>CAWEEA010000001.1:0-1420000 GCA_963807985.1 uncultured Alphaproteobacteria bacterium
CGTGCACGAAATTGAGGGGAGCGCTTGCAGTCCAGATGGCCTGCACGCACACGGCGGCCATGGCGGTTTTCGCCAAGTTGGACGTCGGCTTCGCGACAGAGCGGCGAGTCGCCGCCTTCGGATCGGCTGCGGCTCGTCTGATGAGAAAAGGTATGCAGCCCTGCGCAGCGCTTCCGCGGCCCTGACACGGGCCCGGTGAACGAGGGAAGTAACCGCCGAAATTGGGTCAAGCATCGAAACTGCTGGCCTAAATGTCGGCGCGTTGGATCGTCGTGAGAAACAGTGCCATCAACCCGAAGCGAACGATGCCGACTAAACGGTTGTTCTTGGCACTGAATGGCACCTTGTAGAGCCACGGTGGGTCAACGAACCTTCCCGGGACCGCTGCCGACTGGTTAGCCCAGGTTTAACGGGCGCGTGCGCCATGAAATAGTGCCGTCAACCCCAAGATAACGGTGCCAAGACGGTTAGCCGGTGGCGCTATTTCGGCACTAAATGGCACCAGTTTCTTCGCTCATTCCGTCGGTCTTACCTTTGCTAAGAACTTCTCGAACGCGGCACGACCTTCCTTCCCAGTCTGCTCTTCGACCTTCTGGAGGATCTCATCGATGGAGCGCGGCTTGGATCCATCCCGGTGGGAAACGTCGGCTTGCACCCTCACGATTTTAGACAAGCCAACGAGCGCGGTGAAATACGCTAGCGGGTATGTCTCAAAGACCCAATCGAAGATGGTGTATCCCTTCTCGTCATAGTGGCGCTGGAAGTCGCCGAGAAATTTGCCGCTAAGCACCTGCACATTGCTGTTTCGCCGGACAACTACGGGATTGTTGATCCCATCCTGTACCGGCGGCTTAATCTCGACAGCGGTCTTTTTAGAGCCCTTGCGGGATCTCCTCGGCCGCTCAATCCGAAAAGCTAACCGGCTTGCGGGATCAACCAGCCCATAGCGCGGCGCCGAGTTGCGAAAGTAGTCGGCGATGTAAAGCCTCAGCGCCGACGCCAATGGACACTTCGGGTCCTTCGCAGCAACAACGCCCTCAATGAACGCCTTCGCTGTCAATCCGCACTCGGCCGCAATCTCTCGTAGCCAGCCCCAATACGCTGGCTCTAGCCGGACAGAGGTCGGATGACCGTTGATGATTATCCTTCTGGGTTGAACGTGAGACGGCATCAGAACAAGCTTGGCACGGCCATTAGCGACAGCGGGACCGGCGGACCGCGCCGGCGCCAGCAAATAGGAAGTGGAGCACGCCGCGCCGGTTCATTTTTGGTCGACCTTCGCGCTAGGATGTTCTTGGCGGCACTGTTGGCGCATCCGATTCACTTCTCAATTGACGTCTTGTTGCTCACGCATGACGCTACTCCAGCCAGAGGGAATGGCTGGCCAAGCGAATCAATCCTGTCATCCCTTGAATCCAGTATAGCCGGGCAGCACGCTGCCCAACTGCGCGGTTTTGCGTAGCCCATGTGACCACAAGCCGGTGATTCGCAGGTTTTGATAACCCCACCAGGACACACATTTACTGAATAACTTATTGATAACATGTGGTTTTCTGACTGCCAGGGCCGGAACTCATGCCACTACAATCGTATATATCAAGGGGCGTCGGTATCGTGGCGGGCGAGCAGGCACGCGGAGGATGCGGCGATCATAAGTCGCCGAGAAATTTGCAGCTAAGCACCTGCACATTGCTGTTTCGCCGGACAACTACGGGATTGTTGATCCCATCCTGTAGCGGCGGCTTAATCTCGACGGCGGTCTTTTTAGAGCCCTTGCGGGATCTCCTCGGCCGCTCAATCCGAACCAGCCCATAGCGCGGCGCCGAGTGTTGAAGGCGTTGTTGCTGCGGAACGCCTTCGCTGTCAATCCGCACTCGGCCGCAATCTCTCGTAGCCAGCCCCAATACGCTGGCTCTAGCCGGACAGAGGTCGGATGACCGTTGATGATTATTTTTCTGGGTTGAACGTAGGTCGCATAGCGCGCTTGTTCGGCGTGAAGCGGCGGGCGCGTACCGATACAAAAAGTCGATAAAAGTGCACGGCAACAAGTCAGATTTGCCGCATTTGTGACCCGATGAACGCCGTGGCTACTTGACTTCAATATGTTTTCCTATTGAAATAAAATTACTGCCGCAGGCTGGCTGCAATAGAAGTCAGTCCTATCAACCAAAACCGAGGCACGTCATGGCGACCCCTCATAATGCGAAGCCGGACTCGGAAGCGGCGCTCCGCGTCCGCGCTCTCGAAGCTATTCTCACCGAAAAGGGCTTGATCGATCCAAAGGCTCTTGATGCGCTCGTCGATACCTACGAGCACAAGATAGGTCCACGCAACGGTGCTAAAGTCGTCGCCAAGGCGTGGGTGGATCCGCAGTACAAGCAGCGGCTGTTGAAGGATGGGACCGCCGCGATCAAGGAGCTCGGCTTTTCCGGCCTGCAGGGCGAGGACATGGTCGTTGTCGAGAACACGCCGGAAGTTCACAACCTGCTCGTGTGCACCTTGTGCTCATGCTACCCCTGGCCGACGCTTGGTCTGCCGCCGGTTTGGTACAAGTCCGCGCCGTATCGTGCGCGCGCCGTCAGCGATCCGCGGGGCGTGCTCAAGGAATTCGGCGTCGAATTGCCCGAGACGGTGGAGGTGCGCACCTGGGATACAACTGCCGAGCTGCGCTATTTGGTGCTGCCCGAGCGGCCGGCAGATACCGAGCATATGACCGAAGAGCAACTGGCCGATCTGGTGACGCGCGACTCGATGATCGGCGTCGGCACAGCCAAGACGCCCTGAAAGGAAAATCTTCATGAATGGCATCCATGATTTGGGCGGAATGCACGGCCTCGGACCAATCGTCCGGGAAGAGAACGAGCCCAGTTTCCACGAACAATGGGAAGGCCGGGCATTCGGGCTTTTCGCCGCGACATTCGTTTTTGCCGGCTATACGGTGGATGAATTCCGCCACGCCATCGAGAAGATCGATCCTGCTCACTACCTGGAGTCGTCGTACTACGAGCACTGGCTCTATGCGTTCGAGGAGGTGCTCATCAAGCATGGTTTCGTGACGCGCGAAGAGCTCGATGCTCGAATCTCGAAGTTGCAGAAAGGAGGTCACTGATGCTGCTCACTGCTGACTTGGTTCCGGCGGTGGTCGCGACCGGCGCCTCGGCGCGTATTGCCGCGCATGTCGCGCCGCGCTTTCGCGTCGGGGACCGCGTACGCGTGCGCAACCACAATCCGACAACTCACACCAGGCTGCCGGGTTACCTGCGCGGCAAGCGCGGGACGATCGAGCAAGATTACGGGGTGTTCGTTTTCCCCGACACGCATGCCCACGCGCTGGGTGACAAACCGCAACACTGCTACAGCGTCCGCTTCACCGCGATCGAACTGTGGGGCCCGGCCGCATCCGACCGCGATACGCTGCGCGTCGATGTGTTCGACGATTACATGGACCTTGACTGACGACACTCGCGACGATGGACCAGAAGCTCGCCACGCCGCTGCCGGCTAAGGCATTGCCCTTGGGCGTGGACGCCGACGTGGCGTTCAAGGAGCCCTGGGAGGCGAAGGCGTTTGCGATGGTCGTCAAGCTGGCCGAAGCCGGGCATTTCAGCTGGGCCGAATGGGTTGAGTGCTTCTCCAAGGAAGTCGCTGCGGCCACCGCGGTCGAAGCCGCCGGTGGCCTTCCCAAGACATACTACGAGCAATGGCTCGACGCCGCCGAGCGGATAATGATCGACAAGGGCGTGACGTCGAAAGAGCAGATCCTGGCGCGCTGTTTCGCCATCGGCAGCGTAGGCCCGACCCATGTGCTGAAATGACGGCATCCCTGGGCACCACATCGCGTAAAGTGCCAGTGACAATCCTCACCGGCTTCCTCGGCGCTGGCAAGACCACGCTGCTCAACCGCATCCTGCGCGAGCGGCATGGCGAACGCATTGCCGTCATCGAGAACGAGTTCGGGGAGGAGGGGATCGATAACGATCTGATCGTCGACAGCGGTGCCGAACAGATCGTGGAAATGAACAACGGGTGCATCTGCTGCACCGTTCGTGGCGACCTGGTACGTATCCTCGGCGAGCTGCGTGAGCGTCGCGAGGCCAGGCCCGAGGCGTTTGATCGCGTTATCATCGAAACCACCGGCCTTGCCGATCCGGCGCCTGTGGCGCAGACGTTTTTCATCGAAGACGACATCGCCGCGTACTACGCGCTTGACGCCATCGTGACCATCGTCGACGCCAAGCATGCGCCGCAACAGCTCGACGCCTTTCACGAGGCGCAGGAGCAGGTCGGCTTCGCCGATCGCATCCTGTTGAGTAAATCCGACCTCGTCGACGCCGAAGAACTCGATCACCTGCGTGGCCGGCTGGTGCTGATCAACCCGCGCGCACCGGTTAAGGTGGTGCATTTCGGCGAGACCCCGGTTGCCGACATCATCGACATCGGCGGCTTCTCGCTCGACGACATTCTCAAGATCGAGCCTGGTTTCCTCGAAGAAGACCAGCACGAGCACGACGACACTGTGCGCTCGGTCGTCTACGCGAGCACGCGGCCGTTCGATCGGTCCAAGTTGCAGGACTTCTTCCGCCAAACGATCGCCACGCATGCGCGCGACCTGATGCGCTACAAGGGCATCGTGGCATGCGAGGGGCTCGATCACCGGGTGGTATTCCAGGGAGTTCACATGATGATGGGCTCCGATATCGGGCGGTCCTGGGCGCCGGGCGAGGCGCGTAAATCGCGGCTTGTATTCATCGGCAGAAATTTGCCGAAGGACGCGCTGATCGGCCAACTCGAGCGTTGCGTCGCGGATTGACGCCTCAAGCCCACTACTCAACCCTTTATCTCTTTGGATTGCCACAACCATGCAAGCCGAGGTCATTTCCATCTCGGGCCTGCTCTTGATGCTGATGCTCGGCCTGCGGCACGGGCTCGACCCCGATCACATCGCCTGCATAGACGGGTTGACCTGGCATGCGATGCAGCATGGGCGCCGCCACGCGCCATGGGCGGGAACACTGTTTGCGCTCGGGCACGGGCTCCTGGTAACGTTGATCGCCGTCGTCTTCAGCCAGGTGGGCCGCGCCTTCGACATACCCGAGGGTGTCGCGCAGTTCGGCCGCTGGGTCCCCACCGCGTTGCTGCTGCTGGTCGCGTTGCTTAATCTGCGCCAGCTACTCGCCGGCGGTGCGCAGTACAACAGCATCCTTAAGTTTCGGATGATCCAGCCTGGCTGAGCAACCATGCAGCGCCGTGGTCAATTGTGCTCACAGGCGCGCTGTTCGCGGCCGTCTTCGATACGGCGACGCAAGCGTCGGCATGGGGCTACGTGGCCGGCGAGGAGAACGGCCACGCGTTCGCCGCGGCGGTTGCCGGCCTCGTCTTCACGCTCGGCATGGGCGTGACCGACACGATCGATGGACGTTTGCTCTGGCGTGTCGGCCGCAGCACCAGCCGGCAGCAGGCCGCGCAGAAGTTCCGGCGCATCCTCGGCTGGCTGGTCGTCGCCATCTCGTGCGGGGTGGCGGCCTACAACATCGGCACGGCGCTGGCTCCGCGTATTGAGTTCGACGACTTGGCGTTCTCCGCTGCTGGATTTGCATTGGTGGCACTAATCGCCGTGGTGCCGCTCATGCGGAGTTTGAGCCAGCGTCGGCTGCGTCGCGACTGCGGGCTGGAATAGTCGCCGCGCTAGTATTTGATGAAATTCCTGAGCAGCCGTTTGAGTTGCGTGGTTTTTTGCGGTCCGAGCAGTTCCTCGATGCTATCGTGATGCGCGTCGACGCGCGCCTTAAGCCGGGCGGCCGTCTTCAACCCGAAATCGCTGATGAACACAAGCACCTTGCGGCTGTCATGCGGGTCGGTGGCCCGCTGCACGAGGCCACGCGTCACCAACTTGTCGATATTCTTGGTCAGTGCCGGCCCGTTGAGCAGTACCCGCTCGGCCAGTTCGCCCATGGAGCGGCCCTGCTCGTCGGAGAGTACGTGCAGAATGCGCCAATGCTCCTCTGTGAGATCCTCGTCGTCGATCGATTCGCTTAGACCGACGCGCATCCGCCGATGGGCGGATGCCAGAAGGTAGGCCAGATATTGGGAGAGTTCTTGATCGGGCATAGCAGCCGCACTATGGTTCTTACGTTATATTGTAGACCGTTTCGTTGGAGAATAGAGGTTCCGGGACTAGACCTCTTGACGCGCCGCCGGGTGCGGATGAGGTGATTGTAGCGACCATGCGTCCGTATCCTTGCACGGCCGAGTCCCTGCCGCGACTGTTCGGCGAATGGCGGCAGCGCGGTGTCCGACGATTGAATCGCTTACAGCATCCAGCCCCGACATTGCTGCCGCAAGCCACTTTCGCGTTGGTCTGTGCCTGCCGATGCGGGGAACGGCCGGTATTTGGGGACCGTCGTGCCTTGCGGCCGCGCGGCTAGGGCAAGCCGAGTTGAAATCGTTACTCGGGCATCGCCGGTCTGCCATGCGAACTCCATCTCATCGACGCTTCGGACGAATCGCCGAACATGGAAGACACATTGGCCAATTTAGTGGATGCCGGCGACATCGATGCACTGGTTGGCATGTGCACCAGCTCGGTGCGGCGCCGCATCGTCAGCGCGGTCGGCGGATCCATTCCGTTCGTCTACACCTGCCTTTATGAAGGCGGCGAGGCGACACCCTCTTTGTATGCGATCGGCGAAACGTCGTCGCGCCAGCTGCCGCCCTGCGATGCTTGGCTGAGCGCGCATAGGCGCGGCCGGCGCTGGATGTCAGTCGGCAACGACTATATCTGGCCGCGGGTTTCGCATCGAATCGCGCACGGAGCGTGCACGGTGGCGGCGAAATCGCCGCCGAAACGTCATACCATTCGGCCTCGACGACTATTCCGAAGTGATCGATTGCGTCCGCAAGTCGGGCGCCGATGCGGTGCTGATTTCGATGGTCGGCCAGGATGCCGTTGAGTTTAATCGCGCATTCGGGCATGCGGGCTTGTCGAGCAAGGTGCTACGGCTGTCGTGCGCAATCGAGGAAAACCAGTTGCTCGCGATCGGCGCCGAAAACACCGAGAACCTGCACGTCGCACTCGGCTATTTCGCAACGCTCGACACCGACGCTAATATGTCGTTCAAGGAGCGATATCACAGCCGCTTCGGTGATCGGGCGCCGACGCTCAACTCAATCGGCCAGTCGCTGTATGAGGGCATGCATTTCCTCGCGACCCTGCTCGACGACGCCGAGCACCAATCAGGCGGTCCACGCAGCGCCCGGTCGCCGCTCGCCTATGCGAGCGCGCGGGGCGCGTACTACGCCGACGGACAAGCCTGCCAGACCCCGATCTACCTGGCGCAGGCCGACGGTCATTCGTTTCGCGTGCTCACGCGCTTCTAGCGCCCTAGGACTAATTGTTTCCTGGGCAAGCAAATACTTGACCAGGAAAATATCTGGCTCCATGGTTGCCTTCGGATCACCCCACGGAGCCCTCCATGACCGTGAAGCGCCCCACCGTCGACCAGCTTCAAGACGTCGCCCGCAGCCTCGGCTTCCACCTGTCCGAGGAGCAAGCCGTCACCTACAACACGTTACTGCAGCCCAATTTCGACGCCTACGACCTGATCGATTCGCTGCCTGACTTCGTGCCGCCGGTAAGATACCCCCGGACGCCCGGATACCGGCCCGACGGCGAGGAGAACAGTACGGCGCCTGGTACGTGAAGATCGACGGTCGAGGGCGCGCCGAGCGGCAAGCTGAAAGGCAAGACGGTCGTGTGAAGGACAACATTGCCTCGCCGGCGTGCCGATGATGAACGGCGCCTCGACGCTCGAAGGCTACGTGCCCGATGTCGACGCGACCGTCGTACCCGGCATCCTCGACGCCGGCGGCACGATAGTCGGCAAGGCGGTGTGCGAATATTTCTGCTTTTCCGGCGGCAGCCACACCAGTGCCACGGGTCCAGTGCACAACCCGCGCAGCGGGCTATTCGGCCGGCGGATCGTCCTCGGGCAGCGCCGCGCTGGTCGCGGCCGGCGAAGTCGACATGGCGATCGGCGGCGACCAGGGCGGCTCGATCCGTATGCCGGCGTCGTACTGCGGCATCTATCGGATGAAGCCGACCCATGGGCTGGTTCCCTACACCGGCATCATGCCGATCGAACTGACCATCGACCATACCGGGCCGATGACCGCGACCGTCGACGACAACGCGCTGATGCTGGAAGTGCTGGCCGGGCCGGACGGCCTCGATCCGCGTCAGCATCGGCGCGCCGTCGCAGCCCTATACGCGAGCTTGGGGACGGGGCGAAAGGGCTGAAGATCGGCGTCGTCGAAGGAGGGATTCGGCCATCCGAATTCAATGCCGGGGTCGGATGCGCTGGTGCGCGAGGCGGCGAGCGGTTTCCGCGCTTGGCGCCGAAGTGGACGACGTGTCGATCCCGATGCACCGCGTCGGGTCCTGCGATCTGGCTGCCGGTCGCCGCCGAGGGCGCGACGCATGCAGATGATGCACGGGCAACGGCTTCGGCTTCAACTGGAAGGGACTCTACGTCACTCAGCATGATCGATGCGCACGCGGGCTGGCGGCAGCGCGCCGACGAACTGTCCGATACGCTGAAGAACACGATGCTGCTCGGCCAGTACATGCATCACAGCAGCTATCGCGGCCACTTATTATGCCAAGGCGCAGAACCTGGCGCGCCGGCTGCGCCGCGGCCTACGACGACGCGTTCGGCGCGCTACGACCTGCTGCTGATGCCGACATTGCCGATGACCGCGACCAAGCTGCCGCCGCGCCGGAGCGCCGGTCGACGGAGATATTGCCAGCGCGCCTTCGAAATGTCGCCCAACACGGCGCCGTTCGATCTGCACCGGCCATCCGGCGATGAGCATTCCTTGCGGCATCGTCGATGGCCTGCCGGTCGGCATGATGCTGGTCGGCCGCCGACTACGAGGAGGCAACGATTTATCGCGGCGCCTACGCGTTCGAGCAGGCGGGCGACTGGCAGTCGTTCTGAGGCCGCGCCAGAGCTTTTTTGTACAAGCGCATCTGCCGCATATTTTCATTCTCACGGGGAAGGTATGCCCGCGCCGAAACCGCCTGCTTTCGAGACTTTGAGCTTGCATGCGGGACAGCACCTGATCCGACTACCCGCTCGCGCGCGGTCCCGATTTACCAGACGACGTCCTATGTGTTCGACGATGCCGATCACGCCGCCGGGCTATTTAATCTGGCTTCATCGTGAAGTCGTGTGGGTGCTTTTAGCCCAATTCTAAATCGGCTGGCTGCTTCTGTTGTTGCGCTGTGGGAATGTGGACAACGCGCTTGCGTTGTCCATCATGTCCATAGCGATGCGATGCGCTCACATGGTGGATCGCAAGGCAGTGCCTTGTGCATCCGTTATCAAGCTGGGAGACGAAGTTCCGGGAAAAGCCCCGGGGGTGCTGCTAGAGCGCCGGCAGCATGCAGGTGAGAACTTTGAGCCGCAGATATTCTTCGTTGCGCAAGCCGTAGGCGCGGCGCTGGATCACCCGGATCTTGTTGTTGAGCCCCTCGACGAAGCCGAGCGAGACCTTGTTCTCAAGCCGGCAGTAGGCGGCGATCCCGTCCCAATGACGATCGATCATCGCTGCGAACTTCTCATACGGCTTAAGCCGCTGCCACTTGAGGCTGGCGCGCCAATGATCGAAGAAGCGCCGCGCCCAGCCCTCGCGCTCGTAGCTCCACAATTGGCCGAAACTCTCCTTGAGGATATAGGCAGTGTTGAGCCGCTTATTGGCCGAAAGCAACGTCTTCAAAGCCTTCTTGCCATCGAGCGTGAGATTCTCCTTGCGCGACAGCAATGTGTATTTCTGGCCCTTGATGTAGCGCCGATCGCGCCCCGCAAGCCGCCCATATTCGCTCTTGCGAACCTGATCCAAAGCCTCACCCAGATGCCGCATGACATGGAACTTGTCGAACAAAATCGCAGCCTGCGGCGCATGCGCCGCCGTCGCCAGCCGAAACGGCTTCCACATGTCCATCACCGCCAGCCGTATGCGTGAGCTCTTCTTCTTGCCGAGCCTGGCGTAGAACTCGCCCATGCTTGCCTCCGAACGGTCCTTGCCGCCAAACCAGATCGGCCGGCCCTGCAGCAGATCACTCACCACGATCCGATAGGTGTGACCCTTACGGATCGCGATCTCGTCAATGCCAATCACCTGCGGTGAAGGCATGCCGGCACGCTTGAGCTGGGCTTCCATATACTGCTGGTCCAGCGCCTTGACCGTGTGCCAGTCCAGCTTCAATTCCGCCGCCACGTCCTTGACCGTCGCCGATCGGCAGCGACCGCCGACATAATAGGCAAAGCGCTTGGTGTAGAGCGGATTGTCCGCCAGAAAGTCGAGCCGCTCGCGCTTCACCTTGCGACAGTGACGGCAGTCGAGGCGCCGCACCTCCAATTCCAGAAAAATCCGCGTGTCGCCGCACGACAGATCGCGCACGCGCCGCAGCTTGCGATCGTACCAGCCCATCTGCACGCCACCGCAGCAGCCGCAAGCCGTTTTTTTGAACGCCGATTGAGCCTGATTACCCGCGCTTTGGGATCACCGAAAACCCCGCATACCGTCTGTTCCGGCCGAAAACCCGGAAAGCAATAGGAATCCAAAAGTCGCCGCGCTCGCTTCGCCGTTCTTGTCATCCATCTCGGATGCCAAATCGAAGCCCACACCGAAATCCAAAATCGCTAAGAAATGCACAGCTTTCTCGCGCCTTCGTCCTTAAACTCGCCCACTCGATTCCGCGAAGACCCTTAATCTGGAACGCGCCGGCCACATTTACACACGCATTTCCAATCCAACTACGGCGGTGCTGGAAGAGCAGCTGGCGGCGCTCGAAGACGGCGTCGGCGCGGTGTGTACCGCGAGCGGCATGGCGGCGATGCATCTTGCCATCGCGACGCTTCTAGGCGCCGGCGATCATATCGTTGCGTCGGCCTCGCTCTATGGCGGCAGCATCAATCTCCTGACGCATACGCTGCCGCGCTTCGGCATCACCACGACCTTCGTCAAGCCACGCGACCTCGACGGCTTTCGCGCCGCGATCGGGCCAAAAACCCGGCTGGTGATCGCCGAGACCATCGGCAATCCGGGCCTGGAAGTTCTCGATATCCCGAAAGTGGCGGAGATCGCACACGCGGCCGGCATTCCGCTCCTGATCGACAATACGTTCGCCTCGCCCTATCTCAGCCGGCCGCTCGTGCTCGGCGCCGATATCGTGATGCACTCGATCACCAAATGGATCGGCGGGCACGGCATCGCCATCGGCGGCGCGATCATCGACGGCGGCCGGTTCGACTGGCAGGCTTCCGATAAATTCCCGACATTGACCAAGCCGTATGCCGGCTATCACGGCATCGTCTTCGCCGAGGATTTCGGCCCGTCCGCCTTCATCATACGGGCGCGCGCCGACGCTGTTTGGCCGCATTTTCAATTTGGCAACTCGTTGGGCGGTAAGTCGAGCGGAGTGGAGTAAAGAGAACTTGAACTCGCGCTGCGCGGCAAAAGCCACAGTCCTGCCAAACTAGCGGTCGTCATAGTAGCGCCGTGGTGCAACAAGCGACTGTGACAGGTTTCGCGGATGATGCACAAAACTTCCCTCGTTTTCCTGGGCGCAATCGCGGGTGCCGGGTTCACACTTCTGGCGACGCAGCCACACACGGTTTTCGTCGGATCGAGCGCTAAGGCTGTCTCGTCGGACACCTACCACCAGCTCAATCTGTTCGGTGAAGTGTTCGAGCGGGTACGCGCCGATTACGTCGAGAAACCCGACGACAGCAAGCTCGTCAAATCGGCCATCAACGGCATGCTGGCCGGGCTCGATCCGCATTCGAGCTACATGGATCCAAATAGCTTCCGCGAGATACAGGTGCAGACCCGTGGCGAGTTCGGTGGGCTAGGCATCGAGGTCACGATGGAAGATGGCCTGCTGAAGGTGGTCGCGCCGATCGACGACACCCCGGCGGCCAAAGCCGGCGTCATGGCCAACGACATCATCACCAAGCTTGACGATGAGCAGGTGCGGGGCCTGACGCTCAACCAAGCGGTCGAGAAAATGCGCGGTCCGGTGAACACCAAGATCAAGCTCATCATCATGCGCAAGGGGCAGGACAAACCGATCGTAGTCACCATTGTGCGTGACGTGATCCGCGTGAAGTCGGTGCGCTCGCACACCGAGAGTGACGATGTCGGCTACATCCGCATCACCCTATTCAACGAGCAAACAACCGATGGGCTAAAGAAGGCGATCAGCGATCTGACCAGGCAACTCGGCGCCGACAAGACCAAGGGCTTCGTGGTCGATCTCCGCAACAATCCCGGCGGTCTGCTCGATCAGGCGATTTCGGTGTCGAATGCGTTCCTGGATAAGGGAGAGATCGTCTCCACCCGTGGCCGCAATGCTGAGGAGACCGAGCGTTTCAACGCCCGGCCAGGCGACCTGACCAAAGGCAAGCCGGTCATCGTGCTGATCAATGGCGGCTCCGCCTCGGCGTCGGAAATCGTCGCCGGCGCGCTGCAAGACCACAAGCGCGCGACGCTGGTCGGCACCCGTTCGTTCGGCAAGGGCTCAGTGCAGACCATCATCCCGCTCGGACCGGGCAACGGCGCGCTGCGGCTGACCACGGCCCGGTACTTCACGCCATCCGGCCGTTCAATTCAAGCGAAAGGCATCGAGCCCGACATAAAGGTGCTTCAAGAAGTGCCCGCCGATCTGAAAGCGCGCACCGATGCCGAGGGCGAGGCCTCGCTGCGCGGCCACCTCAAGGCGGAAGGCGTCGAGGAATCCGGCTCGCAGTCCTACGTGCCGCCTGATGAAAAGGGCGACCGCGCGCTCAAGGAGGCCCTCGATCTCCTGCGCGGCGCGATTACGGACGCGGCATTCCCGCCAAATCCGAAGGCCGCTGTTCCCTAAGGGGGAGCTTCATTACGAGGCCTAAAACCACAATCTTTCATCCGCAGCTCGAGGTGCCCGACGATTGATAGCCGGGTTGTTGCTGATGACCCGAAGCCCCGCTTGTGCAAATACTCCAATATTCAGCCGAAGGTGAGGGTACGGCTGTTGCGGTACAAAATGAGCATAGCTGAACTCAATGGATCGATGCGTAGATGATCAACACTACAATGATGGCGCCCAGAACGACAATCCAATTGGGAAGTTGATGCCGCTATCGATGTCTGTTTGCTAAACCATTCCATGACTGTCCTGTCCTCCCTGACTATCGACCCATCCCCAAACAGCGGCTCACCAAGGGCGAAACGTGTCTAATTTTTTACTGGTGATGGCCACACCCGCCCGTGGGTCGGCCTCACCTTAATCCACTTATTGGTTTCGGCGGCGATCCATCCGCCGACAACACGACGACAAGCAAATGCAACGGCATGAGGGCCGTCCTTATCGATGACGGCTAACTCCCAGATCACCCTATTCGCTGCGGTTTAGGAAATCCGCGCTTTGATCTGGATCACTCCGTCAAAGAGGTCTAAGCAGCTGACCAAGCACGAAGCCGAGCGCGCATGGCGATCAACTTAGCCGCTGCCGAAGATGTGAGGGCTGGCAGCGCGAGTGAACCGGGGCGAAGCCACTGTGTTTGGTGTTCCTGGCCGCCAGCCTCAACCTTCAAATGGTGATGAGGAGCAGGCATAGCAACCGCCTAATTCCATGGACTTTCCGGCACGCTATTCGCCGCGACGGCCGCTCGAAACCGTAATATGGGTCACAACGAGCAGCACGGTTATTCGTCGGCTCCTGCCGCTGGCACTCGGGACGCATTGGAGTTAGTGAGTCCTGGTCTTCAACGCGAAAGGAATGGTTGAGGGTGTCTAACTGCCGACGCTCTAGGATGCCTACCGTAGCGCAATCGCCATTCAGCCTAATCTTGCTCGGCAGTCAATTTAATAAGACTGTAACCTGCTAGGAAGCACGACAGGGGCTGGCAGTGACTGTTTTTCTCTTGTACCTCATAGTCTTTTTGTACGAAGGACTGGCGTCCTTGATTTCCGCCAAGTCTTCTTTTGACTACGACGAAGTCCAAAAGCATTTCTTTGTTGGCAGGTACAATTTCCATCGGATCATGAAGGGCCTTTCCGAGCTTTCAGATCACATGTTCGGACGACATCCCGCCGCCGCGTTCCTCAAGATTAATTTGATCCTATTCCTATTTTTCATAGTCGGTCTCGGCTATTACTCGATTGAAATAACTGGTCCAAAGGGTTTGGTTGAATTTTTTGAACGCGGGCTAACCATTAAAGTGTGCTCGCGACGCGCAAGCCTGCGCCACCGCCTCCAAGAGCCTCCTGATGTGCGGCCGGTTTACCGTGAAGATGACGTCGGCAGAAATCGTCGCGCTGTACCGGCTCACGCTCGACCGGCCGCCGCACAATCTTCAGCCGCGCTACAACGCCTGCCCGACCGACCCGATCGACGTGGTGACCGAGCAGGATGAGGTTCCGGTCTTCGGTCGCTTGAGAACTCTACCTGACCACTGTTTTGAGACTTTTTGCCCCGGTTTCGTTCACGCCGCGCATCCGTCGTCGGCCCCGCAGCCGTGCCTCATCCGTATTCCTGACGGCCTCGATATCGACCGGGGCATAGGTCTCGCGCAGGGTGTTCAATTCGTGGGGGCCATTGCCTGTGCGCTCTCGCCTGTTTCAGCGAACGGCTTGTCCAAAAGGACGCGCAGCCCATCTTTGACGACGTCTCCCCTAACGCCGATTTTTGATTTTCGGTTACAGCGAACATGCCGGGCCGACTGACGGCAATGGAGACCCGGCAAATGGGCGTTATTCGGTTGTCGCACAAGACAATCAATCTGGACACAGCTATCCTGACTTTGCCTCGGCACCGTGCCCAGTGCCGAGGCTCTGTGTGCCCGGAGCGTTAAATCCCCGGGAGGTCCCCGCGCGTAACGTGAACCTTGGTCGCAAGCAAGATGGCAAAAATTATCACGAGCGCATTGCCTACTAGGAAGCGGTTGAAGGTGCCCCGATGGGCCTTCCATTCTCCCCACTGTGCAACTGTTTTCAAGGTGAGCCCGACGTGCAAATGCGGCCACCACAGCGCTTTTGCAGGAGGTCAAAAAGTGGTGTAGCTTCTCTCGCGAGCTGCCATTAGGACGTGCCGACGTCCCTTATTCTAATCATTTTAGCGGCAGCGCTCATGCCGTCGGCGGGCAGTACCTAGACCTCCAATTTCTGGTCTGTTCAATCGCGGGGGAACGCCTGTGCGCATCCGCACAGCGATTTTATGCGCTGGGCTTAAAAATCGGCGCGAACAAGGGAGAAACGGCCATGCCTCTGAAGCATCTTGCTCTCGGCTTGGCGATCGCTGCGGCGATGCCGGCCACGTTCGCAACGGCACAGGCGGAGGAAGGACTTTACGTTCCATTCTTCACTTATAGGACCGGTCCATTCGGCGGCTCGGGGATTCCGTACGCCAATGGACTGACCGACTATCTCAATATGCTCAACGAGCGCGACGGCGGCATTGGCGGTGTCAAGCTGATCGTCGAGGAATGCGAGACCGGCTACGACACCAAGAAGGGTGTTGAATGCTACGATTCGGTGAAAGGCAAGAACCCGGTCGTCATCACGCCGTTGTCCACGGGCGTCACGCTGCAGGTGATCCCGAAAGCAGCGGTCGATAAGATACCGGTTCTGTCGATGGCCTACGGGCTTTCGGCTTCCGCCGACGGCAATCTGTTCCCGTGGATTTTCAATGCGCCCGCAACTTATTGGGATGGCGCGTCGGCCTTTATCCGCCGCGCGGCCGACGTTGAAGGTGGTTTCGACAAGCTCAAGGGCAAGAAGATCGGCCTCGTCCATCTCGACGCGCCCTATGGTAAGGAGCCGATCCCGCTCCTGCAAGCGCTCGCCCAAGACTACGGCTTCGAGCTTAAGCTCTATCCGGTTCCGGCGCCGCAGATGCAGAACCAAAGCTCACTATGGCTTGAAGTGCGGCGCGATCGGCTCGACTGGATCTATCTGCAAGGCTGGGGCGCCATGAACCCGACCGCGGTCAAGGAAGCCATTAAGATCGGCTTCCCGATGGATCGGCTGGTCGGGGTATGGTGGTCGGGGAGCGACGATGATGCCCGCCCGGCAGGCCCGGAAGCCAAGGGCTACAGTTCACTTAGCATCAATGGAGTCGGCCAGAACTATCCGGCGATCCAGGATATCCTCAGATACGTCGTCGACAAGGGTAAGAGCCAGGTCGCGTCGAAGGACAAGGTCGGCGAGAACCTTTATAACCGCGCCGTTCTCAATGCGGCGCTGATCGCGGAGGCAATTCGCGGGGCGCAAAACCTGACCGGTAAGAAACAGGTCAATGGCGACGACGTGCGCCGCGGGTTCGAGGCCCTCAATATCACCCATGCCCGCTGGAAGGAGATTGGTCTGCCGGGGTTTGCGGCACCGATCCATCTAACCTGCGCCGACCACAATGGTCACGGAGGAATCTCTCTTGTCCAATGGGATGGAACAAAGTGGAACACGACGGTGCCCTCGATCCAGCCGATCAAGGACAAAGTTCTGCCGCTGATCGACAGCACGGCTGAAGAGTACGTGAAGGCGAATGCGGGCTGGCCGAAACGGACCGAACCTTGCGCCAAATCGTCATGAACTGAGGCGCGGCCGATCGTAGAGCTGCCAACAACAGAGGCACATCGTTATACCGAGACCCCCACGTGGCAGCAGTATGTAACTCCTAGCTTATTTGTTACGACGGACTCCAATGTCGCCTTTGGGCCAAACCGCTTGTGCGGGTCGAGTCCGTTTATCCCTCAACTCAGACATGACGTTGCAGCGTCGCGAACGTCGAAATGAGCCAAAAGGCGACATCGTTCCGGCTAATGATTTGGGTTCCTTTAGTGAGCAATTACTCTACTAGGCCCGCCTTGCACGGGCCGTCGGTTAGCTTAACAGATCGCTTGCTGTTGACCCTACAGCACGTCCTATTTAGCAATTACCTTATTGCTTATCGTGGCTCTCTCGGGCCGCTGCGATCCAGGTATTTACAATGGGATAGCCACTGCGAGTGAGCGTATCCTAGTCATTTTGGCGCTCGCCATCCTAACCCCGCCGGCGCAAGCGCGTCAGACGGAGCGAGCGCGTACTCAGTTTGATTGCGCAACCACTAAAGTCATTCTGACCAATAAGGCTGGCAGAAGGGTTCGGTCCAAGTTGAAGAGCATATGACCTTCTGGATCGACGACGCCGCTAAAACCTTCATTTTTTCTGATGGCCGACGACTGCGAGTTACTCGCTTCGAAAAATCTTGGATTAGCGCAAATAGCGAAGATATCCAGTACGAGTTCAATCGGGCCGACGGTACGCTTACTTACGCCGGGTCGACGACCAAGGATAACGTCACAACGACTATTGTAGGTTCAGGCCTTTGTGAAGATGCGTCGACGGAAAAAACCTGAGTGGTAGCTCTTCTCATTTAACGGGGGTCACACTGCATCTTTTAGTCGAGGTCGAATAGCAGAGTGAGCCGGACCATGATCTGAGCAAACGACACCTTACGGAGATTGCGCGTTCGGCGCAATACTTGAAGTCTGGGGGCATTCCCATCGCGACTATTTCGACATGCCGCCGTTGCGCGGGCCGCGGCCACGCTTGACGCGCTGGCAGGTGGCAATCGGGCACGGGCATTACGGACCGCCCCCACAACGCGCGCCAATCCGTTGCGCCCGGTCCTGGGTGTTCGGCGACGAGGAGATCGAAGCGACCGCGGCCGACTATCTGGCCCTCGGCCATTGGGATAGGCCGATGCAGGTCGGCACCGGCGTCGTGCCGGCCTATTACTCGGGCTCGCCCGAGCTGGCGCAGACGGTCAATCTGGTGCGACTGACCGCCTCCGGCGTCGTGGTCAGCCGCGAGGCTTTAGTGGGGCGGCCCTGACCTGGCCATCCGGGCCAGCCCACTCTACAAAAAGAGCGCACGACGAGCCGGACTTTTACGGGAGTGACCGACATGGCAACGATCGAGCCTTATGCCGCGAAAGACGTCTGGGATCCGCCTGCCTACGCACAAGCGGTCAAGGTCAGCAGCGCGCAGACGATCCTCTACATCGCCGGCCAAGTCGCCTATGGCGACAATGGCGAGGCAATTAAGCCGGGGACTTCAAGTCGCAGGCGCGCGCCGCCCTGCGAGCGCTGAAGGCCCAGGTGAAGGCTGGGGGCGGAACGATGCGCAGTATCGTCAAGGTAAACACCTATCTGATCGATATCCGCCACCGCGCCGATTATGGACCCGATCCGCGAGGAATTCTTTGGCCAGAAGATGCCGGCCCACACCCTCGTCGCGGTGGCGGCACTGGCGCAGCCCGAGTTTCTGATCGAGATCGAAGCGGTCGCTGTGCTGTAGACGGTCCGCGCAGGGCTAGCCGCGCAGGGCCGCGATCTCGGCCGGGGTGTAGCCGAGTTCGGCCAGCACCTCCTCGGTGTGCTCGCCGAGCGCGGCGGCGAAGGGCTGCGCCGCGATCGGCGCGGCGGAAAGGCGGAACGGCGGGTTAAGCGCGAGGAACGCGCCGCCGGCATCGGCGATCTCGGCGAACGCATGGCGATGGGCGAGTTGCGGGTCGGCCATCGCCTCCTTGACCGTGCGATAGGGCGAGGACGGCACGCCGTGGCGGTCGAAAATCGCCTGCACCTCGGCGGTCGGTCAGCGTCTTCGACCAGAGTTCCAGCTCGTCGATCGAGATCGCCCCAATGCCGCCGCCGGTCGGTGTACTGGGCGAAGCGCGGGTCGGTGATCCAGCCGGGATGGCCGCTGGCGGCGGCAAGGTTCTGAAAGGTCCGCTCGCTGGCGATCGCCAGCATGATGTAGCCGTCCTTGGTCGCGATCGGGCCGAACATCGGCCGGCCGGGCGGCGTCACCGGGAACTGTGCCGCCTGGATCTCGCTCAAGGTCAGGCTCAGCATGCTTTCGAGCATCGACACGTCGATCATCTGGCCCTCGCCGGTCAGCTGGCGCTGGTAGAGCGCGGTCATGATCGCGCCGAACGCATAGGTGCCGGTCAGCACGTCGGCGATGAAGATGCCGCAATAATCCGGGCGCCGCGCTTCTTCCTGATGGGCGATCTGCGCGAGATCGTAGCCCGAGGAGGCGTGGATCACCGGCGCATAGGCCGGCAGCTCGGCCGACGGCCCGGTCTGGCCGTAGCCGGAGATCGCGCAATAGACGAGATCCGGTTTGATCTCTTTCATTGCCGGGTAATCGAGGCCAAAGCGCCGCATGACGCCGGGCCGGAAATTCTCGACCACGACATCGGCGGTGGCGACGAGCCGGCGCGCCGCCTCGACCCCGCGCGGCGATTTCAGATCGAGCACGACGCTCTTCTTGCCGGCGTTCAGCTGGCCGAAGGTGGTGCTGGCGCCGTCGCGCAACGGCGGGCGGGTGCGCATCATGTCGCCCTCCGGCGCCTCGATCTTGATCACCTCGGCGCCGAGATCGGCCAGCATCCGCCCGCAATGCGGGCCGGCGATCGTCGTCGTGAAATCGAGCACCCGCAGCCCGCCCAAGGCACTGTTCATCCTCGCTTCTCCTCCCGACTCCGTAGAGCAGGGTCGGAACCGGACATGAAAATGTCAAGCGGCCGATAAGCTGGCCGCTGACGCCCGCCACGGGCTTGCGTTTCGCCGGGCACGGTGCGAAGAGAGCCGCCGACAATCGGAGGGAGGTCCAACATGGCATTTCGCAACATCCAGGCGGGAATGGCGACTTATCGCGGCCACGGCGGCGACCGCGGCGAAGCCTATTACGCGCACCCGGCCAATGCCGGGCCGCATCCCGGCGTCGTCGTGATCCATCACATGCCGGGCTGGGACGAGTGGACCTGCGAGGTCGCGCGCAAATTCGCCCATCACGGCTATGCCGCGGTGGCGCCGAGCCTTTATTTCCGGGTCGGCGACGGCGCCCAGGAGGAGGTCGTCACCAAGGTGCGCGAGGGCGGCGGCGTCCCCGACGAGCAGATGCTCGGCGACGTAACCGGCGCCATCGATTTCCTGCGCTCGCAGCCGCATGCCAGCGGCAAGGTCGGCGTCATCGGCTTCTGCTCAGGCGGCCGGCAGACCTATCTCGTCGCGGCCAAGCTGTCGCATCTGATCCAGGGGGCGGTCGATTGCTGGGGCGGCAACGTCATCGTCGACGACAAGTCGCGGCTGACCAAGGCCCAGCCGACGGCGCCGATCGAATTTACCGAAGGCATCAATTGCCCGCTGCTCGGCCTCTTCGGCAATGAAGACCCGAACCCGTCGGCCGATCAGGTCAACCGCACCGAGGCGGAACTGAAGAAGCACGGCAAGAATTACGAGTTCCACCGCTATGACGGCGCCGGCCATGCGTTCTTTGCGCATTATCGCCCGAATTACCGGCCGGAACAGGCGGTCGACGGCTGGCACAAGGTGTTTGCCTTCTTCCACAAGCATCTCGGCGCGCCGCGCACCTATTAACGCTGGCGCCCAGCCGGCCGGCCGATGATCGACGCGGCCATCGTCGGTCTCGGCCGCTGGGGCCGGACCTTGGTCGAGGCGGTTCAGGGCGCGAGCAGCCGGCTGCGGTACCGGCATCTCGACGGCCGGGCCGGTCGATAATGTTCATCGCCGATCAGCGCGAAGCCGGCGGCGATCAGCAGGGTCATCAGCGCATCGGTGATCTCCGCCGACCGGCCGGAGATGGGTCTCGCCCAGCTGGTCCCGAACAGCATGCCGGCAACCAGGATCGCAGCAAACACCGGGCGCATCCCGGCTCTGCCGAGAAGGAAGAGCAAACTGCCGTACAGAAAACATTTTTCCATGAAAGATAAGACGTCTATCTCGGTCGACCCACTCATGAAGCTGTTGAACGGCACCCAACCGAACGGGCGGGCGAAAGGCTGGAACTCAAACGGTTCAAGCCGCTCCATGACAACGTAGCTTCCAGCAACAGAAACATTAAAACGGCTCGAAGGCGCTGATTGACGACAAGGAAGGCGGCCAAAGACGGACCGCAACCATCGCGCCCACGACCTCTGCAGCGCTGAGGATCGTCGAGATGATCAGCACGCGGGCGGACAGAACGAACCCGGCAAACAGCGGCCCAAGCATGGCCGCGCGGCGACGCCCGAAGATGGCTTCGATCAAGCGAAAAGAGTCAACCAAATCGAGGCATGCCGATAGAGAGGACAGGGCGCGGGGAACGGGTGGAGGATCACCGGCCTCACGCGTGCCAATATTTGTGAAGGTCGATCGTCGGCACAAAGGGATAAAAGCGATACCCAGTCCAGGCCACGATGAGCAGCGTCGGCACCGGTCGCCGCCATGATTTCCCGGAATAGCGGAAGGCTGACGCGGCCAGAGAACAGTATCGCGACCAAAGCGGCAATCAATGTGCCGAACGTGTTTGTGAAGACATCGCTGGCATTGGTGACGCGGCCGGCATCGTAATATTGCATCAACTCCATCGTCAGGGACAACAGCGCGCCGCCGGCGACGACCAGGAAGAGCCGGGGCCAAAACCCGACACGCCGGGAAAACGACAACATGCCGAAAAATCCCAACGGCATGTACAGCAGGATATTGGCCAGGAAGTTGCCGCGCGAAGGGCGGTCCGCCCAGCTGTCGAGCAAAACACTGAGCGGACCGGGCCGCCGGTCGGCACGCTGAACTCGAACGGGTAAAGCGAGCCGTAGATGATCACGATCGCCATGACCGCGGTAACGATCGCGTAGTTGCGCGAGCGACCCGATAACTCGGTCGGTTCAACTGGCATGGTTAGCTGCTGAGGCCAAGCGCTATCCGGCGATCCTCGTCGCTTAAGCAGGCGTTGGCTATGGTCTTGGCGACGTGAACCGCTAATCCCAAGCCGGCCGGCCCTTTTTTCCAGCGGGCTTGGCGGGTCTATGCGGATTAGCCACATTAGGCTCGTCGATTCCGAGGAATGCAATGACAAGCGAGACGGCAACTGCAGCGGGCGCGACTTCATTCGCGACATCATCGAGGCCGATCTTGCCACCGGACGGACCCGAGAGGTCGTGACGCGGTTTCCCCCCGAGCCCAACGGCTATCTCCATATCGGCCATGCAAAGGCGATCTGCCTCAATTTCGGGGTGGCGCAGGAATATGGCGGACGCTGCCACCTGCGTTTCGACGACACCAACCCGACCAAGGAAGAGCAGGAATATATCGACGCGATCGAGCGCGACGTGCGATGGCTCGGCTTCGACTGGGGCCGGCACCTCTACCATGCCTCGGATTATTTCGAACAGCTCTACGACTGGGCGGAGCATCTGATCCGCGCCGGCAAGGCTTATATCGACGATCTCCCGGCTGACGAGATGCGGGCGATGCGCGGCACCCTGACCGAGCCCGGCCGCAACAGCCCGTATCGCGAGCGCAACGTCTCTGAGAACCTCGATCTGTTTCGCCGCATGCGGGCCGGCGAGTTCCCGAACGGGGCGCGGGTGTTGCGCGCGAAGATCGACATGGCTTCGGGCAATATCAATCTGCGCGACCCGGTGCTCTACCGCATCCTGCATACCGCGCACCCGCGCACCGGCACCAAATGGTGCATCTATCCGAGCTATGACTTTGCGCATGGCCAATCGGACGCGATCGAAGGTGTGACGCATTCCTTGTGTACGCTCGAATTCGAAGATCACCGGCCGCTTTACGACTGGCTTTTGGACAATCTGCCGGTGCCGTCGCGGCCGCGGCAATACGAGTTCGCACGCCTGAACATCAACTACACGGTGTTGTCGAAGCGGTTTTTGACCGAGCTCGTCCGGCAGGGCCGGGTCGACGGCTGGGACGATCCGCGCATGCCAACCCTGGCCGGGCTGCGCCGGCGGGGGGTGCCGGCGGCGGTGATCCGGGATTTTGCCCGCCGGGTCGGCGTCGCCCGCGCCAACAGTCTCGTCGATGTCGCGATGTTCGACCATGCCGTCCGCGAGCATTTGAACAAGACCGCGCTCCGCCGAATGGCGGTGCTGCGCCCGTTGAAGCTCGTCATCGAGAACTACCCAGAGGGGGCCGCGGAGGAGATCGACGCCATCAACAACCCGGAGGATCCCGCCGCGGGGACGCGCCGCATCCGGTTTGGCCGCGAGCTCTATGTCGAACGCGACGATTTCATGGAAACCCCACCAAAGAATTTCTACCGCTGGCGCCGGGACGCGAGGTACGGCTGCGCTATGCCTATTTCGTCACCTGCCGCGAGGTCGTGAAGAATAGCGCGGGCGAGGTCGTCGAACTGCGGTGCACCTACGATCCGGCGACCCGCGGAGGAAACGCGCCCGATGGCCGCAAGGTCCGAGCAACCTTGCACTGGGTCGACGCGGCCAGCGCCGTGCCGGCGGAAATCCGTCTTTACAACCCGCTCTTCACCCGCCCCGACCCCGGCGCCGCCGGCGAGTTCTTCGCCGACCTTAACCCGAATTCGCTCGAAGTACTGACCGGAAGCCGGGTTGAGCCGGCGCTGGCCGGCGCGCTACCGGCCGAGCCGATGCAGTTCGAGCGCCAGGGTTATTTTTGCCTCGACCCCAACTCCAGCCGGGCCGTCCGGTCTTCAACCGCACAGTTGGCCTGCGCGATAGCTGGGCCAAGGCGCAAGCGAGTGGCGGATAGGGACGTTAATCACTCGACCAAATGGCCCTCCCCTTGATACGTATCCCGTATCATCTTATGGTCCGTGTAGCCGGATGATCCGATCGTTCAAATGTAAGGAAACGGAAGGCGTATGGCAGGGCCGGGTGAGCCGGAGATTTCCCCGCGACATTCAGGATCGAGGATTGCGAAAGCTGCGGCAGGTCGATGCCTCGTCCACTTTGGACGATCTCCGAAGCCCGCCGGGAAACCACCTCGAATTGCTGAGAGGAGATCGGGCCGGGCAAATGAGCATCCGGATCAACGAGCAATGGCGCATATGCTTCGTATGGTCAGACGGCCACGCAGATGATGTAGAGATTGTCGACTATCATTGACGGAAAAACGATGGACGAGCTTCATAACCCGCACCCGGGCGAGATTTTAAAGGAAGAGTTCCTGAGGGAGCCAGGCATTAGCCAGAACCAGCTGGCTCACGCGATCGGCGTGCCGGGAAACCGTATCCACTCCATCGTCAACGGTGCCCGCGACATCACCGCCGACACCGATCTGCGCCTGTGCAGGTTCTTTGGACTATCCGAGGGCTATTTCCTTCGCCTCCAGAACGCCTACGATACGCTCGAAGCCAAGCGCCGCATCGCTGACCAGATCGCAAAGATCGAGCCCTACAAGCCGCAGGAGGCGGCCTAACCGACGCCGCCGCAATTTTGCGCGTGCCCCTCAGAACAAACCGGCTTGAGCACGGGGCGCAGGCGGTCCAAAGCGGTCTACCGCAATACGCTGACATCGTCGGGGTTGATCAGGTCGGGCACGGTCCAGCCGTCGAGATCGTATTCGGCCATGCACTGGTCCGCGAAATCTTTCCAGCGCTCGTATTGGCCGGAGCCGACCGCCGCCCGCAACGCGTCGATGCGGATCTCCTCGTGGCTGCCGGCGTAGTTGATTTCGTAGAGCTCGTGGCGGGCGCCGAACTCGCTGCCGACCGTGTCCCATAACAGCTTCATCAGCTTGACCCGCTCGACCGCGCCGACGCCGCCGGAGCCACGGACATAGCGGTCGAGATACTGACGCAACTCCGGCGTCTTGAAGTCGCGGGCATGCGAGTTGAGGTAGATCAGACTGCTGGCGACGGTTTTCTCGATCATGTGCTTGATCTGGACATAGGCTTCCGGCGCCAGGATGCGGTAAGCCATTGCCGGCTCGAGCGCCGGCAGCACGCAGCCGCCGGCCCACGGTTCGGCGCTCTTAGCCATCGCGTCGGAAAGCCCCCACATCGTATTGCGCCAGGCGATCACCTCGCCGATATTGGCTTCGACCCCGCGGAACCCGCGGGTGCCGGCGATCTCGGTCGCCTTGACCATCAGGCCGATGACGAAGTCAAGCTTGACCGCCAGGCGGGTACAGCCCTGCAGCATGGCGCGCGGCAGAAATCCGCTATTGGGGAAGAACCTGTTGGCCTTGTCGATGTCGGCGTAGACGAACACGTCCTCCCACGGCACCAGCACGTCGTCCATGACGAAGATCGCGTCGTTCTCGTCGAGCCGGCTCGATAGCGGGTAGTCGAACGGGCTGCCGAGCACCGCGGCGCGCTGCTCGTTCGAGACGCGGCAGATGAATTTGACGCCCGGGGGCATTGCTCGGCACCAGGAAGACGATCGCAAAATTCTTGTCCTGCACCGGGAGCACCCCGGCATGCGCGACAAAAGTGAAATGCGTCAACGCCGAGCCGGTAGCCACAACCTTGGCGCCGGTCACGCGGATGCCGGCGTCGGTCTCCTTGGTCACGTGCGCGTAGACGTCGGTTGGACCGCCCGGTGCGCCGGGCGCCATGTTGCGATCGACCGGCGGCTGTACGATCGCGTGGTTGACGAAGGGCACCCGCTCCTGGCTAAAGCGGTACCAGCGGCGCGCATTCTCCTGGTAGGGCTCGTAGAACTCGGCATTGGCGCCCAAGGTCGCGAGAAAGGCTGCCTTGTAGTCGGGCGAGCGGCCTAGCCAGCCATAGGTCAGCCGCGACCATGCGGCGACGGCATCGCGGGCGGCAACCTGTTCCTCGGCTGAACGCGGCGCCACGAAATAGCGGTGTGTGAACCCGCCCCATTCGGTCGGGCAGGTCAGCAATTCCGCTCTTCGGCACGGTCGCGGTGCAGGGCGTCGTACAGGCGGGCAATCATCCGCGCGGTATTGCGGAAAGCCGGATGCTCGGTGATGTTTTTTACCCGCTCGCCGTATATCCACACCTCTCTGCCGTCGTCGAGACTGCGAGAACTCCTGCCGGTATAGGGAAGCGTGGCGCCATGTTCGTTGTCTCCCTGGGAGGGTTTTGCCGGCCAAATGTTTAATGCGTTTGCTTCTGAGGCGGACTGTAGTAATGCCGCAAAGAAGCCGTACGCTGGTGCGCACCTAATCCTAAGTTTATTGTAAGAACCAGTCAACGGGTTGCTTCATCTAAAGACCAGCAGAGGAAAGGCGCAAGGTGGCGCTGGTCACCGGCGCCGCGCGCGGGCAAGGTTCCCCGGGACCCGGATGTTCCACGGCGAGAGTTGCGTGGTCCGATGGCGGCTAAATCGCCGCCGGCACCAAAGGCCTGCGAAACCGGGTGCGCAAGGATTTCACCGCTGGCTCGACCTTAGCCGATGGTTTCCCTTGAAATTTGGCGGGGTTTTTGGTATATACAAAAGCATATGCCAACCCAGCGGGTCAGGATTTATGCAGCGAACCGCGAAGATCTTCATGAACAATCGCAGCCAGGCCGTCCGGCTCCCCAAAGAATTCCAATTCCACTCCAAAGAGGTGTTCATCCGTAAAGTGGGCGACGAGGTGATCCTGTCGCCGCGCCCGGTGGATTGGTCATCGTACCTTGCCACCGGGCCGGTGGCCTCGGTTGAGTTCATGGAAGATGTGGAGGATCTTCCGGTGCAAGAGCGTGCGCCTTGATGCTGCGCTTCATGATTGATACCGACATCTGTTCCTTCATCGTGAAGCGCACGAACGATACTGTATTGAGACGCCTGCGGGCCATTCCGATCAACGATGTCTGCATTTCCGTTATTACGAAATCGGAGCTGTTGTACGGGGTCGAAGTTTCGCCGAGGCGGCGTCAAGACGCCGTTGCGGTCGATGCGTTTCTCCGCCATATCGCCGTCCTGGATTTCCCTCACCAAGCGGCCCCGCATTATGCCGAGATCCGGGCCGACTTAAGGATGCGGGGTGAGATGTCGGCGCCAACGACCTGTTAATTGCCGCCCATGCCCTATGTTTCGGTTCCATGTTGGTTACGAACAACATCCGCGAGTTCGGCCGGGTCCAAGAACTGGCCATCGAAAATTGGACCTTGTCAGATTGATCCGGCATGGGCCTCGGGTCGGGCAAATCCCGGATCGGGGCCCCGAATGCGGCCGAAGGTCACCAGCGGGTACCGGAAAACGCCTCGCAGGAGCAGCGGTCGACGTCTCAGCCGACCGGCGTCAGCGGGAGAACGCGGAGAAGATTTCGTCGAGCGCGGTCAGCTGGTTGCCGTTGACCGAATTGGGGACCAGCACCGGGGTGTTGACGCCGGCGGCGTACCAGGCGGCGAGCTGGTCACGGACCTTCGCCGCCGAGCCATAAAGCGAGTTGTCGGCGATCCAGCGGTCGGTCAGGTATTTCGGGATGTCGTCGCGGCGGTTTTCGGCGATGGCTTTTTCGATCGCCGCCATCTCCTCGCGTAGCCGGCTTCCTTCCAGTAATTGCGGTAGTTCGGCAACAGCACATAGCGCACCAGCCGATGGCGATGCAGCGCCATCGCCGCGCTCTCGTCGTCGGTGATGCACACCGGCAGCATGTTGCCGACCAGAAAATCCGGGTCGTTGCGTTGGCTGCGGCACGACGGCCAGCGATTCTGCCATATGCGACAGGCTGGCGTTGGCGAACAGCACGCCTTGGGCGATCTCGGCGGCGAGCGCCACCATCCGCTTGCGCAGCGCGGCGAGCACGATCGGCGGCAAGTCGCCGATGCCGTCATAGGATTTGAGCTTGTCGACAAAGGCGCGGGTGTCGGCTAACGGATTTCCGACGGTGATGCCGAGCCGTTGATGCGTCGGGCCGTGCGCGACGCCGATGCCAAAGCGAAAGCGCCCGCCCGAGACCTCGTGGATATAGGCCGCACCCGCCGCGAATTCTTCGGGCGTCTGCGCATAGATCGGCGCGATCGCAGTGCCGAACGCGATCCGTTCGGTAGCGAATGCCAAGCCGGTGCATTGCGCCATGTTGCCCAACCGGCTCGGCATATAGATGCCGGAAAAACCACGCCGCTCGATGTCGCGCGCGATATCGAGCGTTCGCCGCCGTCGTCCCGGCACGGCAACAAGGCTGATCGCAGGAAACGGTTCGGGCATCGGCGCTGTTCCGTCACGGTCGATGGAGCCAGTAGCCTATGCGGAGGCAGACAATTGCGCAATCAGTCGGCGGCCGCGAGCATGTACCGGGGCCGGACAATCCCTATTCGGGGCGAGGATGGCCCAGCAGATCGGCTTGGCAAGATTGTCGGGGAGGCTTACTCACCCGCAAGGTTGCAGCCAGCTGATGACTCTTTTATCGGGTGAGGCGCGCTCCATCTGTGGTGCAGCCTCGAAGACGACGCAACCCAGTCGCAGCAATTTGCCGGCTGGTTTCCGGATGCTCCCTCCCTTAACTAAGCGGTATGACTGATCTCGTTCTCGCGCATGGCCTCTGTTTCGCCGATCTCTATGATCGCGGCGGTCTCGTTCGGGTCGATCGGGCGTTTGTGGCCATCTCGCGGAAGTCGATGCCGGGTTGCATGAGCGGCTGATGACGGCGCGGCGCGATCCGGAGGGGTTCGGGCATGCGGCCGAATTGGACCTCGTCATCGATCTGGCGCCGCATGTCGAGGATTTCCTTGGCGGGCTGTTCGGCATTGCGCCGATGTGCGGGCATTGCAGGCGCGTCATCACGAATTGGCGCCGCTCTATTCGGTAAAGCGGCTGTTCGTTCAACGCCGAGCGGTCAAGGGAGTGAAGGAAGAGGACGCCGCGGCACTCGACGGCCCGAGGCTCGCCAAAGAGCTGGATGCGCTGATCGGCGGCCCGGTCGATAGCATTGCGGCTTGGGAGCGGCGTTACGCCGAGCAGGCACGGCGTGGCTCGACGACGAAGCCGGCAATGTCGCGGCGCTCGATGTTGCGCAGCGCTATGCCGCCTGGGCCACCTTATCGCCGGAAGGCCAAAAAAAGCACCGCCGCGGCGTGTTGTTCAAAGTGCCGCACCGGCTGGACATGCAGCATCTGGTCCCGGTCGAGACCATCGAGCGAAACGGGGTCACGATGTTGCGGCTGCCCGAGGACAAATGGCGCAGCCGCGAGGGCTTTGCGTTGACCGATCGCGGCGCCGATCTGACCGGTGCGCTCGACCAGGCGAATTACTGCATCTGGTGCCACAACCAGGGTAAGGACAGCTGCGCCAAGGGCCTCAAGGAAAAGGACGGCGCGTTCAAAAAGAGCGTGTTCGGGGTCACCCTCGCCGGCTGCCCGCTCGAAGAGAAGATTTCGGAGATGAATTTGGTCAAGGCGCGAGGCAACAGCCTCGGCGCGCTGGCCATCGTCGCCGTCGACAACCCGATCTGCGCTGCAACCGGGCACCGCATCTGCAACGACTGCATGAAGGCGTGCATCTATCAGCGCCAGGAGCCGGTCGACATTCCGCAGATCGAGACCCGCACCCTGAAGGACGTGCTCGGTCTGCCCTGGGGGTTCGAGATCTACTCGTTGCTGACCCGGTGGAACCCGCTCAATATCAGGCGCCCATTGCCGAAGCCGGCGAGCGACTACAAGGTTCTCGTCGTCGGGCTTGGCCCAGCCGGCTTTACCCTGGCGCACCACCTGATCAACGACGGCCATTTCGTCGCCGCGGTCGACGGGCTCAAGATCGAGCCGCTGCCGCCCGAGATCTCCGGGGTGATGCCCGACGGCAGCCGCCATCCGTTTCGGCCAATCCGCGATGTCGCAAGCCTAGTCGACCGCCTCGACGATCGGGTCATGGCCGGCTTTGGCGGGGTCGCCGAATACGGCATCACCGTGCGCTGGGACAAGAATTTCCTGAAGATCGTGCGCCTGCTGCTCGAGCGCCGCGGCCAGTTCGCGATGTATGGCGGCGTGCGCTTCGGCGGTACGATCACGATCGATGGCGCCTTTGCGCTGGGGTTCGACCACGTGGCGCTATGCGCCGGCGCCGGTCGGCCGACGGTGATCCCGATGCCGAACAATCTGGCGCCGGGGGTCAGGCAAGCCTCGGATTTCCTGATGGCGTTGCAGCTGACCGGGGCGGCTAAGACCAGCAGCATCGCCAATCTTAGCGTACGGCTGCCGGTTGTCGTGATCGGCGGCGGGCTGACGGCGATCGACACCGCGACCAAGTCGCTGGCCTATTACCCGGTCCAGGTCGAGAAATTCCTCTCGCGCTACGAGACCCTGGTCGCCGAGCGCGGCGAGGAAGCGGTGCGTGCGGAATGGCACACGGCGGAGTGCCAAGCCGCGGCCCAGTTCATCGCCCATGGCCGGGCGATCCGCGCGGAGCGCGAAGCGGCCCGACGCGACGGTCGCGCGCCTCATCTCGCAGCACTAATCGATAGCTGGGGCGGGGTGACGATCGCCTATCGCCGCCGCCTGATCGACGCGCCGAGCTATACCCTCAACCATGAGGAGGTGGCAAAGGCGATGGAGGAGGGCATTAGCTTTGCCGAATTGCTGACCCCGGTTGCGGTCGAAATCGATGAATTCGGGCAAGCGGCGGCATTGCGCCTGAGCCGGCCGGGGGCCCAGCCCGATCAGCCGCCTGAGGAGGTGGAGTTGCCGGCGCGGACAATTCTGGTCGCCGCCGGGACCCAGCCGAACACGGTGCTCGGCCGTGAGGACCCGGCGAATTTCACCCTCGACGGGCGCTATTTCCGCGCCCTCGACGAGGATGGCAATCCGGCAGCGCCGGAGCGGGTGGCGAAGCCCGCGGCGGTGCAGGTGCTGACACATTTGCGCAAGGATGGCCGCGCGGTCAGCTTTTTCGGCGACCTCCACCCAAGCTTTTCAGGAAATGTGGTCAAGGCGATGGGTGGCGCCACCCTGGGTTACCCGGTGGTCAGCCGCATGCTGGCGCGGCTCACGCCCTCGTCGCCGTCTCCGGAAGAGCTGCATGCGCGTCTCGACGACGAGTTGCGTGCACGGGTGCACGAGGTGATCCGATTGACGCCGAAGATCGTCGAAATCGTGGTCCGGGCGCCGATGGCGGCGCGCGCCTTCAAGCCCGGTCAATTCTACCGGCTGCAGAATTACGAAACCCTGGCGCCGCGGGTCGACGGTACGACGTTGGCGATGGAGGGGCTGGCTTTGACCGGTGCGGCCGTCGATCGGGAACAGGGACTGTTGTCGACGATCGTGCTCGAAATGGGCGGCTCGTCCGATTTGTGCGCCTTGTTGAAGCGGGGCGAACCAGTGATCCTGATGGGGCCGACCGGGACCCCGACCGAAACCCCGTCAGGCGAGACCGTATTGCTCGTCGGCGGCGGGCTCGGCAATGCGGTGTTGTTTTCGATCGCCGCGGCATTCCGGGCGCAGGGCTCACGCGTTCTCTACTTCGCCGGCTACAAGACGATCGAAGACCGTTACAAAGTTGAAGACATCGAGCGCGCTGCCGATTGCGTCGTGTGGTGCTGCGACGAGGCGCCAGGCTTCGCCGCCGACCGACCGCGGGATCGAGCCTTTGTCGGCAACATCGTCGAGGCGATCACAGCCTATGGGTCCGGGGCTCTCGGCCCGGTCGAGATCCCGTTGGACGCGGTCGACCGGATCATCGCAATCGGCTCCGACGGCATGATGAACGCAGTCGCCGCGGCGCGCCATCAGGGACTGGCGCCTTATTTCCGGCCGGGGCACCGGGCGATCGCCTCGATCAATTCACCGATGCAGTGCATGATGAAGGAGATCTGCGCGCAGTGCCTGCAGAGCCATCGCGATCCGGTCACCGGGACCGAGACGGTGGTGTTTTCCTGCTTCAATCAGGATCAGGAGATGGACCAGGTCGATTTCCCCGCCTTGCGCCGCCGCCTGTCGCAAAACGGCGCCCAGGAGAAACTGACCAAGCTGTGGATAGACCGCTGCCTCCACCACCTCGGCGAACGCCCGGCGCTGGCGGCGGACTGAGCGCTTCCGGTTAGCGACCCGGACGTCCGGACGAGGCCATCCGGTACGGCCGCGGCACGCCGGTCCGTCGCCGTAGTTAATTCAGCATAAAGCGATTTCCGCCCGCGATCGGTGGCATTCGCGGCCTTGCCAACCGCGAATCTCACAGCTAGGTTCGCGCCGCGCTCTCGCTCAGGGGTGTGTGCGAGCGCCTCACCATGCTGCTCGGCCGGACGACGCCGGCTGCTGCTGGTGGGCTCGGAGGCGCTGTTGGATCGGGGTCAAACGCGCCGCCAAAAAGCACCCCGATGGAGAGGGAGACGTCATGGACTTTTACGAAGCTGTCAAGCCGACCCGGCGCGCGTTGTTGAAGGCCGGCGGTGGGCTCTTGGCCGGGACGGCGCTGCTCGGTCCTGCCCGTGCCGCCGATCAGCCCCCGCTTGGCACCTGGCCGGCAGGATCGTCGGGTTCGTCCATATTCATCGGCATCACCGTGCCGCGTACCGGCACCTATGCGGTGCAGGGCGAAGACGAACTCAAGGGCTATCAGCTCGCGGTCGAGCATATCAACAGCGGCGACCCGCTGATCAAAGCGATTTCCCCGAAAACCACCAAGGGCGTGCTTGGGAAAGAAGTCAAATACGGGGTTGCCGATTCCGGGGCCAAGCCGAACACGGCAGTGCAGGAGCAATCGCGCTTTATCAGCGAGAACAAGGCCATCTTGCTGACCGGTTCGACCTCTAGCGCGGTGGCGGTGGCGCTCAACAAATTGGCGCAGCGCGAAAAGGTGCTCTACGTCTGCGGCATCTCCGGCTCCAACGACACCACCGGCAAGGATTGCGTGCGTTACGGCTTCCGTCAGTGTTTCTATGGCCAGACGGCCGCCGCAGCACTCGGCCCGGTATTGCTCAAGACTTTCGGCAAGAACAAGAAAGCCGCCTATCTGACGCCGGACTATACCTATGGCCACACCGTGCAGAAGTCGATGGAGGACTATCTCGGCAAGAACGGCGGTTGGACCACGGCGACCAATCAGGTCGCGCCGCTCGGGGCGCCCGATTACAGCTCGTACCTGCTCAATGTCGGCAATTCCGGCGCAGAGGTGCTGATCAACGTCAACTGGGGCCATGACGCCGTCCTGTCAATTCAGCAGGCCGAGCAATTCGGCATCTTCAACAAGATGAAACTGGTGATTCCCTACCAGATCCCTTTCCTGTCGAAAGAGGTGGGAGCCAAAGTCATGGACGGGGTTTATGCCGCCACCGATTTCTGGTGGACGCTCGAAGATAAATTTCCGGTAGCCAAGATCTTCGTCGACACATTCCAGAAGAAATACAACTACCGGCCCGAGTGGGGCGCCGAAAACGCGTACATGCAGTTCGCCCTATGGGCGGACGCCTGCGAGCGCGCCGGCAGCTTCTATCCCCCCGACGTGATCAAGGCGTACGAGGCCGGCAATCACAACAAGTCGACCGTGGGCGACGTCTATTTCCGCGCCGCCGATCATCAGCTGGTGCGGCCGGTCATCATCGTTCGCGGCAAGGCGCCCGGCGCAATGAAGAACCCGGAGGATTTCTGGGAAGTGACCGAGATCGTGCCGGGCGAGGGCCTGATGCAAGCTCCGGACGCTTTCGGTTGCCAGCTCGGCTCCTACACCTGAGCCGCGCGGCGCGGACCGACCCGAACGCGCACCAGGCAGGAAACTCGTGAGGTTTCGGGTATCCCACGACTTGTCGCGCGGGCATCCGGGCAGCATCGGCCGTCAGCATCGCAAGGTTGTCGGCGCCTTGCGCAACCTTGGGCCGGCCCGCCGATCCGTATGATCACCTGGCCTAATTTCGTTTCTCAACTGTTTAACGGGTTGGCGTCGGGCGCCTTGCTGGCGCTGATCGCTTCGGGGCTTACCATCATCTACGGCACGCTCGGGGTCTTGAACCTTGCGCACGGCGCAATGTTCATGCTCGGCGGCTATGCCGGCTACGTCGCGTTCGAGGCGACCGGATCCTTCGTCATCGCCGTGATCGCCGGCGCTCTGTTCCTAGCGCTGGTCGGCGGGGTCATGGAGCTGGTCGTCATCCGCCGCTTTTACAGCCGCCCGCCGGAGGATCAGATCCTGGTCACCTTCGGGATCGGCATCGTCATCGTCGAGGCGGTGCGGCTCGGCTTCGGCAGCCTGTCGCTGACCATTCCCCCGCCGTCCTGGGCTGCGGGCGTCACGCCGATCGGTTTCCTGATCTACCCGACCTATCGCATCGTCGCGCTGGCGATCGCGGCGGCCGCGCTCGCGGTGCTCTACGTCGTCCTCTACCGCACGCGGCTTGGCATCATCGTCCGCGCGGGGATCGAGGATTCCGCCATGGTCGGCATGCTCGGCATCAATGTCTACCGCGTGTTCATGCTGGTGTTCGGGATCGGCGCGATGGCCGCCGGGTTCGCCGGGATCGTCAACGCGCCGGTGGTGTCTTTGACCCCCGACATGGGCGAGTCGATCCTGGTGCAGACCTTTGTCGTCGTCGTCATCGGCGGGGTGGGCTCGTTTCCGGGGGCGATCCTCGGCGGGCTGATCGCCGGGGAAATCCTCAGCCTGACCTCGATGGTGGACCCGAGCTACTCAGAGGTCATGCTGTTCGTGGTGATGACCTTGGTGCTGCTGCTGCGGCCTCAGGGCCTGCTCGGTATCCGGGGCCGCGCCTGAGTGTGACATTTTGATGCCGCGCCGCCGCCTTCTGCTAACCGAGGCGCTGACGGCGCTCGGCTTGATCGCCGCGCCCTTCGTGCTGCCCCATCTCGGCTTCGCTCCCGGCACGGTCAACCAGATCCTGGTCTGGGGCCTGTTTGGCGTCGGCTTCGATATTGTGTTCGGCTATACCGGTCTCTTGTCGTTCGGCCAGTCGGCGTTCTACGGCACCGGCGGCTTCATCGCCGCCTACCTGCTGACCAGCAATCTGATGTCGAGCGTGCTGGCGGCGCTGTTGGTCGGCACCATCGGCGCGGCGCTGGCGGGGATCGCGGTTGGTACAATCGCGCTCCGGCGCACCGGCATCTATTTTGCTATGATCACCGTCGCGATCGCCGAGACGTTCTTCTTCGTCGAGAACGGTCCGCTCTCCGCCTGGACCGGCGGAGAGAACGGACTGCCCGGCGTCCCGACACCGAGGTTCGAACTGGGCGGGTTCGTCTACCAGATTGGCACCGACTGGTCGATGTACGGCTTTCTTGCCGCCTGTTACTTTGTCGGCATCGTGATCGCGCTGCGCATCGTGCGCTCACCGGTCGGCGCTATCCTTGCCGCCGTCCGCGACAATCCGCTGCGGGCGCGCGCCGTCGGCCATGCGGTCGGCCTCTACAAGCTGACCGCGTTCGTCATTGCCGCGGCTTATGCCGGGTTCGCCGGCGGCCTACTGGGCGTGCTGCAGGGCTTTATGCCGCCCGATGCCTTCACCTTCGACACCTCCGGCCAATTGGTGATGCAGACCGCGATCGGCGGCGTCGGCACTCTGTTCGGCCCGCTGCTGGGTGCTGCGGTCTGGCTCTATCTCCGCGACTTCCTGCAAGCGGTGGTCGGGCTTGGCAGCGCCTGGAGGCTGGTGCTGGGCCTGGTGTTCGTGTTGCTGGTGTGCTTCTTGCGCCGCGGCCTGATTGGCGGCCTGCAGGATCTGGTCGGACGCCTCGCGGCGCGCTCGCTCCCGTCGACGCCCGTTGAGGCGCCGGCGCCCCCCGGCGGTGCCCCGCCGATAGCCAGCATCGGCGTGCCGCGCCGCCGCCAGGACATGGCTTTTTCCGGCCCGGCGCTGGAAGCGCGGGGCCTGACCAAGTCGTTCGGTGGACTGGTTGCCAACCGTAACATCGATTTTGCCGTCGAGCCGGGAGAGTTGCGCGCGATCATCGGCCCCAACGGCGCAGGCAAGAGCACGTTCTTCAAGATGCTGACCTGCGAGCTGCCGCCGAGTTCCGGCCGCATCATCTACCACGGGCGGGACATCACCGGCATGGATGTCGCCGCGGTGTGCCAGCTGGGGCTGACTAAGAGCTACCAGGTCAACCAGCTTTTCGCGCGGTTGAGCGTGCGCGAGAACGTGATGATCGCGGCACTCGCCGAGCGGCGCGGGACCTTCCGCCTCGACCTGCTCCGTCGGATCGACCGCGTCCGGGGGCTCGACATGCAGGTCGAAAGCACGCTGGCACTGGTCGGGCTGAGCCTGCGCGCCGATGTGCCGGTCGCTGCGCTCGCTTACGGCGAGAAGCGGCGGCTGGAGATCGGGCTGGCGCTGGCCGCCTCGCCGTCGCTGCTGCTGCTCGATGAGCCGCTCGCCGGCATGAGCCCGCAGGAGCGGGAGGAGACAGTGCAATTGCTGAAAAATCTCCGCCGCGGCCGCACACTGGTCGTCGTCGAGCACGACATGGACGCCGTGTTCGAGCTGGCCGAGCGCATCACCGTGCTGCACGAAGGCGCGCTGCTCGCCGAGGGCACGCCGGCCGAGATCCAGCGCAACAGCTTTGTCCAGGAAGCCTATCTCGGCGGGGTCGCGGCGGCGTGAGTGCGCTGCTCGAAGTCGAGCGCATCAACAGCTATTACGGTGACAGCCACATCCTGTTCGACGTGTCGTTGCGCGTCGAGAAGAGTGAAGTGGTGGCGCTGCTCGGCCGAAATGGAGCGGGCAAGAGCACGACCCTGAAAAGCTTGATCGGCTGGGTTCGCCCCCGCTCCGGCCGCATCTTGCTCGACGGCACGCCGATCCAGGAACTACCGTCGCACGCCGTCGCCGCTCTGGGGCTGCAATTGGTGCCGGAGGAGCGCCGTATCTTTGGCAGCCTAACGGTCGAAGAAAACTTGGTGCTCGCCGGGCTCACGGCGAAATCGCGCTGGCCGTTGGAGCGTCTCTGGGAGACCTTTCCGCGCCTGCGCGAGCGCCGGCGGAGCCGCGGCACGGACCTTTCGGGCGGCGAGCAGCAGATGCTGGCGATCGCTCGCGCGTTAGTCCGCGAGCCGAAGATCATGTTGCTCGACGAACCGTTCGAGGGGCTGGCGCCGATCATCGTACGCGATCTCCTCGCCACCTGCCGCGCGCTCGCCGCGTCTGGGCAGACCATCGTACTGGTCGAGCAGAACGTCTCGGCCGCGCTGAGCCTTTCCGACCGAATCTACATCCTCAACAACGGCCACATCGTCGAGGAGATAACTTCCCAAGCCGCGCGCAGCCAGCCGGAAATTCTGCACCGCTATCTCGGCGTCTAGTCGCGGCGGGGCTTGTCCTGAGCAAATTATTTCACGCCGCTCGCAATCGATAGCCGCGGCAACGAGGATCAGGTTTCGGTACAAGAGCTTGCGAAGCTCGCAGTCATCGAGCCCACAGTCGCTTCGAGGCGATTGCGGCGCCCTCGCTCATGGCGGCGAGCTTTTTGAACGAGATGTCGGGATCGAGCTTGCCGTAGCCGGCGAAGGTGCCGAACCCGCAATCGGTGCCGGCGATGACCCGCTCGCGGCCGACGATGTCGGCAAAGCGGCAGATGCGTTCGGCGACCAATTCGGGATGCTCGACGTAATTTGTCGAGGTGTCGAGCACGCCGGGGATCAGGATCTTGTCGTCGGGCAGTTTGGTGTCCTGCCAAACCGTCCACTCATGCGCATGGCGCGGGTTGGCGGCTTCGACGACCAAGGCCTGCGGCTTCGACTTGACCAGGATCGGCGCGACCTTGGCGAACGGGATGTCGTGGTCGTGCGGGCCCTCGTAATTGCCCCAGCAGATATGGATGCGTGCGCGGTCCGCCGGCACGTTGCGCAAGGCATGGTTCAGCACCTCGACGTGGAATTCCGCGCGCTTGAGGAAATCGGCTTCGTCAAGGTCCTGGAAGCTGGTGTGGTGCGCCATCGCCAGATCGGGGCAATCGAGTTGTAAAACAAACCCGGCATTGGCGATCGCCTCGTATTCCTCCTGCATCGCCGCGGCGATGGCTTCGACATAGGCTTCGTGGCTCGGATAATAGGAGTTGGTCTGAAACACCGGCACGAGGCCTGGCGAGGCAGCGGTCATGAACCCCTCGACGGCAGAAACCTGATCGAGCGCCGCGCGCAAATTGGCGAGATCCTGGGCGAGCGGCTCGCGGTCACGCCAGGCGATCGGGCCGACGCAGACCGCCCGGCGGGCGACATTGTTGCCGGTCATCCGTTCGAGTGCCGCAAGAAAGTTCGGGTGGTCGCGGGTGTCGAGCCGCGGCTTGGCCGGCTCGTGCCCGGCAAAGCCCGAGAGACGGTCGGCGATATAGGTCGAGTAGCCGGGCTTCGACATCTCACCGTCATTGACAATGTCGACGCCGACAGCAGTCTGCCGGCGAACAATGTCGACGACCGCCTGGCGCACCAGCCGGTCGAGAGCGTCCTTGTCATAGGGCTCGCCCTGATCCTTGCCCACCAGGATCTGCCGCAGCTCCGGCGGACGCGGCAGGCTGCCGACATGGGTCGTCAGGATGCGGTCTTCGCTCGTCTTCATCGAATCCCCCGGCTGATTCTTTCCACATGGGAGCATGCGCCGCCTAGTTCCATCCGGCAAGAGGCCGGCTGCCGCCGCCGCGGATCGCGGTTGACCGGCACACTCGGAATCCTTAATTCATTTGCCGTTAAGTAAGGTTAAGCGGCAGCGCGTCTGCGCAGTCGCCGCCGCAGAAAGCCCGAACTGTCAGAGGGAGGATTACCCATGCAAAGCGCATCATCGGCGGGCCCGACGGCCGCCATACCGGCAGCGAACCGTTGGCTTCAGCTGATCATCGGCATTGTCTGCATGGTGATGATCGCTAACCTGCAATATGGCTGGACCTTGTTTGTCCACCCGATGAAAGTGGCGCATGGCTGGGCGGTCGCCGACATCCAAATCGCCTTCAGCATTTTCGTCGCGCTCGAAACCTGGCTGACACCGATCCAAGGGTGGATCGTCGACCGCGTCGGCCCGAAGAACGGGCCGCGGCTGATGGTGGCCTTTGGCGGGATCTTGGTCGGGATCGGGTGGATCGTCAATTCGAGCGCCGGCACCCTGGCGATGCTCTATTTGGGGGCGGTTCTTTCCGGCACCGGCGCCGGCGCTGTCTACGCAACTTGCGTTGGCAATGCTGTCAAGTGGTTCCCGGACCGCCGGGGGCTCGCTGTCGGCCTGACCGCGGCGGGCTTTGGCGCGGGCGCAGCGCTGACCGTTATCCCAATTCGCGCAGTCATCGCCGGACATGGCTATGCGGCGGCGTTCTTCTGGTTCGGGCTGGTCCAGGGCGCCATCGTTTTTGTGCTTTCCTGGCTGATGCGCGGGCCGCTACCGGGTGAGATGCCGGCGACCGCGCCGCCCAAGGTCATTCAGACTAGCGAGAGCTATTCGCCACGGGCGATGCTGGCGACACCGGTATTTTGGGTGCTGTACGTCATGTTCGTGTTGGTGTCCGCGAGCGGCTTGATGGCGACGGCGCAAATCGCGCTGATCGCCCGTGATTTCAACGTCGCCAACACCGTGCTGCTGCTCGGCGGCACGACCCTGACCGTGGCGTTGCTTGTCGACAACGTCGCCAATGGCGCCGCGCGACCGCTGTTCGGTTGGATATCGGACCATATCGGGCGCGAATACACGATGGCGATCGCTTTCGGGCTCGGCGGGATCGCCTATTGGCTTTTGGGATCGCTCGGCACCGCACCCTGGGCTTTCGTCATCTTTGCCGGGCTGATCTTTCTGACCTGGGGGGAGATCTTCAGCTTGTTCCCGTCCACCTGCACCGACAGCTTTGGCCCGAAATTCGCGACGGCCAATCTGAGCTTTCTGTACACGGCAAAGGGCCTGTCCGCGTTCCTCGTTCCGGTGGCGAATCTGATCAAGACTGCGACCGGAAGCTGGCATATCGTGTTCGTTGTTACCGCGATCATGAATTTCGTGGTTGTCGGGCTCGCGCTGTTTGTGCTGCGCCCGTTGCGCTCGCGCTCGATAGCATTGCACGCCTACCACCCTGCCGGCGCCGAGTGACGGCGGGTTTCGAGAGGTCCCGGCAATATGAAGCGCAGCGTCGATCGCATCTTGACGACCCATGTCGGCAGCCTGCCCCGTCCGCCCGATTTGCTCGAGTTCCTCGAGGCGCGCGAAACCGGGCGGCCGATCGAGCAGGCGGCGTTCGACGGCTGTCTTGCCGCCTCGGTCCACGAAATCGTGCGCAAGCAGGTCGCGGCCGGGATCGATAGCGTATGCGACGGTGAGCTTGGCAAGATCTCCTACACCTTCTACGTCCGCCATCGGCTGTCGGGGATCGGCGTCTTTCGCGGCGGCGACAACGATAAGCCGCCGCAGACCGCGGCCCATCGCGACCTGCTTGACCACCCGGACTTTCATCAGCGGCTGAACCAGAAGCGCGGCGGCACCTCGTGGTTCAGCCGTGAGGCGGTGCCGTGCTGCATCGGCCCGGTGGCCTACAGCGACCGCCGGCCGCTAACGGTCGATCTCGACAATCTCGCCGAAGCGTGCGCCGCGGCAAAGCCGGTCGAGGCGTTCATGAACGCCGCCTCGCCCGGCGTGCTGACCAAATTCGTCCCGGACCGCTACTACCGGGACGAAGACGCCTATGTCGAAGCGCTCGCCGACGCGCTGAAAGAAGAATACGAGGCGATCCACCATGCCGGCTTGATCCTGCAAATCGATGCGCCCGACCTCGGATCGGCCCGGCACAACCAGTATCAGCACCTCTCCGACGACGAATTCCTGCGCATCGCCGAACGCAATATCGCCGCACTGAACCATGCGACCGCAAATATCCCGCCTGAGGCGATGCGCATGCATCTGTGCTGGGGCAATTACGAGGGGCCGCACACCCACGATATACCGCTTGCCAAGATCATCGACGTAGCGATGCGGGCGCGCCCTGAGGGGCTGTCGTTCGAGGCTGCCAATCCGCGCCACGCCCATGAGTGGGAGGATCTGCGGGGCGTCAAGATCCCCGACGACAAGGTGCTGATTCCCGGGGTGATCAACTCGACGACCAATTTCGTTGAGCATCCGCGGCTGATCGCGCAGCGGATCGCCAACTACGCCGATCTCGTCGGCCGCGAGCGGGTGATCGCCGGGGCCGATTGCGGCTTTGCCACCTTCGCCTTTGTCGATAACGCCGTCGCCCCCTCGGTGGTGTGGGCCAAACTCGCGGCCCTCGCCGAGGGTGCGCGGATCGCGAGCGCGCGGCTGTGGGGCTGAGGCGCCAGTCTCCGAGTTCGAATGCCGGCGTCCCGACCGGTAACGACCGCTCGAGGTGATCGACCGCAACGACGGGTCGTGCCCCTATCCGGCCGCCGCTTCGATGGCACTTTTCCGCACTCTCTCGGTCCGGAAGCGGTCATCTCATTCGATGACCTTGTCGGCCTGCGCCATTAACAACGGCGGTACCGTGAGGCCCAGCGCCTTGGCGGTCTTCAGGTTGACCACCAGCTCGAATTTATCGGGCAGCTCGATCGGCAGATCGCCGGGTTTCGCGCCCTTCAGGATGCGGTCTACATAGCCGGCGGCGCGCACATAGATGTCGAAGATGTTGGCGCCATAGCTCATCAAACAGCCTGCCTCGGCGAATTGGGGGCCGCCGCAGATCGTCGACAGGCCGTCGGCAAGGGCGAAGACCCGCGCTCTGTTCGCGTCGAGGAGCACGTCGTAGTCGACGACCAGCGCATCCGGCTTGGTGCGGAGCATTGCGGCAAAGGTCGAGGAAAGCTCGGCCGCGTTAGCCGTCGAATACGGCTCGATCGTGACGCCGGCGCCCAAGCGCTGCGCCGCGGCGCGCATCTGGGTAATCTGGCCGAGGGCGTACGAGCTGGGCGCGCCTCCAAACAGCACCGCGATGCGGCGCGTGTTTGGCGCCATCTCGCGGAGAAGCTGGATCCATTTTCCGGCCAGTTCGTAGCTGACCTGCACCGACAGCCCGGTGATGTTGCCACCCGGATGGGCAAGGCTCGCGGCAAAGCCGAGACCGACCGGATCGCCGTTGACCGCGACGATCGGGACCGTCCTGGTCGCCTTGGCGACGGTTCCGGACGCAAGTCCGCCCGCCGTGACAATCACGTCCGGATGCAAGGCGACCGCAGCGGCGGCCAATTCGGCCAGCCGGACGGGATCTCCGCCGGCGTAATAATAATCGATGACGAGGTTGCGGCCTTCCTGGTAGCCGAGGTCGCGCAGGCCGGACAACAATCCCTTCAGGGTATCGCCGCCGCTGCCGGCCGCGCCGAGCCACAAAAAAGCAAGGTGCGGTACCCGGCCCTGCGCCGCGGCGAGCCGCGCCACACCGGCCAGAGCGCCGGCAAACGCGACCATGAATTCGCGCCGCTTCATCGGATGATTGGGCCGCCACGGACGAGACACCAACCCATCAGATCATGTCCCGCTAACTCCATCGACCTAAGCTATCACGGACAGGCTGCCCCGAGGATCAGCACGGTGAGGTGAGCGTCGCTTTGCGGGTCTGCTTTCGGTTGACCCTGTCTCACCGGCGACGTCGCGGGCCAACGGCCGGAATCGGCGCGAAGGGGTCGTCGGACACCTGGCCTGGCGAGGTCGGCTCTCAAACTGAGAGGCTACGCGACTGGCACATTGTCGATCAGCCGCGTGCGGCCGAGCTGCACGGCGGCGAATACGCGGGCTGGCGCGGCGACCGCGCGCGTGACCAGGGACAAGGTTTCGGCGTCGCGGATTTCGAGATATTCGACGACAAAGCCTGCCTCCCGTAACTCGGCAGCGCTTTGCGCCAATTCACGCGCTACCGCATCCGGCCGTTGCGCCACCGCAGCGGCGACCCGACGCAGCACGCGGGCGAGGGCGGGGGCGATGCGGCGCTCTTCCGGCGAAAGGTATATGTTGCGGGATGATAGCGCGAGCCCGTCCGGCTCTCGCCATGTTGCGACCCCCTCGATGCGGACCGGAATGTCGAGATCGCACGCCATTTGGCGCACGACCATCAGCTGCTGGTAGTCCTTCTCGCCGAAATAGGCGACGTCAGGGAGTGACTGGATCAGCAGCTTTGCCACTACCGTGGCCACCCCGTCGAAATGACCGGCCCGGTGCGCGCCGCATAGCCCCTCGGTCAGCCCGGACACCTGGACGAGCGTGGCAAATCCCGGCGGGTAGATTTCCTCGGCGGCGGGAACGAACACTAGATCGACTTGCGCCGCCTGCAAAATGTCGAGATCGGCCGCCTCGCGGCGCGGGTAGGAGCCGAGATCCTCGTTCGGAGCAAATTGCTTGGGGTTGACGAAGATCGTGGCGACGACGCGATCGCATCCCTCGCGCGCCGCGCGGACCAGCGCTACATGGCCCGCATGCAACGCGCCCATGGTTGGCACCAGCCCGATACGCTCGCCGGATTTTCGCCACCGGGTGATGTGGCTCCGCAAATCGGCGATCCTCCGCACCAAGTCCACCGGAAACCTCCGTCTGTATCCACCACGACAAATTAGAGCGGATCCCGACCACGTAAAGCTGCCACTTCGCGAACCCGCACCGGTGCGTCGGCGAACTCCGATGATCGCTGAAGCCGTTGCCCGGTTGCGGCAAACAGGACGGCAAGGCACTATGATTAGCCTGTCTTCTACGAATGCTTTGGGAAATCCTTAATGCAAACGGTCGCGGTATTAAATATTCAGCGCATCGGCGCCGCTGACCGGGCGAAGATCGAGGCGGTCGATTCCGCGATCCAATTGACCGACGCCGGCGGCTGGTTCGACGGCGAAATTCGTCAGACGTGGCCGGCCTACACCTCGGCGCGCTACCTGCCGCCCGGTTCGAAAAGTTCCGGAACCCGGGAGGAGCGAGACCGCCTGCTCGCCGAAGCGGAAATCATCCTTGGCGGCTTTCCTTTTCCGCTGGATCTGCGCTCCCGCGCGCCGCGGCTGAAGTGGTTTCATCAGCGGCCCGCCGGCGCCAGCAATTTGCTCAGGGGCGATCTGTGGGGCAGCGACGTGGTCGCGACGACCTCGCGCGGCGTCGGCAGTACCCTGGCGATGGCGGAATACGCGGTGGCCGGTATTCTATACTTTGCCAAGGGCCTGCACCGTGTCGCCATCGATCGTGCGGCGGGCGCGTTCACCCCGCGCGCCTACCGGCCGCTGCTGTTGGAAGGCAAGACGGCATGCGTCGTCGGCGCCGGCGGGATCGGGCGGGATGTCGGCCGGCTTTGCGCCGCGCTGGGCCTGCGGGTCGTCGGCACTCGCCGCCACCCCCAACCGGGCGAGCCGCTTCCAGCGGGGTTCAGCGAACTCGGCGGGCCCCAGGACCTCGACCGGTTCCTGCCGGTCAGCGATTTCGTCGTGATCTGCTGCCATTGGACGCCGGAAACGACCCGTCTCTTCGACAACAACCGCTTTGCCGCGATGAAAACGCGCAGCGTGCTGGTCAACCTCGCCCGGGGCGAGATCGTCGACGAGGACGCGCTCGCCGACGCTTTGCAGCGCGATCACTTGCGCGGCTTCGTGGCGGACGTTTATGTCGGCGAATTCGAGCACCCGCCGCCGGCACGGCTGTGGTCCGATCCGCGAGTACTGATAACACCGCATATCTCGGGCGCCAGCGATCAGAACCGGCACGGCGCCATCGACCTGTTTTGCGATAATCTGCGTGCCTACCTCGACGGTCGGCCGCTGCGCAATGTGATCGATTGGGAACGAGGCTATTGATCGCCTGCCGGACTTTAGAAGGAAATTCCTATGGCTATCGCCGAAATTGACAGCGTCTGCACCTTCGACTGTCCCGACACCTGCAGCCTGACCGTCGACCGTCGAGGACGGGCACATCGTCAAGGTGCGCGGCTCCGAGGCGATGCCGTTCACCGACGGCGTGATCTGCAACAAGGTCGCGCAGGACATGGGGGCCTTCGTGCACGGGCCGCAGCGGCTGCTGCTATCCGCTGCGCCGCATCGGGCCGAAGGGCTCGGGGCAGTTCGAGCGCATCTCCTGGGACGCGGCGCTGGACGAGATCCATGCGCGGGTCAGCGCGGTGATCGACCGGTGGGGGCCGCAGGCGGTGATGCCGCTGAACTATGCCGGCCCGCACGGCTTGCTCGCCGGCGACAGCATGTCGCTGCGGTTCTTCCATCGGCTGGGCGCCAGCCAGCTGTATCGGCGGTCGATGTGCGGCGGCGTGCGCAGCGAGGCGTGGGCCGGGACCTATGGCGCCGTGCCCGGCTGCCCGCCGGAGTTCGCCGAGCACGCGCAAGCTGAACGTCGTCTGGGGCAACAACGCGACGGTCGCCAATCTGCATCTGGTGCGCTGCATCCGCCGGGCGAAGCGCAAGGGCGGCAGGCTGGTGGTGGTCGATCCGCTGCGCACCAAGATCGCCGAGCAGGCGGATCTGCACCTGGCGTTGCTGCCCGGCACCGACATGCTGCTGGCCTGGTCGCTGGCGGCCGAGCTGGAACGGGTCGGCGCGTTGGACGCGGCGTTCATCGCCGCGCACGTGCTGGGGGTCGAGGAGTTCATGGCGCGGGCGCGCGAATGGCCGGCGGCGCGGGCGGCCGAGGCGTGCGGGCTGCCGGAGAGCGCAGATCCTGACCTTGGCGCAGTGGCTGGCGGAGGCCGATCCGCTGGTGCTGGCGCCGGGCAACGGGCTGGAACGCGGGCGCAACGGCGGCAGCGGCATCCGCGCCGCGATCGCGCTGCCGGCGTTGCTCGGCAAGCTGGGCAACGGCAGCGGCATCGTGCTCGGCGCGGGCAACGCGTTTCCCAAGACGCCGGCCAAACTGCAGCGGCCGGATCTGGCGCCCGCGGGCACGCGCACGCTCAACCTGATCGATATCGGCCGGCACCTGGACGAGCGACGACCTCGATCCGCCGCTGCGCGCGGTGTTCATCTACAACCACAATCCGATCGTCGTGCATCCGGACCAGAACCGCATGCGCCGCGGCCTGGCGCGCGACGAGGTGTTCGCGGTCGGCATCGATGTTGACGATGACCGAAAGCATGGCGCATTGCGACATCGTGCTGCCGGCGGCGACGCACTTCGAATGCGCCGATCTGTATGCGTCGTATGGCCATCACTGGCTGCAACGCGCCGAGCCGGTGATCGCGCCGCTGGGCGAATCGCTGCCGAACACCGAAATCTTCCGCCGTCTGGCCGCGCGCTTCGGCTTCGACGAGCCGTGCTTCAAGGCGACCGATGCGGAGCTGATGGACGATGCGGTCGATCCGGACGATCCGCGGCTGGGCGGCGTGCGGCCGAGCCGGATCTCGACCACGCAGGCGCTGCAGATGACGGGGCCGGACGGCAAACCGATGGTGCTGTTCGAGAACGTCTTTCCGGCGACGCCGTCGGGCAAGATCGAGCTGGTGTCGGAGACGTTGGCCAGGCGCTGGGGCGCGGCGGCGCGGCTGCGCGGGCTGGCGCGAGCGGCAAGCGTCGCATCCGCTGATGCTGATTTCGCCGGCGTCGGACAAGCGGATCTCCTCGACGCTCGGCGGTCTCGCCGGCTCGCTGCCGCGCGCCGACGCTGCTGATGCACCCCGACGGATGCGGCGGCAGCGCGGGCTGCGTCACGGCGTCGAGGTGCGGGTGTGGAACGATCGCGGCGAGGTGATCCTGCCGCTCGAGGTGACCGATGCGGTGCCGCCGGGGGTGGTCGCCAGCGAGAAGGGCGCGTGGCTGTCCACCAGCCGCACCGGGCAGACGATTTCGGCCCTGGTGTCCGCCGATATGCGCGCCGATCTGGCCGAAGGCGCGTGCTTCAACGACACGCCGGTGGAGGTGAGCCGCGCTTGACGAGGGCACGGAACACACCGGCCCATGGCGGCACAGTTCGCCCGGGCTTGGCGACCGCAACGGCGCAAGAGGAGCTGATGGACACGATGGCCGAAGAGACGCGCTTGCCGGCAGATATCGATGCGCAACCCCTGGTGCAGGCGGCAGCCGCCCTGCAGCCGGTGCTCCGCGACTACCACGACGAGATCGAGCGCGAGCAGCGCCTGCCCCAAGCCTTGGTCGAGCAATTGCGTGCCGCCGGGTTCTACAAGATGGTGATCCCGCGGGCGCTGGGCGGCCTCCAGGTCGACCCGCTGACCTACCTGCGCGTCGTCGAGCTTTTGGCCGAGGGCGCCGGCTCGGTCGGCTGGAACCTCGCCAATAACAGCATCGGTCAACTCGTGACGCTCGGGCTGCCGGACGAGGGTGTGCACGAGATTTATTCGCGCGGCGCCGACACGATCATCGCCGGCACCGCGGTGCCGGGGGGCGGGCAGGCGGTGCCGGTCGCGGGCGGCTACCGGGTCAGCGGGCGCTGGCAATTCGGCAGCGGCTGCCAGGAGAGCGCCTGGATGCTGGGCAGCTTTCAAATTCTTGACGACGGCCAGCCGCGCCGCCGCCCGGATGGCGGCTCGCTCTATTGGCGCGGGGTGTTTCCACGAACGGAGGCGGAAATCGTGCCGGGGAGCTGGGACGTTGCCGGACTACGCGGCACCGGCAGCTTCGACTGGACGGTCGAAAATGTCTTTCTGCCCGAGCGGCGGACAATGCCGCAAGTCGGCATCCCGCTCGACAATCAGTGGGAGCGCTGGCCGGGGATCACCTACGCCTTGCCGGTCCAATGCTGGGTCGGGCCGCACCACAGCGCGGTGATTACCGGCATCGCGCGAGTCGGCATCGAGGCGCTAATCGAGCTGGCGGTCGAGAAGACGCCGCGCGGCCGCCCCGGTGCGCTGCTGTGCGAAAACCCCCAGGTCCAGGACGCGATCGGGCGGGCCGACGCGACCCTGAACGCCGGGCGCGCCTACCGCAGCGCGCAGATCGCCGAGCTGTGGGCGACCGTCGCCGCCGGCAAGGACACCACCCTCGAGCAGCGAGCTCGCTGCCGGCTCGCGTCGATCTACGCCGGCGACAGCGCGCGCGAGGCGATGGATCTGGTGTACCGGCACGGCGGCAGCACCTCGTTCAAGCGCGCGAGCCGCCTCGCCGAATGCTGGCGCGACCTGCACGTAGTCGGTCAGACGGTCACGATCGCGCCCGAGTGGTACCCGATCGGCGGCCGGGTGTATCTGGGGATGGATCCCGGGCCACGTCTGCGCTAGCTCACCGGCACGGCGGTCGCCCGGCTTCGGCGGAACGAAATTCCCGTAGAAGCGGAACAATCGGGAATTTAGCCGGGAATTTCTTCGAATTCGGCCTCGAAGCCGCTGAATTTCGGAAAGATACGCGTGCTGAATCAATGGGTTGAGAAGAAATTCCCGTAGGCAAAGAACCGGGAATTTTTTCGGCCGAACCGGGAAATAATCCCGCGCAACCGGGAATTACGGGACGAGCGGAAAAACGGCAGGAGCGAAGCCCGATTGCCTGCAGCCAGCCGAGCAGAGTCCACCAGATAAAGATCTCGATCATTCACCCTGAGCACGCTGAACCCGCACTTGATTAGACGGTAGAGCCATTTTTTGGCATGAGCATGGCGATGCCGCCAGGGCGTCGGCAGCAAAGCTCCGAGGGTGCTCTTTACCCCTGTTTCATCGTTCAGAACCCAAATTCGGCCTGCTGGTTGGCGCGCAGCCGGGCGACGTTGGCGGCGCCGAGCGCCGTAGCGAAGCTGGTATTGGCGCGATCGCCGAACATCAGCACTTCGCTGATCTGGCAAGTGCATGAAGCTGCGCCTGTGGAGGTGGCGCCGATGCCCATCCCAATGGCGCTGAACCCCAAGGTCGTCGTGGTCGGGGTGCTGGCGTTGCCGTCCGAATAGAGCACGATCGAGGGTGTTGTCGCGCCGTCCAGGGTCATGCTGTGGATGGTTTTGTCGGCGCAGCCGGTCGATAGGGTCGGGCCGCCGCCGTCATTGTGCATCGCGCCCAAGCAAGTATCGGCGGCGTCGCCGAAGCCCAAGAAGGTCTCAGGCCCCGTGCCGATGGCCGAAGTAATGATGCCGCTTGGCGTGGTAAACGAGCCGGTACGCTGCGCCACCGCCGAGAGCGCGTAACCATTGATGCCGGTGTACAGGCTGATCGCCCCGCCGCCGGTGAAGTAGTGGGTCGGGCTGGTGACGATGCAGACCGTGATCTTGGAAGTCCCGCAACCGGAGAAAGCGATCGTCGGTCGCGCCGAGGTCGAAACCGCGGTGAAGTCGAGCGCCGAGTTGCCGCCGGCGACCGTGACGTTTTGGTTGAGCGCGCTGTTGTACCATTTCTGTACGGTGCAATTGTTGAGGCCGCTGACGGGTCCGCAGAAAGCGGACAAGGTCGTCGCATCGATATCGTTTCCGCTCAGCCCGATGTCCTCGCACGGCGAATTGGGACCCTGCCCCCGACAGGCGTTGAGCAATGGTCCCATGTAACCGGCATAGGGTTTGCGCAGGGTGTAGGCGGCGGCGAGGTACTGCAACTGACCGATACGCCCGTTGGCTACATTAGGCATTGCACTATTTTCTGCGAACAGATCGCCGGGCCCCTGATAGCCGAGCGGCAATGTCGCTTGGAACGCCGCCTCGTTGGCGTAGAGGGCTGCCGCTTGGCTGGAATTCAAGTCTGTCCTGTAGAATGCTTCGGATCTATTTATCGCTGGTCCATTGAATCTGCGGTCGCCGGTAGCCCCCCAGGTCATCCGGCCTTGGGTGACAAGCGCATGAGCAACGGCAACATTGGTCACAATCTGCGCGTTGTTCGCCCAGGCATTATTTGGACCTCTCCCCCGGCAGTAGCGAGTACCAGGATGAGATCGCCGTTCGCGGTCGACGTGAAAGGCGCCTGTGGTCCCTCGCCTTCAGTGTCAAAAGCGCCGCAATACCTGCTAACCACGCAAGCACCGAATTTAACCCCGAACCCAACATAGGCCGAGAACATCGATCCGAAAGGAAAGGGAGCTGGAGTAATCTCATTGAGTCCAGCCTGTCCGCCGACCGCACTCCAATAAAGATTGCTGCCCGAATAGAACAGGGATTGAGCGCCGCCTGTGAGGGCGGTGCACCCCGTTGTGTCCAGGTAGAAGTTCATACCGATGCCTTGCCAGCCCTTCTGGAACTGCGGCAGGTTGCTGTGAGCGGGCCAGGTCAGGTAGGTCGGCATAGCCGAGGGCGTCGTGTTGGTGATGTCGCAACCGCCCGTCGTGCCGTGAATTGCCTCATAGGCTTGGTCGTAGACGGTCGACAGAAGGCAGTTCCGCGATATCACGCCCGAAACCGCTGCGTTGCAGAAGGCTTGGACCGCCGCCGTGTCCGTTTGCCCGTTCCTGGTGAAGCCGATGCTCTGGGTCATCCCATCGACCGAGCGGTAGACGGCTATCCCCGTGGTCGCCCCAGCGACCATCTTGCGCTCGGTGGAATAGGCATAGGTGCAGGTCGGGTTCGCCCCCCCGCAGAGAGGCCTGTATGCGAAGGCGGACGCCGCAGCCCCCGACAGGAGCACGACCGCGGTCGCCAGGAGCAGGAAACACCGCATTGCGGACCATTCCTCCGTATACAATCCAACGATATCCATGAGTTACGTTAGGATATCTCAATCGACCCACGAATTAGACCACGAGCCGCCCGCATGCGATCAGCTGTCCACGCGAAGAAACTCGCGTCGCAGCGTTCCATTGGTCGATAATCCTCTGTCTTACGTCGGGTGACGACGTTCACGGGTCAAATGAAACGTGATGTTGCGGCCGGTCTCGGCGCTGGTTATATGCGTTTTAGGATTTTAAGGTGCGTTCCCCACTCGGTTGCCGCGGATGGCGCATAACCGCCGTTCTGGAAAAATCCGCCGCAGCGTGTCCGATAAGGTGGATTCTGGGAAATCAGAGTCGCTTTTTGCCTGCACTACGCATCTTAATTCCATTGATTAAGAACTCGGCCATGTCCTGATAGCGCAACGCATCGGTCATGCTGATAGAAGCATCGGTCGAATGTACGGCTGAATTCCTCATATCTCTCAGGCGGTCAATGGCCGATATCTCATCGTCGTTTTAAAAGTCCTTCAGCTCTCGCTGCTCTCATGTGGTCGCCGCGCGAGCGGAGAACTTGACCGGGTAGGCTACGTTTTTTGAGTACCTCTAGAATTGTTCGCATCAGTCTATCGTACGACTGCGAAACGATGTAGGCTGGCGGCAAGGCGGAAAGGGTTTCAATCCGCTGCGCGGCGTTATCTTCGCGCCGTGTGATTTCTTCCGCTTCCGGGGCCGGGAGAAGTTGTTGAACCTGATCGACGGCCTCAGAAAACGTCGTCTCAACACCGAAGCCTTTGAAGAACAGTCGCCGATTTGCGAGAGTACGCACAAAACCGCGAAGCTCATTCTTCAAGACCAACAGGGCGACTATCCGACCGCTGGCCACACAAGAGACTTGATGTCCGTGGAAATGAAGGTCAGCCAGTCCAAGGTTCGTTATCCTCATTCGCACGGCGAGGGGTAATGGTACTTTGACTACAGTAGGTCAAAACGGCGCAGACGGAAGATTATGAAAAATCACTTGTCTGTAAAGGATTCCGTCATCAGCCGTTAAGAGTCCTATTGGCCCCCATTTATTGAGGTAGGCTGTGAAATCACGTGCATCATCCTTGAACCTTGCCTCAGCGACCAAGCGCACATCCGACTTTTTCAAGCCACGCATATCCCAACACTTATCGTCGTCAGTGACGCAAAAGTAGCACTGAAACTTATCCGGCTTCCCTCGATGAATCCCGTCAACACGCTTGAGCAGTTCGCGTGGCTCGATAATGATAAACTCTGGCTTCATAGTTTTATTCACAAATCGCGCGAGGATAAACACCCAATATTTTGCGGGTGATTTTTCGATCTGCTTTCGTGTTAGTGTCCACCACCCCCAAGCACGAAGCTCTGTATGCAATGACCTTGCGGGTCTTTTGAGATGGGCCGTCCTTGCACCCGGATAGAAAATCTCGTCCTTCATGTGTGTAGCAAGGTAGTCCCGCGAAAATTTGACTTGGAGAGAGACTGCTCGCTCGTTGCTGGCGTCAGAAACCAACAAATCCACGCCGGTATCTTTCGCAGGAACCCACACGTGCACCGTTGGAAATCTTCGCTCTATAGCCTCGCCTACAAGAAATTCACCGGCATGAATGGTGAATAGCGGCTTCATTTTGTAACCTCGATGATTTTTCGCGTCGGAGGGAATATACCGAGCGCCGCGCCGGAAGCGGCGAGCGCGGCGGGCCGCCTTAACCGCATGAAATCAATGCGGTATGCGGTTTGAGGCCCACCCCGGTGTCTGCTAAAGTTTCATGCTGCGACCTTCCGCCGCAGGAAGAGTATCCACATATGCGGATTTGGGGTTGATGGATCGGTCATGCTGCAAGCCGCGAAATCGTGCTGACGCTTACGCCGTAGCTCTTGGCGAGGTCGCGCGTCGGCTCGCCTTTGGCGAGGCGTTGCCGCGCCTCCTTGATCTGGTGCGGGGTGAGTTTCGGCTTACGCCCCATCCTGACGCCCTTGGCGCGGGCAATCTGTCGGCCTTCGTGGGTGCGCTTGATGATCCGCAAGCGTTCGTCCTCGGCCATGGCAGACATCATCGCCATGAAACCCCGCCCCATAGGGGTGGTGAGGTCGATATAGCTGCGGTCGAGCACCTTGATCGCGGCTCCGGCGTCGATCACCGTTTTGATGATCTGCAAACCGTCCCACATCGAGCGCGTGGCGCGATCCCATTCGGCAATCACAAGCTCGTCGCCGGTGTCGAGGTCATCGAGGGCGCGGGCGAGCTGCGGGCGTCCGGCCATGCTCTTGCCGGATGCGGTGTCCGAATAGATCACGGCGCAACCGAGGCGTCTTAGCGCCTTGGTCTGCCGGGCAAGGTCTTGTTGCTGGGTGCTGACTCGGGCGTAGCCAATCAGCCGTTTTGCGGGTTTTGTTTTGAAACTCATTTATGACGAAACTAAGCGCCTGATTTTCCGAAAGCAAGAAGCTTCGTCATAATTCTTGACTTCCGCACATTGGCTCCCGGTGACGGGGTCGTGATAGGATGACGCATGGCGACCGGCCCGTCGGCGAAGCGAGAGATTCACGTGCGCCTGATCCACAACGGGGTGCAGCCTGGCACACCGTTGGATGAGCCATTGCGCTTTGGCTTGCAGGACGCAAAGGGTGAAGTCCACCCTGGACTTGCCCAACCGGGTGAAGCACGGAACTTCGACTTGATCCTTGAAGTCAGCGAAGGCGACGACGCAGACAAGCCGCCGGTCTTCCGGGGCGCGTTTGCGCACGGGCTGGCCAAGGCGCGGTTCGTCTATCTGAGCTGGAAGCGCCAAGGCAAGCACGAGCATCCTTGGGGCTGGCGCATCAAAATTCCCCTCTCAGGGATCGGATGGGCCGAAATCCGCGCGGCTGAGGAGCCGAGCAAATGCCTCGCGGCCAATGTCATTGGTCGCCGTCCACATGCCTCAGAGGCAATAGAGTGGCGGATCGAGGCGCTGCATAAATCTTGATTAATGCAACGTGCAGGATTCCCGTCGCAGCACCTTTCGTCAATCGCGACGGTCTTTGGTGAGGATAGCGAATTTCGGCAAGCCGCTGTACGGCCCAGGCTATGGCCCAGACTGTTGAGGCGGTTCTTACGGTCGGGGAGAGAGGCGAAGCTGCTGCGGGTCGGCGCATTGCGCGGCAAATGGTGAATTTCGCCCCGCGCCGCCGCTTCGGCTTCCACGTCGGTACAGCCGATCTCCTTGCAGCGGTGCCTGGTGAATATGGCCGGTTCATTTCCGTCGAACGTCACCGTCTGCCGCTCGCCATGCAACACGAGAACGGGCGACACCGGCATTTTTCCGTTGCTCGTCGTCAGTTCGAGCTCAATCGGGCGGCGGGCCGATACGGTTTGGGAGCCGAAGACGCGCAAGGTTTCGCGCAGCATTGCTTTTCCGGTGCGATCCACGAGGCAGACCGTGACCTCGCCACGCCCCTTGATCAGGATGTCCATTGCTCGCCTCCGTCAGCTCTCCTCGAAATAGACGTGTGCGCCGAGTCTGCGGGCCACCTGCAACACGTTCTGCGGTGCAGTGAACCCGGCATCCCGCAACTCCAGCAAGACCGCCTGACCAAACGGGACCGGTGGCGACGGCACGTAACTCGGCGCGAAGAAATCAACCTCGTTTTCGCCCCCGGTAAACAGGCGCAGCGTGACATAGCCGGTTGGCAAGTCGTCGATCGGAATGGCGATATTGTTGCCGAAAACGCCGCCCAGCTTCTGAACGGCGAGCTCCGTGACCGTGATCGTGCCGTCGTTCAGGAACATCACCGCTTCGGCAAGGATTTCGTTGATGCTCGAAACATCAGTCGAAAGCTGCTGCTCTACCTCTAACTGCAGCATCAACTGGGTGGTTGCCATCAGGGCCTCCGTGCCAATTACGGAATTGGGAGTTCGAGGATGCGCATTTCGCCCGGTTGCAGGTAGAGATCGTAGTCCAACGTACACCACACCGGCTAGGGCGACGACCAACAAACGTCCGGAGCCGGACAGACGCTGCTCGGCACTCTGCGTGTGCCTGTGGGCGCCGCTCAGGGTTCATTTTCTCCACGAGGTTCGGTCCTGGTCAGCGGCCGCGGAAGTGCTTGTAGAAGTCAAGGACGTCGGGGCTTTGCTGGAAGCCGAGAAGGATGTTCAGGTCGGTGCTTTTGTGCCCGGCGAGCGGGATCACCTCCTCGATATGGTCGGTGACGCCGGCGCGGATCTGGTCGGGGTCGAAGGCGATACGGACGGTAAACGGCTTCTTGCTGAGGATCGATTGATTGGGCCCGGTCACCGCGACAAAGTAGGTCATATCAACAGTGTTGGTCTTGCCCGCCGGGCCGCGCTGGCCGACGACGATCACATCGAGGCTCAGATGCAGCGCGTCGCCGGCGTAGTCGCACTGGCGATCGACCTCGCTCAAGAGCCCGTAAAACGCCACGTTCTCCGGGTTGCGCTCCGGTGCGGAGCCGAACACGGCGGTGTTGGAGAGCGGCCGCAGGATGACGGCGGTCGGACAGGATTGCGGCGGGTGTCGTCGACGAAGACGAGAACGGCAACCAGCTGCAACCGGAAAGGACAAGAAGACCGAGTACCGCCGCAACCCGTGCGGCCCAAGCCCGGCTCACAGTCCGTTGTGCGTACCGTCGCAGAACGGCTTGCCGGATGTCTGCTTGCAGCCGCACAGCCAGACCTCTTCGCTGGCCGCGGCGGTGAACGGGACCGGGGTGAGCCCAGTGCCCTGATGCGAGCCGTCGCAGAACGGCTGGTTGCCGCTGCGCCCGCAGGCGCACCAGAAATACCGCTTGCCGGCTTCGACGGTGATGCCGTAGGGCTCTTTTTGTGCTGGAATCGGTTCGGCCATTGCTTGTTCCCCCACCAGAGTCGTAGCCGATATCCGCGCGCACCGGCGGCGGCTCGACGGCGCCGGGACTGTATTCGAGCCGCGCTCGGCGCACAAGGCCGGTGATGCCGGGCCGGGTCGATGCCGGGAGCACTGGAGCAAGCCGATGGCGGTCTACACCGACGTCGCCGACGACGAGCTGAGGGCCTTTGTCGCGCTCTACGACATCGGCGAGGTGCTGTCGTGCAAGGGGATCGCCGAAGGGGTCGAGAATTCGAATTTTCTGGTCGCCACCGAGCGCGGCAATTTCATCCTTACCCTTTATGAAAAGCGGGTCACCCGCGAGGATCTGCCGTTTTTCATCGCGCTGATGGATCATCTGGCGCATCGCGGGGTCGCCTGTCCGACCCCGCTGCGCGGACACGACGGGGTCGCGCTGCGCGAGCTGTGCGGCCGCCCGGCGGCGATGGTGACGTTTCTCGACGGGATGTGGCCGCGGCGCATCCAGCCGTTCCATTGCGCCGGCGTCGGCCGGGCATTGGCCGCATTGCACAGCGCCGGCGCCGGCTTTCCGATGGCCCGGACCAACGATCTTTCGGTCGCCGGCTGGCGGCGGCTGTTCGAAGCCTGCCGGAAACGCGCGGGCGAGGTCCAGCCGGGACTTGCCGAGCGAGCTCGCCGACGAGCTGTCGCTGCTCGAGCGGTGCTGGCCGCGCGACCTGCCGGTCGGGGTGATCCATGCCGACCTGTTTCCCGACAACGTGTTCTTTCGCGACCGCGATGTCTCGGGTCTGATCGACTTCTATTTCGCCTGCACCGATTTTTTCGCCTACGACTTGGCGGTGTGCCTCAACGCCTGGTGCTTCGAAGGCGACGGCAGCCTCAACGTGACCAAGGCGCGGCTGCTGCTCGACGGCTATCGCCGGGCGCGGCCGCTGGCGCCGGAAGAACTCGCCGCACTGCCGCTGCTGGCGCGCGGCAGCGCGCTGCGCTTTCTGCTGACGCGGCTGTTCGACTGGCTCAACCAGCCGCAGGGGGCGTTGGTGCGGCCCAAGGACCCGCTCGAATTTTTGCGCAAGCTGCGCTTTCACCGCACCGTCGGAAGTCCGCGAGATTACGGCCTCGATGTCTGAGATCGGCGGGCCCGAGCCGGCCGAGGTCGAGATCTTCACCGACGGCGCTTGCAGCGGCAATCCCGGCCCGGGCGGCTGGGCCGCGATCCTGCGCTATCGCGGGGTCGAGAAGGAGTTGAGCGGGTTCGAGCCTGTCACCACCAACAACCGCATGGAGATGATGGCGGCGATTTCGGGGCTGGAGGCCCTGAAGCGGCCGTGCCGGGTGCGGCTGTTCAGCGACAGCCAATATCTGCGCGACGGCATCACCAAGTGGATCCACGCCTGGAAACAGCGCGGCTGGCGCACCGCCGACAAAAAGCCGGTCAAGAATGTCGATCTGTGGCAGCGGCTCGATGCCGCTGCCGGCCGCCACCAGGTCGCCTGGGAATGGGTGCGCGGCCATGCCGGCCACCCCGAAAACGAACGGGCCGATGCGCTCGCGCGCGCCGCCATCGCCGAGGCCGGCGGGGCAGAGCGGGCGGAAACGAAGTCCGGCGGTTAGCGGAAATTGCGGCTTCGCACGACGATGTCGCGGGCGTCGCTGCCGGGCATTTTTTTCGGAAGCTTTACCGGCGGCTCGGCATCGCCGGTGCGGTCGCGCAGGGTATTGAGACGCGGGCGTCAGGTCCGCGAGACGCTCGGCGACGACATGGATGACGCTCTGCTCGCGCTGCAATTTGCCGGTGCAGCGCAACAAGCGTGGCGCCGAGCGCGGCGCGGCGGAAGCGTTCGAGGATGGCCGGCCAGATGATCAGATTGGCGATCCCGGTCTCGTCCTCGATGGTGATGAAGACGACGCCGTTGGCGCTGCCCGGACGCTGGCGGATCAGCACGATCCCGGCGATCGGGAGCCGGCGGTCGACCGGCAGACGGGCGAGGTCGGCGGCGGTGACGAGGCCTTCATCGGCAAGCTCGGCTGCGCAGAAAGGCCAGCGGATGGCGCTTCAGGGTCAGGCCGAGGCTGGCGTAATCCTCGACGACATGCTCGCCCAGCGGCATCTCCGGCAGCAGCGCCATGGCGCGCGCTTCGCATGCCGCTGCGGTGCAAGCTCGCGGAGAAGCCCCCCTCACCCTGCCCTCTCCCCCCGATGGGGGGCGAGGGTCTTTCTTTGGAGGTCGCGCGGCGGCGAAGAGCGGCAGCGGGGGTTCGCCGAGCGCCTTCAGCGCCCACAATGCGCGGCGGCGGTCGAGCCCGACCGAGCGGAACGCGTCGGCCTCGGCCAAGCGCTCGAGCGCGCCGCGGCCGAGCCCGCTGCGCCGCCACAACGCCTGCGGGTCGGGGTAGCCCGCGCCCCGCGCGGCGACGAGCCGCTCGGCATCGGCCTCGGCAAACCCTTTGATCTGGCGCAAGCCGAGGCGCAGCGCCCAGCGCCGCTTTGTCTCCCTCTCCGCCCCCGGGGCGGAGAGCGTCGGGATGCGGTGCGAGATGCTTCAGAGCGGGCCCGGCGACCCACCTCACCCTTCCCATCGGTGGCGCGCTGGAGCCCCCGCTCTCCGCGAAGGGCGGAGATGGGTCTTCCGCCTCACGTGCCTTCGAAGGTGCAGTCCCAGAAGCTGTGGTTGACGTCGACGGCGCGCACCTCGACGCCGTGCTCGCGCGCGTCGCGGACGATCTGCGCCGGGGCGTAGAACCCCATCGGCTGGCTGTTGAGCAAGGCGCAGGCGAAGATTTCGGGATAGAAGCATTTGATCCAGGCCGAGACGTAGACCGAGCAGCGCAAAGCTCGCCGCGTGGCTTTCCGGAAAGCCGTAGGTCCCGAACCCCTCGATCTGGCTGAAGCAGCGCGTCGGCGAAGTCGCGCTCGTAGCCGTTGGCCGACCATCCCGGCGATGAATTTGTCGCGGAACAGATGGATGTCGCCGTTGCGCTTGAAGGTCGCCATCGCGCGGCGCAGCCGGTCGGCCTCCTCCGGGGCGAAGCCGGCGCCGACGATCGCGATCTTCATCGCCTGCTCCTGGAACAATGGCACGCCCATGGTCTTGCCCAGCACCTGGCGCAACGCCTCGGACGGGTAGTCGACCGGCTCGAGCCCGGAGCGCCGGCGCAGATAGGGATGCACCATGTCGCCCTGGATCGGCCCCGGCCGGACGATCGCGACCTCGATGACGAGATCGTAGAATTCGCGCGGCTTGAGCCGCGGCAGCATCGTCATCTGGGCGCGGCTTTCGACCTGGAAGACGCCGAGCGAATCGGCGCGGCACAGCATCTCGTAGACCGCGGGATCCTCGGCCGGCACGGTGGCGAGCTCGAGCCGGCGGCCGTAATGCTGCTCGATCAGCGCGAAGGCCTTGCGGATGCAGGTCAGCATGCCGAGCGCCAGGACGTCGATCTTCAGGATGCCGAGCGCGTCGAGATCGTCCTTGTCCCATTCGATGACGGTGCGGTCCTCCATCGCCGCGTTCTCGATCGGCACCAGCTCGGACAACGGCCCGCGGGTGATCACGAACCCGCCGACATGCTGCGACAGATGGCGCGGAAAGCCGATCAGCTCGGCGGCGAGATCGAGGGCGAGGCGCAAGGTGCGGTCGGCGGGGTCGAGCCCGGCCTCGCGCACCCTGCAGATCGGCGATCGGGTCGTTGCTCCAGCCCCAGACGATGCCGGCGAGCGCGCGCGACGACATCGACCGAGAGGCCCAGCGCCTTGCCGACCTCGCGGATCGCCGAGCGCGAGCGGTAGCAGATCACGGTGGCGGCGAGCCCGGCCCGGTCGCGGCCGTATTTCTGATAGATGTACTGGATCACCTCCTCGCGCCGCTCGTGCTCGAAATCGACATCGATGTCGGGCGGCTCGTTGCGCGCGGCGCTGATGAAGCGCTCGAACAACACGTCGATGCGCGCCGGGTCGACCGCGGTGATGCCGAGGCAATAGCAGACGGCCGAATTGGCGGCCGAGCCGCGCCCCTGGCACAGGATGCCGCGCGCCCGCGCGAACCGCACGATGTCGTGGACGGTCAGGAAATAGCGGGCGTAGTCGAGCCGCTCGATCAGCTGCAGCTCGTGCGCGATCAGATCGCGGACCTTCTCGGGAATGTCGGACAGATTCCGTCGGAAGACGGCTGCTATTTCCCCCTCTCCCGCCGGTCGGGCGGAGAGGGTCGGGTGAGGGGAGCCGTCAGAGCGTGGCGTCGCCCACCTCACCCTCCCATCGCTGCGCGACGGGCCCCTCCGCTCTCCCCGATAGGGCGGAGAGGGGCTTTTCCGAGAACCGCTCGGCGGCGCCCGCCCAGGCGAGATCGGCGAGGCGCTGCTGCGGCGTGCGCCCGTCCTCGGCGGTCTCGTCCGGGTATTCGTAGCGCAATTCGTCGAGGCTGAAACGGCAGCGCCCGACGATTTCGAGACTGCGCGCGACGGCGTCCTGATGGCCGCGAAACAGCCGCGCCATCTCCTGCGGCGATTTCAGATGGCGCTCGGCATTGGCGGCGAGGCGAAAGCCGGCTTCGGCGATCGTGCAGCCTTCGCGGATGCAGGTCAGCACATCCTGCAGCGGCCGCCGCTCGGGGAGGTGATAGAGCACGTCGTTGGTCGCGACCAGCGGCAGCCCGACCGCCTCGGCCAGCGCGGCGAGATGGGCGAGGCGGCGCGCATCGTCGCCGCGATAGAGATGGTGGGCGGCGAGATAGGCGCGGCCGGCGAAATCCGCCGCGACCCGGGCGGCAAAGGCGGCGAATTCGTCCGAGACCGCCGGCTCGGGTGGCAGGCAGCGACGACGATCTGGCCCTCGCCATGCGCCACCACATCGGCGTAGTCGAGACGGCATTCGCCCTTGGGCGCGCGGCGCTTGCCGAGTGTCAGCAGCCGCGTCAGCCGGCCATAGGCGGCGCGATCCTCGGGAAAGGCGAGCAGGCTCGTGCCGTCGCAAAGATCGAGCCGGCAGCCGACGACGAGGCGCAGCCCGACCTCTTTCGCCGCCTGATGCGCGCGCACGATGCCGGCGAGGCTGTTGCGGTCGGTGATCGCGATCGCGCCGTGGCCGAGGGCGGCGGCGGTCATCACCAGCTCGGCCGGATGCGCCGCCCCGCGCAGAAACGAGAAATTGGTGGTGACCTGCAGCTCGGCATAGAGCCCGTCATTGCGAGGCGCCCGAGGCGCCGCGGCAATCTCGACGGGATTGCTTCGCTGCGCTCGCAATGACATGAGGCCTCAGGCAAAGATGCCATGGATGAACCAGCGTGGCGGGTGGTCGCTGCCGGAGAGACCGGCCCGGAACAGCCAGAAGCGCCGCCCTTCCTCGTCCTCGACCCGGTAATAGTCGCGGATCGCATCGACGGCGCCGGAGTCCTTCGGACCGCCACCATTCTTCGGCGATCCGCTCCGGCCCGTCGGCGCGCGTCACCCGGTGCGGGCGCCGCCGCCAGGTGAAGCGAAACGGCGGGTCGTCGGGCAGCAGCCAAAAGGCTTCGACCGGCTCCGGCGGCTCGAACAGCCGGATCGGACGCGGCGGTTTGCTCGCCGATGACCCCCGCCGCCCGCGCGGGAGGGCAGAGGGCCGGTGACCTGCTGCCGTCGCAGCTCGCCCCCCTCACCCTCCCCTCTGCGCGGGGCTCGCGGATGGAGCGAGAGGGATTCGCTGACCGGCACCCTGACCGAGGCCCGCTCCGGGATGTGGCTTTCGCGCGGTTCGAGCCGGTAGAGCGCGGCGAGCCCGAGCTGTTGCCGAGCCGGTCGAGGAGCGGCGCCGCGCCGCCCGCCACTCGCCCCGCCGCGTCGGGGGAGACCGGCGAAAACCGATCTGCTCGGGAGGCAAGGGCTCGACGGCAAAGGCGGCGAGGATCATGTCTTCGATGCCGAGGCCGGGATCGACGGTGTCGAGCCGCTCCTTAAAGAGGGCGGCGAGGTGGTGCGGGTCGCGGCTGGGGCGAGCGGTTCCGAGCACGATCCGCTCGACCCGGCCGTCGATCCGGTGAAAGGCGAGATCGAGCCGCCGCGCTCCCGATCCCTTCCCGCGCCAGGCGAAGGACGAGATCCTCGGCGAGCCGCTCGGCCGCGCGCGCGAGATCGGCGGGATCGGCGATCGGCTCGGCAAAGCTCAGCCGCACCCGGCGGACCGGCGCTTCGCCCAACGGCGACAACGGCTCCGGCAGATCATCCAGCGCCTGATCGAGACGCCGCGCCACCCCTTCGCCGAACCGGCGGGCGAGGGCGGCGCGCGGCATCGCATAAAGATCGCCGATCCGCTTCAGCCCGACCCGCCGCAACCCTTGGGCGGTAGCCGGGTCGAGGCGCAGCGCCTCGACCGGCAACGGGGCGAGGCCGGCGCGCGCGTCCCCCGGCGGCAGGATCACGACGCGCTCGCCCGTTTGCGCAAAGCGGGCCAATGCCCAGGCGGCGCCGAGCGTGTCGGCAATGGCGATACGGGAGGCGATGCCCTGGCGATCGAGCCGGGCCACAGATCGGCGGCGAGCGCGGGCTCCCCGCCCCACAGATGAGCCGAGCCGGTGATCTCGACCCGCACCCCGTCCGCCCCGTCGGGTGCCGTCCACGGGCTGTAGCGGCCGCACCATTCGGCCAGCCGGCGCAGCGCCGCCATATCTTCGGCGGGCTCGGCCGCGGCGGTGGCGAGACCGGGCAGAAAGGAGAGCGCGTCGGCCAACGGCATTCCCGGGGCGAGGCCGGCGGCGGAAGCTGCCGGGTTGACCGCGGCGAGCAGCCGCCGGCCGGCGGCCTCGATCACCGTGGCGAACGGAGCCTCCTCAGCCGGCGCGCCGGAATTTTTCCGGCGGGACAGCATCCGCGCGGAGCGGCGCATCCGGTCGATCGGCCAATGCTGGCAACCAGAGATAGAGAACCCGTCGCATCCGCCACCTCCACCTCCCAGCATGCCGGCTCGCCGCCGCGGCAGCGCAGCAGCTCGACCCGCCAGCGCGGATGCCCGATCCCCGGCTCCGTCTCGACCGTCGCCCCCGCGAGCGGGGGCCCGGAGGCCGGGTAGTGCCGGTCACCCGATCTCCGCCTACGCGGGGATGACGTGATGGGCTGGGCGAATGCAGAATCTGTAAGCAGGGCGGATGGGAATGGGCTGCGAGGGCAGCGCCGCGATCCGCCAGCGCGTCGCTGCTGCGTTGGGCAGATCGCGTTCGCGCGCCGCCTCGTGCGCCGTCGCGCCAGCGCCGCAGCACAAAGGCGGTGACGCCGGAACGCTCCGCGGCGAGCTGCAGCCGACGGCTCGCCACTGCGGCGAGCGCGCCCACTTCGCCGACCACCGCGGCGACGCCGGGAGCGCGCAGCCCTTCCTCGATCGCCCACAGGATCTCGGCGTCGCGCCGCGCCCGGACCAGCACGAGCCGCGCCGGGATCGAGCCCGAGGATGGCGAGACCGGGCCCGTAGAGATCCGGGCGCGGCAGGCACCACAGCACGATGCCGGTCCCTCCTGTCATGAGCCGGCCGAGGATGCCGGCGGCGAAGGCGGCGGCGAGCGCGCCATCCTCCTCGTCGCCGCCCATTCCCAGGATCTCGTGCACAGCGCCGCGCGCAAGCCCGCCGCCCGGCAAGGCCCGGTCGATCGCGGCGACGCCGAACGGCAACACCCCATGCACCGTCGCTGCCGGCCGCTCGATCCGCCGAACCCGCTCGCGAAGTTCGGGTGAAACAGTCATGTTCCTTTTTTGTTCTTTTTAGGCTTGTTGTCAATCCCGATCTGAAGGAACAAATCGTCGGCGATGACCACCCTTGCCCCGTTGCTCGACGCCCGCCCGCCATCTGCATTCACGAGACCGCGCTGATCGCCGCGTTAGCGCTCGGCCTGGTTCAGCTCATGGCGTCGTCTTCGGCTCCTGAGCCTTTACCCCACCCGCGGCAGCCAGTCGGCGAGGCGGCGGGCCGCTTCGGCCACGTCCTCGGTCGAGCCGGCGAAGGAGAGACGCACCCAGCCGCCGCCGTGTAGCGGGTCGAAGTCGAGCCCGGGGGTTATCGCCACGCCGGTCTCGGCGAGCAGGCGGCGGCAGAAATCGACGCTGTCCCGCGTCAGGCTGGAGATATCGACATAGAGGTAGAAAGCCCCTTCGGCCGGTGCGAAGCGGGTGAGCCCGGCGGCAGACAAGCTGCCGATCAGCAGATCGCGGTTGGCGCGGTAGCGCGCGACATGGCCGTCGAGCTCGGCGCGGCAGCCGAAGACCGGGATCGCGGCGAGCTGCGACAATGCCGGCGGCGAGATGTAGAAATTCTGCGCCAGGCACTCGACCGAGCGCGCGAGATCCGGCGGCGCCAGCATCCAGCCGAGCCGCCACCCGGTCATGCTGTAATATTTCGAGAACGAGTTGACGACGACCGCCTCACGCCCATAGGCGCGCGCGGTCGCCGCCGGCGCCTCGTAGGTGATCCCGTGATAGATCTCGTCCGAGATAAGGCGGATGCCGCGGTCACGGCAAAAGCCGGCGAGCCGCGCCAGATCGGCGGCGGCGATCATCGTGCCGGTCGGATTGGCCGGGCTGGCGATGACCAGGCCGTCGAGCGGCCCCGCTTCGGCGAGGAGTTCGGGGTTCGGCTGATAGTGGGTGTTTTCGCCGACCTCGATCAGCACCGGCTCGATCCCGAGCGCTGTGAGGATGTTGCGGTAGGCGGGATAGCCGGGGGCGGCGAGCGCCACCCGGTCGCCCGCTTCGAACGCGGCGAGAAAAGCCAGCTGAAAGGCGGCCGAGGAGCCGGTCGTCACCACGACCTCGCCGGGATCGACTGCGACCCCGTATTGCGCGCGGTAATGAGCGGCGATCGCCTCGCGCAGGGGTGCGATGCCGAGCGCGTCGGTGTAGCCGATCGGGTCGCTTGCCAGGGCATGCCGAGCGGCCTCGCGCACGGCTTCGGGCGCCTGGGTTCCGGGCTGGCCGACTTCGAGATGGATCACATCGGCGCCGGCGGCCTCGCGCTCGTTGGCGGCGCGCAGCACATCCATGGCGATGAAGGGCGGGACCAGCCCCCGCCGCGACGCACGCAAACTCATCCGGGCATCGGCCTCAATTCGGGCATCCCCTAATCGCGTTTAGATCAGTGCCTGCGTCATCCTGCGCGAGAAGGTTGCCTTTGGCGAGCGGCTTTGGCTATGACCAGCCGCTGCTCGCCGCCCGAGGAATCCAGCCCGATGACCGAGAGACTGCCGTCGCGCCTGATCGGAATGTCGGGCAGCCTGCGCGCCGGCTCGTATTCGAATGCGGTGCTGGAGACCCTGCGGGAGAGGTTTGCCGGCGTCGCCGACCTGACGATCTGGGACCTCGCGCCGATCCCGGCCTACAACCAAGATTTCGAAGGCGATAAACGCCCGGCGCCGGTCAAGGAATTGCTGGCTGCGATCGATGCAGCCGACGGCGTGGTGCTGTGCGCGCCCGAATTCAATCACAGCATTCCGGGCGTGCTGAAGAACGCGCTCGACTGGGCCTCCCGGCCGGCTTTCACATCGGTCATGGCGTACAAGCCGGTCGCAATCATGACGACCTCGCTCGGGCCACTTGGCGGCGCGCGTTGCCTCGAGCACATGCGGGTAGCGTTGGATTCGATGATGTCGCGAGTGGTTCTGGCGCGCGAGGTTGTGATCACCGCCTGCGCCGACAAGGTCCGAGACGGCAGGCTCGTCGACGAGACCTCGCTCGGCTTTGCTTGCGGGGCGGTGGAGGCACTGATGCGCGAAATCCGATTATGGCGCGCGGCCGAGGGCGTCACCGGCTAAGGTTCGGCCGATGCCCGATAATGATCCGGTGCTGCATGCGGTCGACGCCCGCGGCGTAGCCTCGGTCACGCTGAACCGGCCTGCGGTTGGCAACGCTTATAACAGCGCGCTGATCGATGGGCTGATCGATACTTTTGCCCGGCTGGAATGCGAGGCCGGTCTGCGCTGCGTCGTGCTGCGCGGCGCCGGGCGGCATTTTCAGGCCGGGGCCGACCTTGCCTTTCTAAGACATCTGCGCACGGTGCCGTCGGAGCAGAACCTCGATTTTTCGCGCCGCACCCTGGCCGCGATCGACGGGCTGCGCCATTTTCCGCATCCGACCGTGGCGCTTATCCATGGCGGCTGCTTTGGCGGCGGGATCGGCATCGCCGCGGCCTGCGACATCGCGATTGCCGCTGAGGACGCGGTCTTCGCCATCAGCGAGGTGCGTTGGGGCATCACTGCCGCGCCGATCATCCCGCTGCTCGTCGATCGCATCGGCTCGCGAGCGTTAGCGCGGCTCGCGCTAACCGGCGAGCGCTTCACCGCCGCCGAGGCATTGCGGATCGGGCTCGTTCATCAACTCTGCGCGGCCGACGGGCTCGACGCTGCCGCAGCGGAGATTATCGACAGCTTGCTGATGGCGGCGCCGGAAGCGGCGGCAATGACCAAGCAGCTCGTCGCCGAGGCGGTCGAAACCCCGGACAGCCGGGCTTTCCGCGAGCGCATCGTCAGCGAGGCGGCAGCGCGCCGATATTCACCAGAAGCGGCCGAGGGACTGGCAAGCTTTGCCGAAAAACGCCGGCCGGCCTGGTATCCCGGCCGTTAGATCCAGCGTGCTTGGTTCGCAGCGGCGGTGGTCAGTCGGGGCTTGAAGCCGGCTTTTCGTTGACGCAGCGCAACAGCTTCCAATAGCCGAAGAGGTTGCTGCGCCGCACCTCGCGGATCGACAGCCGGCTGTCGCGCTGAAATGTGTCGAACGGGAAATCGGCGTGAAAGCCGATATGACGGGCAAGGTGCGCCAGGCGTTTTTCCGCAAATCGCGCCACCGGGTTTTCGCTGGTGAAATGATTGACCACGACGATCGTGCCGCCGGGGATGCATACCCGCCGCATCTCCGCGGCGAAGCGCGCCGGGTCGGGCACCACCGAGGCCACGTAAAGCCCGAGCACCGCATCAAACGAATTGTCGGCGAATTCGAGGTTCTCCGCATCCATCAGATGCAGGCCCTCGACATGCGCGAGACCAAGACGTTCGGTGCGCCGTTTGGCCTGCTCCAGCATCTCGGCCGAGACATCGATGCCGGTCACCCGCGAATCGCCGCGGAAATGCGGCAAGGAGAGGCCGGTGCCGACCCCGACTTCGAGAATGCGCTGCCCGGGGCGATCGTTGGCGATGCGCACCGCTTCCTTGCGCCCGGGGTGGAACACCGGGCCGAAAACGATGTCGTAAGAGCCAGAAAATAAGCGGTAGGTCCGGATCGTATCGTGCAAGTCCATCGTCTCGCCTTCGTCATGACCGACAGGACCGGCGCCGCAACGCGCGGCACGCCTTCAGACCCGCGCGGGTCCCAGCGCGTTTGTTGGAATACGCGTATCACGCCGCGCGGCGTGCGTCATCTTTGTCCTTAATAAAACGGTCATTTGGGACAAAGCGGTCATCTGGCGATTTCGCAACGTTGCGATCAACGGCTTTGGGCAGGCTCGCAGGGACGATCGTCGCCGGCCCCGTCCGCCGTCGAGTTGCCGCGGCGCCCTCAGATCAGAGTGATGCGCTCGGCCTCCAGGCCTTTCCTTCCGTCGACGACCTCGACTTTGACCCGCTGACCGGGATCGAGTGCTACGACTCCGCTGCGGCGCAGCGCGGTGATGTGGACGAACACATCTTTGCCGCCGCCATCGGGTGAGATGAACCCGTAGCCCTTATCGGCATCGAACCGTTTCACCGCGCCATCAAGAATCGTGGAGGGCCCTGCGGCGCGACGATCGAACCCGCTTACTGCTCGGGACGACGTCTTTGCCGTGCTGCTGTCGACGTTCAATACGCCGGTTACCACCGGGCCTTTGGGTCCGGCACTGACCTCGCACGTGATTAGGGCGCCCTCCGGCACGTCGTCGTAGCCGGCGCGCCGCAGCACCGCCATCGGCAGAAACGCATCCGGCGAGCCATCGGATACAGTGACGAAGCCAAAACCCTTGCCGGCGTTGAACCACTTGACTTTGGCTTCTACGCGACGGCCCGGAAGGGTGTCCTCGCGGAAGAAGCTGGGACGGCGTTCGAGCATGGTTCCTCTAAACGGGGATATAAAAAGGCGAGCGCGCGGGTCGTCGCCAGCCGCCGGACTAGCCGTTATAAGCCACCACACGCTGGTTCTGTTCGCCCAAGCCTTCTACCGAAAGCCGCATCCGGTCCCCGGATTTCAGGAATTGCGGCGGCTTCATGCCGAGCCCAACGCCGGACGGCGTCCCGGTGGCAATCACGTCGCCCGGCATCAAGGTCAGGAAATGGCTCACATAGCTGACGATCTCGTCGATCCCGAAGATCAGGTCGCCGGTGTTGCTGTTCTGCACCCGCTTGCCGTTGACCTCGGTCCACAATGCGAGTTTCCCGGGGTCGGGGACCTGATCGGCGGTGACCAGCCACGGGCCGATCGGGCCAAAGGTGTCGGCACTCTTGCCCTTGGTCCATTGCCCGCCGCGCTCGATCTGAAATTCGCGTTCGGACACATCGTTGACGATGCAGTAGCCGGCGATGTGCCGGCGCGCGTCGGCTTGCGCGACATAGTGCGCGAGGCTGCCGATGACGATGCCGAGCTCGACCTCCCAATCGGTCTTTTGCGAGCCCTTGGGGATGACGACGTCATCGTCGGGGCCGCAGATCGACGACGTCGCCTTCATGAAAATGATCGGCTCTTTCGGGATCGCCGCCCCCGTCTCCGCCGCGTGCTGGCGGTAGTTGAGGCCGATCGCGATAAATTTCGGCACTCGACCGACGCACGGGCCAAGGCGCGGCGCGCCGGCTACCAGCGGCAGGCTCGCCGGATCGGTGCGCCGCAACCGATCGAGCGAGGCCGGAGCGAGGGTTTCGCCGTCGATGTCGCCGATCACGCCGGCGAGGTCGCGGATCTTGCCGTCGCGATCGAGGAGACCCGGCTTTTCGTGGCCCGGCGGCCCATAGCGAAGTAGCTTCATCGGAAATGCCTCCTGTTCCCGGTCATAACGTAAAGCCGCCGTCGATCACATGGATCGCGCCGGTCGTAAACGTGGATTCGTCGGATGCCAGATAAACGGCGAGGGCCGCCACCTCCTCGGCGGTGCCGAGCCGGCCGAGCGGCTGGCGTTCGACAAAGGCGCGCCGCGCCGCCTCGCTGCCGCCGACGACGCGGACCCCTTGCGCGGCGATGCGGTCCCCGAGTGAGGGCGTCTCGATCGTGCCCGGACAGATCGCGTTACAGCGGATCCCCTGGGTAATGAAATCGGCGGCGACCGATTTGGTCAGCCCGATCACCGCGGCCTTGGTCGCGCCGTAGACGCAGCGGTTCGGCGCACCTTTGACCGAGGAGACGGTCGAGGCCATGTTGATGATCGAGGCACCCGTTCCGCGCTCCAGCATCTTCGGCAAAAAGGCGCGGATCATCACGAACATCGAGCGCACGTTGAGAGCGAAGGACGCATCCCAGTCGAGCGCCTCGGCGTCGAGGATCGTGCCGTGATGGACGAAGCCGGCGCAATTGAACAATACGTCGAGCGGCCCGAGCTCGCCGGCCAGCTCGGCAATCATGTCATCCTCGGTCACGTCGAGGCGGCGGGTCGCGATCAGCGCGTCGGCCAGCGGTGCGAGCTTGTCCTCGGCGATATCGGTTGCCAGCACGCTCGCCCCCTCGGCGGCAAAAGCCAACGCCGCCGCCCGGCCGATCCCTTGCGCGGCCGCCGTCACCAATGCGCGTTTGCCCGCGAGCCGTCCCGCCATCGCGAGAAACTGCCACGCTCCGCACCGGCTTGTAAATTACCCATGCTCGATCTGCCGCAAGGGCCCTCGCGTTTTCCCGCATGAGAAGCTCGCGATGGAGACGCGCAACTGGATTGGCTTCTTCGAAAAGAACAAATAGAGAATAAATAATGGCTGGCTCCCGCCGTAAAACTTGACCTTCAATCAAGTTTCGGCGCGCCCACCGCTTGACAGTTCCCGCACCTAGGATAAAATGGTTCCAAGGTGCAGGGTCGCCTGCACCGCCCTGTTTTGAGGCTGGCGGGTTCAATATGTGCTGGCTCGAGAACGAATGGGGTTAGGGGTGGAATTGGTGCAATCTCCGAGCAAATCTGCGCGCGGTCTTGTCCGCTCCATCTATCGGCTCCATATCCGAATCCAGAGGGGCTTTTCGGATCAATCTGGTAGACGCATCGGGCGCGGCCCCGACCTGCCAGGATGCCGCACCCCGAAGATCGACGTGGCACACGTCGCCCTAAGCCGCGAAATCGCGGCACAACCCCGACAATCGACAGCCGCTCGCGAGTGACTCGTCGAGAGTCACTGACCATCAACACCACAAGGAGGAGGGCCCAAGATGGCATACCAAGAAGACATCGCTTTGATGGCGCATCTGATGCGACGGGCGGGCTTCGGCGCCGGCCGCGACGAGATCGAGGCACGCGCCGCCAACGGCTATGAGGCGACGGTCGAGGAGCTGCTGCATCCCGAGACCCAGCCGGCGGTAGACGCATACACGTTGCTGCGCTATCAGCCGGCATCGCTGTTGCCCGGCGGCCAGCCGCCGATGGGCAACGTCAATTGGATGTACTATCTGATCAACACCAAGCGGCCGCTCGAAGAGAAGATGGCGCTGTTCTGGCACCACGTGTTCGCCACCGGCAATTCCAAGGTCGACAATTACGACCGGCTGTTGGAGCAGATCAATCTGTTCCGCGAGAACGGGATGGGCAACTACCGCGATCTGTTGCTGATGGTCGCAAAAAACCCGACGATGATCTTCTGGCTCGACAACCAGCAGAACCATGGCAACGCGGTCAACGAGAACTGGGGCCGCGAACTGCTCGAACTGTTCAGCCTGGGCGCCGGCAACTACACCGAGAAGGATGTTCGCGAGTGCTCGCGGGCTTTCACCGGCTGGACCTTCGAGACCAAGATCCCGCGCGCGCCTTATGGCCGGTTCCCCTGGAAGTTCGAATATCGCCCTGAAGATCACGATGACGGCGAGAAAGAGTTCCTCGGACACAAGGGCCGGTTCAACGGCGAAGACATCATCGACATCGTCGTCCAGCAGCCGGCTTGCGGCAGGTTCATCTGCCGGCACCTGTACAACTTCTTCGTCGCCGACGAGCCGCAAGTCCCGGCTTGGCCGATTGAAGCGCCGCGCGACCAGAAGGCGATCGACACGCTGGTGGGTGCGTTCCGCGATTCGAAGTTCGACATGCGCTCGGTATTGCGCGTGCTGTTCAACTCGGACTTCTTCAAGAATGCGCGTTTCCAGCACATGAAGTCGCCGGCCGAGGTCGTGGTCAGCACCTTGCGGCTGGTCGGGGGTCACGAACTGCCGAAGCCGGGGATTGGCGAGCTGTCGATGCAGCCGACCTATATGGGCCAGGATCTGCTCAATCCGCCCTCGGTCGAGGGCTGGCACACCGGCAAAGAGTGGATCAACAGCGGCTCCTTGATGGCGCGCGTCAACTTTGTCGCGGAAAAGGTCGGCGACACCTCGCTGCCCGGCGTGCGCGCGATCATCAACCGGCTGAAGGAGCATGGCTCGCTGAGCCCCGATCAGCTCGTCGACGGCTGCCTGGACCTGATCGGCCCGGTGCAGGTCGGCTCCGACACAAAGGCGGAGCTGGCTTCCCAGGCCAAACAGTGGGGTCAGATTTCTTGGGACAGCGACGCGAACGCCAAGATCGCCGACCAGCGCGCCGCCGAAATGATGCAGCTGATCGCGGCGACGAGAGAGTATCAATTCGGTTAGCAACCAAATCTCATCAGACGAGGAGGAAGTTACAATGCCAGCAACACAGGAGCTCAAAAAGACCCGGTCATAGTCGTACTGCAGTTGACCGGCGGGAACGACTATCTGAATACGGTGATCCCGTACAACAACCCGCTCTATCGCGATAATCGCAAGGCGGTCGGGATCCCCGACAACCAGATCATGCACCTCGACAAGGATTACGGCATCCCGCACTACATGGCGCCGATCAAGCAGTTCTGGGATGACGGCAAGCTCGCCATCCTGCACGGCGTCGGTTGGAAGGAGTCGCCGCGGTCGCACTTCCGCGCCATGGACATCTGGCACACTTGCGAGCCGGTCAAGGTCGGAACCGAGGGATGGCTCGGCCGCGTGGCGCGCGAATTCGACCCGAAGAAAGAGAACGTCGTCACCACCGTCAGCTTCGGACCAAGTCTGCCACGGTCATTGGCGGTGCCGGGCGTGCCGGTGGCGTGCGTCGGCGGGCCGCTGGAAAAGTACGGCTTCCTGCCGACGATCCAGGGCGAGCAGCGCAAGCAGATCCTCGAGCGCTTTGCGGCGATGTACAAACCGGCGATCGGCACCGGCGCGGTCATGGATTACATGGCCGACACCGGCATCAATTCGTTGAAGGGCGAGGACATTCTGAAGGTCGCGCCGCAGAAGTACTCATCGACGGTGCAGTATCCGAACACCCCGATCGCCCGCAAACTCAAGGGCATCGCCCAGACCCATCTGGCCGATTTGGGCAGCCGCATCTTCTACTGCGATCACAGCACTTTCGACACCCATGCCGGGCAAAATCCCGGCCACGGCAATTTGTGGTCGGCGGTGACCGAGGGTGTCGACGCCTTTATGAAAGACCTTCGCGAGCACGACCATGCCGACAACGTGATCCTGCTGATGTTCTCGGAGTTCGGCCGTCGCGTTCGCGACAATGGCTCCGGGACCGATCACGGCGCCGGCGGCGTCGCCTTTGTGCTCGGCGAGAAGGTCAAGGGCGGACATTACGGCGAAATGCCGTCCCTGAAGCCCGAGCATCTGGTTCAGGGTGATCTCAACCCGAACATGGACTTCCGCAGCGTCTACTCGACGATCCTCGACAAGTGGCTGAAGCTCAATCCGGCGCCGATCGTCAACGGCACCTTTGAGCAGCCGGCTTTCCTGAACTAGGAAGGCTGTCGGGTTCCGCCCTCCTCCCCGGTTCGCACCGGGGGGAGGGGCCGGGAGAAGCTTAACCAAGCACGGCGGATCAGAGGAGGAGCGCTATGCCGCTCACAACGGTCTCGGAAGGACGCGTTTGGGATTGGAGCCATGCGATCGGGCGTAACGCCGCCCGTGGCCCGGGTTTCAATTATGTCCAGACGATGTGCCTGGGTAAAAACGGTGTTCTCTATGCCACCAACCGCGGCAACGAGAATAATTTCGGGATGCACGTCAACAAAGTACAGCTTGGCGCCCCGGGCGAAGAAGAACACCTCGCCGACTTTTGCGAGTACGGCGAAGGTGATGGTAAGTGCACTTGGCCGTTCGGGGTCGCTGTCGACGACAATGACCACGTCTACGTGTCGGATGACTGGACGAACACAATCTCGGTGTTCGACAGCAGCGGCAAATTCCTGCGGAAGTGGGGAAAGACCGGCAGTGGCGATGGCGAGCTGATGCGTCCAGCTGGTCTAGCCGTGGAGAAGAACGGCAACATCATCGTCGCCGATAGCGGCAACAACCGTCTGCAGGTCTTCAAGCCGGACGGCACGTTCGTCGGGAAATGCGGCCGGGCGGGGAACGGTGATGGCGAGTTCAACCAGCCCTGGGGCATCACCCTCGACAAGGACGGCAATATCTATGTCGCCGACTGGAAGAACCATCGCGTCCAGAAGCTGTCTCCCGAGGGCAAATTTCTGATGAAATTCGGCCAATATGGCAAGGTGGAAGAGCCAGAGGGCTCGTTTGCCGTGACCATGTTCGGGCCGTACGTTTCGGCCGGTGAGGAGACGAAGGGATATCCGAAGCCGGGTACGCTCAATCATCCGACCGATGTTGCCGTGGATACCGACGGCGACATCTATGTCACTGATTGGGGCAACCATCGGGTTTGCGTCTTCGACTCGGAAGGAAAGCCGATCGCCAATCTGATCGGCGACGCGCAGGTGTTGTCGAAATGGGGGCAGCAGACCGTCGACGCCAACCCCGATATGGCGAAGGCACGGCGCCGGGTTAAGAGCCTCGAACCGCAATGGCGTTTCTGCTTCCCGACCGCGGTGGAGTTTGATCCGGCAACGGACAGCATCATCGTTGCGGACAGCCAGCGCAACCGGCTGCAGGTCTACAAGAAGGTTCGCGACTACAGCGACTTCCAAGCGAACCTGTAGACAAACGATCCGTGTAGCGGGCCGAGGCGCGTAATGCGCCGGCCCTAGTCGATAATCCCTGCTTCACCCATTTGGGTGAGGCAGGGATCTCGATGCCGCGTTGCCCGTGTCGAAGCTCACCCGACAAGATTCTGTCTCCAAAGTGCAATTCGCCGCAACGTAAGTGTTTATTTTCGCGGCATACCGGTTTATGTTCATGGCATGAATAAGGCGCTCCCCTCGTCAACCGCTCTCCGGCGCCTGCGCGCAGCCGGGCTGCGGCCGACCCGTCAGCGCTTGGCGCTCGCCCGGCTCCTCCTCGAAGGTGGGGACCGTCACGTAACGGCGGAGCTTCTGCATAGCGAAGCGCAGGCCGCAGGGATCCCGGTATCGCTCGCAACGGTTTACAACACCTTGCATCAGTTTACCGAGGTGGGGCTTTTGCGTGAGGCCGTGGTCGAGCCCGGCCGCTCATATTTCGACACCAATACAGCCGACCATCACCACTTCTTCTGTGAAGCCACCGGCGAGTTGCAGGATATTCCTGCGCACCATCTCTCGGTCAGCGGACTGCCGACACCTCCCTACGGGAAAGAAATTCGGCGCGTCGACATCATAATTCGCGTGCGCCCCGGCACCGGCTGAGCCTCAATTCCCTTGCCGTCTTTGATCTGAGCGTTAGCGGGGCCGCGTGGCTCGCTGCGTTGGCGCTCGCCCGGTTTGCGGCCGCATCGCTTCGACGGTCATTGGGTGCATTGGCGACCCCGATCCGACGCGCGAAAATACCAGCCCGGAGGGCAAGGCGTCGGCCGTTGAGTTCCTCAAATTTGCGTTCGCCCCCGACCTGATTTCGCGGTTCAAGGCGACGGGCGCGCAAATTGTCGTGGGCATTCGACCATCCGAATTATGCTCATATGGCCGTGCTGCCCGAACCGATACGTGCGGCCTTGGCGGAAAATTTCGACTAGCGTGGGGAACGCCAGCGCGATGAGCGGCCGGGAACTCCTGCAGAGCGCTGCCGAGCAACAGGAGCGCGTGCTCGTCGAGACGCGCGCGGCATTCGGCGACGAACACCCGCAAACCTTGACGGCGATGCTCGATCTGGCCGAGGCGTTGTGGGCGCAAGGAAGGTTGATCGCCGCTCGCAAGATCGAGGAACAGGTGGTCGCCGGCCGACGCCGGGTGCTGGGCGACGGTCATGCCGACACTTTGAAGGCGATCGGCAAGCTGGCGGTGACGATGGCGGCGCAGGGCGAGTTGACAGAGGCGCGACTTTTGCAGGAGCAGGTCGTCGCCGGGATGCGGGCGCTCGACGGCGAGATTGGCCGCGATACCTTGCGGGCGATCAACAACCTCGCCGGGACCGTAGCCGCGCAGGGCGATCTCGCGGGCGCCCGCGAACTGTTGCAATCGGTGATTTCGACGATGATCCGGGAATATGGCGAGCAAGATCCGGACAACCTCGCGGCGATGGGCAACCTCGCCGCGATCCTGTGGCAGGAGGGTGATCTGGCCGAGGCCTATGAACTGCAACGTCAGGTCGTTGAGCTGCGCCGGCGCATCCACGGCGACACCGACCAAGCGACACTGATCGCGGCGGCGACGCTCGAAACGATGGAGCGGGACACCGGGTTCTAGACCAACCGTCCGCGACTACGGGCGGCTCGATGCTGTTAGCGCGTGAGGCGGATGACGATCTTGCCGAGGTGCCCGCCGGTGACGAGGTGGGCGAAGGCTTGCCGCGCGCTGCCAAGCCCGTCGAAGACGCGGTCGATGACCGGCGCGATACGGTGGGCAGCGACGAACGCAACATAGCGGTCGAGCTCGGCGCGGCTCCCGACAAAGATCCCCTGGAGGCGGATCCGGCGCATCAGGATTTGCGCCAGGTCGGGCGATCGGCTGCCGGCTGTCCCAATGCCGAGCAGCGCCACGAGGCCGCCGTCGCGCGCCGCTCGAACCGACTGGTCGAAGTCTCGGCGCCACCCATGTCGAGCACGGCGTCGCCGCCGCCGCCGCTCCATTCGCGAACCCGCTCGGCCCAGCCCTCGCTGCGGTAATTTACCGTCAAATCCGCGCCGAGGGCCGCGACCCGCTCAAGCTTATGATCGGCGGACGAGGTCATGGCGACCCGAGCGCCGAGCGCCTTGGCGATGCCGAGCCCCATCATGCTGACCCCGCCAGTGCCCGACAGCAGGATATGGCTGCCGGGGCCGATCCGCGCCTCGGTCGTCAGCGCACTCCAAGCCGCCAGGCCGGCGACCGGCAGGCACGCGGCTTCTTCGAACGACACCGCATCGGGGATCGGCAACACCGCGCTGATCGGTAACACTCGCTCCTCGCACAGCACGCCTTGCGCCGGTCCGCCGAGAGTGGTCAGCCGCATCCGCGGTTCCAAGGGTCCGTCGAGCCAATCGGGAACCATGTGGGTGCAAACACGGTCACCTGGCGAGATGCCGCCGACCTCGCCGCCGACCTCGACGACCACGCCGGCCGCGTCGCTGCAAGGGATCAGTGGCAGTGGCAAATCCGGGCCATAGGCGCCGCGGATCACCAGCAGGTCGCGATGGTTCAGCGAAACCGCAGCAAAGGCGACGCGCACCATCCCGGCGCTCAGCGGCTCGGGGGGAATCTGCTCAAGGCGCAGATTGCCGACCCCGAACCGCGAGAGACGCATCGCCAGCGGCATGGCTAGAGCGGGCTCGTCAGTTCGCGGTTGATGACGCGGATCAGAAACCGGTCGTCGTCGACGACGATGAAATGCTCGCTGTCGAGCGTGAACAGCTGAAACCGCTTGTTTGTGAACCTTCCCCAGGAGCGCGCATTCTCTGCCGAAACATAGGTATCGTGAACCCCGGTCAGGCAGGTGATCGGGATATCCCACGGCGGTTCCGGCGCGTAGCGATAATTCGAGGCCATCTCGAATTCGGCGCGGATCGCGGGCAGGATCAGGCGGCGCAGCTCGGGATCCTGCACCAGGCTCTGAGTGGCAACGACGTTAAACCGGCGGATTGCCTCGCTGAAGACCTCGTCCGACTGCCGATGGATGGGCTCGAACAGATTGTATCCCGGCAGTTTGAGCAGCTGGTCGAGCAGATCCGTCTCGAATTCCTGATGCCGCTGCAGCTCATCAGGGGGACGCGCGCCCGACACGAAGATGTGTATCGGCGCGATGCCGTGCGCGCCGATCAAGCGCCGCACGGTTTCGAACAGGGTCAGCGCACCCAGGCAATGGCCATATACTGCAAAGGGCTTGTCTAGAAACGGCAGCAGCTCGGGTACAAGCTGTTGCAGCAAGCTTTCGATTTCGCGGATCGGCGCCTCGTCGATGCGCGTCTGCCGCCCCGGTGGCTCGATCGCGACCAGTTCGATAGCGGGATCGAGCTGATCGGCCCAGGGCCGGAAGGTCGCGGCGCCGCCGCCGGCAAACGGGAAAGCGAGGAGCCTTAGCCCCGCCTCGGGGTTGGGCCGATGAATGACGAGCCAGCGATTACTGGCGACCATGGCGGCCGAAGCCTGCCCAGCCTCGCTCTCTTCAGGCGTCGGCGTCAGCTCGGGAAAAAGTTCGGCGGCGAGTTGCCTGACACTCAGCCCTTTCACCAATATCGCCGTCGGCACCGCACAGTCGAGCGCCCGCCGCAGCCGATTGGCGAGAGTGACGGCGAGCAGCGAGTTCCAGCCCCAACTCGTTCAGCGGTCGTGCCGCGTCGATGCGGGCGTCAAGCCCCAGCACTTGCGCCGCATGGGCGGCGATCGTGTCTTCGGCCTGCTTGCGCGCGCTGCCGGGCATGCTCGCGGTCAAGGCGGGCTTGGCCGTAAGCGCAAGCTCGCGATAGAGCGCCGGGGCTTCGGCGAACTGGGTCAGAAAATCGGGCCAGCTCGTATCGGTTGCTACTATCTGCGCCGGGGCGTCGTCCAGATGAGACAGCAGGATTTTCAGACAGGTCGGGGGCGGCAGCGCCGCCGTGCCACGCTGCTTCCACAGCGCCGCACCGACCGCGCCCCAGCGGCCGGCATCCTCCCACGGGCCCCAATTGAACACGGTCGCCGGCAATCCGTGGGCGCGCCGATAGACTGCCAGAGCATCGAGAAAGCTGTTGGCGGCGGTGTAGGCGCTTTGCCCCGCAGCCCCCCACAGGCTCAGAACGGTCGAAAACAGGACGAAGAAATCGAGATCGAGCCCGAGGGTCGCGCGATGCAGGTTCCAGGCGCCGGCAAGTTTCGGCCGCAAGACACGCTCGAAGAGATCCCAGCCGGCATTGACGAGGAGAGCGTCCTCGAACGCGGCGGCGGCGTGGATGACGCCCTTGAGTGGCGGCATTGTCGCGCGGATCTGCGCCACGACGGCATCGACTTCGGCCGCGTCGGCGGCATCCGCTGCGACGAATTGCACTTCAGCGTCCCGCCGCAGCCGCTCGATCGCGGCGCTGCCGGCAGAATCCGGCTCGTTGCGCCCGGTCAATACCAGATGCTTGGCGCCGGCCTCGATCAGCGCAGCAGCGGTCTCCAGTCCGAGTCGGCCGAGGCCGCCGACGATCCAATAAGTCGCCTCGGCAGCGAGATTGGGTGCGGTTTTCCCGCTGCTTGCCAACCGAACGAGCCGGGGGACCAGCCGCTTCCCGGCGCGATAGCCGACCTGGTCTTCGCCATCGCCCGCCTGCAAGTCGCGCAGCAGCAGATCCGCGGCGACGTCCGATGCCGCCTCGGCCGGCAGATCGATCAGCCCACCCCACATCTCCGGATATTCGAGTGCGAAGCTGCGGCCCAAACCCCATAGCGGGGTCTGCGCCAGCGCATTTTCCGCGCCGCGCGTCACCAGCCAGAGCCGCGGCGGGTCGCGAAATCGATCGCGCGCGCGGTCGAGCGCCTTGGCGAGATCGAGGCACCCGCCACAAACGAGCGCATTGGTCCGGGATGATGGCGCCGGACCAGCAAGATCGATGGGTGGGGCATCGAGCGCCCGCAGATAGACGAGACCGACCGCGCATTCCGGCGCCTCGTCGAGAAAGCGGTCGGCTGCAGGCAGGTCCGATGCAAGCACGACGGCGGTAGCGCCCTGCGCCGCCAGCAAATGCCCGAGGCGCTCGCCGATCCCGGCTTGATCGGCAATGATGTACCAATGCCTCGGCGATCTCGGGGCAGGGGCGGGATCGGGCATTTCCCGCCAGTTCACGGTGTAGAGCAGCGCTCCGAAGCCCGCTTCCTCGGCCGGGACCGACATCTCGTTGACGACCCGGCGCACGGTCAGCCCGCGCAATACGGCGATCGGCCGGCCATCCTCGCCATAAGCGCGAATGTCGAGCTTTAGCCGAGCTTCGTCCGCCTCCCGATCAACAATGATTCCGTGCACCCAGGCGCGTTCGACGCCCGGCTCATAGAGATGGAAGGCGTCGATCGTTATTGGGACATACACGCCCACCTCCGCGGACGGCACGCCATCGAACTGCCCGTAGCGCCGGATCAGAGCGGGATAGACGTGCAGGCAGGCGTCGAGAAACGCCGGGTGGATGCGGTAGCCGGCAGTATCGAGCCTGGCCGGCAATGCGACTTCGGCGAAGACTTGATCACCGTCTTGCCACAGTCGGCGGATGCCGCGGAAAGTAGCCCCATAAGACAGGCCGACGCGATCGAGAAATCGATAGAACAGATCCGGCGCAATCTTGCGGCCCGCGCGCATCCGGTGACCGGGGAAGGGTGGGGGCGGGGGCCCGGGACCGACATGCACAGTGCCGCTGGCATTGAGATGCCAGGGGCCATCCGCTTCCATCCCGGTGCTCTGCAACCGGAAGGACGTGCTCTCGGCCCTGCTGTCGATCGACGTTTCGGTCCATACCGGCTCGTCCGAAGGGATCGTCAGCGCGCGCTCATAGACGAAGTCTTGGATCGTCGGCTGCGAGAAACCGGCGCGCTCGGCTGCCGACAGCACCGCGTCCAAGCTTGCCGCGGTCGGCAGCACCGCATTGCCGAAGACACGGTGATCGCCGAGGAACGCGGGCCGGTCGAGACCCAGTAGCGCCTCGAAGCTCGCCCCCTCGCCGCCCAGCCGCTCGCCCAATAGCGGATGCGGCAGCTCTGGACGGGGCGGCAGCAGTTTTTCAGCCGCGGGCGTAGCGGTGGGATATGACTCGATCCAAAACCATTCGTGCTCGAACGGGTAGCTCGGCAGAGTGACGGGCCGGCCACCGCCCGGTTCGACCATCTGCCAGCGGATCGTCCGCCTCTGCCGATAAAGAGCACCGAGGGCCGTGAAGAGGCTGGGCCAATCCCGGTGCGGTTCGGTCAGCGAAGAAAGCCAGACGCCACGCTGCGGCGCACACCGGCGACCGAGGGCGACGAGGGTCGCGCCGGGGCCGATCTCGAGGAACGTATCCGCAATCGACGTCGCCGCCTCGATCGCCTGGCGAAAGCGAACCGGATGGCGAATCTGGTCGCGCCAGTAGCCGGCGTCCGGCGCCGCAATCATCTCCGCGCCAGTAAAGGTGGAGATCCAACGAATTTTGGGCGCGGCAAAGGCGATACCGGCAGCCGCCGCCGCGAACGCATCGAGCATCGGCTCCATCAGCGGCGAATGAAAGGCGTGCGAAGTTTTCAGCGGAACTGCCGGCAGCCCGCACCGGCGGCATTGTTCGACGAGGGCTGCTACCGAGTCGCCACCGCCCGAAACTACGGTGCGATCGGGCGCGTTCTCGGCCGCGATCGCAAGCCGATCGTCCTGGTCGGGCCACCATGCGCGCACCTGCTCGAGGCTGGCGCCGATCGAGGCCATCGCACCCCGCTCGGGCAGGTCCTCCATCAGCCGGGCGCGTGTCGCTACGAGACGGGCCGCATCGTCGACCGAGCACGTCCCTGCCGTCACGGCCGCCGCGAACTCGCCGATGCTATGGCCGATAACCGCATCGGGTGTCACCCCCCAACCGCGCCACAGCTCAGACAATGCGACCTGCAGGGAAAACAGCGCCGGCTGTGCATAGAGCGTCCACGTCAGGCGAGCCTCGTCGTCGCCGAACAAGGTGTCGCGCAGTTCGATGCCCTCAGCCTCGAATAAAGCGAAACAATGATCGAGCGCGCGGCGAAAATTAGTCTCGTCTCGATAGAGCGTCTCGCCCATGCGCAGGTATTGCGATCCCTGGCCCGAGAACAGGAAGGTGATCGGCCCCGGTTTTCCGTCCGCGCGGGTTTGCTCGTCGGCCAGGAAGCGGTCGAGCGCTTCGGCGATCTCGCCGCGGTCGGCGCCGACAGCCCAGAAGCGCCGATCGAAATGATGGCGCCGGCTGTTCGCGGTGAAGCACATGTCGCGCAACTCGGGCGCGTCTGCGGCGGTCGTTGCCGCGCGAAAATTGGCGACTTGCGCGGCGAGCGCCAGCTCGGTTTTACCCGAAAGCGCCAAGCCGTAGAGGGGTCGGGTGCTCGCCGATCGCGTCGGCGGGGGCGGCGCCTCTTCGAGCACGACGAAGGCGTTCGTCCCGCCCATGCCGACCGAGTTGACCCCAGCGCGACGTGGCGTGGCGCCGGGTGGAAACGGCTGTGTCCGGGTGTTGACAAAAAACGGTGAGCGTTCGAACGGGATGCGCGGATTGGGCTTGGCATAATGCAGGCTCGGGGGGATCAGGCCGTGGTGCAGCGCCAGCGCTGTCTTGATCAGTCCGGCGAATCCGGCGCATTGCTCAAGGTGACCGAAATTCGATTTGACCGAGCTGATCGCGCAAAACTGGGTACGCTCGGTTCCCTTGCGAAAAGCCCGCGTCAGCGCCTGAATTTCGAGCGGATCGCCGAGCGTGGTCGCGGTGCCGTGGCACTCGACAAAGCCGATACTATCGGGTGTGACACCGGCGAGCGTCATCGCCTGGGTCATGGCGCGGGCCTGGGCCGATACCGCCGACGCGGTGTAGTTGACCTTCAGTCCGCCGTCATTGGTGACCGAGGAGCCCTTGATGACTGCGTAGACGCGATCGCCATCCGCCGTCGCCGCCGCCAACGGCTTCAGTATCACGGCCGCGACGCCACTGCCGAATAGCGTGCCATTGCCCTCGGCGTCGAACGCGCGGCAATGACCATCGGCCGAATAGATGCCGCCCGGCTCGGCGAGATAACCGCAGATATGGGGAACGCGAACCACCGAGGCGCCGGCCAAGGCCATCTCGGCCTCGCCGTCGAGCAAAGCTCGGCAGGCCAGATGGACCGCCACCAGCGAGGTGGAACATGCGGTCTGCACGTTGACCGCCGGCCCGGTCAGATTGAGCTTAAACGCCACGCGCGAGGGGAGGAAATCACGGTCGTTGCCGATATGGCCGAGATCGCCGGTCTGGCCGCGCAGTTCGGGATGGTCGTGATGCAGTGCGTAGCTCGACACCAGCCCGCCGGCTCCGGCATAGATGCCGACGATGCCCTTATCGCTCAAGGGATCGTAGCTGGCGTCCTCGAACGCCTCCCAGGCGACTTCGAGAAACAGCCGCTGCTGCGGATCCATCAGCCGCGCCTCGCGCGGCGCGTAGCCGAAGAACGCCGCGTCGAACCCGTCGTACTCGGCGAGAATGGGTGCAGCCTTGACATAGTGCGGGTCGCTGACGAGCCGAGGTTCGACCCCTGCCGCAAGCAGTTCTTCGTCGGAGAAACGGGTTATCGATTCGACGCCACCAATCAGATTCTCCCAGAAGATTTCCGCGGTCGAGGCGCCGGGAAACCGGCAGGCAATGCCAATAACGGCGATATCGCGAAAACTGGCCGCACGCATCATGCAGCGTCGATGAAATCCCGGTAGGCTCGGCATAAATCGCCGACCGTGCGGATCTCTGTGATCGCCACCGCTTCGAGAAACGGGTCGACCCGCCAGATACGCTCCAGCCTGGCGACCAAGGCGGCCAGATCCAGCGACGCCAATCCGGTGTCGACGAGAAGGTCGTCGTCGCCGAACGCCGGTGCAGTGCGGCCGCTGCGCTCGACAATCTCGATGATGACGCGACGGATGGTTTGCCTGATTTCGGCGGCACTGGGTTTTCCGGTCAGCACGTAAGGCCTCCGTCGATGACGATGGTCTGTCCGGTCATGAAAGCGGCTGCGGGCGAGAGCAGGAACAGCGCCATCTCGGCAACCTCGTCGATTGTGCCGAGCCGGCCAAGCGGCGTCTGGCGCACAATGGAGCGCCGCTGGCGCTCGGTGAGCCCGGCCACCATATCGCTGTCGAAATAGCCGGGCGCCAAAGAATTGACACGGACGTTGCCGGGGCCAAGCTCGCGCGCCAGTGCCCGGGTAAACCCGTCCAATGCTGCCTTGGTGGCGCTGTAGACCGCAACCCCGGCACTGCCGCGCACTGCATTGACCGACGAAATATTGAGGATCGAGCCTCCGCCACGCGCGACCATGGCAGGCGTGCACAACCGCGCCAGCAAGATATTGCTGCGCAGATTGACAGCGATGCTTTCATCGATTTCACTGATGCGCATCAGTGGGAAGGACCCAAAACGACCCACTGCGGCATTATTGATCAGCGCGCCGATCGCCCCATAGCGGTCACTGACATCAGCGACGAAGCCAGCGAGAGCGGCGTCGTCGCGGTTGTCCACTGCGGCCCAGTAAAACAGCTCGCCATGCGGATCGCGCTGTTGCTCGGTCGCGATAAAGGGTGTGGGCGAGCGGCTGAAGGTGGCAACGGCGTATCCCGCATCGAGGCATTTGCGCGCGATCCCGGCGCCTAGCCCACGGCTGCCGCCGCTGATCAAGACGACCGGGCGCGCCATTGGGCTTTGGCGGATCCGGCGGGACGGACTTTCTTGAAGCGCTGGCCATGGAGGTGGCCATCGGCAATCTCGATGTAGAGCGGCGCCTTGTAGTCTGCCAGACGGTTGCGACAGAAATGATAAACGCGCCGTTCGAGGGATTCCTGATCCTCGGGTTGCGCGAGGCTCAGTCGCGCCGCCACGACCTGGCCCGTTACCGGGCTGGCGTGGCCCCAAACGGTTGCCTCGCAGATATTGTCCATTTCCAGCAACACATTCTCGACCTCGGCGGGATAGACCTTTTGTCCGCCGACATTGATCAAATCGGTGGTCCGACCGAGAATTCGCACATAAGGACCGTCGACTTCGACCGCGTCCTCGGTGTTATACCAGCCATCCTCGTCGAACGGGTTGGGCGCATTCAGGTAGCCGAGCATCGCCGTCTCGGAGCGTATCCAGAGCACGTTGTCGACAACGCGGATCTCACAGCCGACGCCGCCCACCTGCAGCCACAGCGGGTGCTCGGCATTCGGCCGGGTCGGCAAGACGCCGAGCTCCGACAGGCCGTAGGTCTGCTTGAAACGAGCGCCCGGAAACAACGCGGTCAGGGTCTTCAATGTCGCAGCCGGCATCGGCTCGGTTCCGTAGGTGATCAGCTGCAACGAAGACAGATCGTGCCGCCGGTAGGCGCCCGACAGCGCCAGCATGCGCAGGAAGGTCGGGGTCGCAGGCAACAGCTCGACCCGGTGGCGTTCGATTGCGCGGCAGACCGCGTCGGGGTCGCGGTGCTCGCTGATGATCAGCGCGCCGCCATGCGCCAGGGTATGCAGCATGGTATGGATGCCGCCCAGATGGTCCAGCTGCAGAAACAGCAAGGTGCGCTGCGCGGGCCGGGTCTCGCGGTAGCGGGCGATCAGGGTCGTAAAGTCGAAGAGCGCGGCTTTACTCTGGCCGGTCGTCCCCGAGCTAAACACCACCAACCCGCCGGAGCGGCGTTCCCGCAACCGTTGCAGCAGGGCGGGCGGCTCTCCTGGCGTCAGCCGGGACCATGACCAATCCCCGCCGGCTCCCAGCTCGATGACGGCCTCGGCAGTCGCCAGATCGGGATACTGGCGCGGGTCTTCGCCGCCGGTGGGCAGAGGTGCCGCGATATAGCCATGGAGGGCCAGCGCCAGAAGCAATGCCACGGCATCAGCATGATGCCCGCCGCTGATTCCGACGACGGCGCCAGGACGAATGTCCGACTCGTCGAGCATACGAAACCATTCGGCGATGCGGGCGCAGAGATCTGCGTAGTCCATTGCGCTGTCGCCGCAAAGAATGGCCTGGCGACCGGAAAACCGCGACATCCGCTCCAACAGCCAATCGGATGTGCGGGGCGCCATTTCTCACCCGGACGATTGCGCGGCCGCTAGCCCGGAGCCGTCTGGCTGGCCATCGGACTGGCGCAACGAGGCTTCGAGCGTGCGGCGGTATTGCCGGACTAGTTCTTGATGCGATGCGAAGAGCTGCTCACCGAGAGCGCGCTGAGCCCGCAGCAGCGGCAGCATCGAGGACATCATCGATTTTAATGCTTCGTTCAGCCGCGGCTCGTCCCAGCTGCAGCTTGCAAGCAGCTTTTCGTAGGCGTCGAGCACCGCCAACTGAAAATCGACGATGTCACGCGGCGTTGCGGGATCCGTCACTTGCGTTTCCTGGCGGGATTGGAGGGGGGCGGAAACTTGGCGTCCAGCACCCCCTTGAACAGTTCGAGAAAGTCGATTGTCCGCTGGGTGTTGTCCTCACCCTGATGGTACCGATACTTTTCCAGCTCCAGCCTTTTCGGGTCACCTCGCGCAGCATCGAGTGCCTTCGAAAACTTCTTGCCTGCGTCGTAGCCGACATGCCACAGAGTCAGCGCATTGGAATAACTCCATTCGAGAACATGCTGCGCTTCCCAATCGGGCACCTCGAAGGGCAGCCAGTACAATCTGGGCAGAACCTGTTTTGCATTATGACAGTTGGCGGTGAATTCAAGCTGGCCGTAGGTCGTCAATACGGTTTCCGCCAAGGAGACGATCGGATCCATGATCGCCATCTGCAAAGCGTCGTAGATATTTCCGGGATTGGTCCACAGATTGGGGCCAATCGTGTCCAGCGCGATAATCATGTCGAGTTGTTCAACCTCTTTATCGGCATATTCCCATAACGCCTCGAGCCCGGACGGGTCATGCGATGCGCCTTCTGTATAGAGCCCGCCTTGCGCCGCAGTCGGTTCGAACAGCCACGGCATCGCCAATGCCGCCCAGAATGTTTCATTCGTCAAATTCTTCTTGTCGAAAGCCTTTAGTCTTTGGGTCTTCAAGTCGAATGCGTTTAGATAAAACTCCCCCGAGTAGGTCGGCAGGCGCGCCCAATCGATCAAATCGTCGATGATGCCGATCCGCGTGCACACGCTTTTTGAAAAGTAATTTAGCGTTGTTGGCGTCAGCGCTGCCGCGATGAAATCGATCGCATCATTGTAGAGTCGCGCCAAAGCGTCGTGGTTTCGCTCGCCCCAGCTAAGAGGACGATGCGGGATGGATTGCCCGATCTTCCAGAATAGGTTGGTGAAGGGGCCGGTCTTGAAGAACGCCTTAAAGTTCATCGGCAGGAGCTGGTAGATCGCGTCCGAGACATTGAGGTGAATGGTCCCCTCGAGCGCCGCCACCGGCCCGCCAGGGCCCTTGGGTACTGCGTAGAGCAGGCCAGCGAGCGCCCCGGCGCCGGACGCGCCAATCACTTCGAAGCTCTTTTTCCGTTCATGGAGAGCGCACAATGCGCCGGCGATCAGGTGAAGGTTAGGGGCGCCGCCGCTGGCGAGGAGCCCTATTTTGGGATTCTCCGTCGTTGATTCAGCCATTACTCGCCTCCCCTGGGCTGCTCTGCCCGGCTGCCCCGCATCCGAACAGATGGGTGAAGGGGCGCAAGAGATCGTTGAACCGATCTTTCTGTTCGACATAATTGTAATATCGGTATTTCCGATCGAGCTCTGCCTGGTTGTTCGACAGCAGCGACTCGGCGAAGTCGACGGCGGCATCATGGCCGATCTTTTCTAGCGTCACCGCGTTCGAGTGAGTCCATTTCAGCATGTTCGGATAATATTTCTCCTCGATCGGAAACGGCACATAATAAAGCTTCGGTAGCTTGACCCGAGGGTTCTGCCTGCGAAGCACCTCGGAAGTATGATCGGTCCACGCGTAAAAGGCCGAGATCAGACCTTGCAGCGCGATGATCGGGTTCATCAACATCAGCTGAAAGGCATCATGGATGTTCGCCGGTCCTCGCCAGATCGCGCGGCTCATCGGGTCGAGCATCACGACTGCGTCGAGGTCATCCTTGTGCTTAAGCCAGATCGCCTGCAATCCCGTCGGATCGTGAGTGGCCCCGGTTGTGCTCAGATCGCCACTGGCCATACGGTGCGGTGCAAACAGGACTGGCATCGCTTCGGTGGCGTGATAGGCGTCGGCGGTTGTCGAGGCTTTATCGAATATCTCTAGTATCCGCTGATCGAGATTAAAGGCGTTTAGGTAAAACTTGGGTTTTACGTCCTTTGCGTCCTTAAGTTTGGTGAAATCGACCAAATCTTCGATCTCGGGACTGGGGCTCATCATCCCCTGGCTTTTGAGCTCGAAGGTCGAAGGGGTCATTGCGCAGAACGCCAGATCGACCCAGTCGTTGAGTAATCGACCGACCGGGCTGGACGCTTTCGGGTCGAGCCTGATCTTGGGGATACGGTTGCGCAGATTGTGCATCGGCTTGCTGAACGGCCCGAATTTATGGAACAGCTTGAAATTGATCGGCAAGACCGAATACAGCAAGTCTGAGACGAACATATTGGGCAGCTCTTCGAGAGCCTGCTTGGGGGTGCCGGTTTTCGGCGCTAGAGAGAGCAGCCCGATCAGCGCCCCGACCCCGGTGGTGCTGATTACGTCGAATTGAACGCCTTTTTCCATGAAGCCGAGCATGGCGCCCGACATCAAGGTCATCGCCGGCGCCCATCCGCTCAGCACAATACCGATGCGTCCATTCACGGCGAAATTCCTGCAGTTTCTTCCACCGGAGCGGATGCGAGCGCCGCTTCGGCGCGCGCCAGGTCAGCGGGCATGCCGAGCCGGCGGAAGATTTCCATGGCGTGCCCGAGTTGCGCCGCTGGCCTCCTCGGCGCGGCTCCAGCCGCCGAGCAGCAACGCATAGGCAAGATGGCTGCGGCCGAGTTCGGGTTCGCAGCCCATCTCGCGCTGGATGCGCATGGCTTCCTGCACAGCGGTTTCGGCGGCGGTGGTGTTGCCCGGCTCCAGGATCGCCAACGCCCGGGCCAATACCCGATGGGCGAGCGCATTGGCCAGCCGGTCGTGCGTGCGTTCGGCGAGCCGGATCGCCTGGCGGCAAAGCGGTTCGGCCGCTCCGCGGGTCACCCTGAGCCAGCAGGGTCCTGGCCAGCAAGCCCTGGCCCCAGGCAAGCAACGTCGTCGTTCCGAGCTCTTTGGCCAGGGCGATGCTCGCTTCGAGCAATTCGCGCGCTTTCGCGGGATCCCCGGCCATCGTGTACGCGTGGCCCTCATAAAACTGCGCGAGGTAGATGCGAAACCGGTCGCCGACGCTTTCGGCGAGCTGACGTGCCTCCTCGCAATCGGCGATCGCCGCCGCGGCTGATCCTTGATGGCAATGCGCCACCGCCCGGTAATTATAGGCCGCCGCCTCGACGAATGGGTTTTTCAGCTGTTGCGAGAGGTGCAGGCCGTGATCGGCATAGGCGAGCGCCCGCTCGAACTCGCCCAGCGCGCCAAAGGCGACGCCGGCGAACCCGGCCGCGGTGGCTTCTTCGGTCGGGTTCCCGAGATTGCGCATCTGTTCGACGCTGCGCGCTAACAGCCGGCCGGCGCGGGCATATTCCCCGGTCAGATAATAGCGCCGTCCCATCAGATTGACCGGTGGGCCGGCCAAGGCCTCATCGTCCAATCGATCGGCGATCGCTAGGCTCTGCTCGGCATAATCGGTGGCACTGTCGAACATGCCGCGGACATAGGCGAGCCGGCCGAGCCAGTAGAGCACGCTCGCCAGGCGCGGCTCGTCGCCGAGCGCGTCGGCCAAGACGCGCGCGTCGCCGAGGTTGCGCTCGTCCGCTTCCAGCGCCTCCCGCGTCGTCCCGACGCTGGCGCGCTTGAGCGCCGCGTCGATCTGGGCGCGCTGCAGCTCCGGCGAGGGCGGCAAGGATTTCGCCAGGTCGAGGGCCTGGTCGTAATGGGACGAAGCGTCGGCGTTGGCGTAGAGACGGGCGGCCTGATCGCCGGCCAGAAGGGCGTATCTGACGGCCTTTTCCTGCTGGTCGCTCTGGGAATAATGATGCGCGAGAATGGCGGCCTGGCCCTCGCGCCCGAGCTGCTCCATGCAGCGCCCGATTACGCCGTGCAGCGCCTGTCGCCGCGGCCCCAGCAGGCTGCGATACGCGACCCCCCGGATGACGGCGTGCTTGAAGCGATATTCGAGATGCGGCAGCAGGCGCGTTTGGTGGATCAGCTCGACACGCTTCAAGATCTCGAGGTGGCTGGGCACCACTGCAGGAGCATCGGATGCCGCGGTCAGCAAGGGCAAGTCGAACTCGCGGCCGATGATGGCGGCGATCTGCACGTTCTGCTTGACGGCCTCGCCAAGGGCATCGATGCGCGCCTGGATGATCCCCTGGATGGTCGAGGGAAATTCGACTTCGGCGGCGCTCGCCAATTGCAGCCGGGCAGGCTGATGGATCACGAAATTTCGTTCGACCAGGGCGCGGGTGACTTCCTCGATGAATAACGGGTTGCCGTCGGCTCTTTCGGCGATAAAGCGCAGCAGATCCTCGGCCACGCCATGACCGAGGAGCCCCGTCGCCATTCGCTCCATCTCGTCGTCGGCGAGCCGGTCGAGAGTGATCTGTGCGAAGACCGGCAGGTCCGCCCAGCGCGGCTGATAGCCCGGCCGGTGTGTCGTCAACATCAGGACCGGCAGTTCAGGCAGACTGCCGGTCAGAAAGGCGATGAAATCCTCCGTGCCCTGGTCTCTCCAGTGCAGGTTCTCAAACACCAGCACCAGCGGGCGCTGGCGCGCGACGGCGGCGAGGACACCGGCGATGGCCTTCTGGGTTCGTTCCCTCTTATCCTTCGGTTCCAGACCGCGCAGTGCTGCTTCGTCGCCGGACAAGCCGAAAAGCGGCTCGAGGAAGGGCAGAGCCTCGGTCAGAACCGGATCCAGCTCCAGCACGCCCTCTCGCAACTTTTCTCCCGCCTGAAGCGGGTTGTCGCCCTCCTCGATGCGAAAGACGACGCGCAGCACCTCGATGACCGGGCCGTAAGGGAGGGTCAGCCCGCGCGCTCGGCAATGTCCTTCGAGCCAGCTCACGCGACCCTGCCCGAGAGATTGCCGGAATTCATACAACAGGCGCGTTTTGCCGAGACCGGGCTCTCCGACGAGGGCGATGGCCTGGCCTTGACCCGCTTCGGCGCGAGCGAGCCGTTCGTGCAACTGCCCGAGCTCACGGCTGCGGCCGACGAGGATCGTCAGCCCCTGCTCGACCCGCATCTCCATCCGGTTGCGCCAGGGCGCGCGACCGGTAACCTTGTAGACGACCACCGGCTCGCGCTGGCCTCTGACTTCGACCGGGCCGAGCCGTTCCGCTCGCACTTCGCCGGCGACCGCCTGGTAGGCATCCTCGGTGATCACGATGGTCCCGGGCTCGGCCAAGGACTGCATCCGCGAGGCCAAGTGCACGACATTGCTGTTGGCGGTGTAGTCCATCCGCAGATCGTCGCCGATACGGCCGACAACGACCGATCCGGTGTTCAGACCTATCCGCAGCTGCACCGCCACCCCGTGCTCGCGCTGGATCTCGGCGTTGTAGCCGCGGAGCGTTTCTTGGATCGTCAGCGCCGCGTGCGCGGCCCGCACGGCGTGGTCCTCGAGCGCGATCGGGGCGCCGAACAGCGCCATTATTCCGTCGCCGAGATAGCTGTTGACCGTCCCCTCATAGCGGTGCACCGCGTCCGCGGCCAGCTTCAGCACCCGGTCCATCAGCAGATGCAGCTTTTCTGCGTCGAGTTCTTGCGCCAGGGCCGAGGAGTCGGCGATATCGGCAAACAGCACGGTGACGAGTTTGCGCTCGCCTTCGAGTGCGCTGCGCGTCGTTAGTATCTTTTCCGCCAAATAACGCGGCGTATAGGTCTGCTGCGCGCGCGCCTCGTCAAAGCCCTTCGTGTCTTGCCCGGCGGCCGACCCGGCGACACCCGGGCGGCCGGGAAGAGCCGCGCCGCATTCGTCGCAGAACTTCGCCAAGGGTCGATTGACGCGGCCGCAGGCCTCGCAGCAGATCGGCAGAGCCGCGCCGCACTCTTCGCAAAAGCGCGCCTCTTCCCGACTCTCGTGCTTGCACTCGAGGCACTGCACGCTCGGCTCCTCCGTGACCACAGCGTTCGGAACCGGCGAGCGCTGAGCCAGACGAGATTATAGATGGACTGCATCAGTTTTCGTTAAGTTTTTGACCCTTTCCACGACCCCTAAGGGTCAAGCCACGCGACCGCGTCTCGACCGCGGGACGAGCGCCTTGCCTGCGCAGCTATTCCAGTGTCGGCTCCTCTCGCAGGCTTTGGGCTGCCGTCGTTTTCGGCGCACAATCGATCGCCGTCTGCATCGCTATCTCCGTCGGCGCGCGTCAGAAAATCGTCCAGATCGTCAAGCTTCGGACGCCTGTCAACACGACCCAAGACGTGCTGATGGATTGTCATCGCGCCCGCCGCCGACTACGATCGCATCCTCTCCGCGACGAGGACCGAACGCAATGCGCACGAGCTTCACCGTCGACGACATGACCATCCATCGGATCGTCGAGCAGGAGGCGGGGTTCACGCCGATCCTGGAATTCCTGCCGAGCCTGAGCCGCGAATTGCTGGACGAGAACCGGTCTTGGCTGCAACCCGCCGCGCTCGACCACGCCGATATGGCCGTCCTCTGCTTCCAATCCTATGTCGTCAAGACGCCGCACCATACGATCCTGGTGGATGCCTGTATCGGCAACGACAAGTCGTTTCCGCACCGCCCGACTTGGCACCGCAAGAGCGACAGCAACTGGATGCAGGCGCTGAACGCCGCCGGCGTGACCGTCGACGACATCGACTTTGTCATGTGCACGCATCTGCACGGCGATCATGTCGGCTGGAACACACGGCTGGAGAATGGCCGCTGGGTGCCCACCTTCCCGAATGCCAAATACCTGTTTTCAAAGAAAGAATATGAATACTGGGAGGGCATTCACCGGGAGACCCCGCTGGACCCGATGGCCGATAGCGTCCTGCCGATCATCGACGCCAAAAAGGCCGAGCTGGTGACCAGCGACCACGCCCTCAACGACCACATCAGGCTGATGCCGACCCCCGGCCACACGCCCGACCATTTCGCGGTCTGCGCCGGGCGGCGCGGGGACGACGCAGTGTTCACCGGCGATCTGATCCATTCGCCGATCCAGGCGCGCTATCCCGACCTGGTGATGCGCGTCGATTACGATCAGAAACAGGCCTCGGCCACCCGACGCGCGTTCTTCGAGCGCTACTGCGACACCAGCACGCTGTGCTGCACGATGCACTTCCCGTCGCCCTCGGTCGGCCACATAAAGCGCTGGGGTGACGGCTTCCGTCACGAGCCGGTCAGCAGCTGACGCCGGCGGGCGGCCAGGGACGGCGCTGATAGGCGCCGTCCCAAAACAGCCACTCATATTGCGAGGCCCGGGTGAAGGCGGCGAGCATGCGGGCGCGTTCGGCCACTGTCGTAGCGTCGGCGGCCCGGTCGGCGGTAGCGACAACCCTCTGCACGGCTTCGCCAAAGCGCGGATCGGCGTAGGTGTCGATCCAGGCGCGGTAGGGGTTATCGGGCGCGGCCCGGCCGGCGATGTCGCAGCCCACATCCCAGTAGATCCAGAAGCACGGCAGCAACGCCGCGACCAGCACTTCCCACGGATCGTGATAGGCCGTGGCCAACAGAAAGCTGGTATAGGCGAGGCAATCGGGCGCCGGCTCCGCGGTGGCGAGTGCGGCGGGATCGACGCCGAACACGCGCAGATAGTGCTCGTGCAGGACGCGCTCGACCGCAACGGCGCCCAATGCCGACTGAGCGAAGGCTTGCAACGTTCCGGTGTCCGGAGCCTTGGCCGCGGCGATTGCGAGCGCGCGCGAGAACTGGCCGAGATAGAGCGCGTCCTGGGTGATGTAATGCTGAAAGCACTCGCGTCCGAGCGTACCGGCGGCGAGCTCGGCGTTGAACGGGAGCGCGTGGATCGCCCGGCGCAACGGCGTGGTGTGTCGCCGAGCCTCGTCGGAAAAGCGGCTCATATGGGTCGTCTCCTGGGTCGCGAACGTCGCCTCAACCCTGAGCCGCGCGGGAAATGAAGTCGACCCTCGCCGGCGCCCATTGTCGTCAGAGCGGGTTTGTGCCTATCCTTCTGCGGCGTTTTGACGCGAGGCGGCCTGCCAGCCGCGGCACCCTCGGGGTCACCGGTTGCGCAGGATGACCATGTGGCGACCCTCGGGCGTCACCGGCGCGGTCAGGCTGAAGTCATTGTACCAGCCGACGAAGTCGAACCGGCCGCTCAGCTCGATGAGGCAAAGGAACTCCTGCGGGAAGAAGATCTTCGCCGGGACTTGCCCCTCGATCGTTGACTTGACGCCGTGATCATCGACCGTGAAGGTCAGGGCTTCGTTATAGGTCTGCTCGATCGGGTCGAGGATTTCGGCGCGGTAGCGGGTATGCACCCTGACGCCACCTCTGCGCCTCGTCCAGCTTCTGCGGTAGTCGTGGAGAACGCGAAACCATACGACGCTGTCCAGCAAGTAGAGAGCCCCGGGCGCCAGCAGATCCGCCATGCGGGCGAGGTGATCGTGGAATTCGCGATTGGAGCGCGTGTAGAGCGAACCAAGCATCACATAAGCGAGGTCGAACCGGCCTAAGCCGGGGTCGAGGGCGCGCATGTCGCCGAGCACGAAGCTGGCCTCGATGCGCTTGCGGTTCGCCTTTTCCCGCGCAAAATCGAGCATCGTCGGGCTCAGATCGAGCCCGCAATAGGCAAAGCCTCGTCTATGCCATTCCTCTAGATGAGGCGCCGTACCGGCGCCGAGCTCGAAGACCCGACGAACCTTCGCCTTGGAAAATTTGCTGATCGCCGCTTCGAAGAAATCGAGCTCCGCCGCCGGATCGCGCGGCGCCAGAGCTATTTCGTAATAATAGGGGTGTCGGTACGCCTCCATCACTGTTCACCAGCGTGGCAGAAGCTGGCAGACCGTCAAGACTTCGACCTCGGCAAAGCGCCATCTCAAAAGCCGTCTTCCGGCTTGCCACCAACCCCTTCAGGTGCGCCATAATAAGAGACTCGATAATTCGACGGACTGTCCCGCATGCGCACGCGGCGTATCATTCTTTTGCTTGCGATTTTGCTTGGGACCGCCCGACCCGGCGTGGCCGCGGAACCACAGCTCCAGCAATTCGTCACCTCGCATCTGACGATTGTCAGTGCTACCGGCCCCCACCGCTTCAACGTCGAAATTGCCGAGACGCCGGGGCAAATGGAGCAGGGGCTGATGTTCCGTCGCTCCCTGGCGCCCGACGCCGGCATGCTTTTCGACTTCAAGCACCCGACCGTTGCCACGATGTGGATGCACAACACGCTGATCCCGCTCGACATGCTGTTCGTCGATCAACAGGGCTTGATCGTCAATATCGCCGAACGCGCGGTGCCCGAATCCGATCAGACGATTGCCGCCGCCGCGCCGGTGCGCGCCGTGATCGAGCTGAACGCCGGCACCGCCGAGCGGCTCGGCATCCAGCCCGGAGACCGAGTGCTGTACCCGATCTTCGGCATCGCGCCGTGATCGGCTTTTGCGCGTTACGGTTATCCCGCCGCCGGGGCGTGCCGCACGGGGCAAACTTGCTTTGATGCTTTAGTTTATGTAGATCAGCTATTTACGAACCGATGATAAGACCGGACTTAAGCATGCCGCAGAAAGGCGTTGACGCGGCGAATTTGGCGTAAAAATACTTTTGATTATTCTAATAAATAATCGAAAAATTTAATGTCGAGTGAAGCGGCGTGCCTTCGGAGGGCGTCGTCGATGCAAAACCGTAATTTGACACGTGAAATTGGCGAGCAATTTACGTTATCGTGTGAGGGAAATGAATCGGCGTCTTCTTCTCTCCATGACCGCCGGCTGGGCCGCGTGGCCTTGGGCGGCGCGTGCGGTGCCGCGCCCGCCGGCGCTGCGGCGCTTGAAGCTCGTCAACGCTCATACCGGCGAGACGTTCGACGGAGCCTATCGCGATGACAAGGGACCGATCGCGCGGGTCGTCCAAGAGCTGTGTGTTTTTCTGCGCGATTTTCATTGCGGCGCCGAGACCGAAATGGATGTCGGGGTCATCGATTTTCTAGCCGACGTCCTCGATGCGGTCGGGGAAACCAAGGCGACGATCCTGTCCGCCTATCGCACGCCCGAGACCAATGCGATGCTTGCGCGCACGACATTCGGGGTGGCCGAGAACAGCCAGCATATGTATGGCCGCGCGCTCGACGTGTGTCTCGACGCGAAACTAGCCGAGGCGATGGGAGCGGCCCGAGCGATGCAGCGGGGCGGCGTCGGCTGGTATCCGCATTCCGGCTTTATCCATATCGATACCGGGCCCGTGCGCAACTGGACGCTCGACGAAGGCGGGCTCGGCAATCTCTTGCTGTTCGACGGCGCCGACGGCGTGCCGTTCGACGGGGCGCGACGCCCACTGTCCGTGGCTCAGCGGCTATCCCTGCGGCGTCAGCTGGCCCGAGCCGAGTTCCTCGCGCGCAGCCACTAAGCCCGGCGTCATCCGGCGATGGCGGCGCCGATCAGCTTGCCGATGCCAAAGGTGACGCCGGCGGCGGCAAGGCCTACTACCAGCTGCCGCATCCCGGAGAACCAGACGCCGCGTCCGGTAAACAGCGAAGTGCCCGCCCCGATCAGCAACAGCGCGACACTGCTCGCCGCCAGGCTGGCTGCAAGCGCCGGCATCCCCGCCAACACGAAATATGGGGCCACCGGAAAGATCGCGCCCATGGTGAACAGCATGAACGATGTGGCTGCAGCGGCCCAGGCCGAACCGCCCAGCTCGTTGGGATCGATGCCCAACTCTTCGCGCACCAAGGTGTCGAGGGCGGTCTTTTTGTTGGCGATCAGCTGCTCGGCCAAAGTTTTCGCCAGCTCCTCGGGCAGGCCTTTCGCCTGATAGATCAGCGCCAGCTCCTCCTGCTCCTCCTCGGGGACCTGTTCCAACTCGCTGGCTTCGGTATCGATCTGACGCTGCGCGGATTCTCGTGCGGTATTGACCGACAGCCATTCGCCGAGCGCCATCGAGCAGGACCCGGCCAGCAGGCCAGCCAAGCCGGTAACGAGGATCGTGCGCGGCGCCAACTCCGCTCCGGCGACCCCCATGACCAGGCTGAGATTGGAAACAAGCCCGTCATTGGCGCCGAGCACGGCAGCACGCAACGCGTTGCCGCCCATGCCCCGGTGTCGGCCCTCCAGACGTGCGAGAGTGGGACCGCTGAGACCGGTCGGCGAGGGTGAGGCCAGTGCCTCGATGATCCGCGCATGCGAGCGCTCCGCCGCCGGCAAGCCGCCGGCGACGGCCTCCGGCTGCGCGGCGTACGTCCCACTGTCCATCTGTTCGAGGGTATTGACCGTCGGCAACACAAAGGCCGGGCCGAAGCGACGCGCCAGCCATTCGAGCGCCCGGGTCCGGAAACCCGGGCGCAGCTGCGGCACGCGCTGACCGAGGGACTCGATCTGGCGCTTCCAGAACTCGGCATGCGCCGACTTCGATCGCCGCAAGGCGGGCGTAGACCCCTGCGAGTTGCGGGTTTTTCTCGGCCTTGGACAAGGTCTCGTATAGCGCCGCGCTGTCGACCTCGCCCTGGAGATTGGCGGTGTAGCGGTGTTGCAATTCTGCCTCGGCCATCAGCCTCTCCTCTGCGTGTCAGCCATCAGGGTGGGGCGAAGGTCACGACGACGCCGGTCGCAGCGTCGACGGGATGTGCGAAGGGAGCAGAAAAATGTGCGATTTCTCCGGGTTGCAGCCGCGCCCTGGGGGGATCGACGACCTCGAATTGGACTTCCTTCTCGGTTGCGTCCCGCAGTGCCAGCCGCAAACGCGGGACGTCGCGCGGCGTGCTGCTCAGATTGGCGATTTCACCATCGATCACCAGCCCTTGGTCGTTTCGGGTAGGTGTAACCTTTCCGATCACAAGACCGGGTCCGGACGGTTCGACCCAGCTGCCGATCCAGGCGTAGAACCGTGCCGCGGACGGCCAGATCGCAACAACGCGATCCCGGCCGACGGTCCCGATCAAAACGGCGATGGCGAATAGCGCCGCGAGGACGATCAGCGCGATCCAGCCCAGCGCCGCTCTGCCGTGCCGAGTTTGCTGCGACGGCCGCGGCGGCGCTTGCGGACGGGGCGGAATCACAAGGCCCGGCGCCGGCGGTGAGGGCTGTACATCCGCGACCGCCGCTTCGTTGTGTGCAGGAGCGATCTGGGGCGGTCTCCCGCCGACCGGTGGCGTGACGCCCGGCGGGGTCTGACGCCAGCTGTGGCCGCAATTCGCACAGCGCACGTCCCGACCCGCCGGCCCGCCCAACTCCTCCTCGTCGACGCGAAAGCGAGTTCGGCAGGCGGGGCAAGTCACAATCGTCATGGGGTGAGCGTACTCCCCGAGTTAGGGGAAACGGCGTCGCCCGGCTTCGATCATGCGGCGGCCGGCGGGGCGCTTCGGCGGGCCAGCTCGCGCAGATGATGACCGGTATCACCGAACATGGCGTCGATCATCGTCACCCGCTTGAAGTAATGACCGACCCTGTATTCCATCGTCATGCCGATGCCGCCATGCAGCTGGATGGCCTGCTGCCCGACCAGCCGGCCGGAGCGCCCGATCTGCACCTTCGCGGCGGACGCCGCGCTGCGGCGCTCGGCGGCATTCTCATCTGCGGTCATCATCGTCGCGAACATCGCCATGCTGCGCGCCTGCTCCAAAGCGACGAGCATGTCGACCGCGCGATGCTGCAATACCTGAAAACTGCCGATCTCTCGCCCGAACTGACGGCGGGTCTTCAGATAGTCGACGGTCAGCTCGTGCATCACCGCCATCGCCCCCACCGCCTCGGCGCAGAGTGCGGCGATCGCCTCGTCGACGACGCGTTCGACGAGCGGCAATGCCGCCCCCGGCTCGCCGATCACCCCCTCCGGTCCGACGCGAACACCGGCTAACGCGATTTCGGCTGCGCGCAAGCCGTCTTGGGTCGGGTAGCCGCGCCGCGAGAGGCCGGCGTCCTTGGCGTCGACAATAAAGACACCGACTCCGTCGCGGTCGCGCCGCCCGCCGCCGATCCGCGCGGTGACGATCAGTTGGTCGGCGGTGTCGCCGTGCAGCACGACCCCCTTTTCGCCGTCGAGCACCCAGCCGGTGCCGTCGCGGACCGCCTTTGTCAGAAATGTCGGCAAGGTTGTAGCGCGACTGCCGCTCGGTATGGGCGAAGGCAAGGGTCAGACTGCCATCGGCGATCCCGGGGATCAGTCTGTCGCATTGCTCGGCAGTGCCGCCATGACGCAGAAACCCGCCGCCCAGCACCACCGTGGCGAGGAATGGTTCGAGCGCCAGCGCGCGGCCGAAAGCCTCCATCGCGATCATGGTTTCGACCGGCCCGCCGCCGGAGCCGCCATAGCGCTCGGCAAACGGCAGCCCGAGCAGCCCGAGTTCGGCATATTGCCGCCACAACTCGCGGCTCCAGCCTTCGGGGCTCTGTCCATAGACCTTGCGCTGCTCGAAGGCGTAGCGGTCGCCGATCAGCCGTTCGAGGCTCTCCTTGAGCAGCCGCTGCTCTTCGCTCAGGTCGAAATCCATCAGCCAAAACCCTCGCCTGTCCAGGACATTTATGCAGCACTGCGGTGGGCGTTCACCGGCTCACAGTCCCAGGATCGCCTTGGCGATGATGTTCTTCTGGATCTCGTTGGTGCCGCCGTAGATCGAGGTCTTGCGCCAGTTGAAATAGGTCGGCGCAACCGGGCCGGCCCATTCGGGGCCGATCGGCGGCTCGTTCCAGCGCTCGTCGTCCTCGTGCTCGGGCTGGTAGGGGAGGGCATAGGGGCCGACCACTTCGAGCAGCAATTCGGTCGTCGCCTGCTGGATCTCCGAGCCCTTGATCTTCAGGATCGACGAGGCCGGATCGGGCTTGTTGTCGGTGCGATGGCGCTCGGCGGCGACGACGCGCAATTGCGTCATTTCGAGCGCCTTCAGCTCGACCTCGACCGCGGCGAGCTTTTCGCGAAAGCGCTCGTCCTCGATCAGCGGCGTGTCGCCGTCGCGTTCGAGCGCGGCCAATTCCTTGATCCGGCGAATGCGCTCCTTCGACAGGCCGACGCGGGCGATCCCGGTGCGCTCGCGGCCGAGCAGGTATTTCGCGTAATCCCAGCCCTTGTTCTCCTCGCCGACGAGGTTCTCGGCCGGCACCTTGACGTCGTCGAAAAACACCTCGTTGACCTCGTGGCCGCCCTCGATCGTGATGATCGGGCGCACCGTGATTCCGGGGGTCTTCATGTCGATCAGCAGAAACGAGATGCCTTCCTGCTTCTTGGCCTGCGGGTCGGTGCGCACCAGGCAAAAGATCCAGTCGGCGTGCTGCGCCAGGGTCGTCCAGGTCTTCTGGCCGTTGACGACGTAATGATCGCCGTCGCGCTTGGCCGCGGTCCGCAACGAGGCGAGGTCGGAGCCCGCGCCCGGCTCGGAAAAGCCCTGGCACCACCAATCGTCGAGATTGGCGATGCGCGGCAGAAAGCGCTTTTTCTGCGCTTCGGAGCCGAACGCGATCATGACCGGCCCGACCATGGTCACGCCAAAGCCCAAGGGCTGCGGCGCCGGGGTCTGCTGCAATTCGTCCTGAAAGATGTATTGCTGAACCGGGGTCCAGCCGGTGCCGCCCCATTGGACCGGCCAGTTCGCCACCGCCCAGCCCCTTTCTGTTGAGGATGCGCTGCCAGGTGATGATGTCGTCCTTGGCGAGATGCTTGCCCTCGACCAGCTTGGTGCGGATGCTGTCCGGCAGATTGGCGTGGAAGAAACGTCCGCACCTCGTCGCGAAAGGCGAGCTCTTCGGGGGTGAAGCGCAGATCCATGACGCTGGAACTCCCTGTTTAACAGGCTGGCGAAGCCGCGCCCTTCGGCGGCGAGGCGGGAAATCTAGCGGCGGCCGGCCGCAAGCTCTCGTCGCCGGACCGCTCGGCATAAAGGCTCAGCCGGTCGCGCAGATGGGCGAGCCCGAGGCGGTCGGCATAATACATCGGCCCGCCGCGCCAGACCGGCCAGCCATAGCCATACACCCAGATCACGTCGATGTCGCCGGGACGCGTGGCGATGCCCTCTTCGAGGATGCGCGCGCCCTTCGTTGATCATCGGAAAGATCGTGCGCTCGACGATCTCCTCCGACGCGATCGGGCGGCGGGCGATGCCGAGCCGGGCCGAGGCGTCGAGAATGATGCGCTCGACCTCGGGATCGGGGATCGGCGCGCGCGAGCCGGCCTCGTAGCGGAAATAGCCGTTGCCGGTCTTCTGGCCGAAATGCCCGGCCTCGCACAGCGCGTCTTCGATCACGGCATGCTCGCCGCGGCTCTTGCGGATCAGCCAGCCGACATCGAGCCCGGCCAGGTCCATCATCGCGAACGGCCCCATCGGCAATCCGAATTCGACCAGCGCCGCTTCGACCTCCTGCGGCAACGCCCCTTCGAGCAGCAGCCGTTCGGCCTCGACCGAGCGGCGCGCCAGCATCCGGTTGCCGACAAAGCCATAGCACACGCCGACCACCGCCGGCACCTTGCCGAGCCGTCGGCCGAGCGCCAGTGCGGTGGCGATCGCATCCGGCGCGCTGGCGCGCCGCGGACGATCTCCAAGCAGGCGCATGACATTGGCCGGGCTGAAGAAATGCGTGCCGACCACGTCCTGCGGCCGGGTCGTCGCGCCGGCGATCTCGTCGACATCGAGCGTCGAGGTGTTGGTGGCCAGCAACGCGCCCGGTTTGGCCACGCGGTCGAGATCGGCGAAGACCCGTTTCTTGAGCTCCATCTCCTCGAACACCGCCTCGATCACGACATCGGCGTCCGCCGACCGCGTCGAGCCGACGGCGCCGGCGATCAGGCCCATGCGGCGCTCCATCTCGTCGGCGGCGAGCCCGCCGCGCGCCACGGTGGCGCGGTAATTGGCGGCGATCCGGTCGAGCCCCTTCTGCAGCAAATCGTTCCCGGTCTCGATCAAGGTCACCGGGATGCCGGCATTGGCAAAGCACATGGCGATGCCGCCGCCCATCGTGCCGGCGCCGATCACGGCGGCGCGGGCGATCGGGCGCGGCTTTGTGTCCGCCGGCATGTCCGGCACCTTGGCCGCCTCGCGCTCGGCGAAGAAGACATGGCGCTGCGCCTTCGATTGGTCGCCGGCGACGAGCTTGCGGAACAGCTCGCTCTCGCGCTTCAACCCTTCCTCGAAGGGCAGGACGATGGCGTTGCGCACCGCCTCGACGCAGGCGGCCGGCGCCTCGCGGCCGCGCAACCGCTGGGTCAACGCCGCGGCGGCATCGGCAAAGCCCTCCGCCACGAGCTTGTCGTCGCGGTCGCGGACGAGCCGCAATGGCCGGCGCTCGGCCACGACGCGGCGGGCAAAGGCGATCGCGGCTGCGGTCAAATCGCCCTCGGCGATCTCGTCGACGATGCCATCGGCGAGCGCTTCCGCCGCGCCGACGGCTCGCCGGTGACGATCATCTTCAGCGCCTTCTCCGGGCCGACCAGGCGCGGCAGGCGCTGCGTGCCGCCGGCGCCGGGCAAGAGGCCGAGCTTGACCTCGGGCAGGCCGACGCGCGCCGCCGGCCGCGGCGACGCGGAAATGGCAGGCGAGCGCCAGCTCGAAGCCGCCGCCGAGCGCGGTGCCGTGCAACGCCGCGACGACCGGCTTCGGCATCGCCTCGATCGCGGCGATGACCTCGCCGAGGCTCGGGGCCTGCGGCGGCTTGCCGAATTCGGTGATGTCGGCGCCGGCGAAAAAGGTGCGCCCGGCGCAGGCGATCACCACCGCCTCGACGGTGTCGTCGTCGCGGGCCTCGGCGCAGCGCCTCGGCGAGCCCGGCGCGGACCTCGTGCTTCAGCGCGTTGACCGGCGGATTATCGACGGTGACGATCCGCGATCCGGCCCTCGCGGCGAAGATCGACGCTGGCGTTGATATTGCCCATCCGGGTCCCACCCTTGCCTCTCGGGCGAGATTAGACCCAAGCGCCTTGCCGATGAAGCGGCGAGATGAGACGCCGGCTAAGCCGCCGCCTTCGCGGAGAATGCACGGATCAGGCGCGCGACGGTCGCCCGCGGATCGGCGGCGCGCATGACCTCGCCCATGACCGCGATCCCGCTGGCACCGGCGCCGCGGCACAGGGCGGCGTTGTCGGGGGTGATGCCGCCCAGCGCCACGACCGGCCCGGCCGCCGCAGCGATGGCTCTGGCGAGGCCGTCGAGCCCCAACGCCGGTCCGTAGCCGGGCTTGCTCGCGGTCAGAAAGACCGGGCTTACGGTCACGTAATCGGCTCCCGCGCGCAGCAGCGAGGCGGCTTCGAGCGCTGAATGCGCCGAGGCGCCGATCAGCGCGCCGGGAAGCCGGGCCCGGGCCGCCTGCGGATCGCCGCCGCTCGGCAGATGCACGCCGTCCGCGCCGACTGCCTTCGCCGCTTCGATATCCTCATGCGCCGTCACAGTGGCGGCAAAGCGACGGCCGAGAGCCGACCAATGCCTCGAGCAGTGCCGGCGCTCAGCCGGGGGCAGATCCTTCTCGCGCAGGCTGAACCAGCGGCAGCCGCCGGCAAAGGCGGCCTCGGCGACCTGTTCGAGCGGCCGCCGCGCCTGACTGCGGTCGGAGATAACGAGAAGCGGCGGATCGGGCAGCCTCATCGCATCCTCGCCTAGGGGTGCGCGCCGAGCAGCAACTCGGCCGCAGACCGTGAGCCGGATCACTGCCTCGCCGGGCTCGGCCACCGGGGCCGCCATCGCCATCGCGGCAAAACGCGGCATCGGCCCAGCGCTGGTCTCGGCATTGCCGACGCGCAGATCGCGATAGCGCAGCACCGAGAGATGCATCCGGTCGGCGATCGAGGCGGCGCGTTGGTCAAGCCCGGCCAGCGCCTCGGCGGTCAGATCCTCCTCGGCGCCGCGCACGGTCTCGGGCGAGACCTCGTAGCCGAGCGAGGACATCAGCAGCCCATCGGATTGCAGGGTTCCGGCGAGCTTCAGCACCGCATCCGCAGCCTTGCCGGTCAGGATCAGGGATTGGCTGGCACGCCAACGCGACGGGCCATTTTGCGGCTGCTCTTCGTTGACCGCGTAGGTTCCGGTCTCGACCGCGACCCCCTGCACCTGACGCGCCCGGTCGAGTGCCGCCGACCATGCGGCGGTTGATCGCCGATTGGAGAGCGAGCGGGTCGGCGCCGGTCTCCTCGACCCTCAGCTCGATGCGCAGCAGATCGCGCACGACCTTGCGCTCGGCCGTCTGGCTCAGATGCAGCACGGTGGCCTGCTGCTCGGTCGTCTGCGCCAGAGAAGGGATTGGCGAGAGCCACACGAAAGCTAAGAGCGGAAGGATGCCCCTCACGCTCGCCCTCTCCCCGCGGGCTGGGCGACGGAGAAAGAAGGAGAACAGGGACCGCGTGTGCGGAATCTCGTTTCGGTAAATTAGCCGATCGCGGTCAGTTCGCGTGGGGAGCCGGGTCAGCGGCATCAGCAATCCTCAGATTTTCCACGCTCGACGTTCGGGAGAGCTTCAGCCGATTATGGACGAACGCGCGCGCCCCGGCTACCGGGCCAGGGCTCTTGCGATGCTGACGGGTTTGGGCGATGAAGACCAATGGCTTCGATTGCACCGCGGCGAGGGTTGCAGGCGCTCGTCACGCGCCCCCGCGAGGAGGCAGAAAAGCTGGCGGCGGCGCTTGCAGCGCGCGGCATCGAGACGTTGATCGAGCCGCTGATGGAAGTCCATTTCCGCGCGGCAGCCTCGCCTGATCTCAAGGGTGTGCAGGCGGTATTGTGCACGAGCGCCAACGGGGTGCGGGCATTGGCGCGGGCGAGCGCCGAGCGCCGGCTGCCGCTTCTCGCGGTCGGCGACGCTACCGCAGAGCGGGCCCACGCCGAGGGCTTTAGCTCGGTCGCGAGCGCCCGCGGCGATGCCGCCGACCTCGTTCGGCTGGTGGCGGCCCAGCTCGATCCGCGCGAGGGGCGTTTGCTGCATGTCTGCGGTAGCGTCGTTGCCGGCAACCTCGCCGGCGATTTGCGCGGGCGCGGCTTTGCAGTCGAGCGCAGCATCCTCTATGAAGCCAGGCCGATTACGGAGCTGAGCCCGGCCGCGACTGATGCGATACGTTCGGGTGCGATCGACTTCGCGCTGTTCTTCTCGCCGCGCACGGCTGCGATCTTTGCACGGCTGGCGAATGATGCCGGGGTGGCGGGCGGCTGCAGGACGATAACGGCTCTTTCGATCAGCGCAACAGCCGATGCCGCGCTCGGCACCTTGCCGTGGCGGGAGCGATGCATCGCTGACAGCCCGGAACAGCGGGCGCTGCTCGTGGCGCTCGACCGTCTCCTCGCCGCGCGGCGGCCTGACTGAGCGGGGTGAGCGGTACGATGTCCGAAGAACTCGGTGACCGGCTCCCCGAGGATCGCAGCATACCGCCGGTCGAACCGCAGCCGGCCGCGATCGACGAAACCCCGCCCGCGATCCGCGCCGAGGCTGCGACCCACACCCCGGCCGCCGCGACATTTCGTCAAGCGGCGGCATGGCTTTTTGTGCTGTTGGCATTGGTGATCGCCGGAGTAGTGGCGTCGCCGTTCTGGGCTCCCGCCATGGCGCCGTTGTTGCCGTGGGGCGCGAAGTCTGCGCCGGCAGCCGCAGACGACGCCGCGCTCGTCGCCCGAGTGACCGCGCTCGAAGCGTGGCCGGCGCCGGCCACTGTCGATCTCGATCAGATCAGATCGGCGCTGGCGGCCCAGGCTCAGCGCATCGAGCGGCTGCAGGCGGCACTCGCCGCGCAAAGCCAGCACCAGGCCGCAGCCGCAGCGGACAAGACCGTTGTGCAGCAGCTGACCCAGCGGGTGGCCGCGATCGAGGCACAAGCCGCGAGCAAAACCGCCGAAAATGGAAGGTCGGAGCAGGAGCTGGTTCGGCTTAGCACTGCCGCCGATAACCTCGGTGACCGGCTTTCGGCGTTGGAGCGCCGGGTCAGCGCGCAGGGCAGCACCGATCGTACCGGCACCGCTCTATTGCTGGCGGTGCTGCAGATGCGCGAAGGCATCGAGGAAGCACGGCCTTTCCCGGCAGCCTACGACGCATTCAAGGGCCTTGCGGGTGACGATGCCGCGCTGCTCGCCGGAGCCGCGCCGCTTGCGCAAGCCGCCCGCGACGGTGTTGCGAGCCAAGCCGTTTTGCGCGAGCGGCTGGACAACGTCGGAAGTGAAATCGCCCGCGCCAGTAGGCCGGCCGGCAAGCTGCGGTGGTGGGAACAGGCGCTCGACCGCATCAGGCGATTGGTCACAATCCAGCGGATCGGCGTCGCGGCGCATGCCGGCCCGGAAGCGGCCGTCAGTGCCGCCCAATCGGCGCTGGCCGCCGGTAATCTCGCCGCCGCGGTCTCGGCCCTCGGTTCGCTCGAGGGGGCAGATGCCGAGATGGCGCAGCCCTGGTTGCGGCTGGCGCGCGACCGGCTCGCGGCCGAAGCAGCGCTGGCGCGTCTTCAGGAATTGCTGGCGGCCCGCCTCGGCGCAGCCACCATGCCGTCCCCGGCAGCTCCTGCGGCCAGCCCGCCGCTGCCGACACCGCGCGCGCCGTCCTGATGCGTGTGATCTTTGCACTCGTCGCAATCGCGGCTCTTGTCGCCGCGGCGGTTTTTTTCGCCGACAACCCGGGTCAGGTCGAGATCGTCTGGCAAGGGTGGCAGGTCGAGAGCTCGGTTGGCGTTTTGGTCGCCGCCGCAATCATCGCGGCGGTCGCTGTGGCATTGCTGCTATGGCTGTTATCGCGGATTCTCGGCAGCCCGCGCGCAGTTCTGCGGTGGCGGCGCGAACGCCGTCGCCGCAACGGATATCGGGCGCTGACCCGCGGCATGGTCGCGGTCGCCGCCGGCGACCCGGAAGAGGCGCGGCGTTGCGCCCGCAGGGCCGAGGCGCTACTCGCCGAGCCGCCCTTGACCCTGCTGCTGTCTGCCCAGGCGGCCCAGCTCGGTGGCGACGAGACCGCGGCAAAAAAGTTCTTTACGACGATGCTGGACCGGCCCGAGACCGAATTTCTCGGCCTGCGCGGGCTGCTAAATGAGGCGTTGCGCGAGGGAGACCGCACTACGGCGCACCGTCTCGCCGGCCGCGCCGCAGAGCTGAGTCCAAAGTCGCACTGGCCGGTGCTGAGCCTGTTCGATCTCGAAGTGCGCGACGGACGCTGGGAGGCGGCGCGAGACACCCTCGCCCAGGCGGTTAAACACCGCATCGTCGCGCCCGCCATCGCCCGTCATCATCGGGGCGTGATCCTTTTCCAGCTGAGCCTCGGGGCCCTGACGCAGGGCGATCGCCACCGGGCATTGGCCCTGGCGGCGGAGGCGCAAGGGCTGGCGCCGGATCTGGCGCCTGTGGCGGCGCATCGAGCGCGTCTGCTGCTGAAGGATGGCCGAACCGCGCGCGCGGCGAAGGCCGTAGAGCGCGCCTGGCAGACCGCGCCTCATCCGCAGCTGGCGCAGGTTTATGGCGCAATCTGGGAGAGTGACACGCCGCTGGCGCGGGTGGCGCGCTTCGAGCGCTTGGCCGCCCGGAACCCCAGCGCGCGCGAAAGCCATATTGCGCTGGCGGAAGCTGCGCTGACGGCGCAGCTCTGGGGCGAGGCCCGTCGTCATCTCGAGCGCGCATTAGTGGCCGATCCACCGCCCGCCGCGCCGATCCCGGCGAGCCCGATACCGGCCTTGCCGATGCTGTGGGCGGGAGGAGCCGCCCGACCCCCACCCACTTCGGCGACGGAGGGGACGGGCGCAGAAATCAGCGGCCCCAGCGCGCGCCTATGCCTGATCATGGCGCGGCTCGAAGAGGCCCAGCACGGCGATCTCGGGCGCATGCGCGAGTGGCTCGACCGCGCCGCCGGGGCGGCTCCAGATCCGCGCTGGGTGTGCTCGAGCTGCGGCGGCGAGAACTTGGATTGGCATTCGCTCTGCCCGCGCTGCGGCAGTTTTGATGCGCTCGCCTGGCGGACCCCGATCTGGGCCGTTTCGGAAGGGCGTGCGGTCGAGGGCCGACCCGCCGTCGCGCTCGCCGGATTACAGCCGCCCGCGCTGCCGACTGGGGAGGCGGCCGGCGGTTGAGGCCATTCGGCCCACCCCTGTCCGGGCCGCAAACGGCTTGGCGGCAGCAACGGAACACGCTATCAGTGAGCGGCGTCGCCCCGGTAGCTCAGCGGTAGAGCAACCGCTTCGTAAGCGGTAGGCCGTCAGTTCGAATCCGACCCGGGGCACCAGTTTTTCAACAAGTCATAGGTTCGTTTAGAGTGGGGTTATCGAGAATAAAGATCGCTGGGTAGCAATTTGGGTAGCACAGCGAGGCGGCAATCCGGCGCGTCGATCCGGGATTAAGTCATCGCCCGTGATCGAGACATTACCTGGAAGCCCATGCTGTTCATGCCCACGGGCAGTGCCGGTCCGCCGGTGAAGCCCCGAGAGCTCCATCCAGAATTCGCCCATGACCCTGACGTGGTGAAGCTCCAGCCCGTCCCGGAGGAGGCGATGAGCAACTGCCCCGGCTATCAAGATTCTCGTCGGCTGGCGGGAGATCGCCTAGCTCCTGGAATTGACCGCCAGTTACCCCGCATTAAAGTGACGGGGGCGCACCAACGCCCAGCTTGGCGTAACATAGCGTCAAATAAAGCAACGGAGCGCCAGCGCCGATGTAGCGCGGTTTCGAGGCGGCGGCTGCATCAGCCCCGCCCTGCACGCCACGGTAGGGCCAGCCTCATCGAGCCCCGAACCGAAGCACTCACACAGGGACGGGACAAGAGATAGGAGTGCTTAGGGCTTTTGGCCGCCGCATGCTGCGATGCTGCTGTAGAACGGTCTCAGAAGCGTAAGCGTCAGCTGAGGACCACAACACCGGTCAGGCGGCGAGGCTGGCGGTTTGGTTGTTCCAGTTCCATGGGAGCAGTTCGCCGAGCCGGTTGATCGGGTGACCCTTGGCCGTGCGATCGATCACATCGGCGAGCCAAGTCTGCGGATCGAGGCCGTTGAGTTTGGCGCTTTCCAGCACGGTGTAGAGGATTGCGGCGCGCTCGCCGCCGGCATCGGATCCGAGGAACAAGAAATTCTTGCGGGTAATGGCGATGCCGCGCAGTGCCCGCTCGGCGACATTATTGTCGATGGCGAGCCGGCCATTACCGGCATAGCGGGTCAGCGCCTCCCAGCGGCTCAGCGCGTACTGGATCGCTTTAGCGAGCGCGTTCTTTGACGACAGCCGGCGGCGCTGCGCTGTCAGCCAGTCGCGCAAGGCATCGAGGATCGCCACGGCACGGTTCTGGCGCGCCGCTAGCCGGGTTTCGGCCGGCTGGCCGGTGATCTCGGCTTCGATCCGATAGAGCTCGCCGATCCGTTTCAGTGCTTCCTCGGCGATCGGCGACTTGGTCGATTCGAACACATCGTAAAACTTGCGCCGCGCATGGGCCCAACACGCTGCGTGGATCAGCGGCGGCCCTCGGCCGACCTGGTCTTTGGCGGATGGCGGTCGCGTCAGGGCGGCGTAGCCGCTGAAGGCGTCGGCCTGGATCGCGCCGCGAAAGAGGGCCAGATGATCGCGCGGTCGCTCGCCGCGGCGGTCGGGGCTGAAACGATAATATGCTGCCGGTGCCCGCCCACCCTGCCAGGGTCGCTCGTCAACTACATAGGTCCACAGCCGTCCGGTCCTGGTCTTGCCGTTGCCGGGGGCCAGCACCGCGATCGGCGTGTCGTCGGTGTGGATGATCGGCGCTGCCATGACATGCGCGCCGATCAGCGCGGCCAACGGCGTCACCCACCAAGCAGCGTGCCCGACCCAGTCGGCCAGGGTGGCGCGCTCGATCGCGATGCCTTCGCGCGCCAGGATCGCCGATTGACGGTAGAGCGGCAGCCCGTCGAGGTATTTGCTGACCACGACATTGGCGACCAGGCCCGGTCCGGGCCGACCCTTCTCGATCGGCAGATCGGGCATCGGCGCCTGCAGGATGCGCTCGCAGCAGCGACAGCTGAGTTTGGGCCGAATATGGCGGATCACTTTGAGGCGGGCCGGGATCTTCTCCAAGACCTCGGTCACGTCCTCGCCGAGTTTGCTAAACCGGGTGCCGCCGCAGCCCGGGCACACCGACCCCGGATCGTGCACGATCTCCTCGCGCGGCAAATGATCGGGCAGCGGCCGTCGCACCGGCTGGCGACGTTCGCGGCGCGGCTGATCGGGGACGCGCTGTGCCGCCGGCGCTGTGCGCGCCGCTTCGCTCTCTTCCAAATCTTCGAGCATCAGCTCGAGTTGCGCGATCTGAGTATCGAGTTTTTCCGACGAGCGCCCGAACTGCATGCGCCGCAGCTGGGCAAGCTGAGCCTTGTACTGTTCGATCCGCAGCCGGGCGCCGGTCAGCTCGGCCCGCGCTTCCGCCAATTCCGCCTCGCGTTCGGCCAGCAGGAGGCGCAGCTCGGCGATCTCTTGAACGGGGTCAGCAGCGTCCGGCATCAACCATCAGTTTACTCCCGCTTGCATTGAGCAGTATCGACATCGTACCCGCCTGAGTCACTATGTCGCGCTGTTCAACTAGCCACTTCCGGGGTCCAGCTGCGGCGTGGCGCACGCCAATCGATGCCCTCCAGCAGCATCGACAATTGTGCTGCCGTCAGCACCACCGATCCGTCCTTCGCCTGCGGCCACAAAAACCGGCCGCGCTCCAGCCGCTTAGCAAACAGGCACAAACCTTGCCCGTCCCACCACAGCACCTTGATCAGATCGCCGCGGCGACCACGGAACACGAACAGCGCGCCGCCATGCGGGTCGAGGCGCAAGGTGGTCTGAACCCGCGCCGCCAGCCCGTCAAAGCCTTTCCTCATGTCGGTGACGCCGCACGCCAGATAGACGCGGACATTGCCCGGAATGCCGATCACGACAGCGCCGACAAGACCCGGCGCAATGCCACCTCGTCGACCGCGCCGGTCAGGCGCAGCTTCACCCCCGAGGCCAGCTCCACCTCGATGATCCCGTCCGCCGGCCGATCGGTTTCGGGCAGTATCGGCACCGGATCAACCGACGCAGCGGCCCGTGGAAGCTCCTCGACCGGCGGGGCCAATCTCACCGGCGCAAACCCGGTCAGCTCGCCGGTACGGAACTGCCGGCGCCAGGTGTAAAGCTGGCCGCTGCTGATCGCGTGCAGTCGGCAAACCAGCGAGGGCGAGGATCCTGGCGCCACGCTCTGCGCCAATATCCGAAGCTTCTCTTCGAGGCTCCAGCGTCGCCGGCGCTCCGGACCGGTGAGAACCTCGCCGCGGACCTCGCGAGCCCTCGTATGAGTACTCCCAAGGTCCTCCTTATCGACCAGCTCCGCGTCATCCATTGCACCGCTGCCCGCAAAAGAGCGGCAGCATCCAGCTCAACACGCCGAGTGCAAGACGACCCTCAGCTGACGCTTACTCAGAAGCAGCGCTCGGCGAGCGTAGACAGTAGAAGCGCTCGCAATTATCAACAGCGCGCGATCTGTCTAATTTCACCTTATGCCGCTCATGTTCTGTGCGGAGAGCGCGATGGTCCAGACCCCGGGTTATCTTTCCTCCGCTGCTCTCGTCCCGGTTGGGGCTCGCGCTCATTACATCGCAAGCGCAGCGCATTACGAGGTGGTCGCCCGCCGCATTGTCGCCGCCTTACGCGACGGCGACCGACCTATGGTTCTTATAACAGGCGAGCCGCCTGCCGATCCGGAGGTTCTCTCCGAGACGCTCGGCAATGTAGCGGGGCCGGGGTATGCGGTGGTCATCATTTCCTGCGGACCCGAGTTGAAACCGGCGGACCTTGAGCGTGCCGTTCATAAGCTCGCGAAACCAGAAGCTAGCGGGGTGGGGGCGGAGCCTGGACGTTCGGCGCCGGCCTCGCCGCTATTCATCTTTGAGGGATTCGATCGGCTTTCCGACCGGCAGATCGAGGACGTCTACGAAGGCACGCAGCGCCGCGGCCAGATTCAGCGGGCGGCAGTACTGCTGGCGCCTCTCGACTTTCACGCCCGGCTCGAGCGGCCGGCGCTGCAGTGCTTGAAGCAGCGCATCGCTGCCCAGTTTCGCTTCGAGGAGGTTGCCGACGACGAAGCCATTGCCGTCCTTCACGAGCAGCTCCTCGCGCAGCGGGATCGCCGGGTTGAGGCGCGCGGGTTTCGCCGCGGCATTCTGATCGGTTCAGCCGCTGGTGGGGTTGCAATAGTTGCGAGCATCGGCGTCTTCATGCTGCGTTCGACGACCGAGCAGGTCTACGAGGCGCCTGCGAGTACCGGACGAAGCAGTTCGGTGAGTGAAGAGGCGCCGCTTCTCCCGCCGGCGCGAGAACCGGCAAGCAGCAACGCGATGGAGCGAGCCCCGGCAAAGGCCGAGACAGCGTTAGCGCGTCCAGCGGCACCGCCACCTCCTCCCGCTCGAGCCCTCACGACAGCACCGCCACCATCACTCACCGCGGCACCGCCATCTTCCCCCGCCCCGCCATTGCCGCCGACGAAAGTGGGAAATCAGCCCCCCACAGCCACACCTCCTGCTCCGGTGAATCCCCCGGCGGGTCCTCGCCTTTCAGCCGCGGAGATCAGCGCTCTGGTCGCGCGTGGAGAAGCGTTCGTCGCCACCGGCGACATCACCTCGGCGCGAAGCTTTTTTGAGCGCGCTTATGACCGCGCAGCCGACGCCGATAGCGGGCTAGCCGCGTTGCAGCTAGGGGCGACGTTCGATCCTATTGTTCTGGACCGTGCCGGCATCCGCGGCGTCAGCGCTGATCCGGTTCAGGCCTTGTCGTGGTACCGACGCGCCCGCGAGCTTGGGGTGGCCGAAGCAGAGCAGCGGATCAAGGCTCTTGAGATTCGCCCACCGGGAGACGGACATTCGGCCCCGTTGAAATATATAACGCGCCCGTAGTCTCACGATTGCCAAGCCGATCACGATGGGGTCTCAAATGTAGAGGCTGGCTCCATGGAGCTAGCATACCCGCACCCTTCGTTAACCAAAACACTAAACTACTCGTAATATTTGTTGCGACTTCGAGCTGGTTCTGCTAAGCGTGCACGGCGCAGGCGGGCGAGCACCAGCCGAAGTTCATGTGGTTGGCCGACAACAGCCGTGCAATCGCTTCGGTAGATCTATAACAGGAAAATTCAACAAAGTCGGCCCGTTGAGGCGCAGATGAACGAGGGACGGGTAGCGATCTATCTCCGCGACGTCATGAAAAAAGTGCGCACGACCCATCGTAGCGAGCTTATCTATGGCGCCGATGGTCTTTGGGCAGCGGCGCAACAGCGACCGGACCGCGGTTCGATGGCTTGCCCGCAAACCTCGGGGCACATTGGGGCGGTGTTGTAATGATCGAGTTGCGGGCTCCTACCCAGGGAGGGCTGAGCGGCATCCGCGAGGCTGTCCGCTTTGTTAACCGGCAGAAACTCATCATTTTCGCGCCGGCAGTTCTGTTCGCGGGTATCGTTTGGACGATCGCGTCGGTCGCAGTGCCGCGTTACACGGCCACCGCGGCTCTCACGCTCGATGTTGGTAAAGTCCAATTCGTCGAGCACGAGGTTGTCTCACCGCTTCCGTTAGAAAATTCCACGCTTAGGAGCGAGCTCGACGTCATCCGTTCCCGTTCGCTTAACGACGAGGTTGGCGTGCTGCTCGGGCTGAGATCCGACCCTGCCGTGGCGCGGGAAGTGGCCGCTTGGCAATCGCAGTCGTGGTGGCCTGATATCGCCCGCGTGCGACGCGGGCTAAGCCGCTTCTTTCCCAGGATTGTCGGAACGGATCCGGTGATCACGCCGGCGATTACGCAGGCGCAATTCACGGACTGGCTGGTTGGTAATCTTAACGCGAGCAACGACGGTCGTTCCTTGACGATCCTGGTTTCATTCACTTCGCAGAGCCCAGGGCGGGCGGCGCAGATTGCCAATGAGATCGCCAAAACCTACCTCGACGATCAAGTTTCGACCAAGACGCAGGCGATAACCAAAGCCGCCGGTTGGCTCGGCGAAAGAGTGGACGAAATTCGACAGCAGTTGGAGAAATCGGAGGCGGCAGTCGACGATTTTCGGCGCAAATCCGGGCTGCTGGAAGTCGGTAAGGGCGCCACGATACCGGCTGTGCGCATGGCCGACGCCAATGCGGAGCTCAGTAAAGCTCGCTCGGAACGACTGCGGGCCGAGGTGAACCTGCAGACTGCCCGGGAGAGCAACCCGCAGACGCTCCCAGACGTTCTCGCCTCGCCGTTGATTCAGCAGCTTCGCAGGGAACTCGGCCAAATCAACCTGGAGGTTACAGACCTCCAGGACCACGGCGCCTTGTACAAGGTAAACGACTTTCAGGCGCGGGCAGCGGCCTTGCGGGCCCAGATGAACGCGGAGATGAGTTGAATCATCGCCAGCCTTTCGAGCGAGGCGGCGGCAGCGCGCAAAAAAGAGGCCGACCTGGGGCAGTCGTTCCAAGCGATGGAGGGCCAGTTGGGCGACGCCGCGCACTCCGGTTTGCGGCTGGCTCAACTGCAGCGCGAGGCTGACGCCAACCGCTCGATCTATGAGACTTACCTCGATCGTTACAAGCAGACGCTGCAGCAGGCGAGCTTGGCGGTGCCGGATGGGCGGCTCATCTCGCTGGCGGAACCGCCCGAAGAGCCCTCCTATCCAAACAAGCTGCGGTTCGTGCTGCTCGGCGCCTTCGGCGGACTGGCGATTGGCGGGGGGCTCGCCTTTCTCCGCGAAGGCCTCGACCGGCGGGTCCGCCACACGGTGGACATCGAAAGTGTGACCGGCATCCCGGTATTCGGGTTCCTGCCGAAGGTGTCACGGTGGCGTGGCCAAGAACCACAAGACTACCCGGTGAACGACCCACGCTCCCGGTTCGGCACGGCCCTCGTACGCATCCATACCGCGCTGCGATCTCCCCAATCATCGGACCGCGCGCAGGTCATCCTCGTCACTTCGCCGCAGCCGGGGGAGGGCAAGACCTCATTCTGCACCGGTCTCGCGCGCTCATTGGCTAAGAGCCGCAAGCGGGTTCTGGTCATCGACGCGGATCCATATCGATCGCGGGTCGCGACCGCGTTCGGCGCCTCGACTGTTCGGGTTTTGGATCCGATTGCCGGGCAACGCGTCAAGCTCGGCGATATCGTGCAAGCCGATGCGAAATCCACCGCTCACTTTATGCCGGCGCCCAGTGAGGACGATCTCCAGCTCCTCCTCCATTCCGGCGGGTTCTCGACGCTGCTCGAAGAGGCGCGGCAGGCCTATGACATCGTCATCATCGACACGCCTCCGGTGATGACGAGCGCAGACGCCGCCCTGATCGGCAAATTTGCCGATACCCGCCTTCTCCTGGTCAGATGGGGCCGGACCTCCTGGGATGAGATGACCGCGGCGGTCGGGTTTCTCCGGCTCTGCCGCATCGGGCTGGACGGCATCATTATGGTCGGAGTGGACTCCGGCTCGGCGAGCTACGGCCAACTCGGGGGTTATGATACGGCGCCTTCGGATAATCGGTCGATGCGGTTGCCCTCGAACCGGAGCCTCAGCGAGGCGGAGTAAGTGGTTAACACCATGTCGATCCAAGACCTTGCGCAACCCACCTGCGATGAGGCCGTGCCTAGCCGACCGGGCGCGCTTTTGGATTGCGAGCGGTGGTATGCCGTCCACACGTTGCCGTTTGCCGAAGCGCGCGCAGAGGTTCAGCTGCATCGCCAAGGATTCCGCACGTTTCAGCCGAAACGACACAAGACCGTCCGGCATGCGCGCAAATCGATAACGGTCGAGGCGCCATTTTTCCCCCGCTATCTGTTCATCGTGCTCGATCTCTCCCGCCATCAGTGGCGCAGCGTCAACGGCACCTTTGGGGTATCGCGATTGGTGATGCGGGGCGATCAGCCGCATCCGGTGCCGCGCCAAGTGGTCGAGGCGCTGATAGCGGCCGCCGACGCGCGCGGCATTCTGCAATTCGGCGACAGATTGCAGGTCGGCGAGCCGGTGCGGTTGCTGGCGGGGCCGTTTGCCGAGCAGCTCGCGATCCTCGACCACCTCGATGACGCCGGCCGCGTGCGGGTGCTGCTCGACATTCTTGGGCGGCAGGTCGCGATTTCGACAGCGGCAAACAACGTTCTGCCGGTTTAATGAATTCCCTGCGAGGGCGGCGGGGTACGCTGGCCGGGACGAGGAATGGCTGATCCTCTGCGACGACGGGACGACCTCTTCGGCCAGGCTCCGCCGGCGGCTCGAAAACGTGCCGCTGGATAACAGCATCCAGCGGTGGCGTGGGCACTGGGTGCTGATCAGCGGGCGTCGCGGGCCGGCGTGGCAACACCCCGAGCCATGCGTCACCGACGTCCTCGGGTATCGCCGGGGCAAAACACGGTCTATTTTTGTGTAATAAATTCCGACACATGGCCTGGGCATGGTTTTGACCGCGCCCGCGCTGCGCCGCTGCGGCCGCCGTCGGCCTTTAAGCCTTCGGCCCGGCTCGGCTTTGGAGCAGGTGCGCCGGTTGCCCATCGGGCCCGTCGGCTAACGAATAGGGGTATTGCGGCGACGCTCTCTGGGCTGGTGCGGGTGCCCCTCGGGGGAATGTCGACTTCTCTTACACCTTGTCGGCCGGCGATCAGCGCATCTAACCCTTTGGTATGGTTAAGTGCGCCGTTGCCGGCAAGCCCGGCTCTCGAAAGCTGCTGTCGGCTTTTTTTACATTTTTGCGTCATCCACCGCCGGGCGTAGCTGAATTAACCACTAAGGATCATGCTGACCGGTCATTGGCCCGAGATTTGCTTCGCATCTCCCGTTAGGAGCAGGGGAGCATTTGGCCCATGAAACGCTTACTTCTCGCATCTGTGGTGCTTGGTCTGGCGGGGAGCATCGGCACGGCGAACGCCGCGCCGACCACGCCGGACACCTCGAACACCGTAGCGATCTGGAACGCGGCTACGGCCAACTCCGGTGAGACCGCCGCAGCCCAGCAAGCGCTGCCATCGGCGGCGTCATCGCTTACCCAAGTTTTAGCGACCACCAACTACTCGGAGCCTATCAACTACGATCTCCCTTCCGGCGGCACTGATACAATTCCCGGCTTTTTTGCGGCTAGTTTGTCGAACCCGGGCCAGTTACCCCCCGCGGGCTGCACCACTGGGGCGTGCGCGAACAACGTCCTTAGTTCCGGGGGTTATGCCAATGTGAGTTTGTTTGAGTTCACGTTTACGACTGGGGAAGAATCATTTACGGTCACCCACGACGATGGGGTCAGCCTGTTCGCCTCTGGGACCGAAGGCGCCTGTACGACTGCGACTCCAGTCACCTCTGCCAGCTGTCCCACCGACCTGTTACCGGTGGGGGATTCTGGCCCTACGGTCGCAGATACCACCGCAGCGATTACACTCGGGGCGGGTACCTATGACCTGTGGTATACTGCGGCCAACGGGTTGCCCGAAGTCTTAGAGACCAACTCTGTTGCCGTACCAGCTCCCCCGATCGGTCATGGCCTCCCGGTCATCCTCGCCGTCGGCGGCATCTTGTTCGGCGCCAAGCTGTGGGAACGCAGCAAACGGCGGTCCCCGCTTGATACCGTTGCTTCTCCCGCGGTCGCCTGACCAAAGGCCGACGTCCTCCCCCCAAATCGTCATGCCCGGCCTTGTGCCGGGCATGAGCATGAAGGGAGCCGGGAAGGGATAAAATCGCTCTGGCCAAAACATTGCGGAGGGCAGAACGCGATATGTCGCTGATCAAATCCCTTCCGATCCTCTTCGGCGTGGCGGTGATCAGTGCGCTAACGCTCTTATCCTCCCATGCGAACGCCACTCCCCTCTCCGCGAATGGAGTCAACGTTACTCCAGACGCGCACACAGCATCGCCGGGCACGCAAATCGCAACAGGAGCGGGTTCTGATAACATCGTCGTTTCCGGTGTTACAGTCGGTTCCTACACGGAATTTGTTTACCAGGCAGCTGTTGCGGATGCGAGCACGGGAGCGGGCGAGTGCGTCAACTGCCTCAACTACCTGATCACGGTTCACACCGATCCGGGCGCTGAAGTATCTGAAATCTCGCTTTCCAATTTTTCGGCAGGTAACCCGTTGGACGCCGGCTACAACACCAACTCCGCATTCGGGTTTGGACAAACCGGCAAGCCGCAAGATGTATCAGAGTCACCTGACGGGACTACCGTCACCTTTACCTATTTGCCCGCTCTGGACCCCCAAGGAACTACAAACTCTGGAGGTTGAAACCAGCTCAACCACCGTGATAAAGACCGGTAATACCTGTGTAAACACCTCACCGAACTTCTGCGGCCCCTCATATGAACCTTCACCCGCTCCCCCGATCGGCTATGGCCTGCCGGTCTTTCTGGCCGTCGGCGCGATGCTGTTCGGCGGCAAGCTGCCGGAGCGCAGCAAGAAGCATCGTTTGTTTGGCACCGCTGTCCCGCACGCAGCGGCCTAATAAAAAATCTTACATTCTCCCCCGCAAATCTATCTGGTCGTAGCCCACTCTAATAGGCCGACGAGGGGGGCAGCGTGCATCCGCCCCAGGCTCGCCTACCGCGGTGGAACTTGGTGTCAGAAATTCCGACACAAGGCCGGACCGAATTTGACGGAGCCCGGACGACGCCGCTCCGGACCACGCCAGTGGCTAAGCCATTATCCCGGCATGGTTTCGAAAGGGTTTCGCAGGCATCCACCGCGGATTGGAGGAGACGGGTCTCGCCAGCCCCTGCGACGAGATCGGGCGCGGAGGCAATGACTGTAAAAAAATTCGACACCCCCCAAATGGCAATCTAACCCATTGGTATTACATATGAACCACCCTCGGAATTGGGATATACCCCTGGAATCGCTGTCGGAATCTCTTACACTCCACGTCCTTGGCGATCGGCGAGCAGTCTCGTTAACCACCATAATCAAGCCCGGCTCGGTGTTGGCCCGAGATTTGCTTGCTTCTGACTCGGGCGCTTTTCGTCCGGCACATTGCGTGGGGGCCCATGCCATGCTCAATTCTAAGCTGTTATCCCTCGTTGGCGCGCTGGCGTTGGCTACGCTTATAGCCGGTTCGGGATCGGCAAGAGCCGACGAAATCTATATCGGTACGCTAACTCCAAGTCCGGGGGGATGTACCCTCACGGGCAGTGACGAAGGCTACGTCTGTAGCGGTCAGCAGACCTTCACAGCGGAAGGTGCTACGCTCACTGCGACCGGCTACAATGGCGTATTCGCGACCCAGGAAAACCTCACGTTGAAGACCGTGGGCACCAATGGCAGTGGCGGCACGGCTAACTCATTCGGCGAGAGCGGCCTTGGCGAGAACATGAAAGGTGCAGGAAACCCCTGCGACGATCCGGTCACCGGTGTCGGTGCAAACGCCGAATCGTGCGAAATCGGACCCGGTAAATCTGTATCGGTCTCAAGCACCATCGGGATTACGGATCTGATTGTCGGCTCGGTCCAGCCCGATGCCGAGGTATTTCAACTTTACGCCGCCACGACCGGCACCACGCTGAATTCGAGCGATTTAATTAACACTTATTCATCCGCTGGGGGCATGAACATCGATAGCATCTCTTCGGTTGCATGTCCCAATTATGATGGCTCTAATACCTGCACCTTCAATTTTTCGACGCCGTACTCTGTGGTTGGAATTGTTGAACTTGGTGGCATTCCGAACGCGGGCACTCCAACCGAGCAGAATGCATCGGACTCGCTGATCACTGCGGTGTCGATCGTACCGGCTCCCCCGATCGGCCACGGCCTTCCAGTCGTGATCGCAGTCGGTGGCCTGTTGTTCGGTGTCTGGGCCTGGGACCGCAGCAAGAAGCGCCGGCTGCTGGGCGCCGCCGCCACCGCGCGCGCCGCGGCTTGACGCGCCGGCTAATCGCAAAAATAATCAGTCCCCTAACCTAATCGTGTGATGCCCGGCCTCGTGCCGGGCATCACGTTAGCGGAAGATGGCCGGGCGATGCCCGGCCATAGCCATTTGCGGTAGCCGCGGCACCGCGCCGCTAGCGCTCACCGCGCGATTGCGGGCATTGGCGAGCAGCCACTGGCCAGCGGAAGCGTCAACCCGGCGTGGGAATTTTTGCTGTAAATTCGTTGCAGCGATAGCAAACAGTTGAGCCTGCCTCAATGAAAGGTTGTAGTTTGCCGCGAATGCTTCAGGTTCGAGACCGGCTTTGGACCCCGCTTGGGGCGGCGGTGACAAAGCTGGCAGTTCGCAGCTTTCACCACAGCGTCTTCCCGGGCATGACAGCGAGGCACGCCGGGGCGAACCCATTGGAAGCCGTGCTGTTCTATCTAGTCGCAGCCTCGATCGGGGCCGGGGTGGCTGTGACGTAATCGCGGTTCCAGACACTGCTCCAATCGATCGTCTGGGCGGATTGGCAGTCGGGCGGTGATTGGACTAACATCAAGTGCCCGCCCGGCACGTACGGCGTCAGGCCAAATGTCGCGAGTGCCGCGTATTTGATCCGATAGATGAAAAATGCCAACCGGTTGGGCCTCTCCCAGCTCCGGTCGATGTAGACATAACGCGCAACCTCGTCCGCTTCGCGAGCGGATGATTGCACGAGCGGCGCAAAGTCGAAATTCACTTGCAAAGCGACAATGATCGGCCGGGAGCAGCCGGGAGCATCGAATGTCAGAGCCGGAACATTCCCGTAAACCGTTACGTGTTCGCGAAACGTCAGACCATTCGATTGCGCAATGCGCACCACTGCCGGCGCCAGATGCACAGGGTCGATTTCGACTAGTGTATCGGCGACGCGTTGCTGCGAGGTAAGCGAGCCGACAAGCATCGTCCCAAAGACTAGGTGCAGCGACAAAGCCTTCATATCGGCCGCCCAGCCGGCCTTGCACCATAGAGGCTCAGCGCCAAGACCGTCAGCGAGGCGCCGACCGCGAACATCTCGGCGCCGACGCCGTCATGCCAATAATGGTAAAGATCGACATTCCAAGACATTAGACAAATTCTCGTCACATTGAACAGGATCATAGTGACGCCGATCGCCGCGCCGAAAACAAAGTCGAGACCCCGCCAATTCTGATGCCACAATCGGCTGATTGTCACCCAGCACAGCAGAGCCAGGGACAGATTATGGAATGAAGAACAGCTGTTGATAATGACGATAGTAAAGCCGCTCGGCCCGGTGACGGCGTTGTCGTGCCACGCGGTTCCAGGTCGGATTGCCTCCATCAACGTCCCGACGACTGCGGCCTCGGCGCGCAACAACGGCATCGTGATCAGGTTGAATAAAATGTGTCCCCACAACTCCTGGACCGAGAGTGCGACAAGGACGGTCCCGGCAGCACGCACCTTTAGGTCGCCGGCATTGAAGAGCCACCAGTAAAATGCGATGCCGGTCGCAGCGACCCAGATCATTTTGCTAGTCGGCAGAAACACCAGAAGGCAAAATGCAGCGATCATCAGGAAATCTCGCAGTCGCGCGGCGGGCGCGCGGTCACTCGCGAGCAGCAGACGGAAGATCACATACCACGCCAGATATTGAAAGATGCCGATAGCGCCGAGATCGGAGAGCAGCCCCTCGAGCGACTCTGCCGGCATTTCTTTTAAGGTACCAACGAGGAAATTCAAAAACACGATCACGGCCGCCCAGATGAAGATGTCGCGACGCGCAGCCGCGCGTCCGATTTGTCCCTCACGGGCTGTGATTTGGGCCACCGTATCGGTCGGGCTCAATGGGTTGATCCGTGCAACAGATTGAAAGTGTGCGGCGTTTCCTGGAGCAGGCTCTGCCAGCGCTCGAAAGCATGCAGGCGGGTGAAATGAGCTTCGAGCATCGCGCGGGCGCGCCGGCCCATTTCGGCAGTGCGGGCGGGGGCTGCGCGAAGACAGCGCAGCGCGTCGGCGAGACGATCGCCCTCGCCGGGCTCGACGACGATCCCGCAATCATGCCGCTGGACGAGCCGTGCGATTTCCCCGTCGCGCGCGGTGACCGCGATGATCGGTCGGCCGGCGGCGGCGATCCCGTAGAGCTTGCTCGGCACGATCAGGCCTTCGAGCTCGGGCCGCAGCGAAATCAGATGGACGTCAGGTACGGCCAGGGAAAGCCTTAGTAACCCTCTTTGCTGATAGGGGAGGAAGCGAAACAGATGGTCTAGCCCCCGCTCACGTACAGAGCGAGCGAGCTCGGCAGATTTCTTGCCACCGCCTATAAAAAGGAAGCAGAGGCGCCGGTCGCGGTGTAGGCGCTCTGCCGCAGCAAGGACGGTCTCAAACTCGTGTCCCCTGCCGAGATTTCCCGAATAGCCAACGACAAACCTGTCTCCGAGCCCCCATTCACGGCGCAGCGGATTATCGAGCGGCGCTGTGGGCTGGATTTCCTCGTCGTCGCACCAGTTCGGTATGACGCGGATGCGTTCCGGAGCAATGCCGCGCGCGCGCACGATTTCCGCCATGCGTTCCCCGACCACCACATTGACATCGGCGGCACGTAGCGAGGCGTCGCGCAGTTGGAGAAGGCCCCGACCGAGCGGGCCCTTGATAAGCGGCACATCCAGCGCCGCGGCAACCTCCGGATAGAGATCCTGGAGCCAGTTGACGAGATAAAGGCCCCGACGTCTGGCCGCTTGCATTACCGCGACAGACAGCAGCGGCGGGTCAGTCTTCGCTACCAGCACATCGCCCGGTTCCGCCCAGGCAAGCACAGAACGGCACGCCGCAGTATAAAACGACAGATAGTCCAATCCGCGACCGATCAAACCGGACCGGCCAAACCGGGTCGTGGAGATCCGGTGTATTGCTACCCTGCGGACCGTCTCTGCCTCAATCAGATGGGCGCGCGGGTTGTCATAGCGTTGTTGGCTTGTTACGACGCGCACGTCGATACCGCAGCCCGCCAAATGGAATGCCAGATCGGTAAGAATCTGGCTGGTCGCGGAATGGTCCGGGTAAAAGAAGCGGTTCAGAAATATTATTCGCCTCGTCGCTGATCGGGGCGGCAGCGACGCTTCGGCACCCAGTCTTCCCCGGGTGCCGCGCCAGCTTGCTAGCTCACAGCCGGGCCAGGCGCCTCCAGAGAAAGGCGACCAGAGCATTATCGGGACTGTATGGCCACGGTCTCGCGGGCATCATCTGGAGGAGGCCTGTCGACGGCGGTGGCGAACTGGTAGGAGGCGGCCTGCTTTGCACTTCGCTTGTCGCGGCCAGCTTGCCGCGCCGACAAACTTCGCGCCTTTGCAAGCGCCCTTTCCGATCTTCGGTCGCCCCTCAGCAAGCTGAGAAGCGTCATCCCGATGATGCGCAGGTCGACCCACGGGGAGGCGTTGCGAATGTACCAGACGTCCAGCGCTTCCTTTTCCGTCGCCGACAGGCTGGCGCCCCCGTTGACCTGAGCCCAACCGGTAATGCCGGGACGAACCGTCAGCCTCATGGCAGAGTTTTGAGGTTGGTCTTGAGGTAGGAGTGGCCTTGGCCCGATCAGCGACATGTCGCCGACCAGCACGTTCAGCAATTGCGGCAGCTCGTCGATCCGTGTCTGGCGGAGCAGCCGACCAATCCACGAGAGGCGCTGCTCCTCTGGTATCCTCTGGCCTCTCGCATCGAAAGGGGGCCGCAGGGTTCGCAGCTTGTATATCTGCAACTCGCGGCCAACCCGTCCAACGCGTCGTTGCCAGAATAAAACCGGCGACCCCACATCGAAAAAGACAACTATTGCACCGATCACCAACAGCGGCAGGAACCAGAGGATCAAGATCGCTGCGCCAATCGCGTCGATTAACCTTTTGACCCGCAAATACGGCGATGGCAGGAAATCGGGCGAGAAACGGCTATTCGGAGGGCGGTCAGAATATCCCTGAGCAGAGTAGCCTGCGTGTTCGGTGGTGCTATACCCCAGAAGATGAGGCATGAAGACGAGATCGAGATTGCGTTGCTCACACACGCCTTTGACCTCTGCCAACGACTCCTCGGACAGCTCTCCCGCCTCGCCACCCACCACCACTCGCTCGGTGCAGACGCCGTGCATCGCAAACTCGTCGATTACCGCTTCGAGGTGCGCCGGAGGTCCCAAAACCTGGACCCCATCGACCGAGCGGCCAACCCACCGCGTATCCGCGTCGAGCAAAGCAATGACCCGCCAGCGCTCGGGCGCTTGGACCTTCAGGAATTTCATGACAGAAATCGACCAATCGTTTAGGCCGATCAAGATCATGTTCTGGCTACTGGTATGCTGAGGCCGACCCGCACGGCGGCGGCGTCGCTCAGTAAGTTTTGCCAACCCTCTGTAAGCGACAAGCCCGGCCCACAAGACCAGCGCTTGGATCGCCGGCACCGACCGTGGAATGCCGTTGAGACGCGTGACGGTAAACAGCACTATCGCTGTCATCAGCTGGCCGCCCAAGACCACTTTGGCCACGCCCCAAAGATCGCTCACAGAGATATATCGGGGGATCGGGACGCTGATGCCGAGCACCTGGAAGGCGACAAGCGAGAAGCCCAGCGACACGAGAGAATAAATTCCGGCAATGATCCAGTCGTCAGTTGACGCCAATCCAACGTTCCTAAGATATAAAGCTGCCAAAGGCGCTGCGGCCGCCAGAGTCACATCAACGGGAGAAAGCCGAACTCTGAGGCTTGCACGCGAAGATGGTAGACCAATAGACACTCTACTAAATCCCCTGCCGGTGGTTCTCGTAATAAAGTCTCGAGCGATGGGTGGAATGCTGAAACACGTTAACGTTAACGTGGTCCACTGTCAGTGCGTGCCAATTTATTCGCCTTCCATGACGGCGCGCAACAGAACGCCGACAGCGGGCGCTAGCCTTTGGCTCATCACCTGGTCGGCAACGTTCAGTCAACGGCACATTGCTGGCGACGCCAATGCGTGTTACATGCGAGCAGTTCACTGTGAAGAAAGCCATGTGCGCGATGCCGGTGCGGTGTGGAAGGGGATTCGCGGGTATTTGAGCTAAAATTCTTGGTATCTGCGAAGCTCGCTACCCAACATTAACCACGATTTAGTTTAACCCTTTAGGGTCAACGCTCATATGGACGCTTAGAATCTCGAGAATGATTCCAAATATATCAAATTTCGATGGAACCAAGAACTTGTCGTATTCTGGCTTTCACACTGCTTACACCTTGGATGCGGTGTTTTGCCGCACCGGGGTTCTTCGTTTGACTCGGCGTGGGCTATCTGAGATTTTTGGGGGTGTTGCAAAGGTCAAGGACGACTCTTGACCGAGCTGCGAGTTGGGTGGGCGCCTCATTCCACCCGAGGGGCGGTAGCTATGAGTTACCAAGCGCTGCGTTAACGCTGCCAGACCTGCCGAGAGGTCGCACGGTAACTAATCGGATCCCGGCCAGTTAGCATCAGCTGGTCAACATTGGCAGTCACCACCAAACCCTAGAGCACTTTCACAATGAATGAGCTAGAAGATCCGATTGTTAGCTATGTTCGATGGCGCGCTGGTGGCGCAAGCTGACCCAATAGCTTCGGCGTGATCGCGGGTGAACGGCTTGAACGAGAGCTCCGAACAGCCAGATAGATCGTCTAGCCTGCCGCAGTCGCGGAGGCATTCACCCAGTGTCTGATGATGGGCGTACCGCACCGTTCTACGAATGGCGCTATTGCGGTGCAAACTACCGGAGTTTTCAATCTCAAAGATCAGAGTCGGTTCGACCGATGGCGGCCAATGCATGCAATACGGATGCGGGCTATTGCTACAAAGTCGGAGGCAGGCAATAAGGCCAGCATCGCGGTTGCCTCTTGTACCCGGTCTAACGGGCGTACTGCGAAAGACATAGTTTCCCCACCCCATATAGGCTCCGCTTGCGGGCAGGCCATGTCTCATGGCTCTAACCGTTACTTGTGCGGGCTCAAACGACGTGACCGCCTCTTGGCGGCGTTTGCGGTCCTGGTGGTGCTCGGGGCTGGTGCTTGGGTCGGCTGCGACTGGTTGCTGTGCTCGGCCGCAGACCTTTGGATCGTTTCGGACCCGATTGGCCCCGCTGACGCTGTTGCGGTCTTTGGCGGCGGGATCCAGGATCGACCGTTCGCCGCTGCCCAATACTACCGGCAGGGATTGGTCCAGGAAATTCTGGTTTCGAACGAGCGCCAAAGCCCCGCCGCAAAATCGGACGTCGTCATGTCTGACGTTGCGGTCACCGAGGGAGTTCTTGTCAAGCTTGGGGTGCCCGCAAGCGCAATCGAAACCTTCGGCAGCGATCTTGGGAACACTCATCAAGAGGCGCTGGCCCTGCGAGCCTGGGCGGAGCGCAACAATGCCCACAGCATTATCGTGCCAACGGAAATCTTCTCAGCACGTCGGGTGCGCTGGATGCTCCACCGCGCCTTCGGTGGCGGATTCGTCATCCGGGTAGTCGCATTGGATCCGCCACCATTCCGGCGGGACAATTGGTGGCGACACACGGAAGGAATCAACGCATTTGGGACCGAAGTACTCAAATATATATTTTACAGGTTGAGTTATTGAGGTGTGCTGGAAGGCGTGCAGATCTGCGAGACGCATCGATTAAAGCTGACCGGTCGTGTGCGGGATAAACGGCATTTTCGCCTACCATCCAGCTTCGGGCGCGCCGGACGAGGCCGAGTTGCTCGCGACCCGCGATGCGATGCGCGCTCGGGGGCCTGACGGGGCGGGCATCTGGTGGAGCGCCGACCAGCGCTGCGGGCTCGGGCATCGACGGCTGTCGATCCTCGACCTGTCCGACCGCGCTGCCCAGCCGATGGCGAGCGCGGACGGCAACACCGTCGTCACCTTCAACGGCGAGATCTACAACTACCAGGCACTGCGCGCAGAACTCGAGGCGTGCCGGCGCGCGCTTCCGGACGACCTCGGATACCGAGGCGCTTTTGCACCTCTACGCGCGCCACGGCGCAGCTATGGTGCAGCGGCTGCGCGGCATGTTCGCTTTCGCGATATGGGATCAGAACAGGCACGAGCTCTTTCTTGCCCGCGACCCTTACGGCATCAAGCCGCTCTACACCGCAAACGACGGCTGGACGTTTCGCTTCGCCTCGCAGGTCAAGGCATTGCTCGCGGGCGGCCGGGTGTCGCGCGATCCCGAGCCGGCGGGAATTGCTGGCTTTCATTTGTTCGGAAGCGTGCCCGAGCCGTTCACGCTCTACCGCGACATTCGTGCCCTGCCGGCCGGGCACACGCAGCGGATCGATATGGCGGGCCCGCGCGAGCCTGAGCCTTTCGCAGACCTCGCCGCAATCCTCGCAGCCAGGTGCATCGGACCCGGCCCCCGCGGCCGAACTGAGCGAGCGCCTGCGCGCAGCGGTGCGCGACAGCGTCCGCGCCCATCTGCTGGCGGACGTTGAGGTCGGGATTTTTCTCTCTGCGGGTGTCGATTCCGGTGCGCTTCTCGGACTGATGGGAGACGCCGGCCAGCGTGAGATCCGGGCGATCACCCTCGCTTTCGATGAATTTCGCGGCACCGCGGAGGACGAAGCGCCGCTCGCCGGTCAAGTCGCCCGGCGCTATGGAGCGGGGCATATTGTGCGGCGTGTCGAGCGAGCGCGAATTCCGCGAGGATCTGCCTGCCATCATCGAGGCGATGGACCAGCCCTCGATCGATGGCGTCAACACCTGGTTCGTCGCGAAGGTGGCAAAGGAGGCCGGGCTAAAGGTGGCGCTTTCCGGGCTCGGCGGCGACGAGCTCTTGGCCGGCTATCCGAGCTTTGTGGATCTGCCGCGCTGGCGCCGCCGTTTCGGCCCCTTGGCTGCGTTCCGGGGCTCGGGCGGGCGGCCCGCCCGCTGATCCGCGCCCTCGCTCCCGGCTTCGCGCGCGAAGCGCCAAAGGCGCTGGGGGTTCTCGAATATGGGCGCAGCTGGGCCGGCGCTTATCTGCTGCGCCGCGGGCTTATTCCTGCCCTATGAGCTGAAGAAGATCATGGACCCCGAGATGGCACGCGAGGGGCTGCGGCGGCTGCAGCCGTTGCGCCGGCTCGCGGCGACCCTGTCGCCGGACCCCGGTTCCGATGTCGGGCGCGTCTGCGTCCTCGAATCAGCGCATTACATGCGCAACCAGCTGCTGCGCGATGCCGATTGGGCCGGCATGGCCCATGGTGTCGAGATCCGCGTGCCGCTCGTGGATGTGACATTGCTCGAGCGGCTTGCACCCGCGATCCCGAGCCTTGCTCCGCAGACGGGAAAGGAAGCGCTCGCGAAAGCGCCCAGCGTACCGTTGCCGAGCGAAATCGTCGCCCGGGCAAAGACCGGTTTCGCCGTGCCGACCGGGGCGTGGATGAATGCCGCCGCCATAAAGGCTGCAGTCCCAGTGAGGGGCCGTCCGCTCGAGGCCAAGGGGCCGATGTCGCGCCGCTGGTCGCAAACCGTGCTGCACGGCTTTGCGTGATGGTGAAGCGGCAAGCACGCTGCCTCGCCCTTGTGACGGACGCGTTCGGGGGGCACGGTGGGATTGCGCAATATAATCGCGATTTTTTGGCTGCGCTTGCGGGAAGCGGGGCGGTATCGTCGATCACCGTGCTGCCACGTCATGCGCCGGAGCGCGTTGCTGCTCCTACTGCGATCACCCAAAAGCCGGCGCGGCCGGGGAGGGTTGCCTACTCCGCGATGTCGCTGCTGACGGCGCTCCGCCGGCGTATCGATGTCGTCTTCTGCGGCCACCTTTACATGGCGCCGCTCGCGTGGCTGATCGCGCGTCTCAAACGAGCGAAACTCGTTATTCAGATGCACGGGATCGAGGCGTGGCCTCGTCCGTCGCGCCTGCAGCGTGCTGCCGCGGAGGCGGCCGATCTCGTCATGTGTGTGTCGCGCTATACCCGTGCCTGTGTCGTGGGATGGGCGGCGATCGCGCCCGAGCGTGTCGTCGTCATACCGAACACGGTCGAGGATGCGTTTGCGCCAGGCGATGGCTCGGCATTGCGCACGGCATTGGGGCTTGAGGGCAAGCCAGTGCTTCTGACCGTCGGCCGGATCGACTCGCGCGAGCGGTACAAGGGTCACGACACCGTGATCGCCGCGCTCCCCAAACTCATCGCGCAGGGCCACGATGTCGTTTATCTGATCATTGGCGAGGGCGACGACCGTGCGCGCCTCGAGGAGCTCGCGCAACAATCCGGCGTCGCCGATCGTGTCTGCTTTCTCGGCGCCATTTCGCAGCAATACCTTGCCGAGGCCTACCGCATGGCCGATCTGTTCGTGATGCCATCGACCGGGGAGGGCTTCGGGATCGTATTTCTGGAAGCGATGGTGAGCGGTACGCCTGCGCTCGGCCTTGACGTCGCCGGCGCGCGCGATGCCTTGGCCGACGGCGAACTCGGAATTCCCGTATCGGAGGACGATCTGACTTCGGCCATCGCTCGGCTCCTCACCGCCCCGAAACCCGACCCGCATGCGCTCGCCGCGAGGACGCACGCCCGCTTCGGCCGTGCCGTCTTTCAGGCGCGAGTGGACATGGCATTCGATCGTCTTTTGCAACCGGCATGAGCGAGCATGCCTTGCCCGACCGGCGCCTGCTGGTCCTCGAGGCCGGCCGGGCGGAGCGGCACTACTGGCGCGATTTGTGGGCGTATCGCGAATTGTTCGCGATCCTCGCCTGGCGTGATGTCGCAGTCCGCTACAAGCAGACCGTCATCGGCGTCGCCTGGGCCGTCGTCCGCCCGTTCCTGACGATGGTGGTCTTCACGGTGGTGTTTGGCCGGCTCGCGAAATTGCCGAGCGAAGGGGGGGCGCCTTATCCGGTCATGGTGTTTGCCGGCATGCTGCCGTGGTTTCTGTTCTCGACGATCCTCGGCGAAGCCTCGAACAGTCTCGTCGGCAACGCCAACCTCGTCGGCAAGGTCTATTTCCCGCGCCTGATCATCCCGGCCTCTTCGGCCGTTGTAGCGCTGGTCGATTTCGCGATCAACCTCGCAATCCTCCTCGGGCTGATGGTGTGGTACGGCTTCTGGCCGACTTGGCATATCGTGCTGCTGCCCATCTTTGTCGTCGTCGCGATGCTGGCGAGCCTCGGCCCGGCCTTCCTGATCACGGCACTCAACGTCAAATACCGCGATTTCCGTTACATCATCCCGTTCATCCTCCAGTTCGGGGTCTACATCTCGCCGGTTGGTTTTTCGAGCGCGATCGTGCCCGAGCGCTGGCGTTTCTGGTACAGCCTCAACCCGGTGGTCGGCGTGATCGACGGTTTCCGCTGGTGCGTGCTGGGCAGCGACAGCCGGCTGTACATGCCAGGTTTCATCCTCAGTCTCGGTGTTGTCGCGCTGTTTCTGTGGCTTGGAATAGCCTATTTCCGGCGCACCGAGCGCAGCTTTGCCGACCTGATCTGACATGGCCGACGACATCGTGATCCGGGCCGAGGGGCTCGGCAGGTCATACGTGACGTTGGACCTGCTGAGGGGGCTCGCGGCCTTTACTGTGTTTCTCGGCCACACGAGAGGCGCTAGCTTTGTCGAGTTTGGTTCGCTGCCGCCCACTCAAAAAACGGCTACTCTTGCCATCGCTTTCGGTATGACGCGCCTAGGCTATGAAGCGGTACTGATCTTTTTTGTCCTGAGCGGCTTTTTGGTCGGTGGACAGATCATTTCCCGGACGCTAACCGGTTATTTTGCGTTGTCAGAATACGTGATTGATCGCTGCTGCCGTATATTGCTACCGCTCGTGCCGGCCGTTCTGTTTACGGAACTGTTGAACATCTTCGTCTTTGGGGACCCGGTCGTGCCGACGGTCCTGTTAGGAAACATGACCGGTTTGAACGGTCTGCTATTGCCCACCTTAAATCACAACGCGCCCTTGTGGTCACTGACATACGAAATCTGGTTCTACGTCCTTGGCGGCCTGGTGGGGTACATCATGAGCCGAGCGGGCAGGCGGATATCGGTCGGCGCGTTGGCGGGGTTTCTCCTGTGCGCGGCGGTATTTTCGATCCTATCCGCCAGACTGTTGCTGTATTGGGTGATCGCCGCAATTGTGTCCCTTTGTCTCGACACCCGACACAAAGGTTGGCTCGGCATCTCTGGCTTCGCCCTCGCACTGTGCGGAATTTTTTGCAACCAGCTGGCCACCGAAAGCAAGTCATTCATCAATATCGCTGTTGTTCCTCCGGAGATCGCTCAATCGCTGATTTGCGCTGGAGTCTGCCTGACTCTGCCCGTCCTCTGCAGCCAGACAATGAACGAGAGGTTGATGATCCTGCGAAAGCCTGCCGCTTATTTGGCCGGGTTCTCCTATACGCTTTATCTATTTCATTACCCGACATTAGCGATGTTCGATTTGTTTTTGCCGAAGGCAACTGCAATTTCGTGGAGAACTCTCAACTATTTCGTCATAAGGTGCGGTGGCTGTCTGCTGGTCGCGATAATCTTCTACTGCATTTTCGAACGCAACACGATCCCGTTGCGCCGGCATTTCAAGCGCAGGATGCTGCGACATGCCGCTTCGCGATATCAGGCAGATACGCTACTACAGGCGCCGTGAATCCTTCAACGGCGGCGACTTCCGTTTCACCGACAAGAACGAGGCCAGCCACCAGATGACAACCGCAACGTGAGTTTCCATTCCCGGCAAGGAATGGGATCGGCCGGGGCCGAGGCCGAGGGGGGCATGTCGCTGGACGCCTCGGAAGAAAATTCCGTTTTAGAGATCGGCACCTCCGCCTTCGCTTATCGCATCCTGTGTCCAGCCTGGACCGAGCCACTGTAGCATCGAGCCACGCTCGTGGAGGAAGGAAGAACGCAGTCAGCGTGCGATCTATGTTGAAGCCGGATGCCGCGATCGACTGGTCAGGGTCGATACCAGTTGATACCAGGATCAAACCGTCGGAAGGGATTGACGCCCATTGCAGATACTTCAGCAATGCGAGGTGGGTGAAAGGCTATTTTGATCACGCCCATCGTGATCCGGCTTTCAGGGACCGTTGGACCGCTGCGCTGGGAGATGTGACAGACAAGGTCGTTGTTGAGATCGGCTGCGGCCCCGGCAACGTGTTTTCGACGCTCGGGATTAAGCCCAAAGCTCTGATCGGGATCGATGTCGCGGCCGGCGCGCTGGAGCAGGCGCGCGCGACGGGCTACGAGCCCCTCTTGGCCGACGCGCATGACCTTCCGTTGTGCTCCGGCGCCGGCGACATCGGCGTTCTCAACGCCACGCTCCACCATTGCGAGCACATGGATCAAGTGCTCAAAGAGGCTGCACGCCTCGTCGCTCCGGGCGGTCTCTTGGTGACCGATCACGATCCGCAGCGAAGCGCGTATTCCTTCAAAGGGCTCGGCAAATCGCTTTGGAGCGCGCGGCCGACGTTCTATTATTGGATCAAAAAGGGGTGGCACTCCTCCCGCGAGGAGCAGGCTGCCGTCCTCGCCTTGGAGCTCCACCATCGCCCAGGCGACGGGGTGAGGCATGAATTGTACGAAAGAGTGCTCCGGCCCTCGGGGTTTGACGTCCGGATATTTCCACATAACCACAGAGTCGGCGCCGAGGTTTTAAGGGGTCAGCGGGGCGTATCAATGTTGAAGTGCAGAATTGTGCAGGCGCTGTCTGGCATGAACCCGAATGCGCCGGAGGCGGCTTTATCCTTGATGTGCGTCGCAAGACTGCCGCGTGCGGGGTCCCGGCGCTAAAGGTCATCTCGAGCGGCGTCGACGCCGGTTTGAGTCAGGAAAATCACCGATAAGATGTCCGAAGACGTCGTGATCCGCGCCGAGGGGCTCGGCAAGAAATACGTGATCGGCCACGCGGCCGAGCGTGAGCGGTATGTCGCCTTGCGCGATGTGATGGCGCGCGGGGCATGCAACTTATGGCGCAAGACGGTGGGCATGGCGCGCGGCCGCGCCATCGTCGGCGGCGACACGGTCGAGGAGTTCTGGGCGCTCAAGGATGTCAGCTTCGAGGTCAGGCGCGGCGAGGTGTTGGGCATCATCGGCCGCAACGGCGCCGGCAAATCGACACTGCTCAAGATCCTCTCGCGCATCACCGAGCCGACCGAGGGCCGGGTGTCGATAAACGGCCGGGTAGCGAGCTTGCTCGAAGTTGGCACCGGCTTTCACCCCGAGCTGACCGGCCGCGAGAACATCTATCTTAACGGCGCCATCCTCGGCATGACCCGCGCCGAGATTCGTCGCAAATTCGACGAGATCGTCGCCTTTGCCGAGATCGAAAAGTTCCTCGACACCCCGGTCAAGCGCTATTCCTCGGGCATGTATGTCCGCCTCGCCTTTGCCGTCGCCGCCCATCTCGAACCCGAGATCCTCATCGTCGACGAGGTCCTCGCCGTCGGCGACGCCGAGTTCCAGAAAAAATGCCTCGGCAAGATGGACGAGGTCTCCCGCCGCGAAGGCCGCACGGTGCTGTTCGTCAGCCATAATATGGGAGTCGTCACCAGCCTTTGTCCGATGGCAATCTGGCTCGATGGCGGCTCGATCCGCGAGCGCGGCGCGGCACGGGAGGTCATCAGCGAATACCTTTCGCGCGGGGAGTCGGAGCGGCAGCGGATCGTCCGATTGGCTCACCTGCCCAGAAGCGAGTGGGCGGAGGACGGCCGGCTTCGCTTGGAATCCGTAGAATGGCTTTCAGATCTGCCGCTGCGTCATGGAGAGCGGGTTAGGGCACGGATCCGCTTCAACACGCGAGCTCCGGTGTTGGGCGTGGCTGTCGGTATCGGCTTTTCCAATGTCGAAGGTGGTCGCTTGCTGACCTACGAAACCGATTTTCAAGACGGTTATCGCCCGGATGTCTTATGTCCAGGGAAGCATAGTGTCGAAATCACAATCGATAATCTGCCGCTCGCCCCGGACATCTACAGCTTGGATGTGGGCTGCCGTTCGGGAGATTCTCATGGGTTGGATTACGTTGCGGCCTGCTCCCGAGTGGAAGTGATCGCCGGCCCCACGACACCAGGTTACATCGTTCGCAAGGGGGCCGGAGCACGCCTTCCGAGCCAGTGGTCCTGGGACCTTTCGAGACAGGAAAGCGAGCTGCAACTTGTTCGATAAGCAGCCAATGCGCTTCCAAAAGAAGCTCGCCCGCTTCTTTCGAAAATCACCACAAGAAAAGTGGACCGCCATCACCACGAGGGTCCGCAGCGTTCCACCGTTTCGCATTATGTGCACCATCTCGGATTTCCGGCAGCGATTGCGTGATTCCATCGTGCAAACAAAGGCAGGGGACATCGCATCGGGACTTGGCGATTCGGCAAGTCTTCTTTACGGGCTCGTTCGCTCGATGAAGCCGGAAATCTGCGTCGAAATTGGATCCGCCCGAGGGAAGTCGGCCTGCCATATCGGGATGGCGCTGAAGGAGAACGGGCACGGCAGGCTTTATGCGATCGATCCGCACGAGCCGACCGACTGGAATGATACCAACTCAGTTGATACATTCGAGATCTGTCTGCGTAACATTTCCACGCTGGAGCTGTCCGAGCAAGTTATTGTCATTCGTTCGCATTCCGAAGATGCAGCTCGCGATTGGGACCGCCCAATCGACCTGATTTTTATCGATGGCGACCATTCCTATGAGGGCGTAAAACGCGATTGGGAGCTGTTTGTCCCGCACGTCAAACCCTTTGGCATCGTCGTGTTTCACGACACGATGTGGGATTTACCACCCTATCAAATGAGGGCGCGCGCTGATATGGGAGTGCCGCGTTTTGTCGATGAGTTGCGCCGCCGGGGGTATCAGGTTTTGACCATCGATCGAGATTACGGCGTCAGCTTGGTGCAGCCAACCGTCGGAGGCCAGCCCCTTCGGCACATCGCAGTTCCAGAAATGCTGGCGGAATCGGCGGCCAGTCCCGAGGCAACCGTTCCTTAAGTTATCGACCCAGCGGATGATCTTGGACACAAGCGAAAGCAAGCACGCCGCAAACTCCAGGTGAGCCAGAGATTCATGACCGTTCGGGAAAGGCTTGCCCGTTTCGCTCGAAAGCCGCTGCCCAATAAATGGGTAGCCGTCAAGGCCGCGCTCCAGAATAGCATCTTCAGCAGGAGCGCTATGGCCATCGAGCGACGACGCCTACAAAAACTTCTCACCGGCGCACATGCTCCGCCGAGCGTGCTGCAAACCGAACAGAAGATCTACATGGCGTACCGGCCCGATTCGGATGTGATTTTCTCATGTCACCCTGAGATCGCGAAGCTCTCAGAGAAATGGGTCCAAGACAATATCGATAGAAACGCAGGCGACGTGCCTCGACTGTACGCAATTATTTTTAACACGAAACAGATCATCGACGACAAAATCGAAGGAGACATGGCTGAGTTAGGTGTCTATCGGGGAAATTCGGCGGCAATTCTCGCGCATTATGCTCGAAGATACGGAAGAAGACTGTTTCTCTTTGATACATTTGAGGGATTTGATCAGCGAGACCTCGTCGGCAGAGACAAGTCAAAGAAGGTGGAATTCGCCGACACGTCGCTCGGTTACGTGCGCGAGGTTATAGGCGACGAGGACGTGCGGTTTATGGAGGGTCGATTTCCCGAGTCGATCCCGTCGGATCTTAGCACGTCGCGGTTCTGTCTCGTCCACATCGACTGCGATCTCTATGAACCCGCGAAGGCCGGCTTGGAGTTCTTTTATCCTCGCCTCTCGCCGGGCGGACTCCTCATCGTGCACGACTATGCCAATCCCTATTGGAAGGGCATTAAGCGTGCCGTCGACGAATTCTGTGTCGGCATTTCCGAAAGGCCGGTGGTCTTTGGCGACAAATCGGGTACAGCGATGATCCGAAGGTCGATGCAATCCTAATCAGGGCGAAATAGCGAGGGGTAGCCACGCAAAATCCAGAGGGCTAAAGGAGCGGTCTAAACGAGAATGACATTCCAGCTCGGAATAGACCGCCTGCTAATGGCGCTGTTGCGCCGCACCCGTAGGAGGGGGCGAAGCATAGTGCATTGGGTTAAGGCGTTCGCTCTGGGCCTGGGTTGGATCATAACGCGTAGGCGGTTACCAAGCACGCTGTTGTTTTTTGGAGTGTCACCCGGCGATGATCTCTTATGCACAGCTGTGTTGCGGGAATTGCGAAATCGCGGCGACGACGGCCTGCTGATGATCTCAAACTACGGCGAACTGTTCATAGGAAACGAGGACGTGGCAGATGTTCGCCCGGCCGGTGCGGCTGTTCCCCGGGAGGGGTATAACAACCCCGGTTCAACTGTCCCAATCTACCGAAAATTTGCCAAACTGTGGGGCAGCGATTTTAGAACACCGGTGTATGGTCGATACCTCGAGGGCGAGGATAAGACAGAGCCGCCACCGCACCATATCATAGCGGATATGTGCGCCAACGCCGGAATCCTAGGGTCCATATCGATCCGGCCTCATCTTCGATTGACTGAGCAGGAGAAATCGCGCGCTGCCTGGGCCGGTGGCCGAATTGTCATCCAGAGTAGCGGGATGGCGGCGATCGCCCCGATGCGGAACAAGGAGTGGTTCGCGGAACGCTTTCAAGGCGTGATTGACGCGCTGCGCGACGAATACGAATTCATCCAACTGGGCCTGGAACCAGAGCCGGCACTCGAGCATGTCGAGGACTTACGGGGTTGTACTAGCATCCGGGAATCGGCCGCTATCCTGCATCACGCGCGGCTATACGTCGGAACGGTCGGATTCCTGATGCATTTGGCGAGGGCGATCGATTGCCCCGCCGTTATAGTCTACGGCGGGCGCGAAGCGCCTTGGCAATCGGGTTATATCTGCAATTTAAACCTCTACTCCGCGGTCCCCTGTGCGCCGTGCTGGCGCTGGAATTCCTGCGACTTCGATCGAAAATGCATGACGGACATATCGGTGCGCAGCGTTGTGTCGGCCATAAGGCAGATGCTGAACTCCCGTCGCAGCCCCCTCGCAGCAGAGACGGTCGAGATCATGCCGGTCTCCGCTAAATCCGGCTCTAAGGCCTCGCCGTACCCAGCAGGCTCGCGCTTTGCTCGAGCCGAGAGCGATGCCTTGTGATCAACATAGCATCGGCAGATTATATTCGGCAGCGGCTGGAGCCCAGGCCGGGTGACCCACTCTATCTACATCTAGCTGATCTGCTTCTTGCGATCAGGGATTTAAATTCCTCAGGGGGGAGGTCGTGTACTCGATTTCGGCTGCGGCGGATCACCTTATCGCCCGCTGTTTGGAGCGCTCACTTATCATCGCGCAGATTTGGCCGGCAGCGGCGCCGCTCTCGACTTTGAATATGGTCCCAATTCACTGCTTTCCGCGCCTTCTGAACATTACGATTGTGTTCTATCGTCACAAGTCTTGGAACACGTCCACTCTCCCCTGGCATACCTGGTAGAGTGCCACAGGGTGTTGAAGCCCGGCGGCCAGCTAATCTTGTCTACACATGGCCTCTTTGAAGATCATTCCTGCCCCTATGACTTTTGGCGATGGACCGTGTTTGGTATGCAAAGATTGGTGGAAGAAGCCGATTTTACCATCGCAAACATTAAGAAACTGACGACAGGACCGCGGGCGGCCGTTTTTCTGGCAGAGCGTGTCTTTGGCGAGCAAGGGCAGGGATTTAACTTCAAGCGCCTCGGAGTTTACGGCCGTATCGCGCATCATGGGGTACGTGCTGTACGCAGATTGGGTGCCCGACGCAGGCATTTCGCGTGTGACGCGAGCTTCCCCCAACATCGCGTCGCCGATCTGCATGAGGAAGGGCACGATATGTACATTGCCATTGCATTACTTGCTCATCGGTGACAACTTTAGTTAACTGGCGCGGCTTTACGATAACTAAGTCAACGGAGTAACTTCGTTTTGAATGCCGACGATAGTATGGGTTGAATAACGAAATGAAAGTCTGCTTTGCAACTTATGATGCATCTTCAGATATTGGTGGTGTGTCCACTTGGTTGCAGCGGCTTCTGCCTCTCTTACAGAAGGCTGGTATCGAGCTCGAAGTACATGTGATGGCGTTCGGCGGTAGACCGGGCGTAAATTGTGGTCTCCTTGAGGAAAGGGGCATCCAAGTACGCTGGACACCCTTTCAATGGCACTTACCACAGTCGGTGCGCTCTCTGCTGCAGCTGTTGGTAGACAGTCAACCTGATATCTATATACCAAATTGTCTCATCCCAGCTTATTATGCAGCCGGATACGCGAGCCGTGCTGGAATTGCAACAGTGGGGGTTCTGCACTCCGACGATCCTTTTCATCGGGGAATAGTGGATGAGTTTATCAACGGGCAGCCGGATTTCCGCCTTTCTGGTGTTGTACCCGTTTCGAGTTTTCTAAAGTCCCAGGTAAGTTCAATAGCAGCAGTTCACAGGGTGATGGTGCGTCGAATTGGGTACGGTGTTCCAATTCCTGCAAAAGCAGCACAGCTTTCAACTTCAGTCTTTCGCCTCGTTTACATTGGACGCCTAGTTGAGGAACAAAAACGCATCAGCGATGTCACAAATGCATTATGTAGCGCAACACAGCGGATTTCCGGTCTGGAGGCATGGATAGTCGGAGAAGGAGCTGCACGAGGCGCAGTGGAGGACATCATTCGAGTAAAGGGGCTGGGTACTCGGGTGCGTTTGCTGGGAGGGGTGGAGAACGCGCACATCTATGACATATTAACACAATGCCACGGCCTGGTGCTTCTCTCGGATTATGAGGGACTGCCGATTTCGGTGTTGGAAGCTATGGCGACTGGAGTGGTGCCAATTTGCCTAGATACGCGAAGTGGCATCCCAGAGGCGATTGAGCACGGAATTAATGGGCTGATTGTCAAGGACCGCGCGTCAGACTTCTTTGTGGCAGTAAGAGATCTACAGAGCAATCCTGCTAAATGGCGGCAACTATCCATGGCAGCGCGAGAGACGGCACGCCGCCGCTACTCCATAGAGGAATGTGCTCGCCAATGGGCAAACCTCCTAGAGGATTTGAACAGACGCCCGGTTTCCCGCACCGACTTCCGAGGGCCCCGGGTGTTGCGGTTGCCGCCGTATAACCCGAAATTTGGTAATTTTGGCATGAGGCTTCCATGGAAGGGAAGGGTGGAAGAATACATTCGATCTACTCCGACCATCCATCGAATGGGCAAGGCAACGATTGCGTTTGGGCGCAAAATTAAAAGTCGAAGGAGGTTCGGCTCTGGAGCGGGTTAGATTTTTCAAGCGGAGCGCCTAAAGGTCAAAATCGTCTGTCTTTTAATTGAATTAAGATAAGTCCTCAGTTGGCGTCTTCAACCTTCAACTCCTGCATAGGGAAAAGTTCACGGAGTTGTGCAAAACTTAGTGGACATAGAATATATCAGACAAAGGCTTGAGCCAAAACCAGGAGGCCCGTTTTACCTTCACCTTTCAGATCTTCTCTTAGAACTGAAAGATCTCATTCCGGCGGGCGTTTTACGTGTGCTTGACTACGGGTGTGGTGGATCACCTTATCGCAGCCTCTTTGGTTCAGCATCCTGTCACCGCGCCGACTTAGCAGGAGGAGACAACCTGGATGTTGAATATGGGGAGGATGCAGAGCTTCCTACAAATCTCAGCGGCTACGATTGCGTGTTTTCATCTCAGGTACTTGAACATGTCCCAGCCTCGACCGCTTATCTCGCCAATTGCTACCGAGTTTTAAGTCCAGGAGGTTGGCTGATACTATCTACGCACGGTACCTTTGAAGATCACAATTGCCCGGCAGACTATTGGCGCTGGACGGCAAGCGGATTGGTCAACCTGGTAGAACAGAATGGCTTCAGTGTAGGCAAGGTTAAGAAGCTTACAACCGGACCGCGAGCTGCAATGTTCATTTTGGAGCGTGAGCTATACCGAATGAATTTCTCCGAAGCGGGACTTTATGGCCATTTCCTGCATTACGGAGCGACTGTTGTCCGGCGAGCGGGCGCCAGACGAAGGCACGTAGTATGCGACCAGAGCTTTTCGGGAAATCGTGCTGTTGAGGCCAGTGAAGTTGGTCATGACATTTATATTGCTATCGCATTAGCCGCGCGCCGTTAGGTTGCCGCACGAGCCGTGCTTTATGCGCCCTGCCGGTAAAAAATGGTTTGAGATGTACAGGTGAGAACGGCCGCAAAAAATATTATTTTTATTTCCACAATGGGTGTCGATCCGTGGGGCGGGTCAGAGGAGCTTTGGTCGCAAGCAGCACTCGAGCTCGTTTCTCAGGGTTTCGCGGTATCGGCGAATGTCGTTGAGTGGTCGCCGCTTCATCCGCGAGTCGGGAGGCTGCAAGAGGCCGGTGTGGAGGTCACGACGCGACCGATGCTATACTCGCGGTTTCGCCGCTTGCGCCATCATCTGTTGGCCCGTCGGGCATCGCTATTCGTTGCGAACCTCGAAAGATGTATCGCCGATAAGAGGCCGGCGCTCGTCGTGATCTCGAATGGCGGTGCATTACCGCCGGTGGAACTTGCGGAGCTTTGCATTGCCCGACGATTTCCCTTCGTTACTATCGGCCAAGCCAATGAATATAACTCGTGGCCTGACGATGATCTGGCCCAGCGCTATCGTGAAGCTTTGCCTGCTGCGCTCCGCTGTTACTTTGTATCGAAGGCCAACTTGACCCTCGCAGAAAAGCAAATCGGGGCTAGGCTCTCCAATGCCGAGGTAGTGTGGAACCCGTTTAATATCAATTATGATGTCGTTTCGGCTTGGCCATCTCTGGGCGGAGAGAGCGAAGTCCAATTCACGTGCGTCGCTAGATTGCATCCGCCACAGAAGGGACAGGACATTCTCTTCGAGGCCCTGGCCGGTAAACCATGGCTGGATCGCCCTTGGCGGTTGCGTTTGTATGGCGAAGGGCCGATGCGCGAGGGTCTCGTACGGTTGGCGGAACATCTGGGTATCTCCGATCGAGTGGTGTTCGAAGGGCATAAGCCTGTCGAGCAGATCTGGGCCTCGAACCACGTGCTGGTCATGCCCTCCCGCTTCGAGGGCCTACCTTTGGCGATCGTCGAGGCCATGCTGTGCGGGCGACCGGTTGTGGCGACCGACGTAGCAGGTCACGCGGAGGTCGTCGAAGACGGGCTTACCGGCTTTCTCGCCGATGCACCGACCGCTGACAGCATGGCTCGAGCTCTCGAGCGATTTTGGGTCCGGCGGCATGAGGCGCAGGAGATCGGCAACGCGGGTGCGCGACGGATTCGCCAACTCGTTCCGGCTGATCCAGCCCGGGTTTTCGCTCAAAAACTCAAGCAGCTAATCCGGTAACGGATCAGTCGGTGCGATCCGAACAAATAACACCATTAACCGTCATCATCTGCACTTCGAATCCGCCGCCGGACGCGCCACTTTCTTTCATAGAATTGCTGCCCTCCTTCAAACACATTATCTTCCTGCGGAACGTTGAGCGCCGGATGTATTTGCGGGCCTCCGAGCTGCGCTTCGTGCCGGTTCACTTATCGCAGCAATTTCCAACTAAGTGGATATTTCGAAGAGTGATAGCAAGGGATGGAAGGCACTAGTGGTATGAACGATACAGAAGATTCCAAAGGGCAGGGCTTTGTGTTACGGTCCGGGCATGCAACGAGATGTCGAAGTCCGGCTTGGACCGGGGGATCGCGAACGGCTGGAGGCGGTCGTGGCCGATCGCAACCGCGCGCAAAAGCACGTCTGGCGGGCGCAGATTATCCTGGCGACGGCCGCGGGCTGCGGCACGGCGGAGATCATGCGCCGCGCCGGCATCTCCAAGCCCTGCGTGTGGCGCTGGCAGCGCCGCTTTATGGAGGCCGGGGTCGACGGGCTGTTGCGCGACAAGACGCGCAAGCCCGGCAAAGCGCCGGTGCCCGAGCCGATCACCGCGCAACTGGTCGAGCGCACCTTGGGTGCGCCGCCGGGTGAAACCACGCACTGGACCAGCCGGGCGATGGCCGAAGTCATGGGTCTGGCGATCAGCACGGTGCAAAAGATCTGGCGCGCCCATGGTCTCGCCCCACACCGGTTGCGGGTCTTCAAGCTCAGCCGCGACCCACTCTTTGCCGCCAAGGTGCACGACGTGGTCGGACTTTACCTCGACCCGCCGGCGCACAGCCTGGTGCTCTCGGTCGATGAGAAGAGCCAGATCCAGGCGCTCGACCGCACCCAACCGGGCTTGCCGATGAAACCGGGCCGCGCTGGGACGATGACGCATGACTATATCCGCAACGGCACAACCACCCTGTTTGCCGCCCTGAACGTGCTTGATGGCACCGTCGTCGGGCAATGCGTGCAGCGCCACCGGCACCAGGAATTTCTGCGCTTTCTCAACCGCCTCGAGCGCGACATCCCAGCCGGCCGGCTGATCCACGTGATCCTCGACAATTACGGCAGCCACAAGCACCCCAAAGTCAGGACGTGGCTGGCCCGCCATCCACGCTGGACCTTTCACTTCACCCCGATTTCGGCGTCCTGGCTCAACGCGGTCGAGGGGTTCTTTGCCAAACTCACCCGCCGCCGCCTCAAACGCGGCGTCTTTCATTCGCTCGTCGACCTGCAGGCCGCGATCAACCGTTATCTGGCCGAACACAACCACAGCCCAAAACCCTTCATCTGGACCGCTGACCCTATCGCATCATCGCCGCCGCCAGTCGCGGGTACCAAGTGTTAGATTCGATCCACTAGTGACCCGTTCCTCATCTGGCGTATTCTAGCCCGTCAGCTCCAGTGATGGTCCCCCTCATTTCAGTCATCATCCCGTGTTTTAATGCAGCTTCCACACTTGCCGAGTCTGTACAAAGTGTTTTGGAGGCGGGAGAAGTCAAACTCGATATTGTAATTGTCGATGATGGTTCGACCGACGGTTCTTTGGCAACCGCGCGGCGCTTTGAGCCGAGGGTACGCGTTTTCACCGGGCCGAACCGGGGCGTGTCTGCCGCGCGGAATCGCGGGGTTGGCGGGACGGCGAGCGAGTGGTTCGTATTTCTTGACGCAGATGACTTGCTTGTCCCCGGTACGCTCGGGCGGCGACTGGAAGCGGCGGAGGCGCCCGGAGCCGAAGTGGTTGTGTGCGATTGGCAGGAGTTCGTCGATCACGACGGCCGTATCGAGGATGGTCCGGTCAGATCGGTCGACATGGCCGCGCTTGCGGCAGATGCCGAGATCGGTTGCGCAACCCATGTCTGGGCGCCCCCATGTGCCATCATGTATCGTCGCAGTCTTGTCGAGAAGATCGGCGGGTTCCGCGAGGATCTGCCGGTGATCGAGGATGCTCGGTTTTTGTTTGACGCCGCTTATCACCGCGCCCGCTTCGCGCATTCGGCACACGTTGGCGCGCGTCACCGCCTGTCGCCGCAAAGTCTCTCGCGCTGCGACCCGGCGCGGTTCTGGCGCTATGTGCTTTTGAACGGCAAGCAGATCGAGACCCTTTGGCGGGCCCGCGGGCCACTACCGCCGCAGCGCCGAGAAGCATTGACCGAAATTTACAACAATGCTGCGCGGGGGCTCTTCGCTGCTACACACCCTGAATACTTCGAAGCGGTGGATTGTCAACGCAAACTCGGGGGAAAACTGCCGCTTCATCCGCAGATAGCAGCGCCGCTGGCGCGCGCGATAGGGTTGCGTCAGGCTCGGCAGCTCCTTCGCATCGTCGGCCGCTAATTCGATGCTTTCGGTACTTCAGGCGAGCGCCTGGTATCCACCAAGGAATATGGGCGGTACTGAAGTGTATTTGACCGGTCTCGTGCGGGAGTTGCGCGCCTTCGATATCGGCTCGCGCATCATAGCACCGCTCGCTCCGGAAGCGGTGGACGGCTACGAGTTCGACGGGACCGTCGTGCGGACCTACCCGGTCAATCCCGCGCCCTCGCGCGCCGAGCTTCGCGGCGGAGCGCCGCACCGGGGCTTTGAGCGGTTTCGCCAGATCCTCGCCGAGGAGCATCCGGATATCTATCACCAGCATTCGTGGTCGCGCGGCCTCGGCGGCGCGCATCTTCGGGCAGCTCGGGAGGCCGGGCTCAAGACCGTCATGACCGTCCATACGGCGAACAATATTTGCCTGCGCGGCACGATGATGCGGTTCGGGGAGGAGGCATGCGACGGAAGGATCGACCCGGCGACATGCGGCGCCTGCTGGAGCCGAGAACGAGGGGCGCCGAGGATTGTCGCTCGTTCGCTGGGCGCGATGCCTGCAGCGATTAGCGCTGCGCTCGCAGAAGCGATGCCTCCTTGCCAGGTCGCGACGGCGCTGTCGGCGCGGGCGCTCGGTGAACGCCGCAAGCTGGAGTTCTCCGAGGCGGTGGCCGATGCGGATCGCATCGTCGCGGTGTGCGGGTGGCTGTTTGAGGCCCTTGCTCGCAACGGCGTTCCCGAAGACAAGCTCCTGCTCAGTCGGCAGGGGGTAGATCCAGATTTCGCCGGTGAGGCAGTCCAGGCCGCCTCGACAATCGATCGGCGCTCCGCGTCATCGTTTCGGCTTCTTTACCTTGGTCGCTGGCATCCGGTGAAGGGTGTTGATGTCGTTGTGCGCGCCGTGAAGACAATCTCGCCCGAAATACCCATGGCTCTCTCGATCCATGGCGTTGGCGACGGCGCCGAGGAACTCGCTTACGCCGCGCAGATACGCCACCTCGCGGCCGGCGATCCTCGCATCGCGATCGAGGGATCTGTGGCACGCCCACAACTGGCAGCAACATTGGCGCGCGCGAGCGCACTGGTCGTCCCGTCGCTTTGCCTCGAAACGGGACCGTTAGTCGTGCTGGAAGCGAAGGCAGCCGGGCTTCCTGTCATCGGCTCGCGGCTTGGCGGGATCGCCGAGCTTGTCCGCGAACCCGATGATGGCATGCTGGTGCCGCCCGGCGATGTGACGGCCTGGGCCGCCGCGATCACAACGATGGCCTCCAACCGCGCGCCAAGGGCTTCCGCCGGCGAGCGAGACAGGGTTCGGACGATGCGGGAGGCGGCCAGCGATATGGCAGCACTTTATAACTCTCTGTGTTGAACGCCGCCGGCGAGCCAGGTACCTTCGGCGCCTGTGGTGATTTGGTCTGGGACCTCCGGCCCCACTATGTCCAATACATCGTCAACGATGTCGCCGGGCAAGTTTATCAATATCACCGAGATTTTTGGGGTGCGTGTATGGCCTGCTTCCATGTAACAGCGAAGTACTGGTTGCACGACCCGGTTCTTTTACCACATTTCATAATTTCATAGCACTAACTTGTCAGCACATTGAAAATACCAAATAACTAATGCAAAATGGAAATCAAAAATAACCCTGCAGATGCCTATTTAGACTTAATGAAGAAGTGTTTAACGCGTTATATTTTCCCTGAAACATATCGACCGTTGGGGCGTCCATCGCGCGCGATCCACCCTTTAGCGTGGGCCGTTTATCCTCCAATCACCGCGGTTTTAGAGAAGAATGGATTGAGGCTTTATCGCTATGCGCAATTTGATCCGGCGACCCGAGCAGAAGGGGGAGATTGGCCACCAGATGCTGATACTATGATTGGATTGAAACGATTAGATAATCTGCATTGTTGCATCAACCGGGTGCTACGTGATGAAATTCCAGGGGATTTTATCGAGACCGGTGTCTGGCGAGGCGGGGCTTGCATTTTCATGCGGGCTGCTTTGAAGGTATACAAGGATAGCACCCGGCAGGTTTGGGTGGCGGATTCGTTCGAGGGTTTACCCAAGCCGGATGGCCGCTACCAACAGGACGAGCGCGACCTTCACTGGACAAAAAATGACTATCTCGGTATACCGCTCGATCAGGTAAAAACCAATTTTGCGCGTTACGGATTACTTGACGATCGGGTACGTTTCCTCAAAGGTTGGTTCAAAGACACCCTTCCAACGGCCCCTATCGAAAAACTAGCGATTTTGCGGCTAGATGGAGATATGTATTCTTCCACAATGGATTCACTCCGTAACCTCTATCCCAAGCTTTCTCTGGGCGGTTTTGTAATTATCGATGACTACGGCGCGGTTTACGCGTGCCGAAAAGCCGTGGATGATTTCCGTGCCTGCAAGCAAATCGAGACACCTTTCATTCCGATCGATTGGTCCGGAATCTTTTGGAGAAAGGTCGCATGACAAGCCTCCCCGGTGGAGGGTCGCTCTGAGATCGAGCCGTTTGGGACCGACGCTAGCCAGCGTAGCTGTCCTCTGCGCATCGCGCTGACCGTCGATCCGGAGCTGCCCGTGCCGCCAGTCCATTATGGCGGGATCGAGCGGATCGTCGACATGCTGGCCCGGGCGCTAGTCGGGCGGGGGAATGAAGTTACAGTCTTCGCGCATGCTCAGTCGACGACGGCCGGCCGCCTGGTGTCATGGCCGGGATGCGCGAGCCGATCGAGGATCGACACTGCGCGCAACGGCGCCACGCTCACGCGCCAGGTTTTGGCTCGGCGGTTCGACCTGGTGCACAGCTTCTCGCGCGTCGCCTATCTGGTTCCGATTTTGCCGCTGCCGATCCCGAAGCTGATGAGCTACCAGCGCGAGATTTCACGCCGTTCTGTACGACTGGGTCATGTGTTGTCGCGGGGTACGCTGTGGTTCTCAGCGATCAGCCGTCAGCTGACGCACGGCGTCGACGACATCGGAACCTGGCGGCTCGTCTACAATGGTGTGTCGCTCGCGACCTATGATTTCCGGCTGGATTCCGGACCGGATGCTCCACTCGTCTTTCTCGGTCGCGTCGAGGAGATCAAAGGGCCGCACCTTGCCATCGAAGTTGCCCGCCGATCGGGACTCCCCCTTGTCATCGCCGGCAACGTACCGATAGAGCACCGTGCCTTTTTCGAGACTCACATCAAACCGCATCTGGACGGCACGCAGGTGACCTATGTGGGCCCGGTCGACGACAAGGCAAAGAATCTGCTTCTCGGCCGCGCGCGGGCCCTTCTGATGCCAATCTTGTGGGAGGAGCCCTTCGGCATCGTTATGGCCGAGGCGATGGCTTGCGGGACGCCGGTGATCGGGCTGGCCCGCGGCGCGGTGCCGGAAGTGGTCGAGCACGGGGTGACCGGCTACGTCGCCGCCGACGTCGATGGCCTCGTCGCCGCGGTCGGACGGCTCGATACGATCAGCCGGGCGAGCTGCCGGGCGCGGGTCGAACGGCTCTTCAGCGACCGCGCCGTGGCGGAAGCGTATCAAAACGTTTACCGCGAAATGCTTGCCACATATCGCGCCCGTCGTTTGTGAGCTTAACTCGGTGTGGCCGGTCTCGCCTATCCCCGTAACTCTATCGGGGTGCCATCTGTTCGCACCTGGGCACTTGTAGGGTGTTTGCGTAATGGTGAGGTATAATAATAATACCGGCTTACGGCCTGTATCGGCAATCAAGAATATAATAGTGCCGTCTGGATTGCGGCCCGGGAAGATACCGCTCGGACCATTCAGGGGTCTAGTTCTCAACATCGACCTAAGATCACAGTCACAGTTTTATTTTGGTCTGTGGGAGATCGAGGCCTATCCCTATATCCGCGCGGCGCTAAAAGAGGCAAAGTGGATAATTGATGTCGGTGCCGGCTTCCGCGAACTGTGCATTCTCTTTCGGAAGAACTTCTGCCACGCCGTTGCTATTGAGCCCGACGCGGTGTCTTTATCTGCATTACATTCCAATTTGGCGCTTAGCGGACTAACGGATGCCGACGTCGAGATTGTGCCTAGGTATGTTGGGACTACAAGTGACCAAGGTCACGTGAGGCTCGACGATATTCAGGTTGATCGCTTCGGCACCGGGTTCATAAAAAATCGACATCGAGGGATTAGAGGCGGACGCACTAGATAGTGCGGTATCCTTGCTCAACGAGGTCAATCTTAAGCTGCCGATTGAGACCCACTCACGCGAAGCGGAATCTCGTTGCATGGCGTTGTTGGAGCAGCATCGATTTACAATAAAATCATAAAGAACTCGCGCTGGCGGTGGACAATTCCTGAGCGGCGCCCTTTGCCACATAATAGGTGGATATGGGCTGAGCGTCGCTTCCCGACCGGTGCGCAGTAAAGTGCACGGCGGATCGCATCGACCTCATTGCGAGCCTAGCCCGGTGCGAGCGGTAGTCTCTTTTCCCGGAGTTCTTATGGACGCGCAGCAAGCGGCGCGAGCGTTCCACGAAAGAGGAGCGCTTGCGGCGTTTGTGACTGGGCTTGCCTATCACGAAAGCAGGCTCCTGCGAATCGGTGGCTCCCTGGGCGGGCGGATCAAAAAAGAGCTGCTGCGCCGGGCGATTACGCAAGTCCCCCCCGACATGATCGTTTCCTACCCCTTGCTCGACGCATTGCGCACCGCATTGTCGAGGTGCGTCAAAAATTCGATCTATGCGGACATGGCTTGGGACGCGATGTCGCACCGGTTCGACCATGCCGTCGGGGAGCGGCACCTCGAGAGTATACAAGCTGTTTATGCCTTCGAATATACGGCGAAGTACACTTTTGAACAGGCAGAGCGGCGCGGGATTGCCAAAATTCTCGGGTTGCCTTCGACCGACAGCAAAGAGTTCGAAGACATCAAGAACCGTGAGGAGTCGAGGTTTCCGGAACTGCGGAGCAGGCAGCATAGCTATTTTGCCGAGCGCTTTGCTCGCCGGTACGATCGCCGGCGCGCCGAGATCGCCCTGGCCGATGTGATCGTCGTCAACTCCGAAGTGACGAGGCGGTCCCATATTCGAGCGGGCGTCGACCCAAAAAAGATCTTGGTCGTACCATCGGCGGCCCCGCCCGGGATCATGGCAATCGCAAAGCCGGTGACCGATATCGACCAACCCTTGTCGGTGGTCTGGGCTGGAAGCGTGATCATTCGCAAGGGTGCACATTACTTCCTGGGTGCATGGCGAGCACTCAACGCTGGGAAACGTGCGCATGCGCAGGTTTACGGCAGCGTAGGGTTGCCCGATCGGGTATTGCGCCCGCTCCCCAGCGGGCTCGAGCTGATGGGGTCGGTACCGCAAGCAGATTTGTTTGCAGCGTTTGAAAGAGCCGACGTCCTCGTCTTTCCGACCCTCGCAGACAATTTCGGATTGGTCATCACGGAGGCGTTTTCCCGCGGGCTCCCGGTCATCACGACCGATATGGCCGGCGCCAGCGATCTCGTGGAACACGGACGGAATGGCCTGATCGTCCCCGCCGCTGAATTCAGCGGGCCTTGCCGAAGCATTGCAGTGGTGCCTCGACAACCGCACGGCACTTTATCAGATGCGGTTCCACGCGCTCGAAACGGCGCGCCGGGCGCAAGGGCCCGATCATCGGCGCCTGCTGATTACCAAGCTTAAGGAAGGCCTGCGTCGGGCCGGATATGCAGCAGAGTTCGGATCGGAACTCGTCGTCTAGGACGGTACCGCGTGCCCCGGAAGTTGCGCATCTGCATTGTGACGCCGGGAGCGCTCGGCTCCGACCCGCGCGTCGTGAAGGAGGCGCATGCCCTCTATGAGTGGGGAGCCGACGTTACGGTTATCGCTACACGGACTCTTGCCTACGTCGACCGGCAGGACGAAACCGTGCTCAACGCAGCTTCGTGGCGAGCGGAGCGGCTCAATTTCACGGTGCGCGGTACCGGCTGGCGTCTTCGCCGCGCCCTTCAGACGAGCTACCAGTTAGGCTTCGTAATGACCGGATGTGGCGGCATTGCCGAGCGTGCGGTTAGCCCCTTCACCGGTCCACTCGCTCGGGCGGCGAAGTCCGTGCCTGCGGATCTTTATATCGCGCATTATCCCGCGGCGCTGCCGGCCGCGGCGGCGGCCGCGCGTCGCCACGGCGCACTGTACGCTTTCGATGCGGAAGATTTTCATCCGGGTGATTTGCCCGACACGCCCGCGTACGAGCGGCAACGGCGGCTCACCTGTGCAATTGAAAGGCGCTACTTACCGAGCTGCGCTTATGTCACTGCGGCGTCTCCTGGTATCGCCGATGCCTATGTCGATGCGTACGGTATCGCGCGACCAACGGTCGTGCTGAATGTCTTTCCGCGCAACCAGGCTCCCGCGGAGCCGACACCCGCAGGAACGGCCGAGCCGGGGCTGTCGGTCTACTGGTTCTCGCAGACGATCGGTCCGGATCGGGGCCTCGAATGCGCCGTGCAGGCGGTCGGCCGCGCCAACTCGCGACCGCATCTCTATCTGCGAGGCTCTCCCGCTTCAGGATTTGTCGACCGATTGCAGACCATAGCCGCTGAGGTAGGCGCCTCGGCTCGGCTCCATATCCTGGCCCCCGCCGCTCCCGCGGAGATGGAGCGTCTCGCCGCATCCTATCATGTCGGATTTGTCGGCGAAACGGGATGCACCGCCAGCCGCCGAGTCTCGCTGACCAACAAGCTGTTCACCTATCTACTCGCCGGCCTGCCGGCGGTGATGTCCGACATTCCGGCGCATCGCGCCTTTGCGCCCGAGGCCGGCGACGCTACGCGGCTATACACCGCGGACGATCTCGACAGCCTCGCCCGGACATTCGACTCTCTTCTCGGGCACCCAGAACGCCTTGCCGCCGCTCGGGTGGCGGCATTTCGATTGGGCCAAACGCGGTTCAACTGGGAAGTTCAGAAGCCCACATTTCTCGATCTTGTTAACAGCGCATTCGACAAAGGCACCACGACGACACGATCAAATGAGACTCCTTACAGCATGCAGCCGAAAAGACCGTAGCATAGCAACCATGAGGTCGAAATTGGCCGACCGGGCATCCCTTTGCAAGGTTGGGGCTACGCGCCGTTATGTTCGAGCACAAGGATATGACCAGAGATTACGAACGAGCTGTCCTTGATCGCTTTCGAGGGTTCGGCTTTAAAAAATCGAACGTTATGGGCGTGATACTGTGACCTAGTGGTATGACGCAATCATAGGATTCCATTAAGCCGGGATCTGTGCGATGACCCGGCATGCGCGAGGGGATCGCTATCGAGGTGAATGCCGCCGACTGTGAGCGACTGGCCGCGGTGGTAGGAGATCGCAACAGCCGGCAAAAGCATGTGTGGCGGGCGCGAATCATTCTGGCCACAGGCGAGGGCTGCGGCACGACGGAGATCATGCGCCGCGCCGGGGTCTCAAAGCCTTGTGTGTGGCGCTGGCAGGAGCGGTTTATGCGCGAGGGCGTGGCCGGCCTGCTGCACGACAAGACGCGAAAACCCGGCCTGTCGCCATTGCCGCCGGCATTGGTCGATCACGTTGTCGCGCTGACCCTGGCGGAGCCGCCGGGGGAGGCGACGCACTGGACCGGGCGGGCGATGGCGGCAGCCAGCGGCATCTCGCTGCGCTCGGTGCAGCGCATCTGGGCGGGCACGGGCTACAGCCGCATCGCGTGCGACGTTTTAAGTTGTCGCAAGATCCGGCCTTTGCCGCCAAGCTGCGCGACGTGGTCGGGCTCTATCTCGACCCGCCGGTGCACAGTCTGGTGCTCTCGGTCGACGAGAAATCGCAAATCCAGGCGCTCGACCGCACCCAGCCCGGCCTGCCGATCAAGAAGGGCCGGGCCGGGACGATGACCCACGATTACATCCGCAACGGCACGACGACGCTGTTCGCCGCGCTCAATGTCTTCGACGGGACGGTCATCGGCCAGTGCATGGCGCGCCATCGCCATCAGGAATTCATCCGCTTCCTGAACCGGATCGAGGCCGCGGTGCCCGCCGGCAAGCTGATCCACGCGATCCTCGACAATTATGCCGCCCACAAGCATCCCAAAGTGCGCGCCTGGCTCGCCCGCCATCCGCGCTGGACCTTTCATTTCACCCCGACTTCCTGCTCCTGGGCTCCTGCTCCTGGGCTAATGCGGTCGAAGGCTTTTTTGCCACGCTGACCCGGCGGCGCCTGCAGCGCGGTGTCTTCCATTCGCTCGTCGACCTGCAAGCCGCGATCAACCGCTACCTCGGCGAGCACAACCACAAACCCAAACCGTTTGTCTGGACCGCCGATCCTGACCGCATTATCGAGAAGGTAAACCGAGGGCACCAAGCGATCGCGTCAGACCACTAGGTGATCGGTGATGTTAATGTCATCCCTTTTGCCGAGCACATCCGAGTGTAACCAGAGGGCCGAGGTGTTGGAACTTGAGAGATTGCGCGTTGTACGGTATTGTTGAAGTTCGGGTTCCGACATATCACCGCCCGAAATTGCTTCACCGAGCACTTGCAAGCTTGGCTAGTCAGACCTATCCGTATTGGCGTTGTATAGTGCTGGATGACTCCGTTGACAGTTCAGACGCAGAGGCGGTATGCGAAAGCTTCGACGATGTCAGGATCGTTTATACGAAAAACAAAACAAACCTCGGTGCTGGTGCTAATATCGATCAGGCATTTTCTATCACGTCCAACCCCGAATCCAAATTTGCTTGTGTTTTGGAGGATGACAACGCATATTTGCCCGATCTTCTCGAAAGTAATGTGGAGATTGTGCGAAGATATTCAGTGGATATTGTATTGAGAAATCAGTTTATAGAAACACCCAATTTTCGACTGGGCACAAGTCATGTGGGGCCTGCTACTACCTATGACAAGCAGTACGTGTGCGGGATTGCCACGCAAGCCGAACTTTGGGGAAGTTTTTTTTATAGTACTGCGGCGAATAACTCAAGTTTGTTTTGGCGCCTCGGTTGCGAATTAGATTTCTCCACTTTAGCGATGTCGATCGATCCGGTCTTTCAGGAGCGGCTGCGTACATTGTGCATCGATCGACCTGTTTACATAGCAATGGAGCCGAAAATTGTCTGGCGGGACAATGGTGAAGAGAGCACTCGGCCACGATCGGTGGGATGGCGTTGGCACCTGGCTCAGCTGAAGGCGGCTGATAGGGAGCGCGCCCTGTACCGAAGACTCTACAGATGGCTGAAAGAACGCGAACTAACGCATCACGTCTGGCAGTCGCGCTTTAGACCCGTCGACGCCCATGCTGAGCGGGTATTCCATCGTGTAGGAATTGGGGTTCCCATCCGCTCGGGCATCTCACGTCCTGCGAAAGTCGCCATAACCATGAAACGCTGCTTTGCTGAAATCGTCAGTAATGTAGTGCCCGAACCGGTAAATTATGCCATTCTGGATGACCGAATTCACCCGATTACATGCTCCGATAGCGCGGCCGTGATCTTGACGACTGCCAGGCCACCGATCCCGGCTTCGAAGAGGTCGTGTTTAGGAAGGTGACTGTCTCTCTGATCAGACCTTCTTGCCTTTAGTGCTCCTTCTTCTCCACTCCTATCGGGGACCCTCCCCGTTAGATAACTGCAACTACTAGCAGGCTGCTGAAAAAGAGAGAGCTTTGCGGTTTTCTGGTCGCGGAAGGTGTAGTTGCCCCTGAATAACCGGACAGGGCCTGATTCTTAGGGTTGGTCCACGGCTGCGCTCGGGTCAAGCCAGACACTTCGTGTCTCCGCGCTGCGCCCGGCTGGCGGGCTTGACCCGAGCCCATCCGCGGACGTTGTGCCTTCATGCGGTGGGCGCAGAGCGCCGATCGCGTTGTCGGTCGTCTTCTCCACCCATTCTTTGCGGAACTCGCGCGGCGAGCGGAAGCCGAGTGCCTTGTGCGGATGCACGCTATTGTAGTGCTCGAACCAAGAATTGAGCTGGCCCAGCACGCTGGCGGCATCGGGACGGTGGCTCACCCTGGCATAATCGCGCTTCAGGGTTTTGACGAAGGCTTCGGCCATACCGTTCGACAGCGGGCTTTCATCGGCGTCGTTCGCGGCACCAGGCCGATGTCGCGCGCCAGCCTCCGGGTCTCGCGCGCCCGTGTAGCGCGAGCCGTTGTCCGACAGCCACTCGATTGGCCTGGGCAACCGGGTCACCAGCCCGAAGCGGCGCTCGACGCTGCCGATCATCAGATCGCAGATGTCGCCGCTGTCGATGCCACCGGTGGTCGCCACCCAAGAGATCGCCTCGCGGTCGCAGCAGTCGAGGGTGAAGGCGATGCGCACCCGCTCGCCACTATCGCAGCCGATCTCGAACCCGTCCGAGCACCAGCGGGTATCCGGGTGATCCACTGCAACGCGCCCGTCATGGCGGCGTTCCGCGCCGTTTCCGGTATGCCGTTCAAGGAGTAGCCCGTGCGCCTTCATCACGCGATAGACCCGCTTCACGTTGACCGGCGCTGCACCTTGTTCGCGTCGCTGTCGGCGGAGCAGGGCATGGATGCGCCGGTAGCCGTAGGTCGGCTGGCCGGCGATGAGCGCCTTGATCTCGGCCAGCAATGCCGCCTCGGGCTGGGGCCGACGACCCCGGCGCTGCCGTAGCGGGGGCGCGGCGGCTTGGACGACAAGGTTCGACCGCGCCACTCCGACGGCCTCTGCGATCGTCTTCACGGCATGTCGTCCCGAGCGAACGAGGGCGACCGCAACAGCCGTTTTTTTGGCTGGGCCAGGTCCAATGCTTCACGCAGGATCTCGTTCTCGAGGGTCTTCTTGCCCAACAGCCGTTGCAGTTCACGCACCTGGTGCTGCAGAGCCCGGTATTCGGACGCCGCCACCACCTCTTCGCCGGCGCCGACCGCTGACAACGCGCCCTCGGCATAGAGCTGTCGCCATTTGAATACCTGGTTCGGCGAGACCCCGTGCTGTCGTGCCACCAGCGACACCGACATCCTTGGTGCGTAGGTCTCCTGAACGATCCGCGCCTTCTCCTCCGCCGACCAGCGCCGTCGTCGCTGAACCGACGTGATCACTTCAACTCGGTCGACGTTCCCAGTCATAGGCATAGGCATACTCCTGGTTCTTAACCAAGGGGTAGGCCTGTCCGGTCATTTATGGGGCCGCTTCAGAAGGCTTGACAATGAGCGATTACGATGAGCAAGCCCGATGCGGTGTTGACCGAAGTCGCGAGTATGCGTTGGCGAGCGGGGCGGGGATATTGGCCGGCGAGTGCGATAGCCGGTCACGAGATGGGCTCGGCAAGCGATTTGGGCAAGCGGACGAGATCGTAGGCGGCCATAGCGAGGGTGAATTGCCCAATCGACCTTGGGCAGCCCGCGATGGCGCATCTTGCGTAAGCCGGCCACCGTCTTGGCCCAGCCGAAAACCTCTTCGATGCGTTTGCGGATCCGCTGGGAGACCGCATAGCCGGGATGCCGGGTGGTGCGGCCGTCGATCGCCGAGCGCCGGCCGTTTTGGTTCTGGACAACATGCAGGGTCACCGCCTTGTCGCGCAGCTCCATCACAAAGTCGCCGGTATCGTAGCCCTTGTCGGCGCCGAGGGTGACCGGTTGTGGACGATCGGCATGCGGGTCGATCAGCGCCAAGGCAGCCAGGCGCTCGGCATGTCCCGAGGCGCGGGTCGTCACCCCGGCGACGACCAAACCATTGCGGTTCTCGATCAGGGCATGGCCGATGAAACAGAGCCGGGCCTCCTTGCCCAGCCCTTTACGATAGAGACGGCCGTCGGGGTCGGTGGTCGAGGCGTGCGTGTCATTGGTTCGAGGCTTGCCGTGAAAGTCTCGCTCGCCCGGGGCCGGGTGGCTCGCCCGAGCCGTCCTTTGGGCGAAAGCTTTTGAGGCTCGCCCAGGCTTCCAACTAGGTGCCGTCGACCGAGAAATGATCGCTCGACAACAAGGCTTTGACCCTGGCTTGGGACAGCACCGCGGCGAGAAACTGCCCGGCCACCTCGCCCTCCAGCAGCCGGTCGCGGTTCTTGGTGAAGGTGGTGGCATCCCATACGGGGTCTTCGATGCCGAGCCCGACAAACCAGCGGAACAACAGGTCGTGGTCGAGCCGGTCAACCAATTGCCGCTCCGAGCGGATCGAATAGAACGCCTGCAGCAGCAAAGCGCGCATCAGCCGCTCCGGCGGGATCGACACCCGCCCGATCGGCGAATAGAGCTTGGCAAACTCGCTGGACAGCGCGTGCAGCGCGGCGTTGGCGATCTGCCAAATCAGTCGCAGCGGATGATCCGCCCGAACCCGCTTCTCAAGATCGATGTAACTGAAAAGGCTGCCGCAAATCCCATCGTCGCCGCGCATCGCCACCCCCATCCCCACCCCAAGGGAGCACAATGCGCAAAATCAGCAACCCCTTTTTCAGCAGCCTGCTAGTGGTCCTTTTCATAACGCGCGGTTCGCCGTGAAGCGAGTTGCCCTCGTTGCGGCGCATTTTCCGCCGAGCAATCTCGCCGGAGTCCATCGCGCACGGTTATGGGCGCAACATCTCCATGAGTTTGGCTGGCAGCCGATTATCGTTACGACGCATTGGCGATATTATGAGGAGGCTCTGGATTGGGAATTGTGCGAACTTCTTGATCCCTATCTGGAAATCATTCGGACCGCCGCGCTCCCGACCAAACCCGTGCGGCCCGTTGGAGATATTGGGGTTCGTGGATTCGCGTGGCATCTAGCGGCACTCCGGCGTCTGATTCGTGAAAGGCGAGTCGATTTCCTACACATTACGATACCGTCTTTCTATTCAGCGCTCCTCGGAGAACTCGCTGTCAAGGATCAACCAATTGCGTTCGGTATAGACTATATTGATCCATGGCTGCATGTATGGCCTGAGCCGGAATGGCGGCCCAGCAAAGCTTGGGTGTCGAAGAAACTTGCTGAGGTTTTGGAGCCTAGGGCGGTTCGACGAGCCTCCCTTATCACCGGTATTACGGAAGGATATTATTCGGGTGTATTTGAAAGGAATCCGCATTTGCATCGGCAGGCCATTGCAGCCGCAATGCCGTATGGAAATTCGGCCCGAGATTTCGAGATCGTTGCTCGCAGCTCACGCGAACCATACCTGTTCAACCCAAATGATGGCGCCTTCCATATGATCTATGCGGGCGCGATGTTGCCAAAGGCTCATCAAATCCTCGAGTGCCTGTTCGCGGCATTGGTGCTGATAAGAGCCGAGCGTCCAGATCTGTACTCGCGTCTGCAAATCCATTTTGTCGGAACGGGGAAATCTGCCAACGATCCTGGGGGGCATAATATACTGCCGCGGGCCGCGGAGTTTCGCCTCGAAAAGATAATCTCCGAGCACCCGCAACGCATCCCCTATATTGATGTTCTGTCACACCTGGTACAAGCCTCAGCTATTCTTGTTTTAGGGTCAACCGAAGCTCACTATTCACCGTCAAAGATTTATCAGTCGGTCCAGGCCAAGCGCCCGATATTCGCATTCCTTCACTCAGCGAGCGCCGCCGTCCGGGTCGTTCAGTCGAGCAATGCGGGGGTTGTAATCGAAATTACTGAGACTGGATTGCCTGAACCAAGATATTTGGCATCCCGATTGGCGACCTTTATAAGGGATCCACAATACGATCCGAGCCACGTCAACTGGTCGAAATTTGAAGCATATTCGGCAAGGGAGAGCACTCGGAAGCTTGCTTTAGCGCTGGATGCCGCTGTGGAACGTTTCGCCGAGTTGCGCCATTAATTTAATGCATCTCGCGGTCGTCGCCTCGCATCCGATTCAGTATTATGCGCCGCTGTTCCGTGAGCTGGCGCGGCGGCTCGATATCACCGTGTTTTATGCCCACCGCGCGACGCCTATTGACCAAGCGCGTGCGGGGTTCGGCATCGGTTTCGACTGGGACATCGATCTTCTTTCGGGCTACGAGCATCACTTCGTGCGCAATCTCGCAAAACAGCCGGGTCTTGGCCGATTTGCTGGCTGCGACACGCCTGAAATCGGTGCGCGGCTCGCGGAAGGCCGTTTCGATGCCGTGCTCATGCTTGGCTGGCACTTAAAGGCGTACCTTCAGGCTGGACTTGCAGCAAAGCGTCTCGGATTGCCGCTGCTCGCCCGAGGCGACAGCCAACTCTCGACCCCGCGGTCGACCATCAAGAGGGCGACAAAGGCCATCGCCTATCCCGTCTTCCTGCGTCTCTTCGATGCCGCGCTCTATGTGGGGGAGCGGTCTCGCGCCTATTGGAAGCATTACAGATATCCGGCGCGGCGCATGTTTTTTTCGCCGCACTGCGTAGATACGAAATGGTTTGCCAGCCGCGCGACCGCCGCCGCGCGGTTTACGCTGCGAACACGGCTCGGCCTCGCTAAGGAAACAACAGTCGCCCTTTTCGCGGGCAAGCTGGTGCCTTTCAAGCGTCCCATCGACCTCGTTTCTGCCGCCGCGAGGCTGAAGACTGAAGGTCGCGAAGTGGCAATCCTAGTTGCGGGTGCAGGCCCGCTCCAAGTTGAGATGATCGCTGCCGCACGCGCCGCAGATTTGCAGCTTCACATGCTCGGTTTTTGCAATCAAACGGAGATGCCGGCCGCTTACGCTGCGGCGGATATTGTGGTCCTACCCTCCGATGCGCGTGAAACGTGGGGCCTCGTCGCCAACGAGGCGCTCGCTTGTGGCCGCCCGGTTGTTCTTTCCGATGCGGTGGGAGCGGCACCGGATCTCATCGCAGATCAAACGGCAGGGCGGGTATTCCCGGTCGGCGACGTCCCGGCGCTAGCGCATGCGCTGAGCAGGATCATGGCCCACCCCCCGCCCCGCGAGGGGATCGCCGCCAAATCGGAGGCTTACAGCCTCGCCGCGGCCACCGACGGGATAGAAGCAGCCCTCGCGAAAACATCGCGCCCAAGCAAGCGGTAGGCGCTGCTGCGCCCTCATATCGCGGACCCATCTTGATCCGTCTGCACTGCGCTGGTTAAACTTCTCAAAGAGAGCTTTCCGACGATGCCGCCGACCGTTTCTGTTGCTCTACCCGTTTACGATGGTGCACAATATATCGCGTCGGCGGTCCGCTCACTACTGCTTCAGGACGAAGATCTTGAAATTGTAATTTCGGATGACGCGTCGACAGACGACACGATCGACATCGTGCGGTCGATTGGAGCCAGCAATATCAAGCTGATCTCGAACGGCTTGAATGGTGGCATATTCGTCAACTTGAATCGGGCACTGAGGGCCTGCTCTGGTCAATATATACAGCTATTCTGTCAAGACGATCTTGCTCACGCTGGATTTATTGCATCTCAACTCGAAGCGCTCGCCCGTAACGACAAGGCCGGATTGGTCTATGCGAGCTGCAACATCATTGACGCGAACGGTATGCGCATAGCCATCTGCGATGATGAAGGAACGCCGCTCGATATCGACTTCGCGACCTATCTTGCAATTTCATCGCGGTATGGAGGGCTTCCTGCCTCGCTTTCGTCGGTTATGGTGCATAGGCATGTCTTTGATGAGGTCGGTATATTCGATGAGCGTTTTTTTGTCGCCGGGGATTTGGAATTCTACAACCGGGTGGCTGAGCGCTTCGAGTTAGTAAGAAACAGGACTATCCTGCACGACGTGCGGACACATAGTGGTGCCGCCACGTCCAATCCCCGTACGCCGCTTCTGTATATGCGCGAGGAAATTGAAATTTTGCCATTCTATAGGCAGCATCTTGGGGAAAAAATGTATCGAGAGGTGATCGCTTGGCGCGCCCGCCACCGCGGCGCCGATCACGCAAAATTCATTCTGCGGCGCATGTTCGAGGGGAACATAGGGAGGGCCATCGAAGCCTGTCGCCTCTTGTCGCAAATTCATAATCTGCCGCTTTGCATTTGGTATGCCGCCGGACAGAAGGTGGGGGAATATACGAGGCGAGGCAAGCCGAGATCGAGGTGATTGGTTGCGATGTCGCTGACGCTGTCGGGAACGTCATACGCATGGCAATGCTAATCTGGAACACCCTAACGAAATTGCTCGTGCGATGTTAGCCCTGCTTCTCGTTTGGGCGTTGCTGCTCGCGGCGCTCGTCGCCTTTGCGATCGGACGACCGGGGAAAGGCGGAGCGTTGACGCTCACCTATTTTCTCGGCCTGTCGCTGTTGCATGTGCCCGGGGTGCTTCCTTTCCTCGGCTCGGACCCGGGTCTCATCGACGGAGACGAAACGCAGATCGGCCTCGAGATGACGATCCTCGGCATGGCCGCCTTTGTATCGGGTGCGATCCTGGCGCGCCGGATATATCGACGACGCGCTGCGCCACAGGGTGCGCCGCGACGCCGGCGGGCGCAAGCGTTCGAACATTTAGGTCGCCGCGCGTTCATACTCGGCATTGTTGCTTATTTTGTTTTAATACCATTATCCTTCCGTGTCCCATCGGTGACTTCCCTAGTCTTGCCGCTTGGAACATTGCTGATCCTGGGGTTCTGGCTGGTGCTCTACGGCGCCGCAGATGCATCCGATGGTCGCACATCGCTCGCGGCGCTGGCGATGCTACCACTGTTGCCATTGGCGACGCTGGTCACGGGCGGCTTTCTCGGCGCCGGCATATATTGGGTTTTGAGCATCGTCGCCTTCCTGTTCGTGCTCGCTCGGCGGCGAATGTGGTTCTACGCCGCAGCCCCGCCAGTCGTGTTCCTGGGCCTCTCGCTGTTCGTTACTTATATGGGCCAACGTGGGGAGATTCGTGAGGTCGTCTGGCAGGAACAGGCCGGCATATTCGACCGGCTCGACCGCGTTTCTGGGCTTGTCACGAGATTCCAACTGCTCGATTTGACTTCGCCCGAACATATTTCCGAGCTGGACATCCGGCTCAATCAAAACGCCCTGGTCGGCGCGGCCGTGATCTATCATGAGGAGGGCGGGGCGGCGTTCGCCTACGGTGCGACCACACCCCCATGGGCATTGATCCCGCGCGCGGTATGGCACAATAAACCGGCAATCGGGGGCGGAGGCGATCTCGTCAGCGAGTACACCGGCATCCGCTTCGCCGAGGGCACCAGCATTGGGACCGGCCAGGTGCTCGAATTCTACATCAATTTCGGCATTCCGGGCATAGCGGTCGGATTTTTTGGGCTCGGTTATCTGTTGATGTGGCTCGATCAGGGAATCATGAGTTCGCTCGTGGCAAACGATATCCGTGGGCTCCTGCTGCGAGCAATGCCCGGGCTGACCCTGTTGCAGCCCGGCAGCAATCTGGCCGAGATTCTTGTGGGTTGCGTTGCCGCATATCTGGCTGCACATCTCATCATCTCGCTAAAGTTCTTCAATGTTTCGTTGGCGACGCGCTCACGCCGACTGGCCTGACTTGACCGGCCGGCTTCGCGCGGCCCATGTCGTAGGGGGGCTCAACCCCGCCCTTGGCGGGCCTTCCTACAGCGTGCCACGACTGTGCGAAGCGCTGGCACGCGCCGGCGTCGAAACAACGTTGTTCTCTGTCGCGGAGGAGGAGTGTGTCGAGTGCGATATGGACAGCAGGGGCTATCGCGACCACCGCTTCGCCTGGGACTACGCGCGCGTCCCGATCCTGAGGCGTCTGCGCAGTTCGCAAGGCCTGTCGGACGCGCTCCATCACGCCGCCCGGACCGCAGATGTGATCCACAATCACGGGCTTTGGTTGATGCCGAACGTGAGGGCTGCAGAGGCGGCAGCCGGCGGGCCAATGCCTCTCGTCATCTCGCCGCGCGGCATGCTGGCACCGGCAGCGCTCGCCTTTTCGCGCTGGAAGAAACGCGCCTTTTGGGCGTTGTGGCAAGGGCCAGCCATCCGTCGTGCGGCTTGCCTTCATGCTACAAGCGAACAGGAATATGAGGAGATCCGCGCTTTCGGACTTACTCACCCAATCGCGATCATCCCAAACGGGATCGACTTGCCGGAGCTGGCCACGCGGCCAACAGCAGGACCGCCGGCCGAGCGAATTGTGCTCTCCCTCGGGCGTATCCACCCCAAGAAAGGGCTCGGCTCCCTGGTTCGCGCCTGGTCGAAACTCGAGGCTGCGCATCCCGGCTGGCGGCTCAAGATTGTTGGACCGCCTGAGATTGGGCACGACGATGAACTGCGCGCCCTGGCGAGGGCCCTTGGCGTCACTCGTGTTTGCATCGAGGGCCCGATTTATGGCGACGCAAAAAACGCCGCCTACCGGGAGGCTGATGTTTTCGTTCTGCCGACCTTGAACGAAAATTTTGGTCTGACCGTCGCGGAAGCGCTTGCTGCCGGGACCCCAGTCATCTCGACCAAAGGCGCGCCGTGGAGCGGGCTCGAGAAAGAAGGTTGCGGCTGGTGGATCGATCACGGCGTCAATCCCCTCGCTGCGGCCTTGGCGCATGTGATGGCGTCGCCACGCGAGGTGTTGACGGCGATGGGAAAACAAGGACGTAAATGGATGGCGCGGGAATTCTCCTGGGATCGCATCGCGCGCGAGATGCTCGAGGTCTATCTTTGGCTTGCACGCAGCGCGGAGCCGCCTTTCGTGGTCCGGTTCGACTAAATGGCCATCACCGCAATGCACAAAGTCCAATTCGCTTGGGAAACTGCGTTCCGTTAAAACGGTTCCTGAAGGTGATGGCTAGCACAAAAACAAATAAAGACAATGTTAGGGATACCGACCCGAACTCGTAACCGGTCAGTGGTTTGACGACCCGTACGCTGATGCGGCTCTAATGTTCGCGTAGGCGGGCGCCCACCTGATGCTTATGTCATCCGTGACTATCATTGGGTGAGGGGGATAATGCCCCATCTTTATGTCCAATACGGTTGCGGATTTTCACAGGCCGAAGGCTGGCTCAACTTCGATGCCTCACCGACACTACGCATCGAGAGAATTCCCTTCTTCGGGAATATGATCTCTGCCGCTGTTTCTGGCAATCGAGAGCGCTTTCCCGTATCAGTGAAATATGGCGATATTTGCAAGGGTCCGCTTGTGCCGGAAGGCACTGCGGATGGGGTCTACGCTTCTCATGTATTGGAGCATCTAAGCCTTTCCGACTTTCGAAAAGCCCTAGCAAACACATACAAGATGCTCGCTCATGGGGGAGTTTTTCGGCTGATCGTGCCGGACCTTTTTGAACGTGCCCGAAGGTATGTCTCAACCGCTGAAGACATACCCCAGGCTGCGGAGGAATTCCTCCGTGCGACATCACTCGGCAAGGAACTTCGGCCAACAGCTGTATCGGGTATCCTGCGTGATATTTTAGGCAACTCCGGTCATCTTTGGATGTGGGACGAGACCTCCATTACGGAGGAATTGAAGAGGACGGGATTTACTCGCGTTCGAAGGTGCAACTGCGGTGATTCAGGAATCCCAATGTTCGACGCGGTCGAAGAAGCTTCGCGCTTCTACGACACTGGTCTTAACATCCGAGAGTGTGCCATGGAGGCTCGGAAGTCACCGTAGGAGGCTCGAACTCGCACCCCGACGTCCCTGCAATCACAATACCGACGGTAGGCAAAAGGAGTCGCTTATTTTTACACAACTTTAATCGCGCGATGCCGCGAGTCCACCCAATTTTGGTCTGACCCAAGTGATAAAGCTCTAAGATCGTTTCGCCTAAGAGTTCAGCGAGGGGCTGAACCGCGAACTGACGTCCTTGGCACCACGTGAGCGAACCGCCGCATGACCGGACATTTCCGATTCAAAATTGCGCGCCCTCGCGGTGCCGTCGCGGCTCGCGACCTTCCAACACGGGGCGATGGTGGCGCCTCGAAACGGGGGGCGCCGTTTCGGCCGAGCACGCATCCCTTGTCGAATCGCATCGCACGGGCACTGTGGGGTGGCGTCCGGCTGATTTTATTCCGACCCACCCCACGAATCTTTCCCGGCTGGCGCCGCTTCTTGCTCCGCTCATTCGGCGCTCGCATCGATCGAGGCGTCAGAGTTGATGCCTCAGCTAAGATCTGGGCGCCTTGGAACCTCGAGATGGGCAAGTACAGCTCCCTCGGTGCTCAGGTTGACTGCTATTCGGTCGACGCGATCCGCATAGGCGCGTACGCGACGGTCAGTCAATACAGCTTTCTGTGTGCCGCCAGTCACGATCCGGATTCGGCCGAAATGACCCTGATCACCGCCCCAATCGTTATCGGCGACCACGCTTGGATAGCCGCCGACGTCTTTGTCGCTCCAGGCGTGGTCATCGGCGAGGGCGCGGTGATCGGCGCCCGCTCGAGCGTATTCAAGAATGTGCCGGAATGGACGATTGCCATGGGAACCCCAGCTTGCGCAATCCGGAAGCGCGCACGAGCGGTCGCTGATGGCGTTGCCGCGGGTGGTCCCTGGTAGGTGAGCATCGGCGGCCTAGCTTCTCTGCACGAATGAATCAAATCGTTCTCGTGGATCGCTTCGAGATGGGCGGAAAATGGCGTCGCTAGATATCAATTCGGCGGTGGACACGCTTAGCCGCTTAATCCAGCTGGATCATGACCGCGCCTATAGGAATTATGGTGCTGCTGGCGTAGCCACGCCAACGCCAGAAGCGGCTTTCAGATGGATGCCGGTGAGAGCGGTATCCACGAAGACGCGGTAGAAGCGAACGTCGGTGACCCCGTTGGGAAGCGGCGTGGGCAGGGTTGGCTGTTCGGTACGTAGATAATTGATCGTCGTATTCAAGAGCGTCGTATCACAGCACCCCTGTTCGTGAATTTCTGCGCCGGCGGCACCGGATGATACGTCGGTCGTCTGGCCGTTCAGGAACTCGGTGGTGGCCGCGGGACTCGAGCTGTTGGTAAAGAACGCGTCGGACGGGCCAGCCAACCCGAGCCCGAGTACGTTGGCGCCGGTCCCGCTGCCGGTGATTTCAATGTCGCCGTTCGCGGTAAGATCGACAAGCGCCACTGTCCCTTGAAAATTATTAAGGGTGAGGGCGTCTTGTCCGCTTGTCGGCATGTATATCGCCGATCCTGCATAGCTGAAAACAGACGTATCCGCAATAGTGGCCGCCAAGGTGCCTCCGGCACCGCTATCGTACCAGATCGCCGCACTCCGACATGCGCTCCGTTTTCTCAGAACCTCACGGCGTGACATGGAGCGCGTTAAGAGCTGAACTCGACGATATCCGGTACATCTCAATCCCCGTGGTCCCTGGAGATTTGGCCGTAGGCAGCACCGGCTTGTTCGTGCGAAAATATTGCAGCGCGGTGTTCACGACGCTCATCACTGGCGGGTTGGGCGTATCCGCCGTCGGGAAACCTGGTTGGCCGAAAGCCTCCAAGGTGTTTCCGGTTGCAGTGTTGCTGATTGTGTATCCTGGGCCATTGACCCCGAATTGGCTGTTAGCATTAAGAGGGAGAATCTCCGTGCCGCCCGTGCCAGTTCCGCTGATCGTTACTCCCTCCCCACCGTCCAGCGCCAGATTGATTAGAGCCGCGGTTCCAGTAAAATTGGGGAACGCGGCCGAAACATTCGTCGAGCCGGTAGCGTAGTTTGCGCTGGAATAGACAAAGCTGCCGCTCCCGGTAACATTGATGCCGGGATTGACCGTGTTGTTGTCTTCCCAAAATCCGATAATTTCCGCGTTGGCGGCCCCCGAGAGCGAGGCAACCCCCGCGCCGGCAGTGTTGCCGAAGAAGATATTGACGTGGTTGGAGCCGGTCTGATCCAGAAGATAACCCGTGTCGTACAGTAGACCCGCGTCGTGCAGTTCGACAAGCGCATTGCTCAGGTTATCTGAATAGACCGAATGGGTGCTGGACGCGAATATGGAGTCCTGTGCGTAGACAACGCCGCCGCTCTGGTCTACACCAGCGACTAGCAAGCCGTCGGTCGTAGTCGTCGCGCGCATCGAAAAATTGCTCAGCACAACATGGCTCGGACCATTGATCTTCAACACCGGATTGACGCCGGCCCCTCCACTGAGTCTTAACCCACCAGTCGTCGCCAATTATCTGGATATCGCTGTTCGCAGGAACGCTCAACGTCGAGGAGATGGTGTAAGATCCGGTATTCAAATGTACGACTGGCTTATTCCCGCTTACGACAGTGCCGGTACAATTTCCACTGGAAAATCCGCTGCTTCCAGTTGCAGCAATGCAAATGGCCGTCTGGACCGAACAGGGAGACGCAATGCTGCACGTCGTCCCGCTGCCGCTCGCAGACGCCTCGTAAATCGCCCTGATATTGGAACCTCCTGGGCCGGTATTTGGTGGAGTTCCCGGCAAAGTCGGCGGCGTCGTATTGATCGACGCACCGGACGTATCTACCACATCCCCATATGGGTAGCCGATATTGTAGTCTGGAATCGCAAGCCCGCTCGTGTTGTATGGATTATTGACGGTAAATGTGTTGCCCATCGTCAGGAGTGCGCCGCCACCGCAGGTGTAGTTAGTATAGTTAGGCGGTGTCCCGCTGTAGGAACCGATCACGGGACTCGCGTAGATGTTACCTGCCGCAGTCTTTATCTTATTGTCGAGCAGAACGACGTTACTACAGGCTTGAATAGATGGGCCGTTGGCCGTGGTGTTGAGGATCGTGTTGCGTTGAAACGTCTCCATCCCCCCGAACTGTGCAGTAACCTGGGCCGACCCCGACGAATAGTTGTCAATGATGTTGTAGTTGCCGGCTGCCCCTACCGAGAAGTCGCCAACCGCTGAATTGTAAAATAACGAGCCGACGGAGTGAAACGCGCCGTTGCCGCAAGTGGGATCGCCGGCGTCGTAGCTATCCGAGTTGTTGATCATGCCATAGGTATCGTTCTGGAACGTAGAGTACCAGACCCATTCATCGAGGGCATTGGAGTTGCACGTCGCGACGCCGAACGTGAGACTGCTGAAAGTGTCTCGCATCAATTCGGTCTCGGCGCAAAAATTACCCAAATCGCCGCAGTGAAAGCCATAGGAGTCAGTTCCGCCGTTCTCGAACACGTCGTCGGCATACTGCGCGCCCGTGTCGCCCTGCTTACCTCCGGTGGATGTGCCGTCCCATGATTGGTCGACGATGTACTTCGCCGTCCCACCGCCGTTGAGCGTGCAACGGTTGATGCGGAAGTACGAGACGCCGTTGATGTCGATCATCTTGCCGCCGGTCGCGCCGGCCCATACTATCGTTGTCGTAGAGGGGCTGGCACAGATGATCTCGACATTCTCACAGGCCGCACTGCACACGCTCATTCCGGAGGAGAGCGTCAGGGTGCGGGTAATCTTGTAGGTTCCTGCTGGTAGCCACAGTATCGGGTTAGTGTGGCTGAGCCCGTTGATGCCATTCTGCAGTGCAGCCGAGTCGTCGGTTGAGCCATTTCCTGCAGCATTGTAAAATGCTGCTGCCGCTACGCTGCAAGTGCTTGACGCGGCCGTTCGCGCACATGCCCAACTCGCGAACGGTCCGACGAACTCCTCGTCGCTCGCGGACGGGGTAGCGGTGATCGCGATGGGAACATTCACGGAGTGGCTCGTCGCGGCGCTCGCGACCCCGAAAGGCAGAAACAGGGCAGCCGCCATGAACCATTGGAAAATATTCACCACCACCCCCTTACTGTACGGCAATGAGTGAGACGTTCTGTATCGAGGCGCCGTCTCCATTAACCCCGAGCCCGAGCGGGCTGATAATCAATTGATTGCCGGAGAGCGCAAAGGTGCCGCCATCATCGTAATAAGGCGCCGTGAACTGGATCGTGCCGGTAAACGGGCTCCCGTCGCTCCACGCGGCTGTCACGGTCGCAACGTAAGTTCCCAACGGTGCGGTTTCTGAGATGGAAGCATAGGACGGCGAGACAGTTAACGTCAGGGTGGGGGGCGGCGTAGACGCAGCAAGCTTCGCCGAGCATGATTTCGTGCTGCCCCCATTCTGACCTTTGCATAGCCAATACCACGGTCCCTTCCCGACAATCGCACCAGCTGTCCCGGCGCTACACAGACCCGACACCGGAGCCGTGGTCGTCGCCACGCCGTTTGCCGGCCCACATACGCCAATAACCGCGTCCGGCTCAGCAGCCGTCGCCGCTAGTGGAAGAAAAAGCGACACGACAACAGTGATGTACAACCCGCGCAAACGGTTCGGCCTCATCTCGTTCACCGCAAGGACTAACGCGTCACCATTGCAACACACGAGTGTTAACAAACAGTTGAACTCCTCGAATTACGCCGTTTTTAGCGGCAAGTGAGGGGCGGCTCGGGTTATTGGTGGCGATGATCGGTCGAGCGCGGGACCGGTTGAGTGTTAACGCCCTCCTGGATTGGGCCGTTCCGGAGGGGAGACCATGAACGTCTTGCCCATCGACAACAGTTCGGTAAAATTGCAGGCATTGTTGACAAACAAGGCCGGTGGAGTCGCCCCCGTATTGTTGACGTTGATATCGGCGACCGTCGAGTTCTGTAAAATGCTGTTGAAGACGTGGAAATTGCCGGCCCCCTCACCAGCGACTTTGTTGGTAACCCCCGAGCCGTCGTTCTGAAAACGCGAATACCAGACAAACATATCGAGCGCGTCGAAATTGCCCAGCGATATGCCGGCAACGGTATCGTTGAGGAAGTGGTCGCGCAACATCGAGGTCTCGGCGCAGCCATAGCCGAGGTTGCCGCAGCGCAATCCGATGCCCGCATTCTCGAACACGTCATCGGCATATTCATTGCCGGTGTCGAAGTAGTTGCTGGTGCCGTTGGCTTTCAACTGGTCCACTGCGACGGCGGCATTGCCTTGGCCGTTGAAGGTCAGTCGGTCAAAGCGCGAATAGGCGAGCCCGTTGAGGTAGAGCATCGTGCCGCCGGACGAGCCGGCCCAGAGGATGGTCGCGTTCGAGGGGTCTTGGCCGATAACATTGACATATTGCTGCCCGGCCAAAGTCAGCGTCTGGGTGATGCGGTAGTTGCCGGCCGGGAAGTAGAGGGTCGGATTGGTCGGGCCGAGGGCATTGAGCGCGCTTTGAAGCGCGGCGGTGTCGTCGGTGGTGCTGTTCCCGGCGGCGCCGTATTTGGCCTTCACGTTAGCCCAGCTCCGGAAGGGTCCGACGAATTCCTCGTCTCCCATCGCATGAGCGGCGATGGGCGCAATCGCCGCAGCGGCGGCAACGACGGCGGCGTACAAGCTGGGCAGAAGGTTCGACTTCATTCGTGTCCTTGCGCCTTGAGTGACTGACAGGCGGCGGGATTACACGCTAAGGATGATAAGAAATGGTTTTCTTCTAACCTAGGTAATTAGAGCGTCGGTCACGACCGTGCTTTACACCCATGTACCCAGGCGCGACACCGGACATGCGGCGACGCTGCTGGCCAGCTAGTTGGGACTCGCTGCATACGCTTCCCCCGCGATCATGACGACATACCCTGGCTAAGAAGAGGATAATCGCGGTGTGGTCATTCAACCGTGTGTTTTTTGCGACTTTTGTGTTTTTTTGCGACTTTACTGAATCTCAGTATCCGATTGATGCCGGTACGCCACCGAACTGATCGCCGATGACGAGCCAGTGGTGGTTAGCGGTGGAGTGGGCGACGTAGCGCGGCGGAGGAATAGCCCCTTGGCGCGGGCAACAGACCAGGCCGATGGCGCGCGGCTAAGCCGAGCTGGCACTTCTGGGCGGCTCAGACGATAATCGTTATCGCGTCATCGCGCCCCGTCCGCCGGCTCACAAGAACCGATTTGTAAGCTGGGGAACCTCTGCAAAAGCCAATAGGCTGATGATCTTGATATAGTGGGCACGGGGTGGGATGCGCAAGGTCTGGGGGAATGAAGCAGCTGACGCTAGCGAGTGTGGGGTTTCCCTAGACCATATGCGGGAGCGCGGGTCGACCCGGCTCACAGTATGCGATAAATGCAGGGTTGCGCCGGATTGGCCAGTGCCGAGCCGCAGGCGTGGGAGACGGGTCGTAGCGGGTTGTATTACGTATGTCGGGCTGGACGTTCACTAGGTAAGCATGGTTGCCGCGGTCCGAGGGTGGCCTGCGCGGCTCGGGAATATGGCCGGATTGCGAATAGGTCGGCGGCATTGGATCGCTCGGTCGGCAACCTCGGCCGTGACGGGCTGAAGCTTCGGTTCTGTTACTTGAATGGGGTCATTCCGGCGGCCGGTTCCGGTCACGTCAAATTCGACGGAGCCTGCGGCGCGACGGTGCATCGTCGCATTAACCGGAGGACCCGCCATGTACGACATCGGCATCGATGTTTCGACGAAGGAGAGCGCGGTCTGCATCCTGGATGGCAACAGCAAAATAGTGCGCGAGACCAAGCTGCCGACCGATCCGGAGATTATCGCCCACTTGATCGCCGCCACCGGGCTTGCCATCGAGCGGGTCGGCTTGGAGTCGGGTTGTACCGCCGCTTGGCGGTTTGCCGGGCTGCAGCGGTACGGCTGGCCGGTGATCTGCATCGATGCGCGGCATTGCCGATTTGAGGCGCGTCAATGGCCGTGCGACTGTTCTGTGCAGTTCCGAGTAAGGCAGGAGGCGCGGCCGTCCAAGCGACGGTTGATCACACTCTGATGCGCGGGTCGGAACCGCATGACTGTTGATGCGTCGCGGAGCTGCCTCCGCCTAGCGAGCAGCATCGGATCGGCGATCCCGTAGATAGTGGATGCGAGGGGTCTCCTGACCGCGGCCGTGCCCCGGTCTTGCCCAGCAGTAGCGTGTTGGATGATTTGCTGGGTCCCCTCCTTGGATGCGATCACTCGGTTTCCCCGTTCAACTCGCCGCCGCCGGCACGCTGCGGGCGATGGCCCGGATAGACCCCGTCAGTTCCCGGGCGATCGCGGCCGTGACGACATTGGCCGGCTTGCCGGGTGCGGGCGAGCTTGCAATAATGCGCGCACAATCGCACCTGTCCCTTTTAGGGCGAGGTTGCGGATCGGTTTGGGCTGATCTTCCGGCCGCAGCCGCTGGGAGCGGTAGCACCACGCCGTCTCGATCAACAGCCGGCGCGCCGCGCGGTTGCCGGCCTTGGTGAGGCCGCCGCGTCTGATGCTAGTGCCGCTCGAATGTTCGGACGGCACCAGCCCGAGATAAGCTATCCGCTGCGCGGATCGACAAAGCGCGAGAGGTCACCCAACTCGGCGATCAAGGTCGCGGCGGTGACCAGCGCCATGCCGCGCAGCGTTTGCAGCGCCGCCACGACGGGGAGCCAGCGTCCGATTCCGGCAGCTATTGGAGCCCTTCTGCCAATTCATCGGGATATTTCAATTAAATCGATTAAATATCGGCCGTAGGAATTACCCTTGAATTTTGTGGCGAGCGCTCGGAGCTGGGTGTCATCGATCCAACCCTGCCGCCACGCGATCTCCTCGGGGCAGGCGATTTTGAGCCCTTGGCGGGCCTCGATCGTCGCGACGAACTCCGCTGCCTGTAACAGGCTTTCCGGGGTTCCGGTGTCGAGCCAGGCGAAGCCTCGACCGAGCGTTTCTAGCGCAAGACGTCCCTCACTCAGATACTGGTTGTTGAGATCGGTGATTTCGAGCTCACCTCGCGCCGATGGCTTCAACGAGGCGGCGATGTCGGCTACCTGGCCGTCATAAAAATAGAGGCCAGTGACCGCATAATTGGAGGGCGGAACATGCGGTTTTTCGACGATCGCGTGCACGCTGCCGTCTGGGGCGAAGTCGATCACGCCATATTGGCCAGGATCGCGCACCCAATAGCCGAAGACAACCGCGCCCGCATTGCTTTCTACCGCCCTGCGCAAAGTGGCGACGAACCCCTGTCCGAAGAAGATATTGTCGCCGAGCACAAGCGCTGAACGCTCGCCGCCAATGAAGTCGCGACCGATCAGAAAGGCTTGCGCCAACCCGCCTGGGCCCGGCTGCACGGCATAACGCAAGTTGATGCCCCACGCGCTCCCGTCGCCGAGCAGCGCCTTGAACTGCGGCGCGTCGTGGGGGGTGGTGATGATCAGGATCTCGCGTATCCCGGCCAGCATCAATGTCGTGAGTGGGTAATAGATCATAGGCTTGTCGTGAACCGGCAGTAGCTGCTTGCTGACGACTTGGGTGATCGGCCAGAGACGACTGCCGGTACCGCCGGCAAGAACGATCCCCTTCACTTTGCGACCTCTCCGAGATCGGTCAAGACGCGCGATAGTGACACCCGCCAATCCGGTTGTTCGATGCCGAAAATCTCGCGAATTCGGTGGCACTCGAGTGTCGAATTGAGCGGCCGCGCCGCCGGGGTCGGATAGTCACGACTGGTGATCGCCACCACGCGTGGTCGCGGCCCACGGGCACGCTCGAAAATGGCCTCGGCAAAACCGTGCCAGCTCGTGCTCGGGGTTCCGGCAAAATGATATACTCCCCACGCCGAAAAGCCGGGCTGGCGACAGGCGTTGGCGATGGCGATGATGGCGTCGGCGATGTCACGCGCCTCGGTTGGACCGCCGGTCTGGTCGGCAACGACGCGCAACTCTTCGCGCTCACGCCCGAGCCGCAGCATGGTCTTGACGAAATTCTCGCCGTGGACCCCGAACACCCAGGAAACCCGCAGCAAGAGATGCGCCGGATTGCGGCTAGCCACGGCCGCGTCGCCCGCTGCCTTCGAGGCGCCATAGACGTTGAGCGGCGCGATCGCCTCATTCTCGCGATGGGGTGCCGCGGCGGCGCCATCGTAAACATAGTCCGTGGAGAGATGGATGATCGGCAACCCCCGAGCCGCTGCGGCGCGGGCGACGATTTCGGTGCCGCCGGCGTTTGTCGCGAAGGCACGCACAGGTTCGCTCTCGGCGCGATCGACGGCCGTATAGGCCGCGCAATTGACGACCGCGGTTACCGTCGATATCGATACGGCTTGCGCGACGTTCGCTGCGTCACAGATGTCGCAAGATGCTCGGTCAAAGCCTTGTCCGGCCGTGCCAGCGCGTTCGACAAGCGCACGCCCGACTTGTCCACCGGCGCCGAACACAAGCAGAGTCACGCCGCCTCCACCGGGCGGCCAAGACGCTCCTGTCGATAGACCGCGCTGGCGCGCCGGCACCATTCTTGGTTGCCGATGTACCAGTCGACAGTGGCCGCCAGCCCACTTCCGAGGTCGTAGCCGGGGCGCCAGCCGAGCTCGCGTTCGATCTTGCTAGGATCGATCGCGTAACGCGCATCATGCCCCGGTCGATCGGTCACGAAGACGACGAGCCGGGCATGCGGCGCGCCGTCTGGCTGGCGGGCGTCAAGCAATCGGCAGATCGTGTTGACCAAGTCGATATTTCGAGCTTCGGCTCGCGCGCCGATCAGATAGGTCTCGCCAACCCGGCCTTTCGCGACGATCCGCCGCAAGGCCGCGACGTGGTCGTCGACGTGCAACCAGTCACGGATGTTCAAGCCCTGGCCATAAACCGGCAACTGCTTGCCCGCCAAACCGTTGAGCACCATCAGCGGGATCAGCTTTTCAGGAAACTGATAGGGACCGTAGTTGTTCGAGCAATTCGAAACCAACACCGGCAGTCCGTAGGTGCGGTGCCAGGCGCGGGCGAGATGATCGGCGCCGGCCTTGCTCGCGGAGTAGGGTGAGCTCGGACGGTAACGGCTTTCCTCGTTGAACCGTCCCGTCGGGCCGAGTTCGCCATAGACCTCGTCGGTCGAGACTTGAAGAAAACGGAAGCGGTCGCGGCCTGCTGCATCGAGTGTGCGCCAATAATCAAGCGCAGCTTCGAGCAACATCGCCGTACCAACGATGTTGGTCTGCACGCAAGTGGCGGGCGTGTCGATCGAGCGATCGACATGGCTCTCCGCGGCGAGATGATACACGTTGCGAGGGCGGTGCTCCTCGAAGACCGCAGCCATCGCCGCGCGATCGCAGATGTCGGCGCGGACGAAGACGTGATTGGGGTCGTCGAATACGGAAGCAAGATTGTCGAGATTGCCCGCATAGGTGAGCTTGTCGACTGTGACCACACGATTGCCATTGCCGACAAGCGCGCGAACCAACGCTGAGCCGATAAACCCGGCGCCACCGGTGACCACGACCGTCATTTGCCGTACTCGAACAAATCGGATTGCGCGGAAAGACGCGGCCACCTTTGATCACGCTCCGCAAGGGTCGCGGTTATGACGGGAACCGGCCAGGGGATCATCAGCGCAGGGTCGTTCCAGTCGATGCCGCGCTCGTGCAACGGGCTGTAATAATCGGTGACTTTGTATTGCACCTCGGTATCGTCCTCAAGGGTGCAATAACCATGGGCAAAACCTGCCGGCACCCAGAACTGCTGCCAGTTATCGGCACTTAGCACCGCACCGGCATGACGTCCGAACGTGGGTGACCCGCGCCGGATATCGACAGCGACGTCGAAAATCGCCCCGCGAGTGACCCGCACCAGCTTGCCTTGCGCCGCCGGGGGTATCTGATAATGCAGGCCCCGCAAGGTGCCCCTGACCCCGCTGCGGACATGATTGTCCTGGACGAAAGCAGCGCTGATCCCGACTGCGGAACAGTCGCGTGCGTTCCAGACCTCCGAGAAGAAGCCACGTCCGTCGCCTACACGCCGCGGCACCAGAATTTTGACATCTGCCAATGCCGTGGCGAGAACCTGCATATAATCTCACCTACCACGACTTTCTTTTTCCGTCAAGCGCTTGGCAACAGCTCGAACATGCCAATGTAGCCGAAAACAGTGGACCGACGCTCCTGTGAGAATTAGTTTTGGCAGCTGGTCGCCGGTTTGTCGCTTGACAAGGAGATGCTGCAGGATGTGATCCGCCGTAGAAAATATGGGGCATACCCGGATGCGGCAGATGGTCGATGAGGTTGGGGTAGTGGGCCAAGTCAGCGCTCGGCGTGCCTGTCGGGCTCTGGGGGAGCTCCTACGACAGGGCGCGGCTTTTGGTCGAGCCACCGAAAGTGTTTTTCAGGCGGTCGCCTCCCCGCGGATGCCTGTCGTCCGATCAGCGGACGCTTGCCGCTGGTGGTTGTGCGAGGGTTGCTCTTTTCGCGGCGGACGGCTTTTTTGATTCGACCGTTAAACTGTGGCTCTCGGCTTGGCCGCACGCACGGTTGAGCGGCTCATAGATATACTGGTCTTGGTGCAGTTGAAGCGGCGCCGGTCCGGGAGCCCTTACTTTCGCAGTCGAGCAACCCCAGGGCGGCACTACGCTCGGACGTCGCGCGATAGGTCGACGTCCGCATGCTGACGGATAACACCGGCCGCACGGCCACTCTTATCGAATACAAGCTGCACCCCCGCTGCTTCGATTGCGAGTCGCATCGCTGCGATTCTGTTGGGGTGCGGCATCTTTCGCCCGCTCTCGAAAGACTGCACTGTTCGCTCCGACACGCTCGCTCGTCTCGCCAGCTCGACTTGCGACCAACCAAGCCAGCCGCGCGCGGCGCGACTTTGTTCCGGTGTCATAATGTGAGGACGGGAAGAATTTTGGCCTACCTGCGGAATTTTGCTTTCATCACGCCAATTTGCGTGTTAAACGCATATTTGCGGAATTGACGCTCACGGATGGAGATCAGGTGCCAGACCAAGGCCTGGCCGGACGGCACACCCACCCAATCTCCGATAAGCACATCACGAGGGAGATCGAAACTCGGTTCCAAGGGTGGGTCAAGGCCGAGGTGGAGGAAGCCCGCCCGAAAACCGCCGAGCAGCATGTCAAAACGGTTCTGGCTAGGTCGGAGAAAATGCCAAGGCGATAAGAGGAATGCTGATGGAGAAGCAGGTGTGCCCCACGCTAGAGACCCGGCAGCGCGACCGCCCGGTTGAGCAGCCACTGTCCGCGCCGCCATCGGACAGCCAGTCCACGGTTTTGGCTTTGATTGAAAGGGTAGCGCTCGATCCGCGCTCCGATGTCGAAAAGCTCGAACGCATGATGGCAATGTATGAGCGCCTCAAGGCAAAAGAGGCTGAGCTTGCTTACAACGCGGCGAAGGGCCGGATCCTGAAAAAGCTCGCCGGTATGAAGATCGTCAAGAACAGGTCGGTTCTCCACGAAATCGAGAAGGGAAGGCCCCAAAAGGGCACCTATGAAGCCTTCAAGTACGCCCCGCTCGAGGAGATCGACAAACATATTCGGCCGCTCTTGGTGGAAGAGGATATGGATCTCTCCTATTCCGACAAACCGCGAGAGGGGGGCGACATTCTGATCCGCGGCCGTCTGAAGCATCTACCGGGCGGCCATTATGAAGATTCCTTCATGCCAGCCCCGCCCGACAGGACGGGTGGCAAGTCGAACGTGCAGGCAGTGGGGAGCACAAACTCTTTCCTCCGCCGCTACGTCGCCTGCAACATCTTCAACATCGTGGTTGTCGAGGATGATGACGACGGAACCGGAGGGACAATAGATGAGGCTCAGACTAAGACAATTCTCGATCTGATAAAAAAAGCGAATGCCGGGGTGAAGTTTCTGAAATACATGAAGGCCCAGAGCGTCGAGGAAGCCGGTTCTCTCGAGGCTGCCGTAGCGACGATTGCAGCCCGGGACTATCGCAAGGCCATTAGTACTCTAGAAGAACAAATATCTAAGACAGAAGCCGGTCATGCCCATCGTTCATCAAGACGTCGCGCAATACTCGGAAGCGTATGATCGCCTCAAGCTCGGGATTCCAACGAGTTCCAGCTTCCACAAGATCATTACACCCCAAGGCAAGCCGTCCAAACAGTGGCGAGAATACGCCTGTGTCCTGATCGCTGAGCGGATACTGCAGCAGAGAATCGAGTTTTATAATTCGCCCGCCATGGAGCGGGGCTTGATCGTCGAGGCCGAGGCGGCCGATTGGTATGAATTCGATCATGACGTAACCGTTCAGCGAGTGGGCTTCATCACCGATGACAATCACACGGTGGGATGCAGTCCTGATCGGCTCGTCGGCGACGAAGGTCTATTGGAAATCAAGGCCCCCCTACCGCGGACTCAGATCGGATACTGGATTTCGGGAGAGGTCAGTGAACGCTTCCGACCTCAGTTGCAAGGTCAGCTCTACGTTTCCCGGCGAAGCTGGGTCGACATCGTATGCTGGCATGACGTGCTTCCAAAGATTGTCATGCGGGTTGAGCCCGATGAAAAGTTTATCGAAGCCCTCGATCGCGAGCTCCAGAGCTTCAACTACTTTGTCGAACGCGTCATGGAAAAGATCCGCGCCACGCATGAGGTCCCGGTCCCACAAGGGCGATTGGCACTGAGAGCAGCGCTGCGCGCAAGCCTTGAGATAGCTCCATGAGCCGGCTGCGCCCTTGCCACCGACGAGCGGTCCTATGTTCAGGGCAAAACGCCCGCATTGCTGGACCTCTTCTATCGAAAAGGACGCACCACTCGATCTGTGGCAGCTGGAGGACCAAGTGCGCGATCGACGTTTGACGTTTAAGAGCTTTCGCGCGTGTCAACACGGCAACGATGCCTGTTGTCATGGCCATCAGTGCGCTGGTTACGTGCTGCGCACATAACCCAACGACCACACCTGGTTGAACTTGTGCGGTAACTCATGCCCGCATCCCGTATCCCCCGGACAGTGGCACGCGGCAAGCCCAAACCGGACCTCCGGAGGCGTGCACAGCACTTAGCCTTTATCAGACAGCTTCCCTGCGTCGCCTGCGGTAAAGCAGCCCCCTCAGAGGCCGCGCATGCGCGGTCGGGTTCTGACGGCGGCGTGGGTATGAAGCCGTCGGATCGCTATTCCGTATCCCTCTGCGCTAGCTGTCATGCGTTGCAGCACGAGTTCGGTGAACTGACATTCTGGAGCACCTTACGTATCGATCCGCTCAACGCGGCTTTGCGCTTGTGGGCGGTATCAGGAGATATTCAGGCCGGGGAGAGGGTCGTTTTCCGAGCGCGCCAACGGATTAACTTAATGAAGGTCAGTGTTTGAGCGACGCACAGTCCCTCCGCACCAATTCCCAGCTCGGGTGCAACCCAGTCCGCGCTCTAACGCCGGCGATGCTGGGACTATCAGGAATTTCGTGCGCAGCGGGGCGTTGACATCTTCAAGCCATGCCCCGTGTGAAGCGTTCGCCGAAGGGGACGGCGAACTGGGCCTTGGCCATGTACCCCTCCACACTCGGCCCACACCCTAGGCGCTGTTGAAAATGCCGCGTCGTCCGCTTGTCGATCGCCGAACGGCAATGACGGCCCGCTTGAGCAGCAAGCACTACTCAAGCAGAGATGCGATTCGCCGAGATCCGGTTCTATTGGCCTCCCCCTGCGAAATCGGGCGGTTGATTGGCCTGCAAATGGAGAACGATCCCAATGAGTTGCTTCTCGATGTGCACACTTGCTGGGCAACAACGTCGCACACGAGCCATATTTATGGTGGCGGCTTCATACATGACGAGCGAACGACAGAAGGCTGCAAACCGGGCTAACGCTCGCCACTCCACCGGACCCAAGACGCCCGGGGGGAAAGCCGCCATCCGTCTCAACGCGCGCTTGCACGGCCTCTTTGCCCGTGACGTGGTCCTCCCGGAAGAGGACGCGGACGCCTTCGAGGATCTGTTCAACGAGGTTCGGGCAAACCTCTCGCCGGTAGGGCCGATCGAGGAATTTCTGGTGGATCGTGCGGTCAACGCTATGTGGCGCCTCCGGCGCTTGGGACGCGCGGAAACTGCACTGTTCCATTCTCGGATGCACGGGCTCAAGGCGAACCGGTTCGCAATACAAATGCGCTCCTACGAGACGCCCTTCTTCGGGGGGCCTTCCTTTCCCCCCGACATCACGGACAAGGCCGCGCATACGGGAGCGCGCGAGGCGCTTGGGCGCGCTAGATACGAGCAGGACCGGGACGAGGTCCTCCTCGGACGAGCAATCGACGCCGACGCTAAGGAGGGGGATGCCTTCGCCAAACTGGCTCGTTATGAGAGAAGCCTAGAACGTTCGCTCTTTCGGGCCCTCGATGAGCTGCGGCATATACAGGACAAACGCCAGAACCGTCCTTCCCCGCCGATTTTGGATGCCGCCACGCTCGAATGACGAACTCTCAGCAAGATCTAGGCTTGCCGGTGGAGCGCGGCAGGGGCACCTTCCTACCCCGGTATCACCTCTAAGGTTGGTTCCGTCCCAGCTTTTAACCTTGGCCGAAAATCGGGTTTCTGCGAAGCAAAGCCATTTACCCGTGCCGTCATCACTCTGTGAAGAACGCGCCGCGCCGCAGAGCGCGCCATCGCCATGACGCTGCTGTGGCCCGCGCCGGGGTCTGTCGCCACGCGAGGCACCGCTCGCCCAAGGCGGCTCGGTGCGCATACGGGAGGCCCCGGTGATCACGCCCGCTTCCAACCGATTGCACCTGCCCGGCGTCCTGTCGCGATCACGATCCTGTCCGCAAGACGACCGTGCAGTGCATTTGCGATGAGCTAAGAGCTAGAATAGTGTCGCCTAGGAGAAGGGGGGGTGGGCTCGATTGGGCGATCATATGGTGCAAGTTGAGCCGGCCGTAGCTACCGATCCCGGGCTCGAAACGCCCGAGCTGTCGATCGTTATGCCGTGCCTGAACGAGGCGAAGACGGTGGGTACCTGCGTCACCAAGGCATTCGCCTGGCTTCAGCGGCACGATGTCTGTGGCGAGGTGATCGTCGCCGATAACGGCAGCACAGACGGGTCCCGGGCGATCGCTGCCAGTCTCGGCGCACAGGTGGTGCCGGTTGCCTCGAAAGGATACGGGAACGCACTGCGCGCAGGTATCGAGGCCGCGCGCGGCGAGTTCGTCATCATGGGTGACTCCGACGACAGTTACGATTTCTCAGCGCTTGAGGGGTTTTTCGGGCAGCTCCGCGACGGATACGACCTGGTACTCGGCAACCGATTTCAAGGTGGCATCGCGCCCGGGGCGATGCCGGCATTGCATAAATTCTTTGGTAATCCGCTCCTTACACGCATTGGGCGCACTCTCTACGGAAGCCCTAGCCGCGATTTCAACTGTGGATTGCGCGGTTTTCGTCGTGATGCAATCCTTTCCCTCGACCTTGATGCGGCCGGCATGGAATTCGCGGTTGAAATGATCGTAAAGGCGACCATTCGCAATCTTCGGATCACTGAGGTGCCGACTCGGCTCTCCGTCGATGGCCGGGACCGACCACCACACCTTCGCAGCTGGCGCGACGGTTGGCGCACGCTCCGGTTCTTCCTGCTGCTCAGCCCGCGGAGCTTGTTTCTCTATCCGGGCGCAGTGCTTTTCCTGCTCGGACTAGCGGCCACCTTGATCCTATTTACCGGGAATATCGCCGTCGGAGGCGTTGGTTTTGCCGAGCACACCATGGTCATGACGGCCGCCGCGATCAACATCGGCTTCGAGGCAATGTTGTTTTGGGCATTCGCAAAGGTCATCGCGATTCAGCGTGGGCTGCTCCTGCACGATGCGCTTTTTGAGAGACTGCGGCAGGCGATACCGCTCGAGCGCGGTCTGATCCTCGGAGTTATTCTACTTTTGCTGGGACTGATTATCCTAGGGGTAGCCTTAACCGAATGGTTTAACGTGGGATTTGGACAGCTCGCCGAAGGAAGTGCGATACGGCTCGTAATCGCGAGTAGTAGCACGCTGATGCTTGGAGCACAAATCCTCTACGGATCATTCTTTCTCTACCTTCTCGACTATCGCGGGACGGGCCGCGATGCGGATAGGCTCGCACCGTCAGAGTGAATTAGCTGTTATTCAGATTTCGAAGTCGTCAGGCTGGGCGATGCGTTGGAGCGGGAATGGAGAAGCCTTGGCTTTCTGTAATAACTCCGTGCAGAAACGGGCAGCGTTGGTTAGCTGCCGCGCTCCAATCCATCGTCGACCAGAGGGAGCAGGGAATCGAGGTCCTGTTTGTTGATGCAAGTACGGATAACGCCAGCTTGGAGATAGTCGATACCTTTGCTCATCAACTCAATATTCGGACCTTCCATCGTACGGACCTGTCTTACATGGCAGGGACCAATTTCGGTGTAGAGCAGGCTAGCGGCGATCATATTTGTATCCTGCATGTGGACGATCTGTGGCTGCCGGACAGGTGTGCCCAACTCCGGAAATGGCTTAGTGCTCGACCCGCCGCCGTGATGCACCTGCATTCCTGTTACATTATTGACGAAGCCGGAAAGCGATTAGGACTCTGGCGCTGTCCTTTGCCGAGCGACGATACCCCGGTTCCGACACGCACCTTTTTTGAACGATTGCTTGTCCAGAATTTCGTATCTACTCCGACAATAACGATTCGGCGTGACGCTTATCTCAAAGTCAGGGGTCTCGATGAGTCATTATGGTATACTGCAGATTGGGATTTCTATATGAAGATCGCTCTGATCGGCAACATCTTTTATCATTCTGAACCATTAGCGTGTTACCGCGTTCACAAGAATTCCCTTACTGTCTTAGGAAGCAAAGATAGTGTGGATTTCAGAAATCAGCATCGCATTGTCATCGATCGATATGTCGAAAAACTCTCTCCGGAATATAGAAAAAAGGTGTTGCGTATAGCGGAAGCATCCATCGAGGTCAACGTTGCACTTGCAGCAGTGCTTGCTGGAAAATTCTCTCTGATGGTGAAGCCAATCGTTGCTATACTGGCGCTAGGTCCGCGAGGAATACGCCAATACCTGTTCTGCTCAAGAATTGTAGACCGATTGATCCCTCGCCTGCGAGCACTTGTCGTTGGGAGGTTATAGGCCGATCCGACCCGAACGGGCTCGTTGTCTCGCTCGAATAAGATTGCGCCGTTAAAAGTGATCCGCCAAGTATGATAGACGAGAATTCAGCGAGAGGAGGTGGCTCGATCGATAGCCCTCGTTTAAGATTGGTGTTCGGGTGTTCCGCTGGGCTGGTAGTCCTCGCAGCGCTTGCTCTCGGTGCCGTGTTGTTAAGAATGGGCCAACCAAGCTCTTTTGCTGACCTACTCGTCACCATCGCGCACAACCCCCTACCAGTTATCGGCCCGGTCGTCCTCTCTTTGCTCGGACTGATCTTGGCCGTTCAAGCCACCAATCTGGTCTCGCGGTTCGCCGCAATACCGTTTGCACTGGCAGCTCATTGGCGCGGGGTAGCATTGGGCGTGACCGTTGCTGGGTTCGCGGGATCGCTAGCGGTGGTTTGGGTGCTTCGTGCGTTTCCCAATTCCGCCGACGAGTACGCGTTTCTGTTCGAGGCCGATACCTTCTTGGCAGAGCGACTGTGGAACCCGCTGCCGCCGCTCCACGAATTCTTTGCTTTCCTGCATATCAGCCAGGTGGATGGCAGGTGGGCGGCCTTGTACCCGCCCGGCTGGCCGCTGCTGCTGGCCGGAGTGAGACTTCTTCGCCCTCCCGTTTTGGCTGGCTTGTCCGCTGGCGGGCATCGTCCTGCTCTTCGCGGTCTTCAAGCTCGGCCAGCGTCAAGACGGCCCGCTCGGCGGCATCCTGGCGCTGTCTTTCGTCGCGCTCTCGCCCTTCTTCCTGTTCAACGCCGGTTCCTATTTCACCCACGTTTCGGCTGCGGCAGCCGGGGCGCTGTTTTGCTGGATGGCTGCGGATTTCCTCGACCAGCCGCAGTTTTCCAGAGGCTTTCTCGCCGGCGTCGCAATCGGCATACTCGGCTTGATCCGGGTCTTTGATCCGCTTCTGTTCGGTCTGCCGTTCCTCTTCGCTTTTGTCTGGCGAGCCAGGCGGCGGCATTATACTCTCGCGCCCTCGATCATTTTCGGCGGCCTGCCGTTCCTCGCCGCTCTCCTACTATTTCAGGGTATCACATCTGGATCAATACTACCGAAAATAGCAAGCTCGGAAGCTCCTCTTCTGAAATTCGGCCTGTACTCGGTCGACGAGGATGGACGTCTTCATACCCCCCTCGACCAACTGCGCCTGGCCGCGCGCTTCATTGGCGAGCTTGCCGTCTTCTCTTCGCCGCTCCTGTTGCTGTGCTACCTCGCCGGCTTCGCATGGAAGGCCCTGAAAAAGAAGCTCAATTTCTTCGATTTCATCTTTCCGGTAACGGTGGTCGCTTTCCTGCTTGTCCCGTTCGACGGCGGCAACCGGTACGGCCCTCGCTATTATTTCGAGGCCTTTCCGTTCCTGGTGCTGACGACTGTCTCCGCGCTCGTGCCGTTGCTGCAGAATCGGGCACGGCCGAGATGGGCGGCCTCTGCGGTCTGGATAGTGTTTGCGCACGCGGCGTGGTGCATCGCGGCTGCGCTGTTCCTGGGCTGGCTTTTCCGGGGGATCGTCAATGAGCGGATGGATTTGTACGATAAGGTCCGCGCTAAAGGCTTGCACGATGCCGTCGTGGTCATCCACTCTGGGACCGGACGTTTTCGGGGCTTCACGCCTAAGGACCTGACGCGGAACGGACTCGCGATCGACGGCGATGTTATCTACGCGCTCGATATTCCGCACCGTCTGGGCAAGTTGCGCGAGCTTTTTCCGCACCGGCGCTTCTACATCTATACGCGGAATCCCGACAACCCAACGGGCACTTTGAAGCCCCTATGACGATTGAAAGCACTCTCCTGCACCTCGGGATGTGACAGGACCAGCTCCGCCAGCATTCATCCCGACGACCAGGCCGGTAATCCGGCAAGACCGTCCGTAAAATGTTGATCACGAGTATTCGGCTTCTCATGCTGGCCGCAAGCGCGAAAAGGTTATCGTCGGCCTTGCAATCCAGTAGAACGCAATACCGACCGCCTCGTGGCATGGTTATCGTCACCCCAATCGATGTCAGCGAAGCCGCCGAAGCTCACCGCTCGGAGGCGATAGACGAATCGAGGGACGCCGAGCTGAATTGCACAAGCTGGGACAGCTCCCCCGGCAAATCGCTCACGTTCAACTCCCATTGGACAGTCGGTCAAAGCGATCATCGTGGCCAGATGGCTGATGACGAACAGTTAACCGCGGTGGCGGCCGCGACAGCGAGGCGAGAAGCGCCTGCCAATGTCGGTGTCAAAAATGCGGCATTCCGCGTGATACGCCGCTTACAGCAGTCAGCGCTCCAGGGTATGCCTCATCAGTGAGACTGTAATTATTGACAAAGATGCTGCAATTCAGCAACTTGCCTCTTCTACACCGTGAGACCAGCACGGGCGTCGGCAAAAGAGAGAGAGCCAGAGCTTCTTTACTTCTGGTTAACCCTTATCGACGGAACATTCAGCACGCGGCTGACACAATCTTGACGAGTGCGTCGTCAATGAACACAACAACCCGGATTCTGGACTACGCGTGCTGGCTAGACGAGATTGCCCCTGGTTTCCTGGTAACCGTGATCTCGGTCGAGACCGGTGAGGATTACCGAGATCGCGACATGCGTGACCAAGTGGCGCGCATCATCGAGATTTTCGGTGTGAGTGGCGCTGCGGAGATCGTTGGATGCATTTGATACGCTCACCCTCTCGGACGTCCTCGGACGAGGTCGTAAGGCGATCGCTGCGCGGTCGGGTGCAGCCATGTGTCCGGCCTCACATGAGGGCGTCTTCTTCAAGCTATTTTTTCATTGCCAGCTCCTGCAAGCGTGAGCGCAGTGGCGCGGTTCGGTTTTGCAATCGAGGCGCCCGCTTGGTTGTTTGCTGATTGCGCATGGATACTTGCCCGTCAATGTGGCGTCCTTTCTGCGTCGCCCCAAACGTCAAAATCGTTACATCAGTTCTGATCCGTGACATTGAATAGATCCACGGAATTAGTGGATAATGCTGTGGATAACTTTCCCCACTTAAACCTAACTCCCAGCGTGGTCAGGTCCTCTTGCCTCGTTGCCCAAAAATTAGCCATATCTTGTAAGGTATTGATGTCAATATAGTTTTAGGTTTCGAGAGTGAGCTGATCTGGTGTTGCCGTGACGTTCACGGAAATGCAATCAAATACCGTGCATAACCGCTACCTTACCGTAAGTACGCTGGGCAATCTCTCGTGACGGGCGACCAATTTCGCGTCAAACTGTCGACTGCTAGCATTGGCGCCAGTAGGCGCAAGCAACGATCTTTTGGACGCGTTTTGGACGACGACCGTGTTTCGATAAGGAATGTTTCGTCGCTTCGTCTATGCAGCGCTCGACAACACCGCTGCTCGCCCGCCCTGTGGCCGCACGACTGGATCGCTTGGCCACCACCGGAGACGCCCTTCGATTGCGCCACCCGAGAAGAGGGCGAAGCGACTGCGCACGGCATTCCTCAGGTCGACTTCGATGACCCCACGGCGAGACGACACCGGCTGAGATGAAGGAGGTTGCCATGTCCGCGATCCCGCTGGCAGACGCCGTTCCTGGCGAATGGTATTTGGGCGTCCCGTGCGCCCACTGCGACGAAATGGTCCTATTTGCAGCCGATATATCCCGAGGACATGGGCGCCTCGGGTTCTTTGAGGCGGACGACAGGGTGCAAGAGTGCTGCGTCAGAGGACATCTGACAAGGTTCCGGCTAGATGAGATGCAGCGGTTTAGGTGGCGACCGCGATACAGCTCTTGATCGAGCCCCTCTTAATGCCTCTGGGCCTCTGGCGCCGAAATAGACGTTGCGTCTGCCACACTGCCGAGGCCAAGACCGGCATGGGCGCTGGGCTTAGCTTTTATAATGAGGAGCGCCAGGACCAGAGCCTCGGCTATCGCACGCCGCGGCAAATTTACCAGGAAGGCCTGTGGATATGGGGGACGATCCGCGTTGCCGACCGGCTCCGCTTCCCCCGCTTCCTGAGCCCGTTCGACAAGCGGGGAAATGCTCGCCTCGCCCCACATCCCCCCAGGCGCCACAGCCAACATCGAACGTGATCTTGATGAAGTCAACAGCAGACTCGACAAACCAGCCGGCGCGCTCACCATGATCGGAGTCCACATCAAAACCGGCCGGGCTACACCTTAGAGTATGATCCTAAGAGTTTGAATCAAAAGATATTTCCACGGATCGAGTTTTGTGATTCAAGATGCTGGCTGGGGTTGGGGGCCAGCATCGAATGGCAAGACCCTATTCACAGGATTTGCGCGATCGGGTGGTGGCTTCGGTGGCCAGCGGTCGCACCTGTCGGGCGACGGCGGCGCTGTTTGGGGGTAAGCGTCAGCTGAGGACCACAACACCGGTCAGGCGGCGAGGCTGGCGGTTTGGTTGTTCCAGTTCCATGGGAGCAGTTCGCCGAGCCGGTTGATCGGGTGACCCTTGGCCGTGCGATCGATCACATCGGCGAGCCAAGTCTGCGGATCGAGGCCGTTGAGTTTGGCGCTTTCCAGCACGGTGTAGAGGATTGCGGCGCGCTCGCCGCCGGCATCGGATCCGAGGAACAAGAAATTCTTGCGGGTAATGGCGATGCCGCGCAGTGCCCGCTCGGCGACATTATTGTCGATGGCGAGCCGGCCATTACCGGCATAGCGGGTCAGCGCCTCCCAGCGGCTCAGCGCGTACTGGATCGCTTTAGCGAGCGCGTTCTTTGACGACAGCCGGCGGCGCTGCGCTGTCAGCCAGTCGCGCAAGGCATCGAGGATCGCCACGGCACGGTTCTGGCGCGCCGCTAGCCGGGTTTCGGCCGGCTGGCCGGTGATCTCGGCTTCGATCCGATAGAGCTCGCCGATCCGTTTCAGTGCTTCCTCGGCGATCGGCGACTTGGTCGATTCGAACACATCGTAAAACTTGCGCCGCGCATGGGCCCAACACGCTGCGTGGATCAGCGGCGGCCCTCGGCCGACCTGGTCTTTGGCGGATGGCGGTCGCGTCAGGGCGGCGTAGCCGCTGAAGGCGTCGGCCTGGATCGCGCCGCGAAAGAGGGCCAGATGATCGCGCGGTCGCTCGCCGCGGCGGTCGGGGCTGAAACGATAATATGCTGCCGGTGCCCGCCCACCCTGCCAGGGTCGCTCGTCAACTACATAGGTCCACAGCCGTCCGGTCCTGGTCTTGCCGTTGCCGGGGGCCAGCACCGCGATCGGCGTGTCGTCGGTGTGGATGATCGGCGCTGCCATGACATGCGCGCCGATCAGCGCGGCCAACGGCGTCACCCACCAAGCAGCGTGCCCGACCCAGTCGGCCAGGGTGGCGCGCTCGATCGCGATGCCTTCGCGCGCCAGGATCGCCGATTGACGGTAGAGCGGCAGCCCGTCGAGGTATTTGCTGACCACGACATTGGCGACCAGGCCCGGTCCGGGCCGACCCTTCTCGATCGGCAGATCGGGCATCGGCGCCTGCAGGATGCGCTCGCAGCAGCGACAGCTGAGTTTGGGCCGAATATGGCGGATCACTTTGAGGCGGGCCGGGATCTTCTCCAAGACCTCGGTCACGTCCTCGCCGAGTTTGCTAAACCGGGTGCCGCCGCAGCCCGGGCACACCGACCCCGGATCGTGCACGATCTCCTCGCGCGGCAAATGATCGGGCAGCGGCCGTCGCACCGGCTGGCGACGTTCGCGGCGCGGCTGATCGGGGACGCGCTGTGCCGCCGGCGCTGTGCGCGCCGCTTCGCTCTCTTCCAAATCTTCGAGCATCAGCTCGAGTTGCGCGATCTGAGTATCGAGTTTTTCCGACGAGCGCCCGAACTGCATGCGCCGCAGCTGGGCAAGCTGAGCCTTGTACTGTTCGATCCGCAGCCGGGCGCCGGTCAGCTCGGCCCGCGCTTCCGCCAATTCCGCCTCGCGTTCGGCCAGCAGGAGGCGCAGCTCGGCGATCTCTTGAACGGGGTCAGCAGCGTCCGGCATCAACCATCAGTTTACTCCCGCTTGCATTGAGCAGTATCGACATCGTACCCGCCTGAGTCACTATGTCGCGCTGTTCAACTAGCCACTTCCGGGGTCCAGCTGCGGCGTGGCGCACGCCAATCGATGCCCTCCAGCAGCATCGACAATTGTGCTGCCGTCAGCACCACCGATCCGTCCTTCGCCTGCGGCCACAAAAACCGGCCGCGCTCCAGCCGCTTAGCAAACAGGCACAAACCTTGCCCGTCCCACCACAGCACCTTGATCAGATCGCCGCGGCGACCACGGAACACGAACAGCGCGCCGCCATGCGGGTCGAGGCGCAAGGTGGTCTGAACCCGCGCCGCCAGCCCGTCAAAGCCTTTCCTCATGTCGGTGACGCCGCACGCCAGATAGACGCGGACATTGCCCGGAATGCCGATCACGACAGCGCCGACAAGACCCGGCGCAATGCCACCTCGTCGACCGCGCCGGTCAGGCGCAGCTTCACCCCCGAGGCCAGCTCCACCTCGATGATCCCGTCCGCCGGCCGATCGGTTTCGGGCAGTATCGGCACCGGATCAACCGACGCAGCGGCCCGTGGAAGCTCCTCGACCGGCGGGGCCAATCTCACCGGCGCAAACCCGGTCAGCTCGCCGGTACGGAACTGCCGGCGCCAGGTGTAAAGCTGGCCGCTGCTGATCGCGTGCAGTCGGCAAACCAGCGAGGGCGAGGATCCTGGCGCCACGCTCTGCGCCAATATCCGAAGCTTCTCTTCGAGGCTCCAGCGTCGCCGGCGCTCCGGACCGGTGAGAACCTCGCCGCGGACCTCGCGAGCCCTCGTATGAGTACTCCCAAGGTCCTCCTTATCGACCAGCTCCGCGTCATCCATTGCACCGCTGCCCGCAAAAGAGCGGCAGCATCCAGCTCAACACGCCGAGTGCAAGACGACCCTCAGCTGACGCTTACGTTTGGGGTGAGCGTGGCCAGTGTGGTGAAGTGGTCGCAGCGCTGGCGGGCGAGTGGCAGCGCGGCGGCCAAACCGATGGGCGGCTGGCGGCCGTTGCGGCTGACCGGCGAGCGCGCGTGGTTGTTGGCGCGGATCGCCGAAAAGCCGGATCTGACCCTGCGGGCGGTGGTGGCCGAGTTGGCCGAGCGCGGCACGCCGGCGAGCTACGGCGCGGTGTGGCGCTTCTTCCGGCATGAGGGGATCACCTTTAAAAAAAAAGCTGCACGCCAGCGAGCAGGATCGCGCCGACATCGCCGAGGGTGTCAGGTATTTTGTGTAGGGAGGAGCCGTGAGACACTCCATGTAGTAGAGGGGATCACGGATCATCGCACAAGCGATCAGGGACGAGGTTATCGAGGAGCTGCTGCATGGCTATAGCAGCCCGGACGATTTGTTGGGCGAAGAGGGGCTTTTCAAGGAGCTGAAGAAGCGCCTGGTGGAGCGGGCGCTGGGCGCCGAGTTGACCGGGCATCTTGGGTACGAAAAGGGCGACCCTGCCGGCCGGGGCAACGGCAACAGCCGCAACGGCTATTCGAGCAAGACGGTGATTGGCGACGACGGTGCGATCGAGATTGCGGTTCCGCGCGACCGCAACAGCAGCTTCGAGCCGCAGATCGTGGCCAAAGGGCAGACCCGCCTCGACGGTTTTGATGACCGGATCATCAGCCTCTATGCCCGCGGGTTGTCGGTCCGCGAGATCCAGGCTCACCTGCAGGAGCTGTACGGGGTCGAGGTTTCGCCCGATCTGATCAGCCGGGTCACCGATGCGGTGCTCGAGGAGGTCCGGGAATGGCAGAACCGGCCGCTCGACCCGCTTTATCCGGTGATTTTCTTCGACGCGCTGCGGGTCAAGATCCGCGATGAGGGGCTGGTGCGCAACAAGGCCGTTTACGTTGCCCTCGCCCTCAACAGCGACGGCGAGAAGGAGGTGCTGGGGCTGTGGATCGAGCAGACCGAAGGCGCCAAATTCTGGCTCAAGGTCATGAACGAGCTGAAGAATCGTGGCCTGAACGATGTCTTGATCGCGGTCGTCGACGGGCTCAAGGGCTTTCCCGAGGCGATCGCCACGGTGTTTCCGCTAACCACGGTGCAGACCTGCATCATCCACCTGATCCGCAACTCGCTGGCGTTTGTCTCCTGGAAGGACCGCAAACTGATCATGCCCGATCTGAAAGCGATCTACCGGGCGGAAACGGCCGAGGCCGGCGCCGCCGAACTCGACAATTTCGAGGCTCAATGGGGCAAGCGCTACCCGGCGATCGGCCAGGCCTGGCGCCGGGCCTGGGAATACGTGGTGCCGCTGTTCGCGTTCCCGTCGGCGATCCGCAAGATGATTTACACAACAAACGCGGTCGAAAGCCTGCATCGCAGTCTGCGCAAGATCATCAAGACCCGCGGCAGCTTCCCGACCGACGAGGCGGCACTAAAACTGCTGTTTCTGGCGATCCGAAACGCCGGGGTTAAATGGCGCCGGCGGGTTGAATGGACGGCGGCGATGGGGCAGTTTGCCATCCTGTTCGGCGACCGTTTTGAGCCTTCAGCGCGCTGAAGGCTCAAAACCATCAGACACGGCTCGCCTTACACAAAATTCCGGACACTCCCACATCGCCCGCCGCCGGACCCGGTGGAAGGCGCATCAGGGCCGGCTCGATCCCGGGCGCCTGGTATTCATCGACGAGACCTGGGCCAAAACCAACATGACCCGCCGCCATGACCGCTGCCGCCGCGGCGCGCGGCTGGTCGCCAAGGTGCCGCACGGCCGCTGGCGCACGCTGACCTTTCTGGCAGCGCTGCGCCACGACCGCATCACCGCTCCTTGCGTCATCGACGGGCCGATCAACGGCGCCAGTTTTCGCGCCTATATCGAGCAGTTTCTGGTGCCCACCCTCAGCCCCGGCGACGTCGTCGTCATGGACAATCTCGGCAGTCACAAGGGCAAGATGGTGCGCCGCCTGATCCGCAGTGCCGGCGCCAAGCTGTTCTTCCTGCCCCGCTACTCGCCCGATCTCAATCCGATCGAACAGGTCTTCGCCAAGCTGAAGACCTTGCTGCGCAAAACCGACCCGCGCACGATCGAGACCACTTGGCAGGGCATCGGCGACCTCCTCGACCATTTCACCCCACAGGAATGCGCCAATTACCTCGCCAATGCCGGCTACGCTTCAGCCTAACAGGATCATGCTCTAGAAGCCGGCTCCGGCTATCTCACGATCGGGTCCACCTCAGGGCAGTAGCGCACGCCTCAATGCCGACGAGGACGTTCTTTGACGACCACATCCTGGCACATCGATGCCGTTCAGCAGGAGCCGTCCATCCGATTAACTCCAATCCCCCATCGCAGCAGCCGGTAATTCGCCCTCATAATCAATCAGCTCTTGGAGTGGCCAATTGGTCTGAGAGGTCAAGACCGGATGGTAATCGGATCGGCGGATTACCAGGCAAACTGAGATCAATGCCAAGGGCCTTTGACGAGATTGCCAACAGTTCCGACGGCGAGAAGGGTTTGCGCAGATAAAAATACCCAGCATCCCGTACCCGTTCAAAGACATTGAAATGGCCGGAGGTAACGATCACCGGCACGTTCAGATGCGACGCTATCTGCGCTGCTTCGAGCCCGACACCTCCAATAAGCTGATAATCTAATATAACCAGATCGGGTCGGACTTGTCGCAAAAACCGCTTCGCGCTATTCTTGGAGCGGATCACAAAGCAGCGAGTGCCCTCGATTGTCAAAACTTCGGAAAGCAATTTAGCCAGTGCTTGATCATCCTCGACGATCAAAATGTAAGGACGTTTTACTTCTTCATCCTTTAGCTCGCGATGGGGCACCGCTTGATCCTGCCATAACGTCTTCCGCACACGAACCAATCTAGAAGATACGGCGTCATTTCCGCGTCCCGATTAGCCGGGCCTCCCTATGGCCGATTTTGGGGCAATGGAAGCGGCAACATTGACCCTACCTGGGCTCGTCGACCCGGGCCACCTTTGTCAACTAGCAGTCTGAATGATACAGAAAATTCCTCGGCGGGACCGATTTGTGCGATAGTCCGAGATGCGCAGTGGTGTCGAAATCTGGCTCGGAGGGGTCGATCGGGAGCGGCTGGAGGCAGACGCGGCCGACCCAACAGGCCCAGAAGCAGGTGTGGTGGGCCGGATCGTCCTGGCCACGGCTGAGGGCTACGGCACGGCGGAGATCATGCGCCCGGCCGCAAGCCCGGCAAGGCGCCGAGCCGGTCGTCACGCAATTGATCGCGCACACGCTTCGGCGCTCCGCCGGACGAGACTACCCATCGGACGAGCCGGGCAATGCACGCCCATGGTCTCGTCCGGCATCGGCTGCGGGTCTTCAAGCTCAGCCGCGACCCGCTCTTTGCCGCCAAATTGCGCGATGTCGTTGGCCTTTACTTCGACCCGCCGGCGCACAGCCCTGGTGCTCTCGGTCGACGAGAAGAGCCAGATCCAGGTGCTTGACCGCACCCAGCCGGGGCTTCGCCCGATGAAACCGGGCCGCGCGAGACGATGACGCATGACGATCTCCGCAACGCATCAACCACTCTGTTTGCCGCCCTGAACGTGCTTGACGGCACATTCGTCACCAATCCATGCGGCGCTACCGGCACCAGGAATTTCTGCGCTTTCTGAACCACCTCGATCGCGACATCTCGGCCGGCCGGCTGATGCACCTGATCCTCGACAACGACGGCAGCCACGAGCACGCCAAAGTCTGGACTTGGCTGGCCCGCCATCCGCGCTGGACCTTCCATTTCACCCTAACCTCGGCGTACTGGCTCATCGCTGTCGAAGGGTTTCTTGCCAAACTGACCCGCCGGCCGATTGCAGCGCGGCGTCTTTTATTCCCTCGTCGACCTCCAGGCCGCCATCAATCGTTACCTGACCGAACACAACTACAGCCCAAAGCTGTTCACCCGGACCGCCGACCCCGCCCGCATCATCACCGCTGCAAACCGTGGGTACCGAGTGTTAGATGAGATCCGCGAGGGCTCTCCTTACCGCGGCCACGCCCCCAAGCATGCCCGGAAGGAGCGCATCGGATGGTTCGCTGGCGCCTCCTGCTGTGGATGCAATCCGATGTTGCAGCGCTTCCTCTACCGGCAAATGCCGTACCGCTCACGATGTTGGCTGCCATGGGTAGCAAGCCTCAGCACCAAGGCTGACCTTCGGCAGCATGACGCCGAGATAGCTATAAGTCGCGACAACTGAGACGCCGCCGCACTGCGCGTTGAAGGTCACCACGAAATTGCTCGCCGAGATATTCGGTACTCCGACGGACTGCTGCGCCGCCCATGCCGAGGTTGCGCTTGCGGTCAAGCAAAGCGGGTTATTGACCGCACCGCAGCGCGCCGCAGCCTCCGTGGCGAAGCTGAGCCGCTCCTCGGTCAAGGTCGCAAGCACCAAATCTAAGCCGCCGAAGATCGCCAATGCCTGTAGCGGTAGCAGTATCGCGAATTCAACGGCTATAGAGCCACGACGGTCGTGCCGGAGTGACCGCAACAGAGGAAAGATGCGGCGACGTATGGCACCGCCGATCAGCGGGTAGTGGGAGTGGCTGAGCGCGGCATAGGGCGAGAGGTTAAGCATTTCCGCATCTTGCGTGCGGGGCGTCCAAATCGCGTCCCGCTGGTGGAAGGTACCGTCGATGAGCTGTCACAGCTCGATCGGGGATCGCCGCGGTCGATATGCGCCCCAGAACCAACCAAGCCATTCCAATTCCTCACGAGGATTATACTGGACCCGATCGCGCCGCAACAAATTTGTAAAAGGGCGCTCTTTTGACTTTTTGGAGACACTACGGTGACGCGAGTATGGTTAAGTACGGTTAGTTATAACGGTCGAGATCGCGGTCGTCGCGCTCCCACTCGACAGTGTCATTAACCCTAACCATGAAGGACCGTCAAATGCTGAACCTAATCCGCCGCTTGGGTCGTGACGAACGCGGTGCCACTGCGACCGAGTATGCCATGCTTGTGGTGTTCGTTGCACTCGCCATTGCAGTGGGGGCGCAAACACTCGGCGCCGGGATCAACACCCTTTTCACGACAATCACCACCACACTTACCGGGCTCCAGATGCCTAATCCATAAAATAGCGCGGCTGACGCGCCCAGCCGGAACTGTGCGCATGATCTCCGCCTCGCGATTTCAATGCGGTCACGACAGGAGATGGGTAGTGCAGTCGGCTATACTGGTTGTGGCAGTCGGAATACTAACAATTGTGGTTGAACGTGATGTGCGGGCGCGTCACATTCCCAACGAGCTTGCTTTGGCAATCACCACTCTCGGCTTGCTTCGACTGATCGTCGCCCATCAGCTGGTCATAGCCATTCTGACCGTTGCGGCGGCGGCGGCGGTCTTTGCGCCCGCCTTCTTTCTCTTCTGGAGGGGTGTTCTTGGTGGGGGTGATGTCAAGCTTGTGACCGCCACAGCGCTCCTTGTCGGCTGCCACGACCTCTTTCGTTTCCTGATCCTCATGAGCCTCTGCGGCGCGGCCCTCGCACTTCTTACTTATGCGCGGGGCAAGTCGGGCCTGAGGTTGCGGCGGATTTCGCGGTGCCTAACGTTACCCACAGAACCGGCCGGCGAACAGCACGAGGCGCTCTCTGGTCAGTCGAGCGTGCCGTATGGCGCTGCCATCTCCGTAGCCGGCGCGATAGTGCTGACCCTCCAAACTTCGGTTCCGTGGTGACCACCAATGCGTGCCAAGACAATACTGTCCATACTTTTCCTGATTTCGCTCGGGGTCGTCGCGGTGCTCTACCTCGAGTCGCTCCCGCAGAGCGTCAATGCCAGCGTTGTAGCGGCGGGCGAGATTCTGGTTGCGACCATGCCGCTGGCGCCGGGTACGCTCCTACGCGCCGAGGACGTGGCATGGAGACGAAGCTCCCAGGCCGAATTGGGACAGATCTCTCGACCTTCGGCTGCAGCCAGCGAGACCCAGCCCGAGATCGATGCACAAACGCGCGCCGATGTCTACGGCGCGGCGCTGCGTGTCGAGGTGGAAGCCGGTGCCCCGATCCGCCGCGACGACATCGTAAAACCGGGCGATCGTGATTTCCTGCAGGTTGTGCTCGCTCCCGGCGCACGGGCGATTGTAATACCGGTGGCGACCTGCGGGGCCAAGGGCCTGCTGTTCCCCGGCGACCTTGTTGATATCATGCTAACCCAGACCTTCAAAAACAATGCTCCTCTTACGCGGCGCTCGGTCAGCGAGACCCTTGTCGAGAGCGTGCGTGTCCTGTCGGTCGACGCAGCAAATGTTAGACCAGTTGCTGCGAGCAACGGTTTCGGCTGCACGGTGACGCTCGAGGTGACCCTCGAACAGGCCGAAAAACTCAACGTCGCCATCGAGCTCGGCAAGCTGTCACTTACTTTGTGCGGTGTCAGCGGTACCGGCCATATCATCGCGGCACCAATGCCAGGGATGGACAAAGCGGCGGCGGTTAAGCCGACTTGGGCAGGCGATGTATCACCGGCGCTAGGCGGCGCGATGTCGCCGGAAAAGGTTGTCGCTTTAGAGCAACCTCCTGTCGAAATCATTCACGGCATCAAACGCGAAACCGTGAAGCCACAATGACCTTCGGTTTCGCACGGCGGCCAGAGCCGTGACCAAACGATAGCTCTACTGAGACGGAACTATCCAGCAAAGCAATCTGCGATGAAGCCTCCGCACCCGGCGTCGATCTCCCTCCACCACCCGGAGGTGATCGAGAAGTCACCCAAAGGCCCCGCAAGCCGCGCTGAGCTGATGGCGTTTGTGGCAGATGCAGAGGCCGAGGCTCACCTGCGAGAATGCCTATTGGACCTGTCCTTCTCTGATTTCCAGGTCATTCGAGGGGGTATTGCCAGAGCCATCATTCACCTGGGAGAGCGGCGATCGCCCAACATTTTGATTGTCGATGTTAGCGACGTCGACATGCCGATCTCGCGAGTCCGTGACCTCGCCGAGGTCTGCGAGCCCGCGGTTACCGTGATCGCCATCGGCAAGCGTAACGATGTCGGACTTTACCGCGACCTGATGAAGGCGGGGATCAGCGATTATATCGTCAAGCCAATGACGCGGGCATTGCTGAAGCAGGCTCTGTCGAAGCCGAATGCGGGTGAAATCCCCCCGATCAGTCAGAAGCTTGGGAAGATGATCGCTGTCGTGGGCGCCCGGGGCGGTGTCGGCACGACGACGCTCGCAGTCAATTTGGCATGGTATCTCGCCCATCGGCAGAGCCGCAGGATCGCGCTCGTTGACCTCGACCTGCAGAACGGCGACTGCGCGCTAGCCCTCAACCTCAAGCCGACCGCGGGTTTGCGGGAGGCGCTCACGAACCCGCTTCGTATCGACAGGCTCTTTATCGAACGGGTGATGGTGCCGCATAGCGAGCGCCTATTCGTGCTGAGTTCTGAGGAACCGCTGCGCGACGAGATGGAATTTACCGCTGAAGCGGTCAACACCCTCCTCGGTGAGTTGCGCGCGCAGTTTCACTACGTCATCGCCGATATCCCGCGGATTACTGCTCCTGCTTTCCAGCTGGCACTAGATGTCGCCGATCACCGTATAATTATTGCCGACCACACGCTGCGCTCGGTGCGCGACACGGCGCGACTACGCACCGCGCTTGGCGGGAATGATGCGGCGCACCGGAATGTGCTCGTTATCAACCGCAGTGGCGAGGGCGGCCGCCGGGAAGTGCCGTTGGAAGAGATGAGAAATTATATTTCGATGCGTCCGAAAATCGTAATGCCGTTTCAGCCGAAATTGTTCGCCGCCGGGGCCGGCAACGCAACAGTGGTCGCAGGTCGGCGCGGCAAGTTTGCCACGGCAATCGAAGCGCTGGCAGGAGAGATCTCGGGAGGAATGCCGGAACGGCGCCGCTGGTGGAGGTGGGCGACGTGACAACGTCTGGCTTTGGCCGCCGCATCGTCGAAATTCCAGAGTCCGGAGCTGCCTCCCATAGCCGACTTCTCTGAAAGTAGCCCTAGACCAAACGCGGATCTGGTCGAACTCGGCGATTTAAAGGAGCGGATCCGGTCGGTATTAATGAACCGCATCGATCCATCGGTGGCCGGCCGTATGTCGCGTGCAACATTGCGGGCGGAAGTCGCGAAACTGGTGAGCGAAATCGCGACCGAGGATCGCGTCCAGCTCAACATGGTCGAGGAAACGGCGCTAGCCGTGGAGCTGACTGACGATATGACCGGACTGGGGCCGCTCAAGTCGCTGCTCCAAGATGAACAAATAACAGACATATTAGTTAATGGGCCTTTTGCGATCTATGTCGAGCGATATGGGAAGCTCGAGAAGACCAACGTTCGCTTTCGCGACGCCCAGCATGTCGTCAATATCTCTCAACGCATTGCCTCAGCCATCGGACGTCGCATTGATGAAGCGTGTCCCATGGTCGATGCACGCCTCGGCGATGGTAGCCGTGTCAACATCGTGTTGCCGCCACTCGTATTGAACGGCGGTACGATTTCGATCCGTAAGTTTCCCAAGCGCACCATCACGCTTGAGAGCATGGTACGCCAACAGAATTTGTCGGGCGCAATGGCGCACTTTTTGGAAATTGCCGGACACACGCGACTAAATCTATTAATCTCAGGAGGGACCGGGTCGGGCAAGACCACGCTTCTGAATGCCATCTCCCGCTCCATCAATCCCCAAGAGCGCATCATCACGATTGAAGACGCTGTGGAGCTCAGCCTCCAACAACCCCATGTCGTGCAAATGGAAACACGCTCCGCCAACGTCGAAGGTGTCGGGCAGATAGCACAGCGCGAACTCGTGCGCAATGCATTGCGCATGCGGCCGGACCGCATAATCGTTGGCGAAGTGCGTGGTGCCGAAGCCTTTGACATGCTGCAGGCCATGAATACCGGGCATGACGGATCGATGTCGACGATCCATGCCAATTCGTCGCGCGATGCGCTCTACCGGCTGGAAAATATGGTGATGATGGCGAATATCAATTTGCCATTGCGGGCGATTCGCATGCAGATCGCGAGCGCGCTAAACCTTATCGTTCAGATTGAGCGGATGCGCGACGGAATCCGCCGCGTGCAAAGCGTCGTCGAGGTTGTCGGCATGGAAGGCGATATCATTACCACCCGAGACCTTTTCTCCTTTCAGTATCGCGGGGCCCGCAGCGATGGGTTTATCGATGGCGTGTTCGAACCGGGTCGGACGCGTCCCGATCTGATTACTCGAGCTGCGCATTATGATCTCGAACGGTCGCTACTCGAAACGCTCGGTCTTACTGGAGGCTAATTTGCACGACCATTTAGTTTTTGGCGCCATCGTTTTGACGGTCCTATTCGGTACCGCCCGATCTCTGATGCTTGTTTCCGAGCGACGCAGAAACAGCCTGCGGCTTCGGTTGGCCGCGATTTCGGCCGTAGCGCACGTGGATAGGGACCTCAGCTCTGCGCTGACGCTGCGCAGAGCGTTGCCGAAGCGGAGACTGCGCAGTTTTTACCTCCTTCCTACTGATCTTTCTGCCCGTCTCGATGGCGCGCTTGCAGCGGCTGGAAACTGGATCGCGATGTCGCATCTCATCTTGACCGCAATAGTCGCGGCGGCAGCAACGATCACATTTGCACTCATGGCAGTTCAATTCCCCTTTGGTCTCGCGATCGCCTTGGGTGGTGGCGCAGCGTTCGGCGGTCCCGCTCTGCTCCTCCGGGTTGCGCAGGGCCGATACCAACGTCGTTTTCTTGACGTTTTCCCCGACGCTCTCGATCTGATCGTCCGTGCCGTTAGGGCTGGATTGCCGGCGCTAGAGGCGATCGACTTGTCGACACGGGAGATCGCAGCCCCGGTTTCTACCGAATTCCAGCAGATGCTTGACGCGATGCGTGTCGGCGTGGAGATGGAGGATGCGCTGCAGGAAACTGCAGAGCGCATCCGCGTGCCCGATTTCCGGTTCTTTGTCGTGTGCCTCCTCTTGCAACGGCGAACCGGCGGTGGGCTCGCCGACACCCTATCCAGCCTCAGCACCCTTATTCGCCAGCGCCGGGCGGTACGTCTCAAAGCTCGCGCGCTTACCGCTGAGACTAAAGCGTCTGCGGTAGTGGTGGCAATGATGCCTTTGATAGCGGGCGCAGGACTTTTTTTGATCAAGCGCCAAATAATGTTGAGTTTGTTGATCGACCCTCGTGGGCGTTTCATGCTGGGCGTCGCCTTCCTCAGTCTACTTTTGGGCATTTCCACAATGATCATCATCATCCGAAAAGGTTCACATTAGAGGTGTTTTCATGCTTGGCTCCGCCTTTTCGGCTGAAAATGCTTTGGGCTATCTCACCATCCGCATCGGGGCGGCCCATTTTGGAGGACTCGGTACCTGCATCCTTGTCCTCGCACTGTCGGTGGCCCTATTGGCGGCGTTCAATCTGTGGCAAATAGGGCAGTCCGAAGATCGCCAGAGACGCTTCGATACTTTGTTTGGGACTGCACGCCGATTTCCAGAGCCGGCGCAAGCAGGGCGCACACCCTGGTACCAGCGGCTGGAAGCCATAGTCGGAGCGATTCCCATCGCTAGCGCTAGAAAACAAGAGAAGCTGCGGGCGGCTCTTGCGGCTGCCGGGATCAAGGGACAGGTTCATGTATTTTACTTCATTGCGGGCAAAATCTGTGTGAGCACGGCGTTTGTTACGCTTCTTTTGCTGGTTACCACGTGGCGGCAATTCTTCCCGGCAGCAAACTCATTTGGGTTGGCGGTGCTCGGCGGGGCTTTTATTATGGGCTGGCAGGTTCCAGGGGTATTACTCTCTCGCTTGGCTGCACGTCGACAGGCCCGACTCGACTTCGGCTTGCCTGATGCTCTCGATCTCCTCGTCATCTGCGCCGAAGCAGGGTACGGCCTTGACCAGGCGATCGAACAGGTTGGCCGGGATCTCCGCCTTTCCAATCGGGAGCTTGCGGAAGAATTCGCCGCAACTGCCGCGGAAATGCGCGTTCTAGTGGACCGCGGTCAAGCGCTTGAGAACCTGGCGCGCCGGGCGGGTCTTTCAAGCCTTCGGAGCGTCATCGCTACGCTCAACCAGTCGATTAAGTTTGGGACACCGCTCACTGCATCACTGCGGGTGCTCGCCGCGGAAATCCGGGCAGAGCGTCTGGCGCGATTCGAAGAACGGGCCGCGCGGCTTCCTGTTATCCTGACTATACCGTTGATGATGTTCATCCTCCCAGCGCTGATGATCGTAGTTGGTAGTTCATTGGTACTCCGCATTATGGATGTGCTGGGGGGCATACTGGCGAGGGGGCAGTGATGCCGGTCTTATACACCCACAATGCTCCGGTCGCAGCGACCGCAATCCTCAAAGCGCAAGGTCACGATAAGAAATCTGTTACCAATCCATGCGAGCGAACAGATGCGACGAACCGAGCAGTTCCTACCGTCCATCGAGCAACCGCTAACAACACAAGAGCCGAGACCTTTACTGTGTAATAATCACACTCGTACCGCGAAATCAATAATGAGACCGGTTAGGAGCTATGAATAATGCTCCAGTTATTTTGAACCGCTGAATATTTTCTCGAATTGCAGTACTCAGATTAAGGAGACGCAATGATCTTCTTTATCAAACAAGGTCAGGCCTACGACGCACTTACACGGCTGCCGATCGTGGCGTGGTCAGCTGTTCTCGCAACTGCGTCGATCGTGAGCCTTGGTATCTATGTCCGCCAGGTCAATCCGGCGCCTCCAGGTGGCATAATCTATGCCGTGACCGTCGCCATGAGGCTGTCAGTCGTCGCATATCTCATCATCATAGCAGGGACGGTTCTCACCCGGATCCCAGCGTCACGCAAGGCATGCGGCGCGGAGCCGCGTATGTCTGCTGTGATCGGCACCTTTTTGCTGACGGCGTTCGTACTGTTTCCGCGCCGGGGGCTTTCGTTGACCGAGAGTGTTATCTCGACGCTCCTGATTCTCGCTGGCAACATCCTCGCGGCGTCGGTGATTGTTCACCTTCGCGGATCTTTTAGCATAATGCCCGAGGCGCGACAGCTGGTCACGTCGGGTCCGTATCGCTTTATTCGCCACCCGCTCTACCTCGCCGAAGGAGTTGCGTCAATTGGGGGGCTTATGCAGTTTCTATCCGCTTGGACCATCAGCCTTCTGGTTCTACAACTCGCCTTTCAGTTTCGCAGGATGCAGAACGAGGAAATGTTGCTCACAGAAACCTTTCCTGAATATTCGACTTATAAATACAATACATTTAGGTTAATTCCGGGAGTTTACTAACTGCTTTTTGACAGACTTACAATCTCAAAAGTTCGTGTCACTTACCATATGCTCACAGAGACAAACGAGATTTCCGATTATGAGCACTACATAATACGAGATAGCAAAGGCCATTGGCCATCGTTGTCTTAATCGCGGAAGCATAATAGCCGCAAAGCCAACGACTGCAGCTTTTGGCACCCACCAGGCCACTCCAAGTCGAGCTTGCGATAACTGCATGATGGGATTGGCTTCCCAATTACCGGGAGTAGCTAACGCATAATTGGTCGTGACAACATCGGCAAACTGAAGAAACACGAATATGGCCAGGAATGACCAGTAGGCTCGGGCGGCCAATTGATGTTTGAATTTCGTATCACTTTCGTTGGCAACAGTACCGAAATGGGTCCAATTCCGTATCACCTCGTTCGCACCCCACAAGGCCTTTCCTCAGGCCATGCATTACGATCGGAGGCTACAGCTATAATCGTAATAGAAAGTTAAACGCGATGGTTTATCGCCAACCTTATAAGCGCATCAGGACGCGCTTTCATCGGCTTCCCGATGTCAAGTCGCGGCCAGGGGGTTCTGAAGTGCACCCCGTTTCGACCGGACACCGGCGCTAGCCGGAGGGCCTAGGGATAAGCCTAGGCATACGCCTATGCCTGACACGTTCTCGAAGGTTGAAGTGATCACCGGCGTCGCCCGCCGGCGGCGGTTTCCGACCGAGCTCAAGCTCGCCGTGGTTGCCGAGACGATGCAGCCCGGCATGTCGGTCAGCTATGTTGCCCGTCGCCACGGGCTCTCGCCCAGCCTGGTGTTCCGCTGGAGGCAACTGATGAACGAAGGCGGCAAGGAAGCGGTACGCGCTGACGATGAAGTCATTGCCGCCTCCGAGGTCCGCCGTCTCGAGGAGCGGGTGCGCGAGCTGGAACGCTTGCTCGGCCGCAAGACGATGGAGGTCGAGATCCTCAAGGAGGCGCTCGACCTGGCTCGGGCAAAAAAACCGATCTTGCTGTCGCCCTCGCCGCTGCCGGGAAATATCCGGTGAAGACGGTCAGCACCACGCTCGGCGTCGCCCGCTCGAACATCGTCGAGCGCCGAGACGGCAGAAGGCCACGGCGTGGCCTACAGGAGCGACCCGGTGATGTCGAGTTGGCCGGCGCGATCCACCGCTTTGTCGACGAGCGACCGACCTATGGGTACCGTCGGATCGCCGCGCTATTAAAGCGCGAGCGGCGAGCCGACGGTTTGGCCCCGGTCAACGCCAAGCGCGTCTACCGGCTGATGAAGAAACACGGCCTGCTGCTCGAACGCTACATCGGCCGCCGGCGGGCGCGCGAGCATGACGGCCAGGTCGCGACCATCCGGTCGAATTGCCGCTGGTGCTCGGACACGCTGGAATTCGCCTGCTGGAACGGCGAGATCGTGCGCGTCGCGTTTGCCCTCGACTGCCACGACCGCGAAGTCATCTCCTGGGTCGCTACGACTGCCGGCATCTCCGGCGAGATGATCCGCGACATGATGGTGCGCTGCGTCGAGCAACGCTTCGGCACGCTCCGCGCCCCGCATCCGGTGCAGTGGCTGTCCGACAACGGCTCGATCTTCGCCGCTCACAGGACCGTCGAGGTTGCCTTGGCGCTGAACCTCGCCCCGTGCTTCACCCCGGTTGAAAGCCCGGAGAGCAATGGCATGGCCGAGGCTTTCGTGAAGACCTTCAAGCGCGACTATGTCCGGATCAGCCCGATCCCGGATGCCGCCGCCGCTCTTGCCCTGATCGACCACTGGATGGAGGACTACAACACCGTGCATCCCCACTCCCGGCTGGGCTATCGCTCACCTCGGGAGTACATCCTGTCCCAACCCGTCGCGTGTCCGGTTTGATGGGGTCAACTCCAGGTTCGCAGTCGAATAGCTCTGCCCATTGCATCAGCCGCCAGGCCTGTTGGCGCACCGCTTCAGGCTACGCGTCAGGCGCTTGCTCTGCGTCTTGTGCTTCACGATAAAAGGGCATCCCGGGTCCATCTGCAATAACGGTGAAGCCCAGCAGGTTTCACGGCTCGGCCAAGAAGTCCGGCTGCTTCCGCCGCAATACGTCAAGCCTAAGCCAAGCGGAACAAGCCAATGCGGCCTACGCGCACCGTCACTCGGGTGCACTGCTTTCGCTCAACGGGAGAAATCATACTAGAGGCCGCCTTTCTGACGGTTGCTAGACAACATCATGACGGGCGAGGTGGTTAAGTGCCTGCCGGTTGGGTGATGTACGGAAATTTTTGTCAGCGCTGTGAGGGCGAAGTGCGCAAGTCCCCAAGCAAGAGCACCCCCCACTTCGACAGGCAGTGACGATCCGAAGTTTAACGTGAGAGCATTTAGTTGGTGAAGGGCATGCACAAACAAGAGCTGGAGTGCGGCGAGGGATATCGGCCGATCGAATGCGACGCGGCTGCCGGCGTCCCGCAGAGGCAGACGGGCGAGGCGATCGACCAGCATCTCGGCCGCAGGGCGTCTCTGGCATGGGCCAATTGCCACAGCGGTTCCGACCAGCGGCATCTGCTGACCGAGCTCGGCGATATGGAGTTGGCGGTGCGGCGCACCCGCCGCATCGCGCCGATCTCCGTGCTGCGCGATTATGGGTACTACCCGATCAGGTCGACGGCATGATCCTGTCGTGCTTTGTCCTCGGGGCCGTCGGTGCGCAAGGTGAGTGAATCGTTGCTGGGCCTACAAGATTGGCAACGTTCTCGACACAGACTGCGCCGGGTCGACCAGCCCGCCGTCACAGCCGACCTCTACGCCGTGATGAACGCTTCGACCCTGCCGAGGCTGGGTACGGCCGCCCGCCGCCTCGCCAGTTGGCAGCATTACTTTCCCAATGCGGTCTCTCGCCTGCCTGTGGATCTAGACGAACTCTTGACTTGCTGGCGCTATCAATTTTTCGGCGAGGGCAAGACCGTCCGCACCAGCAACGGCATCGAACGCTGCTTACGCGAAGTCAGCCGCCGAGCCCGTCCCATGCGCGTCTTTTCCGGCCGAACCTCGATCGACGCATCCTCTTCGCCGTCTTCAACGGCGAAAACTAAAACCAGGAGGTCGGCGCCCTCTCCTGCTGAAGCAAATATTCTGACCTCACCGAGTTCGTGACAATTGCAATTGGCCACAATCCGAGATCGTTATCGACAGGATTCAGTGGAGGCTCTAGTGAATAGTGATGTCGCAGTGGCACAAAATCTGCCGGCGCCTAGCCGAGATAATGGCAAAAGTAAGGCTCAGACCGATATTTATAGGGCGCAAATTCAGGCGTTATATCAGCAAATTCCGATGGTATTATCGTTAGATGTTGTCAATGCTAGTTTAGTATCGATAGTACTCTTACCCAAATTGGATTCCCACCGATGGTTTGGCTTTCTCGTCTTGATTATAATTTTAGTGGGAATTCGCGCGGTCGGATGGCATTTTTTTCGGACGGGGAAGATATCCAACTCCACAGCGAAATGGGCAATTTGCGCCACAATAGGGTCGGCGTTATCCGGGATTCTCTGGGGTGGTGGAAGCGTATTGTTACTATCTGAAAATCTTGTTGATCAAACATTTCTAGCATTTGTTATAGGTGGGATGTGTACCGCCCCGCTTGTTTCATTCTCCTATTATCTACCCGCATTCTTGGCCTATGTCATTCCCGCCGTTCTGCCTCTTGCCGGACGCTTCGTCCTTTCCAATTTGTCGGTAAATGTGGTGATGGGGGACATGATACTGGTCTTCGCTGCGGCTATAACTCTCGCAGCCTTTAACTCCAATCGCGCCTTCAAAAATCTCCTACGGCTGAACTTCGACCTAACCGTACGAAGCAAGGAATTGAGTGCGACAAATATGCTCATCCAGACCGAGATTACCCAGCGCAAGGCTGCCGAAGCTCAGTTACACCAAGCACAAAAGATGGAAGCTATCGGTCAATTAACGGGGGGGATCGCTCATGACTTCAACAATTTGCTCACCGGCGTGATTGGGCACCTTGATCTCGCTTGCAGGCGTGCCGTCGACGATCCCCGAATGACTGCGCTACTGAAGGGGGCCCGACACGCTGCTGAGCGAGGCGCTACGCTGACCCGGCAGTTGCTCGCGTTCTCACGGAGTCAGCACCTGGACGCCAGGTCGGTTAACGTTTCAGCAGTCGTCGATGGCGTCAGGACAATGATTGAACGGACTATTGGTCCCAATATTCGACTGATGTTGAAAGCGGAAACGGATTTAGCACCGGCATGGGTAGATCCGAACCAGCTCGAACTGGCGATCCTGAACCTAGCCTTGAACGCACAGGATGCGATGCCGGAAGGCGGTTCACTCCGGATCGACGCTCAGAATCGATTGGTGGAAACCGAAGGCTTACTAGGAGAACTAGCATCGGGCAAATACGTGGTTGTGTCGGTGACGGATACCGGTGCTGGCATGGACGAAGAGACGCTAGCTCGCTCCTGCGAGCCCTTCTTTACGACGAAAGAGGCAGGGCGCGGTTCCGGCTTGGGACTATCGATGGTGCACGGCTTTGCGGCGCAGTCGGGCGGATCGGTTCTGATCACCAGCGCAGTCGGGAAAGGCACCAGGGTGGACTTGTGGTTGCCGCGTGCAGAGAGCGGAGCCGCCGAAACCGACAGCGTGGAAGCGGGCACGTCGATCAGGGAATCGCGCCGGGCAACAATTCTTGTTTGCGACGATGATGACGACGTCCGAACATTCGTCGTAGACATGTTACGCGAAAGTGGCTTTACGATCTTGGAAGCAAACGGTGCATTGTCCGCCTTAGAGATTATTCAAAGGAAGCTGCCCATAGATCTTCTGCTAGTGGATTATGCTATGCCGGAAATGAACGGTTTAGCTGTCATCGATCGTGCCCAGACCTGTTGCCCCGAGCTTAAGGCCTTGCTGATGACCGGCCACGCCGAGATCCTTCGTATTAGCCGGGCCGGTATGATTCCCCTGCTTACAAAGCCCTTTAAGGCCGCAGATTTGGAGCGGCGGATAGAGGAAGTATTGAGTTTCCCGATCCCGGTATCGGTCACCCCGCATCACATTCGCCCGGGAGGTCCGCACACTCGCGTTACCGGCAAGATCGATCTCGATCGCAGGCGCCGCAGAACTTCACCCCCGTCCCAAACCGGGGCAGTCAGCACCTGCGAAACCGATGCCGAAAGCGATCTGCCGACGCCAGTAATAGATCTGACCCGGGCAATCCCCAGCTCACAGAGCCACCACCATGACAAGTGTCCCTGACGCCGAATTCGCGGCGACGCTCCTTTTGCTTAGCCCTCGAACACCAACGCCGCTCACGCTCGGTGATGACCTCAACCCATTGAAACGTACCGTCTCTAACACCGGTGCAAGCGCTCTCGCGGGATACGCCGGATTATGCGGTGACGCGATTGAGGTCGGCAGGCCGCCAATGCTTGGCGACAGCTCGGCGATTTGCTGACGCCGGATCCATTCGCGACGTGGGCGAGGACGTCCGTGAGGTAGTGCTATGGTCGAGGCCGCCGCGCTTGGTGCTCTCGATCAACAAGTACATCTACGGCACGGTCACCGCCGGTATCGGAGTCGGCGAGCAGGTCTTTCTTGCGTAACCGTCCAGTGCCGGCCGCCTTGCGCCGCAGCGGCGGGTTGGGCTGGTAAGCATTGATGCAAATGACGGTGTTTGCACTGGGGTTAGAGAGCGATCGTTAGCTGGTGCTTGACAGCCCGTATTTGCCGTGCGACCCAGCTAATTTTGACTAAGCAAAACTGAGGCCAGCACGACAAGATTTTTCGTGCTATGAGCTCATGCTTCCATCTGGTCCTTCAGCCGAGACATTGAGGATTTTGGCGACTTTGACATTGAATTGACGATTTTTTTTCTTGACCCTGCAGTGTCAGGCTTTTATATTATGTAACAGTAAGTAACAAATTTCCATCTAAAATGCGTCATCCGCGACGTGACGTAGGTATCGTACCGTTGTTTGCAGGCGTATCCAGATGACAAATTCAAAACCGATAGCGCCCGTAGCACTTAGAGATCAGTCCGCAGAGGAAGACCTTGAGAGAGACTACGACATGGCGATTGCCATATTTGCCCGTACCAAGGGAATTACCCGTTGTCCAACTGCCTGTCTGCTGCCAACTCAAGGCTATATTAGTCTGGCTGACCGGCTCGCGTTGCGGGCGCATGCCGTTGCACGCGACCAAGTGAGCCAGGCAAACGCCACCGCTCCCGCACCTTCGAAGTTTGGTCCCATCTCGCTGACCTTCGCGACGATCGCCGGAGAGATGGAAGGCGAGGGATCCTCTCATGACAACTCCAGAGATCCTTTATACTCCGAGCGGCACAGGACAAAGCTGCAATGCGATCGGGCTAACCTCGACGACGAATCCGAACTGACCCTTAGTCAGCAGTCGCCCGAATTCTTTACCTCAATTATCGAGAGAGCGCGGAAGCTTGAAGCAGAAGCCACAACGGTGGCAGTTAAACGCTATCTTCGACAACGCATTACTAAGTATGAAATCCTGTCAGAGCAGGCACGCGGTAATGGAGCCGCCGATTTTGGGTCTCGTCCGCGATACCGTCGAAATCGCCTGCGCTGATGAACCTAGTAGTCTGAGACGGGTCATGGCGGATCGTATCACCCCCGTCGGTCTCGATGTTCCGGACAAGCGTGCGCTATCGGGTGACGCTGTCCCGGTCGCTGCCGCACGCCCGGGCAGCGTTGGAAATCTGGCGGCGAGATTACACCGGATTCCGGTTGAGCAAAGCCCGCTGAAGCGTCAGCGCGCGCCACGTGACGAGGAACGGCACGCGGCGGAGGCTATCGGGGTTACCCAATCGGTTTTGAGAGTGCGGCCGGAATTAGTGAGTGTGACGGGGCCTGGCGCAACTCGTCGCGGCGCCGATCGTCAGGCCGGCAAATTATCCCGATACTGCGCTGTTCGTCGACCGGCTGAAGCCCAAATTCCTGCGCAGCGGCTAGGTGTGGCAACGGACGGGGTTACCCCGCAGACGACGTCCCTGTTCGACGTCGAGGTCGCAATCTCGTGGCAGACGCACGCTCACCAGCGCGCGGTCGTGCTGCGGACGTTGCGCATCGACACTACCGGCGGCAGCGGGTGACGCCGCCGTGCTGATGGATCGCGCTCCTGGCCGGCAGAGCGGGTTCACCCTGCTGGAAATACTGGTTGTCGTGGTGGTGCTCGGCTTTCTGGTGGTCGGGCTTACCCAAGGTGTGCGCGCCGGAATGGCATTGTGGCACGCGCAGCAGGTGCGGGTCGGCGAAACCGCCGATCTCGATGCCTCGGCTCGCGTTTTGCGTACCCTATTGACCGGCGCTGCCGCGGCGACACCGGGCGGTTTTGGTCCGGGCGCGGCTGCCGGGGGCCAGATCAAAGGCGACGCGAACCAACTATCTTTTGTCGGAGACCTGCCGACCGGGCTTGGCACGACGAGGCGCGCCGACATCTCGATAGAGCTGCGCGATGGACGCTTGGTATTGCGCTGGACGCCCCATCTGCATGAAATTTCGTTTGGGCCGCCGCCGCAGCCGACCGTCACCGAGCTGATCTCCGGCGTCGCCCGTCTGGAGATCGCTTTTTGGGGCACGACCACTCCGGATCAACCGGCCGCATGGCAGACGCGGTGGGATGGGCCCTCAGCTCCAGGATTGATCCAAATCCGCGTTGTCTTCGCCAAGGGCGATCGACGACATTGGCCCGATCTCATCGCAACCCCAGAGCTCTGACTGCAACTGGCAATTCGCCGCGCGGCTTCATCAATTGGGAACAGGCGACCTTGTAGCTGATCCTGCCTCGGACAACGGCGCGAAGAAATACCCGTAAACGGAGAGTAAGAGACGCCGGAGGGCCAATTTAGCCAACCTTTGGTGGCGATCGCCTTGATCGGGCCACATTCGGACACTTTGTTGGCAGGATCAGTGTCGGCGCCCCGTCGGCCTGTTCCGCGCTACCCTGCTCTGCAGCATAGTGGCGTAGTCTCTAGAGAATCTGATCGGCTCGGTGCCGCGCCCGACTATGCGTCACGGCACGATCGTAAGCGATAAGCCGTGGCCACTAGCTGAACCCCTTGACGCGCCGGTTTTGTTGACCGCCGCCGCCGGGATCAGTGTGCGGCAGCCCAGCCCCAAGGCGTGAGTTCGGCGAGCCGGCTATTGGGCCAGTTGTTGACGAGCTTGGTCAGGACATCGGTCAGATAGGCTTGCGGATTGACGCTGTGCAGCTTGCAGGTCTCAATCAGCGAGGCCAGCATCGCCCAGTTTTCCGCGCCTTGGTCGCTGCCGGCGAATAACGCGTTTTTTCGGTTCAGAGCAATCGGGCGCATTGCGCGCTCGACGGTGTTGGAGTCGATCTCGATGCGGCCGTCATCGAGGAACCGCAGCAGCCCGTCCCAGCGGTTGAGCGCATAGCGGATCGCGTTGGCCACCGATGAGCCGCCGGCAACCTGGGCCAGCGTCTTCTCGAGCCAGGTCTTCAGCGCATCGGCGAGCGGCTTGGTCTTCCGCTGTCGCACCGCCCGGCGCTCGTCGGCGCTGTTGCCGCGGATCTCGGCTTCGATCTGGTAGAGTTCGGCGATCCGCTTCAGGGCCTCGGTGGCGATCGGCGCCGGTGGCGATTTGGCAAGGTCGAACCACTGCCGGCGCCAATGTGCCCAACAGAACGCGAGCGTGGCCGGCCCGCCGGCGCGCTTGGGATCAGCAAGATTGAGGTAGGCGGCATAGCCGTCGGTTTGCAGCACACCGGTATAGCCCTGCAGCAATGCCGCGGCGTGATCGCCGCCGCGCCCCGGCGCATAGCTGTACACCACCGCCGGCGGCGCCCCGCCTTGCCACGGTCGGTCGTCGCGGGCGAGCACCCAGAAGTATCCCCTCTTGGTGCGCCCCCGTCCGGGGTCGAGCACCGGCGCCGTCGTCTCATCGACGAACAGCTTGGTCGAGGACAGCAGTTCCGCGCGCATCAGCCGCCACACGGGTTTGATCTCGGCTGCTGCGTAGCCGGCCCAGAATGCCAGTGTCGCCCGATCGATCGCGATGCCTTGCCGAGCCAGGATCTGGGCCTGGCGATAGAGCGGGCAGTGATCGGCGTACTTGGCCACGACGACATGGGCGACCAGCCGCTCGGTCGGCAGGCCACCTTCGATCAGCCGCGCCGGCGCCGGCGCCTGCACCACCGCTTCCTGGCAGGCGCGGCAGGCGTATTTCGGCCGGCGGGTGACGATCACCTGGTATTGCGCGGGGATGACGTCGAGCCGCTGCGAGCGATCTTCGCCGATCACATGCATCATGCCGCCGCAGCACGGGCAGGCGGTGTCTTCCGGTTCGATGACGATTTCGACCCGCGGCAGGTGCTCCGGCAGCGCCCCGCGGCCGGCGCGCCGCTTCTCCGAACGGGCTTGGCGCAGCGCCGGATCGGCCTTCTCCTGTTCGGCTTCGCCGGCAGCGATCGCCTGTTCGAGGTCTTCCAAGCCCAGATTGAACTGGTCAGGATCGAGCTTTTCCGAGCGCTGGCCGAACTGCATCCGCTGCAATTGGCGAAGCAGGTGGCGCAGCCGGTCGTTCTGGCCGGCGAGCTGATCGCGTTCTTCGATCAGTCGCCCCTTCTCGGCCCGCTCGGCGTCGCGCTCCGCCCAGGCCGTCAGCACCAGGGCGCGCAGCGCAGTAAGATCGTCGGGAAGGGTGTCGGGCGTCGTCACGGCCGGAATTATCTCATGTCGCCAGCGCTATGCGATCCTCAACCTCAAGGTGAGTCAACGTGACGCAGGCCTCTGATCAAGACAGTGGCGGGCGCTCAACCGGCCACCTGCGGCCGTCTGATCCTTGGGGCGTACACCCGTCGCCAATCGAGCCCCTCGAACAACGCCGCCAATTGCGCCGCCGACAGCCGCATCACCCCGTCGCTGATCGCCGGCCATTTGAACTTGGCGCCCTCCAGCCTCTTCCAGATCAGCACCAGGCCGGTCCCGTCATAGACCAGCATCTTCACCCGGTCCGCCCGCTTCGAGCGGAACACGAAGATCGTCCCGCTGAACGGGTCCTGCCGCAGCACCGATTGCACCGTCGCCGCCAGGCCATCGGCGCCGCGACGGAAGTCGACCGGGCGCGTCGCGATCAGCACGCGCACCCCCGCCGGCGGTGTACCGGACAGGGCGGGGATCATTTTATCGCCTTCAACAGCCGCAGCACCTTGCCGAGTAAGGCCAGATCGACCCCCGCCCGGACACGCACGATCGCGCTGCCGATCTCGATCTCGATCGCCACCGCGCCAGAACCGGCATCCGCCACCACCGGAACGAAGTCGGGTCCTTGCATGCCGGCCTCGGCCATCGCATGGGCAACCGCGCCCGATCCGAACTCCCGCCGCCAGCCGTAGAGTTGGTTGCGATGCAGCCCGTAGCGTAGCGCGATCTCGCTCGCCTGCGCACCGGGCGCCTGGCTCTGCGCGACAATCGCTACCTTCTCCGCCACGCTCCAACGGCGCCGTCGCGGTGTCCCTGTCAGGACTTCCACGCGACGGAAACTGTGCCCATCAATTGGCAAATTACTTGGCACACCATCCCCCTGCCTCGATCAGACCAGGCAGGTTCACCCCATCGCCGCCACCCGGCGCAACGTGGGGAGCCGGCTCCGCTTACGCACGATCTCGTTGTTCGCTGCCTTGAACATCGCCACCGGTCACGTCATCGGCCGCTGCTACCAGCGCCACCGCGCCGTCGACTTCCGCAAATTCATGGCCGCCGGCGAGCAAGCCGTGCCGGCCGAACTCGACGTCCATCTCGTGCTCGACAGCGACGCCTCCCACAAGGCGTCACCGGTTACGGCGTGGCTGACCCGCCACCCGCACTATCATCTCCACTTCACGCCGACCAGCGCCTCCTGGTTGAACCACGATTTTTGTAAAATGTTCTTTAATACTTTACATCCAAAGGTGTCCGCAACGGCCAACGATCTGGGGTAAGGGTCGTCCCCTATAGAGGATGCCGAGCATGCTGCGCTATGGTTATTTATCTATCGCCGTAGCTTTCTTTGTCACAACTGGAGCATCTGCTACTATCCCATACCCATGCCCTCCGTGCGCGACCAATTCGATCACCGTTGCTACTACCTCATCGACTTCCTCGCCGAGCACCTCGACCACGGCGTCAGGTACAGAGTCTGCTCCCCTCTGCGGGGGGTCGAACCCGACCTGCACCTATGCCTATTCTACCGAGAGGCAGATGGTCGCGGGTGCGACCACGGGGATAGCCGTCTACCGCTCGGTTGATGGGACGACGCAGAGTATCGGCTTCACCAGCAACGGGCAAACGGACACGGCGGCGGTCCAAGCCTTCTGCAACGCAGCGGTTTCAGGCGTGATATCGCGGAACTGCCTTCTGTCGACGGTCTACGACCAAGCCTACGAGGCAGTTCACGGCACGACGGGCGGTTGCGACATCACCAACGCAACGCCCTCGGCCATGCCGACCTACCTGACCTGGCCGGACCACAGCGACCTGCCGCAGTTCCAGAAGGGCTGGCAAGGCACCGGTACGAACTTCTACCTGGACACAACGGGGTGCACCGCCCTCACAGGTGGCGCTCAATCCCTGTTCTATTCGGGCAGCAATCTTTATTGGAGTGCGGTCGGCGGACAGGCTGGGCTCAATGAGAATACCCCAGCTCCCGCCCCTTTGGGATCGATGTTCTCGGCCTACGTTGGGTTCGGGGTTAACTTCGGTTCTTGCGTGGTTTCAGGGTTTTGCGGGGCTTTTGACACTGAAGGCGAGGGACCACAGGCGCCTTTCACTTCGACCTCGAACGGCGATCTGATCCAAGTACTCGCTACCGCCGGAGGGACGGGCCCCAATAATGCCTGGGCGAACAACGCGCAGATTGTGACCAATGGTATGGTTGTCCATCCGCTCGTCACGCAAGGCCGGATGACGTGGGGGGCTACCGGTGACCACAAATTCAATGGACCTGCCATAAATAGATCCGAGGCATTTTACACCTCGAACTTGAATTCCAACCAAGCGGCAGCCCTTTACGCCAACGAAGCGGCATTCCAAGCGACACTGACGCTAGGTTATCAGGGGCCGGGCGATCTGTTCGGAGAGTACGGGACCACGCCGAATGTGACCAGCGGGCATATTGGTCAGATGCAGTACCTGGCCGCCGCCTACACTCTGCGCAAACCCTATGCCGGTTACATGGGACCATTGCTCAATGCCTGTCAGGGGCAGGGTGCCAATTCGCCGTGCGAGGACATAGGGCTGAGCGGAAACGATATCGATACGACGACCTTGTCCGCTTTCTGCGGACCTGTCAGCGGCCTCAACAACTGCACCGTGCAGAAGTGGTACAACAGCGCGCTCAACCAAAACGTCACGGTCGCCGGCGGCAACTCGGCGCTCGACTTCACCGCGGTTTCGACCTCGGCGCGACCGACGATAGCTTTCTCCGGTTGCGGGACTACCAAGATCACGGTCTGCATCGTCACCAGCTCGACTCACTACTTCACCGGCGGCGGGGCGATCAGCCTGTACACCGGCATCAATGGTTACACGCTCTCGGCGGTGGCCCGGCGTACCGGTTCGTTCACCTCGACCAGCGGGATCATTACCTCGGCCACCGGCACGGGTCCTGAAACCTTCTTGGGCTTCGCCAACACCGCCAATACTTGCTACGGCGCGATGCACAATGGCGGCGGCGGCCCGACCCTATCGAGCGGCTGCGTGTACAACATCGTCCACAGCATGACCCTGGACGGGGCCATGACACCCTCGATCGTGCTCTACTCCGACGGTAACGCCAGCACTCCGACGACGACGACCTTGGGGTTCAGCGCCGTTGGGATGGGCATCGGCGCCACCTCAACAGGCGCAGATTCGTGCACCTGCCAGATCAGCGAGGTGCTGATGTTCGGCGATCGCGCCGATACCAGCTTCGCTACGGCGCTCGGCGCCGCCAATGTCGCCCTGCTGCGCGCCAACCAGCAGGCCGAATTTGGATTCTGAATGGTTCTTGATGTTGCCGACGCGGGCGCTCACCGGCCAGCATGTGATCTTGTCTGACCGGTAGGGCACGAGCATTGATTTGAGCCGCGCTGGATCTACGGCTGGCGCGCGGTGTTGGAGCCGGTGGTCCGCCCGCTACCGGGGCACCATCTCGGGATCGGCGAAGCCCGCGTCGCCACGGAAATAAAGCCGCTTAACGGTTAGAGGGCGACCCCCGAGCCGGGCGACCCAGTGCCTCAGCACCGTCTCGTCCAGCCCCAGCTCCGCGGCCACTTTACTGATCGGCAGACCGCTGCTAACCACCCGGTCGCCCCCTCTCGTTTTCCGGAAACGCCCGGCGCATCGCGCTCATCAGACACCCTCCCTCGGCCCGGAAGCCTAGACTGGGGGAGGATCAGTCGCTATGCCGCGACCTCGGCCATCTGGAACATACGGCCCGCCCCGGCCGCAAGTTGGTTTAATTAATCTGTTCTAACCCGTCTGCATCAGCGTATCCGGCCTTTGGGCACTGCCCTGGCCAAGATGGAGATACGCGCGTCTCGGTCCTCATAGGTCACACTATTTGGGGAAAGATCAGCGTGAGATTTCCCGTTGCCCAGGACGCCCGAAGGGACGACTTTGACTCGATACCACCAGGAATTGGAGAATGTCGGTAGATACCCGGTTTGTCAGTCAACCCCGTATAGGGTGAAAGGAGCATGGTGAGATTTGATTTCCACGCTGCCCGGGTCAATAACGGGGAGGTAGTCGGTGCACTGCTGTCTCGTCGGACGGTATTTGCCGGCCTGCTCGTCTTTATCGCCGTCTATTACCTGTTTCTGCTGAGCAACGGCACCTTCGAGCTTTTTGCGCCGGAGATGTTTGATCGAGTCTTCGATAACATGCTGGTGCATCTGCTGCACGGCGAATTCACCGTCGATCGTAGTATTATTGACTACGAAGCGTTCACCCGGAACGGAAAAACCTATTCGTATTTCGTCATATTTCCGGCGCAGCTACGACTTGTGGCAATGCCCTTCACCGATGTTGCGACGGCGGAGCTCGCCCGAGCCAATCTTGTGGTCGGCGGCCATGGCTGCCGTGTTCAACTTGATCGTCCTGCGGGCTGCCTCACAGCCGCGAACTGGTGTCGCTGTCCGTTCTTGCCGGGCTGGCGATCAATACCCGGTCAACGATCGGCGTGGCGCTGTATCTCGGCACCGTGCTTTTGGTCATGTGGGCGAACCCACTCCCGTAATCCGTGCCGATGTCCGAGTCAGTTAAACGCTCCGAGATTCTACCCGATCGACGCTGGCTACCATGGTCTTCGCGCTGGGACAGCGGCTTCTTCCAGTGGCTAAAGCTGGAGAGGATGCAAGCCTCAACCGCAGTATCGCGGGTGATGGTTTGCGCTAAGCAAGCGACGTCACCGATGACGAATGGGCCCAGATCGGAGCGTTGTTGCGATCTCCAAATGCGGGCTAAGTCGAGCCGTCCGTCGCCCTGCCGCCGTTCAGGAGCTTCTCGGGCTGGAAGTATCGGTGGTCGGCGAGGTAAAAGGACGCCACCTCGTCGTCGGGCAACTCGCCGAGGTCGGTCGGGATCTGCACGCACCGGATGCAGGCAGCCTTCCCCTCCTGGAACCACCAGCGGCATGACTTGCGGATGCTGCAGCGGGGTAGCTCCTCGGCCACCGGGTCGAACTCCCTGAGGACTGTCGCGGCCAACGTGCAGCGACCGCTGCCCTCCCCGGTCCAGTGCGGGCAGGAGTCCTTGTGGCAGGACGACGAGAACCGGAAGATCTCGCGCGGCGTCGCGGGACTGGCTTTCGCCAGCAGCTCCGGTGTGGCGGGTACCGGCTGCTCGAGGTAAGCGAGAGCCGGCCGCTCGGGCGTACCAACAACGACCGCGAAGGCCATGGCCCTCGACCAATGGGGTGGCGCAGCGGGGCACACCAGGTCCTTGTCTCGTGGCATCGCAGCGCGGCCTTCCACAGATCCTACCCGGCGTGGGTATCGGAGGAGGCCGCGGAAGCCGCTAGAACTCCGGATCTCACCGCCGCCCTCGACGCGGCGGATCTCGCCGCCGCCCTCGACGCGGCGGATCTCGCCGCCGCCCTCGACGCGGCGGATCTCGCCGCCGCCCTCGACGCGGCGGATCTCGCCGCCGCCCTCGACGCGACAGCCGATGCCCCGGTAGGCCAGGGCCCGCGCGCGGGCCCTTTTGATAAGGTCCATCATGTTGCCTTCGGTCTCCTGTAGGTTGTTGTGCCCATCTGCAATGCGTAATTCTGGCCGCGGCGAGGGCGAGCAGCGGTCAGTGCGCGTCCAGCAGCGACCCGTGTCGCTACCAGCTGAGACGATATTCCTACGAGGTAAACGAGGATGAGCGCGCCCAACACGTGGCGCCAGCCGAACGGCAGCATCCACCCAGTCGCCTGTGCCACTATTATACTGCCGAGATGGAACGACGCGGTCACGAGCGCAACCGGCCTGGAGCGCCCGTCTGCCGGGTTCAGGCTCGAAGCCCATTCCGCTGCCGCGGGGTAAACGATGCCGTAGCCGAGCGCCAGCAGGCAGGCAGCCGCCGCGACCACTCCCAGCAACAGTAGCCCGAACGCCAGCGTGCATGCGCTCAGCCCGAGCACGACCTGCGTGGGCGCGGCCAGTCCTCGCAAGCGGTGCAGTCCGTAGGACCGCGTGACCAGCAGCACGACTGTGAAGGGCCCGAAGAATGCTGCCACTGGAACCGCCCAGTTGGCCAGCATGAGAGGTAGGAAGGTGACCGCGAAGCCGTAGCCTAGCCCTGACTGCATGGTGGCGGCGCAGGGCAGCCACAGCCGTCGATCGTGCAGCAGCGTTGCGTACCCTGCGGCGGCGGACGATTGGGCCTCCACAGCAACGTGCAGGGGGCGCACGAGCAGCAGGGCAGCCATCATGGGAAGTGCAGTGGATGCTAGGAACGGCCACTGACCGGCGCCCAGCGCCCAGGCGCCGAGCGTGGGACCGAAGGCCATCGGTGCGAGCAGCGCCGCTGTCACCATGCCCGCGTGCGACGCCTGTCCGTAAGCGTCCGCGCGCGCCTTGGCGCACAGCACTGCGGCTGGCAGGAATACGCCGAAACCACCGCCTTGGCACGCCTTGGCCAGAGCCGCCGCCGTCGGCGAGGCGAAGGGCAGGGCGACGATCCCGCACAGCGCCGTACAGGCTCCGAGCGTCAGCATGCGCCCGATCGCCATCCTGGACATGAGCCAGCCGGCGACCACCGAGGACACGACGACAGCCGCCGTCGAAGACGAAAGGATGAGCGAAATCGCGCGCGGGTCGACCCCGGAGGCGCGCCACGCCACCACCAGCGCTGTCAGTTGCGATGCAGACGTCCCCCAGAGAAAAGCTGCTGCTAGCAGGCGGACATGCGGCGTCAGGCTAGTGGTATTCTTCGCTATGGGCATAAAACGATCGATCGAGCCAATTTAAGAAATCATTAAATAGGTACGTTCGGGTCCTGAGGCGCGAGCTGATAGATCTTGAAACCTCATGGCACGATTGATAAAGGATGGATCGTTGTAATTAAGTTAATTCAACACCAGGATTTTCGCGTAACTCTAAAATTTTATTAGTTTTCTCAATCGGCCAAGAGGCGCTGTAATCAATCATCAGCAGTCTCACCCACCAGATTTGGTCCCGAGACGGCTGGCCTTTTCCGTCGGTTATCTCTGGGTTCAGCTGAAGGCCGGCTTTAGGCCAGCAACCCGTTCGGCTTGCCGTTTTCTTGCCGAGTGGGTTAAGGAAGACAGCTTGTCAATTGCTGACTTTGCGGAAGTGAAGAATTCGTACTTGGACGTCCGCCATGAGTTGCCGGGGAGCGACATTAGGACGCACTCCGCGCGCATTTCTTTCAGTACGTGCAATGTTTCCAATGCGGCTAGCGGCTGTACTTTTGACGGGCAGAGTTCAAACATAGCAACGTTGTGGGCTAGCGATATAAACACAAACCCATTCTGAGTTACTGCCAGATTTACCGGGTCACCGGTGCCGTTTGCACTTGCTCCCTTGGCCAGAAGGGCTTGGTCGGTCGCAACGTGCTCGCCGGCTCCGGTGATCAGGAAGGATATGTCAGTAGATTGGCGCACAACCAGCCCTCCTCTTGCGAACATTGCGACAAACCAATGCCTGGAACAGGGTGCGGCGGTTGAGGGCGTAAACTATTTGAGAGATGGGGGCTCGGACAGCGCACCGGTGGAGACTTCCATCCCATTCGGGTGTGCTGAGCATCTCAACATTGCCCCGCGCGGAGACCGTGCTAGTACAGTCTTTGACCGCGGCAGGCCTAGGCGGGCATCGGTTAAATCTGTCCGCGCCCCCATCCCGGCAGCACTAACCTTTCCGATGACCTATTGAAGCCCAGATAGCTCTGAGCTGGCGCCGGTCATCTCCTCGTCGCAGGCAGGTTTTCCGACGGCACCAAGTTGAAATGGCTCTCATTTCATTCCTCGCGGACAGATTAAGCCAAAAGGGCTATGGTTCCGGCTTGCGGATCGAGCCGCTCACACCCGGACTATCTCCCGCGATCACGCCGCTCCGCTATGTCGTTAAACCAAATTTTTTCTTAACGCTGTCTGTCCGCGGGCGGCAGGGTGCAGGCTCGCGAAAGCGTAACGGCGGAGGTCCGGTTCTATCTACCACGCGAAATTGACATGATTTTGATGCAACATGGTTACGATCGCCATGCTGCAAGCGAAAGGAAAAAGTCGAGGAGTATGAGATTGATGGCACCTATCTCGGGCGACGCTCTCGTATTCGACGGCTTTCGGCTCGATCGGAGGGGCGGCATCTTATACAGATTGCGCAAAGAGGGCGACGCCGAGCCGGTAAGGCTCGGTTCCCGGGCGGTCATGCTGCTCGGACTCTTAGCCGCGAGGCAAGGAGAAGTCGTCCTCAAGGAGGAGATCATCGAGGCTCTCTGGGCCGATAGGATTGTCGAAGAAGCCAATCTGAATGTTCAGGTTTCTAAGCTGCGCCGCATAATTGATGACCGAGGCGCAAAAACCAGCCGAATACAAACATTCCCCGGCCGCGGATACTCTTTTGTCCCAGCGGTCATACGGCTGCCGGCCGACGCTCAAACTCAGACTACAACGAGGTCCCCGCCTGGCACGCCCCAAGGGCGGGACCTTTCAATTGTGGTGCTGCCCTTCGGTAATCTAAGCAGCGATCCCGGGCAGCAGTATCTCGCCGATCTGATAACCGAGGATTTGACGACGAGCCTATCGCGGCTTCCGAGCATCTCAGTGATCTCCCGCAACACTGCGTTCACGTACAGGGCCAGGCCGCGTGACACGCGGCAGATTGGTCGCGAACTTGGGGTGCGTTATGTGTTGGAGGGCAGCGTGCGCAGAGCCGGAAGGCGTGTGCGCATCAGCGCCCAGCTAATCGATGCTGAGGCCGACATCCATTTGTGGGCGGAGAGGTACGATCGGCGTATTTCTGAGCTGCTGGCACTGCAGGACGACATTGCAGCCGCAATCGCAGGCGCCATAGAGCCGCAACTGTTGAAATCGGAACGCGAGCGAGTGGCGAGGAGAGAGCCGCACAACGAGGGCGCGTACGAATCCTATCAGCGCGGGCTCTGGTATCTCTACCGATATACGAAAAACGACAATATTGAGGCCCAGAAATTTTTCGGCCGCGCGCTTGCAGCCGACCCGGAATATCCTCAGGCCACCGCGCATCTGGCAATCAGCGTCTGCAACTCGGCGTATCTTGGATGGGCGAGCGACCCCGACAGCAGCTACTCGGAGGCTCATGAGCTTGCGGAGCGCGCTGTCAGCCTCGACCCGCGCTGTCCTGGCGCGCATTTCTCGCTCGGTCTAGTTTGCATGTGGACGAGCAAGCCAGACCAAGCGTTCGCTTCCTTCGAGGAAGCGATCGCTCTGAACCCGAGCTACGCCGCGGCGCACGTTCTTCTGGGTCAGATGCATCTTTACGACGGCGACCCTGAGAAAGCGATCGTGCTCGCTGAGCGCGGAATTCGCCTCAGTCCGAGGGATCCACGGCTATTCATGTGGCTACCCGCGGTTTCGGGCGGGCATTATCAATTCAAACAATATGCGCGGGCAGTCGAAACCGGCCAGCGATCCTGGAGACTAAATCGCCATTGGCCGGCCGGATTGCGCTACGCTGTTGCTGCGATGGGTCAGCTTGGCCGCCTCGACCACGCCGAGGAAGCAGTTGCACACCTGAAGTTGTTAAATCCGGACTTAGCGTTTGTCGAGGGAAACCTTCGCCGCCTCTATAGGGATCGAGCAGCTGTGAGCCATATCCTCGACGGCTTGCGCAAGGCGGGTTTCAGATGACCGAGTTGCTGAAATAGCTCGAATTTGCTCCCCCCGAACTGACCGGGGCCCCGATGACCGATGACAGAATGGCGTTCGTTGACGTGCTGCACAAGAGCGGCGACGGCGATTTCCTGCGAGCCGTGGCAGAGGCGGTGCTGTAGATCATCATGGAAGCCAATATCGAAGGATTGATCGCCGCCGGCCGTCAAGAGCGCAGTGTCGGGACGTGACAGGGCTCAGGCACCCGCTACGAGAGGCGCTTGGAACGGTCGCTCCTTCGTTGCTTAGATCTACTCGGAGCTGCGAGCGCGCTGAAAAACATCTTTTTTGCGAAACAAAGCCATTGCGCCTACATCGCGTTTTGCTCAAAGTGGCTTTGCGCTTGGACGGTATCGGGGCTCTTGAGGCCGGGGAGGGGTCGATCTTCCGGGCGCGCCAACAGCGGACGCCCATAAAGGAAGAGAGGACCGCGCGTCTTTGGGTGGCCAGTTATAAAAAAGAACAGCGGAGCCACGTCCGTACTTAGGCTTGCTCGCTATTCTCTCTCAGTCGGCTTGCACGTTACGGAGGGTTCGGTACCACTCGTAGGTCTGCCGTATCCCGTCCTCAAGATCGATCCGCGGGCGCCAGCCGAGCGCAGCGAGCTTGGAGACGTCGAGAAGCTTGCGTGGGGTTCCATCCGGCTTTGAGGCGTCGAAGACAAACCGTCCCGTGAAGCCGACGACGTCGGCGATCAGCTGGGCGAGCTCCGCGATGGTCACATCGATGCCGGTGCCGATGTTGATCGGCTCCTCTTCCGACCAATGTTTCATCAGAAAGACCACCGCGTCGGCCAGGTCGTCGACATGCAGGAACTCACGGCGGGGGCGGCCGCTGCCCCAGAGCTCCACCGTCTCTCGACCGTCTCGGACGGCGGTATCGATCTTGGCGAGCAGAGCCGGCAAAACGTGGCTGGAGAGCAGGTCGAAATTGTCGTTGGCGCCGTACAGGTTCGTCGGCATCACCGAGACGAAATCGCAGCCATACTGCCGGCGATAAGCCTGGCACAGTTTGAGGCCGGCGATCTTGGCGATCGCATACCATTGGTTGGTCGGCTCGAGCGGGCCGGTCAGCAGGCAGCTTTCCGGCATCGGCTGCGGCGCGAGCCGCGGATAGATGCAGGAGGAGCCGAGAAACAGCAGCTTGGCGACGCCGGTGCGCCGCGACGCCTCGATCACGTTTGTGGCAATCGCCAGGTTGTCGTAGAGGAAATCGCCGGGATGGGTATCGTTCTCATGAATGCCGCCAACCCGCGCCGCGGCGAGCAACACCGCCTCCGGCCGATGCTCATCGAACCAGCGATCGACTGCTGCCTGGTCCCGCAGATCGACCGCATCGCGGCCGACCGTCAGAACCCGGCATTCCTCCTGGGTCAGCCGGCGGATTAGCGCCGAGCCGACCATGCCGCGATGGCCGGCGACGAATATGCGCCGTGCGCTGAGCGGGAAAGATGTCGCCGGCGCCATGCTCTCAGTCGCTCCCCGCAGTGGCGGCGCCTCGGGCCGGGTCGGCAAACCCAGCCTGGTTGACGGTCCGTTCACGCCGAGCAAGGTCGATGTCATGCCGGACCATCATCTCGACCAGCTCTGCGAAGGGAACCCGCGGCTCCCAGCCGAGTACGGCCCGCGCCTTAGTCGGATCGCCGCGCAGCGCATCGACCTCGGTCGGCCGGAAATAGCGGCGATCGACCTCGACGTGAAGCCGCCAGTCGAGGCCAGCCGCGGCGAAGGCGAGCTCGACGAAATCGCGCACGCTGTGCGCCTCCCCGGTGGCGATGACGTAGTCGTCGGGCTTCTCCTGCTGCAGCATCAGCCACATGGCCTCGACATAGTCGCCGGTAAAGCCCCAATCGCGCTGCGCTTCGAGGTTTCCCAGATAGAGCTTGTCCTGTAGACCCTGAGCAATTCGGCCCACCGCCCGGGTCACCTTGCGCGTAACAAAAGTCTCGCCGCGACGAGGACTCTCATGGTTGAATAGAATACCGTTGCAGATGAAAAGGCCATACGCTTCGCGGTAGTTGACCGCAAACCAATGCGCCGCCACCTTGCTGACGCCGTAGGGACTCCGTGGGTAAAACGGGGTCCTTTCGCTTTGCGGTGGCGGGGCGGCGCCGAACATTTCCGACGAGCCCGCTTGATAAAAACGCACCGGGCGACCGCCATGCAGGACATGATCGCGGACCGCCTCGATTAGCCGCAGGGTCCCGATGGCGACAACGTCGGCGGTATATTCCGGGATGTCGAACGAGACCTTGACGTGACTTTGAGCGCCGAGGTTATAGACTTCGTCGGGGTCGACTGTTTCGAGAACCCGCCGCAGTCCGGTACCGTCGGTTAGGTCGCCGTAATGCAAGGTCAGCCTGGGGCCGCCGAGATGGGGGTCGTGGTAGAGATGGTCGATGCGATCGGTGTTGAAGAGGCTGGCCCGCCTCATCAGGCCGTGGACTTCGTAGCCCTTGGTGAGCAGGATCTCGGTAAGGTAGGAGCCGTCCTGCCCGGTAACGCCGGTGATCAGTGCCCGCTTTGCCATGTATTCCAATCTTATCTCAATTCGATCGCTGCGTCATTCCGGAAAGCCTGTTCCCGGACCGGATGCAGGACAGAGTTGTGGCAAGCGTCCCGGGCCCGATTTTGCTCCGCCGTTGACATGCCGTCGCTTTGGTGTATGTGAGGCCGATACTAGCCATTTTCCCAGCATGCCCGAGGGGAAGAGAAATTGTGCATCTCCGAAAGGTGCTCTCGTCAGCGTCGCCGACGCCCCTGATCGGGCGCCCGGACGGTGCGGATGGCTTCCGCCGCACGCCGTTGGCCATGCGGTTTTATCACTTCTCTCGCTCGACGGTTTGCTCGCGCGCCCATTCGACGCTGCCGATCGCCCAGGTAGTCGCGACCGCCGGCCGGCTCGGCGGCGGAGGCGGCGGATCGGGTAGTTCCTCGATCCGCCAGGTCGGGACCCGGCGGATCACGGCGATAGCGGTTGGATCGTGCGCCTGGCCGAGGTCAACCCCGACGACCATCTTCGACGGCTCGTCGGCGCCGGCGAGTTTCGCCGCCTCGCGGCGCATAAGCTCGAACATGTTCATCCCGCGACCGACCGGGCCATAGGCGCGCCAAGCCGCAATGGCCAGCGCGAGGACCAGGTCGTCATGCATGCCTTGGCGCGCGTTGAAGGTGAGATTGCCCGCCGCGGTGAACTCGACGCGAAAGTCCTGAAGCTCACGGACCAGGGCATCGGCTTCGGGCAGTTCCTTCTGGATCTTGAGCCGCCCCTCGTGCAACAAGGCCTGCAGCCGGCTGACCAGCACGAGCTTCGGAACGCTGAAGATCTGGCCTTCCTGCGTTTCGGCCGTCCCGGCCGTGATCATCACCCTTACCGGCGAGATGCCCGAATAGGTGAACAGGTCATAGATCGGCCGGCCGAACTCCGGTGTAGTCGCGAACAATTCTTTCGATTGGCGCAGGCTCGGGCTGACGAGAAGGATCAGGCCGGGGTTGTAGATAGCTGAATGCAACGCGACCGTCGCCGTCGCCGTAGACTTGCCGCTCTGCCGGCAGGAATTGAGCATGATCCAGGGCGCAGTCGAGCGGAGCAGCTGCGCCTGCCAGGTATCAGGCCAGAAGTCGAGCCGATCCTCGGAAAAGGCGACAGGGTCGCGCGCGTGCGCGAGATCGAGGGTGAGATCAAACGGCATTCCGCGCCTCGATCGCCCGGCCCTCGAGCATCGGCGTCTCGATCCGCCGGAACGCCTCCGCGATGGCGCGGGCTGCCTCGGCTTTGCCTTGCTACTCCTACTCGAACAGCGGATTCCGCGGCCCCCCGCATTGCCGCCCAGAATCGACGGGATCGTCGTGCTCGGCGGCGCTGTCGATCCGCGGCTTTCGCTGTACTACGGGGAGACTGTGCTCAACAGCTCGGTCGCCCGAGTGCTCGCCACCACGGAGCTCGCGCGCCGTCATCCCGATGCGAAATTGGTGCTGAGCGGCGGCGAGGGCATCCTCTCCCCGGTCGGGAATCCCGAGGCGCGCGCGACGCCCGGCTTTGTCATCGCGACGGCGCGCATCATGGCCAACCGCACATTGGTATCAATGAGGATCATCAAAATATGGCCGGCTTTGCCGGTTGACCACGCCATTCCGGGATGTCCTCTTCGAGCCCGATATCGCCGAACAAGGCGCGCAGGCGCTTGCCGAGAGACTCGGTTTTTTGCGGCCCGTCTCGAACGACGTTACGCAGGATTTCGAGCACTTCCTCTTCGGTGCTCCAACCGTGTCGTCTCGCACGTTGTTGGAGCTTCGCCTTTGTGTCGTCGTCGAGGTTGCGAACCACCAGCTGAGCGATAGTATGCCTTCCCTAAATTCATATCGTGATATCGCCTCTTCGACCGCTCTTGCAAGACCCCTTGGTTGTCGATCCAGGGGTCACCAGCCATTCGGACGCCTCGGTGAAGCGAACCGCGGCGGCGCGTGGAGCCTTCCCCATGGTCGAAGGTTTTCACGAAGAGGATCCGGTATTTTCTTGCAGAAATCCCTTTTTCATGCACAGCCGCCCCACAAGGCGGGATGAGCGGCAAATGAAATCGACGATCCGGCGGATTTTTGACATTTGCGCTTCCTTTAGCTAACCGGGAAGCTATTGTCGGTCAGCATCTTCGCTAAAGCGAAGCGTTCGCGCCCCGATCGCGGTGAGACACTGGACCAGAAACACTGCAGAGAACCGACCACGAGCCACCTTGCTTCTCAAATTGACCGCCGTGTCTCGTACGCCGATAGCAGCTAACCGTTCAGCCAGATCCTCATACGTGACGCCGCTCCGAGCCATCTCGGCTCGGAGCAGTCGCTTCACGTCTTCTGCCCACTCGCCTTCTGTCTTCATTCGCGCTGATTTCGACGGTCGCGTTTACGATGATATCGGGTGCTGTTTGCGTTGACAATGCAGACATTTGTGGCTATATATACCACATTAGTGATGAATTCGCCCCGAGCCAGTCGCCTGGGGGCATCCATTGGGAAACTACGGAAGGTGCGTGATGCTGCCGCCGCGAGCGAATTAGAAGGGCCGTATGGCCCTATACTGAGGACAGCGACCGTTGCGGCAACTTCAAACCGCGGAGCGACGCTAAGTCCGAGCCGGAGAAGAAGGATTGCTGATGGAGAAGCAGGTGTGCCCCACGCTAGAGACCCGGCAGCGCGACCGCCCGGTTGAGCAGCCACTGTCCGCGCCGCCATCGGACAGCCAGTCCACGGTTTTGGCTTTGATTGAAAGGGTAGCGCTCGATCCGCGCTCCGATGTCGAAAAGCTCGAACGCATGATGGCAATGTATGAGCGCCTCAAGGCAAAAGAGGCTGAGCTTGCTTACAACGCGGCGAAGGGCCGGGTCCTGAAAAAACTCGCCGGCATCAAGATCGTCAAGAACAGGTCCGTTCTCCACGAAATCGAGAAGGGAAGGCCCCAAAAGGGCACCTATGAAGCCTTCAAATACGCCCCGCTGGAGGAAATCGACAAACATCTGCGCCCGCTCTTGGTGGAAGAGGATATGGACCTCTCCTTTTCCGATGAGCCGCGGGAGGGGGGCGACATTCTGATCCGGGGCCGGCTGAAGCACCTGCCGGGCGGCCATTGTGAAGATTCTTATATGCCGGCCCCGCCCGACACCACGAGTGGCAAGTCGAACGTGCAGGCAGTGGGGAGCACAAACTCTTTCCTCCGCCGCTACGTCGCCTGCAACATCTTCAACATCGTGGTTGTCGAGGATGATGACGACGGAACCGGAGGGACAATAGATGAGGCTCAGACTAAGACAATTCTCGATCTGATAAAAAAAGCGAATGCCGGGGTGAAGTTTCTGAAATACATGAAGGCCCAGAGCGTCGAGGAAGCCGGTTCTCTCGAGGCTGCCGTAGCGACGATTGCAGCCCGGGACTATCGCAAGGCCATTAGTACTCTAGAAGAACAAATATCTAAGACAGAAGCCGGTCATGCCCATCGTTCATCAAGACGTCGCGCAATACTCGGAAGCGTATGATCGCCTCAAGCTCGGGATTCCAACGAGTTCCAGCTTCCACAAGATCATTACACCCCAAGGCAAGCCGTCCAAACAGTGGCGAGAATACGCCTGTGTCCTGATCGCTGAGCGGATACTGCAGCAGAGAATCGAGTTTTATAATTCGCCCGCCATGGAGCGGGGCTTGATCGTCGAGGCCGAGGCGGCCGATTGGTATGAATTCGATCATGACGTAACCGTTCAGCGAGTGGGCTTCATCACCGATGACAATCACACGGTGGGATGCAGTCCTGATCGGCTCGTCGGCGACGAAGGTCTATTGGAAATCAAGGCCCCCCTACCGCGAGACTCAGATCGGATACTGGATTTCGGGAGAGGTCAGTGAACGCTTCCGACCTCAGTTGCAAGGTCAGCTCTACGTTTCCCGGCGAAGCTGGGTCGACATCGTATGCTGGCATGACGTGCTTCCAAAGATTGTCATGCGGGTTGAGCCCGATGAAAAGTTTATCGAAGCCCTCGATCGCGAGCTCCAGAGCTTCAACTACTTTGTCGAACGCGTCATGGAAAAGATCCGCGCCACGCATGAGGTCCCGGTCCCACAAGGGCGATTGGCACTGAGAGCAGCGCTGCGCGCAAGCCTTGAGATAGCTCCATGAGCCGGCTGCGCCCTTGCCACCGACGAGCGGTCCTATGTTCAGGGCAAAACGCCCGCATTGCTGGACCTCTTCTATCGAAAAGGACGCACCACTCGATCTGTGGCAGCTGGAGGACCAAGTGCGCGATCGACGTTTGACGTTTAAGAGCTTTCGCGCGTGTCAACACGGCAACGATGCCTGTTGTCACGGCCATCAGTGCGCTGATTTCGTGGCTGCGCACATAACCCAACTACCGCGTCTGGTTAAATTTGTGCGATAACCCATGCCCGCACCCCGTATTCCCCGGACCGTGGCACGCGGCAAGCCCAAGCCGGACCTCCGGAGGCGTGCACAGCACTTAGCCTTTGTCAGACAGCTTCCCTGCGTCGCCTGCGGTAGAGCGGCCCCCTCAGTGGCCGCGCATGTGCGGTCGGGTTCTGACGGCAGCATGGGTATGAAGCCGTCGGATCGCTATTCCGTATCCCTCTGCGCTAGCTGTGTAAGCGTCAGCTGAGGGTCGTCTTGCACTCGGCGTGTTGAGCTGGATGCTGCCGCTCTTTTGCGGGCAGCGGTGCAATGGATGACGCGGAGCTGGTCGATAAGGAGGACCTTGGGAGTACTCATACGAGGGCTCGCGAGGTCCGCGGCGAGGTTCTCACCGGTCCGGAGCGCCGGCGACGCTGGAGCCTCGAAGAGAAGCTTCGGATATTGGCGCAGAGCGTGGCGCCAGGATCCTCGCCCTCGCTGGTTTGCCGACTGCACGCGATCAGCAGCGGCCAGCTTTACACCTGGCGCCGGCAGTTCCGTACCGGCGAGCTGACCGGGTTTGCGCCGGTGAGATTGGCCCCGCCGGTCGAGGAGCTTCCACGGGCCGCTGCGTCGGTTGATCCGGTGCCGATACTGCCCGAAACCGATCGGCCGGCGGACGGGATCATCGAGGTGGAGCTGGCCTCGGGGGTGAAGCTGCGCCTGACCGGCGCGGTCGACGAGGTGGCATTGCGCCGGGTCTTGTCGGCGCTGTCGTGATCGGCATTCCGGGCAATGTCCGCGTCTATCTGGCGTGCGGCGTCACCGACATGAGGAAAGGCTTTGACGGGCTGGCGGCGCGGGTTCAGACCACCTTGCGCCTCGACCCGCATGGCGGCGCGCTGTTCGTGTTCCGTGGTCGCCGCGGCGATCTGATCAAGGTGCTGTGGTGGGACGGGCAAGGTTTGTGCCTGTTTGCTAAGCGGCTGGAGCGCGGCCGGTTTTTGTGGCCGCAGGCGAAGGACGGATCGGTGGTGCTGACGGCAGCACAATTGTCGATGCTGCTGGAGGGCATCGATTGGCGTGCGCCACGCCGCAGCTGGACCCCGGAAGTGGCTAGTTGAACAGCGCGACATAGTGACTCAGGCGGGTACGATGTCGATACTGCTCAATGCAAGCGGGAGTAAACTGATGGTTGATGCCGGACGCTGCTGACCCCGTTCAAGAGATCGCCGAGCTGCGCCTCCTGCTGGCCGAACGCGAGGCGGAATTGGCGGAAGCGCGGGCCGAGCTGACCGGCGCCCGGCTGCGGATCGAACAGTACAAGGCTCAGCTTGCCCAGCTGCGGCGCATGCAGTTCGGGCGCTCGTCGGAAAAACTCGATACTCAGATCGCGCAACTCGAGCTGATGCTCGAAGATTTGGAAGAGAGCGAAGCGGCGCGCACAGCGCCGGCGGCACAGCGCGTCCCCGATCAGCCGCGCCGCGAACGTCGCCAGCCGGTGCGACGGCCGCTGCCCGATCATTTGCCGCGCGAGGAGATCGTGCACGATCCGGGGTCGGTGTGCCCGGGCTGCGGCGGCACCCGGTTTAGCAAACTCGGCGAGGACGTGACCGAGGTCTTGGAGAAGATCCCGGCCCGCCTCAAAGTGATCCGCCATATTCGGCCCAAACTCAGCTGTCGCTGCTGCGAGCGCATCCTGCAGGCGCCGATGCCCGATCTGCCGATCGAGAAGGGTCGGCCCGGACCGGGCCTGGTCGCCAATGTCGTGGTCAGCAAATACCTCGACGGGCTGCCGCTCTACCGTCAATCGGCGATCCTGGCGCGCGAAGGCATCGCGATCGAGCGCGCCACCCTGGCCGACTGGGTCGGGCACGCTGCTTGGTGGGTGACGCCGTTGGCCGCGCTGATCGGCGCGCATGTCATGGCAGCGCCGATCATCCACACCGACGACACGCCGATCGCGGTGCTGGCCCCCGGCAACGGCAAGACCAGGACCGGACGGCTGTGGACCTATGTAGTTGACGAGCGACCCTGGCAGGGTGGGCGGGCACCGGCAGCATATTATCGTTTCAGCCCCGACCGCCGCGGCGAGCGACCGCGCGATCATCTGGCCCTCTTTCGCGGCGCGATCCAGGCCGACGCCTTCAGCGGCTACGCCGCCCTGACGCGACCGCCATCCGCCAAAGACCAGGTCGGCCGAGGGCCGCCGCTGATCCACGCAGCGTGTTGGGCCCATGCGCGGCGCAAGTTTTACGATGTGTTCGAAATCGACCAAGTCGCCGATCGCCGAGGAAGCACTGAAACGGATCGGCGAGCTCTATCGGATCGAAGCCGAGATCACCGGCCAGCCGGCCGAAACCCGGCTAGCGGCGCGCCAGAACCGTGCCGTGGCGATCCTCGATGCCTTGCGCGACTGGCTGACAGCGCAGCGCCGCCGGCTGTCGTCAAAGAACGCGCTCGCTAAAGCGATCCAGTACGCGCTGAGCCGCTGGGAGGCGCTGACCCGCTATGCCGGTAATGGCCGGCTCGCCATCGACAATAATGTCGCCGAGCGGGCACTGCGCGGCATCGCCATTACCCGCAAGAATTTCTTGTTCCTCGGATCCGATGCCGGCGGCGAGCGCGCCGCAATCCTCTACACCGTGCTGGAAAGCGCCAAACTCAACGGCCTCGATCCGCAGACTTGGCTCGCCGATGTGATCGATCGCACGGCCAAGGGTCACCCGATCAACCGGCTCGGCGAACTGCTCCCATGGAACTGGAACAACCAAACCGCCAGCCTCGCCGCCTGACCGGTGTTGTGGTCCTCAGCTGACGCTTACCTAGCTGTCATGCGCTGCAGCACGAGTTCGGTGAACTGACATTCTGGAGCACCTTACGTATCGATCCGCTCAACGCGGCTTTGCGCTTGTGGGCGGTATCAGGAGATATTCAGGCCGGGGAAAGGGTCGTCTTCCGAGCGCGCCAACGGATTAACTTAATGAAGGTCAGTGTCTGAGCGACGCACAGTCCCTCCGCACCAATTCCCAGCTCGGGAGGAACCCAGTCCACGCTCTGACGCCGGCGAAGCCGGGACTATCAGGAACTTCGTGCACAGCGGGGCTGGTTGACATCTTCAAGCCATGGCCCGTGAGAAGCGTTCGCCGAAGAGGACAGCGAACTGGGCCTTGGCCATGCACCTCTCGACTCTCGGCGCACGCCCTAGGCGCAGTTGAATAGTTGAATATGCCGCGCCGTCCGCTTGTCGATCGACGAACGGCAATGACGGCCCGCTTGAGCGGGAAGCACTACTCAAACAGATGCGATTCGCCGAGATCCGGTTCCATTGCCCCCCCCCCAGCAAAATCGGGTGGTTAACTTGCCCGCAAAAGGGGAGCGATCCCAACAAGTTGTTTCTCGCTGCGAACACTTTGCTAGGTGGTGACATTGCACACGAGCCATATTTACCAAATAGACTGGTCGTGTCCGTCAAGGAGGTGTAAATCGGAGCGGAGTTTGAGGTGGCCATCGGTCAGGCGGCCAGTGGTGGAAGTTTGGCCGGATCGGCGTCGATTAGCGGCAGCGTCAGCTCAGCCATTCCCTCGATCTGCATGTAACGGCACTGGAGTAGCCACTCATCGTTCTGCTCGAGCAGGACGGCGCCGATCAGCCGAGTGATGCTGGCCTCATTGGGGAAGATGCCGACGACATCAGCGCGCCGTTTCACTTCCTTATTCAGCCGCTCCAACGGATTTGTCGAATGCAGCTTGGTGCGATGCTGGGCCGGGAAGGTGATGTAGGCCAGCACATCGTGCTCGCTGTCGTCCATCAGCGCGGCGAGCTTGGGCCAGCGCGGCCGCAGCTGATCGGCAACATGGCGCCAGGTCTGATGCGCGGCCTCGGCATCGGCTTGCAGAAAGGCCTGGCGGATCGCGGCGGCGACCATGGTGTGCTGGCCTTTGGGTACGTGCGCCAAGGCATTGCGCATCCAATGAACGCGGCACCTTTGCCAGGTCGCTCCGAGCACGCGAGTGATCGCGTGGCGCAGGCCGTCATGAGCGTCGGAGATCACCAGCTTGATGCCCTTGAGACCGCGTTTGACCAGGCCCTTGAGGAAAGCCGACCAGAACGGCTCGGCCTCCGAAGGACCGATGCCAAGGCCGATGATCTCGCGCCGGCCTTCGGTCGTGACCGCCACCGCGATTATCGCGGCGACCGAGACGATGCGGCCGCCGTCGCGGACTTTGAGGTAGGTGGCGTCGAGCCACAAATACGGCCATTCGCCGTCGATCGGCCGGTCGAGGAAAGCGTTGACTCGTTCATCAATGTCCTTGCACAGCTTGGAGACCTGGTTCTTCGAAATACCGGACAGCCCCATCGCCTGGACCAGCTCGTCGACCCGCCGGGTCGAGACGCCGCCGATCCAAGCCTCCTGGATCACCGTGACCAGCGCCTTCTCGGCGGTCTTGCGCGGCTCCAGAAAGGGCGGGAAATACGAGCCCTGGCGTAGCTTGGGGATCCTCAGCTGAAGCGAGCCGAGCCGGGTGTCGAGGCTGCGCTCGCGATAGCCATTGCGGTAATTGAGCCGCTCGGCGGAGCGTTCGTGCCGCCCGGCGCCGATCACGCCTTCGACATCGGCTTCCATCAGAATTTGCAGTACCGCCTCCGCCACGGCTCGCAGAAAATCGCCATCGCCGCTCTTCTGCAGCAGCTCGGCCAGCGCCATTCTCTCATCGGTCATCGGGTCCTCGGTAGGCTTGGGATGGGTGTCACAACGCCACCTTAGCCGACCCTCCCCGGTGACCACCCGTCGCTCACGCGCGCGCCGGGCTCCATGTAATCGGGCATTGCGCCCGGCGCGCGCTCACCCTCGAATTTCCACCACCACCAAGGACGCTAACAATAGACTGCACGCGGGCAATCCCTCTGTTCGATAAAGTCGACGATAGTGCCAAAGCCCCAGAGGTTAGCAGTGAGGAGGGGTTTCCTGCCCTTTTGTTAACGAAGACAGCAGCCGATTTATTATGACCGATTGCTTAAAGCTCGTTTCCGACAAGATCAGCGGTAGGGGGAACCATGACGAGCGAGCGACAAAAGGCTGCAAACCGGGCTAACGCTCGTCACGCCACCGGACCAAAGACGCCGGAGGGGAAAGCCGCCATCCGTCTCAACGCGCGCTCGCACGGCCTCTTTGCCCGTGACGTCGTCCTCCCAGAAGAGGACGCGGACGCCTTCGAAGATCTGTTCAACCAGGTTCGGGCAAACCTCTCGCCGGTAGGGCCGATCGAGGAATTTCTGGTGGATCGTGCGGTCAACGCTATGTGGCGCCTCCGGCGCTTGGAACGAGCGGAAACTGCGCTGTTCTATTCTCGGATGCACGGGCTCAAGGCGAACCAGCTCGCAATACAAATGCGCTCCTACGAGAGACCCTTCATCGATACTTCCCTTCTCACCAAGATCTCGGACAAGGCCGCGCATACGGAAGCGAGCGAGGCGCTTGGGCGCGCTAGATACGGGCAGGACCGGGACGAGGTCCTCCTCGGACGAGCAATCGACGCCGATGCACGGGAGGGGGATGCCTTCGCCAAACTAGCCCGTTATGAGAGAAGCCTAGAACGTTCGCTCTTTCGGGCCCTCGATGAGCTTCGCCATATACAGGACAAACGGCAGAACCGTCCGTCCCCGCCGATTTTGGATGTCGCCATGTTGGGAGGTATCGAATGACGAACTCTCGGCAAGATCTAGGCTTACCGGTGGAGCGCGGCAGGGGCACATTCCCACCCCGGTATATTCTCTTAGAGCCCGACCGAAAATGAATTGAGTGATTTCAGCCTGTTGTGGGCACGGTGGTTGTGCTCAGCAATCAACGAGGCACAACGTGTGGACCAGAATCACTCGACCAAAGTATGAGCGTGCGGGGTGTCGTTATGCAAGTGACCTAACCGATGCCGAGTGGGTCGTGATCGAACCCCACATGCCGGCTGCCAAGCTTCTGGGGCGGCCGCGCGGCACCGATTTGCGGGTGGTCGTCGACGCCATTCTATATATGGCGAGGACTGGCTGTCAGTGGCGCCTGCTGCCGAAGGACTTTCCGCCCTTCACCACTGTGCAGGGTTACTTTTACGATTGGCGGGACGGTGGTTTGTTCGAGCGGATCAATTTCGAACTCTTGTTGGCGGCGCGCCAAGCCGCTGGTCGGGAGGCGAGCCCGTCGGCCGGGGTGATTGACAGCCAATCGGTCAAGACCACCGAAAGCGGCGGGCCGCGGGGCGGAGCCTATCCTCGGGCGCGGCACAGCCGCGACCCGGGGGATGCGGCCAAGAAGGTTAAGGGACGCAAGCGGCATATCGTGACCGATACCACCGGCCTGATGGTCGGCGCCGCGATCCACCCCGCCGATGTGCAAGACCGCGATGGAGCGCCGCTCGTTATCGAAGCCATCCACGACCTCTGCCCCTGGCTGCGCCACCTCTTCGCCGACGCGCCTATTCTGGCGATAAGCTCCGTGGAGCACTTGCCAAATTCGGCCGATGGAGCATCGAAATCGTCAAGCGCATGGCCGATACGGTTGGCGTCGAAGTCCTCCCCCGTCGCTGGGTCGTCGAACGCACGCTCGCCTAGCTCAATCGCAACCGCCGGCTTGGCAAGGACTTCGAGGCCTCCATTGCCAGCGCCCAGGTTGGCGTCTATGTCGGCTCCGTGCAGCTTCTCATTAGACGTATCGTATCCGCCTAACTCAATCATTCCGATTAAGATTCGGACACTAAGGTTCGTTCCGTTCCAGCCGGAAAACGTCTTTCTGCGAAACAAAGCCATTTAACTCGTGCCGTCATCAACATTGAGGAGACAGTGGGGTCAATGCGAAAACGCGGCGCGTCAAGAGGGCGATCTGCGCCGGCAGCGCGGATCAGGCGGCGCACCGCCTGGCCCTTGTGAGAGCCGAGATTGTCCATAACGACGACGTCGCCCGGACTGAGGGTGGGCACCAGGAACTGCTCGATATAGGCATGAAAGCTGGCGCCGTTGATCAGCCCGTCGATGGCGCAAGGGGCGGTGATGCGGTCGTGGTGCAGTGCCGCCGGAAAGGTCAGCGTACGCCAGCGGCCGTGCGGCACCTTGGCGACCAGGCGAGCGCCGCGGCGGCAGCGCCCATGCCGGCGGGTCATGTTGGTCTTGGCCCAAGTTTCGAGGCGCCGATCATCCGGGACGTCTTTCGTTCCCAAAAAGGGGCGTGTTACGAACATCTGTAACCGCTGCCGGCAAGGGCGGCATGATCTCCCGGATCATTTTCGGACCAGCGCCCGGTTTGGTCAGATCGCCGCCGGCTCCTTTGCGCCGCCGAAGGTCGGGTAATCGGTGTTGTCGACCAAGGCTTCGTCGCCTTCGGTCGGCAGCGCCTCGGCGTAATCGAGCGCGCCCTGAATATCGGACCCCCAGACATCGCGCGGCAGCTCGTACAGCACCTCGACGCCATACCCGTTGGGGTCGCTGATGTAGAGGCTGTGCGTCATGCCGTGATTGACGCGGCGATGGAACTTGACGCCCTTTTCGCGAAAAAAGGCCAGCTGCTTCAGCCACGTCTCGCGGTCGGGCATCGCGATTGCGATGTGGTTGATCGCGACCGGCGTCTTGAACATGTCCCAATCCGCGGGCGGGGCCGGCAGCTCTGGGTTCTCGCAAAGCGCGATGTCATGATGGTTCATCCGACCGCCATGATCGCCGCTGTAGAAGCGCATTTTGCCGCCGCGTCGGGCCGAAACGCCAACCTGCTTGAAGCCGAGGATCTCGGTCCAGAACCGGTGCGACTCCTCGATGTCGCGCACGTTGATCACCAGGTGATTGAGGCCCGCCGGGGTCGCCGCTTCCGCTGGCGCCGTCGGAACGACCCGAGATGTCCCGTCAGCCATGATCATGCTCCGCAATGCTGGGTGATGGATGGTTTCAGCTATCAACTATAAAACGGCGATCCGCAATGCGCTACCGGTGTCGCCGATCGGCCGGGCCCGGCTGTCGCACCCGCCGTGCGCGTCGCGTGGGGCTTTTCGCGAGCGTCCCGGTATGCAAGTTTGTCCTCTTCGAATTTAGAAAGCCAAGCTCATGCGGTTCATGGTCAAGGTCTCGTTCCCGGTTGAGGCGGGGAACGCGGCGGCGAAGAAGGACGGGTTCAAAGTGATCCAGACGATCCTGGAACAACAGAAGCCCGAAGCTGCCTACTTTATCGCCGATGGCGGGCGCCGCACCGGCATTCTGATCATCGATATGAAGGATCCGTCCGATCTCCCGCGAATTGCCGAGCCGTGGTTTCTGGCATTGAACGCCAGCATCGAGGCGACCCCGGCAATGATCCCCGAGGACTTGGCAAAGGCCGCGCCGGCGATCGAACAAGCGGTGAAGGCGTTCGGATAATCGCCGACAACTCTGTTACTTGCTCACAGCGGGATCACCAGCAGGGTGTCGATTTTTTGGCTGTCGAGGATCACCAGACGCTCGAGGAAGCGGTAGGGCTCGGCCGAGATGTCGATTTGGTCGAGATAGCGGCCGGAAGCGAACAGGCTCGTCTCGCCGTCATGCATGATGCGCACGGCGATGAAATTGGAGCGGACCTCGGCCACCCCGTTCTCGATCTTGCCGACCCGGGTCGGGCCGACGATGTGGCGGTAGCGGTGCGGCTCGAAGATGTTGGCGCGGCGCAACGCCAGCACCCGGTCTTTCAGCATTCCCCTCGAGGCGGCGTAGACAACGCCGTGGCGATATCCGGCTTCGTGGCTCTGGCGGCTGGTGATCAGGTAACGGCATTTCTCGACGAAGAAATCGGGCCATTCTTCGAGCCGGTCTTCGTCGATGCACTCGGCATAGGCGGCGATCAGCTCGTGGATGCCGAGCCGCACCGCAAGGTCGTCCATGGCGCGCCCTCTTTTGCGCGTCAATCGCCCATCATCGCGCGGTACTTTTTCCAGAAGCCGCGGATCGCCGCTTCGCTCGAACGGAAGGGCTGCGACTGGGCGTCGTAGCCGCCCATCATCACGACGCCGCTGTCGTCGTCATTGTAGCGCAATGCCCGCTGCACAAAGCCGCCGACACAGCCATCCTCCATCGAGATATAACCGGCGGCGCCGACCAGATTGCCCTGACGCAGGCGGCGCTCGGTCATCGCCTCGTCATCGTCCTCGAAGCCGAGATGGATCCAATCGAGCTCGGTCTTTTCGAGACCGCGCGGCTGGATTACCCGCACCGCGATCGAATTGCGGATCTGCTGCAGGATCATGCCCGGGAAAATGGTCAAGATCTGCACCGAAACACTGTCGCCATATTCGTCGACCGACTCGACGACCGACGGGTCTTCGAGGCGCATATCTGTGTCGGAACGCAGCCCCTCGCGCTGGTAGTCGGCGTCTTCGGCGGCATAGTCGAGCTTTGCCTGGCTGAAATGGTGCCCGCCGCTGTCGTCGATATGGATCCCGCCCGGCATCGATAGCCGGTTGATGCGGAACGTCGTCAGGAAGGCGTGCAGGATGCTGGCGTGATAGGTGTCCTTGGTGTTTTCGAAGTAAAGCTTCCAATTGTTCGGCAATACCTGGGTGCTGCGGCCGAGGATATGGGCCGGCCGGTTAAGCACGCGGCGGATGCCGCCGACAACCTGAGGCCCGAGATAGGTTTCGAGGTCGGGCGCCTCCGGGCTGAAGGTGCCGAAGACGAGCCCGGCCAGTTCGGCGACCCGCAATCGCGGCAGATCGTGGTCGTCCTTACGGAATTCCGGCGGCATCCCGCCCTGCCTCTTGACCCCGCGCTCAAAAGCGACGCCGGTCAATTTGCCGGCGAGGTCATAGGTCCAGCCGTGATAGATGCATTTGATCTCTTTGCCGCTGCCGCGCCGCTCGATGCACAACAGATTGCCGCGATGGGCGCAGCGATTGGCAAAGGCGTTGACGCCGCCATCGGTATCGCGGGTCACGACCACCGCCGTCTCGCCGATCGTCGTGGCGACATAGTCGCCGGCATTAGGGATTTCCGCGGCGAGGCACAGAAAGCTCCAGGCCGGGCCCTTGAAGATCCGCTCCTGTTCGAGCCGGTATTGCTCAGGGTCGGTGTAGAGCCGAAACGGGACCTCGCTCAAACCGTTCGACGGCCACGAAATACCCCGCATCGCGTCGGCGCCAAGTTCGGACATACTCCTTCTCCCCCTGCCAAACTCTAAATCACACGGCGATCATAACACGCCGGGCGCCGGAGCGAACACAAGCGCTGGCAAGCGCGGGTCGGCATCGAAGACTCGGAGCACGAACCCCCGAGAAAACGCACCCGCTTCGGGCTCGTCCCACTGGTCCACAGCCCCCTCGGACGAGCAGTCCATCGGGGGACTTTGATAGGCCACAATTGCACCCTACAGTTGATGTCATAATTGAGTTCTGCTACATCTGCAGCAGTTCAGCAGCAGAACGCCCGCAAACGTTGTGCCAACCATCGACAGCGAGATCTCCGGATCGACCGCGATGCCGCATTATGACCCCAGAACGCGGTGAATTTATGATCCCGCCGCGACTACTCGCCTTTTTCCCAAGCGAGGGTGACCTTGAATTCGGCCTCACCCTCGCCTGAGACGATCCACAGATCGCATTCGGCGGTCAGCGAGGCGCTGAATTCCATCTCGACCTTCTTCGGGCGATGCGCCATCCGGCCAATCGATTCCTCGACGGCGGCAGTGATGTCGGCCAGCGAGCCGAGAGCTTTTTTGAACTGATCCCCGGTAGCCCGCGCAACATCGTCGCGCAGCGCCACCTCGGATAGTCCGGCACTCCCGCCCTTGCCGCCAAACAAAACTTTATTCCCGCTTGGCAATTCAACTATCATTCGAGCCGCCATTCGCGCCTCCCTTTCGGCCTGACGAAATGATTGAAACAGGCCTCGTTTACATCCACAGCACGAAGCCGACAAAGCGGTTCGTAGGATGCGGTGCGCTGATCGAAGGCGGTTTGATCGCGACCTGCCGGCATGTGTGGCGCGAGGCGACGCGAGCCGCGGCCGGCTCATCCGCGGAAGAGCCTGAACGAGTTGAGATCGAATATCCCCGATTGCGCGAGGGCGGCGAGACTGTCAAGACTCATGCTGAGCTCGTAGAAGCTTGCGAGGATTTTGTCGATCCGGCACCGGATCTCGTTTTGCTGGAGCCGGCGCAAATTCCCAACGGGGTTTTTCCGCTTCAACTCGCTGCGCAAGAGAAGTTCGAGACAGGGCCCGCTTACGTGCATGCCCGGCTTTCGAGAAAAGACCAACAGGACCGCGAACTCTGGCGAGAAGCTTTTCCGAAAGGTGAAATCGACGGTCACCTGACAAACGAAGGACTTCGCCAGTTTAGTGGTAAAAGGAGGCGCGTGCCCGCCGGCTGGCGCCGCTGCTGAAGGAGCGAGCCTGGATGGAGCGCCTTGCTTTTGATCATCAGGCAGCCAAATCGACCCTCGAACAAATTGTCCATCTCACGCCCGACGACCTGTGGGCCTGGATCGACCTCGGCGATCTTTGGCGCACAACGGGCTCTCTAGAGAGCGCGGCCCGCGCCTATCAGAGTGCCGAAGCTGCGGCTCGCCACGCCGGCGACGAGCGCGATCTCATGGTCAGCCAGAGCAAGGTCGGCGACGTGCGGGTGGCGCAGGGCGACCTCCCCGGCGCGCTTGAGGCCTACCAGGCCGGGCTGGCGATCGGAGAGGCGCTGGCCCGCCGCGATCCGGCCAACACCGAGTGGCAGCGCGATCTCTCGGTCAGCCACGACAGGATCGGCGATGTGCTGGTAGCGCAGGGCGACCGCGGCGGTGCCTTAAAGGCCTACCAGGCCGGGCTGGCGATCCGCGAGGCGCTGGCCCGCCGCGATCCGGCCAACACCGAGTGGCAGCGCGACCTGATTGTTTCGTGCGTGAAGATATCCGAGAACGATCCGACTCACGCACGGGCTCGCCTGTCACAAGCCCTCGAGATTGCGCATCGCCTTCAAGCCGACGGCCGATTGGCACCGATCGACGCCTGGATGCCGGACGATCTCGCGCGCCGGCTCGCTGCCGCCAATTAGAGTTACCGCGGCTATGGGTGAGCCGATAGCTCAGCCGCGCCGGGAAATCGCTTGCGGGGACGCACCCGATCATCGACGATCGGCCCCAGCAGGCATTCCGTCGGAGGGCTCGGCATGGACGATCTCTATTTGCGCAGCGGCATTTTCCTAGCGCCGTTCCACAATCACGACGAAAACCCGACCTTGTCGATGGAGCGGGACCTCGAACTTCTCGAGCATCTCGACCGGCTGAACTATCACGAGGCGTGGATCGGCGAGCATCATTCGGGCGGCTTCGAGCTGATCGCGTCCCCGGAGATGTTCATCGCCGCCGCGGCCCAGCGCACCCGCCACATCCGCCTCGGCACCGGCGTCGTCTCCTTGCCGTACCATAATCCGTTCATGCTGGCCGACCGCATGGTCCAGCTCGATCACATGACCCGCGGCCGGGCGATGTTCGGGGTCGGCCCGGGCGCGCTCGTCCATGACGCGTTGAAGATCGGCATCGATCCGGGCGACCAGCGGCAGATGATGAACGAGGCGTTCGACGTCATCGTCCGGCTGCTCATAGGCGAAACCGTCACGCGCAAGACCGATTGGTTCAACCTGACCGAAGCGCAATTGCAGTTGCGCCCCTATACCCGCCCGACAATGGAGCTGGCGGTGGCCGCGGCGCGCTCACCGTCGGGATCATTACTCTCCGGCAAATACGGGGTCGGCATGCTGTCGATCGGCGGCACCAGCCCGATGGCGATGGAGCGCCACACCGCCAATTGGGGGCTCTACGAGGAGACCGCGCGGGCCAACGGGCATGTTCCCGACCGCAGGAACTGGCGAGTCGTCGGCATGTTCCACATTGCTGAAACCCGCGAGCAGGCGCGCAAGAATGTGCAGTTCGGCGTGCAGGCCTTCGCCAATTATTTCCGTGATGTCGCGACCTTCCCGATCATCCCGCCGGATGTGCCCGATCCGACCGACTGGCTGATCGAAACCGGCACCGGCTGCATCGGCACCCCCGACGACGCGATCGCCTATGTCGAGCGGCTCGTCGCCGGCTCCGGCGGGTTTGGCGTCTTGTGCGAGCTGGCCCAGAACTGGGCCGATTGGGACGCGACCAAAAAGCACTATGAGCTGATGGCGCGGTTCGTCCACCCGCATTTCCAGAAGAGCCGGGAGCTGCTGCGCGGCAGCTACGATTTCGCCACCAGCCGGCATGTCGACTTTACCGGCCAGGCCGCCGCCGCAATCCAGAAGGAAATCGACCGGCATGCGGCGGCCAGTGCCAACCCGGCGCCGCACCGCGACGCCGCCGAGTGAGCGCCTGTCGGTAGATCGGATCCCGCGTACCCCGGATCAGGCGAAGACAATCCCGGAATGATGGCCGGACGAAACTTTGTCCGTGTGTGACCTCCCTCACACCCATCGAGCGGTTTCAGAACGATACTGCCTGCCGTGGGCGGAGGGGCGGTCCGTCTTGGCATGAGGCCGTCTATCCGGGAAATGCCGGATTGATTGTCTTCCCGGCCCCGCGACCCTGAAGGACACGAAAATGAGTGGCATTTTGACCATCGCCCCGGGCAGCCCGAATTGGTATATCAGCCCCGATATTTGGGTCACAAAAGTCGGCAGCTCCACCGCTTACGGGAGTGGCACGGAGCACCCGATCGCGGGCGAGACTTACAATGTTTCAGTCCGCGTCCACGACAACTACCCCCCACCCAATTCGGTACCCGGCAGCAGCTGGAATTTGTTTGTCTGTTGGGCGATTCCGACGACCGGGCCAATCCCAACCCCCACCGGCGGGCAAGTACTCAACAATGCGCCGATCGTTCCCATTGTAGCCGCCATGGGTCGCGTCGACTTGCAAACGGCAATGACCTGGACGCCATCTTTTGAGAATGGCGGCCACGAGTGTCTGGTCGCGGCAGTCTATAGCATAGGGGCAGGAGAGGGGCTCCCTTCGAGCCTGGACGGTAACCCAAAGACCCAGGATACCGAGCAAGGGACGATCAGCATCGCGCAGCACAATCTCGGTGTGCTATCGCTTGGATCGATTGGGGGCATCGGCACGGGCATCCGCTATCGCTTCCAGGTTTGCAACGGATCCGACGAGGAACGCGAGTTCGTCGTCAGGGCGCGGCAGGCGCCCCTTTCGGAGATCGACCATTTTCTGCCCGGCGTACCAGGCGGTCGGAACGTGCTCGACAAGCCGGGCAAGGTCGAGCATCTCGGCCTCGTCGCCTCCGCCAAGCCCGACGCCAACGAGTTGGAGACCGCGCCAGCAGTTCTGCCGCGCGTCAGGATCGCACCGCGCAGTTGCCGGCAGTTCACGCTCGGCGGTAGCCTGGAAAGAGGTAACGCGCTGATCAACGTCACTCAGAGCCATGGCGAGCGGGTGGTCGGCGGGCTCAGCGTGTTGGTGATGGCCGAGGCGAAGTGACCGCGCCCCAGATCCCGCCCAGATAGTTGCCGAGTTTAAAGGTCAGGATCACTGACCGAAAGATGGGGGCCGCGTCGAGCGGCTCCCGCCTTGCGAAAACGGCGCACGAGCTCGGTGCCGGCATCAGTCCCGCTGCTGCGAATGGGGTAGGGAGATCCGACAGGCCGGACGATAGGGATGGAGCCGTCCGACCATCGGCAGCGGCCTTGTGATCGGCCGGCTTCGCCGTCACACTGGCGCTTTCGGCTCGGAGCTGTTGCCGATGAAGACGAACGCGCCCGCCGCGCGCAGCGGCCGCCATTTCCTGCAGATCCCCGGGCCAACCAATGTGCCCGATCAGGTATTGCAGGCGATCGCAATGCCGGTCATCGATCATCGCGGGCCGGAATTCGCTGAGCTCGGCAAGGAAATCATTGCCGGCATGAAGCGGGTGTTTCAGACCGACGAGACCGTGATCGTCTACCCGTCTTCCGGCACCGGGGCGTGGGAGGCGGCACTTGCCAACACGTTGTCGCCGGGCGACCAGGTGCTGATGTTCGAGACTGGCCATTTCGCGACATTGTGGCGGGCGATGGCGGGGCGGCTAGGGCTCGAGGTCGAATTCGTGTCGGGCGACTGGCGGCACGGGGTCGATCCGGCCTTGGTCGAGGAGAAGCTTGCCGCCGATAGGGCGCACCAGGTAAAGGCCGTATGCGTCGTGCACAACGAGACCTCGACCGGGGTGGTGAGCCGCATTGCCGAGATCCGCGCCGCGATCGACCACGCCCGGCACCCCGCATTGTTCATGGTCGACACGATCTCGTCATTGGCCTCGATCGACTATCGCCACCACGAGTGGCGGGTCGACGTCACCGTCGCCGGCTCGCAAAAGGGGCTCATGCTGCCGCCCGGGCTCGGGTTTAACGCGGTGTCGAAAAAGGCGCTTGCCGCGGCCGAGACGGCAAAACTGCCGCGCTCCTATTGGGACTGGCAGGCAATGCGCGAAACCGGCCAGACCGGGGTCTTCCCTTATACCCCGGCGACGAATTTGCTGTTTGGGCTACGCGAGGCGTTGCACATGCTGTTGGAGGAGGAGGGCTTGCCCGCCGTCTTCCGCCGCCACGCCCGCCACGCCGAGGCAACCCGGCGCGCGGTTGCCGGGTGGGGGCTGGAAGTGTTGTGCGCCGACCCGCGCGAGCATTCGAATTCCCTGACCGCAGTCCTCGTCCCCGATGGGTTCGATGCCGACCGGTTGCGCGAGATCATCCTCGAGGGGTTCGACATGTCGCTGGGCACCGGCCTTGGCCGGTTCAAGGGCAAGATTTTCAGAATCGGCCATCTCGGCTGGTTCAATGATTTGATGCTGTGCGGCACCTTGAGTGGGGTGGAGATGGGACTGCACCGCGCCGGCATCCCGCACCACGCGGGCGGCATCGCCGCAGCGCTCGAATACCTGGCCGCTCCGTAACTCTCCATTGGGGGATGATCGATGCATGCCGAACAAGCCGAGGAGGCCGCGCGGCTTTTGACGGCGGCCCGCGGCGGGGAGCCGTTGGCCGAACTGCCGCCCAGCTGCCGGCCGCAATCGGATGCCGACGCCTATCAGATCCAGGATGCGGTGATCCGCCGGCTCGGCGAGACGATCGGCGGGTGGAAGGTCGGGACCGCTTCGGCGACCATCGCGGCATTCTGCGCACCGATCTTTGCTCGGACGATCCGCCCGAGCCCGGCTTCATACAGCGGCGCGGAGTTGCGGCTGATCGCCATCGAGGCCGAGATCGCGTTTCGCCTAGGCCACGACCTGCCGGCGCGCACTGCGCCCTATGAGCGCGCCGAGGTCACCGCGGGCGCCACCATGCATCCGGTCATCGAGGTGGTCAATTCGCGCTACGCCGATTTCCAGTCGCTCGGCCGGCCATCGATCCTCGCCGACAATTATTCGAATGGCGGGCTCGTCTGGGGTGCCGCGGTGGCGGATTGGGAGAAGCTTGATCTTTCTCGGACCGAGATGCGGATCATCGAGGACGGCAAACCCTTCGCCGACAGCAGCATGGGCGCCGCGCGCGACCCAGTCGCCGCACTCGTCGAGTTCGCCAATCTGATGCGGCGCCAAGGCCGGCGCCTTCGTCACCACCGGATCATGGACCGGCATGGTCTTCACCCGGCACGGCACCAAGATCAGCGCCGATTTCGGACACCTCGGCCGCGTCGAAATCTCCTTCCTGGCCAGCTGAGCCACACCGCTCTAGCCAGCTATCGCCCGATGTCGCGGCGGCAGAAGCCCTCGGGCCAGTCGATCCGGTCGATCGCGGCGTAGGCGCGGTCGCGGGCTTGGGTGAGGTCGCTACCCAACGCGGTAATGCCGAGGACGCGCCCGCCATCGGCAAAGAGGCGCGAGCCCCCGGCCTCCGCCGGGGCAGGCTCGCGGCGGGTGGCAGCGTGGAAGATCTTTGATTGCCGGATTGGCTCCGGCGGCGTCGAGGCCGCGGATCTCGCTGCCGCGCTGGGGGTCGTCAGGATAGCCGCGCGCCGCCATCACGACGCATAGCGCCACATCGGCATGCCAGCGCAGATCGACCTGCCGCAAAATCCCGTCATGCGCCGCGATCAGCGCCGGCAGCGGGTCGCTGATCAGTCGCATCATCAGCGGCTGCGCCTCGGGGTCGCCAAAGCGGACATTGTATTCGAGCAGCATCGGGCCCGCCTCGGTCACCATCAGCCCGGCATAGAGGATGCCCTGGAACACTCGTCCCTGGTCCCGCATCGCCGCGATCGTGGGCATGATGATGCGGTCCATGGCCTGGCCTTCGAGCGCCGGAGTCATGGCGGCGGCCGGGGAAAAGGCGCCCATGCCGCCGGTGTTCGGGCCAGTGTCGCCCTCGCCCAACCGCTTGTGGTCCTGGGCGGTAGCGAGCGGGAGTGCGTCCTTGCCGTCGACAAGCGCGAAGAAGCTGGCCTCCTCACCTTCGAGAAAATCCTCGACGACAATTTCATGCCCGGCGTCGCCGAAACGGTGCTCGACCAGCGCGGCGTCGATCGCGCGAAAGGCAGTGTCGAGATCGGAGGCGATGGCGACACCCTTGCCTGCGGCGAGGCCATCAGCCTTCACCACGATCGGCGCGCCGCGCTCGGCGATATAGGCTTTTGCTGCGGTCGGATCGCGGAAACGGCGATAGGACGCCGTCGGAACCCCGGCGACGGCGCACAGATCTTTGGCAAACGATTTCGAGCTTTCGAGCGCCGCCGCCGCTGCGCTGGGGCCAAAGGCCGCGATGCCTTCGGCCTCGAGCGCATCGACGAGGCCGAGCGGCGAGCGGCGCCTCCGGCCCGACGATGACGAAGTCGACCCGCTCGCGCCGGCAGAAGCCGACCAACGCCGCGATGTCGGTCGCTCGAATCGGCACGCATTCGGCCTCCTCCGCAATCCCGGCATTGCCCGGCGCGCAGAACAGCTGGTCGACCAACGGCGAGGCCGCAATCGCCCAGGCGAGTGCATGCTCGCGTCCGCCCGAACCCACCACCAGCACCCGCATCGCCCTTGCTCCTGTGCTCCGCTATCATGTGGGGATGGATGATCTGTTGGTCGCGGCCCCGCCCCGCACGAACCTGACCGAATATACCGTCTCGGAGCTGTCACTGGCACTCAAGCGCTCGATCGAGGATGGATTCGGCTATGTCCGGGTGCGCGGCGAGGTTTCCGGCTTTAAGCGCCACGGCTCGGGCCATTGCTATCTCGCGCTCAAGGATGCCGACGCGGTGCTCGACGCAGTGTGTTGGCGAGCCACCGCGATCCGGCTCGCGGTCAAGCCCGAGGACGGGATGGAGGTGGTGTGCACCGGACGGCTGACTACCTTTCCGGGGCGCTCGAAATATCAGCTCGTCATCGACACGATCGAGCTCGCCGGGGTCGGCGTGCTGCTCAAGCTGCTCGAAGAGCGGCGCCAGCGACTCGCCGCCGAGGGGCTGTTCGCGGCCGAGCGCAAAAAGCCGCTGCCGTTTCTGCCCGGGGTGATCGGGGTCGTTACCTCGCCGACAGGAGCGGTCATTCGCGACATACTGCACCGGCTCGCCGACCGGTTTCCGCGCCGGGTGCTGATCTGGCCGGTCGCGGTGCAGGGCGAAGGGGCGGCGGCCCAGGTGGCGGCGGCGATCGAGGGATTCAACCGCCTGCCCGATGGGGATGTGCCGCGGCCCGATCTGATCATCGTCGCTCGCGGCGGCGGCAGCCTCGAAGATTTGATGGCGTTCAACGAGGAGATCGTGGTCCGCGCTGCCGCGGCCTCGCTGATCCCGCTGATTTCGGCGGTCGGGCACGAAACCGACACGACCCTGATCGACCATGCGAGCGACCGACGCGCGCCGACGCCGACCGCGGCGGCCGAGATGGCGGTGCCGGTGCGGCTTGACCTGATCGCCGACCTCTCCGGCAAGTCGTCGCGGCTTGCGGGCGGGCTCGCGCGGTACTTCGCCGAGCGCCGGATGCATCTCGCCGGGCTGGCGCGCGGTTTGCCGTCGCCGCAGGATTTGATCGGCAACGCGGCGCAGCGCCTCGATGATCGCGCCGAACGGCTGCGGCTTGCCGCGGAACGGCATCTGCGCGCGGCGCGGCACCGCCTCGATCTCGCCGCGGTGCGGCTGCGTCCCGAGGTGCTGGCGGCCGACCTCGCCCGCGCCGGCTCCCGCCTCATCGAGACGGAGGCCCGATTGCGCGCTGCGATGGCGCGGTCGATTGACGGCCCGGCACGACGCGCTCGACAACTTCGCCGGCCGCCTTGCGACCCACTCGGAGCGGCACGAGAGCCTGCTCGCGCGAGGCTACGTCGTAGTGCGCGACGGTGCGATGCCCGGGTCGTCACCGAGGCTGCCAAGGTCAAGCTTGGCGCAGCGCTCGGATCTCGAATTTTACGACGGCAAAGTGGGCGCCATCGCCGGCCGCACCCCGCGGCGACCGGTCCGCCGCGCGCCACCCCGCCCGGAGCAGGGAAACTTGTTCTAGTGGCTGCCGGGGGCGGGCCGCAGGCCGATGATCAGCGCGAGACGATCGCCTTTCTCAGCCGTCCGTCTTCCTATGGGGCGGGGGTCGAGCGGGTCGAAATCGTCGAAACCCATGTGTCGATGGTCTTTCTCGCCGGTGATCGCGCCTATAAGCTCAAGCGCTCGGTAAAACTGCCTTATCTCGATTTTTCGACCGCGGAGCGGCGGCGCGAGGTCTGTGCGGCCGAGTTGGCGCTCAACCGGCGCACCGCGCCCGCGCTTTATCTGAACCTTCGCCGGCTGGCGCGCAGTTCGGCGGCTGGGCCGGTGTGTTTTTCGAATGCAGGCGCGGCCATCGACTGGGTCGTGGTGATGCGGCGGTTCGATCAGGCATTGCTGTTCGACGCGCTCGCCCAGACTGGCGGGCTGGATCACCGGCTGATGGACGCGCTAGCCGATCACGTCGCGCAATTCCACCAAGCCGCCGAGCGGCGCCCCGACCAAGGCGGGACAGTGGCTCTGCGCGGCATCGCCGAGACGAATCACCAGGTCCTTGCCGCCGCGCACGGGCGGTGGCTTCGCCCGCGAGCGCATCGAGGCAATCCTCGACAAATGGCGCGCAGCACTGGCCACCGAGGACGCGGTGCTCGAAACCCGCAAGGCAGCGGGCAAGGTAAGGCGCTGCCACGGCGATCTGCATCTGCGCAACATATGCCTCCTCGACGGCAAGCCGACCCTGTTCGACTGCCTCGAATTTTCCGACGCCGTCGCCAGCATCGACATTCTTTACGATCTCGCCTTTCTGTTGATGGACCTCGAACATCGCGGGCTGGCGCACCTCGCCAACCGGGTGCTGAACCGCTATCTCGACCGCACCGGAGAGGATGATGGGCTGGCGGCAATGCCGCTGTTTTTGTCGTTGCGGGCCGGGATTCGCGCCCATGTCACGGCGACGGCGCTGGCGCGAGCCGCTCATCCCGGATAAAAAAGCGGAAATGGCGGAAGAGGCACGGCGATATCTCGACCTTGCGCACCGTTTGCTGGAAGCGCGGCCCCCCGGCTGGTCGCGATCGGCGGCTTGAGCGGCAGCGGCAAATCGACGCTCGCCGCCGGCTTGGCTCCCGAAATCGGTCTGCGGCCCGGCGCCCGTGTCTTGCGTAGCGATGTGACGCGCAAGCTCCTGCTCGGCGCGGCGCCCGAAACGAGGCTTCCGGCCGAGGCCTACACTCCCGGCGTCACCCGCCGGGTCTACGACGCATTGCGCCGAAAGGCGGCCACTGCACTCGCCGCCGGGTATTCGGTTATCATCGACGCGGTTTCGTTGACCCCGGAGCAACGGCGCTCCTTAGCCGATATCGCGCGTCATGCCGGTGCGCCGTTTTCGGGTCTTTGGCTCGTAGCGGGGGCGGACGCAATGGCCGAGCGCATCCGTACCCGCCGTGGACGACGCCTCCGACGCCACTCCTGAGATCCTGGCGCAACAGCTGCGCCACGACCCCGGGCCGATGGACTGGATCCGCATCGACGCGGGGGTCGGACCCGATCAGTGCCTCGCCGCTGCCCGTCGCGCCCTTTCTCTCGGCTGAACCGCAGGGTTACTCCATCGGCAAGCCGGGATGCACGGCGCGGCTGTCGAGCGGGGTGAATTGTGGCGCCAAGGCCGGGATTGCGACCTCGGCCAAGGTCTCGGGGGTCCAGCCGCCTTGGCGATGCACCATCCGCACCGGCCGCATGTGGCCATACAGCGACAATTCGCCGGCGCGTTGATGAAAGACCTGGCCGTTGACGTTGGCGGCCTGCTCGGAGGCAAGAAAAACGCAGAGCGGCGCGATCGCATCCGCCCGGCTGCGGCGCAGCCTTTCCTCGCGCATGGCTGCGGCCTGCGGATCTTTCGGCGTCGGCACCGAGCGGGTCATGCGGGTGTCGGCCGACGGAGCAAATGACATTGACGGTGATTCCCCGCGACGCGTTCTCCATCGCGACGATCCTCGCTAAGGCGACGATGCCGAACTTGGCCGCACCATAATTACACTGGCCGACATTGCCGAGCAGGCCCGAGGTCGACGACACCATGATCATCCGGCCGTAATTCTGCTCGCGGAACAGGTTGATCGCGGCCCGGTTGATGTTGAAATGGCCGGTCAAATGGACGTCGATGACCGCCTGCCAGTCTTCCGGGAACATGTTGTGGAACATCTTGTCGCGCAGGATGCCCGCAGCGTCGAACACGATGTGCAATCCGCCAAAGGTATCGCGGGCCTGCTGGACCATCGCGAGACAGTCGTCGAATTTGGCGACCGAGCCGTAATTCGCTGTCGCCTCGCCGCCCGCCGCTTTGATCTGGTCGACGATCTCCTGCGCCGGCGTTTGGTCGGAACCTTCGCCGCTGCCGCTAGTGCCTGGATCGTTGACCACGACCTTTGCACCGTGCGCCGCCATCAGCTTGGCGACCTCGGCTCCGACACCCCGACCCGCGCCGGCGCAAATCGCAACCCGTCCTTCGAGCATGCCCATCCCTCGACCCCTTCGGTTCTTATCTCGTCTCCCGGGTTGTCGGGGGGTATGCCGGTTTTGTCAATCCGCGCCGGCCCCGCTTACGTAGAGCGATCCAGACGGAGGTGCAAAAAATGACGTTTGAAACTCGGCGCATTGCCGGCGCGCCTGATGCGATCGCCCCCGACGGCTCTGAGGTGCGCGTATTGTGCGGCCTTTCCCGCGGCGGCCTTGCGGTCTTTTCGCTCCAGCCCAATTCCGTCTCGAAGGCGGTCGCTCATCGTACCGTCGAAGAGATCTGGTACGTGCTCTCAGGCCGCGGCCGGATCTGGCGCAAACTTGGCCGGCAGGAGGAAATCGACGAGATCGACGCCGGCGTGTCGCTCAGCCTACCCACCGGCACGCAATTTCAATTTCGCTGCGACAGTCCCGAGCCGTTGACCGTGCTCGGCGCGACAATGCCGCCGTGGCCCGGCGAGGACGAGGCCTATCTTGTTGAAGGCGTCTGGCAGGCCACGCTTTGAGCGGAGGGTCGGTCCGCCTGCTTCAGAGCAAGTGCCCGCTGCGCGTGGCCTTGGTGAGCAAATAGCGCTCGTTGTGGCCGTTCGCCGGAAAGACGTGCGGCACCCGCTCGACGATGCGGATGCCGTAGCGCTGGAGCGCCGCCATCTTGTCGGGGTTGTTGGTCAACAAGCGGATCATGCCAAAGCCCAGCTGACGCAGCATCTCCGCGGCCGGCAGATAGACGCGTTCGTCGGCGTCAAAGCCTAGCTGCTCGTTGGCATCGAGCGTGTCGAAGCCGGCGTCCTGCAGCTGATAGGCCCTGAGCTTGTTGACGAGACCGATGCCGCGTCCCTCCTGAGCGAGGTAGAGCAGCACGCCGCCGCCGGCCCGCGCGATCGCCGCGATGGAGCCTCGCAGTTGATCGCCGCAATCGCAGCGCAGACTGGCCAGCAGGTCGCCGGTAAAGCATTCTGAATGCAGCCGCACTAAGACAGGGGCAGCCGGATCGGGCGCCCCGATCAATATCGCCAGATGCTCGACGCCGCCGTCACCCGGCCGGAACGCGATCAGACGAGCGTTTTCGGCGTCGGCGAGAGGCACCCGAGCCTCCGCAACGCGGGTCAGTCCAGCCGTTGCGGCATCACGCTTGAAGACCGTTGCAGCCTCGATCGCCGCCAGGTCGGCGCGGCGCGCCAGCAACTGGGCCTCAGCCGCCCCGACGCGAACAACTAGCGCCGCAGGCAGCAACGACGCGAGCTTGGCCAGGGCGACCGCGGCCAAGGCCCCACCCTTGGCGAGGACCGGCTCGAGGACCGAACCCTGGCGGCTCCGCACCAAGCGATGCCCCCGGGTCAGCCAGGTTGCGGATCACAGCTGCCGGCATTTCGAGAGAAACCGAGATCGTCAACGCGCCCGACAAGTCCTCACGCGGCGCGAGGCCGAGCGCCACCGCACGACGGCGCGTCAGCACGACACGCGGCGATGTGGCGGAAACTTCGCGCAGCCGGCGCAAATTCTCTTCGGTCACCAACTCGGCGGCGATCGCGAGCACGTTCAGCTTATCGTCGCGGATCAGCACCGGCTCGGCGCGGCGCAACGCCGTGATCGCCACGCCCAGGTCGCGGCTCGCATTCGTCGTCGGCGCGGCGCTGTCATGCCTTGCGGTCGAAATGGTCTTGAACTCGGGCACCCGATTCTCCTCGACGCCGCCCGCGCATCATAGGCGGAGGTGGCGGCGGCGCCAGCAAACTTATTCGCATAGGAGCATTCCCGACACGGTCGAGCAGAATACTGTCGGTCCCGGTACACCGGGAGCGGTGCCGGGTCCCTTTGTCGCGCCCGAAACCGCCCAGTCAGGCCGCCGGCTGGCGCAAGCGGAGGGGATCGGTTAAGCTCGAAACACACCTATCGGGGATGAGACGGGATGAACCCGGCGGATAATTGCTGGTTTCGACAGCACGGCCCCCGATAGTGACACAGGAACGGCCATGCTGGTCTTCCGAACCCGGCGGATGGGGTCATGAGGGCTGGTCGCAGAATATTGATCGTCGACGATGACAGCGCGCTACGCCAATCGCTAACAGAGCAGCTCGAGCTCAACGAGGAGTTCGTGACCGTCGAGTGCGAAACTGCGGCGCGGGCACTGGAAATCGCTAAACATGAACGCCTCGATGCGATCCTGCTCGATGTCGGCCTGCCCGACATGGATGGGCGGGAGCTGTGCCGCCGCTTGCGCGATGCGGCAGTTCAGGTGCCGATCGTCATGCTGACTGGGGCCGACAGCGACGCCGACACCATCCTCGGCCTCGATGCGGGCGCCGACGATTACGTCACGAAGCCGTTTCGTCTGAGCGTATTGCTCGCTCGCCTACGCGCACATCTGCGCCAAAGCGAGCACAGCGATGACGCCGAATTCACGATCGGTCCCTATACCTTCCGCCCCGGCGCCAAGCTGCTGCTCGACCCGGGCGGGCGCAAGAAGGTCAGGCTCACCGAAAAGGAAACGGCGATCCTCAAATATCTCTATCGCGCGCGCGATCGGGTGATCGGGCGCGGCACCTTGCTCGGCGAGGTGTGGGGGTACAATGCCGGGGTGACCACCCACACCCTGGAGACCCACGTGTATCGGCTACGCCAAAAGATCGAGCGTGATCCGACACGCGCCGAGATTCTGGTAACCGAGTCCGGCGGCTACCGCCTGGTCCCTTGACGCGCGCCGGTCTGGCCAGCGACGGCCGATGACCGCGTCCGACCGCCTGTTGATCGTCAGCGGGGCGGATCGCGAGTATTTCCCGCTACTGCGCGACACTGTCCTGTCAGTGCGGACCCAGCGCCGGGACGCTGAGATCGGAATTTTGGATGTCGGGCTCGAACCGGAGCAGCGGGCGTGGCTCGCCCAACGCGTAACCCATCTCGTCCATCCTGACTGGGATATCGACTTTCCGGGGCGTGAACACACCCCGGAAGCGCGCAAGGCGCAGTTCGCGCGGCCCTTCCTGCCACGCCACTTCCCGGGCTACGAGACCTACCTCTGGATCGACGCAGACGCCTGGCTGCAAGACTGGCGGGTAGTCGAGCTTGTATGCCCGCGCCGCGCGCGGCGGTAGGCTGGCGATCACCCCGGAGATCGACCGTGCCTATAAGCGCCACTACAAGCGGCCGAAACTGTTCGGCTGGACTTTGGCGTGGAAGAACTACCGTGAGGCGTTCGGCTGGCGCGCCGCCGACCGTCTCGGCCGCAATCCAATGGTCAATTGCGGCGTTTTTGCCTTGCGCGGCGACGCCCCGCACTGGCAGATATGGGCGCGGATCATGGCGCAGGTTGCGCAACGGACGCGCTTTTTCTTTGTCGAGCAGACCGCACTCAACTACGCAATATTTGCCGAGCATCTGCCGGTCGATTTCCTGCCGGCCTATTGCAACTGGATGCCGGGGGACGCGGCGCCCGCCTTTGACGCCGCGCGCGGTTTGTTCGTCGAGCCCTATTCGCCGCATGAGACGATCGGCGTGATGCATCTCGCCGGCCGCGAGCAGAAGACCCATGTTTTCCGCCTGAACCGGTTGGACGGCGGGACGGTCGAGACCTCGCTGCGCTATGGTGAAAGTCGCGCCTTATGCGAGCGGCCCGTGATGGGGACTGCTGCTCGGCGACCGGACGGAACGTACGCGGCCTCACGATGAAGTGAATGGAAATAAACCGCACAGACTATCTTCTCCGTCATTTTCGGCTTCTCGCTGAGCGAGCCCTTGAATAGTCTCCGCGTCCGAACGACATGGCAGGGAGGAGAACATGGGTTATCTGCGGTTATCGGTTTTGGGGGTTCTCGCCTTATGTCTGGTCTCGGGAGCTGCTCGGGCCGAGACAAAAATCTTCAAGGCGACCCTCAGCGGCGCCAGCGAGGTTCCACCGACCACCAGCGCCGGCGCGGGCGCCGCGACGGTGACGCTCGATACCGACACCGGAAAGGTGGTCTGGGACGTCACCTACTCGGGTCTGACTGGCCCGGCGAAGGCAGCCCATATTCACGGTCCGGCAGGCCCGGGACAAAATGCGGGAGTGGTGGTCCCGCTGAAAGGCAACTTGGCTAGCCCGATCAAAGGCTCGGCAACCTTGACCGCAGCGCAGATGGCCGACCTCGAAGCCGGGAAATACTACGTCAACATTCACACGGCGGCGAATAAGGGCGGAGAAATCCGTGGCCAGCTGCAATCGGCGCCATAACAGCGGTTTCGTGCCATGGCGACTGGCTGTGGCCCATTGTGTCGCGTTGCGCCGATGCTCAGAAGGCGACGCGCATATCCGCGACTGCTGATCCGAAATAGGCCTGTGGCTCTGAGGGTAGCTCGCCGCGAGCGTGCTCTTGACGGCTCGACGCATCGGCTGGTCCGGCTGAATACCGCCTGCCAATTCGCCGATTGCGGTAGGGCGCCGAGCAGGCATTGATCGAAAACGGTGTAGGTGCGCTCGACTTGACAGCCGAAGGAGGGCCGGTCCCGGCGCGCTGCGGTTAGGATGATGCGGTTTGGTTCGGCCATCGCCCCTGCGGCGAAGCCGCCAGTATAGCAGCCGGAGACGATAACCACCGTCGGCACCATTCGCGCAGCCGCGCGACAGGGCTTGGGCAAGCTCTTCCGGGTGCAACGCCCGTTGCGAGCGGGCGAGCCACAACCCGGCGTCATGCTCGCCATGCGAGGTCATAAAGACAAAGCAATGGTCGCCGGTCCTGGCCGGCAGGTCGGCAATCTGCCGCAGCAGGTTCTCGGCGGTGGCGGGTTCGACTCCGTGGCGGAGTTCGGCGCTGCTCGCGCTCAGCCGGTGGATGTTGGCGGCCGGCACCCCCGACGCGACGAGACGCCGGGCCAAGGCCCGGGTGGCGTCATCAAATACCGGCTCGGCATCGTCACCGGCGGCGAGCACCACCTGCCAGCTGCCGCCGGATGGGGCCACCGATCCGCCATAGCCGGAAACCAACGTCAGGACCAAGATAAAGGCCGGCGCCCGCGCAAATACCCAAGACCCCATCGAACCGGACCTCCGCACCTCCGTCCCGCGTTTCGTGCTATGCTGTGGCATTTCGATGGAGGTGACCAATGGCCATAGCACTCGTCGAGAAAAGTTGCACGCCCTGCCGTGGCGGCATCCCGCCGCTCAGCCGCGAGGAGGCCGAGGGCTTCCACGTCCAAGCTCTAGATTGGAGTCTGCTCGACGAAGCAAAGCGGATCGAGCGGACCTACCGCTTCAAGAATTTCCGCGAGGCCTTCGGCTTTGTCGAGCGCGCGGCCGCGCTCGCCGAGACCGAGAGCCATCATCCCGAGATTCGCTTTGGCTGGGGCTTCGTGACGGTTTCGCTGCACACCAAGAAGATCAAGGGGCTGCACGAGAATGATTTCATCATCGCGGCTAAGCTCGACCGCATCGCGGCGGACGAGAGGGTAACGGCCTGACAGCAAAACGTAGGGCAGTGTAGTAGAATCCGCCGCGCCGGCAGGCGCTCAACCACAAGGAAGGGAGGAACGCCGTGCCCACTTACATCATGCTCGCCAACTGGACGGATCAGGGAGCGCAAAAGGCCAAGGAGTCGCCGCGCCGGGTCGATACTGCGAAAAAAGCCCTGCTCGATATGGGCGGCGAGTTCAAGGGCCTCTACATGACGATGGGCGATTACGATCTGGTCGCGATTTATGAGGCGCCGGACGATGCCGTGGCGGCGAGGTTTACCTTACTGCTCGGAATGCTCGGGACGGTGCGAACCAAAACCTTGAAAGCGTTTCCCGAGGCGGCCTATCGCGAGATCATCTCGTCGCTCGGCTAATCGAGCGCGGCGACGGCCGCGCCACCCGGGATCGACTGCGGCCGGCGCAGCAGCAGCAGCAGCGGCACGGCGGCAACGACGAGAAGCATCATCAGCATGAAATCATCGATATAGGCCACCATTGCCGCTTGCCGCGTCGCCTCGGCGTTCAGCGCGGCGATACCCGATGGAGTCATCAGGCTGTAGGGCGGCCCCAGTTGCGGCGCGCGGGCCAGCGGGTTGTCGGGCCGCAGACTCTCGACGAGGCGCGAATGCACGATCTGGGTGTTCTGATCGAGCAGCGCCTCGACGATGGCGATGCCGACGCTGCCGCCGATATTGCGCATCAAGCTGAAAATCGCCGTGCCCTTGGGTCAGTAGGTTTCGCGGCAAGGTCGAAAAGGTTACGATGCTCAACGGGGTAAAGACGAAGCCGAGGCCGAAACCCTGCATCATTCCGGTCCAAATGACCGGTCCCATTCCCATTTGCAGCGAAAACCCGGTCATCTGCCACATCGACACCGCGGTCAGCACGAGCCCCACGAAAATCAGCAATCTGGTATCGACGCGGCCGACCAGGCGGGCGACCACCAGCATGGCGATCATCGTGCCGACGCCGCGCGGCACCGTCACCAGCCCGGTCGTAAACACCGGGTAGTTCATCAGATCCTGCAGCATCGTCGGCAATAACGTCATGGTCCCGTAAAGCGGGATGCCGACTAGAAACATCAGTAGGGTGCCGGCGATGCAGTTTGCATCCTTGAGCAGATCGCGGTTCAGGAACGATCGGTCGGTAGCGGTCGCCGTATGGACGATGAAGAGATAGAGGCAGAGCCCGGCGATTGTTGCCTCGATCCAGATCTCGCTCGATCCGAACCAGTCCTTTAGCTCGCCGCGGTCAAGCAGCATCTGCAGGGCACCGATCGCCAGGCTCAACGTCGCAAAGCCGAAGAAGTCGAACGCCTCACGCTGGACCCGGCGCGTTTCGTGGATGAAGATCAAGATGCCGGCGCCGGCGAGAAGCCCGACCGGCAGATTAATGAAGAACACCCAGCGCCAACTGTAGTCGTCGGTTAGCCAGCCGCCGAGCGCCGGGCCAATGATCGGGCCCAGTATGACCCCTAGGCCCCAGACCGCCATTGCACGCGCCTGGCGATCGGGTGGGTTGATCTGCAGCAATACGGCCTGGGACAGCGGGACCAACGCCGCTCCGCAGACGCCCTGGAGCAGGCGAAAAATGACCAGCTGGGTGAGGCTGGTGGCCATGCCGCACAAGGCCGAGGCCAAAGTGAAACCGACGACCGAGATAAAAAAGACGTATTTGATTCCGAACCGGCCGGCGAGCCAGCCGGTCAGCGGCGTCATGATCGCCGCGGCGACGATATAGGAGGTCACCACCCAAGCGATCTGGTCCTGCGCCACCGAGAAGCTGCCCTGCATGTGCGGCAGCGCCACGTTGGCGATCGTGGTGTCGACCCCTTGCATGAAGGTCGCCAGCATGATCGAGACCGTGATCCAGCCCCGGTTCGGCACCGGGGCCGGGGTAACGTCGCTCACCGCTCCGCTGTTTGCGTCGGCCGGCCGACGAGCCACGCGAACATCCGGTCAATGCGGTCGAGCCATGGCCGGTGGAACTCAGTATCGACGTCGACCGTGACGCTAAGCCCGGCGGCGAGCGGCTGGTTCGGGTCGAGCTTATCAAAGCTGAGCCGCACCGGCAGGCGCTGGACTACCTTGACCCAGTTGCCGGTCGCATTTTCCGCTGGCAGCAGCGAGAAGGTCAGCCCCGTTCCCGGGCTCAAGCTCTGCACCTTGGCCGGGAACACGACATCGGGAAAGGTGTCGATCTCGATCGTCGCGGTTTGTCCGGGCCGCATATGCGTGAGCTCGGTCTCCTTGAAATTGGCGGTCACCCAGACGCGCTTGGTCGACACCAAGGAAAAGAGCGCGGTCGGAGCCGCACCGGTGTCCACACCTTGTACCCAATCGCCGGCCTGGAGCTGGTCGACCTTGGTGACGATGCCGGCCTCGGGGGCGCGCACCACCGTGTAGGAAAGGTTCAGCTCGGCGCGATCGAGCGCTGCTTGGGCATGCTGCACCATCGGATGCTGGGCGACCGGAATATCGGGATCGCCGCCGAGGCTGGCGAGCGTGCTGGCAACGTCCTGTTCCTTTGAGGCCAGCTGTTCGCGGGCGATCTTGTAGGCGTGGTTCGTCTGGTCGTATTGCGCCTGGGACGCGGTGCCCGATGCGAGCAGACGCTGCTGCCGCTCCAATTCGCGCTGCTGATAGACGAGGGTGGCCTCGGTGGCGGCGGCGTCGGCCTTTTTCTGCTGATAGGTCGCCTTCATCGCCTCGATCTGGAGCTTGATCGACGCCAGCTGCGCCTTGGCCTCCTCGACGGCGATGCGGAACGGCCGCTGATCGAGGGTGAACAGCACCTGGCCGGCCTTCACCAGCTCGTTGTCGTGAACATCAACTTCGGCGACGCGGCCAGACACCTCGTTGCTGATTGAGATCCGCGCTGCGTCGACATACGCATCATCAGTCGAGACGTAGCGCCCGGTCGTCAGATACCAATATCCCGCGCCGACTAGCACGACGATCGGTCCGAACAGCATTAGCGGCAGCCGCACCCGCTGGCGCCACGAGCGTCGTCTTCCGAGGATCGCCGGTCGGCCCTCGACTGCGGCGCGAAGTGCGCCGATCGACGAGGATGCTTCGTTGTCGGCGGAGGTCGTCACTGGTGGCCCCCGACCGGTGATAAATCTGCCGCGACCGGTGCGCGATGTCGTGCGGCACGATCGCTCGGTTCCACGGCCTCGGGCAGCGGGGTCACCAACGGTGGCAGAATGCGATCGCAAAGATTGCCGTGAACTCGGCGCAGCAGGTCAACCAGCTGCCGGCCCTCTACGTCGGTCAGGTCGGCGAACGCCTCGCTGCGGACTGCACTCGACAGGTCGAGGATGCGAGCAAGGATCGGGCGCGCCTTTTCAGTCAAGACCAACCGGCGGGCCCGGCGGTCGCCCGGATCCGGTCGGCGCTCGATCCAGCCATCCTCCTCCATGCGATCGAGCTGGCGCACCAGGGTCATCGGCTTGATCTCGAGCAGATCGGCAAGGCCGGCCTGATTGATCCCTTCGTGACGGGCAAGATAGCCCAGCACGCGGCACTGCGACCGGGTCAGCCCAAGAAACAGCAGCGCCCGCTGGTTGAAGCGTCGCGCGAACAGGCGGGCCACATCGTGCACGAGATAACCGAAGCTGCGTTCGAGTTTCATAGCAATGCCAGACCGACAAAGAACTACCCGAAGGTGATAATAAGCTATGATACGAAAATTTTGAGCGCCGCCACCTGTTCAAATCGCGCGGCTGGTAGAAGCGAATTCGATAGCTTCCCGCCGCCGGCGTCAGCCGGCGCGCAAACCGCGGGCGCCGACGGCGATCGATGCCGCATGGGTGCGTTGCGGCGGCCGCACCACCAGCAACAACGGGATCATGGCAGCCACGATGATCATCATCGAGGTGAAGACGTCTATATAGGCGACCATCGAGGCCTGGCGGGTGACTTCGACGTTGAGCGCCGCAAGACCAAACGGGTTGCTAAGGCTGAACGGCGCCGCCAGAAACGGGGCTCGGGCGAGCGGGTTGTCCGGGCGCAATTGCTCGACGAGCCGGGAATGGACGATCTGGGTGTTCTGGATCAGCAAGGTCTCGAAAACCGAAATGCCGATGCTGCCGCCGAGATTGCGCATCAGGCTGCGCAGCGCCGTGCCCTGGGTCATAATGTGACGCGGCAGGTTGGAAAGCGCCAAGGTGTTCAGCGGAACGAAGGTGCAGCCCAATCCGAACCCTTGCAGCACCCCCGACGTAATAACCGGCGCCATCCCCATCTGCAGCGAAAAACCGGTCATCTGCCACAACGAGACTACGGTCATCAGCAGCCCCGCCAGGATGATCAGCCGGTGGTCGAGGCGGTTCATCAGCCGCCCGACGAAGAACATCGCCGCCATCGTGCCGACGCCGCGCGGCGCGGTCACCAGTCCGGTTAGGAATACCGGATAGTCCATCAAGGATTGCAGCATTGTCGGGACCAAAGCCAGGGTACCGCTGAGGATGCCGCCGACAAAAAACATCAGGATCGTGCCGGCCGCGAAGTTCATGTTCTTTAAGAGACTGCGGTTCAGGAACGACCGCTCACCCGCGGTCGCGGTATGGACGATGAAGAGATACCCCGCGACCGCGGCGATCGCTCCCTCGGCCCAGATCTCGGTCGAGCCGAACCAATCCTTGAGTTCACCCCGGTCGAGCATCAGCTGCAGTGCGCCGATCGCGATGCTCAACGTGGCGAATCCGAAGAAATCGAACGCCTCGCGATGCGCGTGCCGCGCTTCGCGGATGAACACCAGGATACCGATCGAGGCGATCAACCCGACCGGCACGTTGATGTAGAATATCCATCGCCAGTTGTAGTCCTCGGTTAACCAGCCGCCCAGCATCGGGCCAAAGATCGGCCCCAGCATCACGCCGATGCCCCAGACCGCGATCGCCTGGCCGTGCCGTTCAGGCGGGTTGATCTGCAGCAGCACCGATTGCGACAGTGGCACCAGCCCGGCGCCGAAGATGCCTTGCAGCAGGCGAAAGATCACCAGCTCGGCCAGGCTGGTGGCGCTGCCGCACAAGGCCGAGGCCACGGTGAAGCCTGCGACCGAGATCAAGAACACGTATTTTATGCCAAAGCGGCCGGCGAGCCAGCCGGTCAACGGCATGGTGATCGCTGCGGCGACAATGTACGAAGTCAGCACCCAGGCGATCTGGTCCTGGGCCGCCGATAGGCTGCCTTGGATATGGGGCAGCGCCACATTGGCGATCGTGTTGTCGACGCCTTGCATGATCGTCGCCAGCATGATCGAGACCGTGATCGCACCGCGATGGCCGAGCGGGCTGCGCGCCTCGCCTCTCACCGAGGCTCCCGGTCTCGCAACATCGCTGCCCGCGGGCGATCGTCGACCATCTGATTATGATACGCAAAACCGAGCGGCTGCCCTCGCAATTCGTGAGCGCGGCAGGTACTTAGAAATTCGATGGGTTGAACGCCGTGGCCCAGGGGCGGTATTCGGCGAAGCGGCTCGGGCGGATCAGCAGCACGGGGGACAGAAGCCGACCGATACCCAAAGAGCTGCATCGCAGCACAATTGCGTGGCTGCAGGCGGAATTCGATGGCTCGGCGACATACCTTGTCGAGTGGCGAAAATCGTTCCACAGTGTCCGCCGGGTGGTCCGGCCCCGTCGGACCTTGACACCGCCGCCCGAAGGCGGCCAACCGCGAAAAATTCGTTGCCGGATCCCGACGTCATTCGAGCTTCGACCTTGGTTGAGGCGCTGATCGACAGTGCCGATCGCGAGCTGTGGCGACGATATTGCCGTCTCGCGGCCGAACTCGAAGGCCGTCCTGCGGTCGCGCCCGTCTATGCCCCCGGTTCAATGGAATGGCAGGCACAGCAGGAACAGAAATCCGATCAGGCCTATCAGGCTGTGCCGGATTACGCAGAAGATGCAGGCCGCAAGCGGATCTCACAGCGGGGCGCCTCAGCGCCATTCGCCGGGGCGCCTTCGCCGTTTGGTAGCGCCCAAAGCGAGAAATTCGATGCGTTTCTGGCGCGGCATCGCGGCCCCGCACCCGTGCTCGCAGAGATCGATGCGATCGAACACCAGCTGGTCGGCGCGTTCGAGGCGGCCTGCAGTTCCGGCCGATGCCGTGCCACCGGGTTTCGCGACGGCGCGAGAATCGAGGTGTCGGCAGGCTGGTTCGGCCGGATGCAATTCGATTTCGGGAGGAATTCCTTGGTCCTGCCGGACGGTTCCGAGATCGCCGGCCTCGGGGTAACGATCGGTTCGTCTGCCGGTGTGGCCGGTCGTGGGCGCGAGCGCCCGGCGCGGGCAATGCTCCGTGAGGCGCTGATCGCCCTGTGGCAGCGTGGCGCCTTCACTGCCGGGACCGGAAACGAAAGGGTGTTGGCGTTGGCGCTGCGCGAGCTCGCTCTGTCCCCCTCCGATCCGCCTTACGGCTTCAAGAGCGCCGAGACCGTGCGAAAGCTCCGGAAGGCGTTGAAGATGTCGCTCTAACCGCTCTCCCGATCAGCCGAGCTTGCCAACTTCCGAGCTTGGAACTTCGCGAGTGCCGCTCCCCTTTTAACCGTCTATTTTCGCTTTCGGGTCACGGCTGGCCCGCCCGGGAGGAAGCGCTGATGGACGGCCCGACTGAACTTATCGCGGGAAATTCCACCTCTTCGCAGCAAGATGTGGAGGTCCCGCGCTCGCCTGCGCGAGCGCAGCTTGCTTTGGCGATCGCCGAACTCGCCCGTGCCGGGGCCGACCTTGCGGAGGCACAGGAGCCGGCTGTCCGGCTCGGCGCGGTCATCGCCGAGGCAGCCCAGCGGGAGACCGAAATTGGGACGTTGCGAGCAGCGGACGAATCCCGGCTCGGCGCCTGGCTCGCCGAAGGCGGCGCCGATCCCCGTCCGGAACCGAATCCGGCGACGATAGCGGCCGAGGAGCGGCGAGCGGCCTTGGCGGCCGACGTCATCGCCGCTCGATCAGCCCTTCCGGGTGCCGAGCGGTCCTTCCAACATTGCGCCGAGCGAGTGCGCGAAAGTCAGCGCAGGCGCGACGCGGCACTGTGCGGTGCCGCTATCGACGCGGCACGCGGCTTTGCCGAGCGGTATCGCGCGGCGTTGACCGCGGCGCTCGAACATGAGGCCGTTTTGCACGGGTTGCGCGAAGAGCTGGTGGCGCGCGGCAACCGCTCCGAGCCTGAGCCGGGGGCCATGGATGCCGCGGCGCGGATCGGCGAGCTGATCGCGGAGACGAGGCGCGGCGCCGCCGCCCGCCGCAATCCGGAGACCGCCCGCCGGCTCCTCGCCGTGCTGCTGTCACACCCCGACGCTTCTTTTTAAGAGAGGCAACACGTGATCTTCCATCGCCTGATTGCACCGGAGGGCATGGCCCCGACCACGATCGAATTGGCCGGCGGAGACCAGCTCGCGGTTCCGCCGAGCGGCGTCGTCGGGATCCCGCACGCGCTCGAGATGCCGGGTGACGGTGGCGTCTTTGAGCCGGTCGATCGCATCGTCGAAACCGCCTGGTTGCGGCAATTGCTCGATCTCGGCTTTCGCCATTTGCCGCCCGCCGGCCCGACCGGCGACCGTCCGCCCGCCGGCCGCTACGAGGGCGACGCATTTTTCGACCAAACCCTCGGCCGCCCATTATGGTGGTCCGCCGGCGCCTGGCGCAGCGCCGACGGGGCAGAGGTTTAGATTTCGGGGGCGAGGGCGCGGTCGAGAAGTTCCGCCGGGGTCATGCCTGCCGCGCGCATCGCCCGGATCGTCGTCGCCCGATCGCGCTTGGCGAGACGGCGGCCGGTTCCATCGGTCAGCAACTCGTGATGGCGATAGCGCGGCGTCGGCAGGCCCAGCAGCTCCTGCAGCAGACGATGGATGTGCGTCGCCGGCGCGAGGTCTTCGCCGCGGGTGACCAACGTCACCCCTTGGATCGCGTCGTCGACGGTGACCGCGAGGTGGTAGCTTGCTGGCGTCTCTTTGCGCGCCAGCACGACATCGCCGAGCGCCGCCGGATCGGCCGGAACCCGGCGCGGTTCGCCGCCGCCTTCCTCAACCCATTCGAGTGGGCCGGTCAAGGCTAGCGCGCGGCCGAGATCAAGCCGGAGCGCATAATCGAGGCCCCAGGCTTGCTTTTCGCCGCGCTCCGTGGAGCTCAGCCGGCGACAGGTGCCGGGATAGAGCGGCCCCGCCTCGCCCTGCGGCGCGTTGCCGGCACGTGCGATCTCGGCCTGGATCGCACGCCGCGTGCAGAAACACGGGTATATCACGCCGAGGTTGGCCAGCCGGTTGAGGGCTCGGCGATAATCGTCGAAATGCTCGGACTGGCGGCGCACTGGCCCGTCCCAGGCGAGCCCCAGCCAGGCGAGGTCGTCGAGGATCGCCGCTGCGAATTCGTCGCGGCAGCGCCTCTGGTCGATATCCTCGAGCCGCAGCAGAAATCGTCCGCCGGCGGTCCGAGCGGCACGCCACCCTTCGAGCGCGGAGCGGACGTGGCCGAGATGCAGGTACCCGGTCGGGCTTGGAGCAAATCGCGTCACTACTGGCGCGGAGGTCATCGCCGGCGCCGCCGCGGGTGACAGCAGGGCAGTCCTTCCGCTATGTTTGCGCCTTTGCGCCGGCTTTTCGAAAGACCGCAGCAATGACGTCCAAACTGTCCGGACCGTCGCGCGCGCCCGCGTCCGGCGGCAAGCCCAGCCGCCTCGTAATCCTGCTGCATGGGCTCGGGGCCGGCGGCAACGATCTGATCGGGCTCGCCCCGTACTGGGCTCCGCTGCTGCCCGAGGCCGAGTTCTTGTCGCCGAACGCGCCGTTCCCGTGCGACATGGCGCCTTATGGGTATCAGTGGTTCAGCTCGCAGGATCGCAGCCCAACGGCGGTTCTGGCGGGCGTGCGCGCCGCCGCGCCGATCCTCGACGCCTTTATCGATGAAGCGCTGGCCGCGCGGGGGCTCGGCGACGGCGATCTGGCGCTGGTCGGGTTCTCGCAGGGCACGATGATGTCGCTGTTCGTCGGGTTGCGCCGCGCCCAACCCGCAGCCGGTATCGTCGGCTTTTCCGGCCGGCTGCTTGCCCCCGAGCTGCTGACGAATGAGTTGCTCTCGCGCCCGCGGATCTTGCTGGTCCACGGCACGGAAGACCCGCTCGTTCCCTACGCGTCGCTGGCGGCAGCGGAAACTGCGCTGACAGCCGCTGGTGTCCCGGTAGAGACGCTGACCTGTCCCGGCATCGGCCATTCGATTGATGAGGCGGGGCTGCAGCGCGCCGGACACTTTCTCAGGGACGTACTTGCGGAAAGGACGTCTTGATTACCTCGTCCTCGCTCAGTAGGGGATCGATGATTGCCAGCATCTTTGGCGAATCCCATTCCGCCTCGCCTTCAACCCGGCCCAGCACCCGCCCCTGCCGATCGATCAGAAAGCTGGTCGGCAGGCCGTCGACCTTGAACGCGCGGCCGACCGCGCTCTCTGGATCGAGATAAGTCTTGACCACTTTGAGCCCGAGCTTGGCGGTGAACGGCGCAACGGCCTTGCTGCCGCCGCGATCCTCGGATATCGCGAGGATCGTGATCTTGTCGCCAAGTCGGGTTTGCAGCCGCTCGAGCGAAGGCATTTCGTGCCGGCATGGCGCGCACCAGGTGGCCCAGAGGTTGACGAGGACGAGCTTGCCGACGAAATCGCCAAGACTGAGGGTTTTCCCGTCGGCGTCGGTAAAGACGGCCGGAGGGGCGGGCTGCGGCCGCGAGGCCGGGAAGAACTCGCCTAAGGGCGCCTGCCCGGCCGCAACCGCATCGACCTGCGCCGACGCGCCCGGACCCGGCAGAGCCAGCAGCAAGGCCACCAGTAGCGCCCAGCCCAATCTCATCATTGCAGCCTTCCATTTCACCCGGGCGGTCGGATGAGCGGCGCAGCGAAGCCGGGCAAGAGCGCGGCGAACGAGCAATGGGGCGGCCGTTTCACCGGCGGCCCGGCCGAGATCATGCACCGCATCAACGCGTCCATCGACATCGACAAGCGCCTGTGGGCCGAGGACATTGCCGGCTCCAAGGCGCATTGCGCGATGCTGGTGGCACAGAACATCCTGTCGCCGCAAGATGGAGCCGCGATCGCTGCCGGTCTAGATCAAATCCGGGTCGAGATCGAAGGCGGCCGGTTTGCCTTCAGCGAGGCGCACGAGGACATCCACCTGAATGTCGAGGCGCGCTTGGCCGAACTGATCGGGCCGGCCGCCGGCCGCCTTCACACCGCGCGTTCGCGCAACGACCAAGTTGCAACCGATCTGCGCCTGTGGCTGCGCGCCACGATTGATCGCCTCGACGCAGCGATGCAGGAACTGCAGCAGGCGCTGATCGATCGCGCCGAGGCCGAAGCCGATACGGTGATGCCGGGCTTCACCCATCTCCAGATCGCTCAGCCGGTGACATTGGGCCACCACCTGATGGCCTATGTCGAAATGATCGGGCGCGACCGCGGGCGGCTTGCCGATAGTCGGCGCCGGATGAACAAGTCGCCGCTCGGCGCCGCCGCTCTTGCGGGCACCTCGTTCCCGATCGACCGCGCGGCGACCGCTGCGACGCTGGGCTTCGACCGGCCGGCGGCGAACTCGCTCGATGCCGTGTCGGACCGGGATTTTGCCATCGAATTTCTTGCGGCTGCGGCGCTCGCCGGGACCCACCTGTCGCGCTTCGCCGAAGAGATTGTGCTCTGGTGCAGCGACGGGTTCGGGTTTATCGCGCTGACCGACGCCTTTACCACTGGCAGCTCGATCATGCCGCAAAAGCGCAACCCCGACGCGGCCGAGCTGGTCCGGGCCAAAACCGGGCGGCTGAACGGCGCGCTGGTCGCACTGCTGACGGTGATGAAGGGCCTGCCGTTGGCCTATGGAAAGGATATGCAGGAGGATAAGGTTCCGGTCTTCGAGGCCGCCGACACGCTCGAGCTGTGTCTCGCCGCGACAACAGGAATGGTGCGCGACCTGCGGCCGGATCGCCAGCGCCTGCGGGAGGCGGCCGGGCGAGGCTTCGCCACCGCGACCGACCTCGCCGACTGGCTCGTGCGCATTGGCGGGCTGCCGTTCCGCCAAGCGCACCATGCAGCCGGACAGATCGTCAAGCGCGCCGAGGAGATGGCCTGCGCCCTCGCCGAACTGCCGCTCGCCGAGTTGCAAGCGGTCGAGCCCACGATCAACGCGGCCGTCTATGACGTGCTCGACGCCGACCGGTCTGTCGCCAGCAGGATCAGCTTTGGCGGCACCGCCCCGGTGCGCGTCCGTGCCGCCGTCACCGCGGCGCGCAAGCGGTTCCTGGGATGACGGGCCCGCGAGAGGCGCGGCCCGCGCCGCGCACCGCCGGCGGGATAGTCCTCCTCGCCCTCGTTCTCGCACTGGAATTGGTGGGCTGCGGCAGGAAGGGCGCGCCGAACCCGCCGCCCGGTGTGCCCAACACCTATCCGCGGCCATACCCCCGTGAGTGAATTCTTTCCGCATCGCGGCGGTCAGCTGCACGCCGAGGGAGTTCCGATCGCGCAGATCGCCGCGGCGGTGGGCACCCCGTTCTACGTCTATTCGGCGACGGCGTTCACCACCCTATACCACCGCTTTGCCGGGGCATTCGCCGATCAGCGGCCGCTGATCTGCTATGCGGTCAAGGCGAATTCGAACCTCGCCGTATTGCGCCTGTTCGCCAATCTCGGCGCCGGCGCCGATGTCGTCTCGGAGGGTGAGTTGCGGCGCGCGCTCGTCGCCGGCATGCCGCCCGAGCGCATCGTCTTTTCGGGGGTTGGCAAGACCGCGGAGGAAATGGGCGCGGCACTCGCCGCCGGCATCCATCAGATCAACGTCGAGTCGGTCGTGGAGCTGCGCCGACTGAGTGCCGTCGCCTCGGAACTCGGCAGGATCGCGCCGGTGGCGTTGCGCATCAACCCTGACGTCGATGCGTTGACCCACGCAAAGATCGCAACCGGCAAAAAGGAAAACAAATTCGGCATCGATCTCGGTGAGGCGGTGGCGGCCTATCGCCTCGCCATGTCGCTCCCGGGCGTCACTCCGGTCGGTCTCGCCGTGCATATCGGTTCGCAGCTTGTCGATCTCGATCCGTATCGGCGCGCCTTTAGCCGCCTCGCCGTGCTGGTTGGCAAGTTGCGCGGAGCCGGGTTCGCTGTCGACCGCATCGATCTCGGCGGCGGCATCGGCATCCGCTACCGGGGCGAGACCCCGCCCAAGGCCGCCGCCTACGCGACATTGGTGCGCGAGATTTTCGGTCCACTCGATCTTGCGCTCGCCTTCGAACCGGGGCGGGTGCTGGCCGGCCCGGCGGGGCTCCTCGTCGCACGCGTTGTTTATGTCAAGGAGGGCGCTACCAAGCGGTTTGTGATCGTCGATGCGGCGATGAACGATCTGATCCGTCCGGCGCTCTACGACGCGTGGCACGATATCGTACCGATCCGTCTCCCGCAGCCGGGAACACGACGGTCTACGGCGGATGTCGTCGGCCCGGTGTGCGAGACCGGTGACACCTTTGCCGTCGATCGTGATCTGCCGCCATTGGACGAAGGCGACCTTGTTGCCTTCACCGCGGCCGGCGCCTATGGCGCGGTCATGAGCTCGACCTATAACAGCCGCCTCCTGGTGCCCGAAGTGATGGCGACTGGCGACCGCTTTGATGTCATCCGGGCCCGGCCGGGCTATCAAGCGCTCCTGTCGTTAGATACAATTCCGCCGTGGCTTGAGAGCATCGCCCCCGAGCCGGCTCGGAAGCGAGGTGCTGCATGACCGCCCGCCCGGCAAGAGCTCCGACTGGGTCCGCGCCTCTGCTTGCAACTCGGCTGCGCCTCGCCCGCGGGGCATTGCTGTGGGAGACGCTCTGGCCAGTCTGCTGGCCGGCTCTTGCGATTCTCGCCTTATTTCTAGTCCTCGTTCTGTTCGATCTGTTGCCGCTCCTCCCGGGCCTCGTCCACGCGGCAATCCTGTTGGCATTCGGCGCCGGTTTTCTGCTCGCCCTCGGCGTGGCGTTTCACGACATCATACTGCCCGATGCCACTGCTGCCCGACGCCGCATCGAGCGCGCGAGCGGGCTGTCGCATCGGCCGTTGCAGGCGCTGGTCGACCGGCCGAGCATGCCGCTCGACCCGCAGGCCACGCGACTGTGGGACGCCCACCAGTTGCGCATGCGGGCGCTGGTGCGCCGGCTGCGGATCGGGACGCCCGCCGCAGGGCTCGCTGCGCGAGACCCGTGGGGTTTGCGAGCAGTGCTGGCATTGCTGCTGTTGATCGGCGCGGTCGATGCCGGGGACGATTGGCGCGACCGCCTGATACGCGCGGTGACCCCAGGCGTGACAGGCGGTACGTCCGCGATCGCCGCCAGCCTCGACATCTGGGTCACCCCGCCCGAGTACACCGGGCTGCCGCCGCAATTCCTGCGCCCGGAAAACCGGCAGACGATCGCGGTGCCGATCGGCAGCACGTTGCTCGCTCAGGTGCATGGCGGAGGTTCGGTGCCGAGCCTGTCGATCGATCGGAGCACCCGCGACTTCGCCACGACCGACAAGCAGGATTTTCAAGCCCATGCGACCCTGACTGCCGGCAAGCGGATCGAGGTTTCGCAGGGGGGGACCCTGCTCGGCGGCTGGCCGATCCGGATAATCCCCGATCGCCCGCCTGCCGTTGCTTTTGCCAAGCCGCCTGAGGCGACGGTCCGGCAGGCTTTGCGGATCGATTACCGGGCGTCGGACGATTACGGGGTGGAAAGGGTCAAGGCGGTGATCCGTCGCCCTGGGGACAAGTCCGGCGACAAGATCGAGCTGGAGCTGCCCTTGCCCGGGCTGCATCTCAAGCAGGCGGAGGCGACCAGCTATCACGATCTGACGCCGGCCCTGTGGGCCGGGCTGCCGGTCGAGATCCGGCTCGTCGCCAGCGACGCGCTGGGGCAGACCGGCGAGAGCGAGCCGGTGCACATGAAGCTGCCTGAGCGCGCCTTCGCCAACCCGGTTGCGCGCGCGATCATCGAGCAGCGCAGAGAGCTGGCGACCAGTACGAGTTCGCGCTTGCCGGTAGCCGAGATTCTCGGAGATCTGCGCTCGCGCCCGCAGCTCTACCATGATGATACGGTCGTGTTTCTAGCACTTCGCGTTGCCCAAGAGCGCCTGCGCTTGCACGACGACGCGGCCGCGACCGCGCAGGTCGAGCAGCTGTTGTGGGATACCGCGCTGCGCATCGAGGACGGACAAGCCTCATTAGCGCAGAACGAGCTGCGGCGGCTGCAGCAGCAGCTGCAGGACGCGCTGGCAAAAAACGCGCCAGACCAGGAGATCGAGCGCTTGATGAGCGAGCTGAAGCAGGCGCTCGACCGTTATTTGCAGGCGCTCGCCGCGAACATGGCGCGCCATCCCGAGCAGAAGCAGCAGCCGACTGATCCGTCCCAGCAGATGCTCACCAGCCGGGATCTCGAACATATGCTCGACCGTGCCGCCGAGCTGGCCAAAAACGGCGCCCGCGATCAGGCGCGCGAGCTGTTGTCGCAGCTTCAGAATATGTTGGAAAATCTGCGCCTGGCGCGTCCTGGGCAGTCGCCGCAGGAGTCCAGCGAGGCGCAGCAGATGATGAGCGGAATGCGCCAGCTCATGCAACGCCAGCAGCAGCTGCTTGACCGCAGTTTCCGCGCTCAGCAGCAAGCCGAGCGAGGGCAGACGACGGCTCCAGGCGATCAGAACGGCATTAAGCTGAATGGCACCGACGATATGAGCGGCGCGGCCCAGCAGCAGGAAGAGCTGCGCCATATGCTGGGTGAGATGATGCGCCGGATGGGTGAGGGGCTCGGTGAAATTCCCGATCCGCTGGGTCGTGCCGAGCGGGCGATGCGTGACGCGGCGCAAGCATTGCGCGGCAGCCGGCCCGGCGCGGCGATCGGCCCGCAGACCGACGCCCTGGATCAGCTGCAGCAGGCCCAGCGCGAATTCGCCCAGCAGATGCAACAGCGGCTGGGCGCCGCCTGGGGCGAGCCCGTGGACCGCGGGACCGGAACCGGCCAGCCGCGTGACGGGGGGACCGCGATCCGTTTGGCCGGCCGATAGCAAACGGCGGCGCTTACGATCAGGGCGACGTCAAGATTCCGGATCTGGATATGATGCAGAGGTCCCGTCAGATCCTCGACGAGTTGCGCCGTCGCGCCGGCGAGCGCTACCGGCCGCAAATCGAACTGGACTATATCGACCGGTTGCTGCAGCGATTTTGAGAGCGCCTAGTTCGAAGTCGCCGGGCCGGTGGATCATCGCCGGATCGGCACGACAGCGTTTCTGGCTAAGATAGTTGAAACTCGAGGGAGATCAGAGAAATCCTCGGACCAGATCGAGAAAATCGTCGAGCCGGTCGTGGTGCACCCAGTGGCCGGCGTTTTCGAAGGTGACCACCCTGGCGTTGCGGAAATGCCTCACCCGGCCGTCGTCGAGCGGGTTCGAGGCCCAGCTTTCCTTGCCGTAGACGAGCAGGGTCGGGCAGGCGATGCGGCCCCATAATTCCTCGATCTCGGCCTGCGTCATCTCATAGGGCGGCTCGGCGCGGACGTAATTGTCGAACTTCCAGCTGTAGGTGCCGTCCTCGTTCTGGTTGACCCCGTGCTGGGTCAGATGGCGCGCCTGTTCGGGCGACAGATGCTGGTTTTCCTCCTGCATGCGCCGAAAGGCGTCCTCGATCGAGGCGTAGCGGCGCGGCAGGCGCCCGGAGAGCCCGCGCTGCTCGTCGATCCAGCTCTGCATCCGAATCGGCGATGGTGCGCTGCCGGCGCTCGCGAATCCGCCGCGGCGAGGCGCCGAGCCCCTCGATGGCGACGAGCTTGGCGACGAAGTCGGGATAGATCCCGGCATAGCGCAGCGCGATCACGCCACCCAGGGAGTGGGCGATGATGGTCACCGGCGCCAGCTCCTGCTGATGGATCAGCTGGGCGAGGTCATAGACATAGCCGGCGATCGTGTAGTTGCCGTCGGGCGACCATTGGCTGTCGCCATGACCGCGCAGATCGGGCGCCAGCACGTGCCAGTCATGGCGCAGCGCCTCGGCGACCCAGTCCCAGTTGCGGCAATGGTCGCGGCCGCCATGGACGAGCAGCAGCGGCGGCGCGCCCGGATTGCCCCAATCGACGTAATGCAGCCGCAGGCGCTGCGAGAAATAGATGCGCGAGGTCGGGCCGGAGCTGTCGAGGGTCATTCAGCGGATCCCGTTATTCTTTGATCGGCGGCGACCCTAGCGCCCGGAGACGCGCGACGAAAAGCCGGATCGACCAGTGCCGACATGCAAAGACCCCCGCGCGCACTGATGCGTCAAGCGGGGGTCGCTGTTGCGAAGCCGTCACTTCGCGCCCAGGATCGCAAGCCCGGGCTATATCTTGGACTTAATGCTCGGTTGCCGATGCCAAGCGGTCGGCAACTCGGACTTCCCGGGTGGAATCATGTCGATCGGACATCCTCCCGCTGAGTTGACGACAATCGCTAATCTAGGATCCGCCTCGAACGCGGTCAAGAGGTGCGACCGGCCGACGGCCCTTGCAAAAACGCGGCCCGCTTCGTTACTTTTGTTAGCACTCCCTGATCGAGGAGTGCTACAAGCCGTCGTGACGTTCGGTACTTTGATGGAGGTACCCCGTGACATTTCGACCGTTGCAGGATCGCGTGCTGGTTCGGCGCATCGAAGAGGAAGAGAAGAGCAGAGGCGGCATCATCATCCCCGACACCGCGAAGGAAAAGCCGATGGAAGGCGAGGTCCTCGCCGCCGGGCCCGGCACGCGGGGCGAAGACGGCAAATTGCATCCGCTCGACGTCAAGATCGGCGACCGCGTGCTGTTCGGCAAATGGTCCGGCACCGAGATCAAGATCGACGGCGAGGATCTCGTCGTCATGAAGGAAAGCGACATCATGGGCGTCGTCGACAAGACCGCCTGAGGGAGAGGATCATGGCAGCAAAGGAAGTCCGATTTCATGCCGACGCCCGCGATCGGATGCTGCGCGGCGTCGATATTCTCGCCAACGCGGTCAAGGTGACCTTGGGTCCGAAGGGCCGCAACGTCGTTCTCGACAAATCGTTCGGCGCGCCGCGGATCAGCAAGGACGGCGTCACCGTCGCCAAGGAGATCGAGCTCGCCGACAAGTTCGAGAACATGGGCGCGCAGATGGTGCGCGAGGTCGCCTCGAAGACCAGCGATCAGGCCGGCGACGGCACCACGACCGCGACCGTGCTGGCGCAGGCGATCGTGCGCGAAGGGTGCGAAGGCGGTGGCCGCCGGCATGAACCCGATGGATCTGAAGCGCGGCATCGACCGAGCGGTCGACGCCGTGGTCAAGGACATCGAAAAGCGCTCGAAAAAGGTCTCGACCAACGACGAGATCGCCCAGGTCGGCACGATCTCGGCCAATAACGACCGCGAGATCGGCCGGATGATCGCCGAGGCGATGCAGAAGGTCGGCAACGAGGGCGTGATCACGGTCGAAGAGGCCAAGTCTCTCGAGACCGAGCTCGACGTCGTCGAGGGCATGCAGTTCGACCGCGGCTATATCAGCCCGTATTTCGTCACCAACGCCGAGAAGATGGTGGCCGAGCTCGACGAGCCGCTACATCCTCTTCACGAAAAGAAGCTGTCGAACCTCCAGTCGCTGCTGCCGTTGCTCGAAGCGGTCGTCCAATCCGGCAAGCCGCTGCTGATCGTCTCCGAGGACGTCGAGGGCGAGGCGCTGGCGACCCTGGTCGTCAACAAATTGCGCGGCGGTCTCAAGGTGGCGGCGGTCAAGGCGCCGGGCTTTGGCGACCGGCGCAAGGCGATGCTCGAAGACATCGCGGTTCTGACCGGCGGCCAGGTGATCAGCGAAGATCTCGGCATCAAGCTCGAAAACGTCACCCTCGACATGCTGGGCAAAGCCAAGCGGGTGCGGATCGAGAAGGAGAACACGACGGTCATCGACGGCGCCGGCGCCAAGGAGGACATCCAGGGCCGCATCGCCCAGATCCGCCAGCAGATCGAGGAAACCACCTCGGACTACGACCGCGAAAAATTGCAGGAGCGGCTGGCCAAGCTCGCCGGCGGCGTCGCGGTGATCCGGGTCGGCGGGGCGACCGAGGTCGAGGTCAAGGAGCGCAAGGACCGGGTCGACGACGCGACCCACGCCACCCGCGCCGCGGTCGAGGAGGGTGTGGTTCCCGGCGGCGGCGTGGCGCTGCTCTACGCGGCCAAGGCGCTCGACGGACTGACGCCGGAGAACAGCGACCAGAAAGTCGGCATCGACATCGTTCGCCGCGCGTTGCAGGCCCCGGTCCGCCAGGTCGCCGAAAACGCCGGCAGCGAGGGCTCGGTCGTCGTCGGCAAATTGCTCGACAGCAAGGACCCGAATTACGGCTTCGACGCTCAGTCGGGCGAATATGTCGACATGGTCAAGGCCGGTATCATCGACCCGACCAAGGTCGTGCGGCTGGCCTTGCAGAACGCCGCGTCGGTTGCGGGTCTGCTGGTCACGACCGAGGCGATGATCGCCGAGAAGCCCGAGAAAAAGGCCGCACAAGGAATGCCGCACGACCACGGCATGGATGGCATGGACGACTACTAGAAGTCGCCGCCTTAAGTCACGACCGAGGCCGATGCCGCGAGGTGTCGGCCTCTTTTTTCTAGCGCGTAAGCGATACGACCAGCCGGGCGACGGCCCCGCAATTTGCGCGACCGTCGCGGCATCGACGGCGTGCGGCCAGCGGTCCTGCGGCAGATGAAACCAGAGGATTGCTGCCGACCAGAGTCACATAGCGCCCGCCGGCGCGGTGGATGTCGCGCGTTTCTCCGCTCGGGACCAGGCTTGGGGGCGCGATTCGATCCGGTGCGCAGCCGTGGCGGGTCAGTTCCTCGGCGGCGCGCGCGGCCAGATCCTCGCTTGCCGACTGCACCGACAGCTCGCCCCCGACAGCGCCGATATTGGCGCCGTAATGAACCCAAATCGCCCCCCGCCGCGGCCGCTCCCACCCGGGGCGGCGGGCGATGAAGTCGTCAAGACCGAGATGGCCGAGTTCGTGACCGCTGTTGGCGGTAAAGATCGTGTTGCAAGCCGGCGGAGCGGCGATCAGCGCGCGGAGCGTCTCGAGCCAGCACACGAGCCCGCCGCCGCGTTCGGCGGTCGATTGCCACCATGAGCTGCGAGGGGTCATCACCACGAACGGCCTCCGTAGCGGATCCCGGCCGGGGATCGTAAAGCCGGGGATCGTAAACACGAATTGCGCGCGCGAGTCGGGGTGCGGCAGCTGTCGACAACGAGCCGTGCGGCGGCTCCCGCGCTGCGGAGGCTGTCGACAACGAGCCGTGCGGCGGCTCCCCGCGCTGCGGCGGCAAAGACCGCTTCTCGTGCCTCGCTCGGGAGCTGGATTGCCGGCGAGCCGAAGGGCTGAGGGAATTGCTCGGCATTCAACAGTCCGAGACCGGGCTGCTCGCCCTTGCAGATGATAACCAGCCCTCGACATCGCGCATCCCGCCGCAGCCTTTGATAGTCGGGTGTATAGACGATCCGGGGCGATAGCTCGGCAACTGCGATCGAGGCCTCGCCACCGACGGGGCCGAGCGCGCCATCAACGCCGTCGGCGCCGGTCGCGGGCGCATCGAATATCGGTACCCCTGCGATGCGGCCGCCGTCGATCTCCAGATAGGCCGCGATCGGATCGAGGCGATCTGAGCGCAAACTCCTCGCAGGCCGGAGCGGCAATCCCAAGCGCCGCCACTTCGTAAATCAGCCAGTCGGCGCCTGCCTCGTCGCCTGCCGTCGCAGTGCGGTGGATGCCCTGCGCATCCCAGGCGGCGAGCCATTTGGCCGCGCGGGCCTCGCCTTCGTCGCGCATATCCCCTCCTTTCACACTAATCGCTCGGCACGATATCGGCCGCCGCATGGCGGCGCTATTCTGCTAGCTCAAGACGAACGGGAGGAGATGATGGCCGGCTTGCTCGACGGAAAATCCGCGCTGATCACCGGGGGCGGCGGCGGGGATCGGCCGCGCGACGGCGCTCGCCTTTGCCCGAGAGGGCGCCCGTGTCGCGGTCGCCGACATCGCCGCCGACGCAGCGCGGGAGACCGTTGGGTTGGTCAACGCCGCCGGCGGGCAGGCGATATCGCTCTCGGGCGAGGTCACCCACGACCCCGAGGTCAACGCGCTGGTCCAAGGTGTCGTCGCCGCCTATGGCTGGCTTGATTGCGCCTTCAACAATGCCGGTATCGCCGGCTGGCAGGTCGAAGCCGCCGGCAAGAAGACCGCGGAGTGGTCCGAGGAAGCCTTTGATCGGATGATCGAGGTCAATCTGAAGGGGGTGTGGCTGTGCATGAGGCACGAGCTCAACCAGATGCAGGCCCAGGGTGGCGGCGCCATCGTCAACACCGCCTCGATTGCCGGGCTCGTCGGGCTGCCCACCTCCTCGGCCTATGTCGCGGCCAAACACGGGGTGATCGGTCTGACCAAGACCGCCGCGATCGAATACGCCGAGGCCGGAATCCGGGTGAATGCGGTCTGCCCGGGCTATATCAAGACGCGGATGACCGAGGAAACGATGCGGCGGCGCGGCGAGGCGATCCTCGCTCAGACCCCACTACGGCGCATGGGCAACCCGGAAGAGATCGCCGAAATGGTCGTCTGGCTGTGCTCCGACCGGGCGAGCTATGTCACCGGCGCCGCCTACAACGTCGACGGCGGCTGGATGGCGGTGTGAAGATGCCGTGCCTCGACAGACTGAACAGGAGCCGTAGCCATGGGTGATTTCGCGTTGGGTCAGCCGGTCCCGCGCTTCGAGGATCCGCGGCTGCTGCGTGGCGGCGGCCGCTACGTCGACGACATGGTCCTGCCGCGTATGGCGTTCGGCCATGTGCTGCGCTCGCCGCACGCCCATGCGCGTATTCGCTCGATCGACACGGCGCAAGCCCAGGCGGCCCCCGGCGTGCTGGCGGTGCTGACCGGAGCCGATTGGGAAGCCTCGGGGTGGGGCGATCTGCCGTCTCCGAGTGGGCTCAGACTGCGCGACGGCTCGCCGTCGTTTCGGCCGCGGTTTCCGGCATTGGTCAAGGATCGGGTGCGCTGGGTCGGCGATTACGTCGCCTTTGTCGTCGCGCTGACCAAGGACCAGGCGGCCGATGCGGCCGAGCTGATCGCCGTCGACTACGAACCCCTGCCGGCGATCGTTTCGACCACCGAAGCCGTCGAGTCCGGTGCGCGCGTGTGGGAGGGCAGCCCGGACAACGTCGCATTCTTCCATACCGAGGGCGACGCTGCGGCAACCGATGCCGCGTTTGCCGGCGCCGCGCATGTCGTGCGCCGCCGCTTCGTGATCAACCGTGTGACCGCCGCGAGCATGGAGCCACGGGGCGCCATCGGCGATTACAACCGCGCCGAGGATCGCTGGACTATCTACACGACCTTGCAACGTACTCACGGCTATCGCGCCGAATTGGCGCGTCAGGTGCTGAAGGTCTCCGAAAGCCGCGTGCGGGTCGTCGCTGGCGATATCGGCGGCAGCTTTGGCATGAAGTCGGCGATCTACAACGAGGTGGCGCTGGTCCTGCTCGGCTCGAAGACGGTTGGCCGGCCGGTCAAGTGGACCAGCACCCGCTCCGAAGCCTTTATGGGCGATGCACAAGCCCGCGACAATGTGACGGAGGCCGAGTTGGCGCTCGACCGTGACGGGCGTTTCCTTGCCTTGCGGGTGCGCACGACCGCGGCCGTCGGCGCCTATCCCCAAGCCGGTTCCAACGCCTTTGTCGCCAATCTCGGCACTTTGGCCGGGGTCTACCGCACCCCGACGGTGCGCGCCGAGGTGACCGCGGTCTATACCAATACCAACCCGGTGCGGGCCTATCGCGGGAACGGCCGACCCGAGGCCGCCTATGTCATCGAGCGCATGGTCGACGAGGCCGCCGCCGAGATCGGCATCGACGCAATCGAATTGCGGCGGCGCAACATGATCCCCCCCGACGCGATGCCGTTCAAAACGGGGTTAACCTTCACCTATGATTGCGGCGAATTCGAAAAAAACCTCAACTCGGCGCTGAAGCTCGCCGATGCCGCCGGCTTCGAGCGTCGCCGTGCGGAGGCTCTCCGGGGTGGCAAATTGCGCGGCTTCGGTCTCTCCAACACGATCGAGCGCGCTGCAGCGGGCGGGTTCGAGGCAGCGGAGATCCGCTTCGACCGCGGCGGAACCGTGACGTTGGTGTCGGGCTCGATCACCCAGGGCCAAGGCCATGAGACGGTCTACAAACAGCTGCTCTGCGACCGCCTCGGTATCCACCCCGATCAGGTGCATTACGTCCAGGGCGACACCGAGAAGGTCGCCAACGGCGAAGGCACCGGCGGCTCGCGCTCGGCCGCCCTAGGCGGGTCGGCGGTCTACCTTGCGACCGAGAAGATCGTGACCAAGGCAAAGGCGATCGCCGCTCACCTGCTTGGCGCCGAAGCGGCCGAGGTGAATTTCGCCGACGGGCTCTTTACCGCACCGCGCTCCAACCGGGCGCTGACGGTCGGCGAGATTGCGACCGAGTCGTTCAACCCGCCGAGCCTGCCGGACGACATGGAGCCCGGACTGATCGCCGGGGCCACCTTCACCTCGAAGCAGCAGAATTTCCCGAACGGCGTTCATATCTGCGAGCTGGAGGTCGACATGGAGACCGGCGAGGTCGAGATCCTGCGCTACAGCGTCGTCGACGATGTCGGCACGGTCATGAATCCGCTACTGCTCGAAGGTCAGATCTGCGGCGGCATCGCTCAGGGCATCGGCCAGGTGCTGATGGAAGACATCCGTTTTGATCCGGCGTCGGGCCAGCTATTGACCGGGTCGTTCATGGATTACGCGATGCCGCGCGCCGGCGATCTGTCGGCGATCGCGTGCGAGAACAACCCGGTGCCGACCAAGACCAACCCGCTCGGCGTCAAGGGAGCAGGCGAAGCCGGCAATGTCGGCGCCTTACCGGCGGTCGGCAACGCGTTGATCGACGCGCTCTCCCCGCTCGGCATCCGCCAAGTCGAGATGCCTGCCACTCCCGAACGCCTCTGGCGCGCGATCAGCGCGGCACGGAACTAGCGACACGACCTGCGAGGATGGGCGCGGTGGATGCTAACGAAGAACCGGTAGCCCATATCGGATGCGCTCGCGCGGGTCGTGGGCGTTCCATGCCTATCCTTGGTGACGCTGGCTGGCGATGAGGGCGCGAAGCGTCTCGGCATTAATGACGCCCGGCAACACGCTCTTACCAATGACGAAGGTCGGGGTGGCATTGACCTTTAGCGCCGCGGCCAATTCGAAATTGCGCTTGATCATGCCGTCGATTTCCGGCGCGTTCATTTCGGCCTTCACCTTTTCGAGATCGATCCCAACCGACTTCGCCGTATCGAGTATCGCTCCCTCGGTCATGGCACCCTTGGCATTGATCATGGCGCGATGGAACTCGTCGTACTTGCCCTGCCGGCGAGCCGCCAGCGCAACACGAGTTGCAAAAGTCGATGCCGGGCCGAGAATGGGAAATTTCTTGTAGACGACTCTAAGATTGGGATCTTCCTTGATCAATGCTTCGAGTTCCGGCTCGAATTTCTTGCAATAGGGGCAACGGTAATCGAAGAATTCAACGAGGGTGACGTCCCCCTGGAGATTGCCGCCCACCGGCGAATTGGGATCGCTCAGCAACTGGTCGTGCTGCGCATCGATCGCCGCGCTGGCCGCTTCCGCCCGCGCCGCAGCCGCCGTCTTGGCGCGGCGGGCGTGTTCGGCCTCGAGCGCCTGGATAATGACCTCGGGATGATTGACTATATAGTCATGAATGAGCTGCCCGACATCTTGCTTCTGCTCCGAGTCGAGCGACTGGCAGAGCGCGGGGGCATCAGCGAAAAGGCAGTAAAGAAAAGGGATACCACAACAACGGAGCGCAAGAACGGCGCAACCATCGAGGCACTTGGCAAAAGGGTGGCGGACATCGGTTGCTTTTCCTTAGAAAAGCCAGCGGCGCCGGGGATAAATCCTCGGCACCGCGGTCTCCAGGCTTTGTTCTTTGCCGATTTGTCTAGGGGCAGGCGGTGATGCCGCCACCGCCGCTCACGCCGGTCGCTAGGCTGATGTACCGTATGGTCCCATCCGCGACGAGGTCCTTTGTGGGAACGACGGCGTTGGGATCGCCGGCCACCCGCGGCTCGGCGAGCAGCGCCGCGAGATCGACAACTCCGACCCAGCGGGGCACGCTGCCCACGCCGCCCGCGTAGCCGGCCGCCACGGCATAAGCCTTGCCGTTGTTGGGAATCGTGTACGCGGTGATCGTATGCGGGTCGAACCCGGCCGAGAATGCCTGGCAATCCGGGGTTGGCGGAAATTGCGCCATGGCGTAATCGACGAGGGCAGGTGTGCCGCTGCCGGAGGTCGAAGGCAACTTGAGTGCGGCGAACGTGTTTCCGCCGAACTCCCCCTCTACAACCGCGAGATGCGTCGAGCCCGGGGCGACCGCGCCACCGCTCGGTCCGGCCGAATACCCACCATAGGTGGCGGTGCCGATATACTGGTCTTGCCCTGGGCCGGTCCAGGTTCCGGCGGGCGATGCCGGCGGGAACTTGGCTTGGCTCAGGTCGACGAGGTAAATGTAGCTGGCGCTGAACTCGAGCGGAGCGTAGCTGATTTCCGTGGTGCAATCCTCTTCACCGGAGTCCATGTCACCGCCAGCAGAATTGTTGGTGACGGAATTGTCATACTCGGCGGTCGGAACGCCTGAGGGGTTGGTCTTAAGCAGCGTGTAGCTGTTGTCCTCGTCGGGCGTAATGACGAGCGAGTGCAGCGGGTCGATGGAAATGTTCTCGGAAACCGTGGTGTTCATCGGAAAGGGTGGGTCGAAGGTCGGGGGGCTGCTGTTGAGGTTGAGCGCCTGCACGCCGTCACCGGACAGCCCGCCGCTGAACCCACCGGAGATGATAGCAGTATTGGTCAAGGCGTTGATGGCGACGCCGCAATTCTGGCAACTGCCGCCGGAGAAGCTACCGTGGCTGTTGGCGCCGCTCGTCAGGATGTTATTCACTGTCGTGCCGGTGATCACATAGACGTCGGTATTGTTAGCCGTACAGACCGTCCGGCCGGTCACCGAATTCGCCGAGCAGGCGTTGATAAGGTCCGACCCCGTCGCGATCGGCGTTGCCGATGTCGCGCCCTCGACGTTGACCGCCGTGAGGCCGGACGCACCGCCATCCCAATATCCGTTCGGGACATAGGCGGTGACCGTCGTCCCGGTCAGCAGCGCAAGTGAGCTCGACGGCACGCAGGACGAAAGGATCTGACTGCCATGCGTCACCATCACTAACGAGCAGTCGTGGCTGGAAAAGCTGCTGCCCTGGATTGCAACATAATAGGTCCCGGTCGGCGTTGAGGCGGGGATCTGAAACTGCACTGCCTTAGTGATGCCGACAACGGTCTTGATCGAGAACGCGGTCGTGTCGACCTCGTTCATGATCGGAGGGCTGGCATTGTCGGGACAGGATACCTGCGACATACGAACTTCGGTACCGGCTGGGGTCGCGGTTACGGGTAGGCCCGAGGCGGTGAGCGTGACCGAGGTGATGCCCGAAACGCCGCTGGAGGGCACGGCCGCGCTTGTCAGACCGATCTGGGCCCACGACGCCGCGGGAAACAGCACCACTCCGGTTAGCAATGCCAGGGCAGTGACAGAGCCGCCATCAAGTATTCGGAACAGACCCCTCATCTTGTTCCTCCCTCGAGAGCCGCCAAACAGCAGCAGACCGAACAGGCTGGCGACAAGCAGGCTCAAGCTGCCGGGTTCAGGCACGGTGCGCACTGCGCTGCTGGCGGTAATCAGCACGCTGTCGAGATTGTCGTTCATTGCGTTGCCGGTGAGGGGGTTGGGTCCGGCGTCCATATCGGCGGTGAAAGCGGCACCGACCGTATCGCTTCCGCCCCCAAACAAGGCGAGAGTGGTAGGGCTGAACGTCCCTGTCAGGATCGCCTCGGTGGGCTGCGGGTTGCCGCTGCTGATGGCGATCGTCGGCCCATCCCACGACTCCCCATCTAAATTCGCGGTGAAACTCGACCCTGGATACCTAATGGAACTGCCGTCCGAGAAATCGACGAGCAGGCTCAAATTGTCGAAGGCGATCGTATTTGTGACTGGAAAATCCGTCGTATCGCCCAACGCAACCTCGTTAGGCCCGGTCACGTTTTCGACGTCGAATTCAGACGTGGTGAAACCCACGGTGTCCGTGACGTCGTAAATCAGGTATCCCAAATTGTAGGTAGTTGCCTGAGCGCCGGCTGCGAACAGACAGGCTGTCGCTGTCAAGGCGAGCCCGAGCCATTTACGCATCGACTGCATGTTCTTTCTCCTCCAAGGAGGACCGCCTCTTTTTCACTCGGGGAATCACTCCATCCATTAACCCTAGGCAAACTCCATGCCATATTGTCGGAGTGACGCATCGCTTTGATTTGGTTAATTTGCTGCTGTGGGGGGGAAAGCCGCTGTTAAAGAATCCGACAGTGAGATCCTTTCTGCGCAACCTTCAAAGCGCCCAAAACTGCGTGCCGATCCTATTTTGCGTTTCAGTTGAAAGGCATGGTAAACATAACGTGGCTGTAAAGAAAGCCGACAGCTTGCCTCCCTAACGAACCCGTCGATGCTCATGCGGATTGAATGAAGGCTCAGCCATCCGGGCGAACCGTCATGCTTCCTGGTCGAAGATGGGCCTCACCACCTCGAGCGGGCATGCCTAAAGCGGCGGGCGATTTCGCTGTTGGTATGCTTTTTGAGGAAGATCGTCGGAACCCAGGGTGGGGGAAGGCCATCGCGTTGATCCTTGAGCCGCTTTTCGTGATTGGTCAGCAGCGTGTCGGCGCGCGCCGGCCCCTTAGCTTCGGTCGGCGGGGCGGCGGCCGTCTCCTGGCGCAGCTCGTTCATGCGTTCGCGGATCGTCGCGAAATCGTCGGCGGCGTGGGGGCGGGTCACATTGCCTCCGTGAATTGCAGTAGCCGATACCGTGCGGGCCGGCCAGCCCGATAGTGCTGAACCGGCCCTAGCGGGCAAGAGTTCGGCACGGCGCACGATTCGAGGAGGATGTCACGATGCCCGATGCGCCGATGCTGTCGCGCCCGATCCCGTCGACCGGCGAGATGATGCCGGTGATCGGCCTCGGCACCTGGCCGGTGTTCGATGTCGGCGCCGGCGAAAGCGCGCGGCGGGCGCTGCGCCAAGTCGTTCGCCTGCTGCTCAATGCGGGCGCGAAGATGATCGACAGCTCGCCGATGTACGGCCGGGCCGAGGCGGTGACCGGCGATCTGCTCGCCGATTTGCAGGCGAGGCCGCGCGCCTTTCTGGCGACCAAGGTGTGGACGACGGGCCGCGAGCGCGGCATCGAGCAAATGCGGCGCTCGGCGGCGCTGCTGCGCAGCGAGGTCGTCGATTTGATGCAGATCCACAACCTCGTCGATTGGCGCACCCATCTGGCGACGTTGCGGCGGATGAAGGAGGCGGGAGGCATCCGCTATATCGGCATCACCCACTACAACGACCGGGCGCTTTCCGAACTCGCCCAAATCCTCGAAACCGAGCACGACATCGACTTTGTGCAATGCGGCTATTCGCTGGCGGCGCGAGCGGCCGATCGCGAATTGCTGCCGGTGGCGGCGGCGCGTGGGGTCGCGGTCATCGTCAACCAACCGCTTGGGCAAGGCGGCTTGTTGCGCCGGGTGCGTGGCCAAGTCCTCCCCGACTGGGCCCGGGAATTCGACTGCACAAGCTGGGCGCAGCTGCTCCTCAAATATGTTCTGGCCGAGTCTGCGGTCACCTGCGTGATCCCGGCGACGCGCAACCCCGAGCATATGGAGGATAATTTAGGCGCCGGGTTCGGCCGCCTCCCGGATCGGGACCAACGGCAGCGGATCCGGGCATTGTGGGACGCTGTCTAGCATCCGCGATAAAGTTCGACGCGGCCCCCTCCGCTTGCGAAGATCACGGTATCAGCGCGGCTCTGGAGCGATGCAATGGATTTACCGACGGTGCGCTGCCATCTCGGGCCAACGCAGTCGGCTCAGGTGTAGGCAATGGCATCGCCACTGCCCGCGCTCAATCTCGTCGCTGCACCCGGGCGGCGGCGCGCTACCCTCGACCTTGCCCGCGAAATCGAACGCCGCGGCTTTGCCGGCATTTCGATATCGAGCCAATACAGCAACATGTCGCAATGCCTGGGTCTAGCCTTCGCCACCGAGCGTATCCCTTTCGCCACCGCGATTGCTCCAATCTACGCCGCGACCGCCGAGGAATTTGCCAATAATGCCGCCTATCTGCACGAGGTCTCGGGCGGCCGTTTCCAGTTCGGCATCGGGGTCGCCCATGCGCCGGCGCTTCAGCGCATGGGGGTGACGCCGGGCAAGCCGCTCGCCGACATCCGCGCCTTTGTTGCAAAGATCCGCTCCTATGACGGGATCGGCGCGTTGCCGCCGATCATTCTCGCGGCATTGCGCAAGCGCATGGTCGCGCTGGCGGCCGAGATTGCCGACGGCCTGGTCTTCGCCAATGCCAGCCGCTCGCATCTCGCGGCGTCGCTGTCGGTTCTTCCCGCGGCCAAGCGCGCCGATCCTAACTTCTTCATCGGCAACCGTATCCGCACCTGCGTCTGCGACGATGAGGCCGAGGCCAAGGCGGTATTGCGGCGCACTGTCACGAACTACGCGCTGATGCCGAATTACCGCAACTACTGGAAGGAAGCGGGGTACGTCGAGGAGATGACGGCGATAGAAAACGCCGTCGCCAGCGGGCAGACCGGCGAGATCGGCAAATACCTGCCCGACCGCTGGCTTGCCGATATCGCATTGTTCGGGCCGGCCGCGAAAATCCGAGAGGGCGTCGAGGCGTGGCGCGACGCAGGCATCCGCACGCCGGTGCTGGTGCCGCTCCCGGCCTACGGCGATCCGGTGACCGCGATCCGCGACGTGTTCGCCGCCTTCGCCGACTGAATTCGCACAGAAGGGATACGACCATGCAACTCGGATGCTCATTGCCGGTCGGGGATATCGGCACCGGTCCCTCGGTGCTGCGCGACTATGCCCAGGCAGCAGAGGGCTTGGGCTATGCCCACCTGGTAGCGCCAGACCACGTGCTCGGCGCCAATCCCGCCGCGGATCACGAGGGCCGGCGCGTCGGCACCACCGCCACTGCCTATCACGACCCGTTCGTCCTGTTCGGGTTTTTGTCGGCTGCACGCAAAGGATCGGCTTTGCCGTCGGCGTGTTGATCCTGGCGCAGCGCCAGGCGGTGTTGGTCGCAAAACAGGCAGCTTCGCTCGACGTGCTGTGCGCCGGCCGGTTCCGGCTCGGGATCGGGGTCGGCTGGAACGAGGTCGAGTTCGTCGGCCTCAACGAGAATTTCCATAACCGCGGCCGCCGCTCGGCCGAGCAGGTGCGGGTCATGCAGGCCTTGTGGGCCGAGCCGCATGTCCGCTTTGCCGGCGAGTTCCACCATATCGACGATGCCGGGATCAACCCGCGCCCGGCCTCCGGCCGCGTGCCGATCTGGTATGGCGGGCATGCCGAGGTGACTTTTCGGCGGTGCGCGAGGTACGGCGACGGCTTCATGCCGTTGGCTTACCCGCCGGGCGATGCGGCGCTCGCGGCTTTCGAGAAGCTGCGGGGGCTAACCCGCGAGGCCCGCCGCGATCCGGCCGCGATGGGGATCGAAGTCTGGGTCTCTCCCGGCGCCGGCGGCCCCGAGGATTGGCGGAGTGAGGTCATGTTTTGGAAAAACGCCGGGGTCAGCCACCTGACCGCGCACACGACCTATGCCAGCAATCACCACAAGCGCATCGCGGGACATAGCGCCGCCGAGCATTTGGCGGCGATCACCCGATACCGGGAGGCGGTCGCGGATTTGCTGTAGACCCGATCGGCATCGAACAGCCGCAGGAGAATCAGATGAGCGATGCAGAAATCGGCGCATTACGCGCCAAGCTCGCGAGCAGACCGCGCTCCGACGATTACCGGCAGCGGCGCAAAGACATCGATGCCCGCGGCCTGGCCTATGGGCTCGCCGCCGATGTCGGGGTCGAGCCGGTGACGGCGAACGGCGTCAAGGCGGAGTGGACCGCGACGCCGAACGACCTTCGAGATGCTGCCCTCCTCTACCTGCATGGCGGGGGGTATGTGATCGGCTCCCTCGACAGCCACCGCCATTTGGCCGCCGAAGCCGGCCGGGCTGCGGGGATCGCGGCATTGGCGCTCGACTATCGTCTGGCGCCTCAGCACCCGTTCCCGGCCGCGGTCGACGACGCGCTCGCCGGCTACCGCTTTCTGCTGGCCGGGGGCATCTCACCGGGACGCGTCGCGCTCGCCGGTGACAGCGCCGGAGGCGGTCTGGTCGTCGCAGCGATGCTGGCGATCCGCGAAGCTGGCCTGCCGCAACCCGGCTGCGGTTGGTGCATCTCGCCTTGGGTCGACCTGGAGGCGATCGGCGAGACGATGACGAGCAAGGCTGCAGCCGATCCGACCGTGCAGCGCGCCGGCCTCTTGGAGATGGCCAAGATGTACCTGAATGGCGCCGATCCGCGCTCGCCGCTGGCCGCGCCGATCTACGGCAATCTTTCGGGCCTCGCCCCGCTGATGATTCAGGTCGGCGCCTGCGAGACTCTACTCGACGACGCGCTGCGTCTTGCCAAAATCGGCGGCGCTGCCGACGTGCGGGTCGATCTGCAGATCTGGCCCGAGATGATCCATGTCTGGCACCTGTTTCATCCCGAGCTGAAGTCCGGCAGGCAGGCAATCGAAGCGGGCGGGGCTTACGTGCGCGCGATGATCCGCTGAGCGCTCGCCCGGATTTCTCACAGCCCTGCTATTGGCTGGGCCACCGCGGCCGAAGATCAAATCGCCGCCGCGGCCAAATAGTCACCGCTGCGATCCTGTCTCACGGAGCCTTTTCGACCGGTTTGAGGCGGCCGTCTTCGAGTGCCACGATGCGGTCGAGGCGGCGGGCAAGGTCGAGATTGTGGGTGGCGATCAGCGCGGCCATGCCGGTGTGCCGGACGAGGTCGAGCAAGGTCGCCAGCACGGCGTCGCCGGTCACGTGATCGAGGTTGCCGGTGGGCTCGTCGCCGAGCAGAATCTTGGGATCGTTGGCGAGTGCGCGGACGATCGCGACCCGCTGCTGCTCGCCGCCCGAAAGCCGCGCCGGCCGGTGCCCGGCGCGCGGCGCGAGGCCGACCCCGGCCAACAATGCCACCGCCTTGTGCCGCGCACGGCTGCGCGGGACTCCGGCGATCATCTGCGGCAGCATGACATTTTCGAGCGCCGAGAATTCGGGCAGCAGATGGTGGAACTGGTAGACGAAGCCCAATTCGGAGCGGCGCAGCAGGGTGCGCTGCTGGTCGGACAGGCTGCCGCAATCCGCGCCGCCGATCAGCACCACACCATCATCCGGGCGTTCAAGCAGCCCCGCGACATGCAGCAGGGTCGACTTCCCGGCGCCCGAGGGACCGACCAAGGCAACGACCTCGCCCGGCAGCAGCGCTAGGTCGATCCCGGTTAAGACCGCGATTTCGGCCTCGCCGGTTTTGAAGACCCTGCGCACGCCGCGCAGCTCTAGCACCGGCCCGGCCGGTGGCGTTGCAGTCATTCGTAACGTAGCGCCTCGACCGGATCGAGCCGCGCCGCGCGCCAGGACGGATAAAGGGTGGCGAGAAACGACAAGGCCAGCGCCATGATAACGACGGTCGTGACCTCGCCCGCGTCGATCCGCGCCGGGATCCGGGTGAAGAAGTAAATCTCGGCCGAGAACAGATCGACGTGGAGTATATGTTGCAAGAACTGCCGAATCGCTTCGAGATTCTTGGTGATCAGAAGACCGAGCCCAAAGCCGGCCGCGGTGCCGACGATGCCGATGCTGGCTCCTGATAGCATGAAGATGCGCAGGATCATGCCGCGGGAAGCGCCCATCGTACGCAGGATCGCGATGTCGCGACCCTTGTCCTTCACCATCATGATCATGCTGGAGATGATGTTGAAGGCGGCGACGACGATGATCAGGGTCAGGATCAGGAACATGACGTTACGCTCGATCTCGACCGCGTTGAATAGGCTGGAGTTGGCCTGCTGCCAGCCGACGATCCGCGCTTGCCCGCCGAGCGCGGTAGTAATCAGCCGGGCCTCCTCGTTCACTCGGTCGGGATCGGTGACAAAGACCTGCAGATCGGTCACTTCATGCGGCAGGCGAAAGAACAGCTGCGCCGCGTCGAGAGGGGCGAAAATGAAGCTGTTGTCGTACTCGTACATGCCGACATCGAACAGCGCCGCGACGTGGTACGTCTTGATCCGCGGCATCGTGCCAAAGACGGTTGCGGTTCCCTGCGGCGAAATCACCGTGACCCGGCCGCCGACGCCAACGCCGAGCCGCTGCGCCAGACGGTAGCCGATGGCGACGCCGTCATCGCCAAAATCGGCGAGCGAACCGGCGACAATTCGTGCCGAGACGAGCCGTAAGGCGCGCAGATCCCCGGGGCGGATGCCGCGCACCAAAGCGCCGGACGCTCCCTGGTCAGTCGTCGCCATGACCTGGCCCTCGACAATCGGGATTGCGGCGGTGACCCCCGGAACCCGCCGTACCTTTTGCTCAGCAGCATCGAAATCGGCGAGCGAACCCGCTGCGGCGTAAACGCCGAGATCGCCGTTGAGGCCGAGGATGCGGCCCAGCAGATCGGCGCGGAACCCGTTCATGACCGACATGACGATGATCAGGGTGGCGACGCCGAGCGCGATCCCGAGCAGCGAAAAGATCGCGATGACCGAGACGAACCCCTCCGCCCGCCGCGCCCGCAGATAGCGGAACGCAACCATCCGCTCGAACGCGTCGAATATCACGCGACAGCTCGGTTCGGTTTCTCCGGTCCCGCCACGCGCCGGTCACGGCGGACGACCAAAGGCGATCGTCCGCGTTTCAGCCGCGCGACCGCGGCGTCGATCGGGCGGTCCTGCCGGCCACCGGAGCGGCGGTTCTTGCATTCGACGGTGCCGGCGGCGACGCCGCGTGGGCCAACGATCAGTTGGTCCGGAAGGCCAATCAGATCCATCGCCGCGAATTTGGCACCGGGAGACTCATCGCGGTCGTCATAGAGCACCTCCACCCCGGCGCCCCGCAACTTGCCGTAGAGGTCGTCAGCGGCGGTGCGGCACCGCGCATCGCCGGCGCGCAGATTGATCAGCCCGACGCGGAACGGCGCGACGCTTTCGGGCCAGACGATGCCGGCTTCGTCGTGGTTGGCTTCGATCAGTGCACCGACCAGACGCGACACCCCGATGCCGTAGGAGCCCATTTCGAGCGCAATCGGCTCGCCATCCGGGCCGGCGACGACGGCCCCCATCGGCCGCGAATATTTGTCGCCGAAATAGAAAACCTGGCCGACCTCGATACCCCGTCGGCTGACGATCTGGTCGCCATACCTGGCCGCTGCCACGGCATCGTGCACGTCGTCGGTGGCGGCATAGAGCGCGGTGCAGTCGTCGACGACCCGCTGCAGTGCCGGCGCCTCCCAACTGTCGACGGCAAAGCGCCGCCAGTCGAATTCGAGGAAATCGCTGTGGACGTGCACTGCGCTTTCGCCGGTGTCGGCGAGGATGATGAATTCGTGGCTGAGGTCGCCGCCGATCGGCCCGGTCTCGGCGCGCATCGGGATCGCCTTCAGCCCCATGCGGTCGAAGGTGCGCAGATAGGCGACAAACATCTTGTTGTAGGAATGCCGCGCGCCGGCGGCATCGAGGTCAAAGCTGTAGGCGTCCTTCATCAGGAACTCGCGCCCGCGCATCACGCCAAAGCGCGGCCTCACCTCGTCGCGGAACTTCCACTGGATGTGGTAGAGGAGCTTCGGCAGGTCGCGATAACTCTTGATCGCGGCGCGGACGATCTCGGTGACCTGCTCCTCGTTGGTCGGCCCGTACAGCATCTCGCGGTCGTGGCGGTCGCTGATGCGCAGCATCTCCTTGCCGTAGTCGTCGTAGCGGCCGCTCTCGCGCCATAGCTCGGCCGGCTGGATCGTCGGCATCAGGATTTCCTGCGCCCCGGCGCGGTCCTGCTCCTCGCGCACGATGCGTTCGACTTTTTTGAGCACGCGCAGGCCCAATGGCAGCCAGGAATAGATCCCGGCGCTCGACTGGCGGATCATGCCGGCGCGCAGCATCAGCCGATGCGAGACGATCTGCGCCTCGCTCGGGTTCTCGCGCAACAGCGGCAGAAAATATTCGGAAAGTCGCATCTGGCCTCGCGCGACAGGGGTGGCGGCGCACTCTAGGCAACCTGCCAAACCCTGTCCACCGAGCGCCCAGTCCGCAGCAAAGTTAGGGCCGCAGCTGACACGGTCGAGGGGCAATTCGCGGCTCTCCAAAATTCTTTTAAGATTCGCGTGACAATCCGTCGCAGCCATGTCTAAACTGAGAATCGATCGAACGGCGCAGGTAAGCGCACCGGCCCGAGTTTAGGGAGGAGACGACCACCGAACGCCGTTCGGCTGCATGGGTGACGTAAGGGATGGAAAGGCGGGGTTATGCCCCGCCTTTTCGCATGTGACAGACATCTCACGTTAATCCGGTTATGGTGTAATCCTCGCTAAGCGCGGGATTGCACCAAACTCGAGTCCGGACCGGAGAGCGTATATGGCTGTCAGTCGTGGGTACCATTTTTTCCAGAATCCCGGTCCGACCAATATCCCCGACCGCGTCTTGCGAGCGATGGACCGCGGGACGATCGACTTTACCGGCGCCCAATTCAAAGCCATCGCCGAAGAATGTTTTGCCGGTCTCAAGCGGGTGTTCAAGACCAAGCAGACAATCCTCGGCTATGCCGCGTCCGGGCATGGCGCTTGGGAAGCGGCGCTGGTCAATCTGTTCTCGCCCGGTGACAAGGTGCTGGTCGTCGAGACCGGCTATTTCTCGCTGAACTGGGGCATGCGCTGCGAGTCGTTCGGGCTCGAAGTCGAGACGCTCGCTAATGACTGGCGCGCCGCCGCCGACCCGGCCGCGCTCGAAAACCGGCTGCGCGAGGACCGCGAGCACGCGCTCAAGGCGGTGCTGGTCGTGCACAACGAAACCTCGACCGGAGTCGTCCACGACATCGCTGCGTTGCGCCGCGCGATCGACGCCGCCCGGCATCCTGCTTTGTTCCTCGTCGATGTGATCTCGTCTCTGGCCTCCATGGATTTCCGCATGGACGAGTGGGGCGTGGATGTCGTCGTCGCCGGCTCACAGAAGGGACTGATGCTGCCGACCGGCATGGCCTTTACCGGGGTCAGCGCAAAGGCGCTCGCAGCGGCGGCGGATGCCAAGCTGCCGCGGGTCTATTGGGACTGGCGCCGTCTCGTCGAGGGTAGCTCGCAGGCGGTGTGGAACGGCACTGCGCCGGTGCATTTCTTCTACGGGCTGCAAGAAGCGCTGCGCATGCTCGAAGAAGAAGGGCTCGACAATGTGTTCGCGCGCCACCATCGTCTTGCCGAGGCGACGCGGCGCGCGGTGCGCGTCTGGCGCCAAAATGACGGGCCCGAGATCTTTGCCGTCGACCCGCGCGCGCAATCGGATTCGGTCACGGCGGTGCTGACCCCGGAAGGCTACGACGCCAACAAAGTGCGCGAGATTTGCCTCAACCGGTTCAACGTGTCGCTGGGCGGCGGGCTTGGGCCGTTGCAGGGCCGCGTCTTCCGCATCGGCCATCTCGGCGATTTGAACGAGCCGATGATCCTCGGCTCTCTAGCGGCGGTCGAAATGGCGCTAGAGCTCACCGGCGTGCCGCACGGCAAGGGCGGCGTCGACGCGGCGATGGACTATTTCGTATCGGAGACCTGACCGCCGCGCTCCAGGTCGGTCAGCCGGCGGCAAGCGCCTCGGCTACCGCGACCAAGGTCGTATCCGTACCGCGACCGCCGATGATCGACAGGCCGACCGGCAGGCCATCGACCGTGCTGCCGGGGATGTTGACCTGCGGCATGCCGGCCAGCCCGCCGTGAGCGCACAGACACAGGATGCGATCACGCTGGACGCTGGCGACCGATAGCGGTTCGCCACGCTTCGGCGCGGGAAACGGGGTGGTCGGCAGGCACAGGATAGTTCCAGGCGGCAGCAAGTGGCGCATGCGGCCGCGCGCCTCCTGCCGCACCAGATTGGCCCATTGGCGCTCGGTCTCCGGGATCTGCGACCCGGTAAAGATGTTGCGCGCGACGCTGTAGGCGAGGCGCGGGTTGTCGCGCTCGATCCAGTCCTTGAAGGTCAGCCAGGCCTCGGAGGGCTGCAAGGTGCGCTGGGCGCGGGCCCATTGCACGATGCCGGCCGGCGCCATGATTTCCTCGCGGGTATTGCCGATCAGCGCCTTCAGCCGCTCGACCATCGGCTGCAGCGCGTCGCCGACCTCCGGATCGGCAAAGGCAAAGGCGTCGACCGCGATGATCAGCCGGTCGGGCAGGGCCGATGGGATCGCCTCGTCGAGCATGACGCTGGAGACGCGGGCAAACGTCGCGGCGTCGCGGGCAAACCAGCCGGTCGTGTCCGAACTCGGCGCCTGGTTCAGCATGCCCGAGACGTCGATGCGGCCATGCGTCGGCCGGATGCCGTAGAGGCCGCAGAAGCTGGACGGGACCCGCACCGAGCCGCCGGTGTCGGTGCCGATCGCGGTATCGCAGAGCCCGGCGGCGACCGCCGCGGCCGAGCCCGAGGACGAGCCGCCCGGCACTCGGCCCGGCGCACGGACGTTGACCGGCGTGCCGTAAAACGCGTTCTCGCCGACGATGCCGAGCGAAACCTCGTCGGTGATGGTCTTGCCGACCAAGGTTGCCCCGGCATCGAGCAGCCGCTGCACCGCCCAGGAATGCCGGGTCGGGATCGGGTTGTATTTCGCCCAGTCGGGATTGCCGCCCCCGGTCGGGTAGCCCGGCGACATCGAACAGATCCTTGGCCGCAAAGGTGAGCCCGGAAAGCGGCCCGCCCGGCCGGCCGTCGATGTGGACGCGCGGACCGGGAACGAAAGCGTTGATGTCATCGTCTGACATGAAGACCTCGGGATGGGGCGGGAACGAAGCACCGGGAAGCGGCGTCCCCTTTTCTACCCGGCTCCGCCGCTGCACGGAACCGGACGCATTGTGCGCCGTAATTGAAAGAGCCCGATAATCGACTAGCGAAGCGGCGACTGCGCAGGGCGCAATCTGTGGGCGGGGCGCGAGCAGGTTCTACGGCGCCAAGGATGCGCCGTTCTACGGCGCCAAGGATGCGCTGCGCATCTGTGCCGGGGCTGAGCAATGACTTCCGGCGGTTTCCGTCCGAGCCGGGGAAAATCGGCAACCGGGGGGCGAGACGCTTTCGCCGCCTCTTCGCGGATGCTAGCGAAAGCGGATCGCGGTCGCGCCCGGCTCGCTCTCGGCGGTGCGTTCGACCTCTCCGGCGAGACGGTCGTAGCGGTCGATCAGATCGCGCAAATGCCGCTTGACCCGCGGTGTCGTCGCATCCCGTTCCAGCGCCCGCGCCCGCGCCGCCGCAGCCCGGTAATACTCGGCAGGTTCCTGCTTCTGCTCCCAGTCAACCGCACCGCCGGTGGTTGCGATCGACCTCGATTCTCCTCTGAGTTGAGCCGCCTGAGAGCGCTCAAACAGAGCACGTGATACCGTCATGGACCGAGCGCCGCCGTGAGCAAAGCCAACCCCAAGCGGGTTGGCGTGGCCCGGACCATACGCCCGCCCGGCACCCCGCGCAACACAAACCGGCCTCGGCCGAGGCTTTCCGGACGGCATGAACTTGCCCACCCACGGCGGCGCCTCGACGCCAGAACGGGTCTACTCCTCGGCCGACAAGGTTCCCCAGCTCGTCACCCGTTCGATGCGGATGGCAATGACCGGCAGGTCGTCGATAGCCATCATCTGGTATTGACGATAGCGCGCTCGCAGCAACTGTTGTGCATCGTCGTGCTCCGCGCCAGCGTCCAGGATTTCGGCGCGCCCGCGGATCATGACCCAGCCGAGACAACTCCAATCCTCGTCGTAGTGGTCGGCAACGAAGGCGGCGGGGGGATTGTCGGCGATGTTTCGCAACCGCTTCAGCGCCCGGGGATCCCCCTTGGGCTTTTGATCGATGGTGATGTAGAGCGTTTTGTCGCCGACGGCAAAGCACACCGGCACGACATGCGGAGCTGCGCGGGCATCAGCGGTCGCCAGATGGCCGGACCTGCGTCTATTCAGAAAGCGGCGCTGCGGCTCCGTAAGCATGAGCCCCCGGTACGACAAACAATGCTACGATCATACAGGGCGACCCGTCAGGGGTCGCGGGCTATCGGGCTAACCTGGTCTTGGAGGGCTATTATGGAAAAGCGGCAAAGCATCAACGTGCCGGGCGCGAGCCACGTCAATCCGATCCCGAGCGCCTGCCGGCGCGGTCCGTTTGTCGTCACCGGGGCGATCTCCGGCACTGATCCCGAAACCGGCAAGGTTCCCGACGAGCTCGACGCGCAGTGTCGAGCGATGTTCGCGAATGTCCGCCGGGTCATGAAAGCCGCCGGCGGCACGTCGGAGGATATCGTCAAGATGACGGTGTGGATCAGCGACCGCTCGCTTCGCCCGATCCTAAATACGCATTGGGTGGAGATGTTTCCCGACCCGCATTCGCGGCCCGCACGCCACACGGTGACATCGCACGATTTTGCGGCGCCGATGCAGATCCAATGCGACATCCTGGCCGTGCTGAGCGCGGGCTGAGGCGATGAAGATCGTCGACATTCGCGCGATCCCGCTCTCCTATCGCTGTGATCCGCCCTATGGCAGCGCAGGCGGCATGCAGGCGAGCCGCGGCGGGCTGCTAGTCGAGGTCGAGACCGACGATGGCATCACCGGCATCGGCGAGGCTGGGGTCGGCGGCGGCAGCACGCGGCATGTGATCGAACAACAGCTTCGGCCGATGCTCCTTGGCGAGGACCCGTTGCTGATCGAAGGGCTGTGGCAGAAAATGTTCGCCCGGACCCGGCAGTTCGGCCGGCGCGGTATCGTCATGAACGCGATCAGCGGCATCGACATCGCGCTGTGGGACATCGCCGGCAAGGTGGCGAAATTGCCGGTCTACCGTCTGCTCGGTGCCTGCCGCGAGCGCGTCGAGGCTTATGCCAGCGGCGGCTTCTACCAGGAAGGGAAGTCGATCGACGACCTAGCGGGCGAGGCCGAGGGCTATCGCGCTCGCGGCTTTCACGGCATGAAGATGAAGATCGGGCGCAACCCCTCGACGCAGACCCATCTGCGTCACCTCGCCGCCCACGCGCAGATGTGCGAAGTCGAGCCCGACGAGGACATTGCCAGGGTCGCGGCGGTGCGCCGCGCCCTCGGACCGCAGGCAAAACTGATGGTCGACGTCAACTGCGCATGGAGCCCGGCCTTCGCGATCGAGATGGGCCGCGCGCTCGAACCGTATAAGCTCTACTGGATAGAGGAGCCGGTGGCGACCGACGACATCGACGGCAGCTCACGGGTCGCCGATGCGCTGGCCACGCCAATCGCCGGCTATGAGACCGAAATCGGGCTCTACGGCTTTCGCGAGCTGATCACCCGAGGTGCGGTCGACATCGTCCAGCCCGACATCGCCTGGACCGGCGGCTTTTCCGAAGGCCGTCGCATCGCCGCGCTGGCCCAGGCCCATCACCTGATGGTGGCGCCGCATGCCTTTGGCGGGGCGGTATTGCTCGCTGCGTCGCTGCATTTCGCCGCATCGATCCCGAACGCGCTGCTGCTGGAATTCGATCAGACCCTGAACGGATTGCGCGACGAATTGCTGAAGGAGCCGCTGCGGACCGACGGCGACGGCATGATCCGGCTGCCGGAACGGCCCGGCCTCGGCATCGAACTCGATCGCGCGGCGGTCGACCGCTACAGCGTCTAATGCCTTGGAGTGGAACCAAGCAGCGTCTCGGGCGTCGTCGTCCCGATGAAGGTCGGGATCTATTTCTGCCGTAGATAAGGGCTTTCGCCGGTATGAAGAGGCAGTGCGGCGAGGCCGTATCAATCGTTGATGCTTCGCCAAGGTCGTTGCTGTTCAGCTTCCGCCCGCGAAAAGCTCTGGGGCCTTGGCCTGCGCCTGCTCTGCACGCCGTCAATGCGACATCAGCACCGGGATGGTCATGCTGGCGAGGATCGAGCGGGTGGCGCCGCCGAGCAGCAACTCGCGGACGCGCGAATGGCCGTAGGCGCCCATCACCAACAAATCGGCGCCGAGATCGGCGGCGCGCGACAGCAGCAGCTCGCCGATTGGGACGCCGGCGGAGACGGTGCGCTCGATCTGCGCCTTAACGTCGTGGCGGGCGAGATGCAGCGCGATGTCGGCGCCGGGGATCTCGCCGTGCCCGTCCGGTCCCGGCTGCGGGTCGACCGCCAGCACGGTCACGGCATCGGCCGCCGCCAACAGCGGCATCGCGTCTGCGACCGCGCGGGCCGCCTCCCGGCTCGCATTCCACGCGACCAGCACGCATTTTCCGATCACTTCGAAATGGCCGGCATAGGGCACGACCAGGATCGGCCGGCCGGAAGCCAGCGTCACCCGCTCCGGGCGCGGGCGGATCAGCGCCATTTCGTCGCTGTCGGGATCGCGTTGGCCGAGGATCGTCAAATCGCTATAGCGCGCATGCAGAGCCGGATCGGCTTCTTCACCCTCGGCAACCGCACGCCACTCGGTCGATAGTCCATGCAGCTGGGCCGCGTGTTCAAACGCCTGGCGCAGTTCCCCGGCCTGCTTCAACGCCCGCTCGCGCCACTCGCGATAGACCGGTTCGAGGACCGCCAGATCGGGATAACCGGCGCGTATCGGGAGTTCGATGTTCGGGAATCGGATAAAGCCCGATCAGATGCGCCGCAAAGCGCTCGGCCAGTGCGGCGGCTAAGGTGATGCGCCCGGGTGTGTCGGCCGCCGAATCGAGCACCACCACCAGATCCCTGTAGCTCATCGATCGCTCTCCTCGCGACGTCGCGGATCGCTGTCTTGCAGGTCACAGCCTATCCGCCAAAGCGTCCCCGCCGCAACGCGCCGTCGCCGGCGCGGCTTGCTTCGGCGCCGGGAATGAGGGAAGAGAGGGACAAAGCTGATCAGGGAACTCGCCCGATGCGTGTGCCAGCCCTCGCCTGTCTTGTTTCTTTGGTCTCGCTCGCTTCGCTGGGCGGCTGTATCGACAACGACCAGGTGCGAGTACAGAGCTTTTCGGCCGGCGCTAACGGCAGCTTCACCTACAGTGCCGGCACCAACACGGTCATGACCCGAGAATGCCGACGGCGCGGCTGAGCGGATCCGCCGCGTCTGGCTGGCTCAAACTCTGGGCGCGCAGGGAATGTGCCGCGGCGGTTACGCTGTCTACCAGCGCCGCTTGGTGGTCCCGCCGCGGTCAACCGCTCTGGCCGGGACCCCGGGCTCCGTCGATCCGGCAGTCGCGCCCTCGCCTGCGGCCTATTTTGGCAATGGCGGCGACGTCGTCTATACCGGGAGCTGCCTGTAGGGTTAGTGCCGGTCAGCGGCGCCCCAGCACTCGAGCAGCGGTCCCGATTTGCCGCAGACCGGGTCGGTAGCGGGCAGCGGAACCGCGGCGATGTTGGCCAGCGCCCGCCCGTGCTCGGCTGCCCCCGGCACGCGCATGTCGGGGCCGTGGCCGCCCGGATAGGCGCCGACGACGAGCAAGTCGGGGCTAGCACCCTCGCTCTTATGGGCGACCCCCGCCGGGATCACGATGACGTCGCCGGCACGCACCTCGACAATCTCGCCATCCTCGCCGCCGAGCCGCACCCGGGCCGAGCCAGCGACGATGCCCAGCACTTCATGCGCGGTGCTGTGATAGTGATGGTACGCGTAGATCCCGGCGCGCCACCCTCCGCTCCAGCCATTGTCGGCGAACCGCGCCTCACAGGCGGCGGCGGCGCCAGGGCCGGTGGTGAGCGCGCCGCGATAGACGATCAGCGGCAGGCGCGGGTTGTTTGGGACGCGGCCGTCATCGGCGAATAAATGCTCTTCGATTGTCGGAGCGTCCGCTTTGTCGACCATGGGGTGCTCCTTTCATGCGACGCCAGCAGGCTACGTCGTGGTCGCGGCCGCGCCAAGTGAAAATCACCGCTCAAGCGGAATGTCGAATGGCTGAGTTGAAGTCGCCGTGGCAACGCGTTTACTTTTGTGAAAGGTTGCGCACTGCTGGTCAATTAATTCGAGGGATGTTGTCGTGCCTCGTTAACGACGATCAGCAGTGACCTACACTTGCCATGACGTTGCCCGTCGGGTATTGATGGCTTTGCCGCAAATCGCCGGGTGCGATAGTGCGGGCCGAACTGCGGATTAGATTTTAGGCGCGCCCAGCATGGAGTACCCGGTCAAGACCGTCTGTGTCGTCGGCCTGGGCTATATCGGCCTGCCGACCGCGGCAACCTTGGCTAGCCGCGGGATCGAGGTGGTCGGCGTCGACGTCAATCCGCGCGTGGTTGCCGCGGTCAATGCCGGGCAGCCTTATTTTCCCGAGCCCGATCTCGACATGCTGCTGCGCGCCGCGACCACCCTCGGCAAGCTGCGCGCCACCGCCCGGCCGGAGCCGGCGGATGCGTTCGTGATCGCGGTTCCGACCCCGTTCAACGACGACCGCTCGCCCAACCTCGGCTATGTCGACGCGGCGGCGGATGCGATCGCCCCGGTGCTCGCCTCGGGCAATGTCGTGATCCTCGAATCAACCTCGCCGGTGGGCACCACGGCGCGGCTGGCAGAGCGCCTTGCCCGGCTGCGGCCCGATTTGCGCTTTCCGCCGGAGCATCATGCCGAGCCGCTCGACGTGCACGTCGCGCATTGCCCGGAGCGGGTATTGCCCGGGCGCATGGTCCGCGAGCTGATCGAGAACGACCGCATCATCGGCGGGATGACAGAGGCCTGCGCCGAGCATGCCGAGGCGGTGTACCGGGTATTTTTGCAGGGAAAGCCGTTCCGCACCAATGCGCCGACGGCGGAGCTGGTCAAGCTGGTCGAGAACGCTTATCGCGACGTCAACATCGCCTTTGCCAATGAATTGTCGCTGATCTGCGACCAACTCGGGCTCAATGTGTGGCAGGTCATCGAGCTGGCCAATCGCCACCCGCGCGTGGCGATATTACAGCCGGGCGCGGGGGTGGGCGGGCACTGCATCGCGGTCGATCCGTGGTTCATCATCTCCTCCGCGCCGGAGCGATCGCGGTTGATCCGCACTGCGCGCGAGGTCAATGACGCCAAGCCGGGGTTTGTCGCAGCGCAGATCCGCGAGCGGGCCGAGCGCTTCAAGCATCCGGTCGTCGCGTGTCTCGGGCTGACCTACAAGCCCGATGTCGACGATCTGCGCGAGAGCCCGGCAGTCGCGATCGTGGCGCAACTGGCGCGCGGTGGGCCGGAACGAATCCTGGTGGCCGATCCGAATCTGCGCGCCCTGCCGCCACGAGCTGGCGGAATGCCGAACGTCGCGCTGTGCGAAACGATCGCGGCGGTTCGCCAAGCCGACATCGTCGCGATTCTGGTCGCGCATTCGCCATTCCGCAGGATCCCGCAGGAGGAGCTGCTGCGCCGCGTCGTTATCGATGCGACCGGTCTGACCCACGGCTCGGGCTGAGCGGCGGATGCGGATCCTGTTCGTCTTCGGCACCCGACCCGAAGCGATCAAGCTCGCGCCGGTGATCCGGGAATTGTCGGCGCGGCCCGAGTTCGACTGCAAGATCTGCGTCACCGGACAGCATCGCGAGATGCTGGCGCAGTTTCTCGAACTGTTCGAGCTGCAGCCGGATTGGAACCTCGACGTCATGCGCCCGGACCAGGATCTCGCCTACCTGACCGGGGCGGTGCTGTCGGGGGTCGGCGAGGTGCTCGACCGCTGGCGCCCCGAGCGGGTCATCGTGCAGGGCGACACGACGTCGACCTTTGCCGGAGCGCTCGCCGCCTTTTATCACAAGATCCCGGTGGCGCATGTCGAAGCCGGCCTGCGCACCGGCGACATCTATGCGCCGTGGCCGGAGGAGGTGAACCGCCGGCTCGTCGCCCGCATTGCCGATCTGCATTTTGCTCCGACGACGCGGGCCCGCGACCATCTGCTGCGCGAGGGGATAGCTGAAGGGCGCATCATGGTGACCGGCAATACCGGGATCGACGCCCTGTTATGGGTCTCGGACACGATCGAGGCCCGGCCCGAACTGTGCGCGCGGGCCGAGCTCGGTGCTGGGCGGGCGCTTCGCGGAGCTAGGCAAGCGACTCATCCTGATGACCGGGCATCGCCGCGAGAATTTTGACGGCGGGCTCGAGCGGATCGCGCGCGCGATGGCGCGGATCGCAGCGCGGCCCGATGTCGCGCATCGTCTTTCCGGTGCATCCGAACCCGAACGTGCGCGCGCGATCGAAGCCAATGCGCCGGCGCGAGAACATCCTGCTGGTCGAGCCGGTCGATTATCCCGAACTGGTCTCATCTGTTGAAGCGGTGCCATTTCGTCGTCACTGATTCGGGCGGGATTCAGGAGGAGGCGCCCTCCTTCGGCAAGCCGGTGCTGGTGACGCGCGAGGCGACCGAGCGGCCGGAGGCGATGGAGCAGGGCCTGGCCAAGCTCGTCGGCACCGACGAGCGGCTGCTGTTCGAGGCGATGAGCGCGCTTCTCGACGATCCCGAGGCCTACCGGCGCATGAGCCGGGTCGCCAACCCCTATGGCGACGGCCGGGCGAGCCGACGCATCGCCGAGCGGCTCAGCATCGAGCGGACCCGTGCAGATCGGACCGCCGTCGCCGCCCTATGCTGACGGCCCAACCACCGCGGTCGAACCGCGAAGAACGGTCGCCGTTTCCGCTCAGCCCCGGCAGAGCGAGGCAACAGCTGCCCAGATCGCGGCCCAAGTTCCAAGTGACAACGCGATCATCACGATCAGCGCAGTGAGCCAGCTGACCCGAGGGATGGTCTCGTCAGCCGATAGTTCAGCAACCACCGAAGCGACCCATTGGCGGCCCTCCTCGGAGACAGGATTTTCCGAAACGGCATCGCTGTTCACCGATCCCTCCGTCTGCGATCGAATGCGCTCGGCGGCTGGCGCGGCCCTATGCCCCCTCCATCGAGCGACCGCCATATTGGCTGCCGGCACAGCAATCAGATGTCCGCGAGACGTCAAAAATTCGTCCACTATTTTTTCTGTTGCAGTAACCGATTCTGCCGCATCGTCATAAGGCGCGATTCACCTGGCCAGTCCTCGTCGATATTACCCAAAAACAGATAAAATCACCGGCGTTTTGTGTTGCCTGAACGCTTTGGCGACCGTATCTATCAGCCGCGTTCGTCGTTGATCATCCTGCCAGGTATTTCGTCATGGCCGATGTTTATACTTCAGAAATAAATGGACTTTCCGGGCAGAGGCCATCGGCGAAGGAAGATCGGCTCACGCCAGTGGCTGCGGTCTTTGCCGTTTTCGCCATTTCCCTTCTGCTCTGGACGCCATTGCTGCTGCCGGTAGTGAGGCTGCTCCACGGCTAAAAGAACAATCTCGCAGCCCGGCAGCGCGAGCGCTGCCCCGATCGATCAATCGCCGGGAATTTGATAACCCCAGGCGCGAATCTGAGCCACGCCGGCCTGGTAGCCCTTCGGCGTCAGGCTGAAGGCAAAGTGCGATCGCGTCGTAAAGACATCGATCAGCACCAGTGCGCCGACCCCGAGTTCTCTGACCGCAGAGAGAGATTGGGCCGTCGGAAAGATGCAATATCGTGTCGCCCTGCACTCGATCGGCGGATTTCTGTCGATTCGGAGCACTGCTTTGACCGGAACGGGCTGACCAACAATTCCGATATTGCCGGTTTCGAGCATGACAACGAGGGCGAACGAGCCCTTGCCGTCATCCCCGGTCTGCCAGAACGGCACCGTGATCGAGCAGTCGGTGGCGGGGCTGCCGAGGCTGCCGTCACATTCGGTGACCCACTCGTCAGCTCGGAACCGCAAGGTTGCCGAGGCGGCGCCTGCCGCGCACAGGATAGCCCAAGCGGCGAAAACGAGGACCGCCGCCGACCGGCGCCGGCGCCGCGTCCAGCGCCGCGGCACGCGTCCCCGGTGCCAGAGCTGGCCCAACGCATGCCCCGCGGCGCAGCGGGTCGACACAATCGCGCGCGGCACCATCGACCTCAACGATGTTGTTGCGATCGGTTCAATCCTGCTCCGCCCCACGGGATGGTCAAGAGACAAGGATTGGCGCGGCATCGGACCCCTGGCGCTGAGCGGCATCACCGGTCCGGCCATCCGGTGGGTCTGCTCTTTGTGTCAGGCTGCGGTTGACCAAGCGTCCCTTGGATCGGCCGGCGGCAAGTCAGCTTGCGCAGGAAATCTTAAGGTTCACGGGCTTCGAACCGTTGTCATTTGAAATTAACCCTGATTTTGCTTCCCAGCGTACTGAAACAGCGTTAGGTATAACTGTCTCGTGTGAGAAACCACTGAGTGGGCGGGGTCGATTTTGTTTGCATCGAGGCTTTTTGCAACATGCCTTACAACTTTGGTGGAACCCTCTGGGCCCGTCGGCGTTCGTGCTGACGCGCGTCTTGACCGGCAGCCCAAGGACATTGTGGGCGACGGACCGGCTTTGGCAGTCGTCGGGAAGCGCAGACAGCCCAGCTGAACTCGTAATTGATCCGCAACTGATTCAGGGCTCCGAGATGGCTCGTTACTTGGTGACCGGCGGCGCCGGGTTCATAGGCTCGCATCTCGTAGAGTCATTGCTCGACGACGGGCACGCCGTTCGCGTTCTCGACGACCTCTCGAGTGGAAATCGCGACCGCCTTCCGCGCACGGTCGAGTTCATCAACGCCGACGTCGCCAACCCCGACGTGGTCGCACATGCGTTCGATGGCATTGACGGCTGTTTCCATCTGGCTGCAATCGCGTCGGTCGAACAGTGCAACCTCGAATGGCTGCGTACCCACCATGTCAATCTTTCCGGCACGATCAACATTTTTGCCGAGGCCAGGCGATCACGCGGGGAAATTCCGGTGGTCTATGCCTCGACAGCTGCAGTTTATGGCGACTGTAACACGGCCCCGGTCAGCGAAGACCATTCCGCCATCCCGCTAAGCGCCTACGGCGCTGACAAGCGGGCGTGTGAACTGCACGCGCGCGCCGCGGGTGTGACCCACGGATTACGCACGATTGGTCTACGCTTTTTCAACCTGTACGGCCCGCGCCAGGATCCGAGCTCGCCTTATTCCGGGGTTATCGCGATCTTTCTCGATCGGCTACGCCGTGGAAAGCCAGTCGAGATCTATGGCGACGGGGGGCAGGTGCGCGATTTCACCTTTATCGCCGATGCCGTTTCGGCGCTGCGCCGGGCGATGCCGGCGGCAAACCCTCGGGCCCCGGTCTATAACATCTGTACCGGAAAGGGCACGACGGTACGCCAGTTGGCCGAGACGATCGCCGCGCTGTGTGGGACCAAACTCGTCGTCGACCACCAGCCGCCGCGCGGCGGCGAGGTGCAGAGTTCAATCGGTGATCCGCGCCTCGCGGCTGAGGAGCTTGGATTTCGCGCCCGCACCGCTCTCCCCGAAGGTCTGGCGGCAACGCTGGACGCGCTGGCATCGTGTGACCGAGCCAAGGCGTGTGCCATTGCCTGAACCGGCGGCCGCGGCGCCGGGGTCTTCGCCGCCGGCAGAAGCCGCGAAGAGACCTCAGCTCAAATCGGCTTCAAGCGCGCGAACATTGGGCATGCTCGGCGCCTGCCCGGAGTGGTCGACATTCTGGATCCCCACGACGATCGTGTCTGTTTCATAGAAGCCAACCTGTCGGTCATCCGTTCACAGGAGGGTCGCCGGTTTTGGCGGAATTATTCCGCCGAAGCCGAGAGTTACAAACGTCTCCCAAAGAGCATCGGCTGGAACAGGCCGTCGTTTCTGACGAATTGGTGGATGCCAATCTTCCGAGGGTCCTCCCACGCGGCGGTCAGAAATCGAGATCGGCGTAGTGCGGCGGCGGCGGGACTCCCGGTACATGGTCGGCCAGGATCGGGCGGAAGCTCGGGCGCGACTTGATCCGCGCGTACCATTCCTTGGCCGGCTCGTGCGTCGTCCCAGGGCACGTCGCCCAGATAATCGAGGCTCGACAGCTGCGCCGCGGCGGTGATGTCGGCGATCGAGAAATGGTCGCCGGCGAGCCAGCGCCGGCGCTCGACCAGATAGCCGATATAGTCGAGATGGTGCGGCAGATTGGCGTGGCCGGCGCGAATCGCCTGCGAGTTCGGCTGCCCGTCGCCGAGATAGCGCTTCATCATCTTCTCGCCGAGCAGGTTCTCGGTGACTTCGCGGTTCATCTTGATGTCGAACCACGCGGTCAGGCGCCGCACCTCGGCGCGGTCGATCGGATTGATGCCGATCAGCATCTTCTCGCGATAGACCTCGTCGAGATATTCGACGATCGCCGCCGGATCGGCGAGCACGGTGCCGTCGGGCTCGATCAGCACCGGCACCTCGCCGGCCGGGTTGAGCGCCAGGAACTCCGGCCGCCGCTCCCAGATCTTTTCGGCCTTCAGCGTGAAATCGAGGTTCTTCTCTTGCAGCACGACGCGCACCTTGCGCGCGGCCGGGGAGAGCAAAAGGTGATAGAGAACGCGCATGCTGTCGATTGTAACGATCAGCCCCGTGCGCGAACAACCCTCGACCGCGGCGGCGACGATGGAGAGCGCCCCCTAAAGCCGCCAAACGCCACGGCCCGCAAGCGTGAAATGATGAGATGAAGGGAGCCGCCATGATCGAGATCCGCAAAATCCTCACCCTGCGCGAAACCATCTTTTCAGAGCTCGGCGCGCACGCGCCGCGGCCGATTGTGCGCGCGGTCGGGATGGCGGTTATCCGCAATCCGTTCGCCGGCCGCCGGGTCGCTGATCTGCGGGAGCTGTTCGAGGCGGGTGCGGCGCTTGGCGAACGGATCATGCCCGAGCTGGTCAAGTTACTCGACGGGCCGGCGGTTTCCTATGGCAAGGGTGCCTTGGTCGGCGTAGACGGCGAAATGGAGCATGGCGGCGCCTGCGTTCACCCGATGCTTGGGCGCCCGATGCGCGCCGCAGTCGGCGGCGGCAAGGCGGTCATCGGCTCGAACGTCAAGGTCGCTGCGGCGGGCGCCATCCTTGATGTGCCGCTCGGCCACAAGGACGATTCCTGGTCCTTCGAGCATTTCGATACGATCACGGTGTCATTGGCCGACGCACCGCGGCCGGCCGAGATTCTGGTGGTGATGGCAATCGCCGATGGCGGCCGCCTCGACAACCGCTGCGGTTCGGCGCCGATCCGCTGACGCGAAGGGAGCAACGATTCCGTACTGCGGCGGGTTCAGATTCCGTCAAGCGTGTAGGCGTGGTCGTGGAACACCACGCGGTGCCGGAAGCGCCATTGGCCGTCGTCTTTGTCTTTTGCCAGCTCGCATTCATAGCGGCCGGGTGGAAGCTGTCGGCTCTTACCGTCGCGGGTAATCAATACGAGCAGGTAGCAGGTGGCGCGAGCCCGATCGCCCTCGATCTCCGCGGCGAGATTGCTGATCATGTGGCGGAATTGCGTGCCATCCTTGCGCCATACCGCGAAGCGGCCGGCGAAGGCGTGGATCGCCTCGCGTCCCGCGATCACTCCGATCGCAGGGCTTTCGAGCACGGCATCGGCGGTGAAGCAACCGACAACCGTCTCGACGTCGCCGGCGTCTAGCGCGGTCGTGTAACGCACAAACAAATCGTTAATCGCCAGCCGGTCTTCGATCGCCGACATTGCCTTATCGCCTGGCGTAAACCGTGTCGCCCTCGACTTTGACCTCATAGGCCGGCACGTCTGCGGCGAGACGGGCCGTCGATAAACTTGCCGGTGCGAATGTCGAACTGCGCGAAATGCAGCGGGCACTCGATCACGCAGCCCTCCAGCTTGCCGCGCGACAACGGCGCGTTACGGTGGCCGCAGACGTCGCGCAGGGCATAAAAGCTGCCCTCGACATTGGCCAGCACGATCCGCTCGCCCTCGACCGCAGCAAATTTCATCTCGCCCGGCGCGAGGTCGCTCACCTGGGCGACGGCGACGAAGCCTTCCGGCATGCGATGAATTTCCTAGTGGATACCAGCTGTCGGATCGCACCCACTTACCGGTCATGCCGGCGAGGCCGGTATCCACGGCAGAAATGGGGCCCGGCCTTCGCCGAGAACGGAGTGAACTGTCTAATTGCTACTACTCGCGTCCCCTATGCCGAGATTGCTTCGCCGCCTCGCGGCTCGCAATGACAGCGAAGTCCTGTCATTGCGAGCATAGCGAAGCAATCCGACCCTTCCGCCTGTCGCCGGCTAGTTCAGCTCGAAGCCGAACATTTTCGCGGCGTTGCCGGACGTGATCTTGCGCAGATCGTCCTCGGGCACGCCGGCAAACATGCGCTGGAGGAATTGCTGCGAACGCGGGAAGGTCGCCTCCGCATGCGGGTAGTCGCTGCCCCACAGCATGTTCTCGACGCCGATGCGGTCGCGCAATTGCACGCCGAGACCGTCCTCCATGAACTCGACGAACATGTTGCGCTTCCAGTAGTCGCTCGGCATCAGGCCTTCGGCCGACTTCCAGCCCTTGGTGAACACCGGCCGCTCGACATAGGTGAAGTCCATCTGCTGCAGCCAATGCGGGATCCACGCGGCTTCGTGCTCGACCGAGCCGATCTTCAAGCCCGGGAACCGGTCGAACACGCCGGCGAACAGCATCGAGCCCAGCGAATAGCGCACCCAGTAATCGGTGGTCGAACGCCCGGCGCCGGTCAATTCGGTCACGTCCATCGTGAATTCGTTGGCCGGGATGCCGTCGCGCGGCGTACCGATGTGCAGCAGCAGCGGGTGCTTTATGTTCCTGCGCCGTCGCCCAAAAACGGTCGTAGATCGGGCTGCTGTAAGGTTTGTCCGGCCGCGGCGACTACCGGGATGAACGAGCCGACCAGGCCCATTTTGACGCAGCGCTCAAGCTCCTTGGCGCCGGCATCGGGGTCGTCGACGTTCAGCATCGCGATGCCCTTGAGGCGCCGCGGATGGGGTTTGCAGAAATCGGCGATCCAATCGTTGTAGCAGCGGCAGATGTCCGAAAAGAGCTCCGAATCCGGGATGCGGTACCAGAAAAGGCCCTGACTCGGCTGCAGCACCGAGCCCCAGATGCCGTCTTCTTCGTTCTCAACCAGCATCGCGTCTGCGTCGTAGGCGCCCTTGCGGACATCCTCCCACAGGCCGAGAAAATCGATCTGCGAGGGGTCTTCGAAACGCTGCCCGGCCTGCATCACCGCTCCCAGGGTGCCGACCTGCGTTCCATCGAGCATCCAGGCGTCGTATTCGCGACCGGTCGGGGTCTTGCGCCTCTCCATCCGCGGCGCGCGGTCGCGGAATTTTGGCGCGATGCGGGACGTGTACATGTCCGGTGGCTCGACGATATGGGAATCCGCCGAGATCAGCTGGTACGCCGCCATTATGACCTCCTCCGATGCTGCCGAGTGTTCTATCTGCCCTCGAAACAGGGCCGCTCCGCCGATTTCGGCGTTAGAAAACGTATTCCGAGCACGAGAAAGCGAGTCAAGCAATCCACCCCATCCGCCGAAGAGTCGAACGTGCCCGCAAATGGCGTCGGTTCCGCGATTTCGGCAAGCCAGCTTCCCGCGTTGGGTAGAGCAACCCGCGGTTTTGCTCTCGACTGCGCGCTTGGTTTATAGGAGCATCGCCAAATGCCTAAATTTCCAGCATTTGGCCGCGACACTAAGGTCAACGCGCTGCTCGGCGCCGGCCACTTCCTGTCGCATTACTATCAGCTCTGCTTGCCGCCGGTGTTCGTCGCCTGGCAGAAAACCTTCGATGTGTCCTTCGCCGAGCTCGGTTTGGCGATGGCGGTGATGTCGGCGGCCGCAGCCTTATTGCAGACGCCGATGGGGTTCCTCGTCGACCGCTATGGCGCGCGGCCGTTCCTGGTCGGCGGCACCCTGACGATGGCCTTGTCGGTGTCGGCGATGGGGTTCGCCACGCTCGTATTGGCAGATCGTGGCGTTGGCTTTGCTGTCGGGGGTCGGCAACTCGGTCATTCACCCGGCAGACTATTCGATCCTCAGCGGGTCGGTGGACCGAACCAAGCTCGGCCGGTCCTTCGCCTTTCACACCTTCGTCGGCAGTATAGGGTTCGCTGTGGCGCCGCCGGCCACGGCCGCCCTGACTTTGCTGCTCGGCTGGCGCGGAGCACTGACCCTCGTCGGCCTGTTGGGGGTGCCGGTGGTGCTGACGATTCTGTGGCAGAGCCGCATCCTGATCGATCAGCGCCGTGAGCCGCGCAGCCGGGCCAAGCCCGCGGTCTCCGGTACGCGGCTGTTGCTCGGCCGGTCGGTAATGATGTTCTTCGCCTTCTTCATGGTGTCGTCGATGGCCGGCGCTGGCATCCAGTCCTGGCTGATCACGATACTGCATCGCGCCTACGAGATGCCGATCGCCGCGGCCTCCTCTGCATTGACCGGTTGGATGGTCGGTTCGATCTGCGGCGTGCTGCTGGGCGGTTGGGTCGCCGACCGCACCGATCGCCATCTGCCGTTTGTCGTGATCCTGACGACGGGCGCCGCGGCGATCCTATTGTGGGTCGGGATCGTCCCGATGGCTCAGCTGATGACGGTCGCCGTGCTGTTCGTCGGTGGTCTGATGACCGGGGCGAGCCGCACCCCGCGCGACGTGATGGTCAAGGACGCTGCTCCGCCGGGCCAGATCGGCAAAGTGTTCGGCTTTGTCAGCTCGGGCATGTCGCTGGGTGGCGCGATCATGCCGGTGCCCTACGGCATGATCATCGACGCCGGCCGGCCGCGCTTTTTGCTGGTCGTCGTCGCGGCGCTGTTGATGGCGAGCCTGCTATGCGCCGGCGGCGCGCGCATCCGCTTTCGTCGTCCGCTCGTGCCTGCTCCAGCTGAATAAAAGCGACCGCCCGATAGCCTCGCAAGTCACGCTCCAAGGTCAGGAGCAATTCGGCTGGACGACGACGCATGGGAGTTGGCGCTGGTTGAGCTGCCAACAGGCGTCGGACGCGGCGCTCGCTGACAAGTGGACTAGGCGCGCGCGATAGAGAACCGAGCCGCCATACGGGGTCGGCGGCAGCGCCAGGGCGGCGGCGCGGAGCTGGCCCGGCGCTTGGGCGCGGGCGCCCTCCGCTACGGCGCGCGCAAGGCCCGGATTCGCAAATGCGCCGACCTGGATCGCCCATCCCCGGTCGGGGATCGCGAGCAGGTGAGGCAACGCGCTGCCCGGCTCGGCAGATGGGATCGGCGTCGCCGGTTGATATGAGGCGAGAGTTGTCACCGCGGATACCCGCTGGGCCTCCATCGGCGGGGATACTGCGGGGCTGGCGGCTGAGGCCGCCTGGCATGGTCTGTCCGGATTGTAGGCGATGTTCGGATCGCAGCCGCCGATCGTGGCTTGCGAGACCACAACCTGCTGCGGCTGCACAGCCGGCGAGACCGATGCGCTTGCCGCTTCCCCGACTGAGGTGCAAGGATGGTTCGGATCGTAGGCTGCACTGAGGTCGCAACCCCCCGCACCGGTTTGCGCCGTGAAAGCCACCTGCACCGGCGCTGTTGCCTGTCCGACCGAGCTGCACGGATGGTCGGGATCGTACGCAGCGCTGAGGTCGCACCCTCCTAGTCCGGTTTGTGGAACGAAAGCCGCCTGCATCGGGGCCGGCGCTGATGCCACCCGCATCAGCGAGCTGCATGGGTGGTTCGGATCATAGGCCCGGTTCAGATCGCATCCGGCCGCCAAACTGGCCACATCCGGGGTGGCCCCGATCGCACCGCCGGAATGGGCCGAGGCATAGGTCGCCAGTGGCCCCGAAAACGGCACCGTGTCGCCGAGGTTGGGCGTAACCGCAGCGAGGTAATTCACCGTCTCGTCCGGCAGATTGGAAGCGCCGGCAAGAAAACCATCAACTCGATCCGGCCCGGCATTATAGGCCGCCAGGAAGCCGGGAGCGCCGTACTTGTCATACATCTCGCGGATATAAGCGGTGCCGGCCAGAATATTGTTGTGTGGGTCATAGGGGTCGTCGCCGAGCCCGTAGCGCTCGCGCAACCCGTCATATGTCGCGGGCATGACCTGCATCAGGCCCATCGCTCCGACCGGCGAGACGGCCTGCTCCTGTCCTCCTGATTCCTGCTGCATCACCGCCCAATCCACTGCTCAGGCACGCCGTATCGGGTGGCGGCTTCGCGGATATAAGGGCCCCATGGGTCCCCCGGCGGGCCCGGCGGCGGGTAATAATGATTTGGTGCAGACGGAGGCGGAGCGCCGAACTCGACATAGCCGGATCCACCCTGCTGGCCGCACGCCGCAAGGAGGAAGATCGACAATAGCAGCAGCATCAATTCGAGGCGGTGCCCGATAATCGGTGCCGCACGACACATCCCGTTAAGCTTGTTCGAGAAAGGCATTCGCTACACCGGTATGCTGCTTTGCGCCGGCCTGGTCTTGGGTCAGCCTCGTTAACCCGTCGCGAATACCATGGTTGATCGGTCTTGACCAGCTATTCTAGCACTGGTTGAGGCCGAATACCTGCGACGCCGGGATGGCGAGGCGTCGGGTCGAACCCGGGGGCTATAGGCTCAGCAACCGTCCGAAAAATATAAGTCCGTTCGACGGAAGCGAGCCCCGGCGGGTCCGGATTTCAGTTCGCCTCGCGCGCCGCGAGGGCCGGCTCTTCCATGGCGTCGATATCGGCGTCGGCGTCGCTGTCACCGTCGAGGACGGCGCGTAGTCGGCGATCGTCGAGTTCGCCCATCCATTTTGCGATTACCACGGTCGCGAAGATGTTACTGAACAAATTGGTGACGGCGCGGATCTCGGACATGAAGCGCTCGACCCCGAGCAGCAAGGCCAGACCGCCGACCGGCAGTATCCCCAAAGCCGGCATTGTCGCCGCTAACGCCACGAACCCGGCCCCGGCCACCCCGGCCGCACCCTTGGAGGTAAACAGCATGACGAACAACATCGTCAGCTGTTGGCCGAAGCTCAGATGAATATCCGTCGCCTGCGAGATGAACAGCACCGCCATCGTCATGTAGATCGCGGTGCCGTCGGTGTTGAACGAAAACCCAGTCGGCAGAACCAGTCCAACCACTTCCTGCGAGCAGCCCATCCGCTCGAGCTTGACCATCGAGCGCGGGATCATCGCCTCGCCCGAGGTGGCGCTGAAGGCGATCAGCAACTCGTCCTTGAAGTAGCGCAGGATCTTCAGCACGCGCAGGCCGAACAGCCGGGCGATCAGCCCGAACCCGACCAGTACGAACAGGATCGAGGTCACGTAGACGCTCGCCAGCAGTTGCCCGAGGCTGGTCAGCGCATGAAAGCCGAACTTGCCGACGGTGAACGCCATCGCTCCGAAGGCGGCGAGCGGCGCTACATACATGACAATTCTTACAATGCCGAACAGCGCGTGGGTGAAATCATCGATCAGCGACACCAGCCGCTCGGCGCGCGCCCCAATGTGGCAGAGGGCAAAACCGAACAGCACGCCCATCACCAGCACCGGCAGGATCTCACCCTCGGCGACAGCGCCGACCATGTTGTGCGGGATCATCTTCATCAACAACTCGACGATGGTCAGCGATTTGGCGCCGGCGACGTAACCCGAGATCGCCTTGTCATCGAGCGTGGCGGGGTTGATGTGCAGACCGGCACCCGGCTGCAGCAGATTGCCGACTGCGAGCCCGATAAACAGCGCCAGGGTCGAGACCACCTCGAAATAGATGAGCGCGCGCAATCCGACGATTCCGACCCGGCGCATGTCCCCCATCTTGGCGATGCCGACCGCGACGGTGGCAAAGATGATCGGCGGCACCACCGCCCGGATCAGGGTGATGAACCCGTCGCTGAACGGCTTCATCTTGACCCCGAGGCTCGGGTAAAAATGCCCGAGCAGGATGCCGGCGGCGATCGCGATCAACACCTGGACATAAAGCCTGCGCAGGAGCGGGCGGCGCGGCGTCGGCCCCGGTGCGGCCAAAGTACGACGCAACGTTCTCGTATCCACCATCTTACCCTCTCCTTCTCGCCGTCCCGTTCTCAATGCGTCGGTCACTCGTCGAGCCAGACGTCCGTCAGATCCTGTCCGATGAAATGGCTCGGGGTGATGCTCCAGCCCTTGAGCTTTGCCGAGGTAACGACGATGCGGTTCCACCATAACAACGGCACGGTGTAGGCCTCGGTCAACGCGTGCCGCTCGAAATCGCGGACGATCCGGGCGCGCTGTTGCGGATCGCTGGTCACCGCCTGGCCGATATAGAGGGCGTCGAGAAAGCGGTCGGTCGAGCCGGAATTGTTGACCGGCGATAAATCGTGCGAGACGTATTTCGTCAGCTGGATCGTCGGGTCGTCATAGAAATCGCCGGAGAAATCAAGCGCCACGTCAAAATCCCCGGCATCGACTTCCTTTTGCCAGTCGAAGATGCCCAGTTTTTTTTCGGTCGTCGCGACCCCGATCTGGCGCCAGCTGTCGGCCAACAGATCGGCGCCGGCGTAATGCGGCATCGGGATGTCGCGGACGAGGAGGGTCGAGTTTCAGATCGTGCACCGCGGCCTCGGCGAGCAACCGTCGAGTCTCGGTCGCGCTCGGCGGCAATATCGCGCCCAAAGCCGGGCAGGGTGACCAGCTCGGCTTCTGGTGTCGCCATGCTCGATCCCGGGCGCATGACGCCGCCGACATATTTAAGAAACGTGGTTTTCTGCAGCTTTTCGGCAGCGCCCCAGCGGTCGATCGCGAGCGACAGCGCGCGCCGCACCCGAGCATCGTCGAAGGGCGGGCGCTTGGTGTTGAAGACGACCGAGCAGATTGGCCAGCCACGGGCTCTCGCTCACGGTAACGCGATCGCCGAGTGTGGCGACCAACGCGTCGCGCTGCGGCGGGGTCACGCCGCGGAACTCGGCGGCAATTTTGCCGCTCTTGTAGGCTGCCATGACCGCCGGGCCGGTGATGAAATCGGCCTGGAAGCCGTCGAGATAAGGTTTGCCCGGCTCAAAATACCGATCGAAGCGCTTGCCGCGCCAATACTGTCCTTTGACGTGCTCGACGAACACGAACGCCCCGCTGCCGAGTATGTGGGTCTTGGGGAACTGGGGATCCTGAGCCAGTTTGGTGGCGCTGTAGATGCAGTTCCACGGCGACGCGAAGTTCGCCAGCATTGCCGCGTCCGGCCATTGCAAGTGAAACACGATGGTCAGCGCATCGGGCGTGTCGATGCTCGATATCGCGGCGTAATCGACGCGGCGCGCCGAAACCACGCCTGGCGGTGGATGGATCAGGCGCTCGATAGCTCGCCTTGATATCGGCCGAGGTCAGCGGCGATCCATCATGGAACAAGACGTTCGGCCACAGCTTGAAGGTGTAGGTCATCCGGTCGGGCGACACGCCCCACGACTGGGCTAAATCGCCGACGATCCGCGGATAGTCGGCCGCGTCGAACTTGAGCAGGGTCGAGTAATGCGGCGCTACCGGGTGCAAAAAGGCGAAGGACGTGTTGGCATAGCAGTCGTAGTTTACGGGCTCGACCAAGACCGCGAATTCGAGGATACCGCCATGCTTCGGTGCGGGCTGGGCGCAGGCGCCGCCGCAGATCACGGCGAGGGCGAGCATCACGGCGACGAAGGCCGCCGGTCGCCGTGGTGCGCGTGTCAAGGCAGCCCGCGCATAAATCGTGCCGCGCGCCTCTATCACCACCTGCCGCTCCTAGGCTGAATTGAGATCGGAACCGCGCCGCTTGTTTACTGCGTCTTGCCTTTTTGCCACTGTTGAAACTGACCGAACAGTTCGTCCTTTTGCTGCTGGGTTAGCGGCGTTCCCCCGGTCGCCTGCTGCCGTTCGTCGATAAAGCGGGCAAAGATCGACTTCAAATCCTGCTCGTTGGGCGTAGCTGCGACTTGCGCGTTGCTCTGCAGCCATGCGGCCGCCGGCGGAAAGCGCCGCCAGCCCGGGAGTTCGGCCGCGATATTGACCTCCCGCCATTTCGGGTGATGGCCAGGCGTGAGCAGCGACTGAAACCCGGTGAAGAACGCATCGACGAAATTTACCACATTGCGATAGCGGTCGGATAGCGGCTGCAGGTTTGCCGCTGCCAGCACCGCACCGACGGCGACCGTGTCGACCGGCTGATTGTATTCGATCAGCGCCGGATAATCGTCAGCCGTGAGGCGGGCCGGTACGTAGGCCGCAGTGACCGCCGGATTGAGCGGAATGGACAGAAAGTGCAGGCCGTTCGCGTTGATCAGATCGCTAAAGATCGGCGCCGGCTTGCCCGCGACAAAAGCCATAGCGGCGATGTCCCCGTGCTGTAGCTTTTCCAGCGCTACCTGCTGGTCGTCGTTGGTGACGACGATCGGAACATTGAGCAGGCTGAACAGGCGCGTCGCCGTGATCTCGGTGCCGGCGCCCCGCAGGTCGACGTTAACTTTTTGGTTGGCGAGGTCGGCGACGGTCTTGATGTCGCGCCGCGCCAGCAAATGGAATTCCTCGTTATAAAGCTTGGCGATGTAGGTGATGCGGTTCTCCAGACCAGGAAAGACGTTTGGCTGCCGGGCATAGTTGAGGACGTCGTCCTGCAGAATGGCCAGGTCGATGCCGTGCAATAAATCGAGGTCGGAAATGTTCTGCAGCGCGCCCTTGCCGACAACCGGCAAGACCCGCCGGGTGGCGCCGTCGTCGATGACATTGGCGAGGTCCTCGGCGATGCGGACCGAGATCCCGGCGGCGCGGCCAGTCTCGAGTTCGACGACGCCGCGGTTGACCGCAACCTCGGGCGGCGGCGTGACATAGCGCGCCGCGCCAGCCAACGGGGCGCAACAGATTAGTGCGGCGAGGAAGCCGGCTGCAGAAATCGTTTTGGTCACGTTGCCTGCCATCTTACTTCGTCTCGAGGCTGTTCGGATGAGGTTGGGCTTCGCTCGCACCGAGCCCGAGGGCCCGATGGTACCACAAGCGTGCCTTTGCCGGATCGCCGTGGAGGTTGCGTAAACCAGCGCTGGCGAGAAAAGTCGGATCGAATGTGGCGCCCATCCGCAGCGCCGCCTGCTCGTCACCGTCATCGGCCGCTCGTTCGTAAAAGAGCCGTGCCGAGGTGATGTCGCCAGCGCGCAGGAATACGTCACCGCGGGCCACCAGTTCGGCGAGCTGCCGATCCGGCAGGTGCCGCGCGGCGAGGGGCTGCGCACTCGCCTTGGTCGCCACGCTTGCCAACGCCTTCTGCGCCGGCTCCGGGGTTGCCGGCTCGACGTCGGGACGCACCGGCTGCGCCGTTCTTGCCATCGCCGTCGCGGCTTTGGACGTCCCGGGCGCTGCGGCCCCATCGCGCGGCAAACCGGCCTGCGCCGGGGTCTTAACATCGCTGACGCGCCCGCCAACCGGCCGGACGAAGTCCATCACATCGGCGGATTGCCGCAACAGAAAGAAGGCGATGCCGAAGAACACTCCGACCGTCGCCGCGGCAAGAAGAGTGATCGAGACGAGGTAGAGAGAGCCGCCAATTGAAAATCCGAGGCCGCACCACGGCGCCCTCGATATCGACGGCGCGACTGCAGCGATCAGCGCGGGGCGCAAACTTTCGCTCGCTGCATAAACGGGAATCGTCGGCATCTTGGCGTAGAATTCCCCCAAAACCTCTGATTTACCCTCCGTCAGTTGCAATCGTATCTCCGCTCACGCGCGAATGGGGTTCACCCGGGCTCTGTCTTTCCGGACTCGATTAGCGGGAAGCAAAGGCCATACGGAAGTGTCATTGTTTCGTCATCGATGGGTCCCGGTCAAGCCTTGAGATAGTTTGATTAAATTTACCATAATTTTTCGAACGAAACTTGGTTAAGACTTCGTCCGGGCTTTGATCGGCGCCATCGGACGCTTTCAACGCAAGCCTTTCCTTTTGATCTCAAACAGGCTGGGCCGGGTTGGCTCCGCCCCGGAGCCCGTCGGAAGGGACATGTTGGTTTGCGGCGACGGATGTCCTTGCCGGACCGCTGACCAATCCGAGCACCGTGCACAACTGATACCGCCCTACCAGGGCGGGTTTGCGCGGGACAAACGGAAGATGGTCGGGGCAATAGCTGATATTTTGCTGCAAAATACAGCAAAAGCAGCGGGGCAGCCGCGGGGACGGCCATTCCAAAAAGGGCAATCGGGCAACCCTAACGGAAAGCCGCGCGGTACGACAACCGGGGGACGCGCGCCGCGGCGATGCTGCTCGACGGCGAGGCCGAGACATTGGCGCGCAAGGCTGTCGAAATGGCTCTCTCCGGCGATCCGGCGGCGCTGCGGATGTGCCTCGACCGCACCGTGGCGCCGCGGCGTGAGCAGCCGGTTTCGATCGATTTGCCGGCGATCCACAGCGCCGCCAACATTTCGGGGGGCGATGGCGGCGCTCGTGGGTGCGGCCGCGCGCGGCAGGATCACCACCCGCGAGGCGTTCGCCTTGTCGCAGACGATCGCTTATCTGCGCGCGATCGACGCCACCGATTTTGAACGACGCCTGCGGCAATTGGAAGAGGCGCGGGCCGCTGCACCCGTGCAATACCGCTGACCACGCCCAACAATAGACCATCGCAAACCGAGCGCTGTACGAGGAAACCGCCCTTTAATTTCTGTCGGATATCCTCCGATATGTGATTTCGACGGCTTTGTTCTTGGCGTTCAACGTGGGTTCGGCGGTATTGTCGGAGGCGGCGCCCGTGCCCGGGGCGGCGGTCGCGGTGTGCTTCGCGCCGGAGGAGGATTGCGCCGCTTTCGCGGTCGAGGCGATCGACCGGGCGCGGCGGCAGATCCTGGTCAGCGCCTACAATCTGACGACCGGCTCGGGCATCGTCGAGGCGCTGGTGCGCGCCCGCGAGCGCGGCGTCGACGTCCGCCTGATCGCCGACAAGCGCACGCCATGCGAGCGCAACCCCGGCATCGACGCGCTGGCCGCAGGCCGGGACGCCGATCTGGATCGACCGCGAGGTGCCGATCGCTCATGCCAAGGTCGATGGTGATCGACGGCGCCCGAACGCTGATGGGCTCCTACAACTGGACCCGCAACGCCGCGCGGAATTCCGAGGATCTGAACCTCGTTGCCTCGCGCGCGCTTGCCGCCGCCTATGCCGCGCAATGGCGCAATCGCCTCGCCGTCTCGGTGCCGTTTTCCGGCCGCGAGGATTGGTGCCGGCCCCGCCACGGGCGCAATTCCCTGGACGGGGGCGGCTGAACCCGTGAAACTGGCCGGAAGGCCCTGGCTGACGAGCTCGGATCGAAGGGGGACGCCGCGATGTTCGATCTGATCGTTTCCGGGGGATTGGCGGTGATGCCGGCCGCCACCGAGGCCGCCGATATCGGCGTCGCCGGCGGCAAGATCGCCGCCATTGGCGCTCCCGGCAGCCTCGCCGCCGCCGGTGCCGCGCGCACTGTCGACGCCACCGGGCAGATCGTCATTCCGGGCGGGGTCGATCCGCATATCCATTGCAGTTCGCCGATCCCGTTTCCCGGCCGCAACGAGGACATGCTGAGCGCGCCGCCGGATCAGGTCAGCCGCGCCGCCCTCCATGGCGGCACGACCACCTTGCTCGATTTCGCCCCGTGCCCGCCCGATCAGCCATTGCAGCAATCGATCGAGATGCGCCAGCGCGAATGGGCCGGCGCCTGCTATTGCGACTACGGCTTTCATCTGCTGCTGCACGGCAAGCTGTCGCCAGGGCGTGCTCGGCGCGCTTGCCGGAGGCGATCCAGAGCGGTCATGCCTCGGTCAAGATGTTCACCACCGATATCCGGCCGAACCGGCTGGGCCGGATGGTGCAGTTCGGCGACATCTGGGAGGTGTTGAAGATGCTCGGCGCAGGCCGGCGGCATCGCCGCGATCCACGCCGAAGACAACGACATCGTCATGCACATGTACGAAAAGCTGATCCGCGAGGACCGGGTCGGCTTTGAGAACATGGCCGAGGTGCACAACACCCTGTCAGCGAGGATCTGTCATTCAACCGGGTGATCCGGCTCGCCGAGAATGTCGAGGGGGCGGCGCTCTACATGGTGCACGTTTCGGCCGCGACCGGGGCCGCGGCGATCGCGGCTTCGCGGGCGCGGGGTTTCCCGATCTACGGCGAAACCCTGCACCAATACCTGCTTTACAACGCCGAGGACTACAAGCGGCCGGGCGGGCAGATGTTCCACACCTATCCGTCGCTCAAATTCGCCAAGGACCAGGAGGCGCTGTGGGCGGCGACCGATCACGGCGCGATCCAGGCGATCGCCACCGACGAGGTGTGCTGCCCGCTTCAGGTCAAGCTGCAGGGCCGGCGGATCGACGACACCACCGGCGGCAATTCCGGGGTCGAGCCGCGGCTGTCCTTGATGTACACGCACATGGTCGAAAAGCGCGGCTACAGCCTTGCCGATTTTGTCGGCCTTGTCGTCGGCGAACGCGGCGCGGATCATGGGGCTCTATCCGCAGAAAGGGCGCGCTGGCGGTCGGCTCGGACGCCGATATCGTGTTGCTCGATCCGCGCGCCCGGCGGGTGATCCGCAAGGAGGATCTGCACGAGACCGACTACACCCCATGGGAGGGCCACGAGGTCGCCGCCTGGCCGAGCATGACGATCCTGCGCGGCAAGGTCGTGGTCGACAACGGCCGGTTTCTCGGCCGCGCCGAGCGACGGGCAGTTTCTGCCGCGCAAGATCGGCGACGAAATCCGCTCGCGCCCGGCGCCGTTTGATCGCTGGACCGAGCGATGATCCTTGATGCCGATCAGTCACCGCCCTCGTCGCCGCGTGATCGCAGCAGCCTCGCATGAATCGCGCCCGGCCGGGCGGGCGTCGGATCAGTAGCGCGGCTTGACCGAGCGCGCCGGCGGCGTGTCGCGATAGATCTGCAGCCGGGTGACCCGCAAGCCGGCAACGCCATGCGCTTCGATCGCCTGCTGCCAGGCGCGGAACTCTTCCACCGACAGCTGATAGCGGCGGCAGGCCTCGTCGAGGCTGAGCGCGCCGTTGCGCACGGCGTTGACGATGACCGCCTTGCGCCGCGCGACCCACCGCTTAGTGTCCGGCGCCGGCAAAGTATTTTCCACCGGCAAATCAAGATCCGTTTCGTGCTCGTCCATGAAGGCAGATTAGACGCCGACGCAATTAAAAAATCCCTACAGGAAGTCGCCGGCAGCCTTCGAACGACTACCAATGCTTGATCAAGTTAAGAAATTGATGGCGGGTGAGTGGCGAATGCGGACACGACCAGTCGTCTGCCACGCCGGCAGATCCGGCGTGCTACCGCTCTCGATGGCCGTGCGGCGCCCACCGAGCAACCCAGTCGCGCGGGTCGCTGCGCGATGCCGGTGAAACGCCTGTCGGAATCAATATGCTCCATGCGATTCTCGCGCTTGAAGCGGAACAGCACGATTCATATACTCCGCCGCTTCTTTCACGGAGGTTCGGGGATACCGATGCGTCCGTCGCTTCCGCCAGATTATCGTCCGTCCGACGACGAAGAGTTTATGAGCCCGCTGCAGGTCGAATATTTTCGGCAGAAGCTGTTGCTGTGGCGCGCTGCTCTGTTGGCCGAAACGTCCGACACACTGCAGCACTTGAAGGAGGAGAGCCTGCTGAAGCCGGATCTGACCGACCGGGCATCGCTGGAAGCTGAACGCGCGATCGAACTGCGCACCCGCGCCCGCGAGCGCAGGCTGATCTCGAAGATCGACGCGGCGCTCGACCGGATCGACCACGGTACCTACGGCTATTGCGAGGAGACCGACGAGCCGATCGGCATTCGCCGCCTCGAAGCCCGGCCGATCGCTACCCTTAGCATCGAGGCGCAGGAACGCCACGAGCGCATGGAGCGGATCCACCGCGACGACTGATAGCAGGACCCGGCGGTCCCGAAGGGAACCGGCTTAGAGTCGGTGGCTGCGCTCGAATAAGTTCCGCAATCGTCGCTGGAATGTTCACTAAATGTTGTACATTGTCGTTTACCTGTGATAGTGTGGGGCCCTTGAGCAACCGCTAAGGGCGAAAATTATGCCGAGCGAGGTTGAAGCGGTGCGGGCCGGGCAAGCGCCTAGCGGGTCGGCTTGTTGCGTCGACCGTTGCGGATATCCCGAGCCTTCTGTCAGGCTTATCGGAAGGATCCGACGGGCCGCGCGGACGATCCCGATCATCGCGGTTAGCGCATCTGTTCTGGCTACTCTCTGTCTCGTCCACATTCTCGCCGGCTCTGCGGTCCAGGCGACGGCGCTCGCGGCGCTCAGCCTCGCCGTGCTCGGAGCCGTTGGCTTTGCCGGACTGAGGGCACACACCGCGCTCGCGGCCCGGCTCGATATTCTCGCCGCAGCGCTCGACGCCGTGCCTGAAGCGCAGCTCGTCGTAGCCGCGGACGGGCGCGCGGTCTTTGCCAATGTAGCCTTTCAGCGGATTTTCCCCGACAAGAGCGAAGCCACGCTCGAGCACATTGAGCAGATCTTGGCCACCGATCCACAAGCTCTTAACGCGTTTGACCATCTGTCGAGCCGGTTAGCGGAAGATGCCCAGGCCGACGCAACGACAGCCGCTTGCGACACTTGCGACGGGGTTGCCGGAGGCTTCCGATGGTCGGCGGCCCAGCTCGCCGGACAACCGGGATATCGCTTATGGAGCCTGCGCGCCGTCAGCGACTCCAACCAAACCGAGGCGCCGCCGGGCGACGAGCGTCTCGAGGGTGCGGCGCCGATGCTGCGCGAACTCTTTCAGCGGCTGTTCGCCAATGCACCGGTTGGCATGGCGGTGGTTGATCGGTTTGGCCGGTTCATTGAGGCCAATCGCGCCGCCGGCGAGCTCTTCTGCGCCTCGCCGCAGGAACTGGTCGGCGGTGAACTGATCAGTCTTTTGAACGAAGGCGAGCGCGCCGCAATTACCGCCAGGCTCGCGGCAGCGGCGGACGGCGAGGTCGATCGCGAGCCGATCGAAATTCGCCTGAAACGCCCGTGCGAAAGGACCATCGTCTTACTGCTCAGCCGGTTCGTTGCTCAGGGGGGCAAAAGCTCTCCTTTGCCGACCGCTTCCGGAGATTCCCCTGCAACAGATCTCCGCGGCAATGCCGATTCGGCGGACCTGATGCTTTATCTGATTGACGTCACCGAACAGAAAAATCTTGAAGCTCAGTTTTCACAATCGCAGAAGATGCAGGCGGTCGGCCAGCTCGCCGGCGGTGTCGCGCACGATTTCAACAATCTGCTGACCGCGATAATCGGATTTTGCGATCTGTTGCTGTTGCGCTCGCGGCCAGGCGACCCGGCCTTTGCCGATATCATGCAGATCAAGCAGAACGCCAACCGCGCCGCCAATCTGGTGCGCCAGCTGCTGGCGTTCTCGCGGCAGCAGACCTTGCAGCCGCGGGTCATCGACATCACCGATGTTCTGGTCGAGCTCTCCCATCTGCTGCGCCGGCTGATCGGCGAGAACATCGAGCTCGAATTCGGGCACGGGCGCGATCTCGGTCTCGTCAAGGTCGATCAGGGCCAGCTCGAACAGGTCGTCATCAATCTCGCGGTCAACGCCCGCGACGCGATGCCGAACGGCGGACGGTTGACGATCCGCACGGCGAACGTTCGCCCGGCGCAGGCGCTGCGGCGCGGGCACGAGGTCATGCCGGCCGGAGATTATGTGCTGATCGAGGTAGGCCGACACCGGGATCGGGATCGCCCCCGACAATCTCGCGCGGATATTCGAGCCGTTCTTCTCGACCAAGGAGGTGGGCTCGGGGACCGGCCTCGGCCTATCGACGGTCTACGGCATCGTCAAGCAGACCGGCGGTTTTGTCTTTGTCGACAGCAATCCTGGTACGGGAACAGCGTTCGAGATCTATCTGCCGCGCCATCAGGCCAGCGAGCGCGTGGCGGCCGACTCGCACCGAGGCCGCCGAGCCGCCGCGTTCCCAAGGATCTGACCGGCACCGGCACTGTGATGCTTGGTCGAGGACGACGACGCGGTTCGCATGTTCGGCGGGCGCGCGTTGCGCAACAAGGGCTACCGGGTGATCGAGGCAAAAAGCGGCGAGGCCGCGCTCGACCTGGTTCGGGACGCGAGCCGAGAGGATCGATCTGCTGATCACCGACGTGGTGATGCCGCAGATGGACGGACCGGCGCTGATCCGCGAAGTGCGCCGGATCGATCCCGACATCAAGGTCATCTTCATCTCCGGCTATACCGAGGATGCGTTCCGTCAACGGCTCGACAGCGACAGCGACATTCATTTTCTGGCCAAGCCGTTCAGCTTGAAGCAGCTCGCCATTAAGGTTAAAGAGGTAATTGGCGAAACATGCGACTGGCGCCGTGAATTTCCGATTGCATATCCGAACAAAACGAGTACACTGCTTCCTCCGGCTCGCGTTGCACGGCGCCGCCGGCTGTGAAATAAAGGAGGGCCTCGGTCATGCAGACGGCATTGCGCCTTTTGGACAAGGAAGCGATGGACAAGCAGCGGGCTTTGGATGCGGCGCTCGGGCAGATCGAGCGCGCCTTCGGCAAAGGCTCGATCATGAAGCTCGGCTCGCACGAGACGGCCGGCGACATCGAGGTGATCTCGACCGGCTCGCTCGGCCTCGACATCGCCCTCGGCATCGGCGGGTTGCCGCGCGGCCGCGTCGTCGAGATCTATGGCCCGGAAAGCTCGGGCAAGACCACTCTGGCATTGCATGTCATCGCCGAGGCGCAGCGCGCCGGCGGCACCTGCGCCTTTATCGATGCCGAGCACGCGCTCGATCCGGGCTATGCCCGCAAGCTCGGGGTCAATGTCGACGATCTGTTGATCTCGCAGCCCGATGCCGGCGAGCAGGCGCTCGAAATCACCGATACCCTGGTCCGCTCGGGCGCGATCGACGTCCTGGTCATCGATTCGGTCGCCGCTCTGGTGCCGCGCGCCGAGCTCGAAGGCGAGATGGGCGACAGCCATATGGGTCTGCACGCCCGGCTGATGAGCCAGGCCTTGCGCAAGCTGACCGGCTCGATCTCGCGGTCGCGCGCGATGGTCATCTTCATCAACCAGATCCGCCACAAGATCGGGGTCATGTTCGGCAATCCGGAGACCACGACCGGCGGCAACGCGCTCAAATTCTACGCCTCGGTCCGGCTCGACATCCGCCGCATCGGCGCGATCAAGGAACGCGACCAGGTGATCGGCAACCAGACCCGGGTCAAGGTCGTCAAGAACAAGATGGCGCCGCCGTTCAAGGTCATCGATTTCGACATCATGTACGGCGAAGGCGTATCGAAGCGCGGCGAACTGATCGATCTCGGGGTTCAGGCCGGCGTCGTCGAGAAATCGGGCTCGTGGTTCTCCTATGAGGGCCAGCGCGTCGGCCAGGGCCGCGAGAACGCCAAGGCTTATCTGCGCGACCACGCCGATGTCGGCGAGGCGATCGAGCGTGCGATCCGCGCCAATGCCGGCCTCGTCGCCGAGGCGATGATGGCCGCACCAGGGGAAATGGCGGCAGAGGAATAGCCGGGCGGCGGCAACACCTGGGCACCCTATGGCCGAGATTCTTTCGATCGAGGCATCGAGGGTCACCGGCGGCTCCCCAGACGGGCGGGCTGCGAGCTGGTCGACCAGGCACGCAGCCACCATCGGATTCAATCGCAGATCGCTGAGCAGCAGGAACTGCGCGGCAGGCGCCGAATCGACTGTCCTTGATGCGGCGCCGCGACGCTCCTGCTAAGGACCAAATAGCGCCTATCTCCCGCCGCTGCACCAGCACCGCCGATAGTCGGCTGTGGAAACGTGTCCCTCGGCGCAGTCATAGGCGCGGGTCTCATCGGCGCCGCCGTGGTTCTGGGTCCAATAGACCAGGCTCGACACCGGGAACAGCGTATGCCAGAGGGCACGGTCTTCGGGCACAGTGGTGATCATCGCGTGTAGCTTTTCGAGGCTGGCCAGATCGACCCGCGGCAGCCGCCATTCACGCGTGAAGGTGTATTCCAGCTGCCACTTCGGCGGGGTATGGGCATCGGTCTCGGAGAGGTTGGTCAGATCGTAGGTCGCCTGATCGATGATGCCGCCAGCAGAATCATAGGTTACCGTGCGGAAGGCCGGGTTTTGGCCAAAGATCGGGCTGACCGCCGGTGTCATCAGGGTGAATGCGAAATTGCCCTTGGCGTCGCCGATCAGGCGAAAATCGTCCATATGGGTATGGCCGGCAAAGGCCGCGGCCACGGTATCGGCGTACCGCCGCAGCAGCGCGTAAACCGGCTGAGCATAAGTGTCGGCCCACATCGGGATGATGGGGTCGGGGCACGCTCCCTGGCGCCAGGTGGCGAAGCCGTCGATGCCGGGCGGGACGTGAAAGGCTAGCCATACCCGCTGATGTGCCCGCCTCGCGGCCGATAGCTCAGTTTCGAGCCAAGTAAGGGTTGCCCTGCCCGGGTCGTCGCCGCCCGCTGCGCCGCAAGTGTTCCGGTAGCGGCGCGAAAAGAAGACAGTGTTGGCGAAAATCAGCCTCGCCCCTCGCACCCCAGGAACCGTCGCGCTGTAATTGCCGTATCTCGTCCAATCGGGTTCGAGATCGTGATCGGCGCTCCCGCTGACGAGCCCGCGCATCACCGGCAGCATGTCGGTGAGGAACGGGCCGCCCGGCTGCAGTTCGAAATCGCCGCAAACTTCGTCGTTGTTTCCCAGTGCCGGCAGGATCGGCGTATTCGGGAAGGCCGCTTCGATCTCTAGCGCGAGAAACCTCATGGTCTTGTCGATGAAGCCGCGAAAGGCAGGATCCGAATGGTCGCGCGCCGCAGCATTGAACTGGTCGCGGAAATGATGCGCCACGAAATCACCGGTGATCAGTACAAAGGCGGGATGGGGCAACGCCGCCTCCATCTGCGCCAGAGCGGAATGCAGTAGGTGCCAGTTGGTGTCGGCGCCGTAACGGCCAAGGCTCTTGTCGGCTGAGGCATCGAGGATTGCCGGCCACTCGGCAGGCGGTCCGGCGGCCAGCCGGTCGACCAGGCGCGGATCCGCCATCGGATTGAAATGGATGTCGGTGAGCAACAGGAACTGCCGGGCGGCCGTCGGTCCGGCGGTCCCCGCCGCCATAGGCGCCAGGGTGAGGATCATGGCCAAAACCAGTCGGGTCACCCGTGTCCGGGCCTCGGACGCTCTTTGCAACATCGGGCGGAACACCTAGCGGCAGGCAGCGGCGGCGCAGAACTATCGTGGGGGTCCGCTGGCCTGCAACCCTCACGCTTTGGCGGATTGGGGCATGGGCTTCGCCAAGGCGTCTTGCGCGCTGGCCATGCTTTCCTGGCGACGGCCGAGCCACAGCGCGTCGACGAGCCACAACGCAGCCAGGGGGAGCGCCACCAGCGCCATCTCCGCGGTGCCGAGACCCGCTCCCCGCAATAAGGCGACCGACCAGGCGCCAATCTGATCCCCGGCGCGATAGACGACGGTGTCGATAAAGCTTTTCGCCTTGTAGCGGTCCTCGCGCGGAACGACGGTAAAGAGCACCTCGCGGGTCGGTCGGGTGATCGCATAGTCGCCGGCCCGGCGCAGTACCTGGAACACCGCGACCGCGGCAATCGTCGGCATTAGCGCCAGTGCGCTAAACCCGATGATGGTCAGCACCGGCAACAGGCCCAGGGTCAAGGCGACGCCGAGCAGCACGACTATGCGTCCGGTCAAAAACAGCTGGATCGCGAGTGTCAGGATGTTGACGCAGAGGTCGACCGTCGCGAAGAACGCGGTTTGCGCCCCGCGCCCGCTGATGCTGTGGCTGACGATCCCGGCCTGCTGAAAGTAAAGGATCGTCGAGGTAACCGTGAACAACAGCACGAAGAGGCTGACATTGACGAGGTAGCGCGAGCCGAAGGCGCGGGTGATGCCGGCAAAGATGCTGCCGCCGATCGGCGCTTCGTCGGCCGCGGGCGTTACCGGCCCGCGATGCAGCGCGGGCGACAGTCGCGACAATCGGCCGACGCTGAACACCGCGATTTCGAGCAGAACCGCGGCGCCCAATAGCAGAAAAATCGACGAGACATGCCGCGCCAGGCCCGCGGTGACGCTCGACCCGACGATCGCACCGATCGAAGCCCCGGCTGCAATCAGGCCGAACAGCCGCTTGCTCTGCTCGGGGCTGAACAGGTCGACGTTTAACTGCCAGAACACCGAAACAACGAAGAGATTGTAGACCGAGACCCAGATGAAAAAGATGCGCCCGATCCACACCGTGTGCTGCGCATCCCAATGAAGAAGTGCGGCGAACACCACGATATTGACCGCGAAGAAATGGTAGGTGATCGGGATGAAGCGGCGGCGCGGCAGTTTCTTGACGAGAAAGGCAAACGGGATGTTCAGCAGCACCATGCCGAGGAGGGTGCCGGTGAATAGCCATTGCAGATTATTGACGCCGCCCGCGACGCCGGCCTCGTCGCGGATCGGGCGCATGATGTAGTAGGACGACAGCACTGCAAAAATAAACAGCCAGCACCAGCCGACGACCGGCGCCTCCTCGCGCCGGATCTCGACGAACCGGCGCAGCAGGCGATAGAGCCGATCGCTCAATTGCCGCTCAGCTGAGGCCGGCGGCGATCGTTCGGATCTCGGCCGGCGAATGTTCGCCGCCGAGCGGCGTCCCCGGAACCAGATACTTGCCCTTTGCGAGCCCGCCGATCAGCACCGGCTCGAAGCCGATCTCGCGGATGAGGCCCGAAGCGACCGCGATCGCGTTCGCGTCGTCGCCGGCGATCGGTACACCGACTAGTCCACCGGCGCGATGCGCATCGGCGGCAATCTTGGCGGAGCCGATCGCATTGAAGGCGCGCACGAGATGCGCGCCCGGCAGCATTTTTTTAGTCGCCAGCCCGGCGCCCCCTTCCTCGTCGACCGCTTTGATCAGATCGGCGCCGTCGCGCCGCGCGATCGGGTTGCTGACGTCGATAACCAGCGTCTTCTTGGCCAGCGCAGCGGCGTAATCGCGGCCGATCTGCTGCATCGCGCCGTAGGGGACGACGATCATCACGACATCACCGAATTCGATCGCCTGGGCAACCGTACCTGCCTTGGCGAGCGGGCCAAGGCCGTCGACGAGGCTCTTCAGCTCCTCGGGATGGCGCGAAGAGAACATCACCGGATGGCCGGCCTTGACCAGCGCGGTGCCGAGCGCCCCACCTTCGCGGCCGGAGCCGATCATGCCGATCTTGAGGGCTGCGCCGCCGGCGGTTTGCGCGCGGGCCGCCAGCGGCCACGCCGCCAGCGCGAGCAACGTCGAACCGGTGGCAGCGTGCAGAAATTCACGCCGGTTGCGGTCGGACCCGTCATTCCTCGCCATTGTCGGCTCCTGGACTAAATGCAACATGCCAGCCGCCGGCAGCGGCGGGCACAACGGTTTTCGAACTCATCCCGCGCCGCGGTGCTGGCGCCCCTCGGGCTGTGAACTTGTCGGCCTGTAGCCGCGCCGGCCGGCAGTTGGCCTTCCTAAACGTGATCGACTCAGTGAAACGCCGGCTTGACCTTTTCGCAGAGCAGCTGCAACGACTTCAGCACCTGCGGGTTCGGGATCTTCGTGCCGCAATTCATCTCGGCCAGGATGCCGTCGAGGCCGAGCTCCTCCTTCAAGCCCATCAACCGGTCAATCACCTGCTCGGGCGTGCCGACGATGATCTTGTCGCGTAGCGCTGCGTCATAGGTGATGGTCTGAAGCCGGCGGCCGCGCGCCGCCCGGTCCTCGATGGCGCGCACACCCGCGCGCGTCGCCGAATCCTCGAGCCGCTCGCCGAGATAGCGGTAGAAATACATGATGCTGTCTTCCGGCTCGGCCCGGGCCTGTGCCGCAGTCTCGGCAACATAGACCGGAGCGCGCAAAAACACCTGGCCCTCGCCCGGGTGGCCCGCCGCCTTGTACGCTTCGCGATAGGCGCGGATATTGGGGGCGAGCTCTTCCAAGGTGCCGAGGCGCACGGCAACGAATACCCCATGGCCGAGCTTGCCGATCGCCGGGAAGGTGTCGGGGCTGTTGGCGGCGATGCGGATCTCGGGCCACGGTTTCTGATACGGCTTTGGCGTCAGTCTGACATTGTCGAATTTGTAAAATTGGCCCGCATAGGAAAAGCTGTCCTCGGTCCACGCCCGCTTGAGGATTTCGAGGGTTTCGGCAAAACGCTCGCGGCTTTCGCCATAGGGCACGCCATAGGCCTCATAAGTGCGCGGAAAACCGCTGCGGCCGACCCCGAAAATCAGCCGGCCTTGGCTGATCTGATCGACTGTGGCGGCCTCCTCGGCGATGCGCAGCGGGTGGCACAGCGGCAGGACCTGGACGCCAGTGCCGATCCGCATGCGCGTGGTGCGCGCGGCGATCGCGCTGGCGATAGTGAGAGGCGCGGCGCAGACCGAACGCTCGGGGGCGACATGGATCTCGGCCAGCCACATCGCGTCGAGCCCCCAGCGCTCAGCGGCATCGACTTGCGCGAACGACTCGGCAAAGGCCGCGGGCTGGCTCGTCCCCGCCGGGCACTGAAACTCGTGAAACATACCAAATTCAAATGACATCCCGCCTTCTCCCTCTCGCCTCGCACCGATCGCTCCGCCGCCCCGGTGGTTCGGCCGGATGTGCCGCCGCAGACGGTGCTCGCACGTCGGAGTGTCGTTCGATGACCGTCGTCGAGCGGTCACCTTAGAGTCCTCGAAGCAGCGAAGCCAGACAAGAAACACCCGCTTGCCGCCGGTGGGTTAAATCCACGCTGCCTGGACCGGATAGGAAGACCCGATGAGGCGCGCCCACGATCACGGCCCGGCTGGGTGTTCAACGAAAGCACATGCTTTTGACGTGCTTGTGACGGGTCTTGCGACAGGTTTTTGACGAAACCCGCGGGATACTCGCCTGCTGCGATCCTTCGGCCGAGGCAGGCGATCGGTGGCGCCGAATGAGGCGGCGCTGCGCAATCGCGGCGCGCGCCGACGGATCGCATGGGTTTATTGGCGCGACTGGCCTGATCGAGAGTACCGCAAAGTTGAGCGACGCCCTCGAAATATTGACCCCAGATTTGAGCGAGACTTTCGCTCAGCGCGCGCTGCGCGCCGGAGACCTCGATGCCTGCCGCATTGTGCTCGGCCAATGCGAAATGCCGGACAACGAGCGGGCTGCACTCTACTGCCGTTTGAGTGAGGCTCTCTACTACGGCAACCGGCGTGAGGAATGGCTCGATTGCGCCCGCGCCGCCTTTGGACTGCAACCCCGACAACAGTCGATCGCCGATTTCTGCGCGTGGCTATTCAGCAATTGCGAGCGCCATCAAGAGGCGTCGGCCGCCTATCAGCGGCTGCTGGAGCATAGTCCTGGATGGGCGGAGGGGCACCGCCACGTGAGCGGTTCGCTCGCCGCTGTGGGAGAGATCGATCGCGCGATTTTTCACGCGGTCCGGGCGTGCGAGATCGAGGTATACAAATTACGGCCCCGCGACCAGCTAAATTCCGGGGGCGGCGCACGCGATCGTCGTGTTGGCCTTCAACACGCGACCATCGCTGAGATTCGCCGTCGCTTCGAGGAGATAAGTCCCCCCAACACACGCGCTGGTAAAACCGCCCAGCAAAGCAACCGAAAAGCCGCCGTACAACGTACCAGAAACTGGTGGGCCCGTTGGCGATGAGGGAGTTGGATTTGCAATTTGCGTGTATACTCCGGACGAGATGATATGAGACTGTGGGTCTGGATCCGTTACTCCACCCGATGCTAGAGTACACGTCCAGCTTGTCGCAGTTATAGTCGAATTTCCCAGGTCAGACGTAAAGTCAAAGCCGCGATAATCTAACTCCCCTACTTCAATTTCCGTAAACGGCGTCGCGATAAACATCCCGTCAATCCACTAACAAAGAAAAAACACATCGCTCCGATTCAGCGGGTCCCGACGCGCGCTGCCGTCGGAAACCGACGCGCGCGGTCACGAGCCCGCGAATTGACTCCGCCCATCGGGATCCCGCTGAAGGCCGGTGGCAACCGGTTCGAAACGTCGGTGGCACCGAGACCTCGGGCCGATACCTCGGCGGCGGCCCTCTTACCCGCTGCCCGGGCTACCGCCTTTAACCTCCCGACCGCAGCGCCGACGGAACCGAAAAGTTCGTACTGTGAGCGCCTCCAAGTGTCGCCTGGAGAGGCCAGCAAGATGCATTCCGCGGCTGTCCTTCTCAGATAATGAACGGCTGCCAGCGCTGCCAAAGGCGCTACGCTGAGGGGACACAGCTCGACGACAGCCGCGTGGTGGGCCGGCGTTATCAATACGAACCCGCGTTGCCTTATCGCGTAATCGATCAGTTTTGGCGTACCCTCGGGGCCAAGCTCGCCGGCTAGGAGGAGCGCATCAACAGCCAGCCGCACGCCGCTCTCGTTTAGCATAAAGCCCAGAATCGTCCGCCTGCATCGCCTATTACCTCCGCGAGCTATGCTGGTCAATATCATCCTTATAGATACATTTTAGGTAACTGTCGCGTCCAAAATTGGTCATTTATGCTCGCGAGGGTTGTTGGTTGGCAGGCAGTTCGGTCGCAGCAGATCCGCGCGGGGTCTACGCGAACCCCGACGCGGTCAATGGTCAGAGGGTGAAAACGCCTCACGGCTTGATATCTCTTTGCGCGCGACATGGCCACGCGAACGAGAATCACTCAGCCGTGGGCGAAATCGACGACGAGATCACAGAATCGTGGCGGCCCCACACTAAAAGCCGGCTGAGTACGTCCATCCTCCTCGACCAGCCCTCGGGGCAACCTTCCATGCGAAAATAGCCTCCGGATTGCCCGTTATTATTCCCCGCCACCGTCGGCCGCGGCCAAATTCTCCATGTAGCACTTCAAGTTCGGGGCGAGCTGTTCGGACTTGAGTCCGCCGATCTGCTGCACCAGCCGGCCGTACTCGATGAGCAGCCGCTGGGCGTCTTCCAGGGTGAGATAGCTCATGTAGGCGCGGTTGGCGTCGACCTGGGCGCCATTATAAACGAGAAATATTGGCATCATGTTAAATCTCCGAGAAGAGTGGGTGTCTAGGCTTCAGTTCTCGGCAAACGCCTGAGAGAAAGCCTCTCCAGCCGTATTAACCTAAGCCGCAAGAGGCCGGTCTTGGTCGGTCGGCGAGCCGCGCCGAGAGTGAGCAGGCGGCCGAAAGCGTAACGTTCCCAGGCATCGCTCATACGGCTACGATTTAGCAGATTAGTACGAATTTGTCAATTGCCAATAATCGCAACACCCGGGATACGCCTCGGTCGGTGGCCCGCCGCCGGGGGGCCAAACCCCTAACGCTGCGCCCGTTACCCGTGGGCCGGCTCTCCCGTGATTTACGCCTCGAAACAAAGCGGGTCGGCGCCGACCTGCCGAGCGCATTCCGATCGCCCGCGTTTATTGCCTAGAAGCGTTCGGTCGTTCGCGAAATCGCCAGTGACCATTTCCTCTGCAGCGTCTTCCGCCGAACCGACCTTCCGCTCGACCCCCGGCGCGCCGCCGTTGCGGGAATACGAATGGGCCAAATCGATGCGCGTAGCCTGCCCGTGGCGTGATCGCGCCAATTTTTGCAGCGTCGCATCGCCAACCGCAGTCAAGACGAGATCGCAGCGCTCAAGCGTGTCCCGGACCTCCTCCTCTGTATTGAAATATCGCAGGCCGCCGTCTTCATCGCAGATCGGGTGGCCGTGCCAGACAACATAAACCTTACCACTGGGAGCGGGGCGGATAATGATGGCGTTCATGACGGCCCTCCTAAGAAATCAATAGCTTAGCGAGCAACGATGCAGGAAGATAGTTAACAATTCCTTAAGCTGCTCCCGGCGATCAGGATTGACCAAAGAATGCCACAAGTATCGGGAAGAGCCGCAATAGAGGTGAATCAGCAAGCGAGCGGTCAACCCCAGCCGGCCGCGCGCAAGCCTTCGAGTACATGGTCGACTGCGGTTGCATCTTTGTACAGCCGACGCAGGTTGTCCTCGACGAAGGCCAACCTAGGGTTCAGTAATTTTAAATCCTCGAGCGCTGCCTTGGCCTCCTCGACTCGGCCCAGCTGGGCCAAGCCGGCCACGACATAGCGCAGGCCGGCCGGCCAATTCCGATTGAGCATCCACGACCGCTGCCCGGCTTCGATCGCCCGAGCATAGTGCCTTATCTGATAGTACGCGCCGGAGAGCGCAGCCAGCCAGATAAAGAGGCGAGGATCCTTGGGACTGAGGCGAATTCCCTTTTCGACATGCGCGATCGCTTCCTCCGGATGGCCGCGGTAGAGGTGCAACTGGCCGACGAGAACGCGGGCGGCGGCATAGCTCGGATTGAGACTGATCGCTTCCTGAAACGACGACATCGCGCGATCGGAACGGTGCGTCCACATGCAGACGAGCCCGAGCGCAAAATGGGCTGGCGGATAGCGGGCGTCGAAGCTAACCGCGCGCCGGGCGAGATCATAAGCCTCGACATAGTTGAGGCTGGCGTCATCTACCCAGCCCAGATACGCGGCGTTGCAGAGCGTGATCGCCAATTGCGTGGTCGGCTGTTGATATTGCGCGTCCATCGCCAGCGCGCGCCGAAATAGGGCTTGCGCTTCGAAGTTGTCCTCCTTGGTGTAGCGATAAAAATGCCAGAGCCCGCGCTGATAGAATTCGTAGGCATTTTCGCTATTTGCCGGCCTGCTTGCGACGCGATTGCGCTCAGATTTCAGCAACTCCGGCTCGATGGCGCCGGCGATGGCGGCGGTGACGTCGGCTTCCAACCCGAACAGGTCCGATTGCAACCCCAACAGGTCCGAGAGACGACAGTCGAACCGCTCTGCCCACAAATGACTGTCCGCTTCGGCATCGATCAGCTGGGCGTTGATCCGCACCCGTTTGCCCGACCGGCGTACGCTCCCCTCCAGAACGTAGCGCACGCCCAGCTCGCGGCCGATCTGCCTCGTGTCGCGCGGCCTGTCCCGATAGGTGAAGGCGCTATTGCGCGAGATCACCAACATGTCCGTGAACCGCGACAGGTTGGTCGTCAAATCCTCTGTGATCCCGTCAGCAAGATATTGCTGGGCTGGCTCACGGCTGAGATTATCGAAGGGCAGGACGACAATTGACAGAGGTTGCTGCGGGAGTGCCCCGGTTTCGGAGATAGTTGGAAGAGCAAGCCGCGCATCGACGCCCGGCCGAGCCACGTTAGCGTCCTTGGTGGTGGTGGAAATTCGAGGGTGAGCGCGCGCCGGGCGCAATGCCCGATTACATGGAGCCCGGCGCGCGCGTGAGCGACGGGTGGTCACCGGGGAGGGTCGGCTAAGGTGGCGTTGTAACACCCATCCCAAGCCTACCGAGGACCCGATGACCGATGAGAGAATGGCGCTGGCCGAGCTGCTGCAGAAGAGCGGCGATGGCGATTTTCTGCGAGCCGTGGCGGAGGCGGTACTGCAAATTCTGATGGAAGCCGATGTCGAAGGCGTGATCGGCGGCGGGCGGCACGAACGCTCCGCCGAGCGGCTCAATTACCGCAATGGCTATCGCGAGCGCAGCCTCGACACCCGGCTCGGCTCGCTTCAGCTGAGGATCCCCAAGCTACGCCAGGGCTCGTATTTCCCGCCCTTTCTGGAGCCGCGCAAGACCGCCGAGAAGGCGCTGGTCACGGTGATCCAGGAGGCTTGGATCGGCGGCGTCTCGACCCGGCGGGTCGACGAGCTGGTCCAGGCGATGGGGCTGTCCGGTATTTCGAAGAGCCAGGTCTCCAAGCTGTGCAAGGACATTGATGAACGAGTTAACGCTTTCCTCGACCGGCCGATCGACGGCGAATGGCCGTATTTGTGGCTCGACGCCACCTACCTCAAAGTCCGCGACGGCGGCCGCATCGTCTCGGTCGCCGCGATAATCGCGGTGGCGGTCACGACCGAAGGCCGGCGCGAGATCATCGGCCTTGGCATCGGTCCTTCGGAGGCCGAGCCGTTCTGGTCGGCTTTCCTCAAGGGCCTGGTCAAACGCGGTCTCAAGGGCATCAAGCTGGTGATCTCCGACGCTCATGACGGCCTGCGCCACGCGATCACTCGCGTGCTCGGAGCGACCTGGCAAAGGTGCCGCGTTCATTGGATGCGCAATGCCTTGGCGCACGTACCCAAAGGCCAGCACACCATGGTCGCCGCCGCGATCCGCCAGGCCTTTCTGCAAGCCGATGCCGAGGCCGCGCATCAGACCTGGCGCCATGTTGCCGATCAGCTGCGGCCGCGCTGGCCCAAGCTCGCCGCGCTGATGGACGACAGCGAGCACGATGTGCTGGCCTACATCACCTTCCCGGCCCAGCATCGCACCAAGCTGCATTCGACAAATCCGTTGGAGCGGCTGAATAAGGAAGTGAAACGGCGCGCTGATGTCGTCGGCATCTTCCCCAATGAGGCCAGCATCACTCGGCTGATCGGCGCCGTCCTGCTCGAGCAGAACGATGAGTGGCTACTCCAGTGCCGTTACATGCAGATCGAGGGAATGGCTGAGCTGACGCTGCCGCTAATCGACGCCGATCCGGCCAAACTTCCACCACTGGCCGCCTGACCGATGGCCACCTCAAACTCCGCTCCGATTTACACCTCCTTGACGGACACGACCCGAGCCACCGGTGCGACAAAGCAGTAGCCGCGCCCGGGAAACGTGTGGATGCAGCTGCGCTCCCCTCCTTTGCGATCGAGTATTCGACGCAGCTTTGACACCTGTACGTTTAGATTGGCCTCTTCCACCACCCGCCCCGCCCACACGGCCTTCATGATCTCGTCTTTCGAAACCACCTCGCCCTGCCGTGCAGCCAACAGGCCCAGCAGACTAACCGCCCGCGAGGCAAGCCGGACCGGCACGGCCGCGGCCCCCTGACCCAACCGGTACAAAACGCCGCCCCGGCGGTCGAGCCTAAAGCCCTCGAACAGTAGTATATCGGCTGAACCAAGCTCTTCCACGCGGCTGCCCCGGCCGGTTCCGGCCCCTAACCTTGCATCCCTCTCCCATAGCTATCGGTAAGCGCGTCAATTACTCGTCCGAAAGGACCCGGAACCTGCGACAGGCCAGGTCGGCGGTCCGAATTTTGGCATTCCTTTGGAAAAAATTTGGATCGGCAACGTAGCGTTAAGGTTACCGGAATCCACAATCTTGCGGTCGGCGGCCGGTCCGGCCCCGCTTAACGTTGTGGAGCTAATCATGACGGTACGGAGCATGACCATGCTCGTCAACGAGATTCCACGGGGGACGGGGCTATTGGAATCGACCCCAGCGGGCCTCGCGGCCTGAGGAGGGCTAAGGGCCTGCCCAGGGGTTAGCCCAGGAGGATTTAGGGCTGAGGCGGATGAAGTCGATGCCCGCCTAGGCCCGCGCGAATCAAAGGCTGCAGGAGCGCAGCCGCCGCGCGGGGCACTTTTGAGATGCTCGCCGCACCCGAACGGGTGAAAGTCTCCACCGACGTGCCGCTCAGCCCTCATCCTTTACGCTTGCGTTCTCGCGCTGATGCGGGGCGAGGGTCGCCCGTAAATCTGCCAAATTCTCACCCTATGAACAGACGATCGGCGGCAGCGAACGCTGCTGCCTTCCGCCCAAGGAGGATCGCGTGCCGGCGAGTTTAAAGCCGAGGCAGGTAGCGGGTGTCGACTTGCATCGGGCTGGGCGATCTTGATTTCCCGTCATTCCCGGTTCGGCCGATTTATTTCCCGGTTACGGCGGAGAAAATTCCCGGTTCAGGCGACACGGGAATTTACCTGTAAGCCTCTGCTCTGTCTTGGTTTTTATCATGTGACCGGCCCCTTCGGGGCGGCAATCGGAGAGATTCCCGGCTATTTTCCCGGTTCACGGGAATTTGCCGGGGTGAACCCGGCGCACGGGGCACCGGCGGTTTCGGTTTCTGTTGACGGATCGATGCGAGACTTGCTGATCGGACATCCCAAGGATCTGTCACAACGAATTCATTTCCTCGGCGCGACCGGCGACGAAGATTTTCTTTCGGGCATGGCGCTGTGCGATACGGTGGTCTTTCCCTATCTGGAGGTCGGGCAATCGTCATCCGGTCCGATTTCGCAGGCGCTCGAGCTCGGCTGCCGCGTCGTCGCTTCGCGCACCCACACCTTCTTGCAACTCGACCGTTACCATCGCAACACAATCGAGTTTTTCGATATCGGTAATCACCTCGAATTGGCCGCGAGAATCTTGGCGCGTCCGCAATTCGAAGCAGGCGCGCGATTTCTCTCCTTCAACGTCGAAACCAACAAGGCGGTCTATCTCGCCGCCAACGGCGTGCCGTCAAAGATCCGGCCTGCCGCCGACCGGGACGCCCGCTGAGGCAAAAGGCAGGGACTGGGGTGCGGATCAGAACCCGCCGCTCTCGGGGCTCACAGCTAGCTCGGTTCCTGGGATGCCGCGGCTGGGAAAACGACCGGCAACATCCGCAAGATTGCGTCGGACAAGCAGAAAAATGAGATCGCGCAATCTATTGCGTAAAGCAAACGCGCCCCCGCGGGGGCGCGTTTGACGGCCAGCGTCGTCGTGTGGGCGGGGTTCAGACGCTGTAGTACATCTGGTATTCCCTTAGCCGTGATTATCAATGACTTAGGGGTCATATTTTGACTAACGCGTTAGACTCTGTTCCGGCTTGGTGCCCGATTTCGGGCCCGACTTTGATAGTCGGCAAGACGGGCGATCGCGATCTCGGCGAGGTCACGGTTGCGCGGCAGGTAGGTTTCAAGAATGCGTTGGGTCGCCTCGATCGAGTGACCTGAGACGGAGGCGATCTGGGGCACGGTGGCGCCCGCCTCGGCCATCCGCAGCATCGCGGTGCGGCGCAGGTCACGGGCCTGCGCATCGATGCCGGCGGCGGCGGCGATGCGGCGGAAGCGGTCATTAAACCGGGCATATGGCACGGGCCGACCCCGGTAGGTGATGATCGTCAAGCTCGCTCCCTTGCGGGACAGCGCATCGAGATGGGCGCGCAGCCCCGGGTGCACCGGCACGTCGAGAAGCACACCGGTTTTTTGCTGACGCAGCCGGATCGCCGCACCCGAATAGTGCGGCCACGCCATGCGAAGTACGTCGGTCGGGCGCTGGGCGGTGAATTGCAGCAACAAGAAGGCGGTGACCATGTGCGGGGCGCCGGCGGCGGACGTGAGCCAGCGTGCGACCTCGTCGTCGCTCCAAATGCGATCGCGTGGCTTTGATGTTCTGAGCCGCAATCCGGCGGCGGCATCGGTGTCGACGAGCCCGTAATAGCGGGCGAGTTGGAACAGGTTCTTGAGAACGGCTGCGGCTTGCCGGCGCTGATGGACCTTGGGATAGGTCTCGATGAAGTCGACGACCGCCTGGCGGGTGAATGAGGCGAATGGCAGGCCGGGCCCGAGGGCTTCGATGTCGCGCAGGTAACGCCCGTAATATTTGACCGTGCCGGGCTGGAGCGCCTGATAACCGTCGCTGCTGCGGTAACGCTGGATCAGCCCGCCGATGCTGTCGCGCGGGAGTACCGTGGGCAGCGGGATCGCGTCGGCGGCGTTATTGAGCCTCTGCGTCGCCGCCATCCGCTCGATCGAGTTGTCTGGGAGGCGGATCAGCTTGTGACCGGGGCGCTGCCAATACCATCGCACGTTTCCGTTGTTGTTTCGCCGGCGGGTGACGTAGCGCAGTCTTTCGAGCATCGATCGCTTTCAACAGGAGGTCTTCAGGATCCTCGATCGGGTTGACCCCGGACGAGGGCAGATCGGCGAGACTGTCCATCCACCGGTCGAGCACGCGCCGGTCATAGACGATGCGCTCGCCAATCTTGCTGGGTTCGGGGCCGTGGCGCTGCAAGGTTTTGTCGCTGACGCCGCAATACTCCGCCGCCTCGGCCAACGACAAGCCGCGTTTCGGGATGTTGGTGGGCAACGCCATCCCCTACCTCTATGTCGGTATGTCTCCGACATCGGTGTCGGGGTCTATCCGCGGTACGGCAGTATCGCCGACGGGTGCGTCCTCCGTCGCCTCGGCAAGCAGCTGGGCCAGTCGGGACACTTCCCCGGCGGCGGCGCGGACGCTGCCCTTTGCTGGGATCAGACCCTCAATGACCTTCGCAAGGCTACCGATCGGCCACACCGCGCTGCCGGCTTTGCCTTGCGAATGGGTGAGACCTGCTAGTACTTGCCCGAGGCTGCCGATCGCCGGGATGAACACCTCGGTCGCCGGCGATTCCGGGATTACCGCAGGCGGATCGCTAGTCGGCTCGTGATTTTCGCTAGATTTGCTGATAGTTGGCCCGACTTCGGCAAGCAGATGCGCTAATGTCACGCCTTGCGGGAGCGGGGTATGACGGATCAGCCATTCCAGAGCCGCCGCCTGTGTAGAGGTCTGTGGTGATGCAGCTTTAGAGACGTCCCATTCCCGGGAGACTTTGGCCAGGAGCTGGTCATCCGGGCGCGGCATCTGATCCTGAATGATGATGTTCCAAACATCCCTGACCAAGACAAATACTTCAAAATCGTCAAAGAAAGAGCCTCTATTTTGTTGTTTTGCGATGCCTAGAGCGACTTCTGCTAGTACACGAAACATCGCGGCCATTTGTGGCCCACCATACTTTTCATCGCTGCGATAACTTTTTTCGAGACGAACCACAAACTCCTTCGCAGCGGATCTTTTCGCTCTCTTGGCGTCGCGCTCGAGTGCCGCTTTGAGCCCAGGAGGTATTCTGGCGTGAACGTCCGGCCAGGGCGGCGCGTCGTTCCGGGGGCGGCCGCGTGACCGCTTAGCCATGGGCGGGGTTTTCATGATCGCTCCTGGAGCATTCCTACGTTTGATCCTATCCCACTAAAATCGGTTTTTGCAAATCTGGATGGTGCGCGGGATCAGATTATTATAAAGTCAGCTTGGACCGCGGCGGTAAAGGGGCGGGAGATTGGTGGCGAAAGAGGAGGGGAACGAGGTGGAGACGATCAATCTGCGTCTGGCGCTTCAACAGGGTCGAATCTTTCATGAACTCGCCGAAAGTTTCGCCGGCCGGGACGGGTTGTGGCTGTGTTCGGGCGGGCTCGACCCGACGAGGCCACAGTCATTGCCGGCGATCGATCAACGCTTTGCTATCGGTGCCGTCGATCCGACGATCGACCTGGTGGTCAGGTTAAACCATCAGCCGGGATGTAACCTCGCAGGGCGGCGACGATGCCGAGACCGCCGCCGCTCTCAGCGGCCGTCCGATCGTCATCCTCGACAACGCCCGACACATTGTCCAGGGCGACTTCGTATGCCCGCGGGGCTGATAACAGCGCAATGGGGTACCAACCGAAAGGCGATACAAGATGACAAGGCGATACAGGATGACCCCAAGGCTGAACCCTTCAATACTTCGAGGCCGGCGGGCGCCGCGTCCGGCTCTGGGCGCGCTTAGCAAAGGTCAAAGATTATAACGAGTTTATCGTTTGGCGGCAAAGCCATCAAAGCCGCCGGTCACGCATTGCCGGGGGATTGCAATGAGCGAGCAGGGGGAGCGGGGCGATGGGCGAGTCGGGAATAACGTCGTTAAGCTCGATTTCTGGCGGGAGCCTCAGGATGTACTGGAGTCGCCCAATGATGGTGGTGAAGGCGGCGGCTCGACGCCGTCGGGTGAAGACCAGCGGCCGATCTGGGCATCGGACGACGCTATGGCCCAGACCTTGGCCGACGAGCTGACCCCGGATTGGCGCTATGTGCCGGCGCGGCAGGAATGGCTGTGCTGGGATGGGCGGCGTTGGGAGGTCGATGAGCTGATGGATGTGATTTGGCGGGCGCGCATGGTGTGCCGCGATGTCGCGGTCCGCACCGATCCGCAAAAACCGTCATTGCGGCGGGCGGTGTCGTCAGACAAGACGATCATGGCGGTGGCCCGCCAGGCGCGCAACGACCCGCGGGTGCGCACTTCGGAGACGGTCTGGGACAAGGATCTCTATCTGCTCAATACGCCGGGCGGGGTGGTCGATCTGCGCTATGGCACCTTGATGCCGGGCAAGCGCGAATACCTGATGACCGAGCTCGCCGGTGCCGCACCGGAAGGCGAGTGCCCGCATTGGCGGCAGTTTCTGGCCGAGGCCACCGGCGGCGACCAGGCCTATTCCGATTACTTGCAGCGCCTTGTGGGATACTCGCTGACCGGGTTGACGAAGGAGGAGATATTCGTCTTTCTTCATGGCCCGTCAAATACCGGTAAATCCAAATTCGTCGAAACCATGAGACTGCTGCACGGCAGCTATGCCCGCAATGCGCCAATGGACACCTTTACTGCGACCCAGGCGCAGCGCCACCCGACCGACCTCGCTGGGTTCGTCGGCAAGCGGCTAGTGACGGCAGCCGAGACCGAGCAAGGGCGACGCTGGGACCAGCAGCGATTATTAACCTTGACCGGCCAAGACAAGGTGTCGGCGCGGTTTATGAGGGGTAATTTCTTTGAATATTACCCACGGTTTTTGCTGATGTTCCACGGCAACTTCCGGCCTCGGATGACCAATGCCGGACAGGAGATGCGCCGGCGCCTGCGGTTACTGCCGTTTCGGGTCAAACCGGCGCAAATCGACAAGGAACTGCTCGACAAGTTCAAGGAGGAGCTCGGCGGCATCATGATGTGGGCGGTCGAGGGCGCGGTATTGTACTTTAATTATGGACTACAAACCCCGGCGATCATTAACGATTCGACCTCGCATTACTTTTTAGATGAGAACAGTATCGATGCGTGGATCGAGCAGGATTGCGAACGCTCTGGTGACGTGGCGGCGTTGACGCGGGATCTGTACCACAGCTATGTCCGGTTTTTGAAAGCAGCGAATGAGTGGGTGCCCAACGAGACCCGCTTTGCCGAGCTGCTCGAGAATGTTCTCGGCAATGACTGTCGTTGGAAGCATCCGGAGAACCGGCGGCGCGGGTTTAAGGGCATTGCCCTGCGCCCGCGCAACGAGGAATTGCCACTGTAAAAGCAAGGGAGTTACAAGTAATGACGACGATCGCGATGAGGGATGTTGATGTAGCGGTGCGGCGCGTCGAGCGTTGGGGTACCGCCGAAGAGCGAGCCGAGCTGTCGACGGCGATCGGCCTTGAAGATCGCCAGCAATCACGCCAAGCGATTGTGGCGGTGGGGAAAAAGATCAAGGAGCGGCGACGGATGGAGCCTAGGCGTAATCGGTTTAGTATAATGAACAAATTTCGCTAACAGATTGTATATATATGGCGTTTAAGTGAGCGTGGCAGCGTGGCAACTGATGTTGTATTTGAGTAACACGAACGGCACTGAACGCCTAAACCGTATGGGGTGTACACGCGCGCGTGCGCGCGCACGCACTAGGCCCTCTAGCGGAATGGGCGTTCAGTGCCGTTCGTGAGTAAACACTTACCTTCGGTCTTGAAGCGATTGTGGTTAAATAGCTGGGGTTTAGTTGGCAGATGGCGGAGCATGTCGAAAAGGGGCATCGAACGGCGCTGGAGCTGGCGCTCCAGGCCTTCGCCGAGGTCCGCACCGAGCGCGATGCACACAGGGCGAGCTGTTCGGGGACGAGCCCGCTAACATATCTCTGGTTGCAGATTCGGGGGGTGAGGGCACCGTCGCCGACGGTCCCCGCCGCGGCCGGCCGCCCGGCGCTCGCGGCCGCCGCACCGACGAGCTGGCGCGCTGGTACATCGCGAAGAATGACGGGCGCGATCCATTGGAGCGCGGCATCGAGATCGCCGGTTTGCCGATCCTAGCGCCAGGAATTCTCGAAGGCCTGGCCGAACGCTTGGGCTGCACCCGCCATGACGCCGCCAAGTTCTGGGCCAGCGTGTTAGCGACCACTCTACCCTACACCCACCAGCGCCAGGCTGCGGTCGAGGTGCGGCCGAGTGGCGCGCCGGGTTCGGGTCAGCCGATCTTGTGGCAGATGACCGATGGCGAGCTGATCGATGCGACGCATGACGACGGCGCGTTGCGCGACGTCACAGCCGCCAACACCGACGCGGAAACGCCAAGTGATCGAGAGCGTGGATAGTGCTGTTGCTCATGCAGCTGCACGGTGCCAGAGGGCAAAATCGGCCGATAAATACCGCGCATGGATGACGATGGACGGAGGTCACAGGGGCTCGTCGCCGAGTGAGAATTCCCAGGCCCCACCGGGGTGTTGTTGGCCGTCCTCCCTAGCTCGTTCGATCTCGTGGAGCGGCTCTCCCTTGCGCTGGAGCGGAGGATGACCGGCTAACCGAGTGCCTATGAAAATTCGTTACTATAACGGATTAAACAAGGCGATGGGTCGGGGACGAAAGCCGCTAGGCGAGCGAGCGATGACGACGACAGAGCGGCAAGCCCGCTTTCGAGAGGCGCATGCAGGATCAGCCGACGAGCCGAGGGTACGATATCGGCGGCCGGTTGATCGGCGCGGCCGACCGCAACGCTGGCATGACGCCGTAGCCGAACTAGTTAGTCTGCAAGAAGAGTATCGGGAGTGGCTCGAATTCGCTGCCGGAGAACCTGGCGGGAAGCGCGACAGCGCCGCGCTGGAGGCGATGTGTGAGCTTGATCTATCGGAAATTGACGCCGAGGAGCTGCCGCGCGGTTTTGGCCGGGATTGACCGGGCGCGCATATTGCATTTCGTTACTATAACTGACTGAAACGAGGCGATAGGCAAGGGAAAATCCCTTAGCCACTACGGGGGTCTCTCCGCGGCCCAATCGAATGAATGCGCGACGTCGATCGATACCAAGCCGGACCAGCGCGCCCGCTCTGGGGGGTGGCCGCTACACCGCGACCAATAAGCCGGTGTGCACAAACGATCATATCCGCACATGCAATCGGGAGTATCGCTCAACCCGGAAAAGGGCAGTCCGTGGTGTGCGTAATATGCGTTGTAAATCTATGTGCGATCTCCTATCTATTGTCGGCTTTCCAACACGTGCTGAGACGTCGAATAATGCTGATTGGTTACGCCCGCGTCTCGACGGAAGATCAAAATCTCGATCTGCAACGCGACGCTCTCACCGCCGCCGGATGCGAGCGGATTTTCGAGGATAAGGCGTCGGGTGTGCGCGGTGACCGCCCGGGTCTGGCCGAGGCCTTGTCGCATCTGCGCCCGGGCGATTGTCTCGTCATTTGGCGGCTCGATCGGCTTGGCCGCCGGATGATCGCGCTGTTGAGCTTTGTCGAGGAGCTCCGGCAGCGCGGCTGCGATTTTCGAATCCTCAACGGCTCGTTCCCCATCGACACGACGACCGCCCAGGGCCGGCTGTTATTCCATATCAGCGCGGCACTGGCCGAAAGTGAGAGGGATGTGATCCGCGAGCGCACGCTTGCTGGTCTTGCGGCGGCCCGCGCCCGCGGGCGCAAGGGCGGACGGCCGGCTAAGCTGACGGCGAAACAGGTCTGCACCGCGCGGAAAATGCTGGCCGACCCCGAGATGACGATCAAAGAGGTTGCCGAGGCCTTCGGCGTCAACCGGGCGACGATCTATCGCTCGCTTGGCCTCGGCACTTACGCAAAGGCCCCGAATGCAGCGGCATGATGCCGAGCTCGCGGCCAGCTGCTTGCCCGGCTGGTGCCCCTATTGAGAGGCGCGGGATGAGAACGGCCAAACGGTCGATCTGCCCAGGCGACATTGCGGTGCTTAAGGACGGGCGCCACGGCTTCATCAGAATAGTAGTCGGTGGTGGACGGGGGCGTATCTGCCAGCTCGTTATCGTGACCAATGCGGAAAGAGTACGGGTCCTTCCGCAGCGGCTACGCGACGTGATCCCGGTTCTACGATCTGAATGGCGCGAGCGCCTTCGACGAGACCATCGTTCAGCCTGGCGATAACGTCATAAATGTCATCCCGGATCCCCCTTCCTGGGAAGTTGGGGGTGGACGAGCAGCAGATCAGCAAGAGCGCCCTCTTCAGATCCGCTTCAGGATGTCTACAAGAATAACGCAATTTATAAGGTCTCGACGGATAGCGACCGGGCGAGACCGCAAGTTTGACGACGATTGAGACGGCTCCCGCCGACGCCCGGGTTGGCCACTGATTTTTCGAAGCGCCGTCCAAATCCGCTGACAACCCGCACTAATGCCCTCGGTGGCGTTCCTTGCAATTTAGGCGATAATAGGCCAATGATCCTAACATCTTCGGTGCGGATTGCCCCGGTCCGACACCGGAAGAAGCATATCCGTCGATGTTCGGGCGCGCTTCCGCGCCGCCTCCGCCGCTGCTGGAAATGCGTGCGCTGGGTGGGCGCAAGCTGGCTGCAGCGCCACTGGCGATCCGGATCGCCGCCATTGCTGCGATCGTCCTCGCCGTCTTTTTCGCGGCAAACTTCGTCTATCATGTCGTGCGCAAGCCAACCGAGATGTTCTCTCCCGTAAGCGGTACGCTCAACAAAACGCCGCTTGAGACCTGGCGCCAATATGCGCCGCTCTTTCGGGAGTATTCCACCGCCGCGATTGCGCCCGAACTGCTGGCCGCGCTCGCGCAGGTCGAGAGCGCCGGTAACCCGCTGGCGAGCACCTATTGGCGGTGGCGCCTGGCCTGGGATCCCTTCGCGATCTATCAACCGGCCTCAACCAGCGTCGGCATGTACCAGATGACCGACCCAACCTTCGCCGAGACAAGGCGCTATTGCATCCGCCATCATATCGTCGTGGACGACGGGTGTTCATGGATTGGGCTTGATACACGGGTCGCGCCCAGCCGCGCTGTCGAGCTCACGTCAGTGTATTTAGACCGCAACGTCACCCAGATTGTCGCACACCGGCGACCCGCCGCCACCTCGCAGCAGAGGCAGGAACTCGCCGCCATAATTCATCTTTGCGGCGCGGGATCAGCAAGAGTGTTCGCGCGCCGCGGCTTTTCCTTGACCGCCGGCGAGCGCTGCGGTGACCACGACGTTGCAGCCTATCTCGCCCAGATCAACGCGATGAAACGGGAGTTCCAACGCCTCACCACCAACGAGCGCACGGGCATTCAATGAACTGGGGATTCAGGGCGGCGGAGACCTCGTGACCGGTATCGTCACTTCGTGCGTGTCGTCGGCTAGGTGGCGCGTCTCTCGTCGGCGTGGAAGCGATCGGCCGTCCGGGCGCGGGCTCTCAAGGCCTCAACCTCACGATCGCGCGGCGGCGCATTCGTGACGAGAGAAGCAAGCAGCTCGTGCGCGGCTTTGGCCACCTGGTCAACCGCCCGGCTGAAAGCGATCTGGTTTGCTTTGGAGGGCCGTGTGAAACCGCTCAACTTCCGGACGAATTGCAGGGAAGAGGCATGGATTTCCTCGTCCGTGGCCGGCGGTTTGAAATTGTGCAGAGTCTTGATGTTTCGACACATGACAAATCCTCATCGCCGCTGACGGCGCATCGGCAGCCCGGCCTGCAGGCTCGCAACATGACGGACGGTTGCACACGATTGGCGCCACGATCAAGCCATTCGCTCGCCGATTTGCGGCTAACCCCATCCTGCAAGCCGCGGCGCGTGCTTCGGACCCGCAAAGGAGACCCCAGCGGACGTCCACCCACCGGCCATTGAGCTCCATTAGAACAACGGTCGGCTCTTTGGCCTGTGCAGAGCTCCGCCAAAGCGCCCCGATCGGCCCGCGTCATTGTCAAGAGATTGTCACCCCGCTGTCGACCGGCAGAACCTGGCCGGTGACCATTCGGGATTCGTCGCTGGCGAGATAGAGCACGGCGCTCGCGATGTCATCCGGCTCGATCAGGCCGAGCAGATGCGAGTCGGCGAGCCGGGTCAACGCGGCGTTGCCAGCGACCAGCTTTTTGACCCGCTCGGTCATCGTCGCTGACGGCGCAATCGCGTTGACGCGAACTCTTTGCGGTGCGTAGGCGACAGCGAGCGAACGCGTGATCGCGGCGATCCCGTCTTTTGCCGCGGTATAACAATCGCGGCCGGCGATCCCCATCAGCGCGACGTTCTCAAGGTCCTCGATACATTTTCCTAGCCGATCAATCCGTCGACGTGTGCTCCAGGACATATCCGATAAAGGACATTATCACATATAGATGCAGCAGGGTAGAGCCCGGACCCAGAAGGGCTTTCGCCACCCGTTCGGGCGGGCCCAGCGCGAGCTACGTCGCGGCGGCCGATCGCGGTTTGCGGCCACGCCGCTTCGCGGGCGGGGCGATTACTTCAGGAGCCGGCGTCGACACAACGGCTTGCCGCGGTCTTCCGAGGCCAACCTGCTTTGCCATCGTCGAACGCCGCTCGGCATAGAGCGGCGCGGTGATCGGGTGATCGGCTGACAACTTCCAGCGGGTGCGATATGCCGCCGGTTCGAGCCCATGCGCCACGCGCAGATGCCGGCGCAGTATCTGGCCGCGAAACCCGCATTCGAGGCACACAACATAGTTGGGCTGCACCGATCGCCGGATCGACACCGCCGGTGTCAACGCTTCCGCCACGGGCGCCGGCGCGTTCGTTCCGAGGCCGCTGAGCGTGCGGTGCACCGTTGCAATCAACCCCGCGAGCTGATCGACACCGATACTGTTTTGCGCGACATAACTACTGACGATGTCCGCAACCAGGCTGGGATCAACCTTCTGCGCAGTGCTGTCATCGGCCATATCTTCTGCCCCAACGTCGTTGACTGAGGTCTATGTAGTCGAGCGTGGTTCATTTGCAATTTCCCCAGTGTAAATTTATTTGACTCTTCTCGCGATCCTCTGAAACCAAAGACCGCGCGTGGCGGGGATTTCCAATCGACTTATCGGGCACCGGAAGCTTTTGCCACTCCGAATTGCCGGACGGTATGACGGGGTTTCCCTCGCGCTTCCCGGAGCATTTGAACAATGGTAGAATGATCGCACGGCACAGGCTGGAGAGCCGATGACCGTGAAGGGAAATGGGGCCGCCCAGCACACGCTTGGCGGCCTTCGCGGTATCTGGGGAGGTGACGATGCAGGGAACCGAAAATGCTGCCGCGCTGCTCGGCCGCGTCGCGATGAGCGTGATCTTTATTCTCGCCGGCTGGGGCAAATTGTTCGCGCCGGCTGCGACGCAGGCGATGCTCGCCAACCATCATCTGCCGATGGTGCAGCTCGGCTGGATACTTGCCGTCGTCGTCGAACTAGGCGGCGGGCTGGCAATCCTGTTCGGGCTGTTGACCCGACCGGTTGGGCTGGTACTGGCGATATGGTGCGTCGCCACCGCGCTGATCGCGCATACGAATTTCGCCGACCGCAATCAGGAGATCAATTTCTTGAAAAACATGGCGATGACGGGCGGGTTTCTTTATGTCGCGGCGTTCGGCGCCCGCGCCTGGAGTCTCGACGCATGGTGGTTGCGCCGCGGTGTTGCAGTGGCGCGGTAGGGCGCTTACCCCGGATGGGCTCCGGCGACAAATTGAGCGTAGTAGGACCCGCCGCGCTTCCTGCGCCGCACCGCCACGATGAGGGTCGGATCGGTCGTCGGCTGGCTATCCCTGTCCGGCCGACAGATGGGTGCGCTCCGCGGCCCAGCTCCTCGATGCGCGCTCGGACCGTCCTCCATCGCGTGGGATTATTCTCGAAAACAGATTGTCTCAAGAATACGAGCAGCAGGGCGGGCAGGGCCACCGGCGGAATTACTCTCGTATCCGTCGGGCGATTGTAAAAGCTTACCTCGTCGCCTCAGCGCCGAAGAACGAACCCGCTTTCGCGGGAAGGGAGCGTCACCGGCTGTGGGCTACTGGCGAGGTGAACAGTAGGGCGTGACGATTGGGGCATCCGATCCCGAGCATCGAAGGTCCAGCAACCTTCAGCTCGGGAGAGCCCTGATGACCTCCGATACTTCACCTCGGTCCGTCAGCCCATTGCGGGCGCGCATGATCGAAGACATGACCGTGCGCGGCTTCAAGGAGGACACCCGCCGCGACTATGTGCGAAACGTCCGAGCATTCGCAGCCTTCATTGGCCGGTCGCCCGACACGGCGACAGCGGAGGATCTGCGTCTTTACCAACTGCACCAGACGCAGAGCGGCATGCATCCGCCGAGCATCAACAGCGCGGTCTCGGCCCTGCGCTTTTTCTTCACGGTGACGCTCGACCGGCCGGATCTGGCGCGGCGGCTCACCGTCGTGCCGCAGCCGCGACGCATCCCGGTGGTGCTCAGCGTCGAGGAGGTGACGCTGCTGCTGCAGGCGGCATCGGCGCCGAAGTACAAGGCGGCGTTCGCCACCGCCTACGGCGCCGGGCTGCGCGTCTCGGAAGTCGTCGCGTTGAAGGTCGCGATATCAATTCCGAGCGCATGCTGCTGCGCGTTGAGCGCGGCAAGGGAGGCAAGGACCGCCACGCGATGCTGTCGCCGCAGCTGCTCGAACTGTTGCGGGCCTGGTGGCGCGAAGGGCGGCGGCGCAGCCTGCTGCTGTCGGGAGGCTGGCTGTTTCCCGGCCGCAACCCGGTCGAGCCGCTGTCGGCCCGCCAGCTTGGCCGCGTTGTCCGCGCCGCCGCCCAGGCGGCAGGGATCAACAAGCGCGTGTCGCCGCACACGCTGCGGCACAGCTTTGCCACCCACCTGCTCGAGCAAGGCGTCGATGTCCGCGTGATCCAGACGCTCCTCGGCCACGCCAAGCTCGACACCACGGCCCTTTACACCCGCGTTGCCAGTACGACGATCCGGGCCGTCACCAGCCCGCTCGACCGGCTCGCATCCTTGATCGACGAGAGGCAGCGACCCGAGGCCTAAGCCGGCGGCCGTGCGCCGCCCGAGGCTGGAGGTCGCAGATATCTTTCATCGCCATGGGGCCGACTGGCGCCGGGCCAATGCCGGACATGTAAGCCTGGCTCAGCTCCAGGTCATGACGGCGATCGAGCAATGCCGCTCGGCCGAGCTTGGCGGCCACGTCGAGCGCTGCGAAGATTGCGGCCACAGCCGCATCGCCTACAACTCATGCCGCAACCGCCATTGCCCAAAGTGCCAGGGCGCAGTGGCGCAGGATTGGCTGGCGGCCCGCGCCGCCGATCTGCTGCCGGTCGGCTATTTCCGTGTCGTCTTCACCCTGCCGGCCGAGGTCACCCCGATCGCCTACCAGGACAAGGCGGTCGTCTACGACCTTTTGTTCCGCACGGCCGCCAAGACATTGTTGACGATCGCCGCCGATCCCAAACACCTCGGCGCTCGCATCGGCGCCACCGCCGTGCTCCATAGCTGGGGCTCGGCAATGACCCACCACCCGCGCGTCCACATGATCGTGCCGGGCGGCGGCATATCGCTCGACGGCACGCGATGGGTGCGCGGCAAGCCCCGCTTTCTGCTGCCGGTGCGGGTGCTGTCTCGCCTGTTCCGGCGGCTCTTCCTGACCGCACTGGCCGACGCCCACGCGGCAGGCCGGCTCTCGTTCTTTGGCGGGATCGAGAACTTGCGCCATCGCGATGCTTTTGCCGCGCTTCTCGCGCCGCTCAAGAGAAAGGATTGGTTCGTCTACGCCAAGCCGCCCTTCGCCGGGCCGGAAGCGGTGCTTGCCTATCTCGCCCGCTACACCCATCGCGTCGCCATCGCCAACAGCCGGCTCATGACGCTCGACGAGCGCGGCGTGACCTTCGGGTACAAGGATTACCGCCGCAACGGCCAGGCGCGGTACCGTACCATGACCCTCGGCGCCGACGAGTTCATCCGGCGCTTCCTGCTCCACGTTCTACCAAAGGGGTTTCATCGCATCCGCCACTACGGGCTGCTCACCAGCCCCGGCAGCAAAGCCAACATGGCGCGCGCCAGAGAGCTGATCGCTGCCTCGATGCCGACGGTTGATCCGCTGACGGCGCACGACAGCACCGATCCCGAGGCCGCCACCGATCATCGCCTGCCGTGCCCGTGCTGCGGCGGCCGCATGCTGATTGTCGAGGTCTTTGGGCGCGGCGGCGCACCACGCGGCCCGCCCTCCGGCACCGCGAGCGGGATTTGAGGCGATGACAATCCCGGCCGTCTCGTTGCAGCGTTCATTCGCCGGAACGTCGCGTTCCCGGCGCGGCGTCCGTTTTATCCCAGCATCGTTAAGCGCCGCCTCGACATCACCGATCAGTCCTCGATCAGGCCCTCGGCTGCGCTGGCAGGGCCCGGTCCGCAATCATCAGAGGCTTTCTACTCTCACCACTCTTTGCAAAACCATCCCGCGCCAACGCCGCGGCGCGACCAATTCCCCATAGACGGCCAACTGCTCGCCGCTGTCCCGCGGGTTCGTTTTTCGGAGGCTTTCGGACGCCGGCCGTCGGCCCTTGCCCGTGTCGACTGCTCACGCCGCGCCGGCATCCGAAACCCTAACCGATACCAGCCGTTCGCGAGACTTCTGGTAGCTACGCTAACAGTTGAGTATTGACCCCGTGATCAGACCATCCGCTCGCCGATGTCTATTTATATTAGAGGATACGCTCGTCGGGGCCGATCAGGTTCCACGGCGTCTCGCCGAGGATGGCGCGCCGGCAATTCTGCACAGCGCGCCGGAGGTATTCGTCACGCCATGCCCCGCCCCCCGCCGAATTGTGCGGCGAGCCGATGACGTTCGGGAGGTCGAGAAACGGGTGACCCATCGCAAAGCGGCCGTGCCGCACCGGCTCCACCCACCACGCATCGATGCCGGCGAAAAAGTGCGGATGGGCGACAAGATGCGCGTAGAGCGCCCCCTCATCGATGATCTCGCCCCGCGCGACGTTAATCAGGATCGCGTTCTCCTTCATCAGGTCCAGTTCGCGCGCGCCGATCAATCCCTCGGTGGCGGTCGTCAGCGCGGCGCTGATGACGAGGACATCGGCGACGCGCAACATCTCGTCGAGGAGGTCGGCCGTTGCGATCCAGTCGGTCGGCTCGTCGCTCGCGCCGCGGCGGTTGATTGCGTGAATTTTCATCCCGAAGGCGCGCATCAGCCGCGCCGTCGCGACGCCGACATTGCCGAAGCCGAGGATGCCGCAGACGCCGCCGCGCAGCATCCGGTTGGCGCTGCCCTGGTTGAATTCGCCGCGCTTGAGGTTGGCGTGCTCGATGAACAGGCGCTTCGCCGCAGCCAGCGCCAGCGCGACGATGTGCTCCGACATCGGTTCGGCCCCTCCGCCCTTATTGGCGGCAACCGGCAATTCCCGCGGCAGGTCGCGGGTCGGCACCCAATCGACGCCGGCGGCGGTGAACTGCAATAGCCGAGCATTGCGGATCAGCAGGATCTCGTCGGGCCGCAGTTCCTTCGACGTGTCGTGGGACAGCACCGCCCCAGCACGCCCGAGCGCGTGGGCTCGGTCGGCCGGCGCCAGATCGACGAGATAGATCGCCTCGGCGGTCCCGCCCAGTTCTTCCGCGACGATCGCCCGGCTGCGCCCCGTCAGCGGATAGGTCACCACTAGCGGCCCTGCACTCATTCACCAGACTCCGTTCTGATCCATCTGCAGTATAGGATTTTGCGCTAGGGTTTCCCGATACTATCCGTACGCCTTTCCCCCGCCCTTTGCCCGATCTTAGGGGTCACCGCTGGCTACGGCGGGACCCTCTAGAATTTGCCGACACCGAGGGTGAATGACCACTCTCAGCCATTCTGACCGATTTAGATTTCCGAAGGGGGACGGCAGCAAAGGGGCAGCAGGGGCCCATCGCCTGTCATTTTGATCGGTAAGTGCCGCTTTTTTTGATCGCTATCTGGCGCAGATGGCCAAGAATGATGGGGTCTGGGCGGAGCCCTGAGCGTGTAATCCGAGCTAATGAAGGCAAGGAGTTCGACAATGACCGTAACCCCCGTGTCGCCCGGCCTCCTCAAGGGCATCCGCGTCCTCGACCTGACGCAGTTCGAGGCCGGCACGACCTGCACCGAGGCGCTCGCCTGGATGGGTGCCGACATCGCCAAGGTGGAGCCGCCGCGCGGCGAAGCCGGCCGCACCGGCTTCGGCGACGCCTTCTATTTCATGATGTACAACGCCAACAAGCGCTCGCTGACCGTCAACCTCAAAGACGAGCGCGGCCTGGCATTGGTCAAGGAGATGGTGAAGAAGGCGGACGTCTTCACCGAGAACTTCGCGCCCGGCGCGGTTGAGCGCTTGGGGCTCGGCTATGATGTCGTCAGCGGCATCAATCCGTCGATCATCTATGCCCAGGTCAAGGGCTTTGGCGACGGCAGCCCGTTCGAGAAGGGGCTGTCGTTCGACCCGATCGCGCAGGCTGCCGGCGGCGCGATGAGCATTACCGGCGAAAGGGACGGCCCGCCGGTCAAGCCTGGCCCGACGATCGGCGACACCGGCACCGGCATGCTGATGGCCTTTAGCATCGTCAGCGCCCTGTTCGACCGCGCCCGCAGCGGCAAGGGGCGCCGGCTGCAGGTGGCGATGCAGGATTCGGTCATGCATTACAGCCGCGGCGGGTTCATCACCCAGGCGCGCACCGGCAAGGCGGCACCGCGCCGGCCGCCGGCCAACAACCCGCCCGGCGGCATCTACCCGTGCAAGCCCGGCGGCCCCAACGATTACGTCTACCTGTTGACCAGCCGCGCCAATCCGGAGCATTGGCCGCGCCTCCTGAAGCTGATCGGCCGCGAGGATCTGATCGGCGACGAGCGCTATGCGACGCCTGACGCCCGCCTGCAGCGCGAGGCTGAGGTCGACGCGATCGTCACCGGCTGGACAAAGGAGCGCACCAAGCAAGAGGCGATGGCGCAGCTGAGCGCGGTCGGCGTCCCGGCGGGCGCCGTGCTCGACACGCAGGAGCTGATCGACGAACCGAGCTTCTACGAGCGCGGCATCCTGCAGAAGATGACGCACGGCGAACGCAAGATGGTGATGCCGACCTGGCCGGTGCGGTTCGACGGCGTGCCGACCAAGGTCGAGCCGGCGCCGCTGCTCGGCGAGCACACCGCCGAGGTGCTGTCCGACTGGCTCGGCCTTGACGCCGCGGCCGTCGCACAGCTGAGGCAGGACGGCATCGTCTGACGCAACAGGGGACGGAGAACATGGCGATCGACAGCGCGGTGTCGCAGACGGCGGTCGAGGCTTGGGACAAGCGTTGGGCGACCAGCGAAGGGCGCGCCGATTGGCTCGAACCGCACCCGGCAGTGGTGGCGATCCTGCCGGAACTGCGTGCGCGCGGCGCCAAGCGGGTGCTCGATCTCGGTTGCGGCGTCGGGCGGCATGCGCTGTTGCTCGCCGAGCATGGGTTTGATGTCGAGGCGATCGACGGCAGCCCGGCCGGCCTCGCCGTGGTGCGCGAGACGGCCGCGGCGCGCGGCTTGCCGGTGAGCCTGCACCAGGGTCTCGCCGACGCCTTGCCGTTTCCCGACGCCGGCTTCGATTACGTCCTGTCGTGGAATGTGATCCATCACGGCACGCTGGGCGACCTCGGCCGCCGGCTCGGCGAGATCTGGCGCGTGTTGCGGCCTGCCGGGCTGCTGCAGGTGACGGTGCTGTCGACCCGCGATGCGAATTACGGTATTGGCCGCGCGATCGCTCCCGACACTTTTGTCATCGACCAGGTCGAGCGAAAAGGTCACCCGCATTGCTATTGCGACGCCGCGACGCTCGTCGGTCTGCTTGCCGGCTTTGATCTGCTCACCCTCAGCCAGCAGCTGCAGGAGCGGCGACCCGGGTCGCACCACTGGCACATCATCGCCGAACGCCGCGGCTGAAAGCGGTTTAAGAGGAAAGTCGACCGTCCGGCGGCTGGTGACGCGGCGGGACGGGCGCCAGAATTACCGCTGAGAGCCGCGCACACCCGCGGCATGTCCGGGAATTCCGGAGCGACCACGGGAACGGACGCCTTGATTTTCGGACGCAAAAGCGGACCGGCCGGGCACGTCCGCGTCAGTACCATGCGGCGCCAGATAACTCTCAAAATCCTGCGCCAGATAATTTTCGAAATGACACTCCCTGCCCCGGGGTCGCCATCTGCAAGCGCTTCCAGATACCTATATGCCCCAGCCCGATCAATGGATCACGCTTCCCGCAAGCTATGACCTCATCCGCAAAACCGCCCCTCGGCTATGCTCGTGTCAGTACCTACGGGCAGACGCTCGGCGCCCAGCTTGAGCTGCTACGCGGCGCGGGATGTGATGATGTCGGGCAGAAATGGCTGCTGCTCAAAACCCCCCGCGATCGCGCGTACGGTTATCGCTGCAATAAATGGTGAGGTAGGCGAGCTCGACGCCACGGTAGCGGATCGCGCCGTGCCACCAGGCCGCGAGAAAATCGCGTGCAGAGCAGTTCACCGAGCGCTTAACATCGTCCATTGCTGCCCAAAGCCCCCTTTCGACCGCCTGCCTGATGGCAAGGCAAGGGCGCACCCATTTCGGCTGCACCCGCCCTGCCACCGGTCAACCCTTCCCTAACCGCGGCGACGGAGAATAGCCCAGGTGCTTCCGACGGGGACTTTCCCTATGAGCAGCATTCCGACCTGGGCAATCTGGTCGATTATCGTTCCTTGCGTCCTCCTCAGCCCCGCTCTCGCCTTCCTTTTGGCGACAGCTGTCGAAATCCAAATCGGCTGTTTGGTGGATGCCGGGGCTCCGGCACTCCTCGCCCTGATCATCGCTGGCGCGGGTACGGTAGGCGCGCAAAACTCCATGATGTACGGTGGATTTAAAGAGAGAAGATGACCTGGCGCTCACGTTCAGCCTCCTCTGCCGCGAGTGAAGACAAGGAGACCCCGAGGAGTCGAACCCCTTTCGCGACAGGAAAGAGGGGTTCGAGCAGTGCGTTGCCAAGCTGCTCGAGTTCGCTTCGCGTCCTGATCTGCATCTGACCGGTGCGGCTTTGGGTGATCTGGTGGAAGTTCTCGAATTTGACCTTGATTGTCACCGTGCGTCCGCAAATGCCTGCGGCCTCGCAATGCCGCCAGACTTTGTCGACGATTTCAGCAAGGGCATCACGCGCGGCTTCGTAGGTGAAGAGATCGGCTGGAAACGTGTTCTCGGCGCCGACGGACTTTCGTACCCGGTCGGCACGGACAGGGCGCTCGTCGACTCCGCGCGCAACCCAGTAATAGTAGGAGCCCGCTTTCCCGAAATGTTGCTGTAGGAAGGCTAAGGTCTGCGCCCTGAGGTCGAGCCCGGTTTCGATCCCGAGCTCGCTTCATCTTCTTGGCTGTCGCAAGTCCGACGCCGTGAAACTTCCTGACCGGCAGCGTCTCGACGAATTCCGACCCCATGGCGGGCGTGATGACGAAGAGCCCGTCCGGCTTGCGGTGATCCGAGGCAAGCTTGGCGAGCAACTTGTTGTAGGAGACGCCGGCCGAAGCCGTGAGCTCGGTGTCGGCTCGGATCCTTGCCCGGATCTCTCCCGCGATGTGCGTCGCCGAGATGAATGCCCTTGAGGTTTTCGGTGACATCGAGATACGCCTCGTCGAGCGACAATGGCTCGATGATCGGGGTGTATTCGGCGAAGATCTCCCGGATCTGCCGCGAGATAGCCTTGTAGGCATCGAACCGCGGATTGACAAAGATCAGATCCGGGCATTTTCGCTTGGCGGTGATCGACGGCATCGCGGAGTGCACGCCGAACTTGCGCGCTTCGTAGCTTGCGGCCGCGACGACGCCGCGTTCGCGCGATCCGCCGACCGCGACCGGCTTGCCGCGCAGCTCCGGATTGTCGCGCTGTTCGACCGATGCATAGAACGCATCCATGTCGATGTGGATGATTTTGCGCGACCGGCTCGCTTCGGCCGAGAAGCCCTGCCCGCGCTCTTCCGTCCCCATTTGAACCCTCATCCCGATTCTTGGCCAAGGGAGGATTCGGTTCGCGCGACACGCGCGTCGCCCGATAGGTAATCGATGGCGTCGGCCGGCGCCACCGATTAACCTCTGCCGTCAGACCGGGGATTAGTCAGGGAGAGTGGCATGTATTTCGGCGGCGCGATGTTCTTCACCGACTATTCGATATCGGCAGTGGAGCTTGCTCTCGCTCTCGAGGAGCGCGGTTTCGAGTCGATGTGGGCGCCGGAACACTCGCATATCCCGCTCTCCCGCAAGACGCCATTTCCGGGAGGCGGCGAACTGCCCAAAGCGTATTACGACGCCATGGACCCGTTCGTCGTGCTGGCTGCGGCCGGCCAGGCTACCAAGACCATCAAACTTGGCACGGGCGTGGCGCTCGTACAACAGCGCGACACGATTCAGACCGCCAAACTGGTCGCCTCGCTCGACCAGGTGAGTCGGGGGCGCTTCCTCTTCGGCATCGGCGGCGGCTGGAATCAGGATGAAATGGAGGACCACGGCACCGTCTACTCGACCCGCTTCAAACGGATGCGCGAATTTATCGAGGCGATGAAGGAAATCTGGACAAAAGAAGCGGCGGAATATCATGGCGAGTTCGTCAACTTCGACCCAATGATCGCCCGGCCCAAACCAGTGCAGAAACCCCACCCGCCGATTCATGTCGGCGGCGCCTTCCCGCACGGTGCGCGCCGCGCCATCCGCTACGGTGATGGCTGGATTCCAACTGCCCGTGGCGATGTTGCTGAGGTTCTGCCGAAATTCCGTGAAATGGCCCGGGAAGCCGGCCGCGACCCGACCTCCATCGAGATCACCTCGTTTGGCCTGAGCGAGGATCTCGACCGGGTAAAGCGCCTCGCGAACTCGGGAGTGGCCCGCGTTGTGGCGTCGTTTTCGCCCGCGAAGGCGGACACGGTGCTGCCGATGGTTGACCGCTGGACGAACATCATGCGGCAGGTGAACCGGTAGATCTGACCGGGATCGATCTGCGATAGGGTGATCGGGTTCAACACATGACACGATCGCTCGCTGGAAGTCAGCGCGCCGAAGCGACGGCCCTCCCCCGATTGGGTCAAACCGCAACTGACCACCTATTTTGACGGCGAGTTGTGCGGCGTCCGCCCCGACGGCATCACCTCATTCAGCATGGTCCAGCTGGCGTCCGACGCCGGCAACGCCGCCGGGCTCGTGTTCTTCCTGTTCGATCTTCTTTATCTCGATGGCGAGGATCTCAGTGCGCGCCCATTGATCGAGCGCAAGGAACGGCTCGCCGGCTTGCTGGCGCAGGCGGAATCGCCGTTGCACTTCAGTGATCACCAGATCGGGCTGGGTCCGGCCTTTTACGAGAAGGCCTGTCCCCTCGGGGTCGAAGGCGTCGTCTCGAAACGCGCCGATGCGTCGTATGCACCGGGCAATCGCGGCCTGTGGCTCAAGGTCAAATGCCTCAACCGCGAGGAATTCGTGGTGATCGGCTGGACCGATCCCGAAGGTCCGCGGACGTTTCTCGGTGCCTTGCTGCTCGGCCACTACGATCCCGACGGAAGGCTCACCTATGCCGGCCGCGTCGGCACCGGCATCAACCAATCGGAACTCGCGCGGCTGTGGCGCCGGCTGCAGCCGCTAGCGATCGACAGGATGCCGCTCGACGTGGCGCCGCCGCGCTCGACCCGCTTCGGATCGCCGCTGGTTTTGTCGCGGGTCCATTGGGTGCGGCCGGAGCTGGTCGCCGAGGTCAAATTCCTGACCTGGACGGAAGACAATCTCTTGCGCCAGGTCGTCTATGAAGGGTTGCGCGAGGACAAGCCGGCAGCCGAGGTCCGGCGTAACGTGCCGCATCCCAAAGCGGGCGTTGCCGCAGCAGCCGCGAAAAAGTGAGCGCCGCCGGGATCGGCCGCACGCGGGCCGTGCCCGGGCATAAGAAAAAGCGCCATGAGGGGAGCATGGCGCTTTCCTATTCGAGAGCAGCGTGGTGGGGGAACCACATTCCGCAGGGGCGGGCTCTCTCATATCAAACGGCGCGTAAAGGTCCCGAGTTCCGGTGTGGCCGACCCGCCTTGCGGTCTTCTCCGCTCGTGGAAATTTTACGACGTGATCCCCGAGATCGACATCTGGCGCGCCGCCACCCTGATGCCCTGATGCTCAAGCGCTATGGCGACAAAGCGCTCGAGGAAAACGCCACGCGCGCCGACGAGCTCGCATCGGCCGGCGATGACAACGGCGTGGCGGTCTGGCGCCGGATCTCGGATGCCGTCGGGCAACTCGTCAACACCACCCCGCCCGACCGGGTCCACTGACTGCCCACGACACTGGAGGCGGCAAGGCCTGATCGGTGACAGAGCGGCGTCCGGGCGCACTCCTGTTTTTTCATCTGTCGGGCTGCTGGTGCAAGGGACGACGCCGGCCCAGCTGCGCGCAAACTATCCTGTCTCACGGCCGAGATAGTTGCCTCACGGCGTTACGCCCAGGGGTATGGCTAAAATGCCATACCCCTGTCGCCGGCGTGCCACATAGACGCGTTAAACTCGCGCTTTCGACCCTAGGGTTTCCGCGACCTGCGGTGGTTAAAGGGGACCGCGGGTTTGTCTAACGCTGTACCAAATTAACTATGTATTTCCATGTATTAGGGTTCAGACGCTGTAATACATCTGGAATTCGATCGGGTGGGGGGTGTGCTCGAAATTGTACACCTCCTCCCATTTCAATTCGATATAGGCCTCGATCTGGTCCTTGTTGAAGACCTCGCCCTTCATCAGAAAGGCGTGGTCGTGGGCCAGTTCGCCGAGCGCCTCGCGCAATGAGCCGCACACCACCGGCACGTCCTTCAGCTCCTCGGGCGGCAGATCGTAGAGGTTCTTGTCGATCGGGTCGCCCGGATGGATCTTGTTCTGGATGCCGTCGAGCCCGGCCATCATCATCGCGGCAAAGGCCAGATACGGGTTGGCGGCGCCGTCGGGGTAGCGCACCTCGACCCGTTTGGCCTTGGGGCTCGATACATAGGGGATGCGGCACGAGGCCGAGCGGTTGCGCGAGGAATAGGCCAGCAGCACCGGCGCCTCGAAGCCGGGGATCAGGCGCTTGTAGCTGTTGGTGGTCGGGTTGGTGAAGGCGTTGATCGCCTTGGCGTGGCGAATAATCCCGCCGATGTAGTAGAGCGCGGTTTCGGAGAGGTCGGCATAGAGGTTGCCGGCGAACACCGTGTTGTCGCCCTTCCACAAGGATTGGTGGACATGCATGCCCGAGCCGTTGTCGCCCATGATCGGCTTGGGCATGAAGGTCGCGGTCTTGCCGTATTGCTGGGCGACGTTGTGCACCACGTATTTGTAGATCTGCATGTGGTCGGCGGTGTCGACCAGGGTGGAGAACTGAAAGCCCAGTTCGGCCTGTGAGGGCGCCACCTCGTGGTGGTGCTTTTCGACCAAAAGCCCCATATCGGCCATCACCGAGAGCATCTCGGCGCGCAGGTCGGCCTGGCCGTCGACCGGCGGCACCGGGAAATAGCCGCCCTTGATCGGCGGCCGGTGGCCGGAATTGCCGTCGGCGAATTCCTTGTCCGAGACGTAGGGCCCCTCCTCGCTGTCGATCTGGTACATCGCCCCGTTCATGCCGGCGCGATAGCGCACATCGTCAAAGATGAAGAACTCGGCCTCGGGCCCGAAAATACGCCTTGTCGCCGATCCCGGTCGAAATCAGGTGGCGCTCGGCCTTTTTGGCGGTCGAGCGCGGGTCGCGGGCATAGGGCTGCCCGGTCAACGGCTCGTGCACGTCGCAAAAAATGATCAGCGCGGTCTGCGCCGCAAACGGGTCCAACACCGCGGTCGAACAATCCGGCACCAGCATCATGTCCGAATTCGTTGATCGCCTTCCACCCGGCGATCGACGAGCCGTCGAACATCACCCCCTCATTCAGGAAATTCTCGCTGATCGTGCGCACGTGATGCGCCAGATGCTGCCACTTGCCGCGCGGATCGGTGAAGCGGAAGTCGACATACTTGACCTCGTGCTCCTTGATCAGCTCCATCACTCTCCCAGGCTCGGACATCGTTGGGTTCCTCTGTATCGATTTAGCTAAAAGGGTTGGGCCGGACGGCCCGGTCAGACGGCATCCGGTCCTTGCTCGCCGGTGCGGATGCGGATCGCCTGCTCGATCGGCACTACAAAAATCTTGCCGTCGCCGATCTTGTCCGTGCGCGCGGCGTCCTGGATGGCGTGCACGGCGCGCTCGACGAGGGCGTCATCGAGCACCACCTCGACTTTGATCTTGGGCAGAAAGTCGATCACATACTCTGCTCCGCGGTAAACCTCGGTGTGCCCCTTCTGTCGGCCGAATCCCTTGACCTCGCTGACCGTCATGCCGGACACGCCCACCTCATGCAGCGCGTCTTTGACCTCGTCGAGTTTGAAAGGCTTGATGATCGCTTCGATCTTTTTCATGACTTCACCATCCGCAAAGACTTTGCCGGGCGGCCGAGCGAGCGCACTGGGACCCCTATGCGTACAAGCCTAAAGCGTCGAGGTCCCATCGTCGTGTCCCATCGCTTTGTGGCCTGACAGGGGCGATCATCGCGAAATTTCGGGCGTCCGTTGTCGAAATGCGCTCAAACGGAATGGGGCCGGTCGTTGCGGCCGGCCCCTCCGCACCCCCAGGAGCGGGTCCTGCGGCTTATTCGGCGACCGCGGGTATTTCGTCGTCGTCACCGAAATTGTAAGCCGTCTCGCCATGGACCGCATCGTCGCCGACGCGCAAGGTCGCCTCATCCATCCGCAACGACACGAAGATCGAGATCACCTTGAGGAGGACGTACGTGGCGATGACATTGAGCACGATGATGAAGGCTGCTGCGTAGACCTGCAGCATGAACTGATGGAAGCTGCCGTAAAACCAGCCGGTTCCGCTCACGCCCGGTGCGTCCTTCTCGGTCCCGATATATTCGATCATGTCCGGGTTGGCGAGGATACCGGTCAGCAGGCCGCCCATCAAGCCGGCGACGCCGTGGGTCGACAGCACGCTCAACGTATCGTCGACTCTTCTGAACAGCGCCGTCGTCTGGACCTTGTTCATCATGAACCACGGAATGATGCCGGCGCAAATGCCGATGATGATCGCGCCCCAGCCACTGACATAGCCCGCCGCCGGGGTGATGCCGACGAGGCCGGCGATCATGCCGTTGATCGCGCCGACCACCGATGGTTTGCCGTAGACCATCGAGTCCATCATCGTCCAGACCAGCAGCGCAACGCAGGTCGTCAGGTTAGTATTCAGCACCGCGGCCGAGGCGTCGGCGTTGGCGAAGTAGGGGTCGCCGCCGTTGAATCCGTTCCAGCCGAGCCACAGAATGCCGGCGCCGGCCAGCGCCATCAGCAGACTGTTCGGCGGGAAATGATCACGATCGGCCTGAATGCGCGGTCCGATCACCGCCGCCGCGACAAAGCCCGAGGTGCCCGCGGCGAGATGGATCACGTAGCCGCCGGAGAAGTCGAGGGCCCCGAGCTGAGCGAGCCATCCGCCGCCCCAGATGCTGAACGCGCCGACCGTGTAGACAAAGGTCATCCACAGCGGCACGAAGATGATCCACGCCTTGAAATTCATTCGCCCGATCAGCGAACCGGCAAGGATGATCACGGTGATCGCGGCGAAGACGAACTGGAAGAACATCATCGTCGCCATCGGAAAGGCCAAGGGCGGCATTCCTGACGCGGCGGCCGGGATCGTCGCCTGCCCCTCCAGGAAGCCGGGGGAGAGCGCCGCCTGCGGCGTGCCCCAGAACGGAAACCATTGCGGGCCGAAGGACATGTTGTAAGCCCACAGCACCCAGACGACCATCACGGCGGCAAAGGCGTACAGCGCCATAAAGGCCGAGTTGATAGCCCATTTCCGTTTGACGATTCCCCCATAGAGGATCACGAGCCCGGGCACGCTTTGCAGGCCGACGAAGGTTGCCGCAGCCATTTGCCAAGCGTTGGAGCCGGTATCAAGCCATTTTGGCGAAGGAACTAGCATCTTTGTACCTCTTACGGTTGTGGTCGGACTCAAGCGTTAAGCCGTGCCCTTCACTGGCGAATGCGAGACGTGCACCCCCTCGGGATGGCTTTGAGGCAAGATCCATGCCTAGATTGAAAACCGTCGCCGGCTCTACACGAGGCGCCCCTTCGATGATGCTTGATCCGCTTGGGTTTCAGCCTGCAACAACGCCGTTTGCGCGGGGCGCCGGGCGCCGCTGCCGGCAACGGTTAGTTTCCGGGCTCGCGGCGGCAATCCTGTTGCTGGCCTCAGCCAGTGACGGCCGGGCGGCCGCGGCTGGAATCCTCCACCTGCGCTGCACCAATCCCGCGAGCGGGACAAGCTGGCCGATAACCGTCGATCTCGATCACAGCCGGGTCGATTCCCTTGCCGCAACGATCACCGACGAGTGGATTGACTGGCATGATCCAAAACAGGGGATTTTTGAACTCGAACGCGCTACGGGTCGGCTCCAATTCCGCAACGCGTCGAGCACCGGCGGCTATTTCCTGTATTACACATGCCGGCAGGGTTAGCTGGAGCGCGGTGTTTGGCGCTGTCCGAGTTCCCCGGGCGCCACGCGTGATAATATGCCTAATTTATAGGCACAATTCTGCGTAAATTCTAGGCCAATCAAATCAGGACGTTCATAAGCATGTTTGAAAGGGTCATTTGGTGTCCTTCAGGAATGCTGGAGAGCAGTAAATTCGGGCGAGTGGCAACGCGGCGGAAGCGAGGCAGTGACGACGGTTGAGGTCGGCGTACAGGCACGCGTCGGATTCGCCTCGAAGACCGGGCCACGCAAGAAGAATGAGGATTTCGCGGCCGCTCTCTACGGTGCGGAGTTGCCGGAGCCGCGCCAGGAAGTGGTGGCAGCGATCGCAGATGGCATCGGCGGCGCAAAGGGAGGTCGCATTGCCGCCGAAACCGCGGTGCGCGGGTTCCTTGACGGATTTTGCGATCTGCCTGAATCCATGGAGGTGCTGCGAGCCGGCGCCAAGATCGTCAGTGCGCTCAACGGCTGGATAAATACCCTGGGTCGTCAAGACCCCGATCTTGCGGGCATGGGTTGCACGTTCACGGCGCTGGTGCTGCGCGGCCGCGTCGCGCATCTGTTGCACGTCGGCGATACGCGTGCCTATCGATTGAGTAGAGATCGCCTGACTTGCCTAACAGTCGATCATGTGCGCCAGGATGGCACGGGTCGCTCGCACACGCTGATCCGTGCGCTGGGCGTCGAGGGGGATGTGCGCCTCGACTACGCGACGCAACCGATGGCGTTGCATGACCGTTTCCTGTTGTGCAGCGACGGCGTGCACGGCTTTCTGACGGAACAGAGCATCGCCGACATCCTGCGCGACCGCTCCGCCCCCGAGGATACCGCCGGCGCATTGGTGGCAGCCGCGCTCCAATCCGGCAGCACCGATAACTGCACGGCCTTGGTGCTGGACGTGGTCGCGCTGCCGACCGCGGGATCGGCAGACATCAGCGCCGCCGTCATGCGGTTGCCCATAATCCCGGTGCCGGTGGGCGGCGAGACGATCGATGGATTTGTCCTGAGGGCGCTGATTTCCGACGGCCGATACAGCCGGCTGTTCGGCGCGGAGGACGAAATCGGGGGCGGCACCGTCGCCTTGAAGTTCCCCAAGCCACAAGTCGCCAGCGTCGAAGCCTACCACGCGGCGTTCGTCCGCGAGGCATGGGTTGGCGCTGGGGTGCACAACCCTGGGCTCGGGCGCGTCATCGAACTGCCTCCTGGACGCCAGACTTGCCTCTACACGGTCATGCCGCTCTACCAAGGCGAGCTTCTCGAAACGCGGCTGTCGCGCAGTCCGGTGTTGGGATTGGAGGAAGGGAGGAACATCGCGGTCACGCTGGCCCGCGCGGTGGCAGCGCTGCATCGCGCCGGCATCATCCATCGTGACATCAAGCCCGACAACGTGATCCTCGAAGGCGGCGGATCGCTGAAGCTGATCGATCTCGGGGTGGTTCGTGTCCCAGGTCTGGAGGAGTTTCCTCCCGAGAACATTCCAGGTACGGCGGCCTACATGGCCCCCGAAATGCTCGCGGGCGAACCTGGTAACGAGGCCACCGACATTTATGCGCTGGGCGTCACCATGTTCCGCGCGTTCACCCGCGAATACCCGTACGGCAACGCCGACGCCACCAGCCCGTCGCGCCGCAATCGGCCGAGAGACTTTTCCGCGCTGCGGCCGGACCTTCCGGCCTGGGTTCTAGCGGCTCTGACGCGCGCCATCGCCCTCGATCCCGCGAGGCGCTTTCACGACATGACCGAGTTCGCGCTCGAAATCGAGGCCGGACCGGCGCGGGCCCCGCTCGCAATTCAACGGCGGCCCACGCTTTACGAACGCGCGCCGCTGCGGGTCTGGCAAGGCCTGGCCGCGCTGTTGGCGCTCGCGCTGCTGGTGTCGCTGCTGACGCGGTAAAACGTGGCATTTCAACGTCAGAGCATGTCACGGCGGGGAGCCACGGCCGAGGCGTAAAGGGCGTCAGTGAATTCGGGCGCGACGTCGCCCGAAAGGCGTTGTTGGTGGGCGGGGAAATCGGCGAAAAACAGGTCGCGGCTGATGCGCGCGGCGACGGCGGGGAGACCGCGCTTCATGCTCGGCACGTCGCCGACCGGCACGCCAAAGCTGACGAAGCCGGCCGGGTTTTGGATGTGGATGTCCTTCAGGAAAGGAGCTTTGCCCGGAACCTTTTCGAGGTATTCGTGGCCGGTGCCGAGATAGGGGTGGGCGGCGAGGTATTCATCTTCCTCGCCTGCCGGCGGCGAGTAGCGATCACGCCACAGCAGAATGTGATGCGCGAAGTCGGCGAGTTCGGGCCGGACGCCGGGTTCGACAAAATAGCCGGTGCCGGCGATCGCGAAGTCGAAATCAAACTCCCCATCGGCTGCCTGCGCCACGATCCGGCCCACCTCTTCTCGCGCCGACAGCCACGGCGCGGCAAGATGCAGACGGAAATTCCGGAATTTTAGGACCCGCTCGATCGCGTCGGCAGGCGGCGTCGATCCGGCACGGCGGAAGCGGATCGCCTGATGCCAGCGCACCGCATCCGGCAATTCGGGAAAATTGTCATAGGCGCCGGGATAGCCGCGCACCCGGCCAACCGGCAGCGAGGCCAGCGCGGGACGGCGTGCGAACAGGTCGAACCGACCCCGCCCCGCTTCGAGCGCCGCGCCGGCCGCATCGAAAGCCGAGGCGGCGCCGCCGACCACCGCGACCTTCTTGCCGCGCAATGCGGCGAAAATCGATCGCATCGGCGGTATGGGCGTATAGCTGCGCCGGCAGCCCGTCGGTCAATGCCGTCGGGATATAGGCCCCGCCATTGCCGGCGACGCCGTTGGCAAGGATGATTTTCCGCGCTGTCTCGAGTTTGGCCGCGCCATCGAGTTCGAGATGCAGGCGGAAATGCCCGTCCGCGGGCTCGATGCGCCGCAGCCGAGTGCGGTAGCGGACCGGAATGTCGAGGAACTGGCGGTACCAGCGCGAGATACTCGGCCCAGTCTGCGCGCGGGATGCGCTCGATCCGGCATAGGCGGCTTCGCCGTGACGGGCCTCGTACCACGACTGGAAGCTCAGCGCCGCAATGCCGTATTCGGGGCCCGGCAAGGTCTTTGGCGTGCGCAATACCTTCATCCGCGCCGCATTGAGCCAGATGCCGGCCTGCGCCTCGTCCTCGGCCATGTCGATCACCGAGACCTTGCCGATCCCGGCGCGACGTAGAGCAAAGGCAAAGGCGCTGCCGCTCTGCCCGCCGCCGACGATCACGACGTTGTGGTCGATCCCCGGCCGGTCCGGAACCCAGTTCTGCGGGTCGGGTCCGATCAGCCGCAGCGCTGTTGCGGGCATCAGCGTCGGGATCGTGCATCGGGCTTGTTTCCTCTCGTTCGGCCGATCGGCAGTGGCCTGGCGCTTGTTGTGTCGGCCGGCAGGCCAATCTATCATCGCGTCAAGCGTGTGGAGGAGCCCCGATGGTGCAGCTCGCCGAACTCGATACCGAGCGCGAAACGCTCGACGCGACCCTCAGTTATTTCGTCGACACCAAGGAAATGCCGGTGAGCCTGGTCGGCGCGCCCGGCGAATCCGACAAGCGCGTCGGCGGCGGCGATTCCGAGCCGCACCGCGTCACCTTGCGCAACGGCCGGCACCATGCCGACGAATTCGTGTTCGAAAAGAACGGCTTCCGCTTTGTCCGGCACAATACGCGGGTTGCCGATTTCTATGACGAGGACGAGATCCGCCGGGTCTACTACCCGGAGATGGAGGCGCTGATAAAGGCCGAGGCCGGCGCCAAGCGCGTCGTCGTCTTCGACCACACTTTGCGCACCGCCGACGATGATTTGCGCCAAGCTGCAAAAATCCGCGATGTCGTACGCCGCGTCCACAACGACTATACCGAATGGTCGGGGCCGCAGCGGGTACGCGACCTGATGGGCGACGAGGCCGAGGAACTGCTCCGGCACCGCTTTGCGATCATCCAGGTGTGGCGGCCGATCCGCCATCCGGTCGAAAGCTGGCCGCTGGCGATCGCCGATGCGCGCAGCCTGTCGCCTGACGACCTGGTGGTGACCGAGCGCCGCTATCCCGACCGCATCGGCCAGACCTCGGCGATCACCTGGAACCCCGAACACCGTTGGTATTGGTTCCCGCACATGCGTCCCGACGAGGCATTGGTGTTCAAGACCTTTGAGTCGATGAAGGACGGCCGCGCCCGGTTCACCGCGCACACCGCCTTCGAGGATCCGACAACGCCCCCGCATGCGCGGCCGCGCGAAAGCATCGAGATCCGCACCCTCGCGTTTTTCTAGTGCACGGGCGCTTTCAGATGGGGCAGCACCAGAATGTCTTCATGCCCGGACTTGTTCCGGGCATCCACAAAAGCCGCGCCGCTGGAAGGCGTGGATGGCCGGGACAAGCCCGGCCATGACGAAAGGGTGAAAGAAAGCGGGAGAGCTTTAATGGAACGCGGGCACCAGGTCGACATTCGCAATGTGGCTTACTTCCGCCATGATTACGACGGCGAGCACGCCGGACATGCGGCACCTCTACGAGCAGGCCAAGCTCGACCAGTGGAACGCCGCGACCGATATCGACTGGTCCCAGCCGCTCGACGGCGAGGCGGGGCGAGGGCGGGTTGATCGCCGACGACCTTGTCGACATCCACGGCACTAAATTCTGGGACCGCCTGTCTGCCGCCGAGCGGGTTGAGGTCAATCGTGCGGTGACCCGCTGGCGGCTGTCGACCCTGATGGCCGGCGAACATGGCGCGATGCTGGTGTGCAGCCAGCTGGTCGAGAACGTCCAGGGCCAGGACGCCAAGCTGTTCCAGGCGACCCAGGTCGTCGACGAAGGGCGTCACAACGAGGTGCTGCATCGCTACATGGCCTTGCGCCTCGAAGGGCGGAACTACCCGCTCGCCAACAATGTGCAAGAGATTTTCGACACGTTGCTCGGCACCGGGGCCTGGTATCTGAAGACGATCGGATTGCAGCTGGTCGCCGAGACCTTTGCCGTGTCGTTGTTTCGCATGCTGGCGGAATCGTCAAAGGACGCGGTGTTGCGCCAGGTCTGCCGCCGCATCTTGCAGGACGAGGCGCGCCATATGGGCTTTGGCATGCTGTCGTTGCCGGCGGTCGTCGCCGAGGCCAGCGCTGCGGAGCGGCGCGAGATGGAGGATTTCGCGGTCTGGGCATTGAACCGCACTCTGCGCGGCATTTTCCCGCTCGCGGCCTATGAGGAAACCGGGTTTCAGCCGCGGCGAGATCGAGGAGATCCGGCAGTTGCGCCGCGAGCGCGCGGCGGGCGGCGACGAGACCGCGTTCCGCAAATTTTTCCGCCGCGACCTGCATGCCGGGCTCGTGCGCAATCTCCGCAAAGTCGGGGTGCTGAGCGACCGGGTGGCGCCCGATCTGGAAGCGCTCGGCATCTCGCTTGCTGCCGCTTGACCCATTAATAGGAGAAACCGATGGCCAATGAGCTGATCTCTTGCGACGACCACATGGATTTGGGTCAGTTGCCGGCGGATCTGTGGACGACGCGCCTGCCGGCGGCATTGCGCGACCGTGCTCCGCACATCGAAGAGCGCGACGGCCAGGCGGTTTGGATCTGCGACGGCAAGGTTTGGGGCACTTGGGGCGGCAAGCCGCCGACGACCGGCGACACGCGGACCATAAAGCCGCTTTATAATGCCTTCGACCGCGGCGGAATCTACGACCAGAGCGCGCGGCGGCCGGCAATCGCCGAGTTGCGCTTGCAGGACATGGACCGCGACGGTGTCGAGGCCCAGGTCATCTTCGGCCCGATCTTTCAGATCTCGACCGACGATCCGGTGCTGCGCCAAGCCTGCTACCGGGTCTACAACGACTGGCTGATGGAGTTCTGCGCCGCCGCACCCGACCGGCTGATCGGCGCGCCGATGCTGCCCGAAACCCCCGATGCGGCGACCGAGGAATTGCTGCGTCTCGCGGCAAAAGGCGGTGTGCGCCAGGTCACGCTTGATGATCGCCAACATCAACCCCAAGCTCGACGACCCGGCCTGGGAGAAGCTGTGGACCGCACTCGAAGACACCGGGATCATCCTGTCCTGGCACATCACCGTGTTTGGCGTGAAGCCCAGCGACCGCGCCGCCGGCAAGGTCGCCAGCGTATTCGAGAACACCAAGGGGTTTCTCGACAACTTCCTCGAACCGTTTGTCGACCTGTTCGCCTGGGGCATCCTCGAACGCCATCCCGAAGCTCAAAATGGTGATGGCCGAGGCGGGCACCGGCTGGCTGCCCTGGCTCGTGCAGGAGCTCGACTACCGCCATTGGCGGCTGTGGGAGGCCAAGGAATTTTGGGCCGACAAGGGCGGCGCCGCGCTCGAAACCAAGCCCAGCGAATTGTTCAAGCGCCAGATCTGGGCGACGTTCCAGGAAGACTACGCGGCGATGGCGCTGATCCCGTTCTTTGGCGAGGGGCATCTGCTGTGGGCGTCGGACTACCCGCATCCCGACAGCGTGTGGCCCAATTCACGCGCCGCGATCGAGCGCCAGATGTCCGATCTCTCCCCGGAAATGCGCCGCAAACTGACCCACGACAACGCCGCGCGGCTCTACGGCCTGTCCTGAACGCAACCCCGATATAATTTCAAATTATCAATCGCTGTTTCGTCTTCCCGCGAAAAGGAAGCCGGGGCCATAAGGCTGAGCGCTTAGCCTCGGACGACGCTGAGGAACGGATCCGGGTCGGGGTCAACGAGCCTGGTGCCCAGACGCAGACACAGGATTCATGCCAACTGTCATGGCCGGGCTCGTCCCGGCCATCCACGAGAAGCGGCGCAAGCTTTGCCGATTTCCGTGGATGCCCGGCACAAGGCCGGGCATGACGAGTGCAGTGAGACTGCACCATCTGAATGCGCCTGAGCACTAGTTAGGCCCATTATTTGGCGCTGCCGGCACGGCGGAGTTGGTGCAAGGCACTGCCTCCTTCAGCCGCACCACATCGTCGTAAACCTGCCTGACGAAATCGACAAACACCGGCTCCTCGATGTCGCTGTGACTGCGGATCATCGATTGATCGGTGGTGACAATCCAGAACGGGTCGTTGGGGTCGAAATTTGACTGGGCGAGATGGGTGAGCACCGCCTTGGTGCGGTATTGGCGCTGCCAGCCGGGCCTCAGATAGCCGCCAGGGCGTTCCTGAGCGTTGAACTGCGCGAAAGCGAGGCATTCCTGATAGACATCGATCGGCGGCAGCACGGTGTTCGGATCCGCAACCGGAGTGGGGCCTTCGAGCTTGTGGGTCCAGAACGCCTGGTAATGGCCGAGCGACGACATCGCCTCTTTCCGCTCGGCGCCGCTCGTAAAGCTCTCGAAAGTGGTGTTGACGAGGCGCCCTGCCGGAAAGGCTAGGCCGGTCGCCCAATCCGCATCCGAGGTCACTTCGACAAACACCGGGTTCTGATCGGGGGCAAAGCTGCCCAGTCCTCGGCGCTGCTCGATGACCTCGCGGATCGGCTCGTAACGCATCGCCTCGATTGCTGGATTGACGACGACGACAAGATCCCCGTAACCGGCGATTTCCTTGGTGCGGCTCTTTGCGTCCGTCAGTATATCCTGGCCGAGCGAACGGGCGTAATCCGCCATGCCGGTCTGCACCGCCCGATCGAGAAAGTATTGGGAGAGTGCGGTGTAGACGATCAGGCCGCCGAAACTGTGCCCGATGATGACCAGCCGGGTGCTGCGCGCATCCTGATGATGGGGCCACGATGTTTCGTCGATTGCGTCCCGCACCGCCTTGGCGCGCGCCAAGACCTCGCGCACCGACCCCTCGGCCACACGATGCGCGGTCGCCATGCGGGTCCAAAAGGTCAGGTCCTCGGCGACCTCACCGGCATCGACCGAAAGCCCGCGCCAGCCAATGTAAATTCCGACCACCTCGCGCGCCGGCCAATACGACGGGGCCCGGCGCAATTCCATCTCCGCCATCTGGTTCAATAGGCCGCGAAACGCCTGTACATTGGTGTCGCTGGCTGTGTCGTTGTGCTTCCAGCCATGCACGTAGACGACAATCGACAGATCCTTGTAGCGGGCTTCCTCTTCGATCCTGTTGAACAGCGTATCGATCTGGCCGCGAATATATGGCTTGCCCTGATCGTCGACCTCGACAAAACCGAGCAGGAAAAACCGTCCGGGAAAATCCGCTAGCCGGTGTTCTTCGAGCGAATGTGAGGCGCAGCTGGAGCCGCTGTCGCTCGCACTCGCCGTGCATGCGGTCGTTTGCTCGCGAAACGGGGCATTGGGCTGACACGCCGAGGCAGTGAGCGTCAATGCCGTAGTGAGCCAACGGCCTGCCGGAAATCGCATTTCATCCCGCCCTATTCGAAGCGCTGCCGTAAAGTAAACGACTGCCCCTCAATTATAAAATACTGCAAGCCAGACAGTCGGCTTCGCCGGGTCGGTCCAGTCGACGCGGTGGCGGCGGTGCGGCGCGATGTCGAGCCAATCGCCGGGAACGAGCAGGCGGGGCTCGGTCTCGTCCGCGAAGCGCAGGCGGGCGGCGCCGGCCAGCAGCATCACCCATTCGCCTTCGTCCTGGTCGTACCAGAAGCCGGGCGGGCTCGCTTGGCCGAACGAGACGATGCGCTCGATGCGGACGCCGGGCCGGCTGAGCAAGGTATCGACGGCTTCGGCCGCGCGCGCATCGGGGAGCGGCGAAAGAAGGTTCACGCGCGGCGCCGTGGCGCTCCAGCGCGGCGCGGTCCCAATGCGCCGAATTGGCGGCGGCCTCATAGGTGCTTTGCAGGAAGTCGAGCAAAGTCTCGTCGGGCGCTGCCGCCTGGCGGACCTCGTCGTAGGGCAGGATGAACTCGCCGAACTCGCGGGCATAGAAGGCGGCTTGCGGGCGTACCGGCGCATCCTTGAAGCCCGCCGGCTCGGCATAGGCGTAGGAATAAAAGATCGGCTGCTCCAGCCCGGCGCCGCCCGGCCAAAAGCCGCAGCTGCTGACCTCGTGCGAATAGGCCTCGCGGGTGACCCGGTCGGCGACGTTGGGCGCGCCCGGATGCGGCGGCGCGCGGCGGCCGGAAAACCGCGTCACCGCCAGGTCGAAGCTGCCCCAGAAGAAATGCACCGGGCTCGCCTTGCCGAGAAAGCGGGCGCGGAACGCGGTGAAGACCCGGTCGGCCTGCACCAGGACCCGCCAGAAGCGGTTGGCGTAATCGGGGTCGTAGGCGCCGTGCTGCCGGTCCTGTTCGAACGGGATCGGGTCGGGGATCTCGACCGGCGTCGTCCAGATCCGGATGTCGAGCCCGAGCGCCTTCAGCCGCTGCATGACCTCGCCATAGAAATCGGCGACGGTGCGACGGCCGCAGAGCGAAGCCTTCGGTCGCCGCCGTCGCTGGTCGCGATCGTCAGGCGATGGTCGATGAAATCGAAATCGATCTGGAAGATGCGCGCGCCGTAGGGGATCGGCGAGGTGGTCAGCCCGCGGCTCGTCACATAGAGCGGGACCTGCCACCAGTGATTGATCAGCGGCGCCTGCGCCAGCCGGATCTTGCCGATCATCTGGGTCCACATATGAAGCGTGCGCGCAGGTGTCGCGCCATTCCGAGAAGGGCAGGCTCGGCCATTCGTCAGCGCTCGGTCATCGCTTTCTCCATCGATGGAAGGCGGGCGCCGCGGCGAGCACGCCGGCGACCGCGCGGCGCCAGCCGGCATAGCGCTCCTCGCGCTCGGTTTCGGGCATCTGCGGCGGTAAAGCGGCGCTCGGGCCGCCAATGCGCAGCCATGGTCTCGGGATCGGGATAGATCCCGCGCATCAGCCCGGCGGCATAGGCCGCACCCCAGGCGGTGGTCTCGACCACGGCCGGGCGCTCGACGGTGGCGGGCAGGATGTCGGCCAGAAACTGCATCGTCCAGTCGCTGACCGTCATGCCGCCGTCGACCCGCAAGGTCGCGATTTCGATCCCGGCATCGGCCGCCATCGCGGCGATCAGGTCGCGGGTCTGATAGCCGACCGCTTCGAGTGCGGCGCGGGCGATTTCGGCCGGCCCGCATTCCGCGGTCAGCCCGATCAGCGCAGCCGCGCGCCCGCGGCGCCCAATAGGGCGCGCCGAGCCCGGCAAAACCCGGCACCAGATAGAGGCGCTGGCGCGGGTCGGCGCGCGCGGCAAGGGTCGTCGCTTCGGCCGCGGTCGCGATGATCCCGAGCCGGTCGCGCAGCCATTGCACCGCGGCTCCGGCGACAAAGATGCTGCCTTCGAGCGCATAGGCGGTCCGGCCGTCGAGCCGATAGGCGATCGTCGTCAGCAGCCGATGGCGCGAGGCGGCCGGTTCGCTGCCGATGTTGAGCAGCGCAAAAGCGCCGGTGCCGTAGGTCGATTTGATCATGCCGGGCTTGAAGCAGCCCTGGCCGATCAGCGCCGCCTGCTGGTCGCCGGCCAGCGCCGCGATCGGGATCGCGGCGCCGAACAATTCGGGCGAGGCAGTGCCGAAATCGGCGCCGGTATCGAGCACCTCGGGCAGGATCGCGCGCGGGATCCGGAATGCGTCGAGAAGCTCGTCGTCCCACGCGAAACGGCCGATGTCGAACAGCATCGTGCGCGCGGCATTGGTCACGTCGGTCGCGTGGCGCTGGCCGCCGGTCAGCCGCCACAACAGAAAGCTGTCGATCGTGCCAAAGGCGATCTCGCCGGCCTCGGCGCGCCGGCGCAGGCCCGGCACGACGTCGAGCAGCCAGCGGATCTTCGAAGCGGAGAAATAAGGATCGATGACGAGCCCGGTGCGCTGCGCGACGGTTTCGCGCCAGCCCCTCGCGGCGCCAGCGCGCGCACAGATCGGCGGTGCGCCGGTCCTGCCAGACGATCGCGTTGTGCACCGGGCGGCCGGTGGCGCGGTCCCACAACACCGTCGTCTCGCGCTGGTTGGCGATGCCGATCGCGGCGATCGGGCCGTCGGCGGCCGCGGCGGCTTCACGACAGGTCGAAACCACGCTTTGCCAGATCTCCTCCGGGTCGTGCTCGACCCAGCCCGGCTGCGGGTAATACTGGGTCAGCTCGATCTGCGCCGCTTGCCGCACCTGGCCTTGCGCGTCGAACAGGATCGCGCGCGTGCTGGTCGTCCCCTGGTCGATCGCCAGGACATAGGGTGATCCGGTCATGGCCCGGCTCCGGCGGCTGCGCTCGCGGCCGCGACAAGACTTTAGCAACAGCAGGTCGGCAATGTCTTCGATCACGGCAACTTGTCCAACGCCCCGCTTGGTCGATGCCGCCGCCCGGTCGTATGGTCGCGCGCGCCGGCGCTTCGAGGTCGTTTAATGAAATTGCTCGGGTTCTTTGCCGCTCTCGTCGCTGGCTATGATCGGGGCCGGGGCGGGCACCGCGCAAGCGTCGCCGCAGGTCTATCGCGTCGGGCTGCTCTCGGTCGGGGCCGACCCGACCGACCAGAGCCCGTTCGGCGCCGGGCTCATTCGCGGCTTTGCCCGGCACGGGTTCGTTCTCGGCAAAAACCTCGCGTTTGAGCGGCGCGCGGCGCATGGGCAGCTCGACCGCCTGCCGCAGCTGGTCGACGAACTGGTCGCGAGCAAGGTCGCGGTGATCGTGACCAGCGGCTACCCGGCGGCGCTCGCCGCCAAAGCAGCATTCGACCTTGCCGGTCGTCGTGGTGCAGGCCGGCGACCCGGTCGAGGACGGGCTGGTCGCCAGCTTTGCCCAGCCCGGCGGCCACGTCACCGGGATCTCCGAGATCGCCGCCGAGCTGTCCGCCAAGCGCCTGGCGTTGCTGAAGGAGGCGGTGCCGAGCGTGCATCGCGTGGCGATGCTGTGGAACGCCGAAGATCTCGGCATGTCGCTGCGCTACAAGGCGGCGGAGGCGCAGGCGCGCAGCCTCGGCATCGAGGTCGAATCGCTCGGCGTGCGTGCGCCCAACGGTTTCGACGCGGCGTTTGCGGCGATGATGCAGCCGGCCGCCGGACGCGATCCTGATGGTCAGCGACGTGCTGACGACCTTGAACCGCAAGCGGGTGTTCGATTTCGCGGCTGCAGCATAAATTGCCGGCGATCTACGAATACGACTTCCTGGTGCGCGAAGGCGGCCTGATGTCGTACGGTCCGGATGTGAGCGAGATGTACGATCGCGCCGCCGGACTTGCCGCGCGCATCCTCAAAGGCGCCGACCCGGCCCAGCTGCCGCTCGAAGAGCCGAGCCGGTTCGTGCTGGCGATCAATCTCGGGACCGCCAAGGCGATCGGCCTGACGATCCCGCCATCCTTGCTCGCCCGCGCCGACGATGTGATCGAATGACGGGAGCCGCCGTTTCGTGCTCGCCAGTGACGATGTCGCATTCGAGGTGACCGAGGCCGCGAGCCAACCCGCCCGCCGGCATCTGCGGATCGGGCTCGCGCTCAAGCTGGCGCTCGCCTTTGTCGGGCTCGTCAGCTTCGTTCTGGTCGTCAACGGCTCGGTCGACATGTGGCTCGGCTACCGCGAAGCCGAAAACGCCGCGGTGCAGATCCAGCAGGAAAAGGCGCAGGACGCCGCCCAGCGCATCGAGCGAGTTCGTGTCGGAGATCGAGCAGCAGATCGGCTGGACCACCCCGCCGCAATGGGACGCACTGCCGCTCGAACAGCGCCGCTATGACTTTCATCCGCCTGATGCGCGAGGTGCCGGCGATCACCGAGCTGACCGAGATCGACGGCTCGGGCAAGGAAGCAGCTGAAGCTGTCGCGCATCGCGCCCGATGTCGTCGGCGAGCGGCGCCAACGATGCCGCCGACGCCGCGCTTCGCCGAGGCGGAGGCAAAAGGCGTCTGGTTCAGCCCGGTCTATTTCCGCAATCATGTCCGAACCCTATATGACGATCGCGGTCGCGCATGCCGGGCATCACGCCGGGGTGACCGTCGCCGAGGTCAATCTGAAATTCATCTGGGACCTGATCACGGCGATGCAGGTCGGGCGTACCGGCTATGCCTATGTCGTCGATTCGCGCGGGCGGCTGATCGCCGATCCCGATCTCAGCCTGGTGCTGCGCGAGACCGATTTGTCGCACCTGCCGCAGGTGGCGGCGGCGCTGGCCAGCCTGCACCGGAGGCCGCGGCGAGCGGCGGCCCATACCGCGGCGGGCCGGCCGGCGGCAAGGTGCTGACCGCCTATGCGCCGGTACCGCGGCTCGGTTGGATCGTCTTTGTCGAGCTGCCGCTCGAGCGAGGCGCTGGCGCCGGTCTATGCCTCGCTCTACCGCATGGCGGCGCTGCTGGCGCTCGGCCTGCTGCTGGCGGCGGGTGCCGGCACGGTGCTCGCGCGGCGCATGGTGGTGCCGATCCGGCGCCTGCAATCGGGCGCCGATCGGCTGGGTTCGGGCGAACGCAGCGAGCCGATCGAGATCCGTACCGGCGACGAGATCGAGACTTTGGCCGACCGGTTCAATCAGATGGCGGCCAAAGTGCAGGAATCGCACGATACCCTGGAAGCCAAGGTCGAGGCGCGCACCGAGGAGTTGCAGGCGCGCGAGCAGGAAGCCAGGGAGGCCCGGCTCGCCGCCGAACAGGCGCTCGCCGATCTGCAGCAAGGCGCAGGACCGGCTGGTCGAGACGCAAAAGCTGGCCTCACTCGGCCAGCTGACTGCCGGCATCGCCCACGAAATCAAAAATCCGCTCAATTTCGTCAACAACTTTGCCGAGCTGTCGGCGGAGTTGACCGACGAGCTGCGCGACGTGCTGTCGGCTCAGAACGCATCTTTGCCCGATGCGGCCCGCGCCGAAATCGACGACCTGACCCGGATGCTGAACGGCAATCTCGCCAAGATCGTCGAGCACGGGAAGCGCGCCGACAGCATCGTCAAGAATATGCTGCTGCATTCGCGCGCCGGCGTCGGCGAGCGGCGCGCGGCCAATCTCAATGCCCTCGTCGAAGAAAGCCTGAACCTCGCCTATCATGGCGCGCGCGCCGAACATCCGGATTTCAACGTCACCCTACGCCGGGATCTCGACCCCGCGATCGGCGAGATCGACCTCTATCCGCAGGAAATCACCCGCGTTCTTGCTGAACCTTTTCGGCAACGGCTTTTATGCCGTGCGCGAACGCCAGCGCAGCGGTCGAGAGCCCGGGTTCGAGCCGACACTTTCGGTACGCACACGCGGCTCTGGCCGACCGGGTCGAGATTCGCGTGCGCGACAACGGCACCGGGATCCCCGACGAGGTCGAGGGCGAAAATCTTTGATCCGTTCTTTACCACCAAGCCGGCGGGCGAGGGGACCGGCCTCGGCCTGTCGCTGAGCTTCGACATCGTCGTCAAGCAGCATGGCGGCAGCTTTGAGGTCGAGACCGAGCCGGGCGCGTTTACCGAATTCATCGTGACCTTGCCGCGGGCGATGATGCCCGCGGCCGGCGCCGGCAGAGGAGGGGGGGCATGACCGCGACGATCCTCGTGGTCGACGACGAGCCGGATCTGGAAGCGCTCGTCGAGCAGAGGTTTCGCCGCCAGATCCGCGGCGGCGAGTTCGGTTTTCGCTTTGCCCGCGACGGTGTCGAGGCGCTTGAAATGCTGACCAACGGCACCGCTGTCGACATGGTGGTCAGCGACATCAACATGCCGCGGATGGACGGTCTGACCCTGCTGCAAAAAATTCAGGAGGCTGCCGACCCGCTCTCGACCGTCATCGTCTCGGCCTATGGCGACATGGCCAATATCCGCACCGCGATGAACCGCGGGGCGTTCGATTTCGTGACCAAGCCGATCGATTTCGCCGACCTCGAAGCCACGATCAAAAAGACGCTCGCGCATATCGAGCGGCTGCGCGAGGCGCGGCGGCGGCAGGCCGCGGCGGAGCGCGCGCATGCGCTGCTGTCGCGCTATTTCTCGCCCAATCTGGCGGAGCGGCTGGCGAGCGATCCCGACGCCGTCGATCTCGGCGGGCAGCGGCGCGAGATCACCTCGCTGTTTACCGACATCGCCGAGTTCACCTCACTGGTCGAAACCCTCGACCCGGAAATCATCGCCCCGCTGTTGAACGATTATCTCGGCGCGATGACCGACATCGTCTTCGCCCATGGCGGGACCGTCGTGAAGCTCGTCGGCGACGCCATGCACGTGCTGTTCGGGGCGCCGGCCGATCAGCCCGATCATGCCGAGCGCGCGGTCGCCTGCGCGCTCGAACTCGATCTGAGCGCGCAGGCCTTTCGCGAACGCTGGCGGCGAGCGCGGGATCGATGCTCGGCGCGACCCGGCTCGGCCTCGCCGCCGGCCCGGCGATCGTCGGCAATTTCGGCGGCGGGCGCTATTTCGATTACACCGCCTATGGCGATACGGTGAACACCTCGGCGCGGCTCGAAGCAGCGAACAAGCAGCTCGGCACCCGCATTTGCGTCGGCGAGAGCGTGGCGAGCCGCGTCGCGGGGTTCAAGGGAAGGCCGGTCGGCGATCTGTTGCTGCGCGGTCGCAAGGAGCCGTTGCGCGCGTTCGAGCCGCTCTCGGCCGAGGCCTTCGACGATCCGGCGACCCACGCCTATCTCGACGCTTTCGCCAAGCTCGAAGCCGAGCGATCCGGCGGCGATGCCGGCTTTTGCCGCGCTGCTCGGCCTGCGCAGCGAGGATCATCTGGTTGGATTTCACCTGCGGCGCCTGCTCAGCGGCGCCACCGGACCGCAGATCGCCCTCGAGTAATCTAAGAGGCTTACACCCCCGCGCAGCCACGGATGCGTCAGCGTTCGGTCAGCTTCAGCTCGATGCGCCGGTTGCGTCGTATAGGCGTCGGCGGTGATCGCCCGGATCGATCGGCTGGGTGTCGGCGAAACCCGCCGCGGCGAGCCGGTCGGCGGGGATGCCCTGGCTGATGGCATAGCGCACGACCGACAGCGCGCGCGCCGTCGACAATTCCCAGTTCGACGGAAACTGCGGGGTGTCGATCGGGCGGTGGTCGGTGTGGCCGTTGACCAGCAGGACCCAGTTGATGTCGGGCGGGATCTCGGCGGCGATCTGTTTCAGCGCGGCGATGACCGGGTCGAGCTCCTTTTTGGCGGCGTCGGTCAGATCGGCGCTGCCCGGCGCGAACAAGCACCTCCGACTGGAACACAAAGCGGTCGCCGACGACGCGGATATCCGGCCGGTTGCCAAGGATGTCGCGCAACCGGCCGAAGAACTCCGAGCGGTAACGGGCCAGCTCCTCGACCTTGCTGGCCAGCGCGACGTTGAGCTTTTGGCCGAGATCGGCGATCTGGACCTGCTGCGTCTTGACCTTGGCTCTGGGAAATGTCGAGCGCCGCCGCGATCGCCGAAAGCTGCTGGCGCAATGCCGCGATCTGCTCGTTCAGCCGGTCGACCTGGGCGAGGGCGTCGCTGCTGATCTGCTTTTCTGTCGGCGAGCTGGCCCGCCGTCTGCTCGGTCTGCGTCGCCGCCTCGCTTGGCCTTGGCGGTGAGGTCGCGCGACCTGCGCGTTCAGCCGGTCGCGCTCGGCCTGGGCGCTCTTCAGCTGCGCCGTCAGCTGCGTCGTACCCTGACGCAGGTCCGCGTTGCTGCGCTCGCTCGAGCGACAACAGATCGGCGAGCTGATCGACCTGCTGCTGCAATTTGTGCAGCGCCTGGTCGCGCCCCGACAATGCCGCCGACAGATAGAACTGCCCGGCGGTGAACACCAACAGAATGAAGATGATCACCATCAACAGCTGCGACAGGGCGTCGACAAAACCGGGCCAGATGTCGATGCTCGATCGGCGGGGATTTCTGCGGGCGATGGGCATGGCTCAGCAGCCCGTCCGCGCTCAGCGCCGGCCTTCTTCGGCCAGCGCGGCGATGGTGCGGGCCAGGATGCGGATCTCGCCGCGCAATTCCTGCACGCTCTGCGCCCGGCCCTGCGCCAAATCCTCGATCAGCCGCGCGGTATATGCCTCGATATTGCGCAGATGGCTGCGCAGCGCGTCGTCGTGCCCGACCGAGCCTTCGGCGATATCGGCGAGACGGGCCAGCGCCGGCTTCAGTTCCAGCTGGTTCTCGGCGAGCCGCAGCATCAGCATCTGCCCGGCCTTCATCTGCTCGCCGAGGATGCCGAGGCGGTCGGTCAGAGCTGTCAAGGTCGAATTGGCGCCGATGCGGCTTTCCTCGCCGCGGGCGAGGATGCGCTGCAGGTTTTCCAGGCTGTCCGCGGTTTGTTCGAGCAAGCGCCTGGATATAGACCGGGACCGAGGCGTCGCCGCCATCGCCCAGAGCCGCCGCCCGACAACCGGGTATAGGTCGACAGCCACTCTTCGAGGTCGTTGTAGAAGCGGTTCTGCGCCTGACCCGCCTGGAGGTCGAGAAAACCCAGCACGAGACTGCCGGCGAGCCCGAACAGCGACGAGCTGAACGCGGTGCCCATCCCGGCCAGCGGCGATTCCAGCCCGGATTTGAGGTTGGCGAAGGCGCGCGGCGAGATCGCTGCCGCCGACGTTCAACCCGCCGATCACGCCGCCGACCGAGCGCACCGTCTCCAGAAGCCCGTAAAAGGTCCCGAGCAGGCCGAGAAAGATCAGGACGCCGATCAGGTAGCGCGAGGTTTCGCGGGTTTCGTTGAGGCGCGAGCCGATACCGTCGAGCAGGGTCTGCAGAGAACTCGCCGACAGGCTGACCCGCCCGACCTGGCGCGCGCCCAGCATGCGCGCCATCGGCGCGAGCAGCCGCGGCGCCGGCCGGCGGCCCGCCATCGGCTCCTCGCCGCCCGCCTCCCGATGGCGAAAACTCTCGATCCAGTCGATCTCGGGATCGAGCAGCAGCACCTGACGAAAAATATAGGCGATGCCGGCAACGAGGATGCCGAGGATGACGCCGTTGACCCCGGGATTGCCCATGAAGGCGACCGCCAGCGAGCGCCCGAGCGCCGACCGCCAGCGCCGCCACCAGCACCAGAAACACCGCCATCCGCACCAGGAAGCGGCGCGAGCGGTTCATGAACGGGAGACCCGATCGGCTGGTCATCGCGAAGCTCTCACCGGGTCCGAAGGCGCGGCAAGCCGGCTCGAGCACGATGCACATTTCCACCGCCACCCCCAAACCCGGTCTCCCGCGGAGACTACCATAGAATTGGTGCCGCACTCTTAGTCGGATGAGCCCGGTCTCGGGCAGCGAGGTTCCGCGGAGCGCGTTGTTATTCGGCCGCCGCCCGGGCGGTCGCGCATCGCCTCGCGGATCAGCGCCGCCAGCGGCAGATGCAGGTGATCGTTGGCGGCCAGCACGTCGCCGCTCGTCATCATCGCGTGGCCGCCGGACAGATCGCTGACATAGCCGCCCGCCTCGCGCACCAGCAGCAGCCCGGCGGCGATGTCCCACGGCGCGAGCCCGAATTCCCAGAACCCCTCAAACCGGCCGGCGGCGACATAGGCGAGATCGAGCGCCGCCGCGCCGATGCGGCGCACCCCGCTGGTCGCGGCCATGACCGCGGCCAGGCTTGCGAGATAGACCGGCCGATCGCCACGATCGCCGAACGGCATGCCGGTGCCGATCACCGCCTCGGCGAGCCGCCGCCGCGCCGACACCCGGAGCCGGCGATCGTTGACGTAGGCGCCGAGGCCCTTTTCGGCCGAGTACATCTCATCGCGGACCGGGTCGTAGACGAGACCGGCGACGATCTCGCCGTCGCGCTCGAGCGCGATCGAGATCGCAAAATGCGGGATGCCGTGCAGAAAATTGGTCGTGCCGTCGAGCGGATCGACGATCCAGCGGTGGCGCGGGATCCGATCCCGTCTCGGCGCCGCCCTCCTCGAACAGCAGCGAATAGCCGGGGCGGGCGCGGGTCAGCTCGTTCTTGAGCGTGCGCTCGGCCTTGAGGTCGGCGGTCGAGACGAAATCGCCCGGGCCCTTGACCGAGACCTGGAGCTGCTCGACCTCGCCGAAATCGCGCAACAGGCCGCGCGCCGCCTTCAACGCGGCATTCGCCATGACGTTCAGGACCGGCGAGCGCATCACCATCGACCGCTGCCTGACGCGCTCAGTCCTTCGCCCGTTCCATATAGCTGCCGTCGGCGGTGCTGACGACGATGCGGGTGCCGGCCTCGATATAGGGCGGGATCATCACCCGGCGGCCGTTTTCGAGCTTGCCCGGCTTGTAGGAGGAGGACGCGGTCTGGCCGCGCACGACCGGATCGGCCTCGACCACCTCCATCATCACGCTCGGCGGCAGTTCGACCGAGAGCGGCGTGCCTTCGTGCAGCATCACCGTGCACACCATGCCGTCGCGCAGAAAATCGGCCGGCTCGCCGATCATCTCGGTCGGGATCGAGATCTGCTCGAAGCTGTCGTTGTCCATGAAGGTTGCCTGCGCCGCCCTCCATGAACAGAAACTGCATCTCCTTTTCGTCGAGGCGGACGCGCTCGACCGTCTCCTGGGTGCGGAAGCGGTCGTTGAGCTTGGTTCCGCCGCGCAGATCGCGCATCTCGACCTGGGCAAAGGCGCCGCCCTTGCCCGGCTGGACCAGCTCGCGCTTCAGCACGATCCACAATTTGCCCTGGTATTCGAGGACGTTGCCCGGCTTGATGTCGATGGCGTTGATCTTCATGACAATGAGTCCTGGAAGGGCGCTGATCGGGCGCGATTGTCGCCCAGACATTAGCACGGGCTGAGCCTACGGCAAGACGGAGCGGCGAAGTGATGGAGCAATGGTGGCGGCCGGAGCGCTTTGCATTGCGCCGCGAGCGGCTGGAAAAGCGCGGCCGCATGCTGGCGGCGGTGCGCGCGTTTTTCGCGGCGAGAGGGTTTGTCGAGGTCGACACCCCGGCGCTGCAGGTGAGCCCCGGCCTCGAACCGCATCTGAAGGCCTTTGCCACCGAATTGCACGATCCGCGCGACGGCCGGCCATTGCGCCGCTATCTGCACACCTCGCCCGGAATTCGCGATGAAAAAACTGCTGGTCGCCGGGATGCCGCGGATCTGGCAGCTCGCCCATGTGTTTCGCGACGGCGAGCGCAGCGCCACCCATCATCCCGAATTCTCGATGCTCGAATGGTACCGCGCCGGCGCTTCATGGCGTGAGCTTGATCCCCGATTGCATCGGCCTGCTGTGCGCGCTGCCAGGCGGCAGCTGGCGGCCGAGTGCTTCGGCTGGCGGGACCGCAGCGCCGACGCCCAGCAGCCGTGGCACGAGATCAGCGTCGCCGAGGCATTTCGCAGCCATTGCCGGATCGACATCCTGGCGACCGCACCCGACCCGCTCGATCCCCGATTTGCGCGTTGCTGGCCGCGGAGGCGCGTCGGATCGGCATCGAGCCGCATCCGGGCGACGATTGGGAGGCGCTCTATTTCCGCATCTTCCTCGACCGGATCGAGCCCCATCTCGGCATCGGCGCGCCGACGGTGCTCTACGATTTCCCGGCTGTCGATGGCGGCGTTGTCGCGCCGCAACCCCGCCGATCCCCGCCTCGCCGAGCGCTTCGAGCTTTATGTCTGCGGTCTCGAACTCGCCAACGCCTTTGGCGAATTGACCGACCCGGCCGAGCAGCGCGCCCGCTTCCTCGCCGACCAAGCCAAGAAACAGGCGCTCTACGGCGAAACCTACCCGATCGACGAGGATTTCCTCGCCGCCCTCGAATACGGTCTGCCGCCATCGCGCCGGCATCGCGCTCGGCTTCGACCGCCTGGTCATGCTCGCCACCGCCGCCAACGACATCGAAGACGTGCTGTGGGCGCCGGTTGAATGAAATAGGCTCACTTGCAGGCGATTGTCCCCCCGCTGCGCATCCAAAGGCCAGCAGGGCGATCAGCACTTTCGCTCCAAAAGCCGCTGCGGGGCTTCTCTACCGGCTAAAGGCCCTCCCGTACCTCGCGAACACTTCGTTGAAGGTGGCGACGGCGGCGCGGGGGCCCTTCGGGTAAGACCAGATCGACGAGATCACGGCGAGAAAATCGGCGCCGGCTTCCACCAGCGGACCGCAATTCTCCTGGCTAATGCCGCCGATCGCGCAGCACGGCACGACCGTCGTTTCGCTCCAGTCGCGCAGCACCTCGGGATCGGCGCGATATTTCGTCCCCCCTTTGTCGGGCTCGGAAAAAACGCGCCAAATGCGACATAATCGGCGCCGGCTTCGGCGGCGGTAATGGCGCGGTCCCGGCTATCGCCGCAGGTCACCCCGACGATCCGGTCGGCGCCCAGCAGCCGGCGCGCCTCGGCATAAGGCATATCCTCCTCGCCGACATGGACGCCGTCGCAGTCGAGCTCCGCGGCGAGGTCGGGGCGGTCGTTCATGATGAGGGCAACATCGTGCGCCTGCGCGATCGGCTGGAGTATCGCGGTCGCCCGGCGCACCACGGCGTCGTCGACATCCTTGAGCCGCAATTGCAGACAGGCGACGTCGCCGCCCGAGAGCGCCTCTTCGAGGTCCTTCGCAAAACGGTCGGGATTGAGCGCCGGCGGCGTAATCAAATATAGCCGCGTCGTCGCCCGGTCTTCAGCCGATCCGCTGCGTGCTAACGCCATTCTTGTTTCCCTACTCCCCGTCGTCCCCGCGAAAGCGGGGATCAAGTGCTGCGTCGGTTGCCCTGATCCCCGAAGCCCGTACACCAAATCGGTCGGCTCCTTGCCCTGGTAGATCTCAGGCCTTGGCGGTCGAGGCGCTGTAGATCTCGTCGATCGATTGCGCTAGGGCGGCCTCGAATTCGGCGTCGCTCATCGACACCCTCAGATCCTGGGCGAGGGCGCGGGAGAAGCTTGCGATCATTCCGTGATTGGCGGCGAGCTTTTGGCACGCGTCGGCCCTCGTGTAGCCGCCAGAGAGAGCCACGACCCGGGCGCAGCGCGGGTGGTCGACCAGCGGCTTATAAAGATCCGGAACATCGGGCAGCGTCAGCTTGAACATGACCTGCCGGCCCGCCGGCAGTGCGTCGGTGCGTTTTTTGAGCTCATCGCAAAGGATCGCCTCGGCGCCCTTTTTATCGGGGCTCTTGATCGACACCTCAGGTTCCAGGATCGGCATCAGCCCGTGTCGGGCAATCTGGTCGCCAAACTCGAACTGCTGTGCGGCGATCGCGGCAATCCCGTCCTTGTTGGCGAGGTTGATCACCGAGCGCATCTTGGTGCCGTAGACGCCGAGCTTGACCGCGCGCTCGCACAGCTGATCAAGCTGCGGCATCGGCCGCATCAGCTGGACGCCGTCCTTTTCGGATTCGAGCCCGCGGTCGACCTTGACAATCGGCACAACGCCCCGGTCTTCCCACAGATACGAAGGCGTCGGCTTGCCGCGCACCTCGCCGTCCATCGTCCCTTCGAACAGGATCGTGCCGATGACCTTGTCGCCGGTAAAGGCGGGCGCGGTCATCATTCGCACCCTGAACTCGTGGATCAGTCGAAACATCTTCTGCTGGTCGTCGGTGTAGGCGCTGTCGGGAATGCCATAGAGGCGCAGCGCCCCAGGCGTCGAGCCGCCGCTCTGATCGAGTGCTGCGATGAACCCGGCTTTTCTGGACATCTGCGACATCATCTGGTCATCGGCCATGATCGTCATCCTTTTGTCGAAGCCGCCTCTACAAGAAAGTGTCTAAGTTCCACTCATTGCCGTCGAAGCGGAGATTGGCGCGAATTCGCTGTCTCCGCAATCCAACGTACTCCGTCCCCGCGGTGCATGACGCGCCAATCTACCAGAATCAAGGTGCCGGGGCGAGCAGATCGCCGGCACAGCGTTTATCGAACCTCTCGGGCGCGGTCCCTGCTATAGTCGTCCCGATGCAGTCCTCCACGATCACAGAAAATGGAAAGGGGGAAATGATGGATCCCGTCGTCGGCACTGGCAAATACACCTACAATGTCAATGAGAACTGGATGAAGCCTCCGGCCAATGTAGAGGTCAGGGCGTGCGCGGTTTCAGTTGATTCTAAGGACCGGGTCTATTGCTTCAACCGAAACGCCGAACATCCGGTGGTGATCTTCGACCGGGATGGCAACTTCCTGTCGTCATGGGGCGCAGGATTGTTTTCGTTTCCCCATGCGATCCGGATCGACGAGAACGATTTTGTCTGGCTCACCGACGAGTACCACGGCCAGTTCATGAAATTCACCACCGATGGCAAGCTGTTGCAGACCATCGGGGTCAAAGGCGAGCGCTCCGACACCGGTGTTCCGCCGGACCAGTTCAGTTCGGCCGCTTATAAGCAGGTGACGCATGGCGGCGGCCCGTTCAATCTGCCGACTGACATCGCCTTTGCGCCCAGCGGCGAGATGTTCATGAGCGACGGCTATGGCAACGCCCGCGTCCACAAATTCTCGGCGGACGGCAAATACCTCTTCTCCTGGGGCGAGCCGGGGACTGCGCCGGGGCAGTTCAACCTGCCGCACGGGGTATGGATCGACCGGCGGGGACGTCTGCTGGTGGCCGACCGCGAAAACGATCGGGTGCAGGTCTTCGACCAGAACGGCAAGCTGCTGACCGTGTGGCCGACCGAGCTGATCGGCCCGGCGTTCTTCTATGTCGATGACGAAGACACCGTTTACATCCCCGAGCACAATGGCGGCATGATCAGCATCCTCACTCTCGACGGCGAGAGGCTGGCGCGCTGGGGCGACGGTCCGGTCAACCGCTCCTGCCACGGGATCTGGTGCGACTCGCACAAGGATCTTTACGTCGTGCAGCCGGGCGAATGGGGCCGGGTACGCCGTGTGGTGAAATACACCCGGCAATAGTGAGACCGGGGCGGCCGATAAATCTCAGCCGGGCCAGGGGGTTCCCCAGCGGTCGGCGTGGCTGACTTCCGCCGGCGGGCGGCGGGTCAGCGGGCCGAACTTGTCGAGCGGCCAGCCGATCGGCATCAGCGCAAAGGTCGCGACGTCGTCGGGGATGCCGAGCAAGGTTTTGACCTCGCCCTCGCAGCGGATGTGGTTGGTGGTGATCACGGTGCCGAAACCGAGGGCGCGGCAGGCCAGCAGGATGTTCTGCACCGCAGGGTAGATGCTGGCGCCGCGAATGCGGTCGGCATAAGCGAGTTCGTTTGCGTAGCCGGCGGCAATGTCGGGCGGCAGCGCCTCCCGCGGCGGCACCACCGGGACATGCTGGCACGGGACAAGGAGCACCGGAGCCTCGCCGATGTGCTCCCATAGATGCCCGCCGGCTCCCAGCATCCGAGCGAATTGCTGCTCAGTCAGGTGGGCCGGCCGGCCGCGCGCCGCATACATGGCTGCGGCGATGTCGGAAGCCTTGCGGTAAATGGCGCCGAGTTTGCGCCGCTGCTCGGGATCGCGAACCACCACAAAGGCCCAGTTTTGCGCGTTGCCGGCAGACGGCGCGCGGATCGCTGCATCGAGGATTTTGGTGATCAGCGCCTCGGGAACCGGGTCGGGCTTAAGGCGGCGCAACGAGCGCGCCGAATAGATCGCCTCGAATAGTCCGATCTCAGGCATCGGTCAGCCTCAGCGAAAAGAAGGCCGGCGGCGCCTGGACGATCGGAGCGGCCGCGTCGAAAATCTCTCGGCGGTCACCGGAGCGCGGAGGATAGATGCGCTCACGGTTGATGGTCTCTTTGGTACGTTTGGCGGCAGCCCCTGTGGTCGCGACGCGGCGATCCCAGCCCTCGGTGCAGACCGCTCCCCAAGGCCCGAGGTCGAGGATCGTGGTGTACCAGTCGATGTTGAGCGGCAGCATCGGCAGGCCCAGCAAGTCGCAGACGACATTGTGCCCGGCGAAGCGGCCCATCGGCCGACCGTGCTGGCACGACATCACGCAGGAATGGCTGCCGTCGATCGCAAACCAGGCGGCGTCGCCAGTCGCAAATTCGGCCGGCATACCCTTGACCTTGAGAAAGGGATCGACCGGAACCCGGCCGAACCGATCGCGCTCCACCGGGAAGAGTCTGGTCAGCGGATGCGCCTGCATGCCGGCGCACCAGACGATTGTCGCGGCGGCGATGCGCTCGCCCGAGGTCAAGATGGCGCCGGCTTCGTCGATTGCGGCGACAGAGACGCCGGGTCGGGTCTCGATGCCGAGCGCCGCGAGCGCCTCGTCGATTATGGCGCGCGCCTCCTCGCCCATATCGGAGCCGATCCACGGTTGACGATCTGCAATGATCACATGCGGCGTGCCCGGCGCACGCCCGAGGGCCGCGCGCAATTTCCCCGGCATCTCGCTCGCGACCTCGATGCCGGTCAGGCCGCCGCCGACGATCAGCGCGGTCCACTGCCCCGGAGATGGCGCGCGCGCCGGCAACGCCGCGATATGGGCGTTGAGTCGGCAGCCGGCGTCGTAGGTGTCGACATCGAAGGCGTGAGAGTTGAGGCCCGGGATCGGGGGGCGGGCGAGCCTGCTGCCGAGGGCGAAGACCAAGCGGTCATAGGGCAAGGGACTTAGTGCGTTCGGTCCCGAACATGCGACCTGCCGGTCGGCGAAGTCGATGCCGGTTACCTCGGCCTCAATGCGCTTGACGCCGATCGGGCTCAGAACCTCATCGAGTGGAACCCTTGTCGCGTCGAGGTCGGCCTCGTAGTTGCGCACCCGGATCGAATGCCATGCGCTGCGGTCAACGAGCGTGATCTCGACCCGGTCAGGGGCGATGCCGAGCTCATCGAGCTTGCGAGCGGCGCCGATCGCGGCCCACAGGCCAGCAAAGCCAGCCCCCAGGACGACGATCCGCTGCATTGGGGCCGCTGCGGGCAGGGCCGCGTCAGACCCGTTCGAGCACCGCGGCGATGCCTTGGCCGACGCCGACGCACATCGTCACCAGGGCATAGCGGCCGCCGGTGCGCTGCAATTGGCGTGCGGCGGTCAGCGCGATGCGCGGGCCCGATGCGCCGAGCGGATGGCCGACCGCTATCGCGCCGCCATTCTGGTTGACCCGGCTGTCGTCAAACGGCAGGTCGAGCCCGCGCAGGCAGGCCAGCACCTGGGCGGCGAAGGCCTCGTTGATCTCGATCACGTCGATGTCGGAGAGGCTGAGCCCGGCGCGGGCAAGCGCCTTTTTCGAAGCTTCGACCGGGCCGATGCCCATGATCCGGGGCGGGACCCCGGCGACGCCGCTGGCAACGACCCGGGCGAGCGGCTCGGCCCCGGCCGCGTCGCCGGCCTTGCGGCTGGCGACGATCATCGCCACCGCACCGTCATTGATGCCCGAGGCATTGCCGGCGGTCGTCACCCCACCCTCCTGCAACGGCCGCAACCGGGCGAGTGCGGCGAGATCGGTTTGCGGGCGCGGATGCTCGTCGTCGTCGACCTTGACCGGTCCCGCCCGGCCTCCCGGCACCTCGACGGCAACGATCTCGCCCTCGAAGAAGCCGTCAGCCTTGCCGGCGGCGTATTTGCGCTGCGACCCCGCGGCGAACACATCGCAGGCCTCGCGGGTGATCTGATAGTCGCGCGCCAAATTGTCGGCTGTTTCGGGCATCGTGTCGGCGCCGAACTCGCGCTCGATCTTCGGGTTCGGAAAGCGCGCGCCGATCGTCGAGTTCGAAGACCCGGCCGTCGCGGCCGAAGGCGCTCTCCGCCTTGTTCATCACATAAGGCGCGCGGCTCATGCTCTCGACGCCGCCGGCGATAAAAGCCTCACCCTCGCCGCAGGTAATCGCCTGGGCCGCCATGACGATGGCATTGAGCCCGCTGCCGCAATTGCGCTGCAAGACCGAACCTGCGACCTCGATCGGCAACCCGGCGAGCAACCCCGCGTGACGCCCGACGCAGCGGCTATCCTCGCCGGCCTGATTGGCGCAGCCGACGACGACATCCTCGATCTTGGCCGGGTCGAACGGGCTCTGCTCGACGACCGCCGAGATCACCGAGGCCAGCATGTCGTCGGGCCGCATTCGGGCGAGCGCGCCGGCATGGCGGCCAAAGGGTGTGCGCAAGGCATTATAGATATAGGCGTCGAGCATGGCGGGTTCCTCCTCGCCGCATCTCCGCGCGCCGGCCGGCCGCTGTCAAGCCCCGCAATCGGCAGCGGTGACTTAGTGAATTTCGGTTCCCGACCCAAAGCAGGCTAACGACATTTTAGCCTGATTCAAATTGCGACTACTACGTTACGATTGGTTCGCGACGTGGGCCACCTACTTTACGGGTGATCGACGGCGAGCCGCGAACGGAGACAAAACCATGACGGAGGATCCGAGGGAGGAAGTCGGCCGGAGGGTGACAGAAAATGGTCTGGACTACCTCCTTCGCAAATATCTCCGCGTCTGGATCTGGTCTATTATATTCGGTCTCGACACAACACTAACCTTAACATTATCATCGCAAAGTATCTCTGGTCGTTATATTTTAGCCATTTCCTTAGTATTAGTCATTCCAGCTTTGTTAGCGGCGTTGGCCGTTATTTATTCGTGGTATTTTCTCGCTCGCTTTCTCGGGAGCGCGCTGATGCCGCTACTTTGGTCAACGTCTGAGGGCGACGACTATCATGCGCATCGATATCTTATTCTAGCAATGCAGTTTGCCATCTATTCCGTAATGCTGCGCACCGTTGGGTTCGTTTTTGAGGCAGTATTTGGTCAGAGACTTGCGCGGCCATTCTAACTATGCTTAGCATTTTGCTGAGCTGTGCAAGCCCTTGTCTGGCCAGATTCGCTCCAGAACCATTTGAGAGTGATCAGATGCGTGTGGTTGTTGGGATTGATCTGAGTGACGAATCGAATATTTCCATGGGGATTCTGATAAGGGACGGTGGTTCACACCCTCCCGCGAATGCCCGGATAGTTCTTCCATTTCCGTCGACAAAAGCCGGAGGCAATGAGCAAATCCTTTCAGCGTGGGGGTCCTATAATGGGTCCACCTTGATTTCACTCGTCCTTCCCGGGACGGGGCTAGCGTACTATTCAATCGAGTTGACACCCGATATACGCCGAAGCGGTGGCGGCGACTTGGCTACTTCCGCCTCTCCCATTGTCTTTGCCGAGGATGGGCAGGCTCGGACGTTTATTTACAGATACCCGCCCGAGAAACCCGTCGAAGGTTCCTGTATGGGCGTTTGCTAGAACGGCGAGCCTACCCGTAGATGCTGTCGCGGTGCTTCTGCCTCAGGACGCGAGGCCATTAGAAGTCAGGCCGGGTAAGACATCAGATCCGCCCGACATCTTCTACAAGGACCGCGTGGGCTTTTATCCTGCGACCCGGCATGGCACGAGTGACCGACTAGAGCTGCGCTATTGGCTGCCAGCGACTGAAAGCCAGAAAGCGTGGGTCGAGTTCCTCACAAAGCTATTTGCCCTTATAGCGGCGCCGTTGGCTACGATCATAGTGACGAAGGTAACCGGTCGGGTTGCGGGCGTGCGACGTCATTGGGTGATAGTTGTTGGGGTCGGTGTTCAATCTATCGTCTTGCTACTCATCGGAACACTTTGGTTTCGCTGGTCGGGCGCAACGTCGACCTCAAACCTCATCGATGTCGGCATCGGAATAGGAGGAGCCGTTTTTTCGTTCGTAGTATGGTGGATCAGCGATTAATGCCGTTCAGCGCTCCCACTCTGGGATGGATCACGTAACCACGCGGAGACTGGAGAAGAAAGTCCCCTACCCATCCGGTGCGGAATCTCGATCCCAGGCGCTACCCAATTCGGCGTTCCCGCCCGAGCGCTTCCAACTTTTCGTCGAGCGGTAATTTTCGATTATACTGTTAGCGGGTATTGGACGAGTTGCCCCGCATGCAGCACGATCACTCCTCCCACGGGCATTCCTCGCACGGGCATGGCCGGCCGGATTACGGGCGGGCTTTCGCTATCGGGATCGCCCTCAACATCGCCTACGTGCTGATCGAGGCGGCGGCCGGGGTCGTTTCCGGGTCATTGGCGTTGCTCGCCGATGCCGGGCACAACCTCGGCGACGTGCTCGGCCTTGCCTTGGCCTGGGGTGCGGCGATGCTGAGCCAGCGCCAGCCGAGCGGCCGGTTCACCTATGGGCTGCGCTCGAGCTCGATCCTCGCCGCACTCGCCAACGCCGTCATTTTGCTGGTGGTCACTGGCGGCATCGCCTGGGAGGCGGTGTTGCGCTTTGCCGATCCGGTTCCGGTCGCAAGTGGGATCATGGTCTGGGTCGCCGCGGTCGGGATCGTGGTCAACGGCGGGACGGCGCTGCTGTTCGCTTCGGGCCGAGCACGCGACCTCAACGTCAAGAGCGCCTTTGTCCACATGGCCGCCGATACGCTGGTCACCGCCGGCGTCGTCGCGGCCGGGATCGTGATCGGGTTGACCGGTTGGCTGTGGCTCGATCCCGCGGGCAGCCTCGTCGTCTCCGCGGTCATTGTCATCGGCAGCTGGGGATTGTTGAAAAGCGCCATCGGCCTCGCCCTCGACGCGGTGCCGGAAGGGCTTGACGCCGATGCCGTGCGCGCATGCCTCGCGACGTTGCCGGGGGTGACCGCATTGCACGATCTGCACATTTGGGGGATGAGCACGACCGAGACGGCGCTGACCTGCCATCTGGTGATGCCGGGCGGCCATCCCGGCGACGCAGCGCTCAACGCGATGACGCACGAGCTTCACGACCGCTTCGGCATCGCCCATGCGACGCTCCAGATCGAGCTCGCCGACACCGACGAGATTTGCGCGCTGACCCCGGAGCACGTCGTCTGAGACCGTTGCCCGAATGGCGCACCGGGACTAGCTTCGCCGCGAGCATTATCGGGAGGAGAGAATGCGCGAACATGCCTATGTCCGCGAAGTGGGCTTGCGCGACGGGCTGCAGAGCCTCGCCGAAATCATGCCGACCGAGCAGAAGATCGCCTGGATTGACGCCGAGCATGCCGCGGGCGTGCGCGAAATCGAGGTCAGCTCGTTCGTCCCGCCCAAATTGCTGCCGCAGCTCGCTGACGCCGAGGCGGTGGTGCGCCATGCACTGTCCTTGCCGGGGCTCACCGTGTCGGCGCTGATCCCGAACCTCAAGGGTGCCGAGCGCGGCCTGGCGCTCGGCGTGCACGAAATGAATTTCGTGCTGTCGGTCAGCGAGGGGCACAACCGCGCCAATGTCCGCCGCGGCACCGAGGAATTTGTCGAGGATTTCCGACGCGTGGTGGCGCTGTGCCACACGGCCGCCGAGGGCAAGCGCCCGCGCCTGACCTGCGGGCTCGCCACCGCTTTTGGCTGCACGATCGAGGGGGCGGTCGACGAGGACCGGGTGCGCCGTATCGCGGTCGAGGTCGCCGAGGCCGGGGCGGATGCGATCATGCTCGCCGATACGGTCGGCTACGGCCAGCCGGCGGCAGTCGAACGTGTTTTCCGCCGGGTCATGGCCGATGTCGCCCCACTATCGGTCGGCGGCCATTTCCACGACACGCGCGGGCTCGGTCTCGCCAATGTGCTGGCGGCGCTCAACGCCGGCGCGCGCGCCTTCGACGCCTCGCTGGGAGGGCTTGGCGGCTGCCCCTATGCGCCGGGCGCGACCGGCAACATCGTCATCGAAGATTTGGTGTTCATGCTCGAGGCGATGGGCTTCGAGACCGGGGTCGATCTCGACCGGCTGGTCGAGGTGCGCCAGCTGGTGCATGGCGCATTGCCCAACGTCGTCCAATACGGCGCCATCGCCAAAGCCGGTCTGCCGAAGAATTTCCACGCGCTGCCGACTGCGCAAGCGGCGGAGTAGAGGACCGTCATGGCCGAGCAGACGATTTCAGCCGAGCGCTTCGGGGTTTTGGTCGAGCGCGCGGGACTGAAACTCACCCCGGATCAGTTCGAGGAATTGCGCCAGGCCTATCGCCAAGTCGAGCGCATGCAACGCTCGGTGCGGCGGCCGCGCGATCGGGCGGCCGAGCCCGCCCACATCTTCGTCCACCCGAGAGCGTGAGCGGCGCCGATGGATCCGACCCAACTGACTATCGCCGAGGCGAGCCGCGTTATCGCCGACGGCAGCCTTTCCCCCGTCGCGCTGACCGAGGCCTATCTCGACCGCATCGCGGCACTCGACGGCGAATTGCACAGCTATGTGCTGGTACTGCGCGACCAAGCCCTCGCCGCCGCGCGCGATCTTGCCGCGGGCAGGTCTCGCGGTCCGCTGCACGGCATCCCGATCGGCCTCAAAGACATCTACAAAACGCGCGGGATCCGTACGACGGCGGGTTCGCGGCGCTACCTCGGCCATGTGCCCGACGAGGACGCCGAAACCTGGGTGCGGCTGCGCGATGCCGGCGCGGTCCTGCTCGGCAAGCAAGAGACGCATGAATTCGCGATCGGCGGCCCCGATTTCAGCTTGCCCTTCGAGCCGGCGCGCAACCCATGGAACACGGCGCATTACCCGGCGGGGTCGTCGAGCGGCTCCGCTGTCGCCGTCGCGGCCGGCCTTTGCGCCGCGGCGATGGGCTCGGATACAGGCGGCTCGATCCGCGGGCCCGCCGCCTTCAATGGCATTGTCGGGCTGAAGCCGACCTACGGAAGGGTCAGCCGGCGCGGCGTCTTTCCGCTGTCCTACACGCTCGATCATTGCGGGCCCTTGACCCGCACCGTCGAGGATTGCGCGATCATGATGCAGGCCCTGGCCGGCTACGATCCGCAGGACCCGGCTTCGGCCGATATTCCGGTCCCGGACTACCGGGCGGCGCTTACGGCGCGCCTCGACGGGGCGAGGATCGGGGTCATCCGCCATTTCCACGAGCATGACGCGATCGCCGATTTCGGGCCCGACAGCGCGCCGAGCGTGGCCTACACCGCCGCGTTCGACGCCGCCTGCCGCACCTTGGAGAGCCTCGGCGCACGCCTCGTCGATCTGCAATTGTCGCCGCTGATCGACTATGTCGATGCCAACCGGCTGATCATGCTGGCCGAGGCTTATGCGCTGCACGAAAAGGATTTTCAGGAGCGGCCGCAGGATTTCGGTCATCACATGTTCGCGCGGATCGGCGCTCGGCGCGTTTCTGAGCGCGGCAGACTATGTCGAGGCGGTACGCCAGCGCCGCGAGCTGTGCGTCGAATTTGCCCGCGCGCTGGATGGAGTTGATGTTGCCGTCTCGGCCAGCGCCACCGGCCCGGCGCCGCGGATCGACGCGGTCCCGACCTATTCGACCTTTGAGCGGGCGTCCTATACCGGACCCTACAATCTGACCGGCAGCCCCGCACTCTCGGTGCCGATCGGCTTCGAGGACGGGTTGCCGCTCGCCTTTCAGATTGCCGGCAAGCCGTTCGACGAAGCCGGCGTCATGCGCGTCGGTCACGCCTTTGAGCAGGCGACCGACTTTCACCGCCAGCGTCCGGCGATTGCCGCTCCCCTGCCGACACAGCGCTGAGGAGGTCATTATGGCCGATCCCGGTTTTATCCATCCTGAATTTCTGATCGATACTGAAACGCTCGGTCGCCAGTTGAGCGATCCCAATCTGCGCGTCTTCGACTGCACGACCAATCTGATACCCGACCCGAAGACGACCTACCAGGCGGTGCCGGCCCGCGCCGATTTCGAAAAGGGTCATATTCCCGGCGCGCAGTTCATCGACCTTCAAGCCGATCTTTCCGACAGCAGCCAGCGGTTGCGCTTCATGCTGCCCTCGGCTGAGGTCTTCGCCGCGGCGATGAGCCGCTTTGGTGTCAGTGACGGTACGCGGGTCGTGCTCTACAGCACCGCCAATCCGTGGTGGGCGACGCGCGTATGGTGGTTGTTGCGTGTCTTTGGCTTCGACAACGCGGCATTGCTCAACGGCGGCTGGCAGAAATGGGTTCGCGAGGGTCGCGCGGTCGAGACCGGCCCGGCGAAACCGCGTCCGCCCGGTCATTTCGTCGTCCGAGAGCTACGCCCGCTGATGGTCGGCAAGGATGAGGTCCTGCGCGCCATCGGCGACAGCAGCGTTTGCACGCTGAACGCGCTGGCGCCCGAGCAGCACGCCGGCTCCGGCGGCAACAGCTACGGAAGGCCGGGCCGTATCAAGGGCAGCGTCAATCTGCCCGCGTCACATTTGCTCGACCCGGCGACTAACGAATTCCTGCCGGCAGACGAGCTGCGTCGGCGGTTCGAGTCGGTCGGCGCCTTCGACAGCCAGGTCATCACCTATTGCGGCGGCGGCATCGCCGCCAGCGCCGATGCGTTGGCCCTCGTCATGCTCGGCCATCCGAATGTGAGGTTATACGACGCCTCGATGAGCGAGTGGGCGACCGACCCCTCATTGCCGATGGAGACCGGCTGACCCGATATGCCGTCGGCGGTTCTGCATACGACTTTTTCAAGCCTTCCGCGATATACGCAACTCCCACTAATATTTTTCTTTCTGATCGTACCAATTGCTATATTATTCATATGGATTGACCATCTAGCCCGACAACGTGCTCGTGGCTCACTTTACGGGTTCGGCGGGTGGCTGTTATTATTGGCATTCTATTTTTACTATAGATTTCTTGTTACAATCATCCAAAGTTTATCATACCTAGCCAAAAGCTCCCACTTATTCCGCACCCATCCTTATATCATCCTCTACGCAGAGTCCTCACTCAATTTCATCTCCATCTTGGGTAATGCTATTATGTTATATCTCATGGCAACCAAGTCACATCGTTTCCTGTTGATTAGCGTAATTGTTAATATTTGGACAGTACTAATTCCCCTATTTGATTTCATTTCTGCCTATTTTTTTGCTAACGTCGCTCCCCCCAAGGAACTGACTATGTTGGTACTATCTTTTTATTACATGAATACACGGATATTAGCTATTGTAATTTTTCCCCTGATATCCATTGTTTATGTGATACGTTCAGCCAGGGTACGCAACACATTCGTCAACTAACCTTCACAAATCTCCAATAGACGACCATGACACGTGATCGACTTCTGACACTCATACTTTTTCTGATTTCGTTGATATATGGCTTCGTCGTGGCTTCATCAAAAGAGTCAATACACAACATAGAATCTTTTCTTAGTTTGAGTAATAAGAAACACTTGGCAATAGAGTCATTCTCACTTTCTGCCACGTTGTCCGACCGCCTGTTCGGACGGCGTATATTCTCGATACGTTCATTCTGCGTTAGCGTTCTGTTTAGCGCTTTAGCATTTATTGTATTCTTGACAATAGCAGTATTAACTACTCCATGGCTGGCTTTGTATTTTAATGCCGTCCATTTTTATGCACGATTTCATGAGATAACAGGCGTAGTGGGGATAACTTCAGCGATCGGGATTGCTATTGCATTATTTGTGGAGTTTTTGTATGTGTCCAAAACACGGTCCATCATTCGGGAGTTTCTGATTACAAATATCTCGTCTAAACGAATTTGCCTGTTTTTTCTTGTTGATATCGTAACCACAGTGTTATTATTGATTTTGACGATCCCAATAGGCATCATCACCGCTCTTTACTGTGCGCAAATTTACGAACCTAATATTGATATTTCCAAGTCAGCGATATTTATCACCGATTATGTTAGTGGTACCGCCAGCGAACTTACTCTGTATAACATGAAGCAATTCGGATTCGATGCGTACAACCTAGATAGTTATTTCGATATCGCTTACTCTAGCGTACAGCTTATATACGAGCAATTGCATTATAGATTTGTTCCATATTTTTTGTATAACGTTGAGGCTACTGACGTGAAGGCTGGGAATTGTCTCCTTGACGTACCACGCCGCAATCCCTATGTTTGATGAGAATACAGAAATGGTGTGGTCATGGCGAGAGCGAAAGTCGACTTTCGCAATCCTATCTTCAATAACGATGAGGCGGCACGCGTTTACCTGGAGCAAGTGCTGTGGCCGCAAGGTCCGGTCTGTCCGCGCTGCGGCGTCATGGGTGACCGAATCACCAAGCTCCAAGGCAAGAGCACCCGGCCCGGCGTCTACAAGTGCAAGGATTGCCGCAAGCCGTTCTCGGTCACGGTCGGCACCGTCATGGAGCGGTCGCATATCCCGCTGTCGAAATGGCTTCTTGCAACGCAATTGATGGCGTCGAGCAAGAAGAGCATGTCGGCGCATCAGCTGCACCGGATGCTTGGGACGAGCTACGAGGCGGCATGGTTCATGATGCATCGGCTGCGCGAGGCCGCGAACGATATGGGCGGGGCTGATCCGATCGGCGGCGAAGGTAAGGTGATCGAGGCGGACGAGAGCTACATCGGCGGACGGGCACGCAACAAAGCTTTTGGGCCACCCCCGAAGAAGATGGCGGTCTTTACGCTGGTCGAGCGTGAGGGCGAGGCACGGTCGCGGCACGTCGCCAATGTCGACTCGAAGACGTTGCGCGAGGAGATCGTCACGCAAGCCAGCCGCAAGTCCTACCTGATGACCGACGAGGCTTTGGTTTACGAGCGGCTAGGCCGCGAGTTTGCTGGCCACGGTACGGTCAACCACTCGGCGGACGAGTACGCGCGGACCGGCGGATTCCATCATACCAACACGGTCGAATCGTTTTTCGCTCTGTTGAAGCGCGCCGTCTTCGGCCAATTCCACCACATCAGCGAGGCTCATTTGCATCGTTATCTCGCCGAGGCCGACTTCAAATACAACAACCGTTCGGCGCTCGGGATCGAGGATGCGGAGCGCGCCGCCACACTGCTGCGCGGCGTCAAGGGCAAGCGGTTGCTCTACCGACAGCCTCACCAAGCCCAGAACGCCTAAGCAGCTGGCGCGAGACTTCCTGCGCTGGCGATCAAAGAAGGCGGACGGGGCTTAGCGCCCACGTCCGCCGTTCCGCTATCCTGGGCGTTGCCACACGAACCAGGGAGCGGATCGCATGTTAATCGTTGGCGTGCCGTGGTGTCGGCAGGAAGATTACGACGCCTTCCGGATGATGTTCGAAGACCGCGACAATCTCCCTCGCGAATGGATCAAGTTTGCGGAGATCGCCGAAATGTCGGAGCGCCACCACAAGGGTCAAGGCGACATCGTTGAGCGGGTCGATATTGATCCGAAAGAGTTCTGGCATTGGTGTGCTGAAAACGGTTACCGGATCAACCGCGACGCGCGGCTTGAATTCGCCTACCGAGAGGCCCTGCGGCGGCATCCCGGCCATGGCTAAAGCTGGGGCATTTAAGATTTCCCGGATCGTGCTGTCTGAAGCGATCTGTGACAAACCATCCTCACTCGGCTATACACGCGTTTAGCCGAGGTGAAGGGCCGTCGCTGGCATATACAGACGGGCGGGATCGCGAGTCCTAGCCCGTCGCCTCGCGCATTTATACTCCGGTCCGAACCATAAAACTAGCACCCCGCCGCGATTGCGAGGCAATGTCCATCGTTTGAGCGAGCGCCGCCATCAGGCTCGTAAATTTGTGGCGGCGGCTCTTGATATGAGGAGGTTGAGTTCTCCCAACCCGGCGAATAAGGCGGCTCGCTAATGCCCGGCACTGGCGGCGGCGCGTAGGGGTTCGCCTCGTAGGCCGCTGGCGGCGGCGTGCCGTAAGGTCCAGTTCTGTATTCCCAAGACTGTGCATGCGCCGCCCCGGCCGCGAGAAACGCGGCCACAAATATGGCACTCGCACTCTTGCTGGCGCGCTTCCTGCTAGCGCGAATAAGCTTCCGCTTCGCGGCCAGGGCTTGCTTTAGCTCTGCCTGCGTCTGAGGGGGCATTTTCGCCAGCCGACGCAACAACTCGTCGCGGCGCGGCTGGTGGGGGTCTGTCCGATCGCTCATCCCCAGGGAGGATAGCATGGCAGAGGAGAAGGAACCAGCAGGCACTCTCACAGAAACATTCGAAGCTTTTAACGCAAAACTTTCCGAAGCCCATCAGGAGCGTGGGAGACTGCATTTCGCTGCGGTGGGGGCAGTCGCTTCGGCTTGGTCTACCTTTGAGCTTCTGTTGGACGCCGCAACACTCGTGCTGGGAAATATTCCGCGTCAGATTGGTTATTGCTTGACGGCGCAGGTAATCGGGGCGGCACGCAAACTTGATGCTTATATCGCTATTGCGCGACTTCGAGGTGCCAATAGATTTATGAAGGAATTAGATCAATTCGCCAAAGTCGATGCATCGAATGATAAATCTCGCCAATAACCTGATGGCGCAAGTCATAAACGCCATCACCGAGATAATGCCGTTCCAGCACGGCTGCTCCAGCCTCAATCATCTCCGGCGTAATCTCGTCTCCATCGTGCGCTTCCGGCTCAGTTGTCGCGTTCGCAATGCGCGTCATGTCTACCACCTATAGATTTGGTACGTCAAGGAGACAATTCCCTGAAGGCTGATGGGAGTCCGGAAAGCTTCGCTACGATATTGATGGTAATTCCCTTTACCACATTTATAGCCTCAGCGTTTGCTACCACTGCCTGGATCAGTGTTTGCACTTTGCTACTGATTTTCACTGCCAGTTTGTTGCGAGTTCAATTCGGTTTCGGCAAGGCGTTACTTTACGTTCATCAGAGGCCCACCGTCATGCTCGTATTACTTACTTGGGTGTCTATATGCGCCATGATTTACTTGCTGGTTATTTTGATAAATTGGAAGGTTGATTTCGAAGTCGGAGCGAAATCTATTACTACAATCATTCGCCGAGGTAGCCGCGGAGCTTCCTGACGCGGGCGACCATACCATGGCTCTATCCTCTTTTGCGCCAGCAATGGCTATGTTTGCGGGCTGCCTAATTGGGAGAGATTACGTGACAACACAAAAAGCGGGCTCCCGTCAGTCCGACCTTATCCTGACGGATGCGCCCGGCGAGCGGGCCGAAGCAGCAATCCGCGACGGGCTTAGCGCCTACAATTTCGAGAAAGCGGGTTACCGTGACCAGCGGCCTCTGGCGATCCTCGTCTCCGACCCCGAAACCGGCGAGGTTGTGGGTGGGCTGCTCGGACGGACGTCGTTTGGCCTGCTCTACGTCGATCGCTTCTTTCTGCCGGAGGGGCTGCGCAAGCAGGGTCTCGGCACCAGGATCATCAAGGCGGCGGAGGAAGAAGGCGCTCGGCGCGGATGCAGCCGGGCGATCCTCAGCACTCTCTCCTTTCAGGCGCCCGGCTTTTACGAACGCCAGGGCTGGCAGGTGCTCGGCCGCATCGACTGCGATCCGCCCGGCCATACCCGGTTTATGATGACAAAGAAACTCGTGCGCCAGTAGGGTACGCGCGGCGCCCTTTTTCGTGTGTTGCCGGCTTAGCCGACGGTCTCTACCATGAGCTGCCTGCACAGGCAGCCTGAAAAGGGTTTGCACAGCCTGCCCTTCAGATCCCGTCATCCGCTCGGCTCAACCACGAGGCGCGCCATCAACCCATGCCCGACGGGCCGCCGCGCGTCACACCCGTCAATCCAGTCTCACTACCTGAGTGAGCCGTGGTCCGGCTCTAACGCCGATGTGGCCGGCGCAGATGTGCCCGGGCCGCAGCCGAGACGCTGTACATCCCGTAGACTGGGCGCCCGGTCGCCCCAGCATGGTGGTGGCTCGTCCATAGCCGAGCCCGTCGGTCTCTTCTCGAGCCCTCTGGCGCATCAACGGCCCGTTTGCTGCGCCGCGCCATGGATCCGGTGACCTGCTGCCATCCTGCCTGTGGATCGAACTTTTGCGCATAGCCACCGGTCAAGACCTGGAACGCGGCGTTGGCGTGGCCCTTGAGGTCGATGTTGCTCTGCGCATGCTGGTGCGCGAACCAGTTTGGCGTAACGAAATCGGTCACGAGGACGCCACCAATCTCGTACCCATACTGGTCGTCCTCGACCGGGTCACAGACCTCGCCGGCCCAAAACACGCCCTGCGGATCCTGGTAGGCGCTGTTCAGCCACGGATCCACTGCCATCTCGCAGATTTCGTGAGCGGCGCCGACAGTAACGCTCCCGTTGTTGTCCGCTTTGATGGTTTTCACGAAAACTTTGGAGATCGGCAAACCCTCGTCGGTCAGATCATGGTAGGCGAGCGCTCCGGCCTGGTCGCTGTCGTCCAGGAACACCACCCACCAGGTGCCGGAGGCCGGCGCCTGGCCCTGCGGCACGAAGGTGAATGTTGCGGTGTCGACGCCCCAAACCGGCAGCAGATCCTGATTCCACTGCTGGGTGAAAGCGGGCAAATAGCTTTTAACCACGTCATCGGTGGTGCTCGGGTCGGTCGACTCGTTGATGACGGCAATCTGTGGCATTGATGCCTCCAGGGTCAGTTTCCGGGCCTATAAATGCACCCGATCGGCCGTGAAGATCTGTGAACCAGCTCACATCAAGAGTGAGATTTTCCTCTGATCGCCGCCGTAACCATCTCCATGAAGCCGTCCATCGCCGCCGGATCGGTCCAGCGCAGCACCGCGACGAGATCGTTCTCGGGATCGATCCAGGTCAGGTTGCCGCCGGCGCCGCGGGCGTAATAGCTGCTGACCGAGGCATTCGCATAAAGACCGCGACCGGTGTTGAGCCACCACAGATAACCGTATTGCGGATTGAGCGGGCAAGGGTCGAGCATCCTCTCGATCCATGCTTTGGAGAGAATGCGGCGGCTCCCCCACATGCCACGGCGCAATAGCATCAGACCGATCCGGGCCTGGTCGCGCGCGTTGATGAAGACCCCGCCGCCCCAATGACCGCCGCCCGAGACCGATTGCACTGGGCGCCCGTCGATCTCGACATAGGAATTGCGGTAACCGTGCCACTCCCAATCGGGCGAGGCGCCGATCGGATCCATGACCAGCTCGCGGAACACTTCGGCTAATGGCCGGCGCCATAGCCGCAACAGCGCGAGGCTGAGCCGGTTGACCCGGACGTCGTTATATTCCCAGAGCCCTCCGGGCGGCTGGAGATCGCGGTGACTTCCCTTTGGCGCCGAACTCGGCCGACCCGCTGACGAGCGATTGCGATCGATCAGATCCGGCTTGCCCCACAGCTCGCCCTCCCACTCCGAGGTCTGCTGCAGCAGCTGGTGCCAGGTGATCGCATCGTTATGCGGCGGGTCGAAGCCGCCATCATCGACGGTGCGCGAGACCTTGTCGTGCGGGTCGGCGATCAGCCCGCGATCCCAAGCGAGGCCGGCGAGGATCGAGAGATAGCTCTTGGCGACGCTGAACGTCATATCGGCCCGCGTGGTATCACCCCATTCGGCAACGATATCGCCGCCGCGCAGCAACAGGCCGTTCGGTCCGCCGCGTGGGCGCACCGGCCCGAGCGTCTCGTTCCAAGGCGGTCGCTCGCTGAAATCACTCAGCACCATCTCGGCCAGATCCCGCGTCCACGGCGTCTCGTGTTCGGCGGCGTGGCGAGCGGCGGCGGCAAGCGCGTTGGCATCGAGCTCCGCTTCGGCAGGCGCGCATCTTCGCCAATCAGCGGAATAAAGTGGCGGGAAGTCGGTCATCGGCGGCGCTCCATGGCCCAGCGGGCTTGATTTTCGGGTAATTCGCACGACCTCGGAAGGGGAGCGGCGCGAGGATGCGCCGCCATTAACTTGCAATTCGGCGGACGCGCTCTATAGAGAGGTGTCTCGTCAGAGTTCCGGGGTCATGGATATCATGGGTTCGTTCAGCTTGATGCACTGGATGGTGGTCCTGGCCATTATCCTTATTCTGTTTGGCGCCGGGAAGCTGCCGCGAGTGATGGGTGACTTCGCCAAGGGCATTAAGGCCTTCAAGGCCGGCATGCGCGAGGAGGACGAACCCGAAGCCGCGTCGGCGCCGGCACAAGTTTCGCCGCCTGTTGCTGCGGCTAGCACGGCCGCGCCCGTCGGGACCGCTGATCGGCCGCACGACCACGTCTGATCCCCGCGGACGGCGGGAGAATGTCGGCCGCGGCGAGGCCGGATCGCTTTTCGCCGATTCCAAACCATCGGGTAGAGGTCTGCACCTGTCCTGAGCGTGGGCGAGGCGTGTTCGCGCGCGAACCCATCGTGGCCGGAACCGTGGTCGAGGCAGCGCCGGTAATCATTGTCCCGGCGACGGAATGCTGCCTCTTGGACCGCACGATCCTCTACAACTATTACTTTCACTGGGACGGCGACCCCGACGGCGCAGGGCGCGGCGCACTGGGTCTGGGCCTGGTCAGCCTGTGCAACCATGCGAGCCGCCCGCGCGCTCGGGTCGGCCGTAACTTTGCGCAGCATACGCTCGACCTGATCGCGATCACCGACATCGAACCCGGCGAAGAGATCACGATCGACTATGGCTGCGAATTGTGGTTCGAGCCGCACGACTAGCCGGCCCCGGTTGATTGACCGTGGCAACACTGGCGTCATGCCCCGCCACAGGTTATGTCATCGCGCGAATAACAAGGGGCATAAACAACATGCGACGTTTCGAGGGCACCGAAAGTTATGTGGCGACGCCGGATCTGCAGGTGGCGGTCAATGCCGCGATCGCTCTCGAACGCCCGTTGCTGGTCAAAGGCGAGCCCGGCACCGGCAAGACCATTCTCGCCCACGAGATTGCCCGCGGCATCGGCAAGGACCTGATTACCTGGCACATCAAATCGACGACCAAGGCGCAGCAAGGGCTTTACGAATACGACGCGGTGTCGCGGCTGCGCGACGGCCAACTCGGCGACGAGCGGGTCCACGACATCGCCAACTACATCGTGCCCGGCAAGCTGTGGGAGGCGTTCGAGGCCGATGAAGCTCCGGTGCTGCTAATCGACGAGATCGACAAGGCGGATATCGAGTTTCCCAACGACCTTTTGCTCGAACTCGACCGCATGGAGTTTTACGTTTACGAGACGCGGCGGACGATCCAGGCGCGCCAACGCCCGATTGTCATCATCACCTCGAACAATGAAAAGGAATTACCGGACGCTTTTTTGCGCCGCTGCTTTTTTCATTACATCCGCTTTCCCGACCACGAGACGATGCTGCGAATCGTCGACGTACACTTTCCCGATTTGAAGCACGAATTGCTGCACGAGGCGCTGACGATCTTTTTCGACATCCGCCAGGCGCCGGGATTGAAGAAGAAACCCTCGACCTCCGAGCTCTTGGATTGGATCAAGCTGTTGCTGGTCGAGGACATCTCGCCCGAGACCCTGCGCACCCGCGATCCGGCAAAGCTGATCCCGCCGCTGCACGGCGCCCTCCTGAAGAACGAGGTGGATGTGCACCTGTTCGAGCGCCTGGCCTTTCTGCACCGGCGCGAACGCGGCTAAGCTGAGGCGGGTCCGCAAGTTGCGTCGACCACGGTAAACGATATGGCCCGGAACAGGCAGGTGAGCAGCATGCGCTTCGGCATCGGACAGCCCGTCACGCGCAAGGAGGACGGCCGGTTCCTCACGGGGCAAGGGCGCTACGTCGCGGACATCGATCTGGTCCGCCAGAGCCACGCGGTCTTCCTGTTCTCGCCGCATGCCCATGCGCAGATCCGCTCTGTCGATAAGTCCGCGGCGGAGCAGGTGCCCGGTGTCTACGCGGTGCTTACCGGCGAGGACTGGGCGGCCGACGGGCTTGGCACCCTCGATCCCGAGGCGATGCCCGAGGATATGGGTGGGCCCAAAGGCTACCGAACCAAGCGTCAGCCGCTGGCGCAGGGCCGCGTGCGCTACGTCGGCGAGCGGGTCGCCGTCGTGATCGCCGCAACCGAAGCGATCGCGCGCGATGCGGCGGAGCTGGTCGCAATCGAGTACGAAATATTACCCGCCGCGGTGACCGTCGAAGCAGCGGTGCGTCCTGGTGCACCGTTGGTCCATGACGGCGTCCCCAACAACACCTCGTTCACGATGCGCCTGGGAAATGGCGATGCGGCCGACGCGGCCTTTGCCAGAGCGCATCACGTCACGCGGCTCTCGCTCTACAACAACCGCCTCGCCGCGGTCACGATGGAGCCGCGCGGCTGCATCGCCGATTACGATCCGGGCACTCGCCGCTACTTGCTCTACTCCAGCACGCAGAACGTGCACGGCGTCCGCCAAACCCTGGCGCATCACATCCTGCATGTCCCGGAAAGCCGCATTCGCGTCGTCGCCCGCGATGTCGGCGGCGGTTTTGGCATGAAGGGCAACGTCTATCCCGAAGAGGCGATCCTCGTCTGGGCCGCGCGCCGTGTCGGCCGGCCGGTCAAATGGATCCCGACGCGTTCCGAGGCCTTGCTCGGCGATTATGCCGGGCGCGACCAGAACGTCGCCGCCGAATTGGCGCTCGACGCCGGCGGCAAATTCCTGGCCCTGCGCTGGACCGGCTCGCACAATATCGGCGCCTATATCGAGGGCGCCGGCGCCATTCCCATCATCTTTTCGCTAAAGCTCGCCTCGACCGTCTACGATATCCCGGCGGTGTCGGTCACGAGCAGCCTTGTTTTCACCAATACCGCGCCGACCGTGCCCTATCGCGGCGCCGGCCGCCCCGAGGCTGTTTACATCATGGAGCGCCTCGTCGATCAGGCAGCGCGCGAGATGCATCTCGATCCGGCGGAATTGCGCAAGAGGAACCTGATCCGTTCCGATGCCTATCCCTATCAGACGCGCACCGGCTGGATCTACGACACCGGGAACTACGCCGCAGCGATGGCCAAGTGCCAGGCCCTCGCTGATTGGTCCGGCTATGCCGTGCGGCACGCCGACAGCAAAGCCGCCGGCAAACTGCGCGGCCGCGGCATCACCTACTATGTCGACAATACCGGTGTCTTTAATGAGCGCATGGAAGTGCGCTTCGACCCGTCAGGCGAGTTGACGATTCTCGCCGGCACCCTGTCGCACGGGCAGGGGCACGAGACGAGTCTACGCCCAGATGGCGGGCGACTGGCTCGGCGTAGCCGAAGACAAGATCCACCTGGCTCAGGCCGACACCGACGAGGTCGCGATCGGCCGCGGCACCTATGCCTCGCGCAGCATGATGATCGGCGGCAGCGCCCTGCGCGCCGCCGCCGACGAGGTCATCGAGCGCGGCAAGCGCTTTGCCGCTCATTTCATGGAGGCCGATGCCGCCGACATCAGCTTTGCCGATGGCGCCTTCACAATATCAGGCACCGACCGGTCTATGCCGATCGGGCAGGTCGCGCAGATGTCGTTCATCCCGGTCGGCCTGCCCTCGGCGCTCGGGGTCGGGTTGCAGGGAGCGGGCGCCTTCAACTCGGATCTGCCGAGTTTCCCCAATGGCTGCCATATCTGCGAGCTTGAGATCGACCCGCAGACCGGTGCGGTCGAACTCGAGCGCTATACCGTCGTCGACGATTGCGGCACCGTGATCAACCCGTTATTGGCCAAGGGGCAGATTATGGGCGGCGTCGCCCAGGGCGCCGGCCAGGCGCTGCTTGAAGATGTCGTCTACGACCATGACAGCGGCCAGTTATTGACCGGCACCTTGATGGATTACGGCATTCCGGGCGCCGACACGGTGCCGTCGATCACAATTGATTTCAGCCCCGTCCCCAGCACGACCAATCCGCTCGGCGCCAAAGGGGTCGGCGAAGGCGGCACCGTCGCCAGCACACCAACGGTGATGAACGCGATCCTCGACGCGCTGGCCCCGCTCGGTGTCCGCGACCTGCCGATGCCGGCGACGCCCGAGCGGGTGTGGCGGGCGATCCGGCAGGGATCACGGCCTTAAACCAGAACTCCTTCAGTTGGGCTTCACCGGGAAATGCCCTGACAATGTTCTTCTCGTTCTTTACTGAGCTGCGCGCGGCCAAGATCCCGGTCTCGCTGCGCGAGTACCTGACTTTGATGGAGGCGATGCAAAAGCGTGTCGCCGCCTTTGCGATCGAGGATTTCTACTACGTCGCGCGCACCTCGCTGGTCAAAGACGAGCGGCATCTCGACCGGTTCGACCGGGTTTTCGGGCATTGCTTCAAAGGAATAGAGACCCTATCCGAGCCCAAGGCCAAAATCCCCGAGGAATGGCTCAAAAAACTCGCCGAGCGGCTGCTGACCGCGGAGGAAAAGAAGCTCGTCGAAGCGCTCGGCGGCTGGGACAAGCTGATGGAGACCTTGCGCCAGCGGTTGGCCGAGCAAAAGGCGCGGCATCAGGGCGGCGGCAAATGGATCGGCACCGCCGGCACGTCGCCGTTCGGCGCGCACGGCTACAACCCCGAAGGCGTGCGCATTGGCCAGCAGGAGGGCAAACACCGCAGCGCCGTTAAGGTGTGGGACCGGCGAGAATTTCGCAATCTCGACGACACCGTCGAACTCGGCACCCGCAATATCAAACTGGCGTTGCGCCGATTGCGTCAGTTTGCGCGGGAGGGGGCCGATCACGAACTCGATCTCGATGGCACCGTGCGCTCGACCGCGCACAACGCCGGCTGGCTCGATCTGAAATTGGTTCCGGAGCGGCACAATGCGGTCAAGCTATTGCTGTTCCTCGATGTCGGCGGGTCGATGGAAGACCATGTCCGGGTCTGTGAGGAATTGTTCTCGGCCGCGCGCTCCGAATTCAAACACCTGATCCACTTCTATTTCCACAACTGCCTTTACGACACCGTGTGGCGCGACTCGCGCCGCCGCCGTGTCGAGCAGGTGCCGGTCATGGAACTGATCCGCACCTACGACCACAGCTATCGGATCGTGCTGGTCGGCGACGCCAGCATGAGCCCCTACGAGATCGAAAAGGAAGGCGGCAGCGTCGAGCGCTGGAACGACGAGTCGGGCGAAGTCTGGCTGCGCCGCTTGTTCGGCGCCTACCCCCGAGCGGTGTGGCTGAACCCAGTGCCGCATAAATACTGGAACGGCACCGCGAGCATCGGCATGATCCGCGAGATCACCGAAGACCGCATGTTTCCACTGACCCTCGACGGCATCGACCGCGCGATGCGCCGCCTCAAACGCCGCGGTTGATCAGGCGGCGTCGGGTTTCTGGTCCTTCGGCCGGACATAGGCGAGTGCCGCATGCTCGGTGCAATAGGGTTTGCCGGGCAGTGGGCGGGCGCCACAGAAGCGGAAGTTCAGGTCGTTCGGATGGCCGTAGGGCCACATGCAACTCGGCCCGCTGAATTCGAAAATATTGCGCCGCACCGGCTTCGGCGCGGGTTCGCGTCGCGTCATCGCGCTGCGGTGCAGCCGCCCGATGACGGCATTTTTGGTAAGACCTAAGCGGCGCCCGATCTCGGCGGTCGGCAGCCCCTCCTCGAACAGCTGATTGAGCCGGTCGACTCGCTCCGGAGTCCAGGTGATTTCCATCAATTCCCCCGTATTCTGTGGATCCCCCGATCCATCCCCACAAAATACGGTATCATCCTTGCGACGCCATGCCAACAGATATCTATTAGTGGTGTTAAAAAAATCTCAGGTGCTGGATCGGGCCGATGCCTTCCTGCCCAGGCGGATCTGCGGCTGAGGGATACCGCCGCTTCAGCTGCGTGCCGCCGGAGATGCGCGTGGCGGCGTCGGGGATGACGGTTGGTCGGCCGGCGCGTCGGCAGAGGCGGCTGGCGTCGGCGGCAGCGCAGGCAGGCACTTCGCGACCAAAACGGTCAGGTCGAGCATGCCCAACCCGATCGCGATCGCGAGCAGCCATGCGTTCATCTGGCTAGCGATCCGGTCAAGACTGATCAGGCGCTGTTTCATCCGCGGGACCTCGCACATTATCTCTTCAAACGGCTGCGGCGATCCTACCCCAGATTATGCTGCAATGCAGCATGATATTTTGGAATAGGTCTTATAACCGCGGTTAAGGCATTGCTGTATCGCGATTGCTGCATCGATGCCAGCCGGATTGATCGGGCAGCTTCACTTGACCAAGGTCACCGGGACACGGGCGAGGTGGGCGACCTTGGTGGCGACCGAGCCGAGAACCAGCCTGCCGATGGCGCCGAGCCCGCGGCTGCCGATCACGATCTGATCCACGTCGAGTTGGCGTGCGAGCCGGTCGATGGTCTCGGCGATCGGACCCAGTTCGACGCGCGTTTCGAATTTGACCTGGGCGTCGCGGCAGGTCCGGACAGCCTTGCGCAGCGCCGTCTTCGATCGCCGTGCTGCGAGCTGTCGATCGGCCTTGCGCGACATGACCGCGGAAACGTCCGACACTTCGAGTGTCTCGGGGCCTTGGACATTGACCAAGGTGATCAGCGCGTCGTCCCGGCCGGCGGCGAGTGTCGTCGCATAGGCAACCGCTCGATTGGCGGGCGCCGATCCATCGACGGGGACGAGAATTCGCATCCCGATGCCGCTGCGGTCCCGGTCGGCTGGCGCCGAATCCGCTCAAGACCCGCCGTAAACCGGGATCACAGCGCCGCGGGTCACTCGGTTTGCCGGCGAAGCGAGGAATGCGATGATCTCGGCGAGGTCGGCGAGCGCCACCCATCGGCTATAGTCGGCGTCCGCCATTGCCGCCCGGTTCGCCGGGGTGTCGAGGATCGAGGGGGCCACGGCGTTAACCCAGATCTCATCGTCGACAGTCTCTTGTCCCAGCGCCTGGGTCAGCGCCGCAACCGCGGATTTGGCTGCGGTATAGGCAACCATGCCGGCGCCGAGACGCGGCTCGAGCGCCGGTCGCGCCGCGACGTTGACGATCCGACCGCCGCGCGCCCCACCCGGGCCCGGCGTCTGGCGCTTGCGGAACGCGGCGATGGCAGCCGCCGAGCACAGAAAGCACGACAGCGCGTTCATGCGGAATTGCGCGATAAAATCCGCCGATGAGATTTCGGCGACCGGGGCCATCGCAAAGCCGCCGGCGAGGTGAATCGAGGCCCAGAGCGGCGGCAGCGCCTGGTAAAATCGGTGGACTGCCGTTTCGTCGGCGACGTCGACACCTGCGGCAATTTGCACCCCTGCATCGCTCGCAAACGGGAAGTCGGCGAGTTCGGCGGCAACGAGATTGGGCACGTGGCAAACCGCGCCGGCGGTACGCAATGCGGCGACGACCGCCCTGCCGAGAGCGCCTGTGCCGCCGGTAACGACGATGTGGCTGCCGGCAAAATCGACCATGACGACGACCCCCGCAAAATCACTCGCGACATGATAATCGCGACATTGCACGCCTGGCGCGGGAATTCGTCAAATGCCGGGGCTGCGGCTGCGAGCGGCGCAGCTTCTATTTATCCGTCAGCGGGCTGGAGCGGGTGAAGGGAATCGAACCCTCGTCGTAAGCTTGGGAATAGTCGGGTTCTTCAATGTTTTCAGGGGGGCGGTTGTCAGGTTCGTCCGATGGGGCCGATAGAGGCGTATGGGGGCGGGTGGATGTGACAAACGGTCGCGAGACACCCGCCGGGTAGAAAGCGCCGCCGCATGAGAAACTGGACAGAATTTTGACGGGAGTCATGGTAACTCCCTCCCCTGAAACGTATACGTAGTGTATCATGTTGCATAGGAACCAAATTCAGTAGCAAGGCGATGGCAAGGCACAATATGCGCCTCCACCACGCACATTGACGGTCGTGTCCGTCAAGGAGGTGTAAATCGGAGCGGAGTTTGAGGTGGCCATCGGTCAGGCGGCCAGTGGTGGAAGTTTGGCCGGATCGGCGTCGATTAGCGGCAGCGTCAGCTCAGCCATTCCCTCGATCTGCATGTAACGGCACTGGAGTAGCCACTCATCGTTCTGCTCGAGCAGGACGGCGCCGATCAGCCGAGTGATGCTGGCCTCATTGGGGAAGATGCCGACGACATCAGCGCGCCGTTTCACTTCCTTATTCAGCCGCTCCAACGGATTTGTCGAATGCAGCTTGGTGCGATGCTGGGCCGGGAAGGTGATGTAGGCCAGCACATCGTGCTCGCTGTCGTCCATCAGCGCGGCGAGCTTGGGCCAGCGCGGCCGCAGCTGATCGGCAACATGGCGCCAGGTCTGATGCGCGGCCTCGGCATCGGCTTGCAGAAAGGCCTGGCGGATCGCGGCGGCGACCATGGTGTGCTGGCCTTTGGGTACGTGCGCCAAGGCATTGCGCATCCAATGAACGCGGCACCTTTGCCAGGTCGCTCCGAGCACGCGAGTGATCGCGTGGCGCAGGCCGTCATGAGCGTCGGAGATCACCAGCTTGATGCCCTTGAGACCGCGTTTGACCAGGCCCTTGAGGAAAGCCGACCAGAACGGCTCGGCCTCCGAAGGACCGATGCCAAGGCCGATGATCTCGCGCCGGCCTTCGGTCGTGACCGCCACCGCGATTATCGCGGCGACCGAGACGATGCGGCCGCCGTCGCGGACTTTGAGGTAGGTGGCGTCGAGCCACAAATACGGCCATTCGCCGTCGATCGGCCGGTCGAGGAAAGCGTTGACTCGTTCATCAATGTCCTTGCACAGCTTGGAGACCTGGCTCTTCGAAATACCGGACAGCCCCATCGCCTGGACCAGCTCGTCGACCCGCCGGGTCGAGACGCCGCCGATCCAAGCCTCCTGGATCACCGTGACCAGCGCCTTCTCGGCGGTCTTGCGCGGCTCCAGAAAGGGCGGGAAATACGAGCCCTGGCGTAGCTTGGGGATCCTCAGCTGAAGCGAGCCGAGCCGGGTGTCGAGGCTGCGCTCGCGATAGCCATTGCGGTAATTGAGCCGCTCGGCGGAGCGTTCGTGCCGCCCGGCGCCGATCACGCCTTCGACATCGGCTTCCATCAGAATTTGCAGTACCGCCTCCGCCACGGCTCGCAGAAAATCGCCATCGCCGCTCTTCTGCAGCAGCTCGGCCAGCGCCATTCTCTCATCGGTCATCGGGTCCTCGGTAGGCTTGGGATGGGTGTTACAACGCCACCTTAGCCGACCCTCCCCGGTGACCACCCGTCGCTCACGCGCGCGCCGGGCTCCATGTAATCGGGCATTGCGCCCGGCGCGCGCTCACCCTCGAATTTCCACCACCACCAAGGACGCTAACACATTGACCCAACTAAGGACACCATGGCACAACATACACGCGCTCGGGCTCGGCCGCCGCCCACAAGCGCGGAACCAGAGACTCAGTTCCGGCTTTCGCTTGCAACCCAGGTTGGTGATGAGACTTTCACGTACTACGCCAACCATGCCGAAATTGCGAGTACACCCCACGAATTCGCGCTTATGTTCGCACGGATGCCAGCAAAGCTTCCGCCGGAGAAGCTAGAAGAGGTCGGCGGTGGCACCCTCACGTTAACCTCCGATGTGCAGATTCTAATTCCCGCTACCCTGATTCCCGGGCTGATACGGGCGCTTAACACCCACAAAACGGTCCACGAGCAGCGGTACGGGGCCATCCACGAACCGGGAGGATTAGATGCCGAAAGCAGCGACTAATGGGGAAACGTCCCGCACGGCAACTATTTATGAGACACGTCGCCCTATATCGGCCACCGGTTCCGTCTCGGTATCCGTCACAAGGCCACAGAGTCAACGCAGCGACAAGAAAATCGAGACCGCTGTCTACACCTACATTCGAGCCCTGCGTTCTCTTGGAAAGACACAGGTAAATAGCGCAGAAATCGCGAGGGCGCTTGGTGTTCCTGTCTCCAACGTGGATAGAGTTCTCCCGAAGCTAACTGAAAAGGGGATTCGACGCGCCGGATGAGAAGCCACGTTCCCGTCCCGGTCAAAGTTGTCAACGGAGAAAGGTGGGGCGACTTAGCAGCCTTGGCCTATTCCCACGAGATTTGTGGAGAAAAGGTAGATCAGCGAGGAAATTTCAGCTTCGCTGGGGGCCACCGGGTCCGGCTTTATAAATTCACCAAGAATGTTCACTGGAAAATTCCAAGCGGCATAGACCTCGACATATCCGAGGTGCCGCCTGCGACACCACCGCCAAGGCGTTCCCAAAGACGTTGATATCCAGAGGAGATAAAGCCGAGCATAAATTCTGGCTACCTCTTCTAAGGCTGACTAGGGCGTGTCGTCAATTACTGAAGGTATACACGTAAGGCGAGTCAAGATTTTAGGATAGAACGTAAAACAAGTCTACCTCGGCCTGAAATAGTATGATCAATGAAAGGTCGGCTTTGGCAAAGGCTGACCGATGACCCGATATGGACTGCGCGATGACCAGTGGGAGCGGCTCAAGGACTTGCTGCCGGGGCGGATCGGCCATGTCGGCGCCAGCGCGCAAGACAATCGCCGCTTCGTCGAAGCGGTGCTCTATCGTTACCGCGCCGGCATCCCATGGCGCGATCTGCCGGAGCGCTTCGGTGATTGGAAGAACGCCCATCGTCGGTTCAGCCGCTGGGCCAAGAGCGGGATCTGGCAACAGGTCTTCGAACATCTCGCTGCCGACGCCGACAACGAATATGCGATGATCGACAGCACCATCGTGCGGGCGCATCAACACAGCGCCGGCGCCCCCAAAAAAAGACCAGAACCAGGCCGTCGGGCGTAGCCGCGGCGGGCTGAGCACCAAGATCCATGCACTGGTCGACGCGCTCGGCAACCCGTTGGCCTTTTTGCTGACCGCGGGACAGGCGCACGATCTGGTCGGCGCCGACGCACTGCTGCCGCAGATGGCGGCCGATCGGCTGATCGCCGACAAGGCCTACGATGCCGAGGCGCGCGTCCTCGGACCCTTGGCCGACACCGGCAAAGCCGCCGTCATCCCGCCGCGGTCAAACCGCCTTGCACCGCACGACTTCGACCGCGAGCTCTACAAAGAGCGCCACCTGATCGAAAACTTCTTCTGCAAACTCAAGCAGTTCCGTGCGATCGCCACACGCTACGACAAGACCGCACAAAATTTCCTCGCCGCCATCCACCTCGCCGCCGCTATCATCTGGCTCAATTGACGACACGCCCTAATGCCCTATTGGGAAAGAAAGAAAAAAGCCGAACCCAAGTAGTGTGCGCGGAGGTCATCTGAGTGACAACCGCGTCAATTCGTAACCCCTTGAAACTATGGAGCGGGTGAAGGGAATCGAACCCTCGTCGTAAGCTTGGGAAGCTTCTGCTCTGCCATTGAGCTACACCCGCGCTGCCGCCGATGATAAGCGATCGGCGGCCGCCTTCAAGCGCCTTTCGGCTCTAGGCGCCTTTTGCCGGCGGTTCGCAGGGAACCGTACCCATGTTCGCCGGCAGGCACACTTCGAGGATCTCGACATCGTCCGAGGTGCGCAGCTCGTTGTGCTTCAAGCCGCCGGGAATAAAGCAGGAATCACCGGCTTCGAGCCGGCATTGCGTGCCGTCCTCGAATTCGAGCTCGACAAAGCCCTTGAGCGCGTAGACGAACTGCCCCTCGCAGTTATGGTAGTGCCAGCCGGTCGGCTCGGTCATCCCGGTGACCGCCTGCATCACCTGGGCCCGCATCCAGCCCGCGCTGGCGCCGGTGACGCCGAGGTCGCGATATTTGAAAAAGCTGCGCCGGCCTTCGACATAATCGGGCTGTTTCGCGCTCGTCACCGCGACCTTCATTTTCGGCTCAGCCTGGGCCGCCGGTTTTTCCAATGTCGCCGCTGCACCCGCCATGGTTTCCTCCCACGAATGAAATCGTGGGCATTATAGCAGCGCTTTGTCATCCGGTGCTATCTTACGGGTCTCGTCTTTGAGGAGGTTCGGTATGGCGAATATACCCGGTGCGGTAACCGACCCCAGCCGCGTGCGCGTTGAAAACATCGAGCTGAAAAGCGGTGGCGACACGATTACGGGCTATCTCGCGCGCCCCAGCCAGTCCGGAAATAACCCGGGCATCGTGGTCATTCATGAAGCGTTTGGACTCGTCGAGCACATTCGCGATATCGCGCGGCGCTTTGCCAATATCGGCTACAACGCGCTGGCGCCCGACCTCTATGCGCGGGCCGGAGGGCCGTCCAATCCGAACGACATGGCCACGGTCATGCCGGTCATGTTCGGCAAGCGCGACGCCGAGGCAGTACAAGACCTCGATGCGGCGGCGGCGCATCTGCGCGCATTGCCGTCTGCCACGGGCAAGATAGGCGCGATCGGCTTCTGCTCAGGCGGGCGCCAGACCCTGCTGTTCGCCTGCAGCAGCAACAAGGTCGACGCCGCGGTCGATTGCTGGGGCGGGTTCATCCACCGCGCCACCCCCGACGCCGAAACGTCGCCGGCGCGGCCGACGCCGATCCTTGACCTGGTCGGCAAGCTTGCCTGCCCGCTCTTCGGGGTGTTCGGCGAAGAAGACCAGAACCCGTCGGTGGCCCAGTCCGAAGAACTGGGCAAGCGCGGACAGGCCGCCGGAAAGAACGTCACGATCAAGGTCTACAAAAATGCCGGCCACGCGTTTCTCGCGGATTATCGCCCGAGCTATCGCGAAGGCCCGGCGACCGAGCTGTGGCACGATGCCGTTGCCTTCTTCGACAAGCACCTGAAAGCCTAGTGAGATCGCCGTCACCCCGGACCCGGTTCGCGGCGGTAGCTCAGCACCTTTGAGAAATAGGCGGGGAAGCGCTCGGCCGGGGCAAAGCCGGGGCTCAGCAGTCGGTCGAGATCCTCGCGCAGATAGCTCGCGTAATAAGGCTCGTGAAACGCCGCCGGAAACGATTCCAGCATCGCGTCGTAATCGGGTTCGTCGCCGGTTTGCAGCGAGTCGACCAGGATCGCGGTTCCGCCCGGCTTCAGCACGCGCCGGATCTCGCCGATGACGGCCCGACGAATTCGCGGCGGCAGCTCATGGAATAGGTAGATGCAGGTGACGACAGAGAACTCTGCGTCGGCGAACGGCATCGCTTCGGCGGCGCCTTCGACGAGGCGGGTGCGAGACCAGGGCGCCAGCTCGCGCCGGGCGACAGCGAGGTAATGCGGCGACAAATCGAGCCCGGTGACGTGCAGCCGCGGGTAGTTCGCCTTGACCTCGCATAAAAAGCTCCCGGTTCCACAGGCGAGGTCTAACAGACGGACGCTATGGCGCGCCTCGGCCGGTCGCTCGGCGAGCGCGCGCTTGAGCGGCACCAGCGCCTGGCGGCGCATTGCCGCGGCCCCGCCACCGAACAAAACCTCGACCTGGTGGTCGTAGCGCTCGGCCGACGCCTCGCTCAAATACCCGTCGCTCTGAAAATGAAATTTCTGCAGGAAATATCGCGGGTAATTTCCGGACGGGGGTGCGCTCAGTAAGCGCTCCCTGGGCTCGCCATGACGCCTGGCCTCGACCGCGGCGAGATCGGCGAAAAAATCGACGGCGCGGCGAACAGCCGCAAGCGGGCTGCCGAACTCCGCGGCCGGTGGCGCATAGTACCCGGCCTCGATGTTGCGCCAGTCCTGCTCGATCAGCGCCCGCAGATCGCGGAGAATGCGCTGCCGGTTCGGCATCGGTCGGCCGCGCAGCGCGTCCGGCAAGCGGCACCGGACGGCTCATCCGCGCCGCCAGCAGCTTTTGGCCGAAATACCAGGATACTCGCGCAGCCTGCGAGCGTCGAAGGCGAGCTTGTCGAAACGGGAGGGCATAGGCGCGACAGGAGTTACGCCAGCGGCGAAACTTTGCAAGGGGTTGCAGTTCGGACGCGGGCTGTGGCATCCGGCATCGAAAATCGGGATCTTGACACTTCGGTTACGGGGCTTATCCTCATATCCAGCATAACCGGAGGCCGGGCGCATTTTGCCCGGCTTTTCCGGAGCCGTTAAATGCTCATTATGAGCATAAAGGAGAGGATCGTGCTGGAGACCACCACTTCCCCGACCCCCGCGGCGCCAATGCCGCTGCCCGAACTCTACCGGCGCGTCGAGCGGCACATCCCGCCCTTCGAATGGCCGATCCTGGCCGACGACATCGCCGCGATCCTGCGGCTGAAGCGCGAGCGCAACGCGGTCGTCCTCGCGCACAATTACCAGACGCCCGACATCTTCCACACCGTCGCCGACATCGTCGGCGACAGCCTGGCCTTGGCGCGCGAGGCGGCGCGCACCGACGCCGAGGTGATCGTCCTCGCCGGCGTCCATTTCATGGCCGAGACCGCCAAATTGCTGAACCCGGAAAAGACCGTGCTGATCCCCGACCTCAAGGCCGGCTGCTCGCTCGCCGCCTCGATCACCGCGGCCGACATCCGGCTGATGCGCGAGCGCCATCCCGGCGTGCCGATCGTGACCTATGTCAACACCTCGGCCGCGGTGAAGGCCGAGTCCGACATCTGCTGCACCTCGGGCAACGCCAAGAAGATCGTCGAGGGGCTGGGCGTGCCGCGGGTCATCATGCTCCCCGACGAGTATCTCGCGCGCAACATCGCGGCCCAGACCAAGGTCGAGATCATCGCCTGGAAGGGCCATTGCGAGGTGCATGAGCGCTTTACCGCCGAGGACGTCCGCAGTGTGCGCGAAAGCCATCCCGGCGTCGTCGTGCTGGCCCATCCGGAATGCCCGCCCGAGGTCGTCGCCGAATGCGACTTCACCGGCTCGACCGCGGCGATGGCCGATTATGTCGGCAGAGAGCGGCCGGCGCGCGTCGTGCTGCTGACCGAATGCTCGATGAGCGACAATGTCGCGCTGCAATACCCCGATCTCGACTTCGTGCGGCCGTGCAATCTGTGCCCGCACATGAAGCGGATCACTCTGCCCAAGATCCGCCGCGCGCTCGAAACGATGACGCCACGAGGTGACGGTCGATCCGGCGATCGCCGGCCGCGCGCGCCGAGCGGTCGAGCGCATGCTGGCCTTCGGCTGACGGCGGAGACGGCGCGATGGTGATGCGGCTGATCGTTGAGCCGATCGTGCGCGCGGCGCTGCTCGAAGATCTGGGCCGCGCCGGCGACATCACGACGCGATGCGATCGTGCCGGAGCATGCCGAGGTCGAGGCGGTGATCGCCGCGCGCCAGCCGGGGGTCGTCGCCGGGCTCGATGCGGCGCTGCTCGCCTTCGAATTGCTCGACCCCGGCTTGCGCATTGAGACGTTGCGCGCCGACGGCGCCCGGGTCGCGCGCGGCGACGACGGTCGCCCGCATTGCCGGCCGGGCGCGCGCCGGTTCTGGCCGCCGAGCGCACCGCGCTCAACCTGTTGTGCCGGATGTCCGGGGTCGCCACCGCGACGCGCGCCTTGGCCGACGCGATCGCCGGCGCCAAGGCCAAGATCGTCTGCACCCGCAAGACCACGCCGGGCCTGCGCACCTTGGAAAAGGAGGCGGTGCGGCTGGGCGGCGGCGCCAACCACCGCTTCGGCCTCGACGACGCGATGCTGATCAAGGACAACCACATCGCAATGGCAGGCGGCGTCCGGCCGGCGCTCGAACGCGCCGCGCGCATGCCGGGCATCTGGTCAAGATCGAGCTCGAGGTCGACACGCTCGACCAGCTCGCCGAGGCGCTCGAAGTCGGCGTCGACGCCGTGCTGCTCGACAATATGGCCCCGGCGACCCTGCGCCGCGCGGTGGCGATGGTCGACGGCCGCGCGGTGACCGAGGCCTCGGGCCGGATCAGCCTCGAGACCGTCGCCGGCGATCGCCGCCACCGGGGTCGATCTGATCTCGTCCGGCTGGATCACCCACAGCGCCCCGATCCTCGATCTCGGGCTCGATATCGCGGATTAGGCGTCGGCCGACTGGCGCTCTCGGCCGCGTAGGGACGGGCCTAGCGGGTTGGCGCCCCGGGTGGTTGTCGTTTTTTTGATGCCGCAATCAGAAGATCGACAAACTCCTTCAATGGCATGCCAACCCGGCCCCCGAGCCGGGCTGCAGCTGCGTTGACGTGCGACAAGATCCCGTCCCGGTAGAGCGCACGTGAATTGCCGATCGGGGCGCTGCCGGCGGAGGTCGTGCCGGCGACGATCCCTTTTTGGTCGAGATCGGCCAGCCTTGCAATGCCGGCCCCGTCCATCCCGCCGCCGGCATCGCTGAAGAACACGGCGTAGATGTCTGGCGGAATCGCGTTGTCCGGCCGGCCTCCGGAAAGCGCGCCATGCGATGCGGTGATCGCGATCTGACCGGCATCCCCGGGTTGCAGCATTCCCACGGAATTGGCACAGATCAGCCGCGGCTCGCCGGGAACGTCGCGCATGACGAACCGGTACCCATCGGTGATGCTCGGCGGCACGGCCGACGGCACAATTGCCGCGCGCATCAGCTCGGCACAATCCCGGACGCTCTGGCCCGGCGCGCAACCAAGGGCGGCCGCGGTGCGATTGACATGGCTGATGACGCCGTACTCGAGCATATGGTCGCCATCGCCGATGTGACAGGTCTGCGCATCCGCCGTCGCCGCAGCAAGGTTGATCTGGTCGAGATAATCGAGTCCGCAGATGCCGGCGTTGTCCTTGCCGATGCCGGCGTCGTTCATGATCACCCCACGCACGCCCCACTTGGCCGCGTTGAAGGCGTTGTACCTGCCGCCATAGGACCCGGAGACGATGACGTGCGACCGATGCTCGTCGCGAACAAACGAGCAGCTGGCGACGGTCAGGATTTTTACGCCCTCGCTGGTATTGCTCATCGACGCGTCCTCCATGTTGGATACCCGCCCACAGCCGAGCCGCCGACATTCCGGCGGCCAGCCCTTCGCGCCGATCATAGGCCAAAACCGGTGCGACCGATGCAAGCGCCGCTCGACGATATCGACGTTGCGAAATTGATCCTCTATCCCTCGGGCGTGTCGCCTTATGCCGTGGGCATTGGCCAGAGTTCGGCGCCACGCGCTTTCGGCACGTGCTCGGCCGCGACACGCGGAGTGAAGACCCTGGGCCTGACCGGCGGTGTTCTGCTTTGCCCGCTTCGTATCTATCATCTGTCCTTGTTTGAGGGGTCAGCATGACGATCGAAAACGGACGACCTTTTACAACCGAGTTGCTCGCTCGATGTTGGCAGGCGTCCGCCGGGAGGGTCCGCCAGCTGGGGTTCGGAATTATGTTCATCCTTCGATTGGCCGCGATATTGGCAGTGACCATCGTTCCTGTGCGGGCCTCAGACCTTTCGACGACGGGCGCAGAGCTAAATGCCCGAACCTTGTTTCATCGGGTGGCTGTGTTTTCCGACATTCCAAACTCTATTCATGATCCAAGGCATCCCCAGCCCCAAACTGGCCCCGACAAAATGTTCGCACCTATCGGGCTCATCTGGACCAATCACCGTCAACCAGACCAAGGCACAACGCCAAGGTCAGATTTTCATATGGGAACGGCCTTCCTTGTTTCGCCATGTTACATCTTAACCGCCTATCATGTCGTTTTTGGGTATCGGCTTGGGTTCCTGAAAGGCAAGGAAGAGCCGGAGCAGGACGTTTCCGCAACCTTTAGCGTGAGCGGCGAGAGGTCACGTGCGGTGCCGGTGAAGTATGGTCAGTTCTCCGTGTTTCCCGGCAGGGATTGGGTCCTCCTGCAGCTGGAGCCGGATGCGGGGCATCGGTGTTTGGGTGAGGAGCCAAACATCGGCTGGGTTCGGTTGGCTCCTTTAGCGCCCACTATAGCAACAAAGAAATTGCTTTCGGTGGCTGGCTATCCTTCCGACAAGAGTTTCTGCATCGCTATGGCGGCAGGACAAATGCCATTTCTTTGAAATGCACCACGACATAGACAACGACGGTATATGGACGACGGATTGCGCGACCCGGCCGAGATCCTCCGGCGCTCCGATTTTTTTCGTCGCGGACGGTGTATTGAACGTCGTGGCTGTCATGAGCGGACACCTAGGAACTGGCGCTGATAACGGTATCTTGCCCAAATGGGACCCGAACCGTGCCAACCTCGCGCTTGGTATCGATAAAATAATTTCATCAGATCGCGATGTCTTAAGGCTTATCAAAGCTGATATTGATCGATTTCATCGGCCCAACCCGGCGCGGGTGCCGATCGGGCCAGCGCGCCGGAATTACAATCCCGCATTACGACACCCATCTGTGTATACCATTGAAGAGAATAGATCTTTCTGATGATGATATGGTCCTACGGGGTGTTTGGCGACGCGCCGGGCGCGCTCGACAAGGGCTTGGGCGGCGGATCCGTCAAGCGTGTTGCTGCTGAAGATCCAGGGGCCGTCAGGAAGCGGATGAAACGCCTCGATTTCGGCGCTTTCGGCAGCAAGTCGCAGTGTTTTGGCGCTGATCCCGAGATCGGCAACGGCTTTGGTGAGATTTAGCCAGGGCTCGATCCCACTATTGGCGGAGCAATACACTGGGATCTTGTGATGCGATCGCAGCGCGGTCACGCGCTCGCGCGTCCAGCGGTTGCCGTGGCCCTGGTCGTTTGTTTCGGTTCAGCATGCCGGCGATCAGATCATCACCGGCAACGAGGACCAGCTGCCGGACGGCGTCGATGATGTCGGGCGCGGTGCCGTTGCGCTGGCCACGGCGCCCGCGGGGCAGGCGCAGCTCCATGTGGATGCCGCCATCCGGTGAGTGAGGAGTACGATTGTCCCGCATCGGCATCAATATCGGCGATCACCCCTTGGATCACGGTGCGAATGATGCGCTTTTTGAGCCGGACATCGGTGGTCGGGGCGGACCAGACCGCGCTCAAATCGTCAGCCAGGGCCGCGAGCGATGGCGCCATCCGCTCCGGGCACGGCATTGTCGCGGCGTCATGTTCGGCGATCTTCGCCTCGACCTCGGCGACACGCAGGAGTGCGCGGTTCCAGCGCGTTTCCAGTTCCGCAGCGACCAAGCGGTTTTCTGGATCGGCCGCGTCGTACTGGCGGAACGCCCGCTCAGCAGCGTAGCCAGCCGCTTCGAGATCACGCAGCAGTGCCCATCGCGGGAACAGCGCAGAACGGTGCCGTCTACCTTCTCGACCGTTTCGTGGACACGAACAATGCAACCAGCCCAGGGACGCCAGAGGTAAAGGACCTCGCACTCCTCCGCATGGTCGGTCCTGCGGGCGTTGTACAACGCGGTGAGGCCGCACGGCGGCATCGGGGCAATCTGCCGCCGGCCGAATACGCCACGCGTAGCACCCCGGCATCGCGACGGGGCGGGACGCTGCGCTACGCTAAGGGCTCCGCGCCCCACCCCGTTGCACCACCGAGCCTACCAGGCTCAAATCAGCAACCTACGCTACCTGTCCCTGGATGAGAAAAGGAACTCAGGTCAGTTCCAAAGGTCAGGCCCTGCGTCGCCCATCAGTCAAATGAAAACCCTTGCGCTGTGAATACGACAAACCGGCGTGCATCAAACACACCGATGCATCCCTCGAGATTGGCTGGATTGAGATCGTCGGCGAGGTCAGGCTGGCTCAGAAATGCGCGCTCGCCGCGCGCCCAATTCTGGCTAGCTCCGGCCGTAGCTGTCTTCGAAGCGGACGATGTCGTCTTCGCCGAGATAGCTGCCGGATTGCACCTCGATCAGGTGCAGCGGGATCTTGCCGGGGTTTTCGAGCCGATGCGCGTGCCGAGCGGGATGTAGGTCGACTGGTCCTCGGTCAGCATCATCTCCTCGTCGCCGCGGCGGATCTTGGCCGTGCCGTGGACGACGATCCAGTGCTCGGCGCGATGATGATGCATCTGCAGCGACAGCCGGCCGCCGGGTTTCACCATGATGTGCTTGACCTGCACCCGGTGCCCGTTGTGCAGCGATCGGTACGTGCCCCACGGGCGATGGACAGTCGGCAGCGCCTCAGCCTCCTCGCGGCTTTCTGCGACGAGCCGCGCGACAAGTCGCCTGACCTCCTGCGTGCGGTTGCGCGGCGCCAGCATGACCGCGTCGGCGGTGGCGACAACGACGAGATCCTCGATCCCGATCGCGGCGACCAGGCCGGCCTCGGAGCGCAGATAGCAATTGCGGGTGTCTTCGGCGACGACGTTCCCGGCGATCGAGTTGCCGGCAGCGTCCTTGGCGCTGATCTCCCACAGCGCGTCCCACGAGCCGACATCGCTCCAGCCCATGCTGACCGGCACGACCGCCGCGCGCTGCGTGTGCTCCATGACCGCGTAGTCGATCGAATTCGCTGGCGCAGGCCGCGAACGCCTCTTTGCCGAGGCGAATGAAATCGGCGTCACGGCTCGCCTCGGCCAGCGCCCGCCGGCAGGCGGCGACGATATCGGGCCGCAGCCGCTCCAGCTCGTCAAGATAGAGCGCCGCCGGAAACAGGAAAATGCCGCCGTTCCAGAAATGCTCGCCCGAGGCGAGATAGGCTCGCGCCTGCTCGGGGCCGGGCTTCTCGACGAATTCGGCGACCCGGAAGACACCGCTGACGCCGTCGAACGCCGGCGCCGCGCCGGATATAGCCATAACCGGTTTCGGGGCGCTCGGGGGCGATGCCGAAAGTCACCAGGCTGCCGGCGCGGGCCGCGGCGGCGGCGCGGTCGATCGCCGCGGCAAAGGCGGCTTCGTCCGCGATCGATGTGGTCGGAGGGCAGCAGCAGCATCAGCGCGATCGGGCTCGCTCTCGGCGAGCGCCAGGGCGGCGACGCAAGCGGCGGGCGCGGTGTTGCGGCCGACCGGCTCGAGCAGCAGCGCGCGCGGCGCCGCCTCGATCTCGCGCAGCTGCTCGGCGATGATGAAGCGGTGCTCTTCATTGGCGACCAGTAGCGGCGGGGCGAAGCGATCGCGGTCGGCGACCCGGCGCACCGTCTGCTGCAGCAGGCTGTCGTGGCCGAGCAGGCGCAATAACTGCTTGGGATAAAGCGTGCGCGACATCGGCCACAGCCGGGTGCCCGAGCCGCCGGACAGAATGACCGGATGAATCATTGCCACATCCTCCCGCGTCTCGACGAACCCTGCGAGGCCGCGCCGAAATACACGGTTTTTAGACAAGCGCAAATCTTATCGATTTTACGCTGCCGAGCGCCAAGAAATCGTCAAGGCTCCGGGGCGACGGACGCAAGTGCCCCGCCTCTAAAGGGTCAGCGCGGGCGCCAGCCAAACAAGCCAGGTGGCAAAGGCAAGAAACGGGCCGAACCGGAGCGCCGACTGCGCGCCGAGACGAATGCCGGCAAGGCGCAGGCAGGCGACGGCGCACAGCCCCGCGAGCGCCGCGAGCAGAACCACCTGCGGCAGCGCTCGCGCTCCAACCCATGCCCCCGCCGCCGCCAGCAGCTTGGCGTCGCCGTGGCCCAAGCCCTCGCGGCCGCGCAAGGCTCTGTAGAGAAGGCCGACCGCGCGCAGGCCGAGATAGCCAGCGACGGCGCCAAGGGCGCGATCGGTCAGCCCCTCGGGTTCAAAGGCCATGGCGGCGGCGAGCCCGGCTATAACGAGCGGCAAGGTCAGCGCGTCAGGCAAAAGCCAGGTGCGGAGATCAATCCAACCGAGCGCGAGCAGCCACCAGCCGAGCACGCAGTCGAGCCACGCTCCCATCCCGCGATCGATCGACACCGAGAGCAGCGCGACCGCCAGCGCGGCGAGCTCGATCCCGGGATAGAACCAGCCGAGGGGGCGCCTGCAGAAACGGCAGCGGCCCGCGGCCGCGAGCCAGCTCAACAACGGCACGAGGTCGCGGACCGCAAGAGCGGCGGCACACCCTCGCAACGCGACCGGCCCCAGGCGATAGGCCTGCCGTCGGGCAGGCCGCTGGACGACGACGCCAAGGAAGCTGCCGATAAACGGGGCTGCGAGCACCGCGCCCCATGCGGCGGCGTCGGCATCGGCCATACGGCCGACCAGTTCCGCCCCGAACATCCGTACCTGCTCCCGCTGTCGATCGATTTTATCGCTCTCGGGAACCATTTCTGAAGCAGCGTCCGAAGAGGATAAGATGCCGTCATGACGTTCGAACCCGCTGCTTCTCCAACCGCGCAGGATGCCGCCGAGGCGCTCGCCAAACTCGGCCCGACCCTGATCGACAGCGGCGCCGTCGACCGCGCACCCTGGAGCGCGCGCGCCGGGTCGCGTCCGAGACCGGCGGCCGGCTCGACCGTGTCCTGACCCAGCTCGGCCTAATCAGCGAGCGCGGGCTCGCCGAAGCGCTGGCGCAACTCGTCGCGGCCCCGATCGTCAGGCCGGCAGATTATCCCGATACCGCGCTGTTCGTCGACCGGCTGAAGCCCAAATTCCTGCGCAAGGTGCATGCGCTGCCGATTGTCGAAAGCGAGGGCCGCGCGGTGCTGGCCATGGCCGACCCGCTGGACGTCTTTACCCGCAATGCGGTGGCGGCGGCGCTCGGCCGGCCGGTGGCAGTGGCGGTCGCCGTCCCGATCGAGCTCGAAGCCGCGTTCGACCGACTTTATTCCGAGCCGGGCAACGGCGCCGATGGCGAGGCGATGCTGGACGCGGTGGTTGCCGACGATGAACCAGCTGAGGAGGACGCTGAGCGACTCAAGGACCTCGCCAGCGAGGCGCCGGTGATCCGCCTCGTCAATCAGATGATCGCGCGCGCCGTCGAAACCCATGCCTCCGATATCCATCTCGAGCCATTCCCGGACCGGCTGCGGGTGCGCTATCGCTATGACGGCGTGCTGCACGAGCTCGAACCGCCGCCGGCGAGGCTACAGGCCGCGATCGTCTCGCGCATCAAGATCATGGCGCGGCTCGACATCGCCGAGCGCCGGCTGCCGCAGGACGGCCGCATCAAGCTGACCGTGCGCGGCCACGAGATCGACTTCCGGGTGTCCACGGTCCCCTCGCTCCACGGCGAGAAGGTCGTACTGCGCGTGCTCGACCGCACCGCTGTCGAGTTCGACTACGAAAAGCTGGGTTTGCCCCCAGACATCTGGCAGGGGATCGAACGTGCGCTCGAACTGCCGAACGGGATGGTGCTGGTCACCGGGCCGACCGGCAGCGGCAAGACCACGACGCTATATACCGGCCTCTTAAAGTTGAACACTGTTGCGCGCAATGTCGTCACCGTCGAGGACCCGATAGAATATCAGCTGGCAGGCATCAACCAGATCCAGGTAAAGCCCCAGATCGGCCTCAATTTCGCCAGCCTGTTGCGCTCGATCTTGCGGCAAGATCCGGACGTCATCATGATCGGCGAGATCCGCGATATCGAGACTGTTCAGATCGCCGTGCAGGCAGCGCTCACCGGCCATCTCGTACTGTCGACCGTGCATACGAATTCGGCCGCCGCAACGATAACGCGTCTGCGCGATATGGGACTTGAGGATTATCTTATGACAGCCACCCTGAAGGGGGTGCTGGCGCAGCGGCTGGTCCGTCGGCTGTGCCCGGTATGCAAAATCGGGGAGCCGGCGCCATCCGCGCTGATCGAACGCTTCGGCCTGGAACGATTGACGCCGTCGAACGCGATTACCCTCTACCACGCGAAAGGTTGCGCCGAATGCCGCGGCACCGGATTTCGCGGGCGCCGGGCAATTGCCGAATTGCTGGTGCCGAACCGGGCGATCGACCGGCTAATCTTCGAGGGGGCCGACGACGCCGCGATCGAGCGCGCCGCGGTCGCGGTCGGCATGCGGCCGATATTCGACAGCGGTCTGATGGCGGCGCTCGAAGGTGACACCACGATCGAGGAGGTCGTCCGCTGTATCAGAAGCGAAGCCTGATCGTCCAACCGGTGACCGTCGGCGCCCGCGCGCCCGCGGTCGCTTGCAACAGGGAAGAAGCGGGGTCGGGTTCCCGCGCTATCCTTCGGCAATCCATATGAGACCACCGCCGGAAAGCTGAGATGGCATCATTTCGCTGGTCGGCGATCAATGGCGGCGGCGAGACCGTGCACGGGGTCATGGACGCGCCCGATCGCACTGCCGTAGTCGACCGGCTACAGCGCCAGGGGCAGATCGTGCTGCGCGCCGATCCGGACGAAGGGTGGCGCGGTCTCGGCGAGTTGTTGCAGATAGAGATCGGCGGCGCCCGAGGTCTCGACAAGACATCGCTCGTCGAGGTGACCCGGGAGCTCGCGATCATGCTGATGGCGGGACAGGATCTTGATCGCGCGCTGCGCTTTGTCGTCGACAACACCCGCAGCGCCCGCGCTCGCAAGATACTCGGCAATGTCCGCGATAAGGTGCGCTCGGGCAGCTCGTTGGCGGCGGCGCTCGCCGGCGAACCACGCAGCTTTTCCAAGCTTTACGTCGGATTGGTCCGCGCCGGCGAAGCGGGGGGCACCCTGCCCGGCACCCTCGACCGCCTCGCCAGCCTGCTTGAGCGGGCACGCAGCCTGACCGCCAGCCTGCGCGCGGCGCTGATTTACCCGGCTCTACTGGTCGTCGCCGCGATCGGCTCGATCGTGCTGCTGCTCGATTATGTGCTGCCGCAATTCACTCCGATCTTCGAGCAAGCCGGCGCGCAACTGCCGACCGCGACCCGCGTGCTGATGACGCTCGGCGCCATCATCGGCGCAGCCTTACCGTGGTTTTTGGCGACATTGCTGGTGGGCGGTCTGGTTGCCCGTCATCTGCTGGCGCAGCCCGCGTACCGGCTGCCGTTTGATCGCCTGCTGCTGCGCCTGCCGATCGCCGGCAGTTTGATCCGCGAGACCCTGGCGGCGCGGCTGACGCGAACGCTCGGCAGCCTGCTCGACAATGGGGTGCCGCTGATCCCGGCGCTGGGCATCGCCCAGGAGGCGCTCGGTAACCTCGCGGCGACGGCCGCGGTCGAAGCGGCGGCGCTCAGGGCCAAAGGCGGCGCCGGTCTCGCTCGGCCGCTCGCCGCCGCCGGGGTGTTTCCGGCGCGCACGATCCATCTGTTGCAGCTCGGCGAGGAAGCGGCACAGCTGGCGGCGATGTCACTAAAAGCCGCCGATATCCACGACGAGCAGGCGCGGTTGATGATGCAACGCCTGGTAGCACTAGCGGTGCCGCTGATCACGATCACGATGGGCCTCGCCGTTGCCGGGATCATCAGCGCGCTGCTGACGGCGATGCTGAGCCTGAATGATTTGGCGAGGTGAGCCGGCATCGTCGCCGGCCATCGGGCCTGCGCGGGGCATCGGCAAACCAAATGGCTTTAGCCTGATCGAGCTCTTGGTGGCACTTGCCGTCATGAGCTTCGCTCTGGTCCTGATCGTCGGCTATAAGGCCCCCTGGAGCAGCGCGCTCGGGCTCGAGGGAACCGCTGCCGAGCTCGCCTCCGGTCTGCGTCTGGCGCGCTCGCAAGCAATCGCCGACAACCAGCCAGTGGCATTCTCGCTGGATTTGTCCGGTCATCGTTACCGGGTCGGTGGCGAGGCGCCGCGCAGCCTGCCCACCAAGCTCTCGATCGCGCTGTTGACGGTCACCGGTGAAAAGCGCAACGCCACCACCGGCGATATTCGTTTCAACCCCGACGGCAGCTCCACCGGCGGCAGGATCACGCTTGCTGACGGATCGCGGCGCGTCTTCGTCGGGGTCGATTGGCTGACCGGCCGGGTCACGGTCGCCGATGCGCGCTGAACGGGCGTCGATTGCTTCCGGCTTCACCTTGCTCGAGGTCGTGGTCGCTTTGGTGATCGCCTCGTTGGCGCTGATCGGGCTGTTCCAGGCCGGTACCGGCGGGTTGTTCGCCGTCGACACCGCGGCTCGGGCTGAGGAAGCGCTGCAGCGCGCGCAATCCCATCTCGCCGCGGTCGGGCGGGACGCCGCCCTGATCGAAGGAGACTCCAGCGGCGATGACGGCGGCGGCTATCGTTGGCGGCTGCGCATCCAGCCGGTGGCGCAACGGCCAGGTGTGGCCACGGACGGGGTCACCCCGCAGACGACGTCCCTGTTCGACGTCGAGGTCGCAATCTCGTGGCAGACGCGCGCTCACCAGCGCGCGGTTATGCTGCGGACGTTGCGCATCGGCACGACCGGCGCCAGCGGGTGATGCCGCCATGCTGACGGATCGCGCTTCTGGCCGGCAGAGTGGGTTCACCCTGCTGGAAATATTGGTTGTCGTGGTGGTGCTCGGCTTTCTGGTCGTCGGGCTTACGCAAGGTGTGCGCGCCGGGATGGCATTGTGGCACGCACAGCAAGTGCGGGTCGGCGAAACCGCCGACCTCGATGCTTCGGCCCGCGTTCTCCGTACCCTGTTGACCGGCGCCGCCGCAGCGACGCCGGGCGGTTTTGGTCCGGGCGCGGCTGCCGGCGGCCAGATCAAAGGCGACGCGAACCATCTATCTTTTGTCGGAGACCTGCCGACGGGGCTTGGCACGACAAGGCGCGCCGACATCTCGATAGAGATGCGCGATGGACGCTTGGTATTGCGCTGGACGCCCCATCTACATGAAATTTCGTTTGGGCCGCCGCCGCAGCCGACTGTCACCGAGCTGATCTCCGGCGTCGCCCGTCTAGAGATCGCTTTTTGGGGCACAACCACACCGGATCAACCGGCCGCATGGCAGACGCGGTGGGATGGGCCCTCAGCTCCAGGATTGATCCGAATCCGCGTTGTCTTCGCCAAGGGCGATCGGCGACATTGGCCCGACCTGATCGCAACGCCAGAGCTCTGACCACAACTGGCGATTCGCCGCGCGGGTTCAGCGGTTGGGAACAGGCGACTTCGAATCTGATCCTGCTTCGGACGAGGGTGCGGGAAAATACCCGTAAACGGAGAGTGAGAGACGCCGGAGGGCCCAATTTCGCCAACCTTTGGTGGCGATCGCCTTGATCGGGCCACATTCGGACACTTTTTTGGCAGGATAAGTGCCGGCGCCCCGTCGGCCTGTTCCGCGCTGCCCTGCTCTGTAGCATAGTGGCGTAGTCTCTAGGGAATCTGATCGGCTTGGTGCCGGGCATGGTGCGTGACTTCCTGGGTTGGTGGTTCGGACAGCTGGCGGATCTTTTGCCTCAGCGCTTGCGTCGGTCCGCTCCAACCGCCGCTGACGCTACAGTGATCACGCCGATCGGAGGCGCCGGGCACGGGATCGAGGCGGTCGCCGTCGGCTTGCGCAGAAACGGCAAGGAAACCTCAGTCGGCCAATTCGCTCTAAGTGCCTCGGGTCTCGCCGAAGCTGCCCCGCCCGACCGGCAAACCGGTGGTGTTGCGCCTGGGCGAGGCTGATGTGTTGGGAAAGACGGTGGTCCTGCCGCTCGCCGCGGAACGCGAGATCGATCAGGCTCTGCACGTTCGAAATGGACCGAGAAACCCCATTCACGGCCGAGGAGCTTTACTGGAACCACAGGATCGTCGAGGCCGACCGCCAGAGTGGGCGGCTGTCGCTGCGCCTGCTGCTGGTCCCAAGAGCGAATTTGGCCCCACTGCTGGATCTACTCGGACAGATCGGCATCGCTCCGGTACGAGCGGAAATCGCCGACGGACCCGATGCAGGGTTTTGGCTGCCGCTCGACGGCGTCGGTCATCCCGCTGATCGCGGCGCCAGCCGCTTGATCAAACCCGCAGCGTTGTGCTTAGCGCATTCTGGTGCTGGCCGCGATCGTGACGCCCTTTGTCCGCCAATCGATCGCGATGGGGTCGCTGGACCGGGCGCTCGCGGCAGGGCGTAAAGCCGCCGGCGAAGCCGACAGTCTACGCCGGGAGATCGCACGGTTATCCGGCACCGCCGATCTCGTCGAGAAAGCGCGCGAGAAGGTTGGCCAGCCGCTCGCGGTCTTGGCTGCGGCGACCCGCGTCCTGCCCGACGACACCTACCTAACCGAGATGGAGCTGCAACAGCGCAAATTGACAATGAGTGGCCGGTCGGCCGCGGCCGCCCGGCTGATCAGCGCGGTTTCCGCCGACAGCGAATTCCGAAATCCGGCATTTGCCGCTCCCGTCACCCGGATCGAAGCGCTCCGACAGGAGATCTTCACCATCATCACGGAGGTGGCGCCGTAGTCTCGATCGCAGCCATGCCGACCGGCCAGCGCGGCCAGATGTTGGCGCTGGGCCTGGTGCTCCTGGTGCTGGGAGGCCTGTATTTTCTTGCCGTGGCGCCGCTTGTCGACCTTTACCAGGGACGCGAGGCAGGCCTGGAGAACGGCCGTATGGTGCTGCCCCACCTGCAGGCGGCCGCAGCCGCGTTGCCGGCCTTGCGCGCGCAGGTCGCCGAACTGCGCGCTGCCGCGCGTACGCGCAAAGTCACTCTCGACGGCGCCAGCGACGCCATCGCCTCGGCCAATTTGCAGAGCCGGATCGAGGGCTTCGCAGCCTCGGTGGGCGCGACGATCGGCAGCACCGAAAGCCTTCCGTCTGAGACAGCCGACGGCTATCGCCGCATCGGGCTGCGTTTCGCGCTGAACGGTCCCTACGAAACCCTGGTGAAACTGCTCGCCAAGCTCGAGGAGGCGACGCCGCCGCTTGATCGTCGACAATCTGCAGGTCCACGGCGTGCTGCGGCGGCCGGGGTTGCCGCCGGGTCCGGGTGGCGACATCGGTCTCGACGCCGGGCTCGACGTCTACGGATTCCGCAGCGACGAAAAGCGTCGTCTGCGGGCGAGCCATGATCGAGCGCCTGGTCCTCGTACTCGTTGCTCGCCGGCTGCGCGCTGCTCGCCGGCGATAATCGTCGCCGAGATGGCGCGCACGCCCGACCGCGACGACCCGGTGAGCATAGCGCGTCGCCGCCGCCGGAGCCGGCCCGTCCCTGCGGCCCGCCCGGAAGCTCGCGGGCGATATAATGAGCTGGTGGCGACGATCCTCGCCCGACCTTTGTTCAGCACGCACGCGGCGACCCCCCTACGCGGCAATGACGATGCCGGCGGCCAATTCCGGGCTCGACGATACCCGGCTGGCAGGGATCGTCACCTAGCCCGGTCACCGCTTCGCGATCTTTGCCCCGACTCGGCGCCAAGCCGATGGTCGTCACCGAGGGCGAAACCGTGAGCGGGTGGCGGGTCGACAGCATCACCCCGCGCGAGGTTTCGCTGAGCGGTCCGGGCGGGACCAAGACCTTGCAGCCGAAAATCGACCCGAACCTGACGCCGTCCGCCACGCCGCACTGCGGCGCGAGCAATCACCCTGCCCAGCCGGTCGCCGGTCCAGCCGCCGGGGCGGCCGGGATTTCCGCCGACGCTGTTCAACCGAGCGCCGCCTGCGGCCGGGTCAGTTCCGGGAGCGGCGATGAGAGTTGCGGCGACTAATCGGGCATCGCTGCGTCGACGGTGATGCTGGCGGTCATCGCTCTGGCTCGTGCCAGCAGCCGCAGCCCGGCCTGATCCCGCTCGAACAGCCGAGCGCGCTCTGCAGCCGGCAGCGCCGCGCGTCAGCGGGCCGATTCCGACCAATCGATCCCAGGAGCGCCCGTTCGAGGATCGTCGGGCCGGCGCGCTGGCTCGGCGGCGGGCGCTCCGCCGCCGCCGCCGCCCGGCGTTGCCACCAGCGAAAGCGGCGACGTCACGCTGAATTTCGTCGACACCGACATCCGCGAAATCGTGCGCACCGTGCTCGGCACGACGTTGAAGGTCGATTACACGATCGATCCCGCGGTCCACGGCACCGGGTCGATCGAGACCCCGACGCCGTTGCCGCGCTCAGCCTTGCTCGACACGCTTGAAGCACTGCTCAACCAGAATGGCGCGACGATGGTTCAACGAGGCGGCATCTATGACATCGTGCCGATCATCGGCCGCGGCGATCGAGCAACCTCGCGCGCGGCCAAGCCGATCGGCGCCGGCGCCGAGGTGGTGCCGCTGCGTTACGCCTCCGCCAAGGACCTCGCCAAGATGCTGGAGCCCTATGTCGGCGAGGGCGGCAAGATTATCGCCGACCCGGCCGGCAACGCGCTGCTGGTGACAGTGGCGACGCCGCCGTGCGGCAGACCTTGGTCGGGCTGATCCGCGCCTTCGACATCGATATTCTGTCCGGGCCGATCCTACGCTCTCTTCCCGGTCGGCGACGGCGATCCTGCCAAGCTCGCGGGCGAGCTCGAAAAAGTGCTGCAGGCGCAGAGCCGACGGCGCCGCTCGGCGGCATTGTGCAGGTGCTGCCGATGGAGCGGGTCAACGCGGTTCTGGTGGTCTCCTCGCAGCCGCGTTTCCTCGATGCTGCCGACCGCTTTTTCCGGTTGGCGCAGCGGGTCGAGGATGCGACCGCGCGGACCTGGCACGTCTATTACGTGCAGAACGGGCAGAGCGCCGATCTCGAAGGCCTGCTGCAGCGCGCCTTTACCCCTGGCAACGTTTCGCCGACCCCGCCGCCGCCCGGCAGCACCGCCCCCGGCGCCGGCCAGCAAAGCTTTGGGCTTCGGCAACGCCGCCGGCGGCACGCCAGGCGTCGGGGGGCGGCCGGCGGCATCACCTCGACGGGCACGGCGGACCCGGCACGAGCGGAGGCGCCGGCGGGACTGCCGGCGGGTTGGGTTCGGCATTCACGGCAACCGCGACGACCACCGCGGCGGCAGAGACCCCGGCGACCGAGCCGCTATCGGCCGAGACCGGCGGCGGCTGCCGGCGCCAACATCAACCGGATCCGCATCATCGCCAACCAGCACCAACAACGCGCTGCTGATCTATGCGACCCCCGCCGAATATTCGGTGATCGAGGGAATGCTGCACAAGATCGACATCGTTCCTCTGCAGGTATTGATCGAAGCCACCATCGCCGAGGTCGATCTCAACGACCAATTGCAATACGGCACGCAATTCTTCTTCAAGACCGACCATGTCGCCGAGACTCTGGGCACCGCCGAACCTGAACACCACTTTCCGATCCCTGGGATCAGCGTGCTCACCTTTCCGTCGACCTCGCCTTATTTCATCCTGAGCAAAGGGCCGAATTTCGCGCTCGCGGCGCTCGCCCAGGTAACCAAGGTCAAGGTGCTGTCGGCGCCCGAGATCATGGTGCTCGACAACCAGCCGGCGCGTCTGCAGGTCGGCCAGCAGGTCCCGGTGCTGACCGGGACCGCGACCAGCACGCTGGCGGCGGGCGCCCCGGTCGTCAACAGCGTCGACTACCACGAGACCGGGGTCATCATGCAGGTGACGCCGCGGGTCAACACCGGCGGCCTCGTCAGCCTCGACATCGCTCAGGAAGTCAGCGACGTAGCGCAGCGGCGACCAATACGGTCACCGGGTCGCCGACTTTCGACGATCAGGTGTTCCGCACCCGGGTGGCGGTCCAGGATGGCCAGACCGTGGGGATGGCGGGGCTGATCCGCGACAACGTCTCGCAGGGCAATGCCGGGCCTTCCGTTCATCAAGGACATCCCGCTCCTCGGCACGCTGTTTTCGACCCAGGCCAATTCGCGGATGCGCACCGAGCTGCTGGTGCTGATCACCCCGCACGTCGTCCACGACCAGCGCGACGCGCGCGCGCTGACCGAGGATTTGCGCAGCCAGCTGATCAATGCCGGGCTGGTTCCGCAGCAGGTGCAGCGCCAGGGCGGCTCGGGCTCGGCCAACCCGAACGGCTTGTGAAGCCGATGCGGCGAGCGGCGATGCCACGCCGGCCTGTGCGCCGCAACGGCGGCTTTGCGCTGCTGATCGTGCTGTGGACCTTGGTGCTGATCGCCTTTCTGGTCCTCCATCTGACCGCGAGCGGGCGAACCGAGATCCGCATCGCCGACAATCTCGTCGACAACGCCGTCGCCGCGGCGGCGGCTGACGGGGCGATTTCCGAGGCCATCTTCAACCTATCGAACCCGAAGCCCGAACAGCGTTGGCCGCTCGACGGAGCGGCCCATCCGCTGACGATCGGCAACAGCCGCGTCGTGGTGCGGCTCGAAGACGAGGCGTCGCGGATCAATCCGAACCTGGCTTCGCCGGCGTTGATGGAGGCGCTGCTGCGCGCTCTCGGCAGCGACCCCGACAGCGCGCGGCGCCTCGCCTCGGCGATCGCCGACTGGGTCGGCTCGGCGCCGACGCCGCGGCCGCAGGAGGCTTTGTTTGCGGATTATCGTGCTGCGGGACTCGATTACGGGCCGCCCGCGGGCGCCGTTCGAGACTATGGACGAACTCGGCCGGGTGCTCGGCATGACACCGGCATTGTTCGCCGCAGTGCGACCCCATTTGACCTTGTTCGGCCCCGCCGAACCGAACCGAACCGGCGCCGACCCGATCGTAACCGCGGCCCTGGCCACAATCCCGCAGCTCGGCCAGGCCGCTCCGCGCGGCCAGCGCGGCGCCGACCGATCTGCTGACCGTGCGCATCTCCGCCGCGGCGCTCGGCTCGGGCAATGCCCGGGTAACCCGCGCTGCGGTCGTGCGGGTCGGCTCGACTTTGCCTCAGGGCTACGTCGTGCTCTCGCGGGGACAGCGGCGAGCGACTGACCGCGGCACCGCCGCTCACTCGTTATCGATTTCGGCGTCCGAACCGGTGCCGCCGGGCTTGCCGGTCGGGCCGAGCGAGTAAAGATCGTAATCGTGCCCGGGCCGCTGACTTGGCATGCGGTAGAGGAACGGATGACCCCAAGGATCTTCGGGCGCCTTCTCCCCCTTGAGATAGGGCCCGCTCCAGTGATCCACGCCCACCGGACGGGCAATCAGCGCGTCGAGACCCTGTTCGGTCGTCGGATAATTTCCGACGTCGAGCTTGTAGATATCGAGCACGCTGGCGAGGCGTTCGATCGACTGGTGGGCAATTTTCTCCTTGGCGGAGCCGAGCTGGCGTAATGCCGCGGGGGCAACCAAGCCGATCAGCAATCCAAGGATCGCGAGAACGACGAGCAGCTCGAGCAAGGTGAAGCCGCGCTCCCGACGACGGTCGGCACAGGCGCCGTCGAACGGGCGGATCGGGGGGACCGAGAGATAACGCAACATGCCGGACCGGAAGCCGCACGAATCAGGACGGCTAATACCAGATATGGGCATCTTTGTGACGTGTTGGGACCCGAGCATCGGACGCGACGATCTTGGCGTCCCCCCAGCCATAGGGCAAGAAGCGCCCGCACCGGGGAGCGGGCACCCCCGACCGCCGAGATTGCCAAGCGTGAGCAAAATTCAAGAATTTTGCAGGCACGTCGCAGCTAAAGTTTGAGCTTAGATAGGTATAAATAGTAATACTGATCGTGATCAAAAGGGTGCAGAGAGAAGTCAGCAACGACCTGTAGCCAGACCAGTCATATCCAAGCAAACCCATAAGCTTTTGGATCCGGCCCTCAAATCCGCCGAATGCAATCATTCCAATGCAGATCCCGATAAAGCATAAAGTTAGCAATACAACAGAGCGAACGTCAGCAAAACCGAAAATCCCGGTCTTTATCTCGTATAAAAGAAACGACCACTGCAGGAAGACGCCCAAGCTGTGAATGCATAAGAAGTTTACGGTGCTAGCAACATTACGAGTATTCATTTCGATCATGTAAAATGGATTAAGCGGCCAAGAGCTGGTTCTCATTCTAAGAAACACCTCTTGCGGATCCTCCATTCTCTGGGCGATATCCCAGATCGTAACAACGCTTCGCCAGCCGTAGACTGCAATTCCGCCGAAGGCGGCTATTGCGCCTACAAGAGCAGTCCTTCCCTCAAGCTTGAACCCGAAAATATCAATTCCGTATTTACCGGTCATGATGCCCAAGACGAGCGCGGACAAGATAACCGTCACAGCCGTAACTGACTTCCATGTGTTATCCAGCCAATTGACGATGATTTCTTTGTATGTCCCGTCAGATATCGCTCTATTATCGGAACCGTCGCTCATCTCACGTTGTGGCCGTTTCCCGCGGAAAGGTTTATGCGCTACGCCAAGAGATAGCAGGTGCGGGACAAAGGAGCCAGCCGTAGGTCCGGCTGTATTGCCTCGGATGGCAACGCAGCATTTCCCGGCCCTTTCGCGAAAATTCCTTGCCCCTCTAGATCAATGGGTTGCGGCTCCCGTAAGATATGACCGAAAACGTACCCGCAAACCGCTACATCGGCCATGCTCGCGTCAGCACCGTGCGCTAGACGCTCGACAGCCAGCTTAGCTTCGCGGCGTCGGATGCAGCAAGATTTACCGCGAGAAAGTCACCGGAGCGTACAACGACCGGCGCGAGCTTCTCAAAATGCTCAAGCACCTCGCCCCTGGCGACGTGGTGACGGCGCCGCGGGTTGACCGGCTCGCGCGCAACACCTCTGACCTGTTCGCCATCGTCAAGCGGATCGTGGACGCCAAAGCGCGATTCCGATCCCTCGCGGAGCCGTGAGCCCACACCGGCACCAGCACCGGGTGCTTGATGATCGCCGTTCTCGACGGCCTGGCCGACGTCGAGCGCGATCTTGTCCGCGCCCGCACCGCCGAAGGTAGAAGTCGCGCCAAGGCCCAAGGAAAGCGGCGGGGGCGGCCCCTGCCCTCAACACCAGCGCAACAGAAAGAGGCCACCAGACGGCGCGCGAAAGGCGCTACGCTGCGAGAATTGGCGGATAGTTACGATGTCGCCATATCCACCATTCGACGCGTGACGCGTAAGCCCGAAGTGCGAGGTTGCGGATGTTAAATGCTTTGAGCCACAGTTATGAGGAGGTTCGCGCAATCGCTATAGACGTTCTGCTCGCTAGACAAATCGGGCAGTTCAATGAGTTTCTAGAAGATATCGGCCGTACTTTGCTTCAGAGACAGGGAGCATGGCCCTTGCCCGTACGGCTAACCGGGGTTGCCTATCCAGGCATGGGAACGCTTCTCCATCCAAATGATGTTTCACTTGTGCAAGAAATATTTTGGGATTTTTTTCGACAGGGCGCAATAACCCTCGGTCGAGACGCGAATTTACCCGGTTGGCCCGGCTATCGGCTCACTCGATTTGGTCACCAGATTACTCAGTCCACTCCATTTCGGTTTCACGATACGAACACCTATATCAAAATGGGGTCAAGACCTATGTGCCAGATGTTTCAGTCGAGGCCGTCGCTTATCTCGAAGAAGCGATTGCGTCATTTTACGCCAATTGCCTTCTTGGCAGCACAGTTATGTTGGGCGTTGCCGCCGAGGCAGAATTTCTGCGTGTGGTAGACGTGGCGTCAACAAGCCAAATTTACGGCAGCAAATTTGCGACCGTATCAAGGCCTGTATTCGTCGCGCAGAAGATCATCAGGTTTCTAGGTGTGTTGAAACCTTTAATAACTGATTTACCGAGAGACGCCACAGAAGATTTAGATACCAATTTTCTGATGGTTCAATCAGTCCTACGCATCGCGCGAAACCAAGCGGGCCACCCAACGGCCGGGACACCGCGGCGCGAACAGGTGTATGTCAACTTGCAGCTCTTTGCTCCGTTTGCGCGTCAGCTTATGAGACTGCGAGACGCGCTAAAGTAAGTTGGAATGTAAAGGCGGCAAGTATGCAGAACAAGCGTAAATTCGTAGAGGAAGGCACGGTGGAAGACTATTTGCACAGGGACGTATGGCGCGTTGTAAACCGACAATTGGAATATGCAAAGACAAATCGGACGGGTGCATTGTATGACGACCTCGTTGCAATGGTGTTTTCCTACCACGCGCTTGAAGGATACCTAAATTTTGTTGGTGCAAAGCTCGCGCCCGACTTGTGGAAGGACGAAAAGAAGGAGTTTAGCGATACCGGAATTGCTGGAAAACTTACTGCAATATGTGATTTCTGTGGAATTGATGTCTTTGAAAAAAGCAGACGACCATATTCGACGGTGATTGCACTTAAAAAGCTACGGGACAGCATGGCTCATCCGAAGACACAAAAGACTAACCATCGAAAGGAATTTGTCGAGGGAAAGACACTCCCGCTATTTCGGCCCAGCTATTTGGCACAGCTCGTGAGTCACCAAAAAGCGATGCGGGCGCATGATGACGTCAGGACTATTGCCGCCCGGATTTACAGCGCAGCGCTCAGCCGCTTTCCGAATGTTCACATAGGCGATGATCCGTTTGAGGGTATGATCAGCATGAACAGTGCCACGACGCGCCTCGCGTAGCCGCCGCCGGTAATTTTCCAGAACACTGTTATCGGACATTTTCCATAAGCGCGTTATTCGACTTTTTGACAGCGCCCCGACCAGCGGCAGGCTTGTTGCCTGCCACTGCATCGCGCCCTGACAACGGTTGAGAACACCGGTGGCGAGCTCGCTCGCCAACAACGCATGATCCGCATCGGCAGACACCGCACCAGCATTCGGCTCGACGAACCCACTTGGCGTGCATTGCTCGACATTGCCGCGCGAGGGCTTCACCGAAAACGAGCTTTGCACCGCCGTTGCTGCCGAGAAGCCGTAAGCGGAGCCGGCTCCCCACGTTGCGCCGGGTGGCGGCGATGGGGTGAACCTGCCTGGTCTGATCGAGGCAGGGGGATGGTGTGCCAAGTAATTTGCCAATTGATGGGCACAGTTTCCGTCGCGTGGAAGTCCTGACAGGGACACCGCGACGGCGCCGTTGGAGCGTGGCGGAGAAGGTAGCGATTGTCGCGCAGAGCCAGGCGCCCGGTGCGCAGGCGAGCGAGATCGCGCTACGCTACGGGCTGCATCGCAACCAACTCTACGGCTGGCGGCGGGAGTTCGGATCGGGCGCGGTTGCCCATGCGATGGCCGAGGCCGGCATGCAAGGACCCGACTTCGTTCCGGTGGTGGCGGATGCCGGTTCTGGCGCGGTGGCGATCGAGATCGAGATCGGCAGCGCGATCGTGCGTGTCCGGGCGGGGGTCGATCTGGCCTTACTCGGCAAGGTGCTGCGGCTGTTGAAGGCGATAAAATGATCCCCGCCCTGTCCGGTACACCGCCGGCGGGGGTGCGCGTGCTGATCGCGACGCGCCCGGTCGACTTCCGTCGCGGCGCCGATGGCCTGGCGGCGACGGTGCAATCGGTGCTGCGGCAGGACCCGTTCAGCGGGACGATCTTCGTGTTCCGCTCGAAGCGGGCGGACCGGGTGAAGATGCTGGTCTATGACGGGACCGGCCTGGTGCTGATCTGGAAGAGGCTGGAGGGCGCCAAGTTCAAATGGCCGGCGATCAGCGACGGGGTGATGCGGCTGTCGGCGGCGCAATTGGCGGCGTTGTTCGAGGGGCTCGATTGGCGACGGGTGTACGCCCCAAGGATCAGACGGCCGCAGGTGGCCGGTTGAGCGCCCGCCACTGTCTTGATCAGAGGCCTGCGTCACGTTGACTCACCTTGAGGTTGAGGATCGCATAGCGCTGGCGACATGAGATAATTCCGGCCGTGACGACGCCCGACACCCTTCCCGACGATCTTACTGCGCTGCGCGCCCTGGTGCTGACGGCCTGGGCGGAGCGCGACGCCGAGCGGGCCGAGAAGGGGCGACTGATCGAAGAACGCGATCAGCTCGCCGGCCAGAACGACCGGCTGCGCCACCTGCTTCGCCAATTGCAGCGGATGCAGTTCGGCCAGCGCTCGGAAAAGCTCGATCCTGACCAGTTCAATCTGGGCTTGGAAGACCTCGAACAGGCGATCGCTGCCGGCGAAGCCGAACAGGAGAAGGCCGATCCGGCGCTGCGCCAAGCCCGTTCGGAGAAGCGGCGCGCCGGCCGCGGGGCGCTGCCGGAGCACCTGCCGCGGGTCGAAATCGTCATCGAACCGGAAGACACCGCCTGCCCGTGCTGCGGCGGCATGATGCATGTGATCGGCGAAGATCGCTCGCAGCGGCTCGACGTCATCCCCGCGCAATACCAGGTGATCGTCACCCGCCGGCCGAAATACGCCTGCCGCGCCTGCCAGGAAGCGGTGGTGCAGGCGCCGGCGCCGGCGCGGCTGATCGAAGGTGGCCTGCCGACCGAGCGGCTGGTCGCCCATGTCGTCGTGGCCAAGTACGCCGATCACTGCCCGCTCTATCGCCAGGCCCAGATCCTGGCTCGGCAAGGCATCGCGATCGATCGGGCGACACTGGCATTCTGGGCCGGCTACGCAGCAGCCGAGATCAAACCCGTGTGGCGGCTGATGCGCGCGGAACTGCTGTCCTCGACCAAGCTGTTCGTCGATGAGACGACGGCGCCGGTGCTCGACCCCGGACGGGGCGCACCAAGAGGGGATACTTCTGGGTGCTCGCCCGCGACGACCGACCGTGGCAAGGCGGGGCGCCGCCGGCGGTGGTGTACAGCTATGCGCCGGGGCGCGGCGGCGATCACGCCGCGGCATTGCTGCAGGGCTATACCGGTGTGCTGCAAACCGACGGCTATGCCGCCTACCTCAATCTTGCTGATCCCAAGCGCGCCGGCGGGCCGGCCACGCTCGCGTTCTGTTGGGCACATTGGCGCCGGCAGTGGTTCGACCTTGCCAAATCGCCACCGGCGCCGATCGCCACCGAGGCCCTGAAGCGGATCGCCGAACTCTACCAGATCGAAGCCGAGATCCGCGGCAACAGCGCCGACGAGCGCCGGGCGGTGCGACAGCGGAAGACCAAGCCGCTCGCCGATGCGCTGAAGACCTGGCTCGAGAAGACGCTGGCCCAGGTTGCCGGCGGCTCATCGGTGGCCAACGCGATCCGCTATGCGCTCAACCGCTGGGACGGGCTGCTGCGGTTCCTCGATGACGGCCGCATCGAGATCGACTCCAACACCGTCGAGCGCGCAATGCGCCCGATTGCTCTGAACCGAAAAAACGCGTTATTCGCCGGCAGCGACCAAGGCGCGGAAAACTGGGCGATGCTGGCCTCGCTGATTGAGACCTGCAAGCTGCACAGCGTCAATCCGCAAGCCTATCTGACCGATGTCCTGACCAAGCTCGTCAACAACTGGCCCAATAGCCGGCTCGCCGAACTCACGCCTTGGGGCTGGGCTGCCGCACACTGATCCCGGCGGCGGCGGTCAACAAAACCGGCGCGTCAAGGGGTTCAGCTAGTGGCCACGGCTTATCGCTTACGAGAAGCCGCGCGCCGTAGCCGCAAAATCATCGGACGAATTAGCGACATGCGGCGCCGCACCGCGTCGTGGTGAGGGCGGCATGGGAGACGCAAGGCGGATGCAATCCGCCTCCTTCGCGCGTCTGCCGTGCAGATCTCCGCCAACTTCTTGAAAGGCTCTGCGCTCCGGGCCTTCGCCCCTACGCAACACGATTGTTACTGACGCACTAGCCGTAACAATCGCGACCACGGGTAAGAAAGGCAGGAGTAAGACGAAGGCGATGGCATCGCTTATGGCTCGCCCCTGGCGCTTCAGCCGCCCATTTCGAGCGGCGTGATAGCGGCGACGTTGATAGTGTCCCGCGCCTTCTTGGCCTCATAGAGGCTGTTCAGGTTGAGCCAATATAATTCGCTGGTGCCGAACACCCGGCCGAGCCGCAGCGCCATTTCTGCCGATATGCCGCGGGTGCCGTTCAGTATGCCGGTGACCGCATTCGGTGGAACGCCGATCCGATCGGCGAACTTGCGCGCGCTCATGCCGAGGGTGTCCAGCTCGTCGCGCAGGAATTGCCCGGGATGCACCGGCGGCAGGTTGTCAATCGCTGGGTAAGTCATCGCGGCCATCTTTCAGCTGTAGTGATTATTGATTTCGACGTCGTAGGGCTCGCCGTTAACCGTTCCGATGTCCTCGCCCTCCAACAGAGGTTCCAGGGTTGCCCATCGGAAACAGACGCGCCATTGCCCATCGATCCGAATGCTGTATTCGCCCGCCCGGTCGCCTCCGAGGGCTTCGAACCGATTAGACGGCGGGTTGCGAAGGTCATAGAGCCGTGTCGCCGCCTGCAGTTTGGTCAGAGCCCGTGTAGCCTGCTGAGAACACGCCTCGAACTGGCGAACCCGCTTCCCGGCGAGGAAATCGGCTGTCCGCCGATCGCGGCAGTTCCGTATCGTCACCTGGATGTTATGTGTTATGGCTCACGTAACAGTCAATCGGAAAGTCCGGGATAGTCCCGGGAAAGTCCGCAAGTCCCCGGAAAAGTGTGGTGGTTCCCAGAGAAGCGCCGCGTGACCGACGTCGGTCTCGGACGCCTCAATCAGACCGTGGCCCTACTCCAGTGGCTCTCGTCGGCTGATCTTCGGTGCCTGCGGCTGTTCGACCAGGCCAAGCTGCCGCTCGATGGTCTCCTGCGGTAATTGGGAGTACATTTCGCGTGCCACAGAAGGGCGGCGGAATGGGGCACATTCTCTGTCTACGCTTGTTATCGGCTTGCTGAAATCAGGTATTATTACACCTATTCTGAGCCGCCAAAGATATCAGCGGGATCGGTCGGGTCGGGGGCGACAGGGGCAGGGTCGGCGGTAGGCGGATCGTCCTCCGGTTCGCCAGAGGGCGGGACCAGGCCTTGGGCGCGGGCGAGGCGCTCGAGCTTGACGCGCACCTGGGCAATCGGGTCGTCGTCCGGCGGGGCGCGGGGCGGATCGGTCGCGTCTGCGGCAGCGGGCGCGGGGTCGTCGGTGGACGGGACGTCCTCCGGGTCGTCGGACGGCGGAACTAGGCCTTGGGCGCGGGCGAGGCGCAGGAGCTTGGCGCGCACCTGGGCAATCGGGTCATCGGCCGGCACGAAGCCGGCGGGGTCGGCGAGCGTGGTGACCATGCGCGGATCGGCCTTACGCAGCAGTTCGAACAATAGCTTGGTCGCGGCCAGATCGGCCCTTGCCGATCGCTCGACGAGCCGGGCCACCACCAGCTCGCGCTTGGTCAGCCGGCCATCGGTCTCGCTGGCATCGGCATCGGCCGCCGCGTCGAGCGCGCGCTCCAGCAACGTTGCCAGATTTTTCGAGCCGCGCGGCCGGCCGCGTGGGTTGGCGCGGTTGCCTTTCTTGAACCGGGTCGCGACCGGCGGCTTCTTGTAGCCGATCTGGTAATCGCGCGGAGCGTCAGCCGGCAATCGCCCGTCTCATCACTCGTCCTCTTTTCAAACCGGGATGCACACCCCAAATCTGCGGCGGATGATAGCGAAAATACCATGAATTGTCAATATCATAATTGCTGTACAAGAAATCCCGTTCGTTCCCGGTTCCGCGGTTTTATTTCCCGGTTAGCGGCAAAAAATTCCCGGTTCGGCCGCTACGGGAATTTTCCCGTAACCTATTGATTTAGAGCCTCGTTTTTGCCGTCGGCAGGCCGCCGGGGGCCCGCGTCGGCGAAATTCCCGGTTATTTTGCCGGTTCACGGGAATTTGCTCCGGCGTCCGCCGGGTCAGAACATCCCCAGCCCCAAGATGCCGTCATCCGGGTCGAGGCCGGCCAGCACGCGCTTACCGATCAGGTCGCGCAGGGTTTCCGAGGTGCCGCCGCCCAAGGTGCCGTAGCGGGCGCCGCGGTAAAAGCGCGACACCGGGTACTCGTCGGTGAAGCCGTAGCCGCCATGCACCTGGATCGCCTCACTGGTGACCTTGAGTGCCATCTCGTTGCAGGTCACCTTGGCGACTGCGGCCAACAACGGATCGGGGAACGGGTCGGCGGTGGCGCAGGCGCGGTACAGCACGCTGCGCGCGGTCTCGATCTCGCGGTACATCTCGGCAATCTTCCAGCGGATGCCCTGAAAATCGGCGATGGCGCGGCCAAAGGCCTTGCGCTCCTTGACGTATTTGACCGCCTCTTCGAGCGCGCCCTCGGCGAGGCCGAGCGAGATGCTGGGGTTCAGGCAGCGCTGGGTGTTGAAGGCCGACAAGAGTTTGCGGAACCCATCCTCCAGGACCAGGTTCTCGGGCGGCAATTCGCAATCCTCAAAGCGGATCTCATGCAGATTTTCGCCGCCCATCGTGTGGTAGGTGCCGGTCACCGAAAATCCCGGCGTCCCCTTCTCCACCAGCACGCAGCCGATCCCTTCCCGCCCAGGCTTCTTGTCGATGCGGGTGAAGACCACGAACATGCCGGCCTCCTCGGCGCGGCTGATCAGGGTCTTGACCCCATTCAGCCTGAGCCGGTTGCCGACATGGTCGACATTGGTCCGGTAATTGGCGACATCGGTGCCGGCATCGGGCTCGGTCATGCAGATTGCCAGCAGACAATCGCCGTTGACGACCGCAGGCAGGATGCGCTGCTTGATCGGTTCCGGCGCGTAGGCAGCGATGATCCGGGTCTGCACCCCGACCTCACCCAGCACTGCCATCGCCGTGACATAACAGACCTTGGCGATTTCCTCGAGCACCAGCGCGGTATCCAAGACCGGGAGGCCGAGCCCGCCATATTCCTCCGGCACCGCCATGCCGAGGACGCCCAATTCGGTAAGCTGGCGCATGTTGTCCCACGGAAAAGTACCGTCCATGTATTGGAGCGCGTGGGCGCGGAACTCGCTCTGGGCGAGATCGCGAACGGTCTGCACGAACTGGCGCTGCTCGTCGGAGAGGCTCGTCAACACGGGATTCTCCCTTGACTTGCTCAAATCAGCCCCAAATCGCGCAGGCTGGTGTGGCGGTTGCGGCCAATGATGACGTGGTCGTGCAACACAACGCCGAGCGGCGCGGCAGCTTTCTTGATGTCCTGAGTCACGGCGATGTCGGCCTTCGACGGGGTCGGATCGCCGGAGGGGTGATTGTGCACCAGGATCAAGGCCGAGGCGCCGAGTTCGAGCGCGCGCTTGACGACCTCGCGGGTATAGACCGGGGTGTGGTCGACCGTGCCGCGCTGCTGGCGTTCGTGCTTGAGCAACACATTCTTGCGGTCGAGAAACAGGATGTGGAACTCCTCGACCTTGTTGTGGGCGATTTGGGCATTGCAATAATCGATCAGCTTATCCCAGGAATTGACCACCGGCTGCTCTTGCAATTCGGCCCGCATCAGCCGCAAGGCCGCCTCGCGCACCGATTTGATCGCGGCGATCCCGGCGAGGCCGAGCCCGGCCGCGGCGAGGGCCTCGGGATCGGCGCTCATCAGGGCGGCGAAACCGCCGAATTGCTCGAGCAGATCTTTCGCCAGCGGCTTTACATCACCGCGCGGGTTGCTGACGAACAGCATCACTTCGAGCAGCTCGTAATCGGGCAGGTGGTCCGCCCCGGCGTCGATCAGACGCTGGCGCAGCCGTTCGCGGTGACCGTAATAGTGGGGCGCGTCGTCCCCGGCTTCGCCGAGGTGCTTCGGTTTGCGGCGGCGGATTGTGTTCATCGGCCTGGGCTCGATTTATCGCGGGAGCGCAGCCGGGCGAGCGCGGCGCTTGCCATGCGCACCGGCTCGTCGCCGTCGAAGGCGCTCACGAAACAGTCGATGCCGCGCTCGATCGCCGCCCCGATCGGCAATTCTTCCCAATCGAGGATCAGCGATTTCTGCAGACGTACCGCGCGAGGGCCGGCGGCGAGGATCGGCTGCACAAAACGATCGACCGCATCGTCCAGCCCGTCGGCCGACGCTACCGCATCCACAAGCCCCCACTCCAACGCCTCGGCGGCGCCGATCGTCTCACCGGTAAGCAGCAGCCGGCGGGCGCGCCCCGGCCCGATCAGTTTTGGCAACAATGCCCCCTCGACCACCGACGGAATGCCGATCGCGACCTCGGGCATGCCAAAGACCGAGCTTTCGCTGGCGACGCGCAGATCGCAGGCGGCGGCAAGTTCGAGCCCGGCGCCGAGCGCATAGCCGTCGATACGCGCTATCACCGGCACCGGCAGCCGGCGAAACGCGTCGCAGCAGCGATGGACAAGGGTAATGAAGCTGCGCGCGGCGGCGTGATCGAGGGCGGCGATCTCGGCTACATCGGCGCCGCCGACAAAGGCGTGTCCGCCGGCGCCGGTCAGGATGGCGAGCCGCAGCTCGGGGTCGAGGGCGAGCCCGGGGATGGTCTCGACGATCTCGCTCATCAGCGCCCGATTGAGACTATTCAGCTTGGCCCGATTGTCGATCGTCAGCCGCGCGATATGGCCACCTTCGGGCCGCTCCTCATATTCGACAATAAAGCGGTTTGTAGTCATCGGCCCAATCGGTTCGAATGCCCGCCCCCAGCCCGACGCCGGTCAGCGGAACAGCGGCCTCCTTGCACTTCCTGCCGACTGATACTCGCGCCGGCGAGCAAAGCCAATGGAGCTTTCGCTGCGTCTAGTGCATAGTGGCGGTCGCATTCGGTGAGGAGAGGGCCGGTGGATACGATCGAGGACCCCCAGCGTTTACGCGAAATTTACGGGGAGCCGAACGAGCGGGCGGTAAAAAAGCAACTGAGCCGGTTCGACCGGTACAGCCGCGATTTCATTGCACGCTCGCCGTTTCTGGTCATCGCCTCCTCGGACCCGTCGGGCCGCTGCGACGCTTCGCCCAAGGGCGATGCGCCGGGCTTTGTGCAGATCGTCGATGATACGACGCTGCTGATCCCCGACCGGATCGGTAACAACCGGGTCGACACGCTCGGTAATCTGATCGCGCGGCCGGGTGTCGGGCTGATTTTCTTCGTGCCCGGGATCACCGAGACCCTCCGTGTCAACGGACAGGCCACCGTCACGACCGACCCGGCGCTGCTCGAACCGCTCGCGGTCAACGGAAAAGTGCCGCGCAGCGGGATATTGGTAATGGCCGAAGAGGTTTATTTTCACTGCGGCAAGGCGCTAATTCGCTCCGACCTGTGGAACCCGGAGAAACAACTTCGACGCGGCGATTTCCCGTCGATCGGCCGCATCATTGCCAACCAGATCGGCGGCGTCAGTCCAGAAGAAGCGGAACGCGCCACCGCCGATAGTTACAAGAACCGGCTGTATTGACGGCAGGCGCGCGCCGCGTGACCGGGATCGGCGACGACTAGGCCCGGCGTTGGCGCTCTCGTTCTTCGTCTTCAGCCGTATTGAGGATATGCCGCGCATCGCGGAACAAGGACTGGGCCTTGTCCTCGTGCCCTAGGGTGTGTTCGGCACGGGCGAGATCGAGTTCGATGTAGGCGAGGGCAGGCGTCCTCCGGCCAGCGCCACGGTCGAGAACGCCAATCGCGTTGGCAAACGCCTTTGTGGCGTCGGCCGGGCGATCGATCGCGAGATAGATCAGGCCGAGGTCGTGAAAGTCTTCGGCGATCAGCGGATGGGTGGCGCCAAGCCGCTGCTGATCAATCGCAGTCGCCTCCTCGACCAAGGGCAACGCCTGGGTAAAGCGCTTTTGGCGCATGTAGGCATTGGCGAGCTGCGCCAAGCTGCGCGCGGTCGCGAGCTGGTCGCCGGCGGAGCGGTCTAGCGCGACCGCCTGGAGCAGGATGCGCTCGCTTTCGTCGAACTTCCCCTCGGCGGCCAGCACCGCGCCGAGTGCGCGCAACCGGTCGGTGCGCGGGCCCCCGCCAACCTTGGCATCGATCGCGATCGCCTCCTCGGCCCATTTCCGGGCATGGCTCTTGTCGCCTTGGGCCAGCGCGATACGCGACCGGTCCGCAAGCACCGCCGCTATCGCGGGATCTTCGGCGCCGACCCGGGCTGACAGAACGTTGCCGGCGGCGATCACCAGCGGTTCGGCGTCGAGGTATCGGCGCAATTCGATATAGAGGCGAGCGAGCGACGCCATCGCTTCGGCCGCCGGCAGCGGAAGAGTTGCCATAAGCGGCGATCGCAATCTTCAGCGCGCGCCGCCGCAGCGCCGTCGCCTCGGTGATGTCGGCGCTCTCGAACCGCAATTGTGCGAGAGGAGCCAGGATTGGCAGCAGGTTCGGATTTCCCGGGCCGAGCCGCTGTTCGGCCGCCGCCAAGGATCGCGTCAGCACGGCGCTTTTGTCGGGCTGTGCAGAGGCCGGCGGATCCGCCTTCAGGTGCGGCGCCAGAAGCAGATAAATCGCGCCGGCGACCACCCAGGGGAAGCGAGGCATCGACAACTCTCAGCAGACCGTATTCGGTTCGTCGCCGACCTTTCGCCACCGGTCGAGCAACTCGCGCCGGTTTGCGCCTACGCGACTCACACCGGACTGACTGCGGCGCGTTCGGGAATCAGCTTGTCGTGCAGATCGGCGAGCACCGGCATCATCTCCGCCAAGCCGGTCGTGATCGACGCGCCGGCGAACGGCGTCAACGAGACCGCCTTGTGCTTTTTTATCGTTTCCTCGGCGAAAAAGCCCCACCGGATCAGGTTGCCGACGCGTTCCTTGATCGCCAGATGCCCGAGCCGCAAGGTATCCCACATCCTGCTGATGATCTCGTCAACGACGAGAACCGACGGGCCGCCGCGATCGTCGCCGAAGGAACTCGCCGACCATAGCAGCATGACAATCGCCCAGTATTGGTAGGTTACCAGATGGTCCATCGAGTCGTCGAGATGGGCCGGGGTCAGCCCTTTTTTTCTGACGACTTGCTCGCTGATCTCGCGCCACTTCTGGTCGCAGGCGCCAAAAAAGCGATAGATTTGAGAAATTGCGGCCTCACCGCAAGGTGTCACGGTTCCAGATGGGTGGATCGCGTCGCCGGCCACGGCGCAGATCTCGTCGATCGTCTCTCGGCAATGAGCTTCGAAGCTTTCGCACAGTTTGTCGGTAGCGCCGATCAGGCATCCCGGCGACGCCGAGCAGTCGCGGTTCGACGTATCGAACACTCTGACGAAGCCTTCCGTCTCACAGTCCTTGATCCGCTCGATGCAGGTGCGGATATCGGTGCCGTAAGATCCATATAGCGTGCGGTGGATCGCTCTGCTCGAAACTCCGGCCTCGCTATTGGTTTTCGCCAGAAAGATGACATGCCAATGCGCACGCTTATTCAATCCCGGGAAGTATTTTTGCCAGATACTGTAATATTCCAGCAAGAAGCGGGCGACGATGCGCTCGGGGGATCTGATCTCGCTGTAGCCGGGTTGCATATCGCGCCACCGTGACAGTAGCCGGGACGCAATATGATAGCCGATTTTCGCGCGGCGCAATAGAGAACGTCTAGGGAATATGTCGAAACTCGCATAGGCCCGTCTGCCACAATCTTCCCACGCTTTCGTGGCAGCAAATCGCTGCCTTGACGGCACTTGCCGATCATAGGAGGGTTTTGACCCGAGGCGGGCGAACGACCATCAGCAGGGAGCAATTCGATGAACGTGGCGGAACAAGCTCGTCAGGCCGAGAAATTCCGCAACATGCATCGCGGACCGGGACTGCTGTTGCTGCCCAACGCCTGGGACGCGATCAGCGCGCGCATATTTGCGGTCGCCGGCTTTCCCGCGATCGCGACGACCAGCGGCGGCGTTTCGTGGGCGCTGGGCTATGCCGACGGCGAAGCGGCGCCCTGGCCAGAGGTCGTGGCAACGACCGCGCGCATCGTGCGGGTCGTGGCGGTGCCGGTGACCGCCGATATCGAAGCCGGTTTTGGCGACACACCGGAGGCGGTCGGAAAGTCGGTTTCCGAAATCATTCAGGCTGGGGCGGTCGGGGTTAATCTCGAGGACGGGACGCCGCGCGGCGCCGCCCCGATCCGGACCGTCGCCGACGCCGCCCGGCGCATCGCCGCGGCCCGCGAGGCCGCCCGCGCCGCGGCGGTTCCGATCGTCATCAATGCGCGCACCGATCTTTACTTGCGCAACATCGGCGATCCGGCGGCGCGTTTCGACAAAACGATCGAGCGCGGCAAAGCGTATCTCGCGGCCGGCGCCGACTGCTTTTATCCGATCGGGCTGCGCGACCCGGTGACGATCGCCCGGCTGGTGAAGGCATTGGCCGCGCCGATCAACATCAATGTCCGTGCCGGCTCACCGAGTGTGGCGGAACTCGAAGCACTCGGCGTCGCCCGCGCCAGCACGGCGAGTGCCGTGGCGCTGATGGCGGCGTCGACGATCCGACAGGTTGCGGAAGAATTGAAGGCGACCGGCCGGTTTGATGTGCTGAACCCGGCGATGGCGCAGGCCGACGCTCAGCGCCTGTTCCACGACAGCTGATCGACGAGAACGGTCCGAGCGCCGTCTTCTACCTGAGAGGGAGCGAACCGGGCGAAGAGCCTATCCGCATTTCGAGTAATCGCAGCTGGTGCACTGATCGCAGCCTTCGATGCGGATCAGCGCCGCCTCGCCGCATTTCGGGCATTGCGCCATACGCGATGGCAGCGACCGCTGGTCGGAGGTCAGGGCGCCGCCACCCGCCGCCTGCTGTTCGACCAATGCCGGTCTTCGGCTCCGAGCTGGCGCCGGCAGAAAGCCGATCTCGATCATGTGGCGTTCGATGACGTCGCCGATCGCGGCCAATAGCGAGGGCACGTATTTGCCCTCCATCCAGGCGCCGCCGCGCGGATCGAATACCGCCTTCATCTCCTCGACGACAAAGGACACGTCGCCGCCGCGGCGAAACACGGCGCTGATCATCCGCGTCAACGCCACAGTCCAGGCGTAGTGCTCCATGTTCTTCGAGTTGATGAACACCTCGAAGGGACGCCGCCTGCCGTCCTGGACGATGTCGTTCAGGGTGATGTAGAGCGCGTGCTCGCTGTCGGGCCAGCGCAGCTTGTAGGTTTGGCCGGGCAAGGCCTCGGGCCGGCTCAAGGGCTGCGTCATATAGACGACGCCGCCCGCCTCGAAGATGTCTGCGGGTTTTGGCGACAACGCCGGTGCGGGCGGCGGCAAAGGCAATTCGGGTTGCTGCGAGGCGATGCGCGCGTCGGCCCCGGCGGCCGCCTCGGGCCTGGCCGCGAGCACGGCACCGGTCACCTCGTTCGGGCGGTAGGTGGTGCATCCCTTGCAGCCCAGTTCATAGGCTTGCAGATAGATGTCCTTGAACCGCTCGAACGGGATCTCGGCCGGGACGTTGATCGTCTTCGAGATCGAGCTGTCGATGTGCTTTTGCACCGCGGCCTGCATGACGAGGTGGTCGTCCGGGGTCAGCACCTGCGCATCGACGAAATAATCGGGCAATGGCGCGGTCTCGCCCCGGATCCGGCGGAACAGGCGATAGGCGTAGTCGGCGACCTCCTCCTCGCGGCGCGTGCCGTCGGGCATCAGCACGTTGCGGGTGTGGCGAAAGCTGAACACCGGCTCGATCCCGGAGGAGACATTGTCGGCGAACAGCGAGATCGTGCCGGTCGGCGCGACCGAAGTCAAAAGCGCGTTGCGAACGCCGTGCCGGGCGATCTGGGCGCGGACATCCTCGTCGAGAGCCGGCGATCGTCTCGCCTGCGAGATAGCGGTCGCGATCGAACAGCGGGAACGGGCCTTTTTCGGCCGCGAGCGCCGCCGAGGCGAGATAGGCCTCGCGCTCGATCACGCCGAGCCATTCCTCGGTCGCCGCCGACCGCCGCCGCCGAACCGTAGCGCAGCCCGCACAGGATCAGCGCGTCGGCGAGGCCGGTGACCCCGAGCCCGATGCGGCGCTTCTGCACCGCCTCTTCTTTTTGCTGCGGCAGTGGAAACTGCGAGATGTCGATGACGTCGTCCATCATGCGCACGCAGTCGGGCACCAGACGCGCGCAGCCGATCGAGATCGAGCCGCGCCTCGGGCGTGAACGGCCGCTCGACCAGGCTCGCCAGGTTGATCGAGCCCAACAGGCAGGCGCCATAAGGCGGCAATGGCTGCTCGCCGCAAGGATTAGTCGCCGTTATTGTTTCGCAATACCATAGGTTGTTGCGGCGATTGATGCGGTCGATAAAGATCACGCCAGGCTCGGCATAGGCGTAGGTCGCCCGCATGATCTTGTCCCACAACTCGCGCGCCGGCAGCACCTTGGCGACGGTGCCGTCGAAGGACAATTCCCACGGCGCATTTTCCTCGACCGCCTTCATCAAGGCGTCGGTGACCAGGACCGAGAGGTTGAACATGCGCAGCCGGCCGGGCTCGCGCTTGGCCTCGATAAAGGCCTCGATGTCGGGATGGTCGCAGCGCAAAGTCGCCATCATCGCGCCGCGGCGGTAACCGGCGCTCATGATCGTGCGGCACATCGCGTCCCACACATCCATGAACGACAGCGGCCCCGACGCGTCGGCGCCGACACCTTTGACCGGCGCGCCGCGCGGCCGAAGCGTCGAGAAATCGTAGCCGATGCCGCCCCCTTGCTGCATCGTCAGCGCCGCCTCGCGCAGATGGGCGAAGATCCCGCCCATGTCGTCGGGGATCGTCCCCATCACAAAGCAGTTGAACAGGGTGACCGACCGGCTGCTGCCGGCGCCGGCAACGACCCGCCCGGCCGGCAGAAACTTGAAATCGCTCCATCGCCTGGTAAAACCGCTCGGCCCACAGGCGGGGTCGCGCTCGGGCGCGGCGAGTGCGGTCGCAACCCGCCGCCAGGTGTCCTCGATCGTCTTGTCGAGCGGCTCGCCCGGCACATCGCCGTTGGCGGGCGCCCGCAGGCGATATTTCATGTCCCAGATCCGCTGCGAGATCGCGCCGACGAGAGCCATGGCTGAGATTTCCTCCTCGAACGATCTATATCACAGTAGGCATCGTTCCGCATTCGTTCAAAAGCATGCGGGTTCTACACCGGCGCGAACTCAGGCCCTCTCGGTGCGGCCCTGCAGACCATGATCGCGCACCGCCGCCTCTGCCTCCCGTTCGAGCGCCGTCGTAGCGGTCTCGATCCGCTGTTCGAGCTCAGCCATCAGCCGGCGGCGCGGCCAGCCGGGCGGGATCGGTTCGAGAAATTCGAGCAGGATGCGCCCGCGGCGCTTGACGAACGCTCGCCGCCCCCAGAACAGGCCGGAATTGACCGCCGCCGGAACCAGCGGCACGCCCAGCGCCTGGTAGAGCGCGGCAACGCCCGGCTGATAGGGTATCGAGGCTCCCGGCGCCACCCGGGTTCCTTGCGGGAAGATCACAATCGGGCGCCCCTCGGCCGCAACTGGCCTGGCCGCGGCGACCAGATGGCGCAGGGCCGCCGCGCCGGCCTTGCGGTCGATGACGATCGAGCCGGCGCGCGCTGCGTACCAGCCATAAAACGGCAGCAGCAACAGCTCGCGCTTGACCACGATCGCGGGGTCGCCCAGCACGATCGGCAGGATCAGAGCGTCCCAAGCGGATTGATGCTTCATCGCGATGATGCAGCCGCCTGGGGGGATGCGGTTAAGCCCGACGATGCGGTGATCGAGGCCGACGATGAGCCTAAGCAGGGCAAGCACCCCGCGCGCCCAGAACCGGCCAAAAGCCATTGCCGCCGCGCGCGGCGCCAGCAGGAACGGCAGCCCGACTGTGCCGAGGACAAGCGTCCAGGCGATGAGAGCAAAATTGAACGCGAGTGCTCTCGCCCAGCTCATTGGGGCGAATTCGGGAAATACATGGCGGTTTCGATCGGTCAGAGCCGCCGGCTGGGACGGCGCCGGCGATCCGTGACTGGCTACATCCTCAGCAGGCGGCGGGCGCGGCGATCCTCCCGTCAGCCGATCGCGCCGGTCAGCAGCGGGCCGAACAGCCGCCAGCGCTCGCCGTCGAAGCGGGCCATCTGGACCTGTTTGACCGGCGCGAAATCGGTCGGGCTGGTGTTGATCGTGATCCCGGGCAACAGCATCGGCACCCGGAATTCATGCAGGCTGGCTGCCTGCTTCATCACGTTTTCGCGGGTCAAATCGTCGCCGCACTGCTTCAGCACCTGCACAACGGTCGCCGCATTGGACGGACCATAGACGTTGTTGACGTCGGTCTTGTCGCCGCTCGGATAATATTTGTCCATGAAGCCGACCCACCATTTGTAGCCGGCGTCGTTCTGCCATTCCGGGTCGGTCGGGTCTTTCAGGTAAAAGTCGGAGACGATGCCCTTGGAGATGTCCAGCCCGGCCGGTTTGAGGGTGGCGGCGACCGAAGAGCCGATGCTGCTCAAGATGTGCAGCGGCTTCCACTCGATTTCCGCCGCCTTCTTGATCGACTGGGCGGCGAATTTGGGGATCGCGGTATTGACGAACACGTCGCAGCCAGCGGCTTTCATGCTGATGATCTGCGAGTCGACGGTGGTGTCCGTGGTCTCGTAGGACGCCTTGACCTTGATCATCGAGGCGGCCTTCGGGCCCAGCCCGTCGCTGACGCCTTTCAGATAATCCTTGCCGAAATCGTCGTCCTGATAGAGCACGCCGATCTCGCCGTCGGGCTTGTTCTTCAGAATATAGGAGGCGTAGATGCGGCCCTCGCTTTGGTAGTTGGGCTGCCAGCCGATAGTCCAGGGATGGCCCTTCGGATCGTCCCATTTGGTGGCGCCGGTGCTGACGAACAGTTGCGGCACCTTGTGCTGATTCATGTAGTGCCAGATCGCGCTGTTGGTTGGAGTCCCGAGCGGACCGGCATCGAGGAAGACCTGATCTTCCTCGACCAACTTGCGCGTCATCTCAACAGTTTTGGGCGGCGAGTAGGCATCGTCATACGAGATGAAGTCGATCTTGCGGCCGTTCACCCCGCCCTGGTCGTTGACCATCTTGTAATAGGCGGCCATCGCTCTGCCGATCGTTCCATAGGATGAGGCCGGTCCGCTATAGAAGCAGGTATTGCCGAGCTTGATCTCGGTATCGGTGACGCCCGGGCCGTACTGCTTAGCGGCGCGGGCCGGCCGCGCCGCCAGCAGCGGGGAGCCGAAGGCCAACGCGGGCGCGGCGGCAAGAATGCTACGGCGTGTGAGTTGCTTCATCATGAATCTTCCCAGCCCGATGTTGTACGTTTATTGGTACAGCGCTCCCGGCGTGCTTTCCACGGTAAAAGGCGCGGGCGCGCCCGTCGCCACAAATTTGCGTGGTGCAAGAGCGTCGGTGCTCTTTCAGCCGATCGCGCCGGTCAGGACCGGACCGAATGGAACATAGCGCTCGCCGTCGAAACGCCTCATCTGGGCCTGCCTGATCGGCGCGAAATTGGTCGGGCTGGTATTGATCGTGATGCCGGGCAACAGCATCGGCAGTTCGAGATCGTGCAGATTGGCCGCCTGCTTCATCACGTTCTCGCGGGTCAGCTCATCGCCGCACTGCTTCAGCATCTGGACGGTCGTCGCGGCAATCGACGCGCCGTAGACATTCTGGTTATCGGTCTTGTCGCCGCTCGGGTAATACTTGTCCATGAACGAGACCAACCATTTGTAGCCTGCATCGTTTTGCCATTGAGGATCGGTGGGGTCCTTGAAGGAATTGTCACTGATGATGCCCTTGGCATTTTCGAGGCCGGCCGGCTTCAAGGTCACGCCGACGGACGAGGCGATGCCGTTCAGGATGTGCAGCGGCTTCCATCCGATTTCGGCCACCTTCCTGATCGCCTGGGCGCCGAATTTGGGGATCGCGATGGTGACGAGGACATCGCAGCCCGCCGCCTTGCAGGTCGACGATCTGCGAGTTGACGGTCGTGTCGGTGGTCTCGTAGGAAGCCTTGAGCCTTGATCATCGACGCCGCCTTGTCGCCGAGCCCGTCGACCAGCCCCTTCAGATAGTCCTTGCCGAAATCGTCGTTCTGATAGAGCACGCCGATCTTGGCGTCGGGCTTGTTCTTCAGGATGTAGGCGGCGTAGATGCGCCCCTCCGCCTGGTAGCTGACGAAAAAGCCCATGGTCCAGGGATGGCCCTTCGGGTCGTCCCATTTGGTGGCGCCGGTGCTGACGAACAATTGCGGCACCTTCTTCTCGTTCATGTAATGCCAGATCGCGCTGTTGGTCGGGGTCCCGACCGAGCCCGAGAGAAAGAGAACCTGGTCGCTCTCGACCAGCTTGCGCGTCATCTCGACGGTCTTGGGCGGCGAATAGCCGTCGTCGTACGAGATGAAGGTGATCTTGCGACCGTTGATGCCGCCCTGATCGTTGATCATCTTGAAATAGGCGGCCATCGATATCGGAATCGGGCTGGCGTTCGACAGCGGGCCGCTATAGGGGCCGGTGTTGCCGATCTTGATCTCGCTGTCGGTGACCCCGGGGCCGTATTGCTTGGCGGCGCGCGCCGGCAAACGGGGCCAGCAGCGGGCCGCCGAAGGCCAGCGCGGCCGGGAGCGGCGGCGAGAATGGTGCGACGTGTCAGATGTTTCATGGTGACCTCCCCTGCGAAAGTATGCGGCCGACTTACGGCCCGGTCGTTACCGATTGCGCGATCGCGACAGATAGGCCAGAGCAAACCGGGCGAATCCGGCGGCGCCCGACGGCATCACGAAAATCACCAGCAGCATGATGACGCCATAGACGGCGCCGGCCAAGCCCGCGCGAAACGCTTTGCGCGATGTTCGGCACGTAAAGCACGAACAACCCGCCGAACAGGCAGCCCGGCAGCGAGCCCATGCCGCCGATGATCAGACCGACGAGAAAATAGATCGACAGGAACAAGCTGAAACTGTCCGGGGCGACGAACTGCGCCGCGAACGCGCCCAAGGCCCCGGCGACGCCGGTATAGAGCGCGCTGACGCCGAAGGTCAGCGTCTTGTAGAGCGGCGCATTGATGCCCATCGCAGCGGCGGCGATCGGGTGGTCGCGGATCGCCATGATGGCGCGGCCCGGTGCGGCTCTTCACCAGGTTGGCGGCGCCGGCGAACATGACCAGCAACGACCGCAAGGGTGAAGTAATAGAGCCATTGATCGGCGTCTATCGGCAGGAATCCGGGCACATCCGGCTGGTCGACGACGATGCCCTGCACTCCGCCGGTCCAGCCTTCGAGACCATGAAATTTGAGGAGTTGCGGCAGAGCGACTGCCAGCGCGAAGGTGGCGAGCGCGAGATAGAGGCCCTTGCAGCCGCAGTGCCGGCAAGCCGAACAGGAAGCCGACCACAAAACAAATCGCCGCCGGCGGCCGGCAGCGTCCAATAATAGGCGACGCCGTAGCGCTGCATCAGGATCGCGGTGACATAGGCGCCGAGGCCGTAAAAGGCGCCGTGTCCCAGCGAAAACTGGCCATTGAAGCCGGTCAGCAGGTTGAGGCCGAGGATAGCCAGCCCGTAGATCATCACCTCGGTCAACTGGAAGACGACAAAGCCCTGGAACAACGAAGGGCAGCACCACCGCGACCAGCCAAAACACCCGCCAACTACCCAATGGCGGGTCGCGAGCCAGGTCGCCCGCTGCGCGGCGCGCGTCGGCGACGGCTGGCGTGAGGACGACGGTATCCTGCTGCGGTGTCGTCATACCCGGCTCACGACGCTGCGGCCAAAAATCCCGGCGGGCCGTACCATCAGCACCGCGACGATCACCAACAGCGCGATCGTCAGCTTCAGGTCGCGGCCGAAATAAGGGATGAACGTGCGCCGCCAGATTTTCGATGACGCCGACGGCGAAGCCGCCCAGCACGGCGCCGCCCGGGCTCGTCAGCCCGCCGAGCACGGCGCCGGCAAAACCGTAAAGCAGGACGCCGAACATCATGTTCGGTTCGAGAAACACGACCGGTGCGATCAGCATGCCGGCGACCGCGCCGATCGCCGCCGCAATGCCCCAGCCGAGCGCCGTCATCCAGCCCACCCGAATTCCGACCAAGCGGGCCGATTCCGGATTGGCGGCGGCGGCCCGCATCGCCAGGCCGAGCCGCGTGCCGCGGAAGAACAGGTAGATAAGCCCCAGCATCACGGCGGTAACGCCGATCATTCCGGCTTCATGCGCGTCGATCAGGACGCTGCCGAACAAGCGGCTTGGTGCCGAACGGGGTCGGGAAGGTCTTGATCGTGTAATCCCAAAGATAGCCGTCGCCGCTGTTCAGGATGCTGAACAGGGCGATGAAGGCGACGAGATTGGCAAGAATCGACGCGTGATGCAGCGGCTTGAACAAGATCCGCTCGATGGCGACGCCGCCGACGAACGACAGCGCATCACAACGGCCACGAAGGCCACCCAATACGGCAAACCCCAGTGGATTAGCTGCCAGGCGACAAAGGCCGAGAATGTCGCCATCTCGCCTTGCGCAAAGTTGAGATGGTCGATCGCCTGGTAGATCATCACGACAGCGAGCGCCACCAGCGCGTAGATCGCGCCGTTGGCGAGGCCGGCCATCACCTGCTGCAGCAGCAATTGCATCCGCGACCCCTGCTCAATAGCCCAGATAGGCGCGGCGCACGCCCTCATCGGCGCCGATCGCTTCGGCCGGCCCGTCCATCACGATGCGGCCGGTCTCGAGCAGATAGGCGTGCTCCGCGAGTTCGAGCGCCAAGCGCGGCGTTCTGCTCGACGATCAGCATCGCGACGCCCGTCTCGCGGTTGACCTGGCGCAGGATCGCGAACAACTCCTCGACGATCAGCGGCGCCAGGCCGAACGAGGGCTCGTCAAGCAGCATCAGACGCGGCCGCAGCATCAGCGCCCGGCCGACCGCGAGCATCTGCTGCTCGCCGCCGGAAAGCAGGTCCCGCCTGCTGCGTCCGCCGCTCCTTGAGCCGCGGGAAATGGTGGTAGACTTGTTCGATATCCTGCGCGATCGCTGCGCGGTCGCGTCGGGTCATCGCGCCGAGCTGCAGGTTCTCCTCGACCGTCATGCGCACGAAGGTGCCGCGGCCCTCCGGCACATGGGCGACGCCGAGCCGCACGATGTCCTCGGTGGCGCGGCCGGCGATGCGCTGGTCGTCGAACCGGATCTCGCCGTCATCCGCACCATTCCGCAGAGCGCGCGCAGCACAGTGGTCTTGCCGGCGCCGTTGGCGCCAAGCAGGGTGATGATGCGGCCCTTGTCGAGCGTGAAATCGATCCCGTGCAGCGCCTGGCTGTTCGCCGTAAAACGCCTGCAACGCCCGCGACCTCGAGCATCATCATGCCGGTAGCCGTTTCGGCTTCGGTGCCGAGATAGGCGCGGATGACTTCTTCGTCCCGTTGGACTTCGGCGGGCGTGCCTTCGGCGATCTTGCGGCCGAAATCGAGTGCCACGACTTTGTCGGAAATCGACATGACGAGGCCCATGTGATGCTCGACGAGCAGCACCGTTACGTGCCGCTCGTCGCGGATCCGGCGGATCAGCGCGCCCAACTCGCCGACCTCCTGTGGGTTAAGCCCGCCGGCCGGCTCGTCGAGCAATACCAGCTTGGGCCGACTTGCCAACGCGCGCGCCAATTCGACCCGCTTGCGGGTGCCGAGCGGCAACCCGGTGACCGGGCGAGAGGCCACCTCATCGAGCTCCAGCATCTGGAGCAGCGACCAGACGGTCTCGTCGAGCGCGGTCTGCTGCTGGCGCACCCATGGCAGGCGCAGCGTATCGCTGACGAAGTCGCCGCGGCTGTGCGCATGCCCGCCGATGCGGACATTGTCGAGCACCGATTGCGGCGCGAACAGCGCCAAGTTCTGAAAGGTGCGCGCTGATGCCGATCTCGGCGATAGCGTGAGGCCGGACGGGTCAAGAGCGAGCGCCCCAGGAACAAATATCGCCGCTGACCGGCGTGTAGAGACGGCTGAGGCAATTGAACAGCGTCGTCTTCCCGGCGCCGTTGGGCCCGATCAGCCCGAGGATCTGCCCTTCTTCGAGATCGAACGAAACGCCGTCGAGCGCCATGATGCCGCCAAACCGCACCATGACGTCGCTGACTTCGAGCAGCTTGGCGTCAGGTGCGCCGCCGGTCATCGGCGGAAGGCAGGGAAACGGGTGGCCTCGCCCAACACGCAGCCCAAACCGTACACGCTCACCGTGTTCACCCCGCAAATTTCGATATCTCCCATGCGAACTTGCCGACCTATCGTCCTCGCGTCAAGCAGGCGATGTTGATGCGGACCACGATACGGCAGCGAGGCGGGAACTGCCCGAGGAGACACCATCGAGGATCCTCTTTGCCAAGTCGTGATTCAGCACGGTCCAGGTCTATTTCAAGAATACTAGTTCGGCGCCCTCGTCGCTGGCCAGCAGTGCGTGTGTGGATACCGGGATGATGTTGCCCTGTTCGTTGATCCTGTGCAGCACGAACCCGTGTCCGAGTATTGCGTCGAGAAAAGCTTCGGCCGAAGGGCCCCCGGGCTTGAAAAACTGGTTGTAAAACTCGCATACGATAGTAAGATGCTGTTGCGCGATGATCCGGCGCATGCCATCGAGAATCATCGGTTCGCTGCCCTCGGCGTCCATCTTGACGAGGTCGACTGACCGCGCCTCGTCCTTCCAGTACGCATCCAGCGTCGTCGCCGGCACGCCGATCGTGGTCTTCTTGTCGCGGTACAGCGCGACGAACGCATCGGTGAACGACAACATGCTCCCGCTGCCGCGATGCCGCTCAAGCAAGGTGATCTCGCGCTCGCCGCAGCTGTCGCAAACCAGCATCTGCTCGGCCCGGACGAACGGAATCAGCCCGTTGATGTCGATATTCTCGGTCAACAGATCGAATATTTCAGGATTGGCCTCGAACGCGCGCACGCAACCCTGCGGGCCGACGAGCCGGCCTAGAAACGTTGTGAAATAGCCGATATTGGCGCCAATCTCGACGATGGTCATACCCGGCTTGACCAACGATTTGAGCGCCTGCGTCACCCCCGGCTCCCAAGAGCCGCTGAGGATGAGCTGCGGCGACAGGGAAAGATCGCGTGAGTCGACGAATAACGGCTGTCCGTGGATAGTCGTCGTCAACACCCGATTGCCGCCCACATACACGGCCTTCCGCTCCCGGTTGTGAGGGACGGTCGGTTTGGCCCTTGATCTATGAAACGCGCGCAGCAGTCTTCCCATCGATAGCGCTTATCGCGGCCGCAAAGGGCGATGCAATCCGTGGCGCGAGCCTAACATCCAAGTCCCGGGCTCGGCGCACCCAGTCTCTTCCTCAGCAGCTCATTGACCAGCGCAGGGTTGGCTTTGCCTTGGGTGGCGCGCATGACCTGACCGACGAAAAAGCCGTAGAGCTTGTCGCGGCCAGCGCGATACTCGGCGACCTTCTCGGCCTGGGCGGCAAGCACCGCGTCAATGGCGGCGGCGATGGCGCCCTCGTCGGTGACCTGGCGCAGGCCTTTGTTTTCGACAATCGCGGCGGGATCGGCTCCCGTTGCAACCATCTCGGCGAACACGTCCTTAGCGAGGCGGCCGGAGATAGTGCTGTCAGCGATCAGGTCGATTAACGCGCCAAGTTGCCCGGGCGACACCGGCGATCGCTCGATGCCGGTCCCAAGCCGGTTCAACGCGGCGAACAAATCGCCGGTGACCCAGTTCGCCGCCACCTTGGGATCGCGCCCTTCGGCGACACGCTCGAAAAACAGCGCACTCGCCTGCTCGGCGACCAGCACCTCAGCGTCCTCGGGCGAAAGATGAAGGTCGGACACGAACCGCGCCTTTTTGGCGTCGGGCAACTCGGGCAATTGGGCGCGCAACCCCTCGACCCAGTCGGGATCGAGCACCAATGGCAACAGATCGGGGTCGGGAAAATAACGATAGTCATGCGCTTCCTCCTTCGAACGCATCGGCCGGGTGATCCCGCGCGCGACATCGAACAGACGGGTCTGCTGCGCGACCTTGCCGCCTTCCTCGATTAGCTCGACCTGACGTCGCGCCTCGTACTCGATCGCCTGCATTACATAGCGCACCGAGTTGACATTCTTGATCTCGCACCGGGTGCCATAAGGCTCGCCCGGCCGGCGCACCGACACGTTGGCGTCGCAGCGCATCGAGCCCTCGTCCATGTTGCCGTCGCAAGTGCCCAGATAGCGCAGGATCGAGCGCAGTTTGCGCAGGTAGATCCCCGCCTCCTCCGCACTCCTCAAATCAGGCTCGGAAACGATCTCCATGAGCCCGACTCCGGCTCGATTCAGATCGACATAGGTCAGGCTCAGATGCTGATCGTGCAGGCTTTTGCCGGCATCCTGCTCGAGATGGAGGCGGGTGATGCCGATCTCGCGCGTCGAGCCATCAGGCATATCGAGGACGACCCGGCCATGCCCGACCACCGGCTGCAAATATTGCGAGATCTGATAGCCGGCCGGCAGGTCGGGATAGAAATAATTCTTGCGGTCGAAGACACTCCTCAGGTTGATCTCGGCATCGAGCCCGAGCCCGGTCTTGACGGCCTGCTCGACGCAAACGCGGTTGATCACCGGCAGCATCCCTGGGAACGCGGCGTCGACCGGCGAGACTTGGGTATTCGGCTCCGCCCCGAACTCGGTCGCCGCCCCCGAAAACAGTTTCGCCTCGGAGACGATCTGGGCATGCACTTCGAGCCCGATCACCGTCTCCCATTTGCCGGTGCAGCCCTCAATCAGTCCGGTGACGCCCATCGGCGGCCTCCCGCGATATGCCCGGTAAATGGTGGAATTGCGCAGCGCGTTCCAGCACTTCGGCAACGCGCAACACGCCCGCCTCGTCGAAAGCTCGGCCGATGATTTGCAGGCCGAGCGGCAGGCCGTCGGCGGACAGCCCGGCCGGGACCGAAATCGCCGGCAATCCGGCGAGGTTCGCTGGGACCGTGAACACATCGTTGAGATACATCGCGATCGGGTCGTCGCTTTTTTCGCCGATGGCAAAGGCCGCCGAAGGCGCGGTCGGCGCCAGGATGCAATCAACCCGCTCGAACGCTCGGGTAAAATCCTGGGCGATCAGGGCGCGGACCCGCTGCGCCTTCAGGTAATAAGCGTCGTAATAGCCGGCCGACAGCACATAGGTGCCGATCAGCATGCGGCGGCGGACCTCGCCGCCAAAGCCGGCGGAGCGGGTCAGCTCATACATCTCATCGAGGCTGTCCCCCTCGACCCGAAGTCCAAAGCGCACCCCGTCGTAACGCGCGAGGTTCGAGGAGGCCTCCGCCGGGGCGATGATGTAATAGGCCGGCAATGCGTACCTGGTGTGCGGCAACGACACCTCGACCGGTTCGGCGCCAGCTTCGCGCAGCCGATCTGCGCCCTGACGCCACAACACCTCGATCTCCTGCGGCATGCCGTCGGCGCGGTATTCGCGCGGGATGCCGATGCGCAAGCCGCGGATGTCGCCGGTCAACGCCATCTCGTAATCCGGCACGGGCAGCGGCGCCGAGGTCGAGTTCCCGAGGGTCGTGCCCCGCCATGGCCCGCAGCATGATCGCCGCATCGCGCACCGTGCGGGTCATCGGCCCCGGATGGTCGAGCGAGGAAGCGTAGGCGACGATCCCCCAGCGCGAGCAGCGGCCGTATGTCGGCTTCAGCCCGACAATGCCGCAAAAGCTCGCCGGTTGGCGGATCGAGCCGCCGGTATCGGTGCCGGTCGCCGCCAATGCCGCCCGCGCCGCAACCGCCGCCGCCGAGCCGCCCGATGAGCCGCCCGCCACCAGGGGCTGATTATCCCCTAGATGGCGCTCAGAGCTCCGGCGCCACGGGTTCTCGACCGGCCCGTAATAGCTCGTCGTACTCGACGAACCCATCGCAAATTCGTCGAGATTGGCCTTGCCGAGCATGACCGCGCCGGCCTGCCACAACTTTTCTGTCACGGTCGATTCGTAGGGCGGGCGAAATCCGCCGAGGATGTGCGACCCCGCGGTCGTCAGCACCCCCTCAGTGCAATAAAGATCCTTGACCGCAATCGGGATGCCCTCCAGCGGCCGGGCCTCGCCGCGCGCTAAGTGCTGGTCCGCGGCTTCGGCCATGGCCAGTGCCCGTTCAGGCGTCTCGGTAATAAAGACGTTCAACGGCCGTGCCGCCTCGAGCGCGGCGACATAGCTTTCGGTCAACTCGCGCGCTGAGAATTTCTTGCGGGCGAGCCCGTCGCGCGCTTCGGCGAGGGTCAGTGCCGTAAGGGATGCGTTCACTCGACCACCTTCGGCACCGCGAAGAAGCCTCTTGCGCTGCGTGGCGCATTGCCGAGGATCGCCTCGCGGCAATCGCCGTCGGTCACCCGATCCTCGCGCGTCGGCAGGCCGCTTGCTGCGACGCTCGCCATCGGCACCACTCCACTCGTGTCGACCTCGTTCAACTGCTCGACCCAGGTCAAGATCTGCGACAGTTCCCCGACGAGCGGCTCGAGCTCGGCTTCAGAAAGCCTGATCCGCGCCAGCGCGGCGATATGGGCCACCGCGGCCTTATCCAACGCCATGATTTCGATCGTCTCCGCAACCCGCGCCCGGCAGGCGAAAAATAGGGTACTGTCCGTGATGATTTTAGCCGACCCCGCGGCGCTGCGCGAGGCCGTGCCGGCCGGCGCGCGGCTGATGGGCCTCGATGTCGGCACCAAGACGATCGGTCTCTCCCTTTCCGACACGCGCCTCATCATCGCCACCCCGCTCGATACCATTCGGCGGCGGCGCTTTCGCGACGACATAGTGCGGCTGTTTGCATTGATCGACACCCACAGAGTCGGCGGCCTTGTGGTCGGCCTGCCGCTGACGCTCGCCGGCGGTGACGGGCCGCGCACCCAGTCGGTGCGCCAGTTCGCCCGCAACCTCTTGGCGCTGCGCGATCTGCCGGTGGCATTCTGGGACGAGCGACTCTCGACCGCGGCCGTGACCCGCGAGATGATCGCCGCCGATATGACCCGACGACGACGCGCCGAAATCGTCGACCGCGTCGCTGCCGCCTATATCTTACAGGGCTGCCTCGACTTTCTCGGTCGTGCGACCTGACCTCCGCCGCATCTGCAGCGAATCAGCAGCAAAAAGACCTTCATCCGGCCCGTTTGCGAGCCGCGCTTCAGCCGCCATTTTGCCGATGGCGACGCTTTTTCGGTATCGCCGCCCTTGCTTCACCGATCGAATTTGCGACGGGATTATGCCACGCGAACTCGGCAATTTGACCGACTGACGGAATCGTTCAACGCCGAGAGTTCCAAACGTGGCCATCTGGCTTCAGGTCATGTCAGCGGAAGGCGAGAGGGCTGAGGCCACCTGGTCGGCGATTTCCAACAGCGCGTGACCCAATTCATTAGGTCTTCCGAAAATAGTGGCGGCGCGACGCTGTAACCATAGCCGCCAATCCGGCGCCCAACAATATAAGAGAACCAGGTTCAGGTATGACGTTGAGTTGTAAGTTCGAAGCAAACAAGATTTCTCCAGAAGAAGGTGGAGTTTCATTGTAGAAGATTCCATTCCGCGACCGCGGCCTTTCGTCACCCATTGCCGCCACGGGGCCTCGGGCGCCACGTCGCGCCGAGACGCGATCCACCCTGTTGCATCGGTAGCTGCCGCGCCGCAGCTAGGGAATGCGCAGCTCGACGGTGCCGGCGCGGGTCTCCCAGTTGCGCTCGCGGTAGCTGTTGCGCCAGTTGATGCGCTCCGGGGTCCGCTCGCCGTGCCCGGCGCCGGTCAGCTCACACGAGACGAACTCATCCGGCTAGTTGTTCCCCGCCCGGCCTCGTATAAATTGCGACAGCATCCATTTCTCGCCGCGCGTCACGGGAAGGCCGGCATGAAGCGTGCGCTCGTCGAGCGCGCCATCGGACACCACATTCCAGAACAGGAGGGCCTCGCCCTTGTGGCCCTTCCAGCGCGCGTTAAGCGCCGGAAACTCCGTCTCGCCGCCCTCGTAGTCGTCGTTGAGATAGACCAGGACTGTGAGTACGCGCTGGCCATCCTCGGCCAGCTTTTCTTTGTAACCCGGCGCGTCAGTATTGATAACGACGTCGAAATGGGGCTGGAATTCGTGTCCCACCAAATAGTGCAAGACGTATGGAATTTCCAACGCGTCAACCTGCATTTCGGTGACTTTCGCGATTCGGTGACGCAAGATCGCAAAGATGAGATCGCTGTCCGGTCTGCGGAAATGGCAGCTCCTGCAGGTGCGCACGCTCGAGATCGTGGATTCACCCGTCGCCCGGTCTTGAATTTTGGCCGGTTTCAGTCGTGGGCGCGCTCTTGCGATCAGCCAATCGCACATTTCTGGCGAGGCAATGTCCTCCACAAACGCAATCCTGGGCCCTTCCGAAAGAATCTGCATGGGCGGCGGTTCAAGCCACTTCGAAAGATCAATAGAGCTGCGCAGACCCGACCACCGCGATGCCGGCACCGCTTCTCCTGCGAGAATGCCATGGGCCAGAGCCCAATTTCCTGACAACCCCGCGAGTTCGGCTTGCGCCAAATGCGCCCCCAACTGGGCGGAGCGCTCCAGGAGATCGAGCGCTTTTGCCCAACTCTGTGGGACACTAACTCCTTCCGCCGCCTTCACCGCCAGATAGTGCGCGATCTCGGCCTTCGATGGGGCTGGAGGCGCTTGTTCCATGAGGCAGATACTAGCGCCTTGTCCGTAAAAATTAAAAGATATGTGCCCTAGCAGGCTGTTGAAAAACGGTCGAATTTGGGAGAGATCGGACGCCGCGGCGCCATGAGTGGCTGTCGGGAGTGGCAGCGGCGCGGCCTGGGGCGCCGATCGCGCGCAATTCGCCGCAAAAATTCTGGCGGAGCGGCCAGCGGACCGAGCCTGACGGTCATGGTGCGGCCTCGGCCAGCAATTTCGGCAATCGGACGAGATCGTGGGCGGCCGTCGTCAGGGTGAATTGCCAATCGACCTTGGGCAGTCCGCGGCGCCGCAGCTTGCGCAGCCCGACCAGCGTGTTGGCCCGGTCGAAGGCCTCTTCGATGCGCTTGCGGACGCGCTGCGAGACCGGCGTAGCCGGGATGTCGGGTGGTACGCCCGTCGATCGCTGAACGCCGCCCGCTCTGGTTCTGGGCGAGGTGCGGGGTGACCGCCTGCTCGCGCAACTCCATGACGAAGTCGGTGCTCTCGTAGCCCTTGTCGGCGCCCAGCGTCACCGGTCGCGGCCGCTCCGCATGGGGCTCCGAGGCGTGCGTGTCGTTGCGGCGGCGCTCGCCGTTGCGGCCCGAGCCGGGCGGGTGATCCGAGGCGTCCTTCGGGCGAAAGCTCTTCACACTCGCCCACGCCTCCAACAGCGTGCCGTCGACCGAAAAATGCTCGCTCGACAGCATGCGCTTGACCTGCTTTTGTGCCAGCAGCGCGGCCAGAAAATGCTGCGCGACATCACCGGCTAAGAGCCGGTCCCGCTTCTTTGTGAACGTCGTCGCGTCCCAGACCGGGTCCTCAATGCCCAGCCCGACGAACCAGCGGAACAGCAGGTCGTACTCGACGGACAATCCCATAAATCGGTGTGGCACCCCAGCTTGTCCTCCATCATCGTCGCGGTTTCGCCGGGCTCGGGCGCGCCAAATTCAAGAACCGACGAAATCTCGTTTGTCATGATCGATCTCCCGTTGCCGAGAAAGATATCGATCTTCGATCAATCGGGGCCTGAACTTCAACCGAGGAGTTCAAGGCCGCCCAAGGCCGGAAATCCGATCTCCAAGACGAACTCCACAGACTGCTCTCACTCTGTCCCCACCGTGACTGCGAGCTGTCCTGTCAATGGGTTACGGATTGCGTAAGATATGGTCGAAAGTCGCTGCGGGTCATGGGATCATGGCGCAGGGCTGTGGGTTCGGTCGGCTCCCGTTGTGCATCGCCGCGAACCTCAACTGACGAGACGTGGACTCGCACGAGACGGCCGTACGTGCTCGCCGAGTGTGCCGCGCACCAGCGCCAGAGCCGCCACTGCCCCGACCAGCGCCAGCGCACCGGCGACGACGAAGGCGGCGTTGAAACTGCCAGTTGCGGCAACGACATAGCCGGTCACGATCGGCGCCAGCAGGCCGAAGGTATTGCCGCCCAGGACAAGAAAGGCCGTAGCCCGCCCTGCATCGCCGGGCGAGCGCAGCAAATCGGCGACCAGGGCGCCGTTGGCGGCCGGCCCGACATGGGCGGCCGATACCGCAATCGTGATCAGAGTGATGACTGCGGCGAGTGACTGGACAAAAGGGATCGCCAGGCCCGCAGCCATAAACAGCAGGCTGAGCACCACCAGGTAGCGGCGGCTGCCGCCGTGCACCGCTTCGGCGGTGAGCACCCTGTCGCCGGCCCAATTGGCGACGACGCCGACAACTGTGGAGATCAGGAACGGTATCGCGGTGTAGATGCCGGAGTTCAAGATCGACAGGTGCCGTGCGGTTTGCAGGTAATTCGGCAGCCAGGAAATATAGAGATAGCCGGTATAGACGAGGCAGCCCTGCGAGATGAACAAGCCCCACATCGCCGGGCAGCGGATCAGCCCGAGATAGCCGACGCCGCTGTGGCTCGGCGGCGTGATGCCGGCGTCGCGCCCGGCAAGGATGTGGTCGCGCTCGGCTGGGGGCAGCCACCCGGTCTTTTCCGGTGTCGAGACCAGCGCCGCCCAGACCGCTACCCAGACAAATCCGACCGCGCCGGTGATGATGAAGGACCAGCGCCACGACAATGTCTCGATCAGCCAGGCGACGGCCGGCGCGCCGAGCGCAAGCCCGAGGGTGGACCCGCAAGAGATCGCGGCAATCGCGGTGCCCCGCTCGGTATAGGGCGACCATAACCGGACGCTGCTGTAGGAAATCGGAGCGAACGGCGCCTCGCCAACTCCCAGACCGAGCCGCACCATCAACATCGTCGCAAAGCTGCCGACCATTCCGGTCGCCATCTGCGCCGTCGACCATACTGCGGTCGCGACCGAGGCGACGACATGCGGGCCCCAGCGGTCGATCAGCCGCCCACCGGGCAGCATCATCAGCACATAGGCCCACAGGAACGAGGAGAACAGATAACCGAGCGCTATCGGCGACAGCCCGAATTCATGGGCGATCGGCTTGCCTGCAACCGACATGTTGACGCGATCGAGATAGGCAATGGCGCTGAACAGGAACAGCAGGAAAAAGACCCAATATCGGCGGTGCGTCGTTCGCATCGATGCGCTCCTCCTTCTTTTCTCTCGCGGCCCGCGGCGATCGGGTGGGTTAGTGTGGCCACGCTCGCGCATATTTATAACCTACAGAAGCGATTTTGCGGCCCTTTGCGTACTACGGGGGTTGCCGGCTCCCGAACCGCTGGGAGAGCGGATTGCCGAGTTCCACCACGCAAGGAACTGTATATCTACGTGATAATCGGGTGCTCGCGCCGCGTCACGTATTGCCGCAGCGGGCAGATGAGTTCTCGATCGGTCTGCCCATGGGGCGGTTCAAGCGCATGTCCACCGGCTACGTCGTCACTGGGCCGACTTCTGAGACATCGAAGCCGGCTTGGCGAAGAAGTTTGATCATATGGTCGCGGAACTCGCTGACTGAATTCTCTCCTGGAGAGGAAATCAACAAGTGGTGCGTCAACGCACCGATCAGCATGTCGGCGAGCGTTTCGAGGTCGATGTTTGTCGCCAGCAGCCCGGCAGCTTGCACGCGCTCCAAGGCCCGCACAAACGCGAGCCGGCGTGGTAGGTAGTAGGTCGCACGGTAGACTTCGAGCAACTTCGGGTAGTCGGGTGCCGAGCCGATCAGCCTCGCCATCAGGTTGCGGATTTCAGGCTTGGCGATCACCTCGCAGGCCGCGACCAGGAGCTTGATGAGATCGCGCGGCGAGGTGCGCTCCAGAAGGTCGATCGTGTAACCGGTGGCATTCCGAGCGACTTCGATCGCCTGCGCGAGCAGCGCCTCCCGGCTCGACCAGCGCCGATAGATGCTGGTTTTCGCGACACCAGCTTGCTTGGCGATCCTCTCGATACTTGCGCCAGCGATCCCGTGTTCAATGAAGAGTTCCAGGGCTGCGCGCAGGATCGCCTGATCGACCGCCGGATCCCGCGGTCGTCCTTGCGCGTTGCTGGGGCTGCCTGCTTTGGTCGTGGTGCGCATTCGATACGCTACCGCCTAAACCGCCGATGCGATCTAGCCAAGGTCGACCGCCGCTCCGCACCATCTAAATGAGAGCACTGGGAAGGCGCCCGCTTCGGTCAGCGCCCGTAATAATATCCGGGCGCATAGTAGCCTGGCGGCGGTGCATAGTAGGCCGGCGGCGCGTGGTTCGGAGGCGGCGGGGGATAGTAATAGGCAGGAGGCGCGGCGATTGCGGCAAACGGTGCGGTAGCGATCGCGACGGCGCCGCCGACGACTGCTGCTGCGGCCGCAAACGGCCAGAAGAACGGGCCGCCGTGATAGCGATGCGCCGATGCCGATGACAGCGGCACGACCAGCAACGCTGTCAGAACCAGAGCCAATGTCGTTGAACGGGGGTAGGTCACTGTTGAATCCTCCTCGAGTGGCGTCACGCTCCCCTGAGGACAATCCCCGTGATCCCGGTCAAGCAAGGGTTCGCGCTCCTTGGAAACGCAACGCAACGGTATCGTTTCGATTATACGGCGGGTGGGAACATCTCATCCCCACAGCCCGTCCGAGAGCGATTTCGTCGGGATGGTGGCCCACCCGAGCGAGTTTGGTCCTGCGAGTCCGATCGCCATTTTCTGTGCCCATCGCGTGCGCGGGGGCGTATTGGGTGCTCACATCGGAATGCACCCGTGGTGGATAGATTTAGGGGCGGGGGCGCTCAGTTATGGGTTTACGCCCGCGCATCCTGGATTGCCGCCAGACGCGCGCGCTGGTCGCCGGCATGTCGAGGCTTTTGATTCCGAGCGGGCTCAGTGCATCGACGATGGCGTTGACGATCGCCGGGAGCGCTCCGACCGTGCCGGCTTCTCCGGCGCCCTTGGCGCCCAGCGGGTTGCGCTTGGTCGGCACCGGGTTCGAGGTGATCTCCATATACGGCATCGTGTCAGCCCGAGGCATGCAGTAATCCATGAAGCTGCCGGTGAGGTTCTGTCCCGACTGGCGGTCGTAGACGACCTGCTCCATCAGTGCCTGGCCGAGTCCCTGCGCGACACCGCCGTGGATCTGGCCTTTCAAGCCAATCGGGTTCACCACCGTGCCGACATCGTCGATAACGACGTAACGGACGACGTCGAGCGCACCGGTATCGGGGTCGATCTCGACCTCGCATATGTGGCAGCCATTGGGATAGGTGTTGTCGTCGGGGGCGAAAGTGCCGGTCTCGTAGAGCCCGCCTTCGAGGCCGGGCGGGAGGCGGGCGGCCTGGAACGACGCCCTGGCAACTTCGGTGATGCTAATGCGTCGGTCGGTTCCGGCGACCGAGAAATTAGCATCGGCGAATTCGATGTCGATGTCGGCCGCTTCGAGCAAATGAGCGGCGATCCGCTTGCCCTTGGCGATGACCTTGTCAGCTGCCATCCATAAGGCCGAGCCCCCGATCACCGTCGATCGTGAGCCGTTGGTGCCGATGCCGAACGCGACGCGATCGGTGTCGCCATCGATGTATTGCACGGTCGCTGGGTCGAGGCCGAGCTTTTCATTAAGCACTTGCTTGAAGGTGGTCTCATGGCCCTGGCCCTGGTTCTTACTGCCCATCAACAGGGTTGCGTTGCCGCTCGGGTGAAAGCGGATCTCGGCGAATTCCTGGCCGGGGCCTGCCGCCTTTTCGATCGGATTGGCGATGCCAATGCCGCGCAATTTGCCGCGCGCCTTGGCTTCGGCGCGGCGTGTCGGAAAACCCGCCCAATCGGCCTGCGCCAACGCCTTCTGCTGGTTGGCGGGGAAATTGCCGCAATCGTAATTCAGCCCCAGCGCTGTCTTGCACGGCAAGGCCGAGGCGGGGATCATGTTCTTGGTTCGCAATTCGATGCGGTCATAGCCGAGTTCGCGCGCCGCGTCGTCGATCAGTCGCTCGATGACATAGGTAGCCTCTGGTCGTCCAGCGCCGCGATAGGGCGCAGTGCCATTGGTATTGGCCATTACCGCCAGCACCGAGACATGGGCGGCAGGGATATCGTAGACGCCCACCAGGGTGCCGACATTGCCAAAAGTCGCGAGCAGGTTGCGCTCGGAGGAAATGTAAGCGCCGACATTGGCGAAGGTCTTGACCCTGAGGCCGAGGAATTTGCCGTCCCTGTCGAGCGCCAGCTCGGCGTCGCTGACATTGTCGCGAGCATGCTCGTCGGCCTGGATCGCCTCGCTGCGCTCGCAGGTCCATTTGACCGGCCGACGCAATTTCTTCGCCGCGAGCAGCACCAGCCGATGCTCGGGATATTGCCAGCCCTTGGTGCCAAATCCGCCGCCGACGTCGCCGGCGATGACCCGAATCCTGCTTTCCGGAATTTTGAAAATGCGAGTGGCGAGCGCCTGACGCACCCGGTGCGGGTACTGCACATCAGCGTAGAGAGTGAAGCGGTCTTCGCCCGGTTCCCACACGCCGATCGCACCGCGCGGTTCCATGAAATGAGCATAGACCCGGCTAATGACATAACGGCGCTTGATGATGTACGCCGCCTTGGCAAAGGCCGCCCCGGTTGCGGCCTCGTTGCCAGCCTCGAACAGGTTCGAGATGTTGTCAGGGCAGTCGGGCCACACCGCGATCGTGCCCTCGGCAGCCTCGGCGGTGTTGGTGACCGACGGCAATTCTTCGTAATCGATATCGATCAGCTCGGCGGCATCCTTGGCCTGCGCCAGCGTCTCGGCCACGACAAAAGCGACCGGCTCACCAACATAGCGCACCGTGTCCTGCGCGAGGCCGAGATGAGCGCGCGCGAACATCGGCGACCCATCGGGCCGCTTGCGCTGGAACGGCACGCCCATCACTCCGAGCTTGGCTGCAACGAGATCGTCCCCGGTCATGATCAGCGCGACACCCGGCGCAGCCTCCGCGGCCGTCAGGTCGAGCGACCGGATGCGGGCATGGGCTCGCGGCGAGCGCAGCACGTAAGCGTATGCCTGACCGCGCAGGTTGTTGTCGTTCTGGAAACGACCGTTGCCACTCAACAGCCGCTTGTCCTCAAAACGCCGCACCGGCTGCCCAATTCCGAACTCGCCCATTAGTTAACCCCTCCTGTACGCTGGCTCCGAAGGTTGTATTCCTATTTTCGACAACAATGCAGCAAGCGAGGCGCGTATTGATAAAACGAGCTTGGGGGGTGCAGCTTTCTCAAGATCTGCCTACCACCCCGATAGCATCAAGGGCGGGCAACTCGACTAGACCCGCACGATCGCCGGGAGCCGGTAAGCGCCACTTAGCAGCTCGGGACGGGGCAGGTAGGCTCGCAACGTCAGGGCGAAGGCCCCTGCTCAGGCGCCGGCAGCCAATTAGCGGTGCGCTCACCGCCGGGATCGGATCGACCGATCCAAATGTCCATGGCGCCGCCGGGCCCGCGCACCAATCCTTCCGTACGTTCGCCGATTGCATATCGATCCAGCGGATTTTCGCAGAGAAAAAACCGGCATATGCGATCAACTCGTATATCGCCAACGACCAAAAGGCATCGGCGGGGATCGGCCCGGGCAGGCTCAGGCGATAGACACCGTCGCCCTCGAAGAGACCATCACCATCACCTGCAGCCCTCATGTACATCGCCCCGGCGGGGTTTAGAGCCCCGAGACCGGTGATCGCTACGATCGCGCAGAAAATGAGGTTGTCGCCGAACTCCTCCAAATCCGGGCGAGGATAGCTCCAGCCATCGACCTAGCCTTTCCTTAGGCGGTCGAAGCGTGCAATTCCGGCGGCTTCAGCTACGCCCGCGTTGATCGCCGCAGCAGCCTCGGGCGTATGTCCAGCGTGTGAGAAATCGCTGCCGTTGCCCGTATCGCGCACCGTCCTGAAGGCGTCCAACCCGTTATTGAATTGCGGCGGATCGCTCTTCAGCAGCAGCTCGGCCGCGGCGAAATAAACCGGCCAGCTGGAGGTACGGGTCGCATCATCGAGTTTGGCGATGATTTCGTTTGAGAAGATCCTTCGAGACGTCTCCTTATGGGGTCGGCACCCCAATCGACTTCAGCCGGGCATGTGCACGGCCCGCACGCGTTTTCATCCCGTCAAGATACGTGCTCACATCGTTCCCCGGCAGGTTCAGCACCTTGCACCCGAGCTGCCAATATTCCTCGATCTGCGCCACGGTCTCCGCCGATCCCCGAGCGAGCTTGCCGTGTGCATTGCATGCCGCCGCGATCCGCCGCACCGCCGCTTTGAAAGTCGGGTGCTCGAGATCGAGGTGAACCCCAAGCTGTGCGCTCAGGTCCGAATGCCCATACGCGATCATGTCGATCCCTTCGACCGCCGCGATCTCCTCGACATTCTCCAGGCCCTCGAGCGACTCGATCGAAGGGCATATAATGATGTTCTCGTTGGCCCACGGCGCGTATTCGGTGGCGTGGCGGCTGCCGTAGCTTTTGTATCCCGTGTGCGGCCCCTGGCCGGAGATGCCCCGGTTTCCGATCGGTGGATACTTCGCCAAGCGGACGATCGCGCGCGCTTCTTCGGCGGTTTCCACCTCGGACACCTGGATGCCCATGATGCCCTGATCCAGAATGCCGGGAATTAGATGCGCGAATGACTTGTGGATCCGAACGATGGCTGTGACGTTCGTGGCCTGGAACCAGCTCGCCAAATTGGCGATGGTTTCCATGTCGAATGCCCCGTGTTCGTGGTCGATCGCGCAGTAATCGAAGCCGGCCTCTTCGATGATCCAGGGTACGCCGCGTGATGCGAACTCCTTGAGCCCGGTGCCCAGCGCCGCTCGTCCTTCGCGCACCGCCCGCCGAATGCTGTTTTCTTTCATGGCTCGTTCCAAGCCTTCCTCACATCAGTCCGTCATCTACGACGGGGATTAATATGCATGGGCTATTCCACCGGAGACACCTGAGGGTCTGCCCGTTTTGTATCAGCGGGACCCTCGGCATCAGCCGCCTGCAATTCAAAAGGTCCCAAGCACTCGGCCCTTCCCGCGTTTCAGTCCAAGATCAGCGACGCTATCTTCCGTCAGTGGGCCGACAGATGTCGGCGTACCCCCAGGGATGGTCTCGCGGGCGACGGCGAAGGCTTCGTCAGAATCACTGACGGCAGCCGCAACAATTCGTCTACGCAGATTTTGGCCGATTTCCAAATCGGGCCCCGTGACAAGCATCATCCAACCCTTCATGGGTTCCCCTCCTTTTGATGACGAACAGCATAGCACGGGCGAAGGCAGCCCTGATCATCTTACTGCCCGCTCTGCTTCCGATGTTGGTCCGAGGCGAGGAGGACAGCAAAGCGGCAACCGAAGCCAGTCACTATCGCCATTTCGGACGACCGGTTTCTGCTGGCACACGGACTTCGGTCCTTCGCTAAGCTTGTCCCAATTGGCGCGGTTACCTCGAGGTTATTCCGCCGCTGCCAACATCGTTAGCTCTTCCGCCGCCGACAGAATCGGCACGCCTTCCATTGATTTCGATTGTTGCCCATCGACGCCGACCAGCGGCTTGCCGACCAGCGTCACCCGGTAGAGCTGGCGGTCGAAATCGGATTCGAAGATGTCGGTTGGCGCGAGGTGCACCGTCGAGCGATTGTCCCAAAACGCGATGTCGCCCTCGTTCCACTTGAAGCGCACGGTGTATTCGGGGCGCGTGATGTGCTCCCACAGGATTTCGAGGATTTTCTGGCTTTCGCGCGGCGTCAGCCCAACGATCGATTTGAGGAATGACGGGCTGACATACAGGATGCGCTCGTTGGTCTCGGCATGCACGGTCACGATCGGGTGCTCGCTTTCAAGCGCGCGCCGCTTCACACGACCTTTGTACTCGTCGCTGCGGTTGGTCTCACCGCGATTGCCGAATTGGTGGATGCCGCGCAGCCCGTCGACAAAGGCGCGCATGGTCGGCGACAGCGCCATATAGGCGGCGTTCAAGTTAGTCCAGAACGTGTCGCCACCGTAGGGCGGGATCGTGACGCCGCGTAGGATCGAGGCCATCGGCGGGTTAACCGCGGCGGTGATGTCGGCATGCCAGCCGGTCCACGGCGTCACCATTTGCGCCTTGCGGTTTTCGTTGGCGAGCCGGTTCTTGGCGACCGAATAGATTTCGGGATAGTCGTCGAGATGGCCGAGCACGGCGTGACCGATCGTCGGCTCGCCGAATTGCCGCGCCATCGCGACGTGCTGCGCATGATCGAGATGCTGGTTGCGAAAGAAGACGACCTTCCATTTCAGGAAGGCGTCGCGCACCTCCTTCACCTGCTGCGGCGGCAACGCCTTGGTCAGATCGACACCGCGGATTTCCGCACCGATATGCAGAGTCAGCGGTACGATTTCGATGCTTCGCGGCGTCTGTTGGGATAGCGACATCTTTTGTCTCCTCTACTCGAGGCGGGCGGGCCGACCGGCTTGGCATTTTGCGGATAGAGTGCGCAATCAACGCACTTGTGCACAATAGGCGAAGGTCAGAACACGTAAGCCTCATGATAGCGGCGCAGAAAGGCGCGCAGGCGGTCGGATTGCGAGTTGGCGAACAGGGTTTTCAGCGGCCCAATTCGGCCGTGCGAGATCGGCCATGAACTCGACGACATCGCGAGCGAACTGCATCTCGTAGGTCACCAGCACCATCGTCATGCCATTTCCGGCGAGCTGTTTGATCACCGCCAGCGCCCCGCCGACCAGTTCGGGGTCGAGCACCGGTCCGGGGCAGGGCCCCCGGTCTTCCCTCACTCCAGCAGCGCCACGATCCAATTCACGCCAGGGGCTCCACGCTCTACCATGAGCCGGTGTTGGCCATGCTGGTCCAGGGTTCGGCAGGCGGCAGCGCGTCGCCGGCCTGCAGCAGCTCGATGGAGATGCCGTCCGGCGTGCGGATGAAGGCCATACGGCCGTCACGCGGCGGGCGGTTGATCGTCACGCCGCGGGCGATGAAGGCGTTGCAGGTGTCGTAGATGTTGTCTACGGCGTAGGCGAGATGTCCGAAATTGCGGCCGCCGGTGTAGGGCTCGGGATCCCAATTGTAGGTGAGTTCCACGGCAGCCGCCTCGTCGCCGGGGGCGGCGAGGAACACGTTGGTGTAGCGGCCTTTCTCGTCCGGACGGCGGCGGATCTCGCGCAGGCCGAGCACCTCGAAGAAGGCGATGGTGTCCTCCAGCGAACTTACGCGGATCATGGTGTGCAAATATTTGGTCATGGCGTGTCCTCCGGTCGGCGTGTTCATGGCGGCGCGGCAAACGGGTCGAGGCTGGTGATAGGGATGGTCAGGATGGCCGCCAGGATTATCGAAATCGGCTGATACCATAAAGCGAAACGTCCGCTTTGAAGTTCCGTATTTTCCTGCTGTTCCTGTTCAGCGCCATTGCCTATCTCGATCGCATCAACATGTCGATTGCAGGCAAGCCGATGGCCCACGAATTCGGGCTGTCGCTGATTGCGCTCGGTTATCTGTTCTCCGCGTTCCTATGGGCCTATGTGCTGATGATGCTGCCCGGCGGGCGGCTGATCGACCGCTGGGGCCCGCATGTCGTCGCCTCGGTCGCGACCGCAGTATGGTCGACGGCGCAGATGGCGACCGGAATGGTCGGCAGCTTTGCGACGATGTTGATGGTGCGGTTCGGTCTGGGAGTCGGCGAGGCGCCGTTCGCTTCGATTTCCTGTAGCAGCGTCCGCCGGTTATGGTCGCCCTATACCGAGCGCGGCACCGCGAAATCTCTGTCCGCTCTGGAAACGCTCCGACAACAGGCCTGTTGCCCTCAGCAAAATGACGATTTTATTCTTTCTCGTGCAGTCATCACGATTTCGAGACTGCGCCGCGCAGGGCGCCAGCTTTTGAGAACATTTTCCAACAACCTTCCAGCCAGTCTATGACGAGCGGCGTCAGCTCCGCGACGATGACGTGCATATGGGGAGGCATCTCGGCCTCGAGGTCTGCAGGATCTTCGTCCAAAATACCCTCGCGGTCGAAGTCTCAATCGCCACGGCGCTCTCCGGCCCGCTCATGCGGCCGACATCAGCCGTAACGCACGTGCGATCTGGTCCAGCTCCTCGTCGGTGCAAAGAGATGGGTCGAATTTCGCCATCCCCGCAGCCTCGTCAGCCTTCGGATCATAGCCGATCGGCTGGACACCAGCCCGATCCAAAACCGCGATCAGGCACACCGAACGCACCCGCTCGTCCACGCATTTTTGGCAAGGTCGATCAGGCCAGCCATCATTTCCGGCGATGCTTCCCGCGCAGCTTGCCGCATTCGTGGCAGAACCGGGATTGTCCCGAGAGCTTGCCGCTCCGTTCCTTCGGAAATCGGTACGCCTTCCCGCGAGCCGTGAAATCCGCCCGGGTCAGCGCGCGCTCCGTGGATTTGGGAGACAGCAAATCCGGGCCGGCTGCCTCGCCAAGGTTTCTGATGTTTGTTTGGGACATTTCATGGTCTCGCAGAGATCAAAGTTTGAATACGCCACTCGCCATTTCCGTGATTGCAGAGCGCGATCAACAACTAAAGAAAGAGACGGCGCTGAGTTCTCCCCGGATGTTGAGCATCTCCCAAGGCGTCCGCCGCTTCCCTCGCGCGCGTACCAATAGCCTGGCTGCGAATTCCGCGCCATCCGCCGCTGCCTATACCCGTGGCCTCGGGTTAAGGCCGACGATCCCAGTGTGTTGTTCGCCGGGTGTGGCGAGACCACGACGGATGAAAAGGGGCACGTGCTCCGCACCACAAACTTCGGGGAAACTTGGGAGACCCTGCCGCCCCCGACCCAGCCCAATGCCACTCTATGGGGCCTGCCACGCATCCCGCCGACGCCAACCGCATCGTCGCGTTCAGCCTGTTCGGCGAGGTCTACGTCACCGAGGATGCCGGCGCCTCCTGGCGCAAGATCCCCCGCGAATTCGGCGAGATCAGGGCCGCAGCCTGGGTCCCGAATTAGTGTCGTGTGCCGGAAGTTCGCGTAGTTAAGCCGAGTACCGTCACTGCGAGCGCAGCGAAGCAATCCCATGCCGACGCACCCGGACTGTTCGAGATTGGTTCGTCGCCTGCGGCATTCCCAGCGGCATCATTGTCCTGCCGGGCATCTGCTCGGCCCGCGAAAATTTGGGCAACGAAAGCGCGGGAGCAACCCTCAGCTGAAGGCAGCCTTGACCCGGTCGGGCCGGAACGGTGTCCGGCGCAAGCGGATCCCCGTGGCGTCGAACACCGCATTGCCGACGGCTGCGGCGGTCGGGCAGGTCGCGGGCTCGCCGGCGCCGTATGCGGGATATTCGGGCGTGTTGTTGACGAGCACGACCTCGATGCTGTCCGGGATCTCGGCAAACTGCAGGATCGGATAGCCGATCCAGTCGAGGCTGGTCACATGGGCGGTGTCGAATGCGACCTCCTCGTGCAATGTGCGGCTCAATGACTGGACAACATTGCCTTCGACCTGGTTCTTGAGCCCGTCGGGGTTGACGACCAGTCCGCAATCATGGGCGACTACCACCCGCCCGACCTTGATCGCTCCGCTCTGGCGATCGACAGTGAGGTCGAGGATCGTAGCCACCCGCACATCGTCGCGATTGACCCACGCCACACCCCTTCCTTTCGCCAGCCCTCCACCCGCCGTCCGTCCGGCTCCGGCCGGCTGGCTCTCCCACCCAAAGGTCTTGGCGGCGGCCTTGAGGACGGCGATCGCGCGCGGATCGCTAAGATGGGCGAGGCGGAAGGCGAGGGGATCCTGGCCGGCAGCCGCCGCCAGTTCGTCGATGAACGACTCCATGGCGAAGGTGGTCTCGAACTGCGCCGGCGAGCGCAGCCACGCCGTGAGCAGCGCGACCCGTCCCTCGCCATGGCAGGCGACATCGGCATTGGGGAAGGTATAGGCATAGGTGACGTTGGGCCTGCCGCGGCTGGTGGTGCCGACGACATCGGGCTTGCCGATGAGCTCCGCCGCGATCAGGTGGGTGTCGCCCGTCGTCGGGATCCACATGTGGTGCCGCCACGCCGTGATCTGGCCGTTCGCGTCCAGGCCGCCCTCGAGGTCCTGGATGATCGCCGGCCCCTTCGGCTCCCAGCCGTGCTCGTCCCAGCGCATCCATTGCACCCGGACCGGCCGGCCGACGGCCTGCGACATCAGCGCCGCATCGGCGTTCACGTGATCGAAGCCGTTGCGGCCATAGCCTCCCGCACCCTCGAACCAGCGCAGTTCGATGCGCTCCACCGGGATGCCGAGCAGCTGCGCCATCACCCGCCGAGCCTCGTGCGGCATCTGAGTCGCGGACCAGAAGTTCGCCCGGTCGCTCTTCACATCGGCGATGGCGCAGGACGGACCGATCGAGCCGTGCATCTGAAACGGCGTCCGGTAGGTCGCCGTGAGCTTTCGCGCGGCCCCGGCAAGGGCGGCGTCGACCGCGCCATGGCTGACCTTGGTGATGTCGGCGCCGGGTCCGTCGCGGACCGTGTCCCAGATCTTGTCCATCGCCGGCAGGCCGTTCCATGCCGACCATTTGGCCTGGCCGGCGTCGGGGCCGTCCGGGTTCAGGGTCGAGCCGAGCTTCGCCGCCGCCTGGATCGCACCCCACTCGGTCTCGGCGACGACGCCGAGAAAATTGTCGCGCCGCACGAGCGCAACAAATCCCGGGATCTCCTTGAGCCCGCTTTCATCGACGCTGAGCAGGCTGGCGCCGACGCCGTATGGCCGCACCACCCGCCCGTGCAGCATGCCCGGCACCCGGACATCCTGGATGTAGGTGAATTCCCCGGTCATCTTGCCCGGGATGTCCTTGCGCGGAACCGGGTGGCCGACGACGGTGTAGTGCGAGGGGTCCTTGGGGCGGGCATCGGGCGCCACCCGCATGTCGAACTGGGTGCCGCTGGCGCCAATCTCGTAATCGAGGCGCTTGCCGGCCACCAGCGCGCCGTAAGTTATTTGCTTCCCGGGCGAGCCGGTGAGCGAGATCGTGCCGTCGCGCGTCGCCAGCTGGTCGACCGGGGCGTTGAAATGCGCCGCGGCGAGACGGAGCAGCACGAGCCTACCCGCCGCCGCTGCCTGGCGGATCTGCGGGCCGGCATAGCGGATCGTGCGGCTGCCGTAGCTCGGGCCCTGATCCACCGTCTGCGACGTCGTGCCCATGACGACATCGAGCCGATCGAGCGGAAAATCGAGCTCCTCGGCCGCGATCTGCGCGAGTGCGGTCCCCACCCCGGTGCCGGTCTCGACCTTGCCGGTAAGAGGGTCGCGGTGTTGTCGGGGTTCACCGCAAGCCAGGCATAGAGCTTATCCGCCGGCGGCGGGGTGAGGTCGCCGCCCGCGGCGCCGGCAGGCAGCCCCGCAGCCGGGGCCGCCGCATCGGGCGGCGGCCCGAAGAAGAGCGAAGGCGACGACGAGCCCGCCCGAGGCCCCCAGGAACCCGCGCCGGCTGAGCCCGGGTCCGCCGTTCGAGCGCCGATCGTCTGATGCATAGTCCATGACCGCCCTCCCTCTTACGCGCGCTCGCGGGCGGCGCGTTCGACGGCGCGCACAATTCGCATATGCGTGCCGCAGCGGCACAGATTGGCATTAAGGGTGTAAATTATGGCGGCGCGGGTCGGATGCGGCTCGCTATCGAGGAATGCGGCCGCGGTCATGATCATGCCGTTGATGCAGTAGCCGCATTGCGCCGCCTGCTCTTCGATGAACGCCTTCTGCACTGGATGGGGCTTCTCGCTCGTGCCGAGCCCCTCGAGCGTCACGATCTTCGCGCCCTTCGCGGCAGCGGCCGGCATCACGCAGGAGCGGATCGCCGCCCCGTTCATGATCACCGTGCAGGCCCCGCACTCGCCGAGACCGCAGCCGAATTTCGGGCCGTGGAGCCCGAGATTGTCGCGCAGCACATAGAGCAGCGGGGTATCCGGCGCGATCGCGACCCTGCGATCCTCGCCGTTCACATTGAGTGTCAGTTGCTGGGGCATGAATTCATCCTCCCGGAACTGTGCGCTAACGCGCTTCGGTTTATATAGTTCCTTGGCACCTGCCCCGGCTGGCCAAGTAACGGCCCCGCGGCAGCCGCCGGCGCTGATCGCTATGACCTCGGACCTGGTCGAAGACATCAGCCCGGATTTGGACCAAAAGATGTACTGGCTATTGGCGAGACCGTGATGTGCCATCGCAGATTGTGGCTAGTGCAGGTCGATCCGCACCACATCGCTGACGTTACGACCGCCGCGGCGGTCACCCGGAACCACCAAGCCAACCCCGCTTCGGTCCATTGCGTGGCCATTCCGGTGATAGGCCAAGAGCACTTGCTTGCCTTCATACTGCGGATCGATCTCAGCAAGCGCTACCGCAGCTGTGTAGCCGTCGCGCCCTGTCACCACAATGGTCTGGCGAATCCGCGCCCGTCGATCGGCTCCCAGCACTCCCGCGTCTTCGAGTACTGACCAAAGCAGCGGGCCCTTATAGGTAACTGCCTCGGTGCCGCGGTCGCTTTCGAACAACACCGTCAGTTCAACCGGTGGCAGCTGCTCAAGCCTTGCCGGGTCTATCGTATGCGTCTGTGGGATGGACTGGGTATGCGTCTACTGGACGGACTGGGAAATAATCACGCCTTGTTCAGCTGCCGGAGCGGCTCTGGTGACGACTGCGAGCGATGCCGCCACGAGCGCCGCAGCAACAAGAGGTAAAAGCTGCATTACCCTGCGACCATCACGTCCAAAGATCTGATCACGGCCACTGCGTCGCCCACTTGAAGCGCGAGATCACCGATCGCCTCGTGGTAACCGACATTCCCCGGGGATCTCCAGCCATTTACGCGTGATCTTCCCATCCCCCGGGGGTGCGTCGCAACGAAAATTCGATCGACCCGTTCACCGGGTCGATAGCATCACACCCTCGACCCCTTGTCTGCGCGGCTAGCTAGCGCGGCGGGGCGATTACGAAATTCAACAATTTTGACGGTCGGATTTCATTCTCTGCGTTGTCGCCCTTCTCGTCGCCCTGGCGGTCGAGCGCATCGGCATGTGCAGCAGGCCCCCGCGCCCGGGTGCCGCTAGTGATAAGTGCCCCGCGTCCTACAACCGCAGGCAGCTGTAGACAGCGTCTAATGCGATGCCAGATTGAACCGTCTGAGCAGCGTTTCGCGGATCTGGACGAATTGTGCGGCGCTCCGGTCCCGCGGCCGCGGCAACGCGACCGGCATCACCTCGCCGAGAGCTCCGCCTCCTCCCGACATCACCACGATTTTGTCGGCGAGGTAGACGGCCTCTTCGATGTCGTGCGTCACCATGATCATTGTCGGCTGGCGGTCCTGCCACAGCCGTTCGAGTTCGTGCTGCATGCGCATCCGGGTCATTGCGTCGAGCGCGCCCAACGGCTCGTCGAGCAGTAGGATTTCAGGATCGGTCACCAGCGCGCGGGCGATACCAACGCGCTGGGCCATGCCCCCTGACAATTGGCTCGGATAAGCCGATGCAAAGGCCCCGAGTCCGACCAACCGCAACGCTTCGTCGACCTTGCGGTCGATCGCTTGGCGCGGCCGTTTGCGCAGCTCGAGTCCGAAGCTGACGTTCTTTCGAACGGTCAGCCATGGCAGGAGGCGCGGCTCCTGAAAAACCATGACGCGTTCGCTGCCGACCCCGCCTGCCGCTTTGCCGTGCACCGCGACCCAGCCCCGGTCGGCGGCTTCCAGGCCGGCGATGATGCGCAGCAGCGTGGTCTTGCCCGAGCCGCTCTCGCCGACGATGACGACGAGCTCACCACGCCCGATGTCGAGGTCGAGCCGGCTGAAGACGGAATGCACCCGTCCATCGATCACGAACGACTTCGCCAGATCCCTGATCTCCAGCCGGTGATTGCCTCGAATTCTGCCCACTCATCCTGCTCTCCGGTTCATTGCTGCGCGAAGTGGGCCAGCTCGTTGTAGCGGTTGGTCTCGACGTCTTCCGGGGTGAGTTGATCGGGTTTGAGCTTGCCGCCGCGCACCAGCACATCGATCCAGAACTGGGCGTCATGGTCGGTATACAGGGCATGCTCGCGCAGCCCGTAACCTTGCCAATATTGCGCGAGGACGGGGTTCTCCCCGCGCTGCTGCAAGATTGCGGCGATCAGCTTCGTGACATTGCCATGGCTGGCCAGGTAGCGGATGACGGTGACGCCGTTGGGGCTCTGAGCAGTATCGGCACGCGCCGGACTGGCGCCTTGCCAGGTCAACGGGAGTACGACCAACGAGGCTTGCTTTCCAATAGCGCATTGGCTTGTTCATTCGCGGTCTCCGCGTGTTGGGCCGGCTATCCCCCCGCCCATTTTCGACGCCGCTAGCATTTTCATTGCTGCGCGAGATGAGCGAAGTTGTTGTATTTGTTGGTCTCGATATCCGCGGGCCCGACTTGGCCGGGTTTCGGACGCGTTCCCATCCCGGCTTCCTGACGACTGGCGCGCATAATGCGCTCAGACACCGTTGCGGCTGGCGGATTTTGCCTGCCGTTCGGCATCCCACCGGCACAGCCGACCCTGGAGGAAGAGCAGGACATAATCGGTGACGAGGCCGATGACCGCGAGCAGCAAGATCGCGGCGAACATCATTGGGATTTCAAAATTGTACTGCGAGTTGATGATCAGGAAGCCCAGCCCCTTTTTGGCGCCGATCATCTCCGCCACAACGAGCAGCAGGAGCGAGATGGTCGCGCCGAGCCGCAAGCCAACGAAGATGGCAGGCGTCGCCGCCGGCAGTATAACGCGGCGGAAGACCCCCAAGGGCGATGCGCCAAACACGTGCGCCATCTCGATCAGGCGCCGATCGACCTGTTTGACCCCCGAAATCGTGTTCAGCAGGATCGGGAAAAACGCGGCCCAGCAAATGATCGTGATCTTCGAGGTCTCGCCGAGCCCGAGCAGCAGGATGAACACCGGATAGATCGCCAGCGCCGCAGTCTGGCGGAACAATTGCAACAAGGAGTCGACCAGCTCCTCGAAGCGCCGGAACGACCCCATGAGCAAACCCAGCGGAACCGCCAACCCCACGGCAATCCCGAATGGCCGAGACTGACCAGCATGTTGTCGAGCAGCTTGCCGCCGATGAAGCCGTCGATCATCGCCGCGATTACGTCGGTGAACGAAGGGATGACCGAGGGGTCGACCAGATCGAACCGAGACGCCAGTTGCCAGACCAGGAGAAACAGCAGCACCGCGCCGTAGCGTCGCAACCATTTGCCGACCGCCCTCGGAAAAGTCGCGCGAAGGCCTGCATAACGTGGCGACGCGCGGCCGGATGCGGCAAGCGACGAGGCGTCTAACGCGATCGCTCGCGCCACGGCCGGATGAGACGGTGCACGGCGTTCCGCGACAAGACGGGGATCGACGCTGGTCATGGAAGCCTCGTGCGCAAGTGGAATCGAGGGCTCAGTCTGCTCGGGCCGGGATCCGCGCCGGTTCAAACTGGTGACCGGTGCCGCGCGCCACGTTTGCCAGTGTTTCCCGACGACCGCTTGATCGGTTGCACGGCGACAGCTCGTCGTGGAGTGCGGTCACGACGGCAGCCCGTCAGCGGCGACGCCCGCCGCGAAGCGCCCGGCGTCGCTGCCGAGCTTGATGACCTCGATTCGTTTCAGGTCCTCGGCATAGAACGCGATTTCGCGGGTCAGGTCGGGGCCAGTCGAGGGGTGGGCGTGGGTGTGGCTGCGCCGCGTCGCCGCAAGCTGTTCGGGTTTCGACCTCGGCGCATGGGGCACGAAGATCGCCGCGGCGGCGGCAGGGCAGATCGCCGGGTTTGTCAGCTCCGCCGGCAACGCCGCCTGGCGGCTTTCCGCCCAGACGCGCTGACCGAGAAAGCCGAGCGGGGCGAGGCTGCCGACGACATCGGCAGCGCGCCGCAAACGCCGAAGAGTTAATTTGGACGCAGGCCGGGTTTGATCGATCGTCATGTCCGGGTCGGTATGCGGGCTTTTTCGCAGCGATTACTATGAGAGACAGTCTTCCGGCGACCGCGTGCAGTGAGGATCACAGGGGTGTGTAACGGCGGTTCACGATCCGTCGCAAGATCAACAGACGACAATGCTCAATCTGTCGTGATGTTTTCTTCTATATCGAAGTGGCACTGTCATCGCTTCCTACCGCCAACATTCCTGGACGAGGATGCCGAATAAGACTTTGAATGTAAGCAGCAATATATTGTCTTTATCCATTCCATAATGGGGAAATATTCTCCGGACGACGTTAATGGAAGGTTATTCTTCTTTATTGCGCGTAGATGCACCGCGGTGAACGTGGTGCAGCAATTCCCCGCTGAGCAACACGAGGCGTTCGGACGCCTATTCGGCGGGATCGTCAGCCATCCGATAATCCCGCCGCGGGCCGGTACGGCAGCGACCCTCGAACTCGACGCCTCGCGCGGCGGCGGGCGGGCGAACCATTGGCATACCGACGTAACCTTCGTTGACGCATACCCGCAAGCCTCGATCCTGCGCGCAGTAACGATCCCGTCCTATGGCGGCGACACCGTCTGGGCAAACACGGCGGCAGCCTATCGGCACTTGCCTGAGGATCTGCGAACCCTGGCCGATCGGCTCTGGGGCATCCATGCCAACGATTATGACTACGCCTCGATCCGCCCGCTGCCAGCGACGAGGACCGCCACCACCACGTCGAGGTGTTCATCTCTACCGTCTACGAGACCCTGCATCCGATTGTCCGCGTCCATCCCGAAACGCAGGCGCCCTCGCTGATCCTCGGCGGATTTCTGCAGAAGCTGGCCGGCTATTCGCAAGCCAACTCGGCGCATATGATCGGCGTCCTACAGTCTTACGTTATCCGCCTTGAGAACACGGTGCGCTGGCGCTGGGCAGAAGGCGACGTGGCGATGCGGGACAACCGCGCCACGCAACATTACGCGGTAGACGATTACGGCGCCCAGCCGCGTGTTGTGCGCCGAGTGACGGTTGACGGCGATGTGCCGGTCAGCATCGATGGACGGCACAGCAGCATGCGCACAAGACTGCGATCAGCGCCGGCGCCCGCACAGGCAGCCGCCGATTGAACTGTCGCGGCGTTCGCCCGGCAGAGAATTCGTCGCGGAGCTCGATTTATGGGGCGCCAATCAAATTGCCAAGCGCCTGCAGCGCGCGACAGAAAGGCGGAACCGTGATGTCAGCGCCCTCTGGAAGAGATCGCTCACCGGAGTCGTGGATGCGCCGTCTCGATCGTGTGACCGGGCTGATCAACCCGATTTTAGTCGCGGTCGTAATGGTGCTCGTTGTGTTGGATCTCACATGTCTGGCCGCACTGGCGATTGCCAATTCGTCCATCTCGCAAACAGATCCGCTCTGTGTCATGAGGCCTTCAGCCGCGATCCGATAATATTGGCGGGCCGCGGTGTCTGGCCCAGCCGGACTGCCGTCTCTGCCGGACCGGACTGAGGCGAGATCTTAGCTGCAATGATCCCCGAAGCGAAGCGGATCAACGCGAGGGTACGCTCAGGCAGCGGGCGGGAAAAACACCAGCGCGCGCGCCTCGATGCTCTCCCGCGGCGGAGCGCCGGAGGCCAAGGGATCGTCGAAAGAAGTATGGAAAGAAAGTCGGGCGCGACCGTCACTCGCACTGTCATGCACGCGAATGAGGATCACCTCGTCGGGTTTCATCTCCGAGAGATAGTACCAGCGATGTCTTGGATTGTATTCGACCGACGAGGTCTCGCCCCGCACATGCGGGAGACAAGATCGCTGGCGATTAGATCATCGTCCGTGAAGCTCTGCGCGTCGCACAGCGCCAGCGGAGAATCGAGCACCGGCCCGCGGATCGGCCCCCACACATTGACGATGCCGAACCGGTGCTTGAGCAGTTCCGGTGCGTCGACGCCGAGATGGTCGCGCATGCGGCGCGGCGCCGAATTCACGGTGTGATCGTTGTGGACCCGACGGACCGGCGTGCTGGCGCCCGGCCGCCCGGCGTTGCGCACGCCATGGTCAAAGACAAACACGCGGTTCACTCAAAAGGTATTGCGCAGCAAGCGCTCGACCTCCGGGTAGTAGACTTGCTTGACCTCCTCCGGCGATGTCCGGCATCAGCACCTATGAGACAGAAGAGGCAGGTTGAGGAAGGGAGGATTTCTGGCCCATCGTAGCCATTGAGGGAGCGAAGATGGGACAGAAATCCGGGCCGGTGAAGCAACCGGCGGAGCAGGTTGTGAAGGCGATCCGCCGCGCCACCCGGCGGCAGTTTTCGGCGGAGGAGAAGATCCGCATTGTGCTGTCCGGTCTTCGCGGCGAGGACAGCATCGCCGAGCTGTGCCGCCGCGAAGGGATCGTCCAGAACCTTTATTACCGTGGTATTACCGCTGGTCGAAGGAGTTTTTGGAAGCCGGCAAGAGGCGGCTGTGGGCGACACCGCGCGGGCAGCGACCTCAGACAAGGTCAAGGATCTGCGCCGCGAAGCCAGGGCGCTGAAGGAGGTGGTGGCCGAGCTGATGCTCGAAAATCGGCTGCTGAAAAAAAGCGCGATCGGGGCTGGGGAGGACGGCGCATGAGATACTCCGCCGCCGAGCAGCTCGAGATCGTCCGGCTGGTCGAGCAATCTCCGCTACCGGCGCGCCGCACCTTGGCCCAACTCGGCATTCCCCTGGTAACCTTTTACCGCTGGTATGGCCGGCCACGGCAGGCGCGGGCCGGAAGCCTTGAGCGATCGCTCGCCCCGGCTGCACCGCGTCTGGAACCGCATTCCGGATGGCGTGCGTGACAACATCATCGAGCTGGCGCTCGACGAGCCGGCCTTGTCGCCGCGCGAATTGGCGGTGCGCTTCACAGATACGAAAAGCTATTTGGTGTCAGAGGCTTCGGTCTATCGCCTGCTGAAGGCGCGGGACCTGATCGCCAGCCCGGCCGTCATCGCGATCAAGGCCTCCCATGCGTTCAAGGACAAGACCACGGCACCCAACCAACTGGGGCAGACCGATTTCACCTATCTGAAGGTGATCGGTTGGGGCTGGCTCTACCTGTCGACCGTGCTCGACGACTTCTCGCGCTACATCGTCGCCTGGAAGCTGTGCACCACGATGAAGGCCGAGGATGTCACCGCCACGCTCGACCCGGCGCTGCAGGCCAGCGGGCTGGACCACGCCAAGCCCGTCAATCGACCCAGGCTCCTTCCGACAAGGCTCCTGTCGGCAACGGCTCCTGTCCGACAACGGCTCCAGCTCTATCGCGGGCGACCTCGCCAAATGGCTGGGTGCCCGCAACATCAAACACGTCCGTGGCGCGCCTTATCATCCGATGACCCAGGGCAAGATCGAGCGCTGGCACCAAACTCTCAAGAACCGCATCCTGTTGGAAAACTATTACCTGCCCGGCGACCTCGAAGCCCAGATCAAGGCCTTCGTCGCCGACTACAACTACCGCCGCTACCGCGAGAGCATCGCCCACCTCACCCCGGCCGACGTCTATTTCGGGCGCGCCCCGGCCATCCTGGCAGAGCGAGAAAGGATCAAACGACAGACCATCGCAGACCGCCGCTGGCAGGACCGCCTACAGGCCTGACATCACCACAGCGATAGCCAGAGCCTCCCTTAATGTCGGGGACAGGCCGACGCGCTCCGCCATTTGGGCGATCGACAGCGTCGCGTCGTCCTGCAGCAGCTCCAATAATCGGCGATCGATCTCATCCATACCGTAGTTCCAACCCGGCAACTCTCGAGCGGCTGGTCGACACCGGGTCACCACAGGAACACATCTGTCGCGACGGGATTTGTGGACTTGCTGGGATGGCCTTGCCGGGCGCTGCGCTCGGCGCGCGTGGCCCGCTCTAGGGTTGGCACTATGATCTCGCCATTCGAAGGCAGGATCGGTGCCAGGCGAGCACTCAGAAGGCTGGCCAGCGCCTCGCATTGGCGACGGATGTCCGGCACCGAGGTCACTTCCCAGAACAGCGGCTTCGTGACCGGCCCGACGGCATAGAGCCGCTGCCAGATTTCACCTTGGCGATTGCGCAGGTGCGCAGACCGAACTGACATCGAGCCCGAGCCGCAACGGGTCGGGCTCGGATGTCGCCGCGATCGAGCAGTCTGCGGATCAGCGGGTCGGCGATCCGGTCGTAATCGCAGCCCGGACCGGAGCAGTTGATCACGCGCTCCACTTGTAGATGGTGATCGGCTTCCGCTCGACGCGGGCGATGGGTGACAAGCTCGCCGCCGTCTTTGGCTTGCATGCTCGGATGCGCGTCGCACCGGTGACAATTGGCCATGCGCGATCGCTGCTTCGATGCGGTCGGAAACGGCCGCCGGAACGCGATGACGGTGGACCTCCCACCACGGCCGCAAATGGCGGATAAAGCGCGCCTTCTCGTTGACCGGCATCGCCTGCCAGATGTCTTGCGTGGCGGGGCGCAGACCGTCGATGACAGCGCGCCAGTCCCGGCCTTGCCCGGCCAACTCCTCGACCTCTTCGCGCAACAGGCGGGTCAGTCCCGCTGCCGTCGTCGGCAGGGGCCGTTCGATCAGCGCCACCGCGGCAGTGGCGGAGCCCGTCCCGTGCCGTCGCGGCAAAAGCCCCCGGCGCGACAGGGCGTGGATCGGCCGGTATGGCCGCGATCGAAGAGCGAGATTGCGGTATCGACCATCGTCAATCCCGGTGCCGATCAGCAGCACCGGCGCGTGCGGGTCGAGATCAGAGAGCGCATCCGGCACCCAGGGATCCGGCCGATAGCCGTCACAGTCGTAGAAGCTGGGATCGGCGATTGCGGGCGGCTTCGGGCGGGAAGTTGCCGACCGCCAGCACCGCGAGATCCGCCTCCAGCCGTCGTTCCCGATCGAGATCGAGAACGATGCCGCCGCGGGAAGTGCGTAAATCACGGACCTCGCCTCGGGTCAGCACGAGGCGTCCGCCGCGACCCGCCGCGCGACGGAATTCCTCGTTAAAATGGTAGCGAATGTAGTCGCCAAACACGTTGCGGCTGACAAAAGCAGCCGGGGGTAACGGGAGCCGCTTCCTGGCTGTCGCTGCGTTGAAGCCACTGAAAGAAATCGTCCGGCTGATCGTGAAACGCGCTCATCCGGCCGGCCGGGACATTCAAGACATGGTTCGGATTGCCGGTCGAATAGGCGGGACCGCGGCCAAATTGCGGGCTTCGCTCGATCAGGTGAATCCGCACTGCAGGCGGACATCGCCGCTGCAGATGAAGCGCCAGTAACGTCCCGCTGAAACCGGCGCCTACCGACAAATTGCCGCGACGGGGACACAATGGACGCTGGTAGGAGGCTGGGATCGACGAACTAGCCATCCAGCATGGTCAGACGAATGATGGTCAGGGAAAGCATATTCTCGTCGTCGATCATAAGATGACGGTTTATACCAATAGAGAGACGAGAGGAACGACACAATGTCCGCTTGGCCCGTGTATTATGGCTGACGCTTTTGACTGCCGATAAGCTTTACGGCGCGAGAACGCGCTCGATCTCGGCGACGAACAGATCGTTGTCGATCGGCTTGCGCAAAACGGGACCTAGCGCTTCGTCCTCAACGCCGGGTATATCGTGGCCTGTGATGTAGATGATTTTGAGCTCCGGGCGGCGCAAGCGCGCCATACGCCCGAGGGCGAGTCCGTTGACCCGATCGGGCATGACAATGTCGCAGACCAGCAGATCGACCAGCGCGTTGCTCTCCAAAACCTCAAGCGCCAGCCGATAATCTGGAGCGATCTGCACCTTGTAGCCTACGCCACGCAGAACCTGGGCCGAAGCCTCAGCGAACACCTGATCGTCATCGACGAAGAGGACGCGGCCTGGCAACGGTTTCGGTCCGCTGGGTTGATCGAAGCTCATCGCGGCGACCTTATGCGTCCCTGGTGCTGTCTTGTGTCCTGGGGCGGTGAGTGACTGCCCTGGCTAATCTAGCGCAAGCGCCTATCATACCGCAACGTGTCACGCCGTAGATGCCCACATTTTGGGCAGATATCGCTATACTGCCCGGGCACGGGTTCCGGAACATGTCGAAGGACAATAGGGAATGAGTCAGATGGCCGAAATCGACGATTCCGGCTCTAATCGATAAGAACTACCAGCGGCTGCTGGACGAATTGGGTCGCCTGCCAAAAGCGCGAGGGCGCCTTGCGCAGCGGCCAGATCAAGGAAGCCGAACTCGCCGATCAGTCGCGGCGCTTTCTCTCCGAGCTGGGCAAAGGCGCGGGGGCAGGGCGGCTCGACGATATCGCGGGGCCGGAATGGTCCGGGACCCGGGAAATTCTGGAGGAGCTGGCGCGCAGCCGGGCCGCGCAAGGCTTTACCCCTTCAGAGACGGCGAACTTTGTGTTTTCCCTGAAGGAGCCGCTCTTTGCGCTTCTCCAGCAGAAGGCAGGGAGCGCACCAGCGGTGGCGCGCGAGACCCAGACGGCATCGATGCTGCTCGACCGGCTCGGCCTCTACACGACCGAGCTCTACCAAAAGAGGCCGCGAGGAGGTGATCCGGCGACAGCAGGAGGAGCTGCTCGAACTGTCGACCCCGGTGGTCCGGCTTTGGGACGGCATCCTCGCGCTGCCGCTGATCGGCACGCTCGACAGCGCGCGTACGCAGATCGTCATGGAAAGCCTGCTTGGAGCAGATCGTCGCATCCGGCGCGGAGATCGCGATCATCGACATCACCGGGGTGCCGACCGTCGACACGCTGGTCGCGCAGCACCTGATCAAGACCGTCTCGGCGGCGCGCCTGATGGGCGCCGATTGCATCATCAGCGGCATCCGTCCGCAGATCGCCCAGACGATCGTTCATCTCGGCCTCGAACTCGGCGTCGTCTCGAAGGCGACAATGGCGGATGCGTTCGCGCTGGCGCTGCGCCGTCTCGGCAAAGCCGTGATCGATCGCGCCCAGCCTGCGCGGCAGGGAGGAGTAGCTCGGCATGGACGAGATCCCGATCCTGAAGATCGGCGATTGCCTGCTGGTCTCGATCCAGGTCGACATGCACGACCGGCTGGCGCTGGCGCTGCAGGACGATCTTACCAACCGGATCGTCGAAGACCGGGCACGCGGCGTGATGATCGACATCTCGGCGCTCGAGATCGTCGACTCCTTCATCGGCAGAATGCTGAACAACATCGCCGGCATGTCGCGCGTGCTCGACGCGGTCACGGTCGTCGTCGGGATGCGACCTGCGGTGGCGATTACGCTCGTCGAGCTAGGCCTGACCTTGACTGGCGTCCGGACCGCGCTCAACGTCGACAAGGGCCTCGCTATGATCCGCCGCATCATCGATGCCGAGGAGGGCGAGGGTGACGGTCGAAGCGAGTGAGACCATGCCGGTGCAAAGTTCCGACGACGTGGTCAGAGTTCGCCAGGCGGTGCGGGCGCAGGCGGTTGCGGCCGGCTTCAGCCTCGTCGATCAGACCAAGATCGTCACCGCTGCGAGCGAGATCGCCCGGAATACGGTCGACTACGGCGGCGGGGGCACGCTCTGCCTCGAGCTTTTGCGCGAAGGGGCCCGCCGCGGCGTTCGCCTGACCTTCGCCGACAGCGGGCCCGGCATCGCTGATCTCGAGCAAGCGATGACGGACGGCTACACCAGTGGTAACGGATTGGGGCTGGGGCTGAGCGGCGCCAAGCGACTGTCTAACGAATTCTGCGTGAAATCCGCGCCCGGCCAAGGGACTATCGTGACCCTGGCGCGTTGGCGATGATATGAACACGGCGATCGCCGATCCCAGTCAAGTGAGCGAGGGACGAAGACTAGCGGTCGAATTTGCGCGCAAGACTGGGCTCGACGATGCCAAGCTTGCCCGCATCGCCCTCGTCGCCACCGAGATGGCGACTAACCTCGTCAAGCACGGCGGCGGCGGCACTCTCGTCGTCGATCGATTTGACGATGCTGACGGGCGGGGCATCGAGCTGATGGCTCTCGACCGGGGCACCGGCATGGCCGACGTTGGGAGTTGCCTTGCCGATGGATATTCGACTGCCGGGAGTCCCGGCACTGGGTTTGGCGCGATCACCCGTCAATCGGACCGGCTGGCGGTCTTTTCACGACCGGGCCTAGGTACTGCGGTGCATGGCCCGCTTGATCTTCGAACCCGCTGGGAAGCAGCCGTCCAGGACGGAACTCGGCGCCGTTAGCGCGCCCTATCCCGGAGAAACCGTTTGTGGTGATCACTGGGCATTCGCTGCCGGCCAAACTGGCCGGACGCTGCTGGTTGCCGACGGCTCGGGTCATGGGCCCGAGGCGGCGCGTGCCGCGCTGACGGCAGCGCAAATCTTCAACGACCATCTCGACGATGAGTGCGTTCCGTTGGTCGATAGATTACACCGCGGACTGGCACCGACTCGAGGCGCAGCACTTGCCGTCGCGCGAATTGATACGACGGCAGTCACTCGTACGCTTCGTCGGGATCGGCAACATTGCCGGGACCGTGGTCAGCGACGGCGGTGTTCGCCGGATGGTCTCGCATAACGGGACCGCGGGACACGTCGCCCCACGCATCCGCGAATTCACCTATCCGTTCACCGGGAAGCCTCTCGTTATCCTTCATTCCGACGGGCTGTCGACAAAATGGGGGCTCGCCGACTATCCGGGGCTCGCGGCGAGCCATCCATCGCTAATCGCCGGTATCCTGTTTCGCGACCACCGCCGCGGTCGCGACGATGCCACGGTTGTTGTGGTGCGCCCGTTATGAATGCCCGCCTCCTGATCCTGGCGCTCGAGGCCGAGACCGACATCGTGCTGGTGCGCAAACGCGCCCGCCGGTTGGCCGAGCTGGTCGGCTTCGAGCCTCAAGACCAGACGCGAATTACCACCGCTGTGTCGGAAATCGCGCGCAACGCCCTCGAATACGCCGGCGGCGGCCGTGTCGAATTCCGGCTTTCCGGCAGTGCGGCGCGACAGCAATTTGAGATCATCGTCTCCGATCGTGGTCCCGGCATCGCCCGCCTCGATGCGATCCTCGACGGCTCGCAACGATCGGCTACCGGGATGGGGATCGGCCTGATCGGCGCGCAGCGGTTGATGGACGATTTCAGGATCGAAACTGCGCCCGGCGGCGGAACCACCGTGCGGCTCGCCAAGATCTTGCCAAAGCGCGCTCCGGTCGTTGGACAGACGGAACTGAAGCGGATCAGCCAGGCCCTCGCTGCTGAAGCGCCGCCCGACCTGATGGAGGAGATCCGCAGGCAGAACCAGGACATGGTGATTCAGCTCGAGGAGCTGAGCACGCGGCAGAAAGAGCTGACGTTGCTCAACCAAGAGCTCCATGACACCAATCGGGGCGTCGTCGCGCTCTATGCCGAGCTTGATGAGCGCGCCGACCATTTGCGTCGCGCGGACGAGCTGAAGTCTCGCTTCCTCTCCAATATGAGCCACGAATTCCGCACCCCGCTCAACTCGATCCTGGCACTGTCGCGCCTGCTGCTTACGCGCGGCGACGGCGAGCTGACGGCCGAGCAGGAGAAACAGGTTCAGTTCATCCGCAAGGCGGCGGAGAGTCTGACCGAGCTGGTCAACGACCTGCTCGATCTCGCCAAAGTTGAAGCCGGCAAGATCGTCGTGACCCCGATCGAGTGCAACGCCGAGGGTGTGTTCGCGACCCTCCGCGGGATGCTGCGCCCGTTGCTGGTCGGCGATGTGGTGGCACTAGTCTTCGAAGATCCGGCGGACATCCCCCCGCTGCTGCAGGATGAAGGCAAGCTGTCGCAGATCCTGCGCAACTTCATCTCCAACGCGATCAAATTCACCGAACAGGGCGAGGTGCGGATCTGGGCGACCTATGGCAGCGACAGGGATTCGGTCACCTTTAGTGTGCGTGACACCGGAATCGGCATCGCCGAAGAGGATCTTGATATCATCTTCCAGGAATTCGGGCAGGTCGCCCACCCGATGCAGCGGCGTGTCAAGGGCACCGGTCTCGGGCTTCCTCTGTCGAAAAAGCTCTCCGAGTTGCTCGGCGGCAGCATAGCGGTGCAGAGCGCGCCGGGCGAAGGCTCAGTTTTTTCGGTAACGATCCCACGCATCTACCGCGGTCTTTCCGCCCCGATCGATATCGCCGAGAGTTGGGAGCTTCAGTCGGGGCGAATACCAATCCTGGCTGTCGAGGACAACCCCGCGGATTCCTTCGCCGTCGAGCGGATCCTCTCAACCTCGCGTTATCAAGCCATCGTCGCTCGCAGCGTGGCCGAAGCCAGGCGAGCGCTAGAACGGGTCCGGCCCGCCGCAATCATTCTCGACGTGGTATTGCTTGGCGACGAAAGCTGGCGCTTTCTGATCGAAATACGGCAGCGCGACGCCACCGCCGACATTCCGGTGGTGGTCGCGTCATCGACCGGCGACGAGCGCAAGGCGGTCAATCTCGGCGCAGACGAGTACTTGGATAAGCCGATCGACCCGGCGCAGCTGGTCGGCTTGCTCGATCGACTGACCGGACAACGCTCGGTGACGCACGTCCTGCTCGTGGATGACGAGGAGGTGTCGCGCTACCTGGTACGACAGTTGCTGCCGCGAAGCACCTACGACATCAAGGAAGCGGCGACCGGGGTCGAGGGGCTGGCAAGGCTCAGGGACGAGCGACCGGATGTCGTGTTGCTCGATTTGAACATGCCAGGGATGAACGGCTATGAGTTTCTAGAACGGCTGAGCGCCGAAACCAACATCCCGGCGATCATTCTGACTTCGATGATCCTCGACAGCGAGCAGCGCCTGCGTCTCGGAAACGCGTCGAAGATCATCTCGAAGTCTGATCTTTCGGAGCCGGGACTGACGGAGGCGATCACGACCGCGTTGGCAAACGCGGAGGCGAGCGCGGCATGACCGCAGATGCGGTCACGATCCTTGTAGTGGACGACGACGATGCGGGTCGGTACGTCAAGGCACATGTTCTCGCCAATAACGGTTACGAGGTATCCGAGGCCGGACTCGGACACGCCGCCATCGATCAGGTCACGGCGGCGCCGCCAGACCTGGTTTTGCTGGACGTTAAGCTGCCTGATATAGATGGCATCGAAGTCTGCCAACGCATCAAGGCGGCGCTCCCACAAGTCGCAGTACTGCAGACCTCGTCCGCCTTAATCAGTGCGCACGATCGGGCGGCAGCGCTCAATGGCGGTGCCGATTCGTACTTGATCGAGCCCATAGAGCCCGATGAGCTCGTCGCCGTTGTCAAAGCGCTTCTGCGCATGCATAAGGCAGAGCAGGAATTGCGGCAGCTTAACGAGACTCTCGAGGCGCAGATCGCCGAACGGGCGGGGGCGCTTGGTGAGGCCAATCGCCGGATAGAGGTTGAGAGCGCCAATCGCCGCCAAGCGGAAGAAGTCCTCTGGCATACGCAAAAACTCGAAGCGGTTGGGCAGCTTACCGGCGGCGTCGCTCATGATTTCAACAATCTGTTGACGATCATCACCGGCAATCTCGACATGCTGCAGGATGTTATCGCGGGTACGCGCAAGCTGCCGCGGGAACGGCAGGTTAAGCTGGTCAATGCGGCGCAGAATGCTGCCGAACATGGGGCGCAGCTGACGCAGCAGCTTCTCGCCTTTGCGCGGCGAAGTGTGCTTGATGCGGAGACGGTCGACCTGAACGCAGTTATCTCCGGCTCCGAGGGTTTTTTGCGTCGAGCACTAAACGAAACGATCAGACTGAAGGTCGCTTATTCGCCGGATCTATGGCCCTGTTTCATTGACCGAGTCCAGTTCGAGGCTGCGATCCTGAACCTCGTTGTCAATGCGCGGGACGCGATGCCTCGCGGCGGAGAGCTGCGGATCGAAACTGGCAATGTCGAAATTAGCGATCCAGAAGGTACCGGCGGCTATGCCGGGCGCGAGCTTAGACCGGGCCACTACGTCTATGTGCGCGTCTCTGACAACGGCGTCGGCATGACGGCAGACGTCGTCCAGCGCGCCTTCGAGCCGTTCTTCACCACCAAGGAGGTCGGGCAGGGTACTGGCCTGGGGCTGAGCCAGGTCTATGGCTTCGTCACACAGTCCGGCGGCGGCGTGACAATTAAGAGCACCCCTAATGCGGGAACGACATTTATTTTATATCTGCCCCGATCCAAGGCGGACAGGCAGGATCATGATTTAGGTGCGGAGCCGAGTGCTGCCCCATCCCTCGGAAACGAGACGATCCTTGTGGTTGAGGACAATGCGGAGCTCCTGGAGATCGTCGTAACAATGATTTGGGATCTCGGCTACAAGGTGCTAGTTGCGGCCAACGGGGTCGAAGCGATCGCGTTACTAAACGGCGATACGCCGATCGATCTATTGTTCAGTGATGTTGTCATGCCACATGGAATCAACGGCGCTGATTTGGCTTCAGAGGCACGATCAATCGACAAGAATCTCAAGGTCCTTCTTACCTCCGGCTATCCAGGGACGCCCGGTGCGGAACCTGCATCAGACGATTTTCCAATTCTGGCAAAGCCCTACCGCCGTGATGATCTGGCCCGCATGCTGCGCGTGGCGCTCGCTTCACCGAGGGGCGCGCGCTTGCCGACTTCGGGCGACTGCGCCGATACCCTGCCGGCGGCACATCCACGCCCACGACGTTAGTGATTGCCGCGCCGTTGACGCAATCCCGGTTTTCGGATCAAGGGGGGCTCGCGCAACGCGCCGGACAATATGCTCGGCGCGTCGACAATATGGCGATCAGTTCGGATGCGGCCAGAACGCGACGGAGCCCGGACTGCACTGCCCAGCGTGCAGCCACTGGCGAAGTGCGACACCTCCAGTTGCTGAAATGAGATCCGGGTTCTCTGTTGAGGGATGTTGAGCGCCGTTGGCTCGCGCAGGCGCAGAGATTAGGCGGCCATACTTGCTGTCATCAACGGATTGCCGCAATCGCCTCCCTACCTATACCGGAGCCAATATTCCGAGCGAGAGCGGCTACGGCGCGGCTCATCGTGGCGGCGACTGCCGCGGTGTCCGAACCCACAGGTGATTCGACTATTTTCACATCGTTTGGAATGCCGACGACCTTGGTATTTTTGTTCAAAATCTCCCAACTGGCATTGAGCGTCACCCGCCCCGATTTGTCGGCGTCAAAGCTCCGGATGTTGATCGCGATCGTCAAATCGGCTGAAGCCAAGGAATCATTGTCGATCAGTACGGTACCCGCTGGCAGCCGAGGGCGCAGATCTGCCGCGAGAACCCGCCGAATCATCTCATCGAGCGGTCCGGCCCAACGGTCATATTCGGCATAGTCGAGCTGGTTCGGCCCGAGCCGGCGGGCAATTTGCGGCCTGTCCAGCGCTCCCGGCAGCATGATAGCGCCGATCGCAACCGTCGTCCTGGCGAAGCCCGCCGGAATCGGCCGAACCGGGTCCGGCTGCGCGCTCAGCACATAATATTTGCTCGGCGGAGAGCTGCACGCCGCAAGGATACCGGCCAGCACTGCGAGCACAACACACGCCCTCACCGCGAGGCCTCGTTGGGCTTGCCGCTGATCAGCGATTCGGGATGGCGCTCAAGGTAGTCCGCGAGCACCCGGATCGAGCGCGCGGCATCTTTCAGCTCGCTCATCGTGCGCGCCAAATCGTTGCTTGCGGCCGGATCGCTGCCGAGGATTGTGAGGGTCGCTCTCATCTGGTCGGCAGCGCCGTTGAGCTGTTGCAACAGCGGCCCGACCTGGACATCCGCAACGCGGGTCAATCGTTCGGTATTGGCCAAGGTCAGGTCGAGGTTGTGCAAGGAGCGCTTGACCTCGGGCCGATCGATCAGCTCGTCAGCGTGGCTGACCATCGCGCGAATCTGCCCCACCAACCGGTCGAGCGGCAATGCGGAGAGCTTGCTCATCAGTTTGCTCGCCGAGCGTGTGATCTGCTCGATACTGCCGCCCTCGATCGTCGGCAGCTCCGGATAAGGCTTGGCCAAGAGTAGCTGAGCCGGCGGGGCGTCGTCGACAAAGTCCAAATCGATCGCGCGCTGGCCAGTCAGCAGGTTGGCGCTGATCAGTTGAGCGCGCAGCCCCTTGGCGACGAGTTGTGCGAACATTCGGTTGGTGGCGGCCACCGGGTCCTGCCCGGACACGTCGAGCCGCTGACCGTCCAGCTTGATCCGATGGGGAGCCACCTCGATCGTTACTGGCTCGCGGATCGTATCGGCCGTCGGATCGTATTCCAGCTGCACCCCGGTGACTTGACCGATCGGCAGGCCACGCAGGTCAACCGAGGTGCCGACCTCAACGCCGCGCACGGCATCCGGAAAATATAGGCGGTAGGAGACGCGGGCCGGCTCGGCGGCTTCGTCGGCAACCTTCTCGTCGGCATAAAGCCAGAATTGCGAGTCGGGCGGGCTGGGCGGTCGGCCGAGAGCTTCGTCGGGGGTATCGAATACGATTCCGCCGGAAAGGATGCTCAGCAGGGGAGCGGTGGCGAGCTTTACGCCCTCAGCGCCGATCGAAACGTTCAGCCCCGACGCGACCCAGAACCGAGTGTCGGGATGGATCAAGGCTTGGTGCGGAGCATAGATGAAAATTTTTACGGCAACGTTGCCGTTGCGGTCGGACAGCTGGTGACCGGTGATTTCGCCGACTTGGACGCCGTGGTAATAGACCGGGGCCTGATCGCTGATCTCGGAAAGCCTTCTGGCGGTCAGTGTATAGGCTTGACCATCGACGAGGCCTTCCTTAGGCGGCGGGGTCTCCAAGCCGGTGAAGGAGTAGGCGCCGGGCGAGCCCTTCCCAGGCAGCATGCCGATATAGGCGCCTGAGAGAACGGTTGTTAGCCCTGAGACGCCGCTAAGCCCGATACGCGGGCGCACGATCCAAAATTTGCTGTCGGCGCGCAACATGGGCTCTGCCTCACGCGTCATTGTTGCCGTGACCTGCGCGCGCGAGCGGTCGGGGCTGAGGCCAACCTTGGTGACCGTGCCGAGCTCAACGTCCTTGTAGCGGATCGTGGTGCGGCCGGTTTCGATCCCTTCCGCGGTTTCGAAGCTGATCGTGATCGTCGGCCCGCGCTCGATCAGCGCGCGAAACCCGAGCCACCCGGCAATCACCAGCGCGACGACCGGAACCGCCCACACCCAGGGCAGGCCGGCCCATCCGCTCGGCTCGGGCGCAGGCGGCCCGTCGGGCATCGGTCCAGACGGGTCCGAGCCGCTCAACTTCGCCTCCCCGCCGCTGCCGCATCCCACATCAGCCGTGGGTCAAAGGCGCTCACCGCGATCATCGTCAGCACGACAACGCCGGCAAAGCTTGCGATGCCGGGTCCGGGCTCGATCGTCGTCAAGGTCCCGAACTGCACCAGCGCGGTCACGATCGAAACCACGAAGACGTCGATGTTCGACCACCGCCCGATAAAGTCAACAAAGCGATAAAGCGCGGTCCTCTGCGGCAACAGCCGCGCCGAGCGCAGCCGGATCGCGATCAGAAACCAAGTGAGCCCGGCGAGCTTTAGCCCTGGCACGATGATCGAGGCGACAAAGACGAGCAGCGCCAGCGGCCACAATCCGGCCTCCGCGAGATCGCGTACACCGCCGAGGATCGTGTAGCTGTCGGTGCGGCCGAAGCGGGTAATCGTCAGCACCGGAAAAAGATTGGCCGGCAAATAGAGGATGTACCCGGCGGCGGCGAAAGCGGTGGTGATGGCGAGGCTGCCCGCCCGTCGCGGGACCAGGCGCGCGTCGCAACGCGGGCAGCGCCGTCGTTCGGCCCCGTCGACGGTAGCAGCGGCAACGACGAGGTCGCATTCGAGGCACAGGATCCAGGGCTCCCCCGGAGTCGGCGCGTATCTTGCCGGATCGTCGATCGCATTCCAGACGCGCTGGCGGCCGAGCGACTGCTCGATCAGGATCTGCACAAGAACCAAAGCCCCGAGCGCGTAGCCACCGGCGGCGACAGCCACTCGGGCCAATTGGCCAAGCCGGGTATAGGCGACTACGGCGCCGAGCAGATAAACGTCGAGCATGCTCCATGGGCGCAAATGAAGCACGATACGCCAGATGCCAGCAATCTTGGGCCGCGGGTTTGCGCCGTTATGAGCGCTGGCGTTGAGCCGGACGAGAGCCATCGCTACGAGAGCAAGGCTTAGGGCCGGGATGACGACCGAGATCATCGCCACAAGCACCCCGACGGCCGAGACACCGCCGCCGTAGCGGGTAAGGGCCGCCGCACCACCGGCGATCACACTAGTGCGTCGGTCGCCGGCCACACCAACTTCGAACAGTGGAAAGGCGTTCGCCGCCACAAACAGGATCGCCGCGGTGGCGGCGAAGGCGAGAAGCTCGGTGCGGCCGACCGACGGAAGGCGCCACAAGCGCGCACCGCAGCGCCGGCACAGCAGCCACCGACGCCGCGGACGATCGCTGCCGGCGCGGTGAATTTGGCCACAGTCGCGACAGGCGAGAAGAATTTCGGCCATCTCCGGGGCGAGGGTCTGGTTGCGGGCTCGGTCGCAAACACCCGGCAACCGGGATTGCGTTCCCTGCAGCGCCCATATCAGCGGGGCTAGTTTACCTATTATAGCGGTGCGTGACTCGCGGAATAGCGTTGCGGACCCGTGGCGGGGCTGTTCCTTGACCTGACCGAGACGCGGTTGTTCGCAGGTCGCGTTCGGACGTGGGCAAAATCGGTCGCGTCAAAGTGGACATCCTTTTCATCTTTGACCCCCTGCCTCAGGCGGCGTTACCTTGCCACGATAGAAACCATCTACCTGCGATCTTATCTCACAAAGGTTAAAAGTCGGTTTTTTATACATCTCCGTCCCCTGTCTTTGGCATTTATTATCTCCTTCTGCTCACACACTTGCAGAGCCGAGGTAACAGTCAGCTTTCGTAGCGGCGCGCTGTGGGTGAGCCGGCCGCCGAGCCAAGTACTGTTCGACGCTCCATTTCCGCATCGAGCTTGGCTCCCACCAGGACGACAATGATCGACACCCACATCCAGGTCATAAAGCCGATGATCGCGCCGAGTGAACCATAGGTCCTGTTGTAGCTTCCGAAATGAGCGACGTACCAGGAGAACAGGGCGGAGGCGGCGAGCCAAGCTGTGGCGGCAAATGCGCTGCCCCAGGTAATCCAGCGCCATCGAGCCCCGCTGCGGCTTGGACCGAATCTGTAGATGACAGAAAGCGCTAACGCGATGAGCACGAACAGGAGCGGCCATCTGATCATTCGCAGCAGTACGGACGCCACTCGGTGATTCGGAATTTGGTCGAGAACAAAAGGTAGCGCTATCAAAATGGCAAGCGATAGCAGTACGAGTACAATCGCTCCGCCAGTAAACCCCAGTGTCATGGCATAGTACTTAATAAGACTGCGCTTTTCCTTCTCTTCATAGACCGCAGTGAGGGCCTCAAACAGCGACGAGACGCCGGCGTTGGCGCTCCATAGCGCGATCACCAAGCTTACAGCGAAACCGAAGCCAAGCACGGCTCTGTCCTGGTCAACCAGACGGGTCAGCTGGTCCCGCAGTACATCAACAGCGCCACCCGGGGCGACGCCGGACAAGGTGCCGAGATGACCAACGATACGGCCCGGATCGGCAAACAGGCCGTAGATCGAAACAATGGCCCCGATGCCGGGGAACAGCGCGAGGATCGCGTAAAACGTGACGCCGGCAGCGATCAACAAGATCCGGTCGCGTGAAATACCGCGGTAGACTCGAACCAACACGTCCTTCAACCAGAGTCCGAGACTAGGTGATGGCGTCTGGGTCTGCTCGCCACCTCTCACCACCCCTTGCGCGCCGTCGCCTTTCGCGAGGATCCGGGCAGGACGCTGTCGCCCGAACACACCCACGGCAACCAGCACTGCGCTCAGTATGATGACCCATGAAGGCGCGTGAATAGGGGACGGCGACCGGTCTGTTTCGCCGGCGCTGATTGGTTCTATTTGATCGTCCATTGTCAATTCCTTGCGGCACACCGCGGTGCCGCTTGTTCGCGGCCGAGTGATCGCGGAGGCCAACCATCACGGGAACCACGGCGCCCCAAAACCGGTTCCACGAGTTTTTGGCGCTAGACCGAATGTCCGCACCTGAGTACGGGGCAACCCGTCTCACAGTTGCGCAGAGAGGAGGTTTGTTCCCGTCTGGGGCGGCGAAGAGCCACACGCAAGGACTGTGGCGATCGTATCACTTTCTGGGACTTAGTGTTAACAAGGAAAGCCTTTGTCGCGGCGGCGGGTGGTCAGCTCGGCAACGTCCGGGGGCAAGGCCGGATCGCGACACGCCTGCGGCGCTGGATCGCTTGCTGCGCAAGCTCGGCGGCGAGGGCATAACGCTGCGATTTAAGAAGGCTGGACCGCGCGATTATGGCATCCTACGTCGAACTTCGCGCCCCCCGCGCTCGATCATGTATCTTTACCTACCGCGATATCATTCAGACGAAAACGCAGTGGACGACCAATCTACTACAGTCTCGATCCCGCGCGGCAGAGAAGAGACCATCCTGGTGACCGAAGACGATCCCGATGTTAGTAGCTTCACGGTCGAGACGCTGCGCGAGTTGGGCTACAGTGTCGTTGGGACAGTTGATAGCCATGCAGCGCAACGAATGCTGGACGCCCACCGCTTGATCGCGCTGCTGTTCACGGATGTTAGGTTGCCGGGCGGCATGAACGGGCGGCAACTCGCCGACGAGGCGCAGCGCGCCCAAGGTCCTATTCACCAGCGGCTACGCGCGAAATGCGATTGTTCACCACGGCCATCTTGATCCCTGCGTTGAGCTCATCGTAAAGCCCCGACAACAAAGGTCCGCCGTACTTTGGATGATTAAAAGTCTTCGGTCAGAGTAGGCTCCCGAGCTTGCGTGCTATTTTCTGGTGTGTGTTCGACAAATTCAGCGTCGAGCGCCGCGCGTTTCTCGGCGTCGTAGGAGTGCTGATCGTAAACGGCCGTGATGCCGCTCTCGACGTGGTTCAGCACCTTCGAGACGACGAGCCGGCTGATCCCCATGCCGGTCATGTGCGATGCCGCGGTTCGGCGCAGGTCATGCGGCACGAATGAAACGCCGCAACGTCGCCGGATTCGGCCATGCGCTTTGTGGATCGTGGCCCGGTGGCCGTCGTCATCGGCGCCCGGAAACACCCATTCCGAGCCCTTCCCGAGCGGCCGAATCTCGTCGAGCAGCGCGAGGACCGGCGCCGACAACGGCACCCGGTGGGCGAGCCCGTTCTTGGCGATCTCGGCCGGGATCGTCCACCAGCCGCCCGAAAGATGATTCCAGCGCATCGCCAGCACCTCGGCGCCGCGCTGCGCGGTCAACAGCCGTGGCTTGAAGGCTGCCGCGGTCAACGGCGCTTCGGCCGCGAGCCCTTGCCAGACGGCGCCTATCTCCTGCTCGGTCAGCACCCGATCATAGCTGTTCTCGCTCGACGGTTTCGACACGCGATAGCAGGGGTTGGCGGCGAGGACGTCGCGCGCCACCGCCCAGTTGAACAGCTTCCGGATGATCTCCAAGGTACGATTGGCCTGGATCGGCGCGCCCCGGGCCACGATCTCGTGGAGCACGGCGATGATGTCTCGGCGGGCGATGTCCTTGGCCTTGCGCGTGCCGAAGCGCGGCAGCGCGTCCTTTCCGAGGATCAGAAGATCCTTGCGCCAGGAACGCTTCTGCCGCTTTGCGTGGCGTTCGATATAATCGGCGGCGAGTTCGGCGAAGGTCTCGGCGGCCCGCGCTGCTTTCTTCGCAGCGGCGGGGTCAGCGCCTTCGTATTGAACTGTATGGTGGGCGACGCCGGCCTTCTCCTGCGCCTCGGCGAGCGATAGGGCAGGATAGGTGCCGAGTGTCATCGCGCGCTGATGGCGGCCCCGTTCGTATAGCGTGGGCTTGCCGACCGAGTTAGCCGAGCCGTGGCGGACCACGTTCTTTTCAGGGGGTGTCATGGAGTTCTGGACAGAACCACAGATGGCGTCGATCCACAAAATGCTCAACCCACGCTCCATTGCGATCGTGGGCGCGACGCCGCGGATGCAGTATGGCGGGCGGTTTCTGGCTGCGGCGCTCAAGGCCAAAGACCGGGTGCGGGTTTATGCCGTGAACCCGCGTTATGACGAAATCATGGGGGAAAAGTCCTACCCGAATGTGATGGATCTGCCGGAGGCTCCCGATGTGGTCGCTGTCGTGGTGCCCTACGACCAGGTGCTCGATGTCCTGGAGGAGAGCCACCGCAAGGGGGCGGGATCGGCGATCGTGATCTCGGCGGGCTTTGCCGAGCGCGGCGTCGACGACCGGCGCGATTTGCAGGGGGAATTGGGCACCTTTGCGAGCACCTCGGGCATGCGGATCAGCGGCCCCAACTGCCTGGGGCTGGCGAATGTCAAGCATGACATCTGGGCCACCGCTTCCTCGCGCGGGGCCGAGGGTCTGACCGGGCCGATCGGCCTGGTGTGCCAAAGCGGTGCTACGGCGTTCGGGCCGTTCCTGGTGCGGGCGGTCGAGAACGGCATTGGCTTCAGCTATATCATCTCGACCGGGAACGAGGCGGACCTCGACTTTACCGATTTCGCCCGCTATCTGCTGGATGATCCGGATACTCGGGTAATTGCCGGCTTTGTCGAAGGCTTCAAGCAAGCCGATAAATTTCTCGAAGTGACCAAGCTAGCAGCAGAGCGCGGCAAGCCGATCGTCCTGATCAAAATCGGGCGATCGGAACTGGGAGCCCGGGCTGCACGCTCGCATACCGCGGCGCTGACCGGTGCCGATGCCCGGTACGATGCGGTCTTTGCCCAATATGGGGTGATCCGGGTCCAGGATTACGACGAACTCCTGGAGACGGCACACCTCCTGGCCCACACCCCCAAGCCCGGCGTGCCCGGCATCGCGGTGGTATCCCACTCGGGCGGCGTCAGTTCGTTGACCGCCGACATGTGCGGTCAGGCCGGTCTCGATCTGCCGCCGCTTGGCGACGACGCGCGTGACGGCATCAACGGGATCCTGAAGGGTTTCGGCTGGGCTGCGAACCCTGCCGATGTGACAGGCTTTGCTAACAGTGAGTCCTTCCCGCAAATCATGGAGCATATGTTCAACGATCCCCGGATGGGGACGCTCGTCGTGGCGAGCGCCGGGGCGGACGCCCAGGCTCAGCAGGTCATCAGCCAGCGCGACCGGACCGACAAGGGCGTGGTGTTCTTGTGGACCGGAAGCCGGGACGCCAGGGCGGGCCTGGCACAGCTGAAACACGCCCGGATACCGATCTTCTACACGCCGGACAAATTGGCCCGGGGCCTGCAGAGCCGCCTCTCGTATCATACATGGCGCGAGCGTCGCCTGGCCGATGGCTTTGCCACGGCCCCGTCGCGCACGGCGCCGCAGGATGCGGCCATCGCCCAGGCGCTTGGCTTGGGGCGTCCGACCCTCTCGGAATCCGAGAGCAAGCAGCTGCTGGCAGCCTGGGGCGTGCGGAGTGCGCACGAGCGCCGGGCAAATTCTGCTGAGGCCGCCGTCGAGGCCGCAGAGCAGCTCGGGTTTCCGGTGGCTCTCAAACTCGAGTCGCCGGATATTCCGCACAAGACAGAGGCCGGGGTCGTTCGGCTGAACCTCGGCGATGGGGCACAAGTGCGAACCGCCTACGCCGAGATCTTGGCTAGTGCCAAGGCCTATGCGCCACAGGCTCGGATCATCGGCGTGTCGGTGCAGGAGATGGTCGGAGACGGTGTCGAAGTCATCATTGGCGTGTCGTGCGACCCGCAATTGGGCCCAGTGCTGCTGTTCGGTAGTGGCGGTGTGATGGTCGAGGTCTACAACGATGTGGCCCTGCGGTGCTGCCCGATCACCCGCTCGGAAGCACATTCTATGATCGCCGAGGTCAAAGGCGCCCGGCTGCTCCGAGGCTTTCGCGGACGGCCGGCGGCGGACCTCGAGGCGCTCGAGGATACCCTGGTGCGCGTGTCCCACCTCGCCATGCACCTTGAAGGACACTTGGCCGAGTTGGACATCAATCCGCTGATGGTGCTGCCGTCAGGTCGGGGCGTGAAGGCGGTAGACGCCCTCGCCGTGTTTCGCGGCGCATAGCCCCACACGTGGCTGATAGTGATCGACCCGAGCCGGTGCCTGGGCACACGCTCGCCAAATCCGCCTACATCGCTATCGCTTAAGGCATGACAATTCCGGGGACAGGCAGGCTGGGCTATTGGCGGACGCTCCCCATATCCGGTTCGAGTGGGATGATGCGAAAAACGATCGCTGCGCGCGAGAACGCGGGTTCGGTTTTGCCGATATCCTGCCGGCGTTCCTCGATCCGAACAGACGGGTGGAGCGTGACGATCGGCGAGACTATGGCGAAGAACGCTTTCAGGCTCTACGGCCGCGTCGCGGGATGCGTCTTCGTGATCGCCTACACGCGACGTGGCACGGTGACGAGGATCATCTCCGCCCGCAAGGCAAATGCTCGGGAGAGGGACCGGTATGGCGCGCACTGAAGCACGCCTCGAGGCGACGGGAGCCGTCACCCGGCGGCGGCGTTCCGCCGGCCCTTGGGAGCCGGTCGAGCCGCGAACCGATTGGACGCGGGTCGATGCGACCACCGAAGCGGAGATCGAAAGCCAGGCCGCCTTCGATGATGCCGAAGCGGCCAAAGATGCGGCGGCTTGGGTGCGGCGCGTTCGCAGACGTGCCGGACTGTCACAAGCCGAGTTTGCGCGCCGGATCGGCATATCTGTCGCGATAGTGCGCGGTTGGGAGCAGGGTAAGCTCGTGCCGCAGGGTGCGGCCCGTGCCCTTCTGCGGGTGATCGACCGAGTACCCGAAGCCGTGCTCGCGCTGAGTGCGAGCTGAACCATCCGCGATTCCGGCGCATCGACCGCGAACCGGGCCGGCGGCAGATCTCGAGGCGCTCGCGGATACCCCGGTGCGCGTGTCGCACCTCGCCATGCACCTTGAAGGACAATTGGCGGAGTTGGACATCAATCCGCTGATGGTGCTGCCGTCAGGTCATGGCGTGAAGGCGGTAGACGCCCTCGTCGTGTTTCGCGGCACATAGTGGTCAAAACCGATTGCATTCAACGCTGTCATCGAGTGCAATGGAAGCGGTCATGCAACAGCAACGAAACCTCGATGGCGACGCTGACGATCCGCAATCTCGATGCGGCGCTGAAGGGACGCCTGCGCGTGCGCGCCGCCCAGCATGGGCATTCGATGGAAGCCGAAGTGCGGGACATTCTGCAAGACACGCTGAACGAACCGGAGCGCCCGGCGGTCAACCTCTATCAGCGCATCCGCAGCCGGTTTGCGCCGCTCGGCGGCGTCGATCTCGAACTGCCGCCGCGCGAGCCGGCGCCAGAGCCGCCGCGTTTCGACTGAATGTTCCTGCTCGATACCAACATTCTGTCGGCCGTCATGGGTACGCGGCCGGACCCGCAAGTGGCGAGCTGGATGGAAGAGCAGCCGCCCGATCTGTTGTTCACCGCCGCCGTGTGCCAGGCTGAAATCCTGTCGGGCATCACAGTGCTGCCCAAGGGCCGCCGACGAGAGGCGCTGGAGATGGCGGCGCTGGCGATGTTCCGCGAGGATTTTGCCGGCCGCATTCTCCCTTCGATACGGATGCTGCAGTGATCTACGCCGAGCTTTTTGCCCTGCGGCACAGCGCCGGCCGCCCGGCGGCGATAGCCGACCTGATGATTGCCTCAATTGCCCGCGCGTGTGGCGCCAGCGTGGTCACGCGCGACACGGCGGATTTTGAGGGCTGTGGCCTGGCGCTGATCAATCCGTGGTCGGCTTCATGACAAGCGGCAAGCGCGGCGGGCCGAAAACCGGGCGCATGATTGAATTTGGCAGAGTAGGACATCAATCCGCTGATGGTGCTGCCGTCAGGTCAGGGAGTGAAAGCGGCAGACGCCCTCGTCGTGTTTCGCGGCACGTAGCGGTCGGAACCTGACGCTTGGTACCCCGCGCCTGCGACTGGAGACCGACCCCGAAGCACGCCCTCCGCCTAAGTGACCTACGCCGAGCGCGGCTGAATTGCCGACATTGGCCGTGAGTAGAATGGGCTGCTCTTTGGAGCGGCGGCCAAGCGACCGTTCCCAGAGGCATCAAAGAAGTGAGGTGGCAATCGCTTCGTTTAGGCCTTCAATCATTTCATCAAACCCAGAGAAGTCTATGCTTCCCGCATTATCCCTGACGTAATGCGCTAAGGCAATCTTCCCAAAATGTTTAGCCGTGTCGAGCTTCTTTTCGGCGGAGAACGTTTTCCCATTGAGGGTTACCCCCTTCACCGATGATGGCAGTAAATCTTCAATTGAGGTGAGTTGCTTGGCACCTATGTGCGGGGTCTTGAGCAGCGTCAGGCCTTTGTTGATCTGGTGAACTATCTGCGGGTCTGCTGTTCCTATATTTTTCTTAAACATACCGTTCACCTGTGCCAAAACATCTTTACCACCAGAATCGTTATCAATTGCAATAATGACGGGTTGGGTCCGCAGGGTTTGGTTGAAGTGTCTCTTAGTTTGGTTCAAAAGATATAGGAATCGCTTGATATTACCGGCTCCACCTGTCAGGCCGAGGACCATAGATGCAACTGTGTCGAAGCGAAAAAAGCTTGGGATTATCTTTGCGCTACCACCTGAAGTTTCCTTTAATTCAGGGATAGTAGTAGACGTACTTTTGAGAATGGCGGTTTTTAGATAAAAGATATCCGAAGGACCTTCCGTCAAAATCAACGGGACAGGATTGCCGACGAAATACTTGTAAATGTAGAATTTCTGCAAAGTGCACCAAAACTGAGTTGGTGTGTCCTGCTTCTCTTGGATGGTGCGCAGATCGCTCTTTTCACGGATGTGTTGTATGTGCGACAGTCGTCCTTCGAGCGCCGCAAGCGGATCAGGGCCATCTTTTTGTTTTTGCGAGCAATTGTCCGAAAACGATGAAGTGAAAGGAGGAACAATGAGCGATCCCGTTTTAAACAGGGTATGGCACATCGCGCGGGCGCTGAGGTAGTACTCACGCGTGACATTGGGCCGCTGGTTAACCACCAATCCAGTGACCATCTGGCGGCTATCTTTTACGCTCATGCGTGTTTTGATGGGATTAATTGGTAGACTGGCCTGAGTAAATATCCCAACAAGTGCAGGTGAAAGGCTCCACCCCTGTGAGTTCGCGAGGTCGGGCACGGCAACGTCAGCCGGGAACTCCCGCAAACCCGTTGAGATAGTAATGTCATCAGCATAGCGACTGTAGCTGCAGCGCCGCGGTTTTAAGAATTTCGTTATCTGCCGGTCAAAAAAGCGAGTGAGGAGGTTCGCGATATGAGGGGAGGCGGGACTGCCCTGCGGCAGTACATTGTTGAAGCACGCAATCTGGGCAATGGCGGTCGCAACCTGTGGGTGCAGCCGGAAGTCTTGATTGTTGATGAAGTAACCTCGGACTCTTCCAAAATTAAACTGGTCGAAATATCCTTCGATGTCGATATTTAGAACCCACCTTCGGCCGCGATGAACATTCGCATTCTCGTAGATGTTCGTCGCGCGCCGAAAATCGTAGTCAAGACTTGGACCTCGCTTATGTAATGCCGCTAGATCGTCTTCGCACTGATACAGCAGGTCTAGAAGACGACGCTGAATCCACTTCAGACGCGAGAATGGGGCGAAGATGGTCCTCGTTCCACCGTTCTTCTTGCTGATGCAATAGCCCTGATATTTCGCCGCCTCCGGAATTTTATACAGGACATACGCAAGCTCTTTTGCCGCGACGCCGAGCAGATGTGCGAGTGCTATTCTGCTTTGGCATGCCTTGAGATCAGAGAGCATGTTGGACCGTGAACACTCTTAAGCGATATCATCGGCATTGCATATTTCATCAATGCAGTCATCAAAGCCACAACCCATAGTAGCGAGCGGTCCTCGCATACTTCTCAATCGCCAAGAAACTCAGCGAAACAATCTGTTCACGGTCCTTTATGACCCTAGGGGATCGCGAGCAAGCTCGCAAGAGTGACTAAAAACGGCGGCCCATTGTCGAGATCCGCGCCAATCGCCGCGGCAGCGGGGCCGTCCGCGACGGACGCTTGCCATTGGATAGCTTAGATTTTGATCCCCAGCGTTACACGCCGTCAGCTCGGGGATTTGCCGAACATGATCCAGCCGCCGCTGCTTGGCGTGGTGAAGGCCGCCAGCGCCGTCTCTGCCCGCACCTTGACCTGGCGGGGGCCAGCCGTGCCGCGGAGCTGCTCTATGCTGTCGGTGTACATGGCCGTACGGAGGCGCCCGGTCCCCAGATTGCCGCCGCTCGAGCAGAACGGGTGCGGTCCCTCGACCCTGATATCGTCTGCGTAAAACGGGAAGGCATCGCCGCGCTTGACGCCGTGCCACTGGAAGCCCTCGAGGAAGAACTGCGACATCGGGGCATAGCCGTCGTAAGGATTGAATATATCGACGTCCTCGGGCCTGAGCCCGGCGCCCTCGTACATCCGCTTGGCGGCGCGGTCGGTCCAGTCCTCGATCTCGTCCAGATCTTCCTGTGTGCTGCGCTTCCTGAAATTGTGCTGCGAGTGATTGAGCACATAGACCGGCGACTGCCGCATGTCGCGGGCGCGCTCGGCGGTCGTAAAGAGATAGGCGGTCGAGGCATTGACCGGCCGGTCGCAGTCCCAGAGCCTCAGCGGGTTCAGGATGTAGCGCGAATTGACGTAATCCTCGATCGTCAGCTGCGGCACCTTGTGGGTGGCATTGTACCCCCATGGCGTCAGCAGCCCGTTGCGGTGCTGGTTGACGACAAAGGGAGCGAGGTCGTCGTGCTTGCCACCGTATTTCAGGCAGTACTGATTGTGCGGGAAGATGTTGATGAAATCGTTGCCGCCGTGGTTGCCCCAGGGTGCGGTCCATTGGCGGGCGCCGCGGGCGTAGTCGTCGGCGTTCTCGCCACCGCGACGATAGCGGCCTTCGAGATTGCCGGTCGGGTAGATGACGAGACAGGTGTGGCACTGGCCGTCACCCACAGCCTGTGCCGCCATGCCCACCATTTCGCTGATCGTCGGCACGCCGGTCGGCGCAAATTTGACGTTGGGCAGGCGCAGCTGTTCGATCAGCCACTGCGCGTTGACCAAAGTGAGCCCCCACTCCGAATCATAGGGCGGGGCGAAGTAGGGCCGCGGCGCCCATTGCGACGCGGAGCCGCCGCTGCCGCCGGCAATATGGCTGTCGCAGCAGATGACGCCCTCGATCTGATCCGGCGTCACACCGGCCTCGTCCATCGCCTTCTGGCAGGCTAGGATCGAGTAGGCACCTAGCGTCTGGTCCATCGAGACGCCGTCCCAGCGACGGTCGACCGGCGAATGTCCGACACCGGGCACCGCGACCTTGCCGCGGTGCTCCCATACGCCGAGCCCGTCCTTGTCTCGCCGCCACTGGTATCCCGTTGACGCGGCCATGGCTCCACCTTTCCTCTAGGCTCTGGCAGTGCAGGTATGGCAGGGACGAACCGTTGATCCAAATCATACGCTTGGTACCCGGTTCGGAGGGCAGCTCCCGATCTGAAGCGGTAACTCGCACCGCCGTGCGACTTCGCGCGCTGCTGCGAAGTGTTCCGGACACCGGCCCCGGAAGTCTCACGCGGGCCGATAGCCGTCATGGCAGACGCTGCCATGTGTGATGCCCCCGGTCTGGCGGACGCATGGCAGAGCTCAACCAGTTTATGTCAATTAGTCTAGCTGGAAGGAGGTTATTCATAAGGTTTCTAAGTTTAGTGTCCGATTCTAAAATCGGTGCTGCGGCAGCGACTGAGGGTTGCACCTAACCCGATGAGCGCGCTGCCGAGCAGAACTATTGACGGCGGTTCGGGAACGGCTCGGTCAAGTCCGCCTGAGAGGATGATCGATCCGCCCAGATTATTCGACATGTTTATCACAGACCCGTCGAATTGGTCCGGCGGGCTTTCCAGAAATCCGGGAGTTAGCGTAATCGGCGACGTTCCGGCAAATACCTGATCACATGTCGGGCACGGAAAAGGAGGAACAGCAGCTGGCGTTACCAAAGCGACCTCTGTCGTGACCCCACCGCTGACATTTTGAAAAACGACGGTTCCGTTGCCGACTGTACCAAAAGAAAAACTCGCCACCGATATGGGACCGCTTGCCCCGATGGCGAAGCTCGTCAGCATATCCGTAGTCGTATTGTAATCGAAAAGCCCTGTTACCGTCTCGGCACCTGAAGCGCCTGTTACGTCGCTCAAATTCCACTGTATAATCGTGGCAGAAGCCGGTGCTATAGCACTGATCAATGCGATGAAGCTCGCCGAGACCAATATGCGCAATGTGTTGATCATGATTTCCCCCCATTTTTGGCGTCAGGATCGATGAACAAATCGATAAAAGGGCGTCGGTAGGCTTATACATCGTCAGCAACTGGGCCGCAATCACCGCTCTTCCGTACGCGAGCCTTGAACGTCAGCTCATGGAGCAATCCCGTTGGTTTCGGTGAGTATGGGAAGGTCTGAAATCGGCGCAACCGGGTCTGGCAGCCCAAGGTCGGCTTTCCGCGTGCGCCGTGACAAGGCGGCGCTTTTCCAGTGGGTGCAAGCCCCACCCGGCGACCGCTCCAGCCGGAAGCGACCGGAGCAGACATGGAGGAGACGAAGTGTCTGAAGCCTTCGGATAGCGGTTACGACATACGGTAACCGTGCGAGTGTGCAGGCCGCAACGCAAGTGAACGCTGAGCAAGCCTCGAAAAGGACGATGTTGGACTTGCGTCGTTTTAGTGGAGAGGCATTGGGTCAACCGTCGGCCTGTTTTTCGAACTGTGCCGGGCTTGAGAAGTCGAGGGCCGAATGGCGCCGGACGGGATTGTAGAACCCGTCGATGTAGCGGGCGATGGCCTGGTTGGCTTCCCGGCGGGTGTAGAAGATCGTCCGCCAGACAAGCTCGGATTTGAGGGTCTTGAAGAACGTTTCGACCATCGCGTTGTCGTAGCAGTTTCCCTTGCCGGACATCGAGATCAGGACGCCATGCTTGCCGAGCTCGGCCTGATAATCGATCGAACAGTATTGGCTGCCACGATCCGAGTGATGGATCAACCCGGCGGCCGGACGGCGCATGGCAAGGGCTTTGCCCAGGGCGGCAAGAGCCAGATCGCGGTGCAACCGGTCGCCGGTGGCCCAGCCGACGACCCGGCGGGCGAACAGGTCGATGACGACGGCAAGGTACAGCCAGCCTTCGCGGGTCCAGACATAGGAGATGTCGGCGCCCCACTTCTCGTCAGGACCCCTCGCCGTGAAGTTCTGATCGAGCAGGTTCGGGGCAACCGGCCAGGCGTGATGGCTGTCGGTGGTGCGCTTGAACCGCCGCTTCTGCCGAGCCCTGAGCCCGTTCTCCCGCATCAGGCGGGCCGTCCGGCGGCGACCGACCGCAAGGCCGGCGTCCTGCAGCTCCCGTGTCATCCGGGGGCTGCCATAGGTGCCGTTCGACAGAGCAAAGGCCGACCGGACATGCGCCAGCAGCACCATGTCGCCGCGTAGGCGGGGGCAAGCCGGCCGACCTTTCCAGGCAAAGTAGCCGCTTTGGCTGACACCAAGCACGCGGCTCAGACGATGGATCGGGAATTCCGCCTTCGCCCGATCGATGAGCGCAAACCTCATCGACTTCCCTCCCGGGCGAAAAAAGCGGTGGCCTTTTTCAGGATGTCCCGCTCCTGGCGGAGGATCTCGTTCTCCCGCCGCAGCCGCTTCAGCTCCGCGGTGACATCGCGCTCTGCCGCCGTCGCGGGGTCGGCAGCGCGCCGATCCCGGCTCCGGCCGATCCAGCGGACTAGCGTCGAGAGCCCAATCCCCAGATCACCGGCGATCTCGCGCTGCGACCGCCCGCTGGTTTGCACCAGACGGACCGCTTCCTCCTCGAATTCCTTCGTAAACCGTCGCTGCTGCATCATCGAGTTCCTCATAGCTCATCGGGAACTCTCCACTTTTCCGATGCAAGTCCATGTGCAGGCCGACCCGAAAGTGGAATTGGGGAAGGCTGACACGGTTGGGTGACACGAGCGAAGACTACGCCCAGCCGCTGCACCGGGGTAGTGGCGGCAGCATGTACACAAGGAAAGCGTACGCAACACGGGAAGCCCCATTGCGTGATCAGGGATGATCAACCGGACGCCCGTGAGGGACAGGCCGGGCGCTCTGGGGTGGCGGAGAGGCTCGTAGTACCGCTGAAGCCGGGTAATGCCGGTGGAGGGAAGGGGCCTTAGTTCAAGACGGACGCAACAAGTGGCGAGGGACCGGGAGATTGGGCAACCTATCAACTCCGAAACGTGTTCAAAAGCTGCAGATGGCGTTACACGCAAAAGCGAAGGCAGAAGCCGGTTATCGCTTCTACGCGCTGTACGACAAGATCTGCCGCGACGACATCTTGGCGCACGCCTATGCCCAGTGCCGCTCAAACAAGGGTGCACCGGGTGTGGATGGCCAGGATTTTGCGGATATCGAGGCGTATGGGATGGAGCGGTGGCTGGCCGAACTGGCGCTTGCGCTCAGGCAGGAGACCTACCGGCCGGAGCCGATCAGACGCGTGTTGATCCCGAAGGCCAACGGCAAACTCAGGCCGCTGGGCATCTCGACCGTGCGGGATCGGGTCTGCATGACAGCAGCGATGCTGGTGCTGGAGCCGATCTTCGACGCCGACCTTCCACCAGAAATCTACGCCTACCGCGCCGGGCGCAACGCCCAGCAGGCCGCGGTAGCGGTGGAGGAGCTGCTGTTTCGTGGCTATCCGGAAGTCGTGGACGCCGACCTCGCGGACTACTTCGGGAGCATTCCGCATTCCGACCTTCTAAAGTCGGTGGCGCGCCGTATCGTCGATCGGCGCGTGCTGCATCTGATCAAGATGTGGCTGGACTGCCCCGTTGAAGAAACCGACGACCGAGGCCGCAAGACACGCACGACCGAGGCGCGCGACAACCGGCGCGGCATTCCGCAGGGCTCACCCCTCTCACCACTGCTGGCGAACCTCTACATGCGCCGGTTTGTGTTGGGGTGGAAGAAGCTCGGCCTTGAGCGAAGCCTCGGCACTCGCCTGGTCACCTATGCCGACGACCTCGTGATCCTGTGCCGGAGGGGCAACGCCGGCGCGGCGCTGCACCGCCTGCGCGAAATTACGGGTAAGCTAAAGCTGACAGTGAACGAGGACAAGACACAGATCTGCAAGGTCCCGGAAGGCGAGTTCGACTTCTTGGGATTCACGTTCGGACGAATGTACTCTCGAACGACGGGCCAGGCCCGCTTGGCTCTGCGACCGTCAAAGAAGAGCATCCAGCGCATGGTCGAAACCGTCCACGCGCTGACCGTCCGCGCGCGTACCTGGCAAGAGACCACAGAGCTCGTAGACAAGTTGAACCGCGTGCTCCGCGGGTGGGCCAATTACTTCAGCGTCGGCTCCACCAGCAAGGCGTATCGCGCGCTCGACACATACGTGGCTGTGCGGTTGCGCCGGTGGTTGCGGTTCAAGCACAAGGGCAGGCGACGCAAGCGCGGGAGCTATCCACTCTCGCACCTCTACGGGTACTTCGGGCTCGTACGTCTAACCCGGCTCGGCCGCGGCCCGTCGTGGGTGAAGGCGTGAGGTCTTGTCCGAGAGCGCAGTGCGGGAAATCCGCCTGCTGCGTTCGATGAGCGGGGTGTGGAAACGGAGTTATGGCCGACCCACTAAGGCACCGCCAGACGAAAGGGGCGGCAACCGACATGGTCGACCTAACGCCACCGCGCCACATCCCGACTTTACCCTTAGCAGATGTCCGGCAGCGACCCTGCCATGGTTGCTCGGGCCGGGCGTAGTAGGCTACGATTTGCCTGATATCGGCGATGGCCCGCTTCGAATACTCGACCCTCATGCCTGCCGGAGGGTGGCGAATGCCGCCTTGATCTCTTGCTCGCTGGCAGCTTCGCCGGCAAGCCCTTCGTCGATCGCCGTCAGTTCATTCGGTGTCGCCTCGTGGAGCCGCCGGCGAGTTCTGCTTCTATTTCAAGTGCAAGCTTGGCCAACTCCTGCTGCCGGTCCTCCGGCCAGGTCGGAACCCGTTCCAATACTGCCCTAACCTGATCCTTGGTCATGACGTCCTATCCGATCCTGGCCGGCGGGCCTCTACGATGCCCTGGTGCTCAGACCCACGTAAACGATCTGCTCGATCGTCATGGCCGGGCTTGGCCCGGCCATCTACGAGCTGCGGCACACGCCTTGCCGGTGTCCCGTGGATGCCCGGCACAAGGCCGGGCAAGACGAGGGCTGAGACCGAATCAGGTGGGCGGGTCTAATCACTAGCGGTCGATGCCGCCCATGCAGAGATATTTGACTTCGAGGAATTCCTCTATACCGTATTTGGAGCCTTCGCGGCCGATGCCGCTTTCCTTCATGCCGCCGAACGGGGCGATCTCGGTCGAGATGATGCCTTCGTTGATGCCGACGATGCCGTATTCGAGCGCCTCGGCGACGCGCCAGATGCGGCCGATGTCGCGGCTGTAGAAGTAGGAGGCGAGGCCGAACTCGGTGTCGTTGGCCATCTTGACCGCTTCGTCCTCGGTCTTGAAGCGGTAGAGCGGGGCGACCGGGCCGAAGGTCTCCTCCTTGGTGATGACCATGTCGGTCGTCACGTCGGTCAGCACGGTCGGCTCGAAGAAGCTGCCGCCTTGCGCGGCGCGCTTGCCGCCGGTGACGATTTTGGCGCCTTTCTTGACGGCGTCGGCGATGTGGGCCTCGACTTTCTCGACCGCCTTCATGTCGATCAATGGCCCGATCACCGCACCCGGCTCGAACCCGTCGGCGACTTTCATCGCCCCGGCGGTCTCGGCGAGGCGCTTGGTAAAGGCGTCATAGACGCCGTCCTGGACCAGGATGCGGTTGGCGCAGACGCAGGTCTGGCCGGCATTGCGATATTTCGAGGCGATGGCCCCCTTGACCGCCATCTCGATATCGGCGTCGTCGAAGACGATGAAGGGCGCGTTGCCGCCCAATTCGAGCGACAGCTTTTTGACCGTGCCGGCGCACTGCTGCATCAGCAATTTGCCGATTTCGGTCGAGCCGGTGAAGGTCAACTTGCGGACGGTCGGGTTCGAGGTCAGCTCGCCGCCGATCTCGTTCGACGGGCCGGTCACACAGGAAAACACACCCTTTGGCACGCCGGCGCGCTCGGCCAATTCGCACAAGGCCAATGCCGAGAACGGGGTCGCGGTCGCCGGCTTCAGTACCATCGTGCAGCCGGCGGCCAAGGCCGGGCCTGCCTTGCGGGTGATCATCGCCGCCGGGAAGTTCCACGGGGTGATCGCCGCACAGACGCCGATCGGCTCCTTGGTGACGACGATGCGCTTGTCGGAGGCGTGCGCGGGGATCGTGTCGCCATAGACGCGCTTGCCCTCCTCACCGAACCACTCGATGAAGGCGGCGGCATAGGCGATCTCGCCGCGCGACTCGACCATCGGCTTGCCCTGCTCGGCGGTCATCAGGGTCGCGAGATCCTCCTGGTTCGCCATCATCAGGTCGAACCATTTGCGCAGGATTTGGGCGCGCTCCTTGGCGGTCTTGGCGCGCCAGCCAGGCAGTGCCTTGTCGGCAGCTTCGATCGCGTGGCGGGTCTCCTCCGCGCCCATCCGCGGGACGGTGCCCAAGGTCTCGCCGGTCGCGGGGTTGGTGACCGGGATGGTGCCGCGGTTCAACGCGCCGACCCACGCTCCATTGACGTAGCATTGCTGCCGGAACAGTTTTTGGTCTTTAAGCTGCATGGCGCGCCTCCCTGGCCTGGATGATTAAGGATAGGTACGGCCGGCCCCGATCTTTGGCAAGATAGCCGGCCGGCACGAAACTGGAGGAGGCAGCCCCGATGACGATTTCGATGCAACTCGAAAGCAAGACCCTGAGGGTCAACGATCTGGCCCTGCATTACCTCGAATGGGGCGAGGCCGACGCCCCTGAGATCGTCTGCGTCCACGGCTACACCGGGAGCGCCGACGCATTCAACGTTAGCGTCCTTGGTGGTGGTGGAAATTCGAGGGTGAGCGCGCGCCGGGCGCAATGCCCGATTACATGGAGCCCGGCGCGCGCGTGAGCGACGGGTGGTCACCGGGGAGGGTCGGCTAAGGTGGCGTTGTGACACCCATCCCAAGCCTACCGAGGACCCGATGACCGATGAGAGAATGGCGCTGGCCGAGCTGCTGCAGAAGAGCGGCGATGGCGATTTTCTGCGAGCCGTGGCGGAGGCGGTACTGCAAATTCTGATGGAAGCCGATGTCGAAGGCGTGATCGGCGCCGGGCGGCACGAACGCTCCGCCGAGCGGCTCAATTACCGCAATGGCTATCGCGAGCGCAGCCTCGACACCCGGCTCGGCTCGCTTCAGCTGAGGATCCCCAAGCTACGCCAGGGCTCGTATTTCCCGCCCTTTCTGGAGCCGCGCAAGACCGCCGAGAAGGCGCTGGTCACGGTGATCCAGGAGGCTTGGATCGGCGGCGTCTCGACCCGGCGGGTCGACGAGCTGGTCCAGGCGATGGGGCTGTCCGGTATTTCGAAGAGCCAGGTCTCCAAGCTGTGCAAGGACATTGATGAACGAGTCAACGCTTTCCTCGACCGGCCGATCGACGGCGAATGGCCGTATTTGTGGCTCGACGCCACCTACCTCAAAGTCCGCGACGGCGGCCGCATCGTCTCGGTCGCCGCGATAATCGCGGTGGCGGTCACGACCGAAGGCCGGCGCGAGATCATCGGCCTTGGCATCGGTCCTTCGGAGGCCGAGCCGTTCTGGTCGGCTTTCCTCAAGGGCCTGGTCAAACGCGGTCTCAAGGGCATCAAGCTGGTGATCTCCGACGCTCATGACGGCCTGCGCCACGCGATCACTCGCGTGCTCGGAGCGACCTGGCAAAGGTGCCGCGTTCATTGGATGCGCAATGCCTTGGCGCACGTACCCAAAGGCCAGCACACCATGGTCGCCGCCGCGATCCGCCAGGCCTTTCTGCAAGCCGATGCCGAGGCCGCGCATCAGACCTGGCGCCATGTTGCCGATCAGCTGCGGCCGCGCTGGCCCAAGCTCGCCGCGCTGATGGACGACAGCGAGCACGATGTGCTGGCCTACATCACCTTCCCGGCCCAGCATCGCACCAAGCTGCATTCGACAAATCCGTTGGAGCGGCTGAATAAGGAAGTGAAACGGCGCGCTGATGTCGTCGGCATCTTCCCCAATGAGGCCAGCATCACTCGGCTGATCGGCGCCGTCCTGCTCGAGCAGAACGATGAGTGGCTACTCCAGTGCCGTTACATGCAGATCGAGGGAATGGCTGAGCTGACGCTGCCGCTAATCGACGCCGATCCGGCCAAACTTCCACCACTGGCCGCCTGACCGATGGCCACCTCAAACTCCGCTCCGATTTACACCTCCTTGACGGACACGACCCATTCAACGCGCTCGCGCGGCGCCTCAAAGATCGCTTCCATATCCTCGCCCCCGACGTCCGCGGGCATGGGGAGAGCGCCTGGTCGCCCGCCGCGGCCTATGGCTACGCCGATCAGGCGGGTGACTTGGCGGCATTTGTCGACCGGCTGGGGCTCGACCGGTTTGTCCTGATCGGGACCTCGATGGGTGGCATCATCGCGATGGCCTATGCGGTGGCGCACCCACAGCGCCTGCGGGGGCTGGTGATCAACGACATCGGGCCAGAAGCCGAGGCGGGCACCCAGCGCATCACCCAGATGGTCGGCAGCAGGCCGGACGAGTTTGCGACGTTGGACGACGCCATGGCGTACCGCCGCGAGATGTCGGCGATCGTGGCCGGGCGGAGCGCCGAGGACCAGCGCGAACTGGCGCTCGGCGTGCTGCGGCAGCGACCGGATGGCAAATGGCGGTGGAAGATGGACCCCGCCTACATCCGGCAGCGGGTCGAGCACGGTGCGCCTCGGCGGCCCGAATTGTGGACCAGGCTGCCGGCCCTCTCCTGCCCGACCTTGGTGGTGTGGGGAACAGAGAGCGATGTCCTCTCCGAGGCGCAGGCGCAGCGGATGGTCGACGCGCTGCCGCATGGCGAGTTGGTCAAGGTATCCGGCGTCGGGCATGCTCCGATTTTGGTCGAACCCCAGTCCCTGGCCGCACTCGAACGGTTGCTAGCTGCCTTGTGAGGCGCCACCGCGACCAGCCGCGAGCGCGCACGACCACGCCTTTCGCACAACTGACATAAAAGTGTGATATTCGCCGAAAGACGTGCGTGCGCCCGCACCGGCGGCCAAGCGTGCAACGATCGGGGGACAACGATGATGATACTAAGGCAAAGCCGCCGCCGCTTTCTCAAATCGGTCGCGGTGACCGGCACTGCGGCGTTCCTCGAGTCGCGCCTGCCGATACCGGTGCGGGCCGCGACGCCGACCGGGCCGGACTTGCAGGGGCTGCGCGACAAGATCGACCATATCATCGTGATCTATCAGGAAAACCGCAGCTTCGACCATTATTTCGGAGCTTATCAGCGGCCCGGCGGCGGCCCGGTGGCGGGCCTGCTGGACCGCGAGGGGCGGATCGATGCGCGCTTTACCGGGCTGCAAAAAAACGCGGCCGGCGTCCCCTATGGCTATCTGCCGGTGCCCTATCAGCTTCCCGGCTTTGCCGAGGCGCTGGTCGAAAACCGCCCGTTCCGCCTGACCCCGTACATCCCGCCGGGCGCCAACGTCCCGTGGGACCCGATGCACCATTTCTTCCGCATGTTCGCGCAGATCAATCAAGGGAAGATGGACCGCTTCGTGGCGCTGGCCCTGCCCGGCAAGCACGTGTTCTTCGATAAGGGGCCGGGCAGCGACGCGGCCGAGATGATGTTCGCCGAATCGACGCCGTCTGGCGCGGTGCTCGGCTTCTATGCGCGCGATGATCTGCCGGGCTACCACCATCTGGCCGATGAGTACGTCTTGTTCGATCATTTCTTTCAGGCGATGTCGGGCGGCTCGACAGGTAATGCGCTTTACTTGGCGGCGGCGCGCTCGGCCCAATGGTCGAAGCCGCCCACGACTAAGACCGGCAGCCTGACGCCTCCTGTCTTCGACCGGCCCTACGACAAAAACGGGATTTTGATCAACGATGTGCCGCCGGTAAACGGCCCGACCGAAGTGTTCATGGGGTCGATCGATTTGTGCCCGCCACCCGGTGAACAGACTTATCCCAGTATCGGCGACCGGCTCGATGCAGCCTCGCTAGCATGGGCCTGGTACAATGAGGGCTGGGACGCGGTCAAACCCTGGGCGATGAAGACGGCGTTTGGCGCCGGCGACGGCTCGGTGGTGGTCGACACGCCCGCCCTGTATCTGCCGCATCACAACCCGTTCCAATATTTCCCGAGCTGGTTCAGCAACGTTAAAGCCGGCCGTATGCGCGACAGCGAGGATTTCCTTAGCGATCTGAAGTCCGGCCGGCTGCCGCGGGTCTCCTTTTTGAAGGCGACGGGCGGCCGCGACGAGCACCCGGCGAATTCGGCGCCGCGATGGGGCGAAGAGTGGGTCATGGGCCTGCTCAAGGCGCTCGGCGCAAAGCCGGCTGTGGGAGAAGAGCGCGGTCGTGATTACCTATGACGAAGGCGGCGGGTTCTGGGACCATGTGGCGCCGCCGAACCCCGACGCCTATGGCTGCGGCACCCGCGTCCCGGCGCTGTTGATCAGCCCGTGGGCGCGGCGCGGCTATGTCGATCACCGCGTCGCCGACACGACTTCCGTACTCGCCCTGATCGAGGCGCGATTCGGCCTGAAGCCGCTACAGCAGCGCGACGCCCACGCATATAACCTGCTCGAAGGCTTCGATTTCACGCAAAAGCCGCGCCCACCTGCCTTCGGCTGACTCCTCCCGCTTCGGCCCCTTACGGATGCGAGGCTCCGTGCCCCCGTGATCGCCCTCGCCCTTGTCATCGAAGGGTAGCATACTGAGGCGGGCAAATGGCGGCGGAGGTCGAGGTGCTGCACGACCGGCGCATCCTGTTGATCATCTCGGGCGGGATCGCGGCCTATAAGAGCCTCGATCTGATCCGCCGGCTGCGCGAGCGCGGCGCGGCGGTGCGCGCGATCATGACCGCGGCGGCGCAGCATTTCGTGACGCCGCTGTCGGTCGCCTCGCTGTGCGAGGACAAGGTCTACACCGATCTCTGGTCGCTGACCGACGAGAGCGAGATGGGCCATATCCGCCTGTCGCGCGAGGCCGATCTGGTCGTCGTCGCGCCGGCGAGCGCCGATCTGATCGCGCGCATGGCGGCGGGTCTGGCCGACGATCTCGGCGACGACGGCATTGCTCGCCTCGGACAAGCCGGTGCTGATCGCGCCGACGATGAATTTGATGATGTGGGCGCATCCGGCGACCCAGGCCAATCTGGCGACCCTGGCGGCGCGCGGGGTGGTGCGCGTCGGGCCGGGCTCCGGCGAACTTGCCTGCGGCGAGGTCGGCTCGGGGCGGATGGCCGAGCCGCTGGAGATCGTCGCCGCGATCGAGGCGAATGCTCGCGGAGCGACGCGCGGCTCGCCGGCCGGCGCGCGTTGGTGACGAGCGGCCCGACCCGCGAGCCGATCGACCCGGTGCGCTATATCTCGAACCATTCCTCGGGCAAGCAGGGCCATGCGATCGCCGCGGCGCTCGCGCGCGCTCGGCGCCGAGACGGTGCTGGTTTCGGGCCCGACGCAGGAGCCGGCGCCGGCCGGGGTTCGAGCTGGTCCCGGTCGAGACCGCGGCGCAGATGCTGGCCGCGTGCGAGGCGGCGCTGCCGGTCGATGTCGCGGTGATGGCGGCGGCGGTCGCCGATTGGCGGGTCGAGAGCGTCGCCGGGCACAAGCTCAAAAAGGACGGCAAGGGCCCGCCGCTGCTGCGCCTCGCCGAAAACCCCGACATCCTCGCCGCGCATCGCCGCAGCGCGCCAACGACCGGCCGGCGCTGGTCATCGGCTTTGCCGCCGAGACCGACGACATCGTCGCCAACGCCCGCGCCAAGCGCGCCCGCAAGCGCTGCGACTGGATCCTCGCCAACGACGTCTCGCCCGGCACCGGCACCTTTGGCGGCGACCAGCAACACGATCCACCTGGTCGACGCGCGACGGCGTCGAGGACTGGCCGGTCATGACCAAGCGCGAGGTCGCCGCCCGCCTCGCCGAGCGCATCGCTCAGCACCTGCGGCCGCAGTGAAGAGCCGGTGAGGATCGAGCTGCAAATCCTCGATCCGCGGCTTTCCGGCTGGGGGTTTCCGTCATGGGGTCGAGTCTCGCGGCCGGTCTCGATCTGCACGCCTGCATCGACGATCCGCTGGTCCTCGAGCCGCAGGCGCCGGCGGTGCTGATCCCGGCCGGCGATCGCCTTTCGCATCGGCGATCCCGATTGGTGTGCGCTGGTGCTGCCGCGTTCCGGGCTCGGGCACCGCGACGGGCTGGTGCTCGGCAACGCGGTCGGGCTCATCGACGCCGATTACGAGGGACCGTGCCTGATCTCGGCGTGGAACCGCAACCCGCCACAGAGCGGCGGCGGGGATTACGATCCGGCCCGGCGACCGCATCGCCCAGCTCGTCTTCACCCGCATCGCGCGGCCGGAATTCGCGGTCGTGGCGGCGTTTTCCGAGACCGGCGGGAGCCGCGCGCGGGCGGGTTCGGCTCGACCGGTGTCGAGGCCGCTTGTCCGACAGCGTCCGGCACGGCGAAACTCACCGTGAACTTTCGGCGGCGGGCCGCATGACATGGTCCGGCTGACCAAGAAACTGCTGTTCGCGATCGAGGCGGTGCTCGACATCGCCTATAACGGCGGCGCCGGTGCCGGTGCGCTCGGCCGAGATCACCGCGCGCCAGGGCATCCCGCGCCGCTACCTCGAACCGGTGCTGCAGGAGCTGGTGCGGCACGGGATCCTGCGTCGGCATTCGCGGCCCGAGCGGCGGCTATCGCCTGGCGCGCGAGCGGCGCCGCATCAGCCTCGGCGACATCGTGCGCACGGTGCGCGGGCTCGAGACCGCCGAGGACCCGATCAGCGATCCGGCCGGCAGCGCGCTCGGCCACCAGGTGGTGCGGCCGCTGTGGCTCGAATTGCAGGAGGAGATGATGCAGCGGCTCGACTCGCTGACCCTCGACGATCTGTGCACCCGCGCGCACCGCGCCGGGATCGCCGGCCGGGCGGCCGAATTCGGCGATTTCGAGATTTGAGTCGGCACACTGCTTCGTTGCAGTGCCTGCCGCCGAACCTACATAAACCACGCAATACCTTATGGGAGATGAGTCTGATGGACACCGTCGGCGCGACTAAATCCGCAGGGACGCGGAGTTTCGCGGCCGCGTCTACGACAGCATCATCGAGACGATCGGCGCGACGCCGCTGGTCCGCCTGCACCGGCTGGCGCAGCAGGCCGGGGCCAAGGCCGACATCCTCGGCCAAATGCGAGTTCTTCAACCCGCTCGCCTCGGTCAAGGACCGCATCGGCGTGTCGATGATCGAGGCGGCCGAGGCCGCCGGCCGGATCAAGCCCGGCACCGTGCTGGTCGAGCCGACCTCGGGCAATACCGGGATCGCGCTCGCCTTTGTCTGCGCCGCCAAGGGCTATCGCCTGATCCTGACGATGCCCGACAGCATGTCGATCGAGCGGCGCAAAATGCTGCTGCTGCTCGGCGCCGAACTCGAACTGACCCCGGCGGCGCAGGGCATGCGCGGCGCCATCGCCAAGGCCGAGGAGATCGCCAAGACCCTGCCCGACGCCTTCATCCCGCAGCAATTCCAGAACCCGGCCAATCCCGAGATCCATCGCCGCACCACCGCCGAGGAGATCTGGAAGGACACCGCCGGCGCGGTCGATGTCGTGGTCAGCGGCGTCGGCACCGGCGGCACCCTGACCGGGGTCGGCTCGGTGCTGAAGCCGCGCAAGCCCGGGCTGCAAGATGATCGCGGTCGAGCCCGAGGACAGCGCGGTGCTTGTCCGGCGGGCCGCCGGGGCCGCACCGGATCCAGGGGATCGGCGCCGGCTTTATCCCGGAGATCCTCGACACCAAGCTGATCGACGAGGTCGTCCGCATCGGCAACGACACCGCCTTCCGCACCGCGCGCGAGGCCGCCCGGCTCGAAGCGCTGGCCGTCGGGATTTCGTCGGGCGCGGCGCTCGCGGCGGCGCTCGAGGTCGGCGCGCGGCCGGAGATGGCCGGCAAGACGATCGTCGTGGTCCTGCCCGACTTCGCCGAGCGCTATCTGTCGACGGCATTGTTCGAAGGGCTGTGAGAGGAGCACGTGTGGAACTCAGCGAAGAGCAGTTTCAGCGCTATGCCCGCCACCTGATCCTCGACGAGGTCGGCGAGGAAGGGCAGGAGCGGCTGCTGCAGTCGCGCGTGCTGGTGGTCGGCGCCGGCGGGCTCGGCTCGCCGATGCTGCTCTATCTGGCGGCCGCCGGGGTCGGGACGATCGGGATCGTCGACGACGACCGGGTCGACATCACCAATCTGCAGCGCCAGATCGTGCACGCGACGCAGAGCGTCGGCGCGCTCAAGGTCGACAGCGCCCGCGCCACGCTCGCCGCGATCAATCCCGAGATCCGGGTCGAAACCCACCCGCTGCGGCTCGGGCCCGACAACGCCGAGGCGCTGATCGCCGACTACGACCTCGTCGCCGACGGCAGCGACAATTTCGCGACGCGCTATCTGTTGACCGATCTGTGCTTCCGCCTCGAAAAGCCGCTGGTCGCGGCGGCGCTGTCGCCGTTCGAGGGCCAGATGTCGACGTTCCGGCCCTATCTCGGCGCCGGGCATCCCTGCTACCGCTGCCTGTTTCGCGAGCCGCCGCCGCCCGATCTGGTGCCGCGCTGCGAGGAGGCCGGCATCCTCGGCGCGGTCGCCGGCGTGCTCGGCACATTGCAGGCGGTCGAGGTATTGAAGGAACTGCTGGGGCTCGGCGACAGCCTCGACGGCACGCTGTTGATCTATGATGCGATGCGCGCCCGCTTTCATCGATCCGGATCGCCAAGGATCCCGGAATGCCCGACCTGCGGCGCGCCTGCGATGGCGTCGTCTCCTTAGAACTCGGCTTTTCCCGAGGAGGGAGTCGATTTGTGGGCTCGCTTTGGACGCGCCATGGGAATGACGAATTACCACAATCGCGACAGCCGCCCTTTACGCTGACTTTATTCGGTCGACGCCCAATCGACATCGCATCTTTATGGAACAGCCACGATAATCTTGCCCAGCTTTCGGGTATGCACGACGGTTAGGATGCCGTACGACGCAGGCGAGCCGGACTTCGGCTGGGACTTTCGGCAGTCTCATTTCCGGCGCGGTGCGGCGGAGAGGTCTGATCCGGCCGTTGTGGTAGCGCAACGGATCGCGGAGGCGATCATGGAGATCGCGGGTCCTCTATTTTGGGCCGCCTTGGTGGTTGGTTTCGTGACCGACGTCCTCGGGGTAGGTTTTCTCCAATGATTGTGCGGCTCGTAGGGAAGCGGGTTCATGAGGCGTTGGTCACTGCCGGTACGATGGTGGTGCTGGCGCTTATTGGAAGCGGGATTGCGCTGCTCCACCTTCTTTTGCTCGTGGCTCGCAGCGCCATGCCGCACTAAGCGACCGAAGCGATCACAAAAAACTACGCAATGGGCCTGCTCCTGCAAATCGTCCACGATCCGTCGGGGGCTTGGAGCGTCCATGGCCTGCCAGGGCAGCAGGTCGCGTTCTTGGCGAGCTTGACGGCGAGCATCGACTACGCGCGCAAGGAATGCGGCGAGGCTCCGGCAACAATCGAGCTGATGGTCGACGGATTTTATGCTGTCATTCATCAGGAACTCGGGTGGCCCCGCCAACTCGTTGCTCCGGAGGGCACGGAGTATCCGGCCTCAGTACAGCCTGATGAAACCGCACCGCCAATTTCGACCGGGTTTCGCGATTGGCTCAAAAGATGGGGCAGAGCCATTTAGTCGACGACTAAGGCGCGCCCGCTGTCGTGCCCGCCGCCGCTATCATCCCGGTTCATCGCTAGTCGCTCCCGCGCAACCCGCTCGATGACCGCGCCAGCATCGGGGTTGGCCGCGATAAAACGATCAAAGTCGGCTTTGCGCAGCACCAAAAGCCGGCAGTAGCTCAACGCCAGCACGTCCGCTTGCCGCGGTTGACCCGTTACCAATGCCATCTCGCCAAAGAACTCGCCGCTGCCGAGCCGTACACGCCGCGCCGGCAGTCTGACCTCGACCGCGCCCGAGGCGATAAAATACACCGCGTCGCCGCGGGCCCCGGCGCGGATGATGCGTTCGTTCGGCACGGTAAAGCGAGGCCGCAACAGTTTTGCGACGAGATCTAGCTGAGCCGGGTCGAGCGCGGCGAGGAGATCGAGCCGTTCGATCAGCCGGCGCGTGTCCAAGCCGATATCGAAGCGCGGTCGTGGTTCGGCGGCGTGCGCCACGGTAACGTCACGCCTCAGATCGTCGAACAGCTCTTGCGGGATCAGTCCGTCGTCGAACAGCGATTGATACCGCGCCACCTCCTGGCGAACGGCGGATTGGCGAAGAAACCGCAACTCGAGGGCGGCGAGATAATCCGGGTATTGGCGCCGCAGAGCGTCGAGCGCGCCACGCAGCTGTTCGCGACGGCGGTCGATGATCCCGGCGATGAGATCGGTGATGCGCTCCGCGAAAATCGGGCGCAGACGCTCGGCATTGAATTCGGGGAGCCGGTCGACAACCAAGTACATCATCAGCAGCAATTCGACGCGATCGGCGAGCCGTTCAGCGAGGAGCCGGCGAATCCCGAGATGGCGGTAAAGGATATAGCCGAGGCGAAAGCTCGGTCGAAACGACAGCGCCTTCTCGGCGGCCCGCTGATAGCCGATTCGGCCCTCGCCGCGCGCGCCGTCGACGAGCGTGCCGGCGTTGTGCAGCAGGGTCTGGATGGTCCCAGCCGGCGCGAGCCGAGCGGCGCGGATCGCGAGCGCGAGCACGCGTTCCTGATTGGCCAGGGCGACAAGCGCAATGCCGAGCCGATCGCGTTCCGAAAGGCGCTCGGCCGCGCCGCGGGTATCGGCGGCGGCAATCCAGGCCCGATATGGAGCGACAATCTGTTCGGCGACCGCGGGCGCCAGTGCGTGATGCTGCGCCAGAGCCCGCACCGAATCGCAGACCTCGGCGTATGACAGGGCAAGAATGCGGTCGCGCAAGACCTCATCGCGCGGCGACAGGCGGTCGAGGCCGAGCAGCGCGATGACGAACCGCAACGTCGTGCCATTGACGAACAGCGTGTACAGCACAAAGCCGGTGGCGAGCACCGCGACAAAGCGCTTGATCTGCGGGTCGAGCGCGCTGTTTTCGGTGACCGCCAGCGCCAGGACCAGGGTCAGTGCGCCGCGCAGCCCGCCCCACGCCATCGCGAGCTTGTAGGCGGCGCTGATCGGCTGGCTCACCCGGAAGTACTCCAGCGGCGGCATCAGCACAAACAGCACGAGAAGCCGGGCCGCAAATGCCGCCGCTATCAGCACCGCCAGCAAAACGAGATCATGCAGATCGACCCGGCCGAGCAGTCTCGGCACCAGGATCGAGGCAAGGACAAACACCAACGAAAGCGCCCAGAACGCGATCTGATCCCAGAGATCGGACAGGAAGGACCAATTGCTCGGGGCGATGCGCGAACGCCCGAGAGCGCTGACCGTCATCCCCGAGCCGAGCACCGCAACGACGCCGGAGACGTGAAACAAGCGATCGGCGATGATGAACACCGCGTAAGCCAGCGCCAGGGTCAACGTGCCCTCGGCGCGGCGGTCTTCACCCAACCACGGGATCACCGAGATCAATGTACGACCGGCGAGCAGCCCCAGCGCGCCGCCGCCGACAAAGGACAGCGTGAATTCACCAAGGCCGCGCCGATGTCGGGCTCGCGGGCGGCAACGATCATGCCGAGCAAAACCGCAAACAACGCGATCGCGGCCGCGTCGTTGAGCAGCGCCTCGCCTTCGACCAGCCGCGTTAGCCGGCCGGGTGCGCCGACATCGCGAAAGATGGAGATGACAGCGGCCGGGTCGGTGGTCGCCACTACCGAACCGAGCAGCAGGCAGACAACCAGCGGCATGCCGGAGATCGGCCAGAGTGCCAAACCGATAACCGCCGTCGTGACCAGGGTGGCAACGATCGCCAGCAGCAGGATCGGCGCCGCGTCCTCGATGACCCGGCGCACATCGGTCGCGATCCCGGCCTCGAAAACCAAAAGCGGCAAAAACACGTTGATGAAGACGGCCGAGCTGACCGGAAGCGCGACAAAGGCATCGCCAAGGATATCGGTGTCCGCCGGAGAAGCCGAATTTGCCCATGGCTAGCGGAAAGCCGCCGAGCGCCACCCCGATGACGCCGAGCAGGACCGGGGGCGGCAGCTTCAGATAAGCGGCAAGCGGCTGGCACAGGCCGATGACCGCCAGCAGCACGGCGATGACCAGCAGAATAAACCCGATGTCGAGCATGGATGCCTAAACCGACGTTCTCTCGCGCGGCCCACCCCAAGAGGCTTAGCGGAGGTCATACAGCGCGGAAAAGAACAACGGCTGTCAAACGAGACGTAAAGATCGAATAAGCGGCCACCCGCCCTACCCGGCGGGCGGGCCAAATGCGCGTGCCCAGCGAGCCGGGATTTCTCGAAGACGATTTGATCTGAATCAAGGACGTCTCGCAGCAACGCGGTCATGGTGATCTTTGGCGAGACGCCTGACCGGGCTCGCTCGGAAAATCTTTATGGGCCGTTTATACCCGGCGGGACCAATGCGTCTCGAATCTTAATGCGATACTCTGCACTTGATACGCAGTCAGGCCCGCCGGGAAACTGTGAGGTCATTGTCATGCTTGATTTTCTGATGGTCGCCTACGGCGTCGGCTTCTTCGCCGCCGCGATCCTTTATGTGCTCGCCTGCGAGAAGATGTGAGGCGGAGATGCTGATCGACTACATCCTCGGCGGGATCGTGACGATCGTGATCATGGTCTATCTCGTCTATGCGCTGATCAACCCCGAGCGGTTCTAGGAGAAGCGCCGTGACCGCCAATGGATGGATGCAGATCGCGCTGTTCAGCGTGATCATCATCGCCATCACGCGGCCGCTCGGCGGCTACATGACGCGCGTCTTTGCCGGCGAGCGGACGTTTCTGTGGCCGGTGCTGCGCCCGGTCGAGCGCGCGGTCTATTGGTGCTGCGGCGTCGACGAGAACGAGGAGCAGCACTGGCTGACCTATGCCGTCGCGATGCTGTTGTTCAGCGTCGTCGGCTTTGTCACGCTTCTACGCGCTGCAGCGGCTGCAATGGTATCTGCCGTTCAATCCGCAGGGTCAGACCGCGGTCGAGCAGAGCCTCGCCTTCAACACCTCGGTCAGCTTCATCACCAACACCAACTGGCAGTCCTACGGCGGCGAAACCACGATGGGCTATCTGGTGCAGATGGCCGGGCTCACCGTGCACAATTTCGTCTCGGCGGCGACCGGCATCGCGATGGCATTGGCGCTGATCCGCGGCTTTGTGCGGCGCGAGGCCAAGACGATCGGCAATTTCTGGGTCGATCTGACCCGCTGCACGCTCTACATCCTGCTGCCGATCTCGATCGTCGTCGCGCTGGTGCTGGTCTGGCAGGGCGTGCCGCAGAACCTCGGCGCCTATACCGAAGCGACGACGCTCGAAGGCGCCAAGCAGATCATCGCGCAAGGCCCGGTCGCCTCGCAGGAGATCATCAAGGAGCTCGGCACCAATGGCGGCGGGTTCTTCAACGCCAATTCGGCGCATCCCTTCGAGAACCCGAACGCGATGACCAATCTGATCGAGCTGGTCGCGATCTTCGCGATCGGCGCCGGGCTGACCAATGTGCTGGGCCGCATGGTCCAGCGACGAGCGCCAGGGCTGGGCGATCTTCGCCGCGATGGGTCTGCTGTTCCTCGCCGGCGTGACCATCTGCTTACTTGGTCGGAAGCGCACGGCAACCCCGCCTTTGCCGCCTTCGACGTCGATTCGGCGCCGAGCGCGGTGCAGGCGGGCGGCAACATGGAGGGCAAGGAGGTCCGGTTCGGCCCGGCGCTCTCGGCCTTGTGGGCCACGGTGACGACCGACACCTCGTGCGGCGCCGTCAATTCGATGCATGACAGCTACCTGCCGATGGGCGGCATGGTGCCGCTCGTCAACATGCAGCTCGGCGAGGTGATCTTCGGCGGCGTCGGCTCGGGGCTCTACGGCATCCTCGCCTTCGCCATCGTCGCGATGTTCGTCGCCGGGCTGATGGTCGGGCGCACGCCCGAATATCTCGGCAAGAAGCTCGAGGCGAAGGAGGTCAAGATGACCATCCTGGCGCTCCTCAGCCTGCCCTTGTCGATCCTCGGCTGGACCGCGCTGGCCGTAGTATTGCCGGCCGGGCTCGCCGGCATCGCCAATGCCGGGCCGCACGGCTTCAGCGAGATCCTCTACGCCTATACCGAGGGCACCGGCAACAACGGCAGCGCCTTTGCCGGACTGTCGGCCAATACGCTGTTCTACAATACGACGATCGCGGCGGCGATGCTGATCGGCCGCTTCATCTTTGTCATCCCGATGTTGGCGGTGGCCGGCTCGCTGGCGCAGAAGAAATTGCTGGCGCCCTCGGCCGGCACCTTCCCGACGCACAGCCCGCTATTTGTCGGGCTGCTGGTCGGCGTCATCCTGATCATCGGCGGCCTGACCTATTTCCCGGCGGTCTCGCTGGGGCCGGTGACCGAGCAGGTCGCGATGAACCAGGGCAAGCTCTTCGCCGGCCCGTGAGCGGCTGGGTTCCCAAGGAATATCACGATGACCGATCTCACTCCCATCATCGGCCTGCCGCCGACCGGGCTCTACAAGCGCGATCTGCGGCCGATGGCGCTGTTCGACCGCTCGCTGATCGTGCCGGCGATCTGGGCCTCGTTCCGCAAGCTCGACCCGCGCACCCTGGTCAAGAACCCGGTCATGTTCTGCGTCGAGATCGTCTCGGTGCTGACGACGGTGTTCTTCCTGCGCGACCTGTTCGTCGGCGGCAGCAAGGTCGTCGGCAGCAGCGCGCTGTTTTCCGGCCAGATCACGGTCTGGCTGTGGTTCACGGTGCTGTTCGCCAATTTCGCCGAGGCGGTGGCCGAAGGCCGCGGCAAGGCCCAGGCCGACACCTTGCGCCGCACCCGGACCGAGACCAAGGCCAAGCGCATCGCGAGCGCCGAGGCGCGCGCGTTCGACCTGGTCGACGCCGCGGCGCTGAAGCCCGGCGACCTGGTGCTGGTCGAAACCGGCGATCTGATCCCGAGCGACGGCGAGGTCATCGAGGGCGTCGCCTCGGTCGACGAATTGGCGATCACCGGCGAATCGGCGCCGGTCATCCGCGAGAGCGGCGGCGACCGCTCGGCGGTGACCGGCGGCACCCGGGTCACCTCGGACTGGCTCAAGGTGCGGATCACCGCGGCGCAGGGCTCGACCTTTCTCGACCGCATGATCGCGCTGGTCGAGGGCGCGGTGCGGCAGAAGACGCCGAACGAGATCGCGCTCAACATCCTGCTCGCCGGCATGACCCTGATCTTTGTCTTCGCCACCGTGACGATCCCGAGCTTTGCCGCCTATGCCGGGGGTGCGGTGTCGGTCGTCGTGCTGATCGCGCTGTTCGTCTGCCTGATCCCGACGACGATCGGCGCCCTGCTGTCGGCGATCGGCATCGCCGGCATGGACCGGCTGGTGCGCTTCAACGTGCTGGCGATGTCGGGCCGCGCGGTCGAGGCGGCGGGCGACGTCGACACGCTGCTGCTCGACAAGACCGGCACGATCACCCTCGGCAACCGCCAGGCGACCGAGTTCCTCGCGTTGCCCGGGGATCGACGAGGGCGAGCTGGCCGATGCGGCGCAATTCGCCTCGCTGTCGGACGAGACCCCGGAGGGCCGCTCGATCGTCGTGCTGGCCAAGGAGAAATACGGGCTGCGCGGGCGCGAGATGGCGCCGCTCGACGCCCGTTTCGTGCCGTTTTCGGCGCAGACCCGGATGAGCGGCATCGATGTCGACGGCGTCTCGATCCGCAAGGGCGCGGTCGACGCGATTATCGCCTTTGCCGAAGGCGGCAGCACCGCCCCGATCTGGCGCAGTGCCGTCGCGGGCGCGCAGGCGGCACTGCGCGCGGCGCCGGTCTCCGAGGCGGTGCGCCAGACGACCGCTGATCGCCGAGCGCATCGCCAAGGAGGGCGGCACGCCGCTCGCCGTCGCCAAGGACCAGCGGCTGCTCGGCGTCATTCACCTCAAGGACATCGTCAAGGGCGGCATCCGCGAGCGCTTTGCCGAATTGCGCCGGATGGGCATCCGCACGGTCATGATCACCGGCGACAACCCGCTGACCGCGGCGGCGATCGCCGCCGAATCCGGGGTCGACGATTTCCTCGCCCAGGCGACGCCCGAGGACAAGCTCGCGCTGATCCGCGAGGAGCAGGCCAAGGGCAAGCTCGTCGCGATGTGCGGCGACGGCACCAACGACGCGCCGGCCTTGGCGCAGTCGGATGTCGGCGTGGCGATGAACACCGGCACGATGGCGGCGCGCGAGGCCGGCAACATGGTCGATCTCGACAGCGACCCGACCAAGCTGATCGAGATCGTCGAGATCGGCAAGCAGCTGCTGATCACCCGCGGCGCATTGACCACGTTCTCGATCGCCAACGACGTCGCGAAATATTTCGCGATCATCCCGGCGATGTTCGCGGCGTTCTATCCGCAGCTCGGCGTGCTCAACATCATGCGCCTGCACAGCCCCGAGAGCGCGATCCTGTCGGCGATCATCTTCAACGCGCTGATCATCATCGCGCTGATCCCGCTGGCGTTGCGCGGCGTGCAATATCGCCCGACCGGCGCGGCCAGCATCTCTGCGCCGCAACCTGCTGATCTACGGCGTCGGCGGGATCATCGTGCCGTTCATCGGCATCAAGCTGATCGACCTCGCCGTCACCGCCATCGGCCTTGCCTGAGGAACCCGTCCCATGCTGCGGCAAATCCGTCCCGCGATCCTGATGATCGTCGTCATGACGGTGATCACCGGCCTCGTCTATCCGCTCGGCATGACCGGGCTCGCGCAACTGATCTTTCCGCATCAGGCCAATGGCAGCCTGATCGAGAAGGACGGCAAGGTGATCGGCTCGAGCTGATCGGCCAGAACTTCACCTCCGACAAATATTTCCACCCCCGCCCGTCGGCGACGACCGAGCCCGACCCCAAGGATCCGACCAAGACGATTTCCGGTGCCCTATGCCGCCGACAATTCGGGCGGCTCGAACCTCGGGCCGACCAACCAGGCGCTTGATCGACCGGGTCAAGGGCGACGCCGCCAAGCTCGCCAAGGAAAACCCGGGAACGCCGATCCCGGTCGATCTGGTGACGACCTCGGCGAGCGGGCTCGACCCCGACATCACCCCGGCCGCCGCCCTGTTCCAGGTGCCGCGCGTCGCCAAGGCGCGCCACTGGACCCGGACAAACTGCGCGCGCTGGTCGACGAGCAAACCCACGACCGGTTTCTCGGCATCCTCGGCGAGAAGCGGGTCAACGTCCTCGAACTCAACCTCGCCCTCGACCAGCTGCGCTGACGGGCGGGCAGCTGCCAGGGCTCGATCAATATTCCTTGTACGGCAGAAATTTGCCGCTCAGGGTCAGCTTGACGCGATCGCCTTTGGGGTCGGGCTGGCGCTCGATTGCCATGTCGAAGTCGATCGCGCTCATGATGCCGTCGCCAAATTCATCTTGGATCAATTCCTTCCAGGTCGTGCCGTAGACCTGCACCAGCTCATAAAAGCGGTAGATCAGCGGGTCGGTCGGCACCGGGGTCGGCAACGAGCCGCGATAAGGGATCTCCTGCAGCAGGGCTTGCTCCTCGGCGTCGAGATCGAGCAATTTCGCCGCGCGCTCGGCCTGCTCAGGCCGCAATTTCATCTGCCCCGATCAATGCCGCGGTCAGATAGACCGCCGTGCCGCCGCCGATCTCGGCGGTGATCGTCTTCCAGCTCAGCCCCTTCGCGCGCTTGGTCGCGAGGATCTTTCGCGTCAGCTCGTCACGGGTCATCAGCCCCTCCTGTAGTTTGCAGCTTCATCGCATGCACGCAACGCGCGTGCCAATTGCGCCGCTCGCCGAGGCCGAAGCGCGGTGCGGGGATTTCCTATGTGGCTATCCCGGAGAAAGGGTAAGACACTATAGTCGTCCATATCACTGACGCGCTCGCAGCGGCTGTTCTCGACAACCTCCACCGGCTGTAGAATTGGTCGAGCTGTTTCAGGAGAGTGCGATGGCGGACGATTTCGCGGGAAAGGTCGCGCTGGTAACGGGAGGGGGGAACGGGATCGGCGCTGCGACCTGCCGCGCCTTCGCCGCCGCCGGCGCACGGGTGGTTGTCGTTGATCGCGATGCGGCGGCGGCCGAACGGGTCGCGGCCGAGATCACCGGGCGCAACGGCAAGGCCGAAGCATATGGGCTCGACGTCAGCGACCGCGAGGGCTTCGCCCGTCTTGCCGCGGGGATCACCGAGGCAGCGGGCGGTATCGACATTCTCGTCAATGGTGCCGGAGTGGCCGTGCGCCGCATGATCAGCGAGATGAGTGCGGAGGATTGGGACCGGGTCATCGCCGTCAACCTGACCGGCGCGTTCAACGGCATTCGCGCGGTATTGCCCCATATGCGGGCGCACGGCGGCGGCGCCATCGTCAACATCGCATCGATCGCCGGGCAACGGATTTCGTTTGGTGGAACCGCGAATTATTCGGCGTCGAAGGCGGGGCTGTTGGGGTTGACCCGCCATGCCGCCTATGAGCTTGCCCCCGATCACATCCGGGTCAATGCCGTCTGCCCCGGCGCGACGGCGACAGCGTTCGGCGGAGCGATGCCGACCGCGGAGAGCAAGGCCGGGCGGGCGCGCAAAATCCCGCTGGGCCGCATGTGCGAACCCGAGGACATCGCCGACCCGATCCTGTTCCTGGCGAGCGATGCGGCGCGCATGATCACCGGCGTGGCATTGACCGTCGATGGCGGCTTGCTGATCAAGAACGACACCCCTTACGAGGAATATTTTCGCCCGAGATAGCGGTCCGCGCACCGCTTCCGATGGCGGCTCCAGCCGACCTCTCTGCTGCCTCGCAGGCCGCGCGATGCCTGCGTGCGTCGACGGCCTGGGCCAAGACGCCGGCGGGTGGCGTCACCCTGCTAATACTAACCACGTTCCTTGCTCGGTTGCTGTTCGCTGCCTCTCTCGGGCTCGGGATCGACGAGAGCTATATGGTGGCGGCTGGGCGTCAGCTCCGGCTTGGCTATTTCGATCATCCGCCGATCGCCTGGTGGCTGGCCTGGGCGGCGGCGCACCTGGCCGGCAGCGACAGTCCGATCGTCGTCCGCCTGCCCTTCATCGCGCTGTTCGCGCTGACGACATGGCTGATGTACCGCGTCACGGCGGCGCTGTTCGGCGCACGGGCGGGGCTGTGGGCGGCGGTGCTGGCGAATTTGTGCCCGGTCATCGGCGTCACCGCCGGTACCTGGGTATTGCCCGATGGCCCGCTATTCGCCGCCTTGCTCGGGGCGACCCTTTGCCTGATCGCGGCGTTACCCTCCGAGGGAAGGGCGGCCTGGGGCTGGTGGCTGGGCGCGGGCCTCTGCGCGGGTCTGGCGCTGTCCTCTAAATATTCGGCGGCTCTGACGATCCTCGGCGCGATCGTGTTTCTGTTGACCGAGCGGGAAAGCCGCCGCTGGCTGTTGCGACCGCATCCCTATGTCGCCGGTCTCGCCGCGCTGGCGGTGTTCATGCCGGTCCTGATCTGGAATGCGCGGCACGGCTGGGTGTCGTTTCTGTTCCAGGGCGGTCGGGCGGAGGGTCGGTTCAACCCGCTGGGGCCGGTTTTGACGCTCGCCGGCGGCGCGCTTGTTTCTGCTGCCGTGGATCTGGTTGCCGTTGATCGTGTGCGGGTTCAATGCGCTGCGCCGGGGACCGGCCGACAAAGAACGCTGGCTCCTGGTATGCCTGGCGGCGCCGCCGATCATCTTCTTCACGCTGATCTCGCTGCGGAGCCGGGTGCTGTTTCACTGGGCCGCACCCGGCTATCTGATGCTGTTGCCGCTGCTCGGCGACGCGATCGCCCGTCGGCCAGTGGAGCCGCCGGTGGCTCGCGGCGACCGCAGTTGTTGTCGTCCTCGGTGCGGCGTTCGTCGGCAGCGAGGTACGGTTCAACTGGCTGCCGCTGGCGATCGGCGATTTTCGGCTCGGCAAGGACCCCGGCTCTCGCTGCGGTGGACTGGACCTCGCTGCGCCAAGAGCTCGACAAGCGGGGCCTGCTCGATCGGCCGGGGCTGGTGGTTGCGGCGACGCGATGGCTCGATGCCGGAAAGATCGATTATGCCTTAGGCGGCCGGGTGCCGGTCATCTGCCTCGGCAGCGATCCACGGGAATACGGGATCATCGCGCCGGTTGCCGAATATGCCGGCGCGGACGTCCTGATCGTTGCCCCGCGGTGTCTCGCCGGCCGACAATCGCCGCCCGCTTTGGCAAACTTTTCGATTCGATCGACACTTTGGCGCCGGCCACGGTGCTGCATGACGGGCGCCCGGCATTGAGCCTGCCGCTTTATCTCGGACACCATCTGCGCGAGCCTGCGGATCGGTGAGAGTCGGGTCATCCGATCGGAACGCACCGCTTTGCGAGTTCGGTCTCGTTGATCCGCAGACCGAGGCCCGGTTCGGCCGGCAAGGGGAAGAGGCCATCGACCGGCTTTGGCGGATTTTCGAACACCGCATGCTGGCGCGTCGAGGGATCGTTGAGCTCGCACGGCTTGGTTGCCTGCAATTGGCTCGCCGCAAGATGCAGACTCGCCACGTGGCCTATCGTCGGCTGGGTCTGATGTGGGACCAGTTCGACGCCATGCGCCTGGGCGAGCGCCGCGCAGCGCATCAGCCCGGTGATGCCGCCCATCTTGACGATGTCGGGCTGGACCATGCGGACGCCCGCGTCAATCAAATCCGCTAAACCCGACAATGTATAGGTCTGCTCGCCGGCCGAGACGGTAATGTCGAGCCGGCGCGCTACCTCACCCATTGCTTTGACATGGTAATGCTGCACCGGCTCTTCGAACCACCAATAGCCCAGTTCTTCGAGCGCCCGCCCGACGCGGATCGCGCCGCCGACCGAGTAGCCGTTGTTGGCGTCGAAGGCGAGCGGTAAGCCATCTCCGACCAATTGCCGCACCGCGCGAGCCTTGGCGATGTCGCCGGGGATGTCATCGTCGGGCTTGGTGCGGTCGGCGTCGAAGCGGATCTTAACCGCCGCGGGCTGGTCCTTAAGCCGCGCCTCGACGACGCGGAGCACCTCGTCGACGGTTCGCTCGCCATTGCCGCCGATCGAGGCATAGAAAGGCAAGGCTGTGCGCCAGGCGCCGCCGAGCAGCTTGTAGATCGGCTGGCCGAAGAGTTTGCCCTTCAAATCCCAGAGCGCGATGTCGAGCGCGGCCAGCGCCCCGGTCAGGGCGCCCTCCGGCCCGAGTTTGACGAATTCGTGCAGCAGAGAATCGAGCAGCACCGCATGATCGAGCGGGTCCGCGCCGATCAATCGCGGCGCCAGATTGCGGGCGACGATGCCGAGCGAGGCGAGGCCGCCTTGCATCGGCGACGCCTCGCCGATGCCGAAGAGACCGTCATCGCACCGGATTGTCACCCAGGCGCTGCGTTGCTCTGGCTTGTCGGCCGGCGCCCAAGCAACCTGAAAAACCTCGATGTCGCGGATTTTCATATGGTGTCCCCTCACCACGCCAGCGCCCAGCCGTCGCGGCGCGGGTCGGAGCCGGCGAGCAGCATGCCGGTCGCCGGGTCGCGACGAATGATCTCGACGCTGCACGGCCCGTCGAGGTCGCCGACGGTATGGACCGGATGGCCGCGGCGCGCGAGATCGTTGCGCACCGCCTCCGGAAAACGCTGCTCGATCGTCAGAGCATCTTCGCCTTCATGCGGCCAGTTGGCGTATTGGCCGGGTACGTTCGAGCTCCAGCGCGGCATCTCGGCGGCCTGCTGCGGGTCCAACCCGAAATCGATCATCGCCGTCAATACCTGCAGATTGACCTGCACCTGATTGTCGGCGCCAGGAGTGCCGAAGACGCACCACAAAGCGCCGTCCTTGAGCACGATCGGCGGGTTCATCGTATGGCGCACGCGACGCCCGGGGGCGAGCCGGTTTGGATGTCCCGGTTCGAGGTGCCAATAGGCCATCCGGTTGTTTAATAGGATGCCGGTATCGCCGGCGATGATGCCCGAGCCGAAGCCGCTGTTGATGCTCTGAATTCCGGAGACGGCGTTGCCCTCACCGTCGGCGGTGCAGAAATAAGTCGTGTCGCCCGCCGCTGCCTCGTGCGCGACGCCGGTCGGCGCGGCGCGGCGCATATCGATCCGGGCGGCGAGCCCGGCGGCGTACCCGGCGGACAGCAGCTCCGCGAAGGGCGGGTCGAGCGAGCGGGGATCCGCGCCCCAGCGCTCACGGTCGGCAAAGGCCAGCTTTTTGGCTTCGACCATGACGTGAACCGCATCCGCGGATAAGAGGCCCATCCGCGTCAGATCGAAATGCTCGAGGATCTTCAGCTCTTCGAGCAAAACGAAACCGGTCGAGTTTGGTGGCGCTTCGAGGACAGTGTAGCCGCGATAATCGATCGCGATCGGGGCCTGCTCTTCGGCGGTGAAGGCTTCGAGATCACCCGCACGGACCAGGGTTCCGGCCGCGTCGAGACCAGCCGCCAGCCGCCTCGCTAACCCGCCACGATAGAAGGTCTCAGCCCCATCGGCCGCGATCTCTTCGAGAGTACGGGCGAGGTCCGGCTGGATGATCAGGGCGCCAAGGGGCGGTGCCTTGCCATCAGCAAGAAAGATCGCGGTAGTTCGCGGGTCGATCGACAGGGTCGCCTGGCTTTCCGCGGCGAAATGGCTGTAGGCGCGGGTTGCGGCAAACCCGTCGCGGGCAAGCCTGATAGCCTCGGCGAACAGGTCGCGCCACGGCAGCCGGCCAAACCTTCGGTGCATCAGGTGGAGCCCGGCAACGGTGCCGGGAACCGAGACGGACAGCGGCCCGATCCGGGGAATGCCGCCGGCGTAGCGCTCGGGGGTTGCGGCGGCGGGGGCGGGGCCGGTGCCGTTGAACACGACCGCGCGCCCAGTCGATTGCTGGTAGACGTGATAAAAGCCGTCGCCGCCGAGGCCCGACATCATTGGCTCGACCACGGCGAGCGCCATCGCAGTCGCCACCGCCGCATCCACCGCGATGCCGCCGGCCCGCAATGTCAAGAGGCCGGCCTGGGCGGCTAGGGGATGGTTCGCCGCGACGGTGCCGCGCCGCCCGATGGCGAGCGGCCGGTAGGAGCGCGTCTCAACAGCCACTTCCTGTCTCCTGGCGTTGCCAAGCATGGCATAATATCGGAGAAACGGGTTGCAGATGGGAAAGCGTTTGAGGATGAAGATCGCGGCGTGGTTTGCCCTCATAGGCTTGCTGCTGGTCGCCGGGTGCGCCGACAGCAACAGCGGCAATAATTCGGACAATGCCAAAAACAGCGGTTTCTACACCGGCATGTCAGGTGGCTGGACCCATCCGTGAGCGCGGTGAAGACGAGCTGTGGGGTCATCGTCGGCGACGGGGAGCGCGTTCTGCTCGGACACGCCACCCGCTCGCCGCGCTGGGACATCCCCAAGGGCGAGGCCGAGCCCGGCGAAGATTTCGCCGCCGCCGCCGCGCGCGAACTGCACGAGGAGACCGGCCTCACGGTTGCGCCGGGCGAGCTTACCGCACTCGGGGTGCATGCTTATCTGCGCGGTAAGGATTTGGCGCTGTTCGCCTGGACGCCGCCGCACCTGCCTAACCCAAAGGATCTGGTGTGCTCGTCGAATTTCGCGCTGCCCGACGGCACGCTGTTGCCGGAATTCGACCGTTTTGGCCTGTTTTCGTGGGACGAAGCGCTAAGTCGGGTTGGCAAGAACATGTCGAGGGTTTTATCGTCTATCCCACACGGCGCTTCGAAATGATTTGGGGGTCGTGATAGGGTAGCGCCCATCAGCAATCAGGAGGTCGCCGATGCCCAAATTGCGCCATATCGCCATCGCCGCCGAAGATCCCGAAGCGATGGCCGAATTCTACAAGAAAGCCTTTGATTTCGAGGAAGTCGGCCGGCCGAACGGCGTGCTCGCCGATGGCGTGTTCCTGAGCGACGGCACACTCAACATGGCGATCCTCAAATTCAAGACCGACCAGCTCGGCAAGGGCATGGATTATCGCGGCATTCACCATTTCGGCGTGCTGGTCGAGGACGTCGACGAGTTCTCGAAGAAGCTCGAAAGCCTCGGCGCCAAACACTACATCGATCAGGGCCTAGGCGGGCACCAGGCCGGCTATTTCGAGAAGAAGTTCTACGGCCCGGAAGGCATCCTGTTCGACATCGCCGAGCACGGCTGGGCAGGGGCCGAGCCGCTCCCCGCCAAGATCAAAGAGGCGGCGGAGTAGATCAGCGGCCGTCATCATTTCTTGTGAAACTCAGCTCACCGACGAAACCTCGTCGTTGCCGCGAAAACGGTGGTAATCGAATCGCGGATTTGCCCAAGTAATTCGCGATTTGTCACGATGGCCACCCGGACGTCCCATCGAGCCCGTGGGCTGAGGCACCGCGGGGCGCCGTTGGCTTATGTTGGACGACTCGTTTTGTCGCGAGCCGGTTTTTGGGCGAAAGGCTTGATCCGATGAAAGTTACCGGCATCCACACCAATATCGTGGCGCTCCCAGCCGACGAGCCGCTCGCCGGCGCCGCGGAGAACCCGAACGGCAAGCGTCTGATCGTCACTCTCGAAGTCCAGACGGACGACGGGGCGGTCGGGGTCGGGGCGACATATTTCGGCGGCGCGCTGACCGGCACTCTCAAAAGCGCGATCGAGGAGCTTGGCGCGCTGTGCGTCGGCGAGGACCCGGTGCGGGTCGAGATGGTCGCGGCAAAGTTACGGGCGGCGGCAGGCTCGGCCGGGCCGGGCGGCATCTTCAACCTGGCTCACTCCGCGCTCGATACGGCGTTGTGGGATTTGCGCGCCAAAGCGATGAACCTGCCACTGTGGAAACTGCTCGGCGGCGCCCGTGATCGCGTGCCGACCTATGCCAGCGGCGCGTTGATGCGCGGCCTGACGCTCGACCGGGTGGTGCAAGCTGCAGCGACGCTCAAGGATCGCGGCTGGCGCGAGATGAAGACGCAAATGGCATTGCCCGGCGAGACCACGCCAGCGAAGGAGGTCGAGCGCATGCGGCGGGTGCGCGAGGCGATCGGCCCCGACATCAAATTGATGTGCGATATCAATCAACGCTGGCGCCCGGAGCAGGCGATCGATATCGGCAAGCGGGTCGAGGATGCCGGGGTCGGGCTGTTCTGGCTCGAGGACGTGACGACCGCCGATGATTTTGCCGGCCTCGCCCGCGTCACGGCCGCGCTGTCGACCCCGGTCGCCGGTGGCGAGTATGTCTGGGGGATCGTCCCGTTCCGTCACATGGTCGAGGCGCGCTCGGTCGATGTCGTGATGATCGATCTGGTGCGGGTCGGCGGCATCACCCAATGGCTCAAGGTTGCCGGCATGGCCGAGTCGTTCAACCTGCCGGTCGTCAGCCACCTGATCCCGGAGGTTCACGTTCATCTGATCGGCGCAATCCCGAACGGGCTGACGGTCGAATATATGCCCTGGCTCGTGCCGCTGTTCGAAGAAGTCCCAGAGCAGCAAAATGGGGAGCTGGTGATGCCGACCGCACCTGGCCTCGGGCTCAAATTCAACACGGCGACGATCGACCGCTACCGCGTCGCCTGAATGCAGTCACAGGAACTGGCGGACCAACCCGTCACGGTATTCCTGACGCTGCTACTTCTGTCTTCCCGGCGTCGGCCGGGACCCATATCGGGCCATGGGCACCGGCCTTCGCCGGTGAGACAAAGTAGGGTAAGCGGCTTATCTGAAGCCATTTTCGCGGGGGTTGACATGCTGGACATCGTCGTCGCCAACGGGCTCGCTGTATTGCCAACGGGGGCTGAGCCTGCCGATATCGGCGTTGCGTCGGGCAAGATCGCCGCAATCGGCGCGCCGGGGAGTCTCGCCGCTCTTGGAGCCGGGCGGACCGTGGATGCCGTGGGGCAGATCGTTATCCCCGGCGGGATCGATCCGCATGTTCATTGCCGCTGGCCGATCGTGGTTCCGGGCACCACCCAGCATCAGATGACCGACGGGCCGGCGCGGGTCAGCCAGGCGGCGCTCCATGGCGGCACAACGACGATCCTCGATTTCGCGCTGGTCGGCGACGGCGACACCGTGCAGCACGCGATCGAGCGGCGGCAGAGGGAATGGGCCGGCGATTGCCACTGCGACTATGCGTTTCACACGATGGTGCAGGGTAAGCTGCCGCACGAGTTGCTGCCGCAACTAGCCGAGGCGGTCCAGGCCGGGCACCCAAGCGTCAAGATCTTCACGACCGACATTACCCCGAGCCGCAAGGGCCGTATGGTCGATTTCGGCGACATCTGGGAGGTGCTGAAAGTCCTCGCGCAGGCCGGCGGCATCGCCGCGATCCATGCCGAAGACAACGACCTCGTCATGCACATGTACGAGAAGCTGTTTCGCGAGGACCGGACCGGCTTCGAAAATATGGCCGAGGTGCACAACACCCTGTCCGAGGATCTGGCGTTCAACCGGGTGATCCGGCTCGCCGCCAATATCGAGGGCGCCGCCCTCTATATGATGCACACCTCAGCCGCGACCGGCGTCGCCGCGATCGCCACGGCGCGGGCCAAGGGCGTGCCGATCTACGGCGAGACCCTGCATCAGTATCTGATGTATAATTCGGATGACTATAAACGGCCGAACGGGCAGATCTACCATACCTATCCGTCATTGAAATTCCCGGCGGATCAGCAGGCGTTGTGGGCGGCGACCGATCACGGCGCGATTCAGACCGTCGCCACCGACGAGATCTGCTGTCCGCTGCGGATCAAATTGCAGGGGCGTCGCATCGACGACACCACCGGCGGCAATGCCGGGGTGGAGCCGCGGGTGTCGCTGATCTACACCGAGACAGTCGAAAAGCGCGGCCGCAGCCTTACCGATTTCGTCGACCTGGTTTCGGCCAATGCTGCCAAGATCATGGGGCTTTACCCGAAGAAGGGCGCGCTGGCGATCGGCTCCGACGCCGACATCGTCGTGCTCGACCCGCGCCGCCGCCACACCGTACGCGCCGCCGAAATGCACGAGGCCGATTACAGCCCGTGGGAAGACCGCGACCTTGCCGCGTGGCCGTCACTGGTCATGCTGCGCGGCAAGACCGTGGTCGATGCCGGTACTTTCTCTGGCGACCTCAAGGACGGCCAATTTCTCATGCGCAAGGTGCCGGAAGAAGTCCGGACGCGGCCGGCCGTCTGAACCTGTTCCTCGGCGGCTCAGTTCCAGCTGCCGTCGATCCAAACCCAGCCGGTCGGACCTTGTTGCCAATATCCCGGCCTCCAGCGCGCGACTGTCGTCGGCGGAACGACATAGCTGCCGGGCTTCCATACGTATTGCGTGCCGTCCCACCACCAGTGCCCTGAGGCCCAGACATAGGTGGGGCCAGGCGCCGGGGGCGGGTTTTCGGCCTGTGGCGGCGGGGGCGCTGTCGGTGCGACGACGACCGTCGTCGACGCTGGATTCGTACTCGGCGTGGTTGTGACCGCATATGGTTGTGAGCCCGGCGTGGTGATCACAGCAGCCGGCGGTGAGCTAGGCGTGGTGACGATGGTAGCCGACGGCGATGGTTGCGCTGCCGGCACCTGCACCTGAACTTGCGCGAGCTGGACCTTCGGCGCTGCAAGATCGGCGCTATTCGGCGGGATTGGGCTTGCGGCGAGGGCCGAGCCGCTGATTGCCAGCATGGAAATACCGGCCATGAGGATTGCGTGCCTCATCTCTTCCTCCAGAGCACACGGCGTCGAGGCTTTCTCAGACGCCCTTCTCGGTCGTCAACACCGCCGATACATGACAATTCCCATCCAAAGTGTTGTCGCATAGGGGTCGCGCCGGATCGCCGTGATACGGCGCGGCATCTGCGGACCGGCGCCCGGCCCCGTTAACCATCCCCAAAAAGGGTCATACTCCCGAAAAATGTGATAGTTTTGCGAAAGACCGAAGGAGGTGCGATGTCTTTCGTTCGTATCGCGGCGATCGTCGCCGTGGCATTGGCGTTATGGGGCAGCTCGGCGAACGCAGCCGGGCCGCTTCGAGGCTTTCAAGCAGGCCTTTGGACCGGCGGCGCCTACACCGACGACCGCACCGGCGACTTTACCCATTGTTCCGCCGGCGTTGCCTACGACAGTGGGATCAACATGTTCATCCTGGTCACCGGCGACCATCATTGGTGGCTCGGGTTCATCAATCCACGATGGTCGTTTGTTCCAAACGCGAAGATGCCGGTCGAGCTGCGATTCGACGGAGGACCTCGCCTGGCTATGACAGCTACGGTTCCTAGCCGTCTGATCGTGCTCGTTCCGTTGCCCAGCGATCCCCGGCTGATCGATAAGCTCGGCCGCAGCGCGGAGCTCGTTCTGGCCGCCGAGGGGCGATCCTTCTTTTTTCAGTTGAGCGGCACACCCGCGGTGACGGCTGAATTGAAAAGCTGCGTGCAGAAATCGCTCGCACTCCAGGCGACTGCGCCGACTGAGCCCACGACTACCACCCCGGCCGCACTCTCGACCACTACAACTCCCGCGGCAAGGGTAGATGCCAAGGTAGCGCCGCTGGAGACCACACCGCTGCAGGCTGCTCCCCCGCCGGCCCTATCGCCGGCCAGCACGGAGCCTCAGGCGCCAAAAATACCGCTAACATCCGCTGCCGCGCCCCCAGTCACGGCTTCATCGGCTTCGGCAGCGCTTGATATGCCGAAACCGCTGGTCCCCGCGCCCGCGCCGGCGTTGTTCCCGGCTCCGTCGACCACCGAGGCGGCAGCGCCTGCGACCGGGACCAATCTTGAGGAGGTGAGGCTGGCGCAGGATTTTTTTACGACGGCGCAGCTGCCGAATGCGCGACTTATCGTTACCGGCAAGCCGGCGGCGCTTGCCAGCTTCACCGCCGTATGGCGCTCCGATGATGCCGCCGGCGCGGTCAAAATCATCGCGCCGGGTCCCGATGTCAGCGGCATCGGCATCGCATCCGATCTGATTGCCGTTGACCCGCGGATGTGCCATGGAAATTTCGCCTCGGCGCGAGCGAGCACGAACGTCAACGGCGACATGGTGCTAAGCGCCGTCTTATCGTGTACCGAATCAAACGAGGAGCGCGCCGCAGAATATTTTATTGCCCCGCGCCGTAAAGGCGGATTTGTGGTATTTGCCGTGGTGGGGAGCAGCGCGGTCGACGCCAACGCCAGGTCCGAGCGGCAACGAATCGACCTTATGACTAGGGCTGCGGGGCGGGCGGCCGGCAACGATAGCTGAGCGGAGCGAGCGCGCTGTTCGCCCAGTGAAGCCGCTCAACCACTCGCAGGTGAACCAGGATGAGCAACCAGGCCCTCCCCGGTCTCGACGGGATCCAGCGTCGGCTGGCCGCGGCAATCCATGCCCACTGGAAACTGTTCCTCGCCGAAGGCATCGTCATGATGGTTCTCGGGCTGCTGGCGATCGCCGTGCCCGAAGTTGCGACCCTGGCGATAACCCTGTTGATCGGCTGGCTGTTTTTTATTGGTGGAATCTTCCGCACGATATCGGTGCTGCAGCATCGCGGAATGCCCGGTTTCGCTTGGTCGCTATTGGCGGCCGTGCTGGCGATCCTGCTCGGCCTCATCCTGATTCTCCGGCCGATCGCCGGCGTGCTTACCCTGACGATCTGGCTGATCTTGTTCTTTATCGTTGAAGGGATCGCCGCGATATTTCTGGCGATCGAGCACCGCCGCCATCTGCCGAGCTGGGGCTGGATATTGCTCAGCGGCCTTGTCGATCTGGTGCTCGCCTATCTGATCTGGGATGGCTGGCCGAGCTCGGCAGCCTGGGCGATTGGTCTGCTCGTCGGCATCAACATGGTGTTTGTCGGACTGTCGCTGATTATGACCGCGCTGGCAGCTAGGACGATGGCGCCCGGGAGCACATAGTCCGGACGCCTCCCGGACTTATCCGGCTGTGCCGCGCCTAAGCCAGAGCTCGAGGCGGGCGAACAGCATATCGGTCAGAATCGCGAACAGGGCGACGAGCACAGCACCTTCGATGACGAAGGGCAGCTTGTCGGCGACCAGGCCGTCGAAAATCGGCGTGCCCAAGGTCAATGCACCGACCGTCGACCCGATCGTCGCGGTGCCGATGGCGATCGTGACCGAGACCCGGATCCCCGCCAGGATGACCGGCGCGGCCAGGGGCAACTCGACCGTGCGCAGCCGCTGCCACGGCGATAGGCCCATGCCCTCTGCCGCTTCGCGCACGGCTTGCGGCACGCCTTCCAAGCCGGCGACCGCATTTTCGATGATCGGCAGCAGGCCATAGATAAACAGCGCGATGACCGTCGGCCGCGCGCCAAAGCCGATCAGCGGCACCGCGATCGCCAGCACTGCGACCGGCGGAAAAGTCTGTCCGATCGCTGCGAGCGCATCGACCATCGTGCGAAAGTCGCGGCCGGCCGGGCGGGTGACGAAGACCGCGAGCGACACGCCGACCGCGGTGGCGGCGAGGCTTGCTGCCGCGACCAGCTGCTAGATGGGACAAAAACAGCTCGACGAAGCTGGCACGGTCGTAGATGACCGGCTCGACTCCGGGAAAAGCCCAGCGCAAGAGCGGTCGCAACGATTCCATCCGCAACGACAGCGCGGCAAACAGCAGAGCCGACCCAGAAAATCGGGCTCGCCAGGAACTCTGCCGCTGCGTGCGCAGCCTCATCGCACCAGGTCGGACAGGGTGATGACGCCGACCGCGCGGCCCGCGGCATCGGCGACCGGTAGCGCGGTCGATGCGACGCGCGGTCATCGCCGAGAGAGCGTCGCGCAGCGGGGCAGTCGACCGGCAGCGGCTCGCCCTCGGCGCTCTCGCCACGGCGCACGCGGTCGCCGACCGTTCGCACCGAAAGCAGCTTCAGACCGAGACCCTGGCGGCCAACGAAATCGCTGACGAAATCGCTGGCCGGATGTTCGAGAAGATCGAGCGGGGCGCCGAGTTGAGCGATGCGGCCCTTGTCCATGATCGCGATCGAGGTCGCCAGCCGCAGCGCCTCCTCGATGTCGTGGGTCACGAAGACGATCGTCTTTTGCGTCGCCCGGTGGATCCGCGCGAGTTCGCTCTGCAACGCGTCGCGGGTGATCGGGTCGACCGCGGCAAAGGGCTCGTCCATCAGCAACAGCTCGGGATCGGCGGCGAGTGCGCGGGCTACGCCGACGCGTTGCTGCTCGCCGCCCGATAGCTGGTGCGGGAATTTGCTGCGATAGCTGCCGGGATCGAGCCGAAACAGCTCTAGAAGCTCGCTCACTCGCGCACCGACGCGGGCTTCCGGCCATTTGAGCAGGCGCGGGACGGTGGCGATGTTGTCCGCGACATTCCAGTGCGGAAACAGGCCGGTCGACTGGATCGCGTAGCCGATACGCCGCCGCAGCACTTCGGCCGGGATCCGCGTCACGTCCTCGCCGCCGACCCGGATCGTGCCCGGCATCGGCCGCGACCAGCCGGTTGATCATGCGCAACGTCGTCGACTTGCCGCAGCCCGAGGAGCCAAGCAACACGCAGAACTCGCCTGCGGGGATGTCGAGCGACAGGTCATCGACGACCGCTCGGTCATCGTAGCGCTTGGTGACGTGGTCGAGTTCGATCATCCGGGCATCAGGCGGGGCCGCATGGCGGCAAGGGTCTGCAGCACAAAATCGGCGGCGAGCGCCAGGAAGATCGCCGGCAACGCGCCGAGCAACACCAGATCGAGCGCATACTGGCCGAGCCCCTCGAAAACAAAGGTGCCGAGCCCGCCGGCGCCGATCAGCGCGGCGACGACCGCAAGCCCGATCGTCTGCACGATGACGATGCGTAGCCCGGCGAGCAATACCGGCAGCGCCAGCGGCAACTCGATTCGCCAAAAGAGCTGGTGACTGGTCAGCCCCATTCCGCGCGCGGCGTCGATAACGGAGGGGTCGACGCCGGCAAGCCCGACCGCCGTATTGCGCACGATCGGCAGGAGTGCGTACAGCACCAGCGCAATGATCGCCGGCGCCGGGCCAATGCCGCCGACGCCGAGCGCGGCAAGCCGCGGAACCGCCGTCGCCAGTGCCGAAAGCGGCACGATCAGAAGCCCAAAGAGCGCGATCGATGGGACCGTTTGCAACATGTTGAGGACCGCGAAGAGTGGCCCTTGCACGCGGGGAACCCTGACCGCGGCGATCCCGAGCGGAAAGCCGATCGCCAGCGCCGGTCCGACCGACCCGGCGACCAGGGCGACATGACGCAACAGCGCCTCGGCGAAGAGCTGGCGGCGGCCCGCGTATTCGCGCACGATCGACAACTCGTCAAAAACCCCGGCCGCCGCCAAAACCGCGATGCCGCCGCCGATCGCGACGACGGCCAGCACTCGTCGGGCGGGACCGGCGCCGAGGCGCTGCAACGCGTCGACGACGGCAAGTGCGGCGCAGCCGGCAATGAGCCAGAACGCCCCGCCGAGCGAGATCCGTGTCGCCGGGCCGGCGCCCGCGGCAAGCGTCCCCGCGGCATGTCCCGCCGCAGCCAATGTTAGCAGCAACAGCAGCCCGGCGATCAGCGCCACGCCGACGTGCAGCGTCCTCGCCCGCGGGGACAGCGAAGCGGCCAAAAGCAATGCGCCCAACAACCGCGAACGCGATCGTCCAGCCGCCGCCAACGGCGGCCCACAGCGCAATCGGCCGCCCGGAGATCAGCCGGTTTGGCGCCAGAACGACAAACCCTGAGGTCAATGCCGCGACCGCCGCGATGATCGCCAATACCAACAGCACTTGGTTGCGGATGCCGATCGGGAAAGGAAGGGAAGGGCGCTGTGTGGCCGGACCGGCGGGCGAGGTCACGGCAGAAAATGCTTCGACTTCAGATAGGACACCGCGACGGCGCCGGCATCCTCGCCGTCGACCGCGATCTCCGGCGTTTAGCCGCTGCAACGTCGCGAGGGTCAAGCTGGCGAAGACCGGGTCGAGCAGGCCGGCGATCTGCGGATATTGCTTGCAGCACCGCTTCGCGAACGACCGGGGCCGGCGCGTAGACGATCTGCGCCCGCTTGTCGTCATCGAGCGCGACGAGGCCGAGCGCGGCGATTGCGCCGTCGGTGCCATAGGCCATCGCGGCGTTGACCCCGGACATCCCCTCTGCGGCGGCGCGCAGGGTGGCCGAAGTGTTGCCGCCCGATAAGGTCAGCAATTGCCGGTCGGTCAGGCGAAAACCGTAACTCGCCTCGAACGCCGGCAAGGCCGAAGGGCTTTCGACGAACTCGGCCGAGGCGGCGAGCTTGATATCGCCGCCGCCATTCACGTATCGGGCGAAATCGCTCATGGTCGCCAGATGCTCGCGCCGGGCCAAATCTTTGCGCATGGCGATGACCCAGGTGTTGTTGGCCGGCGCCGGGGCGAGCCAGACGAGGTGGTTGCGCTCGCGGTCGAGCTTGGCGACCTCGGCATACCCATGCGCCCGGTCTCTTCCACACCGGGTCATTTTCCATATGAAAGAACAGCGCGCCGTTGCCGGTGTATTCGGGATAGATGTCGATCTGCCCGGCGAGGATCGCGGCGCGCACGATGTTGGTCGGCCCGAGCTGCAGCCGGTTGCGCACCGCGATACCCTGGGCCGCCAGCACGGCCAGGATCATATTGCCGAGCAGTGCTCCCTCGGTGTCGATCTTCGAGGCGACCACAACGGGCGGGGCCGCCACCACCGGCGAAGCCGCGAGGGTGAAGAGAGCTGCCGCGCAGATCGCCGAGATCAGGAACGACCGCATCTAAGTTGCCGGAAGAGACAAGCGCGGCGCGCGCGTACGTGCCGAAGTCGCCGCCTACGCTTGCTTCGCCTCGATGATCGAGCGGCGGATTGCCCGCGTGCGGGTGAAAAGCTCCTGCAAGGTATCGCCTTCGCCCCAGCGGATCGCCCTCTGCAACGCGGTCAGATCCTCGCTGAAACGCTGCAGGATCTCGAGCACGGCCTCGCGATTGTTCAAAAAAATATCCCGCCACATGACGGGGTCGGAGGCGGCAATCCGGGTGAAGTCGCGAAAACCGCTGGCCGAAAATGCGATGACCTCGGATTTGAGGCTCTCCTCGAGGTTGGTTGCGGTGCCGACGATCGTATAGGCAATCAGATGCGGCAGATGCGAGGTCATCGCCAGCACCCGGTCGTGATGCGCGGCGTTCATCGTGACAACCCGCATGCCGGCCTGCTCCCACATCCTGCCGACCTTGGCCACGGCTGCGTCATCGGTCTCGGGCAGCGGGATTAGGATACACCAGCGGTCGCGAAACAGCTCGGCAAAGCCCGCTTCGGGGCCGGAGTGCTCGGTGCCGGCAACCGGGTGGCCGGGAACAAAATGGACGCCCGGCGGAACATGCGGGCCGAGGTCGCGGATTACCGCTTCCTTGACCGAGCCGACATCGGTCAGAATGGCGCCCGGCTTCAGCGCCCGACCGATCCGGCGGCCGATTTCCGCATAGGCAGAGATCGGGGTCGCTATTACCACCAGATCGGCATCCGCTACCGCTTCCGCCGGGTCTTGCGTCGTTTCGTCCGCGAGTTCGAGGCGCTCGACCGCTGCCAAGGTTTCGGCGCGGCGCGCGCAGGCGACGATGGTCGTGCCGGGGCTAGTCGCGGCGCAGGACCCTGGCCAGCGACGAACCGATCAGCCCAATCCCAATCAGCGCCACCCGATCGAACAGTTTCTCGCTCATCGCGTACCCATGAATTCGCCGAGCGCCGCCGCCACTTTTTCCATCTCCTCGCCGGTGCCGATGGTTATTCTCAGATATTGAGGCAGTCCGTAGCCGCTCATCTTGCGGGTCAGGATGCCGTGGGATTGCAAAAAATCGAAGGCCGCTTCGGCGTTGCGGCCGGGCTCGTCTGGAAAGCGCGGCAGCACGAAATTGGCGACGCTTGGCGTCAGCGGCAGCCCGAGTGCGGCGAGCCGCTCAGAAAACCACGGCAGCCAGCGGTCGTTGTGGGCGCGGGCCCGGCCTAGGGAAACCGTGTCCTCGACCGCTGCGATGCCCGCTGCAACCGCCGGAGTCGACACGTTGAACGGCCCACGCACGCGGTTGAGGACGTCGGCGATAGCTGGCGGAAAATAACCCCAGCCGAGGCGCAGCCCGGCTAGCGCATAAATCTTCGAGAAGGTGCGCAGCATGACGACATTGTCGGCGCGGTCGACCAGCGCGGCGCCGGCTTCGTAATCATTGCGGTTGACGAATTCGGCATAGGCGGCGTCGATCGCCAACACGACCGAGGACGGCAATCCGGCGTGCAGCCGAGCCAATTCCTTCGCGCCGAGATAGGTGCCAGTCGGGTTGTTCGGATTGGCGATGAAAACCAACCGGGTGCGCGGGGTGACGCGGTCGAGGAGGGCATCGACATCGGCGGTCAAGGACCGCTCAGGGGCGGCGACCGGCGTCGCGCCGACCGACATGCGCGCCGATCGGATACATCAGAAAGCCGTGGCGGCTGTAGAGCACCTCATCGCCGGGGCCGGCATAGCAGCGCAACAACAGCGCGATCAGCTCGTCCGAGCCGGCGCCGCAGACGATTCGCGCCGGGTCGAGCCCGTGACGCCTGCCGATCGCCTCGCGTAATGCTTCGGCACTGCCTTCGGGGTAGCGATGGATCTCATCGGCGAGTGCCCGAAAGGCGGCCATCGCCTTTGGGCTCGGTCCAAGCGCGCTTTCGTTTGAGGCGAGCCGGATCGGCCGTTCGACCCCGGCGATGGTGGCCTCGCCGCCGACATAGGGGGCGATGTCGAGGATGCCCGGGCGCGGGACCGGGCCGTTGGTAGAAGCCATCAGGGTTCAGCCTTTCCCGGTGCCGGGCGCGAGCCGCGCCGCGCAGAGCGGAACGGCATAGCCGCCAAACGGCAGCAGGCGATAGAGCGCCTTGCCGAGCTGCGCGCGGAAAGCGGCAAGACGCGGATCGGAAGGCAGCACAAAGCCGTCGATCTCGACCAGATTGACGGCGCCTTCGGCATGTTCCCAAGAGGCGAAAAATGTGCAGGCGAGATCCAGCGACGACAGCAGTCCGAGAAACCGCGCCCGGCTGATGTCGGCCGCCGATTTCGGCGGCGAAGAAAGTCCGGTCGGCGCCGGTCTCCTGCTGCTTGCCGCGGCCGATCGCCAGCGCGTCGGCGCCGTCGCTGCGGGCGTTGCCGCGGGCGCCGAACGGCAGGCGGGCGATGACCCGCGGGGCATTGTCGTCCTCCGACAGCAGGTGGCGCCACCACGGGTCGGGGTCGCCCTCTTGCGGCATCGGCAAGATGCCGACCGAGGCTTGCCCCTCGGTCACGGCGCGGATCACCTGGCCGATCGAGCGATAGGCCGACATCGGCGTGTGGCTGCCGTAATGGTCGCGGGCGAGATCCCAGAAACCCTGCGCTTCGGCCGGGGCGAACACTGCGACCGCGAACGGGGTTTCGATTCGGACAGTCGCCGCCAGCATCTCGCGCCAGATTCGCACGACGCTCGCAAACGGCAGTGCGCCGCGGTGCCGCGCCGCGAGCCGGCGAAGAATTTCGGCCTCGCGTGCGGGCTGGTAGAAAGCCACGTCGCCGTTTTCTTCTTGCTGGCCGCGACCCTGCCGACGATCGCGGCCCGCTCGATCAGCAAATCGTGCAGCCGGTCGTCGATCTCGTCGATATGCCGGCGCAAATCTGCGAGATCGGACGGGATGAGGGACATTGTCTCGTTCATGATCGGGGGGCGATAGTAGTAGAAGCCCGATCGAGCGAAATCAAAGAAAACGTTGACAGGCCCGATCTCCGCTCCCTAGCTAACGCCCCCAAATCGACAACCGCAGATCGTCCGCCTCGAATGCGGGCCGGCTGCCGCGCAACCGGGTTGCTGAGAAATATTCGTGCCGACAATAACATCACCCCGCCCGCGTTCGCGTTCGGACCAGGAATGGCCCGGCTATCGGTTGCTGGTGCGCGACCCGCTGCGGCTCGATTGCGGGATCGATTTCGGCCCGTTCACGATCGCCTACCAGACCTACGGCGCCCTCAATCCCGATCGGTCGAACGCGATCCTCGTCTGCCATGCGCTGACCGGCGACCAGTACGCCGCCGACCCGCATCCGATCACCGGCAAGCCCGGCTGGTGGGAGACCCTGATCGGCCCCGGCGGGGTGCTCGACACCGAGCGCTATTTCCTGATCTGCGCCAATGTGCTGGGCGGTTGCATGGGGACGACCGGACCGCAGGATATCGATCCTGCGACCGGCGAGCCCTGGGCGTTGTCGTTTCCGGTGATCACCATTCGCGACATGGTGCGCGCGCAGAAACTGCTGCTCGATCATCTCGGCATCGACAGCCTGTTCTGCGTGATCGGCGGCTCGATGGGCGGCATGCAGGTATTGCAGTGGGCGGCGAGCTATCCCGAATGCGTCTTTGCCGCGGTGCCGATCGCCGCCGCGTCGCGCCATTCGGCGCAGAACATCGCCTTTCACGAGGTCGGGCGGCAGGCGATCATCGCCGATCCGGATTGGTGCGGCGGGCGCTATCTGAGCCTCGGCCGCAAACCTGCGCGCGGTCTCGCCGTCGCCCGCATGGCGGCGCACATCACCTATCTTTCCGAAACGGCGCTGCACCGCAAGTTCGGACGCAATCTGCAAGACCGCCGCGCGGTTACTTACGGCTTCGACGCCGATTTTCAGGTCGAGAGCTATCTGCGGCATCAGGGCAGCACTTTTGTCGACCGCTTCGACGCCAATTCCTATCTCTACATCACCCGGGCGATGGATTATTTCGATCTCGCGGCCGAGCAAGGCGGCTCTCTGGCCAGCGCCTTCGCCGGCACGCGCTCGCGCTTTTGCGTGATCTCGTTCACCAGCGACTGGCTGTTCCCGACCTCCGAAAGCCGCGAGCTGGTCCACGCGCTGAACGCGGTGGCGGCCAATGTCAGCTTTGTCGAGATCGCGACCGAAAACGGCCATGACGCCTTTCTGCTGCACGAACCCGAGCTGTTCGAGACCTTGCGCGGCTTTTTGACCGGGTGCGCCGAGCATCGCGGCCTAACTCGCTAGAGGAGCCGGGCTAGCCGTAATGGTGGAGCGATGGCGGCGTCTCTGAGCTTGGACGGGAGCGCGACGCGGCCGGCGGCCGAGGCGGCCGAAGCCGGCGAATTGCGCCAGGATTTGCGGCTGATCGCCGAGATGATCGAGCCCGGCGCGCGCGTGCTCGACATCGGCTGCGGCGACGGGGCGCTGCTCGCCTATCTGGCGCGGCACAAGCGGGTCGACGGGCGCGGCATCGAGCTCAGCCAGTCCGGCGTCAATTCCTGCGTCGGCCACGGCCTGTCGGTCATTCAGGGCGACGCCGACCGCGATCTCGACGCCTATCCCAAGGGCGCCTTCGACGTCGTCGTGTTGAGCCAGACCCTGCAGGCGACGCGGCAGCCGCGCCGGGTGCTCGAGGCCCTGGTCCGCATCGGCCGGCGCGCGATCGTCTCGTTCCCGAATTTCGGGTTCTGGCGGATTCGCCTGCATCTGATGCTGCGCGGCCGGATGCCGATGTCGCATCTGCTCGCGCATCCCTGGTACGAGACCCCGAACATCCACCTGTGCACGATCCGCGACTTTGCCGCGCTCTGCGACGAGCTCGGCGTCACGGTCGAGCGCAGCGTGACCTTGGACCGGCACGGGCGGCCCTATGCGCTCCATCCACACGGCAGCCTCGCCAATCTGTTGGCCGAACAGGGGGTCTTTGTCTTGTCCGGCGGGCGCCCCGGATAGGGCGCTGTCTACACTCCTTCGCGGTGCGACAGCCGGGGAGTCGCCGGGGCGTAGACGAGCCGGCGAGGAGCGCGCGCGGCCGCCGGCTTAGCGTAAATCTGCTTGGTCGCCTCGATCAGCACGACCCCGGCGAAGCGCGGGAACCAGCGCTTACCGATCCGCTCCCAGGCCGGGGCCGAGCGCAGGATCATTCGCCTTCCGGCGGGCGGGATGAACAGTGCGGCGTCGGTCTCTACCGGGGTGAACATCTCTTCGCGGAGCAGATGCGACAATTGCGACATCGTGTAGGGGCGCCCCGAACCGAACGGCGTGCGGTCGAGCCGCGCCCAGATGCCGCGCCGATTGGGGGCGACGATCAACAGCCGGCCGCCGCCAGCCAGCACCCGCCAGATCTCCTTCATCATCGGTCCGGCGGGCTCGCTCAATTCGAGAGCGTGCACCAGCAGCACCCGGTCGATCGAATAATCGGCAAAGGGCAATTCGCCCTCATCGGCCAACGCCACAAGGTTGCGGCCGTCTGGCGGCCAGCCGAGCACGCCTTGCGAGGCCGGCATCAACGCCACGGTGCGTTCGGTCTCGGCCGAAACAGCGGACAAAAACGGCGTCGCATAACCGATGCCGAGCAGCCGCAGGCCGTGCAAATCGGGCCAAATGCGGCGGATCGCGCGGCGGATCATACGGCGCGCGACTTGCCCTAGGCCGGTCAGGTAGAAATCCCGCAGATCGATAACGTCGCTCGGCATCGGCCCAGTTTAGCATGATGCCGCGGCCCCGGCCCGGTTGGGCTAATCTCCTGCCTTCGAGTATGTTCCCGGGCGCAAGCTCCTCAAGACGGCTGGAGGAGCGGCGGGTGGAGCTCGGGTTGCGTCGCCTCAAACGCCCGTGCTGCGCGCAAGACCCGCGCATCGCCATAGGGCGGGCCAACGATCTGCAAGCCGATCGGCAATCCGGCAGCGGTCAGCCCGCACGGTATGCTCGCCGCCGGCTGGCGGGTCATGTTGAACGGATAGCTGAACGGCGACCAGTCGATCCAGTGTCGTTCGCTCGCCGGATCGTTCAGATCCTGTCCGGCCGGCAATGCCGGGATCGGCATTGTCGGCGTCAGCAGCAGATCATAGCGCTGGTGAAAGGCGCCCATCGTCCGGCCGAGCGCGTTGCGGACGAGGTCGGCGCCGAGCCAGTCGACGGCGCTCAAGGTCTCGCCTGCCGCCGCTGTGGCCAGGAGTCCCGTATCGGACGATCTCTTGCGCTCGTCCGGGAATGTGCGCATCAGGCTGGCAAGCCCGGCCGCCCACAAGGTGAACAACGCATCGCGCGGCGACTCGAAGATTTTGTCGACCTGCTCGACGAGAGCGCCAAGCGCCTCGAACTGGCGCGCCGCGGCGGCGACCGTTGCGGTGATCTCGCCATTGACCCGCGCGTAGCCGAGGTTCGGACTGTAGGCAATCCGCCAGCCTTTTACGCCGTCGTCGATCCCATCGCGCCAGTCGCGGTCATCCGGCGGCAGCGCGTAAGGATCTCGGTGGTCGGGGGGGCTGAGCACGCCGAGCAGCAATGCCGCATCGGCGACAGTTCGCGTCATCGGCCCCAAATGCGCCAGCAGGCCGAGCGACGAGAGCGGATACGCTGGCACCCGGCCAAAGCTCGGTTTGAGCCCGAAGATCCCGCAAAACGCAGACGGGGTGCGGATCGATCCGGCGCCGTCGCTGCCGAGATGCAACGGCGCGATCCCGGCCGCGGCCGCTGCGGCGGCCCCGGCGCTGCTGCCGCCGGAGGTGCGCGACAAATCCCACGGGTTGCGGGTGACGCCGGTCAGCGGGCTGTCGCCCAATGCCTTCCAGCCGAATTCGGGGGTAGTGGTCTTGCCCAGGATGATCGCCCCGGCCTCGCGCAGCCGGGCCACCGCAGGCGCGTCCTCAGACCAATCCTGGTCGCGATCGACGAGATGCGACCCGCGCAAGGTCGGAAACCCGCGCATCAGCATCAGATCCTTGACCGTCACCGGCACGCCGTCGAGCGGCCCCGCGGGCTCTCCGCGTCGCCAGCGCTCCTCGGATTGGCGTGCCGCCGCCAATGCGCCGGCGCGGTCGACGACGCAGAAGGTGTTGAGCCTGGACTGCAATCGATCGAGACGATCGAGCAGCACCCTGGTCGTCTCGACCGGCGATAAGGCGCCGGCGCGATAGCGCTCGATCAGCGCAACCGCCGAGGCATAGGCGAGATCATCGCCGCTGGTCATGCTTCCTCCAGCTGCCGTTGGGATATTCGGCATATCTCGCGTCCGACGTGGATCTCAGACCGGGCCTAACCCACAATACCAGACGATGGCGAAAGGGCGTAGGCTCGGCATCGAGCTTGGCAGCAAGTGAGCGGAGGGAGCGATGCGCGGCGTAGTCTTCACAGGTGAGCGTGAAATCGAATTTATAGAATTCCCGGACCCGACGCCGGGGCCGGGTGAGGTGGTCGTCGAAATGCAGGCGTCGGGCATGTGCGGCAGCGACCTGCACCAGTACCGGCGACCGAAATCGGGCGGCGCCTCGATCGGCGGATTGCCGGTCAATCCCAACCCGGTCATCGGCGGGCACGAGCCCTGCGGGATCGTCGCCGCGATTGGCCCCGGCATCAGCGACAAGCAAGCGAAGGTGGGCCAGCGGGTCATGGTGCATCATTACAAAGGCTGCACCGTGTGCAACCACTGCCCTTCGGGCTGGTCGCAATTGTGCCAGGAGGAACCGGTCCTGGTTTACGGCAACAACGCGCATGGCGGGCACGCGCGCTATCTGAAAGTGCCGGCCTTCACCATTGTGCCATTGCATGACGAATTGTCGTTCGCGGCCGGGGCGGCGATCTCCTGCGGCAGCGGCACCGCCTATGGCGCTTTGCGCCGGTTGAAGCTCTCGGGCAACGACACAATCGCATTGTTCGGCCAGGGTCCGGTCGGCCTGTCGGCGACCCAGCTCGCCGCAGCGATGGGCGCCCGCGTGATTGCACTCGATGTCAGCCCGGAGCGGCTGGAGCGGGCCAAGGAATTCGGCGCGTGGGAGACCGTCAACCCGCGCTCGAACGACCCGATCGGCGCTATCAAGGATCTAACCCATGGCGGCGCCGATTACACCCTCGACACGTCGAGCCAGCCCGAAGGCCGGATCGCCGCGGTGCGCAGCGCCAAGTGTGGGGCACGGTGTGTTTTGTCGGCGAACGCAACAACGTGACGATCGACGTCAGCCCCGACATGCTGCGCAAGCAGCTGACGATCGTCGCGTCGTGGACATTCTCGTCGATCGGCCAGGCCGAGTGCGCGCAGTTCATCGTCGACCGCAAAGTCGATGTCGACCGCCTGTTCACCCACCAATGGAAGCTCGACCAGGCCGAAGAAGCCTATCGCCTGTTCGATACCCAAACCACCGGCAAAGGAGTGTTCCTGATGTGAAGGATTTAGAGTGGAACCGGCGCTGATTCGATTAGTCAAATGATGTATGAAGAGTTTGTAGCAATTTCTTTCGCAGCGTCGATGTCACCGAATTGAACCATGATGGTCAAACTGTCGTCACAAACGACGCTCAGCGTTCCTCTGCCCTGTAAAGTTCCAACGGGGTATCGACATGTTAGAGAGCTTGGTACTCACTCTTCGCCTATAAAGCGACATTCAAGCTCTCTATTGTCCTAATCTTAGGAGGGACTACGATGATTCAGGCTTCGCAGATCAAGGACTACATGCAAATTGTCGGTTCTGACGGGCAGCAACTTGGCTCGGTCGAACGGGTCGACGGATCTTCGCGCATCAAGTTCACTCCGAAAGCCACGGCGGACGGCAGGGATCATTTCGTTCCGCTCGATTGGGTCGCTTCGGTGGAAGGGCAAACGGTCCGGCTGAGCAAGTCGAGCCAGGATGTTCAGCGGGAGCTCGAACGAAGCGGGACCGCGCGGAGGAGATAACTTCCGTCATACGACGAGGGCGTGGCCGAATGGGGCCGCGCCCTTCTCGCTGTCTGCGGCGGTCAGGGCTTCGATCGCCTCGCAAGGTAGCCGGAGGAAAACATGACCCAACCCTACGCAGCTGACGATTTTGCGACAATCCGAGCGCGCTTGGAAGAATTGCGCCGCGAGCAAGCCGGGTGTCGTCCGAACACTGAGCACCGTTCGGAGATGGGCCCGAGGCCGTATCGTGGTGTCAAGAGGGGCGAGGCGGAGCTTGATGGTCATCGCGTTCCGCGCTCGGTCAGCGAAAAGCTCTTGGGATAAAACCTCAAGCAAACACAACGCCCTAATCATCTCCGGCTTGACGCACCCTGACCAGTCCACACGTTAACTGCGGGCAGAGTCTGCCTTGGGTAAGAAAACGGCACCCACACGCCGGGGTTGCCGGCGGGGCACTCGGATTAAAAAAAAGAGCGCTACGCGGCGCGCACGTAGCGGCGGCAATCGAAGCGCAAATGATCGCGGAAATGCGGCCGCAGCTTCTGCGTCCAGGGGGTGTCGGCGGCTTTTCGCCAGGCGTCCGAGCGCACGACCTCCGGCGCCTCCAGGTGATAGAGCGCGACGTAGCGCTGAGTGCCGCCGATGCCGCGATAGCGACGGGCACACACGACGCCCGGGACAGAGCCCAAGGCCGGGACGTGCTCCGTATTGTACCATTCGTTGAATTCGTGCTCGTGCTCCGGGGCGACGTTCATCCCGATCATCATCAACGCCGCGGCGTTGGGCGGCGCGGTGCGGTCGCCTGGAAACAATTGCTCGCCTTCGTAGCGCAGGATGCTCTTGCGGAACTTGGCCGTGCGCTTGGTCCAGGGCGAGCTGTTCTCGCCGCCGACCGCGAGATAGGCGGCGCTGTGCAGGACGCCGACATTGTCGAGGTCATAGGTCGCGATCGAGACCTTCGGATTCTCGATGCCGATCCAGCGATCGGCGTTGAGGAACCCCGGCACCCGCAGCCGCTCCGGCACGTGTTCGAGATCGTACCAGTCGTCAAACTCGTCCTCGGGCGCCGCCGAGAAATCCATTGCCGCGATCAGGATGCCCTTTGCCATCGTTTCCTCCAGAAATCCCGCTGCATCATCGCCGAGACCGCACCCGATTGCCAGGCCGGTCCGTGCGTCAGCGACGGGGCTGCCGCTTGGCGGCGGCGATCGCCTGTTGTCGAAACAACGTGTCGGCGGCCCTTTTCTGGACGTCCGACAGGCTCGCGTAAAGGCTGTCGAAGGCTGTCGCGAGGTGCTCGGTGTTGTCGGCATAAGTGCGCGCGATCTGCGCGTAGGAATGCATGTTGTCGACCGCGTTCATCTCTGACACGTCGCCGGCGCGCCGGGCAAAGAGCGCATCCGTGCTCGCCGCGTTGTCGCGCATCGTCTGGGCGAAGGCAGACCACAGCGGCATCTGCGCCGCGGTAATACCGAGCTGCGATTGCAGCGTGCGGATCCGCTGATCGATGGCGGCTCTGGTCGCGGCGGACATTTCCGGTGGCGCCAATGGCGCAGTGGCTGGAGCGACGGCCCCGCCTGGAGGTGCCGCCGCCGGAGGTGCGGCCGCCGGGGCGGGCGGAATTGCGGCCGCCGTTGATCCCGCTTGAGCAAAGCAGATGGCCGGCGCCAACAAAATCGCCAAGACGACGCCGTACGATACTGATGGCGAGAACATATCGACCTCTCGATTGGTTAGCGGCCGTGGCCCTGCCAGCCGCCAAAACCGCGGCCCTGCCGCGCCTCGCGCCAGCCACCAAAGCTAGCACTGTGCCAAGCTGGGTGTGCGCCGCCATGCCAGCCGCCGCCACTATGCCAGCTGCCGCCGTGCCAAGCTGCTCCCCAGCGCCAGCCTCCCTCCTGGTGCCAACCAACGCCGCGCCAGCGGGTGTTGTGCCAACCGCCGCCGTGCCAACCCTCGCCGCGCCAGCCAGCTCCGTGCCAGCCGACGCCGATCCAGCCGGGCGCCCACCAGAAGGGTTCGATCGCTGCGAACGCCAGAACCGGAGGGATGATCACGATACCGAGGGCTGGCGGCGCAAAGATTACCGGTGGCGGCGCGACTGCCGCGATGACGGTAGGCGACGGCAGGACCACGATCGGAGGCGGCACCGCCGCACCTATCAGCGCACCAGTCGATGGCGGTGGCGGGACCGCGGGCGCAGAAGGGGGCGCCACGGCAGCCGCCACAGGTGGCGCGGCAATGATCGGCGCCGGAGCTATCGCCGGCAGTCCGAGGACGATCGGCGGCGGCGCGGCGTAAATCACTGGCGGCGCGATGATCAGCGGCGGTGCGATGATGACGCCGAACGACGCGCTGACCAGCAGACCAGGCCACGGCCAAAAGCCTGCGTCCCAACCCCAGCCGCCCCAGCCCCAAGCGCGGAACCAATCCGCGCCGCCTCCGGCGCCGAACCCCGACCGCCCCCATCCGCCGTGCCAGACTTCAGCTGCGGCGACGGACCCGTGCCAGCCGCCGGCCCGGTGCCAACCACCGCCATGCCAGCCGACCCCGTGCCAACCACCGCCGTGCCAACCGCCGGCCCCGTGCCAACCATCGGCCCCGTGCCAACCGCTGGCCCCGTGCCAACCACCGCCGTGCCAACCGCCGGCCCCATGCCAACCACCGCCATGCCAGCCGCCGGCCCCGTGGCCGGCCCCACCCTCGCCGCCGTACTTGGCCTCGGCCGGGCGAGCCGCCGCAATCGACAGTAACGCGGCTGCAGCGATCAACAGCTTCGTAATTCCACGTCTCATCGACTTGGTCCTCGCACCGTCTCGGCCGTTGCCTGCTATTTAAATTTCTGTCCCCCTACGTAGGGCGTGTTCCGTTAGCGCGTCTGAATCGATAAAACGTCAAAGTATCGTTAACGTTGCGACGCCCTAAAAAACACGACTCTCGAAATCTCGCCGGGCCGCCCAGCTGGTTCTATCGGCGATGCGCCGCCGGTTTTCTGTGCGACATGTTTTGCCTGCGCAGTTTTGCGCTATGATCGCCTTTGCTGTAGATCAGAGTGAGGCGACAATGACCGCCGGTACGCCATTCTTGAAAAATGCGGATAAGCTGGGGCCGCTGGCCTCGCGCTATGTCGAGGTCGAGGGCCTGCCGTGGAAGCCGACCCCGTGCGCCGGGATCGACATGAAGGTGCTGATGGAGGAGCCCGAGACCGGGCTCCTGACCGCGCTGTTCCGTTGGCAGCCCGGCGCCGAACTGGCGCTCCATGAGCATATAGAGATCGAGCAGACCTTTGTGCTCGAAGGCAGCCTCGTTGATGACGAGGGCGAGGTGCGCGCCGGCGATTACGTCTGGCGACCCAAAGGTAACCGCCATATGGCGCGCTCGCCCAATGGCGCGCTGGTGCTGTCGTTTTTCCTGAAGCCGAATATCTTCCTCGCCGGTGACGCCGCCGGGCAAGATCTGCGCTGACGCTCTCGGCTAATTGGCGCTTTGTTGGACGCTGCCGACGTCTCGGCTGATCGAATATTCGCGCGGGTAGCGGCGCCGCTGCACAAAGACGAGTGCAATAATGCTGAGTGCGGCGGTGAACATGATCCAAAAGCTCGGCGACAGCCTGTTGCCGGTCATCGCGATCAGCGAGGTCGCAGCAAACGGCGTAAACCCGCCAAACACCGTTACCGCGACGGCGAAGCTCAATGACACGCCGATCCCGCGGACGGATGTCGGATACAGCTCGGCCAGCTGGGACGGCAATACCCCGCTGTAGCCGGCCTTGACGAGGCTGAGCCAACCGGCGGCGAAGATAGCGGTCGTCAGCGACGGAAACGCCACCATCAGAAAGAACACCGGATAGGTCGAGAGCATAAACAGCCAGGCGGTGCCCTGCAGCAGCCCGCCGCGCCCGAATTTGTCGGAGAGGTGCCCTGCAAAGGGCGAAAAGATGCCGAGAATGACGGCGCCGACCAATGTCGCGGTAAATCCGGTTGCCTGCGGCAAGTGCAGTTCTTTGACCGCATAGGTCGGGATGTAGAGGATGATATAGGCCGAGCTATTCGAGATCGCCGAGGCGCCCATCGCCAGTACGAACTCGACCGGGTTGTGCCGCAGCATGTCGCGCACCGGCGTGCGGGTCGGCTTGATCTCGACATATTCGGGCGTCTCGTCGAGCTTGCGGCGAATATAGAAACCGGCGGGGCCGACCAGGAGGCCGAACAGGAATGGGATGCGCCAGCCCCACCCATTGAGCTGTGCCGGCGACAACGTGCTTGCCAGGATGAGCCCGAAACCGGACGCGAGAAAGTTCGTGATCCCGGTGCTGGCCCATTGCCAGCTCGCGACAAAGCCTTTGCGCGATCTGGTCTGTTCAGAGAGAAAAGTAACCGCACTGCCAAACTCACCGCCGACCGAAAACCCTTGCATCAGGCGCGCGACCAGCATGAGGATCGGCGCGGCGAGCCCGATCGTCGCATAGCCCGGAGTCAACGCCGTCATCGTTGTACCGACGACCATCAACAGGATCGATAGGGTGAGCCCGGCTTTGCGGCCGGCGCGATCGGTATAAGAGCCGATCAGGATCGCGCCAAAGGGGCGCACCAGAAACGATACGCTGAACGTGCCAAAGCTCAGCAGCAACGATGCGGTTTCGTTGCCGGTCGGGAAGAACACCTTCGCGATCGTCACCGCGAAATAGCCGTAAAGCAGAAAATCGAACCATTCGAGCGCATTGCCAAGCGAGGCGGCGACGATGACCCGCGTCAATGACGCTTTGGCGCGGACGAGGGTAGGGGGGTGGCTGTCGGCTGTCATCACGGCTCCAAAAGCGTTTAAGCGGATTTTTTTGCAACGTCCCTTCTGGCGAGGACGTTCAAAGCCAGTCTCGCGGGTTTCCCTGCGTTAAGCCAGACTGAATTGATTGGCCTGGGTCTGATGCGGAGACCAGTCGCCTTCGTGATAGGGCATCCCACGCAATCCGGTTTGTCGGTGTTGCCGACCCGTTGCGCGTGCCGCATGATGAAGCTGGCTAACCAAATTCGGGCGGGGGAATGAGCGCCAGAAGCAAGATATTTCCGAGCTTTGCCGAGGCGGTGCGGGACATTCCCGACGGGGCGACGATCGGCTTTGGTGGGTTCGCGGTGGTCGGCGCGCCGATCAACCTCTATGGGGCGGTGGCGGCGCAGGGCGCCAAGGGGCTGACCTGCGTGTCGAATTCGACGCGCGGCGGCGCCACCCTGCCGCCCGAGGCGCCCGATATGGGCCATATGATCCAGAACGGGCAGGTCAAAAAGGTGGTTTGTGCCTTTACCGCACCGACCCGCGCCTCGCAGCGGCTGATCCTGACGGAATATGTCGCAAAAGGCCTGATCGAGGCCGAGCTGACGCCGCAAGGAACCTTGGCCGAGCGGATGCGCGCGGCCGGCGCCGGCATCCCGGCGTTTTACACCCCGGCCGCGGTCGGTACCGAGCTTGCGGAAGGCCGTGAAACCCGCATGTTCAACGGACGCGAATATCTGCTGGAGCACGCATTGCCACTCGATTACGCGATGATCCGGGCGTATCAGGCCGACGCCTCGGGCAATTTGCGCTACCGGCGCTCGCAGCGCAATTTCAACCCGATCATGGCGATGGCGGCGCGGGTCACGGTCGTCGAAGTCGAGGAAGACATACTACCGGTGGGTGCGATCGATCCCGACGACGTACATACGGCAGGAGTCTTTGTTCACCGTATCGTCAAGATCCCGCCGGCGCCCGAGGGATGGTGGCCGCAACGTCCAGGGAGCATTGCGCGATGAGCGAACGGGCGAAGGGACTGACCCGCCAGCAGATGTGCGACCGGCTGGCGATGGAATTCGGCGACGGCTGGATCGTCAATCTCGGCATCGGCATCCCAACTCTGTGCTCGAATTTCGATTTCGGCGACAAGGAGATCATCTTCCATTCCGAGAACGGCGTGATCGGCTACGGGCCGCTGGCGCCGGCCGGGGAGGAGGATCTGCACCTCGTCAACGCCGGCGGCCAGCACGTGACGTTGCGGCCGGGTGCGGCGATCGTCCATCATGCGGATTCATTCGCCATGATCCGCGCCGGGCGGATCGATGTGACTGTGCTCGGCGCCTATGAGGTCGCCGAAAACGGCGATCTCGCCAACTGGAAGATGGCCGGCCAGCAGGGCGGCGGCATCGGCGGGGCGATGGATCTCGCGGCTTGCGCCAAGCACGTCTTTGTCGCGATGGAGCACCAGACGCGCAACGGCGCCCCGCGGCTCGTCGAGCGCTGCGCGATCCCGGCGACCGCGCGCGGCGTCGTCAACCTCGTTGTGACCAATTACGGCTTGTTCGAGATCACGCCCGAAGGGATGGCGCTTAAGGAAATCGCCCCCGATGTCTCGGTTGACGAGATCCGCGCCGCCACCGGCTGCAACCTGATTGTCCCGCGCGAAGTGCCGCCCGTTCGGATGGCCCGGTAGCGAGAAGCCGGCGTCTCTTGGCCAAGCCGGCGGAGGCAGCACGTCTACTCGACGCCGTCCGTGTTCTAGCCGAGGAGCGAATGGATCGCGAGCGTATTGCTGCAAAAGCGGCCTTTGCGCGGTTCCGACACGGCTGGAGCGCGATGCAGCGCAACCGCCGCAGCTATGCGCCCCGCCACAATCTAATCCGGTTTCTAGGGTATGAGCGCAACGAAGTCGCATTGCACTCGCCTTTCTTGTGCGATCTGCTTGATCCTAACGGCACCCATGACCAGGGCACACTGTTCCTCGCGAGCTTCCTGGAGATTTTGAGCGACAGGGCTCGGGCATCTGCCGCCGAGTGGAACTACCAGTGGCACGACGAACCGGAAGCAACATCCTGGCTGGTTCTTCCGGAGCGCGGGAAAATCGACATCTCCATCCGCAATCGAAACCAGGGCGTGCTGATCTTCATCGAAAACAAAATCGACGCCCCAGAACAAGAGGACCAACTCACTCGCTATTTCGAACGGCTGAGTAGAGAGAGGACATCATATGCGCATCGGCTGCTCGTTTTTCTTTCTCCGAAGAGCTATGGTCCTCCCCGAACAGGCAAGTCTGGTGAGTACTTGTGGCTAAATTACGAGGACGATATCGGTCCATGGGGAATTATCCCTTTGACGTAGGCACCGCAAGATGTAGTATGCCGGCGACAGGCCGGCGCAAGGCGGATGCGCGATGAGCGCCCCGCCACCTATCTCCAATGACGGAGAGATATTACGTTTGACTGAAAGCGTTCTCCGAGGCTCGGGTCTAATCTCGTTTTATGAGCCTCGCGAGGCAATCCAGCAATTAGCTCAATCAATCTTGCGGGAGATCGAGGCGTATCTGTCCCGTCCCAATTCAATCCGCTATGGACACACCCAGCTAAAATGCCAAAATTTTCCCAAGATAGGATAAGCTGATGTTTTGTCATCACTTCATCGTCAGGCGGGTCCGCTTGCCACGGCTGCCTTCCGTTGAGCAGTATTACCTGACCGTAGTATTTTGATTTATCAAAATCTACCTCAAGGACATCGCCATGCATGATAAAGTTGCGAGTTGCGGAATAGGCTCGGGCCTTTCCTATGCTCTTGTTGAGAAAGTCTCCTATAAACTCTGGCTCGGTCTTTACCCAGCCAAGAACGCTTATGAGGGCGCGTGCTCGTCCGTCGAATCCACCTATGGAGTAGAAGATGCGTCTGGCCGTCACAATTTCCATTTTCGTAAGACGCTGAAAATATGTGGCAAATCCAAATTCGAGGTAGCTCCAAGCGGCCACGGCTCGGCCAAGTTCACGAGAAAAATCATCTTTCAGAGTTTGCCATTCGGTTTGGCCAATTCCAGGCGCGGTCATGCTATCATCCAAAAATATGAACGACCAATACAACGACGAAGAAGCCGAACGGCGCATGAACGAGGCGTTGCGCCGTGCGCTCACGACGCCGCCAAAGCCGCAGGCTACCGTTCGTCATCCTCGCCGAAAGGCAAAACCAACTGGCGCGGATCGCCCGCCGCCGAAGCCTGCCGCCGATGTGGACGCTTAGAACGGGATTTCCTCCCCTCCGCGACCAGTTTGTTGATAGGTGAGGCGTTTCCCGGTCGAGCCCCTGATTGCCTTTTCCGTGCGTTCGGTATCGTTCACGCCGAGCGCAATTCGCTCGTTGTGCCGGAAATCGAACTCGCCGAGATACCGCTTCAGGTGTTCCGCCGAGACGTGATGATAGGTGCCGATCACGCCGCGCTTCAGGATCGAAAAATAGCTTTCAACCGTGTTGGTGTGCCAGAAGTCACCGCGCACATATTCCTCGATCGAATGGTTGACTGTGCCGTGTCCGGCAAACTCATCCGTGATTGTCGGGTAAACGGGGCTATCATCCGTCATGACATAGGAAGCTTTGGCGATTTCGGCTTTCAGGATTGGCTTCAACGTTGCGCCGTTCACGCTCGGCACATGGTGCGAGCGCACGCGGCCATCCCGCTCAACCAGCGCAACTACGGCTTCCTTCGGCGGCACGTGATTCTTGCGATTCCGCGCTTTGCCGCCGACATAGGTTTCGTCAACCTCAACCACTTTGTTAGCCCCGCCGAGCTGTCCGTCATCGGCGATCGGACGCATCGCCTCGCGGATACGGTGCGCCATAAACCAAGCCGTCTTATAGGTTACGGCAAGCGTGCGATGAAGCTGGTGGGCCGAGACGCCTTTCTTGCTGCTGCACATCAACCGGAACGCCAGCGCCCACTTATTGAGTGGGACATGGCTGCGTTCCATGACCGTGCCGACTGTGACCGTAAATGCTTCGTCGCAAGCATTGCAGTGAAGCAACCCGGGCCGGTGCGACTTACCGTTAAGCCGATAGACGCGTTCCGTCTCGCCGCAATGCGGGCAGTAAGGACCATCCGGCCAACGGATCGCTTCGAAGTGCTCCCGCGCTTTGGTTTCGTCGGTAAAGATCGGATCGGTCAGGTTCATCGCGGCTCGTCCTTATCTGCCGCGCATTCTATCGGTAGCGCCTACCTATGTCAACGGGATAATTGCCATCGTCTTTCTACTTCTGTGTTCCACCGTTCGTGTATTAAATGACGAAGCAATTCGCTCTGTACCTCTATAAACTCCAGGGCGTCCCCAAACACTTGCATCATGCGAGACAAGCGCTTATCTGTTTGACCCTGAGGTTTGTAATTTAGGTCATGCGTCTTTGCCGCCCAGGCATCGTGCAACATCGTCTTGACCTGAACCTCACAGTGCAGATCTGCGTGCTTTGCTTCGTCCGATAGGAAGACCATGTGATGTGCGTGGTACCCGTCTTTGCTTACGTGACCGTCCTTCACAATACTCGCGCGGGGTGTCATTTTCCTCCGAAGCGCTCCCGTAACGAGATCGATTTGGTCAGGATAATAGACGACAACAGTGAGGCCGACAATATCCTCGATTGATGCTGGGGAGGCATTAAAGTCTGTCTTTCGTTTCTGAGTAAGTGCCTTCGCAATCTTTGGGCGTGTCTATAATGGCTCGCCATTATCCTGTTTGTTCTTGCGACTGTAGATCTGACAAATCACATTGCTGCCAAGCTCTCTCTTCACCTCGTCGCAAACAACCTCAACGTCGTTTAGAAGCTCAAGATAGCGGGCGATGTTTGTGCTATTGAGAAATGACTCTACTTCTCCCAGTATTGCTGCGGACATAGTTTTCTCCCTCTGAAACAGCACCCTGGCTCCCAATACTCGTATAGCTGCTCACCGACTGAAACAAGAAAATTGGGCGGTTCACCTCAACGCATTTGAAGCCCACGCCAAAGACCGGCGTTTGGTGTTCACCGATATGGCCCCCGGCCTTTTAGTGCCCGCGCCGGCCTTTCGAGCACCGCGCCCACCCCGGAAGCAATTCGCCTCCTGCATATCTCGCCGCCGTCGGAACGACAGCACGTGTGCGGTTCTGATTCTTTTGGCGCGTTCCCCCTAACCGGCGCGGCGGCGGCGCTGCGCTGGGCGGCGGGCGAGGTAGGGGCGGAGGTAATCGCCGGTGTAGCTGGCGCTGCTCGCGGCTATGTCCTCGGGGGTGCCTGACGCGACGATATGGCCGCCGGCGTCGCCGCCTTCGGGACCGAGATCGATGATCCAGTCGGCGGTCTTGACGACTTCTAGATTGTGCTCGATGACGAGGACCGTGTTGCCGGTCTCGACCAGTGCGTGCAGCACTTCGAGGAGCTTGCGCACATCGTCGAAATGGAGCCCGGTGGTCGGCTCGTCGAGGATGTATAGGGTGCGGCCGGTGGCGCGCCGCGAGAGTTCCTTGGCCAGTTTGACGCGCTGTGCCTCGCCGCCCGACAGGGTTGTCGCCGGCTGGCCGATATGGATGTAGCCGAGCCCGACCTGCTGCAAGGTCAGCAGTTTGTCGCGGATCGCCGGCACCGCGCGGAAGAAATCCACGCCCTCGTCGACGGTCATGTCGAGCACATCGGCGATGCTCTTGCCGCGAAACAGCACCTCCAGGGTCTCGCGGTTGTAGCGCCGGCCCTTGCACACATCGCACTGGACATAGACGTCGGGCAGGAAGTGCATCTCGATCTTGATGACGCCGTCGCCCTGGCAGGCCTCGCAGCGTCCGCCCTTGACGTTGAACGAGAAGCGGCCGGGCAAATAGCCGCGCGATTTGGCTTCGGGCAGTCCAGCGAACCAGTCGCGGATCGGGGTAAAGCAGCCGGTATAGGTCGCCGGGTTCGAGCGCGGGGTGCGGCCGATCGGCGACTGGTCGATATCGACGATCTTGTCGAGGAATTCGACGCCTTCGAGCCCACCGTGCGGCGCCGGCTGCTCGCGCGCGTTGTTAAGCCTTTTGGCGAGCGCTTTGTACAAAGTTTCGATGATCAGGGTCGATTTGCCTCCGCCAGAGACGCCGGTAACGACGCAGAAGGTGCCGAGCGGGATCTCCGCGGTAATGTCCTTCAGATTATTGCCGGTGGCGCCGACGACGCGCAAGATTTGCCCCGGATGGCCGGCGCGCCGGACCATCGGCATCGATATCTGGCGCATGCCGGTCAAGTACTGGCCGGTGATGCTGTTGGGGCTGGTCATGATGTCGTCAGGCGTGCCCTCGGCGACGACATGGCCGCCGTGAACTCCGGCGCCCGGCCCCATGTCGACGACCCAGTCGGCGGTGCAAATCGCCTCCTCGTCGTGTTCGACAACGATGACCGTGTTGCCGAGGTCGCGCAGCCGCCTCAATGTCGCCAACAGGCGCGCGTTGTCGCGTTGGTGCAGCCCGATCGACGGCTCGTCGAGCACATACAGCACGCCTGTCAGCCCCGAACCGATCTGCGAGGCGAGCCGGATGCGCTGGCTCTCGCCGCCCGACAACGTGCCTGAGGCGCGCGACAGGGTCAGATATTCAAGGCCGACATTCTGCAAAAAGCCGAGACGCTCGTTGATCTCCTTGAGGATGCGCTCGGCAATCTCGCTTTGGCTCGGGGTCAGCTGCGCGTCGATGCCGGAAAACCATTGCAACGCTTCGGCGATCGACAGGCGCGCGACTTCGCTGATGTTGCGGCTGCCGATCTTGACCGCCAATGCCTCGGGCTTGAGCCGGTCGCCGTGACAAATCTCGCAGGTTCGGGCGCTCTGGTAGCGGCCGAGTTCTTCCTTGACCCAGGCGCTGTCGGTCTCGCGAAAGCGTCGCTCCATATTCGGCAAGACGCCCTCAAATGGCCGGTCGGTCGAGTATTTCCGGAGCCCATCGTCGTAGGTCATCTTGATCGGCTCGCCGTCGGAGCCCTGGAGTATGGTTCGCCGCATCTTGTCCGGCAGGTCGTGCCACGGCGTGTGCATGCTCTGCCGGAAGTGCCGGGCGATGCTCTCGAGCGTCTGCGTGTAATATTGCGACGACGAATGCGACCATGGGCTGACCGCACCCTCGGCAAGGCTGCGGCGCTCATCATCGACGATGAGGCCGGGATCGAAATAGAGCTTGGTGCCGAGCCCGTCGCAGGCCGGACAGGCGCCGAACGGGTTGTTGAACGAGAACAGCCGCGGCTCGATCTCGGGGATCGTGAAGCCCGAGACCGGACAGGCGAATTTCGCCGAAAAGATCGTCTCCTCGCCCGAATCGGCGTTTTCGCTGATCGCGATCCCATCAGCGAGGTCGAGCGCCGTCTCAAACAAATCGGCAAGGCGGTTGCCGAGATCGGGCGAGACGACGATGCGGTCGACCACCACCGCGATGTCGTGCTTGAGGTTCTTGTTGAGCGGCCGGACCTCGTCGAGTTCGACCATCTTGCCGTCGATCTTGACCCGCTGAAAGCCGCGCTTTTTCAAGTCGATGAACTCTTTGCGGTACTCGCCCTTGCGCCCGCGCGCGATCGGAGCCAGCAGGTAGAGCCTTGTCCCCTCCGGCATGGCCAGAACGCGGTCGACCATCTGCGACACGGTCTGGCTGACGATCGGCAATCCGGTCGCCGGCGAATAGGGGATGCCGACCCGCGCCCATAACAGACGCATGTAGTCGTAAATCTCGGTCACCGTGGCGACCGTCGAGCGCGGGTTGCGCGAGGTCGTCTTCTGCTCGATCGAGATCGCCGGCGACAATCCCTCGATCAATTCGACCTCGGGCTTCTGCATCAATTCGAGAAATTGGCGGGCATAAGCCGACAGGCTCTCGACATAGCGACGCTGGCCCTCGGCATAGATCGTGTCGAAGGCGAGCGAGGACTTGCCGGAACCCGACAGGCCGGTCATCACCACCAGGCTGTCACGCGGCAAATCGACATCGACGTTCTTCAGATTGTGCTCGCGCGCGCCGCGGATCCGGATGTGTTGCATGGCGCCGAACTTAGCGCGGGACCGCCGCCGACGCTACCGCGAGCCTCACTCTTACCGTCTTTCCGCAAGGAGGGCGGGGGAGGGGCCGGCATGCAGGAAGAGAGGGTAGTAAGCGGAGACTTACCGGCCGGCGGGGGCAGGGTTTCGCGCGGAAGGTCATCGTTATCGCGGTCGGAGATTTGACGTGTGAACGGGTTCGCTCAACAATGCCGGCTCGGTCGCGCGCTAGGGAGGATGAGGCGATGCCTGACAATCAGAAATGGGTCGGCACTTGGACGACGGCGCCGGCGCCGGCGGAAACCGGCGCTTTCAACAACCAGACCTTGCGCATGACCATGCGCGCCAGCCTCGGCGGCCATCAGGTGCGGGTGCGGATCTCGAATGCCTATGGCCGGCGTCCGCTGGATCTCGGTGGCGTGCATATCGCGCTGCGCGAGAAGGGGGCGGCGATCGTCGCCGGCTCTGATCGCAAGCTGAGCTTCGGCGGCGCCGACACGGCGACAATCGCCGCGGGCGCGGTGGCGTTCAGCGATCCGGTCGCGCTCGACTTGCCGCCGCTCGCCGATCTCGCGGTTAGCCTCTATCTGCCCGGCGAGGTTCTGAACGATTTCCAGATCACCGGGCGCTATGCGCGGCAGACCAACTATGTCTCGCCGCCGGGCGATTTCACCGCGGCGCAGGTGATGCCGATCGCCAGCCTGACCAGCGACTGGTTCTTTGTCTGCGGCGTCGACGTGCTGGCCAGCGCTGACACCGGCGGCATCGTCACGCTCGGCAATTCGCTGACCGACGGCAATATCTCGACAATGGACGCGTTTTGTCGCTGGCCCGACCAGCTCGCCCGCCGCCTGATGGCGCGTCCACGCGGCCGGCCGATGGCGGTGATGAACCAGGGGCTCGGCGGCAATCGTATCCTGTTCGACATCCGCGGCGACAGCGGACTGCGTCGCTTTGACCGCGATGTGCTGTCCCAGCCGGGGGTCACCCACGTCATCGTCATGCTCGGCACCAACGATCTGCGCAATCGGTGGAAGAAGCCGGAAGAGGAGCCCACCGCGCCGCAGATGATCGCCGGACTGAAGCAGATGGCGGTGCGCGCCCACAGCGCCGCGATAAAGATCCTCGGCGCCACGCTGACGCCGTTCGGCAACGAGACCTATATGGCCGATGCCTGGAACCCGCACCGCGAAGAGGTCCGCGCCGCGGTCAATCGCTGGATCCGCGACGGCGGCGCCTTCGACGGGGTCGCCGATTTCGATCAGGCGTTGCGCGACCCCGAACATTCGACCCAGATGCGGCCGAGCGACGATTGCGGCGATGGTCTGCACCCGAGCGATCTCGGCTACACCAAGATGGGCGACGCGATCGACTTGTCGCTGTTCGAATAGCCGACAGCGCGCAGCCAGGCTCGACCGGCGCCTGCTCGCGCTGCGCTGGTCAGCGCACCGCGAATTGGGTCTCGCCGAACGTGTTTTCGCGCTCCGTATCGGTAATTGCGCCTGGACGCTGGGCGTCGGCCAGCACCGCCAAACCGCGCCGCACCGCCGGCCGCGCCGCGATTTCGTCATGCCAGCGCCTCACCGCCGGATATTCGCCGAGGTCGATATAGCCCCGCTCCGCGAAGCGAGAAGATGGCTCGGTGGCGGTGCGGATCCACGGAAAGGTGATGATGTCGGCCATGCTGTACTCGTCGCCGGCGAGCCAGGGCGACTCCTCCAGCCGGTGGTTCAGCACCCGGGTCAGCCGCTTGACCTCGTTGGTGTAGCGCTCGATCGCGTACGGGATTTTCTCCGGCGCGTAGGCGCCGAAATGGTTCCACTGGCCGAACATCGGGCCGACGCCGCCCATCTGGAACATCATCCATTCGAGGCATTTGTAGCGGCCGATCGGGTCTTTCGGGATCAGCTTGCCGCCGTTCTTTTCCGACAGATAGATCAGGATCGCGGCCGATTCGAACAAGGTGAATGGCTTGCCGCCCGGGCCATCGGGATCGACGATCGCCGGGATGCGGTGGTTGGGGGTGATCTTCAGAAATTCGGGCTTGAACTGGTCGCCGGCGCCGATATTGACCGGGATCACCTTGTACTGCAGGCCCAGCTCTTCGAGCGCGATATGCACTTTGTGGCCGTTCGGCGTCGGCCAGCTCCACACTTCCAACATCACAGATCCTCCCGCTTGTTGCGCCATCAGGACGATGTCATTACGAGCGCAGCGAAGCAATCTCGCCGCGGTTTGCGCCCCGCCGGACCCGAATTGCTTCGTCGCTGCGCCTCGCAGCGACGACTTATGGCTCTAAATCAGCGACGTCTTCCGCGGCGAGGCGGCGCAGCGCATCGCCGTCGGCGCCGTAGCGCAGCCATTCGCCGAGATGTTCGCATTCCGAGCCGGTGGTAGAAATTGCGCGCCGGGTTCCAGTCGAGCACCTGAAAATCGATCCGGCCCCAGCCGCGCTCGACCGCGATCGCGGCGAGCCGGGCCATCAGCCGGCGGCCGACGCCGTGCCCGCGCGCCTCTTCGCGCGACGTAGAGGTCTTCGAGATACATCCCCGGCCGGCCGAGCCAGGTCGAAAATCGCGGATGGAACAACGCCAGGCCCGCGGGCTCGTCGTCGACAAAGGCGAGGATCGCCTCGAACTGGCGGTCCGGTCCAAAGCCGTGGCGAACAAGGTCGGCTTCGGTCGCGACCACGGCCTCGGGCGCCTTTTCATAGAGCGGCGAGCGCCCGGATCAGCCGCAGCACCAGGCCGGCGTCTTCGGGCGTGGCAAAGCGGATCGTGATCGCCCGGCTCATCGATATTTCCTTAAAAGGCACGCGCGAGCTACCTTAATGCTCTGCCATGGGGCCGGACAATCACGGCTCGGACCGGAAGCAACGCGCGCAAGGAGGGGACGATGGCGAACGAGACCAATCCGGCTGGCGATCGAGGCGGCGGCGGCGCCGACGGCGCGGCCGGGCCGCGGCTATCCCGAGCCGTTCGCAACGCGGGTGGCGGGGCGAGTGCGGCGGCCGCTCGGCGATTTGTTCGGGCTGACGAATTTCGGGGTCAACCTGACGCGGTTGCCGCCGGGCGGCATGTCGGCGCTGCGCCACACGCACGCGCGCGAAGACGAATTCATCTATATCCTCGAAGGCGAGCCCGTTCTGGTGACCAACGCCGGCGAGACCCAACTGCGCCCCGGCATGTGCGCCGGCTTTAAGGCCGGATCGGGCGACGGGCACCATCTGTTGAACCGCACGATCGCACGATGTGGTTTATCTGGAGATCGGCGATCGCAACCCTGGCGACACGGTGATCTACCCCGATGACGACATCGGCCGCGCCTTGGCGCCGGACGGCGCCCGGCTCTTCGTCCACAAGGACGGCCGGCCATATTGAAGGGGACCGACCTTGTTGCGATCGCCGTGAAAGCTCACGCGAACCGGCCGGAGTGAATGGCGCGATGTCGATCGATGGCGGGCGGCCGGCGACCAGATCGGCGACGACTTTGCCGGTCATCGGCGCCGAGGTCATGCCGACATGGCCGTGGCCGAAGGCGTAGATCACATCCGGCGTCGCCCGCGACGGCCCAAGCGCCGGCAGTGAATTGGGCAGGCTCGGCCGGTGGCCCATCCACACCGAGATCCGCTCTTCGGAATGGTCGGCGGCGAGGCCCGGCAGCATCTTGCGGCCTTGTTCGAGCAGGATACGGGCGCGCCGCCAATCGGGCGGAGCGGCAAGGCCGGCGAGTTCGACGGTGCCGGCAAAGCGCAGCCCGGTATCCATCGGCGTGGCGACGAACTTGCCGTCGGCGTCGGCGGTCGGGATGCGCGGCATGATTTCGGGGTCGCGGATCATCAGGTGATAGCCCCGCTCGGTTTCGAGCGGGATACGGTCGCCGAGCGCCGCGGCGAGCGGCTTTGACCAGGCGCCGGCGCAGACGATCGCGGCATCGGCCGCAAGCTCGCCGCGGTCGGTCCGGATCGCGGCAAGCCGGCTGCCGTCGAGGCGGAAGCCCAGTGCCCGCGCCTGTTCGAGTTCGCCGCCCGAGCGCAGGAAATGGTCGAGCAGGCGCTGGACCAGCCCCAGCGGGTTCGAGGTATGGCCGTTCTCGCGCACCAGGATGCCGCGCACGTAATCGCGCGACAGAGTGGGTTCGAGCTGGCGCAGCTCATCGGCGTCGAATTCGTCGATCTCGACCCCGTTCTCGCGGCGCAATTCCCAGGCGAGCCGGTCCTTTTCCAGGCTTTGCGCCGAGCGGTAGACGTAAAGATGGCCGAGCCGGTGGACGAGGTCCTCGGCGCCGGCGTCGCGCACCAGCGGCGTCAGCGCTTCGAGGGTCGCGCCGACCAACGGACGCAAGGCGCGCGCCTGGGCGTGGACTTTTTCGGGGGTGCCGGCGCGGATGAAGCGGACGAGCCACGGGGCGATCGTCGGCAGATAGGACCAGCGCAACGACAACGGCCCGAGCGGGTCGAACAGCCAGCGCGGCACGTTCCACATCACCCCCGGCATCGACACCGGCGTCACCGAGGAGGCGTTGAACGCGCCGGCATTGCCAAAGGAGGCGCCGTGACCCGGCTCGCCGGCCTCGACGATAAAGACGCTGTGGCCGTCGCGCTGCAGCCAGCTCGCCGCGCATACCCCGACCATGCCGGCGCCGATTACGCCGACCCGCCTCGCTCCGCTTGCTGGCATCCGACGCGGGCGATGGCGCAGCACCCTCAGACGGCGCGGGCGGGCCAGACCGGCTGGTGGTGGCCGAGCGGGGCCGAGGGGCGCGCCCAATAGGGCGCGGTCTCGGACAGGCGCACGGTCGGGCCGAGATGGCGCAGCCGTCCGACCGGCGTGTCGCTCTCGATCGACCAGCGCGCGATCTCGGCGGGATAGAGCTCCTTGTCGACGTCTTTGAGCGCAGCTTCCGGCACCTCGCCGCGATCGACGAGCCAGCGCCCGGTCTGCGCCAAGGAGATGCGCACCAGCCAGCTGCCGCCTTCGCGCGCCCGCCGCGCCAACGCCACCATCGCGCCGAACGCCATCAGATAGCCGGTCAAGTAGTCGATAGCCGATACCGGATAGAATTGCGGGCCGGGGTTGGCGCCGGGGAACAGCTCGCCCTGGCGCGTCGTGATCCCGCTGACGGTCTGCACCACGGTGTCGAAGCCGCGGCGCGAGGCCCAGGGCCCGACATGGCTGAACGCGCACATCGACACATAGACGAGGCCCGGCCGCAGCTGCGACAGCTCCTCGGGCGACAGGCCGCGGTTGCCGAGCGTGCCCGGCCGGTAGCCCTGGGTGAACACGTCGGCTTCGCGCACCAGGCCCCGCAGGGTCTCGACATCCTGCGGCTGGCGCAGATCGAGATGAGCCTGCAATTTGCCGTGGCCGGTGTCGTATTCCTGGTAGCCGATATTCGGCAGATGCGGCGCGGTGATCTTCATCACGTCGGCGCCATGCTCGGCCAAGGTGCGCGCCGAGGTCGGCCCGGCCAGCACCCGGGTCAGGTCGAGCACGCGAATGCCCGACAGCGGCCGCTCGGCCTCGGGCAGCGGTTCGGGCGGGCTGTCGCCGATCTTGAGGATTTCCATCAGCGGCAGCGAGGCGATCGCCGCAGCCTGCGGGTGCTTCGCCCATTCGGCCATGCTGCGCACCATGCCGCCGGCGCCCTTGGCGGCGAGGATCGCCTCTTCGAGTTCGAGCGCGTCCCATTTGGCCACGGCCTGCCGCACCGCCTCGCGTTCTTCCGGCACGCCGAGCACGCTCATCGCGGCGGCGCGGTGGTTCGGGAAATTGGCGTGGATGTAGCTCCAGCGGCCGTTCTTTGCCGGATAGACGCCCATCACCGGGTTGCGCTCGGTCGAGACCGCAGCGCCATTGACCTGCAGGTAATGCCCGCTGCGCAGCGAGGCGACCGCCTGGCGCAGATCGACCGAGACCTCCTGGCGCCGGCCGCCGCGCAACTCCCACAGATCGGCGGCGGCGAGCCCGGTCGCGGCGAGCGCCGCGGCGCCAGCGGCGCCGATGCGGAACGGGGTCGGCAATACCGGGTCGGCGCCGCCGGTGATCTCGACCTCGCGAGCCCGCTCCTCGGGCCAGCCGGCGATCGGCATAATCGTGCGCAGTGCGTCGTAAGCCATGATGGATCTCCCGCAGGTCTCGGAACGCGCGCTTGCCTCGGCGCGGTAGATGGCGCAATGATGCCGCAAAATCGTGCAGAAAGGGAACGCCGATGAGTCAGGTCATGATCGTTGTCGATTTCGAGGTGAAACCGGAGCACCGCAGTCAGTTCCTCGAGCTGATGCGCGGGCATGCGCAGCGCTCCCGCCGCGATGACGGCTGCCTGCAATTCGATTTGATGTTGCCGAAAGATGACGACAAGCATGTCTTATTGGTCGAGAAGTGGCGCGACCAGGAGGCGCTCGATGCCCATGCCAAAGGGCCGATGCCGGGCAACACCTACAAGGACTGGATCGTCGGTCGCAAGGTCGCGCGCGGGGCGCCGGCCGATTAGAGGAAGAACCGCCATCGGGCTTGCCCTGCGCGCCGCTATCTTCGGGCTCGCGGCGCTGTTGATCGGCGCCGTGATCTTGCCGGCCGCCTACGCCGCTCACGCAACAGCCACCAAATCGACAAAGACCTCTGCCGAGACGGCGAGTCCCGCGGAAATCGATGCGCTCCTGAGCCTGCTGGCTGATGCCAAGGTGCAGGCCTGGCTAAGGGAACAGCACGCGACCAAGGCTGCTGCTCCGACTCCGGCCAAGCCCAAAGATGATTCCCCTGAGGATATGATGTCCGCCCGCGTCGACGCGGTTCGCGTGCACCTCACCGAGTTGATCGACGCGGTGCCGGGCATGCCGGCGGAATTCGCGCATGCCGCAGATGTCTTCCAGGACCGGTTGGGGGGCAAGAGGCCGGCGCGCATCCTGACCTTGCTCGCGGCTTTCGTGGGTCTCGGCTTTGGCGCCCAAGCGCTGTTTAGCCGCGCGACACGGCGGATGAGGCGGCATCTCGACGAGCATCCGGTGGAGACTGTCGGTGACCGTGTCCGCCTCGTCGCCGAGCGGGCAGCCTTCGCCTTGGGTTTGGTTGTGGCTTATGCCGTGGGCAGCATCGGCGCCTTCCTCGTATTCCACTGGCCGGGGCTGCTGCGCCAGATTGTTTTAGGTTATCTGCTCGTTTTTTTGGCGGTCCGCGTTGCCGCCGTTCTCGGTCGCTTTCTGCTGGCGCCGGCTAATGACCGGTTCCGCGTCTGCCCGATGGAAGCGGCGGCGGCGCGGTACTGGTATGTGCGGTTGAAGCTCATCGTCGGCTGGGTGGTGCTGGCCTTGGTGACGAAGGGCGTGCTCGGCGAGCTCGGAATTTCGGCGGCCGGCGCGCGACATCGTTGGTTATGGGTTCGGGCTCGGCACGCTGGCAATTCTGCTCGAAGCCATCTGGCGCCGGCCGCCCGAAAGCGCCGATGCGGAACCCGAACGCGTGCGCGAAACCCGCCATTTGAGCCGCGTCAAGGTAAACGCACTACTGACTGTAGGCTTGGTGTTGCTATGGGGGCTCCGCGTCGCCGGAATGATGCCTGCGTTCTGGCTGCTCGCCGTCGTTATGGTCTGGCCTATCGCCGACCGATTGACCCGGCGGGCGGTCGAGCATCTCCTGCGACCGCCTGGTACGACCGAAATTGCCGGCGTGCCGACCCTCACCGCGGTCTTTCTCGAGCGCGGGCTGCGGGCGGCGTTGATCATTGGTGCGCTGGCGCTGCTCGCCTGGGGCTGGGGGATCGATCTGGAGAGCCTGGCGGGGCGGGAGACGACGGTGACCCGCATCGCGCACGGTGCTCTGAGCGCCGTTGCCATTGCCTTGATCGCCGATTTCATCTGGCATGTCGCAAAAGCCGCGATCGACATCAAGCTCGCCGAGACTGCGGATCTCGGTCTGCCGAATACCCCCGATGCGCGACGGCGGGCGCGGCTGCGCACCTTGTTGCCGATTTTCCGCAATATCCTGTTCGTCGTCGTCGTTGCCGCCGCCGCACTGATGGCGCTAGCGGCAATGGGCGTTGAGATCGGCCCGCTGATCGCCGCTCTCAGCGTCCTTGGCGTCGCGATCGGCTTTGGTGCGCAGACCTTTGTCCGCGACATCATCGCCGGGATGTTCTATCTGCTCGACGATGCCTTCCGGATCGGCGAATACATCCAGAGCGGCAATTACAAGGGCACGGTCGAAGGCTTTAGCATCCGCTCGGTCCGGCTCCGGCACCAACGCGGCCCGGTCTATACCGTTCCCTTTAGCCTGTTGGGCGCCGTTCAGAACATGAGCCGCGACTGGGTCATCGACAAACTCACGGTTGGCATCACCTATGACAGCGATATCGACCTCGCCCGAAAACTGATCAAGCAGATCGGGCTGGATCTGGCCGAGGAGCCCGAATTCAAGCCGGTGATCCTCGAGCCGCTGAAGATGCAGGGGGTCGACGCGTTCGGCGATTACGCGGTCCAGATCCGGATGAAGATGATGACGTTGCCCGGCGAGAATTTCGTCGATCCGGCGACAAGCTCTTTTCAGGATCAAAAAAGCTTTCGACGCCAACGGCATCAAATTCGCCTTCCCGACCGTCCAACTCGCCGGCGAAGGCGAACGCCCCCGCGAGCGCCGCCATCGCCCAGCAAGCGCTCCAGCTGACCCATCCCACCGCGGCCGCCGCGGAGTAGCCAAGAGAACCGCCGCCGTCTAGGTTGCACCGCCTCGCCCGCACCCTCTCCGAAGCTACCGCGACGGCCGGGGTGTCTGGTTCTTTGGCGATCTGGGCGGCAAATTTTATGTGCTCGACGCCCCGCCAATGTCCGGAAACTGTCGAGCCAGCCGCTGGGCGGCGAGCCACTCGCAAATGATCGACAGCGGCATGAGAGCCATAGCGGCTTTCGCTGCGTCGTGCGAGACTTGAATCGGGCGGAAGCGAGGCGTGCAATGCCCGATGCCGAGCCACAGAAACTGGGCCTCCTGGCCAAACTGGTCGTTGCGTTCATCGCTCGTGCTGATCGTCGTCGGCGTCGTATGGCACGGCGCTACCGATCGCGACCTTCGAGCGCATCTGGCACCAGCTCATCGAGCGGCGGACGCGCCGATGAGGTTCCGCTTCATCCTGCAGCCGCTGATGGCGGCGATCGTCGCGATCCGCGATGGGCTCAAGGACGCGCGGAACGGCCGCTCGCCCTATTTTCGGACGATGCTGTGCAACCCCCGCGAGCGCACCGAGCGGCTGAACGAGGCATTGAACGCAACCGCCAGGATCATCCTTCTGGGCCTCGTGATGGACGCGATCTACCAGGTCATCGTGCTGAAGCGGTTCTATCCGGCCGAGGCGGTCATTGTCGCTTTGCTGTTCGCGTTTGTCCCGTATGTGATCATCCGCGGGCCGGCCACGCGCATCGCGCGCCGGTGGCTGGGGCGCGCCTCTCCAAACCGGATCTCGTGAGGGCGCAGACATGAACCGTCGGCAAAAGGGCATCGGCATGGCAAATTCACGCGCCGCCCCAAACGCGAGCAGGTTCGAAGTAAGGGCAACGGCGGACAGTCATTTCGCCTGGATCCGCACCCGCCTCGCCCTCGAACGCACGATGATGTCATGGCAGCGCACCGCCGTGGCGCTGATCGGCTTCGGCTTCGCGATCGTCCAGTACTTCAACCACTTGCAACAGATCCCCGGAGCCCGCGCCGCCTATCTTCCAACCGCGCCGGAATATCTGGGGCTGGCGCTGATTTCGTGCGGCATCCTGGCGCTTGTCATCTCGCTTTGGCAGTACTGGTGGACGATTCGTTATCTGTGGGGCGGATCGTTCGCGCCGATCGCCGGAGTGACAAAGGAGGGAATGCAATCGCCGGTCATTGCGGTCGCCATCCTCCTCATCTTCATCGGCCTGTTCGCCTTCTTTGCCGTGTTGTTCCGCCTCACCTAGCCGCACGGCCGAGCAACCGAGACCAATGAGCACTTTCGACACCACCCGACCAACGAAAGGAGATCGAGATGGCTAGATCCAGAGCAGCAGCCAAGCCGAACATCGTCGTCATCTGGGGCGATGATATCGGCATGACCAATTTGAGTTGCTACAGCGACGGGTTGATGGGCTACCGCACGCCCAACATCGACCGCATCGCCCAGGAGGGCATGCGTTTCACCGACTGCTACGCCGAGCAGAGCTGCACGGCCGGGCGATCGTCGTTCATCACCGGTCAGCACGGGTTGCGCACCGGGTTGACCAAGGTCGGCCTGCCGGCCGCCACCGTTGGTCTGCACAAGGAAGACCCGACGATCGCCGAGCTGCTCAAGCCGTTGGGCTATGCCACCGCGCAGATCGGCAAGAACCACCTCGGCGACCGCAACGAATATCTGCCGACCGTGCACGGCTTCGACGAGTTCTACGGCAATTTGTACCACCTGAACGCGGAGGAAGAGCCGGAGCTGCCCGATTACCCGAACGGAGACGGATTTTCCTCACTTTCGCGAGAGGTTCGGTCCGCGCGGCGTCTTGGAGTGCAAGGCCACCGACGCCGACGACGCGACGGTCGACCCGCGCTTCGGCAGGGTGGGCAAGCAGACCATCCACGACACCGGCCCGCTGACCAAGAAGCGGATGGAAACGATCGACGACGACATCGCCGGCCGGGCCGAGGATTACATCAAGCGGCAGGCGCAGGCCGGCAAGCCCTTCTTCCTGTGGGTGAACTTCACGCACATGCATTTCCGCACGCATGTGAAGCCGGAGAGCCGGGGCCAGTCGGGCCGCTGGCAGAGCGAATACCACGACGTGATGATCGATCACGACAAGAACGTCGGCGCCGTGCTCAAGGCGCTCGACGATGCCGGCATCGCCGACAACACCTTTGTCATGTACAGCACCGATAACGGTCCAAATATGTTTTCATGGCCCGACGGGGCGATGACGCCGTTCCGCAACGAGAAGAACACCAACTGGGAGGGTGCCTATCGGGTGCCGTGCGTGGTCCGCTGGCCCGGCAAGATCAAGCCGGGCAGCGTGTCGAACGAGATCGTCGCCATCACGACTGGCTGCCGACGTTTCTGGCCATGGCCGGCGATCCGGAGGTCACCGACAAGCTGTTGAAGGGCTACACGATCGGCGACATGACCTACAAGGTCCACCTCGACGGCTATAATCTGTGCCATATTTGACCGGTGAAGCGGAGAAGAGCCCGCGGGTCTCGTTCATCTACTGCAACGACGACCAGCAGGTCGTGGCAATGCGCTACGACAATTGGAAGATCGTGTTCGCGGAACAGCGGGAGCCCGGCACGATGCGGGTCTGGTCCGAGCCGTTCGTCACCCTGCGCGTGCCGAAGATGTTCAATCTCCGCACGGACCCATTCGAGCGGGCGGACATCACGTCGATCACCTACTACGATTGGCATGTCGATCACGTCTATCTGCTGGTGCCGGCGCAGGCCTACATCGGGGAATTCCTGCAGACATTTAGGGAGTATCCGCAGCGCCAGAAGGCCGCCAGCTTCAACCTCGACGACGTGCTCCGCAGGATGCAGGAGACACCTCACCACTAACCCGGCCGGGTCGGATTAGAGGGCGGTCGGTCGGTTCTCGGGCAGCCGCCCGCGTGGCCGGCTCGGGCCAATGGAGGAAGGCCCGCGCAAGAGACGGATAGACGCACATGGCTCGGGAGGAGACGAGAACACCAGCGCCCACCAATCCGGCGGACAAGGTGCGCGCTTTTTACGAGAGCCACCCCTATCCGGCGCCGATCGGCAACCTCGATCGGCACCGCGATCTCTATCGCAACCCGGATCGGCGTCGGGCGTTGTCGCTGCTGCTGTGGCCAACGGAGAAGCCGCGGGCGAAATCGAGAGATCCTCGTCGCCGGCTGCGGAACTTCCCAGGCTGCCATCTATGCTCTGCGCGAGCCTGATGCGCAGGTGACGGCAATCGACATCAGCGAAACCAGCCTGCGCTACACGCGGGATCTTCAGCGAAAATACGGCTTGCGAAACCTCGATCTTCATCGGCTGGCGATCGAGCAGGTCGGGGAGCTCGGCCGGAAATTCGATCAGATCGTCTGTACCGGCGTGCTGCATCACCTGCCCGACCCGGATACCGGCCTTCGCGCACTGCGCAGTGTCCTTTCGCCCAGCGGCGCGATGCACCTCATGGTCTATGCGGCTTATGGGCGCGCCGGCATCTACATGATGCAGGAATACTGCCGCCTGCTCGGCGTCGGCGCCACGGCAGGAGGAGCTGCGCGACCTCGGCAGCGACGATCGGGGCGCTGTCTTCCGACCATCCGATCGCCGGCGTGGCGAGGCGGGCGAAGGATTTCACCCATCCGGACGCGCTTGCCGACACACTGCTTCACCCTCAGGACCGCGCCTACACCGTGCCGCAGCTCTACGCATGGCTCGAGCGGCTGCGGCCTGTCGTTCGGGCGTTGGTTCGAACAGGCTCCCTATCTCCCGCAATGCGGGGCAATGGCGAGCACGCCGCACGCCGCGCGTCTCGTCTCGCTTCCCCCGCGATTGCAGCATGCCGCGGTCGAGCTGTTGCGCGGGACCATGTCAAGCACAACTTCATTGCCTATCGCGACGATCGCGTCGGCGAGAGCCAGCCGATCTCGTTCGATGGTGATGCCTGGCGGGGCTATGTTCCTCTGCGTCTGCCGTGGACCCTGTGCATTCGGGAGCGGGTGCCCCCCGGTTCCGTGGCGGTCCTGATCAATCGAGCACATACCTACCCCGACTTCGCCCTCCCCATCGATGAGGCGCAGGAGCGAGTCTTCGCCGCGATCGACGGCAACCGCTCTATCGATCGAGATCTTGCGGGGCCGCGCAAATCAGGCGGCGAGGAGCATGCCCGCAGGTTTTTCGAGCAGCTCTGGCAGTACGATCAGATCGTGTTCGACGCGACAGCCTCGCGCTGACAGCCGTGCAGGGGCCGCCCCTCCCCGAGGCGGCGTCGATGCAGCAGGCTTTACGGCGAGGGCGACGAGCCGCCAATCGCCTATCGGCTGGCCACGAACGCTACGCGGACGTAATCGGCTAGCGATGGGCGGCGTTGAACTGGGCGAGGGCGGCGGGGCCGGGGCACAGCTCGGCTTCGCCGAGGCCGTTTAGCGGCGCGTCGACGGTGTCGAGGAATTCGTGCATGTCGCCGGAGTCTGGCTCGACGAACAGCAGGCCGGTCACGACCTCGCCGGCGGCGTGCTGCTGCTGCAGATAGGTCAAGGCCGAGATCCGGTCATAGGGATCGTAGTCGACGGCGAGCTTGCGCAACCGCAGGATCGAGCCGTCGTGCTGGACCACGGTCTCGACCGTGCCCGGCGCGTAATCGGCGGTGATCTCGTCGCGCTCGAGGATCAAGTCCAGCCGGTTGACCGCCTCGTTATGGGCGCGGACATAATCGAAGCTCTTGGTCGATTCGGGGTTGTTGTTGAACGCGACGCAGGGCGAGATCACGTCGATGAAGGCGGCGCCCCGGTGCTCGATCGCCGCCTTGATCAGCGGCACCAGCTGCGCCTTGTCGCCGGAAAAGCTGCGCGCCGACGAACGAGGCGCCGAGCTGCAACGCCAGAGCGCACCAGATCGATCGGCGAATCGGTGTTGACGGCGCCGCGCCGCGCCTTCGAGCCCTTGTCGGCGGTCGCCGAGAATTGCCCTTTGGTCAGGCCGTAGACGCCGTTGTTCTCGACGATATAGACCATGTTGACGGCGCGGCGGATGCAATGGGCGAACTGGCCGAGCCCGATCGAGGCCGAATCGCCGTCGCCCGAGATGCCGAGATAGATCAGATCGCGATTGGCGAGGTTGGCGCCGGTCAACACCGAGGGCATGCGCCCGTGCACGCTGTTGAAGCCGTGCGACTTGCCGAGAAAATAGGTCGGCGTCTTCGACGAGCAGCCGATGCCGGAGAGCTTGGCGATGCGGTGCGGCGGCAGGCTGAGCTCGAAGCAGGCCTGGATGATCGCGGCGCTGATCGAAATCATGGCCGCAGCCGGCGCACAAGGTCGAGACCGCGCCTTCGTAATCGCGATGGGTAAAGCCGAGCGCGTTGGTCGGCAGCTTCGGGTGATGCAGGCGGGGCTTGGCGATGTAGGTCATGCGGACCTCGGGCGAGCAAGAGAGGATACCCGTGCACGGGAATGACGAGGAAGAGAGAGGTCACGGCAGCGCCTTGCGCAACGGGGCGAGGGTGACGACGTCGAGCATGTCGCCGATCGCCTTGACGATGAAGCGGGCGGTGATCGGCGTGCCGTCATAGTGCAGGATCGGCACCAGACGGGCCGGGTCGATATCGCCGTCGTTGATCAACAGGCTGCGCAGCTGGGCGTCGCGGTTCTGCTCGACGAGGAAGACGCGGTCGTGGGCGGCGACGAAATCGAGCACGTCGTCATGGAACGGATAGGCGCGCACGCGCAGAGTGTCGAGATGGATGCCGCGCTCCTCGAGCGCTTCGAGCGCCTCGATCATGGCGGGCGCGGTCGAGCCGAAATAGATCGCGCCGTAGCGGGTCGGCCTCGCGCGCCGCGCGCTTGACCGGGGGCGGCACCAGGCGCTTGGCGGTCTCGAATTTGTGCAGCAGGCGCTGCATGTTGTCGACGTAGTCCGGCCCCTCCTCGGAGTAGCGCGCATAGCGGTCCTTGGTGGTGCCGCGGGTGAAAAAGGCGCCGCGCGTCGGATGGGTGCCGGGAAGGGTGCGATAGGGGATGCCGTCGCCGTCGACATCGAGATAGCGGCCGAACTCGACGCCCGCTTCGAGCTGTTCGGCGGTCATGACCTTGCCGCGGTCGAAAGCGCCGGTTCTCGTCCCAGGCGAGCGGCTCGACCAGCCAGTCGTTCATGCCGATGTCGAGGTCGAGCATGACGAAGACCGGGGTCTGCAGCCGGTCGGCGAGATCGAACGCCTCGGCGGCAAAGGCGAAGGCTTCGTGCGGGTCCTCGGGGAACAGCAGCACGTGCTTGGTGTCGCCGTGCGAGGCATGGGCGCAGGACAGGATGTCGGCCTGCTGGGTGCGGGTCGGCATGCCGGTCGACGGGCTGCCGCGCTGGACGTCGAAGATCACCGCCGGGATCTCGGCGAAATAGGCGAGGCCGATGAATTCCTGCATCAGCGAGATGCCGGGGCCCGAGGTCGCGGTGAAGGCGCGCGCGCCGTTCCAGGCGGCGCCGACGACCATGCCGATCGAGGCGAGCTCGTCCTCGGCCTGGATGATCGCGTAGCGCTTTTTCTTGGTCTCGGGATCGGTGCGGTAGCGCCGGCAATGGTTGGCGAAAGCCTCGGCGAGCGAGGAGGAGGGGGTGATCGGATACCACGCGGCGACCGTCGCCCCGCCATAGACGCAGCCCAGTGCGGCGGCGTCGTTGCCGTTGATGAAGATGCGGTCGCCGACCTTGTCGGTGCGCTCCAGATGCAGCCCGATCGGGCATTCGTGCTCGGCCAACGCCCAGTCGCGGCCGAAATTGAGCGCGCGCAGATTGGGCCGGATCAGGGTATCCTTGCCGCGGAACTGCTCGCCGATCAGCTTTTCGATCGCCGCCACATCCATGTCCAGCAGCGCCGACAAGCGCGCCCAGATAGATGATGTTCTTGAACAGCTGGCGCTGCCGCGCGTCGTTGTATTCGCGGTTGGAGATCGCGGTCAGCGGCGCGCCGATGACGGTGATGTCGTCGCGGAATTTCGACGGCGGCAAGCGGCTTGGTCGCGTCGTAGAACAGATAGCCGCCGGGCTCGATCTCGGCGATGTCCTCGTCCCAGGTCTGCGGGTTCATCGCCACCATCATGTCGACGCCGCCGCGGCGGCCGAGATGGCCCTTGTCGCTGATCCGCACCTCGAACCAGGTCGGCAGGCCCTGGATGTTCGAGGGGAAGATGTTGCGCGAGCTCGCCGGGATTCCCATGCGCAGGATCGACTTGGCGAACAGCGCGTTGGCGCTGGCCGAGCCCGATCCGTTGACGTTGGCGAATTTGACGACGAAGTCGTTGACGCTTTGGATCGCGGTGTCGAGCTCGATCCTGATGCCACGTTCAATCCTGTGAAGAGACGTCTTTAGCGCACAGGACGTTCGAGGTCGCCGCCGCGGGCGCTCGGGCCATACTAGTCTTGTCGCGTGCCATCGGCGCAGTGCTCATGTCCGCGCATCTTCGCGTTGAATGACTTTGATATTAGGTCAGCGGCTGCGGCATGCGGGTCCGGCCTGGGTCATGTCGAGCAGGAATTTGCGCATGTCCCAGGCGCCCGGTCGGGCAGCGCTCGGCGCACAGCCCGCAATGCAGGCAGACATCCTCGTCCTTGACCATGATCCGCCCGGTCTTCAGCCGAATCGCCGATATAGAGGTCCTGTTCGAGGTTGAGGGCCGGGGCCATCAGCCGCCCGCGCAGCTCGTCTTCGCTGCCATCGTCGGTGAAGGTGATGCAATCCATCGGGCAGATGTCGACGCAGGCGTCGCATTCGATGCACAGCTGCCCGGTGAACACGGTCTGCACGTCGCAATTCAGGCAGCGCTCGGCTTCGAGATAGCCGAGCTTTTCGTCGTAGCCGAGCTCGACCTCGACCCGGATGTCGGCGAGCGCCACCGCGGTGTCCCGGAGCGGCACCCGGTAGCGCACATCGTTCGAGATGTCGTTGTCGTAGCTCCACTCGTGGATGCCCATCTTCTGGCTGACCAAGGTCACGCCCGGCGGCGGCCGGTCGCCGACATCCTCGCCGTGGCACAATTTGTCGATCGAGATCGCGGCGTCGTGGCCGTGCGCGACCGCCCAGATGATGTTTTTCGGACCAAAGGCGGCGTCGCCGCCAAAGAACACGCTCGGGCAAGGTCGATTGCATCGTCTTCGGGTCGACCTTGGGCATGTCCCAGCGGTCGAATTCGATGCCGATGTCGCGCTCGATCCACGGAAACGCGTTCTCCTGGCCGACCGCGATCAGCACGTCGTCGCACGCGATATGGACGTCGGGCTCGCCGGTCGGGACCAGGTTGCGGCGGCCGCGGGCGTCGTACTCGGCCTTGACCTTTTCGAACAGAACCCCGGTCAGGTCGGCCGCGCTCGTGGGTGAACTCCTTTCGGCACCAGCCAGTTGAGGATCGGGATGCCTTCATGCGTCGCGTCCTCTTTTTCCCAAGGCGAGGCCTTCATCTCGTCAAAGCCGCTGCGCACGACGACGGTGACCTCTTCGCCGCCGAGCCGGCGCGACGAGCGGCAGCAATCCATCGCCGTGTTGCCGCCGCCGAGCACGATGACGCGGCGGCCGATCTTGTCGATATGACCGAACGAGACGCTCGACAGCCAGTCGATGCCGATATGGATGTTGGCCGCAGCCTCCTGGCGGCCGGGGATGTCGAGATCGCGCCCGCGCGGCGCGCCGCAGCCGACGAAGACCGCATCCCAATCCTCGGCGAGCAATGCCTTCAGGCTGCGGACGGGTTCGCCGAAACGCGCCTCGACGCCCATGTCGAGGATCAGATCGACCTCTTCGTCAGTGACCCGTTCGGGCAGGCGGAAGCGCGGGATCTGCGATGCGCATCATGCCGCCGCCCTTGGCGTCGCCGTCGAACATGACGCAATGATAGCCGAGCGGCAGGAGGTCGCGGGCGACGGTCAACGAGGCCGGGCCGGCGCCGACCAGGGCGATGCGCTTGCCGTTTTTCTCGCGCGGGAATCGCCGGCAGATAGGGGGTGATGTCGCCCTTGTTGTCGGCGGCGACGCGCTTCAGCCGGCAGATCGCCACCGGCTGCTCGTCGTCTTCGACCCGGCCGCGCCGGCAGGCGGGTTCGCACGGGCGGTCGCAGGTGCGCCCGAGAATGCCGGGAAAGACGTTCGAGTACCAATTGACCATGTACGCGTCGGTGTAGCGCCGGTCCGCGATCATCCGGATGTATTCCGGCACCGGGGTATGGGCCGGGCACGCCCATTGGCAATCGACGACTTTGTGAAAATAGTCGGGGACGCTGATATCGGTCGGCTGCACTAGGCTCCTCCTGCCGAACGGGGCGATGCCCGATCCGGCCTTATCCTTGTCGCTGCCGTCCGCCCGGTGTCGGCGCAGTGGCAAGTTGGCGCCAAGCATCGGCGCGGCCTTATAGTCGGGCTTGGCCCGGCCGTCATCGTTCTTCTTGCTCGGTCTGCCTTGCGCATATGGGGTGGCTTGGAGGCATCCCCGTCCTTAGGCTGCGGCAGCTTGCCTCATCCCCGGCAGAGCGCGCAACAACGCCGGCGCATACGGCCGGTCGATCGAGAGCGCAGCTTGACTTTGACGATGGGGGCGGCGCATTTGCCTTATCCAGAGCATCATGCTCGACTTCGCGGAGCAGAACTGCGGCAGCAGCCAATCCGGGCGGTAGACTTGAACCGCCGCAGAACAAGCGAAAGCTGCCCGCGAAAAACCATCCATCATCTCCCGACATCGCCGGTGCGCCGCATCCGCACAGTTCTGGATGCGCAGCCAATTTGGACCGGCCGTTCGAACAAGAAAGAATTAAAATACGTGATCAAATTTCAAGACCTTGGGCTGATCGAACCGATTCGGCGGGCGCTTAGCCGAGGAAGGCTATGCCGCGCCGACCCCGATCCAGGCGCAGGCGATCCCACATCTTCTCGCCGGCCGCGACCTGCTGGGGATCGCCCAGACCGGCACCGGCAAGACCGCCGCCTTTGCGCTGCCGATCTTGCAGCGCCTCGCTGCCGACGGCCGACTGCGCCCCGGCGCTCGCGCGCAAGACGGCGCGCTGCCTGGTGCTGACCCCGACGCGCGAGCTGGCGCTGCAGATTCGCGACAGCTTTCGCGCTTACGGGCGCCATCTCGGGCTGCGCGCGACGGTGATCTTCGGCGGCGTCGGCCAGGAGCCGCAGGTCGCCGCGATGGCGCGCGGCGTCGATATCCTGGTGGCGACGCCGGGGCGGCTGCTCGACCTGATCGGGCAAGGCCATGTCAGGCTCGATCGGGTCGAAACATTCGTGCTCGACGAGGCCGACCGCATGCTCGACATGGGCTTCATCCACGACGTCAGAAAGATCGTCGCGATGCTGCCCAGCCGGCGCCAGACCTTGCTGTTCTCGGCGACGATGCCGCCCGACATCGCCCGGCTCGCGGCCGCGATCCTCGACGCCCCGGTACGGGTCGAGGTGACGCCGGCGGCATCGACCGTCGAACGGACCGAGCAGCTCGTCATGTTCGTCGAGCGCGCCGACAAGCGGGCATTGCTGTGCGCAGATCCTGCGCGACCCGGCGCTCGCCCGCGTGCTGGTCTTCACCCGGACCAAGCACACCGCCAACCGGCTCGCCGAGCAGCTCGTCCGCGCCGGGTTCGGCGCCGAGGCGATCCACGGCAACAAGTCTCAGGGCGCCCGTCAGCGAGCGCTCGAAGATTTCCGCGCCGGCGCGGTCCGGGTGCTGGTCGCGACGGACATCGCCGCGCGCGGCATCGACATCGACGCGATCAGCCATGTGGTGAACTACGAATTGCCGAACGTCCCCGAGACCTATGTTCACCGCATCGGCCGCACCGCGCGCGCCGGCGCCACGGGCGCAGCGATCTCGCTGTGCGATACCGAGGAGCGCGCCTATCTGAAGGACATCGAGCGCCTGATCGGCCGCAAGGTGCCGGTCGCCGCCGAACATCCGTTCCGCGCCGCGACTCCCGTTCCCTTGCCACAGCGCAGACGCGCCGCCTGAGCTGCTCCCGCCTCTGTGTTCTGGCGGCGGCGTCCGATCGCGGGCTTAAGAAGACGCCTCCGAGGGGATGTTCTGAGGCTGACTGGCAACGCGGTCAGGTTGGTAATAGGTGCGCGACCTTGGGTATCACTTCATGCGCGAGCAGCCGCATCGACTCGTGCCAAGCTTCGGGATTTCCGCTGTAGTCGAAGCAGAACAGCAGCAGCGAGCCGAACCCGCCGACCTCGTCATACATCCGCTCGATCTTTTCGACCACGGTCGCGGGCGACCCGATCAGCCAATTGTGTCGACCGCAATATTCCGGGGTGATGTCGCTGTCCGGCGACGTCGGGATCGTGCTTGAGGAACTGGATGACGCCGACATCGGTCAACAGCGGCAGGAAATATTCGCGCATCATCCGGCCCATCATGCCCTCGACCGAGAGCCGCCAAGCTTCGGCATCGGTGTCGGCGACAAAGATCTCGCGCACCAGCCGCCAATGCGGCGCGGCTGCGGCGTGCGCCCGGTGCGGCGCGCGCCCTCTTCGACCGATTCCCAGTGGCTGGCGACATAGGTCGGGTTGAGGTTCAGGCTCATCGGCAGAAAGCCGCGCTCGCCGGCGAGCTTCAAGGTGTCCGAGCCTTTGCTGACGCCGGCGACGCCGATCGGCGGATAAGGCTTTTGCAGCGGTTTGATGTGCGGCCGCAGGGTGCGCAGCATCAGATCGGTCTTGCTGACCTTCCAGTATTTGCCGGGATAGTCGAACGGCTCTTCCTCGGTCCACAGCCTGAGGATGATGTCGAGCGCCTCGCGCGTCATCTCGCGGTGCTGGCCGGCATTGCCGTCGACATTGAACATCGCCCAGTCGCTCGGCAGTCCGCTGGCGGCGACGCCGAAATTGAGCCGGCCCTGCGCCATGTGGTCGAGCATCGCGACGCGATTGGCGAGTTCGGCCGGGTGGTGGTAGGGCAACAGAAAGCCGCCGGGGGCGAGGCGGATGTTCTTGGTCTGCATCAGCGCCTGGGCGATCAGCAGGTCGGGTGCGGGATGCGGCTCCCACGGCGCGGTGTGGTGCTCGCCGATCCACGCCTCGGAAAAGCCCAGCTCGTCGGCCCAGCGCAGAGTGTCGAGATCCCAGCGATGCCCGTCGTAAAGGCCGCGTTCCGGCGGGTGCGAGGGCATCGTGAACAGGCCGTATTCCATCGTGATCCTCCCGGCTGTCGGTTCGATGGCACAGTCTAACCCGGCGCCTGCACGGCGTGCGAGCCCGACAGCCTTCGCGGCCGGCGTCGTCCGTGGTTAAGCCGGCATCGCGCGGCGCTGATGGGCGCGGCCGATGGTGGCGGTCTCCTCGCGGTGGCCGGCGATGACCCGCACCCCCTCATCGAGCTTTGCGGCGATGTTCTCGGGCGAGCAGGTTTCGAGAAAAGCAACCCCGTTCTTCCGGCAGGCGGCGAAGACGCGCTGCCGCGCTTCGCGCATTTCGGCCGGATAGGGCTCGCGCGGGACCGCGACATAGCCTAGCGACAGGCCGAGATCGCCTGGCCCCAATTCCGCAAAGCCAAGCCCCGGCACGGCGAGGATGGCCTCGCAATTGGCGATGCCCTCGGGCGATTCGAGCTTGACCCCGAGCAGCAATTCGCCCTGCGGATCGAGCGGCCAGGGGTCGCAGCGTTCGAGATATTCCTCGGCCGAGATCCCCCAGATCGGGGCTGCCGTTGCTTCAGAGCCGCGCCCGCGTGTGCCGATGCCGAGGGCATTCTTCGTCTCACGAACCGCGCCGTGCATGCGTTCGAGCGGCGAGGGGAGGGCGGGATCGACCCCCGCAGAATGGTGGGGATAGCGGCAGGATTCGACAAAGGCGCGGGCGGCGTCGGCGGATTCGGCTTGGCACATCAGGATCCCGTGCACGCCACGGCCGAGGATCTGGCGGAACTGCCAGGCATTGAAGCGGACATTGGCGGCGTCGGTGCCGTTCACCGGGGCCTCGACGATGACAGTCGGGGTGCGATGCCCGGAGCGGGTCGGGCCGCCTTCAGCCAGCCCCTGCATATATTCGGCGAGGCCGGCCATGTCGAACGAGCCGTGCTCCATCCCGACATTGATGTAATCGGCCCAGGTGCCAGCGTCCTCGCGGCCTTGCGCGCGGGTCAGCACATGCCCGCTGTGACCACCGACGTAGTAGATCGCCTGACCTTCGGCCAACAGCTCGATCGCCCGATTGATCCGCTTGGTCATTGTCACCTCCTGAGGCTCGCCTCCGGGTACGCGCGGCCGTTGACCGCCCGCCCGCCGCCACTATAGTCGCGATCCGGCTCGCGGGCGTGGCGGAACTGGTAGACGCGCTGGACTCAAAATCCAGTTCTGGTGACAGAGTGTCGGTTCGATTCCGACCGCCCGCACCAGCCTTGCGGGGTTCTTGACGAGCCGGTGGCGATCGCCGCCTCGGCAGCGTCATCCGCGAAGGCGTGAGCGCAGTCGCTCGGCGATCACTGCGATCCGAGCAGGGTCTGCGGCCTTTTTGTCCGAGCTTTCCCGGTCCCAATTGATCAAGAGATTGTCGTCCGCTTGCCGCGGCAGGACATGGACGTGAACATGCGGCACGGTCTGTCCGGCAAGGGCGCCATTGGCTTGCAGCACGCTAAGCCCGCCGGGCCGCAGCTCGTCGTTGACGGCGCTCGCTACCTTCACGACCGTTGACGCAACCGCGGCAAAAGCCTCGGGCGGCATCTCGAAGACCGTGCCGAAATGCGCTTTTGGAATGACCAGGCAATGCCCCTCATTGGCCGGGCTGATGTCCATAAAGGCGAGGGTCGCGTCGTCGCTATAGATCTTATGGCACGGAGCTGCACCGGCCGCGATCCTGCAGAATATGCATCGAGCGGCGGGCATGGCGTTGACGCGGAGGCAGCCGCTAATGAAACCGTGGCATGACCTCTTCGCAAAGTAGGCGCAACGCAGTCATGACCTGGGCGTGCGGGATCAGGCCGCCGGTATTCAGCTCGGCCAGGATGCCGTCAATGCCGAGCTCGTCCTGCAGCATTCGCAGCCGCTCGCCCACCGATTGCGGCGTGCCGATCAGCACCTGGCCCGCCAACGCTTCGTCATAGGTCAGCTTTTCGAGGCGTTCGAGGCGCTCCGCCCGCCCTTCGATCGCCCGCGTGCCGCCGCGTGACATCGAGTCCCGGAGCCGTTCGGTCTGCTCACGGTAGAAATGCATCAGGCTTTCACGCGGCTCTTCGCGCGCCCGGCCCTCGGTCTCGGCGAGATAGACGGGCACCCGCAGGTATACCTGACCGCGGCCCGGGTGGCCGGCGGCCTTATAGGCCTCGCGATACTCGCGGATCGCCGGGGCAAATTCGGAAAACGAGCCATGACGGGCGTTGATAAAAATGGGCAGACCCCGCTCGCCGACCGCGGGATACGTATCGGGGCTGGCGGCGGCGATGCGGATCGGCGGCAGCGGCTGCTGAAACGGCTTCGGCGTGACCACAATATTTTTGAAGCTGTAATACCTGCCCTCGTAGCGGACGGCGGGCTGCGACCACGCTTGCTCAACGATGTCGAGTACTTCGGCGAACCGGTCGCGGCTCTCCGCGTAGGACACGCCGTAGTCTTCATAGGTGCGTGGCAGGCCGCTGCGGCCGACGCCAAAAATTAGCCGACCGTGGCTGATCTGGTCGACCGTGGCGGCTTCCTCGGCGATCCGCAACGGGTGGCACAGCGGCAGGACCTGAACCGCGATGCCGATCTTGATCCGCCGGGTGCGGGCGGCGATGGCGCTCGCGATGCTGAGCGGCGCCGATAATACCGAGCGCTGTGGGTCGAAATGGAGCTCGGCCAGCCACATCACATCGAGGCCCAATTGTTCGGCGGCATCGATTTGCTCGAATGCCTCGGCGAACGTCTCGGCGTCACTGCGGCCAGGCAGCGACGGAAACTGGTGAAACATGCCGAATTCCATGCGGCGCACTCCTCTCCACCGCCAGATTGGCGGCCGGTGCATTGAACTAACGCGGGTTATCGTGGACGTGGCAGGCAGGGCGCGCAAGAGGCACTGAGTGGTCGGACACAGCTTGATTCATTCGCCTCTGTTCGTCTCGCGTCAGAGCCTATAGCGTATGGTTAGCGGGGCCGCCACATCAGCGCGCAGGACGGAATTTTCAGGGGAGATGCCATGCAGGCGGCAATCATGGTGCCAGGGGCCGCGGGGGGCGTTTGGGACATCCGCGACGTGCAGAGGCCGGTCGTCTCGCATGGGCATATTCTCGCCCGGGTTCACGCTTCGTCGCTGAACCGGGCGGAGATGCGGGCGATCCGCAATTTGCGCCAAGAGCCGGGCAAATCCGCGCCTGCCGAGCGGCCGGGTGGCGGCGACGCTGCGGGCGAAGTCGTCGCGGTCGGGGCCGGGGTCACGCGGCTTCAAGCCCGGCGACCGGGTGATGGGACGGTGCGCCGGCGGCTTTGCCGAATATGCGTTGATCGACGCGCGCGAGGCAATGCCGGCTCCCGAAAGCCTGTCATGGGAGCAGGCGGCATGTGTGCCGATCGTCTTTGTCGTGGTTCACGACGCGCTTTATGCGAGCGCACAGTTGCGCGCCGGCGAGACCGTGCTGGTCACCGCGGCCGTCATCTGGTGTCGGGTGTCGCAGCACTTGTTGTTGGCCAAGCTGATCGGCGCCAAGGCGATCGGCACCTCGCGCTCCGCCGAGAAGCTCGAAAAGCTCAAAGGGTACGGGCTCGACGACGGCGTCGTCACCGGCAGCGACGGGTTCGGCGCCGCGATTGCGCGAGCGATCGGTGAGGACGGCGTCGACATGATCGTTGACAATATCGGCGGCGACGTTTTCGCGCCGTGTCTCGATGCGCTCGCCGTCGGCGGGCGGTTCGTCACTATCGGGCGGATGAGCGGCGTGTTGAAGGGCGAGCTCGATCTCGATCGCCTGGCATCGCGGCGCCTGCATCTCTACGGGGTCAGCAACCGACTGCGCAAGCCGGCACAGCGGGCGGAATCGACAAAGCGTTTTGTCGCCGATCTGATGCCGGCGCTGAGCAACGGCAGCCTGCGGCCGATCGTCGATTGCTCCTTTGCGCTGAGCGAGATCGCCGCGGCGCAGGCCTATCTCGAAGCCGATAAGCATGTCGGCAAGGTCGTGGTCCGGATTTAGTCGATTGGAGGAAACGATGAGTTACGAGCATATCCTGGTCGATACCGAAGACGGCGTCGGCATCGTCACCCTCAACCGCCCCGACAAGCTCAATGCGATGAACCGCAAGCTGTCGAGCGAGCTGCGCGACGCGGTCAAACAGCTCGACGCCGACGACGCGATCGGCTGCATCGTCATCACCGGCGCCGGGAGCCGCGCCTTCTCTGCCGGCGGCGACATTCACGAGCAGCGCGAGGACGACCGCCGTTTCTCGCAGGAGGAACTGGATGCGCGCCGCGGCCGCGGCAGCTATGAGATCGCCGCCAGCGCCAAGCCGACGATCGGAATGTTGAACGGCCTCGCCTATGGCGGTGCCGCGGTGCTGGCCTCCTCGCTCGACATGCGGGTCGGCTGCGAGGACACCCGCTTCCGTTTTCTGGCCGCCGCCTATGGCCGGATCAACAGCACCTGGACCCTGCCCAACCAGGTCGGCTGGCCGATCGCCAAGGAATTGCTGTTCACGGCGCGGGTGGTCGAGGCCGAGGAGGCTTATCGCATCGGCCTGCTGAACCATCTGGTGCCGCGCGACCAGCTGCGGGCAAAGACCATGGAACTCGCCCGCATGATCGCCGGCAACAACCGCGCCGCGGTGATCGGCGTCAAGGCGCTGCTGCTGAAGCAGAAGGGGCAGAACCTCGAGCAGCAATGGACCGAGGAACGCGACTACACGACCCACGTCGTCAGAGGCGCCCGCGCCGAGGAAGCCTTTCCCGAATTCATCGCCCGCCATGGCCGGCCGCTGAATTAGCCGAGGAAGACCGCGCCGATGCCCGACTTCGACGCGATTGTGGTCGGCGCCGGCCAAGCGGGGCCGTCTTTGGCGCTGCGCCTCGCGAGCACCGGAATGAAGGTCGCGGTGGTCGAGCGCAAGGCCGTTGGCGGCACCTGCGTCAATACCGGCTGCACCCCGACCAAAACCCTAGTGGCGAGCGCCTATGCCGCGCATCTCGCCCGCCGCGCCTCCCAGTACGGTGTCGCGATCGCCGGCGAGATCAGCGTAGACATGAAATGGGTCAAAGCCCGCAAGGACGCGGTTGTGGCGCAATCGCGACTGGGCCTGACCGCTGCGCTGATGGAGGCGGCGAACTGTACCTTGTACCGGGACCATGCGCGCTTTATCTCGTCGCGCGAGGTCGTTGTCGGAGACGAGCGGCTACGCGCCGAGCGGATCTTTATCAATGTCGGCGGGCGAGCGTCTCTGCCGGCCATGCCCGGTCTCGATAAAGTCGATTATCTGACTAATTCGACAATGATGGACCTCGATTTCCTGCCACGGCATCTAGTCATCATCGGCGGCAGCTACGTTGGTCTCGAATTCGCACAGATGTACCGCCGGTTCGGCAGCGAGGTCACGATCGTCGAAATGGCGCCGCGGCTGATCTCGCGCGAAGACGATGACGTATCAAGGGCGGTTCAGGAGATCGTCGAGCGCGAAGGCGTCACAATCCGGTTGAACGCCGAGTGCATCAGCCTCGCCAGGAAGGGCGGCGACATTGCGGCGAATGTCGCTTGCCAGGAGGGCGCGCCCGAAGTCGTCGGCTCGCACCTGCTGCTGGCGGTCGGCCGCCGCCCCAACACCGACGATCTCGGCCTCGACCGGGCCGGGGTCGAGTGCGACGGGCGCGGCTATATCGTCGTCGACGACCAGCTGCGGACGAATGTGCCGGGCATCTGGGCGCTCGGGGATTGCAATGGCAAGGGCGCCTTTACTCACACCGCCTACAATGACTACGAGATCGTCGCAGCGAATTTGCTCGACGGCGACCCGCGGCGGGTGAGCGACCGCATTACCGCCTATGCGCTCTATATCGACCCGCCATTGGGCCGGGCCGGCATGACCGAAGCGGAGGCGGGTAAGACCGGCCGGCAAGTGCTCGCCGGGCAGCGCCCAATGACGCGGGTCGCGCGCGCGGTCGAAAAGGGCGAGACCCAGGGCTTCATGCGAGTGTTGGTCGACGGCGATACCAAGGAGATCCTCGGCGCATCGATACTCGGCCCCGGCGGCGACGAGGCGATCCACTCTGTCCTCGACATGATGTACGCCAAGGCGCCCCACACGGTCTTGCAGCGGGCGATGCACATCCATCCGACGGTATCGGAGCTAATTCCGACGATCCTAGGCGAGCTGCAACCGCTGGAATGACGAATCCCGGACCAGCCCCGCAAGCCAGTCAGAACCGATCGCTCTTCCGTGCGGCTTTGACATAGACGGCGGCGTCGGCCGGCAATAGCAGGCGGTCGGCGACGAGCGCGACGGCTGCAGCTTCGACCCGGGCGACGTAGGCTTCTCGGCTGCCGTAACGCTCTTCGAGCGAGGGGCGGGGATCGCCCGCCGTCTCGCGCGCGCTTTTGGTCCGCGCAAATGGGATCAGCGACCCGTCGCGGTCGGCAAGCTCGCCGGGCTGAGCCTTGTAGACGTTCCACCCGGTGTAGGTGCCGAGCGGCACGGCAATCGGCGGCAGTCGGACGCCGGCGACCTCGTTGCCGTCGGCGTCGACCGCGCACACACGCGTGCCGTAGAAATTATCGAGCCTCGCCGGCGGGTCGACCCAATCGACCGGCGCCGCGATTTGGTTGGCGCCTGGCGCGAGGGCAAAGCCCGGCACTTTTGGCATTGCGACCGCTTCGGCGGCGACCGCGGTGCCGTGCGCTATGGATGGGACCCGGCTCGGCGGGGGTGCTACCCCGGTTTTGACCCATTCCTCAAGCGCGACCAGCAATGCCCGCAACGCCGGGCTGGCGCTGTGCGGGTTGCGCGGGTTAATGCAGGGGCCGGGGCTCGGATCGGTTCCCGGGCCGCCGCCATGCTGTGTCCCGGCGATCATGTAAGCCCGCGCCGTCAACGGCAGTTCGGCATCGTGCCGGCCGGATGGATCGGTATGCACCAAGGAGGCGCCCTTTTGCCAATATTCGGTCGCCGTGTTGACCTCGATCATCAGCGGATCGGTCGGACGGCCCTTCAAGATCGCGCCCCTGGTTCCCGAAAAGGGGTCGCTTGTCATCGCGTTGCCGAACGGGAACCAGTTCTCGGGGTAAAGCCGGTCCTCGTGCTGGGTCGCGGTGCGGCCCGGCATCGCGAAACTATGGTTGGCGAACACCTTGCCGGCGCCGGCGACATGGGTCAGCACCCCATCAAAGACGCGCCTTCCGTGCCCATCGTCGTTCATTCCTAAGTCGAGGAAATGGCGCAGAAAACGACCCGCCTGCGACACCCCGAAAGCGAGTGTGTGCTCGATGCCGCTGCCTTGCGCCCCGTCTGCGATCATCGGATTGGGCGTCCCGCGACGATCGGCGGGCTCGTAGCGCAGAAACGCGACGAGGTCGCGGGTCGCCGCAAAGCCGACGCCCATTACCGTCGAGCCCGTCGCCTGATACCAGATGTCGTAGATTTTGTAGGGCGCGAAATTGGTTCCGCGCGGCAGCAGCCGGACCGACCGATTGTCGACGAACTCCCACGCGTCCGCCGGAATTTCCGTACGGCTGTCGCTTTCTCGGTCGCGCACGGTCAGACGTGCTTTGCGCGCGTCGGTCGAGACCGCGGGGTAGTTCAGGCGCACGACATCCCCTTTGCCGGGCGCGCGGGTGCCGATGTGAAACTCGTCGCGGATCCGGCGGAGCATCGGCTCGCCGTTTTCGAGGGCCGGCGGTAGCCGCGCGGTCATCCCGTTATTGGCACGAGGCGCCCCTAAATCCCAGCCCGACCAGACGAGGCTGTAGCCGCGCCCAAGGGTAAATCCCAATCCGACGTCCTGAACCGATTTGGGATCGTTGATATCGGCGTTGCCTCCAGCTTCGTCGAGCCGGCCGAGGATCACCTTTCGGCCCCGGTTGGTCACGTCGTAGACGAGCACGCCGCTCGCCTGCTGCGGCTCGGCCGGGCGCAGGATGAAAAAATCAGTCTCGTACTCGACCATGCCGCGGGCGTTTCTCGGCGCCTTGTCGAGATCGACAATGACCTTGTTCTCCGGCGCCGCCGGATCGACCTCCCCCTTGGCGACGCCCTTTATTCGCAGGTAGGAGCCGGCTTCCCCGAAACCCTGTCCCTCGGCGAAAGGCTCGACCGCATCGACCTTGATCTCGACAATGGCCATCGCTGAACTCCCGTGTTCGTCTTCGGCTGCAGACCGTAGGCGTATCATAGCAATCTCAGTCGCGTCACATCACAGCAGAAGATAGCGGTGGCGACGCTCGCATAGGCGGCGGTGCTGCCGAACGGCCCCGAGGGATAGTTAATGCCGCATCATACGCCGCTGATCGCTACGATCGTTGGGGGCCTCGTCCTCGCCTTCATTCTTGGAGCGATGGCCCATCGGATTCGGGTTTCCCCGCTGGTGGGCTACCTTCTCGCCGGCGTATTGGTCGGCCCGTTCACCCCGGGATTCGTCGCCGATCCGGCACTGGCGGGGGACCTCGCCGAGATTGGCGTCATCCTTTTGATGTTTGGCGTCGGCCTTCACTTTTCTTTGAAGGATCTCCTCTCGGTCCGGGGCATCGCCATCCCGGGCGCGCTTGTTCAGATTGCCTTCGCCACTGCGCTCGGAATGGGGCTGGGGTGGGGCCTTGGCTGGAAGTTCGGTGCAAGCTTGGTGTTTGGGCTTGCGCTCTCAGTCGCGAGCACGGTGGTGCTGTTGCGGGCCTTACAGGAACGTCGTCTCGTCGAGACCGAGCAAGGGCGCATCGCCGTGGGCTGGCTGATCGTCGAGGATCTCGCGATGGTGCTGACCCTGGTGCTATTGCCGCCGATCGCGGGCCTCCTCCGCGGAGCCGGAGGGATATCGAGCGCGGCCGAGGCAGGCCACATCGCGGCGACGCTCGGGATCACCTTCGCCAAGGTCGCCGTTTTTGTCGCGCTGATGCTCGTGGTCGGCCGCCAGGTGATCCCCCGTATCCTTCATTATGTGGCCCATACTGGCTCGCGCGAGTTGTTTCGGCTCGCGGTTTTGTCTCTGGCACTGGGCGTCGCCTATGGCGCGGCCCAGCTGTTCGGCGTCTCCTTCGCCCTGGGCGCGTTCTTCGCCGGCATGGTCCTTGCCGAATCCGAACTCTGCCACCGGGCGGCCGAAGAATCGTTGCCGCTGCGCGATGCCTTCGCGGTCCTTTTCTTTGTTTCGGTCGGGATGCTGTTCGACCCGACCATCGTGGTGCGGGAACCGGGACTGCTGATCGCAACACTGCTGATCATCCTGTTTGGTAAGTCCGTGGCAGCATTACTGATCGTGCTCGCGTTCCGGTATCCGTTATCCACGGCGCTGACCGTCGCCGCCAGCCTGGCGCAGATCGGGGAGTTCTCGTTCATCCTGGTGGGGCTCGGGGTAACCTTGGGACTGTTACCGGAGCAAGGCCGGGATCTGGTCCTCGCCGCTGCGATCTTCTCGATCCTGCTCAATCCGCTGTTCTTTGCGGCTCTTGATCGTCTCGGCCCCTGGTCGGAACGCCGCCGAGCCAAGGTTGGCGAATTGCAACCAGCCGCACCAATGCCTAGCGATTTGCCGACGACCAACCTCAAAAAACATATGGTCCTGATCGGATTCGGGCGGGTCGGCAGTCGCATCGGCGCGGATCTGGAACGTGAGGATGTGCCGTTCCTGGTCGTCGAGGACCAGCATGAGCTGGTCAGCAAATTACGAGCGCGGGGTATCGAGGTAATCCAAGGAAGCGCTGCCGCGCCGGAGGTGATCGACGCGGCAAACCTGGTCGAAGCGCGTTGCCTTCTGGTCGCGATTCCAGACGGGTTTGAGGCCGGCCAGATCGTCGAGCAAGGGCGAGCGGTGAACCCAAAGATCGAGATCATCGCACGCGCTCATTCGGATGCGGAAGTCGAGTACCTGCAACGGTGCGGCGCCGATCTGGTAATCATGGGCGAAAACGAGATCGCGCGGCGGATGGCAGAGCGTGCGCTTGGCCTCCGAGCGCCTTCTCCCGGGGCGAACGGGGAGCCGGTATCGGAGTGATTGAGACGCCGGAAAATCGGCTTTACCGATCCGGAATTGGCGCGACGAGCTTTATTTCGTCGTCATCCCGTTGAAGGGCTGGCCGAAGCGCAGATCGCATTCCTCGAGAAAGGTGAGTTCGGCAGCGGTCGAACTCTCGGCCGAGGATCGCATTGCGGTGCGGAAAACGGCCGAAGCGCTCGACGATTTCGAGATGACGACGCGACATGCGCCCGTTGCCGGGGCGCCCCTGGACCCGCGGCAATGCCTCCAATAGCGCGATGCCGCGCTGCTGATCGGCAAGAGCCTCGCTATGCTCGAACGGTAGATAAAAGAACACCCGCCAGGCAGCCGGCACCGCCAGGTCGAAGCAGTGCGCCAGCGCCCGTTTGGTCGTTGCCAATGCCTGGGCATCGCTGACGAAGGCTCGCGGCGTACTGCGAAAGATGTTGCGCGGTACCTGATCGAGCAGCATCACCAACGCCAGCGCGCCTTCGGGGCTATCCTCCCAATCCTGGAGCATGCCCGCGACTGCCTGGTCATGGTCGGCCGCGAAGCCATGGCGTACCGCCGCGTCGAACTCGGGAGTGCTGCGAAACCAGATCTGGCGGTGGTGCAGCCGCTCGGGATCTCCGGGCGGCCCGAACCAGAAATCGAACAGAGCCCGCGCACGCTCGGGCAAGGCGCCATTGACGCTCACGGCAAGCCGCGATCGAGATTGGAGAAAGACGACATTCCGGCATGTTACCGGCTTTCGGCGAGGGTGCGAAGGTCATTGCCGGGTCGGCCAAGGCGAGAGATCATCCGGGAAATCCGAACGGAGAAGAGTTATGGCTTCGCCAAGGACCGGTGGGTGCCTGTGCGGTGCAATTCGCTTCGAAAGCGACGGAGAACCGGTGTTTTCGCTGCAGTGCCATTGCCGAGATTGCCAGCGGCAAAGCGGCAGCGCCTTTGTCGCCGCAGTGCGGGTCCCATCTGCATACTTTCGCATTGTTAAGGGCGAGCCCAAGCGCTACGTCGCTCGATCCGACGCCGGCAATGAGATCGCCCGCGTGTTTTGCGGCGATTGCGGCGCACCGCTCTACGTTCAGGTCTCGACCCGGCCGGATCTGGTCGGCATCCGCGTCGCGAGCTTCGACGATCCGAGCTGGTTCCGACCGGATGCCGACATCTTCGTCAAAAGTGCCCAGCCATGGGACTACATGAACCCGGATGTACCAAAATACCCGACCTATCCGGCCGGCAAATCCTATTGAGTAGGCGCCGACACCTTGTCGAGGAGGCGCACAATGTGCCGGGCTTCGCGGCCGGTGGCGTCGGCGATCTGGTGGCGGCAACTGGTGCCGCAGGCGGCGAGCAGGGTGTCCGGGGGTGCGGCGCGGATCTTCGGCAGGACGCCGAGTTCGCCGATCTTAAGCGACATTTCATGGTGCTCGGCCTCGTAGCCGAACGAGCCGGCCATGCCGCAGCAGGTCGAATCGAAGGTCTCGACCGTCAGATCGGGGATCAGCTGCAATGCCCTGACGGCGGCGCCGATGGCGCCAAAGGCCTTCTGGTGGCAATGGCCGTGCAGCAGCACCGTTTCGTTCGGCATCGCGTTCAGCGTTAGCTGAAATCGTCCGGCCGTGCGCTCGGTATCGACGAATTCCTCGAAGAGCTGAGCCTGGGCCGCAAGCGCCGTGGTCGCGGGGCCTGGAAGTAGGGCCGGAAACTCGTCGCGCAGGGTCAGCAGACAGGAGGGTTCGAGGCCGACGATCGGGGTGCCAGCAGCGACATGCGATGCGAGCGCTTCGACCATGCGCTGCGCCTCAATCCGCGCCTCGTCGACGAGGCCGGCGGCGAGAAAGGTCCGGCCGCAGCACAGTGGTCGGCCACGCGCGGGGTCGGGGATGACGACACGATAACCGGCGCGGTTTAGGACGCGCTCGGCGGCACGGACATTCTCAGGCTCGAAATAGCGGTTGAAGGTGTCGGCCAGCAGCACGACGTCGCGCCCGCTGCCGGGCGAAGCTCCGCGATAGGGGCGGGGGGACCACTCCGGCAATTTGCGGGTAGCGCCAAGCCCAAACAACCGTTCGCACAGCTGCGCCAGAAACGAGAGCCGGTTGCGCAGATTGAGAAGCGGCGCCAGACGCGCGGCGTAAGGTGCATAGCGCGGCAGATAGGCGATCAGCCGGTCGCGTGGCGTGAGCCCGTGGCGCTGGCGATAGTGGTGCAGGAACTCGATCTTCATCCGCGCCATGTCGACGCCGGTTGGGCATTCGCGCTTGCAGCCCTTGCACGAGATGCACAGCGCCATGGTCTCGCGCATGTCTTCGGTGACGAGAGCGCCGGGTCCGAGCTGGCCCGACAAGGCCAGACGCAATGTATTGGCGCGGCCGCGGGTCAGATGCTGCTCGTCGCCGGTGGCACGAAACGAGGGGCACATGACGGCGGCGTCGCGCGCACGGCAGGCGCCGTTGTTGTTGCACATCTCGACTGCGCCGGCCAGCCCGCCCCACTCCGACCAGTCGAGCCCAGTGGCGAGCGGCAATGGCCGGTAATCCGGCTTGAAGCGGAACAGACTGCGGTCGTCCATTTTGGACGGTCGGACAATTTTACCGGGATTGAACAGGCCTTGCGGGTCGAAGGCGTCCTTGACCTCCTCGAAGGCGCGGACCATGCGCCCGCCGAACATCGCCTCGTGGAACTCGGAGCGGACCAACCCGTCGCCATGCTCGCCCGAATGCGACCCTTTGTATTCGCGGACCATCGCGAACGCCTCCTCGGCGATCGCCCGCATCTTTCTGACTTCGAGCTCCTGCTTAACGTTGAGCACCGGGCGCACATGCAAGCAGCCGACCGAGGCGTGGGCGTACCAGGTGCCGTAGGTCCCATGCTTTTCGAAGATGCGGGTCAGGCGCTCGGTGTAGTCGGCGAGGTCTTCGAGGCGCACCGCGCAATCTTCGAGAAACGAAATCGGTTTGCCGTCGCCCTTCATCGACATCATGATGTTGAGGCCTTGCGCGCGCACCTCCCACACCGCTGCCTGAAAAGCCGGGTCGGTGGCTTCGACGACGGCGCCGGGGAAACCGAGATCGCCTATCAGGTCATTGAGGGCCTTCAGCCGCCGCAAATTTTCCGCGGGGTCGTCGCCCGCAAATTCGGTCAGCAGGATAGCCGCCGGCTCGCCCTGTACAAAACGGTCGACCACGGCGCGGAACATCGGGATGTCGCGCGATAATTCGATCATCGTGCGATCGACCAATTCGACCGCGCTGGGACCCAGCTCAACGATCCGCCGGGTAGCATCCATCGCACTGTAAAAACTTGGGAAATGGCAAATGCCTAACACCCTGTGCGCCGGGATAGGCTGCAGATCGAGCTCAATTTCGTTGAAGAAAGCGAGGGTACCTTCGGAGCCGACCAGTAGCCGTGCCATGTTGTGGCCGCTCCCATCGCCGCTGGGCTCGATCAAATCAATGTTGTAGCCACCGACCCGCCGCAGGACCTTTGGAAATCGCGCGTCAATCTCGTCGGCCTCGCGCCGGTGCAAGGCGCGCATCTGGCGTACGAGGTCGCGATACCGCTCGGGCGCGGCTGCTCCGTCATCGAAATTGCCCGGGACCTCGCCAAACCAGGCAGTAGCGCCGTCGGCGAGCAGCGCGTCGATCCCGCGAACGTTGTGTACCATGTTGCCGTAGCGCAGGGAGCGCGAGCCGCAGCTGTTGTTGGCGGTCATGCCACCCAGGGTCGCTCGGCTCGCCGTCGATGGGTCGACCGGGAAGAACAATTTGTGCTGCCGCAGCGAGCGGTTGAGCCGGTCGAGGACAACCCCTGGTTGGACCCGTGCGCGGCGCGCTTCGACGTCGACCGAGATCACCTGATCCATGTGCCTGCTGCAATCGAGGACAAGCGCGCGCGCCACCGTCTGCCCGCATTGCGAGGTGCCGGCCCCCCGCGGCAGCACCGGCACGCCCTCTTCGCGGGCTATCGCAATCGCGACCGCGACATCCTCTCGGCCTCGCGGCACAACCACGCCTAAGGGCTCGATCTGGTAGATCGACGCATCGGTGCTGTAGCGCCCGCGGCTGAACGCGTCGAACATTACCTCGCCGCGGATCTCGCGGCGCAGCCGCGCCTCCAGGCCGGTTGCGGTATCGTTGTCAAAAGGCATTGGAAGCCTTGGTGGCGGCGGGGAAGCCTCGCAGCCACCTTAGCGAGCTTGCAGATCGCCGAACAAGACTTCCGGCGACGGCCCCCGGCCAGCGGTCTGCGAGGCTTACGGCCGACGGAACGGGTGGTCCATGATCGCCCGCTGCTCCGGGGTCAGCGCCTGGTAGAGCGCCTGTAGCGCCGGCTTTGCCGATTGTACGGCATCGAGCCTCGCCGACAGGAATTGTTGCGCACGATCCATGCGGTCGAGCGCGGTCGATTGCTCCCTGGGCTTGAGTTGCTGGCACCATTGCCGCTCTTTTTGCTGCTCGGCCTGCGCAATGCTCTGTAATTTGTCCCAGAGCGGGCGTTGCTCGGCAGTCAGGTCGAGCTCGGTTTCGAGATAGGCGCGATGGGCGGCGCGCCAGGCGAGCCGGTCGATACACCGTTGCTGCGGATCGCCGCGCATCGCCGCGTTGCGCCACATGCCGCGCCGCATCATCGGCCATCCGCGCATTCCCCAGCCGCCACGGCCACGCGTCCACTGGCTGGCGGAATCTTGGTCTCCACCCGCTTGCGGGGTTGCCGGGGCGGACTGATCTGTCTGGGTTTCGGTATTTTCGCCCTGTTGGGCGAAGACCGGTACGGCGATCGCCGCGGTGGCGGCCAAAGCTGCGGCGAGCAGCATCCTTCTCACAAAGACCTCCGTCCGGATGCGGCTCGAATGCCGAGCCGTGTTCGACGAAAGAATATGCAGCGGCCGACGAAACGATCCCCGCGACGCCGGCTCAGCCCTCGAGCCGCTGCAGATACTGCGCGACAAAATCGCACTCGACCAATTCCTTGTACGCGTCGGTCAGCTTTCGGGTGATCGGCCCCGGCACCTTGCCAGCGGCGAAAGCGCGGCCGTTCATGCTGCGCACTCCGCAAATGCACAAGCTCGTCGATGTCAAAAAGCATTCGTCGGCGGTGTAGGCGTCGTAGAGATCGAGATCCCGTTCGTTGCATCGGATGCCTAGCTGGCCGGCGAGGTCGATCACCGCCTGACGGCTGACGCCGGGCAGTACAAAGCGCTCCCTCGGCGTCAACAAGCCGCCGTCGCGAACCAGAAAAATGTTGCTGCCCTGGCCCTCGGCGAGATTGCCGTTGACGTCGAGCAATATCGCCCAAGCGGCGGGGTTTTGAGCCCTGACCTCGCGGTCGGCGAGGACGAGGTTCAAATACTGATGCATCTTGGCGCGCGGCGACAAAGAATCGGGCGGAGTACGCCGCAACGACGGCGTGATCACCTCGATGCCGTCGCGGAAATGCTTGGCCCGCTCTCGGAATGGCAACGGCACGCATTCGACAATTACATTCGGACCGTAGTGATCCCAATTGTCGCCGGCCACCGGGTTGATGCCGCGGCTGATCCGTTGGGCCAGCCAATAATCCTCGCCAGGCCCCAGCAGGTGTCTGTTGCGAGCCAACACGTCGGCGCTGATTGCGACCATCTCCGCCGGAGTCAGGCCCGGGTCGAGGTCCAGATATTTGAGCGAGCGGTAGAGCCGCGCCACATGCTCCTCTAGGCGAAAGGCGGCGCCGTTGAAACTGCGGGTCATGTCGAAGACCGCGTCACCGCGCAGGAAACCCTGATCGCGAAACGGGATCAGCACCTCGCTCTCGCGCACGATCTTGCCGTTGAACCAGGCGACACGCTCGTTTGCCAGCGCCATCGGCGGACCCTCCTTCAGGTGCCTCGGCGCAGTCTCGTCAAGCGACCCCGAAAACGCAATTCCGCTGCCGTCGCCAGGCACTGTCTCAGCCCCGCAATACGCCTCCCGTCGCCTTTTCGACTTGGGCGACAAGGCGTTTCGAAAAACTCTCGATCTCGGAATCGGTCAAGGTCCGTTCCTGCGGCTGCAGCACGACGGTGATCGCCAGCGACTTTTTGCCCTGCGGTAGACCAGCCCCCTCATACACATCGAAGAGGCGGATTTCGGTTACCAGCTTACGATCGACGCTGCGAGCTGCTCTGAGCAGCGTCTCGGCCAGCATTTCGCGGTCGACGATGAAGGCGAAATCGCGCTCGATCGGCTGGAATACCGGCAGCTGAAGCGGTGGCTTGGCGCGCCCCGTGCGCGGCTCGGGGACGGCATCGAGAAAAACCTCGAATGCGACAAGCGGCGGTTTGGAGTCAACCGCCTCGATCACCGCCGGGTGCAATTCGCCAAAGGCGCCCAGCACCTTGGACCCGAGCCGCAAGGTTCCAGCCCGGCCGGGGTGGTACCAGGCGGGCGGATCGGCGCTGATTTGTACGTTCTCAGCCGATGTCCCCATTGCGGCAAGAGCGGCCAGCGCGTCGGCCTTGACTTGATAGAGGTCGACCATCCGTGCCGGCTCGCGCCAATGCTTGGGGCCAGATCGCCCGGCGCGCAGCCCGGCTGCGGCCAGCCCTTGACCCTGCGGAGTGTCGTCACGATAGAACGGCCCTAATTCGAACAGCGCGGAATCCGCGAAGCCGCGATCGGCATTGCGTCGCGCGGCGGCGGCGAGGCCTGGCAGCAAAGACGGCCGCATTGCATCGAGATCGGCGCTGATCGGGTTGACGACCCGGAGCTCGGGTTTAGCGCCGCCGAACAGCTCGGCCTCGCGCGCCGAGATGAACGAGAAGCCCACGGCCTCGGTCAGACCTCGAGCGGCAAGGGCGCGCCGCACCAGTTCCGAGCGCCGCCGAGCCGGGATCAGCGCCGGCCGCGGCAATGGCGTCTCGCGCGGCAATGGCACGGCCGGAATTTGGTCATAGCCCTTGATCCGAAGAACCTCCTCGACGAGATCGGCCTCGCCCTCGATGTCGCCGCGCCAGGAGGGCGGCTCTACCGCCAGATCGCCGCTGGCTAAACGCTCGACGGTACAGCCGAGTGCCTTCAGGATCGTGGCGCTTTCCTCGGGCGCCACATCGAGACCGCCGAGGCTCGCTGGCCTCTCCGCGCGCAGCACGTAACGGCGGCGCCAATCCGGAACAGCCCCAGCGGTGACGATCGCCGAGGCGTCGCCGCCGCACAATTCGAGCATCAGCCGGGTAGCGATTTCGAGCCCGTCCCCCACAAAGGCCGGATCGAGCCCGCGCTCGAAGCGATAGCGCGCGTCGCTCGATATGCCGAGTTTCCGGCCGGTGGCGGCGGTGCGCACCGGATCGAACAGAGCCGCCTCGACAAAGACCTCCTTCGTCGATTCGGTGCAACCGGTCGTCTCGCCACCGATGACTCCGCCGAGGCTGCGCACGCTCACCCGATCGGTGATGACGGTCATCTCGGGGTCTAGCGCGTACTCTTGACCGTTCAACGCGAGCAGAGTCTCGCCCGGCCGCGCCAATCGAACCACGAGATCGCCGTCGAGCCGACTGGCGTCGAACACATGCAGCGGCCGGTTGAGGTCGAAGGTCAGAAAATTGGTGATGTCGACCAACGCCGAGATCGGCCGCAGTCCGATCGCTTCCAGCCGGCGGCGCAGCCAGTCGGGGCTTGGCCCGTTGCGAACACCGCGGAGGTGCCGGCCGAGAAACAGCGGGCAGGCCGATCGGTCTTCGATGTGGACGCCGATCGGCGAGCGGAAATCGCCGGCAACCGGGGCCGTATCGAGCGATTTCAGACGCCCGAGCCCCGATGCGGCAAGATCGCGCGCAATGCCGTGGACGCCGAGGCAGTCGGCGCGGTTCGGCGTTACTTTGATGTCGATCACAACATCGCCGAGACCGAGCAGATCGGCATATCTCGCGCCGATCGGCGCGTCCTGCGGCGCCTCGATAATGCCGTCATGGTCGTCACCGAGGCCGAGCTCATAGGCCGAGCAAAGCATGCCGCGCGAGGCGACGCCGCGGATCACGCTTTCCTTGAGCATCGCGCCAGTGCGCGGGATTATTACGCCGGCAGAGGCAAAGACGCCCTTGATGCCGGCGCGAGCGTTAGGAGCGCCGCAAACCACCTGGACCTGCTCCTTGCCGGTGTCGACGACGCAGACCCGGAGCCGGTCGGCGTTTGGATGGCGCTCGGCCGAGACGACAGATGCAACGGTGAAGGGTTCGAGCCCGGCGGCACGGTTTTCGACCGCCTCGACATCATGGCCGAGCATGATCAGACGCTCGACGATCGCAGCCGGCGGCGCATCTGTGTCGAGATGGGTCTTGAGCCAGGCGAGGGTTGTCTTCATGCCGGAGCACCTCCGCTGAGCGGGCCGCGTACCAGCGAGGGAATGTCGAGCGGCAGAAAGCCGTAGTGGCGCAGCCACCGCAGATCTGAATCGTAAAATGCGCGCAGATCGGGGATGCCGTATTTCAGCATCGCCACCCGCTCGATCCCCATGCCGAACGCGAAGCCCTGATACTCGGAGGGGTCGATGCCGCAATTCGCCAGCACTTTCGGGTGCACCATGCCGCTGCCGAGGATTTCGAGCCAGTCGCCGCCGGCACCGATTTCGAGCCGTCCGCCCTTGCGCGAGCAGCCGATATCGACCTCGGCCGAAGGCTCGGTGAACGGGAAGTAGCTCGGGCGGAAGCGGACCGGCAAATCGTCGATGTCAAAAAAGGCGCGACAGAATTCGATCAGGCAGCCGTTGAGGTGTCCCATATGGGTCGCTCGGTCGATGACCAACCCCTCGACCTGATGGAACATCGGCGAGTGCGTCGCGTCGTGGTCGCAGCGAAAGGTACGGCCGGGAACGATGATCCGGATCGGCGGCTGCTGCGCCAGCATCGTGCGGATCTGCACTGGCGAGGTGTGCGTGCGCAGCACGAGGCGGGTGCCGTCGGCTCGTTCCGGCAGATAGAAGGTGTCGTGCTCCTGGCGCGCCGGATGCTCGGGCGGGATGTTGAGCGCGGTGAAATTGTAGAAATCCTCCTCGATATGCGGCCCCTCGGCGACGACAAAACCCATCTCGCCGAAGATCGCGACGATCTCGTCGATCGTCTGGCTGATCGGATGGATGCGGCCCTCTCCGGCGAAAGTCACCGGCAAGGTCACGTCGGCGCGCTCGCTGCCGAGCCGCTGTTCAAGAGCGGCGCGGCCGAGCCGGCTTGCCGCCTCGGTAAGTGCGGCCACGATCTGGTCCTTGGCGGCGTTCAACTCCGCGCCGGCGCCGCGCCGCGCTTCCGGATCGAGCCCGCCTAGCTCTCGCATCGCCAGGGTCAGCGATCCACGCCGTCCGAGGTATTTGATGCGGACTTCTTCGAGACCGTCCGGTGATGTCGCCGCTTCGACGTCCTGGGCGGCGGCATTGATCAATTGGCTGGCATCTTCCATTCGCTTTACCTGTGACAGCATCTTTGAACTAAAAAGGGGCCTCGCAGGCCCCTTCGCAATTCGCAATTGTTTCGCACAGGGCCTAGCAATGACTCCCGACAATAAATCGCCGCCGCTCATTGTCATACCAGCGAAGGCTGGCACCCATAGCCGAAATGGGTCCCAACTTTCGTCGGGATAATGAGGAAGGGTGTTGCGGCGGTCTCTTCATATCTCGTGCAGGATTCAAGCCGCTTGCGCCGTCGCCGGCTCCGCGGCCAGCGCCGCGCGCGCGGTTGTGACCACCGCGGCGAACGCCTCGGGCTCGCGGATCGCAATATCGGACAGGATTTTGCGGTCGAGATCCAGCCCGGCGAGCTTGATCCCGTGCATGAATTGCGAATAGGTCAGCCCGTGTTCGCGCGCGCCGGCATTGATTCGCTGGATCCACAGGGCGCGGAAATCGCGCTTGCGGTTGCGCCGGTCGCGATAGGCATAACGCAGCGCCTTCTCGACCTTCTCGATCGCGATGCGATAAGCGGTGCTGCCCCGCCCGCGATAACCCTTGGCGAGTTCGAGGACCTTCTTGTGGCGGGCGTGGGTAGTAACCCCGCGTTTGACGCGCGCCACGGCTCAGCCCCGCAGATAAGGCATGTAGGTCAGGACGAGCTTGCTGTCGCCCTTCTCCAGGGTTTGCGTGCCGCGCGCCTTCCGCTTGGCCTGCGTGTCCTTGCTGATCAGCCGATGGCGCTTGTAGGCGTGCGCAACTTTGATCTTGCCGGTGCCGGTGCGGCCGAACCGCTTTTTGGCGCCGCTCTTGGTCTTGAGCTTGGGCATTTTACAATCCGTGGCGACGTTGCGACGACGAGGCGAGCCACCGCGCCGCGCGCCGCCGCCCATTCGAGCCGCGCCTTATAGCGATGCCCCCCGGCGAAAGCAAGTCGGGGAGAGGATGACTATTTCGGCGACATCACCATCGTCATCTGCCGGCCTTCCATGCGCGGCATCTGCTCGACTTTGGCCATCTCCTGCAGATTGTCGCGGACCCGGATCAGGACGTCCATGCCCAGCTCCTGATGCGCCAGCTCCCGCCCGCGGAAGCGCATCGTCACCTTGACTTTATCGCCTTCCTCGAGAAATTTGATCATGCTGCGCATCTTTACGTCGTAATCGTGATCGTCGATGCTAGGACGCAGCTTGATTTCCTTAACTTCGATGATTTTCTGTTTTTTGCGGGCCTCGTTTTTTTTCTTCTGTTCTTCGTATTTATATTTGCCGAAGTCCAGCATCTTGCAGACCGGCGGATCGGCATTGGGCGCTATCTCGACGAGGTCGAAGCCGGCATCCGCGGCCATGGCGAGCGCCTCGTTGCGCCCGACCACCCCCACCATATTGCCCCGGTCATCGACCAGGCGCACGCGCGGGACGCCGATCTCGTCATTGATCCGGGGCCCTTCGCGGGTCGGGGTGAGGTTCATCGGTGGTCTGGGTATCTATATTCTCCTCTATCTGGTTGAAGCGCGTCGAAACCGACTTTGCCAAAGTGTGTTACGGCAACGATGGGACCGCCGCCTCCTGCTTCAATCTAGCGACGGCTTCGTCGAGCGCAAGAGCTTCCTGCGCATTGCCGCCGAGCCGGCGCAATGCCACTGCTCGCGCCGCAGCCTCACGCCCCCCCACGACGAGCATGATCGGCACCTTGGCGAGGCTGTGTTCGCGCACCTTGTACGAGATCTTTTCGTTGCCGGCATCGAGGACGGCCCTGAGCCCGGCAGAGGAGCAGGCGCGGACGACTTCGCCGGCGTAATCGGCCGCTTCCTCGGTAATCGAGGCGACGACGATCTGCACCGGCGCCAGCCACAGCGGAAACCGACCGGCATAATGCTCGATCAGAATCCCGATAAAGCGCTCCATTGAGCCGAAGATTGCGCGATGCAGCATGACCGGGCGATGGCGGGCGCCATCTTCGCCGACATAGTTTGCGCCGAGCCGCTCCGGCATCACGAAATCGAGCTGCAAGGTTCCGCATTGCCAGTCGCGTCCCAATGCGTCGCGCAATACGAATTCGAGTTTCGGACCGTAGAAGGCGCCCTCGCCCGGGTTCAGCGTGTAAGCCAGCCCAGCAGCCTTGACGGCATTCTCCAGGTCCTGCTCGGCAAGATCCCAAGTATCATCGGCACCGGCGCGTACCGGCGGCCGCGTAGCGAATTTGACCGTTACGTCCTCGAATCCGAAGTCCCGGTAGATCGACAGCAACAGCTCGCAGAAGGCTACCGCCTCCGGCGTGACTTGCTCTTCGGTGCAGAAAATGTGCGCGTCGTCCTGGGTGAAGGCGCGTACCCGCATGATGCCGTGCAAGGCTCCCGATGGCTCATTGCGATGACAGCTGCCGAATTCGGCAAGACGCAGCGGCAAGTCGCGATAGCTGTGGAGCCGGTTGCGGAAGATCAGCACATGACCCGGGCAGTTCATCGGCTTCACCGCGAGCACCCGCTCGTCGCGGCTTTCGGCGATGAACATATTCTCGCGAAAATTTTCCCAATGCCCAGACGCCTCCCATAAGCTGCGGTCGAGCAATTGCGGGGTGCGTACTTCGAGATAGCCGGCCTGCTCAAGCCGGCGGCGCATGTAGGTTTCGATAATGCGATAGAGCGTCCAGCCTTTCGGGTGCCAAAAGACGCTGCCGACCGCCTCCTCGCCCAGATGAAACAAATCGAGCTCGCGGCCGAGACGGCGATGGTCGCGGCGTTCGGCCTCCGCAATTCGGAACAGGTACTGGTCGAGCTCCTTCTGGCTCGCCCAGGCGGTGCCGTAGACGCGCTGCAATTGCGCATTGCGAGCGTCGCCGCGCCAATAAGCGCCTGCCACATTGGTCAGCTTGAACGCCTGGCCGAGATGCCCGGTCGAAGGCAAATGCGGCCCTACACATAGATCGACAAACCCGCCCTGGCGATAGAGGCTGATCTCCTCGCCTGGCGGGATCTCGCCGATATATTCGGCCTTGTAGCGTTCGCCGATGCCGGCGAAGAAAGCGATCGCGGCGCCCCGCTCCCAGACCTCGCGGCTGATCTTCTCGTCGCGGCGGACGATCGCGCGCATCCGCTCTTCGATCTTCTCAAGGTCTTCAGGGGTGAAGGGGTCGGCGCGAGCGAAATCGTAATAAAAGCCGGTCTCGGTCGCGGGGCCAAAGGTGACCTGGGTGTCGGGATAAAGCTCCTTGACCGCCTCGGCCATGACGTGGGCGGCGTCATGGCGCAAGATCTCAAGCCCCTCGGGGGTTTCGCGGGTGATAATTGCGACCGCGGCGTCACGGTCAATCACGGTGGCAAGGTCACGCGGCCGGCCGTCGACCCGGATCGCGAGCGCCGCCTTGGCGAGACCCGGGCCGATCGCGCCCGCGAGTTCGGCGCCGGTGACTGGGCCGCTAAACTCGCGGTGCTTGCCGTCAGGCAAGGTCACGACGATCGGCGCCGACGGGCCTGGATGTCGTCCATCGTCAGGATTTTCAGCCATTTCACCGCCTGCAAACAAACGACGAACCCATCGTGCCAAGCGCACGGCACCTTTTATTCGCGGGTTCCTCATCTTCCTGTGCTCCGTCGATTTGCCGCTTGGACGGGGCCCAGTGGTCACGAAAAGACCCCGTCCGTTGTCCGGCGGGGTCTATCAGGTCAAAGTCTTCGCGCTGGATCAGCGTACACGACCTCCCGGCACCCCGCCACGAGGAGTGGTGGTAGTCGTGATTACGTTCCGGCCGCTTACACTCATGTCGCCAATATCGCGAACCGACCGCGCCCCGTCAAGGTCGCGGCCGCGAGACGATCGCTAGTTTTGCCAAAGTGCTTGGCCCACACCTAGACCCCACCTGCAACGACAAAACCGCCAGAAGCATCCTGGCCGCCATCCACCTCACAGCCGCTATCACCTGGCTCAATTGGCGACATCCCCAGTCAATCCAGCTTGCATAGCTGATGCGACTAACTCGCATTCGCGAACCGCAATTCATTCGCATTATCATGTCATCGTCAAATTGAACACCGGTAAGTCCAAATCGCCGAACCGGAAAGTCCGTTGAGCACCGATCCGAGGAGAGGTCTGCACTTTGCTTCTGTGGCATCCGCCGTTCAACCCGGCGTCCGCCGGAACCCGAGACGGCGTCCAGCCGATCGCGTTCGGGCTTGTCGCCGCTTGGCTGTCGCTTGGCGGGTGGTCAGCGATGGCCGAGGCGGCGCCGCCGCCGCTGCTGGTGCCGGGGGCCGAAACCTTCCTGCCCACGGCCGGCGCTCCCTCTCTCGTGCCGTGCGATTTTTGGACCGGCATCTCGCGTAGCGCCTATCTGCTCGGCGACATTTGCGGCCTGCGCGGGCTGCTCGCGCAACACGGCATCTCGCTCGCGCTGTCGGAGACCAGCGAAGTGCTCGGCAATCTGACCGGGGGCACCCGGCAGGGCTTCGAATATGACGGGCTGACGCAGATGGCGCTGCAGCTCGACACGCAGCAGGCCTTCGGCTGGTACGGCGGCACGTTCCGGGTCAGCGCGCTGCAAATTCACGGCCGCAACCTTAGCGTCAGCAATCTGTCGACGCTGCAGACGGCGAGCGGGATCGAGGCCGACCCCGGCGCCCGCTTGTGGGAATTATGGTATCAGCAGATATTCCTCGAGGAGGACCGCGCCGATGTGAAGATCGGCCAGCAGAGCCTCGATCAGGAATTTATCCTCAGCCAGAACGCACTGGTCTTTGTCAACACGATGTTCGGCTGGCCGTTGCTGCCATCGGAAGACCTGCCCGGCGGCGGTCCGGCCTATCCGCTGTCGACCTTGGGCGTGCGGCTGCGCGCCCGGCCCAACAACTCGGTGACCATCTTGGCCGGCGTCTTCAACGGCAGCCCGGTCTTGACCAATCCCAGTACGCTCGACCCGCAGCAGCAAAACGCTTCGGGCACCAGTTTTTCGGTCCGCAACGGCCAGCTGCTGATCGGCGAATTACAATACTCCTATCCGGCGCTCGGTTCGATGGTCTATTCCGCGGCATCGAATTCGCTGTCGGGGACCTACAAGGTCGGGTTCTGGTACGACACCGAAAGCTTTAATGATCTGCAATTTGATAACACCGGGTTGTCGCTGGCCAACCCGTTGACTACCGGGATACCGGCGACGCACAGCGGCAACTACAGCATTTACAGCGTCATTGACCAGATGATTTGGCGCTCGACCGAACTCGAGGAGGCCGACAGGACCGCAAGCGTCTTTCTGCGCGCGATGGGGACGCCACTGGGCGACCGCAACCTGATCGCTTTCAGCATGAATGCCGGGGTCGTGGTTCACGAGCCGATCGAATATCGTGACGACGATGTCTTGGGCGTGGCGATGGAATATGGCCGGGTCAGCGGCGCCGAAGCCGCGTTCGACCAGGCGACCGCCTTTTACACCGGGACGTTCACGCCGGTGCGCAACGGCGAGACCGTGATCGAGCTGACTTATCAGTACCAGCTGACGCCAGCGGTGATCGTGCAACCGGATTTCCAGTATGTGTTCAACCCGGGCGGGGGGTTGGCCAATCCGAACGCCCCAAATCAGCAGATCAAGGACGAGGCGGTGATAGGGCTGCGGGTCAATCTGACCTTCTGATCGGCAGGGCTGTCATGCACGGCGCGCGGGCTGGCTTTATTGACATCAGCGAAGAGTTCGATGATAAGACTGCGAATTATTCGCATCTGTGGACTGGCCGAGGAAACTGGAAGGAATATGGATCATGACCGGTCAGATCGGGCGTAACGTGGGGAAAAGGGCGGGTTGGACGAGGACACTCACGGTGACGACCAAGAGTGTCGTAGGCGGGGCGCTCGCATCGTGTTTGCTGGCGCTGGGTGCGGCCCACGCTGCCGATGCGCCCGGCCTGCTCTCGAATATCCATCGGCATATCACCGTGACCACCACGGTGACGAACAACGGCGATCTCAACCCCTATGCCGTGATCATCGCCCCAGTCTCCGCCGGCAAAATCCAAGAGGGTGATGTTCTCGTCGACAATTTCAACGACATCAGCAATCTGCAGGGCACCGGCACGACGATCATCGACTACAACCCCGTGACGCGGAAGACTAGCCTCATTGCCAAACTGCCGCAAAAACTTCCTCAGTGCCCGGGCGGTATTGGTTTGACCACGGCGATGACGATGCTGAAGAGCGGCTGGATCATTGTCGGCAGCACGCCGAGCGCGGATGGCACGACCGGGTCCAAGGGCAATGGTTGCCTGCTGGCGCTGAACGACCAAGGTCAAGTTGGTGCGGTGTGGACGGGACCGAACATCAACGGGCCGTGGGGCAATATGGCAACCGTCGACAACGGGTCGACCGCCACCTTGTTCATTAGTATGGCCGGTTTTGATGTTCCGGGGCTCCAGGTCCGCGATCCAAAGACTGGATCTCCGGTGGTCATCTACAAGGCGACGGTTCTGCGGCTGCAACTGACTATCCCGCCGGGCCGGCCGCCGCAGGTGATCAGCCAGACGGTGGTCGCCGACGGCTTTGGGCAGCAGGCCAACAGGGACGCCTTTCTCGTCGGACCGACTGGGCTGGCGCTCACCCCGGACAACACGCTCTATGTGTCGGATGCGGTCGGCAACCGGATCGTCGCCGTATCCGACGCGACAACACGTACAGCCAGTGCGGGTACCGGCCGCATCGTTACAGAGGGCAGGTTGTTGCACCGGCCGCTCACCTTGATCCTGACCGCCGACGAGCATCTGCTGGCGTGCAACGCGCTGAACGGGCAGGTTGTCGAAATCGATCCAAGGAGCGGCCAGCAGCTTTACGCGCAATGGGTCGACATCAACCAGGCGCAATCCCCGCCAGGCAATGGCGATCTGTTCGGCATGGCGCTGACGCCGGACGGGAAGAGCTTTTATTACGTCGAAGACGACATGAACACGTTGGTGAAGGCGACGGAGTGACCCCATACGACAAGGGGGGGCTGCGCCCTACCCGTCGCGGTCTGGTCCAGGCTGCGGCGGGGCTTGCGGTCGCTGGAGCGGGGCTAGGCGCCGCCGATGTCGCCGGGGCCGTGGTCCAGGCAAAAACGACCGGGGATGCGACGCGTGACGGCACGGGTGCGGTCGAGCCGTTTTGGGGCAAGCACCAGGGAGGCATCACGACGCCGGCGCAGGGTCACACCTATGTTGCTGCACTCGATCTTCAGACGGCCAAGCGCGACGATCTGATCAGGCTGCTGCGCGGCTGGACCGCTGCCGCCGCCAGGATGGCCGCCGGTCAGTCGGCCGAGCCGATCGGGCAGGACGCCGCGGTCCCCGGCCCCGACACCGGGGCGGCGCTGGGCTTGCCAGCGGCGCGGCTGACGGTGACTTTCGGGTTCGGCGCCGGATTGTTCGTCAAGGACGGAAAGGACCGCTACGGTCTCGCGGCGCACCGGCCGTCGGCGCTGGTCGATCTGCCCCGCTTCAACGGCGATCAATTGCTCGATACGCGTACCGGCGGCGATTTATCGATACAGGCCTGCGCCGATGATCCTCAGGTTGCCTTCCACGCCGTTCGCGAACTGGTGCGGCTCGCCTATGGCGCGGCTGAGATGCGCTGGGCCCAGACCGGCTTCACCGCCGGTTTCGGCCCGAAGCAGACGCCGCGCAATCTGATGGGTTTCAAGGACGGGACAAACAATCCATCGGTCGACGACCCCGCCAAGATGGAGAAATTCGTATGGGTCGGCGAGGAGGGTCCGGCGTGGATGCAGGGCGGGAGTTACGTGGTCTTTCGCCGAATCCGAATGGCGCTGGAGCATTGGGACCGCATGAAGGTTGATTTTCAGGAACAGACCTTTGGCCGGCACAAATATTCTGGCGCGCCGTTGGGCCTGAAAAACGAGTTCGATCCGCTCGACTTGAATGCAACCGACACGGACGGGAACCCGGTCATTCCTGAGAGCGCCCATGTTCGTCTCGCTGCCGGGGCGAGTAACGACGGCGCGCAAATCCTGCGGCGGCCCTATTCATACAATGATGGCGTCAACTTCACCGCCGAGCGCTGGCCGCCGTGGCGGCAGGGCATGGAATATGACGCCGGTCTGTTCTTCGTCTGCTACCAACGCGACCCGCGGACCGGGTTCATCAAGATCTTCGACAAGATGGCGAAATTCGACATGCTCAATCAATTCGTGACGCACACCGGCGGCGGCCTTTTCGCCTGCGCCGGCGGCGTCGCGCAAGGCGAATTCGTCGGGCAGCGCCTGATGGAAACGGCGTAGGTCGTATCCGCCCGGGCTCAAGCCGTCGCGCGGGCGTCTTCGAGAATCATGTCGGAGGCTTTTTCGCCGATCATGATCGACGGCGCGTTGGTGTTGCCGGCTGGGACCGAGGGCGTGACAGAGGCGTCGACGACGCGGAGGCGCTCGATGCCGCGCACCCGCAGCCGCGGATCGAGCACCGCAGCCTCATCCGTACCCATGCGGCAGGTGCCCACAGGGTGCAAGTTGGAGATGCCGTTTTTGCGAATGGCGGCCTCGAACTCGGTGTCGTGTTGACATCCTTACCCGGGATCAGCTCAGCGGCGACATAATTTGAGAGTGCCGGTTGATTGACGATCTTGCGCGCCAGCCGCATCCCGGCGGTCAACGCCTGCAAATCGTAATGGGTCTTCAGAAAGTTGAAGCGGATGGCCGGTGGCGCGAGCGGATCGGCGCTCTTCACCCGGACCTCGCCGCGCGCATCGGGGCGTAGATGCACCGCACTGACCGTGAAACCGGGGAAGGGATGCGGATAGACGCCTTTGCGGGTGCGCTCGGCAAAGCTCCACAAGCTGAAATTGAGCTGGATGTCGGGCCGTTCGAGACGCTGGTCACTGCGCGCAAAGCCGCCGGCGCAGATCCCGTTGGTCGCCAACGGCCCGGTCCGGAACAGCATGTATTGCACCCCAGCCATGGCCTTGCGCAGCGGGTTGTTGGCGATATCGTTCAGGGTGATCGCCTTGGTGCAGCGAAACGCCAGCCGAACGTAGAAGTGATCCTGCAGATCGGCGCCGACGGCCGGCATGTCGCGCACCACCGGAATGCCCAGACCGCGCAGCAGTTCGCCCGGCCCTAGCCCGGACAGTTGCAATAGCTGCGGCGAATTGAAGACGCCGCCGCAGATGATCACCTCACCGCGCGCCCGCGCAGTTTGACGCGCCCCGTTTCTTAAATACTCGACGCCGGTCGCCCGGCCATTCTCGGATACCACTCGGGTAGCCAGCGCGTTCGTCACGACGGTCAGGTTCTTGCGATTGCGCGCCGGGCGCAGATAGGCCGCGGAAGTGCTCCAGCGTCGACGGCGATTGGTCGTGGTCTGGAACGGCCCGGCGCCCTCTTGCTGTCCGTCATTGAAATCGTTGTTGGCCGGCAATCCGGCCTCGATAGCCGCCGCGATCCAGTGTTCGGCCAGTTCGAAGCGCGCTGGCTGATCGGAGACGCGTAGCGGTCCGCCCGTTCCATGAAACGCATCCGGTCCGCGCTCCTGGTCCTCGGCCTTTTTGAAGTACGGCAACACGCTGTCCCAGTCCCATCCGGTGCAGCCACGCTGGCGCCATTCGTCGTAATCGGCAGGGTTGCCGCGCATATAGACCATGCCGTTGATCGAGCTGGTGCCCCCCAAGACCTTGCCGCGCGGCTGGTACATCGATCGGCCCTCGAGTTCCGGCTCTGGCTCGCTCTCGTACATCCAGTTGACGCGCGGATTGCTGAACAGCCGGCCATAGCCCATCGGGACATGGATCCAGGGGTAGCGATCCTCGCCACCGGCTTCGAGCAGCAGCACGCGATCGCGACCGGACTCGCTGAGCCGCGCGGCCACGACGCAGCCCGCCGACCCGGCTCCAGTCACGATGTAATCGTAGATGTCTTCGGTCGTCATCCTCCCCCTCGTTGTGTTTGATGCCTACGCTTGCATAGCCACCGCCGCGATCCCGGCTGCGGCTGGGTCCTTCTCGGGAAACAGCAATTCTTCATAAACTTCGATCGTGCGAGCGCACATCGCCTCATGCGTAAAGTTGGCTGCGATGTGCGCGATTGCTCGCCTGGCAAGCAGCGAGCGCTCGCCTTCGCCGAGCGACAGGGCGGCGCCGATCGCCGCGGCGAGGGCGGCGGGATCGCGCGCGGGCACCAGCCAGCCGGTCGCACCGGGCACGATCGTCTCGCGGGCGCCCCCATGATCGGTGGCGACCACCGGCCGACCCATCGCCTGTGCTTCGACGATGGTCCGCCCAAAACCCTCGGGGTCGCTCGACGCCGAGACGACGACATCGGCCAGCATATAGGCGGCGGCCATGTCCGCACAGTGCTCGACGATGCGGAACAGCCCGACAAGCTTGCGTCGCTCGATCGCCGTTTCCAGCTCGCGGCGAAAACCGCGCCGCTGTTCTGCGCCCACCAGCACGCAGCAGATGTCGCGGCGGCCCAGTGCGGCAACCGCAGCGATAAAATCGAGACCGCCCTTCCATCTGGTCAGGCGACCCGGCAACATCACCGTCGGCAGCCCATCGGGGAGCCGCCATTGCCGTGCGAGGCTGGCGATCCGCTGGCCGCCAACCCGTCTCGGATCGAAAATATCGAGATCGACGCCGCGCGGTATTGTGCGGAGGCGGTCCGGCTCGACGCCATACACCTTGGCCGCATGGTCGGCGACAAAATCGGAGATAGCGATGACCCTCTCGCCGCGCGCCATGACCGAGTTGTACCAGCGCTTGAGAGCCGATCCCGCGCCATAGGCGTTGTGAAACGTGGTCACGAAGTGGCGGCCCGTCGCGTGTGCCGCCGACCACGCGCTCCACGCAGGGGCGCGGCTCCTCGCATGGACGATGTCGATCCCGAGAGCGCGGATCGCGCGAGCCAAGGCTGCCCTGTTGCGGCGCAGGACAAGCGGATTCTTCGAAGCGAGCGGCAGGGTCAGATGGGTGGCGCCAGCGCGAGCGATCTCGCGTTCGAGGGGGCCACCGGCCGAGGCGACATAGGCGTTCCAGCCGGCCGCGGTCAATGCCGCCGCCAATTCAACCGTGCCACGCTCCGCCCCGCCCGAAACAAGGCTCGGCAAAACCTGCAGAACCGCCGGCGGGCGGCCTTCCGGTAGCTGGGCTACTGGCGGTCGGGGCATGGTGATATCGTCGCCGCCCATTTGCGCTCTGCACCGAGCCCCCGATGAATCCGTGCCAGATCCTACCACGTCACGACGGTGCAACAATCGCCTACCACCGGCTCGCTGGCGAAGCTCCCGGGATCGTTTTCCTGGGCGGGTTCCGGTCTGACATGACCGGCACCAAGGCGCTCTTTCTCGACGAGTACTGCCGGCGGCGTGGTCGCGCCTTTGTGCGCTTCGATTATTTTGGCCATGGGGCATCGAGCGGTGACTTCGCCGTCGGCACCATCGGCTGCTGGGCCGAGGACGCGATCGCCGTCATCGATGAACTGACCAAAGGTCCGCAGATCCTGATCGGGTCGAGTATGGGCGGGTGGATCATGCTGCTGGCGGGGCTCGCCCGAACCGAGCGAATCCATGGGCTTGTAGGCGTCGCCGCTGCCCCCGATTTCACCGAGGATCTGTTCTGGGAACGGCTCGACGCGGCGCAACAGAAGGAGTTTCGGGAGCGAGGGATCATCACGCTGCCCTCGGACTACGGCCCTGCCGGCTATACCTACCGGATGAGCTTTTTCGAAGAGGCGCGGCAACATCTGGTGATGCGCGAGGAGATCGCGCTCGACTGCCCGGTGCGGCTGCTCCATGGCATGCGCGATCAATCGGTGCCATGGCAGACGAGCTTGCGGCTTGCCGACCAGTTCCGCAGCGGCGACGTCGTGGTGACCCTGGTCAAGGACGGCGATCACCGCCTCTCGACCGGTCCCGACCTCGCCCGACTCGGCGCCGTGCTCGACGAACTCGTCAACCGGTAGGGGCTCGAAACTCCAGCCTCTGGCGGGTCAGGAAGGTCGATCCGCGGCCCAACCGCGATTGGTCAAATTCCCGTAGACCGCAAATAACCGGGAATTCTCGTGATTTTGGTCCTGCATGCCCTAATCCTGAACGAAAAGGACGTGCGAAAACAATAGTTTGTCGGCGAATTCCCGTAGGCTGATAACCGGGAAGTTTTTCGGCCGAACCGGGAATTTTTTTCGCCGAACCGGGAATTAAATCGACGGAACCGGGAATTTCCGGAGCGGGCGAGATTTGCCGCCTGCGCAGCCAGATTCCGGATATCGAGGCGACCAAACCGTAGACAATGGAGGTCGCGGCCACCGGGAATCGTCGTAATCAAACCCCAGGCCATGCCGAGGATCATACGCCCCTTTCACGGCCAAACCGTGGCGACCGGGCGGCAACGGCCGCCCACCGGCCGCCGATACGCCCAACTCCTTACTTCAAGATATTGCGGACGAGCCCGTGCGAGGCTTGCGCCAACCGGTCGTCGTTCGTCCACAAGGAATCGCAGCCGTGATGCTGGGCGCACGCGAGGTGCAGCGCATCGGGTGTCCTCAAGCCAAAGTGGCCGCGAAGTTCCGCGGCTTGCAGGAAGACCGGCTCGGGCATTTCCAATGCCGCGAACCGCTCGAACAGCGCCAGATAGGCGCGTTGCAGGACCGGGTCGCCGCGCTTGATTGCCCCCACCAGACACTCGCATTTGACCAGCGGTGAGATGCCGAAGTGAGCTTCTTCGGCTTGGGCGATGGCGTCGGCGACGGGCTCGCCCCACCGCGCATGATGCTCGACGAGGTAGATCACCAAACAGGCATCGAGGTAGATCAATCCCACGACCTTCTCTCTAGCCGGATGGCGGCATCGATCTCCTCGGCGGAACGTCGCGCGGAGGCTGGCAAGGGATGGCCCCTGAGCCAGTCGAGAATAGCCCGGGCATTGCCCGTATCTGCCCTTGCTGCCGACGCCGGTCCGGCGGGCACGAAGTCGAACCACTGGTTCCCCGCGGTTGGCGATGATCACCTCCTCGCCGGCCCGAGCGGCTTTTATCAGCTGCGAGAGGCGGTTCTTGGCCTCCAAGATGTTTACTTGCACGGCCCTGATTCCAGCTATCTAGCTATAAATAGCTATGTTAGCTAGGTGTGTAAAGGCAATGTCGCCGTCAAGCCACCGCCCGGATTGGCGAGGACCAGAGATTGGTCTATCTGCACTGATCGTCTGGCCAGAAGCGGGTGAGCGATGCGGGTTGCGGTGACCAACGCCAAGGGGCAGCTGACGGAATTGATCCACCGTGCCGAAGCGGGAGAAGAGATCGTGCTGACCAGGCACGGCCGGGCGGTGGTGCGGCTGGTGCCGGTCGAAGCCGCCGGGGCGCCCGCAGCGCGCAAGAAGCTTCTCGAAGCGGTCCGGGCATCTGGGGCCGCCAGGGCGCGCCCCGGAGAAAGTGCCGCCAAAAGCCAGGATTTCCTGTTTGGGCCGGATGGTCTGCCTCGATGATCGCCGTCGATACTTCGGCGCTGATTGCGATCACCCTCGGCGAAACCGGAGCGGATGCCTGCATAAGGGTTCTGGAGGCCCACAGGAGCTAAGAGCGGCGACGACATAAGGGAGACAGGCAATGGCGAAGTTCGATGGAAACACCCTGCGTGAGTTGCGCGATTTGCGGGAAGTCTCGATCCGGACCGAGAAACACCCGGATAGTGCGGTGGTGATCTGGGTGGTGGTGGCCGGTGACGAGGTGTTTGTGCGCTCGGTGCGCGGCAGCAAGGGGCGTTGGTACAGGGATCTCGCGACGGGCGGGTCCGCCACATTGGAATTTGACGGCCACCGGCTCGTGGTTCAGGCGGTCCCGGTGAGTGACGCCGATTCGATCGCGCGGGCCAGCCGCGAATATTTGCGAAAATACGAGACGAGTCCCTACGCGCAGTCGGTGGTTCGCGCCGAGGTGCTGCCGACCACGTTGCGGCTGGAACCGCGCTGATCAGCGACATGTGGTGACGAACGCGGAGGACTGGATGCCTGGCTCACACCCTCAGACCCTGCGCGCGATGGCGTACAACAACGCCTGGGCGAACCATCGCTTGCTCGCGGCCTGTGCCGGATTGACGCGAGCAGAGTTCGAAGCGCCGCGAACGGGCTTTTTCCCGTCGATCCAGGCCACCTCGAACCACATCCTCATCATCGACCGGTTCTACGTCGATGCGCTCGAAGGTGGCACGCTCGGCCCGGCCGCGTGGGCGGATCCGATTCCCTTTCCCGCCGTCTCGGACCTGCGGCCCGCCCAGGCGGCGATCGATCGTCGATTGATCGCCTGGTGCGAGGCGCTGGACGAAACCGGGCCAGATCGGATCATCCGTGTGCACCGCGGCACGCGCGTGCAGACGGAGCGGGCCGACCGCCGACCGCCTTCTGCTGCACCTCTTCCAGCACCAGATCCACCATCGCGGCCAGGCGCACGCGATGCTCAGCGGCACTGCCGTACCGCCGCCGCAGCTCGACGAGTTCTTCTCGGTCGCAGAGGCGCCGCTGCGCGCCAGCGAGTTCGACGAGCTCGGATGGACCGAGGCGACAATTTGGTGGGAGTAGGATCGTTCAACGGCATTTCGACGAGCCGTCAAAATCCGACGACCCTGCCGGCCTGCCGATCTCATTGATTTCCGCGAATTCCTCGATGCCGTATTTGGTGCCCAGTGACCCCTCAGAATGGGGCCGATGCCTTCATCGCGCTGGCGGTCTCGGCGAGGCGCTTGGCGAACGCGTCATAGACGCCGTCCTGCACCAGGATGCGGTTGGCGCACACACAGGGCCGGCATTCCGGTATTTCGAGGCGATCGCACGCTTGACCGCCATCTCGATATCGGCGTCGTCGAAGAAGATGAACGGGGCGTTGCCGCCCAATTCGAGCGACATCTTTTTGACCGTTTCAGCGCACCGTTCCATCAGCAATTTGCCGACCTCGGTCGAGCCGGTGAAGGTCAATTTGCGGACGGCCGGGTTCGAGGTCAGCTCGCCGCCGACCTCGATCGACGGCCCGGTGACGCGCGGGAGCATCCGAACGCAGCGCTCGGAGATCCTCGTTATAGGTTCGCCCGCGTGTGCGTTGGGCTGCCCTTCCGATCTATCTGCCAAAAGTCACGCGTCGACCCACTGCAATCATTTGGGCACGGCTTTCCGGCATTTGGCTCCGTCAGCACAATCCGGCGCTCGAAGCCATTGTTCGGTGGTCATTCACGCGATCTCGAAACAGGTTTTCGCCCCTAATGTCCGGCAAATTACTCCTTGGCGATCAGGCCCGACACGAACGAAAGCAGCAGGACGCCCCCGACCCAGCCGAGAACGGTTTCAACCAGTTGCACCCAGTAGACGAAACTCGTCGGAAGTTCGGTGCGCTCGAGAATTGGCAGCTCAATGCTCCTGTCATGCGTCGGTACCCAAGCCGATTTTTGGCCAAACCCGATTATCGGTATCATGACGTCGGCCGAATAGATCCACTTATTGAACAGCGGGATCTGTGGATTCGTATTGCCCGCCATGGCGTGACAGGCCGAAGGGGACCAGATTTCGCAGGAAGCAGCCACGCGGATCTCCTTGTCGGCCGGCACGATGGCGCCCTGCTCAAAGGCCACCCCGTAGAATAAGGCAAAGCCGACCCCCAGCAACAACAGGATGACCAGCGCGCGACCTATTTTGTAGCCGTAGCCCAGGAACCCGGCCAAGAACACGAATTCGAGAAACCTGGCGAGAAGACCCCACGCCGACCGCCAGGGGTGTAACCAGGTCCACCACGGCCCGCTTTTCCGGGCATATTTCCGCTTTGCCCGCGCGATCTCGTCCGCCTCGTCGTCGAGACCCATCGCGCGCAGAACCTGGGTGAGCTGTTCGAAGGGTTGCGGCCGGAACACCCGTTCCAGATCCTCGCGCGGCTGGCGCCGGAGCCACGCCTTGCGCAGATCGGCCGTGGACGCGTCCTTCAGGCGTTCGTAGGAGAACAGGTCCAGTTTCAGGTTGCACCGTAGCATCTTCCCGTTGTTCCCTTTAACCGTCGGCCACAATCCCGGCTGGTCGTCGCGTTCCGGGGGCCGACGGAGCAGAAAACGGAGTAGCCTGACAACGGAGGCAAGCAAGGAGCCCAAAAAACGCGCCAATCCGCCGCGGACCAGCTCATCGTCGACCAGTACCCGAACGGTCGCTCCCGTCAGATCGACGCTGCCCTTTATCGTGGCAGGCTTATCACCCGGCTTCTCCACGCCCAGAAACAGCGTGTCGCCGATCCTGGACGCCGACAGATCGAGGGCCGCATCGGCGTAACGGGTATTCGCCTGATCCGGAGCCGCATTGCGAAAACGCCCCCATTGGCAATCGAACTGAAGCCCGACCGACGCCCCCACGAACGTGACCTTGCCATCGGACCGGAACGCCAAGCTCCACCGATCCTTGGCGGCCAGGCCCGTGTCGTCGCGCCCCCCGTTGAGAACACGCTGCTGACGACCCTGGCCGCCTGGCAATCCAGCGCCGCGCCGTCGGGATTGATAAATCGTCCCCCCCCCCGCATTCGAGATTCTGGCCGATCTGTGCCGACTGGAACCACACCGCTCCACTGGCTTTGAACGGCTTGGTGTCGACATTGCGCAGGAAGACGGAGCCTGCGACGTTTATCGTGGTGCAAACGAGCGCGACCGAGTTCGGGTTGCTGAATGTCCCGCCGCTGCAATTCAGTTCCCCGCATTCAGCGCTGGACAGCGAGACGAGGCCATATGACTGGAAGGAACGCCCGCCGAGGTTCGCGTCGGTTGTCTGGAATTTCAGGACGCCCGAGATTTTCGACCGATCGGCACGGATTGCGTAGCCGGACCCGTTGTAGAAAACGCCATCGGAGAAATCCAGATCCTTGGAAATTTCGGCGCCGGATAGCGAGACCAGGCCGCTCGCAACGAACCCACCGCCAAAATACATCGAGCCCCCGACCCTAACGTTTTCCGCGTTGACGGCCCGGTAATCGTCCTGCTTGGTCCCCACGGCGACGATGGAGTAGCCCCAGAAATCCACGTCACCGCCGATCTGTGCGGATACGAAATGGACTGCTCCCTCAGTCATGAACAGCGGCAATAGCGGCTCGTTCTCGCGAGACTTTAGTTCGACGCCGCCTTTGATTTTGGCGTTTGAGAAATCAAGCATTACCTCCTCTTTGCGAGGAGTTCGCATCGCTGTGATCCACCCTGAACGTCGCGCCGGAGCAGCGCAGCGATCCGCCGATTTCGGCGTTGACCAGCGACGCGGGGCGCTTCGCGTGGAGCGACAAGAATTTTACATCGCCCGCGATGACGGCGCCCCGAGCCTCGATCCCGCCGGCAAGAGTGGCATCGTCGCAAATCAAGTGGGCGCCGATCTTCGCGCTGTCACACTTCAAAGCACCGTTGATCTCGGCAGAGCTGCACTCCAAGCTGCCACCGATCTGCGCGCTGGACAGAAGAACGTCGCCATCCGAAACGAAATTTTTGTCAAGAAGCACGGTTCCTGAAATCTTCGCGCCTTTACTGTTGATGCGGGCAACGCGGCTGCCGCTTAGAACCAACGTGCCAAGGCTCGCGTCTTCGATCAACAAGTCGCCGCGCAGGACGCATTTGATCAAGGCTAATCGCCCAACGCATTTCCCTCCGCGCAGGTCGAGGTTGTTTTCGATCAGCACGTTGTGGAGTTCGATCCCCGCCTCATGCACCGGTGCTGACTTGTCTCCCCCGAGAGCAAGGAACCGCAGAAAATCCGCGCGGATGGGATTGTTATGTGGTGTCTCTTCGCGCGTCCGCACCTTGACCGCCAGTACGCACCGCTTACCTTTTGCGCAGCTGTCGAGCAGGTCCAGTTCTGTCTTCAGCAGACCGGTCGTCGTATCACATTTGAGGAGGTCGCCGAGCCAACGCCCGAATGGCTTTTCACGCGGACGCTCGCCCCGCGCCGCCTTGTCTTTCAACGCAACCAGCCAATCTTGTGGCGCAGCCGCGTCGCCCGCCGCCGTCCGCTGGCCCGTCATCCGGCAACCCGCTCTTGCACGGCGGACATCTTGCCTCTACCGGCTGCTCGTGGTCCATGAAGTCCGTTATCCGCGTGCGCCGTGACAAGGCGGCGCTTTTCCAGTGGGTGCAAGCCCCACCCGGCGACCGCTCCAGCCGGAAGCGACCGGAGCAGACATGGAGGAGACGAAGTGTCTGAAGCCTTCGGATAGCGGTTACGACATACGGTAACCGTGCGAGTGTGCAGGCCGCAACGCAAGTGAACGCTGAGCAAGCCTCGAAAAGGACGATGTGCAGGCCGACCCGAAAGTGGAATCGGGGAAGGCTGACACGGTTGGGTGACACGAGCGAAGACTACGCCCAGCCGCTGCACCGGGGTAGTGGCGGCAGCATGTACACAAGGAAAGCGTACGCAACACGGGAAGCCCCATTGCGTGATCAGGGATGATCAACCGGACGCCCGTGAGGGACAGGCCGGGCGCTCTGGGGTGGCGGAGAGGCTCGTAGTACCGCTGAAGCCGGGTAATGCCGGTGGAGGGAAGGGGCCTTAGTTCAAGACGGACGCAACAAGTGGCGAGGGACCGGGAGATTGGGCAACCTATCAACTCCGAAACGTGTTCAAAAGCTGCAGATGGCGTTACACGCAAAAGCGAAGGCAGAAGCCGGTTATCGCTTCTACGCGCTGTACGACAAGATCTGCCGCGACGACATCTTGGCGCACGCCTATGCCCAGTGCCGCTCAAACAAGGGTGCACCGGGTGTGGATGGCCAGGATTTTGCGGATATCGAGGCGTATGGGATGGAGCGGTGGCTGGCCGAACTGGCGCTTGCGCTCAGGCAGGAGACCTACCGGCCGGAGCCGATCAGACGCGTGTTGATCCCGAAGGCCAACGGCAAACTCAGGCCGCTGGGCATCTCGACCGTGCGGGATCGGGTCTGCATGACAGCAGCGATGCTGGTGCTGGAGCCGATCTTCGACGCCGACCTTCCACCAGAAATCTACGCCTACCGCGCCGGGCGCAACGCCCAGCAGGCCGCGGTAGCGGTGGAGGAGCTGCTGTTTCGTGGCTATCCGGAAGTCCCGACTCTACTACCACGAGGCGACCAACTGCGCAGTTACCAAGCGTCAGATTTCATCCACTAGGCTACGACCCGCCACTCGTGGATGAGCTGGCCTGGGGCCACCTCCTCGAACGTCACCGCGACAGCGGCGCCCACCGGCGCCTTGTAGGGCGGGGTGCCCGGGAGATTGGAATAGAAATTAACCCGCGGGTCCGCGTCCAAGGTCACCATGGCCAGGTTATAGGGCTGATCGGGCATGCGCCGGTTGAGGCGGCCATCCTCGATCACGATGTAGGTCGCGATATGGCCTCTTCCCTCGACCTCTTTCCAGGTCAGGCCGGTGGCCGAGTTGCAGACCTGGCAGGCCTGCTGCGGCGGGTATTGCAGCCTGTCGCATTGAGCGCAGTGCTGCAGGACGAGCCGCCGCTCGTTGACGGCGTCCCAGAAAGGCTTGCTCAAAGCATCGGCGACCGGGATCAGCTTCGGCATCGTTTCACTCCCCCCGCCCGACCCACTGGCCATAGACGGGGTACTGGCAGCAGATGAACTCGATATAGGCCGGGCGACCTGAATTATTGACGTCGAGCGCCCGCCGCAGGGCCGGGATGATTTCGGTCGGCTCGCTCACCCGCTCGGTGTGAAAGCCGAGGGCGCCGATCACCTTCGACATATCCACCTCGTCGGGCCCCAGCACCCGGTGTGTGAAGGGATCGTGGCCTGGCCCCCAAAAGCCGGGTCCATAGCCGGCAAAGCCGCCATTGCTGATGTGCACGACCGTGATCCCGAGTTTCTCGCGCAGCAGAACCTCGAGGTTGCCGAGCATGTAGCCAAGGCCCGCCTCGCCGGTCACCGCCACGGATGCCCTGTCCGGAAACGCCTTCTTGGCGGCGATCGCGGCCGCCAGGCTGAAGCCGAGCGTGGAGACATTGCCCCAGCCCAGGAAGCCGCGCGGGATCAGCGTGTCGAAGACGGTGCTCAGCTGGTCGCGCGTGTTGCCGGATTCGTGGGTCACAAACGAATTGCGCAGATCCAGCACCTCCATCAGATCGCCGTACACCCGATAGGGGTTGATCGGCTTCTCATCGGAGTTCATGACCTGCCGGTATCTGGCGAGTGCGGTGTCGCGTGCCGCCCTCACTTCCGCCGCCACATTTTCCGCATTCCGCCCGGCGCCGCCCGTGGCACCAGACGTGCGGTCGGACACTTCCTGGCGGAGCGCCTGCAAGGTCAAGCGCGCATCGCCGATCACCACGTGCGCCGTCGGATACATCTTGTTGATGTGCAGCTCGTCGACGTTGCAGTGGATGATGGTCTTCTTCGCCGCATCAGGAATGGCGTGGCTGAAGCGGCCCGGCGACAGGCTCGAGCCGACGGCGAGGATAAGGTCGCTTTGGTTCAGGTAGTGCGCCACCTGATCGCCCCGCACGCCGACAAACAGCGGATGGTTCTCCGGAAACGCCCCTTTGGCCTTGAGAGTCGTGATCACCGGCACGTTCACGAACTCCGCCAGCGCTTTCAAATCTTCCGAGGCGCCCGCGTAGATGACCCCCTCGCCGGCGTAGATCAGCGGGTTACGGGCTCCTAGGAGCTGGTCAACCGCAGCGCGCACATCGGCCGGGTCCGGCGCTGATTTCCAGCCCTTCACGGGACGGTAGGGGTCGGCGGTCTCGTCGTATGTGGCCGTGGCATTGGGAATAGCCAGGATCACGGGGCCAGGTCTGCCACTGCGCAGCATGGTGAAGGCGCGCCGCATGAGCCCAGGCGTACGCTCGGGCTTGTCGAGATAGCCGAACCACTTCGACACGGTCTTCATGGCCGATGCAACATCGTACTGGCTGTTGCCCGAGCTGCCGGCCGGCACGCCATCGGTGATGCACAGAACCGGCGAGCCATCCTCATAGGCCTGCGCCATGCCGGCGTAGGCGTACTGCATGCCGGCGGCGTTGACGCCGCCTTGGAAGGTGCACACCCCGATCCGTGAGCCCGCGGTGATGCGCGAGAACGCGTCGGCGACCGCGACGGCATAGCGGTCGTCGCGCATCATCAGCATCGGCACCCCTTCCCGGCCAAGCGCGTTGTTCACCCGGCAGACCGGGAAGGTCGAAACCCAACCCACACCCTCCTGCTTGAGAATGCGGCTAATGCCGGTCGCTACATCGATCGTCATGGATGTGGTCTCCTTTGCATGGAGCCGAGCCGTCAGCCTCCGTGTGGGCGCACTGAAGCATACAAGCATACAATGATCAGCGGCGAGCCGTTTCCCAACTGCCGCAGCGGTGTGATCGGCCTCGCAATCGCGGGCAAGCCGGAAAATGACGGGCACCTGTCGCCCTGGCAAGAGGCGGTCGGGCATGAGATCATCCCGGACACACACAAGAACGGCGGCGCGAACGAGGCAACGACCGGCCTCACGCTCGGGCTCTTCGTGATGCTGTTTCAGGACATGGTGTTCGGCTGACCCGAACGCGGGGGAGCGTCTTGCAGCAGCCCATAAGCGGCAAGAGATGGTGACAAACATGACCACCGGCGTTCGAGCCCGAGCTCGCGGTTCAGGATCTCCAGCGCCAACCCCAGATCGAGCTCCTCTCCGCCGGCGAAAATGTACGAGACGCCATCCCGGCGGAGGCCCGCCAAATGCGCGTTGGACACCAGCTCCGTCAGCACCACGACGATCGGTTCGCCGCCGATGTCGGACCGTCCCAGGCGATCTTTCCGCGGGCGTCGAGTGCGATGCCGTAAGCTTTCGCGTCGCGCCGCGCGAACCAAGGTTCCCGCGGATAAGTCTGGTCGGTCTGATCGGGGTAGGCCCGGGCCTTGGCGTATTCGCTGCCGGTTACCCGGCCGATCAGCCACGAGCCGCCGCCGAGCTCTTCGTACAGGCGCTCGAACAGCCCCGCCATGCGGTTCTCGGCGGGCCGCCACCGGTTGCCAAGAATGCGGACGTCGACGCTCGCATTCATGTGGCGGATCACACAAGGCTGCATGTCCGCCCCACGGCCATGTCGCAGTTTGCCCACAGCCGACCTTGTCGAGGCGAGGGTCCAACGACGAGGTCGGGTGCAGGCCGTGGAAAAACGCATTTGCAGAGGACGGCGGGCCGCCCTCCGCAGTCAGATTGTGGCAGGGGTCGGCGAGCTGATCCAGGCACTCAGGCCCGGATCGCCTTCAGCAGCGGTGCGACACCAATGATCGCGATCACCCGCTTGATATTGTAGGCCAGGACGTGGAGGCTCATTTCGGTGCTGACCCGCTTCAAGGTGCGGGTCAAGAAGTGGGTCGAGCCCATCCAGGCCTTGATGATGCCGAACGGGTGCTCGACGGTTTGCCGGCGCACACCCATGGCGTCTGGCATCCGATCGAGCCGGGCTTGCATCGCGTCGAGGACACCTTCGTGTTTCCAGCGCTTGATCCGCTTTAGCTTGTCCGGCGTACACTTAGGCTTGAGAGGACAGGTGAAGCAAGCGGTCAGATGGCGGTACTGGTCGATGTCGCCTCGGCGGTCCGATCGGACCAGCCCTCTCGTGAGGTGTTCGCCGGCCGGGCAGGTGTAATGGTCGTTCTCGGCGTCGTAGACGAAGTCCTGCCGCGTGAAGAGGCCGCGCTTGGCGCTGCTTGATGTCAATGTCTTTGGTATAAAGGGCAGCACGCCGGTGTTCTCGCAGGCCAATACCTGGTCGCCGTTGAAATAGCCCCGATCGGCCAGCACCGTGATCTCCTCGTTTCCGGTCGCCTCCTGTGCCTTGAGCGCCATCGGTACGAGTTGGGTTCGGTCATGGCCGAGATTGGTCACCTCGTGCGCCACGATCAGGTGGTGCTCGACGTCGACGGCGGTCTGCACATTGTAGCCGACAATGCCGGTGCCTTTGCCGCTGGTCGCCATTGCGCGAGCATCTGGATCGGTCAGCGAGATCTGCCGATCCGGCGCAGCCTGAACGGCGATCTCCATCTCTCGCAGGTGCTGCATCTGTTGCTTAAGGCGGGCGAGTTTGTCCTTTAGCCGCAGCGATTTGGCTTCGGCGATCTCGCCCTCTTGCCGATCGGCGGTGTCCAGGGCCGATAAATAGCGTGCGATACTGGCTTCGACCTGCTCCATACGACGCTCGATCGCACCATGCGTGTAGTTCTTGTCCCGAGTGTTCACAGCCTTGAACCGGCTACCGTCGATCGCGATCACGGTCTCGGAGAACAAGTCCAGCCGTCGGCAAAGCATTACGAACTGGCGGCAGGTTGCCCTGATCGCTGGCCCGTTGTCCTTGCGGAAATCTGCGATGGTCTTGAAATCCGGCATGAGGCGTCCGGTCAGCCACATCAGTTCGATGTTACGCTGGGTCTCCCGCTCCAGGCGCCGGCTCGACGGGATGCGGTTGAGATAGCCGTAGAGATAGATCTTCAGCAGCGTCGCCGGATGGTAAGCGGGGCGCCCGGTGGTCTCGGGGACGACACCCTCGAAGCCCAGTGTCGCCAGATCCAGTTCGTCGATGAACGCTTCAATCACCCGGACCGGGTTGTTCTCCGTCACATGGTCATCCAGGCAGTGAGGCAGCAACACTCCCTGCAGCCGGTCCTCGCCTTCCACGAAACGTTTCATCCCGCCATCCCCCAATAGCAGGACACTAAACTACCACGTTAGCACGTTTTCACACGCCCTCGGTGGCGACCTGCCGTTCCGAATTTACCCGGCCCGCGAGGCGCTCGTCTCGTGAGCAGACCTTCGCACATTGGCGGCGACGTATGGGGTCGCAGTCATCCTTCCGGCAACCCGGCCTTGCGCACAGCGTCCGCCAGAAGCGCTTCCGCCGCGGGCACGAAAAATCCGCGGGAAACGGGCTGCTAAACTCAGCTTCCACGCGGCGACGAGAGCCTAGACTTTCGAATACACGATCACGGTGAAAATCAGCATGCCGAGAATCGTGATGAAAGAACCCGAGATCACGATAAATGCTAGCGAGGGCATATCCGCCATCTGGGTATAAATCCCCACCGTCAGTAGCACAGCGCCGACATTGGCGATCCAAAAATGTAGCATCGCAAACCGACTTTGGGCCGCCGCGGGGTATTGGCGATAGACCAACGCATACAGCGCCATTGACACCCATCCAACCAGATTGAGATGGGCGTGGGTCGACGCCTGCGTGAAATCCTCCCTTATTCCCATGGTAATGCCCAGAAACATGGCCACGAGAGCGTAAATAACAGCGATGCGCAGAAACCATCGATCGATATTCGCCATATTCCTGCATTCCCCTTTTAAGAATTGAGATTCGGCCGAATTTAATTTAACCCGATGCTCGCCTTTGAACGTTTCGCTACCAAGATCGATATCGTCTCTTGCGGCTGTATCCCGAGCCCCTTCCGGATCATGATCACATATCGGGTGGAGAGTCCGGTTGCGCGCCGGATCTCGGCGAGAGGGCACTTTGTCGAAGTCGACCGCCAGGCCGTCGGCGGGCCGCGCCTCGGGCGGCCCGACGATGGACACCAGTGTTCCTCCAGCTCGAATCAGGCCTGCGGACCGCTTCCCGATGTCGCCGCCGATGACATCGAACACCAGATCGACTTCGCCGACGTCTTCCAGGGCGTCGTTGTCGAGGTCGACGAACTCCTTCGCGCCGAAGTCGAGCACCGTCTGACGGTCGGCCGTGCGTCCGGTGCCGATGACGTAGGCACCGGCCTCGCGCGCGAGTTGCGTCACCATCGAACCTACTGCGCCGGCCGCGCCGTGCGCGAGGACGCTCTGCCCCGCCTCAAGGCGGCCGTGCTGGAACAGTCCCTGCCAAGCGGTGAGGCCGGAGATTGGTAGGCTCGCGCCCACCGTGAAGTCGACGTCGCCCGGCAGCGGCGCGAGGTTGCGTGCCTCGATGGCTACATACTCCGCCAGGGTGCCGTCGCGATACCAGTCGGCGAGGCCGAACACCCGCTGTCCTACCGACAGTCCCGTCGTGCCGTAGCCGAGAGCGGTGACCACTCCGGCCAGGTCGTGGCCGGGGATCGACGGTGTTCGGCCACGGTCGCGGCGATCGGTCCAGGTCGAGGGCCACGCCAGCTCAGTCGGGCCGAATCCCGACGCATGAATCTGAACGACGACGTCGTTTATCGCCGCCTGAGGCCGGGGCCGCTCCATCAGCGTCATCCCGGCCGTTCCCGCAGCCTGGTCCGTCACAACGATTGCCTTCATCGTCAACCTCCTGTGTGTGGTAGGTCGTCATCTTCCGAATTCCTTTGTCTATCTTGATTTGCGCGGTTTCCCTGGGAGCCAGCCCGAATCGGCAGTCCCTCATTGACGGAGGCCAACAGCGTCGGATGGTCGAACAACCGATGCTCCGACCGTTCCCTCAGTTCCGACATGGGGTCGTGAGTTCCGTCTCGTTCGTGTCCACAACGAACACGGCGAGGAGCTTGGCCGGCTTCGTCTTGCTGGCATTGGCGCTGACGCCGTGGCGCTCGCCAGGCATTTCAGAGAAGCTCTGCCCAGCCTCGTAGGTCGTCACTGGTCCGTCGTTGACCTGACTGCGGATCGCCGCCTCAAGCACCGTTGCATAGATGAAGGCCGACTTAGGATGCGTGTGACAAGGCGAGTAGCCACCCGGACCGTATTCGACGAGCACGCCCTTCATGCTCTTGCCGGGGACATTCGGCAGCTCGTGCTGGTAGACGAGGGTCACCTTGGCATTTTTCGACTCTGGCGCATCCGCGAAGACACTGCCGAATGGTAGGGTAGCGGTAAGCAGCGCGCAGAGGACACGATAGATTGAGCCTCTTCCTTCGGTGGGCGGATGCCGGATTAGGCGCTTGCCGATGTTCGGCGGAGCCACTCGCCAAGACCCATGCGGCCAAGCCGCGCTTCGCCCAACGGCACGAGCGAGAGCTCTTCGACCCGGCCACCCCAGTATCGGGCCTTGGGGTCGCCCACGACCTCGCGCGGGTCGCCGGCCGCTTTCAGATAGCGGGCGACGATGTCGTTGAACGGCGCTCGCTCCGGGCCGGCGATCTCGACAATGCCGTTTCGTGGCGCCGCAAGCGCCACTTCGGCGACCATCGCGGCGACGTCCTCCGCCGCGATGGGCTGGAACGCGATAGGCGGAAGCCTAACCGTGTTTCCATCCGCGCTTTCATCGGCGATGCCGCCGAGAAATTCGAGGAATTGGGTCGCGCGGATAATGGTGTAGGGGATGCCGGAAGCCTCAACCAGTTTCTCTTGGCCGGCCTTCGCGCGAAAGTAACCATTGTCAGTCCGGTCGATCGCAACGATGGACAGCGCGACATGATGCCGAACACCCGCTTCGGTCTCCGCCCGGAGAAGGTTGTGCCCCGAGGTCTCGAAGAATTGCATGACCGCCCTGTCTTCAAACGAGGGCGAGTTGGTCAGGTCGATGGCCACCTGAGCGCCGGCCATGGCTTCTTTGAGACCTTCACCGGTAATGCTGTTAACGCCGCTTTTGGGCGAGGCGGCGACGATCTCGTGGCCACCCTGGCGCAGAATGGCGACAGTCTTTGAACCGATCAGGCCGGTGCCGCCGATGACAACCATCTTCATGGGTACCCCCGTCACGAGTGGAGATCCCCCAATGGGCCGGGTTCTTGTGGGCCGAAATTCTTGGCCAAACATCACCGACCTCGACCGCTGTAACGCTTCGTTTTAGAAAGCGATCCCCGCGGTGCCCATTATTTGTTGATACGGAGCCGCCACGTGCCCGCCCGGTCCCGATACAAAGTGGCTTGCCGCCGATCGTGAAGGTCGGTTTTGGGGGCATTAGCGCCCGGACCGGCGGCTGGCACGAGTGACCGCAAAGGGTCGAGGCTGTGTGAAAACGCCTAATCTGGTATTCTCTCTGGGGGTTCGGGGGGACCGGGATGAAGCGTTTTGTTGAGGGCCAAGGCCGGCGCCAGCTGATCTTGCTGCCGGATTGCTTGGACGACTACGTCGGGGAAGATAACCCTGTCCGCATCGTCGATGTCTTCATTGATGAATTGGATTTGGCGGTGCTGGGCTTTGCCGGCGTTATACCGGAAGCGACCGGCCGTCCCTCGTACCATCCCGTGACGCTGCTGAAGATTTATCTCTACGGTTATTTGAACCGGGTTCAGTCGAGCCGGCGGCTCGAACGCGAAACGCAGCGCAATATCGAGCTGATGTGGCTGACCGGGCGGCTGATGCCCGACTTCAAGACGATCGCCGACTTCCGCCGGGACAATGGCGAGGCGATCCGGGCGGTGTGTTCCCAGTTTGTGATGTTGTGCCGCCAGCTGGGCCTGTTCACCCGCGCCGTTGTTGCGATCGACGGCAGCAAGTTCAAAGCGGTCAACAATCGCGACAAGAACTTCACGGTGGCCAAGGTCGGCAAGCGCATCGAGCAGGTCGACGCCGGCATCGCGCGTTACCTGGCGGCACTGGACCGGGCCGACCGCGACGAGAGCGATGTCGCTGAAGTCAAGTCGGTCCGCCTGAAGGAGAAGATCGCCGGCTTGCGTCGACAGATGCAGTCCTTGAAGAAGATGGAGCAGACGGTTCGGGACGCGCCCGACCAGCAGGTCTCGCTGACCGATCCGGATGCGCGGTCCATGGCCACCAGCGGGCGCGGAACCGGCGTGGTCGGCTACAATGTGCAGATCGCCGTCGACGCCGAGCACCATCTAATTGTGGCCCACGAGGTGATCAACCAGGGGCACGACCGCAGCCAGCTCGCACCCATGGCGCTCAAGGCGCAGCAGGCCACGGGCTGCGAGCAGGTCACCGCCCTGGCCGACCGCGGCTACTTCAGCGGCGACCAGGTTCTGTCGTGCGAAGGCACCGGCGTCGCACCTATCGTACCCAAGACCCTGACGTCAAGCGGGACCAAGCGCGGCCTTTTTGCCCGGCAGGACTTCATCTACGACGCCGAGCACGACCACTACACCTGCCCGGCGGGCGCAAAACTCACCAAAATCCATCGCCGCGCCGATCACACCGAAGACTTCGACCGCTACCGCCACCTGAGCGCCTGCTTCACCTGTCCGCTCAGACCCCAATGCACGCCGACCCCGCGGCGGATCATCAAGCGCTGGGAGAATGAGGTCGTGCTCGACCGGATGCAGGCCCGGCTCGACCGCATGCCCGAGGCCATGGGGGTGCGACGACAGACCGTCGAACACCCGTTCGGGACCCTCAAGGCCTGGATGGGCGCCACCCACTTCCTGACCCGGACCCTGGACAAGGTCCGAACCGAGATGAGCCTCCACGTTCTGGCCTATAATCTGAAGCGAATGATCACGATCTTCGGTGTGGGACCGCTGATGGCGGCGATCAGAACCTGATCGCCCCGCTCAAGCCGCCGACCCAGTATCAACCGGGCCTCGACTGTCACGGCCAGGAAACCCGGCGCTTCGCTTACGTTCATATGACGCGTTTTTCCACGCCCTCGGTCGACACGTGACCGAGACGGCGACGATCGGCAAGATCCCCTCGCAGGCGTAAAGCGGACGCTGCGCTCCTCGCTTTTCTGGGCGCGTCGTTTACTGCAGCGCCACCGGTACCGGAGCAGGGAGCGAATTTCGCCACAAATGTGCCGTAGCCTCCTGCCGCCCGATATTTGGGTCGGTGAGGTCTCTTGATTCAGTGCTCGTTGTTTTCCCGGTTATCCCGATTTAATTCCCGGTTAGGCAGAAAAATTTCCCGGTTAGTCGACACGGGAATTGCCACGCAACCGATTGACAACACTATAATAAATTCACGCTTCGGAGGCGAATTCCCAAAATTCCCGGTTATATTCCCGGTTCACGGGAATTAGCCGGCGCGCAGGTATTGGACGGCTTCGTCGCGGCGGAAGAGGTAGAGGAGGGTGCGCAGGGCCTGGCCGCGCTCGCTTTCGAGATGCGGGTCGCGGTCGAGGACGAGGCGGGCGTCGTCATGGGCGATCGCGATCAGCTCGGCATGGGCGGCGAGGTCGGCGAGGCGCAGGGTCGGCAGTCCGCTCTGCCGCGTGCCCAAGCACCTCGCCGGCGCCGCGCAGGCGCAGATCCTCCTCGGCGATGCGAAAGCCGTCATCGGTCTCGCGCAGGGTGCGAGAGCCGCTGCCGCGCCACCTCGCCCAACGGCGACTGGTACAGCAGGAGGCAGGTCGAGGGCTTGTCGCCGCGGCCGATGCGGCCGCGCAACTGGTGCAATTGGGCGAGGCCAAAGCGCTCGGCATGCTCGACGACCATGATCGTCGCCGCCGGCACGTCGACGCCGACCTCGATCACCGTCGTCGCCACCAGCAGGTCGATCGCGTCGCCGGCGAAACCGGCCATGACCCGGTCCTTCTCGCGTCGTCTTCATCCGCCCGTGGACCAGGCCGACCCGGCCCGGCATCAGCGATTCGAGCGCCTTCGACCGCTCGCGCGCGGCGGCGAGGTCGGCATCCTCGGATTCGTCGACCAGCGGGCAGATCCAATAGGCCTTGGCGCCCTGGCGCCAGCGCGCGGCCGACCGCCGCCTCGACCTCGTCGAAGCGTTCGAGCGGCACCGTGCGGGTGTCGATCGCCTGCCGCCCGGGCGGCTTTTCGGTCAGCCGCGAGACGTCGAGATCGCCATAGGCGGTCATCATCAGGGTGCGCGGGATCGGCGTCGCCGTCATCAGCAGGGTGTCGGCGTCATGGCCCTTTTCGGCGAGCGCCAGGCGCTGCTCGACGCCAAAGCGGTGCTGCTCGTCGATGACGACGAGGGCGAGATCGCGAAAGGCGACATCGGGCTGCAACAGCGCGTGGGTCCCGACGACGATCGGGGTCAGGCCCGAGGCGAGGCCGGCCAGGGTCGCCTCACGCGCCCGGCCCTTTTCGCGCCCGGTCAACAGGCCGATCTCGACCCCGGCCGGCCCGGCGAGCCGGCGCAAGGTCGCCTGGTGCTGGCGGGCGAGGATCTCGGTCGGCGCCATCAGCGCCGCTTGCGCGCCACTTTCGACGGCGCTCAGCATCGCCATCAGCGCGACCACGGTCTTGCCGCTGCCGACATCGCCTTGCAGCAGGCGCATCATGCGCCGGGGCTGCGCCATGTCGGCGCTGATCTCGGCGATCGCCATGCGCTGCGCCCCGGTCAGGGCAAAGCCGAGCCCGGCCTCGACCTTGGCGGCGAGCTTGCCCGAGCCGACGATGGCGCGGCCGCGGCGGCGCTGGCGGCGGGCGCGGACCAGCGCCACCGCGAGCTGGCTCGCGAACACCTCGTCATAGGCGAGGCGCTCGCGCGCCGGGGTCGGAGGGCGACAGATCGGCCTCGCCGGCGGGGGCATGGGCATGGCGCAGCGCCTCGGCCCAGCCGGCCAGCCGCTGCCGCTTCCGAGCGCCGGGTCGATCCATTCGGGCAAGCTCGGGGGCGCGGTCGAGCGCTGCCGCCGCGGCGCGCTGCACCAGGCGCGGCGCGAGGCCCGCTGTCAGCGGATAGACCGGCTCGATCGGCTTCAGGCGGTCGAGCTCGTCGGGGCGCAGCACGAGGTCGGGATGCGGCATCTGCGCCATGCCGTTGTAGAACTCGACCCTGCCGCTGACGATGCGCTCGGCGCCGATCGGGAACAGGCGCGCCAGATAGTCGCTTTTGACGTTGAAATAGACGAGCGTCAGGGTGCCGGTGTCGTCGGCGCAGAACACCCGGTAGGGCCGGCGGCCCATGCCCGGCTCGTGCGCCTCGACCCGCACCTGCAGGGTGACGATCTGGTCGGCTTCGAGCGCCGCGGATCGGCGGCGAGGCGCGGCGGTCGACGATGCCCGACGGCAGATGCCACAGCAAATCGACGACGAGCGGGCCGGCCAGCCGCTCGAACAGCCGGCCGAGCTGCGGCCCGATGCCGGGGAGCGCGGTCACCGGCGCAAAGAGGCTGTCGAGGATGGCGGGACGCAACGGTCAGGGTTCGCACCGACCGAAGTTCGGGCTGACAGCGGGACAGAGGATCTCTATATCCCTCTCGCGACACCGCCAAGAGCGCCTTCGTGCCACCCCCTCCGATATCCGCCGCAAGCGCCTGCTGTTCCGGTCCTGGCACCGCGGGACGCGCGAGAGCGACCTTATTCTCGGCCGCTTTGCCGAGGCCCATCTCGCCGGGTTCGAGCCGGCCCAGCTCGACCGCTACGAGGCGTTGCTCGAATGCGCCGACGCCGATCTGTTCGATTGGGTCAGCGGCCGGGCAGCGCCGCCCGCCGCACATGACCACGACGTGATGCGCCTGCTGCTCGCCTTCCGCTGCGCGCTGCCCGCTGCGTGACCAAACTCGACCAATTTCGTCCGCTCGCTTGCCGAGCGGCCGCGTGCGGTGACCCTGTTCGGCGCGCCCGAAGGGTATGATGCGGCGGTCATCGGCCGGCTCGTCGCCGAAGGCCGACGCTCGGCGCTGGCTGCATGTGTGCCGCGACGACGGGCGGATGGCGCGCTTTGCCGCCGCCCTCGCGTTTTTTCATCCCGAGATCGAGGCGCTGACCTTTCCGGCCTGGGACTGTCTGCCCTACGACCGGGTGTCGCCCAACGGCGAGATCCTCAGCCGGCGCATCGACACCTTGACCCGGCTCGGCCTCGGCCGCGCCCCGACGAACGTGCGCGCTCGTCGTGTTGACCACGGTCAACGCGCTGGTGCAGCGGGTGCCGCCGCGGCGACTGTTCGACGGCCGGGTGCTGACCCTGCGGCCATCGGCGGACGGATCGGCCTCGACCGGCTGCAGAGCTTCTTCCGCAACAACGGCTACATCCGCACCGACACGGTGCGCGAGCCCGGCGAATTCGCGGTGCGCGGCGGCATCGTCGACCTCTACCCGGCGGGGGCGCCGCAGCCGTTGCGGCTCGATTTTTTCGGCGACACGATCGAGAGCATCCGCAGCTTCGACCCGCTGACCCAGCGTTCGACCGGCGCCGCAGACCGAGGCGAACCTGCGCCCGGTCAGCGAGGTCCTGCTCGACGACGCGGCGATCCGCCGCTTCCGCCAGCGCTATCGCGAGGAGTTCGGCGCCACCGGCACCGACGATCCGCTCTACGAATCGGTCAGCGCCGGACGGCGCTATGTCGGCATGGAGCACTGGCTGCCGCTTTATTACGAGCGGCTCGAAACCTTGTTCGACTACCTGCCGGGCGCCGGGATCTCGCTCGACCATCAGGCGGACGAGGTCCGCGGCCACCGCCTCGACGCGATCGCCGAGTTCTACGGCGCCCGACGCAATGTCACGACCGCCGCGCGCGCCGGCTCTCCGGTCTATCGTCCGCTGCGTCCCGACCGGCTTTATCTCGACGAAACCGAATGGCGAAAGGCGCTGCACGGGCGACCGGTCGTCCAGGTGTCGCCCTTCGCCGCGCCCGAAACCGACCGCGACCAATTCGACGCCGGCGCCCGCCCGGTGCGCAATTTCGCCGCCGAGCGCGCCGACCCGAAGGTGGCGCTGTTCGAGGCGGTGCGCGACTACCTCGAAGCCGAGCGCAAATCCGGCCATAAGACCGCGATCGCCGCCTTCAGCGAGGGCTCGGCCGAGCGCCTCCTCGGCGTGTTGCGCGAGCGTGGCGTCGCCGATCTGCGCCGCATCGCCGACGGCGGCGCGCTCGCGGCATTGCCGGGGTCGTCGGTCGGGCTCGCCGTATTGCCGCTCGAACAGGGGTTCACGACCGACGCGCTGGTCCTTCTCGGCGAGCAGGACATCCTCGGCGACCGGCTGGCGCGGACTCCGCGGCGGCGGCGCAACCTCGACCAGTTCATCGCCGAGGCGACCAACCTCTCGCCCGGCGATCTCGTCGTCCACGCCGACCACGGCATCGGCCGGTACGAGGCGCTCGAGACGATCGACGTCGCCGGCGCGCCGCATGATTGCCTGCGGGTGCTCTATGCCGGCGACGACAGGCTGTTCGTCCCGGTCGAGAACATCGAGGTGTTGTCGCGCTTCGGCTCCGAGGAGGCCGGGGCTCAGCTCGACCGGCTTGGCGGGGTGGCTTGGCAGTCGCGCAAGGCGCGGGTCAAGCAGCGCATCCGCGATATCGCCGGCGAGCTGATCCGAGTCGCCGCCGAACGCCAGCTGCGCCCAGGCGAATTGCTGACCCCGCCCGAAGGGATCTACGAGGAGTTCGCCGCTCGTTTCCCGTATCCCGAGACCGAGGACCAGCTGAACGCGATCGACGACACGTTGGCCGACCTGGCCTCGGGCAAGCCGATGGACCGGCTGATCTGCGGCGATGTCGGCTTCGGCAAGACCGAGGTGGCATTGCGCGCCGCCTTTATCGCGGCAATGGCCGGCGGCCAGGTCGCGGTCGTCGTGCCGACGACCCTGCTGGCGCGCCAGCATTTCCGCAGCTTTACCGAGCGCTTCGCCGGGCTGCCGTTGCGCATCGCCCAGCTGTCGCGGCTGGTTCCGGCCAAGGAGGCGCGCGCGGTCAAGGACGAACTGGCCGAGGGCCGGATCGACATCGTCATCGGCACCCACGCGCTGTTGGCCAAGGATGTGCGCTTTGCCCATCTCGGGCTGCTGATCGTCGACGAGGAGCAGCATTTCGGCGTCTCGCAAAAGGAGAAGCTGAAGCAGCTCAAGGCCGACGTTCATGTGCTGACGCTGACCGCGACGCCGATCCCGCGCACGTTGCAACTGGCGCTGTCGGGGGTGCGCGAGATGAGCCTGATCGCCTCGCCGCCGATCGACCGGCTGGCGGTGCGCACTTTCGTCATGCCTTACGATCCGGTGACGATCCGCGAGGCGATCATGCGCGAGCGCGACCGCGGCGGGCAGATGTTCTATGTCGTGCCGCGGATCGCCGATCTCGACGAGGTCGCCCAGCGGCTGCGCGAGATCGCGCCCGAGATCAAATTCGCGATGGCGCATGGCCGCATGGCGCCCTCCGAACTCGAAGCGGTGATGACCGCGTTCGACGAACGCGCCTTTGATCTGCTGCTGTCGACCAACATCATCGAGTCGGGCCTCGACATCCCGTCGGCCAATACGTTGATCGTGCATCGCGCCGACATGTTCGGGCTGGCCCAGCTCTATCAGCTGCGCGGCCGCATCGGCCGAGCCAAGGTCCGCGCCTACGCCTATCTGACCCTGCCGGAGCGCAAGCAGCTCTCGGCGACGGCGCAGCGCCGGCTCGAAGTCATGCAGACCTTGGACAATCTCGGCGCCGGGTTTCAGCTGGCGAGCCACGACCTCGACATCCGCGGCGCCGGCAATCTGTTGGGCGACGAGCAGTCGGGACATATCCGCGAGGTCGGCATCGAGCTCTACCAGCACATGCTGGAAGAGGCGGTGGCCGCCGCCCGCACCGAGGGCAGCGATGCGCCGGCAGTGGAGGAATGGAGCCCGCAGATCACGATCGGTACGCCGGTGCTGATCCCGGAGGCCTATGTCGCCGATCTCGGCGTGCGCCTCGGGCTCTATCGGCGCATCGCGGCGATTAGCCGACCGGCGCGAGATCGACGCGTTTGCCGCCGAGCTGATCGACCGCTTCGGGGCCCTGCCGTCCGAGGTCGAGAACTTGCTGCAGATCATCGCGATCAAGCGCTGGTGCCGCGAGGCCGGGGTCGAGCGCGTCGAGGCCGGGCCCAAAGGGGCGGTAATCACCCTGCGCGGCAACCGTTTCGCCAACCCCGTCGGTCTCGTCGAGCTGATCCAACGCAACGCCGGCAGCCTGAAGATCCGCCCCGACCAAAAAATCGTCTACCTGCGCAACTGGGACGACGAAAAGCAGCGCCTGACCGGCGTCGCCCGCTTGCTCCAGGCCTTGGTCAAACTCGCCCGCGCGGCCCATCCCGAAACCCAGGCGGCATTGCCGCCGGCGACGCCGGAGCTGGTCAAACCGCGCGCCGCAGCGCGGCGGTAGATTACCGCGCTCCCGCGAAGAGCCGGCGGCGGCGCGAGATGCCGTCAGCGCAGGGCAGTGCAGAGAACCTCGACATCGAAGTCTCTCATTTCCGCTCGTGCTTCACTCGTACCGGCCTCTGATGGACGATGGAGCGAGACAAGCGCCGGTTCAGTTGCTCGATCGCGGTCTGATCCATGTACAAACCGACCCAGCCGTAACCGGGATGCGAAACAGCCAGATCTATTCCGGTTCCGTCCTTCTGCACCCACCAACGGCCGACCGTAGCGACATTTACGGCCGACCCTGGCGCAGGGTCGGCCACGGGGCGAGGCGGCTTCATGCCGGCACGCGCTTCAGCCAATGTTGTTATAAGTCTCTCTACGTCGGCCGTGTCCAGAACGACCGGAGGTGCGTTTAGAAGTTTAAGAGTAAGTTCCGTTTTCTGATCGTTCAGGGTCGACGTCGGCCCCGGTTTTGTCTGTGCCGACAAACAAGAGTTCTGAACGGATATGGTCAATAAGACCGCCGATAGCGCTGCAAGGGATATAATCGAGGAACATTTCATCTTTCAAATCCTGTCCGGAACGGAGCACATTTTGATTTAGGCCTCATTCTGTAAGGTTGCATTGAGGTGGAGTCAAACGCGCCCCTAACTACCCATAGGTCGCCTCGTGCCGCGCCATCTGGACCGCGCTGCGGATCACAAAGCCGGCTCGATCGACGCGCGGTAATCACCCTCCGCCCCGGGGGCATCGCGGTCGCCGTCGACGCCATGAATTCTCCGTTAGACCAGAGTGTGTTAAAAATCAGCCACTCGCTTGGCGCGCTGTCAAGCCGTGCGAGCCGGCGTAGCGACCTCTTCCAGTTCCCTGGAATTGCATCATCGGACTATCTTGCCGTTCGGAATTGCTCTGTGCGGGCGGCTCATAACGGGGCCGGTGTTTTGCCGGTAGCCGTGCTGCGGCTTCAGCAAGGGAGGGAAACAATGTCGGGACAGTGGATCAGCATCGCTGCGGCCGATGGCAGCGCCAGCCGCGCCTACCTCGCAATTCCCGAGGCCGAGCATGGGCCGGGGCTCGTGCTGTTGGACGAGACCTTTACGCAGGAGATCGCCGGTCTTTATGCCGCTGAAGGTTACGTGGTGCTGTGCTCTGAGCAACTGGACAGCGGCATCTCAGCGACGATAGCAGCATTGCGCGCCCGCCCCGAATGCACAGGAAAGGTCAGCGTGCTCGGCTTCGGCCGCGGCGGCGGGATCGCTTATCTTGCGGCGGCTGAGGGCGGCGTCGACGGCGCGGTTATTTATTACGGCGCCGGCATCACAAAGGCGCTCGATCCGGCTCCGCGCATCGCTTGCCCGGTGGTCATGCATTTCGCCGAGAAAGATCCGGACGTGCCGCCGGAGGCAGTTGCACGGATCAAAGAGGCGTTCCTGGGTCGCCCCAATCTCGCGGTCCATGTCTATCCCGGCACGATGCGCGGGTTCGATCGTAGAGACGGACCGGTTTGGGACCGCGGTGCCGCGGACATCGCGCATTCGCGCTCGATCGCGCTGTTGCGCAAGGCGATGGGCCCGCATTACGACCTTGAAGCCCTGTGGGAGGCGCACACGACCTACGAGTTCGGCACCCGCGACGTCGCGGCGACGATGCGGACGATGGTGTCGGATCCTTATGTCAATCATGTTCCGGTCATGACCGGCGGGGTCGGGGCACGCGACCTCGCCCGCTTCTATGCCAACCACTTCGTCCCGAAATTGCCCAAGGACACGCATCTGGTGCCGATCTCGCGCACGGTCGGCGCGGACCGCATCGTCGACGAGATGCTGTTCTGCTTTACCCACGACACCGAGATCGACTTCATGCTGCCCGGGGTGCCGCCGACCGGGCGCTATGTCGAGGTGCCGACCGTCGCCATCGTCAAATTCCGCGGCGACAAGCTCTATCACGAACACATCTATTGGGATCAGGCGAGCGTGCTGGTGCAGATCGGGCTGCTCGATCCCAAGGGTCTGCCGGTCGCCGGGATCGATACCGCAAAAAAGCTCCTCGACGAGACCCGCCCCTCGAATACCTTGATGGAGCGCTGGCCCGAAAGCGCACCCCACGGCGGGGTCGAAGCTGCGGCGCCGGATCGCCGTTAGGGACCAGATCCGCGGCCGCGTCGCGAACGCGACCGAGACCGGCGCGGACGCGCATATCGACTCATTGGCCAAAAAATATCTCGGCAAGGACAAGTATCCGTTTCGCCAGCCGGGCGAAGTACGCGTCATGTACGAGATCGACCCGGTGTCGGTTTCCGGAATGAGCTGAGGCTGTCCAGCGCCTCGGCGATGATGTGGCACGCGCTGCGCCTCGCCGGGGTGCGCCAGCCGATCCCCGGCTATGGCCGCCTGCTGACGCTGGTGTAGTCAGCAGACTTCGAACGATCCCATCCAGCTGCTACCGAGGAGATCAAGATGATCAAAGTGAGCGTATTCTACCCCACTCAAAACGGCAGCAAATTTGATATGGACTACTACTGCAAGAGCCACATACCCATGGTTCAGCAGAAATTGGGAGCGGCCTGCAAAGGCGTTGCCGTCGAGCACGGCCTCTCCGGTGCGGCACCCGGGTCACGGCCCGCCTTTGTTGCAATGGGTCATCTTTATTTCGATACGCCAGAAGCATTTGAAACTGCGTTCGGCCCGCACGCACAGGAGATTATGGCCGACATTCCGAACTATACCGACATCCAGCCGAAGATTCAGGTCAGCGAGGTGAAAGTCTAGCCGGGGTATTTATTGCTGCCCTGCATGCTCTAGGAAATGCAGGACATCGTTGTTGAATTGCACTGGATCCTGCAGGAACGAAAAGTGGCTGACCTGCGGCTGCAGCAACAGGCCGCTATTGGGAATCTGGCTCGCCATGAATTCGGTATTCTCGCGTTTGATGGCTTCATCGTGGTCGGCATCGACGATCCAAGTCGGTACGGTGATCCCGCGCAGCTGCTCGGCAGTAATGTGGGGCTGAGTTGCCCACATTTGACTGATCTGCGCGAGGAACGGCTTGTATTGATCCGGTGTCGGCGACAGTTTTCGGTATTCGGGCTCGCCCCGCGCAATATAGGCGTTGAACACCGCGCTTTTGGCGATGTCTGCCACGCCGCTGGGGTCGGAGTTGGCGGCGAAGGCAAAGAGTTTGGTAAGGCGCTCGGGCTGGTGGATCGCAATCTCCAAACCGAGAATGGCCCCGTCGCTCCAACCTACGATCGCGGCCTTGGGGATCTTAAGATAGTCCATCAGACCGATGACGTCGGAGGCCATCAGTTCGTAGCCGAAAGGCTCGGCGTTTCGCGTGCTTCGGCCGTGGCCTCGGCTGTCCATGACAATAACCTGATAGCGTTTCATCAATGCCGGTACTTGGTTCCCCCAGTAATTTGAATTCGCTAGCCCGCCATGCAACAGGATTACCGGCGAACCATGCCCGAACACCGCGAACCAGATCTTGATCCCATTGACCGGGGCATAGCCGGAGCGCGCTGCCGGCGGCAGGGTCGGCGTGGGCGGTAACGTCAGCCATTGAGGCTCGGCGCCCGCTGAGCCGGTGATCGCGAAAGCCGCGACGAGGCAAAAGGCCGATAACAGCCGACGCATCGCAAATTCTCCCATACCCGTGGGTGATCGATATAAGATTTGACAATAGTTATTTAAAAGCGAGGAGGAACGCATGGGCCAGGTCGAGGGCAAGGTCGCCATCGTAACCGGAGGCGCATCGGGGATTGGCGCCGCCTGTGCGGCGACGCTCGCGCGCGAAGGTGCCAAGGTGGTGGTGACGGATTTGGACGATGCCCGCGGCCAGGCGGTGGTGGGCGACATCGGCAAAGCCGGCGGCGCGGCGGCCTATCTTCATCAAGACGTCAGTCTGGAGGAGAGCTGGCCTAATGTAATCGAGGCCGCAAAGCGGCGCTTTGGACGTTTGGACGTGATGGTCGCTAATGCCGGGATCGGCATCCTGTGCAAGGCTGTCGAGATGACGTTGGCCGACTGGCGGCGGCAGACCGCGGTGAATCTCGACGGCGTGTTCCTGTCGGTCAAGTACGCGGTTCCCGCGATGCAGGCCGCCGGAGGCGGCTCGATCATCATCATGTCGTCGGTCGCCGGTCTCAGGGGAGCCGGGGGTTTGGCCGGCTACTGCGCAACGAAGGGAGGCGTGCGCCTGTTCGCCAAGGCGGTCGCGATGGAGTGCGCGGCCGCCGGCGACGGCATCCGGGTCAATACGGTCCATCCCGGCGTCATCGATACCCCGATATGGACAAAGATATCGGGATCCGCCGGCCGCAACGTGCCGATCGATCCCAATGAGGTGGCTAGAGCCGGGGTGCCGCTCGGCAAGGTTGGCCAGGCGCAAGACATCGCCAACGGCGTGCTGTTCCTCGCTTCCGACGCCTCCAGCCACATGACGGGCGCGGAACTGGTGATCGACGGCGGCATGACCGGCGGCACAAGACCGCGCTGGAGCTGAGATGGATGATCTGAAAGAGGGTGAAAACCCAATGCTCGTCAATCGGTTCCGGCGTCGAGGCCTGTGGTGATGATATGATGAGTTCGGTAGATGCCGAGTTGATTGGCGATCTCGTTGCCGCCAATCGTATCCTCGCCGCAGAGGGTGTGCTCGACGGCTTTGGCCATGTCAGTGCCCGGCGCGACAAAGACCCGGGCCGCGTCTTGTTGGCGCGAAGCATGGCGCCGGCGCTGGTCACCGCTGGCGACGTCATGGAATTCGATCTCGAAAGCAACCCCATCGATGGGCAGGGCCGCACCGCCTATCTCGAGCGTTTCATCCACAGTGAGATTTATCGGATCCATCCGGAGATCCAGGCGGTCGTGCACAGCCACTCGCCGGCGGTAATCCCGTTCGGCGTCGTCGGCGTGGCGCTGCGGCCGATATTCCATCTCGGCGGTTTTCTCGGCACGGGCGTGCCGGTGTTCGAGATCCGGGACGCCGGCGGCCCAGCCACTGACATGCTGATCCGCAACGCCGGGCTCGGCGCGGCTCTGGCCAAGACGCTCGGGAGCGCGCCGGTGGCGTTGCTGCGCGGCCATGGCGATGTGGTCGTCGGCCGCTCGGTCAAGGAAGCCGTGTTTCGCGCGATTTACACCGAGGTCAACGCCCGGCTCGAAAGCGAGGCGCTGCGCCTCGGACAGGGACAAGTCGTGTTCCTCAACGAAGAGGAAGCCAAGGCGGCGGCCGAAACCAATAGCGCGCAGATCGGCCGGCCCTGGGAGTTGTGGAAGGCCAAGGCGCTCGCAGAGAGTACCTGAGCGTAGTCTGTATAGGCCGCCGGGCGGGCTTGCGGTAGTCTGGCGCGTCCGTCGGCGATAAGACGGCTCACTGCGGGAGGATTGCGATGACGCGCTCTTGGATCCATGTCACGCGCGGCCGCTTTGTGCGTCAGGCGCGGGTCGGGCTCGGCGATCTGCGCGAGGAGCATCTCAGCCGGCAGGGCTTTGCCGGGCCGGTGGCGATGCTCTATCGCACCGACGGACCGAACGAGGTCGTGCGCTTCGAAGGCGACTACCGGCCGCGGCAGGTCGACAGCGCCGATGTCGTGGCGGCCGATGCCGGCGACCCGCGCGGCGGCTGGCAGACATTGCTGTCGAACGACGATGTCGCGGTGGCGATCAGCCGACGGCGAGAGGCGATGCCTTATTGCTATCGCGATATGTCGGGCGACCTGCTTTATTTTGTTCATCGCGGCCGGGGCGTGTTCGCCACCGAATTTGGACCGCTCTGCCTACGAGCCCGGCGACTGGGTGCTGCTGCCGAAGGGGACGACGTACCGCCATCTGCCCGAGGGCGGCGACAGCCTCCTTCTCGTCGTCGAATCGCCGCAGCCGATCCAGCTCGCCGAGCATGAGAATGTCGGCCGTCACACGCCGATCGATCCGACGATGCTGGAGGTGCCGGACGTCGTCGATTATGGCTGGCCAAAACAGGACGAATACGAGGTGCGGCTGAAGCACATCGGCGGGCACAGCTCGATCTTTTACAAGAACGACCCGATGAAGGTGGTCGGCTGGAAGGGCGATCTGTTCCCGTTCAAGCTCAACGTGCGCGACATACTGCCGATCATGTCGGACCGGATCCATGTCCCGCTCTCGTCTTGGGTGACCTTCGAGGCGCCGGGGTTCGTCGTGCTGAGCATCCTGCCGATGCTCGCCGTCACCGATCCCGATGCCGAGGAATTGCCGAGCTATCACCGCAACATCGACATGGACGAAGTGATGCTGAGTCATGCCGACGAGGATCCGAGCGGCCGCCGGCCCGGCAGCGTTCGGCACACGCCGCAGGGCATCCTGCACGGCGCCGACGAGGCCACCCGCGCCGCCTTCCAGGCGCGGCGCAAGCCCGGCATGCGCCGCACCGGCACCTTGATCGGCGTCGACAGCTACCGGCCGCTAATACCCGCTGCCGAATTCGTTCGGATGAGCGTCTGACTTGGAGGCGAGCCGAGAAACAAGGAGGGATTGGCGATGACCGAGCGGATCTGGGACAAATTTCTGACCGAGCGCGACAAGGCGGTCTTTGCCGCCGGCGGGTTCGGCGGCCGCGCCGGCTTCGGCAAAAGGCCGGCGTTGCTGGTGATCGACGTCAATTGGGCATTCTGCGGCGAGCGGCCGGAACCGATCCTCGAGTCGATCAAGCGCTGGCGCACTTCCTGCGGCGAGGAGGCCTGGATCGCGCTCGATTACATCAAGTCGCTGATCGACGCGGCGCATGGAAAAGGGCTGCCGGTTATCTACACCACCGGGGAGCGGCGGCCGGATAATTGGGACGCCGGCAGCTGGCGGTGGAAGAGCACCCGCGGCGACGAGGCCGGCGGCTCCACTCATGACGGCGTCGACGGCAAAGAGATCGTTTCGATGATCGCGCCCGGCCCTGGGGACATCGTCATCAGGAAGCAGAAGCCGTCGGGTTTTTTCGGCACGAGCCTCGCCTCCTATCTCATCTTGCTCGGCTGCGACAGCGTGATCGTCGTCGGCACGACCACCTCGGGCTGCGTGCGCGCTACCGTGGTCGACGCCTTCAGCCTCAATTATCGTGTGATCCTGGCCGAGGAGGGCTGCTTCGACCGCAGCCAGGCGAGCCATGCCGTCAGCCTCGGCGACATGCATGCCAAATACGCCGACGTTGTCCCGACCGCCGAAATCCTCTCCTACGTCAATCAATTGCCCACCGAGTTGTTCGATCTCCCATCAGGCAGCCGCGGTCCGATGCCGCCGATCAAGGAAGCGGCCGAATAAGATAGTGAGCGGCAGTTCCTGCGCGCGCGGCCGGCCGGATACATTCGGCGAGCGCTAGGCCGCAGGAGGGTCGCCCGCAGTGTACTCGTCACCAATGGCGTTGTTGGCAGAATTGAGGGCCGTTCAGGTCGGCGATGGCTTGGCCGCTGCCGTGTGCGGACGTCTCCTGGCCGATTTGGGCGCCGCGGTCACCGCCATCGACCCTAGCCTGTCTACAGCGCTCGCGCAGCACCTCAACCACGGCAAAACGATCCTTTCGGGCGACCCGGGTCAGGCGCGCGATGGGCTGGCGATGGCCGAACTGATCATCTGCGAAGGCCGGCCCGATGATCTCCTGGCTCGCCAATATGACGTGGCCGCTCTGCGCCGTTGCAACCCGGCGGCGGCGCTCGTTTTTATCTCACCTTTCGGACAGACCGGGCCAAAAGCCAACGATCCTGCGACCGACCTGACCTTGTTCTTCAGCAGCGGCATCGCCCGGCTGTTGACCGGACAGGTCGACGATCTCGCCGAAGCGCCGATCCGCCCGGTTGGCGAACAATCGGCATTTATCGGCGGATTGGCCGCTGCTTGCGCGGGCATGCACGCGGTATTCGCGGCCGAGCCCGGCGCCGTGATCGACGTCTCGATCGAGGAAGCACTGGCGACGATGGCGATCGGCGAGCTGGCGAATGCCGGGCTCACCGGAAAAAGCCGGGCGCGCAAGCGGCTGACCGACGGCAACGGGGCCACGGTCTGCATTCTGCCCGCACGCGACGGATATGCGGCAATCTCGCCGCGTGAAGACCGGCAATGGGCCGCCTGGTTGGGGGTGATGGGCTCGCCCGATTGGGGGAGCGACCCGAGTTTTGCGACCAAACCCGATCGCGTGGCCAATTGGGACGAGCTTCACGCGCTGATGTCGGCGTGGAGCCGCGAACACGATAAGCAGTGGATCGCCGACCACGCCCAGGCCGCCCATGTTCCGAGCTTCCCATTGCGCGAGCCAGCCGAACAGCTCGCGTCGCCGCAGCTCGTACACCGCAACTTCTACCGGCCCATCGAGATCGGCGGACGCCCGGTCAAGGCGCCGGGGCCACCCTTCGGATTGCGGATCACCGATACCGGGCGTGCGGCGGCGGGGCCGGGTATCGGGCGCGGCAGATCCGGCCTGATGCCGCTCTCCGGGGTTCGTGTCCTCGATTTCAGCTGGGTCATCGCCGGGCCGACGGCCACCCGCTATCTCGCGGCGATGGGCGCCGAGGTCATCAAGATCGAAGCTCCCGGCCGTGGTGACCCGGGCCGCACCTCCGAATTGCACACCGTGCTCGGCCAAGCCAAACGCGGCATCGTCCTCGATCTGAAAAAGCCGCAGGCCGTCGCCGTCGCGCGGGAATTGGCCGCCAAATCCGACGTGCTGATCGAGAATTTCGCGACCGGCGTGATGGACCGGCTCGGCCTCGGCGCCGACGCGCTGCGACCGCTGAACCCCGATCTGATTTACGTCTCGGCCTCCGGTGTCGGGCGCACCGGGCCGGAGGCGCATGCCGTCGCCTATGGCACTCTGCTGCAATGCTATGCCGGGTTCGCCGGGCCTCAATCGCCACCCGGAGATCCCGCCGCGCGTCGGTTTTGCCTGGCTCGACCCGATGTGCGGCCTGATGCTGGCCTTCATCGTTGCCGCCGGGCTGTGGCAACGGCGCCGCTACGGCGGCATCGTCCGGGTCGACTTCTCGATGATCGAGGCGTTGCTGTGGACGATGGCGGAACCCTTGCTGGCGACGCAGCTCGAAACGCCGCCGCGACCGCAGGGTAACCGTTCCAGCCGCTATGTCCCGCACGGGGTCTATCGCTGCGCCGGCGGCGACGACTGGATCAGCGTCGCCGTCACCGATGATCGGCAATGGCGCAGCCTGTGCGCCGTCGTCCCTGCGCTGTCGCCGATGGCGGGCTACGGATTTCGCCAGCGGATCGAGCAGCGCGCTGCGATCGACGACACGCTCGCCATCTGGCTGCGGCCCCAGGTCGCTGCGGCAATCGCCGCCGACTTAATTCGCGCCGGCATCCCAGCCGCCGCACTGGCCAATTCGGTCGACCTCGTCAACAGCGAGCACCTGAAGCAACGCGGATTCTGGGACAGGCACGGCGCCCGCGTGCTCCCCGGTCTGCCGTGGCATGCCAGTTTTGGCCGCACCGCGGGCCCGGCGCCGAAACTCGGTGGGGATACCGATCGGGTTCTGGCTGAGGTGCTCGGCCTCCCTCCCGACGAGATCGAGACGCTGCGAAACACCGGCGCCTTCGGCTGACCCACCCGTCGCCGCCGAGAGCCTTACCCCTCGCCCCGTATCCCATTCCGGGGCGCCGACGCAGATCGTAAAATGAGGTAAGCCGCTTTGAGAAGGAGAGCCAAGATGGGTGTCGAGCTTAACCACACGATCATCCCGGCAAAGGACAAATGGGCTTCCGCCAAGTTCCTCGCCGAAATTTTGAATTTGGAGGCGGGGCCGGAGTGGGGCCATTTCGTCCCGGTGCGCACCGGCAACGGGGTCACGCTCGATTTTTCCGACGCTGCGGATTTCCGTCCCCAGCATTACGCCTTCCTGGTCGGCGAAGCGGAGTTCGACGCCGCTCTCGCACGCATTCGCGCCGCGGGCGTGGCGCACTACGCGAATTTTCGCCGTGAACGGCCGGGTGAGATCAATCACCTCTATGGCGGCCGCGGCGTCTATTTCGACGACCCGAACGGCCACCTGCTGGAACTGATCACTCGGCCCTACGGCCCGGTCCCCCTTGGGGGATGATGATGAGAGAGCGGCGCCCTCTCAGACCGGGCGCTTCCAGCCGAGCCAGGTGCAGATGGCATCCCCCATCACCAGCTCCTTGTCGCGGCCCTGCAGCCACGGCAACTCCTCGGTGAACATCGTCACGCATTGCCGATACGAGCACGGCATGCGGGTGATGTCGGTGCCCCAGAAACAGCGCTGCGGGCCGAACGCATCGACGATCTGGCGGATGTATTTGTGGATGTTGCGGTAGGGGTAGGGTTCGCTCGAATAGCTCGGCGCGCCCGACAGTTTAACCGCGACATTGGGATATTTGGCCAGCGCCAGCATCTCGCCGAGGTTCGCGAAAGCGGCATCGTCCTTCCCCGAACCGGCCCCGCCGCCGCGGCCGTGGTGGTCGATATGTAATTTAAGGCCGGGATGGCGCTCGGCGATGCGGCCGAGGTCAGTCAGATGCCCACCCGCCATTAGGCCGACCGGCAGTTTTTCGCGTTCGCAGGCCGCCCAGAACCAGTCGAGCGAGCCGTCCGACCACCAACTCGCCTGGTGCGGCTGGTTGAACGTGAAACGGAAGCCGAGCATCCCCGGCCGCTGCCGCCAGTTCTTGACGATCTCCTCGCGGTTCGGGGCTTGCAGGTCGAAATTCCCGAGGATGCAAAACTTAGCCGGGTAGGCTTTGACTGCTTCGACCGCCTGCACATTTGGCCCCTCGCCGAGCGTGCTGGGCGGATGAATGACCGCTGCGTCGACCCCGGCCTCGGCCATCTCTTTCAACGCGTCATCGACGTTGTAGGTCGGGATTTGCCGGTGCTGCGGCGACATCCGCGCGTTTTCCCAGAGATGGATCTGTGAATCGACGATCTGCATGGCGTTGCTCCTCTCTATTTTGCGTCTAAGCTTCGATCTTGGCCGGTTGGCGCCGCCGCGAACGGACGGCGGCTTCGACGGCCGGCTGGTCAAGCGGCCGGCGGAGCTTGCCGTCGGCTTCGATATCGCCAAGAACCTCGGTAACGATCTCGGCAACCGCCTGCCGCGCAGCGGAGGGGCCGCGGCTCGCGGCGACGCCAATCGCCAGGGTGCGGAATAGCCCGGTCGCCGTGATCCGGTGCGCCTGCACCGCCCCGCGCGCGGATTCGCGATAAACCGAGGAGTGCGGCAGGATGGAGGCGCCGACGCCCTGCTGCACCATCAGCCGGATGGTTTCGTGATCGTCGAGCTCTGTATCAACCCGCAATGCGATGCCGCGGCCGGCCAGCAACACATCGAGTGAACCGCGCATCCCGTCGCCGAGGATCAGCGGGGTGCGGTTCAATTCCTCAACGGTGACAAAGCCTAGCGGCCGTGCGTCGGGACGCGTCACCAGCACCATTTCCTCTTCCGCCAATCGGGTCAAGGCGATCAGCCGGCTGCGCGAAATCATCGTCATTAGCGCCAAATCGACGAGACCGGCGATGATGAATTCTTCAAGCCGCGCCGTGCCGGCATGAACCACCTTCAGTTCGATCAGCGGGAAATGCTCGCGCATGCGCGCGAACAACTCGGGGACCACAACCGGGCACAATGGGGATGTCACGCCAAGGATGATCTTGCCGGAGGGGTGCGCCTTGTGCGCCCGGATCTCGTCGCCGGCGCGCTCGACATCGCGCAGGATGCGCTGGGCGCTGTCGAGCAGTTTTTGCCCGGCCTCGGTCAGCCGGACGCCGCGATTGGCCCGGGTGAACAGGGGAGCGTCGAGCTCATCCTCGAGCCGCTGAATGTGCCGGGTCAGAGCCGGTTGTGCTATCTGCAGATGCGCCGAGGCGCGGGTGATGCTGCCGAGTTCGGCAATGCGGACGAAGTAGTGGAGGCTGCGCAATTCCATGATGGTCGCGATTCCGCCCACCCGCGGACGCCAAGGTCAATCGGAATTGTGGTGCGGGGATGCCTGGAACCGCGGCACTCTGCGCGCACCCCGGAGAATAGGCCAAGCCACCGCGGATCATGCCGCTACGGCATGAGCATGATCGGCAATCGGTATTTGCTTGATGAATGAATTGATTTTAGCGTCATATCAGCGGGCTACGCTCAAATAGGAGACGCGCTCATGGAAGTCGGGGTCTACCATGAATTCCACTGCCGGCCGGGCCAGACCCAGGCAGCGGCGTTCGTGGAGGCGCTGGACCAAATCGAGGCAGCCGACCGCTGGGGGCTCGATGCGATCTGGCTTGCTGAGATCCATCAGCAGGCGCGCCGCTCGGTAATGAGCGCACCGATGACCGTGGCCAGCGCCATCGCCGCCCGCACCAAACGCATCAAGATCGGCACCGGGGTCCAGGTCCTGCCATTGTGCCATCCGCTGCGCCTGGCCGAGGAAACTGCCACGGTCGACCAGATCAGCCAGGGCCGGCTGCTGTTCGGCGTCGGCCGTAGCGGCAACCCGCGCAGCTACATGGCCTATGGCGTGCCTTATTCGGAAAGCCGCGAACGCTTTCTCGAGACCCTCGACATCGTCAAGAAGGCTTGGACCCAGGAGCGGTTTTCATACGAAGGCAAGTACTGGCATTTCGACAATGCCAGCGCGGTGCCCCAGCCCTTTCAAAAACCCTTCCCGCCGATCCGCGTCGCCGCCGCCAGCGAGGAGACGTTTCCGTCCCTAGGTGAGGCCGGATATCCGATCTTTGTCGCGGTGCGCAGCGGATCCTTGTCGGGGCTCGCCCCCGACCTCGCCGCCTACCGCCAAGCCTACAAGCAGGCCGGTCATCCCGGCGAGGGCGAAGTCTATCTGCGGCTGACCCTGCATATCGCCGACACCGATCGGGCGGCATTCGACCAGGCCGAGGAAAGCATTATGTCCGGCTACCGGACTTTGAGCACACGGCTCGAAAATGCCCCCAACCGCCGCCGCGCGGCCGAGGCTGTAACCATCCGCACGATCTCCTATGACGAGGTGCAGCGCGACAAGGTTATCATCGGCGGCCCCGAGCGCGTCGCCGATCGTCTGCAGCAATTGCACGAAGAGCTGGGGCTGAACGGCATCCTCGCCGAGCTGAATTTCGGCGCGCTGATCCCGCATGAGCCGATGACCCGGTCGTTGCAGCTGTTGTGCGAAAAGGTCTTACCCCGCTTGCATTGAGCGCATTCCAAGCATGAGCGCTGCCTCGGAATTAGGAGATTAGACGATGAAATTCGGATTGTTCGGCAGCGCCCAGGCGAGACGCGCCGGCCCCGATACCGACAGCGAGCCAGGGCTTTCGCGACTTCATCGACAATAATGTCGAAGCCGAGGCGCTGGGCTACTACAGCACATTTCTCGTCGAGCATCATTTCACTGGCTTTGGCCAGGTTTCGGCCAGCCTCAATTTGCTGACCTGGCTCGGTGCCCGCACCCGGCATCTGAGGCTCGGCACCGCGGTATTGGTCTTGCCCTGGCACAATCCGGTGCTGTTGGCCGAGCAGGCCGCGACCCTCGATCTGCTGTCCGGCGGGCGGCTCGATTTCGGTATCGGCAAAGGCTATCGCTGGAACGAATTCGCTGGCTTCTGCGTGCCGATGGAGGAAGCCGATGAGCGCTTCGAGGAAGTGCTCGACGTGATCACCAAGGCTTTTGTTTCGGAGACGCCGTTCTCGCATCGCGGCAAATATTGGCAATACGACAACATCGTCGTCGAGCCGCCGACAGCGCAGAAACCGCACCCGCCGTTCTGGATGGGGGCGGGGAGCCCCAACTCGGTTCGCCAAGTCGCCGAGCGCGGCTACAACATGCTGCTGGGCCAGCACTCGCTCGCCGAGGAGATCCTCGGCCAGGTCGCGCAGTTCAAGGAAGAGGTCGAGGCGCGCGGCCGACTTTTCACTCCAATGGAGGTCGCGGTCGCCCGCGCCGTGCATTTCGCCAAAAACGCCGCCGACAAGGAGGCCGCTATCGAGCGCCGCTATCAGGGCCATATGCGGGTCAACGCGCTTGGCCCGCCGGCCAGGCAACGAAACGCGCGACCGCTATATCTTGGATAATGAAAAGAAGGCGCGCTACGAGAGCGCCGAGAGCGCCCTGTTCGGCACCCCCGACGAGATCATGCACAAGCTCGAAAAGCTGCGCGCCGGCGGGGTCGAGTACGTGATCATCAATTTCGGCGGCTCGCGCCAGAACATCCGCCGCTTCGCCCGAGAGATCATGCCGACTTTCGCCGACGAACCCGCTTTCGCCCTCGCCGGCAAATGACGATCTGAGAGGAGTAACGACAATGGCATTCGAATTCGGCGTGTTCCACGAGTTCCAGCGGCGCCCGGGGCAGAGCGAGGCCGAGGCGTTCACCACTGCTTTCGATCAGGTCGACGCCGCCGAGCGCTGGGGCCTCGACGCGATCTGGCTGCCGGAAATCCACATGGCGCCCGAGCGCTCGGTGTGTGCGGTGCCGATGACCATCGCGAGCGCGATTGCCGCCCGCACCAAGAACATCAAAATCGGAACGGGTGTCCAGGTATTGCCGCTGTGCCAGCCGCTGCGGCTTGCCGAAGATGCCGCCACCGTCGATCACATCAGCCGCGGACGGCTGCTCTTTGGTGTCGGGCGCAGCGGTTTTCCGCGCGCCTACGAAGCCTACGGCATTTCCTATGGCGAAAGCCCCGAGCGCTTCGCCGAAGTGCTCGAGGTCGTCAAGCGCGCGTGGACCGAGGAAAAATTCTCCTTCGCCGGCAAATACTACAATTACGAAAACGTAAGCATCGTGCCAAAGCCGTACCACCGGCCGCACCCGCCGATCCGGATCGCGGCCAATCGGGAAGACACCTTTATTTCGGCCGGCCGGCAAGGTTATGCGATCTTTGTCGGCGCGCGCCGCGGCACGATCGACGAGGTGCTGCCCAGTCTCGAGATCTATCGTGAAGCCTGGAAGGCAGCCGGTCACCCCGGCACTGGCGAGGTCTATCTGCGGGCGCCGGTCTATGTCGGCGACACGATGGAGCAGGCGCGCCGGGACCCGGAAGAGAGCCTGATGAACACCTACCGCTGGTTGGGCGCGCGGCTCCAAGAGTCGGCCCACAGCGCCGGGGTTTTCGACAGCGCGCGCCGCATCGAGGGGGCGCAGCGGCTGCAGACGCTCACCTACGACGAGGTGCTGCAAGGGCGGGCCATCATCGGCACGCCGGAGGTCGTTGCCGACCGTCTGCTGACCCTGCAGCAGCAGTTGGGACTCGCCGGCATCCTCGGCGAGCTGAATTACGGGGGGCTGGTGCCGCACGAACGGGTCATGCACTCGCTGCAGCTGATCTGCGAAAAGGTACAGCCGCGGCTGCACTGACGGGCGGCCAGACATGGCTTTCCGGCTGCCGGACCCGCCGGATCGAGGGTCTCGGCATGGAGGCCGCGGGATCGATTCGTTCGGTAGAAACCGCGACACCCGCGGTTCGCGCGTCTCTACCGGGCGTCCGAACTCGAAAATAGACACTCGCGCAACGGCGCCGCCGGCTATCGGTTAGAGACGAATATTCGCCATAGCTCCGGCCTCAGCCGGCGCCCTCGGACCGCTCTTGCGTAGTGGCGACATTCGACGACGTGGCGCGCCGGGGTTGCGCAACCTCGGAATTATGCTCGCCGGTTCTGCGAAAACCCGCTAGTCTCCAAGCAGCGGCGGGAGCCAGGGAAGCCGCGGGCGTAGCGGACAGCCTGACATGTGGTGCCCATGTTCTTGATCGAGCCTCGGCAACGTCGCCGCCCGGTAACCCGCGCCGGCGAGGCCAAATGCCCGCGCCTTCTTATTCCCTGCAGGAGCTCTCTACGCAGAGAAGCGAGCGCGACGGGATTGCAACGCCACCTTCGGGCAACCGCGCCGGCGCTCCTGTTTGGCGGAGCGTTTCTGATCGCTCTGCCCGGCGGGGCTTTTGCGGATTCCTCCACCGATGATCTCAAGCAATTGCGCGCCACCATTCAAAAGGAGCTGTCTGCCCTCAAGAAACAAGAAGAAAAACTTCACCAGCAGGTTCTGGAGCTCGATCGCAAGAGCAAGCTGCTCGACCAAAAAAACCAGTTGCTCGACCGGCAGCTGAGCACCTTGCGCGCAACCGGGCTGGGAACCGCGAGTGGCGTCCCGCCCGCCCCCACAGAGTCCAGTCCCGCGGCATCGGCGCCGAGCCTCGAAGTCGCGCAGACGCCTCCCGCCGCGACATCCGCCCCGACCACCGCTCCCGCCGGCGGAGGTGGTGGAACGGCCGCCGGTGGAACGGCCTCGCCGCCATCGCCCGGGGGCGGCGGCGAATCGGCGCCGATTCAGGGCCCCTCGGCAGCGCAGCAGCAAGCTAAACAGGTGATCGAAACCGCACCGTCTTTATCGACTGCCGGCGGCGTCCTGACCCCGAAGGGTCAGTTCGTCATCGATCCGTCGGTCGAGTTCGACTATTGGTCGCAGAACCAGCTTGGGGTCAACGGTTTCCAAATCATCCCGGGCATCACCTTCGGCAACATCTTCGTCAACTCGTTTCGAGCAAAACATTCTGACCGCGGCTGCGACGGCTCGTTACGGAGTGACCGATCGGCTGGAAGTGAACGTAAAAATCCCCTTCGTCTACAACTCCGGCAGCACGAGCAGCCTTATCCCGGTCGGTTCAGCCGCTGAACTTCTTTCCGTCAGCGCGAATGGCGCGGGTATCGGCGACGTGCAGTTCGGCGCCAGCTATCAAATAAATTCCGGTGAGAATGGCTGGCCGATCTTCGTTGTTAACGGCTTGTTCAAAACCGCGACCGGAGTGAGCCCGTTCGACGTGCCAATCATCACGCTAAACGATCCGAATGGCCAGTTCCTGTCAGGCACCCCAAAGAGCCTCGCGACCGGGACCGGCTTTTATGCCGCCACGCCGAGCGTGACCGTGCTCCTCCCGACCGCGCCGGGAGTGCTGTTTGCCAACCTGCAGGACCAACACAACTTCGGTGCGACCCAACCGATCCAGGACCGTCAGGGTGGCCCGCCGACCCCGGCCTTTCTTCAACCCGGCGAGTCTCCGGCGGTTACCTTCGGCATAGGCTTTGCGTTGAACGACCGCGCTGCTTTGACCTTCAGCTATCAGCAGACCCATGTTTTTTCCGCCTTTGCCAATCATCAGGAAATCGCCGGATCACCCTACTCCTTCGGGACGTTCAATTTTGGCCTGGGATATCAGATCTCTCAATCGACGAGGCTCAATCTCAGCGTCGGGATCGGCACCGGCCCGAATACGCCGGCGGCAAAAGTACTGCTCGAGGTACCTTATAAGTTCTCGCTTTGATTTGGAGACCGCGGCCAAGTCTCAGAGCAACAACCGATCTTGCCGGCCGCTGCTGCAACCCTACCGGACCCAAATCCCGGCCGCTATTTGCCGCCAATTCCGCCCGTCACCACCCCATCCGGCGCGGGGTTCATTATGGGCGAGGTCTTCATTTCGTCCCACAGCATCACTTTTGGCGCACCGTTTTCTTCATTGGCGTTCATGCTGGGCGGCCTCAGTCCTGCCCCTTTTTGATCCGCCATGGCCGATTCCGACAGAATGTTCTCCGAGGCAGCAGCGAGCAAAGTGCTAAGCCCATGCGCCGGCATCGACCCCGAAGGCTCGGCCGCATCGCATTGCGCCGACAAGAGCCAAACTGCGACCGCCATTGCCAAGGCTGCGACGATATTGCTCATTCGTCTCGGCCTCACCCGCACACCCGTCTCTCCGTTATCCGTCATAAGCCATCCCCCAAGGCTAGCGGAAATCCGCTGATCGCCAGTTGAGCCCTCTCCCTGCATGTTTCGTTCCAACCGCTGGTCTGAGGCGTGACTGCCGCGTTACCGAAACTGCGCGGTCGCGGCTTGAACCCGGCTCAACACCGTGGACGCCACGCTCTGTTGGACGGTTTGCGACAACCCGCTGATATTAATATTAGCAGTAATCAGCTGTTGCACCAACTGGTTGTTCGCGGTGTTGCTGATCAGGTTGGTAACTCCGCCGCTGCCGATACTGCTCACGACCTGGGTCATACCGCTGTTCAAAATCGACTGAACCGCCAAAGCCGGCGAGCTTACCGGCGTCGCCAGGTTGCCGACCACCGCGACCGAACTCGGGGAGAAGTTGCTGACCCCGCCACCCGGCACAGTCACGCCTGCTATCGAGGCGGTCGCCGAGCCTGGCGAAACCGTGATGGTTGGTACGACAATATTCTGGGTGAGATTATGGTTCACGAATGTCGCCTCCTGGAAGGCAAAGTTCAACACCACCCCCGAGCCGACACTCAGTCCGCCGCGAATCCCGCTCAGCTCGCGGTCGTCCAGCGCAACGTCTGCGAAAGCTTTGCCGATAGCCTCCGGCGCCGCCTTATCCTCCCTGTGCTTTTCACTCCGAGCCGAGGCGGCGATACCATCGCCACTGGCCGTAATCCCGGTATCGGAGCATCCGGCCAAGATAGCGATGGCGGCGAAACCAGCGAGCAACAGCGTTGGTTTCACCATCCGGCCCTCCTCAGAACCGGCCCAGCCCAAGCATGGCGGGTTGCGCCAGGGTCGCGAGGTCAACCGTGTAGCGCGTCAAATCCCAGGGTGGGAGTGGTGCTGCCGCCCACCGGGCGGGATCGTTGAAGCGTTTCTGTGCTTGCTCGGCATTGGTCACGATCAGAAAAAATATTCCGGTCCACTGACTCTCGAACTCGCCGATCGGCTCGCTGCGCATCCCGTTCGCCGGATCCGACAGCAGCACCCAGCCGCCGTGAATTCCTTCGAGCACGACAAAATGGCTGTAGCCGCGCACATTCACCAGGACGATCGCCGGCACCCCCACTTGCGCGAGCTTCGACAACGGCGCGCGATAGCCATTCAATTCCAGGCCGTGCCGGGTTAAAAAGTTCTTGATGTCCAGTAGCGAGAACCCGGACTCGCTGATCACCTTCTTGTTGCCGTTTTCGATCATGTCCTTGAACACGACCTGCTCGGTGACCGGAATGTTGTAATTATAGGTCAGCAATGTCGCTAATGCCGCAGAGCCGCACGAAAAATCATATTGCTGCGCATAAGTAGTCTTGTACTTCTTTTCCTGAAAGCTCTCGACGTTCATCGTCACGGCGCTGCCGCCGAGGCCCACACCATCTAGGAACAAGGATCCGGCACCGGCCGGGATCACGGGAAAATTCGCGCTCCCGAGGCAGAACACTGCCGCCATCAACCGAAGCCGCCGAGCCCGCGTCATGTTGTGTACCCCTGCCTATTCGAAAACGCCTTCCGGCACGCTTTTTTTATTGCAGGGTTATATTGATCGCAGTGCTTTGCTGAAACAGCGAGTTGTTGCCGGAGTTCTGGAACACCGTGGTGATGCCCATGTTGTTGTTGACCGAACCGGTGGTCGTGATCGTCCCGGTGGCGGACGTGCCGATGACGGAGTTGCCGTGTACCAGACCGTTGTCGAAAGACGACCCGTTCCCTCCCGACGCGGTTGCGGCATCGATCTTGATGTTGGTGCTGCCGCGCGCATGCACGCTGTTGAGATCGGCCGTCGGAACGGCGCTTCCGGCCAACACGCTGACGATGCTTTGCGCCCCCGCCCCAGTCTTCTCGCCGGCGAGACACGACCCGTAAATCCCGGCAGCTGCGGCGAGCAGGGTCGCGATCGCCAAAATGGCGGACGTCTTCATGTGTCACCCATTGTCGTTCGCTGAAAAGAGGGGTCCGCACCGCCCCAAGACAAGGCGGTGCGGACAACTCTACAACGTACGGTTATTTGGTAAGAGGCGAGACCGTGTTGGGGCTGAACCCGGAGAGCCCGCCGCCAGTGCTGCCGCCGCTCACCGTGGAGGTGAGTGCGACGGAGTTCTGTTGCGTCGCGTTGGCGCCGGTGTTCTGGTTGGCCTGCAAGATGCCTTGGCCACCCATCGAGTACGTCATGCTGACGTCGCCGCTGTAGGCGGCCGCTACGTTCTTGATGTGGTTGCCAGCCACGGTAGAGGTATTGAACCCCGAGCCATCCCCACCCATCGCCGTTGTCATGTTGGTGATGGTGTTGGTCGTGCTCGCGTTCAGGGTGCCACTGCCGACCACCGAGTCTTTCAGCGCACCCAGGACGTTGGTGCTGGAATTATTCTTGGTGGTGGTATTGCCGCTGTCCTTATAGTTGGTGCTGGCGTTGTTATAGGTGGTCGTGGTCGTGTTGCCACCATTATTGATGTTGGTCGCCTTGCCACCATTTGTCGCCGACGCCGTGCCGCCCGAGCTGCCGGTCGACGACGCCGAGTCGTTAGTTGTCTTGGTATTGTAGCTGTCCTTGGTACTGGTGTTGTTGCTGTCCTTGGTGCTAATGTTGTTGCTGTCCTTGGTGCTGGTAGTGATGTTGTTGCTATTCTTGGTGCTCGTGGTAGTGTTGTCGCTGTTCTTGGTATTGGTGCTGCTGTTCGTGTAGCTGCTGCTCTTGCTGTTGCTGACCGACACATTCTTGGTGTTGTCGGAACCGAGGGTCAGCGTGTTACCATCAGCTTGAACCGCGGTGCTGGTCCCACCCTTTGTCGAACCCGCATTGACCCCGCTGCCGGACGCAGCGCCGCCGGCCGTGGTGGTGACGGTCTTGGTGTTGTTGGAGGCGGTGGTATTGCCGCTGACGTTGACCGCCTTGCCGCCGTTGGTAGCCCCCGCGCTGGTGCCGCTGGTGGTCGTGGTCGGTGTGCTGGTGCTGGTCGTGGTGGTAGTGGTGGTTTTGGTCGGCGCGATTGTCGTGGTGTTGCCGCTATCCTTGTTGACGGCGACGCCGCCATTGTTGGCGGTCGGGCTGCCGGCCCCGGTGGAGGACGCCGCGCTCGTGTTGGTCTTGGTGGTGGTGTTGGTGGTGGTCTTGGTGTTGTTGGAGGCGGTGGTATTGCCGTTGGCCTGAACCGCGGTGCCGCCCTTGGCCGCCGTAGCGCCGCTGTTGGTGGTGGTGGTGGTGGTGGTGTTGGTCTTGGTGCTGGTGTTATTGGAGTTCTTGGTATTGCCGGAACCCAGCGTCAGCGTATTTCCGTCAGCCTGCACCGCCGTGCTGCCCTTGCTGGCTACGGCGCCGCTGTTGGTGGTGGTAGCGGTGTTGGTGTTGGTCTTGGTGCTGGTGCTGGTCTTGCTGTTACCGGAGGCGATCGTATTGCCATTGGCCTGCACCGCGGTGCCGCCCTTGCTGGCGCTGGCGCCGCTGGTTGTGGTGGTGTTAGTGTTGGTGTTGGTGCTGGTCTTGCTGTTACCGGAGGCAACCGTATTGCCGTTGGCCTGCACCGCAGTGCTGCCCTTGGCCGCGGTGGCGCCGCTGTTGGTGGTGGTGGCGGTGTTGGTGTTTGTATTGTTCTTGGTGCTGGTGCTGGTGCTGGTCTTGCTGTTACCGGAGGCAATCGTATTGCCGTTGGCCTGCACCGCGGTGCTGCCTTTGGCCGCGGCGGCGCCGTTGTTGGTGCTGGTGCTGGTGTTGGTGTTGGTGCTGGTCTTGGTGCTGGTGCTGGTCTTGCTGTTACCGGAGGCAATCGTATTGCTGTTGGCCTGCACCGCAGTACTGCCCTTGTTGGCCGCGGCGCCGCTGTTGGTGGTGCTTGGCGAGATCGTCGTATTGTTGTTGGATGCGGTGGTCTTGGTGCTGGTGTTGCCCGACGTGTTGTTGCCGGAGTTCTTATTGCTGGCGTTGCCGCCGGCGCCGCCGGCCCCGCTCGCGGTGGCGCCGCTCGCGGTGCCGGCGCCGCCGGTCCCGCCGGTGGCGCTGGACGAAGCGGTACTTTGCGCGAGCGCTGCCCCAGTGCTCAGGGCGAGGACCGCGCAAGTTGCTAATAGAAGATTTCTCATACCCTCTTTCCTTTTCCTTTCCCCGCCCCTGCGGCGGACGCCGTGACATGCCTGCATGCTGCGATGCGAGGCCGATGGCGGCGGCGATCGCCGCCGATCACTGGATCCTCGCTCGATTTCATGCCGACCCCTTTAAATAAGCAATCGACATGCCAGATGACCGCCAGCCGAATGCTCTCAAAAGCCAAGCGCTTTCAAGTGCTTGGCAATAAGATATTAACCTTTTATTGCTCGCTGAGCCGGGATGAGACAGTTGCCGTGTCTCATGATGAGACAGCTGTGCGATACGGTCGTGCCGCGGCGCAGCCGTGCCGGCAGCGGCCGCGGCGCCAGCCGCGCTCACGCTTGCCGCTCCGCCATGGCCAGGCCGGTGGGCCGCGGCGCCAGTTAAATTGCGACCGGGGTTCACTGGCTCCGCCTCCGGGGTCGGCGGCTGCACCAGATAGTGCTGGGCGAGCTCGATCCGGTTGCGCTGCAGCATGCGGTACAAGGTGGCGCGGGCGACTCCAAGCAACTGCGCCGCGCGGGTCATGTTGAAGCCGCTCTCCTGCATGGCCTGCAGGATCGCGTCGCGCTCGCCGTCGCTGCCGGGCTTCGGCCGCGGCGCGACGCGCGGCCGCGACGGCCGCGACGCGGCTCTCGCGGCGCCGCCAGCGGCAGCGGGGCCGGATCGAGGTCCAGCCGCAAATCGGACACGTCGATCAGCGGGCCGTTGGCCAGCACCACCGCGCGCCGCATCGTGGCGATCAGCTCGCGTACATTGCCCGGCCACGGATAGGCCAGCATCGCCGCCAACGCCGCCGGCGTGAAGCCGCGCAAATCGCGCCCCAGCTCCTGCGCGATTTGGCGCAGAAAGTAGGTGGCCAGCACCTCGACATCGCCGTCGCGCTCGCGCAATGCCGGCAGGTGAAGGGTCAGCACGTTCAGCCGATAATAGAGGTCTTCGCGCAGCCTGCCGGCGGCGATCGCCTCGCGCAGCCGCACATTGGTCGCCGCGACGACGCGGACATCGACCTTGATCGGCTGGCGTCCGCCGACCCGCAGGATCTCTCCCTCCTGCAGAAAGCGCAGCAGCAGCCCCTGCAGGTCGATCGGCATGTCGCCGATCTCGTCGAGAAACAGGGTGCCGCGATGGGCATGCTCGATATGCCCGTGCTTGCGCCCGGTGCGCCGGTGAACGACCCCTTCTCGTAGCCGAACAGTTCGGAGGCGATCAGTGTCGCCGGCACCGCGGCGCAGTTGAGCGCGACATACGGCGCCTGCGCCCGGCCGGAGCGCTCGTGGATCGCGCGCGCCACCAGCTCCTTGCCGGTGCCGCTCTCGCCGGTGATCAGCACCGGCACATCGCAGGCGGCAAAGCGGCGCACTTGCTCGAATACGTCGAGCATTGCCGGGCTGTTGCCGACCATGAACACGGTCGGCGAGCCCCGCATCCCCTCCTCCTCGGCGGCGTCCGACGCGCGCAGCGGCACGCTCAGCGGCGCCTGCGGCCAACGTCGCGTGACGCCGTCGAATTGCATGATGTCTGGCTGCCCATCAAGCCCCCCAAACGCATTCAGGTGCGGCATCGTGTCGAGCCGCTCGCGCGGCCCGGAACAGTTCGCTGGTCAGCGATGGCATTCATGGTGAGCGCCCGGCAGTGCATCAGCTTCTCCGTGCCACCATAGAGACGGTCGTTCCACAGCCCGGCGCGACCCGGCATTCCCGAACGCGACGTGATCGTGTGAGCGTCCGTCGCGCTTGCCTGCATTTCCTATGCAATCCACAGGCCAACAAAATATTCTAATTAATTCAATTGGATAGAGATCCAGGATGGCGCCAAGGCAAAAAAGTGTCAATTCTGCCGACGGTGGGCAGACGGCTTGGACGCTATTTTGACACCCAAATCATGGTTAAACAAATGTCGCGTATTCGGCTAAAATTCATTGGATCAGCTACATACGGAAGCAGAACTCCCTGTCCGATCCGGGCCGATTGTAAACTTCTCCGACGTTTTTCTGTTCGATAAGGCGTAAAATTTTCCGACAATGGGCGGTGCACAATAGCCGTCCGCGGCAGCGGCACGGACCTTGTCGGCATCAGGCCGCTTCGGACCCGCCGGCATGGTCGGCCCGCAACAAGCGCCGGAGCTCACCGAGCCATGGTTCGTAATGGCGCCACCGCTCAACCGAGGTGGCATAGACCGGCTGGCGCGCCTGCCACAGGCTGGCGGTAACTACCGCCCGGTTGTTGCGCTCCGGCCGGAGGCAGGTATCGGACCAATCGAGCCCGCTGAACGCGACCAGCCGCCGGGTTACCGCCTCCCGATCCGCGATCAGGTCCTCGTAATGGACCTCGAGCAACCGGTCGGACGGCAGCACCGTGCGCCAATGGTCCATCAGCCGCGCATAGATCTGATAGCCGTCTGCCAAATCGGCTTTGTCGGTGGCGAACCCGATGACCTGCCGGAAATTTGTGAAGTAGAGCGACAGGCAGTTGTCGACCGGATGCCGGCGGCATTGGATAATGCGCGCTTTGGGCAGCAGCAGGTGAATAATGCCCAAATTGAGCAGGTTGAACGGCTGCTTGTCCGTAATCCGGGTTGCGGTGGGTCCGATGCGATGCAGCTGCGCGAGATACTCTCCCGCAAGGTCGTGCGCCATTTCGGGCGACAGATAGGTCGCGTCGGCAACTCCCCAAGCGCTGGCGCGTTTGACCCAGAACGATCGCTCCCCGCCAGCAGCTACCCGCGGGTGGCTGGAGATGATTTGCTCGACCAAGGTTGTCCCCGAGCGGGGCAGACCGACGATCAGCAGCGGCACGTCGTCATCCCGTCCAAAAGCGGAATTCGCAGCAAAGAAGCCGGGGGTGAAGCGCCGCGCGAGTCGATCAACGCAAGCCGAGAATTCCGCCCTGTCGAATTCGGCCCGCCGGCGCTGGTTGGCCAGATCGAAGTGCTGCATCGCCTCCGCATAGTCGCCCAAATCATCCAGCAGCTTGCCGATAGCAAAATGAAGCTGCACCCGGTCTCCGTCCCCCAGTCCCGCATCGTCGAGCGCCGCAAGCATCGGCTCGAGTCTGGGACGGTCTGCCTCGGTACATTTTCTGGCTTCGACGATGGTGAAATGGGCCGCCACATGGCGCGGGTTCAGCTCGAGCGTACGGTCAAAGGCCTCGCCCGCCTCAACAAAACGTCCTTGGCGCGCGAGAACGTCCCCGAGATATTTCATCAGCTCGTCGTTCTGCGGCTCGCATGCCAGGGCTTGCCGAAGTTGGACCTCAGCTTCAGAAAAATCAGCTTCCAGGATGCAGGCTCTGGCCAGGTTCAAGCGGCCGGCTACGGTATCGGGATCGGCGGCCGCAGCCCGGCGAAAGCACTGTGCGGCCTCTTCGTCGTCGTCGCCCAGATCGAGGAGTTCGCCGAGCGCCGCATGCGCTTCGGCCAGCTCCGGGGCCAGCTCGACGGCCCGGCGATAGGCTGCGATCGCTTCGATCCGCAGGTCCTGATGGTGCAACGCCACACCGAGATCGTGGTAGGCGGCAGCATCGTCCCCCAAAGTAGTCGCCAAGCTCAAGCTGGCAGCAGCTTCGGCGAGGCGATTGAGACGCAGCAGCGCCCGGCCAAGCGCGTGGTGCGAGGCGGCTTCGCCCGGATCGAGCCCGATCGCGCGGCGAAACGCCGGAATTGCGGCGGACGGCCTGCCGGCCTCGACGAGCCTGAGGCCGCGCTCTCGATAGCGCCGGGCTGCGGCGCTTCGGTCGGGCGTGACCCTGTGTCGGGCAACGGGGGCGCCGCCCGTGAGGGTCCGCGCGGCAGGCGGCGCAGATTGCAACCGGATGAACTGCTCCGCAGTCTCGCGCAGCCCGCTTACTTCGGTCAGCGGACCGAGGCGGTTGCTTGGCTCGCCCAACTCGGGTGCCGCGGACCGCGGGAGCAGCGCCGATGTCTGACGGTTCGCCGTCCAGGTCTGCAGCGGCGCCGCGCCGCAACACAGCTTGAATTTTCGGCCGCTGCCGCAGATGCAAGGGTCGTTGCGTCCAGGCCGGCGCGCGTTAGGGACAGCGGCGGGGAGATCGCTCACGTTCCACCCTCGGGCCGCTGCGAGTCCCGCAGCTTGCGGCGGTCAATGTTCCGCCCTAGTATCGGTCGGGATTTGTGTCCCGAGGTCGTCTGTGTATCCAAGGCAATAGCATGAGTATCAGTGATCGCGACCACGCGCGCGAGGCGCCGCCATCACATCACAAGGTTGAGTTTAGCGGGCTCATGCTAGCACAAGCTCGCCAGCGCCGCCACAAACTTTGCCGACGCGGGCGGACATCTCGGACGAAGCCATGGCTAACCGCGCGGCTCAGGCGCCGGCGTTCCTCGCGATGAAATCGAGCGTCGCTGCGGCGCTGGGTTCGGCATGGGTCGCGGCGACGTGATAGGAGTTGCCGGGCAAGACCACGAGCGTCGAGTTTGCGATCTGCTGTTGCCAGGCGCGGGTCTCGTCGACCGAGGCGAGCCCGCTACCGTCGGTGGTGATGACGAGGGTCGGGCAGCGGATTTTCGGCAGATCGGCGCGGATGTCGGCGCAGGCGATCGTTCGCATAAAGCCGATCTGGGTCGAGACTGCGGTGCGGCCCATGAACCGGATCCACCATTCGACTCCTTCCGGCGGAAACGCGCTGCCGAGACGGCTCCCCATGGTCTGGCGCGCCCAGGCCTCGACCCCGTCGCGTTCGAAGGCCGCATTCAGTTCGGGCACGCGTTCGGCCGCACCGGCGCGGAGCGGCGGCGGCGTGCCGACGACCGTCAAGGTCCTGACACGTTCGGGGCGACGAGCGGCGAAGGCGCGAGCGATTGTCCCGCCGATCTTGGCGCCGAGCAGATGAAAGCGATCGATACCGAGATGGTCGATCAGCCGGACAAAATCGTCGATGATGACGTCGAGGGTCCACGGGAAATCGCGCGGCATCGGCGTTGAGGCGCCAAAGCCGCGCGTATCCGGTCGCACGACCTTGTATTGTCGCGCCAAGGCCGGGACCCAGCCATACCACGCCAGCCCGCTCTCGGCATTGCCGTGCAGCATCAGGACTGTGTCAGGCGTACGCCACGGGTCGGTGAAGTCGTCGACCTCGTAGTGCATGTCGAGATCTGGGGTCGGCCGGAATACCGGCATGACGGTCCTCCCTTTGACGCCGCTCCTGACGCCGCTCCCCTCACCGTCGTGCCTCCCGGATCCCTCCCTCTCCTCGCAAGCGGGGAGAGGGAGGGGGTGAGGGGCGTCGCCTGAGTGTTACGCGCGTAGGCCGTGGTAGTAGGTGTTGCGCAGCACGCGGCCGGGCAACGCGCCGGTGTGCTTGCCGTCTTCGAGCAGGACCTGGCCGTTGACGATGGTCATGTGGATGCCCTCGGCCGGCTCCTTGATGCGCTTGGCGCCGGTCGGGAAATCGTGCAGCACCTCGAGCGGCAACGGCTTCGGACCGTATCGGGATCGAAGATCACGATGTCGGCGACCAATCCCGGCCGCAGCAACCCGCGGTCATAGAGCCCGAACATGGAGGCGCTGTCGAAAGTCAGCCGCCGCACCGCCTGCTCCAGGGTCATGATCTGCTTCTCGCGCACCCATTCCGCGAGCAGCCGGGTGCTGAGAACCGAACCCGCTTTGGAACTGGACATGCGCGCCGCCATCCGACAGCCCGATGATCGCGTTCGGATAGGTCAGGATCTTGGCGACAGCCTCCTCATCGACATTGTTCTCGCCGTGCAGCCACTCGGTGTCGAGGTTCTCCTCGATCGCCAGGTCAAGGAAAGCGTCGATGATGCCCTTGCCCTGCGCCTTGGCGATCTGGCCGAGCGTCTTGCCTTCATACTGCTTGTTCTTTGGCAATACTGCGGTCTGCAACACCATGTAGTCCCACCAGGTGCTGCAGATGCCGATCGCCGGCCCATTTTTGAAGTCGATCGCCTCCTCGTGAAGCTTCCGGCGAATTTCGGGATCGGCATACGCCTTCAGCATCTCTTCCGGCGAGGACAGGCAGATCGGGTGCCACACCGCCATCCCGCGGAAGGTCTGCGTGTTGCGCATCGTGAAATAGTCGGTGATGCGATTTGGCGTGCACATCGGGTAGGCGCGGATGCCCTTGGCGGTCGTCGCGTCGACCTGGGCCATTTGCTTCTGCCACTGGCCGGGCCGGCGCATCGTCTGGCCGAGATTGTTGTAGACGACGACGCGGCCGGTCGCCTCGGAGAGCCGGCTCATCAGCGCGTCCTTCATCTCGGCGCCGTTGCCGCCGCCCGATTGGATCAGGCCGGTGCCGAGCTCGCGCAGCACGTCGCCGAGGGCGAAGATCTCCTTCTCGTCCGCCCAGATCGCCGGAATGTGGACACCCTGCGGGTCGAAATGGCCCTGATTGCGCGACACCGAGACGCCAAGCGCCCCGGCCTTCATGCCGTCGCGCACCAGATCCTGCATTTGCTTGATCTCGTCGTCGGTGGCCGTGCGCTTCTGGCAGTCGTCGCCCATCACGTAATAGCGCACCGCGGTGTGGCCGATCAGATTGCCGACATTGACGCCGAGATGGTGATCCATCTGGCCGAGATATTCGGGGAAGGTCTCCCAGGTGAATTCGAGGGTGTCGAGCACCTCCATCGGGATCGCTTCGACGTAGGAAAGAAATTCGCGACAGGCGCCGCTCCGATTGCCCTTGCGCACCGGCGCCAGAGACAGCGAGCAATTGCCGAAGATCACCGAGGTGGCGCCGTGATCGCACGAGAAAGAGCACAGCGGGTCCCAGGTGACCTGGGCGTCGTAATGGCAATGGTTGTCGATAAAGCCGGGGGCAACGACGCAGCCGGCCGGCGTCGATCGTGCGCGTCGCCGGGCCGCTCAATTTGCCGATCTCGGCGATCTTGCCGTCCTTGACGCCCACATCGCCGCGGAACGCCGGCATGCCCGAGCCGTCGACGATGCGGCCGTTCTTGATCAGCAGATCATAAGCCATCGCATTTCCTTTCCTCGTTCCGATCGCGGACCACGATTCTTCAGCAAAAATACTAGCACGCGATCGCGTACTACGGCGCACCATGATAGCGACGGCATGCTCTTCCGGCTTCGCATGGCTGAATTGCCACCGCAGGAGACGATCGATTGCCGGCAACCCAAAGCCGATCCACAATCATGCAGAAAACCACATTGGGGAGGGAGCCATGAAGCAGGATCCGGTTCGGAGGCATGGTTTGTCGCGACGCACGATGCTGGCGGGGACCGCGGGCCTGATGGGCGCCGCGGGGCTGGCGCCAGAGTCCGCATCCGCGCAGCAAAACGCGAAACTCGGCACGCCGGCGAGCGTTATTACCAGCCCGCCGCGCGACTGGGCGCGCGGCCATCCGTCGATCTATCCCGATCCCGACGTCATCGTCGTCGATCCGTCGTTCAATCTGGTGCGGCGCGGGATCGCCGGTATCCAACGGGTGTGGACCGGAGCATTGTGGGCGGAAGGGCCGGCCTGGTCGAGCCAGGGGCAATATCTCGTCTTCAGCGACGTCGCGGGCAACACCCAATACCGCTACATCTGGGACGACGGGCGGGTGATGCCATTCCGCCGCCCCTCCTACAACAGCAACGGCAACTCTTTCGATTACCAGGGCCGCCAACTGTCGACCGAGGATTTCTTTCGCCGCGTGGTGCGCTGGGAACATGACGGCACGATGACCGTGATCGCCGATTCTTATCAGGGCAAGCCGCTAAACTCGCCGAACGACCTGGTGCCGCATCCCGACGGCAGCATCTGGTTCACCGACCCGCCTTATGGCGATTCGATCCCCGAGGGCCACCCCGACGAGGCCGGCGGCCCGACCAACCCGCAAGGCATCCTGAACCCGCTCACCGGCGCCGAGAACGCCGGTGCCATCGGCGGGCGCAAGCGCGAATTGCCGACCGCCGTCTACCGCTGGGACCCGAGCGGCAAGCTCGACGCAGCGATCGCCGAGGATCAGCTGCCCGACCCGAACGGCATCTGCTTTTCGCCCGATCACAAGACGCTTTATGTCATCAGCACCGGCAAAGGCCCTGGCGACACCGGGCTGGGTGGAAAAGGCTACATCTATGCTTTCGACATGCAGGGGACAAAGCCCGTCAACCAGCGGCTGTTCACCAACATGACCGTCGACGGCGTCAAATGCGGTCCGGACGGGATGCGCGCTGATGTCGCCGGCAATTTGTGGTGCAGTTCGAACGCGCCGCTCGGCTATGCCGGGGTGCTGGTGTTCAACCCCGCGGGCAAGCTGATCGGCCGCATCCGTCTGCCGGAGGTATGCGCCAACCTTGCCTTTGGGGGGCCAAAGCGGGATCGGCTGTTCATGGCGGCGAGCCAGTCGCTTTACATGCTGGAGGTAGCGACGCAGGGCGCCGCCCCCGGCTGATCTCTATGCTTGGAACCGTGCTTTATTCGGCGCAACCCTATACCGAAGGTGGCTCGCGAGGTTTCGAGTAATGTTGCAGGCGATTTTTCGACTAGTCCTGGCGGCCAGCTTAGCCGCAGCCGGGCTCATGCCGTCAGGCGCACCATGCCAAGCCGCCGCGATGGCCGCGGCCATGATGGACGGCCCAGCACCCGGAAATCGGGCGCTACCGCTGCTGCTAGCTCAAGCCCCACCACCCGCGCCAAATATCGAGGCCAACATCGCCCAGCTTCACCAGCGGCTGCAGATCACCCCGGCGCAGGAGCCTCGCTTCGAGGCATTTGCCAACGTCATGCGGCAGAATGCCCGGATGATGCCGAACGCACCGCCGCCCACGAACCTGGATCCGGTCCAGGGTTTGCAATTCGCCATACAAACGGGCGAACAGGAACTTGTTGGCTTGAAGCGGATGCTGCCGCCCCTGCAAGCGCTCTATGCGAGCCTGTCACCGACGCAACAAAGGATCGCCGACCAAGTGTTTCGGCAAGGCCCGGGAGGGTGACGGCGTCGCTGGACGTTTTTCCCTGACCTCGCCCCGTACACCGACAATCGCAAGACGACTTATTCCATGCGGCCGGCAGGCCCTCGCGTCCCCTCAGGGCATCGTCGTCGGTTGGGCCGGCAGAACGTTCCTGTCGGTCCTGGGCAAGATCACCCATCTTGGGTCGGAAGTGAACGGTACCAAATGTGACCCAGGCACTTTTGAGTAAACGTTGGCTTTCCACCAGCTCCACGCAGCGGCGGCGCCGGGAGCATTTTGATCGACCAACATCGCCAGGCCCGGCGTCCCCCACACCTGACGCCCGCTGGCGGAAAGATTGTTGCGGAAGTAACTGGGCAGGCCGCCGCCGCTTCGGCTGCCGCTGATCCATGTCGGGTCCATCCCGCCGGCGATCAGGTCGGGCCAGGTCGCCCACCAGCCGCCGCCTGCCTTCTCGACCGGGATCTGATACTGCGCCACCAACATCGGCGCGGAAGATCCGATCATCCCTATGATGTACTGGCCGGTGTACAACTGCAACGCCTGACCGGCGAAGCCCAATTCGGCCAATCTGCCGAGAGCGTATTGCACATACCACATCATCCACGGGTCGTCGAACGAACCGTTCGCGCCGACTGCCCAGCCCCAGGTGGTCTGTTGAGTTGCCGAGTAACCGCACAATGTCGGGGTCGCGGCGGCGGCGCATACGCTACCCCAATTCCCCAAAGGCGGCGCCTTGCCGTTAACCGGGCTGAACGGTCTGCCGGCGTTCGTCGAATAGGAGTTGCCGTATGTTGCTCCCCAGACCTTCTCGGCGCTGCCGTCGAAGGGCGTGCCGGTGACTCCCAAGCCACCTTCCCACCGCGCCAGCGCGTCATTGGTCAGATAGGTGAAATACGCCTTTTCCGGTGAGCCGTCCGGCGCGGCGAAAGCCGTCTCGGCGCGGCCGCGTATGGTCCAGGCGCCGGCGCGGGTCTCGCTGGCGATGCCGCCATAGGCCCCGCTCGGCCCGCGAAAATACGGCTCGTTGCCGCCGTCGCCATCAGTAATTGCTGCGGTTATTCCGGCCCAGGCATACATCATGTCGAGATACCACGGGTCGCCGGTCAGGATGTATTGCGGAAACCACGCGCTCGGCTGGTGCCCATCATCCCAAGTCCAGGGTTCAGATGATGCGGTGGCCGGAACAGAAGACACCGGGCCGACTTGGATCGGATTGTCGCCCAACGTCTTGTTGTAATTGATCATGTTGTTGGGGGTGTTGAATGCAGTGTGCGGGCGGCCGGCGAGCGACACGTTGCGGCCGAGCCCGGTCCCGCTGCCGACCGCATCGGCGCGCGAATAGCGCCGGGTCGGATCGCTTTCGCGCAGCCCCATCGGATATGCCGCGGGACTATTGTCCATGCCGAGCACCATCTGCCGCAGGCGCCAATCGCCGGTGAACAGCCACAGGGTTACCCAGCGTGGATAGGGGCCGATATGGGGGCTGTCGCCGGCGTCGCCCATGGCCTGAACCCAGCAACATCCGTTACCGTTCCAGATGCCATCCTCAGGGCCGTTGGCCTTGCCGCTGAAATTGCTGTATTCGTTAGCGATCGAGGTCTGCGGGATGGCGATCGAGGTGTCGAAATTCGGCAGGAAGCGGGTGCTTTCGAGATAGGCCAGATTGTTGTCGATGTTGACCTCGGCCTGAGGCGTGCCGCCAATCCAGAACTTCTGGGTCCACCGGCTCAGCGCCCAATGGAGCTTGGGATGGGTGGTCTGCGTGCCCGAGAGGTCGGCCGAATAGACCGTCGCCCCGTTCGACGTGAGCGACAGCTTGTAGGCCAGGTCTTCGACCTCGGTGGTCAACCCGTTCTCGCCGACGGCTCGGACGAAGACCTGGTTCGTCGCCGGCCAGAAGGTCGCATAAAAGCGCGGCCGGAACGGGTGGTAGCCGTCGCCAAAGCCGATGTCGTACTTGCGCGCGGCGGTGTCGTCGCCGAGCATGATGGTCTGCGCCACCGGCCCCGAGGTCCACAGCTTGTAGTCGCCGTTCTGCAGCATGGTGCGCGCGGACGCGGCCTGGGCCGCTCCGCCGACCGGGGCCAGCGTCATCGTCGCATCGAAATTATAGGCCGGCGCGAGCATCTGCGCCTGGGTCAGCGGCGTGTTGCTGCCCGCGCTCTGGTTTTGGAAGGTCAGGGTCAGCGAGCCTGATGCCGGGAGGGCCGGGATCACCACGGCGATCACCGCGAATTCGACCGAGCCGTCGGGATAGCGGTTCTTGACGTCGGCCTGGGTGGCAACCGGCTGGCCGTTGACCAGCACCTGCGGCTGGTTGGCGATCGCGCCATCGACAAACGGCCGGCCAAATTGATACGGATAGTTGCTGATGGCGCCGCCGCTCGCGTTGCTGATGGTGATCGAATTTGTGACGTGCGCATGTGAAGCTGTCGCTGCGTCCGCGGACCGCATCATCCCGTTGCCGAGGATGAACCCGTGCAGGATGGTCGAGAGAAACGCAAGGAGCAAAAGTGGCGAGAAGATTCCGTATCGCCTCATCAATCCAATCCTCGTGCCAAGATCCGCTATTACCGTTACCTATACATTCCAAATCCGGACCGTGAGCAAACCGGTTGGGTCGCAGCCGCCGACGATCGAGTCGGCGGTGCGCGCAGCATCGGCCAGTATCCGGGATGCGCCGGATGTCACCGGATCGCGATATAGTACCACGAGAAGCCGACTATCCCTTTACTCTGTGTTAACCAAGCGAGTGCATTCTTTACGGCCATTACGGCATCCCGTCGCAGAGCATCATTGACCACCCGGTTTCACCTCGACCACCATGCCGCTTTGGGGCTAGATGATCGCGACAGGCTTACATATCATTTTTGCGATCGGTAGCGCGCTCCCACCCCGTCCCTTACGACGGTCTGCGGATGCTGCGGGTAGGCGTCGCTGCCGGAAGCCGGACGGATCCGACGACTGCTGCTGTCCTAGGCTCGCCAACTCACAAATGGGACGTGCAGGGGACCTGGCCCGAGAGGAAATATCTCACAGAGGCCGAAGCCGGCATAGTCGAAACCGCCGACGTAAGCCTCCAGGAGCGACAGGACGATGCGTGGACTGATACTCTTTATTGTCTTCTTCGCTGCTCTTCCGTTCATATTTTTCAACGGGCCGTTCTTCGGGATCCTTATGTGGTACTGGGTCTCACTGATGAACCCCCAAAAGCTAGTTTGGAACAGTTTCGCTGCCGGAATTTCTTACGCGCACATCGTCGCGGTGTTGACGCTTCTGTGTTGGTTTCTGTCTAAGGTTGAGCCGAAGTTGCCGCCCATGAACAAGACGACCGGGCTGCTTGTCATGTTGGCGGTCTGGATCTCGGTCACCTCGATATTAGGCACCGGGCCGGCAAACCAGATCTATGAAAAATGGCAGCTCGCCGAGAAAATGTTGTTGATGACGATCGTCGCTTATACGCTGACGACGACGCGTCCACGGCTCGAACAGCTGATCGTCGTCTGCACCTTGTCAATCGCGTTTTTTGGCTTCAAGGGCGGCTTGTCCTCGCTGCTCTATTCGGGCGGCACGGCCCGCGTCTACGGTCCCGACGGGACCATGATAGGCGACAACAACGATTTGGGAGTCGCGCTGACGATGGTCCTGCCGCTGTTGTTCTACATTCGGGAAAGGTATCGGCAGCCCTTCCTTAGATGGCCGCTCCTGGTGCTGATCGGCCTCACCTTTTTGGGCGATATCTTTACCTACTCGCGCGGCGCGCTGCTCGCGTTGTGCGCCATGGGAACCATGCTGTGGTGGCGCTCGCGCCGAAAAATCTCGATGGCGCTGCTGATCGCCGTTGGCGCGTTCGGAGTTTGGAGCTACGCGCCCGAAGAATGGTTCGCGCGGATGGGGACAATTGAAACCTATCAAGCCGACGCGTCCGCGGAAACCCGGGTCTATCTATGGCATCTCGCCTGGGCAATGGCGTTGAAGCGGCCGATCACCGGCGCCGGTTTCCACTGGTCCAACGATCCGGCTTCCGTGAACCGACAGCTTGCGGACAGCGGCCTGCCGCCATTGACGAGGCCGCGCGCACCGCACAGCAACTGGTTCGAGATGCTTGGCGATCATGGTTTTGTTGGGCTTGCGATCTTTATCGCCATCTTGATCAACACCGCGGTCGATGCAAGCTGGCTCGTCCGACACTCGCGCGGAAATCCGGATCTCGAGTGGGCGAACACCCTCGGGCGGATGCTCCAAGCGTCCCTGGTCGGTTATTGCGCCGGCGGGTCGTTCGCGACCCAGGCGATGTTCGATGGCTTCTATGCCGTGGTGATCATCGCCGCGGCGGCGCGCCGCATCGTTGCTGCCGAAATCACAGCCCGCAATGCAGCCGCCTTCGGCAAAGCCGCCGCCGTAATTCCTCGACTTGGCAGTGGGCTAAGACCACAGCCGACCGTGTGAGCAAGGCCGGTGTTGTGACCCGACGCCCGCCCACCGCTGGGATACCCTGATGCCCCATCGCCCGGCTAGTTGCGCCGCCCACACCAGTATAAAGCGGCTTTGGAGCCGAAAGACGGGGATTATTACGGGAGAGGTGCGCCTTGGCTATGGCAAAAGCAACGCATTCCGGCACTGCTGCGGGGCTACCTGTCGCTTCGGCCGCCTGCTCTGTGCCGTTGAGGACCTCGTTGCCGCAGAGGATTAAAGCCGGACTAGGGTCCTCTTGGAGCCGGGAGGCGGGGGAATGCCGGGCAAGTTGGAAGCTAGTGCTCAGATGCATTCAGATGATCAGTTCTCCGTTTCACGCGTCATGCCCGGCGCCTCACAACGCTTGCTTTACTAGTAATCGTCAATTATCGGATGGGTCTCGGTGACACACGCTTCTTAGCGGCCCCTCCGAGGGCGCGCACAGCAAACATTTGGGGCCGGCAATGAAGCACGCGCTTGCGGAGTTTGGTGAGAGAGCAGCAATCGCGGCGCGGACCCGGTGGCTGCGCGTCGAAAGGAGGGTCGACCGCCTTATCCATCCCGCGCGTTCGGCCGCGCCCGGGTTTTTTGACAACTATCCCCGCTTCTTCTCGACAAGCATCACCGGGGCGGGGCCGAACCGCCTTAATCAGAGACACCGCGCACTCATCGCGGCGAACGAGGTAATTATTAGCGGCAAGAGGGTTCTCGATATTGCATCCCACGACGGGCGCTGGAGCTTTGCCGCTCTCGCTGTCGGGGCACGGCATATCTACGGCATCGAGGCGCGCGAGCATCTGGTCTTCAATGCCGAAGGAAACTTCCGCGCATATGGTGTGACGGAGGATCGTTTCCGTTTCGTCCAAGGCGATGTTTTCGACGCTATCGATCGGATAGAACCCGGCTCAATCGACACGGTTTTTTGCTTCGGCTTCCTTTATCACACTCTGCATCACCTGCTGTTATTTTCCAAGATCGCGCGCCTAAAGCCGAGGCATCTGATCATCGACACGGATATCGATCTCGGTTACTCGGACCGGATTTTTGTGCGGACGGAAGCCACCAAGGGAGAAAGCCAGGTCGCGTTGGCTGGCGCCGACCATACCGTGACGGGCGTACCCAGCCAGGGTGCGCTCGAACTGATGCTGGCCAGTCTCGGCTGGTCCCCTCCCCACTATTACGATTGGCACCAGGCAGGAATACGTCAATGGGATGAACTGGAGGACTATCACGAGGGGCGGCGCGTCTCGTTGGCCGTCGATTGCTGCGGCCGAGCGGCGGCGGTCTGAGCAGCGCAAGGCGGCGGCTCGCAGTATTAAGCTGATGCCCTCCAAGAGAAACGTGGGCGCGATGAGCGGAGCACCTGGCGCCGTGGGAAAAGCGGCCGGTTTACCAGGCCGCAAGAGCCGGCCGGCCGGAGTTTTCGATCCGGCTACTCAAGCCGTTGCGGTCTGCGAGGTGAGCCAGACTACGCGTCTCATGTCCTAGACGAGGTTGGCGAGGCCGATCTTGGTCGTTACTCGGGCGATGTCAAATGAAGGAGGTCGACGAGCGTTGGACCTTTTATGCCTCATGTGACCTGAGCCCCGGAAACTCCTCTGGATTTGGGTAGAGTCCGACCGCCGGAAGGGGGACGGACAATGAAGCGATCGAGGTTCCCCGAGGAGCAGATCATTGCGATCCTGCGGGAGCAGGAGGCGGGGGCGAAGACGGCGGATGTGTGCCGCAAGCACGGGGTGAGCGCGGCGACGTTTTACAAGTGAAGGCCAAGTATGGCGGCATGGATGTCTCGGACGCGCGGCGGTTGAAGGCGCTCGAGGACGAGAACGCCGGGCTGAAGAAACTGCTGGCCGAGGCGATGCTGGGACAACACGATGCTGCGGGACGTGGCCGAAAGAAAATGGTGACACTCGCCGCCAGACGAGAGGTCGCCGCTCACCTGCGCCAGGTGCACGGGGTGAGCCAGCGGCGGGCATGCCAGGCGATCGGAGCGGACCGCAGCTCGATCCGCTATCGCCGCCGGCGACCGGATGATATGATGGCGTCATTCGCTCGCGTTGCGCGAAATCGCCGCGGTCCGGCGGCGCTTCGGCCACCGCCGGCTGCACCTGCCGCTGCGGCGCGAAGGCCTCTTGCTGAACCATAAGAAGCTGCGCCGGCTCTATGCCGCGGAACGGCTGCAGGTTCGCCGTCGCGGCGGCCGCAAGCGGGCGCTCGGCGCCGGGGCGCCCCTGGCCTTGCCGCAGGGCCCGAACCAGCGCTGGTCGCTCGATTTTCTGCACAATCAGCTGAGCGACGGCAGGCGGTTTCGTATTCTCGCCATTGTCGACGACTTCAGCCGTGAATGCCTGGCGCTGATCACCGATACCTCGCTGTCCGGCATGCGGGTCGGACGCGAGCTCGATGCGGTCATGGCCGGGCGGGACAAGCCACTAACGATCGTCAGCGAAAAGGAACCGAGCTGACCCGTATGGCAATCTTGCGCTGGTCGCAGGAAAAGGCGCGTCGAATGGCATTTCATCGCCCCCGGCAAGCCGCAGCAGAACGCCTCCATCGATAGCTTCAACGGCCGCCTGCGCGACGAACCGACGAACTGCTGAACGAGACTTTGTTCAGTTCGTTTGTTCACGCCGCGCGGCGCTCGCCCGATGGAAACTCGACTGGAATTGGCACCGGCCTCACAGCAGCCTCAATTATCGAACGCCGGTCGAGGCAAGCGCCAGGCGCGCGAGACTCTGGTGGTCGCTCCGCCCGGCGCTTGCCCCCGCTAGCCCCTACGCTACAAAGCCGAAACACTCTACTTCCGACTGGCTCGAATTTGGGGAGCAGGTCACGGGCTCGAAGATATCGGCCTTTCTCCACGACAAAACCCCCAGGATAACGGTCTGCGATGCTATGCGGCTCTATTTCCAGCCAAGGTGTCCTCACTTGTCGAGGTGCTCGACGCCGTACCAAACACGGAGCGCCCAGGCATCATTACAGCGTCTCATAGCCCGCAGATTCGGTCGATCCTCTGACCGCACCCCTTTCGCAGCTCGTTGATTCGACCGATCCGCACGCCGTACCGCTGCGTCGTCGGATCGAGATGCTGTCTGTCACGCCCCACGTCGTCATTGTTGCCCCGAGGCGCCGGCAGCGGAAGAGTGATCGAAGCGCGGGTGCAAGCCCGGCGCAAGGTAGGATGACGGTGGAAGTTCCGCTCAGCGACGGGTCATTGGCTGCTGTTCACGACGAATGTCGAGACGCCGCCGCTAATTGGCCCAACGGCGCTCGAATACTCACGCGCGTCCTTTGGCGCGTGGCTGGCGCACTGTGCCATCTTGGTCTCGCTTCTGTCGCTTTGACGGCGCAGCGACTCGCAAATCCGCTCTCCGAACTCTTCATCGCAGTGAAGCATCTCGGCGCCAGCGGCGACGCACCCCTCCTGCCGCTGAAGGGGCCGCGCGAATTACAGATAACGATCAACGCCTTCAACCGTATGCCGGAGCGGCCGCGCCGCTTCAATGAAGATCGCATGCAGATGCTCGCCGCAATGTCGCACGATCTTCGCACGTCGCTGACCCGTTTGAAGCTTCGCCTTGAGGTCGGCAAAAATCCGCAGCAGAAGCAGAAAATCATCGTCGAACTCGATGCGATGAGCGCAATGGTCGGCTCGATTCTCTCATTCGCGCGAGACGACACCAAGCATGAGCCGCGTACCCTTGTCGACCTCGATGCACTGGTCGAAGGCGTCTGCGAGGACGCTTCGGACGCCGGCGCCGCAGCCACCTATACCGGCATCCGCGGCGTTACTGTCTCCGGTCGTCCGGCGGCCTTGCGCCGCGCAATCTCCAACCTAGTCGATAACGCGGTGAAATATGGCGGCGCCGCCGAAGCGGAGCTGATTGCCGAGGCAGGGCGGATCGTCCTCGTCGTCGAGGATCGGGGGCCAGGGATTCCGCGCAGCGAGCGCGAGAAGGTCTTCGAGCTGTTCTATCGCGTCGCCGGTTCGCGCAACCCCGAGACCGGTGTTGTCGGCCTCGCCGTCGCCCGCTCGATCGCCCGCGAGCACGGCGGCGATATCGTCCTCGCCGCCCGAAAAGGCGGCGGCCTCAGCGCCCGTCTCGAATTGCCGGCCTGATTGACCACGAACAGATTCAGTAAGTAGCACCGCTTCTTGTACCGCCCTCGCCGAGTCGTCGGTCTCAAGCCCCCGGCCGCGTCTAGGCCTCAGTCAGCCGTTCGCTTGGGCATGCGCGGGTTGGTGGGCGCGGCCGCTAACACGCAGCTAACACGCACGCGCCGCCAAGTCCTTGATCTGTCGCGGCCGCGGTTGTCGATTATTGACCCCCATAGTCATTGCTTTTCTTGATTTTCTGGTACGTTGACATCGTAAGGGTCACTGGTTCAATCCCAGTCGCGCTCACCACCGGGGAAGAGCGATGCCCGACCTGACAACGCTGCGGTGGGTCGGCTCCTTGTCGGCGCCCGTGGGAAAGCTGGCATCATGCAATCGCGAGAGACGCGGTTGACGGCGCGCCGCGCATCCGCCAAATCTTCGGCGCGGGCTGCGGCGGCCGACCTCCGCGCGCAGCCGTCCGTATCAGCAGGGGAGTTCCGCATGAGCGTGGCTGCAATGAACCACTTTACGGTGTTGAGCGACGACCTCGAAGCCACTCGCCACTTCTATTGCGACTTGTTTGGGTTCAGGGTTGGGTGGCGCCCACCCTTCCAGTTTCCCGGTTGGTGGCTCTATGCCGACGGCGACACACCGATCCTGCATGTGATCCATCGCGATCCGCTGCCGACGGAGCGAGCGGGGGTGCTCGACCACATGGCGTACAGCGCCAAGGACCTGCCCGGGACCGTCGCGATCCTGAAGCGCGAGGGCATTGAGTACGAGTTGCGCCGCCTTCCCGGTGGTGGCATCTGGCAGCTATTCTTCAACGACCCGCACGGCGCCAAGGTCGAGTTCGATTTCGACAGGGACGAGCCGGCGCCTGCGGATCACGCCGCGGCCTGACGTCCTGAATCGGTCCGATCGGCTCCGTTGGCGGCGTGCTCTCCCGGATCGTTCTGATTGCCGGACAGCGGGTCGCCGGGGCGGGGATCGCGGGCGGACCACTCTAACCGGTGTGGCCCGGTGGCGGATTGGGTTCTGCGGCCGGCGGAGAAGGCGGAAGACCGTGCCCGAGCTTGCGGACCGCTGGCAGCTTGCGCAGATTGCGGTAGAGCCACAAAAATATTACCACTTCGAAGATGCCAATCAGACCGTGGCTCAGCCCCCCGGCGCCGACGAACACGATCGCGGCCCAATCCAGTATCGGCAGGCACATCACTGTGATCGAAACGGACACCCACAGCGAGTGAAACCGCTGGTTTACGGTTCCGTTGTGGTAGACCAGATCCGCGGCGCCAATACTGATCATGCCGATCAGTAGGATGACGAGTTCTGTCGGCAAAATATCCGGCATAGCGGGCTCCCGAGCGGCCGCAGGAAGGTACGCGATCCGCTTCTGCCGTGGCCCGGTTGCAGAAGCGTTTAACCGTGCCGTGCTTTCCTCTCAGATTGCCGACGATATGTCGAAGAACTTTACAGCGATATATGGATGCTATCGGAAAAAATGACATAATTACAAGCGAATGCCCGGATGGCATAAATTTTGCGTTTATAAATTTTTCGAGCCGGCCGGCCTTATCCGGCTATGGGCGAGAGCCGCAGGAGAAAACCTTATGCCGCGGGCGATCCCCTTAGCCGAGCAGAAGCTGCCGCTGTCGACGGCAATATTGTCCAACGTCGCGCTGGTGTTGCTGATGTGGAACCTGGCGCTGCGCCTGGCGCTGGTCGTCGGTAGCTGGGCGAGCGTATCGCTGTGACGCGCATCGGCGCCACGCCCTATTGGATTCGCGCATTCCGCACAGCAAGCGCCATGGCATTGTCCAGCCGGGTGTAAAAGCGCCTCGTCGCAACTGTCGACAGATTCGGAAGATCGCCGATGATTTCCTTCCAGGCCCCGAGAGCGGAGCATTCGGAAGGTGGGGCGGGCCTCGGCCGCGATCGCGTCGCCGAGAGGCCCGTGCACACGCCGCTGTCGTGCAGGACGCGGTCCAAATAAGACGCGACTTCCGACACGGATCTATTGGCGGGCCGCCCCGCCTTGACCCAGGATTCGAGATTGCCGATACCCCAATTATAGGCGGCGATTGCGTCGGGCCAATCTCCATATCGGTGGTAGAGCAGCGCCAGATAGGCGCGACCCATCGCGCGATTTTGCTCGGCATCGAACCGGTCGCCGCCGCCGACATCGATCGCCGCGGCCAGGCTGACCTGCATCGGTCCTTGTGGCCCGATCGGGTCTGCGCGCCACATTCCCTCGTCGGCGCCATGGCTCGAACTCGGCGCCGTCGACCGCAAAGGCAACGCGATCGAGCGGGTTGAACGGGGCTGCTTTTGCGGCGTGCGGCGGCTTCCGCTCGCCCGCGAAGGTCGATGCGGCGATAAACTGGCTCAGCAAAAGGACGATTGCCGCCGCTCGCGAACAGCGCATGTCGAGATTCCGTAATGGCTTGGCGGCGGCAGGATAGCTTGCGTCAGCAGATGGTCAACGCAACATTCGGTAAATTTGTGATAATATTGGGTTAACGAAACTCAGATCAATATATAGTAGTAAGATACGATTAAGTCCGCCTATATTTAGAGTAGGAGAAACCAGCATGACAATGCTGGAACTCCGAGCAAGCGTCGTTTTACAGCACCTCGAACAGCCCGGCCGCGCCCATGCCGCCGCCGACGCACATCGTGACGACGACATAGCGCACGCCGCGCCGCTTTCCTTCGATCAAGCGCGTGGCCGACCATGCGCGCGCCCGACATGCCGTAGGGATGGCCGATCGAGATCGCGCCGCCATCGACATTGTAGCGCTCGGGATCGATGCCGAGCCGGTCGCGGCAATAGAGCGCCTGGACCGCGAAGGCCTCGTTCAATTCCCACAAGCCGATATCGTCGATCTTGAGCCCATGCTGCTGCAGCAGCTTGGGCACGGCGAAGACCGGGCCGATCCCCATCTCGTCCGGGGCGCAGCCGGCGACCGCGATGCCGCGATAGACGCCGAGCGGCTGCAGCCCGCGGCGCTCGGCTTCTGCTCGCCTCCATCAACACCGAGGCCGAGGCGCCGTCGGAAAGCTGCGAGGCGTTGCCGGCGGTGATGAAGCGGCCTTCCTTGACCCGCTGCCCGTCGCGGAACACCGGTTTCAGCGCCGGCGAGCCCGGCGAGGGTGGTCGACGGGGCGGTTGCCTTCGTCCTTGTCGAGCGTCACCGCGACGCGACGAGGTCTCGCCGGTCTCGCGGTTGTCGACCCGCATCGTCGACGGGCAGCGGTACGATCTCCTCGTCGAGGCGGCCCGCCGGCCTGCGCCGCCGCGGTGCGCTGCTGCGAGGACAGCGCGTACTCGTCCTGCGCCTCGCGCGTCACCTGATAGCGCTCGGCGACGATCTCGGCGGTCTCGATCATCGTCATGTAGAGGTCGGGGCGGTGCTCGACCAGCCACGGGTCCTGCGCGCGGTACTCGTTGCGCTTGTCGTTCTGCACCAGCGAGATCGACTCGACGCCGCCGCCGACCGCGATCGTCATGCCCGTCATGGACGATCTCCTTGGCCGCGGTCGCGATCGCCATCAGCCCCGAGGCGCATTGCCGGTCGATCGACATGCCGGCGACCGTGACCGGCAGGCCGGCGCGGATCGCCGCCTGGCGCGCGATGTTGTAGCCGGTCGAGCCCTGCTGCAATCGCCGCGCCCAGCACCACATCCTCGATTTCGGCCGGGTCGATGCCGGCGCGCCGCACCGCCTCGGCGACGACGTGGCCGGCCAGCGCCTGCGCCTGGGTGTCGTTGAAAGCGCCGCGATAGGCCCGGCCGATCGGCGTGCGGGCGGTCGAGACGATGACGGCTTCGCGCATCGGGTTCTCCTGGGAGTAACGGCGTTCAGCTGATCATGAGTGCCAGAATGCGCCGTTTGGCGAGCGCTAACAAGCGCGGCGGGAGAGCCCCGCGTCGCATTTCTCTCCCGCAAGCTGCGGCGGTCATGTAGCATCGCGTCCCGTAACTCTCTGCGAGGAGACCGCCATGCCCGACGCCTATCCGCTGACCGAAGCCGATCCCGCCAAGCTCGGCTTTGCCGCCAAGCCGCTGCAGCATCTCGACCGGCTGATCCGCCAGCATATCGAGGAAGGCCGCTATCCCGGCGCGCAGATCGCGCTGGCGCGGCACGGGCAATTGGCGCTGTTCCGCAGCTATGGCGACGCCAAGACCGAGCCGGCGCAGCGAGGCGGCGACCGGCGAGACGCTGTTTCTGCTGTTCAGCCAGACCAAGGTGCTGACCAGCTGCCGCGGTGTGGACCTTGATCGAGGAGGGCAAGCTCTCCTTCATGGACAAGATCGCCGACCACCTGCCGGAATTCGCCCAGCGCGGCAAGGGCGAGATCACCCTGCACCAGGTGATGACGCATCAGGGCGGGTTTCCCTCCGGCGACGTCAGCCGCGCGACCTGGACCGACCATGCCCGGATGCGCGCCGAGGTCTGCGACTTCTCGCTCGACTGGACGCCGGGGACGCGGCTGCAATACCACCCGCGCGCCGCCCATCTGACCCAGGCGATGGTGATCGAGGCGGTGACCGGCCAGGACTACCGCGACGTGATCCGCGAACAAGGTGTTGGCGCCGCTTGGGCTTGGCCGACGACATCTTCGTCGGCGTGCCGGCGGCCGAGCAGGGGCGCTGCGCCGACACCTATGCCGCCGAGCCGCGCGACAATTCGCCCGAGTTCAAGGCCGCAGGGATGCCGAGCGGCGGCGGCTATGCGACGGCGCGCGGCATGGCGGCGTTCTACCAGATGCTGCTCGGCGGCGGCCGGCTCGGCGAGGTGCGGCTGTTGTCGCCGCGGCTCGTCAGCTATGTCACCCGCAGCCACACCGGCGAGCGCGGCGACGACGCGATGGGCGGCATCCCGATGCATCGCGGGCTTGGGCCGCATGTCCGCGGCGACAGCGACCGCATCCGCGGCCTCGGCACGATCGCGGCCCCACAGACCTTCGGCCATGGCGGCGCCGGGACGTCGTATTCCTGGGCCGACCCGACGAGCGGGGTGTCGTTCACCTACATCACCAATTTCGTCGCAGCCCGACCCGTTTCACTCGGCGCGGCTCGACCGGGTCGCCAATTTCGTCCACGCCGCGATCGATTGAGCTGACCGCATCCGATTGCCAGCCATCGCTTCCGAGACGCGACCCTTTGCGGCGCTCCCAGCATGACGGCGCACAGGAAGCCCTCGCCTGCGGAGGCCGACGCGGCCGTGCTTCGAGGGATCGAAGCAGCTGGTGAGCCATGGCGCCGCGCGTCGATCCGGTCCGTTCCGACGAGGCGCTGCCGGCGCGCGCCGATGTCGTGATCATCGGCGGCGGCATCATCGGCACCAGCGCGGCGCTGTTTCTGGCCGAAAAGGGCGTCTCGGTGGCGCTGTGCGAGAAAGGGCACATCGCCGGCGAGCAGTCGAGCCGCAATTGGGGCTGGTGCCGCAAGATGGGCCGCGATCCGCGCGAAATGCCGCTGATCATCGAGAGCCTGCGGCTGTGGCAGGGCATGAACGAGCGGGTCGAGGCCGAAACCGGCTTTCGCCAGCCCGGCATCATGTACCTCGCCGAGACCCCGGCCGAGCTGGGCCAGCTCGAAACCTGGCTCGATCACGCGCGGCAATACCAGCTCGACACGCGCCTCGTTGACCCGCGCCGAGGCGGCGGAGCTGATGCCGGGGCTGACCGGCGACTGGGCCGGCGCGCTCTACACCGCGAGCGACGGCAAGGCCGAGCCGCAGCGGGCGGCGCCGGCGATCGCCGAGGCGGCGCGGCGCAAGGGTGCCGCGATCGTGACCCAATGCGCGGTGCGCGGCATCGAAACCGCCGGCGGCCGGGTCGTCGGCCGTGGTCACCGAAAAGGGGCGGATCGCCTGCGCTCAGTGTCGTGCTCGCCGGCGGCGCCTGGTCGCGGCTGTTCTGCGGCAATCTCGGCATCGAATTGCCGCAGCTCAAAGTGCTGGCCTCGGTCATGCGCACCGAGCCGCTCGCGGGCGGCCCGGAAATCTCGGCTTCGGGCGGCTTGTTCGGGTTTCGCAAGCGGATGGACGGCGGCTACACCGTGGCGACATTGGGGGTGCGCACGATCGACCTCGTCCCCGACAATTTTCGGCTGTTTCGTCCGAATATCTGCCGGCGGCGCGGCTGCATTGGAAGAAACTGCGATTCCGGGTCGGCCGGCGCTGGGTCGAGGAGTGGCGGATGCAGCGGCGCTGGGCATTGGATCGAGGCCACGCCGTTCGAGGCGGTGCGCACGCTCGATCCCGAGCCCGACCCGTATCGTCCTCGATCGCGCCAAGGCCGCCGTCGCGCAGGCCTTTCCGCTGTTCCGCGACATGGTCGTGGCCGAGAGCTGGGGCGGGATGATCGACGTGATGCCGGACGCGATCCCGGTGATCTCGCCGGTTGACGAGCCTGCCCGGATTTTTCATCGCGACCGGCTTTTCCGGCCACGGCTTCGGCATCGGCCCCGGCGCCGGAAAGCTCGTCGCCGACATGGTCGCGGGCGACCCGACCCTGGTCGATCCGGCGCCGTTCCGCCTCACCCGCTTTACCGACGGCTCGAACCCGCGCCCCCACCCGCTGGCCAGCTAACGACCAGCGATTGCGTGCTACCCGCCGAGAATAGTTCCCGCGGCGATCCCGGCTTCGCTCGAGGCGATCTTGGGGCCGTCGTCGAGGCGCACCCGCGAGACTTCGACACAGCCGCCTTGGGCCAGGATGCGCAGCCCCTCCGGACCGGCCGAGACGACCTCGCCGATCTTCTTGCCGCGCACCGCGCCAAAGGTCGGGGCGGTGATTTTTTTCGCGTCGAACAGATAGAGCTTTCTGCTCGCCGAACATCGTCCAGGCGCCGGGCGCCGGATTGCAGCCACGGATCAGGTCGTAGATGAAATCGACATGGTTCGCCCAGTTGATCTTGCGACTCGGCGTCGCGCACCCAGCCCTCATAAGTGGCGCGGCTTTCGTCCTGGGTGGTTTCGGTCGCGCGGCCCTTGACGACCAGATCGGCGGCTTCGACCAGCGCCTCGACCCCGAGCGGAAAGATTTTGTCGAAATAGAGCGAGCCAGCGGTGTCGTCGGGGCCGATCGGCACGCGCTTTTGCAGGATGACCGGGCCTTCGTCGAGGCCGGGGGTCGGGCGGAAGATCGACAGCCCGGTCTCGTTGCGGCCGCGGATGATCGCCCACGGGATCGAGGACGGCCCGCGATGCAACGGCAGCAGCGAGGGATGGAACTGGATCATCCCGTGCTTCGGGATGGCGCAGAATTCGGGCGGCGCGAACAGCAGCACATAGGCCATGACGCCGATATCGGCCTTGAGGTCAGGCAGCGCCGACTTGCGCCTCGTCGCTCGAATAGCGCGGAAAACGGTGGACCGGCAGCTTGCGCTCCTCGGCGGCGACGACGAGCGGGTCGGGTCTGGCGCCCGGCCTGTCCGGCGCCGCGAACACGCCGGCGACCTCGTCGCCGCGCGCGATAAAGGCGTCGAGCACGGCCTTGCCAAAGGCCTGCTGGCCGACGATGACGATGCGCATCTCGCTCCCTCCGACTTGCAATCCTTCGATCGTGTGGCACCGCTCTGCCTCGGGCGCGACACGATCGCCGAGGCCCTCAGAGTTTCATGCCGGGCCACCTGCGGGCAAGCCTGTCGCGGCTTCCGTGGCGCGCTGCTCGCGGGCACGGCGCAGACGCAAGGTCACGGTGGTGCCGTGGCCGAGCTCGCTGCGGATCGTCGCCGTGCCGCTTGCTTGCCGGGCAAATCCGTAGATCATGCTGAGCCCGAGCCCGGTCCCTTTGCCAGGTTTTTTGGTCGTAAAAAACGGCTCGAACGCGCGCGCGGCGACCTCTGGCGGCATCCCGGTCCCGGTGTCGGATATTTCGAGAACGACGAACTCGCCCCCCTCGCCTTCAGCCACGCTTTGCGATAGCGCGCTTTTTGCCGTTCGGATGCGCAGCGGACCGCCGCCGGGCATCGCGTCGCGCGCATTGATCGCAAGGTTGATGACGGCAAGTTCGAGCTGGGTCGGATCGACATCGACCGGCCACAGATCAGGTGCGAGGTCGGTTTCGATCGTGATGCCGCTGCCGACGGTGCGGGCCAGCAGTTCGGTCATGCGGCGGAGCTGGACGTTGAGGTCGACTCGCGCCACCGCAGGCGGCTGCCGCCGCGCGAAAGCGAGAAGCTGCGCGGTCAGTTTTTCGCCGCGCTCTACGGTCTGCAGAGCCAGCGCCACCCGGGCTTGCAACCGGTCGTCCGATTGCCGCCCACTCAGCATCTCCAGGCAGCCCTGCAACACCGCCAAGAGATTATTGAAATCGTGCGCGACCCCCCGGTCATTTGACCGAGCGCCTCGATCTTCTGCGCCTGGAGCAACTCAGCTTCGGCCCGCGCCCGTCGATCCATCTCGCGCCTGAGGCGTCGCGCCGTGGTATGCCAGCGCCAGCTCGCGATCTTTTGCCGCTGGATCTGTCGCGTTGCGAGACAGGTCATGCCGAACAGCGCAAGTGACGCCGGTATGGCGAACAGCAGATAGTTGACGAGATTTGCACGCCATGAGGGGATGACGCCGCTGGTTGGCACACCGAAAACGACATCGACCGGATAGCCCGAAATGCGGCGGAGGGCATAGATGCGCCCGATCCCGTCCGTCGCCGATTTGGCCCGGAACGCCCCGCTCTCCGATCCTGACATCGTCTTTAGAAACGTGCTGTCTGGTCCGGAGGCAGGCTTCGGCTGTACCGGATAACTGGCCAGGATCGACCCGTCAGTGCGCACGAGGAAGACCTCGAACGCCCTTTCATCAGCAATCGTGCTATAGAAATCGCTGAAATATCGGGCCTTGGCGGAGACGATGATAACCCCGTCAAAGCTTCCATCCGCCGTCGACCGGCGCCGTGAAACATTGAATTCGTGATCGTGGGTGAGCTGATCGATATCCTCGCGCCCAACCAATATCCGATTGTCACTTTGTTTTTGGGCGACAAAACTCTTTTCAACAGAGCCGTCGGGAGCTGTCGGAGCGGGGTAGAACCGCCCGCTTGCGCGAACCCGGCCGGCACCGTCGACCACCCATACCGCATCGATCTGCGGCAATGTCTCGAGATTGGACAGGAGCTGGTGAAGTCCCTGATCGTGCTCGATGCGATCCCAATCCTGCCCGCGAATCCGCTCGTCGATCCAAGCAAGCGCTAACGGGTAGGTCTTGAATGCGGTGAGGTCGTGCTCGTCGAGCTCGCCGGCTTCAATTGCCACCCGCTCTTCGGCTTGGCGCTGAACGAGACGATAATTTTGCCAGGCGGCGATCGCCAGCAGCAACAGAGGCACTGCCAGAGATGCGGCGAGAAGCCCGCGCAGAGGCCAGGTCAGCCCGCGCCTCGGCCGTTGCGGGATCGCGGACCTAGATCGGAACGCGGCTCCCCTGAGCCAGCCAAGCCTGGGGGCCGCAGCCGGTGGGTTAGCCGGATTGGAGCTCATTCTATGTAGTACGGTTCGCGGAGCAGCCATCGCGAGTTACCGACCGCGCCGCGCAGTCACCGCCCCGCCACAATGGGCGCAGGTAATCACGAACTCGCCTCCTAGTCGCCTCGTCGCGCTTCGGCAGCGAGCTGATAAGGAAATCGCGGCGAGGCGAACCCCGCGGCAATCGAAATGACCATCTTGATGTTTTACGCAGGCCCGCTTACCCCAGCTTCCGCAAATGTCGCCATCCCATTGTGGCAGGCGGCAGCCGCTTTTAGAAGGGTGAGCGCGAGCGTCGCCCCCGAGGCCTCACCGAGCCGCATGTCCAGATCGAACAACGGCCGTTGACCCAACTGCTCGAGCAGAACGCGATGGCCGGGCTCGGCCGAGCGATGCGCGACGATGCAATGATCGAGCGCGTGCGGGTCGGCGGCGAACAAGACCGCGGCGGCGGCGGTCGAGGTGAAGCCGTCGAGCGCGACCGGGATGCGCCCGAGCCGCGCCGCCATGACCGCGCCGGTAATCGCGGCGAGCTCGAGACCGCCCAGCCGGCGCAGCAGGTCGAACGGGTCGCGGGCCACCGGACGGTGCAACGCTACGGCCGCCGCGACGGCGCGGCGCTTGCTCTCGAGCGTTGCCCCGGCGACGCCGGTCCCCGGGCCGGTCCACAGCTCGGCCTCGCCCCCGAACAGCCCCGCGCACAAGGCCGCCGCGGCAGTCGTGTTACCGATCCCCATCTCGCCGACCGCCAGCGCATCGATGCCCGGCTCGACTGCCATCATCCCGTAGGCGATCGCCTTGGCGCATTCTTCCTCGTTCATCGCCGGCCCGACGACGATGTCGGCGGTCGGCGTGTCGAGGTTCATCTCGTAGACCCTGAGGTCGGCGTCGACGACCCGGCACAGCTGGTTCACCGCGGCGCCGCCGCCGACAAAATTCTGCACCATCTGCGCCGTGACCGAGGCGGGGTAAGCCGAGACGCCACGCGCGGCGACGCCGTGGTTCCCGGCAAAGACGATGGTGCGTGGGTGATCGAAGCGGGGAGGGTGCCGCGCCTGCCAAGTCGCGAGCCAGATCGCCAGCTCCTCTAGCCGGCCCAGCGACCCCGCGGGCTTGGTCAGCTGCCTCTGGCGCAAGGTGGCGGCGGTCCTGGATTCGAGGTCGGGGCCGGGCAGGCGGCCCAACAATGCGCGGATCTCGTCCAAATTCGTGACCGGCTCAGGCATGGGGCAATCTCCTTTCCCGAAGATCGTTATCGAAGCCGATCGTGAACCCAAGTGAAAAGGGGGCCGACCGGCGCCGGCTTCGGTTATCGTCGCCGTGATGACCGATCCCAATCGCTCCTCGCGCCGGCGAGGCGGCTTTGCCGAGGCTGTCGCATTCTTGACCCGGATCCCCGTCGGGCAGCATTCCGAGGGCGATCGGCAGCTCGCGGATTCGGCTTGGGCCTTCCCGCTTGTCGGCGCCGGGATTGGCGCCGTCGCCGCCTTCGTGCTTCTGGTGGCCCAGCTGATCGGCCTCGGGGATTGGCTGTCGGCGTTGTTGGCCGTGCTAGCCAGCCTGCTGCTGACCGGGGCGATTGACGAGGACGGTCTCGCCGATACCGCCGACGGAGCTTTCGGCGGTCATGATCGCAACAGCAGGGTCGCGATCATGCATGACAGCCGGCACGGCACCTACGGCGTGCTCGCGATCGTGCTCAGCGTGGGTCTGCGAGTGGCGGCTTTGGCGCAGATTGGCGAAACGGTCCATGCAGCCCTGGCGCTGGTCGCAGCGCACGCGGCCTCGCGCGCCGTGTTGCCCGTTGCTATGTCGGTACTGCCGCCGGCGCGCGACGACGGGCTCGGCGCCACCGCCGGCGTGCCACGGCCGGCAGCGGTGTTTACGGCGGCGGCGATAGCCGTCGTGATCGGATTGACGTCGCTCGGGCCGCTGCACGGCGCGGTCGCGCTCGCGCTCGCGGCGGCGGCGGTTTGCGCAGCCGCGGCGTTTGCCCGCCGTCAGATCGGCGGCTGCACGGGTGACGTTCTGGGCGCCTTTCAGCAGATTGCCGAAACCGTGATGTTGCTCGCGGCGGCGGCGAGATGAGCTGTTACCCTCGGGTCGGCATTCCGGGGAAGCGCTGCATGTCGCCTTCGAGCTTTACCCAAGGCTGCGCGCTGTCACAGTAGATCTGCATCGTCGGCTTCACCCAGCTCGTATCATCGAGCGTGCCCGCGGGGATCATGACAACGTCCGGCATCACTTCGGCCTCGGACGCAATCGGCGAAGCACACATCGGGCAAAACCTTCGGTATGAAGCTTTGCCACTGTCGCCGCGGCCTTCGAATGTGGCCACTGTGCCCTGCAAGCTTACCGCTTGTTTTGGTAGTGCGACCACGATGTTGAACGCGCTTCCCGACGCCTTTTGGCAATTTGTGCAGTGGCACATGCCGACAAAAATCGGCTCGGCGTCGGCCGAATAACGTACCTTGCCGCACAGGCATCCGCCCTCGATCTTCATCAACCCCTCCTGCTCTCGACGGCGCTGATTACGCCGAGCCGCCAATATAATCGAGCTCCCGAGACGAACCTGTGACAACGGACGCCACGGGCGTGGTAGCATGGCTTTGCGATGCGACAGGGAAGTCCGGTGCGATACCGGCGCTGCCCCCGCAACTGTGAGCGGCGAGACCGCGGCAAATGCCACTGGCAACCCCCTCCCTACCCTCTCCCCGCGCGCGCAGGGGTGTCCGGGGAAACTCAGGCATAGCTGAGGCTCAGCTGAGGTTCGGAGATTGGGCATTGGCGGCGGCTCGGGTTGACGGGCGGGGGTTTTTGGATGGCGCCGAGGTGGCGGCGTTCGAACAGGCATCGGACGACCAGATCGGTGAAGCGAAGGATCGAGATTTTGACGCAATGGCGGCGGGCGGCGATGCGCAGCAGCGCGTAGGCGATCATCGCGGCAAAGATTTGCAGACGGATGGCGTTATTGTTGTTGCCGAGGAAGCGGCGGATGTGGAGATGCTGTTTGATCCAGCGGAACAGCAGCTCGATCTGCCATCGCGCCTTGTAGAGAGCGGCGATCTGGTCGGCAGAACGCTCAAGGTCATTGGTCAGCAGGGCAATGGTTTTGCCATCGCTGCGCTCGACCCGGAGCCGGCGCAAGCGGATCGGAGCTGCAAATCGCCCTTGCTGGCGAGGCGCACCTGACTGTCCTCGAATACGGTGAAACCATCGCCTTGGGCGCGCGCGATCGGGCGCTCACAAACGGTGTCGAGGCGCATGCTGGTCTTGGGTCGGGTGATGAAGACCGCTCCCTGAGTGGCGATCGTGGTCCACCAGCCGTAATGGCAATAGCCCTTGTCAAAGACATAGCTCGCACCCGGCTCGATGGTGATCGTATGACCGATCTGGGCGTCGTTGATGTTGGCATCGGTGATGTCGAGGACGCTCGGGCGGTCGGCCTGGGGATCAAAGACGACATGCATCTTCAGGCCGCGGATGCGCCCGTTCGATTTGGCCCAATCGCACAGCTTGCCAAGCGGAATGGGGGTCGAATCGATCAGCTTCACCATCGCTGCGCCGTCGCGTCGTGTCTGCCGATCCAGTTGGCTGGCCAGCAGGCTGAAACTCTCCGCGAAGATCGCAAGCGGTCGCCTTCTGTTCGCATCGGACACGGTCGAGCGCACCAGCGGACCGCCGCCCAGATGGTAATGATGCTGGCGATTGGCGTTCCAACCTGCTTCGAGGCTGCGCAGACTGGCCGCCGCGGCGAACTGGGCGTAAACCAGCGCCAGCAGATGGTTCCAGCTGGGAAACGATTTGACGTAGGCATCACCGGCGTGACGCGCCACCAGCGTGTCGAACGGCCGTCGCTTGATCGGTTCCAGCAGCTTACCGAAGATGCTAGGTGTGAAATGCATGCCCCGTCCTCTTTCTGAGTTTCGCAAACCAGAAAGTAGACGGAAAATCGCCGTCTGGCGGGGCATGCGCCTGCGACTAATCGATTCACCCCTCGGTTTCCCCGGACAGCCCTGCTGCGCGCGGGAGAGGGTCAGGAGGGGGTCCGGGAAGGCGCCGCGGGCGACGACCCCGAGCCAGGAGACCTCCGCATCGCACGAACTGGAACGATTCCTCGGGTGGAGGAGGGACCAATGTCGTTGGCGGATGCAGATTGGGCGCGGACCGGTTTGGCCCCGGTGACCCTGGTGTTGGGCGGCGCCCGTTCGGGCAAGAGTCGCTATGCCGAATGCGTGGTCGAAGGCGCCGCGGCCTGCGGCACCTATTGTGCGACGGCTAAGGCTGGGGATGCCGAGATGGCGCAGCGGATCGCCGCGCACCGGGCCCGGCGCGGACCTTTTTGGCACACGATCGAGGAGCCGCTGGCTCTGGCGTCGGTGATCGCCTCCGAGTCGTCGCTCGACCGGCCGCTGCTGATCGATTGCCTGACCTTGTGGCTATCGAACCTGATGCTCGCCGAGCGTCCGATCGAAGGTGAGACCGCGGCGTTGTGCGCTGCGTTGCGCCTGGCTGCGGGGCCGGTCGTGCTGGTCGCCAACGAGGTCGGCATGGGCCTTGTTCCCGAGACACCGCTCGGCCGCCGCTTTCGCGACGCCGCCGGCCGCCTCAATCAGCAGATCGCTGCCCTGGCCGACCGCGTCGTCTTCGTCGCCGCCGGCCTGCCGCTTGTGTTGAAGGGGGGCTGATCCGATGCGCCGGGTTCCGGCCACGGTGATCACCGGCTTTCTCGGCGCCGGCAAGACCAGCCTCGTGCGCCACCTGCTCGCGCGGGCGCAGGGGCGGCGGCTCGCCGTCATCGTCAACGAATTCGGCGAGCTCGGCATCGATCGCGAGCTGCTGCTCGGCTGCGGCGACGAAGCTTGCACCGAGGACGACATCGTCGAGCTGGCCAATGGCTGCCTATGCTGCACCGTCGCCGATGATTTTCTGCCGACCCTGACCCGGCTGCTCGACCGCCCGGCACCGCCCGAGCACATCCTGATCGAGACCTCGGGCCTGGCTTTGCCGAAGCCGCTGGTGCAGGCCTTTGCCTGGCCCGAAATCCGCACCCGCACCACCGTCGACGGGGTGCTGACGGTGATCGACGCCGCCGCCGTCGCCGCCGGCCGGTTCGCCGACGATCCCGAGGCGGTGGCGCGCGCGCGGGCGGCCGACCCGGCGCTCGTCCACGACAATCCCGCTCGACGAGGTGTTCGGCGACCAGCTCGCCTGCGCCGATCTCGCGATCCTGAACAAGAGCGATCTGGTCGCCGCGGATCGCTTCGCCGCGCTCTGCGCGCGAGATCGAGCAGCGGCTGCGCCCCGGGGTCAAGCTTATCGCCGCGCGCGACGGCGCGGTGGCGCCCGAGGTGGCGCTCGGTCTCGCCGCGACGGCCGAGGACGACCTCGCCGCACGGCCATCAGTGCACGATCTCGAAATGGCGCACGACCACGACGATTTCGAGAGCTTCGTCGTGAGTTTGGGCGCAGTGGCGGACAGCGAGGCGTTTTCCGATCGCCTGCGCGCGGCGATCCGCCGGTACGGCGTGCTGCGGCTGAAAGGCTTTGTCGATCTGCCCGGCCGCGACCGGCGGCTGGTCGTCCAGGCGGTCGGCGACCGGTTGCAGCAGTATTTCGACCGGCCGTGGCAGACCGGAGAGCGGCGCGACACGCGGCTCGTCGTGATCGGCAAGAAAGGCCTCGCCCGGGCCGCGATCGCCGCGGCGCTGGCGGGCTGAATGCACCTGCTCGCCACCTTGCCGGGAGTGATCGCCGACGGCTCGGCCGCGGTCGATCTCGCCCAGACTCCCGGCGACATCGTGGTGCTGTCGAGCGCCGATACCGAATTGGCGTTGCTCGCAGCGGCAGCAGGCGCGGCGACGCGCGCCAGGACCCGACCGCGCCGAGCCTGCGCCTCGCGCCGATCCTGCGGCTCGGCCATAATTTCTCGGTCGACCTCTACATGGAGACGGTCGCCCGCGCCCGCCTGGTGATCGCGCGGGTGCTCGGCGGCAGCGCCTATTGGCCCTATGGGATCGAGCGCTTGGTCGAGACCTGCCGCGCCAATCGCATCCCGCTGGCGCTGCTGCCCGGCGACGACAAGCCCGACCCGGAACTGGCCGAGCTCTCGACCTTGATGCCCGACGGCAGCCGTCCGGCTGTGGCGCTATCTCGCCGAGGGCGGCCCAGCCAATGCCGAGAATTTGCTGCGCTACGCCGCCTCGCTGATCGGGCATCGCAGCGGCTTGGGCCGAGCCGGCGCCATTGCTGCGCGCCGGTCTCTATTGGCCCGATCGCGCATTGCCGAGCCTCGACGACATCGCCGCCGATTGGCGCGGGACCGGTGGCGTCGTGCCGATCGTGTTCTACCGGGCGCTGGTTCAATCGGGTAACACGGCGCCGATCGATGCGCTGGTACCCGCGCTGTCGGCAAGGCGGCTGCGCCCGTTGCCGATCTTCGTGCAGAGCCTGAAGGACGGCGAGGCCGCGGCGCTGCTCGGCGCGGTGTTCAGCGCCTATCCGCCCGCGGTGATCCTCAACGCGACCGGGTTTTCGGTCCGGGCGGGTGCCGGCGACGATCCGCTGGCGGCGGCCGACTGCCCGGTGTTGCAGGTGGTTTTTTCCGGCGGCGACGAGGAGAGCTGGCGCGCCGGAACTCGCGGCCTCGCCGCGCGCGACCTGGCGATGAACGTGGCGTTGCCGGAAATCGACGGCCGCATCTTGTCGCGTGCAGTCTCGTTCAAGGCGCCGCTCGGCCGCGACCCGGAGACCGAGATCGATCTCGTCGGCTATCGGCCGGTCGCCGACCGGGTCGCCTTTGTCGCCGATCTCGCGCGCAATTGGGCGCGGCTGCGCGAGCGCCCGCGCGGCCGAGCGCCGCGTCGCGTTGATCCTCGCCAACTATCCGAACCGCGACGGCCGTATCGGCAACGGCGTCGGTCTCGACACGCCGGCCTCGGCGCTGGCGATCCTGCGGGCGTTGGCCGATACCGGCTACCGAGTCGACGAATTCCCGACAATTCCGAGGCGCTGATCCGGCGCCTGACCGCCGGTCCGACCAACGCCAACCCGACCGCAGGTGCGAGGAGACATTCTCGTTTGCCGAATATTCGTCGTTCTTCGCGACGTTGCCGTTGCCTGTGCAGCAGGCGATCATCGCTCGGTGGGGTCCGGCCGAGCGCGACCCGTTTTTCCGCGAGGGGCGGCTCGATTGCGGCCGGTTCGCGATCCCGGGCTTCCGCGCCGGCAATGTCGCGGTGCTGATCCAGCCGGCGCGTGGCTACGGCATCGATCCGAAATCGACCTATCACGACCCGGCATTGGTCGCCGCCGCATGCCTATCTCGCGGTCTATGCCTGGCTGGCGCAGGATTTCCGCGCCGATGCGGTGATTCATCTTGGCAAGCACGGTACCCTCGAATGGCTGCCGGGGAAGGCGCTGGCATTGTCGGCCGAATGCTTCCCCGAGGCGGTGTTGCCGCCTTTGCCGCATCTCTATCCGTTCATCGTCAACGATCCGGGCGAGGGCACCCAGGCTAAGCGGCGCGCCCAGGCGGTGATCGTCGACCATCTGACCCCGCCGCTGACCCGCGCCGGCAGCTATGGCCTGATGGCCGAGCTCGAGCGCCTGATCGACGAGTATTACGAGGCCGCCCACGGCGATTCGCGGCGAGTGGGAGTGCTGGCGGCGGCGATCCTCGAACAGGCGCGGTCGGCCGGGCTCGACGGCGATTGCGGCATCATCGCCGGCGAGGACACGGCAACGGCGTTGCGCAAGCTCGACGGCCTACTGTGCGAGATCAAGGAATTGCAGATCCGCGACGGGCTTCACGTCTTCGGCCGGAGCCCCGAGGGTCCGCAGCTCGACGAATTGCTGGTCGCGTTCGCCCGCCCCGGCCGCGGCGCTGCGCCTCGAGGACGCCTCGCTGCTGCGCGCCTTGGCCGCCGATCTCGATCTCGGCGAAGACCCGCTCGCTCTCGACATGGCCGAGCCGTGGCATGGCCCGCGTCCGGCGGTGCTCGACGGTCCCGGGCCTTGGCGCAATGCCGGCGACACCGTCGAGCGCCTGGAGGCGCTGGCGCTGCGCCTCGTCTCCGGCGAGGTCGGCGCCGAGGAGCGCTGGCAGCGGACCCGCGCCGTTCTTGACTGGGTCGAGCGGCATTTGCGCCCGGCTGTCATGCAATGCGGTGCGGCCGAAATGGCGGGGCTTCTCGCCGGGCTCGACGGGCGCCTGGTGATGCCCGGCCCCTCCGGCGCGCCGAGCCGCGGCCGGCCCGAGGTCTTGCCGACCGGGCGCAATTTCTATTCGGTCGATACCCGCGCGGTGCCGACCCAGGCGGCTTGGCAGCTCGGCTGGAAATCGGCGGCGTTGCTGCTCGAGCGCCACGCCCAGGAACACGGCAGCTATCCGGCGCGGGTGGCCTTGTCGGCCTGGGGCACGGCGAACATGCGCACCGGCGGCGACGATGTCGCCCAGGCGCTGGCATTGATGGGCGTGCAGCCGGTGTGGGAGCGGGCGAGCGGCCGGGTGACCGGGTTCGAGATCATGCCGGCCTCGGTGCTCGACCGGCCGCGGGTCGACGTCACCCTGCGCGTCTCAGGGTTTTTCCGCGACGCTTTTCCCGGGCTGATCGACCTGATCGACTCGGCGGTGCGCGCCGTTGCCGCCCTCGACGAGCCGGCCGCGGTCAATCCGCTTGCAGCCCGGGTCGCCGCCGACCGACAGGCGCTGGAAGCTCAGGGTGTCGATCCGGACGAGGCGGCGCAGCGCGCCGGCTACCGCATTTTCGGCGTCGAAGCCCGGCGGCTACGGAGCCGGGTTGCAGCATCTGATCGACGAACGGTGTCTGGGACGACGAGGCCGATCTTGCCGAGGCCTGGCTCGAGCGTCAGCGGCTATGCCTACGGCGCCGGCGGCGAGGCCGCGTCCGGAGCGGGCGATGCTCGAAGCCAGGCTCGCCGATGCCGACGCCGTCCTGCACAACCAGGACAACCGCGAGCACGATTTGCTCGACAGCGGCGACTACTACCAGTTCGAGGGCGGGCTCGCGCTCGTCGTCCGCCAGCTTTCGGGGCGCGCTGCCGGCGGTCTATCACAACGACCATTCGCGGCCCGAGACGCCGCGCATCCGCACCCTGCGCGAGGAGATCGGGCGGGTCGTCCGCGGCCGGGCGGCGAACCCGCGCTGGATCGAGGGCGTGATGCGCCACGGCTACAAGGGTGCGGCCGAGATCGCCGCCACGGTCGATTACCTGTTCGCCTTCGCCGCGACCGCGCGGGCGGTCGACGATGCGCATTTCGAGGCGCTCTACGACGCCTATCTCGCCGACGAGGCCGTGCGCGGCTTTATGGCCGAGCACAACCCGGCCGCCCTCGCCGACACCAGCCGCCGCTTTCTCGAAGCGATCGACCGCGGCTTGTGGCGCCCGCGCCGCAACAGCGCCCGCGAAGCGTTGACGCGATGGGCCGCGCCGTGAGCGATCCGCTCGAAACCGAAGAGGAGGTCAACCGCCGCCACAACGAAAAGATGGCTCGGCGCAAGGCGGCGCGCGACCGCATGCTGGCGACCAAGACCGAAGAGCGCGGGCTGCTGATCGTCCATACCGGCACCGGCAAGGGCAAATCGACCGCCGCGTTCGGCATGGTGCTGCGCTGTCTCGGCCACGGCATGCGGGTCGGCATCGTCCAGTTCGTCAAGGGCGTGTGGGGCACCGGCGAGCGGGTGGCGCTCGAACGCTTCGGCGACCTCGTGACCTGCCGGGCGATGGGCGAAGGCTTTACCTGGGACACCCAGGACCGCGCCCGCGACATCGCCGCCGCGCGCGCCGCCTGGGAAACGGCAAAGGCGATGATCGCCGACCCGTCCTACCGCCTGGTGCTGCTCGACGAGCTCAACATCGTGCTGCGCTACGACTACCTGCCGCTCGACGAGGTGGTGGCGGCGCTGAAGGCGAAGCCGCGCGATCTGCACGTCATCGTCACCGGCCGCAACGCCAAGCCCGAGCTGATCGCCGCCGCCGATCTGGTGACCGAGATGACCCTCGTCAAGCACCCGTTCCGCAGCGGCGTCAAAGCCCAGCAGGGCATCGAGTTCTGATGCCTGTCATTGACGAGCGGACGCGACGGCAATCTCGCGGCCAGGTCCGCCTCGACGAGATTGCTTCGCTCCGCTCGCAATGACATTGGCCGGCCCAATGCAGCCTCGGTCGTGACCCGCGCGCTGATGCTGCAAGGGACCGGGTCGGATGTCGGCAAATCCCTGCTGCTGGCCGGGATGGCGCGCGCCTTTACCCGGCGCGGATTGAAGGTGCGGCCGTTCAAGCCGCAGAACATGTCGAACAACGCCGCGGTCGACCGCCGATGGCGGCGAGATCGGCCGGGCGCAGGCATTGCAGGCGCGCGCCTGCGGCGTCGAGCCGGTGACCGACATGAACCCGGTGCTGCTGAAGCCGCAATCGGAGAGCGGCGCGCAGATCGTGCTCGATGGCCGGGTCTGGGGCAGCGCCTCGGCCGGCGGAATATCGCCGACTGGCGCCGAGCCTGCTGCCGTCGGTCCTCGCCGCGTTCGCGCGGCTCGCCGAGGCGGCCGATCTCGTCCTCGTCGAGGGAGCCGGCAGCCCGGCTGAGATCAATCTGCGCTCGGGCGACATCGCCAATATGGGCTTTGCCGAGGCGGCCGACGTGCCGGTCGTGCTGATCGGCGACATCGAGCGCGGCGGCGTCATCGCCCAGCTGGTCGGGTACCTGCGCGCTGCTGTCCGACAGCGAGCGGGCGTTGCTCGCCGGCTACATCGTCAACAAGTTCCGCGGCGATATCCGGCTGTTCGACGGCGGGATTGCGGCGCTCGGCGCGCGCACCGGGCTGCGCTCGTTCGGCACGGTGCCGTTCTTCCCGGCCGCCTCGCTGCTGCCCGCGGAAGATTTGCTCGGCGCTCGCCCCTCGCCCACCCGACCCCGCCGGGCCGGGTCACCCCTCTCCCGCATGCGGGAGAGGGTTCCGAGCGCAGCGAAGCGGGCGAGGGCCGGGATCCGCTCCGCATCGCGGTGCCGGTATTGCCGCGCATCGCCAATTTCGACGATCTCGACCCGCTGCGCGCCGAGCCGGGGGTCGAGCTGGTCATGGTCCGGCCCGGCCGGCCGTTGCCGCGCGATGCGGCGCTGGTGATCCTGCCGGGCTCGAAGGCGACGCTCGCGGATCTCGAATTCCTGCGCCGCGAGGGCTGGGACATCGACATCCTCGCCCATCGCCGCCAGGGCGGGCGAATCCTCGGCCTCTGCGGCGGTTATCAGATGCTCGGGCGGACGATCGCCGATCCGCTGGGCGTGGAGGGGCGCGCGGCGACGGTGCCGGGGCTCGGGCTGCTCGATGTCGACACGGTGCTGGGCGCCGAAAAACGGCTGCAATCGGTCGACGGGCGTCGAACTCGCCACCGGGCTGCCGGTCGCCGGCTACGAGATGCATCTCGGGACGACGACCGGGCCGGGGCTGGAGCGGCCGATGCTGCGACTGGCGGGCCGCAACGACGGCGCCGTCAGCGCCGATGGCCTCGTCGCCGGCTGCTATCTGCACGGGCTCTTCGCCAGCGATCCGTTCCGCCGCCAGCTTTCTCGCGCGGCTCGGTGCTGCCTCCGGCGATTTCGCCTATGAGCATCAGGTCGAGGCCACTCTCGACGCCCTCGCCGACCATCTCGAACGCCATCTCGATCTTTCGGCATTGCTCGCCGCGGCGCGGCCGCCCGGGCTTACATCAGCAGGCTGAAATGGCCGGCGAGCCAGGCGCCCAACACCAGGCCGCCTTCGATCAGGCAGGCGAGCTTGTAGAGGCCCAGCGCGCGGACGATGTCCGAGGTCGCCGCCCGCGCCGTGCCGTCGCCGACCCACGGATCGACGACCACGCCCTCGGGATAGTCGCCGCGGGCCGGCCAATGCCAGACCGAGCGCGCCCGCCATCGCCCCTTCGGGCCAGCCGGCATTCGGCGAGCGGTGCTTGCGGGCGTCGCGCAGCATGATCGCCAGCGCCCGGCCGGGCCGGCCTTTTTCGGCAAACAGCGCCGCGGCGGCGATCAGCAGCCCGCTGATCCGCGCCGGGCACCAGATTGGCGAGATCGTCGAAGCGGGCCGCGCGCCCAGCCAAAGCTGCGATAGTGCGGCGTCCGGTGCCCGATCATGCTGTCGAGCGTGTTCGCCATCTTGTAGGCGAAGAGGCCCGGCAGGCCGAGCAGCAGGTACCAGAACACCGGCGCCACGACCCCGTCGCTGAAATTCTCGGCCAGGCTTTCGATCGCGGCGCGGGCGACGCCGTGAGCGTCGAGGCTCATCGGGTCGCGGCCGACGATGTGCCGCACCGCGTCGCGCCCGGCCGCCAGCCCGCCCCGATCGAGCGCTTGCGCGACCTCGGCGACATGCTCGTAACAGGCTGCGCTGGGCGACCAGCACCGCGATCAGCAGGGTCTCGACCGCCGCGCCGACAAGGCTGCCGCGGCACAGATGCTCGATCGCCAGCCCGAGGGCCGCGGCAAGCGCCGACCAGCGCCAGCACGGTGAGGATGCCGCGGACCCGGCGCGAGGCTTCGCTGCGGATCTCGCGGTTGAGCTTGCGGTCGAAAAACGCGACGGCTCGGCCGGCGAGCACGACCGGGTGGGGGACGCGGCTGAAGATCGCCGGCATGTCGCCGAACCATGCGTCGATGGCGAGGCCGGCCACGAGCAGCAGCAGCGGATTGGCATCGACGGCCGGCATCATCGCGGCGGCAGTCTCGGCTGCGGCCGGCGAGAGGGTCAACCGATGACCGCGACGATGCGCTGCGGGCGGCACCCGTCGCCGAATCCGCGGTATCATCGTCGTCTGATGTTCGATAGTTTTGTGATCGTCGATTGGAGTGCGGCGAACGTGCCGAGGATCGGCCGCGACAGCATCTGGATCTGCCGGCGCTGCGGCGATCATGAAACCTTGGTCAATCCGCCGACCCGCCATGCAGCCAAGGCGTTGCTCGCCGATTGGCTGACGGCGGCGCGGGCGACGGACGAGAGGGTGCTGGTGGGCTTCGATTTCCCGTTCGGCTATCCCGCCGGCTTCGCTGCCCGGCTCGGCCTGTCGGGGCCGCCCTGGCGGGCGGTCTGGGACGAAATCGCCGGTCTGATCACAGACGACGAGCGCAACCGCAACAACCGCTTCGATGTCGGCCGATGTGCTGAACCGGCGTGTCTCCGGAGGCGGCGTTTCCGTTCTGGGGCTGCCCTGCCGCGCCGGCCAGAACCTATCTCGCCCGCAAGCATCACCGCCGCCACGATCGCGAAGGGTTGGCCGAGCGCCGCCTGGTCGATCTCTACATCCCGAGCGCGCAGCCTTGCTGGAAGCTGTTGGGCGCCGGATCGGTCGGCGGCCAGGCCCTGACCGGCATCCCGGTGGCGCGCGCCTTGCGCGACGACCCGCGCTGGTGCCGGCAGGCACAGGTCTGGCCGTTCGAAACCGGCCTTGGTGCGAGCCCCGACGCGCGAGTCGTACTCGCCGAGGTCTATCCGTCGTTGTGGGCGGTGTCGCCAGCGCCGGATGAGCCCAAGGACCGGGCCCAGGTTCGCACCGTCGCCCAATTCCTCGCCGAGCGCGACTGCGCCGGGGAACTCGCGGCGCTGTTCGCCGGCGACCCGGGTCTCGATCGCCGAGCAGCGCCGTCGGGTCGAGACCGAGGAAGCGTGGACCTTGGGCGTGACCGCCGCCGACAGCGGCCGATCGCGTGCCTCACCGATACGAAGCCGTCGATGCTGACGGCGGTGTTGCCGGCTCGTCCCCGCTCGACGGCAATAATCATCCGGAGATAACCGCGGAGGGCCGTTGTGGAGCAAGGTGGCGACCGGCGCATTCTGTTCCTGTTCCGCCACGGCGAAACCGATTGGAACCGCGAGGGGCGGCTGCAAGGGCACACCGATACCCCGCTCAACGCCACCGGGCCTCGCCCAGGCCGAGGCACTGGCCCACCGGCTGCGCCCGCACCGCCTCGATGCCGTCCTGTCCAGCGATCTCGTCGCGGGCGCTGACGACCGCGCGGATCGTCGCCGAGGCGCTGGGCGTGCCGCTGGCGACCGATCTCGGGTCTGCGCGAGACCAATGTCGGCGCCGCCGAAGGGATGATCTGGGCGGACGCCAAAGCCCGCTTCGGCGAGGAGCTGACCGAGCGCTGGTACAGCGACAACGACGTGGCCTTCCCCGGCGGCGAGACCGGCCTCGCCACCTTGACTCGCGGGCTGGCGGCATTGCGCCGGTTCGCCGTCGCGCACCCTTATCGACGGATCGGCGTGTCGACCCATGGCGCGATGGTGCGCCAGCTGGTCAAGCACGCGCTGCCGCCCGGCAGCCCGCCGGTCAGGGCGCCCAACACGGCGCTCTTTGTCCTGCATTACGAGCCGGCTGCCGATCGCCTCATCCCGATCGCGGAGGATGAGTTCGAGCTGATCCTCAGAACGGCCGGTCGCCCTTGATCTGCGAGCGGTGCATCAGCCGGCGGCTCGTCGGGTCGAACTCGTCGCGGCGGTGCATGACGCAGCGATTGTCCCACAGCACGAGGTCGCCGACCCGCCATTGCTGATACCAGGTCAGCTGCGGCCTGGTCGCATGCTCCCACAGCGCGTCGAGCAGTCGCTCGCTGTCGTCGAGCTCGAGGCCCTGGATATAGGCGTTGCGCCGGCGGCCGAGAAACAACGCCTTGCGCCCGGTCACCGGATGGGTGCGGATGATCGGGTGGTCGGCGCCCGGCGCCTGCGCGCGGATCGGTCACGTCGGTATAGCCGCGGCGCAATTCGCCGGCGCTGTTGCGGCTCGAATCATGCCGGCACAGGCGGCCCTCGATCCGCCGCCGCAGCTCCTCGGGCAAGGTCTCGTAGGCGAGGTACATGTTGGCAAAGCCGGTGTCGCCGCCCGCGGGCGGAACTTCGAGCGCGTAGAGCGCGCTGCCAATCGGCGGCTCCGGATTGTACGACATGTCGGTGTGCCAGATCGCCTCATAGGCGCCGAGCGCGCCGATCGCGACCCCGTTCTCGACGATGTTGGAAATGATCGAGATGTAGCGGTGGCCTTCCTCGGCCGAATCGACATAGCGGTCCTCGCCGCGGATTTGGACCCGCGAGGCGGCGATGACCGGGGCGAAGTCGAGTTCGCCGAACAGCGCGCTGAAGCGCATCAGCTGGTCGTCGTCGAGATGCTGGCCGCGAAAGCGCAGCACCAGATGGTCGGACCAAGCCTGCTTGATCGCATCGACCGTCGCCGGCGACAGATCCTGCCCCAGGTCGACGCCCTCGACGTCGGCGCCGAGCGCCGCACCGGTCGGCCGCACCATCACCGTCTGCCGCTCCAATACCGCTGCCATCGATCATGACTCCTTACTCGAACTGCATGCTGATGGTTTCGGCGACGAGAGCCGGGCGCGTCGCACCTTCGACCTCCATCGTGCTTTCCGAGGTGATGCGCACGCCGCCGCCCTCGACCGGCTCGACCGATTTGATCTTCTGGCGCAGGCGGATGCGCGAGCCGGCCGGCACCTGCCCGGTGAAGCGCACCCGGTTCGAACCGTAATTGAGCCCGCGCGAGCGCTTTTTGACCCGATAGAGCGTCGCCGCGAGCCGCGGCACCAGGGACAGTGTCAGATAGCCGTGGGCGATCGTCTTGCCGCCCGGCATCTCGCGCTTGGCGCGCTCGACATCGACATGGATCCATTGATGATCGCCGGTCGCCTCGGCGAATTTGTCGATGATCGCCTGGTCGACGGTGAACCAGTCGCTGACCCCGATCTCCTTGCCGACATATTGGGCGAGATCCGCCGGCCGCTCGACCTCTATCATCTTCTCCGCCTTTCTGGCATGTGCGCTGCAGCCGTCATTGGCGCCGGTCTTGTCTCGGGCGCCAGATTAGGAGCCTGGCTCCCGCCGCCGCAACCGATGCGCTACACCAAGATCGCCCTGTTGACCTTTGGCGCCGGCCTCGTGCTGGGGCTGCGTCGTCGTCGTGATCGAGATCGATTGGCTCGACCGCGTCGCCAGCAGCCTGATGGCGCTGGGCCTGGCGGCGATCCCGCTCGGCATGATCGTCGACTGGCGGCTGGCGACCAAATCGGCGCGAAGGCCGCGCAAAGCGCGCGGCAAGACCCGGGCGCGGCGCACCGCGGCCGCAACCTCGCCGCGATCCGCGGCCGCGCAAACCCGCCCCGCCAAAGCGATAGGATGACGAGAGCGCCCGCGCCGTACTAGGATCGCGCGACGGAGCACGCGGCGCGCTGGGCCGCGACCTGATGCGGAGGAAGACGGAATGGCGAAGAACAAGATAGCGATCGTCGGCGCGGGGGCGGTCGGCGGTTATGCCGGGGCGCATATGGTGCAGGCCGGCGAAGACGTGACCTACATCGATCCGTGGCCGGAAAACGTCGAAGCCATCCGCAAGGACGGTCTGAGGATCACCCATATCCGCGACGTCGAGCCGTTCACGGTCAAGCCGCGCGCGCTGCATCTGACCGAGGCGCAGCAGCTCGAGCAAAGAAGCGCCGATCGACATCGCTTTCGTCTGCATGAAATCCTACGACACCGCCTGGGCGACGACCATGATCAAGCAGTATCTGGCGCCCGGCGGCTATGTCGTCTCGTTGCAGAATTGCATGAACGAGGAAACCATCGCCGGCATCGTCGGCTGGGGCAAGACCCTGGGCTCGATCGCCAGCTCGATCACCGTCGAGCTGCATGCGCCGGGCCAGGTGCGGCGCGCCGCCGGCAAATCGGGCTCGCGCCACACCGTGTTCCGGGTCGGCGAGGTGCATGGCCGGATCACCGACCGCGCCAAGGAAGTCTGCCGGCTCGTCAGCTATGCCGACAGCGCGATGGTGACCGAGAATCTGTGGGGCGAGCGCTGGTCGAAGCTCGTCACCAACGTCATGGGCAACGGGCTGTCGGCCTGCACCGGCCTGATCTCGCGCGACATGATCAAGAACGACGCGATCCGGAATTTCTCGACCCGGCTCGGCAGCGAGGCGATCCGCGTCGGCCAGGCGCTCGGCTATGCCTTCGACGAGGTCAGCCACATGGACCCGGAGACGATCGCCCGCGCCGGCGAGGGCGACGCAGCCGCGACCAAGGAAATCGACGAGCATCGCCTCGCCGAAGCCAACCGGGCCGGCGGCGGCGAGCATCGCCCCTCGACCGGTCAGGACATGTTCAAGGGGCGCCGCACCGAGATCCAGTTTCTGAACGGGTTTATCGTGCGCAAGGGCGAAGAGGTCGGGATCCCCACCCCGACCAACGCGATCCTGACCGACATCGTCACCCGGGTCGAAAAGGGCGAGTTGAAGCCCGACCCCAAGCACATCGTCGATCTGCGGCTGAACTGACGACGATCCACCGATCATCGTCATGACCGGGCTTGACCCGGTCATCCACGAAACCTCGCCGAACCGAAGACGTGGATGGCCGGAAAGTCGGACCAAGACAGTGGTGTTGAGGCCGCTAAGTAGGGACAACGTCTGATGCTCGCTCTCGTCAACACGCCCAACGGCACCGCGCCGGTCGAGATGCGCGAGGTGCCGGAGCCGACGCCGGCAACGAACGAGGCGGTGGTCGAGGTGCGCGCCTTCTCGTTGAACCGCGGCGAATTGCGGCTGATGCAGGTCCGCCCCGAGGGCTGGCGGCCGGGTCAGGACATCAGCGGCGTCGTGTTGCGTCAGGCGGCCGACGGCAGCGGGCCCAAAGCCGGCACCCGTGTCGTCGCGCTGACCGACAATGGCGGCTGGGCGCAGCGCGTCGCGGCACCGGCCCACCGCTTGGCGGCCATTGCCGGACAATGTCCGCTTCGAAGAGGCGGCGGCGTTGCCGGTCGCCGGGCTGACGGCGCTGCGCACCTTGCGCCACGGCGCGCCACTGCTCGGCAAGCGGGTGCTGGTCACCGGCGCCGCCGGCGGCGTCGGCCATATGGCGGTGCAGATCGCGGCGCGTTCGGGGGCTCATGTCACCGCCATCGTCGGCAGCCCCGAGCGCGGCCGGCATGTTCGCGGCGCCGAGACTGTCGTCACTGGCATCGACAAGGCAGAGGGGCGGTTCGCCCTGATCCTCGAAGCCGCCGGCGGCGCCTCGCTCGCCGCCGCGATCGCGCGGATCGAGGCCAAGGGGACGATCGTGATTTTCGGCAACTCGTCGGGCGAGCCGACCGCGATCAATTTCCGCGAATTTGCCGAGCATCCGAACGCGCGCATCCAAAGCTTTTCCTATTTCACCTCCGAGGCCGAGGAGCGGTTCGCGCCCGGATCTCGCCCTGCTGGCGTCGCTGGTCGCCGACGGCTCGTTGAAGCTCTGCGCTCGTCGAAAGCAGCTGGCGCGATCTGGCGCGGATCGGTCCTGAATTGCGCGACCGGCATATCGCCGGCAAAGCCGTGTTCCGGGTCGAGCAGGGTTGAGCCACCGGCTGGCGGAGGGTGGAGAATGGCGGCTGACCGCATCCATTTGAGCGTCGCCGAGGCGCGCGAGCATGCCGAGCGCGCGCTCCGCGGCATCGGCTACGACGCCGAGGAAGCCCGCATCCTCGCCGACCACATGATCGATGCGGCGCTGTGCGGTTACGAATATTCGGGGATGGCGAAAATCCTGAACATCCCCGAACACCGCCGCTTCAAGCGGCCGCGCCGGCCGATCAGCGTGGTGCGCGAGACCGAGGTTTCGGTGCTGTACGACGGCGGCAACAATGTCGGCATGCTGGCGATGTATCACGCCGCCCGCGCCGCGATCGCCAAGGCCGCGGCGCACGGATTTTCGGTCGTCGGCGTGACCAACAGCTGGATGAGCGGGCGCAGCGCCTATTATGTCGAGATGATCGCCACGGCCGATCTCGTCGGCATCCACACCGCCAGCTCGTCGCGCAGCGTCGCGCCATTCGGCGGGGCGCGCCCGGCGCTCGGCACCAACCCGATCGCCTTTGGCATGCCGTCCGCCGACGGGCCGGTGGTTCTGGACATGGGAACCTCTGCGTTCATGGGGACCGAGCTGGCGCTGCGCGAGCGGCTCGGGCAGCTGTTGCCGGAAGGTGTGGCGATCGATTCGCAAGGCCAGCCGACCCGCGACCCGACAGCGGCGCGGCTCGGGGCGCTGCTGCCCTTTGGCGGGTACAAAGGCTATGGGCTCGGCTTTATCGTGCAGGCTCTGGGCGTGCTCGCCGGCTCGGGCATGGACCCGGACAAGGATGACGGCTATCTGTTTGTCGTGTTCAAGCCCGATCTGCTTGGTTCCGCTCGACGAGTTCAAGCGCGAGGTCAGCGGGCTGGTCGACCGCATCAAGAGCATTCCGCGCCAGCCCGGGGTTGAAGAGATCCGCATTCCGGGCGAGCGCTCGTTTCGCAGCCGCGAGCGCCTGCTGCGCGAGGGCATCGAGATCGATCGCCTGGTCTACGACGCGCTCGCCGCGCTGCACGCCTGACTCGTCAGGCCGGGCCCTGGGTATTGCACTGGAGGCGCGACATGAGATCACGGCCGCGCTCATGGCTGATGGCGCCCATTCACGTCGCGGCGCTCGCGACCGGCGCGAAGTCGTTCCGCGACAATCCGATCATCGGCAGCCCAACCCTGAACCGGGCGGGACTGCACGTCGCCCGCATGCGCCTGGCCTATCGTATGGCCGAACGGCGCCGCGAAAGACTGGCGCCGCTGATCTCGAATGACGATCGGGTCGCCTTTGCGCGCGACGGGTTCGTCATCAAACGCGACTTTTTGCCGTCTGCCGCCTTTGATGCGCTCAAGCAGCAAGTGCTTTCGTTCGCGGCGCCGGCGCGGCAGCAGTCGCAGGGCGACGCGATCACCCGGCGGATCGCCCTCGACCGGCGGGCGATGATGCGCCTGCCGGCCGTGCGCGCCTTGGTCGAGAGCCCTGAATGGCTCGGCCTCGTGCGCTACATCGGCTCGTATCGGCTCGAACCGTTTCTCTACATTCAAACGATCTTCGCCCACGCGCGCGAGGCGGCGCCCGATCCCCAGACCCGGCTGCACGCCGACACCTTTCATCCGACCGTCAAGGCGTGGTTTTTCTTGACCGATGTTGGCGAGGACCAGGGGCCTTTGATCTATGTTCCAGGCTCTCATCAGCCGACGCGGCGGCGTCTGGCATGGGAGCGGCGCGCTTCATTGACCGCTGCGCAAAGCGCCGATTTTCAATCGTCTCGCGGCTCGCTGCGAATCAGCGCGCCAATGCTGCGGCGCCTGGGGTTCGCAGCGCCCAAGGTGTTCGCCGTACCGCAGAATACACTTGTGGTTGCCGACACGATGGGGTTTCACGCGCGCGGCATCTCGGCGCGTCCGGCTGTCCGCAGCGAGATTTGGGCTTACGGCCGCCGCAATCCATTCTTGCCGTGGCTGGGGCTGGACGCGTCCGGTCTGCCCATGGTAAAGGGCCGTGCCGTACCGCTTTATTGGTCGGCGATGGACCTCTGTGAAAGGTTGCGGCTGGCCCGCAACCCGTGGCGGCCGGCCGGGACCGTGGCTCCGCTCAGCCCGCCGCATCCATGCTTTGGGGTGGAATGAACCTGGCTGTGCGGACCAGCCTCGCCTTCGGCGACGGCGCCCGATGAACCCAAATTGTCACGTCAGCAGCGCTTTCGGCTGGTCCTCGCGGCGGTTGACATTAACGCCGCCATCGACGACGACAATTAAGATAGGATTAACAGGTAGTCGAAAGCCGGAGGCCTGGGCGACGGCTTCGATCGCGAGGGGGCAGATGGGGAAAGCTGGTGCTCCGGGGCGACCGTCCGGCTGCTATGAGTGACGGATCGATCGCGATCGTCGGAGCATCCTGCCGATTTCCCGGGGGTGACGGCCTGGAGGGGTTTTGGCAGCTGCTCGCTTCCGGCGGAGATGCAGTCTCGGAGGTCGATCCGGAGCGATGGTCGACCCGATTTTTCTATCATCCAGACCGTGGTGAGCCAGGCAAAAGCTACACTTGGTCGGCCGGCCTGATTAGCGGCGTCGACCAATTCGAGCCGTCGTTTTTCGGGATCTCTCCGCGCGAGGCGGTGCAGATGGACCCGCAGCAGCGGCTGTTGCTCGAACTCGTTTGGCACGCGCTCGAAGATGCCGGAATCCCGCCGAGCCAGCTCGCCGGCGCCCAAGCCGGGGTCTATATCGGCGCATCGGCCACCGACTATTCCGATTTGCGGCTCGGCGATCCGGCCGGGGCCGACTCGTATTTCATGACTGGGAATGCGCTGAGCATTCTCGCCAACCGCATTTCTTATGTCTTTGATCTGCGCGGGCCGAGCCTCGCCGTCGACACCGCCTGCTCGTCGTCGCTGGTCGCTCTGCATCAGGCCTGTGAGGCGATCCGCGCCGGGCGGATCGGCAGCGCCGTCGTCGGCGGCGTCAATCTGCTGTTGACGCCTTATCCCTTTCTCGGCTTCTGCCGCGCCTCGATGCTGTCGAGGCGCGGCCGCTGCTTCGCCTTTGACGACCGCGCCGACGGATATGTCCGCGGCGAAGGCGGTGGCGTGGTGATCCTGAAGCCGCTCGCCGACGCGCTGGTCGCCGGCGACCCGATTCGCGGGGTGATCCTGCGCTACCGGCACCAATTCGGACGGCCGAACCATCGGATTGTCGTTGCCGAGCGAGGCGGCGCAGGCATTGCTTCTGCGCTCGGTATACGTGCAGGCGGAGATTGCCCCGGACTTGCTGGCGTTTTTCGAGATGCACGGTACCGGGACGCCGGCCGGCGATCCGGTCGAAGCGGCAGCGGTCGGACACGCTCTCGGGCAAAGACGGCGCGAGCCGCTGCCGATCGGGTCGGTCAAGACCAATATCGGTCATCTGGAGCCGGCGTCGGGCATGGCCGGGCTGCTGAAAGCAACGCTCGCGCTCGATCGCGGCATCATTCCGCCGACCCTGCACTGCGCCAGCCCGAACCCGAATATTGCATTCGACACGCTGAACCTGCGCCTGCTGCGCGAGGCTGAACAGTTGACGACTGCCAAACACCAACGCTTTGCCGGGGTCAACTCTTTCGGTTTTGGCGGGACCAACGTGCATGTCGTCCTCGCCGGGCCACCACGCCGGGAGGAGAGCCCGCAACATCATGGACCGACCCCGCCGCTGTTGGTCTCGGCCGCCACAGAGGCCTCGCTTCGCGAGCTCGTCCGCGGCTGGTGCGGCACCCTCGCCGCCCTGCCGGACCACGAGATTTCCGGGGCAATGCGCGCTGCCGCCCGCGGGCGCGATCACCACTCGCCATCGGTTGGTTGCCCTCGGCGGCGATCGGACCGCCAGTGCCATCCTGCTCGAGAGTTTTCTCGACAACCGACAGGCAACGGATCTCGTTGTCGGGACTGCCGTTAGCGGCGCAAAGCTCGCCTTCGTGTTCTCCGGCAATGGCGCGCAATTCCCCGAAATGGGACGCGCGGCCTTGCGTGCCAACCCGACCTTCCGCTGCGCGATCGAGAACGTCGACGGCATATTGCGCCCGCAGCTAGGCTGGTCGATCGCCGAGTTGATCGACCAGCGGCGTCGACGGCGAGCGGGTGGCGCGCACCGACATTGCCCAACCGCTGCTATTCGCCATCCAGGTCGGCATCGTCGAGGCGCTGCGCGAGATCGGTATCACCGCTTCAGGATATCTCGGGCACAGCGTCGGAGAGATCGCGGCCGCCTGGGGCGCCGGGCGCACTCTCACTTGCAGATGCCGGGCGCATCGTCGATCGCCCGCAGCCGCAGCCAGCAGCGGACGCAAGGATCCGGGCGGATGGCGGCGCTGGCGCTCGACGGCGATGCGGCGCGCAGCTTTCTCTCCGAGCTCGACAGCACCGCGGAGATCGCGGCGCTCAATGCCACCCGTTCGGTCACGATTTCGGGTTCGGGTGCGGAAATCGAGCGCCTGGCCGACGAGGCGCGCAGGCGCAATCTTTGGTGCCGCCCGCTCGATCTCGATTTCGCGTTTCATTCGAGATGGATGGACCCAATCCACGACGAGCTGCTGATAAGCCTCTCCGGCATCTCGTCGCTTCGCCCGACGGCGCGCCTTGGTATCGAGCGTCACCGGCGCCGTCATCGAAGACGCTGTGCTCGACGCCCATCATTGGTGGCGAAATATCAGGAATCCGGTGCGCTTCGCCGAGGCGACCGCCGCGCTGATCGGCGACGGCTTTCGCATCTTTGCTCGAAATCGGGCCTGGCGCGATCCTTCACGCCTATTTGACGGATGGGCTGCGCGCGGCGGAGGTCGAGGGCCGCGTCCTTTCCACCCTTTCGCGAAACGACGGCGATGGCGATCCGTTTCCGAGCGATCGCTGCCCGCTGCTATGTCGCTGGGTACGATCTGCCGGCTGCGCCGTTATTTGATGGCCCTGCCGACTTGCGGAGCGTTCCGCTGTATCCGTGGCAACGTCAGCGATTCTGGTTCGACAAGACGGTCGAAGCCAGCGATCCCGAAAATCCGCCCTTCGACCACCCGTTGCTTGGCTTCCGCCAGCATGGTCCGGTGCCGCACTGGCTTAATCATCTGGACGAGCAGGTGCTGCCCTGGATCGCTGACCACGCGGTCGAAGGAATCCCGGTCTTCCCGGCTGCCGCGATCCTCGAAATCGCGCTTGCGGCGGGACGATGGCGGTGGCCCGAGGCCGCGGTGCTGGAAGCCTTTGATGTCGAAATGCGGCGCCCGCTGCCGTTCGACAAAGGGCGCATGCGCGAGCTGCGCACGACGCTTGTCTCCGAAGACGGCGACTGGAACCTGGCGAGCCGTTCGCGGCTGTCGAGCGAGCCGTTCACGGTTCATGCGGTCGGCCGGATCTCGGCAGCAAGCGACGCCCGGCCGGTTCTGCGCTGGGCCGACTGTGCGCCTGGCGGGCGTCGCATTGACGCCGAGGCCCTTTATCGGCTGGCACAGCGCGCCGGGCTCGATTACGGGCGCCGGTTCAGAACGGTCGATCATGTCGAGGTCACTGCGATCGACGCCGCAATCGTTCATCTCGATCCTGCGCCGATTGGCGAGCCCCTTGGTACTTATCTGCTGCATCCCGCTTTGCTCGATGGCGCATTGCAGGGATTGCTCGGCGCTGCTCGAGGGGCAACGGCGGGAGCTGCCGGGTAAAGGCTTTTTGCCATGGCGCTTCGGTAGAGTGCGGCTGGCGGCGCCGTTTGGGCGGATTGCGCGCCAAGCGCGACTCCGCTTGACGCGGAGCGGGGTCAGGTCAGTGTCGGCGGACATCGTGCTCTACGACGAGGCCGGCTCGGTTGTCGCCGAGCTCGAGGATTGCTGGTTTCGCCGCGTCGAGCTGAGCCGACGGGTGTCGGCCGACGGGCGTTTGTTTCATGTCGATCTCGTTCCGGCGCCGCTTGCGGAGCTCGACCGCTCCGGTTGTGCTGGCCCAAGCCGGCGCCGCTTTGGCGCGGCTTGCAGCAAACCGCGAACCGGACCTCGAGCGACGCGACCAAGCGCTGCTGCTCGGCGCCTTGATTGGTGCGACTGCGCTTACCTGCTTGAACGAACTGGTCGCACCCGGCCGGTCCTTTACGGTCGGCGAGCTGATCGACGGCGGGCGGTTGGCGCCGACTTCGCGCGCGTTCGTCGAATGTCTGTTGACAGCGCTAGAGCAGCTCGGCGCCGCGACCGAGACTGAGGGGGAGTGGCGGATCGATCCGGCGAGCGATCTGCCCAATGCAGCGGAAATCTGGCGCCTGTTGCTCGCCGATGCCCCCGATTTGGTCGCTGAGCTGGCGCTGGCCGCGAGCGCATTGGAAGATCTGCCGAAAATTCTCGCCGGAGGTCCGGGGCACGTCGACGCCCTGGCTGTCCCCGATGGTCGAGCAACTGCTACAGGCGTCGCCAGCAAGCGTCGCCGGCCTCGAGTTACTGTGCGATGCGCTGGACGACCTCGGGGCTGCATGGCCATGGGACCGGCCCTTGCGGATTCTCGAGGTCGGTGCGGTCAGCGGGACCACCCGCCGCGTGCTGGAGCGCCTGTCCTCGTCCAGGGTGGCGCTGGCCTATCTGGCGACTAGCGCCGACGCCGAGCAGATCGATCGGCTCTCTCCGGTGACGCATTCCTTCGTCGGCGCTGATGCGCAACCCTGGTCCCCGCGGGATGGGGTGGATGCGCTGGGGGAGGCTCGGTTCGATATTGTGTTGGCCGTAAATGCCTGCGCCCGTTTGCAGCTCGACGCCGCGGCGCTCACCGTTATACGTGATCTCCTCGTACCGGGCGGGCTGTTGGCCGCGGTCGATCCCGAACCGAACGCCTTTTGGGACGTCGTCTTCGGGCAGGCTGTCGGATGGTGGCCGACCGCATCAATGGGCGGCGCGGTATCGCCGATCCGCTCGGGCGAAGAGTGGCGGGCCGAGCTCGCGGTCGCAGGTTTTCACGCCGTCGGCGCTGCCGGCGTGGTTGCGTCGCCGTGGCCCTGCGCCCTGTTCTGGGGCAGCGCCCCGGCGCGCGCGGCGCCGGTCATCGCAGAACCGCCATCGTCGCACCGAATTACCCTCGTCGGCGGTGATAAATCCTTTAGGGAGGCGCTGCTGGATCGATTGGCGGTAGCGGGCCATCGCGTCGAAACACTGCACAATCTCGATTTTCTCGACGTCGCCGGGGCCGGCGCGCGTCCTGAGCGGGACCCTGGCGCGGGCGAAATCGTTCTTTTTTTGTCGGATCAATCGGCCAGCGATCATCACAGCGCAGCGCACCAGATCGCGGCGCTGGCGCGGGTCGCGCTCGAGGCGGAGCGGAGGCGCGCCGCGCTCTGGATCGTTACCTGCGACGATCAGCAGACCGCAATTGCCGGCGCCGATTCAAGCTGCAGCACCAGTGGGCGCCGGGCTATGGGGTTTGGCGCGGGTGCTCGTTAATGAATTGCCGCGGCTGTCGGTTCATCTCGTCGATCTCGCCGGCGCTGCAACTCCGGGTGAACGCGCCCGACAGATCGCCGCCGAACTAGCCGCAACCACGAAGGAACGCGAGATCGTCTGGACGCCGCATGGGCGTCATGTTCTGCGGTTGCGGCCTGGCCTGCCGCCTCGCCGGGCGTCGCGATCGGAAGTGCTGACCCTGACGAGCTGCCGAGCCGGTGGGCTCGATTCGCTGGATTGGAAGGACCGCCCGCATGCCCCCTTTCCCCGGGCGAGGTCGAGATCGAGGTGCATGCCGCTGGTCTCAACTTTCGCGACGTGATGTGGGCGATGGGGCTGCTGCCGGAGGAAGCGCTGATCGACGGCTTTGCCGGTCCCAGTTTCGGGCTCGAATGCGCCGGGAATCGTCCGCGCCGTCGGGGTCGGACGTCCAAGATTCTGGCCGCCGGCGACCGGGTCATGGCCTTTGCCCCAGCGGCACTGAGCACGCGCGTCGTGACGCCAGCGGATGCGGTCGTTGCGATCCCGCCCGAAGTCGGCTTCTCCGCCGCGGCGACGCTGCCGGTTGCCTTTGTCACTGCTATATACGCTTTGGGCCATTTGGCGCAGCTCGCACCCGGCGAGCATGTCCTGGTCCACGCCGCCGCCGGCGGCGTCGGGCTCGCCGCGATCCAATACGCCAAACATCGCGGCGCGATCGTCATCGCCACCGCCGGTTCCGAAACGAAACGAGCGTTTTTGCGGCTCGCCGGCGCCGAACATGTTCTGGATTCGCGCGACCTCGCCTTTGCCGATGGGGTGCGCGAGATAACCGGCAGGGCAGGGGGTCGACGTCGTACTGAACTCGCTTAGCGGCGAGGCGATGGAGCGCAGCCTCGAGGTGCTAAAGCCATTCGGGCGCTTTCTCGAGCTCGGCAAACGCGACTTCTACTTCAACCACCGCTACATCTGCGCCCGTTGCGCCAAAACATTTCGTATTTCGCGATCGATGTCGACCAGTTGCCGCTGCGCCGACCGGCGCTCGCCACGGTCGCTGCTTGCCGAAATCTCGACCCTGCTAGCCGAGGGTGCGATCCGGCCACTGGCGCACCGGCTCTTCCGCTTTTCCGAGATCGACGATGCGTTTCGCCTGATGCAGTCGTCAGGTCATATCGGCAAGCTGGTGCTGGTTCCTGACGAGAAGGTCGGTGCATCTTGCGCGAGCCGCCGGAATTTGCGGCGCGCGGTGACGGCACCTATCTGGTCACCGGCGGGATCGACGGGTTTGGCTTCGAAACAGCGCGGTGGCTTGTTGCGCACGGCGCCGGCTCGATCGCGCTCCTAGGCCGGCGCGGGTGGGAAACGCCCGGATGCGCGGCACGGAGTTGCGGAGCTCGAAGCGGCGGGCGCCGAGGTGCGTGTTTATCGCGGGGACGTCGCCGACCGGGCTTGCCTGGCTGCGGTACTCGACCAGATCCGCGCGGAACAACCGCCGCTGCGCGGCGTCGTTCATGCCGCCTCGGCGATCGGCGACGGGCTCGTCGGCCGATATCGATGCTCGCCGGGATTGATGCCATCCTGCGTCCAAAGCTCGGCGGCGCCTTCGCTCTCGACGCGCTGACGCGTGACGATCCGATAGAGCTGTTTTTGTTGTTTTCCTCGGCGACGACTCTGCTCGGTGCCCCGGGGCAGGGCGTCTATGTGGCGGCGAACATGGCGCTCGAGGCGCTCGCGCGCCGTCGGCGCGCCGACGGCAGGCCGGCCTTGGCGGTCGCCTGGGGACCGATCGAGGATGCCGGATACCTGGCCGAGCGGCCGGAGACACGCGATGCGCTGGCGCGGCGGCTTGGCGCGAAGCCGATACCCGCGCGCAGAGGCCCTGGCGGCCTGCCGGCGATGATCGCAAGCGGGCTGCCGGTGGTCGGCTTGGCCGAAGCGAGTTGGACCGAGGCGCGGCGCTTTCTGCCGGTGCTGGCGTACCCCCTATTCTCGGAGATCCGCGCCAAGGCTGGCCCGCGGCGAATGACGAGGCGCTGGCCGATCGGCTGGCTGAGCTGGATCCGGAAGCGGCGCTGGCTCTGCTGAAAACGGTAGTAGCCGAAGAGGCGGCGCGGATCCTGCGGCTGCCGGCCGGCGGCATCGATCCGCGGCGGCCGCTCTCGCAGATGGGGATGGATTCGTTGATGGCGGTGGAGCTTCGTCTCGCCCTCGAAAGCCGGCTGCGGATCGATCTGCCGCTGGTGTCGTTAACCGAAGGGACGAGCGTGGCCTCGATCGCGGCTCGCCTCGGCGGCGCGATGAACGCGGGTGCAAAGAACGCCGAAATGGTCGCGCTGGCGGCCCGCTACGAGGGCAACGGCGAAACATCTATGCGGCAGAGGAGGACGGCGCCGCCGCGAGGATGTCGGAAATTCAAATCGGTGGCGGCGGAGTAGTCCGTTGACGGCGGGGCGAAGCCTCTTTGGGTTGTCGCCGCAGGCAAAGGCGCGGCTGCTGGAGAAGGTCGCCGCGGCCTCCCCATTGCGGGGGGCGGCGCGCTCCGGTCACCACGGAACGCAGGCGAGCGCCGACCGGCCGCGCGGCTTTCGTGGCGGAGCTCGAAGGGTTCAGAGAGATCCGCATGATCCGTGAGGCTGCGGAGTTTCTCGGGATCGCCGATCCGTTTTTCCGCGTGCATCAGGGCATCGCCGGCGCGGAGACGGTGATCGACGGCAAGAGCTACGTTAATTTCGCCTCCTACGATTATGTCGGGCTTAACGGTCACCCCGAGATCACAGCGGCGGCGAAGGCGGCGATCGACCGCTACGGCACCTCGGTCTCGGCGAGCCGTCCGGTCTCCGGCGAACGCCCGGTTCATCGCGAACTCGAACAGGCATTGGCGCGACTGCACGGCTCCGAAGATAGCGTTGTCTTTGTCGGTGGCCATTCGACCAACGTCACGGTGATCGGGCATTTGCTGGGGCGCAACGATGTCATCGTCCACGACGCGCTGATCCATAACAGCATCGTCCAAGGCGCGATCCTCTCCGGCGCCCGCCGCGTGCCGTTCGCCCATCTCGACTACGCGGCCGCCGACCGACTGCTCGGCGAGGTGCGCCCGCGCAACGGGCATGCGCTGCTGGTCATCGAGGGTCATTACAGTATGGACGGCGACGTTCCCTATCTGCCGGCCTTCATCGCCATCGCCCAGCGCCATCGAGCCTGGCTGATGGTTGACGAGGCGCATGCCCTGGGTGTGCTGGGACCGCGCGGTTTCGGTACCGCCGAGCGGTTCGGCGTCGATCCGGGCGAGGTCGACATCTGGATGGGAACGCTCAGCAAGAGCCTTGTATCCTGCGGCGGCTATATAGCCGGACGAGCCGAGCTGATCGATTATCTGAAGCTCGGTGGCGCCCGGCTTCGTATTTTCGGTCGGGATGGCGCCGCCGGCGGCGGCGGCGGCGCTCGCCGCTATCGAATTGCTGGAGCGCGAGCCGGAGCGGGTCCGCCGCGTCAACGACCGAGCGGCGTTATTTTTGCAATTGGCGCGCGAAGGAGGCCTCGATGTCGGCGGATCGATCGGCGCCTCGATCGTGCCGATCATCACCGGCGGGTCGATCCGCGCCGGGCGACTGGCGCAGGCTATGTTTCTGCGCGGGGTCAATGTCCAGCCGATCCTCTATCCGGCGGTGCCGGAGCGCGCGGCGAGGCTGAGATTTTTTATGACTGCGGCGCATAGCGAAGAACAAGTTCGCGACACCGTGCGGATCTTGCTGGAGGAGAGTCGCCGGATAGCCTCTGAGCCGAGCGATTTGGCGGCGGTCGCGCGCCATCTCGGCAAGATGGCGTTGTCGCCGCGCTAGCTCCTGGCAATGCCTGCAACGGTCGCGTTCGGCGACGGTTATCCGGCTCTGCCGGCGGGAGCGCAGATCTGTGCGATCAGCGCGTCGACGGCGGCGAAATGGTCCCGCCATCCGGTCGTCTTCCAGCCTGCGAGACGTCCTAGTTGCGCCTCCCGCCGTGGCGAGGTTTCAGATGAATAATCGATAATCGCATCCCGCCAGCCACGACTGTCGAGCGGGTCGAGAAATTCCGGAACGTCGCCGCCATTCTCCCGTAACGCTGCGAGATCGCTGCACAGCACGGGTACGCCGAGACCCAAAGCCTCGACCATCGGAAACCCGAAACCCTCGGCGAAGGACGGCAACAACAGCGCGCGTGATCCCTTAAGCAACCGCGCCATCTCGGCGTCGGGGACGTGGTTGCGCTCGATGACGACCCCTCGTAATGCCGGGCAGCGGTCGAGCATCTCGACGGCGTTTCCGGTCTCCCATCCGCGATGCCCGATTAGCACGAGGCGGGGGGCCAGCGGTCCGCACTCCGCGGCCAGTCGGCGCCAGAGATTGAGCAGCAGCAGGTGGTTTTTGCGCGGCTCGATCGTGCCGACGCAGACGAAATAGGGCGCCTCCGGCAGCGGCGGGCCGCCCGCCGTGACCTCCGGCGGGTCGATACCGAACGGCAAGACCAACACACTGGGGGTATGGCCGCCGCGGTCAAGGTGCGGTTGGAGAGCGTCGCGGGTCGCGGCCGAGCCGACAATCACAGCGTCGGCCAGCAAAGCCGCGGTTTCGATCCGCCGGCGGTGCCGCAAATCCTGGCCGGGTCGAGCGTATTCGGGGAACTCGATCGGGATCAGATCGTGTATCAGGCAGACGAAGCTCGTACGGCCTCGTCGCTTGAGCCGGCCGATCAGTCGGCGCCGTTCGAGATGGTGATGCGACACCAGTAAATAAACCGGCTGGTCGACAGCGGCCGGCAATCGTGCATGGAGGGACCGAGGTCCATGCCGCAGCGGCTCGAGCCGCAACCGCCGCGCCAGCCACCGCACCCGCCGTCGACGCGACGGTGATGTCCCCGCTCCCCGCCATGCTGCTGCGATCGCCGCCACGTAGTCATCGGCGGCCGGCCGCGGCAATAGCCCCAATCCTCCCCAGGGGGTGAGCGCAGTGAAGCATAGCGGCGCAGCTCCGGCGATCAGATGTTCCGCGTAAGCGAGTTCAACCCGGTCGATTCCCGTCGGGGTCCCACGGTCCGAGCGCGACAGCAAGCGCGTAATATCGAAGACGATCACCGATGCCTCATGCTTACAGCGCCGGCAGACGCCAATGCGGCGCCAATCAGGGCAGGTGCTCGATATAGTCTTTGATGCCGTCTTCGAGCGAGTGGAAGGCGCCGGGGAAACCGGCTGCGCCCAATTTGGTTACATCCGCCTGCGTAAAATATTGATATTGTGCGCGCAAAATCTCGGGGGTGTCGACAAAGCGGATCTCGGGTCGGCGGCCCAATTGGGCGCCCAACGCATTGACGAGATCGAGGAAACTGCGGGCCGTCCCGCTCCCGACATTGAACAGACCGTTGATCGTCGGGTTTTCCAGAAGCCATCGGACCACGGCGACGCAATCCTTGACGTAGACGAAATCCCGAAGCTGCCCGCCATCGGGGTAGGCTGGATGGTGCGAGCGGAACAGCGTTACCGGTTCACCGCCATTTAATATTGGGCGAAGTTTGCTGACCATCGACTGCATCGGGCCCTTATGGCTTTCATTCGAACCATAAACGTTGAAGAATTTGAGACCAGCCCATTGCGGCGGTGTCGGTAGGCCGCGCGCGACGTCGCTGATCAATCGACGGTCGACGAGGTGCTTGCTCCAGCCATACGGGTTGAGCGGGCGCAACGTGGCGAGGGCCTCGGGACTTTGGTCGTCAGAAAAGCCGGCTCTGCCGTCGCCATAGGTCGCCGCCGATGAGGCGTAAATGAAACGCACCTGATTAGCCGTGCACCAGTCCCATAAATCAAGGGTCAGGCGAACATTGCTGGCGACATAGCGGTCGATATCAGTCTCGGTCGTGGTCGCGATCGCCGCCATGTGGATGACGGCGGCAATCTTTCCGCCATGGCGGCCGAGCCAGTCGAACAGCGCCTCGGGGCGAACCAGGTCATGGAGTTGCGCTGCCTCGAGGTGCCGCCACTTTTCATCCGATCTCAGCAAGTCTGAAACGACCACGCGCAACCCCGCCGAGGCCAGATCGAGGACGATATGCGACCCGATGAACCCCGCCCCCCCGGTCACCACGATCACATCATCACTCCGAGATCCTCGATCATCGGCATCAGCCCTTAGCGTGATAGACCGATGCTCCTACCGGCGAGAGCGGCCGAGGCCGGTCCGTTGGCGAACCCGATGCTATCCCCCCGGGGCGGGTCTGGGGGCAAAACTGGTCTGCCAGCCATCCGGCAGCGCCATTGCGGCGGGCAGAGCGATCGGCGTTGCGCCCGCCGCGCCGCAGCTAAACGATCTGCAGTTGCGCGGCGATTAGACGCGACGCATAGACGCCCATCCATCCCGCCCGGTCCAGCCAGCCCTTTTCGTTACGCGGGGGGCGAATTGCGCGAATATGTGCGTTGGTGATTTCGGCTAGATCTTCGATCGGATGCGGCGGATCGAACTCGGTTGACCAGAAGAAGCGCGTACCGCCTGCGACCTCGTGCTTGGCGACCAAACAATTCGGAGCGCCGCCCGCCCGATTATAGAGGCCGACCGCCGAATAGCTCTCCTGATGGCTCACGATCATCACGCCCTCCGTCCCGGGAAAGGCGTATTTCATTGCCGAGAACCACCGACACAACGCCGCGAGCTCTACCTCGGTGAACTCGTATCGGCTCGGCGTGATATAGCATGATCCACCCGCCGGTGCTGATGCGCCCTGCACCGCCAGAGGAAATGCTACGACGTTAGTGCGTTCGGACGCCTGTTCCACTTTCCCCCCGCTTCTCAGGCTACGCCTCTGCAGCTAAGTCCCCGCTCATGCACCCTGTATGTTCGCTGCTTGCCGCATAGCAGCGAACCGAAGAGGCGCAGTTTCGCTGACTACTTATCCATCGGCGATGGATACAGACCTCTGAGCAAATTCGACTAGGACCAGTACTATCGGGACTGATTCCAAGTCAATTGAGCCAAGGCCAACCGATGTTTTTTCGGCGTGTCTGTGACCAATCCGCAACAGTGGCAGAAAAGCGACACTCTGTTAAACCTATGGTTTTGTACAGGTGCGGGACGAACGGGTTGCCCCGCCGCCGGGATCACCTCCTTGCTGAGGCCCGGGATTACGCTTGACCTGTATTGGGGGCTCTGCTAACGCTGTTTCCGTGATGTACGAGCGAGACGAGCTGCGACTTATGCTCTCGGCGTCCTAAGGGCCGCCGACACAGGTTGCATTCGTTCCCGGTTAGGGAACGCGTTTTGCTCGGTCTCCGCAATGTCCTCTAGTCTCATTATCGACAGTCTGGCCATTTCCGCCATGTTGTGGGCGCCCGGTTCGCGGACTCTGCTCCAGCGACTTACCGGCGGTCGGCGGCGCTGATCGATTTCCGCCGGCCGTGAAACCTCTCCACCCCGATTGCGGCGGCTGCCGCAGTGGCTAGTCCGCACTAGGAGTTTCCAATGTCCGAAATGCCAATTTACAAATACCGCCGATTTGACCCCGTTCATCTGCCCGATCGCCGTTGGCCGGCGCAAGTCATCGACCATGCGCCCTTGTGGTGCAGCGTTGATTTACGCGACGGTAACCAGGCTTTGGTCGAGCCGATGGGACCAGACCGCAAGCGCCGCATGTTCGACCTTCTGGTCAAGCTCGGTTTCAAGGAGATCGAGGTCGGCTTTCCGGCCGCGTCCGAGACCGACTTCGCCTTTATCCGCGGGCTGATTGATCAGGATCTCGTGCCTGAGGATGTCACCATTCAGGTGCTGACCCAAGCGCGCTCCGAGCTGATCGAACGCAGCTTCGAGGCGATCCGCGGCGCCCGGCGCGCCATCATGCACCTTTACAACTCGACCTCGACCTTGCAGCGTCGTGTCGTCTTCGGGCTCGACAAAGGCGGCATCGTCGACATCGCCGTCAACGGGGCGCGGTTGATCCGCGATCTCGCCGAGGCCATGCCGGAGACCGAGGTGCTCTACCAATATTCGCCGGAAAGCTTCACCGGTACCGAGCTCGATTTCGCGGTCGAGATCTGCGAAGCGGTAATGGATGTCTGGCAGCCGACCCCGGCAAAAAAGACGATTCTGAACCTGCCCGCGACTGTCGAGATGGCGACGCCTAACGTCTATGCCGATCAGATCGAATGGTTCGGCCGCAACATCCGTGACCGCGACAGTATCGTCTTGAGCCTGCACCCGCACAATGACCGCGGCACCGCGGTAGCGGCGACCGAGCTCGGGGTCATGGCGGGCGCCGATCGCGTCGAAGGCACCTTGTTCGGCAATGGCGAGCGGACCGGCAATGTCGACATCATGACCTTGGCGTTGAACCTGTTCAGCCAGGGGATCGACCCCGGGCTGGTGATCAACGATATCGACGACATCGTGCGTACGGTCGAGCACTGCAATCAGCTGCCGGTCCATCCGCGCCACCCCTATGCCGGCGAACTCGTCTACACGGCCTTTTCCGGCTCGCACCAGGATGCGATCAAGAAAGGCTTCGAGGCATTGGCCAAGCGCAACGATTTGCTGTGGGAGGTGCCCTATCTGCCGATCGACCCCAAGGATCTCGGCCGCACCTATGAGGCGGTGATCCGGGTCAACAGCCAGTCGGGCAAGGGCGGGGTCGCCTATGTGCTCCAGGCCGATCACGGGCTCGACCTGCCGCGCGGGCTGCAGATCGAGTTCAGCAAGATCGTGCAGGAAGTCGCCGACCGCACCGGCAAGGAATTGACCAGCGCCGACATCTGGTCGCTGTTCGGGGAGACCTATCTGCGCCACGACGGGATCGTTCTTGGCGACTACAGCATCTTTCCCGAGCCGCGCTCCGCGGAGCGACGGCGGATTGCCGCGACAATCGTTATCGACGGCGCCGAGAAGCGGATCGAGGGAGTGGGCAACGGCCCGATCGCCGCTTTCGTCGACGCGCTGCGCGGCCAATGCGGGATCGAGCTGACCGTCGCCGATTATCGCGAGCACGCCATCGGCGCCGGCGCCGATGCCCAGGCCACCGCTTATGTCCAGATCCGCGACGCCGGCGAGGCAACCCTCTACGGCGTGGGCATCGACGCCAACATCGTCACCGCCTCATTGAAGGCAGTCGTCAGCGCTGCCAGTCGCACCCGCCGAGCTTAATGGTACAGCCGCTCGGCATCCGCGAATCGCTCAGCACCCCGAGCCCCTCCGCTTTTGCGGGCGGAGGGGGCTCGGGGTGACGGACCGGCGTGGCGGATTTGCGTCTCTGCGCTTGCTCACCGAGCCGACCACCCTGCGGTGCGATTGCAGACAATCGCAAAAACCCGTCGATAGGGCAGCAAGCGTCTCGTTTTGATGCTACGCAAGGAGCGGGCTGCTTCAATAACCGGTCATAGATATGCTCGCCTCTACAGTTGACTCCTAGCATAGACAGTAATGGTTGCTCCAACAATCACGAGGATCAATCCTATCGCCATTAGAATGTTAGGGAATTTTTGCTCAATAATCAAGCCACCTATGTTTACTGTGCATACTCCTGTCACGACCGAAATAACTCCTGCATTTGATACCGGATGCTATAAATATAGACGCTGGAAAAGGTAATTTCCCGCCAATATGACCGTAACACTAAAAACCAAGAAACGATAATTTCCAGGGGAGACCAGATCATACACCGGAGTCAATAGGGTGGGCAATAATTTTCCAACCATAAATGTCAATCCGGAATAAATCAACAGCTGCGCAACGATTGCGATCCCGATCGCAAAGATGAGTGGCATTATAAACTCCAAGGCTGATCTTCGGTCCGATCATCGCGTTGCCGTAACGGTCATGGAATACCTGCGGTGTTCTGGCTGCAGCGCCTCGTCTAATAAGGAAATCGAAAGGAGCTCGCACATCGGTTTGCAGACAAACGGGGGCAATTATATACTTCCCAACGGTTATCGACTACCCCATCAAGGTCTTGATCTTACGTAAATTTGTGGATGAGTGGGTTCTTTAAGCGGGCGCGCGTAGCTTGACCGTGGCGCCGGCAGCTTTTAGCTGCCGCCCATGAGCTCAGTTCATCGATCTCCTCGCCGTTGACCTTGCCGCCGGCTACGTCGCCTTGGTCGATCTGGAGCACCTCCTGCCCGGTGGTCAGCTTTTTACTTACCATGCCTGCTCTGCTCGTTTAAACTGTCGCATTCGGGATAAGCACATATCCAATAGCCATTTTTTCAACAGCTACGGCAAGCTCCTCGATCTCACGTCCGACTTCGGTGCGCAACATACGCGCCAACGCAGCAGCTCACGCTCGACGGCACGTTGATCATCTGGTAAAGGCTTTTATAGGGGTGGAGCGTCTCCTCAGGCGCCCGCGAGAGAGTGAGACGCTCGACGAGCTTGAACATCTCGAAATCCTTGTCGCCGGGGAAAAAGCGAGTTGTGGCCGGGAAGACACCTCAAATAGGAGGCCTCGCCTGCCGCGCTTATCGTTAGTGACAATAAAGCCGACACGCGGATAAAGCTCGCCGAGGCGCCACTCGACCTTGGCCACCACCCGGCGGGGCTTGCTCCATGATCCGGCCCGGTAGCTGAAGCTCGAATAGTAACCGCGCACCTCCTGCGGCGGTCGACCCACCGGGCGCCTCAGCAGGTATCCGATCCTGTGGTGCAAGATGCGGTTGGCCCGGCAGCCGGATCGCATAACCCATGCCTCCGGCTTCGAGGAACTCGTAGATCTCCGGGTTGGCAAAGGCTGCGTCGCCGTGAAAATAAAGGCGCTTCACCCTGCCCCGGTAGCGGGCAACCACCGGCTCCAGCACCACTCGCCAGCCCTCGGCCGAATGGACGTTTCCGAGCCGCAGGGCGCACCGCTCCAGATCGCCGAGCTGGTTGAACACGAACACCGGGTGATAGCACCTGCAGCCGAAATGGCCGTTGTAGGCGCTGCCTTCCTCTTCGCCGTAGGTCGGGCTCTCGCTCGAATCCATGTCCAGCACGATGACCCGCGGTTGACGCCGCTGGTGCACCGCCTCGATCCACTGGCCCGGCAGATCAGCGAGGGCGGCGAGGTTCACCGGACGGGTCAGCTATTCGGTCTCGAAGCGCCCATCTGGCTGGCCGAGGCACCCCTACCCATCGGCGCGTTGCCGCCGACCACCCAGCGCATGGCCGGATCGCGGAACAGCCGCTCGGCGTCGTTCACGTCTTCGTAGCCGGCCAGCCGGCCGAATACCGACTGCCGCAGCAACCCGACCAACAGGTGGCGTCGGTTCCTGCCGGTGCGTGCCTCCGCCACAATCCGCCATCGGAGGTGATCGCCGAGCCGTGGAACCGGAGCATCAAGCGGCGGTCGAAATCGAGCCTCAGCGCGCCGCTGTCCGCTTCACCCGCCGGCTCCGCCATCGCCGTCCCGTTCGACCTCCACAAGATGTTGTATCTTGTACGAGAATGCGACCGTTCTTATCGCCAAATGCGGTACCATCCGGGGAATGCGGGTTCACGGGAGTTTTGGAGCGGTCGACGGGCTCTCCAGGCCTGGTCGGGACGCGGCCGCCTGTTGGGCCTACTCCACCGTGACGCTTTTCGCCAGATTGCGCGGTTGGTCGACGTCGGTGCCTTTGAGGACGGCCACGTGGTAGGCCAACAGCTGGATCGGGATCGCATAGAGCAAGGGGGCGACGAACGGGTCGCAGCTCGGCACCGCGATTCCCGACGCGAGCCGATCGGCGAGCCGCGCCACCCCGGCCGCGTCGGAAATCATGACGACCCGGCCTTTACGGGCAATGACCTCCTCGATATTGCCGAGCGTCTTTTGAAAGAGGTCGTCATTTGGCGCGAGCACGACGACCGGGACATTTTCGTCGATCAGTGCGATCGGCCCATGTTTCATCTCACCGGCCGCATAGCCCTCGGCATGGATGTAGGAAATTTCCTTGAGCTTCAGGGCGCCCTCCAGCGCCAGCGGAAACGCGCTGCCGCGGCCGAGATAAAGCACGTCGCGCGCCTCGGCGATGATCGCGGCGATCTCGCGGATGCGCTCGTCGTGGTTCAGCACTTCGGCGGCCCGCGACGGGATCTCGGTTAGAAAACCGACGAGTTCGGCCGCGCGTGCGGGGGTGATCGCGCCGCGCGCCCGCGCCAATGCCACGGTCAACCCGGCGAGCACGGCGAGCTGGGTGGTGAACGCCTTGGTCGAGGCGACGCCGATCTCGGGGCCGGCCAAGGTCGGCAACACGACATCCGCCTCGCGCGCGATCGAGCTTTCCGGCTGGTTGACGATGGCGATGATCTTCTGGCCTTGCGAGCGGGCATAGCGCAGCGCCGCCAAGGTGTCGGCGGTTTCGCCCGATTGCGAGACAAAGATTGCCGCCCCGCCGCGCGGCATGGCCGGCGCGCGATAGCGGAACTCCGAGGCGACGTCGATCTCGACCGATATTCGGGCGATCCGCTCGAGCCAGTATTTGGCGACGATGCAGGCATGATAGGCGGTGCCGCAGGCGATCATCGTGACCCGCTCGATCTCGGTCAGAGCAAACGGCAGCTCGGGCAGGTGAACCGTGCGGGTCGCCGGATTGATCAGCGCATTGACCGTGTCGCCGATCACCGCGGGCTGCTCGAAGATCTCCTTTTGCATGAAGTGGCGATAGTTGCCCTTGCCGATCAGCGCGCCCGAGGCGGCAGATTCGCGGATCGGCCGTTCGACCTCGATATTCTCGGCGTCAAAGATCGTTACCGTCTGCGCCGTCACGACCGCCCAATCGCCCTCTTCGAGATAGGTGATGCGGCGGGTCAGCGGCGCCAGCGCCAAGGCATCCGAGCCGAGGAACATTTCGCCGTCGCCATAGCCGATCGCGAGCGGGCTGCCGCGCCGGGCGCCGATCAATAGATCGTGCTCTCCGGCAAACAGAAAGGCGAGGGCAAAGGCGCCGTCGAGCCGCGCCAGGGTATTGGCCACCGCGTCACGTGGCGACAGTCCCTGATCAAGGAAATGCGTCGTCAGTATCGTTACTGCCTCGGTGTCGGTCTCGGTCTGAAAGACATGGCCGAGGGCGGTCAGTTCGCGCCGCAACGCCTGGAAATTCTCGATGATGCCGTTGTGGACGACGGCGACGCGGTCGGTGGCGATCGGATGGGCGTTGGTCTCGGTCGGCAAGCCATGGGTCGCCCAGCGGGTATGGCCGATGCCGATCACCCCCTGTACCGGCTCGCGGTCGAGCCGCCGGGCGAGATTTGCGAGCTTGCCCTCGGCGCGCCGGCGCTCGATGCGGCCGTCGACCAGAGTTGCGATCCCGGCCGAATCATAGCCGCGGTATTCGAGCCGGCGGAGCCCTTCGATCAGCCCCGGCGCCACTGTTTCCTTGGCGATGATGCCGATGATCCCGCACATCAGATTTTCCTCCGTAGCCGGGCGCGGATCTCGGTCGCGCGGCCGGGCTTGTTGACCTGCTGGCCGCGCGCCAAGGTGAGCGCGTCCGGCGGGACATCGCCGGTGACGACGCTGCCGGCGGCGACGATCGCGCCGGCGCCGACCGTGACCGGCGCCACCAGGGCGGTGTTCGAGCCGATAAAGGCGTCCTCGCCGATTGTCGTACGATGCTTGTTAACGCCGTCGTAATTACAGGTGATCGTGCCGGCGCCGATGTTGGCGCCGGCCCCGACCGCGCTGTCGCCGATATAGGAGAGGTGATTGGCCTTGGCTCCGGTGCCGAGCAGGGCCTCTTTGATCTCGACGAAATTGCCGACATGGACCTCGGCCGCGAGCCTCGCTCCCGGCCGCAGCCGCGCGAACGGGCCGACGATCGAGCCAGCGCCAACGGTCGCACCTTCGATATGACAGAACGAGCGGATGCGTGCGCCCTCGCCGATCTCCACGCCGGGACCAAAGACGACGTTGGGCTCGACCACGACGTCGCAGCCGAGCCGCGTGTCAGCAGCGAGGAACACGGTTTCAGGTGCGACCAACGTAGCCCCCGCGGTCATCGCCGCACGGCGCAGCCTGTCCTGCATCAGCGCCTCGGCCTCGGCCAGATCGGCGCGGGTGTTGATGCCGACCAGCTCCTCGGCCGGCAGTTCGATCACGCGGCAGACGAGCCCGCGCCGGCGCGCGATATGGACGATGTCGGTCAGGTAGAATTCGCTTTTCGCGTTGTCGCGGTCGAGAGCGTCCACAAGATCAGCGGCGTGCCGCGCCGCGATCGCCATGATGCCGCCGTTGACTAGCCCGATGGCGCGCTCTTCGGGGCTGGCGTCCGCGGCCTCGACGATGCGGTCGAGCATACCGTCCGCAGCGAGGACGAGCCTTCCGTAAGCACCGGGATCGGTGGGGCGCATGGCCGCGACCAGCACCGCCGCTGACACTCGCCGCCGTTCCGCCAGGAGGTGCGCCAATGTTTCGCCAGTAAGCAGCGGCGTGTCGCCGAACAGCACCAGCAGGTCTTCGATCTCGCCCTTTGGCGCGAGCCGGCCGTGGAGGGCGGCGAGCCCGGTGCGGACCGCGTCGCCGGTGCCGAGCGGAGGATTTTGCACGACGCTCTGCGCCGGTTCGACGAGACGGGCGACAGCTTCCATCCGCGGCCCGATCACGACGACGGTTGCCGCCGGCCGCAGCGGGGTCAGCGCCGCCAACAGGTGCGCGATCATCGGTCGACCCGCAACCGGATGTAAGACTTTGGGGATCGCGGATTTCATTCGCGTGCCGCCGCCGGCGGCGAGGATGATGGCGGCGAAAACAGACTGGCTCATCGACTGTGGCCCGAATCAGACAATCAGCGCCGATTGCACTGTTGCGCAGCGGCGCCGAGTTTACAACACACAGATTGTTGCGAACTGTAGCCCAACCACGCAGAGGTTGTCGAGTGACAACGCGAAACAGGCGGCTCGTGGCGGTTCTGCTTCCTCCCGCGGCCCGGCCGCCGAATTGCCGCGACGCGGATCGGCTCTGATCGGTCGGAGACGGTTGCACGCCATAGCACAGCGGCGCAGACTTTGCGGCGATGGGACATTTTCTGCTGGTCTTCGATCTCGACGGCACTCTTGTCGACAGTGCGCCCGACCTGTGCGCCGCGCTCAACGAAATGCTGCGCGAGCGCGGCCGCCCACCGCTGTCGCTGCCGCAAGTCAAGCGTATGATCGGCGACGGCGCAGTTGCGCTCGTCGCCCGTGCCCTCGCGGCGGGCGGCTGCGACCTTGCCGATGCGGCGAGCGCGCTTCCCCGATTCATCGAGCTCTACGAGGCCGAAGCGGTGCGGCTGACCCGACCCTATCCGGCCGTGCCTGAGACCTTGGCGGTGCTGCGGCGACGCGGGTATCGCACCGCCATCTGCACCAACAAGCCGCAGCACGCGACGCTCACTGTGCTGGAAGGCCTTGGTCTGCTGGCGCTGTTCGACGGGATCGCCGGCGGCGACCGCTTCGCGGTCAGAAAGCCCGATCCCGGTCACTTGTTGGGATTGGTCGGCGCGGTCGGCGCCCGGGCCGAGGCGGCGGCGATGATCGGTGACAGCGAGAACGATGCCGCTGCCGCTCGAGCTGCCGGGGTTCCGCTGCTGCTGATGCGCTATGGCTACGCCCGCGCCGATTTGGATTCCCTGGGCGCCGACGCTGTACTGGACCATTTCGCGGAGTTGCCCGGTGCGCTCGACCGCCTCGGCCTTGTTCCGTGAATTGTCCGTCTGCGCCAGAGCGCTAGGTCAGCATCCTCTCCAGCGTTTCGAGCGTGTCGGCTTCGCGGAAGGGCTTGTCCCAGCGGATGCGGTGGATGCGCGGAAATCGCATCGCCACCCCGGATTTGTGGCGGGTGGAACGGTGCACGCTGTCGAAGGCGACTTCAAGGACGATGCCGGGCGCCACCTCGCGCACCGGCCCGTAGCGCTGCACGGTATTGTTGCGGACCCAGCGATCGAGGCGGCGCAGCTCGTCATCGGTAAATCCCGAATAGGCCTTGCCGACCGGCACCAACGCATCGTCCTGCCAGGCGCCAAACGTATAATCCGAATAGAATGACGAGCGCTTGCCGTGGCCGCGCTGGGCGTACATCAACACGGTGTCGAGGGTCAGCGCGCCCCGCTTCCATTTGAACCACGGGCCTTTCGGCCGGCCGGCGAGATAGAGCGAGTCCGCCCGCTTCAGCATCAACCCCTCGATGCCGCGCTCGCGCGCCCCGTCGCGCAACTCTCGCAACTCGTCCCAGCGCGCAAACGGCACCAGCGGCGACAGGTCGAGCGCTTCGCGCGGTGCGCGCGCATGCCATAACTCAAGCCGCTTGCGGCGCTCGGCAAAGGACAGGCCGCGCAGATCTTCGGGTCCCTCGCGCAGGATGTCGTAAAGCCGCACCGCCGCCGGATAGTCGCGCAGCATCTTTGGCCTCGTGATCTTGCGGTTGAGCCGCTGCTGCAGATCGTTGAACGGCGCCGCCTCCCCGCCGCGCACTACCAGAAGTTCGCCGTCGAGCGTCACCTCCTCGGGCATCGCAACCAAGATATCCGGAAACGCCGAGCCGATCTCGTCTCCGGAACGCGAGTAAAGCCGCTTTTCGCCACCGCGGCTGACGAGCTGCACGCGGATGCCGTCCCATTTCCACTCGGCCAAATAATCGCGCGGGTCGAGGGCCGCGAGATCGGCATCGTCGAGCGGCTGGGCCAGCATCAACGGGTAAAAGATCGGCAAATCCCCGATCTCCGGCGCCGGGGCACGCCCGTCGAGCCAAGCAAACAACGTCAGATAAGGCGGCTCCAGCCCATGCCAAACCTCTTCGATGCGATCGACGCCGACGCCGCTCCATTCGGCGAGTGCGGTCTTGGCCAGCCGCGCCGAAACCCCGATCCGCAGGCTGCCGGTGACGAGTTTGAGCAACGCCCAACGCCCGGTCGGGTCGAGCGCGTCGAGCCAAGGCTCCAGCAATTGCCCGATCTCGGCACGGCCCGCTCCTCTCAACGCGTCGACGATCTCCGCAAGGCTCGGGACATGGGGCCGTGCCTGCCCGGATGCCGGCCAGATCAACGAAACGGTCTCGGCAAGATCGCCGACAAAATCATAGGACCAGCCCAGAAGCTCGGGATCGACGCGCGCCCCGGCGAGAGCGCGCACTTGGCTAGGCTTGGCCTCGGCAAAGGACAGCTCGCCGGTCAATGCGGCCAATGCCCAGCCGCGTTCGGGATCGGGTTGGCTCGCGAAATATTCTTGCATCAGCCGTAATTTGCCGTTGCGTGATGGGGTGAACAGCAGCGCATCGAGCAGCGCCGCGAACCGGTTCACTCGTCCTCCTCGAAACCGGTGAGCGCCAGTGCGCGGGCGCGGTAGCCCTTTTTTGTCGCGTAATAGACGAGAGCTTCCTCGCGCCCGTGCGTGACCCAGACTTGATCGGCGGCGACATCGTCGAGGGTCGCGGTCAGCTCGTCCCAATCGGCATGGTCGGAGATCACCAGCGGCAGCTCGACCCCGTTCGCCTTGGCGCGCTGGCGCACCCGCATCCAGCCCGAGGCCAGCGCCACCCGCGGATCGGGCAGCCGCCGCGACCACACATCGGCCATAGCGCTGGGCGGAGCCAGTACGATGCGGCCCCTCAGCGCCTCGCGCGCCACTCCGGCCGCGGGCAGCACCGGTCCCAGCGGCACGCTGAGATGCTCGTACAGTTCGGTCAGCCCGATCAGCGCACCGTGCAGATAGACCGGCTCCTCGTATCCGGCCTGCCGCAGCAGCGCCAGCACCCGCTGGCATTTGCCCAGCACATAGACCCCGACCAGATGGCAGCGCTCGGGAAACAACAAAAGCGAATGCAGCAGCTTGTCGATCTCCTGGTTATCCGGCGGATGGCGGAAGACCGGCAAGCCAAAGGTCGCCTCGGTGATGAAGAGATCGCAATGCACCGGCTCGAACGGCGCACAGGTCGGGTCCGGCCGGCGCTTGTAATCGCCGGAGGCGACGACCCGGCTGCCGCGGTAGTCGAGCACGATCTGGGCGCTGCCAAGCACATGGCCGGCCGGCACTAGCCGCACCTGCACTTCGCCGATCGCCAGAGTCTCGCCGTAAGCGAGCGGCTGCAAGGCGCCGCCGGCCTGCTCGCCATAGCGTGCCTGCATGATCGCAATCGTCCCGGCGGTGGCCAGCACCCGCGCGTTGCCGGGGCGCGCGTGATCGCCGTGCGCGTGCGTGATTACGGCGCGCGGCGCCGGCCGCAACGGATCGATATGGAAGCCGCCGGGCTCGCAATAGAGCCCGGCCGGCGTCGTCCTCATCCAGGTCTCGGGCCGCGGCGCGGCGATCGGCATCAGGATCCCAGGGATGGTGGCCGCAGATCGCCTCGGATATGGGGCGCCGGCCCTCGAGCGAAAACCGCCCGCCGCGGTAGCGTCGGTCGAAGCCGGCGCAGCGGCGGTGCGATCAGATCAGCCGCTCGATCGCGGCCCGATCGCGGATGACGATCGAGCCTTTGGCGAGGTCGATGAAGCCGGCCTTGTGCCAGGCTTGCAGCTGCTTGTTGACGCTCTCGCGCGAGCTGCCGACAATATGCGCGAGCTCGCTCTGCGAGATGTGCAGTTCGAGCACCTTGCCGTCGATCGCTTGCCGTCGCGAGCGTTCGGAAAGGTGCAGCAGCGTCTTGGCGATCCGGCTTTCGAGATGGCGAAACTGCAGATCTTCGACCTGCTCGCTGGTCTGCCGCAGCCGCTGGCATAAAATCTTGATCAGCATCAGGCAGATGTCGGCGCGATTTTCGATAAACGGCATGAAATCGCGGCGGTTCAGCACCAGCAGCTCGCAATCGTCGATCGCCACCGCATCGCCGCTGCGCTCGCCACCGTCGAGCGTCGCGATTTCGCCGACGATCTCGCCGGCGTCGATAATATTTAGGACGATTTCCTTGCCAGCCAACGAAATCGAGCTGATCCTGACCCTGCCCCGCAACACGATCATCAGGCTGTTGCCGGGCGAGCCCTTGGCGAAGATTTCTTCGCCGGCGGGGTAACGCTCGACCCGCGAGTAGCGCAAAAGCGCGTCAATCTCGCTCGGGCTCAATTTTCCGAGCAAAAAATTTCGTTCGAAGATTTGCCGTTTTTCTTCGTAAGTCGAGCCGGTCATGACAGTTCCCCACACGCTGCACGAAACCGCGGGCACAACCCGCCCACAGGTCGTTCGTGTCGCCGGGACGAGCGCGACAGCCGGCCTCAGCCGGCGTCGCGGCCGTCATGTTTGGCGAATTAACCTAACCGGACGTCATCATAGATCGTCTTGCTAATCGTCGTCTCGCCCTATTTGCGGATCCGGACCGCCGAACCAGCTCAAGAGCCAAGGCAGCACCGCCGGGCGATGCCGTGTCGACAGGGATTGCGGGGCAGAGGCGATTGGGCGCGCCGCGGCGCTCTCGGGCTCGCACTCGAATGTTGCTAGCGCGCGCACCTGCGCGGCCTCGGACTCTTCGGTCCAGCGCAGCAAGGTCGGCCTTCGCGTGGTCATGACGGTCTCCTGACGGTCTTTTGACGATACGTAACTGTCGCCAGGTGAGATATCACCCTCTGTTGCGCTGCACTGTGAGCCGCTTCACACTGCGAGAAATTTGCTTTTCCGGGCCGGACCCGGCCGGGTTGCCCCGGCGCCAACCGGTCGGCGAAACTTGTCAATCGCGGCGAGCATCCGCTATGCTTAAACTTCCCGTCGACGCAGCATCCCGGCGCACCTTGGAGGCCCGGCATGAGATGCTCTCGGTGTCACGCCGAGAATCCCGCCGGCATGCGGTTCTGCGGACAATGCGCGGCGCCGTTGGGTGCTGCGTGCCCGTCTTGCGGCGCCGCCAACCCTCCTGAAAATAGGTTTTGCGGCAGTTGTGCCGCGCCGCTCGACGCTTACCGCTCGCCGGGTTTCGCCGAATCTGCGCCATTGACGCCGGACCTGGCTACCGCACCCGCGCATGTCGGCGAGATGAAGCAGGTCAGCGTATTGTTCTGCGACATCGTCGGCTCTACCGCCCTGGCCGAACGGCTCGGAGCTGAGGCGATGCGCGATCTCGTCACCCGGTTTCTTGAAGTCTCGATCGCCGAGGTGCGGCGCTACGACGGAACCGTCCCACAATTCGCCGGTGACGGTTTCATGGCGGTTTTCGGCGCCCCGCTGACCCATGAAGACCATGTGCGGCGCGCTTTGCTGGCGGCGCTCGGCATTCGGCGGGCGCTCGGGGACGAGAGTGGCGCGGCCGATCGGGGACTCAACCTCCCGGTACGCATCGGCATTCATACCGGTCCCGTCGTCTTTGGCTCAGTAGGCGGCAACCTTGGATTGGACACCGCGATCGGCGACACCGCGAACCTCGCCGCCCGGCTGCAGCAGGCGGCCGAGCCGAGTACGATCTTGGTGAGCGAGACGACCTGGCTGTCGGCGCAACAATACGCCCGCGTCGATCCGGTCGGGCCGCTCACCCTCAAAGGCAAAGCCGAGCCGATCCCGGCCTATCTTCTGCTCGGGGTTTCGCGCTGGCGTGCCGCTCGCGACGGGGTGATGCCAGAACGAACAACAAGCTTTGTCGACCGGATCAGTGAGGTAGCCGCCCTCGAGAGCTTTGTCGATCAGGCCGAAAGCGGGCATGGGCGAGCCGTCGGCATTGTCGGCGAGCCGGGCATCGGCAAATCCCGCATTCTCGACGAGGTCCGTCGCAGGCTCCCCCTCGGCCGCTTTACCTGGGTCGAAGGGCGATGTCTTTCCTACGGCACCGTGATCCCGTACCTGCTAATCCTCGATCTGTTGCGCAGCAATTGCGGCATCATCGAAACCGATACACCCGAAGAAATTACCGGGAAAGTTTCCGCCGGTCTGCACGCGGTCGGGATGAATCCCGACCAGGACAGCCAATTTCTTCTTCACGTATTGGGGATCATTGGCGCCGACGATCTACCGGCCCCGTTGCGGCCCGAAGCGGTCAAGCAGAAGACTTTCGAGATTTTCCGCCAGCTAGCGGTCAAGGGTAGCCAGCGCCGACCGTTAATATTGGTACTGGAAGACCTTCACTGGGTCGACACCTTGTCCGCGGAGCTCGCCGGATTGCTGGCAGAGAGCATCGCTGACGCCCGCATCCTGATCCTCGCCACTTACCGCCCGGAATTCCGTCCGCCTTGGATCGACAAATCCTATGCGGGACAGATCCCGCTGCAACCGCTGAGCCCCGACGACAGTCTCCACGTCGTTCGCTCGGTAATGGGCGAAGCTCCCCCGCCCGAGCCGGTGACCGAGGAGATTGTCGCCAAGGCCGACGGCAACCCCTTATTTCTCGAACAGCTGGCGCTGCACGCCGGCGAGGCGAAGAGCTATCGCTCGGAGCTGATGGTACCGAACACGATCCATGACGTGGTCATGGCGAGGATCGACCGGTTGCCTGAGCAGGCCAAGCGACTTCTCCAGATTGCTGCAGTGATCGGCCGGGAATTTCCGTTGCGGCTGCTGAGAGCGGTGTGGCAAGGGCTCGGACCGGTCGAAGACCAGCTTCGCGAATTGGCCCGGCTCGAATTCGTTTACGAGCGCCTTGAGGTCGAGGGTGCCACCTACGTCTTCCGCCACGCGCTGACCCAGGAAACTGCCTATGGCAGCCTGCTCGAGCGGCAGCGCCGCGCCTATCATGGTGCTGTCGGACGAGCCCTCGAAGAATTGTATCGCGGCCGAAACGACGAAGTCGCAGAGCTACTGGCGGTGCATTTCGGCCGCAGCGATGACGCCGAAAAGTCGGTAGATTACGCCATCCTGGCAGCCGAGAAATCGCAGCGCCGTTGGGCCAACAGCGAGGCGTTGACGTACTTTGAGGATGCGCTGCGCCGCCTCGATGCAATGCCCGACATCGCGTTCAATCGGCTGCGCCGCATTGACGCCGTGGTCAAACAGGCCGAGGTCAAATTCGCACTCGGACGACAGGCTGAACACATCGCTGCGCTCGAAGATATTCGGAGCATCGTGGAAGCGACCGGTGATCCGCGCCGCCGCGCCACCTGGCACTACTGGACTGGTTTTTTACACAGCTTGACGGGGAGCCCAGCGGCACTTGCGATCGAGCACTGTCGAGAGGCCGCCGCGATCGCGTCGGCCGCCAGATGCGATGACCTTGAAGGCTTCATTCATTCCTGCGCAGTGCAGGCCTATGTCGTCGCTGGCGAACTGCACGCCGCGATCGATTCAGGCGATCGCGCTGTGGCGATCCTTGAGGCGCAAGGCAATTTGTGGTGGGCGTGTCGCACGCTCTGGAACACGGCGCAAGCTGCCATTTATTTGGGTGAGTGGGAGGCCAGCCTAGCCTATTGCCGAAGGTCACTGGCGCACGCCACCACGCTCGACGACCCGCGCCTCAGAGTGGTGGGCCTGTATCGCCTCGGGTCCGCCTATATCTGTCAAGGCGACATCGAACGCGGGCTGCGCTGTTGTGAAGAAGCCCTTTCACTTAACCCTCTGCCGTTCGACGTTGCCATGGCCAAAGTGTTCCACGGATACGGTCTGATCAGGGCTGGCCGGCCCGATGCCGGCATCGCCGACCTGACGGAAGCAATCACTTGGTTCGACCGGTCTCGCCTGCACCATGTCAGAGTGACCCCGGCTCTTCGGCTCGCCGAGGGCTACCTGTCTCGGGGTGAGCTTAGGACCGCGCGGGCGCTGATCGACGGCGTGCTTACCACAAGCCGCGAAAAAGGCTATCGGTACGTAGAGGGATTGGCGCATCGCTTGCTGGCCGAATGCCTCGCCCAAGAGTCGCCCAAAGTCGCGGCGGAGCACGTCGATGCTGCGCAACGGATTTTCGTTTCTACCGATGCGCAAAACGACTTGGCGAAGGCCCTGGTCACTCGCGCGGGCTTGTGTCGGAATAGCGGCGATCTCGCGTCGGCCCGGGAGCTGCTCGAAGAGGCAGCTGCGATCTTCAAGGCCCTTGGAACGCTCGACGAGCCCATCCGCGTGAAGGAAGCGTTGGGAGCGCTTGAAGAAGGATCACCTAGCGAACAAGGGCGAAGGTGGTGACGCCCTTTGAGCCAATGAGCCGCCTAAAATTATCTTAAGTGTGAACTGCTTCACACACGGGGCGACGACGTGGTCGTATGGTCAACGAAACGAGGAACCCGTCCTCTCGCTCGTCAGCGTTCGGCAACGTAGTTCCGATAAAATCTTCGGGGCGGGCAAAGCAGATAAAGTCAACCACATCATAGACGAAGGAGAAGCACCATGCCAATGGCCGATGACCTAGGTAACCTGATCCTAAACCTGAACCCGTACACGCATAGGCATATTCTGGACACGGGGCTACACGTTGGGGGGATCGACATATATTGCAGACAGTTGCCCCCCGACCCACCACCACCGCCGCCGCCAGGAGTAGTAATTCGCAACATGTCCTACGAAATGGACGGTCCCTACGCCCAGGACTGGAATTTCAGGAACCAGTCGCTAAAAATTGGAATGGCTATCAAAATTTGCGTCAGATACGAGATTCTCGACCATAACAACAATTCGTCCTGGGTCGAAGACTACCTCCTGGTCGGATACGGCGGCGGGATGGGCGGATAATCGCCGCGACCCCTACAGAATCCTAACTGAGGCCGGCCTCTGACAGCTCGACGTGCCGGCCTTTCCGCGTACTGCCGCAACACTGGAAACGGTTCAGGGCGACGCCCTGAGCCGAAGGGGGCAATGTGGCAAAATACGGCGCGCTCCGACTGGATGTGAACGAGATCCAGGGGGATCTGCTGGTGGGCATGCACAAGAACGCCGAGCTGTTCCTATTCTTCAAAATCGCCGATGCCGCCCGCTTCAAGGCCTTGGTTAGGGAATACGTTGTCGGTCGCTTGACGAACCTCCGGACGGTCCAGGAGCGGGAGGGCGTGGTCGAGGCACGGCGTCGCGGCGGCGGAAGCGGCGGCGGCCAGATGCCGTGGCGGGAGATAAATCTTGGCTTCACCAAGGAGGGGCTGGCGCAGCTGCTGGGTGCGAACCGGCCGCGAATGAGTTCCGCCTTCGAACGCGGCGCTGATGATCCGGAGACGATCGCGGCGCTCCATGATCCACCACCTTCGCAATGGTTGCCGAGCTTCAGGTCCGACCGTGTCGATGGCGTCTTTTTGATCGCCGGGCCAAACAAATCTTTCGTGACTTCCCACGGTCATGCGTTACGCGCACGGCTCGGTGACGCGATCAAGACAGTATATTCGGAAATGGGTATGGCGCGGCCGGGACGGGAACGGGGTCACGAGCATTTCGGCTTTCGCGACGGCATCTCGCAGCCGGGTATCCGCGGGATCACACGCCCCTCGAATCCGACTTACGCGCCAAATGAAGGGTTGCCGGGCCAAGATCTCATTTGGCCGGGCGAATTCGTCTTCGGCTATCCCGGCCAAGATCCAAAGGATCCGGTCAAGGCGGGGCCGCCGCCCGAAATGGCGGCGCCGTGGATGAAAAACGGGTCGTTCATGGTCTTCCGTCGGCTCGAACAAAAAGTCCCCGAGTTCCACAAATTTGTCGCCGCTCAGGCGGCGCGGCTCGGAATGGACCGGGAATTGCTTGCAGCACGCATGGTCGGCCGCTGGAAAAGCGGGGCACCATTGGAGTTGGCGCCATTGCACGACAACCCCGCGCTTGGCGGCAACGAGAACCGCGACAATGAGTTCGCTTACGCCGACGACCCGTTTCAGCGCAAATGCCCTTATGCAGCGCATATCCGCAAAGTCTATCCGCGTGACGACACCGGTAACCCGGCTGAAACGCAGCGGCATCGCATCATCCGCGCCGGCATCCCGTTCGGCCCCGAAGTCGGGCTAGGCGAGACCACGACGCGGCACACCCGGGGGCTGATGTTCGTCTGCTATCAAACTTCGATCGAGCGCCAGTTCGAGTACATCCAGCGCCGCTACGCCGATAACCCGGAGTTTGTTGGCGGGAAGGTGCGTCCCGACAACGGCAACCCGGTCACGCCAGGCTTCGACCCGATCATCGGGCAGTCCTCGGGCAACGGGGCCCGCGCAATGGATGAGCCATATCCGAACTACCCGGCCGGCAACCGGCGAACCACCCTCGATATGCCGAGCCAATTCGTGTTGCTGACGGCTGCCGCATACTTCTTCATGCCGTCGATCACCGCACTTCGCACGGTGCTGACCTGATCGGTACGCCGCCATCGGCGTCGATGGCGATCTGCCCACGTCGTCGACCCGAGACTGCGCGGACGCTATCCTTTAAAGTGTCTGCATCGCCCGGCGCGGACCGCTGAGCGGCCGGGACTTGCCAACATGGACGCGCCGGTGATCCGGCGCATAATGGCGCTAGGGCCGCATCGCAGGCGGATCTGTGCGTGATCGAGGGGATATCCGATGAAAAAGGTCGAGATCACCGATTATGGCGCACCCGAAGCGGTCGCCCACTGTATCGAAGCGCCCGATATCGGCGCACCAGGCGCGGACGAGATCGTCTTCGACGTGCTCGCCTTTCCGATCAACCCGGCCGATATCTCTTTCTGCCGAGGGAATTATCGCCTGCGGCCGTCACTGCCGGCGACGCCGGGCGCCGAATGCGTCGGCCGGGTGACGGCGGTCGGCGCCGGGGTCGGCGACATTCGGCCAGGCGATCTGGTCATCCACATGCGGCGCGAGAATTGGGTGCAGCGCCGGCGCATCCCCGCCGCGGACGCGATCCCTCTGCCGCCGGGGCTCGATTTGGCGCAGGCGGCGATGCTGCGCATCAACCCTGCGACTGCGCTGCTGTTGCTCGAAGATCACGTCGCGCTGAAGCCCGGAGACTGGGTGATACAAGACGTCGCCAATTCCGCGGTCGGCCGTCATCTGATTGTTTTGGCCAAGGCGAAAGGCGTGCGCACGGTAAACGTCGTGCGCCGCGACGACGTCGCTGCGGAATTGAAGGCGCTGGGCGGCGATGTCGTGTTGGTCGACGGCCCCGATCTGGCGGAGCGCGCGCGTCAAGCCGTCGGCGGCGCCCCGATCCGGCTCGGCATCGATGCCGTATCGGGCGAAGCGTGCAAGCACATCGGCGAGTGCATTGCCGAGGGCGGGGTCGTGGTCAGCTATGGCTCGATGAGCGGCGCCGACCCGGTGATGAGCCGCGCCGCTCTGACCAAAGGCGTCCGTCTCACCGCCTTCGCTCTCGGCGACGGCCTCGCCAAACGCACGACCGTGCAAATCCGCGGGCTTTACGCCGATCTGGCCGGCGAATTGCGCGACGGCGTGCTGAAGGCGCCGATCGAAGCCTTCTACCCGATCGACGAAATCAAGCAGGCGCTCGCTCACGCCCAGCGCGGTGGCCGCAGCGGCAAGGTGCTGGTATTGCCCAACGGCCCGCTTTGACATCAGCCATTTTCGTCGCAGCCTCTTGCGCGGGTATGCCGAAATAAGTAGCTGGCGTTGAGAGAAATCGTTATGGGTCGGGCTCTAGCGAGCCTGATGCCACCCGCCGAAAAGGAGCCGCCGTCGATGCCCGAGATCACCACCCTCACCGCTGAGTTGCGCGCCAGCGCCGGCAAGGGCGCCGCCCGGGCCACGCGGCGGGCGGGGCGCGTTCCCGGCATCGTTTACGGGGGCGCGCAAGACCCGGTGCCGATCAGCCTGGAGCCGCGCGAGTTGTCGCGCGCGCTCGCCAAGCGCGGCTTTCTCGCGACCCTCGTCGATCTCTCGGTGGATGGCGCCGTGCAGCGCACCTTGCCACGTGAAGTTCAGTACCATCCGGTGACGGACGCACCCTTACACGTCGATTTTATGCGGATCGGCGTCACCAGCCGGGTCACCGTGAGCGTGCCCGTTGTCTTCGTCAATCAGGAGCTCTCGGTCGGCATTCGCCGCGGCGGCATCCTCAACATCGTGCGCCACGGGATCGAGCTGATCTGCCCGGTCGACAATATCCCCGACCATTTGACCGTCAGCCTCGAGGGGCTCGATATCGGCGACAGCGTCCATATCAGCGCGGTGACGATACCGGAAGGTTGTCGCCCGACGATCACCGGACGCGACTTCACGATCGCCAGTGTCGCGCCCTCCCAGGCAGTGCGCGAGGAGGCCGCCACCGCCGCCACTGCGCCGCCCGCCGCCGAGCAACCGGCAGCTGCGCCCGCAAGCTAGCGAGTGCGGGATAGCGGCAGCGAAAGTGGCGCGATCATGCGTCTCGTCGTCGGCCTCGGCAATCCGGGCGCCCGCTACGCCCGCAACCGTCACAATATCGGCTTTATGGCGGTCGACGCGATCGCTCGCCGGCACGGGATAGCGACCTTTCGCAACCGCTTCAAGGGCGAGCTCGCCGAGGGGCCGATCGGCGGCGAGCGCCGGCTGTTGCTGAAGCCGCAGACCTTTATGAACGCATCGGGCGAGGCGGTGCTCGCCGCGATGAGCTTTTACAAGATCGCGCCCGAGGACATCGTCGTGATCCACGACGAAATCGACCTGCGCGAGGGTAAGCTGCGGGTCAAACGCGGCGGCGGCAATGCCGGCCATAACGGCTTGCGCTCGATCGACGCGCTGATCGGGCCCGATTATTGGCGGGTGCGGATCGGGATTGGGCATCCGGGTGTCAAGGAGCTGGTGCAACCCTACGTGTTGCAAAATTTTTTCCCCGAAGAGGTGACCGAGTGGGTCGAGCCGCTGATCGATGCGGTGGCCGAGACCATCCCGTTGCTGCTGTCGGGCGCGCCCGACGCCTTTATGAGCGAGGTGGCCCGCCGCTTCGCGCCACCCGAGGCGACGGCGGCTACGGCGCCGCCCCCGTAAATCGATGGGCTTCAACTGTGGCATCGTCGGCTTGCCGAATGTCGGCAAGTCCGCCTTGTTCAACGCGCTGACCGCGACCCAGGCGGCAGAGGCGGCGAAGTATCCGTTCTCGACGCGTGAGGCGAATATCGGCCGGGTCGCGGTGCCCGACGAGCGTCTCGCAGTCTGCGCGCGGCTTGCCAAATCCGCCAAGATCATCCCGACCCAGCTGGAATTCGTCGATATCGCCGGGCTGGTGCGCGGCGCCTCGAAGGGGCAGGGGCTCGGCAATCAGTTTCTCGGCCACCTGCGCGACGTCGATGCGATCGCCCATATCCTGCGCTGCTTCGAGGATGACAACGTTGTCCATGTCGAGGGTACGGTTGATCCGATCCGCGATGCCGAGACCGTCGAGACCGAGTTGATGCTGGCCGACCTCGAGAGCCTCGAGCGGCGCGCGATCGCGGCGCAGAAACGCGCGCGCGGCGGCGATCGGGAGGCACGGGCCCAGCTCGCAATTATCGAGCCGGTACTCGCGGGGTTGCAACAAGGGGTGCCGGCGCGCCGGTCTGCGCTGAGCCAGGAGCAGCAGCTCGAGCTGAAGTCGCTGCAATTGCTGAGCGCCAAGCCCGTGCTTTACATCGCCAATGTCGACGAGACCGCCGCCGTGACCGGCAACGCAGCGAGCCAACGCGTTGCCGAATACGCGGCCGCGCAGGGAGCGGAGGCGGTGGTGATTTCGGCGGCGATCGAAGCCGAGTTGGCGGTGCTGGCGGATGCGGGCGATCGGCATGAGCTTCTTGCGGCCCTCGGGCTCGGCGAGACCGGCCTCGATCAGGTGATCCGCGCCGGCTACGCGCTGCTCGATCTGATCACCTTCCTGACCGCCGGGCCGAAAGAGGCACGCGCCTGGACAATCCCGCGCGGTACCAAGGCGCCGCAAGCCGCAGGCGTCATTCACAGCGATTTCGAGAAGGGCTTTATCCGCGCCGAAACCATATCCTACGAGGATTTCGTCGCCCATGGCGGCGAGCAGGGCGCAAAAGACGCCGGCCGCATGCGCCTCGAAGGCGCCGATTATGTGGTCCGCGACGGCGACGTCATGCACTTTCGGTTTAATGTGTGACGGTTGCCGGCAGCTGGTGAAGTTCCGGTCGACTGCCAAGCCTGCTCAGCGGAAATGCCGTGCGGGAGATCGAGGATGGGCAAGGGGCGGCTCGAAGCCTTCACCGACGGCGTAATCGCGATCGTGATCACGATCATGGTGCTCGACATGAAAGTGCCGTCCGGCTCCGACTTTGCGGCGCTGCGGTCTAGCCTTCCGATATTTTTGGTTTATGCGCTGAGCTACACCAACGTCGGGATCTTCTGGAACAACCACCACCACATGCTGCACGCCACCGAGCGCGTCGACGGCAAAGTGCTGTGGGCGAATCTGTTCTTGTTGTTCTGGATTTCGCTTATGCCCTTTGTGATCCGCTGGATGGACGAAGCCGATTTCACCGCCCTGCCGACCGCTGCCTACGGCGCGGTGCTCATCCTGGCCGCGATCGGTTATCTCCTGCTGGAATGGGCGATTATCGCCCGCAATGGCCGAAGCTCGAAGCTGGCCGCGGCGGTGGGCAGCGATTTGAAAGGCAAGTTGTCGCTGTTGATTTACGCTGTCGCGATCGCGCTGGCCCTCATCCGGCCCTGGATTGCCATCGCGTTGTATGTCGCGGTCGCGCTGATGTGGTTCGCGCCTGACCGGCGCATTGAATCAGTCATTTAAAACGCAGGTGTGAAGAGTCGGCGTTTGACGGCGCAGCCACCGCCCTAGGTTGGCAGGTCCGGCCGCAGCTCGCGGTAGAGTGCGAGATACTGGCGGGCGGAGGCAGCCCAGCTGAAGTCGCGGGTCATCGCCCGTCTGATCATCTGCCGCCAAATCGCGCGCTGGCGAAACAGCACGGCGGCCCTCTCGATCGCCGAGCCCAGCGCCTGCGGGCTCTCGACGTCGAAGGTGAAGCCCGTCGCGGTTCCGTCCGCCAGGCTCAACGCGTCGGCGCCGACGACCGTATCGGCCAATCCGCCCACCCGACGAACCAATGGCAGGGTCCCGTACCGCAGCGCATAGAGCTGGGTCAGGCCGCCGGGCTCGAAACGTGAGGGCATGACCAAGACGTCGGCGCCGGCGATGATCAGATGCGACAGCGCCTCGTCATAGCCGAGCTCGACCCCGACCGATCCTTGATGGTTTTGTGCCATCGCGGCAAAACCCCGTTCGAGATCGGCGTCGCCGGATCCGAGAAGAGCAAGCTGGGCGCCGCCTGCCACCAGATCCGGCGCGATGGCGATTAGCAGGTCGAGGCCTTTTTGTGGGGTCAGGCGGCTGACCGCCCCGAACAGCGGTATATCCGCTCGCGGTTCGAGCCCAAGGCGCCGTTGCAACGCCGCTTTCGCCGCTTGCTTTCCTGCTACGGCGTCTTTGAGACTGTAGCTCTGCGGCAGGTTGGCATCATTCTGTGGATCCCAAATCCTGTAATCGACCCCGTTCAAGATCCCGGTTAGCACTGCCGCACGGCTTTGCAGCAGCCCGTCGAGCCCCCAGCCGAACGCGGGGGTCTGGATCTCGCGTGCATAGGTCGGGCTGACCGTGGTCAGGCGGTCCGCGTAGAACAGCCCTGCCTTGATGAACGACACCTGCCCATAAAACTCGACCCCGTTGACCGAGAAGAAAGCGGGCGGCAACCCCAGCTCCGGGAAAATCCCGGGCGGGAACAACCCGCGATAGGCGATGTTGTGGATCGTGAACACGACAGGCGTGGGGCCATCCGGCGGCAGGAGGGCTGCCAGATAGGCGGGCGCCAGCCCGGCGTGCCAGTCGTGGCAATGCAGGATGTCGGGCCGCCAGCCGCTGTCGGCCCCGCGCGCCAACGCCGCGGCGACCCAACCAAACAGCCCGAAGCGGCGATGGTTGTCCGGCCAATCGCCGCCATCCGGCCCCGAATAGGGATTGCCGGGCCGGTCGAAGAAAGGCGGATGGTCGACGAGATAGGCCATCCGCTCGGTCCCGGGCAGGCGGGCGAGAGCCACCCGCACCCTCTCCGGCGCGAACGGTGTCGCCATTCGGGCGGCATCGCCAATGTCCGGAAAAGCATCGAGAAAACCGGAAAAGCCGGGGAGCAGCAGGCGCACGTCCGCGCCTAACGCGGTCAGCGCCGGGGGCAGCCCCGCGGCCACGTCGCCGAGCCCTCCCGACTTGACCCAAGGATAAAGCTCGGCACAGACATGGAGGACGCGCATCGTTGTCGGAGGGGCCGGTCGCAGAACAACACGGTCGCGATCGGCCGCGGCCTAGCCAGCGGCAACGATCGGACGATGCGCAACCACACGCGCCAGCTCAGCCACGATAGGCGCGACCCGCTCGCTCAACACCCGGCTCGCCGGCAGCTCGACGACCATTCTCGTGCCCCGCCCTCTTTCACTGGCAATCCGCAGCGAACCGCCGTGCAGCTCGGTCAGCCGTTGCGCTAGAGGCAGCCCGAGACCAGTTCCCTCGCGGCGGCGGGCGGTCCCGGCGTCCACCTGACCAAACGGCTCGAGCGCGATCTCGATCTCGGCCGGCGTCATGCCCAATCCCGAAATCGCGCACCTCGAATTCGACGCCTCCGCCGGCGGTGCGGCGCACGGCGAGGACGACGGCGCCGCCGGGCTCGGTAAATTTTACCGCGTTGCCGAGCAAGTTCAGCAGGATCTGCTTGAGGCGCGTCGAGTCGGCGACGAGCAGCGGCATCGCGGCTTCGATCTCGATCGAAAGGTTTAGCATGCCGGCGGCCGCGCGCTCTCTGACCAGGGCAATGCAAGCCTCGGCGAGCGCGCGGATTTCGATCCCCTCGTCTTCGACGAGATCGAGCTTGCCGGCATCGATCTTTGCCAGGTCGAGAATCTCGTTGATGATCTCGAGCAAATGCACCCCACCCTGGCGAATATAGCCGACATATTCCTGCTGGCGAGGATCCAGCGGCCCGGCCGTGCCCCGCTCCAGCATCTCGGAAAAACCGAGAATCGCGTTGAGCGGAGTGCGCAGCTCGTGACTCATATTGGCGAGAAACTGCGATTTGGCCAAGCTTGCCGCCTCCGCTTCGGCCTTGGCCTCCTGCAGGCTGCGTTCCGCCCGCACCTGCTCGCTGATGTCGCGCGCGGTTCCGCGGTAGCCGGAGAATTGTCCCGATGAATCGAAGATCGGCTTGCCGCTGACCGACACGATATGCTCCGGCTGCGCCCCGACCTTCCTCCTATAGACGAATTCGCGGAATGCCTCGTGACGTTGCAACGCGGCAATGTGATCGCGCCATTTCTGCGGCTCGCTCGCGCCGTCCGCGGCAAGCTCGAAACGGGCGCGGCCGAGGCGGCTGCTCGGATCCTGGCCGAAATCTCGGATGTGCTCGGATTGATAGGTAAAGCGGTGGTCCCGATCGGTTTCCCAATACCAGTCCGATCCGGTCTCGGCAAAGTCGCGCAAGCGGGCTTCGCTGTCGTGTCGCGCCGCTTCGGCCCTCTCAAATGCCTCCGATCGGCAACGCAAGGACGCGGAAGCACCGGTCATGACCCGGATTACCTCGTCGATTTCAACAACACCTGATGAGGATTGCGGCGGCGTTGTACCGTCGGCCAGTGCCTTGGCCGCCCGCGCAAGCGATCGCGTCGATGCGATCAGCCGCCCCGCCGCCGCCAGCGCCACCACGCCGCCCAGGGCACGCAGGCCGACCACGGCCAACGCAACTTCGGCAGTTGCGCCGAGCTCATGCCAGCTCGTGACAAGCCGCGCAAGGACCAGCGGAGCTAGGCCGACGGTGGGCAAGATCGGCGCCGCGATCATGATAACCAGCAGCGTCCGCAGTGAACGGCATGATTTGACCGCGATGAACATTGCCGAGCTGCCTTCCCCCCAGCATCGAACACCGCATTGGTTTATTTTTGATTAGCGCCCGCTCGGCAGCCACAAACAGCGGCAATATCAGTGGCGCACCGGCGGTATGGCGAACTGATCCGACGACGACGAAGCGGCCGGCGCCGGCTCGACAAATCCGGAACCGCCGGCCGGCGCGGCCGTCGGTGTGGGAACGAACAAATCCCGAGCCTGCAGCTTGGCTCGAACCGGTCGCGGATGCTGTCGTCGGCGTGGTGGGCCTTTTAACCACCCGTCGCTTCACGTGACGGGGCGGGGTCGGTTCCGAAGGGGCAGAAAGGGCCGCGAGCCGCAACTCGACAACCTCCAGATGCGGGTAAAGCGCGTCGGGGAAAACGTAGCCAGCACATACATTTTCCGTAGTACCAAACATATTCTCGAGGTTGATCTCTGATTGATGGCACGACATCTGGGTTACCGAAAGCTTCTCGGCGATCCGATAATACTTCTCGGCTGATTGGAGGTAACCGAGGTTTTCGGCGGCGTGTCCGAGATAGTAATAGGTCAGGTCGTTCATATAGCCGATCTGCATGACCAGCAGCGCCAGCTCCTGCCAACGCCCCGCGGCGTCCAATACCCCGGCCTTCGGGCGGTTGTCGCCCCATGCGAAGCCGCAATCGGTGCGACAATCGAGCATCGGCTGACCAGCCTGGAGCTCGCTCATCAGCTGGGCAGGGGGCACATTGGCGTTTTGCATCGCGCACCCGATCAGCGTTGCCGAAACCGCTGCACCGATCGAGACCAGCCGAAGCCAATCGCGCATGTTGTTCTCCCGTCCTCATTAGAACCTTGCCAAAATCCACGCTTTGCCGTCCGCGCCTAAGTCTCGCTCTCGCGATCCGCGGCTATAGCGCCGGCGCCGCTCATGATGCGGGCGCCGGGGGAGCCAGGCAGACAGGCCTCAATTCTTCAATGTGCTGCCGGCGGTGGCACCGCGAAGCCGCTGTTCGCGCTCGCGGGTTGGACTGGCGCGGGTTGGACGAAGCCCGAGCCGGAGGCGGGCGCCGAGGTTGGGGTCGGAACGACAAAACCGGAACCCGAAGCCTGGCCGGAACCGGACGCCGCCGCCGCTTGCGATGACGGCTTGTGCGCCACCCGCCGCTTCACGTGATGGGTGGGGGTCGCTTCGGTCGGTTCGGCGTAATAGGTCGGCTGCATGTAATAGGGCGGTACGTTATCGCCCTTGGCGTACATGCAGGCCGAATAGGCAGTATCGTATTGCTGTTGCAGCGTCGCCGTTGCCTGGGCGTTGACATCTACAGCGTTGGCGCCGGTTCCGGTGAAGAGGTTCTGCAATGCGGTTCCAGTGACCTGGTTGTTGGCTGCTTGTACCGCCGGGGCCATTTGCTGATTGGCTTGTGCCGCGCACGTGGTGAGATCCGAAGTGAAGTCGGCGGGCAGCTTTCCCGGCCCGGGTGTTGCGGTCACGGTCGGCGCCATGACCGCGGGAACGCACCCGGCCAGGACGACAGAGCGTGCGCCGTCGCCAGCGACCCGAATTGCCGCAATTTCAGCATGTCCATGTTCGCCTCCTGCACCCGTCATCACTGGGGCATTTCAAGGTTGCCCCCAAAGGCCGCGCTTGCCTGTGCGCGCCTGGGTCTCGCTGCTCGCGATACTCGGGCGTGGCGCCGTCGCCGACACGCCCGGCGCCGTTCAGGATCGCTGCTTCGGCAACATCGACCCCGCCGCTGGTAAGGCAGTGATAGCGCCCCGTCTGCGCGTCCGGCTCGCACATCAGTGCGCCCTGGCCCCGCACCCAACTCTCGAATGGTGCAAGCGCTTCGCCCGGCCCGGGATCGATGCCCGAAAGGCGAAGGCGTTGATCGCCGACGACCAACGTTGCCGCATTCGGCACCCGGGTGACCGGCCCACGAATGACGCCGGAGCGCGGCGGCCGGGGTTGCCGCCGGAGGCGTTGTTGTTGGCGGCGGCGCCGCTTCTGCGCCTGTCGGCGCAGCACCCCGCGCGGCCGCCGGCGCTGATGGCGCGCCGGCATCGTTCTCGAATTCGATTGCCGCCCTCGGCACATAGGCGAGGGAATGATCGGGCAGCTCGATCTGCACCCAGTGCTTGCCTGCCACGAGGCCGATCGCCTTGACCTCGGCGCCTGCTCGGATCTCGCCCGATGGCTTGCCGTCAGGAGACGGCCGATCAGCGCCTGCACCGTCTCGCGCAGCCGCACGTTCTGGTTCAGCCACTCCTCGATCGCCGGCGCAGCGCTGCGAGCGGCGCAGATCCGTACAGTGGTCGGGTCGACGCAAGCAACTTGCTGTCGAGATAAGCGAGGAGGAAGACCGGCGAGTCTGTCCAATATCTATGAAAGCCCTCCTGACAGACATGCTTACTTTCGTCTTGGCACGGCGGTGTGGCAATCCATCAAGCAGCAACTAAGATGCTCGCAACCGACTGGCTCAGCATGCATGCCGGAACGACTGCTCATCAGAGGATTCTATAATCGCTTTGGGTAAGGAACTTCTTTCTGCAGTTACAACATAAATTCGGTTCAAGATTGCAATCAGAAAGCGAAGTATAAGTCAATATCCTGTTTTGTTCTAAAGAGTGTTAACAAATGGGCGAAGACGGAACAGGAAATTTGGCGAATGGCGGACCTTCGCTACGAGAGCAGTTGATCGGCACCACTTATCCGAAGTAGAGTACACACAGCCACCCAAAAAGGTTAAGGGATGGTGCCTCACGCGACTGGTCAGCCCAATTGCTGAAGCCGAGATGTGCTCGTCCTCCGCAGCAGTTGCGGCTGCACGGCTCATCAGCCGCTTCCTGATCGGTTGCTTCGGCATCGCCCTCGTGCTTGACGACACCAGGCGTACGCCGAGGATCCTCCGCGACGCGTCGGGAGCCTCAATTACGTTTCCGGCGAGGTCGCTACACACTGCGCAGTGAAGCCGGCGAACCGGCGGGTCCGACACGCTGTCGTGGTCACAGGCCGACTTCAATCAGCCGGTATGCCAGGACATGTCGCTGAAGACCGGTGCGATGGCGCGCGCCCGGGTTCGGATCGGCCCCGATGCCATTCAGATGTCGGGCGACACCTGGCTCAACATGCTCAATCTGAGTGACCAGCTGATCGAAGCGAGCGTTCGGTACGGCCGGATCCATCTGCAGCTCAGCAAGCTCGACGACGGCGAAACCGTGGAGCTGGAGATGCCGCGCGGCTCGCTGTGGCTGCTGCAGGCCGGAGCCTACGACATCGACACCGGTAACGGCGCCGACGATCAGCCGACCCGCATCGTCGTCTTCGAGGGGAAGGCGCGTTTTGTCGGAGGGCAGGCCGATCTGCCGATCGGCGCCGGGGAAGAAGTGCAGGTGACCGGGAGCTATCCCGCCGTCGTCACCACCGAGCGCAGCGCGACGGCTCTCGAACCGCGCCGGCACCGGTTTCGAACCCCGCCAGCGCCGACAACCGACGCCCAGCACCGGCGCCGAGTCCAACCCGCCCCAGGCTGCGCTGCCTATCTGCCGCTCCCCGAACCCAAAGGTCTGCACAGGCAGGCGAGCCGACCCGCGCCGTCCAACCCCGCACCGTCCGAGGCCGCGACTCGCCGACAGCGGACAGCCGCGCGACGTCGTCGACTCCGGCCACGGCACGGCGGATCGGCGGCCAGGCATCGCAATCGGCATCGGTCACCGCCGATGCGGGCCATGCGCCTTCCGACGACTTTCTGCTGTGGGTCGACAAGCACGGATAATCGCCGCAGCCGCCGCGCGCAATCGACCCGGTACGTGTCTGCCGAGACGACCGGATACGACGCGCTCGACCGCTATGGCCGCTGGGACACGCTCCCCGATTCCGAGGCGGTCTGGTTCCCGACATCGGTCCCGGACGACTGGGCGCCCTATCGCTTTGGCCATTGGGACTCGATAGAGCCCTGGGGCTGGACCTGGATCGACGACCAGCCCTGGGGCTTCGCGCCGTTTCATTACGGCCGCTGGATCAATGTCGACGGGCATTGGGGCTGGGTGCCGGGCGACGTCGTGCCCCACCCGGTCTATGCCCCGGCGCTGGTCGCCTTCGTCGACGCGCCCGATGATTCCGGTGACGGCCCGGACGGCGGACCCGATGTCGGCTGGTTCCCGCTGGGACCCGGCGACGATTACGCGCCTTGGTATCCGGCGGGCCCCGATTATGTCGAAGCGTCAACGCGCCGGAGCGTGGGCATTTCCACGAATTTGCCGGGCACGGCTATGACGGGCGCGGCGCGGGAGGCTTGGCGTGCCCAATACTTCAACCGCCGGTATGCAACCGTGGTCTCCCGCGAAGCCTTTGCCGACGCGCGCCGCATCGACCGCGCGATGGTGCGAGTGCCGGCCGATCGGCTGGAGCATGCGCGCGTGATGCGCGGCGCGCCGCATATCATGCCGGCGGCGATGCGAACCCTGGCGGCGCCGGGCGAATTCCACGGCGAACCGCGCGGCACGATGCCGGCGGCAGCGGCTGCGGGCGGTCTGCGCAACCAGCCGGGCGGAGCCAATCGGCTGCTCGGCACGAGGCAGGAGCCGGCCAAGTAAACGCCGAGAGGCCGGTGGGCGAGGCAGCCCGGCGGCGGCAGGTCAGCCCGGGCGTGCTGGAGAACGGCCGGGGCAATATCCGGCCGGGCCGAGACCGGCCACGGACCGGCTCAGGCAGAGCGTGCGGGGACTCAGCAATTCGGCCGCTCTGAGGTCGTCCGGAATCCGGCCGAAGGATATCACGGAAGCGCCCAGCAATTCGGCCGGCCGCAGGTTTCCCAAGGTTTTCACGGCGGCGCTCAGCAATTCGGGCGGCCCACAGGTCTCTCAAGGTTTTCGCGGCGGCGCGGGGCGATTCGGTCGGCCGCAGGTTGCTCAAGGTTTTCGCGGCGGCGCTCAGCAATTCGGGCGCCCGCAGGTCTTCCAAACTCCGGCGGCATCCTATCGTGGAGGCGGGATGATGGGCCGCGCAACACCGCAGATGACGGCGCGGCCGGCCGCTGTGCGTCCTAGCGTCGGGGGCGGAGGGGGACGCCACAAATAACCCTTTGACGGCGGCGGCGACGGATTTCGCGTTCCGCAGCACCGGCACCAGGCAGCGTCGCGCGGCGACTTTGACGATGCTCCGGTTGTCGTCCGAGCCACGCTTGCGCTACGGTTGTGCGGATGGACATCGAGGCAAAAGAGCGCACCGAACGCAGACTGGCGGCGATTCTGGCGGCCGACGTCGTCGGGTACTCACGCCTGATGGGGGCGGACGAGGAGGGGACGCATTTCGCCTTGAAGGCGGTCAGGCGCGAAGTTACCGACCCTAAGATCGACGCGCACCATGGTCGCATCGTCAAGACCACCGGCGACGGACTTCTGGTCGAGTTCGCCAGCGTCGTCGACGCGGTGCGTTGTGCCGTCGACATCCAGCGCGAAATGAAGTGGCGCAACGCCCTGAAACCGGCTGAAGACCCGATCGTGTTTCGGATCGGGATCAATCTCGGCGACATCATCTCGACGAGGCCGACATATTCGGCGACGGCGTCAACGTCGCGGCACGGCTCGAAGGGCTGGCCGACCCCGGCGGGATTTGCGTCAGCCGGATCGTGCGCGACCAGGTGCGCGACAAGCTCGGCTTCGGTTTCGAGGATCTGGGTCCGCAGCGGGTCAAAAACATTGCCCGGCCGGTGCACGTCTTTCGCATCCCGCTCGACGCGCCTGCTTTATCAGCGGATTCTCTGCGCTAATCCCGATCCGGTCCCGACCCGACGAGGCGTTCGCCTTGTCGCTGCTGTCGGCGGGTCGGCTGCGGTGCTCGGTGCTATCCTTCTGCTGTTAAGAATTTCTCCCGGGCCGGTAGCATCGCCACCTCGCCGATCGTTGGAGACGCGATATTCTTCGGAAAAGACAAAGTCGTTCTGTCGCAATCCGCCGGCGTGGCGATCAGGCAGCAGGCCGCCTATCTGCGGGATAACCCGAACGTCACGATAACGGTCGAGGCCTATTGCTCGTACGACGAAGGCGCCCGTGAGGGCCCGAAGGTGCTCGCGGAATTACGTGCCAACCAAGTTCGCGACGCGCTCGAGGCACGGGGGATCGCCGCCGGCCGAATTAAGGTCGAGAACGCGTGCCACTCCGGGAGAACAAGACACCACTCCCCGATGAAGCGACCGCAGCGCAGAGCCGCCGCGCGGTCCTGATACGAAACTGACGCGCGGCCGGAAGCGCAAGGCACCAGCCCAGCCAAGCCGGCCGCGGGCAACCCCAACCTGTCGGTGCAAATAAAGGCTCAGTTCCTGGTCTTGTCGACGAGGCGGTTTTCGGCGATCCACGGCATCATCGCGCGCAATTTTTCGCCGACCTTTTCGATCTCGTGCTCGGCGGCGCGGCGGCGCATTGCCTTGAAGCTTGGCTGGCCGGCGGTGTTTTCGAGCACCCATTCGCGCGCAAAGCGGCCGGATTGGATGTCGGCGAGGATTTTCTTCATCTCCGCGCGCACGTGGTCGTCGATGACCCGCGGCCCGCGCGAGTAGTCGCCATACTCGGCGGTGTTCGAGACCGAATAGCGCATATTGGCGATGCCGCCCTCATAGATCAGATCGACGATCAGCTTGACCTCGTGGCAGCATTCAAAATAGGCCATCTCAGGCGCATAGCCGGCCTCGACCAGGGTCTCATAGCCGGCGAGGATCAGCGAGGTCAGCCCGCCGCAGAGCACCGACTGCTCGCCAAACAGGTCGGTCTCGCATTCCTCGCGAAACGTCGTTTCGATGACGCCGGCGCGACCACCGCCGATGGCGCAGCCGTAGGACAGCGCGATCTCGACCGCGTTGCCCGAGGGGTTCTGCTCGACCGCGAGCAAACAGGGGACCCCGGCCCCCCGCAGGTATTCCGAACGCACTGTATGACCCGGCCCCTTGGGTGCGATCATGAACACGTCCATGTCGGGGCGCGGCTCGATCAAGCGGAAATGGATGCTGAGCCCGTGCGCGACGGCGAGTGCGGTGCCTTCGCGCATGTTGGAGCGCAATTCGCCGTTATAGAGCGCCGCCTGCAATTCGTCCGGCGCCAATACCATGACGATATCCGCCCATTTCGCGGCCTCGGAATTGGTCATGACCCTGAAGCCAGCGTTCTCCGCCTTCGCCGCCGAAACCGAGCCAGGACGCAAGGCGACGACGACATCCTTCACGCCGCTGTCGCGCAAGTTGTTGGCATGCGCGTGGCCCTGGCTGCCATAGCCGATGACCGCGACCTTCTTCGACTTGATCAGGTTCACATCCGCATCGCGGTCGTAATACACCCGCATCTCACCCTCCTGTTGCCCTCTTGATCCGGCGAAAACCGTCGCGAAGTACCCGATGCGCGACGTGAACGTTGCAACTCCTATCCCTCATCCAGGCGAGAAGGTGATCGCAAATTCCCTGACTTGGATATTGGGAGCGGCTTTCGCCGCGTATGAAAGCCGTCGATCCTTTCGCTGGACAATGACAATCCCTCGTACCTTATCCGTACCTTTGTTCTCTATGAGCCAACCCATGTATCTCAGAATTTGACCGACGACCTGGTCTGTTCCCTGTGATTTCTTTAATTCCACGACAACATAGCTTCCGGTTGAGTCCCTACATAGCAAATCGAGACGCCCCGCGGGCGTAGCCAATTGCTTTTCTATGAGAGTGAGCCCTGGTTCGACGCTTTCAAGGTTATGCAACACGACTGCTTCGAGGTGTTTTTCGGGAACAAGAACCCGGGGCGTCGGTGCGAGAAAGGCAGCGTCTTTAGGGTTGGGCGGAAGAATACGGACGTATCCTTGTGGTGCTATCTTAACCGACGTTCCGTCGTATTTCTTGAGGGATGTCGTCTCGAACGAAAATGGATCGATTTCTGTAATAATGAGAGTGTTTTTCCAACGAGGTGACCGAGCCTCATTGACATTTTGTTGCCACTCTGAGCGCCACGGTGCTGGTTTGACCCGATCCGCTAGGGCAGGATCCTCGTAATGCGCAGGATTGTGTGGGATGATATTAGCGATGGAGACCCGGTACTCGACCTGACCACCGGTAATGTGAATGAACCCTAGCATTGGAAACGAGAACTTCTCTTCGGCAATCTGGAACGGCACTTCCCAATACAGTTCGTTATGATCAGCGAGATGCCTTATCGCATCGTCGACGTTCACGATATCCTGCCTGGCACTAAACAGAATGGCGTCCATTACACCGCGCTTCTCTCAAAAACTCGCGGCCCCGCGCGAGATCGCAGCCGCGCCGGTTCGCGAAATCTCAACCAGCCCCAGCGGCTCCATCAAGGTGATAAAAGCGTTCAGCTTTTCGGCCGAGCCGGTCATTTCGAAGACAAAGCTGTCGGTCGTCGAATCGACGACACGGGCGCGAAAGATGTCGGCGAGGCGTAACGAACTCGATGCGCAACTCGCCCTTGCCCGCGACCTTGATCAGCGCCATCTCGCGCTCGACGAAAGGTCCCTCATCGGTCAGGTCGTGGACCTTGTGAACCGGCACCAGCCGCGACAATTGCGCCTTGATCTGCTCGATGATCATCCGCGTCCCCAAGGTCACGATCGTGATCCGCGACAGGTTGTTGCTGCGATCGACTTCGGCGACCGTCAGGCTTTCGATGTTGTAGCCGCGCCCGGAAAACAGCCCGACGACCCGAGCGAGGATGCCCGGCTCGTTGTCGACCAGCACGGCAATCGTATGGCGTTCGATTTCAGCCACGGCGGCGTGCTCAGACGAGCACCATCCCCTCTTCGGAGACCGGCTTTTCCGCCTCATCCTTGGGGCCGAGCAGCATCTCGTTATGCGCGGCGCCCGACGGGATCATCGGGAAGCAGTTTTCCGCCTGGTCGACCGCAATATCGAGGATCACCGCACTTGGCGCCCTTAGCATCCAGGCGATCGCGTCATCGAGCTCGGCGGGATCCTCGACCCGCCGTCCGACCGCGCCAAAGGCCTCCGCCAATTTGACGAAATCGGGAAGGGCTGCCGTATAGCTCTCCGAATAGCGCCCGCCATGCAGCAATTCCTGCCACTGGCGCACCATGCCCATATATTGGTTGTTGAGAATGAATACTTTAACCGGCAGCCGATACTGGGCGGCAGTCGACATCTCCTGGATGTTCATCAGGATCGACGCTTCGCCGGCAATGTCGATGACCAGCGCCTCAGGATGCGCGATCTGGACTCCGATCGCCGCTGGTAGGCCGTAGCCCATTGTGCCGAGCCCGCCCGAGGTCATCCAGTGGTAAGGCTCTTCGAACTTGAAGAATTGGGCCGCCCACATCTGATGCTGGCCGACCTCGGTGGTGATGTAGACGTCGCGGTCGCGGGTCTGCGCGTAAAGCCGTTCGAGCGCATATTGCGGCTTGATCAGGTCGCGTCTGCTCTTGTCGTAGCGCAGGCAGTCGCGGCCGCGCCAACCCTCGATTGTCCTCCACCATCGGGCGCGGTCGGCCCCGGCATCACGGCCGGGCGCAGCATGCCAAGCTGCGAGCAAGGCCGACATTGCCTGCCCGGCATCGCCGATGATCGGCAGATCGACGCGCACGTTCTTGTTGATCGAGGACGGGTCGATGTCGATGTGGATCTTTTTCGATCCCGGCGAGAAGGCGTTGAGTCGCCCGGTCACCCGGTCGTCGAAGCGCGAACCGACCGCGACCATAAGATCGCAATCGTGCATCGCCAAATTCGCTTCATAGGTGCCGTGCATGCCGACCATGCCCAGAAAATGCGGATCGGCGGCCGGGAACGCGCCGAGCCCCATCAGGGTCAGGGTGCAGGGCGCGTCGGTCAGCCGCACCAGTTCGGTAAAGCGGGCGCAGGCCTCGGGTCCGGAATTGACCAACCCGCCGCCGCCGTAAAAGAGCGGCCGCTTAGCCGCGGCAATCATCTCGACCGCTTGCTCGATCCGCGCCGGATCGGGCGTCAGCTGCGGGCGGTAGCTTTTGTGGCGTGCGTCCTCCGGCCCGCTGTAAGGGCCCAGCGCAAAAAGAATGTCCTTGGGTAAATCGACGACCACCGGCCCGGGACGACCGCTTTTGGCGACGTAGAAGGCTTCGTGCAGCATCCGCGCCAGTTCGCGAACATCCTTGACGAGATAATTGTGTTTGGTGCAGGGCCGGGTAATGCCGGTCGTGTCGGCCTCCTGAAAGGCGTCGTTGCCGATCAGGTGGGTCGGCACCTGGCCGGTCAAACACACGACAGGCACCGAATCCATCAGCGCGTCGGTCAGGCCAGTGACCGCGTTCGTGGCGCCGGGACCGCTCGTCACCAGCACGACGCCGACCCGCCCGGTCGAACGGGCATAGCCCTCCGCGGCATGGACCGCGCCGCCTTCCTGCCGCACCAGGATGTGGCGCAGCGCGTTCTGCTTGTAGAGCGCGTCGTAGATCGGCAGGACCGCGCCGCCCGGATAGCCGAAAACGACATCGACGCCCTGGTCGACGAGCGCCTTGATGACGATTTCTGCTCCGCTGATCGGCTCGGCCGACATGATCGGCTCCCTCTTAAACAAACAACCCGCGTCAGGGTGGGCCGCCGAGGCGCGCTCGCCCTCAGGCGGGGCTGGCAACCTAGTCATCTATTCCCGGCCGGTCAACAGAAACTCGTCAATAAACTGGCGTGAGCGGTGCAACAAACTTTGCGAAAATTGCTCAGCGAGGATCAGATCTGGCGCGATCTGATGGCGGAACCAAGTCATCTGTCGCTTCGCATAGCGCCGCGTCGCGCGCTGCGCGGCAGCGACCGCTTCCGCAAGCGGGATCTCGCCGCGCAAATGGCGTATCAGCTCGGGCAGCCCGACGGCCTTCATTGCCGGCAGGCCGGGATCGAGGCCGCGACCCGCGAGCGCCGCGGCCTCGGCGAGCGCACCTCTCTCGATCATTGCGGCAAAGCGTGCATCGCAGGCGGCGTAGAGCCGGTCGCGCGGCGGCATCAGCAGAACCGTTGTAAAGCGGTAGGCCGCCTGTACATGGCGCTGGCAGCGCCACGCGCCGATGGGGAGCCCGGTAGCGCACACCACCTCATAGGCGCGCACCAGGCGTTGGCTATCTGAGGCGTGAAGCCGACGGGCGGAATCGGCATCGAGCCTCGCCAGTTGCTCACGAAACGCCGCCCCGCCCAGCGCGCGGTGGAGCGCTAGCGCCTTCTGCCGGACCGCTTGAGGTATGTCGGGAACGGGCGCTAACCCAAGCGCCAGCGCGCGGAGGTAAAGGCCGGTTCCGCCGACAACGATGGGCAATCGGCCGGCGGTCGTCGCTCCCTTCATCTCGGCCAGGGTGTGCATACGCCAGCTCCCGACGGAGCCGCGTTCTGCGGCATCGAGGAAACCGTAAAGTCGGTGCGGTACGCGGGCGCAATTCGCCGCATCGGGCCGTGCGGTCAAAATCTTCAAGTCTCGATAGCACTGCAGGCTGTCGGCGTTGATGACGGTCCCGGCAAACGCCTCTGCCAACTCTAGTGCCAGCGCGGATTTGCCGCTTGCCGTCGGACCGGCGATGACGATGGCGGCTGGCGCGAGCGCCGAATTGGCCGCAAGCCGCTTGTCGCCTGGCCGCCTCTCGGCGTAGGACGACCAGGCATGCGCATCGCCCTCACCTTGATCGCCGGCGCTGCCGATCGCGGCCTTTCCGGCCCCGCCGCCTCGGTCGCCGCGGCGCTGGCGATCGAGGCCGAACCGGTCTGGCTCGCACCGGACGAAGCCTGCGATTTCATTATCGACGCCTCGGACCCGGCGGCGATCGCCCGAGCCGCGCGCGGCGTTGTTCGCGGCACCCCGGTCGACATCCTGGTTCAACCGGCCGTCGGGCGGCGCAAGCGGCTGCTCGTTGCCGATCTCGAATCGACAGTCATCGAAAACGAAATGCTCGACGAACTGGCCCTGATCCTCGGCGTCGGCCCGCAGGTTGCCGAAATCACCCGCCGGGCGATGAACGGGGAGATCGACTTTGTCGCCGCACTCGAGGCCCGCGTCGCGCTGCTGGCCGGGATCGATGCGCGCATTGTCGAAGAGGCCGCCGCGCGAATCCGCCTGACGCCGGGAGCACGCACCCTGGTCGCGACGATGCGGCGCGATGGCTCGGTGACGGCGCTCGTCACCGGCGGGTTCACGGTCTTCGCCGACCGGGTCGGGGCCGAACTCGGTTTCGACTGTATCGTCGCCAATCGGCTGGAGGTCGTCGGCTGCAAGGTTACCGGGAAAGTGCTGCCGCCGATCGTAACCGGCGAGACCAAGCGGGAGACATTGCTGGCGATCGCCGCTCAGCGCGGCATCCGGCTCGCACAGACCATTGCCGTCGGCGACGGCGCCAACGATCTGCCGATGTTGACCGCTGCCGGCATCGGGATCGCCTTTCGCGCCAAACCCGCGGTCGCTGCCGCCGCGCGCTGGCGTCTCGACTATGCCGATCTGACCGGTCTCCTCTACGCCCAAGGATATCGAAAGTCGGAGTTCGCTGCCTGAGCCGCCATTCCTCTCAACTCTGGTCGAGACGAAGCGCGACAAAGTGTAGATCGCCCTGCCGCTCGACCAGCAACAGGATCGATTTGCGCCCGGATTTTTTGGCCTCGTCGATCTTGCTGGTGAGGTCCTGCGGGTTTTTCACTTCCTCCTGCGCGGCCTCCATAATGAGGTCGCCGGGGTGCACCCCTCTGTCGGCGGCCGAACTGTCCTTGGCAACATCGACGACGACGACGCCTTTGGCGTCGTCGCCCAGAGAAAACTTGTCCTTGAGGTCGGGGGTGATCCCGGAGAGGGTCAAGCCCAACGTCTTGACGAGGCCGGTCTCGGTCCGGGCTGTTTTCTTGGGCGCATCCTGCGCGCTGGCCACCTGCTGATCGCTCTCATCAAGCTTGGCGATCTTGACCTGAACCGTGGTTTCGGCGCGCTTTCGCCACAGGACGACGGCAACCGCCTTGTTTACGGGCGTCTCGGCGACGAGCCGCGGTAGCTGCCGCATGTCCTCGACGTCCTTACCGTCAAACTTCAAGATCACGTCGCCCGGTTGGATTCCGGCGGCCTGCGCCGGTCCCTTGTCGCTGAGGCTGGCGACCAGCGCGCCGCGTGCCTTGACGAGCCCGAGGCTTTCGGCGATCTCGTCGGTCACCGCCTGGATACGAACGCCGAGCCAGCCGCGATGCACAGTATGGTCGGCCTCGTCCTTAAGCTCGGCGACGACGAGCTTGGCTAGTGCCGAAGGGATGGCGAACCCGATCCCGATCGAGCCGCCGGAGGGCGAATAAATCGCCGTGTTGATGCCGATGACGCGGCCATCCATGTCGAACATCGGGCCGCCGGAGTTGCCACGATTGATTGGCGCATCGGTTTGCAGAAAATCGTCATACGGGCCGGAATTGATATCGCGCTGGCGTGCCGACAGTATGCCCGCGGTGACGCTGCCGCCGAGCCCGAACGGATTGCCAATCGCCAGCACCCAGTCGCCGACCCGCGCGGCGTCGCTGTTGCCCCAGACCGTCGCCGGCAGCGGCTTGTCAGTTTTGACCTTCAATAGGGCGAGGTCAGTTTTTGTGTCGCGGCCGACGACCGTTGCCTTCAAATTGGTGTTGTCGTGCAAGATGACGGTGATCTGATCGGCATCGGCGATGACGTGGTTGTTGGTGACGATGTAGCCCGCCGGATCGATGACGAAGCCGGAGCCGAGCGATGTCGCCTTGCGCGGTTCGAGGTCGGGACGCTCGCCCTTGGGCACCCCGTGATCGAGGAAGTCGTGAAAGAACTTTTCGAACGGCGAGCCCGGTGGAAACTGCGGCATGTCGGGCGCATCCTGGTCGCCCCCGCCGGCGGTTTTCAACGTCTGCGTCGTCGAGATGTTGACCACCGAGGGCAACAGCCTGGCGGCCAGATCGGCGAAGCCGTCGGGCGCCGGGTGAGCCGTGGCCGGCGCGGTCACAACGGCTGCCGGCGCGGCAAACAGGAAGGCGGCGGCCGCGACAACGACAGCGCGGCGAATTAAGGTCGAGCGGCGGCACGGCACCAGGACCAACTCCTCGTGACAAGCCCCGATCGCGCATTTCGAGCGATCGTTCGGGGCGGGGTTCCTGCTTTGAACTCGGTCGTGAGCTTACGGGAGAAGCGCCCCGCAAGCCAGATCCTTTATCGGCGCGCGACCGGGTGATCCGTACCCATGTCGGCGTGCCGATCGGACCGGTTTTGAGCCGCTCGCGGGGCGGCTCGCCACCGTGGCCAATACCGCTACGCGTGAGCTTGATCGGCGGCCGTGATGTGGCTACGGAAGGTCAGCGGGTCGGCGATCTTCCGCATCGGCTCGAGACTGCCGCCGGTGCCGCGGACAATGATTGTGCCATAGCCGAGAATGCGACCCAGAATTGTCTGGTTGACGTCGACGCTCTCGACCTTGGAAATGTTCATCTCGAGAGTATGGCGCGACAGCAACCCGGTCTTGTAGATGACCCGATGATCGGTGATCGCGAGTTCGGTCGTCGCGCGGCGAACGAACGCACCTAGTCCGGTCGACAGCGTGAACAGGGCGAATATCGCCGCTCCGATCCACAGAGCAAGGCTCAAATATTGCCTCTGGTCGCTCGCGACGGATAGCGCCGATCCGGCGAGAATGAGGCAAACGATCAGCGCCATGATCGCCCGCAGATAGATCAGCCAGTGCAGCTGCGTCTCATAAACCACCGTTTCGCCCGGCTGCAGCACCCGTCTGACATATCTCATCGCGGCAGGCATCCTCGTCGGCCGGCGGGTCACCCATGTCTACTCGCTTCCCGGCGGCCATCCTCCGTCGGGACTTATATCATACTGCGACACGCAACTTGTGCGGTGTTCGGTGGAATGATTGTCAGGTTGCAGTGGCGCGGTTCAGCGCAGCACGGTAGGCCCGCACCGCATCGGCAAAGCCCATGACCAGCGCGTCGGCGGTAAGCTCGTGCCCGATCGAGGCCTCGGCCACCGCCGGCAACGCGGCAACCAAAGGCGGCAGATTGTCGAGGTTGAGGTCGTGGCCGATATTGACCACCAAGCCGAGCGCCGCAGCGCGCTCCGCGGTCGCGGCGCAGGCCCGCAGCAGCGCAGTCCGGGCTCCCCGCGCGAAACGCCGCGGCATAGCCGCCGGTGTAGATCTCGATGCCGTCGGCGCCGGTGTTGTGGACCGGGGCAACGGCGGCCGGGTCGGGGTCGAGGAACAGGATCACGCGGATGCCGAGCGGCTTCAACTCGGCGAGCGCCAGATCGACGAGGCGGTGCTGCGCCGCGTCCAGCTTCCAGCCTTCCTCCGAGGTCAAGGCGTCTGGCGGGTCCGGCACCAGCGTGCATTGCTCGGGCTTGATCCGAGCGACGAGATCGAGAAGGCGTCGATCGGGGTAGCCTTCGATGTTGAGCTCGAAACCCGGCCGCCACGGCCGCATCAGCTCGGCGATCGCGAAGACGTCGTCGCGGCGAATATGGCGTTCGTCCGGGCGCGGATGCATCGTCAGCCCGTCGGCGCCGGCATCGTGCGCGATCCGGCCAAAGCGCACCACATCCGGCACCCCGGTGCGGCGCGAGTTGCGCAGCAGCGCGATCTTGTTGAGGTTGACGCTGAGCCGAAGCATAGCGCCGAGATTACATCGACCAAGCCGCCCGCACCACCCGGCGCTGCGGACGCCCGAAGTGCTTCACCCCCCGGCCCGCCGAGCGCCCGGGGCGCTAGGCGGCTAAGGTTCTCGCTACCGGAACATGCGCCCTTCGGGAGGGAGACCGAGCAGGATCTGGCCGACGGTTTCGAAATGGACCGGGCGGCCCTGGCCTTGCTGGCTGCCGGCGTGCATGTCCCTGAGCCGGCGCTCGAACGGGTTCTCGTTGAAGATCGCGGTCGCCCCGGCGGCGCTGTAGACCGCGGCCACGACGTCGCGCGATTGCTGGATCGCCCAGGTCGAGGCAAGGCGCAGCCTGGCGTGCTGCTCGGGCAGGAAGTCGCCGGTGCGCTCGGCCGCGTCCCACATTTCGCGCAGCGTCGCGTGGATAAACGCTCGACAGGAGCGCAGCCGAGCCTCGCATTGCGCAACCTGTGCCTGGATCACGTTGTTCTGGCGCAATGGGTTGCGGGCGCCGCGCGGGATTTTGTCGCGCGCCAGAACGATGAACGCCTCGAGCGCGCCGCGGGCGATGCCCAAGGACACATTCGAAAACCCCATCGCATAGACCATGCCGCTGGTGAATTTGTAGAGCAGGCCGGGCTCGCGCCGCTCGGCTTGGTTGTCGCGTGAAGCGGTGTATTTCTGAGGCACGAAGAGATCCTCCACCGCGTAGCTGTCGCTGCCGGTGCCCCTGAGGCCGATGACCTGCCAGTTGTCGATGATCTTGGCGCTGGTCTTGGGGAACAGCACGGTGCGCACGAACGGACGGCCGTTCGGGTTCATGCGCGGGGTGCCGTCGGGCTCGAAGATCGGCACGTGCGCGCCGAGCCAGGTGGCATGGCGACTACCGGTGGCGAACCCCCAGCGCCCGGTGACGCGAAACCCGCCTTCGACCGCGACGCCCCGCCCGGCGCCAGGTAATTCCGGCCCCCAGGCGAGGATGCCGCGCGGCGGCCCGAAGACCTCGCGCGCCACCGCCGGGTCGAGATAGGGCGCGGTCATCGAGCATCCCGAATTCTGGCCTAAGGACCAGGCAGTGCTGGGTTCGGCCTTGCCGATTTCCTCGAGCACCTGGACATAGGTCAGTGGGTGAAGCTCGGCCCCGCCCAAGGAGCGCGGCAGCAGCAGGCGGAAAAAGCCGCCCTCGACCAGCGCCTCGACCACTCGTTCGGGCAGCTGGCGGCGCTCTTCGATCTCGTCCGCGGCGTCTTCGAGCAATGGCGCGAGGTCGCGGGCGCGCTCCACATAATCGATGTCGCGCGTCTCGGCGGGTGCCAAATCCAATTCGACTGTCGCCATTTTTTTCTCCCGTTGCCGGTAGCATTTCGCCACCGCCGGCCGCCGCCGTGAGCCAAGAATACATCGCCCGCGACGGTCGCAGAGAAGATTTCCGCTCAACCCACCCACGCCGATGGCGCAAGCGGGGGACATGGTCAGCCTGGCGCGGCGAGCGGACGCCACCAGCGCCGGGTCAGCAACAGGGCGAGGATGCCCTCGCCGGCGGTCGCCGCGGTCGCCCATGGCGCCCCGATCAGGCCGGCGAGCAGGCCGATCAGGATAAAGCCGAACATGCCGATCCCGATGCACACCGACAGCACGCCGTAGATGCGGCTGCGCATCTCGGCCGGGGCCGACAGATAGACGAGGGTCGCCTGCATGATGCTGAAGCAGGCATTGGCCAAGCCGGTCAGCAGCAGCACGCTGCCAACCGCGGCCGCATACGGTACCAGGGCAAAGACCGGCACCAGCAACAGATAGGCCACGACGCCGCCGAGATAGATGCGGGAGAACAATGGCGGCCTGGCCAACAGCGCGATCGCGATCGCGCCGCAAAAGGCGCCGACCCCACCCATGCTGGCGAGCACGCCGATGCCGACGGCGCCGAGCCGCAGATTGTCGTGGCCGATCACCGGGACCATGCTGGAAGCCGGCCAGGCGAACATGTTGTAGATCACGGTGATCGTCAGGACCGCGATCAGACGGCGGTCGCGCCGAACCAGCACCAAACCCTCGATCATCCGCGCAAGCGTGCTCTGTGCGCCGGTCGGCCCGGCCATGTTTCGATGGCGCACGCGCAAAGCCGCCGCGACCGCGACCAGATAGCACAGGACGCTGACGGTGAAGGCGCCACCGATGCCGAATGTCGCCAGCAGAACGCCGCCGACGGTCGGGCCGAAGATCTGGCTCGCGTTGTTGGAGCCAACATCGATCGACATCGCCGCACTCATCCGCTCGGGTCCGACGACCTCGCCGATCATCGTGCGCCGCACCGGATTGTCGGTGGTCCAGGCGATGCCGTTCAAAAAGCTTCCGACCGCGAGCTGCCAGACAGCGAGCTCGCCGGCAAAGGCGAGCAACGCCAGGGTCAGCGAGGTCAGCCCCAACGACACGACGACGAGGATCAGCGACGGTGCGCCGTTCGATCCGTTCCGCCACGGCGCCGATTACCGCGCCAAACAGCGCCATCGGCAGCATCCGCAGCATGGTCAGCGCGGCCACGATAAAGGGCGAGCCGGTGCGTTGGTAAGCGAACACCGCGACCGCCAGCATTTCGAGCCAGCGCACCGCAAAGACCACCAGGCCGACCAGCCACAGCCGCCAGAAATCGGGCTCGCCGATCAGCCAGGCGCGGGGGGCCGGGCGCGCGATCGCCGTTCTCGCCGCATACCCTCCCGCCGGGGCGCCGGGTAGAACCCGCCGCGCCCGCGGCCACCGCACCGTACCCATCCCGCCCTCCGACCCGTTTCCCACCCCTGGCCGCTTGCGAGCGGCGAACGCGCCGCGGCAAGCCGACTTCGGCCGGTTCATTGCACCGGCAGTCGCTTTGCGTCAGGCTTAGCAGAGAATTCGACGTCTGGGCGATTTTTAGGCAAGATTTCCGAACGCCGGATGCTCACGCTTGAGCCCGGGTAAGCGATCAGCGCGGCCCGGCGTTTGCACGCAATGTCGCGATCCGAGGCGGGGAGGCCGCTTATCTCGATCGAAATCGAATTGAAGCTCGCCGCCGCGGCCGCCGACCTGGCGGCGCTGAACCGCGCGCTGGTGGCGATGGCGCCCGGCGTGGTCACGGTTCGGCGCACCCTCGTCGCCACCTATTTCGACACGCCTGACCTCGCCTTGAAGCAGGCGGGATCGATCTTGCGCGTCCGCGATGAGGAAGGTCGCTTTGTGCAGACCTTCAAAACGGGCGATTTCGACGGGGCGAATCTGCTGACCCGCGGCGAATGGCAGGACACCGTCGCCGAGAACCGGCCCGACCCGCAGGCGCCGCACAGCGGGTCGCTGCTGCCTGAGGGGGTCGCCGGCGATCTGCATCCCCTGTTTGTCACCGAGGTCGTCCGCGAAACCGTCGTGATCGAGCCGTGCCCGGGGACGCGGATCGAGGCGGCGATCGACACCGGCGAGATCCGCGCGATCGACAATGGCCGCAGCGAGCCGATCAGCGAGATCGAGCTCGAACTCGAATACGGCGACCCGGCGGCGCTATTCGATCTCGCTTTGAGACTGCTCGAAACGGCGCCGGTACGGATCGAAACCCGCAGCAAATCGGAGCGCGGATACCGGCTCGTCGCGGGAGACGAGGCGCCGCCGGCGGTGCACGACGAGCCCCTTTCCCTCGATCCCCGCATGGTTGTCGAGGAAGCGATGCGGCGCGTTGGCCGCTCGTGCCTCGACCCATATGCTGCGCAACGAACCCGCCGCTCTGGCTGGGCAGCCCGAGGGTGTCCATCAAATGCGGGTCGCCGGGCGGCGCCTGCGCTCGCTGCTCTCCGCTGTCAAAAAGCTGCTTCCCGAGGACGAGCGCCGGGCGATTGCCGACGAGCTGGCGGAGCTCGCTGCTCCGCTCGGGTCGGCGCGCAACCTCGATGTGTTCGCCGGCGAGCTGCTGTGCCCGTTACGCGTCGAGCACGCCGCCGAGCCCGGCTGGGATGCGCTCGCGGCAGCCGCCGAGCGGGCGCGTGCGGAAGCCTATGTCCGGGTCGATAGAGAAATTCTGTCGCCGCGGCATACCCGGTCGGCGCTGCGCCTGCTGCGCTGGTTCGAGGGTCGCGGCTGGCGCGTCGCCGCAGGCGTTGGCCACATCGGGGCTGCTGGCGTCGCCGATCGGCGCGAGCGCGGCCGGGATTCTCGAACGGCGGCGGCACGCGGTACGCAAGCGCGGCCGGCGGTTCGCCCGGCTGAGCGCCAGCGAGCGGCACCGGCTGCGCATCGCCGTCAAGAAACTGCGCTACACCGTCGAGTTGTTAGGAAGCCTCTACGATCCGGATGACCTGCGGCGCTATACCAATCGGCTAAAGCGCGTACAGGAGGATCTCGGTCACGCCAATGACTTGCGTGTCGCCTACGGCCTGGTCATCCAGCTGAGCCGCCAGGCCGAGCCCGCGGAACCCGTCGTCGACGCCGCGGCGCAGCTGCTGGCCTGGCACGAGCGCGCCCTCGCCCGAAGCGAGCGCAAAGTGCGCCGTCGCCTGCGCCGGCTGAACCGGGCCGAGCCCTTCTGGCGGGAATGAAGGCCGAGATCGTCGGCTAGGCGGCGGTCTTTGCCGGGATCGGGCAGGACACGCCGGTGCCGCCGAGCCCACAATACCCGTGCGGGTTTTTGGCGAGATATTGCTGGTGATAGTCCTCGGCGAAATAAAACGGCGGGGCGTCGGCGATCTCGGTCGAGATCGCGCCGTAGCGGGCGGTCTCGAGCGGCCCCTGATAGGCCTCGCGCGACGCCTCGGCGGCTCGGCGCTGCTCGGGGGAATAGGTGTAGATCGCCGAGCGGTACTGGGTCCCGACATCGTTTCCCTGGCGCATGCCCTGGGTCGGGTCGTGGCTCTCCCAAAACAGCTTCAACAGCGCGTCGTAGCTGGTGATGGCCGGGTCGTAGACGACGAGCACCGCCTCGGTATGGCCGGTGCGGCCGCTGCACACCTCCTCATAGGTCGGGTTCGGGGTCGAGCCGCCGGCATAGCCGACCGCAGTGACCCACACTCCCGGGGCTTGCCAGAACACCCGTTCGGCGCCCCAGAAGCAGCCGAGCCCGAACACCGCCTTCTCAAAACCGGCGGGATAGGGACCGGCCAGCGGATGGCCGTTGACGAAATGCCGCTCGGGGATCTTGATCGGCTCGGCGCGGCCCGGCAGGCAATCTTCGGGCTGCGGAACGACCAGCTTGTCACGCATGAACCGCCACATTTGGCACCCTTTTTTCAGGATCCGGCCGCAGTCACCGGACGCCGTCTTGATGTAGGCGAGCAACTGCCCGCCGCCAATTGTTGTCGCGCGATCTGGCAAAAAATGCCAGCTTCCTCGGAAGCGATCTGCGGGGGCGCCGCATCGGGAGTGCGAGAGGGGGATCGCGATGTTGAAATGGTTCGTGGCGGGGTTCGCGGTGGCAGTCGCCGTCGCTCTGGTCGGCGGCTACATCGTCCTGCGGAGCGGCCTCATTCCGGCCAACGCCGATGCCCAGCCCGGTAAACTGGAAACCTGGGCGGCGCAGACCTCTTTGCACGCGACCCTGGATCGCGAGGCGCCCAAGGGCCCCAATCCGGTCGCGATGACGGATGAGAACCTGGTTGCCGGCATCGAACTCTATGGCCGGCATTGCGCGATCTGCCACGGCACGGCGAAGGGGGACGCATCGGCTTCGCCGGTCGCGAAGGGCCTCTATCCGCAGCCTCCGCAACTGGCGACCGACGGGGTAGAGGACGATCCCGAAGGTGTCTCCTTTTGGAAAATCACCCACGGCATTCGCTGGACCGGCATGCCCTCGTGGAAGGATTCCCTCACCGACCAACAGATCTGGACCCTCGCTCTCTTTCTAAAGCACATGGACAAGCTTCCGCCCGCCGCGGAACAGGCCTGGCAGCAGGTCAAGAACTGAGTCGCTAGCCCGGCAGCCGATGTGTCACGCAGCCAAAGGCGTCACCGCTTCTTCCGGAACTGCGCTAGACGGTCGCGATGGCGCGGCGACGATGTTGTCAGGCCGGATGCTGCCGCGGTATTAGAGGGGAGTGGGAAGCGAGCCAAGGCCGAAGGGGACGATGACCATGGCTTTATCCAGCTGGCGGACACCGGTTCTGCGACGCGATGGGCGGGGGATCGGCACATTGTTGACTCGCCGCCTGATGCTGTTCTTGCTGCTGCTGGCGCTGGCGCTTGCGGCGAGCCCGGCGATGGCGGCGCCGCCGCCCGGTGATTCCGGCGCGCAGGCGACCGCGTTTATGAACGGATTGTGGAACCACGCGCTCGAGCTGCTCAATAACAAGACCCCGATCGCCCAAAGACAGGCTCAGTTTCGTGAATTGTTCCATAACGATTTTGACTGCCCCGGCATCGCGCGATTTGTTCTCGGCCGCTATTGGCGCACCGCCAGCCCGGAGGAGCAGAAAGAGTTCCTCAAGCTGTTCGAGGACTATGTCGTCTTTGTCTATACCGCGCGGCTCTCCGATTTCGGCGGCGAGCAGTTCAAGATCAGCGGCAGCCGGCCCGACGCGGATGCGGTCATCGTCTCGACCGACGTGATCACGCCGGGGGCGCCGCAACCGCTCAAGATCGATTGGCGGCTGGTCAACGACGACGGCGCCTACAAGATCAGCGACGTCATCGTCGAGGGGGTCAGCATGGCGGTGACCCAACGCTCCGAATTCGCCTCGGTCATCCAGCGCCATGGCGGCCAGGTCCAGGAACTTGCTCGACCTGATGCGGCAAAAGACCGCGAGCGCCGCGCAATAGCCGGGCGTCCCAACTCCTATTCTCCCGCCATTTTCAGCAGGCTCAGAGCGTTGCCAAAGTAGAGTTTCGCGCCGCTCCTCCTCGCCGAGGGCGAGGCCGTCGATCGCAGCGATGGTGTCGCGGATGAACATCGGACCGCCTTCGGGGTCGAACGGGCAGTCGGTGGCGAACAGCACGCGATCGGCGCCGAAAAAATCGAGGCCGCAGCGGATCGCCGAACCCGCGCCGCCGACCGCCGTGTCGTTGTAAAACAGGCGGAAATAATCGATCGGGCGCCGACCCTTTCGCCGTCATCGCGGCCAGGATCGGGGTATAATCCTCATCCGAGGTGCGGCTGCCGAGCTGATCCCACAGCGGTCCGACGCGACCTTCGAAATAGGGGATCATCGCCCCCAGATGGTGGGTGACGAGGCGCAGCTCGGGCAGCCGGTCGAACATGCCGGAAAACACGATGCGCGCCATCGCCACACTGGTCTCGTAGGGCCAGCCGAGAACCTGCCAGATTTCGTATTTCGATTTCTGTTCGCCGCGATAATCGGCAAACCGCGCGTCGCGCGCCGGATGCATCCAAATCGCGAGATGATGCCGGGTCGTGGCGTGCTCGAAGATCGGGAAGAATTCGAGATCGTCGAGCGGCCGGCCGTCGACATTGGTAAAGATCTGGATGCCACGGGCGCCCGCGGCGACGGCGCGGTCGATTTCTGCGAGCGAGGCTTCGACATTGTTGAGCGGCAGGGACGCCACCCAGGCGGGAAACTTGTCCGGGCGGGCCGCGCAGATCCTGTGCAACTCGTCATTGGCTAGGCGGGCGAGCGCCGGCGAGTCGCCGGGGCCGGCGATCGTTTCGAGCGGCGGGTTCGACAGGGTCAGCACCTGCTGATAGCCCGGCCATTCTTCCATCATCCGGATGCGGGCCTCGATGTCGTGGAGCATCGGGATGCTGGTCACCCGCTTGACCATGTCGCCCTTGCCGGGCGCCAATTCGCGCATATGGTCGGCGACGGCGCGCGGCATGACGTGATTGTAAATGTCGATCTTGCGTCCGCCCATGCAAGTCCCCTGGGGATGCGAACCTTCCGGTCGCGGATTTGATCCACCCGCCATCCCATCGGGATGTCGCTGCGACGTCAAGCGAGCCGACCACCGATTTGGCGTAATGATTTGGTGACGGCTGCGGCCGAAGATCTGCGGGGCGACTGCGGCCCGCGCGAACCCGATCAGCGAAACATGCTTCGCGCCGCTGCGGCCCGATGATGTAAATTCAGCTGATGACGATCCGCCTGCTGCCCCCGGTCCTGGTTAATCGCATCGCCGCCGGCGAGGTCGTCGAACGTCCGGCGGCGGCGGTCAAGGAACTGGTCGAGAATGCGATCGATGCCGCCGCGCGGCAGATCACGGTGACGCTCCACGACGGCGGGCAGGGCCTGATCGCGGTCGCCGATGACGGCGCCGGCATGACCGCCGACGAACTCGGCTTGGCGGTCGAGCGCCATTGCACCTCGAAATTGCCGGACGATGATCTCCTCCACATCTCGGCCCTGGGCTTTCGCGGCGAAGCCTTGCCGTCGATCGGTGCGGTCAGCCGCATGCGCATCGTGTCGCGCCCGGCGGAGGCCGCAAACGCCTGGGCGATCACCGTCGAGGCCGGCCTGAAGACCCCGCCGGCGCCGGCGGCAGCGGCGCCGGGAACCCGGGTCGAGGTCCGCGATCTGTTTTTTGCCACGCCGGCGCGGCTCAAATTCATGAAGACGCCGCGCACCGAGCGCGAGCTCGCGGTCGACATGGTGCGCCGGCTGGCCATGGCCTATCCGCAAATCGCCTTTTCGGTGACCGCCGAGGATCAGCGCGTCCTGCTGCGGCTGCCCGCAACCGCCGACCGGCGGAGCCGGCTGGCGGCATTGCTCGGCCGTGACTTTGCCGAAAATTCGCTGGCGATCGAGGCCGAGCGCGGCGGCTTTCGCCTGTCCGGGCTGGCCGGCCTGCCGACTTTGAACCGGGCATTGCCGCGCGACCAGTACCTGACCGTCAACGGCCGGCCGGTGCGCGACAAGCTCCTGGTCGGCGCGGTGCGCGGCGCCTATCAGGACGTCTTGGCGCGCGACCGCCACCCGATCGTGGCGTTGTTTCTCGACGGGCCGGAGGACGAGATCGATGTCAACGTCCATCCGGCCAAGGCCGAGGTGCGGTTTCGCGATGCCGCCCTGGTGCGTGGATTGATCGTCGGCGCGCTCAGACACGCGCTCGCCGATGGCGGGCACCGCGCCTCGACGACGGTCGCCGCGACCGCGCTCGGCGCCTTCCGCCCGGCGGGCGCATATCCGGGCGGCGGCGCGCCGGCGAGCCCGCCGCGTTTCGCGTTTCCGCCAACCCCACCCACCCTTGCGCTCGCCGAGAGCGCCAACGCCTTTCTCGCGGCCGATGCCGATGCTGCGGCGCCGGCGCCTGGTCCTGGCCGCGAGGAGGCGCCGCTCGGCGCGGCGCGGGCGCAATTGCACGGCACCTACATCCTCGCCGAGACCGCGACCGGGATCGTGCTGGTCGACCAGCACGCGGCGCATGAGCGCCTCGTCCATGAGCGCATCAAAGCAGGATCTCGCCCGCCACGGGGTGGCGCGCCAGACCCTGCTGTTGCCCGAGATCGTCGAGCTCGACGAAGCGGTCGCCGCGCGCCTCGCCGCGCGCGCCCGGAACTCGCCGAATTCGGACTGGTGCTCGAGCCGTTCGGGCCGGGTGCGGTCGTCGTGCGCGAGGTCCCGGCCTTGTTGCCTGGTCTCGATGTCGCCGGCCTGGTGCGCGATCTTGCCGACGAACTCGCCGAATGGGGCGACGCGCTGTCCCTGAAGGAGCGGGTCGAGACCGTGTGCGGCACGTTGGCCTGTCACACCAGCGTGCGCGCCGGGCGCCATTTGTCGCCGGCGGAGATGGATGCGCTGCTGCGCCAGATGGAGGTGACGCCGAACAGCGGCCAGTGCAATCACGGCCGCCCGACCTATGTCGCCCTCGACCTCGCCGATATCGAACGCCTGTTCGGCCGCCGTTAGTCCTTAGCTCGATACGGGAATTTCTCTGGCGTCACCTTATGCGGCTACCAAGCGAGCTTTCCATTTTGAGACAGTGCCAAGTAGGTACGGCTTGGTCTGACGCATTTGCCCAAAATCTGGCACGACCTGTGATCGCATAACAGGCGATAAAAAGACCAATCGGCTGTTAAAGGGGAGGCGCCCGCCCTCTCGTCCCCCAAAGATTTCCGTCTGGCACATGCCTTGCACCCTCTCCGGTATCGGGAGGATGTGCAACCATGGCGATAATCGAGGCAGAGCCTTATCACTTCGATCTCGATCCGGCGCGGGCCAGCCTGGTGATTATCGACATGCAGCGAGACTTCCTCGAGCCGGGCGGCTTTGGTTCCGTGCTTGGCAACGATGTTTCATTGCTGCGTCGGGCCATCGCGCCAACCCGCCGTCTGTTGCAGGCTGCACGCGCCGCCGGATTGACGGTGATCCACACCCGCGAAGGCCATCGTCCTGACCTTGCCGACCTGCCACCCGCCAAAAAGGCGCGCGGCCGGCTGGCGGCCGGCATCGGCGACCCGGGTCCGATGGGCCGGATTCTGGTGCGTGGCGAACCCGGGCACGACATCATCCCCGAGCTCTACCCGCTGGCGGGCGAACCAGTGGTCGACAAGCCCGGAAAGGGCGCCTTTCACGCCACTGACCTCGATGCAATGCTAAAGAACCGCGGAATCGCCCAACTGATCGTCTGCGGGGTCACTACCGAGGTCTGCGTCAACACCACCGTGCGCGAGGCCAACGACCGCGGCTACGAATGCGTCGTCGTCGAGGATTGTGTCGGCTCGTACTTCCCGGAGTTTCAGGAAATGGGGCTGCGCATGATCAAGGCCCAAGGCGGCATATTCGGCTGGGTCGCGTCATCCGAGGCGGTCATCGCCGCACTCTCCGCCTCCGGCGCTTGAGGAGGAGGCGATGAAAACTTCAGCCGAGGCGCCGCGCTGGTGGGTTCCCGGTGACTGGAACGGTTTCTTCGGGCTGTTCACAAACGTCGTGCTGAATGTGATCGTGCTCACCGGGCTGTGTTTGCACGTCGTCAACCTGCCGACCGACATCGTCTATGGCCGCATCCTGCCAGCCCTCGGCATCGCATTGCCGCTTGGCAATCTCTACTACGCCTATCTTGCCTGGCGGCTCGCCAAAAGCGAGGGGCGAGACGATGTTACGGCGATGCCATATGGGCCGAGCGTGCCGCATATGTTCATCGTCGTCTTCCTGATCATGCTGCCGATCTATCTGAAGACGCATGATCCGTTGCTGGCTTGGCGGTCCGGCTTGGTGTGGTGCCTGGTTATCGGCACCATCGTGCTCATCGGCGCGTTCGTTGGGCCCACCGTGCGGAAATACACGCCGCGTGCGGCGATGCTGGGCACACTCGCCGGAATCTCCATCGCCTTCATTTCGATGCGCCCGGCATTTCTCGGTTGGGAAGACCCTTGGCTGTTCATGCTCTCGCTGACGATCGTTCTGGTCAGTTGGATGGCCGGCGTTCGCCTGCCCTACGGCCTGCCCGGTGGCCTGGTCGCCGTGGTGGTCGGGACCGTGCTCGCCTGGCTGGCCAAGCTGGCGCATCTCGACGAGCTGATGCAGCCAGCAGACGTAGTGGGCGCCATCGGCCAGTTCGGCTTGCATCTACCGTACCCGTCAACCGACTTTGCCAAAGCCCTCGGCGCTATCGGACCGTTGCTGGTGACCGCCGTACCCCTCGGCATCTACAACTTCACCGAAGGCATGAACAACGTTGAGAGCGCCGCCGCTGCCGGCGACGATTACAGTCTGCGCCAGATTTTGCTGGCCGACGGTACCGGTGCGATCGTCGGTGCGTTGCTCGGCAGCCCGTTTCCGCCGGCCGTCTATATCGGCCACCCGGGATGGAAGACCGTCGGCGGCCGCATCGGATATTCGTTGGCAACCGGCGTTGTCATCGGTGTGGTGTGCGTCCTCGGGTTGACGGCAATGCTGCTGGCGGTCATTCCGCTGGTCGCGATCCTGCCCATCCTGCTCTATATTGGTCTCGTCATCGGCGCCCAGGCATTCCAGGCGACACCGGCACGGCACGCACCGGCGATCATCCTCGCAATCCTGCCGAACATCGCCGCCTGGGCCCAAACCCTGATCGACGGCGCTCTCGGCGCAGCCGGCACGTCCGCCGAACAGTTGGGCATGGCCAAGCTCGCCGCAGTCGGCGTCGTCTATCACGGGATGACCCTGTTGGGCGGGGGCGCGGTACTGGCCGGATTGATCCTTGGGGCCATCGCCGCCTTTATCATCGACCATAAGTTCGAGTGGGCGGCACTCTTCGCCGCCGCTGGCGCGGTATTGTCATTTTTCGGCTTCATCCACGGCACGTCGCTTGGCATCGGTAATTCGACGCCGGTGGCAATCGGCTATCTTATCGTCGCTGGCGTATGTTTTGTGCTCAGCCGGCAGGATTACCCGGAAGTAATCTTATCGGATGAGCATGCGATCGCCGAAGACTGACGCCGCAGCCGGCCGGATCTATTTTCGATAGGGACTGCCTAAAATCCGTGCAGTGCGGCAGGAGCCTAGGCGTCGAGCATGGGCAGAGAAGGTCCGGGGAACTGGCTATTTAGCGGTCTAGTTCCGTAATATAATCGATATTTGACCTGTGGGTATCGTGGATTTAAGGTGGCTGCGCTATGAGGCAGCGATGACCCACATCCACATAATTCACGAAAATGCCGCCTGGCTTGAGCCGTTGGCGGGCGCGCTCGATCGACAGCGGCTGCTGTGGCGCGATTGGTTCCTCGATCGCGGCGTCTTCGATCTGTCGCAGCCGCCGCCAGAGGGCATCTTCTACAACCGAATGAGTGCTTCGTCGCACACCCGGGACCATCGCTACGCAGCCGAATTGACCGCCTCGGTGCTGGCTTGGCTCGAACGCCACGGGCGCCGCACCGTCAACGGCAGCCGCGCGCTCGACCTCGAGATCAGCAAGGCGCGCCAATACGCTGCCCTCGAAAACTCCGGCGTTCGCACGCCGCGGACTGTGCTCGTTGCCGGCCAGGAGCTGCTCGTCGAGGCGGCGCGGCAACATTTCGGCGACGGCCCGTTCATCCTCAAGCCGAACCGCGGCGGCAAGGGGCTCGGCGTGCGGCTGTTCCTCAGCGCGGGAGCGCTCGGCGACCACCTCGACAGCCCGGATTACCAGCCGCCGGTCGACGGCCTGCATCTCTTGCAGCAATACATCCCCTCCCCGGCAGCGCTGATCACTCGCGCCGAGTTCGTCGGCGGCCGGTTCATGTACGCGGTCGAGGTCGATACCAGCGACGGCTTCGAGCTGTGCCCGGCCGATGTCTGCGCCGTCGGCGATGCTTTCTGCCCCGCCGGAGAACAACCGCGCGCCAAATTCACGATCGTCGAAGACATCGACGCCGCGCTGAAGCACCGTTTCGAGGAGTTTCTTGCCCGCAACGACATCGGCGTCGCCGGCATCGAGTTCATCACCGACGCCTTTGGCGCGGTCTATACCTATGACGTCAACACCAACACCAACTACAACCCGGACGCCGAAGCCCGCGCCGGCCGTTCGGCGATGGACACCCTCGCCGGCTATCTCGGCGCCGAGCTCGGCCGCCTCTATCGCGGCCGCGCTGCCGCCGAGTGACTGAAACGGGTTGCGAGGTCGAGCAGCGGGCGCTCGGCAAAGGCCGGCGCCAGCAAGCGAAATCCCGAAGGGCAAACCGTTGCTGCGGAAGCCGGCGGGGAGCGCCACGGCCGATAGGTCGAGCAAATTCGCGAAATTCGTGTAGAGGCCGAGATTGCTGTTGAGCGACACCGGGTCGGCGGCAACTGCCGCGATCTCGTAGATCGTGCCGGTGGTCGGCAGCAGCAGGCAATCGACAGTCGCCAGTTCGCGCTCGGCTTCACGGCGCAGCGCCGCCAATTGGTACTGCGCGCGAAAGGCGTCGAGCGCGCTGTAGGACCGGCCGCGTTCGATGATCGCGCGCGTGACCGGCAATAGCTGCCTCGGGATTTTCCGTTCAGCAGCTGTTCGGTCGCATGCGAGCCGCTCGGCTACCCACGGGCCGTCGTAAAGTAGCGCTCCGGCGTCGCGGAACGGTGCAAAGCGGATCTCGGCCGCGCTGCCGCCGGACTTTTCCATCGTTGCGATCGCTGTCTCGAATAACGCCTCGGCCTGATGATCGCCGAAAAATTCGAGATCGCGCGCGGCCGGTACGCCAAAGCGAAAGCACGGCCCAAACGTTTCCCGCGCTTCGGCCGGCCTCGGCCGGCTCAGCGGATCGTCCGGATCGAAGCCCGCGGCGACCTCGAATACGGCGGCTGCGTCCGCCGCGGTCAGCGCAAAGACCGATACGCAGTCGAGCGAGCGGCAGGCGGGAACGACGCCGTGTGTGCTCAACAGCCCGCGCGTGGGCTTGAGCCCGACGAGGTTGTTAAACGCGGCGGGGACGCGGCCCGATCCCGCCGTGTCGGTGCCGAGCGCAAAACTGACGAGGCCCGCCGCCACCGCGACCGCCGACCCCGAGCTCGATCCGCCCGGAATATAGCGCGCGTCGAACGGGTTGCGCGGCATGCCAAAGGGTGAGCGCGTACCGACGAGGCCGGTCGCGAACTGGTCGAGATTGGTCTTTCCGACCAGCACCGCGCCAGCGGCCACCAGCCGCTCAACGACCGCGGCAGATCGGGCGGGCGTGTAGGCAAAAGCGGGGCAGGCGGCCGTGGTCGGCATACCGGCGACATCGATATTGTCCTTTACGGCGAACGGGATGCCGAAGAGCGGCAGCTTTGCGGTCTGCTCCGGCTCGGACCTGGCGTAGGCGTCGAGCGCTTCAGCCCGCTCTCTGACCGCCCGCTCGTCGACGCGAGCGATCCACAACGCCGGATCGTCCCATCGTGCGATCCGGTCCAGTACCTGGCCGAGAAGTTGTGCCGCCGTGACAGTCCCTTCCACAAAGGCGGCGGCGCAAGCGTGGCGATTTCGAGCCCGGCCGCAGTAGAAATGGCAGAAGAGACGGGCATCCCTCGGTCCTGTCTGGCATGCTGTTTGAATGCGTGACCTGTGGGTAAAACTTGCCCGCAGCTACCGTTTTCGGCAACAGAGGCGCCGCAATGAACCCGCATTATGTCGCAGCCGATCCTTACCCGTGGCCTTATGACGGCGATTTGCGGCCGGCCAACACCGCTCTCGTCATCATCGACATGCAAACCGATTTCTGCGGCATCGGCGGCTATGTCGACCGCATGGGCTATGATCTGTCACTGACCCGCGCGCCAATCGGGCCGATCGCGGCGGTGCTGGCGGTGATGCGCCACAACGGCTATCACATCTTCCACACCCGCGAAGGCCACCGGCCCGACCTCGCCGATCTGCCGGCTAACAAGCGCTGGCGCTCGCGCCGGATCGGCGCCGGCATCGGCGATCCCGGCCCGTGCGGCCGAATTCTGGTGCGCGGCGAGCCGGGCTGGGAAATCATCCCCGAACTCGCTCCTTTAGACGGCGAATCAATCATCGACAAGCCCGGCAAAGGAAGCTTTTTTGCCACCGACTTCGAATTGCTGTTGCGTCTGCAAGGCGTCGCCAATCTGGTGCTGACCGGGATCACCACCGATGTCTGCGTGCACACGACGATGCGCGAGGCTAACGACCGCGGCTTCGAATGCCTGCTGCTCGAAGATTGCTGCGGCGCCACCGACCGCTCCAACCACGAGGCCGCAATCAAAATGATCAAGATGCAAGGCGGCGTCTTCGGCGCCGTCGCCAATTCACACGCCCTGCTGGCGGTAATCGGTTAATCGTCGCGGAACACGAACTCACGCCCAAAGTCCGGGTCGCTCCGTCGGCCCGCTTCCCGATAAACACCCCAGCGGACTGCTGGGTCGGCGAGACTGATCCGTCGCGGCGACCTTGGCCGCCCGGACCAGACCGCGGCGATGGTGCGCTTTCTGATCGGGCCCGAGCCCGCTACCATGATCGGACAAACGCAGGAGGCCAGTTGCCATGATCATTGATTGCCACGGCCACTACACCACCGCCCCGCGTCAGCACGAGGGATGGCGCACCGAGCAGATCGCGGCACACACCGCCGGTAAACCAGCGCCGCAGCGCCCGACGATCAGCGACGACGAGATCCGCCAGTCGATCGAGGGTGGCCAGCTCAAGGTGCAGCGCGAGCGCGGCACCGATTTGACGATCTTCTCGCCGCGCGCCGCCGGCATGGGCCATCATCTCGGCGATGCAACCACCAGCGAAGCCTGGGCCAGCGCCTGCAACGAGCTGATCCACCGCGTCTGCTCGCTGTTCCCGAAGAACTTTATCGGCGTGGGGATGCTGCCGCAGAGCGCGCGCGTCTCGCCGCAGAACTGCCTCGCCGAGATCGACCGCTGCGTCAATGAATACGGGTTTGTCGGCGTCAATCTGAACCCCGATCCATCCGGCGGGCACTGGCAGGACCCGCCGCTCGGCGACCATTACTGGTATCCGGTCTACGAGAAGATGGTCGAGTACGACATTCCCGCGATGATCCACGTCAGCGCGTCGTGCAACCCGACCCATCACACGACCGGCGCACACTATCTCAACGGCGACACCGCCGGCTTCAACCAGCTGATGACATCATCGGTGTTCAAGGATTTCCCGGCCATCAAGTTCATCATTCCACATGGCGGCGGTGCCGTGCCTTATCACTGGGGGCGCTACCGTGGACTGGCGCAGGACGCCAAGCTCGGGCTGCTGTCCGACCTGATGTTAAAGAACGTCTTCTTCGACACCTGCGTCTATCACCTGCCCGGCCAAGAATTGCTGGCGAAGGTCATTCCGGTCGACAACATCCTGTTTGCCTCGGAAATGATTGGCGCTGTTCGCGGCATCGATCCCGAAACCGGTCACCACTACGACGACACCAAACGCTATGTCGACCAGCTGCCATTGTCGGCGGCGGACAAGGCGAAAATCTTCGAAGGCAATGCGCGCCGGGTCTACGGCCGCCTGTCTGGGGCGATAGAGCAGCAATCCGCGAAGGCGGTCTGAGGGAGCGGTCGATGTCGCAGCATACCAACCCCGAGCCGGGCAGCCGCTGGGATGTCCTGACCAAGACCGGCGCCGGCACGCCGATGGGCGAGCTGCTGCGCCGCTATTGGTGGCCGATCGCCGGCGCCAGCGAGTCGAGCCGAGCCCGGCACAAAGCCGGTGCGGCTGATGGGCGAGGATCTCGTCCTCTACAAGGATCTCGGCGGCACCTACGGCCTGCTCGACCGGCATTGCCGGCATCGCCGCGCCGATCTCAGCTATGGCTACGTCGAGGAATGCGGGCTGCGCTGCAATTATCACGGCTGGCTCTATGACGCCGATGGGCAACTGCCTCGCGCAGCCTTATGAGGACATGGCGCATCCCGAGACGCGCGGCTCAAGCGACGAGATCCGCATCAAGGCCTATCCGGTCGAGGAACTGCGGCGGGCTGCTCTGGGCCTATCTCGGGCCGGAGCCGGCGCCGCTCGTGCCGGATTGGGAATTCTTCTCCTGGAAGAACGGCTTCCGCCAGATCGTCATGGCCGAGATCCCGTGCAACTGGTTCCAGTGCCAGGAGAACTCGATCGACCCGGTGCATTTCGAATGGACGCATTCGAATTGGAGCGTGCGCCTCGCCGGCAAGCCAACGGCCCCTACACGGCGCAGCACGTCAAGGTCGATTTCAGCGAGTTCGATTACGGCTTCCAGTACAAGCGCATCCGCACCGATACCACCGACAAGGACCGGCTGTGGACCGTCGGCCGCGTCTGCCTGTGGCCGAACGGGCTGTTCACCGGCAACCATGTCGAGTTCCGCGTGCCGGTCGACGACGAGAACACGCTCAGCGTCATGTGGCATTTCAGCCGCGTGCCGAAGGAGCGCGAGCCCTATGTGCAGAACAGCATCCCGACCTGGCAGGGGCCGATCGCCGATCCGGCGACCGGGCGCTGGATCACCAGCCATGTGATGAACCAGGATTTCGTCACCTGGGTCGGGCAGGGCCGCGATCGCCGACCGCTCGCAGGAATACCTCGCGCCCAGCGACCGCGGCATCGTGATGATCCGCCGCCGCTTCCTCGACGATCTCGAGGCGGTCAACGACGGGCGGGACCCGAAGGCGGTGATCCGCGACCCGGCGGTCAACCGCGCGATTGCACTGCCGGTCGCCGAGCGCGAGGCGTTCATCGACGGCTTCACCCGCGCCGAATCCTGCAGCGACCCGCTCGCCCGCCGCGGCCTTCAGGGCTACATCTTCCAGACCGGGCAGCCCGCCGAGGTGCGCGCAGCGTTTCTGGCGGCGATGGGCTTCAGCGAAGCGGAAGCAACCGCTGACCCACGGCCCTTCGACCCGCTGGCCCCGGCCGCGCGCTGAGCTGCTGCCATCTGTCGCTATTTGCGATAGTTGCAGTTCCTGCAAGGCAAAACGCGCAATGATCGCTTGCATGCGGCGCCGGACGACTGATATTTTGCGGCATGACTCCGAAAGAGATGATCGCCTTTCGCGCCCGGATGGGCTGGGACCGCGCCGAACTCGCGCGCCGGCTCGGGATCAGCGTCTCGCGGCTGGCCGATTACGAGCTCGGCCATACCCGAGGCAAGAAACAGCAAAAGGCGCCGATCCCCAAACTCGTCGAGCTCGCCTGCGCTTGGCTCGGCGAACATGAGGGTAAGAACCGGCCGCTGACCCCGGCTGAGCGGGCGGCGTTGTGGCGCGATACGTCATACCTGCCCGCGATTGACTCGGTGGTCGACGATAGCCGGGACGCGCTGTACGACCCGCCGCGCGGGCTGTGAGCGTTCTTGTCGATACCAATGTGCTGCTGCGGCGGATCGAGCCGCTGCACGACCATCATCGCCACGCGGTGGACGGCACCGCCAGACTGGTCGAGAGCGGCGAGCCGGTTCATGTAACGCCACAAAACATTGCCGAATTCTGGGCGGTGGCGACACGGCCGGTAGCGCGGAATGGCCTCGGTCTGCCATCGGCGACGGCGGCGGTCGAAATCGACCGGATCGAGCGGGTGTTTGCGCTGCTGCCCGACGAGCCGGCAATCTATGCCCTATGGAAACGCCTCGTGATGACCCACGGGGTGATCGGCAGCCAAGTCTATGACGCTCGTCTCGTCGCGGCGATGACAGTACACGGGGTTGGCCGCATTCTTACCTTCAACGCGGCGGATTTCAGCCGTTATGCGATCGAGATATTGGACCCGGCGGCAGTGTCGTAGCCGACGTGGCTTACTCCCGCTTAAAACACGCCGGCGGTTGATGTAGTCTCGAACGCCCGGCTTCGCCGCCCTCGGCCGGCGCTACAAATTAACCGACAGGGAGAACAAGACCATGACAGACCTACGCGTCATCACCACCGACGGCACCGATGCGATCCTCGAAGAAGCGGCGGTGCAGAAATTTGCGCGAAGGCCTGCGCGGGCGGCTGCTGCACCCCGGCGATGGCGGCTATGACGAGGCGCGCAAAGTCTGGAACGGCATGATCGACCGGCGGCCGGCGTTGATCGCGCGCTGCGCCGGACCCGCCGATGTCATCGCTTCGGTGCGTTTTGCCCGCGACCACGGTCTTCTGGTCTCGGTCAAAGGCGGCGGCCACAACATCACCGGCAACGCCGTCTGCGAGGGCGGCCTGATGATCGACCTGTCGCCGATGAAAAGCGTGCGGGTCGACCCGGTCAAACTTACGGCACGGGCCGAGGCGGGCCTGACCTGGGGCGAATACAACCGCGAAACCCAAGCCTTCGGCCTGGCGAGCACCGGCGGGCGTGGTCTCGACGACCGGCATCGCTGGGCTGACCTTGGGCGGCGGGCTCGGCTGGCTGATGGGCAAGCACGGTCTCAGCTGCGACAACCTGCTGTCGGCCGACCTCGTCACCGCTGACGGGAAGTTACTGACGGCCAGCGCCGATCAGCATCCGGATCTGTTCTGGGGCCTGCGCGGCGGCGGCGGCAATTTCGGCGTCGTCACCTCGTTCGAGTATCAGCTTCACCCGGTCGGGCCGGTGCTCGCCGGAATGGTCATCCACCCGATGGCCGAGGCCAAAAAGGTGTTGCGCTTCTACCGCGATTTCGCGCGCGGCTGTCCCGACGAGATGCTCGCCGCCGCGGCGCTGATGACCTCGCCCGACGGCGCGCCGGTGGTCGTCATTATCGCTGCCTATATCGGGGATTTGGCGGCAGGCGAGCGGCTGATCGCCCCGCTACGAAAATTCGGGACGCCCCTGGCCGATACGATCGCCCCGACCTCCTATGTCGAGCTGAACACCTTGTTCGACGCCGCGGTGCCCTATGGCGGGGTGCAGCGCTACTGGAAATCGAGCTTCTTGAACGAACTGGGCGACGAGCTCTTGGACATCATGATCGCGCGCGCGGCGAAGATGCGCTCGCCGATGTCGATGGTGCTGTATTTCCACATGCATGGTGCTGCGACCCGGGTCGATCGGAACGAGACCGCTTTCGGGCTGCGCCACGATCAGTGGGATTACGACGTGATCTCGCAATGGAATGATCCTGCCGAGACCGCCGGTCATATCCAGTGGACCCGAGAGTATTGGACCGCAGTTGAGCCGTTCGCGACCGGTGAAGTGTATGTCAACCATCTCGACGCCGAGGAGGCCACGCGGATCAGGGCTGCCTACAGCGGCAACTACGATCGGCTGGTTGCCCTAAAGAACAAATACGACCCGACCAACCTATTCCGCATGAACCAGAACATCAGGCCGACAGTCTGAGTGAGCGGCGACGGGTAGATTATGCTGACGCCCGCGCCAGGGCCGGACGTGGCTCTTTAACCTGGAAGTGCGGAATTATCTGCTCACCAAAGAGGCGAATGGTGTTGAGCACCTCCTGGTGCTGCGCCGGCCCGATCGCGCACAATAAAAACACTTCCTCGATACCGAGCGCTTCGTACATTTCGAGAAACCGGATGCAGTCCGCCGGCCTGCCGACGCAAAATTTCGTGCCTTGCTCACGCACCTGCTGGGGAGTGGGTTCCCCTGGATGCGGTCCGCTGGCGAGGCGCTGGTCGCGCGCGTAGTAGCCCTGGTAATCCGGCGGCACGGTCGACGGATCATAGTCGCGCCACACCAGGCGGGCGCGCTCGCGCTGCTGCTCGAGGTACCAGCCGACGAGTTCGGTGCCGCGCTCGGCGACGACTTGCGGATCCTCGTGGCAGTAGCCCGCCGTCATCAGCGCGGTCCGCGCGGCGGGCCTAGCCCCGTTGCCTGGGGCCGCGGTGTGCAGCGCGTCCTGATAAAGCGCCATCAGCTGTCCGACGCGGTCCGATCCGCCTTCGCTGCCGAACAGCCCGCCCATCCCCAGGCTGCCCGTCAACCGCGCCGTCTCGTCGCTGCCGCATGCCGACCACAGCGGCGGGTGTGGGCGTTGAACCGGCTTCGGCAGGACCTCCCGGCGCGGGATCTGGTAGTATTCTCCGTCGTACGAGATCTCCTCTTGGGTCCAGATGCGCGGCAGTACATCGGCAAACTCCTGCCACATGCCGCGCGTGTCCCGCAAATCCGACCCATACGGAGTGAGCTGGTAGGGATAGCCGGTCCGGCCCAGGCCCACATCGACTCGCCCATGGCTCAAAATATCGAGGGTGGCCATGCGCGCCGCCACGTGCAGCGGGTGGTGAATCGGGGCTAGCACCACGCCGACCCCGAGGCGGATACGGCTGGTGCGCTGGCTTACCGCCGCAAGGGTTAGGTCCGGAGCGCTGTTGTGCGACCACACCGGGCGGAAGTGATGTTCCGAGAACCACACGCTGGCAAAGCCCTGCTCTTCGGCAAAGGGAATTTGCTCCAAGGCTTCGTGGATGCGTTGCGATTCACTGGACGGGGTCCAGGGCTTGGGAACCTGGATCTGATAAAACAGGCCAACTCTCATCGGTTTTTCCTCCAATCGGCGGCCATCCGGGCGCTAGACAACCAGCGGCCAAGGGTTTCGTCACTCGATCACGTCGTTTGCAAACGCCAAGACGGAGGCCGGAACGGTAATTCCCAGCGCCTTGGCCGTCTTGAGATTGATGACCAGTTCCAATCTGGGCTGCATTTCAACCGGCAAATCGGCCGGGTTGGCGCCGTTGATGATTTTCGCCGCCAACGCCGCGGCGCGCCGCCATTGATAAATCAAGTCGAGCCCATAGCTTATAAGCCCGCCGGCCTCAGCCGATTCTCGGAACCCGGTCACCGTCGGGAGCCGCGCCGCGAGCGCTAGTGCCGCAATCTGTCGCGCGTTTGCGTTAAACAGCGCGTCTTGCAGCACCAATATTGCCTCGATCTGTTTCTCGACAAAGCTTCGAAACGCGGGCTCGATTTCGGAAAGCTGACCTATCTGAACAGGAACAAACTTCAGCGACCGGGCGGCTGGGTCCTTTGGAACCAGGCGCACCGCAATGGTGTTGCCGGGGTTGTTCACGTTGGCCAGGATTCCGATTCGCGTTTTGCCCGGGACCGTTTGCAGCAGGAGTTCGAGCTGCTTCGCCACGAGCCTGTCCACGCCCGAAAGTAATCCGGTCACATTGCCGCCGGGGTGAGCGATGCTCTGCGCCAATCCGAAACCAACCGGATCGGCCATTAACACGCCGATTATCGGAATTTCTTTAGTGGCTCCCTTTGCCGCCAAAGTGAGCGGTGTGTCAGTAGTCAAGATTGCCCGCGGTTTGAGCCCGATCAATTCAGCCAAGAGCGCCGGTGCACGGGTCGCGTCGCTTCCGGTAGACCGCAGTGTAATCTCGTAGTCTCGGCCCGTTACATAACCGGCCTGAAGCATCCCTTCATCAAAAGCGCGGATATAACGCCACATTGAATCTGGCGGACGCGCCGTTACGACCGCCAGGAGTGCGGTTTTGGAGGAGACCTCCCAAACCTTGACTGCGGGCAATGCGTGTCCGGCCCATCCGAGCAGCGCGAGGACCTCACGCCGCCGCACTGGGGAACCCTTGAGCAACGAAACCTTGCGGTCGAGACGCCGGTATCGCCGCCCACCGCACCCATGCCTACGACGGCAATCCTCTTCCCCATTCATTCTTCTCCTGGCGCTTCCCCGATGATCCTAGCGTTCCAGGTCGGGAAATCATCGCATAATTGAGCAGCTCCTCACCGCGAGCGCCCCTCGCCGCCCCGTTCCTTCTTTGCCGCAGCGGCTCGAACCGCCATCGCGTCTGGTAGATCGGAGAAATCCGGAACCTCGCGTTGGTCAAACCGGATCACGGCGCGACCCTGGTCGTTGGCGAGGATGCGCAAATCGCCCGCCAAACCACCCGAATGTGTTGTCTAATTGGGGGATGCGCGGGCTTCTCGGCATTGCCGTCATCCTACTGCTCGCCTGGGGGCTGAGCGAGGACCGCGCGCGCGTGCCGTGGCGCGTCGTCGCCGTGGGGGTGCTGCTGCAATTCACCCTCGCTCTGGTGTTTCTGAGACTCCCGCCGGCCCGGACGGCGTTTTTGTTGCTGAACCGGGCCGTCGAGGGGTTGCAGAGCGCCACCGAGGCCGGCACCGGCTTTGTTTTCGGGTATCTGGGCGGTGGCCAATTGCCGTTTGCCGAGACGCGGCCCGGCGGCAGCTTCATCTTCGCCTTCCGCGCGCTCCCGCTGGTGCTGGTCATCAGCGCGCTCGCCACCCTGCTGTTCTACTGGGGCGTCCTGCAGCGCGTCGTGCAGGCGTTTGCCTGGATGCTGCGGCGCGCGATCGGGGTCGGCGGCCCGCTCGGCCTCGGCGCCGCAGTGCACATCTTCGTCGGCCATATCGAGGCGCCGCTGCTGATTCGTCCGTACTTGATGCGGCTCGCGCGCGGCGAGTTGTTTGCGCTGATGAGCTGCGGCATGGCCGGGATCGCCGGCACGGTCATGGTGCTCTACGCCACGCTAGTCGGCTCCGTCATTCCCAACGCGCTCGGCAATATTCTGATCGCCGCGGTGATCAGCACCCCTGCCGCACTCGCGGTCGCGGCGCTGATGGTGCCGTTCCGCCCCGACCCGTCGGCCTCGGCGCAGCTTGTCATTGATGATCCGCCGGTCAGCGCGATGGACGCGATCGCCAAGGGGACGCGCGACGGCATCGTGTTCCTGCTCAACATCGCCGCCATGCTCGTCGTGACCATCGCGATGGTCAGCCTCGTCAACGCCGCGCTCGGGCTGTTGCCGGATCTCGCTGGCGCACCGGTGACCTTGCAGCGCCTGTTCGCCTATGCCTTCCGTCCGATCATGTGGCTGATCGGCATTCCCGGCCCGGAGACCGCCACCGCGGCGGCGTTGATGGGCACCAAAACCGTGCTTAACGAGTTCATCGCCTATGTCGACCTCGCTCATCTGCCGCCCGATGCGCTGAGCGCGCGCTCACGTCTGATTGTGACCTACGCGCTGTGCGGCTTCGCCAATTTCGGCAGCCTCGGCATCCTGATCGGGGGAATGGGGGCGATGGTCCCCGAGCGGCGGGCCGAGATTGTCGCCTTGGGCCTGCGCTCGATCCTCTCCGGCACGCTCGCCACCTGCATGAGCGGCGCCGTCGTCGGGATATTATGAGCGCCCAGCGCTCTCGGCTCCGGTGTATCGCGGGTTCGACCTCAGCAAGCCGCCGAATCGAGAGTCGATTGAGGCGACCTTGGCGCGAAGGCGTTGGCCTCGATGTCGGTGACTGCATCGCTGAGCGAGGTCGACACAGCGTCGGCTGCGGCGTCGGCGATCGACAATTGCTCCGGCTGAAGCGCCCAAAACCCGAGGATGAGCCGCGCCCGCGGCGCCCGCCGTCGCACCCGCCGCACGAGATGGCGGGCACGGGCCGGGGCGCTGGTGCTGAGCAGCGACAGGCAGACGACAGTGGCGTCTTTAAGGGCGAATAAAGCACTGCCGTCCGTAAGCGCGTCGGCCGAAAACACTTGGGCGGCACAGCCTCGCAGATGCAGCAGATGGGCGAGCAATAGGGCTGCGGTCTCGTCCAACTCGTTGCGGCCCGCGATGCAGACGACCGATCCGCCCTCCACCCCCATCCCCTTCTGTTCCGCCCCGGATTCGGCCTCCGGAAGAGAATCCTCGAGCAAATTATCGAGCATTCTCGAAAACCCCTCCTTCAGCCTCGCCCGCCGCTCGGCCGACAACACGCCACGGTCGCTGTCGGCCTGCGCCCGCATCAGCACCGGGATCGCCACGGTATCGAAAAACTCGGCGAGCGATGCCTCCTTGGCGAATTCTTCGGCCTGCTCGGTTGCCTCTTCAGGGTCGTTGGCGAGCATGCGCTGATAGAACGTTTCCTCGGGGGTGAGCGCCGGCTCGTTGCCCAGCAGGACGTCGAGGAAGCGCAGCTGCGGCACGTGCCGGCCGAGCACGACCACGCAGGCCGTCAGCGGCGTCGACAGCAGCAATCCAACCGGGCCCCACAGCCAGGTCCAAAACACCGCCGCGACGATCACGGCAGTCGAGGACAGGCCGGTGCTGCCGCCATATAGATGGGGTTCAACCAGATTGGCGATAATCAGCTCGATCCCGACGAAGAGAAGAGCGGTCCATGCCACCAACCACCAGCCCGGGTCGACGGCGATCGCCAGCGCCAGCGGGAAGCAGGCAGCGATGACAATGCCGAGGAACGGGATAAAGCGCAGCAGCACAACAAGAATGCCCCACAGCGCCGGGTTCGGGATTCCGATAACCGTCAAACCGCAACCAATCAGCAGACCGGCCGCTGCATTGACCGCGAGCTGCATCAGCAAATACCGGCTGACACGCTGCGCCGCATCGTCCATTGCTTCGGTCGTCCGGTGCAGGTCGCCCACCCCCGCGAGTCGGAGCAGCCGGTCGCGCAAATCCTCGCGCTTCAGCAGAATTAAGATGACCAAAACGACGACCAACCCGGCCGTCGCCAGCGGTTCGAGCAATGGCCCGACCACGCTCTTGGCGATCTCTAGCGGCGTCAGTTCGGGTTGCTGAATCTCGACCGGCAGGGGCTTGGCCGCCTCCGCGCCGCCCGCACCGGCGTTCGGCGGAACACCTGCCGACCGCGAGAGCTGGTTTTCCGAACGGGTCAGCTCGGCGCGCAGCTGATGAAGCATCGTCGAAAACCGCTTGATCGCGCCGCCGCCGGCGACGTGCGGCATGGTGCGTATCTTCGCCTCGATGTTGTACCGATAGTCCGGTAGCTTCGGCCCCAGCGAGGACACTTCCTGGGTAAGGACGGCGGCCAAGCCGAAGATCGCGACAAAGGCGACGAGCGCGGTGATGGCGACCGCAGCGACCCGGCCAGCCCTGATCCCCCGTAGCCAGCGGACCGCTGGCGCCAGCAAAAAGCTCAGCAGTACCGCCAAGGCGAACGGGACGAGGATCTCGCGGGCAAAATAAAGCACCGCGACGACCACGCCCGACACCAGGACAGTCAGTGTCCCCGACAGGCCGGGTGCGCCGAAATCTGCCGGCTCTGCCTCAATGGGCGGCGGCGGGCGGTCGGCCATCAAGTCCTTTTCGCTGCGAACGCCGCCGGCGTCCTCGCCGGTCAGCGCCGATGAATCATATAGGCGATGCCGTACCCGACCGCACCGGCAATCAGCAGCGCTAGCAATGGTTGTTCGGCAGTGTTCCGGCTCACATACTCGCCGGCCCGCGCGCCTTGCCGATAAGTCTTCGCTGCGGCGTCGCAGACTTGCTTGCCAGTCTCAATTGCTGCCTCCTGGATTGTATTGACCGTCTCGACGGCAGCCGACCGGGCCTGTCCTGCCAAGTCGCTGAGCGTGCCCACTGCCGCTGTGACGCCGCTCTTCACATCGTTCGCAACGCCGCTCACCTGATCGCTGATCCGATTTTCATCCATAACCGTTCCCACAGTTTGCTTCGGGTGACCCGATGTCATCCAGCTGTAAACGGCGCGTCGGCGAAAACACTCCGGACCGAGCCTCGGGCGACATCATCGTATTTTTGTTACCGGAACTGCGCAGGCAAGCCGTCTGTTGGCAATGCGAGTTGTCATCAGAGGAAACCGCTATGGACAAGGATCGTATTGTGGGGGGCGTGAAGAAGGTCACCGGAACCGTCAAGGAGAAGGTGGGCAAGGCGCTGGGCGACGCCAAGACGGCGGCTGAAGGCAAAAGAGAAAAGGATGAGGGGCGCGTTCAAAGCGCGGTCGGCCACGTGAAGGACGCGGTCCGCGAGGTCGCCGGCAAAAAATAGGATCAGGTCACTGGCAAAAAGCAGGGGCGGATCAGGCCTTTTCATCGCCCTCATGTTGCTGCTGATCGGCGCCTTCCGGTATGGCCATCAGCGTATCTGGGGGTATTAGCCATCGGACAGCCTTCGGTGTTGTGCTTCTGATCGTCGTCCTTCCGCTGCTTTTCTGATGAAATTGATAGGAGTTCGTGACATGGGCAGAGGCATTCTGCTGTGGATGCTGGGGATTCCGATCCCCGTCTTGATCCTTCTATACTTGTTTCACGTGATCTGATTCTGAAACGGGAACCAAGTTAGACTTCATACGTTGCTCATCACATGCGTTCTTCGGAAATGAGCGCATCTCACTATTGGAGGATTAAACGTGTATAAGCGCAATATGACCGCCGCGGTCGCGGCTCTGTTCATGGCTACCGCGCCGCTTGCCTATGCACAATCCGCAGGGCACGACACTACCGTCGCCATGGTCAGTTCCACCGGCATTATTCAGCCCGATCAGGTGCGCGCCAGCAAGATGATCGGTAGTAGTGTCTACGACGTTCAGAACCGCGACATCGGCAAAGTCCAGGACGTGATTCTCGACCGCGACGGCCGGGTGGCGGCAGTGGTCGTCGATGTCGGTGCCTTTCTCGGAATGGGCGGAAAGGACGTCGCGGTCCACTTCAGCGACATCAAGGCTGATAACAACCGCCTGACCTTGGACATGACGAAAGAACAACTGCAGCAGGCTCAGGCCTACCAGCTGGAAAACCCGGACACGGGCGCCGGGTCGACGACCTCGCCGGTTCATGGCGGCCAGTTGGGCTCGGGCGCCAGCTCGAATACGGCGCCGCGTCAGTAGCACTGGCTATCGGCTGGGTGGGGCGACTGCTCCGCCCGGCCGCTTCTTGTTTGCAGGCGGTTGCACCGCCCTACCGGCAGGCCGATACCCGGCTCCGGGCTTAGGCCGCGTTCTTGCTGACCTCTCCGCGCGTGCTATAACTGGCCGTTCGCTAGGGGAGGACGCGTGCCTACCGTCTTCGTGCTCAACGGCCCCAATCTGAACCTGCTCGGGGTTCGCGAGCCGTCGGTGTACGGCCATGATACCTTGGCCGATATCGAAGCGCGCTGCCTCGCGCGCGCGGCCGCGCTCGACCTGCAAATCGATTTTCGCCAGACCAATCACGAAGGCCAGCTGGTCGACTGGATCCAGGAGGCGCGGGAATCGGCCGACGGCATCGTTCTGAACGCCGGCGCGCTGACCCATACCTCGGTAGCCGTGCTCGATGCGCTCTCGGCCGCCGGTTTGCCGGTGATCGAGGTGCATCTGTCCAACATCTTTCGCCGCGAGCGCTTCCGCCACCATTCCTATGTGAGCCTCGCGGCGCGCGGCGTGATCTGCGGCTTGGGCGCGCAGGGATATGAATTGGCGCTCGAAGCGATCGCCGAGTCTGATCGAGGACGAACCGGGCGAGGCCGCTCGGTGAGGTTTGGCGGCCGCAGCCCGCCGCTGTCGCCCGACCCTGACCTGATCCGCACGCTCGCTCACCTGCTGAGCGAAACCGGCCTGACCGAGATCGAATACGCGGTCGGCGATCGCCGAATTCGCGTTGCCCGCGCTCCCGCCGGGGCGGTGACCTCCCCAGGTTCGATCATGGCGTCCGGGGTTGCCGCGCCGAGCGACGACGCGAGCCGCCTGGCCGGTCACCCCGGTGCGGTGACCGCGCCGATGGTTGGCACCGCCTATCTGGCGCCGCAGCCCGGAGCACCCGACATTTGTTCGGCTCGGCGAAACCGTTGCCGCCGGTCAGCCCCTGCTGATCATCGAAGCGATGAAGGTCATGAACGAAATTCGTGCGCCTCGGGCGGGTCGAATCGCGCAAATCATCGTCGCCGACGCGCAACCGGTCGAATATGGCGCGGTGCTGATGCTGATCGAGTAATCATTCTGGGGCGATGTTCGAGAAGGTGCTGATCGCCAATCGCGGCGAGATCGCGCTGAGGATCCACCGCGCCTGCCGCGAGATGGGGATCAAGACGGTTGCCGTGCACTCAACCGCCGACGCGCGAGCAATGAATGTGCGGCTTGCCGACGAGAGCGTTTGCATCGGACCGCCGGCGGCGCGCGACAGCTATATGAACGTGGCCGCGATCCTTTCCGCAGCGGAGATCACCGGCGCCGACGCGATCCATCCCGGGCTCGGATTTCTCGCCGAGGATGCCGATTTCGCTGCAGCCGTTGAAGAGCACGGGTTCACCTTCATCGGCCCCGCGCCCGAACACATCCGGCTGATGGGCGACAAGGTGGCGGCAAAGACGGCGGCGGCGCGGCTCGGCATCCCGACAGTGCCGGGCTCCACGGGCGCCGTGCGCGATCCGGCCGCGGCCACGGACGCCGCCGACGCGATCGGCTATCCGGTGCTGATCAAAGCAGCGGCGGGCGGCGGCGGTCGCGGCATGAAAATCGCCCGCGACCGCGCCGAACTAGTGCGTATGCTGCCGGCGGCGCAGTACGAGGCAGTGTTGTTTTTTGGTCGGGGCGAGGTCTATCTCGAACGCTGGCTCGATCGGCCGCGGCACATCGAGATCCAAATTCTCGGCGATGGCCAGGGCGGCGTCGTTCACCTCGGCGAGCGCGACTGCTCTTTGCAGCGCACGCATCAGAAGGTGCTCGAGGAAACCCCGTCCCCGGCGCTCAACCCCGACGAGCGCGACCGGCTCGGCGCGCTCGCCGTCGCCGCGCTGCGCAACATCGGCTATCGCAGCGTCGGCACCCTCGAATTCCTGTATCAGGACGGCGAATTCTTCTTTATCGAGATGAATACCCGGCTGCAGGTCGAGCATCCGATCAGCGAGATGGTCAGCGGCATCGACATCGTGCGCGAGCAGCTGCGCATCGCCGACGGCGCCCCGCTCGGCTACCGTCAGGCTGAAATCCGCCTCTCCGGTCATGCGATCGAGTGCCGCATCAACGCCGAAAACCCTGAGACCTTTCGTCCATCGCCTGGCCGAGTCACCGATTATCACGCCCCGGGCGGGCTTGGCGTGCGCGTCGACAGCGCGCTCTACCAGGGGTACGAGGTGCCGCCCTATTACGACAGCTTGATCTCCAAGCTGATCATCCATGGCAAGACCCGCAACGAATGCCTGATGCGGCTGCGCCGGGCGCTCGAGGAATATGTGATCGGCGGCATCGAGACGACGATCCCGCTGCATCAGCGCCTGGTCAACGCCGCCGATTTCATCAACGGCGACTATGACATCCACTGGCTCGAGCGCTTCCTCGGGCGAGCACCATGAACCGGGCCGCGTCGTGATCCGGCTGACGCCCGAGATCCTGCTCGCCGCCTATGCCGCCGGCGTCTTTCCGATGGCTGAATCGGCCGACGACCCCGAGCTGTTCTGGGTCGATCCGCACCATCGCGGCATCCTTCCGCTCGATGCTTTTCACGTCTCGCGCCGGCTGCGCCGCTTGTTGCGGCAAGGCAGGTTCGAGATCCGCTGCGACGGCGCCTTCGAGGCGGTCATCCGCGGCTGCGCCGAAGCGAGCGAGAAGCGCCCGAACACCTGGATCAACGACGAGATCGTGCGGCTCTATCAGGCGCTGTTCGCCCGCGGGGCGGCGCACAGCGTCGAATGCCGGCGCGGCGGCGCGCTGGTGGGTGGGCTGTACGGCGTCTCGATCGGCGCGGCTTTTTTCGGCGAAAGCATGTTCAGCCGCGAGACCGATGCGAGCAAGGTGGCCCTCGTCCATCTGGTCGCGCGGCTGCGGCTCGGCGGCTACCGCTTGCTCGACACCCAGTTCCTGACCCCGCATCTGGCGCAGTTCGGCGCGATCGAGATTTCCCGCGCCCGCTACCGCCGGCTGCTGGCTGCGGCGCTCGCCTACCGTGCGTCCTTTCCGGTGTCACTGCCCGAAGATTCGGGCGGCGGACCCGCTTGGCTCCCTTGCAGTCGAGCAAGATCACGTCGTAGACCGGGTTCTCGAGCGACGACAGCGCCGGGCTCTGTGCAAACATCCATCCGCTGAATCGCCGAATGTTGTCTTCGCCCGGGCGGACTTCGTCGATCTGCAGAAACGCCGCGCTTTCCGGCTGGTCCTCGGGCGGGTTTTTCTCGCAGTCGCGCACCGTGATCGCCAGGCCGCCAAAAGTCACCGTCTTGCCGACCGGCGCCTCGATTTCGGAGACGCGCGCGGTGATCTTGTCGAGCCCCTGCAACACCGCCATCGGCTCGGAAATCATATCCGAGGCCGCAACTGCGGCAATGGTGAGCGTCAATACCGCCGGGGCGAGCCGCAGCGAGCGCGCCGCCGGCCAGCGAAGAGGAAATTACGCAGCTTCAGCCTCCTGCGAGACCTTGCACCCGCGCCTCGCGGGCGGCGATGGCGGCCTCGCGCTCGACCAACAGCCGGGCCCGCTCGACGACCGGCACGTCGATCATCTTGCCGTCGACGGTGACCGCGCCCACACCCTTCGGCCAGCGCCTTGTCGTAGGCGGCGAGCACCCGGCGCGCGTGATCGACCTCCGCGGCGCTCGGGCGGAACTCCTCGTTCAAGATCGCCACCTGGCTCGGATGGATCACCGAGGCGCCGATGAAGCCGAACCGGCGCGAGCGGCGGATCGTCTGTCGGAAACCGTCGAGATCGTGGAACTCGGCGATGGAGCCGATAAAGCCCAACGGCATGATCCCGGCGGCGCGGGCGGCGAACACCGCCATCTGCTTCGGCATCGACAGCGCATCGGACTTGGGCAAGATGCCGGCCGAGGTGGCGAAATCCTCGGCGCCGAGCTTGAGGGCGCAGAGCCGAGGATGGGCGCGGGCGATCTCGGCGAGATGAAAGAATGCCGCCGCGGTCTCGACCATTGCGATCAGCCGTGTCTTGCCCGGCTCCATGCCGTGTTCGGCCTCGACCTCGTCGACGATCTCGGCGAGAGACGGACATGCTCGGCGCTGTCGGCCTTGGGCAAAGCCAGCGCCAGCACACCCGGACCGACCGCGGCCTCGATGTCGCGCACCGCCATGCGCAACGGCCGGTTGATGCGCACGACGACATCGGCGCCGCCGCGCGCCACGATCGCCGCCGCCTCCGGAACCAGCTCCCTCGCCCGCTCCTTTTCCGAGGCTGCGACACTGTCCTCTAGATCGAGGATGATCGCGTCGGCGCCGCGCCTGGCCGCCCCGTCGACAAAGCGCCGGGCGGTCACCGGCACGAACAGCAGCGAGCGCCACACCGGCAGCGCGCCGGTCACCGCGCGCCTCCGAGAAAGATCACGCCGTCACCGCGCGAGCGGGTCGAGCGCAGCGCGGTCGAGACCAAGCGCGCCGAGGATTTCGGCGGTGTGCTGGCCCAATGACGGGGCAGGGCGGCGCAGCCTTCCGGGGGTGTCGGACAGGCGGGGGATGACGTTGTGCATCGGCAGACGTCCCAGATCATCGTCGGGAAGATCGACCAGGATTCTCCCGCTCGATCACATGCGGGTCGGCCATGAACTGGTCGATATCGTAGACCGGCGCCGCGGTGACTTCGGCGCGCTCGAAGATTTCCATGTTCTCGGCCGAGAGTGCGCGCCGCGATAAAGGCGACGATCGGCGCCTCGCACGCCTCGGCGTTTTTGACCCGCTCGGTATTGGTGCGGAAGCGCGGGTCGGTGATCATGTCTTCGCGGCCGATCGCGCGGAACAGGCGCTCGGCCATCGCCTGGATCGACGCGGAAATTCCGATATATCGGCCGTCCTTGGTTCGGAACACGTTGCGCGGCGAAGTTGTCTCGGAGCGGCTGCCGGTGCGCTCGCGTACCGCACCGGTCAGCCGATAGATCGCCGCCTCGGTGGCGATGAAAGAAAACAGCGGATCGAGCAATGGCAGGTCGATGACTTGGCCCTTGCCGCTCTTGACCTCGATGTCGCGCAATGCCACCAGCACCGCCATCGCGCCGTAGAGCCCGGCGACCATGTCGGCGAGCGCGGTCGGCGGCAAGGCCGGCTCGCGATCGGCGAAGCCGGTGCGCGCGGCGTAGCCCGACATGCTCTCGACCAAGGTGCCGAAACCGGGGCGGTCGCGGTAGGGGCCGTCCTGTCCCCACCCGGAGACCCGCAATACGATCAGGCCGGGGTTGCGCCGGTGCAGGAGCTCGGGGCCGAGCCCCATCGCCTCGAGCGTTCCCGGCCGGAAATTCTCGATCAGCACCTGTGCGCCGGCGATCAGATCGGCCAGCAATTCTCGGCCGCGCGCATCCCTGAGGTTCAGTGCTACGCTCTTCTTGTTGCGCGAATAGACCTTCCAGTGGACGCTGATCCCGTTGGTCTGCCAGGCGCGCAGCGGGTCGCCGCGCTTCGGGTCCTCGATCTTGATGACCTCGGCGCCGAAATCGGCGAGCTGGAGACTGACCATATTGCCGGAAACGAGCCGCGACAGGTCGACGACCCGCACCCCGTCGAGCGGACACGTCGCCTCGGGCTCAAAGGATTTCTCCGGCACGCGCATCGGGCGGGACCTGTTCCGCTGCTTGCTGCTCGCCGAGCTTAGCCTCGTGGAGACCGGAAACAAGGGGCACCCGCTCGGAGCGGGAGCTGGGGATGAGCCGCACCGCAGGGGCGAGGTCAGCGTCCTCGGTGTTAATTTTTCTGCGCCAGTGTGAAGCAGTTCACACTGCGCTCCCACTTCATTCGTTAACGATGGCGCTGATCGTCGAAGCTTAACTGCCGGAAAGCGAGATCGGCGATGCCCTGCGGAGCGAGCGGCGCAACTCGCCAACGTTGCTGGTCGAGAAACAATTCGGGAACTTGCCGAGAACATCGCCGGCGGTTGCCGAGGCATCGGTCCGGCGCTGGAGCGGGCTCCGTCTCGATGGGGATATGCGCGGAAACTACCCGTAATAATCCTGCAAGGTCCCCGCGCAAATCTCGGCATGGCGCGGTTCCGAGCGGATGACTAACTATCCGGCGATGGGCGACAACGACAGCCGTTGCCCTACAATCGTTTCGGTGAATAATTATGGTCTCGACTCTACGGTAACGTTATGTTAACTACTTAGGTGATGATTAACCACGACAGCGCCGGCAAAGGTTGCCGGCAGACCCCGGAGGCTATCATGCGCGTGCTTCTCGTCGAGGACGACTTGGCCACGTCCGCCAGCATCAAGATGATGCTGAGAAAGGAAAATTTTATCTGCGACACGACCGATCTCGGCGAGGACGGGCTGGAGATCGGCAAGCTCTATGATTACGACATCATCCTCCTCGATCTGATGCTTCCGGACATCGACGGGTACGAGGTGCTGCGGCGATTGCGCGCGGCGCGGGTGCACACGCCGATCCTGATACTCTCCGGCCTGGCCGAGCTCGATCACAAGCTCAAGGGCCTGGGCTTCGGCGCCGACGATTTCTGACCAAGCCGTTCGATCGCCGCGAACTGGTGGCGCGCATCCATGCCATCGTCCGCCGCTCCAAGGGTCATTCGGAGTTGGTCATCCGCACCGGCAAGCTCGTCGTCAATCTCGATGCCCGCGTCGTCGAAGTCGACGACCGACCCGCTGCATCTGACCGGCAAGGAATACGGCATCCTCGAACTGCTCAGCCTGCGCAAAGGGCACCACCCTGACCAAGGAGATGTTCCTCAATCATCTTTATGGCGGGATGGACGAGCCGGAGCTCAAGATCATCGACGTCTTCGTTTGCAAGTTGCGCAAAAAGCTGGCTCAGGCCACCGGCGGAAAACACTATATCGAGACGGTGTGGGGACGGGGCTACGTGCTGCGCGACGCGCCGGAACCCGTCGCAGCGCCGTGGTCGGCGTCAACCATACACGGCGCCGAAGCCAGGACGCCATCGAGCCGACGCCACGGTACGGCCGCAGCTTAGGCGCCGGCTCGATCGAAAACAGCCGAACGCGCCCGGGCCCGGCCTCGGCGTCCGCCAGGCGCCAACCCTGCGCTCGGGCGAGCAGGCCCGCGAAATAGGCGTTCACGGTACGCGAGGTGAGCTGCCTGCGACCGGCGTTTCGAGCCGCAGCGCCGCGGCTTGCTCGGGGGCAAGCGAGACGGCTTCGCCGGCCACTTCGAGCTGCAGGCCGGCGCGTGCGACATCCAGCGCCAGCCGGCCGCCGCGGATCAGCGCCTCGGCTCCGACCAAAAGCAGGTTGCAGCCGAGCTTCTGCTGATCGAGCGGCAGCGCCCGAACGCGTTCGGTATAATCGCAAGCGATCGGCGTCCCCTCGAAAAACTTGGCGGCCAATTCGCAAGGGGCCGGTCCGGCAGACCGCGTCACCGTTCCGAAGCCATAGGAGAAGCGATAAAATTGCAGCCGATTGGCGGCGCGCCGCGCGCTGTCTTGGACAGCGTCAAAGCCTCGCGCGCAAAATCGGGGTCGTCCTCGCCGAGCAGCTCGACCCCGTTGCCGACCGCGGCGATCGGGCCGCTCAGCTCATGGCACAGCCGCGCCGTCAGCAACTCCAATACTCGCATGTCGAGCGTGACTGCTCATGGTTAATGCTGCCATGACCTCGCCCCGGCTGCAACCGGCCCGGTGGCCTCGCCGACGCGCCTATCGGCGCAACATGCGGATTCCGGCTCGGACTTAGGTGATCTCTCTGTCTGGGCGACCTCGTTCATACCGTGTTCCGACCGCCTGTCGTCCACCTCGACATGACCAGCAACCGTCAACGTCGAGTTTTCCGCGGTGCGTTCTTCGCCGTGCTGCGACCGATCTGCCCGATGGGCAATCTTTGCGAACCTGGACCAGCGCATGTCGCGGCGCCGTGCTTGGCTTGCACTGGCCAGCCGGCACTGCTCCTCTTCTTGCGAAACGCCCGCTTGGCGGGCCCTCACCTAAAAACCCGTCGGCTCTGCGCAGCGGGCACCATCGAAGCAAGAGAGTTAAGCCTTAAGATCAACCCGAACTGACCAGATCGGAAATGGAGTTCCATTTTTAACGTTTTGCTATAAAATTGTCATATCGGCGCATCCGGGGCTAGATTGCACGAGTGCGTACGATCAGACAGCCGACGGACGCCGCAAGACGAGTCCGCGGTCAGAATTGAGGGAGGGATCCATGTCGGTTTTTTCGTTTCTGGATAAGGAGCGGATAGTCGCGCCGCCCGGCTATAGCCGCTGGCTGATCCCGCCGGCGGCGCTTTGCGTCCATCTGTGCATCGGCGCAGGCCTACGCGTTCAGCGTCTTCAACCTGCCGATGACCAAGCTGATCGGCATCACCCAATCGGCGCCCGGCGATTGGAAGCTGACCGAGCTCGGCTGGATCTTCAGCCTCGCGATCTTCTTTCTCGGCGCTTCGGCGGCCGTGCTCGGCCGCTGGGTCGAGGAGGGCGGGCCGCGCAAGGCGATGTTCGCCGCGGCCTTGTGTTTTGGCGGCGGCTTCCTGGTCTCGGCGATCGGCATCTTCCGTCCACACATCTTTGGTCGTCTATCTCGGCTACGGCGTTATCGGCGGCATCGGCCTCGGCATCGGCTACATCTCGCCGGTCTCGACCCTGATCAAATGGTTCCCCGACCGGCCCGGCATGGCGACCGGGCATGGCGATCATGGGGTTCGGCGGCGGCGCCTTCATCGCCTCGCCGCTCTCGGTCTGGCTGATGGCGCAAGTTCTCGACGCCGAGCCATGTCGGCGTCGCCGAGACCTTCATCGTCATGGGGCTCATCTATCTTTGTCTTCATGATGGTCGGCGCCGGCATCGTGCGCGTTCCGGCGCCGGGCTGGGCGCCGGAGGGTTATGTCGCTCCGGCGCGGCCGAAGCGGCTGATAACGACGCAGCAACGTCTACGTCTATGACGCGTTGAAGACGCCGCAATTCTGGCTGATCTGGTGGATGCTCTGCCTCAACGTCACCGCCGGTATCGGCGTGCTGGGCCAAGCCTCGGCGATGAGCCAGGAAATGTTCCGCGGCCGGATCACCGCGGTCGCCGCGTCGGGTCTCGTCGGGCTGTTCAGCCTGTTCAACATGGGTGGGCGGTTCTTCTGGTCGTCGATCTCCGACTATATCGGCCGCAAGAACACTTATTTCTGTGTTCTTTGCGCTCGGCGCCTGCTCTATGCCCTGGTGCCCTATGCCGGCGCGATCGGCAGCGTCGCGCTGTTCGTACTCTGCTACAGCTGTCATCTTCAGCATGTATGGCGGCGGTTTCGCCACCGTGCCGGCCTATCTGCGCGACATGTTCGGCACCCGCTATGTCGGCGCCATCCACGGGATGTTGCTGACCGCCTGGTCGATGGCCGGGATCTTCGGCCCGGTGCTGGTCAATTACATCCGCGAATACAACATCACTCACGGTGTCGCCAAAGCCCAGGCCTACAACGTCACGATGTATGTGATGGCAGGCCTGCTGGTCGTCGGCTTTATCTGCAACTTCTTTGTCAAATCCGTGCACGAGCGGTTTCACATGCGCGCGGTCGAGGCGGATGCCGAAGTCGAAGGCGCGCCGGTATTCGGGAGGCAATGATGGACGGCACTCGGCAAACCGGCGGCGGCAACGGCATCAAGCTTGTCCTTGCCTGGGGTTTTGTCGGGATCCCGCTGGTGTGGGGTGTGGTTCAGACCCTGGTCAACGCGCTCAAGGCGTTTCACTAAGCTCGAGCAATGCCGCGGCCGCGGCGAGATCCTCGGGCCGGTTGGCGTTGAAGAACGGATCGACCGGCTCGCGTCGGCGAACGCCACCGTCGCCAGCCGATGGCGGGCGGTCCATATGATCGACCTTGCGGATGCCCTCCTCGACCACCGCACGGCGCAGATCCTCGCGCAACCGCACCGGCCACAGGCCGATCACCGGATGCGCCTGGCCGCCCGAGGCGGCGCAGGCGAGGTCGGCCTGGGCTTCCTCGATCCCGCGGCGAGCCGCGCCACGAGATCCCTCGGCAGGAACGGCGCGTCGGTCGCGACGCTGACGACATAGGCGCAATCCGGGCGGTGCGCCGCGGTCCAGTCGAGGCCGGCCAGCACGCCGGCGAGCGGCCCGGCGAAATCGGCGACGCTGTCGGCGCACCACCGGCAGCCCGAACCGGGCAAAGCGCGCCGGGTCGCCATTGGCGTTGAGCACGAGCGCCTCGACCTGCGGCCGGATGCGGGCGATGACCCGATCGAGCAGCGGACGCCCGCCGAGCAGCCGCAACGCCTTGTCGCCGCCGCCCATGCGCCGCGACTGCCCGCCGGCGAGCAGCAGATCCGACGACCTTCACGCGCGCGTCCTCGGCCAGGCTCGCCTTGCGGGCGAGCCGCGGATGCTCGTCCTCGACGGCCCGGATATCGCCGTCGAAGACGATGCGCTCGCTGCCGGCGAGCGCGACGAAGCGCTTGCCCTTGGCGCGGCCGATCAGGGTGAGCCCGGCCTGGCGCGCCAGATCGACGCCCCAGGCGGTAAAGCCCGAGCGCGAGATCAGGATCGGGATCCCCATCTGCACGGTCTTGATCACCATCTCCGAGGTCAGCCGCCCGGTGGTGTAGAAGATCTTGCCCGCGGGCGAGATGCCGTTGAGGTGCATGTAGCCGGCGATCTTGTCGATCGCGTTGTGGCGGCCGACATCCTCCATATAGAGGAGCGGCCGGTCCTCCTCGCACAGCACGCAGCCATGGATCGCGCCGGCGGCGAGATAGAGGCTCGGCGCGGTGTTGATCTTGCGGGAAAGCGCATAGAGCCAGGAGGTGCGCAGCACCGCGTCGCGGGTCGAGCCGGACCTCCTCGAACTTCTCCATCAGATCGCCGAACACGGTGCCCTGGGCGCAGCCCGAGGTCAGCGTCTTCTTGCGCAGTTTGTCCTCGAAATCGGTCTCGCGATCGGTGCGCACGACGACGGTCTCGAGTCTCCTCGTCGTAATCGATGCCGGTGATCCGGTCGTCGGCCCGCAGCATGTTCTGGTTGAGCAGATAGCCGACCGCGAGATAATCCGGATGGTCGCCGATCGTCATCATCGTGACGATCTCGCGCCCGTTCAGAAACAGGGTCAGCGGCCGCTCCATGACGACGGCGGTCTCGATCGCCCGGCCTTCCTGGTCGATGCCGGCGACGGTCCGGGTCAGCCGCGGATCGTCGGGATGCGGGCGGACGGTGAATTCCTGCATGGTCCGATGATGGGTCTGCCCGCCTCCCGGTGCAAGCAGGCGGCAGAGATTTGTCCAGGCTCGTTTCCCATGAGCTGGCGCGGGATTTCCGCAGCCTCAAATTACATATATGTTGTCGATTGTAGGTGCTGCGAGCGGGAACTGCTATGGCGGATCTGAAGTCCCTGTACGAGGACGACACAGCGGCTTGGTCCGAGCAGCAGGCTGCGGCACTGCGCGCCGCGGCGCGCGGCGGCTCGAACCAGCTTCTCGACTGGGAGAATTTGGCCGAGGAGATCGAGGAGTTTGCGCAAGATCGCTTAAATATGCGCTTGGGCAGCCAGATCTTCGCGTGTCATTCACCACTTAGCGAAGCTGGAATATTCGCCGGCGGTCGACCCGCGCAGGGGTTGGCGGCGGTCGATCCGGCTAGGCGAGGACTGGAGATCGCGCCGCATCCTCAGCGACAGCCCGAGCCTGAAGCGGATGAGGTGCCTCGCATGATCGCGCGAGCAGATGACGGCCCGCGCATCGAATATGCGATCCAGGATTTGCAGGCATATCGACGAATTGGACGCGCCATCAGCGACCGGCTCTGCCGAAAGGCCTCCTACACTAGGAGCAGATCCTCGGCGACTGGTTCCCCGACGAGCCGCAGGGCGTAGCGCGGGCGCAGCCATACGAGATCGGGGGCGACATTTGCCGATCGCGCTCCTATCTTTACGGAAGCGCGCAACAGAGAAGTGAGCAGCGCCGCGAGCGAGCACAGCATGATCGACCCGTTTGGACGGACCATCACCTATCTGCGCGTATCGGTCACCGACCGGTGCGACTTCCGCTGCGTCTATTGCATGGCGGAAGAGATGAATTTCCTGCCGAAGGCCGAGCTGTTGACCCTCGAAGAGCTCGACCGGGTGTGCAGCGCCTTTGTCCGGCTCGGCGTCAGAAAGCTGCGCCTGACCGGCGGCGAGCCGCTGGTGCGCCGCAATATCATGACCCTGTTCCGCTCGCTCGGGCGCCACCTCGACGCCGGCGCGCTCGACGAGCTGACCCTGACGACCAACGGCAGCCAGCTCGCCCGCTATGCCGGCGAGCTTGCGCGATTGCGGCGTGCGCCGGGTCAATGTCTCGCTCGACACGCTCGACCCGGCGAAATTCACCGAGATCACCCGCCGCGGCCGGCTCGACGTGGTGCTCGACGGGCTCGCCGCCGCCAAGGCGGCGGGGCTCGCGGTCAAGATCAACACCGTGGCATTGCGCGGCGTCAACGAGGACGAGCTCGACGATCTCGTCGCCTGGTGCGGCGACCAGGGCTTCGACCTGGTCTTCATCGAGGTCATGCCGATGGGCGATATCGGCGGCGAGAACCGGCTCGACCAGTATCTGCCGCTGTCGCTGGTGCGCGCCCGGCTGCAGCGGCGCTGGACGCTCGACGACAGCGACTACCGCACCGGCGGCCCGGCGCGTTACGTCACGGTGCGCGAGACCGGCCGGCGGCTCGGCTTCATCACGCCGTTGACCCACAATTTCTGCGAGAGCTGCAACCGCGTGCGGCTGACCTGCACCGGCACGCTCTATATGTGCCTCGGCCAGGAGGACGCGGCCGATCTGCGCACGCCGCTGCGCCAATCCGAAAGCGACGAGGCGCTCGTCGCGGCGATCCGCGAGGCGATCGGCCGCAAGCCGAAGGGCCACGATTTCATCATCGACCGCCGCCACAACCGGCCGGCTGTCGCCCGCCATATGAGCGTGACCGGCGGGTGAGCGCCGCGCCGCTGCAGCAGACCGCTCCCCGCATTGGCGTCGTCGCCGCCGAGACCGAGGCGGCGCAGCAGGCGCTCGCGGAGCTGTGCCGGCGCTATCCCTGCGTCGCCCCCGAGCATGCCGAAATCATCGTCCCGCTCGGCGGCGACGGCTTCATGCTCGAGACGTTGCACCGCTTTTTGCCGCAAGGCGTGCCGATCTTCGGCATGCATCGCGGCAGCGTCGGCTTTTTGATGAACATCTTATCGGCCCGACGGGCTGTTCGACCGGCTCGCCGCAGGCGCAGCCGGTCGTGCTGCATCCGCTCGAAATGATCGCCCGCGACGATGACGGCGCCCGCCACCGCGCGCTCGCCTTCAACGAGGTGTCGCTTGCTGCGCGAGAGCCGCCAGGCGGCCAAGCTGCGGGTCACGGTCGACGGGGTCGTGCGGCTCGACGAGCTGATGGCCGACGGCATTCTGGTCGCACCCCGGTCGGCAGCACCGCCTACAATCTTTCGGCGCACGGCCCGATCATTCCGCTCGGCGCCGGCGTCTTGGCGCTGACCCCGATCAGCGCGTTCCGTCCGCGGCGCTGGCGCGGCGCGCTGCTGCGCCACGAGGCGCAGGTCAGGATCGACGCGCTCGAAACCGACAAGCGCCCGGTCAGCGCCGTCGCCGATTTCACCGAGGTGCGCGACGTGGTCAGCGTCGAGATCCACGAGAATCGCGACATCGCGATGACCCTGCTGTTCGACCACGAGGCCAACCTCGAAGAGCGCGTCTTCAAGGAGCAGTTTGCGCCATGAGACGTCCGGCGGGTCCCGACCGGGACCCGCCGCACACATCTGCTACGCGATTGTCAGAACATTGCCGACGCGATGGAATTCTTTCCCGATGAGTGCGGCAAAGGCGCCCGAGGCTGCGCTGACGCTGCCGATCTCCCCACCCGAGTTGAAGTCGTGGGACCCCTGCACCACAAGGTTCTGCGGCGGCATCTGCGGGGTTGCGAATACTTCGAAGCGTCAGCATCGCCGTGTTTTGCGCATCCGTCGCACCAAAGATCACCCGCTTGGTACTCGCATAGTAGCCAATCTGCCGTTTTTCTTGGAAAACAGTGCCGCCTTCGTATTGCCACCGACCGGCAACATCATCGACATTATTCAAAGTCGTACGCTCCAGCATGAGAGACAGTGACATCCAGACCTCCTATCACGCGGTGTTTCATGTCCGCGGCACTGTCATACCCAGAGTTCGCAGGAATCAGTGTGAACCACCTCACACCGGCGAAATATCTGTCTCGCTATTGCTTCGAGATTATCTTTGATTTATTTAGGTTCTGAGGTATCCCGCCGACACGAAGACATAGCGTCACCAACGAACCGAGCTGCATCTTGAATTTTGTCAGCCTGCTCTGGTTGCCGGACGGTTTGGTATGGCAGGCGAAACTCCCGCGGGAAATGGGCGGTCAGCCCCCGGGTGATCAAAAAGCGATTTGTGAAGCATACCCAGATCAATAAGAATTTCTTTACCGTAGAGATCGCCAAGGAGGCGCAGTGGACTGGAGAAGATGCAGCGTGCTGCGTCCTTTGCGTCTCCTTCGCGACCTCTGCGGTAAAGCTTCTGTTCTCAGGCGTCGCCAAACGATTGGTGGCTAGCCCCGCAGTTCGGGGACGATCCAGAACGGCTTCTGGCCGCGGGCAACGCGCTCGAAATTATCGAAGGCGTTGCGCCAGCGCTTCCAATGATTGTCCCAGGTCGGGCCGGCGCCGTGCGGGCTGAAGGTGATGTTCTTCAACGTGAACAGCTCGTGGTCGGGCTTGGGCGGCTCCTCGACCATCACATCGAGCCCGGCGCCCAGGATCTTTTCGTCGCTCAGCGCGTTGTACAGCGCCTTTTCGTCGACCACCGGGCCGCGGCAAGTGTTGATCAGGATCGCCGTCGGTTTCATCATCGCCAGCTCGCGCTCGCCGATCAGATTGTGCGTCGACATGTCGAGCGGCACGTGCAAGGTCACGATATCCGAGGTCTTCAGCAGCTCGGTGAACAGTGCGAACCGCACGCCGAGCGCGTCCTCCTGATCGGTGGTCAGCCGGTTGATGTCGTAATACTTGATGTGCATGTCGAAGGCCTTGGCGCGGCGTGCGACCTTTTTGCCGATATTGCCGAGGCCGATGATGCCCAGAGTCTTGTCTTCGAGCTCATAGAGCTTGGTCGCGTTGAAATCGTTGCCGCGCCAGCGTCCGGAAGACACCCCTTCGTGCTGCCAGATCAATTTGCGGCTGACCGCCAGCATCAGCATCATCGCGTGCTCGGCGACCGCGGTCGAGTTGGCGCCGCCATTGTTGCAGATCGGTACGCCGGCTGCCCGCGCCGCGTCGAGGTCATAGGTGTTGTAGCCGGCGCTCAACGTCTGGACGATGCGGAGTTTTGGCGCGCGCTGGTAGAATTCGGGGCCGTGCGGAAATTGGCCGCCGCCGATGTAGTATTCGGTATCCTTCAATAGATCGAAGAACTCCGGGCGGCCATGTGGGGCCATGACCAGCTCCCAGCCCGGCGACAGCAGGTCGTAGGCGATCTTCAGGGTTTCCTCATTGTGGGTGGAGGGGGTCAGGATGCGGGGCATGCAGCGTCTCCTCTTGCGGGATTGTCACGTGTGGTTGGCGAAACGTCGCCGACAGTGATTGGCCGTCGGCAGCGAGGAACGGCCATCGTAGCGACAGCAGACGATGACACCCAAGCGCAAAAACCGGGGCCCTAACCGATTGCCGAAACAGGGCGGCTCGGCATAGGCTGAATTCTGCGCCGTCCGACGGCAAAACCTCAGCCACAACTCGAACACCACCCAGCGAGGGAGAACAAGCATGCCCGAGTTGCTTCAGAATCGCTTTCAGAACCTGCACGAGTTCGTCACGCAGGCGCGCACCAATCTCAACCGCAACAACTGGGACTACCTGATCGGCGGCTCGGAGACCGAAACCACTTTGGCGCGCAACCGGCTGGCGCTCGACGCCATCGGCTTTCGGCCGCGGGTCTTGCGCGATGTGTCGACGATCGATTGCAGCCGCACCTTGTTCGGCAAAGAGCTGCGCATCCCGGTGCTGTGCGCGCCGGTCGGATCGCTGCAGGTGTTCGACCCGGCCGGCGGCGGCGCGGTGGCGGCGGCGACCCGCGAATTCGGCAACGGCATGATCCTCTCGTCGGTCTCGGAGCCGGGGCTCGACAAGACCGCCGAGGCTTCGGGCGACGGCTTCAAGATCTTCCAGCTCTATGTGCGCGGCGACGCCGCCTGGGTCGACGATCATGTCCGCCGCACTATCGACAAGGGCTACGACGCCTTTTGCCTGACCGTCGACACCGACAGCTACAGCCGGCGCGAGCGCGACATCGCCAAGCGCCACCAACGCGGGCGGGTCCGGGTCGACGACGCCCGCATCTATCAGGCGCAGTTCAACTGGCGCGATATCGAGCGGATCAAGAAGAGCTTCGACATCCCGCTGATCCTCAAGGGAATCGCCACCGCCGAGGACGCCAAGATCGCGCTCGAGCACGGTGTCGATTGCGTCTACGTGTCGAACCATGGCGGGCGCCAGCTCGATCAGGGCGTCGGCTCGATCGATGTGTTGCCGGAAGTCGTCGAGGCGGTGGGCGGGCGCGCCCGCATCATCGTCGATGGCGGCATCAGCCGCGGCATCGACGTGGTCAAGGCATTAATCCTTGGTGCCGACGCGGTCGCCTGTGGCCGGCTCTATGTCTATGGGCTCGCCGCCGCCGGTGCCGCGGGCGTGGTGCGCCTCTTCGAGATCCTCGAAGACGAGATCCGCATCTGCCTGTCGCTATTGGGCGTCACCGGCTACCACGAGCTCGACAAATCCTATATCCGCCCCGCCCGCCAAGTGGTGCCGCCGCACGTCCACAGCGCCTTCCCCCACCTCAACCTGCCGCGCGAGACGTACTAATCAGGGGTGTCTCTCTGCGGCACCCGCCGGTGGCGGCAATAGGTCGGCTGGCACGCCGTTCGGAATTCTTGATATCTGCAAGAGCACACGCTTTTTTGCCCATTGTCGTCGGCCGGAGAACAAACAATCGGGGCATGGCGCTTAAAGGCCAAAGTTACTGCCGCCGCAACGTGGCACCCCAACGGTTTGGTTGGAAAATGGGGGTGGTTGTAATCAATTCGTTGCGCCGACGCCTCGATGAGTTGCAAATTCACGCTTAGCCCAACAGGAATCCGGGGAAGGTCGGACCAAATGCACATTCATTTTCGGGGGAGGTTCGTCCTGTGATGCTGCATAAGAGGCTGGCCATGGTTGCTATCGCTCTCGGCGGGCTATCCCTGGCGAGCAACGGGCAGACCGCCAATGCCGCACCGATGGTTTTCAGCGGACCATTTACGATAAGCGACGTCCCTGAAATATTGTCATGCTGCGGCGAGCCCCCGACCGGTAATCTGCTCTCGTCAGTAACCGGTCACATGTCACTCACGTATGACGACGCCGTATTGGCACCCACCTTTTCACCTGACCCGGTGATCTCACTCAACTCGTTCGAGATCAGCTTCGGAAATGCTCTCACGGGGCCGAAGGAGTTCGGGCTGTCGGATGTCACCGCTTTGATCAATCAGGGTCCCGGCTTCACCAATTTCGTCATTCAGTCGAACAATCCCCCGATGTTGGGGCAGGAGGGATTCTTCCTCGAGGTGTTCAGCGAAAACGGCCTGGTCCTGCCGCCCCCATTGTTCGAGTACACGCAAGCAGGCAATATTTCGACATATTACCTTGGCGGCGAGGCGGGAATCATGGACTTGCCCAGCATCGGCGCCCCGGTTCCGGAGCCGGGCACGCTCATACTCCTGGGAACCGGTCTAATTGCCCTCTGCGGCCTCCGCCGCCGTATCGATCGAACAGGGGGCTAATCGCCTTTAAACGCTCTCCTTCGTGCCAACTGGGTCTTAGGGTGAGACCATTCGGTCGCGGCTGGTTCTCCCGGTTCATGGTCGGTTTATGCGTGGGTCCTCCGCGGCCGGAAAATGCGACCGGGGTACAGGTCAATTTGACATAACATCCGAACTGCGATTTTGCCGTTTCTCTTGAGTTTCGGGATGGGTACCACCCGCAGTGGCTCGGCCACGGTTGTCTCGAAGATCGCAATCGGCGGGGTGATCGGCGATCGTGCATCCCCTTTCCGCACGTCCGCCAGCGCATCGGCATCCGGTTCGCGGATCAGGATGGGGACGAAGGTCGTCGCCATTGGGGGGCGTGATCATCGTGTTGGATGCGCCGGTATCGAGGAATCCGGTTCCCTCGACACCGTTGAGGACACAGCCGTTCAATTCGCTGACGAAAGATGGTGAGGCTTTTCTCCGCCGGCATCTCGGTTTTGCCATACCTCACAGCGCAGCCACCCATAAATGCGTTCAAACCTGGGCCTTAACCGGGTGAACCCGGACCGGTGACGGCCGGCGTCTCTGTTTATTGCGATTTAGGCGACCATTAAATTGTCCTATTCGCATGTCATATTTCGCGGCGGTCGCGGCCTTTGAGCAGGCGCCGACTGACAAGGAGATGGGATGGCTAACGATGTAGCGGAGAGACGGGCGGAACGGGTGCGCGGGCGGCCGTTCGCGAAGGGAAAATCGGGCATCCCGGCGGCCGGCGGCTCGGCTCGCGCAACAAGGCGACACTCGCCGCCCAGATGCTGCTTGCGGACGAAGCCGAAGCGCTGACCCGCAAGGCTGTCGAACTCGCCCTCGGCGGCGATCCGACGGCGTTACGGCTGTGCGTCGAACGGATTCTGCCCCGCGACCGTGCGGTCAAGTTCACGATGCCGCGGATCGCGAGCGCCGCCGATGTCGCCGGAGCGATGGGGGCGGTCGCGGCGGCGCTCGCCCAAGGGGTCATCACGCCGGGCGAGGCGGGCCAAATCGCCCAGGTCATCGTCACTTCGTCCGAACCATCGAGACCAGCGATTTCGACCAGCGCCTGCAACTTCTCGAAACCAGGCAAGCCGCTTATCCGCCCGGCTTCGAGGTCAGCAACCGCAACTCAACTAGATGGTGAGATCTCGCTGCTGATTCGCTGCAGATGCAGCGGACCTGTAATTTCAGGCTCTCGTTGTGATTGTAGCTGGGTCGGAGCAGGCTGCCAACGCGGTTGAGACCGCGCCGGCCCGAACCTACGCCGGGCGCAGCCGGGATGGCCGGGTCGGCGCATTCGCCATCGCAGTCGCGATCCGGTCGGGGCGGGTCCAGGCGAGATATTCGGCCGCGTATTCCGGCGGCAGGATCTCGACCATCGACTCGTTCTCGACCCAGACTTCGATCACATGGAACGGGCCGCGGTTGCAGCGGTAGCATTGCCAGCCTTCACGACCCGCGATCGCCTCGACGGCGTCAGCTTCCGCGGCGACGCTGAGCGCGAAATGGGTCGGGCCGAAACCGCGCGCTTCCGGCTTCTTGGCAAACCCCGCGCCGTCGCTGCCGCCCGGCTGAAGCTCCGTCCCCGCCGGATAGACCTCGACGCCCGACCCGTGCTCGTCGAGCTGAAGGGCGAAGAAGCTCCCCGGATTGGGCGGGAACGGAACCGCTTTGCCGCCCATGAATTCGGCGAGAACCCCGGCGACGCGCTTCGGGTCGCGGGCGGCGATCGAAAGATGATGGATCATGGTTTCCTCACGAATTTCCCGCCCAACCAATAGCACGACGAACGCCCCGGCGCGACGCCGACCTGCTGGGTCACCGCAACAACGGCGACGCGTCGAAACCGGGCTCGGGGGTGAAAAGCTCCTGCGGTTGCGCCACGCCGCGCAAAGCGTAGCGCCCGACTGAAATCAGACGGCTTCGCACCTCCGCGCCAACCGCGTCGGCAAAGCTCGCCGAAACGAGAACATCCTGCTCGACCGAGCGGCTCATCGCCAGGATTCGGCTGACCTCGTTCACTGCCGGGCCGATGACCGTGAAATCGAGGCGGTCCTTGCTGCCGACATTGCCGTAAAACACATCGCCGACATGCAGCGCCAGATAAACTTGGGTTGTCGGCAAATCGGCTTCGGCACGGCTTCGATTGAGCTTGACGACGCCATTGCGCACCCGCGCCGCGGCGGCGAGCGCCTCGAGGCAGGCCCGCGCGTGGTCCTCACCAGTGAAGATGGCGAGGGTCCCGTCGCCGATCAGCTTCAGTACATCGCCGCCACGACCGTGCACGGCGGAAACAACGACATCGGCATAGTCGTTAAGGAGCGGGATGATCTGCTCTGGCGCGGCGGTGTCGGTGATCTGGGTAAAACCGCGCAGGTCGCTGTACCACAGCACCGCGCTGATCTTATCGGCGACGCCGCGGGCGATCCGGCCGCTCATCACCCGCCGGCCCGCATCGCGTCCGAGATAAGTTTCGGCGAGCGTCCCGGCCATGCGCGCGAGCGCGGCCGATTTGAGAGCGAGGTTGAGGAATGGCACGAGCCGTTTCAACGCGATGACCGCGCCGTCGCCGAACCCTTTCGGCGAATCGGTCGCCCAGGATGAATAAACGCAATCCATCTCGCCGATTACGCCTTCCGCGGCAAATCGATGAACAAGCGCCAGGTAATCAGTCATGCCCTCATCGCGGGCCTGCGCGATCGCCGAAAAATCGGCCGCTTCGCCGGCGACCAAACGGCGTCGCATCATCTTTTCGCCCGACTGCAGCAGATGGAAGAATGGACTGCGCTGCCAATTCTCCGCCGCTTCGCCCTCGTTGGTGCGCCCATAATCGATTGCCTCGACCACATCCGGCAGATCCGCGCGCCAGCGCAGGACGCGACCCTCGTACATCGGGTGGAGCGTGTCGAGAATGACCATGGCGCGGGCCAAAGGAACGCCCGCATCGGCGATCCGCCGGCAGAAACCGGCCATCAACTCGCTATCGGTTCGACCGATTAGCCCCGCCTCCGTCACCCAGCCGGCAAGCGCGTCGAAAGCCGTCTCTTTCATTCGAGTGACACCCCGCTATGCCCGATCGGGTGATATAGCGACGTTTGGTCGCCCTGCGAGAGTTCATTGGCAAACGCCGTCATCCGTTCAGATTTCCGGTGCCCGGCGCGGGATAGGCGATCACCAGAATAAAGGCTCAGCCGAGGATCTCGAAATGCGCATGCGTCGGCTGCATCTCGACCCCGTTGACCGGCAGCATATCCTGCGGACAGGCCGAGAAAGCGACGACGCAATCCATCTCGGCGCGCAGCGCCACATAACTGCCCGGCGTGCTGACCGGCGGCCGGACCTCGACCCGGTTGCCGTCGACAACCGGGATGTTCATGAAGAGGTTGAGCGGCGCCGGCGTTTCCGGCGGGGCGAGCCCGAGTTCGGCCAGCCCCGCGGCGAGGTTGTCGGTGCAGTTATCGTGGTACTCCGCGCAGCCGAGCAGCTCGTAGCGCCAGCGGTCGCAGGCAGCGAACAAGGTGTCGTGAATGCCGCCGGAGGTGTCTTCGACGATGGTCAGGATCGGCCGTCTGATGTTGGTGACCAGCGTGTCCCCGACCGCCGGGATGATCCGGCCGATCGCGACGCGGCTATGCTCCATCGACATGAATTCGCGCAAATCCTCGGCGTTGAACGCCCAGGTATCGACGACCTGCTGGCCGTTCGTGTTGATCACCTTGACCACCTGGCCCTTGCGGAGGCGTAGGCCTTGCCATGGCGCGCCGGGATCTCGATCATGTTGTCCTCTCACTTGCTGGCTTGCCCGGCGAGTGTAGCAGAGAGCTGTCTATCTGTCGCCGGAAGGGATCTCGATCGGCGCGCAGTTGGTCCGCCCGGACATCAGACAATCCTCGAGATGCGATTCCTTTTGCAGCGCGTGAACCAAATAGACCGCGGCCACGACCAGCACCAGCACCACGACCAACCCGATCACCGCCCCGGATCGCGATCGTTCGCCGCCTTGATCGTCGGGGGGTTGGGCCATCGCAATACCTCCGGTGCAATCGGCTGACCGTCGGCGACAGCCTCGAAGCCGACCATTATATGCGGCCGAAACGCCCGGCAACGCCGCCGTTCGCGTCTTGTCAAACGATCCTGCAATGCACGAGAGTCAGCCCAGACCAAGTGGAGATCGCCGTGACCGATCCGCGCTCGTTGTCCGCCAGAGACGCCGCTCGGCAGATCGCCGAGGGTAAGCTTACCGCCGAGGCGTTGGTATCGGCCTATCTCGACCACATCGCCGCGCGCGAGAGCGTCGTCGGCGCCTGGCAATATCTCGACCGCGACCAGGCGCTGGCCGAAGCTCGGCGGCGTGACGCCGAGGCCCCGCGCGGGCCGTTGCACGGGATCCCGATCGCGGTCAAGGACCTGATCGACACCTTCGATATGCCGACCGCCTACGGCTCGCCGATCTACCGCGGCCACCGGCCGGCCGCCGATGCTTCCTGCGTGGCGCTCGCCCGCGCCGCCGGGGCGATCGTGCTCGGCAAGACCGTCACCACCGAATTTGCGACCTTCACCCCCGGCCAGACCGCGAACCCGCGCAACCCCGCCCACACGCCCGGCGGCTCGTCGAGCGGCTCGGCCGCGGCGGTCGCCGACGGTATGGCGCCGCTGGCTTTCGGCACCCAGACCGCCGGATCGGTGATCCGCCCCGCCTCGTTTTGCGGCTGCGTCGGCTACAAGCCGAGCTTCGGTCTGATCAACCGGGCCGGGGTCAAGCCGCTCGCCGACAGTCTCGACACGGTCGGCGTTCTCGCCCGCACCGTCGACGACGCGGCGTTTTTCGCCGGCGTGCTGACCGAGCGGCCGGCGTTGCGCCATCTTGGCAGCGCCCGGCCGACCGCCGCATTTCGGCCTCTACCGCACGCCGATGTGGGACGAGGCCGAGCCGGCGACCGCTGCCGCCCTCGATACGGCGCGCGCCGCGCTCGAACGCGCCGGCGCGCGGGTCGAAGAGCTGGCGATCGCCCCCGACCACCACGGGCTGACCGCGGCGCAGGACAAGATCATGGGGTTCGAGACGTGCGCGCGCTCGCTGATGAGCGCATCCGGCACAGCGCCGAGCTGTCGCCGCGGCTCGCCCAGCTGCTCGATGCCGGGATGGCGGTCGGGGCCGAGGAATACGACGCCGCACGCGCCCTGACCGAGGCGGCGCGCGCCGGGCTCGCCGGATTTTTCGCTGCGATGCGACGCGATCCTGGTTCCGGCGGCACCTGGCGAAGCGCCGGCCGGGCTCGGCTACACCGGAAACCCGGTGTTCAACCGCATGTGGACCTTGCTCGGGGTGCCCTGCGTGGCCGTTCCTGCACGCTGGGGCGAGAGCGGGCTGCCGACCGGCGTTCAACTCGTCGGCCGAATGCATGACGACGCGCGGCTGATGGCGTGCGCCGCCTTTCTCGAACGCGCCCTCGCCGAGACCGCATGAAGGCGGCAGCCGGCGGCGTGCTCCTCGTCGCGGCGGCAGGGCTCGCCGCCTGCTCGGCGTTCACCCCTACCCGACTTATCCCCAGCCTGCCGCCGCCGGCGTGAAGGATGCGGGAACGCGGGTGGCGATCTGCTACGACGCCGCTCGTCAGCTCGCGCGCCGAGGTCCAAAAGGCGGCGCAGGACGAATGCGCGCCCAATACGCTGCCGATGCGGGTCGATACCGATTGCAAGCTCGACTTTTGCCCACTGCTGCTGCCGGCCCGAGCCACCTTCGTCTGCGCTCCAAAGAAATAGCGGCGCATACCGAGGTCATGGCGGCGACGACGGCAAGGTGTTGCCGCGCCGCGCCGGCGGGTTTAGAGGCTGAACACCGCCCCTTCGATGAGGATCGCGCCCGATGCCGTTCAACAAGCCCCATCTCGAATTTCACCGCGTCGATATGAGCTCCGGCTGGGAAACTCCACAGGGCTATCCGCCCGGCATTGAGCAGAAGATCCTGGCCGGCGCGCTCGACGAGAAAGGCCGCAGCGGCAGCCGTACCCGGCTCCTACGCTTTGCACCCGGCGTCTATACGACCGCACCCTTTGTTCATGAGTACTGGGAGGAGGTCTATCTGGTGTCGGGCGACTTGACCGTCGGCAACGACGCCGAGGGCAGAGGCGGCGAGAATTTCCCTTCCGGCACCTATGCCTGCCGGCCGCCGGATGCTGTGCACGGCCCGTTCAAATCGAATGGCGGGTGCCTGCTCTACGAAATTCACTATTACGCCGAGTGAGCAGGCGTCCGCCCTTTCCCCGGCCGCGGGAACGGCGCGCTCGCCGTCAGAGCATGACGAAATTGATGGCTTACCGGTCCCCGGGATTTCTTTTTACGTCATTTCAGGAAGCTTTTTTCGCAGTTCGGCGATAGCTCCTTTATCATACGGGTCTGCAATCGACAGGGGCCATAATGCCGATCCGGCCGAAGCGCGGCGATTCGTCCGTCTTCCACCTCGTATTGATCAAGCCGACCCATTATGACGATGACGGCTATCCGATCCGCTGGGTCAAGGCGGCAGTACCCTCGAATACGCTGGCCTGCTTGAACGGCCTCGCTGAGGATGCCCAGCGGCGTCAGGTGCTTGGACCTGGCGTGATTATCCGTCTCCATACTTTTGACGAAACCAACTAGCGCGTCCGCCCCGGACGGATCATCAAGGCGATCCGGAAAGCTGGGGGCCGAGCGCTGATCGGGCTGGTCGGCGTCCAGTCGAACCAGTTTCCGCGTGCCGTCGATCTTGCCCGCCCGTTTCGCGCTGCCGGCCTGCCGGTCTGCATCGGCGGCTTTCACGTCTCTGGCACTATCGCGATGCTGCCCCAGATGACACCCGAGATGGTCGAGGCGCAAGCGCTCGGCATTTCGTTCTTTGCCGGCGAGGCAGAGGGCGGGCGCCTCGACCAAGTCATGCGCGACGGATGGAATGGTACGCTGCAGCCCGTCTACAACTACATGAGCGCTCTACCGGACTTGGAGGCCGAGCCGCTGCCAATGCTACCGCCGCGCCATATCCGACGGATTTCGGGGTCTTTGTCGAGCCTCGATCTCGGCCGCGGATGCCCTTACCAGTGCTCATTTTGCACGATTATCAACGTCCAGGGCCGTAAGAGCCGGTTCCGCACCCCCGACGATCTTGAACGCGCGATCCGTGAGAACTATGCCCACGGCATCCGACGCTTTTTCGTCACCGACGATAATTTTGCGCGTAACCGCCACTGGGAAGAATTATTTGATCGCATGATTCGCCTGCGCCTTGGCGAGGGCCTGAAAATCGGATTTACGATCCAGGTTGATACTTTGTGCCATCGCATCCCGAACTTCATTGAAAAGGCGGCGCAGGCCGGGGTGCGCCGGGTCTTTATCGGCCTCGAAAACATCAACCCCGATAATCTGATTGCTAGCAAGAAACACCAGAACAAGATCACCGAATACCGGATGATGCTGCAAAAGTGGCGCGAGCACGGCGCCATCACCTGTGCCGGCTATATTATTGGTTTTCCCGGCGACACTAAGGAGTCGATCCTCCGTGACGTCGACATCATCAAACGCGAGATGCCGCTCGATGTCCTCGAACTGTTCTACCTGACACCGCTGCCCGGCTCTGAGGATCACAAGGTATTGTGGCAGAGCGGCGTGTGGATGGATGGTGATTTGAACAAATACGACCTCTACCACCGGGTGGCGCACCATCCGAAAATGGCGGACCCGGATTGGGACGACGCCTACCGTGCCGCCTGGGAGAGCTTTTACAGTTTCGACCACATGCGGACGATTCTGCGCCGCGCTGCAGCCAACCCAAACGGGCGGCCGCAAACGACCTTGACGACGCTGTTGTGGTTCAAGCTGATGACCATGTTCGAAGCGGTCCATCCGCTCGAAGGAGGCGCATTCCGCCGCAAGTCGCGGCGGGAGCGGCGCTACGGGCTAGCGCCGGAGAACCCCGTTGTCTTCTACCCGCGCTGTCTGCTTGAAATCGTCGTAAAGGCTTGGGGCTATTGGTCGGTCTATCGGCGTTCCCGGACGATGCTGAAGGCCGTCCTGGCGGCGCCCGAGCGGTGGACCTACAGCGATGTCTCGATTGCGCCGCCGCAAGCCGACGAATTCGACAATCTCGATCTCTATCATGCCACGAGCGGCGGAGAAGCAGCGCTCGCCCGCAAACGCCGCGACGACGCGCTGCGCGAGAAAGTTCACTAGAGCGGCGATTTTTCCGCTTTCCGGGAGGCCGAGACGCAGCGATTGCACTGCGACACGGCGTCCGCTGCCAGCGCGGAATCTTATGTTATTGTCGGCCTTCCTGCGATTATGGCGGCGATGGACTACGAAGCCTTTTTCAACGCGCGCCTCGATGCGCTTCGCGGCGAGGGGCGGTATCGCGTGTTCGCCGACCTCGAGCGGCGCCGCGGCCGCTTTCCCCGCGCTTTCGATCACGGGATTGGCGCCGAGGTGACGGTCTGGTGCTCGAACGACTATCTCGGCATGGGTCAGCATCCGGCGGTACTCGCCGCGATGGCGGAGGCGCTGCACGCGCTCGGTGCCGGCGCCGGCGGCACCCGCAACATTTCGGGCAACAGCCACTACCATGTGCTGCTCGAGCGCGAGCTTGCCGATTTGCATGGCCGCGAAGCGGCGCTGGTCTTCACGTCCGGCTATGTCGCCAACGAGGCGGTGCTGTCGACCCTGGCCCGCGAGATGCCGGGAACGGTGGTGCTGTCGGACGCGCAAAACCACGCCTCGATGATCGCCGGCATCCGCAACAGCCGCGCCGAGAAGCACATCTTCCGTCATAACGATCCGGATGATGCGGCGCGTTTGCTGGCCGGGATCGCCGCCGGCCGGCCCAAGCTCGTCTGCTTCGAATCGGTCTACTCGATGGACGGCGATTTCGCGCCGATCGGGGAATTGTGCGACGTGGCCGATCACTATGGCGCGATGACCTATCTCGACGAGGTGCACGCCGTCGGCCTCTACGGCCCGCGCGGCGGCGGCATCGCCGAGCACCAAGGCGTCATGCAGCGCCCGACCGTGATCCAGGGTACGCTCGGCAAGGCGTTTGGGGTCATGGGCGGCTATGTCGCGGGCTCCGCCGCGCTGGTGGATTTCCTCCGCAGCCACGCGCCGGGGTTCATTTTCACGACCGCGCTGCCGCCGGTGCTCGCGGCCGGCGCGCTCGCCAGCCTGCGCCATTTGAAACAGAGTTCAGCCGAGCGCGACCTCCAGCAACAGCGCGCGGCTACCCTGAAACGCCGCCTCGTCGAGGCAGGACTGCCGGTGATGCCGTCGCCGAGCCACATCGTCCCGGTCATGGTCGGCGACGCCGAATTGTGCAAAGCCGCCTGCGACGCGCTGCTGCACCGGCATCGCATCTATGTCCAGCCGATCAACTATCCGACCGTGCCGAAGGGCAGCGAGCGGCTGCGTCTGACCCCGACGCCGCTGCACAGCGAGGCCGACATCGAAGCGCTGGTGGCTGGCATCGCGGATGTGTGGGATCGCTTGACCCTCCGTCGCGCCGCCTGAGAAGAGACGCAACCCCGCCGATCGAGCCTGCAGACTTCGCGCAAGTCACTCCCGGTGATAGGGATGGCCGGCGAGGATCTGCTGGGTGCGGTAGAGCTGTTCGAGCAGCATGCCGCGAACGAATAGATGCGGCCAGGTCATCGGCCCCAACGACATCGCCGTCTGGGCACGTTCGAGGACCGCCGCACCCAGCCCCTCGGCGCCGCCGATGGCGAAAGCAAGCTCGGCGTAACCGCGGTCGCGCCACAGCGCAACCTGGGCGGCGAGATCGCGGCTCGACCATGCCGCGCCATGCTCGTCGAGCGCAATCAGTGGGGCGCCCGACGGCAGCGCCTTCAGGATCAGCTCGGCCTCCCGCTCCTTTAGCGGCGCCGCCGGCAAACGCTGGCGTACCTCGAACTCGACGATTGCCGGGGGCGGCCCGATCCGGCCGGCGTAGAGCGTCTGCAGCTCCTTGAACGGCCCGCTGCGCAGTCTGCCGATGGCCAAGATGCGGTAGCGGATCGGCCGGATTCCCGGGCTATTGCCGAACCGCTTCGGCGTCAGGGAGCGCTTCGCTCCACAGTTTTTCGAGGTTGTAGTAGGCGCGGATTTCGGGCCGGAACAGATGCACGATCACATCGCCGGCGTCGATCAGGACCCAATCGCCCTGCGCCTTGCCCTCGATCGAAATCCGCGCCCGGGACGACAGCGCCGCTTCGAGGTGCTCGGTCAGCGCCGCTACCTGTCGCGCCACTCGGCCGCTCGCGACCACCATGTAATCGGCGATCGTGGTTTTACCGGCGAGATCGATCGTGACGATGTCCTCGGCCTTGCCGTCTTCGAGCGTCGTCTGAACGAGATCGAGGAGCTCCTTTGGCGTGGCACGGGGGAATCGCCTGGGGCTGGTGGGGTGCGGGACGTCAGCGCGGTGATCGTGGCCAATTCGGGTCCTTGCTCCGCTAAGGTTGGTGACAGGATTTGTTTACGCTCGGTGCGAATAAGGGTCGCTGAAGTCGGATCGAGCCGGGTGTGGAAAAACGCCCAGGCCGGCGGTTTCGTTTCGGCCAGCCGGCGTGCGGCGGTGGACGATAGGCGCTCTCGGGCAAAGCGGCTTGCAGCGAGGCCGGCGAGCGCCTTAGCAGAGTAGGAAGGGCGGTCGAACACGGCGATCGGGACCGTCCGGAAGATCTCGGCCCAGCGCTCCCAATGCCGGATCTGAATCAGATTGTCGCCGCCCATCAGCCACACGAAACGCAGCCGAGGAAAACGCCGGCGCAAGGCTTTGAGGGTGTCGGCGGTATAGCGCGAGCGGCCGAGCCGATTTTCGAGATCGGTCACCCGGATGCGCTTGTGCCCGGCCGCGACCTGTCGCGCCTGATCGAGCCGAACTGCGAACGGCGCCATGCCTGCCACCGGCTTCAGCGGGTTCTGCGGCGAGACCAGCCACCACACCTCGTCGAGGTCGAGGCGTTGCAGCGCGGTCAGGCTCAGGTGCAGATGGCCGCGATGGGCCGGGTTGAACGAGCCGCCGAGCAGTCCGATGCGGCGATGCCGCGGGCTCGCCGGCCGGCTCTCGACGAAGGTGGTCAGGGGCGCACCTGACCGCTGCCGCGCACCAGGTATTTGTAGGTCGTCAATTGCTCGGCGCCGACCGGGCCGCGCGGCGGCAGCCGCTGGGTCGAGATGCCGATCTCGGCGCCCATGCCAAACTCGCCGCCATCGGCGAACTGGGTCGAGGCGTTGACCAGCACGATGGCGCTGTCGACCTCGCGCAGAAACCGCTCCGCAGCCTCCTGGTCTTCGGTCACGATCGCATCGGTGTGGTGCGAGCCCCAGCGGTTGACATGCGCGATGGCCCCAGCGACGCCGTCGACGATGGCGACCGACAGGATCGCGTCGAGGTATTCGGTGCGCCAATCCTCCTCGCCGGCGGGCAACACCGTGGGATCGATCGCCCGCGTCTGCGTCATCGCCGCGCAATTCGCAGCCCGCCGCGCGCAGATCGGCGAGGATCGCCGGCAGCTGGACCGCTGCCACTCTCCGGTCGATGAGCATGGTCTCGGTGGCGCCGCAGATCGACACTCGCCGCATCTTGGCGTTCAGCACGATCGCCCGCGCCTTCGGCGGGATCGGCGGCGCCGTCGACATAGGTGTGGCAGAGCCCTTCGAGATGAGCGATCACCGGGATCCGGCTGTCGCGCTGCACCCGCTCGATCAAGGAACGCCCGCCGCGCGGCACGATCACGTCGATGTATTCGCTCATGCCGAGCATCAGCCCGACCGCGGCGCGGTCGCGGGTCGGCACCAGCTGGATCGCGGCTTCGGGCAATCCGGCCGCGCGCAGCCCTTCGACCAAGGCCGCGGCCAGCGCGCGCGAGGAATAAAAACTTTCCGACCCGCCGCGCAGGATCGCGGCATTGCCGGATTTGAGCGCCAGCCCGCCGGCGTCGGCGGTCACGTTCGGGCGGCTTTCATAGATGATGCCGATGACGCCAAGCGGCACCGCGACGCGCTCGATGTCGAGCCCGTTCGGTCGCGTCCATCGAGCCAGTGTGCGGCCGACCGGGTCGGGCAATTCGGCGATCGCTTCGAGCCCGGCGGCGATCGCCTCCAACCGCTTGGAATCGAGCGCTAGGCGGTCGCGCAGCGCCGGAGAAAGACCCTCGGCCTCGGCGAGGTCGCGGGCATTGGCCGCGAGGATCTCGGCTTCGCCAGCGCGCACGTTCTGCGCTGCGGCGCGCAATGCGGCTGTCTTGGCTTCGGCCGAGGCGAGAGCGAGGGAGGCGGCAGCGGCGCGGGCGCGATGCCCGATCTCGGCCATCTCGCTCGCCAGTGCGGGATCGGATGTGGCGGCGCGGTTCCGCGACAAGGTTTCGCCAGTCACGTGGGTTTGGCGTCATTGGCGTTCGGTCACCACCAGATCGTCGCGATGAATGATCTCGTCGCGCCCACGGTAGCCGAGGATGCCGGCAATTTCACCACTCTTGTGCCCGGCGATGCGGCGAATGTCGGTGCTGGAATAGGCGGAAAGCCCGCGCCCGGCCTCGCCGCCGGAGCGGGTGCGCACGATTACCGCGTCGCCGCGCTCGAATTCGCCCTCGACCGCGACGACGCCGGCCGGCAGCAGGCTGCTGCCGCGGCGCAGCGCCAGAGCGGCGCCGTCGTCGACGATGACCATGCCCGACGGGTCGACGGTCCCGGCGATCCACGATTTGCGCGCCGAACGCGGCTCGCCTCGCGGCAGAAACAACGTCGCCCGCGCGCCGGCCTCGATCGCGGCAAGCGGGGCCGGCGCGGCGACGCCTTTCGGCACGCCGCGGGCGATCAGCATATGGCAGCCGGCGTTCGTCGCGATGCGAGCGGCGGCGAGCTTGGTCACCATCCCGCCCGAGCTGTAGCCGGGCGCCGCCTCGCCGGCCATCGCCTCGATCTCCGGCCCGATCTCGCGCACCGTCGCGAGGTGACGCGCGTCCGGGTCCTGTGCGCGGGTCGGCGGTGTAGAGCCCGTCGATGTCGGACAGCAGCACCAGCATGTCGGCGCTGGTCATCTGCGCGACCCGGGCGGCGAGCCGGTCGTTGTCGCCAAAGCGGATCTCGGCGGTGGCGATCGTGTCGTTCTCGTTGACCACCGGAACCGCGCCCAGCCCCAGCAGCTGGGCAAAAGTGGCGCGCGCGTTCAAATGCCGCCGCCGCTCCTCGGTATCTTCCAAGGTCAGCAGGATCTGGGCGACGGTGATAGCCGTGGCGGGCCAGCGCCTCCTGATAGGCGTGGGCGAGGCGGATCTGCCCGGTGGCCGCGGCCGCCTGTTTTTCCTCGAGCCGGAGCCGGTTTCCGGCGAGGCCCAGATGCCGGCGGCCGACCGCGATCGCACCGGAGGAGACGAGGATCACCTCCTGGCCCCGGGCGCGGCAGCGCGCGACATCGTCCGCCAATGTGTCGAGCCACCCGTGCCGGATCTCGCCGCTGTCGGCGACCAGCAAGGCCGAGCCGATCTTGACGACCAGCCGCCGCGCCGCAGCCAGCGCCTCGGCGGGAGTGGGGGTGCCGGCGTCTCGCCCGCAGAGCGCCCCGGAAGCCGGTCCGCCGTCACGTTGCGTGCGCGAGGGACCCCGCCTCCGCCCTCTCGTCACGCTCGCGCGGCCAGCGCCGCGAACAGCGCGGCCAGCACCTCCGGCACGCCGGCGCCGGAGACGCCGGACAACGGCATCACCGCCGCGCCACGCCCGGCGGCGCGCCGCAGCTGGCGCATCTTCGCCTCGACCGTCTCGGCGTCGAGCGCGTCGATCTTGTTGAGCCCGACGATCTCCGGCTTGTCGGCGAGGCCGTGGCCGTAGGCGGCGAGCTCCTGGCGGATCGCGCGATAGGCGCCGGCGACATCGTCGATGCGTGCCGTCGACCAGATGCAGGATCACCGGCGCAGCGCTCGACATGGCCGAGAAACCGGGTGCCGATCCCGACGCCCTCGCTCGCCCCCTCGATCAGCCCGGGCAGGTCGGCCAGCACCAGCTCGTCGTCATGGACCCGCACGACCCCGAGCTGCGGCTTCAGGGTCGTGAACGGGTAGTCGGCGATCTTCGGCCGGGCATGCGAGACCGCGGCGAGAAAGGTCGATTTGCCGGCGTTGGGCATGGCCCGACCAGACCGACATCGGCGATCAGCTTCAGGCGCAGCCACACCCAGGCCTCTTTCCCCGGCCAGCCCGGATCGGCGCGGCGCGGCGCGCGATTGGTCGAGCTTTTGTAATGGGCGTTGCCGAACCCGCCATCGCCGCCGCGCAGAAAGACCAGGCGCTCGCCCGGGCGCGCGAGGTCGGCCAGCACGATCCGGTTTTCCTCGTCCATGATCTGGGTCCCGACCGGCACGCGCAGCACCAGCTCGCCGCCATTGGCGCCGGTCTTTTCGCGCCCGGCCCCGCCGCGCCCGTCCGCTGCCCGGAAATGCTGGCGATAGCGGTAGTCGATCAAGGTGTTGAGATTATCCGCCGCGATAAAGACGATGTCGCCGCCCTTGCCGCCGTTGCCGCCATCGGGGCCGCCGAACTCGATGAATTTCTCGCGGCGAAAGCTCGCGGAACCGCGACCCGCCGTCACCGCTTTTCAGATAGATCTTGCACTGGTCGAGAAACTTCATCGGAAGGGCCACGAAAAAGGGGAACGGCCGGGCCGTTCCCCTCGGGCCTCGGCAGCTTTCGGGAAACGGCTATTCGGCGGCTTCGGCCGGGGCCGGCAAAGCCGGCGGGACCACCGAGACATAAGTGCGCCCGGCGAGGCCCTTGTGAAAGCGGACCGCGCCGACTGCGGTCGCGAACAGCGTATGGTCGCGGCCGATGCCGACATGCGGGCCGGGATGAAACTTGGTGCCGCGCTGGCGCACGATGATGTTGCCGGGAATGACGACCTCGCCGCCGAACTTCTTGACGCCGAGCCGCCGCCCGCGGCTGTCGCGGCCGTTGCGCGAGGAGCCGCCTGCTTTTTTATGCGCCATCCGTCACGCCCTCCTCTTGCGCACGCGGCAACCCGTTGGCGCCCTTGATTTCGGTGATGCGCAGCACGGTCTGGTACTGGCGATGCCCTTTCTTGCGCCGATAATTCTTCCGCCGCTTCTTTTTGAAGACGATGATCTTTGCCGCTCGGCTCTGCTCGACGACGGTGGCGCTGACCGCGGCGCCGGCGAGCAGCGGGGCACCGGCCGCGACCTCGGCGCCGTCGCCGATCATCAGCACTTCGCCGAACTCGACGACGGCGCCGGGTTCGCCGGCGAGCTTCTCGACCGTAATAACGTCGTCCTTGGCGACCTTGTACTGTTTGCCGCCGGTTCGGATCACTGCAAACATAATATCTGCCGAAATGGGTTGCCGCGTTTCGGCGGACAACGCCGAGGCGCGCGGGAACACGACGGATAATCCCCCGTCCGCGGGAGGCGCACTATACGTCCCGAGGCGGCACTGTCAACGTCACCAGCGCGTTGCCGACAGCGGATCAGGCGGCGTCGACCAGGACCAGCTCGGCATCGTCGAGGGCGCGAACCCGCAAACCTTCCTCGTCACGGATCGCGGCGCCATCGCGGGCATCGATCCTGATGCCGTTGACCTCGACCGAGCCTTTGGCCGGGACCAGATAACCGTGGCGCTCTCGGCCGAGGCGGTAGTCGACGGTTTCGCCAGCGCGCAAAGTGGCGCCCAGCACCCGCGCATCGGTGCGGATCGGTAAGGCCTCGTTATCGTTCTCGAAACCGCTGGCCAAGGCAATGAACCGGCCGGAACGATCGTCCTTGGGAAACGGCCTGGTGCCCCAGCTCGGCGGCTGGCCGCGGCGGGTCGGCAGAATCCAGATCTGGAACAGCTTTGTCGTTTCCGGCTCTCGATTGTATTCGGCATGGCGGATGCCGGTGCCGGCGCTCATCACCTGGACGTCGCCTGCCTCGGTGCGGCCTTTGTTGCCGAGGCTGTCTTGATGGGTCACGGCCCCCTCGGTCACATAAGTGATGATCTCCATGTCCTGATGCGGGTGCGGCGGAAAGCCCGTGTCGGGGGCGATCGTGTCGTCGTTCCAGACCCGCAACCGGCCCCAGCTCATCCGCTCGGGGTCCTGGTAATCGGCAAACGAGAAATGATGCTTGGTGTCGAGCCAGCCGTGGTTGGCGCCGCCCAGGCGCTCGAAGGGTCTACGTTCGATCATCTCAACAGGCTCCGGTTTTGCGAGGCGCCAGGCGCCTCGGCGATACCGCGTTAAATCGGGCGTATCGCGTCGATATAAAAGACCAGCAGACCAGCCTTGCCGCCTTCGAAATGGTCGGTGTCGTTGACGCGAAAGCAGACGGTGTCAGGGGTGCGTGAGTACCGCACGTCCCGCCCCTCCTGGGCGCTACCAAAGCGGGTTTTCTTAGCGACCCCGCCGATCGCAAAGGGGCAAAGCTCATTGGAATGCTCCTTATTCTTCATTCTTCCTCTCGCCAAATGTCGTGACCGTGGACGAGCACGCGACCGGCGAAGCCCTGGCGCGGGAGCTTAAAGAGGCTAAAATCACTCACCGTGAGGAAGCAGTACATCTTAGATGAGATCAAACGGGTGGCCGAGGCCAACGGCGGAAAGCCGCCAGGGCGCATGCGCTTCGCTCAGGAAAGTGGAATAAAGGAATCCGATTGGGCAGGAAAATTCTGGGCGCGCTGGGGTGATGCCGTGCGCGAGGCCGGGTTTGAAGCGAACCAGCTGCAAACCCGATACGATGCAGGCGTTCTCATCCAGAAATTCATCGAGCTTATCCGAGAACTCGGTCATTTTCCTGTTGCTGGCGAAATAAGATTAAGGGGCCATCGCGACGCTACCTTTCCGTCGCATAACACGTTCTTGCGCTTTGGATCCAAACAACAATTCGCCGCCGAGATCCTGGACTACTGCGCGGGTCGAACTGGATACGACGATGTGGTGGCATTATGCGCACCGCTCGCGAAGCCGCCGCAGGATACCTCCGCGGAGGACGCCGAGTCCGAATGGCCTATCGGTTTCGTGTACCTCATGAAATCTGGTCGTTATTACAAAATTGGGCGGAGCAATGCGGTGGGCCGCAGGGAATACGAGCTCGCGATCCAACTGCCTGAGAGGCTGAAGACCGTTCACTCGATCCGAACAGACGACCCGCCCGGAATCGAACGATACTGGCACCAGAGATTTGAGGCCAAAAGAAAAAACGGAGAGTGGTTCGACTTAAATCCGCTTGACGTAAAAGCGTTTAGGCGGCGGAAATTCATGTGATTCAGAAGGGGGCGGTCAGCTTAGCACCCCGACCTTATTCCTTTCGATCAGCTCGAAATCGATCTGGGCGCCAAGGCCGGGGGCGGTCGGGGCGTGGACGAGGCCGTCGCGGTCGACGGTGATGTCCTCGGCCAGACCGTATTTCTGCATCGCGTCGGGCAATAGGACCTCGAAGAATTCGGTGTTCCGGATCGCCATGATCACATGCAGGTTGGCGACATTGTTTAATGAATTGCCGCCGTGGTGGGTCTCGAAATTCATCCGGAAGGCTTCGGCCAGATGGGCGGTCTTGATCAGCGTGGTCATGCCGCCTTTGACCGCGACGTCGCCGCGCAGAAAGTCGGTGGCGCGCTCGGTGATCCACGGAATGTACGAATCGAGACCTCCGATCGGGTATTCGGTCGCTAGAATTGGGATGTCGAGCTTCTGCTTTAGCTTGACATAATTGTAGATGTCTTGTTCGGCGAGCGGGTCTTCGTACCAGTAAAACCCCATCTCCTCGATCGCCCGGCCGACACGCAACGCCTCCTCGTAGCGGTAGCTCCAGGTCGAATCGAGCATGACCGTATAGTCGTCACCGACCGCTTTTCGCACCGCCTCGCAGACCTTGATGTCGTCGCGCCAGCGCTGAGGCGGGTGGATCTTGTAGGCGGCCCAGCCGGTCGCCTGGTAGTGTAGCGCCTGCTCGGCATAGGCCTCGGGCGCGGCGTGGATCTCGGAGCTAGCATAGGCCGGAATGCTGGTGCGGCAGGTGCCAAGCAGGCGATGGATCGGCATGCCCGCCGCCTTGCCGGCGATGTCCCACAACGCGATGTCGCAGGCGCCGATCGCGCGTACGGTGGCCACCCGGGCGCGCGCCCATAACAGGCGATTGAGCCGTTCGCGGTCGAGCGGATCCTGGCCCATCAGGATCGGCTTCAGAAAACGGATCAGCCCCGGCCCGTCGAGGCTCGCCGGATTGGACGACGTGCCGAGAAAGGCGTGACCCGCCAGCCCCTCGTCGGTCATGACCGCAAGCAGACCGAGATCGCTTTTGCCGGTCGGCCGCGCGGTGTGATGGCCGTAGATCGTCGACGGGATGCTCTCCCAGGCGAACAGGGTCAGGGTGACATCGGTGATCTTCATCGCACCCCTCTCGGTCACTCGATCGGCAGCTGTGCGGCGATCATGCGGAAGGTCTCGCCGCGGCTCTTGGCCTTGGCGCCCGCCGCCGCGAGGATCGCCACGCCGATTACCATCACCACCGCGCCCTGGAAGAGCGGCTGGAAGATCAGCGCCGTGTTCGGCAGGATCGCGAGCGAGACGATCAGCGTCACCGCCAGAATGATCGATACGATCGCCGCCGGGACGACGAGCGGCTGCTCCTTGACGCCCTTGGCCCAGGCGGTCTCACGGTATTCCTTGTGCCAGTGGAGATTGAGCGCCCCGATAGCCAGCGCCAGCCACATGCCGAGGACCGCGAGCGAGCGCACCGCGACGCCCATGGCCCAGCCGGCGAAGACCGATTGCAGCAGGAACAGCGAACCGAGTCCGGCGATCAGAAGCAGCGCGGCGAGCGGCACCTTGCGGCCGGAGGTCTGGGCGAAGACCGAGGGCAGCATTCGGTCCTGCGCCTGCGCAAAGCAGAAGCGCGACGCCACCATCAGGCCCGGCGCCAGCGTTTTGCCGACGATCAGCGCGACCAGGAGGTTCAAAATGACGGTCAGCCAACCCGGCGCGACCAGGCCGATCAGTCCGGGCGCCGTCGCATAGCTCGTCTTGCCGGCCTTGATCAGACCGACGACCGCCCACCACGGGGCGGCGTGGAACAGCGCGGCGGCGACCGCGGTGAACAGGACGAGCGCGACGAGCCAGCCCCACATGATGCCGAGCGGCACCTTCTTTTCCGCCTGTTGTACTTCGCCGCCGAGCGCCGGTCCCGCGCCGAGCCCCGCATAAGCAAAGACGAAGAGCGAGGTGACGGATATGAAATGGAATAGGTTCGCCGGCGCTGCCTCCGTTGGCGGGGCGAGCTGCACCCTCGCGACCTTGCTGGCGGCCGCGACGAAGCTCTCCGGCGGGGTCAGGAAGCCGTAGGCGGTAATCAGCAGCGCCACCCCGACGATCACGAACATCAGGATCGTGACGAATACCCCATAATGGCGAATGCCGGCCGCGTTGATCCAGAAGGTCAGCCAGATCGCCGCGAGACCGCTCAAAAGATGGCCGGTATGCGACAGCAGGAAATGCCCTAAAGCCGGACTGATCGGCAGCATCGCCTGGCCCAGGAAGGTGCCGAAGGCGAAACCGAGAAAACCCAATCCGGCGGGGCCCGTCGCCCAGTAGGTGAATGTGATCAGAAAGCCCGCCGGCAGGCCGAGGCTGCGGGCCAGCCAGACGTGCTTCGAGCCGGCGCGCGGCATGACCCGCGAGAAGGCCGCAAAGAGATAGGCCTTCGGCAACATCGCGATGCCGCACACGAACATCGCCAGCGGCACGAGGCCCTTCACATCGGGATAGACGGAGAGGCTCTGCACCGAGACATAGTTGATGCCGGAACCGTATTCGGCCGACACGGCCGAAGCGGTGATCGCCAGCACCCCCAAAGCCTTTGCCAGCCGATAATCGTGGGCCGGTGCACCGGCCATTAGGGGATTATGGGTCACGAGAGCCCTCCCGTTCCGAGGTGTCGGGCGATTACCGCCCTTGGCGTTTGGAACATTTAACGACGATCGGCGGGCTGATTTCAATCGCGCCGGCGTTGCCGGCCCGGCGGACGAGGCTCTTGCCTTCGCTCTTTGCACGTGCACAATTCCGGCCCTTTTGGGCGGCGAGGCCGGCGCCGCCGCGAATGCGAGGAAGAAATGAAAGCGCTGGTCGCGGTCAAGCGGGTCATCGACTACAACGTCAAGATCCGGGTCAAGGCGGATCACAGCGGGGTCGAGACCGCCAATGTGAAGATGTCGATGAACCCGTTCGACGAGATTGCCGTCGAAGAGGCGTTGCGGCTGCGCGAGGCCGGCACGGTCAGCGAGGTGATCGCGGTCTCGCTCGGTGCGGCGCAGTGCCAGGAGACGATCCGCACCGCGCTGGCGATGGGCGCCGATCGCGGCGTCCTGGTGCAGACCGACGCCGAATTGCAGCCGCTCGCCGTCGCCAAATTGCTGAAGGCGGTGATCCTCGAGGAAAAGCCCGAGATCGTGATCATCGGCAAGCAGGCGATCGACGATGACTGCAACCAGACCGGCCAGATGCTGTCGGCATTGCTCGGCTGGCCGCAGGCGACCTTTGCCTCGAAGATCACGATCGGCGACGGAAAGGCCGAGGTCACGCGCGAGGTCGATGGCGGGCTCGAAACCGATCGCGATCAAACTGCCGGCGGTGGTCACCACCGATCTCAGATTGAACGAACCGCGCTATGCCTCGTTGCCCAACATCATGCGGGCGAAGAAAAAGCCGATCGCGACGACGACACCGGAGGCGCTCGGCGTCGACGTGACCCCGCGGCTCATCGTGCTCAAGGTCGAGGAGCCGGCGAAGCGCCAGGGCGGGCATAAGGTCGGCTCGGTCGCGGAGCTGGTCGACAAGCTCAAGACCGAGGCGCGGGTGATCTGATGGCTGCTCTCGTCGTCGCCGAACACGACAACCGGGCATTGAAGCCCGCGACCCTCAACGCGCTCGCCGCCGCCAAGGAGATTGCCGGCGGCGGAAGTCGATATCCTGGTGGCGGGCAAGGATTGCCGCGGAGTGGCCGAGGCGGCGGCCCAGATCCCCGGCGTCAAGCGGGTGCTGCTCGCCGACGATGTCGGCCTACGAGCACGGGCTGGCGGAGAATGTCGCGCCGCTTCTGGTCAAGCTGGCCCAGGGCTATACCCACCTGCTGGCGCCGGCGACGACCGCAGGCAAGAATTTGATGCCGCGGGTCGCGGCCCTCCTCGACGTGATGCAGATTTCCGACATCAGCGCAGTGGTCTCGCCCGACACCTTCGTGCGCCCGATCTATGCCGGCAACGCGCTGGCGACGGTGCAGTCGAAGGACCCGATCAAGGTCATCACCGTGCGCGGCACCGCGTTTCCGCCGGGCGAGGCGACGGGCGGATCGGCCCCGATCGAGACCGTTGCGTCAACCGGCGAAGCCGGGCTTTCCGAATTCGTGCGCGCCGAGTTGTCGAAATCCGAGCGCCCGGAGCTGACCAGCGCGCGGGTCATCATCTCCGGCGGTCGCGGCATGCAGTCGGGCGACAATTTCCATCTGCTCGAAAAGGTCGCCGACCAGCTCGGCGCGGCGGTCGGCGCGTCGCGCGCCGCAGTCGATGCCGGCTTTGTCCCCAACGATTACCAAGTCGGCCAGACTGGCAAGATCGTCGCCCCCGAGCTCTATATCGCGGTCGGCATTTCCGGGGCGATCCAGCATCTCGCCGGCATGAAGGACTTCGAAGGTCATCGTCGCGATCAACAAGGACGAGGAGGCGCCGATCTTTCAGATCGCCGATTACGGCCTGGTCGGCGATTTGTTCAAAATCCTGCCCGAACTCGCCGACGAGCTGGAGCGCCGCCAGTGAGCGCCGCCGCCGCCACCGTCCGCACCATCGCAGCTGCTCGACCGGCTGCGCCGCATCGGTGTCATCGGCGCCGGGCAGATGGGCGGCGGCATCGCCCATGTCTGCGCCCTGGCCGGGCTTCGATGTCGTCATGACCGATATCGACGACGAGGCGTTGCAGCGCGGGCGCGAGGCGATCGAGCGCAACCTGGCGCGCCAAGTCGCCCGCGGCCGGATCAAAGAAGGCGAAAAGAAGCCGCGCTGGCGCGCATCGCCACCGGGCTCGATTATGCGCTGTTCGACGATTGCGACATGGTGATCGAGGCCGCGACCGAAAAAGAGGAGGTCAAGCGCCAGATCTTCAAAAAGCTGACCCCGCATCTCCGATCCGACGCGCTGATCGCCACCAATACCTCGTCGATCTCGATCACCCGGCTCGCCGCCTCAACCGACCGGCCCGGCAAATTCATCGGCATGCATTTCATGAACCCGGTGCCGGTGATGAGCCTGGTCGAGCTGATTCGCGGCATCGCCACCGACGAGGAGACCTTTGCGCTGACCCGCGACTTGGCGCTGAAGCTCGGCAAGAACCCGGTCGCGGCCGAGGATTTTCCGGCCTTCATCGTCAACCGGATTCTGCTGCCGATGATCAACGAGGCGGTCTATGTGCTGTATGAAGGGGTGGGCTCGGTCGAGGCGATCGACACCGCGATGAAGCTCGGCGCCAACCACCCGATGGGTCCGCTCGAACTCGCCGATTTCATCGGGCTCGATACCTGCCTGTCGGTCATGCAGGTGCTTTACGAGGGTCTCGCCGACAGCAAGTACCGGCCTTGTCCGCTGCTGGTCAAATATGTCGAGGCCGGCTGGCTCGGCCGCAAAACCGGCCGCGGCTTTTACGACTACCGCGGCGAAAAGCCGGTGCCGACCCGCTGACCGGCGAAGATCCGTCGCGTCATTTCGTCCCCCAATCTTGTCGTGAGCGGCCGATCCGTTATCAAGCTGTCACGATCGCGTGCTATTCCGGCCTGCGAGCAAGGATCAGCGGAACGGTTCTTGGTGACGGCCTGCTTGGATAATTGCCCCGCCTTGGTGCTCAACGCGGATTTTCGCCCGCTGAGCTATTTTCCGCTGTCGCTGTGGTCATGGCAGGACGCGATCAAGGCGGTGTTTCTCGACCGGGTCAACATCATCGACCATTATGATGTCCGGGTGCACAGCCCGTCGCTCGAAATTCAGCTGCCGAGCGTCGTCTCGCTCAAGGAATACGTGCCGGCGGCACGGCATCCGGCGTTCACCCGGTTCAACGTGTTTCTGCGCGACCGTTTCACCTGCCAGTATTGCGCCGAGCCTTATCCCTCGCACGACCTGACCTTCGACCATCTGGTGCCGCGCTCGCGCGGCGGGCGCACGACCTGGACCAACGTCGTCACCGCCTGCGGCAGCTGCAATCTGTTGAAGGGCAACCGTCTGCCGCGCGAGAGCGGCATGTACCCGCGCCATCGCCCGGTGCAGCCGACGACCCATATGCTGCAGCAGAACGGGCGCGCCTTCCCGCCCAACTACCTGCATCATAGCTGGCGCGACTATCTCTACTGGGACACCGAGCTCGACCCGTTCTGAGCCCGGGCCCGGCCAGGGACCGACAGCGAGGCGCGAAATCTCTCTTATCGATGACCCGGTTAGTGGATTCTTAGGGGCGCGGAAGAGGATGGTCTATCTGCGTTTGTGCGTTAGGTAGAAAGCGTGACTTTGCGGTCAATGGATAAAAGACGGTTGCCCCCATCTCGTCTGCGTCGTGTCTTTACTTTCATCAACGAGACCCGTTGGATTGGTTGGGGTCTCCCGTTGATCGGCATCCTCGTGGCAATGGACAACTATCGAATTGTCAGCGGCGGCGACCGTCCCGAGGTCCACATTACCGAGGCTTATGCAGGAAGGACATCAGCTCCTTCTCAGGCGATGACATTGGTCGCCAAATATAAAAATGACGGCACAAAGGCTGCCGCACATATAACGGTAAAACTAGGAACGGTTGACCTTGCCACTAAAAAATCGAAGATACTAGCGCCGCCCGATAAACGAGAAAGACTCGCCGTAGGGCCGCCGTTTGAAACGGCGACCGCCGAGTTCAAATTCAAGAAAGAGGACGTTTATGAGCTATTCGTGGTCTGCCTATATTATTCTGATGATAACGGTACAACATTTCACCCGGTAGCCAATTTCTACAACGTATCAGCAATACTAATGTCTTCGAGTGACGGCCGGTGCTGCGAGCTGGCCGACGCGACGACTGTTGAACAGGAAGCGTTATCGGAGTGGTTCACATGCGCGAAGCTATGAGTCTTTCCATAAAGCTTGGCTAGCCATCGGACCGGACGCCTCGGGGCCTTCGGAGCCCCGGCGCGCGGCCCGCATCTTTGCCCTCTTGTCACCCGAACATGCTTCAGGCTTAATTTTGACAAGCGCCGGCGCGACGCCGCCGATCACCCGCAGATGCGGGCCGGCGGCGGACCGACTTCGGCTGGCGCCAAGGGGGCAAGGAGGGACAGGCGGATGCGGGCGGATTTGCCGGCCAAAAGAGCAACGGCTTCTCGGCATCATCCGCCACAAATCCTTGTTGCAGCAGCGGGATTTCCTGCTCGCCTCGGGGCGGTCGAGCAACTTTTTCTTCGATATGAAGCGGACGATGTTCGATCCCGAAGGCGCGGCATTGGCCACCGACCTGTTGTTCGACCGAATTAAGGATGAGCAGGTCGATTATATCGGCGGGTTGGAAAGCGGCGCGATTCCGATCGTCGCCGCTATGTGCGCGAAGAGCTGGCCGGAGAAGCCGATCAAGGGCTTTTTCGTGCGTAAGGAAGCCAAAGGCCACGGCACCGACCAGCGGATCGACGGGCTGCTCGAAAACGGGTCGCGGGTGATCCTGTTCGAGGACGTCACCACCACCGGCGGCTCGGTGATGCAGGCGGCCGACTGCGGTCCGTGAGCGCGACTGCACGATCCTCAAGATCATCACCATCGTCGACCGCCTCGAAGGCGCCGACGAAAACTTCAAAAACGCGGGGATCAAATTCGAATCTCTGTTTACCTGGCGTGACTTTAGTTGACCCAATCGATCGTCGATCTGGCTGCGGCCCATCTCAAGCGTCAGTTGCTGTATCAGACGCAGCGCGACCGATTTCGGCAGTTTGGAGGCGTTGCACGAGCTGGCGATCTATGCCCGCGGGTGCATCGCTTCGTCGCTGTCTTCGGGCCGGGTCACCGTCGCCTTCGTCCTCGAACGCGTTCTGCATAAATGTGCCCGCGACCTCGACGGGGGGCCAGTGCGGATTTCTGAATCGCCGATCTCGGCGACCGGCTGCATCCCCCAGTGCTGCGTGCGGTCGAATATCTCGCCGGCGCCGAGGATGACCCCGTCGAAATCGCCGCCGCCCTGATTCGGGCCAACCCGGCGCGAGAGCGCTGACCGCCGTACCGGCTACCGGACGTTTTCCCGCAACAGGAAGGCGAGCCGCACCCCGGCCTTGGCCAATTGCTCCCTGACCGCGGCGATCGCGCGGTCCTGATAGGCCGAATCGATCCGATAGACCGTGATTGCCCCGCAGGAATCCTTTCCGCCTCGGCGCAGTGGCAAGGCATGTTTGCCGGCGACCAAGTCGGCGGGATAGCTGTAGGCGACACGTCTTGGCGATGTTGTAGGATTCGCGCGCCCAATCTTCGAGCGTGCCGCCGGACCATTTGGTGATGTCGCCCGGGGTCAGACCGGCGACGATCTGATCGGCCGCAGTGATCGGGTCCTTGCCCTCGGCCTCGGTGACAAGGACATCATTCCAATAGATGCTGAGCCGGACCGGCGTCTTGGCGCCAGGCGGGAGCACGGCAATGCAGTCGCCGCCCTGATCGCCATGCTCGATCGCAGCCAATGGCTGGTGCAGATCGCCGGTAAAATTCAGCAGGAACTGCAGCGCCATCAGCCGCTCGCCGGCTGAAGTGCCGGGATCGTACAGTTCTCTGGCGAACTCGTTGACCTTGTCGATGATGCAATCCTGTTGCGGGCCGTGGGTGGCCGGGGTCGTCGCCGGCAGCTCGGGTTGGCCGAAACAGGCCTTGGCCAAATCAGGGCTGGCGGTATCGAGCTTGACGTAATGCCATTGCGCGGTTGCCGCTCGCCCCTCCGGGCTCTTGTCCACCAACACATCCGCCCAGGTCGCCTCGCCGGCGATGTCGGTTTTGGTCCTGCTGTTGTCTTTATCGGTTGCCAGGATCGCCGCGACCTTTTTGCACCGCTGGGTCGTGCGCCTGCAATAGCCGATCGGCGACCAATGCGACGATCCTGTCGCCCTCTGGGCCCCACGCCTTGGCTTCGCGTGGAGCCATGATTGCAAAAATCTGCGCTAGGCAGACGAGGGTGAAGCACAAATGCGCCGGTTTCATCGCGATCTCCGATATCGCCCATGCTAGCATCGCCGTGGCGACGGTGTCAGCTCGCGGCCAGCCGCTGCGCCTCGAAGAAACCAGCTCCGCGGCCTCGCGGCTACCGCGCTAGCGTCAGGGCAGGGCGATGCAAGATTGCGCGATCCATTTCGCTTCCGACGGCCTCGCGCTGTCGCCGGCCGAGTACGCGCGGCTGCTGGCCCGACTCGCCGAGGAGGACGGGATCGCCGCCGACGAGTTTTCGCTGGGCGGCGCGGTCGCACGGCTCGAACAGCGCATGGCCGAACTGCTCGGCAAGGAGACGGCGATATTCATGCCGTCAGGGCACGCTGGCCAACCATCTCGCGGTTCGCCTTCTGGCGCAGCGCGGGCGCCGGGTGCTGGTCCAGCGCGAAAGCCATCTCTACTGCCGATATGCGGCGATTGCGCCCAGGAGCTGAGCGGGCTGACCCTGGTCCCGCTCGCCGCCGGATCGGGCGAGCTTTACCCTGGACGAGGTCATGGCCGAGGCCGGCGCGCGAAGAAGACGGGCCGGGTCCGCACCCCGATCGGGGCGATCTCGATCGAAATGCCCGGTGCGGCGCATGTCGGGCGAGGTCTTCGACCATGCCGAGATGCGGCGCATCACCGACTTTGCCCGCGAGCGCGGGATCGGGCTGCATCTCGACGGCGCGCGGCTGTTTCTCGCCACCCCTTATACCGGGATCGCACCCGGCGGATTACGCGGCGCCGTTCGATACGGTCTACGTGTCGCTTTACAAATATTTCAACGCCGCCGGCGGGGCGATGCTCGCCGGGCCGCAGGCATCTGCTCGACGGGCTCTACCATCAGCGCCGCATGTTCGGCGGCGGATTGCGCCAAGCTTGGCCTTACGCGGCGGTGGCGTTGCACTATCTCGACGGCTTCGCCGAGCGTTTCGCCGGGCGGCGGCGATGGCGGATCGGCTGTTCCGGCGCATTGGGCGGAGCAACCCAGGGTCCGAGGTGCTGCGCTCGGCGGCGTCGACCAATGTCACCCGCCTGCGGCATTCGCGGCGCCGCCGCCGCGTCGCTACCGGAGCGGCTCGCCGCGCGCGGGATCTCGATCCGGCCGCCGCGCTGGCCGCCTCGGCCGAGCCGCCGAGTTCGAGCTCGATCACCAACGAGACGATCCTGCGCCGGCCGACTGACGCAAACATCGGCGGATTTTCTCAGCCGCGATCGGACCGGCGGCTGACGACGGTCTGCGACGGTGCCGGCGCTCCGATTGACGCTGCGCAGCCGGTCCCTTATCTAAATTTGCGTCCGATGGCCGTACTCCCGATCATCACCGCCCCCGATCCGCGCCTCAAAATCAAGGCGCGCCCGGTCGCCGCCGTCGACGACGAGGTCCGGCGGCTGATGGACGACATGCTGGAGACGATGCGCAAGGCGATCGGCATCGGCCTCGCCGCACCTCAGGTCGGGGTCGCAAAACGCGTCATCGTGCTCGATGTCGCGCGCGAAGGGGAAAAGCCGCAGCCGATGATGCTGGCCAACCCGGAAATCTTGTGGCGCTCGCCGGAGCTGGCGACCTTCAGCGAGGGCTGCCTGTCGTTGCCCGAGCATTATGCCGACGTCACCCGCCCGGCCAAAGATTCGCCTGCGCTATCTCGACTACCAGAACGAGATCCGCGAGATCGAGGCGTCGGGGCTGCTCGCGACCTGCATCCAGCACGAGATCGACCATTTGGACGGCGTCCTGTTTGTCGACCATATTTCGATGGTCAAGCGCGGGATGATCCTGCGCAAGCTCGCCAAGCCAAGCGCAGTCGAACCCTCGGTCGCCGCCTAGCGCCAGCGGCCGGGCGACGACCGCCGTCTGCGCGGGAGCGCGCGTTGGACCTCGTCTTTATGGGCACGCCGGCTTTTGCCGCGACGATCCTCGAGCGCACTGATCGCGGCCGGGCATCGCATGCTCGCGGTTTATACGCAGCCGCCGCGCCCGGCCGGCCGCGGCCATCGTCTGCAGCCCTCGCCGGTGCAGCTGCTGGCGCGAGCGGCATGGGCTCGTGGTGCGCTGCCCGGCTGCGCCTGCGCGACCGAGGAGGTTCAGGCGGAATTTGCCGCACTCGGCGCCGAGGCCGCGGTTGTCGCCGCCTATGGGCTGATCCTGCCGCGCGCGATGCTGACGGCGCCGCGGCTCGGCTGCCTCAATGTCCATGCCTCGCTGCTGCCGCGCTGGCGCGGCGCGGCGCCGATCCAGCGCGCCTTGCTCGCCGGCGACGCCGAGACCGGGATCACGATCATGCAGATGGAAGAGGGGCTCGACACCGGCCCGATCCTGATGCAGCAGCCGCTGCCGATCGGTCCCGCGGCGACCGCCGCCGGCCTGACCGAGGCGCTCGCCCGACTCGGCGGCGAGCTGATCGTCGCCGCGCTCGATGGCCGCGCACGGCGGCCGCTGCGTCCCGCGCCCGCAACCGCAGGAGGGCGTCACCTATGCGCCAAAGATCGCCGCGAGGAGGGCCGGCTCGATTGGCGGCGTCCGGCCGCGGAGCTGGAGCGGCGGGTGCGCGCGCTTCGATCCGCGGCCCGGCGCCTATTTCGAGCATCGGCGGCGAGCACATCCGCGTGCTCGCCGCGGCGGCGTTGCCGATGCGTCCGGGAGAGCCGCCGGGCACCGTGCTCGACGATCGGCTGGCGATCGCCTGCGGGTCCGGCGTGCTGCGGCTGCTGCGGCTGCAGCGGCCGGGCCGCGCGCCCGCTCGATGCGATGCGATTTCTTGCGCGGCTATCCGATCCCGCCCGGAACCTTGTTGCCGTGCCCCGCTACAAGCTGACGATCGAATATGACGGCGCCGGGCTCGTCGGCTGGCAGCGCCAGCCGCAAGGCTTGTCGGTGCAGGAAGCGCTCGAAACCGCGGTCATGCGACTTTTGCGGCGAGAGGGTCACGGTGCACGGCGCCGGCCGCACCGATGCCGGGGTTCATGCGCTGGGTCAGGTCGCCGCATCTCGACCTTGCGCGCGCGGTGCCGGCCGAGGTGCTGCGCGGCGCGGTCAACCATCACCTGCGCCCGGCCGCGATCAGCGTGCTCGCCGCCGAGCCCGCGCCCGAGCCGATTTCGACGCGCGTCTGTCGGCGATCCAGCGCGTCTACGTCTATCGCATCCTCAACCGGCGCGCGCCGGCGGCGCTGGAGCGCGGCCGGGTGTGGCGGGTGGCGCCGCCGCTCGATGTCGAGGCGATGCGCGAAGGCGCGCGCCATCTGGTCGGCCATCACGATTTCACGACCTTTCGCGACCGGCTGTGCCAGGCGAAATCGCCGCTGCAGGACGCTCGATGCGCTCGACGTGCACCCGCATCGGCGACGAGATCCGGATCGAGGCGCGGGCGCGCTCGTTCCTGCATCGCCAGGTGCGCAACATGGCGGGGACCTTGGAGCTGGTCGGGCTCGGCCGCTGGCGGCCCGCCGACGTCGGCCACGGCGCTCGCCGCCCGCGACCGCCGCGCCGGCGGCCCGACCGCCCCGGCCGAAGGCCTCTATCTGGTCGAAGTCCGTATCCCGCCTGCTATTCGCGACTCGTAAATGACATATCCTGCCGCACCCTGGCGCTGAAGTCAGGGTTGCAAACAGGTTTCATGTTTAATAATTAACCTATCGACGGCGCAAGATGGTGAAGGCGCCGGGCGATTAAGCACTATTCACCAGCATATGGCGCGAATTGTTACATTTTGCGAGGTTGCTCGACGGAAAACGGCGAGAGTGAGGCGATAAATGGGCAAGAATATATTCTGATGACCTCCCGCTTACTCTGTCCAGGCGAGAGCCCGCGACCCGAGCGTGCGGAGCCGCAGCTGTTCCCGGCATCCGGGGCTCGGCCGATCGATCCGCCGGTCGCCGATGCGCAGGTGGCCTCGCCGGTCGGGACCGGCGGGCATGTTCGGTGTCTCGCCGCGCTTCTGCGCCCGATCGCCTCGCCACCGGCAAGCCCGAGCTGCCGGCGAGCACGCTGGCATTTCTCGCCCTTGTCGGGCTGGTCGCCATCGGCGTCATCGGCGCCTCTTCCGGCATCGCGGTTCTCGCTCGCTTCGTCCGGGCCGAGCGACGCCGACCGCCGCTTCCGACGTCCAAACCACGCGCCCCTCGCGGCGCCGGTATCGGCCCGACGCCGGCACAACGGCATCGTCGCCGCGGCAGCCGCCGCCCTAGCCCCGATCCAGCGGCCGCGCTGCCGCCGGCGACAGCCGGCCGTCCAACTGCCGACTGCGCCGCCGATCAAAGCCTCGCAGACCATCGCGCCGGCGATCCCGAGCAGCTATCGCCTCCGCAAGCTGTCACGGCGCTGAAGCCTGCGCCGATCCCTGCCCGGCCGCAGCCGCCGCCGCGCATGATGCAGCCCCGCCCCCGCCATCTCCGCGAGAGGCTCGCTTCCCATCTACGCGGCAGGCGCATCCGCCGAGCCGCGCCCATCGATCCGCCGGATCCGAAGCGCGAACGCGCGCACCGCAGTCCGCGAGTACGAGCGGCGATCTTCGATCCGCCCGCAGATGACGCGTCGCCCGCAGCCGCGGCGACCTCGCTCTCGCCCGGTCCCTGACCGCCGCCGCAGGCGGACCAGAGCCAGTCGTTCGACCAGCTCGTGATCGCAGCTGACCAGGACAGACCCAACCTGGCCGATCAGAACCGCCCAGCCCGTCAGCGCGCTGACCCGCCGGTCAGGTTCAGGACAGACCTTGACGCCGCCCCGGCCGGACCAGCCGGACCCCATTTGCCGGGCGTCTAATAGAGGCTGCCGGCGGCGCGGGTGACGACCACGCCGAGCACGAGATCGACGAGGACGACGAGCGTCGCTGCCGCGCCGCTCGTCTCCAGGGCGACCCGGGCGATGTACCACTCGTAGACAAGGACGGCGATGGCGGCGGCGACCTCGATTGCCTGCGCGGCCGGATCGCCCAGGATGCCGCGTCTCCGACTCGAGGCCGACCAGCACGAACAGCACGCTCTGCGGCAGCTGGCACCAATTGTAGGGGACCATAAAGTCGAAGAAGCGATGCTCGCGGCCGATCCAGCGCAGCACCGACAGCATGAGCAGCGGAAACGCGACCCAGGCGATCACGTAGCCGATCGTCTCGACCAGAATGATGCGCAGGCCGCCCGCGGCCTCCCATTCGGCAAGGCTGACCCGCATCGTCAGCAGTACCAGGTAGAACGGGTAGCTGAGCACACCGGCAAAGAAACGAGCGCCAGAACCCGTCGAGCGAGCGGTCGAAACAGGCGAGGCCGCCGCGATCGCCTTTCGCCAGCCGCAAGCTGCCGACCAGCGCCGAGCGCAACTCGGCCCCATGCCGTCGCCGGCCATCGGACTGCTCGTCGCCGGTCAGGGATTTCCGAAGAACAGGTCGAGGAAGGTGCGGTAGATCTCGGTCAAGGCGGCGAGATCGGCGAGATCGACCCGCTCGTCGGCCTTGTGCATGGTCTGGCCGACGAGGCCGAATTCGGCGACCGGGCAATAGGCGTGGATGAAGCGCGCATCCGAGGTGCCGCCGGTGGTGCTGAGCTCGGGCGTTCGGCCGGTGACGCGGCGGATCGCCTCGGCGAGCGGATCGCTGACGACGCCGGGCGCGAACCAGAAACGACTCGCCGCTGACCGTAGACCTCGAGTGTCATAGCGCCCGCCAACCGCATCGAGCCGCTCGGCGAGCCAATGTTTCAAGCGTCTCGCCGGTCCAGCGATCGTTGAAGCGGATGTTGAAGACCGCCCGCGCCTCGGCCGGGATCACGTTCGTGGCCGGGTTGCCGATATCGATCGTCGAGACCTGCAGGGTCGAAGGCTGAAAATGCTCGGAGCCGTGGTCGAGCTCGGCCGTGGTCAGCGCGTGCAGCATCGCGACAAGGCGATGGGCGGCGTTGTCGGCGAGATGCGGATAGGCGGTGTGGCCCTGCACGCCGTGAACGGTCAGCCGCCCGGTCAGACTGCCGCGCCGGCCGATCTTGATCATGTCGCCGAGCGCCGCGGCCGAGGTCGGCTCGCCGACGAGGCAGGCATCGAGCGTCTCGCCGCGCGCGGCCAGCCATTCGAGCACTTTCTTGGTGCCGTTGACCCCCGCCCCTTCCTCGTCGCCGGTGATCAGCAGGCTGATCGAGCCGGCAAAGCCTGAGCGATCGGTCGCCGAGCCAGCGCTCGCCGCGGCGATAAAGGCGGCGATCGCGCCCTTCATGTCGACCGCACCGCGGCCCCACAAGCGCGCCGTCGCGCAGGCTCGCGGAGAACGGGTCGAACGACCAGGCCTCGCGCGCCCCCGGCGGCACCACGTCGGTATGCCCGGCAAAGCACAGATTGGGCCGCCCCTCGCCAAGCCGGGCATAGAGGTTGACGATCGCGTCGCCGCCGTCGCCGCCGAACACCAGGCGGTGGCAGGTGAAGCCGAGGTCTTCGAGATGGCCGGCGACGATCGTCGAGCGCGCCCTCGTCCTTGGGGGTGACGCTCGGCCGGCGGATCAGCTCGGCGGCGAGTGCGGCCGGGTCGATGGCGGCGTTCCTCATTCGCGCAGCAATTCGTTGATCGCGGTCTTGGCGCGGGTCTGCGCGTCGACCGTCTTGACGATCACCGCGCAATAGAGGTTGGGGCCGGGGCTGCCGTCGGGCAGCGGCCTGCCGGGGAGCGAGCCCGGCACCACCACCGAATAGGCCGGGACGCGGCCGATATGGATCTCACCGGTATTGCGGTCGACGATCTTGGTCGTGGCGCTGATAAAGGTGCCCATCGCCAGCACCGACCCTCGTTCGACGATGACGCCCTCGACCACCTCGCTGCGCGCGCCGATAAAGCAATCGTCCTCGATGATGACCGGCTCGGCCTGCAACGGTTCGAGCACCCCGCCGATGCCGACCCCGCCCGAGAGATGGCAGTTGGCGCCGATCTGGGCGCAGGAGCCGACCGTCGCCCAGGTATCGACCATCGTGCCCTTGTCGACATAGGCGCCGACATTCACAAAGCTCGGCATCAGCACGACATTGGGCGCGATATAGGCCGAGCGGCGGACGATCGCGCCCGGCACCGCGCGAAACCCGGCGTCGCGGAAACGGTTCGACGACCAGCCGGCGAATTTCGACGGCACCTTGTCCCACCACCGCGAGGCCCCGCGCTCGGGATCGGCCGGGCCGCCGGGGATCTCGACCATGTCGTTGAGGCGGAACGACAGCAACACCGCCTTTTTCAGCCATTGGTGGACCTGCCAGCCGCGCGCGGTCTTCTCGGCGACGCGCAATTCCCCGGCATCGAGCCCGTCGAGCGCGGCCTCGACCGCGTCGCGCCAGGCCCCGCTGGTCGATGGCGAAACCCCATCGCGCGCCTCCCAGGCGGCGTCGACGGTGGCGGCGAGATCGGCATCGGTCATGGCGTCTTCCGGGGCGTAGGCTGGCGAACGGCGCGCACCATGATCGACCCCACCCCGCGGTGTCAACCGAAGGCCCGGCAGTAGGGGCAGCCGGCGGCGGCGTATTCCCGTGAACCGGGAAAATAACCGGGAATCTTGTCGATTTTCTCCGCGCGATCCCGGTTCGACCGCGAAAACGGCCAACAAATCAAGCCATTGCGAGCGAATCCCCGTTGCGGGTGAACCGGGAATTTATTTCGCCTAACCGGGAATTTATTTTCGCTAACCGGGAATTGACGGGAACGCTCGATCACAGAGGGGGCCATCGGATCAGGGATATCGTTGGCCACGAGTTTACGGCACATTTGTGGCCAAATTCGCTGCGTGCTCCAGGTCGGGTGGCGCTGCGGCAACCAAGCGAGCAGAAGAGAAGCGAGGCGCCGCGTCCGCTTCGCGCCGATATCGTTGAAAAAGTCGGGTCTGAAATAATCGTGGTGGCAATGGCGTACAGTTGGAAGGGCCGGAAGGGCGTGGATGGTGGGTGCCGCGCCTCAGGCGGCTGAGGTCGCCGCGGGCGTCGGGATCAGCATGGCAAGTTTGCGGAGGTTTTGGGCGGTGGCGGCGAGATGGAACTCGTCGCGGGCGCCGTTCGGTCCTCGTAATCGCAGCCGGTCGAGCCTCAAGATGCGTTTGAGATGGGCAAACAGCATCTCGATCTTTTTGCGTTCGCGCCTTGAGGTGACATAGGCCTCGGTGGTGGCGATGTCGCGCGCCATATCGCGAGCGCCTTCATGGATGGAACGCAGGATCTTGCGGGCGGGCGCATTCGGACAGCACCGCGGCTTCAGCGGGCAGCCCTCGCAATCCAGCTTGCTGGCGCGATAGCGCATCATGCCGTTCTCGTCGACGAATGGGCGCGGCACGCGATAGATTTTGTGGCGCTGCCGGAGTTCCTTCCCAGCAGGGCAGATGTAGCAGTCGCGCTCGTGGTCATAGGTGAAGTCGTCACGCGAGAAGGTGCCGTCGGTGCGCTGAGATTTGTCGAACACCGGAATGTGCGGCTCGATACCGCGCTCATGCACCAGCCAAGCGAGGTTCTCGGCCGAACCATAGGCGGTGTCGGCCGTCAGCCGCTCAGGCCACAGACCGAAACGCTCCTGCGTACGATCAATCATCCGCTGCTGCGCCGTCACCTCGGCCTGCCGCACGGCGGTGGTTGCCTCGACATCGACGATGACGGCGCTCTTCAGGTCGATCAGGTAGTTGGTGCAGTAGGCGAAAAAGGCCAGCCCACCATTGGCTCCCGTCCAGCGTGCAGCCGGGTCCGCGGGCGAGACGAACTTCGGCACGACCGGCGTTGCCGCACCGAACGCGGCATCGTCGAGAACCGCCAGATATTCCCGCACCGCATGGTTTGCCGCCTCGGGGGCCTGCCACTCGCTGCCCGGTACGCTGCGCTGCCGGTTGGCATCGGCCTTGATCATGCTGGCATCGACCGCGAACCCCTCGCCGCCGACCAGGCCCTCGGCGATGCAGCGCTGTACGGTCGTCTCGAACACCTTACGCAGCAGATCGCTGTCGCGGAAACGGCCGTGCCGGTTTTTCGAGAAGGTCGAATGGTCCGGCACCGCGCCGTCGAGCCCGAGCCGGCAGAACCAGCGGTAGGCGAGGTTCAGGTGGACCTCCTCGCACAATCGTCGTTCCGAGCGGATGCCGAAGCAGTAGCCGACGATCAGCATCCGGATCATCAGCTCCGGATCAACAGAAGGCCGACCCGCCTCGCTGTAAAACGGCGCCAGTTCGCTCCGCACCCGATCGAGTTCGACAAACCGGTCGACTGAGCGCAGCAGGTGTTCCGCCGGCACATGCCGTTCGAGCGAAAACTCGTAAAATAATGCGCCCTGATGCACTTGCCGTTCCCCCATCATCGACTACCCCCCAGCCGCCGTGATGCGAGATTATACCGCGTCCGCCGCGCCGTTTTTCAACACAATCCGCCGAAAGTGGTCATACGCGTTAGCCGGTCTTTTGAGAATCGGCCCTACCGTGTTTCTCTGCGGGATTGGGCTTAGTAGTTATGACGGGTGACAATCAGCGAGGTTGTATCACCTCATGCAGTCCCGGTGGCCCCGCGACGCCGAAAATCGCCGCTCGCACGTCCGCTACATTACGATCGAGCGGCCGGACAGTTTTGGCCGATGGGTGGCAATCATATCTCAGATTATTGCCGCGCTTTCGCTTTTGGTGTTGGCGGCAGGAATTTGGTTCGCGATCGATCAGGCAAAAGAGGTTCGGGAGTTGATCGACGCGTCTACCTATAACACGATCACGACTCAGTTATTAGATATCAATAAGATGTTTGTTGAACATCCTGAGCTACAAAAATATATAAATGATAAAGTAGATGTAAAAAAGGGAGATCCCGAGTATGATCGGGCTTATGCTATCGGTACATTGCAATTAAATTTCTTTGATAATTACATAGCATTAGAATTGCACCTGGTTTCTACAAATTATGATCTTGATGCGTGGCGCAAATACATTGCTGACACCTTTTCAACTAGCCCAATTATGTGCCGTATTCTCAACGAAAGCGAAGAGGAGTATGGAGAGGAATTGGTCGAAATCGCTCAGAAATCTTGTGCGGCAAGGCCTTTGCCGGGAGCGAACCGAAGTCCACCTGTCAGACATCCTTAACTACCATTAGCCTAGCTGTTGAGACGTTGAGACTCACGGGAAGCATCGTTGATGGCAAGAGGGCGCACACCTGCTAGGGGCAAACTGTGACATGGCCGTGGCGCTGAAATGAAGCCTTATGTCATCTGCCACACGAAGAGTGCGTCGATGGCCGCGGGTACAGCTGTGCGCGCCCGCATCTACGAGCGGATCCCGGTATGCCCGGCTCGGCCGATCGAAGCACTGGCGGATTGGCGGCTGCACTGATCGTGATGGTACGATTTCAACGTTTGGTAGCCGCATCTTTTTCGTCATGCCCGCGAAAGTGGGTGCCCAGGGGGCCAATTCCATGCCCGCAGCCCCCTGGACCCGGCTTCCCTCACGAAACCTGTCCGTGGGCTGAAGGCGCGCGGGGCGACGAGGAAGAGAAACCTGTCTGGTTCATACCCCTCGTGGATACACTGACGGATCGCATCCACCCATCCGTCATGCTGACGAGGGCCGGTATCCCATGGCGGCTATGGGGCCCGGCTTTCGTGTTGTGTCCCGTGAGTTTAGCGAAGAGCTCGGCGGGCGCCTGGTACTCCGATCAGTTCGGCGCCGCGGGCGCGGATCGCCGGGCGACCGCCGGCGACCTTGTGTCTTGGGAGATTGTCGCTCACGACGATATCGCCGGGCGCGAGGGTGGGGGCGAGGCATTGCCTGATATAGGCCATGCGAACCCGGGCGCCCGCCGCGGTCTGCCGAACCCACCCCGTTCGCGCCGATCCACAGAATAGGGTCGTGTCCCCACTCCCCAAGATGTAGGGATATTCTCGCCTACTCAACCCACATCTGGGAAGCCGTCGATTTCGTCAGATGGATAACCGCTCTGGTCGACCGCCGCAGCGCGGCTGCCTAAGAGACCCGCTCGTACGGGAAACGCTGCACCTTTTCCATGTTCTTGCCCTCGATGCGGATCAGCCGGGTCGGCCCGGCGCGCCGCGGCGAATGCAGATCGCCCTCGTTGTAGAGGTAGGCCATGCCGGGCTTCAGCGTATAATCCTTGATGGGGCGCGCCTTGCCGGGATTGCCCTCGCCGGGACGGGCGACCGGGAAATAGTCGGTCATGATCGTCTCGCCGCGCGCCTGGCCGTAGATCGCCCAAGAGGGACCGTGGTCATGCGGGTGGCTGTCCTTGGCGCCATGGTTGACGTGACCAAGAATGCAGAAGCCGAGTTCCGGATCTTCGTACAGCACCTTGCGGTCGGGCACGTCGTCGCCGAGGTGGGCTTTTATGAAATCCTCGTCCTTCAGCACCTCCTGAACCAGCGCGCAGACCTTTTTCCGCCCTTCGACACCCGGGTCGGCCTTGAGGATTTGGTGGCATTCGGTAGAGAACTGCTCGAGATTATAGCCCATTAACGACTCTCCTTAATGTGCCCCACGCCGGCGCGGGCAGGCTAGACGAGCATACCGCAAGTTGACGCGCCGTGGCAAAATTCCCTAGCGGCATTCTGCGGAATTCGCCACGGCCAGTCGGCGCTGCTCGTCGCGCAGGGGTTCGGTCCTAGCTGGCGCCGCACATTTCGAGCGCCGAGGTGAGGGTTCGGCGTGATTGCGGCTGTGGCGCGCGAGAAGAAGGCTTGGCGAAGCTGCCTCCGCCGCTTTCGCCGGGACCACGGCGATGTGATATACCTCTCTCAATATTAGCCCCTTGGCGGAGGTAGGCGGCACCATGATCAAGCGGTTTCACGCCCTTTATGTCGGGCAGATCGCGCTCGACAATATCGGGCTCAACGGGACGCCGGCGAACGATCGCCGGTACTCGAACGACCGGCTGTCCGAGGTCTTCGCGACGGTGCGCGACGTGGCGCGGGTCATGGACGAGGAGGGCTATTACGCGCTGTGGACGGCTGAGCACCATTTCCAGCGCGAAGGCTACGAGTGCCTGCCGAATCTGATCCAGCTCGGCCTTTGGCTGGCGACCCAGACCAAGCGGCTCAAATTGGGTTGCGCGTTCAATATCCTGCCGATGTGGCACCCGATCCGGCTCGCCGAAGACTACGCGATGGCCGACATCGTGACCGATGGCCGGGTGATCATGGGAGTTGGCCGCGGCTACCACACCCGCGAGGTCGAGACCTTTGGCGCGCCGTTGCTCGATGCCGACGCCAACCGCGAGATCTTCGAGGAAGGGCTGCAGCTGTTGCTTAAGTGCTTCAACGAGGAGTCGTTCCGGCACAAGGGCAAGTATTTCGAGTGCCCGCCAAGGGTGCCCTATCGCGGCTACCAGCTCGAAGAGATCACGATGGTGCCGCGGCCGAAATATCTGCCCGTCGAGATCTGGATGCCGATCGCCAGCGGCAGAACCATCGACATGATGGCGCAATACGGTATCAAGGCGATGGTGACGTTAAACGGCGAGAAGATCCTCGACGACGTGGTGCGCGCTTATCACGCCGCCTGCCATCGCCACGGCCGCAACGGGGCGCTCGGGCAAGACATGATCTGGGGCGCCGGCCTCTATCTCGCCGACAGCCGCGAGGAGGCGATGCGCCGGGTCGAGCCGTCGCATGACGAGCGCTACAAATGGTTCGCACCGTTCGGGTTTGTCCGCTACGCCGACGAAGAGGGCCGCACCTGGGGCACCCCGGGAGCGCCGGTGCGGGTGCCGTCGCTCGCCGACGGGGTGGCGCAGAAGGCATGGTTCTGCGGCACGCCGGCGCAGGTTATCGACGGCATCAAATCGATCGAGGCCAAATACCCCGGGCTTGAGGATTTCATGATCCACTGGGTCGAAGGGCTGCCTCCCGACGAGTTCAAGGACCAGCTGCGCTGGTTCGCGCGCGATGTGATGCCCGCCTTCAACCGCGGGTAACGCGCAATCGATGGCCGCCGCGGCAGCGGGAGGGAGGACAGTCGATCACAGCTGGAGGGCGACCTCCCGCACCACGTCGCGTAGCCAGAGGATAGCGGGTTCGCTGCCGTGCTCCCGATGCCATAGCGCCATGATCTCGAAGGACGGCGAGGGGTAGGGCGGCTCGAATATCTTCAGGCGATAGGCCTCGGCAAACGCGGTGGCGAGCCGCCGCGGCAATGGTGCCGCCATATCCGAGCGGCTGACGACGGCCAGCGCCGCGAGAAAGTGCGGTGTGGTGAGGCCGACGATCCGGCTCAGCCCGCGGGCCGCCAATGCGCCTTGCAGCAAACCGACCTCGCTGCGCATGACCAGCCGCTCGAGCCCGTGATCGACGACATAGCCGGCAACCGCATGTTCATCTTCTCCGGTCGCGGAAATGAGCAGATGGGGAACCTCGGCGAGCCGTTCGAGCGTCATCTCCTGCCATGCGGCGGCATGGTCGGCGCCGACGACCCAAACCCGGGTCTCGTTGAACAGCGGCTCGCTGTCGAACCATTCGGGGACCCGCCGGAAGCTGCCGATCGCCAGATCAGCGCGCCCCGCCAGAAGCGCTTCGGCCACGCCCATGTTGCTCGGCCGGATACGGAACTCGGCATTTGGCGCCGCCGCCCTGAGCCGGGCGATCAGGCGGGCACCAAGACGGTGCCGACATATTCGCCGCAGATCATGGTGAACCGGCGATCGGTTTGTGCCGGGACGAAATCCGCCGGGGTCAGAGCGAGTTGGAGGTGGAGCAGACCTTGGCGCAGCCGCGGCGCCATCTCGGTGGCGCGCGGGGTCGGCTGCATCCCATCGGGACCACGGACGAACAGCTCGTCTTCGAGCACATAGCGCAGCCGGTTCAGCGCATGGCTGATCGCCGACTGAGTGAGGCCGAGCCGATCGCCGGCGCGGGTAACGCTGCGCTCCTCGACCAGGGCGTCGAAAACCCGCAGCAGGTTGAGATCGAGCGCGTTAAAATGAACCAGATTCATGGGTGCGATGCAATATTATCATTTGTACGTATCATAAGGGGTGCCTAGCTTTATCATACCGAGTTCATCGGGTGAGCTGGAGTTCCTTGATATGCCGAATATGCTGAAATCGACGGTTTTGGGTGTCGCGCTGCTGGCTGGAGCCGCTTTTGCTGCGCAAGCGCAGTCGGTGTCGTCACTGCCAGCCAACGGCTCTGCTCCGACAGCGGGTGCTTCGACCCAGCCCCCTACCTCGCCGCCGAGCATTGGACTAAGTCCCGGCGCCACCTCGACGCCGACGGCGCCCCACTATCAGTCGCCGACGCCTTACGCGTCGAACCCGGCGGAACACCCGTATTCGGCATCGGTCGATAAGGCTATGGCAGGTCCGAAACCCAACTAAACGGATTCGGCGCGGCGGCCGAAGAACGCTGCGTAACAATCCCCGCTCTTAATGACCCGCCCGCCTCGGCCGGCGGGTTTCTTTTGCGGCAGATAGGTCAGTCGTCAGCGCCTAGTCTTTGGCTAGGCGCCGCTAAGGCAGCTACTTGCCGGCAAAAATGCCCGAGGCGAGGTATTTTGCGCTCGCCACCGGTTGGCCGTTGTAGATGTTGAATCTGCCGCCGGTCTCGGCCGCCGAAGGGCCGTAAAAGCTGCCGACAACGGGTCCGCCGCGGTTGCCGAACGAGCCCGCCCCAGTCAGGGTCCCGGAAAAGCCACCGCTAGCACCGCGGACCGCGGCCGAGTAATTGGCCCCATCGAATTGCGTGATGTAGACGTTACCGGTCTGCGAGCCGAAATTATATCTCTGGCTGAAGCTGCCCGCGGCGAGATAGGTGGCACCGCTGTTGAAGACGGTGCCGACCGCCGCGCCGTTATATGTGCCAACCCCGGTCGTCGGCATGTTGACCGTCGGCTGCCCGGCGATCCAGGTATTGATCGCGCCGAATTGGTTCATGAAGCCTTGCGCCGTCGGGGTCAGCGTCTGCACCCGACCGGTCCAATACCCCCATTGCAGGTACTGGCACGAGCACGGTGTCACGCCGGCCGGCATCCAGCTGTTATTTGGCACCGTCGCCGATGTCACCATGGCGAGCTGCGGCGAAGAACTGGAATTGGTCGCGCTGTTGAACAGCGGCAGTACCATTGTCGTGGTCTGACCCGGGCTGGTGGTAACGGTGATCTGTGACGGGGTGCTCGGGCTCTCGAGCGCCCCATAGAGGTTATTGTCGATGAAGGTGCTTCGGTTGTAGTTGCTACCCGATCCCGGGAGAGAACCGAATTGGAGCATCATCGAGTTCACGTCGCTTTGCGCCGAGGTGAACGGGTCGGTTCCGGTAAAGGTCGCGGCGACGCGGCTGGAGACCGGGGCGGTCTGGACCGACGTGGTGCCGGTCAGCGCGTATGAGACGGGCGTCGCGCCGCTGATGAAGCCGCCGGTCTGCATGATACCGCCGAAATACCCTTGCTCGTTCAATGCCGAGCGGGTCACGCCGACATTGGACGGCAACGGCGCGGCGGTGACCGGCTGATTGAAGGCATATTGGGGGGCGGACTGGCCACCCGAGGCGCCGTAGGCCGGACTGAAAGGCTGTGCGGTCGCCAGATTCGATACGAAATTGTCATTGATGTTGTTTTCGTTCTGATCGAGCACGAAGCCGCTGATCGTGTTGCCGCCAAACAACGAGTTGCCGTTCCCGTCGGGCACCGAATGAGCGTGCGAATAAATTTGCACCAGCGGTCCGTTGGCACTTTGAAGCACCGTGCCGCGAATTAGACCGCTGGCTATGACCTGCCCGTTGTCGCTGGAGGTGGTAAAGCTGCCATTCCCGACGACAAACGCTGAGGTCTGGTTCGCGCCCTGGCCGTTGACCGCCAGACTTGCCTGCAGCCAATGCGGTGCGGTGGCGTTGGGGTTCGTCTTGGCGTTGTTAACGCCGAATCGAACATTCGCCGGTGTGACCACGTAAAGCGGCGACACGTTCCCAGGCAGAACCGCCATGGTGCCGCCGTAGTTGCCCGGCAGGAACGGGATCGTCTGCGGTCCCGTCGCCGATCCCAGCGCCGCATCGGGGTAGACGGTGAACGCATAGAACTGATTAGTCGCGGTCGCCGCATAAAAGTTTTGATTGACCGGGACTCCGCCGAAGACAAACAGGCGGGTGCCTTCGCTGCCGGGCGTTGTTGAGGTCAGGTTGGCGTAGAAGAATTTGCCGTCCGGGGTCATCGTCGCCGTGCCGGTGGCGGTGGCGCCGTTCGCCGCCGTGGCGGTCACTGCGTTCGTGCTCCCGGGGGTCAGCGGCGCTAGGGTAACAGGGCCTGTGTTGCCGAACGCGGCCGCGAAGGTGCCGCCTTGCATCACGCTGCCCGGCGGATAGGTGATCGTTCCGTTCGCATAGGGGATGCGGTACGCCGGGGTCTGCACGTTAAAGCCGGCCGTGGTGGGCGGGTCGGTCGAGACCTTGGCCAAGCCCGCGACCGTGATCACCACCGGCTGTGGAGTCATCCCGCCGGTCATCGTCCCGCCGGTCATCGTCCCGCCGGTCATCGTCCCGCCGGTCATCGTCCCGCCGGTCATCGTCCCGCCGGTCATCGCCCCGCCGGTCATCGCCCCGCCGGTCGTAACGATCGGGGAGGTGATAACCGGCGGCGTGACGACCGGCGGGATCGCGTTGATCGGCACCGAGGTTGCGAACGCCGCTGAGGTGATCGATGCCCCTGCCGGGTTCGAGCTGATCTGGTAGGTTGTCGGAGGTACGGTCTGTTGAACGGTTTGATTCGTGCTCGGGGGCTGCGAGCGCGTTGGTTGCGTGCTCGTCGCGGCTTGGACGCTGGCTGCGACATTGCCCGAAATCACGTTGGCGATGCCGCTGTTCGTGACGGATGACCTCGGTCGGCACCGTCGGCGCGCCGCCGTTTCCGCCGGAGCGGCCGTCGAGCTGGGCGAGCAGCACCGCGGCGAAGCCCGGCGGAGCCGGACCGGGATCGGACGGGGCCGCACCCGGTCCCGCGACGGTGACCTCAAAACCCGGCCGGTAGATCGTCTGGGAAGGACCGTTGAGCCCGGTTATCGTTACGCCCTTGCCGTACACAAACTCGACTTCGAGGCCTGGCCGTTCGTCGGCCTGATCAATCAGCACAACGCCCGCCGCGGATGCCGATCGTCGCCGTCGGCGTGCGCATCGTGACCGCGTTGTCCTGTTTGCTGAGCTTGCCGCCGACAAAGCGGAAGACGCCGCGGGTCAGGCTGGCCACGAGCTTGCCGGTGCCGGCGTTCGGGTCGTAGACGAACTGGTCGATCACCATGTTCGCGTTCGGTCCGACCGACAGCGTCGATTCGTCGACGAACAGGATCTGCGTTTGACCCTCCGCCTCGGTCGTGATCCGCTCGTTGAAGACGACGTCCTGTCCCAGCACCAACCGCCGCGGCAGCGCGCCCGGCGGGATGCCCATCGCGGCGGGGTTGACCGCGCTGTCGACGCCGACGCGCTGACTGCGCGCACGCGACCGGGCTCGCCAGGCCGATGCCGAGCAATAGCGGAGACGAGCGCGATCATGCGCAACGGCAGCACCGGATGATCTCTGTCATCGAACCCTCTATCGAAACAGCATCTGTCTTAAAAGCGAATCTGCGGTCCAAGCAAGACCGAATTGTTGGTGTAAGCGTAAATCGGCAGATTCGACGATACGATATCGCGCTCAAGTTGTAGAACGACTGCGATCCTTGGCGTTACCGGTACGGTCTCGGTAAAGCCGAAGCGCCAGCGTTGCGTCAACTGGCTGCTCGGCGAAAAGATCAGCGGATTGCCGCTGGTGTTGCAGCACGGGTCCGGCGAGGCATAGATGCTCCAGGCGCGGCCGAGAAAGACCGAGCTTTCCCACGGATAGGGTAAAATTCGGAATGGGACATCGTAGTGAATGCGATAGGCGCCGATCACGGCGTAGCTGTCGATTCGTGTAATAGGCCAGCCGCGTCGTCTGGTCGAGGTAGTCGAATTCCAGGTTCAACTCGGCATTTAGCGAGATCGGCTTGGTCGCCGACAACGAGACCAGCTTGTCGCTGCCGTTGAGGCCGCGCGACAACGGCCGGTCAGGGCGTGTCGGTGAAGTTCTTTTGTCGGAATTCGAAGACCGATTTAAGCAGCAGATCATGCCACACGGTCTCATCGTATTCCAGCCCGGTGCCATAGGCGTCGAAATATTGCGCCTCTCCCAACCCGACTTCGTCGAAGATGGCATAGGGCTTGACCGAAGCTAGGGTGTTGCCGACCAGACCGCCATTGGGAAAGTTGAAACGCGGGCCGGCGGTCACTTCGAACAGGTCGAGATCGAGGCGGTTGACGTTGGTATTAAAATAATGATTGACGTAGCCGACGCTGGTGACGTCGATCGTATCGCGGTTCTGGTCTCCAAGATCGTAGCTGTAAAGCAGCGACCCGCTGGCGAAGATGCTGCCCGACGGTTGCTTTCAGGAACTGGCTGTTGAGCAGCACTGGGCCGATCGGCGACAAAATCAGCGGCGAGCCCGGGGCGACATTGGCGTCGGTTTGGTATTGGCCGCCTAGAAAGACATAGCCGGACAGGTGGTGGCGCGACTGTGGCCTTTTCGATCTGCGCCATATACTCGTCGATGCGGGCGCGGACCTCTGGCGGCGGATTGGTGGCGGCCGCCTTTTCGAAATAGTCGCGCGCGAGGTCGTACGATCCCATGCGGAAATACAGCGCGCCGAGCTCGAGCTGCGACCCGCGGCAGATTGGGGTTGAACAACAGCATGCGCTCGAGCGCCGAGACCGCCGCCTCGTAATCCCCCAGCCGAGCCGAAACATCGGCATAGGAAAAGGTCACGTCGAGATTCGCCGGGTTGCGCAGCATCTGTTGGAACAGAGCTTCCTTCTGCGCTTCGAGCCGCGCCCGGTCCGCGTCGGAGATCGGCTGTGCGTAGGCCGCCGGAGCGACGAGAATAACGGCGAGAGCGAAAAATGCCGCAGACAAGTCTTACCAATGTGCCGAACCGAACGGCCACGCCGTTTTTCTTTTCCAAGGCGTTCACCCCCGCTTTTCCCCGATTGCTCTATACCGCAGCTTTGATTTCCCAACCAGAACGACTTTAAGAGAATGCCGCGGCTCGACCGCAAGTCTGCAAGCGCGTCCGGGAGGAGGACTGTTTACGATTGGCCTCCGCGACCCGAAATTGTTTGGGCGATGCTGCCGCGCCGCGGCGCGCGCTTGCTGACGCGGTTCGATCGGGCGCAAACTGCGACAAGCAACTCGGCCGAGCCTGTTGCGGGCGACAGGTGGACCGACGGAAGGAGTCGGTCGCGTGGAGACCGCCGCTCTATGATGCGCTCGAGGCGCGCGATCCTGCGCTGCGGGAGGCGGCGTTGATGGCTGCGCTGCCGGCGCATCATCGCCGCGGCGAAGGAGCGCTGCCCCGCCTACCGCGAGCTGCTCGCCGGGGTGCGGCCCGAGAAGGTGACCGATCGGCAGGCTTTGGCAGAATTGCCGTTGACGCGCAAATCCGAGCTGATCGAGCTGCAGCGGCGCAATCCGCCGTTCGGCGGGTTTGCCGCGGTGCCGGTTTCGTCGCTTCGCCGGGTCTTCGTCTCGCCCGGTCCGATCTACGAGCCCGAAGCAAGGCGCCAGGATTATGGCCGCTTCGCCCGGGCGCTGTTTGCTGCCGGGTTTCGCGCCGGCGACCTCGTCCACAACACGTTCTCCTACCACCTCACTCCGGCCGGGGCGATGGTGGAGAGCGCGGCCGAAGCGCTCGGCTGCCCGGTCATTCCCGCCGGCACCGGTCAGACCGAACAGCAACTGCGCGCGATCGCCGATCTAGGCCGATCGGCTATGTCGGCACGCCGTCGTTTCTAAAAATCCTGCTCGACCGGGCGGCGCAGCCAGGGTATCGACATCTCGTCGTTGAAAAAGGCGCTGGTCTCGGCCGAATCCCTGCCGGCGGCGCTGCGCAGCGAATTTCGCAGCCGCGGGATCAGGGTTCTGCAGTGCTACGGCACCGCCGATATCGGCGTCATCGCCTATGAGAGCACCGGCCCCGATGGCGAGATCGAGGAAGGAATGGTGCTCGACGAGGAGATCATCGTCGAGCTCGTCCGGCCCGGGACCGGCGAGCCGGTTGGTCCGGGCGAGATCGGCGAGGTCGTGGTGACGACCTTGACGCCCGAATACCCGCTGATTCGCTTCGCTACCGGCGATCTTTCGGCGATGCTGCCCGGGCCCGGCCGCAGCGCGCCGGACAAATCATCGGATCAAGGGCTGGCTCGGCCGCGCCGATCAGACCACCAAGGTGCGCGGCATGTTCGTCCATCCCGAGCAGATCGCCGATGTCCTGCGGCGTCACAAATCGATCACGCCGCGCGCGCCTCGTGGTCGAGCGACCGAACGGCGCGGACGAGATGACCTTGTTCGTCGAAATCGGCGAGCCGGCGGACGATCTGGCGCGGATTGCCGAGACCGTGCAGGCCCTGACGCGGTTGCGCGGGACGATCAGCCCGGTGGCCGAGGGCAGCCTGCCGCGAGGATGGCAAGCTGATCGAGGACCGTCGCGACCTCGGTTGAAATTCACTAAAACGTCACACTTTTTTCAAACAGAAGTCCCATTCCGCTCCCTATATGCTAAGCGTAAGGTTTACCCTTACAGGTTTGTCCCCCAAACCTCGTAATCGGTCGATGTTATCGGCCGATGGCCAAAGCGGCTCCGGATTCCCCCTCCGGAGCCGCCTTTTTTGCCGCTGTCTTCTGCGCATGCGATCTGCATGCCCGTGCCTGCTTCCGAGCTGATCGCCGAGAATCTGGCATGCCGGCGCGGCGCAAGGCTGGTGTTCGCCGGCGTTTCGTTTTGCCTGCCCGCGGGTGGTGCGCTGGTCGTGACGGGCGCCAATGGCAGCGGCAAATCGAGCTTGTTGCGGCTTGTTGGCGGCTTGCTCGCTCCGGCGGCAGGCCGACTGTTGTGGGGCGGGGCGCCGGTCGCGGCCGACATCGCCGGGCACCATTCCCGCCTCCACTATGTCGGCCATCAGGACGCGGTGAAGTCGATCATGACGCCGCGCGAAATCCTGCGTTTCTGGGCGGCGTTGCGTGATCTCGACCTGCCGTCTACGGCACCGGCCCTCCAGGAAGCTCTTGCCGCCTTCGGGCTAGAGGCGGTAGCCGACTGGCCGTGCCGGTGGCTGTCCGCCGGGCAGCGGCGACGCCTGGCGCTCGCACGCCTGTTGGTGTCCCCCGCCACGCTTTGGCTCCTCGACGAGCCGACGAGCGCTCTCGACGACGACGCCCAGGCTCGGCTCGAACGGGCGATTGTGGCGCATCGGGCGGCGGGTGGGCGCGTGCTGCTGGCAACGCATGCGGCGGTCGGCCTCGACGACGCGGCTACCCTTGAACTCGACGGCTTCGCGCCGCGCTTTGATCCTGACCTTGCTGCCTGAGATGACGGCGCTTCTCGGCCTCTTCCGCCGTGACCTTCGCCTTGCCTTCCGGCAAGGCGGCGATACCGCTCTGGTGCTTGGATTCTTCATCCTTGCCGTTGTCTTGTTCCCGTTTGGCGTCGGACCCGAGCCGGAAGTGCTGATGCGCATCGCGGCGGGGATCCTGTGGGTGGCAGCGCTGCTCGCGGCCTTGCTGTCGCTCGATCGGCTGTTCCAGACGGACTACGAGGATGGCGGGCTCGATCTGATCGTCCTCTCGCCGGTTCCGCTCGAACTGGCGGTGCTGGCGAAATGCGCCGCGCACTGGGTCGCGACCGGGCTTCCGCTGGCACTGTTGAGCCCGCTGCTCGCTCTCGTCGTCGATCTCGATCCAGCAGCCTTCCCGACCCTGGTGCTGAGCTTGCTGGCGGGGACCCCGGCCTTGAGCCTGATCGGCAGTGTCGCCGCCGCCCTGACCCTCGGCGCGCGGCGTCAGGGCGTTCTGCTGTCCGTACTCGTCCTGCCGCTTTACGTGCCGCCACTGGTGTTTGGCGCGGGTGCGGTGGAGGCGAGCGCTGCCGGAGCCGGGCCGCGCGCCGATCTGTTGATCCTCGGCGCTTTGACCTTGACGGCACTGGCCTTGTGCCCATGGGCGAGTGCCGCTGCGTTGCGCCTGGCGCTCGAATGATCAGGGGTGTGAACCGGCTCGACCGCCAGGCCGAGAAATGCAGGCTAGACGGGCCCGCGCTCCGGCTCCGGTTTGGCGAAATCATCTATTCCGGCGTCGGGCAGCTTCTCGCCCGCGTGAAACGCGAGGCACACCCCGTTCATGCAGTAACGCTGGCCGGTGGGCTGAGGGCCGTCATCGAAGACATGGCCCAAATGACCGCCGCAGCGGCTGCAATGGACTTCGTTGCGAACCATGAAAAAACTACGGTCGGTCTCGGTCTCGACCGCATCGGCGAGCGGCTCGAAAAAGCTCGGCCAACCGGTGCCGCTGTTGAATTTGGCATTGGCGCCGAACAGCGGCTGTCCGCAGCCCGCGCAGTGATAGATGCCGTCGCCGTATTCCTTGTCGAGCGGGCTTGATCCGGCGCGCTCGGTGCCGTGTTCGCGCAGTACCCGGTATTGCGGATCAGAGAGCTTGTTGCGCCACTCCGCCTCGCTCAGCTCGACGGCAAATTTCTTGTCTGCCGAATGCCGCTTTGCACCGAGCCGACCCAACAGACCCCCGGCCATGATGTTTCCTCTCCGATAAGCGATCCACCGAGCCGGATATCGGAACGCGGGGAGCCTCGATTAAGAGGGGGCGGGGCCAAAACGTTCAATGAATGCGTTCACCTCTGTCCGGAACCGGGCGCAACAATTCCGCGGTCGAGCGGGCGATCCAACACCACACGACGCAAGTCAGCTCGTCGTCGCTCTTGCGCAGCCGCTGCGCTTCGCGCTGCGCGACGACGGCGGCGGCGGCGCCATGCCGGCGGACCAGAAGCAACGCGGCTTCCCAGATCTTGCGCTCGTTGGTCATCATCGTCATCACCATAACGCCGGTGCTGCCCTGCAGAGTTCCAGAAAATGCGCCGCTCGACCAGCCGAGCAATGCAAACCTCCGGCGCCGCTCCAACATATAGTTGCCTGAGCCTTCATAGATACCGAATGCTGCTTGCGCCCGCGCTGTCCCACGTTATATTCGCACCATGCCGGATCTTTTCGACGCCCCGATTACAAAATCCGCCGACAGCTATTCGGCCAAGGATATCGAGGTTCTCGAGGGGCTGGAACCGGTCCGCCGCCGGCCCGGCATGTTTATCGGCGGCACCGACGAGCGCGGCCTGCATCACCTCGCCGCCGAGGTGCTCGACAACGCCATGGACGAAGCCGTGGCCGGCCATGCCACGCGCATCGAGATCGAGCTCGCGGTGGGCGATTGGGTCACGGTCCGCGACAACGGCCGCGGGATTCCGGTCGATCCGCATCCGCGCTTCCCAGACAAGTCCGCGCTTGAGATCATCCTGACGACCTTGCACGCTGGCGGCAAGTTTGGCGGTGACGCCTACCGCACCGCGGGCGGCTTGCACGGCGTCGGCGTGTCGGTGGTCAACGCGCTCAGTGACGCGCTCGAAGTCGAGGTCGCTCGCGATCGGCGGCTGTGGCGCCAATCCTACAGCCGCGGCAAGCCCGGTGCCGGGCTGCAGGACGGCGGGCCGGTTCACAATCGGCGGGGCACGACCCTGCGATTTCATCCTGACCCCGAAATCTTTGGCGGCCTGGGATTTCGTCCCGCCGTGCTCTTTCGGATGGCGCGTTCGAAGGCCTATCTGTTCCGCGGTCTCGAAATCCGCTGGAGCTGTGACCCCTCGCTGCCGCGTCCGGCCGACGTTCCGGCAGAGGCGCGCCTGCATTTCCCCGGCGGACTCGGCGATTTCCTCGCCACCAGCCTCGACGGCCAGGCGATGTTGGGCCCGCGCCCTTTTCTCGGCCAAGCCGATCTTGCCGAGGGTGGCAAGGTCGAATGGGCGGTTGCGTGGCCCGAGAACGAAGAGGCTGGTTTCAGTCACTCTTACTGCAACACCGTTCCAACTCCGGAAGGCGGGACCCATGAAGCCGGCCTGCGCAGCGCCCTGTTGCGCGGGATCAAAAGCTATGGCGAACTCGTCGGCCATCGTCGCGGCGCCCAGGCGACCGGGGAAGACGTGACCGGCGGGGCGGCGATGCTTTTGTCGCTGTTCATCCGAGATCCGCAGTTTCAGGGGCAGACCAAGGAGCGGCTCGCCTCGGCCGAGGCGGCGCGGCTGGTCGAGAACGCCGTCAAGGATCACTTCGACCATTGGCTCGGCGCCGACCCGGCGACGGCGCGGATGTTGCTCGATCATATTGCCGAGCGCGCCGAGGAGCGTCAGCGGCGGCGCCAGCAACGCGAGCTCGCGCGCAAAACCGCAACGCGCAAGCTGCGGCTGCCGGGCAAACTCGCCGACTGCACTCGCGACAGCGCCGCCGGGACGGAAATTTTTCTGGTCGAGGGCGACAGTGCCGGCGGCTCGGCCAAGCAGGCGCGCGACCGCGAAACCCAGGCGATTCTGCCTCTACGCGGCAAGATCCTCAACGTCGCCAGCGCATCGGCCGACAAGATGCGGTCCAATCAGGAGATCGCCGACATAATCCAGGCCCTCGGCTGTGGCTCGAGCGCGCATTATCGCGAGGAGGCTTTGCGCTACGAGCGGGTGATCATCATGACCGATGCCGATGTCGACGGCGCCCACATCGCCTCGCTGTTGATGACCTATTTCTTTCGCGAGATGCCGAAGTTGATTGAAAACGGTCATCTGTTTCTGGCGCTCCCGCCGCTTTATCGGCTGACCCAGGGCGAGGTTACCCTCTATGCTCGCGACGACCCACATCGTGAGGAATTGCTGCGCAGCGGCTTCAGCGGCCGCGGCAAGATCGAAGTCAGCCGTTTCAAGGGGTTGGGCGAAATGCCGGCGCGTTATCTCAAGGCGACGACGATGGATCCGGCGCAGCGCACCTTGCTGCGGGTCAGTGTGATCTCGGAGGATGGTTCGGCAGAAATCGAGCCGGCGGCCGGGCCGGACCCGCGAACCGAGGTGCTGGTGGAGACCTTGATGGGCCGCCGCCCCGAGCTGCGCTTCGACTACATCCAGAAAAATGCCCGTTTCGTCCGCGACCTCGACGTATAAAGATTCCTTGCGCTGGGCCGGGAACCCGCTTACCTAAAATATGTCGACCCGTTTGGGTTCGGCTTCCCGGCCTAGCGTTCGTGTGCGATCGTCCGACCGTGTCTCCCGAGCCAATCGATGTCCGATACGCTGTGCATCCGCGCAGCGGCCTATCTTGCTACTTGGAGTTACTGCTAATGGCGACCGGTACGGTCAAATGGTTCAATGCGCAAAAGGGCTATGGCTTTATCCAGCCCGAAAACGGCGGCGCTGATGTGTTCGTCCACATCTCCGCCGTCGAGCGCGCGGGTATCGACAATCTGCGTGAAGGCCAAAAGCTCAGCTTTGAACTCGAGCAAGGCCAGCGCGGCCGGGTCTCAGCGGTCAATCTGCGCCCGGTCTGAGGGAGGGTCCGAATAGCCACGGGGGTGCTGCAGCGCCCCCGTTTCTTTGTCGAGGAGACCTGGTTGGCCAAGGAAGATCTGATCGAATTCGACGGCACGGTGCTTGAGCTGCTGCCCGATGCGCGGTTTCGCGTGCGGCTCGACAACGGGCACGAGACCCTTGCCTACTCCTCGGGCAGGATGAAGAAAAATCGCATCCGGATCCTCGCCGGCGATCGGGTTACGGTCGAAATGACCCCTTACGATTTGACCAAGGGCCGGATCAATTTCCGCCACAAGGACGAGCGAGCGGCGCCGCCAATGGCGCCGCGCCCGCAATTCCGCCGGCGCTGACCGAGGTTCTGCCCTGTTCTATCGGCATGTCTCATACTCGAGAAAAGGTTTGACATGCCACTGGTCAGCCCCGATTTAGCCGATAAGGTCAAACGCAACTAATTGTTACAAAAAGGCTACAACTTCTCAATGGGTTTTTCTGAACTCGACCTGTCGCCTGAGGTTCTTCAGGCAGTTTCCGACGCCGGCTATACGAACCCCACCCCGATCCAGGAACAAGCGATCCCGCATGTCAAGAGTGCGCGGGATGTTCTGGGCTGCGCGCAGACCGGGACCGGCAAAACCGCAAGCTTTGTGTTGCCGATGATCGACATGCTGGCGGCGGGCCGGTCGCGAGCGCGGATGCCGCGCTCGCTGATCCTCGAACCGACGCGCGAGCTGGCGACCCAAGTCGCCGCGTCTTTCGAACTCTACGGCAAATATCACCGGCTGACGATGGCGTTGCTGATCGGCGGCGAGAGCTTTGTCGATCAGGAGCGCAAGCTCGATCGCGGCGTCGATGTGCTGATCGCGACACCGGGGCGCCTGCTCGACCTGCACGGGCGCGGCAAGATCCTGTTGTCCGATGCGCACATCCTGGTCATCGACGAGGCCGACCGGATGCTCGACATGGGCTTCATCCCCGATGTCGAGCGGATCGTCGGCCTGTTGCCGAAGAACCGGCAGACCTTGTTCTTTTCGGCGACGATGCCGGCGGAAATCCGCACAGCTCGCCGACGCCTTTCTGAGCAACCCGGTGGAAATCGCGGTGGCGCCTCCGGCCTCGCCGGCCGCACTGGTGATCCAGTCGCTCGCCGTCGTCGACCCGCGAGACAAGCGCGAGGCGTTGCGCCGGCTGATCGCTTCAGAAGACGTCAAGAACGCGCTGATCTTCTGCAACCGCAAACGCGACGTCGATATTCTGTTCAAATCGCTTGCCCGCCACGGTTTCGACGCCGCGGCGCTGCACGGCGACATGCCGCAGCCAAAGCGAACCGAGACCCTGGAGCGCTTTAAGAGCGGCGAGATTCGGCTGCTGGTCGCCAGCGACGTCGCCGCGCGCGGGCTCGACATCAAGGGCATGAGCCACGTCTTCTGCTTTGACGTGCCGATCCACGCCGAAGATTACGTCCACCGCATCGGCCGCACCGGCCGCGCCGGCCTGTCCGGCCGCTCGTTCATGCTGGCGGCGCCCGAGGACGGAAAAGCGGTCGCCGAGATCGTCAAGCTGATCGGCAAGGACATCCCGATGCACGAAATCGAGGGCGTCGCTCCCGCCGAACTCGACTACACCGCACGCCGCGGACGCGGATCGCGGCCGAGTGCACGTCCCGCGCGGCCCGAGCGTCCGGCGCGTGCCGGCGGCGACGGCCGTGCCGCACTCCACCGGTGCCGGCAAAGGAGCGACCGGTGCATGCCAAGCAGCGGCCGGCGGTCGCCGCGTGCCGCACGATCCGAGCCCCGCTGGCGCATAGCGCCGAACGGCGCGAAGGTAACGCCGTTCCCGCGCGCCGCCGCGCCGCGCCGCGCCCGCCAGCCCGAGCGGAACGTCGACGAGGATCGCAAGATCGTCGGTTTTGGCGATGATCTGCCGGCCTTTCTCGCCCGCCCGCCGCGCATCGTCGCCCGGCCCTGAGCCGAGCCGCGAGCCGCGATGAAGACGATCTTCGTCATGGTCAAATGCGAGCTCGGCAGGCCTATGCCGTGGCCGACGAGGCGGTCCAGGGCATCGAGCAGGTGTCGGAGGTCTATTCGACCTCGGGCCAATACGATCTGTTGATGAAAGGTCTATCTGCCGGACGAGGCCGACATCGGGCATTTCGTCACCGAGCGGGTGCAGACCTTCCCGGCGTCAAGGACACGTTTACGATCATCGCCTTCAAGGCGTTCTCGGAAGATTCATCCGCCTAGCCGAGCCGCCTCGACCATCTCCCTTGCATTCACGCCCGAGCAATGCCATCCCCGGTTTTAATGATTGGGAAAGGTGGACGATGAGCGCGAAAGAAACGGGCTGGGTGCGAGTGGCCGGACGCGGCGATCTGGCCTCGGGCGAGGTCATCGGCGTCGAGGCCGCGGGCCATTCGATCGCGCATCTACGACTGCGACGGAGGACTCTTCGCCACCGACAATATCTGCACCCATGCCTATGCGTGCCTGTCCGACGGCTGGCTCGACGGCGAAACCATCGAGTGCCCGCTGCATGCCGCGCGCTTCGACATCCGCACCGGCAAGGTGCTCGACCCGCCGGCCACCGAAGATCTGAAGACCTACCCCGTCCGCCTCGTCGGCGACGACATCGAGGTCAAGCTCGACTGCCAGCGCGTCCGGATGCCGACTCCTCATCCATAAACCCGCCGGTAGAGCGCGATGATCTCGTCGCTGGTCGGCACGCGCGGGTTGTTGGCGGGCGAGCCCGAGGCCAGCGCCTGGCTCGCCATGACCGGCAGCAATTCCTCGTAGCGCCCGGCGTCGATCCCCCATTCGCGCGGGGTCGGCACCTTCAGATCTCGGTTGAGCCGGCGCAGCTCGTCGAGCAGCCGCGCGACCGCGCCCTGGCTGCCCTCGCCTTCGTCGGCGATCCCCATCGCGCGCGCGCAATCGGCGTAGCGGTCGAGTGCGGCCGGCACCGAGAAGGCGGTGATCTCGGGCAACAGCATCGCGTTCGACAGCCCGTGCGGCACGTGAAAAAACGCGCCGATCGGCCGGCTCATGCCGTGAACGAGCGCGACGCTCGCATTCGAAAACGCCATCCCGGCGGTGGTGGCGCCGAGCATCATCGCCTCGCGCGCCGCCCGGTTGTCGGGCTCGGCGCAGGCGGTGCGGATGTGGCGCGCGATCAGCCCCATCGCATTCTTGGCGAGCCCGTCGGTATAGGGGCTGGCGCGGCGGCTGACATAGGCCTCGATCGCATGGGTCAGGCTGTCGATCCCGGTATCGGCGGTCAGCCGCAACGGCATCGTCAAGGTCAGCTCGTAATCGACGATCGCCGCCAGCGGGCAGCAGGCGAGACCGGCGATCAGCATCTTCTCGTCGGTCTCGGTATCGGTGATGACCGTGAACCGGGTGACCTCCGAGCCGGTGCCGGCGGTGGTCGGGATCGCGACGATCGGCGGCCCAGCCTTGGGGATCTCGTCCGGGACCTTGTAGTCGCGCATCTGCCCGCCATTGGCGGCGAGCACGCTCATTCCCTTCGCGGTGTCGATCGAGCTGCCGCCGCCGATCGCGACGAGGCTGTCGAACCCGCCCTCGGCGAGAATTCGCGCACCCGGTCTCGACGACCGCCGTCGTCGGATCCGGAACCGTGTCGGCAAAGACCTCCCAGCGGATCTGTGGCGCGGTCGAGCAGCGCCGTCGCGCGGTCCAGAATGCCGCAGCCGCGGATATAGGGATCGGTGACGATCAGCGGTCGGGCGAGCCCGAAACGCGCAACATCGCCCGGCAACTCGGCGAGCGCGCCGCCGCCGACCGCCATCAGCCGCGGTGTGGTGATCGTCGCAACCATGTCGGCCTCCCTCCGGGTCAGCCCGGCTTTTTTAGCCGAAAGCGCAAGACGCCGCCCGGTTCTTCGCTGGACTTCAACAGCTGGCAGCCGGTGGTCTGGCAGAAATGCTCGAAATCCTTGACCGCACCGGGATCGGTCGCCAGCACTTCGAGGACCGCGCCGGGCGGCAGCGGTTTCAATGCCCGCCGCGCCTTCAATACCGGCAGCGGGCACAACAGTCCGGTCGCGTCGAGGGTGGCGGCGGTGTCGGCTGTTGCTTCCGTCATGGCGCAGACAATCTCGGTCAGCTATGGCGAGACGAATTTTAGCGGATCGACCGAACCGCCGGCAACCAGGCCGCCTGTTCCGCTTGTCTCAGCGCGGGTGGCAGCCTTTGCCGGTTGTAGTCGGATACTAACCCTGCCGGGGACGGCGTGGGGAAACCAGCCATTCGCGGAGGATCGTTCGGAGTACACGAAATCCATCTGGGATCGCACGCAAATTACTGTTGCCGCTGATCCGGGTGACTTCGAAGCTGGCAACCTCGACGATTTTCAATTTATTTTTCAATGCTCGACATTGATCAGGGTGTCGATCTCAAACCCGTCGCAATCACAACCGAGGCAATCTATGTGCCTTGCCCAGAAAGCCATGTAGCCGTAACATAAATCGGTAAATTTACACCCATAGAGTAAGCTAACAATCTTGGTTAATCCGCGATTACCAAGATGGCGAAAAAATGAAATATCGTCACTCCCCGCACCTTGCATATTGCGCGAACCTTTCACGAGGTCTGCCCCGGCCAAGAGGGCGCCAAGAAACACGACGGCTTCCTCGGGTGCCATCGACCCATCCGCATCGAGTATCACAATGATTTCACCACGAGCAGCGCGGAACCCAGCCCTTAAGGCAGCACCCTTACCTCGTCGTCTTTCAAGCACGACTTGCACATCGTGGCGCAATTGGCGTGCAACCTCAACGGTGCTGTCGGTGGAGCGACCATCGACAATGATGACCTCGTACGCCCAATCGGGGATCCGTGGAAGTAAATGTGGAAGATTATTCGCTTCGTTGAGCGTAGGAATAATGAAGCTAACCAAGGGCAGTGTCAAATGGGATGTGACCCTCGTTGGGGACACCATTGATGAAACATCCGAGCTCATCTCTTGTCATTCCCTTGAAACGTCTAATTTTTCTTCCCTATTGGAGGACGGAATACCCTACCTGTGATCATCTTCTTTGAATACCATATGATTTCTGAGCCGCGCGACGCACACACATGAACTTGACAGCCGTGCCGATCATGCCGAGGCTCAAAAGTAGCAGAAATGCTCCGTCAATCCGTGCGTAAGTCGGATTGAATTGGATCAGGATTTCATCAGAATAAAAAAAAAGAATTAACGTACCGAATAATATCAGTGATACACCAAATAAAAGCGACATTTTGTCGCGAGACTTGCGATAGTGGCCCCGGCTTGAACAACATGGCGTGGGCATCATTCATGCTCAGCATGCGCCAATTATGCCTTGACGTCAAAAAGAAAACCGAGAGGTCGGGTGCGCGCGGGGGAGGCATTCACTTCCGGCGTCGTGCCACACGGCAGTCATTTGGCGGTGCGAGCGCGTCTGCGAGCGCGTCACCACCTCGCTGTCCCAACCGCTTCATCCGGCCGCTCGCTGCATCGTGGTATCAGCCGCAAAACCTACTTGTTGTGCTCGGAGAAACGGCTACCGATCAGCGGCATGTCGAAGGCGAACGGCTCCCTGGTCGCATCGATCGGACCGTCGTAGCGGTAGATCCGCAGCTCGTGGTCGTGGTGTGGCGTATTCGCCGCGACAGACACCACTTTCACCAGGCTGAAAGGGGCTGCGGACAACACTGATTCGAGCGTCGCTATCGTCTCGATATCGGTCCAGAACCCGCTCTCGAATACCACGTAACGGATGCGGAAACGCTTAAAGTAGCTTTCGATTTCGGCACGGGAGACGGAAAGGGGATGCGTGTCGGCGTTGCGGCCCTGGCGGTAGTGCACCAGGAGCTTCTCCGCGCGCAAGACGTGCAGGTCAGATCGCGGGCTGTTGGCGCGAAGGTCGAAAATAAACGAAGCGGAACGCTGACCGTTGAATAGTATCGTGGTGCGCTCCGGCGCCAAAGCCGCGACAAGCTCCGCCGCTGCCTTGTGACCATCGACCCACGGAACCGCGACGGCAGTCGTCCCGTAGGCGAACACACCAAGCCCAAAAATAAAGCAGGCAGGGCCGGCCAGGCGGGTAGGGATCAGCCGGTACAGCGCCGCGACCGCAAACAGTGCGAGCGGGGCCAATATGTGGATTGTGTACCGCTCGTCCTTCAGGTGAATCGCGGTGAAGAAGACATAGCCGACCGCAAAGGTCACCAGTGACGTCACCAGCAGCGGGTCGCGCCAGCCGCGCTGAGGTGCGACGATCTCAAGGATCACGAAGAGCACGGCGAGGCCGAGAACCACGATGCCGGCCTGAGCGGGCAGCAGGCCGGCATAGTATCCCAGGCTTGACCAAAGATGGTGCGGCCCCTGCGAGGCCGCCTCGCCGGTCGCCAAATCCATGTCCATCGAGCCGAACCGCAACGTTATCGCGGCCAATGGCGCAAGCAGCACCACTGCAATTGCCGCGGCGATCCACAGCCGCCGCTGGGCAAACACCGACAGCCCGTGTCGCCATACCAGCATGACGGCGAATACGAAGGCAGCGAAGATTATGGTCTGCTTCACATAAAGCCCGGCGACCAGCAGCACGACCGCGAGAACAATCTGCCAAGTCCGTTCGTCACGCAGATAACGCACCAGGTAATAAATGGACCAAATCAGGAATGCGTAGGCCGGCATCTCGAGCATTACCTGCCGGCCCCATAACGTCACGAGCGGCAGCCCAAGCGCGGTAAGCCCGACGCCGACGGCAGCGGCATCGGACATCCAAAGCCGCGCCAGTTGTCGTGTTCCCAGCGCGAAGGCGAATAAAAATACGGTTACCGTCAGCTGTGCGACGAAATGCGACACACCGAAGAGCGCGAAGAAGAACGCCTCGACGATCGGGAACAGAGGCGGATAGAACAATATGGTCACGGCCGGGTAGCGCATATAGTAATCGATTGCGAAACCGACCGGATCGCGCCACGGCATCGCCGCTACAAAGTCGCGGATAAAGACGCCGTTCATCGCATGGCTCGGTGCGTCGAACCACCAGAAGTCGCCGTTAGTGGGCGCCGTCAACAACAGGACGGCGCAAGCACAGGCCAGCATTATAGTGCCGGGCAAAGCAGCGCGTAGTCGCAAATGCCGGAGCAACGAGTTCTTAATAAATAATCGTGTCATTATTGAGACTTTATCACATATGGTGAGCACGGCTGAAGCCGATTCCGATCGGCCCCCTCACGACCCCTATGTGCGGCCATTCCGATCGCTGGTCGCCACCGGCAACTCCGCGCCCGGCCGATGGGCGAACATTGCGACGATGTCGTATCCCGAGGGGTTAGGGCGGCGCGAGTTTGCCGAGTAATGCCCGTATTTCCAACAGCTCGCGTCGCACCTCCTCGAGCGCCTCGCGCAGCATTTGCCGAGAGGGCAGGGGGCTCGTGGGCCCGGGCGGATCGGCGACCGGCTCGAGTGCGAACAGAGTGGACGGGGCTTCCTCGTCCGCTGGCGGCGTCGCTGGCTCGTCGCTCCGCAATGCGCCGTCACGCAGCAGCCTCTGCACCCCGCGGATCGTGTAGCCTTGCTGATACAGGCACTGCCGGATCCGCCGCAGCAGATCGACGTCCTCCGGCCGGTAATAACGCCGCCCGCCGCCCCGTTTTAGCGGTTTGACCTGAGGGAATTTGGACTCCCAGAACCGGAGCACGTGCGCCGGCAGGTCGAGTTCCTCGGCGACTTCGCCAGTCGTCCAAAAGGCGGCAGCGGATTTGCCGTTCCGGCGGGGCGGCTCGCTCTCGTCCGCCCGATATGCCTCAGCACGCGCCACGTCAGCCTGAGGTCGCCTTAGCCGTGCTCTTGCCGGCTTCGGCCAGCCCGCTGTTGATTTGATCCTTCAGCGTGTGGCTGGCGCGAAACACCAGGACTCGGCGCGGGCTGATCGGCACCTCCTGACCGGTCTTGGGATTGCGGCCGACGCGCTGCCCTTTCTGTCGTACGGCAAAACTGCCGAAGGACGAGATCTTGACCATCTCGCCGCGCTCCAGCGCCCCCGAGATTTCGGCGATCACCGATTCGACCAGCTCGGCCAATTCGTTACGCGACAATCCGACTTCCTGATAGACCGCTTCGCTGAGCTGAGCGCGTGTAACCGTATGCCCGGCCATCAACCCCTCCCCGCTTTTGGGGAAGGTTACCCTGGCCGCAAAATCGCGTCAAATTCCAAAGCGTTGTCCAGCTCGCACCGTGCCGCGGCCGAGCCCGCGCCGCGCTACCAGCGCACCACGCTCGCACCCCAGCTCAAGCCGCCGCCGAGCGCCTCCATCAGTATCAGGTCTCCCGGCTGGATCCGGCCATCGGCCACCGCCGTCGCGAGCGCCAGCGGGATCGAAGCGGCCGAGGTATTGGCGTGGCGATCGATCGTGGTGACGACCTTGTCGGGCGGGAGCCCGAGCTTTCGTCCCACCCCTTCGATTATCCGGCTGTTCGCCTGATGCGGCACCAGCCAGTCGATGTCCGCTGCGGTCAGTTGGTTGGCGGCGAGCGCCTCGTCGACCACTTCGCTCAGGTGCTGGACCGCCCGACGGAAAACCTCGCGCCCCTCCATCCGTAGGAACCCGGTACAGCGCGTCGAAGACGGGCCGCCGTCGACATAGAGGATGTCGTATTGACGCCCGTCCGAATGCAGATGGTTGGACAGGATGCAACGGCCGTGCGGCCCCGGGTCGGAAACCGCGCTCAATACGAGAGCGCCGGCGCCGTCGCCGAACAGGACACAGGTGCCGCGATCGTCCCAGTCGAGAATCCGCGAAAACGTCTCGGCGCCGATGACGAGGGCGGTCCGCGCCTGCCCGAGCCGCAGCGCATTGTCGGCTGTAGCCAGGGCAAAGATGAAACCCGCGCACACCGCTTGCAGATCGAACGCTGCTCCCCGGTGCATCCCCAACCGGGCCTGCACCCTTGTCGCGGTCGCCGGAAACGTGTTGTCCGGGGTTGCGGTGGCGAGGACGATCAGATCGAGATCGCTGCCGTTCATGCCGGCGGCGGCCAGCGCCTGCTCGGCCGCGCGCACGGCAAGATCCGAGGTCAGCTCGCCGATCGGCCGCCACACGGCGCTCGCCGATGCCGGTGCGCTGGCGAATCCATTCGTCCGACGTGTCGAGCCGGGCGGCGAGTTCGTCATTGGTGACGATCCGCTCGGGCAGATAGGCGCCGCATCCGATGATTTGAGATCGCAACGCCATTGATGCGGGCTTACAGCGCCGCCGATTGCGCCATCGATGTCGCCTGGTAGAGGCGCGCCAGATCGTCCCGCGTCTTATCGAGAAACCCGTTGAGCTTCATATCGGCGGCGACGCCGATCGCGTTGGCAAAGCCCAGGGCATCGGTCGAGCCGTGGCTTTTGACTGCAATCCCACCCAGACCCAAGAACACGGCCCCGTTGTAGCGGCGCGGATCGATTCGCATCCGCAGTTTGCGAAGCGCCCCGCGCGCGAACAGATAGCCCACCCGCGCCAGCAGCGAATGGTGGAAGGCAGCATGACAGAAACTCGCTGAAGAGCTTGGCGGTCCCTTCGGCGGTCTTGACCGCGATGTTGCCGGTGAAGCCGTCGGTGACGACGACATCGACCGTCCCCGCCGCGATGTCGTCACCTTCGATGAACCCGCAAAAACGGATCGGCGTCAGCGCGCCGCGAAGCCGCAGGCTGGCGGCGCGTACGGCGTCGTTGCCCTTCTGATCCTCGGAACCGACATTGAGCAGGCCAACCGTAGGCTCGACCAGACCGAGCACGGTCCGGGCAAAGGCATCGCCCAGCAGCGCGAACTGAACCAGATTCTCGGCATCGCATTCGACATTGGCGCCGAGATCGAGCATCACGCTCTCGCCGCGCCGGGTCGGAAAGAACGAGGCGATCGCCGGCCGGTCGATCCCCGGCAACGTCTTCAGCACGAATTTCGCCATCGCCATCAGCGCGCCGGTGTTGCCGGCCGAAACGACGCCGTCGGCTCTTCCGTCGGCGACCGCATCAATCGCCAACCGCATGCTCGATTGCCGCCCGCCGCGCAATGCCAGGGATGGCTTGGCGTCGTCCAGCACCACCTCGTTCGTGTGATGCAACGTCACTGCCGGAGCGAGGCGAGGCAGCTTCGCCAGCATCGGGCGCAGCGCGTCTTCTTGGCCGAACAGCATGAAGCGCAAGTCGGGATAGCGCTGCAGCGCCATATCGGCGCCCTTCAACACCATGTCCGGGGCCTGCTCGCCGCCCATCGCGTCGAGGGCGATTGTGATGCCACCGCTCACCTTGCGCGGCCCTCCCCGCCGGCGCTGATCCCTCAGGCCGTCTCGGAACGCGGCGCCGTCACCTCGCGGCCGTCATAATAGCCGCATGACGCGCACAGGTGATGCGCGCGTTTGAGCTCGCCGCAGTTCGGGCATTCGGCGTATGTGGCCGGCTTCAAGGCATGATGCGAGCGCCGCATGTTACGGCGCGACGGAGAGGTTTTCTTTTTCGGAACGGCCATGGGCAACTCGTTTTGGGGATCGCGGAGAGGCCCCGGTAATTAGCCAAAATCGGCGGTCACGGCAACAGACATGGCGTCGTCCGCACATAGACCGAAGCCGTCCGTTCCGCATTGCGCGCCAGCAGCCCTTAATCCTGCGCCGGTTTGCGCAATCTCGCCAGGGCGGCAAAGGCAGAGTCGACCGGCTCCGCCGGCGCAGCGGCATCGATCGCGGCGTCGGGGTGGCGCGGGAATTCGGGAAGCGCCAGCGACAGCTCCTGCGCCACCGCCTCGCCGATGTCGATCGCGTCCCCGGCCAACGGCTCGAACACGGGATCGTCGGGGCCCGGTTCGATTTCCGCGCCGGCTCTTCGGCCGGGCCATAAAGCAACGAAAAAGATCCGGTAACCGTCTCCGAGACGGGTTCGAGGGTGACGACGCAGTTCTGCGCGAACGCGGCCTCGAAATCGGCTTCGAGGAGGACGGTCTCGCCTGGCTGGCGGCGCAACGTCACTGTCGCAGTCAGGCGATCGAGTGCGACGAGGTCGAATCGGCGCGGCGAGACGCTCGCGCTCGTCCGCGGTGGCTTGGATCTGCTGGCGAAAAGGCTCCGGACCGAGCCGCGCGAGCGGGATCAACCGGGAAAATTCGGGTGTGACTTCACTCATCGAGCGGCGGCCGATGCCGCGAATGCGCTGCTCCCGCCCGCCGCCGTCGGGAGCGGGGAATTGAACGTGGCCTGATAGCAGCTCCGCGGCCGGTTGCCGGGCCAACTCTCCGACCGCTCGGTGCACATATTCCGCCATTGCGGCGATTTGCGGCGACGATCCGCGGACCGTGCCGAAAAGGTTGCGCGCCAATGCGGCGGCCAGAGCCGAATCGGCGCTTTCGATCCCGTCCTGATAAGCGCGAATGCGGCCGTAAAAGCCCCTGCGCCATCCGCTTCACGTGCTTGCCGACGCTCAAATCGCCGATGCCCATTTCGCGCAACGCCCGGTCGAGATCGGCGAACATCGCGTCGAAAAAGGCCTGAGACAGTTCCGCCGATCGCGGCCGGTCGGCTTTGAGCCGATGAAGATAGAGAAATGCATGCAGGCAAATCAGCTCGAACCGGCCGTCGAGCGTGTCAGGCACCCCATATCCGGCGAAAAACACGGGTTGGCGCGCTTGCTCGACAACCCGTCCATAGGCGAGCGCCGCCGCATCGCGAATCGACTTGCGTCGGGTGGAACTGATCACCATGAGCCTCGCGGGCATCGCAGTCGTTGACAACGACCGGCTCTCGGCCGAATTTGCGGTCCGGTAAGTAGGTGTCGTCTCGATCTATTTCAACCGAGACCTGCCTTAGCCGCGCGATATCTTGTCCGGTAGCCAAGCCATGCTGATGCTACGCTTATCCGCCGCCTTCACTGTTCTGTCGGCTGCTGTCGCGCTGGCCGGCTGCGCTACCACCGTCGAGCAGCGCGGCAATCTTCCGCCGCCGGACGAAATCGGTCAAATTCACCCCGGCAAAACCACCAAGGACGAGGTCGTCGAAGATCCTCGGTACGCCGTCCAGCGTCGGCGTCTTCAACGATAAGGAGTGGTATTACATCAGTCGGCGTACCAAGCCAATTCTCGTTTTTCGATCCTAAGGTGGTCGACCAGCAAGTCTATATCGTCGACTTCAACGACGACGGCGTCGTCCAGGCGGTGGACCATAAGACTTTGAAGGACGGGCAGGAGATCGTGCCGGTCGCGCGCGCCACCCCGGCCCCCGGCCGCGAGTTGACGTTTCTCGAGCAGATTATCGGCAATCTCGGCAAGTTCAACGGCAGCAGCGGCGAGCACCGAAAGCGGCGGCGAGGGCCGCCAGCCTGGTCCGAACCCGCAAAGCGAGGAGTAACCGGCAGCTGCTGCCGATCAGCCGCGGGCTCAGACTCGCCCATTTCGCCAGAATGGCGAGCAGCAGCAGCGCCACGATATTGGTGATCTTGATCATCGGGTTGACCGCCGGGCCCAGCGGTGTCCTTGTAGGGATCGCCGACCGTATCGCCGGTCACCGCGGCTTTGTGCGGCTCCGAGCCCTTGCCGCCGTGATGGCCTTCCTCGATGTATTTCTTGGCGTTGTCCCAGGCGCCGCCGCCCGAGGTCATCGAGATCGCGACAAAGATCCCGGTCACGATCGTGCCGAGCAGCATCGCGCCGAGCGCGCTGAACGCGGCGGCGCGCCCGGCGATCAGCGCGATCACGATGTAGAGCACGATCGGCGCCACCACCGGCAGCAGGGAAGGCACGATCATCTCGCGGATCGCCGCGCGGGTCAGCATGTCGACGGCGAGGCCGTAATCGGGCTTGGCCCGGCCCTCCATGATGCCGGGGATCTCGCGGAACTGGCGGCGCACCTCGACCACGACCGACCCCGCCGCGCGGCCGACCGCGGTCATGCCGAGCGACGCCGAACAGGTAGGGCAACAGCCCGCCGATGAAAGAGCCCGATCACGACATAGGGGTCTTGCAGCGCGAAATGAACGTCGAGAGTCGGGAAAGTAGTGCCTGAGATCCTCGGTGTAGGCGGCGAACAGCACCAGCGAGGCGAGCCCGGCCGAGCCGATCGCATAGCCCTTGGTCACCGCCTTGGTCGTGTTGCCGACGGCGTCGAGCGCGTCGGTCGTGCGCCGGACCTCGCGCGGCAGATCGGCCATCTCGGCGATGCCGCCGGCATTGTCGGTGACCGGGCCATAGGCGTCGAGCGCGATGATCATGCCGGCCAAGGCCAGCATCGTCGTCGCCGCCACGGCGATCCCGAACAGCCCGGCGATCAGGAAGGAGGCGACGATGCCGACGCAGATCACGACGACCGGCAACGCCGTCGCCTCCATCGACACCGCCAGCCCCTGGATCACATTGGTGCCGTGCGCCGGTCGTCGAGCTCTGGGCGATGCTGCGCACCGGCCGATATTCGGTCGCCGTGTAATATTCGGTGATCCAGACGATAAAGCCGGTGACCCCCAGCCCGACGATCGCGCACAGCCACAAGCCGAACGCCGGTGACGGAGCCCCCGGTGGTCATCGCCAGCGGTTGCCGGAAGCCGAACAGCCAGTCGATGACCAGGGCGATCGCCACGATCGACAGGATGCCGGTGGCGATCAGCCCCTTGTAGAGCGCCTTCATGATCCCGTTGTCGGCGCCGAGCCGGACAAAGAACGTGCCGATGACCGAAGTCACGATGCAGACCGCGCCGATCACCAGCGGCAGCAGCAGCATCTTGTCGCGCAACGGCGGTGCGAAAAAGATCGCGGCGAGCAGCATCGTCGCGACGATGGTCACGACATAGGTCTCGAACAAATCGGCCGCCATGCCGGCGCAATCGCCGACATTGTCGCCGACATTGTCGGCGATGACCGCCGGGTTGCGCGGGTCGTCCTCGGGGATGCCGGCTTCGACCTTGCCGACGAGGTCGGCGCCGACATCGGCGCCCTTGGTGAAGATGCCGCCGCCGAGCCGGGCGAAGATCGAGATCAGCGACGCGCCAAAGCTCAAGCCCACCATCGCTTCGAGCACCGGGCGCAGATCGTCGCCGCCGATCGTCGCGCGCAGGATGAAATAATAGATCGACACGCCGAGCAGCCCGAGCCCGACCACCAGCAGGCCGGTCACCGCGCCCGCCTTGAAGGCGATCGCGAGCCCGGATTTGAGCCCGCCGCGCGCGGCCTGCGCGGTGCGCACATTGGCCCGCACCGAGACGTTCATGCCGATATAGCCGGCGCGTGCCCGACAGCACCGCGCCGATCAGGTAGCCGATCGCGACGCGCAGGCCGAGCAGCACGCCGAGCATGATCAGGATCACGATGCCGACGATCGCGACGGCGCGGTATTGCCGGTTGAGATAGGCGCGCGCGCCGACCTGCACCGCGCCCGAGATCTCCTGCATCCGGGCGGTCCCGGCATTGGCGCTCAGCACCTGGCGGCTGGTGACAAAGCCGTAGAGCAACGCCAGGACGCCGCAGGCGATGACGACGGATAATATGCGTTAACCATCCGAGAGCTTGCCTCGCGACCAGCGAACAGGGGAGCCCTCCGCTGCCCGGCGAGGGCAGGTCGGAGCGGCGCGGAACATGGCAGAAGCGCAATCTTTGGGCAACCGCCCGGCGCGACACCAGGCGCGCGACTCGCTGCCGCGGTCGCGAGGCGACGGCCGCGCCGGTCAGGCCATGTCTCAAGCCGCTCAGAAATGGCGGTAGCCGGCAGCCTCGACCGCGATCGCCCGCGCCCGCGGCGTCGACCAGCCGCACGCCCGTCGCCGGCCTCGATCCGGCCGATCGCGCGTGATCGCGCAACGCGAGCCGCGACGCCAAGTGCGCGGATGCGCTCCGCCGCCTCCGGCGGTGCCGTGAACAGCAGCTCGTAATCGTCGCCGCCCGGCCGCGAGCCGCGGCGCGATGTCCGGATCGAGCGCGAACGACCGCCCGCGCCGCCGCCGACAGCGGCAGCGCCGCCAGCTCGACTGACCGCGGCCACGACGCGAGGTCTCGCAGATATGGCCGAGATCGGCGAGGAGCCCGTCGGACACGTCGATCATCGCATGCGCGATGCCCGCACAGCGCCGGACCAAGCGCCACGCGCGGCTCGGGGAGCCTGAAACCGGGCGATCAAGCGCCGCGCGATGCTCCGCCGCGAGCTCCGGATAGGCGCCGCGCAGCACGCCGAGCCCGAGAAAGGCGTCGCCGATCGTGCCGGAAACCCAGACGACGTCGCCGGTGCGGGCGCCGCTGCGGCGGATCTCGGCTCCCGCCGCGACTTCGCCGATCGCGGTCAGCGACAGCACCGCCGGCCCCGAGGTCGCGACCGAATCGCCGCCCAGCAGGGCGACGCCGAAGCGCCGCTGGTCCTCGCCGAGCCCGCGGGCAAAGCCGGCGACCCAATCCGTCGCCGAGCTCGGCCGGCAGCGCCGTCGTCAGCAGATAATGCAGCGGCCGCGCGCCCATCGCCGCGAGGTCCGACAGATTGACCCGCAACAGCTTTTTGGCGACGAGGTCCGGCGGGTCCTCGGGCAGGTAATGCACGCCCGCGACGATCGCGTCGGCGGTCATGACCAGCCGGTGCCCGGCGCGGCAATCGACCAGCGCCGCATCGTCGAGCAGGCCGAGCCCGCCTGGCCCGGCGAGCGGCGCGAAATAGCGCCGGATGCGCTCGAACTCGCCCGGCGCCTCGTCGGCGGCGCCTGTTGGCCATCGCCGCTACATATCCGCCGGGCGCAGGGTGCGGCCCAGCCGGTCGAGCACGCCGTTGGCGAGCCCCGGCTCCTTGCCGGTAAAAAAGGCATGGGCGATCGCGATGTATTCGCTGATCGAGACCCGCGCCGGGACATCCGGCCGATGCACCAATTCCCAGGCGCCGGCGCGCAGGATCGCGCGCAACACCGCATCGAGCCGCGCCAGCGGCCATTCCTCGACCAGCGCCGCCGAGATGTCGGCGTCGAGCCGCTCCTGGTCGGCGGCGACGCCGCGGACGATGTCGGCGAAGAACGCCGGGTCGGCCTCGGCCAATTGGTCGCCGTCGATCTCCTGGTCGAGCCGGTAGCGGGCGAATTCGCGCACCACCGCTTCGGGGTCGAGCGCCGGGTTCAGTTCGAGCTGGTAGAGCGCCTGCACCGCCGCGAGCCGCGCGACCGTGCGCCGCCGCCCGCCGAGCCGCGGGCGGCCGTCGCGCGTGGTATGGTCGTCCGCCGCGTTCATCCGCCGGCCTGCGCCAGGCGCCGCTTCAGCTCGACGATCGCGAGGCAGGCGCGCACCGCCGCCCCGCCATGGTCGCGGCCCTCGGGTGCGGCGCGTACCAGCGCCTGCGCCTCGTTCTCGCAGGTCAGGATGCCATAGCCGATGGCGAGCCCGTCGCGCACCGCCAGATCCTGCAATCCGCGCGCGCTCTCGGCGCAGATATGGTCGTAATGCGTCGTCTCGCCGCGGATCACGCAGCCGAGCGCGACAAACCCGTCGAACCGGTCGCTGGCCCGGGCGGCGATGCCGATCGCGGCCGGAATCTCGAACGAGCCGGGGACCTGGACGATCTCATGGGTGGCGCCGGCCGCGGCAAGCGCGCGCTCGGCCCCGCGCCGCAGCAGCCTCGGCGATATGGGCGTAATAGGGCGCCTCGACGAGCAGGATATGCGGCGGCCGGCTCATGGTGCGCGGTCCTGAGCGGCGTCGGGCGCTGCCGCCGCCGAGCAGCCGCGCGACATAGCGGGCGATCATATCGATTTCGAGGTTCATCTGCTGCCCGGGCTGCGCCTCGCCGAAACTGGTGCGGGCGAGCGTGTGCGGGATGATGTTGACGCCAAACCGGGTCCCCGACACCTCGTTGACCGTCAGGCTGACCCCGTCGAGCGCCACCGAGCCCTTGGGCGCGATAAACGGCATCAGCGCCGCCGGGCGCCTCGAACACGAACCGCACCAATTCGGCCTCGGGCCGCCGCTCGACGATCCGCGCCAGCCCGTCGACATGGCCCGAAACCAGATGCCCGCCCAACTCGTCGCCGAGCCGCAAGGATTGTTCGAGATTGACCGCGGTCCCCTCGCGTCCAGCCGCCGATCGTCGTGCGCGCCAGGGTCTCGGCCGAGGCCTGCACCGTGAACGCCCCGTCCTCGACCGCGACCACCGTCAGGCACGGCCCCGAGCAGGCGATCGACGCGCCGATCGCGATCGCCGCGGTGTCGAACCCGGTGGCGATGGTCAGCTCGGCGAGCGCGCCCGCGCCGCAGCCTGCGCGCACCCGCCCGAGATCGGTGACGATGCCGGTAAACATGACGATAAGGTTACGAGCCCGCCGGCAGATTTACCAGCCGCCTCTCACCTTGGCAGCGATTGGCGCGCCAACCCCGTCATCCCGGCGAAAGCCGAGCCCATTACAAGAATGGGTGCCGTCCCGAGGTCTGTCTGTCGCGACCGAATGGAGGAGTTTCATCTTCAAACTGCGCGGCAGACGCGTCAAGGAGGCGGATTGCATCCGCCCTACTTGACAGCTCCGGAGACTTCCCCGTCAGTCTTCCAGACAAACAGCATGATCGCCGCTACGAAACACAGGATCTTCGCAATGACGTTCAGCGCGAGCGGCAGCGGTTCGGCGGGAAAGGCGAAGCCGAACGCAGCCCAGACGGCGAATACCACAAACATCCCCGCCACCGCGTAAGCGGCGTACGCGGTCACCCGCATCGAAGGCAGCAACGTCAGCAGCGATATCGTCGACAACTCGACCAGGAACAACGGCAGGAAGAAAAGCTGCCGATACAGTATCGGATGAATCGGGATCGGCGGATTGGTCCGCGTCATGACGATCAGATCGAAGGGAAACTCGAAGATCATCGGCGCGGCGGCGGTGCCGATGACGGCGCTGGCCAGCGCGACCTTCCAGCCCCAACGCCGCGTGAGGTAGAGGATCACGAAGAAGGTCACCAGAGCATCGACGAACGTGCCGACGCGCACGCGAGGCGCGACGAAGCCCGGATAGGCCTGCTTCACTTGCAGTCCATAGACGAACGTGGCGACGAGAACGTTGTGGATCACCAGCAGCCAGATCGCGATCATGAACCCGGCGACGGTGCCTCCTGGCCGCGTGATCTCGAGCGGGGCGCGCAGCCGTTTGCCGGCATAGGCAAATCCGCTAGCCACCACGAGCAGCACGATCGCCAGCAGGGTCGCCTCGCCGCCGCCATAGGAAATCCACGAGGCGGGCATGTACGGGGGCGGCGGGGCTCCTTGGGCCTGCGCAAGCCGCAGAAGCGCGCCCGCGCAGGCTGAGCCTTCCGAGTGCAAGCGGGACACCGGACTTTTAAGATAAACTTGATGGTCGTACGGTGTTGACTGGGTTGCCAAGGTAACAAAAGGCACTTTGAGGCGACATTCCGCGAGAGCCGCGCCCACTCGTGGTACGAATTTGACAGTTGGCACCCGATCCCTTCTTGCGTCATTCCCGCGAAAGTGGCGCGGAAGCGGGACCCAGGGGACAAGCGCCTCTGCGGTACCCCCTGTTCGTGCCAGGGGCAGGCTCTGGACTCCCGCTTTCGCGCGGGCGACGGTGTGCATTGCAATCGTTTGCGCTATTTCCTGTCGGACTCTTAATTTAATTAGATACCAGCTCCTTGCCTTCACGCACAAAAATGGCCGGGCTCGGCCCGGCCATTTTTTGCTCCTTAGAGGCCTGACGATTGCCGTCAGACACAGTCCAGCAGTTTTCGTCGTGTCAGGCTGCTGCGGCGTCGAGCGAACGACGCGCTTTGTTGCGCTCCCACAGCCTGAAGCCGAACAACAACCCGCCGAGGGCGAGTACAACCGGAAGACCCTGGCCGATCGGCGGAGCCGGTACGAGCGACACCGCGGTGATCAGCGTGTCCGACTGGTCTGTCGTAGGATTCGCGGCAAGATCCCATAGCCCGACCTCGACCGTTCCGGTCGGCAGATCCGTTAACCAGCATTCATCCGCGCCCGATCCGTCGGGGGGAGGGGTGGTGCACACTGACGAACCTAGCCCAATCGGGGTCGTCCCCGTCAAACTAGTGAGGAGGCCGCCTATGCTGGTTGCCGTGTAGACCAGAAACTGCTCGGGGCCTTGTACCGAGCCGATTAGCACGTCTGTAAGCGCAGTCGTGCTCGTGACCAAAACCGACGTGTTTACGCCGGCCTCGCACGGGGTGCTGGTGGGACTGTTACCGCCTGGAGCGTCCGTGCAACCGTTAGTATTATCCGTCAGGCTGTTTGGACCGTCATCATTCTCGCCGAGGCCGCTCTCAACATTACCGTTGGCTACCGGAATCGTGACGCCCTTCCACGTAAGGTAGGCCGAGTTCGACGAATCGAACGGTGTCGCCGAATTGGCGCTGTAGGCGGTCGCCGTCAAGGTGGTGCTGCCATCCATGAACGTCAGCGAACTGCCGCAAACGTAGCCTTCATCGCTATCGACCTGGTTCGTTGCGCACCCTGTCGGCACAGTCGTGGAGTTACCAAAATAATATTCGGCGGCCTTTGCCGACCCGGTCCCGCTGGCGATTAGCGCAACCATCGCCAGCGCGCCTGCCGTAACTAGGAATTTGGGCTGAAGCATCGTAAGCCCCATCCGTTTACGCACTATCTTTTCGAGACGACCCCGGTCATCGCCGGAGACGCGATGGCCGGCGATCCCGCTGTTGCTGTACCCTCCAAAAAATTTCATGCCTAATCTCCCCGCAAAAGTTCTGCCACGAGCCGCCGTGGACGCCGAACAGCACTTCGTGCTTTTGAGCAATTTTCGTACCAATCCAACGCCGGTAACAGAGTGGGTGGTTAATTCTGACGGCCCCCTCCCCCGGAAGGACGAAGTGTCAAAAAATTCGACACCATAGTGCGCCAGCGCCCCGCGCTATGCCGCCGCCGCCCCATTTATTCTCACATTTGCAATTGGTTACTCACCTAGTGCGGTCACTAGCCGGCTCGCCAATCGTATGTAAAAAATCCCGACAGCCAGCCGCGGGGATCATCCGTCCAGCTCAGCCCATATCGCGGCCGCTGCTGAGTTATCAACTCGTTAGCGAAAGGATCTCGACCTCGGTAATATGTCAAGCAAGTGTCAAAAACTCCGACATGCGAGAACGAGCCGCCCCGCCGAGCCCCACTTCCAGGACCCCGTCGCCGTCCCATTCGAAAAGACGTGGGTGGCCGGGTCAATCCCGGCCACGGGAACCAGCTGGCTTCGGGCCAGGTGCGCGCAGCTCTGTCGGCTTTGTCAGCGGGTGCGGACAGCTTTACCGGCAACGCCCGATGTGATGATCTCACGCGCTACTTCCCATGCGGGTTTCGTCTACGAACTGCTCGGTCGCGGCGTCGATTGCGCGTCCGCGACGGCCGCGCGGAGGATGGACATAAAGCGAGGCCGGAGCCGGCGCCCGTTCGGGCATGCGCGGCGGCGGCAACGGGATCTCGTAGGACACTGGCGCCATATGGTCGGCCAGCAGCAATTCCGGCCGGTAGACCTTGTTCAATTGGAACAGGCTGCGGACGAAATTGGTCTGGCCGCGCAGCAACAGCCTGGCGACGATGCCGCCGGCATCCCACAGCTGGTGCCAGTCGAGGTGCTTGCGCATAATTGCGCGCTGCGTCGAGACAAGCTCCTGGTAGAACTCGTCAAGCGGCAGTTTTGTCGGTAACACCGCGTGCTGGATGTCGAACAGGCGGTAATCGCGGGTTTCCAGTCGGCGCCCATCGGTGAGCCAGCTCTCGGTGCCCGGATAGGGGGTGTTAACGCTGATATTGATCACGTCGGGCATCTCCAGGCACCAGTCGCGGACGATGCGAAAGCGCTCGTGATCCCAATCGGGATCGGCGATCAAATTGACCGCGACGTTGACGCCGAGCGAGCGGGCGAATTCAACCGCCTCGAAATTGCGGTCGAGCGTCACCCGTTTGCGGTATTTGCGCAGCCCTTCCTCATCGATTGCTTCGAGGCCGAGAAACATCGTGACCAGTCCGAGCCGCGCCCACAGGCGAAACGCCTCTTTGTTACGCAGCAGCACGTCGCCGCGGGTTTCGAGGTAGTATTGCTTTTTGATACCGGCATGCGCGATCGCCTCGCCGATCTCGATACCGTGGCGTTCGTGGATAAAGGCCACGTCGTCAACGATGAAGATGCCGGGCTCGCGGATCGAGCGCAAATTCTCGATCACCCGCTCGGTGCTGAGCAGCCGATAGCTGCGGCCGTAAAAGGTCCAGGCGCTGCAGAACGAGCAGTCCCACGGGCAGCCGCGCGAGAACTCGATCGAAGCGCAAGGGTCGAGAGTGCCAATGAAATATTTGCGGCGGTGACGCAGCAGGTCGCGGGCCGGGCTGAGCTCGTCGAGCGAGTGGACAAAGCCCGGCGGCGGACCCTCGCCGGCAGCGGTGACGACTCCCGGCACCGTGACCGGGTCGCGGCCGGCCTCGATTGCGGCGAGCAAGAGCGGCATCGCCGCCTCGCCCTCGCCCTTGAGCACGCAGTCGATCGCGCCGTCGCCATGCGCAATGATCGCTGCCGCGGTGAAGGACGCGCTGTGACCGCCGACACAGATGAAGATGCGGGGAAAACGTGCCTTCGTCGCCTTGGCGAGATCGACGATCTCGGGGACGTTCGCCAGGTAGTTGCACGAAAACGCGACGACATCCGGCCGCCAGCGCTCGATCGTGCGGAAATAGGCGCGGTGGTCCTCGACCTGAAGGTCGATCAGCCGAACCTGGTGGCCGGCCTGCCGCGCCGCCGCGGCGACGAGTTCGAGCCCGAGCGGCTCAAGCCGCAGAAAAACCTTCGTGTAGAGCAGAGGGCCCGGATGGACCCCGAGAAATCGCATCGGACATTCCCTCGTAACGATCGCTGCGGGCATCATAAACGTTCGGCGCGGCTCCGGGGCAAGCCGATCGGCGCCGGCCTCGCGGGAGTACTCGCTGATCGCCGTTTCAGGACGTGCTGCCGATTCGGGTTTCCTCAACAAAATTCTCGGTCGCGGCGTCGATCGCGCGCCCTTTGCGGCCGCGCGGCGGGTGAATGTAGAGCGAGGGCCCGCGGGGCTCGCGCGCAGTGGGCAGCGGGATCTCATAGGCGACCGGCGCGGCGTGATCGGCGAGCATCAGCTCCGGCCGATAGACCTTATCCAGCAGATAGAGGCTCTTTAAGAAATTAGGGTGACCTCGCAGCAATTGCCGGGCGACGATCCCGGCCGCGGCATAGGCCTGCCGCCAGCCGGCGAACTTGCGGTAGAACGCTCGCTGTGTCGTCACCAGCTCTTCGTAGAATTCGGCGAGGGGCAGCCGGGTCGGCATCACGGCATGTGCAATGTCGTAAAGCCGATAGTCGCGGGTGGTCAGCACACGCTCCTCGGTTAGCCAGCTTTCGGTCCCCGGGTACGGCGTGTTGACGCTGAGGTTGACCACCTCGGGGATTTCGAGACCCCATTCGCGCACGATGCGAAAGCGCTCATGGTCCCAGTCGGGATCGGCGATCAGATTGATCGCGACGATCAGGCCGAGCGAGCGGGCGAATTCCAGCGCCTCAAAACTCCGGCCGAGCGACACGCGCTTGCGGTATCTCTTGAGCCCTTCCTCGTCGATCGCCTCCAGGCCGATAAAGATGTATTGGAGACCGAGGGTCTTCCAAAAGCGGAACACCTCCTTGTTGCGGAGCAATACATCGCCGCGGGTTTCGAGGTAGTAGCGCTTTTTGACGCGGGCGCGGGCGATCGCCTCGCCGAGCTCCATCGCATGGCGCTCATGGACAAAGGCGACGTCGTCGACGACGAAGATCCCCGGCTCGCGGATCCGGCGCAGATCCTCGACGACCCGCTCGGGGCTGACCAGCCGATAGCTGCGCCCGTAAAAGGTCCAGGCGCTGCAGAACGAGCAATCCCATGGGCAGCCGCGGGAGAACTCGACCGACGCGCAAGGATCGAGGATGCCGACAAAATACTTGCGGCGATGGCGCAACAGGTCGCGCGCCGGCATGATTTCGTCGAGCGAATGGACGAAGCCCGGCGGCGGCCCCTCGCCGGCGGCGGTGACCGCGCCGGGGACCGTGGCCGGATCGTCACCGGCCTCGATCGCCGCCAGCAACAGCGGCATCGAGGCTTCGCCTTCGCCTTTGAGCACGCAGTCGATGGCGCCCGCACCGTGCGCGATCAGCGCCGTTGCCGTGAATGATGCGCTGTGCCCACCGACGCAGACAAAGATGCCGGGAAAGCGCGCCTTGGTTGCTTTGGCGAGATCAACGATCTCGGGGACGTTCGCCAGATAGTTGCAGCCAAAGGCGACGACGTCCGGCTGCCAGCGCTCGATCGTGCGGAAATAGCGGCGCTGGTCCTCGACCTGGAGGTCGAGGAGGCGAACCGCGTGGCCGGCCTGCCGCGCTGCGGCGGCGACCAGTTCGAGGCCGATCGGCTCGAGCCGCAGAAAAATCTGCGAATAGGTCAAAGGACCGGGATGGACGCAGAACAGCCGCATCAGGCTCCCCCTCCACTTGCCGGGCGCGCATCGGGCACATCGGCCAGGCCGGCGCACCTCGAAGCCTACTGTGAGGCCCAACTCCCAGCGGTTCTACGGGTTCCACGAAATATGACAACTTGATGCTGATGTCAGCCGGCACGTCGCCAACTCTCCGCAGAAGGCCCGGAGGAAGGCAGGGAGCGCGGGCGGGCCGGGGCCCGCGCCGGTTATGGTCGTCAGGATTGTGGTTACGCGCTCGGGCGCGGCGAAGTTTCGCGCGGCGTGACGGCGATATCGAGCTTTTGCGAGAGGCGCAGTACCGTGATCGGCATCGGTTTGCCGACCCGCTCCTCAGTCATCAGCCGATGCAGTTCGTCGATATCGGCGACCGGGATGCCGTCGGCGGCGACGATGATGTCGCCGCTCAAAAGCCCTGCAGCGCGCGCGGCGCCGTCGGGAGCGGTCGATTGGACGCGAACCCCGGTCTCGCGGGTAAGCTCATGAAAACGCACAATCCGGCGCGACAACGGCACGTTCTGCCCGGCGACGCCGATGTAGCAGCGCCGCACCCTGCCGTCGCGAATAAGCCGCGCGGCGACGAACTCGACCGTGGCGGCCGAGATCGAAAAGCAGATGCCCTGCGCCATGCCGATGATCGCGGTGTTGATGCCGACGACCTCGCCCGAGGCGGTGACCAATGGCCCGCCGGAATTGCCTGGGTTCAGCGCCGCGTCGGTCTGGATCACGCTGTCGATCAGCCGGCCTGAGCGGGTGCGCAGCGAGCGGCCGAGCGCGCTGACCACGCCGGCCGTCACCGTGCACTGAAAGCCGAACGGGTTGCCGATCGCGACGACCAGCTGGCCGACCCGCAGCCGGCGCGAATCGCCGAGCCGGGCAAAGGCCGGCGCCTCGCCGTCGAGCCTGAGCACGGCGAGATCGGTGTCGGGGTCATCGCCGACCAAAGTGGCTGCGAGGCTGCGCCCGTCGGGAAAGGCGGCCTCGATCTTGCGCGCGCCTGACACGACGTGGCTGTTGGTCAGCACGTAGGCGTCGGGGGTGAAAACGACGCCCGAGCCGGCGCCGCCGGAGCCGTCCTTAAGCCCGCTGACCTGGAGATGAAGGACCGCCGGGCCGACCTTGTCGACGGCGCCGGTGACGGCGCGCGAATAGGCATCGAGCAAGGCGAAATCGCCGGCGGCGCCGGATGATACTGATTGGACCTCGCTGGCGAGATCGTTGTCAGTTGGGATGTTGATCTCCGATAGAAACGACATGTTCATGGTTCCCTGTGGATAAGAATAAAGTGGGAACATTGCCAGGGTTTGATAAGATGGCGCCTCCGGCGACCATTTGAAGTGGGTGACCCCATGGCAGGCAGCGTCAACAAGGTGATCCTGATCGGCAATCTCGGCCGCGACCCCGAGCTGCGCTCGACCCAGGACGGCACGCGGATCGCTAATCTGGCGATCGCCACCTCGGAAAGCTGGCGCGACCGGGTATCGGGCGAACGCAAGGAGCGGACCGAATGGCACCGCGTCGTGATCTTCAACGAGCGGTTGGCCGAGATCGCCGAGAAATACCTGAAGAAGGGTTCGAAGGTTTATATCGAGGGCGCCTTGCAGACCCGCAAATGGACCGACCAGGGCGGCCAGGAGCGCTATTCGACCGAGGTCGTCTTGCAGCGCTTTCGCGGAGAGCTGACGATGCTGGATGGTGCGGGGGGCGCCCGCGGCGGCGCCTCCGGCGGCCCGCCGATCGAGGGCTACGACGAAGGTTACGGCGACGAGACGCCGGCGTCTCGCCCCGCGACCCCGGCTCGCGGCCGCACTCCGGTCAACGACCTCGACGACGACATCCCGTTTTGATGAAGCGCGAGGACGCGCACGAGCGCAGCGCCAGGAATTGAGGCGACCCGGTCCCCGCCGGAAGGAGGCGCAGCGATGGGCAACTCCCGTCGATCGACCCTCGTGATTGCCGCGGCGGCAGCATTCGTGGCGCCGAGCCTCACGACCGCGCAACAGCCGGCTTTTCACCCCGGTCTGGGCGATTTGATGACCGCGTTCGTTCAGCCGCGCCATACCAAGCTCGGTCTCGCCGGGAATGAGAAAAACTGGCCCTATGCCGCCTATGAGCTCAACGAGCTGCGCGAGGCCTTCGACGATGTCACAGCGATTGTGCCGAAGTATCGGGATATGTCGGTCCCCGATTTGATTGCAGCGACCGTCAAGCAGCCGCTGGCGGCCCTCGATCAGGCGATCAAGGCAAAGGACGCCAACCAGTTCACCGCAGCCTATGGACAACTGACGGCTTCGTGCAACGCCTGCCATCAGAGCACCGATCACGCCGTGATCGTGATTCAGCCACCCACCGGCGCGGCCTTTCCGGATCAGGAATTCCGTCCGCCGCCTACCAGGTGATCCCCATCTTGTGTCCGAATAGTACAGCGGTCGCGATCGGTGAAAAGCGAGACCACCAAGGGGAGGAGTCGATGAGCGATCTGTCGGGGCCGCCGTTTCGGGCGGATCATGTCGGGAGTTTGCTGCGGCCGCCGGGGCTGCTGCAGGCGCGGAGTGAGCTTCATGCGGGGCGGATCTCGGCCGAGGAGCTGCGGCGGGTCGAGGATGCGGCAGTTCGCGATGTCGTTCGGTTGGAGCACGAGGTCGGGCTGGCCGGCGTGACCGATGGCGAGTTCCGGCGCGGCTCGTGGCATATGGATTTTCTCTACCGGATCGGAGGGGTCGCGAAGACCGACCAGTTGCTGCGCATCCAGTTCCGGAATGAGGCCGGGCCGGTCGAGGCCGCGTTGGGAGCGTTTCGGATCGGCGGCAAGCTGATGCTCGACCGCACGATCTTCGCCGATGATTTCGCCTACCTAAAATCGGTCGCCCCGGCCGGGACGGTGCCGAAGCTGACGATCCCGTCGCCTTCGATGCTGCATTACCGCGGCGGCCGGGCGGTGATCGATCGGGCCGCCTATCCCGAGATGGATGCCTTCTGGCACGACCTCGCCGAAGTCTACAAAAAGGAGATCGCCGGCCTATCCGCGCTGGGCTGCACCTATCTGCAGCTCGACGATACCAGCCTCGCCTATCTGAATGACCCTGCGCAGCGCGCCTACGTGACGGGCATTGGCGGCGATGGCGACAAGCAGCACCTGATCAATATCCGCTTGATCAACCAGGCGCTTGCCGACAAGCCCGAAGGGATAACCGTGTGCACCCATATGTGCCGCGGCAATTTCCGCTCGTCCTGGGTGGCCGAGGGTGGCTACGACCATGTCGCCGAGGCCTTGTTCGGCGAACTCGCCGTCGACAGCTTTTTTCTCGAATACGACGATGCGCGCTCGGGCGGGTTCCAGCCGTTGCGCTTTGTCCCGCGTGGGAGCAAGCGGGTGGTGCTGGGGCTCGTTACCAGCAAGCGCGCGGCGCTCGAAAGCAAGGACGAGCTGAAGCGGCGGATCGACGCAGCGGCGAAGTACGTGCCGCTCGACCAGCTCTGCCTCAGCCCGCAATGCGGATTTTCCTCGACCGTCGACGGCAATGCACTGACCCAGGCCGAACAATTCGCCAAGCTGCGCCTCGTCGTCGAAACCGCGCGTGAAGTGTGGGGGTAAGGCGCGCTCGGCCCCGGATCTGAGGAAACGTCCCTGCGCCGTTTCGTGCTTTGACAAACGGGGAATGCCCGCCTAGCTCCTTTATCCATGGGACGGGCAAAGCCGCAGAGCTTCTCGGCGCTACAGGTGATTGCGCCCCGGGCGGATCGTCGCCCATATGCGGCGATCCTGGCGCTGTGCGCCTTGCTGTTCTGGCTGTCGGGCAGCCATCCGACGCTGATGCCGGTCTGGGGACCGTGGGATTTCTCGCCGCTTGAATATCTTGCCACGGCCTTGGTAGTGCTGTGGTTCTGTCGCGGTCTCGCCTCGGCGCCGGCGGAGCAGCCCGCGCTCTGGCGCCGTGCGGTCTTTCTGCTGGGGGTTGGCGTAATCTATGCGGTGGTGCAGACGCGGTTTGAGTACTGGTCGCAGCACATGTTCTTTCTGAACCGCATCCAGCACGTCGCGATGCACCATCTGGGGCCGTTCCTGCTGGCACTCGGCACCGCCGGCGGGACGATCAAGCGCGGCATGCCCCTGCGGTTGCGCCTAGCGATCGAAAGCCCGGCCGTCGCCCGCATCGTTCGCGTCTTGCAGCAGCCTGTGGTGGCCGCATTCCTGTTTGTCGGGCTGTTCTTTTTCTGGCTGATCCCGGCGGTGCATTTCCGGGCGATGATCGATGTGCGGCTCTATGCGGTGATGAATTGGAGCATGGTGCTCGACGGCATCCTGTTCTGGTGGCTGGTGCTCGACCCGCGGCCAAGACCCCCGGCGAGGGTTTCTTACGGCGCCCGCGTGGTATTGGCGCTGGGCGTCATGTTCCCGCAGATCGTGCTGGGTGCCGTGATCACCTTTTCGCAGACCGACCTCTATCCGTATTACGATTTGTGCGGCCGGCTGTTCCCGTCGATTAGTGCGCTCAACGATCAGCATATCGGCGGCATCGTGATCTGGATCCCGCCGGCGATGATGAGTGCGATCGCCGTGCTGCTGGTGATCAACGCGCTGAGGCTGCATGAGGAAGCGACGAGTGAGGCCGACCCAAATGGCGCTGCGCTCGCGGCGCTCGCGAAAAGCTGGACCGGGCGCTAGACCGATGCGCGGGAAGATGCTGCTGCTGGGGGTGCTGTGCGGCGCGCTTGTTGCCGGCAGGACGGTATGGGCAGGCGAAACAGGGCTGGCGCTGAGCGGTCCTTGGTTCCGCCTGGTAATGCCGTCGCTGCCGGCCGCGGGATATTTCACCCTGTCGAATTCCGGGGCCACGGCGCAGACCGTGATCGGCGCCGCCTCGCCCGCCTGCGGCATGCTGATGCTGCATCGGAGTGTCGATCAGGGCGGTCAGGAGCGGATGGTGGAGGTCGCGAGCGTCCCGGTCCCGGCGCATGGCAAGCTCAGTTTTATGCCCGGCGGCTATCACCTGATGTGCATGTCGCCCGCGGCGGCGATGCGGCCCGGGCAATCGGTGCCGGTGACTTTGCGCTTTGCCGGCGGCAAGTCGCTGACCGCGAGCTTCCCGGTGCGCAACGCGACCGGCAAATAGGCCGCAGGTCACAACAGCTGCAACAGCCGGGCCAGCAAGCCGGGCGGATGGGCCTCGTCGACGAGGCGCTTCAGATCCGCCGCCGTGCCGGCGATGTCCGGCGTCGTCGAGGCGAGCGAGGCGATGATCAGACGCGCCGCGCCCGAGCCGTCGAAGACGTAGATGGCGGAACTGTGAGTGACCTCGTAGGGGTGATCCTCGGTCGCCGGCGTCACCGAATAGACGACGCGATAGCGCCGCGCCAATGCCGCGAGCCGGTCCGGCGTACCGCGCAGCCCTTCGATCTGCGACGCGAAATTCTTCACATAGGCGCTAAGCACCGCAGGCGTGTCGCGGTTCGGATCGACGGTGACGAACAGCACGCGGATATGCCGCGCCTGCGGACCAAGGCGGGTCAGAATCTCGGCGATGTTCGACAAGGTCGTCGGGCACACATCCGGACAGAAGGTGTAGCCGAAATAGAGCAGTACGACCCGGCCTCGGTAATCGGCCTGAGTGACCTCCTTGCCGTCCGACGCTCGGATCATCGTCAAGGAGAGCGGCGGCAGGCTGCCCGACACATCGATCGAATGCCATTTCGTGCTGTCGCCGCAGCCCGCGAGGAGGACAAGGCAGAGCCCGGCGGCGGCACGCCTCATCGCGCGTCGCCGCGTCATCGTCCATACCCGAGCGCCCGCCATGGTGGCTTTTCAGCGGGTCGAGAGGAGGTGATGGACTTCGGCATAGTGGAGCAGGAGGACAACGCTGCACGCCGTAGCCAGCACCAATACGGCGATGCCGCCCAGCATCGCGGCCAGCAGCCGATTCCTTTGCTGAAGCCGCCGGTCGGGCGGCGGTGGTTTCTGGCTGTGTAGCGAGGCAGCCGTCGCCCTCGGCCTGAAGTCTGGTTCCGCGGCCACTGCCACTGCCTCCTGTTGCTATCGGCGAAGAACAACAAACCGCGCCATCGAGCCGCTGTGCGGCGGCAAATTCAAATTAAACCCGTGTAACATCACTAAGGCCCGGTTGCGGCCAACAACGGAGACGGGTAGACCGGACGGGACTATGAAGCTGGCGGTTTTGAGCTTCGCCGCCGGGCAGCCGGGAGGAACAGAATGCTGCATTGGTTATGGGTCATCATCATTGGGTTCCTGGCGGGGGCGATCGCCAAGCTCTTCATCCACGGACCGGGCGGGTTCATCGTCACCACCTTGCTCGGGATCGTCGGCGCGATCTTCGCGTCCTGGCTCGGGCAGCGCATCGGCTGGTACCCGCCGGGCCGCAGCGCCGGATTTATCGGCGCGATCGTCGGGGCGGTGCTGATCCTGGCGATCTACCGCGCGATTGTCGGATCGAGCTGACACGCGGCTGGCGCGCATCGGCCACATGGTTCACTGCTGCGAAACGCCGCTCCAAGCGTTTGTTTGCACCGCGCAATGCGGTAATCTGGCGGCGGCTACCCATATAAGTAACTCGCGGCGGTGCCCGAGCGGCTCGGCCGCGATTTTAATCTGAGCCCCCACCATCCGATCGAGCAGCCTTGGCCGTCTCATCCTCCGCCGCACCGCCCTCCGCCCCCGACATCACCAGCGTCACGATTGAGGACGAGATGAGGCGCTCGTACCTCGATTACGCGATGAGCGTGATCGTGGCGCGCGCACTCCCCGATGTCCGTGACGGGCTCAAGCCCGTGCATCGCCGCATCCTCTATTCGATGAAGGTGAACGGCAACGAGTGGAACCGCGGCTACCGCAAATCGGCGCGCATCGTCGGCGACGTAATCGGCAAGTACCATCCGCATGGCGAGCTGGCGATCTACGACGCGATGGTGCGGATGGCGCAGGATTTCGCGATGCGCCTGCCGCTGATCGACGGCCAGGGCAATTTCGGGTCGATGGACGGCGATTCGCCGGCGGCCTATCGCTATACCGAAGCGCGGCTCGCCCGTGTTTCTGATTCATTGCTCGATGATCTCGACAACGAGACCGTCGATTTTCAGCCGAATTACGACGAGACCGAGCACGAGCCCAAGGTGTTGCCGGCGGGCTTTCCGAACCTGCTGGTCAACGGCGCCCAGGGCATTGCAGTCGGAATGGCGACCAACATCCCGCCGCACAATCTGGGCGAGGTCATCGACGCCTGCTGCGCTTACCTCGACAACGGTGCGATCACCGTTGAAGAGCTGATGGAATATGTCCCGGCGCCGGATTTTCCGACCGGCGGAATCATCATGGGCCGGGCCGGCACGCACTCCGCCTACAAGACTGGCCGCGGTGCCGTGATCCTGCGGGCGAAGAACCATGTCGAGGAAATCCGCAAGGATCGCGATGCGCTCGTCTTCACCGAGATGCCTTATCAGGTCAACAAGGCGAAGCTGATCGAGCGCATTGCCGAGTGCGTGCGCGAAAAGCTGATCGACGGGATCGCCGAACTGCGTGACGAGAGCGACCGCGACGGGGTGCGGGTCGTCGTCGAATTGAAGCGCGATGCCGAGCCCGACATCGTCCTCAATCAGCTCCACCGCCACACCGCGCTGCAGACCAGCTTTGGCGTCAACATGCTGGCCTTGAACGGCGGCCGGCCAGAGCTGTTGACCCTGCGCGATGTGATTGCCGCCTTTATCGCCTTTCGCGAAGAGGTGATCACGAGGCGGACCAGCCATTTGTTGGGCAAGGCGCGCGAGCGCGCGCACACCCTGCTCGGCCTGTTGATCGCGGTCGCCAATCTCGATGAGATCATCGCGTTGATCCGCGCCGCTCCCGATCCGGCGACGGCGCGAGAGGGTCTCACCGGCCGGACCTGGCCGGCCGCTGATGTTGCGCCCTTGGTCGCACTGGTTGGCGAGCCCGGCCGCGAGGTTGGCGCAGACGGCACCTATCAGCTTTCGGACGAGCAGGCGCGGGCAATTCTTGACCTACGGCTGCAGCGGCTAACCGGGCTCGAACGCGACAAGATTGCCGAGGAATTGCGCGGGCTGATCGCCGAGATCGGCGGCTATCTCGAAATCCTGCGCTCACGGGCGCGACTGATCGAGGTTTTGCGGGGCGAGCTGATAGCAATCCGCGAACAATTCGCGACCCCGCGGCGGACCCAGATCGAGGATGTCGAGTTCGAGGCCGATATCGAGGCGCTGATCCAGCGCGAGGCGATGGTCGTGACGGTCAGCCACGCCGGCTATATCAAGCGGGTGCCGCTATCGACCTATCGAGCCCAACGCCGAGGCGGCCGCGGCCGCGCGGGCATGGCGATCCGCGACGAGGATTTCCTCAACGAGGTCTTTGTCGCGTCGACCCTCGCGCCGGTGTTGTTCTTCACCTCCTCAGGCCGGGTCTACAAGCTCAAGGTCTATCGACTTCCGCTCGGCACGCCGCAGGCGCGCGGCCGGCCGATGGTCAACCTGCTGCCCAATCTGATCCCCGGCGAGACGATCTCGACGGTGATGCCGTTGCCTGAAGGCGAGGAAGGCTGGGCGGATCTGACCGTCATGTTTGCGACCGCGAACGGCTATGTCCGACGCAATGCCTTGAGCGATTTCGGGGATGTCCGCGCCAACGGCAAGATCGCGATGAAGTTCGAGGGGGAAGACGCCGACGACCGGCTGATTGCAGTCGCCACTTGCACCGATGCGAACGATGTGCTGCTCGCCACGCGCAACGGTAAGGCAATCCGCTTCCCGGCCGGGGATGTGCGGGTGTTTTCCGGGCGCAGTTCGGTCGGGGTGCGTGGCATCCGCCTGCTCGGCGACGACATGGTCATCTCGATGTCGATCCTTCGCCACGAAGAGGTCGCCCCCGATGTGCGCAACGCCTATCTAAGCCTCGCCGCGCGGCGCCGGCGGCCGATCGACGAAGACAGCGAGGCGGTTCCCGAGTTCCCGCCCGAGCCTGAGGAGGCCGAAGCAGAGCCGGCCGAGGAAGAGGGCGCAATCACCGAGGAGACTTACGCCGACCTCGCGCAGCGCGAGGAGTGCGTGCTGAGCGTGACCGAGAAGGGGTTTGGGGTCAGGACTTCCGCCTATGATTATCGCATCACCGGGCGTGGCGGCCAGGGGATCGACAACATGGATCTGCGGCGCCGCGACGGCGACGCCGTCGTCGCCGTGTTTCCGGTCGGGAGCAACGACCAGATCATGCTGGTGACCGATGGCGGGATGGTCATCCGCTGCCCGGTCCACGACATCCGCATCGCCCGGCGGCGCAGCCAGGGCGTGGTGATCTTCAAGGTTGGCGAGGGCGAGCGCGTCGTCTCGGTGGCGCGCCTGCCGGAGGTCGCCGACGAGAACGGCGACGGTACGGCCGAGGATTCGGCTGACGACCAAACTACCAACGATCAACAAACCAATGACGGTCGGCAGACCGATATGGGGGACACATGATTCAGCCGCGCATCGGGATCTATCCCGGCACCTTCGACCCCATCACCAACGGCCATTCGGACATCATCCGACGGGCGATCAAGATCGTCGACCGGTTGGTCATCGGCGTCGCGCGGAACGACGGCAAGGGGCCGCTGTTCCCTACCGACAAGCGGGTCGAGATCGTGCGTGACGAAGTGACCCATCTCGAGAACGGCGATGCTGAGCGCATCGAGGTCCGCGCCTTCGACACCCTTTTGATGCATTTTGCGCAATCAGTCGGCGCCGGCGTGATCATCCGCGGGCTGCGCGCCGTGTCCGATTTCGAGTACGAGTTTCAGATGGCGGGCATGAACGCCCGGCTTAACCCACAGATCGAGACCGTCTTTCTGATGGCCTCGGACCGCTTTCAGTTTATTTCGTCACGTTTTGTCAAGGAGATCGGCGCCTTAGGCGGAGACGTCTCGCATTTTGTCAGCCCGCGCGTCGCTTTGCGTCTCGCCGAGCATTTCGCCAATGGCCGGAGTAAACCCCGCCGCGCGGTGGCGGGCTAACCCACAGTAAGGATTCGTTGGCCGCAAACAGCCTCGGCTTCTGCGCAGATGGCCATGGCCCGCACTCGGCGCGGGTAACGCGCCAACCGTCTCGACCCCAGCAGCGCTGAGATCAGTAAAGAACAACGCTGCGGATCAATTCACCCGCATGCATCAAGTCGAAGCCGGTGTTGATGTCGTCGAGGGACAGCTTGTGGGTGATCAGATCGTCGATGTTGATCTTGCCCTCCATGTACCAATCGACAATCTTCGGCACGTCGGTTCGTCCTTTGGCGCTGCCGAAGGCAGTTCCTTTCCATACCCGCCCAGTGACCAATTGGAAGGGCCGGGTGGAAATCTCCTGGCCGGCGCCGGCGACGCCGATGATGACGCTGACGCCCCAGCCCCGATGGGCGCATTCGAGCGCTTGGCGCATGGTCTGGACGTTGCCGATGCATTCGAAGCTGAAATCGGCCCCGCCCTTGGTCAGGTTCACCAGGTAGGGGACTAGGTCGCCCTCGACCTCCTTCGGGTTGACGAAATGGGTCATCCCGAATTTTTCGGCGAGAGCTCGGCGTTGGGGATTGAGGTCGACGCCGACGATCATGTCGGCGCCGACCATCCGGCAGCCCTGGACGACGTTCAGCCCGATCCCGCCGAGGCCAAAGATCACGACATTGGCGCCGGGGTGGACATTGGCCGTGTTGATCACCGCGCCGACCCCGGTGGTGACGCCGCAACCGATGTAGCAGACCTTGTCGAACGGCGCGTCCTCCCGGATCTTTGCCACCGCGATCTCGGGTAAGACCGTAAAATTCGAGAAGGTCGAGGTGCCCATGTAGTGATAGAGCTTCTCCTTACCCAGCCAGAAGCGGCTGGTGCTGTCGGGCATCACCCCTTGACCCTGGGTCGCGCGGATCGCTACGCAGAGATTGGTCTTGCCCGACAGGCAATACTCGCAGTGGCGGCATTCGGGGGTGTAGAGCGGGATCACATGATCCCCTTTGGCGAGGCTCGTCACACCGCGCCCGATATCGACGATCACGCCGGCGCCTTCATGGCCGAGGATCGCCGGAAAGAGCCCCTCGGGGTCGGCCCCCGACAAAGTGAACTCGTCGGTATGGCAGATGCCGGTCGCCTTGATCTCGACCAGCACCTCCCCGTCCTTGGGGCCGTCGAGCTGGACCGTCTCGATCGCGAGCGGCTCTCCAGCCTTATGAGCAACAGCAGCACGAGTCTCCACGAGCGCCTCCCTCAATTCACACGATCGACGACATCAGGCAGTTCTCGACCCGGTGCCCACCCGGCGCCGCGGCAAGTCGTCATTTGCGTCCTCCCGCTTATTCTGGTTGATAGGCATTTCGGCACTGGGTTTCGAGCGGCGATCGTCGCATTACGTCACACAAACGACAAGACACTTGGTCCGGCGGGGCCCGGCTTGCGCCGAGCACTCGCCCAGAATAGATCAACGCGGCGGGGGAAAGAATGCGATTTTGGATTCGATCCGGTGCCTGCGCTGTTTTGCTCGTTAGCAAGCGTAGGGCGGAACAGCGCAGCGTATTCCACCGCTTCGCCTTCATCTGATCTCCGCGATCTCGCTTGGGTCTTCGTTTTTGTGCGCCATTGCCCTCTTATCCCATCCCCAGCGGTGGGAAGACCAGGAGCGCCAACCGGCGGCGGTTGGAGGCGGAATGCGCTCCCGCTTTTCCGCCCTACGCTTGCTGCGAGGAAGGCGCGAAGGAGGCAGATTGCATCCGCCCTACGTCTCTGCGTTCTCCGCGGCGGCGAAGCGTGCTTGGTTGGCCAGCGCCATGGCGGCATTGATATGCGTGGTCGCAGGCACCGCAGACCGGGGGCAAACCGGTCCCAGCGTCGCTGACGATCGCACCACCATAACTAAATCAATCTGCCGGCAATACGCGGCCGCGCTTACCGATTTGCCAGCCGATCTCATGTTCAAACAATGCATGTTCGAGCGGCACTGCCGGCCAATTCCGAGCCCACCAGGCTATTGGTGCGAGCCGCCCCAGCCGATGCAAGTTAAACCTGGTTAATGACAGGACTATATATTCGCCTCATTAGGGGAAATGTCCGCAATCAAAATTTTGTCTCCCCGGCCGAAGTATTGTGGCAATGAAAGGGCATAACCCCTCCTGCGGAAGCGCATTAGACGGTTTTCCTCCCGGGTTGAATTCTCAAATCGTCTCGATCCGGCGCCCCTGCCGCGGCGGTGAAGTCCTAGGCTTGCCGGCCCAAGGGTTGGGGTGCACCCTCGCCTGATAGGCGAGATCAACGAGGTTCGGTTTGGCGACCGGCTCCACCAAGGAGCACCGTAATGGACAGGATATCGGGATCGGAACGAACACGCGAGAAGCTCCAGGCGCTGATGCAGGGTCGAAGCGAGGTGGCGGCCCGAACGGAGGAGTTGATCATCAAAACTGAGCAGCAGACGCGAAGGAGGCGAATTGCATCCGCCCTACTTGCTGGGTGACAGAAAATCAGGTCGAGGGCGTACGAATGCCGCGCAGGGAGAGTTCGAACCTATCGAGCTCCTCTTGCGATGGGGGCCACGGCAGTGGCGATCCTGACAAATTCAAGTTCCGTAATACCGCCTCGATAGCCTCTCGCTGTGGATCGCTCGAATAGGTACCGGTGGCGCAACTCCGCCACTGCGGGCCGAAGCATTCGTTGAGCGCGCCAAGGGCCACGATGTTCTCCTCCGCCATATCCAAATTCGGACCATCGTGTGCTTGCACAGCATCGGTTGATAGCATCCGCCTTTGCATACGCGGCATCCGCCTGCCGATCCAAGCAAATGTCCAATCGCGCATCCGGCACAGTGTATCGAAGCCGGAGTCATCCAATCGTTCGGCCTGATGAAGCATTGCCAAGTAGCGAATCCGATTGCCGAACCGCTTGATGGCACGTGGCGTCGCGCGATGGCTATGAACTAGGGGCGTCCAGGCTCGCAAGGCGTCCTGGAAGCCTAGCGTGTCCTGGACCTGATGCACGGCCGTGCGCAACCGGTATATTGTAAATCCGGCTAGGCATGCGGCGAGTAGCGCCATCGGGAGCGCGAAGGTAGACCAACTGATTTCGTGGGGATCGCCTAGCTGTACTGCGGGCACATATCGCTGTACTTCTGGTTGTGCAGTCGAAATATTCGATGTCGTTCCTCCGCCTGCCGCCTCAATGTTGTTGTTGGACGGTGCAACGGCTGGCTGCACCACGGGTGCAGGTGGTGGGTCCGACACCGCGAAACGCCAGCCAAAATTTCCGCCTAAAATAACAGCTACAATGATCAAAGCGACGGGCCAAAGCCGTCCCATTGGCTTCCACGCTTTTGCCCAGAGTTCCGTCTCGTTGGCCGCATGACGGTCGAAGAGGCCGCTCGCATCCAGATCGCTAACCGAGGGGACCACGATCTCGATGTTCACGAGCTTCTCGAGGTAGTCCCGGGCATATCGTCGCCGCGCCTCACGGTCGATCGTTTCCTTCTCGCCTTCCTCCACGAGCTGGTCGCCAACGCTGGTGAGATCCGCCGCTTCAGCCGCCATCTTTTCGAATGAAAGGGCCAGCGCAGCCTGCACGCGCATTGTTGCCATTCCGAAGATGACAAAGCAGGAGCCGGAGGAAACCAGGAAGTTGACCGCCTCCAGTACATCCAAGATGGCCTCCGACCGGCAACGGTCGAGGTCATCGATCACGATCACCATCCGTTGGGGGAGGGCCTCCGTCACCTCGCGGAATTGTTCGGCGAAGCGTGCGCGGAAGTCGGTTAGCGCGCTTGCATCCTTCAGTCGAAACTTTTCGGCCGTTGCGGAGAGCAGCACGGCGGGATCGGCGCCAAATGCGGTAAGGGCCTTGCCTATAGCCACCAGGGTTGCAATTGCGCTAGCCAATTGCGCCACTAGTTTGGCGAGATCGGCTTTGGAAACCGTGGCCTGAGCGCCTTTCGCCGCGGCGCCGATCCAAGGCAGCTGCCGCTGGATGATCTGGAACATGCGGTCCCACACGGTCAGATCGTGGCCCGTGAGGAACGCGACCGTTGCCGATGCAAGCAGGACCAGAACGAAGGTCACGGCGAAGTACTTCTTCGACCGCAGCCACAGCAATCGCAGCCGGAACACCCAACCGTCCAGGGTCACGAGGGAAGGCAGGGCCTGATCACGGATGGCGCAGAGCAGGCCGGCAAGCAATTGCTCGTCCTTCTGATGGTGCCAGGCATTAAACCAGACCGGGCAGGTCCCGTAGCGCTTCAAATCCGCGCAAATGAGGGCCATCAGGCTGCTCTTGCCGCTGCCCCAATCTCCAGAGATCGCCAACGTGAGTGGAGGCACGGTGGCCACGTTGCGCAGAAAGCGGGAGATCCCTTTGGCCAAGGGGCCGAAGTGCAGCCGGTCTTCCGCAAAATCGCCGGTCGGGGTGTCGGTAAATCCGGTCGGCTCGACGCCGTCCTCGGGCTGGTACCCGCCGAATTCGGTCGAGGCTGTGTGAAAACGCCTAATCTGGTATTCTCTCTGGGGGTTCGGGGGGACCGGGATGAAGCGTTTTGTTGAGGGCCAAGACCGGTGCCAGCTCATCTTGCTGCCGGATTGCTTGGACGACTACGTCGGCGAAGATAACCCTGTCCGCATCGTCGATGCCTTCATTGATGAACTGGATTTGGCGGTGCTGGGCTTTGCCGGCGTTATACCGGAAGCGACCGGCCGTCCCTCGTACCATCCCGTGACGCTGCTGAAGATTTATCTCTACGGTTATTTGAACCGGGTTCAGTCGAGCCGGCGGCTCGAACGCGAAACGCAGCGCAATATCGAGCTGATGTGGCTGACCGGGCGGCTGATGCCCGACTTCAAGACGATCGCCGACTTCCGCCGGGACAATGGCGAGGCGATCCGGGCGGTGTGTTCCCAGTTTGTGATGTTGTGCCGCCAGCTGGGCCTGTTCACCCGCGCCGTTGTTGCGATCGACGGCAGCAAGTTCAAAGCGGTCAACAATCGCGACAAGAACTTCACGGTGGCCAAGGTCGGCAAGCGCATCGAGCAGGTCGACGCCGGCATCGCGCGTTACCTGGCGGCACTGGACCGGGCCGACCGCGACGAGAGCGATGTCGCTGAAGTCAAGTCGGTCCGCCTGAAGGAGAAGATCGCCGGCTTGCGTCGACAGATGCAGTCCTTGAAGAAGATGGAGCAGACGGTTCGGGACGCGCCCGACCAGCAGGTCTCGCTGACCGATCCGGATGCGCGGTCCATGGCCACCAGCGGGCGCGGAACCGGCGTGGTCGGCTACAATGTGCAGATCGCCGTCGACGCCGAGCACCATCTAATTGTGGCCCACGAGGTGATCAACCAGGGGCACGACCGCAGCCAGCTCGCACCCATGGCGCTCAAGGCGCAGCAGGCCACGGGCTGCGAGCAGGTCACCGCCCTGGCCGACCGCGGCTACTTCAGCGGCGACCAGGTTCTGTCGTGCGAAGGCACCGGCGTCGCACCTATCGCACCCAAGACCCTGACGTCAAGCGGGACCAAGCGCGGCCTTTTTGCCCGGCAGGACTTCATCTACGACGCCGAGCACGACCACTACACCTGCCCGGCGGGCGCAAAACTCACCAAAATCCATCGCCGCGCCGATCACACCGAAGACTTCGACCGCTACCGCCACCTGAGCGCCTGCTTCACCTGTCCGCTCAGACCCCAATGCACGCCGACCCCGCGGCGGATCATCAAGCGCTGGGAGAATGAGGTCGTGCTCGACCGGATGCAGGCCCGGCTCGACCGCATGCCCGAGGCCATGGGGGTGCGACGACAGACCGTCGAACACCCGTTCGGGACCCTCAAGGCCTGGATGGGCGCCACCCACTTCCTGACCCGGACCCTGGACAAGGTCCGAACCGAGATGAGCCTCCACGTTCTGGCCTATAATCTGAAGCGAATGATCACGATCTTCGGTGTGGGACCGCTGATGGCGGCGATCAGAACCTGATCGCCCCGCTCAAGCCGCCGACCCAGTATCAACCGGGCCTCGACTGTCACGGCCAGGAAACCCGGCGCTTCGCTTACGTTCATATGACGCGTTTTTCCACGCCCTCGATCGACCGTGTCCACATCCAACCCGCGAGCAGCAGGGTCATCCAAAACCAGGGCGCCGGGTAGCGCGCATATCGGAGCGGCCATGACTCAGGCTTCCAGCTGCTTCCGCCATCAACGCTGCGCAGCAAGGCCGGTGGATAGCCCGGCGCCCAAATCGTCGAGCCTGCCTCATCTGCCCAAAGACCCAGCCGCGCAGAACCAACGTGCGAATCCTTCTCCGCCCAAGTCGTGCCACCATTGAGAGTACTCAAGATCGTTCCGCCCGTGCCCGCCGCCCAGCCACGCTGCCCGTCCGCCTGGAACCGCACCGAGTAGAGATCGGCTCGTGTGCCGCTGGTCTGCTTGGCCCAGCTTCGGCCGCCATTGGTGGTCGCCAGGATCGTGCCCCCGCCACCTACCGCCCAACCGCGCTGGCCATCTGCGTGGAACTGCACCGACAAGAGATTGGCCTCTGTGCCGCTGGTCTGCTTGGCCCAGCTTCCGCCGCCATTGGCGGTCACCAGGATCGTGCCCCTGTACCTACCGCCCAGCCATGCTGCCCGTCCGCCTGGAACCGCACCGAGTAGAGATCGGCTCGTGGTTTGCCGCTGGTCTGCGCGGCCCAGCTTCGGCCGCCATTGGTGGTCGCCAGGATCGTGCCATCTGTACCTACCGCCCAGCCGCGCTGGCCATCCGCGCTGAACTGCAGCGAGGTAAGATAGGCTTGCGTGCCGCTGGTCTGCTTGGCCCAGCTTCCGCCGCCATCGGCGGTCACCAGGATCGTACCGCCCGTGCCTGCCGCCCAGCCACGCTGCCCGTCCGCCTGGAACCGCACCGACCAGAGATCGGCTCGTGTGCCGCTGGTCTGCGCCCCCCAGCCTTGGCCGCCGTCGGTGGTCTCAAGGATCGTGCCACCGGCGCCCACCGCCCAAGCCCTATCCGCCGCGACGGCCACGGCTCGCATCAGTGCCGGCGCCGATGGCATGCGTGCCGGGCCGTTTACTTCGACCGGGTACCAGAGCGTCTCCAGCAGGCTGCGCTCGCCGAAGGGCTGTCCCGGGTGCGGAAAAGGCGCCTGCCAGAAGGCTAGCGGGAGGGAGAATATCAGCAGAAGCACACTCCCCACGGCCCAGCCCGGGCGGACGCGAAGGCGCTGGCGTGGGGTGGAGGCGGTACCGATGTTCACGGAGCTGGCTGGCAATGAAAATGCTTTTCGTTGCATCTTGATCGTCCCTGGTTCCTTCACCCACGTCGGCAGTGAGATTGCTTAGACCTGATCCTTGGTCTTGCTTGGAACGAGAGCGCCAAGAGCGTCCACCGCCCAACCTATGGGCTAACGGAGATCGCAGACGAGCTGCTCTGCCGTCAAACTTTAACCAATTTTTCAGAAATGTCTGTGACCTAGTTCACACTGGGCGATCCGCGCCCGCCCGCCGCCCGGTGCCCGCCACCCAGGAGTGACATTTCTAAATGGCAGAACCGGTGACATCTCTATTCGGCGGACACGGCGTCGCAAAAACTGGCGTTATCACAAACTCATCAGTGGGGCTCGCGGCGGGCTTGCGTTTATTCTTTGTCGGGAACGCCGGCTTCGAGTTCTTCGAGCCAGACGGTGGCGGTGGCGTCGGAGGGGGCGCGCCAGTCGCCGCGCGGGGAGAGCGAGCCGCCCGAGGAGATTTTCGGGCCGTTAGGCAGGGCCGAGCGCTTGAACTGGCTCAGTTGGAAAAAGCGGTGGAGGAAGACCTGCAGCCAGTGCTTGATTTCGGGCAGATCGTAGGCGTGCCGCGCGGCATCTGGGGTGTTGGCCGGCCACGCCCCGCGTTCGACGTCACTCCATGCGTTCCATGACAGATAGGCGATCTTGGACGGGCTGAAACCGTAGCGGGTCGCGTAATAGAGGTTGAAGTCCTGCAATGGATAGGGGCCGACGATGCTCTCGGTCGACTGGATCAGGCCGTCGGCGCCCGGCGGCACCAATTCCGGCGAAATCTCGGTCGCCAGGATGTCGTAGAGGATTGGTGCTGTGTGCGGGCCGAGATCGCCGGTCGCGGCGACAAAGCGGATCAAATGCTGGATCAGGGTTTTGGCGACCGAGGCGTTGGGGTTGTAATGCGACATCTGATCGCCGATCCCATAGGTGCACCAGCCGAGGCCCAGTTCGGACAGATCGCCGGTGCCGACCACCAGCCCGCCATTGTGGTTCGCCAGCCGGAACAGGTAGTCGGTGCGCAGGCCGGCCTGGACATTTTCGAAGGTCACGTCGTAATCGGCCTCGCCCTTGGCCGTGGCGTGGCCGATGTCCTGCAGCATCTGCCGGGCCGCCGGGCGGATGTCGATCTCGGCAGCCGCTGACCTTGAGCGCCTTCATCAGCCGCCAGGCATTGGCCTTGGTCGCCTCGCCGGTCGCAAAACCCGGCAAGGTGTAGGCGAGGATGTTGGTGCGCGGCAGCCCGAGCCGGTCCATCGCGCGCGCCGAGACAATCAAGGCCTGGGTCGAATCGAGCCCGCCGGAAACGCCGATCACGAGCTTTTTGAGCCCGGTCGCCTTGAGCCGCTGCGCCAGGCCCTGGACCTGGATGTTGTAGGCCTCGTAGCAATTGTCGGCGAGCATCGCCGGGTCGGCCGGCACATAGGGGAAGCGCTCGACGTTGCGGCGCAGGGCTAGCTTTTCCTCAGGCGCTTCGAAGTCGAAACCGATCGTGCGAAACGGCGGTGTCCGAGTCACCGGAGCCCGCGGCGCGGGCGCAGTCGCCAAAAGTGTTGGTGCGCATCCGCTCCTGGCGAATGCGGCCGAGATCGACATCGGCGATCGCCATCTCGGGCGTGGCCGAGAAACGCTCGGTCTCGGCCAGCTCTTGACCCAGCTCGAAGATCCCGGCCTGACCGTCCCAGGCGAGGTCGGTCGTCGACTTCGCCGGCGCCGGCGGCGGAATAGGCGTAGGCGGCGAGGCAGCGCGCCGATTGCGAGGCGCAGAGCAGCCGGCGCATCTGCGCCTTGCCGATCGTGATGTTGCTGGCCGACAGGTTGAGTCAGGATCTCGGCGCCGGCCAACGCCGCCGCGCTGCTCGGCGGCTGCGGCACCCACAAATCCTCGCAGATTTCGACGTGAAAGGTGAAACCCGCAGCACCGGCGGCGGCGAATAGCAGGTCCATCCCGAACGGGACGTTGCGCCCGGCGACGGCGATCGACCGGCCGGCGACGCCGATGCCCGAGGTGAAATGGCGGCGCTCGTAGAACTCGCGGTAGTTCGGCAGAAAAACCTTTGGGACGACGCCGAGCAGTTGGCCGCGATGGATCGCGATCGCGCAGTTGTAAAGCTGCCCGTGCGAGCGCAGCGGCGCGCCGACGACAAACACGGGGAACCGGTCCCGGCTGGCCTGGACCAGACGATCGACTTGGCTCTCGACCGCGTCGAGCAGCGCATCCTGAAACAGCAGATCGTCGATCGCATAGGCCGAGAGGCACAGCTCGGGGAACACCATCAGCCCGACCCGCGCCGCGTCGCCCTCGACAAGCAGCGCCTCGACCGCCGCGGCATTATGGGCGGGCTCGGCCACCGCTACATGAGGCACACAGGCGCCGACGCGGATGAACTGATGCCGGTAAGGCGAAAAGAACGAGGACATTGCGGGCGGCGCTCGCGATCGGCTGACCGTGTTAATCTGGGAAATCAAACGCTTTACGATAAGGGGTCAGCGCGATCGGCAAAATTGCTAAAGAAATCCCGAGATACCGCCGAACAGAGCAAGCGCGCAGACGATCGTCGAGACGCCGATGATCAACCCGAGATACCATCCGCGCAGGCGCTGCGGCTCCGGCAATGCCGTCACCGCCAGAGCCACCAGGAGACCAATCACCAGCGGCAACAGGAAAGCGTTCAAGACCTGCGCGGCGATGTTGAGCGCAACGAGGTCCGGCATGAGCCAGACAAGGGCAGCGGCGCCAGCCGCGCAAGCCACGTAGACGCCATAGAACCATCGCGCCTCGAGCGGCCGGTATTCGAGCGAACGCCGGTGTCCGGTGACCTCGCCCATCCCCCAGGCCAGCGCCAACGAAGACACGATTGCCGCGATCAGCGAGGCGCCGAGCACGCCCGCGCCAAAGACCAGGTGGCCCATAGCCTCTCCGAGGATCGGCGTCAGCGCGTCGCCGATGCTGGCCGACGCTGGTCAGGTTTACCGGGACGCCACCCGACGTCAGCACCGCCGCAGCGGCGACAAGGACGGCGCCGGTCAAGCATTGGGTAAGAACGGCGCCGACACCGGTATCCCAGCGCGCAGCCCTGATGTCGTCCGGCTTCAGCTGTTTGTCGACGGTGGCGGACTGCTGATAAAAGATCATCCATGGGTTGAATGTTGCACCAATAATCGCCGCAGTCAGAAACGCGAATTCGCGGTTGCCGAACGGCAAGTCGACAGCATCCCTCAGCAACGTCGCAAGGTTCGGATGGGCATCCCAGGCGACGGCAAAGAAGGCAAGTTCGAACAGGCCGATAACGAGCGCCGTCCGCTCGACGCGCCGGTAAGAGCCAGTCGTAACGACCGTCAGCAGCGCGCCGGTGGCAAGGGGCAAGGTTAGGCTGCGCGACACGCCGTAAAGTTCTCCGATGCCGGCGACTCCGGTGAATTCGGTAACCAGCGAGCCAATCGTCGCCACCGCCAAACCCACCATCGACAGCCATGCCCATCCGGCGCCGAACCGCTCGCGGATCAGTTCGCCGTGACCGCGTCCGGTGTAGATGCCGAGCCGGACCGTCAGCTCCTGCACCATGTAGAGCATCGGTATCAGCAGCAGCAGCAACGGCAGCAGCCGATAACCCCAGCGCGCCCCGCTCTGCGCGGCGGTCACCACGTTTCCCGCGTCGGTGTCGGCGAGCATGACCAGCAGGCCGGGTCCCCAGACGCCGGCCCAGCGGAAAATCGGCGCGATCTTTGCCTTCGTCGCTCGGGCTTCGGCGTCCATGCGGCAGCTCTCAGAGGCAATGCGGCCGGGGAGATCGTGCGGCGTCCGGGTGGCGCTGCGCTTGTCTTGGCGACGCTAGCCTATCGAAATCGCCCGGTCAGCTTCGATTTTCGAGGGGTCCGAAGGCCTCCGACCCCGCACCACCGCCACGACGGAATGCTCGCGCGCGCAGGCCCGGAGGGAGTAGCATCAAGCGGGAAAGGGAGGAAACCAGGCCGCGACAGGCCAGTCGGTGACGCATTGGATCGATCACCGGTTGACGGGTTCATGCCGGCTGCCGGCTCGATCGTCCCATCCGATCCATGCGCCATTGCCTCACCCGGATCGGAGGGCGAAGCGAGGCCGGGGACCTAATCCTCCTCGCCGGATCTGACGGGAGGTTCCGATGTTTTGGGTCGTCGTCGCAGTTTTGTATTTTGTGCTCGCGGCGGTGGCGCCGAGCATTCTCGGCCTCTTCGTCAGCCGCGCGCGCGCCGATTTTGGAACATTGTCGCTGTCCCTGCGCTTCGTGTTTGTGGCGATCGCGCTGCTCTGTCTCGCGGCGACCTCTTATGTGCATGTCGATTCCGACGAAATCGCCGTGCTGAACAAGATTTACGGCACCACCTCGCTGCCCGGCGAGCACATCATCGCGACGAACGGGGAAAAAGGCCCGCAAGCGGAAATTCTGACCCCGGGCTGGCATCCCTGGTTTCTCGTCAACGTGATCTATCAGGTCGAAACCAGAAAGGTGGTGTCGATTCCATCGGGCAAATACGGGTTTCTGAACGCCAAGGATGGCGCCCCGCTGCAGCCCGATCAGTATCTGGCAGACGCTTTTCCCGCCGGGCACGAGCTGGACATGCTCGACGCCGAATATTTCCTCACGCATGGTGGGCAGCGAGGGCCGCAGACAACGATCCTGACGCCAGGGAATTATCGCCTCAACACCTATCTCTGGGACGTCGAAATCCGGGACGCCGTTGACGTGGCGAAAGGCTTTGTCGGCGTGGTCAAATCCAACGTCGTGGCGGCGGTGAATTTCGGCAATCTGGTTGCAGAAAAACCAACCTCATGCCGGCAAAAGACCGTCTTTACCAATTCGAGCGGCGAAGCGGTCATTTCCAATCAACGAAAAGGCGATGAAGGCATTCTGACCGCGATCCTGGTCCCGGTCGGCTGTATCGGCATCTGGGAAAAGGCTCTGCAACCCGGCCGCTACTATGTCAACGAGGCCGCGTATAAGGTCACAATGATCAGCACCCGGGTGCAGACCTGGGAGTTCAAGGGCGGCTATAAGCGGCGATACATCGATCTCAGCCTCGATCAGGCTGGCAACCTGACGCAACCCCAACGCTCGCAGGATGTCCCGGTGCCCGAGGGCGCCGCCGATCCGGCGATCACCCCGTTTGTCGAAGGTTGGCAGGTGCCGCTCGAGCTGCGGGTCCTGGCCCAGGTCACCCCCGACAATGCGCCCTTTGTCGTGGCCGCGGTCGGCGGGCTGCATGAAATCGAAAACAATATCATGGTGCCGACGATCCGCTCGATCGTGCGCAACGTGGTCGGCGCGACCGGGCGCCACGTCCTCGATCTGGCCGACAATCGCGCGACGCTCGAACGCGCGGTCGAGGACGCAATCCGCCCCGAGGGCCTGCGCGCCGGGATCGTCATCAAGGAGGTCAAGTTCGGCGACGTGGCGTTGCCGCCCGAATTGTTGATCTCGCGGCTGCGCCAGCAATTGGCCGATCAGCTCCAGCTGACCTACCAGCAGGAGCAGAAGGCGCAAACCCAGCGGATCGAAACCGAAAAGGCGCGCGCCACCGCGGAGCTGCAGCACCAGCTGGTCGAGGCGTTGATCGGCGTGCAGGTCGCCGAGCAGAACAAGAACGCGGCCAAATTGCGCGGCGAGGGGCAAAAGCTCGAACTCGAAGAGACCGCGCAAGGGCAAAAGGCTCAGGCCGACGTGCTCGGCCAGGACCGGGTGCTGACGATCAATCTCGTTCAGCAATTTCTCAAAGCCGTCCAGGAGAAGCCTGAGATCGTCTCCTTGGTCGGGCGGCTGGTGCCGCAGACGGTGGTGTCGACAGGCGGCCAAGGCACCGGGCTCGACAGCGCCGCGGCGATTTTTGGGGCGTTGCTGAGCAACGGCGGCGCGGCTACGCCGGCTTTGGCCGGATCATCCGCCAAGAAGTGATCTGCAAGATGGTCGATATCGTTTTGAGCAATCCTCGCTTCGAGATTTCGTATTGGGGGCTCGAACACGCGATGTCGTTTCGGATATGAGGAGCGCCCGCCAAAGCGATATTCCGGAGAGCCCGTTTCTGTGGACCCGCGGCGTCGCCGCCCGCGAGACTTTGCGGTACCTGGACCGGAAGCGGATCGAGGCCGAGCCGCTATTGGCGAAGGCTGAGCTTTCGCGCGATCAGTTGTCGCGGGACGATAGCGGCATCTCAGCTGCTTCCCAGTACCGGTTCCTCGAGCTTGCCGCGACCGAGACAGACGAATCGCTGCTCGGGCTGCGCGTGGCAGCCGAGATAGACATGCGAGAGGTCGGCGTCCTCTTCTACCTTGCGGCCTCCTCAGCGACGGTCGCGACAGCCCTTGAACACCTGGTACGGTATGCGGCAACGACGAGCGAAGAAGTTCGCCCCGAGGTGTCACGGCTCGGGAACGAGACGGTCTTGACGCACCGGCCGATGCTCGCATTTGACGAGCCTCGCCGCCAATTTTCCGAGTTCATCTCGCTGGCGCTGATGAGAGTGCTGTGCAAGCTGACGAACCGCGAGCTCGCCCCGTCGCGCGTAACCTTTGCGCACGCTCGCAACACCGAGTTGAGGGAAATCCATCGCATTCTGCGATGTCCGGTCGAGTTCGCCCATTCTGTCAACAGTTGGGCGTTCCCGGAAAGCATTGTACAACTCTCGATAGTTTCCGCGGACAGTCACCTGCTGCATATCCTGGAGACGCACGCGGACGATCTCCTCTTGAAGCGGCGCAAGACGGCCGGCCTGCGGGGCATGGTGGAAAACCACCTCTTGAGCCTGCTTCCCAGCGGTAAGGTACAGGCGGCGGTGGTCGCCCAGCAGCTCGGCATGAGCTTGCGGTCGTTGACGCGGCAGCTCGCGGCGGAGGGCGTCAGCTTCGGCGAGATCCTCGACCATCTGCGCAACCGCCTTGCTGTTCGTTACCTCGAGGACCAGCGCATCTCACTTCAGCAAATCGCCTGGCTGCTCGGCTATTCGGAGCTTGCCGCGTTCAATCATGCGTTCAAACGGTGGTTTGGCACGTCGCCAAGCAGAGCGAGAAACCGGACGGTCCCAATTCCGTCTGCCTAATCCCGCAGAGACCGATCTGGCGATCAAATTTTTGGCCGGGATTATCAAGCGGCCACGCCCGACAATGCCCTACCTCATCAGCATGCGAAGGAAAACCGCGAATATCGACGTGCGGGTCGAACCTCTGTTAGTCGAAAAAATCGACGCCTGGCGCGCCCGGCAGCGAGTGCCTCCAAGCCGATCCGTTGCGATCGTCCATATGCTCGAGCATTTCCTCGAACATGACGCTCCAGCACCAGACCCTACCTGGAAGACCCTGTTGAGCAAGGCCTAATCCGCTCTGACAAGGCCCAGCGCTAGCCGTCGCTGGCGGCGCTGGAACGCCGCCTTCAACTAGAAGGACCAATTCGATGCTTAAACGCACTGCCATCGCAGCGGCGCTTGCCATAGCCTGTCAGCCTGTGTCCCCGCGCCGCCGATGTGGACCCGGGATGGCGTCACCCAAGGCGACTTTGCCCGTGACAGGTTCGAGTGTAAGCGGACGGCACGCGCCACCGCCCGCGGCGGCGGCTTTGCGGCACCAACGTGGTGAATCAGGCGTTAGAACAGGCGAGTGAATTGGCGATGGCACATCCGATCGTCTACGGCCCGGCCGGCAGCACCTATGTGTGGAGCGCACGGCTGACGCTCGCCGAAAAGGGCGTCACGCACGAGCTTGTCGAGGTGCCGTTCGGCGCCAACCGCGAGGAGCCGCATCTGTCGCGCCAGCCTTTCGCCAAGGTTCCGGCCTTCGAGCATGACGGTTTCGCGCTCTACGAGACCCAGGCGATCATGCGCTATGTCGACGAGCGCTTTCCGGGAACGCCGCTGCAGCCCGAAGACGTGCATCAATGGTCGCGGATGAACCAGATCATCGGCATCGTCGACGCCTATGCCTGGCCCAGCATCGCCGGCACGATTCTGTTCAACCGGGTGCTGGCGCCGCGCTTGCTCGGCGCGCGAGCCGGACGAGGCGGCAATCGCCGCGGCATTGCCGCGCGCCCGGCTGTGCCTCGCCGAGATCGACCGGCTGATGGAGGACCACCGGTTTCTCGCCGGCGAGCATGTGAGCCTCGCCGATCTGATGGTGATCCCGCTGCTCTATTTTTTCGCCAACGTGCCCGACGGCCATGCCCCGCTCGCCGAGCATCCCGAAGCTGCAGGAGTGGATGCGGCACATGGAGACCCGGCAGAGCTTCCAGGTGACAAAGCCGGCGATGGCGTGATCCGGCAGCGATGGGGGGAGGTTCGAGGCTCTAGACTGGCTATTTGGCGTAGGGGTTGACGAGGCCGGCGACGATCCCGGCCAGAACCTCGCGCAGCTGGCGCTCGTCGCAGCCCATCAGCACCGCGTCTTCGAGCGCTTCCTGCGCCAGCTCGCGCAGTTCGGCGAGGTTCTCGTTCAGCACCTTGATCTTCTCGACGCAGGAGACGGGTTCGCCTTCCGGCGTCCGCCAGACCGGGAAATCGTTCGATTCGCTCATCGTCTTGCCCTTACCCGCCACGCGGTTATTTGAGGCCGCTGGGCGGCGCCGCACCCGGCGGCGCTCCGGTTTGGGGCGCGCCGCCTGGGGCCTTCGCCCGGCTTTTTCTGCGCCCTGCCCGGCTGCGAGAAGATCATCTGGCCGATCAGGTTTTCGAGGCTGACCGGAGCCTGGGTGTATTTGATCTGACCGCCGGGCGGGATGTTCTTGTCCGAGCCGCCCGGCACCAGCGACATGTATTTGTCGCCGAGCAGGCTCGACGAGATGATCTCGGCGACGGTGTCGTCGGGCAGTTTGTATTCGGGGTCGATGCTCATCTTGACGGTGGCGAGATAGGTCTTCGGGTCGAGATTTTCGGCGACGATCGAGCCGACCTTGACCCCGGCGATGCGCACGTCGCTGCCGTCGCGGATGCCGTCGATGCGCTCGAACTGCGCCGTCACCGGATAGCCGTCCACCGCCCGCACCTCGCTCGTCGTATAGGCAAAAAACAGGAACAACGCGGCGACGACGAGCACGACCGCGCCCATCACCGTCTCGATCACGTTGCCGCTCATCGCTGCTTTCCCGCGATCACGCGCTGGATCGGCTCCCGCCGGCATCCGCGTCTCGGCGCTATTCGGGCGTCCACGGCTCGTAATCGCCGGTCGAGGGCGCGCGCCGGCCGCCGCGCAGGATCGAGCCCGGCGGGTGATAGGCATAGGGCGTGCCGGTCATGTTCGGCAGGTGCTCCTTTTCCCACGGATGGCGGATGCGCGACTCCGGCCGCGGCACCTCGTCGATCGTGTGGTGCAGCCAGGCGTGCCATTCGGACGGGCACCTTGGACCCTTCCGGCTCGCCGGCATAGATGACCCAGCGCTTTTCGCGGCTGGCCCGCCCGCCGCCGCGGCGGCAAAGCCCGCCGCCCCTTGTCGCGGTAGTAGCGGTTGCCGAGGCTGTCGATCCCGACATAATCGCCGCGCAGCCAGGTCAACAAACGCGTGCCGAGGGTCATCGCTCCATCCGTGCCCGATGCCGCGGCCGGCTGGACCCCGCGGCCGCCGGTTTATCGCACCGCGCCCGCCCCGGCGGCAATAGCCGGCTTAACGTTGCTGGCCGCAACATATGGTGTGCTTTCCGCGCATGCGCCCCAAAATAAATTGCCGACCCTGGCCGAACGGTCTAGATATAGTCGTCTGGGCAAGCCCAGCAGCTACATCTTGCTGCGAATCCCGCGCGGCAGGAGACGAGGGTTTCGGGGGGAAGGAATGCATATCGCGCGGCGCTTTACCACGGCAGGTCAGGATCCCTATGGGTCGGTTCCGTTCCGGAACGCGACCAGCGAGATTCGCAATCCCGACGGCTCGGTCGTCTTCCAGGCCGAGGGAATCGAGGTGCCGGCCGAATGGAGCCAGGTCGCCTGCGACATCATTGCCCAGAAATATTTCCGCAAAGCGGGGGTGCCGGCGCGCTTGGCGCCGGTCGAGGAAGACGGGGTTCCGTCTTGGCTGTGGCGGCGCGTGGCCGATGCCGCGGCGCTGGCGGCGTTGCCCGAGGAGCAACGCTACGGCGGCGAGACCAACGCCCGCCAGGTCTTCGACCGGATGGCCGGGACCTGGACCTATTGGGGCTGGAAGGGCGGCTATTTCGACGCCGAGGAGGACGCCCGCGCCTTTTACGACGAGATCCGGCTGATGCTGGCGCGGCAGATGGGCGCCCCGAACTCGCCGCAATGGTTCAACACCGGGCTCTACTGGGCCTATGGCATCGACGGCCCGGCGCAGGGCCATTACTACGTCGATTACCGCAGCGGCGAGCTGTACCGCGTCGACCAGCGCCTATGAGCACCCGCAGCCGCATGCCTGCTTTATCCAGTCGGTCGCCGACGATCTCGTCAACGAGGGCGGGATCATGGATCTGTGGGTGCGCGAGGCGCGGATCTTCAAATACGGCTCGGGCTCGGGCTCGAATTTCTCGAAATTGCGCGGCGACGGCGAGCGCCTGTCGGGCGGCGGGCGGTCGTCCGGGCTGATGAGCTTTCTGCGCATCGGCGACCGCGCCGCCGGCGCGATCAAATCGGGCGGCACCACCAGGCGCGCCGCCAAGATGGTGATCGTCGACATCGACCACCCCGACATCGAGGCGTTTATCGACTGGAAGGTCGTCGAGGAGCAGAAGGTCGCCGCCCTCGTCGCCGGCTCCAAGCTCGCCGCCCGGCATCTGAACCTGGTCATGGCCGCCTGCCATCAGCAGCCGGAGGGCGCAGCCGATTCCTGCGACCCGGCGCAGAACCCGGCGTTGAAACGCGAGATCCGCGCCGCCCGCCGCGCGATGATCCCGGAAAACTGCATCCAGCGGGTGATCCAGTTCGCCCGCCAAGGCTATACCGCGATCGATTTCCGCACCTATGACACCGATTGGGATTCCGAGGCCTATCTGACCGTCGCCGGGCAGAATTCGAACAATTCGGTCCGGGTCTCGAACGATTTCCTCGACCGCGTCGCGGCCGACGGCCCCTGGGAATTGACCCGGCGCACCGACGGCAAGATCGCCAAGACATTGCCGGCGCGCGAATTGTGGGACCGGATCGGGCACGCCGCCTGGGCCTCGGCCGATCCCGGCCTGCAATTCGACACCACGATCAACGACTGGCACACCTGCCCCGAGAGCGGCCGGATCAACGCCTCGAACCCGTGCTCGGAATACAATTTCCTCGACGACACCGCGTGCAATCTCGCCTCGTTGAACCTGATGGCGTTCCGCCGCGAGGACGCGACAGAGGGGGCGGCTTCGATGCCGAAGCCTTTGCCCATGCGGTGCGGCTGTGGACGCTGGTGCTCGAAATCTCGGTGATGATGGCGCAGTTCCCGTCGCCCGAGATCGCCCGCCGCTCGTTCGCATTCCGCACCCTCGGGCTCGGCTACGCCAATCTCGGCGGGCTGTTGATGGCGATGGGCATCGCCTATGACAGCGCCGCCGGGCGCGCGCTCGCCGCGGCGATCACCGCGCTGTTGACCGGCGCGAGCTATGCCGCCTCGGCCGAGATGGCGGGCGACCCGGCATTGACGCCGCGCGGCGCCTTTCCCGGCTTTGCGCTGAACCGCGAGGCGATGCTGCGCGTCATCCGCAACCACCGCCGCGCCGCTTATGGCGAGAGCGCCGGATATGAGGGGCTGGCGATCCTGCCGGTGCCGCTCGACGCCGCGAATTGCCCCGACCCGCAGCTGGTCGCGGCGGCGCGAAAGAGCTGGGACACGGCGCTGGCGCTCGGCGAACAGCACGGCTTCCGCAACGCCCAGGCGACGGTCATCGCGCCGACCGGCACGATCGGCCTCGTCATGGATTGCGACACGACCGGGATCGAGCCCGATTTCGCGCTGGTCAAATTCAAGAAGCTCGCCGGCGGCGGCTATTTCAAGATCATCAACCGCGCGGTGCCGCAGGCGCTGGCGACGCTCGGCTACGACGCCGCCGAGATCGCCGCGATCGAGCGCTATGCGCTGGGCCACGGCACGCTCGCCGGCGCGCCCGCGATCAACCACGAGAGCCTGCGGGCCAAGGGCTTCGACGACCGCGCGCTGGCCGCCGCCGAGGCCGCGCTCGCCACCGCCTTCGACATCAAATTCGCGTTCAACAAATGGACCCTCGGCGAAGCCTTCTGCACCGAGCGGCTCGGCATCGCGCCGGCCGCGCTCGACGATCCGGGCTTCGACCTGTTGGCGGCGCTCGGCTTCAGCCGGGCCGAGATCGACGCCGCCAACACCTGGTGCTGCGGGGCGATGACCCTCGAAGGCGCGCCGCACCTGAAGCCCGAGCATCTGCCGGTGTTCGATTGCGCCAGCCCGTGCGGGCCCACCGGCACCCGCGCGCTGTCGGCCGAAAGCCACATCCGCATGATGGCGGCGGCGCAGCCCTTCATCTCGGGGGCGATCTCGAAGACCATCAACATGCCGAACGCGGCGACCGTCGAGGACTGCAAGGACGCCTATCTGCTGTCCTGGCGGCTCGGCCTCAAGGCGACGGCACTCTACCGCGACGGCTCGAAACTGTCGCAGCCCTTGGCCGCGAGCCTGTTGGGCGCCGACGAGGAGGCCGAGGACCGCGCGGCCGAACTCTTCGCGCAATCGCCGGCCCAGCGCGCGCCGCTGGTCGCCGAGCGCATCGTCGAACGGGTCGTCGAGCGGGTGGTCGAACGCGTCGTCCAGCGCGGCGAGCGCCGCCGGCTGCCCAACCGGCGCAAGGGCTACACGCAAAAGGCCACGGTCGGCGGCCACAAGGTCTATCTGCGCACCGGCGAGCACGAGGACGGCCGGCTGGCCGAACTCTTTATCGACATGCACAAGGAGGGCTCGGCCTTCCGCTCGTTGATGCACAATTTCGCGATCGCGATCTCGATGGGCCTGCAATACGGCGTGCCGCTCGAGGAGTTCGTCGAGAGCTTCACGTTCAGCCGGTTCGAGCCGTCGGGGATCGTCGAAGGCAACGACACGATCAAGATGGCGACCTCGATCCTCGACTACATCTTCCGCGAGCTGGCGATCTCCTATCTCGGCCGCGGCGACCTCGCCCATGCCGAGCCCGGCGATCTGCTGCCCGACGCGGTCGGCAAAGGCGAAGCCCAATCGAGCCTGCGCGACCCCGGCGGCGACGATCAACCGGATGTCTGCCCACGGCTCCGGCCCCTGGCCGGCCGAGGAACTCAGCTTGATGCAGCGCGATGACCTCGAACGGCTTCGTCCGCAACAAGCTGACCGTCTTGCACGGCGGCGCCGGCCGCGCCCGCCACGCGGCCGCGCCTGGCCCTCGCCGACCCCATCGCCCTCGGCGGAGAGCCGAACGGCACCCTCGCGCTGCGCCTGGAACGCATCCGCGCCGCCCGCATCAAAGGCTACGAAGGCGACAGCTGCGAGGAATGCGGCAACTTCACCCTGATCCGCAACGGCACCTGCCTCAAATGCGATACCTGCGGCGCGACGAGCGGGTGCTCCTAACATCCTGTTGAGAGAAAGTAATTCCAAGGATGAGGATTGACATTCACGACGTCGATCACGGTGCCTGCGTCATGATCACCGGCCCTCGCGGGCATCGCCTCATGCTCGACTGCGGGCAGAGCCTAACGCGGCCTTGGTTCCCATCCGTCACCTTTCGCGGGCAGGTCGTAAATACCTTGCTCCTCATGAACCTTGACGAGGACCACGTAGAGGACCTGGAGGATCTTTGGCAATCGACCCGGATCATGGCGCTTGGCAGTAACTCAACCGTGTCGGCTTCCGCCCTCAGGTTAATGAAAACAAGCGGAATGAGACGAGGGGTCGCTGCAGCGCATAATTTGTTGTCCACACTTGGCCCCGGCTTCCACGGCCGATGGCCGGACGACCTTGGCGGTGTTCATTGGCACGCCTTCTGGAATAGATACGGTGCCGATTTTACTGACACGAATAATCTGAGCTTAGCCGTATTCGTAAAATACGGTCCATTTACGGCCTTATTCGGCGGTGACCTTGAAACGGCCGGCTGGAGAAAGCTCTTGTTGATCCCTGCGTTCAGGGCTCGGCTTCCGGAGGTGAACCTCTTCGTCGCCTCGCATCATGGCCGAGAAAGCGGCAAGTGCGATGAACTGTTCCGATGGTGTGTGCCTGACTTGATCGTGTTTTCGGATGGTCCGAAGGAATACGACTTTCAAGAGACCACCGGCTGGTATTCCCGCCGGACTAGGGGGATCCCCGATTGGTCGCAGCCCTCCGGCCTTTTCGGTCCAGCCAGACGCTACGTGATGACGACGCGGAGTGACGGAACTATTTGTGTCGATATCAATGCTAATGGGCGTTGGAACGTCACCAAGAATCCTCGACCAAATCCAACGCTCGAAGGGATAGGCGCACTCGAGCTACCTCCAGCCGGCTTCTCCCTGGGGCTCGTTTGGTCGATAAAGCTGGCAACGGCACGAAATCCTTCGATGCCTACGAAATCATCGGCGTCATCACTCCAGGTACGGTCGTAACTTTAATGCTTGCTGATGGAGTGGCCGTCCTTCCGATCTCTGCTCGGCGACAAGGGTCTTAGCGTCGGTGACGTAGGACTGTTTGTACTCGTTGCCTACGTATTGGGCCACTTGATCCAGGCCGTCGGCAACGTGGTCGAGGCAATCGTTTGGTTTCCTTCGGGCCTGCCGACGAACTGGGTGAGAAACCCAGATCAAAATCTCGTAACGCCCGAGCAGCGCGCGGCCCTCGGGGCCGCCGTCGCCAAGATGGAAGGAGCCGAGCAGGACATCGCGAACATCAACCGGAGGCATTGGCTCGCAATTACAACCCGGGCTTACGGACGCCTCAGGATGGCCGGTCACCCGTATCGCGTAGACATTGCTAATCGCGCCTATGGTCTGAGCAGAGGACTTGCGGCTGCATTGTTGATTTTGTTGGTTTGGTTCGGGATCGCACATCGTTATGACTATCCAGCACTTCTGATTCTCGGCGCGGCGTTTTGCGCTTCAATTTGGCGTATGCGGCGTGCCGGTATCCAATATACAAGGACTTTGGTGCTCGATTTCATCGATCTGTCTCAGCCAACCGGGTCTCCGTGGACACGCTCGCGGGGACGGACTTCCGCTGACGCAGCAGCGCGTAGGATGGGCTGAGCGTTTCGCGAAGCCTATCTTGAGCCGGCGCCGGCTCACGCGATGGGCTTCCGGCTGCGGTCGGGTCAGCCCATCCTACCGATCTGCGAGGCCCACAATTTGACTTGCTGATTGACCGGAAGCCCATACCGGCGCCGCCGGCCAACCGACGAGCTAAAGCGAAGGAAAGTCCCCTGAGCTACCGCCACTGTCACTCAACAACGCCGATATACGGTAGGTGGCGATATTTTTCAGCGCAGTCGGTACCATAACCCGCCACAAACAGGTCGCCGATGGTGAAGCCGACGAAATCGATCGCGACTTGGATCTCTCGTCTCGAAGGCTTCTCCAGCAGCGCGCATGTCCAGAGGTCATCGATCCTTTGCTGTCGCAATTGGGCGGCAGCAAAGGCGATTGACCGGCCGGTATCAACAATGTCGTCGACAAGCAGCACGGACCGCCCGGCGAGGCCGGCCGGTACATCACCGTGCATCTGCACTTTCCCGGAACTCTCTTTGGCACGGCCATAGCTGCTCAAGCGAATGAACTCTAATTCGGGCTGCGCACCCGCCTGGTCCAGTGCGCGTACAAGGTCGGCGACGAACACCGCCGCCCCCTTGAGTAAGCCAACGACGACGAAATCGCCCGGGATTGTGCGCGCGATTTTCATGGCAAGCGCGTCAACCCGCACGGCAATCTCTGTCGCACTGATGAGAACCCGCATCCCGCCATCTAGGCCTGCCGAAACCTCTATGGCAATGGAGGCGGCACACGCTGGGCACCCCGAACGTCCCCGGACGCCTCGGCGCGCGGGCGCAACCCCGTCATCAACGGCGCTCGGGGATGGCCGAGCAAGCGCAGGATGGGCTGAGCCTCGCGAAACCCATCATGTCGGGTCCGGGTCGGAACAATGGGTTTCGCGTTGCTCAACCCATCCTACGGGGTCGTACCGGGGGGCTGAGACCAATCACCGCTCATCGCGCCGCCTCTGCTGTGCGTCAGGTCCTGACGCCCGGTGACCATGGCGCGGGAGCGCGCGGCTCGATATCGGTCACGACATCGACTAAGACCGGCTCGCCGGCACCGAGCGCCTCGGCCAGAGCGGGGGCGATCTCGCCCGGCCGCTCGACCCGGATGCCGCGCACGCCAAAGCTCTTCGCGACCGCGGTGAAGTCGGTCGGGCCAAAGCGCACCAGCGCCTCGCCACGGCCCGGCCGGTTGCCGGCGATGCGGCGCACCCCGGTCAGGTTCTGGCCAAAGCCGGAATTGTTGTTGACGACGACGACGGCGGCAATGCCGCAACGGCGCGCCGATTCGAGCTCGGCCAGATGGTAATAGAAACCGCCATCGCCGGTGAAGCATAGGACCGCCCGGTTCGGCGCCGCGCATTTGGCGCCGAGCGAGGCCGGAAACGACCAGCCGAGCGAGCCCGCAGCGCGCAGATAGGTCTGACCCGCGCCGTTGAAGTCGATCATCGTACCGGTCCAGATGCCGGAATATCCGGTATCCGCCACCAGGATGCCGTCGGCCGGCAGCGCCTTGGTGATCTCGGCGCACAGCCGCTCAACCCGGATCGGCGCCCGGTCGTCGTTGACGAGCGGCGCCATCGTCGCCCGCCAATCGGCGACGATGCGCGCCGCCTCCTCGGCAAAGCCGCGATCGCGCGCCGGGCGGCCGATCGCCTGGGCGAGGCGGGCTACGCTCGCCTTGGGGTCGCCGACCACCCCGATCGTGTTCGGGTAGCTGCGCCCGATCTCGAGCGGGTCGGCGTCGATCTGCACGATTTTCGTGGTCGAGCGGCGGCACGGTCCAGTTCAGCGTAACCTGGTCGCCGGTGTCGCAGCCGACATAGAGCACGAGATCGGCGCCGTGAACGATGCGATTGGCGGGCGGCGCCGAATAGCTGCCGGGCACGCCGGCCGCCAGCGGATGGCGACTCGGGATCAGAGCGCGGGCGCCGAGCGTGGTCGCGATCGGCGCCGCCAGCGCCTCTGCCAGGGCGAGCACCTCCGGCCCGGCCTGCGAGGCCAAGGCCCCGTCGCCGGCAACGATCGCGATGCGTCGAGCCGCGGTCAATGCCGCGGCGGCGCGCTCGATGTCGTTCTCGTCGGCGACCGGCCGATGCGCCGGGATGCTGCCGCGCCTCGGGATCGATGACCGTCGGCTCGCCGGTCTGGCCGAGTTCGATGACGTCGCCCTGCAGGCCGCAGAAATCGAGATGAGTCGGCCGCGGGGTGTCGGCCAATGCCGCGCGCCAGGCATGGCGCAGCAGGCGCGGCAATTCGGCGGTCGAATCGACCGGGCTCGAAAACTTGGTCACCGCCGCGAACAGCGGGGCGTGGGCGATTTCCTGATAGCTGTTGCGATGCTGGAACGACGGCTCCTTGCGGCCGGTCAATGCCACCACCGGGCTGCGCCCGAGATAGGCGTCCTGCAATCCGGAAGCGAGGTTGGCGGCGCCGACCGACTGCGCCATGCACACTCCCGGTTTCCCGGCGATGCGGGCGTAGCCATCGGCCATATAGGCCGCGGCCTTTTCGGAATGGGCGAGAATGCGCGTGACGCCCAGATCCTCGAACTCCATCAGGGTGCGGCGCATCACCAATTCGACAAAAAAGACATGGGTCATCCCGGTCCCGGCCAGCGCCCGCGCCAGCCATTGCGCGCCGTTGATGGTTCGCTGCTCGCTCAACTCCAGTTTCCTCCCTTTGGGACCGCGGGCGTCCGGCCCGCCCTTTCCGGCCTAAAGCGTCAGGCCGCCATCGACGATGACCGTCTGGCCGGTGATCATCGCCGCCCCGGCGCACAGGAAAAAGATCGTCTCGGCGATGTCTTCGGGCTTGCACGCGCGCTTCAATGGCGTGCGCTCGATCGAGGTCTGTTTGCGGTCGGCGGGCCAATCCTTGTTCCACGGGCTGTCGACAAAACCCGGCGCCACCGCGTTGACCCGGATTTCGGGCGCCAGAGTGCGCGCCAGGCTGCGGGTCAGATTGATCAGCCCGGCCTTGCTGGTCGCATAGGGAATGCTGCTGCCTGATCCCATGACCCCGGCGATCGAGGCGGTGTTGCAGATCGCCCCCCGCGCCGCCCTCAGCGCCGGCACCGCGGCATGGGCGCAGCGGAACGGTCCGATCAGGTTGGTGGTCAGGATCGTCGACCAGAAATCCTCGGTCAGCGCGTCGAGATCGGAAAACGGGATCGGCGTCGGGGTCGCCGGGGTCCCGGCATTGTTGACCAGAAAATCGAGCCGGCCGAGCGCGTCGATCGCACTCGCTGACCATCCGCTCGGCCTGGCCCGGCCGCGCCACGTCGCCCGGCGCGGCAACGACCCGACGGCCCTCGGCTTTGAGCCGTTCGACCGCAGCCGGCCCGCGCGGGTCGTCGGGCAGGTGGTTCAGCGCCACCGTCGCGCCGCAGCGCGAGAAGATCTCCGCCGCGGCGAGCCCGATGCCCGAGGCCGCGCCCGGTAACCAGCGCCGTTTTGCCGGCGAGATCTGCACTGATCATGTCGCCCCCTCAGCAGAGATCGGTATCGCGGCCCAGCATGCCCCCGCCACGCCGGCTGTCAAGCTGCTGACGGGTCGGCAAATCCGACCGGCGGCCGTGAGGTCGGTCAGAGGAGATCGCGCGCCCGTTCGAGCTCCTCGAACTCGCCATACTGAGAGACCAGCAGAACCTCGTCGAAGCCGAGCTGCTCCATCCGCTTCAACCGCCGCCGCGCCTCATCCGGGGGACAGACCAGCGCCACGTTGGTGGCTGCGGCGAGCTCCGCGGATTCGGGCCGGTTGGCGAGATCGACGGCGACATTGGCAAGGACCGCATTGGTGCCGCCTGCGTCGCGATAGATGCGCATGCCGGCTTCGAGATCGTCCCAGCTGCTGTAGCGGCCGGACGGGGTCCAGCCCTGGCACTCTTTGGCGGCATAGGTGATCCAGCGCGGACTGCGCCAGGCGCCCATCAGGATCGGCGGCCCGCCTTCGCATCCCGGCCATATCGACAATGTTCCGCCGTTAACCGGCTCGCCGCGCCACACCCGGTGCATGGTCTCGAGGGCGATTCTCATCGCGCGGAAACGATGGTCGTAATCGAGGCCGAGCAGTTCGAAATCCGCCCGCGTCGAGCCGCTGCCGACGCCAAGGCGCAGCCGGCCGCCCGACAATGCCTGGACCGACTGCACCCGATGGGCGAGCTCGATCGGGTGGCGCAACGAAAGCTGCAATACCCCGATGCCGAGTTCGACGCGCTCGGTCACCGCGGCCAGCACCGCCAGTTCTACCAGCGGATCGAGGGTCGGCCGCCCGCGCCCCATCGAATCGCCGACCCAGATCCCGGGAAACCCGGCGGCTTCGATGCGGCGGGCATAATCGGCCGTGCGGCCGAGCAGCCGGTCATGCTGGCCCGTGCCGGCGCCGAAGCGGACCATTGTGCTTATTTTCACGAAATTCCCCTGTCTCTGGGCGGCGTTACGGCCAGCATGCAGCATCTTTGCTGCCGGTGCCAACCGCCGAGCCATCAGAGCGGGCATGCAACGCCCGTTTTGTGGTATCGTTGCCGGCAAGTTCGGACGTGCACACCAGGGAGGGTGACGATGGATACGATCGAGGTCGCGGCCGGATCGCGGAGCAAGGGCTTGTTGTCGCGGCTGCCGTCGCGCTTGCACCACAACGCCTTTGTCGTGAAGGACCACGAGGTCAACCGCCGCTTTTTCGAGGATTTGCTCGGTATTCCGTTAGTAGCGACCTGGTGCGAGAAGAATTTCAGCGCCGATTTGCAGCGCGAGGTCGAGTTCTGTCATACTTTTTTCGCGATGGCCGATGGCGGCGCGCTTGCGTTTTTCCAGTTCGCCGATCCCGAGATGTACGAGCTGACCCAGGCCGAGAAGCCGGCCAAGGTCGGGCGTCACTTCCACATCGCGTTCAAGGCCGAGCCCGATACCTATGAGGAGCTAAAGCAGCGGCTCGAAGCGGCCGGCGAAAAATACCGCGAGACCAATCACGGTTATTGCAAATCGATCTATGTCGCCTCGCCCGACGGGCTGATCGTCGAGTTCACCCAGGACCCGGAAGACGTGGCCGAGATCGACGCGATCCGCCGCGCCGACGCGCACAGCGAACTCGCGCGGTGGCTCGACGGCGACCGCCACACCAACAACGAACTGCGCGGCCGCCACATCTGACGCGCTCGCCCTTATCCCGACCCTCTGCTCGCTCGCGGGGAGAGGGAGCAGCCGCACCGCGGCCGCGATCATTCGTCAGGCATGCCGGCTTTACGCAGGCCGGCGAGATAAGCGGTTTCGAAGAAGGTGCGGGTCTTCGGCTCCAGGTCGAGATACTGGTGGTGGACGGCAGTCAACTGGGCAATGCTCGAATTGCGGTCGTCGGCGCTCAGTCTGCGGGCTTCGGCGAGTTCGGCCGCAGCGCGTTCGGTCTCGCCCTTAATGCTGTAAGCGGCGGCTAGATTCCCGTGAAAGATCGGCGTTGCGCGCCCTTTCGAACCAGACGATCGCCTCGTCGGTGCGCGACTGCAGCAGATGCACCCATCCGATGGTTTGGTACCAGACGCCGAGTTGGGAATCGCGGGGACTGAGCCGGATGGCTCGTTCTATGAGCGAGATCGTCTCATCGATTGATCCGGTGAGCATTTTGCACTGGCCGAGACCAAAATATGCGTAGACCCAATTGCGATCCAAGGCGAGGACCGGTAGTGACTCAGTTTCGCGGGAGGCCTCCGCGTGAGGCCGCGTTCCCGCCATCTTCCCCGCTTCTGGGACAGGCCGGATGTCTGGGCGCTCAATGATCGTATCAGGCCGATTATCGATGGGCTGCCAACGGTCAACTATTCAGGCATGCTCACAGACTACGATCGTTTCATTGTCCCTGCTGCTGAAGCAACACGATCAGCTGATCCACAACTAGCGGATTCAGTAGCATCGGGCCGAACGAAGCGCCGTTCGCCGAAACGAACTTCGCGGCCACGCCATACGGTATCGCGCGATGTACCGACACGCTGACGATATCGCCATGGGCGCGATGGAAAGCCGCCGCCTCGGCGTCCGACCAAGTCGGAATATTGGCCTGGAATGCCTCAGTCATCCGCTGTCGGCGAGGATCATCCGAAATCATAGATTGGCTCCTGAGCTTGCTGTCGGTGCTCAGGGTAGTCGAAAACTGATTCGACGCAAACCGCTCAAGCATGTTAAGACGCGCCGTGCTTTATTGCGGAGCCCTGGCAGCATGACGACCTGCGTGGCAACGATTTGCGATGGCGGCAAGGCGATCATCCTAGCGACCGACAAGATGATCGGAACGACATTTTCCCAAGCCGGAACCGGCAAGAAGATTCTGTCCCTTCATCAATGCTGGAAAGCAATGTTCGCAGGCGAGGCCATTGAACCCGCCTACCCGATTGTGGAGCGGGCCGCCCGATCATTGAAAGAGGTAGACCATCCGACTCTTAATGACCTCCGTACGACGCTTCAAGCCGCATGGACAGCTGAACGCGGCATGGCTGCAGAAGCACAATATCTTTCGCGTCGCGGAATGACCGTAAAGCAATTGGTGGACGAAGGAAAGGATCGGCTTCTGCCACAAGATTTCCAGTTTCTTCTCGACCGGCTCGACCAGATGGAATTTCAACTAGACATCATGGCTGCTGGCTTTGACGAAAACGGCGATGCCCGCATTCTCATGGGGAGCGGTGACGGATCAGGCATTTTCAAGGATTACGCTGGCTTTTGGGCTATCGGCAGCGGCGGACAAAACGCAATCATGATGCTCAATTATAGGCGCGTAACCCCCGAAATGTCAGTGCGTGAGGCAATGTATTATACAATTGAGGCAAAATATTATGGCGAATTGGCTCCTGGCGTTAGTGAGGACACTGATTTAATAGTTCTACGACATGGGAAAGATGACATATCCATCGCTGAGAAAACAGTAGAAGATATTCTGTTCCAGAAAATCGCGATCCCAAACAGTCCGCGCCCGCTGACGCCGGCGCAGAAGATGATGATCAACCGCATAAAGGAATTACAGGGGATCGTGAAAATCAAAGTGGCGAAGTCCCGTCGTCGGGAGAAGAAGCCTCAGCAATGAATGAGATTAGACAAGACCTACGATGTCGTCGATAGACCAGAGCCGATCTGTCACACCAGCCGCCATCGCAGGAGTAATCCGAAGTGAGCGATAAATCCGCACAAAATTGTAGTGCATGTAATGCAGGCTGATCGCGTGGGCGTGGTTCTCGACGCTCTTGGAAAACGCATTCGTAAGCCGCGTGAACCGACGCATGCTCATCCGCATGGTCAGGTTCTGCCGCTCGACATAGCTGGTAGAGATGTGCTGCGGGTCCGGGTTGCCGGTGCAGCAGAACGTCTTGGTCCCGTTAATTTGGGCCGGGCTGTAGCGGCCCGCAGGATGCGGAACCTCGCCGTAGAGTTTGACGAGCTGGGCATAATCGATATCCGCACCAAAGCCGGCCTCGACCGCTTGCAGATAGGCGCGATGCCCGTCTGTCGTGACTTGGGCGCGACCGGCGAGCCGGCCGGAAAGGTCACACACAAAGCGGATCGCCGTTACGCCGCTCCGATCGCCGACGAGCCAAGACGGGACCAGCTTCGTATCGGCACACATCGCAACCCATGTCCAAACGTCGCCAGCAGTCTCAGGAGCGGCTTTGGCGAGCATGACGTTGCGCTGTTTGGCGTAGACGAAGCTCCAAATCTCGTCGAGCTGGAGCCGCTTGCAGGGCAGATTGCGGAGCGCTTGGTCTTGATATGCCGAGCATGCCTCGCCAGCATCGACCAGCAGCTTATAGACGGTATTGATCGAAACGTCCGCAATCCGACTAGTGGCGCGAAGGCTAGAACCTTCGACCAAAAGGTTGAGGATATGGGCGCGCTTGGCGATAGGCAACCTGTTCATACGTCACAATATAATGACGTATGCGCTATCGGTCAAGCATCAAATCATTTAGGCGGTCGTTTTTTCCATCGGGAGCGAGCTGCCACACGAGCGATTTCGCTGCGTTTCTCTGGTGCTAGACGTTCGGCGCGGACCTTGCCGCCGCGCAAGCCGCCCAATCTACCTAAAGCGACAGCGTGCGGGTTCTTCTCGGTTTCCTCGACTGGCTCGTCTCCGGCCTCGCCAACCGATATATCGACGATCCGTTTGGCGAGTTGGTTCATATCGCGCGGTCGCGCGGGGCGTCTCGTGTCCATGCTGGGAATATGGCAGCGACCGCCAAAGCGCTCAAGCAGGCTACCCAAACTGAGTCACTACCCGAGGACCATTTCGTATTCGGGAATGGCCTTGGCAAATCGCCGCCGTGCGCGCAACAGTTGGGCTTTGGCGTTATCCGCCGCCACGCTGAGTGGTGCCGCCGCCAAGGCGCGCTCGATTAGCCCTTTCGCTCGTTCGAGATCGGTCGCCGCCGAGTAGGTCATATTAGCGAGCACGCGACCCGCGAGCACGTTCGCCAAGAAGCTCTGCGCCTCGACGGATCCAGGATCGAGGGCCAAGGCGTGCTCTAAAAGGCTGACCTGCGGGCGCTCGCACTGGTAACGCCGCTATCGCGCGAGAAACTTGCGGAAATGGATGTAGTCCAATGAATCCGGACGCTCGGCTGGCCGCGCCGCCTCAGCGGCGGCAATTTCGATCTTCAGCTCAACGGCGATCCGGGTAATGATCTCATTTTGCAAAGCGAACAGATCGCTCGCGTCGCCGTCGAACCGCTCGGCCCACAGATGTGTATCGGCTTCGGCATCGATCAGCTGAGCGTTGACACGCACCCGGTTGCCGGATCGCTGGACGCTACCCTCCAACACGTAGCGCACGTTCAATTCGTGGCCGATCGCTTTGGTGTCGATGGACTTGCTCCGGTAGGTGAATGCAGTGTTGCGGGAGATGACGAGCATGTCGGGCAGCCGGGACAGGTCGCTTGTCATGCCGTCGGTGATGCCGTCGGCAAAATTTTGCTGGCCGCGGTCGTCGCCGAAATTGGTAAACGGCAGCACGACGATCGATAGGCGTGGCGCCGATTGTGCCTGCCCACGCCAGGCCCAATGTCCACGTTCTTCCGCAGCGGCCAGGACGATGAGGCCCAGAGCGACAATGCTAGCGACGATGAGCCCGATCCACAAGTGGGGCCCAGTTCGGGCTGTCACCGCAGGCGTGCGACAGAGCGTTTCCGGCCCAGCAGGACTATGCGCCTGTTCATTCTCCGCAACGATCAGCTCGGCGATGCCGTTCCCGGATGATGGAGCGGCTCCGGGCGTGGAGAGCGCTTCTGCCGTGACCCGGGTTACCGGCGCGACAAAACGATAGCCGCGGCCCACGACCGTCTGGATGCAGCTGCCCTCCGCCCGCGCTTGGTCGAGAATCCGGCGCAAGGCCGATATCTGGACCGTCAAATTGTTTTCTTCGACGACCCGTCCCGGCCAGACGGTCTCCATGATCTCATCTTTCGAGATCAGCTCGCCATGCCGGTTGGCCAGCAGCCAGGCCAGATCGAGCGCCCGCGACCCAAGTGCCACCGGCGACGCGACGCCTCCGGGATCCAGCCGAGACAGACCGAGACGATCGAGGCGGAAGCCCTCGCATAGGAGAATGTCCGTGGAAAGGAGCTGGTGCATGTGCTGGTTCCCCGGCACCGTTGCCCTCGCGGTGCACCGGCGGCTCGCCAAGAGAGAATCTGGCGCCCCGGCTATTTTCAGCCCATTGTAAGGCGAGCAGTGTGAGGTAGTTCACACTGGACAAAATTTTTTGACGAAATTCTGCCGCAATTTAGTCTGACTTTCCTTAATTTAATCTTACGCCATTTAGCAATATTTAGGAATGTTTCATGCCGCCCTCATAGCAGCTTAGTCGCGCGAAGCCGCATCCTCTGGCTCCTACAAGGGAGAAAGATGATGAACTGGCATTCGATTCGACCCTCGGCGCTGGTTGTGGCCGCCGTTCTTCTGTCGCCGCTGTGGTTCAGCGGCAGCAGCCGCGCCGACGGGCATCCGTCGATCGTCACCGACCCCGACGCTGTCGTTCTTGGTCGTACGCTCACCGAGTGGACCGCGCTATATCTGCAGTGGGCGTACGCCACGCCGGCATCCGCCCTACCGGCAGGTTGCGGGCCGACGGCGGAGGCAGGGCCGTGCTATAACGCTTTCAACGACCCGACCGGAGACTACGCCGAAGCCTACAATCCCGGCCCCATCTTCCTCTGGACCGCCGCCGCCGCTCCGAAACCGTCCTCGACTATCTGCGGCGCGGCACCCGTGCGGACTGTCAATGTGCCGGTGGGCGTTCCGATCTTGTTCCCGGTCGGCGCCGCGTCCGACACCGAGGGACCAAACGGCACATCTCCGCCGTTGATCCCCCCTAGCATCCCCGACTTCGTCCCGCCGCACACCTACGCGGAAGAGGTTCAAACAGTCATCAACGCCTCAAGTTGGACAGAGGTGAAGATGTCCGTCGACTGCAAGCCCGTCGCGAACCTGCAGGAAGCGGTCATCACCCAGTTTTCGGCAGGCGTCGTCGCGCAGGGCAGCGAAGGCCAGGCGACCTTTGGGCCCCCCCTCCCGGTCGGCATAGAGCTGTTCCCGACCGGCATCGCAGGATACTGGGCGATCATCGAAGGTCTGAAGCCCGGCAAGCACGCCATCAGCGCGTCATTCTCCTTTACAAATAAATATTTCGGCTGCACCTCAAAGTCTCCTTGTATCAGCGCCCATACGGAAAGTATCTGCGTTAGTAATAACCCTCCGTGCATGTAATAATCCCCAGGCGCCTCTGATAAACCGACTGGCGGCAGGCTGACCCCATCGAACCGGGCACGAAATTGCACGCCGTCGTCAAGTCGCCGTGACCCGCATTCGAGGAAACACGGCGAGGTCGTTCGACTTCACCAGGATGTAAGGGGATACACCAATGACACGACGATTTTGGGATAAAGCGATGATGGGCCAGATCTGGTTGGCGATCATCGCAGGGCTTGCGGCAGCGCTGACCGCATCCGGCGGTGCCGTCCAGGCGGCGACGAAGATCACCACGTGTGGGCACAAAATCAATGCCCCTGGCAGCTACCTGCTTACCACTGATTTGAATTGTCCAGCTACCGACGGGATCGACATCGCGACGAGCAATGTCACCTTGATGCTGGATGGCCATAGCATCACCGGCCCCAACTTCGCTAACATCGGGATCAACATCGCCGCTTCGGGTCGGCTCAGCGATATAAATATCCAAGGCAAAGGCCTGATCCAAAACTTCTATTATGGGATTTTCCTCCAGAACGTCGATAACTCTCAAATACAACGAGTTATCTCGGCCTTCAGCGGATATGCTGGTATAATTTCGCAATATAATACGAATGTGTTATTTAGTGAGGATGTAGTCGTGCAGAATGATTTGTTTGGACTTTACTTGTATTCAGACAGCAACGATGAGATCCAACAAAACCAAGCCGTCGGCAACGGTTACGCTGGGATCATTGTCGAGACAGGAAGTGGCAACCAAGTGCATAATAATGGTGTATACGGAAATCTTAACGGGATATATGTCTACTATAGCAACAATAATCAGGTTCATGATAACACCGTCCTTGGAAATGGCGGATACCCGTCAGGACAGGAAGAGGGATTTGGCGTGGCCATTGGTGGAGTAGGTAATAATGTCCACGACAACACGTCTCAAGGTAATTTTTCGGAGGATTTGTACGATTTCAACTTTAACTGTACCGAGGACAGCTGGCATAACGATACGTTCTTCACCGCAAATCCGTCGTGTCTCAAATAGTCGACACCAACCCGGGGGTTGGATAGATACTCGCGGCGGCCGCAAACCAGGGTCGGTTCTATGAGTTCATCGGCTGTTGTACAGCTGAACGTGTTGGGTCAGGCGCTGATCCAGCACGATCTGCGTGCCGATCCCTGGCAGGATTTCACACTGTTGGGCGAGCGGATCTCTGCTTCTCTGATCTGGGGACAGCGGTCCGCAGCCAGGTCGCCGAAGCGCCGACGTGCGATGGGGCGTTTCGTCCGGCCGTGGAAGCGAGGGGCCGGAGTACCGGTCGATCCCTTGCAGCCTGGGTTCCCGCTTTCGCGGGAATGACGAGGTGTGCATCCGTTGCATGTGAGCTCTGAGGGCCGGCGTCAGCGGAGCGTGCCGGCGGCTTTGAGAGTAGCGATTTCGGTCGGGTCGAGCCAGGCGGCGAGGGCGGCTTCGGCTGTTTCGGGACTGGTGAGCTGCGGCGGGATCGGCAGGTCGGGAACCGTTCGTGAAAAGCGCGGCGCCGGGGCCGGCTGGACGACGCCGTCGATCTCGACATAGGTCCGCCGCGCGGCGTTGTGCGGGTGATCGGGCGCTTCGTCGGTGGTCAGCACCGGCGCGAAGCAGGCGGCGGTCCCTTCGACCATGGCGCACCATTGGTCCCGGGTGCGGGTCTTGAACAACTCGGCGAACTGGGCCTGTGCCTCGGGCCAGCGCGCGCGGTCCATTTGCGGCGGAATCGTTGCCGGGTCGATGTCGAGGCGGCGCAACAGTTCGCCGTAGAACTTGCCTTCGATCGGCGCGACCGAGATCCAGCCGCCGTCGGCGCATTGATAGACGTTGTAGAAATGGGTGCCGGTATCGAGGTGGTTGGTCCCGCGCTCATGGGTCGAAAGCCCGGCTGCGACCGCGCCAACCGCTGCGGTCATCAACGAGGCGACGCCGTCGACCATCGCCGCGTCGACGACCTGCCCGCGCCCCGAATGTCGGGCTTCAAGGATCGCGCAGACCAGTCCGAAGGCGAGATAGAGCGCCCCGCCGGCAAAATCGCCGAGCAGGTTCAAGGGCGGGGTCGGCGGCTGGCCGCGGCGCCCGAACGCATGGAGCGCGCCGGCGAGGGCGATGTAGTTGATGTCGTGACCGGCGGCCTGCGCTAATGGCCCGTTTTGGCCCCAGCCGGTGACCCGGCCATAGACGAGGCGCGGATTGCGCGCGAGGCAATCGTCGGGGCCGAGGCCGAGCCGCTCGGTGACGCCGGGGCGGAACCCTTCGATCAGCCCGTCGGCCTGTTCGATAAGGCGCAATGCCAGCGCCTTTCCATCCGTAGATTTCAGATCGACCGCGACAGACCGGCGACCGCGCAGCAGCAGGTCGTAGCGCAGCGGCCGCGCGAGCCCGAGATCGCTGCCGCCCGGCCGGTCGATACGCAGCACCGTGGCACCCATGTCGGCGAGCAGCATCGCGCACATCGGCCCCGGCCCGATCCCAGCGAGTTCGATGATTTTGATCCCGGCAAGCGGCCCCATGACGAACCTCGCTTATTTCTCGGCAAGGCCCAACGTGTGCACCTGGTAAGGCTTGATTTTCAAATCCTGCGTTCCAAGAAGCAGGCGCTCGAGTAGTGCCTGCGCCACTAGCAGGCGGTCGAACGGGTCGGCGTGATGACGCGGCAGTTCAGCTGCATGCTCGGCGTGTTCGCCGGTGATCGGGAGGAGTGAAAACCGGTGAGCGAGGATGGCCTCGACGATTCGTTGCACGAAGCTGAGCTTCCCGATCGCGCGCTTGATGCCGATTTCCCAGACCGAGGCGGCACTAACAAATATCTCATTGGCCGGATCGGCAATGGCATCTCTCAAAGGGCCGGCGATCATCTCCGGCTGACCGTTCCACCACAGAAAAATATGGGTGTCGAGGAGGACCTTCACCCACCGGCCTCGAATGCGGACTGAACATCCGGTGGCAACGGCTCGTCGAAATCATCGGCGATGAAGGTGATGCCGAGCAGGTTGCCGGGTTCACGCGGTGTCGTAGCCTCGCGAAACGGCACCAGCTTGGCCTTTGGCCTGCCTGCTTTGGCGATGACGATCTCTTCGCCCTGCGCGGCGCGGTCGACGAGTTGCGACAAGTGCGTCTTCGCTTCGTAGAGGTTTACGGTCTCGGTCATAATCCCCCAACCGCATTTCCGCTCAGTTGGCCAACTTGACCAAGATAAGCTCTGACGGAACTCGCGGCAAGACGCGGGTTCGCAATCGGGATTGACCGCGGGCACCGGACGGTATCCGATTGGGACGCACACCTGCACGAGCCGCCACGGGGAGGACCAGCCGCCGATGAGCATCAAGGGCAAGGCCAATATCGTCGGGATCTTCGAGCATCCGACGCGCAAGGCCGACGACAAATCGTTGTTCCAGCTGCATGCCGAATGCGCCCAGGGCGCGCTCGCCGATGCCGGGCTCGGCAAGAACGACATCGACGGCTATTTCTGCGCCGCCGGCGACACGCCGGGCCTCGGGGCGCTGTCGATGATCGACTATCTCGGGCTCAAACTGCGGCACTGGGATTCGACCGACACCGGCGGGTCGTCCTACCTGCTGCAGGTCGGTCATGCGGCCGAGGCGATAGCCGCCGGCAAATGCTCGATCGCGCTGATCACCCTGGCCGGCAGGCCGCGCACCGAGGGGCAGGCGACCGGCACCGCCCCGCGCCCAGCGACGGTGCAGATCGGCCGAGACCGCGTTCGAGAACCCCTACGCGCCAGCCACCGCGAATATGTACGCGATGTGCGCGATGCGGCACATGCACCAATACGGCACGACCAGCGAGCAGCTCGCCTGGGTCAAGGTCGCGGCCTCGCACCATGCGCAATACAACCCGCATGCGATGCTGCGCGACGTGGTCACGGTCGAGGACGTGGTCAATTCGCCGATGATCGCCGACCCGCTGCACCGGCTCGATTGCTGCGTGATCAGCGATGGCGGCGGCGCGATCATCGTCGCCAGCCCCGAGGTGGCGAAGAGCCTGAAGCGGCCATCGGTCAAGATCATCGGCGCCGGCGAGGCGCCAAAGCACCAGATGGGCGGCGCAGATCGACCTGACCTATTCGGGCGCGGTGTGGTCGGGGCCGGCGGCCTTTGCCGAGGCCGGGGTCAAGCCCGCCGACATCAAATACGCCTCGATCTACGACAGCTTTACGATCACCGTCGTGATGCAGATCGAGGATCTCGGCTTTTGCGAGAAAGGTCAGGGCGGCCGGTTCGTATCCGACGGCAATTTGATCTCGGGCACCGGCAAACTGCCGTTCAACACCGACGGCGGCGGGTTGTGCAACAATCACCCGTCCAATCGCGGCGGGCTGACCAAGGTGGTGGAGGCGGTGCGCCAGTTGCGCGGCGAGGCGCACCCGAAGGTGCAGGTGCCGAATTGCGATCTGGCGTTGGCGCACGGCACCGGCGGCTCGCTCGGCACCCGCCATGGTGCGGCGACCGTGATCATGGAGAGGGAGTGAAACGGTCATGCAGAGCCAGGAGCGCAAGATCCAAGCCCCGGTGGCCAATCTCGAAACGAAGGCGTTCTGGGACGCTGCCGCCGACGGCAAGCTGATGGTCGGCAAATGCGATGCCTGCGGCAAGCCGTGCACTATTATCCCGCGCGCCTTTTGTCCGTTCTGCTTCAGCGACAAGACGCGAGTTGCAGCAGGTTTCGGGCAACGGCACGATCTATACCTACAGCGTCATGCGCCGCGCCCCGATCCCTTACGCGATCGCCTATGTGACCTTGGCCGAGGGGCCGACGATGATGACCAACATCGTCGATTGCGACCTCGACAAGATCCGCATCGGTCAGGCGGTGAAGTTGGTGTTCAAACCCAGCGACGGCGGCCCCCCGGTGCCGATGTTCACCCCGGCTTAACCTGCAGATCCGGTGAAATATGGGGAAGCAAGAACGTGTCGGGTTCTATCTCGGGAGATAACGACCGAAGGTAGTCGTACAGCCTCTGCCCGAGCGCGAGTTCTGCGTCATGGCGTTGCTTAGAATGGCCGATCGGCATCATCCTGGCCGCTTGTTGGGGTCTCGGATAGCGTCCGGCCCATAGAACGTAATGCTCCAATTCAGCTAACACGTTTTTGTCGGTCTCGGTAAGCGCGACCCCCTTGATGAGATTAGCATATTGGGTAAGGTCGTGGTGAAGCCGCGTTCCATCGGCCATGCAGGGATGACCCTCAGCGACCAAAATCCCTTTGATGAGATTTTCGAGCGAAAACCCCATGAGCATTCGATAGATCGGGATGTAGCGCCAATCGGTGATGTCCCGTTTAGTTGCCCAATCCATCAACGACGCGGCTTTTTGCAGCGCAGAGGCCATATAGGCCCAATTCACAGGCTGTTTCAGTTCAGCGTAATGCGTTTCATCGACATCCATTTTATGGGTCCTCCGAGGCTCTTAGCGACCCGCACGCCCGCGGGCCAGCACGTTATTGCACCCGCGTGCGGAACCTGTAGATCTGGGATGGGCTGAACGCAACGAAGCCCATTCTGGTGTCCGTATGGACTTATCGATGGGCATCGCCTGGGCTCAGCCCTTCCTACCAGGCTTGTCATTGCGAGCGAAGCGAAGCAATCTCAGGATGTGGGACCGGGCCAACGAGATTGCTTCGTCGCCTAATGGCTCCTCGCAATGACATGCTATGGACGGAGAAGATTTCATGGATACGCTTGAAGCCAACATCTCGAACCGGCCGGGTCACATCAGCGCGGAGGAATGGGCGGTGCGGGTCGATCTCGCCGCCTGCTACCGGCTGATCGCGCATTTCGGCTGGGACGATCTGGTCTTGACGCACAATTCGGCGCGGGTGCCGGGCCATCCTGACCAGATGCTGATCAATCCGTCGGGGTTGATGTTCGACGAGATCACCGCCTCGAACCTGCTGAAAGTCGATATTTCGGACGGCCATCTGATCGAGCCGTCCGAATATGAGCCGATCAACGCCGGGGTTGTCATTCATGGCGCGATCTATCTCGGCCGGTCCGACGTCGAGTGCGTCGTCCACACCCATACCGAGGCCGACATCGCAGTCGGTGCGCTCGAAGAGGGGCTGCTGCCGCTTTCCCAATGGGCGATGCGTTTCTACAATCGGCTCGGATACCACGATTACGAGGGCGTCTCTCTCGACATGGACGAGCGCGAGCGGCTGCAGCACAGCATCGGCCACCATCCGGTGCTGGTGCTGCGCAATCACGGCCTGTTGGCGACCGGGCGCAACGTCGCCGAGGCGTTCTCGTCAACCTACCATTTCGAGCGCTCGGCCGAAGCGCAGCTTAAGATCCAGGCCGCGGTCGCGGCCGGCGCCAAAATGGTGGTCCCGTCGCCCGATACCTGCGAGCGCCAAGCCGCGCAGTTTGCCGGCAACATGCCGCGCCTTCAGGGTCAGCGTGAATGGCCGGCATTGCTGCGCATGCTCGACCGGCTCGATCCCAGCTACCGGACGTAAGGTCAGCGTGCTTCCGGCAAGAATTCCTCATTCGTCGTTCCCCGCGGTAATCGGGATCCGGGGTTATGGGTTTCTTCGCTCGCCCTGGACCCCGTTTGCGCGGAGCGACCGACTATTGGACCAATGGCAACCAAGGAGGCCGACATGGCCAAGCTGCGCCACATAGCCATCGCTGCGAAGGACCCCGATGCGATGGCGGATTTTTATGTCAAGGCGTTTGATTTCAAGATCGTTCGCTCAAACGACGGGCCGCTCGCCTATGGCCACCATCTGAGCGACGGCACGATCGATCTGGCGATCCTACGGTTCAAGACCGACCAGCTCGGCAAGGGCATGGATTATGCCGGACTGCACCATTTCGGGATCCTGGTCGAGGATGTCGAAAAGGCCGGCAAAAAGCTCGAGGCCCTCGGCGGCAAGCACTACATGGACCAGGCCGAGGCCGAGCGCATTGGTGGCTTCGAAGTCAAATTCTACGGACCTGAAGGCATCCTTTTCGATGTAGCCGAGCATCCGTGGACCGGCACCGAGCCACTCCCGATCGAAAAGGCGGAAGCGGCCGAGTAGGTCGGAGCTCATCGGCACCCAGCCCTCCGTTCTGCACTGGCGGTCGACGATATTAGGCGGTCGAAGTGTTGGTGCGCGTTAGGGTCCGCCGCCATTTCGCCCTGAGAGCGCTGGGTCGCTCAGGGTAGCGTTCGTCGAGGAACCCGGCCGCGGTCACCCGATCCGTCCGAAAGCTTCGGAAGTCCTGGCGCAACTCGCACCATGCGACCAAATGGCGGACGGTCTCCATGTAACCGACCGTCACCGGCCAGACGACGCGCTCGCTCTCTCGCCCCTGTTCATCGCGATAGCGCAGCGCGATCTTACGGCCCGCGTGTATCTGGTTGCGTACGCGCGACATGTCGAGGCCATCGGCGGCGAGGCCGTGCACTGGTGGTGTTTCGGTGGCCGGCTCGAGCACATAGGGCCGAAGCCGTTCCGGTACGACGGCGCCTATCTTGGCGATCAGATCCTCGGCGGCCCTGGCCAGGGCCGAATCGCTGTGGCGGGCCACCCATTGGGCTCCCAGCACGGCAGCCTCGATCTCGTCGGGCGTCAACATCAGCGGCGGCAGGTCCAGCCCCGCCTGCAAGACGTAGCCGACCCCGGCCTCGCCTCGGATCGGGACCCGTTGGCCGATAAGATCGGAGATGTCGCGATAGACCGTCCGCTTGGAGGTCTCGAGTTCGGCGGCGAGCGCATCGGCGGTTGTCGGCTTAGGCGTACGCCGCAGGATCTGAATGATCTGAAACAGCCGGTCCGCGCGTCTCATGAGCCATTATCACCCGGTGATGCTGACAGCATGATGGCAACAGGTGGCGGGAGGCAACGCTGGCGCTTGTTCGATTCGTCACCAAATTAGCTCTCGGGTGGCGACGGCCATGCCAAGGCCGGTTTCCCCGGGTCTCGCCGCGCGGCAATGCGGGATAGGATGCAACGATGAGCGAAGCCAAAAGTCTGTTTGCGGTTCTGCGGCAATCGGCCGATCCGGGCACTGTCGAGGCCATTGACGCGTTGGTTCGGGATGCTCCGGACCGCGCCCTATGCCGGGTCAACGTGCTGGATTTTGCGGCGAAGACCGGGCTCGACGAGGAGCACGTGATTGCCGGCCTTTCTGCATGCGGCGCGGCTCGGGATCTTCGAGCTGTCGTGGAACGTGCTGTGCCCGGGCTGCGGCGGGGTGCTCAATTCCAGCACGACGTTGAAGAGCGTCGACAAGGACGAGTATGCCTGCGCGCTGGTGCGCGGCCGGATACACGCCGACGCTCGACGAGATCGTCGAGGTGACGTTCACGGTCAGCCGGCGGGTCCGCAAGATCGCCGCGCACGACCCGGACGAGCTGCCCTTCAACGAGTATTTTCGCCAGGTGTTCTGGGGCTCGGGCATCGATGTCCCCGACAATTTCGAGGAGCTGCTCCAGGAAATCGTCCTCGAATTCGGTCGAGCTGCCGCCGGGCGGGAAGGCGCTGCTTTCGCTGCAACTGCCGGCGCAGTTCGTGATCGTTATCGACCCGGTGACGCACGGCACCCAATTCCTCGACGTCAAGGGCGAGCCGACGCGCGAGCGCCAGAACCTGACGATTGTTCTCGACAAGCTGCGCTCGCCGACCGGAACCTTGGAGCTGCGCCCCGGGCCGTTGCGTTTGTCGCTCGAGAACCGCTCCGATACGCGGGTGCTGCCGGGGTTGTGGGTCGCCAACGACAAGCTGCACGAGCTGCTCGGCCGGCGCAAACCCTTCCTGACCGCCAAGCGGCTCTTGACCAACCAGGTGTTTCGCGACCTTTACGGCACCAACACGATCGATGCCGAGCAGCGGCTCAAGATCACCAGCCTGACGTTTCTGTTCACCGATCTCAAAGGCTCGACCGAGCTTTACGAACGGGTCGGCGATCTCGCCGCCTTCGATCTGGTGCGCGCGCATTTCAAGGTCCTCAACGAGATCGTCGCCGCCGAAGCCGGGGCGGTGGTCAAGACCATCGGCGACGCGGTGATGGCGACCTTTTCGACCCCCGACCGGGCGGTTGCCGCCGCACTGCGCATGCGCGAGGCGATGCGCCATTTGGGCAACGGCGATAACGGGCATAACGGTCACGACGACGAGGAGGATTTGCTGCTCAAGATCGGCATCCACGAGGGGCCGTGCCTGGCGGTCATACTGAACGATCGGCAGGATTATTTCGGCCAGACCGTCAATATCGCCGCCCGGGTGCAGGCGCTGGCGGATTCGCGGACGATCATGGCGACCGGGTCCGGTCGTCACCCATCCACAGGCCTCGATCCTGCTGCAGAAGAGCGGCCTGCAGCCGGTGTCGCAATCGCGCGCGTTGCGCGGCATCGCCGACGAGGTGGCGGTCTACGAGATCCCGTAATCAGCGTCAAGCCTTGTCGCAGTAGCTGGTCGAGGAGTTGACCCGCGAGGACGACGCCAGCGGCGGTTACCGGAGCGCCGGCAGCGTGCAGCGCCTCGGCCGTCCAGGTGTTGCAGGTGTCGGAGAGATCATAGCGTCCCGGTCGCCGCGTAAAAGACGCTCTGCGGATAGGGGCCGGCGCCAGCTTCATAGGGTGCGCCGCCGCGGTCCTTGGCCAGACTGCCCCACAAGAATTGCTGGAGGCGCTCGACGCTGGCAGGCGAAACGCTAACGGGAAAGGCGTTGGCTGCGCCAACATACGCTAAAGGCGAAACCCCAAGCGGAATGACCAGCATAACCGCCGGCCCCGGCGTCGTCGCCCGCAGCAGATCCGCGATCCCAGGATTGTGGGCCATGTAATAATCGCGCGCACCCCAGCCGAAAATTACAAACGGCACGCCCGCTAATCCCCGCATCAGAGACGCCAGTGGGCCGCCAATCAATTTCGTCGGAACGGCGAGCTCCGTATGCCAGCCGCCGGCGATGACAAAAATCACCTCGCTGTGCGCGGCGGCCCCAGGTGCCATCGACGCCGAGGCAGCGGCTTGCACCGTGAGCAACCACGCAATGCAGATGGCTGCAATCCTGCCGCGAGGGAAATTTCTGAACAATCGGGGTCGGGCTCCAAATCGGAGATGCGGCTGCGGCAAACAGCTCGACGCGGGAATCGTCGATGGAAGATACCGCCGACATTGACCGAGTCGGCGTCTGCTCTTACCCTTCTTGACGGATGGTTCCCTAAGGGGATCAAACGGGAACGCGGTGCGGCGTCAGTCCGCCCATGCCGCGGCTGCCCCCGCAACTGTGAGCGGCGAGCCAAGCGCTCTGAAACCACTGGGCTGATGCCTGGGAAGGTGGCGCGTCTGGCGATGACCCGCAAGCCAGGAAACCGGCCATCCGCTCGTGGTCACGCGCGAGCGCGCCGGGCGGGGTGTACCGGCGGGGCGGGCCCATTTCTCGGCGGGCGCGGCCGGCTTGCGGGTGACGGATGGCGCGTTGCCGGGGAACGCACCGCTTGACCACAAATCAACCAGCCGAGCCGGCGCCGGAATTTCATGAGCTGCGTCCCGTCAAGCGCGGTTGGTGTCCGGACGTATTGCACCCGATGCCGACCGGAGACGGTCTGCTGGTGCGGCTTCATCCGCCTCTCGGCAGGCTTACTGCCAGACAGTTCCAGGCAATCGCCACGACGGCGCGAACCTGCGGGAACGGGCTGCTCGACATCTCCCGCCGGGGCAATCTGCAGATCCGCGGCGTTTTTGCCCATTCACACCCAGCGCTGGTCGAGCAGCTTGCCGCCGCCGGCCTTGCCGGCCCCGCAACGCGCCGCACGATCGTCTCGCCGCTCGCCGGCCTCGACCCGATCGACCATGTCGATGCCGCTGCGCTCGCGCTAGCAAGTCGAAGCCGCGCTGCGGTCCGTCGAGGGGCTTCCCGACAAGCTTGCAATCGTGGTCGACGGCGGCGGACGGTTCCCGCTGGCCGAGCTCGATGCCGAGATTTACGCGGTCGCCGTCTCCAGCAGCAGCATCGCCGTTGGTCTCGCCGCTCAAGATGGGCCGAGCTGGTGCGGAACGACGTCGCTGTCGGAGCTTCCGGCGGCGTTTGTCTCGATCCTATGCGAGTTTGTCGACGCGGTCGGGGCTGGGAAGTGGTTGGCGATGCGGGACGTCCCGGCCAATCTGCGCGCGAGACTTGCCGATGCTGCGCGGCTCGCACCGCCAACCCTGCCGACGCAGCGCGCAAGGGCGCCGCGTGCCGGCCTGCTGCCGATGCCGGGCGGCCGGGCAAGCGTCGTTCTGGCACTGCCGTTTGGCCGGTGCGACGCCGACCAGTTGACGCAAATCGCGAGCTGGGTGGAGCGGTTCGGCGGCGGCGGGGCGCGCCTGTCGCCGTGGCGCGGCATCCTAATTCCGGAGGTACGGCGACAGGACCTCAGGACCTTGATCGCTTTGGCTTCTCTCGCAGGGTTGATCACCGATCCTGACGATCCGCGCCTCGCAGTCCTCGCCTGTCCGGGGCAACCGGATTGCGCCAATGCCTCGGTCATGACGCGGCGCGATGCGGCCCGACTTGCGGCGGCGGCTGCGAGCCCGCTGCTTCAGACCGGCAGCCAAATTCATGTTTCGGGGTGCGCCAAGGGCTGCGCCCATCCAGGTCCGGCCGCGCTGACCTTGGTTGGCGACAACGGCGCCTACCGGGTCGTCGTCGAGGGGACCCCGCAAGATCCAGGCGTCAGTCGTCTCTCGATCGACGACATCGAGCGGCGTTTATCATCGGTCGACACCCGCGCCGACCTCGCATCGCGGTTCTCCGTAGCAGAGACATGAGCTCGCGCAACTACATTCGCGACGGCGCCGAAATCTATCAGCGCTCGTTCGCGGCGATCCGCGCTGAGGCGGATCTGGCCGGCTTCACCGGCGCGGCGGAGCGCGTTGTCGTGCGCATGATCCACGCCTGCGGTATGACCGATCTGTCGCACGATGTGGAGCTGGCGCCGCATTTCGCGGAAGCCGGCGAAAGGGCGCTGAAGGCCGGCGCTGCGATTCTCTGCGACTCCAAAATGGTCATGCATGGCGTCACCCGCGCGCGCCTGCCTGCTGTCAATGACGTGATTTGCACCCTCGACGATCCGCGCGTGTTGGGTCTGGCGCGGACGCTCGGCACTACCCGCAGCGCCGCCGCGGTCGAGCTGTGGCGCGAGCGCCTGCGCGACGCCGTCGTGGTCATCGGCAACGCGCCGACGGCGCTGTTCCGGCTGCTCGAAATCCTCGACGAAGGGGCGCGCTTGCCCGCTGCGGTGATCGGCGTGCCGGTCGGCTTTGTCGGCGCCGCCGAAGCAAAGCGCGCGCTGGCGCAAGACCGGCGCGTTCCTTTTCTCGTCGTGCATGGGCGGCGCGGCGGCAGCGCGATTGCGGCGGCGGCGATAAACGCACTGGCGAGCGAGGTAGAATGATCGCGGCCAACGGCCATTGGCCCTCGGCCGCGCGCCTTGTCGGCGTCGGGCTGGGGCCCGGTGACCCCGACTACGTGACGATGCGGGCATTAAAGGTGCTGCGCGCCGCCGACCGCGTCGTGCATTTCGCCAAGAAGGGCGAACGCGGCCACGCCCGCACCATCGCCGATGCGGTGATCGGCCCCGATCCCGAGCGGGAATTGCCCCTCTACTATCCGGTAACGACCGAAATCCCGCTTGCCCATCCTGATTACGCCGCGGCGATTTGTGAGTTTCATGAGATGGCGGCAGCACGCTTGATCGACGAGATCGCCACCGGGCGTTCGGTGGCGGTGCTGTGCGAGGGCGACCCGTTCTTCTATGGCTCGTTTACCCATCTGTGGCTGCGCCTGAAGGACCGGGTGGCGATCGAAATCGTGCCCGGGATTACCGGCATGGCGGGAGCGGGAGCGGGCGCGGCTGTGCCGATCGGCTGGGCCGACGATGTACTGACCGTCCTTCCCGCTACCTTGCGCTATGCCGATCTTGTGGAGCGCCTTGGATCGACGGATGCCGCAGTGATCATCAAACTGGGCCGGAACCTGCCCAAGGTCCGCGACGCGCTCGCCGCTGCCGGGCTGCTCGACAGGGCCATCTACGTCGAACGCGCAACGATGCCGGGTCAGCGCATCAGCCTGATCGCCGACATGGCCGAGGACAGCGTGCCTTATTTCTCGCTGATCCTAGTGCCCGGCCGGGGGCGCCGCGGATGACGGCGCCGGGGAGTTTGACGGTGGTCGGCCTCGGCCCGGGCGACCCGCAATGGCTGACCCCCGCGGCATCGGTAGCACTGGAAGCGGCGACCGATCTGGTCGGCTATCGCGCCTATCTCGATCGCGTACCGGAGATGCCCGCCCAGCAGCGTTATAGCTTCGACAACCGCACCGAGCTCGACCGCGCCGGGCTGGCGCTCGACCTCGCGTCTCAGGGGCGACGGGTGGTCGTTGTTTCAGGAGGCGACCCCGGCGTGTTTGCGATGGCCGCTGCCGTGTTCGAGGCGGTCGAGCAGGGACCGCCGGCGTGGCGCGACCTGGCCATCCGGGTCGAGCCGGGCGTCACCGCGATGGTCGCGGCGGCAGCGCGGGTCGGCGCACCGTTGGGCAACGATTTCTGCGCGATCTCGCTGTCCGACAATTTGAAGCCGTGGGCCACTATCGAACACCGGCTTCGCGCAGCTGCCGCCGCCGATTTCGTGATTGCGCTGTACAACCCGGCATCGATGGCGCGCCCGCACCAGCTCAAAGACGCGCTGCGGATCGTTGCCGAGACGCGCGATCCCGACACGCCGGTCATCTTCGCCCATGCCGTCGGCCGAGCCGACGAGCGGATCACGGTCGAACGGCTCGGCGACGCGAGGTCGGCCGTCGCCGATATGGCGACGATCGTCGTGATCGGCGCGACCACGACCCGGCGGATCGCTCGCGGCGCCGAGGTCCTTCCTTACGTCTATACGCCGCGCAGCATCAGGGCCCGCTGTTGAACATCGATCCAATCGAGCGCCGCGGCGACGCTCTCGGCTTCGGTGACCGCCGGTTTTTCCGGTCGCGCGACGACAACCACCGGCAGCCCGAGCGCGCGGGCCACGGCGATCTTGGCATAGGTGGCCGAACCGCCGGAGTTCTTGGTCACGACGATGTCGATATGTTCGCTTTCCAACAGGGCTCGCTCCCCGGCCTCGTCGAACGGCCCCCGGGCGAACAGCGTGCTGACCCACGGCACCGGCAGCGCGTCGCCGACCGGCTCGATCGAGCGCACCAAATAGAAGTGCTGCGGGGCCGTGGCGAAGGGCGCCAGCTCGAGCCGGCCGATCGTCAGAAAGACGCGGCGTGGCGTCGGGCCCAGCGCCGGGACCGCATCCGCCATCGTTGCCACCTCGATCCAGCGATCACCTGGCTGGGCGCGCCAGGGCGGCCGGCGCAGCCCAAGCAATGGCAAGCCCAGCCGGAAGCAGGCCGCAGCGGCGTTGCGCGACATCATCGCCGCGAAAGGGTGGGTAGCATCGACGACCGCGTCGGTTTGATGCTCGGTCAGCCAACGCGCCAGACCTTCGGCGCCGCCGAAGCCGCCGGTTCTTGTCGGCAGCGGGGACGGGCGCGGGTTGGCGGTGCGCCCGGCCAAGGACAAAATCGCGTCGATATCGGCGCGCTCGCCAAGTTTCGCCGCGAGCGCCGAGGCTTCGGTCGTTCCACCGAGAACAAGGATACGCATCCCGGTGTCTTCGCCGATGCCTGATCGTCTGTCCAGTCCAGCCGCGCCGCGGCCGTGGCTGTCGATCCTCGGCGTCGGCGAGGATGGCCGGCAGGGCTTGTCGAATGCAGCCCTAAAGGTCCTCGACGCGGCCGAGTTTGTGGTTGGCGGAGCGCGGCATTTGCAACTCGTCCAGCCGATTGCGGCGCGTACGCTCGCTTGGCCGACGCCGCTTTCCGACGCGTATGCGATGATCCTGGAGCGGCGCGGGCGGCCGACCTGCGTGCTGGCGACCGGCGACCCTTTTCACTACGGCGTCGGCGCAGAGCTGGCCCGGCTGGTGCCCGCCGAAGAGATCGTCTGCTATCCGCTGCCATCCGCTTTCAGCCTCGCCGCGGCACGGCTCGGCTGGTCGTTGCCCGATTGCGAGTGCCTGAGCCTGCATGGGCGGGCGTTGGAGCGGCTCATCCCATATTTGCAGCCGCAGACGCGCATTCTCGCCCTCAGCTGGGACGGCACGACGCCGGGCCGGCTGGCTGGGCTGCTGACCGCACGCGGTTTCGGCAAGTCGACGATGACGGTGCTCGAGGCGATGGGCGGACCGCGCGAGCGCGTCCGTCGAACGCGCGCTGCGGATTTCGGTCTCGCCGAGATCGACCCGTTGAACACCGTGGCGATCGAAGTCGCGGGTGCGCGCGCGGCGCGGGTGGTGACCCTCGCACCCGGTCTCGACGATACCTGGTTCGAGAATGACGGTCAGCTGACCAAAGCGGAGATCCGCGCGGTCAGCCTCGCCGCGCTCGCGCCGCGGGCGGGTCAATTGCTGTGGGATATCGGCGCCGGGTCGGGTTCGATTGGCATCGAATGGTGCCTGCGCCATCGCCGCAATCGCTGCATCGCCGCCGAGCAACACTCGGAGCGCGCCGCGCGTATCCGGCGCAATGCCGCGGAGCTCGGCGTCGATGCGCTGGAGGTGATCGTCGGACGAGCACCCGAGGCGCTTGCCGCGTTGCCTCCGCCGGACGCGGTCTTTATCGGTGGCGGCGCCTCGGACCCGGCGGTGTTCGAGACGGCCTGGACCGCGCTGGAACCCGGCGGGCGTATGGTCGTCAATGCCGTGACGCTTGAGACCGAGAAGCTGTTGGCCGATCTGTTCGCGCGCCACGGCGGCGCCTTGCGGCGCATCGCGATTGCTCGCGCCGAGCCGCTCGGCGGGTTGCATGGCTGGCGCGCGGCGCTGCCGATTACCCAATGGGCGGCGACAAAGTCGTGAGGCGCAATCCGGCATGACCGTCCACTTCATCGGCGCCGGCCCCGGCGCGCCCGACCTAATCACGGTGCGCGGCCGCGACCTGATCGAGCGCTGCCCGGTCTGTCTCTATGCCGGCTCGCTGGTCCCGCCCGAGATCCTCGAATGGTGCCCGCCGGGTGCCCGCCGGATCGACACCGCGCCGCTCGATCTCGACGGCATTACCGCCGAGTTCCTGCGCGCCAAATCGCAGGGCGAGGATGTCGCCCGCCTGCATTCGGGCGATCTGTCGATCTGGAGCGCGCTCGGCGAACAGATCCGCCGGCTGGATGGCCTCGGCATCCCCTATACCGTGACCCCCGGGGTGCCGGCTTTCGCGGCGGCGGCAGCGGCGTTGCGCCGGGAATTGACCGTCCCGGAAGTGGCGCAGTCTGTGGTGCTGACCCGGACCTCCGGCCGCGCCTCGGCGATGCCGTCAACCGAAGGCCTGTCGATGTTCGCGGCGACGCGGGCGACGCTCGCGATCCACCTCTCAGTTCATGCGATCGAGAAGGTTGTCGACGAGCTACTGCCGGCATACGGCGTCGACTGCCCGGTCGCGGTGGTGTGGCGCGCCTCGTGCCCGGATCAGCGCATCATCGAGAGCCCGCTCGGCGAGATCGCTACTCTCGTACGCGCCGAGGCATTGGAACGGACGGCGGTTATCCTTGTCGGAAGGGCGCTCGACCCGGGTGGCTTTCGCGACAGCGCGCTCTATTCCCCGGATTACCGGCGCCGCTTCCGCCCTTCGGTCTCACCGCAGACCGCTCAACCGACCGAACGGAAAGGGGTTCGTCCGGCGAGGCGGCCCTGACGGTCGAATATTGCGATCTCCAGCTCGGTCGCGGCTCCGGCCAGCACCTGAGCGGCCGTGCGCCAGGCATGCTCGGCAACCACCGCGGCCAAAGGCAAACCGATCGCTTCAGCCATCTGATAGATTTCGAGCGCGGTACTAGCGGCGCGCGCGGCGCCCACGGTCTCGGCGTCGCCGCCCGTCTCGGCCAAGCGCCGAGCCAGCCAATCGAAATCGATTGCCCCGGCGCGGGAATGAAGATCGAGCAGACCCTGGCCCAACTTCGCGATCTTGGCGATGCCCCCGGCCACGGTGACGCGGGGCAGGGGATGGCGGCGCAGGTATTTCAGCATGCCGCCGGCGAAGTCGCCCATATCGATCAGCGCGTGCTCCGGCAGTCCGTGCAATGCCTGGACCGCCGCCTCAGAAGTCGCGCCGGTCGACCCCGCGACATGCGCGAGCCCGGCGGCGCGCGCCACGTCGATCCCCCGATAGATGCTGTGGATCCAAGCGGAACAGGAATAGGGCACGACGATCCCGGTGGTGCCGAGGATCGACAACCCGCCGACGATGCCGAGCCGCGGGTTGAGGGTTTTGCGCGCGACCGCCTCGCCGCCGGGGATCGAGATCTCGACCTCAATGTCGGTTGCGCTGCCCAGTGACGAGGCAACTTCGGTGACGGCGTCGCGGATCGTTTTACGCGGCGCCGGGTTGATCGCGGGTTCGCCCGGCGGGATCGGCAGTCCGGCCCGTGTGACCGTCCCGACGCCAGGCCCGGCGCGAAAGACGATGCCGCCGCCGGCCGGACCGGGGCGGACCGTCGACACGATCAGCAGCCCATTGGTAACGTCCGGGTCGTCGCCGGCATCCTTGACCACCCCGGCGCGGGCGCCATCGGCGGTCCGGTCGGAGCAGGCCAGCGCAAAGCCGACCCGTGCGCCGCGCGGCAACAGAATCTCGATCGGGTCCGGAAACTCACCCGTTATCCAGCCGATAAAGGCGGCCTTGGTGGCGGCCGTGGCGCAGGCGCCAGTGGTCCAGCCGCGGCGCAGTTCCACGGCTTTGCCCTTCTTTGGTGTCGCAAATTGTGCCCGGAAAGGTTCAGCCGCAGTCACGGCAGAGGCTCCCCGAAATCTTCTCGCCCAGCACTCCCCGAGCACGGGGCCGCCTGCGCCGGCGGGTTCTCAGTGCAGTTCGGCGAGACCCATCGCCTCGCCGAAGCGGCGGCTGGCTTCGAAGGTGTCGCCATATTTGCGGTGACCGGCGGAAATGTGCGCGCAGGCGAGCAACAGCCGCGCGCGGTCCGCGCATTGGTTTTTGCCGTAATCCTGCAACAGGCATTGCGGGATTTCCTGATTATGCGGGTCGTTGCCGAAACGCGTTGCCATCAGGGCCAGCCGCTGCACCAGCGGCGAATGATCCTCGCCGTTGTCGAGATACGCCTTTGTCCAAGCCACCGACTGAGCGGGGTCGAACGCCGTCATCGCGTCTTCGAGACGCCCGATGATTTGGGCTCCGGTCAGGCGGTCGGCGCCGGCCGGCGCGTTGACCGGTTCCGATTTGACCCAGCCCATGTGCTTCTGGTTCCAGGCCGCCTGATTGACCATCGAGCCGGCGACATAGAGCAACTTCAATCGCTGCGGGTGCTCGAAATTGTCGTAGAACCAGCCAAGGGTATTGCAATACTCGTAAGTGTGCTGCGGCATCGAGAACGCGTTCGGGCCGTCGGTCTCGAGCACGACCTGTCCTGCCGCCAGCTGGATCGCATCGACGATGCGCCGCGGCGAAGTGCCGGCAAGCAACAAGCTGCTGATCTTTTCGATATAAGCGGGCTCGTGCTGACGGATCAGCGCGTCGACGAGTTCGTCGGTTTCGCCCGCGGTCAAATCGCCGGTATTGGTCAGCAGCGAACGCTCGCGCTCGGTCGTGCCGCCTTGCGGGACGGCGTGGACTTCGACGCCCTCGATGAACATCGTGACGATGTTGCACGCCATCTCGTAGACCGAATGCCAGCGCGGCCCGACGGCAATGTCGAGCGCGCCCGCATAGAGCACGTCGTGGGCGTTGTCCCAGCCGACCGCGTTGCCGATCTCGACCACCGAACGGGCGCGATAGGCCTTGTGCCCGGTCGTATAGGAGCGGTTGTAGAGCATGCGGTCCTGAACATCGATCAGCCCGGCGAATACGAGTTGAGCCAGCACCTCCTTGCGGTGCTCCGTCTCCTCCATCAGGCCCAGGAAGATGCGGTAGGCATCGATGACCTGGCCGCGCTCGACCAGGGTCAGCCAGTTATTGAGGCGCTCGTTAAGTGGGCCGGATTCGCGCAGCGGCTCCTGGTCCGGCCAATAGACGACCGGCTTTGGCGGCTCGGTATTCGGCATCTTGTAGCCGCGCGTCGCATAATGGCCAGGCGCCTTGAGGATCTTCTGGTTCCAGATATCGAGTCCCGACGGGATGTACCCGATGGTCTGCGCCAATGGCAGCGCGGCCAGCTTCTCCGGCAGCATCTGCTGAAGATTGATCGCGGCGCGCGCCGAGAGCAGGCAATGGTCGTTGTTGACGAAGTTGGGGAAGCCGTCGTCGATGCGCTGATGGTATGGCACGTGCGTATAGGGAGCATGGATTCGCACCGCCTGGGCCATGATTTCCGGCAACGGCCGACCGCGTTGGACGAGTTCGTAATAGACACGGCTGCCGCCGACCTGATCGCGGGCCAGGAGCCGTTCCTCGAGTTCCCGATAAAGTCCATCCGCTTGTTGACGGCCGTTTGACTGCGGTGCGGCTGGCGTCGGCATGGCTTCTTGCTCCTGGTTCGCCCGGACAACTCGTCATCTTAGAGCCTATGGAACAGGTTCGTCATGCCACATTAACAGCCCTTGCCGCCGCGTCCCGCATGGCTGGACTTGGAACGACTACAGGCGAGCGAGGCGCAGCATCGGCCGTTATGCGCTTTCCGGCTATTGTCCTGGCAGAAAGGTCATGGTCAAAGCCCCGAAGCAATAAGCGCCGGGTTGATGGCTCGGATTGTTGTTGGTCGGAGAAAAATAACCATTCACGCAGCTCTGGGTATTGCCGATGCAGGATGCGCTCGGGGTACCGCACACCGACGGATAGCCCGCCGCGGCATAGATGCCGGTTGTCGCTACCGGACCCCGGCAGGTGAAGGTCGGTTCCGCCGGACACGAAACCTTTACTGGCAGATTGTACGAGGCGCCGCCCGTGCCCTTGCAGTAGTTGTGGGCGGCGTCGAACAGATCGTCCGTGCAATTTGCCGGAATTACACTCACATCATAAAAAATGCAGCTGGGATATGTCTTCTTTCCGAAGGTGCAATTTTGAATAAAGTTAGGTTCGATGATCGTGTTGTGCGGGAGGTGCGACTGTGCTTCCCAGCAATTAAGACTTCCCGTGGAACCCAGCGAGGTTGCGGCGCAAAACCGCGAACCGGGGTTGGCGTCGGAACTGAGGACTTTCGCCGCGCAGGCAGTGTCTTTGGCGACGACGACCGTGGAGTTGGTAGCAGTCTTACCGCAGCCCGCTCCCCAGGTAATCCCGGAACCGGCCTGCGGCGCAAATCCGACATAAATCGTTCTGCCGGTGTCGTTGACGATGCTGACATCGCTGGCCGGCGCCGATTGCAGTTCCGGCCCGCAAGCTTTCTCGGCGATCGCCCTCTGCCCCGGGTCGGTGATCGGAAAAATTGAGCCCGTTCTCTCGTTCATGAATTTAGGTCCGGCAAAACCGCCCGCATCGCACAATAAAACCAAATGGGCGTCCGGATTTAAGTTTGAACCGGTCAAATGTATTATCGCAGAATATCCGATATCGCCCGCTATGACCTGATGAGCACTGATCGAAAATAGGTAGACCGCGGCCAGTACCCACAGGCTGCGAATTATCGGTGTTCCACGCAGGCCGCTGAAGCAGGCTAACAACCCGGGTCTCGCGGTACCCCCGTCAGGGGTTATCGCCTGATATGGTCTCGGCACCATCTTGATCTCGCTTTGATCAGAAATCAGAAGATCTCAGTTGAGATCAGATATGTTGAGATCCGGTAACCGTGATCTCGCGGCAGAATCGGCGACGTGATAGGCTGATGTTGATGCCCAATCCCGACATCCTGCACCGGGATTTCACGCCCGAACCCTATTGGTGGGAAGCCTATCGTCCGGTTGCGAACGAGCTTATCGAGGTGCCGCGAGAGGCGCGGGTGGCGATCGTCGGCGGCGGTTATGCCGGGCTGTCGACCGCGCTGGAATTGGCCAAGCACGGCATGGATGCCGTCGTGCTCGAAGCGAACGAGCTCGGCTTTGGCGCCAGCACCCGCAATGGCGGGGCAGTCAGCGGCGGCGTCAATCTCGGCAAGAGCTTCACCGGCCGGGCAATCGGCATAGAGGGCGAGCGGGCGCAGAATATTCTATCCGACGCCGCCGACGCCTTCGCCCTGATCGACCGCCTGATCGGCGAAGAGCAGATCGACTGTTATTGGGAAAAGCGCGGCCGCTTTGTCGGGGCCTGGACGACGCATCATTTTCGCGCCCAGACCCGGCGGCTGGCCCTGCTCAACGAGGCGGCGCAGTCCGGCGCCTATATGGTGCCCCGCGAGCGCCAGCGAGAAGAAATTGACAGCGGCTATCATCACGGCGGCATGGTCGTCGAGCGCTCGGGCAAATTGCATCCGGCGCTTTATTACAAGGGGCTGCTCGACGCCTGCCGCCGGCGTGCCGTCGCGGTCTGCGCAAATGCCGCGGTCGGCCGCATCGTTCGGACCGGTAACGGGTGGCGGGTCGAAACCAGCCGGGGCGACGTTTCGGCCGGCGATGTCGTCATTGCCACCAACGGTTACACCGGCGATCTGACCCCGGCGCTCAAACGCCGCGTCGTCCCGATCGCCAGCCATATCATCGCCACCGAGGAATTACCGCCGGATCTCGCCGGCTCGCTGATCCCCAAGGGACGCACCTTATCGGACACCAGACGGGTGCTGTGCTATTACCGGATGTCGCCCGATGGCCGGCGGATGATCTTTGGCGGTCGGGCCCGGTTTACCCAGGTCGACGCCGCGGTCAGCGCGCCGATCCTGCATCACTATATGGCCGCGCGCTTCCCGCAGTTGCGGGGGGTCAAAGTCACCCATGCCTGGACCGGCAACACCGCGTTCACCCTCGACGCATTGCCGCATATGGGTCAGAGCGGCGAGCTGCATTATTGCCTTGGCTGCAACGGCAGCGGGGTCGCGATGATGACCTATCTGGGCTGGCAGACGGCGCGCAAGATCGCCCGCGCCGCAAACTATGCCTGCAGCTTCGACACGCACGATTTTCCCGATCACCCGCTCTATTCCGGTAATCCGTGGTTTCTGCCGGCGCTCGGCGGCTGGTATCGGCTGCGCGACCGGCTCGACCGCTTGCTCGCTTGATCGGGCCCTTGCTGTATGCTGATGCATTGCCTTCACGAGGAGGAAGCGGGATGGATTTCGAGACTTACCGAGGCTCGCTCGCCAAAGACGAGCCGCCGGAAGGATTGAGCATGGCGGCGCAGGCGCTGTGGTGGGAGGCCAAAGGCGATTGGCACGAAGCCCACAAATGCGCGCAGCAGCAAGGCGACGCCGAGGGGGCGTGGGCGCATGCCTATCTTCACCGCGTCGAAGGCGATCTACGCAACGCCGGCGGCTGGTACGGCCGCGCCGGCCGGGAGGTGTCGACCGCGCCGCTGAAGGAGGAATGGGAGACGATCGCCCGCGCCGTCGTGCGCTAGACCGTTTCCGTTTGTCGCGCCTTACGCTGATCGGCATCGGCGGCAATCTCGACAGCCCACACTGGGGTCCGCCGCGGGAGACACTGAGTGCCGCCCTTGACGGCGCTGGCGGAGGAGGGGGTGACGATCACGGCGCGCTCTGCCTGGTACCGCAGCGAGCCGGTGCCCCCCTCGGACCAGCCGTGGTTCGTCAATGCCGTCGCCGCGGTGGAGACCGGACTCGACGCTGTCGGCCTGCTGGCGCTGATGCAGGCAATCGAGAACCAATTCGGCCGGGTTCGCGGCGTGCGCAATGCGGCGCGCGTCGTCGACCTCGATCTGCTCGATCACCAGGGCGAGCAGGTCGAAACGGAGGCGCTGATCTTGCCGCACCCGCGCCTGCATCAGCGCCGCTTCGTGCTCGAGCCATTGGCCGAAATCGCACCCGGTTGGCGCCACCCGGTCCTCGGGATGACCGCGCGGCAGCTTCTCGCCCGCCTCGCGGACGGGCAACCGGTCGAGCGGCTGCCGGGCTGAAACGGCGCGTTCTGCCGATTGTGCTCGCTCTACCCCACCGCTATAACGCGGCGGTTCATTCGCCACCGGGAACAGGATGACGGTATTCGACGCGGCTCGCGGGCACATGATCGAGAGCCAGATCCGAACCAACAAGGTCACCGATGATCGGCTGCTCGCCGCCATGGCGGCGATCCGGCGCGAGCTGTTCGTGCCCGAACAGCTGCAGCCCGTCGCCTATGTCGACGATGATCTGCCGCTCGGCGGCGGACGCTATCTGATGGAACCGATGGTGGCTGCCCGACTGTTGCAGGCGGCTTCCGTCGAGCGTGGCGACATCGCGCTGGTGGTCGGCGCCGGAGCAGGATACGAGGCGGCCGTTCTCGCCCGGCTGGCCCGCGCCGTCGTCGCACTGGAGGAAGATCCGCAGCTCGCCAGGCGCGCCAGGGCTGCTCTCGTCGATCACGGTATCGCCGCTGTCAGCGTGGTCGAGGGGCCGTTGGCCTCGGGCCACCGGCAGCGCGCACCCTATGACGTGATTATGTTCGGCGGCGCTGTCGCCGAGGTGCCGAGACGAGATCGTAGCGCAGCTAGCGGAAGACGGACGGCTCGTCGCCGTGGTCAAAGCGGCGGGCGGGATCGGTCGCGCCACCCTGGCGACAAAAACTGGCGGCGCTATAGCGCGACGCGTTATGTTTGATGCTGCAACCCCGCTGTTGCCCGGTTTCCACCCCAAGCCGACCTTTGTATTTTAGAGTTGAGAAGCGGTCTCACAGCCTTCGAGCCTCGAATGTCCGGAGCCCAGCAAATTCCCCAGACGGACCGAGCGGATAGACGCCGCCGGCGCGGTTCACGGCTCCCCGGTCGGCGCAACCTGGCGGGATTTGCCGGGGTCGCCGGGCTGATTTTGGTGGCCGCGGCGCCGGCCCAGGCGCAGACGCTGACCCAGGCGCTAGCCGAAGCCTACAACACCAACCCGCAGCTGCTGGCGCAACGCGCCCTATTGCGGGCGACCGACGAGCAGGTGCCGCAAGCGCTGTCGGGCTGGCGCCCGACGGTCAACTTTACCGGGCAGTTGGGAGGCGCGCGAAGCAGTTTTGCAACAGGGAGCCCGCCGGCACCGCGGATCACCGCCTTTTCGACCTTCTATCAGAACAGCCTTAATCTCCAGGTGACCCAGCCCGTCTATTCCGGCGGTCGGACCGTGGCCCAGACCCGGCAAGCGATCAACACGGTGCAGTCGACCCGGGCGCAGACCCTCGCGGTCGAGACCTCGGTGTTTCAAGCGGTCGCCCAGGCCTATCTCGACGTGGTTCGCGACCAGGCTCTGGTCGAGGTCAACCGAAACAACGTCGCGGTGTTGCGCAAACAGCTCGAAGCGACGCAAGACCGCTTTCGGGTCGGCGAGGTGACCCGCACCGATGTGGCGCAGGCCGAATCGTCGCTCGCGCAAGCCATCGGCACCCTGACTGCCGCAGAAGGGACATTGCGGGAAAGTCAGGCCGAATATGTGCGCGTCGTCGGCTATGCACCCGGCAGGCTGCTGCTGCCGCGGGAGCGCCCGACACTTCCTGTTACACGTGAAGAGGCGCTCACCCTTGCCGCCACGGCTAATTTCAATGTGATCTCGGCCAACTTCGCCGAACTGGCCGCGCGCGACAACATCGATGTCGTAGCGCGGCCAATTGCTGCCGCAGATTTCGCTCGTCGGCGGTCTACTCCGCTCATTTGCTCCTTCGATCACGTTGAACGGTTCTCTGGAACAAGAAGCCTCGATTACCGCGCAAATGACGATGCCGCTTTATGAAGGCGGTGCGATCTATTCGCAGACGCGTCAGGCTCAGCAGACGGTCGGTCAGCGGCGCAGCCAAGTCGACGACGCGCGCCGCGCGTCGGTGCAGACCGCGACCGATGCCTGGGAAACCTTAAAGGCGGCGCGGGCCAGCATCGCCTCGTTCGCGGCGGCGGTGCGTGCCGCGCAGATCGCGCTCGAAGGGATTCAACAGGAGGCGCTGGTCGGCACCGCCACCACGCTAGACGTCTTGATTCAAAACCAGCAGTTGCTGACAACCCAGCAGCAGCTGATCGTCGCCGAACACGATGCAGCTTTGGCGGAGTTCAATCTCGCCGCGTCAATCGGTCGGCTGATCGCCCCCGAGCTCCATCTTCCGGTACAGCTCTACGACATGGAGCGGCACTACAAGGAGGTGAAAAACAAATGGATCGGCTTCGGCGGCGGTCTGAAAGAGTGACAGCTTGAAGGAGTGACTTGGCCGGTTCCGCTGGAAAATTCGACGGGCCTGGAAAGTTCGACGGGCAACGTCTAATTTGGCCCATCCCTAAAGTTCGCCGGTCGTCCTTATGTCCGTTGCCGAGCCCAAGCCAAATGCCGTGACTCCCGGCCACCCAGCGGCCGAACCCTCGATGGAGGATATAATCGCTTCGATTGGCCGCCTCATCGCCGAAGATAATCGATCGACAGAGGCGATACGGCCGGTGCGGGGCGAGAGCGGCGAAATCCTCGAACTGACTGAGGCGATCGAAGCGGATGGCTCGGTGCGGCATTTGGCGCCGGTCGCCGCGCCGGCGTCTGTGGCTGGAGCAGGCATAGAACCCTCGCCCGCCGCCTCCTGGTGGGAGCGAATCGAACCGGACCCTCCGCACACGGACCCCGTATCCGATTCGAAATCGGATCGTCCGCGCGAACGCATCCTTTTGTCGGCGACATCGGGGGCAGCCGCCACCGCCTTTGCCCGGCTCGGCGCGGCGCCGCGGGAGCGGCGGACCGAGGGAGATCTGACGATCGGTGCTGCCGACCGCACCCTAGAGGAAATCGTTTGCGACACCTTGCGACCCCTGCTGCAGGCTTGGCTCGACGACCATCTCCCGGGCGTTGTCGAGCGCTTGGTCCGTGAGGAGATCGCGCGCGTCGTCGGCGAGGCTGGTCTGCGCTGAAGCGGGGGCAAATCGGCCGCCCCAGCCAATCATCGCGCGTCGCCGCCTCGCTAGCTGTGCTTCGGCGCGTGGTCTCCAACTGCTCAATCGAGGACGGTTCAGCAATGCTGGACAAAACTTTCGAGCCTGCTGACGTGGAGCGGCGCTGCTACGAGCAATGGGAAGCGTCGGGCGCGTTTGCCGCCGACCCCGACAGCAACAAAGCGCCCTATACGATCATGATGCCGCCCCCGAACGTGACCGGGAGCCTGCATATGGGGCATGCCTTGACCTTTACGTTGCAGGACGTGCTGGTCCGCTATCAGCGCATGCGCGGTCGCGACGTGCTGTGGCAGCCCGGCACCGATCACGCCGGCATCGCCACCGAAATCGTTGTCGCCGGCCAGATCGCCGAGGAAGGCGGATCGAAGCGCGATCTCGGTCGTGAGCGGTTCGTCGCCCGAGTCTGGGAGTGGAAGGAGCAGTCGGGCGGCACTATCACCCGCCAGCTGCGGCGTCTTGGCGCCTCGCCCGACTGGCGGCGCGAGCGCTTTACGATGGATCCGGGCCTGGCCGCGGCGGTTCGTCGGGTTTTTGTCGCGCTTTTTCGCGAGGGGCTGGTCTACCGCGACAAGCGGCTCGTCAATTGGGATCCCGAGATGCACACCGTGATCTCCGATCTCGAGGTTGAAAACCGCGAGACCAACGGCTCGCTGTGGCACATCCGCTACCCGATCGAGGGTGAGCCTGGTCGTTATATCGTGGTCGCAACGACCCGGCCCGAGACGATGCTCGGCGACAACGGGGTCGCGGTGCATCCGGAGGATGCCAGGTTCGCCGATCTGGTCGGCAAATCCGTCCGCCTGCCGCTCGCCGGCCGGCTGATCCCGATCATCGCCGACGAGTACGCCGATCCCGAAACCGGCAGCGGTGCGGTCAAGATCACGCCAGCGCACGACTTCAACGATTTCGAGGTCGGCCGGCGGCACGGGCTGGCTGAGCTCAACATCTTCGACGCGGACGCTCGGCTCAATGACACGGTGCCGGAGCGGTATCGCGGTCTCGACCGCTTCGCGGCACGCGAGAAAGTGGTTGCCGACCTCGATGCCGCCGGGCTCCTGGAAAAGGTCGAAGACCATACCCTGATGGTGCCGCATCATGACCGCTCGGGTGTGGTCATCGAGCCGTGGCTGACCGATCAATGGTTTTGCGACGCGCGCGTGCTGGCCGGCCCAGCGATCGCTGCAGTCGAAGACGGGCGCACCCGCTTCGTCCCGTGTCAATGGGAGAACACATTCTTCGAGTGGATGCGCAACATCCAGCCCTGGTGCATTTCTCGGCAGCTGTGGTGGGGCCACCAGATCCCGGCCTGGTACGGCCCGGACGGCACGATCTTTGTTGCCGAGAGCGAGGCGGAAGCGGTCGCTGAGGCCGAGGCGAATTATGGCCACGCGGTCGAATTGCGCCGCGATGACGACGTGCTCGACACCTGGTTTTCGTCAGCGCTATGGCCGTTTTCGACGCTCGGCTGGCCCGAGGAGACACGCGAGCTTGCCCGTTATTATCCGGGCGACGTCCTGGTCACCGGCTTCGACATAATCTTTTTCTGGGTCGCCCGGATGATGATGATGGGGCTGCACTTCATGGGCGAAGTGCCGTTCCGCACCGTCTACATCCATGCCCTGGTGCGCGACGAACGCGGCCAGAAGATGTCGAAATCGCGCGGCAACATCATCGACCCGCTCGAATTGATCGACCGTTACGGCTGCGACGCGCTGCGCTTCACGTTGGCGGCGCTGGCCGCGCCTGGCCGCGACATCAAGCTCGCCGAGAGCCGGGTCGAAGGCTACCGCAATTTCGCGACCAAGCTGTGGAACGCGGCGCGCTATGCGCAGATCAACGGCTGCGTGCCCGCCGACGGCTTTTCCCCGGCGCAGTCCAGGCTGACTGTCAACCGCTGGATCGCGGCGGCGGCGGCCGATTGCGCCGCTGCGGTGACTGCCTCGCTCGACGCTTATCGTTTCGATGAGGCAGCGGCACGGCTCTACCATTTCGTGTGGGGCACCTTTTGCGATTGGTACATCGAGTTTACCAAGCCGATCCTGCAAGCCGACGATGTTCAAGCACGCAGCGAGACGCAGGCGATGACGGCCTGGGTGCTGGCCCATATCCTGCGCCTGCTGCACCCGGTCATGCCGTTCATCACCGAGGAGTTGTGGCAATATTTCGCCGGCGCGGGCTTGCTGATCTCTGCTCCCTGGCCCGATTTCCCGCTGGATGCGATCGATCGCGCTGCGGCGAGCGAGATGGAGTGGGTGGTCGCGGCGATCTCGGCAATCCGTGCCGTGCGCGCGGAAATGAACGTGCCGCCTGCTTCGCGTGTGCCGCTGCTGGTCAAGGATGCCGAGCCAGCGGCGGCCGAACGGCTCGAACGCCACCGCGAGCATTTCATCCGTCTTGCGCGGGTCGACCGGATCGAGCCCGCGGGGATCGTTCCCGTCGGGGCGATACAGATCGTGGTCGAAGGTGCGACGATGATCCTGCCGCTCGGAGAGGTCGTCGACCTCGCTCGGGAACGGGCCCGGCTTGCCAAGGAGATCGGCAAACTGGATGGCGAGATCGCAAAATTCGCCGCCAAGCTCGGTAACCCGCAGTTTCTCGCCAAGGCAAAGCCCGAGGTGGTGGAAGAGCAGCGTGAGCGCGAGGCCGACGCGGCCCGTGACCGAGACCGGTTGCGTGCCGCCTACGACCGGCTGGCGGCGGTTTGATCCTTTCGGCAGTATCAGGGAGCATTCATACGGGAACACCTATGCGTGTCGTGCGGTGGCATTGGCGTTCACGGAAAGCCGCCGAAGCCGTCCACGAAATTGCTTCGTCGCCTCGCGGCTTCGCGAGCGAAGCGAGGCAATCTCGCGCCAGCCCTGTTCATTGCCGCTCATCGAGAACCGCCTTTGACGCTCCGTGAGGAAGACATTGCTGCAGCCGGTCTTGTCGAACCTCTACGGCTCGACGAGATCCGGCGGGTGGCGCAGGAATTCGCGGTTGCCGTGACCGAGGACATGGCGGCGCTGATCGATCCCGATGACGACCACGATCCGATCGCGGCGCAGTTCGTGCCGATCGCGGCGGAACTTGCCGTCGCCGAAGAGGAATTGGCCGACCCGATCGGCGACCAGCGCTGGTCGCCGGTTCCGGGCATCGTGCATCGCCATCGCGACCGGGTGTTGCTGAAGCCGACCTTGCTGTGTCCGGTCTATTGTCGCTTCTGCTTTCGCCGCGAGATGGTCGGCAAGAAGCCGGCGATGCTGGAGCCGGCGGTGCTTCAACGAGCCTACGCCTATATCCGCGAGCGGCCGGAAATCTGGGAGGTCATCGTCACCGGCGGCGACCCATTCGTGCTGGCGCCTCGCCGCCTCGCCGCCATCGTGCGGGTGCTCGACGCGATCCCGCATCTCGGCGTGATCCGGTTTCACACCAGGGTCCCGGTGGTCGATCCCGGTCGGGTGACTGCGGCTCTCGTCGCGGCGCTCACAGCGGAAAAGGCGGTTTATGTCGTGGTCCACGCGAATCATCCGCGCGAACTGACCGCGGCGGCGAAGGCGGCCGTCAGCCGGCTGGTCCGCGCCGGGATCCCGGTCCTGGGGCAAACCGTGCTGCTGCGCGGCGTTAACGACGATGCCGCAGTGCTCGAAGCCTTGTTTCGCAGGGCTCGTGGCAATGCGGGTAAAGCCGTATTACCTGCACCATGCCGATCTCGCCCGCGGCACCGCGCATTTCCGCACGGGGATCGCCGAGGGACAGCGTCTCGTGCGCTCGTTGCGCACCCGCGCTTCCGGGCTGTGCCAGCCGACCTATGTGCTCGACATTCCAGGAGGCTACGGCAAGGTGCCGCTCGTCGCGAGCGCGGCCGCCCCTGATCCTGCTTCCGGCGGGTGGATCGTAGAGGACGGAACCGGGGTCCGGCACGCCTATCCGCCCGATCCTGACATCCCGAAGGGTTGAGGGAGCTCGCCGTGGCGAGCCCCGACGATCCGGTATTGATCGTCGTCGGCGGCGACGCGCTAGCGCTTGGCACAGCACAAGAGCTTTGCGCGCTGCAGGGTCACCGGATTGTCGTGCTGTGGGCCAGAGGCTCCGACTTTGCCCGCGCGGTGGAGGGGGTGGGCGCCGTCTTCATCGCGGGGCGCCCGGATAGCGGCGAGGGACTCGCTTTGGCCGGCGTCGAGCGGGCGGTCACGATCCTCGCGCTGTCGCCCGACGACCAGCTCAATCTGCACGCGGCGCTGCTGGCGCGCGACGCCAATCCGCGGATTCGCGTCGTTTTGCGGCAGTTCAACCGGACTCTCTCGCGCAAAATCGAGCAAAATCTGCCGAATTGCTCGGTCCTGTCGCTCGCCTGGGACTCGGCGACAACCTACGCAGCGGCGGCGGTCGACCCCTCCGCTTTCCGCGGGCTGCAATTTCCCGAGCCCGACGGCCCACTGACCGCCTTTGCTGCGCGCGTCGCCGAGCGCTGTGGCGTGGCCGGCGATACCGTCCTTGCGGCGGAGCAGGCCCTCGGTGCGCGGATCATTGCGGTCGACGGCAAGACCGAGTTCGCGCGCGATACCGTCCTGGCGGCGCAGGCTGACCTCGTCATCTATGGCGATGTTGCCGAGCTGGAAGGCACTTCCCCCCGTCTCCCGCTAGGGCGGGCCCGTCCCGCGCTCCGCCGCAATCTGCGCGCGCTGTTGCGCCACCGCCGGAATCAGCCGCCACGCCTCAATCCGATCCTCGCCCGGCTCGTCACGGGGGCGCTCGTCGTGTTCCTGGCCGGCTCCTGGTATTTCCACGCGGTCTTCCGAGACAGGTGGCTGGACGCCGCCTATTTCGTGGTCGCGACGATGACGACGACCGGATATGGGGATGTGACCCCCAACCGGAACGATCCGATTGAGGTCGTCGCCGCCATGCTGCTGATGCTGTCCGGCATCACCTTTACCGGCCTTTTCATCGCCTTCGGCGCCTCGCTGCTGACCCGGGTGCAGTGGGTCACGATGCAAGGCCTGCGTCCGATCCATCGCCGCGGACATATCATTGTCTGCGGCGCCGGCAGCATCGGCTCCGAGGTGATCGACCTGTTGCTCGGTCTCGGCAAACGGTTGGTCGTCGTCGAAAGCGCACCCGATACCTCTTTGGTCGAAAGTGCGCGCGAGCGGCGCTTCGATCTGCTGACGGGCGATGCAAGCCGAGATGCGACGCTCGATTTATGCAATCTCGGCACCGCGCATGGCCTCGTCGCCTTGACCAATGTCGATACCCTGAACCTCGAAATCGCGCTTGGGGCGCGGGCGCGCAACCCGACTATGCCGATCGTGCTGCGGATCGCCGATGCGAGCTTTGCCGCGTCGATCGCCCGCCACTTCGAGTTCGAGACCACGTTCTCGGCGTCGGCGCTGGCGACCCCCGTCTTTGTCGGCCTGTCGCGTTTCGCGGGATCGCGTGGCCGCGTCGCCTTTGCCGGTCAGGAGTTTGCGATCGGCGAATACACGGTCGGCGAGGATCTCCGGCCGCCGCCGCCGCGCAACGCCATCGCGCTCGCAATATCGCGGCGGGGCAACTTCTCCCTGGCGCGCGATTTTCGCGCGCTCGGACCCGGCGACCGCGTGCTTCTGATCATCCCTTTGGCCCCGTTCCGGGAAGGGCAGGACACGCTCGCCGCCGCGGCCGAGCGTTTTCTGCACGGCGGCTGAAGGTCCAGAGAATCTCATATCGCCAGCTCGCACCAGATCGGGGTGTGGTCGGAGGCGCGCTCCTTGGCCCGTGGCTTTTTGTCGATGTCACAGGCGGCGACCCGGTCGGCGGCATGCGGCGACAGCAGCAGATGGTCGATGCGCAGGCCCTCGTCGCGGTTCCAGCGACCGGCCTGATAGTCCCAGAAGGTGTAGCGATGCGGCTCGCGGTGAAAGACCCGGTACGCGTCGGTCAGCCCGAGATTCATCAATGCACGGAAACGCGAGCGCGCTTCGAGCCGGCACAACGCGTCGTCGCGGAACGCCACCGGGTCGTAGACATCGTCGTCGGTCGGACAGATGTTATAGTCGCCGGCGAGCACGAACGGAATTTCGCGGCTCAGCAGGTCGCGCGTATGGCCGACCAGCTGCTCCATCCAAGCGAGCTTGTAGGTGAATTTGTCGGTTCCGACCGGATTGCCGTTGGGCAGATAGATCGCGGCGACGCGGGCGGCGCCGAAACTCCCCTCGAGATAGCGCGCCTGCTCGTCCGCTTCCATGCCGGGCAGTCCGCGGACCAGCTCCTCGGGCGGCTGCTTCGATAACAAGGCCACCCCGTTATACGAGCGCTGGCCGATCGCCTCGACATGGTAGCCGAGCGAAGAGATCTCCAAAGTCGGGAAGTCGGCGACGAGACATTTGGTCTCTTGCAGGCAGACGATATCGGGCTGGGCGTCTTGGAGAAACGCAAGGAGGTGCGGCAGCCGCGCCTTGACCGAATTGACGTTCCAGCTCGCGATCTTCACAGCCGCGATCGATCGCCAGGGTCAGCCGATCGAAAACGAATTGCCGCAGCCGCAGGACGAGGCCGCATTAGGATTGCGGATCTGGAACGAGGCGCCCATCAGATCTTCGACGAAATCGATCTCGGCGCCGCTCAGCAAGCCGAGCGATACGTCGTCGACGACGACGGCGACGCCGTCGCGCTCGAACACCACATCATCGTCGTTGCGCTGGTCGTCGAAACTGAACCCATACTGGAACCCGGAGCAGCCGCCGCCGGAAACGGCGATCCTCAGAAACGCATTTTGGGCCTGCTCCAGCACCTTAAGCGAGGCAATGCGGCGAACCGCGTTTTCGGTGAGAGCGATCTGGCGCTCCTCGTTCTCTATGCTTTCGGCCATGCGCGCGACGCTCCCAACTTAGCCGGCTCGCACCCGGCATCTCGCAACCGTATGTAAGCATCCGGGCAAGTTTGGTCAAATACGCGGTTGATCCCGCCTTTGGCCGGAGCCGAAGATTTTCGGCCGGAGATCGGCTAGGATGAGTGCGCTGAGCGGGAGTTGATCATGCTGCGCGCCCTCGAAGGCGGTCTCGACCAAAAGCCGGATGCCGAGCCCGAGGATAAACTTGCCTGCCTGACGGCGCTCGAGCGCAAGGTGCTTTGGCTGTCGACCTGGATGATCCACAACGCCAACCATCTGCGCCCGAATCGGGACGGGCTCAAAGTCGGCGGGCATCAGGCATCGAGCGCCTCGGTGGCAACCCTGATGACGGCGCTCTATTTCGACGTGCTGCGCCCGCAGGACCGAGTTGCGGTCAAGCCGCACGCCTCGCCGGTGTTTCACGCGATCCAGTACCTGCTCGGCCATCAGAGGCGTGAGAAATTGGAGCGGTTCCGCGCCTATGGCGGCGCCCAATCCTATCCGTCGCGGACCAAGGACGGCGATATCGTCGATTTCTCGACCGGTTCCGTCGGCCTCGGGGTCGGCATGACGTTGTTCAGCTCGATCGCGCAGGACTATCTGCGATTGAAAGAACTGGTCCCGACCGACGACCCGCCGGGTCGGATGATCGCGCTCGCGGGCGATGCCGAACTCGACGAAGGCAACATCTTCGAGGCGTTGCTCGAAGGCTGGAAGCACGACGTGCGCAACCTGTGGTGGGTTATCGATTACAATCGCCAAAGCCTCGACGCCGTGGTCTCCGACCGGCTGTTCGGCCGCATCGACGCGATGTTCGAGATGATGGGCTGGCGAGTCGTCACCTTGAAGTACGGGCGGCTGCTGGAGGCCGCCTTTGCCCGCCCCGACGGCCATCAACTGCGCGAGTGGATCGACGCCTGTCCGAACTCGCTTTACTCGGCGCTGGTCTATAAGGGCGGCGAGGGCTGGCGCGAGCATCTTCAGCGCGACCTCAACCGCTATCCCGGGATCCGCGCCATCCTCGACGATCACGACGATGCCGGGCTGCAGCGGCTGATGACCAATCTCGGCGGCCACGATTTGGCATCGGTCCTCGATGCCTTCCATGCCATCGCCGACGACCGGCCGACCTGTTTTATCGCCTATACGATCAAGGGCTACGGGCTGCCGTTCGCCGGCCACAAGGACAACCATGCCGGGCTGATGAACCTCGACCAGATGGCCTCCTTCCAGCGCAGCATGACGGTGGAGGAGGGCGCTGAATGGGATTTGTTCGCCGGCCTCGACCTGCCCGCCGACCGACTTTCCACCTTTCTCGAGGGACTGCCGCTCGCCGCCTCCGACCGGCGCTGGCACGAGGCTGCGCCGGTTCCGGTGCCGGCGAGCCTGCCCGTCCCGCGCGGCGAGCGGCAATCGACTCAGGAGGCCTTTGGACGGCTGCTCGGCGACATCGCCGCGAGCGACACGGAGCTCGCACGCCGGATCGTCACCACCTCGCCCGATGTCACCGTCTCGACCAATCTCGGGCCGTGGGTCAACCGCCGCGGGATCTTCGACCGGGCCGAGCGGGCCGACACCTTTCGCGAGGAAAAGGTTGTCTCGGCGCAGCGCTGGGCAATGTCACCTCAGGGCCAGCACATCGAACTCGGCATCGCCGAGAGCAATTTGTTCCTGCAATTGGCGGCCCTCGGCCTTTCGGCGCCGCTGTTCGGCACGCGGCTGTTGCCGATCGGGACACTCTACGACCCGTTCATCAAGCGCGGCCACGATGCGCTGAACTATGCCTGCTATCAGGATGCGCGCTTCATCTTGGTGGCGACGCCGTCGGGGATCACCCTGGCGCCCGAAGGCGGCGCGCACCAATCGATCGGCGAACCGCTGGTCGGCATCGCCCAGCCGGGGCTTACCAGTTTCGAGCCGGCCTTTGCCGACGAACTCGCGGTGCTGTTGCGCTGGGCGTTCGCCGAGATCCAGCGCGAGGGCGGCGAGTCGGTCTATTTCCGGCTGTCGACGCGACCCGTCGAACAACCGAAACGGAGCGTTGACTCGGACATCGCCGCAGCGATCGTCGCCGGCGCCTATTGGCTCGCCGAGCCGGAGCCCGGAGCAGAGCTAGCGATCGCCTATTGCGGCGCCGTCGCCCCCGAGGCGCTCGCCGCCCATCGGCAGGTGGCCGAGGACATTCCCGGCGCCGGACTGCTCGCGATCACCTCGCCCGATCGTCTGCACCGCGACTGGCGGGCGGCCTGCGCGCGGGGTGGGCCGAGCGTGGCCGGGCAGCTATTGGCGCGGCTGCGGCCGGGCGCCGTGCTGGTCACCGTAGGCGATTTTCATCCGGCAACCCTGTCGTGGCTCGGCGCCGTCGCCCATAACCCGATCGTCCCGCTGGGGGTCGAGCGCTTTGGCCAATCGGGCGACATTCCCGATCTCTACCGCGCCTACGGCATCGATGCCGACGCGATCCTGGACGCCGCCGCCCGCGCCTGCCTGCTCGCGCTGGGTTAGCGCCGGCTTATTGCGGGCCGCTGCGCATCGAAGCCGGATGGCCCGGCAGCTTCAGACGATGCCCGGTATCCGTCACGTTGCTGCCGTCGACCTTTAGTATCGACAGATCGCCGTCAATGAAGTTGCCGACATAGAGATAGCTGCCATCGGCGCTGAAGGCTGCGCCTTCGGGCAGCGCGCCGACCGTGACCGAGCCGGTTTTGGTGACCTTGTTGCCGTCGATCGCCAGGACGGCGACACTGCCGCCCGCATGATGATAAAACACCGTTTTTGGCTGGTTGGAGCCTTCGGCCTGAATCGAGACCGCGAGATTCCCCTTTGGGCTGATCGCCAATCCCTCGGGCGAATCGCCGACCGTCACGTGATCGATGACCCGCGGCGGATTTGCCGCGAGATCGATGACGCCGACGGTGTCGATGTTGCCGTCGGAGCCCCCGCCCCCGCCATTATCGGCGGTCAGCGCCAATTTGCCGTCGGGGGTCACTGCGACATTGTAGGGAAAGATGCCGGTCGGCAGGTCGCGCTTAATGTAGGTAACCTTGCCGCCGTCGATGGCCAGCAGCGCCACCTTGTTGGCGGCCGCTTTGGCCGCGAGCGCGTGCTTCCCGTCCGGGGTGATGGCGACGGCCGAGACCTGGTCGGCGGCGGCGCCGACAGACACGGTATCGGCGACCAGGACCTCCGACCCGTGGATCGAAAGGACCGAGATCGTACCGTCGGCGCGATTGGCGACCAGCGCCAGATCGCCGTTGGGGCTGACCGCCATGCCGGAAGGCTGTTTGCCGACCGTCACGGTGCCGATCACCTTTGGCGGGCTCGCCTTCAGATCGACGATGAAGACCTTATCGTCGGGCTCCAGCCGATGGCCCCATCCCTGAATCACCGGCATCAGCGAGTTGGCGACGAGGGCGATGTCGCCCGGCGGCACGATCGCGAGGTTGGTCGGCGGCCCGACGACAGAGTTGATCAGCGGGATCGTCGCCGTGATGCGCGGCGCACCCGGATTCGAGATGTCGATCACCGACAGAGTGTCGTGACCGGGATCGCGGATTATCGGCTTGAAGTTCCGGTCGACCCCATTTTTCTCGTCGTTGCCGACGATCAGGGTCTGTCCGAAGACCGGGATCCACCCGGAGCCGATCAGGGCGCCAGCCAAAACAGCTGCCGTAAGAAACGTCGAGCGCATCCTCCCCTCCATCGTTTTGCCGCACCGCCAAGCGCACGGCCGCCGAAACTGCCCCGATCGCGCGCCAACGACAAGGGGCGCCGTTCGAATTGCAATCCTCGCTAGGGCGCGATGCGCGCCTGCGAGGCTGGACTTGACCGCGAGCGTGCACCAATCTCGGCAGCGCAGGCCGTCCGCCGCAATCAGATCGCATCCGGCGAGCCGGAACCGCCCCTGGGAGGGAGCAAGAGAATGGCCGATACCGCAGCCGAGAACCTGGTCGAATATACATGCGCGGGTCAGGTCGCGACCCTGACGTTGAACCGGCCGGATCGGCTCAACGCCTTCAGCGACGATCTGGTGCGGCATCTGGCGGACGCGCTGCGCCGGTTCGATCTCGATCCGGAAGCGCAGGTTGCGATCATCTGTGGGGCCGGCCGCGCCTTTTCGAGTGGCGCCGATGTGCATCAGCGTCAGCTGCGCCGCCGCGAGGAGTTCCTGCAGCATGGCGGGCCGCAGGGCTGGGGCGCCAATTCCGCCGATCTGTTGACCCGATCCGTCAACTGGAAGCCGGTCATTGCCGCGCCGCACGGCTACGCGATGGGCCTCGCTCTTGGGATCGTGCTGGAATGCGACCTGATCGTCGCCGAGGCCGGGACCAAGTTCCAGGTGACCGAGACATCGCGCGGGCTCGGTGGCTCGAAATACTGGGCGTTGCTGAATTTTCGCGGCGGTGCCGCGTTCGCCAGCGAGGTGGCGCTGACCGGACGCTTCTTCACCGCCGAGGAGGCGCTGGCGGCGGGCATCGTCAACCGTGTGGCCCCGCCGGGCCGGTACCTCGAAGCCGCGCGCGAACTTGCGGCCGCCGTGGCTGCGAACCCGCCGCTCTCGGTGCGCGCGACGGTACGCACCCGGCGCTGGTATATGGAGCAGCTCGAGCGCGAGGTCGCAATGCAGACAGCGCCGCTAAAGCTCTATCTCAGCGAAGATTTTCACGAGGCGGCGCGCGCTTTTGCCGAGAAGCGCCGGCCCGGGCCGTTCAAGGGCCGGTGACCCACTTCACGATCAGCACGAGGGCTTTGCGATGATCACCCCTGCTTACATCCGCACCATGGCCGCTTACAACGCCGAGATGAACCGTCGCCTATACGGTGCCGCCGCACGCCTTTCGGAGGCCGAGCGGCGGGCGCCGCGAGGCGCATTCTGGGGCTCGATCCACGGTACCCTGACCCACATCCTGTGGGGCGATCGGCAATGGATGTCGCGCTTCGACAATTGGCCGAAACCCGATACGCCGATCAAGCAGAGCGCGCAGATGATCGACGACTTCGCCGAGCTGTCAGCGGTTCGTGAAAAGGCCGATGCAGATATCGCCCGATGGGCGCACAAGGTCGACGATGCCTGGCTCGGCGAGGATATGGTCTGGTTCAGCGGCGCTGCGAACCGCGAAATGCGTGCGCCGAAGGGTCTGCTCGTGGCGCATTTCTTCAACCATCAGACCCATCACCGCGGCCAGGCGCACGCGATGCTAACCGCGGCCGGGCAGGAAACCGGCGACACCGACCTGTTTTTGCTGATACCCGAAATCGTGAATTAACCAAACCGGGCTCGCCTTGCATTAAATTCGCCCGGCGCGTTTACTACTTGGCCCGGCCTTTCCGCTAATATAGCTTAAAAAAGACTATCGGCCGTTTTCACAAATTCCATCAGGGAGAGGATCTATGAAAACACTCGGCAAAGCGGTTATCGGCGGCGCGTTGCTTCTTACCATGTTCGCACCAACGGGCAGAGCGGACGGCACCAGTAGTAAGAACACTGTGAGTTGGGAGACGATCATCGGGATAATTCAGCCGGGAAACATGGTCGCGGGGATCACCGGTGGAGGCCAACCTTGGTCGACGCTTGGCGGGCGGGCCTATGTCAACCTGACGAACAGCCTTGTAGTATTTAGCGTAAAGGGACTCGTACTTGCCGGCGGCAATACGATCGGCACCCCCGGGGCCATCAACCAGGTCGAGGGTACGTTGGTTTGCAATGCAGGTACGGCTTCACAGGCGATCATCGACACTCCGGCGGTCACTCTGGACCTTCAGGGAAACGCTTCCTTTAAGGGTTCTTTCACCATGCCGACGGATGCCTGCAGCACCTCCGCCGTGGCCTTCCTGATCCGTATCCCGGCCAATCAGCATTGGATCGCCAACGGTGCGGTGCAAGTGCCCTTCCCGTGACGGCCTGAGAGCGTGCCGCTAGCCAGACGTGGTCGCCGCAGCTGACCTCCGGCGCCCGTATAAGTGCTAGCGCCGTCGTTGACGGTCGGGTAACTCTGCCGCCCTTTGCCGGTTAGGGCGGCGGGCGCCCAAGGTGTCATGAATACGGCCGAGGACGGGGTTCCGTTTCCGCAACGATATTGGGCGATCCTGACGCTCGTCGTCGGCATGGTGGTGTCGGTTCTCGACAGCTCGCTCGCCAATATCGCACTGCCGACGATCGCCAGGGATATCGGCGCCACCGCTGCGCAGTCGATCTGGGTCATCAACGCCTATCAGCTGGCGGTGGTCATCTCGTTGTTGCCGCTCGCGTCACTCGGCGACATCTTCGGCTATCGCCGCATCTATTCGATCGGCTTCGCGATATTTACCGCTGCGGCGCTGGTCAGCGCGCTGTCACATACGCTGGCGATGCTCGCGATCGGGCGCGCCCTGCAAGGCCTGGGCGCCGCTGGGATGATGAGCGTCAACACCGCGCTGGTGCGCTTCACCTATCCGCGACGGCAATTGGGGCGCGGCATCGCGATGACCGCTGTTACGGTGTCTGTCTCCTCGGCCTCCGGACCGAGCGTCGCTGCGGCCATCCTGTCCGTCGCCTCCTGGCATTGGCTGTTTGCAGTCAATGTGCCGATCGGGCTCGTCACTTTCGTCATGTCGCTGCGGCTGCTGCCGCGCACACCGCCCTCGGAGCATCGTTTCGACTTGGCCAGCGCCGTGTTGAGCGCCTTTGCCTTTGCCTTTCTGATCGCCGGGATCAACGGCATCGGACACGGGCAGGCGGGTCCGTTTGTTGCCGTCGAGCTGGTCGGCGCCGTCTGTGTGGGCTATGTGTTGGTGCGTCGGCAGGCGAGCTTGAGCTTGCCATTGCTGCCGGTCGATCTGTTTCGCCGCCCGATATTCGCATTGTCGGTCGTCACTTCGGTCACGACCTTTGTCGCGCAGGGAATCACCTTCGTCACCTTGCCGTTTTACTTCCAGGATGTGCTCGGCCGCTCGCAGGTAGCGACCGGGCTGTTGATGACGCCGTGGCCGGCCACGGTCGCGGTCATCGCACCGATTGCCGGGACGGCTGGCCGATCGCTATCCGGCCGGGATCCTTGGCGGCATTGGGTTAAGCGTGCTGAGCCTCGGCTACCTTCTGCTGGCGCTCCTACCGGAGCATCCCAGCACTGCCAACATCCTGTGGCGCATGACCTTGTGCGGGCTCGGTTTCGGCTTTTTCCAATCGCCCAACAACCGGGCCATCGTCGCGAGCGCCCCGCGAGAGCGCAGCGGCGGGGCGGGGGCCATCCAATCGACCGCCCGGCTGCTCGGACAGACGATCGGCGCCGCACTCGTCGCGCTGATCTTCGGCTTTGCCCGACCCGGCGCGGGAGCCGGACCTCATGTTGCAATTCTGCTGGCCGCCGGATTCTCGGCTTTGGCGGCGGTCGCCAGCGTCTCTCGCCTGTTCAATTTCGTTCGTGCGCCGCGATTGACGCCAAGCACCAATTCGACGCAGCCCGATCCGCACAGCAGCACTGCCGGCACCAATTGAGGACTTCGCGGGCGGTCCTTTTATCCTCGTAGGCCCGGCGAGGATTACGGCATAAGCGCCGGCCCAGTTTCGGCGTCCAACTAGAGATTGCGACGAATGCCGCCAAATGGGGATATAATGCGTCGTGGGTTTCGTAAAAGACGTTCGACGATTGGAGCCCAGCGCGAGCCATGCCCAGCCGAAGCGGTGGAATCCTTGCTACAGCGTGTTTACTGCTCTTGCTGTCGGTGGGGCGGGCGAGCGCTATTGATTCGGATCGCCAGGTAATTCACGTTCTGAATCGGCTCGCCTTTGGCCCGACCCTAGACGATTTCAATTACGTGAAGATGGTCGGGGTCGAGCGCTACATCGCCGAACAGCTCGATCCTGCAGCGATCGCTGAGCCGATCGTGCTGCGCTTTCGTCTGGCCGAGCTTGATACCCTCGGGCTCGATGCGGTCGCGCTGCGCCAGCTCTACGGGCCGCTGCGCCCGGTCATGGGCGTCAAGCCGACAGCGGAGGATATCAACGCACAGCAGGCGCGGGCTGCACTGATCGTGCGCGAGGCTGCGGCGGCGCGCATTCTCAAAGCGGTGCTGAGCCGACGCCAGCTCGAGCAGGTAATGGTCGATTTTTGGTTCAACCACTTCAACATCTTCGCCGGAGAGGGGCTGGACCGGGTGTGGATCGGCAATTACGAAGAACAGGCGATCCGTCCCAACGCGCTGGGCCGGTTTCGCGACCTGCTGTTCGCCGTCGCCAAGCACCCGGCGATGTTGGTTTATCTTGACAACACAGAGAATACCGCACCGGCCACCCCGGCGCGTAGCGGCGCGGCGGGTGGGCTCAACGAAAATTTTGCGCGCGAGGTCATGGAGCTGCACACCCTCGGCGTCGACGGCGGGTACACCCAGGCCGACGTCACCACCTTGGCGCGGGTCTTTACCGGGTGGCGGGTCAGCTCGCCGAACTCGCAGAATTTTCCGGGTGTTGCCGCGATCTTCGAAGGCACCCGCCATGATTACGGACCAAAGGTGTTTCTTGGACGCACGCTGCGTGCGGAAGGCAAGGCCGAGGGCGAGGAGGCGCTCGATATACTCGCGCGCAGCCCGGCGACCGCTCACCATATCGCCTATGAGCTGGCGCAATACTTCGTTGCCGACACGCCGCCGCCGGCGCTGGTCGAGCGCCTCGCCGCCCGGTTTCTCGCCACTGGCGGCGACATCCGCGAGGTCTTGAAGATGCTGTTCGCCAGTCCCGAGTTCTGGGACAGCGCCGGGCAGAAATACAAGACTCCCTATGAATACGTGATCTCGGCGGTGCGCGCGGCTGGCGCTCCGGTTAACAATATTCGCCCGCTGCTCGGCTGGATGAGCCGGCTGGGTATGCCGCTCTACGAGTGCCAGACACCGGATGGCTACAAGAATACCGAGGAAGCTTGGTTGAGCCCCGACGCGACATTGCAGCGGATCAGCTTTGCAATTGCTTTGGGCCGCGGCTCTCTGCCGGTGGGCGCCGAGCCCGACCTTGCGGCGACAGAAACGGGGCGACGGTCGGTTCCGTTGGCCTCGGTCGATCCCGGGCGTCTCGAAGAAATTTTCGGTTCGACCCTGTCGAGCACGACGCGCGAGGTGGTCGACGCCGCGGCGCCCGGGCTGCGCGCGTCACTGATCCTCGGCAGCCCGGATTTCATGCGCAGATAGGGTGTTGCGATGGCCGGACCCGACTTTTCGCGGCGACTGATGTTGCGGGCCTCGGCCACGGCGGCGCTCTTGTCGCTTGGCCGTGGCGCGTGGGCGGCGACCGCCGAGGGTGGTCCCGAGCGCCTGGTCGTGATCTTGTTGCGCGGCGCCGTCGACGGTCTCAACGTGGTCGTGCCCTACGCCGATCAGGCCTATTACGAAGCGCGGCCGACGATCGCGATCGCCCGGCCGGGGGCGCCCGACGGGGCGCTGGCGCTCGACGGCCATTTCGGGTTGCATCCGGCGCTGGCGGCGCTGATGCCGCTATGGCGGCAGGGTGATCTCGCCTTTATCCATGCTGCCGGCTCGCCCGACCCGAACCGTTCGCATTTCGAGGCGCAGCGCTACATCGAGAACGGGACGCCGGGCTGCAGCACGACCGCGGACGGGTGGATGAACCGGCTGCTGCTGGCGCTGCCGGGTCGACGCGGCCCAACCGACGCGATCAGCATCGGACCGACCTTGGCGCGCATCCTGACGGGTGCGGCCCCGGTCGCCAATCTTCCGCTCGGGCCGGATCCGGCCAGGGCGCTGCCGATCGACCAGCCGCAGCTCGCCGGCGCCTTCGACCGGCTTTATGCGGCCAATGACGCGCTCGGCGAGGCCTTTCGCGAGGGCCGAGGTGCGCGGGCCGAGCTGCTCGGTGATCTGGCGCGTGAACAGGCTGCTGCCGATGCCGGTGCACCACCGCCGGCGAGCTTTGCCGCGCGAGCGGTGCGGCTCGGTCGTCTGATCGGCGGCGATGCGCGGATCAGGCTCGCCTTCGTCGGGCTCGGAGGCTGGGACACCCATGTCGATCAGGGTGGGAGTAAGGGACGGCTCGCCAGCCACCTCAGCTCGCTCGGCGAAGGCCTGGCAGCTCTGGCCCACGGGCTCGGGGGCGCGTGGCGCGACACGGTGGTCGTCATTCTGTCCGAGTTCGGCCGTACCGTGCGCGAGAACGGCGATCGCGGCACCGATCACGGCCATGGCAACGTCATTTGGGTCGCTGGTGGTGAGGTCAAGGGCGGGCGGGTTTACGGCCAGTGGCCGGGGCTGAGCGTGGCGCAGCTCTACCAGCGGCGCGACCTCGCGATCACCACCGACTTTCGCGCGGCGCTGGTCGCGATCCTCGGGGCGCATATGGGCCTCGCCGACCGCCAGCTCGACTTGGTGTTTCCTGGAGCGCCGCCGGCCGCGGCGGGGCTGGCGCAAATGCTGGCGGGCTAATCGACGGTCATCAAGGGGGCCGTGTCCTAGCCCTTCATCATATGTTCACCGAAAGTGACCGACGATCAGGGTTCTGGCACGCGGGGCGCCGAGATCGGAGCGATGAAGCAAGGTTGTGGGCACACGGCGCCGCCGGAGCCGGCCCGGATGGCGACAAGATGTGGCGTCTTCCGGCCGTTCGTCATATGGCTGCAGCCCGCAAACAGACGAAATCGGCGCTGCGGGTTTCGCCAGCTTCGCCCTGCCCGCGCTGTGCCAGATCGCAACAGCTACGGCATTGAAACCTGCCTATGCTGTCTCGTTTGTCAATTAGCAAAGAGAATGGCAAACGACAACTTTATTGCGCGCGAAGCGGTTAGGTGCTATAGCGGCAGCATCGTTGACAGTACCTTACCGCGATGCGCGCGAACCGGGGGGCTGCGGTGTTTCGCTACCGGCATTTGTCGAACCTCGCTCATCATCGCCGGTCGGAAACGCTGAACAGGAGTGCAGTGGTGCACCGCACGTTGTGTCGCGCCGTAGGAATGATCGTGGCGCTCGTCATCGCCGGGTGCCATGGCGGACCGCCGTTGCCATCGGCGCCCCCGGCGTCGGCGCTGCCGTCGAGTGAATACATTATCGGCCCCGGAGACAAATTGAACATATTCGTGTGGCGTAACCCAGAATTGAGTGTCTCGGTTGATGTTCGCCCGGATGGGCGTCTGTCGATCCCACTAGTCGAAGATGTGGTCGCAATCGGCAAGACGACAACCCAACTTGCGCGCGAGCTGGAGCAGCGCCTGGCGAGATACATCAAAGAGCCGGTGGTCACCGTCATCGCGCAAGGGTTCGTCGGTCCTTTCACCGAACAGGTTCGGGTTATCGGTGAAGCCGCACAACCCCGAGGGATACCGTACCGAACCGACATGACCGTACTCGACGCGATGATCGAAGTCGGTGGGCTGACGCGTTATGCGGCCGGCAACAATTCGGTCCTGGTGCGCACCGCCGGGGGCAAGCAGCAGACCTACTCGGTGCATCTCGACGACTTGATCAAGGACGGCGACGTGACGAGCAACGTCGCGCTTCAGCCGGGCGATATTCTGATCATTCCGCAACGCCTGTTCTGATCATGGCCGAACTTGTCGGAGCGGGTGGTCGTGGCAAGGCCGAGCGATCTCAGCCGATCGAATTATCGGGGGTCGTCGGATCCCGCTCAACCGCGTGGAGCTGTCGATGAATTGGGTTAAATCGCAAGCTTTGCCGCTCGCGCAGATGCTGTGGCGGCAAAAATGGCTCGCCATCGGCGTCGCTTGGCTGGTGTGCACGGTCGGCTGGATCGCGGTCGCTTTGATGCCGACCAAATACAAGTCATCGGCGCGCGTCTATCTCAATGCCGATCCGCTGCTGACTCCACTGCTCCACGGTTTGGCCGCGGATACCAATCCGACGCGGCATCTCGATTTTCTGCAGCGCACACTGTTGAGCCGGCCCAATCTCGATCAGCTTGTTCGTATGACCGATCTCGACACTACGGCGACCACGCCCGAACAAAAGGACGCGCTCTACCAACAGCTTGTCGGCAACGTCGATATCAGACCGATTACCCCGAATTTGATGACGATATCCTACCGCGACCACGATCCGCAGATGGCCAAGAACGTGGTTCAATCGCTTTTAACGATCTTTGCCGAGAAGACGGCCGGCAGCAGCCGCAGCGAGATGGATAGCGCGCAACGCTTTCTCGACGAGGAGATTGCCTCCTACCGCGATCAGCTCCGCGCCGCTGAAAAGCGCCGGGCGGATCTGGCGCGGCAATATCCGGACATCGTGACCGATCGCGACCCGGATGCTCCGCCAGACGCAGGCGATACCGGCAGCCGGCTCGATCAGGCCCGCGCCGCGGTAGTCAAGGCCAAAGACGACCTCGCGGATTTGATCACCAAACGCAACTCCCTCAGCAAGCAGCTTGCTCCGATACCGTCGATGCTGACCGTCGACCGCGCGCCGCAGGTGGTCGTCACCGGCGGGCAACTGAGCCCGGACGCGGAGCGGCTTCAACACCTGCGCGCCCAGCTCAACTCGCTGCGGCTGAAATACACCGACCAACATCCGGACGTGATCGCCACCCGCGCGGCGATCGCCGAAACCGAGGCGGAGATGAAGCATTCCGGGTCCGGGTCGGGCGCCGCCGGCGATGGCTCCAACAAGGGTCAGATTGCCAACGCCGTTTACGATCAAATCAAGGTTAGACTAGTCGAAGCCGAGGGCGATGTCGCCTCCGCGCAGCGTCGTCTCGTCGTGGCCCAAGACAATGAGAGGCGCATCGAACGTATCGCGCAGTCGGTGCCGGGCGTGTTGACACAAGCGCAAGACCTTGACCGCGACTATAGCGTGCTGAAGAGAAATTATCAGGAACTGGTGTCGCGCCGTCAGGCCGCGCAGATCGCCGACAACGCCAACACCAAGACCGAGAACATCCTGTTCCGCATCGTCGATCCGCCGCAGCAGCCGCTGTTTCCGGTGGCGCCCGATCGGCCGATGTTGCTGTCGGTAGTGCTGCTGTTCGGGCTTGGCGCAGGCCTCGCCGCGCCGCTGGCGATGGAGCAACTCGACCGTTCTTTCGCGACGATCACCCAGCTACGCAGCCTCGGCATTCCGATCTTGGGAAGCGTGACCCGACTCTCGCTCAGCGCGGCCAAACGGCGTGAAGCGATCCAGTTGGTCGGGGTCTGCGCCAGCGCATTCGTGTTGATCGCTGTTTATGGCACGTTGCTGGCGCTGAGCTTGCGCCTCCATTCGGTGAGCGTTACGTAATGGCAGAGTCGATTGGATTAATCGAGCGGGCGGCGGCGCTGCTGCGCCAGCGGGAAGGGGCCGAACCCGACCCGCCGACGCCGCCCTTGCCGCGGATTCCGGAACCGGCGTCGCCGTCGGCGCCCAGCAGAGCCGTGGACCTTGCCGGGCCCGAGGTGATCTTCGATCGTGGACGACTTGCCAGTTTCGGAATTCAGCTTCCGTCGTCCGAGCGCTCGCGCACCGTCGAAGAATTTCGCCTCGTCAAGCGCAACCTGATGGCCGCATGGTCCGCCGCTGCGGCCGGGGATCAGCGGCCGAGTCGGCTCATCATGGTCACCAGCGCGCGGCCCGGCGAGGGCAAGACATTCACCGCGCTCAATCTGGCGCTGGCCTTCGCCACCGAAAGGGATGTGAAGGCGCTGCTCGTCGATGTCGACACTCAGCACTCGACTTTGGGGACTATCCTTGGTCTCCACGGGAAGAAAGGGATCGTCGATCTGCTCGCGTCGGGTCTCGATTTGTCCGATGTTCTTGTCCGCACCAATATCCCCAATCTCCTGGTTCTGCCGCCGGGGCAAGGTGGCCCGCATGTGCCGGAGTTGTTTTCGAGCAATCAGATGGTTTCGCTGATGAGCGAACTGACGCGGCGTTTTCCCGACCGCTTCATCATCCTCGACACCCCGCCCTGCATGGCGAGCAGCGACGCCGCCGCGTTGGCGCCTTTGGTCGGGCAGATCGTGTTCGTCGTCGAAGCGCACCGCACCCAGCAGGACGAGATCGAAGCCGGGCTCAGCATCCTCAGCTCCTGCCCTCGGATCAGCTTGCTGTTGAATAAGAGCGAGTTGGCGAGCGCACATTTCGGCTCTTACGGCTACGGTTATCACTATCCCAGTGGCGAGGGCGATGAGCTGCGCTCGGAAAAACCGGCACCGGCCTAGAGGCCCAGCGGGCACGGTACTCGGTAAACCGAATTTCCGGCTGACGCTTTCGTTCCTCGTCATTGCCGGCCTGACGCCGGCGATGCCGGTCGATGCGCAGCCGGTGACCGGCTCATCTCCCGGCGGTGGCGTTCCTGCCGGTACCGGGCCCGATGTTCTGCCGCCGGTGTCGTCCGGCCCGTTTGGCCTGCCCAACCCGCTGGCGCCGCCCAATGCGCTGCCCAACGGCATCATTCCGGCGGAGCCGGCGCAACCTGCGTCCCCGCTCGCGCTGCCCGAACCTGGTGCCGGGATCACCACGCTGCAGCTATATGATCCCAACGCACCGGCGATCCTGATCCAACCCTATCTGTCGGTCGGCGAGCGATTTACCGACAACGTTAACTTCACGCATTCCGATCGGATCGCGGCAGCGGAGACGAGCCTGACCCCTGCTGTCTCAATTTCGGCCGACACCCCACGGCTGCGAGGTGTGCTGAGCGCTCAGGCATACGGTAACGTGTACGTCCCGTCGGCGGGATTGGATCAGGTTGTCGGCAATCTTTTCGGAGGCGGCACGGCGACCATCGTGCCCGACCGGCTGTTCGTCGATGCAAACAGCGTCATAACCCAAGGCTCGACATTGCCTGGGCTCGGCTTTGTCAATCCGAGCTTGCTGCCGCAAAACCAGCAGACACAAGTATTTGCCACTTCGATTTCGCCCTATCTGAGAGAATCGTTCGACGGCATGGTCGATACCGAACTGCGCTATCGCTTCGGCGCGACCAATTTCGGCGGCAACACTGCGGCAACGGCGACACCGCAGACGAACCAACCTAGCCAATGGGATCTTGAACGAGGGTACCTTCATCGCCGCAACGGGTCGAAATTTCGAGCGCGCGCTGTCACGACTGACCGTCGATGAGTCGGACTTCAACTCGAACTCGACGAACCGCAACACACAATTCAGCTCGTACGACGATCTTCAATATCGGATTACCCCGGATATCTCGGCGCTGGCACGGATCGGTTACCAGAACCTCCAATATCCGCTTGCCCCGTTAGCGTCATTCGCGGGCGTGACTTGGCTCGCCGGCGGGCAGCTCGGGCTCGGCCCCAATTACGGCTATGTCAGCCTGGAATACGGACGGCAGCAGGGCGTTTACGGCTTTACCGGATCCGCCAATTATCAGGTAACGCCGACCATCACCGTCGTCGCCAATCTGGTGCAGGGGGTCAGCTCTCCGGGCCAGTATCTGCAAGGCTCGCTGGCGAACGCGACCCTGAACCCTTATGGCTCGATCGTCGATCAGTATTCGGGCCTGCCGACGGCCTTTTACAGCCCAGGGTTGGGTTTGACCAACGGTGTTTACAAACAGCACCTCTTCAACGGCCAAATAACCGACACGATCGGCCCGAACCGCTATTCGCTCTACGGCTATTACACCAATCAGCAGTCGCTGACGCCGCCGATAACCGCGCCGACCAAGAGCATCGGGGGCTACGCGACCTGGTATCGCGACATCAGGCCCGACCTCAATGGCAGCGCCTCGGTCGGCTACGCCAATACGGCCAACGCCGTTGCTGTGAACACTGTGACCCCGATCGGCACTATCAACACCTTGACCGCCAATATCGGCGTCAACTATCTCCTCGCAAGGAATTTGACCGGGTCGGTTTTCTACACCCTTGACATATCAGCCGAACGGCGCCGTGGTGATTGCCGGGCGGAGCGGCGACGTTCGTAGTGAACTCGTTGCAGTTCTTGCTGAGGAAGGCGTTCTAAGCCCATGTATTCTGAATTCTATGGGCTCGCCACCCGGCCGTTCCAGCTGACGCCCGATGCCCGCTTCTTCTTCGAGAGTACCGTTCATCGGCAGGCGATGGCCTATCTGGTCTACGGTCTGCACCATGCCGAAGGCTTCATCATAATTACCGGTGAAGTCGGGGCGGGAAAGACCATCCTGGTCGACAATCTGCTGTCGACGATCAACGAGAGCAGTTTTATTACCGCAAAGATCGTGACCAGCCAGCTCGGCGGCGACGATCTCCTGCATATGGTGGCGGCCGGCTTCGGCGTTGCCAAGGAGGGGCTGGCCAAGGGATCGCTGCTGCAGCGTATCAGCGATTTCGTTCTCGCCCAGCACCGCGACGGCAAACGCGTGCTGTTGATCGTTGACGAGGCGCAGAATTTGTCGTTCGAGGCGCTCGAAGAGCTTCGCATGCTCTCCAACATCGTCGTCGATAGGACTATGGCATTACAGAGCTTTCTGCTCGGCCAGCCGCAGTTCCGGACGATCTTGGGCAGCCCGGGGCTCGAACAACTGCGCCAGCGGGTGACCGCCGCCTACCATCTCGGCCCGCTGAACGAGGCCGAAACCAGGGCCTATATAGAGCACCGCCTGCGCCGCGCCGAATGGAAAGACGACCCGCATTTCACCGAAGCCTCCTTTCCGGTGATCTATCAGCACACCGAAGGCGTACCCCGGCGGATCAACACCTTGTGCTCGCGGCTTCTGCTGTACGGATTTCTGGAGCAACTCCACACTCTTACGGCGAGCGGTCGACAAGGTCGCCAACGATCTGCGCGAGGAGATCGCGGTGGTGGCCCGCCGTCGGCGCCGCCGATGTGGAGCCGGAAAGGGCGGGCTGGCGCGGCTTTTCCGGCCTTGCTCGAGCGCCTGGCGGCGCTCGAAAAGAACGTCGACCAGCACGATCGCCTGATCCGGCGCGCGATCGAGATCGCCGCGCATTATTTCCAGGGTGAACGGCATGAGCCCGGCGGCCAAGTCGCTGCAGCGCCAGATCGTAAGCGGGTGACGAGATTCGGAGCCGATGCCGGTTTCGGTCGTCGACGCCGCTGCGCACCGGCCGGCGCGTGCGCCGGCGCGATGACGATCGACGTCGAGGATTATTTTCAGGTCGAGGCTTTCTCGGCGACGATCGATCGCAAGGATTGGGACGGCTGCCGCAACGGGTCGAGCGCAACACCCAACGGCTACTTGAGATCCTGGCCGAGGCGGGCGTTCAGGCGACCTTTTTCACCTTGGGCTGTATAGCGCGGCGGCATCCGTCGCTGGCCCGGCGCATCACTGCCGAAGGTCATGAGCTGGCCAGTCACGGGACCGATCACGTCCGCGTCGATCGCCAGTCTCCGGCCGCCTTTCGCGCCGATGTGCGCGAAAGCAAAAAAATTCTCGAGGATTCGGCGGGGTCAAGGTCAGCGGCTATCGCGCCCCGACCTTCTCGATCGGGCGCGACACCCTTGGGCTCATGAGATCCTGGCAGAGGAGGGCTATTGCTACAGTTCGAGCGTCTATCCGGTCAGGCACGATATCTATGGCAGCCCGGACGCGCCGCAATGCGCCGTTTGCTCCCTGTCCGGGGATGATCGAAATCCCGCTGACTACCGTTTGTATGTTGGGGAAGAGCGTTCCCGCCTCGGGCGGAGGTTATTTCCGACTGTTTCCCTATGCGCTGACCCGACGGCTAATGGTCCGGGCGTGCCGCGCTGACGGCCCACCGCCGGTATTTTATCTCCATCCGTGGGAGATCGATCCCGAGCAGCCGCGGCAGCGGCAGTCGCCGTTGCGCTCGCGATTTCGCCATTACTTGAATCTTAGCCGCACCGAGCCGCGCCTGCGTCGTCTGTTGCGCGAATTCGCCTGGACGCGCATGGACCGGTTATTCCTGACCGAGCCGTCGGAGCGGTTTCCATTGATCATGGCATGGACGGATCATCGCAGGTCGCGGTAAGACCGTTCCGGCCGGGTGATTGCTGGACGGTGGGACGATTTCGTCCGAGACAGCGCGGCCGGGACGTTCTTTCATCTGTCGCCATGGCGGCGGGTGATCGAGCGCGCCTTTGGCCATCGTACTTATTATCTGCTTGCCGAGCGCGCCGGCAATTTGACCGGGGTGCTACCGCTCACCCATGTTAAATCGGCACTGTTTGGATCCTCCTTGATTGCCAATGCATTCGCCGTCCAGGGCGGCCCCATCGCCGCCGATGCCGCGAGCATGCGCGCGCTCGAAGGCGAAGCCGTGCGGCTGATGGATAGGCTCGGGGTGCCTGTGCTCGAAATGCGGGGCGCATCAAAGAGCCGCGCCGATTGGCCGACCAAATCGGGGCTTTACGCGATCTTCCGCAAGGCGATCGACCCCTCGGTCGAAGCCAATCTGAAGGCGGTACCGCGCAAGCAGCGGGCGATGATCCGCAAGGGCATTCAAAACGGGCTGCAATCCGAAATCGACGACGACGTCGATCGGCTCCATCGCATCTACGCCGAATCCGTCCACAATCTCGGGACGCCTGTATTTGCCAAATCATATTTTCGCATTCTCAGGGAAGAATTCCCCGCCTGTTCGGACATCGTCACCGTAACCTGCAACGGAGGGGCGGTGGCAGCAGTGCTCAACTTCTATTTTCGGGACGCGGTGTTGCCTTTTTATGGGGGCGGGACAGCGATGGCGCGAGGACTCGCGGCAAATGACTTCATGTATTGGGAGGTGATGAGGAGAGCTTGCGAACGCGGCTATCGCAAGTTCGACTTTGGGCGCAGCAAGATCGGCACCGGGGCATACGCGTTCAAGCGCAATTGGGGCTTCGAGCCGAAGCCGCTCATCTATCAATTCCGCTTGACGGCAAAGCGGGATATGCCCGATCTGAACCCGCTCAACCCTAAATTCTCATTTTTCATTGCTGCCTGGAAGAGATTGCCGTTGCCACTCGCCAATCGGCTGGGGCCATTGATCGTCAAGGGGATCGGCTGACCATGGATATCCTGCGTAGGCCGGAATCGCTGGACGGTCGGGCGAAGCCGGCGACAGCACTCCCCGTTGCTGTCCCTGCCGTTTCGGCCAGCCGCGTCGGTGGCCGGGCGTCGGCGGCTTACGGCTGGGGCGCGGCGCTGTTGATGATCACCCTGTCGGCCGTTGTCTTTGGCTTGGTGTTTCGCCACGAAGTGGCATTGGCGGTGCAAGTATGGATCTCTTCGACCGCCTACAATCACTGCTTTCTGATCTTGCCGCTCGTTGGGTATATGCTGTGGGAACGGCGGGCGGTGATTGCTTTGCTGTCGCCCGCTCCGGCGTACTGGCCTCTGTTGCTGATGCCGGTGCTATCTGCGATCTGGCTTGTCGCCGCGATCCTCGACATCAACGAGGGTCGACAACTGATGCTCGTGGCGATGTTCGAAATCGTTTTGCTGGTGGCGCTCGGTCCGCGGGTCTTCAGGCGCCTGCTGGCTCCGCTGTTGTTTTTGTTCTTTCTGGTGCCGAGCGGCGCCTTTCTCGTCCCGACATTGCAGACGATCACCGCCAAGATCGTCGTCGCCGGGCTGCATACCCTTCATATCCCTGTTTTTTCCGACGGCTATATGATCGAGATACCCGAGGGCAATTTTGAGATCGCCGAAGCTTGCGCCGGATTGCGGTTTCTGGTCGCCTCGGCTGTGTTCGGCTGCTTCTTCGCCATCGTCATGTACCGCAGCTTTCTACGCCGAGCGGTATTCATCGCGCTGTCGCTGACGGTGCCGATCGGCGCCAATGGCATGCGCGCCTTGGGGATCATCGTATTAGCGCATCTCGAAGGCAGTGCCACGGCGGTCGAAGCCGACCACATCATCTATGGCTGGCTGTTCTTCTCGCTGGTGATCCTGCTGCTGATCGCGATCGGCATGGCGTTTGTCGACAAGGGGGACCGCCGTCCGTCTGTTCTCCCGCTGCCGACACCGAGCCCGTCGGCCTGGCGGTTCGCTATCGCCGTCGGTGCTGCCGTTGTGCTCGCCCTGGCCGGTCCGGCCTACGCGGCCAGGCTGAACAGCGACTTCCCGGCTTCGGCGCTGCCGCGCACCGACAGTCCGCGGGTGGATCCGCCGTGGCAGCCGGTTGCCGGCATCGAGTGGCGGCCGGTGGTGCTCGGCGCCGACCGCGAGTTCCTGCAGAGTTTCGCCGAACCCGGTTCCGGCGTTGTCGTCCGCTTCATAGCGCTCTATCGCCTGCGCATTGTCGGCAGTGCGCTGACCAACAGCGAAAATCGCGTTGCCGATGACCGGCTGTGGCGCGTGGCCCAACAAGGGGATGCCGAGCTGTCGCTGGCCGATCAGAAAGTTGACGTGACGAGCACCCAGATCGTCAGCGGGCCGCACCGCCGCCTGGTGTGGTCGTTCTATGTGGTCGACGGAAAAATCGTCGGTGGGCTGCTCAAAGCCAAGCTGTTGCAGGCGCGTGCCGTGTTGCTGCGGCGCGCGCCGGTAGCTGCGTTTGTTGCGGTCGCGGCGAGCATGGACGATCCTGACGATCGCGCGGCCGGCAAGCTCGCGCGTTTCCTGCGGGCGATGCAACCCCTGCCGCAATACCTCGATGCATTGCCCCGGAGCGACACGCCCAAGGCCGGCGAGCGCATCACGAAATAAAGAGCTACAGGCCTCGGCGGTGTCCCGGCGATACGGTGCTTGGAAGGTTTGCTCCCTGCTTGCGGGGAAATCTCAACCCGCTCGTCGAGCGCTGCATCGTTCTAATGATTTTCTACAAGGCAGAAATGTCGGCTATTATCGGGTCAGGGCTCCCTTGGAGCAGCAGCTAGCTAGTGCGCTGACAAACCCGGATCTGGTCTCAGGAGACCTGCGTCGACATTTGACCGCTCACTGCTCAGCCACCGCGAGCCCGAGTGCCGCTAAGTCGACAATCCCAGATCGGCGATCATCTTGTCTCAGGGCTCGACGAGTTGTGCCCTGGAATTGGGTCAAATCAAAAACCAGGTAACCCGCCCCAGCAGGCTAAAGCCTCAAAGGGTAATTCGCTGGTGGGCTACGCTTCACGGACACTCTTTGACAATTCTCTGTCCGGGGCGAGCACGGGAAGCGTGGTATTGGTCGATGGTGAAGCCAACGCAATGTACTTGGCTCGTATCGGCTTTATCCATGCGATCTGAGTAATCTATGACATCGCGCTGCCACTTCGCCACTGCGTTATTGAAGTCCGCCTCGGTGTCGCCGACCTTGCCGGTGAAAATGGGCGGTGGGTTGGAACTGATGAAATCCAGCGTCGCTTGCCCATGACGACTTTCATGAAAGGCCAGGCTTTCGCTTTGGGGTGTCACTTTGGCTCCGGCTTTGTCCTCGGCGGTTGTGCCCCGGCCATAGCCGGAAACAGTCGCGGTATCAACTCCTGTCCGATAGCTGGTAAATATGGTCAAGACCGGCTTTGGTGGACCAGTAAACGAAACTACCGTCAGGAGACCGTGACCACGCGTGCCGTGGAATTGCTCCTGTATGCCGCCCCAGGCAACATGGGGATGGGTTAAGCCGGGGTCGTTTTGTCCCCGCACCCGCGTATCGGGGCTGATCCGAATGTCGAAGCCGTTCAGCGAAAACTGAAACCGTCCCCGCGGATGGGTGACGGGCACATCGTCAGGAATCGGCGTCGTAACACCGGGCTCGAGGTGGCTGGGATGTGGTTGCGCCCAGAGGGGAATACGCCCGCTATTGATGCGATAGAGATCCGTCTCGCTTTGTCCCGAGGCCGTGGCGTGCTGCTTGACGAGGACGCGAAGGGCCGAGATATAAGCCGTATGTAAATCTGCCTTCAAGGCGGCGTCGCCCTGCAAGTCGGCATCGATGATTTGTTCTTGCCGCACGACCGTGGCATACCAACTGTTTATTACGCGATCGAACGTCGCGTCATCCACCTTGGCCAGTTGGAAAAATCCAACGGATTGCTCCAGAAAGTGGATGGTATCGCGGACCAACTCGGGCTGATCCTTTGCCGAGGCGGGGTTGGCCACCTGCCTTTGCAATACGAGCCCCGATTGCTGCTGCAAGACATGCGCGAGTTCATGCGCGAGCAGAAACCGCCCTCCTGCGCTCGAAGGCGAGAACCGGCCGGGCGCGAAGGCTATATTCGAACCGACCGTGTAGGCGAGCGCACCCAGCGCGCGAGCGGAGTCCCCGGCGCGCTCGTCCGCATAGGTTCGCACCCGCGAGAAGTCGTGGCCAAAGCGCGGCTCGAAGAATGCGCGGCTCGCGACGTCTAATGCCTGGCCGCCAGACGCGAGAACTTCGTGCACGATGCCTGGCGCCTCCGCCGGGGTCCGGCCCGAGGGCTTTCTTCGCAGCTTCTCTTCCTCCTCGCAGGCGGCGCATTCTCGGCTTACCTGCGGCGGTGCGGCAGCGACGGACATGTCGGGGTCAGGCATGCGCATCACTCGGTCGGCGATGCGGTCGGCCTCGTGCTCAAGCGGATCGTTGACCGCTCCGACAGTGAGCTTCCGCTGAACGATCCCTGGCGACGGGTATGATGCCTGAGATCGGCTCGCCTGGTCGGGTGCGAAGAGCGGTATCTTGCCGAAATCCCACGCGAGGTGGCGCTCCGGTGCCGGGTCGATCAGGTTTTCACGGACGATTTCTCGCTCATGGTCGCTGTCGTGCTCGTTGCTGGCCTGGCGCGAGGTCCGCTGCCCAAATCTGCTGGTCGAGCCGGCATCTCCTCTCGTCTGTGTAGTGGCAACCCTCGGGGCAAACATGATGCACCATCGCCAGATGAGATCAGTGCGAAAAGAGCAACCCCGCCGTTCTGCTTTCCGGTAGGGTCGTCCCCGGCATTATGATCCCGGGCCGTTCGTCGTCACGCTTTCCTCCCGGTGGGGGGAAGCGCGATCTGGCGGATTGCCAGGGGCGGGTCGCCGATCGGCGCCTCTCCGGCGGGCAGCGTGATGTTCTGATAGGTTGCGGCGCCGAGGGTGGGTTGAAATGCTGTCGTGCTCAGGTACACCGGCAGAGCGTTTGAGTTGGCGATCTCGATAAAAAGTTGAGGCAGTGTTTGAGACGCCGCGGGAGCCGGTTGAGAGCTCTCCTGGGTCGGACTTTGAGAGGATGCGGGGTCGCCTGCAAAGTTGATCAGGAAATAGCCGGTGCTATCGGTGTAGCTAAAGCCGTAGGCGCTTTGGTAGGCTTTTTTAGCGTCGACCAGGAAAACGGTGTAGGCGGAAACCGGCTGCAGTTGGGCGTTGTAGACGTGGCCATAGAGCGCCCATCCCGTCGCCGAGACCTGCGGCGTTGCCACGCTGACCTGCTGGTTGAGGATCGCCAACCGCGCGACGGTCGCCTTGGATGCAGTCACCTTGGCCTCGGCGGCGGCGGCCTGCGGGGAGCTGGCGCCGAACCGTGCCGTGATGCTGGCGGCGGCGCGCGTCTGTTGCGCTAGGCGAGCCTGATTAATATTGCTGACTATCTGAACGCCTTGGGTGGCGGTGCTGTCAGCAGTGCTTAGCTCGCTGGCGACACTGTTGTTGATCTCCGCGACGGTCGGAGATGTTGTGGATGAGCCCGGCTGAGTTGGAGCGCTCATGAAACGAATATTCCTTTCGTCGGGGCTTGCTCGTGCCACTTCCTGTTTGCGAGGTCAGGGCAGAGCGGAAAGGTTGTTGCCGGTGGTTATGAGGCCGGTCGGGCCAACCGGGAAGAGGGGATATGTCGATATGTTCAAGCTCGTCATGTTCAGCAACGCAAAGGTGAAGGTGGAAATAAACACCGAACCGACGGCCTCCTGAAACCGGTTGCTGCAGACGTGCAGCGACGCAGCGAGGATTAGCGCATTCATCCACGCGGTTTCCGAACTTTCCGGACCATCCAACCAACAATGATTGTTGGCGAAGATCACGTGGTCGAGACTGAGGATCTCCAGCGAAGCGAAGCCGGTTACCCCGCTCGCACGGGCCTCCAACTGGCAGATGTTGTTGGTGAAGAGCACGGCGCCGCTGGATGAATTCGACAGAGGGTTGTTGGTGGCCGCAAAGGTAGACTGCGCGCCGCTAGCATAGAGTCTTCCGAAGCTGACCCCCGCATAGACCTCGATGGCAAGGCCGAGATTCAAAATGGCTACGGTGAGCGGGCCCGAACCCAACGACGGCGGCTGTTGCTGCTGTTGTTGCTGCTCCTGCTGTGCCTGCTCTTGCTCCAACTCCTGCGGCGCCTCCAGTTGCTGCGCCTGCACCAGTTGCGTCTGCAGCTGCTCCTGGACCACGGAGACCGCCCCTCCGGTGCTGAGGTGGTTGCCGGTAATGGAGAATGGGCCAAAGCCAATGGCTTCGAGCGCGAGCCCGAGGGCAACGCGGACGACATTGTTTTCGACGCGGAGGGCCGGCAGCCCGGGCTGGTAGATGGGCGCTAGTGCGTTGCCCGCCGCTGCGGACGACGCCCATACAGATCCGACAGCCGCTTGATTGAGCGCGGGCGGCGTGACGAACATGAGCATGATGCCGGCGTATATCCCACTGGTTGAAGGTGTGGTCCCGGAGATGGCGGACCAATCGCGGGTCTCGAGGACCTGGTTACGACTGACATCAACCAGTTCGCCGTTGAGCACAAAGATGCCGCATATCGGGGCTTCGGGGATGTTGCCAAAATCGGTAACGGTGTTGTCGCGGATTATCAGATTCTGAACGTCGGGAATGCAGATCGCGCCATAGCCGAACAGCGACGAGGGCGTGACAACGTCCTGCAACGTGCTGGAAATGGTGTTGCCGGTAATGGTGAGGTTTTCGATGCTGATGACCTCGAGGGTCTCGGCGAGATTGAAGAAACCTACTGGTCCAATGCCGCACAGACCCATGTTGCGGATACGATTGCGCGAAATCTGAATGTTTTGCAGCCCGCTCCCGGCGGCGGGTGTGCCTGTGGTTGCTCCGCTGACGCCGCGAGGCGGAAGCTGCAGGGTGATGTTATCGGAAGAGGGGTTCGTCGCGAGAACTCCGGTGAGGGCGCCGGTGTCGTTTCCGTCGCTATTGAGAAGCACGAAACTGCCGAGCGTGATGCCGTTGCGCAATCCTCCCTCTATCTCGTTGTCGCTGACGAAGACATCTTGCGAGCCGCCGGCAATGTGAATGCCGCCATTCGCCCCAGGGTTGGCGCCGGTGCCGCCAAACCCGCCCGCGGCTGCCGGCAAGCTGGAGGCAAGATCGGCGACCACGGTTGCAGAAGCCCAGTTGGTTGCGTTCGGCGCATCCTGCAGACCGACCCGATTGTGATTGATGTGGAGCTCGGTTCCGCTCGCATAAACCGAAGCCCACTGACTGGCGACATCCTCCATCGCGATGCGATTGTTGGCGATCTTCAATATCGTTACGTCAACCGCGACAATGGCAGGAAGCGTCGAGGCGGTGATGACCAGGTCTTCGATGGCGACATCGGTGTTGGTGTCGCTGGCCAGACTATCTCCCACTGAAACCTGATCCAGCAGAACGCCGGCCTCGCTGGCGGCTTCTACGGCGAAGGAGTGGAGCTCGACATGGTTCGAGTTGACGACGGTGATGATGGCAGCAAGGCCGCTGTTGGTGGTGAGAGCGCTTCGGGCGGCTGCCGGGGTGTTGTCCGATTGCATGGACGGCGAGGCCAGGCGCGTTTGCGAGCCGCAGCCGCGGATGACGACGTCCTTGAGGCCATTGATGACGACATACTCGTAATAGCGGCCGGGAAGGATGCAAACCTCGCCACCGGTCGTGGGCAGCGATTGGATCGCCTGGTTGATCGAGGTGAACTTGCCGAAGCTCTCGACCCCGTCGCCGACCGTGCAGATGCAACAGCCGCAGTCCCCCTGATCCGAGCAGGTCCACGGCGTGCGGCAGTCCGGATAGCTGGCAGGAGAACTGAAGGTGCCGACCGAAAGCTTCGTATAATGGTGGTGAATGCCGCGGGGTGGCGCTTTGACGAGTTCCTCGACCATGCCGTCGGCGATGCGCGCGGCAAAGCTCCAGAAATCGCCAACATTGAAGGAGCCGCCGGAGGAACTCGTGTTGAAGACGACGGTAATGCCGTCCTCGAGGACCAGCGTGGTGTCGGAAGCGGGGACGGGGATCGCGCCGCCGGTTGTGCTGAGATCGCACCAGGGCTCCAGCTGCGCGCCGTTCAGCTTGTAGACCGTGCCGGACTGGTCCCAGCGGATAATGCGGGTGTGGCGGTGCGGGTCGGTGAGGCCGGTGCCCGCGTTAATCGGAAAACTCGGAGGCGTCGCCCCGGCCGTGGTGGTCCCCGTTGGGACAGTTGAGGTAAGCGTGATGGTCTTGGCCGAGAGGCTGATGCTGTCGATCTGGCAGAGAATCCCGGCGATGCCCCAAAGCTCGGTCCAGTCGTCGAGGATCTCGATCCAGTCGCCGGGCGAAAAGCCAAGCACCTGATCGCGGCCAAGGCTCATGACCGTCAGCACGCTGGCGGGGTTGCCCGCGGTGTCGGCGCCGCTGGTAATCGCCGTGACGCCGGTCGCGACCGAGGCGTTGTCTCGCGACCACTTAAAGGTGGCGGTACCGGCGCTCGGGCTGTCGCTGCCCGGCCCACCCTGGTGAATCTCCACGCGATAGAACTGGTTTTCGACGCCGGTGTACCCGGTGCCCGTTGTCAAGCAGCAGGGGCCGGCCGACGGATTGGGGACGACATCGGTGCTGAGCAGGCCGGCGGACGCAGCTGGATACGCAATCTGGGAATCGGGCGTGGCGCAGGTGTAGTTGCCGACAGGCATGTATCTGACCTGCCACACGGTCTGGAGCCGGCCGGTGGTATCGACACCGACGGCCTTGTCGATAAGGTTTGCGTCTTCGAGAAAAGTGACGGGCCGCGTCCAGACGTCGAGGTAGAACAAATACGATGCGGTATCGGTCGGCGCGCTCGCGCCGGGAAGGTACGGCTGGTGGGCGAAATCGATCGTGTTCGAGCTGCTCGGCGGCGGCGGTGGTTGCGGCGGCGGCTGCGGCGACCCGGAAAGCTCGGCAAGCGCGGGATCCCATTGCGCATTTGCGGGGAGGCCGTGATTTTCTGCGAGCAAGCCGTCGACATACATGCGGCCGCAGCCGATGAGCACGGTGTTGGGGCCGGACGAGCCGGTGATCTGAAAGGCGGCCGGGGTCGTGGCGGGATAGGCGGCGTGCCCCGTGATATCGAGGGTGCCCGCCTGGATGCGGCGTGCGATCTCTGCGTGCCACTCGTTCCAGTCCGAGTCCAACTGCACCCGGCCCTGCTCCATCACCACCCCGGAGTAGTTCTTCCAAGGGTCAAAGGTGAACCGGCTATTATCGAAGGCCACGGTAGTCTCCTATGGTTCTCGTTAATTTTGGTAGATCAGGCCAAACTCCAGGCCTACCGGCAAATACTCCTGGAGCCTGATCTTGAGGTCGCTTTCTCGTTGCGGCGCTAGCAGAAAGTGAAAGCAACCCATCTCGCCGCCGTCATCCGCGCCGCGACGGATCGTGTCGTCAGTAGAAGCGAGGAGCTTCATGTATGCGGGATGCCCATAGCGCAGCGAAAGGAACAGCGGCTGCGGTGAGGCGAGCGCCTGTTCGACGCACTCGAAACGGCGGGGGGTGACCGCGCCAAAGGGTAGAAAGCTGAAACGGACACAGCCTTCTTGCTTGCGATCGGCGACGAGGCTGGAGGTCCAGGGCGCGGTATCGCCGGGCGCGAGCGCCGACCAGAAGATGCTGTCGGAAACCAAGATGAGCAGACCCGCGTGGACCTTGCCGACGACGGTGCATCCTTCGAGCGTCAGAGCGCCACCACCGCTCGAGCCATCGAGGGCGGCGTAAGCGACCTGGGTGGGGTCGGTAGCGTCGATGATGCTGTCGGTGAGGCTGACTGTCGCGAACAGGGCGGCGCGGATCGCGCCCAGGATGGATCGCGTGCCGACAATCTCGACGCCGGCGGGCTCGACAATCAGGGCCGGAGTGGCGGGGTGGAGCGGATCGCCGTTTGTCCCGACCGACCAGCCGGGAACCAGCGTGCAGTGGGTAAGGCTGAGCTGGCCGAGAAGGTTCGTGGTGCCGCCGGGTCGAAGCGCCGGGAGATGCACGAGGGCGGCCGGCGTGGCCGGTGGGGCAGCGGGCGTCATGGTGGCGCCCGCGGTGAGGATGAAGCCGTTGAGGATGAACGTGCTGGAGGCGTCGCCGGTGATCGCGAGTTCGCCGTCGAGCAGCAAGGTCGGCCGTGCCGGGTCGGCCGCGCGCAGCTCTAGCGTGGTTCCCGGCGGGAAGATCGACGCTGAGCGGCCCTGTCATCGACAACGTGTCGCTGCCCGCGACTTCGACAGCAACTTGGCCATTGAGCGCAAACTGGCTCACCGCGTAATTCAGCGCGTCCTGCAAGGTGGCGAAGCGGGGGTCGGGGAAGGGGATGATCCACGCGGCGTCGGTGACGATGAAGCCGGCGCTGCGCGCGTATTCGCCGCCGCCCATGTCGGCATTGAAGCCGTAGAAATAGGAAAATGTCAGCGCAGGCGCGACTGATCCGGCGGCGTGCGGCGGAAGCGCGATGCGGCCGAGTTCGGGATCGACGACCGCGGCGTAGGGGCTGCCGGACGAGGGCAGGTTGGCCCAGCTGCCATCGGCTCCGGAGAGGTTTGCCACCTGAATCTGATAGGGGTTGACCGGCTGACTGCCGATGTAGAGGACGAGGCTTTTGCCGATCCCGTAATAGGCCGCGCCGACGCCTTGCTGTAGATCGTCGCACAGGACGCGGCGGCGCAGGCGATCGGCGACGTTGACCGGTTGCGCCGATGCGGCGATCTGCTCGCCCTGGGAAACGGCGCGGTGGAACAGCGGCATGTCCATGCCCAGCGAGCTGAAGCGGTAGCAGAGCTGGCTCGGTCGCGGCGTTGGTCGCGGCAGTCGTGGGCGAGGCGCCGGTAACGCTGTAGGCGCTCAGCGACCAGAGAAAAATCCCGATGTTCTGAATGTTGTAGCGGCCGCGTCCGGAGGCGATGCGGCGCACGTCCACCTTGTGCGAGGTGCGGTCGAAGCCGGTGTCGATGTACAGGCCGGGCTGCCAGCGGCGCAGGTCGGGGGCGTAATGGTTGCCGAGGCGGATATGGTTCATGTACTGCGTGTCGGCGAGAACGCGGAAAAACTCGACCGCATGCGCGCTCCATCCGGTGACGTCGCGCGCCAGCTGCTCCATCACCAGCACCGTGCCCTTGCGGCGGCGCAGCGAGATCGTATTGGCCACCTCGGAGCGCGGATTGTCGACGGCGGCGGCGATGCCCTTGATCGACTGGTAGCCGATCAAGTCGCCGATATAGGGAATCACCCATGACGCGCAGGTCTCGATGAACTGATCGTCGTAGAGCTGGTCGAGGTCGTAGGCGACGGCCGCGATCTGCTCCTCGATCACCATCAGCAGCGACTGCAGCGGACCGCGCGCGGCCTTGGCGGTCAGCTCGATCGAGCTGCGCCTGCTGGTCGGCGGTGAGCGGCGTCGTCTGCGTCTGCAGCGCGTTCAGGTCGGCGAGCTCGGCGGCCGTGAGCAGGTTCTGCGACTGCGCCAGCTGCGCATCGCGCATGCGATAGACCGCGGGCAGGAGCTCGAAGAGATCGGGGCTCACGTCATCACCCCGAGGCTGACGTTAGCGGGATTGGGATCGAGGACGAGGATCTCGGCCGGCAATGGCAGCGATGTTCCCGTCGTGGCCCTGGGGATGTAGGGGCAGATGCTGCCGAGCGAGCCGGAGGAGGGACGCGGCAGCGGCGTGGTTAAGGCCTGACCGATCCATTTGTTGTAGGCGGAGATGGAGTAGCCCCCGCTGCCGATGTCTCCGGCCGGACTGGTGGCGATGACGTTGAGGCTCTTGACGTTGACCGCGATGACCCCGGGGACGCCCTGGATCAGCGCCGCCACTTCGTCGCCCGAGACGCCCTGGCCGAAATTGCGCGAAGCGAAAGCTGTAGGTCTGCTGCAAGAGCTGGAGGACGGCGGCCTGAACGGTAGGCGCACTGTAGGCCGGGTCGTAGGAGAGACCGGCGGAGAGGCCGAAGGTCGTTTCGAGAAAGCTCTGCGCGTAGATGGCAACGTTGGGATTGCCGTAGCTCTGCAGCGCCGCGACCAGGTTGGCGAGGGTGAGGTTGCCGGGTGGCAGCGCGACCCCGCCTGACCCGGCAACCGTCAGGAAAACGCCGCGATCGGCGCCGTTCGGGATCCAGATGGCATAAGCCTTGGCGATGCCAGCGAAGGTCGCGGCGAAGTTCTGGTAGTCGGTGATCGAGACGGCGCGGCCGAGCGTCAGGACCGAGAGCGGCGCATTGGCGCGGATGTCGTCGATCGATTGCGCGTCCTGGCCGCCGGTGGCGGGCGGCGGATTGTTGACCCCGCTGACCCCGAGCGGGCGATCGATCAGGGTGGTGATGGCGCCGGCTGCGACGTTGCCGGCCGACCCGATGCCGGTACGGTAGTTGGCCTGAATGTTGTTCTGCCCGGTGGGCAGCGTCGATCCTTCGACGCCGTCGCCGAACTGGACCTGGGCGGTTCCGCCGGGCAGGTTCAGCGTGGTGAACACCTGCGCCGTGGGTGCCTGATTGTAGAGGGTCGGCACCGCAGTCCAAGCGACGCCGTTGGCCCTCACCTGCAAGCGTGCTGAGGCTGCCGGTTGGGGTGGGCGCCTGGACGTAGGTCAGGGGCGACTGCTTCAGCGTAAACTGCTGGTTCGGCGTGGCCGCAGCGCCGCTGCCGAGGAGCTCGGTTACCGGGGCGCCGGCCGTCGCGGCGCCGACATTGGCGTTAACCGTCGTGAGGGTTCGGTCGTAGCAGTTGAGCAGAGGGTTCTGCAGCAGGATCCGGGTATGCGGGAATGGTGTGGTGACCAATGAGACCGAAGAAACCAGCGCAGCTTCCTGCACGACCGGATCACTGGTGGTGGAGAGCGTCAGGGCAAAGTTCGAAAGCGCTGTGCTGAGCGTTCCGGTGCGGCCGGTAGTGTCCGCGACCGCGAGCATCACCGTCGTCGTGGAGGTGCTCCAATGCGGGATCGACCCGTCCGGGTTGAAGAGGTCGGGCGGCTGCAGCAGTGTCAGCGTATCTCCCTGTTTGAGTGTGACAGTGGAAGTGGGATCGTCGTCGGGCACAAAGGCGAGGGGGGTGCTGTCGGGGCTGGGGAGGTTGACGGTGATCTTCTGGCTTCTCCCGGTGACCGCGACAGCCGTGGCGCCGGTCAGATCGGGCCGCAGCACTTCGAGGTCGAGGAAGGTGCCGTAGAGCGGATGGTCGAGCGGCTGCTCGGCGACGGCGAGGATTTCGCTCTGGGTTAGGATCGAGGTGGAGCGCGTCTTGCAGTAGTAGTCGGATAGATTTGTGTCCGTGTCGGTCATAACGCGGCTGATTTTTGCGCTGACCCCGTAATCAGATCGCGTAATCGAAGTAACCGAGTTCAAGTTGTACAGAATGACGAAACCCGCAGGAGACCTCGAAGTGTCGGCGTCTGGGTGGATCAGGACGAGCCAACCCCCGGTGACCACCTTTGAGTACACAGCATCCAGGTCGACGAGGCTCTCGTTGCTGAGGCCGGATTTATCGAAGTCCCAGTCCGGTGGGGAGGCGGTGGTCACGAGACCGGCATACTGAAGGTTGCGGAGCGTCCGGGCGGCCAACAGCATCGGATTGATGGCGTTGTAGCCGAACAGGGAGGCGCGCTGGCGCAGGGCATAGAACTTCGGGTTCTGCTGTGCCGGCCCGCTGCCGCGCCCGCCCAGGCCCTCCGACCAGGTGACCAGCGTGCGCTGATTGACGCTGTCGGGTTGTACCGAGCTGACCAGCCTCACGTCCCATCGTTGGGGATGTTGCGAGCGCTCGTCGCCGACGATCAGAAGTGCGTCACCGGGCTGTAACTGCGTCGAGGTGCCTGCGAGATAGACGCTGGTATCGTTGCGATGCGGCTCCCACGGATAGCCGGTCTGCACCGGCAGCGCGTTCCAGTCGGCTTTGGCGAGGATGTCGGCGGAGGTCTGAAACGACTGCGGCGTTTGTCCCTGTGCGGGAACGCTCTGCACCTGCGTGCCTGCCGGGATGGTGATGGCGGTCGTGGTCGGGTCGGTGGGCAGGCCGGTGGCCGCGGTGATGCGTGAACGCCAGATAGGTCGAGGCGGAGACGCCGGGCGATGGCTGGTAGCCGATGAGCTGGCTAAGCTGGGTCAGCGAGTAGAGCTGGGTGGCGGTGCGCAGATAGCTCTCGTTGGCGAGGCGCTCCTGATAGAAAGTCAGGATGTCGAGCACGACGGCGGTGGCGTCGAGAAAGGCGATGCTGAAATCGTCGTCGTCGCGGGTTTTCAGCGCGGCCAGCGCCGGATAATCGGAGCTGGAGAGACGCGCGAGCATCGATTCCTTGAAGGTCGCCCAGGTTCCGGTGCGATAGGCGATCGAGCAGAGCCCGGGCGATTGGTTTCACCCTGCGGCGTCTGCACGCTGATGCCGGAGCAGCAGCCGCAGGTGCAGCCCTGTAGTCCGGTACAGCTCACAGGTCCCTCACTTTCCGCCTTGCATCACGAGCGTTAACTGGCCGTGGTCGGGAAAACTGCGATCGTTGTCCATACGCGCCACCTGAAACGGCCCAAGCGGAATTTCCCCCTTCTGAAGATAGATTTCAGTGTCGACTCCTTGCGGCTGAAAGACGGTCGCGGTAACGGTCTGCACGCCCGCGACCATGCGCGCTGCGGCGTAAATCGGGCTGAGGTAAACCGTCTGTCCCAGCTTGAAGAAGCCGGGGGCGAACAATGCGGGTTGGCCATTGGGCAGGGTCCCGCTGCCCAGCACCTGCAAGAGCGACTGTTCGACGTCGCTCTGGAAATAGTCGGGATCAACGCAGATCGTAAGATTGATCTCGAGCGAGACGTAATGCGGACCTTCGAGTTTGATGTCCTGTCCCGCTAGCCGGTAACGGTTGACGTATTGGGTGAGAGTCCGGCGGAGCGACCTGCTCAGATTGCCGCCGCACTGGGGTTCGGCGGTGATGAAGACGGTGTACCAGCTTCCGGTCCAGCGCAGCGTCGCCGCGGCGTCTTCGACTTGCGGATTAGCCTCGGTGACGGTGGCATAGTCCGACATCGTGATCGCGCGCTCCTGGGTGAGGAAGGCTTGCGGCGCGCGGCGGCGAATCTGGTCGGAGGTCTCGGGATCGAAGCCGCCGGAGGCCGGGAGCGGATTGGTGCAGGTCTGGACCCGGGGGTCTCCGGCAAGGAACACCAGGCTCTCGGCGCCGACGTTGCCGGCTGTCCCATTGCCGACGCGATACGAAGCGGTGAATGACGTTCCACTCGGCGGACGCATGCCGTTGGTGTCATCGCCGAAGCGTAGATGCGCGGTGCCGTCGGACTCGATCTCGACGACAAAGTTAGAGTCCGTGGCGCCGGCGGCGAGGAGATCGGGAGCGGGAGTCCAAGTGGTGTCGACCCCGTTCAAGGTGCCGGTGAGGGTCACCGAAGGCACGGCCTGATTGGCGTCGTAATGCATCAGATCGTAGGCGGAGAGGCCTGGATTGGGTTCCTGCTCGAAGCTGCGGACGCTGATCAGATCCGAGCCGGCCGCGAACGCAGTCGCGACGGTGGCGAGCGAGACGCCGTTAAATTGCTCCACCACGATCGGAAGCTGCACGCCGACGGCACCTGAGGGCGGCTGATAGAGCAGCAGCAAATTGAACAGGGTCGGGGTCTGGAGTTCACCCTGGGCCAGCACGCCAAAAAGCGGCGGCCATGTTAGCGGATTCGACGGCTCGAGGGTGAGGTAGGCAGTGTTGCTCGCGTCTTCCAGTTCGACCGTGCCGGTGTTCAGCAGCATGGTCGGCGCGCTGGGAAATGCGGTGGGGTTGGCGGCCGGTGGCGTGTAGGTGGAAGGAACGCCAACGAATTTCGACAATGCGTTGAGTTGGGTGACCGCATAGTTTGCGAGGCCCGGCGTCAGTGTCAGATTGGTGAACTGTTCCAAATGCAACGGACCGGTCATTCCGGCGGGGCCTCCCGGTTGCGGATCGAATACGACGGTCAGATCGAAATTGGCTGGGTTGGTGGCGTTAGGCGCGGCCAGGACGCCGAAATATTGCGGCCACGACAACGGGCTGTCCGCCTGCACCATCAGGCAGGTGATCCCGTTCGCATCGGTAAGGCTGACGGAGCCGACGGAGAGCAGCGGAACGACATTCGGAGTTACCGGGCTGCCGGCCAGCGGCAGAGGGACGGCCTGGGTGATCGGGCTGTCTGGAAGCTGCGGCCGATAGCGCACCGGGAATGGAACCGGCGCCGTCGGGCTACAGCGGTCGGCGGCGAGGTTCGGCGGGCGGAAGAGACTGGGCTCGGGGACGGTATGCAGTTGGAAGGCAGGTAGCAAGAGGCCCTGGTCGGCGAGGACCACGTTGCCAAGGACAACGCTGACTTCCGTTAGCGGGTGTTCGTCGTTGTTCGAGTTGAGAAACGTCGACGAGATGCAGACAGGAAACGGCAGCGCGTCGTCAGGGGACCACCTGATCTCGGTCACAGGCGTAGGCTGCTGCGAGGCGGAGGTGATCGGCACCGGCCCGCTGGCGCCCTGCTCGAAAAGCGGATCGACCAGCGGCTGGCCCCGGCCGTTCTGCGTGGCGACCGAGGTGAGCCGCACGGCGCAGCGGTGGCGGATATCGGCGTCGGCGGCAACGCCGGTTTGCGGACCCATCACTTCCTGAAAGATCAGCACATCGCCCGATCTGGAGGTTCGAATAAGTGCCGAGCAAGCGTGGCTTCGGTGGCCCCTTGCGGCAGGCAGCAGTTGGTGTCGCCCCAGGTGTAGAACTGCATCTGGTTGTGCTCGGGGAAGAGGTTGGCATCCTGCATCGGCTCGAAGACCATGACGCCGGCAGCGAGCGCCGCCTCCTCGTTGCCGACGCCAGCGATCGATGGCATTCCCGGCGCGGAGGTGTAGAAGCGCGTCGCGGTGTGATCGAGGAAGACCGGCACCGACACCGTGCAGATGGACCCAGGCGCGCGCATTGCATCCGTCGTGCACGCGGTAGTCCACCAGCAGCGCGTGGCGGCGCAGCGAGATGCGGCTGCGCGCTGTCAGCAGATAGGCCTCGGTGGCGACCGCGTCCTGCTGATAGCTCAGCTGGTCGCCGACATAGGCGATCAGTTCGGCCAGCATGACGCCGATGTCCGCTTCGCTCGAGCCCTGCCAGACGGCAGAAGCTGGTTCAGGCGGTCCAGCAGGATGGTGCGGAAAGAGCCGTAATCCTTGGCCAGATAATTGATCGGCGGCGGTGTCGGCAGATCCGGCGGGCAGTCGGCATCGGCAGGTGCGCAGTCGAAGTCGGTCGCGCATTCGACCTTGAAGGAGAACTCGACCTCGGCCAGTTGCGGATCGAAACCGGTCAGCGCCTCGGTGACGTCGAAGATGTCCTGCGACGCCTGCGCGGCGTCGTTGACCAGCCGCAGCGTGTAGGGCGAGAAGTCGCCCGGCGACGCTGGTGCGGACCACCAGAACATTGTCGTAGGGTTCGGCCAGCTGCGCGAAATAGGCGGCCTCCGCCGGCGTGGCCTGCGGCGGCGGCGGGGAGGCCGGAGCGATCCACAACGCGGTGATTCCGGTGATGCTCTCGCCGCCTGTGATCAGCACGTTGGCCGAGCGTCAGGTTCGTGGGCGCCGATTTCAGGCAATGCACCAGCAGCGTCTGCTGCCGCGGACTTCCCGCCGGACGCCTCGTGATCCAGCACCTCGAGATAATCGATCCCGTTGAGCGTAGGGTTGCCGAGGACCGCCGCCCTGCGGTTTTCGTTGCAGCAGGCGTAGATCACTGCGGTCCTCCGTAGACGAAGGTCTGCACCTGCGTGACGCTCGGTGTTGAGCGGCGAATAGGTGACGGTGACGGTGAGCATGGACTCCTCGACAGTCGGCGACGACCGACTGCACCTTAATGTAGCCGCTCAGCCATTTCTGCAGCGCGCCCTGCACGGTGAACTGCGTGGCGGCCGCCATCTCCATGCTGTTCGGCGCGAACGGGAGCTGCAGCAGACCGCTGCCGAAGTCGGGCAGGTTCACGCGCTCGCCGGGCGAGGTGAACAGCACCTGCTCGACCAGTTGGCGCAGATAGTCGTCCAACGGATCCAGCGTGCGGCCGCGGCCGTCGAACTGGTATGGAAAATTGACGTTCATCGCGCATTCATCTCGTCTCGTTACGTTGCCAGCACCAAGGTCTGCGCCGAGACCGGAAGCACGGCGTTCCGGTCGGCACGCACAGCGACACGCCGGTCATGATCGCGACCGGCTGGCCCTGCGAGAGAACCTGCGTCGCTCCCACAACCCACTGCCCGGTAACGCATGGGCCGTTGCCCGCGGGCGGAACAAATGCGCATCCGGCAATCGCATAGGGCGCCGCGATGGTGGCAATCGGCATCCCGGAGACAAACACCGTCGGACTGGGAACGGTCGGCATCGCCTGCCCGCCGTGCGCGCAGGTAACGACCGCGCCCATGTGCAGAATCGGTCCCGGCATTCGGCACCTCGTTGGCAGCTGGATTTCGCTTGAGATGCTAAGGTCCGGTTACTGTTAGCGCAGTCTCGTTCATGGCAACGATCGGGCCGATCAGCGTGATCGTCGCGCCTTGCCCGTTGCTGATGTAGATCCCCGTCTCATTGACGACGATCATGGCGCCGCTCGCGCCCTTGAGAATAATGCCGCCGGTCGCCGGCGTCGGCGCGCGCGTCGCTGAGGATCAGCGAGTTCTGGCCGGTGGTTTGCAGCACGATGTTCTGTCCCGGCGGAATCGCCGGCGGCGCCGTGGCAAATACCGGAACGTCGGCGACCAGGCCCCAGAAGCCGCCGGTCCAGATCGGATAATCCGGATCGCCCTGCTCGAACTCGATCCACACCTGCGAGCCGATCGGCGGAACGATAAAGCACCCGGCCTGAATGCCCGCCGCCGGCACGCACGGCATCGCCCAGCTGGACGGCGTCTCGCCCAAGCACGTCGGGGACTTGCGCCATGATGCGCCCGATCTGCAGCGGATCGATGTTCACGAGCACCATGCCGCGATACTTGCCGTAGTACCGCGACGGGTGACGCGGCCATGCCTGGACGACTCGTCGCTCATAGGTTCACCGTCGGGACTGTGGAAACCAGGCCGTTGCGGGTCAGCGTGAAGTCTCTGCTTGTACTCGCCGCGCTTGATCTTGTGGGTCACACTCTTCACGTAGTACAGCCCGTCAAACGCAGGGCCGGCGCCGCGCACGCCGACCAGCTTGCGCGCACTGAGCACCCCGCCGTAGCGCGTCACGTCGAGACTGCCTTCGCAGGTGACGACTTCGGCGTTCTGCGCGGCGGCGGCCAGGCCCATCATGATGGCCTGCGGAATCGGCAGCTTCGACAGGTCGTCGCGGAAGGGCTTGAGATCTGGCGGAAGCAGGTTCGTCGGAGATCGGCGGGATCAGCCCCAGCGGCGGATTCAGCGGCGTAATGGGCGGGATCGGGATCGGGATGGCTGATGCCCGTCTCCTGGTTGTAGATGTAGACGATCGGAATCCTGTTCTTCTCCTGGTCGAAGGTGAAGTGCAGGCTCTCGACATTGGTGTAGGCGTCCATGTCGAGCTCAGCGCCGGCTGCACCGGCCCCACTTTGATCTGCGGACCCCAGTAGGCCTTGTTCGTGCCGGGCACTGGGCCCGGCTCAATGTAGAACACGTACCCGACCTCTTCCGCCAGCGATCGGATGTATTGCAGGTCGGTGCCCTGCTGGCCGGGGATCGCTCGATGGGCAGCGAGACATCGATCAACACGCTGGGAATGATCAGCGGCAGCACGCCGAAAAACGCGTACTTGGCCAGCAGCAGCGCCACGCGCGCCTCGCGCGGGCAGGCCGGGAAACGGAAAGCCGCTCCAGTCCGATTGGTCCATCAGCGCCGTCAGATCTTTGCCGGAGATCGTCAGCGTGGAGTTCGATCCCTTGTCGCCCGGCGAAATTTGGTTGTTGGTAATCACGCCGTCGATCAGCACGTTGGCGACGCCGTTGACCGTGGCCACCAGGATGCACCGCATGAACAGCAGCGGCAGGCCGCCGGTCAGCAGAAAAAGGATCTGCAGCGGCGACTGCTTGTCGATGCTGAAGACGAGCTGGAAGCCGCTCTGGCCGACGTCCTCGACTTCACCTCGACCGAGGCCAGCGCGTCCAGCACCGCCCTCGGCACCGTCACCGGAATCATCGGCCCCATCATCAAGCGTGAGCTGAACGCTCTTAAGCAACGCTGCCTCCCGGTACGCCCTGCGGCATCGTGATCGCCAGCACGCGGCCCGGCGTGGCGACAAGTTCGTGCGGCCGGATCGCGCCGTTGGCGTCGCAGATCAGCCAGGCCATCAGCGGATCGCCGAGGTATTTGGCGGCAATCAGGTCGAGCCGGTCGCCCTGCGTGTACGGTGTACTGGTTGATCGTCGCAAAATTGGGCGCTCCGGGCTGAGGCACGATGCGTCGCGCGAGGTAGGCGATCGACCTGCCCGTTTGGCGCCTGTAGTATTGCAGCGCGCCGAGCCGTAGTAGCGGCTGTCGGTCGGAAACGTGACCGGCGGCACGACGCCGAGCTGCACCATGGCCTGCAACGGATAGTTCATGGCAAACCTCCCAATCCCAGAACCGTTAGAGCGGCAGAGCTGGCGCCTGCGAGGCGAGCGACTCCTTGTTGGTCAGGTACGACATGAACAGCCGACCGCCGGGAGTGTCGAAGCCGAGGTCGTCCACGCTCAGCACACGCAGCCCGAGGCTCACCTTGGCGCGGATCGGATTGAGTTGGACGTCGAAGGCTTCTTCAGTGATCGAGAACTCGGTGAGCCGCACCGGAACGACGCGGCTCTTGCTCCAGACGAACAGCGTCAGCGGCTGCTCGAGCGGGATGATCTCAAGGGTCCCGGCATTGGCCATAGCGTCGTCTGCGAGCAAGGTCTCGACGGTCGGATTGATCAGCATCTCCAGTTGCGCCAACTGGGGATGCAGGCCGTACTGCACGGCCAGCCGGAAATTGCGTGGGAAATTCGAGCTGGTCGGTCGCGTCGAGCTCGGCCTCGACCTTGATGGTTTCGATCGCCGGCCCGCGCAGCCGCAACGCGTCGACGCGAACGCCATCCTGCCCGCCCGGCGTCGCCTGGATCTGCAGGGTGCGCGACAGCGAGTCCGGGTTGTACTGCAGCGCGATCACGCTCTGGATCACGCTCGGTATCAGGGTCCATCGTCACGATGCCGCCTTTGACCAGGCGCGGGGAAATCGGGGATCCGCTCATCGTGGGATTGCTCCTCTTCGTCTCGTTCTCAGGCCGGCAGACCTTATCCGTCGATCCGCGGCCTACCGCTGTCGGGCGAGTTGGGCGCGCGTGGTGCGGCTCATGGCTTGATTCCGTTGGCGATCCCGCCGGCGATGCCGCCGCCGAGATTGCGCGCTCCGGTAAGTCCCGGATCCATCGGCATCCTTCCGACACGCAGAACCGGAGTTCGCTGGGAACGGGCCGATTTGATCCCCGTGGCGGGGTCAGCCAGGATGCGCGACAACTCGCTCTTGAGGCCGTTCACTAGCGAGTGTCGGTCGGCAGGATCGAAGCCACGCAGAACCACACGGTCGATCTTCACCTCGATGCGGCTCATACCCAACCCCTGACCTCGGTGTCGGAAAGCGGTCGCTCAATCTTGACGGCCTCCATTCGCGTGGCCTGGAGGACGTGCGCCATCTCGACTGAGGCGCCGGCCGCGGCCGCCAGAAACGCCGCGTTCAATGCGATGTTGCGGATATTGCCGCCGGTCATATTCAGTTTTGCCAGACGATCGGGCTGCAGATCCTTGGTCGGCGTCTGCGCCGGAAACACCCGCGACCAGATCGCTTCTCGCTGCGCTGCGTCGGGAAACGGGAAATCGATCGTGAATCGCAGCCGCCGCTGAAACGCCTTGTCGAGCGACGACTTCAAATTGGTGGTCAGGATCGCGAGCCCCTGGAAACTTTCCATGCGCTGCAGCAGGTAGCTCACCTCGATGTTGGCATAGCGGTCGTGGCTGTCCTTGACCTCGCCGCGTTTGCCGAAGAGTGCATCCGCTTCGTCGAAGAGCAGCAGAATCCCGCCGGTTTCCGCGGCGTCAAAAACCTGCTTTAGGTTCTTCTCGGTCTCGCCAATATACTTGCTGACCACCGAAGAGAGATCGATGCGATAGAGATCGAGGTCGAGTTCGGTGGCGAGCACCTCCGCGGCCAGCGTCTTTCCCGTTCCGCTCGGACCGGAGAACAGCGCGCTGAGGCCGAGACCGCGGCGGCCCTTTGCCGCAAACCCCCAGTTTTCGTAAACCTTCATCCGGTGGCGCGACTGTATAACCAACTGCCGGAGCGTCTGCTTCTGCATCTCGGGCAGCACCAGATCGTCCCACCCCGACGACGGAAAAATTCTCTCGGCAAGACCGTCGAGGCGGGGACGCGAGAACGATCTGCACACATTCCAAAGCCTGGTGGCAACGGCTGGGCCATCGGGCGCCGCCTCTTCAGAGACTGTCGCCGTCGCGCTGATCGAGACGATCGTTTCCGCGCTCAGCCGGAACTGTTCCGCGACTTCGTCGAGGATGTCGTCCATCTCGCCGGCGGCGGGGCCCAGCGCCTCTTTCCACAGTTGCTTCTGGCCGGAGGGATCGGGCTTGTTTACCTCGTATCGCTGCACGGCGCGATGCAGACGCAGCGGGTCGCGGCTGGCGATCATCAGCATTCCCGGCGATCTCTCGGCCAATATGCGAGCGGGCGGGCTCGGCGTGTCACCCTCCCACTGCAGCAGCAGCGACGCGGGGAGAAGCCGAGCCTCTCGCGTCCACAGCTGCAGGAACTGCTCCAGCTCGGGGCCCGCGGACGGGGTATCCTCCAGGCGCAACACGAACAGCTGATGACCACCTGCTCTGTTAGCGACCAAGGCTGCGATGCCCTCCTGGTCGGCCACATCGTCGCCGCAGAAATGTAGCACAGTCGACGCTGGCAGATAGTCGAAGGCGGGCTGGATCGTTTCTGTCACCAGCCGCCAATGTTCCTCGGCCAGCCAGCCCGACTGGGATTTGCGGTACAGCACGCTCTCCAATCGCTGATCGAGCTGGTTCACGCCGGCGAGGTAGTGCAGGATGCGCTCGTCGATGCGGAGCGGCGCCGCGGTCACGCCATGGCCCGGCTCCAGCTCGATCAGGCGGAACCGGCGCAGCGGTGATGAAGGAGCGAGCGCGCTCCAATGGGGATCTGCGAGTGCGGCCATCGCCAGCGAGAAAGTCACATCGCTTCGCTGGGAGTGGCCACTGACCGCTGCACATCGCGCTGCCAGGGCCGAATCCATTTCGACGCCCGCGCACAACAGCAACAGCTCTCGTTCGAAACCGCTCAGTTGAAAAAGTTCCACAAGCCAATCAATCGCCGGAGGCTCCTGCATAGCGCTCCGGATTTTTGCTGCTTCCCGCTCGGCACCGGCACTGGAGTTGGAGCTCATCAGGTCCCGGATCCGCGCAAATTCGGCGACCAGGTAGGCGCGGTTGGCTTCCGCCCAAGAAGTATCGGACGATGGCATATCCATCAGGTCACCTGAACCGAAGGTCCGGTAAAGACGGGCGGCGACTGAGTCATGTCGATAATCGGACTGTCGATGCCGTCCACCCGGATCCGAACGGGCACCATCCCGCCCGTGGGTTGAAGGATCGGGAAGGTGAAAGCAGGCGAATTCGTCGGCGTCGTAAAAGGATCGGCCGGCGCCTGCTGGTCTCCAATTAGAAGAGATGCCTGTTGGCCGGGGCGCAGGTAAGGAGCGCAAGGAACGGTCACCGTAACCGCGGGGCCGGAAGCCAATACTCCCGGCGCCCAGGCGGGACTGATCCTGGGTGCGACCGCTAGAGGCAGACCATTGGTATTGACGACGTCCGTCCCCGCCGGCACCTGCGCGGTCAACAGGTAAATGCCCGCCGGAAGGTCGGTTGGGTTAGGCTGTGGGGGCGGCAGATTGGGATTAGGCACCGTGAACTGGAAAGACACGGCCCCGACGTTCGACAGCGGAGCAATGGCTTGTTGGATGCCCAAACGCGAATTGACGAGTAGAGCGCCGCTGGCGCCGGTCAGGTTTGTTCCCTCGACCGTTACGGTATCGCCCAGGACCGCTGCCGGTTGGCTATTAGACGGACTTACCTCGGTCAGGGTAGGCAAAGGGCTCACGAGGCTGAGCTGGGCTCGGACCCTGCGTCGCAGCACCGGCAGGGCGCTCGTCGTCTGCCGCTGCGGTTGCATCAGCACGACCGACACCTGAAATGGATAGGTCGGCCGATAGTCGGCTTTGAGCGCGGTCCATAACCACGCCATCTCTTCGCGACCCAGAGTCTCGGGCGTTATCTTGATCATCTCGACCTGGTCGGCGAGCCCCGACGATCCGAGAAACGGTGTCAACGGATTGCCCGGATACGGTTCGGGCGGCGTGCTTAGCGCCTGCAGTGCATTGCTGATGTCACTCCGCACCAGCACCGGGTTCTCGTGCAGCATCATCAGCGCGTACCCCAACAGCGCTTCCGCTTGCCAAAAATCGGTGGCATAGACCGTCAGCAGATAATGGAGGTTCAGCGCCAATGGCGGGCTCGTCAGGCGCGTCTTTCCGTCGGCGCCCAAGGACGGCAGATCGACATTACGCCATGCCGGATTGTGCATCACCTGATGCATAAATAGATTTACTTGATTCTCCGGCTCTGTACCGTTGCTGCCAAAGCTCTCCTGAACCAGATCCGGCGCCAGACAGGACACGTTCACCGTGCTGGTGAACGGAGAACCCGGTTCGGCATACAGTTCGTGCAGGTAGTACTGCAGCACTGCCGTAACCCCCGAAATGGCCAGCCCGTTGCTCATCGGGCCCCTCGACTGCGTCGGCCAAGATACTCGTCGAGACTCATAGCCTTGCGCGCCGGCGCGGCCGCCGGGCGTGGCGTTGGCTGCGCCACCGCGGTCACTTCGATACGCCCGATGTGGATTTGAATGTCGTTGCTCTGCACCGACCGCCGCGACGACGCAGAGAAGTCAGCTCTGGGCGGTCTGCCGGCGTCACCGGCGACCTTGGCCAAGTTTTCCGGACGCTCGCGTAACCCGCTGAGTGGCGGTGGTGCGGTCGCATTTCGCCGGTCTGCGGTTGGCCCGTCTTCGACAGCGACATGCGCCATCCACGCAGCGTCGACGGTGCTCGTGTCGCGTCGATCGTGCCGCAAAGCTGACTGTGCGCTCGCCGCGTCTCCCGGGACTGCTTCGGGGACAATCGCCGAGACGGCCACCTCGGCTGTTTTGCTCGGCAGTAGGGGATGAAAGATCTCACGCTCGTTACGGCGCTGGTTGGTCCGCCGATCATCTGCGGGCAATACGATCTCGGCGTACTGCTCGATCCGATCGTCTGCGACCAGATCGCGTCGGCGCATTGGACCATCCGTCGAGGCTGAGACCGTCCTTATGGTCGGGACCAGATTTTGGTCAGCGGTGGAAGCTGACGCGTCGTTCTGCAGCAAATCAGGCGCCGCCACTTCCTGCCGTTCTCCGGAGAAAATCGATCCCACGAGAGGGTGAAGACGCGGCTGCGGCCGAGCGACGCTGGCGGCTAGGCGCTGCAGATATCCCATCATCCCAGCACCATTTCGAGATAGAACTGCCGTCGAGCCGGACTGAGGGAGAGGATCTCCGCCTCGCTCCAGCCATAGGCCGCAGCCAGCGTGTGCACCTCGCGCAGCAAGCGCCTAGCCCATCCTTCGATCTCGGCCCGCAAAAACGTCGGAAGCTCGAGGCTGTCGTCAAACAACTCGCCACACTCCGGACAATCGAAGTGAAGCATGATCTCGCCCAGAGGATCGGCCCGCGCCATCTTGTCGCCGATCGCGTCCAGATCTTCTTCGGTCCAATCAATCACTGTAGAAAAGCTTTGCTCGACTGGCCCTGCGTCTCCGTTTATTCGGCACATTTCGACCAGTGCGACCGCCGCCGTGCTGGCATCAGCCTCTGCAGCGATAAGCGCAAGATCGCGGCTAGTCGGCAGCCGGAAGCCCCGGCCGTTCACGACGATCGGCGCGCCTTGCTCAGGCAGCGGACTCTCGGCCAGTGCCCGTCCGTCCAAGGTGAATTCGAGTTTGTCGGCGCACCCCCGGCAGGAGGTCCACCCGCGCAGCGCCGGCCCAAAGCACGCCAGTTGCATCTCGACCAGCGCGCGATTGCGCCGGCCAATCGGCCAGTCTGCCGCGTTGTCTGGCTGCGTCGTTGGAAACATGGTGTTGACTGCCAATAAGCCCCAATCGAGGGGATGAAGGGTCTTGCCGATTTCCCACAACGCCAAAAAATCGGCATGGGTCAGAGCGCGCATGTCAGGTTGCTACTGAACTCAGAGTTGGCTCAACCGGTTCGCTTACGCCGGTGTCGCGCTCCCATCCCTCGTTTTCCAGCTTGATGTGCTCGATGGCGATCGCGTTTGCATTGGCATCGAGATCCGGCAGCGCTTGGTACTCGGAGACCCAGCAGCGATAGATCTTGTAGGCGATGACCAGCTGTCCGGCCTCGTTATAGAATTCCAAGTAAATATTCTTGCGGAAATTCGCGAGCGATACCTGCGAGCCCAGAGCGGCACCGAAGTTCCAGACCAAGCCGGCCCAATCATGAAAGGCCAGGTCCTGGGTAAGCCCGCGCTCCAGTGTAATAGCCTCGTACTTTACCCGCGCAGGAGACTTGTGGGAGGTCGACGGATCGCCTCCTTCGCGATGTTCTACGACTTCGGTCGTGCGCTTTAAGCTGCTGCACTTGCTGATACCGGCGATATATTGTCCGTCCCACTTCAAGCGAAACTTGAAGTTCAAGTAGGGGTCGAGACGCGTGGGATTGGCGGGAAAGATCGCCATATCTTATCTCCCTTATCAAGAGGTCTGAGCGATCTGCTGTATCTGGATGACCACGAATTCGGCTGGATACAGCGGCGCATAACCGACCAGGATATTTATTATCCCCTGGGCCACGCTCGCAGGGGGGTTGTTCTCGGCGTCGCATTTGACGAAGTACGCCTGTTGCGGTGTCGTCCCGGCGAATGCGCCCTGCAGGAACAGCCCCTGCATAAAGGCGCCGACGTTGAGCCGCACCTGGCCCCACAATGTCTCGTCGTTGGGCTCGAAGACCACCCACTGGGTTCCGTCGTACAGGCTAGATTCGAGATACAATGCGAAACGCCGAATCGGCACGTATTTCCACTCGGAGCCGACCTCGTCGTTGCCCCGTAACGTGCGGGCGCCCCAAATCACATCGCCATAAACCCGGAAATTCCGAAGACAGTTGATCGCCTGCGACGTTCAACACGCCGTTCTGTGGGTCGGTCAGGGTTATCGCCAGCCCCGCTTCGCCAGTCAGGCTCGCGTCGATACCCGCGGGCGCCTTCCAGACGTGGCGTGCGGAGTCTGTCGCAGCGTAGAGGCCCGCCACAAATCCGCTGGGTGGGAAGGCCCGGGTCGCGTTTAATTGCGGGTCGAACGAATTGACCCACGGAAAGTATAGCGCCGAGTTGATCGCGTTGACGCCCGTGGTCAGACTGTTGGGGCCATTCTGCAGCGACGAGAACGTCGCCGCCGGATCGCTGTCGACGATAAGGAAGGCGCGCTCGACCACACAGAAGGCTTGAAGGTCTTGGATCGTCTGCGGATCGATCTCGCCGGGTACGCACAGAATATTGAAGATCGGGACCGTGCTCAGAAGGTTGACGCCCCCGGTTCCACTGCCCGGTAGCAGTGCCGTTTCGAAGCCACCCGGACTTCCCGCTGTTGTAGTGGGTTGCAGAACCGCGCCGTCAGCTCCCGACGACAAGGCAGCCACAGCCGGCGTCGAAGGCAATGGCGCAGTTGGAAGGCTCGGTACCTGGCTTATCGCCAGCGCCGGAGTCCCCATCGAAGCATTGAGGAAGTTCGATGATTCGTTGATAATGTTTACTACGTAGCGCGATTGCGGGTCGGTTGGGTTCAGGGAGAGATTTGCAAACAACTCGACCGTGTTCTGCGCCCCCGTCGTCGGGTTGGTGTAAATGACCGACAGCGTGAAGCGGGTGTAATCGTCGGTCCGAGGCTGGATCTGAACCGAATAATTGTCGCCCCACAGGCCGGGATTGACGGCGATCAGGGTAAGGCCCCCAGTGCCGACGCTTGCAGCCACGAGTTCCCAAGTCACGAAGCTGAGCGCCACGAGCGTCCAGACGACCGTCGAGGGACTAATTTCATGAGTAATCGCCCCCAATGTGGTCGGCCACGGCGGTTGCGTCGTGTCGGAGGTTCCTGCGGTCGTGCAGCGCTGCACATGCCCGTTCGTATCGGTTACAAGGTCGCCCACTGAAAAGAGCGTGGATGCCGCCCACGGATGAATTCCATTGTTGTCGGTGGTGATGGCGCCCGCCGTTGTCGCCCACGCGCCAGGAGCGGCCGGAGCAGCGGGGGCAGAATATCCGGCGCTTATGCAGCGCTGGACCGCCCCGTTCGTATCGGTTACCAGGGCGCCGACCACAAAGGGTGTCGACGCCGTCCACGCACTGACAGAGTTCGGGATGATCGTCACGGTGCTAGGTGCTGGTGCGGCGCTCGAATCAAACACCAGCCCGGTAATCTCAAGGGTCGCCGCCTTGGCCGTCCCATCCGTCAATCTGACGATGTAGGCCTGCTGGCCCCCATTGAGGAAGAATTGGTTGACCGCGTAGCCAAGATAGCTGCGCGAGTTGAGACCGCCGAACTGGCTTGCGAAATCCTGCCAACTCAGGATCAGCGTGGCCTCGTCGGTCGGGCCTTGGTTCGCCCACCCGACGAATGCGGCGATCGAGGTCGCCACTCCCGTGATGGTGTGAACGCCGCTCGGCAGTTCCTGTATATAGACACCGGGGTAGGTGTACGCGGACATCAATCCCTCCTTTTGGCGTGATTGTCCGGAAAAGCTGCAGCGGCCGATTTGCTGGCTGGATCCGACATTTCCCGGATGGATTGTCCATCCGCCCACGCCGGAAAGGCTAGCCCGCCCGGTTAACCAAGATGTGTGAACTAGTTCACACTCGAAAAAAAATTAGATCGTCGGTTGATTCCCAAACTGCGCGGCTCATCGATCGGAGTGCCGACGGTGCAGGCTGATTGAAGAGGTGGCTAGCCGCCAGACATTGACGGCCGTAGCCTTATGTGGAGCAGACGGCCGGAGCCTTATGCGGGGCAGATAGGTCGGACCGCTTTCGCGCTCATGCCGCCAGGCGGCGTCCGCGGATCAACGTCAGAATTTCAGCGGCGGCTTGGGGGATGTTGGTGCCGGGACCGTAGATCGCGCTGACCCCGGCCTTCTTTAAGAAATCATAGTCCTTGGGCGGGATGACCCCACCGCAGACGACCAGGATGTCGCCCGCACCCTGGCGCTTCAATGCCTCGATCAGGGCCGGGACCAGCGTCTTGTGGCCGGCGGCCTGGCTCGACACGCCGACGATGTGGACGTCGTTTTCCACCGCCTGGCGCGCGGCCTCCTCCGGGGTCTGGAATAGTGGGCCGATATCGACATCGAAACCGATATCGGCAAAGGCGGTGGCGATGACCTTGGCGCCGCGGTCGTGGCCATCCTGGCCGAGCTTGACCACCAGCACGCGTGGGCGGCGGCCCTCGTCGCGGGCGAACGCTTCGATCTCGCGCTGAACCCGGCGGAAGCCATCGTCGTCCTGGTACTGGCCGCCATAAACCCCGACACCGCGCGGATCTGCGCCCGGTGGCGGGTAAACACCGCTTCGAGCGCGTCGGAGATCTCGCCAACCGTGGCGCGCGCCCGCGTTGCCTCGATCCCTAACGCCAACAGGTTGCTGTTGCCGCTCCGCGCCGCCTCGGTCAGCGCGGCAAGCGCCTGTCGGCAGCGCTTGGGGTTGCGCCTTCGCCGAACCTGGTCGAGCCGCGCGATCTGCGCGGTGCGCACGGCGCTGTTGTCGACATCGAGCAGATCGACCTCGGTCGTCTCGCCCGATTGGTATTTGTTGACACCGACAATCGTCTCCTCACCGCGGTCGATTGCCGCCTGACGGCGTGCGGCGGATTCCTCGATGCGCAATTTCGGCATGCCGGCCTCAACAGCTTTGGTCATGCCGCCGATCGCCTCGACCTCGTCGATCAGCGTCGTTGCCGCCTCGGCGATCGAACGGGTCAGGCTCTCGAGGTAATAGCTGCCGCCGAGCGGATCGATCACATGCGGGATGCCGGTTTCCTCGGCGAGGATCAGCTGGGTGTTGCGGGCGATGCGCATCGAGGCCGGGGTCGGCAGGGCCATGGCCTCGTCGAAGGAATTCGTGTGCAGGGACTGGGTCCCGCCCAGCACTGCGGCCAGAGCCTCGATCGTAGTGCGGATGATGTTGTTGTGCGGATCCTGCTCGGTCAGGCTGACGCCCGAGGTCTGGCAATGCATACGCAGCGCCAAGCTTGCCTCGTTCTCTGGCGTGAACTGCTGCATCAGCCGCGCCCACAACACACGAGCGGCGCGCAATTTCGCGATCTCCATGAAGAAATTCATGCCGATCCCGAAAAAGAACGACAGCCGCGGTGCAAATTCGTCGACCTTGAGCCCGCGCGACAACGCCGCGCGCACGTATTCCAGCCCATCCGCGAGCGTAAAAGCCAATTCCTGAACTGACGTCGCCCCAGCTTCCTCCATGTGATAGCCGGAGATCGAGATCGAATTGAATTTGGGCATGTGCCGGGCAGTGTATTCGATAATGTCGGCGACGATGCGCATCGACGGCCCGGGCGGGTAGATATAGGTGTTGCGGACCATGAACTCTTTGAGGATGTCGTTCTGGATCGTCCCCTGGAGCTTGTCCTGCGCGACACCCTGCTCCTCGGCGGCGACGATGTAGCCGGCCAATACCGGCAGAACCGCGCCGTTCATCGTCATCGACACGCTCATCCGGTCGAGCGGGATGCCGTCGAACAGGATCTTCATGTCCTCGACGCTGTCGATCGCAACGCCCGCCTTGCCGACATCGCCGACGACCCGCGGATGGTCGCTGTCGTAACCGCGATGGGTGGCGAGGTCGAAGGCGATCGACAGCCCCATCTGCCCGGCCTTCAAATTCTCGCGATAAAAGCGGTTCGACTCCTCCGCGGTCGAGAAGCCGGAATATTGCCGGATCGTCCACGGCCGGTTCGTGTACATCGTCGCACGCGGCCCGCGCAGATAAGGCGGAAGGCCGGGCATCGCATCGCGCAGCGGAAGCCCGCCCGCTTCGATCGCTTCGAGATCTGCGGCGGTATAGAGCGGCTTGACCCGAATCCCCTCGGCGGTCGTCCAATCCAGACTGTCGAGCGGTTTTCCTCTGAGCTCTGCCTGCGCCAGACGGGTCCAATCCTCCGAGGTCTTTACCGGAAAGGCGCCGTCGTCGGCCATTTCAATCTCCCGCACGAGACGGACATCATACGCATCTATATCGTCGCACGCGCTTCTACGTCTATCATTGCAGGTTGGCGCAAGGTGTGGCGTAGCACGATCGCTGCGGTCAGAAGGATGACGGCGCCGGCCTGATGAGCGGCAGCGAGCGGGATCGGCACGACCAGCAACAGGGTCGAGATGCCGAGCGCTACCTGCACCGCTGCTGCCGCGAGCAATGCCCACAGAGCAACCCGGGTGGGGGCGGGAAGGGCGGCGCGAAGGCCGGCGGCCCACAGCAGCAGCACCGCAGCGGCGGTCGTCATCGCCAGCAGGCGATGGTCGAACTGGATCGCCGCGATGTTTTCGAACCAGTTGTGGATGAACGGGTGCAGCTGGGCGTAGCCGGCCGGGATCAGCCGTCCGTCCATCAGTGGAAAGGTGTTGTAAGTGAGCCCGGCACGGGTGCCGGCGACAAACCCTCCGGCGGCGATTGTCAGCCCGACGAGCAGGATCACGGCCTCAGCGGCTCGCCGCCATACCGCTCCAATGTCAGAGTCGGCAGAGCCACGCGCCAGGCCAAGCGCCGTCCACAGGATCAAGCCGTAGATCGCCAGCGCCAGGGCGAGATGGGCGACGAGGCGGTACTGGCTGACTTCGACCCGATGGACAAGCCCGCTTTCGACCATGTACCAGCCGAGCAATCCCTGGCCAAAGCCGAGGGCGAGGATACCGAGCAGGCCGGGACCAACCGGCGCGGCAAGCCCCCGCGCAGCCAGAACCAGGCCAATGGCACGGCATACGCAACCCCGATAAGCCGACCCAGCAGCCGGTGCGCATATTCCCAGAAATAGATGCCTTTGAATTCGGCCAGGCTCATCCCGTAATGGATCAACCGGTACTCGGGGATCTGCTGGTAGCGGGCGAATTCGGCGGCCCACTGGGTCTCGGTCAAGGGCGGAATAATCCCGATGACCGGGTTCCACTCGGTAATCGACAGGCCTGAGAGGGTCAGCCGCGTAATCCCGCCGACCACCACCATCGCAAAGATCAGCGCGCAGCAGGCAAGCAGCCACGCTGCGACCGCGCCGTGTCGGGTTCCTTCCGTGGCGGTATTCGCCGCGCCGGGCCGCCTCGCGATTATCGAGAAGGACACCTTGCGCTCCCGCAAAAATGACCGGCAGCGGGCAAGGTGAGGGCAGGGGGGCGTCGTGGCAAGTGCGGCGAAAGGTGCGTTCGTGGCGCACCCGGTGAACGCGGCGTCCCTTCGGCCACGGCTTGCCCCGTGGCGTCAGCGTGCGCCGCGCGCCGCCAGCGCCGCGACGTCGATCGGCGCCGATGCCTGCGCCACCGCGCTGGTCGCCCGCCGTGACCGGCGCTTCGGCACCAGCAGGACTCCGTCGCTCCCGCAGGCAGCGAGAGCAGCCCCTTCCGCCACCCCCCAACAGCCGGTGGCGCGGAACGCCGCTGCCGAGCGCTCGGATAGTCGCTCGGTCTCGGCGAGTAAGCGCGCTGCCGTAAAAAACCATGCTGGCGCCCCGATCCTCGCGGCGAGCGCCAGAATCCCCGGCTCGGCGCGCTTCAGCTCGATCGAGACAACCGCCGCGACCGCGTTCGGCGTGAACCCCGCCTCGGCCAATGTCGCATCGGCGAGCGCGACGATTTCCCCGGCAGAGCAGCCGCGCTCGCAGCCGATGCCGAGCGCCAGCACCCGCGGCGGCAACGGTCCTTGCCGGAGACCGCGCGCGGAGAGCGGCATCTTTTCAGGTAGTTCAACGCTCATTGCGTCGAGCCTTCGGCAACTTCGCCGTAACGATTGACCGGGCCGACCTTTGATTGCCTACTGTAGCGCATAGGTCTGAACCAAGATTATCGATTGACCACACGGCCGATCTGTTAGACTTGACCAGGGCGGCACGGGTATTGGGGAAGCCATGCGCCTCCTTGTCGGCATCGGATTCGCTTCGATTCTCGTTGTGGTCGTCTCCGCATCGGCTGAGGACATCGGCACGCCCAAAGGGCACTCGGCCGCCATCGCAACAGCGGCAGCGCCGTCCGGCAGGGTCGGCCGTATCAGCCTGGTGTCGGGAAGGGTCGGCTTTCGCGGCCCTGGCGAAGCGATCTGGTCCGATGCCGAAATCAACGATCCGATTGCCGGCAGCGTATCGATGCGCACCGACCCGCAAGCCCGGGCCTTGATCCAAATCGGCCCCGACACGATCGCCCTCGCCGAGAGCACCGAGATCACGGTCGCCAATCTGAACGATCGAATGGCGGAAATCGCCGTCTCGCATGGGCGAATCGATCTCGACATCCCCCAGCTGGGCAAGGGCGAAACTGTCCAGATCGATCTTGCCCGCGGCGGCGTCTGGCTGCTGCGGCCCGGCCGTTATGACATCAACTCCGGCGGCGGCGACCAGGCCCCGTGGATTGCGGCATTTACCGGAAGCGCACAGTTCGTCGGCGGCGGCGACGACATCGCGATCAAAGCGGGAGATCGCGTGCTGCTGACCGGCTCCGGTGCGGCTGCGATCACCACCGAGCCGGCCTCCGCCGACGAGTTTGCCGTATGGTGCGGCGCCCGCGCCGTCGACGAAAGCCGTCTTGCCGCACCCTATTACGTCTCCCCGGCGATGACCGGCTTCGCCGCGCTCGATGCTGCTGGCAGCTGGAAGGCAGATCGCAAATACGGCGAGGTCTGGGTCCCAAACGCGTTGCCCGCGGACTGGGCGCCCTATCGCTATGGCCATTGGCGGTGGATGGCGCCGTGGGGCTGGAGCTGGATCGACGATCAGCCCTGGGGCTTCGCGCCATCCCATTACGGCCGCTGGGCCTTTCTCGACCAGCATTGGATTTGGGTCGCCGGCGCCTACACCGCGCGCCCGGTCTATGTGCCGGCAGTCGTGGCGTTTCTCGGGACGCCGGGTGTCGGCTTGAGCTACGCCGACGGTTCCGGCCCGGCCGTCGCTTGGTTTCCGCTGGCGCCCGGCGAGGTTTATTGGCCGGGCTACACCGGCGATCTCGACTATATCCGCGGCTTGAATGCCGGCAACATCGCCGATCTCGGCATCATCCGGCTGCGTGCCGATGGCGAGCCGCCGGCCGAAATCGTGAACGCACACTTTGCCAACCGGCAGTTTGCCAGCGTGGTTCCGCGGCCGGTTTTTGTCGCCGGTCAGGCTGTGTCGCTTGCCTTGCTCCAGCTGCCGCCGGAGCGGCTGGAGAATGCGCCGGCGATCATGGGTTCGCCGCAGATCGGCCCACCGGCGCCGCCCGCCGCGGCCCGTGTTGCAGTGGCTCCGACCACCGGCCAGCCATCCCCGGCTGGGCATGTTGTCGCGCATTTCGCTCAGAGCACGGCGTGGGCCAGAGCGGTTCATGCCGCGACCATCCGCTCGCGCAGCTATCAGCGTGCTGCCCGCATGCGTGGGGTCCATCTGCGGGTGCCGGCCTACGCCGCAGCGTCGAGGCCGCGCTATGAGATCATTCTGCGAGTGGCGCATCTCACCCATATTCCGCGGTCTGGCGAAGCGCGCAAGAAAGAGATCAGACGATGATCGATTACCGCAGCGACAACACCGGACGGGCGGCGCCGGAAATCCTCGAAGCGCTGGTTCGTGCCAACCGTGATACAGCGCTCGGCTACGGCGCCGACGAATGGACGGCGGCATTGCAGCGGCGGTATTCCGAATTGTTCGAGACCGCGGTGCGGGTATTTCCGGTCGCCACCGGGACCGCGGCCAACGCGTTGAGCCTGGCGGCGCTCGGCCCGTCTTGGGGCATCGTCTATTGCAGTGAGGCGGCGCACATCAACACCTCCGAGGCGAACGCGGCCGGGTTTTTCGGTGGCGGCATCAAGCTTGCGCCGGTCGGCGGGGAAGATGGCCGGATCAGCGCCGACTGCCTGGCCGAAGCCTTGGCGGGGATTGCGCCGGGGCAGCTGCATCGCGGGCAGCCTTCCGCGGTCAGTGTGACCCAGGCGAGCGACCTCGGCACGGTCTATTCGCTCGCCGAGATCCATGCCGTCGCCGAGGTCGCGAAGGCGCGCGGGCTGAGAGTGCACATGGACGGGGCGCGTTTTGCCAATGCCGTGGCTCGGCTTGCCTGCAGCCCGGCGGAGGCGACTTGGCGCGCCGGCGTCGACATCATGTCGTTCGGCGCGACCAAGAACGGTGGCGCGCTGTGCGATGCGATCGTGGTGTTTGCGCCCGAACTTGCCGACGGCCTGGCGGTACAGCTGCGCCGCGCAGGGCAGGTGTGGTCGAAGATGCGCTTCGCCTCGGCGCAGCTCTTCGCCTATGTCGAAAACGGCCTGTGGCTGGAGATGGCGCGCGCCTCCAACGCCATCGCAGTGCGCATCGCCACCGGGCTTGCGGCGCTTCCCGGTGCGCGCTTGCTGGCCCCGGTCGAAGCCAACGAGATTTTTCTCGAACTGCCGAGCACCGTCATGGACGGGCTCGAAGCCGATGGCATTCAGTTCTACCGCCGCAGCAAGACCCTGGCTCGCTTCGTCTGCCGGTTCGACGCGACCGAAGCCGAAGCCGACGCGCTGCTCAAATCCTTGCAGCGACATCTGCCGCCAACCGCCGCGGCGCGCGCCGCGGAGTAGCCGCTACTCGGCGGCCTGCGCCTGCGGACTCGAATCAGGCATCATGCCGAGTGCGCGCTTGTAGACGTCGAGCAGGGTTTCCTCCTCGTCGAGTTCGTCCTTGTCGCGTTTGCGGATGCGGATGATCTGCCGCATGATTTTCGGGTCGAAGCCGGTGCCCTTGGCCTCGGCATAGACCTCCTTGATATCCTCGCCCAGCACGCGCTTTTCCTCTTCGAGCCGCTCGATGCGCTCGATCAAGGATTTGAGCCGCTCGCCCGCAATCCCCCCGACATCCGGCATGATCCCGCTTCCCCCGATGGCGCCGCGCCCCCCGCGGCAGCGGGCCGACGATAGCGGCCGCCCTCGGCGGGCGCAAGCCAGGGGGAAGACGGTTGGGATCAGTGCTGCTGCTGGGCGGCGAAAGCGGCCTTTTGCTCGGCGCTGGCTTCCTTCTGGTATTTCTTGCGCCACTCGTCATAGGGCATGCCGTAGACGATCTCGCGCGCCTGCGGGTCGGTCAGCGGGACGTGGCGCTGCTCGGCCTCTTCGCGGTACCATCGCGACAGGCAGTTGCGGCAAAAGCCCGCCAAATTCATCATGTCGATGTTTTGCACGTCAGTGCGCTCGCGCAGATGCTCGACGAGGCGGCGGAACGCCGCGGCTTCGAGTTCGGTGCGGGTCTTGTCGTCCATCGGAACCTCCGCGTTGTTGCTGGCCCTTATGTAGCGCCGCGGGGCCGCGATGGCACCCCCGATAATAATTCGATGATCCACGTAAGATCGTTGACTCCGCCGCAAGGCGGGCATAAATTCCACCTTCGTTGAAATATGAGAGGGTGTGGTGGAGGCCAAACAGGCGATCGCGGCGCTCGGCGCGCTGGCCCATGAAACCCGGCTAGCGGTCTACCGCCTCTTGGTGCAGCGCGGGCCCGACGGTTTGTCGGCGGGAACGATCGCGCAGGCGCTGGACCTGTCACCGTCCTCACTGACCTTTCATCTGCAACAGCTGATGCATGCCGGCTTGATCACCCAACGCCGGATGAGCCGGCAGCTGATCTATGCGACCGATTTCGCGGTGATGAACGCGGTGATGGGCTACCTGACCGAGAATTGCTGCGGCGGCGGCGCCGCGCTTTGTGTCTCGGTTTGCTGCCCACAGGCGACCGCGACGGCGGTGGCGACCGATAGAGAATCGGCGTGACGGAGGAGAGTCATGGACCACGCGGAGATCAAGGAATTGGTGCGCGCCCGCTACGGCAGCATCGCGGCGGCTGCCGACCCCTCGGGATGCCGCGCACCAGCCACATCGTCCTGCTGCGGGCGTTCGACCGCGGCCCAGGATAAAGCGCTGCAGATGGGCTACTCGGAGTCTGAGTTGGCGGCAGTTCCCGAGGGCGCCAATCTCGGGCTCGGTTGCGGCAACCCGCAGGCGATTGCCGCGATGCAGCCGGGTGAGACCGTCGTCGATCTCGGCAGCGGGGCGGGCTTCGACTGTTTTCTGGCGGCGCGGCAGGTGGGTGACGCGGGCCGGGTCATCGGCGTCGACATGACCCACGAGATGCTGGCCAAGGCGCGCGAGAACGCGGCCAGGATCGGCGCCGCCAACGTCGAGTTCCGCCTGGGCGAGCTCGAGCACCTGCCGGTCGCCGACAACTCGGCCGATGTCGTGATCTCGAATTGCGTGATCAATCTCGTCCCCGACAAGGCAACAGGTGTTCCGCGAGGCGTTTCGTGTCCTCAAACCCGGCGGCCGGCTCGCCGTCTCCGACATCGTGGGCACCCATCCGCTCCCTGCCGCGCTGGCCGCCGATCCGGCGCTGGTCTGTGGCTGTGTCGCCGGCGCGGCCCCGGCGGAGCGGCTCGAGGCCTGGCTCGGCGATGCCGGCTTCGTCGACATCCGCGTTCTTGCCAAACCCGAAAGCCGCGAGCTGATCAAGACCTGGTCGCCGGGACGAGGCATCGAAGACTATATCGTCTCGGCCATCATCGAAGCCCGCAAACCCGGCCAAGGGCCGGTTGCCGCCGATGCCTGCTGCGCTCCGTCGTGCTGCGCCTCGTAAGCTCGGCTAGCGTGGCCCCGAAAGCCTACAACGTCCTCTTTCTTTGCACCGGCAATTCGGCGCGGAGCATCATGGCCGAAGTGCTGCTCGACCATTGGGGCAGGGGACGGTTCAAAGGCTACAGCGCCAGCAGCTTTCCGCAGGGTGCGGTGCATCCGCTGGCGCTCGATCTTTTGGAGAAATCGCATTTGCCGACGAGGGGACTGCGTAGCAAGAGCTGGGACGAATTCGCCAAGCCGAGCGCGCCGAAAATGGACTTCGTCTTAACCGTTTGCGATCAGGCCGCGGGCGAAATCTGCCCGGTCTGGCCCGGCAACCCGGTGACCGCGCATTGGGGCGTGCCCGACCCGGCAGTTGCGCACGGCACCGAAGCGGAAAGGCGCAGGGCGTTCCGCGAGGCGTATCTGATACTCGAAAACCGCATCAAACTGTTCGTGGCGCTGCCATTCGACAAGCTCGACCACATGGCGATCAAGCGCCGGGTCGATCAAATCGGTCGCCGCATCGCGGTGGACACCGAGGAGCCGTCATGACATCCGCCGCTGATACCGCCCGGCGTGACGCGACGCCTGGGCTCGGCATTTTCGAGCGTTACCTGACCCTGTGGGTGGCGCTGTGCATCCTCGCCGGCATCGTGCTCGGCCGGCTGATGCCGGGGCCGTTCCAGACGTTGGGGCGGATGACCGTCGCCCAAGTCAATATCCCGGTCGCGGTATTGATCTGGCTGATGATCGTGCCGATGCTGATAAAGGTCGATTTTGGCGCCTTGCACCGGGTCGCTGAGCAATGGCGCGGCATTGCCGTAACCGTCGGGATCAACTGGCTGGTCAAGCCGTTCAGCATGGCCTTGCTCGGCTGGCTGTTCATCGGCTGGCTGTTCCGCCCGCTGCTGCCGTCTGGACAGATCGACAGCTATATCGCCGGGTTGATCTTGCTGGCCGCCGCACCCTGCACGGCGATGGTGTTCGTGTGGTCGAACCTGACCGATGGGGAGCCCAATTTCACCCTGACCCAGGTGGCGCTCAACGATACGATCATGGTTTTCGCCTTTGCCCCGATCGTCGGGCTCCTGCTCGGCCTGTCGTCGATCACGGTGCCGTGGGCAACCCTGTTCCTGTCGGTCGTGCTCTACATCGTCGTGCCGGTAGTGGCGGCGCAGCTGTGGCGGCGCTCGGTCCTCGCGCGCGCCGGCGATCCGGGGCTGGCGGAGCTGCTGCGGGTTTTGCAGCCGATTTCACTGGTAGCGCTGCTGGCGACGCTCGTGCTGCTGTTCGGCTTTCAGGGCTCGGAAATCATTCGCCAGCCCCTGGTGATCCTGCTGCTAGCGGTGCCGATCGTGATCCAGGTCTATCTGAACGCCGGGATCGCTTACGGGCTAAACCGCGCCCTCAGCGTGCCGCACAATGTCGCCTGCCCGTCGGCCTTGATCGGCGCCTCGAACTTTTTCGAACTGGCGGTCGCCGCCGCGATTGCTCTCTTCGGCTTCCAGTCCGGCGCCGCCCTCGCCACCGTCGTCGGCGTGCTCGTCGAGGTCCCGGTCATGCTCTCGGTCGTCCGCATCGTGCTGCGCACCCGCGGCTGGTACCAGCGCGGCGCGCGGCATGCTGTCTGAGGCCCGGCCGCTTATATACACGCCTATACACCCCGTCTCTGCCCACCGCGCTCTCGCCGGATGCACTCCCTATCTGAAATTGAAGATGCGTTATGCCGATCTCGATCGACAGCAACTCATCGGTGCGCTTGTTCTGCTCGTGAGCGCCCTGTTCGTCGCCGTTAGGGTCGTCAAGCCGCCATACCAAGCTTGGATAAAGCGCATCTGTATCGCCGGGTTCCTGCTGGCGCTCGGTGTTGTTGTCGTGTCGATCGTGGCTTGGCTTGTGTCTCTATAAGAGTGGCCGCCACCGTCGTCGGCGTCCTCGTCGAAGTCACGGCTATGCCCTCGGTCATCCGCATCGTGCTGCGCACCCGCGGTTGGTACCAGCGCGTCCAAGGCTGAGGCCGGCTGTACCTACCCAAATTCCACGCTTCTCCCCTCTGGCGATAGACGAGCAAAATAAGCGCATAATGGCGCGGTGAACCGATGTATTTCCGCTGTCGTGGTGCTGACTTTGCTCGTCGCGTCGCTAAATGCGCGCGGCGAGGATATCGCGCAGCCGGTTCCGGCGGATGGAAAATGCTCGGTTCCAGCCGATCCGCAGTGGACCCCGCAGGAGAAGTTCGTCTGGCAGCATGTCTGTATCGGCGAAGTAGCAGACTTCAACAAGGCGCCAGGCTACGGCGGCGACCTGGACCCGAGGAAACCGCAGGGGCTGCCGGACAGCCGTATCCTGAGGCCGGCATTCCTCGAGACCATCCTCCTCAAGGACAAATATCGCCATGCACTCACCCGCCGAGGAGTACCCATCATCGGCGCCCGTTTCACGGATACCGTCGATCTGGAGAGTGCGCAGCTCGGAAATGACCTCGCCTTGTACCGCAGCCTCCTGAGCAAAGGTGCGAATCTCGAGCGATTGAGGTCGTCACACGCGATTGTGCTTAGCGGTGCAAAGGTCGCCGGCACGCTCAACATGAACGGGATTGAGGTCGCCAACTTGAACATGCGGGATAAAGGCGAGTTCGGCGAAATTGTTCTAACGGACGCCCACGTTGGCGGGCAGCTTGACTTAAGTAGCTCGAAGATAACCGGCACGCTCCACATGGAGGGGCTTCAGGTCAACAAGAATTTGTTCATGATTAAAGGAGAGTGCGGCCAGGTTATCCTCGAGGGTGCCCACATTGGCGGGCAGCTCAACCTAGGCGGCTCGAAGGTTCCTGGCACGCTCGACATGCAGGGGCTTCAGGTTGACAGAGATCTGCTCATGAAGCGAGGGGTCGAGTTTGGCGAGATTTTGCTGGTCGGTGCCGCCCATGTAGGCGGTCAGCTTAGCCTAAGCGGCTCGAAGGTTACCGGCACGCTCCGCATGGATGATCTTCAGGTCGGCTCAACCGTCTTCCTGGGTCGTGATGCCGAATTTGACGGACCAATCGATTTCTTTTTCGGAAAGGTCGGGGATAACGTTGAGCTCGCCGGTGGATCTTTTCACCAGGATGTGGATATTACGGGAACACAGATCGGTGGTGAGTTGCTCCTTGGATCATCGCGTCAGAAGCCGCCGCGGTGGTTGCCGAATGCGGCGCTGATCCTCCGCGACGCAAAGGCCAATGCGATCCAGGATTTATCGGGTTCGTGGCCCGATGAGCTCGACCTCAATGGATTTACCTATCGCAGCTTGGGAGGCCTCTTCTCTGCCGAAAAAGATCCGATGATCTCCCGCTCGGTCGAATGGTTCGAGAACTGGCTGGGGAAGCAGGCCTCTTACACTCCGCCGCCTTATCAGCAGCTCGCTGCAATCCTGCGCGAGCAGGGACGATCTGATGATGCCGACGAAATCTTATACGCGGGCAAAGAGCGTGAACGAGCGCAATCTTCATCATGGCATTACATCTGGCTAACGGTGAACGACTTGGTCATAGGGTATGGCTATCACGTGTGGTGGGCGCTGTACTGGGTAGCGGTTTTGCTCGCTGCCGGCACAATGTTGTTCCTGCGGTTTTCTGGCGAAGGTCGCGAGCACGGCGTGCTGTTCAGCTTTATTTATAGCTTCGATATGCTGCTGCCGATTATTCGCCTCCGTGAGCAGAATTACCAGATCGATTTACAAGGGAGGGTGCAATATTATTTTACTTTCATAAGATCATGAGTTTCGTGCTCGCCTCTTTTCTGATCGCCGGAATCTCTGGGCTAACGAGGTAATGTGACGGGCCTCCCCGGTCATGAGGCGCCCTTACGCCACGCATGCGGTCTCTGCGATTAGCCAGTCGACGACGGCGGCGAGAGCTTGCGCGCGCGTGGCGCCCTGGGCGAGCGCCGCGTCGAAGATGGCGAGCTGGCGGTGGGCGCTGGTGCCGCGGGCGAGGATCTGGCGGGCGTGCGCGACTTCGGCGAGGCAATCGAAATGGCGGGCGTCCTGGTCTATCAGCGTCAGGATCTCTTCGAGCAGGACGGCATAGGGGACGATCGCGCCGCGCCCGAAATCGACGAGGCCCTGGTCGGTGCCGTAGCGCTGCGCCCGCCAGCGGTTTTCGTCGATCAGCATGCGGGCATAGATGCGCCAGCGTTGGTTTTCCCGCTTCAGCCGCCACAGCATGCGCAACAGGCAGCGGAACAAGGCCGCGATCGACAGCGCATCCTCCACCGTCGTGCAGCTGTCGGTGATGCGCATTTCCAAGGTCGGAAACCGCTCGCTCGGCCGCAGATCCCACCACAATTTGGTCGCGTCGGCGATCAGCCCGGCGCCGGTCAGCACATCGACATGGCGGCGGTATTCGCCCCAGCTGTCGAAGCGCTCGGGCATGCCGGTGCGCGGCAATTCGTCGAACACCGCCAGCCGATAGGATTTGAGCCCGGTATTGTCGCCGCGCCAGAACGGCGAGGAGGTCGAGAGCGCCAATAGGTGCGGCAGGAAATAAGTCGCTTGGTTCAGCAGGTCGATGCGCAGCTCGTTGTCGGAGAGGCCGATATGGACATGCAGCCCGCAGATCGCGAGCCGCCTTCCGACCCCTTGCAGATCGTCCTGCAGATCGGCGTAGCGGCGGCGCTCGGTGGTCTTTTGCGCGTCCCAGCGGGCGAAAGGATGGGTCGCCGCGGCCACCGGCGCCATGCCGTGACGCGCGGCCACCTCGGCCACGGTCGCGCGCAGCCGGCGCAGATCGGCGCGCGCCTCGGCGAGGCTGGCGCAGACCCGGGTTCCGACCTCGATCTGCGAGCGCAGAAATTCCGGACCGACCTGGCCGGCGAGCAACGCCTCGCAATCGGCCAGCATTTCGGGCGGCGGGTCATCGACAACATCGCGCGTCGCCCGATCGACAAGGAAATATTCCTCCTCGATGCCGAGAGTGAATTCCGGTTCGGCCAAGGCTCGACCGCTAGCGCACCCCGAGGATCGAGCCGGTGACCGCGCGCGGGTCGCGGCGCGGCCAGCGCCCGCGCTCGACCTGATGAAAGAACTCGTCGAGGCTGCGGTTGAACAGGTCGGGCTCTTCGAGGTTCAGCGCGTGGCCGGTATTCGGGAAGACGACGAGCGCCGCCGTTGGGATCGTCCGCTTCATCAACAGGCCCGGTTCGAGGCACGGGTCGTCCTCGTCGCCGGTCATGACCAGGGTCGGCACCTCGAGGCGGCGCATCGGCTCGACGAGATCCCATAACGAGGGGCGCCGCGCCTGCACGCCGCGCATCGTCAAGGCCGAGCCCGGGGTCGAATGCCCGGCGAGGTTCGCGGCAAATTCGTTCCAGCCGCGCGGGTCCTTGTTCTGGAACTGCACCCGGCTCGGGCCCTGCGAATAGGTCTTGGCGGCGACGCTCATCCCGGAGCCTTCGATCAGCGCGATCGTCTTGGCGGTCTCGTCATGAAATTGCTGGCGCTTGCCGGGTTCGGCGCCATAGCCGCAGCCCGCGACCACCAATGACAGCGCGCGGTCAGCGTAGGCCAAGCCGAAATGTAAGACGGCGAAACCGCCCATCGAGATGCCGACGACATGTGCCTTGTCGATATCAAGCGCGTCGAGCACGGCGCGGATGTCGTCGCGGGCGCGATCTTGCGAATAGCGCGCCGCGTCCTCGGGCACGTCCGAGGGCGGGTAGCCGCGCGCATTGTAGACCACGCAGCGGTAGCGCCGCCCGAAATAGCGCATCTGGCCTTCGTAGCCGCGATAGTCGTCGGCGAATTCGTGGACGAAGACGATCGGCGTCCCCGACCCGGTCTCCTCGTAATAGAGGCGGACGCCGTCATCGGTCGTCAGCTGTGGCATCACTGTCCCCTTGCCTGAAGCAGTGCGGCCATCCTAGGGGTCTCCCGGGGCTTGCGGCAAGCGGAGCCGGGCAACGGCGACTGGCACGGTTTTTGAGTGCTGGTACATCAGGTCCGGGCCTCTGCCGCACTCGCAGACGCCGATCCGGGCCGGGATCGCCGGATCTCATCCGGACCTCATTCCCGGACCAGCCCTCCCCCGTGCACAGCCGGTGCGCAACTGCCCAAGTCCCGCGCAAGCGCCCTCGGGAGCCGGCCCCGATACGGACGGTATTTTCGGCAATGCCGCGGCAAGCTCAGGCCTCTGCAACGACAGCCGGCCGGGCGGTGGTCGCCGGCCTCGCCGCGTTCGTGTATGGTCCCTCCGGGATTGATTTGTTCTGGGAGGGACCGACGATGCGCATCCACAATCTCTACACCGACGCCAGCGGCCAATCGCATTTCCGCGACATCGAGGTCGAATGGGCTGAAGAGCGGCGCGGCAGCAAAATGTCGAAGCGCCTGCCAGCGTCAGGCATCATCTTTCGCGAGACCCAGGCCGAGCACGACATCGACTGGCACCCCGCGCCGCGCCGCCAATACATCATCAACCTCGACGCCGGGGTGAAGATCACCGCCAGCGACGGCGAGAGCCGGCTGATCGGCACTGGTGAGGTGATCCTGGTCGAAGACACCACCGGCAAAGGGCATCTGTCTCAGCACGTCGAAGGCAAGATCCGCCATTCGATCTTCGTCCCGGTCGAGTAACGACTGCCGCGAGCCTCGCACTAAATCGCTTTGCCCGGACTTGATCCGGGCATCCACGTCTTGAACAGCGAGAAGCCCACCCGGGAAAGGCACACCCGGAGTATCAGCGGCGCATGCCGCCGAAGCCGCCATGCCCGCCGGCGCCGCCATGGGCGAAGCCGTTCCCAAAGCCGTGGCTGAAACCGTGCGCATAGCCATGGTTGAACCCATGGAAGAAATGGAATCTTTGCACCACGACGATCGCCGGCGCGAAGCCCCAAAACCACGGGCCGCCGGCCCAATCCGGGCCCCAATCTTGATAATATCCCGGAGAGGCATAGTCGTTCGGCGACGCCCCGGCGGCCGGCGGCGGCGGCACCGTGTAGACCTGCGGCGGCAATCCAGGCGTGTACTGAGTGGCCTGCCAGCTGCCGTCGGGCTGCGGGCAGGCAACGACCGTCGCCTGTAGCGACTGCCCGCCGACGATGACCGGCAGCGGATAGCTGACACAAGCGGCAGCGCCCGCTGGGGGCGGGGTATCGGCTGCGTGCAGCACGGCCGGTGGCGGATCGGCCGCGTTCCCGCCGGTCCCCGGCCCGACATCCTCCGCAGTCCAAAAGCCCGGTCGGCGCTGCACCAGACGCCCGCTGATGTCCGCCGTATGGCAGGCCGAGTTGGCCAACCGGTCCGCCGTCCCGTTCGCTGGGGCGGTGAGGCGGCAATCGGCCTGCGTGGTAGTTTGCACCGGTTGCGATCCGCCTGCCATCGCCGCGCCGGCGGTGCCGCTGCCGGCAAATTGGCCAACCGCGAGCGCCAACGCCAAGGTTAGAATCGGAATCGAGCGCATGCCTGCCTCCACCCGGAAATATGGGCCGAGCCCCGCGCGATTTGGAGCCGCCCGGCGCACATTTTCGTGGCCCCGACCGACGCCGAGACACGGCCTTCGGCGGTGTGGAGAGCGGCCTGTCGTTGGCTTGGCGAGCCATTTTAGCGGAATAAATATAGCCGGTCATCCGCCGTTGGAATCTGGCACGCTCGCCGAAGTATTCGAGCTGCTAGGCCAGCCCATCAATCAAGATATCTGCATCATCGCTGCATCCTTGATAAAATTGGGGTTTTTCCATGCAGATTTCTGACGCACAATCGCGGCATGATTTACGGCTATGCCCGCGTCTCGACGGCCGCCCAAGACGAAATCGGACAGGTGCGCCAACTGAAGGCGGCCGGATGCGAAAAAGTGTTCCGCGAGAAAATCACCGGCACCACGGCCGACCGGCCGCAGCTTAAAAAGCTGATGAAGGCCCTCGCCCCCGGCGATGTTGTCATCACCCCGGCCGTTGACCGGCTGTCGCGCGACACGACCGACCTTCTGGTTATCGCCCGCGACATGCAGCGTGCCGGGGCCGGTATCCGGTCACTGGCCGAACCGTTCTTCCTCGATACCACATCCGACTTCGCCGAGATCATCTTCGCCATCCTTGGCGTGGCGGCGAAGCTCGAACGCCGCCGCATCCTCGAACGCACGGCGCGCGGCCGGGCCGACGCCAAGGAGAAGGGCGTCAAATTCGGCCGCAAGCCGATCCTCACCCCGCACCAGCAGAAAGAGGCCCGCGCTCGCCTCGAAGCGGGCGAGACGCAACGCAGCGTCGCCCGCACCTACAATGTCAGTCAGAGTACGATTTCGCGGCTATGACAGCCGCCGCCCGGAACGCGCAGCTCTCTTACTTGGTTCTCCAGTACTTGTTTCTCCAGCGCCCGCCGTTTGCAGAATTTCCATAAGGCTGTGCCGCGAGTAGTTCCCGCAGCTCTCTTCCTTGTTTCTCCAGCGCCGCGAGTTCCTGCTCTCCCTGCCCCACGGCTGTTTGATGAAAGGGAATCTTTGCTTCATGTTCCGAAATGATCCGTTGCGCATCCTCAAAGATATCACTTTGTTTTTTAGTCCAAACAGCCGGGTCAAATGATTGTGCATCAAACTGAACGTTAGGAAAAAACCATTCTTTAAGCATTATCCCAAAATGATTGCGTACAATAAATATTTCTCTGCCCAAGTGAAGCTCTATCCGAGAGATTAGATTGACGGCTTCAATATGGATGTCGCTTAATTGTGCGTTAAGTTGTGGATCAGAGGACTTCTTAAGCCTCATAACTATCATACTAGCGCGGAAACCCAGCGCAAATAGGTGCGCCAACATATCTTGAAAATCGGAAATCCACTTCTGCTCCGAAGCGCCAATGCTGGCAAAACGGGCCTGTTGTTCGGTTAATGCAAACTGCTTTTCCGCCTGCTTGTTCTGTTGTTTCGCTATACGCATTTGGACCAAGGGACCAATGACCACCGCTATGATGGCTGTCACTGGCCCAAGGAACGCCCCTAAGGCCAACAGAGCGTCTTTGTTTTTGCCCGCCCACGTGAGCGCCGTGGCGACGAATTCAGGCATTCCATACAATCCCCTCAAGCACGGCGACATCTACCACGTGCTCGCCGCCGTTAAGTGACTATCATGAGGGGTCTGATCGGATTTTTAGCGGCGAAAGGCAATGTTTCATGGAACGGATAACCCCTCCTCTGGTCAGAAACTACCCTCCCTTGACACTCTATTTAGATGATTTGGAAGAGATCGACGAAATCCTAAAAGGTGCTCAGCGACTTGAGTTTAGTTCAGCCGAATATAAAGCCGGAATGCTCGCGGAGTTAGCGGAAAAATACAAAGGCCAACGATTGCGAAGTTTCCATATCTCTGTAGTAGACCCAGGCGTGCAAATTTACTTAGAGCGGGCGATGGCCAGACTTTACTGTGTCTCTGGTGACACGAATAGCAGTGGTATTCCACAGAGTGGACAGTATATTGAATAGGTCGGTACACAAATCACGTGTTATTTATTCTCAAGTCATGGCAACGGTTCTGTTAATATTCGTATTGACAATAACTATACTATCTCTATTGGATGTCAATATTTTCCATAAATTTTACCCACAATATTATTCTGTGTCTGTAGTGTCGGTAGTACTGCTGCTGCAGGTAATATTAATAATATGGTATAATTCTATAATGTATACCAACGTTTATCGTAGGAGTGTGATTATAATGGCTAGAAAAGCGCAAACGAGACCGTTCTTCGTGCGCAATCCGGCCTCTACGTCCTCGACGACTGGCGCTAGCTGCCGCCGCACGTCTGTCGATCGCGCGGGGGCCGCGGAGCTTGACCCAGATTGGCGCGACCAAAAAGCTGCCGTCATCTGACGCGAGCACCGCACAATACCTCGTCTCGGCTCGGTTTGACTTGGCATCGGCACGACACTACGATTTGCGCGCGTAAATGCGGTCCGGCAAACCGGCTCGTCAAAAAACGTGAGGCCGCACCTGACGGTCCGTTGGAACAGGAGGCTTGTATGGCTCAAGAGGCGATTGCTGCATCTGTACCCTGGTACCGCACGCTCAAGCGCGAGCAGTGGCAGGTGCTCTTCATGTCGAACCTCGGCTGGCTGTTCGACGGGTTCGAGATCTACGCGCTGTTTCTGACCGTCGGGTTCGCGCTGCATCAGCTGCTCGAAACCGTGCAATTGGCCGCCTTGCCTCGCTATGCCGGCATTGTGCTGGCCACCACCGTCTTCGGCTGGGCGACGGGCGGCGTCCTCGGCGGCATCATCGCCGATTACATCGGCCGCAAGCGGACGATGATGCTGGCGATCCTCGCTTATTCCTTGACCACCGGATTGAGCGCTATTGCCTGGAATTGGGAGTCCTTTGCGATATTGCGCTTTCTGGTCGGCGTCGGCATCGGCTCGGAATGGGTGACCGGAGCGTCGCTCGTTTCCGAACTGTGGCCCGACAACGCCCGCGGCAAGGGCGGCGGGCTGTTGCAATCAGGGGCCGGGATCGGCAGTTTTCTGGCCTCCGGGGTTTGGCTGCTGATCGGCGGGATGGGGCCCAATGCCTGGCGTTTCATGTACCTGATCGGGATCCTGCCGGCGCTTCTGGTGCTGTGGCTGCGGCGCGGCATGCCCGAATCGACGCGCTGGGAAGAGGCGAACGAGCGTCGACGCGCCGCCCGAGCCCAACAGCAGAGCGGCATCGCGCTCGAAGGCGTCGACGCGGCGCTGACGCGCTTTACGGTCACCGACATGTTCCTCGACAAAAGCGTCCGCCCGCGGCTGATCGCGGCGTTTTTGATGATGCTGTCGGTGACCTTCGGTTTCTGGGGGGTGGCCACCTTCGTCCCGACCTATGTCGGCACCGTCGCCGCCAAGGCCGGGCTGTCGGCGCCGTTCTACTCCGCAGTGGCCGGGCTGCTGGGCACCGGGGTCGCCATCTTCGGCTTTATCACCCTCGGCTTTCTCGCCGACGGGATCGGCCGCAAGCCGACCGCGATGCTCTACTACGCGATGTGCCTGGTCCTGACGCCAGCGGTCTATCTGTGGACCCACCACAGCATGGGCTCGTTGCTCGCCGCGGTGACGGTTTTCGGCTTCTTCACCGGCGGGATCTGGTCGTGGGCGCCGATTTGGCTGCCCGAACTGTTCCCGACGCGGATGCGCGCCACCGCGGTTGCCTTCTGCTTCAACGCGCCGCGCTGGATCTCCTGCGTCGGCCCGCTGATCGCCGGCACCCTGATCGTCGCGATGGGCGGCTATGGCAAGGCGGCGACGATCGTCGGCCTGTTCTTCATCGTTGGGGTGATTGCCGCGCCATTCCTGCCCGAAACCAACGGCAAGCCGCTGCCGCACGCGTTGTGGAACGAGACCCCTACGCCGTCGGCAGGGTCCGCACCATGACCGTAGCGGCAAGGAAGTCGTGCAAGGTGCGCCGCCGGCGGTTGAACAAGGCGACGAGCAGGATCAATGAGCAGGTCATCCCGACCGTGATGTAGAACAGCGCTGTTTGGATCAGCGCCTGCGGGAAGCTCGGGCGCTCGCCGGAGACCGAGCGCAGTTCGAGGTCGAAAACGCGCATGCCGAGGGTTGCCGAGCGCGCGCCGCTCAACAAAAGCGTGTGATAGGCAAGGGGGATCAGGCCGAACAGAAACCACAGCAGCGGCCCCAACAGCCCGAAACTCATCAGCCAGAGCACGGCGAAGACGATCCAGACCCCCACCGCGATGACGCCGATACAAAACAAGTCGACGAGATAGGCCGCGATCCGGCGCCACAGCACGCCCTCATAGACTTCCGGAAACGCCGCCGGGTCGGGCATGCGGGCGTCGCGATAGGCGCGCGCGGAAAAGTCGAAGTCTGCGGTCACAGCTAACCCCCATTGCCAGGCAGTGCCGGGCATGTGGGTATCGCCGTGGCCCCGACAAGCGGCAGGTCTCGGTTGCGTGATATGCTGCGTAGCAACAATCAGGAGGATCCGATGCCCGCCTACATCCTCGCCGAAATCCAGGTCACCGATGCCGCTGCTTACGAACCCTACCGCCCGCTGGCCGCGGCCAGCATCGCTTCTGGTGCGCGGCGGCAAGGCTGATCTGTTCGAAGGCACGCCCGAGCCGGAGCGGATGGTCGTCATCGAATTCCTCGACGCCAACACGGCGCGGCGCTGGTACAACTCCGAGGAATACCAGGCCGCGCTGAAGATCCGCCAAGCGGCCTCGCGCGGTCGGGTGATCTTGGTCGAGGGCGCCGGCTAGTGGATAAAATCTGACACCTGGTGCCCGGGCCAGAGGTCGGCTCGGGGTGGATTGCCAACCTTCGCCACCATCCCGTGCGAACCGATAAGATCGCGCCGAGAGCGGCCGTTCGAGAGAGGGCGCTCCGGGAACGGAGGTGAGTGAGTTCCCCACCCCAGCGCTCTCCAAACGGCTATCGTAGGGCCCACCGTCCCCGGCCCACATGCCGGAAATAATCGGCGCTACCAGGCTTAAAGTTGTCGGAGTCCGACGAATGCGCCTCAATGGTCTGCCGGACCGTAGCTTCTAACGATCGTACGATCGAGCGTCCGGCGGCGCGTCGCATTTCATCGACCTTACGATAGATAGCGGACAAGTCAGCTTCGCCACCCAACGCGCTAAAAGCCTTCCGGACATCATCAACCCATCGAATTTTTCCAACTTCGGGGGACATCGTGATGGCAGCTCTGTTCACCAATGGGACATCCTCTTTTTTGTATGTGTTACGCTCTTTTGTCTCATGGTTGGTCGCATTGGATCCGTCCCGATCGTTTCTTCCGAGCGTCGTCTCGATGCCAGAGGATGTCAAAATCCGGTTCAATATCGAGTTCTCATCGGTGTCTCCATGCCGCCAGCCTGACCAAATTAGATGAAGCACCTCAGCCGTGACCTCAATCTGTCGTCTCATTGAGCCCTCTCTGCATAAGACCAGCATCCAACCGAACGTGCGCACGGGCATATGGAGGCTTTTACCTCTTACGAGCTCGGCAGTAAAGAGGTTTGTATATGGTTATATACGTCTCCGTCGTCGAGATCACGGACCCTTCTGATCGGTCCCGGGGAACTGCCCGGGTGGGGGTGTTGGTTTAGGGTAGGTCTTGGCCCTAGCTTGAGCATCGCGGGCGGAGCTGGTCAGCCGCTGCTTAGGGTCGAGGGCGGCCTTTCTAACCGGGTATCTAGCGTGTGATTTGCGCTACTAACCGGTTTCGTCGGCCGCGCCCAACAGCAGCCGGGTCGGAAAACCGGCGGCGTTGAGCGCCGCGATCAGCACCTCGACATGACGCCGGTTCTGGGTTTCGACGACGACATCGAGCTCGGCGCGCTTGACCGAAGTGTCGTGGAACAGCCGCTGGTGATGGACCTCGACGATGTTGCCGGCGTGCTTGCCGATGATCCCGGAGATGCGCGACAGCGCGCCCGGCACGTCGGGCAACTCGGCGCGCAGCCGCACCAGGCGGCCCTCGCGCACCAAGCCGCGCATCAGGATCGAGGCCAACAATCGCACGTCGATATTGCCGCCGGAAACGACGATCCCGACCCGCCGTCCGGCAAAACGCGCGGGTGCGGCGAGGATCGCGGCGAGCCCGGCGGCCCCGGCCCCCTCGGCCACCAGCTTTTGCCGATCGAGCAGGATTTCGACCGCGTCTTCGAGCATGGCCTCGTCGACCAGCAGGATGTCGGAAACCAGCGCCTCGACGATACGGCGCGTCAGCTGCCCCGGCTCCTTGACCGCGATCCCCTCGGCCAAGGTCGCCGCGTCGGCGGCCGGCCCGGGGTCTTCGCCGCGCATCAGACGATACATCGCCGGGTAGAGCGTCGCCTGAACGCCGACGATGTCGATCCGCGGGTTGAGCGCCTTGGCGGCGACCGCGATGCCGCTGATCAGCCCCCCGCCGCCGATCGGCGCCACGATCGTGTCGAGATCGGGCCGGTCGGCGAGGAGTTCGAGCGCGATCGTCCCCTGGCCGGCGATGACCGCCGGATCGTCATACGGGTGGACAAAGGTCAGCCCGTCTTCACGGGCGAGCGTCTCGGCCGCTTCGCGCGCGGCGACCAGGCTGTCGCCCTTCAGCATGACATGGGCGCCCAAGCCTTCTGTGCGCTCGATCTTGATGAAAGGGGTGCCCTCGGGCATGACGACAGTTGCTGGGATACCGAGGCGCCGGGCGTGATAGGCCGCCCCTTGGGCATGGTTGCCGGCCGACATCGCGACGACGCCGGCCCGCCGCTGCGCCGGGCCGAGGGTCAGTAGCTTGTTCAGCGCCCCGCGCTCCTTGAACGAGCCGGTCCGGTGCAGGGTTTCGAGCTTCAGATGGATCTCGCAGCCGGCGAGCTCGGATAGGCCCGGCGCCGCGATGGTCGGCGTGCGCTCCACCGCGTCGGCGATCGCCGCGGCGGCGCGGCGGATATCGGCGATCGTTACCGGCAAATCATTCATGACGGCAGTCCGGACAGTAATTGTGCGAATCCGCTACGGTTACAGCAGCGCTATGAACTCGGCGACTGTAAGACCGGCCTGAGAGATAATGCTGCGCAAGGTGCCGCGTTTGAGATCGGTCGCACCATGAAGAGGAATTGTCACCTTGCGCGCTGGTTCAGTAGAGTGAACAAGACGGCAATGGCTGCCCGAGATCCGCGAAATCACAAAACCCGCTTGCTCTAACGCTCGTATAACCGCTGCCGCTCTAACCGCGGGCAACCGCTCGCTCATGCAGCGAGCGTGACCGTGACCTCACGAATTTGCCGCGAGGCGCCACTGGGAATCGGGTCGCCGCGAGCAGCGCAATCCTCAAGCACCAAGCGAATAGCATCCTCGGCCATCGCCAACGCTTCAGCCTCATTCTCGCCGTAGGTTATGATCTCCGGGAGCGAGGGCACACGGACGGTGAAGCCGCCTTCTGCTTCGGCTTCGAGAATGACGGCAAACTTATGAGTTCGACGCACTGTGGGATACCCTCTTCGAACGCTCGCAGCATGTGTCGCGGCGCGTCGTCTTATGCCGGGAATACGGGCCTATGTCATCTGCGGTTTAGCGCGCAGGGACCAGTTCGAGGGTCGAGACAATTGCGGCGCGGCCGGGATAGAGCCAGCCAAAATCACGCCAGCGCCCCACAAGATCGGCGTAATCCGGGGAAAGTGGATTGCCCGACTGACCGGGGGTGATGATCATCCGTGCTTCCTTCGGGGCCGCGAGATCGGTGATGATTCGCAGCCCGGCGCCGAAAACCTGCTCGAACGGCTGCCGTTCGTCACGGATGATGCTCGGTCCGCGATTGAGCGTGTCATATGCCCCAGAGGTCGAAATCGACACGCCGAACCAATCGCGCAATACCGGTATCCGGCTCAAGACCGGGTTGGCGAAAACCGCGACATGCGCCTTACCCCATTGCCATGTCGCCATATCGTCCCCGTACGCGCTGCGCAGCTCGGAGAGCGCCGCTTTGAGCGCCTGCGCGAGCCGGGCCGCGCAGCCGGCCGCGCCGGGCTGTTTGGGGTCGGCGCACCAATCCGGCCGCTCGGTCAATACCGCTTCCATTACCCGCGGCTTGAGGTTCCAGTAACCCGCCACCGCGTCGCCGAAGCGGCCGAACAGGATCGCGTGGCTGAATTCGCGCAGCCAGGCGGTAAACAACAACGGCTCGACCTTGTCGCGGTCCATGCGAAAGTCCCACTTCGTTAGGCGAGCGATCGCTGCGCGTGAGGGTTCGTCCGCGGGGGTGATCTGTGTCATCAGCGGCACGAGTTGTTTGGCCATCAAGGAGAACGTGTCGGCCTCGATTGCCGCACTCGACGCCGGGCTCTGTATCGGGGTCGCCGAGAGCAGCGCTTCGATCCGCTCGGCGCGGTTCGGCAGATCCCAATCGCGACTGAGAAAATAGGGATAGCTGTCGGGCACGATCTTGTTGTTGGCGCTGACGAAATGGCCCGAGGGCGGGTTGACGGCGATGGGCAATTTGTCGAACGGGATGAAACCCTGCCAGTCATATTCCCCGGTCCAGCCGGGCGCCGGCATCCACCCCTCTCCCTTGCCGCGAATGGGCACCAGCCCCGGTGCGATGAAGCCGATCGTGCCGCTGTCATCGGCATAGACGATGTTCGTCATCGGCCCGACAAAGCTCCGCCATGCCGCGCGAAAGCTCGACCAGTCGGTGGCGCGGTCGGCATGCCACAGCGCCTCGGCGCTGCGATCCTTTGGCGTGAGAAAGGTGGCGGAGAGAGCCAGCACATAGCCGGGGTCGGCGGCATCGGGCGGCAGTGCATCGGACAGCACCGGGCCGTGCCGGGTCGCGCGCACGATAAAATCGATCGTCGAGGCGCCGCGCACGATTATCTTCTCCGGTCGCGTCTCGAAAGGCGTGCTGCCGGCAGGGGTCAGGTAGCGGCCCGGATCGCTCGGATCGACCTTCTCGACAAATAGATCCTCGACATCGCTGGTCGTGGTCGTAAATCCCCAGGCGATGTGATCGTTATGACCGATCACGACAAACGGGACCCCGGCTGCGGTGCCGCCCGTGATCTCGCGCCCCGGCGTCTTCAGCCGAGCCAGATACCAGAAGCCCGGCGCGCCGAACCCGAGATGGGGGTCGTTGGCCAGCAGCGGCTTGCCGCTGACGCTGTGCTTGCCGTCCACGACCCAGTTGTTGGAGGCGTAGTGCGGCCCCACCGCCGATGGCAGCGCGTCATAGAGCCGGCCGAGCGCCAGCCGGCGGTAGATCGGCAGCATCATGGCCAGGGTTGTCGGCGCATCCTTTGGATATTCCGGGTAGAGAAACGCCATGTCCGCCGGTGGGATCGTCCGCGCCATCCGCGCCCGCAACAGTTCTCCGCGGTAATTGCCGTCGATCTGCAGGGAAATCAGCTTGCCCCAGACAAGGCTGTCGGCTTCACGCCACGGCTCGGGCGAGAAGCGCAGCAGCAGGAATTCGGGCGGTAGCGCGCCATGGCGCGTGGCGAGAAAGGCGTTGACCCCAGCCGCATAAGCCTGAAACGCGCGATTGACCTCGGGTGCCAGATACGGAATTTCGGCCTCGGCGGCGCGGTAGAGCCCGAGCACGCGCATCTGCTTGTCGACCGGCACCGCTTGCGCCCCAAAGATCTCGGCCAGACGCCCGGCGGCATAGCGCCGCTGCAATTCCATCTGGAACAACCGGTCCTGGGCGTGCGCGAAACCAAGGCCGAAGGCGACATCGTCGTCGTCCTGCGCGGCGATCAGAGGGATGCCGTCGGCGTCTCGCTCGATCGTGATCGTTGCTCTCGCTCCCCGTACCTCGATCCGGCCCTCGGCCTGGGGCAACGACGATCGCAGGTACAGATAGAGTCCGCCGGCGAGAACCAGCAACAGGGCGGTGAAGCCGGCGGCAAGTCGGCGGATCATGATGGGCAAATAGCGGGCCCTGGGCCCGCGGTCGGTCGGGGCAGCCGCTCTACAGACCGAGTTCGCGCAGAATGCTGTCGCGGTCGGCGTCGAGATCGGGGGCGGGGACGCGCGTCGCGGGATCGCCGAAAGCCGACAGCTTCATCGGATTGCCGGCGAGCTGCAGCGGCCCAATGACCGGGTCCTCGACCGCGATCAGCATATTGCGGGCCGCGGTTTGCGGGTGGGCCAAGGCCTGGGCGATGTTGTTGACCGGGCCGCACGGCACGCCCGCCGTCTCGAGCACGTCGATCCAGTGCTCGGTGCCGGCTTGGCGCAGCACGGCCTCGATCGCGTCCTTTAGCGCCTCCTGGTGTTGGCTGCGCAGTGCATTCGTTTTGTAGATCGGATTGTCGGCCCATTCGGGGCGGCCGAGCGCATGAGCGAGCTTGACGAACAGCCCGTCATTGCCCGCGGCGATGATGATGTTGCCGTCGGCGGTGGCGAAAGCTTCGAACGGGGTGATCGATGGATGGCGGGCGCCCATCGGCCCCGGGATCTCGCCGGTGGTGGTGTAGCGCATGATCGCATTTTCGAGGAGCGCCAGCTGACAGTCGAACAACGAGACGTCAACCTTCTGCGCCTCGCCGGTCCGCTCGCGGTGGAGCAGTGCTGCGTTGAGCGCGATCGCGGTGAACAGCCCGCCGCCGAGATCACCGATCGAGGTGCCGATGCGGGTCAGCGGCATTCCCGGATGCCCGGTGATGCTCATGACCCCGCCTAGCCCCTGCACCACCATGTCATAGGCCGGATAATGGGAGTAGGGGCCGGTATGGCCGAAGCCGGAGGCAGCGGCATAGACCAGGCGCGGATAGCGCGGGTGCAGGGTATCCCAGCCGTAGCCGAGCTTCTCCATCGTCCCCGGGCGGAAGTTCTCGACCAGCGCGTCGGCTCTGTCGAGCAGCCGCTCGAAAATATCGCGGCCCTCCGGGGATTTGAGGTCGAGCGCGATCAATTCCTTGCCCCGGTTGACCGAGGCGAAATAGGCGGATTTGCCATTTTTGAACGGGCCGTACTGGCGCGCGTCGTCGCCCTGCTGCGGCGGCTCGACCTTGATCACCCGCGCGCCCAGTTCGGCCATCAGCATCGTGCAATAGGGACCCGCGAGGATGCGGGAGAGATCGACGATCGTGATGCCGGAAAGCGGCCCCTGCTGCGCCATGCCTGTTGATCCTTTCGCGACGAGGCTGGCGGTCATAGCCCGGAGCCGGCCACGACCGCAACCAACTCGATCGCCCAAGACCTCAAGATATATCGCGCACAGAGGGTTGGCGGCGGGCAGCTCATGCAAGGCGCGTGCGGTCAAACAGATTATCCATTTGGCGCAGGCGAGTGAGGTGAATGGCTACGCTAAATATCCCCGGGGGCGTTTTGAGAACGGTCGCACTTATCCCGGCACCAGCGCCGGCGACGCGCCAGGATCGTCCCACCCGCGCAATTCATTGAATGGCTCAAGCCTCGACCCTAGCGGCCGTCGGATGAGTAATATACCTTGCAATCGGATGCGTGATATACCTTGCAAAGAGAAACGCGCGTCAGGATGAGTATCTCATCGGTGAGGCACCCGCTCGCCTGAGGCTGGGGTTTAACTCGATCCGGTCATTTCCGGAGGGTCCACTTTGGCTAGGGAAGGGTACGATGACCGAGACACACATCACCCGAAGCGACAGCCAACTCCGTCCGAAAGAGGATCTCTCAGCTTCTGCTAAGTTCTTCGTCGACGATACCCCCGCTCGGTCTAGGGCCACAATATGTAATCTGCTTCAGTACGATCACACTGACGGCGACTCGACTTACTACAGGATCGTCGGCTCTGGCTGTGTAACGATCTACCTCAGCGACGGCGACGGCAACGGCAACGGCAACGTCGTCTCTTCGATGACTTACCAATGCATTCCCGGCCAGGTCCTCAGGGTGGACGGCCCTCACGGTTTTGGCTGCAACTGTTGAAGTGCTGAGCGAACAACGGCTCCGAATAGCATGGGGTGCGATAAGGTCACCTTCCAATTCGCACTCTCATTCTTCCAGAGCGGGATTGTAACTATTCCCCTTGCAGTTAGGGTTCCAGAAAAACGTGGGCGCGCGCCGCTGTCATTCCTCGTGAAGTCGATAGAATCGAGTACCTCCAGTAGTCACTATCTGCAGCAGAGCCACGCGCCCGTACCCATCAATGAGATCAATCGGCCCGCCAAAGGCACCCTTGAGCAGTTGCTGTCGCGAGGTGAGGATCTCCTCTGCTTCTCCGCTGGTGTATATCGCCAATAATATGGAAGTTTGTAGGGTTCCTCCCAACAAATTTTCGTAGGCTTCAATTTGAAGGAGAAGTGTTCCGTCCGATAATATAACGCTTTTAATGGGCACGTATTTATTGCCTTCCGCAACTCCAAAGCGAAATAGCTGTGTTGTAGTCCCGGCGTGCCAAGAGTAAAGCATAGAACCGGCGGATGCGCCATTAATATCTATAAGATACACTAGTCGGTGGTCAGCGGCGCCTTTGGCCTGAACGCGTTGACCTCCTTGCGCGAGTGCCACCAGCGTTGGTGTCGATGCCCCCTGAGCGAAGAAAACATTCCCGTTTGGATTCTCGTAGTAGATCCCGTCATCAGCAACTGCTGCGATGAAGTCGCCGGATGGTATGGTGTCGATAGAAGCGCCGCCGGGTAAGGTGGTTAATGGTACGTTGGTGGCGTTAAAATAAGCAGAAGCACCATTGAGAGAGCGCTGATAGATAACAGACTTCCCAGTAGCACTATAAATCGGGAAAAGGTCACAGACTACGCCATCCTGAATTTGCTGTTCCGAGCCGTCGGGGTGGACTAGGTGGCATCCCCCTTCCCTAGCCACGTTGTTCAGGTCGACATTCTGGTAGCCAAAAAAAATATTGCCATCCGGTGCGGCGTAAGAATTCTAGAGGACGGCGTTGGCAAACGTTTTAACTACCGACTGTATCCCACCATGATCTAGAGTGAGCGTTACCGTGACGACGCAGCGACTCTGGTGTTGCGTTTGAGGGGGTGCCCCCGGAAAGGTTACGGTGACCGTCCTTCCTTCGGAGGTATTCATGATGAGCACTTTCCCTTGGTCTGCCAGGGATACCCAAGTCGACAGCGGCGGTTGGCAAACAGTGTTGCGAGCATTGAGAACCTTTGCAGGCGCCGGATTGACGACCTGCTCTAATGTCCATTTGGGATTCGCAAGCCCTGAGGGGGGAGCGGCCAAAATCAGCAATAGGCAGAGGGCGAGTGGGCGCAATTGTATTTCTCCTATCCGAGCGTCGCGGATGCGCGTTGCCGTCAACGGCATGATCCGGCGGCATTCAAAGGCGACATGGTCGCGCTACACCGGCTGCCGCCGGATCGGCCGACGCGATCTCGGCAACCTGGGGTGAAATCATTTCTCTGCGCTTCTCTGCGCTGCCGAGCGCGCGATGCACCGCCACAATCAAACCCCCGAGCTGCCGAGGTCGATGCTGTTTTTCGCGAACGATCTCGGCGACCAGGCCGGGATCGACTCTCCGTCCACTACTATCATCAGCAATTCTCTATTCCTCCCAACCGATTTAATTAGCGTCTATGTCGGTTGTTCAGAGCGTGTTTGCAATTCGCACCCGTAAATATTCTGAGGCCAAGCAGCTTTCCTTCGGTCGCCAGTGAAGAAATTCGCACCAAAATTAGACCTTTGAAGCGATTACGTGTTTTTGGTGCGATAATCTGGTGCAGAATAAACCCGAGAAACCAGGGCGATCTCGTCCAGCATTTTCGCGCCTTGCTCCCCTGTAGAACCTCTGTTACAATTTAAACTGAGACACTACCCGAGAATCGGCAGCCTTGCTCGGGCCATGATTGACTGTCATTGCTCGGTGGATCGTTTGGGAGATCGCGCATTTGCGGCGATTGCGGTTGAGCGGTGCGGTTCTGGCGGTCGGGTTGGTGTTTGGCTGGCCGGCGGGCGGCTTTGCTGCGGCGACGGGATGGGTCGGCGACAGCCACGCCGCCGCCCGGCTGATCACCGCGACCGAGGCGACCGGGTCGGCGGCGGCCAGCTCATGCAGACGGCGCGTGTCGGCCCAATAAACCCGCATTCTCGGATGACGTAGGTGTCATAAAATCTTCCAGAAGCACCAATTACTATCGGTGGCCGTAGCGTCGGCTTTCCGGCGAGGGGGACCTCAATGTCACGGATTATCGGCGGCTTTCGACTTGGACTCGCGACAGCAGCGATCATCGTCTGCGTAACGGTGCGCTTGGCGTCGGCAGCGCCAATCAATGGGTTCATGCCGGGTGACCTTGTGATAAGCACGGTCTCGTGCTCGGTCTCCGCCGCGGTTTGCAACAGCACTTCTGGTGGGCTCGACACTGCCTCGCCGATCACCTTGCAGGAGTTTCAGCTCGGCGCCGGCGGCACCATCGCGATGCCGGTCGGCACCTTGACACTGCCGCAGACAAGCCTCGGCGCCAATTCGGCAATCTCGGGCGAATACGGCTCGGCTTCGGAGGGTTTCCTTCAGCTCTCGACCAATGGCCGCAGCCTGGCGATGATGGGATATGGCGTCAACGCGGGAACGTTCAACGGTGCACCCCTGTCAACCTATGGCACCGCGGCGCTCGGACAGACAACCAGCCTGACCGCCGCCAACCAGACGGGAACAGTGTACACGACGGTCCCACGCGTGGTGGCGCTGATCGGCGCCAACGGCAGCGTCAACACCTCGACAGCGCTCACCGGGGTGTTCAACACAAACAACCCCCGCAGCGCTGCCACCGTAGACGGCTCGTCATTTTACGTCTCCGGCCAGGGAGCCAGCAAAACCGACACGACCCAAGGTGTCTTTCTGGCCCCGCTTGGCGCCACGACAGCGACCCCGATCGACAACGCTACCGATACCCGCGTGGCATCGATCCTCAATGAAGGCGGCGGCAACACGCTCTATGTCTCGCGCGACTACAATCCACCCGGTAGCGGCGGCCAGAATTTCTCCAACGTAAGCAGCCTTACTGGGCCGAGCGGCGGCCTGCCGACCACCTCGACCGGCCTCGTCACCACCCACATCGTGCCGCCCGCGAGCCCCCCTTCGCTGGGCGGAAATAACGGCTCGATCAATCTAACGGCGGATATAGCCAACGCCGTCAACAACAGCCGCATCGGCAAATTCGTTTACGTCAGCCCGGAGGAGTTTTTCTTCGCGAGCCCCTCGATTCTCTATGTTGCTGACAGTGGGCAGCCGAAAAATGGCAATGCCAACGCGGCGGCCCTGGGCGAAGGCGGCTTGCAGAAGTGGGCTCTAAGCGGTGGTGTGTGGACCCTCGATTACGACCTTTATAACGGCCTCGACTTGGTCAACAACGCCAATGCAAATTCGGCGACGCCGACCGCTCCGGGTGTCACCGGGCTGTTTGGCCTAACTGGCGATGTGATCGGTGACCAGGTGGACTTGTTCGCCACCAGCTATGGGTTGAATGAACTGTCGCCGAGCTATTTGTACGAAATCACCGATACGCTGGCGGACACGACGATCGCCGAGGCGTCCGGCGAGAGCTTCACCAGGCTGTACTCGGCCCCGGCTGGCACCTCGATCCGAGGTGTTGCCTTCGCGCCGGTTCCGGAGCCGGCATCGATCACGGTTTTCGGCATCGGCCTTCTGGGCGTCGCCATCGCTCGCCGCCGCCGCGCGCGGCACTGAGATTGCTAAAACGCTCGGCCAGTCATTTCGGTTTTGATTGCCTTGAGGCATTCCAATTTAATCCGGCGTCGATGGTTTTTTTGGCCGAACGGAAAAGCGCTTGCTCGCCCTCCTTGGCATAATGACTTGCGATCCGTGGAGCCAACAAATGAACAGATAGCCAAATAGCTCCCGTATATCGTCGGGCAGAACTCCTGATCGCTTCGGATCCTGCCAATGCCCTACGAAGGCCAATTTGCGATCAACTTCGCGCAATTCCAAGCCGCGCACAAGCGCGCGCAAGACCTCGCGGGCCAGTTCGCACGGGGCGCTCCATTGCGCATCCGAGTTGCGCCGGCCTATCGCCAACACTCCGCCATTTTTGCGCTATCGATCGTCACGCGAACTGCGCGCCCGTAATGGTGGTCGAGGATCGCCAGCCTTGCTCGGGCCATGATTGGCTGTCATTGCTCCGCCGATCGTGTGGGAGATCGCACAGTTGCGGCGATTGTGGTTGACCAGCGGATTGCTGACAGCGGTTCTGGCGGTCGGGTTGGTGTTTGGCTGGCCGACGGGCGGCCTTGCCGCGGCGACGGGATGGGTCGGCGATAACCACGCCGCCGCCCGGCTGATCACCGCGACCGAGGCGACCGGGTCGGCGTCGGCGATCGAGGCCGGGCTCGAAATCAGGCTTGCGCCTGGCTGGCACACCTATTGGCGCTCGCCGGGGGACGCGGGCATACCGCCCGGCATAGACTGGGCGGGCTCGGACAACTTGGCACATGCCGGGATCGCTTGGCCCGCGCCGCAGCGCTGGTCTTTGCAAGGGTTCGAGACCGCAGGGTACGAGAACCATGTCGTCCTGCCGATCGCGCTGACCCTGGCGCAGCCGGGGCGCCCGGTGGTGTTGCACGCCGCGGTCGATTATGCCGCCTGCGCCAATATCTGTGTGCCGTATTCGGCAAAACTGGAGCTGAGCCTGCCCGCGGGCGCAGCAACCCCGGCGCCCCAGGCAGCGCTGATCGCCGCGGCTGGCGCTCGGGTCCCGCAAAGCCTCGGCGCCGCCGGGATTAGGCTGATCTCGGCCGGCGCCGCCGGCAGAGGCCGGGACGCGTCCCTGGTCGTCCGGCTGCGCGCGACCGGCGCGGCTTTTCAGACGCCCGACCTGTTTGTCGAAGGCTTGGCCAAAGGTTCGCCCGGCCGGCCGGAGGTGGAACTTTCCCAATCCGGTCATGTCGCGCGCCTGACCGTGCCGATCCGTGACGCAGGCGCCGCGGGCATTGCCGGCACGAAACTGACCTTGACCTTTGTCGACGGCGCGAGGGCGGCCGAATTCCCGGCCACGCCGCTCGCCGAGCCGGGGCGCGGCGCTGCGCCACGGCTGTTGCCGATCCTCGCCATCGCTCTTCTAGGCGGGTTCGTTCTGAACTTCATGCCCTGCGTGCTGCCGGTGCTGTCGTTAAAGATGCTGTCGGTGGCGAGCCATGCCGGGGCCGAGCGGCGGCGGGTGCGGATCGGGCTATTGATGACCGCGCTGGGGGTGCTCGCTTCGTTTGCGCTGCTCGCCGCGGCGCTGATCGGGCTGAAGGCGTCGGGGTCGGCGATCGGCTGGGGCATTCAATTCCAGTGGCCGTGGTTTATCGCGGCAATGGCGGCGCTGACGACCTTGTTCGCAGCCAGCCTGTGGGGATGGCTGACGATCGGATTGCCGCGGATCGCCTATGACGCGGCGGCCGCGACCAGCACCCGGCAGCCCAATGCGGATGCGTTTCTGACCGGGGCCTTTGCCACCTTGCTCGCCACCCCGTGCTCGGCGCCGTTTGTCGGCACCGCGGTCGGATTTTCGCTGGCGCAAGGACCGGGCCCGATCGCCCTGGTGTTCGCCGCGCTCGGGCTGGGCTTTGCGGCACCCTATCTTGCCGTAGCCGCGTTTCCACGGCTGGTCCGGCTGCTGCCCAAGCCCGGGCGTTGGATGAATTGGCTGCGCGCCGGGCTCGGTCTGGTTTTGGCCGGCACCGCGGTCTGGCTGCTGTTCGTTCTGGCGGCGCTATCCGGCGAGCGGGTGGCGCTCGGCGCTGCGTCCGCGCTCACCCTCCTGCTCGGGCTGCTCGCGCTGAAGCAATGGCGCGGGCTGCCGGCATTCGCGGCGCGGCTCGCCTCGGCAACCTCGGTAGCGTTGGTGGCGGCCGCGGTGATGTGGCCGGCCTTTGCCGGCGTCGAGAGCGAGGCCGCCGCGACGGCTGGGCCTTGGCGCCGATTCGATCCGAACGCGATCCCCCAATTGGTCGGCGAGGGCAAGACCGTGTTTGTCGACGTGACCGCAGCCTGGTGTCTGACCTGCAAGGTCAACGAAGCGGCGGTGCTCGATCGCGACCCGGTCGCGAGCCGGCTGTTTGGAGCGGACGTCGTCGCGATGCGTGGCGACTGGACGCGCCCGGACCCGGCGCTGACCCGCTATCTGCAGGATTTCGGCCGCTACGGCATTCCGTTCAATGCGGTCTACGGCCCGGGCCGGCCGCACGGCGAGCTGTTGCCCGAGCTGCTGACCTCCGGCGCCGTGGAAAGCGCCTTCGATGACGCCGCCTCCCGCGGGGTCGCATTGCGATAACATCGGGCCCGCCCCCAGCGGCCAGACTGGCGGGCGCCTCGTTTCTGCGATATCTTGGGGCGGCCGATGAGCAAGCGCTTCGAGGACGACGATCGCGAGACCGACGACCGCAGAACGGCCGCGCTGATGGGCTTGGTCATCGTGCTGGCGCTGGCGATCGCCGGGGTCGTGCTGGTCCGCGATCTCGGGGCGGAATCCAAGCTTGAAGATTGCCTGATGTCGGGGCGCACCAACTGCGCGCCGATAGAGGTTCCGCCGCACCCATAGCTCACAGTCCCCTGCGACGTTTGGCGCGCGGCACGTCGGACGAGGTTGCGATGGACACGAGCCGGCAAAAGCTATAGGTATTGTCTATGATAGACATTCATTAACTTTAATAACCAAAGGAGTCGCTCGCTATGATGAGGCGTGCGATCGGCGCGGCTGCGATCATCCTGGTGGCCGCGGCGCTGGTGATCTGGTGGCGCAGCTCCGGCAGCGAAGCGCCGGCGGCGAGAGCGCAGACCGTGGCGCCGAGCATCCCGGTCACCGCAGGCATGGTCGTCGCCAAGGATGTCCCGGTGTTCCTGAACGGCATCGGCACGGTTCAGGCCTACAACATGGTCACGATCAAGACCCGCGTCGACGGCCAGATCGTCAACGTCGATTTCAAGGAAGGGCAGGAGGTCAAGGAGGGCGATCCGCTGTTCCAGATCGATCCGCGGCCCTATCAGGCGTCGCTCGAACAGGCGCAGGCGGCCAAGCAAAAGGACGAGGCGCAGCTCGCCGGCGCCAAACTCGACCTGGAGCGCTATTCGAAGCTGCTCGGCACCGGCTACCAGACCCGGCAAAGCTTCGACCAGCAGACAGCACTGGTCGCGCAGTTGCAGGCCGCGATCAAGGGCGATCAGGCGCAGATCGACAATGCCCAGCTCAACCTCGGCTATGCCGACATCCGCTCGCCGATCGACGGGCGCCTCGGCGCGCGGCTTGTCGACAAGGGCAATTTGGTCCACGCAAACGACAACACTGCGCTGGTCACGATCACCGAGCTAAAGCCGATCTTTGTCAGCTTTACGTTGCCGCAGGATACGTTGGATGAGCTTCGCCAAGAGCAGCAAAAGTCACCGCTCGTCGTGCGCGCCTATAGCGGCGACGGCAGCGCGCTGCTCTCCGAAGGCAAGCTGACCCTGATCGACAATTCGATCGATCAGACCACCGGCACGATCCACCTGAAGGCGCGTTTCGACAATCTCGACGAACGCCTGTGGCCCGGCGAATTCGTCAGCCTGCGGGTGATCCTGAGGGTGCGCCCCAATGTGGCGACGGTGCCCTCGCAGACCATCGAGGCCGGGCCCACCGGTTCCTATGCCTATGTCATAAAATCCGACGACACGGTCGAGCGGCGCGCTGTCGAGGTGGCCGCGGTCCAGGACGGGATTGCCGTTGTCACCAAGGGCCTCAAGCCCGGCGAGCGGGTGGTTGTCGATGGCCAGTTTCGCCTGACCGAAGGCGCCCATGTCAGGCTGCTCCAGCCCCGGCCACCGGGCGCCGCCGGCTGAGCGGCGCAGCAGTACCCCACGCGTGTTCTCTCGACTGGGTCGCGACTGAACCTCGCAGGTAATTGCCGATGAGCATCTCGGAACCGTTCATTCGCCGACCGATCGCGACCTCGCTGTTGATGCTGGGGATCCTGGTGTTCGGCATTGGCGCCTACGGCCTGCTGCCGGTGGCGGCGTTGCCGAATGTCGATTTTCCGACCATCGTCGTATCGGTCAATTATCCGGGCGCCAGCCCGGATACGATGGCCTCGGCGGTTGCCACGCCGCTCGAGCAGCAATTCGCCGCAATCCCCGCGCTCGACCAGATGACCTCGACGAGCGGCATCGGCTCGCTGTCGATCACCTTGCAATTCGATCTCTCGCGCAACATCGACGCAGCGGCAGAGGACGTGCAGCAGGCAATCAATGCCGCGAGCGGGCTGCTGCCCACGGATCTGCCGACGCCGCCGACCTATCGCAAGACCAATCCCGCCGATCGCCCCGTCCTGATCTATGCGGTTCACTCAGACTCGCTGCCGATCTACCGAGTTGATGATTTTGCCTACACGATCCTGGCGCAAAAGCTGTCGACGGTGCCGGGCGTCTCCGAGTCTCGCATCTTCGGCCAGCAGCCTTACGCCGCGCATATCCAGATCAATCCCGGGGCGTTGGCGTCACGCGGCCTCGGCTTTGAGGACGTGCGCAACGCGCTGACGGCGACGACGCTCGACCGGCCGAAGGGCAGCCTTGAAGGCGTTCACCAAACTTACACCCTCGACACCAACGACCAGCTGTTCAATGCTGCGGCCTTCAACAACGTCATCATCGCGTACCGCAATGGCGCTCCGGTTCGCGTAAAAGACGTTGGCAGCGCGATTGATTCGGTCCAGAACGCGCGTACCGGCGCATGGTACAACGATACCAAGGCTGAGGGTCTGGCGATCCAGCGCCAAGCCGGCGCCAACACGATCGAGCTGGTCGACACGATCAAGGCAATGGTTCCCAAGATCATGGAATCATTCCCGCCGTCGCTCCATGTCGTGCTCCTCTCCGACCGCTCGCTCGTCATCCGCGCCGCAGTGCGTGACGTGCAATTCACCATGATGGTGACGATCACCCTGGTCGTCCTTGTCATCTTCCTATTTCTGCGGACGTTATGGGCGACGATCATTCCGAGCATGGCGGTGCCGCTGTCCTTGCTGGCAACCCTTGCCGTCATGTACGCGGTCGGCTACAGCCTCGACAACATCTCGTTGATGGCGCTAACGATCTCGGTCGGCTTTATCGTCGACGACGCCGTCGTAATGATCGAGAACATAATGCGCTATATCGAACAGGGCATGCGCCCGTTCGACGCCGCGCTCAAGGGCGCCGGCCAAATCGGCTTCACGATCATCTCGATCACCTTCTCGCTGATCGCGGTATTTATTCCGCTGCTGTTCATGGGCGGCATCATCGGAAGGTTGTTCCGAGAGTTCGCCGTCACCGTGTCGGTCGCGGTCGTGGCCTCGGCGGCGATTTCGCTGACCCTGACGCCAGTTTTGTGCTCGCTATTCCTCAAGGAGCAGGGCCACCAGCCCCCCGGCCCGCTTAATCGAACCCTCGAGGCTGGTTTCAACTGGATGCTAAACGCCTACGACCGCGGTCTCGGTTTTGTCTTCCGTCACCAATTGCCGACCCTGTTGTCGACCCTGGCGCTGATCTTCCTGACCGGCTATCTTTACGTAATCATCCCGAAAGGCTTTTTTCCCGAGCAGGACACCGGCTTCATCTTTGGCCAGGGGGACACGCGCGAGGACACCTCGTTCCAGGCCATGGCGGGCCTCACCCACCAGGTCGTCGATATTGTCCGGAAGGATCCCGACGTCTCCGGAATTTTATCTTTTACCGGGGCCTCTGCGTATAACCCGACCGAGAATACTGCTCGGGTGTTCATCCAGCTGAAGCCGCATGACCAGCGCAATTCGACCTCGAATCAGATCATCCAGCGGCTGCGTCCCAAAGTCGCTGCAGTCCAGGGTATCAAATTTTACATGCAGTCCGGGCAGGACATCAGTGTTGGCGGGCGCCTCAGCCGCACCTTGTATCAATATACGCTGACCGACACGGACCAGGACGAGATCAATCACTGGGCGCCGATCATCGAACGGAGGATGAAGAAGCTGCCGGAGCTCCAAGACGTGGCCTCTGACCAGCAGGTCGCCGCGCCGCACATCGCGATGGAGATCGACCGTGATGCCGCATCGAGAATGGGCATTTCGCCATCGCTGATCGACCAGACGCTTTATGATGCGTTTGGTCAGCGCCAAGTAGCAAATATCTATACCTCGACCAGCCAATACAAAGTGATCCTCGAGGTCCAGCCCCAATTTCAGAAAGATCCGACGGCACTGTCGAAGATCTTTGTCGCCGGACCCAACGGATCGCAAATTCCATTGAGCGCATTCGCGCATCTCACCTCAAAAGTTGAATTGCTCTCGATCAACCATCAGGGCCAATTTCCCGCCGTGACCTTGTCGTTCAATCTGGCGCCGGGCGTGGCGCTCGGTCAGGCGGTTGACAAGATCCAGGCGCTGATGACCGACCTCCATGTACCGGGGACACTGGACGGGTCGTTCCAGGGCACGGCGCATGCCTTCCAGGCTTCGCTGTCGTCGACGCCGCTTCTTGTCGCCGCGGCAATTCTCGTGGTCTACATCGTCCTAGGCGTGCTTTACGAAAGCTACATCCACCCGATCACGATTTTGTCGGCCTTGCCGTCGGCGGGTGTCGGTGCGTTATTGGCATTGATGCTGCTGCATTACGATCTGAGCGTGATCGCGATGATCGGCGTCATCCTGCTGATCGGCATCGTCAAGAAGAACGCGATCATGATGATCGACTTTGCCCTCCAGGCAGAGCGGATCGAGGGCAAGAGCCCACACGAGGCGATCCATCAGGCATGCCTGTTGCGCTTCCGGCCAATCATGATGACGACCTTTGCGGCATTGTTCGGCAGTCTGCCGATCGCGCTCGGCCAAGGGGCTGGCTCGGAACTCCGTCGACCGCTCGGTATCGCCATCATCGGCGGGCTGGCTGTCTCCCAATGGCTGACCCTCTATACGACGCCGATCATCTATCTCTATCTCGAACGCTTCGCGCGCTGGGTCGGCCGCCCGTATCGGCCGTCACGCGTGGCGGAGGCCCTAGCAGGCGACGGCCGGCCGGCGTTGATCCACGAACGCCAGGGCGCGGAGTGATCCGCACCCGCACGGCATCAAGACTCAACCTTTTCTGATTGCGAGCTAAAGCCGATGAGCATTTCGGAACCTTTTATCCGTCGCCCGATCGCCACTTCACTGTTGATGTTGGGGGTATTGGTCTTCGGCATCGGCGCCTACAACCTGCTGCCGGTGGCGGCGGTGCCCAATGTCGACTTTCCGACGATCACCGTGACGGCACAGTACCCCGGCGCCAATCCAAGCACGATGGCGTCGGCGGTCGCGACCCCGCTCGAACAGCAATTCATCTCGATCCCGTCGCTGAGCGAGATGACCTCGTGGAGCGGTGTCGGCGTAACCTCGATCACGCTGCAATTCGATCTTTCGCGCAACATCGATGCCGCGGCGGGGGACGTGCAGCAGGCGATCAATGCGGCCAGCGGCCTCTTGCCCCAGGACATGCCGACCCCACCGACCTACCGCAAGGTGAATCCGGCGAACTTTGCCATCCTGATCTATGCGATCCACTCCGACGACCTCCCGCCCTACAAGGTCGACGATTACGCCACCAACGTCATCGCGGACCGCCTGTCGACCGAGCCCGGCGTCGGGCAGGTCTTCGTCTTCGGCTCGATGCCTTATGCCGCCCGCGTCCAGATCAATCCGGCGTCTCTCGCCGCAAAGGGTTTGGGCATGGAAGATGTCCGCAATGCGCTTGTCGCGGCCACCGTAAACCGCCCGAAGGGCGAGATCCAGACCGAACATCAGGCGATTGCGCTCGATACCAATGACCAGCTGTTCGACGCCAAAAGCTACGGCAACATCATCATCGCCTACAAAAACGGCGCGCCGGTGCACATCAAGGATGTCGGCGACGTCATCAACTCGGTGCAGAACGAGCGCCTCCGCTCGTGGTTCGGCGACCAGCGGGCAGAGGGAATCGCCATCGAGAAGGAGCCCGGCGGCAACACGGTCGCCGTGGTCGACCGGATCACGGCGTTGATGCCCAAGCTTGAACAGTCGCTGCCGCCCTCGGTCCATGTCGACCTGATGTCCGACCGCTCGCAGACGACGCGAGCGGCGATCAACGACGTGCAATTGACGATGCTGCTGACGATCACCCTCGTCATTGTCGTGATCTTCCTGTTCCTGCGAACGTTGTGGGCGACGATCATTCCCAGCCTGGCGGTGCCGCTGTCGCTGCTCGCCACCTTTGGCGTCATGTATGTCGCCGGCTATAGCCTCGACAACATTTCGCTGATGGCGCTGACGATCTCGGTCGGCTTTATCGTCGACGATGCGATTGTGATGATCGAGAACATCGTGCGCTACATCGAGCAGGGCATGCGGCCGCTCGACGCCGCACTGAAAGGCGCCGGGCAGATCGGCTTCACGATTATTTCGATCACCTTTTCGCTGATCGCAGTATTCATACCATTGTTCTTTATGGGCGGCATCATCGGCCGGCTTTTCCGCGAGTTCGCCGTCACCGTAGCGGTCGCGGTGGTGGCGTCGGCGATCGTGTCATTGACCCTGACGCCGGTCTTGTGCTCGCTGTTTTTGAAGGAGGAAGGGCTACATCCCAGGGGCCGCTTCAACCGAGGCGCCGAGCGCGTGTTCCAGGCGGTGCTGCACCGCTATGACCGCGGGCTCAATTTTATCTTCCGCCACCAGTTCGCCGCGCTGCTGGCGACCCTGCTGCTGATGGTCGCGACCGGGTATCTATACGTAAAGATGCCAAAGGGCTTTTTCCCGCAGCAGGATACCGGGTTCGTCTTCGGCGAACTTGATGTCCGCGAAGACGCTTCGATGATCCAGACCGACAAGATCCGGCGCAAGGTCGTCGACATCGTCATGCACGATCCCGGCGTGCAGGGCGTCTTCTCGTATGACGGCGCCACGCCTTACAACCCCGCCGAGAATACGTCCCGCATTTTTTGGGGGCTGAAGCCCTACGACGAACGCGACGCCACCGCGGAGCAGATTATCCAGCGGTTGCAAAAGAAGGTCGCCGGCATCGAGGGTGCCAAATTCTTTATGCAGGTGCCGCAGAACATCACGGTTGGCGGCCGCCTGAGCCGCACGCAATACCAGTACACACTGACCGACACCAACATCGACGAGCTCAACCATTGGGCCCCGATCATCGAAGCCGAGATGAGGAAACTGCCCGAACTAAAGCAAGTCGCGTCCGATCAGCAGATTGCCGCCGCACATTTGGCGATCCAGATCGACCGCGATGCCGCCTATCGGCTCGGATTGTCGATGAACCAGATCGACCAGACGCTCTATGATGCATTCGGCCAGCGGCAGGTCGCGACGATCTATACCGCGACCAACCAATACAAGGTCGTCCTCGAAGTCCAGCCGCAGTACCAGCACGACCCGAACCTGCTGTCCGAGATTTACGTCTCTGGTCCCGGTGGCGTTCAGGTGCCGCTGGGCAGTTTCGCGCACTTCGCGCGGAAGACCGAACCATTGCTGATCAGTCACCAGGGCATCTTCCCGGCGGTCACATTGTCGTTCAACCTGGCTCCAGGCGTGGCACTCGGACAGGCGGTCGACGCGATTCAGGCGATGACCCAGCGCCTGCACGTGCCGCCGACGCTGAACGCCTCGTTCCAGGGAACCGCGCAGGCCTTCCAGGCCTCGCTGTCGTCGATGCCGCTTTTGGTCGCCGCGGCGATCCTCGTCGTCTATATCGTGCTAGGGATACTCTACGAGAGCTACATCCATCCGATCACGATTCTGTCGGCATTGCCCTCGGCGGGTGTCGGCGCGTTGCTGGCGCTGATGCTGCTGCATTACGAGCTGTCGGTCATCGCGATCGTCGGCATCATCCTGCTGATCGGCATCGTCAAGAAGAACGCGATCATGATGATCGATTTCGCGCTGCAGGCCGAGCGTCTTGAAGGCAAAAGCCCTCGCGAAGCGATCCACCAGGCCTGCCTGCTGCGCTTCCGGCCAATCATGATGACGACTTTCGCGGCACTGTTTGGTGCGATGCCGATCGCTTTCGGCAATGGCGGCGGTGCGGAACTGAGGCAGCCGCTCGGCGTCGCGATTGTCGGCGGGCTGCTGATCTCGCAATGGCTGACCCTGTACACGACCCCGGTCATCTATCTCTATCTCGACCGCTTCGCCCGCTGGGTCGGGCGTCCCTACCGTCCGTCGCGCGTGCAGGAAGCCCTGTCGCCCGAGCCGGTGCCGGCGCTCGCGCATGACCGGCAGGGGGCGGAGTGACGACGATGACCCGAGTCTCCTCAAGCGCGGAGCGCGCCGCAGCGGGTAGAGCGGCGGTGGCCGATCGCACCTTCGGTTTCCTCGTCCACGACGTTTCGCGCCTGGTGAAGCGGCGTTTTGAGCGGCAGGCGCGCCAGATCGGGCTGTTGATCACCCGGCGCCAAGCCGCGGTCGTTCTTTATATCGCACGTAACGAAGGGGTGAGCCAAGCTGCGGTCGCGGCCTGGCTCGACCTTGAGCCGATCGCCCTGGTGCGCATGCTCGACAAGCTGAACGAGGAGGGGCTGGTCGAGCGCCGCGCACATCCGACCGATCGTCGCGTGCGCACCCTGTGGCTGACGCCAAGCGCGGAATCGGTGGTTCAACGCATCCTCGACATCAATCAGGCGATCCGCGAGGAGGCTTTTGCTGGCTTGGAGCCGGGCACTCGGGTCGCGATGATCGCTGCGCTCGGCAGCATCAAGGACAACCTCATTTTGCAGGAGGAGAAGGCTGACGATTCGGCTCTTCCGGCTGTAAAGCTCGCATCTGAGCCGCCCGACGCTAACTGGGCCGAGTAACGAGACCGTTGCTGCAGTTCCGCCCCATCCACAGGCGCAAGGCTGACCTGATAAAAGACCACTTTCGGCTGTAAGAATTGCCGGCCTCGCTTTTTTGCCTATGCCGCTTCAGCGGGGTAATGGGGTGCGTGTGTTTTTGGTGGAGCTCAGCAATTTTGGGACATTTGGCGATTCCCGATAATTCCCGGTTCGGCGAATTTAATTCCCGGTTCGCCCGAAAAACTTCCCGGTTACCATGCTACGGGAATTCCTCTTAACTATTGATAATACGAACTGTTCTGGGGGTGAAACACGCATTCCAAGGGGAAATCGACGAAAATCCCGGTTATTTTCCCGGTTCACGGGAATTCTACCGCCGCGCCGGCCGGCCGGAACAACCGTCGCGATTGCCGCAAGCCATCCAATAAATTACCGTTGTGGGCTTTACCGATGCTTCGTCGCGGAACCAGGACGATGATGGTAACCGATCAGATCTGGCCGGCGCTCGACTACAGCCGGGTGCCATACCGCCTCTACCACGATGCCGAGATCTACGAGCGCGAGCAGCGCCATATCTTTCAAGGTCCGGTGTGGAATTATCTCGGGCTCGAGGCCGAGATCCCCGAGCCCGGCGATTTTCGCTCGACTTGGGTAGGCGAAACGCCGGTTGTCTTCAATCGAGACCGGACGGGCATCGTCAAAGCCTTTGTTAACCGCTGCGCCCATCGCGGCGCCTTGGTGCGGCGCGAGCTGTCCGGCAACGCCCAGGAGCACATTTGCATCTATCATCAGTGGTGCTACGGGCTCGACGGCGGCCTGACTGCGATCCCGTTTCGCCGCGGAGTCCGGGGCAAGGGCGGGCTCGACGCCGATTTCGACATGGGTGCGCATGGCCTGCGACCGCTGCGGGTCGGGATCGTCGACGGGGTGATTTTTGGCACGCTCGCAGAGGATGCCGAGCCGATCGCGGACTATCTCGGCGCGCCCATCCTGGCTCAGCTCCGACGATTGTTCGACCGGCCAGTCCGTGTGCTCGGCTACAATCGTCAGCGGATCCGGGCGAATTGGAAGCTCTACGCCGAGAATACCCGCGACAACTATCACGCCAGTCTGTTGCACGAATTTTTGGTCACCTTCGGGCTCGACCGATCGACCCAGGTGGGCGGAGTCAAGATGGACCTGCGCCACCGTCACAACACCACCTGGGCGGAGGCCGACAGCGACACCGACGAGATCGCCCGTCAGGCGTACGCGAACGCACGGGTGCGCAACGACTATCTATCGCTGAAGGAACCGGCGCTGGTCACTTTCCGCCCGGAGCGCGAAGACAAGCTGAACCTGGCCGTGACATCGGTCTTTCCTTCCTCGATCTTCGTGCAGATCAGCAACAGCCTGGCGATCCGCCAGATCCGGCCGCGTGGCGTCGACGAGTTCGAGGTGTTCCAAACGATGATCGGCTACGCTGACGACTCCCCCGAGATGACCTTGCACCGGTTGCGCCAAGCCAATCTCGTCGGCCCGGCCGGTCTGGTTTCGATGGAGGACGGCGAGGCGATCGAGATCGTCCATCGCGCTTCTAAACCCGATCCGGATCGCACGACGATCATCGAATTGGGCGGCGGCGGCGTCATTTCCGACCGCGACTACCGGGTGACCGACGTCCCGCTGCGTGGCTTCTGGTCGTATTACGCGGAGCTGCTGGGTATCGAGCCTGCCGGCGCCGTGCGATGACCCTCGATCGCGCCGCTGTTCACGACCTCCTCGCCGAATACGGCGCGTTGCTCGACAGCACGAAATACGACGAATGGCTGGGCCTGTTCGCCCAAGAATGCCGTTACCACGTCATGCCGCGCGAAAATTACGACCGCGGTCTGCCGGCGGCCCTGATCTTTTGCGATAGCCGGGCGGTACTCGAAGACCGCATCCGCGCGTTGCGCGACGCCAACAAATACAACATCCATATTGACCGCCATCTTATCGGCCTGCCGCGGCTCCTCTGGCCCGAGGCCGCAGGGCTGATGGTCGAGGCGCCGTTTGCGGTGTTCCAGACCGACCAGGAGGGATCGACCCGGCTGTTTGCGACCGGTCTCTACCGCGACCGGCTCGAACTGGCCGAGGGCGGCCTGAAGATCCGCGACAAGCTCGTTCTGCTCGACACCTTTGCGGTACCAACCCTGCTCGCAACCCCGTTGTGAGGCTCCTTCGGGTGAGATTCCGGCCGGTGATATTCGAAAGGGGCTTTAGATCGATGCAAAACACCCGGCTCGCCTCGCTTGATTTCGATCTCGGCTCCGAGATCGACATGCTGCGCGCGACGGTACGCGATTTCGCCGAGGATCGGGTCGCGCCGCTTGCTGCCGAGATCGACCGCACCGACCGCTTTCCGATCGAGCTGTGGCCTGACATGGGCGCGCTCGGCCTGCACGGGATAACCGTCGAGGAGGAATATGGCGGCGCCGGTATGGGCTATCTCGCCCATTGCGTCGCGATGGAGGAGGTGAGCCGCGCCTCGGCTTCGGTCGGGCTTTCCTACGGCGCCCATTCGAATTTGTGCGTCAACCAGATCCGCCGCAACGGCACGGAGCAGCAAAAGCGCCGATACCTGCCAAAGCTGATCTCCGGCGCGCATGTCGGCGCGCTGGCGATGAGCGAGCCCGGCGCCGGCTCGGATGTTGTCTCGATGCGGCTGCGCGCCGACAAAAAGGGCGATCGCTGGGTGCTGAACGGCACCAAGCTCTGGATCACCAACGGCCATGTCGCGAACACCCTGGTTGTGTACGCCAAGACCCGGTCCGATGCCGGCGCGCGCGGCATCACCGCCTTTCTGATCGAAAGCGGGTTCAAGGGCTTCCGGCCGGCGCAAAAGCTCGACAAGCTGGGGATGCGCGGATCACCAACTTCGGAGCTGGTCTTCGAGGATTGCGCGGTGCCGGAGGAAAACGTGCTCGGCGCGGTCGACGAGGGCGTGCACGTGCTGATGAGCGGGCTCGATTACGAGCGGGCGATCCTCGCCGCCGGTCCTCTGGGCATCATGCAGGCCTGCCTCGATGTGGTGATCCCGTACATTCACGACCGCCGGCAGTTCGGCCAAGCGATCGGCGAGTTTCAGCTGATCCAAGGCAAAGTCGCCGACATGTACACTGCGATGAACGCGTGCAAATCCTATGTCTACGCGGTGGCGCGGGCGTGCGACCGCGGGCAGACGACGCGCAAGGACGCGGCCGGCGCCATCCTCTATGCCTCTGAAAAGGCGACGGCGATGGCGCTCGACGCCATCCAGATATTGGGCGGCAACGGCTACATCAACGATTACCCGACCGGACGACTGTTGCGTGACGCGAAGCTCTACGAGATCGGCGCCGGCACCTCGGAGATCCGGCGCATGCTGATCGGCCGCGAGATCTTCCAGGAGACGGCCTGACATGCGCCGGCTGATCTCCTCGGGTTCGCCGTTTGAGGCCGCCGCGGGGTACAGCCGGGCCGTGGTCGACGGCGACTGGGTCTTCGTCGCCGGAACCACCGGGTTCGACTATTCGCAGATGACGATTGCCGAGGATACGGCCGAGCAGGCGCGCCAGGCGTTTCGCAACATCGAGAAGGCGCTGGCCGAGGCGGGCGCGAGCCTCGCCGATGTCGTGCGGGTGCGCTACTACCTGCCCGACTTAGCTGATTGGCCGGCGGTCGTGCCGGTGCTGGGCGAGGTCTTCGCCGCTATCCGCCCGGCGGCGACGGCGCTGATCTGCGGTCTTGTCGATCCGCGCATGAAGATCGAGATCGAGGTGACCGCGCGGCGTCGCAACGGGTTGCCGCAAGGGGGTGACGACGGCTAGGCCGGATCCCCCTCGGCCAGCACCTGGGTGAAGAGGGTGCGGTCGATGTTGCCGCCGGATTGGATCACCGCGACCCGCCTGCCGGCTAGCCGTCCGCGCTCCTGCAAGGCGGCGGCGAGCGCCGCTGCACCGGCGCCCTCGGCGACGTTGTGCGTGTCGGTGAAGAGGATGCGCATTGCCTGGCGGATCTCGCCCTCGGACACCTTGACGATGTGCGAGGCGCCGCGCCGGATCACCTCGAGCGCGGAGTTGTCGGGGACCCGCACGGCAAGGCCGTCGGCGATCGTGTCGGCGGAATTGGTATGAACCGGCCGGCCGGCGGCAAGGGACAGCGCGTAGGTCGGGGCCTCGGCGGCGACGACGCCGACGATCTCGGCGGTCAGGCCCAAGGCGTCGCGCGCGGCAATGACCCCGGAAATGCCGCTGCCGAGCCCGATCGGCACATAGACGACGTCGAGATCGGGCACGGCGCGAAACAGTTCGAGGCCATAGCTCGCCACCCCGCGCACCAGCAGCGGGTGATACGAGCGGACGAGGTGCAGGTGGTCGCGCTCGGCCAATGCGACCGCGTGCTCGTAGGCGGCCTGGAAATCGTGGCCTTCCTCGACCAGCCGCGCGCCGAACGCCGCCATTGCCTGGTTTTTCTCGACGCTGTTGCCGTGGGGCACGACGATCGTCGCGGCGAGGCCGAGCCGCGAGGCGGCAAAGGCGATGCTCTGCCCGTGATTGCCGCGGGTCGCCGTCACCACGCCAGAGATCCGCGGCTGCGAGCGCCGGATGTCGTCGAGATAGACGAGCCCGCCGCGCAATTTGAAGGCGCCGATCGGGGTGTGGTTCTCGTGCTTGACCCAGACTTCGGCGCCGACTCGCCGCGACAATAGCGGCCAGCAATATTGAGGGGTCGGCGGCACCACGGTGCGAACCAGGGTGGCGGCGAGGTCGAGGGTTTCGAGGTCGGTCATGGCCGACCCGTTTGCGCCGATTTCCGCGGCTAGGCAAGCCTGCCCGAGGGCCGGCGCCAAATTCCCGTGAACCGGGAAAATAACCGGGAATTTCTGCGATTCTCCCGATTTGACGCTTAAACCGCCTAGAAAGTGCTCGGATAATCATAGGCTTACCGGCTAATTCCCGTTGCCTCGTAAACGGGAATTTTTTCGGCCGAACCGGGAAATAAATCGGCCGAACCGGGAATTGACGGGAATGCCCGCGACCCGTGGCAATCCGTGCGGCAAACATGGCGATCAGGACCAAGGCGTGTGCGAGCATGACCGCGAGATACCACAGCTTCGCGGCGATTTTCGGGACGGCGCGAAAGCCGGCGCGGTTCGGCTATCGCCCTTTGAGGTCGCTGGCGTCACTCGGTCGCGACGACAGCGATGGCGGCTAAATCGCGCCGCCGCCGAGGCGATACCGCATCAATAGCGGATCAATTGGCCTTAGGTCCGGCGCCGTCGGAATAGGGGCGCAAGGCGACGTACGGGTCGTTGTAAGCCGTCGGCCGCGAATAGTAATACGAACCGGCATATGACGGGTACACGTAGTTATAATAATAGGGATAGGGATACGCGTCGCTTGGATAGACAGTGTAGCCCGGATATGCAGTGTAACTGGGATAGTAATGCCCCGAATAGTAAGCCTGGGCATTGGTCGTGACCACAGCAAACAGCAACCCGGTTGCGAACAAGATTGATCTGGCGATGATCCGCATCGGAACCATCCATTTCTGTTGACGGTTACCGGTTGAACATTTCACGAAGACCAGTGGTTCCGGCCTAGCTTATTCCGGCCGGGCCGGCCCGCTCGAAGTCCCCCGCCTGCGGCAGCAATTCGCGCAATTCGCCGAGCCAGGGTTCATAGCGCCGCCAGCGCGCGACCGAGGTGGTGTAGACCGGCTGGCGCGCCTGCCACACGCTCGCGGTCCGCACGGTCCGTTTGTTCTGCTCGGGCATGAGGCAGGCATCGTCCCAGTCGAGACCGGCAAAGGCGATCAGCCGCCGGGTCACCGCCTCGCGGTCGGCGATCAGATCCTCATAATCGACTTCGATCAGGCGGTCGGGCGGCAGCACCATGCGCCAATGCTCCATCAACCGGGCATATTGCCGGTAAGCAAAGACGAGGTCGCCCTTAGCGCCGGCGAAATCCATCCTTCCCTTGAACAGCGTGAAATAAATCGACAGGCAGGTGTCGACCGGATGGCGGCGGCAATGGATGATGCGCGCGTCTGGCAGCAGCAGATGGATCAGGCCCAGCCGGATGTGATTGAACGGCGTCTTGTCGGTCACGCGGGCAGCGTGCGGTCCGATCCCGCGCAATAGGGCGAGATATTCCCCTGACAAGCCGCGCCCCGCCGCCGCGCTCAAATAGGTCGCCTCGGCGATCCCCGACGGCGCGGCTCGCTTGACCCAGAAACGCAGCTCGCCGCCGGCGGCGACCCGATGATGGCTGGAGACGATCTGCTCGACCAATGTCGTCCCCGAGCGCGGCATGCCGACGATCAAGAGCGGCGTCTCGTCGGCCAAGCCAAACGCGTCGCCCGCGGCAACGAAATCCGCTGTGTAGCGGGCCGCGAGCCGATCGACATGCTCCGCCAGCCCCGGCCCATCGAACCGCGCGGTCCGCCGCCTGATCTCGTTGGCCTGATCGAAATGCCATATCGCCTGCCGGTATTCGCCGAGATCGTCGAGCATCTTGCCGATCGCGAAATGGAGCGATAGCCGGTGGGTATCGTCGATGCCGGCGCTATCGAGCGCGGCTAGCATCCGGTCGAGCCGGGGGCGGTCCGCCGCGGTGGATTTCTTCGCCTGAACCGCGGCGAGATGCGCGCCGGCCTGTAGCGGGTTCAAATCCAATGCGCGGTCGAAGGCCGCAATCGCCTCGTCAAAATGCCCCTCCATCGCGAGGATATCGCCTAGAGCCCTGTGCAGTCGGTCGCTGGCCGCATCGAGCGCGATCGCCTGTCGCAGCAATGCCTCCGCCTGCCGCGGATCGCCGTCCAGCAGCACCGCATCGGCCTGGCTCAGCCGGGCCAGCGTCGTCTCGGGATCGGCGGCGGCGGCTCGGCGGTAGGATGCCGCCGCGTCTTCGGCATCGCCCTCGGCCTCGAGCAGTTCGGCGAGGCGGCGATGTCCGGCGGCTAGTTCGGGCATTAACTCGACCGCCCGGCGATAGGCGGCCATGGCCTTTTCCGTCAGCCCCTGACGATCGAGCGCCACCGCCAGGTTATGATGGGCGGCAGCGACGTCTTCCTCGAGCACAATCGCCAGCTCGAAGCTGGCGGTTGCCTCGGCGAGGCGGCCGCTGCGCAACAATGCGAGGCCGAGCGCACGGTGCGATCCGGCATCCGCCGGGTCGAGCCGGGTCGCCTGCCGCAGGGCGGTGATCGCGGCCGGCAATTTCCCCGCCCGGACCAAGCCGACCCCCTGCCGGCGAAAGCGTTGCGCCGCCTCGGTCTGCCGCCGCGCCGGCGTCGCGCGCCCGGCACCGGCGGCGTTTCCTGCATTCGGACGGGGGCTGGGCACGCCGTGCATCGAGTGCCGGAGCGCTTCTGCCGCCTCGCGCAGCTTGCCTGCGTCGCCCAATGGACCGAAATTCAGTCGGCCGGGCCGGGCACTGCGAGGAGGGCTCACGGAAGCTGCCGCGGGGCGCGCCGCACCGCAGCATTGCTTGAACTTGCGCCCGCTGCCGCACGAGCAGGGATCATTGCGGCCCGCAGCGGGCACGCTCATCACGAATCCTCCGAGGCTGTAGTGAAGTTGACGATCAGCTGGAGCGGCGCTGAGCGTCCTTCGCGACAGGGAAAGCGCGTAGGGCGGAACAGCGCAGCGCCTTCCGCCTCACACCCTCGCTGGTGGGTTCCGCTTGCGCTCACCGGGGCTCGCCGGTTTCTTGCGCCTCGCGGCTGCCGCCAATCCACCCAGTGGGATAGAGCCCGCGGGCCAGGCACCGGAGAAACGAAGAATATGGCCAATCCGCCGGGTGTTCCACGAGACCATGCTTTACCGGGTTGAAGTGAATGTAATCGAGGTGAGCAGTGAGGTCCCGATCATCGCGGATCGTGTGCTCCCAGTACCGCCGCTGCCAGATGCCGCGTTCCCCGCGGCGGCTCATGACGGCCGATCGCGGTTCGCTGGCGGGCAAGGATTTCACAAACGCGATCTTGATCGCGCGCCAACGACCGGAAAAGTCGGGATCGCCCTCGGGCAGCGTCCAAAGGCAATGCATGTGGTCGGGAAGGACGACCCACGCGTCGATGCGAAACGGCGCGCGGGCGCGCGCTTGCCGAACCGCGTCACGCAGGGCCTCGATCCGCGTTACCAACAAGTCCGAGCGGCGGTCCAGCAAGTTCACCGTGAAGAAGAACGTTCCACCTGGAACCCGGTTGCGGCGATAGTCCGGCATCGGCGAAGTATGCTGCGTCCCGCGGAACGGCGGAAGGCGCTGCGCTTTTCCGCCCTACGTCTTACTGTCCGGATGCTATACGGACGTATCGACGGTACAACCAAAGATCGTCATGGCCGGACTTGTTCCGTGGGCCTTTAGCCCACGGACTAGTTCCGTGGGCATCCACGGACTCAGTCCTGGCGCCGGAAGACGTGGATACCCGTGACAAGCACGGGCATGACGAGCGGGGGTTGAGGTCCGGCGGCGACTTCGCAAACACTTTTCCTGAAAGGGACAGCCGTGGCGCAAGGCCGGGCATGACGAACAAGGCGGCGTCGCACCTTCTGAACGCGTCCGAGCACGACGTGTACTCCGGCGCATCGGGTCAAGCCGAGGGCCGAGCGGCGCGGTCCTTGGTCCTTTGCCAAAAGATGCGGCCGAGGCCGAGCAAACCGGCGCCCAGCAGCGTCCAGGTGGAGGGCTCTGGCACTGCTGCAAGCGGAACGCCAACGAGGTTGTAGTCCTGCGTCAGCAGATCGGTATTCGTCGTGGTCGTGGTGGTGAAGACGTCCACCAGAAACAGCTCGAACGTGTCGTAGTCTACACCGCCGGGAGGGATGGGATACAGTACGTTGATACCCACCAAATTATTAAGATCTTGACCAGTGTACGGTGAGCTGGGGATAGAGCAGCCGGTAGGAGGGGGATAGCTTTGGCACACGCCGAAGTCGCCGATGTCGATCGTCTGTGGCCCAATATACTCTGTCGTGAGGAACGATACGTCAGTTACCATCGAACCGGTTTGCACGGTGTTGGTCGTACTGGTCGTGGTAGTGGTGCTGCTTGTCAGGGTCGGACCAAGGAACGAGACCGCGCCGGCCCCGGTCAGCACCGATTCCGCGCTGCCGATCGCCGACTGAAAGACCGGGTCTGCGAAGGCCACCGGGAAGGTCTGGTCATACAGCACCGGCCCACCCTCGATCTGGCCGGTCAGTGTCGTCGAATACACATTCACCTGCTGGGTGACCGGCGTGTCGATGATCGTGTCGATCTCTGCGGTCGAGAATGAGTTGGTCGGCGAGGTCGTGGTGGTGCTGGAAGGGATGGCGAATGCCGGACGGGAGGCGAATGCCGATAAAGCGACAGCGGCAGTACCCGCCATGAATAATGTCTTTGTCAATGACATGTGCTTCACCTTTCTCTTATGGGTGCGAACCGAACAGATGATTCCTATCGCTTCCTTTCGTCGCCCCCGCGAAAGCGGGGGTCCAGGGCCGGTATGTGAGCACTTGCCCTGGATTCCCGCCTTCGCGGGAATGACGGAAGTGGGTATTAAGCGTCAAAATCGCACCACCAGAGGAGGCGCGGCAGGCTCATTCGCGACGGTCGCCCGCGCTTATAGTGCAGAACTCCTGCGCCTTGACTAAGCGCCGAGAACGGCCCTTGAAAACCCGAAAGATTTATTATCTCTTCCCTGTGCAAAGGTTAATAGGGCGTAAATCGCCGCTTTTTGTTTATATTAGCTAATCAAAACATGAAAAGCCATCTCTAACTCAGAATGGATCCAATTTTCTGTAACCATCTCCGCGACGCTGCGTTGCGCGTGGTTCGAGCTCCGGGATGCGCAGCCGGGGCGCGCCGTGTCGCTTGAAAAGTGCGGCAGATCGTGATGCCCGCGGCCAAACCGCCTGAGGGCAAGCCGGATGGAAGCGAGGGTAACGAAAGAAGCCAGACTGGTTGACATATAACGCGTTGCATTATATCTGTCCGCGGTGATCCGGTCGTTCAACGACAGGCGCACCGAGGCGCTTTATCGGGGCGAAGCCGTTGCCGCGTTCCAGGCCATCCGAAGGGTGGCGGTGCGCAAACTCGACATGCTGGACGCAGCCACCCAGCTGTCCGACCTGCGGGCTCCGCCCGGCAATCGCCTCGAAGCGCTGAAAGGGGAGCGACGTGGACAGCACAGCATCAGGATCAATGAGCAGTGGCGCGTCTGCTTTGTGTGGCGCGAGGGCGCCGAACGGGTCGAGATCGTCGATTATCACTGAAGGACAGGCTATGGCGCGCATCCGTACCCATCCCGGCGAGGTCCTCCGCGAGGAATTCATGAAGCCGCTCGGTCTCTCGGCCAACGCATTGGCGTTGGCGCTGCGAGTTCCCGCCACCCGGATCGGCGATATTCTGCGCATGGAGAAACCGCGGGCGGTGACGGCCGATACCGCGATCCGGCTCGCGCGTTATCTCGGCACCACCCCGGAATTCTGGCTCAACTTGCAGACCGGGTACGATTTGTCGCTGGCGCTCGCCGAACAGGGGACGGCGATCGAGCGCGACGTGCAGCCGCGGGCCGGCCGGGCGGCGTAGGGACGGGAAGCACCCGAAAGGAAAGGCGTGGATGCGCGGAACAAGTCCGCGCATGACGGTTTAAAGAACTGAACGGAGGCCGGCGATCGGGGGGAGTGCCATCGAAGAAGGATCCAAGCAGGTCGCAACTGGGCTATTCTCCGCGTCGCGGCGGTTAGGGATGGGTTGAGCGGTGGCGGGGCGGCTGCAACCGAAAAGGGGTGCGCCCGCGCCTTGCCATGAGGCAGGCGGTCGTAAGGGGGCTTTGGGCGGCAATGGACGATGCTAAGCGCTCGGTGAACTGCTCTGCACGCGATTTTTTGGACGCCTGGTGGCGCGGAGATGCGGGGCCGGTCCCGTGCGGCAACTGCTCGGCCTGCTGCTATTACGCGGGCATCCCTGTTGACAACAAGCGCGATCGGAAACGCTTGCCCCACCTGATGACGGAGCGGAACGCCGATGGCGAATTGGTGCTCCAACGGCGCGCAGACGGCGCCTGCGTTCACCTCGGGGAGCAGGGCTGCACCGTCTATGAGCACAGGCCTTCGACCTGTCGCAGCTTCGATTGCCGCGCCTTTTCGGCGATGGGCTTAGTCGAGCACTGCGATCCTGATCATCGGACGCCGGATTGGGAGTTCGCCGCGCCCGAGCAAGCCCAGTCCTAGCCGCCGACCCTGAGCAGATCTGTGCGCCTTCGCCGATTGGCTCTGTGGCGCGAGGGCGCCGAACAAGGGTCGGCGATTGTCGATTTGCCCTACGCTTGCTGGTACCTCCTGCGGACGCGACGCGCGATTTAACCATTGCCCATCCCGCTCAACGAGGCGAGAATCCGGGACATGTCGATGTCCAAGCTTCTGGGAGGATGTCAAATGAATCGGCCCGACATACCCACTCACGGCAGCGGCATCCATCTGCTCGTCTTCGCGGCGGCGTTTCTCGGTCTCACACTCTTGCCGATCGGCGCGAGCCGCGCCTCGGTCATCTCCAACACTCCCGACCCGCTCCCTCCAGGGGGTGTACTGGTCGGCGTCAGCGGCGGCGCCGGCTGTTTTCCCGCAGTTGGGGTTTGTGCCGAAGGAGGGATGCTAACCTATTCGAATGTCACCTCGTCTATTAGTGGGCCAAACCAGATCCTCGATTTTTCGGCCGCCTTGACAGCGCCGTTCACCGACCTGTCGATGACCCATGTGTTGGGCACGGTGACCCTTACCGGGTCCGGGAGCGAGACGGTCTTTGGCCGTACCAGCCCCAGCGAAACTGGCACATTCATCACGCAAATCACATCGCTCGACCTGATGGGCGCCTTTGATGGCATCCCGCTGGCCGCCACTCAGGATACCAGTAACGCGTCGACAGGTGAGACCACGATCATCCCGCTCGACTATAAGTTTGAAATAACGAGTTTCTTTGACATCTTTGTCGATATCCAGTTGTCGACGAGCCCGCCCTTGACGACCGGCAGGGGACCGCTCGTCGCCGTGCTCGAACCGGTGCCGGAGCCGACTGGGCTCGCACTCATCGTGTTGCCGATCGTTGCCCTGGCGATTCTTCGCTGGCCACGTGTCTCTTTTCGCCAGAGCTGACGTCGCGACCACTCAGCAATTCGTCGAATTCCGCCGGCACATATATTCGCGGCGATCCGGTCCTCCAAAAAGCCGTCCTGGCGGCGTAGGGGAAGGGAAGCACCCGAAAGGAAAGGCGTGGATGCGCGGAACAAGTCCGCGCATGACGAATTAAAGAAATGAGTGCGGGGGTGGGATGGCGGCGTTCTGGTTGGGTCAGAGGCCGGGGGCGCCGGGGCCTTGGACGGTGATCACGATGCGTCGGTTCTTGGCGCGGTTGGCCGGCGTGTCGTTGGGCGCGACCGGATGGGTGTCGCCAAAGCCCTTGGCCGAGATGACGTCCGGCTTGATGCCCTGCGATATCAAGAAGGTTACGACAGCGCCGGCCCGCCGTGACGACAAGGTCAAATTGTCGTTGATGCCCGCCCGCTGCAGCTCGGGCCCGACCGGGGTGTTGTCGGTATAGCCGTAGACCACGATTTTGGCGTAGGGCAGTCCAACGAGCCGTGGAACGACATGGTTCGCCAACTCGGCTTTGCCGGCGGCACTGAGCGTGTGGCCGCCCGCGGGGAACAGGAAGTCTCCCGCCTCGACGAAGCTGCCTTGCGCCTGCACCGTTGCAAGCTGCCCCTGGAGCAGCACGTTTTGCGCCTGGAGTTGCTGATGTTGCGCCTGCAGCTCGTCATAGGCGCTCTGCGAGACGCAGGCCGACAGCAACCCCGCAACGAGGATGACGGCGGGTGCCGCGAGGCGCCTTGCGGCCGAGAGGAACAGGCGGGCCATGATTGTGGTGCTCCCTGTGATGAGTTCGTTGGAATCAAGCCCGCCGGACGCGCACGGCTTCGGTCCGATAGATAGCGGGGCGGTCGGTTGCTATTATACGGTTAGTTGTGGCCCCAGAGGATCTTTGTCGCCCGCCGGGCGCCCTCGGCCAGGGCCTCGAACTTGGCCCAGCAGATCGAGGGATGGCCGACCCGCGTGCCGATCCCGCAATCGGTGCCGGCGAGCACCTTTTCGCGGCCGACCAGCCGGGCATAGCGCACCAGCCGTTCGGCGACGAGATCGGGATGCTCGATGAAATCGGTGCAATGGCCGACGACGCCGGGGACCAAGGTGGCGCCCGCCGGCAACCTTGCTTCTTCGAATACGCGCCACTCATGCTCGTGACAGGGATTGGACGCCTCGATCGAGAAGCTCCCCGCCTGCACGCGAAAGATCAGATCGATAATGTCACTGAGCGGGACGTCGTCGTGATGCGGACCGTGATGGCTGCCCCAACAGACATGCAGCCGGATTTTTTCTTTTGGGATGCCGGCCAGGGCGTGGTTCAGCGCATCGACCCTGATCGTGGCGTATTTGCGGTAATCGGGAAGGGTGATGTTCGGCAGGCAGTTCCAGCCATCGGGCAGGTCCGGGTCGTCGATTTGCAATACGAAGCCGGCATCGACGATCGCCTGGTATTCCTCGTGCATGACATCGGCGATGGCGAAGACGAATTCTTCGTCGCTCTTGTAGTATTCGTTTGCCAGCCAATGTTCGATCGTGCCCGGCGAGTTGGCCGGCAGGAACGCCTCGGCGACATCCACCCCGTCCAATGCCGCCTTGAAATTGGCGAGATCGGCCGCGAGATCGGCCTGACCGATGTAGCGCAATTTCTCGACGCAGACCGGCATCGTCTGCGGACCGACCGGCCGCGCCCGCGGATTTGCCGCGAAGTAGCCGGCAAACTTGGTCTCGTCGCGGGCGGTGATGCTGAGCCGCCGCGGACCCGCCGAAGGCCGCGAAGCGTAGCCGGCGATCCGCCAGCGCACATAATCGGTGAAGTTGGTTTTTGAAAGTTCGCCGTCATTGATGCAGTCGAGACCGCATTGCGCCTGATGCCGCACGGTTTCGGCGACCGCGGATTTGAGCCGGCGGTCGAGCGCGCCGGCGTCGTAGGGTGCGCCATTGGCCTTGGCGACAACCATTTCCCTCAGGTCGTCCGGACGCGGCAATGAACCGGCATGGGCCGTCATGATGCGGTCGGTGCTGTAGAGCATTGGTGCCTCCGGTTTGCCGCTTTATCGGTCGGCGCAGACTGCGCCCGACCGGATTTTGTGCGATAATCAGGCGGTTCGGTAAAGGGGATGACGATGAGCGAACGGACTACACATTCGATCGGCTTGCATCAGCCGCGCTGGGTCCAGGACTTTCGCGCCTTCATCATGCGCGGTAATGTCGTCGATCTCGCGGTCGGCATCATCATCGGGGTCGCGTTTACCGGTGTCGTCAACAGCCTGGTCAAAGATATCTTTACCCCGATCATTGGCCTGCTTGTCGGCGGCATCGACTTCAGCAATATCTTCGTCACCTTGAAGGGCCCGCACACGGCGACCTTGGCCGACGCGCAGAAGGCGGGCGCAGTGACGTTGAACTTCGGCGTGTTCATCAACACCGTGATTCAGTTCATCATCGTCGGCTTTGCCGTGTTTTGGCTGGTCAAGGCGCTGACCCGGCTGCATGTGCGCGAGGATCCGGCGCCCGCCGCGCCGCCCAAAAGCGAAGTGCTGCTCCAAGAGATCCGCGACCTCCTCGCCGCGAAGCGCGATTAGCGTTCGGGGTGGCCGAAAACAATCACGCCCGCTGTTGCTTTAGGAGGGGATTTCGTGGTCGATTTCTGACTACCCCTTGAGACGTTTGCTGCATTCGCTGTAATAACCGCCGCCCTTTTAAATCCATTTGAGGCCGCCATTGCCGTTATTGTTTTTGTTGGCATGGTACTGGTCGAGACAGGTATGCATGCGGGCCTTGCCTGCCGACTCACTCGAATATTTGGAGGAGACGGCCGTCGGGAACACAGCGTTTCCGACCGGCGCCGGAGCTTGCTTCGCAGCGGTAGTGGGGTGCGACGAAGTCGCGGCAGGGGAAGCCGCGGTAGGGGAAGCCGTCGCCTGCGGAGCGGTCGACCCGCATTCGGCCTTGCGGAAGTCGTTCCATTTCATTCCATTCAGCGTGCCTGCCTGCTGTGCGGCCTTGTACTTGGCGCTGCACTCTTTCGCGGTCAGCGCCTGTGCGGATGGCATCCCACCGCAAGCTATCGCGGCTATTAAAGCCATGGCACAGCCCAAAGCCGAACGAATCATCGGAAATACACCTCTTTTGACGCTAAATTGACGAAATGGGGATATGCCATCCCATATTAAAGGTGTGGACGGGCGGCCGTTGCGGCCTCGCCCAGCCCCCTTAGCCACTGATAGGCAACGACAAGCGCCCGGCCTGATCGGCCAGGTGGCTGCGATCACCCCGGCCCGGTAGCCTGTGCCAGGATGTGGGAGAAAGCCAATGACCGACGACCCCGCCTGGCCGCTCGCCGAGCATGTCTGCCGCACCGGCTATGCGGACCTGCCCGCAAGCACCATTCAATCCGCTCGACGCGATATTCTCGATACCTTCGGCTGCATGCTCGGCGGCAGTGGCTCCCCGGGGATAGACCAGTTGTGTGCGGTCATCGGCCACTGGGGCGGGCGGGAGGAAAGCCGCGTGCTGCTGCGTGGGGCCAGCCTGCCGGCGCCACAGGCCGCACTGCTGAACGCCAGCATGGGCCACGCGCTGGACTTCGACGACACGCTGGACGCCGGCGGCTCCATCCATCCCGGCGTCTCCGTGCTCGCCGTGGTCCTGGCCGTCGCCGATCGAACTCGGGGGAGTTAATGGCCGAGATCTCCTGCTGGCGGTGGCGCTGGGGCTAGACGTATCATGTCGCATAGCCTTAGCCAGCACCTCGGACCGCGGCTGGCACCGCACCGCCGCGATGGGAGTGTTCGGCGCCGCGGCGGCCGCGGGTAAGCTGATAGGCCTGACGGCGGAGCAGATGCTGAACGCTTTCGGCATCGCCTACAGTCACGCTGCCGGCAACCGCCAATGCATCCTCGATGGGACGCTGACCAAGCGCCTGCAGGCCGGCCAGGCGGCGAGCGCGGGCATGTTCTCCGCCGTTTTGGCGCAGACCGGGTTCACCGGGGCGCGCAACGTCTTTAACGGCCGCTTCGGATTTCTGGAGCTGTACCAGCCGAACGGGCACGACGCCTCATTGCTTCTGCGCGACCTGGGGACGGTCTTTGGTGGTGAGGCGCTCAGCTACAAACCCTATCCCTGCGGCCGCCCGTTGCACGCGGCGATCGACGCGGCCCTGGCGGCGCGGACCGCGCTGGCGATCTCGGGGGCCGACGACATCGAAGCGGTGACGGTCGAGGCCGATCCCGCCGGCCACGCCGACCAGTTCGACGGCTCGACCGCCAAGCGCCGCCCGACTCAGGTTGTGGAGGCGCAGTTTGCCCAGCCCTTCCTGGTCGCCACCGCCTTGGTCCACGGCAAAGTGGGAATTGCGGAGGTGGATGGTTTGGGGGATGCCTCGGTGCGGGCATTGTCGGACCGGATCACCGGGGTGGCGCGGGAAGGGCGGCCGAGGCGGTCGCTGAGCATCACCGTACGCCGCACCGACGGGCGACTCGGTTACCATCGAGGCCACCGACCCCATTGGATCTCCGCAAAAGCCGCTGAGCGATGCGCAGTTCCAGGCAAAGTTTCGTGATTGCGCGCGCAACGCGGTACGGCCGCTGTCCGACGCAAACGTGAATGCAGCGCTGGCGGCGATTGAGCGACTAGAAACGTTGGCGGATGCCCGCGAGCTGCTGACCCCGTTCGCGGCGTAATTCCTAACGCTGGCCTTGCCGAGGCTGCGGTTTTGCGGGTGGGTTTGGGTCGTATCTTACGGAAACCGTAACACATTGATCGGACAGCCGCAGGCAAACCTCCCGAAAGTTTTGAGTTTCGCAAATATGGGCTCCTCCATCTCCATGACCCACTGGTATACAGGTAACGAGGTTCCTGCCAACGTGCATACCCTTGTTTTTTCTGGAGCGGCAATGACCTCGTCAAATCCTGCTGCCGAACTAGTGCTGTTGGTCACTGGCTACCGCGTCTCGCAGGCGATCCACGTTGCCGCGACACTCGGAATCGCTGACCTGATCAAGGACGGAGCATCCTCGGCCTCCGACCTCGCAGTCGCGACCAACTCCCACGCGGGAGCTCTATACCGCGTGCTCCGGGCACTCGCAGCGGCAGGCGTATTCCATGAGGACGACGAAAAGCGGTTCTCTCTCACATCGCTCGGCGAATGCCTCCGCTCGGATGCAGAGCGGCCAATGGCGGCCTGGGCGTCATTTGTCGGGCGTCCTCATCAGTGGCAGGCCTGGGGCTCGCTTTCCCACAGCGTGCGAACCGGCGAGAACGCCTACCGCCACGTCCATGGCGTAGGCCTCTGGGATTACCTCGTCGGACATCCTGATGAAGCGGCGATCTTTGACCGCGCAATGACCGGAGGCTCTCGCGGCATCGTCGAGGCTATTGTGTCGACTTACAATTTCTCGGCGTTCGGTAGTGTCGTGGACATCGGAGGTGGTCAAGGCGTGATGATCGCCGCTGTCCTCGCGGCACATCCCAACACTCACGGCATCCTGTTCGATAGACCGGATGTCGTCGCACGGGCGCAACCTGTATTGGAAGCGGCGGGTGTCGCCAGACGGTGCGCCGTGGTGGGAGGCAGTTTCTTCGAGACCATTCCCGAGGGTGGCGACGCATACCTGCTCAAATATATCCTGCACGATTGGGACGACGCCGCCTCGCTCGCGATCCTGGCAGCATGCCGACGGGTATTTCGTCCAGAAGGAAGGCTTTTGATCATGGAACGGATCGTCGGAGGTCCGAATGACGGCCTTGAGACGAAAACCTCAGATCTGAACATGCTCGTGTCCCCTGACGGACAAGAACGCACAGCGGATGAGTTCGCGGCCCTGCTGGCAAATGCAGGGTTTCGCATGGAGCGGATTATCGAAGTCACTCCTGGTCTCTCTATCGTTGAGGCGGCACCAATCTAATTTTTTTCCGCTATAGTAATGACCTGAAATGTAGTCTCCAAGATATGCCTGCCGGTGAGCGGCTCGCCCATTTTGGAGGTTGGCGGCGTCAGGGCACTGCTCTGACATGTCCGGGCCATGTGCGTTCCTTTACCCCATGAACAGGACACGAACAGTGCCGATACAGCCTACGAAATCGTCTGTCTCAGAATTCTTGAATACCGTTGAAGAACTCGTCCAGCAGGCGTGGCTGACCTGGTATTATGTCATTGATCATCAATTGGTTGGGGGACCGGGGGGATGATGGGACAACAGACCGGGCTGCAAGAGCGCCTGTTCTACGAATTTCGGTTGGATGACTGGGTTCCGGTTGATCATCTGCTGAGAAAAATCGACGCGGTCCTCGATTTGGGTGGTCTGCGGCGCGAGCTGGCGCCGTTCTACAGCCATACCGGGCGGCCTTCGGTCGATCCCGAGCTGATGGTGCGAATGCTGCTGGTCGGCTACTGCTACGGCCTCCGATCCGAGCGGCGATTGTGCGACGAGACGCACCTCAATCTGGCGTATCGATGGTTTTGTCGATTGGGGCTTGAAGGTGCGGTCCCGGATCATTCCACCTTTTCCAAAAATCGGCACGGCCGCTTTCGCGAGAGCGCTCTGTTTCGTCGCCTGTTTGAAGAGGTTGTGGCGCGCTGCATGCGGTCAGGACTGGTTGGCGGCGAAGGCTTTGCCATCGACGCCAGTGTGATCGAGGCTGATGCCAGTTGCGGCCGCAAGGTCGACGGCAAGCTCACGACCTGGCCGGAAACAGAGAAACTCACGCGTCCGGTACGGGAGTATCTCGCGACGCTGGACCGGGCGGCGGCCGCCGAAGCGGCAAAGAGCGAGGATGCCGATAACGACATGCCGCCGGGCAACCCGCCCGCTCCACCAAAAGTGACCTCGCTGACCGATCCGACAGCGGCGTGGACCAACAAAGGGCAGCGGAAGGTCGGGTTTGCCTATGGGACCAATTACCTGATCGATTTGCGGCAGGCGATTATCGTCGATGTCGAGGCGACGCCGGCGCGCTGGACCGCCGAAGTGGCTGCCACCAAGACGATGCTGGAGCGGACCCAGGAGTGCTTTGGCCTCAAGCCGCAGCGGCTCGCCGCCGATGCCGCCTACGGCTCCGGGTTGATGATCGGGTGGCTGATGCAGCGTGGGATCGAGCCGCATATTCCACTGCTCGACCGCGAGCACCAGACCAACGGCTTCTTCACCCGCGCCGCCTTCACTTTTGATCCGCAAGCCAATGTCTTTACTTGTCCCGGCGGAAACCAGCTCAGAAGCACCGGATTGGTGCGCCCGGACGGCACCGTGCCTTACTGGGCGAGCCCCAAGGATTGCCGCGCCTGCGCCCTGAAGCCGCGCTGCACCAAAGGAGAAAAGCGGATCGTCACGCGCAACCGGTTCGAGGCCGAACGCCAGCATGCGCGCGCACTGAAAGGAACCGAGGCCTTTGAGCGTTCGGCCCGGGAGCGGCGCAAGGTCGAAATGGCATTCGCCCATCTGAAGCGAAATTTGGGCTTCAGGCGGCTGCGGCTGCGAGGGATCACTGGCGCCAAAGATGAGTTCCTGCTCGCCGCCACTGTCCAGAATTTACGAAAGCTGGCCCGGTTCCTCGCCTATCGCCCGCCCGTACCGACCGGCTGCCCCACGTAACCAAAGGGCGGGGCCACTAATTCCTGCTGAGAAACGACCGGTCTTGGTCCGCCGTTTTCTCTATCGCTTTCCCATTTTCCTTTACCGGCAACCCGGCCCGTCTCTGACCTAGTTTTTCAACGGTATTCTTGATTTATGCACACCCACCCACGTAAAAATCCGACGCGGGCCGATTTCGTCCTTGAGGGTAGTCAGCAGCAGACCTCCTTTAAGGCGCTCCTAGAAATGAAGGTTTAAGCTGACCACTTCGTTTCGGGGGCAGGACATTGAGGCCGACCATGACCGATCAGCACGACGACAACGAGCTAACTGCGCTACTTGACGGACTAAAAACCGACGTTGCAGCATATTTTTCAAAGACTGTCGAAGTACTCGGAACGATAGATGACCTAGAGTTCCGTATCGCTACCCGATCGTCGCGCGACCGAGATGAGTATTGGAGACAACTGTCCGAAGAAATTCATGGCGAAGCAAAAAGGCTAGACCGTCGGCTTGTCTCCCTGATGGGACAAATCGCTCGCGCCGTACGGAATGCTCCGCTAGCATCGGCCGCAGACCAGCGGGATGTAATGACGGGCACGAAGGCTATGCGCGCCGCGTTGCTCCTTCGCCACTTCCGCTCGTGGGATACAGAAATTCTGAACGACGAAGATATCGTGCTGGGGGTCACACCTCCCGGTCAATCGGATGATCAGCCAGCCACGCCCCTAGAAGCCTGTCGCAGCTTTGCGGATTGGACGGAGAAAATAAGCGCAATTCTCGATCTAATTGCCGCCTCGGGCGATCTAGGGGCAGGCGCGGGACGAGATACCACGGAGGCAGCTCGCTATCGTCCAGACACGGCGTTCGTAATGATGTGGATGGACAAGTCGAAACCTGCACTCGCTGACGTTTTCGACGCAGTGCGGGACACGTTTGCCCAGTTTGGTATTCGTGCTGTCAAAGCTGACGATATTGAGCATGAAGATTTGATCACGTCGCGCGTTCTGAATGAAATAAAGACTGCGGAGTTTTGTTTCGCAGATCTCACAGGTGCGCGACCAAACGTTTACTATGAGGTTGGTTATGCTCATGCCCTACCTCGCCGTGTAATCCTGTACCGTGAAGCTGGGACTGGAATCCATTTTGACCTCGCAGGGTATAACTGTCCCGAATACAACAACCTCCGGGATTTGAAGGAGAAGCTCACCCAACGTCTTCGAGTTCTGACAAACAAAGAGCCAAAAATCTAGCGGGTAAAGGCGCTTATGGAAATTCGCCCCGACTGCGGGCCGTCGCGGCCCTAAAAGCCAAACAGAGTCTTCAAAATCGGTTCAGCTACCTGCCACGCTCCGCCCATCGCCGTCAGTGTACCTGCCGCCTGAGCCAGTGCGCTGAGCGTGGTTTTAATCACACCTGGCTTTCGATCTTTTGGGCCGAGTACAGCTTGCTCACTGAGAAAGGCAATCTGCTCAACGAGGTCGCTTTTCTGCGTAATGTCTATGGAAGAGTCACGTAGGATAGCGTTCGTAAGAGCTTCGAGCGCGTCTGTAGCTTTTTCGTTTCCACTGTTTTTAAGGTGCGTTAAATGCACCTCAATATCTCTGACCGAGCCGGTATTCATCGCGCCGACAACGCTGTTGTCGAACCTGATATTGTTCTGAGTGAAGGGTGCAGACGGCAAAGGCGGTATCTGAGCCCGTGGAAACAGACCCGGTCGAACCCCGGCGATGCTTTCCAAGTCAGCCGCCGCCTGATTACTCATCGCCATTAGGTGTCGAAGCGTTGCTACAAATGCCGTTTGTGCTTGGGCGTTGGCCGTCTGCAGTTTCGTGTAGCAATCTATGCATATCGGCACATCGTTGACTTTCGCGATAGCGGTTCTTCCGCATTGGCTGCAGGTCGGAGCCGTTGGTGTATCTGCCGTCACGGTGCCACCCTGTATTTCCTAATTTTCACCGCAAATATGGGGAATGGCCTTCGTCTCTGCCAGAAGGTTCAAGGCCGCCGCACTCTTTCTATATCTTGCGCCTGCGCCGTGTTGTGCATGTGACCGTGGGTCGGGCAAATTTGTCATAACATCCGTTCTGCGCGGTTGTCGCTTAACCGCCTGCGTCTCTCAAGGTCCGCCCCGGCGGCGGAAGTTTGGGCTGAGGGTGACGAGCGAGAAGATCTCGAACAGCATTTGCGCGCCGACCATCGCGGTGTTGGTGGTGGCGTCGTATTGCGGGGCGACCTCGACGACGTCGCCGCCGATGATGTCGAGGCCCTTGAGGCCGTGCAGGATCGCCTGGGCCTCGCGCGGGGTCAGGCCCCCGGCCTCGGGGGTGCCGGTGCCGGGGGCATAGGCCGGGTCGAGCCCGTCGACATCGAACGAGATGTAGGTCGGCCCGTCGCCGACGACCGCACGCGCCTTTTCGACAACCCAGGCGACGCCGAGCCGGTCGACATCCTCGATGTGCAGCACGGTCATGCCGGATTCGTAGGAGAACCCCCAGAAGATTTCGGCCGGGCCGCGGATGCCGATCTGGATCGTGCGCTCGGGGTCGAGCACGCCGGCGAGCACCGCCTGGCGGAACGGGCCGCCGTGATGGAACTTCGACCCGTCGACCTCGCCCATCGTGTCGCAATGGGCGTCGATATGGACAAGGCCGACCGGCCGCTCGGCGCCCAGCGATTTGAGGATCGGATAGGTGACCGAGTGGTCGCCGCCGACCGAGAGCGGCCGCACCCCGGCCGCACCGATGCGTGCGTAGAACGCGGCGATATCCTCGATCGAGTCGCCGAGGCTGAAGCGCGAGCGCAATGGCACATCGCCGATATCGGCGACATTGCATTCGCCGCGCGGGGTGACTTCGAGCGCATGGTTGTAGGGGCCGATGCGTTCTACGTCTCGCACCGCCCGCGGTCCCAGCCGGGCGCCTGCGCGGTTGGTGACGCCGAGATCCATCGGCACGCCGACCAATGCCACGTCGAGCCCGGCGAAATCGGGCAGATCGGGCGCATCGGGCCGATACGGTGCGTCCAGAAAGGTGGAGAGTCCGGCATAGGGCATCGCCCGGCGGTAGGCGCTGCCGAACACCAGCGACAGCGGTTTTCGGAACTTATCGGGCGCGATTTCGGTTTCCTTGGCGCCGTTGTATTTGGCGCGCAGTGCGTCGAGCTTTGACTTGTCGAACATTACGCCGCGATCCTCGTCGGTGTTACGGGAAAGTCGAATCGGATGTTTCTTTATTTTCGCGGTTGGGCGCCCAAGTCGTCACCCCCTCCCAACCCTCCCCCATCAAGGGGGAGGGCTACTGGGCTTGCCGAGTCCCTATCTCCAAATCCGCGCTCGGGTTGGGTCACCTCAGGCCGCGGATGCGGGGCGGGATCAGGACTTTCCACGGGTCGGGCATCTCGCCGACGGCGACTTCGATCAGGGTCGTCCCGCGGCGTTTGAGGGCGGTGGCGAGCTCGCGGCGCAGGCCGTCGGGGGTTGTGGTGCGGACCCCGGCCGCGCCGAAGCTTTCCGCCATTTTCGGGAATTGCGGGTTTTGCAGATCGACCCCGATCAGCCGGTTGCCGTAATCCTCTTTCTGCATGCGGCGGACATTGCCGTAGGCGCCGTCGGCAAAGACGATGGCGACGTTGTCGATGCCGTGACGGACTGCGGTCGACAATTCCTGGACGTTGAACATGAACCCGCCATCGCCGGAGACCGAGACCACCGGCCGGTCGGGGCGCCCGACCTTGGCGCCGAGCGCGGTCGCAAAGCCGAAGCCCAAGGTGCCCTGATAGCCGCTGTGGATATAGGTCCGCGGGTGGTAGACCGGAAACGCCATCCGCCCGACATAGCCGACCTGCGTCAAATCCTCGACATAGATGCCGTCATCGGGCAGTTCGGCGCGGATCGCCCGCAAATATTCGCATTGCGGGCCGAGCTGCTCGTCGAGCCGGGACAGGGTAGCGGATTTCAACATTTCAAGCTCGGCCTCGCGCGAGGCGCGCTTTGGGGCGAGGCGGTCGACCGCGCGGTGCAGGGCGGCGAGCGCGGCCTTGGCGTCGGCAACGATGCCGAGGGCGGGCCTGAAGTAGCGGGCGATTTCGACCGGGTCGATGTCTATGCGGATCAGCTTCAGGTCGCGGTCGACACCCCAGCGCAATTGCGGCTGATGGAGGCGGGTGCCGACCGCGAGCACGACATCGGCCTCGCGCCATAGCTCGTGCCCGGCGAGTGCCGATTGCGCGAGATAATGTCGATCGCTGACGATGCCCTTGCCGCCGGTAAAGCTGACGACCGGCATCTGCAGCATTTCGGCGATGGCCAATACCTCCTCGGCACCGTCGACGGCGCCGCTGCCGACGAACAGCAGCGGCTTTTTGGCGGCGACGAGCAGGGCGGCCGCCTTGTCGATCAGCTCGGGATCGGCTTCGGTGCTGGGCGGCGGGCCGTCCGCGGCGGGCAGCGCGACTTCGGTTTGGAGCGCCAGCACGTCGGGCGGGATCTCGATCCCGACCGGACGCGGCCGGCCGTCGCGCAACTGCCGAAAGGCCTCGTTGACGAGTTTTCCGGCCTGGGTCGGATGGTCGACGCGCGCGGCCCATTTGGTCAGCCGCTGCAGGATGCCGAACTGGTCGGGGATCTCGTGCAACAGGCCAAAGCCGCGCCCGATCATGTCGGAGGGCACCTGGCCGGCGATGCACAAAACCGGTGCGTTGGTCGCATAGGCGGTGGCGAGCGCCGCCGTGGTGTTGAGCAACCCCGGCCCCGGCACGACCGCATAGGTCCCGACCTTGCCTGATGCCCGCGCATAGCCGAAGGCCATATAGGCCGCACCCTGTTCATGGCGGGTGTGGATGATCCGCAACGCCTCGCCGGCGTCGTAGAAGGCGACAAACAGCGCGTCGTTCTGCACCCCAGGCAGCGCAAAGATCGTATCCACGCCGTGCCGCCGTAGCATCTCGACCAGCGCGCCGCCCCCGGTCATTTTGGTCATTGTTTCCTCCTCGCCGATCGGCGCGCGATGCTACTCGAATTTGTAGCGGTAGGCGCTGGCGTGGCGGACGATGCGGCCGACAGTCGGCGCCGGGAAATGAGCCGGGAGTAATCGGGTGCCGTGCTCGGCATGCTCTTCGATGAGCCGCATGCGGGTCATACGCGACAGGTCGCGGTCGGTGCAGGCCAAGGTCGACCATTCCGGTTTGGCCAGTTGGAGCTGGTGGTGCAGCACGTCGCCGAGGAAGACGGCGCGCTCGTCGCGCGAGCGGGCGTGGATCACGACATTGCCCGGCGTATGCCCCGGTGCGGCCTCGAACCACAGCCCGTCTTCAAGCGCGAAATCGTCCTCGACCAGCTGCGACTGTCCGGTGCGCACCACCGGCAGCACGCTATCCTCGAAGGCGAGCCGGTGCGGGGTTTCCTCGCCGCGCTGCTGCACCCCCTGCCAATGATCGAATTCGCGGCGCGCCATGACATAGCGCGCATTGGGGAAGGTCGGGACCCAATGCCCGTTTTCGAGCCGCGTGTTCCAGCCGACATGGTCCCAGTGCAGATGCGTGCACATGACATAGTCGACCTGTTCGGGCCGGACCCCGGCGGCGGCAAGATCGGCGAGATAGGGGGTGCGCAGCCGGTGGAATTGCGGCCGGGTCGGGCGCTCCTTGTCGTTGCCGAGGCAGGAATTGATCAGGATCGTGTGATGCCTGGTTTTGACGATGAAGCTGTGGAAGCTGAAGATCAGCTTGCCGGTCGCCGGATCGATCAGCCGCGGCCCGGTCATATCCGGGTTGGCCCGCAATACCTCACGGTCGAAATCAGGAAAGAAATCCTCGGGACCGATGAACGGGCCCTCGTACTCGGTGATGCGCCGCACCTCGAAATCGCCGATCCGCGTGACTTGCATGATCCCGCCTCCGCATTCCGCTGCGAGGGCCAAACCTACGCCGGCGCGCGACCGCGGTCGATAGGGTGCGGCGGTCCGCAACGGGACGTGGTAGGCGCGGAAGGGAATTGAACCCCTGACCTCTCCCATGTGGTGGGAGCGCTCTGCCACTGAGCTACGCGCCTGTCGATTAAAGCATATAATGTGGGCAAATGGTGGGCGCGACAGGGATTGAACTGGTGGCCCCAACCGGTATGCAGTGTACCGTTTGCCCGATTGGGCTTTCCTTGTCGAGCGCCTGGAGAATGCGGAGTTGACGCCTAGCGGCTGAGAGGTGGCTGAGGACGGCGCGGCCTCGCAGGATTCTAGGGATAGCCATTGTCATCGTTGGAATGCTGCTGTGGGGGATCGCCGTGATCCAGTCTCCTCTCAGGGGACCCCTGGGGGTCATATCCGGCGGAGCGTTAGTTGCCGCCGGGATCATCCTGATCACTACTTCTATTTGAGCGTAGCTTAGCGCCCGTCCTCAATCGGATGGCGGCGATCGAAGCGTTGCACGATCAGGCGGAACTGGGCCGCCGCGGGCTCGCCAACGGCCATCGATGCTGGGGATATGACGATAATATTTAGATCGGGTGATGCTCAGCCCTGCGACACCGTGGACTTTTAAGGCCTGTTGCCACTCCAGAAATTCTTCGGACGAAAGCTGGTAGAACCGGCGTGCCTCATCTAGGCCGATCAAGCCGCTTCGAACCGCTTCGACCACCAAAGCTTTGCGCTGCGGGGACCACCGAACGGTGTTGCTCGGCGGCAAACCGACCGCCACATTCTCGGTTGGCGTCGCCATTGTTTTCCTCCCGAAGGCTGATATTCGACAGAATATTACACGAAACTGAATTCGTCCAAGCATGATTTTGTGAATTTTCACGGTCTACGCTGCTCCTTCCGCACGCTCGCTTTAGCGCTTCAGCGATCGGCCTGTCGCAACCGTGGTAGCCTCATGTCGCGATCCGTTTGCTATGCTAGCAGTTCACCGAGATGGAGAAGCGCGTATGCCGACTCTGACCACCGACCGAGGAGACGAGGTCAATGTTTCGCCCAGGCTTGTGGCGAGGATGGCCGAGCGTATGCACCGCATGACGCCGGAGCGAAGGGCGGGGTATCTCGCCAAGGCGCAACGCGGGCTCGATACCGCGCACCCATCCCGGAACGCGGCGGCAGCTGTGCTCGCGTCGAAGAAACCCTAGCGCATGGATACGACGCCGCCCGCAGTTCGGATTCGGTGTGGACCAACGCCGAGACGCGCTCGAAGCGTGGGGAGCATATGTCGAGCTGCTGACGGCGACGTCATTGGAGAACATCGTCGCGCTTGCCGCCCCGCTGAGGGCTTCCGTTGTCCTGTCCGCTGCCCAAGGCCGTGCTTGACTCGCGATACAGGCGGCTCACCTACGCCAAAGTGCGATTTGACCTCGTGCAGGTGGAAGACCTCATCAACCGGCTGGTGCTGAAACAAAGCGACCGCGCCGCCGTCTCAGCGGAACTCTCGCGCGGCACGCCTTGCCCGAGCAAGCCGGTGGCGGGAACGCACAAAAGCGCCGCGGCTGTTAGCCCTCGGCAAAACCGTCGAAACCGTTATGACCACGCGATTTCCTCGTCCGAAGCCGGTGGAATTGCGAGTGATGACCCTGAAGACATTTAGTTCCAGGTCAGGAAAAAGCCGATGTCGCCGGGCATGCCGCCCGGATATTCGAGCACCTCGAGCCTTAAGCCCAAAGCCGAGCGGCCTCAGGTGCTCGCGCCAGAATTCGTAGCCAAGCTTCGGGCGGCCCTCCAAGGTCTTGTCCCACTCGGGCTCCGAGTTGTTGATCCGCCGGCCGCGGTCGGTGCACAGCGTTATTTGGAAAGCGGTAGATTTGGACTTCGCTCTGCCCGCGCTCGGCGGCGTGGTCTGACCAACTGCATGACGAGCGGCATCAACTGCTCTGGCGTCCGCTCCGGCGGCTTTGGAAATTCCGCCATCACCGCCTTCTGCTTTTCTTCCTGCTCCTTCATGCGGCGGATTTCTTCGGCAGCTTTGGCCGCCTCGCGCTCGGCCATCCGGCGCCTGAGATCGGCGGCGGAAAAACTGCTTCCGCCGTTGGCTGCGGCGTGCTCGCGATTTCGGACATGAACTCCCTCCATCGTAGCCTTCGTCAGCTTCCTACCAGCGCGCGGGCGTGGCGGGCGATCATCAGGTTCTCGTCGGTCTTGATCACATAGGCGCCGACACGGCTGTTAGGCGCACTGATGCGCTTGCTTGTGTTCCTGGTTGGCCGCTTCGTCGAGCTCGAGCCCCAGCCAGGCGCAGGCGCGGCAGATGGCGCTGCGCACCGGTGCCGCGTTCTCGCCGACCCCGGCGGTGAACACGACCCCATCGAGACCGCCGAGCGCCGCCGCGAGCGAGGCAATATGGCGGGCAACCCGATAGCAGAACACCTCGACCGCGAAATCGCGCACGCGGCTCGTCGCTGGCCAGCAACTCGCGGAAATCGGAAGAAATGCCGGAGAGGCCCAGCATGCCCGAGCGGCGATAGAGAAGGTCGACCAGCACGTCAGGCGGCATGCGCCTTTGCTGGATCAGATGCAGCACGACGCCGGCATCGAGCTCGCCGCAGCGCGTCCCCATCGGCAGCCCGTCGAGCGCGGTAAACCCCATCGTCGTCGCGATCGAAACCCGGTCTTGTATGGCGCAGGCCGAGCAGCCATTGCCGAGATGCGCCACGACGAACGCGGCCATTGGCGATCTCCGGCGCGCGCTGCGGCAAGACCGAGGCGATGTATTCGTAGGAGAGGCCGTGAAAGCCGTAGCGGCGAATGCCTTCCTCGATAAAACGAATAGGGCAGGGCAAAGGCCTGCTCGACCTCTGGAGCGGTCCGGTGAAAAGCGGTGTCGAAGCACGCCACCTGCGGCAGGTCGGGATTTAGCTTCATCGCCATCTTGATCGGCGCAAGATTGTGCGGCTCATGCAGGGGTGCGAGCGGCACCAGCGCCTCCAGCTCGGCCAGCAATTCGGGCGTGACGCGCGCCGGCCGGGAGTGGCGCAGGCCGCCATGGACGACGCGGTGGCCGAGAGCCGCCAGCCGCCGGCCGCCAAGCCGATCGCGCGCCCAAGGGATGATGGCCGGCAACAATTCGCTCGGCGCAGTCGCCGGTTTTCCGCCCAGCTCCGGCGGCGCGATCGTCTCGCCATCGGACCCGGTGGCGCTTGCTTTGGGATGCACCCCGATCCCATCGACTTGCCCGGCGAGGAGCGCGTTCTCGCCCTCGTAAAAGCTGAATTTCAGCGAGGAGGAGCCGGCATTGATCACGCCGATCAGCGGCTCTGCTGCTGTATTCATGCCGAGTATGTCCCTCAGCCGAGGATGTGATAGCCGCCGTCGATATAGATCGTGTCGCCGGTCATGGCGCCCGGCGTAATGAGCTTGCAAGGAACACGCAGGCAGCGCCGACCTCCTCGATGGTCACCAAACGACGCGCCGGCGCGCGCTCGGCGACCCGCTCCATCAACGCGTCGAAATCGGGAATTCCGGAGGCGGCGCGGGTAGCCAAGGGCCCGGGACTGATGGCGTGCACACGAATGCCCTTGGGCCCGAGCTCGGCAGCCAGATAGCGCACCGCCGATTCGAGCGCGGCCTTGACCGGTCCCATGATCCCGTAATTCTCGATGACCTCGTTGGCCCCGTGATAGGTCATCGCGAAGATCGTGCCGCCCGATGTCATCAGCTTTTCGGCGCGGCGCGTCAGGTCGAGCAACGACCAGCACGAGACATCCATCGCGGTCAGGAAACCATCGCGGGGACAATCGGTAACCCGCCCCTCCAGCGCCTGCGCGCGGAGCAAACGCGATCGAGTGGACGAGAATGTCGAGCCGTCCCCACTTTGTGGCGATTGCCTCGAACAATGCATCGACCTGCGCCGGCTCGCGAACCTCCAGCGGCAGCAAGAGAGATGCCTCGACGGCCGATGCCAACGGCTCGACATATGGCCGCGCCTTGTCGTTGAGATAGGTCATCGCGATTTCGGCGCCGGCGCGGTGCATCGCCTCGGCGCATCCCCAGGCGATCGAACGGTCATTGGCGACGCCGACGATCAGCGCCTTTTTGCCCTTCAGGATCGAGGAGTGGATCAGTTCGGGCGGCATGCTATCCGTCCTCCGTTATCGGATCGCTGCGGCGGCGCTCTGCGGCGCCGCGCCTCTGCCACCAGGCTCGCGACCGCGCACGAGGCGAGCCGGGTAATGACGCTGTCGGCGCGGCTGGTCAGGATGATCGGCACGCGGGCGCCGAGGACGATGCCGGCGGCTGCTGCGCCGGCGAGAAACGAAAGGCTCTTGGCCAGCATGTTGCCGGCTTCGAGGTCCGGCACGACCAGCACGTTGGCGCGTCCGGCGACCGGCGAGACGATGTGCTTGATGGCTGCCGCCTCCTCGTCGATCGCGTTGTCGAGCGCCAGCGGGCCATCGAGGATCCCGCCGGTGATCTGGCCGCGTTCCGCCATCTTGCATAACGCCGCGGCTTCGATCGTCGACGGGACGGTAGGGTTGACCGTCTCCATCGCCGACATGATCGCCACCCGCACTTCCTCGAAATCCCAGCGCATGGCCGAGATCGATCGCGTTCTGCACGATGTCGACCTTGTCGGCGAGGCTCGGGCGCGATGTTGACCGCGGCGTCGGTGATGATCAGAGGGTCCTTGTGGCCGGGGACATCCATCACAAAGCAATGGCTGATCCGCCGCGCCGTGCGGATGCCGGTGTCCCGCGCGACCACGGCGCCCATCAGCTCGTCGGTATGCAGGCTGCCCTTCATCAGGGCCTCGGCTTTCCCTTGCCGGACGAACTCGACCGCTTTGGCGGCCGAATCGTGGCTGTGCGCCGACTCCACCAGCGGGAAGCTCGATATGTCGGCTTCCGCCTGCTTCGCCGCGTCGCGAATGCGCGCGGGCGGCCCGACCAGGATCGGGGCGATCAGCCCAACTTGGCCGCCTCGACCACTCCCTCGATCGAGATCTTGATCGCAGGGATGCGCAACCGCCGTCGTTACGGGCGGCAGCTGCTGCGCGGCGTGCACGAGCCGGTCGTATCGCTCGCGTGGCCCGTCAGCTTTGGTTTCCATCGCTTGTCCCATCCCTCGCCGGCTGTATGCCGCCTTGTCCTGGCCGACCTCGCGGGGGCGGACCAGCGAACATCGCCTCGATGCGCTCGAGCCTGCGGCGGCCCTCCTCGGGACAACGCGCCACGCGCTGCGAGCACGCGACGCACCAAAGCCAGCGCCTCGTCGCATTGCCGGCGATCATCTGGCAACAGCTTGGGAAGTGCTGCAATCGCCCGCTCTGCGATCCAATAGCAGGATCAGGTATTGCTCCTTGACGATCTCCTTGAACCGGGCGAAGCCGACGCGCTTGGCTGCCGGCAGCTCGGCGCTGATCTGCTTCAAGGCGGCAAATCCACGCTCGTCGACTTTGCCTTCGGGAAGACGCACATAAATCAACGCCCGCACCGCCGCCTCGATCAGGCCGCCCTGATCGATCTGCTGCTCGAGATGGGCGGCCGCTTGTTGGGCGGCGGCCTCTCGCGCTACATCGCGCCCGATGCGGCGGCTCACCGACGTTTCGTCGGCGCGCAGGCCGACCATCGCCTGCACGCACCGGAGAGCCGTAGGCGTTGAAGAAGAACGCCTCGGTCGCGGCGTCACGGGCCTTGCCCCACATTTCGAGCCCACTCGCGATCATGTCCGACATCATGTGCTCGAAGGCGAGGAACGGATTGTCCGGGTTCACCGGGCGCCGATTCTCGCGCACCGCCTTGGCCCAATCCGCGACCGGCCGCATGAAGGGGTTCTCGATCGGCAAACATCTCGAAGCGAAGGCGGTTCGGATGACTGCGCCGCATGAGCTCGGCGCTCGTCTGCGTCACCATCGCGCGCACCGCCGGCCGCATCAGGGTGCTATAGACGCCCTGAGTGATTTCCGAAACTTGGGCGACCGTCGCGAAGCGCAAGGTCGTCCTCGGCGCTGTTGCCGCCGAGCGCGCGGATGTCGTCGAGTTTGCGGGTCTCGAGGCTGAACAGGTAGTTGCCGTGCACCAGCTCGGGGTTTTCGATCGTTTCGTCGACCCCCGTGATCACCGCCTCGTAAAGGCCGGGCGGCATCAAATCGATCATGTCCATCGCATTGGCGAACTCCTCGTGCTCCTTCGTCGCCACCTTTCCCGAGACGAAGATGCCGAGATGCCCAATGCTCTGATGCAGGCAATAGACGATCGTCTGGCCGGCTTTGACGATCTCGTCCTCATGATCGTAGAGGTCGACAATCCAGTCGAGTGCCTGCTGCGGTGGCGTGATGTCGTCGCCCCAAGAGCAGAACACGATGATCGGCGATTTGATGTTGCGCAGATCGATACGCGTACCGTTGGAGTTGCGCAGTTCGCCGGACGACGAGCTTGTTGCCGACGAACAGTTGGTCGGCGATCGCCTGCATTTCCCCAGCATTCAGCAGCACCGGGCTGCCCCACCATTTCTCGAATTCGAGAAACCGCGGCGGCTCGGTGTCGACCTTCGAATAGACGTTGTAGATCTTCTTCCAATAGGTGTTGTCGGGGTGCAGTGACTCGAAATTCGCGACCAGATTGGCGCCGTCGAAGATGCCGTTGCCGAGATCGCCGGCAAGCGAGGTGAGCCAGGTCCCGCCCAACAGGCCGCCGAGATAGCGCATCGGGTTCTTGCCGTGCACGCCGGCCCAGTAGGAGAGCGGCGATCCGGCGAGCATGATCGGGCCGACCAGATCCGGATGGATCGCGGCTCATCATCATGATCTGCCAGCCGGCCTGGCAGTTGCCGATCAGACAAGGCTTGCCGTCGGCGTTCGGGTGGCGCTTGACAACCTCCTCGACAAACCGGGCTTCGGCTTCGCACACATCCTCGATCGTCTGACCAGGCACCGGGTCCGGCAGAAATCCGACGAAATAGCAGGGATGGCCGGCGGCGAGCGCGACGCCGATCTCGCTGTCGTGCTTCATGCCGCCGATCCCGGGGCCATGTCCGGCGCGCGGGTCGAACACGATGAACGGCCGCTTGTTCTGGTCGGTGGATATGCCTTTAGGCGGGATGATCCGCACCAACCCGTAATTCACCGGCCGCGGCAGCGAGCGGCCGTCGAGCACGAGCTCGGCTTCAAAACTCAGCACGTTCGGCACCTTGCGGGCGTTGTGTTCGATGCTGTTGTTGCCGCGCTGCCGCAACACATCCAACAGTAGAATTGAGCGCTGCCACGCATCGGCCCAATAGTCGAACAGATCGTTCGCCCCGGGCATCGGCCACGGCGATGGTAGGTTCACGGGCTTCTCCGCCACTTGGGGTCCAGGATTACCTTTCATGTCAGCCTCTCAGCTCATGAGCCGTAGTTGGTAGAATCCCCCTTTTATTTGGCAGTTTTGTGAACTCGCCCCCGCGCAACGCAGGGATAACGGGCTCAGCGCGCCGCGTCCTTGATTTAAATCAAAGGACAGACGAGCGCTGAGTGAGCTTGCCTTGCTGCGGCGCAGCAAAAAAACGCCTGCCTTCGCCGAGTCAACTGGATTCGGCAACACCTTCCGGCCTATAGAAAATTTCGCGGAACTCCGCCGCACAGCTGTAGATAACCAATGGTCGATCAGGCCGGCGACGACGCAGCCTGGGATGGCTTTGCCGCTTGCATCCCCCGGACGAAGTCACGAGCGCCAGCGCCCCATTTCGAGAACACGTTGAGCGCTTCGCCATCGGCGTCGGGACGGACGGTCACCGGCACAGAGCGGACGATCTGCATAGCCCTTGAGACTTGGCCGGTTTATTGTGCCCGCTCTCGTAGCGCTGGAATGGTCTGAATTGGCTAGCCTGACTTGGCTCTGGCGTGTCCCGGCTGCGCGTTGGCTGGCGGAATACCAGGTCACTTGGCTGCGTGCTGATGTCGTCGCTGGCGTGACGCTGGCAGCCTACGCGATTCCGGTTTCTCTTGCCTATGCTGGGCTCGCTGGCCTGCCGCCGCAGGTCGGCGTCTACGGCTACCTGCTGGGTGGGCTGGGCTACGCATTGTTCGGGTCATCGCGTCAACTGGCGGTCGGCCCGACTTCCGCTATATCGCTGATGATCGCCGGCACCGTCGGGGCGATGGCGGATGGCGACGCGCAACGCTATGCGCAGATCGCCAGCCTGGCCGGCTTTACTGTGGCCGCGTTATGCCTGATCGCTTGGCTGCTGCGGCTGAGCGTTCTCGTCAAGCTGATCAGCGACAGCATCCTGGTCGGCTTCAAGGCCGGCGCCGGGCTGACCATCGCCATGACCCAGCTGCCGAGCCTGATCGGCACCGCGGGCGGCGGCCACAATTTCTTCGAACGGGCCGTCCTGTTTGCCGGGCAGCTCGGCCAGACGCATTACCTCGTGCTTGCCATCGGTCTCGCCGCGATCACGCTGCTGGTGCTGGGCGAGCGCCGACTGCCGGGAAAGCCGGTAGCGCTCGGGGTTGTTGGGCTCTCGATCGTCGCCGCGTCCGTGTTTGGACTTTCTGCTCTCGGGGTTCCAACCACGGGAACAATCCCGCCGGGTTTGCCGAGGCTGGCAGGCCCGGCGCTACGGCTGAGCGATGTCGATGGGATTGTTCCGCTGGCCGCCGGATGCCTGCTGCTCGCCTATATCGAAAGCGTCTCCGCCGCCCGCGCCTTCGCCGCAAAACACGGGTATGCGCTGGACCCGCGGCAGGAGCTCCTCGGCATCGGCGCGGCAAATCTTGCGACGGCGCTTGGGCACGGCTACCCGGTGGCGGGTGGGCTGTCACAATCGGCCGTTAACGACAAGGCCGGCGCCCGCACCCCACTCGCTCTGGTGTTCGCCTCGGCGACTCTCGCTGTGTGCCTGCTCTTCCTCACCGGATTGTTGGAAAACTTGCCGAAGGCCGTACTCGCTGCGGTCGTGCTGACGGCAATCGCCGGATTGTTCGATCTTCCGGCGCTGATCCACATGTGGCGCGTGAGCCGACCGGACTTCTACGCCGCCGCAACCGCTCTCGGCGCCGTGCTTCTTCTGGGAATCCTGGAGGGCATCCTGCTCGCCGCATTGGCTTCGGTGCTGATCTTGCTGGTCCGAGCGTCGCGCCCGCACGTCGCGTTTTTGGGCCGCATTCCTGGCACGAACAGCTATTCCGACCTCGCCCGACATCCCGAAAACGAAGTGCTACCCGGCGTCATCGCAGCGCGTCCGGAAGCCTCGCTGATGTACGTCAATGCCGATTCGGTCATGACTTCCATCTTGCACCGGGTCCGGGCAGCCGGTTCGGCGGATATTCGAACGGTGATCTGTGATTTGTCGGCGTCGCCCTATCTCGATCTCGCCGGCTCGCACATGCTGCACGAGCTGCACAGCGAGCTTGCCGCGCGCGGCATCGCGCTGCGCATTGTCGGGGCGCATGGGTGGGTGCGCGATCTGCTGCGAGCCGATGGCCTGGGCGATAAAATCGGGGGGCTCGACAGGGCCGACACACTCGATGGCTTCGTCGCGGAACCGTCAGACGACCACACCCGGATCGGCCCTGCCTCAGATTGATTTAACTAAATACTTGGATGTCCATTGGTGGCATACTCCCGCCTGGAAATGGGAGCGACATTGCCGAGCAGACCTCCGGGAAGAGGGTTGGCCATGGGCCAGCTGTGGCAGAATCGATGGGTGAACTGATGCCTGACGATCAGAATGGCGGCGCGGCAGATAGCGGCAAACTGAAGGGCAAGGAATACGAGCGCGAACTCGCCAAATTGCATGTCGAGCTGGTCAAGCTCCAGCAATGGGTGGTGCACCAAGGGATCAAGGTCTGCATTATTTTCGAGGGGCGCGACGGCGCCGGCAAAGGGGGCACGATCAAGGCGCTCACCGAGCGGGTTAGCCCGCGCGTTTTTCGGGTCGTAGCGTTGCCGGCGCCGACCGAACGGGAAAAGACACAGATGTACGCGCAGCGCTACGTTCCGCATCTCCCTGCAGGCGGCGAGATCGTCATCTTCGATCGCAGTTGGTACAATCGGGCGGGTGTCGAACGCGTGTTGGGCTTCTGCACCGACGATCAAGCCAAGCGTTTTCTGGAAATGGTCCCCTTATTCGAAAGAACGGTGGTCGATGCGGGGATAATATTGCTCAAATACTGGCTGGAGGTTAGTCCAGAGGAACAGAACTCGGCGGCTCGAAGCGCGCATCGATGACGGCCGCAAAATTTGGAAGTTGTCGGATATGGACCTCAAATCCTATTCCCACTGGTACGACTATTCGCGAGCGCGCGACGCGATGTTTCAGGCGTCCGACACGTCATGGGCGCCGTGGTACGTTGTTCATTCCGACGACAAGCGCCGGGCGAGGTTAAACGCAATCACCCACATCCTGAGCAAAATCCGCTACGAGGAATTGCGACGCGACAAAGTGAAACTGCCGAAACGGCAGCACCGCGGGGATTACAGGGAATCGGACTATCCGTTTCGCTTGATCCCCGAGGTGTTCTGAGGCTCCGGGAGGAGGCGGCGTCGCAAATGCCCCGCCAGCGCCTCACCATCGGGGCCGGCCAGTTTGGCTCGGTCAAGAAGGGGCGGTATGGTCGGATCCACGCTTGGCAGGACCGGATCAGAGACCCGAGCCTGACGATCTTGCTGATCCTTTATCTCGCCACCATTTTTGTTGCCCTACCGCTGGCGGCAGAAGGACTGGCGATCGCGCGGCCGGTCGCTGATATGCTGGTTCTGGCGGTGCTGGCGGTCGTCGTGTTGCTTTCGGATCGCCGCGGAGCGGCCTGCGCGATGCTGCTGGCGCTTGGAGTCATCGGGGCCTGCCTGGCTTTCGGGAGGGGATGGGGGCCGACCACGGAGATCATGGTCCGTCGCAGTGGAAACATCGTCGCTTTCTCGGCGCTGATCTGGGTGGTCGGCCACGCCGTCTACGCTCCCGGCCGTATCACCTCTCGGCGGCTCCAGGGAGCGGTCGTGGTTTACCTGAGCTTCGCCGCGATCTTCGCCTCGGCCTTTACCCTGATCTGGGTATTGAAGCCCGGTGCTTTCGCCCATCTGGATATCGCAACTCCCGGCGACGCGGAAGCCGCGGCCATGCTGTATTTCAGCCTGACGACGCTGACCACCACGGGCTATGGGGATATCATTGCCGTGGATCCACTAGCCCGCAGCCTGGCCAATCTGGAGTCGGTTATCGGCGTATTCTATGTGGCAATTACGGTCGCCCGCCTCGTCACGCTCGAACTCGACGACCGCCGCCGCTGAGCTTCGGCTCCACAACATGCATATCGCGGCAGGTCCATCAGCACCATCGCGTCGCTAATGCATTTTTGATGAATATGCAGCCCGCCGCGGCTCAGAAATCCAAGGAGATTTAGGCTCAGCACACGGGGCTCTAGCGCAGACTTCATTTGAATGATGTGACCATGTAGCGGTAATCCTTGCTTTCCCAACGGCTTACAAAAATCTTAATTTTGGCCGTTGACAAATTGGCGCCGATTAACCTGTTCTAGAAGAAACGATCGGGTGGTTCCACGTTCGCACCCGACATCACCGGGGGGTGCGATGCCTTCGAGCGCCACTCGCACATTTACCGATCCCGAGATGTATTTTGCAGGGATCCGAAACCTGCAGATTGACGGGGTGATCACAAAGCGCGGGGAATTTCGCGCCGAGTTCGACGCGCATCGACCTGCATCGCCTGTGGATGCATCGCCTCGACGAGAGCCTGCCTCGGATCATGAGGGTAACGCCGAGCGGGCAGCGGTCGTTGATCCTGTTCGCGACCGATCCCTACCAGCCGACGATGCAAGTCAACGGGATCGAGACATCGCGACATCAACTCGCAATGTTCGGGTTGGATCGGCCGTACTACCTTCGATCCTCTGCGACCTGCGGTTGGGGCACCATGTCGCTGACGCCCGTTGATCTCGCCGCCGCCAGCGAGGCCATCATTGGGCGCCCGGTGACGCCACCCTCATTCCCTCGATCGATCAGCCCGCCTGTACCGGTTGCATCCCGGCTGTTGCGGCTGCACGAGGCGGCGGGCCATCTTGCGAAGACCGCTCCCGACATTCTCGCGAAGCCAGAAGTAGCGCGAGCGATCGAGGAGGCTTTGGTCGAAGCAATGATCTTGTGCGCGACCGAGGGCCATTCAGACCATGTGCGCAACGTCCATCGGCATCGTGCGGGGGTCATGCGGCGTCTAGAGGAGGTCCTGACGTCCACCCCCGATCGGCCGCTGTATATGCCCCAGCTCTGCGCGACAGTAGGCGCTTCCTATACAACGCTACGGGACTGTTGCCAGGAGTATCTCGGCATGAGCCCGAAGCGCTATCTATGGCTGCGGCGGATGCACCTGGTGCACCGGGCTTTGCGGAGCGCGGATGCGGAGAAGACGACCGTGACCGAGATCGCTACTGATTATGGTTTTTGGGAATTGGGCCGCTTTGCAGTCGCCTACCGGTCACTGTTCGGAGAGGTGCCCTCGGCGACACTGCGTCGACTTCCCGAAGATATAATACCGGTCCAAATCATCGAGCCGTTGTGGAAATTCGCTAGATCTGCATAGGCACCGCGATCCGGCGATCTATCCTTATTGTCTGGCAGAATGCTCAGCCTGGCTCTTCGGTTTTACGTGAGAGATGAATGCCGGGAAGCGGCACGCGCACGTTCCTCGAGCCCGATCACTACGAGGCGAGCCTGCGTCAGGCCCAGATCGAAATCCTCATTGCATTAAGCTCCAAGTTCAAGGCCCGCCTGACCTGGGCGGAACTGCACGATTTGCAGGTCTTGCGGTGCGAGGAAGACTTTCCGCGGGTTGCCTATGTTTGCTCTAGCGCCGCAGCTCTCTTTCGTGACGTTTCTGGCGCATTCCGGGCCACAGGCGGTATGGGGAGGGACGGAATTGCGGCCGGGCGAGATCGTGCTCCACGGCCGCGGCGAGCGGCTACACCAGTCAACGCCCGGCCCCTTGGTGTGGAATGTCATAGCACTGGACCCGGCGCAGCTCGAACAGTATGGGCGGGCTCTTTCGGGAAAGCCTTTCACTTTGCCATTGGAAGGAAAAATCCTGCGTCCCTCCCCGCGCGATGTGGCGCGCCTGCGGCGCCTGCATGCGCAAGTCTGCCGCCTCGCCGAGACAAAACCGAGATTATTGGCGCACACGGAGGTCGCGCGCGCCATCGAACAGGGATTGATCCAGTCGCTGGTCGCCTGCCTGACCGGCACCAGCATGAGAGCTGACGGCGCGATCAAACGCCGTCACGCCCGCATCATGATCCGGTTTGAGGAGGTGTTGGCGGAGCATCTCAGCGAGCCTCTACGCACGACCGAGTTGTGCGAGCTGATTGGGGTGACCGAGCGGACGCTGCGCTCTTGTTGCACCCAATTCCTTGGCATGAGCCCGATCCGGTATGTGTTGTTGCGCCGCTTGAGTCGGATACGTGTCACATTGCGTGACGCTGAGCCCGACCGGGCAAACCTCTTGGAGCTTGTCCGTGGCTTCGGTTTCGCGGAGCTAGGACGTTTCGAGGCGGCCTACCGGGCAGCTTTCAGCGAGGCTCCGCTAACCACCCTGCAACGTGCTCCAGCGGCGCGGTTTATCAACCCGTAAAATCCGTTATTTCCGCATAGCCACCCACGAACCCCGCTGTTTAGTTTTTGCTCGCGGGCAAGTTGGCTCGCCCGGCCTAAAAGTCGGAGACAGAGCCGTGATTAGAAACGTCCGAACGTGGCGCGGATTGTCCCGCTGGCCGCGCCTATCTTGGGAGTGATCCGCCGCCGCAAATCCGTGAAGGCTAGGAACCCGCCCCTGTCGCCTGATCCGGTCGGATCAACGTTGTGAGCAAGTGCCGAACCAAGCTAGCCACGTGGCCGAAACCTAGGAGACCGCAGATGACTTCAGAAGTTGTAACTGAAAATGGTCTCGCGTCGAAGGATGGTTTCGCTTCTGGGATTTGCGGCGGCGTTGGGCTTCGCCGTGTCACCCATAGGCGCGGAGGGCCAGACCACGGGCACCACCGGTACGACCAGCACCCCGAGCACCACCGGCACCACCGGCATGCATCGGCGTCAAGAGCGGCGCCATGGACGCGTCGAACGGCGCTACGAACGGCGCGGAGGAACGCCCGCGTCAAAACAGCCCGCACAAACCCCGACCGCACAGACGCCGCCTGCACAAAAATAGCAGCTAACTGATACGGTGAGGAGACGCAACCATGCGAACACAGATTGCAGTACTATCAGCCATCGGATTTATCGGTTTTCTTGCTAACGCCGATGCGCAAACGGGATCGGCTTCAACCGCCGGAACGAGATTTGATGGCACATATCACTTTGTCTCTTCGGCGAAAGTCAATCCGATGTACACGGCGCTGAACGGGAGAATGGCCCCTTGTCCGGACCGGACACCGGGTCCGCTGACCATCCAGAACGGTCACGCGCGGTATACCGCCGAGTCCGGCCATGAACTTCTAGGAACGATCGGCCCGAACGGCGAGCTGGATATGCGAATGGTCCCGGCCACGGTCGGCGGCTCCCGCCCAATGGAGTTGCGCTCGGCAGCGGCGGGAATCGACAACGCCGGCACGGTAAGCATCCGCCAGGTCGGTGGCGCTTGTAGTTATGATTTCGTCTGGCAAAAGCAATAAAGAACGAGAAACCAGACTGGCAGAGCAAAAAGGGCAATGCTTCCCCATGACTACCGGGAATCAGGGGAATGCGGTCTGTCCCAGGGTAATTGACCGGTGTTAACTCACACACTCAAGAGTATGGTCAACCGGGTCTTCGGACCCAGAGAGAGGAACAGATGAGACGCTTACTCTTGCTCTCCGTACCAGTTCTCGCCATTGCTGCTTGCGCGCCGCAGCAGCCTCCGCCTCCGCCGCCTATGGCCGCGACGGAAGCTCAGCCCCAGACGACGACCTACTTCGATGGAACCTACATCGGCAGTTTCACTCAGAACCTGAGCGCCGCCGGATCGAATTGCCCGAATATCCCGGTAGCGCCGCACTTGACGATCCAAAACGGAATGGCACGGTTCGCGGCGCTCGATATCACCTATCAGGGATATGTGACTCCGCAAGGAGAGGTGAGAATGCAGAGCCCGTCCGGCCAAACATTCGTGGGACAAATAGATCCCTATTATGTGCTCAAAGGCCAAACCACCGGCGCTTGCGTCTATAACGCAATCTGGCAGCGGAAAGGGGCGACCGGCAAGGACATGAGCTGAGGGGCGATGCTGACGACCCGCTGCGCCCGGAGCGGCTATGCCATAATCATTCAGGTCGACTGATTGCCGCATCACCTATTTCTTGCCAGAAGCGCGGAAAGGGCAAACACATGCGATCGTATCGAACTCGGGCTACTATGTTGGCGCTGGCTTGCCTGACATGGGCCGGCGCAGCGCTGGCGCAGAACCCCTCGACCGCCCCTGCCGCACCCGCCCAGGGCGTGCCGACACCGCCCGCTGATAATCAATCCTTCCTTGACGGGTTGCGTAGGGTCGGCGTAATGGCGGGCCAAGTGGTCGAATGCTCGTCTGATAAAGATAGGCAGGAGCAGATCTCGCGAGCAATGGATTTGGCCAATTTAATCGCAGTCCATTTTGGACTTAAGGCCGCCTTCACCTTTACGGGTGCCCTCGGCTACGGCTCCGGGCATCCGTTCGACAAGGCCACCTGCAGCCAAGCGATCGACGGCTGGAAGCAGATCCAAGCCAAGTACCTCAACAAGTGAGGTCTCCGGTCATGAAGAAGCTGTTGATCTACGTCCTGCCCGTCGCGTTGGCGGCCGCGCACGCATCGGCTGCCCCGTCATCTGGCTGGGGCGGGATAGGGGCTTTGGATCTTGCTGCCGGGACCGGTGCCGGAACGGGCGCGCCACTAGTGCTGGTGCAGCGTGGTGGCGGCGGCCGCGGCGGCGGCGGTCGCGCCGCCGGCGGTGTCAGCCGGGGCGGCGGCGGGGTCAACCGTGGCGGCGGCAACGTCAACCGAGGCAATTTCAACAGCGGCAACTTTCAACGCGACGTATCGGGCAACCGTAACGTTGCTGCGAACCGTAACGTCGCGGCAAACCGCAACGTGAGCGGGAACGTCAATGTCAATCGCAACGTCGCGGTCAGCGGCGGTGGCGGCTATTATGGGAGCGGGCCCAACTGGGGCGGTGTCGCCGCCGGCGTCGCGGTCGGCGCTGGTGTGGCGGCGTTGGCGACCACTGCCGCCACCGCATCCTCTACCTCTTATCCGCCGCCGCCGCCCTATCAGTATTACCCATCCGGGTACTGACCGTTGACGCTCGGCCTAAGGCGCCTGGACGTCAAGCCTCGGTGGAGGAGATAGCGAGCGCGACTTGGGCTTCTTGCGCCGGCACGTACCTGCCCCGCTGGGACACGCTGAGCGACCTGTTGCGCCGCGCAAAAACACCTGCCATCGCCGCGTCAAATGGACACGGCAATGCCTTCTGGTCTTTATCAACTTTCGCCGAACCTGCCGCGCGGCTGTAAATAACCAGTGCTCAGGTACGGTGCTCGGCGTGGACATCGGCCAATGTTGAGATGTTCGCGCGACATATCCTATGCTACACTGATCCCGGAGCCAATTGAGCCCGAGTGCTGTGCCGATGATCACTAGAACTGGTCTTAGAAGGGGTCACTCAACCCGCCTGTTGACCCTCGCATTGGGAATGGCCGGCGCGCTTATTCTACTGTCGGTTCTGGCGGCTTGTCACAAAGAAGAGAAGGCTGCGTCGCAAGCTATCCGGCCCGTGCGTACCGTGACTGTCGAATTCAGCAAATCGGGGGACACGCTGTCGCTGACCGGCGAGGTGCAGCCGCGCTACCAAGCCGATATCGGCTTTCGAGTTAATGGCAAAATCCTCGAGCGGCCGGTCGATGTCGGGACCGAAGTCAAAAAGGGTGATCTGATCGCCCGCCTCGACCCGCAGCAATATCGGCAAGACTTAGAAGTCGCGAAATCGGATGTCGCGGCGGCGGAAGCCGAGGTGACACGCAGCCGGGCGCAGGAAGGACGTCAGCGGGAATTGTTGAAGAACGGCCACACGACCCAGGTCAAATACGATCAGGCGCTCAAGACCCTCAAGACCGCGGAAGCGCAGCTGAACGCGACGCGCGCCAGGCAAGTTCAGGCAAGCGAAAATCTGGGCTATACCGATCTCAAAGCCGACAATGACGGCGTCATCACCGCGGTGGGTGCCGATGCGGGACAGGTGGTAAGCGCCGGACAAATGGTCGTCCGCTTGGCGCAGCCTGGGGAACGCGAGGCGGTATTCAACGTCGCCGAAGGAGCCTTCAAGAACCAGCCGAAAAACCCTACCGTGATGGTGCATCTGGTCAGCAACCCCGATGTAAAGGCCGCTGGCACGGTTCGCTATGTCTCGCCGCAGGCCGATCCGGCAACCCGCACTTACACCGTGCGCGTCTCGCTGCCTGATGCGCCGCCGCAGATGCGGCTCGGCGCCAACGTCGTCGGCACCGTGACCCTAGATCAAGCCCGAACCGTCACGATCCCGGGAAGCGCCTTATTCCAAAAGGAGGGAAAGGCGGCTGTCTGGCTTGTCGAAAAAGACCACACGGTGCAGTTGAAACCGATCGCCGTGGACCGGTACCAGGGCGACTCGGTCATCGTCGGCAGCGGCCTTGACAAAGGTGACGTCGTGGTGACCGCCGGGGTACAAAAACTGCTTCCCGGTCAGAAAGTTGCCCTCATGGACGCGGGTGCCGCGCAATGAAGGGGTTCAATCTTTCCGAATGGGCGATCAACCACCGCTCGTTCGTGTGGTTTCTGATGATGCTCTTCGTCGCCGCAGGCGTACTTTCCTACAAGCAGCTTGGCCGCGAGGAGGACCCGTCCTTTTCGATCAAGACAATGATCGTTCGGACCTATTGGCCGGGTGCGACGATCGACGACACGATGCTGCAGATTACCGATCGGATCGAGAAGAAACTGCAGGAAACGCCATCGCTTTATTACCTCAAGAGCGAAACCAAGCCCGGGGTCTCGACGATCTATGTCAACGTCCTCGATAGTACGCCGAAGGAGGCGATCCCGGACATCTGGTATCAGGTTCGCAAGAAGGTCTCGGACATAAAGGCGACGTTGCCGCAGGGTGTCCTGGGCCCCAGTTTCAATGACGAGTTCGGTGACGTCTTTGGCATCATTTACGCGTTCACGGCCGATGGATTTACGCCCCGCGAGCTGCGCGACTATGTCGAACGGATTCGCACGCAGATATTGACGATCAAGAATGCCGCAAAGGCACAGCTAATCGGAGCCCAGGACCAGAAATTCTATCTGGAATTCGACACCCACCAGCTCGCCGGACTCGGCGTCAGTCGCGATCAGGTCATCTCGAGTTTGCAGGAGCAAAACGCCGTCACGCCCTCCGGCGTCGTTCAGACCGGTCTCGAGAAATACGCGATCCGCGTCTCCGGCGCCTTCAACTCTGTCGCGGATCTGAAGGGCATCAATCTTTATGCGAATGGCAAATTCTTCCGTCTCGCCGATGTCGCTTCGATAAGCAAAGGCTATGCGGATCCGCCGCAGCCGATGTTCCGGTACAATGGCGAGCCGGCGATCGGACTGGCCATCTCGATGGCGCAAGGCGGCAACAACCTCGTCTTCGGCGAGGCTGTGGCGCACAAGATGGATCAGATCATCGCCAAATTGCCGATCGGCATCGAGGCGCATCTGGTCGCCGACCAGCCGGTGGTCGTCGAGGAGGCGGTTGGCGGCTTCACGAAGGCGCTGTGGGAAGCCATCGCGATCGTGCTTGCGGTCAGCTTTGTGAGCCTTGGTCTGCGCGCCGGCGTGGTCGTGGCCTGCTCGATCCCGCTCGTGCTCGGAATGGTCTTTGCCTACATGGAGTATTCCGGCATCAGCCTGCAGCGCATCTCGCTCGGGGCGCTGATTATCGCGCTCGGCCTGCTCGTCGACGACGCGATGATCACGATCGAAATGATGGTGAGTCAGCTCGAGTTGGGCATCGACCGCGAGCATTCGGCGACGCATGCCTGGGTCACGACGGCGTTTCCGATGCTGACCGGAACGCTTGTCACCGTCGCCGGCTTTGTGCCGATCGGCTTCGCGAAGAGCGGCGCCGGCGAATATTGCTATTCGCTATTCGCCGTCATCGCCGTCGCCCTTTTGGCCTCATGGATCGTCGCGGTGCTTTTTGCCCCGGTGATCGGCGTGACGATCCTCCCAAAGACAATGAAGCCACACGGCGGCGGCCACGGCCAGCCGGGCCGCTTTATGCGGCTGTTTCGCGCCGCCCTCCTCTTCTGTATGCGCGCCCGCTGGCTCGTTATTGCCGTGACAGTCGCACTTTTTGCCGCCTCGTTGTACGGCTACGGGTTCATCCAGCAGCAATTCTTCCCGGCCTCCGACCGGCCGGAGCTGGTCGTAGATCTTAACCTTCCTCAGGATTCGTCAATCTACAGGACCGAACATGAAGTCGAACGGTTCGAGGCGCTGCTGAAGGACGACTCGAACATCGATCACTACAGCTTTTACGTTGGGCAGGGTGCCTTGCGGTTCTATCTGCCGCTCAACGTGCAGCTGTCCAACGACTATTTCGCGCAAGGGGTCATCGTCACCAAGGGCATCAAGGAGCGCGAAGTCGTTAAGGCACGCCTGCAAAAGGCACTGGATTCCGAATTCCCCAGTCTCAATACCAGGATTTACCCGCTGGAATTGGGACCGCCCGTCGGCTGGCCGTTGCAGTACCGCGTCAGCGGCCAGACCCCGGACGGCACCCGCGACGCGGCCTTCCTGGTGGCCCAAACGATCGGGCAGAACCCGAATACACGGCTCATCAATTTCGATTGGAACGAGCCGATGAAGAGCCTCCACTTGCAGGTCGATCAAGATCGAGTCCGCCAGCTCGGCATCAGTTCCAAGTCGCTCGCCGAGGCTCTCAACGCCGTGACCAGCGGAATGGTCGTCACCCAGGTCCGCAACTCGATCTATCTGACCGACCTTGAGGCGCGTGCGACAGAACAGCAACGCGTCGCGGTCCAGACATTGAAAAATCTGCAAGTCGCGCTGGATAACGGACAAACGATTCCGCTAAGCCAAGTCGCATCCATCCAATATGAATTGGAACCGCCTGTGATCTGGCGGCGCAACCTGCTGCCGACGATCACCGTCCAAGCCGATGTCGTCCCCGGTATCGAGGCGAAGACAGTCAATAGGCAGCTGGCGCCGGCGATCGCCCAATTGGCGGAGAAACTGCCGGGCTACACGATCGAAGCCGGCGGCACGATCGAGGAGAGCGCCAAGGGGCTCAACTCGATCGTTGCCGTCTTTCCACTGATGATCATGCTGATGCTGATCATCCTGATGGTACAGCTGCAGAGCTTTCAGAAGATGTTCCTGGTGATCAGCGTCGCACCCTTGGGTCTGATCGGCGTCGTCGCCGCTTTATTGTCCACCGACACGCCGATGGGTTTTGTCGCGATCCTAGGGATCATCGCCTTGAGCGGGATGATCATTCGCAATTCCGTGATTCTGATCGACCAGATCGACATGGACATGGCCAGAGGCTTGCATCCTTGGGACGCCGTGATCGATGCGACGACAAACCGTTTTCGGCCGATCGTGCTGACCGCGGCCGCAGCCTCGCTCGGCATGATACCGATCGCCTCGGAGGTGTTCTGGGGGCCGATGGCCTATGCGATCATCGGCGGCCTGTTCGTCGCGACCCTCCTGACCCTGTTGTTCCTGCCTGCCCTCTATGTCGCCTGGTTCCGCATCAAGGAGCCGGCAAAGGAGCGCCAGGTCGGGGTTCAGGAGCGCGCCCCTGCTGTCGCCCTTTGACTTGATCTTCGCGGCCGGCGGGTCGCAGGATCAGCAGGCACACGATGGAGAGCGCTGCGCTGGCGGTGGCGAGGGTGGCGTTAAAAAATCCCTGGTGATCCGCCGCATCGCCGCGACTGGCGAGACGATCGATAAGCGGGCACGTACTCAATGAAAGGGCTACAGAGGAGGCGATGATGGCAAACGTCCTGACTGACAAAGAGCGGGCATTGATCGATGCGTATTGGCGGGCCGCCAACTACCTGTCGGTCGGCCAGATCTATCTCTATGACAACCCGCTGCTCAAGCAGACCCTGACAAAGGAGCACATCAAGCCGCGGCTGCTCGGCCACTGGGGAACAACGCCGGGTCTGAACTTCATCTATGTTCACCTGAACCGGATGATCAAGAAGCACGACCTCGACATGATCTACATCACCGGCCCGGGGCATGGCGGGCCCGGCCTGGTCGCCAACGCCTATCTCGAAGGAACCTATAGCGAGGTCTATCCGAACATCTCGCCCGACGAGGAGGGCATGAAGCGCCTCTTCACGCAGTTCTCGTTCCCCGGCGGCATTCCGAGCCACGTCGCACCGGAAACGCCCGGCTCGATCCACGAGGGCGGCGAACTCGGCTACGCCGTCTCGCACGCCTACGGCGCGGCCTTCGACAACCCCGATCTGATCGTCGCCTGTGTCGTCGGCGACGGCGAGGCGGAGACCGGACCGCTGGCGACGAGCTGGCATTCCAACAAGTTTCTGAACCCGGCGACCGATGGGGCGGTTCTGCCGATCCTTCACCTCAACGGCTACAAGATCGCCAACCCCTGCGTCCTGGCCCGGATCAGCCACGAGGAACTGGACCACCTGTTCCGCGGCTATGGCTACACGCCGTATTTTGTCGAGGGCGACGAGCCGGAAAAGATGCACGAGCTGATGGCCGCCACCCTCGACACCGTCGATCGGCGACATCCAGCGCATCAAGGCCGACGCGCGTCGGAATGGGTTCACCGAACGCCCGCGCTGGCCGATGATCGTCTGCGCACACCCAAGGGCTGGACCTGCCCGAAAGAGATCGACGGCAGGCGCACCGAGGATTACTGGCGCGCGCATCAGGTGCCGATGGGCGAGATGCACGAGAACCCGGCCCATGTGCGCATTCTCGAAGAGTGGATGAAGAGCTACCGGCCGGCCGAACTGTTCGACGACAGCGGCCGCCTGCGGCCCGAATTGGCCGAACTTCCGCCGCGAGGCGACGCGCCGCATGAGCGCCAATCCGCATACCAATGGCGGCTTGCTGCTGCGCGATCTGCGGCTCCCGGACTTCCGCGATTACGCCGTCAAGGTGACCGCGCCCGGCGCCGCCACGGCCGAATCCACCCGGGTAATGGGCAGGTTTCTGCGCGATGTGATGAAGCTGAACATGGAGGCGCGGAACTTCCGCCTGTTCAGTCCCGACGAGAGCAACTCGAACCGCTGGCAGGATGCGCTCGAGGTCACCAACCGCGCCTGGGTCGCCGAGACCGATACCTTGGGACGACCATCTCGCCCCCGACGGGCGGGTCATGGAGATGCTCAGCGAGCACCAGTGCCAGGGCTGGCTCGAAGGCTATCTGCTGACCGGCCGGCACGGCTTCTTCTCCTGCTACGAGGCGTTCATCCACATCATCGACTCGATGTTCAACCAGCACGCCAAATGGCTGAAGGTGTGCAATCACATTCCCTGGCGGCGGCCGATCGGCTCGTTGAATTACCTGCTGTCGAGCCATGTGTGGCGGCAGGACCACAACGGCTTCAGCCACCAGGACCCGGGGTTCATCGACCACGTCGTCAATAAGAAGGCCGAGGTCGTCCGCGTCTATCTGCCGCCCGATGCCAACTGCCTGCTGTCGGTCACCGACCACTGCCTGCGCAGCCGGAACTACGTCAACGTCGTCGTCGCCGGCAAGCAGCCGGCCCCCCAGTGGCTGACGATGGACGAGGCGATCAAGCACTGCACGGCTGGGCTCGGGATCTGGGAGTGGGCCAGCAATGACCACGGCGGCGAGCCCGACGTCGTGATGGCCTGCTGCGGCGACGTGCCGACCTTGGAGACCTTGGCCGCCGTCGACCTCCTTCGCCAGCACGCGCCCGAGCTGAAGATCCGCGTCATCAACGTCGTGGACCTGATGAAGCTGCAACCGTCGAGCGAGCACCCGCACGGCCTCTCGGATCACGATTTCGACGCGCTGTTCACCACGGACAAGCCGATCATCTTCGCCTTTCACGGCTACCCATGGCTCATTCACCGACTGACCTACCGGCGAAATGGCCACCACAACATCCACGTGCGCGGCTACAAGGAAGAGGGCACCACGACCACACCGTTCGACATGTGCGTGCTGAACGACCTCGATCGCTTCCATCTGGTCAGCGACGTGATCGACCGCGTGCCGAAACTCGGGGCGCGGGCGGCTTACGCCAAGCAGGCGATCCGCGACAAGCTCATCGACCACAAGGAATACATCTGCCGGTACGGCGACGACATGCCCGAGATCACCGGCTGGAGGTGGGGGCAGGAAGCGGCTTCCGCGGGCGTGCGTTCGACTGAGGCCGACAACGTCTGACTCTAAGTGGGACGAACGTGAACGTCTTCGGTGCGAGACCTGCGAATTGGCGGGTCTCGGCGACACGGCCGTTATCGAATCCGACCTCGTCGAGTGGAATTATGGCGCATACGAGGGTCTGACGCCCAGGCAGATCCATGAGACGGCGCCGGGCTGGCTGATTTTCCGGGACGGATGCCCGGGCGGCGAGGCTCCGGAGCAAGTCGATGCGCGGGCGGACCGGGTGATAGCCCGAGCCCGCGCGGTCGAAGGCGACGTGGCACTCTTCGCCCACGGGCACGTGCTGCGTGTGCTCGCGGCCGTAGTGGAATGCGGTCGAGCCGAGCAAGGTGTGCCAGACCGACTCGTAGAATAATCCGGAGACGAAAAGCTCGGGCGTCTCAACCATACTTCGGTGTTCCACTGAGCGTGGCATCGCTTGCCAATTTGGCGCGTCATTACATTGAGAGGGCGGCGAGATGTTCGGCCGGTCAGCCCTTGATCTTTCATTCTCCGTTCGACGTTCGGTGCCGAGTAAGGCGGTAATCGCGAGGTGGTGGCCTTGCTGCCACCGGCCCATCGGCTTGAACCGGCTACAGGACCGAAAACCGCCTAATAGAACGCCGCCTGGTTCCGGTAGCAAGAGGGAGGTTTTGACTTGCAAAACTTCGGGTTGCAGCAGATTTTCGAGTGCCGCTGAGAGGCAGGGGGCTAAAACGACATCCGGGTACCGCCGGATGATGCAAACAGGAGGAGACCGTTGCCGAAAGAGACTAAGACGACAGGGGATAAGACCGCGGAAGAAATGCGTCTGGACGAGGCGCGTGAGAAGGGGGTGCCATGGAAGCAATGGGGCCCGTATCTCAGCGAGCGGCAATGGGGAACGGTCCGCGAGGACTACAGCGAGAACGGCGATGCGTGGAACTATTTCACCCACGATCAGGCTCGCTCGCGCGCCTATCACTGGGGCGAGGACGGCCTCGCCGGCTTCAGCGACGACCACCAGCGGCTGTGCTTTGCTCTCGCCCTGTGGAACGGCAAGGACCCGATCCTCAAGGAGCGGCTGTTCGGCCTGACCAACAGCGAGGGCAATCACGGCGAAGACGTCAAGGAATACTATTTTTACCTCGACAGCACGCCGACCCACTCGTACATGAAGTATCTCTATAAATATCCGCAGAACGCATATCCCTACAGAGATCTGATCGAGACAAGCCGGCGGCGCGGCCGCAACGATCCGGAATACGAATTGCTGGATACCGGAATCTTCAACGAAGACCGATATTTCGACGTGTTTGTCGAATACGCGAAGGCTGGACCGACCGACATCCTGATCCAGATCAGCATTGCCAATCGCGGACCCGAGGCGGCGACGCTGCACGTGCTGCCGACTCTATGGTTCCGCAACACTTGGACATGGTGGCCGGACCAGCCAAAACCCTCATTGCGGCAGATGCCGGGGCAAAACACGGTCACGATCGAGACATCGCATGCCGAGCTCGGCGGCTTCCTGCTGCATTGCGACGGAAATCCGCAGCTGTTGTTCACCGAAAACGACACCAACAACGAGCGGATTTTCGGCACGCCCAATGCGACACCCTATGTCAAGGACGGAATCAACAATTATGTCGTGGCGGGCCGGCAGGACGCCGTCAACCCGAACCAGACCGGGACCAAGGCCGCCGCGCATTATCAGCTGAACGTGGGTGCCGGCGAAACCGCCGTCATCCGGCTGCGGCTTAGCAATGACTGCCTTGCGGGACCCGTTCGGCAACCAATTCGATCAGATCATCGAAGCGCGCCGGCGCGAGGCCGACGAGTTTTATCAGCGCGATCACGCCGGCCCGCGTCGGCGAAGATGAGGCCAATGTGATGCGGCAGGCATTGGCCGGGATGCTGTGGAGCAAGCAGTACTTCTTTTACGACACCGACAGATGGCTCGAGGAACACGGCTTCGATCCGATGAATCCGACGCCGCTTCAGGTGCGCAACCGCGAGTGGTTCCACATGATCGGCGATAACATCATCTCGATGCCGGACAAGTGGGAATATCCGTGGTTTGCGGCTTGGGATCTGGCGTTCCACACACTCGCCCTGGCGACTGTCGACATCGACTTCGCCAAGCAGCAGCTCGACCTGCTGCTTCGCCAGGCTTACCTGCATCCGACTGGGCAGATCCCGGCCTATGAGTGGAACTTCAGCGATGTCAATCCGCCGGTCCAGGCCTGGGCGACGATCTTTCTCTACCGCATGGAACAGGCGGTGCGCGGCCAAACCGATCTCGATTTTCTGAAGCGGATGTTCGGCAGGCTGAGCGCGAATTTCGGCTGGTGGGTGAACCGCAAGGACCGATTTGGCAGGAGCCTATTCGAGGGCGGGTTTCTCGGGTCTCGACAATATCGGCGTGTTCGATCGCAGCGCGCCGTTGCCCACCGGAGGCCATTTGGAACAGGCGGACGGCACCGCTTGGGTCGCGTTGTTCTGCCAGAACATGCTCGAGATCGCTTTCGAACTCGCCGCGCACGACCCGACCTATGAGGAGTTGGCGGCGAACTACGCGATGGAGTTCGTGCTGATCGCCCGCGCGATGAACGGGATCGGTCCGGACGGCATGTGGGACGAGGAGGACGGGTTCTACTACGATGTTCTGCGTTTGCCCGATGGAAACGCCACCCGGCTCAAAGTCCGCTCGATGGTGGGTCTCTTGCCGCTCTGCGCTACGACGGCGGTAGACAAATGGCAGCGTGAACGGGTCCCCAGACTGACGGCAGGAGTCGCCGACCGCCTGCGGCGCATGCCGGAGCTCCGCGAATCGATCCATGCCACCGGGGTTGGTCATTTCGGCGTCGCCGAGCGCGGCATCATAGGCCTCGTCAATCGAGGAACGGCTGCGCCGGATCCTGACCCGCATGCTCGACGAGAACGAGTTCCTGAGCCCCTACGGCATCCGCTCGTTGTCACGCTATCACGCCGAGCATCCCTATGTCTTTTCCGCGGGCGGTCAGGAATATCGCGTGAGCTATCTGCCGGCGGAATCGGACAGCGGCATGTTCGGCGGCAACTCGAACTGGCGCGGGCCGATCTGGATGCCGGTCAACGCGCTGATCATCCGCGCCCTGATGCATTATTTCGCCTATTACGGCGACAACTTCAAGATCGAGTGCCCGACAGGCTCCGGCAACTTGATGAACCTGTTCGAGGTCGCGCACGAAATCGCCAATCGCTTGACCCGGATCTTTCTGCGCGACGAGAGCGGACGGCGGCCGGTCTTTGGCGGCGCCGAGAAATTCCAGCGCGATCCTCATTGGCGGGACAATTTGCTGTTCTACGAATACTTCCATGGCGACAACGGCGCCGGGATCGGCGCCAGCCATCAGACGGGGTGGACCGGGGTCATCGCCGGTCTGATCGACATTTTTGGCAAGCTCGATGCCGAGACCTTTCTGCACGGCGGCCGCGAGGCGGCGTTCGGCCGAGAGAAAGAGACGGCATAGGCCGGGAGGAACGCATGGCGGCCTCGCCCCGCTATCCGTCGCTGTTTCAGATCAACACCCGAGTTTGGCTCGATCGTCTGTCGCGCGAAGCCGGCAAGCGTATAACGCTCGCCGACATCGACGACGCGACGATCGACGGCTTCGCGGAACAGGGCTTCGACTGGATCTGGCTGCTGAGTGTCTGGCAGATCGGCGCTGCCGGGCGGGCTGTATCGCGCGGCAACCCGCAATGGCGCGCCGAGTTCAAGGCCATTCTGCCCGACCTGACCGAGGACGACATCTGCGGCTCCGGCTTTGCGATCACCGCCTACACCGTCAGTGACGCACTCGGCGGCGAGAGCGGCGTTGGCGCAATTCCGCGAAAAGCTGGCGCGGCGCGGCATCAAGCTGATGCTCGATTTCGTGCCGAACCATACCGCCCCCGACCACCCTTGGGTGAAGACCCATCCCGACTATTATATCGAAGGCAGCGAAGAGGCGCTGGCGAACGCGCCGCAGAATTACCTGCGGGTCGAGACTGACCGCGGACCCAAGATCCTGGCCTATGGCCGCGATCCGAATTTTCCGGGTTGGCCCGACACCTTGCAGCTCAACTACGCCAATCCCGAGCTGCAGGCAGCGCGGATCGACGAGCTGATCGCATATTGCCGGCAAGTGCGACGGCATACGCTGCGACATGGCAATGCTGCTGTTGCCCGAGATTTTTCAGCGTACCTGGGGAATTACGCCCGAGCCGTTCTGGCCGAAGGCGACTAGCAGCGGTGCACGAGAAATATCCGGCTTTCACCTTCATGGCCGAGGTTTATTGGGACCTCGAATGGACTTTGCAGCAGCAGGGCTTTGGCTATTGCTACGACAAGCGGCTCTATGACCGCTTGCGAGAGGGCCGTGTCGGACCAATCCGCGGCCATCTGCTCGCCGGCCTCGACTACCAGGACAAGCTCACCCGCTTTCTCGAAAATCACGACGAGCCACGGGCAGCGTCTGAATTTCCTTGGCCGCAGCACCAGGCGGCAGCGATCATCACCTACCTGTCACCTGGCCTGCGCTTTTTTTATCAAGGCCAGTCCGAGGGAGCGCGGGTCCGGGTGCCGACGCATCTCTGTCGCGGCCCGGTCGAGCCGATAAATCCCGAGATCGCGGCCTTCTACGCCAAGCTATTGCAGGCCCTGAAGCAGACGCCCGCCTTTCGCGAGGGTGCCTGGTCGCAGATCCAGCCGCAGCCCGCCTGGCCCGGCAATTCGAGTTCCGACGATTTCATCGCCTACGCTTGGGCCGGCGACAACGACACCCGCCATGTGATCGTCGTCAATTACGCCGGCAACCAGGCGCAATGCCGCCTGCCGCTGCCCTTCCCCGAACTGCGCGGCAAATGGGTGCGTCTGAGCGACATGATGGGGACCGAGGTTTACGATCGCGACGGCAGCGAGTTGGTCGATCCCGGCCTCTTTATCGATCACGCTCCGTGGCATTTCAACGTGTTCGAGCTGAAAGCGACCTAGAGACAGCAATGCCCCGACAGCTCGCCGCTGCTCTGCTGAGCCTCTTGCTCGCGGCGTGCACCAGCATCGGGCCGGGAACGGTGCCTCACGACCGGATCGACTACGCGAGCGCCATCGGTAATTCCTGGAAGGAGCAGACGCTCCTCAACATCGTCAAGCTGCGTTACGCGGATATGCCGATCTTTCTCGAGGTCGCTCAGGTCATCGCCGGTTACCAGTTACAGAGTGCGATTGGCGGCAGCTTTACCGCGGGGAACTTCACCGCGGGCATCGTCGGTCCGTTCACGGCGCTCGGCACTGCCAACGCCGCAGGCACCTACACCGATCGGCCTACGGTGGTTTATTCGCCGCTCACCGGGGTGGATTTTCTGAAGCGGCTAATGACGCCGATTCCGCCGAGTTCGGTGCTGTTTATGCTGCAGTCGGGCTATTCTGCGGACCGCATTATGCCGATAATGTTGGACTCGATTAACGGCATCAACAATGAGTCGAACCGGCTCCGGCGCCCAGCCGACCCAAAATTTACCCGCCTCGTCGAGCTGATGCGCGAAGGTCAGCTCGCCGGCGCCATCCAAATCCGGATCGAGCGTTCCAAGGCTGGCGCCGAGAGCTCCGTGCTCATCTTCGGACCGAGCAAGGATCCGCAGCTCTCGGCAAGGGGTAGGGAATTAAAGAGTATCCTTGGGATAAAGCCTGACTTACGGGAACTCAAAGTCAATTATGGCGGGTATTCGGGAAAAGACGACGAGATCGACATGATGACGCGTTCGATGCTGCAGATCATGCTCGAATTCGCGGCCGTCGTGCAGGTGCCCGAGGCAGACGTGGCGCAGGGAAAGGCGGCACCCGGGCTGGTCGACACTCAGGGAGCAGGAGCGCTGAACGGTCCGCCTTTACGTGTGCTGGTCACAGATACGCCGCCGAAGGACTGCCTATGTTGCCACGCAATACGACAGGAGATGGTTCTGGATCGCGAACACCGATATCCGATCCAAATACACGTTCGGCATCATAATGCTGCTGTTCTCGATTGCCGATACCGGAGTAAAGGGGGCGGCGCCTGTCGTCACCATACCTGCCAACCAATAATATGAGGCCCTTCACCATCTGGAACTAACCAAAACCAAACCCAGGTGGAAAACATTCAGAACCTCCGTCCTCGGCCCGTTCCGCGAAGAGTCGCCGATTACCTGGACGTTTTACCTGGAGGACGGCACCTTCGGTATCGAGAATTACTTTCTCGATGTCGAGACCCGTAAGGAGGCGTTGCGCGCCGCCGGATTTCAGACTGTTGCTTGGCCCGGCCTCAACAGTTTTGTCGGGCTCGGAAAGCGCCCTGCTCGCGAACTGGAAACAACGATCGTCGACCTTGCCGGCCCGAAGGCTTTAGCTGACCGGGTGGAGCGCGCTCGTAGTTGGAAACGCCCTTCGCCAATGAAGTCGGCGCGATTGAGACATCCAGGTGAGCCTGGCTGACCGCGCACCATGCCCCTGCGCGGTCAGCCGGTCGTGAAGTCTCACGACAGCGATGTCGGCTCCGTCTGCCCGCTCCCTTTGTCTGTCTTCCTAGAAGAAAACAAAGGACCGGACCACGACGTTCTTGCGGCATCGGGCATTCAGGGGCGTGGTCGGGTCGATGCAGGCCGTATGGAAAGACCAGCGCGAGACGGAGCCATCGGTCACCGAGTCATAGCATTTGAGCATCGAGACCTCGGTGGGTTTCTGCCGGGGGAACCAGTACCACTCGTGGTCGGGACGGTAGGTGAAGCGGGTGGTCTCACCGACGCGGTCATCGTAGATCCGGTAGTTGTTGATGTACGGCTGGTCGGCGAACGAGGGCCAGGCGCAGAGCACGAACGGGAACTGCTCGACAGTCTCTATCGGCTTGGCGAGATTGATCGACATGAACCGCCGCGACATCTTCTTGTCGGCCTCTGCCTCGGTATAGTGCTGCGTGCGCCCGAAATTCCGCAGGTTCCTGGTGAGCAACTCGCGGCAGCGCACGCGGCCGCTGTTATCGTTCAGGTCGTTATGCACAAGGTTGGCGTAATTGGCGTTTACCCCCGGGTTGTTGCTGTCCTGGTCTTCCGTGCGGTCGCCCGTGTAGTCCTTGTCGAAGACGTCGTGGTTGTAGACAAGCGCATCGGTCGCGTCCGGGAAGAACTCGAGAAGCAGCTTCTCGATCTCCGGATAAAACACGCGCTCCACCTCCGCCGCATCGTAGATGTTCGAGCACTTGGACTCGAGGTGCGCCAGCGACAGGCCGAGCCGGTCCATGCATTCGGGGCTGGTGGGCGAGAGCCCGGGGTGATACTCGCCGATGCGCCGCGCGTCGCGCAGCACCTGCGGGAAATAGAGGTTCTGGCGTCGGTTGCCCTGCTCATTCGTGCGCAGGATCGCGGCCATGTCGGCGCGCGCCGGGTCCCGCCAGATCGCGTTGGACGGAACGACGGAGTAGGTCGGGCGCTCGTACACCGTATAGGGCAGTGGCAGCGCCACGCCGCCTTCGGGGGCCTTGAGGCTGTTCGACTGGCGGATGTACTTCACACACTCATCGTAGTCGCGGAACCCGAGGCCCCATTTGGTCTTGATCGGGCCCGGTGGTGCTTTGGCGACCATGTCCCTAACGCGCTGGCCCTCGCCCTCGGCGATCTCCGCGAGCGCGTCCTGGATCGCCGCAGCGGTTCCGGCATCGCCGTCCCGGTCGAACGACACGTAGGACAGGCCGCCGTGCGCCGCGATGGGCGGCGGCTGCCCTTCCGTGCGCTGGAGCGGCGGCACATAGGCCGACAAAGCTCTCTGCGTGTCCGCCGCGACGTTGTGGTCGGCGACCTCGAACTGGCTCATGGCACACCTCCGGTTATCTCGGCCTCACTGTGGCACACAGAGCCTGCGTTTTCCAGCCTATGCGATCGGCGACTTGCGGCGCGACCCCGTCACGCGCCGAGGGAAGCGCATGATCGAGCGCTCGTTGGAGCACTTCCACCTGTATCTCGAGCGCCTGATCGGCGACGCCGCCTGTGGCTCGCCCCCACGCCTCCGTGTCGAAGAGGGTCATGAACAGCGTAGTGACGCGCCGGAAGAGCGGTGCTCGTCGAGGAATTGATCGATCACCTGCGCCGGCGCGGGTTGCGCGCGCTCTCGGTGAGGCCGCGCGCCCAACGTCGTTAGGCGGTGGCAAAGGCAAGGGCCGCGGCGCCAAGAGTGTAGCCCCAGCCACCGCGAGTTTCCCGCCGGATGTCGCTGGCACGGCTGATCGTGTCACGAACGCATCCCGCGCTGAGATTCCCGCGATCAAGAGGGCGTTGCCCTCGGGCGTCATCGCTCCGCCGACGCCCCACGCGCGGCGTCAAGCCAGGGTCTGATCGGTGGCGGTGGTTCCGGCGCCGGCTTCGACGGACTAACCCGCAGCGACACAAGCCCGGCTACGGCAGTCGCTTACTTTTGTTACCCCCACTTGTTGCCCGAGATGCCGGTTTGAGCTTGTCGATAACTTACGTGGGGTGAGCGTCTTCGGCGCCGCTGTGACGCCGAGACATGCTCGATTGCCACTTCATGCCGGCGGCTTAGAGGGTGGGCGCGCCTCTCAATAACGCTCGACCAACTGCCATCGACCTGCAGGTTCAGCAAACCCAAGAGCGCGGCAAGCGCCAACCGCCCAAGGTATGATGACGGGTTTTCGGGCCGTCAGATGTGCGCGCGGGCCAAAACGATCGCTCAGGTTTCCGGCGATGCGAGCAACATTGGCAGGCCGCCAAACGCGTCGGCCATCACCACGTCGCGGTACAGATCGATCCCCGCCGTCTGTCCGGCTTGCAGGAATTGCTGCATGCACGCCCCGCGTGTCGAGACGAATGGTGAATCCGCGCTCAGGGCTCGCCAATACCGCGTGGTGATCAGATCGAGGTAAAGCTGTTGCGGCGTCAGCGGGCAATCGGCGCTGTAGTACAAGCCGTCGAGATATCCTGCGCCGCGAACCGCCCAACTCCACGCGTTCGCATAGGCGCAGATCGCGTCTGCTCCGCTGCCCGGCCGCATGTTTTCGAGATCGAGCCACAGGCTCGCGCCCGACGGATAACCGATCGCAGCGGCATTGGTCGCGGCGACCGTGCCGTATTGCGTGCCCAGTTCAGCGGTAGGCGTCCAATATGGCCTCGGGCAGTGCTGGACGACCATCAGAGCGAGCCCTGCCGCGAGGATCGACTGTGCTTCCCCGACCGTCAGATCGCCAGCGTTCTGCGGGGTGACCCGGCTGACATATCGGATAGCGAAGGCGAAGCCCAGCGCGGCGAGGTTCTCAGCCACGACGGCGGTGACTACCGTGCTGCAGTCGAAACCCTGCGCGCCGGGCGTGGCCGCGGTAATTGTGCCGGGAAGAGTCATGAGTGTTACTCCAGTTGCCGGCTTTAACCGATCAAATCGGGTCCCTAACATGGAATGAGCGGCGCGTCTGTGAACTCCATCACACACAGCCGATATCCCCATATCCCCACGGTCCGCACGAGACTATCGGAGGCGACCGGGCTCTGAGCGCGCCAGCCGCGCGGGCTAATCGAGCACCGAAATCCCGGCGAGCATCCACCCGAAACCCGCGGTTCACTCTTCGGTATGGTATTTTTCGAAGCGACCCAGGCCAGTCTAACCGGGGCGGTGTCGAGTCCCTAGTCACACTGTGGCCACGGTAGAAAGGAAACCGATCGTCTGCCGTTTCTGCGATTTGCGCAGGTTTTCGAGTGCGGTCCGGGCGTGAATAGCATTCGAAATGCTTCTTTTAGCTGGTGGGCGCGACAGGGATTGAACCTGTGACCCCACCCGTGTGAAGGGTGTGCTCTCCCGCTGAGCTACGCGCCCGCTCCGGCCGGCGGCATTTAGGCGGCGGCGCGAAACCGTGTCAAGGCGCGGGCGGATGCGGTCCGGCTGTGCGGGCGGTAAGATCGGTGAGGACGACTGGCGACATTTGGGAGGACGGTCATGAAGCAGGGGCAATTAGGGAAACTGTGGCCGGTTTCGGCGCTGACTTTGGGCGGCGGCGGGCTCGGCATGGTGTGGGGCGAGACCACATTCGACGAGTGTGTCGCCACCGTCCATGCGGCGGTCGAGGCCGGCATCGACTTGCTCGACCTGGCGCCGAGCTACGGCAACGGCAAGGCCGAGGAAGTCATCGGCGCGGCCTTTGGCGGCAAGTTGCCGGATGGGGTGCGGGTCACCAGCAAGTGCAATCTGGGCGAGCCGTCGCCCGGCGAGATCGAGCCCATTCTGCGCCGCTCGATCGAGGGAAATCTGCGCCGGCTGCGGCTTGATCGGCTCGATTTGTTCTTCCTGCATTCGAGTGTCGTACCCGATTCGGACCACCGTGTGCGCTGGCCCGCCGCTGCTGTGCGGATGACGCTTTACAGAACTTTTGTCGAACACGTCCGCCCGGTTTTTGAACGGCTAGTCGCCGAGGGATTGATCGGCGCGTGGGGCCTGACCGGCATCGGCCATCCGAACACGATCATCCGCCTGCTCGGCGAGACTCCGGCCCCGGCGGCAGTGCAATGCATCGCCAATCTGCTCGACTCGCCCGGCGGGCTCAAATTCTTCGAGGGCCCGGCAAAACCGCGCGCCGTGATGGAGGCGGCTCACGCGAACGGGGTTGGGGTGATGGGCATTCGCGCGGTGCAGGCCGGCGCCTTGACCGGCGCGATCGACCGCCCGCTGCCGGCCGATCATCCAGAGATGCGCGACTATGCGCGGGCGGCGGGCTTTCGCCGTGTCGCTGCGGAGGTTGGCGCCGGTCCCGCCGCATTGGCCCACCGTTACGCGCTGTCGCTCGGCGTTGACACCCTGGTGCTCGGGGTCAAGAACCGCGCCGAATTGGCCGAGTGCGTCGCCGCGGCCGCGGCCGGGCCGTTGCCGGCCGAAATCATCACGCGGATCGACCAATCGGTGGACCGTTCGGCGGACGTGTGATGCATCCGAGGCAGCTACGAAACCGCACAACCTGGCCATCGCTCATCAGTCGAACCGTCACCCCAAAAGACCCGCGGACAGCGTCATCTTTGATTGGCAGACGGACGACATTTTGATCGGGCGCCTGCAGCGCGAAGTCCGATAATGTGTCTTACGGAAAATCGGCGGTATCGTCTGCGCCCGCGAATTTTATCCGATACAGGCTTTTTAGTAGTCTGGTGGGTCCAGCAACCTTGAGACCGTAACGGGTGCTGTGATCTCCAGCCTAGCCTGCCCCACCGCGTATTTGACGGCCTCGACGTAATAGGGCGGGGCCTTAGGGAAAATTGAATTTGTACGATCAGGGCTTTGAGATCGCACGGCACAGCGGTTCCGGTGCCGGGCGCGGGCAGCAGGATTGTGGCTCGCAGCTCCTGCTCATGTTCGAATGACTTCCGCTTGAGAAAAAGACCGTAATTTCGATGGCCCTTTTCTATCTCGTCGGTATCGAAATTCATATACCGCACGCGGTCTACATGGATTCCGTCGCCCTTAAGGGCACCCTCTAGCCTAGCTTTAGTGGATTCGATGGCAATGCCCTGTCCTGCGGCGCTGTAGAGCTGCCACATGGCCTCGGACTCGTGCTCGTTAACATGCCAACAACTCACGCCGAACTTGCGGTTCACCTCTGGGAGCACGCTTTGCAGGTCGAGCTTCCTCCGGGCGTCCGCAATGATGGCATCGACCGGAACGCGGTCACGAGCGGTGGCGGGAAGCTGGGCAAGGATGTCGTGGTATGCGCGTTCCATCCGGTCCAGAATCCCGCGATTCATCTCCGTCAGCGCTTTGATGTGGCTGCGGGGCATCCAGCCTTCATAAGGGTCTTTCAGCTCTGTAACGCATGGAAAGTAGAGGGTGCCGGTCGCCAGCATGTGCATGAACTTGGCGAAATCGACATAGCGCCAAATTTTCAAGACGCAGCTCCCTTGCTTGCTAAGTAAAATTGTTCCGTTGCTACTCGGACCCCAATCTATACATTCAACGCCGCCGATTTCGCGGTGTTCTCGGGACCCGCCATTAGTGACACCACAGATCCGCGCACCCTGAGCAGAGTAGGGAAGCCCGAAGGGCGCGCAGGCGTCGTAATGGTCATGGGCCGTGCTATCTCTGGAAAGTTGCTCGGCTTGCCACCATTTGTTCCCCATCCGAGGGCTGGGCAGCGGGGGCAAATGGCGCAATGCAGAGAACCGTCGAGATAACCATCACCGAGGACTCATTTGGGCCAATGGGCCGCCGCGCGCAACGGGTGTTCGCCAACCAGAGGATTGATGTCAGCGGCGGCGACCATGCGTGGGGAAGCCGTCTGTGGAGACAACGTGCGTGACGATCGATGTCGGCGGCGCTGTTGTTGTCGATGGCGAGCTGAACACCCATTATGGCGTGCCGACCGATGTCGCTGGCGGCGTGGAGTTCTATGTTTTACGCCGCGAATAGATCGGCGGAATTTCAGACGAGAGGGTCAACGGGGGAAAGCTGCTGTGGCAAGCCCGGGCCGGGACATTTTAGCACAAAACGGGCAAATCAACATCTTGTGGGTTTTTCGGCCGGCGAGCATTTCAAAATTGTCCACGCAAATTACAAATGTCAGTGATTTTCCCAATTTAAAAGTGTCAGTCTGTGGGTCGGGCGGCGGGCGGGCGCGGAGCCCCGGCATCGCGCAGCGCCCGACCGGCGACCGCGGAGCCCCGGCATCGCGCAGCGCCCGACCGGCGACCGCGGCACGGCGCTCGAAAACCGTACCGGTTGTTTTACCGGGCGGGCGCCAGCACGCCCGGCTCGTAGAGAGGCTCAGCCGACTTTAAACAGACGAGAGTTGTGCTGATCGCGACGGCGCGGGGCGCGATCGCTGCGATGTTCGGGCTCGCGACGAAGCTGCTGGTCGCGGATAAAGGCGAGCGCAGCGCCGAGCCGCTTGTTCTCGACGATCGCGGCCTGCGAGACCTGGCGAATTTTATCAAAGGTCCGATACGCCAGTTCGACGCCCTGATAGCGGATCGCCAGGCGCCCGTCGGGATAATCGACGATGGTGAGCCGCTTGCCGATCGCCGTCTTGGCGTGCTCGCTTGGCTCCAGAATGAACACGACCTTGTCGTATTGCAGGGTCAGCGCCTGTGACAGGGTGCGTTCTTCTTTCCAGGCAAAGGCATCGTCGAGATCGTCGCCGGCGCGCAACGGCCGGTGCAGATCCTTGCCGTTCGCCGGCATTTTGGCAAAGCGTGCGTTGTAGTCGGCGATGAAAGCCGGGAGGAGGACGTTGCCCTCCGCCAGGGTTGCCGCACCCGCCAGCCGCAACTCCTTGACCAGGCGATCCTGCAGCGTCTTGTTGGCGCGCTCGACCCGGCCCTTGGCCGGGCTCGAATTGGCGCAGATAATGTCGATGTTGAGCGCGTGCAGGGCGCGGCCAAACTGGGTCATGCCGTCGCCGCCCAAGACGCCCGGATGGTTGACCCGGAACACCCCATGCTTGTCGCTGTAGAACGCGACCGGCTTGCCCCAGGCCTCCAGATAGGCGCGGGCCGCATGGAAATAGGCAAAGGTCAACTCGCTCTCGACAAATTGCAGATGCATCAGCCGGCTGATCGCGTCGTCGACAAACACCAGCAAGGTGCATTGCGGCCCGCGATCCTCGAACCACCAATGCTCGCTGCCGTCGACCTGCACCAGTTCGCCGACGCAGTCGCGCCGCGGCCGCGGCTGATGGATGCGCTTGCGCTGCTTGCGATCACACCACAGCCCGTCGGCGATCATCCACTGGCGCACGGTCTCGCTGGAGAACGAAAAACCGTGCTCGGCGGCGAGCTTCTCGGCAGCGAGGGTTGGCCCGAAATCGGCGTAGTTGTGGCGCACGATCCACAATGCCGCCGCGCGTACCGAGGCTATCGTCCGGCGGTTGCTCGGCCGGCCGCGCTTCTTCGAGATCAAACCCGCGACACCGTCACTGCGAAACGCCTTCAACAACCGCCACACCTGGCGCTCGCTACGCCCCAACAGCTGCGCCGCAGCACGCACCGGCAGACCACCTCGATCGACGTCCCGTAACACCTCGAAACGCCGCAGCTCGCCATCGCTCACGCTCAGCACCGTCATCGATGCCGCCCCCCACAGCCCAAAAAGCCGGAGAGACTGACATTTCTAAATTGGACGGCACTGACATTTGCACGTTGCGCCTACAAAAATTTGCTGCATAAGCCCCATTACGGAAAGCCCCGCAAAGGCTTCGTGAAGTCGTGGTTCGTAAGTGGAACAAGGGCCGTGGTGAGTTTGGCCATCGTGGCGAGGTCGGTACGGCGTGCATTATACTTCGTCGACGGCACCGTTGCTTGGTTCATCGAAAACCATATGTAGGTAGCGGGGCCTCGGTTGTCGTTAAGCCGTGATCACCACCGCGCCCCGGCGAGTTGGCGTAGCAACCGGCGAAGCTGTCTTGGCGCCTCTCGGAACTTCCCTGAACACCTCGTCGACCTCCAGGCCGCGATCAACCTCTGTCGCGCCGAACACAACCGGTATCCAAAACCGTTCGCCTGGACCGCCGACCCAGACTGCATCATCGCCGCCGCAAACTGCGGGTACCAGGTGTTATTTTCAATTCACTCAGTGGATCATGAGGTTACGTGCCGGACTGTTTGTCCAAAAGGGCCCTGAGCGCGAGATTTTCCGGACTCGTCCCAGTTCAATTCAAAAACTCGTCGATGTCGGTCTCTGTAATCCTGCCGCCTGATGCAAGATTGGGTTCGTGCCTGACGAAGGACCGGCCGGTGACGGTATCGCAAATGAGCTGCCAGCGGTCGCCGTTCGAGCTGCGATAGAAATCGTGCACGGATAGGGTCATGGAGGTCGCTCCTTTCGTTCGCTCGCAAAACCTGCGCGTGCCGCTCCCTGAACCATTGTAGCAGCTCGCAGGATGGGCGGTCTCGCGCAGCCGATAAAAATTGGTGAGGTCCTGCTCCATACAACGCGCCGGGGACGCGGTTAGGCGGTAGACGGGCGGCGGCGCGTCGCCACGGTTTGGCCGCGAAAGGATCATATGATTATCAACTCGGTGTAGCCATTGATACGACGGCTGCGCATGATCGCGATTTTCTTCCTTCAGGGCTTGCTCGCGTCTTTGCTGGGAATGGCGCTGGTCCGGCGACGGATCTCGGTATCCGCGGAAATTCCCGGTTCCGCCAATTTAATTCCCGGTTACCCCGAAAAAATTCCCGGTTATTTGCCAACGGGAATTCACCGGCAGACCGTTGATAGCGCGTGCGGATTTTGGCACGAAATCGGAACTTTTGAGGCTAAAATGAAAAAATTCCCGGTTATTGCCGGTTCTACGGGAATTTTTCGTCTCCGGGAATTTCGCCGGCCGGGGGTCTTTGTCACTGCGCAGCAATCGGTAGACCGCGCCGCCGTGGCGTGACACCCTCGCCGGCAAACGGCTGAGGAGGAAACGACATGAGCCAGGCACTCGAGGGTATTCGCGTTATCGACTTCACCCACGACCAGGCCGGTCCGTCATGCACCCAGATGCTGGCCTGGCTCGGCGCCGACGTGATCAAGATCGAGCGCCCGCCCCACGGCGATCGCGCGCGCCGGCTGTGGAACATGGACAATCCGAACCTCGACAGTTTTTTCTTTCTGCTGCTCAACAGTTCGAAGCGCAGTACTGTCCTCGATCTGAAGACCGAGAAGGGCAAGGAGATTGCCCGCCGCCTTGTCGCCGAGGCCGATATCGTCGCCGAAAATCTGGGGCCGGGGGTCATGGAGCGGCTGGGCCTCGGCTGGGAGGCGGTCCACAAGCTCAACCCGCGCGCGATCTACGCCTCGGTCAAAGGGTTCGGCTCGTACGGTCCGTACAGCGGCTTCAAATGCTTCGAGCCGGTGGCGCAGGCGACCTCGGGGGCGATGAGCGTGACCGGCGAGGCCGATGGCCCGCCGATGGTCAACGGCGCCAATATCGGCAATTCCGGGACCGGCATGCATCTGGCGATCGCGATCCTCGCCGCTCTTGTCCAGCGTGCGAAGACCGGGCGCGGCCAGCTCGTCGAGGTGGCGATGCAGGAAGCGGTGCTGAACCTGACCCGGGTCAAATACACCGGGACCCTGGCCACCGGGGAACCGCTCGGACGGACCGGCAACCGCTCGGCGACCGGCGGCTGGTCGGATCTGGTGCGCTGCGCCGGGAGCGGGCGGAACGACTATGTCTATATGATCGTGCCGCCCGACAACCCGGAGATGTTCGCGGCCGTGACCGAGGTGATTGGCCGCCGGGAATTGCGCACCGACGAGCGCTTTGCGACGGCGCCCGCGCGCGCCAAGAACCAAGCGGCGCTGACCGAGGCGATCGAAGGCTGGACGCGGACCCGCGAAAAGCATGAGGTCATGAAGGCGTTCGCCGGGCGCGGCATCCCGTGCGGCGCGGTGCTCGACACCGCCGAAGTGCTGAGCGACCCGCATCTGCGCGAGCGCGGCACGGTGTTTGACCTCGACCATCCGACCCGCGGCCGGTTTTCGATGATCGGCTGCCCGGTGCGGCTGTCGAACTCGCCATTCCAGCCCTCGCGAGCGCCGCTCAAAGGCGAGCACACCGAAGATGTGCTGAAAAATATCGCCGGATACACGCAAAACGAGATCCGACAACTGCGCGAAAAGCAGGTGATTTAGTACCCGGGGGTTAACGCAGAGCTTTTCGCCCGCTGCGTCGAAGCCTTCCTCAGCGGAGCCACCGATGATCGAACAGACCCTGGACCTCGCGACCAAGGATGGCGCGATGGAGACCTTTATCTGCCATCCCGAACGCGGCGGGCCGTATCCGGCCGTCTTTTTGCTGATGGATGCGCCAGGGATCCGCGAGGAATTGCGCGACATGGCCCGCCGGCTCGCCACGGTCGGCTATTACGTGCTGCTGCCGAATCTCTATTACCGCGCCGGTCGCGACACAATCTTTGGGTCCGACGTGCTCGATCAGGGCAGCCCGGAGCGCGAGCGCATGCGTGCGGTGCGCACCAAGATGACGATCCCGCCGGTCATGGAGGATGTCGGCACGATGCTCGCCTACCTCGACCGCCAGAGCGAGGTCAAGCCGGGGCCCGCGGGCGCCCACGGCTATTGCATGAGCGGCCCCTATGCACTCGCCGCCGCGGCGCGTTATCCCGACCGGATTATCGCCGCCGCCTCGTTCTATGGCACCTGGCTGGTCAACGACGCCGAAGAAAGCCCGCATCTGTCGCTCGGCCGGGTCAAAGGCGAGCTCTACATCGCCTGCGCCGAGCATGACGAGCTGGCGCCGTTGCCGATAGTCGAGGAATTGCGCGGCCTGTTTCGCCGGGCCGGCACAGCGGGGGAGATCGAGCTTTACCCCGGCGTCCACCACGGCTTCGCGTTCCCGCAGCGCTGGTGCTACGACAAGCCGGCCGCTGAGCGCCACTGGGAGCGGCTGATCGCGCTCTACCGGCGGCGCCTGGGGTAAAGCGCCGATATGCCGCGAATATCCGGACGGCCGGAAGCCGGCAGCTTGATCACGCCGTTGACCGGCTGGGAATTGCTCGCTGACCCGCTCCTCAACAAGGGCACCGCCTTCACCGAGGCCGAGCGCGACGCTTTCGGTCTGCACGGTCTGCCGCCGCATATCGGCACCTTGGAGGAGCAGGTCTCGCGGCGGCTGACGGTGTTGCGCCGGTTTGCCAGCGATCTCGAGCGCTACGCCCTTCTGAGCGAATTGCACGACAACAACGAGACCCTGTTCAGGTCAATAGCCTCCGCCGTGCGCCGCGCGGGTGTTGGGGCACTGACCCGCGGGAGGACAGATTATATCGATCGCCTTTATTGAGCAGGCCGAAAGCGCCAGCGTTAAGCCGCTGACGACAATCACCCATGCAACTATTCGCCCCACCGTCGCTCCGTCCCCCTGACCACCATATCGAGCGGAACTTCTCGGCGGCAGGCCGGGTTATCCGTAGTGACGATGTCTACTAATGCGGGTCTGCCGCCCAAAAATAGCCGAGGTCCTCAGAATACGCAAAGTCGCCGCCGAGTAGGAGGGCCAGTATGAGGATGATTAGGATCAGGCCCGTTGCCGCTCCTTCCTGTCTTGATGTCGCCGGAGCGGTTTTCTACGAAGCTCCAATCGGCCGCTACGCGGATCATATCGCGCACCGCGCGGGAGCGCATTCCTGATGTCGCCCTGCACGCGAAGCGCTGGTAAGCTGGTCGGTATTCACCTCTCCGAAAGGGAGCTGTCGATGCGGTTCTTGCCCCTTTTGTGGCTTCTGCTGGTGTTGTCGGCCTGCTCCTCCTATGGCCCAAACAACTCGCCCTATCTCGTGTATTTCCAAGAACGCTCGGCCCAGGTCGATGCGCCGGCGCGCAGTCTGATCGCCGAGGCGGCGCGGCGCGCGAACGCCGATCCTACCGCGCCGGTCACGGTGGCCGGGTATACCGACAGCGCCGGCAGCCCGCCTGCCGACGTGTTGTTGTCTCAACAGCGGGCGCAGACCGTGGCGGACGCGTTGACGGCGGACGGAGTTGCCGCGAACCGATTGATTCGTAAGGGGCATGGGCAAACCGGCGGCGACCCGGGTATTGCAAGCCGACGGGTAGAAATTACGATCGGTGGCAGCTGAACCCACAGCAACGGGCCGATTGCGCCAATCGCTGGCCCAGACCGCCCTTCATCGCGAAGGCCGCCGGACAAGGGGTTACGACGAAGCGCTGCCTGGTTTCGGCCGCCGATATGGCGGGTTCAGCTGCACGTGCAGCTTGTGTGCCGCGATCCACCCTTCGGCTTCCGCCTCGGTTGCGAAGCCCCTGATATGGGTTGGGTGGGTATCCGGGACGACGACTTCGACCCCGAACGTTCCATCGGCCAGTGGTACGACCGTGTAGATCGCCTCGGCGTGAGGATGCAGCCTAACCATGTTGGTAATATGGGCGCGCTGGGCGCTGACCGATAAGGTGAGGGGGATTTCTCGGCTATGGCCCGGCTGACGACCGAACATCGGGTAATTCGAGGGAGCGATGAATAGGCTCAGGATAATTGCGGCGCTGCTTATCCTGTGGACGCTGGGAGATTGCGCTGCAATCGGGACGGGATCAGCGCCGAACCCGCCCTTCCCGGGAGGACCGCGACGGCATGCATTTTCAATGATGCGTGCGTCCGCCTACCCTGCGCGTGACCGCGGCTAAGCTCACCTACCCGGTCGGGGGGCCCCTGAGCGGTTGATTCCGTCAATGGCAGCCGACGATTTTTCCGGCCCCAACCACCCCGAAAATCTCTATGATTCTCGCCACTTGGTCGAACAGGTCGCGTCCCCGGTAATCCTCGCCAGTTTCCGCCAGGATCACCGACACCAGGAAGCTAGGGTCGACCTCCTCCAACCAAGCGGCAAACTCAACAATCCGTTGTGTAGTGATCATTGAAGACGCACCCGTCAAAATTGCGTCAATCGCGTCCCAAGATGCGCCTAATGTATTAACGAGGCTTTAAAAAGCCGCAGCCACGCTCCGGCCGGGATACGCCGCGATCGGGCCGCTCGCCGGCATTCCGCCTGAGTCCTGGCATCGAACCGTGACCGTTTGATAAAGTTGGCGCACCCGGCGAGATTCGAACTCCCGTGAGCTACGTCCTCCAATACCGCACCGCGGACGGCCGGCAGCGATGGCACGTGATCGGCCATCACGGTTCGCCATGGACCCCGGAAAAGGCGCGGGACAAGGCTCGCGAGCTGTCGGGCGAGATCGTCAAGGGCGCCGACCCGTCGGCCGAGGAGCAAGCCGCGCGCAAGGCCGAAACGGTCGCCGAATTGTGCGACGCCTACCTTTCCGATGCGGAAGCCGGGCGCCTGCTGACGCGGCGCAAGGTGGCAAAAAGCCCAGCGCGCTCGCCACCGATCGCGGGCGGATCGAGCGGCACATCAAGCCGCAACTCGGCCGCATGTCAGTCGCCGCGGTCGACTGTGCCGATATCGAGCGCTTCATGCATGCGGTGGCCGAGGGCGAGACAGCGGCCCGGATCAAGACCAGGAAGCGCGGGCTGGCGCGGGTCCGCGGCGGCCGGGGAACGGCAAGCCGTACGGTGGGCTTGCTCGGGGCGATCTTTACCTATGCGGTGCGTCATCGGATGCGGGCGGACAACCCGGTTCATGGCGTCATGCGCTTTGCCGACGGCCGGCGCGAGCGGCGGCTGATCGATGACGAATATGCCGCGCTGGGCGCTGCGCTGCGCCAGGGCGAGGCGAACGGGATTTGGCCACCGCCATTGGGGCGGCACGTTTCCTTGCGCTGACGGGCTGGCGCAGCGGCGAGGCGCTGGCGTTGCGATGGTCGGATATCGACTTGGCGCGGCGCACCGCGCGGCTCGCCGATACCAAAACCGGGCTTTCGGTTCGGCCGCTGTCGCACGCGGCCTGCGACGTGCTGCGCAGCCTGCCGCGGATCGGCGCGGCTGAACTGGTGTTCCCCGCCACCCGCGGCGACGGCCGCATGATCGGCTTTCCGAAGCTATGGGGTCGCATCGCCAAGCTCGCCGAGTTGCCGGCGGACGTGACGCCGCATGTGCTACGCCACAGCTTCGCATCGCTCGCCGCCGACTTGGAGCTTTCGGAAATCACGATCGCCTTGATCGGACACCGCGGCCAAAGCATCACTTCGAGATACACGCACAGCGCCGATGCGGTGCTGTTGGCCGCTGCCGACGCGGTGGCGAATGAAACCACGCGCCGGATGGGCGAGCCCAAACCCGACGCGGAAGTGGTCCCGCTGCGCGCCGCGCGATAGCATCTGATCGCGGCGGATAGGGTAGCTCCCAACAAGGCCGGCTTCTGCACCGACCTTCCGCCGCGCCGCTTTGCAGTGCGCTCGCAGAGGCGCCAACCCCGATGACACGAGGGCTGCTATGTGTGCTGTCGCCCGATCCCGATGCGGGCGAGCCATTCATCGTGACAGATGCGCTGACCGTGCGCGAAGCGGCGATGATTTACCGTGATCGGCATCCCGCCGGCCGTTGGCTGAGCACAGTGAACATTTTCGATCCTGAGCATATCGCCACCCTTGAGAGATGGATCGGCCGTCGCGATCCACCGGCAGTCAAGCTCTTGGGCGATCTCCGAGCACAGCCCGCTGAGAGCGACCAGGAACGCGACCGGCGCATCTCCTGGGAAGTCGCGTCCGAACTGAGCACGGCCATAGACAATCACAAGATTGCGCCAGTCCATACCGAGCGCGATCCGCAGGGGCGAACGATCCATCTTGCATGCATTGTCCAGCTCGCCGATCTACTGGCCATAGCCCGCAAACGCGGCGATGCCGGCGAGATTATTTCGTCAATGACGAATTGGTACGAGCCGGCCAAGTCGGAACCGCCTGCGCTGCCGCCGTCTCGCCTGAAGCCGTTTTGGGGGGAGGCCGAAGCGGCCGCCATGAGCTGGCTGGCAGAGAACGGTTGTCCGCGACCGCGCGACCGTCATCAGGCGGTCCTCGAGAAGTTCGTTGCCGAATGGCTTGCCGCTCACGGATGGGAAGCAGGCGAGACAACGATCCGCCGGCACGTCCGCTGCTGCATCGAGCGTTTCCGCAAAAGCCTTGCGGCGTGAGGGTCATTGGGCAACCGCCCCTCCATTGACCCTCCATTGACCCTATCGAGCCGACAGGCCGCGCCATCGCGATCATACTGCCGCCATTGTCCACAAAGCGAGTTGGAGCGATGGCGATCCCGATTGACCCCGAAACGTTGCTGACGCGCGCCGCGTTGGCGGAGGCTTTGACTGAGGCGGGCTTTCCCGTTTCCCAGGCGACGCTCGCGACCAAGGCCAGCCGCGGCGGTGGGCCGCCGTTTAGGAAATTCGGCCTACGGCCCTTGTATCCGTGGCGCAGGGGCCTGGAATGGGCGAAATCGAAGCTTGGCCCCGAGGTAGCATCGACTGCCGAACTCGACATCGTACGCGGGCAGAACAACGCACGGTCGGCGAGCTGACATGCCCGAGCGAAGCGGCCCCGGCGCGCGGGCAGGCGCAGCCGAGGCCGGGATGAGTATTGCTGAACGGCGACCCGGTCCCCGTACCACATTCGCCAGCCCGGAGCCAATAGCGTCCGGTGCCGGCAGACCCACGCGGCTGCGGCTCCGCGCATGGCGCCCGATGCGGCGGAATACGCTGCGCGGCTTCGCCAGCGTGACGCTGGCGATCGGGCTCGACATCGACGACGTGGCGGTTCACGCCACCGGTAGCCGCACATGGGTAAGTCTACCCGGCCGGCCGATGCTCGATGGCGATGGAAGGGCACTGCGCGACGACAGCGGCAAAATTCGCTACGCGCTCCCGCTGCGCTGGTCGACGCACGACCTCGCATCCGCGTTCGGGCAGCGCGTCGTCGCGCTGGTCCGCGCCGCACATCCCGGCGCGCTCGACGACGGGGGCGAGCGATGACACCGCTCGACGCTGCGCTCGGCTATGCCGGTCGCGGCTGGCCGGTGTTTCCGTGCCGCGAGCGCGAGCACGGCCGGAAACGACCCTACACGCCGAGAGGTTTTCTCGATGCTTCAACCGACGCCGCGATCATTGAGCGCTGGTGGCGGCAGTGGCCGGAGGCGCTGATTGGGCTGCCCACCGGCTCGCCCTCGGGTGTAGTGGTGCTCGATGTCGACGTGAAGGACCATCGCGCCAACGGCTTCGACACACTCGAGGATCTGGGGCATGTCGTCCCGTCATCGCCGCTGGTTCACACCGTCAGCGGTCGCCTGCACGTCTATTTCGCCAACCCCGAGCGCGAGCTGCGATGCAGCGCGGGAGTGATCGGGCCGGGTCTCGACGTGCGAGCGCAGGGCGGTTACGTCATCGTTCCGTCACCAGACAGGCTATTGCTGGGACCCGATCTACAGCTTTGACACCGTTGCGCCCGCGGCGGCGCCCGACTGGTTGTGGCCGATCAAGCCGTCAATTCCGGTGCCGGTATCACCGTTGCGGCCGGTCAAGGGGCTCGACCCCTACGGCGAGGCGGGAATCAACTCCGCCTGCGACGCAATCGCCCGTGCGCCAGCGGGCGAGCAGGAACGGACCCTTAACGCCGAATGCTTTTCGATCGGCACGCTGGCCGGCGCCGACGCCGTACCGGCAGACCTTGCCCTGTCGGTGCTGTTGCGGGCCGGTGCTGCGATGCCGTCCCACGATCCGCGCCATCCGTGGCGGCCCGAGGAAATCGACTTCAAGGTCCGACGTGCCTTTGCGGCCGGGCTGACACACCCGCGGGAGGCGCGCCGTGTCGCAGTGGCTTGACGAAGAGAAACCCGCGCCGGCTCGCCAGCTGTTCAACGAGCAACCAGCCGGGCACAACGCCGGCCAGGGGAACGGGGTGGCGGTGTGGAAAGAGCCCGACCCGGATTATGTCCGCGAGCGCCTGTTCCTCAGCTCTTGGTGTAAGCGCGAGCTGCCGCCGCTTGATCCGCTGCTCGGCGAGCTGGTGACCACAACCAGCCGCATCATGCTCGTTGGGCCAACCGGGCTCGGCAAGACCAGTATCTCCATGGCGCTCGGTATTGCGATTGCAGACGGCCGCGATTTCCTGCACTGGCGCGGCGGCGGACGCCCGCGGCGGGTGATCTACGTCGACGGCGAAATGTCGCGCCGCCTGTTCAAGGCCAGAATCAAGGACGCGGTGCGGCGCCACGCCAGCCAGCCGACGACGTTCTTTGCCTTCAGTCGGGAGGATTTCGAGGACATGCCGCCGCTCGACAGCCCCGAAGGGCAAAAATACATGGACCTGGTCATCGAAGCGATCGGCGGCGTCGACATCCTGTTTCTCGACAATGTCCAGGCCCTAACGATCGACGATCTGCGCGAACCGGAGAGCTGGCGCAAAGTCATCCCTTGGACGCGCGACCTGACCCGGCGGCGCATCCGCCAGATTTGGGAGTACCATACCGGGTTGGCCGAAGATCACGGATATGGCGACAAAAGCAGGGAATGGCAACTCGACACCGTTGTCTTGATGGAAAGGATCGAGCGCCCCGAGGCCGATATCGCCTTCTCCCTTAAATTCACCAAGGCCCGCGAACGCACACCCGATAACCGCGCCGACTTCGAGCCCGCAGTCATCACTTTGGCGAATGACAAGTGGGAGAGCACGCGCGGCGGCGCCCTCGGGAAAAGACGAACAGGCAAAGATCGTGTGTTCGAGCTGCTGGTCGACGCCATTGCGCGGCACGGCGAAATCCCCGCGGCAAGCCCATATATTCCGCCCGACACCCGTTGCATCACCGAACAACAGTGGCGGCTGACGTGCGAGCGCGGCTGCATCGCCGAAGGCTCGCCAGACGCCACGCGATGAATGATAGAGACATCGAGAGGGCGACCATCGTCGTTATAAACGTTATATTGCGCTATATATTTCTAGGAGCGCTTGTGTGGGCCGCGATACGCTGCTTTCCGGAGATACTTGGCGCCCTAGTCTATGTCGGATATCTAGTGTTGCCGCTGTTGCCGACCATCGGGGCCGTCGTCGGAATACTGCTTTCATTGTTGATTATAGAATGGATGATTGCGGCGCTGGTTGGGGCTACTACGGTGGCGCTGGGACGACGCCTCCACTTGGTAGCTGAACGGGACCGACTGGTAGCTGAACGGGACCGACCGGCCGCTGACCCGGACTGAGAATGCGCCGGGCGGCGTCAAATCAGCGTTGCTAGAAGCAGCCTTCGACGTAAGCGATAAGCCGTGGCCACTAGCTGAACCCCTTGACGCGCCGGTTTTGTTGACCGCCGCCGCCGGGATCAGTGTGCGGCAGCCCAGCCCCAAGGCGTGAGTTCGGCGAGCCGGCTATTGGGCCAGTTGTTGACGAGCTTGGTCAGGACATCGGTCAGATAGGCTTGCGGATTGACGCTGTGCAGCTTGCAGGTCTCAATCAGCGAGGCCAGCATCGCCCAGTTTTCCGCGCCTTGGTCGCTGCCGGCGAATAACGCGTTTTTTCGGTTCAGAGCAATCGGGCGCATTGCGCGCTCGACGGTGTTGGAGTCGATCTCGATGCGGCCGTCATCGAGGAACCGCAGCAGCCCGTCCCAGCGGTTGAGCGCATAGCGGATCGCGTTGGCCACCGATGAGCCGCCGGCAACCTGGGCCAGCGTCTTCTCGAGCCAGGTCTTCAGCGCATCGGCGAGCGGCTTGGTCTTCCGCTGTCGCACCGCCCGGCGCTCGTCGGCGCTGTTGCCGCGGATCTCGGCTTCGATCTGGTAGAGTTCGGCGATCCGCTTCAGGGCCTCGGTGGCGATCGGCGCCGGTGGCGATTTGGCAAGGTCGAACCACTGCCGGCGCCAATGTGCCCAACAGAACGCGAGCGTGGCCGGCCCGCCGGCGCGCTTGGGATCAGCAAGATTGAGGTAGGCGGCATAGCCGTCGGTTTGCAGCACACCGGTATAGCCCTGCAGCAATGCCGCGGCGTGATCGCCGCCGCGCCCCGGCGCATAGCTGTACACCACCGCCGGCGGCGCCCCGCCTTGCCACGGTCGGTCGTCGCGGGCGAGCACCCAGAAGTATCCCCTCTTGGTGCGCCCCCGTCCGGGGTCGAGCACCGGCGCCGTCGTCTCATCGACGAACAGCTTGGTCGAGGACAGCAGTTCCGCGCGCATCAGCCGCCACACGGGTTTGATCTCGGCTGCTGCGTAGCCGGCCCAGAATGCCAGTGTCGCCCGATCGATCGCGATGCCTTGCCGAGCCAGGATCTGGGCCTGGCGATAGAGCGGGCAGTGATCGGCGTACTTGGCCACGACGACATGGGCGACCAGCCGCTCGGTCGGCAGGCCACCTTCGATCAGCCGCGCCGGCGCCGGCGCCTGCACCACCGCTTCCTGGCAGGCGCGGCAGGCGTATTTCGGCCGGCGGGTGACGATCACCTGGTATTGCGCGGGGATGACGTCGAGCCGCTGCGAGCGATCTTCGCCGATCACATGCATCATGCCGCCGCAGCACGGGCAGGCGGTGTCTTCCGGTTCGATGACGATTTCGACCCGCGGCAGGTGCTCCGGCAGCGCCCCGCGGCCGGCGCGCCGCTTCTCCGAACGGGCTTGGCGCAGCGCCGGATCGGCCTTCTCCTGTTCGGCTTCGCCGGCAGCGATCGCCTGTTCGAGGTCTTCCAAGCCCAGATTGAACTGGTCAGGATCGAGCTTTTCCGAGCGCTGGCCGAACTGCATCCGCTGCAATTGGCGAAGCAGGTGGCGCAGCCGGTCGTTCTGGCCGGCGAGCTGATCGCGTTCTTCGATCAGTCGCCCCTTCTCGGCCCGCTCGGCGTCGCGCTCCGCCCAGGCCGTCAGCACCAGGGCGCGCAGCGCAGTAAGATCGTCGGGAAGGGTGTCGGGCGTCGTCACGGCCGGAATTATCTCATGTCGCCAGCGCTATGCGATCCTCAACCTCAAGGTGAGTCAACGTGACGCAGGCCTCTGATCAAGACAGTGGCGGGCGCTCAACCGGCCACCTGCGGCCGTCTGATCCTTGGGGCGTACACCCGTCGCCAATCGAGCCCCTCGAACAACGCCGCCAATTGCGCCGCCGACAGCCGCATCACCCCGTCGCTGATCGCCGGCCATTTGAACTTGGCGCCCTCCAGCCTCTTCCAGATCAGCACCAGGCCGGTCCCGTCATAGACCAGCATCTTCACCCGGTCCGCCCGCTTCGAGCGGAACACGAAGATCGTCCCGCTGAACGGGTCCTGCCGCAGCACCGATTGCACCGTCGCCGCCAGGCCATCGGCGCCGCGACGGAAGTCGACCGGGCGCGTCGCGATCAGCACGCGCACCCCCGCCGGCGGTGTACCGGACAGGGCGGGGATCATTTTATCGCCTTCAACAGCCGCAGCACCTTGCCGAGTAAGGCCAGATCGACCCCCGCCCGGACACGCACGATCGCGCTGCCGATCTCGATCTCGATCGCCACCGCGCCAGAACCGGCATCCGCCACCACCGGAACGAAGTCGGGTCCTTGCATGCCGGCCTCGGCCATCGCATGGGCAACCGCGCCCGATCCGAACTCCCGCCGCCAGCCGTAGAGTTGGTTGCGATGCAGCCCGTAGCGTAGCGCGATCTCGCTCGCCTGCGCACCGGGCGCCTGGCTCTGCGCGACAATCGCTACCTTCTCCGCCACGCTCCAACGGCGCCGTCGCGGTGTCCCTGTCAGGACTTCCACGCGACGGAAACTGTGCCCATCAATTGGCAAATTACTTGGCACACCATCCCCCTGCCTCGATCAGACCAGGCAGGTTCACCCCATCGCCGCCACCCGGCGCAACGTGGGGAGCCGGCTCCGCTTACCCTTCGACCGCGCGCCCTGATCAAAGATATGGGGGCCGCAACGCGCCTAATCCTTGAGATCGCCGCTGGTGTCGCGCTCGGCATCTTTGCTTTCCTCTGTATCATCAAGATGGTAGCTGCTTTTAGGCAATGGCTCGAATATCGCCGCGCCATCAAAGCCGAAGAGCGATTGCTCCAGAGCCGCTACGAGATAGCCGTGTCCCAAGGTGCGCCCGCGGAATTGATTGGCGGCTCGTATGATTTAGAGACGTGGGAGAGGGCTCATCGCGACGGCGAGACTGAGCGCTGGATAGCAAATCGACGAGAAGAGCAAGAGGAGGCGCAAGCCTACCAGCCTACCTCGTCAGACCTAGCACTCTTGCGCGATTTCCGGAGAGCCGTCCGACCTTGGCGTCCACGGGCGTAGTCGGCGCCGCAAGAGCTGTTAAGCGATCAGCTTGATCTCCCCCCCGGCTCGCCGGCCACACCCCGGCAGCACGCAGCACGGCGGGTTCGAGGAGCCGGGCCCGGCGCTACCTCGGACGAGTCGTAAAGCGCCGTTCTCGCAAGCCGCCAGCTCTTGTGCCGCCGAGCGGTTGCTCTCCGCCATCGCGCGATATTGCCGCTGAGCCGCTGTCGCACAGCCAGCAAGCGACGCGGTGATCACCACCAGGCGGAACGATGCGTGCCGCCGTTTCAAATGTTCTGCCCATACCGGACCCGGTGCAATTTGCGGATGCTATAGCACCCAAACGTTCCCCGAAATCCGAAAATTACGCGCAGTTCCGGGAGGGGAGCTGCATTTTTAGCCTCGCGTCCCTCTGGGGTCCGTTTTCCCCAACTTCGGGTGTGGCCGCCGGTGCGCCGGTGCGGCACCCGCTCCGAAACCGGCTCGACAAGCGCGCGCGTCCTGAACCAACGCGGGCCTCGCATGGCGGCGGTCGTTTCGCCCGGTGCCGTTGATTTGCCACCGGGTCGGACGAGATGCCCGCTCTGACCGGCTGGCCGCGGGCTCGAGGGCGCAAATTGAGACGCGGCTGGGCATCCGGCGCTCATATGGTTGCCATGTGGTTGCCGGAGCCTTAGCGGGCTGGGCCACCAATGGTCTAAGTTGTTGAAAAGCTTGGCGCACCCGGCGAGATTCGAACTCACGACCTCTGCCTTCGGAGGGCAGCGCTCTATCCAGCTGAGCTACGGGTGCCCATGACGGTGTCGATGACCGCGGCGAGGGGTTGGATACAGAAGCGGGCAGGGATATGCAAGATAGTTGTCGACAGGCCAATTCGGATAACTCTGGCTCACCTAAAATAAGCTCCAACTACCCGAAATTGCTTGTTTCCGCCGCTCGCGTCGCCTAATGTTATACGCCGTTGTCCGACGCGAATAACGCGGGGTAACAGCCTGGGTAGCGCTACCCAAACGCAACCCGGCCGGCAACCGCCTTTCCGACAAAGGCCGCCAGTGGAGCCGCCGCCGCATGCCGACAATCAAGCTCACACAACCCGCAGTCGACCGCCTGAAACCGCCGGCGAGCGGCCGGGTCGAATATTGGGATAACCAGCTGCCGGGCTTCGGGCTGCGCATTTCGGCCCCGCGGCCAGGCACTCGCGAGGGGCGCAAGACCTGGGTCGCGCTCTATCGGGTCAACGGCCACGCGGTACGCGAGACGTTTGGCACCACCGCCTTGCTTCCGAGCGTCGCCGAGGCGCGAGAGAAAGCCAGGCAGAGCATGCAAGCGGCGCAAACCGGCGTGAACCCGGTGCAGCAACGCCGGGGTGCGGCTCGCGCAGCGGAGCTCGCCGAGAAGAAGGCGGCCGCCGAAACCTTCGGCGCCGTCGCCGACCGCTATATGGCCGAATACGTCGAGCAGAACACGAAGCCGGCGACGATCAAGGAAACCCGCCGCATCCTCGAGCGCGACGTAAAACCGAAATGGGGCGATCGCCCGATTTGGGAGATCACCCGGCAGGACGTCCTCGACCTGCTCAACGAGATCGCGGACAACCGGAAGCGGCCGCGTCGCGGGACAACCGGCGGCGCCGCGGTGCAGTCGAACCGCACCTTGGCCCGTCTCAAAACGTTGTTGCGGTGGGCGCTCGACGAGGAGCTGATCGCGACAGACCCGACTGCACGGGTGCGCCGGCGCGTCAAGGAAACTGCACGTGACCGCGCTCTTTCCGATGACGAGATCCGCTGGTTCTGGTCCGCATGCGACGAGATCGGCTGGCCGTTCGGTCCGCTGTTCAAGGCGCTACTGCTGACCGCCCAGCGGCGCGACGAGGTGGGACGCTGGAATGGTCTGAGATCGACATCGAAAAGCGGCTATGGGTGATCCCGCGCGAGAAGGCAAAGAACGATCGCGCCCACGAGGTGCACTTGTCGCCGCTCGCGGTGGACATCATCAAAGCGCTGCCGCAGCTCGGCAATTCCCGTTTCGTGTTTTCCACCAATGGCCGCTCACCGGTTTCCGGTTTCTCTCGGGCCAAGGCGGCGCTTGACCAACGCATGGCCAAGCTTGCTGGCGAGGCGCCGCCCGCCTGGATCCTTCACGATCTCAGGCGGACCGCTGCGACAGGCATGGCTCGCCTGAACATCGCTCCGCACGTGGTCGACCGCATCCTCAATCATGTCTCCGGTACAATCAGAGGTGTGGCCGCCGTCTACAACCGGCATGCATATCTCGACGAGCGCACCGCCGCTCTCGAGGCCTGGAGCGCTTACGTCGAAGGCCTGATCCGGCCAGCCCCGGCGAATGCGGTGCCATTGCGCACCGCAAGCTGAGAGGGCGCAAATTGTCCACTTTGGCTGAGGACAAAGCGGGAATTGAGTACGATTTTTATAACCTGATCTGCGAGCTCAAGAAGAATGGCGTCACCGAGGAAGTGATACGCAAAGCATTCGCAGCCGCCTTAGCTGAATTATTTGAGAAGGCGGAGACGACGAAGCGAAAGCGCGGGCGGCCCGCGGATCCGGCGACCCGCAGACGCCTATTCAAGATGGCCCTGGCGGTGCAGGGGGGAGACGTGGGGGTTTACCCGGCCGCCGTGGTTGCTGCCGACGGCAACCGATCCCTCGCCAAATCTCTCGACGTAGCCTATAGGAAAAAGAGCGTCCACGATCGTCGCCGTCTGGTGTTCGCCGAGTTACCCCACCTATTGCACGAGCTGAAGTCGCTCGTAAAAGAGCAAAAAATCAAACTTTCCCCTGCTGGGCTTGCCGCCTTGGAGCGAACGCTCGAATTGGTGGCGCTTGGGATTGAAATTAAATCCTGCCCGATTTAATTTCATTGAACAGTACATAACGCCCCACGACCTCGCACAGAGACGCCGCACTTGGCGATGCGACGGTGCGCGGGAAGGATGAAAATCTTAAGGTTCCCGCAGCTGAAAGACCACAGCGTGTCTTATTGCCGGATGCACGTGGACCCGCTCGAGGCCAAAGGAGAGTTTCCGCTACGCGTACATCTCGGCCCCAATTCGGTCGGCTGGGTTGAAGACGAAGTCGACGCATACATCGCCGCAAAAATTGCCGCGCGCGATTCGGCGCCGGTCCGGGAGGCGCCCCCTGTCGGCGCCAAGGCGACCGCGCCTTCCAAGGTGGCGGATCCTATCCGTCGTCGGGGGCCCGCCCGGCCGCGGAAAGCTGCCGCCGCCAGCGGCGAGGCCACCGAGCCGATCTCGGCTGTTGCGAGGGGGCACGATGAGCCGTGAGACGGGTCCGCGGGCCGGTCGACCGCCGAGGTTGCGACCCGCCGAATCGAAAAGGCCGCCCGGCGAAAGGCGGCCCCATCGAAAAGCCCTGGAACACCGCGGCTTGTACTGCCGTTGAGACGGAAAAGCAAGAGCCGTCACGCCGCCGTCTGATCGCTACCGCCGCCATCCGCGCCGCCGCGGCAAGGGCCGGGTTGGCCGTTGGTGCTGAGCCCGCCAAACAGGCGGCCGCGCCGGCTGAAACACTGACGCGGACCGTGCGGCTACAACAGGCGTGGCAGCTGATCCGAGCGGTCGCGCCCGAAATCTTCGACCTCGAGCACCCGCCGCCGTTGGCGATCGGCGCTCACCTCGAGCTGGTCGCGCGCGGTGTGGATTTAACCAAGCGAGAGCTGACACAGTTTTTTCGCTGGTGGGTCGCTAGGCCGGCGTATCTGCGGGCCCTAACCGCCGGGCAACTTCGCCGGCATCTCGATGGCTCACCGGCGGGTGTGCCAACGCCAGCGCAACGCCAGCGCGCAGCTGATCAGCGCGCGGCCCGAGAGCGCGGACGATGAGCGAGCCGCAGCAAATAAAACTGAGGGCCTTTGGGCTTTGGGAGAAGGTCTCGACCGCCGGGAACCGCTATCTGGTCGGCAGACTGGGCGGCGTGAGGGTTTTGGTTCTCGCCAACCGCGACCGCGGCGAGGACGGCGAGCCCGACTGGGGACGTCTTTTTTATCGATGGTGAAAAGCCCCGGCAGCTGGCGGGGAGGCCGCGTGCCGAGAGGGGCTTTGGCACTCGCGGTCATCAGCCGAGGCGTTCGATTTATCGGCGCCCGGAGCAGCCTGCGGAAGACGGCCCACCGCTCGACGATTCCGGTCGACGATCTGTGGCGGCCGGATGAGGGGCCGTAGCAATGAGCGTCGATTGGATTGCCGATTACCGACGTCGCGGCTGGGCGCTGGTGCCGGTCCCGGCCGGACAAAAGCCACCGGTTATCAAAGACTGGCAGAACAGCACCTTCGGACCCGCCGACTTCCCGGCCGGCGGCAATCTCGGGCTTATCGCTGGCCCGAAGTCGGGCGAGATCGTCGATATTGATCTCGACTGCGCCGAAGCGCTCGCGCTCGCGGACCTCTATCTGCCGCCGACCGGCGCCATCTTCGGCCGCGCTAGCAAGCCTCGCTCGCACCGGCTTTATGTCGCTCCGAGCGCCGTCTTTGCCGCATTCGCTGATCCACTTGCCGCCAAAGACGAAAAGGCCACGCTGCTCGAGCTGCGCGCACGCGACGCGACCGGCGGCGAGCACCAAACCCTGATCCCGCCCTCGACCGTCGATGGTGAGCGCCGCGAATGGGAGCGTGAGGCGATCGAGCCCGCCCCCTACGACGCGGCGAAATTGCACCGTCGCTGCGCCTATCTCGCGGTCGCCTGCCTCGTCCGGCGCTACGTCTCGGAATATGCCTCGGAGCGCCCCGCACCGGACCTGCCGCACCTGCTCTATGCGGAGGATCCCGTCCTCGGTCGCGCCGCTTATCGCTGGCTTGGCATACCCGATCCCTATGCTCCGCCGCGTCCGCAGCGCAGCAGCTACACACGCGCGGAAATTGATCTTGCCAAGCTGGTCGACGCGATCCCCAACGATTGCGACTGGCACGGGTGGAACCGCATCGGCATGGCAATCTTCGCCGCCTCGGGTGGCTCCAACGTCGGCGGCGACATCTTCGACAGGTGGTCGGCGAAACACGCGAAATACAATCCCTACACCACCGTTGAGCGCTGGCAGAACTACCGCCGATCGCCACCCTCGCGACTCAGCCTCGGCACCCTCATCCATCTTGCCCGTCAGGCCGGCTGGCAGCCGCCGAGAGAGACGGCATGACCATGCCCGGCGCCGATTTCATCGATCTCGAGGCTGAGTTGAGCGGCAGTCACCCCTCTATCTGGCCAGACCCAACAGATCTCTTGGGCGCCAAAGAGGCAGCGCCCGTCTTTCCGGTCGATTTTCTGCCAGGGCCCCTCAACACCTTCGCTGCCGATGCCGCCGACCGTATCCAATGCCCGGTCGATTTTGTTGGGATCCCGCTGATCATTGTGGCCGCGACCCTGCTTGGCAAAGGGTTTCGGCTCGCGCCCAAACTGCACGACGACTGGTCCGAGCGACCCTGTCTGTGGGGCGGCACCATCGCCGAGATTGGCGCTCCCAAATCGCCCGCGTTCGACGTGGCCCTCGCCCCGCCGCGCAAATTCCAGGCTAATTTCCATCAAGAGTATCAAGCCGAACTCGAACAATTCAATGCCGCTTTAGAGCGCGCGCGCTACGCCGAGAAGCAATGGCAATTAGCTTGCAAGGCCGCACTCAAAACAAATGTGGAAATGCCGGCCAAGCCCGAAGCGGCCGAGCTGCCGGAAAAGCCGACCATGCGCTGGCTGATCACAGGCGATACGACGCAGGAGGCCCTCGCTGACCTGCTCGATCAAAACCCGCGGGGCATGCTGTTGTTCCGCGACGAGCTCTCGGCTTGGTTCGCTGGCTTCAATCAATACCGGCCCGGCGCCGATCGCCAATTTTTCCTTGAGTGTCATGCCGGCGGCGCGTTCGCCAAAGATCGCCGCATCGGCAGCACGCTCAGCGATGATCTCTATCTGAACATCTGCGGCGGGTTTCAACCGGACGTCATCAACAAAGTGCTCGCTGGCGGCGACTACGACGGCATGACCGCGCGCCTTTCGCTGTTGGTCTGGCCAGATCCGTTGCCCGCTTTCTCCTATATCGACCGCGTACCAAATGCGGCCGCCAAGCGCGACACCGAAATCGTCCTCAACAAGCTTCTCACCCTCACACCGGACGATTTTTTCGGCCCCCCATCCCAGGGCCGCGAGCGCGTCTTTCGCTTCGATGACGAGGCCCAGCTCATTTTTCGCGATTGGTACACCAAAATGCGCACCACGCGGCTCGCCGCCTACGAAAATGAAAAGGATATGCGCGCCCACCTCTCGAAATATCCAGGCCTCTTTGCCCGTCTCTGCATCGTGCACTACCTGCTGCGCCGCGCCAGTAACCAGACAAACCGAGCCTCCCAGCTTGTCGGCGTCGAGACTGCCAAAGCCGTCAAATGTTTTATCGACGATTACCTCGAACCGCATGCCCGCCGGATCTATCGCCATCTCGGGCAGTCGAGCCCCCATTTCGGCGCCAAGAAAATTGCCCAGTGGATTGTCGCCTCCCCCGCGCTGCAGAGCTTTACCGCCCGCGACGTCCGTCAAAAGGACTGGGGCGGCCTCACTGCGCAAGAGCCGGTCAATGCCGCCCTCGATTATCTCGAAAATGTCGCCGGATGGATCCGCTGCACCGAAGACCTGCCCGGCGCCAAAGCCGGTCGGCCAACCACCCGCTATCAGATCAACCCCAAACTCATCCGCCAACAAAAGGGGCGCCGTTTATGAGTACACGAACAGCTGAGGGAAAGCGGCAAATGGTCGACCTGTCACGCTATAAGGGTTATCTCCCAATCGCAGACATATACCAGCGCTTCAGTCACGGCGACACTCCAGCGAAGATCGCCGCCGGTTTGAATAATACCAAAGGCCTACAGACCTCAGCCGAGCTCGTAAAGTTCGCGCTCCGCCGCATCGGCGCCATCGGCCCGTCAACTGCGCGGCCGGCAACAGTCGGCAGGGCGCAAAGGGATGGCGTCCGCGCGAACGCAGTCTGGCCAGGCGCCGCAATAGCGAGGCTATGCCCAATGTCTTTCGCTCATTCCGACCGCGGGATGAACTGCAAAGCAGAGGAATGCATGGCATGGACCTGGGTAAACGCCGATCTCGGATATTGCGGGCTCACCCGCAAAGTAGAGCCATAAGCATGTCATGCGTCGCAAAGTTGCGTTTCGAAGGTAATGAACGTTTTGAGGGTGGGGGCAGAGGTATTAAAAAATCTCTCGCGCGTAGGAGTTTACCGTCCCTAGCGTCGGTTGGTTGGTTGGTTTGGTGGTTTGGTGTTTTTATTTCTTAGGGCTGGACCTTCGAAACGGTCATAACCCCCGAAACCCTCACGGCTGCTAAAACCCCAGGACCCCCCCCCCGGCCATATATCGATAGCGATCGGCGCCAATTGCGTGCGCAACGGCGCGCGCGTCGGTTCTTCACCGCCCTCGATCTGGTCAATCAGCTCGAGGCCGAGGCGCGTGCCGGAAAGGCCGGGCGCCTCGCCGACCAACTCGTCCGCGTCAATCTCGTCATTCTCGACGAGCTTGGTTATCTGCCATTCCCGGTCAGGTTAGCGTCCTTGGTGGTGGTGGAAATTCGAGGGTGAGCGCGCGCCGGGCGCAATGCCCGATTACATGGAGCCCGGCGCGCGCGTGAGCGACGGGTGGTCACCGGGGAGGGTCGGCTAAGGTGGCGTTGTAACACCCATCCCAAGCCTACCGAGGACCCGATGACCGATGAGAGAATGGCGCTGGCCGAGCTGCTGCAGAAGAGCGGCGATGGCGATTTTCTGCGAGCCGTGGCGGAGGCGGTACTGCAAATTCTGATGGAAGCCGATGTCGAAGGCGTGATCGGCGGCGGGCGGCACGAACGCTCCGCCGAGCGGCTCAATTACCGCAATGGCTATCGCGAGCGCAGCCTCGACACCCGGCTCGGCTCGCTTCAGCTGAGGATCCCCAAGCTACGCCAGGGCTCGTATTTCCCGCCCTTTCTGGAGCCGCGCAAGACCGCCGAGAAGGCGCTGGTCACGGTGATCCAGGAGGCTTGGATCGGCGGCGTCTCGACCCGGCGGGTCGACGAGCTGGTCCAGGCGATGGGGCTGTCCGGTATTTCGAAGAGCCAGGTCTCCAAGCTGTGCAAGGACATTGATGAACGAGTCAACGCTTTCCTCGACCGGCCGATCGACGGCGAATGGCCGTATTTGTGGCTCGACGCCACCTACCTCAAAGTCCGCGACGGCGGCCGCATCGTCTCGGTCGCCGCGATAATCGCGGTGGCGGTCACGACCGAAGGCCGGCGCGAGATCATCGGCCTTGGCATCGGTCCTTCGGAGGCCGAGCCGTTCTGGTCGGCTTTCCTCAAGGGCCTGGTCAAACGCGGTCTCAAGGGCATCAAGCTGGTGATCTCCGACGCTCATGACGGCCTGCGCCACGCGATCACTCGCGTGCTCGGAGCGACCTGGCAAAGGTGCCGCGTTCATTGGATGCGCAATGCCTTGGCGCACGTACCCAAAGGCCAGCACACCATGGTCGCCGCCGCGATCCGCCAGGCCTTTCTGCAAGCCGATGCCGAGGCCGCGCATCAGACCTGGCGCCATGTTGCCGATCAGCTGCGGCCGCGCTGGCCCAAGCTCGCCGCGCTGATGGACGACAGCGAGCACGATGTGCTGGCCTACATCACCTTCCCGGCCCAGCATCGCACCAAGCTGCATTCGACAAATCCGTTGGAGCGGCTGAATAAGGAAGTGAAACGGCGCGCTGATGTCGTCGGCATCTTCCCCAATGAGGCCAGCATCACTCGGCTGATCGGCGCCGTCCTGCTCGAGCAGAACGATGAGTGGCTACTCCAGTGCCGTTACATGCAGATCGAGGGAATGGCTGAGCTGACGCTGCCGCTAATCGACGCCGGTCCGGCCAAACTTCCACCACTGGCCGCCTGACCGATGGCCACCTCAAACTCCGCTCCGATTTACACCTCCTTGACGGACACGACCCCCGGTCAGCGGCGGCCACATGCTCTTTCATCTGATCAGCCAACTCTACGAGCGCACCTCAATCATCCTGTCGACCAATCTGGCCTTCGCCGAATGGCCCAGCGTCTTCAGCGACGCCAAGATGACGACGGCGTTGCTCGACCGGCTGACCCACCACTGCGACATTCTCGAAACCGGCAACGAGAGCTGGCGCTTCAAGAACCGCACCTGACCCCACGGTCCGAGCCCATCGCGGATCGCCCCCCGGGGGCCCACAGCACCTCCCCACGCGCGCCGCTCCGTCGCTTGTGAGGGCTCTGCGCGTCGCGCGCGGGTCCCCTCCATGGACTCCGGGACGACCGCTCCTCAACCGCCGGTGTGGGTTCCCATTGGACGCTGATCCCGGGTCCCGCTTCCGCGCTGATTGACAACGTCAGTTACAGCGCGGTGCGGGCAACCCGCGGCAAAATCACCCGCGCTGAGCCTGTGTCGGCGCTTTACGAACAGGGCCGGGTCCACCACGTCGGGGTGTTTTCGCAGCTTGAAGATCAGATGTGCACGTTTGCGCCGGGATCCGCCGGCTCGCCCGATCGGCTCGACGCGCTGGTGTGGGCGATGACCGAGCTTTTGGTCGAGCCGATGCAGGGGTGGGGCGTCTACGAATATTACCGCCAGCAATCGGAGAAGCTGGCGGCCGCACAGGCGGCGAAGCGCGCACCAAAGCCGCTGCAATACGCGATCGGCTCGATGGAATGGGCTGCGGAGCAGGCCGAGCGAAATAGGGTGCCGTGATTTTGGCCGAGTTATGGAGACGAGGATGAACGACGGGTTGCCAGGCGCGGTGAGGAGCTGGAAAGGCGAGCGCGGCTTTCGGGGCTGCCGGCCGATCACCTGCCGGTCGGGCAGCGCGTCCGGGTCGGACCTAGAAACAGCCCCGGACGGTCACTTGCGGGTGCACCGGCTAGCATTGGCATGATGCGGCGGCGGCTGCCAAGCCGGCGGCGCTCGGAGACGATCGAAATCGAAGTAGCCGGGCTGCGCGGCGCGGCCATGGTCGGGTTCGATCCGGCAGGTCAGCCGGCTGAACTCTTCCTGTCCGGCGCAAAGGACGGCAGCGGGCTCGCCGCGATCATGGCCGATGCCTCGGTCAATATCTCAGTCGACCTTAAGCAGGGCATCCTCTCCGGCGAGCTGTACAAGAGCGTGGGCCGGCTGTCCGAGACGGTCGACGGGCCCGCGGTCCTCGCGGCCCCGCTGATCGGCGCGGCGCTCGACTTGATCGCCGACTACGAGGCGCGGAGCGCGCCCTGGAGAAGCTGAGCCGCGAGACGGGGTGCGCGGCGCAAGCCTGGCTTGGGGCTGGAGACGTGAAATCGCTCTCGAGCAATGCTTCGGCAACCAGGCCTCGTTGCACCACTCGCGGAGGACGTTGCCGAACCGGCCGAGATCGCGAGTCAGTGCAATCAAGCGAAACTGCTCGCCGGGCGGGGCAACATCGCGCTGTCTCAGTTGCGCTACCCCGACGCCGCATAGCAATTCAAGCAGGCCGCGAGTTTGGTTCCGCCCGAGCATCCGGACGAGACGGCAAACTACCTTCAGAGCGAGGCCGATGCGCTCTATCGGCCAGGGTGACGAGAAGGGCAACAAGGCTGCCCTAGAACAGTCGATCGAAATCTGGCGTCTGGTCTTGGAGCAACACCCACGCGAGCGGGTGCCGCTTGACTGGGCGACAGCACTGGCAATCGACCGGCTGACCGGCCGCCAGCGATTTCGTCCACCTGGCCGGCGTGTTGGCCCGAAGTAACGAACGGTCCATTTTGGGCGCATAAGCGGAGAGATCGGGAACGAGACGACGAAATTACCGAGGAAATCCGCCCAAAATGACGCATGCCGGTCGCCGGCGTGATGTCGCACTGTCGACACCCGCGCCAGTGCGCGCTCGGACTAGCAGAAAGGCATAACGGCTTGTTCTAGCTCGAAGGCCAACCCGATCCATTCCGGCCTTCGCCGCTTATGCTACAAAAATGGACCGTTCGTTAGATCGGGCCAATACGTCTATCGTAAGTTCGCGCGCGAACAGGGCATCGACATCCCAGCGCATCCTGGCCCGAACGGATCAACGCCACAAAAGCTCGACTGTTAGCCGCTGATTCCGCGGGGGAAGCCTGCCCGAACGCGCCGGCCGGCGAATTCCGCCCCATGCCGACGTAGAGCAGCGCGAGGAATACGAGCAGGAACCAGAAGCTCGGCGAAAAGCCGGCTAATAAAGTTATAGGATCGATCCGAATACCAGTTGATCGAGATCGTCAGAGGGGTCTTGCGCCCGAGCGATTGGTCATCGACCCGAGGCGGTAGTGCCGATCAACCGCATTCACAAATCGCCCTTGCATTGCAAAATTTAAGAATACTGTTGAAAAACTCGGGGCTGCCCCGAACGACCGCGGCAATCGGCAATGATATGGCCAGATAGACCTCAATCATTACTATTTATTGCAGCCGGGCTGCGACCTTGGGTGTAAAATTGCGATCGTCACGCGACGGGCGAGTTTTTCAACAGTATTTAAGATTTGTGCAACCGGGTGCGCGTGACATCGCTAGGACCGCACCACGGGAGATTCCCGCGATGCGGTCCAGTTTTGCGAGACGCGGCGCTTCTGAATGCGCTGGAACCGGCCCGGACGGTTGCTGCGGTAACTGCAGAGGAACGTGTTTCCTGTCGACTGGCTGTGCATCAGGATCGATCCGATGCGCCGATTAAGCTGGCTACGAACAGAGCGTGTAAAGTCCGGCCAGCTCATATCGGCCGGGCGCTCCATTCGCAGGCTGGTCTTATGGGGAATGACACTTGTCGGAATCCCCTGTCGGTTTAACCGACGCGCGCAAAGGCGAATATTATCACCCCGACATCTGTTGATCTCGCCAACGTAGATTTTTATATGTGACATCTGTTTATTCCTTCGATCAAGTGTATAATCCAATTGGTCAGCAGTCTTCGGCTTCGCCGAGTTTTTTCGCAATCGTCGTCAGTCTATCGTTGTGAATGAGGAGGACACCATGCTCTGCCTCGTAGATGTAGAGATCGCCTTTGTTGTCTTCATGAAAGCGGCGCTCAAGGTCACGCCACGTGCGTTTTCCGAGGCGGTCGGCGTCATACCACAGATAAAGTTCCCAGTAGTCGATGGACGCCCACCCGAGGCGCGTCATCGCATCGAAACGGGACGATAGGGCATCCTCATGCCTTCTGATCATGCGCTTTTATCCAAGCTGTTCAAACAACAGGCACAGAACATTCTGTGTCGCATATATATATATATATATATATATGCGCTGCTAATCGCATCGCCAGTGATGGCAGGCCTGCGTTTTTTGCGCTGGCAGCGACGGCGATTTTAGGCCGAAAATCGAGGGCTTTTGAGAGACGCCACGAGGTCTCGAATGTTGCCCCTCGAAAGCCCGCTATCGACCGATTGTGTTGAAGAACGGCGTGGTGGCTGCGGTATAATCTCACATCACGTCGGCTGGGGGCAGTCGATGATGGGGGAGCGGCAAGTCCAGCAGGACGCGCTGTTTTACGAGTTTTCGCTCGAACGGCATGTGCCGGAAAGACACCTGCTGCGGTCGATTGATCGGTTTGTCGAACTCGACGGACTGAGGCGGGAGCTGGCGCCGTTCTACAGTGAGATGGGGCGGCCTTCGATCGATCCGGAGCTGCTGATCCGGATGCTGATCGTCGGCTACTGCTTCGGCATCCGCTCTGAGCGGCGGCTGTGCGAGGAGGTTCACCTCAACCTGGCGTACCGCTGGTTTTGTGGATTGGGCCTCGACGGCGCGGTGCCGGACCACTCGACCTTCTCGAAGAACCGGCACGGCCGTTTCCGCGACAGCGACCTGCTGCGCCGGCTGTTCGAGACGGTGCTGCAGCGCTGTATCGACGCGGGCCTGGTCGGCGGCGAAGGCTTTGCCGTCGATGCCAGCTTGATCGCGGCCGACGCCGGCGACCGCACTCGGGTCGAGGGTGCCGCGGGTCTGCCGCCGGAGGCGGCGAGCCGTGCAGTCAAGGAATACCTCGCCGTCCTCGACGATGCCGCGTTCGGTGCGGCGAGCGAGGTGACGCCGAAGTTCATTGCCCCGGCTGACCCGGCGGCGCGGTGGACTGCGGCGCATCGCGGACCGGCAGACCACCTCGATCGACGTCCCGTAACACCTCGAAACGCCGCAGCTCGCCATCGCTCACGCTCAGCACCGTCATCGATGCCGCCCCCCACAGCCCAAAAAGCCGGAGAGACTGACATTTCTAAATTGGACGGCACTGACATTTGCACGTTGCGCCTACAGGATCGAGCCGCACACCCCGGTTTACGACAAATCGCAGCGCAGCGACGGCACCTTCTCGCGCGATGATTTCAGCTACGATCAGGCCAGTGACACCTACCGCTGTCCGGCCGCAAAGACCCTCCGGCGCTATCGCCGACCGTTCACGGTGCCGCGAAGCGGCCCGATCAAGAACAACGCGGTTCGCTATCGTGCCAGCAAGCATGACTGCGACGCGTGCCCCTTCAAACCGCGCTGCTGCCCGAACACTCCAGCCCGCAACGTGCCCCGATCAATCTACGAGGGGGCGCATGACCTGGCCCGCGACATTGCAAAAACCAAGGCCTTCCAGGCCTCGCGTTGCCAGCGAAAAAAGGGCGAGATGCTGTTCGCCCACCTCAAACGCATTCTGAAACTGGATCGGCTCCGATTACGCGGGCCGAATGGCGCCCGTGACGAATTCCACCTCGCTGCTACCGCCCAAAACCTCCGCAAGCTCGCCAGGCTGATCCCGATGCCGTCGCCGATCGCCGCGACCTGAGCCGACGCGGCGCTCACCGGCGAGGCCGCCACCCTCGATCCCCCCCGCCGCGATTACTTCAAACCAGACTTCTTCAACGGTATCGACCCACAACGGCCGTTCACGCTTGAGAGTGTGAACTGGTCTTCTTGCCCCACAGCAGACCTCTGCCAGTGGCAGGGAGGATAGGTCGATACCAGACCTTGGCTGCGGCGAACTAGCCCGGAATGCCCGGGACCAGGCGCCACCGGTTTTTGATCTTGGTCGTCGAGCTGGCAAAGTCAGCGCCGACCCGTAGCACCCTTGCCATCAGACGCGAGGTCCTTAGGAAGACGCGGATAGCGGTTGCCGTCATTCCCGAGGTGTTTGCAACATCGCGAAACGCCGGCCCGATCACGATCCTCCTTGGCGTGCGCTGCTCGGCCTCGACAGCATGGCAAGGTTGGCATGCGTTGCGTGCGAAGGCATGCCCGGCCGCCACATCGCTCTCCTGTGCGCGTACGCCGGCGGACGTCACGACCAGAGCAGCTGCGAGCGCTGCCATACGCTTCACTCGTTTCATGGCGGCCCCTGCCTGCCCACAGCCAATCGGTATGCGGTTGATGCACATCAAAGCACACGCGATCGTTGCCCGGCAGTCTTATATCAGGCTACTTCGTCAGAGATGGCGCATAGGTCACTGAAGCGCCGCGCTGCTTTCAGCGCCTTCACCATCTGCTTGGTCTCGGCGTGGACGACGGGGGTCGCGAGACACTCCGAGGCGGTCATGCAACGGATTGGTGTATGATCACGTCATGCCTCTTCTGATGATCGCCGCCCTGGTATGGATCGCTATTCATCTCGGCCTCGCCGGAACAAGGTTGCGTGATGCGGTGGTGCAGCGTATCGGCGGAGGGCCCTTCCGTGGCGTCTTTTCACTGCTGTCGATCGCGGCGCTGGTGTTTCTTGTGCGGGCATGGCACGCGGCGCCGAACACTTTGCTGTGGGTTGCGCCCGATTGGCTGCGTTGGTTGCTGGTTCTCGCCATGCTCCCGGCGTTCGTCTTGTTTGTCGCCTCGGTCAGCGGGCCGAACCCCACGATGATCGGCTCGAGCGATGCCGGCGCTCAATCGCCCCGCGGCGTCATCAGGGTGACACGACATCCGATGCTGTGGTCGTTCGCGATCTGGGCGACCGTGCACATCATTGGCAATGGTGATGCCGCGGCGATCGTCTTCTTTGGGGCTTTCCTCGTGACCGCGCTGGCTGGTATGCCGTCGATCGACGCCAAACTGGCGCGCTGCGACATGGAGACCTGGCAGGCGGTGTCGGGGGCGACATCGATCGTGCCATTCGTCGCCATCGCGCAAGGGCGTAACCAATTCGTGGCCGGCGAGCTCGGTTGGCAGATGCCGGCCATTGCGGTGGTTGCCTGGATCGTGATGTTGCTGGCTCATCCGTGGCTGTTCGGCGTGGCGGCGGCGGTTCCGTGATCTCGAGCGCTAGTCTACTGGCCGGGTGCCACAACTCCGCGGTGCGCGACGCGGCTCGCGCACTCGGACCGCCAACGGATCGCGTGATAAACTCTATGTGTAACCATTTACGCCGCCTCGAAATCACAGCAGCGATCCTGGTCGTCGCGGTTGGGACCGGTTAGCTAGGTAATTTCCGAGGCTCCCGCGATCGCTACACCTTTAGCTACAAGGGAGACGCGCACCCCGGTTCGGGGCGCAGATTGGCAGAGGGGATTTTCTCCGAAGGACTGCTCGATGTGACCGGACGCGTATGGCTGGCAGTCGCGCTGGTGCTGCTCCTCGCGGCCGGCGGCGGCATTTGGTGGTGGTCCGAGCGTCCGCTGCCCGCCATCGTTTGGCAGGGCTACGCGGAAGCCGATTTCGTCATGATCGGTCCGACCCAGCAGGGGCTGCTGACGGCGGTCTTCGTGGCGCGCGGCGACGAGGTCGCGATTGGCACTCCGTTGTTTAGCCAGGACGAGGCGAATGACCAGGCGGCGCGCGATCAGGCCGTTCAGATCCTCGCGCAGGCCGAGAATCAGCTGGCCAATCTTCAAGCGGGCAGCAAGCCGACCGAAATCGAGCAGGCCGAGGGTAACCTGGCGGATGCCGGCGCAACCCAAGTTCGCACTGCCGCCGACCTGGGCAGAGGCGAGGCGCTGCTTCCCAAGGGAGATGTCACGAAGCAGAGCGTCGATCAGCTTCGGGCTGACTACCTGTCGGCCCAGGCAAAGGTCGACGCGTTGCGAGCGGCGCTCGTGCAGTCGCGCGGACCCATTGGTCGGGACGAAGAGATCCAGGCGCAACGCAAAGCGGTCGCGGCCTCGCGCGCCGCGCTCGACATGGCCGAGTGGCGGCTCGGGCAACGGCGCGTTGCAGCGCCGGCTGGCGGGCGCGTCGCCGACGTTCTCGCCCGCTCGGGCGAAACCATGGCGGCGGGCGCGCCAGTCGTATCGCTGCTGCCGCCCGGCAATATCTTCGTGCGTTTCTTTGTTCCCGGAAGCGGCGCTTTCGATGGTCCATCGCGGCGATCCAGTCGCACTTGCCTGTGACGGCTGCCCTGCCGAACTTATCCGCGACGATCTCGTTCATCTCGCCGCAGGCCGAATACACGCCGCCGCTGATTTATAGCGAGTCGAGCAAGGCCAAGCTGGTGTTCCTGGTCGAAGCCCGACCACCGCCGGACCAGGCAGCTAGGCTCAATCCGGGTGAGCCGATGGAAGTGCGCCCGCAACGAAGCGCACACGCCGTTGGGGGTCCGCACGCCATGACCGCCGAACTGGTGATCGACGTCCACGATCTCCACAAGAGTTACGGGGCACGCAAGGTCGTCGACGGCCTCACGCTCGCCGTGACGGCGGGCGAGATCTGCGGCTTTCTCGGCGCCAACGGCAGCGGCAAGACGACCACGATCCGGATGCTGTGCGGACTGGTTAAGCCGGATGGCGGCGGCGGCACCTGCCTCGGGCTCGACATCATCCGCGACGCGCCGCGGATCCGCCTGCAGATCGGCTATATGACGCAGCGATTCAGCTTCTACGAGGACCTCACGGTCACCGAGAACCTGGATTTCGTCGCCGCCGTCTACGAGCTCGGCAACCGTCGCGAGGCCGTGAAGGCGATCATCGACCGGATGGGTCTCGCGGACCGGGCCGACCAGTTGGCCGGCGAGTTGTCAGGGGGCTGGAAGCAACGGCTGGCGCTCGCCGCCTGCGTCCTGCACAAGCCGAAGCTGCTGCTGCTCGACGAGCCCACGGCGGGCGTCGACGCCAAGGCGCGCCGCGAGTTCTGGGACCTCATCCACGACATGGCGGGCGACGGGCTCACCGTTCTCGTATCGACGCATTACATGGACGAGGCCGAGCGCTGCGGGCGCATCGTCTATCTCTCCGACGGGAAGATCGTGGTGCAAGGCACGCCGGACGAGGTGGCGAAGGGCAGCGGATTGGTGACCTTTGAGGCGACAGGCGCAGGCCTCGATCTCGCCGCCCGAAAGCTGCGCGAAATGCCGGGCGTGGAAGCCGCGGCAGTGTTCGGATCGACGCTCCACGCCGCCGGCATGGACCGTGCCGCATTGGAGCAGGCAACCAAATCGCCCGATGGCGGCGGCGCGCTGGACTGGCACGAAGTCGCTCCAGGGCTCGAAGATGTGTTCATCCATCTGCTGAGCAAGCCGGTGAGCCAGCCGGCCAAGGACGCTGCGTGATCGGCTTTTCCTTCAGACGCTTCCTGGCTGTCCTGCGCAAGGAATGGATACAGGTCCGACGAGACCCGTTCACGCTGCGCATGATCATCGCCCTGCCGGTGATGCAGCTCTTTCTGTTCGGCTACGCGATTAACACCGACCCCAAGCACCTGCCTACCGGGCTGCTCGCGGTCGACCATTCCAAATACGAGCGGACACTCGTCGCGGCACTGCAGAACACCGGCTATTACGACATCAGGCCGCTGGCGTCCGAGGCGGAGGCCGAACGTGGTCTCGCCGATGGCGAGTTGCTTTTTGTCGTGAACATCCCGCCCAATTTCGACCGGTCGGTCGACCGTGGCGAAAAGCCGGGGGTTCTGATGGATGCCGATGCAACCGATCCGTCAGCGATCGGCAACGCCGCAGCCGCGCTCGCCGCGCTGACGAGCCGCTCTCGACCGGGACTGCCGCAGGAGATCCGGTCCATGCCGCGCCGGCCGCCGTTTCAGTTCGAGGTGCACGCCCGTTACAACCCCGAACAGCTCACGGTGCTGAATATCGTGCCTGGACTGATCTGCGTCGTGCTGATCTTCTCGACCTTGTTCGTCACGACCTTGTCGATCACCCGCGAAACCGAGCGCGGCACGATGGAGAACCTGCTGGCGATGCCGGTTCGGCCGATCGAGGTTATGCTCGCCAAGGTCATACCGTATATCGCGATCGGCTACGTCCAGGTCTTCCTCATCATGGCGATGGCGGTGGCGGTGTTCGGCCTGCCGATCCGCGGTTCCATTCCGCTGCTGACATTGGCGCTCGGGCTTTTCATCGCCAGCAACCTCGCACTTGGGGTGACCTTCTCGACGGTCGCGCGGAATCAGATGCAGGCAGTACAGATGGCGCAGTTCACCCTGCTTCCGTCTTTCCTTCTGTCCGGTTTCATGTTCCCGTTCAAGGGGATGCCGGTCTGGGCGCAATGGGCTTGGCGAGCTGTTTCCCATCACCCATGCGCTGCGGATCGTGCGAGGCGTGTTGCTAAAGGGCAACGGCTTGGCCGAGATCGCTCCCGAGCTGTGGCCGATCGCTGCCTTCACGCTGGTCGTCGCTGTGATTGCGACTTGGTGCTATCGTGTAACGCTCGATTAAAAGAGCAGGCATCGACATTGGTCGCAGATCTGCTCTGGGTCGGGACCGGCGGTTCCATCGTGGCCTCGCAAGTGTCCGAAATCGGCGCAACCTCCCCGTTCGCCGTGGGTTCGGCGAAGGTCGGCTCACCACGTGCGCCGTGACAAGGCGGCGCTTTTCCAGTGGGTGCAAGCCCCACCCGGCGACCGCTCCAGCCGGAAGCGACCGGAGCAGACATGGAGGAGACGAAGTGTCTGAAGCCTTCGGATAGCGGTTACGACATACGGTAACCGTGCGAGTGTGCAGGCCGCAACGCAAGTGAACGCTGAGCAAGCCTCGAAAAGGACGATGTGCAGGCCGACCCGAAAGTGGAATTGGGGAAGGCTGACACGGTTGGGTGACACGAGCGAAGACTACGCCCAGCCGCTGCACCGGGGTAGTGGCGGCAGCATGTGCACAAGGAAAGCGTACGCAACACGGGAAGCCCCATTGCGTGATCAGGGATGATCAACCGGACGCCCGTGAGGGACAGGCCGGGCGCTCTGGGGTGGCGGAGAGGCTCGTAGTACCGCTGAAGCCGGGTAATGCCGGTGGAGGGAAGGGGCCTTAGTTCAAGACGGACGCAACAAGTGGCGAGGGACCGGGAGATTGGGCAACCTATCAACTCCGAAACGTGTTCAAAAGCTGCAGATGGCGTTACACGCAAAAGCGAAGGCAGAAGCCGGTTATCGCTTCTACGCGCTGTACGACAAGATCTGCCGCGACGACATCTTGGCGCACGCCTATGCCCAGTGCCGCTCAAACAAGGGTGCACCGGGTGTGGATGGCCAGGATTTTGCGGATATCGAGGCGTATGGGATGGAGCGGTGGCTGGCCGAACTGGCGCTTGCGCTCAGGCAGGAGACCTACCGGCCGGAGCCGATCAGACGCGTGTTGATCCCGAAGGCCAACGGCAAACTCAGGCCGCTGGGCATCTCGACCGTGCGGGATCGGGTCTGCATGACAGCAGCGATGCTGGTGCTGGAGCCGATCTTCGACGCCGACCTTCCACCAGAAATCTACGCCTACCGCGCCGGGCGCAACGCCCAGCAGGCCGCGGTAGCGGTGGAGGAGCTGCTGTTTCGTGGCTATCCGGAAGTCGTGGACGCCGACCTCGCGGACTACTTCGGGAGCATTCCGCATTCCGACCTTCTAAAGTCGGTGGCGCGCCGTATCGTCGATCGGCGCGTGCTGCATCTGATCAAGATGTGGCTGGACTGCCCCGTTGAAGAAACCGACGACCGAGGCCGCAAGACACGCACGACCGAGGCGCGCGACAACCGGCGCGGCATTCCGCAGGGCTCACCCCTCTCACCACTGCTGGCGAACCTCTACATGCGCCGGTTTGTGTTGGGGTGGAAGAAGCTCGGCCTTGAGCGAAGCCTCGGCACTCGCCTGGTCACCTATGCCGACGACCTCGTGATCCTGTGCCGGAGGGGCAACGCCGGCGCGGCGCTGCACCGCCTGCGCGAAATTACGGGTAAGCTAAAGCTGACAGTGAACGAGGACAAGACACAGATCTGCAAGGTCCCGGAAGGCGAGTTCGACTTCTTGGGATTTACGTTCGGACGAATGTACTCTCGAACGACGGGCCAGGCCCGCTTGGCTCTGCGACCGTCAAAGAAGAGCATCCAGCGCATGGTCGAAACCGTCCACGCGCTGACCGTCCGCGCGCGTACCTGGCAAGAGACCACAGAGCTCGTAGACAAGTTGAACCGCGTGCTCCGCGGGTGGGCCAATTACTTCAGCGTCGGCTCCACCAGCAAGGCGTATCGCGCGCTCGACACATACGTGGCTGTGCGGTTGCGCCGGTGGTTGCGGTTCAAGCACAAGGGCAGGCGACGCAAGCGCGGGAGCTATCCACTCTCGCACCTCTACGGGTACTTCGGGCTCGTACGTCTGACCCGGCTCGGCCGCGGCCCGTCGTGGGTGAAGGCGTGAGGTCTTGTCCGAGAGCGCAGTGCGGGAAATCCGCCTGCTGCGTTCGATGAGCGGGGTGTGGAAACGGAGTTATGGCCGACCCACTAAGGCACCGCCAGACGAAAGGGGCGGCAACCGACATGGTCGACCGAACGCCACCGCGCCACATCCCGACTCTACCCAAGTCAGCCGGTGCCCGCGCCCGCCGGCAAGGTCTCTTAAAGGGACCACTGCCATGTGAATCGGTGCACTAGGTGGCGGTGGTGCCCGCAGGCTCTCGCCACTGCGAGACACTGCAACCGAACCGGCCGCGAAACCATCGCGAGAATGCGCTCAAGGCTGAAAAGCCGAGCAATTCTGCGACCGACGCGAGGGGGCGGTCGCGGTCGCCGATATAGCGGGTCGCCAGTTCGGCCCGGACCGCATCGAGCAGAGACGAGAAGGTTTCACCCTCTCGTGCGAGATGACGATGCAGCGTGCGGCGGTCGACGCCCAGATGCTGAGCCACGCGATCGGCTGAGCACAGGCCGGAAGGCAGGGTCAGATAGATGCATTCGCGCGCATTGTCCCGCATCGTGGCATTGCGGCGGGGCGCCACAACATCGAGATACCGTTGGATCTGGCGCGCTATTGCCGGATCCGAGGTGGGCACGGCTGCGTCGAGATCGCACGCGAAACAGACGATAGCGTTGCATTCCCGACCAAACTCGACATTCGTTCCGAAGAACCGCCGATGCGCATCCATCCGGGTGGGCGCGGCGTGCGTGAAGCTGATCGACTGCGGCCGCCATCTCCTGCCGAGCAACTGGTGCAGGCTTCTGTGAATGAAACCCAGCGCCAGTTCGACACCCTGACGGATAGGCACTGGGCGCCCTGATTCAACGGCAAGGCCGACGGTCAGCAACCCCTCGTCCTCCTCGAGGGTCAACCGCAGCCCGTCGCTGTGCAAATGCATGTAATTGGCCAGAGCTTCGAGCGCCTTGCGGATCGTCGGCTGCTCCCGAACCAGCAAAGCGAGGACCCCGAGGTTGGACAGGCTGCGCCGCTCGGCCAGCTTGATGCCGAAGTCGGGTCGCCCGGATCGGGCTGCCGAAATCCTCCAGCAGACCCGCGACTGCCGTCAGCGGGATCTTGAGCTCCGGATCAGTCAGGCATGCGGGCCGAAGGCCGCGGGCCGCAATCATACGGTAGGGGTCGAGGCCGACCGATTGAGCGACCTCGACGTAACCGTTGAGAACCGCGCTGCGGACGAGACGAGGCATGGCAGGCCGCGAAGATGTCCCGAAATGTTAAGCCCGGTGTCCCGGATGGTCAATCGCGGGCGTCTCTCATCGAATACATTCGGACCTGTCGCAGTGACGCGCTGTTCCGGGGCTCCCGGAGACCGCGCAACACCCGCGAAGACCGCTTCGAGGGAGGATTTCGCCAATGTCGAGCACCACCACGGCCACAGCGACGAACAACAGTCCAAAGGTCGAGCCGCTCAGCTGCTCTATCGGCGCTGAAGTGAGGAATGTGAACCTCGGTGCCGCCGCGCGGGATCCCGGCCTGATGGCCGAGATCAGATCGCTGCTGCGGCAATACAAGGTGCTCTTTTTTCCGCGACCAGGACATCACCCGCGCCGAGCATGTCGCCTTCGCCCGGCATTTTGGCGAGCTCGAGGATCATCCTGTCGCCGGCAGCGACCCCGATCATCCCGGCCTCGTGCGCATCTACCAATCGCCCGAGGTACCCAACGATCGGTACGAGAACGCCTGGCATACCGATGCGACGTGGCGCGAGCAGCCGCCATTCGGCTGCGTTCTGCGTTGCGTCGAATGCCCGCCCGTCGGCGGCGACACAATGTGGGCCAATATGGCGCTGGCCTACGAGCGGCTACCCGAGCACATTAAGCGCCAGATCGCTGGCCTGCGCGCCCGCCACAGCATCGAGGCGACGTTCGGCGCCGCCATGCCGGTCGAGAAGCGCCTCGCGCTCAAGGCGCAGTTTCCCGATACCGAGCATCCGATCGTGCGCACCCATCCCGAGACCGGAGAGAAAATTCTGTTCGTCAACGGGTTCACCACCCATTTCACCAACTTCCACACGCCCGCCAACGTGCGCTATGGGCAGGACTTCGCGCCGGGCGCCGCGCAGCTGCTGCAATACCTGATCAGCCAGGCGCAGATCCCGGAATACCAGGTGCGCTGGCGCTGGCAACCAAACAGCGTGGCGTTCTGGGACAATCGTTGCACCCAGCACTACGCGGTCATGGATTACCCGCCCTGCCATCGCAAGATGGAGCGCGCCGGGATCAAGGGCGACACGCCCTTCTGAACCGGGGATTACCGCGCCGGCCCAAATTTCCCTCTTTTTCAACCGTATCTGACGAAAGGAGCCGATCATGAACTTCCTTGATGGCGCGCTCATTCCGGAGAACCAGGAGAAGCTGATCATCACCGCAGCGCCTTACGGTCCCGAATGGCTCCCCTCGGACTTTCCCGAGGACATCGCGGTCAGCATCGACGAGCAGGTGCAGAAGGCGGTCGATTGCTACAACGCCGGCGCCACGGTGCTGCATGTCCATGTCCGCGAGGCTGACGGCAAAGGCTCCAAGCGCCTGTCCAAATTCAATGAGCTTTTGGCCCGGTTGCGGGTTGCGGTGCCCGACATGGTGCTGCATGTCGGCGGGTCGATCTCATTCGCGCCTGAAAGCGAGGGCGAGGCGGCGAAGTGGCTGTCGGACGACACGCGGCACATGCTTGCCGAGCTGACACCAAAGCCGGACCAGGTCACGGTGACGGTCAATACGGTTCAGATGAACATCATCGAGCAGATGGAGCTCGCCGACATCGCCGGAACCTCGCTCGCCGAGCCGGGGACCTACGCTGCCTACCGCGAGATGGTCGTCTCGGCCGGACCGGGTTGGGTCGAGGAGCATGTCCAGCGACTGACCGCGGCGGGCATTCAGAGCGCATTCCAGTTCTACAATATCAACAGCTTCGAGACCGTCGAACGTATGATGCAGCGCGGCGTCTACAAGGGCCCGCTGGTCATGAACTGGGTCGCGATCGGTGGCGGCATGGATGCGCCCAACATCTACAATCTCGCCAATTTTGTGCGGGCCACTCCGGACGGTGCGGTACTGACGCTTGAAAGCTCGATGCGCAATGTGCTGCCGATCAACATGATGGCGATCGCAATGGGGCTGCACGTCCGCTGCGGCATCGAGGACAATCTCTGGACGCAGGACCGCAAGAGCAAGATCAGCACGGTCCGGCAGATCGAGCAGCTCGTGCGCATCTCGCGTGAGTTTGGCCGCGAAGTCGCGGGCGGCAAGGAGGCGCGCCAAATCTGCAGGATCGGCGTGTTTTACGACAGCGTCGAGGAGACGCTCGCCGAGAACGGCTTCGCGCCGAACCGCGCACCGCATAGCGACAGGCTCGTGCGCCGGCAGGCGGCGTGACCGGCTGACCGCCAGGAGAACTAATCATGGCGCGCGCGATTTGCTTTTCCAAGACCGGCGGACCCGAAGTCCTGCGGCTCGAGACTGTTGCGGTTGGCGAGCCCGGCCCAGGAGAGGCTCGGGTCAGGCACCGCTATGTCGCCGTCAACTTCATCGACATCTACTTCCGCACTGGGGCCTATCCCTTGCCGCTGCCGAGCGGGCTCGGTTCGGACGCGGTCGGCGTTGTCGAGGCTGTCGGCCCCGGGGTGACCGAGGTCCGCGCCGGCGACCGCGTTGGCTATCTCCTCGGCCCGCAGGGCGCCTATTCGGACGTGCGCGTGATGCCGGCGGACGTGCTGATCCCGCTGCCCGACGGGATCTCCGACCGCAGCGCATCAACGCTGATGATGAAGGGCATGACGGCGCAATACCTTTTCCGCCAGGTCCATCCGCTGCACGGCGGGGAGACTATTCTCTTCCACGCCGCCGCGGGCGGTGTCGGGCTGATCGCCTGCCAGTGGGCGCGCGCGCTCGGCGTCACGATGATCGGCGCCGTCAGCACCGAGGAGAAGGCGCAGATCGCTCGAGCGAACGGGTGCGCCCATACGATCGTCACCTCGCGCGAGGGCATCGCGACCCGGGTGCGTGAGATAACCGAGGGGAAGGGGGTCCCGGTGGTTTATGATTCGGTCGGCAAGGATACGTTGCAGGCCTCGCTCGACAGCCTGCAGCCGCGCGGCGTGCTGGTCAGCAACGGCACCTCGTCGGGCCCGGTGGTCATCGACGCCATGCAGCTGGCGGTCAAAGGCTCGCTGTGGCTGACCCGGCCGGCGATGGCCCACTACGCCACGCCGCGCTCGCATATGCTGGAAATGGCCGAGGAACTGTTTGACCTAGTGCTGGCGGGCAAAATCAGCAGTGAGCCGAGCACGACCCTTCCACTGGAAGAGGCGGCCGAAGCCCATCGTCTGCTCGAAGGACGCAAGACGACGGGCGCGACTGTCCTCGTGCCCTGATCCCGCGTCAAGATCATCGGAGAGACCAATGCACCCGCAAACAGCAATTCCGAGCGGCGGCCGATCGAACAGCTATCTCTACGGACGCGGTCCGGCCTGGTTCGCGTATTCGATGACGGTCGGCTTGATGCTCTTCGATTACATCGACCGGCAGATTGTCGCCTCGATGTTTCCGTTTCTGAAAAGCGATTGGCTGCTCACGGATTCGCAACTCGGCGCGCTCGTATCAGTCGTCTCGGTGACCGTCGCGATATTCGGGATCCCGGTCGCTTGGATCGCGGATCGCTTCAGCCGCGTCAAGAGCATCACAGTGATGGCGATGACGTGGAGCATCGCGACGATCGCGTGCATGTTCAGCCAGGGCTATGTCCATCTGCTGGTCGCCCGCGCATTTGTCGGTCTGGGCGAGGCCGGGTACGGCTCGGTCGGGGCAGCGATGGTCGCGACGCATTTCCCGCAGCGCATACGCGGCCGGATACTGGGCGGGTTCTTTGCGTCGGCTTCCGTCGGCTCGGTGCTCGGCGTCATCCTCGGCGGTGTAATCGCCTCGCTCTTTGGCTGGCACGCGGGCTTCGGGCTCGTCGGCGTCCCCGGCCTCGTCCTCGCGCTGCTCTACTTGTTTGTGCGGGACTACAAGACCGTCGAAGCCGCCGATGCTGCCAACTAGCGTGCGGCCGGTCTGGTCGCCAAAGCGAGCCAGGGAGAGACGATCGGGTCGATCTTGCGCTCCCGGACCGTCCGATGGGTTTGCGTCGGGGGCGCGGCGCAGCTGATCTCACTCTCGGCGCTTTGGGCATGGCTGCCGAGCTACCTCAATCGCACCCAGCAGCTGCCGCCAGACAAAGCCGGCATTGAGGCCGCCCTGGTCGTGCTCGCCGGAGCGGTGGGCAGCGTCGTATTGGGAGCCGTTGCCGACCGAGCCGGCTTCCGTCGCCCCGCGGGCAAATTCATCGCTGTCGCGTTGCTCTGCGTTCTGACGGCGGTTGTTCTCGTTCTCGCCTTTGGCGGCAGGTGCTGGGGTCTCGAATTGAGCCGGGGCGGCCAGTTCGGCTTGATCGTATTGGGAGGGTTCGTCGCGACGTGCACCGTCGGTCCCGCTGCGGCGATCGTGATCGGCGTCATCCATCCTGGTGTGCGAGCGACTGGGGCATCGGTACTGTCGCTGTTCCAGAACTTGTTCGGGTTGGCCGCGGGACCGTTCATCGCCGGCGCGTTGTCGGATGCGGTCGGATTGGAAATGGCGCTCACTTTGACCCCGCTGGGCTGCGTCCTCGCGGCGCTGTCTTTCCTCGCCGCGCGCCGCGCCTATGCGCGCGAACATGAGGCGCAGGCCGAACTCCCTGTGGTCGGGGCCACGGCGCCGCGTCCGGCCTAGTGAACCAATTCACACGGCAGGTACAGGCAAACGGCTAACGGCGCCGCTGCGCGCGTCTCCGTCCCGGGGCTCCATCTGCGGCTCGGACTTGGGCGTCGACGGAAGCTGATCCGGCGCATAGGCTTTGCCGACCCTGCGGCGGCGCCACTACGACTACGCGGAATCCTCGCCTCCGAGAAGGGGTGGCCCCTGATCACCGACGGTAGACTTCTGCCCTTTGAGCTAACGGCGGCAGCGCCGATAGGCTCAGAGTCGGGTGTCGCGGCGTCGGGCAAAAATGACCGCTTGTAACGCATGGGCGCTACCGACCGGGCTAATCGGGAATGACGGAAAACCACCCGATGGACTAAACCGCTCTCGCGGTAACTTGTAGCCAGAGAAGAGTGCGGCGGCTCCGGTTTTTTGGACAGCGGGATAAGCTAAGGGCTGACCGGTCCAAAAGGCGTGAGAGGTGGGTGTAAAGAGGAAACAGCACAGCGCGGAATTCAAGGCGCGGGTTGCGATGGCGGCGCTATCGGGGGAGAAGACCCTGGCGGAGCTGTCGTCGGAGTTTGGGGTTCATCCGACGATGATCAGCACCTGGAAGCAGGAGCTGATGAAGCGTGCGAGCGAGTTGTTTGCGCGCGGCAGCAAGGCGCCGGCGGGCGAGGATGCGCAGAAGATGATCGACGATCTGCACCGCAAGATCGGCCAGTTGCAGGTCGAACGCGATTTTCTTGCCGGGCAGCCCGCCATCTCCCGACTGCTGAGAGGCGGGCGATGATTACGCCGAACGCGGGGCTGTCCGTAAGCCGGCAATGCAGGCTGCTCGGCATTGCGCGCAGCAGCTTCTATTACCGGCCTCGGCCGGCGTCGGCGGAGGAGCTCGATCTTCTGAAGCGGCTCGACCGGATTTTCACCGAGCATCCGGTCTACGGCAGCCGGCGGCTGCAGGTGGCGCTGTTGCGGGAGGGGATTTCGGTGGGCCGCCGGCGCGTCCGGCGGCTGATGCGCAAGCTCGGGCTGTGGGCGGTCAGGCCGAAGCGGAACACCAGCAAGCGGCATCCCGAGCACAAGGTCTACCCCTACCTGCTGCGCGGCAAGACGATCGACCAGCCGAACCAGGTGTGGGCGGCTGACATCACGTACATTCCGATGCGTCAGGGGTTTTTGTACCTGGTCGCGATCATCGATTGGGCGACCCGGCGGGTGCTGTCGTGGCGGCTGTCGAACACGCTGACGGCGGGGTTCTGCGTCGAGGCCCTGAGCGAGGCTCTCGTCCGGTTCGGCAAGCCCGGCATCTTCAATACCGATCAAGGCGCGCAATTCACCAGCGAAGAGTTCACCCGGATGCTGCGGGATCATGGGATCGAGATCAGCATGGATGGACGCGGGCGTTGCCACGACAACATCTTCGTCGAGCGCTTGTGGTGGACGGTGAAGCACGAATGGGTCTACCTGCGCCCGGCGGCCAACGGTATCGAACAGAAGCGCAGTCTCGGCGAGTTCTTCGACTGGTATAATCTACGGCGCCCGCATCAGGCGCTCGGCTGGCGAACACCGGACGAGGCTTACTTCGGCCAATCGACGGCGACGGCACGGGCCGCCTGACGCCATGCCGAGGAGGTGCTGTGAATTTGTGGACAGTCGGCTGCGCCGATCCCCGCCTGACCGCGCCAGCGCGGTCCCCTATGGACAAGCCGGGGAAAACGCCATGCGTTTTCCCCACCTTGCCCACAGGTCGGCGGCTGCCCACAAGCTTCACAGCGCCACAGCAGCAAGCTATGAATTTGATTCCGGGAAAAGGTGAAACCATCAGCCGGCTACCAGCCTTAGCTTATTCTCCCCGGAAGCTGTCCAAACAACCGGGACCGTCGCAGAAATGCGGCTCTCCGGTGATAGCTACGACAGCTCGATTGATCTCGATGACTGTCTCCATGGACAGCCATTGAGGATCATTTGGCAAGTGCTGAGATAATCATGGGGAAGCGAGAGATAATATCGCGAGTTAATTCCCCGTGGTCAATCTCGCCCCCAACCGCCCGGGACCGCAACACGGCATTGGCGGGCCGACGCTACGCGGCCAGTTTTAGCAGCACCTCCTGAAGTTCGCGATAGAGTGTCAGCCAGGCTTTGGCGATTTCTATGCTCTCTCTGCGCGCTTGCCGAAGCTCCGGCGACATGCCGCCAGTCGGAGCAGTGAGCTTTAGCTCAAGCGCATCAATTTGAGGACGAAGCTTTTCTGCCGCAGCGCGCCCCCATTCCCCAACCATTGAGGCAACTTGAGCGATTTCTTGCCATTCGCTATCCGGCGCGATCGCTCGCTGATAGAGGTCGTCAAGTTCCTTGCGGCGACCTTCTAAGGCTTCAAGTGCTCTTTCCTGCGCGGAACGGAGTTTGGCCCATCCGCTCGCCGCCTCCGTCCATTCGGTTGCGTCGATCAGCGCGGCTAAAGGGAACTCGTACTGCGAAGCGTCTAATGTGTCAGGCATGTGATCGGGGCCATATGCCAAGCGATCTGCAAATGTGCGATCGTGATCGCCGGATCGCAAGGTTCTCGTTCTTGCGAACCATTTCTACTCCGCTGCAGCCTTCTCCGGCGTGCGGACGGTTTCTATCGGGTATCGTAACGAATTCCTCGACGGCGCTCGGATGGCCATATTCACAACGTCAAGACGTGTCTCTGATACCGGTCAACCGTCGGTAACCAGGGCTCAGAGGTCGCGATAACCCATGGCAAACGGCCGGTCTCGGCGGCGAGGCGGGCGAGGGGAGGCGAGCCTGCTGCCAAGGCTCCGAACCGAGCGGCAGCAATCGTCAATAGCGGCGCAGCAGGCCGACGAGGCGGCCCTGGACCTTGACCCGATCGGGGCCGAAGATCCGGGTTTCATAGGCTTTGTTGGCCGGTTCGAGTGCGATCGAGGCGCCGCGCCGGCGCAGCCGCTTCAGGGTGACCTCTTCGTTGTCGACAGGGCCACGACAACGGCGCCGTTTTCGGCGGTATCGCCGCGCTCGATGATGACGGTGTCGCCATCGAGGATGCCGGCCTCGATCATGCTGTCGCCGGCAACCTCCAGCGCATAATGCTCGCCGCCGCGGCCGAGCAGGCTCGCCGGCACGCCGACCGTCGCACTCTGGTCGCGCAACGCCTCGATCGGGGTGCCGGCGGCAATTCGGCCGTAGAGCGGCAGATCGACCGCCTCGACATCGGGGGCGACCGGAGCGCCCGGGCAGGGAAGCCTTGAAATCGCCGCGAATCACGGTCGGCGAGAACCGCCGCGGTCGCCTGCCACCGCCGGCGGCGCTCTCCTCGGGCAATTTGATCACCTCCAATGCCCGCGCCCGATGCGGCAGACGGCGAATAAACCCGCGCTCTTCGAGCCCGCTGACGAGCCGGTGAATCCCCGATTTGGATTTGAGGCGCAGCGCATCCTTCATCTCGTCAAACGACGGCGACACCCCGGTTGCGGTCAGCCGCTGGTTAATGAACAGCAGCAATTCGCGCTGCTTTGCGGTCAGCATGGAACCCCCACTTGGGCAGTGCGGAACGAATCCTAAACGCTGAGCTCGTTCTACTTTGGTTCGCGCGACTGCGTCAAGTAGCCGCGAAGGGATCAAATTTGAGCGCTGGTGCCAGCCGGTTCAGATCGGCAATGCTCCCGTCGGGAAGCGGAGGATCGGCACGATGCTGCCCGGCGGCGGCGGCGGGGGCATGCGGCGGGCGCAGGATCAGGCAGTCGGCGGCGGAGAACAGCCGCATCATCGAGCTGTCCTGGACCTCGAACGCAACACCTCCTCGATGCCGTCGGCGGCGCGGGCGAGCCGGGCGCGCAGATAATCCTGGCGCCGGTCATTTGCCGCGACGGGCTGCGCCGAGCCGCGCGGTCGCGATGCGGTTCCGCCGGCGCGGCAAGGCCGCTCAACCGCTCGATCGCCGGCACGAGGAACAGCATCGCACAGACAAAGGTCGATACCGGGTTGCCGGGCAGCCCGAGCATCGGCGTGCCGCGATAGCGGCCGACCATCAACGGCTTTCCCGGGCCGCATCGCGATCTGCCAGAAATCGAGATCGAACCCGTCCTCGGCCAGCGCCTCGCGCACCAGATCGTGCTCGCCGACCGAAGCCCCGCCGGTCGTGACCAGGAGGTCGACGCCGCTGGTTGCGGCGGCGATGCGGCGCAATGCCTCGGGGTCGTCCGGCGCGTTGCCGACCGATACCGCGACCCCGCCGCAAGCGGCGACGATCGCGGCGAAGCGCCAGGCTGTTCGAGCTGACGATCTGATGCGGCCCGATCGGATCGCCCGGCATGACGATCTCGTCGCCGGTCGACAGGATGCCGATGCGCGGCCGGCGATGGACAAAAAGCCACGGCCGGTTCATCGCCGCCAGCAGGCCGATGTCGCGCGCGGTCAGCCGCCGGCCGGCACTGCAGCAGCGCGTCGCCCTCGGCGAAATCGAGGCCCTCGCGGCGCACATAGCGGCCGCGCGGCGCGCCTTCGAGCACCCGCACGCGGTCGCCCAGCGCGCTCGGTGTCTTCCTGGATGACGACCGTGTCGGTGCCGGCCGGCATCGGCGCCCCGGTAAAGATGCGCGCCGCCTCGCCGGGGCCGACATGGCCGCCGAACCCGGCCCCGGCCGGCACTTCGGCGACGATCCGCAATTCGACCGGGATCCGGCCGAGATCGTCGGCGCGCACGGCATAGCCGTCCATCGCCGAGACCGCGAAGGGCGGCTGGGTGCGGCGCGCCGAGACATCTTCGGCGAGAACCCGGCCGAGCCCGTCGGCGAGCGAAATCTGCTCGGGCGGCAGGGCCTCGACCAGGGCCAGCAGACGCGTCAGCGCTTCTTCGACCGAAATCACGGTACTCGCCTCCCAATCTCCTGATTTGCCGCCCGATTTGTGCAACAGCCGGAGATCGGTGACGATCATGCCGCGATCGACCGCCTTGCACATGTCATAGATCGTCAACGCCGCGACGCTGGCCGCCGTCAGCGCCTCCATCTCGACCCCGGTGCGCCCGCGCAAGCGGCAGGTGGCGGTGATCTCGACCGCGCTGCTTCTCGGGCACGCACGCGAGATCGACCTCGACCGAGGTCAAGGCCAGCGGATGGCACAGCGGGATCAGCTCGGCGGTGCGCTTTGCCGCCATGATGCCGGCGAGCCGCGCGACCGCGAGCACGTCGCCCTTGGCGACGTCGCCGGCGCGGATGCGCTCGAGCGTCTCGGGGCGCATGACGACCCGCGCGCCGGCGACGGCGACGCGGTCGGTCTCGCTCTTTGTCGGAGACGTCGACCATGCGGGCGCGGCCCTGCGCGTCGAGATGGGTGAATTCGGGGAGGCCGAGCAGGCGGCGCGTCGCCGCGGCAACATCGGGCTCGCGCATCAGGGTCTCGCCGACGAGAAAGCATCGGCGCGCCGGCCGCGGCGAGGCGGTCGAGATCGTCGGGGCCGCGAATGCCGCTCTCGGCGACGACGATGCGGTCGGCGGGCACCTCCGGCGCCAGCCTTTCGGTGGTGCCAAGATCGACCGCGAGGGTCTTCAGATTGCGGTTGTTGATGCCGATCAGCCGCACCCCGAGCAACAAGGCGCGTTCCAGCTCGGCCTGATCGTGAACTTCGGCCAGCACATCGAGCCCGTGTTCGGCCGCGGCGGCGGCCAACTCGCGGGCCGCGGCGTCCGACAGCGCCGCCATGATCAGCAGCACGCAATCGGCGCCGATCGAGACGGCTTTCGAGGATCTGGTACGGGTCGAGGATGAAATCCTTGCGCAGCACCGGCAGCGACGGCAGCGTCGCGCGCCGCGCGCAGATCGTCGTCGCTGCCCTGAAAATACGGGGATGTCGGTCAGCACCGAAAGGCAGGTGGCGCCGCCCGCCTGCATAGGCGCGGGCCAGTGCGGCCGGATCGAAATCTGGCCGGATCAGCCCGGCGCTCGGCGAGGCTTTTTTGATTTCGGCGATCAGGCCATAGCGGCCCTGCGGCGAGATGCCGCTCGAGCGCCGCCGCAAACGGCCGCACCGGCGGCGCCTCGGCGAGGCTGGCGACCAGCGCCGCCTCTGGGACCGCCGCCTTGGCGCGGGCGACATGGGCGCGCTTGTCGGCGCAGATGCGGTCGAGCACGTCGCTCATCGGGCGGCCTCCGCGGTCGCTGCCGGCGCGTTGGTGCGCGCGACGAGATCGTCGAGCACGCGGCGTGCGGCGCCCGAATCGATCGACGCGCGCGGCAAGCTCGACGCCCTCGTAGAGATTCGCGGCGCGGCCGGCGACCAGCAGCGCCGCAGCGCTGTTCAACAGCACGACATCGCGCAACGGTCCGCCCAGCGCCGGCGAGCAGGTCGTGCATCAGCCGGGCATTGTGCGCAGGCTCGCCGCCGCGCAGATCTTCGAGCCGCCCCGACGGCAGCCCGGCATCCTGCGGCGGTGATTTCAAAGGTTTCGACCTTGCCGTTGTCGAGCGCGGCGACCGTCGTCGGGCCGGTGGTGGTCAGCTCGTCGAGCCCGTCGCCATGCACGACCCAGGCGCGCTCGCCGCCGAGCCGGCCAAGCACCTCGGCCATCGGCCGCACCCATTCGGGGGCGAACACGCCGACCAGCTGGCGGCGCGCCGTGAGCCGGGTTCGACAGCGGACCCAGAAGGTTGAAGATCGTCCGGGTCCCGAGCTCGACACGGGTCGGCGCCACATGGCGGGTGGCGCTGTGGTGACGCGGCGCCATCAGAAAGCCGATGCCGATCTCCCACAGGCAGGCGCGCACGACCGAGAGGTCGGCGTCGATGTTGACGCCGAGCGCGGTCAGCACATCGGCCGAGCCCGATTTCGACGACAGCGCGCGGTTGCCGTGCTTGGCGACCGGGACGCCGCAACCCGCGACCACCAGCGCGCTCGCGGTCGAGATGTTGAAGCTGCCCGAGGAATCGCCGCCGGTGCCGCAGGTGTCGATCGTCCCCGGCGGGCGCGTCGATTGCGACCGCCTTTGCCCGCATGATCCGCGCCGCGCCGGCGATTTCGTCCACGGTTTCGCCGCGCACCCGCAAGCGCCATCAAAAAGGCGCCCATCTGCGACGGTGTGGCGTCGCCGCTCATGATGATGTCGAACGCCGCCTCGGCCTCGCTCTCGCCGAGGCTGCGCCCCTGTGCGACCAGCGAGAGCAACGATTTGAGATCGACGGTGGCGGCATTCATGCGTCAGTTTCCACGGTCACCGAGCAGAGAAAATCATCGATTCGCAGCTTCAGCGGATTCGCCTGCAATAAAGCCCTCTTATATCAGCCTGCGCCGCCGGACGGAACGCTGCGTCCGGACCGCTGCAAAATCATCGCTCCGGAGCAGACTTATGGTCGTCGGGTAAAGCCGAGATACCGGTTGGTCTCGACATTTGGACAGCAACCCCGCTATGCCGGACCGATGTGAATCATCTGAGGGCGGGCGATGCCGTCTCGTCGGATCGGCCGGTTGGCAAAGGCTGGGCGACGTCGCCTCGCGCGGACCTGGCGGCGGCTCCGTAGCAAGCATCCCCCGCTCGGCTTGTTGTTTCTGCTGGCTTTGGTAGGCGGCGGTATCTTTGTGGCGACGCTTCCGAGCCGTCACGAGCCGAAGATCCCCCGAACGAATACGCCGCAGATCACCACGGCGAAAGCTGCTGCTTCCCCGGCTCCCGCCCCGCCCGCGGCGCGGTGGACCCTCTCACTCGGGAAGGCTCTTGTTGCGCCGAGCCCAATTCGGCAGGCGTCGTTGCGCCCGCCGGCGCCATCGCCCGCATTGCCGCGCGCCGAGCCGGCGTGGCTGCGGTTTGCGGTGCCGGCGGCGCCGACCGGCAATCGGCCGCTCGTCGCGATCGTGCTCGACGATCTCGGCCTCGACCGAGCGCGGACTGCCGCGGCGATTCGGCTACCCGGGCCGGTCACTTTGTCGTTTATGACCTATGCGAGTGACCTCGCTGAGCAGACCGAAGCGGCGCACCGGGCCGGTCACGAGCTGCTGCTGCACGTGCCGATGGAGGCGGTCGACCAGCACGAGAACCCCGGCCCGCACGCGCTCTACACCGCCCTGTCGCGTGAAGAGATCCTCGAGCGGTTGCGTTGGGGGCTCGGCCGCTTCGCCGGCTATGTTGGCATCAACAACCATATGGGCAGCAAATTTACCGCCGATCGGGCGGCAATGGCGCCGGTCATCGAGGAACTGCGCGCCCGCGGTCTCGTCTTCCTCAATTCGCGGACGAGCGCCAAGAGCGTCGGGTTCGGCCTGGCGGCGGCCGACGGTGTACCGCGCGCCGCACGCGACGTGTTCCTCGACGACGATCTCGCCCCGGCGGCAATCTCCCGCCAGCTCGGCGAAGTCGAAGGGGTGGCCCGCCGGCGCGGTAGCGCCATCGCCATCGGACATGCCCACGACACGACCTTGGCAGCGTTACGGGCATGGCTTCCGAGTTTGTCGGGTAAGGGCCTCGTCCTCGTCCCGTTCAGCGCGGTGGTCCGCCACCGCATGGCTGCGAATGAGGAGGACGCTCGCTGACGGCTCGTCTAGACGCAGCGGACAGCCGCAGCACTCCCACGAATGTGCAAAGAATTTTGAGGATTAGTTCTCGGGCTTGATTTGCGCCTGCAGCCGCCACCCTGGGTTGGTTCCCTGGCCAGCATAGGCCCCGCGAAAAATGCGGTTGCCCTTGCTGATGCCGTTGAAATCGCGGTCGAAATCGAGCTCGGCCGCGAAGGGCGACAGATCAAGGGGTGCGCCGCTGACCTTGCCCGGGCGCGGGAAGAAATCCATTACCCCGAGCTGGGTTGCCGGCATCCTGACATATTGCCGCGCCTCGTCCGTCTGGGCGACGAGATTATCTTTCGTGTCGGTGCCGACCCCGGAAATTGGCGTTAACGCGAACACAAGATTGCCGAGGACAGTTGCGCCTTCGCGTGCCGGGCTGCTGACGCTGATGCCGACTTGCGACGAATAGATCGTGTTGCTGTAGATGTGTGCCAGCCTAAGCGGCAAGTCGTGATCGTGAAAAGCAGCCGCTGCATATTGCCCGCCCACGAGGATGTTATCGTGAAAACTGATCCGGCCCGAGCCCTGAAAGAGTGCCTCACGAGGATTATGAACAAATAGATTCCCGTAAATTTGATAGAGATCTTGCGAGCCGGGGCCGGTATCCGGGAAGCCCCCGACCAGCAGGTTCGGCCGGTTGCCATCGGGTGACAGGCTGTCGTCCTTGATGAATACATTGTTGCGGATAATCGTCGACCGCGGTCCCTCGGGCATGCCGGCTAGAGCGGGGCGAGTCCGCTGAAATTTAATCTCCATGCAATAACCGATCGGATCCAGAACCAGATTGTTTTCGATGATCCCGGCGACGAAGGGTTTGCTGCCGTCGGAATCGCCGAGATAGATCGCAGTCCCGGCGGCGACGATCGTGTTGCGGCGGATCACCCAATTCCAGGTGGGAGTCTTGGTCGAGATCCCGTCATTCTGCTGATTGGCTCCGGCGCCGACGATCAGGTTATTGTCGAGCATGATGTGATGCGTCGCAGGATGCGGCGTGGCCGGCGCCTTGATCCCATCTGCACCAGGAATGCCGCGGCTGTCGATCGTGAGATTGCTGACGACGACGTAGCTCGAATCGATAATCTCGACGGTATTGGATCCGATCGCGCCAACGATCACCGCGCGTGGACCTGTCGCCGGACCGGTGACGGTGATGCACCGGCCGGGCGCGCCGTTGACGTGCGCAATCGTCAGCAGTCGATATGGTCCGGGTGCGAGAACCAACGTGTCGCCAGGCGTAAGTGTCGGAAGCAACCTGCGATAGTTCGACGGATCCCCGCGCAGGATCCGCCCGGACCTACCCGATGCACAGAAATCCCCGACCGGCGCACTGCTGACCTGACGCACGGGCGCCGCTACCCCTGTCCCGCATGTGAGAGCGGGGTAGAGCGCGGCAACGCACAGTCCAATGAACAAACGTGGCGAGAACCTATACGGTGCTTGCTGGGGACCCAATCGATACATCTCGGATTTACGATTTTATGACGGTTCACATGCTAGACGGTGATTGCGGCGGGGACATCGGTCTGCTAAGGATAGTTTCGATGATTTCGCTCGCCCAGTCACTGATTTGGTGGTGGCCCGTCTAACACGGGCGGCCATCGTTTGACATTTCCGAGAGAGGCCGCTTCGGAGTTCGGGGCGGCCTTTGTAGTTTGAGGCAAACCTACCGGATCTCCCGAGGCGACCCTGGAGCACAGGAGATCCGGATGCAATGCACTAGCTACACCACCAAGGGCGGCATCGGCGTAACCCGAGAGATCCGCGAAGGTCTTTATCAGCCTGCCGACAACGCGCTGGCGGAAGCGCTCGACCGTCGCCGCGGCGTTTTGTTTTCGTCGAGCTTCGAGTTTCCTGGCCGTTATACGCGCTGGGATATGGGGTTTGTCGATCCGCCGCTGGCCCTTACCGCGCGGGGGCGGAGCTTTTCCATCGATGCGTTGAACCTTCGCGGCCGCGTATTGCTCCCGGCGGTTGCCCAGGCTGTTTCTGCCCTGCCGACGATCGGTCTCGGCCAGATCGGCGAGGACGGTCTTTGCGGCGAAGTCGCCGAACCCGCCCAGCGCTTTCCGGAGGAGATGCGCAGCCGGCAGCCCTCGGTCTTTTCGGTCCTGCGCACTCTGATCGACCTGTTCGGCAGCCCGGAGGATCAGCATCTCGGACTCTATGGCGCATTCGGCTACGACCTGGTGTTTCAATTTGAACCGATACGGCTAAAACTGCCGAGGCCCGACGATCAGCGCGACCTGGTGCTCTATCTGCCCGACGAGATCGTCGTCGTCGACCACATGCGCCAGATCGCGGCGACGCATCGTTACGAATTTGAGGTGGCCGGTGTGTCGACATTGGGGCTGCCGCGAGCAACCCCTGCGTCGACCTATCGCCTCGACCATGCCCCGGCCAGACGCCCGAGCGAGAGCGATCACGGCCCGGGCGAATACGCCGCTCTGGTCGAGCGCGCCAAGGAGTCGTTTGTTCGCGGCGACCTGTTCGAGGTGGTCCCCGGCCAGTTGTTTGCCGATCGCTGCCCCGACATGCCGAGCATCGTCTTTCGGCGGTTGCGCCAAGCGAACCCGGCGCCTTACGGCGCGCTGTTAAACCTGGGCGAGGGCGAGTTTTTGGTCTCCGCTTCGCCCGAGATGTATGTCCGCGTCGAAGGCAGGCGAATCGAGACCTGCCCGATCAGCGGCACGATCGCCCGCGGCCGCGACCCGGTCGAGGACGCTGAGCGCATTCGCGAATTGCTCAACTCGGCGAAGGACGAGAGCGAGTTGACGATGTGCACCGATGTCGACCGCAACGACAAATCGCGGGTGTCGACCCCGGGCAGCGTGCGGGTGATCGGCCGCCGCCAGATCGAGCTTTATTCACGGCTGATCCACACGGTCGACCACGTCGAGGGCGAATTGCGCCCCGAATTCGACGCCCTCGATGGATTTCTCAGCCACGCCTGGGCGGTCACCGTAACCGGCGCGCCAAAACTCTGGGCGATCCGCTTTATCGAGGAGAACGAACGATCGGCGCGCCGGTGGTATGGCGGCGCGATCGGCCGCGTAACCTTCGACGGCAACATGAATACCGGGCTCACCTTGCGCACGATTCGGATGCAGGATGGCGTAGCCGAGGTCCGCGCCGGCGCCACCTTGCTCTACGACAGCGATCCGCAGGCCGAGGAGGCCGAAACCCGGCTCAAGGCCTCGGCGATGTTTACCGCAATCCGCGGCAAGGCAGCTGCCGCGCCGGTTGCCCGTGCCGCGGTGGAGGCACAAATTGGCCGAGGCGCGCGGGTGCTGTTGGTCGACCATGAGGATTCATTCGTCCACACACTGGCGAATTACATCCGCACGACCGGTGCCGAGGTCGTGACGATGCGCCCCGACATGGCCCGCGCCGAATTGCGGCAGGGCGCCAAGCCAGATCTCGTCGTGCTGTCGCCGGGGCCGGGGCGCCCGTCGGACTTCGCGATGGCCGAGACGCTCGACCTCCTGGTCCGGAGCCGTCTCCCGGTCTTCGGCGTTTGTCTCGGGCTGCAAGGAATCGTCGAGTATTTCGGCGGCGTGCTTGATGTGCTCGCGGTTCCGTATCACGGCAAGGCATCGCTCGTCCGGGTGCTCGGCGGCAGGCTGTTGCACGGTCTGCCCAGCGAGTTCACCGTGGGCCGCTATCATTCGCTGCATGCCCGCCGCAGCACCTTGCCGGCAGCGCTGGCGATCACCGCCGAAACCGCAGATGGGGTGATCATGGCGATCGAGCACGCCGATCTGCCGATTGCCGCGGTACAATTTCATCCCAAATCGGTCATGACCCTGCGTGACGAAATCGGGATGCCGATCATCGCCGCGGTGCTGTCGTCGATGGCACCTGCCTCGCCCTGATCCGAATTCGGCAGCCACCACCGAAGGGTCGATCGATGTCAGCTTCAGGATATTGTAAGGATATTAAATCACGTCGATCCCGGGGGAGTTGCGATTGGGGGGGGTCCTACGGCCCAGCTACGTCTACGAGAAAGAGGTGCGCGACCGGTCGGGCAACCTGGCCTCAGTCAAGACTGTAGAAAACCGAGCAAACGAGCCCAGGCAACTGACTTTAGCGGTGGTAACTCTGGCGAAAGCAACGTCGACCCGCACCGAATTTCCCGTTTTACCGGCCGCCCCAAAGTCCGACCTAAAGGTGGGTCCCCGCCGGCAAGCCGATCCACGTCGTCCTCGACAACTACGCTGTCACCTCGTCACCTTCAGCAAGACGATCGGCCGAAATCTGCTGTCGCCGGGTAAAGCGTGGCGGACGGTGGCAATCCACCGGCACCAAACCGGACGAGGTCCCCGATCTTGCCTCAAGTCACGGCACGTCCGCCAGGTTGTCGCCGGGTTTTTTCTGGAGCGCATAAAGCACGATTTCGCTTTCCTTGCCGCGAAGCCGCAGGTCGCCGAGCGGGCGCTTGACGATACCGGACGGCAATTCAAGAAGATCGACCAGTGTCCCCGAGGCGAGAACCCGATCGCCGGTCTGGCGGCAGAATTCCTGGATGCGGGCAGTGGTGTTAACCGTATCGCCGAGAAAGACAATTTCCTTCTTGATGGAGCCCATTTCGCCGGTCACCACCGGACCGCAGTGCAGCCCGGCTCGGCAATGTATGGCAGTACCGAACTCGCGCAGATAGACGGGGCTGAGCACGGCCAGCCGGTCGAGAGCATCGAAACAGGCGCGCACGCAGTGCGCGTCCGATATCCCATCTGCCAGTTTCCAGGTCGCGATCAGCTCATCCCCGATATATCGGTGTATTTCGCCATCGGCCGCCACGATCGGGTCGGTGATATCGAGAACAAAGCGGCTGACCAGGCGGTGGAAGGCCAGCTCGCCGAGTCGCTCGGCAAGGGCGGTCGAGCCCTCGATATCGATAAACAGGAACACGCGATGCTCCAGCCGTGGCCGGTAATAACGGCCGGTGACGAAGTTGAGCAGCGCATTTTGACCGAGCAGACGGTTGACGTCGTTGATGAACCTGATGGTCAAGACCACAGCAAAGGCAAACACCACATCCTGACGCTAAATCGGCAACCAGACCCCCACCTCCGAGGGCGCGGGAAATAACCAAGCTCCCGTCACCAGGCCAAACAAAATAACGATTAGATAGATGACTGTTTTTATTGTCAGATGCACCAAGAAGGGCATGCTGCGCAGCCGTGCCATCGCCGGCTGCGCCAAGACCTGCTCGAAAGAAGACAGAATGCCGGTAATCACCACGCCGGTGAGCACCCCGCGCGGCAGTCCGACAACACTGAGAAGGGGACGGCCGTCCGATACGGCCATCATGTGTCCATAAGCGGCGCCGACGATCGCACCGATCGATGTGAACCGCAGTATGTCTCTGAGGGGCTGCGGAAGGCGGCGAGGAAGACGCATACTGCCGTCGATCGGCTTGCTGCGGGCATGCCCACTCTACCATGACCGGCTGCGATTAGGTTCGCGACCCAGGGCGAGCCGCACGACGAGGACAATGCGACGCTGAGATTTGTGCCGATCGACCCTATGCGTTCCGGCGTGACGCGATATTGACGTTCCCCGCGTCAGGTTGGTCCGACCGGCATGCTGCAGGCGAGGCGTCGGATGCCTTTCTCGATCGTGGAACGAGACGGCCATATCGTCGTCAACTCTCCGTACCACCCCAACTTCCCGGCCAGGGCGCGCGGCCTTGGCGGCGAATGGGATACCACCCGGCACGTATGGGTGTTCGACGCCGCCGAGCAGGACCGGGTAACGGCGCTGTGCCGAGAGATTTACAGCGCGGACGGGCCGGCAACCGGCAAAGACGGGTCGGCCCCGTTTCCGAACGCGCCGGCGCGCGGCAGGAACAGCAACCAGTTCGCCGAAGGGGCCGCCCGGCCGCACTATTACGGCCACCGCGACCGGCTGCGCGAGCGGATGATGGCTGCCGGAGCCGATACCCTTCCGGATTACGAATTGCTCGAAATGCTATTGTTCGCCGCCTATCAGCGCGGCGACGTGAAGCCGTTGGCGAAGACCTTGCTGGCGAAACTCGGCGGCTTTGGCGAGGTGATGAGCGCCGATCGCGACGCGCTGGCGCAAGCCGGCCTCAACCTCGCCGGCATTGCCGCGATCAAGGCCGGGCGCGAGGCGGCGCTGCGGCTGATGCGGACGGAATTGCAGCAGGGGCCGGTGGTCAATTCCTGGGACAAGCTGATCGATTATTGCAATGCCCAAATCGCCCACAACAAGGTCGAGGAGTTCCACATCCTGTTTCTCGACCGCAAGAATGTATTGCTCAAGCACGAGCGCCAGCAGCGCGGCACGGTCGACCACACCCCGGTCTATACCCGCGAGGTGGTCAAGCGCGCGCTCGAACTCGGCGCCTCGGCATTGATCCTGGTGCACAACCACCCCTCGGGCGACCCGACCCCGTCAAAGGCCGACATTGCCGTGACCCAAGACATCAAAAAAGCCGCCGCCCCGCTCGGCGTCGTGCTGCACGATCACGTCATCATCGCCCGCAACCGCCACACCAGCCTGCGCGACCTCGGACTGATATAGTGGAAGCCGTGACCGCCATGCTCACCAAAGTAGAGAATTTGCACCTGCAAATGGCCTATGACCTAGCGCATGCCTGCGGGCGCGAAGGCGACATCAACGTCAAGCCAGTGGCCCGACGTAAGCTGCACGAACCGCACCCGTGATGCCATGCAGGTTGCCTTCGGGGAGGGGATCCTAATGAAGCAGGCAGCGTCGTAGGGCGAGCAGGGTGCAACGCAACCCGCCACCGGTTGAGGCGCCTGGTTCCCTCAGGTCAATCCAACTCACGATCGCAGCACTGGGCTTTGCGTTGAAGCCAAACATGCCAGGAGGGCAGCGCTTCGCTCAGACCCGTGCCATCTGCCGAAACAGGCCTGCATCGCCTTTGCTCGCGCGCGCAGCTGATCGTTGCGCAGCAGGTTCTCTATCGCTTGAGTAAGAACGGCCTCATTAACCTCATCAGGAGCCAGCGAGACCGATGTCCCAATTGCGACACAGCGTTCGGCTACGTCGGGTTGCTCCCCCGCCGGGGATAAGAAGGCTGGGTACCCCATGGAGCAGGGCGCCGAGTACGGACGTGGTGTTGGCGGTAGATATTACCGCGGTTGCCTTTGGGAGAACGGCTTCCTGGGATAGGTGGTCACGAACAAACCACGTCTCTGGCACCCGGCCGACTTCGCCGTCCATTCGCCCAATGGCGGCTGCAACCCGGATCGGTTGGTGTTCCAAGGAGGCAACCAGGTGAGGCCAAAAACTCGGTAAATGGAAGAGCCGCCCATGCTGTACATACAACAACGGGTCGTCGGACGGTCCGCTCGAACTCAGCCAGTGCAACAAGGCGTCGTCAGTGTGCGGAGGCTCCCATAGGCACGCTCCCACCAAGTGAACCCTCGCGGGGAGACTGTCGATGTCTGGTTCGAACTCCGGAACACCCTGGAGCATAAAGAGGTCGCCGAGCATGCCGGTGCTCGCGTACTCCCCGGGGTCGGGTGGAAGGCCGAAGAGGTCTCGTGCCTTGTTGTAGGCGTCCAGCATCTCGCCAAAACGCCACACAAGCCGACTTTCTCGATCCGACTGGGCGGACCGACTTAGCATCCGACCGTACGGCCAGAGGTATGTTGAGAATCCAAGGACAGCAACGGGCAACCTCTGACGCTCAGCGACAATAAGGGGACCCCGTGTCAGTTGATGGCCCACTAGGACGTCCGGTTCAAACAAGGCCAACGCATGCTCGATATGCTTGACCTGAATGGCCACAGCGAGCGGTTCCCACCAAAGCTCTGCCTCGAAGCTCGGACCGTCGTGGCTGCCTCGTGGAAGGCGCTTGATTCCCGCGGCCGTCAGGGTCTCCTCAAAACCTGGACCGGTTACGAAGGCGACGTCATGACCGAGGCGGCGCAGTGCCACGGCAATGCCGACCATCGGATAGACATATCCGTGGCTGGCTAGCGGACAAAAGAGAAACCGCTTCGTCACGGGTACGTTCCAACCAAGCTCGGGAGTACGCGAGGCTAACGTTCCTTCACGGAAATGCCGCCCGGCAGGTTAGGCCACTCCTTGGCCCTGGGAACCTCAAGCTCATCTACACACTCGCGCCGATCGTGGTGACGTTAGATGCCTCAGTTCTTAGGGTCAAGCGAATGACTTTGCTGACCGATTACGCTCAAGAAAATCGCGGAGAAACCAACTCAAATAGGTCCCCGATCTACGCCGGCGCTTCTGCCTCTTCCAATGCCCTGCGGGTGTAGGTGCCGCAATTAATCCCGCAGTCGCTGCGAGCGGTCACTAGCCGCCCGATCAACAAAGCCGCCAAGTCGTCGACCGATAGCTCCGCCACGTTGAGGTGCCGTACCGGTGCCCGCGGTGCTCCCCTTTGTTCGCTCATGAAACTTCTCCTTTCCTGTTAGCCGCTGTTGTTGACCCGTTCCGCGCGATCAACATAGCCGACAACTCGTCGGCCGATGCCTCTAGCACGTCGAGGCTCCGTACCGGTGCCGGCGATGCTGCCGCTTCTTCGCTCATGAAACTTCACCTCCTTTCCGTGTTAGGCGCTGTTGTTGCCCCGTGCCTTCCGGCTTGTGACACAGATCAGTAAACTAGGCGGTCTTCGCGCACCACCACGGCGTCCCCCGCCTCGTGCTCGAGATACGCCTGGCCTACAATTGTGCGAAAACGAGCCTGAAAGCCATCACAGTGATTTTTGAAGAACTGACCCGTTTGACCTAGAGCCAGCACTGCGCAGCCCCCACCACAATAGAGGGCGAAACGGCACTGGCGACATACCGGATTGGATGTGACTGTGCGACTCCGCCACTTCTCGTTATTCAACACCTTTCGACTCGATCTCTCCTGCTTCCGTGACCCTGCCGATCCTAATGCGGGCGTCGCCCGTTTTCTCCCAGCAAGCATAGATGTCCGCGAATGGATCGAAGACATACATTTTGCCGTGCGCCGCGCAGAAACTTGCACGAAAGTTCACAAACGGGTCTGACTGTTGCTCGAAAATGAGGCGTATTCGCGATTGCAGCCCGTCGTCGGGGCGGTCAATCAGGCGCATATAAGGAAAGTCTTTTCGAAGCTCCGTTATGCGGGTGTCGAGCTCCAACGATCCCATCATGGTCTGCCGGCTTGCTGCATCAGTTCCACCACCGATTGGGGCAGCATACGCAGAAAAGTTACTGTATCGGTGCCAACCATGGGCGGCAATTTCAGCAGCTAGGCCGGGGAGCTCGGCAACGTTGTTTCGGTCGACATTCGTCCGGACTTCTATCCGCACGCCCAACTCCAAAGCCATCGTAATGTGCCGGGCAATTCTATCGAAAGATCCACTTCCGTCGGCATACACACGTCGCTTATCGTGTTCCTTGGAGGGACCATCCAGCGTGATCTGGAGTGCCGACAGACATCCGGGACCCAAGAGGTCTCGATAGGCATGCAGATCTGTTCCGTTGGTAATGGCGCTAAAGTTCGCTCTACCCATCCTATTAGCTTTGGTGATGATGTATTCGACGATAGGGCGGTTGGCTTCCAGCAAGGGCTCGCCGCCAAAGAAAAGGATGTTCCTTGTTAGATCGTGGGTAGGGTCGAGACCATGGTGTGCTTCAAGTCTTGGCATAGCTGCAAAGATTCGGTCGACGACGGATGGGGTCATCCGGGTGAGCAGGTGACCGAATGCCGGGTTGGTCCGCATGTGATCCTGAAAGCAGTACCCACACCGTAGGTTGCAGTCATACGTCGTCATGAAGAGGTACGAGGGCACACCTACAGACTCCGACTTATGAATCTGTGCAACGATGCCCGAGAAAAAATTCTCCTCTTCCTCTTCGGTCTTACCAGTAAGATAGCCTCTGCGCTTCAAGAGTTCGATCGTCGACGCCGGAGGCTCCGTAACGGCGCCATCGATCGTCGGCTCGGGACTCCACTCTCCATACAGCGGTTTCGGAGGGCGGCGAGTTTCCCGGGAGCGGACGTAGTTGGCTATACTGAGCGTTACTGCATCGTAGGCTCCTGAATAGCCATGAACCAGGAGGAACTCGTCGCGCCCCGCAGGAAGATCCACATAAATGTTGTAGCTGCTGGCCCGGAGCATATGCCCTCCAGAAAATTGCCATTACGGCAACTCGGAACCCGCTAAGCTGCCTTGTCCTGGTTGGTCTACACGACAATTTTGCGAGGGCTCTCTGCCCCCGCTAAGGTAGCAGTCCGTTTACCATGATAGTCTAATTACGATATCCCAGCCTGTCAAGCGCCGCCGAGCCGCCCGTATCGCCCTAGCGTCAAGCACCCGAGCCGTTGGGCTGCGACCAGCGATGAGCCGGAGCGAGCAAACGGCACTTTTCGCATTTTCTGCGCGAGGTGGAGAAGCGGGAGATCGTCATCACGCGCCACGGCAAGCCTGCCGGCGTGTTGATCGGCTTTGGGACGAAGACGAGTGGTTGGATTATTGCCTGGAGAACGGCCCGCGATTTCTACGCAGGATCGAGGAGGCGCGAAAAAGCCTGCGCGCGGGCCGCGGCGTAACATTGGAGGATAGAGAGCCGGAATAATCGGGCTGGCGCGGTCTACGAAGGCTGACGCGTTGCGCCGGGCGGGCGGGAAAACATAAGATGCCGTCACCCTCGCGTCGCGAGCGGGGTTATGAGAGGCCGAGGGTATGCTGTCGAGAGCGAATACGGCGTTGTCGCAGATCCACATGCAGATCATGTGGAGCCGGCTGATCGCGGTGGTCGAAGAGCAGGCGCAGACCCTGGTGCGCACCGCGTTTTCGACGACGGTGCGCGAGGCGGGGGATTTGTCGGCGGGCGTGTTCGACCGCGACGGCAACATGCTGGCGCAGGCGGTGACCGGCACGCCGGGCCACGTCAACTCGATGGCGGCGGCGGTCAAGCATTTTCTCGACGCCTTTCCGCTGAAGACGATGCGGCCGGGTGACCACTACATCACCAACGACCCGTGGCTGACCTGCGGCCACCTGCACGATCTGACCGTGGTCAGCCCGACCTTTCTGAACGGCGAGGCGGTGGGCCTGTTCGCCAGCACCGTCCATGTCGTCGATATCGGCGGGCTGGGCATGGGGCCGGACGGGCGCCAGGTGTTCGAGGAGGGGCTGTCGATCCCGCTGATGGCCTTGGCGCGCGAAGGCCGGATGAACGAGGACCTGCTGCGGGTGATCCGGGCCAATGTGCGCGAGCCGTTGCAGGTCGAGGGCGATGTCTACGCGCTCGCCGCGTGCAACGACGAGGGCAGCCGGCGGCTCGTCGAGATGATGGAGGAGTTCGGCATCGCCAATCTCGATCGGCTCGGCGAACACATCATCGAGACTTCGCGCGAGGCGACGATCGAGGCGATCGGCCAACTGAAACCCGGCCATTACCAGAACAGCCTGACGATGGACGGCTATGACCGCCCGCTGACCCTGGCCGCGGAAATGACGATCGGCGAGGGCGGCATCCATGTCGATTTTGCCGGGACGTCGCCGGCCAGCGCCTTTGGCATCAATGTCGTGCTGAATTACACGCTCGCCTACACCGCGTTCGGGGTCAAATGCCTGGTCGCGCCTGAAGTGCCGAACAATGCCGGGTCGCTGGCGCCGATCACGGTCAGCGCGCCCGAGGGGTGCCTGTTGAACGCCAAGCGGCCGCGCGCGGTCGCCGCCCGGCACACGGTCGGCCACATGCTGCCCGATCTGGTGTTCGGCTGCCTTCATCAGGTCATCGACAGCGGGGTGCCGGCCGAGGGCGCATCGTCGTTGTGGATCCCGCAGATCTATGGCGGCGCCGACGTGCTCGACGAGCTGGGGGCGGAGGAGGGAAGGGCGCCGCCCGAGATCAGGCCGTTCAGCACCGCGATCTTTCATTGCGGCGGGGCCGGCGCGCGGCCCGGCAAGGACGGGCTCGACGTAACCGCGTTCCCCTCCGGGGTGCGCACGATCCCGGTGGAGGCGACCGAGGCGGTGGCGCCGGTGCTGTTCCGCCGGCGCGAGTTTCGCGAAGGTTCGGGCGGGGCCGGGCAATTCCGCGGCGGGCTCGGCCAGATCATCGAATTGGGCGGCGCCGACGGCACGCCGATCGCGATGCTGTGCAATTTCGAGCGGATCGGCAACCCGGCGCGGGGCCGCGATGGCGGGGGAAAAGGTGCTCCGGGCCGGGTAACTCTGGTTTCCGGCAAGCCGATCGGCCCCAAAGGCCGGCAGAGCGTTCCGGGCGGCGATTTCATCCGCCTCGAACTGCCGGGCGGCGGCGGGTTTGGCGACCCGGCCGGGCGCGATCCCGAGCAGGTCGCGGCCGATGTCCTCGACGGGCTGATTTCGCGCGACACCGCGCGCGATGACTACCGAGTCGCGCTGGCCGCCGACGGGTCCCTCGACCGTGCGGCTACGGCGGAGCTGCGGGCGGGCTGACGCCGGCGGCTTGGTCGCAGCGACGGCGGCGGCGATAGGCCCGGCCGCCTTGCTACCATCGGCCATAGCGGCAGACATACCAGGCCAAGCCGATCAGCTCATGCAGCGCGTAATAGCTGTCGAGCAGCGCGGGGATTTGCGGCAGAAAGCTCGCCGGCTTCAGCCTCAACCTCCGGCCACTGGCGGTCGGCGCGGCTACCACCGGATAGCCGACCGCGCGGAACGACCACAATGCCCGCGCCATATGCCAGCGGCTGGTCACGACCAAGGCCGCCGGGATGCCCGCCCGGCGCAGCATCTCGGCCGAATAAAGCGCGTTCTGGTAGGTCGTCATCGAACGATCTTCGCGCCAGCGCGCCGACAAGCGAAAATCGGTCTCGAGCGCCTCGGCCATCATGTCGGCCAGCGGCGCGTCGGCCTCATAGACCCGGCCGCCGCTGACCAGGATCGGCAGACCTGTCCGGCGCGCTTCGCTTGCCGCTTCGGCGAGCCGCACCAAGGTGACCGGTCCCACCATGTCCTTTCCGCCGGCAATATTGCTATGCCGGTAATCGGCGGAGAGGACCACGATCGCTGCCGGCGGCGCCGGCGCCGGCAGGGTAGGGATTATGCCGGCCAGCGCCTCAGCGGAGCGGATCAGACCGAACGCCGCGAGGGGGGTCGCGGTGACGTAAAGACACGCCATCGCCGCCGTTGCCAGCACAAGGCCCGTCCGCCGCCATCGCCAAGCGAGAATGACCCCGACCATCGCCAGCAGCACGAACAGGTTCGGCGGGATCAGCGAGGAATAGGAGATCCACTGCATGGTGGATTCGGTACAGACCGCCCGAGTTCGCGTCAGCCGAACGGGGCGACGCGCTCGCCGCGCAGACGGTGATAGATCTTCGCCGCTTCGCGCTTTAGCCCGAGCCCGAGCCCGCGCCGCGTGCGCGGGTTGGCCGCGGTGATTCCCCAGCGTTCGCGCCGCCGCGGCAGCCACAATTTCTTATAGGGGTCGTCGCCGCGCCCGAAATTGATCTCGTAAGGGCGGTCCTCGGCGAGCACGCGCTCGATCATCTCCATGGTCAACAATGTGCCGAGCGAAAAATCGTCGAAGCGCTTGTCGTGAGCGAGTTTGTAGATGACGGCGCGGCCGTTCCATACGATCCAGAACTGCGCCGCGGCCGGGATGCCGTCGAGGGACGAGATGGCAAGACGCAGCGCTCCCTCCGCGGCGGCCAGCCGGATCAGCGCCGGAATAAAGTCGGGGTACATCTCAGCCGGCTTCCAACTTTGCGCGTAGATCGCCGCGTAATCGGCAATTGCCGGCTCGATGCCGGCGGACTTGGCATAAAAGGCGGTTTTAAGCCGGCCGCCCGCAGCCAGCCGGCGGCGCTTTCGGCGCCAGGTGTTGCGCAATTCCGAGGGACGCTGCGCGACGTAATCGGCAAAGCTCATCCCCGCGGTTTCCTCGTACCAGTTCCCGGAATTAAAGACGCATTCGACGAAGAGCCCGGCACCCCGCAGAGCGGCAATTGCGGTGCCGAAGGACGCCGAGCGCGGATCGAGCTCCGCCAAGGCGATGGCGTCCCAGCGCGGAAATTCGTCGCGGATTGCGCCGACGATCGCGTCGATCCCGGCGGCGAGATCGGCCTCCGGCGCGGCGAGGATGCCGTGCTCCACGCTGTAGGCGTTGGTCAGGCTGGCGAGGCGCCGCCGCCCTTCGCCGTCCACGACCTGAAGCACGAGCGCCGACGCCGAGCCCGACCGCTCGTCACTGTAGAGACGGGTTTCGGTTGCGGGCGGCACGCCGTGGCATGCCATCAGATCGTACCAGCCGGGCAACGCAAAAAAGAATCGCGCGCCGCGGAATCGAACAAGGCAGCCAGCCCGCTCGGCAGTCGCCGAAAATCGGGGTTGCGGTAAACTGGCATCAGCCGAGCGGTATCACGCGACGCCGGCCCCGCAGCCGCATTTGGTGTGGTCCCGCAGGTGCAGATCCTTACTTTTACGACGTTATATCCGAGTGCCGCGCGCCCCCAACACGGGATTTTCGTCGAGACGCGGCTGCGAAAGCTCGTTGAAAGCGGCGAGGTCCAGGCCCGGATCGTCGCTCCCTGTCCGTGGTTTCCGTTCACCTCGCCGCGCTTTGGCAGCTATTCGGTACTGGCCCGGATACCGCCGGAGGAAATGCGGCACGGGCTGCATATCGATCACCCGCGCTATCCACTGCTGCCCAAGATCGGCATGAGCACGGCGCCGCTGGCGCTCTTCGCCGCTGTGCTGCCGCGGCTGCGCCGGCAGATCGACGCGGGCGGCGACTTCGATCTGATCGACGCCCATTATTTCTACCCCGACGGGGTTGCCGCGGTGCTGCTCGGCTGGGCGCTCGGGCGGCCGGTGGTCGTTACCGCACGCGGCAGCGACCTCAATCTGATCGCCGATCATCCCGTACCGCGGCGCTGGATTCGCTGGGCGGCAGCGCGAGCGGCGGGGCTCGTCACAGTGTCGAGCGGCCTGAGAGACCGGCTCGTGGCGCTCGGGACCGCGCCGGAGCGAATCCGGGTATTGCGCAACGGCGTCGATCTCGCGCTGTTTCGCCCGGGCGACCGCGAAGGCGGCGCGGCAGCGTCTCGGCTTCACCCGGCCGACCCTGCTCGCGGTCGGCAATCTGGTGGCGCTGAAGCGGCACCGGCTGATGGTCGAGGCGCTGGCGCTGTTGCCCGACGCCGATCTGGTCATCGTCGGCGAGGGGTCCGAGCGCGCGGCGATCGAAGCATTGGCGCGCGCCCGCGGCGTCGCCGATCGGGTCCGCCTGCTCGGCCAAATGCCGCAGCAGAAGCTTCCGGAGATCTACGCAGCGGCCGATCTGTTGCTGCTGGTCTCGACCCACGAGGGCTGGCCCAACGTGTTGCTCGAAAGCATGGCCTGCGGAACCCCGGTGGTGGTCTCGGACATTGCCGGCATCACCGACATCGTTGCCGCGCCGGCGGCTGGGCGCATCGTTCCCCGAGATCACGCCGGAAAACCTTGCCGGCGCGATCAGCGTCCTCCTCGCCGCGCCGCCCGAGCGCGCCGCCACCCGCGCTTATGCCGAGCAGTTCGACTGGCAGAGCACGACCGACGGGCAGATCGCGCTGTTTCGCGAGGTGTGCGCCCAATACCGTAGCGACGCGGCAATGGCGGCAACTCATCGCCGCAAGACCCGGGCATAGACTTCGGCATAGCGGGCGACGCTGTGCGCCCAGCATCGCTCGCTGTCGATGAACCGGGCGGCGCGCGCTCGGATGCGCGGCCACGATGCGTCATCGTCGAGTGCCGCGAGCACGCCTTCGGCGAGCAGACCGGGATCATCGGGGGGAAAGAGGTAGCCGGTCTCTCGGTCGCGGATCAGCTCGCGATGGCCGCCGACATTCGAGGCGGCAACGATTCGCTCCTGCGCCATCGCTTCGAGCGGCTTCAGCGGCGTCACCAGCTCGGTCAGGCGCAGGGACACGCGCGGAAAGACCAGGAGGTCGGCGAGATCGTAATAACGGCCGATTTCTTCATGCGGCACCCGACCGGTGAAGATCGCGCTGTCGCCAAGGTCGAGGTCGCGGGCGAGCGTTCGCAACTTCTCCTCCTCTGGACCGCCGCCGACGAGAAGGATTGCGATGTCCGGGCGCCGGCGCTGCATCAGGGGCAGTGCGCGCAGCAGCAGATGCAGCCCCTCATAGGAATAAAACGAGCCGAAAAATCCCAGCACCCGCTTACCGGCAAGGCCGAGCCGGGCGGCGAGCGCAGGATCGGGAGCACCCGGCCCGTGAAACGCATTGCGGTCGACCGCATTGGGGATGACCGTGATTTTCTGCGCCGGAATGCCGCGGGCGGCGATCTCGCCACGCAGCCCCTCGCAGATCGTCGTTACCGCGTCGGCCCGCCGCATCGCGCGGGTCTCGATCAGCCGGGTGGCGCGATAGCGCAGCCCGGCCTCGCCATGGGTCCCGTGGCTCGCTGCCCCGTCCTCCCACAGCGCACGCACCTCGTAGACGACCGGGATGCCATGACGGCGGCCGGCGCGAATCGCCGGGAGCGCGTTGAGGACCGGCGAGTGGGCGTGCAGGATCTGCGGCCGCACTTCGTCCACGACCTCGTCGAGGCGGCGGCCGAGATCGCTGACGATCTTCAGCTCGCGCGCCCAGGGCAGCCGGGCGCCGAGCCCGTTCGGCGCCGGCGTGCGCAAAAATTCCCAATCGCCGATATGTTCGCGCGGCGGCCCCGGCGCGTAATGCTTGCCGCTGGTCAGCAGCACCGGCTCCCAGCCCAATGCCCGCTGTTGGTTGACGATGCCGAGCGTGCGAAAGACATAGCCGCTCTGCAGCGGCAGCGAATGGTCGAGGATATGCAGGACCCGCATCGTCCGATCGAGTTTGTTGCCGCTTTCCGGGCCTTATACCAGGATCGCGCAGTGTCGAGCTTATGCCGCATCGGCTGAACTTGGGTTAACAAGGGGTGCACGGCCAAACGCGCGCGCCGGGCGAGGTCGCGTTCCGCCGCGAGGCGCTGCCGCCGCTCGCCGAACTCGAGCGCGAATGGCGGGCGCTCGAAGCCGTCGCGCGCCCGTCCTTCTTCATCTCGTGGGCCTGGATCGGGAGCTTGCTCGACGCGATCCCGGCGGCGAGCCGGCCGATGCTGCTGCGCGGCCACGCACAGGGCGAGACAGTGGCGCTGGCGTTGGTCGGCACGTGCGGTCACACGGCGCCGCTACCGGCTGATCCGCTCGCGCGGCCTTTACCTGAACGAAACCGGCGACCCGCAATATGATGCGATGACGATCGAGCACAACGGCATCCTGTGCACGGAGGGCAGCGAACCCGCCGTCCTCGACGCGCTGCTAGCCTGGTTCAGCGGGCTGCGCGGCGAGGCCGACGAACTCCATTTCAGCGGCTCGCTGGTGCGACTGCCCGAGCGCAGCGCTCGCCGCCCGTGGGTTGATGCGCCACGAGATCGCCAAGCCCTCATATTCGGTCGATCTCGGTCTCCTCGCGGCGAGCGATGGCGCGCTCGACCCGGTGCTCAGCGCCAACGCCCGCCAACAGCTGCGCCGCGCGTTGCGGAATTTCGAAGCGCACGGCCCGCTGCAATTGCGCGAAGCCGCCACCGAGGCGGAGGCCCAGAGCTGGTTCACCGGATTGAAGGCGCTGCATTGCGCCTCGTGGGAACGGCGCGGCATCGCGCACGCATTCAGCGGCGGGTTTTTCGAGAAGTTCCACCGCCGGCTGATCGAGCGCCATTTTGCCGAGGGTGCGCTCCAACTCGTCGAGGCGCGGGCCGGCGAGCGGATCATCGGCTATCTCTATAATTTCCGCCGCGACGGTCGCGTCTACGCCTATCAAAGCGGGTTTGACGACGCCGATCCGCGCGAGCGCCCGGGGGTCGTCACTCATGCGCTGGCGATCCGACATGCCTTCCATTCGGGCATGCGCGTTTATGATTTCATGGCCGGCCGCAACCGACTGAAGGAGAGCTTTGCCACCAGGTATGAACCGATGCTGTGGCAGGTAGTCCAGCAACCACGTCTGGCGTTTCGCCTCGAGCACTTCGCCCGCCGTTTGAAGCACGCAGTGGGGTTGGCCTGAGAAATCGCTTGCCGGCGGCGGGGCGAAACGATAGGGCAGGCGGCTATCCCCTGGCCAGGAGTCCCATGTCGATCCTTGTGACCGGCGCAGCCGGGTTCATCGGTTTTCATGTCGCCAAGGCGCTGCTCGAGCGCGGCGATCAAGTCGTCGGCATCGACAACCTCAACGATTATTACGATGTGGGGCTGAAACAAGCGCGCCTCGCCGAGCTCGCCGCCTTTCCCGGGTTCGTCTTCGCCAAGCTCGATGTGGCGGACCGCGACGGCGTCTTTGCCCTGGTCGATCGCCACGAGGAACTGACCGGCATCATCCATCTCGCGGCCCAAGCCGGGGTGCGCTATTCGCTCGAAAACCCGTTTGCCTATATCGACGCGAATGTGATGGGCACGCTGGTTATGCTCGAAGCGGCGCGACGCATAAAACGGCTCACGGCAATCACTTACGCCTCGTCCTCTTCGGTTTACGGCGCCAACCGCAAGCAGCCGTTCAGCGTCGACGACCCGGTCGATCAGCCGGTCTCGCTTTACGCCGCGACCAAGCGCAGCTGCGAGCTGATCGCGCGCAGCTACAGCCATCTCTATGGCTTGCCGGCGACCGGATTGCGGTTCTTTACCGTCTATGGGCCGTGGGGGCGGCCGGATATGGCGGCCTTTCTGTTCACCATGGCGATTCTCGCGGGCGAGCCGATCAAGGTGTTCAACGAAGGCCATATGGCGCGCGACTTTACCTATATCGACGACATCGTCGCCGGCACGATCGCCGCGCACGATCGCGCCCCCACCGCGGGAGCGGCCGGGGACGGGGTTCCACACCGGATCTACAATCTGGGCAACCACCGGCCCGAAAAACTGCTCGATTTCATCGCGGTTCTCGAACGGGCGCTGGGGCGCACTGCAAAAAAGGAGCTGCTGCCGCTGCAGCCCGGCGACGTGCCGGAGAGCTTTGCCGATATCGACTCCGCGCGGCGCGATCTCGGCTTTGAGCCGAAGACGACGATCGAAGAGGGGATCGGCCACTTTGTCACCTGGTACAAGCGCTATCATCAGGTCAAATGATCGACCGGCCCGCGTGCGATCGTCATGAGCCAAGAACTTTTTGTTCACTATATTCGGTCAGACTTTGTCAGATCACGTCGTGATCGCCGAGAAGGGTCTTGCGGGTAGCAGCTGACATGGAACGCGGGTTTGCGGTTGTCGGCCTCGGCTATGTCGGATTGCCGGTGGCGCTTGCTTTGGCGAAGAAGTTCGCGCCGGTCATCGGGTTCGATGTCTCGGAGCGGCGGATCGTTGCGTTGCGCCAGGGACGGGACGCGACCGGCGAGGTTCCCGAAGCGGCCTTACGCGAGACACCGCTTCGGCTGACCGACGATCCCGACGCGCTGGCCGAGGCGAGTTTTCTGATCGTCACGGTCCCGACGCCGATCGATGCCGAGCGCCGGCCCGATTTGGCGCCGCTCTCCGAGGCCTGTGCGTTGATTGGACCGCGCCTGCGGCCGGGTTCGGTCGTGGTCTTTGAATTCGACAGTCTATCCCGGCCTGAACTCGTGACATCTGCGGGCCGCTGCTCGCCAAGGCCTCCGGGTTGGCGCAGGGGATCGATTTCAAGCTCGGGTATTCGCCCGAACGGATCAATCCCGGCGATAAGCGGCACAGGCTCGAAACCATCGTCAAAATCGTCGCCGGCGAGGATCCGGAGACATTAGAGCGCGTGGCGGCAGTCTACGGGCAAATCGTCGAGGCCGGTTTGCACCGCGCCGCCTCGCTCGAAATCGCCGAGGCGGCAAAGGTCATCGAAAACACGCAACGCGATCTGAACATCGCCCTGATGAACGAATTGGCGATCATCTTCGACCGGCTCGGCATCCCGACCCGGGAGGTGCTGGCGGCGGCCGGCACCAAATGGAATTTTCTGCCGTTCACGCCGGGGTTGGTCGGCGGCCACTGTATCGGCGTCGACCCCTATTACCTGACCGCCCGGGCCGAGGCGGCGGGCTATTACCCGCAGGTAATCCTGTCGGGGCGGCGCATCAACGATGGCATGGGCGGTTTTGTCGCCCAGCGCGTCGTCAAATTGCTGATTGCCGCCGGGCGTCCGGTCAAGGGCGCGCGGATCGGCATTCTCGGCATCACCTTCAAGGAAGACGTGCCCGATCTGCGCAACAGCCGGGTGCCCGACATCGTCGCCGAATTGCGCGAATTCGGCATCGCGGCGCTGGTCGCCGACCCGCTCGCCGACGCGGAGCAGGCCAAGCGCGAATACGGCATCGATCTGGTCGCTCTCGACGCGTTCGGCGGGCTTGACGGGCTGGTCCTCGCCGTACCCCATCGGGTTCTGGCCAAGGCCGGTTGGGACAAGCTGTTTGCGGCGGTGGCGCCGGGCGGCGTCTTTGTCGACGTCAAATCGGCGATCGCCCGCGATCAGGTTCCGGAGAACGTCCTTTACTGGAGTCTGTGAAGGGGCTCGGCGTCTAGCGCAGCGCGTAATACAGGCGCTCGTCGTAAAGCGCGCCTTCGAGCGGCGTTATCTTTTGCCGGAAGTCGCGGGTCGAGGCGGCCATCAGGCTGTCATCGAAGGCTTTGCGGTCGCGCCAGTCCTTGAACCAGGGTGAAATGGTTCGCGTGTCCATCCACTTGCAGCACGTCGAACCGTAAGTTGCCCGGCAACTTGCGGCCGGCCTCGGCCAACGCCGTAACGAGCGCGGCTGCCTGATCCTTCCCGGCCGGAAAGACATCGACATGGGTGACGACATAAACCGCCCGCAGGACCGCCCTGCGCGCTCGGCCCGGCGATCGAGAACCCGTTGAACACCCTGACCTCGAACGGGCCGACCAGCAGCGGCTGAAGCTTGTCGTGAAATGCGGTGGCAGCCGGGCTCTTGTCGTGGGCATCTGCTGCCGCCTTGTCGTGCCACGCCTCGAAGAGGGCGAAGCGGCTCGGCCGGCCGATTTCCTGGAACGCTTCGAAGCCGGCATTGCCCGGCTCCTTACGGCTGGCCGCGGCGAATTGCCGGGTTAGCGCGGCGGCCTTGCGCGACATCGGGTGCGGCCGCCTCGAAATAGGTGACGGTGTAAGCGGCGGCGCCGCCGGCTTGCTGCGCAGCGGCGGAGTGAACCGTCGCGAGGGCCAGCGGAACCAGGCCCAGGACCAGATGTGAAAACCTCATATGGCTATTTCCTCCCTGCACGATTATGTTTCGAGCTTACGTGAGCCCGATCCGGTTGACGCAACGCGCCGCTCACCGGGCGGCGAGACGGAACCGGCAGTCGGTGTCGCGGGCGATCTGGTTGACCAGGTCGATCTCCCAGGCGAGATATTCGCGCATAAAGCGCTCGCGGTCGGCCGGCCGGTCGCGCGCCGACAGCGAGACATCATCGGGCTCGTCGGCGAGCGGTCCCATGCCGGTTTCGAGCGGCAATCCGGCCGCTTTCCAGGCCGCCGTCCCGCCCGCCAGCACCCGCATCGGGCGCCCGGCATTGAATGCGATCTCGGCGGCGGCAAAGCGGGCGATTGCGCCGTCTTCGCTGGTCAGCACCAGCTCGCCTTGGGCCGGCAATTTGGCCAGCAGCGGAGGGGAGGCGGGCGCGGATCGCGAACCATGCGCCGGGGATGTGGCCGTCGCGATGGCGGCGGCTCAGTGCCAGGTCGATAACGATCGCGGGGTGCGCGTGGAGTGCGGCGGGGGTGATGGTCGCCGGCTCGGGTCCGGCGAGCGGGAAGACATCGCTGCGGGTAGCCGACACAGCCACTTTCCAGCGCCACCCCTTCGAGACCGCGGTCCAACACCGCGACATCCCAGCCCATGCGCTTGAGCCAGGAGGCTGTCATCCGCGCCCGCACGCCGGTGTCGTCGACCAGCACAACGCGCGCGCCCCAGATTCCGAGCCAACTGTCGGTTTCCTGGACCAATTGCCCGCCCGGGCGCCATCAGCGACACCCGGCAGATGCCCGGCGCAGTATTCGGCCGGGTCGCGGACATCGAGCACATAGAGGGTGCGCTGGTCGGCCTCGCGCTGCCACAGAGCGAGGGTGGCCCGGTCGATGGTCGGGACGCCATAGCGCCGGGCGACCGCCTCGGCGCGCTGCCGGGCCGCGGCGACCCCCTCGGCCGAGACCTCGGGCGCGCGGTCGGTCGCACCATTGACCACATCGAGCCCGGCGAGGTGCCAGGCCATCGTGCCGTCCTTCAGCGAGACGACGCGGTTCGGCACGCCGGCGTCGATCAATGCCTGCGCGCCGATGATGCTGCGCGTGCGCCCGCCGCAATTGACGACGACAAAGGTGTCGGGCGAGGGGACCAGCTGGTGGAAGCGGTAGACCAGCTCGGCGCCGGGCACGCTGATCGCACCGGGGATGCTGTTCGAGTGGTATTCCTCGATAGGAGCGGCTGTCGAAGATCGCGAGCCGCTCGCCTTGTTTCTGGCGCTGCGCCAGTTCCTCGGCGCTGATCCACGGCGTGCCGGTATTCGTGCTCGACGACCTCGGCGAACGCCTTGCTCGGCACATGCACGCCGCTATAGACCGGGAACCCGGCCGTTTCCCAGGCTCCGACGCCGCCGGCGAGGACCGATACGTCGCTCCAGCCGCCCTCGATCAGCCGCGCCGCGGCGCGCTCGGCGAGCCCGTCACCCCCAGAGACACCAGCGTCGCAGACGACGATCGGCGCAGTTCGGCGCGGCAGCAGGGCAGGGGCGATCAGCTCCAGCCGGGAAAGCGGCAGGCACGACGCCATCAGCAGATGCCGGTTGTGGAAGCTGCCCTCTTCGCGCGCGTCGACGATCGCGATCTCGCCGCCGTCGTGCAGCCGCTCGCGCAGTTCCGCCGGCGTGATGTTGCCCGGTTGTGCCGCCATGTTGTCCTCCCGCGAAATTCGCGAGGTTCCGTTTGCCCGAATTCGCGGCAGGCGTCAAAGTCGCAATCGGATCGCTGATGGAGGTGGGAATGTCCGAAGGACGACGCGCGAGGCCGCAGCCGACGCCCGAGACGCAGCATTTCTGGGACGGGACAAAGGCGGGCGAGCTGCGCCTGCAGCGCTGCGATGCCTGCGGCAAAGCGTATTTTCCGCCGCGGCCGTTCTGCCCGGTCTGCGCCTCGCGCGATGTCGGCGTGTTCAAGGCCACCGGCAAGGGGCTGCTCTGGAGCTATGTGATCCACCACCGCCCGGTCCCCGGCTTCACCCCGCCTTATGCGATCGCCGTGGTGCAGCTCGACGAGGGGCCGCGGATGATGACCAACATCATCGACTGCCCGCAAACGCCCGAGGCGTTGCAGCTCGACATGCCGGTCGAGGTGACGTTCGAAAAGCACGACGACCAGATCACGCTGCCGCTGTTCCGTCCGGCCGGGAGGTAACGCCATGCAGCCGAAGACTGTTGCCGTCGTCGGCGCCGCCGAGACCACCAAGCTCGGCGTCATTCCCGACATGTCGCAGATCCAGTTGCACGCCGACGCGGCGCTGAACGCGATGGCGGATGCCGGGCTGAAACCCACGGACATCGACGGCGTCGCCACCGCCGGCGAGACGCCGATGCAGATCGCGCATTATCTCGGCATCACCCCGACCTGGGTCGACGGCACGTCGGTCGGCGGCTGCTCGTTCATGATCCACGTGCGCCATGCCGCGGCGGCGATCGACGCGGGGCTGTGCGACACCGTCCTGATCACCCACGGCGAGAGCGGGCGCTCCGGGCGTCGGGCGCACCCGCGGCGTCGTGCGCGCCGACCAGCCTGGCCGGCCAGTTCGAGCAGCCCTACGGGCCGATGGGGCCGCCGACCATGTTCACCGATTCCGGTGCTGCGCTACATGAAGACCTACGGCGTGACGGAAGAGACTTGGCGATGGTCTGCGGTCGTGCAGCGCGAGTGGGCGGGCAAGAACCCGCGCGCCACCTTCCAGGACCCGATCACCGTCGACGACGTGCTGAACTCGCGGATGATCGCCTATCCGTTCCGGCTGCTGATGTGCTGCCTGGTGACCGACGGCGGCGGCGCGCTGATCCTGACCGCGGCCGAGCGGGCCAAGGAGTTTCCGACGCAAGCCGGTCTACATCCTGGGCACCGGCGAGAGCGTCGAGACGCCGATGGTCAGCCAGATGGAGGACTTCACCTCGTCGCGCGCGTTCCGCGTGTCGGGCCGAAGGCGTTCGCCGAGGCCGGCATCAGCCACAGCGACGTCGATCACCTGATGATCTACGACGCCTTCGCGCATCTGCCGATCTACGGGCTGGAGGATCTCGGGCTTTGTCCCGCGAGGCGAGGCGGCCGCGTTCATCGCCGAGCGCAACACGGCGCCCGGCGGCAAGCTGCCGCTGAACACCAACGGCGGCGGGCTCTCCTACATGCACTCCGGGCATGTACGGCATGTACGCGCTGCAGGAGAGCGTGCGGCAGATGCGCGGCATCGCGCCGGCGCAGGTCGAGGGCGCGAAGATCTCGGTCTGCCACGGCGTCGGCGGCATGTTCGCCGCCTCCGGCACGATCATCTTCTCGAACGAGCCGCCGTAGGGGGGATAGCCCGCGACATTATCGTTGTCGTCGCCCCCGCGACGTCACAACCACCGCCGGTCAACCGACCCGCGATATGGCCCGCTCCAGCAGCACGATGGCGGCAACTCGTACTATCAAGCCCCAAACTATCCCGGAACCCCGTAATTCGCGGCGCCCGTTTGCCTTCATTATACCGTATTGACATCATTCATCTATCCCTCACTGTAATCAGGATGTGCCTCCCAAATACATCAACTCACCCCAACCATGCAATATCTCGCCTATGCAAACCATCAACGCAATTGCTATTACTATCTGTATACGTTCCCTCCGTCGTCTTGCGGCTCGATCATTCAGATATTTCTCTGCAATCTCCCGATTGGGTGGCTCCAAGTTTTCCAATACTACCGGATCTGTGTTTTGTCTTTTTTCAATTCGGGTTTCAAGTACTCCTTGATAAATTACAAACAACGCACCTAGCGCTGATAACGATGCGCCTCCCTTATTTATGATCTCCGGCTTGTGTAAAATAGTAGCTATGTAAATGATGAGTGGTATTACGACGATGTTGAACAGTGTCGCCCTCCCTACCCATCCACAAATAAATCCTTTCATGATTGTTACGGGAGCTCTTCGTCGACATCTGCCGGATACACACACTTCATCGTGGGATCCTTTCGAATTAAACTAAAACTTCCGCTAAATATTGGGTGTACGCAATATTTTCTGCCATTTGCGAACGTAATAGGTTTCACTGAATTATAATAAAACCGTCCGTATTCGTATTTTTCATTTCCTGAGTGATTCGCCATCTCATCAACGTATCCGATGACCCCAATCTCAAAGAGCGCCTCCCACGGATCATCAATCTCTCGCTCTGTGCGTTTTCCGAACCGCGGTCTTAACCTATCAAGATCACCGAGGTTACAAATCGGGGGTAACTCCGGCAATACTCGACGTAAGGACTCCAATAGCGGTTGGTATAGTGTTCTGTATGGTGTAAGTATTTGCTTAGCTAAATCGGCTTCTACTTCTTCTATTGCACGGACAATCTCCACGCTGTCGATGTACCGCCAACTCCCGGTTTTCTTGTGAGAATGCCGAATAGCAGCATCAAAAATCATTAGAAACTCCCGTGGTAGTAACTGTGTGTGCCGCACTATATACGCTAAGGTTGCCTCCTCTCTGCCAAGGCGATTGATAACGTTTTCCGGCACGACAAGTGAATAAAACTCCTTTAATGCCAAGCGTTGGGATAGGTCCAAACGTTCTACAGTCTTAATAAATTCCTTTTCTCCGTGTAAGTGTAAGGTTAAAAACTCCCGATATCGTTCGGCGACTATCTTTAATAGATCGATCGGCCGCCAGCGCAATTTAGATACGCTCGTAGTCGGCGAAAGGTCCTTCAGATGATTGGAAGATTGTAGCTCAAAGAAAGGTGCTACTTCTTCCGGGATACAACACACTATGTTCGTTTCCGGAAAATCAAGAGGGAAATCGTTGACAGCCTTTAGCAGACCGGCAATTATTTTCTGGAATCGCGGTGCAAAGATGGGATACTCCTCGAATGAATCCATTACAACGACGCAGCGTCTTCCATGCAGACGAAAATACGCACGCACCGAATCTCGTACGTCTTCGAACAAACTATTGAGGTAGGTGTCGCTGAGCTCTTGCTCCGATGTTATAATATCCCGCGCTTCAATGTATTTCATAACCTTCGGTAGGGTAGAACGAAGGTCTGTGTTGTCAAGGGATTCCCGATATATGTGCTCGAATATTACCATCCAAAGACGACGCGTCCAGTGACGTGCCGCCGTCTCGGGAAGAAGAGAAGACCAATCGGCTTCTGAGCCAAGAGAATACCTGGAGTCTAATCCAACGCTGTCGACATTTCGAGCCAAATGATCCCAAGAATTAATAAAGATATACAAATCATCGTGCGTAGCAACGGGTTGCTTGTGCGTATAATAATACTCATCTCGGCCCGACAAGGCGCTTAGCGAGGCAACTATAGATGTTTTACCGGAGCCGCGTCGGCCAATTATGATAGGACGCTTATCATTGATGATATGATCAAATACAGCGTTTTGATAAATCAAGAGATTTGGGGTGACCCCTCTGAACGTTTGATTATTGCTTCCTGTCGGAATGGTCCGAGAGGATTTGCGGGGGTTAGAAAGTCCTTAGCTTGCATGTCACACGGTCCTCCCGATTGCCTTTCAAAATCTAACACATGTATCACAAATTTGAAAGATTGCCCTTAGATGTGGACGCGGCGCCGATCGGGACGAGGCTCGTTTTCAACCGGCTTTCGCCAGCTAAGCGCTTCGATGTGCCCAGCCTTTAGCAGCATCGTTCCGGTATCGGGCGATAAGTGTGAGCTAGTTCACACTTAGGAAAATGTTTTTCCGTCGGATTCGGGACAGGCGAGCGTCATTGTCGGTTTTTGGGCGTCCATGGGAAAAAGCCCTAACCGCGATGGGTGCCGCAGGCAGTGGAATCGATAGGTTCCGGCCTCGTGGCGCATAAAACGCGGTGCTTTGCCTTCGTCATGGCGCATACCCCTGGCATCGTTGTTTGTAGTATTCGATCCCTGCGTCTTTCACGCTGGCGGAGGAGGGTTGGGGTGGAGGTGGCCTATGGGGCCGCCGACCTTGTTCACGGTCCCGGCGCTGCGCTACTGATATTTTTCGTCGCGCCCCCGGCGAAAGCGGAGCCTCAGGGCGAGCGACAAGGCCCCGGAGCCCTGGGTTCCCGCCTGCGCGGGAACGACGAAATAAACCGACGAGCAATTGGCTATGGTCTCGGTGGTGCAGCGTGAATGGGCGGCCAAGAACCCGCGCGCCGCCTTCAAGGACCCGATCACCTCGAGGACGTGCTGAGCTCCAGGACGATCGCCTACCCGTTCCGGCTGTTGCAGTGCGACCTGGTGACTGATGGCGGCGCCCTGACCCTGGTCGCGGCCGAGCGTCAAGAACTCCTCCATCATACCGACGAAGGCCGGTATCCATGGCAGAAATGGGTCCCGGCCTGCGCCGGGAAGACAAGTAAGCGCGCTAATCCTATTGCCGGCCTTCGGCGAAAGGCTAGCAACGCCGATGGAGGATTTCACTCCTCGCGCGCGTTCTGCGGCGTCGGCGCCGAGGCCGCCATTACCCACCGGGATGTCGACCATCTGATGCATTCGGGCACGTACGGCATGTACGCATTGCAGAAAGCGTGCGCCACATACGGGGGCATCGCCACGGCCTAGGTGAAAGGCTTTCCGGGACGACGCGCGCGTGGTCATACCCCGAACCTAGACCAATGCTCGCGCGGCTGATCGCAGACCTTCAATCAGCTCGGCCTTGCTAACTTCTTCGTAATCCGCGCGCGAAGTGCCCATATCGGACGTATCTCCCGCAACCGCCCTTTGGGCGCGGACGGCTAGGAGATGCGCGTGCTCTTGCCCGAATTTTTCGGAGGAGCACATGCCTCCCGCAAATTCTATTTCAAACCGGCTCCTCCTGGCATTGACGCCGGAGGATCTCGACGGCTTTAGAGCGCATCTCGAGCTTGTCCCGCTCCCCCACAAACGGACTCTCTCAAATCCGGGTGCGCCGATCCTACACTTGTATTTCCCCCAGGAAGGGATGGTATCGCTCGTCCAACCGTTTCAGGGGGCCATGATCGAAGTGGGGATGATCGGCAATGAAGGGTTTGTCGGGGTGCCGGTCCTGCTCGGCGCCGACACCTGTCCACTCGAGACGATGGTTCAGATTCCCGGTTCTGCCTTGCGGATTGAAACAGGCGCATTCCGCGAGAAAGCAGGACGGAGCACCACCCTTTCGGGCCTGCTGCTCCGCTACGCCCAGGCACTCCAGGTTCAGGTTTCCTTAACTGCGGCATGCAACGGACGACACCCCATACCTGAGCGCCTTGCCCGTTGGTTGCTAATGGCTCGTGATCGCGCGCCGAGCGACGAATTGCCGTTCGGCCACGAATTTCTCTCGATGATGCTCGGCGTGCGGCGAGCAGGGAAGTCACGGTTGCGGTCGGGACGTTGAAGGCCGCCGGGTTAATCGGCAACACGCATGGCCAAGTCACCATTATCGACCGCCATGGCTTGGAGGCCGCCTCGTGCGAGTGCTACCGCATTGTCACGAACGAGTACGAGCGTCTGCTCGCGTAAGGGGGATAGCATTCGTCCTGCCTTGGATTTATTTCGCGGCTCGAATGTTTTCCGCTCGGAGGCGTCAGCGATTTCGGCCAGTTCAACGGGCCCAAAATTCGAGTTGGCGGTCCCCACCTCGTTCGGCCTTTCGACCCCGCGGGCGATTTCTGGCGAAGCGGGTGCTCGAAAATTAGTGCGTCTTCCGGCGTATTGTGCCCGGATGATCGATGACCTGGGGACAGAGCCCAAATTGTGCGGTTCCGTACAAAATCTTTGACCAAGCCGTGCGCCAACCTATAGGCTAGTCGCATCGTCCTCGCTCTAGAATGAGGCAAGTGGTCGACTGAGAGAATTCGTGCGCTCCCGCCGGAACCGGCAATCAGGAGAGCGACATGGATGCTCCCACACGGTTTTGCGCACGCATTAAAAGCCGACGCGGCGATACGCTCGGCGACTTCATGAGCAGCATACGGGTTTGGCTCGACCACCGCCGCATTGATGTGGTTGGCTTCACTCCCGTCCGAGTGACGCGTGGCATCGTCGCCTTCGATCTCTATTTTCGACGCGAAGAAGATGTCGTCCTGTTCCGTGAGGAATTGGGAGGCGCAGCGTTTCTTGGACACCATTTCTCAACCGGGAAGTACAGATGTAAACATCAGACCGGGCGGGACAACGCCTTTGATCTGCTCGACCGGGATCACTTTCGAGTTTGGTATGAATATCGGATAGATAACCTTCTTTTAAATCCGCGAGTGGTCTCACGTATAAACTGTACGATAACGCCGGTGGTTGGCGAGAATTCCATGCCTTGTGCAAGAGATTGAGTATTGTTGTGCCTCCCGCTACAAAAGGTCTCCCCCTTTCATCCGAGAAGAGGGCACAGGGTGCTCTGGTTCCTTGTCAAACTCGGGATGACCGCGCCGGCTTCTGATCGCCGCCATCCCGCCATCGGGCTGGTCAGGCTGCAACCCTATCGCGTCCCTAAGCGGCGCTTCCGGTAAGGCGAGGGAAGCTTTCATCTACCTGACACAGGCTAGGGCTAACTGTATTTAAGGCTGAGCCTCAAGGCTGCCGGGAGGTCTGTTGCCCGCGGTTGACAGGGGGTGCGGCGGTCGATACCACACAGCTCGATCCCAACACGAAGAAACGCTCGGCGTCGTAGACGGGAGGAAGGGGGCGGCGCTTTGCCGACACTGCTCGAAGTCAGAAATCTGCACACCGAGTTTCGCACCGGCGCCGGCGTCGTGCCGGCGGTAGACGGCATTTCGTACACCGTCGAGCGCGGGGAAACGGTGGCGATCGTCGGCGAGAGCGGGTCGGGCAAGACCGCCGGCGCGTTGTCGTTGCTGCGCCTGATCCCGGACCCGCCCGGACGGGTCACGCAGGGCGAAATCCTGTTTGCCGGACGCGATTTGCTGCGGCTTTCAGCCGAGGAGATGCGCCAGGTGCGCGGCGGCGATATCGGCATGATCTTTCAAGAGCCGATGACCTCGCTGAACCCGGTGCTGACGATCGGCCGGCAGATCACCGAGACCCTCGAACAGCATCGCGGCGCCGACCGGGCCGCCGCGCAAAAACGAGCCGTCGAATTGCTCGGGCTGGTCGGCATCGGCGACCCGATGCGCCGCCTGAAGCAGTATCCGCACCAGCTGTCGGGCGGGATGCGGCAGCGCATCATGATCGCGATCGCACTTGCCTGCGACCCCAAGCTGATCATCGCCGACGAGCCGACGACCGCGCTCGACGTGACCATCCAAGCACAGATCCTTGAATTGATGAAGGAATTGACCCGCCGGCTCGACGTGGCGCTGATCATCATCACCCACAATCTCGGCGTGGTCGCGCGCTATGCCAACCGCGTCAACGTCATGTATGCCGGTCGCATCGTCGAGAGCGGACCGGCGGCGGCGATCTACCACGATCCGCGGCATCCTTATACGATTGCGCTGCTGCGCTCGGTTCCGCGGCTCGACCGCCCGCGCCAAGCGCGGCTCGACCCGGTCGAGGGCCAGCCGCCCGATCTAACCCGGCTCGATGAAGGCTGCGCGTTCCGGCCGCGCTGCCGGTTCGCGATCGAGGTTTGTGCCAGGAAGCGACCGGCGCTCGAAGCGGCGGGGCCGGGGGCGCGTCTCGCCGCCTGCTTCCGCAGCAATGAGATCGCAACCGAAATGACGGCGGTGCAGGCGCGCCAGCTAGCTGGCGGCGTCGGCTACTGATCGAGAAAAAAATTACCGGAGGAAACAATGAAGATCGGATGGGGCAAGTGGGCGGCAGGTCTCGGCGTCCTTGCCCTGATGGCGACAGGAATGGCGCTTGCGGCCAATGAAGAAGAAGCGCCGAAGCGTGGCGGCGCCCTGACCTATACGATCCCGGCCGACGCGCCGCCGAGCTTTGACGGACACCGCGAGGGCACCTTTGCGACCTTGCATTCGGCAGCACCGTTTTACAGCGTGCTGATCCCGATCAACCCGGAAAACCCGTCCTCGACCACCGATTTCGTTTGCGATCTGTGCACGGTGATGCCGCAGCCGACCGACGGCGGCAAGACCTACGCCTTCAAGATCCGCGACGGCGTCAAATTCACCGACGGCTCGCCGCTGACCGCGGCCGACGTGGCGGCGAGCTGGGAGCATATCATCCATCCGCCCAAGGGCGTCCTGAGCCCGCGCCAGAGCTGGTACGAGATGGTCGATACGGTCAACGCGCCCGACCCGTCCACCGTCGTCATCCGCCTGAAATTCGCCACCGACGCATTCCTGCCGGCGCTCGCCGACCCCTTTGCCTTTGTCTACAAGAAGGCAAACCTGGATAAGGATCCGCGCTGGTATGAGAAGAACATCCTCGGCTCAGGCCCGTTCAAGTTTGTCGATTACCAGGTCGGCCAGTCGATCAAAGGCGAGCGCAACCCCGATTATTATCGCAAGGGGCTGCCGTATCTGGACGGCTTCACCGCAATCTATGCGCCAAAGCAAGCGGTGCGGGTCGAGGCGATCCGGGCCGACCGGGCCGCGATCGAGTTCCACGGCCTGCCGCCGGTGACCCGCGACGAGCTGAAGGGGGCGCTCGGCGACAAGCTGAGCGTGCAGGAGAGCGATTGGAACTGCGGCAATCTGGTGATCCCCAACAACCAGAAAAAGCCGTTCGACGATGCTCGCGTCCGCCGGCCGTTGACCTTGGCGATCGACCGCTGGCAAGGCGCGCCGCGCATTGTCCAGGATCGCGGTCGTGCGCACCGTCGGCGGCATCGTCTTTCCCGGCTCGCCGCTGGCGGCAACAAAGTCGGAGCTCGAACAAATCGCCGGGTTCTGGCCCGACATCGAGAAGTCGCGGGCCGAGGTGAGGCGCCTGCTTAAAGGAAGCTGGAGCCGAGGGACTGAGCTTCGAGCTGCTGAACCGCGGCGTCGACCAGCCCTACAAATACGTCGGCATCTGGCTTGTCGATCAATGGAGCAAGATCGGGCTGCACGTCACCCAGCGGGTATTGCCGACCGGTCCCGAATTGGATGCGCTGCGCAGCGGCAATTTCCAGATCGCTCTGGTCGCCAACTGCCACGGGGTGGTCAACCCGTTGCTCGATGTGCAGGCTTTCCTGCCGACCTCGGTCTACAGCGCCAACTATGGCTATTACGAAGACCCGCAGGAGGTCGATCTTTACAACAAGATGCTGCACGAGACCGATTTCGCCAAACAGCGAGCGCTGATGCGCGATTTCGAGAAATACGTCATCGACACCCAGGCTCATGAGATCTGGGTCGTGTGGTGGTACCGGATCATTCCCTACCGGTCGTATGTCAAGGGCTGGAAGATCAGTCCCAGCCACTACATCAACCAAGACCTAGCGACGGTGTGGCTGGATAAATAATGGCCAGTAGAATGCAATTTCTTTCTCTCATCGCTCCCGCGAAAGCGGGACCCCAGGGCCACGCGACTCACAGGTTGGCCCTGGGCCCTCGCTCGCTCAGTGACGAAGGGTAGGGGGCCGAGAGGCGGTAAGGCGTTCAAGACGGTGATATTGGCCGCGACCCTAGCCGCGGCAGCAGCCACGGCAGTGATGGCGGCGGATGAAGAGGCGCCGAAACGCGGCGGCATTCTGACCTATATGATCCCCGCCGACGCGCCGCCGAGCTTTGACGGGCACCGCGAGAGCACTTATGCAACTGTCCATGCAATCGCACCCTTTTACAGCGTTCTGATCCGGGTCGACCCTGACAACCCCTCGCAGACCACCGATCTGGTGTGCGATCTGTGCACCGCAAATTCCGAAGCCGACCGATGGCGGCAAGACCTATGCCTTCAAGATCCGCGACGGCGTCAAGTTCACCGACGGCTCGCCGCTGACCGCCCGGGACGTCGCCGCCAGCTTTAACGAAATCGCGTTTCCGCCGAAGGGCGTGCTAAGCGCGCGCGCCAGCAATTATTTGATGATCGACAAGATCGAGGAACCCGACCCGACGACCGTCGTCTTCCACTTGAAGTTCGCGACTAGCGCGTTTTTGCCCGCGCTCGCCGACCCGTTCAACTGGATCTACGAGAAGGCGATCCTCGACAAGGACCCGCACTGGTACGAGACGCACGTCATGGGCTCGGGCCCGTTTAAATTCGCCGGATATGAGACCGGCCAGTCGATCAAAGGGGTGAGGAACCCGGATTATTATGTCAAGGGTCTGCCCTATCTCGACGGCTTTACCGGCATCTATGCGGCGAAGCAGGCGGTGGAGGTTGACGCGATTCGCAGCGACCGTGCCGCGATCGAGTTTCGCGGCATGCCGCCAACGGCGCGGGACGAACTCGTCAAAGATCTCGACGGCAAGATCACGGTGCAGGAGGGCGATTGGAACGTTGCCAGCGCGGTGACCCCGAACCACATGAGGAAGCCCTTCGACGACCCGCGGGTTCGCCGGGCGCTGAGCTTAGCGATCGACCGCTGGCACGGGGCGCCGGAATTGTCGAAGATCGCGATCGTCAGGACCGTCGGCGGCATCGTCTTCCCCGGCTCGCCGCTGGCGGCGACCAAAGACGAACTCGAACAGATCGCCGGCTATTGGCCGGACGTCGACAAGTCGCGAGCCGAGGCGAAACGCCTATTGAAGGAGGCGGGGGCCGAGGGGCTATCTTTCCAACTCCTCAACCGGAATGTCGACCAGCCCTACAAATACGTCGCAGTCTGGCTGATCGACCAGTGGAGCAAGATCGGGTTGCACGTCACCCAGCGCGTGCTGCCGACCGGCCCGTGGTTCGAGGCCATGCGCAACGGCGATTTCGATGTCGTGCTCGAGGCTCCCGGCCATGGCATGGTCAATCCCTTGCTCGATGTGCAGAAGGTGCTGCCGTCACTCGATCGACGCCGAGAATTATGCGCATTACTCGGACGATGCGGAGGTCGCCCTTTACCAGAAGATGCTTCACGAGACCGATCCGGCTAAGCAGCGCGCCTTGATGAGCACGTTTTGAAAAATACGTGCTCGATGACCAGGCGCACGAGATCTGGGCACTGTGGTGGTACCGGATCGTGCCATACCGCTCTTATGTGAAGGGCTGGAAGATCGCCCCGACCCATTTCATCCATCAGGACCTGGCGAGGATCTGGCTGGATAAACCAGAGTGAAATGCGATTTCGCCGGCCCGCAAACGGGGGGATCCGCGGCCGATGAAGGGCCGGCCCCCGGGTTCCCGCTTTCACGGTAACGGCTGTCGAAAAATAGAGTAATATCAATTTGTTATAGGTAGGAGGTAAGAGTGCACATTAAGACAGTAGCGTTGGCGGCATTTTTCGGGGCGACGGCGTTTGCGGCTTCGGCCGGACAGGACGAAGAGGCGCCTAAGCACGGCGGGACTTTGACCTACATGATCCCGGCCGACGCGCCCCCGAGCTTCGACGCGCATCGCGAGGAGACTTATGCGACGATCCATTCGGCGGCGCCGTTCTACAGCACGCTGGTTCGCGCCGATCCGGCCAATCCCGGTAAGACCGACGACATTGTTTGCGACGTGTGCACGGCGATGCCGCAGCCGACCGATGGCGGCAGAACTTGGACCTTCAAGATCCGCGACGGCATCAAATTCACCGATGGCACGTCCTTGACCGCCGATGATGTTGCGGCGAGCTGGAACGAGATCATCTTCCCGCCGAAGGGCGTGCTCAGCGTGCGGCAGAGCAATTTCGTCATGGTCAATTCGGTCAAGGCGCCCGATCCGTCCACTGTCGTCTTTAGCCTCAAATTCGCCACCGACGCATTCCTGCCGGCATTGGCCGATCCGTATGCCTGGATCTACGAGAAGAAGATCATCGACAAGGATCCGCACTGGTACGAAAAGAACATCATGGGCTCGGGCCCGTTCAAGTTTGTCGATTACCAGGTCGGCCAGTCGATCAAAGGCGAACGCAACCCCGATTATTTCCGCAAGGGGATGCCCTACCTCGACGGTTTCACCGGCGTCTTCGCCCCCAAGCAGGCGGTCGAGATCGCGGCAATCCGCAGCGGTCGCGCCGACATCGAATTCCGCGGTTTTCCGCCCTCGGCGGTCGACGAGTTGAAGAAGGCGCTCGGCGACAAGCTGGCGATTCAGACCAGCGACTGGAACTGCGGCGGGATGGTGACCCCGAACCACAAGCGTAAGCCGTTCGACGACGTGCGTGTGCGCCGCGCCTTGACCCTAGCGATCGATCGTTGGGGCAGCGCGCCCGAGCTGTCCAAGATCGCCCTCGTGCACACGGTCGGCGGCGTCACCTTTCCGGGGTCGCCCTTGGCCCCGAGCAAGGAGGAATTGCAGCAGATCGCCGGCTACTGGCCCGATATTGAGAAATCGCGCGCCGAGGCGCGGCGTTTACTGAAGGAGGCGGGGGCTGAGGGTCTCAGCTTCGAACTGCTCAACCGCAACAACGATCAGCCTTACAAATATTACGGGATCTGGGTCGTCGACCAATGGAGCAAGATCGGCCTGCACGTGACACAAAAGGTCGTCCCTGTCGGTCCCTGGTTCGAAGCCCAACGCAGCGGCAATTTCGACGTCACGGTCGAGGGCAATTGCCAGAACGTAGTCAATCCGCTCGCCGATGTCGGCAAATACCTGCCGCATTCCGTATCCAACTCGAACTACGGCAATTTCGAAGACGCCAAGGAAGTCGAGATGTACAACCGTCAGCTGCGCGAGCTCGACAAGACGAAGCAAAAGGCGGATCTGCTCGAGTTTTCGAAATACGTGCTCGACGAGCAGGCGCACGAGATCTTTCTTCTATGGTGGCAGCGGGTGGTGCCGTACCGTTCTTACGTGAAGGGCTGGAAGATCGGGCCGAGCCATTACGTCAATCAGGATCTGGCGACGATCTGGCTCGACAAATAGTGGCGTAGCGGAAGGGGAACGGCGGCGTGTCGGCGACCGGCGGAGAGCCGCTCCTCGAAGTCCGGGGGTTGCAGATGCACTTTCCGGTCACTGAGGGGAACTTCACCCACCGCAGGGTCGGCGAGGTCAAGGCGGTCGACGGCATCGACTTTACCGTGCGCCGCGGCGAGACCCTCGGACTGGTCGGCGAGAGCGGCTGCGGCAAGACCACAACCGGGCGCTGCATCTTGCGCCTGGAACGCCCGACCGCGGGCGAGATCCGCTATGACGGCGTCGATATCGCCCGGCTCGATCGGCGCAAGCTGTTGGCGTTGCGGCGGCGCATCCAGGTCATCTTTCAGGATCCGTACAGCTCGCTGAACCCGCGCATGAAAGTGGGCGAAATCATCGCCGAGCCGATCAAGGTGCACGGGATCGAGCGCGATCCGGCACGCCGGACGGCGCGGGTGCGCGAATTGTTGTCGGTGTGCGGGCTCGACCTCAAATTCGCCGACCGCTACCCGCACGAGATGTCGGGCGGTCAGCGTCAGCGGGTCGGGATCGCGCGCGCCCTGGCCCTGGAGCCCGAATTCATCGTCTGCGACGAGGCGGTTTCGGCGCTCGACGTGTCGATCCAGGCGCAGATCGTCAATCTCTTAGAGGATTTGCGCGAGCGCTTTGGCCTGACCTATCTGTTCATCGCCCACGACCTTTCGGTGGTGCGGCATTTGTGCCAGCGGGTCGCGGTCATGTATCTCGGCCGCATCGTCGAGCTGGCCGAATGCGACGAGCTGTTCGACAACCCGCTGCATCCCTACACCCAGGCCTTGCTGTCGGCCGTGCCGGTTCCCGATCCGACGGTCGAGGAGACGCGTGCATTCCGGCCGGTCATGGGCGAGGTGCCGAGCCCGATCAATCCGCCTTCGGGCTGCGTATTTCACCCGCGCTGTGCGATCGCCGTGGAAGCGTGTAAAAGGACGCGGCCGGAGCTGCGCGAGCTGCGCCCCGGCCATTGGGTCGCGTGCAGCGAGGTCCAGCAGTAATGCGTCGGCGAAGGCGCAGCTAGGCCGGCGCGAGGGAGGCACCCAAGGAAATGTACCGGTACGTTATTCAGCGGATACTGCTGGTGGTGCCGACCTTGTTCGGGGCGGCTGCCCTGGTTTTTTTGCTGATGCGCCTCATTCCGGGCGACATCTGCGTGATACGGCTCGGCTCCGGCGGCGGCACCTTTGACGAGCGCGCGGTCGCCGCCTGCCATGCCGAACTCGGGCTCGATCGGCCGATCCTCCTGCAATTCTTCGATTTCATCTGGGGCTTTTGCCGCTTCGATTTCGGCACGTCGATGTGGTCGGGCAAGCCGGTTTCCTACGAGATCGCCGCGCGGTTTCCGATCTCGCTGGAGATCGCGATCCTGGCAACCGTCGTCGCAGTCGTGGTTGCGATCCCATTCGGCACGCTCTCGGCGCTGAAGCAGAACAGCGTCACCGATCTCGTGGTGCGCGTGATCGCCATCGCCGGTCTCGCTACCCCGGGCTTCTGGCTCGGCATCCTAATCATTCTCGCTATCCTCAACATCTCGCAAATGGCATTCGGCACGCCGTGGATGCCGCCGATCGATTATGTCCCGTTATGGAAGGACCCGGTGCGCAACCTGTCGATGGCGATCTGGCCGGCGATCGCGGTGGGCTACCGCACTTCCGCGGTTACCATGCGCATGACCCGCTCGGCGATGCTCGAAGTCATGCGCGAGGACTACATTCGCACCGCGCGGGCCAAGGGTCTGATCGAACGGATCGTCGTCAACCGGCACGCACTGAAGAACGCGCTGCTGCCGGTCGTGACCCTGATTGGCATCGAATCGGCGTTTCTGATCGGGGGACTGGTCGTCACCGAACAGGTGTTCAACTTGAACGGGATCGGCCGGCTGCTCGTCCAGGCGGTACAGAATCAGGACTACACCTTGACCCAGGCGCTGGTAATGCTGACCGTCGCCGTCTTCGTGTTCACCAATACCGCCGTCGACATGCTCTACGCCTGGCTCGACCCCCGCATCCGCTTCGCGTGAACGCCGCCATGACCATCGCCGCACCACATCAACCCGCTGCTCCCGCCCTTCTCGACGATCTGCCCGGAGGCCGAGGATCGCTGGTCGGCCGAGCGCTGGTTTTTGCCCGCCGCCAGCCGCTCGGCACCTTCGGCCTGGTGTTGGTGCTAGTGATGGCGGTGGCGGGACTCGGCGCCGATTGGATCGCACCTTACAGCCCGACCGCCAACGATTTCGCGGCGATGACCGAAGCGCCGAGCTGGGCGCATTGGCTCGGCACCGATCAGTTCGGGCGCGATCAGCTGTCGCGCATCATTTTCGGCGCGCGCACCGCGCTGATCGTCGGGTTCTCCTGCGCAATCGTCAGCAGTTTTGCCGGGCTGGTGCTGGGCGTCGGCAGTGCCTATTTCGGCGGGCGCCTCGACCTGTACCTGCAGCGCCTGCTCGATATCCTGATGGCTTTTCCGCTGATCATCACGGCGCTCGCGGTCGTGTCGATTTTCGGCACCGGGGTGCACAATGTGATCATCGCGATCACGATCCCGCTGATCCCGCGCTGCGCGCGCATCATCCGGTCGAGCGCGCTGTCGATCCGCGAGGTTCCTTATGTCGACGCAGCGCGCGCCTGCGGCTTTGGCCATTCGCGGATCATCCTGCGCCACATGGTGCCGAATGTGATGGCGCCGTTCCTGATCCTGCTGACGGCGTTTGTCGGCCAGGCGATACTGGCAGAGGCGGCGCTGTCCTATCTCGGGCTCGGCGTGCAAGAGCCGGTACCGGCCTGGGGCCTGATGCTGCAAGGCGGGGCCGAGGAATATGCCTCGACGGCGCCGTGGATCGCGATCTTCCCGGGTCTGGCGATCGCGGTGACGGTGTTCGGCTTCAGCCTCTTTGGCGATTCGTTGCGCGACGCGCTCGACCCCAAAATGCGCGACCGCTGATTTCGGCGTCGCGCGCTCGGCGGCGGGTGACCTGCCCATTCGTCCAGTAGCGGCGGCATGGCGGCGGCCCCATTCTTTCCGGCATATAGACCGAGGAGAGGGGCATGCCCGACAATACGCAAGACGCGCTAAGTCAATTATCCGCAGCACTGGCCGAGCGCGTGGCAGCGGCGCGCGGGCTGGTCGCCGGCATCCGCATGCGCGGGCATTCCCTGCGTTCCGGTACTTTGTGGCGCAAGGATGTCGTAGTGGCCTCGGAGCAGGCATTGCCCAAGTCCGAAGAGGCCGAGGTGGTGCTGGCCGACGGCGGAACCTTTGCCGCGCGGGTGGCCGGGCGCGATCCCGGCACCAACGTCGCCGTGCTGCGGCTCGACGGCGCGCCGGAACCGCAACAAGTTGCTGCCGAACAGCTGCAGCCGGGCGCGCTCGTGCTCGCTCTTGCCGCCGATCGGGCCGGCGGGGTCGCGGTGCGCCTCGGCGCAGTCCATTCGGTCGGACCCGCCTGGCACAGCCGCGCCGGGGGCCGCATCGACAGCCGCATCGGGCTCGACATCAGATTGGGTAGAGGCGAGGAGGGCGGGCCGGTGCTCGACGCCGCGGGCGGGTTGCTCGGCATCTCGACTCTCGGCCCGCGCCGGCGAGTTCTGGTCATCCCGGCGGCGACGGTCGAGCGCGTGATGGAACCGCTGCTGATGGCGGGCCGGATCGCGCGCGGTTGGCTCGGCGCGGCAGTGCAGCCGGTGCTCGTGCCCGAAGCGCTGCACAGTGAAGCCGGTCAGTCGTTGGGGCTGATGATCATCGGCGTGACCAAGGACGGGCCGGCGGCGCAGGCCGGGATGCTGATGGGCGACATCCTGATCGCCGTCGACGGCGCCGATGTCGGCAGTCCGAGGCGGCTCGCCGAACTGCTGGGGCCGGAGTCGGTCGGGCGCCAGGTCCAATTGCGTCTGATCCGTGCCGGCAAGATGCAAACGCTGGCGGCCACGATGGGTGAGCGGCCGGCGCGATGAGCGCCGTTGCGCCGGCGGCGGCCGATCTTTCACGGCGGATGCGTATCGCGGTCAAGGCCGCCGATCCAGCGACGGCAAAGCAGCTCGCCGCGCTCGTCGCCGCAGCCGGGCACGAGGTCATCGCCGCGGTCGACGCGGCCGACGCGGTATTGACCGATGGCTCGGCTGAGCCGCTGCCCGGTGCGCCGATTGTCTCTCTCGGAGCAATTGACGGCGATTATGCCGGCTCGCTCCCGCCGGAGCCCGGGGCGGCTCAGGTCGATGCCGTGCTGCGCGCCGTCGCCGCGGGCCTGATCGTGCGGGTCCCACCGTCGCCGAAATCGCGGTTCGCTCCGTTGCCCGACGATGCATCGCCGGTGTTGACGCCGCGCGAAATCGAGGTGCTGACCGCGCTCGGCGACGGGTTGAGCAATAAGGCCGCCGCCCGGCGGCTTGGTATCTCGCCGCACACCGTCAAATTCCACATCGAGCAGCTGTTCCGAAAGCTCGGCGCGGGTTGCCGGGCGGAAGCCGTCGCCAAAGGGCTGAGGCGGCAGATCGTCGAGTTCTGACGCTGCCGCCCGCTTACTTTGGCCGACGCGAACGCTACATCCCTTCGCGCACCACCGGGTTGGTCAGGGTGCCGATGCCGGTGATCTCGATGTCGATCGTGTCGCCGTGCTTGACGTTTTCGGGGGCGCCCTCGGTGCCCATCCACACGACGTCGCCGGGATAGAGCGTCAGGTATTGCGACATCCGGCTGATAAAGGTCGCGGGGCCGAACAGCATGTGGTCGGTCTTGAAGCGGATTTTTTCGTCGCCGTTGACGCGGATGATCGTCTGCGCCGCGGCAAGGTCGAAATCGGTCTCGATCCACGGCCCCATCGGCTTGAAGGTGTCGGCGTTCTTGGCGCGCCACAGGGTGCGGTCGCCCGCCTGCCAGGTGCGCTCGCTGAAGTCGTTGCCGATCGTCCAGCCGAGCACGCAGGAAAGCGCGTCCTTTTCGGACAGGTTTTTGGCCTTCTTGCCGATGACCGCGACCAGCTCGCCTTCGTACTGGCAGCGCTCGGTCGCGTCCTTGGGAAGGACGATATTCTCGCCATGCGCGACGAGCGCGTTGTTGGCGCGATAGCCGATATCGGCGGCTTTTGGCAAATTCGGTTCCTGGCCGCGTTTTCTAGCAGCCTCGATGACATGCTCGGCATAATTGAGCCCGGCGCAATAGAAGGTGCGCGGCTCGACCGGAATCAGCAATTTGACCGATGACAACTTGTGGCGGGTCGCGGTCTTTTCATAGCCGGCAAACGGGTCGCCCTTGACTTCGGTCACCGTGTCGCCGTCGAGGATGCCATAGGCCGCATGGCCATTCGTCTCGAACCGTATCCAGCGCATCTTTCGTCTCCTCCGGATTTTGACGACCCCAGCTTAGCGCCTCAACGGTCTAGAGGCTGCGCAGAAAGTCGATCATCGCGGCATTGACCTCAGCCGGCCGCTCCTGCTGGGTATATGGCCGCAGCCCGGCAAAATGATCGTTGCGGCGCAGCTGCGGCACGAACTGCGCGAGATCGGCGATGCCGCCGGTCCATGCCGCGGAAATTTGATGCACCAGATCGCGGTCGCCGGCGATATAGAGCGCCGGGACCGTCACCTTCTGCGCCGGCAAACGGCGCCAGCAGCTCCCAGTTGCGGTCGATGTTGCGGTACTAGTTGAGGCCGCCGCGAAACCCGGTGCCGCGTGAACTCCGCCGCGTAGAAATCGACGTCGGCCTCGCTGAGCCAGACCGGCAGCGGCGGCGGCTCGAGGTTGCCATGCGGGCATGAGGCTGCGCTGCCGCGGCACCATGCCGACCTGGTCCGCGGCGTAACCGGCGGCGCATCCCCGAGATTCAGATCATGAGGACACCGCGAATGAACGTGCGCACATCGTGCTCGAATTCCGCCTCGGCGACGCCGGGCTTCTGGAAGATAGAGCTGGTAGAAGATCGCGTCTTCGGTCTGCGGCATCACGGTCGTCGGACGAACCGGTCCGCGCGGCCGGAATGGCACGCTAAGGCCGATGACCGCGCGGAAGCGGTCGGGGCGCAGCAGCGCCGCATGCCACGCCACGACGGCACCCCAATCGTGGCCGGCGATGACCGCCTCGTCGGCGCCGAGCGCGTCGAGCAGGCCCACCATGTCGCCGACTAGGTGGAAGAGCGTGTATTGATCGATCTCGCTCGGCTGATCGGTCTGACCGTAGCCGCGCATGTCGGGCGCCACGGCGTGGAATCCGGCTTCGGCAAGCGCCGGCGAGCTGATGCCGCCACGAATACCAGGGCTCCGGAAAGCCGTGGCACAGCAGGACCAGCGGACCCTCGCCTTGCTCGGCCAAGTGCATGCGGATGCCGTTGGTCTCGACGGTGCGGTGCCGGAGCTCGCTCATCGCGATCAGACCGGCGTCTCGCCTTTCAGCATCAGGCGGTAGAGATAGCGCCGCTCGTTCATGTCGTAATCGGGGTTGGCCTTATGGATGACGCTGCGGTTGTCCCAGATCACGAAGTCGCCGTAATGCCATTGGTGACGGTATTCGTATTTCTTCTGGATCGCATGCGCCATCAGCCCGGCGACGAGATCGAGCGCCTCGTCATCCTCCATGCCCTCGATCGACTTCGATCCGCACCGGGTTGAGGTAGAGCGCCTTGCGGCCGTTTTCGGGATGGGTGCGGACCAGCGGATGCACCCCCGGCGGCGGCACCTGCCGGGCGCTGTCTTCGCTGAGCGGGCGCAATTCGCGCGGGCTGTATTTGCTCAGATAGACATGAACCGCCTTGAGCCCGTCGATCCGCTCCTTGGTCTCCGCCGGCAGGTCGTCATAGGCCTCGTGCATATTGACGTATTGCGTGTCGCCGCCACTGCTCGGCAACGACACCGGAAACAGCATCGTCGCCTTGGGCGGGGTCGGATGATTGGAATGATCGGTGTGGAAGGTCTCGCCCGAGATATAGCGCTTGCCCGGCACGGTCTGCTCGTTCGACACATAGTAGATCTGCGGATAGCCGGGCACGTGCATCTCGCGCTTGTCGTGCTGGAACAGCTCGCCGAAGATTTGCGCGGCGGCGATGAATTGCGGCGGCGTGAATTCCTGGCCGCGGATCACCAGGACGTGATGATCGGCAAAAGCGCGGTTCAGCGCGGTGCGGGTCTCGGCATCGACGCCCTGGTTGAGGTCGAGGCCGCGGACCTCGGCGCCGGTGTGCTCGGTCATCGGGCGTGATCGTGTATTCCATCGGCTGGTTTCCTCCGCTGGGCTCGCTCTCATGCGCGAAGTATGGCGACGGCGCGCGGGGTTTTGCAATGCTCTGGCCGGGAAGGATTGCGGCGGCCGAGGGCGTACGGTGAAGCACCGCTGCCGGCCATGAACAGAACCTCGAGATGGCGCCAAGCGCGGCGGCGCCAGTTCCAAAGTTGCTGTTGGTATATTTAACATAATATAAGAGTTCTATAATGTAGTTTCACATGGTAATATGATATTAATCATTCGAACGCTGGCGACGATCGCCGGGACAAGGGTCACGAAATGCCGGCCGGGGCCTGAGCGGCGTTTCTCACCGGGTCGCGCGCCGCGCGTTGGCTAACCGGCGCAGCGCCGCTGTCGAATTGATCGGAGAAGCCGAGGCGGCTTGATGAATTGGGTTCATGCGATCAACCCGCTCTATATTCTGTCGGGCTTTTGCGTCGGCGCGCTCGTCGGCATGACCGGGGTCGGCGGCGGCTCGTTGATGACGCCGATGTTGATCCTGCTGTTCGGAGTTCACCCGGCGAGCGCCGTTGGCACCGACCTGCTCTACGCCGCCGCGACCAAGACCGGCGGCAGTCTGGTGCACGGGTTCATTGGCACGATTGATTGGCGCATCGTCGGCTTGCTGGCCTCCGGCAGCCTGCCGATGGCAGTACTGACGGTGCTGATCCTGTCTCTCTTCGACGTGCACGGCCGGGAGCGGTCGAGCGCGTCATCACGCTCGATGCTCGGGCTGGCGTTGTTGGCGACCGCGCTGGCGCTCGTCTTCCGTGCTCGCTTGATGCCTATGCCGCGGATCCGCCTCGACCGGTCGACCGGTCGGCGCACCGCGTCGCTGACGGTTTTGACCGGCGCGGCGCTCGGCGTCCTGGTATCGCTGACTTCGGTTGGCGCCGGCGCCCTTGGCGTCACCGCGCTGATCATGCTCTATCCGTCGCTGCCGATGGCGCGCATCGTCGGCTCCGACATCGCGCATGCGGTGCCGCTGACCTTGGTCGCCGGCATCGGCCACTGGCTTGCCGGCTCGATGAATTCGGCGATGCTCGGCTCCCTCCTGATCGGTTCGCTGCCCGGCATCTTTCTTGGCAGCTATGCCGCCTCCCTCGTTCCGGACAGGGTGGTGCGGTTGACCCTTGCCGCGGTGCTCGTCATTGTCGGCGGCAAGGTCGTGCTCTAACCCGACGCTCCTGGCGCCTCGGCGAATCGGACGGCTGGCGGCGTGATTGCCCGTTGCGCCGGGCTTGCCGCAGTGTGGCCATTTGGCTCGGTTTTTCGGGTAGGATGGACGCGGGCGACGGCCTGGCGTAAGAGGAGGAATGGTCCCCCCGGTCGGTCTCGCGCCCTATGCGTCGAAACCGGAGGAGATCTCGCGGGCGGCTCCATCCGGAACCGGAGCATGCGACCCGTTCGCCGTTTCAGCGCGATCGGGACCGCGTCATTCATTCAACCGCGTTTCGCCGTCTGACCTACAAGACGCAAGTCTTTGTTTATCACGAGGGCGACCACTACCGCACCCGGCTGACCCACAGCCTCGAAGTGGCGCAGATCGCCCGCACGATCGCGCGCGCCCTCGGCCTCGACGAGGATCTCGCCGAAACAGTGGCGCTTGCCCACGATCTTGGGCACACCCCGTTCGGCCACGCCGGCGAGGAAGCCTTGAACGCCGAGATGGCGCGGTTCGGTGGCTTCTCGCACAACGACCAGACCCTGCGGATCCTGACCCGGCTCGAGCGCCATTACGCCGAGTTCGACGGCCTTAACCTGACCTGGGAAGCGCTCGAAGGCACGGTCAAGCACAACGGCCCGTTGCGCGGCCCGGGGATCGATCGCCCGGTGCCGCCGGCGATTGCCGAATACGACCGCCGCCATCCGCTCGCCCTCGACACTTTCCCCGGACCCGAGGCGCAGGTCGCAGCACTCGCCGACGACATCGCCTACAACAACCACGACCTCGACGACGGGCTGCGCGCCGGGCTGTTCGCGGTCACCGACCTCGCCGAGGTGCCGCTGGTCGGCCCGGTCTTTCGCGAGGTCGCGTCGCGCTACCCGGATGTCGAGGAGCCGCGCCTGATCCACAAATCGATCCGCCGGGTGATCGACCATATGGTCGGCGATCTGATCGCCGAGACGCGCTCGCGGCTGGGTGGGAGCGGGGCAAGATCGGCCGCCGAGATCCGCGCGCTGAAGGCGCCGGTGGCTGCGTTTTCCGCCGAGATGCGCAAGAACGACCGCGCGCTGAAAGAATTTCTATACGAGCGCATGTACCGCCACTATCGGGTCAACCGGATGAGCTCGAAGGCGCGCCGCGTGGTCCACGACCTGTTCACACTGTATCTCGCCGAACCCGAATGCTTGCCGGGCGAGTGGCGGGGGTTGGCGGCCGGTCCCGACGACCCGCAGACGGCGCGCGTCGCCACAGATTACCTCGCAGGCATGACCGACCGCTTCGCGCTGGACGAGCATCACCGGCTGTTCGACACTTATGCGCCGACATGAGGCACTGGCCAATTACTAACGTCATCGCCAAGTGTCTAAGCTGGCATACTAGAAAACAGAGATGACCAATATTTTCAGCGATATCCGCCGCCTCGTGCTGGCGGCGCTCGACGATCTTGTGGCGAGGGGGACGCTGCCGCAGGGGCTCGACTTGGCGCGGGTTGCGGTCGAGCCGCCGCGCGATCCCGCCCATGGCGATCTCGCCACCAATGCGGCGATGGTGCTGGCCGGCGCGGTCAGGGAAAACCCGATGGCGCTGGCGGAACGGATCGGCGCTGCGCTAAACGGGCGCGAACTGGTCACCGAGCGATTACCGCGGCCATGGCTTCACCGTCGCCGCCGCGCGTCCGGGCTTTCTGAATATCCAGCCTTGGCGCCCGAAATCTGGCACGCGCAGCTACGCGCGATCCTACGCGCCGGCACCGGTTTTGGCGATTCGACAGTGGGCGGCGGCGAGCGGGTCAATGTCGAATTCGTCTCGGCCAACCCGACCGGGCCGATGCATGTCGGCCACGGCCGCGGCGCGGTCGTCGGCGACGCGCTCGCGGCGTTGCTGGCCAAGGCCGGGTTCGCAAGTCGAGCGCGAGTATTACATCAACGACGCCGGCGCGCAGGTCGATATGCTCGCCCGCTCGCTTATCTGCGCTATCGCGAGGCGCTGGGCGAGGCGATCGGGCCGATGCCGGAAGGGTTCTATCCCGGCGAATATCTGATCGAAACCGGCCAGGCGCTTGGCCGAGCGCGACGGGCGAAAATGGCTCGGTCGGCCGGAAAGCGAGTGGCTCGGCCCGGTGCGCGACTTCGCCGTCGCGCAGATGATGGCGCTGATCCGCGAGGATCTCGCCGTGCTCGGCGTGCGCCATGATCTGTTCATCTCGGAGCGCGCGCTGGTCGAAGCCGGCGCGATCGACGATTGTCTGGCGGCGCTCGACGCAGCGCGGGTCTGATCTACACCGGCGTGCTCGAGCCGCCCAAGGGCAAGCTGCCCGACGATTGGGAGCCGCGGCCGCAGATCCTGTTCCGTGCCACCCAATTCGGCGACGAGGTCGACCGGCCGCTCAAGAAGTCCGACGGCTCGTGGACCTATTTCGCCGCCGACATCGCCTATCACCGCGACAAGTTCCGCCGCGGCTTCGCCAATCTGATCGATGTCTGGGGCGCCGATCACGGCGGCTACGTCAAGCGCATGCAGGCCGCGGTGCGGGCGATGACCGACGGCGCGGCGACGCTCGACGTCAAGCTGTGCCAGCTCGTCAATCTGTTCGACAAGGGCGCGCCGGTGCGGATGTCGAAGCGGGCCGGGACCTTCGTCACCCTGCGCGAGGTCATCGACCAGGTCGGCAAGGACGTCTTTCGCTTCATCATGCTGACCCGGCGCAACGACCAGGCGCTCGATTTCGACTTTGCCAAGGTCACCGAGCAGTCGAAGGACAACCCGGTCTTCTACGTGCAATACGCGCATGCCCGGGCCGCCTCGGTCATGCGCCATGCGGCCGAGGCGTTTCGCCGGGACAGATTTGACCGATACGGCGCTGGCCGAGGCACCGCTCGACCGAGCTCGCCGACCCGGCCGAGCTCGCGCTGATTCGCCAGCTGGCGCAGTGGCCGCGGCTGGTCGAGGGTGCCGCCGAGGCGCATGAGCCGCACCGTATCGCGTTCTATCTGCAAGAGGTCGCGGCGCAGTTCCACATGTTGTGGAACAAGGGCCGAGACGAGGCGACATTGCGGTTTATTCTCGCCTCCGACCCGGCGCTGACCCGCGCGCGCCTCGCTCTCGTCCGCGGCGTCGCCATCGTCATCGCCTCCGGCCTCGCCGTGATCGGCGTCGAACCGGTCGAGGAGATGTAGCCATGTCCTACAATCTCGGTCAGATCGACCCCGAGGCAGCGGACCGGAGCTCTACGCCGATCCGTCGCGACGAGGAAGCCGTCGCACCGCCGCGACGGGTTTGGCGGACGTCGGCGGCGCTGCTCGTCATGGCGCTGTTTGCCGGCGGCCTATGGTTCGCCTATGTCGAGGGCGCACGGCACGCAGACGGCACCGGCGGCAGCGGCGATATCCCGCTGATCCGCGCCGATACGCGGCCGATGAAGGTCAAGCCGGCCGAGCCGGGCGGCATGTCGATCCCCGACCGGGACATGCTGATCTATGGCGAGAGCCGTCCGACCGTCGAGCATCTGTTGCCGCCGCCGGAGCAGCCGATGGCCCTGCCCGGCGCCGCCACCGCGCCGCCGAAGGCGGCATCGTCGCTCGGCGCCTCTGCAGATGCCGCGCCACCAACGCCCGCGCCGTCAACGGCGCGCCGCCAGGCTCCGGCACGAGCTCCCGCTCGTACCCAACCGGAACAGTCGGCCGGCCGTGCCGCCGGCGAACCCGCGCCGAGCCGCGCCGAAACCGGCGCGAAGCCGGCGTCCCAACCGGAAAAGCGGGCGGCGTCCGGCTCCAGCTCGGCTCGGTGCGCAGCGAGGGGATGGCGCGCGACGAATGGGCACCGCATCAAGCGCGACAACCGCGGATTTGCTCGGTCAACTTTCGGCGATCGCGGTCCGCGCCGATCTCGGCGACAAGGGCGTCTATTACCGTATTCTAGACGGGGCCGGTCGGGGACACGGTGACCGCCGAACGGCTCTGCGGCGAGCTGCAGGCAGCGCCATCTGGCGTGCATCATCGTCCGATGAATTGCCGCCAGCGTCAGACATATCCATCGACGCCGCCGATCTGAGAACTGTCATTGCCGGAGTTGGCCCGGCAATCCATCTTCAGCGCAGCCGCATGGCGGCTGTCCGAAGAGCCAGGGACGACGGGTTCGAGGTATGCTCAGGTGAGAGAAAGAGCTTTGTCTTGACAGCCCCGACGCCGAGGGGACGGCCGCGCGCAGTAATTCTCGGTTGCGCCGGCGAGGAATTGAGCACCGCCGAGCGCCGCTTTTTCGCCGAGGCCGATCCGGCGGGCTTCATCCTGTTTCGGCGTAATTGCCGCTCGCCCGATCAGGTTCGCGGGCTGGTCGAGACGTTGCGCGGCTGCGTCGGGCGTGCCGACGCGCCGGTTCTGATCGACCAGGAGGGCGGACGGGTTGCGCGGCTGCGGCCGCCCGATTGGCGGCTTTATCCGTCGGCCGCCCGCATCGCTTCGTTGCCGGACCCAACCGCGCAGCAAGCAGCCCGGCTCGGCGCCCGGCTCATAGCCGACGATCTCGCCCGGCTCGGCATCACCGTCGCCTGCCTCCCGGTGCTCGACCTGCCGGTTGCCGGGGCCGACCCGGTGATCGGCGACCGCGCCTATGGCGCCGAGCCGGAGCGGGTCGCGCGTCTCGGCCGGGCGGCGTGCGAGGGGCTGATCGAAGGCGGCGTGCTGCCCGTCCTCAAGCACATTCCGGGCCACGGCCGCGCCCGCGTCGACAGCCATTACGCTTGCCCAACCGTCGAGACCGGTCACGACGAGCTGTCGCGCACCGATTTCGCCCCGTTCCGCGCGCTCGCCGCGATGCCTTGGGCGATGACCGCCCATATCGTCTATCGGTCGATCGACCCGACTGCGCCCGCGACGCTGTCGGCGCGGGTGATCGCCGAGATCATTCGCGGCGAGATCGGCTTTGACGGCGTGCTGGTCTCCGACGATTTGTCGATGAGAGCACTGGGCGGCGGTCTCGGCGAACGGGCGCAGCGGGCGCTCGATGCCGGATGCGACCTGGCGCTCCATTGCAACGGCGACCCTGCCGAGATGGAAGAGATCGTCGCGGCGATCGGACCGATATCGCCTCAGGCGGCAGCGCGGCTCGCGCGGGGCGAGGCGATGCGCGGCACGCCCCGATCGAGTTTGATCGGCCGGAAGCCGAGCGCCGGTTCGATGCGCTGATGGCGGAGGCGCGGTGATGGGCGGCGCGGCATCCCTGGCGGCGACGATCTACCAGGCCAGCACCTGGGTATTGCCGGTCGTCTTCGCCGTGACCTTTCACGAAGCGGCGCACGGGTTTATCGCGCTTCGTTTTGGCGACGACACTGCGCTGCGGGCGCGCCGCGTCACCTTCAACCCGCTCAACCACATCGACCCGTTCGGCACGATCATTTTGCCGGCGCTGCTGCTGCTGGGTTCGGGCGGTCGTTTGCTGTTCGGCTACGCCAAGCCGGTGCCGGTCAATTTCGGCCGCTTGCACGACCCGCGGCGCGACATGGTGTGGGTGGCGCTGGCCGGGCCGGGCACCAACGTGCTGTTGGCGATTGTCTCGTCGCTGTTGTTCTACGGGGTGGCCTATTTGCCGCCGAGCCCGGCCGAGTGGATCGCCGCGAACCTCGTTCACTCGCTGCAGATCAACGCGGCGCTGTGCGTCTTCAACATGCTGCCGTTGCCGCCGCTCGACGGCGGCCGGGTCGCGGTCGGCCTGTTGCCGCGCGCGCTCGCCTATCCGCTCGCCCGGCTGGAGCCCTATGGCATCCCGATCCTGCTGGCTGCTGCTGTTCGTGCTGCCTTGGATCGGCGCGCAGATCGGCCTCAATCTCAATATCCTCGCCTATGTGATCGGCGTGCCGATGCAGGCCCTGATCAATCTCGTGCTGGCCCTGACCGGGCAGGGCGGATGAGCGATCCTCGCCGCCTGAGTGGGACGCTCCCTCGCCTCGCGGGCGGGGAGAAGGCGGGCGACGAGGAGCGGGCGCGCGCCGGCCGAGCAACTGGTGCTCGACCTCGACGGCTATGAGGGGCCGATCGATCTGCTGCTGTCCTTGGCGCGCGAGCAAAAGGTCGATCTCGCCAAGATCTCGATCCTGGCGCTTGGCCGACCAGTACCTCGCTTTTATCGACCGGCAGCGGCAATGGCGCCTGGAGATCGCCGCCGATTACCTGGTGATGGCGGCGTGGCTGGCGTATTTGAAATCGCGCCTGCTGCTGCCGCAACCGCCGCTGGAAGACGAGCCGGAAGCGCCGAGATCGCCGCCGCGCTGGGGCATCGCCTGAAGCTCCTCGAGGCGATGCAGACCGCCGGCCGAAGGCTGATGGCCCGCCCGCGCCTCGGCGTCGATTGCGTTTTTGCGCGGCATGCCCGAAGGGCTGGCGACGGTGGCGGTGCCGGTTTGGCGGCTCGGTCTCTACGAATTGCTGCGCGCCTATGGCGACGGCCGCCGGCGGAGCACCGCGGCGGTGCTGACGATCGAGCCCTCGGTGTTTCATTCGATCGACGACGCGCTGAAGCGCCTCGGCGCGCTTTCTCGGTCGGATGCCCGACTGGCGCGAGCTGACGCGGTTTCTGCCGGACGAGCGCGGCGGCGAGGAGCTGCGCCGCTCCGGCCTGGCGGCGACCTTTGCCGCCGCCCTCGAACTTGCTCGCGACGGCAGGGTCGAGCTGCGCCAGGACCGCGCCTTCGGCCCGATCTATCTGCGCAGTCCGCCCTCGGCGGCGCTGCGCAGAGGAGGCGAGGGGGTTCGCCGGTGACCGAGCGGGCGCAGCAAATTGCGGCTCGTCGAGGCGCTGCTGTTCGCCGCCGGCGAGCCATTGACCGAGGAAATGCTGGGGCGGCGCCTCGGCGATGCGGCCGATCTGCCGGGCCTGTTGCGGCGAGCTTGCCGAGCATTATGCCGGGCGCGGGGTCAACCTCGTGCGGCTGGCCGGCGGCTGGGCGTTTCGCACCGCACCCGATCTCGCTCGGCGCCTTGCGCATCGAGCGGCCGGTCGCCCGCAGATTGTCGCGCGCCGCGGTCGAGACCCTGGCGGTGATCGCCTATCACCAGCCGGTCACCCGCGCCGAAATCGAGGAGATCCGCGGGGTCGGCCTCGGCAAGGGCACCATCGACAACGCTGATGGAAGCCGGCTGGGTCCGCCCCAAGGGTCGCCGCATGAGCCCCGGCCGGCCGCTGCTATGGGTCACGACACCGGGCTTTCTCGCCCATTTCGGCCTCGACACGTCTGCACGACCTGCCGGCCATCGACGAGTTGCGCGCCGCCGGCCTGCTCGACCTGACCCCGCCGGTGCTCGGCGAAGACGCGCCAGAGCCGCCGTCGGCTATCTCGTGAGATCGTGACGCCGTCAGCCGGCGACGCGGAGGCCGACGCCTCCGAGTCGCTGCCGTTCTCGTCTTCCCGGCGCGGGCCGGGAGCCATGTCTGCGGTGGGCACCGGCCTTCGCCGGTGTGACGAGTAGATATCTCCGTCAGAACAGTTCGCGAGCCGTATTACGAGGCCTTCGTCAGGCTGCCTGGTCGAGTTTGAAGAATTCGACGCAGTTGTCGGCCCAGATCCGGCGTTTGTCGGCTTCGGGGATGTCGGCGTAGATCTTGTCGATCAGCGGGCGCGAATTCGGCCACTCGTATTCGATATGCGGGAAGTCGGTGGCGAACATGATCCGGTCGACGCCGACATGCTGGCGCTCCTCGACCGCGACCCGCTCGTACTGCACGCTGAAATAGACGTGGTCGCGCACATAGTGGCTCGGCAATTCCTTCAGCGGCTGGAAGCCGAGATATTCCTGGGCCCAGCCGAGATGGCGCTGGTACCACAGATCCATGTGCTCGAGCCAGAACGGGACCCAGCCGAGCCGGGTCTCGGCAAAGAAGACCTTGAGCTTCGGGATGGCGCTCGAACACGCCGGCCAACACCAGCTGGGCGATGCTGACCGACGGCGCCAGGCCGAAATTGCACAGCCATTCGAGGAACGGCCGGCGCAGCCGCTGCATGATCACCGGGTCTTCTTTCGGATATTTGAAGGTCGGCTGGGTGGCGCGCGCGCCGGTGCGGTAGAACTGGACATGCACGGTGACCGGCATGTCCATATCGACCGCGGCGGCCCAGAACTTGTCGTCCTCCGGCGTCGGATAGCCCTTGGCGCTGGGCAGGGCGCCGAGCAGGATGCCCTTGAGGCCGAGCTTCTTGCAATGCTTCATCTCGGCGATCGCGTCGTCGACATTGGTGATCGGGATGACCCCCATGCCGATCAGCCGGTCGGGCGCGACCGCGCAATATTCCTCGGCGAGCCAGTCGTTGTAGCCGCGGATCACCGCCTTGTAGACCTCGTCATGGCTGATGTTGCGCCAGAACACCGGCCCCGCGACCATCGCCGCGAACAGGACCTCGGCGTCCATGCCGTCGCGGTCCTGCTCCTTGACGCGCTGCTCGGGCGAGCCGGTGCCGGCGGCGTCGGCGACCTTGAGGCCGAAGGGCTGCCAGGTGCCCTCGGCGCGGCCGGCGCGCAGATCGAGAAAATTCGCCTCCAGCAGCGGCTGGCCCTCGATCATCAGGGCGTCGCCGCCATCGGGCAGATGGACGGTATGCGGCGCGCGGTCGCGGTATTTCTCCGGCACCCGATGGATCCACCGCTCCGGCGGCACTTCGAGATGCCCGTCGCTCGACATCAGATTGTATTTGCGCGCCATCCCGTTCTCCGATGTCATTCCGGAGGTCCTGGCCGGGTCCGTCCCACAGGCTGCCGACTGCCTCGTGCCGAGCGTCGCCGCTCCTCGCAATGACAATGTCACGCGCATATTGCACCAGCGCGCCGGGCGCCGGGCAATAGTCGAGGCATCGCCGCAGCCGGTGCATTTTGCCGGCTGGACCTCGTAGAGGTGGCGCGGCTCCAGCAGCATCGGCCGGATCGCCGATTTCGGGCAGACCTCGCGGCACAGGCCGCAGGAATTGCAGATCGCGTAGTCGATCCGCACCTTCATCGCCGCACCGTCATCCGGCGTCATTGCGAGCAAGCTCGTCATTCCCGCGAAAGCGGGAACCCAGGCCGACGGCACGACTGCATGATCGCCGCTGAGCCCGGACTCGCTTTCGCGGCGATGACGCAATGATGAACTCTTGGCCGCTCGCTTCACCGGATGCCGCCGATCTGGTGCAGCAGATAGCCCAGCGCCTCCTCGACCGGCTGCTGCGTCTCGGGGGTCGCGCACAGGAAGTCGATCTGGAACTTGCCTTCCATGAAGTGCATCAGCTCCTCGTCGCGCTGCGAGAGATGCTCGTGGCGCACCAGCGGATCGGCGACCCGGTCGAGATAGGCCATGATGCCGATGCAGGCATTGGCCTCCTGGTAATAGTTCTGCGCGGCGCGGGCCAAGCGGATGGATGTGCGGGAACATCATCGACATGCCCGAAATAGGCCGGCAACGGCTGGGCGTTGGCCTGCGGCGATGTCCATCAGTTCGCGCTCGTTCTTGATCCAGCCCTTGCCGAGCAGGACGTCGGCGTGCAGTTTCGAGTGCTTGCACTCGTCCCAGATCTGGCGGGCGCGCATGCGCTGCAGGTCGATGTAGCGCTCCTGGTCGGCGATATCGACCGACAAGCAGCTGGCCCGACATCTGCTTGATCGACATGTGCACGCCTTCGGCGGCATAGCCGCGCAGCGCGCGGTCCTTTTTCCAGTCCTCGTCGTTGCTGGCCAGCTCCTGCTCGATCTCGGCGAGGGTGCGGTCCAGCGAGATCTCCCAGCCCTTGAGGCATTGCTCGCGGGTCAGCCGCAGCCGGAACTCGGCGCCGGGCGCCCCGGCATCGTCGGCCACACCCATTTGTCGCAGAATTGTTCGAGGATCGGATGCATGTCAGCGCCTCCGTCTTACGCGCGCGGATTCGATCCGTCGCCCTCGCGCACGCGGGTGCCCAGCAACGCGAGGCCTTGCAGCACCCGGATCCGGCATTCGCGGGAATGACGGATAGCGATTGAGGCAATGCCGTCATCATCGCCATCAGCTCCGCCACGCTTCGGGCGGGGGCGGGACCATCGAGCGGCCGGTTTCGGCCTCGACGATCGAGCCTTCCGCCGGGCAATACATCAGGCACGCGGTGCAGCCGGGATAGGTGCATTTGTCGATATCGATCTCGATGCGGTGCAACGGCTCCAGCGCGACATAGACCGCGTTGAGGTCGATCTCGCGGCAGACGATGTAGCACATCCGGCATTCGGTGCAGCGCTCGTGATCGATCTTGAGGCTGGCCATGCCGGTTCCTTCAATCCATCACCTGCACCCGCGGCATCGGCGGCGCCGGGGTCTGCCGGTCGAGCACGAAATCGCCGAGCTCGTGCAGAAAGCGGCCATAGTCGCGTCGGGCGACGGCGCAGGCCCAGCGGCACAGCTCGGCCTCGACCGGCTTCTCGATGAATTCCTCGACGATGCGGCGGCCCATATTGATGTGGCTGCGGTTTTCGACCGCCTGGCTGTCGAAGACGCCTTTGAGGTCCGGGTCGGAGGTCGCCGCGGCCAGCCCCTCCATCCAGGCGAACTCGATGATCTTGGGGCCGAGATTCAGCGCGGCGATGCGGATCGGATGCGGATAGGTCGCGAGGTTGCGCAGCGAAAAGACGTAATAGGCCAGCGCCGAATTGACCGCGAACCGGCCATAGGGCTGATGAAACGCCTCCTTCTGGGTGGCGACGGCGCCGCGCCGCAGCAGCGCGTCGAGATACAGCATCTCGTGCGTCGATTCGTCGACGATCTGCTTCGAGAACAGGTATTTGACCGAGGCTGGGAAGTCGTTCATCTCCAGCCCTTGGCCCCAGCCGCCATAGATGTAGTAAAACATCCGCTCGAGCGTCCACAGCCGGCCGATCAGCCGGGCGGCGGCAGCGTCGTCGAGGCCGTTCTGCCCGGCCGCCGCGATCACCGCCTCGATCGGGGTGGCGCGGCTTTCCGCCCGGCTCTTGCCGATCAGCTCCTGCGCCAGCTCCCGCCCCGGCAGGTCGGGCCATCGCCCGCCGCCGCGTGAGATGGGCTCACGGCTCGTAGACCGCGAAGCATTTGTTCGAATTGAAGATCCAGCTTTCGACAAATGCGGTTTCGGTCGGCCGCCGGCCGAGCGCGTTCATCGCCCCCATCAGGCACATCCAGTTCAGGATCTCCTGCTGGCCGCTGTCCTCGACCGCGCTCAGCGGGCGCTCGCGCCAGGTCGCGTAATCGCTCTTTGACCAGCGCGTCGTAGAGCGCCGCGGTCGGCCGGGACATCGGGATAGAGCAGGTAGTTCTTCGGCGTCAGAAACGCGTGCGACCAGCTCGACGAGGCGATCAGCGCCACCCGGTACGGGCTGTCGGCGACGATCCGGGCGCAGGCCGCACCGAGATCGAAGCAGCGCCACGGGAGCGGGGAGGGCGGGTCGAGATCGGCCTCGGCCGGCAATTCGCTCAGCTAGCGCACGCCGGCCTGCTGGGCGATGACCCGGCGGCCGTAGCAATTCACCTGGAACGGCAGCACCGGATAGGGGAACCCTTGCCGGTCGTAATCCATGAACAGCAGGGTGTTCAGAAACGCGTGGCCGAGCTGGTGATGCAATGGCCGATAGGCATAGGAAACGTCGAACCCGGTTTCGATCATCTTGCCGGCGAGGTATTTGCCGGCGCTCCTGATGGCCCTTGTATTCGAAAACCTTGTCTTTGCGGCTCGTTCCAGGCATTGTGCGGCGCGATAATACTCCCACGGCTTTGGCGCCATCGCTTCGTAGGCCAGCAGGCAGAACGGCGGGATGATGTCTTCGCGGAAGTTTTCGTACTGGTCGTCGCCCCAGATCACGACCAGGTCGGGAGCGAACTCGTCGAGCACCCGGCGGGCGTTGCGGAACCCCGACGATCAGCGCCTCGCGATGCCGCCGCGCCGCCGACAGCCCGTGGTCGGCGCCGTATTCTTCGCGCATCGCCGCCGGCCAGCCCTCAGGATGGCGATATTGCTCGGGCAGCGCCGGGTCGTCGAGGACCCGCTTCAGGATGCGCCCCATGCTCTCGTCGGTTCCCGAAAGCGGCGGAAAGTGGGTGACGCCGAGGCCCAGAATCTCTCCCATGTCATAATCCTCCCAACGGCGCGCGAGGCGCGGCGTCTGCGTTACGTTTGCGGCGGCATTTTGTCAAGGTTCGCGCATGCGGCACGGCCCGGCGATTCGCCGCCAGCCACTGTCGAATTTACCATCTGTGAAAGACAAGCGCCGGAGGATTTCGCCCGATGTCGCCGCGGCGTTGCGCAACCCGGCTCGGTTGTGGCAAGAAAGCGCCGGGGATTAGACGACCGAAGGGGCTCTGCGATGCCGCCTCGTCGCTTCAGCCGTCGATCGTTGCTTGCCGCGCCGCTTGCTCGCCGCGCCGGCAGCGCTTGCCGGGCTCGCCGGCGCGGGCGGCCGAGGGCGATTTCTACTGCTTTTCTCTACACGGTCCGGCGCGAGGCGGCCGCGCGGGGAATCCGGCTGTCGACGGTCGATACTGGCGCTGCGCTACGCCGAATATCTGCCGCATGTCATCGAGCTCGACCGCCACCAGCCCGAGCAGGTGCTGACCTTTGCCCAATATCTGCAAAAGACGGTAAGCCCGCAGCGCATCGAGAATGCGCGCCGTCAGCTGTTCGACAACCGGGCGCTGCTCGACGCGGTCTGGCGGCGCTATGATGTCGAGCCCCGCTTTATCGTTGCTCTGTGGGGTCTCGAAAGCGATTTCGGCGCGGTCACCGGCAATTACATGGTGGTGTCGTCGCTGGCGACGCTTGGTTTTGACGGGCGGCGCGGCCCTTATTTCCGCGGCGAGCTGATCTCGGCGTTGCGCATCATCGATCAGGGCAACGTCGCGGCCGGCGAACATGACCGGCTCCTGGGCCGGGGCGATGGGCCAATGCCAGTTCATGCCGTCGACCTTTCTTGGCTATGCGGTCGATTTCGACGGCGACGGCCGCCGCAACATCTGGACCGACCGCGGCCGACGTTCTCGGCCTCGATCGCCAATTTCATCGCCCATCTCGGCTGGCGCAACGGCGAGACCTGGGGGCGGGCGGTGCTGCTGCCGCCGGGTTTCGATGCGCGCTTTAGCGGGCTCGAGGTCAGGCGGCCGACCGGCGAGTGGAGCCGGATGGGGGTCCGCAGCGCCGATGCGCGCCCGCTGGCGGCTCGCGAGATCGAGGCCTCGCTGGTCATGCCGGACGGCGCCGACGGGCCGGCGCTGCTGGTCTACGACAATTTCCGAACCATCATGCGGTGGAACAAATCCACCTATTTTGCCGCCGCCGTCGGCTATCTCGCCGACAGCATGGCGGGCGCGGGAGCGCATCGAGCACGGCTGATCGCCGACGAGGCGGGGCGGGGGAGAGATGGCGATAGGTCGCCGGCCGGCTGCGCGCGGCTTGCCGCGCCGGTTGCATTGCTTGGTCTGCTGCTTGCCGGCTGCGCGTCACAGCCGCGACGGGTCTTACCATGGCGCCGGCAGCGCTTACGGCGCTGGGCAGGGCGACGTACCGGGTCGGCCGACCCATACGAGATCAAGGGTGTGTGGTATTATCCGGCGGTCGATTACAATTACGACAAAACCGGGATCGCCTCGTGGTATGGCGAGCAATTCGAGGGGCGATCCACCGCCAACGGCGAAATCTTCGACCTGAATCAGCTGACCGCGGCCCACACCACCTTGCCGATGCCGAGCATCGTCGCAGGTGACCAATCTCGAAAACGGCCGCTCGCTGCAATTGCGGGTCAACGATCGCGGTCCTTTTGTCGACGGCCGCCTGATCGACGTGTCGCGCCGCGCGGCGCAGCTGCTCGGCTTCGAGACCAAGGGCACGACCCCGGTTCGGGTCAAGATCCTGAAGGACGACAGCATCGAGGCCGCCGAGGAGGCGATGCACAACAGCGGCCGGCGCCGCGTCATGGTCGCCGCAGGCGCCGCAGCCGCGCTCCGCTGCCGCCGACTCCGCCGACCGCATGCGCCGGGCTGCCGCGCCGCCGGCGAACGCCGACGCCCCCGGCGCTCGCCGGCCAACGTCGTGGCGGCGCCGCCGCATCGTCGCCACCGCGGACGCGCGCCGTTGCGCGCCGCCGGCGCCGTCAGCGCCGCAACGGCGTAGCCGGCGCCGCCGCCATCATCCGACACGGCATCGGCACTGTCCCGATTTGCCCTGATCGCGCCGCCGAGGCCGCGCCGCTGCCTCCGCCCAGCACCGTCGCGAGCGCGGACCTCGACCGCTCGACATCCCAGAAATGCCACTTTCGCCGACCCAGGGTCGCGGCGGTCCCGATCGGGTCGCCAGGCCGGATCTATGTCCAGGCCGGCGCGTTCTCGCTGCGGGACAATGCGCAGCGGGTGCAGTCGCGCATCGCGCCGCTGGGCAGCGTCCAGGTGATGACCGCCTCGGTCAACGGGATCGAGGTGTATCGCGTGCGGCTCGGCCCGGTGGAGAGCGCGGAGCAGGCGGACCGGCTGCTGAGCGCGTCGTCAACAGCGGCTACCGCGAGGCGCGGATCGTCACCGACTGAAGATCGCTGCACGGCGAACCTGACGGCGAACGGGGATGACAATGAGCATGGCGCCGCGTTTCGTCGGCTTTGCTGATCGGTGCGCTGCTGGCCGCCGGCCTCGCCTGTCAACCCGCGGCGGCAAAAATCCGCGCGAAGGCCAAGGCGACGCGGCCCCGATCCCGGCGGCGACCGCAGCGGCCATGCCAGCCGCCGGCATCGGCATCGACACCCAGGCGACGCACGCGATCATCGTCGAGGTCGAAACCGGCGCCGTGCTGCTCGACAAGGCCGCCGACGAGCGCATGCCGCCGGCCTCGATGGCCAAGATGATGACCGCCTATGTCGTCTTCGGCATGCTGAAGGACGGGCAAGGCCAAGCTCGACCGACGAGCTGCCGGTCAGCGAGGAGGCCTGGCGGACCGGCGGCTCGAAAATGTTCGTGCCGCTCGGCGGCAAGGTCACCATCGACGATCTGATGCACGGCATGATCATCCAGTCGGGCAACGACGCCTGCGTCGTGCTCGCCGAAGGGCTGGCCGGCAGCGTCGAGGCCTTTGTCGATCTGATGAACCAAAAGGCCAAAGAGATCGGGCTCAAGGACAGCCATTTCGCCAATGTCGACGGCCTGCCCGACCCCAACGAATGGATGACGGCGCGCGATCTGGCGACCTTGGCGATCCGCACGATCAAGGATTTTCCTGAATATTACAAGATCTACAGCGAGATGGACTTCACCTTCAACAACATCAAGCAGGGCAACCGTAACCCGCTGCTTTACAAGAACGTCGGCGCGGACGGGCTGAAGACCGGGCATACCGAGGAGGCGGGATACAGCCTGACCGCCTCGGTGCTGCGCGGCGACCGCCGCATCGTCATGGTCCTGGGCGGGCTGCCGACGATGAAGGCGCGCGCCGAGGAAAGCGAGAGGCTGGTCGACTGGGCGTTTCGCGAGTTCAACGACTATCGCCTGTTCAGCCGCCGGCGACAAGGTCGACGAGGCCCCGGTCTGGCTCGGCGCCGACGCGCGGGTGCCGCTTACGGTCGGCCAAGGATCTGGTCGTGACCCTGTCGCGCCAGGCGCGCACGGGGATGAAGGTCACCGTCGCAATACGACAGCCCGATCCCGGCCCCGATCAAAAAGGGCGAGACCGTCGGCAAGATCGTCATCACCGCCCCCGGCATGGCGCCGATCGAGGCGCCGCTGGTCGCCGCGGCCGAATGTCGCCCGCATGGATGCGGTGGGCCGCATCGCCACGCTCGCGGGCTATCTGGTCTGGGGCGAGCGGCACTGAGCGCGGATGCCGCGCGGCCGGTTCATCACCGTCGAGGGCGGCGAGGGGGCCGGCAAGTCGACCCAGGTGCGCGCTGCTGGTCGCAGCACTCGAACGCGCCGGGATCGCGCGCTGGCGACGCGCGAGCCGGGCGGGTCGCCGGGCGCCGAGGCGATCCGTCGGCTGTTGCTCGAAGGCGAGGGCGAGCGCTGGGATGCACAGCAGCGAGGCGCTGCTGCTGGTCGCGGCGCGGCGCGACCATGTCGCGCGGCTGATCGAGCCGGCGCTGGCGCGCGGGGTGTGGGTGGTGTCCGACCGCTTCGCCAATTCGACGCTCGCCTATCAGGGCTATGGCCGGGGGCTCAGCCGCAGCGGACATCGCCGCGCTGCACCGGTTCGCGCTCGGCGATTTCGCGCCGGATCTGACCTTGATCCTCGATCTGCCGGTCGAGGTCGGGCTCGCCCGCGCGGCGGCCCGTCGCCGTGCGGCCGACCGGTTCGAGCGCCTCGACCGCGCCTTTCACGACAGGCTGCGCCAAGGGTTCCGCGAAATCGCCGCCGCCGAACCCGGCCGCTGCGTGCTGATCGACGCCGCCGGCGAACCGGCAAGCGGTGCATCGCGCGAGTGCTCGACGCGGTGACGCAGCGGCTCGGGCGTGCGCGCTTAGCCGCGTGAAGGCGTGACGCATGCAGCGGGATCGGCTCCAATCGGCGAGCATGGACGATGACGGGCGCCGCGATGGCCCGCGCGGTAGAGCCGGCAGCTGGAGCGGAGAGCGCGGCGCCGCCGCCGCGGGCGAACCCGGATCTCGTCGGCCATGAGAGCGCCGAGCGCGAGCTCGAACGGCTCTACCGCACCGGCCGGCTGCCGCATGCGATCCTGCTCGGCGGGCCGCGCGGCATCGGCAAGGCGACGCTGGCGTTTCGCTTTGCCCGCTTTTTGCTGGCGCAGGGCGAGCAGGACGGCGCCGCCGGGCGCCGACTGTTTCGGCGGCCAGGGCGAAACCGGGCTCGCGGTCGATCCCGAAAGCGGCGTGTTCCGCCGCGTCGCGGCCGGCGGCCATGCCGATCTGTTGACCGTCGAACGCGCCTGGGACCCGCGGCGCAGGCGGCTGCGCGGCGAGATCGTGGTCGAGGATACGCGCGAGATCGCCGAGCTTTTTTCGGCTGACGGCGGCGGAGGAGGGGTGGCGCATCGTCATCATCGACGGCGCCGAGGAGATGAACCGCAACGCCGCGAACGCGGTGCTGAAGATCCTCGAAGAGCCGCCCGACCGGGCGTTGCTGCTGCTGGTCAGCCACAATCCCGGGCCGGCTGTTGCCGACGATCCGCTCGCGCTGCCGGCGGCTGATGCTGGCGCCGCCTGCCGCTGCCGATCGCGACGCGAGCTGATCCGCCGCTACCGCCCGCAGCTCGACGAGGCCGAGGCCGCGGCGCTGGCGGCGCTGTGCGGCGGCAGCATCGGACGCGCGCTGGAGCTCGCCGATGGCGGCGGGCTCGCCCTCTACCGCTCGGTGCTCGAACTGCTGTCGCAGGCCCCGGCGATCGATCTCGGCACGGCTGCACGGCTTCGCCGACCGGCTCGCCCGCGCCGATGCCGAGGACGCTTATCGCGCGAGCGAGGAGTTGTTGTCGCAGTTTCTTGCGCGGCTTGCGGCGGGGGCGGCGCGCGGTGCGCCTCGACGGCGGACGAGATCGTCGCCGGCGAGCGAGCGGCGATGCAGCGCCTCGCCGCCCGCGCGGACCCGGCGCGCTGGGCCGGATCTGCGCGCGGAGATCGAGCGCAGTTTCGCCGCCGCCGACGAGCTCAACCTCGACCGCAAGCAGACGATGCTCGGCGCCTTCTTTGCCATCGACGAGATGGCGCGTTAGAAACGGCGCCGCCGTCGGCGCGCTGGATCGCGAGCGGTCCCGGCCCATATCTGGGCTTTGGAGAGAACGATGAGCGCCGACCGGCCCTTTTTCATCACGACGCCGATCTATTACGTCAACGACCTGCCGCATCTCGGCCACGCCTATACGACGGTGGCCTGCGACGCGTTGGCGCGGTTCATGCGGCTCGACGGCCGGCACGTCAAATTCCTGACCGGGACCGACGAGCACGGCCAGAAGGTCGCGCAATCGGCGGCGGCGGCCGGCGTTTCGCCGCAGGAATTCGCCGACCGCAACTCGGCGCGGTTCCGCGAAGTCACCCGGCTGCTGAACATCTCGCACGACGAATTCATCCGCACCACCGAACCGCGCCACACCCGCGCCGTGCAGGCGTTGTGGCAGGAATTGGAGCGCCGCGGCGAGATCTATCTCGGCCGCTTTGCCGGCTGGTATGCGGTGCGCGACGAAGCCTTTTACGACGAAAGCGAACTCGTCGATGGCAGGGCGCCGACCGGCGCCGAGGTCGAATGGCTCGAAGAGGAGAATTATTTTTTCCGGCTGTCGGCCTGGCAGGACCGCCTGTTGGCCTATTACGAGGCCAATCCCGAGGCGGTCGCGCCGCGCGGCCGGCGCAACGAGGTCATCAGCTTTATCAAAGGCGGGCTGAAGGACCTGTCGATCTCGCGCACCAGCTTCACCTGGGGCGTTCCGGTGCCCGGCCATCCCGGCCACGTCGTCTATGTCTGGCTCGACGCGCTGATCAACTACATCACCGCCGCCGGCTATCCGGATGATTTAAGCGCAGTTTTCGACCTATTGGCCGGCCGACCTTCATATGGTGGGCAAGGACATCGTGCGCTTTCATGCGGTTTATTGGCCGGCCTTTCTGATGGCGGCCGGGCTGGACGCCGCCGCGCCGCGTCTTCGCCCACGGCTGGTGGACGGTGGAAGGCGAGAAGATGTCGAAATCGCTCGGCAACTTCATCCCGCCGAAGCAATTGGTCGACACCTACGGGGTTGATCCGGTGCGCTATTTCATGTTGCGCGAATTGCCGTTCGGCAGCGATGGCGATTTTTCGCATCGCGCGGTCGTGGGCCGGCTCAACGGCGACCTCGCCAATGATTTCGGCAATTTGGCGCAGCGCGTTCTGGTCATGATCAACCGCGACTGCGGCGCCGCGGTGCCCGAGCCCGGCGCGCTCGCCGAGCCGACCAGGCCTTGCTCGACGCGCGCTCGCAGTCTGTTGGAAACAGTGCGCAACCATATGGAGGACCAGGCGTTTCATCTGGCGCTCGAAACCATCTGGCGGGTCGTCGCCGAGGCCAACCGCTATGTCGACGAGCAGGCGCCGTGGGCGTTGCGGCGCAGCGATCCGGCGCGGATGCGCACCGTGCTCTATACCCTCGCCGAGACGATCCGGCATCTCGCGATTCTGGCGCAACCTTTTGTTCCGGCTGCGCCGGCAAGCTGCTCGACCAACTCGCGGTGCCGGCGGGTCGCGCGATTTCGCCGCGCTCGCCGCGGCGCCGCTGGTCCCGGGGACGCGATTGCCAAAGCCCGAGGGCATCTTTCCGCGCTTTGTCGAAGCGCCGGCGGCATGAGCGGCGGGGAGGGCAGGGCGGCAATGCTGGTCGACAGCCATTGCCATCTCGATTTCGCGGATTTCGCCGCCGAGCGCGAAGCGGTCATTGCCCGCGCCCGCGCCGCCGGGGTCGGCACGATGCTGACGATCGGCACCCGGCTCGACGAGTTCCCGGGCGTGCGCGCGATCGCCGAGAGCGACCCGGACATCTGGTGCTCGGTCGGCGCCCATCCGCACGAGGCCGCAGACCACGCCGATCTGCTGCCCGATCAGTTGGCGGCGCTGGCGGCGCATCCCAAGGTCGTCGGCATCGGCGAGACCGGGCTCGATTTCCATTACGATCTGAGCCCGCGCGACATCCAGGAGCGCGTCTTTCGCGCCCATATCGCGGCCTCGCGGGCGACCGGGTTGCCGCTGATCATCCATGCCCGCGAGGCCGACGACGAGATCGCCCGGATTCTCGACGAGGAACGGCCGCCGCCCGGCGTCCTGCATTGCTTTTCGAGCGGCCGGGCCTTGGCCGAGGCGGCGCTGGCGCTGGGCTTCTACATCTCGATTTCGGGCATCGTCACCTTCAAGAACGCCGACGAACTGCGCGCGATCGTGCGCGACCTGCCGCTCGACCGCCTGCTGGTCGAGACCGACAGCCCCTATCTCGCGCCGGTGCCGTATCGCGGCAAGCGCAACGAGCCGGCCTTTGTCGCGGCGACGGCGGCGGCGGTCGCGGCGCTGAAAGGGGTCGAGCCCGAGCGGCTGGCGGCGGCGACCACCGCCAATTTCTTTCGCCTGTTCGCCAAGGCGAGACCGCCGGTCGCCTGATGAGGGTGACGATGCTCGGCTGCGGCGCCTCGACCGGGGTGCCGGCGATCGGCCCGAATTGGGGCCGCTGCGACCCCACCGATCCGCGCAACCGCCGCCGCCGCGCCTCGGTGCTGGTCGAAGTCGGCCCGGTCGCGATCCTGATCGACACCTCGCCCGATCTGCGCGAGCAGCTGATCGACGCTCGGGTCAGGCGGCTCGACGCGGTGGTGATGACCCATGCGCATGCCGATCATCTCCACGGCATCGACGATATGCGCGGGTTGAACCGGCTGATGGGCGAGGCGATCCCGCTGTGGGCCGACGCCGAGACCTTGGCGGAGATCCGCCGCCGGTTCGGCTATGTCCTGGAGCCGGTGTCCGAGCCGGGCCGATACTACAAGCCGACTTTCGCGCCGCACGAGATCACCGGCCCGTTTGCGATCCGCGGTGTTGCCGTTGTGCCGTTCGCGCAGGATCACGGGTTCAGCACGACGCTCGGCTTTCGCATCGGGCCGATGGCCTATTCGACCGATGTGACCGAGCTCGACGACGACGCCTTTGCCGCGATCGCCGGCGTCGAGCTGTGGATCGTCGATTGCCTGCGCCGCGCGCCGCATCCGACCCACAGCCATCTCGAAAAGACGCTCGCCTGGATCGACCGGGTACGCCCGCGGCGCGCCGTCCTGACCCATATGGATCAGAGCCTCGACTATCGCGAGCTCAGCGCGGTATTGCCGGCCGGCGTCGAGCCCGGCCAGGACGGGCTGGTCATCGAGCTGCCGGACCGATGACGCAATCCTGCGAACGATACGCATTGGCAACGTTACACTTGACATACCCACATACCCGATATAGATTTGCGGCTAAGGAGATAGCCGCCATGAAATCCGCCTTTGAAGCCCCGCACCTCCGCAGCGAAGAAGCTGCAATCGCCTACGTCGAAAGCTGGCTCTGGCCGGATGGTCCGGCTTGCCCGCACTGCAGTGCTGTCGGTGAAGCAACTAAGCTTAAAGGCAAGACCACGCGACCGGGCTTGTGGAAATGCCGGGCATGCCGCAAGCCGTTCACGGTCCGCATGCGAACGATCTTTGAATCGAGCCACGTGCCGTTGCACATTTGGCTTCAGGCGATCTACCTGATTTGCTCGTCCAAGAAAGGTATTTCGACCCGCCAGATACAGCGCACGCTTGGCGGCAGCATGAAAACCGCATGGTTCCTGATGCACCGTATCCGGCATGCGATGGGCGACAGCAGTGGAACCGGGCCGATCGGCGGCGAAGGCAGCGTTGTTGAAGCTGACGAAACGTTTCTCACCCGCTCGCCTAAAACTCGCCGCCCGGAAAGCGCGGGACCGCGCGAAACCCGACAGGTTGTGAGCCTTGTTGAACGCGGCGGCCCGATCCGCTCCAAATACCTCGATCAAGCGAACGTGCGAGACGTGCTCTGGCAGCATTTGGATTTCAACAGCACGCTCTATACCGACGGCGCGGTTCATTATCGCCGCATCATGCCTGAAGGTCGGCATGCCTCCGTCGACCACTCCAAGGAGGAATGGGTGCGCGGCGATGTTCACACCAACACGCTCGAAAACTTCTTTTCCGTATTCAAGCGCGGGCTGGTTGGGGTCTACCAGCACGTCGATGAGAAGCATCTTGATCGCTATCTCGCGGAGTTTGATTTCCGTTACAACACCCGAGTCAAGCTCAGCATCGACGACAAGGCCCGCGCCGATCGCGCGCTTGTCGGGGCCAAGGGCAAGCGACTGACCTACCAAACAACTCGTCGCCAAGAAGCACTCGATACCCCGCCGTTCTGAGCGGGACGATCCTCGCCAGCTTGAATTGCCACTGTTCGACAGGGAGGATTGATGATCGGCAACGCTGATGCGCGATGGCGTGAGTTTGACGGTCTCGGCGTCGAAGAGGTCCGCAAGCAGCTCGCCGTCGGTGTTTATGGCGAGGAAAAAGCCGCCCATGCTCGGGAATGGTTGGCGCATCATGAATCCGAGCGAAATTTTGAAGTTAGCCGCAAAGCATTGGAGGCTTCGGAGCAAGCCGTTGAAGAAGCCCGGCGTGCCAATGCGCTTAGCCTTAAGGCCAACGAAGAAGCCTCCAATGCCAACGACCTTGCCCGCGCAGCAAATGAAACGGCTTCAGCGGCCGAGGCTTCGGCTCGTCTGACTGCCGAGGCCGCGCGAACCAACAATATAATCGCGACGATGGCGCTGATCGCGGCGGTAATCGCGCTGGCGATCTCGATATTCGGGATATTCATCGGGGCACACCATTAGGCGGGGACGAGCGATGTCGCCCGTCCCCGTAGCCGCTATCCTGGGCATTGCCACACGACCAGGGAGCGAAATCTATGTTGGTAAGATGCCCGCTGTGTGGGGCCGAAATAGATGTGCAAGTCTCAAGCCTGCACCCACTCCGCTGGGGGACTAGCGGGTTACCGGCAATCGCCAGTATCTGCCAAAAAGTGAAGGATGGAAGCTCGCCCATCTTGTCTGACGGCAGCTTCAATTGCTCACCACTGGAACAAGCGAACAAGCTGTTGAGGCAAGGGCTCTGCGTTCCTCCCCCTCCTAGGCCCAACGCAAGTGCGGATGCCGTTGACGTAGCGAACTTCAAAAATTGCAGCGCACCGCTCCAACTCCTCCTCGCTGCACAACACGAGAGGCTCTAATTTGCGCTCGCCAGCATCCGACATTATATTCTCCGCATGCCCCGCAGACCCAAGCCGCCGCCCGACGACCCAGAGCAGTTCAAGCGCTTCATCGACATGGCCCGAGAGGTCGAAGCCGACGAAAGTCCAGATGCGGTTGATCGCGCGCTCGGCAAGGTGCTTCGCCCCACGCAGCGACCCACCATTACGAAAACCCCACGTTATCGGCATTCACGCGGCCAGGGCGAATCCGAACGGTGATCACGACATGTGCGTAATTCGGATCAGGCGGATCGGGACTCACCAAAAGTAGATCGCTTTCAGCCGCCGCCCTGGTAATAACCAAGTCATCTTCTAGTAAGCAGAAAAACGGTTGTTCGTCAGCACTTGGGGCTACGAAACTTCCAAGCTCAGAAGTGTTTGTCGGCATCCGAAGTGCGTCAAACAACGTTTTTAGACGGTTATCTAGATCCCCGGCCATAGTCAGCACTTGACCGGCCCCTCCGTATCGTAGGTATAAGATTTCGATGGAACATAGTAATTCCAAGTCCCGCGTCACTAGCGGCACAAAATTATAATTCATCCGCGCGAATCGCTGGGACAGTCCGGCAATCGTATAATCTGACGATGGTCTCCCAAAGATTCTAGTGCCCTGTGCCACAGACGATGACGATCCTAGATAAGGAGAGATTTGCCACCATTGCTTCAACTGATTATGGAATACCTTTCGGATGCCGTGCTTATGCTCAGCGCTATGACCTCGACGGCTCGCACTCCGCGCATTATCGGATAGAAGCGTGCCCTGATAGGTCAGTCTGAATTCCACGGAATCTTCCTCCCAATCCACGCGTGAGGATCGTCCCGCAGCACGACTACAGGAGCACTCACGTCGTGCCCCCATCATACCACCGCCTGCCTATGGTATCGCAAGTGTAACGTCGCCCTACGCATTTTCCATAATATATATTATGCGACTTTTTGATGTAGGCGCCCGATCAAAATGTCACCCGTGTGCCAGTTAGAGATGACACTGCCCCGGGGATTTCCGGGGGGTGTTTGGGGTGACGGTTCGGCTGATGAGCGATGGGGAGCTGCGGCGGCTCGAGGTGCTGCAGGATTTGGATCGGCGGCGATTGACGACCGAGGCGGCGAGTCAGCTGCTCGGGCTCGAGCGCCGTCAGGTGTTTCGGTTGCTGAAGGCCTACAGGATCGAAGGTCCGACCGGCCTGATCTCGAAGCGACGCGGTCGCTGCGGCAACCGGCGCAAGCCCAAGGCTGTGCGGTGCGCGGTTCTGGCGATGATCCGCCAGCGGTATTGGGATTTTGGCCCGACCTTGGCGGCCGAGAAGCTGCGCGAGGCTCATGGGATAACGGTTGGTCGTGAGACCTTGCGCCAGTGGATGATCGCCGACGGGCTGTGGTGTGATCGCAAGCAGCGCAAGCGCATCCATCAGCCGCGGCCGCGGCGCGACTGCGTCGGCGAACTGGTGCAGGTCGACGGCAGCGAGCATTGGTGGTTCGAGGATCGCGGGCCGCAATGCACCTTGCTGGTGTTTGTCGACGACGCGACCAGCCGGCTGATGCATCTGCAATTTGTCGAGAGCGAGTTGACCTTTGCCTATTTCCATGCGGCCCGCGCCTATCTGGAGGCCTGGGGCAAGCCGGTCGCGTTCTACAGCGACAAGCATGGGGTGTTCCGGGTCAACCATCCGGGCGTCTTGGGCGGCGACGGCATGACCCAGTTTGGCCGCGCCCTGCACGCGCTCAACATCGACATTATCTGCGCCAATTCGAGCCCGGCCAAGGGCCGGGTCGAGCGCGCCAACAAGACGCTGCAGGATCGCCTGGTCAAGGAGTTGCGGCTGGCGGGTGCGGCAACCCTGGCGGAGGGCAACGTCCTCCTCCCGGCTTTCATCGCCGACTACAACGCACGCTTTGCCAAAATGCCGGCGAACGGCAAGGATCTGCACCGGCCGTTGCGCGCCGGCGACGATCTCGACGATGCCTTTGCCTGGAAAGAAGAACGCACCCTGTCACAGGCGCTGACCCTGCAATACAACAAGGTAATGTTCATCCTGGAGCCAAGCGAGCACGCCAAGGCGGCGATCGGCAAGCGGCTCACCATCGTCGATTATCCCGACGGCCGCCTGGCAATCCGTTACCATGGGGTCGAACTGGCGTATCGGACCTTTGACAAAGTGCGCCAGGTCTCGCAGGCCGCGATCGTCGAGAACAAACAGCTCGGCGCCGCGCTCGCCTTTATCCGCGAGCAGCAGCTCCGCCGCGGACTGGAGCGGCGCAGCACGAAAGCACCACGCCGGCGCGACCAGCGCGACGCGCGTCTCTTTAAAGTCGGTTGAGCTTTCTACAAGCCGAGCGGGCCGAGCCCGCTCGGTAAAAACAAGGGGAGCCGGTTTCGAGCGCCCGTACAGCGGACGGCGGGCGGGCGCTGCGCTGCGCCGGGGGCTCCGCGCCCGCCCGCCGCCCGACCCACAGACTGACACTTTTAAATTGGGAAAATCACTGACATTTGTAATTTGCGTGGACAACGGACCCAAGGAAAGTGACGGTGGACCTGCCCACGGGATTTCGACTCAGCTTCGAGGACCAGCCCTCGGCCGAGGATTGCGACACGATCGGCTATGCACTGGACGCGTACAATCGTGAGTTTCTCGGAGAAACCGGCTACTCCCGAATGGGCATTTTTGTCCGCGACGAGCGCGGCGCGATAATGGCTGGGCTGGTCGGCTCAACCTATGCCGGCTGGCTGTTCGTCGCCGATCTCTGGGTCCATGCCGAGCTGCGCCGGCGCGGCATCGGCCGCGAATTGCTGGCAATGGCCGAGCGGCGCGCGATCGAACTGGGTTGCCACTCGGCGCGGCTCGACACCCTTTCTTTCCAGGCGGCGGAATATTATCCGCGTTTTGGCTACCGGGTTTTTGGGGCGCTCGACTACCCTCTCGGTCATCGGCTGTATTTCCTATGGAAACGGCTGAAGCCTGAAGCCACTTCGAATCTTGTCAAATTGTACCCGGTCTCGGTCAAGGGCGTGCTGTTCGAGGAGGGCCGGGTCGCGCTGCTGGAGAACGAGCGGGGGACATGGGAATTGCCGGGCGGACGGCTCGAACCCGGTGAGGACCCGGCGACCTGTCTCGCGCGCGAAGTCGCCGAGGAGCTCGGCGTGGAGGTCGCGATCGAGACAATCCTCGATAGCTGGGTCTACGAAGTTTTGCCGCAGCGCGAGGTGCTGATCGTGACCTATGGGGTGCAGCGCACGGACCAGCGAGCGATGCGGGTCAGCGACGAACATCGGCGGTTCGGATTGTTTTCGCTGAGCGAACTGAACGGGCTGCCGATGCCCGAGGGCTATCGCCGTTCGATCCGCGCCTGGGCGACGCAATGCGGCGTGTGAGGGCGCGATGACGACCCCTCCCCTCGCCCGTCTGCTCGCGATCATGGCGCAGCTGCGCGATCCCGAGCAAGGCTGCCCGTGGGATTGTGAGCAGGATTTCGCCACGATTGCGCCTTATACGATCGAAGAGGCCTATGAGGTGGCCGACGCGATCGCGCGCGGCGATATGGCGGGGTTGAAGGACGAACTCGGCGATCTGCTATTTCAGGTTGTGTTTCACGCCCGCATGGCCGAGGAGGCCGGGCTGTTTGCGTTTGACGATGTCGCCGCGGCAATTGCCGACAAGATGGTGCGGCGTCACCCGCATGTCTTTGGCGATGCTGAGATTGCTTCGGCAGAGGCGCAGACCCGGGCGTGGGAGGCGCACAAAGCCAGGGAGCGCGCGGCCCAGGCCGCCGCGACGGGAGCTCAGGAAAGCGTACTCGACGGGGTGGCACTCGCCCTCCCTGCCCTGCTGCGAGCCGCCAAAATCCAAGGGCGGGCGGCGCGGATCGGGTTCGACTGGCCAGCGGCGCGCCCGGTCATTGCCAAAATCGCCGAGGAAATCGCCGAGCTCGAAGCCGAACTCGATAACGGCGCCGATCCCGCGAAAGTCGAGGACGAGATGGGCGATGTCCTGTTCGCCGCCGCCAACCTCGCGCGCAAGCTCGGCGTCGATCCCGAAGCGGCGCTGCGGCGCGCCACCGCGAAATTCGAGCGCCGCTTTCGCCGCGTCGAAGCGCTCGCTGCTGAGCGCGGCACCAACGGTCTGGATGCGCTCGAAGCGCTGTGGCAAGAGGTCAAGCGCGCGGAAGGTTGAGGGAACCCAGGCTGTCCCAGTTTTTCTGCTCCGGGCGCCCCGTATCTAGTTTCCGCCCCTGGCCTGATTGTAGATCAGGCCAGGGGCGAGACCCGCTGCCGCACCGGTACCGGCGCCAAGACCCGCATTGCCGGCGATTGCGCCAATGATGGCGCCGGCGCCGGCGGATCGTCCTTGGCCGGCGCGCAGATGGCGATCAGGTCGGCGACGGTGTGGGGCGGGAACTTCGATTCCGAAACTGCCGCTGAGGCTGACGAGGCGCCGGCGGCTATCAGTACAACCACGAGTGCCAAAGCCCCAAATCTCATCCTGCATCCTCCCCTTCTCGGTTTTTTCAACCAGAAAGCGATAGCCGGAGGGGTGTTGCGGCGTCAATGCAGTCGCTGCTGGTGGCGCAGGCGGGCGAGGTCGGCTTCGGAAAGGCGGACCGAGAGGTGGGCAGCCTCGGTGTCGTCGCGGCGGCCCAGGACCTCGCCGTGGCGATAGATCCAGGCCAAGGTCTTGCCGTCGGTCAGCGGGACGTCCAGTCGCACCGCGCGGATGTCGCTTTGCAATCGGCGATCGATCAGCGCCAGCAAGGTCTCGCATCCCTCGCCGGTCGCCGCCGACAAGGCTGCGGTTTGCGAGTTCCGCAGGGCTTGGTTTTCGAGGCTGGCGCGCTGGGCGGGTTCCAGCAGGTCGATCTTGTTCATCACCTCGATCAGCCCGTCCTCGGCTGCTTCGTCGAGCCCGAGATCGCCGAGCACCGTCAGCACGTCGCCGCGCTGGGACTCGACTGTCTGGATGGTGGGCGTCGCGGACATGGACAACGATATCGGCTTCGGTGACCTCTTCGAGGGTCGCGCGAAAGGCGGCGACGAGATGGGTCGGCAGATCGGAAATAAAGCCGACCGTGTCGGACAGGATGGCGGTGCGCCCCGACGGCAGTTCGAATCGCCGCATCGTCGGGTCGAGGGTCGCGAACAGCATGTCGCCGGCGGTTACCGTGGAGCGCGTCAGGCGGTTGAACAGGGTCGATTTTCCAGCATTGGTGTAGCCCACCAATGCAACCACCGGATAAGGTACGCGGCGGCGCGCTTCGCGATGCAAGGCGCGGGTGCGCTTGATCGTCTCGAGTTCGCGCTTCAACCGCGCGATGCGCTCGCCGATCAGCCGGCGGTCGATTTCGAGCTGGCTCTCGCCCGGGCCGCCGAGAAACCCGAACCCGCCGCGTTGACGTTCGAGATGGGTCCAAGAACGCACCAGGCGCGAGCGCTGATAGGAGAGCGCCGCCAATTCGACTTGCAGGCGGCCCTCATGGGTACGCGCCCGCGCGCCGAATATTTCGAGGATCAATCCGGTTCGGTCGATCACTTTCGCTTGCCAGCTTCTTTCCAGATTGCGCTGCTGCACCGGCGAAAGCGTCCCGTCGATCGACGACGAGACCGATCGAATTTTCGCTGATAAGTTCGCGGAAATTATCGACCGTGCCGCTGCCGAGCAGGCTGCTCGGCCGCGGGCTGGCGATGCGGGTAATCTCGGCGCGAACGACATCGAGACGGATCGCCTGCGCCAGGCCGACCGCCTCTTCGAGACGCGCTTCGATCGAACGGGCAAACGTTTCGGCCACACCGCGAACCGGCGCCGATTTCGGCGCCGGATGGACGACAAGCGCGCGGCCGGTCGTAGCGCCGTCCGCGAGCGGTAACCTATCCTCTTCGCGGCTCAGGAGTTCTTCGTTCTCCCTGCCCGGCTCGAACAACTGGATCGGCTGCGCCGGCATCACCGTCGAGATCGCGTGCTTGTAGACAAGCTGCGAATGCGCATCGCGCCGCAGCAGCACGCAGAAATTATCAAACCAGGTGATGATCCCTTGCAGTTTCACGCCGTTGACCAGAAAGACAGTAACCGGCGTCTTGTTCTTCCGGACGTGGTTGAGAAAAACGTCCTGGACATTTTGTGATTTCTCCGCAGACATGGGTATCCCCCATTCGATTTTTGGAGCCGAGTCGGCCCGACTTACGCCAAAACGGCAAGCGCTCGGGTGAAGCCGCCGAGCTGCCGGTACGAAGATGGGCTCGCCAGGGTAAATCACAAGCCCCGGATAAAGCGAAACAACGCCGCAGGATCGGAAAACTGAAGACGCGGCGCGTGGGCGCAGCAATTCCTCGGCGGCCAGATTCGCCGCCGAGCAACACCGGCACGCATCCGCTGTTTTCGCGCGCATTCCATGTCGATGCCGGTGTCGCCGACAAACCACACCCCCTCCCCCGCCTCGATCCCGCTCGGTTCGAGCGCCAGCCGGACCGGGGCGGCGTCGGGCTTATCGGCAGCGGCGTCGCCGGCCCCGACGACGTCGGCCGAAATAGGCGCGACCAGCCGAGTTGCTCGGCCTCGCGGCGCAGCAGCGCGCCGGTCTTGTTGCTGACGACGCCGAGAAAGATGCCCTCTCGTCGCAAGCGCCTCGCAGCAATTCGCCGCGGCCCGGCAGGGCCGTCAGCCGTTCGAGATGGATCGCGCGAAAGCGATCGAGATAGATCTCCCGCGCCTCTTCCCAGCGCTCGCCGAAATGCAGCGGAAAGCTCTCGCGCAGGCTGAGCCGCACCCGTTGCGCGCGTCTCGGCGAGCGACCAGGCAGGCTTGTCCATCGCCGCCATGCACGATGGTTCAAGGCTTCGTGGATCGTCGCCCAGCTGTCGACCAGGGTGTTGTCCCAATCGAACAGGATCGCGCGCGGCCGGCTCAAATCGCGACGAGGTCGGACTCGTCATGCCGCCGCCGCATGGGCCAGGTAGAATTCGCGAAGCGGCCGGCTGAGCGGGCCTGGCGCGCCGTCGCCGACCGGGTCGCCGTCGATGCGGACGACCGGCAACAGCTCGACCGCGGTGCTGGTCACAAAAGCTTCGCGCGCCGCCTTGGCCTCGGCCACGGTAAACGGCCGCTCGACCAGGCGGGAGCCTTCGCGGCGGATGATGTCGAAGACCGCAAGGCGGGTGACGCCGTTCAGGATCGCATGGTCGGCCTGGCGGGTCACGACGGCGCCGTCGGCGGTCACGATCCAGGCATTGGTCGACGTGCCCTCGGTCACCCGGCCGTCGCGGTCGACCTGCCATGCTTCATAGGCGCCGGCCTCTCTGGCGCGCTGCTTGCCGAGCACGTTCGCGACCAGCGCCACCGATTTGATGTCGCAGCGCTGCCAGCGGATGTCGGGGATCGTGATCACGCCGATGCCGTTGGCGGCCAGGCGCGGATCGGCGGGCTTCTTGCGGCGCGCGGTGACGACGAGAACCGGTTTCGCCGTTTCGGAAAGGCATGGTCACGCGGGGCCGCGCCGCGGGTGACCTGCAGATAGACGATGCCGTCGCGCACGCCGTTGCGGCGGACGACCTCGCGCATGACGATCTTGAGCGCCGCCTCCGACATCGGCGCCGCGATCCGCAATTCTGCCAGCGAGCGCGCCAGCCGCGTCAGATGCGGCCCCTCGTCGACAAGATGCCCGCCGACCACCGCCAGCACCTCGTAGACGCCATCGGCGAACTGATAGCCGCGGTCCTCGATATGCACCCCGGCCGAGCGGTGCGGCAGGTATTGCCCGTCGACATAGGCGATGCGCGACATTGGCTCAGGTCCCGACTTTCAGCGGCCGGTCGTTGCCGAAGACGCCGAGCGATTTGAGCTTGCGGTGCAACGCCGAGCGCTCCATGCCGACAAAGGCCGCGGTGCGGGAGATGTTGCCGCCAAAGCGGGTCACCTGGGCCAACAGATATTCGCGCTCGAAAACTTCGCGCGCGTCGCGCAACGGCAGGGTCATGATTTCGCTGCCCCTGTCCCATTTGACGACGGTCGGGGCGATCGCGGTGATCTCGTTCGGCAGCATATCGGCGCGGACCGGCTCGCGCGCGTCGCCCGGCGCCATGATCAAGAGCCAATCGATGACATTGCGCAACTGGCGCACGTTGCCGGGCCAGGAATAGGCCTGCAATGCCGCCATCGCGTCCTCGCCGATTTCGCGCGGGGCAAGCCGCGCCGCCTCCGACGAGCGCGCCATGAAATGGCGGGCCATCAGCGGGATGTCCTCGCGCCGATCGCGCAGCGGCGGCACTTTGATCGGCACGACATTGAGCCGATAGAACAGATCCTCGCGGAACCGGCCGCCGCCGATCTCGGCCGGCGAGCTCACGATTCGACGAAGCGACGACCCGGACATCGACTTCGACGCGGCTCGATCCCGCCGATCCGCTCGAAGGTCTGCTCCTGCAGCACGCGCACGATCTTGCCCTGGGTCTCGAGCGGCATGTCGGCGACCTCGTCGAGGAACAAGGTGCCGCCATGCGCGCGCTCGAAGGTGCCGATCTTGCGCGGCGCGCCGATGTCGTTGTCCGCACTCGGTGCCGAACAGCTCGATTTCGAGCCGCTCCGGCCGCATCGTCGCGCAATTGACCGGAACGAACGGACCCTTCGCCCGACGCGAGCGCAGGTGCAACAGCCTGCCGACGACCTCCTTGCCGGCGCCGGGCGGTCCGGTGATCAGGACCCGGCTGCCGGTCGGCGCCGCCTTGTCGATCTGCTGGCGCAGCTGATTGGCCAGTGGCGAAGTCCCGACCAGGTCGATGATCGCCGCCGGCGCGCAGTTTGAGCTCTTCGTTCTCGCGCCGCAGCTAGCGCCGCCTCGATCGCGCGCTCGACGATCAGCAGCAGCCGGTCCGATTTGAACGGCTTCTCGATGAAATCGTAGGCGCCGATCTTGATCGCCTCGACTGCCGTCTCGATCGTGCCGTGGCCGCTGATCATGACCACCGGTACCGACGGCATCTCGGCGCGCAGCAGCCTGAGAATTTCGATCCCGTCGAGCTCGCTGCCCTGCAGCCAGATGTCGAGGATGACGAGGGTCGGCTGCCGCGCGTGGATCACGGCCAGCGCCTGGGCGCTGTCAGCGGCCTCGCGCGTGGCGTAGCCCTCGTCCTTCAGCACACCCGCGATCAGCATGCGGATGTCGGCTTCGTCGTCGACGATCAGGATGTCATGCGCCATGTCCGACCGTACTCATCTCCAACGGCTGGCCGGCGGCGTTCGGCGCCTTCGGTCGTGCGAGCCTCGGCGGCGAAGACGAGCCTGACCCGCGCCCCCTCCGGTTCCCCATCTTCCAACATCAGCTCTCCCCCGTGATCTTCCATGATCTTCTTGACGATTGCGAGGCCCAAGCCGGTCCCCTTCGCCCGCGTCGTCACATAAGGCTCGGTCAACCGCTCGCGGTCTTGGTCGGGCAAGCCCTTGCCATTGTCCTCGACGATCACCGCAGCTTGGCCAGCCGCCGCCGATACCGATACGCGGATACGTCCGGGAGCACCGGCTTCGCGTTCGGCGATTCGCGCCTCGATCGCCTCGATCGCGTTTTTGACGATGTTGATCACCGCCTGCCCGACGAGCCGCGCGTCGCAGCTGACCGCGACCGGGTGGTCCGGAAAGCTCGTCTCGAAAGCGATCTCGCGATGGGCGGTGCGCTGCAGGAACACCGCCCGATGCACGATCTCGACCAGATTTTCGGGTTTGAGGACCGGCGCCGGCATTCGCGCAAACGCCGAGAATTCATCGATCATGCGGCCGATGTCGCCGACGTGGCGGATGATCGTGTCGGTGCAGATCGTAAATGTCTCGGGGTCTTGCTTGATCTCCTTCAGATAGCGGCGGCGTAGCCGCTCGGCCGCCAGTTGGATCGGGGTCAGCGGGTTTTTGATTTCGTGGGCGATGCGGCGGGCGATGTCCGCCCAGGCCGCCTTGCGCTGCGCCGACAACAATTCGGTGATGTCGTCGAAGGTGACGACAAAGCCGCTGATGTCGCGTTCGTCGTGCTCGGCGGCGATGCGCACCAGCAGGGTGCGGGTGCTGTTGCCGCGGGCGAGCTGGACTTGCGACTGCGCCAGCCGGTCCGGGCGACGCTCGGCCTCGTCGAGCAGGACCGCCATCTCGGGCGCGACCTCGGCGAGATCACTCCCGATCGATTGTTCGAGATCGACCCCGAGCAGCGCCGAGGCCGAGCGGTTGGGCAAATTGACGCGGCCCGTGCGATCGAGCCCGATCACCCCGGCCGACACGCCGGTCAGGACCGTCTCGGTGAATCGGCGCCGCTCGTCGAGCTGCCGATTGGCCTCGCTCAGCTCGCGCTGCTGGCTTTCGATCTGGTTGGTCATCCGGTTGAAGGCGCGGCTCAACGAGGCGAGTTCGTCGTCCTTCTCCCCTTCGGGCACACGGGCAGCAAGATCGCCGCCGCGCACTTGCTCGGCGGCGGTAGCGAGCCGGCTGATCGGGACGGCGAGCTGGGTTGCGAAATGGATCCCGATGGCCACCGCCGCGACCAGAAACAGCATCGCCACCATCAGAAAAATCAGGGCGAAGGTGACCTGAAACCCCGATCGCTGACTTTCCATCTGCGCGTATTGAGCAGCGGCGCGCTGGGTTTCCTCCATGTAATTGAGCACGCGCGGCTCGATATAGCGGCCGACATAAAGATAAACTTGGCCAAACTGGTCGAGGCGAACCAGCGCGCGCACCCGGTCGTCGTTGTCGTTGGTCATGATCGCGACGTCGCCTTCGTCGGCGACGCGCATCGCCCCGTCCGGCACCGGCTCGAAACCGAGCGTGAACGACAGGCTCGACCGCGCCAATACATGGCCGGCGCGGTCGAAGACCATCGCCTCGGTCAGCCCGCGCAGAGCCGCCTGCGCCGAAACCACCTGCTCCAAGCGCGCTGCGGATCCAATGTCGAGTTCGGACCGCATCGCGATTGAGGTCGTTCGCCATCGCCAGCGCGTCGGCGCGAATCGCCTGCTGATGCTCGTGCAGATAGGCTTCGGCGACGGCGAGCGAATTCGGAGATTGCCGTGTGCACCTGTCGCTGAACCAGGATTCGACGCCGTAGCTGAAGAACAGATACGAGAAAATCGCGACGATGATCGTCGGCGTCACCGCGATCAGGCTGAACAGCACGACCAGCCGGATCTGCAGCCGCGAGCCGGCGAGGCCGCGGCGCCGCTCGGCCCACACCTGCAGCAGGCGCTTGGCGATCAGCGCGCCGAGCGCCAGCAGCAGAACGAGGTCGAGGTTGAGCAGCGTGAGGACGGTGTTGGGATGCGAGCCCGAAGGGCGGCGCCCCGGTCAGCGCCAAATATGTCGCGACCCCGGAGGCCAGCGCCGCCATCGACAAGCCGAAGGCGAGCTTATGCCGCAGACCGATCCGGCCGGCCCACATCCGAACCCGCCGCATCAGCTTCATGCAAGACCTCTGACCGGATATCGCCGCGAGCTGCTTCGGACGGCCGATCCCGCCGCCGCTACCGGCCAGGCCAGCTCCACGCGCCAACGCCACGCGATCGCCGGCAATTCGGCGACACGCTGCTGTTATTTTAGCCCGCGGACGACCGGGATGTCCAACTCGCGGATCTTCTTGCGCAAGGTATTGCGGTTGAGGCCCAACAGATGTGCGGCCTTGATCTGGTTGCCGCGTGTCGCACCGAGGGTCAAGACGATCAGCGGGCGCTCGACTTCGCGCAGCACCCGGTCATAAAGCCCGGCCGCCGGCAGCCCGCCCTTATGCGCGGCAAAATAGCTTCTGATGTGGCGCTCGACCGCGCCGGCGAGCCCTTCGCCCGCCGGCCGTGTCGACGGTCTCGGCGGCGCCGGCGCCTCGCCGAGCTCGGCGTCGATGATCGACGCCCCGATCACCTCCTGCGAATAGAGCGCGGCCAGCCGCCGAATCAGATTTTCGAGTTCGCGCACGTTGCCCGGCCAGCGATAGGTCCGCAGCCGCTCCATCGCCGCTTCGTCGAGCCGCTTCGGCGGCAAGCCCTTCGCGGACCGCCAGGGCCGACAAAATGCCGGACCAGCGCCGGTATATCCGCTGAGCGCTCGCGCAGCGGCGGCAGGCGGATCGGCGCCACGTTCAGGCGGTAAAACAGGTCTTCCCGAAACAGGCCCTGTCGGATCAGCTGGCGCAGATCGTGATGGGTCGCGGCGATGACGCGGACATCGGCGCGGATCGGCACGCGGCCGCCGACTGCGGTGAATTCGCCTTCCTGCAGAACGCGCAGCAGCCGCGTTTGCGCCTCGAGCGGCATGTCGCCGATTTCGTCGAGAAACAGGGTCCCGCCATGCGCCTGCTCGAACCGGCCCATGCTGCGGGCGGTGGCGCCGGTGAAGGCGCCCTTTTCGTGGCCGAACAGCTCGCTCTCGATCAGTTCGCGCGGGATCGCCGCCATGTTGATCGGGACGAAAGGACCGTTGCGGCGCTTGCCGTAATTGTGCAGCGCCCGCGCGACCAGTTCCTTGCCGGTGCCGCTCTCGCCCATGATCGTCACCGTCAAATCGGTGCCCATCAGCCGGGCGATGACCCGATAGATCTCCTGCATCGCGGGCGAGCGGCCGATCAGCGGCAGCTGGTCTTCGATATCGTCATCGATCCCGTTCGCCGGCACATCATGCGGCGCGGTCAGGGCGCGCTCGACGACGCTGACCAGCTCGCGCAGATCGAACGGCTTGGGCAGGTATTCGAAGGCGCCCCGCTCGGTCGCCTTGACCGCGGTCAGCAGGGTGTTCTGTGCGCTCATGACGATGATCCGCAATTCGGGGCGGATCTTTTTGATGCGCGGGATCAGGTCGAGGCCGTTCTCGTCCGGCATGATCACGTCGGTGATGACGAGATCGCCATCGCCGTCGGCTACCCACCGCCACAAGGTTGCGGCGTTGCCGGTCATTTGCACCTCGTGCCCGAGCCGGATCAGCGCCTGGTTGAGCACCGTCCGGATCGCGCGATCGTCATCGGCCACCAGGATCGTCGAAGTCATCACCCGATACCGTCTTGCGCGACCACGGGCAAAAACACCCGGAACACGGTTCGGCGGGGCTGGCTGTCAAATTCAATGACTCCGCCGTGGTCACCGATCACCTTGGCCACCAATGCAAGACCAAGGCCAGTTCCGTTTCGCTTGGTCGTCACAAACGGATCAAACAGATAGGGGCGCATGTCCTCGGGAATGCCTGCCCCGTTGTCGCTGACCGCAACCATCAGCGGCAAATGCCGGCGCCCTTCTCCACCCGGCCCAGCCAACCGCAGCCCGTGGCGATACCCGGTGGTCAAGATGATCTCGCCATCGGCGCCGGCCGCCGCTTCGGCGGCGTTTTTGACAATGTTCAAAAAGACCTGGACCAAGAGGTCGCGATTGCCGTGGACCAACGGCAATGATGGGTCGTACTCCTCGACGAAGCGAACGTGGCGGGCAAAGCCGGACTGCGCCAGCTTGCGCACCCGTTCGAGGATCTCATGGATGTTGACCGCTTCGCGCTCGATCGGTCGATGGTCGGAAAACGCCTCCATCCGGTCGACGAGAGCGACGATGCGGTCGGTCTCGTCGCAGATCAGCCGGGTCAGCTCGCGGCCGGCCTCATCGGCGTCCTGCTCCAAAAGCTGCGCCGCGCCGCGAATTCCGGAAAGCGGGTTCTTGACCTCGTGCGCCAGCATCGCCGCCATCGCGGTAATCGACCGGGCGGCGTTGCGGTGGGTCAGCTGGCGATCGACCTTGTCGACCATCGAGCGCTCGTGCAGGGTCAGCACCAGTATGTCCGCCGTCCTCGCCGGCCAGCGCCCCCTGGATCGTGACCGTGCGGCTGCCAAAGCGCGCGCCTTCGAGCGGCATGTCGTATTCCGAGATCGTGTTGCCGCCGCGCCAAACTGCGTCGACGAGCCCCAGCAACGGGCTGTGCGGGGTAACAAGATCGGCCAGCGCGCTACCGCGCAGCGCCGCGGCGCCCGGAGCCGAAAAACTGTTCGGCCGCGGTGTTGACCAGGCGGATCTCGCCGTTGCGGTCGAGGACGATCACCGGATCGGCGAGCGCCGCCAGCACCGCCGCGGCCTCGGGCTGGGTCTCGCTGACCGGGCGCGTGGCTGGCGCTGCGCCGCCGGAACGGCGCCTTGATCATGCTGCCTTCCGAGTAAGCAGCGGCTCGTAGAACGCCGCGGATCAACGCCATGACGCCCGCCGGGTCGAGCGTTTGGTTAACCGCTGCGCGGAATTCGGCCGAACCCGGCAAACCTTTCGAGTACCAGCCGACGTGCTTGCGGGCGATGCGCGACGCCGACCGCGGTCCCGTAATGGACAGCATCTCCTCGTAATGGCTCGAGTACGATGTCGCGCTGCGCCGCCAGCGGCGGGTCGGGAATCTGCCTGCGGCCGTGCAGCCAGGCGATCACCTGATGCACGAACCACGGCCGGCCATAGCAGCCGCGGCCGATCATCAGCCCGTCGGCGCCCGACTGCGCGAGCGCCCGCTCGGCATCGTCGAGGCTGACAATGTCGCCGTTGGCGACGACCGGGATCGTTACGTTTTCCTTAACCCGGCGGATAAACTCCCAATCGGCCGAGCCGGCATATAGCTGGCAGCGGGTGCGGCCGTGCACGGTAATCATGCGAATGCCGCAAGCTTGCGCAATCCGGGCGAGCCGGGGCGCGTTGCGGCTGTGCTCGTCCCAGCCGGTGCGCATCTTCAAAGTGACCGGCAGAGTCGACGGCCTTGACCGTGGCTTCGAGAATGCGCGCGGCATGGATCTCGTCGCGCATCAGCGCCGAGCCGGCATGGCCGTTGACCACTTTTTTGACCGGGCAGCCGAAATTGATGTCGATCATCCGCGCGCCGCGGTCGGCGTTGAGCTTTGCCGCCTCGGCCATGACCCGCGGCTCGCAGCCGGCGAGTTGCACCGCCATCGGCTGCTCCTCGGCGCAGCTCTTCGCCATCGTCATGGATTGTCGGGTCTCGCGAATCATCGCTTCGCTGGCGATCATCTCCGAGACGACGAGCCCCGCGCCCAGACGCTTGACCAGTCGCCGGAACGGCAGATCGGTCACACCCGACATAGGGGCGAGGATCACCGGATCTTCGAGTGTTAGAGAACCGAGCGAAATGGTCATTCTTTGAGCAGATGTTAGACTTGCCTAGTGATTGGGCAGACACTAATCCGTTTCTTTTTGCAGTGCAACATTAAGAATAGTCGCGCGCGCCGGGTCCGGAGATCGGCAGCGGTGGCAAAGGCACGCCCGATCGGCTAATTTTTATGTATGGAATCGGTTTATGCACTCGTCGTCGCGGCGGGCCGGGGCAGCCGATTCGGCGGCGACGTGCCCAAGCAATACCTGCCGCTCGGCGGAGCCAGGGTGTTGCGGCATGCGGTGGCGGCTTTCGCCCGGCATCGGCGGGTCACCGGGGTGCATGGTGGCGATCCGGCCGGAGGATCGAGTGCTGTTCGATGACGCCGTCGCCGGCTTGCCGGTGCTGCCGCCGGTCGCGGGCGGCGCCACCCGTCAGGATTCTGTCAGGCTCGGGCTCGAGGCGTTGGCCCCGTATCGCCCTCGGCGCGTGCTGATCCATGACGGAGCGCGGCCATTTCCCGATACGACGCTGATCGACCGGGTTATCAAGCGCTCGACGAGGCGCCGGCGGCTATTCCTTGCCTGCCGTTGCGCGATACGATCAAGCGCGCCGAGAGCGGGATGATCCGGGCGACGGTTGACCGTGCCGAGCTATGGCGCGCGCAAACCCCGCAAGGCTTTCATTTCGACGCAGATCCTGGCCGCGCATCATGCCGCTGCCGGGACCGAGTTGACCGACGATTCGGCGGTCGCCGAGGCGGCCGGGTTGACGCCGCTGCTGGTTGTCGGCAGCGAGGACAATCTGAAGGTGACGACAACCGAAGACCTCGCCGCCGCCGAGCGTCTGATCGCCGCCCGGCGCGGCGATGTACGCGTCGGGCAAGGTTTCGACGTCCACGCCTTTGGACCCGGGGATCGGATTTTCATCTGCGGGGTCGAAATCCCGCACGGTGCAAAGCTTGGTTGGTCATTCCGACGCTGATGTCGGCCTCCATGCGCTGACCGACGCGCTGCTGGGCGCGATCGGAGCCGGCGATATCGGCATGCATTTCCCACCCGGTGATCCGCGCTGGCGCGGTGCAGCCTCAGATCAATTTCTACGCCACGCGGCCGATCTCGTCGGCGCGCGGGGCGGCGCTGTTGCTGCGGTCGACGTGACGATCATCTGCGAGCGGCCGAAGATCGGCCCTCATCGCGCGGCGATGGTCGAGCGGATTGCTGACGATTCTCGGTATCGCCGCCGAGCGCGTCAGCGTGAAGGCAACGACGACCGATCGCCTCGGCTTCACCGGCCGCGGCGAAGGCATCGCCGCGCAAGCCGTCGCCACCGTCCGCCTGCCGTTGTAGATGATTATGGATCTGTCCGCCTTCGTCGTGGTCAGACTTGGTCCGAAATCCACGAACCGCTTCATGGCAAATCCGTGGATGACCGGGACAAGCCCAGTCAGGACGAAGAGAAAAATTGAGTTGCGAAATTACGCCGTCGAAGGCGCGTCTCGGCCTGCCGTTGCGGCATCCGGCGGCGTTGCTCGCGACCTGGTTCGGGGTGGGGCTGATCCCGATCGCGCCCGGCACTTGGGGGTCGCTCGCGGCCCTGCCCTTTGCCTGGGCAATCCGCAGCCTGTGGGGGGCGACTGGGCTCGCGATCGCCATCGCGATCGTCTTTTTCGCCGGATGGTGGGCCGCCGCAGTTCGTCGCCAAGGCGAGCTGCGTCAAAGACCCCGGCGCGATCGTCATCGACGAGGTCGCGGGGCAATGGCTGGTGCTGCTGGCCGCACCGCGCGATCCGCTCGTCTGGGTCCTGGCGTTCTTGCTGTTCCGGATCTTCGACATCTGGAAGCCATGGCCGGTGCGCTGGGCCGACCGGCGATATTGCCGGCGGTCTCGGCGTCATGCTCGACGACCTTTTGGCAGCGGGTTACGCTGCCCTCGTCTTATCGGTCCTGTTGGCGATCGGCGGAGTGTTCGGTGTTCGATCTTGAAACGCTTGATCTGGCGACGTCGGTGCTCGACGCGTGCCGTGCGCGCGGCTGGCATGTGGCGACCGCCGAATCCTGCACCGGCGGCCTGGTCGCGGCGGCATTGACCGCGATCGCCGGCTCGTCCGAGGTGGTCGAGCGCGGTTTCGTGCCCTATTCGAACGAAGCCAAATCGGAATTGCTCGGGGTTCCCGCCGAGCGATGATCGCGGCTCACGGTGCGGTCAGCGCCGAAACCGCCGCGGCGATGGCCGAGGGCGCCCTTGCCCGCGCCCCGGTCGATCTCGCCGTCTCGATCACCGGCGTTGCCGGACCGGCCGGCGGCAGCCCCGAGAAGCCGGTCGGGCTGATCCATTGCGGCCTCGCCCGCCGCGGCAAGTCCCCCCGAACCGAGCGCCGTGTGTTTCCGGGCGACCGTGCGGCGGTGCGCGACGCAGCCTTGCGGCTGGCGCTCGGCCTGCTGGCGGACGAAGCCCGCAGCCAGTAAGGAGGCCATCCCATGAGCAGCTTTAACATCGCTGTAGTCCAGCCGCATACCAACCCGCCGCCCGACGACGCAAAAAACCTCGACGACGCGGTCAAATGGATCGAGCGGGCCGCTGGCGAGGGTGCGGACTTCGTCTGTTTCCCGGAAATCTATCCGGGGCCGTGGCGGATGCCGGCCGGCTACGACCCATCGGCGCAAATCGCCGAGGCGGCCCACAAATTCGGGATCCACGCCGTATTCGGCACGATGGAGCCGATCGATGACGCCAAAAGGACCGCCTGCAACCTGACCTGCATGGCCTATCCCGACGGGCGCAACCCCGCGCGGTATCGCCGCACTCATCCGAACGGTCCGTGGATCTATTCGAGCCGCACCGGCGGCGGGGGAGTATGGGAGTTCGAATGGGTCCCGGGCAACGCGTTCCCGGTCTTCGACACCGTGCACGGTAAAATCGGGCTCGGCATGTGCAGCGAAGTCTATATGCCCGAGGTGTCGCGGGCGCTCGCCTTGCGTGGGGCGGAGATCATCTTTCTCCCGGCCGGCCTCAGCGGCGCCGGGAATCTTTGGGAGACTTGGCACACCCTGCTGCGGGCGCGGGCGATCGAGAATTTGGCGCTGGTTGTCTCGACCCGTAACATCTTCGATCCGGCGACGGAGCGCGGGCTGGCGATTATCGCCGGTCCGGAGCGGACGCATTACGAGAGCATCAATGTCGGGATGTCGGTGGTCCAGGTCAGCCTCGACCGGGTGCGCGAATTACGCGCCGGCTGGGACGGCAACGACAAGACCCCGTTCTGCGGCACCAAGCAGGGCCTGTTGTCGCAATGGCAGCGCCCCGAACTCTACGACAGCATCTTGCCGCGCCCACTGTCGGCGGCGGCCGAATAACGGCAAAGGAAAGCCCCTATGGGAGGAATTGTAACGGCGGTGAGCCGCAGCCCGCGGCACAGCTTGGTCAAGTCGAATGAGGGAAGCATCAAGCTCGTGGCCGGGCTCGGTGTCGAGGGCGATGCCCATCTCGGCACCACGGTGAAGCACCGCTCACGTGTCGCGCGCGACCCGACCCAACCCAATCTGCGCCAGGTGCACCTGGTCCATGCCGAACTGCACGACGAGCTGCGGGAATCGGGGTTCGCCGTGGCGCCAGGGCAGATGGGCGAGAACGTCACGACGTCAGGGGTCGATCTGCTTGGCCTCGCGACCGGCGCGCGGCTCTATCTCGGCTCCAACGCCATCGTCGAGGTCACGGGGCTGCGCAACCCCTGCGCTCAGCTCGACAAGATCCACAAGGGGCTGATGGCCGCGACGTTGGGACGCGACGAGCACGGCAATCTCGTGCGCAAAGCCGGGATCATGGGCGTCGTGCTGGCCGAAGGCGAGGTTCGCACCGGCGATCCGATCCGCGTCGAGCCCCCTCCTCCGCCGCACCGGCCGCTCGCCGTAGTGTAAAGAGCGCCGCCAGCTATTCCCTCACGGCGGCTTACACCATCCCCATCCAGAACATCTGCCGGTCGCCGACATCGACATCGTATTTGCGCACGAAATCGAGCTTGCCGTCGGCGCCGATGCGGAATAGCGAGAGGCAGGCCGGCACCTCGCGGATCGCTGCCGCCGTCCTTGACCGGCAGCCCCATGATGTGCGCTGCGACAAGGATTTGGCCGCTCGGGTCGATGTGGAAGGTGCGGCAATGGATGCCGCGGGTATCGACATGCTGGATCGGGTTGGGCTCGCCGGTCGCGGGGTCGATCGCATAGACCGCGAGGGTGTTTTCGCCGCCGGCAAAGACGCGTTCTGTCCCCTCCCCGACCGTGCTCGAAGCGCGATTGGCGACATAGACAAAGCGGCCGTTCGGATGGACATGGACCGTGCCGGCTGCCTGCCGCCCGCGGATATTGCCCGGCTCGGCCAGGGTGCCTTTGCTGAATAGCGGCGCCGCGGACAGCCGGTCGCCGTCGATCGCGAACATGTCGAGCCGGTTCTGCCGCTCCAGCGACACATAGACCCACGGCTTGGTCGGGTGAAAATCGAGATGGCGCGGGCCAAAGCCGATAACCGCCGCCCGGCGCCACCGAAACCTCGCCGGTCAGCAGCCCGTCGTCGATAGTTGAAAATTTTTAGCGCGCCCGGCTCCTCGGGTTTGCCGGCGGCCGCGTCATGGCCGCGCGTGACGAGGATCACCAGCCGATTGTCGAGGCTCGACCCGCACCTGATGCCCGTAGATGCCGGGGTCGATCAGCCTCGGTCTGCGCGACCTCGGCGCCGGGCGTGCCGTCGGGATTGACCCGGTAGACCCGGAGGCCGCTCGGATTGCTGAACGCGACCAGCAGGTTGCGCGACGGAATGTCGCTCGTCATGTGGATCGGCCGGGTCGGCAGCGCGATCGGCATCGCCATGCGGCACCAGCGCGCCCGAGTCGTCGGATCGATGCGAAAAGCGGTGACGTGGTGCCTGTGGCCGACAAGCCCGCCGATCCCCGATGCGCTGTCGCTCGACGCGACATAGAGAAATTGCCGCGAGGCGTGTGGCCAGGCGTAATGCACATTGGCCGGCAAGGTCGACGGTGCCGCGCCGCGTGAGGGTGGCGTCGTCGACATCGACTTCGTAATGCGTCAGCTCCGGCCCGACGCTGCGCGTAGACGACGTCTTTTGCGGCATTGCAGATACTCCCTCGACGGCAGCTGAAAGCTTCAGCAATTCAGCATAAGCGCAGCCCACGGCGTGCGCGACCAAAGCCGGGAACGTCAGCGCGGTCGCTTGATCGGTCGGCAGCATCAGACCGCGGCGCGGTTGGCGCCGCTTTGCGCCGGGGCGCCGTAGAGGTCGCGGGCGCGCTTTTCGAAGGCGCCGACCATGCGGCGCACCGCTTCGCTGAACAGAACCTCGATGACCTTTTGCATCAGCCGCGACTTGAATTCGAAATCGACAAAGAAATCGATGCGGCAGCCCTCCGGCACCTTTTCGAAGGTCCAGTGGTTGTTCAGATAGCGGAATGGCCCTTCGGCATAGGTCACGTCGATCTTGCGCGGCGGGTCGAGCACCACCCGCGAGGTAAAGCGCTCGCGGAATACTTTGAAGCCGATGATCAGATCGGCGACGACAAGATGCGGCTGCCGCTCGCGGATGCGCGCGCCGATGCACCACGGCAGAAATTCGGGATAACGCTCGATATCGGCGACCAGCGCGAACAGCTGCTCCGGCGTGTAGGGAAGCACACGCTGCTCGGCATGGGTCGGCATCGCGGCAGGATCAGCCGGGCGGCGAGCTTGGCGGCGCGGGCGGCGCGCAGCCGCGCGAAATCCTCGCCCGCATGATAGGAGGAGCGGGTCAGCGGCGAGGCCGAAACCAGCAGAAAGCCCTTGCCGAGCGCCAAGCTTTTATAGCCGGCGAATTCTTCCGGCGGTCACAAAGCGGGCGATCGCATGATGTTTTGGCGTCGGCTGCAGATATTGCCCGATCGTCAGGAAATCCACTTCAGCCGCGCGCAAATCGTCCATCACCTGGAGCACCTCGGTCTTGTCCTCGCCAAGCCCGACCATGATCCCCGATTTCGTGAACAATGCGCCGGTCGAGCCGCTTCGACCTGGTCGAGCAGCCGCAGCGAATGAAAGTATCGCGCGCCAGGCCTTACCTCGGCGTAAAGACGCGGCACGGTTTCGAGATTGTGGTTGAAGACGTCGGGCCGGGCCGCGACGACGGTTTCGAGCGCCCCCTCCTTGCGCAGAAAATCGGGGGTCAGCACCTCGATCGTGGTGCTCGGGCGCGGCGGCCCGGATCGCCGCGATGGTGTGCGCGAAGTGTCCGGCCCCGCCATCGTCGAGATCGTCGCGGTCGACCGAGGTGACGACGACATGCGCGAGCCCGAGCGCCGCGACCGCTCGCGCCGACGCGCTCGGGCTCATGCGGGTCGAGCGAGATCGGGCCGGCCGGTAGCGACATTGCAAAAGGTGCAGGCGCGGGTGCAGACCCGGCCGAGGATCATCACCGTCGCGTGTTTTTGTTTCCAGCACTCGCCGATGTTCGGGCAGGCCGCTTCCTCGCAACGGTGTTGAGCTGCAACTCGCGCATCAGCCGCCGCGTCGCCTGGTATTCGGGCGAGCCCGGCGCCTTGACTCGCAGCCAGTCGGGCTTGCGCGGGATCGGGCTGTCGGGCCGATCGGCCTTTTCCGGATGGCGCAGCGGCCGCTTCGGGCGTTGGGGAGGGTGTCATTGCGAGGAGCGAGGCGACGAAGCAATCCCGATGGCTAAAGCTCTTTCGGCACGAGATTGCTTCGCTTCGCTCGCAATGACGGCTCAGCCTTAGAAGTGGATGGCTCGCCCATAGGCGTCAAGCACGGCCTCGTGCATCGTCTCCGACAGGGTCGGGTGCGGGAAGATCGTGCGGATCAACTCGGCCTCGGTCGTTTCCAGGGTCTTGGCGATCGTATAGCCCTGGATCAGCTCGGTCACTTCGGCGCCGATCATGTGCGCGCCCAACAGCTCGCCGGTCTTGCCGTCGAACACCGTCTTGACCATGCCTTCGGGCTCGCCGAGCGCGATCGCCTTGCCGTTGCCGATAAACGGGAAATGCCCGATTTTGACCTCGTAGCCGGCATCGCGCGCGGCTTTCTCGGTCAGGCCGACGCTGGCCACCTGCGGGCGGCAATAGGTGCAGGCCGGGATGTTGCGGACATCGAGCGGGTGCACGTCGTTGACCCCGGCGATGTGCTCGACGCAGATCACCCCTTCATGGCTCGCCTTGTGCGCGAGCCAGGGCGGGCCGACGAGATCGCCGATCGCATAGATGCCGGGCTCGCCGGTGCGCAGCCACTGATCGACGACGACATGGGTTCGCTGCACCTCGACGCCGGTGTTTTCGAGGCCGATATCCTCGACATTGCCGACGATCCCGACAGCGAGGATCACCTTTTCGACCGTCACCTCGAACGCCTTGCCGCCGGCCTCGATCTGCGCGGTGACTTGCCCGCCGGTGCGCTCCAGGGCCTTTACCGTTGCCCCGGTATGGATCTTTATTCCCTGCTTTTCAAATGACTTGCGGGCAAATGCCGAGATCTCTTCGTCCTCGACCGGCAGCACCCGGTCGAGCACCTCCACCACTGTAACATCGGCTCCCATATCATGGTAAAAGCTCGCAAATTCGATTCCGATCGCGCCCGAGCCGACGACCAGCAGGGATTTCGGGATCGCCGGCGGGCACCATCGCCTCCTTATAGGTCCACACTTGTTCGCCGTCGGGTTCGAGCCCGGGCAGCGCGCGCGCCCGCGCCCCGGTGGCGAGGATGATATGCGGGGCGGTGAGTTCGGCGACGGACTTGCCGTCCTTCTCGACCGCAAGCCGTCCCTTGCCGGCCAGCCGCCCCTGCCCGTCGAACACCGCTGACCTTGTTCTTTTTCAACAGATAGGCGACGCCGTTCGACAGTTGCTTGGCGACGGCGCGCGAGCGCGCGACGACCTTGCCGGCATCGTAGCGGATGTCTTTTGCCGAAAATCCATATTGGTCGAGATGATGCAGGATGATGGTAAATCTCGGAACTGCGCAGCAGCGCCTTGGTCGGGATGCATCCCCAATTGAGGCAGATGCCGCCGAGCTGATCGCGCTCGACGACCACTGCCTTCATGCCGAGCTGCGCTGCGCGGATCGCCGCGACATAGCCGCCCGGCCCGCCGCCGAGGACGATCAGGTCGAAAGAATTGTCGGCCATCTACCTGTCCCGCGTCACAGCAGCATCGTCAGCGGGTCTTCGATCGAGCTTCTTGAAGGCGGCGAGGAATTGCGCGCCGACAGCACCGTCAACGGCGCGGTGGTCGCAGGACAGGGTGCAGCTCATCACCGTGGCCACCGCGAGCGCACCGTTTTTGACGACCGGCCGCTGCTCGCCGGCGCCGACGGCAAGAATGCCGCCATGCGGCGGGTTGATCACCGCGGCGAAATCGCGAACCCCGAACATGCCGAGATTCGAGATCGAAAAGGTCCCGCCCTGGAACTCTTCGAGCTTCAATTTGCCGGCCCGGGCGCGCGCGGCGAGATCCTTGGTTTCGTTGGCGATCGTCGCCAGCCCCTTGCGGTCGGCCTGCTTGACGATCGGCGTGATCAGCCCGTCATCGAGCGCCACGGCGACGGCGATGTCGACCGTATCCCATAGCAGGATCGCCTCGTCGCTCCACGATGCGTTGGCCGCCGGCACCTGGCGCAAAGCGAGCGCCGCGGCACGGATCACAAAATCGTTGACAGAAATCCTGTAAGCATCTGATTTGGCGTTAAGCTCGGCGCGAATCTTCAGCAGCTCGTCGATCTCGCAATCGATCGTCAGATAGAAATGCGGGACCGTCTGCTTCGACTCGGTCAGCCGCCGGGCGATGACCCGGCGCATCGCGTTGAGCGGCCGCTCGGTGTAGGGCGGGTTGCCGGCCAGCGCCACGCACCCGCTCTTTCGACAAGGCGGGCGCGGCAAGAGGCATCGGCGAAGGCGTCAGCTGGCGCGGCTGTGCCCGGCCGGCGCCGCCGGAAGCGCGGTGGCGGGCGCGGGCGCGCGCTGGTCGAAAGCGCGGCCTCGATATCGGATTTGACGATCCGCCCCTGCGGCCCCGAGCCGGTGATCGCGGCAAGATCGAGACCGGCCTGCTGCGCCATCCGGCGCGCCAAGGGGCTGGCGAAAATCCGGCCATTGCCGTTGCCGGCTGGTCGTGGGCGCCGACCGCAGCTGCCGAAGCTGTGCGGCGCCGGTTGCGGCTCTGCGTCGCCGGGAGCGGCGGTAGGGACAGGCTTGGCGACTGATGCGGCGAAAGTTGGTGAGCGCCGACAGATCCTCGCCTTCGCCGAGCAGCAGCGCGATCGGCTGGTTGACCTTGACGCCCTGCGTTCCCTCGGGAACCAGGATCTTGCCGACCCGCCCGTCATCGACGGCCTCGACCTCCATCGTCGCCTTGTCGGTCTCGATTTCGGCGAGCACGTCGCCCGAATGGACCTCGTCGCCCTCTTTCTTCAGCCATTTGGCGAGGTTGCCTTCGGTCATCGTCGGCGACAGCGCCGGCATCAGGATTTCGATCGGCATGATCTCTTCCTCGGTCGAGTCGAGCCGACCTTAGCGGTAGGCGACTTCGCGGGCGGCGGCGGCGATGTCCTCGACCTGCGGCACCGCCAGATGCTCGAGGTTCGCGGCATAGGGCAACGGCACATCCTTGCCGGTGACCCGCTTGACCGGGGCGTCGAGCCAGTCGAAGCACTGCTCCATGACCAGTGCCGCGATTTCGGCGCCGATGCCGGCAAACGGCCAGCCCTCCTCGACCGTGACGATCCGGTTGGTTTTTTTGACCGAGGCCGCGACCGTATCGACGTCGAACGGACGCAGGCTGCGCAGATCGATGATCTCCGCCGAGATGCCGGCCTTTTCGAGCTCCTCGGCGGCCTGCAGCGCGAGCTTTGACCATGCGCGAAAACGCGGTGATCGTGACGTGGTCGCCCGGCTTGGCGATGCGCGCCTTGCCGATCGGCACCAGAAATTCGGGGTCGTCGGGCACGGCAAAGCTTTCGCCGTAAACCAGTTCGTGCTCGAGAAAGACGACCGGATTCGGGTCGCGAATCGCCGATTTCAGCAAGCCCTTGTGATCGGCGCCGGTATAAGGCGCCACGACCTTGAGCCCGGGGCAATGCGCATACCAGCTCGCATAGCATTGCGAATGCTGCGCGGCGACCCGGGCGGCGATGCCGTTCGGCCCGCGAAAGACGATCGGACAGCCCATCTGTCCGCCCGACATATAGCGCGTCTTTGATGCAGAATTTACAATTTGATCAATAGCCTGCATCGCGAAGTTGAAGGTCATGAATTCGACGATCGGGCGCAGCCCGGCAAAACCCGCGCCGACGCCGAGCCCGGTAAAGCCCTGCTCGGTAATCGGCGTGTCGATGACGCGTCGCGCCCCGAACTCCTGCAGCAGGCCCTGGCTGACCTTGTAGGCGCCTTGGTATTCGGCGACCTCTTCGCCGAGCAGAAACACCGTGTCGTCGCGACGCATTTCTTCGGCGATCGCATCGCGCAACGCCTCGCGCACCGTAATCGTCCGGGTCGGACCGGTGTATTCGGTCTCTGCCGTCGGGGCTGCCGGGCGGGCGCCGGCGGCGCGGGTTGCGGCGCAGGCTGCGGCGGCCGCGCCGTAGCCGTGTCACCGGCCACCGCCCTTTGCCGGCCATTCGCGGATGGCGGCGCGCGCTGGGCCTCGGCCGCGTCTTCGCCATTCCCGGCGATCAGCGCGATCGGGGTATTGACGGCGACGTGGTCGGTGCCTTCGGGGATCACGATCTTGGCGAGCACGCCCTCGTCGACCGCCTCGACTTCCATCGTCGCCTTGTCGGTCTCGATCTCGGCCAGCACATCGCCCGCTCTGACCGCCTCGCCCTCGCTCTTGAGCCAGCGCGCGATCTTGCCCTCGGTCATCGTCGGCGACAGCGCCGGCATCAGCACTTCGGTAGCCATGGCTTATCGCGGTCTCCTGCGGGCTCTGCCGCGCATCGGGACTCACCTGCAGCGGCTTGGGCGCGCGTCCCGGCAAACAGGATAATCGTCGCGGCTCAGGCGTCGACCAGCACGTCCGTCCACAGCTCGGCAGGGTCGGGCTCCGGGCTGTCCTGCGCGAATTGCGCCGCCTCGGCGACGCGGTCCCTGACCTCGGCGTCGATCGCCTTCAGCGCCGCCTCGCCGGTCCCGCCCTCGATCAGCCGCCGGCGCGCCTGATCGATCGGATCGTGCTCGGTGCGCATCCGGTCGACCTCGTCGCGGGTGCGATATTTGGCCGGGTCGGACATCGAATGGCCGCGATAGCGATAGGTCATCATCTCGAGGATCAGCGGGCCCTGACCCGAGCGCGCATGCTCGGCGGCGGCGAGCCCGGCTTCGTGCACGGCCAGCACATTCATGCCGTCGACCTGCTCCCCGGGAATGCCATACGCCATGCCGCGATGGAACAGATCGGTCCGGGCCGACGCGCGGTCGATCGAGGTTCCCATCCCGTAGCGGTTGTTTTCGATGACATAGACGATCGGCAGCTTCCACAACGCCGCCATGTTAAAGCTTTCGTAAACCTGCCCCTGGTTGATCGCGCCATCGCCGAGATAGGTGACCGAGATCAGCCCGTCATCGCGATAGCGGTGGGCAAAGGCGAGCCCGGTGCCGATCGGCACCTGCGCGCCGACGATGCCGTGGCCGCCAAAAAAGTTCTTTTCGCGGCTGAACATGTGCATCGAGCCGCCTTTGCCGTGCGAATAGCCGGTGCGGCGCCCGGTCAATTCGGCCATCACCCCCTTCGGGTCCATGCCGCAGGCCAGCATATGGCCGTGATCGCGATAGGAGGTGACGATCGTGTCGCCTTCTTCAGCGCCGCCTGCATGCCGACGACGACCGCTTCCTGTCCGATATAGAGGTGGCAGAACCCGCCGATCAGACCCATGCCGTACATTTGTCCGGCGCGCTCCTCAAAGCGCCGAATCAGCAGCATGTCGCGGTAAAAGCCGAGCAATTCCTTTGGCGAGGCGTCGAGTTCGGCGACGCCGACCGGCTTGGCCTTGCGTGTTGCTGCCATTCGCTCCCTCCGGGCATCCGCCCAAACTCATTGCCAAAAGCTGGCCCGGAGCATGGTGGCAAATCCATTCCTTTGCAATCGCGACCTTTGCAATCTCGGCCTGTTCAAATCGTTGCAGGCACGTTGGAAATCACCGGGCCGGCGGACCGCCGGGCGCGTTCCCCGAGAATGCTTGGGGCGTAGTCGGCGGGTCCGCCGCCGGCTTCATGATCACCCGCTCGTTCGGTGCGACGAGGTTCAAGGTCGCGCGCACACGCTCGTCGAGCAGATCGGGGTCGAGATGCTCGGGGTCAGGTCCGACACCTTCAGCTTGAGCGCCGCACGCTCGGCGCGGAGCGCGTCGAGACGGGCGTCCTCGGCTCGCAATCTGCTCGGGTGAGCCGCGTCCAGGCGATGAACCCGCGATCGCCTTCGACGAGGTTGTAGGCGAAATAGCCGGTCAAGGCGATGCCGAGGATGGGGCCGACGACGACCCGCGCCCACCGCCGCAATTCGCGCATTAGGACATCGCGCAACAGGAGCACCAGCGGAGCCGCCCGTCAACCTCGGCGTGGCGCGGAGGCCGAGCGCGCGAGAACCGAGCGGCCGGCGTAAACCGCGATCGCCGCCGAGCTGCTCCTCGATTCGGATCAGCTGGTTGTATTTGGCGAGCCGGTCCGAGCGCGATAGCGATCCGGTCTTGATCTGGCCGCTGTTGGTGGCGACCGCCAGATCGGCGATCGTCGTATCCTCGGTCTCGCCCGAGCGGTGCGAGAACACCGTCCCCCACCCTGCCCGCTGCGCGATTTCGACCGCCTCAAGCGTCTCGGAGAGGGTGCCGATCTGGTTGACCTTGACCAGCAGCGCGTTGGCGGCGGCGCGCGCGATGCCGTCGCGCAGCCGCTCGGGGTTGGTGACAAAGACATCGTCGCCGACGAGTTGGATCTTGCCGCCAAGCTCGCGCGTCAGCAGTACCCAGCCGTCCCAATCGTCCTCGGCCATTCCGTCCTCGATCGACACGATCGGGTAGCGCTCGACCAGATCGCGCCAATAGGCGATCAAAGCCGCCGAATCGAGGGTCTTGCCGTCGAGCCGATAGGTGCCGTCGCGGTAGAACTCGCTCGCGGCCGGGTCGAGCGCCAGCACCACATCGTCGCCCGGATGGTAGCCGGCGGCTTCGATCGCCTGCATGATGAAGCCGAGCGCCGCATCGGCCGAGGCGAGGTTCGGGGCAAACCCGCCCTCGTCGCCGACATTGGTGTTGTGGCCGGCATCGGCGAGCTTTTTGCGCAAGGCGTGAAAGATTTCGGAACCGGCGCGGATCGCCTCGGTCGCGGAAGCGGCGCCGACCGGCATGACCATGAATTCCTGGATGTCGATCGGGTTGTCGGCATGCACGCCGCCATTGATGATGTTCATCATCGGCACCGGCAGGGTGCGGGCAAAGACGCCGCCGACATAGCGGTAGAGCGGCTGCGCGAGATCGGCGGCGGCGGCCTTGGCGGCGGCGAGGCTGACGCCGAGGATCGCGTTGGCGCCGAGCCGCGCCTTGTTCGGGGTGCCGTCGAGCTCGATCAGTAGCGGTCGAGCGCCAGCTGGTCGGCCGCGTCGAAGCCCGAAAGCGCATCGAAGATCTCGCCGTTGACCGCCTCGACCGCCTGAAGCACGCCCCGACCGCCATAGCGCTGACCCGCCGTCGCGCTTTTCGATCGCCTCATGCGCGCCGGTCGAGGCGCCGGACGGCACTGCCGCCCGGCCCATCGTGCCGTCGTCGAGCGTCACCTCGACCTCGACCGTCGGATTGCCGCGGCTGTCGAGGATCTCGCGGGCATGGATATCGGCGATGGCGGTCATCAGGCTCTCGCTATGACGGCGGGGCTGTAACGCGAGGTGCGGCCCTCAGCAATCGAGCTGAGCGGGGTGCGTCTTGGCGAGCCGGTCAAAGGCGATCAGGGTCTCGAGCAAAGCTGGCAGCGACCGCAGCGGCAACATCGTCTGGCCCTCGCAGGGCGCACGGTCGGGATCCTGGTGGGTTTCGATAAAGATGGCGGCGACACCGACGGCGACGGCGGCGCGGGCGAGGACAGGCGCGAATTCGCGCTCGCCTCCCGAACGGTCGCCAAGGCCGCCCGGTTGCGCCACCGAATGGGTGGCGTCGAACACCACCGGGTAGCCGGTCTGCGCCATGATCGGCAGCGCCCGCATATCGACGACCAGCGTGTTGTAGCCAAAGCTCGCGCCGCGCTCACACAGCAAGATCTGCTGGTTGCCGGTCGAGGCGATCTTGCCCGCGACGTTTTTCATGTCCCAGGGCGCCAGGAACTGGCCCTTCTTGACATTGACCGGCTTGCCGGTCGCACCGGCGGCAAGCAGCAGATCGGTCTGGCGGCAGAGGAACGCCGGGGTCTGCAAGATATCGACCACTTCGGCCACCGGCGCGCATTGCTCCTTTTCATGCACGTCGGTCAGCACCGGCAGGCCGGTCGCCTCGCGGACCTCGGCGAGGATCGGCAGTCCAGCCTTCAGCCCGATGCCCCGCGCGCCCGAGATCGAGGAGCGGTTCGCCTTGTCGAACGAGGTTTTGTAGATCAGATCGATCTTCAGCTTTGCCGCGATCTCGGCCAGTGCCGCACTCATTTCCAGCGCGTGCGCCCGCGAATTCGAGCGTGTTCGGCCCGACGATGAAGACCAGCGGCAGATCGTTGCCGAGGGTGATGTCGCCAACCGTGACATGACGAGGCGGTCTCCCATCCGCTCGCCTTCGTCGTCACCTGCGAAAGCGGAACCCAGGCCGAGCCGCGCATTCCCTGGATCCCCGCTCGCGGGAACGAGACGGATGAACGACGCTCCTCACACCAAGCGCGACTGGTCGCGCGCGGCGCGGATGAACGAGGTGAACAGCGGGTGCGGTGCAAACGGCTCGATTTCAGTTCGGGATGAAACTGCACGCCGATGAACCACGGGTGATCGGGGAACTCGACGATCTCGGGCAGCACGCCATCGGGCGACATGCCGGAAAAGCGCAGCCCCGCCGCTTCCAGCCGGTCCTTGTAGCCGATATTGATCTCGTAGCGGTGGCGATGGCGCTCGCTGATCTGCTCGGCGCCATAGATTTCGGCGACCCGGCTGCCCGCCGCCAGCACCGCCTCATAGGCGCCGAGCCGCATCGTGCCGCCGAGATCTTCGTTCGAATTGCGCCGTTCGATCGTGTTGCCGCGCATCCATTCGGTCATCAGCCCGACCACCGGATGCCGGCACGGCCCGAATTCGGTCGAGCCCGCGCCGGGAAGATCGGCGAGATCGCGCGCCGCCTCGATCACCGCCATGTGCATGCCAAAGCAGATGCCGAAATACGGCACCCGGCGCTCGCGGGCAAAGCGAGCGGCTTCGATCATGCCTTCGGTGCCGCGCTCGCCAAAGCCGCCGGGGACCAGGATGCCGTGCACCCCTTCGAGCTGGTGGACCGCCTCGGTCTCGGCCTCGAACACCTCGAAATCGATCCAGTCGAGGTCGATCCCGACATTGTTGGCGAGCCCGCCATGGGTCATCGCCTCCGCCAGCGATTTATAGCTGTCCGGAAGATGGGTGTACTTACCGACAATCGCGATTGTCACCCGTCCTTCGGGTCGGTGGATCAGATCGACGATGTCGTTCCAACGGTCGAGATCGGGAGCGGGCGCATCGAGCCCGAAATGTCGGCAGACTTCATCGTCGAAGCCCTCGGCATGGTAGGCGGCGGGCACCGCATAGATCGTGTCGATGTCGAGCGCCGGAATGACCCGGCTTTCGCGCAGATTGCAGAACAGCGCGATCTTTTTGCGCGCGCCGGGCGGGATCGGCCGGTCGCAGCGGCACAACAGGATGTCGGGCTGGATGCCGAGGCCGAGCAGTTCCTTGGTCGAATGCTGGGTGGGCTTGGTCTTCAGCTCGCCGGCCGAGGAGATGTAGGGCACCAGGGTCAGGTGCACGAACAGCACCCGCTCGCGGCCGAGCTCATTGCCGAGCTGGCGAATCGCTTCGAGGAACGGCAGGCTTTCGATGTCGCCGACGGTGCCGCCGATCTCGCACAACACGAAATCCTCGCCGTCGAGATCGGCCTGGATGAACTCCTTGATAGCGTCGGTGACGTGGGGGATGACCTGAACCGTGGCGCCGAGATACTCGCCGCGCCGCTCGCGGCCGATCACGGTCGAATAGATCCGGCCGGTGGTTACCGAATCGCTGCGCCGTGCGGCAACCCCGACATAGCGCTCGTAATGGCCGAGATCGAGGTCGGTCTCGGCGCCGTCGTCGGTGACGTAGACCTCGCCGTGCTGGTATGGGCTCATCGTCCCGGGATCGACGTTCAGGTACGGGTCGAGCTTGCGCAGCCGCACCTTGAAGCCGCGCGCCTGCAGCAACGCGCCGAGCGCCGCAGCCGACAAGCCCTTGCCGAGAGAGGAGACCACGCCGCCGGTAATGAAGATGAACCGCGTCATGGAATCTCACCCTACAGCATCACGCGCCCCAGTCCCATTAATTATGAAAACGGCGAGCACTCTCTCGCCCTGCCTACGGAAAAGGGGCCGAGGTCGGCGCCCGTAAGCTGGACACCGCCGCGGTGCGCGAATCTGCGTTCAATGGGCGAGCGGCGCGCTCGGGGTCGGCGCTTGCCGGCTTGGCCGGGGCCGTCGGAGCGGTCGGCGCCAACGGAACGGCCGGGACTGCTGGGCCGGGCTGGTCGATGATCGACACCGGCGCGCGCTCGACGATTGTGCATGACCACCAGCAGCACGCTCGTTGTCATGAAGGCGGCGGCGAGGATCGCCGTCGCGCGGGTCAGCAGATTCGCGGTCGACCGGCCGGTCATAAACCCCGACATGCCGCCGCCGCCCATGCCGAGCGCCCCGCCCTCGCTCTTCTGCAGCAAGATGACCGCGACCAGCGCGATCGCGACCATGATGTGAATGACCAGAAGCAGAATGATCATCGGGCGGGTTTTAGCCGCTTCTCCGCCTCCTGGCCAGCTCGCCCCGTATCGCTTCATCCACAGCAGCGGGCGATCGCCCAGAACGAATCGGCGTCGAGGCTGGCGCCGCCGACCAGCGCGCCGTCGACATCGGTCAGAGCGAGGATCCCAGCCGCGTTCGTCGGATTGACCGAACCGCCATAGAGGATGCGCGTGGCCGGCGTCATACGGGCGCGAATCGCCGCGTGAATCTGGGCGATGTCGTCGAGGGCGCAACTGAGCCCGGTTCCGATCGCCCATACCGGCTCATAGGCGATGACCAACCCATCACCGGCGACGCCGTCGGGGATCGAGCCCACGAGCTGCGCCGAGACGACCGTAATCGCCTGGCCGGCTTGGCGCTGCTGCTGTGTCTCACCGACGCAGAGGATCGGTTTCAGTCCGGCGCGCCCGGCCGCGGCCATCTTGGCGCGGATTTCGACGTCGGTCTCGCCGTGGCCGTGGCGGCGCTCGGAATGCCCGAGGATGACATAAGCGCAGCCGGAATCGGCCAACATCTCGGCGCTGATGTCGCCGGTAAAGGCGCCTTTGGGCGCCGCGTGGCAATCCTGGCCGCCCAGCGCAATGCCGCTGTCGGCGATGGTTTCGCGCACCGGCGAGAGTAGGGTCGCGGGTGGGCATATCAGCAGCTCGCAGTGGAGTGCTTCGGCGCCCTTCGCCGCTCTCGCCCGCTCCGCCAGCTCGCCGGCCAGCGCCACGCCGTCGGCGCGCAAGCCGTTCATCTTCCAATTGCCGGCGATGAGCTTTGTCCGTTCCGCCATCCGCCCCTCCCTGTCTCGGCGGCAAACGGGCGGGGGTGTTGCGGCCCCGCCGGCGCGTGCCTATCATCCAGCGGTCTACGATCACACCGGCATTCGGGCGGGTCAACCTGTCCGGGGCCATAGCGAGAGGCCAGCCGCCTCCATGCTCCAAGCGATCCGCTCAAAGGCGGGATCCATCTTCGTCAAAGGCCTATTTGCCCTCCTGATCGTGACCTTCGGGATCTGGGGTATCGGCGACATCTTCCGCAATCGTCCGACCGATACGACGGTGGCCGCGGTCGGCGCCCAAAGCATCGACGCCGGCGCCCTGCAGACGGCGGTGCAACCGGCGCTCGAGCGCCTGAGCAGCCAGCTCGGCAGCGCCGTCGATCTTCGGCAGGCAAAACAGATGGGGGTCATCGACGACGAGCTCGGTCAGCTGATCGATCAGAGCCTGATCGATCAGGAGGCGGCGCGACTGCAGCTCGATGTTTCGGACGACGTGATCCGCGACGGCATCATGACCGACCCGATGTTCAAGGGTTCCAACGGGGCTTTCAACCGCGGCGCGTTTGATGCGCTGCTCGCGGCAAACCACATGACCGAAGGCCAGTATGTCGAGCGGATGAAGCGCGATATCCCGCGCAGTGATCTGATGCGCGCGGTGACCGCAGGGGTCAGGCCGCCGCAAACGATGATCGACCGCCTGTATCGATACCGTAACGAAAAGCGGATCGCCGACGTCGTGGCGCTGCCCGATGCCGTCGCGGGCGATGTCGGGCAGCCGACTGACGCAGAGCTCACCAAGTTCTACGACGCCCATCAGGATCTGTTCCGTGCGCCCGAGTATCGCGCATTCACGATGGCGAGCCTGACCCCGTCCGATCTCGCCCGAAAGATCGAGATTCCCGAGGACAGGCTCAAAAAGGAGTACGACCAACGCCAGGACGAGTTCGTGCTGCCCGAGCGCCGCGACGTGCAACAGATCTTGGCGCCGTCGGAGGACAAGGCCAAGGCGGCCGAAGCAGCACTCGCCGCCGGCAAGGACTGGAAGGAAGTCGCAACCACGATCGCCGGGCAGGGTCCCACGACGATCGATCTCGGGCTGACGAGCCGTGCCGAACTGCCAAAAGCGTTGGCGGAGGTTGCGTTCTCATTGCCGCTCGACAAGCCGAGCCCGCCGGTGAAATCGCCGCTCGGCTGGCACATTTTGCGGATCGTCAAGATCGAGCCGCCGAAGACGCAGACCTTTGACGAAGCAAAGACGAAACTGCAGGCCGCTGTCGCTCACGACGAAGCCGTCGATCGTCTCTACACAATCGCCAATAACGTCGATGACGCGCTGGCGGGCGGTGCCGACATCGATGCGGCTGCCGCCAAATTCGGACTGAAAAAGACTGTCGTCGCCGCGGTCGACGAGCATGGTCTTGATCGCGGCGGCAAAGCAGTGGAGCTGCCGGTCGCTCCGTCCGAAGTGCTGAAGCTCGCGTTTGCGACCGAGCAAGACCGCGACAGCCGGGTCACCCAAACCTCCGACGGCGCGATCTTCGTGCTGCATATGAGCAAGATCGTCCCGCCCGCGGTCCGGCCGCTCGCCGAAGTAAGGGATAAGGCGATCGCCGCCTGGCAGGCGGAAAAGCGGCGCGATACGGTCGCCAAAGAGGCCGATGCGCTGGCCGCTGCGGCCAAGTCGGGCGAACAGCTCTCGGCCCTCGCCGCCGCTAAGGGCCTCAAGTTGACGACTACGCCGCCGCTGCTGCGGCAATCGCAGGGCGCCGACGGGGTTCCCGCTGCGCTGGTCGCCAAGCTGTTTGCGGTCAAGCCCGGCGCCGTCGTCACCGCCGCCGATGGAACCGGGTCCTACGTCGCCCGATTGAGCGCGATACAGGAGCCGCCGATCACCGCGAAGACCGCGACCGCGGAGCTGTCACGCGAAATCGACGCCGGTCTACAGGCCGATATCGGCGAGGAGTTCACTCGGGCGTTGCGCGCCCATTTCCCGGTCGAGATCCGATCCGAGACGCTCGACCGTCTGTTCTGACCGGTCGCGGCTCGGGCGCGCCGGACCCGGCAAAAATGGCCTCAGCCGATGCTCGGCAAAGTGAACAGTCCGGTTCAGCCGGCTAAGAACCGCGAGCGCGCCCGCCGAACCGTATTTGCGGCAAAAGCACCATCTGTTTCTCCATCGAATACTCTTACAATTCGTTGTATAACAATCTAGGCGAAGAAATCTCGTACCTCGTGGCTCGTAAAAGGGCCGTTCAACGTTGTGAGCGTTTCAACGCGTACCCAGCCTACCAAGCTCTCATCGGCACCTAAACGATAAGTCGCTGAGAACAGGGTCCCGATTGATACCCAGTAGCACAAGGTAGCGGCAAGGGTATCGCGATGGCGGGAAAGACAGGCGAGAATAAGCGTTTCCAGCGACGGTGGGCCTTGAACGGAATGTTGGGGGCATCACCCAGAACTGGTGGGCCCAGGCAAGCTCGCTCCTCCTCGCGGATAGCCGCCAAGACAGCAGCATGCCGTTGACAACCCCACTCGGACCCCGTTGATTGCAGCTGCGCATTTCCAGTGGGGCTCCTTCGCATGAACAGCCCGGTTGACGTCCTGATCATTGGCGCCGGTGCCTCCGGCGCGGCCGTGGCCTGGAGCTTGGCCGAGACGAAGATGCACATCCTCTGTCTGGAGCAGGGCGACTGGATGAAGCCGTCCGAATATCCCAGCACCGCTCGCGACTGGGAGGCGCGTCAGCTCAGCGATTTCAGCCCCAGCCCGAACCGGCGGGCGCGGGAGACGGACTATCCGATCAATGACGCGCAACTCGCCGATCAAGATCGCCAATTTCAACGGCGTCGGCGGCGGGACGGTGCTGTACGCGGGGCATTTTCCGCGCTTCCATCCGTCGGATTTCCGCGTGCGCACGCTGGACGGGGTGGCGACGACTGGCCGATCGACTACGCGACCTTGGAGCCGTTTTATGCGGAGAACGACCGGATGATGGGGGTGTCCGGCCTGGCAGGCGATCCGGCCTATCCGCCGCATGAGCCGATGATGCCGCCGCTGCCGCTGGGGCAGTCGGGTGCGACCTGGCGCGCGGGATCAATAAGCTCGGCTGGCACTGGTGGCCGTCGGACAGCGCGATCGCCTCGGTGGATTATGAGGGGCGGGCCGATGCATCAATCTCGGCGCATTGCACTTCGGGGTGCGCGCAGGGGGCCAAAGCCAGCACCGACATTACCTATTGGCCCGCCGCGATCCGTGCCGGCGTCGAGCTGCGGACGCGCTGCCGGGTGCGGGAGATCACCACCAATGAGAACGGCATGGCCTCGGGCGTGGTTTATTACGATGCGCGATGGGGTCGAGCGGTTTCAGCCTGCCGAGGTCGTGATCGTGGCCTGCAACGCCGTCGGCACGGCGCGCATTCTGTTGAACTCGGCGTCGGCGCGGTTTCCCAACGGGCTCGCGAATTCCAGCGGCCTGGTCGGCAAGAATTTGATGTTCCATCCCTATGCGCGGATCGCCGGCTATTTCGACGAAATGCTGGACGGCTATCGGGGGCCGGGCAACTGCATCTGGAGCCAGGAGTTTTATGAAACGGACCACTCGCGCGGGTTCGTGCGCGGCTACACGTTCGAGTTCTCTCGCGGTCAGGGGCCGGTGATGGCCGCGGTGCATGGCATGCAAATCGGTCGGCTGCCTTGGGGGGAGGAGCATCACCGCGCTTATCGGAAGCTGTTCTGCCACCGTACCGGGATGGTGGCGATCTGCGAGGACCTGCCGGAGGAGCACAACACCGTCACGCTCGATCCGGTGCTGAAGGACTCCAACGGCATTCCGGCGCCGAAGATCAGTTACACGCTGAGCGAAAACAGCCGCCGCATGCTGGATCATGCGGTGGCGCGGGCCACCGAGATCCTGCGCGCCGCGGGGGCGCACGACGTCTGGTCGGAGGCGCCGATCGTCGAGGGCGGGTGGCACCTGATGGGGACCGCGCGCATGGGCACCGACCCGGCGCGGTCCGTGGTGAACGAGTGGGGCCGCAGCCACGACGTGAAGAACTTGTTTATCGTCGATGGCAGCATTTTCGTGACCTCGGCGGGCGTGAACCCGACGCGGACGATCCAGGCGCTGGCGCTTTACGTCGCCGACAGCATCAAGCAGCGCCTGGCCACGCTGTTCGATTGAGACGGGATGCAGAAAAACCTGGGTCGAGCGCCATGTTGCCAGCGGATCAGCGCCGGTCGTTGCGGTGCCTCGCGGAGATGATGATCCCGGCCAGCGCCGAATACGGCGTGCCGAGCGCCGGCGATGAGGCGATCTTCGCCGATATCCTGCAGAGCCTCGGGCGGGATGCGGACCTGTGATCGCGGTGCTGCGAACGCTGGACGCGATGGCGGGCGGCGTGTTCGCCGATCTGGACCTGCCGCGGCGGAACGCCGTTGCCGCGCGGCTGCGCGAGGCCGGTGGGGACGGGTTGACGTACCTGACCCGGATCATCCTGCAATGCTACTACCGAGACGACAGGGTCATGCGCTCGCTGGGCATGGAAGTCGAGGCCGCCGTTTCCCAAAGGGTTCGAGGTGGAACAAGGCGACTGGTCCCTGCTGGATCCGGTGCGCGCGCGCCCGAAGCTTTATCGCGACGCCGGTTGATGGAAATTGGCGCCCAGCCTAGCACCAGCACGGTCAAGTACCGCCGCTGCCGGCAGCGACACAACCCCCGCGGACGGCAAGAGCGACGTCGCGCCAAGCGCATGCCAGGCGCCCGGCGCGGCGTCTCAGTTCGCCCCAACATGACGTCCAGTCCACGATGGGCCGAAGCGCCTCTTAAGGCGGCCTGGCTTCGGCCAGCTTAAAGTCGTTATCGCTGTTCGTCGCACCTCGCCCACCTATGCCATTCGAGACGGGTTTTAGGAAACGCCCCCCATTCCGGCCATTGGCCCAGGCCCCCCCTGAAGGCCATCTGTTCATCACACCGGCGGATGCGGGATCGCGGCCAACAGGTCGCGGGTATACTGCGCCTGCGGCGCCGCCAGCACCTGCTCGGCGCTTCCCTGTTCGACGATTGCGCCGGCCCGCATCACGATGACCCGGTCACAGAGCAGGCGCACGACGTTGAGGTCGTGCGAGACGAACAGGTAGCTCATCCCGAGCCAGTCCTTGAGATCCTGCAGCAGGTTGAGCACGACGGCCTGGACCGACACGTCGAGCGCCGCGGTCGGCTCGTCGAGTATGATGAGGTCGGGTTTCAGCGCAATCGCGCGTGCGATGCCGACCCGCGCCTTTTGGCCGCCCGATAGCTGATGCGGTAAGCGGTCGAGCAGGTCGAGCGGCAGGCCGACCTGCCGCGCCAGCTCTTCGCACCGCGCCCGCAGCGCGCGGCGTTCCACGTTGCCAAGCCGCAGCAGCGGATCGGCGATCGCGCGCGCCGCGGTGAAGCGCGGGTTGAGGCTGTCGGTCGGGTCCTGGAAGACCATCTGGATGCGGCTGCGGCGGAGCGATGCGGCGAACTTGCGGGCCGGGACGTCGCCGATCGCCTCGCCGGCGAAGGTGATCGACCCGGCGGTCTGGTCGATCAGACGCATCACCATCATCGCGGTCGTTGACTTGCCGCAGCCGGATTCGCCGACGAGGCCGACGCTCTCGCCGCGGCGGATCGTGAAGCTGATGCCGTCGACCGCGCGGAAAGTCGCGTTGCCCGCCTGCGCTTGCCGCTTCACGAGGCGGGCGAGCGGGCCTGCGGCGCCTTTGCGCGGGTATTCCTTGGCGAGATTGTCGACCGCCAGCAGCGGCTCTTCACCGGCGTCTGCCGGCGTCGGCGGCGGCGCCGCGATCGCCGCCTCGCCCTCCGGCAGCAGGTCGCGCAGCGACATGCCGGGCCGCGGCGTCGCGCGCATCAGCTTCTGAGTATAGGCGTGGGCCGGCCGGCGGAAGATCGTGGCTGAGGTGGCATTCTCCACGACCCGGCCCTTCTCCATCACCGCCACGCGGTCGCAATAGGCAGCGGCGAGGCCGAGATCGTGGGTGATCAGGATCGTCGACATGCCATACCTTCGGGTCAGCTCGACGACCAGCTCCATGACTGCCTTCTGGGTCGTCACGTCGAGGCCGGTGGTCGGCTCGTCCGCGATCAGTAATTGCGGGCGGCAGGCCAACGCCAAGGCGATGACCACGCGCTGGCACATGCCGCCCGACAATTCAAACGGATAGGCGTGATAGCGCTCACGCGGCCGCGCGATGCAGACCTGGTCGAGCATCGCGATCGCCTGGTCGGTCGCCGCCGCGCCGCGATTGGTCTGTGCGTGCTGCCGCAGCACGTCCTCGATCTGGCGGCCGATCTTGCGGATCGGGTTCAGCGCGGCGCGCGGGTTCTGGAAGATCATCGACATCTCGCGGCCGCGCAGGTCGCGCATCGCCGCCTCCGGCAGCGCCCTCAGGTCGCGGCCACCAAACATCACCGAGCCCCCGGCGATATGTCCGGCGCGGTCGAGGATGCGCATGACCGCGTAGGAGGTAACCGACTTGCCGGACCCGGATTCCCCGACGATGCCGAGCGTCTCGGCCCTGCCGACTGTCAGGTCGATCTGCTCGACCGCCCGCACGGTGCCGCGGCGGGTGGCGAATTCGACGGTCAGCTCGCGGATGTCGAGAAGCGGCGGCGACCGCTCGGCCGGCGCGCCATCAACGATCGTGGCCACCGCCTCGCTCATCGCGACCTCACGTGCGGCGCTGCGGATCGACCAGATCGCGCAGCCCGTCGCCGAGCAGGTTGAAGCAAAATACCGCCAGCATCAGCGCCGCGCCGGGAAACAGGGCGATCCACCATTCGCCGGAGATGATGTTGGCGGCGCCCTCGGCCACCATGATCCCCCATTCCGGGGTCGGCGGCCGCACACCAAGCCCGATGAACGACAGGCCGGCGGCGTTGAGAATCGCGTAGCCCATGGTCAGCGAGACCTGCACCATCATGATCGGCAGGATGTTGGGCAGGATGTGCGTCAACAGGATGCGGTACTCGCCGTTGCCCGAGAGCCGCGCCGCCTGCACAAAGCCCGCCTCGCGCCGCACATTGGCTTCGGCGCGCGCGACGCGCACATAGAGCGGGAAATTGATGATCGCGGTCGCGATGACGATGTTGGTGACCGTGTTGCCGAGCGCCGCAACGATCCCCATCGCCAGCACGAACAACGGAAAGGCCATGATCGTGTCGGAGATGCGGCCGACGATGCGGTCGGTCCAGCCGCCGAAGAAGCCGGCGGCGATGCCGGCCAGCCCACCCATGGCGAAGACCAGTGCCACCGAACTCAGCGCAATCGTGAAATCGAGCCGGGTCGCCACCACGACGCGGCTGAAGATGTCGCGGCCGAGCTGGTCGGTGCCGCACCAATGCGCCAAGGATGGCGGCTGCAGCGACGCTGCGACGTCGCTGGCGAGCGGGTCGTACGGCACGACGAGCGGGCCGAGCAGTGCCGCTAGCGCGATCAAGAGGAACAGCGCGAAAGCGATGCCGGTGACCGGGTTGTCGGCCACGACATAGCGGGCGTGGCGCAGCAACGAGTTGCTCGGCGGCGCGGGCGGCGCCTCCGTCGCCGGCGACGGGCGAGCGAGCGCAGCGCTGTCGCTCATCCTTCCAGTCTCACGCGTGGATCGATGACGCCGTAGAGGATGTCGATCGTCAGGTTCAGCGCGACGTAGAGGATCGCCATCGTCAGGACAAAGCCCTGCACCGGCGCGAAATCCGAGGTGATCAGCGCCTCGACCGCGTAGGAGCCGATGCCGGGCCAGGCAAAAACCTTCTCGACCAGGACGTTGGCGCCGAGCAGGAACGAGAACACCATGCCTAGCGTGGTGATGACCGGCAGCATCGCGTTGCGAAAGGCATAGGTCATGATCACGGTGCGGTTGGCAAGGCCGCTGGCGCGGGCGGTGCGCACGAAATCGGAGGCCAGTACGGCCAGCATCGCGGCCCGCGTCATGCGCGCGATCGGCGCCAGGGAAAAGATGCCAAGCGTCATCGCCGGCAGGATCAGTTGGCCGAGCGCCGCCCGGAACGTCTCGAAATCGCCGGCTAGCAGGCTGTCGATCAGGTAGAAACCGGTGATGTGCGGCGGCGGCGAAAAGAACACGTCGAGCCGGCCGATCGGCGCCGGCGCCCAGCCGAGCCGGAAATAGAGGACGTACACCAGCAACAGGCCGGTGAAAAAGACCGGCAGCGACACCCCTGCCGTCGCGATGATGCGGCAGGCATGGTCGATCCACGAACCCTGCTTGACCGCAGCGAGGATGCCCAACGGCACGGCAATCGCGATCGAGATCACAAGGCCGAACAGCGTCAGCTCGGCCGACGCCGGCAGCCGGCTGGCGATTTCCGCGATAACCGGCCGCCCGGTGGACAGCGAGTTGCCGAGGTCGCCATGCGCCAGATCGTCGGCGTAGCGCAGAAACTGTTCGGGAAGCGGCTGATCGAGACCGAGCGTCTTGCGGATTTGCGCGATCGATTCCGACGTCGCCGCCGGGCCGGCGAAATAGACCGCCGGATCACTGGGCAGCACGCGCGTCAGCAGAAACGTGACGATGACGACCCCGATCAGGGTCGGGATCACGGTTAACAGCCGCCGCGCGATGGTCGCGAACATCGCGCCGCCGCCTCAGGCCTTGCTCAGCGAGCGGTAGTCGAGCTGGCGGTGAAACCAGTAAGTGTAGCCGGTAATGTCCTTCTGCATCACGACGTTGAGGTAGGGCTGGAACAGAGGGATGCGCGGCACCTCCTCATAGGCCTGGGTGATGAAGCCCTTCACGTCCTTGTCGTAGGTCGCCGTGTCGCCGACCGCCGCCGCCTGCCGCGCCCCGTCGATCAAGGCGTCCATCGCCTTGTTCTGGTAGCTCATCGTGTTGAAAATCGCGTTCTGCCCGGAATAGCACCAGAAAAAGAAATATTCCGGATAGTCCAGCCACCCGGAAAAGAAGTTAACCATCATCGGCATTGTCTTCTTGGCCATCTCGCTGCGCCAGTTGGCGCCGGGCACCTTGTTGATGACGGTCTTGATGTTGATCTGGCCGAGGCTTTCCTGGATCAGTTCGGCGATCGGCTCGCTGACGACCCCCTGCCCGAGGTCGAACGAGATCGTCGTTTCGATGACGCCTGCGCCGGCCTTCGCCATCAGCGCTTTGGCCTTGGCGATGTCGGTCGTGTAGGCGGTCGGCTGCGGCCAGGCGATCGACGAGACCTCGTTCGAGTTGCCGCCGAACAGCGGGTTGGCGAGGCCGAACACCGCGGCGTCCATGATCTTCTGGTAGGGGATCGCGTAGGCGACGGCCTGCCGCACGGTTTCATTGTTGAAGGGCGGGTTTTTGACGTTCAATTCGACGCAATACATGCCGTTGCCGATCGGCGTCGCGACAGTCTTGAGCTGGCCCGCCTTGCGCATCTCCGAGAAGTCCTTGCTCGGCACGTCGAACGACACGTCGGCGTCGCCGCGCTCCATCAGCGCGCGGCGGCTGCCTGAAGACGGGATCGTGCGCCAGATGACGCGCTGTAATTCCGGCAGCTTGCCGCCGGTCCAGCCATCGTAGCGCTCGTAGACGACCTCGACGCCGGGCTTCCAGCTCGTCACCCGGTAAGCGCCGCTGCCGGCGGTGTTGCTCTTGGTATAATCGAGGCCCCAGGGATCCTTGTCGCTGGCGTTCTTCTTGACCAGCGCGGAATTGTAGATGCCCGGCACAATGACCGCGAGGTCGGGCAGGGTCAGCCGATCCTTACGGATGAAATCGATGCGGAAGGTATAGTCATCGACGACGACGAACTGCTCCTTCTTTACCAGCGAGCCCGCCTTCATCTGCACGGTCGGGAAGCCGCCGACGCTGATCGCCCGGTCGAGGGACCATTTGACGTCGTTGGCGGTGACCGGCGTGCCGTCTTGGAACTTGGCGTTCTTTTTCAGCTTGAAGGTGACCGACATGTCGCCGACGGTCATGTCTTCCGCCAGCTCCGGTTTCAGCTTGTCGCGGTCGTAGGAGAGCGTGCCGTCTGCCAGCGTCTTTGTCGCATGCGTGACGAGGCGATCGTAGCAGTTCCACGACGCCTCGTAGCCGGGCCGGTTGGTGCCCACCCCCTGGATGTCGAGATTGTTCGGTCCGTTTTCCGTGACCAGAAGCAGCGTCTGTTTGCGCGATTGCGCCCTCGCTGGGGACCAAACGGCCGGTGCGGCGACAAAGGCACTGGCGCTGAAAGAAGCCGTCGCGGATTGCAAAAATTGACGACGCTTCATGATGTTCTTTCGCTGCCGGTGAGCCGCCAGCCAAGGGCCAGGGCAAGCAGCGTGCCAATCTCGCGGGATCTTCGGCAGTTCTCCATTAGCAAGGCTGTCGTCGCGCGAGAGCAACCCGGCGTCAGCGCATTTTAGAAAGGTACGCCTAATTTTTGGGCGGACCTCTGCTCGAATTCGCCGCCCACGACGATCCACGATGGATCACGAGACGATATTCGCCTCTGCGGAACGACCTCACCAGATCTGGTATTCTTCCCAGGGGTTCGGGGGAACTGGGGTGAAGCGCACCGTGAAGGGTCAGGGCCGAAGCCAGCTCATCTTACTGCCAGAGTGCTTGGACGACTACGTTGGGGAGGAGGATCTTGCCGCACCGCCGCGGCGTTGCCTTCGGGCGCCGTTTGGGCTAGTGGAGCATTGTCAACGCTCGAAAACGGTCTCCGAATCCTCCGCTAACTGCGACGAAATGCACGGCTTCGATCCCATCCGGCTCGCATATCGGTCATGAGCAATGCGACCCCGCCGGCCGCGAACCAAAGCCTGTCCCGCCGCGCGCAGCTGACGATTGTCGCTATTGTGGCGCTGCTTGCCGCCATCGGGGTTTTTGGGGTCCGTCTCGTCGTTGCACCCTTGGCGAACCAGTCGGAGGGGGCGGCGCGGCAGACGCAGCTGGGCAGCTTCAGGCCGACGCGAGAACAATGGGCCGGGATCAAAGTCGCGACCGTGCAGGCGATGACGTTTCGTCCCGAGCGGGTGACCGAGGGCAATATCGCGATCGACGACGATCTGACGACGCCGGTGTTCTCGCCCTATTCCGGCCGGGTCATCAGGCTGATCGCCAAGCTCGGCGACCATGTCGAGCGCGGCGCGCCGCTGTTGGCGGTCGAGGCGACCGAGTTCGTGCAGGCGCCAGAACGATCTGATCACCGCCGCCGCGACCCTGAAGACCGCGCGCTCGCAGCTCAACCTGGCGACACCAACGAGAAGCGCCAGCACGAGCTCTATCTCGCCAAGGGCGGCGGCGCTCAAGGACTGGCAGCAGAGCCAGGCCGATCTCGACGACCGCGCAGAACGACCTGCGCAGCGCACGAGATCGCGCTCGCGGCGGTGCGCAACCGGCTGCGCATCCTCGGCAAGAGCGACCCGGAGATCGCCGCGCTCGAGAACGCAGCCGACGCAGACGGATCGAGCCGGTCGCCGATCGTCGCGGCGCCGATCGGCGGCACCGTGACCCAGCGCCAGGTCGGGCTCGGCCAGAACATCAACAGCGCGTCCAGTCGGGCGCCGTCGAACCCGGTTTACACGATCGGCGATCTGTCGACGGTGTGGCTGGTCGCCAATGTGCGCGAGGCGGATGCGCCGCTGATCCGGGTCGGCGAGCCGGTCGAGGTGCGGGTGCTGGCCTATCCCGACCGCGTCTTCAAGGCGAAGATCTCGTGGGTCGCGCCGTCGATCGACGCCAACACGCATCGCCTGCCGGTGCGCGCCGATGTCGAGAACCCGGACGGCGCGCTGAAGCCGGTGATGTTCGCGAGCTTCAGCATCATCACCGGCGCCGACCGCGACGGCCCCGGCGGTGCCGCGAGAGCGCGATCGTCTACGAGGGCGACACGGCGCGCGTCTGGGTCGTGCGCGACGACGGCACGATCGCCTCGCGCGCAGATCCGCGACCGGCCGAGTCAGCGACGGCATGGTCGAGGTGCTGGACGGGCTTGCCGCCGGGGAAAAGATCGTGACCGCGGGCACCCTGTTCATCGACCGCGCCGCCAACGGCGACTGATCGGCTAGCCGCGCCGAGCGATCCATGAACGCCATCGTCGCCTTTGCGCTGAAGCAGCGCGTGCTGATGGTGCTGCTGCTGGTGTTCTCTGTTCGGCGCCGGGATCGTCAGCTTCGCCAAGCTCAACATCGAGGCCTATCCCGACCCGGTGCCGCCGCTGGTCGACATCGTCACCCAAAGCACCGGCCAGTCGGCCGAGGAGATCGAGCGCTACATCACCATCCCGATCGAAATCCAGATGGCCGGCATTCCGCATGTCACCGCGATCCGCACGATCTCGCTGTTCGGCCTGTCCGACGTCAAGGTGCAGTTCACCTACGACTTCACCTACGACGAGGCCGAGCAATGGGTGATCAACCGGCTTGTCGCAGCTGTCGCCGCTGCCGAACGGCGCGCAGCCGCAGATCTCGCCGGAAAGCCCGATCGGCGAGATCTATCGCTACCGCGTGGTCGGTCCGCCCGGCTATTCGCGTGACCGACCTGAAGACGATCGAGGACTGGATCCTGGAGCGCCGCTTCAAGGCGGTGCCGGGCGTCATCGACGTCACCGGCTGGGGCGGCAAGACCAAGACCTACGAGGTCACCGTCGACCTCGACCGGCTGCATCGAATACGGCCTGACCCTGCCGCAGGTGCTGCAGGTGCTCAACAACAGCAACATCAATGTCGGCGGCCAGACGGTCAATTTCGGGCCGCAGGCGGCGGTCGTGCGCGGCGTCGGCCTGATCCACTCGATGGACCAGATCCGCGACACGATGGTCAGCGCCGAACAACGGCGTCGCCGGTGCTGCGTCGGCGACGTCGCCACGGTGACGGTCGGCCACCTGCCGCGGCTCGGCATCGCCGGCCAGGACGATGACGACGACATCGTCCAGGGCATCGTGCTGATGCGGCGCGGCGAGCAGAGCCTGCCGACGATCCAGCGCGTCGAAGCCGAGGTCGAGAAGATCAACCACTCGGACATCCTGCCGCCCGGCGTCCGTATCGAGAAGATCTACGACCGCACCGAGCTGATCGACGTCACGACGCGCACCGTGCTGCACAACATGATCTTCGGCATCGTGCTGATCTTTTTCGTGCAATGGCTGTTCCTCGGCAATCTGCGCAGCGCGCTGATCGTCGCCGCGACGATCCCGTTCGCCCTGTTCTTTCGCCGATCATCGATCATGGTGCTGCGCGGCGAGTCGGCGAATCTGCTGTCGGTCGGCGCGATCGATTTCGGCCTGATCGTCGATGCGACGGTGATCATGGTCGAGAACATCTTCCGCCATCTGCGCGCAGGCCGCCGACCGAGCGCTTGCGCCGGCCGAGCGTGCTGCATCGCGCGCGAGCAGCCGGCTTTCCGCGGCAAGTTCGCGACGATCTTCAACGTCCGCGGTCGAGGTCAACCAGGCGATCTTCTTCTCCGCCGCGATCATCATCGCCGGCTTCGTGCCGCTGTTCACGCTGTCCGGCGTCGAGGGCCACATCTTCGGGCCGATGGCGCAAGACCTATGCCTATGCCATCGCCGGCGGCTTGATCGCGACCTTCACCGTCTCGCCGGCGCTGAGCGCGCTGCTGCTGCCGGACCGGGTCGAGCGAGGTCGAGACCTTCGTCGTGCGCGGGCTGCGCCGGCTCTATCGGCCGGTGCTCGATTCGCGCTGGCGCAACCGCATCCTGACGCTTGGCGGCGCCGCGCTGCTCGCTCTGGCTTGGCGTTGCTCGCGGTGCGCGCGGCTCGGGCTCGAATTCCTGCCGCAAGCTCGAAGAGGGCAATTTCTGGATCCGCGCGACCATGCCGCCCTCGATCTCGCTCGAGGAGGGCAACGGCTACGTCAACCGCATGCGCCAGATCATCAAGAGCTTTCCCGAGGTCGTGACCGTCGTCTCGCAGCACGGCCGGCCCGACGACGGCACCGACGCCACCGGCTTTTTCAACGCCGAGTTCTTCGTGCCGCTGAAGCCGGTCGACAACTGGCCCGCCGGGGTCGACAAGGAGAAGCTGACCGAGCGAGATGAACGCGCGCGCTGCGAGGCGCAATTTCCCGGCGTCGAATTCAACTTCTCGCAGTACATCGAGGACAATGTCGAAGAGGCGGCGTCGGGGGTGAAGGGCGAGAACTCGGTCAAGCTGTTCGGCAACGACCTCGCAGCCCTCGAAACGACCGCCGCACAAGATCAAGGAGGTGATGAGCGACGGTGCCGGGGATCACCGACCTCGCGGTGCTTCAATTCGCTTGGGCCAGCCGACCGTCCAGATCGACATCGACCGCGTGCGCGCGGCGCGCTACGGGCTCAGCGCCCGGCGACATCAACGCGACGATCGCGGCGGCGATCGGCGGCCAGGCCGCCGGCAATCTCTACGAGGACGGCAGCGACCGCAATTTCCCGATCATCGTGCGGCTGGCGCCGCAATACCGCGAGAGCCTCGAGGCCATCCGCCGCATCACGATCGGCGCGCCGAACCCGAACGGCAACGGCATCGTGCCGATCCCGCTGACCGATGTCGCCGACGGTCAAGCTCGTCTCCGGCGCCTCCTTCATCTATCGCGAGAACCAGGAGCGCTACATCCCGATCAAGTTCAGCGTGCGCGGCCGCGATCTCGGCGGCGCGGTGCTGGAGGCGCAGCAGAAGATCGCGCAGCAGGTGCCGACTGCCGCGCGGCTATCGCCTCGAATGGGTCGGCGAGTTCGGCGAATTGCAGGACGCGATCGAGCGGCTCGCGGTCGTCGTGCCGCTGAGCCTCGCGCTGATCTGCGTGCTGCTGTTCGTCAATTTCGGCTCGCTGACCGACATGCTGCTGGCGGCGAGCGTCATGCCGATGGCGCTGATCGGCGGCATCTTCGCGCTCGTTCGTCACCGGCACGCCGTTCAGCGTCTCGGCGGCGATCGGCTTTGTCGCGCTGTTCGGCATCGCGGCGATGGATGGCATCATCGTCCTCTCCTATTACAACCGGCTGATCGATGACGGGCATGGACGCGCGCCGCGGCGATCCTGCGCACCTGCGAGGTGCAGATGCGGCCGGTGGTGATGACCTGCGTCGCCGCCTGCGTCGGCCTGCTGCCGGCGGCGGTGTCGACCGGGATCGGCTCGCAGGTGCAGAAGCCGCTGGCGCTCGTCGTGGTCGGCGGCATCCTGCTGGCGCCGGTGCTGATCCTGATCGTGCTGCCGGTGCTGATCGACATGTTCTCGCGACGGCGCAAGCCGGTCGAGGACGAGCCAGCGCCGCAACCCGCACCCGCCGAATAGGCGATCATGATCGCCAGGCGTGGTCCGCCGATGTTGCGGCGCCGCTGCCTCGCCGCGGCGCTCGCTGCTCGTCGGCTGCGCGGTCGGCCCGGACTTCGAGCGGCCCGGCGCCGCCGACGGTCGACCGGCTATACGCCCGAGCCGCTGCCGGCGCAGACCGCTTCGGCGCCGGTCGCCGGCGGCGCGGCGCAGCGCTTCGTGCAGGGCTCGACATCCCCGGGCAGTGGTGGACGCTGTTCCGTTCGCCGGCGCTCGAACGCGCTGGTCGAGCAGGCGCTCGCGGCCAATCCCGACCTTGCCGGCGGCCCAGGCGGCGCTGCGCCAGGCGCAGGAGAACGTCTACGCCGAGCAGGGCGTCGTTCTTCCCGACGCGTCACCGCCGGCTTCTCGCCGAGCCGCAACAAGACCGCGGCCAGCCTGTCGCCGGTGACCGTCGAGCAACATCCTCTATTACAGCCTCTATACCGCCGCAGCTGAGCGTCTCCTACGTGCCCGACGTGTTCGGCGGCACGCGGCGGCAGGTCGAGTCGCTGGCCGCGCAGGCCGAGGCGCAGCGCTTCCAGCTCGAAGCCGACCTATCTGACCCTGACCTCGAACGTCGTCGCCGCGGCGGTGCAGGAGGCGTCGCTGCGCGGCCAGATCGCGGCGACCGAGGAGATCGTCGGGACCGGACAGCGAGGCGCTCGACATCCTGCGCCGCCAGCAGGCGCTGGGCCAGGTCGCCGGGGCCGACGTCGCGGCGCAGGAGGCGGCGCTGGCGCAGGCCGAGGCGACGCTGCCGCCGCTGCAGAAGCAGCTGGCGCAGCAGCGCGATCTGTTCACGGCGCTGGTCGGCCGCTTCCCGAGCGATGCGCCCGGCGCAGAAATTCGACCTCGCCTCGCTGCAATTGCCGCAGGATTTGCCGGTGAGCCTGCCGTCGCAAACTGGTCGAGCAGCGCCCCGATATCCGCGCGGCCGAGGCGCAATCTGCATGCCGCCAGCGCCGAGATCGGCGTCGCCATCGCCAACCGGCTGCCGCAGATCACGCTGACCGGCGAACGCCGGCGCGACCGCGCTCGACGCTCGAGCAGACTGTTCGCGCCCGGCACCGGGTTCTGGACCTTGGCCGGCAGCGTGACGCAGACGATCTTCGACGCCGGCACGCTGCTGCACAAGCAGCGCGCCGCCGAAGCCGCCTTCGACCAGGCGGCGGCGCAATACCAGCAGCACGGTGCTGACCGCCTTCCAGAACGTCGCCGACACGCTTGCGCGCGCTGCAATCCGACGCCGATGCGCTGAACGCCGCCGCCGCGGCCGACAGGCCGCCGCCGACCAGCCTCGACATCGCCCGGCGCCAGCTCGCAGCTGGGCGCCGTCAACTATCTGGCGCTGCTCAACGCCGAGAAGGCCTATCAGCAGGCGCTGATCAGCCTCGTCCAGGCGCAGGCCAGCCGCTTTGCCGATACCGCCGCCCTGTTCCAGGCGCTCGGCGGCGGCTGGTGGAACCGCCCCGATTTCGGGCCGGCAGGAAACCGCCGCCGCGGCCAGCCCCGATTGAGTCCGCCGGTCTAGTGAAAAGCCAAGCTGCCCGTGCGGCGTCGTGCCCGACCAGCGACGAGATATTTCTCAGCGGCAATTCCAAACGCGATGCCAAGTATCGTCCAAAGCACTGCCTGAGTACCCAAACCGGCGACGCGAAAGCGTCACAGGACGACGGCGCAGACCCGGTCCGGCACTTCGTAAATTGGGGTGGCGCTTGGTCGTGTCCGTCAAGGAGGTGTAGATCGGAGCGGAGTTTGCGGTGGCCACCGGTCAGGCGGCCATTGGTGGAAGTTTGGCCGGCTCTTCGAGATGCCGGACAGCCCCACCGCCTGGACCAGTTCGTCGACCCACCGGGTCGAGACGCCGCCGATCCAAGCCCCCTGGATCACCCTGACCAGCGCCCTCTCGGCGGTCTTGCGCGGCTCCCGGAAGGGCGGGAAGTACGAGCCTTAGCGCAGCTTGGGGATCCTCGGCTGGAGCAAGCCGAGGCGGGTGTCGAGACTGCGCTCCCGATAGCCGTTGCAGGGACCCGAGGGCTCGTCACGGGCGGCGTCCCCAGGCGATGAAGCCGTCGTTTTTGAGCCCGGGCTTGCCGTAAGCGAGGGGCGCGCCGGCGAAGGTTTCGACCCGGCCGCCGGCGGCTTCGAGGATCGCTTGGCCCGCCGCAGTGTCCCATTCCATCGTCGTGCCGAAGCGTGGATAAAGATCAGCTTCGCCGGCAGCGACCAGCCCGAATTTGAGCGCGCTGCCGCAACTCACGCGTGAACGCACCGGATAATCCTGCAGGAACTCGCCAAGCCGTCGGCTGTTTTCGTGCGAGCGGCTGTGGACGACGACGAGCCCGTCGGGCGATGGAATGCGCGCCTGGATCGGTTCGACGCGGCCGCCGCCGCACTGACGGGTCGCGGTTCCCGGCCCATATGCGGCATAGGTCAGCCCGACGGCCGGACCGTGGAGGACGCCGAGCACCGGCCTTCCATCCTCGACGAGGCCGATGCACACCGCGAACTCGCCATTCTTGGCGACAAACTCGCGGGTGCCGTCGAGCGGGTCGACCGCCCAGAAGCGCGTAGCCGCGGGCGGCAGCCCTTCGGCCTCGACCAACTCCTCGGCAAAGATCGGAATATTAGGAAAAGCGTTGCCCAGCATCGCGATGATGATCCGTTCGGCGCCCAGATCCGCCTCGGTCACCGGGGTCTTGTCGGCTTTCTGGCGAACGTCGAAATCTTGCGCATAGACCCGCATGATCGCCTCGCCGGCCGCCACCGCGGCGCGCCGCGCGATTTCAAGTAGCTGGTCGCGAGGTTCACTCATGCCGCGGCCCGCCGTTCCGCCGTGCGGATCGCTTGCCACAGCCGCTCCGGGGTCACCGGCATATCGATATGCTCGATGCCGAGCGGGGCGAGCGCATCGACGATCGCATTGACCAGCGCCGGCGGCGCCCCGATCGCGCCAGCCTCGCCGGCCCCCTTCAGGCCGAGCGGGTTGGTGCGGCACGGCACCACGTTGTAGGCGAATTCGATCGCCGGCAGATTGTCGGCCCGCGGCAGGCAGTAATCGGTCAAGGAGCCGGTTACCAGCTGGCCGGTCTGCGGGTCGAAGACGCAATGTTCGAGCATCGCCTGTCCTATTCCCTGCGCGATTCCGCCTTGCACCTGGCCCTTCAGCAGCAGCGGGTTGACGACCGTGCCGAAATCGTCGACGACTAGATAGCGCACAATATCGACCTGTCCGGTCTCCGGCTCGATCTCGACCTCGCAGACATGGCAGCCATTGGGAAAAGTCGCAGCGGGCGGAGTGAAATGGCCGCTCTCGGCAAAGCCCGGCTCGACATCGGCGGGTAGGGCAGCGGGGTTAAAAGCCGCCCGCGCCACCGCCTCGATGCCGATTTCGCGATCGGTGCCCGATATGCGGAAGGCGCCGTCATCAAAGCCGAGATCGGCCTCGGCCGCTTCCAACAGATGCGCGGCGATGCGACGGCCCTTGGCGATCAGCTTCTCCGCGGCATTGGCGAGTGCGGCCCCGCCGACCGGCAATGAGCGCGACCCGCCGGTGCCACGGCCAAAGCCGATCGCGTCAGTATCCCCCTGCAGCACCCGGATTTTTTCGAGCGGCAGCCCCAGCCGATCGGCGGCGAGCTGGGCATACGCGGTCTGATGTCCTTGGCCCGAAGACTGGGTCCCCATCAGGATCGTCAGGCCACCGCTCGGGTCGAACCGCAATTCGGCAAATTCATCGGGGGGCATGCCCGACTGCTCGATATAGACGGCGTGGCCAAGCCCTCGGTAACGCCCGCGCGAGCGCGAGGCGGCCCGCCGCGCCGGGAAGCCAGTCGCGTCGGCGGCGGCGAGTGCATCCACCATGTTGCGGCCGAAGTCGCCGCTATCATAGACGAGGCCGAGTGGGGTGGCGTAGGGCATCGCCTCGGGCCTGATAAAATTGCGCCGGCGGAGTTCCTGCGACGCCACCCCGAGCCGACGGGCGGCAAAGTCGATCAGGCGTTCGATCGCATAAGCCGCCTCCGGCCGCCCGGCGCCGCGATAGGCGTCGACGGGAACGGTATGGGTGAACACCCCCTTGACCGCGACATGGATCGCCGGGATCGCATAGACGCCGCTGAACATCACCCCGCCTGATCCGGTCGGGATCTCCGGCGCGAAGTTCGACAGATAGGCGCCCATATTGGCGATCGTCGAGACCTTCAGCCCAAGAAAACGCAGCTGATCGTCGAGCGCCAGTTCGAGCCGGGTTAAATTATCGCGGCCCTGGGTATCGGTCATGAACGCGTCGGAGCGCTCGGGCGTCCATTTCACCGGCCGGCCGAGCCTTTTAGCCGCCCACAGCACCAGGATATGCTCTGGGTAGAGGAAAAACTTCATGCCGAACCCGCCGCCGACGTCCCGGGTCACCACCCGGATGCGGTTCTCCGGGACCTTGAAGACGTTTTCGGCCAACAGATTGCGCAGGAAGTGCGAACCTTGGGTCGAGCTCCACAAGGTGTAAGCGTCCTCGCCAGGCTCGAATTCCCCGATGGCGCCGCGCGGCTCCATCGAATTGACGACGATTCGATTGTTGACGAGATCGAGACTGACGTGGTGGCGCGCTGCCGCCATCGCCCGTTCGACCGCGGCCTCGTCGCCCAACCCCCAATCGAAGGCGAGATTCCCCGGCGCCTCAATCCACACGGTCGATCGGCCCGGATCGAGCGCATGCGTAGTCTCGACCACCGCCGGCAATGCCTCGTATTCGACTTCGATCAGTTCAGCCGCATCGCGGGCAGCGGCGAGACTCTCTGCCACCACCATCGCCACGGTGTCGCCGACATGCCGCACGCGGTCGCGGACCATCGCCGGGCGCGGCGGTACGGGCGATGCCGACCCGTCGCGATTGGTCACCGCGCTCAGGCACGGGATCAGGCCGAGCCCGTCGCGGGCTACATCTTCTCCAGTCAGGACGGCTAGCACATCCGGTGCTGCCGCAGCAGCTGCGGCGTCGAAGGCGCAGATGCGGGCATGCGCGTGCGGCGAGCGCAGTATGTAGGCGTAGGCCTGCCGAGGACGGACCAGATCGTCGACATAGCTGCCGCGGCCGGTGACAAACCGCCTGTCCTCTACACGACGAACCGGCTGGCCGATCCCGTATTGGTTCATGGCACAAGACCTCCGACGACGCATATCGGCCGCAGAGCGGTATTTTGCTATAGCGCCGCGCTGAGGTTTGCCTCTATCGGGTCCGCGGCAGATGCCATTTCAGCCCAGGGAACCTTGCATAGTCGCGATCGAAGGTGACCCATTCGCAGCCGGATTCGATGGCCAGCGCAGCGAATCAGCATCGGTAAGGCTTGCTCTCGCGTGTTTGGCTCGGTGCAGAGGGGTTTGAAGATGTCCCAGTGCCGCTCGCGGGGTTCCACGATCTGGAATGGGGTTGTCCGAGAAGGTCCTCGCAGAACCGGCAAGCCTCCGCGATCGTGCTTGGCCTCCTGAAAACACGCGCGTTCGTCGTGATCCGCACCACTGCGCTCAGCACCAGCGGCGACAATCCGAACCGTGCGTCGCCCGATACAAGGGCGACGAGCCATGGACGCCGCATATTCAACGACAGCCGAATTACACCAAGCCGCAGGCCGATGTAGCTAATAGGGGTCTGACACGGCGCCGGAGAAAGATCTACCAAAGGGCAAGTGAACCGCTTTCTTGGTGCCAGCGTGACGAGCACATCACTGGCCTCTCAGGATGAGAGCTCTCGCCAGTCGCTAAAGGTCACTCGACCTTTTCGAATTTTTGCAGAGAGCGCAGGTCGGCGGGGTGCGGCTTGCCTGGGTAGATTTGCGGCCAGGCGGTCCACGAGACCTCGCCAACATAGATGTCGCCGTGCCGGTCGACCGCGAGCCCGTGCGGCGCCAGAAACTTGCCGAGCTCGGTCCCGGCCGGGGTGTCGCCGAAGCGGCCGATCAACTTGCCTTGGTGGTCGACGATGCTGACCCGCGGCCCGAGATTGGGAATGTCGCGGCTGACTGCGGCAGCCGGACCGACTTCGCCGATGTAGCAAATCGGCTGGTGGCCGTAGGGCATGTACATCCCGCAGGGTCGATGCAAGTTCTTCCACTGCGTCTCGTACTTGCCGTTGCCGTCGAACACCTGCACGCGGTGATTTTCGCGGTCGGCGACATAGACCCAGCCGTCGGCGTCGGTGCAGATATTATGGACGATATTGAATTCGCCTTCGCCGGTGCCGGGCTCGCCCCAGGACATCAGCAATTTGCCGTCGGGCGAGTATTTGTGAACTCGCGAGTTGCCGTAACCGTCGGAGACGTAGATCTCGCCCTTGGGCGACAGCGCGGTGTGGGTGCAGCGGTGGAACGGCTCGCCGCTCATATAGGGCGCCGGCTTGCCGGGCACGCCGAGTTCGAGCAATACCTTGCCGGCGAGCGTCACCTTGCGCACGAAATGGCCGCCATCATCGGTCAGGAACATCGTATCATCAGGTGCCATGTGAACGCCGTGGGGGCGCGGATACTCGCCTTCGCCCCACGACCGCAGGAAATTACCGGCACGGTCGAAGACCATCATCGGGTGCTCGCCGCGGTTGAAGACGTAGACATTGTCGTTGCTGTCGACGCCGACCCCGCCGACCTCCTTGAAAGACCAGCCGTCGGGTAATTTCGCCCAATCGGCATTGACGCGGTATTTGAACTGGTTGCTGCCGACGATCATTGCAGGGTCCTCCCTCCGGGAGATTGTTTGGCCTATGTCCTCTCAATATGCTGTCGCCTGACGCAGCGGAAAATCAACACCAACGGAGGGTATCCCGATGGCCTACGGAGGAAATGACTGGCTGGCGCTGACCCAGGAAACGACATTGGAGCCGGAGATCGCGATCTGCGACCCGCACCATCACTTCTGGGATTTTCGATCCGAGCGCGTCCCCTACCAGCGCTATCTGCTGCACGAATTGGCGGCCGACGTTAATTGGGGCCATAACGTGCGTTCGACCGTCTTCATCGAGGCGCGATCTATGTACCGCCCGGATGGGCCGGCGGAATTGCGCCCGGTCGGCGAGGTCGAATTTGTTCAGGGTCTGGCTGCGGCCAGCGCCACCGGGCTCTACGGCCCGTGTCGGGCGGCTGCGGGCATCATCGGCCATGCCGATTTGAAACTGGGAGATCAGGTCAAGCCGGTGCTGGAGGCGCTGCAAGCGGCCAGCCCCAACCGGTTTCGCGGCATCCGGCATACGGTCACCTGGGACCCCCATCCCGAGGTCGGAAACCGGGAAAAGCAGGGAGTGCTGGCCACCCCCGAATATCGCGCCGGAGCCAAAGTGTTGGCGGGGATGGGGCTGTCTCTCGACACCGGGGTCTGCTTCCCGCAATTGCCCGAGCTGGCGGACTTTGCCAAGGCCATCCCCAATCTGACGATCATCTTGAACCATCTCGGCGGCTTGAACCGGGTCGGCCCTTACGCCAACCGGGACGACGAGGTCCTCGCCACCTGGCGGCGCGGTCTTGCCGAGGTGGCGCAGTGCCCCAACGTCGACCTCAAGCTCGGCGGCATCGGTATGCCCCGTATCGGTTTCGACTGGCACACTCGCGAGAAGCCGATCGGATCGGAAGAATTGGCCGCGTCAATGGCGCCGTTGATGACCTACTGCATCGAGCAGTTCGGCCCCAACCGATGCATGTTCGAAAGCAACTTCCCGGTGGACAAGGTGTCGTTCTCCCACCACGTCTTGTTCAACGCTTTCAAGCTGTTTTCCAAAGGTTATTCGCCTTCCGAGCGCGCAGCCTTGTTCCATGACACGGCGGATCGAGCCTACCGGATCGGCGACGCCTGACGGCGCGAGGCGATCGGTGGTGGCAGTGGGCGGCAGATTGGGTGTCGACATCGGCGGCACTTTTACCGATGTCGCGCTCGAAGCAGATGGGCGGCGCCACAGCGCCAAGATCCTGACCACCCCCGAGGCGCCCGAGCGTGCCGTCATCGAGGCGATCCATAGCGTATTGCGCGAAGCCGCACTCGCTCCGGCCGATCTCGAGATCATTATCCACGGGACGACGCTCGCGACCAACGCGCTGATCGAACGCAAGGGTGCGAAAACTGCGCTGCTGACCACCGAGGGCTTTCGCGACACGGTCGAGATCCGGCACGAGAACCGGTTCGAGCAATACGATGTCAATATCGACCTACCGCCCCCTTTGGTCCCGCGCCGGCTGCGCTTTCCGGTGCGTGAGCGCATCGATGCCGCCGGCCGGGTATTGGTGCCGCTCGACGAGGCGGGGGTGGCAGCGCTCGCCGGCCGCCTGATGGCCGCGCGGATCGAGGCGGTCGCGGTCGGTTTTCTGCACAGCTTTACCAACCCGTCGCACGAACGCCGCGTTGGCGAGATCCTGGCCGATCGCCTGCCAGGTGTCCCGGTCACCCTGTCGAGCGACGTGTCGCCCGAGATGCGCGAATACGAGCGCTTCTCGACCGCCTGCGCCAACGCCTATGTCCAGCCATTGATCGGCCGCTACCTCTCCAAGCTCGAAGCCCTGCTCCGTCATGAGGGGTTTTCCTGCCCGCTGTTCCTGATGCTGTCCGGCGGCGGGCTGACCGCGGTCGAGACCGCGATCCGCTTCCCGGTGCGGCTGGTCGAGTCGGGGCCGGCAGGCGGCGCCATCTTCGCCGCCGAGATCGCCCGCCAATGCGGTCTCGACAAGGTTTTGTCCTATGACATGGGCGGGACCACCGCGAAGATCTGCCTGATCGACGAGTTGAAGCCGCAAACCAACCGCGCTTTTGAGGTCGCGCGGATCTACCGCTTTAAGAAGGGCAGCGGGCTGCCATTGCGCATCCCGGTCATCGAGATGGTCGAAATCGGCGCCGGCGGCGGCTCGATCGCGCGGGTCGACCGGCTGAAACGGATCACCGTTGGGCCGGACAGCGCTGGCGCCGATCCGGGGCCGGCCTGCTATGGCCGCGGCGGGACCGGGCCGACCGTGACCGATGCCGATTTGCTGCTTGGGCGGATCGACCCGACCGGCTTTTCCGGTGGGCGCATGGCGCTCGACCGCCAAGCAGCCGAAGCGGCGCTGCGGCACGAAGTGGCTGAGCCTCTGGCCCTGGCAACAGAGCTGGCGGCGCTCGGGGTCAGCGAGATCGTCGACGAGAACATGGCCAATGCCGCCCGCGTCCACGCAATCGAGAGCGGCAAGGATGCGCGCGGCCGCACCTTGGTCGCGTTTGGCGGCGCGGCCCCGCTGCATGCCGCGCGGATGGCCGAAAAGCTCGGCCTCGACCGGGTGCTGGTGCCGTCCTATGCCGGGGTCGGCTCTGCGGTCGGGTTTCTCCGCGCGCCGATCGCTTATGAAATCGTCCGCTCCGGGTTGCAGCGGCTCGATGCTTTCGATGCCGCCGCGGCCAATGCATTGCTCGCGGCGATGCGCGCCGAGGCCGAGCCGATCGTCCGCCGCGGCGCCGGTGCGGCGCCGTTGACCGAGACCCGTTCGGCGTTCATGCGCTACCGCGGCCAGGGCCACGAGATCGCGGTGCCGCTGCCGACCAGAACCTACAATGCCGCCGCCGCCACGACCCTGCGGGCGGCCTTCGAAGACGCCTATCGCCGCCTCTACAGCCGCATCATTCCCGGCGTCGAAGTCGAAATCCTTAGCTGGGTCCTGTTGCTCTCCGCCCCACCCCCCGCCGAACCCGCCGCCGTCCCGCCATCGCCGACCCCCCACACCCCGGAGCCCGCCCGCCATCGCCCGGTCTTCGACCCGGAGTTGGGCGAGTTCGTCACCGTCGCGATCTACGATCGCCACGACCTGAAGCCCGGCGCCCAAATCGCCGGCCCCGCGATCATCATCGAAGACGAGACCTCGACCGTCGTCACCCGCCTGTTCGACGCAACCGTCGACGCCTTCGGCTATATCGAACTGACCCGTCGAGCGAGCTGAGCGGCCGAGCCGACGCCGCAAATTCCCGTAGAACCGGGAAAATAACCGGGAATTTGATCGATTTCGTCCTCTTCGCCTCGCCTTCTCGAGAAACATTAGCGTAAAATCAAGCACTTGCCGGCGAATTCCCGCCGGCGGCGAACCGGGAATTTTTTCAGCCGAACCGGGAAATAATTTCGCGGAACCGGGAATTCACGGGAAATCGTGATTTCCGCCCGGGCAGGAGCGTTTTTCGGCACGGCAGCAGCGTTTCAGTGGTGAAACCTGCCGATGACCATACGATCATTTCGCGGCCAAACCGTGGCGGCGAAGGTTGGCGGCGCGTCTCGCCCTAACCCGTCTTCGCGGATTTGAGCGATTTTGCGTTTGCTGACTGTCGGAAACCAACGGGTTAGCGGGAAAGGTCTTCCCGACGGTAGGGGTTAGCTGGTGGGGTCGGTGGCGGTGATCCTGGGTGGTGGCTGGGGCGGCAATTGCAAGTTGAGCTAATTGATCGGGAGTTGGAGGATCAGCTCGAGCACCGATCGGGATATGAAGTGCTCGCCAGACATCGTTGCCGGCTGAAGCAGGTGGTGGCAATTTGGTTGCCACATCTCTCGGCCATCGGCAGATCATTCTCCTGGCTAGTTGATTTCATGGTGCCGGGTGAGGGATTCGAACCCCCGACCTTCGGTTTACAAAACCGCTGCACTGCCACTGTGCTAACCCGGCAAGCGCAATAGCTTGGCTGCCGTCGGCCGCTCGTTGCTGCCGAAATTGCTACCGGACGCGGCGGAACGGCGCAATACGAAACAGCATCGGACGCGGCGTTCCGGGACGCACGGGGCGGCGGAATGTGTCATCGAGGCGGGCCGCGGTCTTGCTTGCGCTTGATCCGGGGCAGCTCGTCGACGGCGCCGGCGGCCTTGGCGTTTGGTTACTTCTGGCGGTATAATTGCCGGCCTGGGATGTTGCCGTCTGGTGTGTCTGGAACGGTGGGGGCCTAATTCTCACGACGGCCAGCCCGAACCGATTATGGAATCGCGGGTCACGCAGATGTTCCGGCTGGAGGGCGAGCGATGGCGCTTCGTGCACCCTCGTACGGAAGAGCTGGTGCAAGACACGAACCAAGCCAGTGGCGCGGATCAGACAATGGTTTCCAACGCCACAACCGTGTTTCCGGACCAATAGCGTTAAGGCTCGGAATCATCCGCCAAGCGAAGGAGCAAAACGACGGCAACGTTTCACTTGTGATACCCACGCCCTGAATATAGGAAACGCAGCATGAACGAGCCGCTGCCGTTCGCCATATGGGAGACGGTTCAGCGTTTGGTTGAACCGGACGATCAATGAGATTTACGCTGATCTTTGATGGTTCGTTGCCGCCGAGCGCGAGCAAGCGGGCAATCTATGCCGCCCGAATCCGCAATGAACTCCATGTCCAAATGCGGGACCTTTGGGATAATCACGTGCTGATGCGGCAACTAAAGCATGAGGCACGCAGTTACGAGAAAAGAATGAGCGACCTCGCGCTTGCAACGAAAGGGCCGCTGCCGGACTATCTGGATGATCCGCCGCCGCTTAGGCCGGAACAGATTGATTTGTGCGCACCAATGCCTCTCGCTGGCACGCCATGGTCATACCTGCCGATAGTGCGGAACTCGCTTCATCTCGCTTGTGCAATCGACATTCTATTCCTAAGACACGAAGAGCCGGGTCGTCTGTTTGAAATGAGCGGCGATATCGCCAACCGGCTCAAATGCTTCTTCGATGCTTTAACGGTGCCGAATGCTGAGCAGGCTAAGGCCGGTGAAGAGCCAACAGCCGATCCGCTGTGCTGCTTGCTTGAAAATGATCGGCTGATTTCCGATTTTTCGGTTCGCACCGGGCGGTTGCTCGGGAAAAGCGCGAAAAGTCAATATGATGTCCGGCTGCAAGCCGAAATAACGATCAAGATTTTGCGCGCGTTTTACGCGAACGAGCATCTTCTTGGCGGCTAGGCGCGGCTACCCGCCTGAATGCGCGCTCGAAAGCCTCCCCGTCCTTTCACGGTTTCGTCGGCACCGACCTCGCGTGCCATGTCGGTGAAGCGCTTCGACTGCGCCGGGTCATCGGACTGGGGCTTCGGTTTGCGTGGCATGCGCCGGATTATGCTACCGTTCAGAAATTTGCCCAATAGTATGCCGGTCAATATTCCTCTCCTAGTGTCCCGAGCCAGAAGTTCGCAACATTATTCGAGCCGGATTGTCATTGCGAGGAGCCCGAAGGGTGACGAAGCAGTCTCGCCAGGGTTCAGCTCCACGGCCCGAGATTGCTTCGCTTCGCTCGCAATGACGAGGACCAGATTTATGCAACGAACTTCAGAACCTGGACACTAGTGGTGAGAATTTGACATTTAGTACCCTCGAAAACTGGTCGAAACCCGCGTAAACGCTGGCTTGTTCACGGTATCATCCGTTGCGGTCGCACCACTAGGCGCTGGCCGAATTAAGCCACTCCGCCGGTCACAGGCAGGTTATCGTGTGCCGCAAGACGAGGGTCGTGCCTGATGCAATAGAAGCGGCCCGCGTTAGGGTCGAAGCTCCCATGCTCGCCTTCACAGTATCCCCGCTCGCAAGCGTAGCAGTAGCGCGATGTTAGACGTACCCTCTCGAAGCGCTCCCAACAAATTCGGCATGGTACCCATATCTTTCCTAGGATCTTGTCCTTGTCGGACTTCCCGTCGTGCTTGAAGTCGCCAAGATCGCTGTTGGTCCAATCGGTCATGTGCGGCCCCCATCGATTACAGTAAACCGACCATAGCGCCGGCCACCAGGCGCGGGAACCACGCCGTTGAGCGCCGCGTCAGCCAACTCGCCGATCGCCCAGATGTGATCGGTCACGCCGAGCTGCATCGCCGGCGTGACGCGCAAGGTTTCATGGACTCGGCAGAAATTGTAGTGCGCCACATATAGTGCGACGGCCAGACATGGTTCTCCAACTTCTTGCTGAACGCGTTTGTCAGCCGAGTAAACGGCGCTGCTGCTTCATGGTCTCTTTGTCGGTGCAGACGTGTCCCATGACTGACTATACCTGGCGAAAACGACATTATCACGTTAGTAGATCGCTCAATGGACCAACAATTGTTTATCGGCTTCTAAATCACCGGCGAATGATCGAAGTCACGGATTCAAATGAGCGGGATCGAGCAATCCGTGGAGCTGGGCGACAAGAGCGTGCTGCATATCTTGCCAAGTGCGCTGAGGATCTAGCTGCGGAATTTCGATCACGGCGGTGAGCGAAATCAGCCGTGCGCTTCCATCCCAACCCTCGACGGCGAGAGTAACTCGACAAGGGCGCGCAGGAAGGTCAGTGGTGGCCACCTGAAGGCCGACTAGTTGAACGTATCGTCGCGTGGGTGTGAGCGTTCCCATGGCAATCGCTTCCGGGGCGGAGCCATGGCCCGATTGAAATGAGAGATTGCGTCCGCGGTGGCTCGACAGGTTCGCGGGCGTAGGGCGATCGGGAGTTCAAGTCCCGATCGCCCACCATTCTATACTTTAAAACGGGGGCTGCGCTTCGATTTCCCGCTGGCGGAGAGTTGTTCGATAGGTCAGCCGTTTGCCTTTCACCCCGACGAGCGCGCGATCGGCGCGGGTCAAATCGTCGATGCCGAGGCCGGCGCGGTTGTTGTAGCGAAAGTCGAACTCTGCCGCGTAGCAATGCAAATGCGTTTCGGAGACATGGAAATAGCAACCGAACAGGCCGCGTTTGAAGATCGAGAAGAAGTTTTCGACCGTGTTGGTGTGCCAGAACACCGAGCGCACGTATTCCTCGGCGCTGTGATTAACCCAGCCGTGGCCGGCGAATCCCGCACCAATGCCGGGATAGACTGGGCTACCGTCAGTCATCAAATAGGTGGCCTTATCGACGTTCGCGGTGATGACCGGGCCGAGGGTTTCGGCGGTGACATCTGGAACGTGGAAGCTGCGCACCGAACCGTCGCGCTCGACCAGCGACAACATGACTGCCTTCGGCGGGACTTTGCCTTTCCGGTTCGCCGCCTTGCCGCCGGCCCCCCCGGAGGGGTAATGATGGTTTAAACCGCCCGATATCGGGGGACGGCGGCTCAAATACGGTGGCGGACGCCATGCCCGTTGAGATGACCGAGAAGACGGGAGCGAGCAGGGGCGAATCCAATCCGGTCGACGCGCCCCCCGCAAGTGAAAGGGTGTCGGGCGAGCACGAGGCGCGACAATCGGTGAGCCCACCGCCGGATCAGCAGCCGCTCGCGGCGGCGACGGTTGCTGATCGGCGTGCTCGGCGCCCTGGTTCTGGCGGTCGTCTGCATATTCGGCATCCCTTGGATCCTCGCTATCTCTCAACACCGTTTCGACGGACGACGCCTACGTCAACGGCCATGTGACGTTCGTCGCGCCCCGGGTCGCCGGCCAGATCTCCCGGGTACTGGTCGACGACAACAACCGTGTGCACAAAGGCGAGCTTCTCGCCGAACTCGACAAGGAGCCGTTTCAGGACGCGGTTGCTGTGAAAAGAGCGGCCGTCGATACCGCAGCCGCGAACCTGCGCGCGGCTAAAGCCACGGTGCGGGATATCGAAGCACAAGCACGGGCCCGGCGCTGGGGATTGCAGAACGCCGTACAGGATGTCGACAACAAAATCGCGCTTTTGCATGCTCGGGTAGCCGCTCTCGACAAGAGCAAGGCCGACTTGACGCTCGCACAAGCCGACTTCTATCGGGCGCAGCGGTTGCTGGGGACCCCGGCCGAGAGCCGTCAGGAGTTCGACCGGGCTCAAAGAGCCTTATCTACTGCCAGCGCACAAGTCACCGAATTGCTGGCCGAAGTTTACCAGGTTCGGGCCTCTTTGGGACTGCCAGCGCAACCCGATGGCGGCAAAGGTCTTGACCAAGTCCCGCCGGATCTCGATCAGACCTTTTCTTCCGTCCTCGTGGCGCAGGCGGACCTGATTCAGACGTGCGGCTCAGCTTGGTGTGATCCATTCCTACGACCAGACCCCAAAGCAGATGCTCGAGCAGTTTGCAAAACAGGGCGACATCGATCGCACGTTCGCCCGGCTGGAGGCCGAGGCTCCGGCCGTCAAGCAGGCCGAGGCCAAGCTCGAATTCGCCAAACGCGAGCTCGCCGAGGCCGAACTAAATCTGCGTTATTGCGACATCGTTGCGAAGATCGACGGAGTCATCACGCGCCGGAACGTCAATCCGGGTGATTACGTTCAAGTCGGGCAGAACTTGATGGCGATCCGCTCGCTCCGCGAGATCTGGGTCGACGCGAATTTCAAAGAGACGCAACTACGCGATACTTACGCATCGGCCAGCCTGTTGATCTCTACGTCGACATGTACGGCGGCCGGCGCGTGTTCAAGGGCCGGATTTCCGGCTTTACGATGGGGACCGGATCGACGCTGGCGTTGCTGCCGGCGGAGAATGCGACCGGCAACTTCGTCAAAGTGGTCCAGCGGCTGCCGGTCCGGATCGATCTCGAAGGATACGACCCGGACAAAGACCCCCTGTTCATCGGCACCTCCGTTGTCCCCTACGTCTACATCAACAAGCGGCCTACCGGGCCCGATGCCGGGAAGTTTCTGCAAACCGTTCTGCCTCAAACACAAGCCATCGGTTCTGCCCGGGGGTTCGCCCGGCGCCGACAAATGACGGTCGCGGCACTTTCGCCCCCGAGATCCGCTGCGGCAGGCAATCCCTGGTTGGTCGCCGCCGTCGTCGTCGTGCCGACCTTCATGGAGGTGCTCGACACCACGATCGCGGTGGTGGCACTGCGCTATATCGCCGGCGGCCTGTCGGCGACCGTCGATGATGGCGAGTGGGTTCTCACCAGCTACCTCGCGGCCAACGCGATTATCCTGCCGATCACCGGATGGTTGAGCGCGCATCTCGGTCGCCGCAACTACTTTCTGCTGTCGATCGCGGTATTTACCCTCGCTTCCGGGCTGTGCGGGATGGCCGGCAGTCTCGGTCAGCTGATCCTGTTCCGGGTGATCCAGGGGCTGGCGGGCGGCGGTCTGCAGCCGAGCAGCCAGGCAGTGCTGCTGGACGCCTTCCCGATGGAAAAGCAGGGCATGGCGATGACCTTGTTTGGCTTCGCTGCGCTGATCGCGCCGGTCGTCGGTCCGACCCTGGGCGGCTGGCTGACCGACACTTACTCGTGGCGCTGGGTGTTTCTGATCAACTTGCCGGTCGGTATCCTCGCGTTTATCGGTTGTTACGCGCTGCTTCGCGACCCGACCTACTTGACCACGCAGCGCATGGAGTTGAAGAAGCGGCCGTTCCATTTTGACTCGATCGGTTTGTCCCTGCTCGTCATCGTCATGGTCAGCTGGGAGGTGATGCTGAGCAAGGGCCAGGAATGGGACTGGCTGGGCGATCCCTTCTGGCGCGTGCAGACATTGGCGACTTTGTTTGCCGTGGGTTTAATTGCACTGGTTATTTGGGAGTTGCGGCACCGCAACCCGGTGGTCAATTTCCGGGTCGTTGGGCGAACGCAATTTTGCCGGGTGCTGCATCATCATCTTTTGCGCTTATCTTGGCGCTCTACGGCGCCAGCACTTCGTTGCCCGGCTTGCTTCAATCCCTCTTTGGGTATGATGCGCTGCGTGCCGGGCTGGTCATGTCGCCCGCCGGGGTCTTTGCGGTTCTGGCGATGCCCGTGGTCGGCCGCTTGCTCGGTCGGGGGACGGATGCGCGGTGGTTGATCGCTGTCGGGCTGCTGGTCATGACTGCCGGGAACTATTGGATGTCACAGATGAACCTGGACGTCAGCCCCGGCCAGCTCGTCTGGCCTCGGGTGCTCGTGGTCTTGGGACTGTCGATATGTTTTGCGCCCGCGAATGTAGCGGCCTACCTCTATACGCCGTTGGAATTGCGTGGGGCAGCGGTCGGCTTATTGAGTCTGCTGCGCAACGAGGGGGGCAGCGTCGGGACCTCGGTAGCCCAGACCTTCCAAGAGCGGCGCGAACAATTCCACGCATCTGCGTCTCGGCGAATATCTCGATCCCTTCAACGCGGCCGCGCACTCCTTCATCGCGCACGCCCAGGCGTTCTTTCTCGCAGCAGACCGCCGATCCGGTCGCGGCGCGGCAACTGGGTCTGCAGGAACTCGAAAATCTGCGCCAGCAGCAAGCATCCTCGCTTGCCTACTTCGACTGCTTTTGGATGTTTGCCGCGTTGACGTTTGTGCTCGTGCTCGTGGTTCTGTTTATGAAGCGATCGGTGGCTGAGAAGGGCGCTCACCATGTTGTTGAATGAGCCGGCTTGCGGGCGACCACGGCGCGACGCGCGTCCTCGCTTTCACCCGGCCAGCCTTCTCGCCGGCATTAGTTCAGAGAAACTTCGGCGAGGCTGATCGCGTTAGCAGCGCCATGGCGACGACGCGGCACAGAAAGGTTCGGGGTTCCGACGTTCCGATCGATCAGCCGAAGACGCGTGAAAAAGTGGCGCGGGTTCGTCTCGGCTCCTACGAGTTCAAAAAGAAGGGGGTTTCGCAATTCGACTTGCGTGATCCCTACCATCTCGCCATCGCCCTGACCTGGCCGCAATTCCTCGTATCGCTACTCATCCTTTATCTTTTCATGAATGTCGTTTTCGCCATTTTTTATTGGCTGGTTCCGGGATCGGTGGGGCATGCTCGACCGGGTAGCTTCCTGGACGTCTTTTTCTTCAGCATAGAGACGGTTGCAACCGTCGGCTATGGTGAGATGTATCCCGCAACATTGTACGGCCACTGGATTGCGTCGACCGAGATCGTCTGCGGGCTCGCCTTCACGGCAATTTTGACCGGCCTGACCTTCGTTCGTTTCTCGCGGCCGCGGGCTAAGCTGATCTTCGCCGGGAACCCGGTCATCGCGATGCACCTCGACAAACCGACGTTGATGGTCAGGATCGGTAATGGCCGGGCAGCCGTTCTAACGGATGCGATGGCGCGCCTAAACGTCCTGCTTTCCGAGATCGGCATCGACGGCCAGGTGTTTCATCGCGCACAGGAGTTGCGGCTCGAGCGAGCGCACCTTCCGATCTTTCCTCTCTTTTGGACCCTAATGCATGTATTGGACGAGCGCAGCCCGTTGCACGGCTACGATGCGACGCGAGCGATCGAGGCTAACGCGCAAGTGTTCGTGACGATCGAAGCTCGCGACCCAATGCTCTCCACAACGGTCCACGACCTGCGCAATTATTCGGCGAGGGAGATACGCTTCGGCATGCGCTATTCCGATGCCCTAACCACGGCAAAGGACGGGACGCCGGTTTTGGACCTGACCAGAATCGGAGCGCTGGAGCCAGATGTCGGAGACCGCCAGGAACAGGGGTGGACGGACCGCGAAGAGGACGGATAGATGCCCTCGATCCTCACGCTGCGGCGGCTCCGGATTTTTGGACAGCGGGATAAGCTAAAGGCTGACCGGTCCAAAAGGACGTGAGAGGTGGGCGTAAAGCGGAAGCAGCACAGCGCGGAATTCAAGGCGCGAGTAGCGACGGCGGCGCTGTCGGGGGAGAAGACCCTGGCGGAGCTGTCGGCGGAATTTGGGGTTCATCCGACGATGATCAGCGGCTGGAAGCAGGAGCTGGTGAAGCGTGCGGGCGAGCTGTTTGCGCGCGGCAGCAAGGCCCCGGCGGTTGAGGACGCGCAGAAGGTGATCGACGATCTGCACCGGAAGATCGGACAGCTGCAGGTCGAGCGCGATTTTCTTGCCGGGCAGCCCGCCATCTCCCGATTGCTGAGAGGCGGGCGATGATTGTGCCGGAAGCGGGGCTGTCCGTAAGCCGGCAATGCATGCTGCTCGGAGTTGCGCGCAGCAGCTTTTATTACCGGTCTCGGCCGGAGGCCGCAGAGGAACTCGACCTTCTGGAGCGGCTCGACCGCATTTTCACCGACCATCCGGTCTACGGCAGCCGGCGGCTGCAGGTGGTGCTGTTGCGGGAGGGGGTTTTGATCGGCCGCCGACGCACCCGGCGGCTGATGCGGAAGCTCGGGCTATGGGCGGTCAGGCCGAAGCGGAACACCAGCCAGCGGCATCCCGAGCACAAAGTCTACCCGTACCTGCTGCGCGGCAAGACGATCGACCAGCCGAACCAGGTGTGGGCAGCTGATATCACGTACATACCGATGCGACAGGGGTTTTTATACCTGGTCGCGATCATCGACTGGGCGACCCGGCGGGTGCTGTCCTGGCGGCTGTCGAACACGCTCACGGCGGGGTTCTGCGTCGATGCGCTGAGCGAGGCCCTCGGCCGGTTCGGCAAGCCCGGTAACTTCAATACCGATCAAGGCGCGCAATTCACCAGCGACGAGTTCACCAAGATGCTGCGCGATCACCGGATCGAGATCAGCATGGATGGACGCGGGCGCTGCCACGACAACATCTTCGTCGAGCGCTTGTGGTGGACCGTGAAGCATGAATGGGTCTACTTGCGCCCGGCAGCCAACGGCATCGAACAAAAGCGCAGCCTTGGCGAGTTCTTCGACTGGTATAATCTACGGCGCCCGCATCAAGCGCTCGGCTGGCGGACACCGGACGAGGCTTACCGCGGCCAATCGACGGCGACGGCACGGGCCGCCTGACGCCATGCCGAGGACGTGCTGTGAATTTGTGGACAGTCGGCTGCGCCGATCCCCGCCTGACCGCGCCAGCGCGGTCCCCCATGGACAAGCCGGGAAAAACGCCCTGCGTTTTCCTCACCTTGCCCATAGGTCGGCGGCTGCCCACAAGCTTCACAGCGCCACAGCAACAAGCTATGAACTTGATTCCGGGAAAAGGTGAACCCATCAGCTGGCTACCAGCCTTAGCTTATTCTCCCCGGAAGCTGTCCAAACAACCGGGACCGTCGCAGAAATGGGGAATTTGCCGCCGGTGCTTGATCTGATTTGTCGGTTCCGGAGAGGACGACGGTTGAGTGACCAGCGGGGCGCTGGCTTTGGCCGCCCTGGATGCGATCGGCCGGGTGATCTGGCATTCGATGCTCCAGGTTTTGCCGGCCGAAGGCGGCGCTGCCGGTTGCTGTCGGCGAAGCGTGGCCGGTGCCGGTGAGATAGCGGCGTCGGATGGAAGCGGTGATGGGGGATGGCGACAGCGGTGTGATGGTCATGAGCTGTCGAGCCCGATCGATGGGCGGCGGGTTGGGTACGCCGAGCAGCCGGCGAGCCAATGCGATATTACCGGTCCGGTTGCCGTTGGCGAGCAGGCCCGTAGTGCCGGATGCGGTAGAATCCGTCGGGCAGCACGTGGATCAGGAAGCGGCGGATGAACTCGTCGGCGTCGAGCGTCATCAGCTTGTAGCGGGCGTCGGCCTTGGTCCGGTAATCCTTCCATTTGAAGGTCACGCGCTCGCCGTCGAAGGCGACGAGCCGGCTATTGGCAATAGCGATCCGGTGCGTGTAACGGGACAGGTAGGCGAACACAGCGTCGGGTCCGCCAAAAGGCCGCTTGGCGTAGACCACCCATTCGCGCTTGCGCAGTGCGGCCAGGCGAGCTTTGAAGGCGGCAGGCTCGGCCAGGGCGGCGTGGTCGGCAAAAAACTGCAGCCGCCCCGCTTGGTAGGCGGCGGTCAGCCTTTCCAGGAACAGGCGGCGAAAGAAGCGCGAGAGCACCCGCACGGGCAAAAAGAAGCCGGGTCGGCAGGCAATCCAATGTTGGCCGTCGAGCGAGAAGCCGCCGCCGGGGACGATGATATGGGCGTGCGGATGGTGGGTGAATGCCGATCCCCAGGTGTGCAGCACTGCGGTGAGCCCGGTGAGGGCGTCGAGGTGCTTGGGTCGGCCGCGATGGTGATCAAGGTTTCGGCGGCGGTTTTGAGCAATAGGTCATAGACGACCGATTTGTTCTGGTAGGTGATATCGGCGACCGGTCGCGGCAGGGTGAAGACGACATGGAAATAGGGTACCGGCAGCAGCTCGGCTCGGCGGTCGGTGAGCCACTCTTTGGCAACGGCGGCCTGGCACTTTGGGCAATACCGATCGCGACAGGAGTTGTAAGAGATGCGCAAGTGGGCGCAGGCTTCGCAGCGCTCGACATGACCGCCCAACGCCGCCGTTCGGCAGCACTCGATCGCCGACATGACCTTGAGTTGGTCGGGGCTCACATGGCCGGCATGAGATGTATTAGCTCGAACTTAAGCTGACAGTCGTTGTGGGTTTCCGAAACGGAGCCGGAGGGTGGGCGCGGTTCTCACCCGGAGTTGGGACCGCGACCCGCCCTGCCGGCGGGACGGAGATCACGACCTATGACCCAGGACCAGAAGATTATCCGAGCGAAGGTTGGGCTGCTCGAACTGGCCAAGCAGCTCGGCAATGTCAGCCAAGCGTGCAAAATGATGGGGTACAGCCGCGACAGCTTTTATCGCTTCAAGGAGCTCTACGACAAAGGCGGCGAGTTGGCGCTGCAGGAGATCAGCCGCAAGAAGCCGATCCTGAAGAACCGCACCCCGGTCGACATCGAACAGGCGGCGGTCGAGATGGCGATCGAGCAGCCCGCCTGGGGCCAAGTGCGCGTCTCAGACCCTCAATGACCGGGTGGTGCCGTTCTACGACGAGCACGGTATCCGGTTGTCGCGCATGCTGAGCGATCGCGGCACCGAGTTTTGCGGCACCCAGAGCCACGAATACGAGCTCTATCTCGCGGTCGAGGACATCGACCACAGCCGCACCAAGGCCAAGAGCCCACAGACCAATGGCATCTGCGAGCGCTTTCACCGCACCGTCTTGGACGAGTTCTATCGGATCGCCTTCCGCAAGAAGATCTATCGTATGATCGACGAGCTGCAGGCCGATCTCGATGCCTGGCTGGTCGACTACAACGAGGTCAGATCGCATCAAGGCCGCTGGTGCTTTGGCAAGACCCCGATGCAGACCTTTCCTGACGCACTCCCCCTGGCAAAGGAGAAACTCATGGCCGCCTGACCACAACCAACAGCCACACCGAACCCCAAGCAGCCAACAGCGTCTGTCAGATCAAGTACTGACTAATACACATGAGACGCACGCCAAGCCGGCCCGCGGCGGCGGAAGATGTCCGCCATCTCGACCGCCGGCGGTGACAACGGCCGCGCGTCAGCCGGGCATCTTTAACAGGACGTCGAGCGGGCTTGTCACCTCGCCGAGCGCGCTGATGGCGACGCGGGTGTAGAGCGCCGTCGTGTCGAGCTTCTTGTGTCCGAGCAGAACCTGGATGACCCGGATATCGGTTTTTTGCTCCAAGAGATGGGTGGCAAAGCTGTGCCGCAGTGTGTGAACGCCGACACGTTTGGCAATGCCGGCACGCCCCGCTGCCAGGCGAACGATCCGGTGGAGCTGGCGCGCACTCGTATGCTGCTCGCGGTAGCCAGGAAACAACCAGGGCTGACCAGGAGACATCCATCCCTTCTTGCGCGCGAGGCGCCACCATTCGCGCAATATCTCGAGAAGGTTGGGCGAGAGAATAACATATCGATCCTTCTTGCCCTTGCCCTGTTCGACCCGGATGACCATGCGGTCACGATCGATATCGGTGAGCTGGAGCGATACGACCTCCGAGGCGCGCAGGCCGGTGGCATAGGCCAGGCTCAAGAGCGCTTTGTGCTTGATGTGTATTAGTCAGTACTTGATCTGACAGACGCTGTTGGCTGCTTGGGGTTCGGTGTGGCTATTGGTTGTGGTCAGGCGGCCATGAGTTTCTCCTTTGCCAGGGGGAGTGCGTCAGGAAAGGTCTGCATCGGGGTCTTGCCAAAGCACCAGCGGCCTTGATGCGATCTGACCTCGTTGTAGTCGACCAGCCAGGCATCGAGATCGGCCTGCAGCTCGTCGATCATACGATAGATCTTCTTGCGGAAGGCGATCCGATAGAACTCGTCCAAGACGGTGCGGTGAAAGCGCTCGCAGATGCCATTGGTCTGTGGGCTCTTGGCCTTGGTGCGGCTGTGGTCGATGTCCTCGACCGCGAGATAGAGCTCGTATTCGTGGCTCTGGGTGCCGCAAAACTCGGTGCCGCGATCGCTCAGCATGCGCGACAACCGGATACCGTGCTCGTCGTAGAACGGCACCACCCGGTCATTGAGGGTCTGAGACGCGCACTTGGCCCCAGGCGGGCTGCTCGATCGCCATCTCGACCGCCGCCTGTTCGATGTCGACCGGGGTGCGGTTCTTCAGGATCGGCTTCTTGCGGCTGATCTCCTGCAGCGCCAACTCGCCGCCTTTGTCGTAGAGCTCCTTGAAGCGATAAAAGCTGTCGCGGCTGTACCCCATCATTTTGCACGCTTGGCTGACATTGCCGAGCTGCTTGGCCAGTTCGAGCAGCCCAACCTTCGCTCGGATAATCTTCTGGTCCTGGGTCATAGGTCGTGATCTCCGTCCCGCCGGCAGGGCGGGTCGCGGTCCCAACTCCGGGTGAGAACCGCGCCCACCCTCCGGCTCCGTTTCGGAAACCCACAACGACTGTCAGCTTAAGTTCGAGCTAATACATCTCATGCCGGCCATGTGAGCCCCGACCAACTCAAGGTCATGTCGGCGATCGAGTGCTGCCGAACGGCGGCGTTGGGCGGTCATGTCGAGCGCTGCGAAGCCTGCGCCCACTTGCGCATCTCTTACAACTCCTGTCGCGATCGGTATTGCCCAAAGTGCCAGGCCGCCGTTGCCAAAGAGTGGCTCACCGACCGCCGAGCCGAGCTGCTGCCGGTACCCTATTTCCATGTCGTCTTCACCCTGCCGCGACCGGTCGCCGATATCACCTACCAGAACAAATCGGTCGTCTATGACCTATTGCTCAAAACCGCCGCCGAAACCTTGATCACCATCGCGGCCGACCCAAGCACCTCGACGCCCTCACCGGGCTCACCGCAGTGCTGCACACCTGGGGATCGGCATTCACCCACCATCCGCACGCCCATATCATCGTCCCCGGCGGCGGCTTCTCGCTCGACGGCCAACATTGGATTGCCTGCCGACCCGGCTTCTTTTTGCCCGTGCGGGTGCTCTCGCGCTTCTTTCGCCGCCTGTTCCTGGAAAGGCTGACCGCCGCCTACCAAGCGGGGCGGCTGCAGTTTTTTGCCGACCACGCCGCCCTGGCCGAGCCTGCCGCCTTCAAAGCTCGCCTGGCCGCACTGCGCAAGCGCGAATGGGTGGTCTACGCCAAGCGGCCTTTTGGCGGACCCGACGCTGTGTTCGCCTACCTGTCCCGTTACACGCACCGGATCGCTATTGCCAATAGCCGGCTCGTCGCCTTCGACGGCGAGCGCGTGACCTTCAAATGGAAGGATTACCGGACCAAGGCCGACGCCCGCTACAAGCTGATGACGCTCGACGCCGACGAGTTCATCCGCCGCTTCCTGATCCACGTGCTGCCCGACGGATTCTACCGCATCCGGCACTACGGGCCTGCTCGCCAACGGCAACCGGACCGGTAATATCGCATTGGCTCGCCGGCTGCTCGGCGTACCCAACCCGCCGCCCATCGATCGGGCTCGACAGCTCATGACCATCACACCGCTGTCGCCATCCCCCATCACCGCTTCCATCCGACGCCGCTATCTCACCGGCACCGGCCACGCTTCGCCGACAGCAACCGGCAGCGCCGCCTTCGGCCGGCAAAACCTGGAGCATCGAATGCCAGATCACCCGGCCGATCGCATCCAGGGCGGCCAAAGCCAGCGCCCCGCTGGTCACTCAACCGTCGTCCTCTCCGGAACCGACAAATCAGATCAAGCACCGGCGGCAAATTCCCCATTTCTGCGACGGTCCCGGTTGTTTGGACAGCTTCCGGGGAGAATAAGCTAAGGCTGGTAGCCAGCTGATGGGTTCACCTTTTCCCGGAATCAAGTTCATAGCTTGTTGCTGTGGCGCTGTGAAGCTTGTGGGCAGCCGCCGACCTATGGGCAAGGTGAGGAAAACGCAGGGCGTTTTTCCCGGCTTGTCCATGGGGGACCGCGCTGGCGCGGTCAGGCGGGGATCGGCGCAGCCGACTGTCCACAAATTCACAGCACGTCCTCGGCATGGCGTCAGGCGGCCCGTGCCGTCGCCGTCGATTGGCCGCGGTAAGCCTCGTCCGGTGTCCGCCAGCCGAGCGCTTGATGCGGGCGCCGTAGATTATACCAGTCGAAGAACTCGCCAAGGCTGCGCTTTTGTTCGATGCCGTTGGCTGCCGGGCGCAAGTAGACCCATTCATGCTTCACGGTCCACCACAAGCGCTCGACGAAGATGTTGTCGTGGCAGCGCCCGCGTCCATCCATGCTGATCTCGATCGGTCGTGTCCGTCAAGGAGGTGTAAATCGGAGCGGAGTTTGAGGTGGCCATCGGTCAGGCGGCCAGTGGTGGAAGTTTGGCCGGATCGGCGTCGATTAGCGGCAGCGTCAGCTCAGCCATTCCCTCGATCTGCATGTAACGGCACTGGAGTAGCCACTCATCGTTCTGCTCGAGCAGGACGGCGCCGATCAGCCGAGTGATGCTGGCCTCATTGGGGAAGATGCCGACGACATCAGCGCGCCGTTTCACTTCCTTATTCAGCCGCTCCAACGGATTTGTCGAATGCAGCTTGGTGCGATGCTGGGCCGGGAAGGTGATGTAGGCCAGCACATCGTGCTCGCTGTCGTCCATCAGCGCGGCGAGCTTGGGCCAGCGCGGCCGCAGCTGATCGGCAACATGGCGCCAGGTCTGATGCGCGGCCTCGGCATCGGCTTGCAGAAAGGCCTGGCGGATCGCGGCGGCGACCATGGTGTGCTGGCCTTTGGGTACGTGCGCCAAGGCATTGCGCATCCAATGAACGCGGCACCTTTGCCAGGTCGCTCCGAGCACGCGAGTGATCGCGTGGCGCAGGCCGTCATGAGCGTCGGAGATCACCAGCTTGATGCCCTTGAGACCGCGTTTGACCAGGCCCTTGAGGAAAGCCGACCAGAACGGCTCGGCCTCCGAAGGACCGATGCCAAGGCCGATGATCTCGCGCCGGCCTTCGGTCGTGACCGCCACCGCGATTATCGCGGCGACCGAGACGATGCGGCCGCCGTCGCGGACTTTGAGGTAGGTGGCGTCGAGCCACAAATACGGCCATTCGCCGTCGATCGGCCGGTCGAGGAAAGCGTTGACTTGTTCATCAATGTCCTTGCACAGCTTGGAGACCTGGCTCTTCGAAATACCGGACAGCCCCATCGCCTGGACCAGCTCGTCGACCCGCCGGGTCGAGACGCCGCCGATCCAAGCCTCCTGGATCACCGTGACCAGCGCCTTCTCGGCGGTCTTGCGCGGCTCCAGAAAGGGCGGGAAATACGAGCCCTGGCGTAGCTTGGGGATCCTCAGCTGAAGCGAGCCGAGCCGGGTGTCGAGGCTGCGCTCGCGATAGCCATTGCGGTAATTGAGCCGCTCGGCGGAGCGTTCGTGCCGCCCGGCGCCGATCACGCCTTCGACATCGGCTTCCATCAGAATTTGCAGTACCGCCTCCGCCACGGCTCGCAGAAAATCGCCATCGCCGCTCTTCTGCAGCAGCTCGGCCAGCGCCATTCTCTCATCGGTCATCGGGTCCTCGGTAGGCTTGGGATGGGTGTTACAACGCCACCTTAGCCGACCCTCCCCGGTGACCACCCGTCGCTCACGCGCGCGCCGGGCTCCATGTAATCGGGCATTGCGCCCGGCGCGCGCTCACCCTCGAATTTCCACCACCACCAAGGACGCTAACTCTCGATCCGGTGATCGCGCAGCATCTTGGTGAACTCGTCGCTGGTGAATTGCGCGCCTTGATCGGTATTGAAGTTACCGGGCTTGCCGAACCGGCCGAGGGCCTCGCTCAGCGCATCGACGCAGAACCCCGCCGTGAGCGTGTTCGACAGCCGCCAGGACAGCACCCGCCGGGTCGCCCAGTCGATGATCGCGACCAGGTATAAAAACCCCTGTCGCATCGGTATGTACGTGATATCAGCTGCCCACACCTGGTTCGGCTGGTCGATCGTCTTGCCGCGCAGCAGGTACGGGTAGACTTTGTGCTCGGGATGCCGCTGGCTGGTGTTCCGCTTCGGCCTGACCGCCCATAGCCCGAGCTTCCGCATCAGCCGCCGGGTGCGTCGGCGGCCGATCAAAACCCCCTCCCGCAACAGCACCACCTGCAGCCGCCGGCTGCCGTAGACCGGATGGTCGGTGAAAATGCGGTCGAGCCGCTCCAGAAGGTCGAGTTCCTCTGCGGCCTCCGGCCGAGACCGGTAATAAAAGCTGCTGCGCGCAACTCCGAGCAGCATGCATTGCCGGCTTACGGACAGCCCCGCTTCCGGCACAATCATCGCCCGCCTCTCAGCAATCGGGAGATGGCGGGCTGCCCGGCAAGAAAATCGCGCTCGACCTGCAGCTGTCCGATCTTCCGGTGCAGATCGTCGATCACCTTCTGCGCGTCCTCAACCGCCGGGGCCTTGCTGCCGCGCGCAAACAGCTCGCCCGCACGCTTCACCAGCTCCTGCTTCCAGCCGCTGATCATCGTCGGATGAACCCCAAATTCCGCCGACAGCTCCGCCAGGGTCTTCTCCCCCGACAGCGCCGCCGTCGCTACTCGCGCCTTGAATTCCGCGCTGTGCTGCTTCCGCTTTACGCCCACCTCTCACGTCCTTTTGGACCGGTCAGCCTTTAGCTTATCCCGCTGTCCAAAAATCCGGAGCCGCCGCATTTCCTCCGTGATCCGGGTTTGCTTGAGGGCGCCTTGGCACGTCCGCGAAATGCATTCGCTTATGGTGAAGAGGATATCGCCGCCCTCGCTGTCCGGCTGCTTGCGGGCGTTGCTCAAGCGCACGCATTTACGCAAGGAAACAAGCGGACCTGCTTCGTGGCAATGGTGCAGTTCCTGAACGTCAATGGGTACGATCTTGCAATTGACGACACGCAGCGCTGGGCGGATGCAGTGATTGCACTCGTCGAGCATCGCTCGACCGAAGAGGATTTCGCCGGAGCCATTCGGCCATTTGTGATCGGGAGGTAGCGCCTCGGCGCCGCAACATGCCGCGGCCTGGCTGGCATAAACCGCTTGCGTCGGGCGCACCGCGCGGTTAGCGTGCGCGCCATGAAGCACACCAGCGCACATCTTTTCGCGCGATTTTGGTACTGCCGGTGCATGACGGCGGCCTAGGATCACGCGCTTGCGCTCTTTCCAAAGCCGCCCTACCGAGGCGGCTTTCGTGTTTCAAGCTCCCGCTGATCCGAATGTCGCCGATGGTGGAGCGGCCTCCAAGCTGGAGGTGACGCACGACCCGGGTCGACCCTGAACGCGACGAGAAGGCGAGGAGGAATAACGACATGACGGAACAATGGTCCCCGGACAGCTGGCGCAGCCTGCCGATCCGGCAGGTGCCGGGTTATTCGGACGAGGCAGCGCTGAACTCGGGTCGAAGAAACCTTGCACAATTTCCCACCCCTCGTCTTTGCCGGCGAGGCGCGGCGGCTCGAAGAGCGGCTGGCCGCGGTCGCGGCCGGCAAGGCCTTTCTGCTGCAGGGCGGTGACTGCGCCGAGAGCTTTGCCGAGTTCCACCCCAACAACATCCGCGACATGTTCAAGGTACTGCTGCAGATGGCGGTGGTGCTGACCTTTGGCGCCGGCTGCCCGGTAGTCAAGCTCGGCCGGCTTGCCGGGCAGTTCGCCAAGCCGCGCTCGTCCGACACCGAGACCCAGAACGGCAAGACACTGCCCTCCTATCGTGGCGACATCATCAATAGCCTGGATTTCGACGATGCCGCGCGCGAACCCGACCCGCAGCGCATGATCCAGGCCTACAGTCAGTCGGCGGCGACGTTGAACCTGCTGCGTGCCTTCGCCCAGGGCGGCTACGCCGATTTACACCGCGTCCACGCCTGGAACCAGGATTTCGTCGCCAACTCCCCGCAAGGCGAACGCTACCGCGAGCTCGCCGACCGGCTGACCGAGACGCTCGATTTCATGGCCGCCTGCGGGCTCGATTCCGACACGACGCCGCAGATCCGCGAGACCGAATTCTATACCTCGCACGAAGCGCTGTTCCTGTCGTACGAGCAGGCCCTGACGCGCGTCGATTCGACGACCGACGAATGGTATGACTGCTCGGCCCATCTGGTCTGGCTCGGTGATCGCACCCGTCAGGTCGACGGCGCCCACGCCGAGTTTTTGCGCGGCATCAAGAACCCGATCGGCATGAAATGCGGACCGACCCTCGAACCCGACGACCTGCTCCGCCTGATCGACTGGCTCAACCCGCAGAACAAGCGTGGGCGGCTGACCCTTATCACGCGGATGGGCGCCGACAAGGTCGAGGCGCGGTTGCCGCGGCTGATCCGCGCTGTACGCAGCGAAGGCAGAGAGGTCGTATGGTGTATTGATCCGATGCACGGCAACACGATCACCTCGACCAACGGCTACAAGACTCGAATGTTCGACCGCATCCTTGACGAGGTGCACAGCGCCTTTGCGATCCATGCTGGCGAGGGCAGCTATGCGGGCGGGGTACATTTTGAATTGACCGGGCAGAACGTCACCGAATGCATCGGCGGCAGCCAAGCGATCAGCGAGGCCTCGCTCGCCGACCGCTATCTGACGCATTGCGACCCGCGGCTCAATGCGACCCAGGCGCTGGAGCTCGCCTTTGAGATCGCCGAGGCGCTGAAACGCGCGCGCCAGGGCAATGGCGTCCAGGGCAAGCCCCGCCTCGCCGCCGTCCTGTGAGCCGATGGTTGTGGCGTCGCACGGACCGCCTTCTCTCGAGGCCCGGACCGACAGCTATTTCCTGAAGGCCAAGGCGATCGTCGGCCGGTTCGGCGATCGCCAGGCGACCTATGCAGTATTTCTGCGCCGACCGGTCGTCTGCACGCCGCGGCTGGCGATCGAATTTCTCGAAAATACCGCGGCCGAGCGCGGCGACCGCTTCGAGATCGAGCTGAACCACCCCGAAGGCGCGCTGGTCGGCGCCGGTGAGCCGCTCCTTTACATTACCGGCTCGCTGTTTCACCTGGTCGATCTCGAGACCGTGCTGCTGCAACGGCTGGGGCCAGCTTGCGTTGCCGCCCATAACGCCTACGCGATGTGCGCCGACCTGCCAAAGGTCGCCTTTATGGCGATGGATGCACGGCACTGCGCCGGCGCCGAGATGGCCGACATGATGGCCTATGCCGCCGCGATCGGCTCGCAGGCGGCCCGCCGTGAGGCGGGGGCGGTCGGCTTCGTTGGCTGCGCCGCTGATGCGACCGCCCGATATTTCGGCCAGAGCAAGGGCCACGGGACGATGCCGCATGCCCTGATCGGCTACGCCGGTTCGACGGTGCGGGCGGCCGAGATGTTTCGCAAGGAGTTTCCCGACGAGCCGATGACCGTGCTGATCGATTATTTCGGCCAGGAGATCACCGACGCGCTGGCAGTCGGCCGACGTTTCCCTGAGATGGCCGCTGCGGGCCGGCTCGCGTTCAGAATAGACACCCCCGGCGGCCGCTACTGCGAGGGGCTCGATCCCGCCCGCTCCTACGAGGTGATCGAGCGGCACGCGCCGCAATCGATCCGCGGCTACCGCACCGAAGAAGAGCTGCGCTACCTGGTCGGCACCGGGGTTTCGGGAGCGGCGATCTGGCTGATGCGCCAGAGTTTGGATGAGGCCGGGTTCAATCAGATCAAGATCGTCGCGAGCTCGGGCTTCGGCCCCGCCAAATGCCGGATGATGGCCGGTGCCAACGCGCCGATCGACGTGATCGGCACCGGCTCCTATCTGCCCGAACAGTGGAGCGAGACCTACGCCACCGCCGACATCATCGCCTATGATGGCAAACCCATGGTCAAGGCCGGCCGCGAATTCCTGCTGCGAAAACGCGCGGACGGCTAGCAGGGCGAGCGGGCCAGCTCGATCGGTCGGCGTCTTTTGTTGGATGACAATTCTGCAGCGCTGGACTACGTTGGTTGCATGGCCCAGATGGGGTCAGCGAGGCGAGCAAGGGTACCGCCTCCTCGAAAAGGAGCAACACGTCAATCCGGCGGCGGTTCGCGGCTGCCAGAACTCGCGAGGCGTCAATACCAGAACAACAAAGTAGTTTAGAATCTATTCTCCGAGTCCAAGCGACACGCCGTCTCGCCTGTTTTACGCACCCGCATGGTCCCCCGGTTGACCAATCTGGGAGGGTCACCATGGCAGAAATCCGGCCGCTCGCCCGATCGGTAACGGGCGCCAGCTATTTGCTCGGACGCAAGCTCGACAGCATCCCGTTCAGCGGTTACCACATATTGATCATCACCGTGCTTGCCCTTGTCGGCTTTATCGAGGGCTACGATCTGGTGATCACCGGCTCGTTGCTGGTGCTGGCCAAAGTGCCGCTGCATCTGACCGGCTCCGACATCCGTTGGCTCGCTGTCGGCCCGACTTTCATGCTGTGCGTCGGCGGCTTCGCGGCCTCGGCAGTATCCGACCACTGGAGCCGCAAGACGATCATGCTGATCGGCGTGATCGCCACCACGTTTTTCACCTTGCTGATCCCGCTGGTGCAAAACTGCCGAGCAATTGATCATCGTGCGTCTGCTGACCGGGCATTGGCGCCGGCGGCGCGGTCTCGGCGGCGTTCCCGATCGCCGCCGAATTGATGCCGGCGCAGCACCGGCGCACCTACGGCGCGGTCTACGAGATGGCGCTGGCGATCTCCTTCACCGTGGTGCCGTTTATCGCCTTCCTGCTCGCCGGCAACCCGAACGCCTTTCGGTTTCTGGCACTGCCGGGCGGGCTGGCGATCACCGTCGTGCCGGTGCTGGTCTATCTCGTACTTCCCGAAAGCCCGCGCTGGCATTTGCGCAAAGGCCACCCTCAGGTTGCGGCCGACATCGTCAACCGGATCATCAGGCGATCCGGCAACCGCGTGCCGCCGCTGACTGTCGAGGCGCTCGGCGACCACGCAGAAGCCGCCCGCGAGAAGCTGCCGCCTTATTGGGCATTGTTCGCCCGTGGCCAGCTGCGCTGGACGACGGTTGGCATTCTGGCGGAGTCTGCGCCGGCACCGCCTATTTCCTGATTTCCGTGCTGCTGCCAAAAGCGCTGGTCGACCAGGGTGCGGCCGTCAGCCTGAGCTTCGGGCTGACTTCGCTGGTGTTACGTCGCGAGCATCCCGGGAAAGGCCTTCACCGGGTTTCTGATGGAGATCATCGGACGGCGGTGGACGATCGCCTACGCGCTCGCCGGATCGCTTGCCCGGTATATTCCTGATGCTGATGGCGCATCGGGCCGGGCGACTACGCGACGGTCGTGATGGTCGACGGGCGCGTTGATCACCGGCTTCACCGTGCTGTCGGCCTTCACCGCCACTCGCGTCTACCTGTCCGAGCAGTTCCCGACCGCTCTGCGCGGGCGCGGGCATATCTTCGGCGAGTCGACCGGACGGATTTTCGCCGGCGTGCTAGCACCGTTTCTGATGGAACCGCACACCGGCTCGCCGACAATCTTCTTCGGCACGATCTTCGTGGTTGTGGCGATCGGCGCCTTCATTCCGCTGGCCTTTGGCCGCGAGACCGTCGGCCAGCTTGAAACCGTGACCGAGGGGTGTCACGGCTCCGGCCTGAGGCAGTCCGACAGGGCAAATAGAAACGAGCGGCGCGCACAATCGTCGCCAACTTGGAGCAGAGGCAACAGGTCGACCGATGGGAGATGCTGTGGTCTTAGCGGGTGAGGTGCCGGTAAAGACTTAGATCGGCAAAGTCAGAAACTTCTTCGTCAAGAAGCGCCGGCCTCCCCGGTTTTGCGGCTGCGGTATGGTCCCCCCGGTTCGACCAGCTGGGAGGCCGCCATGGCAGAACTCCACCGAATCGGCCGATCGACAAGTTCGGCCAGCCTAACGCTCGGGCGCAAGCTCGACAGCATCCCGTTCAGCCCCTATCACCTGATGATCCTCGCAGTCCTGGGCCTCGTCGGCTTTATCGACGGGTACGATCTGGTCATGACCGGCTCGCTGCTGGTGCTCGCCAAACAGCCGCTGCATCTCTCTCCGGGCGACATCCGCTTTCTCGCCATCGCCTCGACGTTGATGATCTGCGTCGGCGGTTTCATCGCGTCGACGATCTCCGACCATTTCAGTCGCAAGACCATCATGCTGATCGGCGTCGCCGCGATCACCTTTTTCACATTGCTGATCCCACTTGTGCGAACCGGCGAGCAGCTGATCATCCTGCGCCTGCTGACCGGGCTGGGCGGCGGGTTTGCGGTCTCCGCACCGTTCCCGATCGCCGCCGAACTGATGCCGGCGCAGCACCGGCGCACTTTCGGCGCCAGCTACGAGATGTCGCTGGCCGCCTCGTTCACGGTGCTGCCCTTTGTCGGCTTTGTCTTCGCCGGCAACCCCAATGCCTTTCGAATCATGGCATTGCCCGGCGGCCTCGCGTTTTTTGTCGTGCCGCCGCTGATTTATTTCCTGATGCCGGAAAGCCCGCGCTGGTATCTGCGCCGCGGCCGGACGCGCGGAGGCGGTCGACACCGTCAACCGGATTATTCGGCGGGCCGGCGGCCGCGTGCCGGAACTCGCAGCCGCAGCACTCGGCGACCATGTCCAGGGTGTGCGCGAACAGCTTCCCCCCTACCGGGCGTTGCTCGCTCGCGGCCAACTGCGTTGGACGGCAATCGGCATTTCCAGTTACGTGTTCTGCGGCACGGCGTTTTTTCTGATCTCGGTGCTGCTGCCGAAGGCGCTCAACGATCAGGGTGCGGCGGTCAGTTTGAGCTTTGGCGTCAGTTCGCTGGTGTTCGCCGCGAGCATCCCGGGAAAAGGCTTTACCGGCTTTCTGATGGAGATCATCGGGCGGCGCTGGACGATCTTTTATGCGATGTTCGGCGCGATTCCCGGCATTCTATTGATGATGATGGCGCATCGCGCCGGTCAATACGCGACGACCGTTATGGTCGCGGGCGCGCTTATGACCGGCTTTACCGCACTTTCCACCGCTACCGCCTTCCGGGTCTACCTCTCCGAACAGTTCCCGACCGCGCTGCGCGGCCGCGGGCATATCTTCGGCGAATCGGTCGGGCGGATCTTTTCCGGGGTGACCGCACCGTTTCTGATGGTGCCGCACACCGGGTCGGCGGTGATCTTCTTCGGCACGATCCTGGTCATGGTCACGATCGGCGCCTTTATCCCGTTGCTGTTCGGCAGCGAGACCGTTGGTCAACTCGAAACGGTGACCGAAGGCTCTCCGGCGCTGGCCTGATCGCCCTGTCCCGCTTGGCGGTCAGCTCTGCTCGCGCGTCTCCTTGAAGCGCAGCGAGGGCCATTCCTCGATCGTTGTGCGCAAATCCCAAGGGTTGCGGGCGAGAAAGACAGGGACGCCGTCATGGTCCTCGGCGCTGGCGGACGGATTGCGGATACGGAAGCGCTCGATCTCGGCCGGGTCGTCGGCTTCGAGCCAGCGCGCCGCCTGATAGGGCGCACCGTCGAGCCGGGTGGCGAGACCGTATTCGGCCTGCAGCCGCGCTGCCAGCACGTCGAGCTGGAGCGCGCCGACCACGCCGACGATCCAGTCGCCGCCGGAGGCTGGCTTGAAAACCCGGGTGACCCCCTCCTCGGCCAATTGTTCGAGCGCGTGGCGCAGATGCTTCGATTTCATCGGGTCGTCGAGATGGACCCGGCGCAGGATCTCGGGGGCAAAGCTCGGAATGCCGGTGACCCGGATCTCGGCGCCCTCGGTCAGGGTGTCGCCGATCCGCAGGCTGCCGTGGTTGGGGATGCCGATGATGTCGCCGGGCCAGGCCTCCTCGGCGAGGTTGCGCTCGCGCGCCAGGAAAAACACCGGGCTTTGAACCGACATGACTCGCCCGGTGCGGATGTTCTTCAATTTCATGCCGCGGGTGAACCGGCCCGAGGCGAGGCGCACAAAGGCGACGCGGTCGCGGTGCTGCGGGTCGACATTGGCCTGCACCTTGAACACAAACCCGGCGACATCAGGCTCGTCAGGCAGGACCGGATGCGGCCCATCGGCGCCCAAGGCCGGCTGCGGGCGCGGCGACGGCGCCAATTCGGCGACCCCATGCAATAATTCGCGCACCCCAAAATTATTGAGCGCGCTGCCAAAGAACACAGGCGTCAGATGTCCCTCGCGGAACGCCTGCGGGTCGAACGGCGGACAGAGCCCGCGCGCCATCTCGACCTCCTCGCGCAATTTCGCGACCGCCGCCTTGGGAAGACGCCGCAACAGCTCGGGATCGTCGAGACCGCTGCACCGGACCGGTTCGACCACCCGATCATGGGCGTTGCGCTCGAACAGCAACAGCGCGTTGGCGAATGGATCGTAGGTGCCGAGAAAGTCGCGCCCCATGCCGATCGGCCAGCTCGCCGGGGTCACGTCGAGCGCCAGGCTCTGCTCGATCTCATCCAACAGGTCGAACGGGTCGCGGCTCTCGCGGTCGAGCTTGTTGACAAAGGTCAGGATCGGCACGTCGCGCAGCCGGCACACCTCGAACAGCTTGCGGGTCTGCTCCTCGATGCCCTTGGCCGCGTCGAGCACCATTACCGCACTGTCGACCGCGGTCAGCGTGCGATAGGTGTCCTCGCTGAAATCCTGGTGGCCGGGGGTGTCGAGCAGGTTGAAGGTCAGCCCCTCATGCTCGAAGGTCATCACCGCCGAGCTGACCGAGATGCCGCGCTCGCGCTCGATCGCCATCCAATCCGAGCGCGCCCGCCGCCGGTCGCCGCGCGCCTTGACCTCGCCCGCCAGCTGGATCGCCCCGCCGAACAGGAGCAGTTTCTCGGTCAAGGTGGTCTTGCCAGCGTCGGGATGCGAGATGATCGCAAACGTCCGCCGGCGCGCAATCTCGTCGGTAAGAATACTCATCAATCCGCTTCAGCTGTTCCCGGCCCCGGCGGTCGCTCGCCAGCAATCCCGCCGACCCGTCACTGGCGCTGGATATGATGGCTGCACCGCTCTTTGCCAACCGCCAGTGGCAGGAACCGGCCGTGTGCCTGCATTCTGGTCGTTCCGGCGAAGGCCGGGAGCTGCCCCGCTGCGGATACCGGCCGTCGCCGGTATCACAAAGTACAGAGGCGATTTCTCAGGTTCGATCCAGGCTGTCCCCAGATACAATCACACATTGTCTCGCTAATTCCCTTTTGCTACATCCGCAGCAAATCTGCAGCAAAGTCTCGTCGTTTGGTTGCGGCTGTCCCTTTTTGTGATGCCTTTTTCATCCGTCTGGCCCCGTCCTGCAGCGGTCTAGAATGGAAGTATGGCAGTTCAACAAGGCAATTTCAGGATCAACTTTACCTGTCGAGGAGCGCCGAGATGCCGCGATCACGCCCGACGGCATCCAGTCCGAGCGCACCCGCCGCCGCGAACCTCCCCTCACTCGCTAGCCGGATGGCTCCGAAACAGCAGCAATTACCTGGTCGAGGTAGTCTTGCCGGCGTCCGGATGCGAAATGATCGCAAACGTCCGCTGGTGCATAACCTCGTCGGTAAGGCTGCTCATCAATTGACTTTAGCTGTTCGCTGATGGGCATCGCTAAAGGGGCGGTAGATTGACGGCCCTGGATAGACCGCAAAACCGCTGCTAAGAAGCTCGCAGATCATTTTTGGCGAACCGCTTATGGCCCCGTCTCGGATGCCAGGCCCCGATCCTAGGCAACTGCCGCTACCGTACTCGGCGCTTCGGAATAGTGAATTTCTCGCGAACCATTGGTTCGAGCACCGCCTGCCGTTAGAGCCGGAATGGCAGGCCGTGGGACCCACTCTAGCGAGAATTGCCAGCGGGCTTTTAGACTTGTGGAAGACACAGAAGACGCGCGTCGATCGTTACGGAATCGAGGCGAGCTTGGAGCAGGCGTTTATACAGCCAGTTTTCCAGCTCTTAGGTTGGAAACTCAAATATCAGACGTTTCTCCAGGGGCGCGAGCCAGATTACGCACTGTTTACGGCTGATCAGGCGTTGGATGCCGCGCTTGCGGACGGTCACAACGCGCCCGCTTTCTGGCGGCACGCAACCGTAGTGGCCGATGCAAAGGCGTGGCACGTGAGCCTTGACCGGCCTACTCAATTCGGTAGTAAGAGGGAATACCCGCCTGAACAAATCGAGTGGTATCTTGACCGGAGTCGGCTGGACTTCGGGATTTTGACAAATGGGAAGTTATGGCAACTCGTGCCGCGCGAGCTTGGGGTCGGCAAACCACGCTTCAAGACCTATCTTGAAGTAGACTTACTGGAGCTCCTCGACAGACTTGCCGAACAAAGACAACTGACAATCGACGGCAAAGAGTTCGATGACCTTAGGCGCTTTGTCTTGTTTTTTGATCCCGCTGGTTTTTTGACTGAGGCTGTCGCTCAGCCGCTCGTCGTTAGGGCGGTACAGGGCAGCGCCGAGTACGCCGTCGGCATCGGCGAAAATCTAAAAGATCGCGTATTCGAAGCGCTGCGTATCTGCATCGAAGGGTTTTTATCAGCTCCAGAGAACAACCTAAGTCCAGACATCGACCTCAGTCTTTGCAAAGAGCAGAGCCTGATTTTGCTTTATCGCTTGCTGTTCGTAATGTTTGCCGAGGATCGAGGCTTGTTGCCTTACGGAACAAACCGTGTCTATACGCGAAATCGTTCTTTGGCGAGACGTAGGGATGAGATCGCAGCTCGGTTGGATGCCGCGTTTCACCATTTGGAAGAAGATTTCTCGTCAGACGAATTTGCTCTTTGGGGGGACCTTTCTGATCTGTTCGATTTGATTGACCGGGGACACGGCACATACGGGGTTCCCGCTTATGACGGCGGACTGTTCGATCCCGACAAGAATTTGTTTTTAGCAAATAAAAGGGTTCCAGATTGGCATATCGCCAGAGTTGTTGATCTCCTGGGACGAGCGCCAGACCCTACTCATCCGAAATCAGGGCTTGTTCCGAGTTCGATTACCGCGACCTGGCGGTACAACAGCTGGGCGGGGTTTACGAGGGACTACTCGAACTCGTCCCCAATTACGCAACCGACAACATGGTAGTCATTCGCGAGAGGGGCGCCGAGGGCAAATCGGAACTAGTCCGACCAGCGGGTACCCCGGTCCCGCAGGGGTACGAGTTGACCACCGGATATCACTCGAAAGGCAGCGTATACTTGGCGACAGACAAGGGAGAGCGACGCAGCTACGGAAGTTATTACACCCCGGACCATATCGTCTCCTATATCGTCGAAAATACGCTCTCCCCGTTATGCGGAGAGATATCCGGGAAGCTCGACCAAGAGATCCGAGAGGCCGAGATTGAATTTGAGGCCGCAACGCGGGATCAAAGACCTGCTATTTCAGAAAAGCTGGACACGCTGCGGAATGATTTCGGCAACCGTGTCCTAAAGCTGCGCGTCCTTGACCCGGCGATGGGGTCGGGTCACTTTCTGGTACGCACCTGCCAATACCTCGCCGAAGAAATCGCTACTAACCCGAACACCGGCGATCCGGAGCTGTCTAGCGCCTCAAGCGACGAATCGAGCCTTACTTACTGGAGGCGGCGGGTCGTCGAAGCTTGCGTTTTCGGAGTCGATCTTAACCCAATGGCGGTTGAGCTCGCGAAGCTGGCCCTGTGGCTCGATACAGTCTCGGTCGGCCACCCGTTGAGCTTCCTCGATCTCCACTTACTTCCGGGCAACAGCCTCATTGGCGCTCGCTTAGCAGAGCTTGGCTCGTTACCCGATGCGCCCCCGATTATCGAGAACCGCTTTGGTGCAGAGTTTCGGGAACGGCTTCCCGTAATCACTCGAGCGTTGCTCGATATTCAGCAAATGCCCTCTGACACAGCAGCTCAGGTAAAGGAGAAAGATCGTCTGCTCCGAACTCATTTTCGACCGTTCCTAGATGGCTTCCGGACGGTCGCGGATCTGTGGTCCTCATTCTTTTTCTACTCAGGAACGCACCGAGTGACCCCGGAGCTTTACGACGCCGCTGTGCACCGACTAGGGAATCGCTCGGGAGTGCGGCGGTTTATAGATGCAGCAGAATTGTCAGGCGCCATTTCGAGTGTCCACCAATCAGGGTTTGATTGCTTCCACTGGGAACTAGAATTTCCTGACATCTTCGAGCCCGACGGTGCCGAACGCGGATTTGACGCCGTGATCGGCAATCCGCCTTACGATGTGCTTTCCGAAAAGGAGCTGAGGCGCGACCTTTCAAAGCTGAGGGCGTTTCTCTCGTCGCGCCCGACTTATACGCCGTCACGGCGAGGTAAAAACAACCTGTATAAGCTGTTCATTTGCCGTTTCGTCGAGTTGCTGCGGGACGGCGGACGGCTCGGGGTCATAGTACCGATGGCGGTCCTGGGCGATGACATTTCGGCTCTTGTTCGACGAATGTTGGTCGAACAAGGTGCATTTACCAAGATAGACGTCTTCCCGCAAAAGGATAATCCGCATAAACGTATATTTCGCGATGCTAAGCTTTCTACTTGTGTCATACATTTCAAAAAAGCTCGTGATTCCATTAACCGGTCTGACGCTTTTAACTCGCGGATACATTCCGCAAACAAAATCGAGCCATCCTCGCCGGTGCTCACTCTCACTGCCGCAGAGATTCCGTTGTACGATCCCAGCAATTTGACTATCGTTAGCTGCGCGCAGGCCGATTGGGATCTCGCCACCCGCATCATGGACACCGGTCGGCTGGTGCGCCTTCGGGAATATGTCGAATTCTCCCAGGGCGAGGTAAACGAGACCAATCAACGGCAAGCGGGCAATCTGTGCGGACCTAGCGAGGGGCAACTCGTCGTTCGAGGCGCCAATATCTGCTTGTACGTCACCCGCCCCGCGTCGCAAGGCGAAGACTTGTTCTTGAATAAAGAGAAATTCTTAGCGGACGCTTCCCAGGACTCCAAAGCATTCCATTTCCGGTACGAACGGGTCGCTGTTCAAGAAAGCAGTCCCCAAAACAACTTCCGGCGCGTGATCGCGTCACTGGTACCGAGCGGGGAGTTTTGTAATCACAAGATAAACTACGTCCCAAATCATAAGGCTAAGCTGCCACTAAAGTTTATTGCTGCGCTGTTAAACTCGGATCTTGCCGATTGGTATTTTAGGCTGGGGAGCACAAATGCCGCAGTGAGCCATTATCAACTCTATAACCTGCCCTGTCCAAATTTTGATAGGTCGGCATCCGAGAGAAGCGAACCGATAATAACGGAAGGCCAGCAAATAATTCACAAAGGAGACATCAATAGACTAGAGCATTATATGGGCGGCCTGATCGACCAAGCGCCCTTTGACGCTGCGATTCCCGCCATTATCGAGGCTATTGTCGACCGAATCATCGAGAGCGAAAGGGTGCGCGGCGAGATTCTACGCTCGGCCCGCTCTAAACTGTGCCCGGAGTCTCAGAATTGGCAGGATTTGATCGATCGAACCTTGGCGCGGATGGCTGGGATCAGCGAGGAGGAGCACGCCCAACTGAGGGAGAGGCTCGATGTGATGTTATGACCCCGAGCCGTGGGAAAGCACCTATATGTCTCAAGTCACGATGATCGATCGGGGTTGGGCGGCGAGCTCCGCCCGATACCAGCCTGCCTTTGAGGAAAGCCATGCCGCAGTCTGTCCATCCGCTGATCGAAGCCCGGCGCGAGCAGATGTTTCCGGTGCTGGAGCCGGCGGAGATCGAGCGGCTGGCGCGGTTTGGCGAGCGCAGATCCTATGCGGCGGGCGCAGCGCATGGTTGCGACCGGCGAGGTCGCGCCAGGCGCTTTCGTCATCCTGACAGGCCGGGTCGATGTCACGCAGCGCGGCACGCATGGGCAGTCCGAGCTGATCGTGACCCACGGTCCGGGCTCGTTCATGGGCGAGCTGGCGCAGCTATCCGGCCGCCCGTCCCTGGTCGACGCCGATTGCCACGGAAGCCGTCGAGGCGCTCGTCATTCCGCCGCGACGGCTGCGCGATCTGCTGGTCGAAGAGGCCGAACTCGGCGAGCGGATCATGCGCGCCCTGATCCTGCGCCGCGTCGGCCTGCTCGAGACCGGCGCCGGCGGCCCGATCATCGTCGGCAGCGCCGACAACGGCGATGTTCTGCGCCTCGAAGGCTTCCTGACCCGCAACGGGCATCCGCATCAGCGGTTCGATCCAAAGGCCGATCCGTGCGCGCAAACCTTGATCGAGCGCTTTCACATCGACGCCTCGCGAATTGCCGATCGTTCTGTGTCCCAACGGACGGCTGCTGCGCAATCCCGAGCGACGTCGAACTCGCCCGCTGCATCGGGCTCGTCAGAGTCGATCGACCCGGACAAGATCTATGACGTGGTCATCGTCGGCGCCGGGCCGGCGGGTCTTGCGGCCGCGGTTTATGCGGGATCCGAGGGGCTGTCGGTGCTGGTGCTGGATTGTCGCGCGTTTGGCGGCCAGGCCGGCGCGTCGGCGCGCATCGAGAACTATCTGGGCTTTCCGACCGGCATCACCGGCATGGCGCTGATGGCGCGCGCCTATAACCAGGCGCAAAAGTTCGGCGTCGAAATGGCGATCCCGGACGAGGTCGGGAGCTTGCAGGGCCACGACCGACTCGGACCGGTCGGCCGCTTTCTGACTCACTCTGGCCAACGGCGAGCGGGTTCGCGCCCGCGCCGTCGTCATCGCCAGCGGCGCGCGCTATCGCCGGCTCGATGTCGAAAATCTCGCCGTCGTTCGAGGGCTCATGCGTCCACTATTGGGCGTCGCCGCTGGAGGGACGGCTGTGCGCCGGCCAGGAGGTGGCGCTGGTCGGCGCCGGCAATTCCGCCGGCCAGGCGGTGGTGTATCTGTCCAGCCAGGTCGCCAAGGTCTGGCTGATCGTCCGCGGCCCCAGTCTCGATGCGAGCATGTCGCGCTATCTGGTCGACCGCATCGCCGCGACGGCCGAACGTCGAGGTGTTGACCGAGACGACGGTCGACCGCGCTCGAAGGGCAGGACGGGGTTCTGCGAAGCGATCCGCTGCCGCTCGCGCCGAGTCGCGATGAAGAGGTCAGGCGCGCGATCCGCCACCTGTTCCTGTTCATCGGCGCGGACCCGAATACCGACTGGCTGTCCGGCTCCGGCGTGACGCTCGACGACAAGGGCTTTGTGCGCACCGGCGGCAACATCCTGAGGCCCGCTCGAAACCAGCCTGCCCGGCGTATTCGCGATCGGCGACGTGCGCGCGGGATCGGTCAAGCGCGTCGCCGCCGCGGTCGGCGAGGGCGCGCAGGTGGTGGCGGCACTGCACGCCTTTCTCGCGGAGGCCGGCGACAAAGCCGCGCTTCCCGCCAATATCGGGAGACGACTGATGTCCGACGAATGCAGCCATGCCGACGCCATTCGCGACGTGACGCCGAGCGCGCTCGGCTGCGAGGAGTGTCTGAAGATCGGTTCGCGAATGGCTCCATCTGCGGCTGTGCCGGACCTGCGGCCATGTCGGGTGTTGCGACAACTCGCCGAACCGCCACGCCACCAAGCATTTTCACGCGACGCGCCACCCGATCATCGAAGGCTATGACCCGCCGGACGGCTGGGGCTGGTGCTATGTCGATGAGGTGATGCTCGATCTCAGCGATCGCGCGACGCCGCATAACGGTCCGATCCCGCGCTACTATTGAGACGCGGGCGCAGCCTGCTTCCGTGGTCCTTAAGTGAGCAGTTTTTTCAGCCGTTCGGCGATTTGGGCGGGCGGGTCTTCGCCGGTGAACGAGGCGGTGAAGCGGCCTTTTGGGTCCATCACGTAGACGACCGAGCTGTGATCCATCGAATAATCGCCGCCGGCTTCGGGGTGCTTGGCGTAATAGACCCGATAGTTCTTGGCCGCCTGGGCGACCTCGGCCGCGGTCCCGGTCAATGCCAGGATCGGCGCGTCGAAGGCGGTGACATAATCCTTCATCACCTGCGGCGTATCCCGCTCGGGGTCGATCGTGATGAACACCGGGCGCACCTCGTCCCGCTGGGCCCCGAGATCCTGGAGGGCAAGGGCAATGTTGTTGAGCGTGGTCGGGCAGGCATCGGGACAGTGGGTATAGCCGAAATAGACCAGCAGCCATTTCCCCTCGAGTGCGGTGTTGGTGACCGTCTTGCCATTTTGATCGACGAGGGTGAAGGGGCCGCCGATCGCGCTGCCGAGCACGCTGCCGGCGACGCCTCTTCCGTTGTCGTGCAATTCCACGGCAAGGAAGGCCGCCGATCCGAGGATGATGAATGCGGCTAGCAGCGCCGCCACCAGAAGCAGACGGGGCGACAAGCCCGACGTGGGTTTCCCGGCCGCCCCGCCCGCGGAATTGCTGGCCATGGTCACTCCTCCCTCAGTGCTGCGGGGCCGGGGCTGGTCCCATCGCGCCGATCTTCTCGACCGCGACATTCACGGTCCGCGAGCCAGCCTTATCAAAGGTCAAGGTCAGCGGGAAGGTTTGACCCGTCTTGAGCGGCTTCGCCAGACCCATCAGCATGATGTGCATACCGCCCGGCGCCAAGGTCACCGCCTGACCGGCGGGAATGTCGATGCTGGCGATCGGCCGCATCTTCATGACCATGCCGGACATCTCCATCGTGTGCAGTTGCGCCTCTTTGGCGACCGGCGTTGAAGCAGCGACGAGTTTGTCCGCGGTCGGCGATTTGATTGTCACATAGGCGGCCCCGGTCGCCGATTTTCCCGGCGTCGCCCGCGCCCAGGCGTTATCGACTTCGAGTTGCCCAGTCTGCGCCGAAACGGCGCTCGCGGCGAAGACAAACCCGGCGAGGAGAACCAACATCCTGATCGCTTTCACCACATCCTCCCTGATATTTGCCGAGCGAGTGCAACATAACGCTGTCCGGCTGCCGACGGAGCGAGGCGCTTTACCGCGCCCCTTGCCGTGCGGCAGATTTTCCAGGCGTCGCGGCGAGCGCTGCACATGCGTGCGGCAATTCGCCGACCAGCAGCGGTTTGGCGTGCGAAGGCGGCGGATGGCGAGCCTCGGGCGTGAACCACCAGGCCAGCTCCTTGCCGCAGCCATCGCCGGGCGGCGGCGGCGCCTGATCGTGGCATTCGGTTCTGACCCGGCGGGCATAACAGGCGCATGTGGAAATGATAATCATGGCCCCACCAAGGCCGAATTTTGGTCAGCCAGGCACGATCCGTCCCGGCCTCATGGCACAATTCGCGTTTGATCGCCGGGTTGACGAAAATCCGCGCCACGTCAGGCTCGCGCGCTACCGCCTCGTAGAGGCGTCGATAGGTCGGGTTCCACACCGCGGGGTCGACATGCTCGCCATCGGCTGCGACGACATCGGTCGCGGACATCTCGTCGCGTTCGGCCGTGCTGAGCCGTCGGCTCGGCATCGGCGTCAGCCAGATATCGGCGTCGAGCCCGATCTGATGCGAGCCGTGCCCGGTCAGCATCGGCCCGCCGCGCGGCTGAGCGATATCGCCGATCAGTAGCCCCGGCCATCCGGCCCCGGCCGGCAATTTCGCGGCGAGCCGCTCGATAAACGCGATCAGCGCCGGATGCCCCCAGGCGCGATCGCGTGAAGGGCGCATGACCTGCCAGTTCGGCCCGTCGGCGGGAAGCTCGACCCCGCCTTCGAGGCAGCCTCGCTCATAGGCGCCGATCGCCTCGGGCCGCCCCGGCGCCGGCGTCACCTGGAGGCCGAAGACACGCTGCGCCGCATCATGTGGCAATTGCGCCAATAGCGCCGCCCGATGCGCTTTCTCCTCGGCGACGTTGTCCTGCGCCGCAGCCGCCCCGCACGCCGCCCATAGTGCGAATGTTGCCAGGTAGACCCAGCGCATCGGTCTCCCCGTCAATCAATCGGCCTGGAGGACCGAGGGAGGCGCCGCCGCAGCCCCCTCGACCGCGAGCCGGCTATCTGGGAGAGGCGGTACGCTCTGCCGCCCGGATTGCCTGGTCGAAGGCGGCGAGGACGGCGGCGTGGGACGATCGGTCGTTCATCGTCTCGACATTGGTGAAGCCGCGCGATCTCGCGACATCGATCAACAGCGCATGCGCTGACCAGGCGATGGTGGGGTCGTTCAGCTGCTTGGCGGCAGCCCGCAGCGCGCCGACCGCGCAGCGCTGCCCGCCGTACGACCGATAAGTGCGTCGCGTCCAATCTTTCGGGCCGTTGATCAGTTCTTTGGCATCGCGCAATAAATCGGCGACGGCGAGCTCGCGTTCGTTCGGCGAGGGCGCCAGTAACGCGCTTGGCGTGGCGGTTTTTCTGCGGCGCAGCCGCGCTCCGAACCATAGTCGGCAGCCGTGGCGGCTCCAGATCGGGAAGAGCCCAGTATCGTATGGGGTCGGCGCAGGGAAATACCTACCATCGAACGGCATCGCGATCTCCTATGTTCTCCCGTCCTCTCCGTACCACTTGATCCGGTCGGCGCCGCGGCATGCGACACTAACCTTCCCCCAAACATACGCCCGCAAAATTCGGGCCGAGCCAAACTGCCTCGCGGGACGGGCCGCGCCCAACCCCTGCCGGTGCGGCGGGTCCTGCCGGTGTCTCGCAGTCAACCCCATGGCCAGTCTTTCGGAGGCTCGGTTTCCGACGAGAATGATCGCCCCGAGGCTGCGAGGTGTCAATCTCCGAGCGGGCGCCCGAGGGCCCGCGCCGGCAGATTCCCGTGTAACCGGGAGATGGCGATTGACCGAGGAGGGCGTCTTAGCGCAGGCCTGTACCGAGGGCTAGAACGATCAGCATCGCCACCAAGACATAGGCGGCGTAGGCGTTGACATGCCCGACATGCATCTTGCGCACCGTCGATGCGAGCGTCCCCAGGATGCGGACCGGGGGTTCGAGCACAAAGCGGTCGACTATGTGGGTCTCGGAAAGTTCGCGCCGGATCGCCGTACGGAAATGCTGGGCGACGGCTTCGGTGCTGTCCTCTGGTGTCGATGGGGCGACGATCGCTTGAAAAATGACCCGCACCGGGTTGGAAAAACCGGTTGCGGTATACGTGATCTCGGGCGTGAGCCGGCGCAGCCCCCCGGCCCACACCGCCCCGCGCGCCAGCGCCCGGCCTCGGGTAAGGGCCTGGAACAAGGCGAAAACCAGAACGAGAATGACGGCGAGCGCTAACACCATGTAGGACGTCGACATCGCGAAGACGACCGGGTTGCTGGCTTCGCCGCGATGCAGCACGACGAGCCCTCTGCCCGGCGCCAGCCCTCGGCCGACTTGCGCGCCGAGATCATGGAATTCGGCAAGGAATGCCGGCGGCAAGGCCTGTTGCGCCTGCGGCGGGCCGAAGAACGGCGGTACCAGTGCTGCAACGGCGCTTTCATGGGCGAGCGGCGTCACCGCCCGGTCGAGCGCCGGAATGACATAAGTCGGCAACAGCCCCAGGGCGATGCAGAACGCCGCGAGCAGGCCGAGCGGAACCCTCGCGCCAATGGGTGCGTCGGTAGCCTCGGCCGCACCCATCGAGCGCGGCATGCCGAGAAACCCCATTGCGAAGACCTTGGCGAAACAGGTCGCAGCGAGACCGGCGGTCAGCGCCAGCAGGGCGCCGGCGAGCGCAAACACGATCTTGATCCCGGTCGAGGAAAGCAAGGCCGCCCGCAGAATCGTCTGCAGGGTCAGCCATTCGCTGACAAAGCCGTTAAGCGGCGGCAACGCAGAGATCGCCAGAACGCCGATCAAAAAGAGGGCGCTCGTCCATGGCATCCGGCGCAGGATGCCGCCGAGCCGGTCGAGATCGCGCGTCCCGGCGCCAGCCTCGACCGCGCCGGTGCCGACAAACAGCAGCGCCTTGTACACCGAGTGATTGGCGAGGTGATAGAACGCCGCGACCAGCGCGATGGCCGCGACGGTGTGGTGGCCGGTCGCGATAAAGGTCATTGCGGCGCCGATCCCGGCCGCGACGATCCCCATGTTTTCGATCGTGCTGTGGGCGAGCAGCCGCTTCATCTCCGATTGGATCGTCGCATAAAGGATGCCGATCAGCGCGGACAGGCCGCCGATGACCAGTACAATAAGGCCCGGGGCGGCGCCGGTCGCCGGCAACAGGTCGAGATTGACGCGGACGATGCCGTAAATGCCGAGATTGACGACCACCGCCGACGACAATGCCGCGACGTTGGTCGGCGCCGCTGAATCGGCTAGCGGCTTCCAGCCGCCGACCGGCACTAGGCCGGCTTTAACCGCAAAGCCGAAAAACGAAAGCAGAAAGATCGCCCAGCCAAGCCCCGCGCCAACCGTGGGGGATGCGGCGGCGATCGCGGCGAAATCGAGGGTCCCAGCGGCACCGGCGATCAGCATGAAGGCGATCATGACCGCGATCGTTCCGGCCTCGCTCATCGCCAACATCACGTAAGCCGCTTGCGAGCTTTCGTCCTGTTCATGCTCGAAATTGACCAACAGATAGCTGGCAATCGACATCGCCTCCCAGGCGGCGAGGAACGAGATGACGTCGCCGGCGATCAGAACGAGCACAACACCGGAAAGAAGCGCATAATAGAGAATGCTGAAATATCGCAGGCTGTATTGGACGCTGTATTTCGGCAAATAGACCGCCGAAAAAATCGACACCGGCAGAAAAACCAAGCCGGCGACAAACAGAAACAATCCTGAAAGGTGATCGGCATGCAGGCTCAGCCTGCCCAGCGACAACAGTGGCCATAAGTCGAGGCGGAAGTCCCCATCACCGACGAGCAGCAAAGCGCCGGCGACCAGAACAGCGAGCGCCGCCAGAGAACCGAATGCCGCGAGCACCACTGGGCTCCAGCGAGGGCGCACGACCAGCGCGCCGACAACCCCCGCGGCGCAGACCAGAAAGAAGGCGAGGAGCGCAGCGGCGGGGGTCATAACCGGGCGGCTTGGCTTGAAGTCGGAGCTGCCGGCGGCTTTCTTTCGACTACAACGAGGAGCGCGTGCAGGATTGCCAATGGCGGCGGGGGGCAGCCGGGAACGATGACGTCGACCGGTATCACTTCGGCCACGCCGCCGGCGGCGGCAAAGCTCGGGCCGAAGACGCCGCCCGAGATCGCGCAGGCGCCGATCGCCACCACCCGCTTTGGCGTCGGCATCGCCTGCCAGGTCTGCAGCAGCGGGGTCCGCATCGCATCCGAGACCGGGCCCGCTACCAGCAGCACATCGGCGTTGCGCGGCGTCGGCGTGATGAAAAAGCCGAGCCGGTGCATGTTGTAGTAAGGATTATTGAGCTGCCTCGCCTCGCTCATGCAGGCGCCGCAGGCCCCGGCATCGACAAACCGGATATGCAGCGAACGGCGGAAAGCGCGCCCAAATTTTTCCTTCGCCTGGGCGAGGCCGGCGGCGTAGGCGGCCCATTCGTAACCGGGTTCCCAGCCGGCAGCGGGAGCGTCGTTACCGGCATGGCAGCGGTAGCAATGCACACACTTGCCCTGGTCGATCGCGACTCCGCCATTTTCCGCTGCAATCGCGCCGGTCGGGCAGAGCGCGACAAGACTTGCCGCATCTTCGGCGGTCTCCAACTTTCCACCCAGCGGACGCCCCGGCGATACTCCCGGCGACCCGTCATGCCGCGCCGGATATGAGTTGCTGCGCACCCCGGCACGCAGGCCCTGCAGCACCCAATTTGCCATCGCGCGCTCCTACCGGTCGCACTCGGCGTTCGACAGCCCGAAGCTCGCGAGGATGATCGGGAAGTCCTGGAATGCAAAATTCTCAGCCGCGAGATGAAAGCCGTGCCAGTTCGGAAAGGCGGGTGGAGTGACGCGATAGCGGGCGACCATTCCTTTCTCGTCGAGGCGCAGCCAGTGGAAAGCGGCGCCTTGCGGGGCTTCGACCGCAACCAGCGCCACTCCCTCGCGCCAGGCAAAGGGATCGGCCGAGACCGGCCCGTCGGGCAGCGTCAGCACGGTTTGCCGGATGATCGCCGCCGATTGCTCGGCTTCGCGGAAGAAGACCCGCAGGCGGGCATAGCCGTCGCCTTGGCTTTCCACCGGAACGTCGAATTCGGCCCCATCGTAGTCGGCATAGGGAAACAGCTTGCGGATGTCCCCGGGCAAGCCGGAAGCGCGCGCGATCGGCCCGACGAGCCCATAGGAAACCGCCTGATCGGCAGTGACCATGCCGACTTCCTCGAGCCGGTCGAGAAAGCTGCTCGAATAGCGCAGCAGCCGGTGAAGATTGTGCATCCGGCGGATGACCGGCGGAATCGCCGCAGCCAGGTGCCGGCATTGCTCGACCGACAAATCGCAGGCGAGACCGCCCGGCTTGATCAGCCCGAAGAGATAGCGATGGCGGGCCACCGTGCAGCTGAGGCGCAACAGGTCCTCTTCGATCAATGCCGCCTGGGCGGCCGCAACAGCGAGTGCGGTCGAATTGCAGATGCCGGTAATCACCGCCGCGTGGTGGCGCAGCCTTTCCAGTTCGGCAAAAACCGTGCGCAATGCCCGCGCCCGCGGCGGCACCTCGATTGTACTGATGGATTCAACGGCCTGGCAAAAGGCGAGGCCGTGGGCAAAGGCCGCGATCCCGGAGAAGCGCTCGGCAAGCAGCAACGCGCGGTCGATCGGTTGGCCCTCGGCGATCTTTTCGACGCCGCGATACTTGTAGAAAAACCGCGGGATCGTCCGGATCACGTCCTCGCCGACGGTTTCCAGCAGGAAGTGCGCCGATTCGGCGAAATCTGAAGACACCGGGCCGATCGGCATGGCGAAAGCGCCCGGTGCGGTAACGACGGTCGCCGGCTCCCATCTCGGCCCGGCAGCGCGCGTAACGGGCGGCCGCGCGGCATCGAAATCATGTCGCATCGGGTTGACGCCGTCGGGCCAGTCCTCGTGCAATACGAAATCGCCGAGCCGCGGATGGCCCGCGAAGCTCACCCCGAACAAATCCTCGACCTCACGTTCGTGCCAATCGACCGAGGGACCATGGGTTAATCCGCTGATCGACGGCACCGCCTGGATCCGTCCGTCGATCGGGACCTCGACGTGAACCCAAGGATGGTCGGCATTTTTATAATATATGTAGGTGAAGAGCCAAGCCGGCTGCTCTTCGGCGACCAAGGTCGCAAAGCTGAAGCCGAGGCCGCTCATCAGCCATTCGCAGACCTCGCGTAAGGCCTCGGGGCGGCATTCGATGCGACAGATCCTGCCGGCTCGATCGAGCGCGGGTTTGACTCGTCCGGGCCACTTTGCGGCGCAGCGTGCGGCAAGGCTCGCTGGTTCGCCCGCGGGCGCAATATCCGGATCGAGCGCAACCATGATACCGAGCCTCTACCCGCCCATTGCCGATGCCGCAGCCGCCAGCAGCGCATAGAGCGGCGCCGGCACATACACGCCGACCACGACGAGCGGGATGGCGGCGATCGCGATCGTTGTTTTGCACGATAGCGGAAGCGCCCGAACCGGTGGCCGCTCGCCGCTGCCGCCGAAGGCCATGCGGTTTACATGGAACATAACCGCGCAGAACGCGATGACGACGAACACTGCAAGTAATCCGACCGCGATATACTGACCGTTGGCGAGGCCGCCTTTCAAAATCAAGAATTCGCTGACAAAGATCGCGAAAGGCGGCGCCCCGGCAATCGCGAAACCGCCGGCGGCGAGCGCCAAGGCGGCAAGCGGCGAGTAACGGACCAGATTGCGGACAGAGGCAATCTCTTGCGTGCCCATCGCCAGCACCGTGATGCCGGAGGCAAAGAAGCAGAAGGATTTGGCGATCGCGTGCGCCGTCATCTGAAAGACGGCGCCGAGATGGGCGTCAGCGCCGCCGAGTCCGGCGGCAACCAGGATGATGCCCATATGCTCGACCGTCGAAAACGCGAATAAGCGTTTGAAATCGCGGGCAACGATCAAGAGTAAGGTGGCGATGGCGACCGAAAACAGGCCGAACCCGACAAACCACGGCCGCGCATCGAGCCCCGGCGCCCCTGAGATCACCGGGAACAGACGGAGGATCACATAGAGCGCAGTCGTCGTTTCAACCCCGGACAGCAGCGCGCAGATCGGTGCCGGAGCCTGGCTGTGAGCATCCGGCAGCCAGGTATGCATTGGTACGAGGCCGACTTTAGTGCCGAACCCGACCAGGATCAGCAGAAAGGCGGGCCACAACAATGCCGGCGACATATGCGGCGCCGCGGCAATTAACCCGACCCAGGTAAAGGGTTCGAAACCGGCGATCCGTGTCCCCCAATAGAGAATGAGGAACCCGAGCAGCGCGAATACGGCGCCGAGCGTCGTCAGCAAGACGTATTTCCAGGCCGCTTCCAACGCCTCCGGGGTGTCCTCGAAGCCGACCAGAAAGGCCGAGAGCAACGTCGTCAACTCTACTGCAACCCACATCAATGCGACGTTCGCCAGGATCGGCACCGCCAGCATCGACGGGATGAACAGGTTGTAGAGGCAGTAATACAGCCGGACCTTTCGCCCGCTGAGATCCCCCTTGGTGCGATGCGCGATATAGCCCCACGAAAACAGTGACGCGGTAAACCCGACAAACGCGACCAGCACCAGCACCAGCGCGCTGAGTCCGTCACAAGTCAGCCATTCCCCCACCGCGTTGGACCGGCCGCTTCGCGTCGCAGACACCGCAATGGCGATGGTGAGCGCCAGGACGATGGCGGTGGTGGCGAGCGTCACCGGGGCGCCGATGCGCCGGCCTATGGGCGACAGCGTCACGCCGCTGGCAATCAGCGGAAAAATTAGGATGGCGGCGAGTTCCATCGCTAATATTCCCGCAACGCGGCAAGGGCGCCGACCGCAGTCGTGCCAAGCCGCAGATGGATGCGCCGGGTCAAAAGGCCGATAACGAGGGTGAAGACCGGCACGTCAACGGCGGCGGCCAATTCTGCGATGACCGGCAAGTTTGGCACAATCGCTACGCCGGCGAAAAAGACGCCGTTTTCGACCGCCAGCAGGCCGAGCAACTGCGGTACCGCCTCACGCCGCACCGCAATCGTAAAGGCGCCGAGGAATATCGCCGCCAGCCCCAGCGGCAGATTGATTCGTCCGAACGGGACCTCGACCGCACTGAGAATCGGATCGGTGATGGCGTAGGCGAGCAGGACGAGCCCTGCGGCGATCAACAGCGAGCTCGGGATATTGAGCACGCGCTCGATCTCGCGGGTGCGATAGACCTCGGCGCTGACCGTGCGCCGCAACAGCCATGGGATCAACAGCGTTTTGGTCCCTATCGTGATCGCCGCGACCGCCAAGAGATGATAGGAGTCGGTGGCGATGCCGAGAATGATGGCAGAGCTCGTCAGCAGCAGCGATTGCGTGATGAACAGCTGCAGCGAGGCCAATACTTGACGTGTTGCCACCACCCCTAGCGCAGTCAGCAAAAACAGCGCGCCGGTCAGTGCATCGAGCGCGAACAATAATGGCTGAGAGGCACCGCTGATCATCATTGCGAGCGCTCCGCTAGATCTCAAAGATGCGGGTGATCATTGCCACCACCGCGGTCACAAAGGCGGCGCCGATGAATTCGGTAATGCGGAACAGCCGCAATTTCGCCAACGAGGATTCGATGTAGACGAGGACCAGGACGAACCCGAAGACCTTCAAGAGAACCAGCGGGATCGCCAGCAACACCGGGCCCGGCGCCATGCTTTGGGCCAACCCCCAAGGGGTCACCAGCACATTAAGAAAAATGCAGATCAGGACGAACAGCTTCATCGCTCCCGCCCATTTCATGAGTGCCGCGCCGCGCCCCGAAAACTCGAGCGATTTCGAGCGGTCGATCATCGCCAGCTCAAACTGCCCCGACGGGCTGTCGACCGGCAGGCGGCCGTCCTCGGCGATGATCAGCATCAAAAACGCGATCATCAAGAGCACGTGCGACGGCTCGAAGAAATTCGCGATCGGGGTCACCCAGCGGGTCTGGACAATGTAAGGGATTGTCGAGCCGGCGACGAACGACACGGTCAGGAACACGACGATGAAGACGGGCTCCGCGAGAACCCCGACCATGCGGGTGCGGCTCGCCCCCATCGGGCCATAGGGGTTGGCGCTATCGACCGCCGCCAACGTACCGAAAAATCCGCCGAGGGCGAGAATAAAGCCCCCGCCCAGCATGTCGCCCATGAAGGCGAAAAACAGCGGGTACCGGGTCAGCACCGGGATCAGCAACGCGACGAAGACCGGTGCCGTAAACGCGACGTAAGGTGCTGCGCGGTAGATCCAGGAGGAGTATTCGGAAACGATCTCGTCCTTGTGCAACAGCTTCCACAGGTCGCGGTAGGGCTGGAAGATACTGGGGCCACGTTTCGACTGGAGGATCTCTTTGAGCCGATTGGTGACGCCTTCAACCAGCGGGGCAAAGGCGATCACGACCGCGACCTGGAGGAGGTTGTAGAGGATGCGCGCGGCCACGGCTTATCCCCTTGCCGTCCGCTTTCGGCGCATTCTGCTCCCATGGGGGAATCCGGCCATCGCCCCTCCTCCCGGCAAACCCGCCTACCTCGCACCTAGCCTGCTTTTGGCAGGCTGAAACGCCGGTAGGAGTTATCAGCCCGAAGGCGGTTACGGCGGACTCCATCGCCGAGGTCGCAGATAACGGTCTGCGTGCGCCGCTGTCAACGGCGAAAGGCCGCCTGGCTTGACGCCGTCGGACGCCGGACGACACAATCCGCGATCAGAGCCAAGGGAGGAAAGCCATGTCCGAGATACGCGTCATCGCCGGCGGTTTGCGGTTTCCCGAAGGCCCGGTGGCGATGGCCGACGGCTCGGTCATCCTGGGCGAGATCGCCGGCCGCGCGGTCACCCGCATCGCCCCCGGCGGCGCCAAATCACCGGTGGGCAGCGCCGGGGGCGGACCTAACGGCGTTGCCACCGGCCCCGACGGCGCGCTCTATGTTTGCAACAACGGCGGCGGCACCTATCCGCCCGGAAGTTTTCTCGCGACCGGACCGGCACCCGACTATCAGGGCGGCTACGTCCAACGCATCGATCCTCGAACCGGCGACACGAAAATTCTCTACAGCCAGTGCGATGGACACAAATTGTCGGCGCCGAACGACATCGTTTTCGACCGCCAGGGCGGGTTTTACTTTACCGATCTCGGCAAGCGCTATGCCCGGCAGCGCGACCACGGTGGGCTCTATTACGCGCTGCCCGACGGAACGAAAATTGTCGAGCTGGTCCATCCGATGCTGAGCCCCAACGGCGTCGGCCTGTCGCCGGATGAAAAGACCGTCTATGTCGCCGATACCGAGAGCTCGCGCCTCTTCGCTTTCGACATTATCGAGCCCGGCGTCCTGCGCAAGGAGCCCTTCCCTGCCCCTTACACCGGGCGCCTGGTATGCGGGCTCCCCGGCTTCCAGCGCTTTGACAGCCTCGCCGTCGAAGCTTCGGGCAATATCGCCGTGGCGACGCTGATCACGGGCTACATCACCGTCATCGCTCCCGACGGGCGGGTTGTACGGCAGGTCAAGATGCCCGATGTCTACCCGACCAACATCTGCTTTGGCGGCGCCAACATGAAAACCGCCTACATCACTCTCTCCGGCACCGGTCAGCTCGCCCAGATGGACTGGCCCGAGCCTGGCCTGCGCCTCAACTTTGCGTCGTGAGGTCCCGATGAAAGCCGCCGTTTTTCATGCTCCGCACCAGCCGCTGACCATCGAGGAGGTCGCGATCAACAAGCCGGGGCCGCGCGAGGTGCTGTTGCGTACGGCCTTTGCCGGGCTGTGCCACAGCGACCTGCATTTCATCGAGGGACTGTTCCCGATCCCGACGCCGGTGGTGCTCGGCCACGAATCCTCGGCGATCGTCGAGGCGGTCGGCGACGGGGTGACTTATGTAAAGCCGGGCGACCACGTCATCACCTGCCTCTCGGTGTTTTGCGGCACCTGCCCGCAATGTCTGACCGGCCATCCGAACCTCTGCGAGAACACCGAGGTCAAGATGCTGCCCGGAGTCGCCCGTCGTATGACCTGGCAGGGCGCGCACATGAACCAGGCGTTCAACTTGTCCTCGTTCGGCGAGCAGATGCTCGTGCATGAGAACGCGATCGTGAAGATCGACGACGACATCCCACTCGACCGCGCCGCCCTTGTCGGCTGCGGCGTGATGACCGGGGTCGGCGCTGTATTCAACGCCGCCAAGGTCGAGCCCGGCGCGACGGTCGCGGTGATCGGCTGCGGCGGCATCGGGCTGTCGGCCGTCAACGGCGCCGCCCTTGCCGGCGCCGAGCGTATCATCGCGATAGACACCGTGGCGTCGAAGCTCGAACTGGCGCGCGAGATGGGCGCCACCGACACGCTTAACGCCAGCAATGCCGATTCGGTCAAGGCGGTCCGTGACATGACTGGCGGCGGCGTGCACTATTCGTTTGAGGCGATCGGCACCAAGGCCACGGCCGAGCAGGCGTTTCAGATGCTGCGGCGGGGCGGTACTGCGACGATCATCGGAATGGTGCCGTTCGGCGTGAAGATCGAATTGCACGGCTTCGATTTTCTGAGCGACCGCAAGATCCAGGGCACCTCGATGGGCGGCAACCGCTTTCGGGTCGACATGCCGCGCCTGCTGTCATTGTGGCGCCAGGGCCGGTTGAAACTCGACCACCTGATTTCGGGACGGATCAAGCTCGGCGAGATCAACGAAGGCTTTGCCGCGCTAAAATCCGGCGCACCGGTGCGCCAGCTGATCGACTTTGCCGCCTGAGCCCGCGACTCTTCGGCGCCGAAGGCCGGACAAAACCGAAGGCGCGTGTAGAGAGGCAATTGCGCGCCATTGTAACGGTTCGATCGACGGCCGCGGAATTGTCGTGGCGACGGCCCTAAGACGGTGGGTTTGACGGATTGGGGGCCGCGCTTTCACCCCGTGGTGGAGGAAGCGTCGCCGTCGATCCCTTCCGGGTCGGGCGCGCGATTGCCGCGGTAGAGCCGCCAGCGCGATCCGGGTTTGAGGATGTCCAGACTGCCGCTGATTTCGCCGCTGCCGACTTGGTCGCTCGCCGCGGAGGGCTGCGGAGCAAACCCCTCCAGACTGCTGCCGAGTTCGCCGCCGGTGGGCATATCGATCGGCGCCACCGGCTGAGACGCCTCTGCGACAATCGCCGCGCTGCTGTCTTGTTCATCGCCACCAGGCGGGTCAGTGGGCGCCGTCGGCTCCACAGGGATTGCGCCGTTCTCCCGGTTGAGTTTGAGCATAAACTCCGAAGCGGCGCGTTCCAGCGTCTCGATCACCGCGAATTCGGCGTCGAGCGCCTCCTTCTCCTCGGCATATCTCGTTTCGATTTCGGCACGGCGCAGCTCAAGCCGTTCTTTCGCTCGCTGGACACTGTTCGACGTGATGTTCCACATGTCATGACCACGCTATGTGGGACGCGATACCCCCGATTTCGCCACAACCATGTTGATGGAAGGTTAAGCGGGTTCGAATCCTGTGAATATCGGCCAGCGGGTATTCGACTGGTCCACGCCGAGCATAACGCGACAGGGCCGATCGGGCGGCCGACGAAACCGCGCCGTCAACCCTTCGTCAATAAAGATGGCCGAACATCTTCCTCCAGGGGCGATCGACAGGCGGCGTGGCGCGACTGAGCGGCTGAGCTGGAGACTGCAGTGAGCGAAACCCGGGAAGATTCCTCGCAAAACAATACCGAGATCGAAGTAATCGACGCCAAGGAAAGGTGGAGCGAATATCGGCTCGCCGACGGCACCACGATGCGGATCAAATCCGTCGTAATCGCAGTGTTTCGCGAGGATGGCCACCAAACCCCGGATGGCGAGCCGATCTACAATATGAAATCGACGCTGATCACCGATATCAGGACCTCGCCTAGACCGGAAACATAAGATGAACGGCCTCAAGATCATCAGTTCGAATACGTGGACGCCTTCGAGGTTGGTTTCATCGGGATTGCATCCGACCACCACGACATCGGGCCTCAACACGACAGCGGGAGAGCTGGTCACAACGGTGGTCTTGACCTCGACGGCGATGGTCAACTTGGGTCGAACTGCTTCGTCACGCCTTCTCAGCACTCGTGCGCGGCGTTCGCTCTGGGCCAGGGTTCAGGACGCCCTGTCCGTCGAAGGCATGACGGCAACGCGCGGACCACCGGAGAAGCCGGACGCCAACGCGATGAACGAGGATGTCGCCCCCGACGCGGCAAATGGGGCCGGCCCTGGCGACGCGGCGAATGCGGACGGCCTCGCCGGCGCACCTGCGGCTTCGCTTCCCGAGCCGACATCGGGGACCTCGAGGGTCGAGTTGACCATTGACTCGCTGCGAACTTACGAACTCGTAAAACCAATTCCGGTTTTTGTAGAGTTGTTGGGAGAAAGGCATTATGTCGCCGAAGTGCCGGACCTGAACATCACCACTTCCGCAAGCAGCCTAAGTGAGATACTCATTGTCCTGAAAGATAGTGTCACACAAACGTATGATAAACTTCGAATTAGAAGAAGTTTGGATCCAGAACAAGCGAGACAGCTAAAAATGCTGGAAAAATATATTGGCAAATCGAAGCGGGGTTGGCTGGACCGACGCTGATGCGCAACCGCCAATGGCGGCGCAGCGGAGTGGCAACCGCTCCTTGTTCTAATCGCCCGCGCGCCTGAATTTCGGTCCGATGTACCGCGCCGGCGGGCGGCGTAATGCCCAGAAGGCGACACCGCCGCAAACATAGGCGGCAATCGACAGGGTGAAGGCCAGCTCGTAGCTGCCGGACAGATCGAAGATCCAGCCCGCTGCCCATGAGCCGGCGGCGGAGCCGATGCCGCTGCCGATTGTGATCACGCCGAGAATGGTGCCGAGCTGGCGGCCGGGGAAAAGGTCGGCGGTTTTGGCGGTAATAGCGGGTCCTCGGGCGCCCCAGGTCAGCCCGAAAAAGCAGGCGAACAGCCATAACAGCCAGCCCTGGGACGGTCCGGTGATGAACAGGGCGCAGACGACGCCGATGATCGAAATACCGTATGCGAGGATCGCCGCCGCTTCGCGGCCAATATAGTCGGAGAGTGTACCGGTGAAGATCGTGCCGGCGATCGCCAGGAAACTGCCCATCCCCAGCACTTCGGCGGCGTAGAGCTTGTCGAAGCCGCGGTCGACGGCAAAGGCCAGCTGGTGCAGCGAAACCAGAAAGCTGCCGAGCCCGGTGAACAGGTAGACCGCAAACAGCAGCCAGAAATGCGGCGTGCGCACGGCTTCGGCCAAAGTCCAGTTCGGCGACGGCAAGGGCGCCGGGGCCGAAACGGCAGACGCGACAGGTTGGGGCAAGGTCGGCACCGCAGAGGAAGTATCGGCGCGGCGAAACAGCATCACCAGCGGCACCATCATCGCGGCCATGAAGCCAGCCTGGACCAGATAGGTCTGGCGCCATCCGACCGACGAGATCAGGAACTGGACCAGCGGAGCCGAGACTGCTCTGGCGAAACCATTGGCCGACTGGACAACTGAGATCGCCATCCCGCGCCGGCGCACGAAGCGCCGGGACAACAACGGCACAAATACCACCAGACCCAAGCAGTTGGCGCCGATGGTCATAACCACCCCGTAGAGGGCGATGATCTGCCATAGTGCCGACATAAAGGCGCAGCCTAGCAGTCCGAAGATCAGCAGGCTGCCGCCGAGCAAAAGCAGACGCAGCGGCCCGAGCCGATCGACCAGCCCGCCGACCAGCGGCGAGCTGGCGCCGGCGACAAGCTGCGAGACCGAGTAAGCGACCGAGGTCTCGGCCCGGCTCCACGCGAAGTCCTGAATGAAGGCGACCAGAAAGACCGCATAGGAGTGCATCAGCCCGGCGCTGACGGTGAAGGCGGAAAAGGCGCCCCCGAGCAGCAGCCAGTCAGAGCGCCCTCCCCTGCGCCCGGCCGGGACAGGAAGATCGGGCGGAGGCCGCACCTCGTCACCGGGGTCTGACCTGTGCGGTCGGATCATCGCCGTCGTCTCTTCGTCGGTGGGTCGAGCCGGGCGCTTGACCGGGCCCCGGGCATGGCGCACTGATCCGGGGACGCTACCGCGAAATCAAGGAGCGCGCGCCGATGCTGACTGCGGAGCAGGTAGAACGATATCGCTGGGACGGCTACCTGTTCCCGCTCCCGGCCCTCTCACCCGATGAACTGAGCGCGTGCAACGAGGGCCTCGGCCGCTTCGAGCACTGGCTTGGCTCGCCGCTGACCGAAGGCGACCGAAAATGGCGCTCGGCCGGGTATGTTCTTATGCCTTGGGTCGACGTGCTGGTGCGCCATCCCCGCATCCTCGACGCGGTTGAAAGCATCATCGGCCCCGACATTCTCGTCTACACCAGCACCTTTTTCATAAAGGAAGCGCGCTCCCCGAGTTTTGCCGCTTGGCACCAGGACGCGACCTATTTCGGGCTCGAGCCGCATCAGCACGTCACCGCCTGGGTGGCGCTGACCGACGCGACCAGTGAGGCCGGGTGCATGGAGGTCGTGTCGTCGCGGGGCATGCCGAGGCAGCTGCGTCACGCCGCCCTCGGTCTCGAGCACAGCATCAACGGCGGCGGCCAGGCGATTGTCGAGCCCTTCGATCAGGCAGGCGGGGTCGCGATGGCGCTCCGAGCCGGCGAATTCTCGCTGCACCACACTCTTGCCCGCCACCGCTCGGCGCCGAACCGGGCCGGGCATCGCCGGATCGGATTGGGTGTCAGCTATATTCCTGCGCATGTGCGGACGATCGGCCCGCACCGGTTACCGGCATTACTCGTCCGCGGTCATGACCGCTTCGGCCATTTCGGCCTGCTGCCGCCGCCACGGAACGAACTCGACCCGGTCGCGATCGAACGTCATGACCAGGTCTATCAACGCTATCGCCTAAACTACGCCGAGCAAATGGAATTGCACGATCGCAGCTTCGCCGCGGCTTAGCTCTCCTGGCGGGCCTCTCTCGCCAGCAAGACCGACGAGAACCTGATGATCGCCCGCCGCGCTCGCGCCTATTTGACCTTGCTGACATCGCCAAACAGGCGGCGGCAAACGCCTTGCAGATATCGACATCGAGTCCGGTATAATGCCCCTGGACTGTCTGGCGTCGCGAAACCGGCGAGACCGGTATTGACGCCGCAGACGACCTGTCCGGCCTGCTCGACCTTGTCGAAGGTCGCCCCGGCCTGCGCCGCGATCGCCCAGCTAAGCGCACCGGCGGCCGCCCCGGAGCGACAACGTCCATTGCCTGAATTGCATTACTCCCCTTCCCCGTCATCCCCGCGGCTGGTACATGCGCGTCTAACACAACCGCACCGCGCTCGGCGATTCGGCGGCAACTGCCGAGGTCACGACGCGTTGCGCATGTCCGCGATGATTTGCGCCGCCGCGGCGGCGGGGTCGGGGCTTTTGACGATCGGGCGGCCGACAACCAGATAATCGGCCCCCGCCGCGATCGCCTGCGCCGGGGTACCCGAGCGCTTGTGGTCGTCGCGCGCGCTGCCCACCAGCCTGATCCCTGGGGTTACGACCAGCAAACTCTCGGCGTCCGCGGCGCGGCGGATTGCGTCCGGGTTATCCTGTGGCGCCGCGATAATCCCGTCGCAGCCCCAGATCATGGTCGCTCTGGCACGCTCGACGATCAGCTCGCGGAGGCTGCCGCAATAGCCAAGCTCGAGCAGCCCGTTCGCGTCGAGGCTGGTCAATACCGGCACCACCAAAATCTTTAAATTGCTGCCCGCTTTGCCCTCGGCGGCGGCCTTGATGATGTGGTCGTCGCCGTGGACGGTGACAAAGCTGACGCCGCGCTCGGCCGCGCGTGCGACGCCCTGCTTTACGGTCTCCCCGATGTCGAACATCTTGGTGTCGAGAAAGATGTTTTTTCCCTGGGCCACGAGTTCGTCGAGCAACTGGTCGAAACCGGCTGGCGTATTGCAGCCACAACCCGATCTTGAAGAACGAAACCACCCCGTCGAGCCCGGCCACCAGCGCGCGCGCCTGGGCGACGCTGGGTACGTCGAGGGCCACGATCAGCCGGTCTTCGATCCGCTCGGGAACTTCACGAAGGGGCGCCACGCCGTCTCTGTTAAGCGCTGTCATCGCTGCGAAAAATAACGCAGCTGGCGGGCGATGGCCAAACTCACGTCATTTTCGCCGCCGCGCGGGGGAGCAGATTCTGGAGGATCCCGAGGTCTCCTTTCGCCGCACGCCGAAAGCTTCGCGGAGATACCGCGGCAACCCGATGAAATGTCCGCACAAAGTTGGACAAGTCGCCGAACCCGACATCGAGCGCGATCTCGGTGATCGACCTTGTATCGTCGGCCAATAGCCGCGCGGCCCGGCGCAGCCGCGAGCGAATCAGGTACTGGTGCGGGGTCACGCCCAAGACCTTTGCGAACAGCCGCAGGAAATGAAACGAGCTGAGCCCGAACTCCCTGGCTGTGCTCTCGAGGTCGATCGGCTCATGCGCGTGCGCGTCGATCCACAGCGCCGCCTCTACCGCGCGGTGGCGATCGCATGCCCGGACTTCTGCCGGTCGTCGCGGCCGTCCAGAGAGGATTTCGACGAAGCGCGACGCAAGCAGCATTCCGATTTCGTCGAGGCCGAGCTCACTCCTGCGCTCGACGGCGGCCTGGGCCAACTCGCCAAGGACTATCAACTCGGGTAGCGGCGGCACATAGACCGACTGCCAGATATCGCGCCGATACCCGACCATTTCGACGAGCGCCGGCGCGGGATGAAACGACAGACATTCATCTCCGCCGGCATGTTCGTGCGTGCAGATATATTCGTCACCGGGATGGCCAATCAGGATCGATCCTGTCACCAGCTCGAACGATCCGCCCCGGGCGCGGCAACCAAAGTTGCCCTTGCGCACATAGGAAATCGAAAAGCTGTCATGCAGCTCGACGAACGGCGCGTCGTCCGGTCCGGCCCAGCATCGGTGGTCGATGACCGAGATCGCTTGGTTCCGGAAAACCAGGTGGGACAGCATGCGCGGCGACTATCCGCGATTGACCTGAGGCCGAGACCGCCGCTGTCAGCGTTTCACCGGGCGAGCAGGTCAGGCCTGCTCGGCGCGGTTGCGACGCAGCCGCTCCTTGCTTTCGGCCGGCCAGACGTCGTCGATCCGATAAATCGTTTCGAACGCCGGCATGCCTTCCGGCAGAGCCAGCCACGGCAGCTTGCTGCGCGTAAATATGTGAACATCCGGCGTGACCGCTTCGGGAGTGTCAAGCGTTCCGGCGCGCACGAACAGGCAGTCGCTGGAGACAATGTGGTAGCGGCTCCACAAGATGGTGCCGCACGTCGCACAAAAGGATACGTCGTGGGCCTTTCCGGACCGCCCGCCAACCGGTACGACTTCAGAGTTCGCCGGATTGCCTTCGACAAATCTCCTTTCGATCCAAAGGTTGATCGCGAACGGACCGCCGGTCAGACGCTGACAATCTCGGCAGTGGCAGGCCTGCACGATCATCGGACTGGTGGTCAACCTGTATCGGATCGTACGGCACGCGCACCCGCCCTCTAGGCTCATTGCACCTCCTCAGCAGGCTCCAGCGGTATAGCCTTGCGCGCCGTCTCGCGCTCCACCATTCGCCACAGATACCAGCTCGCCACCGTCCGGTAGGGCTTCCAGCGTTCGCCGAAGGCTGCGAGCTCTTTCGGCAACGGCATCGCGCGGTCGTAAGCGATCCCGAAACCCTTGCGGACGCCATAATCATCCACCGGCAACACGTCCGGACGGCCGAGCTGGAACATCAGCAGCATTTCCGCCGTCCAGCGGCCGATGCCACGAACCTTCGAGAGCCGCTCGATAATGGCCACGTCCGGCAAGTCACGGATCTCGGCCAATGTGGGGATAGCACCGTCCTCGACCTTTTGCGCGAGATCGCGCAGCGAAAGCAGCTTCGACCCCGAAAGCCCGACACCGCGCAGCCTTTCGTCGGGTAGGCGAAGCATTCGCCGGGCTGACGGCTCACCGCGCGGGAAGAGAGAGCACAGGCGCGCGAAAATAGCCGCCGCAGCCTTGCCGTTCAGCTGCTGGTTCACAATTGCTCGGGCGAGCATCACAAAGAGGCTTTGCGCCGGCCTGAGGCGCATGCGGAACGGGCCGATCTCGTCGATCGCCCGCGCCAATACCGGGTCCGATGCACGCAGATGGGTAATGGCGAGGTCCGGGTCAAAGCCGAACTCCCCGTCGTCATCGACGGCCGGGGTTGCGCAGTTCGATGGCGCGCCTTCGATCTCCAGCATCCGCCGCTTGGTCTCGACGCCGCCCTGCGCTGAAAAACCGCCGATCTTGCCGCCCGCGGCGAGCACCCTATGACAGGGCACGACGATCGGGAACGGGTTGCGCCCAAGCGCCTGCCCGACGGCGCGTGCCGCGCCGGGTGCGCCGACGCGCTTGGCGATGTCGCCGTAGGAGAGCGTGTTGCCCGGCTGAATGGCCCGGGCGGCCTCATAGACGCGGCGGTGGAACTCGGGCACGCCATCCATATCGAGCGCGATGGCGGAGAGGTCGCTCGCCTCGCCGTGCAGCAGCGCAACAATGTCGTCGATTGCGCGCTGCACCCCAGGCGGCGGGACCGCCTCCCCGGCTGCGGGAAATCGATGCAGCATGCGCGCGCGTGTCTCTGGCTCGCCTGCCTCGGGGAGTTGGACACCCGCGACCCCGCTTTCACCCCAGGCGATGCCGCACCGGCCGATCGCCGTGTCAAAGAGCGCAAAACGGCTTGCCGTCATGACCCGATCCTAGCACTCGCGGCAGCCGCGCCACTTGGAGAATCTTGCTATGCAAGATGCCAGCTGGTTAGCCGCCGGTCGCCGCGCGGAAGGCGTGCTCGAATTTCGAGAATTCGTCGGCGGAGGCGTCGGAGACGGCCCAATAGCCGAGGTCGCCTTCGTTCCAGTGGTGCAGGGTATAGCCGCGACGGCTGACGGTCTCGGCATGATCGCCCGGCCGGGTTGGCAGCACGAAGACATTGATGACGTGCTTGCCGGCCCGGTAGACGAGCGCCGGGACCGGTTTGCCTGCGATCAGGTCGAGCCGTCCGCCGATCAGCGGAAAGCCCTCGGCGGCGAGATCGACGCCCGGCGGCGACAGATCGGTGCGCCCAGCGAACCATGGCTTGACCGTATGCTTATCGGACGAGGCGACATCGGTCAGGTGGTCGCCCAACAGCGATCGCAGATGGCTGTCGATGACCTCGTTGGCGACAGTGTTTTCCTGCCGCTCGCCGGATCAGCAAGAACGTGCCGCCGGAGCCGACCGCGACGGCGAGCAGGATCGAGGCGGCATAGGCGAGCCAACCGGGCGCGCGCATCGCTGCCGGCCGGGCTGCTGCCGCCTCGCGCCGCAGCGCCGAACGGATGCTCGAGCGCAGTGCCTGCGGGCGCGCGATAGACCGGAGCCGACGCGGCGGATCTCGTCGCGCAGGCGCTCCAGCGCCGCCGCTTCGGGGCCGCACTCGGCGCAGTCCTCGATATGATCGCGGAGCAACGACCGCTCGGCCTCGGCGACCTCGCCATCGAGATAGGCGTCGAGCAGAGGGCGGACCTCATCGCACTGCATCGATCACATCCTTTCCTTCCCAGGCCTGGCGTAGCGCCGAGCGGGCGCGGTGGAGGCGCGACATGACCGTCCCGATCGGCACCCCCGTCACCTCGGCGATCTCGCGATAGCCGAGCTCTTGTAACTCCCGCAATACGATCACCTCGCGCAAGGGCACGGGGAGCGCCTCGATCAGCCGGTCGAGACGCCGCAGGTCCGATCGGTTCAGCAGCAGCGCCTCGGTATCGCCGGGACCTTCCGGCGGCGCCGCCACCGCCTCGTCGAGATCGGCCGCGGTTTCGAGCGGTATGACATCCGCCGGCCGGTTGCGCTCCAGCCAGCTGTAGCAAGTGCGCCGCACGATCCGAAGCAGCCAGCTCTTGGCGTCGCCCTCGCGATAGCTGTCGAAATAGCGCAACGCTCTCAGATAGGCCTCCTGCACGACATCGGCGGCGTCGGCATCGTTGCGGGTCAGCCAGCGGGCCAGCGAATAGGCGGCGTCGAGATGGGGCAGCGCCACCGCTTCGAACCGGCTTTGCTGCCGCCGCTGCGCAATCCAGCCCATGCGTTCATTCTACCTCACCACAGTGCAGACCGCAGCGGACGAGCGTTTATTCCGCGCCGGGCGATCAAGCAGGACGCCATCGCGCTGACCATCGGGGTGGTTGCAATCGCCGCGGCCGGACCGCACACTCAGCGCACGCAGGAAAGGATCGTACCGATGGAAATGACGGGCGAATTTCGCATCCCCGCGCCGCGCGAGCGCGTCTGGCAGGCGCTCAACGATCCGGAGATCCTCAAACAGGCGATCCCCGGCTGCCAGACGATCGAAAAGGTGTCGGACACCGAATTCACCGCCAAGGTCGTCGCCAAGGTCGGACCGGTCAAGGCGACATTCGGCGGCAAGGTCAATTTGACCGACCTCGACCCGCCGAAGGCGTACACGATCTCGGGGGAAGGCACCGGCGGCGTCGCTGGGTTCGCGAAGGGCAGCGCCAAGGTCAACCTCGACGAGGACGGCAGTGAGGCGACCGTGCTGCATTACGAGGTTCAGGCCCATGTCGGCGGTAAGCTCGCGCAGATCGGCTCGCGCCTAATCGACGCCACCTCGCGCAAGATGGCGGATGATTTTTTCGCCCACTTCGCCGCGGTGGTGGCGCCCGAGCAGGCGGAGTCACCCCAGCCGAACGGCGCGGCCGACGAGGCGGTGCAGATGGCGCCCGTCGCCGTCGAGCCGACGCCGGCCGAGCGCGGAACCGCGACCGCCGGCAGTACCCCCACCCGCAGGCTATCGCCGGCGGTTTGGGTCACCGGGCTGACCGCGATCGTCGCGGCGATGCTCTATTACTTTACCCGCAACGGCGGGGTGCGCTAGCCAACGCGGCGGCATCCGGGAACGCCTTGACCAAAGGGGCTTCCCGGAACAAAACTCCGGCCGGCTGCTGCCGCCGCTGACGGCGATGATTTGCGATCCAGGGAGGGTTCGATGCAAAAGACGGTAAGCCTCACCGTGAACGGTAAGCCGGTTTCGGCGACGGTCGAGGGCCGCACCCTCTTGGTGCAATTGCTGCGCGAACATCTCGGGCTGACCGGGACCCATGTCGGCTGCGACACCAGCCAATGCGGCGCCTGCGTCGTGCATGTCGACGGCGAGGCGGTCAAGTCTTGCACGCTCCTGGCGCTGCAGGCCGAGGGCCGCTCGGTGCTGACGATCGAAGGGGTAGCGACCGGTGACACCCTGCACCCGATGCAGGAGGCGTTTCGCAACAACCACGCGCTGCAATGCGGGTTCTGCACCCCCGGCATGGTCATGAGCGCGCTCGACCTGGTCAAGAACAACCCCAATCCGACCGAGCGCGAGATCCGCGAATATCTCGAAGGCAATCTCTGCCGCTGCACCGGCTATCACAACATCGTCCTGGCGATCGCCGAGGGGGCGGCGGTGATGCGCGGTGAGGCGCCGCCTGCCAACGTCCATGGAGCGGCGGCGGAGTAGGCCGATGACTACGGTCGGAACGCCGGTCCGGCGGCGCGAGGATTACCGCTTCCTGACCGGGCAAGGCACCTACACCGACGACATCGACCGCCCGCACCAGCTCCACGCCTATATCCTGCGCAGCCCGCACGCGCATGCGCGGATCACCGGGATCGACACTACCGCAGCAGCGTCAGCCTCAGGAGTGGCGGCAATTTATACCGGCAAGGACATGGCGGCCGACGGCGTCGGCGGGCTGCCCTGCGGCTGGCAGATCCATTCGAAAGACGGCTCGCCGATGGCCGAGCCGCCGCACCCCCCACTCGCTGTCGACCGCGTGCGGCATGTCGGCGACCCGGTCGCGGTGGTCATCGCCGAAACCCTGGCTCAGGCCCGCGAGGCCGCCGAGCTGTTGAATGTCAATTATGTCGAGGAGCCCTCGGTCGTCGACCCGGCCGCGGCGCTCGAAGCCGGGCGCGCCGCAAGTCTTCGCCGAAGCGCCAGGCAATCTCTGCTACGACTGGCATTTGGGCGACCTCGCCGCGGTCGATGCCGCTTTTGCCAAGGCGGCGCGGGTCGTCAAGCTCGACCTCGTCAACAATCGGCTGGTGCCCAACGCGATGGAGCCGCGCGCGGCGATCGGCGAATACGACCGAGCCACCGGCGAATATACGCTCTACACGACGAGCCAGAACCCGCATGTGATCCGGCTGCTGATGGGCGCCTTTGTATTGCACATCCCAGAAGCCAAATTGCGGGTCGTCGCCCCCGATGTCGGCGGCGGCTTCGGCTCTAAGATCTATCATTACGCCGAAGAGGCGATCGTGACCTGGGCCGCCGGCAAGGTGCGCCGTCCGGTCAAATGGACCGCCGAGCGGTCGGAAAGCTTCATGTCCGACGCGCATGGCCGCGACCACGTGACCCATGTCGAGCTGGCGCTCGACGCGCAGGCGAAGTTCCTGGCGCTGAAGGTCTCGACGATCGCCAATATGGGCGGCTATCTGTCGACCTTCGCGCCGTGCATCCCGACCTATCTCTACGGCACCTTGCTGGCCGGCACCTATACGACCCCGGCGATCTATGTCGAGACCAAGGCGGCGTTCACCCACACCGTTCCGGTCGACGCCTATCGCGGCGCCGGCCGGCCCGAGGCGACGTTTCTGCTCGAACGCATCGTCGATCTCGCCGCCGACGAGATCGGCATGGACCCGGCCGAATTGCGCCGCCGCAACTTCATCCCCGCCGACGCGTATCCCTACCAGACCCCGGTCGCGCTGCAATACGACAGCGGCGATTACGGGACGACCCTAGAACTGGCGCTGAAAGCGGCGGATTACGCTGGCTTCGAGGGACGGCGCCGTGAGGCGTTGGCCCGTGGCAAGCTGCGCGGCATCGGCATCGCCACCTATATCGAAGCGTGCGGCATCGCGCCTTCCGCGGTGGTGGGCTCTTTGGGCGCGCGCGCCGGCCTCTACGAAAGTGCCGCTGTCAGGGTCCACCCGACCGGCAGCGTGTCGATCCTGACCGGCTCGCACAGCCACGGTCAGGGGCACGAGACGACATTCTCGCAGCTGGTCGCCGACCGGCTCGGCATCCCGATCGAGAGCATCGAAATCGTCCACGGCGACACTGCCAAGATCCCTTACGGCATGGGCACCTACGGCTCGCGCTCGCTGGCGGTCGGCGGCTCGGCGATCGTTAAGGCGATGGACAAGGTGGTCGCCAAGGGCCGCAAGATCGCCGCGCACCTGCTCGAAGCCGCCGAGGCCGATGTCGAGTTCGCCGACGGCAAGTTCAGCGTCGCCGGCACCGACCGCTCGAAGAGTTTTGGCGAGGTGGCGCTGACCGCCTATGTGCCGCACAATTACCCTGAGGATTTGGAGCCGGGACTCGACGAGACCTCGTTTTACGACCCGAAGAACTTTACCTATCCATCAGGCGCGCACATCGCCGAAGTCGAAATCGACCCCGAAACCGGGCAAGTAACGGTTGTCAACTTTACCGCGAGCGATGATTTCGGCCGCATCGTCAACCCGATGATCGTCGCCGGCCAGGTTCATGGCGGGCTGGCCCAAGGCATTGGCCAGGCCTTGCTCGAAGGCTGCGTCTACGACAAGGAGACCGGCCAGCTGTTGACCGGCTCCTACAACGACTATGCGATGCCGCGCGCCGACGACCTGCCGGCCTTTGCGTTATCGACCAACGTCACCTTGTGCACGCACAACCCGCTCGGCGTCAAAGGGTGCGGCGAGGCCGGGGCGATCGGCGCACCGGCGGCGATCACCAACGCCGTCGTCGATGCGCTGAAGCCGCTCGGGGTTCGGCATTTCGACATGCCCGCAACCCCTGAAAAACTGTGGCGCGTGATCCAACAGCACCGCCAGCCGCTCGCCGCGGATTAGGGAGAGCCCTCATGTACGAATTCACCTATCACAAGCCCGCGAGCCTCGACGAGATCGCGAACTTCCTCGGCGCCAATGAGGAGGCCAAGCTCGTCGCCGGCGGCATGACCCTGATCCCGACCTTGAAGCTGCGTCTCGCCAAGCCGTCGGATCTCGTCGACCTCGCCGCGATCTCGTCGTTGCGCGGCATCACCGACGCCGGCGATGCGATCGTGATCGGCGCGATGACGCGGCACGCCGAGGTCAACCGCTCGCCGGTCGTCAAACAGGGAATCCCGGCCTTGGCGGCGATGGCCGGCATGATCGGTGACCCGGCGGTGCGCAATCGCGGCACGATCGGCGGCTCGATCTCAAACAATGACCCGGCGGCCGATTACCCGGCGGCCCTCGTCGCCCTCGGCGCCACCGTGCATACGACCAAGCGTGAGATCCCGGCCGAACCTTTTTTCACCGGCATGTTCGAAACGGCGCTCGAACCGTCCGAGATCGTCACCTCGGTCAGGTTCCCGAAAACGCAGTCCGCGAATTATCAGAAATTCCGTAACCCGGCTTCGCGCTATGCGATCGTCGGCGTCTTTGTCGCCCGCACGCCAAGTGGCGTCCGCGTTGCGGTAACCGGCGCCGGCCCCTGCGTGTTCCGCGTCCCGGCGATGGAGACAGCACTCGCGGCCTCCTTCACCCCCGACGCGATCAAGGACATCGCCATCCCCGACACCGGTCTCAATTCCGACATCCACGCGTCAGCCGAATACCGCGCTCATCTCGTCGGCGTGATGGCCCGCCGCGCCGTCGCCGCCTGCGGGTAGGCCTCGCAACACCCCTGCAAAGCCGGGCGGCCGTGCGGCGGCGCGGCCGCCCGGTCAGACCCCGTGATATTCGGCCGAGATGTCCTTGCCGGTATAGTCCGTCAGCAGCGAAGTCGCGGTGATGCCGATTACGGCACAAGCGAGGATGTACAGGGCGATTGGTTGGCTCGCATGGAAGGCGGCGAGCAACGCCGTCGCGATGAACGGCGACGGGCCGCCGGCAATGATCGAGGCGAGCTGATAGCCGAGCGAACTGCCGCTATAGCGCAGCCGGGGCGAGAAGCTTTCCGCTATCAGCGCCGCTTCGGGGCCGTACATCGTCATGATCGGCAGTCCCGACACCGCGATGGCGATAAAAATCAACGCCGGCACTTTGGTATCGAGCATGGCGAAGTAGACAAAGCCGAACACCGCAACAAACACGCAGCCGATTATGTACATGCGCTTGCGGCCGACGCGGTCCGACAGATGCCCGGCACACGTCACCCATAGGAAGCTGAGAACGGCCGAGACGAGCACGGCAATCAATAGAAAATTGCGCGAGGTGCCCAGGACCGTCGTCCCATAAGTGAAGACGAAAGCGCCAAAGATGTAGCCGGGCGCTTGCTCCGGCATCCGCAACAAGGCGGTCAGCGCGACCTGTTTGGGCTGGCGTTTGAGCACTTCGAGCACCGGTACGCGTTCGACGCGCTCTTCGTCGATCACTTTCTGGAAGACCGGGGTCTCGAGAATGCCAAGCCGGATCCACAGCCCGACCGCGACCATGATGATGCTGATCAGGAACGGGATGCGCCAGCCCCAGGTCAAAAACTGGTCGCCGGAAAGCCAGCTGAACACCAGCACCGCCAGATTGGCCAGAAAGAACCCGGCCGGCGCGCCGAATTGCGGCCAGGACGAGATGAAGCCCCGATGCTGATTGGTTCGCGCCCACTCCATCGCCAGCAGCACCGAGCCGCCCCATTCGCCGCCGACCCCGATGCCTTGAATCAGCCGGATAATGGTCAACAAAACGGCGCCCCAGACGCCGATGCTCGCGTAGGTCGGGACGAGGCCTACGGCAACAGTCGCAATGCCGGACACCAGCAAGGTCGCGATCAGGGTTGCCTTGCGCCCGATGCGGTCGCCCCAATGGCCGAATATCGCTGCCCCGATCGGCCGCCCGACAAAGCCGACGAAAAAGACCCCGAACGCCTGCAGCACGCCGATCAGCGGGGAAGATCCGGGGAAAAAGAGCTTGCCGAAGACCAGCGCGGTCACCTGACCGTAGAGCAGGAAGTCGTACCATTCGATCGTGGTGCCGACCGTGCTGGCGATCATGGCGCGGCGCAATTGCGCGCGATGCTCGGTTTCGGAAAGCCCGCTGCCAGCGGCCATTTCAGCTGTCGTCATTTTGTTTCCCCCTTACTACCGGGCGATTTGCATGTGCCCGTTGTTGCTCCTCCCGGCATGCAATGCAGCCGGCGTCGCTTGTTTCGCAACAAGGTTAACAGCCGCGGAGAGCTCTGCCAACTGCGCGGTGCATCGGCTGCGGGGCGCGCGGCAGCCTTCAAGCCGCGTCCTACTCCCCCGAAATGTCGCGATTGGTATATCCCGGCATCAGCGCCGCCGAGATGATGGCTCGGCAAAAGGGGGAAGGCGCGCTAGTGACTGGACGATGGCGTATCGGCCAGCAGGCTACGAGGGCTCAGCTGGCCACTACCAACAAAGCTATGCCGCCGACGATAGAGCTTCCGCCGATGACAACGCCGAGCGAGCGGTCGATCATGTGATCGACGGTGACGTCTCCTGCATTGGCCGGGGCGACAGCGGCAATCACCCAGAGCAGCACGCCCAGTAAGGCAAGAGCCGCCCCAACTGCCCTGATGCGGGCTCGTCTCCGTGTGCCCCAAATCATCCGCAAACTCTCCCTTTGCCCGAATGCCGCCGGCGCGACCTTTGTTTAGACTGTGGTCGGGTCCAGCGCTTCCTGATGCCAACGGAGCAGGCGGCGCCGGAGAATAGCGATCCCTTTGACCAGGCAAAATCCGGCAACCGCGATCTCGACAATGCCGGCGAACACGCCGGGTGAATCGGCAAAGCGCGAGCGCGGCGATCATCGCCCCGCCGAGCCCCTCCCCACCCATTAGGATCTCGGTGACGATGGCGACGATCATAGAAACCGGCATCGCCACCTGGAGCCCGGTCAAGATCTGCGGCAGTGCCCCCGGCAGGATGATCTCCCATAACAGCCGGCGCTCACTGGCGCCTAGGCTGCGCGCCGACCACAGCATTTCCTTTTCGACCCCCTGGGTGCTGGTCACCGTCGCGGTGATCACCGGGAAAATCGCGCTGAACACGATCATCGTCACCTTGGACAGGTCATAGAGGCCGAACCACAGCATGAAGACCGGCAGAAAAGCGATCTTCGGCATCGGGAAGGCGACCGAAACGATCGGATCGAAAAACCAGCGCGTTGCCGCGTTACGCGCGATCAGGATGCCGAGCACGATGCCGGAGGCGCCGGCGATGGCGAAGCCGATCATGACCCGATAGAGGGTCTGGCCGAGATTGGCGGCGAGGTCGCCCGAAACCGCGTCCTGCCAGACCCGCTCGATCACCACCGAAAACGGCGGCAGCAAAAAGCTGGTCACCGCGCCGCTGCGGGCAAACACTTCCCAAGCGACGATTACCAGGATCACAGTCAAGCCGCTGCGGATACCGCGCCCGAGGCTAAGGAGCGACTCGACCGCGAGACGGCCATACCGGGGCTCGGCCTGCGGGGCGGAGGCGGTGGCGCTTTCGAGGATTTCGCTCATTCGCGCCAGCGCAGTACCCGCTTCATCAGCATGAGATAGCTACGGTCGGCGGCGAAACCGAGCAGCGCAACCGTCAGCACCACCGCAAACATCGCGTCGTAAACCCCGCCGTCGCCGAGCCAGCCGATCATGTAGCCAAGGCCCTGGCGCGCCACGATCAGCTCGGTTGCCACCAGCAGCACAAAGGCAAAGGCCAGCGCGGTGCGGATGCCGGCCAGGATTTCCGGCAATGCGCTCGGCAACACCACCTGGAGCAAGGTCGTGGTGCGGCTGGCGCCCAGGCTGCGCGCCGACCAGATCAGCACCTGCTCGGCGCCCCGCGCGCCATTGTACGCGCTCAGCGTGATCGGCAGCATGCAGCCGATGAATATCAGCAGGATCTTCGAGGCGCTGCCAAAGCCGAGCCACAGCACCACCACAGGGATCAGCGCCGATTTGGGCATCGGATAGACCGCCTGCACCAGCGGATTGAATACGGTCCGAACCGGTTTGTACCAGGCCATCAACACGCCCAGCATGGTGCCGCAGGCGATCGCCAGGCCGAGCCCGGCAGCCCCGCGAGACAGCGAGACCACGGCGTTGTCGACGAGGTCGCCGCTCCTCAGCAAGCCCCACCACGCGGCAAGCACCCGATCGAGCGCCGGCAATTCCAACGGTGACACCAGGCCGAGCCGGGTCGCTCCTTCCCAGGCAAGCGCCAACAGCCCGATCGGCGTATAGCGCCACAACCAGGCCCGCATTTGCGCCGGCATGCCGGACCGCCGCGGCTCGGCTGGGCCGAGCGCATCAGCGCCGCGCCGGCTGCCGAGCGTCAGTTCGGGTTGGTCAAGCGCCATGGCCGTCGAGGCGCTCCTTGGCCGCCTTGATCAGCGACAGATCGACGTATTTCGGGCTCAACGTGATCTTGCGCGGCAGGACGCCAAGCTCGACGTCTTCGTCAATCTCCCGCTGCACCGCTGCGACATCAGGCACTAGGCCGGGCGAGTGGTAGAAATCGTGCTTGCTGAAGGCGAACTGCAGGTTTGCTTCAGGCTGATGCGTCACTGCTGCTGTCAAGGCGAGCGCCTCATTGCGGTTGGCCGGTGTCAGAAACCAGCGTAGCGCGCGCATATAGTCGGTGAAGAAATCGATTAACGCCGGCCGGTGTGCGGCGATGAAGTCGGCGCGCATACACCAAAAGACCGCCTCCGAGACGCCGTGCACCTCAGTGCCCGTGAACAGGACCCGATACTTGCCGGTCGCCATCAGGTCATGCGCGAATTGCGGCAGCAATTCGATCATGTCGACCTTGCCTTCTTCGAGCATCGCCGGCTGATTGGCGAAATTAGCCTCGACCGTCGTGAAGTCCCGGTCTTGGATGCCATGCTTGCGCAACATCGCACGCATCGTCGAGTCGGCTTCCGAGCCGATCGCGTTGGTGGCAACCCGCTTACCCTTGATATCGTCGACCGTCTTGATCGGGCCGTCTTTGGCGACGACGTACTCGCCGGGAAAGTAGCCGGGATGACCGGTCTGGATCACATCGGCGACGATCGGCACGTCGAGATGGGCGTTGGTGACGGCGAGCGCGAAAGCGGAATCCGAAAACGCCGCGATCTCGAGCTCCCTGATCGCTAGTGCCTGGATCTGAGGCGTGCTGCCGGCATAGCGCACCGGCTCGAAATTGTAGCTCTTGCCGTTGTTCGGCATGATCTCGGGGTGCCGCTTGGCCAATTCGGCGACGAGTGGGGCGAGGTGGCCCGGCGTCTCCGCCCAGCCCACGCGGATCGTCAGCGGCGCCGACTGAGCGGCGGCAAACGGAGAACCGGCGATCAGTATCGCGCCCGTCACGATGAAGGCGGCGATGGCAACGATGAACCTCAGACGCATGGCCTCCCTCCGGCACTTCATCGTTTCATCTCTGTTCCACACTATCATGCCCCGCCGCCGCGCTGCGCCAAGATCGCCTCGGCGCGCACCAAATTCCACACATGGTCGACCATCTCGACAAAGGGCGCCAAGCGGGTGAGGCCTGGATCTTCCTTGTCAAAGCGCGCCTCGACGATCTCCTTGATCCGGCCGGGGCGAGCCGACATCACCGCTATCCGCTCGGCCAGAAACACCGCCTCCTGGACATCATGGGTGACAAAGATCACGGTCTTGCGCGAACGTTGCCAGATCCGCAGCAGCTCGGCCTGCATCAGGCTGCGGGTCTGCGCGTCGAGCGCGCCGAAAGGCTCGTCCATCAACAAGATCCGCGGGTCGATCGCGAGCGTGCGGGCGATCGCCGCGCGCTGCTTCATGCCCCCCGACAACTGCGAGGGATAGCTGTCCTCGAAGCCGGCGAGCCCGACGAGCTCGATGAACTCGCGGGCGCGGCCGATGCGCTCATCGCGCGGCAGCCGCTGCTTTTCAAGCCCGTAGAGCACGTTCTGGATGACCGTCTTCCACGGAAACAGCGCAAAGTGCTGAAAGACGATGCCGCGGTCGGGGCCGGGCCCGGCAATCGGCTTGTCCTCGACCCGGATTGCCCCCTGTTCGACCGGCAGAAAGCCGCCCAACAAATAGAGGAGCGTGCTCTTACCACAGCCGCTGGGGCCAAGCAGCGCGACGAATTCGCGGTCCTTGACCACCAGCGACACGTTGTCGAGCGCGGTTACCGGGCGGCCGCGCGGCGGCCGGTAGACATGGCTCACTCGGTCGATGACGATCTGCGCGGTTGCGTCCACGACTCCGTTCTCTCTCATCCCTGCAGCCAGACCCTGCAAGGTCCGGCGGTTCTTAGCAGAGACCGGCTGTCGGCGCGAGATGACGGCGAGCACCGGAACCGATAGAGTGAGCGCAACCTGGCGGCCTTCGAGGAGACGCAGAAATGGCGTGGAAACGCATGGTGCTGCAAATCGGCATGGGGACCGATATCCGCGGCGCGGGTTACACCAAGGCGGCGGTGCGCGCCTTGCGCGACGCGCTGTGGCACAACTCGCTGAGCGTGGCCGACGCCGTCGGCCTGCCGGTCAACTCGATGCGGGTCGAGGTCACGATCGGCGTCCCCCGCCCTGAACAGGTCGATAAGGAAGCGGTTCTGGCGGTGCTGCCGCATGGCACGGGTACGGTGCAGGTCGTCGAAGGCGGATTAGAAATCGCCAATGATTCCGGCACCAATAAGACGGTGATCGCCAATGCCGCCGCACTCGTGCGGCTCGACGTTCCCTGAGGAGGTGACCAATGCCAGCCAAGCGCGTCATTCTCGAAATGGGCACCGGCAACGATTTGCACGGCGGCGACTATACCAAGGCGGCGGTACGCGCGGTCGCCGATGCCCTCCATCACAGCTCGTTGCCGCTGATCCGCACCTTTGGGCTCGACGCGCGGAAGATGCAGGTCGAGGTCACGATCGGGGTTCAGCGCCCCGACAAGGTCGACCCAGCGGTGGTCAAAGCCGCGCTGCCGCACGGGGAGGTCACGGTCAAGATCGTCAAAGGCGGTCTCGACGTCCCCGACAACGAAACCAACGACATCGCCGTGATCGCCAGCGCCGCAATCGCCGTACGCATGGAGCTGCCGCAGGCAGGGAGCTGACGCGAAGCCGGCCAGCCTATCGGCGCGCCGCGATCACCGCGACCTCGACCTTCCATTGCGGCGCAGCAAGCCCAGTTTCGGCTCTCCCGGGGATGTTGCCGAGCGACACGCAGGCGATCCAGGCCCCATCTCTACCAGCGGCTCGCGGCGCTAGCTAGTCTGGCACTTCATTGTCCACGCAAATTACAAATGTCAGTGATTTTCCCAATTTAAAAGTGTCAGTCTGTGGGTCGGGCGGCGGGCGGGCGCGGAGCCCCGGCATCGCGCAGCGCCCGACCGGCGACCGCGGCACGGCGCTCGAAAACCGTACCGGTTGTTTTACCGGGCGGGCGCCAGCACGCCCGGCTCGTAGAGAGGCTCAGCCGACTTTAAACAGACGAGAGTTGTGCTGATCGCGACGGCGCGGGGCGCGATCGCTGCGATGTTCGGGCTCGCGACGAAGCTGCTGGTCGCGGATAAAGGCGAGCGCAGCGCCGAGCCGCTTGTTCTCGACGATCGCGGCCTGCGAGACCTGGCGAATTTTATCAAAGGTCCGATACGCCAGTTCGACGCCCTGATAGCGGATCGCCAGGCGCCCGTCGGGATAATCGACGACGGTCACCCGCTTGCCGATCGCCGTCTTGGCTTGCTCGCTTGGCTCCAGAATGAACACGACCTTGTCGTATCGCAGGGTCAGCGCCTGTGACAGGGTGCGTTCTTCTTTCCAGGCAAAGGCATCGTCGAGATCGTCGCCGGCGCGCAACGGCCGGTGCAGATCCTTGCCGTTCGCCGGCATTTTGGCAAAGCGTGCGTTGTAGTCGGCGATGAAAGCCGGGAGGAGGACGTTGCCCTCCGCCAGGGTTGCCGCACCCGCCAGCCGCAACTCCTTGACCAGGCGATCCTGCAGCGTCTTGTTGGCGCGCTCGACCCGGCCCTTGGCCGGGCTCGAATTGGCGCAGATAATGTCGATGTTGAGCGCGTGCAGGGCGCGGCCAAACTGGGTCATGCCGTCGCCGCCCAAGACGCCCGGATGGTTGACCCGGAACACCCCATGCTTGTCGCTGTAGAACGCGACCGGCTTGCCCCAGGCCTCCAGATAGGCGCGGGCCGCATGGAAATAGGCAAAGGTCAACTCGCTCTCGACAAATTGCAGATGCATCAGCCGGCTGGTCGCGTCGTCGACAAACACCAGCAAGGTGCATTGCGGCCCGCGATCCTCGAACCACCAATGCTCGCTGCCGTCGACCTGCACCAGTTCGCCGACGCAGTCGCGCCGCGGCCGCGGCTGATGGATGCGCTTGCGCTGCTTGCGATCACACCACAGCCCGTCGGCGATCATCCACTGGCGCAAGGTCTCACGACCAACCGTTATCCCATGAGCCTCGCGCAGCTTCTCGGCCGCCAAGGTCGGGCCAAAATCCCAATACCGCTGGCGGATCATCGCCAGAACCGCGCACCGCACAGCCTTGGGCTTGCGCCGGTTGCCGCAGCGACCGCGTCGCTTCGAGATCAGGCCGGTCGGACCTTCGATCCTGTAGGCCTTCAGCAACCGAAACACCTGACGGCGCTCGAGCCCGAGCAGCTGACTCGCCGCCTCGGTCGTCAATCGCCGCCGATCCAAATCCTGCAGCACCTCGAGCCGCCGCAGCTCCCCATCGCTCATCAGCCGAACCGTCACCCCAAACACCCCCCGGAAATCCCCGGGGCAGTGTCATCTCTAACTGGCACACGGGTGACATTTTGATCGGGCGCCTACATGCTTTTGGCGCATAATCGGTGTTCTGGAAAATCGCGGCGGCGACTGGGAGGGGAATTTGGGTAGCTTAATTCATTATTTCAACTGCCAGTCCATCTTTAAACATGCGGCGCTCCTCTGGGAACCAACTCCCCGTAATTGTGAGTTTGAGTGTTTTTGTCTCCACCGCGCAGTTGCTCGCGGCAATTTTGAGCTGGAACTTGTATGTGCCGGGCCGAACGAGATGGCTTTTGATCGCCAGCGTAACTTCCAGATCAAGCGAAAGAATCGCATGCTCATCCGGTACGCCCTCCAAATCATCGCCAACCCTTTTTGCGAGCTTGTGGGTCGAATAAATGTCCAAGACGACAGTGTCTTCCCATGGTTGGCGAGATACCGGGGGCGAAAATCTCTCCGGCGGGTGCCCATGTCAGGTTCATAGGAAGGAAATCCTCGACCTCTCTGAACGAGTGATCTACATCACTTTCCCGCAATAGCTTTTCTACATATACCTGAACTAATTTAGCCCGCGTCTTTCCGACATTCTTTATCCAAAGGCGGAGATTGTACAAATCTAGGGAAGCGCCATCCTTAGGATATCGACCCTTGTAGCAATCAGGGGGCGCGAGGGTGATCGACACTTTCAGTTTTGGTCTTCGCCGATACCGAAGAACTTCTTCCTTAAAAAGCGCAACGAAAACTGCGGAGAAAGTTGCGACCACGGCAAACTATTGTGCGACGGTCCCAAATAGGTTGTAATTATAACACATGGGACTCTCTCTGCTCGGTTGCCGCGATAGCATCATCTCCGGTGCAGGGCTTAACATCAATATTTAGTGCTCCTGCTGCCTCGGCGTCTCGTGCCATCAGCCGCATAAGCTCCATTATGCCAAATTTCTTGGAGTAATCCTAAGGTCAAGATGCTCACCCGCCAGTCGTCTTGCCACATGCGTCGGGTTTGATATCGTTCTGAGCTGCACCGGGTTTGGGGGCAATATTTCTGCCTCGCGCAATTACTCCACTGGCTCCGAGTACAAGGTATAGGTTGGCCGGGTCTGTCTACCCGCGGGCGGCGATGACGGCGATCTCGACTTTCCAGTGCGGGGTGGCGAGGCGGGCTTCGACGCAGGCGCGGCCTGGGGTGTTGCCGGGCGACACCCAGGCGTCCCACACCGCGTTCATGTCGTTGAAATAGCGCATGTCGGAGAGCCAGATCGTCGCCGACAACAGCTTTGAGTTGTCGGTGCCGGCGTCTGCCAGCAACTCGTCGATCTTGCGCAAGACCTCCTCAGTCTGCTGGCTCACATCGGCGGTCGGGGTATCCCCCACCTGCCCCGCCAGATAAACCGTCGAGCCATAGGCCACGGCTTGGCTCATCCGCGCTCCGACTTTGTGCCGCTCGATCGTCATATCGGCTCTCCTGAGAAAAAGCTGGCGTGAAAGTGGATAGCACCTGATGGAAGAGTCCTTCGGAGGTTCCGGGGATGGTTGGGGCGCGAGCCTGCCCTACTCCTCCTCGTGATTGTCGCAAAATTCGTCTCTGACGTTGAAGCGGGTCGGCCAGTCATTCTATTTGGCCAGCCATTCTATACGGTTGGCGAAACAGGTCGCGGGAACATATGGCAGGGGCGGGGAAAATGAGCAGCAACGACACGCCACAGCGGAACCGAGCTGGGCAACCAACAGTGCGACACGGCGGATTCTACCGCTTTCATGTTCCGCACGCGCATCTCTCATCGGTGTTCGGCGACGACTGGTTCGCGCTAAAAGCGGAGGCGTTCGCGCGATTCTTCGGCACCCCGGTATTCCTGGTCGCCCAGACGGTGATCGTCGGAATATGGATCGTGGTCAATGTCGCGGGATGGTGGATATTCGACGTATATCCCTTCATCCTGCTAAATCTTGCCTTCAGCCTGCAGGCTGCCTATGCGGCGCCGCTGATCCTGCTGGCGCAGACGCGGCAGGCCGATCGCGACAAAGCCACGGCGATGGCCGACGCGCAGCATCGCGAGGATATCCACCAAATCAGCGAAGAGCGCCAGCGCGTCGCGGCCGAGCAGACTGCGCTGCTGGTGCGCATGCTGGAGCAGAACACGCAGCTGACCGAGACGGCCAAGGCGCTGACCGAGCACATCGAGAGCCTGACCGCCGCGCTCTGTAAACACATTCTGGAGTCAAATCAGGACTAGCGACGGGTACGCGCCTGCCGAATGCCAAGCGTCGGATCTCGACCGCTAGAAGCCTCATCGCGGGGGCGGCGGCCGGTCGCCGCCCCTTCACATGGCGGCTCGCCACGAGCGCCGCCGCGATCCCGAAGCCGAGCAGCGATAGTGACATTGGCTCCACCACCGTCGCCGTCGACAAGGCGCTGCTGCCATTGTCATTGATGAAGTAGCCCGCGATGTTGGTCCCATTGGGTCCAACGGAGCTCGTTTACAGGCCAAATCTTGTTGTTGCGGCAGTCCCAAGCGCAGAAAATAGCTCTCTACAAGCTCGGGGTTCGAGGATGTCGTTTGAGCTTCGGTTATTGTTGGCATGCGCCAGGACCCATCCGACCCCGACGATGAAGCCGAGATCCGCGCGATGCTGATTGACGGCGTCGATTGGACACGGTTGGCGCGCGCGGCGATTGCATGTGGCCTCGTGAGCCTGGCCGGTCATGCCCTCATTCGCGTCGCCCCCGACCTCGTACCCGACGACATCCTCGACGCTTTTCGCGCGACGATAGACCAAACGCGCCAGCAAAACCTAGCGTTGTTAGACACGGTTCTAAGAGTGATCGGCTCTCTGTCAAAGGCGGGCGTCGAGGCGATTCCGTTCAACGGCCCTACTCTCGCCATTGACACTTACGGCGATCTCGGCCTTCGCCGCTTGTCGGGGAACTTGGATCTGTTTATTCGCGCCCGCGATCTTGCACCGAGCATCTCCTGTCTCCGCGGCCTCGGATACGAGCGCGAAGGACCATCGACCGCAGCGCAATCCGCACCGATGGATGGCCTGACAGTCAGGGAACGAACTTCGGCCACGCCGATGGCAGTGCCGTTACGCTTTGCACGCGATTGCCAGCAATGGTTCCGGCCCTCGATATCGACGACGGAGGATTATGGCGTCGGAAGCAACCTGCGCTTCGAGCGGCCGAACTGTGCGACGCTCGCTCCGGAGGATGCCCTGCTCTGCTGGCGGTTCGAGGCGGCAAGGAGACATGGCGGAACATCAGGCGGGCCTGCGACATGGCCGCTTTGATCGCTCGCACCCAGGGCTCGAGTGGAGCGCCGTCCTCGAACGCGCCCAGGCGCAAGCTGCCGCAGCATGTTCCTGCTTGGCGTCGTCCCTCGCGCGAAAAGTTTTCGGTTCGGCCGTTCCGGATGAGATCGCGGCTGCCGAGCGCACTGACCCGGCCATTCAGCCGACGATTGGCCGCATCGTGGCGTCATGGCAAACCGGCAAGCGGGTCGAACCGTTTGGTGACGGGACGCCGTCGACGACCCCATCCGAGAGCGGATCGAGCGTGGAGCTGTGGCTGAGAAGGCGTGCGCATGCAGAGCATGCCGTCTCGATCGATCCCAACGACGGGAGAGCCTGGAGCAGGCTCGGCGATGCGCTCAGCGGCATCAAGGAGCACGACCAGGCGATCGCCTGCTACGACAAGGCGCTCGCATTGGCGCCGGAAATTCGGGTTCTTTGGCGGAAGCGAAACGCCGCGATGATGGCCGCGGGCAAGAGCGCCGACCGGGAACTCATACTGATACCGCAAGACGCAACGGCATGGACTTTACGCGCCGGCGCGCTCTCGTTTGAGCGGCGCTACGCGGAAGCGATCGTCGCAAGCGACCGCGCGCTTCGGATCGATCCCAGGCGCCTGGCCGCTAGATGGATCGGCATCCACGCCCGGAATAATTCTTGCGACTGGCGCAGGCGCGAGGACGATAAACGGCGGATCACCGAGAGTTCGAGGGCGGGCCGGCAACTGATCCCGCCCTTCTATCATCGAATACTGTGCGGGTCGGAAGCGGAGAGCCGTGATGTTGCGCGGATTTGGGCGGCGAGAGATGAATTTGTGGCGGGGCCCTGTTGGCGCGGCGAGCTCTATCGCCACGACAAGATCCGCATCGCCTACATCTGCGCCGAGTTTCGCGAGCATGCCGTCGCCATATTGACCGCAGGGGTGTTCGAGCATCACGATAGGCGACGCTTCGAGATCACCGCGATTTCGTTGGGTACCGGCGACGGCAGCGAGATGCGCGAGCGGCTCGAAGCTGCGTTCGACCACTTCATCGACGCGCAAGACAAGTCCGATGTCGAGGTCGCTGCCCTATTGCGCGCCTTGGAGATCGACATCCTGATCGACTTGAACGGCTACGCGGGCGCGTGGCGCACCGGGATTCTCGCCCGCAGGCCCGCGCCAGTCCAAGTGAGCTATGTCGGATATACCGGCACAATGGGTGTTCCGTTCATCGATTACATCATTGCCGACCGGATGGTGATCCCTGCCGAACATCAGATTTATTACAGCGAGAAAGTGGTCTATCTGCCACATACTTATCTGCCCGGCGACAACAAGCGGGTGATCTCGGAAACGGTGCCAAGCCGCATCGAGGAAAATCTGCCGGATACCGGATTTGTCTTTGTCTGCTTCAACGACCCCTACAAAGTCGGTCCCGAGACATTCGATGTCTGGATGAGGCTGTTGCGCGCGGTCGAAGGCAGTGTGCTGTGGCTTCGCTGCACCAATATTGCCATGATACATAATATGCGGCGCGAGGCCGACGGGCGGGGAATCGCTGCCGAGAGGCTCGTCTTTGCGCCGCGGCGGGCGCCGGCCCAGCATCTTGCGCGGCACCGGCTCGGCGATCTTTTTCTCGATACATTGCCGTACAATGCACACACGACGGCGAGCGACGCGCTTTGGGCGGGGTTGCCGGTGGTGACATGCCTGGGCAGCGGCTTCCCGGGCCGTGTTGCGGCGAGCCTGCTTCACGCGATTGGTATGCCGCAGCTGGTCACGGCATCGTTGGCCGAATACGAAGCGCTAGCATTGCAACTCGCGCAAGATCCCGAGCGACTCGCTGACATCAAGACAAGGCTTATCCACAATCGGGGCACCGAACCCGCGTTCGATACCGCGCGCATCACGCGCGATCTGGAAACCGCTTATACGACAATGTGGCAGCGCACACAGCGGGACGAGCCGCCTGAGAGCTTCTCGGTTCAGATTGCCACAGCTCCTCCACTACGAGGAGCGCATTTAAAGAGGCCATTCACATGAAAGATCTCTGGAGCCGATGGGAAAACCTAAAAAAAATACGATTGAAGAATATTCCGGAAAATCAGCGGTCTCCTATTTTGCGGACTATCCACATTGTCTGGGTGGGCGACGAAAATAAGCGCCCTGATAACTGCATCGAAACGTGGCGGCGAAAAATCCTAACTGGACCGTGCGCATTTGGGGCAATCGCGAGCTGACATCATTGGAATGGCATAATCACAAACATATAAGTCAACTGCTAAATCTACAAATGTGGAATCGCGTAGCGAACATCATGAGATGGGAGATACTGGATAAACATGGTGGATTCGCTATGGATGCGGACGGCATCTGCCTTCGATCGCTCGAAGATTGGCTTTTCGAGCCCCAAATATTCGCCTGCTGGGAGAATGAAATCATCGCCCCGGGATTGATCGCCGCCGGTTATGTCTATTCGTATCCTGGAAATCCGTTAATTCGTCAGGTCATCGACGATATATATGACCTTCCCAATGTTAGCGAGGAGTCCTCTAGGTTAACAGGGCCTCACCGTCTTACTCAGACTTATCGCCGTATGCGCTACACGGGATTGACAGTTTATCCTAGCCACTACTTTCTTCCTACTTGTCATAATGGTTTCAGTTATACTGGTACTGGGCCCGTTTTTGCTGAACAATTTTGGGCGAGCGCGCGTCAACTTTATGATCATCTATCACAGACAGATTTGACGGATCGCTTAGATAAACGTTTATACTGATTACGCCCAAGTCAAATATCCAGACGGTAGAATTGTTGGCCTTCCTACGCTACGGGTCCTTGATCTTGATGAAACTCGACTTCAAGCAGCCACCGGAATAGGACGCTTCAAGCCAGAAGGTCTGGTTTGTTGGCGCGAGCGCCACGATTTTCCCACCGACGAAACGGCATAGCATGTGTTGCTCGGTATCTATGACACAGTCCGGTGGAAACGAGGTTTGGCGAGGCTGTAGGAGCGAACGGTAGAATTCCTCGCGTCCCCGTGGATCCTTGATCCTAATGAAACTCGACTTCAAGCCACCGCCGGAACTCGGACGAGTCGCATGGTTGATGATCGGCTCCTCGTAAATCCACCAGGATATCCGGGCATAGGATTTGGGAAGCCAGCGCACCTTCAGGAACCACCGGAGCCAAGATCGAAAAGTCAGATTATTGACGATGAAATTGAGGCATGCATCGTCGGCGCAGCCGGGAAAAGCGGCAATGGTCCGGTGCCATCGCGCGAGCAGAGACCGCGCGGCAAGCGAATTCCGGTAGAGCTGAACGAGGCCGTACGCAAAAAGCTGACGCTCGGAACAGAAACCGATGTTGCCGGCAAAACGGTAGTAGCGGTTGGGGACCAGCGGCTCTTTGGCGCCGGGCCAGCGCTCAACGGGAAGAAACCGGTCCCCATAGGCGTCGGCGAACCCATTATAGATCGCGAAATCGCAGCGGGACCTCACCAGATCACTAATGAGCTCGGGCTTCCCGAGAAATTCGCAGTCGACGTCAAGATAGAGAACGGGCTTGTTGTGCGCCGCCATGAGATAGTGAATGAAATTCGGCTTCGTATAAGAAAGATCCTCGGTGCCTCGGGCGCTGATTGAGCGATGCACTGTAGGCACCTCGTGGATCGCATAGGGCAATCCGAATTTCTCGCACGAGGCCGCCAGACGGGCCGCTTTTTCGGCGTAATCGGCTGTAAACATCGCACCGACCACGTAACAACCGGCTTTGCCGCCGCTCATGATGCGCCGGGACTGAAAGGAAATGGGGAAAGACCTGGGCCTGTTCATGCCATGGCCTACGAGGTGTCGGTCAGATCATGTTCGTAGATTGAACATTGATTGTTGGACATCATCCCAGCCATTGTGTGCGCCCATCGCCGTGCCAATTGCCCCAGTGGGCGATGCGGGTTATTTCGCGTCATGCGCATCGAGAGCCTGACCGCCGAGTTGTATAAACACATTCAGGAGTCAAATCAGGACTAGCGACGGGTAAGGGCCTGCTTGATGTCAGGTGCCGGATTTTACGGCTAGTCGGAGCCGGGAATCGTACCGTGCGGCAGGGTCTCGCAGTAGCGAGCGATTTCGCCGGGGGTGGTGATCCACAGTGCCTCGCGCTGCTCGAGGATGTGGCGGAGGGCGTCGCGTAAAGCCCGCAGCCGGAACGGCTGGCCGATGATGAAGGGATGCACCAAGACGGCAAAGACTAGCGGGTATTTCCTCGATTGTTCGAGCATCTCGTCGAACTGGTCGACGATCATTTCGGCAAATTGGCGCCCGGTATGCCGGCGAAACACCAACGATGGCGAGTCGTTGAGTTCGAGCGGATAGGGCACCGACAGGATCGGCCCGGCGCGGGTGCGCATCCAGACCGGCTGGTCGTCCATCGCCCAATCCATCACATAGCGGTAGCCGACCTCCTTCAACAGGTCGAGCGTGACCCCGCTTTCGGCGATATAGGGTCCGAGCCAGCCCTCGGGCCGCCTGCCTGACAGCCGAGTCAGCACCTCGGTGCATTCGGCGATCAGCCGCCGCTCATCCTCCTCCCACAGCACATCCTGGCGCTCGGAATTGGTGCGGCCGTGGCCGACATATTCGTCGCCCCGCCCGTTCAACCGCTCAACGATATCGGGACAGGCTTCGAGCACCGCCGAGTTGACGTTATGGGCACCGGGCAGCGCGAACTCGTCGAGCATGTCGAGGTAATACCAAAGACCGACGCGGTTGCCGTAATCGCGCCAGGCATAGTTGCGATGGCTCTGCGGCGCTGGCGCCCCGGTCGAGTCGATGCCGAGCCCGGCGCCGAACGCGAAATGCTCGATGTTGTTGTTGAAGGTTACGGCAAGCCGCTTACCGTCGGGCCAGTCATATTGCGGCCGCTTGGTGATCGGGACGTAGTCGTAACGGCTGTGGGCGGGGAGTTTCATCGACGCAGCTCGTGGTGAGTTTCACAATCGCCCCTCACCGTCCCTTGAACACTGGCTTGCGCTTTTCCATGAAGGCGGTGCGGCCTTCGGCGTAATCGGCGCTGGCGAAGCTTTCGTCGACCAAACGCTTGCACAATGCCAAGTCGCGCGCCAACTCGTCCTTCAGCGCCTCGCGAATATTCACCTTCGCCGAGCGCACCGTCAGCGGCGCATTCGCCGCGATCATGTCGCAATAGTTCTTGACGTAAAACTCCAACTCCCCATCCGGGACCACCTGGTTGACGAGGCCCATGCGCAACGCCTCCTCGGCGGTGAACTGGCGCGCGGTAAAGAAGATCTCGCGGGCATAGGCCGGGCCGACCAGATCCACCAGCTTCTTGATGCCGTCATAGGCGTAGCCGAGCCCGAGCTTTGCCGCCGGAACGCCAAATTTCGAGCCCTCGGCGGCGATCCGCATGTCGCAGGCGAGCGCAGTGCCGACCCCGCCGCCGATGCAATAGCCGCGGATCATCGCGATCGTCGGCTTCAACGTCTCCTGCAGGCGCATCCGCGCGCCCTCGGAAATCTTGCTGTAGGCGGCGGCCGCTTCCTCCGACGCACGCCTTTCCTTGAATTCGGAGATGTCGGCGCCGGAAACGAATGCCCGCCCGCCGGCGCCGCTGAGGACGATCACGCGGACCGCGTCGTCGGCCTCGAAATCGTCCATGATCTGGGCCACGGCCTGCCACATTTCGAGCGAGACGGCGTTGTGCCGCGCGGGATTGTTGAAGATCAGACGACCGATCGCTCCGTCTTTCTCGGCGATCATCTTGCTGGTCAAAGGCTGGTCGAGCATGGCGGCGTTAGCTCCTCGTCTATGGCGGGTCCGGTTTGATCGCTCGATTGTGGCAGATGGCGCGGCAGCGCGCATCCGTGCATTCTCGCCTTGCGCTAACCGGCGACCGCTAGCCGGCCGATCCGCGGCAGGTCACTGATCGGGCGATCGGGCCGAATCCAATGGGTCATGACAATGGCGAACAGCAACAGACCGACCGAGAAAGCGAACGGCGTCGTCCAGCTCCCGGTCCGCGTCAGGATCCAGCCGAACGCGACCGGCGATAGAATTCCGGCGACGGCGCCGGCAGCATTCATCAGCGAGCTCGAAGAGCCGGCGTAATTGGGTGCTATGTCCATCGTCGCGGTCCACAACGGCGAAATCGCGAAACCGAGAAAGAACAACGCGACCGTGAAGCCGGCCATCCCGATGGCCAGATCGTGGATCATTATGGCCGGCACCAGCCCTGCTACCGCCAAGGTCCAGCTGACGGCGATCAGCAGCGAGCGAGCAATCTGCAGGTTGCGGGTCCGGCGCAGCAGATAGTCGGTGACCACACCGCCAAGAAACTCGGCAAACATCGCGCATAACAGCATAGCAGCGTAAAACAACGACGATTTCTTCAGATCGAGGCCGTAGTTCTTCTGCAACAAGGACGGCATCCAGGTCACAAACAGCCAGCCGGTCCAGCCCTGGCAGAAATAGATGATCATCAACGGCGTCACGCGGGGGACGAGCCGGCGCCACGGCACCGGGCCGGAACTAATTTGCCCTGCCGGATCAGCGGCCGGCAATGCCGCGAGCTCGGCACTGGTGATGTCGGGATGCCGGCGTGGATCCTCCTGGAAATACCACCACCACACGGCCGCCCAAGAAGCCGACAGGATGCCGAGCGCCACGAACGAAAAACGCCAGGAGAACCAGGTGATCAATAAGGCGACGATCGGAGCGGACGCTCCGGCGCCGAGACGCCCGGCGGCGTGGGTGATGCCCACGGCCGTGCCGCGCGAGGCGAGCGAGGTCCATTTCGACAGCGCACGGGTGGCCGCCGGCAAGGTGGCGCCCTCGCCCATGCCGAGCACTAAGCGCACCCCAAACAGCGAAACCAGCCCGGTCACCGCCCCGGTCACGATAGTCGTGACCGACCACACCATTCCGCAGACGGTCAGCGTGCGCCGCGCGCCGAAGCGGTCGGCAAACCAGCCCCCGACCAGCTGAAACGGGGCGTAGGCGTAGTTAAGGGCCGAGAAGGCGATGCCAAGCGCGATATTGCTGAGACCGAGGTCTTTCTGCATCACGCTCGCCGCGGCGGCCAAATTGACCCGGTCGATAAACAGGATGAAGTGCATCACGACCAGGAGGACGAGGAAATTCCTGGTGGCGCGTCCGTTGAAGCCGAACAGCAGCATGTCGCGCTCCCTCCCTGAACGGACGCAGTCTCGCGCGGTTCCGAGCCTTCCGGGAATTGCCGGATTGCATGGCTGCTAGGCAAAGGGTGAGTGCTGCCTGTCGCCGAGCGATGCCGGGCACGAGGCTGCAACAGCGACGACGGGGGTCAACGTTAAAAGCGACCCGGGCTACCGCCGCCTAAAGGCGGCGGCCGGTTCGAACGCTCGGCGTTAGATCACTTCGCGGGCGCGCAGCTCGGCGATTTTGGCGTCGCTGTAGCCGATCTCGTGCAATACCGCGTCAGTATGCTCGCCGAGGCCCGGGGTCGGGCGGAGCTTCTCGGGTTCGGGCGTTCGGGTCATATTAATTGCCTGGCCGACGGCCTTGAGCGGTCCAAGCTTGGGATGGTCGATCGGCCGCGCCATTTCGAGGTGCTGCACCTGCGGGTCGGCAAAAGTCTGGTCGATCGTGTAGAGCGGGCCGCACGGCACGCCGACCTCGTTCATCAATTCGACCCAATAGGCGCTCGGCCGCTTTTTGGTGATCTCGGCGATCCGTTCGTTGAGCACCTTGCGATTCTTCGAGCGCTGCGGTCCGGTGGCGTAATCGGGGTCCTGCAACAGCTGCGGGGCATCGGCCGCCTCGCAGAAGCGGCGGAACATCTGATCGCCCGAGGCGGCGATGTTGATCTGCCCGTCGGCGGTCGGGAACAGCCCGGTCGGGATGCCGGTCGGATGATCGTTGCCGGCCTGCTTCGCCACTTCGCCGGCCATCAGCCAGCGTGAGGCCTGGAAATCGAGCATAAAGATCTGCGCCTCGAGGAGCGAGGTATGCACCCACTGCCCCTCGCCGGTCACGTCGCGGTCGAGCAGCGCCATCAGGATCCCCTGCGCCAACAAAATGCCGGCGCACAGATCGTCGATCGGGATGCCGACGCGCACCGGCCCCTGCCCCGGCAATCCGGTAATCGACATCAGCCCGCCCATCCCTTGGGCGATCTGGTCGACCCCCGGCCGCTTGGCGTAAGGGCCGGTCTGGCCGAAGCCGGAGATGCTGCCATAGACGATGCGCGGGTTTACCTTCTTGACCAATTCGTAGTCGACGCCGAGCCGGTGCTTGACCGTCGAGCGGAAATTCTCGACGACGACATCGGCCTTCTCGGCCAGCTTCATGAAGATCGCGAGCCCGTCCTCGGTCTTCAGGTTGAGGGTGAGGCTGCGCTTGTTGCGATGGAGATTCTGGAAATCGAACCCTTCACGCCGCGAGCCGGTTACGTCGCGGCCGTCGTCGCCGCGCTGCTCGATTTTGATGACATTGGCGCCCCAATCGGCGAGCTGGCGGACCGCAGTCGGTCCGGCGCGGGCGTGAGTGAGGTCGAGGACGGTAAAGCGGGACAGCGGCAGGGTTCCGATGCTCACGAGTGCGGGCCTTCCGATCTGAGGTCAAACTTGCGGTCGAAATTTACGTCAGCGGGAACTTTGGTACTTTCATCGGGCGGGCGTCAAGCTCGTGGCATGCCGCTGCCCGGCGAGGGGAGGTCCTGTCCGCGCCACCGCGTCAACCTAGTCTATCCCCGTCGCTACGTAATAACTCAAGACAAAGTGCATAATTTTATGGAAAAAACTGCTAATATAAATTTCCGATATCACGCCCTTCTTAGTAAATCTATATCATCATTTTTTACGTTAATCACCCGATCGCTGACCGGGGCAATCGTCATCCCGCCGGTATAAGGGACGAGCAGCCGCCGTGCCGTATTCGGAGGAGCTGTAAGCCAGCGTTGATAGTCCCCAGGGGCGATGATCACCGGCATGCGATCGTGCACCTCACTGACGAGTTTGTTCGCCTGCGTCGTGATGACCGTGAACGTCTCGACCGGTTCGCCGCTCTCCGGCGCCCACTTCTCCCATAGGCCCGCGAATGCGAACAGGGCTCCGCTCCTCAGCGCCATCTTGAAGGGGTGCTTGTTGGCGCCTTTTGTCTGCCATTCATAAAAACCGTTGGCCGGCACGAGACAGCGTTGTGTTTCGAAGGCTTTCCGGTATGCCGGCTTCTCATCGAGTGTTTCGGCGGGCGCATTGATCATTCCGGCGCCGAGCGATAAGTCGCGCGACCAGGAGGGCACCAAGCCCCATCGGGCCATATGAATGCTCCTGCCCTTGTCGACAGCGATCACAATCGGGGAGAGCTGCTCCGGCGCGATGTTATAGCGGGGCGCGAGCTCGGGCACGGCATCGACCCGGAGCACCTTCCTGATTTCGGCCGCTGTGGCCGTGAGGTAGAAACGACCGCACATGACCCATTATACCATTTCGCGCCCGCATGCGGGTCGAAACCGGATTGCGGACCGAACCATTTGATCTCTGCTCCCTATAGGATTGTGACGATGGCTCACGTCCGACGTCTATCGGGTGTGGTCGACGTCATCCAAAAAGCGGAGGTAATACGCGGGCAGACCGTGGGCTCGCGCACCCTCGCGCAGCAGTCCGATGTAGCGCAGCGATGGTTTACCGTCGATGTCCTTCCCGCGAGCGATGTAGGCGATGGCCTGAAGCGGTCGGCCGGCAGCATCTTCAGCCTCGACCGCCACATGGCGATAACCCCGCCCGGGCACCCCTTCGGTCGAGTCCAGACGGATCAAATCGCGCCGGGTGATGCGATAGAGCACGCCCCACACCTCGGCACCCGGATCGACGCACAAATTCGCCGGCGCCGCCCTCCCCTTGGGCCGGCCTTCCAGGTTGAAGCGGAGCCGATACCCCTTGATCCGAGCAGGCCGGCACTCGAATGACTGGATACCTCGTCTGACCCGAAACGTGGCCTCATGCATGTTGGCGCCGTAAGCGAAATACCAGATCTGATCGCTTGCCCGACCTGACAGCCGAGCACCGTGCAACGGATAGTAAAGACGCGAAAGCACCCAGGACCTGGCGATCAGCCGGCGCCGTCTGCGCCACAGCGCGATTATTGCCTGGGGCATCGGCAACGTCATGCGGGAGCTCCCTTTGCCGGCAACGCATTACGCCGGTCTTCGATTACCCGACGATAAATATAACCCGATCAAGCCCGCTGCAGTGCTAGTATGGCCGGCGATGCGCATCGTTGCGATTATGGGTTCGGTCGAGGCCGTCCGTCGAAAGCTGCGGGCCGTAACCGCGGTGGCCGAGGATGCCGCCGCCACGGAACACGAGAAGGCCAACGCGGCGGCTCTGAAAACGCGTCTGGAGCAGCGCCTTAGAGAGGCCGGAGCTCCCGCTGGGGATTGGACGGACAACCTTTTTCGGCTCGGCAGGCTGAGTAAATCGGTGTCTCCCGCATCACCGAGAGGAGATTGGACGGACCATGCCCTGCGGCTCGGAAAGACACTGAGGCGGGGCTATAAAAAGTGGTCCTCGTCGGAATAAGAGGAGCTGCAACGCCGCTGGACAGCTTGCCGGGTGGTTCCCCTAGTTATTGCTTGTAGGACGGGTCGATGCGGTCGAGCTTGCGCAAGAGAGCCGGCCATTCGAATTTGGTCGGATCATTGCGGCCGCCGCCGGGGCGCATCCTGGCATTGTCAAAGGCGGCGCTGACGACCTCGTCGCCGATCGGATGGAACTCGGCGCCCGATTGCTGGAAGGCGAGTTGGATCGCGCATGCCCGCTCCATGCGATAGGTCGCGACAAAGGCCGAGGCGCCGCTCGTCCCGACGATCAGCAGGCCGTGGTTGCGCAGGACCATGATGTGGCGATCCCCGAGATCGGCGAGGAAGCGCGCGCGTTCCTCCGGGCTTCGGGCCGCGCCCTCGTAGGCATGATAGGCGACATCGCCGATCACCTGGAGCGCATGCTGGTTAAGCGGCAGCAATCCGTCTTTTTGCATCGACACGGCGCAGCCGGCAATCGAGTGGGTGTGGAGCACGCAATCAACTTCCGGCCGGGCCATATGCGCGGCGCTCGGGATCGCAAAGCCGCCGCTGTTGACCTCGTGGTCCGACTGCTCGACCTTGTTGCCCTCGACATCGATCTTGACCAGCGACGACGCGGTAACCTCTTCGAACAGCAGACCATAGGGGTTGATCAGGAATTTCTCGTGCTGCCCCGGCACGCGTGCAGTGATGCGGGTGTTGATCAGGTCCGACCAGCCGAACAGATCGACGAGGCGGTAGCAAGCGGCGAGGTCGCACCGGGCCTGCCATTCCTCGGCGGCCATCCGCGCTGGCATTGCTGTGACCGTTGATGCCATGGCTTCCTCCGGTGTGAGCGGGTTATGCCGGAAATCAGCGCACACGCCTCAATCCACTGTCAAGCAGCCCGATCCTCCGAAAAGCGAGCGTTGGCCCTCGGCTATCGCTTCGCCCCATTGGCCTGTTCGTTCGCCGATCGACCGGTGTAAAGTACCTTCTACCAGCGCGTCGATCACGTTAGTCTGAGGATCGAAATGATGCTCCCAGACATTTTCAAGGAGCATCGTGCGAGTGACCACCTGATCGGCGTGACGTGCGAGATACTCCAACAACCTGAATTCCTGTCGTTGCAGCTGGATTGGCCTTCCGGCCCGCGTTACCTGATGAGAGAGGAGGTCGATGCGCAGATCAGCGACCGTCAGCGCGGTTTGAATTCCGACGCCCTCGGATCGACGAACTAGCGCTTCGAGCCGAGCTAAAAGCTCGCCAAAGGCGAAGGGTTTGGTCAGGTAATCGTCGCCTCCGGACCGCAGACCCCGAATTCGATCATCGACCTCGGCCAACGCACTCAAGATCAGGATTGGTGTCTTATTCTCTGTCTTGCGCAATACCTCAACGATGCCGAGACCATCGACGCCGCCGGGGAGCAAGCGGTCCAGGATCATCACATCGTAATGGGCGCTGGCGGCAAAAAAAAAGACCATCGCGGCCGTTATCGGCGTGGTCGACCGTGTGCCCATCCTCGATCAGGCCCTTGCGGACGAACTGGGCCACTCGTTCGTTGTCTTCGACCAGCAAAACCTTCATTCGGCTCGGGCGTCCGGCCGCACCCGTGCGAAGCCGCATCGGCCTGTCGCCTCTGACCCCTTCATCAGCTCTAAGACCGAATAAGAGGTCGTGCCGTCCCGCCTCACCAGCAAGGGGATGGTCTCCTTCTTTTTCCGTCCGGCCGCAAAGCCGCTGTCGTATCCAGCCGCGGGCAATGGGCCGGCGCACAAATCGATTGTCGGTGGCGGTCTCGCCGAGACTAACGCAGGTTTAATCCGGGAACCAGGAACTCGTAACTTCCGACGCCCAGGTTTGAGTAATGACGGGTCGCTAACTGCAATCTTCCGTGGAGATCGCAATGGAAAACGTACCGATCAACCAGCCCGGAACAACCGGCCGTTGGTCGTCATCTGATCTTCATCCGCTCGTCTATAAGGGGATGATCGGATTCGCGCTGTGGTTTATTATCGCCGTCTGGGGTTTGTTTAGCGGCAGTGGATACATCTTGCTCACGCTCGGCGTCGTGACGTGGCTCCTCCTGCTCACGGTGGTCCTGATGTCGACGTTAGCGCGGATTGGTCGAAGGCGACGGCGCCGGACGGATGATGAAGTGTTGGCGCGGCGGACCTCGTTTCGCGATTGGGCTTACGGCGATTTCGGCTTATGGGGCGGAAGAATAAAGGGATGGTCGGCAGCAGTCGAAGTTTTCGTACCCTTGGCCGCCGTTGTGATCGGGATCACCCTATTTGGGATCATCAAGGATCTCGTCGTCAGCTAGCCCGGGCCTCTCGGTAGGTTGGCGGGGGCAGAGGCCGATGCGGCGCTCATTCCGGGTTTCACCAACAGCTCGAAAATACCTGATCATTGCGGCGCTGTTCGCTGTCGCGCTCCTTGTCGCGGGCGATTTTGCCAGTCGCTCGTGGCCGTTTGCACTGCCGGCTTCGCCGGGTTCGCCCGCGGCGCCATGGGCGCAAGACCCCCGGATTGAGCGCGACGCGGATTCCGAAAGCGTAGTCTATTCTTGGCGCGGCATCCTGATGCAACCCGTAAACCGGGTGATGGCGACATTAAGGCATCATCCGAGCAGAGCCGGCATGCTGGTGGAACAGATCGAGGCAGGCTCACCTGTCGCCACGACGAAGCTGCAGCCGGGCGACATCATAACTGCTCTCGACGGGATGCCGGTCGATACGGCGTGGGCGCTTGCTCTAGCGATCGCAGACCGTCCCTCCGGTCGGACCGTGCGGCTCAACGTCTGGCATGACGATCGACTGCAACAGATCGCCATGGCCCTAGCGACGCCGACCGCCTGAGCCATCGCGGCACGACAGAGCCAGTCAGCGAAATAGGCTGTTTTCGGGTCATGCGGTAGTGCGCTGATTCCTGGCGCTCTTCGGCCGAAGTTGTCGAGGGCGTCCCGCGCGAGTGACAACTCGGTTTCGGCGGGGGAAGCCTCGGAACCTGAGAAGCCTAATGATCTAAATCTGCTACGCCGACCTGACACCAACATCGTAACGGTTCGTAGAGACGAGGCGGGTGAACGACAAGAACCGCGGCTCACGCCCTGCTCGAGTCAGGATCCGGTCTTCTTACCATGAATTCCCGGCTGACCCTGCGGAAACTCCGACGGGCCGAAGATGCTAGCGATCAGCACTGCCAACACGCCGGTGAGAAATATCCCGTCGAAGGTTCCAGCGCCGCCGATCGAGGCGACCGGCGCGCCCAGCCCTTGCACCTTGTCCAGATGGAGGAGGTCGGCTCCAATCAAAGTACCGAGGGAGCCGCAGATATAGGCGAGCGGCCCGGCTTGCCCACGCGACAACAGCAGTGCTGTGACCGCTGCCGAGAAAGGCGGGACGAACACGGGGAGCGCGATGCCGAGGCCGGGGACGGGACGCGCCAGCAGGTGGCACACCGCCGTTACGATTGCGGTGGCGACCAGGCCGCGGGCCCACAGTTGATTCCTGACGAGGAGATAGAGCGAGAGCAGACTTGGGATCACCGCACCGCCGACATTCACGGCGATTACCGTGCCCGGCCAATTCACCACCACCGGGATCACATATCGCATTCCGAAGAACGGGATCTCCTCGCCGGAAACGATCTGCTGCGCGGGCAGCCGGGCTACTGGGAGGTTCAGGTAGCTGCCGGCCAGTGAGGCAAGCAGCAAAACCACCGCGGCGTGAGCGCCGAAACCCATCCGCAGGTATGCCAAGCGTAATGCCCGCACCTCGATCCAGACAACCAAGACGAGGAAGATCCCGGCCAACAGGGAAAAGTGCGGCAGGGCGAGGGGGAGGTATTGCAACTGGCCCAAATCGAACCTTAGTGCGGGTGTTCCAGACGCGCGGGTACTTGTAAGCCACCCGCGACCGATCGGCCACCAGACCATTGACCGACCGGGCCGAATTCATCGATCTGATCGCGCAAGGCAGCGGCCGCCTCGCCGCACTCCTCGGCGATTTGCGGGCGGAGACCGCCACTCTAACCGGTTGATGCGTGGCTGCAGCGCGGCACAGCTCTCGGCGGATGGTCGCAGTGGTTTCGCCGACCGCCAGCAAACCTAACCAAAAATTAATGAGCCGAACGGGAAGGCTTAACCTCTTGCGCACATCTGAAGGTCCACACGCGCGCTCGGCCGGCGCTCGTACCCGTTCCGGGTCCAAGCGCGGCCATAGAAAAGCGCTGTAAAGGAGGAAATCGATGGCTGATCAAGTTGAAGGTGAAGACGCTGTAAGCGAAACGGAACCTGTGGGTCCGTACACTGAAGGCGCGGCTAGGATCGCGACAATCGTTCTCGCGGTCGTCGCCCTTGCCGGCATCTCGGCCGGGGCCTGGCTTAAGTTGCGGCGATCGTGATGACGTGCAGGCGATCGTGATCGCGTGCATTTGATGGTTCAGCCCCGCAACTGCGCTTGCTGCCCAAACGCCGCGGGTCATGACACCCCATGACTGGCTAGAGGGAGCAGTACGCGGCGCGGCGGGGTGATAGCACAGGAGGAATGAGATGGCTGTATACAGTGAGACTGGAGGACGAACGAATGAGGCGGAACCGATAGGTCTGCTCACCGAAGGTGCTGCTGGAATTGCGGTTGTCGTCCTCACTGTGATCGCGCTCGCCGGCATTTCGGCCGAGGCCTTGACCTCGATCGCAGCAATCGTCATCGGCGTCGGGTTACTGGTTCAGGCATTCAACAGCGCCGCTGAAGAGGCGAGGGTAACCACGCCCGATGCCAGCCTGGGTGCGCAAGGTATCGCGCTCGCCGGCGAAGTCATGGTGGACTGCATGTGCGGTCTCACCGGGATCGTTCTGGGCGTCCTGGCGCTCGTCGGGATTAATGCCGCGCACTTGCTACCTGCCGCATTGATCGTGTTTGGCGGCTCCTTGCTCCTCAGCGGGGCCATCAGCATGCGGCCGAAAACCCTGTCGGTCAGCGGCCCTGGACCCGAACCGCGGATCGTCTCCCATCAGGGCTCGCCTGCGGCTTGCGGAATGGAGATCCTGATCGGGCTAGCGGCGATCGTGCTGGGGATCCTCTCTTTGATTATGGCCTCGTCGGGAGTCCTGGTGCTGGTGGGGTTCCTCACGGTCGGCGCCGCACTGCTCGTGGTCAGCGCAAGCTTCTCGGGCGCGGCCTTACGCCTGTTGGCGACCGTTTGACCACCCAACAAACATGGGTTGGCGCGGCGCAGACAATAGCGGGCCGGACCAACAGCCTGATCAAATCATAGGAGGAGGCACTCAGATGGGAACGGAAAGAGGAAGGCGTTTTATGCCGATTTCAAGGCGGGGGTTTCTGACGTCGGCAGGGCTTGGGGTTGCGGCCGCCGGGCTGGCTCCGGCGATCTCCGCCCCGTTTGTCTCGCGCGCCTGGGCGCAGACCAAGACGCTGACGATCATTCAATGGAGCCATTTCGTCCCGGCCTTCGACGTCTGGTTCGACAAATTCGCCCACGACTGGGGCGCGAAGAACGGCATCTCGGTCACGGTCGACCACATCCCTTAACAGGATATCGCCGCGCGCGCCGCGGCCGAGGTGGCGGCGCAGTCCGGTCACGATCTCTTTATGTGGAACGGCGCCGGCGGCCCGCACCTCTATCGCAGGTACCTGATCGACATGACCAAGCTCGTCGATTATGTGCAGCAGAAATACGGCAAGGTCAGCGTCATCGGCCGCCAGATCGCCTATAACGAAGATACCAAGACGTGGTCGGCTTATCCCGACTACTACATCAACAATCCCGGCATGTACCGCAAAGATCTGTGGGAGGAGATCGGCATGCTGCCGGAGACCTGGGATGATGTGCGAACCGGCGGCGCTAAGCTGAAGGCCAAGGGTCATCCGGTCGGCATGTCGCTCGCCCGCAGCAACGACCCAAATCTGTCATGGCGCGGCGTGTTGTGGAGCTTTGGTGCGAGCATCCAAGACGCGACCGGCAAGGAGGTTACACTCGACAGCAAGACGGCGGTCGAAGCAGTCAAGTTCGTTACCGCGCTCTACAAGGAGGCGATGACCGGCGAGGTGCTGTCCTGGAACGATGCCAGCAACAACCAATACATCGATTCGGGCGTTGGCTCGTTCATCATCAATCCGATTTCGGCGTATCGGACAGCCCAGCAGCTCAACGAGAAGCTCGCGGACAACATCTTCGTCATGAAGCCACCCAAGGGCCCGGTGCGCCAACTGGTCGGCGCGGCCCCGAATTCCTACGGCATCTGGAAGTTCGCCCATAACAAAGAGGCCGGGCTCGAATTCCTCAGATACTACGCGGATAACTGGGTCGAGGCGTTTAAGGCGAGCACCGGCTACAACATGCCGATTTTCGCCAATATCGTGCCAAAGCCGATGCCCATCCTCAGCAACGATCCGACTTCGCATCCACGCGACAAGCTGGCGATATTGCAAACCTCGGATGAGTGGAGCGCCGTTGCCGGCTGGCCTGGCCCGGCCTGGGCCGCTACCGACGAGGTCTATAACGACTTCGTCATCTGCGACATGGCGGCAACCGGCGCCATGACGCCCGAAGACGCGGTCAAATGGGCGACCCAACAGTCCGAGCTGATCTTCAAGAAATGGCAAGTGTGATGTCGCCACCCCGAACCGGCAGCCAGCTGCCGGTTCGGGGCGGTCGCAGTCGGCGGTGGGCTAAACCTGGCTTTGTCCACGGTATTATTTGGGTGTTTCGATGGGTGCAGTAGCAACAACTAACATACAAAAGACGTTCGGGGAGGTTCACGCCATCAACGGCATCAGTCTGGCGGTCCGGGACGGCGAATTCATGGTCCTTCTCGGGCCGTCGGGCTGCGGCAAGACCACCTTTCTGCGCATCATCGCCGGGCTGGAGAAGCAGACGGACGGCGACGTCGAGATCAACGGTGAGGTGGTCAATCAGCTCCCGCCGCGCGCCCGCGGTATTGCCATGGTGTTTCAGAGCTATGGCCTTTACCCCCACTTCACTGTCCGCAACAACATCGCCTTTCCATTGCGTACCCAGCGCACGGCCAAATCGGAGATCCAGCAGAAGGTTGCGTGGGCGGCTCAGCTGCTCGGGATCGAGCATCTGCTCGACCGCCGGCCGCGACAGCTGTCCGGCGGCGAGCGCCAGCGCGTCGCACTGGCCCGCGCCTTGGTCCGAGACCCGACAGTGTTCCTCTTGGATGAGCCATTGTCCAACCTCGACGCCAAGCTGCGCGCGTCGGCGCGTAACGAAATCAAACAGTTTCAGCAACGCGTGGCGACGACGACGATCTACGTTACGCACGACCAGGTCGAGGCAATGGGCATGGGCGATCGCATCGCCGTGATCGATCATGGCATGGTTCGGCAGGTCGGGACACCGGCGGCCATCTATGACGATCCCGCCGATCAGTTCGTCGCCACCTTTGTCGGCACGCCGCCGATGAACCTGATCGCCTGGAACGGCGGACATCTGGGCTTTCGGCCAGAGCACTTCCTGCCCAAAGAGATGATCGAGGAGAGTGCCGCGACCGAATTCTCATTCCGCGTCGATCGCACCGAGTATCTCGGGTCCGAACGCATCGCCTATGGCGAGATCGACGGGCTTCACTCGGCGCAAGAAGTGACCGCGAAATTGCCGCCGGTGCATGTCCCATTCGAAAGCATCCGGCCGGGGGAATGGCACGCCTTTGCCGTTCGTAACACGGCCCTCTGCTATTTCGACGGCGCCGGCAAACGGGCGCAGCGCCATTGATATGAGGCGATACTGATGGTTGCGATCGCCGAGAGACAGCGGGGAGCGAGCTCACCCCTGCGGTTTGTGCTCGACCGGGCGGAGGTGCTCGGGCCGATGCTGCTTGCCCCGGCGATCCTCTATATCCTCGTGCTCGTGGCCATCCCGTTCCTGCTCGCCGTCTATTATTCACTCAGTGCCTATACGATTTATAATCCGAGTTACCATTTCGTCGGGCTGCGCAACTTCATCCAAGCCGTGCGGGACCCCGTCTTTCAGCGAACGCTGGCCAACACCTTCATCTATACGTTCGGCTCACTGAGCATCGGCCTCGTCCTCGGCAAATTCGGGGCGCTGTTGTTGCTGCGCCCGTTCCCGGGGCGCCGGATCGTGCGGGCGCTGATCATCCTGCCATGGGCTGTTCCGGTGGCGCTGGCCACCGTCGCCTGGGAGTGGATGTTCAATTCGCTGTACAGCGTGATCAATTGGACATTGATGGCGCTCGGGCTGGTGAGTCGAGCGAGCGCGCCGCAATGGCTCGGCGATCCGCACCTGGCAATGCTGTGCGTGATCATCGTCAACGCGTGGCGCTTTTTTCCGTTTGCGATTGTAATCTTTCTCGCCGGCATCACTGCCGTGCCGCAGGACGTCCTCGATGCGGCGACAGTCGATGGCGCCGGGTTCTGGCGTCGCAACTATCAGATCATTGTGCCGATCAACGCGCCGATCGTGATCATCGGCCTGATCTTTGGCATCGTCTTCACGTTTACCGATCTGAGCGTAGTCTATCTCTTGACCAATGGCGGCCCGGTCAACGCCACGCAAGTCTTGGGCAATCTCGGCTTTCTGGTCGGTATAACCGACGGCGACGTCGCTCACGGAGCGGCGATATCGCTGTTCATGTTCCCAGTTTTGTTTGCGCTGGTGATCCTGACGCTGCGCTACATCCGGCGTCATGAGATTTGATATGCCGCAGATCTTCAACAGAGCTGCCAAAGAAGGCTCGTTCTATACGGCGGTCGCTCTCCTCGTCGTCGTCGCAGCATTTCCATTTTATTGGATGCTGATCACCGCATTCAAGACAAATGCAGATCTCTACAATGTCAGCCATATTCCCTTCTGGTTCAATGATCCGCCAACTCTAGGGCACTTTCGCTACCTGTTCGAACAAACTCTTTTCGGGCGCTGGCTGCTGAACTCGCTGATCATCGGCGTCTGCGTTGTCGCGATCACCCTGGTCGCCGCACTGCCTGCAGGATACAGCCTCGCGCGCATGGGGGGCCGCAGCGGCGAGACGCTCGGGATCGGGATCTTTCTGACCTATCTGGTGCCGACGACCCTGCTTTTCCTGCCGCTGTCGCGGATCATCACGATGATCGGGCCGCAGAACTCCCTGTGGGCACTGGTCGTGGTCTATCCCACTTTCACCATCCCGTTCTGCACCTGGCTGCTGATGGGTTTCTTCAAGACGGTGCCGCGCGAGATCGAGGAGGCGGCGATCGTCGACGGCTGCAGCCTGTTGGGCAGCTTTATCAAAATGGTATTGCCACTGTCGTTACCCGGTATATTTACGGTCGTGATCTTTACCTTTACATTGACCCTGCAAGAGTTTGTCTACGCCCTTACCTTCATCTCGTCAGCATCGCAAATGCCGATCACGCTCGGCGTGGCCACCGATCTGGTGCGCGGCGACATCTTCTATTGGGGCGAACTGATGGCCGGGGCGTTGATCGCCAGCATACCGGTGGCGATCAACTACAATTTGTTTCTCGACCGCTTCATCGCCGGCATCACCGGCGGCGCCGTCAAGTAAGCACAATATCCGGCGCCCCGATATCACAATCAAAGGGAGGAGCAACACGTTGACAACCCCAACCGCCAGATTAATTCCATATCTTTACACTTTTACATTCTACCCAAGCCGACGCTCCTCGGTACCGCTAATGGTGGCCCTGGACGCACAGGGATAAGCCCTTTTATTTAACCAGGGTTACCGGCACACGAGCGAACTGAATTACTTTTGTCGAAACCGAGCCGAGAACCATCCCGTGCCAAGAACTCAAACCTCGCGTCCCCATTACGATATGATCGGCGCCAATCTCGCCGGCTGTTTTGTTGATAATATCTGCGACAGGACCGAAGGTCGAACGGCTGTCGAACTTTACTTGCGCGTTGTGGCAGAGCTCGATCGCCTGTCTGAGCGCCTTTTTTGACTGGGCCGCAGCGTATTCCGCGTTCGGACCCACCGACGTTACGCCCGAGACGTCGGAGACATCGAGGGTTTGCTGATTTTGCACATTCAGCAGGATGATTTCGGCATTAGGACGACCCTCAGCAAGCGCTATTGCGCACGCTGCAGCGCGGCCCGCGCTGGCGGAACCGTCAACCGGTACAAAATCCGCACGACAATGCTCCCTCTACAACGAGGCTCTCATGCCCGGAGCCATCATCGTTCCGTTCGCTGCCCGCAGGTGGGCTCGGCGCTCGGCTTCATTCTCGTAGCGTCTATCGTTGAGCCATTCACGCCTTCGCTCGTCTCGCATCCTGACTTCGCTTTCCCCGATCATCATTCGCTAGCCGCCTGCCCGATCAAACCGGGTGACGGCGTCGACGCCGGCGATCCTCGGGGGGGGGGGGGGGGAGAATGCGAACATCGTCGTATCCGGTGCGAGACCAAGAGGACGCGGCCGATCGTCTCGTAATGCGCCTGCTGCCCCTGGGCCTGTTGCGAGGCCGTGTGCATGTCACGGAAGCGGCGTTCGAACGGGCGGTTGTCGAAGATCGCCGTCGCTCCCGCGCTGTGATAGAGGGTGTTGATGACCTCACGTGCCTGATCGATGGCCCAGGTCGAGGCGAGGCGGATCTTTGTGTTCTGCTCCAGGCTCAGCTCGCCGGTCTCGCCAACTGCTTCCCAGATCTCGGCGAGATTGCTCAGCAGGTAAGCGCGCGCCGAGCCCAGCCGAGCTTCGGCCTGCGCTCGCTGCGACTGGATCACCTGGTTCTCGCACAGCCGCTGTCGTGCGCCGCGCGGCACCTTCTCGGTCGCAAGTTCGGTGAAGTCGGTGATCATGCCGCGCGCGATGCCAAGCGTCACCGCGGCAACCCCCACCGCATACATGTTACTGCTGCTAAAGCAGTAGAGTCGGCCAGGCTCCCGCGGCGCGATCTGGGGGTCGCGCAACACGGTATGACGTTCGGGGATGAACATACCGGTCACCGAATACCGGTCGCTGCCGGTGCCGCGCAGACCGACCACATGCCAGATATCGGTCATCGTGGCGTGACTCTTCGGAAACAGCAACGTGCGCAGAATTTCGCCGCCATCGGCGCGACACAACGGCGCGTCGTCGGGGCCATGTACGACAACATGGGCGCCGAGCCAGCTGGCATGATGGCTGCCGCTGGCGAAGTTCCATGCACCGGTCAGGCGGAACCGGCCAGGGACGGCGCACAGCTCGGCCGACCCGACCGGGCCCCAAGCAGCACGCGCGGCTTTCGGCGGCGACAGATTTCGCACGTGTGGCGAGGACCGAAGTGGGCGCGGGACTCGACTGTTGAACCCCGGCCTTCGGCCCGCATTCGCTGAGCCCCTTCGCAATTGCGAGCAGATCGACATAAAAACCAGGCGCTGTTGGCCAGGGCTTCGCTCATCGGATTATGCAAATTTTTCCGGCCTCTTAGCGCCAATACACACGTCGGGAGTATTTCTCCCGAGCGCACCCAAATCATTCCAATATCAGGTGTATTACTCCCCGGTGCCAGACTTCGTCGGTCCGGGTTCCTGCGCTTAGCCGATAGGGATTAGCCATCTTAAGGCGAGCAGCTACTATGGCCGCTGACCGCGCATCCCGCCCGTTGCGGGTCGCTCCAGCGAAGGTGCGTCGACCGAGCCGACAGCCGACGCTCGGGCTTTGTCGGTGGGGAACCGGTCAAAGTCCCCGACAGGGCTGCGACAGGAGTAAGCCGACGACAAATCGTTATGCCGAGCGGCCGGCGCAGTGCCGACCCCGAGCCGAGCCAAAGCGAGAGGTGGCGCGCCTGACAAGGCGACCATCGGCGTCATGTTGATTCAATGGCTGGCTGGCGCACCTTTCTCGAACAGCAACGAGCAATCGGTGTTGGCAAGGTCGTTGGCGCTGGAACTGTCGCTGAGCGTGCCGTGCCTGAAGGGGACAACAGCCTTCGACCAGCTCGCCCGTGCGTTGCAGGAGCGACCACCCGAGAGACGCCGCAGGAAGCCGGCGAACGCTTTGAATACCGGCCTAGGATCGAGCGGGGTTAGCACAAGGTTGCCAGGGTCAGCTCCGCCTGCTGGCGAGCGAGCATCGACGATTTGGCTATCGGCGTCTGGCGATCATGCTGTGGCGTAAGGGCCACCGCTGCAACCTCAAAAAAGTGTACCGGCTTTACCGTGAGGACGGGCTGATGGTGAAGCGCCGGAAGGGCCGCAAACGGGCGCTTGGCACGCGTCAGCCGTTGCCGAAGCCGGTTCGGATCAATCAGGTCTGATCGCTGGATTTTATGATCGATGCTCTGGCCGACGGGCGGCGGTTTCGGATTTCGGGGTGATGGATCAATGCAACCGTGAATGTCTAGCCTTGATTGCCGATACGTTCATCGGCGCGCGGGTTGCGCGAGAACTCGGCACGCTCATTAACAGGCGCGGCAGGCCCCATTGCATCGTGAGCGACAACGGCACGGAACTCACCAGCCGCGCCGTTCTGCAATGGGCACAGGATCGCAATGTCAATGGCATTACATCACGCCGGGCAAGCCGAGCGAAAACGGTTTCGCCGAAAGCCTGAACGGCAAGGTTCGCGACGAGTTCCTCAACGGACAGCGGTGGTCGGGGCGGACCAGACCGCGGTCAAATCGTCAGCCCGGGCCGCGAGCGATGGCGCCATCCGCTCCAGGCACGGCATTGTCGCGGCATCGTGTCGGCATAGATGCAGATCACGGGCGAGCCATGGCGCTGCAGCCCGGCAAACAGCCCAGCGGCGGTACAACCCAACTCCAAGCCAATTCGCTCGATGGCAACCTCGGTGGCAGCGATAAAGCGGGCGATAATCTCAGGATCGGTCGCCAGCGTGGTTTCCCGCACGACGATTTTGCCGTTGGTGTCCAGGATGAAGAGCGCGCTCTCCTTCGTCGAAACATCGATGTCGATGTAGTACATGACGGATCCTCCGGTTGATGCGACGGTGGACCCTCGGCGCGGCAGGATCCGTCGACGTTAGCGAAACCGGAACGGCGCGCCGGAATGGCCCCATCCTCGTAACAGAAGCTCAGGCGACGGCCGCCCGCGCTCAGCCGCGCCACCAGTTTTGTCAGAATCTCGGGACGGTTTTCGAAAACCCCGACCGGCCGCACCTCGCCGCCCCGACCGCCCTCGGCAAGCGCGACCGAGATCGAGGCCGTTCGGCAGAGCCGACGCCCACCGGTCTACGGCAACCTCGCAGGCCGCACCGAGTCCGCAGCCGATGACGTGTTCGCATTTGCGATGGGTTCGGCAAGCAAGGACCCCCTTGACGCGTTCGTCACAGCCTTCGACATCCTTACGATGATTTACCGAACTTTACCAAGTTTGATTACCGACTCGGTGCATCTGCGTTTAATCGTTTAGAATGGGCGATCGGACGGAGACATCACGGATCTGCCGCTTGCGACGAAGAATAACTTACGCCGGTGAGCGCTTATCCTGTGAATTCATTCTTTGCTCGACAAAGGCAAAGCGGGCGCTTCGACAATCGCGGGACATCAGGCATCATCCAGCTTTCGCGCGCAAAACGCACAGGATCAGTGGCTCGGAAGGAGTGGGCGATGAAAGTAGGGATCATCGGCGCGGGTGCCGTCGGGTCGGCATGTACGTCAGCACTCGTTGCGCGGGGTTGCGCGCGCGAAATCGTCATCTTGAACCGCGAGCGAAGAAGGGGGCAAGGGCTGGCAACCGATGTCCAATACGGCGCCGTGCTTTATCCCACGGTCGATGTGCGGGACGGTGACTATGCTGATATCGAGGGCGCCTCGCTGGTGATGATCACCGCTGGCGTAAATGAAAAGACCGGCGGCGCCACCAACCGTAATGATCCGGCGGGCAGATTGCGGTTGCTTGACGCCAATGTCAATGTCTACAAGGACATTATCCCACGGCTGCACGCGGTGGCGCCCCGGGCTCTTGTTCTTGTCGTCACCGACCCACCCGATCCTCTGGCCGATGTTACCCGGATGCTGGGTCACGATCGCGTTCTCAGCACCGGGACGTATCTCGATACCCTGCGGTTCCGGTTCCACCTGGCTCGTCGGCTGGGTGTCAGCCCCGCCTCGATCGACGCGCAAATATTAGGCGAGCACGGCACCTCAGAAGTGTTCGTCTGGTCTTCGGCTCGCATCTCTGGCGTGCCGGTGCTCGATCTGCTCCGACATTCGGACCAAAACGGCGAAAACTTACGGCGCGATGTCGAGCACGAAGTCCGCTACGCCAATATCACCATTATCGAAGGTATCGGCGCCAGTCAGCATGGCATTGGCATGGTGTGTGCGCGCATTGCTGAGATGGTGTTGCGCGACGAGCGGGGAGTAATCCCCATCGGCTGTTTTAATCCTAACTTTGGGGTTACGCTCTCTTTGCCGAGCATTCTCGGCCGCGATGGGGTTGCTCAGGTGCTCGAACCCCAACTATCCAAAGACGAGGAGGTAGCACTGCAGCGGAGCGCCGACGCCCTGAAAGCCGCCGCCTCTCGAACCACGGTATGAGCTGGGTTCGTTTCCAACAAGACACGCTGACCGGCGGTTGCGGCGGGCAGGCAAACAATAGCTGGACCCGGGGGTCCAGCTATCGACCCGACAGCGCCACCACGCAATCGCCCGTTGCCGGCGCGACATCCCAGTCGGCAAGCTCTGCCCCAGCCATGTGCGCCGCGACGAAGCGGTGCAACGCGGGGCGACAAAAACCCGGGCGACTCGTCTGACACCCCTACCCGCAACATTACGGGTGTCGCGACGCACCCCAATGGCGCGCCACAACCGGACATTTGCCGTCGTCTTTATGCACACCCTGGATATACCCATTGCAGGGTAGTGGCGTGGCAATCCAGCTCCGGTCGAGAGTCTTCCCAAGCCATCGAGACGTGCTCGCACGAGCCAACATTCTTACGCGTATCGCCACGCTGGCTTGCTCGGATCCACCAATTTCAGATCGACCGGAGCGAGGCCGAAGATCCCGATTATCACGGGCTCCTTCGCGCCTTTCTTGACACCATCGTAATGCGGCGTGTAGGCGACGCGTCGGACAAAGCCGCCGGCCGGAACCGGGAGGGTGGCGTTCGGGTCGAAATCGTCGCCGCTGTTGACCCACCATGTCCCCGACAATACAAAGCACAGCCGATCGGTTCGGTAGGTGTGCGGCGCGCTCATATAGCCCCGGTACCATCTCATCAGCACGACATACGGGCCGGGCTTGTCGAGACTACCGTACAATGGCGCCATCTCGGCGCTGTGCGGCGGCCCGCCCGTCCATGCCGTCCAGTTGTATTGGTCGGGCAACGTGATCTGGGTTTCGCTGGGATTGAGCGCGTCCGCCGGTGAGCTCGCGAGGACTAGCGGCAGTGCCGCAAACAGCGGAGCTAGCAGCATCTCGCGTCGGGTCGACAGCGCGCTCGGATCGAGGTCGCGGTCCGTCATCTTCGATACTCCGTAGCTAGCTAAAGCGTGATGCGCGTGCCGAGAACTTCCAGAAACAGCGCCAGGAATTGCGGGTGCGCCGACCAGGCAAAGCCGCTGACGAGGTTGCCGTCGCGAATGGCGCGATCGGGCGCGGTGTCGATAAACTCGCCGCCCGCGAGGCGCACTTCCGGGGCGCAGGCGGAATACCCCGAGACCCGCCGCCCGCGGATCACGTCGGCCGCAGCGAGAATTTGCGCGGCGTGACAGATCGCGGCGATCGGCTTGTCCGCCTTGGCGAACGACCGGACGATGGCGATCAGGCGCTCATCCAACCGCAAATATTCGGGAGCCCGCCCGCCGGCGATCATCAAAGCGTCGTAATCTTCAGCTCTGATGTCGATAAAATTGGCGTTCAATGTGAAATTATACCCTGGCTTTTCGCTATAGGTCTGGTCGCCCTCGAAATCGTGAATCGCGGTCTTGATCTGCTGCCCGGTCTTTTTGCCCGGGCACACCGCATCGATTTTATGCCCGACCATAGTCAGCGCCTGAAACGGTACCATGAGTTCGTAGTCCTCGGCAAAATCGCCGACCAGAAACACGATCTTCTTCGCGGACATTTTCGACTCCTTATGATTGACTGACAGGTTGCCCGCCCGCATTACTGTCCAGCTTGCAGGACCTCGCCTTTTGCGCGGGGCGGCGGCGCCATGAATTCGGGCCCGACCGGGTCAGTAATCGACCCGCGCAGGATGCGGTCGATTTCGAGCATCGCCGAGTCGTCGAGCGACCATCCGAAAACCTCGTCGACCGGCTTTAATTGGCCGGGGTGACGTGCCCCCCACAACGCCGTGGTAGAGCCTTGATCGAGGAGCCAACGCACCGCCAAATGGACGACGCGCTTGCCGTAACGATCCATCGCAAATTCATCGAGACGCCGCACTGCCGTGAGATATTGTGCAAAACGCGGCATCTGGAATTTTGGGTCGGTCAAGCGCAGATCGTCACCCTGGAAACGCGCATCCTGCAATGTGCCGGACAGCAGGCCCCGGCACAGCGCGCCGTATGTCAGCATGGCGAGGCCCGATTGCCGGCAATAAGGCAATAGCTCGGTCTTGATCTCTTGCTCGAAAAGATTGTATGGCGGCTGCACGACATGCAGCGCCGCAACCGGGCGAAACCGTTCGATCTGAGCAACCGAAAAATTGCTGACCCCGATGGCGCGTATCTTTCCCTGGTCCAACAGCGACTGCATCGCCGCGGCAGTCTCTTCGATCGACACCAGCGGGTCGGGCCAATGAACTTGATAAATGTCGATGTATTCGGTGCGCAGCCGGCGCAGCAAATCCTCGACCTCGTGCAGAATGCGGTCGCGGCTGGCATTGCGATAAACCTCGCCGTCTCGCCATTCGAGGCCGGTTTTGGTCGCGATCACGACCTGCGAGCGCAGCCCGCTCTCGGCAATCGCGCGGCCGACGATTTCCTCGGAACGGCCCAACCCGTAGGCCGGGGCGGTGTCGATCAGATTGATGCCGCGCTCGACGGCGGCGTGAATCGTTCTGATCGACTCTGCTTCGTCGGTGCCGCCCCACATCCAACCGCCGATCGCCCAGGTCCCCAGCCCAACCCGCGATACGGAGAGGCTGGTGCCTGCTATAGTCGCCCGTTCTATATTTAAATTCTCCGTCATGCTCATTTCTCCGACATGTATAGGCCGAGCGACTGAGGCAGCCTCACTCGGCGTCCGCTTCGTCTTGGATTCCCGCCGCTTCGGCCGCAACCAGACCCAGGACGGACCAGTCGAGTTCCGCGTAACCATGGGCTAGACCGGTGACCATTCGGTCGTGCACGTGCTGGGCGACAATTTTGACACCGTAAATCTTATGGACCCGGCTGCCGAACATGGTCGATGTCAGAATATCGAGAACTGCGCCCGGATCGAGACCGCGCTTGCCCACCAGAGCGAGGGCCTCGCCGAGCATTTCCAGCGTGGTCGCCGTCATGGCGTTGCCGACGAGCTTGACCAGGTTGGCGCTCGCAGGGTCGCTGCCGACGACAAGGGTGCGCTCGCCCAGAAGATCGAACAGCGGACGGCAACGATCGAGCGGGTCACGAGCGCCGGCCGCGATGATGAACAACTCGCGGGCCTTGGCCGCATCGGGATTCCCGAATACCGGCGCCGCGACATAGCATTGGCCGTGTTTTTCGTGCTCCCCGGCGAACTCGGCGGCAGCGGCCGTGCTGATCGTGCTCATCGAGAGATGCACGGCATTTGGCTTCAAACCCGCAGCCAGTCCCGCTTGCCCGGTTTTGCCAAATACCGTCTCGCGAACCGCGGCGTCGTCAGGCAGCATGCTGATGACGAAGTCGCAGTCGAACAAATCGGCAATGGTGAACTTCGGCTCGAGACCGAGGGCCTGGATTTCCGCTGCGCGGTCCCGACGGCGAATATAGGGGATCACCAGGCGGCCCCCAGCCGCCAGATTGGCGGCCATGGCGCTGCCCATGCGACCCAGCCCAACAAAGCCGATGTTGCCGTCTACGGGCCGGCGCTGGCGATGCCCAGCGTTGATCGGAAGGTCCACGTCGTTGTCCATGGTCAATACACTGTCCTCCAATGCATGGGAACAAATTTGCCCGATAGGCGCGTGCGGGTAATCACGACGTTGTCCTCGAACGCTGGGGCTGCTTTGGCAATGCTAGGCCACCTTGGGCACCAGTCCATGCGGGTCGATTACGAATTTATTGGGCACCCCGGCATCGAAATTACGGTAGCCCTCGGGCGCCTGGTCGAGGCTGATCACCTTGACGTTAACGATCTCGCCGATTGGGAGCCGTCCCCACAGGATGGCTTGCATCAGCTGTCGGTTGTAGTTCAGCACGGGGGTCTGCCCGGTGTGCAGGCTGTGGGACTTTGCCCAACCAAAGCCGAAGCGGAGGCTCAGCATTCCCTGCTGTGCCGCCTTCTCCTTTGCACCCGGGTCGTCGGTCACGTACAGTCCGGGAATGCCGATCGCACCGGACGGGCGCGTGATCTCCATCAAGCCGTTCAGCACGACCGCCGGCGCTTCGACGACGTGACCATCCGACCCCTGGCCTTTGGCCTCGAAGCCGACGCAATCGATCGCACAGTCGACCTCGGGGACGCCCAACACCTCGGCGACGAGTTCGCCCAGCCGGTCATGCGCCGAAAGGTCGATCGGCTCGAACCCGACTTGCTTGGCATGGGCGAGGCGCTCCCGGTTCATGTCGCCGACCAGAACCACGGCAGCGCCAAGAATGCGTGCAGCGCCGGCAGCAGCAAGACCGACAGGTCCAGCCCCGGCAACATAGACGGTCGAACCGACGCCGACCTTGGCGGTGACCGCGCCGTGAAACCCCGTCGGCAGGATGTCGGTCAGGCAGGTCAGATCGCGGATTTTTTCGAGCGCCTGCGCCTTGTCCGGGAATTTCAAACAATTGAAGTCGGCGTAAGGCACCATGACGTATTCGGCCTGACCGCCGATCCAGCCGCCCATATCGACATAGCCGTAGGCGCCGCCGGCGCGCTCGGGGTTGACGTTCAAGCAGACGCCGGTATCGCCCTCGCGACAGGTGCGGCAACGGCCGCAAGCCACATTGAACGGAACCGATACTAGATCCCCGATGCTGAGGTATTCGACGTCGCGGCCAATTTCGATGATCTCGCCGGTGATCTCGTGACCCAGCACCATTCCGGCCGGTGCAGTGGTCCGGCCGCGCACCATATGCTGGTCGGAACCACAAATATTCGTTGCAACTATCTTTAATATGACCCCGTGTTCGATCATTTTCCCTGCTGGATTGCGCAAGGTAGGAAAGTCGATATTCTGAACATTGACCTTTCCAGGTCCGAGATATACGACACCGCGATTAGAGGGCATGTCTGTATCTCCTCTTTCAGCGTTTTCTGAAGGGCATGGACAGAGGATGTCAGCTGGAAGAAGCGGCCTTCAGGCTTTCAACAGCTATGGGTCGAGCGGCGATGCCCGGATCCGTTTGCCGGTGGCCGCGTAGACGGCATTGCAGATCGCCGGAGCGGTGGGTGGCACGCCCGGTTCGCCGACACCGCTCGGTGGATGAACCCGGGCACGGTGGTGCTTTTGCTGCCGACAATGGCGGCAAGCGACGGTCCGGTCTTATTGACGCTCGGATCGGTCGAATGGCAGAAGCAACAATGCGATGCCTAGAGGCTTTTGCCCGCAGTGGGTCACCGGCAGCCAGCGCCGGCGAGGAGCCGAGAAGGATCGTCGTCGTCGCGATCGTTGCCCCGCGCGCAAACCGCTTCATCGTGCCGATCCTGATCATTGCAGCCACGGCATCGGGTCACCGGCGGTGAAATAGTCGGTCCGGCGCGGGCTGATGTGTCCGACATTGCTATTATCGGCGTCATAAAATCCGCTGCCCGGATCAGGCCCGAGATTGATATCGCCAATGCCGGCGCAGGCCGACCCCAGCAACGCGGGAAACAGTGTGGGAATCGTAGAGCACGGCTTAGTCATGGCTAGCGCGGTCCCATATAGCCGTTGAGCTGATTGCCGACCGACAATTCTGAACAACTCGTGCCTGCGGGATTCTGTTGCAACAGCTCCCGCTGGGCGCCCAACAGGCTCGTCGCGTAGTCGTCCTGCATCTGCTGTCGGAGCGGGTCGCTGGCGGTCGCGCCCAGCGACATGCTGGGGTTGATGGCGTGCAGCTGTAGCCCCGGCGCGACCATCCGTGCGCTTCCCGCGCCGATCGCGGGAGACATTCCACCTCCCAGCTGCTGAGCTGCCGCCGGTTGTATCGCCGCCACCGCTATCGCCGCGGCTGCCACGACGGAGGCCAGCAAGGTCGCAGATCGGCCTCGGCTTGTGTTCCTGAACATGATGATCCTCTCCACATGTCATCTCAGTCGCTCGCCGGCCCTGCGGGGTCGGAGGACCGATGTCATTTGAGCTTCACTGGGCTTGCACGCGAGCTGGATGGCGGAGCGCTGCGTTGCGCCGCGCTTTTCCCAGACCACATCAGAAGTCGATGGTGCTGCTGCGCGGCGCGCAGTGCGGAGCGCGCCATGTGCCGCCCCCGGAATATCCGCCAGGCTCGAAAACATGTCCCACGGGGCACGTTTCGGCCGCCTGAGCGTACGCCTGCGTGTTGGTGACCTGTGTATGATAGTTCGGTAATGACTGCGCACCTGCCGACAGCGGCAGCGCCGCAACCCGAGCGCTCCGCCAGGACAATGAACCTGCAACCGCATAACCAACCTCCTGCCCGCGTGTGACACGGACCCATTGCCAATGGCGGACCCGCACTGTGGTAGTTGGGTTGTCGTGCGCTCTATGCCGAGTAAATTGGGGTAAACGTCTGTAAAATCGCCGGCTGGTGCTGAGCGGCCAGCATCGTGTCTACTCCGCGACTGAATGTGCCATGTCGGCCGGGCGGCGGCGCAGCCAGTGGCCCAGGCGATCCATGTAGATGTAGACGACCGGGGTGGTGAACAGGGTTAGCAGCTGCGATACCAGAAGGCCGCCGACGATCGCGTAGCCGAGCGGCTGGCGGATTTCCGAGCCGATGCCGGTGCCGAGCATCAATGGCACACCGCCGAACAGCGCGCACATCGTTGTCATCAGGATCGGGCGAAAGCGCAGGCGGCAGGCCTCATGGATTGCTGCCTCGGTGCTGAGACTGCGCTCGCGCTGGGCAGCGAGCGCGAAATCGACCAGCATGATGCCGTTTTTCTTGACAATGCCGATCAGCAGAATGATCCCGATAATGCCGATCACGTCGAGCGGCATCCCAAACAGCATCAAGGTCAGCAATGCCCCAAGCCCGGCCGAGGGCAGGGTCGAGATGATCGTGATCGGGTGGACCGTGCTCTCGTACAGCATTCCGAGGATGATGTAGACCGCGATAAGTGCCGCGAGGATCAGGATCGGCGTGCTGCTCAGCGAATTCTGGAACGCCTGCGCGCTGCCCTGGAAGCTCGTGGCAATCGATCGCGGCAGGTGGAGATCCAAGGTGACTTTTTGGATCGCCGCCACGGCGTCGCCGATCGGGACATTCGAGGGGAGGTTGAAGCTCAAGGTCACCGACGGGAACTGGCCCTGATGGTTGACCGCGATCGGCGCGACCGTCGAGGTGATCGCGGCGAATTCGCTGAGCGGCACCTCCGTGCCGCTGGACGAGGTCGCGTAGATGCGGCTGAGCGCGTTCGGTCCGAGCTGAAAACCAGGCTCAACTTCAAGGATAACAAAATACTGATTGAGCCTCGTATAGATGCGCGCCGCGACCCGCTGTCCGAATGCATTATAGAGGATCGAATCAACCGCGGATGGATTGATGCCGAACTGCGAGGCGAGTTGTCGGTTAATCTCGATTTTCATGACCCGGCCGGTGCTCTGCTGGTCGCTGGCGACATCGGTCAGCTGCGGCAATGCTTGTAGTTTCTTCAAGAGAATTGGCGCCCAGTGGTCGAGCTCGTCGCTGTCGACATCGACCAGAGTGTATTGGTACTGGGTCTTAGACAACCGCGCACCGATCGTGATGTCTTGTGCGGCCTGCATGTACAGCGTGATGCCCCAGACCGGCTGTAATGCCTTGTTCAGTCGCGCAATAACTTGGTCGGCGCTGGCCGTCCGCTGGCCGAGCGGCTTCAAGGTGATGAACATGCGGCCGTCATTTTCGGTCACGGTCGGCCCGCCGGGTCCGATAAAAGCGTTCGCCGCGGCGACCGCCGGGTCCTTGGTCACGACCGCCAGCACTGCCCGCATGCGGTCTTTCATTGCCTGTGGCGAGATGTTTTGCGCGCCCTCGGCAATCCCGACGATCAGGCCGGTGTCCTGCTGCGGGAAAAAGCCTTTCGGGATCTCGACGAACAGCACGCCGGTCAAGACGACGGTCGAAATCATGACAATCAAGGTGACGAAGCGGTAGCGCAACGCCACCACCAACCCGCGATCGTAAGTCGCGGCCAGCGTGTCGAAGAACCGCTCGAGCGCGCGCGAGATCAGGCCCGAATGCACCTTGTCCTGCGCCCTCAGGACGCGGGCGCACATCATCGGCGTCAGGGTCAGCGAGACGATCACCGAGACGACGATCGCCACCGCGACAGTGACGGCGAACTCGCGGAACAACAGACCGACGACGCCGCTCATCAGGAACAGCGGGATGAACACCGCGATCAGCGAGATCGAGATCGAAAGGATCGTAAAACCGATTTCACCGGACCCTTGCAAGGCCGCCTCCACCGAGGTCTTTCCTTCCTCGACGTGGCGCACGATGTTCTCGATCATGACGATCGCATCGTCGACGACAAACCCGACCGCGATCGTCAGCGCCATCAGCGACAGATTATCGAGGCTGAAGCCGAGCACATAGAGTACCGCAAAAGTGCCGATCAGCGACATCGGCACCGAGATCGCCGGGATCACCGTCGCCCACAGCTTGCGCAGAAACAGGAAAATCACGCCAACGACCAGCGCGATCGTCAATAGCAGCGTTTGTTGAACATCGGCAACGCTGGCGCGAATGGTCTGGGTGCGGTCGGATAAAATATGGATTTTGATCGACGGCGGCAGCGAGGCTTCGAGCCGCGGCAGCGCTCTTTTGATCTGGTCGACGGTCGCGATGACGTTGGCGCCGGGCTGGCGCTGCACCGCGATGATGATGGCCGGCTCGGTGTTCATCCAGCCGGCCAAATTCACGTCTTGCGGTGCGACGATCGCCCGGCCGACATTGCGAACGCGTATCGGCCCGCTCGTGCCGTAAGCTCCGGCTCGGTTGGCGAGGATGTAGTCGTTGTAGCCTTGCGCCGTTATCAGCTGATCATTGGTCTGCAGGGCAAACGACTGATTGGCGCCGTACAATGTGCCCTTCGGCTGGTCGACGGTGGCAGCGGCCAGTGCGGTTCGCACCGCTTCGAGGTCGAGGCCTTCCGCCGCCAACTGCGCGGGGTTGACCTGAACCCGGATCGCCGGATTCTGCTGGCCTCCGATGCCGACGAGGCCGACCCCCGGCATCTGTGCGATCTTCTGTGCAAGGATGCTGTTGGCGTAATCGCTGACCGTCGTGAGCGGCAATGTTTGCGAGGTCAATGCCAGCATCAGCACCGGTGTATCGGCCGGGTTGGTCTTGCGGTAAATCGGGGGATTTGGCATCGTCGGCGGCAGCTGACCGGCTGCCGCATTGATCGCCGCCTGCACATCCTGCGCCGCCGAATCGACAGTGCGGCTGCGATCGAATTGCAGGGTGATCTGGGCATATTCGGTGGCGCTGCTCGAGGTCATTTGCGTCAGCCCGGGGATCTGGCCGAACTGCCGTTCGAGCGGCGTCGTGACGGTGCCCGCGACGGTCTGCGCATCCGCGCCCGGTAATTGTGCAGTTACTTGGATCGTCGGCAAGTCGATATTCGGCAAGGCGGCGACCGGCAAGAGCTCATAGCCGATCAATCCAAGCAGCAGAATGGCCGCCATCAGCATCGCCGTTGCGATCGGCTTGCGGATGAACGTCGCCGAGATGTTCATGGCAACAGACCCGCACTCGCCGTAGTTGGGTTCGGCACCGCAGACGGGTCGTTCGGGTTGGCGAGCGACACCACTGTACCTGGCATCAGCCGATACTGGCCGCGCACGACGACGGTCTCTCCGGCGCGCAGACCGTCGTCGATCAGTGCCTCACCATTCAGCGTCTCGCCGACCGAGACCGGCTGCATCGAGACCTTGTGATCCGGGCCAACGACGAAAACATATTGCCCTTGCGGGCCCTGCTGGACGGCGTCGAGCGGGACCGTCAGACCATTGTCCTGCACTTGTGTTACGACCCGGACATTAACAAACATGCCTGGCCACAACCGGCGATGCGGATTGGGGAATATCGCCTTTAGGTTTATTGTGCCGGAGGTCGTATTTGCCTGGTTGTCGATTGCGGCAAGGGTCCCGGCGTCGAGCTCGGTCTTGCCATCGGCGCTCAAGGCGATGACTTTGACCTGGCCCTTTGCAAGCGCGTCCTGGATCTGCGGAATGTCGGTTGAGGCCAATGTGAATATCACACTGATCGGTTGCACCTGAGTGACCACGACGACGCCGGTCGTATAAGAGGCGGCCCCATTGGTGGGTTGGATGATGTTCCCAAGATCTAGCAGGCGGATGCCAGTGACGCCATCGAAGGGAGCGGCCAGTCTGGTATAGCTGAGTTCTGTCTTGGCATATTCGATCGCCGCCTGATCGGCCTGGACCGTCGCCTGCTCCTGAGCGATCATCGCCTGCTGGGTGGCGACCTGCTGCTCCGGTGCAAACCCGTGCTTTTGCAATGGGACATACCGGCTGAGATTGATCTGACCATTTTCGAGATGGGCCTGATCGCGGGCGAGATTGGCTTCCGCCTCGTCGAGCTGAGCTTGATAGGTGCGGGGATCGATTTGGGCCAACAGCTCGCCCTTCTTAACGAATTGCCCTTCCTTGAAAGGCTCGCTGACGATCATCCCCGTGACCTGGCTGCGGACCGTCGCCGTATTGAGCGCCGTCACATTGCCGATCCCGGTCAGCACAATCGGGAAATTGCTTTGTCGCACGCTCGCGGCGATGACGGGAACCGGCGGAAATGACTCGGGCGCAGCGTTTGGGCTTTGTGTGAAATGTCGCCAGCCTAGATAGCCCACCGACGCGATCGCAATCATCACAAGCCCGACGAGCAAAGGTGGTCGCCGACCGTGTTTCGTGATTTTGATGTCTCGAGCAGGTGAGGCAGTCATGACCGCGCCTCCGGTCCGGTTATCTGATCAATTATAGACAGCAGTTCGAAGGTCACAAGTCGATACAGCAGTTGGAAGGTTACAAGTCGATAAGGCAGTGGTTCGCGTAAGCCGGGCGGACCCGTATATCCCTTTTCTTTGGAAACGCTGTCTTCAAACGGATAGATAGACGATACCCAATATCAGCAGCCACCCGAGCGACGACATCAGTGCAATACATAAAATCGCCGCAGCCAACGGCTGCCGATTGGGTCGCGGTCTTTTATCGACCGGCGATATTGCGAGCCGCAGCGATGTGGGCATCGTGGCGAGCGCAAAAGCGCGCCCAGTCAGAGGGGACTGACCGGGCGCAGGTGAACCCGGTTCAGGAGGAGGGAAACCGGGGATGCTCTCCATCTATCTATTCGCATCGCACTCAACTCGGTGACCTGCCGAGCGCGTCATCCGCACGTAAAGAAGATAAGCCCGAGCTGACCAAAACACAGAAGAACCGTCACCGGTGTAGATGCAACTCGACGAGCCAAAGCTGCTTATCGACGCCGCGCGACACCTCGGTAAACACGTCCGAGGTGTCCTGATCGCCAAATCCCGCGGCCTCGTCTATCGCCTTGCGCGCAAATTCGCCAAAAGCGGCGAGTGCTGCGGTCACGGCGGTCAGGTGCTCTTTCTCGCCGGCGACGCCGAGCGTGTAGGGTTCAAGAAACGAGCGCTCGACTGCGACCTGCACCGTCCCCTCCGCGGTGCCGCCAAGCGCCGCCGCGCGCTCGGCGATGGTGTCCGAATAGCCCTCGACCAGATCCGCCACCTTGTCGAAGAGTTCGTGGATGGCGATGAATGCGGGGCCGCGCACATTCCAGTGTGCTTGCTTGACCTGCGCGTGCAAATCGATCGCCGCGGCAAGGTGCCGGTTCAGCAACGCGACGGCTTTGGAGCGGATGTTTTCGGAAAGCGTATTGGATGTACGGTACATCGGTGTCACCCTCAAAGAGTTATCGCCAACCGATCCCTGATGCGACGGGACAACGGCAACCCGATGGTCCCGCTATAATTGAGACACAGTGTTGCGCAATGCGAGTTAATCCGGGTAAATCCCGGTAAATCGCAGTCGGGGCAATCGCTGCGCCACTTTCACCCCGATGATTCGATGCCTCGCTGAAGAACCATCAGGCTGCCCGCAGCACCGCTCCGGCATATTCTGCTTGGCGGCGGGACATTGCATCGACCTCACCACTTTCCGCGAGCTTCTCAAGCGCGTAGGCGCGCGTGGCGTTGAGCATCCGAAACCGTGGGCCGGATCCGTCGATATGCACTGTGAGCAGCGATTTCGCGGTCAGCGCCGCCACCTCGCCGGTCGTTTCGCCGGGGGTCAGGTCGGACGCTAGGTGCCTGGCGGCTTCTAGCGTAAAGCTGCGGCCGAAGACCGCAAGTCGACGCAACGCCGCCTGTTCGCTGGGGGTGAGCAGACCATAGCTCCAAGCGAGCGAGGCACGCAGAGAGCGATGTCGAGGGCTGGCGACCCGGCACTGCTGCGTCGGCAACCGCAAGGAATCATCGAGACGGGCGGCCGAGGCCTCGACTCCAAAGGTACCGACTTCAGTGGCGGCAAATTCAATCGCCAGCGGAAGCCCGTCGAGCTTTCGGCAAATGTCGATGACGACCGGCACGTCGGCGTCTTGCAGCTCGAATTCGCCGGCGGCACTCGCTGCCCGTTCCGCGAATAGCCGAATGGCGGGGAAGGCGAGCGCCTCCCGCGCGCTGAGGTATGTCGAAATCAACGGGTGCTCCAGAGGCTGCAGCCGGTAAATATATTCCCCTGAAACGCGCAACGGCTCACGGCTGGTCGCCAAAATATGGACGCCCGGTGCTACTCTCAGCAATCGAAAAGCCAGGGCAGCGACGGCGTCGATGACATGCTCGCAATTATCGAGTACGAGCAGCAGCCGTTTGTCGCTAAGAGACCACATCAGGCTGGGGCTGGGGCCGTTGTCGGAAATATCGAGCCCCACCGCCGCCGCGACGGCTTCCGAGGCTAGCTGCGGATCTCTGATGGCCGTCAGATCGACAAACCCAACACCATCAGCGTACTCGGTGATCAATCCCGTTGCGGCCGCCACCGCGACGCTGGTCTTGCCAACCCCGCCCGGTCCGACCAAGCTCAGCAAACGATGGCGCGACACCTTATCGGTTATTCTGCAGATCTCATCGCTGCGGCCGATCAACGACGCCGGCAACGCCGGTAGGTTATGCCGCCGCCGTGCCGCGGCGACCGGTGTTGGCTGGGGCTCCTCTGCGACCGATAACGTTACCGGCGCCACAAAGCAGTAGCCGCGCCCGGCCACGGTCGTGATGTATCGACGACCGGCCGCACCGTCTCTCAGCGCTCGGCGGAGTGCCGAGATGTGGACTTTGAGATTGCCGTCATTGACAAAAGTATCGGGCCAGACCATTGCCGTCAGCTCTCGCTTGCTGACCGTCTCACCAGGCCGGGCCAGCAGAGCAATTAGCAGTTCGAGGGCACGACCCCCGAGGCGAACAGGCTCCTCCCCCTCCAGCAGAAGCCGCTGTCTCGGCCGTAGGCGAAAGCGGTCGAAACCGATCTCACGCGGCTCAGCAGCGGCGGTCGGCTGGACTCCTTGGTTGACGCTTAGCAACGGCGATTTTGCTACATGATGTTCCGATGGCTGTGCGTCGGACACTCGCTGCGCGCTGGACATTGCACTACCGCTGTTCGCTTGTATAAGCTCGCTTGCTCTACCGAAACGAAAAGACCCTGCTCCCGTATCCGCAAGACAACTCACGCTAAGTTGAGACATGGTGACCGCTCCGTCCAAATTTTGATCCAGCTCTGCAGACAGAGTCTCCCGGCTGGGTTGTCGAAAAATGTAAGCGTTGAGCCTCTGGCCACCGCGTGAATTAGCCTGAAAAATGCGGTTCACAGGCCGACGGGAACGTGAGACTGGCCCTGTTGCTGAAAAATACTGAACCCATCTGAGAACGGCGGTTATAATTGCCGGGTTATGGAACTCACGCTCGAAGCTTCGGCGATCGTGGAGTTCGGGCGATTTAGGATCTCGCCGCATCGCCGTGAGTTGAATGCCAATGGTCAACCGATGAGGCTCGGGGGGCGGGCGTTCGACGTGCTGATGATGCTAATCGAGGCGCGCGGAGCTGTCGTCAGCAAGGATGCGCTGATGCACAGCGTCTGGCCGGGCCGGGTTGTCGAGGACAACAACCTCCAAGCCCAGATTTCAGCGCTGCGACACGCTCTCGGTGCGGATCGCGGCCTGATCCGCACGGTCGCCGGACGCGGCTACCAGTTCACCGGCGAGATCCGCATCCTATGCGGCGAATCCGGACGAGCGCGCCGGTTCGGGGGTGGCCTCGACGCAGCCCGCATCGACGCTGCCATCGACGAACCTGCCGGAGCCAGTCTCCGAACTGATCGGGCGGGACAACGAACTGAGCGAGATCCTAGACCTCGCCGCCGCGCATCGGCTCGTCACGCTGACTGGCCCCGGCGGCATCGGCAAGACACGGCTCGCGCTTGCCGCGGCGCGCCGGCTGCTGCCGGAATTTGCCGACGGCGTGTGGCTGGCCGAGTTCTCGCCGCTTTCCGATCCCGATCTGGTTCCCGCCACCGTTGCCGCGGCGGTCGGGCTCGAGCTTGGCGGCGGCGAGGTTTCGGCGCGGCGCGTCGTGGCGCAGGCGCTCGCCGACCGGCGGCTGTTGCTGGTGCTGGACACTTGCGAGCATGTGATCGCCGCCGCCGCGGCGATGGCCGAGGCTGTGCTGCGGGCCGGCTCGCGCAGCGCGCATTATCGCCACCAGCCGCGAGCCGCTCCGCGCGGAGGGGGAGCAGGTCTATCCGGTGCCGCCGCTCGCCGTGCCCGCCGCGGCGGGTGACGATCCCTGGCAATACGGCGCGGTTCGGCTGTTCGTGGAGCGGGCGCGGGCGGCAGAGCCGCACTTCGCGCCGGACCGGCACCTTGCTGATGATCGCGGCGATCTGCCGGCGGCTCGACGGCATCCCGCTCGCGATCGAGCTGGCGGCGGCGCGCGCCGCCGCACTCGGCGTCGAGGAGCTTCGCCGCCCGCCTCGACGATCGCTTCCGGCTGCTGACCGGCGGCCGGCGGACGGCGTTGCCGCGGCACCAGACCTTGCGGGCGACGCTCGACTGGAGCTACGAGCTGCTGGCCGAGCCCGAACGCGTGATCCTGCGCCGCCTGGCGATCTTCGCCGGCTCCTTCAGCCTGGAGGCGGCCGGTGCGGTCACGGCGAGCCCCGAGATCGCGCCGTCGGAGGTCGTCGACGGCGTTTCCAGCCTGGTCGCGAAATCGCTCGTCGCGGCGGAGTTGGACGGCGCCGTCGCGCGCTACCGCCTGCTCGACACGACGCGGGCCTACGCGCTCGAAAAGCTCAGCGACAGCGGCGAGCTGGAAACGATCGCGCGCCGTCATGCCGAATATTACCGCGATCTCTTCGAGCGGGCCGAAACCGAATGGGAGACGCGGCCGACGGCCGAATGGCTGGCCGAGTACGTGCCGGCAGATCGACAATTTGCGCGCCGCGCTCGACTGGGCTTTTTCGCCGGACGGTGATGCGTCGATCGGCGTGGCGCTGACTGCCGCCGCGGTGCCCTTGTGGATGCATTTGTCACTGCTGGAGGAGTGCCGCGGCCGGGTCGAGCGGGCGCTCGCCGCTATCGCGGCCGGACCGGGCCGGGACGCGCGCCGCGAGATGCAGCTCCATGCCGCGCTTGCGGCATCGCTGATGTATAGCAGAGGTGCCGTTTCCGAGATCGAGGCGATCGGGACGAAGGCCCTCGAGATTGCGGAGAGCCTTGACGACATCGAGTACCAGTTGCGCTCGCTCTGGGGCCTGTGGTCCTTTCACATCAGCAGCGGCCAGCATTGCGTCGCTCTGACGCTGGCTCAAAGGTTCTATGCGCTGGCGGCGGAGCGGTCCGACCCGAAGGATCGCCTGATCGGCGAGCGAATGATCGGCGGGTCGCAGCATTATCTGGGCGATTTGCTCAGCGCGCGGCGCCATCTCGAGCGCGTGCTCGCGCACTATGTGCCCCCTGCCCAGAAGTGGCAATTCGTTCGCTTTCAAGTCGATCCGTGGGCGGGCGCACGGTCCTATCTTGCTCGGATCCTGTGGCTGCAGGGATTGCCGGATCAGGCGATGCGCGACCGCCGAACGCAGCGTTGAGGACGCGCGGGCGACCAATCACGCAATCTCGTTGGGTAACGCTCTCGCCGTGGCGGCATGCCCGATCGCGCTGTGGGCCGGCGATCTGGCTGCGGCGGAACATTACGCGGAAATGCTGCTCGACCATTCGACGAGGCATGCGCTGGCGCGCTGGCGCGCCTTTGGCCGCTGCTATCAGGGAATGCTCGTCATCCAGCGCGGCGATGTCGCGACCGGATTACGGCTGCTGCGCGCCGCCTTCGCCGAACCAGCCACGGCCGAGATCCGCCGCGCGGTTGTTTGCGTTCCTTATATCGGCGGCCTTGGGTCGTGCCGGGCAGATCGCCGACGGGCTCGCCATGATCGAGGAGGCGATCGCGCGCTCCGAGCACAGCGAAGAACGCTGGTTAAATGCCGAGTTGCTGCGCATCAAGGGCGAGCTTATTCTGTTGCAGGGCGCGCCCGGAGCCGCGGCGGCGGCCGAGGATCACTTCCGGCAGGCGCTCGACTGGGCGCGCCGGCAAGGCGCGCTGTCCTGGGAACTGCGCGCCGCCACGAGCCTCGCCCGGCTGCTGCGCGATCAGGGCCGTCCGCCGAAGAGGCTCGCGAACTGCTCCAGCCGGTCTACGACCGGTTTACCGAGGGGTTCGAGACGGCCGACCTCAAGGCGGCGAAAGCGCTTCTCGACGCACTCGCAGAGCCGGCCGCCTTGCGAACGTGCGTTTGTTGACCCGTACGCCTCTCAATCGGGTCTTACCGGCCTGCCCTGAAAAACCCTGAAATTTGCTGACGCGCCTCTATAATGCGCTCGATGGATGTTGCTGCCGAACCACCAGCGAGCGTCGCGTTCGGTCGTTTCCAAATGATGGCGCATCGCCGCGAACTGCTCGCCGACGACCGGCCGATCAAGCTCGGCGGGCGTGCCTTCGACCTGCTGATGGCGCTGATCGAGGCGCGCGGAGCCATCGTCGGCAAGGACGCGCTGATGGCGCGCGTCTGGCCAGAGCAGATGGTCGAGGACAACAGCTCTCCAAGCCCAGATTTCTGCGTTGCGAAATGCTCTCGGAGCTGATCGCACCCTGATCCGAACGGTCGCCGGACGCGGTTATCAGTTTACCGGTGAGATCCGCATCCTGCCTGCCAGCTCGGACGGGCGCGCCGCCGCGGGCTTGGCTGCGGTGCAGCCCGCAGCGGTCCTGCCGCCGACAAATCTGCCGGAGCCGGTTTCCGAGCTGATCGGCCGGCGACGACGATCTCAGCGAGATCCTGAGCCTTGCCGCTGCGCACCGGCTCGTCACCTTGACCGGCGCCGGCGGAATCGGCAAGACGCGCCTCAGCCTGGAAGTCGCGCGGCGCCTGCTGCCGGATCTTGTCGACGGGGTTTGGGCCATCGAGCTCGCGCCGCTGTCCGATCCCGAGCTCGTCCCAGTCGTCGTTGCTACCGCGCTCGGGCTCGAACTGGCTTCGGGCACCGCATCGCCGCTATCTGTCGCGAGCGCGCTCCGCTCGAAGCAGCTCATGCTCGTGCTCGACAATTGCGAGCATGTGGTCGACGCGGCGGCGCGGATGGCCGAGTCGTTGTTGCGTGCCAACTCGGCAGCGCTGGTGATCGCTACCAGCCGTGAGCCACTCAGGGCAGAGGGCGAATGGGTTTACCCGGTGCCGCCGCTCGCTGTCCCCACAGAAGATAGCCCGGATGGCGAGGACCCGCTTCGCTACGGTGCCGTTCGACTGTTCGTCGAGCGGGCACGTGCGGCCGCGCCACATTTCTCGCCTAACGCGCGCGTTGCGGCCGCGATCGCCGGAATTTGCCGTCGCCTCGACGGCATCCCGCTGGCAATCGAGCTTGCGGCGGCGCGCGCTGCCGCCCTTGGGATAGAGGGAGTTGCGGCCCGGCTCGACGACCGTTTCCGGCTCCTCGCGGGTGGCCATCGCACGGCACTGCCCCGCCATCAGACGCTTCGAGCGACGCTTGACTGGAGCTACGAGCTGCTGACCGAACCCGAGCGCGTGGTGCTGCGTCGCCTGGCAATCTTTGTTGGCGGCTTCACACTGCCTGCCGCGCGGGCGGTCGCGGCGGACGACGAGATTGCGGAGTTGGACGTCGTCGATTGCGTTGCCAGCTTGGTTACGAAATCGCTCGTGACCGCGGATGGTGGCGGCGCGATGCTACGCTATCGGCTGCTCGAAACGACCCGGGCTTATGTGCTCGAGAAGCTCGTCCAAGCCGGCGAGCTCGACGCGGCGGCGCGACGCCATACCAGGTTCTATCTGGATGTTTTTGAAGGCGCCGAGGCGGAGGCGGAGAAGCGGCCAACCGACGAATGGCTGGCAGATTACGGCCCGAGGATCGACAACGTCCGCGCAGCGCTGGATTGGGCTTTCTCGCCGAATGGCGATGCCTCGATCGGCGTCGCCCTCACGATCGCCTCGGTGCCGCTGTGGGTTCAGTTGTCGCTGATGGCGGAGTGCCGCGAGCGCGTCGAACGAGCGCTCGCCAGCATCGGCCCCGGTTCGAGCCCAGCGCAACGCCGCGAAATGCAGCTCTATGCGGCATTGGGCGCATCGCTGATGTATACGAAAGGCCCAATACCCGAGACTGGCGCCGCGTTGACACGCGCTCTGGAACTCGCCGAGTCCCTTGGTGATACGACGGTTCAGCTATCGGCGCTTTGGGGCCTTTCGTTTTATCGATCGATAGGTGCCGAGCATCGGACCGAGCTGGGGCTTGCCCAAAGATTCTGCAGCGTCGCGGCGGAGCGGACGGATCCGGCAAATTTGCGTGTTGGCGACCGCATGGTAGGAACCTCGCTGCATTATCCTGGAGACCAGGTCAATGCGCGCCATCACATTGAGCGCATGCTCGCTCGTTCGACCCCGTCGATCGATCGCGTGAGATTATATCGCTTTCAATTTGACCAGCCATCGGCGGCGCGTTGCATTCTCGCACATGTTCTTTGGCTCCAAGGTTTCCCTGAGCAGGCCGTCCGCACCGCGCAAAGCAGCGTGGACGGTGCGCGTGCAAGTGATCATGCGCTTTCGCTGTGCAATGCGCTGGCCCAGGCGGCGTGTCCGGTAGCGCATTTCGTCGGTGATCTGGCGGCAGCCGAACACTGGGTGGCGATGCTGATCGAGCATGCCGAACGGCACGCTCTAGAAGTTTGGCAGATCTGGGGCCGCTGTTGGAAGGGGGTGCTGCTGATCAGGCGCGGAGAAGTCGTCACTGGATTACCGCTTCTCCGATCGTCTCTGGACGAGCTTCGGAGGACCGGCTACGTCCTGCGTTACACAGGATTTCTCGGCGTGCTCGCGGAAGCCTTGGGCGGGGCCGAACAAGTGGGTGAGGGGCTGGTGACCATCGGAGAAGCGCTCGCACGATCGGAGCAGGGGGAAGGACGCTGGAATATGCCCGAGCTGCTGCGCGTCAAAGGCGAGCTTCGTCTGTTAGAGGGTGTACCGAAGGCCAACGCCGCGGCCGAGGCCCATTTCCAGCAAGCCCTCGACTGGGCGCGTCGCCAAGAGGCCTTGTCCTGGGAACTGCGCTGCACCACCAGTCTCGCCCGGCTGTTCCTTAATCAGGGCCGTTCAGCCGATGCGACAGCGCTACTCCAGCCCGTCTACGACCGGTTTACCGAAGGGTTCGGCACGGGCGACCTGAAAGCCGCAAAAGTGCTTCTCGACGTGCTCGCATAGCCCGGCCGCTCTGCGAGCCCGCGATTCCGGACCCGTACCTGCCTCTCGGGCGTACTCGCCGGCCGGCCGGCGAGCCAGTACCGCACTGATCCGACTGGAAACGCCTCGAATAGCGCGGCTATGGCGCGACGCTCGGCGGCTTTGGAATGATCCGCACCTTGTCCCCGTCCTCGAGGTCGACCGGCGGCTGCAGGATCACCTGGTCGCCGTCTTTCACCCCCTTGTTGACCTCGACCTCGGTGCCGTAATCGGTGGTGATCGCGATCTTGTGCAGATGCGCGACCCCGTTTTCGACGACCGCAACCTGCATGCCGTTCTGATTGAAGATGATCGCCGGGGCAGGCACGATCAGCGCCGGCGCGGTGCGCGGGATTTTCAGTTCGACCGTGCAATAGACCCCGGGTTGCAACGCGCCGTCCGGATTGGGTACATCGATCTCGGTCAACAGGGTCCGGGTCCCCGGTTGAAGGGCGTCGGCAATTCGCGTCACCTTGCCACGAAAGGTGAGGTTGGGCATCGCCGGTACGCGAATGATTGCGTCGACACCCGGATGCACCCCAAACGCATCGTCCTGCGGTACGTAGACCCAAACCCGGATCACATCGCTCTGGACCAGCGAAAACATTGCGGTGCCGCTGGTTGCGTCGGCCGTGATCAGGCTGCCGACATCGATGTCGCGCTGGGTGATCACGCCGTCGAACGGAGCAACGACTTTCTGATAAGCCTTCTGCTGGTTGAAATAGCTCAGCTGGGCCTGCATCGCCGCGGCATTATAGTGAGCCGCCTGCGTCGCGTGTTGTTGGGCCTGTAAAGTATACCGATCGGTGTCGCCCTGTTCCAGCGTCACCCAGCCTTGCTTAACAAGTACCGAGTCGCGCCCCCAGGTGACCTGGTCCAACGATTTTTGGGCTTGATTCTGGACCTGCGTCGCGTGCGCCTGTTGCATACTATTCTGATATTGGGCGACCTGATCCTCGATCTCGGGCGCGGTGATCTCGGCGAGAAGCTGGCCGGTCTTGACGTGATCGCCGATATCGACAAAGCGCTTGGCGACATAGCCGCTGGCGCGGGCATAGATATTTGCTGCCTCGAAGGCCAGCGTGCTCCCCGGCAGCGACACGTGCACCATGCCGAGACGTTGCGTCACCTGCTCGACGCGCACCCTCGGCACAAAGTCGACTTGCTGCTCGGCAAACGCGGCGACTTGCTTGGTCTGCTGGTAATGCCGCCACACCCCCAGAGCGAGCGCGCCGACAAGCAGCAGAAAAACCGCCAAACCGACAGCCCAGCGTCCCAATCCGCCCCGTGCCTCGGGTGCAGGCGGCGGCTGTGAGCCGGGGATATTGGTATCGGGCGGCGGCAGCAGCGGCCGTGGCGGCGGCCCCTTCAGCTGGGGCGGCTGGTCGAGCTCGCTCATTCGGGCACCTCGGCGAAAACACCGTGCGCCGTCTTGCCATCGTTCCCCCGGCGCAGCAGCGCGAACAGATACGGCACTACGAGCAGGGTGGTCGGCGTCGCAAATAGAAGGCCGCCGATCACCGCTCGTGCCAATGCCGCGTTCTGTTCTTCGCCCGGGCCGCCGATCGCCATCGGGATCATGCCGATGATCATCGCGGTCGCGGTCATCAGCACCGGCCGAATTCGCGTGTGCCCGGCCGAAATAGCGGCGTCGAACGCCTTTGCGCCGGACAACTGCTGCTCGCGCGCGAAGGTAACGAGCAGGATCGAATTGGCCGAGGCGACGCCCACCGCCATGATGGCGCCCATCAAGGATGGGACACTCAACGTCGTGTCGGTGATGTAGAGCATCGTCACGATGCCGCAGAACGTCGCCGGCAACGCCAGGATCACGACAAACGGGTCGCCAAAATTCTGGTAGTTGACGACCATCAGCAGGTAGACAAACACCGCCGCGAATAAGAGCCCGATGCCCATGTCGCGGAAGGCCTCGTTCATGCTCTGGATCTGGCCGGTCACCTGAATTGTATTGCCGGGTGCGAGCTGCTTCTGAAATTGCGGGATGATCTTGTCGATATCGGTGGCGATGCTTCCGAGGTCACGCCCCTGAGTGCTGGCATAGACCTCGTATACCGGCTGGATGTTGGCCTCGTTGGCGCTGCCCGGCACCGAGTTGCGGGTGAAGGTCGCGACATTTTGCAGTTCGCCCGGGACCAGCTGCGTTGTCGGCGCCACGGTCCCGGTGCTGACCGGCGCCGAGCCGGCCGTGACGGTTGCGACATTGCTCAGCTCTCCCGGCATCGATTGCGTTGCCGGCAGTGCTAGCCCGGTGCTGACCGGCGTATTACCGAGGTCGCCGAGCGAGCTCACTTGGTATTGTGGCGTCTGCACCGCGATGTAATAGGGGATGCCGTTTGTCGGGTCGGTCCAGAAATTGGGCGACACCTGCTCGGAGGAGTTCAGGCTGGTGGCGATGTTGTTGCCGATGTCGCTCGGGGTGATGCCGAGCTGCAAAGCCCGCGCGCGGTCGATCTGGACGTCGAAATCCGGCGACCAGACCTCCTGTTGCAGATGCGCGTCGACAACGCCCGGGATCTTGGCGATGCGGCGACATAGATCCTTGACAACGCGCAAATTCCTGACCCGATCGTAGCCGACCGTGCGCACGTCGATCGGCGCTGTGAGCCCAAAATTTAGGATTTGCGTAGCCATGTCGGCCGGCTGAAAGTAGAACAGATCCGCCGGGAAAGCGGCCGGCAATACCTGTCGCAGCTTGCGGACATAATCGGCGGTCGGGGCATGGCCGTCGTTGAGCGCGACCATGATCACGCCGTCATTGACCGCGATTGTGGTGCCGTCGACAAACGCCCAGTTATAGGAACGCGCCGGCACGCCGATGTTGTCGACGATCAGGTCGAGGTCTTTTTTTGGGATGATCTGGCGGATCTTGTCTTCGATCGCCTGAAAGATCTGGTCGGTCACCTCGATGCGGGTGCCCGGTGGCGCGCGAACGTGGAGCTGGATCATGCCGCCGTCGATCGCCGGGTAGAAATCGCGGCCGACAAGAACGAACATCGTGACGCCGAGTGCCAACACCAGAACCGCGAGGAGCGGAATGATGATCCGGCGGGTCAGCAACATCGTCAGCAGGCCGACATAGCCTTCGCGCAAATGCTCGAAGCCGCGTTCAAACCCGGCGTGAAAGCGCGTGAAGAAGCCGTTGCCGGTGCCCGGCGCTGCCCCACTCGCTTGCTGCCCCTTCAGCAGCTGGCCGATGGTGATCGGCGTCAGGGTTCGTGAAAGGCCGTACGAGGCGAGCATTGCGAAGACGACGGCCAGGCCGAGCGGCGTAAACAGGTATTTTGCCGGCCCTTCGAGGAACACCACCGAGGTAAAGACGCAGCTAATCGCCAAGGTCGAAACCAGGGTCGGCATCGCGATTTCGGCAGCGCCGTGGAGCGTCGCGCGTGGCAGGGGCATTTTCTCTTCGTCGAGCAGGCGATAGGTGTTCTCGATGGTTACCGTCGAATCGTCGACGAGGATCCCGACCGCGAGCGCGAGGCCCCCCAAGGTCATCGTATTGATCGTCTCGCCGAGGAAATAGAGCACAACGAGTGAGGTCAACATCGCCAATGGGATCGAGATCATGACGACGATCGTCGGCCGCCAGGAACCAAGGAATAACAGGATCATCATCGCCGTCAGCCCTGCGGCGATCGCCCCTTCGCGCAGCACCGAAACCACCGACGAGACGACGAATACCGACTGGTCGAACAGTGATTTGATGACCATTCCGGGCGGTGCCGCGGCCCGCGCGACATTCAGCATCTGCTTGACTGCATTAACGACCGTCAATGTCGAGGCGTCGCCGTTCTTGATGATGCTGAGCAATACCGAGGGCTTGCCATGCGCATTGACAATATTCTGCTGCACCAGATTGCCGTCGCGGACGTGGCCGATGTCTCGCAAAAACACGGTAGCACCGTTGGAGTATCCGACCGGGATATCGTTCAGCGCCTCGATCGTCGGCGGCATCGAATTGGTGCGGACGGTGTAATCGGTCTTGCCGATCTTCTCATCGCCGCCCGGCAAGGTCAGGTTCTCCGCGTTGACCGCATTCACCACTTGCAGCGGCGTCAACGCCTTGGCGAGCAGCTTCGTCTGGTCGATGTCGACCATAATCTGCCGATATTTGCCGCCGGCGGGCGTCGGCAATGTGATGCCGTGGATCGGCGCGAGCATCTGCCGCAACCGGTAGATGCCGTAATCGTAGAGCTGCGCCTGACTTAGGTTATCAGAGCTGAGAGCGATCTGCAGGACCGGCACGGCCGACGCGCTGTATTGCACGACGACCGGAGGCTCGATCCCGGTCGGCAACAGGGCGCGGATCGAGTTTGTCGCGGCGACGATCTGCGAGATCGCAAGATCGAGGTTCACGTCGGGCTGGAAATAGATTTTCTGCACTGAGATGCCGTTCACGGTTTCGGCTTCGATGTCCCGGATGCCGCTGACATTGGAACTGATCGAGTACTGACTGTAGGTGGTGACGCGCTGCTCCATCTCGGCCGTGTTGAGGCCGGTGTACTGCCAGATTACCGAGACCACCGGGATGTCGATCTCGGGGAAAATGTCGGTCGGCATCTCGACAATCGCGGTGACCCCGAGAAACAGGATCAATGCCGCCACCACATAGAAGGTATGCGGATATTTCAGCGCGAAACGAACAATTCCCAACAATCATCCCCTATTGACCGAAAACGCTGTTGGTTCGGCCTACTCAGGCGCCAAGCCAAGGCAGCGGCTTCGGGCGTCACGGGCTTGGCAAGCGCAAACAAGTCCCCCGGCGGTTGTCGCCGGCCGAAAACTTAAGCAGCTCACCGGCCCCGTCCAGTAAATATAGGTAAAAATCGGTAAGGAGTATGGGGGATGGATAACCGCCAGGCGGTGCGAAACGTCGGCGATTTCATCGCGGTCGCCGGCACTTCAACAGGCCGGGGCAGTGCTTGACTGTCGCCGATTAGCGCCCGGTCGGTCAACAATCCAATCGCGCCGGCGCCAGTGCCCAGTTTACCAGATTTTACTTTGAACTAATTGGTCCGAGCGGTGCGCGGCAACACATAAGGGCAGCGCCACAACGCCGTTCGGCTGGCAACGCCCGCAACCGGTTGGCGCGAAGGGAGTCGTTGGTGCAAGAGATGGACAAGAAGGGAGTGGGACGGGGGATAACGCGGGCTGTGACTGGGGTCGCCGCCGCCTTATTGTTCGCAGTGGCGATTGCCGTGTCGGGTCCGGCACACGCCGCAGGCGGCGGCGGCTTTCATGGCGGCGGCTTCCGTGCTGGCGGCTTCCACACTGGTGGCTTCCACGCTGGTGGCTTCCATGCTGGTCGGCTCGCTATGGGCGGAAGCCGCGGCGGAACGGTGCACGCCATCTTCGCCAACGATTTCGGCGCGGCGGAATGAGGCCATTGGGTCCACGGATGGTACAACGGACGTTATGGCTGGTGGTGGGGCGACGACCTAGGTTGGACCTACTATCCATATCCCTATGAAGAGCGTTATAGCGAGTCCGGCCTGCCGTCCGGGGCGCCTTATCGGTACTGCTCCGATCCACCCGGCTATTACCCCTACGTAACGCAGTGCAATACCGCATGGCAGACCGCCCCCGGTAGCTGAAGTCTGGGCTTCAAGCAGTCACCCAGGCGGCCTTCTTTGGGCGCCGGGTGATGGCTCCGCGGTCGTGAGCATCTCGACCCGGCGCTTTAGCCGCCGCCATTCCGCCGCGGCCCGACCGCCGTCTGAGGGCTTCCCAACTCTCGACCCGGCAGGGTGTGTGGTTCCTCGACATTGCCCGATATTTCGCCTGACTGACAGAATCGTCGCGCGGCAGGCGATCCGTCAACCGGCGCAGCGTATCACGGCCGCGCGACACGCGCGAACGGACAGTTCCGATCGGCAGGTTCAGAATCGACGCCGCTTCGTCGTACTGCATCTGGTCCACAGCGACGAGCATGATTGCCGATCTTTGTTCGCTGGAAAGCGCGTCGAAGGCGCGGGCGAGATCGCGAAATTCCAGACGCTGGCCTTGATGCGGTTCGAGGGCCTGATCGCGATCGCCGAGCGGAACATTCTTCTCGCGCGCCGCGCGACGCATCTCGTTGACGTGTTGGTGATGCATGATTGTGAAGAGCCAGGCCCGCAGATCGGTCTCAGGGCGCCACAAGTGAATTTTATCGAGCGCACGGCTCAGCGCCTCTTGCACGAGGTCGTCGGCAGCAACCAGGTCATGCGTCAATGACCGGGCGTAGCGTCTAAGTCGAGGGATCAGGGCCTCCATTTCTCCGTGCACCCGCCGGTCGATCGTCGCTGGATGACGCGGCATTGACCGCTCCGCAACCGCGCAAGCGGTGGCGTTGTCGTTCTGCAGCGGTAAAGCCATCGCGCGTCTCCTCTACAATATCTTCGATCCTGACCAGCACCGATCATGTCGGCTCTCCGGCCATGTCGGCCGTCTTGATGTCCCATATTATCCATTCGACATGACGAATAGTGTTAAACGAGGTAAATCGAAGTAATTTTCAAATTGATACCGCGCACGTTGATTGCGGGCAAAATCCTTATAGTGCGTCACGGGGAATTTACCTCGCTTGACCGAAATTTACGTCTTTAAACTGATGATGTTCGATCGAATGCGTTTACTTTCGGCGAGCGCCATAGCTCCTCTATCAGGGAGCGGCGAGCGGCATCGCTCGACAGATTGGGAGGTTTGCAATTGAGTGAAACAGCGATCGCGGGTGTGGCCATCCCCGACAGCGCCTTGGCGCGGGAGGTCACTGCGTTGGTCAAGGACACCGAGCCGCCGCTGCTGTTCCATCATTCGAGTCGCGTCTATTACTGGGGCTCGCTGAGTGGCAAGCGACACGGTCTGCATTTCGACCCTGAACTGCTCTACGCCGGCGCCATGTTCCATGACATGGGCCTCACCCAGAAGCATGCGAGCACGCATGACCGCTTCGAGGTGGACGGCGCCAATGTCGCCCGCGACTTCCTCCGCAGCCATGGCATCGCCGAGCAAGACGTTGAGACGGTGTGGACCGCGATCGCGCTGCACACCACGCCGGGCATCCCGCGGCACATGCATCCCGTCATCGCACTCCTCACTGCCGGGGTCGAGATGGACGTACTCGGCCTCGCTTTTTCCGAGTTCACGGAGGCCGAGCGCGAAGCCGTGGTCCACACGCACCCGCGCCCCGGCGGCTTCAAGGAGGAGATCATCCGGGCCTTTTACGACGGCATTTATCGCAAACCGGAGACGACCTTCGGCAATGTCAAGGCAGACGTTCTCGCCGACAAGGACCCCTCGTTCCGGCCCGAGAATTTCTGCCGCATGATCCGCGCTTCCGCCTGGCCGGGCTGTGCCCCCCGCGCATCACCGCGTTTTGGGCACACTTCTCCCACCCAACCCCCAACCGCAAGGAACCCGTCATGTCGGATACAAAGCGCTTTACCAATGCCAACGGCTCGCCAGTCGCCGATAACACCAACATCATGACCGCCGGTCCGCGCGGTCCGGCACTGCTGCAGGACATCTGGCTGCTCGAAAAGCTGGCGCATTTCGACCGCGAGGTGATCCCCGAGCGCCGAATGCATGCAAAGGGCTGGGGCGCTTACGGGACCTTCACGGTCACGCACGACATCACGCCTTTTACCAAGGCCAAGATCTTCAGTGTGATCGGCAAGCAGACGCCGATGTTCGCGCGCTTTTCCACTGTGGCCGGCGAGCGCGGTGCGGCGGATGCCGAGCGCGACATCCGCGGCACTGCGCTGAAGTTCTACACCGAGGACGGCAACTGGGATATCGTCGGCAACAACACGCCGGTGTTCTTCTTCCGCGACCCGCTGCGCTTTCCCGACCTCAACCACGCGATCAAGCGCGATCCGCGCACCGGGCTGCGAAGTGCGGATAATAACTGGGACTTCTGGACATTGCTGCCCGAGGCCTTGCACCAGGTGACGGTCGTCATGTCCGATCGCGGCATCCCGAAAAGCTTCCGCCACATGCACCTGTTCGGCAGCCACACCTTTTCGATGATCAACGCGGCGAACGCGCGCGTGTGGGTGAAATTCCATTTCCGCACGCGGCAGGGCATCCAGAATCTCACTGACGCCGAGGCCGAGGCCCTCGTCGCCAAAGACCGCGAAAGCAACGGCCGCGACCTGTTCAACGCGATCGAAGCCGGCGACTTCCCGCGCTGGACGCTCTTCATCCAGGTGATGACCGAAGCGCAGGCGAAGACGCACCGACACAACCCGTTCGATCTGACCAAGGTCTGGCCGAAGGCCGAATACCCGCTGATCGAGGTCGGCGTGATGGAGCTCAACCGCTGGCCGGAAAACTATTTCGCCGAAGTCGAGCAGGCGGCGTTCGGGCCGTCGAACGTCGTCCCCGGCATTAGCTTCTCCCCCGACCAGATGCTGCAGGCACGCCTGTTCTCGTACAACGACGCGGTTCGTTACCGCCTCGGCGTCAACTTCTACCAGATCCCGGTCAACGCGCCGAAATGCCCGTTCCTGAGCTACCACCGCGACGGCAAGATGCGCGTCGACGGCAATCTCGGCAGCACCACCAGCTTCAACCCAAATAGCGCCGGACTCTGGGACAACCAGCCCGACTTCGCTGAACCTCCGCTGCCGATCGAGGGGGAGGCGGCGCACTACGACCACCGGGTCGACGATGATCACTGGGAGCAGCCGGGCAATCTGTTCCGGCTGATGACCCCCGCCCAGAAGCAAGCCTTGTTCGACAACACCGCCCGGGCGATGGGTGACGCGCGCTTGCACATCAAGGAGCGGCACGTCGCCAATTGCCTGCGCGCCGATCCGGCCTATGGCGAGGGGGTCGCCCGCGCCCTCGGCCTCAATCCTCGCCAAGTGGCGGAATAAACCCAAGCATCCGCGAGCGGCGCCCTGCCGGGGTTGGGCGCCGCGAACGCGGTCAATCCTTTCGAGCTCGATTAAGGGGAAGCGTGATGGAATTGCGCGATCATTTTCATTCATATCTCGACACGGTCCGCCGCGAAGACCGCTATCGCACCTTTGTCGATCTGGAGCGGCGCGCCGACCGCCCGCCGTTTGCCGTTTGGCGCAACAATGGCGTCGTCCGCGAGGTCGTCGTTTGGTGCTCGAACGATTATCTCGGGATGGGACGCCACCCCGATGTCATCAATGCGATGATCGAGACCGCGGGGCGCCTGGGCGCCGGCGCCGGCGGGACCCGCAACATCTCGGGCAACAGCAACGCGATCGTTGCACTCGAAACGGAGCTTGCCGACCTGCATCGGAAGGAGGCGTCACTCGTCTTCACTTCCGGCTACGTGTCCAACGAGGCGGCGCTTGGCACGATCGGCTGGCTTCTGCCGAATTGCGTGATTTTGTCCGACGAGAAAAACCACGCCTCGATGACCGCCGGCATGCGGGCGAGCGGCGCTGAAAGGCGGATCTTTCGCCACAACGATCTAGCACATCTTGCTCAGCTGCTGAGGGAGATAGAGCCTAGCCGTCCGAAAGTCATCGCGTTTGAATCGCTGTATTCGATGGATGGCGATATCGCCCCGATTGGCCTGATCTGCGATCTGGCGGCCAAATATGGCGCCTTGACCTATCTCGATGAAGTGCACGCCGTTGGTCTTTACGGACGGCGTGGCGCCGGGATTGCCGAGCGCGATGGCGTCATGGACCGGATCGACGTCATCGAAGGCACATTGGCCAAGGGCTTTGGGGTCATCGGGGGCTATATCAACTCAGTCGCACATCATTCCGGTACCGGTCGGCAATCCGGCGCTCTGCCGCGACGCATCGACGCTTCTATTGGAGGCGTTTGGCATCTACGTCCAAACGATCAACTATCCGACCGTGCCGCGGGGCACCGAGCGGCTCCGGATCACGCCAACCCCGTTCCACACGGATCGGCTAATCGGCGAGCTCGCGGATGCACTCTGCGACGTTTGGCAAAGATTAAGGCTGCCATTTGAAACTCAGGTGGTGCCAATCCACAGTATGGCGCTCTCGAGGCGCGCCGCTTGAGGAAAGCTGCGGCCGCTGCAGCCAACATTCGCCCGCTGACGATTGTCAAATCACTTGGAGCCGGACGTGAGCGCTCTGCGAAAATCGTTGGCCGCCGAGTTCATTGGGACTCCTTTGCTGATCTCTATAGGGGCGGGGGCGGCGACCGCGCTGGGAGCAACCCATGATCCTGCCGTCGCTCTGGCACATGGCCTCGCCATTATGGTCGCCGTCGCCGCCTTTGGCGACATCAGCGGGGGCCATATCAATCCGGCGGTTTCCCTGGGGCTCGCCGCGGCGGGAGAATTTCCCGTCGGACGACTAGCGCCCTACATCATAGCCCAACTGTTGGGCGCAATTGCCGCCGGATTGTCGCTTCTCCTCCTGTTTGGCGGTCCGGTCGCCAACCTAGGCGCCACACTGGTGAATACGCAACGCATCGATTACGGGGGAGCGTTTACGTTCGAAGCACTGGGCACGTTCTTTCTCGTTAACACGGTCCTGCATACGGCGTTACGCGGCAGTGCTCGCTGGCTCGCTCCATTCGCAATTGGAATGACGGTAACAATGTGCATCCGGTGCGCCGGCTGTAGCTCGATCGCCCGATCGCCGAAAGTAGTCTTCTATCAGCGAGCGCAAGACTGGCGCCTGGTCGGCTATGCCGATGAACGTCTCGCCCACAAAATCCAGCGGCTGGATCGCGTCATGCGACGCCAGACGGTGATCGCTTGGTAAAACCACAATCAGCGGTTCCGTGATCAAAACTTTGTAGACGAGATCGGGGCGGCCTTCCTCAGGTCTCATGCACGAGGTTCCGGAATTGCGTATTATTCCGCAGGATCTCTGGGTCGCGGTCAAAGATCGCCAGCAACTACTCAAGCGGAATACGCGACCGGACCTTGAGGAGAAACCGCTCTGGGCGCGGCAGCGCCCGCGCTTTCTCGTCACTGGTCTCGCACTGGTCTCGCCAAGTGTGGTGGCGAGTGCGGCTCCAGCTACGTCAAAATTAGCGCCAGCCTGCTCGGTTGTGCTGCCGGGAGCTGGTCGACCTCGAGGCACCGCCACCTAAGCTTGCAGCAGGAACTCGCCGCCAACCGACGCGCCGGCGCCACTGATCCATCCCAATCTCGCCGAGGTTTATCGGCAACGGGTCGCGCAACTGCACGATGCCCTGCAGGATCAGTCGACGCGGGACGAGGCGTTCACGCGGATCCGCTCCCTGTTCGACGAGATCCAGCTCATGCCCGAGAACGGTGAGCTGCGGATCGAGCTGCGCGGCGCGCTCGCCGGAATCCTTGGGCTTGCTGCGGACAGCAAGAAGCCCGGCGGCCGTAGGGCTGCCGGGCTGGCTGAGCAAATCAAGATGGTTGCGGGGGTAGGATTTGAACCTACGACCTTCAGGTTATGAGCCTGACGAGCTACCGGGCTGCTCCACCCCGCGGCGGTGGGTGTTGGGGGCCCCCGGATCAAGTCCGGGGGCGTGGTTCGCCCAAGCGGGCGCGCGCCAAGTGTTGTGCCGCGGGCAGAGCCGGGGTGTTGGGGGCCGGGTGTTGGGGGGTTTGGCGAGCCTGGCGGCGACCTGCTCTTCCGCCGCTTGAGCGGCAGTACCATCGGCGCTGAGGGTTTTCACGGCCGAGTTCGGGATGGGATCGGGTGTTTGGCCCCTCGCTGTGGCCACCAGGCTGGCCAAGCCTCCATGAGGCCCCGCGCGCCCGCGGCGCGCGGTTTTGGCCGAAGGGAGCCCTCGGACGTGATCCGGGGGCCCATGGGATTTGGGCCAGGGATTTTGGGGGGATTTGCGAATGTGCCACGGGGAAGTGTCGGGCGGGCGGCGGCGGGCAAGCCCCGATGGGCGGGTGCCTGATGGGCGCTTGCCGCTGCACGCCGGCGGTTTTCCGGCTGGGTCCGGCTGGCGCCGGATACAGCATTCGGATCGGGCGGGTTCGAGCGATTAGTACCGGTCGGCTGCGCGGATTGCTCCGCTTCCACTTCCGGCCTATCGACGTGGTGGTCTTCCACGGCTCTCGACGAGACCTGGTTTTGAGGAGGGTTTCCCGCTTAGATGCGTTCAGCGGTTATCCCGTCCGCACTTAGCTACCCGGCGTTGCGGCGGGCGCCACAACCGGTCCACCAGAGGTGCGTCCCTCCCGGTCCTCTCGTACTGGGGAGAGCGCCTCGCAAGTCTCGAACACCCACGGCAGATAGGGACCGAACTGTCTCACGACGTTCTAAACCCAGCTCACGTACCGCTTTAAATGGCGAACAGCCATACCCTTGGGACCTGCTCCAGCCCCAGGATGCGATGAGCCGACATCGAGGTGCCAAACGACGCCGTCGATATGGACTCTTGGGCGTCATCAGCCTGTTATCCCCGGCGTACCTTTTATCCGTTGAGCGATGGCCCGTCCACGTGGGACCACCGGATCACTATGGCCGACTTTCGTCTCTGCTCGAGCCGTCGCTCTCGCAGTCAGGCGGGCTTGTGCCATTGCACTCGACAGCTGATTTCCGACCAGCCTGAGCCCACCATCGCGCGCCTCCGTTACTCTTTGGGAGGCGACCGCCCCAGTCAAACTACCCACCATGCAGGGTCCCGGCCCGGGGATCGCCCAGGCGCGGTTAGATGCCAGAGACCGTGAGAGCGGTATTTCAAGGTTGCCTCCACCCCAACTGGCGCCAGGGCTTCAATGGCTCCCGCCTATCCTACACACACCATCCCTAACACCACTGCAAAGCTGTAGTAAAGGTGCACGGGGTCTTTCCGTCTGACCGCGGGGACTCCGCATCTTCACGGAGAATTCAATTTCGCTGAGCCGGTGTTGGAGACAGCGGGGAAGTCGTTACGCCATTCGTGCAGGTCGGAACTTACCCGACAAGGAATTTCGCTACCTTAGGACCGTTATAGTTACGGCCGCCGTTTACCGGGGCTTCGATTCAGAGCGTGAACCCCTCCTCTTAACCTTCCGGCACCGGGCAGGCGTCAGACCCTATACGTCGTCTTGCGACTTCGCAGAGCCCTGTGTTTTTAGTAAACAGTCGCCACCCCCTCCTCTGTGCCCCCCGCCCCTGCTTGCGCAAAGACGGGGCCCCCTTCTCCCGAAGTTACGGGGGCATTTTGCCGAGTTCCTTCAACACCGTTCTCTCAAACGCCTAGGTATGCTCTACCAGTCCACCAGTGTCGGTTTCGGGTACGGTCTATGGCGCCGGCGCTGTTTCCCGGAAGTCCTTCGCCGCCCCCCCAATCCAGTAAGGGAGAACGACTTTCGGCCTTCGTCACGCTCGGCAGGCGGAGGAATATTAACCCCCTTCCCATCGGCTGCGGCTTTCGCCCTCGCCTTAGGGGCCCGGCTAACCCTGCGCGGAATGACCTTGCGCAGGAACCCTTGGACTTTCGGCGTGAGGGGTTCTCACCCTCATTTACGCTACTCATGTCAGCATTCGCACTTCCGATGCCTCCACAGCCGCTCGCGCGCCTGCTTCGCCGGCCTACGGAACGCTCCGCTACCGCGTCAGAAGACAGGGATCAGGAATCAGGGATCAGAACTGCCGCGGGAGAGCCCTTGCAGCATGCGGGCGATCTCCCGGTATTCGCCCTGCCAATGCTCGGCGACATCGGTTCTCGATATAGCCAAGATCACGAGCATACAGGGCTCCATACTTGCATCTCGTCGGCCGACCCGATCGCCATCGTCACAAAGCGATGGAACTCGGTGCGCGACTGACGCTGCTTGCCAAACCCTTCGGCGATGTTGGCGCAGATCGATTTCGACGCCCGCCGCACCTGGTCGGCCAGCGCAAACTGCTCGATCCGTGGAAATCCGAGGCTCGCCCGATGCACCTCCAGCGACAGCCGATAAGCCCGCCGAAACACCTCGAGATCCTCGACCCGCCGCTCGCTTCTCACTCATCTCGAATTTCTGATACCTGATTCCTGATCCCTGTCTTCTGACACCCGCAGCTTCGGTGCGTGGCTTGAGCCCCGTTACATTTTCGGCGCCGGACAGCTGTTTAGACCAGTGAGCTATTACGCTTTCTTTAAAGGATGGCTGCTTCTGAGCCAACCTCCTGGTTGTCTTGGCCGTCCCACATCCTTTCCCACTTAGCCACGACTGGGGGACCTTAGCTGGCGGTCTGGGCTGTTCCCCTCTCGACGACGGACCTTAGCACCCGCCGTCTGGCTGCCGACTCTGCGCTCGCCGGTATTCGTAGTTTGGTTAGGTTTGGTAAGGCTCGCGCCCCCCTAGCCCATCCAGTGCTCTACCCCCGGCGGCGACCAATCGACGCTCTACCTCAATAGATTTCGCGGAGAACCAGCTATTTCCGGGTTTGATTGGCCTTTCACCCCTAGCCACAAGTCATCCCCTACTTTTGCAACAGTAGTGGGTTCGGTCCTCCAGTGCGTGTTACCGCACCTTCAACCTGCCCATGGCTAGATCACCCGGTTTCGGGTCTGATCCCGGCAACTAGAGCGCCCTATTCAGACTCGCTTTCGCTGCGCCTACGCCTAACGGCTTAAGCTTG
>CAWEEA010000001.1:1425000-1574162 GCA_963807985.1 uncultured Alphaproteobacteria bacterium
ACGAGGTCGAGCCCGGTCACCGCCTCGGTCACGGTGTGCTCGACCTGGAGCCGCGTGTTCATCTCGATAAAATAGAATTTGCCGGCTTCGGCAACGAACTCGACGGTGCCGGCGCCGACATAGCCCACCGCGCGCGCCGCGGCGATCGCGGCTTCGCCCATCGCCCGCCGCCGCTCGGCGTCGAGCCCCGGCGCCGGCGCCTCCTCGATGACCTTCTGATGGCGGCGCTGGATCGAGCAGTCGCGGTCGAAGATATGGACCGCATTGCCGTGCCGGTCGGCGAAGATCTGCACCTCGATATGCCGCGGCCGGGTCAGGTATTTCTCGATCAGCACCCGGTCGTCGCCAAAGGCGCCCGGCGGCTTCGCGCTTTGCCCGTCGAGCGCTGCGGCGAATTCGCCGACACTCGGCGACGACCCGCATCCCCCGTCCGCCGCCGCCGGCCGAGGCCTTGATCAGCACCGGAAAGCCGATGCGCCGGGCCTCAGCGGCGAGACGGCCGGGTCCTGGTCGTCGCCGTGATAGCCCGGCACGAGCGGCACGCCGGCCCGCGCCATCAAAGCCTTGGCCGCCGCCTTCGAGCCCATCGCCCGCATCGCCGGCGCGGCGGCCCGATGAAGACCAGCCCCGCCTCCTCGCACGCCTCGGCGAAATCGGCATTCTCCGACAGAAAGCCGTAGCCCGGATGCACCGCCTCGGCGCCGCTCGCCTGCGCCGCCGCGATGATCGCGCGCGATGTTCAGATAGCTGTCGCGCGCCGGCGCCGGCCCGATCGGCCAGGCCTCGTCGGCCATCTTCGACATGCAACGCGCCGCGGTCGGCCTCGGAATAGACCGCGACCGTGGCGATCCCCAGCCGCCGCGCGGTACGGATCACCCGGCAGGCGATCTCGCCGCGATTGGCGATCAGGATCTTGGCGAACATATCTCAGCCACGGAGACACAGCTGAGGCAGACCGCAAAGGCGAAATGGGTTCCTCTGCGCGCTCCGTGCCTCTGTGGTGAATAAACAACCACCATCGTCACATCCGGAACACGCCGAACCGGCCCCGCTCGCCGTCGTACCGCTCGATCGGCGCGTTGAGGCTCGCCGAGATCGCCAAGCGCCAGCACCATCCGCGTATCGGCCGGGTCGATGACCCCGTCATCCCACAGCCGCGCGCTCGCGTAATAGGGGTGGCCCTGGGTCTCGTATTGGGCGCGGATCGGCGCCTTGAATTCCTCCTCCTCGGCGGCGCCCCACGTCTCGCCGCGCGCCTCGCGCGCGTCGCGGCGGATCTGCGCCAAGACCGAGGCCGCCTGCTCGCCGCCCATCACCGAGATCCGCGCATTGGGCCACATCCACAAAAACCGCGGGCCATAGGCGCGCCCGGCCATGCCGTAATTGCCGGCGCCAAAGCTGCCGCCGATGATCACGGTGAATTTCGGCACCGCCGCGGTCGCGACCGCGGTCACCATCTTGGCGCCGTCCTTGGCGATGCCGCCCGCCTCGTATTTCTTGCCGACCATGAACCCGGTGATGTTCTGCAGAAACACCAGCGGGATCCCGCGCTGCGCGCACAATTCGATGAAATGCGCGGCCTTCAACGCGCTCTCGGAGAACAGGATGCCGTTATTGGCGAGGATGCCGACCGGATACCCCCAGATCCGGGCAAAGCCGCAGACCAGGGTCGGGCCGTAGAGCCGCTTGAACTCGTCGAATTCGCTGCCGTCGACGAGGCGGGCGATGATTTCGCGCACGTCATAGGGTTGGCGCGTGTCCTGCGGGACGACGCCGTAAAGCTCCTCGGCCGGGTAGAGCGGCTCGACCGGCGGCGCGCACCTCGAGCCCGACCCGCTTCACCCGGTTCAGATTGCCGACGATCCGCCGCGCGATGCCGAGCGCATGATGGTCGTCGAGCGCGTAATGGTCGGTGACGCCGGAGATCCGGCTGTGCACTTCGGCCCCGCCCAGTTCCTCGGCGGTGACGATCTCGCCGGTCGCCGCGCGCACCAAGGGCGGTCCGCCCAAGAAGATCGTCCCCTCGCCCTTGACGATGATCGATTCGTCCGACATCGCCGGCACATAGGCGCCGCCCGCGGTGCACGAGCCCATGACCAGTGCCACCTGCGGCACCCCCGCCGCCGACAGCCGCGCCTGGTTGTAAAAGATGCGGCCGAAATGGTCGCGGTCGGGAAACACCTCGTCCTGCGCCGGCAGAAACGCCCCGCCCGAATCGACCAGATAGAGGCAAGGCAGCCGGTTCTCGCCGGCGATCTCCTGCGCGCGCAGATGCTTTTTGACGGTGATCGGAAAATAGGTGCCGCCCTTGACCGTCGCGTCATTGGCGACGACGACGCATTCCCGCCCCATGATCCGGCCGATGCCGGTGATGATCCCGGCCGCCGGCACCTCGCCGTCATACATGCCGAAGGCGGCCAGCGCCGAGAATTCGAGAAACGGCGACCCCGGATCGAGCAGCAGCCGCACCCGCTCCCGCGGCAGCAATTTACCGCGCGCCAGATGCCGCCGCCGCGCCTCCTCCCCGCCCCCCTCCTCGATCGTCGCCAGCTTCTCCCGCAAATCCGCGACCAGCCCCCGCATCGCCGCGTCATTACCGCGAAAAGTATCGGAGCGCAGATCGAGCGAGGTGGTGAGCACGGTCATCGGCGGGAAACACCTTAATGCGGAGGCCGACTTAGGATATCGCGCGCAGCCTGAGCATCGTTAGTCCCGCAGACGGGCTCCTGACGGAATTAGCGGTGAGCCGAACTTCAGACGGTCAGGTTTTGGGCCCTGGCATGGATCCACGCTGCGGTTCGCCGGACGCCGCCGAAAGTGAAAAAGTGCAGTCCGTCGATCGGTGCGTCGTGCTGCTCCGCCGCCGCCAGCGCATCGATCAGCGCGTCGGGAGTGGCTTCGACGAGGATGCGGGCAAACGCGGTCTGGCCGCGGCCGAGCGCGCGCAACGACGCGCCGATGCCGCAGCGGACGGCGAATTTGGCGAGGGTCGCGACGCTCGCCGGGCCGGCTATGCCGATCCGGATCGGGCACAGGATGTCGTCGTCGCGCAGCGAGCGGATCCAGCGCTCGATCGGCGCCGCCTCGAAACCGAATTGGGTGATCAGCGAAGCCTCGAGGCCGCGCGCCCGCGCCAGCGCCAGTTTTGCCCGCAGCGCTTTATCGAGACTGTGGCGATCGATGCTCGGATGGCCCTCCGGATAGCCGGCAAAGGCGACGTGTCGGACGCCGTGGTCCTCCACCAGACCGGTTGCCAGCAGCTCCAAGCTGTCGCGAAACGGCCCGACGGAATGAGCGGGGTCGCCGCCGATGATCAAGACGTCCCTGACCTCCGCTTCGACCGCCGCGCGCTGCAGAAAATCGCGCGCCTGGGTAAAGCTGGCGAGACGCCGCGCCGCGATGTGGGGCATCGGGGTAAAGCCGGCGCGCCGCAGCTTGACGCAGGCGGCCACGATGTCGTGATGGGTGACGCTCGCGGGGTGATTGACGAGCACTGTCGTGCCTGGCTCGAGCAGTTCGCCCAACTTCTCGCGCGCCGGGTCGTCATGCGGCGAGATTTCGATCGTAGAGCGCGCCGATCAGCTCGGCGGCGCGGCTGCGATGGAGATTGTCCAGGATCCGGTCCGGCCGTCCCATATCCGCTCCGATCATCCTGAATTCCGCTTGCGCGAAATCACGTAGGATTCGTCCCAGAACCACAGCCCGCCATATTGGCGCAGCACCTCCTTGGTCGCTTCGAGATAGGCGCCGCTGCTGATCGCGCCCGACAGGCGCTCGTCCTCGATTTGCGCGACATAGACCGCGGCGTTCCAGGCGGCGAACAAGGTCGAGGTGCCGATCGTCTCGCTGATCTCGCTCGGCAAGGTGTGCATGTCGTAGCGAAACAGCGAGCGCGCATCGGCGTAGGCGCCGAAATTGAGGGTGCGGCCGGCGCTGCCGAGCTCGGCCTTGGTCGCCGCGCAACAATGCGTGGCGGTCGGTGGTGAAGGGGTCTTCGCCCGGCCAGATCCGCTGGATGATCTCCAGCCCCGGATCGTGGCCATGCGAGTGGATCGCGATCAGCCGCCCGCCGGGCGCGAGGCTGCGCGCCAGCGGGGCGACGATCCGGCGCGCCTTGAATTCGACCGGGGCGCGGGCGCGATAGGGCTGCGAGGCGATCACCAGATCGTATTCGGCGCGGGTGAACCCGCGGCGCGGGCGCACCTGGTCGAGCAGGAATTTGTGGTCTTCGCGGTAGATCACCAGCACGACCGGCTTCTCGTAGACCGGGTTGCCGGTGCCGGCGCTGATCCGCGCGCGCCAATGTTCGCCGAGAAAAGCCTGCAGATCGCCGATCTGCACTTCGAAATCATGCGCGGTATTGCCGGTCAGCTCGCAGCTCGTGCCAGACGAGGCTGGTCGCCGCGGTGACCGAGTTCGGCGTCAGCCACGGCGCCTCGGCGTAGTACATGTTGGTCATGACCAGCACCGTCGCCGGATGCTCGAACAGCCGGTCCGGCATCTTTTCGAGCGCGAGCCGAACGTCTTCGAGGCTGATTTCCTTGGCGACGATATAAACGGCATCGTCGGGAAGCGGTGGTGCATGGCGCGCATCGTGCGCGTCAGCACCGTGCCGTCGCCGGTGCCGGCATCGAACAGGCGCAACGCCGGCGGACGCGGGTGGATATTGGCCAGCTCCATGCCCACGCGTTGGGCGATTGCCCACTTCTCGCCGCAGGTGGTGACAAACAGCAGATATTTCTGGCGATTGTCGTAAAAGCGGAAGTTTCGAGCGGCGCCCGGCCGTGGGCGGCGGCGCGACAATTGGCGCCATGACCGGCGCGCCGTTGACCTGAGGTTCGGGCTTGAGGGCGATGAAGGCGTGCACCCGCTCCGCCGTGTCGGTGGTGACCCGGCCGCCGAGGCGAAGCCGGGTGACGAGCTTGCCGTCGTTGACGGCGAGGCGGCCGAAGGTGGATTCCGCCATGCCGGCGCGGCGGCAGTATTCGGCGATGTGGCGCAACAGAGCCTCGCTCATCGCACAACCTCGCAATTTCCCGCAATGCGAGTGAAGCGGATGCGAAGGTGCGCGTCAACTTTAATCGTGCCCACAACTTAAGTGGGCAATTTGAGTGGGCGGCTATCGGGCAAGATCGCGCATGCTGAAATCACCCGCCAAGTGCTATAATCGGCCCGAAGCCAGGGTCGACCCGGCCGCCGATCCGCGGCCCCGGCTAGCAATCAGGGGGGAACTATGAGAACCAGCACCGACCACATCCTGACCAGCCACGCCGGCAGCCTGCCGCGCCCGGACGCGCTGATCGCGGCTTGGGCGGCAAATGACGAGAGTGGCGCTTGCAGATACGCTGCGCGGACGCCGTTGCCGAGGTCGTGCGCCACCAGAAGGAGCTCGGCATCGACATCCCCGGCGACGGCGAGTTCGGCAAGCCGATGGGCCAGCGCGTCAATTACGGCTCGTGGTGGCGCTATTCGTGGCAGCGCCTCGGCGGCATCGAAGCCGGCGAGCAATTCGCTCTACGACATGCAGCCGCGCCGCTCCAGCCCCGGCCAGATCGTGTTGACCAGCTTTGGCGACCGCCGCGACCGCACCCTGTTCGCCGCCGCCTACAACGATCCCGACTCCGGCATCACCACCGGGCCGCGGCCGCCGGCGCCGATTTGCGTCGGCCCGCTGGCCTATACCGGCCACGACGCGATCAAGGCCGACATCGCCCGCTTCAAAGCGGCGCTTGGCGGCGGCCGGGGTCGAGGAAGGCTTTATGACCGCGGTCGCGCCGGCCAGCTGCGCGCGCATCGGCAACAGATATTACAAGACCGATGAGGAGTTCCTCTACGCCTGCGCCGAGGCGATGCGCGAGGAATACAAGGCGATCGTCGATGCCGGCCTCGTCCTACAGTTCGACGACCCGTGCATCGCCGAGGGCTGGGACCAGGTCAATCCCGAGCCGACGGTCGCGGACTACCGGAAACTCGCGACGACTTGGGTCGAGGCGCTGAACCACGCCATCCACGGCCTGCCCGCGGACCGCATCCGCTTTCATTTGTGCTGGGGCAGCTGGCACGGGCCGCACGTGACCGACATCCCGATGCGCGACATCGTCGAGGTCATGCTGAAGGTCAATGCCAGGCCTATTCGTTCGAGGCCGGCAATGTCCGCCACGAGCACGAATGGAAGGTGTGGCAGGACGTCAAATTGCCCGACGACAAGATCATCCTGCCGGGGGTCGTCAGCCACGCGACCAATGTCGTCGAGCATCCCGAGCTGGTCGCCGAGCGTATCCTGCGTTTTGCCAACCTCGTCGGGCGCGGAGCGGGTCATCGCCTCGACCGATTGCGGGCTCGGCGGCCGCGTCCATCCGCAGATCGCCTGGGCCAAGCTCGAAGCGCTGGCGCAGGGTGCGGCACTCGCCAGCAAGCACTGTGGCATTGACGCTCGGCCAGCCGTTGTATGGAGCCGGGTGAGATCATGAGAACCAGCACCGACCACATCCTGACGAGTCATGTCGGCAGCCTGCCGCGCCCGGACGATCTGATCGCGGCGAACCGCGCGCGCGAGGCCGGCGAGGCGACCGATGAGCGGGCAATTCGAGGCGACATTGCGAACGGCGGTCGATGATGTCGTGCGTCATCAGAAGGAGCTCGGCATCGACGTCCCGGGTGACGGCGAGTTCGGCAAATCGGTGGGGCATCGCGTCAATTATGGCGCGTGGTGGAACTACGTGTTTCTGCGCCTCGGCGGGCTTGAACTCGGCGGGCCGAGCCTCGACCACATGACCCCGCGACCGGCCCGCCCCGGCGAGATCGTACTGAACAACGCCGCTCGTCGGCGCGACCGGGTGCGGTTTGCCGCCGCCTATGCCGACCGCGAATCCGGGGTCTTCATGGGTCCGCGGCCTACTACCGGGCCGGTCTGTGTCGGTCCGCTCAGCTACATCGGCCAGGATGCGATCAAGGCCGACATCGACAATTTCAAGGCGGCGCTGAAGGCGGCGGGGGTCGAGGAAGGGTTTCATGACTTCGGTCGCGCCGGGCAGCGCCTACCGGATTCCCAACACCTATTACAAAAGCGACGAAGAGTTCCTTTACGCCTGGGCCGAGGCGATGCGCGAGGAATACAAGGCGATCGTCGATGCCGGGCTGATCCTCCAGCTCGACGACCCGGCGACCGCGACCGGCTGGGACATGATCGATCCCGAGCCCAAGGTCGAAGACTACAAGAAATTCACGATGATCCGGATCGAGGCGCTCAATCACGCGCTGCGCGGTCTGCCGCAGGAGCGCATCCGCTTTCACCTGTGCTGGGGCAGCTGGCACGGCCCGCACACGACCGACATCCCGATGCGCGACATCGTCGAGGTGATGCTGGCGGTCAACGCCCAGGCCTATTCGTTCGAAGCCGGCAATGTCCGCCACGAGCACGAATGGAAGGTGTGGCAGGACGTCAAATTGCCCGACGACAAGATCATCTTGCCGGGCGTCGTCAGCCACGCCACCAACGTCGTCGAGCACCCCGAGCTGGTCGCCGACCGCATCCTGCGCTTCGCCAATTCGGTCGGCCGCGAGCGGGTAATCGCCTCGACCGATTGCGGGCTCGGCGGCCGCGTCCACCCGCAGATCGCCTGGGCCAAGCTCGAAGCGCTGGCGCAGGGTGCTGCCCTCGCGAGCGGCCAGCTCTGGCGCTAACGATCGCAAATCTCGTCGGCGAGGGCGGTGATCTCGGCAGCAGCAGGACTGGCGGCAGCGGTTTCGTGTACGCCCAGACCCTGGGCCATCGCGTGAACCAGCGCGATGCGATTGCCGATCCGGCTGGCCGCGAGCGCCACCCCCAGGCTGGCAAGATCGGCGGCGATGCGCTCGGTTGCGGTCGATCGCGGCGGCACCCGGTTCAGCACGGCGACCACGGCCCGCCGCTCGTCGCGCGCCATCGCCAGGGTCGCCTCGGTCGCCCACAGATCGAGCGGCGAGGGCTGGACCGGGATCAGCACCAGCCCCGCGGCGCGCACCGCGATGCGCGCCTCGGTCTCGATATGCGCCGGCCCGTCGACGACGACGAAGTCCGCCTCGCGGGCGCGATCGGCGATCCATTGCTCAGCGCGCCAGCCGGGCACCGCCGCGAACTCAAAGCCGATCGCCGCGTCCCCGAGCCGCTCCCGGCGCAACCCCACCCAGGCGGCGAGGCTTGCCTGCGGGTCGATGTCGAGCAGCGCGACGCGCGCGCCCGACTTCGCCCAGGCGACCGCCAGCTGCGCGGCCAAGGTCGTCTTGCCGGCGCCGCCCTTGCGCTGCGCTATCGTGATCACCCGTCCCGCCATCAACCCCAGCTTTAGCAGAGGTCGATGCGGGACGGTAAGACCATTGCCCGGGCTACTCCGCGGCCTGCAGTTTGGTCACGCTCTCGAACACCCTTCCGCAGCGGTCAGGCGAGGTCAAAGCGATCGAGGTTCATCACCTTGGTCCACGCCGCCACGAAGTCTTTCACAAACTTCTCCTTCGAGTCCGCGCACCCATAGACCTCCGCGAGGGCGCGCAGCTGCGAATGCGAACCGAAGATCAGGTCGACACGGGTGCCGGTCCATTTGACCTCGTCCGTCTTCCGGTCGCGCCCCTCGTACACGCCTTCGGAGTTCGCGGACGGCTGCCACTCCGTACTCATGTCGAGCAGGTTGACGAAGAAGTCGTTCGTCAAGGTCTCGGGCCGCTTGGTAAAGACGCCGTGCGTGGAGTTCCCGGCATTTGCGCCGAGGACGCGCAGGCCGCCGACGAGAACCGTCATCTCGGGCGCCGTCAAGGTCAGCAATTGCGCCCGATCCACCAGCAGCTCTTCGGCGAACAAAGGCTGCTCGCCGCGGAGGTAGTTGCGGAAACCGTCGGCGGCCGGTTCGAGCGGCGTGAAGGAGTCGACGTCGGTATGCGCTTGCGATGCGTCCATGCGCCCCGGCGTGAACGGGACCTTGACGTTGTGCCCGGCAGCCTTCGCGGCTTTCTCGATGGCCGCACAGCCGCCGAGAACGATCAGGTCGGCAAGCGAAACCTTTTTCCCGCTAGACTGCGAAGCGTTGAAATCCTTCTGGATCGCTTCGAGCGTCGGCAGCACCTCCGCCAGCTGAGCCGGCTGGTTGACGTCCCAGTCCTTTTGCGGGGCGAAGCGAATGCGCGCGCCGTTTGCTCCGCCGCGCTTGTCGGAGCCACGGAATGTCGACGCCGATGCCCAAGCCGTCGAGACCAGCTGTGAGACGGACAGGCGAGACGCGAGGATATTCGCCTTCAGCGCGGCAATGTCTTCTTCCCCGATCAGCGGATGATCCACCGCGGGGATCGGGTCTTGCCAAATCAGCGCCTCCTTCGGGATGAGCGGCCCGAGATAACGCACGATCGGGCCCATGTCGCGGTGCGTCAGCTTGAACCACGCCCGGGCAAACGCGTCGGCGAACTCGTCCGGATGCTCGTAGAAGCGCCGCGAGATCTTTTCGTAAACCGGGTCGACCCGCAGCGAGAGGTCCGTGACCAGCATAGTCGGCACGTGCCGCTTCGACGGGTCAAAGGCGTCCGGGATCGTTGCGGCGCCGGCTTTCGCCTTAAACTGCCAGGCGCCGGCCGGGCTCTTGGTCAGCTCCCACTCGTTGTTGAACAGGTTCTCGAAGAAGTGATTGCTCCACTGCGTCGGGGTCTGGGACCAGATGACTTCAGGGCCGCCGGTGATTGCATCAGCCCCTTTACCGGTGCCGAACCTGCTCTTCCAGCCGAGGCCCTGCTGCTCGATTGGGGCGGCTTCCGGCTCCGGGCCCACCAGTGACGGATCACCGGCGCCGTGGGTCTTGCCGAAGGTGTGACCACCGGCGATCAGCGCCACGGTTTCTTCGTCGTTCATCGCCATGCGGCGGAAGGTTTCGCGAATATCCTTGGCCGCCGCGAGCGGATCCGGGTTGCCGTTCGGCCCTTCCGGGTTGACGTAGATCAGACCCATTTGCACAGCAGCGAGAGGGTTTTGAAGATCACGGTCGCCGCTGTAGCGCTCGTCGGCCAGCCACTTGCCTTCGGGGCCCCAATAGATGCTCTCGTCGGGCTCCCAGACGTCCTCGCGCCCACCGCCGAAACCGAACGTCTTGAAACCCATCAATTCGAAGGCGACGTTGCCCGCCAGAATCATCAGGTCGGCCCACGAGAGTTTCCGGCCGTATTTTTGCTTGATCGGCCACAGCAGCCGGCGCGCCTTGTCGAGGCTCGCATTGTCCGGCCAGCTGTTGACCGGCGCGAAGCGCTGCTGGCCGGCTCCGGCGCCGCCGCGGCCGTCACCGATGCGGTAGGTGCCGGCGAGGTGCCACGCCATCCGAATGAACAGCCCGCCGTAATGGCCAAAGTCGGCCGGCCACCAATCCTGCGAATCCGTCATCAAGGCATGCAGGTCCTTGATCACGGCATTCAGGTCGAGGCTCTTGAACTCCTTGGCATAGTCGAACCCCTCGCCCATCGGATTGGACAGGGTCGAGTGCTGGTGAAGAATTTGAAGGTTCAGCCGGTTTGGCCACCAGTCACGGTTGGACCTGGCCACAGTCCTGTGCGCGACCGGGCACGTGGCCGCGCTTTTCTCATCAAACCTTGCGTCCATTGTTTCTCTCCGATCGTGTGCTGCTCTGTTCGCGGTCCGTCTGCAAGGATCATCAATCCTTGCAAAAAGACGGCCCGTCTTGCACCGGCAGCGACCCGCGCGGGCCGGCGGCTAGGCTGTTCTGGTTGTCGCCGGCTGGGATGCCGGCTTCGGTCGTCATCTTGGTTTTCGAGTCCATCACTCCCTCCTCGGATGTCACAGACTAGAAATATTCTTAGGATCGTTCTAATCTAACCCTGGCCGCCCGGATGTCAATGGCCAAGTTCCCGAACCCCTTGCGCAGGGGTTGCAGGACTGCCTGCCGCAGGCGAGAGTGAGCCCATGTCTACGGCGATTCTCCCGGCCAGCCCGTCGGCAATCGCGCATGCCGCCCGGCTGTTACGCGCCGGACAGCTCGTCGCGTTTCCGACCGAAACCGTATATGGGCTCGGCGCCGACGCGACCAATGAGCGCGCGGCCGCCGAGATTTTTGCCGTCAAGGGCCGGCCTCGCTTCAACCCTCTGATCGTCCACGTTTCCGGTCTCGCGGAAGCCGAAGCCCTTGCCATATTCGATGAGCGGGCGCGCCGCATTGCCGGACAATTCTGGCCCGGGCCGCTGAGCCTCGTCCTGCCGCGCCATACTGACAGCGGACTGTCACTATTGGCGAGCGCCGGGCTCGAAACGGTGGCGATCCGCGCTCCGGCTCATCCTGTGGCGCAAGCCTTGCTCCGCGCGACCGGACGGCCGATCGCCGCGCCCTCGGCCAACCGCTCGGGCCGGGTCAGCCCGACCGAGGCGGCCCATGCCGCCGACGAACTCGGCGACCGGGTGGCGCTGATCCTCGACGGTGGCCGCACCGCGATCGGGCTCGAATCGACCGTGCTCGATCTGTCGGGCGAGACCCCTGCCCTGCTCCGCCCCGGCGGCGTCACCCTAGAGGCGCTGACCGAGTTCCTCGGCCCGATCGCGACGCCCGCCGCCGGCCCGGCGCGCTCCCCCGGCATGCTGCCGAGCCACTACGCGCCGTCATTGCCCTTGCGTCTCGAAGCGACCGAGGCCCGTCCCGGCGAGGCCCTCCTCGCCTTCGGCCCCGACGCCCCACCGGGCTTCGTCAAAGTGGCATGGCTAAGCCGCACCGGCGACCTAGCCGAGGCCGCCGCCAACCTGTTTTCAATGCTCCGCCAATTCGACCGCCCCCCGTTCACCGGCATCGCGGTCACCCCTATCCCCGAACACGGCCTCGGCCGCGCCATCAACGACCGCCTGCGCCGCGCCGCCAGCCCGCGGCGCGGCTGATCGGTCCAATCGAGATTCGCTCTGACGCCGACGAGAGCAACGAAGTCAGCCCCGATGAGGTCGAGCGGATCATGATCTAAGGCTGCCTCTTCTGCGCCGCTTCCAGCGGTTCGCGGACCGACGATCGGTCGGCTCAAGTCGACCGAGGGCGTGGAAAAACGCGTCATATGAACGTAAGCGAAGCGCCGGGTTTCCTGGCCGTGACAGTCGAGGCCCGGTTGATACTGGGTCGGCGGCTTGAGCGGGGCGATCAGGTTCTGATCGCCGCCATCAGCGGTCCCACACCGAAGATCGTGATCATTCGCTTCAGATTATAGGCCAGAACGTGGAGGCTCATCTCGGTTCGGACCTTGTCCAGGGTCCGGGTCAGGAAGTGGGTGGCGCCCATCCAGGCCTTGAGGGTCCCGAACGGGTGTTCGACGGTCTGTCGTCGCACCCCCATGGCCTCGGGCATGCGGTCGAGCCGGGCCTGCATCCGGTCGAGCACGACCTCATTCTCCCAGCGCTTGATGATCCGCCGCGGGGTCGGCGTGCATTGGGGTCTGAGCGGACAGGTGAAGCAGGCGCTCAGGTGGCGGTAGCGGTCGAAGTCTTCGGTGTGATCGGCGCGGCGATGGATTTTGGTGAGTTTTGCGCCCGCCGGGCAGGTGTAGTGGTCGTGCTCGGCGTCGTAGATGAAGTCCTGCCGGGCAAAAAGGCCGCGCTTGGTCCCGCTTGACGTCAGGGTCTTGGGTACGATAGGTGCGACGCCGGTGCCTTCGCACGACAGAACCTGGTCGCCGCTGAAGTAGCCGCGGTCGGCCAGGGCGGTGACCTGCTCGCAGCCCGTGGCCTGCTGCGCCTTGAGCGCCATGGGTGCGAGCTGGCTGCGGTCGTGCCCCTGGTTGATCACCTCGTGGGCCACAATTAGATGGTGCTCGGCGTCGACGGCGATCTGCACATTGTAGCCGACCACGCCGGTTCCGCGCCCGCTGGTGGCCATGGACCGCGCATCCGGATCGGTCAGCGAGACCTGCTGGTCGGGCGCGTCCCGAACCGTCTGCTCCATCTTCTTCAAGGACTGCATCTGTCGACGCAAGCCGGCGATCTTCTCCTTCAGGCGGACCGACTTGACTTCAGCGACATCGCTCTCGTCGCGGTCGGCCCGGTCCAGTGCCGCCAGGTAACGCGCGATGCCGGCGTCGACCTGCTCGATGCGCTTGCCGACCTTGGCCACCGTGAAGTTCTTGTCGCGATTGTTGACCGCTTTGAACTTGCTGCCGTCGATCGCAACAACGGCGCGGGTGAACAGGCCCAGCTGGCGGCACAACATCACAAACTGGGAACACACCGCCCGGATCGCCTCGCCATTGTCCCGGCGGAAGTCGGCGATCGTCTTGAAGTCGGGCATCAGCCGCCCGGTCAGCCACATCAGCTCGATATTGCGCTGCGTTTCGCGTTCGAGCCGCCGGCTCGACTGAACCCGGTTCAAATAACCGTAGAGATAAATCTTCAGCAGCGTCACGGGATGGTACGAGGGACGGCCGGTCGCTTCCGGTATAACGCCGGCAAAGCCCAGCACCGCCAAATCCAATTCATCAATGAAGACATCGACGATGCGGACAGGGTTATCTTCCCCGACGTAGTCGTCCAAGCAATCCGGCAGCAAGATCAGCTGGCGCCGGCCTTGGCCCTCAACAAAACGCTTCATCCCGGTCCCCCCGAACCCCCAGAGAGAATACCAGATTAGGCGTTTTCACACAGCCTCGACCCTTAAGAGCCACTTCCCAGCCCAGGCCCGTCGACGGTCCGGCCGGCCAGGGAGCGGCCATTCGCGCAAACGGAAACGGCGTTGGCCGCTCGGCCACACGCGAGCAAAAGCTCGACTATCCGACTATCCTGCAAATCGCCGCTTGCGATCGTCTTACACCCTCGCGCGTCTGCTCAGATCAGCGCCTACCACCACGTGGCCCGTTCGCGGCGTGGCAGAGTGGACTGGCGTTGCCGATTAAACAGGGGCCAGAGAGGCCTGAGTGGCCCCATACAGAGGCAGGCGAGTGGGCCTACCCGCCGATCACGAGCCTAAGTTTCTTTGCCAGTTCTTCGCGCCGATAAGGCTTACCGACGATGTCCAGATTGTCGGGTAGCCCGTGCTCACGATTGAGAGCGGCTGCGGTGTATCCCGAGGTCAGCAGGACCTTAAGTTCCGGCCGGACATGCCGCGCCCTGACGGCTAGCTGCGCGCCGTTAATGCCTCCAGGCATGATAACATCCGAAAGCAAAAGGTCGATTGGCTGGTCGCCCGTTAATATTTCCAATGCCTGCGCGCCGCTGACAGCAGTCACGACCTGATATCCGAGCTCCCGCAGACTTTCGGCGGTGACGGCGAGCACTTCCTCATCGTCTTCGGCTACGAGGATCGTCCCGCGACCGCTCGCCGCCTGCAAGGGCTCAGGTTCGGCTTGGAGCGCCGAAAAGATGACCCGATCGGCCGATTGCGGCAGGTACAGTTTCACTATCGTTCCGACACCGAGCTCGCTATCGATTTTAACGTGGCCGCCGGCCGTTTTAGCGAAACCGTAGACCTGGCTTAGCCCCAGTCCTGAGCCCTTACCGACCTCCTTGGTCGTAAAGAATGGGTCAAACGCTCGTGCTAATACGGCTGGCGTCATCCCCGTGCCGGTATCGCTCACCGTGATCACGACATAGTGTCCGGGCTGGACCCCGGGGTCATTCGTGGCACAGCGTTGTTCGACGATCACGTTCCCTGTCTCGATCGTCATCTGTCCACCACCCGCCATCGCGTCCCGGGAGTTGATAGCTAGGTTGAGAAGCGCCGTCTCGAATTGCGCCGGATCGACCTGCACTGGTGCGAGGGCCGGGCTGAGCGTCGTGACCATCTCAATCTGCTCGCCGATGACCCGATGCATCAGGTTTTCGATACTGGCGATCAGCTGGTTGAGGTTGACGATCTGGGGACGGTTGATCTGCTTCCGCGCATAGGTGAGAAGCTGCCTAACGAGGTGCTCGCCTCGCTGCGCGGCTTTCATTGCAGCTTGCGCAAGCGCCTCGATTTTTTCGGCATCGTTATGAGCGCGCGGGATGAGTTCCAGATTGCCGATGATAACCGTTAGAAGATTGTTGAAATCATGCGCAATTCCACCAGTCAGCTGACCGATAGCCTCTAGACGCCGGCCTTGGGCAAGTTCTTCGCGTGAGGCCGCGAGCTGAGCGTTGCGCTCCTCTGCGACTGCGATAGCCTCGTCAAGTCGGCCAGTAAGGCGCCCCGCCTCGACAAGTAGAACCACAGGCACGATGCTCGCAGCTAAGACACCGTACAGGTGGCCAGCAGCAAAACCTAAATCGAAGCGTCCCACATTGATAACAGTGCTCAGTGCTACATCGGGTATCCAAGCGCAGAGGACAACGAGCAGCCACAGATCAAGTATGGAATACGGAAACCGTGACCCTAGAGCAATCAGAGCAATGATGCTGAATACCAAACCTGGTAGGTTCGCGACCCCCATAGCGGATCTCTGACCAGCGCCATTTACCATGCATGGCAATAGCGAATAACCTGCGGTGGTAAGGAGAAACAGCAAGCATACGCCTGCAATAACGCTAGCGGTAACCGAAGGGAGCCAAATACGCGGGTCGGCGCGCGATCGCTCGCCCGTGCTGTGGTAGCGTTTCAGCAGGGCGTAGCAGATCACGAAAAGGGGGAAACCGGCAGTGCTGAGCATATCTAGCCAGGGGCCGGACTGGGCGCTCGCACCAACTAAATTGCCGCTCGAAAGCAGACTTTCGGAGGTCAGCATGTGCGCGACCGCCATGAGAGCGGTGAACAGGTATCCAACCGCAAGAAGGAGAACGGTGCGAAGTCGTGATCTGCTGAATCCAACAACCAGAAGGCCCGCTGTCACCAAATTGTTGACCGCTACGATAGAATCAAAGACGGGAATAAAGGGCTCGATCCGCGGAAAAGGAACACGGGCAAATGGGATAAGCAGGCAAAACATAGCAAATGACGCGATGACGATGGCAAGCGCGCATCGCTTTGCGGTGGGTGAGGCTGGTACGATGGAAAGGAATGTGTTTGAGTGGTTCGATGGCTTGCGCTCATTCATGCCCGGATACCTGCCAAATTGACTGGAGTATCTTCCGAGAGCCACAACCTACTCTATAGTAATTTTAAGAATCACGGTTTATCCCAGCATGCGTCAAGCGACGAGCCGTCGCATTATGGTGTCGGCCGCACCCGTCTCGATGGATCCCATCCTTCGAGACCTGACGATACCTTACCAGAAGATAGCGCAACCGAGCACGGGTAGCGTTGCTGCGGGCGATTTGCGCCGGCATCTTGCGACCTCTGGGTTTCTTGCGCTGGTTGAGGACCCGTGTTCAGCTGCGCCTGAAGCGCGGATCGATCAGCGATTGCCGCAGATCCGCCGAAATAAAGGAAATAAGCGCCGCATCGGGTAGCGCGGCTTCAGGCCATAAATGACTGCTTTCAACGCCTCGGCATCGGGCGAACCGGGAACGTCGCGCTAGAGGCCGACGACCTCTTTGAGCGTCGGAAAACCACAATTAGGACTGTTCCGTCAGGTAGCATCCACTAGTTTTACCCGACTTGAATATCCGCGGGTCGAGGCTGTGTGAAAACGCCTAATCTGGTATTCTCTCTGGGGGTTCGGGGGGACCGGGATGAAGCGTTTTGTTGAGGGCCAAGGCCGGCGCCAGCTGATCTTGCTGCCGGATTGCTTGGACGACTACGTCGGGGAAGATAACCCTGTCCGCATCGTCGATGTCTTCATTGATGAATTGGATTTGGCGGTGCTGGGCTTTGCCGGCGTTATACCGGAAGCGACCGGCCGTCCCTCGTACCATCCCGTGACGCTGCTGAAGATTTATCTCTACGGTTATTTGAACCGGGTTCAGTCGAGCCGGCGGCTCGAACGCGAAACGCAGCGCAATATCGAGCTGATGTGGCTGACCGGGCGGCTGATGCCCGACTTCAAGACGATCGCCGACTTCCGCCGGGACAATGGCGAGGCGATCCGGGCGGTGTGTTCCCAGTTTGTGATGTTGTGCCGCCAGCTGGGCCTGTTCACCCGCGCCGTTGTTGCGATCGACGGCAGCAAGTTCAAAGCGGTCAACAATCGCGACAAGAACTTCACGGTGGCCAAGGTCGGCAAGCGCATCGAGCAGGTCGACGCCGGCATCGCGCGTTACCTGGCGGCACTGGACCGGGCCGACCGCGACGAGAGCGATGTCGCTGAAGTCAAGTCGGTCCGCCTGAAGGAGAAGATCGCCGGCTTGCGTCGACAGATGCAGTCCTTGAAGAAGATGGAGCAGACGGTTCGGGACGCGCCCGACCAGCAGGTCTCGCTGACCGATCCGGATGCGCGGTCCATGGCCACCAGCGGGCGCGGAACCGGCGTGGTCGGCTACAATGTGCAGATCGCCGTCGACGCCGAGCACCATCTAATTGTGGCCCACGAGGTGATCAACCAGGGGCACGACCGCAGCCAGCTCGCACCCATGGCGCTCAAGGCGCAGCAGGCCACGGGCTGCGAGCAGGTCACCGCCCTGGCCGACCGCGGCTACTTCAGCGGCGACCAGGTTCTGTCGTGCGAAGGCACCGGCGTCGCACCTATCGTACCCAAGACCCTGACGTCAAGCGGGACCAAGCGCGGCCTTTTTGCCCGGCAGGACTTCATCTACGACGCCGAGCACGACCACTACACCTGCCCGGCGGGCGCAAAACTCACCAAAATCCATCGCCGCGCCGATCACACCGAAGACTTCGACCGCTACCGCCACCTGAGCGCCTGCTTCACCTGTCCGCTCAGACCCCAATGCACGCCGACCCCGCGGCGGATCATCAAGCGCTGGGAGAATGAGGTCGTGCTCGACCGGATGCAGGCCCGGCTCGACCGCATGCCCGAGGCCATGGGGGTGCGACGACAGACCGTCGAACACCCGTTCGGGACCCTCAAGGCCTGGATGGGCGCCACCCACTTCCTGACCCGGACCCTGGACAAGGTCCGAACCGAGATGAGCCTCCACGTTCTGGCCTATAATCTGAAGCGAATGATCACGATCTTCGGTGTGGGACCGCTGATGGCGGCGATCAGAACCTGATCGCCCCGCTCAAGCCGCCGACCCAGTATCAACCGGGCCTCGACTGTCACGGCCAGGAAACCCGGCGCTTCGCTTACGTTCATATGACGCGTTTTTCCACGCCCTCGGTCGTTCTCGGTCAATACGACGGCGGCGATTTACCTGAGCTTTTTTGATCCGACCGGCCCCGCCAATATGCTCGACAACACGAGCCGGCTGCGCGCACCGCTCTTATGGGTCGCCGGCATGTGGGATTTCTCTCAGACTGGGCCGGGCTATGCCTTCAGCCGGGCGCCCGCCAACCCGCTGAACCGCTACGTCGCGGTCGATGCGGACCATCTCGGAACCCCTACCGCCGCCCGCGACGCCGTGCTCGCCTGGCTGAGAGAACTGCGATAGCCGCCCCCTCCGTCGCGTTCTGCCTCGGCCATGATAAGCTCGATTATCACGTGGAAAGAGCGTGAAGGGACCGAACGTCGCCGCTCGCATGGATGGACGACAAAATTGCCATGATCACATGATATGTTCGCGCCTCGGTGGTGGCGATGGGGCTGGCATGGCCGGGACGGTGGAAGCGACTATCTGGGAAACCCGGTCGGATGGCTGCAGGTCGGCGAGGTCGGCAACCAAAGCGGGATTTTTTTGCTACTGATTTGCTGTAGACGCAACAACCTGTCTTTATCTTTTCAATGAAAAATTGTATCTTGCCGCGCCTTCTGCGGCGTGGGCCTACTCAGACGGCGGCCCTCCCCTGCAGGACATCCCGAAGTGACGGCGCGCGACAGCCTGCCGAGCCGGCGACCGACGCGGCTGTAAACGCGCTCCGCGACCGACGCAAATTCTTGCTGCTGTTCCGTGTCCGGCCTTATCGAATTGAGGTATTCGTCACAGCGTGCTGGCAGAGACTGAACGCGGCGGTCAGACTACCGAGTTAGGTGTATCGAGCTCGAACCGCAAGAGGGCGCAGTGAAGCTGACCGTCAGCCATACGATCGAGCGCCCCAACTCGAAGCTCATCGAGGGCGTGTCCGGTGGTTGGCCGCGCATCCTTTCCAACCTCAAGTCGCTGCTCGAAACGGGCCAGATTATACTGAACTAAGACCGGCGCGGCCGACCGGAACGGCGCTGCCGCAATCGGCGAACCGCCCCGAGGCCGAGAACAACGCGACGAGCTATTGGAGGCAGATATGACGACTCATGAAATCGGAACTCGGGAGCAGTGGCTCAAGGCGCGGATCGAGTTGCTGGAGGCCGAAAAGGATCTAACTCGCCGCAGCGACGAACTGGCGCGCCGACGACAGCAACTGCCTTGGGTACGCATTGACAAGGACTATGTCTTCGACACCGACGACGGAGAACAGAAGCTGCGTGATCTGTTTGCCGGGCGCTCGCAGCTCCTCGTCTACCACTTCATGTTCGGGCCGGACTATACCGCGGGGTGTCCGTCCTGCTCGGCGATCGCGGATGGGTTCGACGGCTTCGTCGTCCACCTGGCGAACCACGACGTCACGCTTTCGGCGGTGTCGCGGGCGCCGCTCGTGAAGCTGCAGGCGTATAAGCGGCGGATGGGTTGGACGTTTCCCTGGGCGTCCTCGCTCGGCGGGGACTTCAACTTCGACTTCAGAGTCTCGCTCACCGAGGAGCAGCAGCGCGAAGGGAGTGTCGAATACAATTACCGGCGCCAGGCGGCGTTGCGGTTACCCGGCCGCGAGGGACCTGAGACACTCCCGCGCAAAACCCCCGACGGGGCCGCTAAGGGCGCTGCCATGACCGGCACCGACTTGGCTACCTACGCGCGCGAGAGGCCGGGGATGAGCGCGTTCGCGCTCGAAGACGGCGTCGTCTACCACGCCTATTCCACCTATTCGCGCGGGCTGGACGCCCTCTGGGGCGCGTACCAATGGCTCGACCGCGCGCCCAAGGGACGCAACGAGACGGGCTACTGGTGGCGTCAGCACGACAAGTACGACAAACGCTGAGCGAGGTCATGGTTGTCGTGGCGCAACCGAGGTTGCGGTGTCGCGACAGACGCTCGCCGACATCCTGTCGCTGATCGGCGGGCTGCGGGCACCGCCGGCCCCGGCCTTGAACAGGGCCATCGGTGACTCGCTAGACCTCCGGATTCTCGCTTTTCTCGGGAATGACGACGCAAATTCTTGCTGTTGCTCCGTGTCCGACCTTATCGAATTGAGGTATTCGTCGCAGCGCCGCCTGCCGGGTGCAGTCAGAGACTGAGCGCGGCTGTCAGACCACCGGGAGCCGGGCGCTTCTCGGGGCCGGGCGACGCAATAACAGGGAGAACGGGAATGGGGCTTTGCGATATCTTGGTTTGCCTCGATGCCACCGAGGCCGGCGATGGCCGGCTGGAGCTGGCGCTCAATCTGGCGCAGGCCAACAAGGCATATCTGACAGCAGTTTACGCCTTGCCCGAGCCGCGCGGATCGAGCATCCCGCCGGCCGGCCCGGGCCTGCCGCCGACGGTTCTCGGGCCTGTCTCGCCGGACGGCGCTAGGGCCATCAGCGGTCAGCCGAGCATTGCCACTCCGGGGCCAACCCTGCCCGATGCCGATCGGGCCGATGCTCTCGAGCAGCGCTTTCGCGCGGAACTGCCGCTGAGCGGGCTCGAGGGCGAGTGGCATATGCTCAACCGCACCGATGTGGCGGAACTGATCCGGCTGGCCAAAGCGGCCGATCTGGCGGTGCTCGGGCAATATCCGGGCAGCGACTCAGGCGGCGCGACCTGGCTCCATCCGGACGATGTCATGGTCGACTCTGGACGGCCCGTTCTCGTCGTCCCTTATGCCAGCGCCGTTGAGCGCGTCGGCAAAACGGTGCTGATCGCCTGGAACGGCACGCGTGAAGCCAACCGGGCGCTTCACGATGCGCTGCCGCTGATCGACGGCGCCGAAGCGGTCACGGTCATGCATGTCGGGGCCGAGCAAGCCGACCTCGATCGCGACCGGCCCTCGCTCGAGCGCATCGTCCGTCACCTGGCGCGTCACGGGATCGAGGCGCAGGCCGAAGAAAGCCTGCACCCCGCAATCTCGGTCCGCGATGCCCTGTTGTCGCGCGCCGCCGATCTCGGCGCCGATATGATCGTGGCGGGGGCCTATCACCACTGGCGATTGCGCGAGACCCTGCTCGGCGGGGTCAGTCGCGACCTACTTGCTCAAATGACCATACCGGTGCTGATGTCGCACTGAGTGCTTTCGCCGCTTCAGCGCGGCAACGACCGCCCCAAGATCGCATAGGCCTCTTCGTCGGTGCGGTCGTAGCGCAGCGGGGTGACGGTGATGCGGCCGGCGTTCAGCGCCTCGATGTCGCTTTCGGGACCTTGGTCGCGCTCGCCACGGCGAAAGCTCGACCCAGTAATAGGTCAGGCCGCGCGGATCGGTCCGCGCCTCGACATCCATGCCCTGGACGGTCCCGGCGCCTTGGCGGGCCAGGGTCAGCGGCCCCGCCTCATCGGCCGGGAGGTCGGGAAAGTTGACGCTGAGGCAGGTGGCGGCACTCCAGCCGATCTCCAACAGCCGGCGCACGATCGTGCGGGCCGAGCGTGGCCGCCGTGTCCCAGCGGACATGGGCGCGATCGGTCCAGGCCTGGCTCAATGCGATCGCCGGAATGCCCAGCATCATCCCGGTCATCGCCCCGCCGACCGTGCCGGACAACACCGTCTCGATTCCGAGATTGGCGCCGCGATTGACCCCGGACAGCAACAGTTGCGGCGGCGTCCGCCTTCATCAGATGGCTGACGCGCCATTACCGACGCAATCGCCGGGCGTGCCGGTAACGGCCCAGCGCCGCAGGCCGCGCTCGGCGATGCGGATCGGATGGTGCAGGCTGACCGCGTGCGAGACGCCGCTTTGGTCGTGCTCGGGGGCCACGACCCAGACCTCGCGGAGCGAGCTCAGCCGCGATCCGCTCGAGAACCTCGAGGCCGGGCGCGTCGATGCCGTCGTCGTTGGTCAGCAGAATGCGGTCGAGCACGCTTGGTCTCCGGTTAGCGGTCGGCCGGCTTAGCATTATGCGATGACGAAATCGAGACGGCCGGCGAAAACGATTTGCCGAAGGCGCGCGCGATGCGCAGCTATTAACTGGAGCTAACAGCCGGGGGCTGGCCTCTGATGAGCGACGGACCTTTGTTTCGGGCGCGGGAGCGACCAGTCGAGCTTCGACAGCGCACTCGGACAGAAAATCATCGAATTGCATGTCTGGGCGGTGCGCCAGGGACTGGACGGAGCCCCGGCCTATATCCTGCTCGAGGGGCTGTGCAAGCGCTTGGTCGAGGCCGGTTTGCCGCTGTTGCGCGTGTTTGTCGGCATGCCCACCTTGCATCCGCAATGGGGGGGCTATGGTTACACTTGGCGGCGGGATCTCAATGCCGTCGAGCCCGCGCAATTCGAGCGCGGCGACGAGTACGACGAGACTGTCGCGAACAGCCCCTTCGGCTATTTGATCCGCCAAGCTAGCCAGGCAGCGGAGCCCTGGCTGCACCTACGCCGGCGCCTCGCCGGACCGCTGGCGCAGTTTGATTTTCCGAACCTCGCAAGTCACGCCGCCGCCGGCGCCACCGATTATTTTGCGGAAGTCTTCCCGCTTTGGCGCGGATGGCGACCCGGCGCGTGGAACCGGCATCGGCTATTCCTTCACCACCGACCGAGCCGAGGGTTTCGCCGACGATGACCTTATGCTGCTGCAGGCCGTGCTGCCCGCGGCGTCCCTCGCCATGATGGCGCATGCCGGCTACACCATCGCTGCCGGTCTCCTCGCGGCCTATTTGGGCGCCGACGCCGGAAAGCGGGTTCATGCCGGAGCGGTGGCGCGCGGTTCGGTCGAGAATATCCGCGCCGTTCTGTGGTACGCCGATATCCGCGGCTTTACCGCGATCGCCGACGCCGCACCGGGTCTCGCCGTCATCGAAATGTTGGACCAGATCTTCGAGATCTTGACGACTTCGCTGCGGACTCGCGGCGGTCAGGTACTTAAATTCATGGGCGATGGGATGCTGGCGATTTTCTCGTTTACGGATGCAGCGCGAGACGAGACTTGTGGGCGAGCGCTCGACGCCGCGGTCGAGGCGATGCGGGCGATCGACGCGTCAAATGACGCGCGGCGCGCCGCCGGCAAGCCGGTTGCCGCGGTTGACTTGGCGCTCCATCTTGGCGAGGTACGGTAATGTCGGCGCCACCGACCGCCTCGACTTCACGGTGATCGGGCCGGCGGTCAACGAAGCCGCCCGCATCGAGACCTTGTGCGAGCCATTGGGCCATAAAGTGCTGGTCTCGGCCGAGTTCGCCGACGCCGTGACCGACAACGGCCGTTTGCTGCCTCTCGGTCGGCACCAGCTGCGCGGAGTGCGGGGGAGAGAGAGGTCTACGCCCTGGATCTCGGAGCGGAAGATAGGCGTGCGCAAGATTAGGGAGTGGCCATGACCCGAGCTTTGCCCGTTTGAGCTGGCGCTGGTGCTCGGATCAGGCTGGCTCCCATGGTGAACCGGAGGCTGTGATGTATGCGCTGGATGGACGGGTCGGGCTGGTCACGGGCGGCGGCGCCGGGATCGGCCGTGCGATCGCGCGGCGGCTGGCGGGTGGGGGGATGGCGGTCGCCGTGCTCGACTGCGACCATGCCGCTGCCCAGGCGGTTGCGGCGGAGATCGGCGGACTTGCGGTCACGGCCGATGTGACCTCGCCCGCGGCTGTCGAGCGCGCGGTTGAGGCCACCCTCGACCGCTTCGAGCGGGTCGACTTGCTCGTCAACAACGCCGGCATCGCCTGGACCGGGCCTGCGCTGGAGATGCCGCTCGATACCTTGCAGGCAATGCTGCGGGTCAATGTCGAGGGGGTCTTTATCGCCAGCCGGGCGTTACTGCCGCATATGATCGCGCGTCGCTCCGGCTCAATCGTCAACCTCGCCTCATGGGCTGGTAAGACCGGTGCTGCCTATTTCGCCGGCTACAGCGCGACCAAGTTCGCGGTGATCGGCCTGACGCAGGCATTGGCCCGCGAGATGGCGCCGCACGGCATCCGGGTCAACGCGATCTGTCCCGGGATCGTCGTCGACACCGCCATGCGGACTACTCTCGAAGCCCAGCAGCGCCGCTGGGGGCTGCCCGAAACGGCGGAGCGGGAAAAGCTGATCCCGATGGGACGCGTCTCGGTGCCCGATGATGTCGCCGGGGCCGCAGCGTTCCTGGCCTCCGACGCGGCTGCCTACATCACTGGCGAGTTGATCAACCTCTCCGGCGGCTTGCTGATGGATTGAAGAGCGAAGATGCAGACAACCGTCTGCGGCGGGGCCTCCGCCCACTAAGGGCTTGTTGCGCGCGCCAGGAGCACGGATCTCAACTCGGTTCTACCACGTGGCAGAAATACCTGCCGCCATCAGCGCCAGACACCGCCATACCGGAACCGGCATGGGCTGTTGCGCGACAGTCCCGCCCTTCGCCACCAGATCGACGGCTTCTTTGGAGAAGAAGTGACTATCGCCTTGAGGCAGGGCGGCAGACAATCTCTCCAGGCACGACAAAGTTTCGGTCGCTATTTGCGGTCGCGAGCAAGAGGTAGAGGACATGAGCGTGCAGGCGATCGGCGAGCCGGTGCGGCGCGAGGAGGATTTGCGCCTGCTGCAGCGGCCGCGGCCGCTATGTCGACGATGCCGGTCGAGCCGACGACGCGCGCGGCTATGTGCTGCGCTCGCCGCACGCCCATGCGCGCATTCGCGCGATCGATGTCGGGCGGGCGCAGGCGGCGCCCGGCGTGCTCGCGGTGCTGACCGGCGAGGATCTGCGGCGCCGCGGGCTCGGCACCCTGATGCCCGGCGTGCCGCGCCGGCGCCGCGACGGAACCCCGGCCTTTGTCTGCCCGCAGCCGCTCCTCGCCCAGGAGCGCGTGCGCTATGTCGGCGACCCGGTCGCGTTCATCGTCGCCGATACCCTGAACCAGGCGAAGGACGCGGCCGAGCTGATCGAGATCGACTACGAGCCGCTGCCGGCCGTGATCACCGCCGCGGCGGCGCTGGCGCCCGGCGCGCCGGCGGTGTGGGACGAGAACCCCGGCAACGAGGCCTTTTTCCACGAGGTCGGCAGACAAGGCGGCGGTCGATGCCGCGTTCGCCCGCGCCGACCGCATTGTCCGCGACGAGATCCGCATCAACCGGGTCACCGCGAACTCGATGGAGCCGCGCGGCTGCATCGCCGAATACGACCGCGCCGAGGACCGCTATACGATCCGCTGCACGATCCAGTCGGTGCACGGCACCCGCGCCGCGCTCGCCGACCGGATCTTCAAACTGCCGCAGCACCAGTTCCGGGTGGTGTGCGACAATATGGGCGGCGGCTTCGGCATGAAGGGCGGCTGCTATCCCGAATACGCGCTGTCGCTGTGGGCGGCCGAGGTCACCGGGCGGCCGGTGCGCTGGATCGCCGAGCGCGGCGAGGGGCTGGCGAGCGACGAGCAGGGCCGCGGCAGCATCGTCGAGACCGAGCTGGCGCTCGACAGGAACGGCCGGTTTCTCGCATTGCGCGCGCAATGGCAGGCGGCGATCGGCGCCTATTATTCGACCGACCGGCCGACGATCCCGCTGACGATCGGGCTCGGCTGCCTGGTCAACACCTACGGCATCCCGGCGGTCCATGCCCGGGTCGTCGCGGCGCTGACCAATACGATGACGATCGCGCCCTATCGCGGCGGCAGCCGGCCCGAGCCGATCTACGTCACCGAAACCATCATCGACAAGGCGGCGCGCGAGCTCGGCATCGATCCCGCGGAGCTGCGCCGCCGCAACACGATCCCGGCGAGCGCCATGCCGTTCACGACGGCGCTGCAGCAGACCTATGATTCCGGCGATTTCGTCAAGAACCTCGACGATTGCCTGGCGCTCGCCGACTACGCGCGGATCGCCGAACGCGCGCGAGGCGGCGAGAAAGCGCGGCAAGCTTTGGGGATCGGGCGTCGCCACCGCCGTCGCCGCGACCGGCGGGCGCGATTACGAGCATGCCGAAATCCGCTTCGACCCGGCGGGCGGGGTCGTGCTGATGACCGGCAGCATGGATCACGGCCAGGGCCACGGCACGACGTTCAAGCAGGTCCTGTCGGAAAAGCTCGGCATCGACGCCGATCTGATCCGCTACCGCTATGGCGACAGCGATCTGGTGACGATGGGGATCGGCACCTTCGGCTCGCGCTCGGCGCAGCTCGCCGGCTCGGCGATCGTCGTCGCCGCCGACCGGCTGATCGACAAGGGACGCCGGATCGCCGGCCACATGATGGAGGCGGCGGTCAGCGACGTCGTCTTCGAGAACGGCCGGTTCGCGATCGCCGGCACCGACCGCTCGGTCGGCCTCGCCGAGGTCGCGCAGGCAGTCGTTCGATTCCGGCTTATCTGCCGAACGACATCGAGGCGGGCTTTACCGAGCGGGCCAATTTCGGCCCGGCCGGCTCGGCGACCTTTCCGAGCGGCGCGCATCTCTGCGAGGTCGAGATCGACGCCGGAGACCGGCGAGGTCGCGCTTGACCCGCTACACCGCGGTCGACGATGTCGGGTCGCGTCTTGAACCCGCTGTTGTGCGAGGGGCAGATCCATGGCGGCATCGTCCAGGGCATCGGCCAGGCGCTGATGGAGGATATCGTCTACGACCCGGAAAGCGGGCAGCTGCTGACCGGCTCGTTCCAGGATTACTGCATGCCGCGCGCCGACGATTTCTGCCGATTTCGAGCTGGCCAACAATCCGACCCTGACCGGACGCAACCCGCTCGGCGTCAAGGGCGTCGGCGAGGCCGGCACGTTGGGCGCGATCCCGGCGGTGATGAACGCCGTCAACGACGCGCTGGCCCAGGTCGGCGCGTCCGCGGTCGAGCCGCCGGCGACCTCGGAAAAGCTCTGGCGCGCCCTGCAAGCGGCGCGCGTGGTCCGGAGCTGACGAGCCCGCAAAGCGACGCCGAGCGGCGCGATGCCCGAGATCGATCCAGCCCCCCGACCTGGCGGCACGCTGTCAATAAGCCGATCCCTGCAGGCGCTGGCGGTTGTCGTTGTCGTGCTGATCGTCGCCGCGACTGTTCACCAGCTGTTGACCGGCCGCGCCGTGATCCTCGCCGATACCGAGCACCAGATGTCGCGCCTCGACATGGTGTTCGCCGAGCAGACCGGCCGCGCCGTCGAGACCGTCGACTTCATGCTGCGCAACTCGATCGACGCGTTTACATCGCTGCATGCCAAGCCGCCAATCGATCGCCGGCGCTTATGATGATTGGCTGCGGCGGCGCATCGCCGGGGTGCGTCAAGTCAGGGAAATAGCGATCACCGATAAGAACGGGGACATTCTCTTTTCGTCACGTCCCGGGCCGACATGGGCGTTGTCCCCGGCGGTGCGCACCTTTGTCGCGGCGCAAGCAGCCCATCCCGATGCGCGCCTGCAATTCAGCGACCCGTCTGCATGGCCCGGACGGGCAATGGACGGCTCTGATGCTGCGTGCGATCCCGTCCCATGACGGCGTGTTCGAAGGGGCCGCGATCGCCTTTCTCAATCTCAGTTATTTCGAGGATTTCTATCGCGCTGTCGAACTTAACGAGAGCGGCGCGATATTGCTGCATCTACGTGACGGCACCGTCCTTGCCCGATACCCCCACACCGATGCGGTCATTGGTGAGAGCTATGCCGATTTGCCGCCATTCAAAGACATCTTGGCGCACGGGTTGCTCGGGCACGGTGATCATGGACAGCCCGATCGACGGCAGCCGTCGGGTGTTGGCGATCCGGGCGCTGAAGGCGTTTCCGCTAGCGGTCAACGTCTCGGTTGGGGAGAGTCAGGTGCTGGCGGCCTGGCGACGGCAAACCTGGACCTTTTCGCTGGTGGCGGTTGGCGCTTCGGTGGCTGTTTTCAGCTCTTCTGCTGCTGTTGGCGCAGCGCTCGCGCCAAGTCGAGACGCTGCTCGGCGAGTACCGCACCGCCAAAGATGCAGCGCCGAGGACGCGCACAAGCGGCTCGTCGAACAAATGGCGGAGCGCGAGCGCGCTGAGGCAGCGCTGCGCCAGGCCCAGCGCATCGAGGCGGTGGGTCAGCTGACCGGGGGCGTCGCGCACGATTTTAACAATCTGCTGACCGTGCTGATCGGCAATATCGATTTGATCCGCAAAGGCGCCGGCGCTCGATCCACAGCTGGTCGACCGGCTGGCGGCGATGCGCGCCGCAGCTGAGCGGGGCGCCATGCTGACCGGTCATCTGCTCGCCTTTGCCCGGCGCCAGCCGTTATCCCCGCGCGCGGTCAATCTGAATGCGCTGATTTCCGGTATGCACGGCTTGCTGCAAAGCGCGCTCGGGCCTCGGGTGCAGATCGAAACGCGCCTCGCGCCGGATCTGTGGCCTGCCATGGTCGATCCGACGCAGTTTGAACTCGTCGTGCTCAACTTGGTGATCAACGCACGCGACGCCATGCCCGAAGGCGGCGTCGTGACCGTGGAGACGACCAACGTGCATCGCGGGCCGCCGCTTCGTCCTGAAGAGGCCGCCGAGGGCGATTATGTCTCAATCGCGGTGCGTGATGTCGGCAGTCGGTATGACGCCGGAGGTGCAGGCCAAGGCGTTCGAGCCGTTTTTCACGACCAAGGGTCCGAGCGCCGGCTCGGGTCTCGGCTTGTCGCAGGTCTTCGGCACGGCCCATCAGTCCGGTGGCGACGTGCGCATCGACAGCACACCGGGCAAGGGTACGGCGGTCAACGTCTGCCTGCCCCGCGCGACGTCTGAGCCCGAGGCTTCGACACTCCGATCCGACGAGACTGCAGAACCGAGGACTGGCGAGGCAGTCGTGCTCATTGTCGATGATGACGATGCCGTTCGCCGGACAACTGCCGAAATCCTGACGGGTCTGGGCTATGCCGTCGTGCAGGCGGCCAGCGGGCACGCAGCCCTCGAAATACTCGGTCAAAACGGCATGATCGATGTATTGCTGACCGACGTCGTTATGACCGGCATGAGCGGACCCGATCTCGCCCGGCAAGCGGAGGCGGCGCGCCCGAATTTACCGATCGTCTTCATCACCGGCTACGCCGACCCTGCCGGCATCGGGGGCGACGGGCGCGCGTTCCGGCTAATCAGAAAGCCGTTCCGGCCACTGGATCTGCGCCGGCAAATCGAGGCGGCCTTGGCCGATGCCTGGACGCCGGCTGGACCAGCCGCGCGCTAGATTCAAAACCAGCCGACGCTTGTCAGAACGGTTGTTTCCGCGCTTCCTGGATCGCGTCGCCACACCTTGAGCGGGGTAGCGGGCATCGTCAGGTCGCGCACGCCGAGCGGGGCGAGCGCGTCGAGGATGGCGCTGATCACGACCGCCAGTGCCGGGGTGCAGCCGCCTTCGCCGCCGGCCTTGATGCCGAACGGGTTGGTCGGCGACAGCACCTCGACGATGCGGGTCGCAAAAGACGGCAGATTGTCCGAGCGCGGCATGCCGTAATCCATGAACGAGCCCGACAATGGCTGGCCCGAGCCCGCATCGATCGCGCATTCCTCCCACATCGCCTCGCCGACGCCCTGGGCGATGCCGCCATGGCTCTGTCCGTGCACGATCAGCGGGTTGATGCACCGCCCGACATCGTCGACGACCGAATAGCGGGCGATCTCGACCATGCCCGTCTCGGGATCGACCTCGACCTCGCACACCGCACAGCCATTGGGAAAGACCGGATCGTGCATCTCGTTGTCGGTGACGAGGGCGATCTCGCCTTCGGCGCCGAGCCGCGCGCCCTCCTCGCGCCAATTCGAGAAAGTCGAAGCTGCGGTTGTGCAGGGGGCGCCGAAAACCGGCCGTCGGCGAACGTCACCTGATCGGCGCTGGTGTCGAGCAGGCGGGCGGCGACCGCCTTGCCTTTGGCGATCAATTCGGGTGCGGCCTTGGCGAACAAGGTCGCCGAGTGGCGCATCGAGCGGCCGGAATGCGAGCCGCCGCCGAGGCTGACGACATCGGTGTCGCCCATGATGATGTCGATGCTTTCGACCGGCACCGCGAGCAATGCGCCGACGACCTGCGCGAAGCTCGTCTCGTGGCCCTGCCCGCTCGGGCCCGGTGCCGATCACGACCTCGACCCGGCCCGTCGGCGTTACCGTGATCTCGCTGCGCTCGCGCGGCGCGCCGATCGAGGATTCGACATAGTTCGCGAGCCCGAGGCCGAGCAATTTGCCGCGCGCCTCCGCCTCCGCCCGCCGCGCCGCGAAAACCGTCCCAATCGGCGATCCGCATCGCCAGATCCATGTTGGCCTCGTAGGTGCCGCTGTCATAGCGGGCGCCGACCGCGTTCGGCGTACGGCATCGCCTCCGGCCCGATCAGGTTCATGCGGCGCAACGCCACCCGGTCGATGCCGAGCCTGCGCGCCGCCTCGTCGACCAGCCGCTCGATCGCATAGGTCACCTCCGGCCGGCCCGAGCTGCGATAGGCGTTGGTCGGCATCGTGTTGGTAAAGACCGCGCGCGAGCGCAGAGCCGCGCCGCCGGGATGTCGTAGGAGCCGGTGACCAGGGCCGAACCCTTGCTGAGCGGCGACAATGAGGCGCAGCGGGCGCCGACATTGCTGACGTTGTCGGCGCGCAGCCCGAGAAACCGGCCGTCGGCGCGCAACGCCAGCGCCACCCGGGTCAGCAGATCGCGGCCCTGAAAATCGCTGAGGAACACTTCCGAGCGGGTCGAGGTGTATTTGACCGGGCGGCCGAGCCTGCGCGACGCCCACAGCACCAGCCCCGATTCGACATAGAGCCGGTTGCGCGTGCCGAAATTGCCGCCGACATCGAACGACAATACCCGCACCTGCTCGGGCGGGACGCCGAGCACCGTGGCGAGCTCGGCCTTTTGCCGCACCGCGCCGCCGCTGCCGGCCCACAGGGTGTAGCGGCCGGTCTCGCCGTCCCAATGGCCGAGGGCGGCGCGCGGCTCGATCGGGACGCCGGTCACGCGGCCGATATGGAACTCCATCTCGACGATTTGGTCGGCGCGCGGCAAAGGCGCGCTCGGTCGCCGCGGCGTCGCCGAACGCGGTGTCGACGAGAACGTTGTCGGGCACCTCGTCCCAGACCGCCGGCGCACCCGGCAGCAGCGCATCCTGGATCTGGGCGACCCACGGCAATTCCTCGTATTCGACCGTGACCGCCTCGGCCGCGTCCTGCGCCTGCGCCGCGGTTTCGGCCACGACGATCGCCACCGCCTCGCCGACATGGCGCACCTTGTCTGACGGCAGCAGCATCTGCGGGCCGATAAAGATCGGGCCGCCGCCGGGGCCGGTCAGTTTCATGTCGTAGCGGGTCGACGGCACCGGGCTGTGCGGGATCGGCGCCAGACCGTCGGCGACGCAATCCTCTCCGGTAAACACGCCGAGCACCCCCGGCATCGCCTGCGCCCGCCGCGTGTCGATCAGCCCGATCCGGGCATGCGGGTGCGGCGAGCGCACGATCGCGGCATAGGCCTGTCCCGGCAGGGTGAAATCATCGCTGAACCGGCCGTTTCCGGTCAGCAGGCGCTGATCCTCCTTGCGGCGCAGCGGCTGGCCGATCGCGCCGAGGCTTCTGCAGAGCCGCAATGTCGATCGCGTCGTTCATGTGTCAGCCCTCCGGTCATGCCTGATGCCGAGTCCTGCGCAGTGTAACTCGGCGCCCGCCCGACTTACATTCGCGGCGGAGGAGACAGCCATGAGCGCACAAGCCACATACTCGCCAGGCCGGGTCCGGGTCAAGCGGCGCGGCATCGGCGATTTCGTCAAGGGCGGCACGCCGATCGTCGGGCTGACCGCCTACACGGCGCCGATCGCCCGTCTGCTCGACCCGCATGTCGATTTCCTGCTGGTCGGGGATTCGCTCGGCATGGTGGTCTACGGGTTCGACAGCACCCTGCCGGTAACCCTGGAGATGATGATCGCCCATGGCGCCGCGGTAGTGCGCGGCATCGGCGCGGGCGTTGGTCGTCGTCGATCTGCCGTTCGGCAGCCTATCAGGAATCGCCCGAGCAGGCGTTCCGCAACGCCGCCCGCGTCATGGCCGAGACCGGCTGCGCCGCGGTCAAGCTCGAAGGCGGCGAGGAGATGGCCGAAACCGTACGCTTCCTCACCCGGCGCGGCGTTCCGGTCATGGGGCATGTCGGGCTGATGCCGCAATCGGTCAACGCCGCCGGTGGGTTCAAGGTGCAGGGCCGCGGCGAGCACCAGGCCGAGCGGGTCACCGCCGACGCCGCCGCAATCGCCGAGGCCGGCGCCTTTTCGATCGTCATCGAGGGAACAATCGAGAAGGTGGCGCGCGCGATTACCGAGACAGTGCCGGTGCCGACGATCGGCATCGGCGCCTCGCCCGCCTGCGACGGTCAGATCCTCGTCACCGACGACGTGCTCGGCGTCTTTACCGAGTTCACGCCGCGCTTCGTCAAACGCTACGCCGACTCGGCGCCGCTGATCTCCGCTGCCGCCGAAACCTACGCCGCCGATGTCCGCGCCCGCCGCTTCCCCGGCCCGGAACATTGCTTCGGCGCGCGATGAGGCCAGGGATCGGCATCAGCCGAGCACCGCCGGGAAGCTCAACTGCTTAACCAGAGAAAACGGCGGCCTTGCGAGAAAACGGCAGGCTTAATTACCTGTTATTAAAGAAACCTACGATCCGCCGCCGCGGCGGTCGTCGTTCAAGCGATCCAGCGACGAGGGGCTCGTTGGTTGTTGGCGCGCAAATAGTCGGCGCAGGCCGGTGGAGACTGTGCGCGACACGGCACGCACCGGCCTTGCCAACCAAAGCCGAAGGATCTCCGCGGCGACAGTCTTGCGCGGAACGTGGCGCAGACTTGCCATGCCACACCGCCGATAATCGGCGACCCAGGCATCGACCAGCCGCTCAGGCACGCTAACCGCAGCGGCGGCTTCGGCGCTCGTCCAACCGTTGACGATGACGCGCTGAATGATCTGGCCGCGCTGCGCCGGGGTCAGGGTGACAGCTTCGGCCGAGCGCTTTTTCATTCCTAGCCAACGTGCGAGCAGGCTCATAATTCCGCCCGTTTACGCCTTAATGTCGATGACGGTCCGGCCCCGGACCTCGCCCTTTAGGATCTTCTGTGCAAGCCCCGGCAGCGCGGCGAGCGGCTCGACACGGCTCATCCGTTCCAGCCGGTCGAGCGGCAAATCGCGCGCCAGGTGCCGCCACGCCTCGGTCCGTTCCGCGCGTGGACACATAACCGAGTTGATCCCGAGCAGATTGACCCCCCGCAACAGGAACGGGATTACTGTCGCCGGCAAATCGCTGCCGCCGGCCAGACCGCAGGCGGCGACGCTGGCGCGGTATTCGAGCTGTGTCAGGATCGTCGCCAAGGTGTTGCCGCCGACCGCGTCGATCGCGCCGGCCCAGCGCTCACGGTCGAGCGGTCGCGTCGGCTTGGCGGCTAGTGCGGCGCGCTCGATCAGATCGGCGGCCCCAAGGCTAGTCAGATAATTGCGCTGCTCGGGCCGGCCGGTCGCTGCAACAACCCGATGGCCCAGCGCCGACAGCAACGCAATCGCGACGCTGCCGACGCCGCCCGCTGCACCGGTGACCAGAACATCGCCGGCGCCGGGACGCAACCCGTGCCGCTCTAATGCCATGACCGCCAACATCGCGGTGAACCCGGCGGTGCCGACCGCCATCGCCTGGGCCGCACTCAGACCTTCCGGCCGGCGAACCAGCCAAGCGGCCTTGACCCGGGCCTTTTCGGCATAGCCGCCCCATTGCGTTTCGCCGACCCGCCAGCCGGTCAGGATGACCGGGTCGCCGGGTTTGAACTCGGGCGAATCCGAGCGCTCGACAATGCCGGCAAAATCGACGCCGGGGATGTGCGGATAATTCCGCACCAGCCGGCCGAGGCCCTGCAGCACCATCGCGTCTTTGTAGTTCAGTGTCGAATATTCGACCGAGACCGTGACCTCGCCCGGCGGCAGCCTTGTCTCGTCGACCGCCTCCAAACGCGGGACGATTTTTCCGCCGTCTTCGTGCAGGCCCAGAGCCCGGAACGTCGCCCTGATGCCCCCTGAACTATGGTCGTTGCCGGGCTCGGTCCGGCGCTACAGGCAATGCCTCAACCGCGCAGCGGTTCGAGGATGCTGACGAAATTGGCGACCGCCGCCCCGCCCATGTTCATGACCCCGGCGAGCGAGGCGCCCGGCACCTGAATGCTGCCGGCAGTCCCCGTTACTTGCATCGCTGCCAGCAAATGCATGGACACACCCGTGGCGCCGATCGGATGGCCCTTCGATTTGAGCCCGCCCGACGGGTTGACCGGCAACCGTCCATCCTTTTCGGTCCAGCCTTCGAGGATGGCCCGCGCCCCCTCGCCCTTCGCTGTCAGACCCATTGCCTCATACTCGATCAGCTCGGCGATCGTGAAGCAATCATGCGTCTCGACGAGATCTAGATCATCGAGCGTTAAGCGAGCGTCAGCGAGCGCCCGCTGCCAGGCGAGCGCCGGCCCTTCGAAGGCGATCACGTCGCGCCGGCTCATCGGCAGAAAATCGTTGACCTGCTCGGCAGCGCGGAAAATTACCGCCTTCTTCATGCTCAAGGCCGTCGCCGTGTCGGCCAGCACAACAGCCGCGGCGCCATCGGAGACTAGCGAGCAATCGGTGCGCTTGAGTGGGCCGGCGACGATCGGGTTCTTGTCGGACACCGTGCGGCAGAACTCGTATCCGAGGTCCTTCTGCATCTGGGCGAGCGGGTTGGCGACGCCGTTCTTGTGGTTCTTCGCGGCGATCCGCGCCAGCGCATCCGACTGGTCGCCATAGCGCTGGAAATAACTTTGGGCGATCTGCCCGAATATTCCGGCAAAGCCGCCCTCGATCGCATCCTCCTCCTTGCGGTAGCTGGCGCCGAGCAAGATGTCGCCGACCTGCGCCCCCGAGACCTCGGTCATCTTCTCGACGCCGACAACGAGGGCCAGCCGCGCCTTGCCGGCGGCGATCGCGTTCAGCCCTTGATGGATCGCCGCCGAACCGGTCGCGCAAGCGTCCTCGACCCGCGTCGCCGGCTTGAAACGAAAGCCGGGATCAGCCTGAAACACTAAGGAGGCGGGAAACTCCTGGCGCACAAAGCCGCCGTTCATCGTGCCGAGATAGACCGTGTCGATATCGGCCGCCGAAACCCCGGCATCGGCCAAGGCGGCCTGGGTAACCTCGACGATCAGCTGCTCGATGTCCTTGCCTTCGTGCTTGCCGAATTTGCTGTGCGCCCAACCGACGATGCACCCGCTCATGCCGTCCCTCCAAAAATGCCGATCGCCAGGCCGGCCGTGGCGAGCACGCCCGCGCCTGATCTATGCTGATATGGGTCAGGAAATGGCGGAAAGAATGGACGAGATCACCTTGTGTCGGCCCGATGATTGGCATGTGCATCTGCGGGACGGGGCGATGCTCGCCACCGTGCTGCCGTTTACCGCGCGGCAGTTCGCCCGAGCGATCGTGATGCCGAATTTGGCGCCGGCGGTGACCGACATCGCCTCGGCATGCGCCTATCGCCAACGTATCTTGGCGGCCCTGCCGGCAGGCGTCGCGTTCACGCCGCTGATGACCTGCTATCTGACCGACACGACCGATCCGGACGAGGTCGCGCGCGGGTTCGAAGAAAGCGTCTTCGCCGCGGTCAAGCTCTACCCGGCGCATGCGACGACCAATTCCGCCTTTGGCGTCACTGATGTGGACCGGGTCCTCCCGGTGCTCGAAGGCATGGCGGATATTGGTATGCCACTCCTCGTCCACGGCGAGATCACGGACCCGCAGGTCGACATTTTCGACCGCGAGGCCGCATTCGTCGACCGGGTGCTCGACCCGCTGCGTCGCCGCCTGCCCGAACTCAGGATCGTGCTCGAGCACATCACCACCGAGGAAGCGGCACAATACGTCGCCGCATCAGGCACGAATTTGGCGGCGACGATCACCGCCCATCATCTGGTGATCAACCGAAACGCGATCTTCGCCGGCGGCATCCGCCCGCATCTTTATTGTCTGCCGATCGCTAAGCGCGAGAAGCATCGCCTCGCTTTGCGCCAAGCCGCGGTCTCGGGCGATCCGCACTTTTTCCTCGGCACCGACAGCGCCCCGCACGCGGTCCCGACCAAGGAGACGGCCTGCGGCTGTGCCGGCATCTTCACCGCCCCTTGCGCGCTCGAAATCTACGCCGAGGTATTCGAAAAAGAAGATGCCCTGGACCGGCTCGAAGCCTTCGCCTCACTGAACGGCCCGAAATTTTACCGGCTGCCGCCCAACGAAATCCGGGTGACGCTCAAGCGCGAGTCGCTCACCGTGCCGGAACGCATTGGCGAAGGCGAGAGCGCGATCGTCCCGTTCCGCAGCGGTGAAACCGTGCGCTGGCGCCTGGCCGGCTGAGTTGCAGGTCTAGAGCCAGCCCCGCGTTCTTTGCAACTGGGCAGCGGCAAGGTACACCTGCCCTTGCCGATCAGAAGCCGACAGGAGCAAAGTATGAGGACAGGGGCGGATTACCGGCGAGGCGTTGCGCGACGGGCGCCGGGTCTGGGTCATGGGCGAAGGCATGATCGACGACGTGACCACCCATCCCGCGACCCGCGCGATGGTCGACGAATATGTCGCCTGGTACGATATGCTTCGCGACCCCGCTTGGCAGGAGATCGCGCTCCGGCCATCCGACCGCACGCCCTGGGCCTATGTCGCGCCAAAAAGCGCCGACGACCTCGGCGGCATGGGGCGGTTCTTTTCGGCGACGACGTTCCTCTCCGCCGGCAACATCACCCATACCCCGTGCTATGGTCACATGATCGCGCTCGGCGTTCTCGCCTCGGCGCAGGAGCGCGACGTCTCGCCGGAGCAGATCGCCAATGCCGCCCGTTATCGCGCGATGATCGCCGAGACCGGGACGGTTTTTGACGTTCTGCGGCGGCGCGCCGACGATCGGCTATCGCATGCGCGAAAACCCGGCCGACCGAGCGGCGTTGAAGATCGTGCGCGAGACCGATGCCGGAATCGTCGTCAAGGGCAAGATCGGCATGCATACCAGCCCGGCCTATGCCGAGGACGTCTATGTCGGCAGCATTTCGGGCATCAAGATCGGCGAGCATTTCGCGACGTTTATCGTGCCGGTCGCTGCAACCGGCGTCACTACGCTCTGCCGCAAGATCGCGGTGCGCGACTCGAACCCGTTCGTGGCGCCGTTGAGCAGCCGCTTCGACGAGCTCGACGGCCAGATGTGGCTCGACGACGTCTTCATCCCATGGGAGCAAGTCTTTTTGTTGGGCCAATCCCCCGAGCCCGTAGTGCGTTGGCTGATCTGGCACCATGTTTACGGCTGGCTGTCCAAGGCCGAGTTCACCCTCGGTCTGGCGCTGGCCTTGAGCCACGCGATGGGGCTGGCCCAGCACGAGCAGACGATCAACTACCTGATCGACCTGATCGTCGAGGTGCAGACCGTGCGCAGCTGCCTCGTCGCATGCGAGCGCGATCCGCGGTTTACGCCCGACGGCTGGTGCGTCCCCAACCACGCCCATCTCGCGGCCGGCGGTCTCGCGATACTGCGGGCTCGCCCGCGCATGGCGGAGATCTTGCGTATCGTGCCCGGCTCGTCCTTGGTCGTGGCCCCATCGGACAGCGACCTCGCCGCCCCCGAGCTCGCCGACGGCCTCGCCGAATCCTTTGGCGGCGGCGGCTATACCGCATTGCAGCGCGCGGCCCTGTTGCAGATGGCCTGGGACCATGTCTCCTCGGCGCTCGACGGCCGCGAATCGGCGTTCGAATTGCATGCCAGCGGCGGCGTTCCGGCTTGGCGCGGCCGGCTGCGCCACAATTTCGAGAGCTACAACGACCTCGCCAATCGCGTGGCCGGCTCGCTCGGCATTCCGATGCCCGAGATCGACCTCGACCATATCCGCGAGGTCCCTTGGGCGCCCCGCCGCCCGGTCACGCCGCCGCTGCCGGGCGACAAAGTTTAGTCTATGTTTGCGATGCGACGGCCGGCGATCGAGGCCGCCAGCACAGGGGGCCCGGAATCATGCGTTTGACACAGGGGGTATGGCTTTGCGCGGCGGCCATAGCTAGCGCTTGCGCTCATCGCCGGCGCCGCATCGGCGGCGACGCTCGACCGTATCGCCCAGGACAAATCCATCCGCATCGCCTATCGCGATGATGCCCCGCCCTTCTCCTACAAGGGAAAGGGCGGGCAGCCCGCCGGCTACATGGTCGATCTGTGTCGCGCGGTGGCCAAAAAACTGGCCGAGCAGCTCACGCTGCCAACGTCTCAACATCGTCTATGTCCCGGTCACTGCGGTCGACCGCTTCGATGCGATCGCCCAGGGCAAGGCGGATTTGTTGTGCGAGCCGACGACCCAGACATTGTCGCGGCGCGAGCAAGTCGATTTTTCGATCCCGACCTTTGTCGACGGCGCCGGGCTGATGATCCGCAACGACGGGCCGCACAGCTTGGCCGCATTGGCGGGTAAAAAGATCGGGGTGCTCGCCGGGACTACGACCGAGCAGGAATTGCGTAACTCACTGAAGGAGGCCGGGATCACCGCCGATGTCATGCCCGCGAGTACGCATGAAGAAGGGCTGGCGATGCTGGACGACGGCAAGGTCTCGGCCTACTTTGCCGACCGCGCGATCCTGGTGTTTCTCGCGCAGCAGAGCGCCGCGCCACGGAAGTTGCTGCTGGCCGACAATTACCTGACGATCGAGCCCTATGCCTTGGCGCTGCCCCACGGCGATGAGGATTTTCGTCTCGCCGTCGATCGTGCATTGAGCCACATCTACCGCTCGGGTGAAATTGCTCAGATTTTCAGCAAAACCTTTGGCGGAAAAGCAAAGCCAAGCCAGATCGTTCAGACGCTTTACCTTATTGCGGGACTACCCGACTAAAAGACAAGGAAAGGGGGCCGGTGCGCCTGCGCGAGCCGGCGTCATTTTGCTGTCGCGTTTGCGCCATGACGCGACTTTGCCGCGTGCTGTTCCGCATTCGCGCGGAACACCTGATCCGTCAGCTTTTTCTGCTGCTCGGGCATCGCGTTGTAGAGGTTGTCGAACGCCGGGACCAGCTTCTGCAGATGCTGGGCATGCGCCTCGGCAATCTGCTCATAGGACTGCATGTTCTGAGCCGCGTTCATCGTCGGGTACTGCTGAGCGCGCTGTGTTAGCGCCTGATCCATGTCGCGGGCGTTGTCGCGCATCACCTGGGCAAACTGATCCCATTGCGGCTCCTCGGCCGCGGTGATGCGCAATTGAGCATGTAGTTCCTTGATATGGCTCTCCACCCGTTCCTCCATGTTCTTGCCCGGGACGGGCCGGGATGTCATCGGCGAGGATGCGGCAGCCGGTGCGGGAGACTGGGCCGGTTGTGCCAGCGCCGCACCGGGCAGCGTCAGCAGCGCAACAACGGCTGCAGAAGCGAGTTGGCTCGACCGGATTATCTTCATCGAATTGTTCCTCGGTCTGACGTTGTCCGCGATGTGAAGAGCGTTGTCAGGGTACGCGACGGCCCGGATGGCCCCAGTGAGCAAGCGGCTCAGTAGCCGTAATAAACGGGCGGTGGCGGTGCGTAGTAATAGGCTGGCGGCGCCCCGTAATAGACCGGCGGCGGTGGCGCCGCATAATACCCATTCGACGCAATCGCGGCACCGACGCCAAGGCCGATGATCCCGCCGATGATCGCCGCGCCGGCTGCGTTGCCACCGCCACCATGACGATAGTTTCCGCCACCATGATAGTTCCCGCCACCGTGCCAGTGCGCGGCATGCGCGGCGGGGGCTATCCCAATACCCGCGACGAGCGCTGCCGCGGTCAAGAAACGTATGCCTAAAGCCATGGTCGGCTCCCCACAGGCTCAGAAGGTTTGTATATCAAAATGGAAAGACATATCCATTTTGCAATAGCCACATTGATCTAAGTTAATTTCGCTCCTCATAAGTGTCTTTCCTCAATCAGGGCGATCAAGGTATTGATGCCGACGACTGCTTATTGATCCAGATCAAAGCCCCGCCCGACCCAAGATGAAAAGAAATAGCGTTTACGGTAGGTAGGAGCGTGTATCATGGATAAGGACCGGACTGCGGGAGCGGTGAAAAAGATCAGGGGCTCGATCAAGGAGACCCTCGGCAAGGTGACCGGCGATGCCAAGCTGGAGGCGGAGGGCAAAGCCGACAAGGTCGAGGGCAAGGTCCAGAACGCGATCGGCGGCCTCAAGGACGCGCTGAAGAAATAGGGACGCTGCGTGCCCCTCTGATTCGCGTTAACCAGGTTAAGGGCGACCAACGGAGGAAACGTATCATGAAAAGAGCGATGATTTTCGCCGGTGCGGCAATGATCAGCGCCGCCCTCGTCTCCGGCGGCGCAGGAGCGCAGGGCACGCCGCAGACAGTCGAGTTCGTCAAGGTCGATGTGCAGAAGCTGGCGGCCGGCTATCGCGCGTCAAAGGTCATCGGCAGCAGCGTCGTCAACGATGCCAACGAAACTATCGGCAAGATCGACGATCTGCTGGTGAGCCTCGACGGCAAACAGCCATATGCCGTACTGTCTATCGGCGGCTTTCTCGGTATGGGCACCCGCTTGGTTGTCGTCCCATATGACACGTTGAAGTTCACCGGCAACAAGGTGACGTTGCCGGGCGGCACCAAGGAAGGGCTCAAGACGCTGCCGGAGTTCAAATACGCTACTGAGTGATCCCCGCGGGGCAACAGAGGTAGCGGTTCGTGGGCCGGAACTGTCGGAGGGAGGAAGATGATGAAGGATACCTCTTCGGACGATCCAACAAGCATGGAGGCGCGCGTGACAAAGGCCGGAGAGGCAATCGGCGAGCGGGTCAAGAGCGCCACGGCGGCTACTGCCGCAATGGCCGGTCGGGCGCAAAATGTCCTGGACGATGCGGCTGAAACGGCCCAGCAAGCTTGGTCGCAAGCGGGCGAAATGGCGGAGGACATCGTTGATGCGGGTCGTCGCGCGACCGGTTCCGTTTCGCGGCAGATCGGCGAGAACCCAGTGATTTCTGTTCTGCTCGGCTGTGCGCTCGGCTACATTGCGGGTTGGTGGATTCACGGACGGACGGCAGGCCGGGAAGAATTGCAAACGCTGGCGCCAATACACCCTCGCCCGAAGAATAAAGGGTAGCAAGACCTTTTCAGCTTCCCTTTCAGAAAATATCAACGGAGGAAACGCATGGACCTGATCCTGATCATTATCGTACTTCTTCTCATCTTTGGGGGCGGTTTTGGCTATCACCGGTGGGGATATGGCGGCGGCATCGGGATCGGCGGTATTCTGCTGATCGTGCTCATCGTCTATTTGTTGGTAGGGCGCGGGAGATTTTGATTTATTCGGCCCTATCAGCGCTGTTTGCAGGATGTCGCTGGATCCGACTGCGCCCTATCACGGAATGACGCTGGCCCCAGCTTTCGGGCCGAACCGCGACAGGCACGAGATTTTCGGCTCGGCGCCGGCCGGGGATGAGCTGCCTCAGCATCAGCACAATAGCTGGTAGCGTTTTCTCACGCCAGCGAGCCCGGTCCGACTAGCCTAGTAGTCAGCCGGGCTGTCCGGCCTGTAGACTGCGCTGAAGTTGAAACCCAGTCGAAGGAAGAGCGGCCATGGCGCTGGAAGTACGGCGGATCGTCACCGGACATGACGCAAGCGGCAAGGCCGTCATCGCCACCGACGAGCGGCTGACCGCCGTTCCGCGGCTCAACCGCCCGCATATCGCAGGCTGCGAAATCTGGTCGACCGACAGAATGCCGGTCGACAATTCGGCCGAGAGCGAAGCGGCACAGCGCGCCGGTTTCGTCAAGCGCTACAATTATGTCGGCACCGGCCAAGGCACGGTGATCCGGGTCACCGAATTCGCCCCCGGCGCGCCCAAATTCATGCACCGAACTGAAACCGTCGACTACGCGATCCTGCTGTCGGGCGAATGCGACCTCGAATTCGACAGCGGCGAAATCGTCCATATGAAGCAGGGCGACATCTGCGTCCAGCGCGGCACGATGCATGCCTGGGTCAACAACGGCGCCGCTCCGGCGGTCTTCGCCTTCGTCCTGATCGACGCCGAGCCGGCTACCGTCAACGGCCAAGCCCTGCACACCCATTATCCGGCGCCGTAATGCCGCGCACGATTACCGTCGCCGGCGCCAGCCTCGAACTGGTCGAGCGCGGCGCCGGCCGGCCATTGCTGTTTCTACACGCCGGCGAAGGGCTGATGCCGGAGCGGCCGTGGCTCGACCTTCTCGCCCGCCGCTATCGGGTGATCGCGCCGAACCATCCCGGCTGGGGTAATTCTCCGCTGGTCGACGGCGCCGGCTCGGTCGACGATCTCGCCTATCTCTATCTCGATCTCGCCGCCGAGCTGGGGCTGCAGGATGCGGTATTGGTCGGGGCCTGCTTTGGCGGCTGGATCGCGGCCGAGATGATAGTGCGCTCGTCCGCGCGCTTCGCGCGCCTCGTTCTGGTCGATCCGCTCGGCGTCAAATTCGGCGGCCGCGAAGATCGCGACATCACCGATATGCACGCATTGCAACGGGACGAATATCTAAGGCTCGCTTGGGCCGATCCGGCCAAAGGCGACACCGATTTCACCCAACTGCCGGAAAGCGATCTCGCCGCCATCGTACGCGGCCGCGAGGCCTTCGCCCTTTATGGCTGGAAGCCCTACATGCACAACCCACGGCTGAAGCGCTGGCTGCATCGCATCGACCTCCCGACCTTGCTGCTGTGGGGCGCCGAAGACCGGATCGTCACACCCGCTTATGGTGAGAACTGGCGACAGGCGATCCCGCATGCTCGGCTCCAACTGATCCCCGGCGCGGGGCACTTTCCGCATTGGGAACAGCCCGAAGCCTTTATCGACAAACTCGCCGCCTTCGTCGACGGCAATCAATAGGAGGACGCGATGCGCGTCTGGTATTTCTCGGAAATGGCCTACCACCCGGCCTGGGAAGAAGGGCTGAAGCGCGGCTCGTTGCGGGTCATTCTACCCAACCGCAATTACGATCCGCAGATCGGCCATCGCCTGCTGAACCGCTATCTCGACGAGTTCGCGCTGTGCGACGAGGTCGGGCTCGACATCATGGTCAACGAGCACCACAGCACCGCGACCTGTTTGACCATTTCGGTGCCGATGGCGTTGGCGATCATCGCCCGCGAGACCAAGCGCTCGCGCCTGCTCTCGCTCGGCACGCCGATCGCCAACCGCCCCGACCCGGTGCGCGTCGCCGAGGAGATGGCGTGGCTCGACGTATTGTCGGGCGGCAGGCTGGAGATGGGTCTCGTCAAGGGTGCGCCCTACGAGATCGCACCGGCCAACAGCAACCCCGCCAATCTGATGCGCCGCTATTGGGAGGCGCACGATCTGATCCTGAAGGCGATGTCGACAACCGATGGTCCCTTCAATTGGGAGGGCGAGTTCTTCCACTACCGCAACGTCAACGTCTGGCCGCGGCCGTTGCAGCAGCCCACACCCCCGGTGTGGATGACCGGGGTCAGCGTCGATACCGGGCGCATGGCCGCCGAGCGCGGGCATGTCGTCGGCACCTTGCTGTCGGGCCACGTCGCCGGGCCGTTGTTCGCGGCCTATCGCCAGCGCGCTCAGGAACTGGGCTGGACCGCCGGCCCGGACCGGCTTGCCTATGCCGCGGTGATTGGCGTCGGCGCCACCCGCGAAGAGGGGTTGCGCCGCGCTAATCTTGCTGCCGACTATGTCCGCACCTCGCCGGTCGTACTCGAACCCTTCACCAATCCGCCCGGCTACAACTCGGTCGGCGCCAATGTCGCGGCGCTGAAATCGGGCGGCAAGCGCACCGGCTTTATCCGCGACCGCCACGGCAACCCGGTCGACCATGCCACTGCGACGATCGAGCAGATGATGGAAAGCGCCACCGCCTTTGCCGGCACGCCCGACGATGTCTACGACCAGATCAAGGCGCTGAACGACCGCGTCGACGGCTTTGGTCATCTGTTGTTCTTCGGGCAAGGCGGCTTTCTCGACCACGCCGATACGGTGGCCAACATCAGTTTGTTCGCAAAAGAAGTATTGCCGCGGCTGCGCGAGCTGAACCCGGAGCCGGCGAAGCCCGTCGTCGTCGCTGCGGCACAATAGGAGCCGACGATGCCGAGCCTGCATCCCCAAATCCTCCAGGTCCTCGATGCCATGGCCAAGGCAGAATTGCGGCCGATCGAGGCGATGACCCCGCCGGAGGCGCGCGCGCAGATGGAGGCGACGGCGCGTGCCCGCCAGGCCGAGCCGTTGCCGGTCGCCAAGATCGAGGAACGGCTGATTCCCGGCCCCGCCGGCGAAATCCGGCTGCGTCTTTACTGGCCGAATTCCGTGGGACCGGTGCCGGCGATCGTCTATTATCACGGCGGCGGCCATGTCATCGGCAGTCTCGACACGCACGATTTCATTGCCCGCAATCTGTGCGCCGGCGCTGGCGCATTACTCGCCTCGGTCGATTACCGCATGGGTCCGGAGCACAAATTTCCGGCGGCGGTCGACGATTGCTTTGCCGCATTGCAATGGGTCCACGCCAATGCCGCGAGCCTCGGCGCTGATCCCTGCTGCATCGGCGTACATGGCGACAGCGCCGGCGCCAATCTGGCCGCAGTCGTCGCGTTGATCGCGCGCGACGCCGGTGGTCCGCGATTGCGGTTGCAGTCGCTGGTCTATCCGGTCGGTGACTACACCCTCTCCGGCGCCAGCTATCGCAAATATGCGCAGGGCTGCGGCATGCTGACACCGGAGGCAATGGCCTGGTTCGCCCGTCATTATCTGTGCTCGCCGGCAGACGCCGAGGACTGGCGCGCCTCCCCGCTCAAGGCCTCGAACCATGCTGGCGTCGCCCCGGCAATCGTCGTCGTCGCGGAATGCGACGTATTGCACGATGACGGCCAAAGCTATGCCGAGGCGCTGCGCCGTGCGGGCGTGCCGGTCGAGTACCGCGAATATCCGGGGATGATCCACGGCTTTCTCGGCATGGTCCCCGTCGTCGACGACGCGATGAACGCCCAGCGCCAAGTCTGGGCCGCCTTCAAACGCGCCTTCACCTAACGCCCGCCCCGGGCTACGTATTTCCCGGACCAGGGATCAGGGCGAGCCAGGATCGCCTACCTGACCTCCGTCCAGCTTTCGCAAAATCCCAGTACGCAGGTGCTCGAGGGACGACCTTCGCGCTCTCTTGGCCAGGGGCGACCCTGCGCCTCTTTTCCATTGAGAGTCAGCCGCGCGCCGAACGCCGGGATCAGCACCGTGCACATCCCATACGGACGCCCTGGCAGCGTATTGGGCTGAGTGTGGACCAGCAACGGATCACCCAACGCGTACCACGTAAGCGCAATGTGGTCGTCGCGCGTGTCCAGACCATTCCGTCAAGAAATCACGCGCGTCACCTGATTTCCCGAAGCGCCCATCGGTAACCGGGATCGTCAGGTCGAGAAGCTCGGCGTTAATCGCGCCGATAACGGTGGACTGCAGCCAGCGCGCCATCGCGATGTTGTCGGCGTAGATACGCCAGCGGGCTTCCGTCAACTCGCTTTTCAGATAGAGAACATGGCCGGGCCCACCGGGGGACGACAGAATCCGCCAAAAGCTTGCATTCGTAGTGAAGGCGTCGCTGTCTTCATTGCTGAGCCGGATGGCCGAATTTTCCCCCGATAACGATTACACGGTTCGCATCTACAGTGCTCATGGCGGATGCCCCCAGTCTGCCTTCCTTAAGTCGGCCGACTTGCCCGTGGCGGCGATCGCCCGGTCCAGCGTCTCCACGATGCGATCGACCTCGCCTCGTGTAATCGGCGGCGACAAGGTGATCGTATTGCTGTACCGCTGTCCTCCGCCTGACCGGCCGACGATCAACCGGTTGTCGCGGCAGAAGTCGACGACAGCCTGGATTTGAGGCGCCCCGACCGGCTCCTTCGTGTCACGGCTCTGCACGAGTTCGACGCCGGCGAGTAAGCCCTTGCCCCGTACGTCGCCCACCCAAGGATGGCGCTGCAGGGTGTGAAGTCCATCCATCAGGTACCGTCCCATCTCGGCGGAACGTTCGGCGAGCTTCTCCTCGAGCAGGATCTCGATGTTGCGCAACGCCACCGCGGCCGCGACGGGATGTCCGCCATAGGTATTCACCTGCGCCACTTGCCGGTTTTCCGAGGGCTCGCCGTAAAAGGACTGAAACACGTGGTTCTTCACTACGGTCGCGGCGATCGGCAGGTACGCGCTCGAAATGCCCTTGGCGATGCTGACAATATCCGGGGTCACGTCCCAGTGCTGGTGTCCGAACATCTTGCCGGTTCTGCCGAACCCGTTGATGACCTCGTCGATGTGCAAAAGCAGCCCGTACTTTCGACAGATGTCGGCTACCTCCGGCAGGTATTCGTCGGGCGGGACGGCGACACCGATGCCGCTCATGACGGGTTCGACGATCACCTCGGCTACCGTCTCGGGGCCCTCGCCGAGGATTGTCGTCTCCAGATTCTTCACACATGCCAACCCGCATGACGGGTAGGTAAGCCCGAACGGGCATCGATAGCAGTACGGCGGCGCGACGTGGACAAACTCATTGCCGCTCACCGGCTCGAACTTGGACTTGCGCTCGCCCATGCCCCCCGCGGCGAGCGTGCCCAAAGTGGTGCCGTGATATGCCCAATAGCGGCCGATGGTTTTGTATCGGAACTCCCCGGGGTATTCTTGCTTCATGTACTGGCGGGCGATCTTGAAGCCGGCTTCGTTTGCTTCCGAACCGGAGTTGACAAAGTAAATGTGATTGTCGCCGCCCAGCAACCCGTTGATCTGCTCCGCCAGCGAAGCGGCGGGCTGGTTCATCCCGGTGTGCGGATAATACGCCAGCGCCTGCATCTGCTCCGCCGCCACCGTGGCCAGCTCGGTGCGACCATACCCGATATTCACGCACCACAGCCCGGCCATGGCATCGAGGTACTCCGTACCGTCCGCGTCCACGATCGTGGAGTCGTGAGCGCCGACGACGACGAGCTGCTGTCGCTCCAGCTGCTTGTGCTGGACTATGGGGTGCAGGACGTTGCTGAGGTCCCGCTGAACGATCGTATTGCGCGCCGTGCTGTCGGGTTCATTGACGAGCGCCATATCTGCCTCCAGCCAGTGTTTCGCGGTTGTTGGCGACGGTACAGAAGGCCGCCGAGCCTGTCACGCCGGCATCTTGGGGAAGCACGCCCCCGACAGACGCAGTCTTCTTCGGCTACCCGTGCGGTCCCAAAAAGGCGGGACTTCGGCGCGGTTCCGCCGCCGCGCGATCAATGCGGTTCGCCATCCACCCGGCACATCAGGAGCCACGCTTCGTCGCGGGCGGAGGGGCGGCGCGAGAGACGCGAGCGTAGCAGGGTATCGGCCTTGGCGGATTGCCCCGAGCGCAGATAGGCAACGATCAGCGAATCCTCGAACACCTCGCGCTGCGCGTGGCTGCCTCCGATCCGCGGCAGGTCGGCGAGCGCCGCTTCGAGCACGTGCGCGGCCGTCCGATCGTCGCCGCGGCTGAGCGCGGCCGCTCCGGCGCACAGGTCCGGCGCCACACGGCCCGGCGGCAGGCGACCGTCGCGAGCCAGGTTCTCCAGCTCGGCGATGCGGTCCCGCAGACCTGTGTCGTCGCCGGTGGCGGCTTCGGCAAGGGCGGCGTGCAGATCGGCAAAAGCGAGGCTCGCCCGCGGGAAATGACGGCGCGCATGGGCTGCCACCTCGGCCCAGGCTTCGTCGAGCGGCGGCTTGGCGTCATAAATCCGCCAGCGCCACAGAAACGACGCCGAGTTGGCGAGGCTCAGCATCGGCGCCGATTGCGCCACCGACGGCCTGATGCTGTCGACATAGATCGCCTTGGCGCGCTCGCTGTTGCCGCGGGCCAGTTCGAACAATGCCAAATGCCACGACAAGTGGCAGTGCAGATGCCCGGCGCGCTCGTAGCCGGCGAGCCAGTGCTCGATGAAATCCGCGCCGCCGGCCGCATCGCCCGCCTCAAAGTAGCCATGCGCCCGCTGATGCGCGCCATGAGCGTTGCGCGGATTGAGCGCCAGCGAGCGCTCGACCAGCCGCGTCCCGGCAACCACCGTACCGGTCTCGATCTGCGCCCAGCCGAGATATCCGAGAAACCACCAGTCTTCGGGCCAATGCGGCGCCAACTCCTCGAGCAATGCCAATTGCGCCTCGTGATGGTCGCGCCGGCCGCTGAAGCCCAACAACCCAAAGACGCCGAGCGCCAGCGATAGCGGCAGCGCATCGCGCGGGTATTCTGCGGCATGGGCTCGGACCATCGCCAGCGCCTCGGCCCCAGCGCCACCGATCGTCAGCGCGATCGTCTCGATATGCCGTCGCTCGCGGGCCGAGACATGGCCTGCGAACGCCTTCGCCCGCGCCGCTACTTCTCTCGCCTCCCCCATTCGCGCCTGAAGCTGCAGCAGCCTTGCCCGCGCGATATGAGCGAGCGCGAAATCCGGATCCGCGGCGATCGCCCGCTCCAGCAGCTCATCGGCGCCGATATTGGCCGACAGCAGCAGATCGACCGCAGCGACATAATCGGCGACCGCCGCTGGGGATGCCGACGTTACCGGCAGATCGAAGCGGTCGGTCGTGCTCATGAGCTTCCCCCTTCTCCGGCCTGCTCTGCTCGACCAGATACTACTATGAGTTCGACAGGCAATCAGCGACGCTCGAAAAGCGAGGCTGTCGTTTTGCCTATGCTGCCGTGCTACGCTCGCGCGGGAGGAACAAGCAGGCCATGAACGAGATCAGCTTGGCAGAACCGCGAACCGCCGCGTCGCGGGCCCGAGTCATACCGACGGACGAAAGGGAGCTGTGGGCGGCGTTGTGCACCGAAGCCCGGCGCGCGGCGGCGCGCGAGGAGGTGCTGCGCGGCTTTTTGGATCTGGCCGTGCTGGGCCAACCCGGCTTTGACTCGGCTCTCAGCTCGCTGCTGGCGCGCAAACTCGCCGAGGCTTCGCTGCCGGCAGAACGGCTCGGCGACATCGTCCGCACCGCGATGGCTGAGGATCCGGCGATCGTAGCGGCGGCCGTCGCCGACCTCATCGCGATCCGGGTGCGCGACCCAGCGGCGGAGACCCGTCTGACTCCGTTCCTCTACTATAAGGGTTTTCACGCGCTGCAATGGCACCGCATCGGCCATCGGCTGTGGCGCGATGACCGGCGCGATCTCGCCCGTTTCCTGCAAAGCCGGGTTTCCGAGGTCTTTGCCGTCGATATCCATCCCGCCGTACCGGTTGGACGCCGCCTATTTATCGACCACGGCACTGGTCTCGTCGTCGGCGAGACCGCGGTCATCGGCGACGACGTCTCGATCTTGCACGAAGTGACCTTGGGCGGCACCGGCAAGGAGCGCGGCGATCGGCACCCCAAAGTGCGCGATGGGGTGTTGCTGTGCGCCGGCGCCAAGGTGCTCGGCAACGTCGAGATCGGCCGCGACGCCAAGGTCGGCGCCGGCAGCGTGGTCCTGCACGACGTGCCTGCTGGAGCGACGGTCGCTGGGGTGCCGGCTCGAGTTGTCGCCTGGTCGAGCGGGACGGTGCCGGCGCTGGAGATGGACCAGAGCCTGCCCGATTACGAGATCTGACCGGGCGGCCGCAATCACCGCGTGACAACCGGCGCCGCCATGCTCCCAGACAGTTTCGAGACTGCTCGCTTGATCCTTCGCCCCGTCGCGCCGGGTGATGCGCGTGCGATTTTTATTGGTTACGCCCAAGACCCCGACGTGGTTCGTTTCGTGATGTGGCGTCCCCACCGCGCCCTTGCTGACACCGAGGCGTACATTGCGAATTGCCTCAGCACACCTGCCGACAAATCACGAACCTATGTCTTGATCGCGCGTGCGGAAGGCCGATTGCTCGGCAGCTTCGCACTGCGCCGGCCGGATCTGCATCGACTCGATTGCGGCTACGTGCTGGCGCGCCAGTATTGGGGGCACGGGCTGATGACCGAGGTCTTGTCTTTGGCCGTCCGCTGGGCGATGCGCCAGAACGACATCTGGCGGCTCGGCGCCGTCTGCGACGTCGAGAACCTCGCATCCGCCCGAGTCATGGAAAAGGCCGGCCTCGCTCGCGAAGGCATCCTGCGGCGCTGGCTCATTCACCCCAACATCAGCGGCGAACCCCGCGACTGTTTCAGCTACCCCCTGACCCGATAGGACGGAGGCGATGAACGATGCTGGTGAGAGAGGGTGACCGCGTCTATCTGGAGGCGCGGGTCAAAGCGGAACCGGCTGATGATGTGCTGACAAGGGATTATTACACGCTGCGGTCGCAAATCCGTCTGACCGGCGATTCAACCGGCCGTCCGACGCAATCGAAAACGCCGACAGAAGTAACGCTCGACGGCAACGACGTCGCCAGACTGGTCGAATGCGCGCTCAGGCATCCGAGCCCGAATATGCGATCGGGCGTGCTGGCCGCGATCTGGAACCACCCCGACTCGTTCCGGCAGATTTTCCAGTTTGGCCTTAACGCACCGCTCGGCTTTCCAGAAATACGCAAGATCGTGGCGGAGGAGCTTGATAAGTCCTCGCCGAAACCGGAATCTCCGGCTTCGAACCCGGTCAAGCCGGCAGTCGACGCACTGCTGCCTCGAATGCCGCTGCCGGCGCACCTGCGAGATCGTGGGAGGCGATGATCGGGCTCGGCGCCGTACCCTATTATTCACCCTCTCCCCCGCTGGCCGGGGGAGGGGGAGGGGTGAGGGGGCCAAAGGGCCAGAGTCCGGCATCGCCCCCCTCACCTTTCCCTCTCCCCCCAAACGGGGGGCGAGGGAAAGAAAAAGCGTGCGCGAGGTATTCGTGGATGAGCTCATTGAAATGTGCGTAGGGAAGCCGATAGCAGGGCAAAGGGCGAACAGATGAGCGACTGGAGCAAGGTGACCCGGCCGATCCCGGTTCCGAACGAGTGGACCAAGCCATTCTGGGATGCGGCCAAGCGCGGCGTTCTGGAATTGCAGCGCTGCCAGAGCTGCGGGCATTTCCAGCACCCGCCCTATGCGACCTGCACCCAATGCGTCTCGACCGACCTCAAATTCGAACCTGTGCGCGGCGCCGGAGCGATCTACGCCTACACGATCATGTATCACACCGGCGACAAGCGCTTTGCGTCCGCGGTGCCCTACGCCAGCATCATCGTCGAACTCGACGACGCGCCCGGCGCGTTGCTCGCCGGCAATCTGCTGGAGGCGGAATATACCGAGGCGAAGGTCGGGCGGCGCGTCGAAATAGTCTTCGAGAAGCTGAACGACGACATCACCTTGCCGCAGTTCCGCCTCGCGCGCACGGCGCCGGCCGAGTGAGGAGGAGAGGCGACATGTGGGAGAACCGGTGCAAGGTGGCGGTCAGCGGCGTGGGCTTTTCAAAAGTCACGCGCTCGGCCGACATTCCGCTCGCCGCCCATGCGCTGACCGCGGTCAAGGAGGCGGTCGCGGATTCCGGGCTGCAGATGTCCGACATCGACGGTCTGGCGACCTATCCGGAACTGCCGGCGACCGGGCACGCGGAGGTCGACGGCATCTCGATCGTGTCGGTCAACTGCATGATGGCGATGCTGAAATTGCCCAATCTCGGCTGGCACATCCAGGTCGGCACGACCAACATCGGCGGCGCGGTGCAGCAGGCGGTCAACGCGTTGCTCGCCGGGGTGTGCAAATACGCGGTGGTGTGGCGGGCGATGCACAACCCGCGCGGCACCTACCAGAACCTGCCGAGCGGCATGGCGGCAGGCGCGACGCAGTTCACCGCACCCTACGGCTTTGGCGGTCCGGGACAGGGCATGGCGGTCGCCTATACCCGCTGGCTCGAGCGGAACAACCAGAACCGCGAGAAGATGGCGACCTTGGCCGTCACCCAGCGCCGTCACACGCAGCACAATCCGCACGCCTATTTCTACGGCACGCAGCTGACCCGCGAGGACTATTTGAACTCGCGGATGGTGGCGTATCCGTTCTGCCTGTTCGATTGCGACATCCCGGTGCAGGGGGCGGTCGCGATCGTGCTGACGACGGCCGACCGGGCGCGCGACCTGAAGCCGAGGCCGGCCTATCTCGCCGGCTACGGCCAGCGGCTTCACTTCGAGGTGGCGGGCCGCATCGGCAGCCTTTCGAGCTACATGGAGGGCGGCAGCAGCTCGGCGAAGCTGACCTGGGAGCGCTCCGGCTTCGGCCCGAAGGACGTCGACGTCGCGCAGATCTATGACGGCTTCTCGGCCTCGGTGATCTACGGTCTCGAATCCTACGGTTTCTGCGGGGAAGGCGAGGCGCTCGATTTCATCCAGGACGGGCGCATCGAGCTTGACGGCGAATTGCCGCTCAACACCTTTGGCGGCAGCCTCGGCACCGGGCGCATCCACGGCCTGTGGCACATCATCGAGGGCGCCTTGCAGGCCTCGGGCCGCGCCGGCTCGCGCCAGGTCAAGGACGCCAACGTATCGTTCGTCGGCGCCAGCGCCCCGATCGTGACCGGCACGACCTTCATCTTCGTGCGCGAGCCGTACTGACGCGGAGAGGCAACGCCCAATGTAGGGCGGGTGCAACCGCTAATCGCTCTTCGACGGGTTTCCGGGGCCCGCGAGCCGGGCCTCAGCGTGCTCGCCGGCGCGATTGCACCGGCGCCGCAGCCAAAGGCCTCGGACCCGCGGCCCCCGCAGGCTACCTAATAGCGGCCCGGATAGCAGCCGCCATTGTAGTACACATAGCCGGGGCCGCAGGCGGGCGTCGTGGCCCCCGCTACCGCATTGGCGGTGCCGGCAACCGCACCGGTAGCGGTGCCAATCGCCCCGCCAATGAGCGCACCGACAGGGCCGGCTGCTGCCGCACCATTCTCGGCCCCGTTGACCTCCCCGGCCGCCGCGCCGGACAACGGACCCGATGGATACCCGGGGGCCGGGACCGGCCGGCAGTAGCCGCCATAGACTGCATACCCCGGCGCGCAGGGATATTCCGCCATCGCGGCACTCGATGTGCCCGCCGCCAGAACCGCGGCGATCGCGAAAATCTTGAGCCTTGTCGACATCGTCATCTCCTCGAAGCGTCCAAGGAGCAGCAGCGTGCCCCTTAGGTGAACAGTGTCGATGGAACCCTGTTCCGTGATAAGATCGCGAGGGCTCAAACCCCCTGCGATCGTCATGCTGGGTTTGGGGCCGTGGGTGTTCGAACTCGGTGCAGCGGTACACACGACGTGCCGGGCATGCACATCTGATCAGAGGAGAGGAGACTCGAAATGTCGGAACAGCCACAGCCAATGCGCGCGACCATGCCCGAGGACGGCGGCGGATGGCACCAGATCAATGCGGGGCCACATCTGCATATCATGTTCCATCCGAACCGGCTCGGCCGGGAGGCGGACGGCATCGAACGGCCCTCGATCGTGGTCGCCGTCGCCGGCACGGGGGAGCAAGCGCTGCGCTTCGATCCATTCAGCATGGGCAGCCACTACCACATCCGCCCGACCCTGCGCGGCAGGCAGATCCCGCTATGGGTCGAGGAGGGGCAGAAGCCGATCGAAATCGCCCTGGCGTTCTTCGACAAGCCGTTGCGGTTCCGCGGCCTCCTCGCGCAGGCCGAAGAAGACGATGTCGCCTCGCGGCTGGATGACGCCGACCTCGCCCGCGCCGCCCGGCAGATCCGCGAACTTTACGCCGCCGCCCACAAGCCGGCCGCTTGACGGCAGAGGTGGGCGCTTGGAACAGCTCCACGGCTCGCGCCGAGCTCTAAGATGCCGGGTGAGCTCCCGCTCAACACCTTTGGCAGCACCGCAGCACCTCGGCACCGGCCGCATCCACGAACTCCGGCAACCCATCGAGGGCGGCTTGCTGGCATCGGACCGCACCGGCTCCTGCCAAGTCAAAGCCGCCGACGTGCCGTCCGTCGGCGCGAGCGCGCCCATCGTCACCGGTACAACGTTCGTCTTCGCGCACAATCCCTACTGAGGCTGGCGAGCGGGCCGCAGCCTGGTCACCGGCGGGATTGCACCAGCGCCGCTGGCTAAGGTCCCAGATCCTCCCGGCCTCTTGCGGCTACCTAGTGTAAGGGGCCGGATAGCAGCCGCCGCTATAGTACACGTATCCGGGAGGGCAGGCCTGCACCGAGGGGACGCCCGCTATCGCATTAGCGGTGCCGTTAACCGCACCCGATAACGAAACTGCCGCTTTATTGCCGCAGAATTTTTCTGCGGCTGCATGAGCCATAATAATCCCAACACCTGCATCGAACGTTCCCTGCTCTAGCGGCAGCGCCGAAGATGCGATAGCCTCTCTCACTTGGTCGTGAGTGGCAGCCGAGTGACATGAAAGAAGTAGGGCTGCTATACCAGCGGCTTGCGGTGCCGCCGCCGAGGTGCCCTGAAACGGGTTAAATCTAGGGATTGTCGTCGAAACGTTGTCAGCGGCAGTAAGATCTGGTTTATTTAACTTCATTCCACCTTGGATTGGTGTTCCGCTACGGTCGAAAAAAATCCAACGCGGTCCATCGGCGCTAAAGCTCTCCACCGCTTGAGCTATCCCTCCGGCAAATGGGACCAATTGTCCGGGCGCGGATGTCGCAGCCACCGAGAATGCTCCGGATGCGCCGTTCGCGTTATGTCCCCTGGTTGCGCCGTTCGTACTGTAACGCAAAATCCCTCGACCAACATCCACGTGCAAAAATACGCTGGCGGCCGACGCTTCTTTCACAATTACGATACTCGCACCCTGGATGGTAGGGCGACCTTTTATATTACTAATGAATAAATACGGGTCCAGCGTTCCCCTGACAGGTGACGTCGAGGGGGGTGAAGTGGCTTGGCCCACTATGCTGCCCTTGTCTGGAAACCGATTGTTCACCAGAAACAAATCATATCCATTGAAGGAATGCTGCAGCGGATCCGCCCAAAAGAAATTCACTTGATCCTGATCCGTCGATAAGGCTTGATCTATTGTGTTCAACGTTTTTCCTCCGCCAAAATCAAGTATCCTGGCGTTCGGTCCTGCACCAAATTGAGCGTCTGCCGGCCCACCGTCCTTAAACATTCCTTCCCACGTGCTAGACGTGTGATGTAGCAAATTACCGGAATTACCGGCCGAAGAAAAATACAACACACCCCCTGCCGTGACATCGTCCACAGCCTGACTTATTGGCCCGTCCTGAAACGGTGGTTCGTCGGAAAAAGTCATATCATCAACGATAATTTGGCAGCCGGCAACGGCTAATTTTCTTATATTGTCGGCCATCCGCTTAGGTCCGCCGCCGCTGTCTCCGGTAGCGAACAACAGCTCCGCGGCTGGAGCCAACGTGTGAATAACTTCCAGTATTGCCAGACCTTCGCCCGTATTCCTCGTTCCTGAATCTGACACGTAATCGTTACCATCGGAGTCTACTATCGTGACATTAATGCCATAAAGGGCCCCACCCGGATTGAAAGCCACTGCCTCTGATCCATATGCATCATCGAGGCTATCGGAAATCACTCCTACCTTCACCCCAGAGCCCGAAATTTTAAAATCCAGCCGTGTGTGATCGGTGGCATGAGCCACGTCACCTTCTTGATTCGCATAACCGTTCTGGAAGGAGCGGGATGCGGTAGTTACCTGCCGCACGTCATTGCGCCCTGCAATCTCGCGCGTTTTGTCAAGCGGAACCGCCGCCCTGACGGATGTGTTGTCAGCAGCTCGGTAAATTACCTTGCCGCCCACACTGTCGATCTCTTGTATGAGATTGGCTGTAACCGTCGCGGAAATGTCCACTATGACCCGACCCTCGTCGTCAGTCGGCAAACTCGGAGCCCGAAACGTCGGTACGCCGTTAAGGGCCGCCCCGGACTGAGCTTGGTTCTGATTTACAAGAAGATCCGAGCTCATCTTCTGTTCTGGAACAGATAGATTTGTCTTCCCAGCTTCAATGATGCCAATCTGAGGCAGCGTGTTCTTTTGTATATCCGATCTGGTCTGTGCTGCGCCCGGCAGTTCCACCCCGAACACGCAAAGCGCTGTCGCACACAACAGTATCCATTTGTGAATGTATAAGAAATACATCTTAGCAAGCCCCTCCCCAAACATCTGTTCAACCTCCCCACGCTTAGCGTCGACAGCGGAGTTTGTGGAAGCATTTTCCGCCGAAGACTTCCAAAACTTCAGTTCCCGCTTGCTGTTATAACGCCGTTTGAAATGGTAATTTTCGGTACGTTCCTCACATGAAGAACTATCGGGTACATCGCGTCGTAAGCTGCCCTCATTGCTAAACGAGTAGCCAACGTTTTTGCAGCACCCGAGAGCGTCTGATTATCTCCTAACGAGAATTTAATTAATCCGAACAGAGAGAATCCGAGCCCACCAAAACTTCCGAACGTTAGTCCGCTAGTCAGATCGCCGCTGGCACCAGCGGCATTTGCCATATAACCCATGAATTTTACTTTACCGATTGTAATTCCGCATGGTGTATTGTCCGGTGCCGTGGCAGGCGCGTATGAATATTGTGCTAAGCCCGCTGCGTACGCAGTCGGTTGGTACTTAACCCCTCCTGGGTAAAAGGTCACGTTCCCTGCTGGAGCGGGGACCATGTCACCATTGGGTGTGGGAGAGGAGGACGTTAGATTATTCGGAAGAGAAAAAGACGAAGTGTCACCAAACACCGGGGTAGTTTTATCGACGCTATCGAGTAAATACTCGATGAGCATCGTCAACGCTCCGTTGATCTCAGTATCCCCGATGGTAGCGGAGAATGAGGGCTTAGCAATATTTACGCCGTAGCGATCATAAAAACTACCTTCAAAATAATTGCGAAAATATATACCGAACGGGTCGTTTGCAGTCGCGGCACCTGACGGCGGCGTAGCGTTTGCGGCAGGTTGCAGATAGGTTGTGGACACTGTATTTGTGAATTTCTTGAGATCGTCATAAGTAAGAGTTGAACTGGCTTGTGGTACCGACGACGGATCGGGGTCCACGCCATTGACGCGTGACGTACTTATTGCTACGGTACTTAAAGGTAAGGCAAATAACGTCTTGACGACCGTGCTGCGCCCGGGATTACGAGAATAGAAAAGCCCGGGTGCAATCGTTGGATTGGTGCCGCTAGCGGATAGGATCAAGCACGACGACCGGGATCTCGCGCTCCGTCTTTTTCTGATAATCGGCATAGGGCGGCCAGAATTTCAGCGCCTCTTGCCACAGCCGGCCGCGCTCCTCGCCGGTGGCGGTCCGGGCCCGCGCCTTGATCTTCGCGGTCCCGACCTGAACCTCGACCTCCGGGTTGGCGAGGAGGTTACGGTACCAGCCGGGATGTTGCGGGGCGCCGCCTTTCGAGGCGACGACGATATAGCTGTCGCCGGTCTTCCCGTAATACAGCGGGAAGATGAACTTCTCTCCCGACTTGCGGCCGGTCGTCGTGAGCAGCAGCGAGGGAACGGGGGTGTCCGGCCGGCCCGGCTGGGTCGGCTTGTGCATGTGGCCGTCGGTCCCGCCGCTAGACAGGTAGCGGTTCGCGTGTTCCACCATCCAACCCGGAAGGTTTGGAGCGAGCTTGGCGTCGGTCATCCTTCGAACTCCTCTTTGGCGCGGAGTGGCAGGGCTGATCCCCGCCGCCCCGTCATGCGAACACCCCGTCTTAGCGGGCGGCCGTCGCAGGTCGGTTTGCCCGCAGGAAGGTGCGGATATGGCGCACCGCCAGCGGGATCTTGTCCGGGGTGTCCTTCCACGGGTAGAGGCTCACTTGCGCGTTCGGCGCAAGCAGCGCGCTCTCCATGGCCACAGCGTAGGGATGCGCCGGGACGTCGTCCGGCAGGACCAGGATCGGTGTGTGGCAGTCGCGCACAAAATCGCGCGTCACGGTAAAGACGAAGTCGGCGTTGGCGCGGTACATCTTGCTCAGGAAGGCATCGACCATCGCCATCGTGATGTCGGGCCGCCGCTCGCACAGTGCCGGGCCCCAACCCTTGATGTTGTTCTGGTAAAACAGATCGGGCATCTCCGGCCGGAACCCGCTGGGCTGGGTCGGCACCGCGGCGACGATGCGCCCGCGCGCTCGCTTCAACAGGTTCCAGATGAACGGGCCGCCGATGCAGAAGCCCAGCACCAGGAACTCCCCAACTCCCAAATGATCCATCAGGCCGATGTGGTCGTCGGTGTACGCGTCCCACGGCCGGTCGATCTTGAGCGGGCCCGAAGACTGGCCGCCATTGGCGTTACGCAAATCCGCCGCGATCACGCGGTACTCGTCCTTGAACTCCACCATCGGGTTGAACGGATGGGTCGCGAGACCCGCGACCGTCGAATTCAGGCCGCCGCCGGGGATCACCAGCAACGGAAAGCCGGCGCCGGCCTCTTCGTAATGGATGCGGACGTCGCCTCTTTCATAGAACGGCATGGCAATTCTCCTCGCCCGGTGTGGTGTTTACGCGTTTGCGCCCGTACTCGGCCGGCGCGTGCGCGGGTAGGGTTGTTGATTTTCGAACTCGGCGGCAACTAGTTGCCGGTGCCGACATTTCGGGGGACACAGTAGTTCACCAGGCACTCGGGACGATCGGCCGTTGCTACGCTCCGCAACTGAAGCACCGTCGCCCCGCCGCCTGCGCAATAAGAGCGATTGGCAACCACGAAGTCGTCGAACGTCGCTTGGTTGATAAAGACGAAACCTTTCACCGCGATCAGCCCGTGAAGATCAGCGCAGGTGTAGGTGCAGGGATCGATTCCGGCGGCCAGTGTAGAGGAACTGATAGCCATTGCGCTCAGGATAAGAATAAGCCGCCCTGTCACACGGGCCGCCCGTCTTTACTGCGCGGCAGCGCGCATCGGAACGTGCGCCTTCAGGAAGCGGCGCACTCGGTCGATCGTGCGTTGCCTAAGCTCCTCCGGCTCCTTCCACGGGTAAACCGTGATCTCGGCGTTCGGCGCCAGCGACGCCACGTCGATCGAGGTCTGCAGCGGATGCCCTGGTACGTCATCCGGCAGCACCAGCATCGGCGTGCGGCAATTCCTGATGAAGTCACGCGACACGCTGTACAGGAAATCGGGTTGTACGGCGTACAGGTTATGCAGGTATTTCTCGATCGTATCCGCCGACACATCGGGACGCCGCTTCATGAAGTCGGGCACCCAGTTATCCTTGCTATGCCGGTACATGACGGTCGGGTTTTCCGGCCGATGGCCGACGCTCTGGCAGAACACCGCGGCGACGACGCGGTTGGGCGCCCGCTGCATCAGCTTCCCGGCAAAGCAACCGCCGATGCAATAGCCCATGTAAAAGAATTCGCGGATGCCGAGATGGTCCATCAGCCCGAGCTGGTCGTCGGCGAACGCATCCCAGGGGTTATCGACCTGGCACCGGGCCGGTCGATTCGCCGCCGTTGGCGTTGCGCTGGTCCATCGTGATGCAGCGGAAGTCGTTCTTGAACTCCTCCATCGCGTTGATCACGGCGGTCGGCCAGTTGCTGACCCGCGAGTTCAGGCCGCCGCCGGGGGTGACCAGCAGCGGAAAGCCGGAGCCGGCCTCCTCGTAGCGGATGCGGACGTCGCCTTTTTGATAGAACGGCATGGCTGTTTCTCCTTGCTAGTGTGGCATCAACTACGCGCGCGTCTCGACCAGTCGCGTGCGCAGCTAGCGATTCTTAGGCGAAACCCAGAGGCCTTTCGGTTCTTTCGGCATGGTGCAAATCGAAGGCTTCACTCCGGCTGCCCCCGCTACGCCGCCAATCTTTGGCGCGCCGCGCCTCGTATAATCGCCGCACCCTTCTCGGCGATCATGATCGTCGGCGCGTTGGTGTTGGTCGACGTCACCGCCGGCATTACCGAGGCGTCGATGACCCGCAGCCCTTCAACACCGTGCACGCGCAACTCGCTGTCGACGACGCTCATCGGGTGCGAGCCCATCATGCAGGTGCAGCTGGCGTGATAGCATGTGCTGCCGTTGCGCCGCGCGTAATCGAGCAACTCATCGTCGGTCTGGACATGGCGGCCGGGCAGGCTCTCTTCGCGGACAAACTGCTTTAGCGCGGGTGCGGCGAAAATCCGCCGCGCAAGGCGCAAACCGCCGATGATGGCGCGCCGGTCGGTTTCTTCCGAAAGATAACGCGGGTTGATCGCCGGCATGTCGCCGGGCCGGTTCGACTTGGCCTCGACATAGCCGCGCGACAAGGGCCGCATTTGCCAGGCGCCAGCGCTGAGGCCGGGTATGTCATCGAGTTGGCCCATCTGGCCGTCCTTGAAACTTCCCGGCGCGAACGTGCATTGCATATCGGGCGTCGCCGATTCCTCCAGCACCTTGGCCGAGGCGGCGACGATCGAGGGGCTGTAGCTCAGCATCCCTTTGCCGGCGATCAGCCAGCGCATGATTTCGGCGGCGAACGGCAGGCCGCGCTGTCGCTCGTTGGCGGTCTGGGCGCCGACGACCGGATAGGAGACGCGCGCGACGTAGTGGTCCTGCATGTTCTTGCCGACGCCGCGCAATTCATGCGCGACGGGCACGCCGATCTTGGCGAGATGCTCGGGGTCGCCGACGCCCGACAGCTGCAAGATGTGCGGCGAGCCGACGGCGCCCGCAGACAGGATCACCTCACGCCCGGCCTCGGCCCGCTCGACGACCCCGTTGCGCGAGAATTCAATGCCTGAAGCGCGCTTTCCGTCGAACAGGACGCGATGCACCAACGCGTTGGTGACGAGTTCGAGGTTCGGCCTCTTCAGCGCCGGCCGCAGATAGGTGCGCGCGGTGCTGGCGCGGCGGCGCCCGCCGCGGGTCTGCTGGCACCAGCCGATGCAGTCGCTGTGGCCAGCGGGCAAGTCGTTCAGGTCCTCGCGGTATTCGAGCCCGATCTCCTTGCCGGCCTCGATCACCGTCGCGCAAATCGCCGGCCGGTCCGTCTTCGAGGTGTAGAGCGGACCCTCCTTACCGCGCGCCGCATTGCCTTCGCCCTCCCAGCGCTCGGCCTGGCGGAAATAGGGCAAGCAATCGTCCCACGACCAGCCCCGGTTGCCGAGCTGCGCCCAGTGGTCGTAATCCTCGGGCTGGCCGCGGATGTAGATCATCCCGTTGATCGAGGAGGAGCCGCCGATCACCCGGCCGCGCGTGTAGACGATGGCGCGGCCGTTGATGCCGGGATCAGGCTCGGACCGAAACTTCCAGGTCAAGGTATCGTGGTCGAGCATCTTCATGAAGCCGGCCGGGACGTGGATCAGCGGGTTCCAGTCGTGCCCGCCCGCCTCGATCAGCAATACTTTTGTACCGGGATCCTCGGTCAGCCGATTGGCCAGCACACAGCCGGCCGAGCCCGCTCCGACGATGATGTAATCGGCCTGCATGTTCCGCGCTCCCTCCGGGCCCATTATTCGGCCCATTGTCAGATTGCTTGTTCAGGCGTGTAGTTTAATTAGGCGACTGGACGCGGAGCAACGGACGGCGTTGCTCAGGCGCGCATGCGCTGGATATCGCGAAGAACGCTCGCCTCCAACTCCTTCTCGTCGAGGCGGTGCTTCACCAAATCGCCGATGCTGACGATGCCCTTAAGCTCGTTGCCCTCGATCACCGGCAGGTGACGGATCCGCGCGGTCGTCATGGTCGCAAGCACGGCGTCGATGCGATCGGAAGGGTGACAGGTGAGGATCGGCGTCGACATCAGTTGTTGGACCTGAAAGCCGAGTATGGCAGCGCCGTCTCGGGCTATAGCCTTGATGAAGTCCCGCTCCGAGAAGATGCCGATCGGTTTCATCCACCTATCTTCCACGACCAAGGCGCCGATGCGGTGCTCGGCCAGCTTGCGGACCGCAAGCTCGATACTGTCCGCAGGGTGTATCCTCTCGACGTGGTGGCCCTTGGTCCGTAACACATCGGAAATGAGCATGGCTGCCTTCTGTAATCTGGAGCACGGCCGGTCGTTTCCGGACAGCGACCGCTCGCGGGCGGTTCTTCGGCCTTCTCTAAATGGGATTCGGCCATGCATTACCCAAGGGATGTAGTACTATAGGCTGCAAGAGTTAGAGCGTAATCCGCCCCTCCCCCGCCTAGGCTGGACCCCCGCCAGACGGCTTATTAGCCGGCCTACTCTAGCGCATCGCGGCCGCACCAAAAGATGGCCTGAGGGGACCACCGGCACAGGAACGGACAAGCTATTCCGGCGGAAGACAGCGTATGTGGCACATCAGTGAAAGTAGCGGCCGGAGTCGATGACCATCGTCTGACCGGTCATGGTCTCGGTGCGGCACAGCGTGACCACCATGTCGGCGCAGTCATCCTTGTCGGCCGGCTTTTTCAGCAGCGAGGAGGCCGCGGAGTTCTGGATCTGCTCGGCCCGTAGATTAGCTGTGGCGCGCGTGCCCTCCAGCAGGCCCGGCGCCACGCAATTGACCAGCGTCTGCGGCGCCAAGGCCACCGCCATGCAGCGCGTCAGGTGGATCAGCCCCGCCTTCGACACCGCATAGGCGATCGACGAGCCGGTCGGCCCCACCCCAGCCACGGATGCAATGTTGACGATGCGGCCGCGGCCTTGCGCCTTCATGACCGGCGCCACCGCCTTCATAAGACGCATCGGCCCGGTCAGGTTGACGGCGATGATCTTGTCCCACACCTCGATCGTAAGATTGTCGAGGTCGTCGAACGGGATCGCCTTGTTGTAGGCGGCGTCGTTGACGAGAATGTCGAGCCGGCCGAAGCGCCCGGTGACCTCGCCGACCACCCCCTCCACCGCCGTGCCGTCGGTAATGTCGCAAGCGAATGCCGCGGCGTTGATCTGGTACCGAGAGGTCAGCTCTCGGGCGACGCCCTCCCCCTGGTCGCGGCTCTGCGCGTACATGACAGCGACATGCACACCCTCCTTCGCCAGTGCGTGGCAGATACGCTGGCCAAGTCCGCCATTGCCGCCCGTCACCAAAGCAACCGCGCCGTTCAGGTCCATCAGCTATCTCCTGCACGCGGGTGCGCAACTGTCTCGCAGCGCGTCCCGGTGTCCGCGGACATTTTGTAGGCCCGCCGACGGGGCAGGCAAGCTACTGACCGCGCCCGAGCGGCGAGGCGACACGGTCGCTTCGGTCGGCTACCAGGCGGCGTCGAGCAGGGCGCGGATCACGGCCGGCCCATCGATCTTGCGCGGGTTGGTGTGGATCCAGCGGTCGTGCATCGAATTCTCGGCGATCAGGTCGAGCTGGTCCTCTCTAACCCCGACATCGCGCAACCGGGTCGGCAGACCGAGCCCGGCAATTAATCCCGAAACCGCGTCAGCTGCCGTCGTGTCCGGTTGCCCGAGAGCGTCGCTGACCCGGGCCTGCTTGTCCGCGTTCACCATGTGGTTGAAGCGCAATACGTGGGGCAGCATGACGCACGAGGTGTACCCGTGCGGCACGCCGGCGGTGCCGCCCAAAACATGCCCGATGCCGTGGCTCGCACCCTTCCTTACCCCGGTTTGCGAGCCGACCATCGACATCCATGCGCCGATCTGGCAGTCGAGCCGCGCGTCAAGGTCGGCGGGGTCGGCTTTGACCGCCGCCAAACCCTTGCCCAGCAGCCGCAGCGCATGAAACGCCGCACCCTCGGAGATCGGCTGGCCGTTGACCGAGCAGATGTCCTCGACAGCGTGGTCGACGGCGCGGATGCCGGTCGACAGAAACAGCCATTCGGGGGTCGGCACCGCTGCCTGCGGATCGAGAATGACAGTGCGCGGGATCATCAAGGGATGGCTGAAGCTCTCCTTGACGTGGCGCCGGGTGTCGGTGCAGCCGGCGCCGGCCGAGAACTCGCCCGCCGACAACGTCGTCGGGATGGCGATCATGCGCACCCCAGGCGGCTTGACCTCGGGCCGCCGCGCCGTGCCGTCGGCAGCGATCGTGGCGCGGTAATCGTCGAGTTGCTCGGGCGCGGTCACCCCGTTGCCGAGGCACAGGCCCACCATCTTCGCCGCATCGGTAACCGAGCCGCCGCCAATCGTGACGATCAGATCGGCGCCGGCCTCGCGAGCCATGTTGGCCGCGGCGACGACATCGCCACGCGGGGTATGCGCGCCGATCTTGGCGCAAAGGCCGGCGAAGCGGTTGCCGAGCATCTGCCGCAGCCGGTCGACATAATCGGTCTCACGAGCCAAGGTGCCGCTCGCCAGCACAAAGACGGCGCGGGCGTTGAGCCGGTCGACTTCCTGCGCCAGCGCCTCGGTGTAGGCCTTCCCGAAGAGCACGCTCTCCATCGCCGGAAACCGGTAGACACCGCTCAGCATCGAATTCTCCTGTATCTTCTTGATCGGCGCGCATGTACACGCCGATGACCGCCTCGGCCGCAGAATGCTTTCATGTCCTCGCCGCGATCGGCAACGCGGGCCAGCTGACGCGCAGCGGCTGCCGCTTGCCGAAGGGATGAACTTCGAGGACCCAGGCGATCTGCCGCCAGCCTGCCCTCTCGAAAGCTCGATAAGAGGAATGGTGACTGTGCCAAACCCACGTATAGAGGTTCTGCATCCCGAGCCGCCGCATCTCAATCGCGGCGTAGCGGATCAGGAGGGTCGCCAAGCCGCGCCCGCGAAATTGGGGCGCGGTCAGGAGGTCGACCATGATCGCCTCTCCCTCCGACAGGCTCCACAGCAGAGGGTCTCGGAAACGCACATGACCCCAAAACCAGCAAATGGCTGCGGGCTGCCCTTCCAGAAAGAGCCCGAAACCGTAGGAATCCTCTCCCGCATAGGAAATTCGGTTCAAGAGGCTGTCGTCAGCCATATCTGGAGATGGGGATTTGAACACGGAGCACGCCGTACCGGCCGGCAGCGAAAGGTTCGCGGGAGCGCGTTCATTTCGGTAGATCCGATTGAACCGATAATCACCGAGCGCAGTCGCCGCCACGGTCTTGAGGGCGCGCTTCAGAGGCGACATTTCGCTGGATCTGGGTAGAGTTCTGCTCATGGTTGGCTTGCTGAGACGCGTTAGAACCGCATGGTACCGGCACGGCCCTCTCGGGTTCGTTCGCCTAGCGGCCCGCAACATCGCATATCAGCTCCGCCGCAGCCATCGCGGCGTTGGCGATCATCGCGATCCCAATTCCTTTGATTCCGTATATGCCAGCGAAACGAGCACCATTCGTGAGGTCGGCAGTCTCGATATCGAATTTCCCAACGCCCGGTACGCGGTCCGCTATCAGCCGAGCCCCGATGCGCTGGTAAGGAGCGCGATCGAGGGGCTAGACGTAGACCACGCCAACTTCACCTTCATCGATTTCGGCTCAGGCAAGGGACGAGTGCTCCTGTTGGCCGCAGGATACCCGTTCAAAGAGGTCGTCGGGTTGGAGTTCTCCAAGGAACTTAACGACATAGCGTTGCTCAACAGCACCGGTATGCCGCCACATCTCAACCGAGCAGGTAAAGTTTCGGCGATTTGCTGCGATGCCACCGAATTTGAACCGCCGGCCGGCGACCTCATTTGTTACTTCTACAACCCCTTTGGCCCTGCTGTTATGGCGCCGATCGCACACGAATTGGCGTCGCTCGCCAGCCGCGGCCGTCGTATCATCGTTATCTATGTCGACCCGGAGCATCGGGACGTATTTCAGCAGGCGGGCTTTAAGGCGATCCGAAACGATCCGCCGATCCTCGTTCTGAGCGCATAGCAGAGAAAACACGCGCCTGTTCCACGATTCCCCCCGAAATCCGGAGGTCTTTTGTCTTGCTTCGCTGTGTCGAAGACGCGATCACACTTCTCGGCACGGGCCCCCAAGGTTGTGAAGAACAGAGTGTGCGGCCCTCACATCCGCCTGACCAACCGGCGCACTCGCCGTTTCAAGTTCAATCCGTCGAGAGCGATACCGACTGCGGTCGCGGCCCTGTCCATCGCGCGATGGAGCAGCACTATCGACGCTGGGGCCAGCCGTCGGCTGATGACATACACGTCCGCACACAGGCAGCTTGCGGTCGAGAACGACTCCTTGTGTTGGCCTTCTCCTTCGGTGAAGTCGAACACGCCGAAGCGCCGTTCGGCAAACAAGTGTTCGAGGACGAGCAATTGCAACACCGTGCCGGGAGAGCTGGACGCATGCGCCGGATCATAGCCGAGATAGTCATAGAGCACGACGCCGTCCTTCACCGGGCAGTAGAGATAACTGATCGGCTCGCCGTCGAGGAACAGCAGATAGGCGCGTACGCTGCCCCGGCTCGCCAGCGCTTGCGCGATTCCGAAAAATTGGTCGGTCGCCGGCAGCCCCCGCTGTAGTAGCCGCTCTTGATAGGTCCTGGCCGACAAGTTTCGCGCTACACGGATAAATTCTGCAATCTGGTCGGGCGTTCGGTATTCCCGCCAATCGATCTCACCGCGCGAGAGTTCGCCGAACTTCCGCATCTTTCGCTTAAGTCCAGATCTTGTCTTACCCGAAAAACTTGCCATATACCCGTCGAAGCCGCCAGTAAGGTCGACCGAAAAGCGTCGATATTGGCGAGGCGCATACAGGAGCGCGCCGTCCCGCACTCGCAGAACCGGCACTCGGTTTGTTATCGGCTGCGACCAGACGACATAGCCGGCGGCCCCTTCGAGCGAAGGCGGCGGCGCTGGCGCAGCTCCGACATCTAGCGGTGGCTCCTGCAAGTCCGCGCTGCGCCGGTAAAGCGTTAGGATCGCCTTTACCAACACGACGTCGCCGATCTGGAATTTCAGCGGGACCGGGTAGCGCTCCCAATCTTTGTCCCGCACGTTCTCCAAATCGAGCTTCCTCTTTTTCGCGACCTGACGCTCTGATCTGCCTTCGTCCGCGATCGCCCGACGCCACACCGGCCGATGCTGGAATATCCCGCGAAGTCTGCTATCGTCTGAGTTCGGCTTGGATATGATGTCATCGGATTTCGCTATTATGACGAGCGGACCCTAAAAACTCGTGAAGACCAAGGTTGTGTTGACGGTCGACACCGAGGCCTCGATCGCTGGGGCTTTTTCGAGGAACGAAGCCCACACGCCGTTGATCCACGAGCCGGTGGCAGGCGTGGTCGACGGCAAGAGCGAAGCGCTGGGCTTTCTCGTCGAGACCCTGAGCGAGCACGGGTTGGTCGCGACCTTTTTCGTCGAGACCGTCCATACGCGCTACTTTCCCGACACGGTAATGGGCGGCTACGTCGACCAGCTGCTGCGCGCAGGCCAGGACGTGCAATTGCATTTGCACCCTTGCTGGCTGTCGTTCGAGGACGGCAAGTTCGACCGCTTCAACCTGGCCTCCGACCATTGTCACGAGCTGGAAACCGGGCGGCTGCTGGCGCTGATCGGCGAAGGCGCCGATCAAATTGCCGCCTGGACCGGGGTGCGGCCGAGCGGCATGCGCACAGGCAACTTTTCCACAGCGCTATCGGTGTTCGAGGCGATGAGCCAGGCAGGCCTGCGCCATGCATCCAACATCTGCCTCGCGGTCCATCGCCCGCCGGAGCCGGAGCTGGCGGTGACCGGTGGTGCTCATGACTTTGCCGGCATCCGCGAACTGCCGGTAACCTGCTTTGTCGATGTCGGCCCGGTAGGGCGCCGACGCTTGCGCCCGATGCAGGTCACCGCATTGACCGCGCGTGAGCAGATCAGCCTGCTCAATGCGGCACACGAGTGTGAAAATCCCGTCGTGGTGATCGTCACTCATCCGTTCGAGTTCGTCAAAAAGCGGGATTTCCGCTACACCGACCTCCGGCCCAATCGGCTAATCCAGGACCGTTTTCGACGCTTGTGCGCGTTCCTGGCCCAAAACACCGACCGGTTCGAGGTCGTGCCGCTCGCCGTTGCCGCGGATACGATCGACAATGGTCAGGGGTGGAACGAACTGACCGGGAATGCGTTTAACGCGATCGTTCGCGCAGCCGCCAACGTGGTTAACGATCATCTGGGATTCATCTAAAATGTAGAATGGACAGCGCGATGGAAGATGTCGGTCGGGCCGGGACGGTGTCGGTGGTGGAGCGCCGAGGCTCTCGACGGACAGGGCGATCGACGAGATTGCTCTCCCGCGACTTCGGTGTCCCTCTCTCCGCGGACAAACGTTCTAAATCATTTGACGATCGCCAAATTCGACCGTCTGTGCACGGTCAACCGATTCCGTTTTGCGCCGCGCGAGATTGGGCCGGATAGCAACGACCGTGCCCAGACGGCTTTTTTCGGCCCAACAGGACTTTCCGCCGCTATCCATGCCCTTTGGAGGCGGGGACCCCGTCAGGGTGCGCGCCCGCTTCGGCAGCTACCGTGGACTCGTCCGGCTGCTGCTTTCACACTTTGAAAACGGCATCGGCGGCTATCGCCGCCTCAAGAAAATCCGCTGGGACAGGGTGGAGCGCCTCGTCTTTGTATGCCACGGCAACATCTGCCGCAGTCCGTACGCAGAGCGGCGAGCCGCGACTTACGGTTTGCCCACGGCATCCTTTGGCCTATCTGCGGAAACCGGCGCACCAGCCGACTCGAATGCGCTCAGTGTTGCGGCACGACGAGCGATCGAGCTTGCCGAGCATCGCGCCTGTGCGGCCGAGGATTTTGAATTTCACAGCGGCGACCTGCTGATTGTCATGGAGCCACGGCAGGCGCGCGCGATGTTTCGATGTCTGCCGACGGTGCCTTGCCAAGTGACCCTGCTTGGCCTGTGGAGCCGGCCTTGTCGCCCGCACATTCACGACCCGCACCGTTTGCGCGAAGCATATTGGGAGCAGTGCTTCGACGTCATCGATTCCGCTGTGCGGGACATTGCCGAGCGGACGCGTTTGAGCCCGCCAGATGGGAGATAGGACGGCGCACCCGCCGGCTATCCTGCTGGGCGCGGATACGCCGATCGGCCTCACAATCATTCGCGATCTCGGGGAGCACGGCGTTCCGGTCCATGCCATTGCGCGCTCCCGCAAGGGCATCGGCCTCTATTCCAGATGGACGACCGGCGGTTATTTGCGCCCGCCTGACGACGATGCGACGATTGAGCTTTTGAACCGGATCGCGGCGCAGCACGGCGCTCGCTACCTGCTGGCGGTCTCCGAGGGAGACCTTCTCTTTATACGCGCCGCCGCCGATCGAGGCCGTTTGATTGGTCTGCAGGCATTGGTGCCACCGGCCGCGCAACTCGCGATTGTGGGCGACAAGGCCGCGACCTACGCCGTCGCCCGGGAGGTCGGCGTGCCGGTGCCGGCGACCTGGCAGCCTCGAAGCGGTCCGGTTGCCGATCAATCACCCGAAGAGCTGACCTTTCCGTGCGTCCTCAAATGGAGCAATCCTGAAGGCGTCGGTCGCGGGCTGTCCGGTCACGGCCTCGAATTGCTCAAGTCGGAGTATTGCTACGATCGCGCCGAACTGGTCCGCGCGCTCGCGCGCTACGCGCCTTACGGCCGCTATCCGCTGGTCCAAGCGTTCTGCCCGGGCAGCGGCCTCGGTCACATGATTTTTCTCGATCGCGGGGAGGCGCTGCTGCGCCTTCAGCACCGCCGCATCTCCGAATGGCCCCCGGAAGGCGGAACATCGACAGTCTGCGAAAGCCTGCCGCTCTCGATCAATGCCGAGCTGTTGGCAAAATCGGAGGCACTGCTGCGGGAGATCGGATGGCAAGGGGCCGCGATGGTGGAATACCGCCTCGATCCGCGCACCGGGCGAGCGGCCCTGATGGAAGTCAATGGACGCTTCTGGGGCAGCCTGCCGCTGGCCTACCATACCGGAGTACCTTTCGCGTGGTACACCTATGCCGTCCTCGGCCTCGGTGTGAGACCCGATCCTCCTCCATACCGCGCCGGTGTCAGGTGCCGATACATGATACCAGAGACGCGGCGCCTCTTAACCCTGATGCGCCAACGCGGCCGCACGCAAAATCGGGCGCTCTCGTTCTCGGTGGTCGGCGAGGTAATCGAGTACGTCCGTCAGTTCTTGAGCCCGAGCAGCCGATATTTCGTGTTCACTTTTCGCGACCCAAGACCGTTCTTCGCGGATATGGGCTTCGCGGTCCGCAATGCGGGACGCCGCATCGCGGCGCTCTGGCGCCCGTCCGACGGCGACCAGCACAACCGCCCCGCCCCGGCGCCTGATGGTTCCGGACCGCGCTAAGCGGGTATCCGTTCAACTCGCTTCGTGCGCAGGGGCGAAACCACAAACTGTCATGCGCGGGCTTGACCCGCGCATCCACGTCCTTCCGGCAGTATTGCGAGATGGCCGAGACGAAGCCCGGCCATCCCGCGATCTTAGTAATTACATCGCGGCCATGCGGCCAGCGCGGCGCCTGGCCAGCGGTGTCGTCGGTTCCACCGCCGGCGGGGCCTGTACCTTCTTGGTCGAGCGCGGCAAGGTCCAATCCCACTCATCCGCGCCCATCTGATAGTGGCGATTGTTCTGCGACGGGTTGCGGTTGACCATGTGGCGATTGTGGAGCGGGTGGGTGACGCTGCGGACCTCGTGCTCGATCGTAAACAGGTGCTTGCCGGTCTCCATGCAGACGATGTCCTGCCAGCGATACTGGTACTGATCACTCTCTTCGGTGATCAGCCCGCGCTTTTCGAGTTCGTCATGCGGGCCGGAGAACTCCTGGGCATAGACCTGCAGGTGATGGCCGTCGAATTCCGGCAGTTTCTTGTCGGTCTCGCGGAAGATCAGCTCCTGCCTGGCCCCGGCGCGGATGTGGGCGGCGCGGCCCTCGCCATTATCCTTGACGCAGGCGGGCGTGTAGAAAATCTCGCGATAGAACCGGGCGATGCCATCAGCGGCCCCCTCCGGCACGGTGAATTCAACATAGGGCATGCCGAGATTGATGTAGCCAAACCGCTCTTCGTCTGGCTCGTAGAGGCGGAACTTGTTGCCCCACGGGCAGGTCGCCTCGACATAGGCATTGTGCTGCTTGCAGTCGAACTTGGTGTCGGCGAGCTTTTTCTTGGCCTCGCCGAGACGCTCGCACAATTCCTCGAGCGACGGGACGACTAGCCCGACATGGCCGCGCAGCACGTTCGGCTCGCCGGTCGGCAGATGGAACTGGCTGTTCCCGACATTGACCCACATGTTGTTGGTGCCGGGGAACATGAAGGGATCACGGGTCAGGCCGAGCGCCGACAGATAAAACTCGGATGCCAGCCCCTGATTATTGACTTCTGAGATTGACGTGTTCGAGACCGACCAGGTTGCCGACATCCTCGGCAGTGCGGTCATAGAGTTGTTGCGCCATTAGGGACCTCCAATTTTGCCGGTCGGCGGCGTTGCCGACCGGCCCTGTGAAAATCGGCGTGCGCGGGTGCGACGGGTTTCGCGCCGCCGCGCCGTCGCCAGCATGCGCCGATATCAAAACAGCTTTTCGAACCTTTCGTCTACCGGTACGCGATAGCCGTTGGCAAGAGCATTGGTTTCATTGGCCATGCCGACGACCGCCAGCAACTCGGCCAGCATCTGCGGCGTCATGCCCTGCTTCTTCGCCGCCGCGGCGTGCGAGGCGGTGCAATAGGCGCAGCCATTGGTGGCGCTGACCGCGAGATAGACCAGCTCCTTGGTCAACGGGTCGAGCGCGCCCGGCGCCATCACCTGCTTGATGCTCTCCCAGGTGCGCCGCAAGGTCGGCGGGTCGTTGGCCAGCGCCTTCCAGAAATTGTTGATCCAGTCGGTGCCGCGCGTCTTCATGATGTCGTCATAGACGGCGCGCACCTCGGCGCTCGCCTCGGTCGTATTCGACCAGCGGGACCATCGTCATCATTTGCCTCCGGCGTCCGCGCGCCTCAGTTCCCGGCCGAGCCGCCCCGATGCGAACAGGCCGAGCATACGCAGATCGCTGATCAGCGACCAAACCGGATGCCCAAAGGTCTCGGGCCGATTGTGCTCGAAAACCAGATGGCCGAGCCAGGCAAGCGCGTAACCCGTCACCGGCGCCGCGATCAGCCAGCGCCAGTCGCGGGTGACGCCGGCCACGATCAGCGCCGCCAACCCGAGGCCGGTGCCGAGATAGTGCAATCCGCGGGTGCGCGGGTCGCGGTGCGCGGCGAGATAGCGCCGCCAGAACTCGGCATAGCTCATGGCGCGCGATGCTTGTAAAGCGCCGGCTGGCATCGTAAGTCAGCAGCCATCGTCATCCCAGCAGACTGCGGAGTCGCACGATGGGCTTCAAAGTAGCGGTGGTCGGCGCCACCGGCAATGTCGGGCGCGAGATCCTGACGACGCTCGCCGAGCGCGACTTTCCCGCCGACGAGGTCGTGGCGCTGGCCTCGTCGCGCTCGGTCGGCAAAGAGGTTTCGTTTGGCGAGGACGACATCCTCAAGGTCCAGAACCTCGAAACCTTCGACTTTCATGGCATCGATATCGTGCTGTCCTCGCCCGGCGCCAAGGTGTCGGCGCAATTCGCGCCGCGCGCGACCAAGGCGGGGGCGGTGGTGATCGACAACACCTCGCAGTTCCGGATGGAGCCCGACGTGCCGCTGGTCGTGCCCGAGGTCAACCCGAAGGCGATCGGCGAATATCAAAAGCGCGGCATCATCGCCAACCCGAACTGCTCGACGATCCAGATGGTGGTGGCGTTGAAGCCGCTGCACGACCTCGCCCGGATCAAGCGGGTGGTGGTCGCCACCTATCAGTCGATTTCAGGCGCCGGGCGCGCGGCGATGGACGAATTGTTCAACCAGACCCGCGCGATCTTCGTCAACGACCCGGTCAAGCCCGAACAGTTCACCAAGCAGATCGCCTTTAACGTGATCCCGCATATCGACGTCTTCATGGATGACGGCGCGACCAAGGAAGAATGGAAGATGGCGGTCGAGACCCGCAAGATCCTCGACCCCGACATCGCGGTCACCGCGACCTGCGTGCGCGTCCCGGTGTTCATCGGTCATGGCGAGGCGGTCAATGTCGAGTTCGAGCGGGCGCTCAGCGCGGATATGGCGCGCGCCGCGCTGCGCCGCGCCCCCGGCGTCAGCGTCGTCGACCACCGCGCCGACGAAGGCTATGTGACCCCGACCGAAGCGGCCGGCGAGGATCTGGTTTATGTCAGCCGCATCCGCCGCGACCCGACCGTGCCGTACGGGCTCAACTTCTGGGTGGTCGCCGACAATCTGCGCAAAGGGGCGGCGCTCAATGCGGTGCAGATCGCCGAAATCCTGGTCGCCGAGCATCTCGGCGGCAAGCGCGCCCCCGCCCGCTCGAATGTCGAGCCGCTGCGCCGCAAGGCAGGGTAACGCGCCGACTGCAGCCCGTAGCCGCCCCTCGCCCCGACCCGCATAGCAGGAGCGTGAGGGGGCGGCAGATGACGGATCTCGCAGGTCTGCGCCTCGGTAGCAATATGACCGCTGAGGCGGCACCGACGGCACTGGCGCCCCGCGTGCCCGATCGCTTTCTCGGCCGGCCGATCTCGCCGCTGACCCGGCGCCGGCTCGACAGCTTTCGCGCCAATCGGCGCGGCTTCTGGTCGCTGTGGATTTTTCTCGACGCTGTTTACCGTCTCGCTGTTCGCCGAGTTCATCGCCAACGACCGGCCGATCCTGGTCCATTTCGACGGCGCCTGGTATTTTCCGATCTTCGCCGATTATCCCGAGACCGCGTTCGGCGGCGAGTTCCCGACCGAGGCCGACTACCGCGACCCGGCAGTGCAAAAGCTGATCGGCGCCAAGGGCTGGATGGTCTGGCCGCCGATCCCGTTCCACTACGATACGATCAACTACAATCTGCCGAGCCCGGCGCCCTCGCCGCCCTCACGAGTCAATTGGCTCGGCACCGATGATCAGGGCCGCGACGTGCTGGCGCGGCTGATCTACGGCTTTCGCATCTCGGTGTTGTTCGGCCTGACCTTGACCGCGATCTCCTCGGTGATCGGGGTCGCCGCCGGCGCGGTCCAGGGCTATTTCGGCGGCATCGTCGATCTCGGCTTTCAGCGCTTTATCGAGATCTGGTCCGGGCTGCCGGTGCTGTATCTGCTGATCATCATGGCGAGCTTTGTCGAGCCCAATTTCTGGTGGCTCCTAGGCTTGATGCTGCTGTTCTCGTGGATGGGCCTTGTCGATGTCGTGCGCGCCGAGTTCCTGCGCGCGCGCAATTTCGACTATGTGCGCGCCGCCCGCGCGCTCGGCGTTCCCGACCGGGTCATCATCCTGCGCCATGTATTGCCCAACGCCACGGTGGCGACGATCACCTTTCTGCCGTTCATTTTGAACGGCTCGATCACGACCCTGACCTCGCTCGACTTTCTCGGCTTCGGCCTGCCGCCGGGCTCGGCCTCGCTCGGCGAATTGCTGGCCCAGGGCAAGGCCAATCTGCAGGCGCCGTGGCTCGGCCTCACCGCCTTTTTCGTGCTGGCGCTGATGCTGAGCCTGTTGATCTTTGTCGGCGAGGCGGTGCGCGACGCGTTCGACCCGCGCAAGGTGACGTTGTGAGCGGAGCAGCCAATGCCCGACCCTTGCTCGATATCCGCAATCTGAGCGTCACCTTCGCCGGCCGCGGCCGGGCGCCGCCGGTCGAGGCGGTCAGGGGGGTCTCGTTTTCGCTCGACCGCGGCGAGACCCTGGCGCTGGTCGGCGAGAGCGGCTCGGGCAAGAGCGTCACCGCGCTGTCGATCCTGCAGCTGCTGCCCTACCCGCTCGCCGCGCACGGGCCGGACAGCAGCATCCGCTTTGCCGGCGAGGAACTGGTCGGCGCCCCGCCCGAGCAGCTGCGCCGGGTCCGCGGCGACCGCATCGCGATCGTCTTTCAGGAGCCGATGACCTCGCTGAACCCGCTGCACACGCTCGAGCGGCAGGTCGCCGAAATCCTGCTCGTCCACCGGCGGATGTCGCCGCGCGCGGCGCGCGAACGCACCCTCGAATTGCTGCGGCTGGTCGGCCTGCCCGATGCCGAGAGCCGGCTCGGCGCCTATCCGCACCAGCTTTCGGGCGGCCAGCGCCAGCGGGTCATGATCGCGATGGCGATCGCCAACGAGCCCGACATTCTGATCGCCGACGAGCCGACGACCGCACTCGACGTAACCATCCAGGCGCACATCCTGGCCCTGCTGCGAGAATTGCGCGATCGGCTCGGCATGGCGCTGTTGCTGATCACCCACGATCTGACGATCGTGCGCAAGATGGCCGAGCGGGTCGCGTGATGACCCAGGGCGAGATCGTCGAGGCCGGCCCGACCGCAACGGTCTTCGACCGGCCGCGCCATCCCTACACCCGGCGCCTGCTCGCGGCGGAGCCTAAAGGCCGGGCCGCAGCCCGCCGACTTCGCCGCGCCGCTGCTGATCGAGGCGGAGGCGGTGCGCGTGTGGTTTCCGGTCCGGCGCGGCTTGCTGCGCCGGGTCACCGGCCACGTCAAGGCGGTCGACGGCGTCTCGCTGGCACTGCGCGCCGGCGCTAGCTTGGGCATTGTCGGCGAAAGCGGCTCGGGCAAGACCACGCTCGGGCTGGCGCTGTTGCGTCTGACCGCGGCGCAGGGGCAGATCCGTTTTGCCGGTCGCGACATCGTGGCGCTGACCCAGCGGCAGTTGCGGCCGTTGCGGCGCGAGATGCAGATCGTCTTCCAGGACCCGTTTTCGAGCTTGTCGCCGCGGCTGTCGGTGGCGCAAATCGTCGAAGAGGGGCTAAAAGTGCACAATCTCGCGGCCAGCGCCGCCGAGCGCCGAAGACTGATCGAGACCGCCCTCGTCGAGGTCGGGCTCGACCCCGAGGCCGCCGATCGCTATCCGCACGAATTCTCCGGCGGCCAGCGCCAGCGCATCGCCATCGCCCGCGCGCTGGTCCTGAAGCCGCGCCTCGTCGTGCTCGACGAGCCGACTTCGGCGCTCGACATGTCGGTGCAGGCGCAAATCGTCGAATTGTTGCGCGAGCTGCAGGAGCGCCGCGGCCTCGCTTATCTGTTCATCAGCCACGACCTGCGCGTCGTCCGCGCGCTGGCGCACCAGATCATGGTCATGAAGGACGGCCATATCGTTGAATCGGGCTCGACCGAGCGGATCATGACCGCGCCTGAGCACCCCTACACCCGCGCCCTGATGGCCGCCGCCTTCGACCTCGCCCCCACGCCTGCGTAACCCGCCGCCGCCGGCGGATCGGTAAACACATCGACGACCGGGACGGACCAGAGTCAAACCCGCGGTTCGGTTAACCGGTCCTTAGGCAATGTCTTTGAGGATGGCGCTCTCGTCGACTATTGCCTCGGAGCCCATCATGCCCGGTCGGCCGCAGCGTTCGCGCCTACACGCCCCGGCGGTAGCTGCGCGGCAGGATATGGCCCACATCGGCGGTGGCCGCAGAGCCGGGCTGAGGCAGACTTGATGACGATCGATCCTTATTTCGTCTGGCTGACCGGTTTCGCCGGACTGATGATCGCCGCCGCGATCATCGATTTCCGCCGCTTGGTCATTCCCAACCCGCTGGTCGGGGGGTTATGCGTCTTGTGGCTGCTGCACCTCGAAACCACCTCCCACGCCACTCCGGCCGCCACGCTCGCGGCCATCGGTTGTGCTGCGGCGGTTTTTCTCGTCGGCGCCGTGCCGTTTTCCCGCGGGCTGATCGGTGGCGGCGACGTCAAGCTGTTGGCCGCGGCGACATTGTGGGCCGGCGCCGACGCGCTCCCGCCGCTGCTTCTGCTGACCGCCCTGATCGGCGGTGTGCTGGCGCTGTTGTTACTGACCCCGCTCGGCGCACGGTTCGCCGCGTCACCCAGCGACGGCGGCCCGGGCCGGCCGGCGGCGGGCTCGCGGCGCGCAGGACGCCGGTGCCCTACGGAGTCGCGATCGCCGCCGCCGCGCTGATCGTGACCATCCCACCGTATCTCGGCTGAGAGGCGGCGATGCGGCTGCGCACCCTGATCCTGTTCGTGATCGCCCTCGTTCTCGCCGGCGGCACCGCCATCCTGGTGCGCTCGTGGCTGTCGCAACGGCCGACAGCGGCCGCAGTCGCCGCCCCACCGCCGCCGGCGCCGCAAAAGTCGATCCTGGTCGCGCGCGCCGCGATCGCCCGCGGACAGATCCTCAAGCCCGCCGATCTCGCCGTGCAGCCATGGCCCATCGCCGCGATCACTGGCGACTATGTCGTCGCCGGAACCGAGCCGGCGAAATCGCTGGTCGGCGCGGTCGCCCGCGAACCGATTGCCGCCGGCGAGCCGATCATCAAGACAAAGATCGTCGTGCCCGGCGACCGTGGCTTTCTCGCCGCCGTGCTCCAGCCGGGCATGCGCGCGGTCTCGGTCCCGGTCGATGCGACCACCGACGTCTCGGGCTTTGTGTTTGCCGGCGACCGGGTCGACATCCTGATCACCCTGCCGGTGCCGCAAGACAGCGCCAACGGCAACAGCGGCTACCAGCACAAGGCGGCCGAAACCGTGCTGCGCAACGTGCGCGTGATCGCCATCGACCAGCGGCTCGACAACAAGGACGGCCAGGCGGTCGTGGCCCGTAATGTGACCTTCGAGGTGACACCGAAGCAGAGCGAGGTCATCGCCGTCGCCGCCGAAATCGGCAAGCTGTCGCTGAGCTTGCGCAGCCTCGCTACGGTAAAAACTCAAAAATCCACTCTCGTCGCCGCCGCCGATTCTCGCGATGACCCCAGCCCGCATGACTTCACTCTCGACAGCGAGGTCAGCCAACTCCTGCCGAAGCCGTTCACATCAAAGCAAAACCCTAACGATGGTATGGTTACCATATTGCGCGGGAATGGCAATAACGGTACATCTGTCTCGTCGCAACCCGCGTCCCGAGGTTCCTGATGTATCCGTCGCCTCGCTCCGCTGCCGCTCTCGCGCTGATGTGGCTGGGGCTCGCTGCCCCGGCTTTCACCACCCAGTCGAGCGCGGCGCCCGCCGCCCGCGCCCATCCGTCCTATGCCGGCGAGCCCAGCCAGATCCCGGCCAACGGCAGGCCGATCGTGCTTGAGGTCGGCAAGGGCACGTTGATCCGGCTGTCGCGGCCGGCGAGCACCGTCTTCGTCGCCAGCCCCGACATCGCCGACGTGCAGGTCAAGTCGCCCGAGCTGATCTACGTCAGCGCGAAAGCGCCCGGTGAGACCGTGATCTACGCCGTCGACGGCGGACGACACAGTATTGCTCAACGCGCCGGTGCGTGTCGATTTCGACCTGTCGGAATTGCGCCAGTCGTTGAACCGGCTGGTGCCGGGAAACGCGATCTCGGTCAACCAAGTCAATTCAAGCCTGGTGCTGAGCGGCGCCGTCGCCAGTGCCGGCCAGGCGGAAAAGGCCCGCGTGCTGGCCGCCGCAGTCACTGGCGGGGATCAAGGGCGGCCAGGTGATCAATCGGCTCTCGGTCGCGACCCCGAACCAAGTCAATCTGCAGGTCCGCATCGCCGAGGTCGACCGCAACATCTTGAAACAGATCGGCATCGACTGGAGCCGATTGGGCAGGACGGTCAGCTTTAACACCGCCGGCAATGCGCCGACCCCTGTCAACAACGCGGGGCTAACTACCCGACCAACCAGATCTCGATCGGGATGCTCTCGAATGTTCTGGCAACGGTTGACGTTCTCGCCACCGAGGGCTTTGTCACCGTCTTGGCCGAGCCCAATTTGACCGCGGTTTCGGGCCAGACCGCGAGCTTTCTCGCCGGCGGCGAGTTCCCTTATCCCGTGGCCCAACCCGGGTCAGCGGGAAGCGCGCCGGTGATCACGATCCAATTCCAGCAATACGGGGTCCAGCTGGCATTCACGCCGACGATCATCGATGCTGAGCATCTGAGCCTGAAGGTGGCGCCGGAGGTCAGCCAGCTTGACTACACCAACGCGGTGCCCCTAGCCGGCTCTCTCGTGCCCGGCTTGACCGTACGCCAAGCGCGAAACAACGATCGAACTCGCCAGCGGCCAAAGCTTTGCGCTTGCCGGCCTGCTGATGCACAACACGTCACAGAACATCTCCAAGGTTCCTGGGCTCGGCGACATCCCGATCCTTGGTGCGCTGTTCCGCTCGAACAAGTTTCAGAACAACGAAAGCGAACTCGTCGTCATCGTCACGCCCTATCTGGTTCAGCCATCGACAACGGTAGCAGCCGCGCCGACCGACGGGTTCGAGGCGCCGCACGACGCGCAGCAGGTGCTGTTTGGCGACACTTGGCGGCGGAGCCTGCCTGCGCCGGCGCGCGGGCCGCTCGACGCCGGCGGTGGCGGATTGATCGGACCGGCCGGCTTCCGGCTCGATTGAAAGGAGGGAGACGGCTCATGACGCGACATTTCTATCCGCTCGCATTCGTGCTGGCGCTCGCCGCCTGCGCTCCCGGGGCCGCCGAATACACCAAGAGCGAAGCGCCGAACCGGCTGCAGGTCGATGGCGCCACCAGCCAGCTGGCGTTCGCCTTCGCCCCGGGCTCGGCCCGACTCGGCGCCGGGCGAAGCCGCACATCTCGACCGGCTCGTCGCCAGCGGCGCGATCCGCCCGAGCCGACCGGGTGGCGATCGCAGCCTCGGGCGCGCCGGCGCTGGCCGATGCGCGCGTTGCAGCGATCTCGAGTCGACTGCTGCGCTGGGGCATCGTCGCCGACGCCCGCCCGCTCGCCGCGGTGCCGCCGAACCGCGCCATCGTCATGGTCGGCCGCTACGCCGTAACCCTGCCGCCCTGCCCGAATTGGAGCATGCCGCGCGCCAACGATTTCACCAATGCGCCGTCGAGCAATTTCGGCTGCGCCACCGCGGTCAATCTCGGCCTGATGGTGGCCAGCCCCGCCGATCTCGCCCACGGGCCGCACGCTTGGCGGCGGCGGACGGCAAGCCGGCGGCCGCCGCCGTCGACCGCTATCTCGACGACAAAGTCGTGTTGCCGACGCAGGTCCAGTTGCGGGCCAATTGCGGTGTCGACCGAGCGGTGCGCCGCCGACCGGCTCATCGACCACAGGGACGGGATACCAGTGAAGTCTCAGCGCCCAGGCTGCCGCGACCAAACCCGTGCGCGAGGGCGTCCTCGCGGTCATGCGCGACCAGGCGACGCTCGATCGCCTGCAAGGGGTGATCCGCGAGCTGCAACTGGATGACGAGCTCGTCGATCACCGATACACTCGACGCTCGCGTTGCGCCGCATCCGCTCGGGTCTGGCGCCGCGGATCGTGCTTCTCGACCTCGCCGATCTGCCGGCGCCGATCGCCGAGATCGGCGCGGCGCGGGCGGTCGGCGGCGCCGATCTGGAGCTGGTGGCGCTCGGCACCGTCAACGATGTCGCGCTCTACCGCGACCTGCTGGCGGCCGGCGCCAACGATTACCTGGTCAAGCCGCCGAGCCGCGATGCGCTGGCCGCGGTCCTGGAAAATCAAACCGGCGGCGCCGGCGGCGGCAGGCGATGGCGGGCTCGGCCAGGTGATCGTGTTCGTCGGCAGCCGCGGCGGCGTCGGCGCGACGACCGCCGCGGTCGGCTGCGCCTGGCTGCTCGCCGAGGATCGCGCGGAATCGGACCGCCCTGCTCGATCTCGACCTGCATTTCGGCACGGTTGCGCTCAAGCTCGATACCGATCCCGGCAGCGGGTTGTGCGAAGCGCTGGAGCAGCCCTCGCGCATCGACAGCCTGTTCATCGATCGGGCGATGGTCAAGGTCACCGAAAATCTGCGCGTCCTGGCGGCCGAGGCGTCGGCGGCGCAGCATCTGATGATCGACGCCGGCGCCATCGACATGCTGCTCTACGAGCTGCGCCGCAAATTTTCGCGGGTCGTGGTCGATCTGCCGCGCGGCGCCACCCCGGTGCAGCGGGTCGTGCTCGGCGCGGCGGCCCATGTCGTCGTGATCTGCGAGCGCAGCCTCGCCGGGCTGCGCGACACGATCCGGCTGCAAACCCTGATGCGCGAGCAGGCGCCGCAGGTCCGCCTCTGGCTGGTCGAGGCCGGCGCCAGCGGGAGCCGCGCGCTGATCGGCAAGGGCGAATTTGAAAAGGGGGTCGGCAAGGCGCTCGACATGACCATTTCGTTCGACCCGAAATCGGCCGGCGCAGCGGCCAATGCCGGTCAGCCGCTTGCCGGTCGCCGCCCCGCGCAGCCCGGTCGTGCGCGAATTCCGTCAGCTTGCGCGAACTCGTCGCCGGCCCCGCCGCGGACGTACCCAAGCGCGTCTATTCGCGTCGCGCTCGCTGTGGTAGGCTTTTTCAAACGGCCCGACGGCGAGAGCGCGCTCGACGCGCGCATCGCCGGATTGTCTCAGCGCCGCGCCCCGAATGCGGCGGTGGCCGCGCCTGCGGTCGCCCGCGGCTCCAGCGCCGATCGCCGAGCCGGCGGCCCGCAACTCCCAGGAAGACCGTCTGCTAGCGGCGCGCGAGAAGTGCTGGCCCGCCTCAAAGGCGAAATCCGCCCCGAGCGCCGCCTGATCTTGAGCCGCGGCGAGCTCGCCAAGATCGTCGACACCGCGGTGCAGGCCTATCTGCCGCGCCACGGGATCGAGGCCAACGCGCTCGAGCGCCGCGATCTGGTCACCGCGCTGATGCAGGCGCTGCTGAGCCCGCCGATCCCGGAGGCGGAACCCGAAAAGCCCAGCGGCGGCGCAGCGCCGCGCCAACCGCGCCGCGATCGAGGCCGCAAAGGCGCAAATCCAGCCGCTCGTCCTCGAGCACATGGACGTCGCCGCCGCCGCCGAGATGCCGCGCGCCACCTTCGAGGCGCAGCTCGACGGCTGGGTCAAGGAACTGCTCGGCGAGACCAAGATCCAGCTGAATTTTGTCGAGCAGCGCGAACTCGTCCAATCCCTGATCGCGGACATGCTCGGGCTCGGCCCGCTCGAGCCGCTGATCGAGGACGAGACCGTCACCGACATCATGGTCAACGGCGCAAAGCAGGTCTATGTCGAGCGGCGCGGCAAGCTCGAACTGACCGACGTGGCGTTCCGCGACGATCAGCACGTCATGAACGTCGCGACCAAGATCGTGACCCGGATCGGCCGCCGCATCGACGAATCGCGGCCGCTGGTCGACGCCCGGCTGCCCGACGGCAGCCGCGTCAACATCATCATCCCGCCATTGGCGATCGACGGGCCGTCGATCTCGATCCGCAAATTCTCGAAAAAGACGATCACCCTCGACACGATGGCGCAGCAGGCGAACATCTCGCCGGAGATGGCGACTCTGCTGAAGATCGCCGCGCGCTGCCGGCTCAACATCCTGATCTCAGGCGGCACCGGGATCGGGCAAGACGACCCTGCTGAACGCGCTGTCGCGGCTGATCGACCCGACCGAGCGCACCGTGACGATCGAGGACGCCGCCGAGCTGCAATTGCAGCAGCCGCATGTGGTGCGGCTGGAAACCCGCCCGCCCAACCTCGAAGGCACCGGCGAGATCACGATGCGCGATCTGTTGCGCAACGCCCTGCGCATGCGCCCCGACCGCATCATCCTCGGCGAGATCCGCGGCGCCGAGGCGCTCGACGTGCTGCAGGCGATGAACACCGGGCATGACGGCTCGATGAGCACGATCCATGCCAATCGCCCGCGCGAGGCGCTGACCCGGCTCGAAAACATGGTCGGGATGACCGGCATCAATCTGCCCTCGCACGCGGTGCGCACCCAGATCGCCGCCGCGGTCAATCTGATCTTGCAGGTCAACCGGATGCGCGACGGCATGCGGCGCGTGACCGACGTGATCGAGGTCGTCGGCATGGAGGGCGACATCATCACCACGCAGGAACTGTTCAGCTATCAGTTCCAGGGCGAAAGCGCCGACGGCCGGCTGCGCGGCATCTTCAAGTCGAGCGGCATGCGTCCGCACTTCCTGCCGCGCGCCGAATATTTCGGTCTCGACCGGCCGCTGCTCGAAATCATTTGAAGAATAGCTCGTGTTATCCGCAACATCTGTTCGATACCTCGACAAAGAAGAGACTATCGCTGGCGGAGAGCTGGGGTAAATCGGGTAGCGGAGTGAGCCGCGCGGTGAATGAGTGCCCTTTGTTCGAGATGGCCCGCTCCTCGATAGTGTGGTGAACCATGGTGTTTGCGTTAGATCAGGCCGACGGGCTGGCGATGCTGTCGCGTCGCCGCCGCAGTGAGCTTTCTGATGATAGCCTTGGCGATCGGCGGCGGCGCGGCACGTCGGCGCTACAAGCGCCGCCTCAACGGCGTGCGCGATCGTGCCCGAGGCGTTCCGGTGCGCCTGCCGACGCCGCGCAGTCTCTGGCGCGGGTGCAGAGCGCAACCCCGAAGATCGACCGCGTCGCCCGCCGCTGGCTGCCGCGCCGCGACTGCTCGCCGCCCGCCTGGCCCGCACCGGCCGGTCGATCACCATCGGCCAATATGGACTGATGATCGTCGGCGTGGCGGCGCTGGCGACTTTAGGCCTCGTCGGCGTCGCACCGCTCGGCCTTGTCCCCGACGTGCTGATCGGCCTGTTCCTCGGGATGGCGCTCCCGCACCTGGTGGTCGGCCGTATGGGGAAGCGCCGGGTCGCTGCCTTCATCGCGCTGTTTCCCGATGCCATCGACTTGATGGTCGCGCGCATTGCGCTCCGGGCCTGCCGATCAGCGAAGCGATCATCGGAGCCGGCCATGAGATCGCCGACCCGGTCGGCGGCGAGCTGCGCCTGGTCGAGAGCGGGATGCGGATCGGGCGCGACCTCGAAGCGCTGCTCTGGGACATCGCCAAGCGCATCGACACGCCGGAATTCCGCTTTTTTATCATCGCCCTCAGCGTGCAGCGCGAGACCGGCGGCAACCTCGCCGAAACGCTGGCCAATCTCGCCGACGCGCTGCGCCGGCGCCGGCAGATGCGCGCCAAGGTCCGCGCGATGTCGAGCGAAACGCGCGCGACGACGATGATCCTGGGCGGGCTGCCGTTCGTGGTGATCGGGCTGCTGATGCTGACTTCGCCCGACCTATCTGGCGCCGCTGTTTCACGATGCGCGCGGCTACATCCTCGACGGAATAGCGGTCGCAATGCTCGTCATCGGGGTCACGATCATGAACAAGATGGCGCGGTTCGAAATATGATCAGCCTGCAGGCCGCAGGATTTGCAATATCGCCAATTGGCTGCCGGCCGGCATCGGACTCGACGACGCCATCGCGGGGCTCGCTGCGTTGGCGGTGCTGCACCATGTTGCGGCGATCTGGCAGGCGCTGCGGCCGAAGAACGCGTTCGAGCGGCGCCTCGAGCAAGTCGTCGAGCGCAAGGAGACATTGCGCCGGCAGGCGCTGCTCGGCGCGCACGCGCCGGCAGCCCGGCAGGCCGGTCGGGCTGATGCGCGCGGCGGTGACGCGCCTCGATCTGCTGCGCAGCCGGCACGCCGCGGAAGCCCGGCTGATGCTTGCCCGCGCCGGGATCAGATCGCCGGACGCGATGGTCGGCTATCTGTTCGCGCGGCTCAGCCTGCCGTCGCTCTTCGGCTGCGCTGCGCTGCTGGACAGTTCTGTGCTGCGGCTGCTGCCGATCCCGCCCGATTTACGATTTCTGCCCGCAGTCGCTGCGGCTCTGCTCGGCTTTTATGCGCCCAACATTTATCTGAAGAATGCCGCGGCCAAACGCGCCAAACAGCTGCAACTCGCCTTGCCCGACGGGCTCGACCTGATGGTCATTTGCGCCGAGGCCGGGCTCAGCCTCGACGCGACTCTGCTGCGCGTTTCGCGCGAACTCGCCGCCAGCTGGCCCGAACTCGCCGAGGAGTTCGCGATCACCGCCGCCGAGCTGACCTTTCTGCCGGACCGCCGGCTGGCGTTCGAAAATCTCAACAACCGAACCGATTCGGACGCAATCCGAGCGGTCGTCAACACCTTGCAGCAGACCGCAAAATTCGGCACGCCGCTGGCCCATTCGTTGCGCGTGCTGGCGGACGAATCACGCGCGGCGCGTATGACCCGCGCCGAGGAAAAGGCGGCGCGGCTGCCGGCGATGCTGACCGTGCCGATGATCCTGTTCATCCTGCCGACGCTGTTTATCGTGCTGCTCGGGCCGGCCGCGATCAATATCATGGATACATTCAGCAAACATTGAACGTCAGGCACGAGGCCTGAGCATCAAGACGGGCCGGTAGCCCTGCGGTTGCTTCCCAGCCGACAGATCGCCCGGTCGCGGGCTTCGGGCGACAGCGCGCGCAAGGTCTGGTAATAGGCGAGATTGTGCTCGACCGCAGGCTTCGTCGAGATCGATCCGGCCGAGCCGAGCGGCTTCGGCGACGGTGCCCTGCAGACCATAGATCAGCGCCAGGGTTTGCCGCTCCTGGGCTGATCCGGCCGGCGCCATGGCGACCGGCTGCAGGACGGCGATCGCGTTCGGGTAATTGCCGCTCAGTGCCAGCGACAGCGCCAGATCGACCGTCAATGCCGGATCGCCTGGGCGTACTGCCAGACCGCGCCGATAATACGCCTGCGCCTGCTGATGCCGCCCCTCGACATCCTCGGCCACGCCAAGCAAGCACCAGCAGCTTGGGATCGTCGGGGTTGTCTGCACAGCGACCTGGCCAGCGGCACCTGCGCAAGTTCGGGCCGGCCGGTTTCGAGATAGGCCTTGGCCAGCCCCAGCTCCGCCGGCAGATTGCCGCCGTCGCGGGCTAGCGCCGAATTATAGGCGAGGATCGCCTCGTCGACGGCGCCGGTGGCGAGCAATGTGTCGCCGAGCCGCGACAAACGGCGCCGCAGCGCGCGGCTCGATCTCCGCGGCCCGGCGGTAGACGCTGACAGCGTTGGCGAAATCGCCGCCCGAGCGGGCCGCTGCGCCGATCCGCATCAGCGCCTCATAGCTGGGCGGACTGCCGCCGCCGTCGCGGCCGTTGACGCTCAGGGGATCGAGATGGAACGGCACCGGCTCGCACCCTACGGCTGCCAGCAACACCATAGTAACGGCGAGAAATCGTCCGTATAGCGGGGTTTCCTATGCACCGCTTGCGCCCGCCCTTTATCTTGATCATTTCTGTCTCGTCGATACACCCCACCCCCGGTTGAATAAGTCGCTAGCGTCAAAAATGCGTCCAATGCTTTCCAGCTAGGCTGGAACTTCAATCATTTACGAAGAGCGTTACGGTCCGCGAGGGGTACCGACGGAGCGCGAATCGGCGCTAACCGGCTGCCGACACCGAACTCGTCTCTTGCGTCTTGGCGGCAACCGCGCGCTCGACCGCGGCGAGCGCCGCCTCGGCATGCCCCGCATCGGGGCCGCCGGCCTGGGCCATGTCGGCGCGGCCGCCGCCGCCTTTGCCGCCCAGCGCCTCGGCGCCGAACCGCACCAGCTCGACCGCGTCGAAGCGGCCGGTCAGATCGGCGGTGACGCCGACGACGATCGCCGCCTTGCCGTCGGCGCGCGACACGACCGCGACGATGCCCGACCCGATCCGCCGCTTCAGCTCGTCGGCCAGCGATTTCAGCTCGCGCCCGGGAACATCGTCGACGACCCGGCCGTCGAAAGCGACCTCGCCGATCCGCTTTGCGGCGGCTTTCGTCGCCGGGCCGGCGCTGGCCAACGCCCGCCGCGCCTCGGCCAGCTCGCGTTCGAGCCGCCGCCGCTCGTCGACGAGGCTGGCGATCCGCGCCGGCAATTCGGCCGGGCTCGTGCGCAACGCCGCCGCCGCCTGGCGCAGCAGCCCTTCCTCCTCGGCCAGATGGCCTCGGCGGCGGCGCCGGTCAGCGCCTCGATCCGGCGCACGCCCGAGGCGATCGCGGTTTCGCCGACGATCTTGAACAGCCCGATATCGCCGGTGCGGCGGACATGCGTGCCCGCCGCACAGCTCGACCGAATACGGCCGATCCTCGCCGTCGATGGCCCCGCCCATCGCGACGACGCGCACCTCGTCGCCGTATTTCTCGCCGAACAGCGCCAGCGCGCCCTCGGCCACGGCGCGGTCCGGGGTCAAGCAGCCGGGTGCCGACCTCGGCGTTGGTCGCGGATGCGCTCGTTGACCTCGGCCTCGATCGCCAGAATGTCCTCGGCGGTCAGCGGCCTCGGGTGGCTGAAATCGAAGCGCAGCCGGTCGGGCGCGACCAGCGAGCCCTTTTGCGTCACATGCTCGCCGAGGCGGCGGCGCAACGCCTGGTGCAACAGGTGGGTCACCGAATGGTTGGCGCGCAGCCGCCGGCGGCGCTCGCCGTCGACGCGCAGTTCGACCGCGTCGCCCTCCTTCAGCGCGCCGTGGGCCAGGCGGCCGAGATGAACGTGCAGGTCGCCCGCCTTCTTGACCGTGTCATGCACCGCCAGCTCGGCGCCGGCGGCCGAGAAGATGACGCCGGTATCGCCGACCTGGCCGCCCAATTCGCCGTAGAACGGCGTCTGGTTGACGATGATCGCGACCTCGTCGCCGGCGGCGGCCTCGCCGACGCGCTCGCCGTCGCGCAGGATCGCCAGCACGACGCCCTCGGCGGTTTCGGTCTCGTAGCCGAGGAATTCGGTGGCGCCGAACTCCTCGCGCAAGCCCGAACCACACCGCCTCGGTCGCCGCCTCGCCCGAGCCGACCCAGCTGCGGCGCGCCTCCTCGCGCTGCCGCGCCATCGCCGCGTCGAACCCGTCGACCGCGACCTTGCGGCCCTGCCCGCGCAGCACGTCCTCGGTCAGGTCGAGCGGAAAGCCGATAGGTATCGTAGAGCCGGAAAGCGGTCTCGCCGGGGAACGGTTCGCCGGGGCCGAGCCGGGCGGTCTCCTCCTCGAGCAGGCGCAGCCCGCGCTCCAGGGTCTGCTTGAAGTTCGTTTCCTCGAGCCGCAGCGTCTCGGTGATCAGCGGCTGGGCGCGGACCAGCTCGGGAAAGGCCGCGCCCATCTGCTGCACCAGGGCCGGCACCAGCCGCCACATCAGCGGCTCCTTGCAGCCGAGCATATGGGCGTGGCGCATCGCCCGCCGCATGATCCGGCGCAGCACATAGCCGCGCCCCTCCTTGCTCGGCAACACGCCGTCGGCGATCAGAAACGCCGAGGCGCGCAGATGGTCGGCGATGACCCGGTGCGAAACCGCATGCGCACCGTCGGCCGCGACGCCCGACGCGTCGGCCGAGGCCAGGATCAGCGCGCGGAACAGGTCGATGTCGTAATTGTCGTGCTTGCCCTGCAGCACCGCGGCGATGCGTTCGAGCCCCATGCCGGTGTCGATCGACGGGCGCGGCAACGGCACGCGCTCGCCGGGCGCCAGCTGCTCGTATTGCATGAAGACGAGGTTCCAGATCTCGACAAAGCGGTCGCCGTCGGCGTCGGGGCTGCCCGGCGGGCCGCCGGGGATCGCCGGCCCGTGGTCCTAAAAGATCTCCGAGCACGGCCCGCACGGGCCGACATCGCCCATCGCCCAGAAATTGTCCGAGGTGGCGATGCGGATGATGCGCTCTTCCGGCAATCCGGCGATCTTCGCCCACAATTCGGCCGCCTCGTCGTCCTCGGCGTAGACCGTGACCGAGCAGCCGGTCGCGCGGCAAGCCCGAACTCGCGAGTGATCAGGTTCCAGGCCAGCTCGATCGCCCGCTCCTTGAAATAATCGCCGAACGAGAAATTGCCGAGCATCTCGAAAAAGGTGTGGTGCCGCGCGGTGTAGCCGACATTTTCGAGATCGTTGTGCTTGCCGCCGGCGCGCACGCATTTCTGCGCGGTGGCGGCGCGCGGATAGGGCCGCTTCTCCAATGCCGGTAAAGACGTTCTTGAACTGCACCATCCCGGCATTGGTGAACAGCAGGGTCGGGTCGTTGCGCGGCACCAGCGGGCTCGACGGCACGATCTCATGGCCGTTGCGCGCGAAATAGTCGAGAAACGCGGTGCGGATGTCGTTGGTCGTCTGCATCATACAGATTGTGGCCTCGACAGCTGGCTTACAAGGAGCGTCGGCGGGTTGACAGCGCCTTTTGCTATGGTTGCCTTTTATATTCGCCGGACAAGGGTGTCCAGGAAACCTCGCGACCGATCGAGAAGTGAAGCCGATCGCGCCCGTCGGCGTGCATCGGGTGCGGCCCTCGCGGGTCACAACGGCAGGTCTCACACCGGCGATGCCACTCCGATGAACGGAATTATGATAAGCATACATAGACGAAGACAAATGGTATGTGGCGCATCCCGCGATTAAAAAAAATGGCTGCTGCTCGCGCAACATTAGCCATAGCCTTTCGCGCCACCGGCCATTAGACGAGCCTAGACGCTATCTCCCCTTCTCCAACGATTCCGCTCGACTGCCGTTCGGAATGCAATCCCATATGGCAAAATGTTTCGTCTGTTCGACCAATTTATAATGGTCAAAGAAGGCTTGTCGAAATCGTTGACTAAATAACGGCTTGTTGTCATAGAAATAGCTGTTTATGGCGAATGGCCGTTCGCCTTTCGGCAGCAGCCAGCGCCTGATACGACACTCGGTGAGGTAGTGGATCCAGCGGGCCGAGCCGTCGATGCCGACTTCATGAAGTTCCATCAGGACATGAGCGTCGATCAAAGCCCGATAAGAGTTGAACGCCAACACGGTTCTGCTTAGTTGGCTAAATTGATAGCTTTGTCGATTGTCGCCATACCCGACTTGAACAGGCTGGACGGTGCTGTGTCGGGCCAGCGCCAGCGCCTCTGTGCTGACTAAATCCGACCCTCGATTGATGGACAATGCCTGGAGAATTTGACTGGCCCCAAGGCATGCCACGACGAGTATCGCCACCGGTGTAAGCTCGGCGCTTATGGCTTTTGCCTCCAGCCGGTAGCAGAGATCTGCAATTATAGGTACAAGCGGCAAAAAATGGTAGGCGCCGCACCCCGGAGCCGTCGCCGGATACAACAATAACAACGCCGTCGCCAAAGTGGCCGTCGCATATACCGTCGTACGGCGCTGCTGCTGCTGCGTCAGGAGCGAAATGGCTACCGGTAATAATAAAAGCGAGAGGGAGATCGAGATTGGCCAAATCTGTGACCAAGTCTGCCGCCGCGCACCGATCTGCTGGGCGAGGCCCCTGACGTAATCTCCGAACGAGATCCGCGGACCGAAAAATGGCAAGATGAAGGTCAGAACCGCGGTTCCGACTGCGATCAGCACCGCTCGCCGACTGCTACTCCACCACAAATCCGCGAGTAACGGGAGAAAATAAACAAATGCATGCACTTTTAGATTTACCGCCATCCCCATGCAAATCCCGACCCATAAAGGCCCCCGATGACTTGTGGTCGAACTGACAGCGATGGCCACGAGCAATGTCTCGATAGGGTCGGACCGCACCCAGAAGCTTCACGGGACTGAACAGCAGCAGAGCAGCGAGCAGAAAAAAAATTCCGCGGCGCGCGTCACCTGCGTACGGACGACGAACAAAGTGGGCGCTGACAATCAATATGGTGCCCAGCAACGCGAGCAACGATGTAAGTTTGCTCACCATGACACTCGCGCCGAGCAGGATCAGCGCCGGCACTTCGAGGAGATAAGCTGGGGCATGAGAATGTCGCAAACGCGGTGCACCGTCTTGCATTTCATAAAGCGGGTCGCCGTGCACATATTGCCAACCGCTGATCAGGACGTTGCCTTCTACGTGATCAAGGTAACTACCGGAAAGTAGATACCGGTAACATTCGAGCACCAATACGAAAGACGCGAGCCCTATGCCAATAAAGGCTAGCGCCCGCCGAAAAATGAGCACCGAGTTGTAGCTGACGTCCCTCGCTGGGAGCCGGGGAGACTCCCGTGTCACGAGGAACCTCGGCTGTGTGGTTTGTCACGTAGTCCTCGGTGCACCGGTGAAGGCCACAGGGCAAGTCCTGGCAGGAAGGATTGTCACGCGATTTTCTATTGATCACGTTAATTAGGAACGCGGACTGTAGCCGTTGCCTTCGATCGACGCCGCGCGGGAGATTGAGCGGGTCCCGCGGACGCAGCCGGGTCGGTCTCGCCGATTGGCATGAACAATCGGCAGACTACATCACGCGCCCGGTCACCCCTGGGCCAAAGCGCCGACGTCTCCGACGACAGATGTGACGAGGGGGGCTGGCGGCACCGTCGAAATCGAGGTTGAGGGCGAGGCGGTGGACCGGGGAACCGACGACTGGGCGTCATCGCCGGGCGCGACCGCGGGTGATCTGCTCCGGGTGCTTCATGCCGTAGCCGGCCACGCCCCGCGCGGCGTGAGTGCGCGCTATCGCAGCCGGGCGGCGACTGCCGGTAATCCGGCGATGTCGATGCCGTGGCGCGCGGCTTCGGAGATCAGCGCCAGCGGATCGGCGCCCTCGCGCATCCGGGTCAACGCCCACAGCAAGGCCGAGCGGGTTCCGCTGCGGCAATGGGCGACGACCGGCTGGGCGGCGTCGCGCAGGGTCGCGGCGAAGGCGTCGACATCGCCGCGCGTCAATGCTCGCCGCGGTGATCGGGATATGGTGATAGGCGATCCCGTGCGCCGCGGCGAGCTGCTTCGCCTCGGCGGCCGGCAACTGCCCGGGGTCTTCGCCGTCGGGCCGGTTGTTGACGATCGTGCGCACCCCGGCGCGCGCCAGCGCGTCGATGTCCGCGCGATCGAGCCGGCCGGCAACGCTCAGCCCGGGCGCCAGCGGAAAAAGCTCGGCGGTCATGCTGCTCCTCCACAACCTTGTCGGTGCAGAATTGCAGCTGACGCCGCCGCGGTGACCTGAAAAAGATCAGGCGGCGAATTGCGGCGGCCGCTGGATCATGTCGCCGGCGCGGATCCAGAAGCGTTCGAGCCGGCGCAAGGTGACGCTGGCGGCTTGAAGATCTTCAGCGCCGACCAGAGCCTGCGGCAGCATCTCGGCATGGCGGCGATGCATCGTGGTCAGGCTGTCGCGCAGCTTGAACCCCTTTTCGGTCAGCCGGACATGGACCGAGCGCCGATCGTGCAAAGAGCGCTGCTGTACCAGATAGCCGTTCTCGACCATCTTTTTGACATTGTACGAGACGTTCGAGCCAAGATAGCAGCCGCGCAACGTCAGTTCGCCGACGGTCATCTCCGCGTCGCCGATATTGAACAGCATCATCCCCTGGACGTTGTTGATGTCGTGAATCCCGAGCCCCTCGAGCTCGAGCTTCACCACTTCCAGGAAATGACGGTGAAGACGCTCGACGAGCGAGATCACTTCCAAATACGTATTGTTCATCCGAGCCTCGTCATTGGACGGTCTCGGCGAGATTAGCCTGGGCTTAATTAACTATTCGTTTCAAATTTTACGGTCAGGTTTGTCGATAAAGCGATAGATCGCCGAGAAATCGAGCGCGCCGGCTCCCTGATCGACATGCAGCTGATAGAGCGCTGCCGCGGCGGCGCCCAGCGGGGTCGGCGCCGCCGCCGCACCCGCCGCCTGCTGCGCCAGCCGCAGATCCTTCAGCATCATCGCAGCAGTGAAACCTGGCGCATAGTCGCGGTTGGCGGGCGAAGACGGGACCGGCCCCGGCACCGGGCAATAGCTCGTCAAAGCCCAGCATTGACCCGAGGATTTGGCGACGACGTCGAACAGCGTCTGTGCCGCGAGCCCAAGCCTGTCGGCAAGGGTGAAGGCCTCGCACACCCCGATCATCGATATGGCGAGCAGCATGTTGTTGCAGATTTTGACCGCCTGGCCATTGCCTGCCGGCCCGGCATGGACGATCGTGCGCCCCATCGCCGCCAGTATCGGCTGGGCCCGGGCGAACCCCTCGGCGCTGCCGCCGACCATGATCGTCAGGGTCGCGGCATCCGCGCCGGCGGTGCCGCCGGAGACCGGCGCGTCGAGCATGTCGAAGCCAGCCTCCGCCGCCGCGGCAGCGACCGCGCGCGCGGTCTCGACATCGATCGTCGAGCAGTCGATCAGCAGCGCATCCTTGCGCGCGCGTCCCAGCACCCCGCCATTGCCGAGATAGACCTCGCGCACCTGCGGCCCGGCCGGCAGCATCGTAATGACGATTTCGCCCGCGGCGACGGCCTCGGCGGCGCTCGCCGCCGCCCGGCCGCCTTTCGCCGCCAAGGTGGCGACCGCTGCCAGCACGATGTCGTAACCGGTCACCTGATGGCCGGCCTTGACCAAATTCGCCGCCATCGGCGCGCCCATATTGCCGAGCCCGATAAAGCCGATCGCCGTCATGTTGTCGATTTCCTCTCGGTTGGCAGGTGTTTCGCACGATGATAAGGAGTGTACGCCGAAGCCGAAAGGGCCGGCCGGCGGACAACGCGGCGCGATGGAAATCGACGCAAACCCGGCAATTCGTAGGGCGGGTGAAGCGGAGCGCATCCCGCCATCTATGCCGCGGGCTACATGGCGGGTTGCACCCGCCCTACGCTCGCTGACAGCGCGCATTGAAGACCGCTGCCCCCCTTCCGTATCCCCCGACGGGAGCACAGCGAGCACATAGCAGGACCGCACAGCACATCAGCACACCAGAGCACTGCCGAGCGCCGCCCAACCCGCTAAAAGCCGAGCGCCGCCCAACCCGCTAAAAACCCTTGCGCATTTGGCGTAGCTCGTCATCACCCTTGTATCTTTCGGCCTTTAGCTGTAACGAACAACGTAACTCATGCTATTAAGTTCAGCGGATTCCATCAACCAAACCATCGATTGGCAATGACTAAATCATTGATATTTCAGTAATTTACCACCAGCTTATGAAAGTTGTCGCCGTCTCCACCCCGGCGGCCTTTTAGACAACGCAGCACAAGGGCCGGGGGTCCAAACCCCGGCCCGCCACCCTTTCCGCATGGAGAATAGAGGCTATGAACAGCAAACGCGAAGCGTCATCGGCTATAGCTATGAAACAGTTAGCTCTTCGTGAGCAGTTATGGCCCGGAATGTCAGGATGGCTATGGGATCGAACCGCCCGAACGCAGGCCGGTTATAAGCACACAGGCTTCACGACGATCCCTAAAACGATGCCGCTGATCCTGAAGATCATGGACGAGATGAGTAAAAACCATCCCCTCTCTTCTGCGTATCTTACTCTATGGTGCTCGACGTGGGACAACTGCTTTGTAACTTTGTCCAAACCTCGCGAGATGGCTTATGCCTCCGGCTTTGGCGGTCAGCGGGGCGAGCAGACGTGGGCTGCCCGCATGAAGCGTCTGCATGGGTTGCACTTCATCGACATCAAGCCCGGTGATGCAGGGCCGCTGAGCCATGCTCTCATCTGGAACCCGCACATTGTCATTCATCATCACCATAAGCACCACACCCCCGGTCTCACAGAGGCGAGCTACAATGCCTTGCTTAAGTGGGCAATTGATATCGGGGCTAACATCGCTGGCGAACTGCCCACGCAGGCTCTCAGCCCGCCCCTCGCCGCTGTGGCGTGATGTGCGAGACCCGGAAATGATCGACGAGAGTGAAATCCCCGCCTCACTCGTTGAGCGAGCGATGATGATGCAAAATCTCATGACCGCGCGCGCGACGGGACTAGGCGCAGACAGCACGATGTATGAATTACTTCGTCGCGAATTTGTGACCAGTGAAACACTTAAGCCACTTCTGCCGGACTTCGTCCGCACTTGTCGCACCTTGGATGTTTTCTGGCCGTACATCAAAGGAAGGGCGGGAACCTATGCAGATCGCCGCCACATCATCGGCGCCGCATTCGTGTCGCTTCTCGATTACCTTGAAAGTCGTCACCGCGCTCCGGTCGACGCTGCCGCTTCCGAGACACTACAGACCTTCGACAGCGAGGGTGTACATGCTGTTTGGGAAAAAGCGTTGCAGCGACGACATACAGATGCCGAAGGCGCGATCACCATCGCCCGCACACTGCTAGAGACGGTCTGCAAGCGAATACTTGATGACCTTCAAATTACGTACACCGACAAGGAAGATTTGCCGAAGCTGTACTCGATGACAGCAAACGCGTTGAACCTCGCGCCTAATCAGCATTCCGAAGAGGCGATAAAGGCAATCCTCGGAGGCGCTATGGCCGTGGTGAACGGAATCGGCACTCTCCGCAATAAACTCAGCGATTCCCATGGTCGGGGCGGCAAGCCCGTCAAACCTGCTGCCAGACATGCTAACCTTGCCGTCAATATGGCCGGAACACTCGCCACTTTTTTGGTCGAGACGCACACCGACCGAACGTAAGGGACGAGAAAGCCGATGATACCAGAGGAAGCCCTCGCCAACCTTCCAGACAACCCGGAGCTTGCTTTCGTCCAGTTGGAAAAGAAATTTCGTGAGGAGTTCAACCAGAACCTTGAACACTCCGACAATAACAATTCGTATAACGCTTACTGCACCCAATATATGAACCACACAGCAGCAGTTGCGCAGGCACTTGGATTAGACATGCTCAATAACTGGCGCGAAGCCACAGGCAACGTTTCCGATATACATCGGCAATTTGTTGCCGATGTAGATCATTACATCATCACAGTTCAACTCGCGCATACCCGACAAATCCGCAATTATTCAGTTGCTCTCGATCCCGCGACCAAGGCAAAAATCCGGCACCATCTTTCGCAGATCAAAGAAACTGTCGATAGGCTCGAAGTGCCACAGGACAAAAAGACAGGCTATATGATAAAATATCGGCGTTAGAGAGCGAAGTTAATAGAGATCGTACACGATTTGACGCCTACTCGGCACTTTTCCTTGAGGCCGCAACTACAACAGGGAAGGCAGCGCGTAAACTTAAACCACTAATGAAACTTTTGCAGCCGATCACCATCATATTCGCGAATGCCAAGGACAGCGAGAACACGCAGCTACAGTTATCGCCACCACCGACGCTCAAGCGGTTGGAGCCGCCGCAGTTGAAGCTGCCCTCGCCAGAGGAGGCCCAAAGCCCCGATCTGGACGACGACATCCCTTTCTAACCCGGAGCACACCCCGTTTCGGGAAGCCCCTTGTGATGGATGTTCCGCCAGATCAGTACGAACTTTATGCCGAGTTTGGCCTTGCCGCCGACATCGCTCAGGGAATGGAAACTGCGGCAGGTAATTTCCTTCTGTCCTATGCTATGGCGTTTATGGACGTGAAAGATATTACGCCGGAAGTCAGTACATGGTTCAAAGAGATCATTGAGGACATCAATTCCAAGACGTTCGGAACGCTTCTTAAGCATTTCAAAAAAACCGCCATGATGGATGATAATATCATCTCTATTGTTAATGAGGCTCTTGAGAAACGGAACTACCTTACCCATCATTTTTTCCGTTTCCACAATTTCTCTATCCATAGCGAGGAAGGACGGCGCGAGATGATTGGTGAACTCAGGGAGATTCAGAAGAAGCTCGATCTTGCCCAAAAGGTTCTTGATGGATTGGGCAATTGCCTCGATCAGCTTGCCGGACGTGGCGATTTCGCCAAGGACATTACTGAAAAACTCCAAGCACAAGGAAAGCGCGTCAAGCTTTAGCAGTTGTGTCGGGGGCGAAATACAGTTCGCGGTCGCCGATCGGGGCGAAATAGGCCTCGATCATTTCATCATCGATCGCGGCGAGGTCCGCCGGCTTCCAGTCCGGGTTTTGGTCCTTGTCGATCAGCGCCGCGCGCACCCCTTCGTAGAAATCGTGCGCGGCCATGAAATGCTGGGTCAGCCGATATTCGAGCTCGAGCGCCGGTTCGACGCCGTAGTCCTGCCCTACGATCAGCTGGCGCAAGGTTACTTTCAGGCTCGTCGGCGATTTCGTCAGCAGCCCGGCGCGGGTTTCCGCCGCCCAACCTGCATCGGCCCCTCCTGCCGCCGCCTCGGCTGCGAGTTGATCGAGGATCGCCTCGACACTCTCGCCGGCAAAGCACCGATCGATCGCCGGGCGCAACGCCGCCAGCGGAGACGGGCCGGGATCGCCGGCAAACTCGGCCAGCAACGCCGCGACCTGCTCGGACCTGCCGTCCCTTGCCCACGCAGTCCCGGCGAGCGCCGTGACCAGCGCCTCGACCCGCTCCTGCGCAACGACATGGGTCGCAAAGCCGCAATAATACGCGTCGGCCGCCCGCAACCGGGCGCCGGTCAGGCCGAGATAGCGCCCGATTTGCCCCGGGCAGCGGTTCAAAAACCGGGTCGCGCCGACATCGGGAAACAGCCCGATCGCCGTCTCCGGCATCGCAAACAGTGTGCGCTCGGTCGCTACCCGGTAAGCGCCATTGACCGAGATGCCGGCACCGCCGCCCATCGTGATCCCGTCGATGATCGCGATATAGGGCTTGGGAAATCGGTGGATCTGGCGAATGAGCTGATATTCTTCGCGGAAGAACACCGCAGTCAGATCAGGATCGCCGCTGATCCCGCGTCCGGCCTCGTAAACCGCCCGCACATCGCCGCCGGCGCAGAACGCCCGCCCCCCGGCGCCCCGGACCACGACGGCGTGCACCGACAGGTCTTCGGCCCAGCCCGACAGCGCCGGTGCGAAGCGCCGATAATTGTCGAGGGTCAGCGCATTCAGCGCCTGCGGCCGGTTGATCGTCAGGGTGGCGAGCCCGCCTTCGCGGCCGAGCAGGATCTCGCCATCGCTCATCGCCCGCCCTCACCCATTCGACGGGCCGAGCAGATGCCGGGCGATGATCACCCGCATGATCTCGTTGGTGCCTTCGAGGATCTGGTGCACGCGCAGATCGCGCAGATAGCGCTCGATCGGAAAGTCCTTCAGATAGCCGTACCCGCCGAACAGCTGCAATGCCTCGTTGCAGATGTGGAACCCGGCATCGGTCGCGAAACGCTTGGCCATCGCGCAATGCATGACGGCCCGCGGATCGCTGCGGTCGAGGCTCGCCGCCCCACGCCAGACCATCAGCCGCGCCGCGTCGAGTTCGGTCGCCATGTCGGCGAGCTCGAACTGCAACGCCTGGAATTCAGCGAGCGGACGGCCGAACTGGCGGCGTTCGAGCAGATAGGCGCGCGCTGCTTCGAGACAGGCCCGCGCCCCGCCCAGCGAACACGCGGCGATATTGAGCCGCCCACCGTCGAGCCCCATCATCGCGATCTTGAACCCATCCCCTTCGGCGCCGATCCGATTGGCCACGGGGACCCGGCAATCCTCGAAGATCACCATCGCCGTTGGCTGCGAGTTCCAGCCGAGTTTTCTTTCCTTCTTGCCGAAAGAGAGGCCGGGCGTCCCCTTTTCAACGAGCAGACACGAGATCCCCTTTGGTCCCTGGCCGCCGGTCCGCACCATCACGACATAGATGTCGCTGACGCCGCCGCCCGAGATGAACGCCTTGGCGCCGTTCAACACATAATCCTCGCCATCGCGCGCGGCCCGGGTGGCGAGTGCCGCCGCATCCGAGCCGCTACCCGGCTCGGTCAGGCAATAGCTCGAAAGATGCGCCATGCTGATCAGATCAGGCAGAAACCGCGCGCGCTGCTCGACGCTGCCGAAATGGTCGATCATCCACGACGCCATATTGTGGATCGACAGATAGGCCGCCGTCGACGCACAGGCAGCGGCCAATTCCTCGAAGATGATCGCCGCATCGATCCGGCCGAGCCCGCTGCCGCCAAACGCCTCGCCGACATAGATGCCGGCAAAACCCAATGCTGCCGCCCGCCGTAACGCCTCGACCGGGAACTCCTGGCGCTCGTCCCACCCCGGGGCCTGCGGCAGCCATTCCTCGCGCGCGAACGCCCGCGCCGTCTCCCGAAACGCCCGCTGCTCGTCAGTGAGATCGAAATCCATGGCGGGAATATAGGCGGCTAACACCAAAACGGCGACCGCCCGCAACCATGGCTGCGGGCGGCCTGCCCGGGCGTATGCGAGTTAGTTAGGCGTGGCTGGCGTGGTAATAGGTGTTGCGCAGCACCCGGCCGGGGAGCGCCCCGGTATGCTTGCCGTTCTCCATCAGCACCCGGCCGTTGACGATCGTTGCCATGATGCCGGCCGCCGGCTCCTTGACGCGCCAGCCGCCCGCAGGGAAGTCGTGCACGATGCTCTCCGGCAGCGGGCGAACGGTATCAGGATCGAAGATCACGATGTCCGCCGCCATGCCCGGCCGCAGCAAGCCACGGTCATAGAGGCCCAACGCCGAGGCGGAATCAAAAGTCAGCCGCCGCACCGCGTGCTCCAAGGTCATGACGTGCTTTTCACGGACCCACTCGCTCAGCAGCCGCGTGCTGTAGCCGTAGCCGCCGTGGAACTGCACGTGCGCGCCGCCATCCGACAATCCGACGATAGCGTTCGGATAGGTCAGGATCTTGGCCATCGCTTCGTCGTCGACGTTGTTCTCGGCCATCATGAAGCCGGTGTCCAACTTCTCCTCGACGACGAGGTCGAGAAAGGCGTCGATCACCCGCTTGTTCTGGTCCTTGGCGATCTGGCCGATAGTCTTGCCCTTGAGCGCCTGGTTCTTTTCAAGTACCGGCGTCTCGACCCACATATAGTTGTACCATTGGCGCGAATAGCCGGCGGCCGGGACCTCGACCGTGTGCTCGACGACTTCCTCGTGCAATTTCTGCCGGATCGCCGGATCGGCATAAGCCTTCAGTTTTTCGCCGTCGGAGGACAGCAGGATCGGATGCCAGGTCGGTGAGCCGCGGAAGGTCTGGCAGTTGTGCATCGTGAAGCTCTGCGTCGTACGGTTCGGGCTGCACAGCGGATAGGCCCGAATCCCGGCCCGCGATGTCTCGTCGACGCGGGCCATATGCTTTTTCCACAAATCGGGCTCGCGTACCGTCTGCCCCAGATTGTTGTAGATAACCGTGCGTCCGGTGGCCTCCGACAGACGCGCCATCAACCCGTCATTGAGCTCGGCCGCACGGCCGCCGCCCGACTGGATGATGCCGGTACCCATTTCGCGCAACACGTCGCCGAGTGCGAAGATTTCCTTTTCGTCGGCCCACAACGCCGGGATATGGACGCCCTGCGGGTCGTAATGGCCCTTGTTGCGCGACACCGACAGACCGAGCGCACCACCCTTGATGCCATCGCGCACGACGTCCTGCATTTTCTTGATTTCATCGTCCGTGGCGGTGCGGCCCTGGGCCTCGTCGCCCATGACATAATAGCGAACCGTCGAATGGCCGATCAAATTGCCGACATTGACGCCCAAATGCTGATCGAGCCGGTCCATGTATTGGGGGATCGTCTCCCAATCGACCTCGACGGTGTTCAGCACTTCCATTGGGATCGCTTCGACATAGCTGAGGAACTCGGCGACCCGCTTTGCGGTGCCCGGCCGCACCGGCGCCAAGGCCAGCGAGCAGTTGCCGAACATAACCGTCGTGGCGCCATGGTCGGGTGAGAACGAGCACAGCGGGTCCCAGGTGACCTGCGCGTCATAGTGGCAGTGATTGTCGATAAACCCAGGCGCCACGACATGGCCGGCGGCGTCGATCGTGCGCGTGGCCGGTCCGCTCAATTTGCCGATTTCGACGATCTTGCCGTCCCTGACGCCAACATCGCCCCGGAACGCCGGCATGCCCGAGCCGTCGACGATCCGGCCGTTCTTGATCAACAGATCATACGCCATTTCCGTCCCTTTCTTGGTCGTTGCAACAGACCCACTTTTCCCTGCGAAAAACTTTAACACCCGATCGTCGCCGCCTTATCAAAAATCGGCGCGGGTCAGATCGAATATTCGAGAATGGGGTCCAGGGCGCTGCCGCCTTCGACGGCATGGCCTTCCGATCGCCAGCGCAGCATGCCGCCGGCGAGATTAGCGACATCGGAAAAGCCGGCCTCGCGCAGAATCACGGTCGCCTGAGCCGAGCGGCTGCCGGCGCGGCATACCGCGACGATCGGGCGATCCTTTGCCAGTTCGCCGGCGCGCTCGGCCAGCGCGCCCAATGGGATCAGGGCCGCGCCGCGGATATGCCCGAGTGGTCCGGTGAATTCCTCCGGCTCGCGAACATCGAGGATCTGCACCTGACGCGCATGCTCTTCGAGCCCGTGGGGGTCGATCTCCCAGATCCCGGCAAAACTATAGCGCAGCGCCGCCCAACCGGGAGCCGCCGTCATGTCGACCTCGCCCTCGGGCTTGCCGCATTTGAGATTGGCCGGCACCGCGACATCGAGCTTTTTCGGGTGCGCCAGCCGTAGGTTTTTCATGTAGCCGGTGAAATCGGCCTCGCCGGTCTCGCCGCCGAGGCGCGGGTTGAACTGCCGTTCCTCGCGCACACTGGTCACTGTTAAGCCGCGGTAATCGTGCGCGGGATAGAGCAGACAAGTGTCCGGCAGGGCGAAAATCTGCTGGTGGACCGAGCGGTACATCGCGTGCGGGTCGCCCTGCTGAAAGTCGGTCCGTCCACTGCCGCGGATCAACAGGCAATCGCCGGTAAACGCCATGCTGCGGTCGTCGAGGACATAAGTTAGGCAGCCACTGGTATGCCCTGGCGTCTTGCGCACCTGCAGATTGCGCTCGCCGAACGCGATCACATCGTCCTGCACCAGGTAGCGGTCGGCCCCCTCAGCGCCGCTGTCGGCGGACAATGCGATGCTGCACCCGGTCTGCTGTTTCAGCAGCGAAGCTCCGGTGACGTGATCGGCATGGACATGGGTTTCGAGTGAATAAAGCAGCTTAAGGCCCAACTCGTCGATCAACGCCGCGTCGCGTCTGACCTGCTCGAACACCGGGTCGATGATCACCGCCGCCCCGCTTTTGCCGTCGGCCAGCAAATACGTGTAAGTTGAGGACGACGGATCGAATAATTGCCGAAAAACCAACATTGCCAGTCCCTGTGATGCGCTGTGCACCAAAGCCATTCTATCGCCGCCGGCGCGAAAAAGGGAGCAGTCTCGCCACGGCCGACATCGTCGTCACCGCGATCGAGCCGCGGGATCGCACGCGATGGGTCGAGGGCGTGGAAAAACGCGTCATATGAACGTAAGCGAAGCGCCGGGTTTCCTGGCCGTGACAGTCGAGGCCCGGTTGATACTGGGTCGGCGGCTTGAGCGGGGCGATCAGGTTCTGATCGCCGCCATCAGCGGTCCCACACCGAAGATCGTGATCATTCGCTTCAGATTATAGGCCAGAACGTGGAGGCTCATCTCGGTTCGGACCTTGTCCAGGGTCCGGGTCAGGAAGTGGGTGGCGCCCATCCAGGCCTTGAGGGTCCCGAACGGGTGTTCGACGGTCTGTCGTCGCACCCCCATGGCCTCGGGCATGCGGTCGAGCCGGGCCTGCATCCGGTCGAGCACGACCTCATTCTCCCAGCGCTTGATGATCCGCCGCGGGGTCGGCGTGCATTGGGGTCTGAGCGGACAGGTGAAGCAGGCGCTCAGGTGGCGGTAGCGGTCGAAGTCTTCGGTGTGATCGGCGCGGCGATGGATTTTGGTGAGTTTTGCGCCCGCCGGGCAGGTGTAGTGGTCGTGCTCGGCGTCGTAGATGAAGTCCTGCCGGGCAAAAAGGCCGCGCTTGGTCCCGCTTGACGTCAGGGTCTTGGGTACGATAGGTGCGACGCCGGTGCCTTCGCACGACAGAACCTGGTCGCCGCTGAAGTAGCCGCGGTCGGCCAGGGCGGTGACCTGCTCGCAGCCCGTGGCCTGCTGCGCCTTGAGCGCCATGGGTGCGAGCTGGCTGCGGTCGTGCCCCTGGTTGATCACCTCGTGGGCCACAATTAGATGGTGCTCGGCGTCGACGGCGATCTGCACATTGTAGCCGACCACGCCGGTTCCGCGCCCGCTGGTGGCCATGGACCGCGCATCCGGATCGGTCAGCGAGACCTGCTGGTCGGGCGCGTCCCGAACCGTCTGCTCCATCTTCTTCAAGGACTGCATCTGTCGACGCAAGCCGGCGATCTTCTCCTTCAGGCGGACCGACTTGACTTCAGCGACATCGCTCTCGTCGCGGTCGGCCCGGTCCAGTGCCGCCAGGTAACGCGCGATGCCGGCGTCGACCTGCTCGATGCGCTTGCCGACCTTGGCCACCGTGAAGTTCTTGTCGCGATTGTTGACCGCTTTGAACTTGCTGCCGTCGATCGCAACAACGGCGCGGGTGAACAGGCCCAGCTGGCGGCACAACATCACAAACTGGGAACACACCGCCCGGATCGCCTCGCCATTGTCCCGGCGGAAGTCGGCGATCGTCTTGAAGTCGGGCATCAGCCGCCCGGTCAGCCACATCAGCTCGATATTGCGCTGCGTTTCGCGTTCGAGCCGCCGGCTCGACTGAACCCGGTTCAAATAACCGTAGAGATAAATCTTCAGCAGCGTCACGGGATGGTACGAGGGACGGCCGGTCGCTTCCGGTATAACGCCGGCAAAGCCCAGCACCGCCAAATCCAATTCATCAATGAAGACATCGACGATGCGGACAGGGTTATCTTCCCCGACGTAGTCGTCCAAGCAATCCGGCAGCAAGATCAGCTGGCGCCGGCCTTGGCCCTCAACAAAACGCTTCATCCCGGTCCCCCCGAACCCCCAGAGAGAATACCAGATTAGGCGTTTTCACACAGCCTCGACCATCGAGTGTTGGATCTGCCGCGACCTCGGCTCGCAGGCGCGCTGTCATTTTCGCGGGCGGGCCTTGCGGGCGGCATAGCGGGCGTCGCGGGCGGCCTTGCGTTCGGCTTCAAGGGTGGCGTCATCGGCCGCCTGCCGGGCGATTTCGGCATCGTGCGCAGCCAGCTCGGCTTCCACAGCGGCGTCGCGGGCGGCCTTCTCGTCGGCCTCACGGGCAACGCCGGCCAGCCGGGCAGCGTTGCGCTCGGCAGTGCGCGCATCGCGCGCGACGCTAACCGCCTGTCGGGCGGCCTGTCGTTCGGCGGATGCGGGATCGTTTGCGCGGGATCTCGCGCGAAACTTCTCCAGTTGCGCCTTCTTCGCGTTGGCGGCGGCGTTCAATCGGTCGTCAAAACCTGTCTTCTTGGAATTATCCATCTCGCTCGACCTCATTAGAGGACCCGGTGGCGGCGATCGTCCGGCATTGCAACAGCATGCCCGAGATCCGGTCATTGCGGAATGCGCTGATGGCGGAATCCGTGCACCCATTCAGCTTTACGACCCCTATTGCCCGTTTGCCGGCAGCGGCCCGAGCGCGGTTGTATCGCCTCGCGCCCACGCCTATTTTGCCGGCATTCGCTGTTCTTTCCTCGGGGTGACCCGTGACCGAGTTTCTACCGCCGCTCGCCCCCTACCCTCGCCTCCGGCTGCGCCGCAATCGCCGCGACGCCTGGTCCCGCAAGCTCGTTGCCGAGAATGTGCTGACCTCAGGCGATCTGATCTGGCCGGTTTTCGTCCATGATGAGCGCCACAAGCAGCCGATCGCCTCGATGCCCGGCGTCTTCCGCCTGCCGATCCCGGCATTGGTCGACGCCGCGGGCGAGGCGGCCGCGCTCGGCATTCCGACGATCGCGGTGTTCCCGGCGGTGCCCTCCTCGCTCAAGGATGAAGAAGGTAGCGAGGCGCTCAACCCGGGCAATCTGGTCTGCCGCGCGGTGACCGCGTTGAAGAAAGCGCTGCCCGATCTCGGCGTGTTGTGCGACGTGGCGCTCGACCCGTTTACCTCGCACGGTCATGACGGGGTGATCCGCAACGGCTATGTCGAGAATGACGAGACCGTGGCGCTGCTGCGCCGCCAGGCGGTGGTGCAGGCCGAGGCCGGCTGCGACATCATCGCCCCCTCGGACATGATGGACGGACGGGTCGGCGCGGTGCGCGCGGCACTCGACGAGGCCGGGTTCGCCCATGTCCGGATCATGTCCTATGCTGCGAAATACGCCTCGGCCTTTTACGGGCCGTTCCGCGACGCGATCGGCTCGAAGACAGCACTCGGCAGCGCCGACAAGCGCACCTACCAGATGGATCCGGCCAATGGCGACGAAGCCCTGCGTGAGGTGGCGCTCGACCTGCAGGAGGGCGCCGACATGGTCATGGTCAAACCCGGTATGCCCTATCTCGACATGGTTCGCCGGGTCAAAGAGGCGTTCCGCGTGCCGACCTACGCCTATCAAGTGTCGCGGCGAATACGCGATGCTGCACGCCGCGGCACAAAACGGTTGGCTCGACGGCGACCGCGCGATCATGGAAAGCCTGATCGCCTTCAAACGCGCCGGCGCCGACGGCATCCTGAGCTACGCCGCGGTCGATGCCGCACGAATGTTGAGGGCGGGTTGAAACCTCCGGGAAAGCGAATATTGCCAGCCGATTTCCTCGGGCTTGGCGGCGCGGCCGAAAACTGAAGGCGGGTGAAGCGGCTCCTCACCTACAGCCGTTTAGACCGGCACCACCCCGGCGAGGAAGCCGACGATCTCCTTCGCGATGGTGCTTTCGCCCGTTTCCGGGCCGAGGATGCAGGCCTTGCTGCCCTCCTCGCCTGGCGGCACCGGGGTCGTCGCGTTAATCGTCTCCTCGTAATCGAGCATCGCGCAATAGCAGATGACATGGTGGTTGCAGCCGATGTCGAAACGGATCGCCGCCTCCGCGGTCGAAGGTCGGATCACGGTCCGTCGCGGAAGCGCCGCATAGCCGAGGCCCGGCGGGACGCGCGGTACGATGTCCAGGATATAGTTGAACAGGCGATAGTCGGCGATCGTCTGGTCGAACAGCGTAACGAACGCCTGATCGCCGGGGTGCGGCGACGCAAAGAGGCAGGCGGAGACCCGCGCACCAAGCGCCGCACGGGCCAGATCGAGGGTCAGATAGGTAGCCAACGGCGCACCGAGGCTGTGCCCCACGACCGTCAGCGGGCCGACCGCGCCGGCGAGTGCGACGACCGCCGGAGCGAGGGTGCCGAGCACGGCCCCAGTCGGGTCGATCAGCTGCAGACTCGCAGTAAACTCCCCAGAAACCCTGCTCGACCGTTATCGGGGGAGTTCCCGCCGGCAGCGCAGTCGCCGGCCTGTAGGGGATCGGGGCAAATTCCGCATCCTCGATCCATTCGACGAACCCGTCCGTGCCGCGGATAACGACAACCAACTCGCCGACAGCATTCCTCGCCGCAAATCCATAACAGATTGATCGTCGCGGCCATCTGCATCGGTCCAGCGAGGCCCCGAGGCAGTACCGTGTCCGTGCCGGTGACATAGGCGACGACCTGCCATCCGGCCGCCGTCAGGCCCGCCGCCGGAGCCGGCGTCAGCGAGTACGGCTGCGGCGCGGTACATGTCCATCGCATGCATGGCCAGAAGCCCGTAGGCCGCCGCGTTCGTGTTGGTGAACGGCATCGCATGTCTCGCACGGCTTGGGCGGTGGCGGGGATCGTCCTACAACGCGCTCCGCCGGCTGGAGCCGCCGCCGTCGATGGTGATGATCGAGCCGGTGGTGTAGGCGGAACGGTCGGAGGCGAGGAAGGCGGCCATCCAGGCGATCTCCTCGGGCTTGGCGGCGCGGCCAAAGGCGAGGGGCTTCATCAACTCGGTCCAGCGCTCGGCGTCGCCGAAGCGGTCCTGGGCGCGGGTGCGCATCAGGGTGAGCAAGCCGCTCGGTCATGACCGGGCCGGGGTTGATGCCGAGGACGCGCAGCCCGTCGCGCGGCGCGGTGCCGCCCATCGCCCGGGTGAACGCCATCAACGAGGCATTGCCCGACGAGCCCGCGATATAGTCGAAATCGGGGTTCTCGCCGGCCGCGCCCAGGATGTTGACGATGACCCCCTGCTTGCGCTCGCGCATCAGCGCATAAAAGCGCCGGGTCATGTTGATGTAGCCGAACACCTTCAGATCCCAGGCCTCGCGCCAGCGCGCCTCGTCGATCGCGTCGAAGTTGCCGCCGGGAATGGCGCCGGCGTTGTTGACCAGGATTTCGGTGTCGGCGCATTCGGCCGCGAGCTTGTCGACATTGCGGCTGTCCGACAGATCGAGCGGAAACACCCGCACCGCGACATTGTGCTTGGCGGTGATCCCCGCCCGCGCCGCTTCGAGATCGGCCGCGGTGCGCGACACCAGCACCACATCGCACCCCTCCTCGGCCAATACCTCGGCGCAGGCCCGCCCGATCCCCTTCGAAGCGCCGGTCACCAGCGCCTTCTTTCCCCTCAACCCCAGATCCATCTCGTCCCCCCCGTTCGACGCTTCCGCATCCTAGCCGATTTTGCTCCAGGTCAACTCGTGCTTGTTGTGAAACAGGTGGCGCAGCTGCGAGCCCGGGATGGCGGCAAAGCGGCGGGCGATCTCGTGGTCGGTCTCGCCCTGGAATTTGATCGTGCAGACAAAACGCCGGCAGGTCCCGGCGGCGAGCCAGCGCTCGACCAATGCCAGCAGCCGCGCCGGATAGCACACGACATCCGAAAACAGCCAGTCGACCGGACCGACCGCGTGCGGGTCGAGGGCAAAGGCGCTGTCGAGCCGGTGCTCGATCCCGGGCAGACGCGCGATCTCGGGCGCGAGCGGCGCCTTGTCGACGCTGATCACCTGCGCCCCCATCTGCTGCAACGCCCAGCTCCAGCCGCCGGGGCTGCTGCCGAGATCGAGACAAATCTCCCCCGGCCCCGGCCGCTGGCCGATCAGGGTCAGCGCCTCCCACAATTTGAGATAGGCGCGGCTCGGCGGCCCGGCATGGTCCTCGACAAAGCGAACCTCGCCGTTGGGAAACGGGCTCGTGCAACGCGGCGACGCCAGCACCGTTCCGGCATCGAGCAGGGTCCACGAGCCGAGCGGCGCCGTCGGCGCCGGCGTCCCGAAAACCAGCGGCTTGGCCGAAACCTTCGGCAATTGTTCCTGGATCAGCATCGCGCGGCGGTGCAGAACCGGCGCATAAACCGCCCAATTGCGCTGGATCGCGCGCAATTTCGCCGCCGCATCGGAGATCGAGGCGATCACGATCTCCTGCGGGTCGAGCCACACATTGGCGGCCCACGCCGCCGGCCGCGGCGGCCCCGCCGCGATCAGCAGCCGGCCATGCACGCGCTCGACCGCGCCCAGCTCGTGGGCGAGCTCGTCGACATACCCCTCGGCGGCGAGATAGGCGGTGCGAGCCATGCGCTGAGCATTGCATGCCGGGGCGGTTATCGGCACCCCAGGTTCACTTTCCAGCGGCACTCGATTGACTTGATTCGGTCGGCCGGCTCAGGATTGCTTGGCCTGGACGCTGCACCTTGCTTCGCTCGCACAATGGTCAGGGACGCCGAGACGATGGCGATGGACGCCGACGACATGATCCTGGTGCCAGGCGGCACGTTCCATATGGGGTCGGACAAGCATTATCCGGAAGAAGCGCCGGCCCACCAGGTCTGCGTCGATGCGTTCCGGATCGACCGGCACCCCGTTACCAACCGCCAATTCAAGGAGTTCGCCCGGGCGACCGGCCACGTCACCTTTGCGGAAATCCCACCCGACCCCAAGGATTATCCAGGTGCATCGCCGCACATGATTTATGCCGGCTCGCTGGTGTTCACACCGCCCACACACCCGGTCGATCTGCGCGATTGGAGCCAGTGGTGGACCTTTCTGAAGGGAGCCGACTGGCGTCATCCCTATGGCCCAAAGAGCAATAGCAATGGGCTCGACAACCATCCGGTCGTCCACGTCACCTATGGCGATGCGCTCGCTTATGCCCGCTGGGCGGGGAAGGACCTCCCGACCGAAGCAGAATGGGAATTCGCCTCGCGCGGCGGGCTTGACGGCGCCGAGTTCGCCTGGGGCAACGAATTCACCCCCGCCGGCAAGCATATGGCCAACACCTGGCAGGGGGAGTTCCCGCGCCAGAACCTGGCGCAGGACGGGTTCGCGCGCACCTCGCCGGTTACTGCCTTCCCGGCGAACGGATACGGCCTTTACGACATGATCGGCAATGTTTGGGAATGGACCGCCGACTGGTATTCGCCAAAGCATCCGGCCGAGGCGCCAAAGGCCTGCTGTATTACGGAGAACCCGCGTGGCGGCCCCGAAGCCGCGAGCTACGACCCCCGCCAGCCCGAGATCAAGATCCCACGCAAGGTGCTAAAGGGCGGCTCGCATCTGTGCGCACCCAATTACTGCCGCCGCTATCGCCCCGCCGCGCGCCACGCGGAACCGGTCGACACATCGACAAGTCATGTCGGCTTTCGCTGCATCCGTCGTGATTAGGCACACTGTGCCGACCGACTGCCAGGAAGAGATAATCTGCCGTCGGGCGACCGAGCCCTGAGGGGGGATATCGTGCATTTCGCATTGCGAATTTTTGCCGCGGTAGCTATCGCCCTTCACCTGGTGTTGGCTCAGGCGACGGCGCAGCAGCCCGCGGTGCCACAGCAGCCGGCTGCGGCGCAGCTACCGGAACCGGCGAATCCGCCGGCGTTCAAACCGGAACAGCTCGACCAGCTTCTCGCGCCGATCGCGCTCTATCCCGATGAGCTGATCGCCCAAATCCTGACCGCAGCCACCTACCCGCTCGAGATTGTCATGGCGGAGCGATGGGTCGCGGACCCGAAGAATGCGGCGCTGACGGGCGATGCCCTGCCAAAAGCCCTAGACGGGCAAAGCTGGGACGCCAGCGTCAAATCGTTGGTGCCGTTCCCCAACGTCCTCAAGATGATGTCTGACCAGCTCGACTGGACGCAACAGCTCGGTGACGCCTTTCTCGGCCAGGAGCAGGATTGCCTTGCCTCGGTGCAACGCCTGCGACGCAAGGCGCAAGCCGCGGGAACCCTGAAATCGACCCCGCAGCAAACAGTGACGGTCCAAGCCCCCGCAGCGCCACCGAGCAGCGCGCCGGCATCGATGGCGCTCGTCACCGAGGGACCGATCATTGCAATCGAGCCTACCGATCCGCAGCAAGTCTATGTGCCCTACTATGATCCCGCCACGGCGTATGGCGCCTGGCCGTATCCGGCTTATCAGCCATATGCCTTTCCGCCGCCGGTTGGTTACGGCATGGCCGCCGGCCTTGCGACCGGTCTTGCCTTTGGCGCCGGGGTCGCTGTCGTCAGCTCGCTGTGGGGCTGGGGGCGTCCCAATTGGGGCGGCGGCAACGTCACGATCAACTCGAACCAATTCAACCGCATCAACCTCAATCGCAACGTGGTTTCCGGCAACACGTGGCAGCACAACGCGGTGCACCGCCAAGGCGTCGCTTATCGCGACACAGCGACCAGCCAGCGTTATGGCCGGGCGACGACCGGAGCCGCCGCCCGTCAGAATTATCGCGGGTACGCGGGACGGGGTGCGGGCGCCGCCGCGGGCCGCACCGGGGGCTTGGCAAACGCCGCAGCGGCACGCCCCGCTGCACAAACTCGCGTGGCGGCTGCTCGCTCCGCAGCACAAAACCGTGTGGGGGCCGCGCGCCCCGCGGCGCAAAACCGTGTGGCGGCGGCACCCCCCGCAGCGCAAAACCGGGTGGCGTCGGCGCACCCCGGCGGGCAAGGCCCTGCGGCGCGTCCCGGAGCCCAGACAGGCCGTCAGGCTCTGGCGCAACACCCCAATATCGCCGCGTCGCGCGGCGCCGGCAGCGCCGGAGCGGGCGCCGCTCAGCGCTCGGCCTTCAATCCCGGCAACGGAGCCCAGGCCCGTGCCTCTTCACAGCGTGGCGCCGCAAGCCGCCAGCAGATCACGGGACGGGCCCAGGGCGGCGGCGTTCAACGGGCCGGCGGCGGCGGGGCCCGCGCCGCTGGGGGCGGGTTCCATGGCCGACGCTGAAGTCACCCCGAGCCGAGGAGGCGCCGCATGAATCCCTCACGGTTCGCCCCTCGGGTGCTCGTCGCTCCCATGGGATTGCTTTTAGCCCTTTGCCTTGCGACCGGGCTTGAGCGACCGGCTCTGGCCGCGCCCACCGCTTTGACGCCTGTCCGGCAAACGATTTTTTCGTCTCCGGAAGAGGCGCTCAAGGCGCTGATCGACGCCTTGAAAGGCAACAATCTTCCTGCAGTGGCCAAGATTTTTGGGCCCGGGATCGAGCCGATCCTCCATTCGGGCGACCCAGTCGCGGACAAAAATGCGCGGGAACGCTTCGTCGCCGCCGCCGATGAGCGGCACCATTTTGACGGATCGGGCGATACCCTCAGCCTGGTCATTGGCAAAGATGACTGGCCATTTCCGATCCCGCTGAAGAAAGTCGACGATCATTGGCGGTTCGACACCGCGGCGGGACGCGAGGAGATACTTGATCGCCGCGTCGGCGAAAACGAGCTGTCGACGATCCAGACCATGCTCGCCTATGTCGACGCCCAGCGCGATTACGCCGATCTGCAGCGGCAGCAGAGTGGCACCGCGGAATACGCCCAGCACATCCTCAGCACTCCCCGCAAAAGGGACGGTCTTTACTGGCCGACGGCAGAGGGTGAGCCGCCGAGCCCGTTGGGCCCGCTGGTGGCTTCGGCGCGCGCCGCGGGTTATCGCCGGGGCGCGAAAGGGGAAGGGCCGAGGCCCTATCACGGCTATTTCTTCAAGGTGCTGACCAGCCAAGGCCCAAGCGCGTCCGGTGGCGCCGCCGATTACATCGTCAACGGCCGGATGATCGGCGGCTTCGCCCTCGTCGCCTGGCCGGCGCGCTACGGCGATTCCGGCGTGATGACGTTTATCGTCAATCACCAGGGGACAGTCTACCAGAAGAACCTCGGGCCGCAGACCGCCGAGATCGCCCCGGCCATTAATACCTTCGATCCCGACCCGAGCTGGCAAAAAGCCCAGCCCTGAACGCATGGCGTGCCCGTCTCTTTGGCCACGCTGCATTCGGGGTTAGTCTGTGCAACACGACCCGGCTCTGTTGATCTGGACGATCCAGGGCTTCGCCCCCGCTCCGCCGCGGTGAGACAGCTCACGAGTGCCGCTTGGAGCGGGCCGGGCGGTTCACGCCCGCGATTGCCCGGCGAAGGAACTTGGCGCGCCTCGGCGCATTTGCCACAATCACGCCATGCCCGATGACCCCGCCATTGCCGAACTCGCCCGGATGATCGACGAAGCGCGCCGCGCCGTCGTCTTTACCGGCGCCGGCATCAGCACCGAATCGGGCATTCCCGACTTCCGCAGCCCCGGCGGCATCTGGACGAAAATGGCGCCGATCGACTTCGCGGATTTTCTCGACTCCGAGGAGGCGCGCCGTGAGACCTGGCGGCGGCGCTTTGCGATGGAGGAGACATTTCGCGCCGCGGAGCCGAACCGCGGCCATCGCGCGGTCGCCGAGCTGGTCCGCCGCGGCACGGCTGCCGCGGTCATTACCCAGAACATCGACGGGCTGCACCAGGCCTCGGGCATTGCCGATGACCGAGTCATCGAACTTCACGGCAACACCACCTACGCGCATTGCCTCGACTGCGCGCAGCGATATGAGCTGGAAGCGCTGCGCATTGCATTCGAGCGCGACGAGGCCATCCCGCTTTGCGACGCCTGTGGCGGCTTCGTCAAGACCGCGACGATCTCGTTCGGCCAAGCGATGCCGCCCGCGGCGATGCAGCGCGCGCAGAGCGAAACCCTGGCCGCCGATCTGTTCATCGTCGCCGGCTCCTCGCTGGTGGTCTATCCCGCCGCCGCTTTCCCGGAGCTGGCACAACGCAACGGCGCTGCGCTGGTCATCGTCAATCGCGAGCCGACCGGGCTCGACGGCATCGCTGATCTCGTGCTCCACCGCGCCATTGGCGAAACCCTCGGCGCCGCAATCGGCGTCGCCTAAGGTGATGCTGGGAGGAAGGCCGATGAGACTCGAGGGCAAGGTCGCGCTGATCACCGGGGCCGCGTCAGGCATGGGCGCCAGCATGGCCCGCATCTTCGCCGGTGAGGGCTCCAAGGTCGTCGTCGCCGATATGCTCGAAGACGAAGGCAAGCGGGTCGTCGCCGACATCACCAAAGCCAACGGTGCGGCGATGTTCCGCCGGCTCGACGTCAGCAGCGAAGCGGGATGGAAGGCGACGGTCGACGCAACCCTCGCCGAATACGGCAAGCTCGACATTCTGGTCAACGACGCCGGCTTGAGCGGCAGCGCGGTCGCGGATTTGTTCGACACCGCGGCCTGGGATCGGCTGATGGCGGTCAACGCGCGCGGCGTCTTTCTCGGCATGAAATTCGCGATTCCCTTGATGAAGGCGCAGGGCGGCGGCTCGATCGTCAACATCTCGTCGATCTCCGGCATCACCGGCCAGCACGGCGTCCATGTCGCCTACAACGCCTCAAAGGGCGCGGTCCGTACCCTGACCAAGGCAGCGGCGGTGCAGCACGGCGCCGATAACATCCGGGTTAATTCGGTGCATCCGGGGTTGATGCCGCCGATGCGCTCGTCAGGGCGCACCGCCGACCCCGAGGTTCGTGCGAAAATGCTGCGGCAGGTGCCGATGGGCCGCGCCGGGCGGGTCGAGGAGGTCGCCAACGCCGTCCTCTTTCTCGCCTCGGACGAAGCCTCTTACATCACCGGCGCCGAGCTCTGGGTCGACGGCGGCTATCTCGCCACCTAGCGGTCGCAAAGCTGCTCGCTGACCTCGGCATCAAGGCAGGCCGACAGCCTGGCGAAAACGGTTCTTCAGAAAGACGCCGTCACGCGGCGGCAGAATACGGGGCGGCTCGTCGGCGCGGATCGCGACCCGGGCGAATAGGGTCGTCGCAGCCTTTTTGATTCGGACGGCGAAGTCGCGCAGCCCCAACTCGTCGCTGATGTCAAAGGTTTCCTTGATGCCGCACGCACGGGCGACGCCGATCAGTTCGACTGCCATATCCGTGTGGCTTGTCTGCATTCCGGTCTCGCCGTAACGGCCGTTGTCGAAGACCGCGATCGAAAGGTTCGGCGGGCGCTGCACGCCTATTGTCGCAAGCGCCCCCATCCCCATCAGCATTTCGCCGTCGCCGGTGACCACGAGGATGCGACGGTCCGGCTGCGCTAGCGCGAGACCGAGGCCGACCATCGCGGCCGCTCCCATCGCTCCCCACAGATAGAAATTATGCGAGTCGTCACCGACCGAGGCGGCGTCCCAGCTGGTCGAGCCGAGCCCGGTCACCAGCAGCAGGTCGCCGCGCCCTTCGAGCAAGGCGCGGATCGCGGCGCGGCGGTCGAGGCGGCGGTCGTTGCCGATCATTTGACCCACCGTTTAGCGCCGATCAGTCTCTGCGACAGCAGCACCGCGGTCGCAAGATCGCCGTTGTAGGCAATGTCGAGCGCCGCGGCGACGGTCTCGGCAGCGTCTTCGGTCCGCTCGACCCGATAAACCAGCACATCCATCAGCTCTAGCGCTGCCTGGGTTTTGGTCCCCATCGGCACCTGCCACGGGTTGAACTCAGCCCATTCGCCGCGCATCGTCACCAGCATGACCAGCGGAAACCGGCAGTTCTTGGTCAGTGACAGCATATTGACGCAATTGCCGACGCCGCTTGACTGCATCAGCAACGCCGCGCGCTGGCCGCCGAGCCAGGCGCCGGCAGCCAGTGCCACGCCTTCTTCCTCGGTGGTCAGCGGCACCGCGCGGATGTCGCGGTCATCGCGGCACAGCTCGATCAGCCGCGCATGTCCGGCATCAGGCACATAGCCTACTTGCCGGATCTCCACCGTCTTCAGTGCCGCGAAGATTTCGTCGCGCCAATCCGGCGTTTCCTCTGCTGCGGGTTCGCTCAATTTCCGACCCTCTTGCCAAGACGCATCTTAGCACCGGCTGGCGCGCTGGGATCTAAATCATCAAAGGCGTGTTTGCACCACATAGGCGCAATCGCCAAACGGTAGAGATGCCAGATCGTTAGCGATCAGGATGCCTATCTTGCGGGCTCCTGATCGACCTCGGGTCGCAGGTCGAGCCCTGCCGACGACAGCCATTAAACCTTATAGGAGGTAAGTGATGAAAGTGATTGGTGCGCTCGTGCTCGTTTCGGGCCTTTCGAGCCTTGCCGCGTGCAGTCCCAATCCGGTAGCGAATACGACTACTGGCGGCCTGGGAGGAGCTGCAACCGGCGCTGCTATTGGATGTGTGGCAACGATACCCATCGGCTGCGCCCCCGGTGCCGCGGTCGGGGCGGCGATTGGCGGCGGCGTAGGCGCTGCCGGCGGACTCGCCTCGACAACGCCGCCTCCGCCACCCGCGCAGGCTTATGCGCCGCCTCCTCCGCCCCCGCCGCCCACTGCGCCGCCTCCCCCGGCATACGTGCCCGCGCAGCCTTACGGTCCGGCACCGGGTGGCTGAGGCCGCTGAGCAGGGGGAGCGCGCTTTCCCCGGTTTCCTGAAGTACCCTCGTCGGCGCGACGGGGGTTCTCTCCGTTTCCGGGAGGCTTAAGGCGAACCTCGAAAAAACCCGGGGTCGTGCAAAAGGCGGTCAGGCAACGAGCCCCGGCATTGGCGGTACGCCGCCGCTGTCGGGGAACACCTGGGTGGCAAGGGCGGGCTCGCTGACGCCGAGGTGGTCCTTGAGAAGCCCCTTCAGTACGGCGCGCAAATCGGTCGTCGGCTTCAGATCACGGCGCTGGTAGAGATCGGCGTCTCTGAGGCCCGGCCAATCGGCGACGACGCGGCCGCCCTTTAGCGCGCCGCCGGCGAGCAGGGCGACCGTCGCGGTCCCGTGGTCGGTGCCGCCATCGCCGTTCATGTGCGCCGTGCGACCGAACTCGGTAATCGCGACAACGACCGTTTCGCGCCAAGCGTCGCCCATATTGGCCGCAATCGCCGCCATCGCGTCGTCGAGCGCGGCCAACAAATTGGTGAGCCGGCCCTTGACCGGGCCTTCGTTGACATGGGTGTCCCAGCCGTCGAAGACGAGCGCGCCGACGCGCGGCCCGTCCGTCCGGGCGAGGAACTTCGCCGCCGTGCCGGCGGCCTCGGCGAAATAGGCGCGCACCCCGGCAATACCGCCCGGCTGGACGACGGGGCTGCCATTCGGTGGCGCCTGGTCGATGCCGCCGGCATGTGCAATCGCGGCGATACCGATCCGCTCCTCGAGCGCCCGGGCGAAGACCGGGTCGGTGTGGCGATAGAGATCCAGTAGCCGCAACGTTGTCTCGTCGCTGACCGGTGGCAGCCGCGGCGGCTCCCACGACAGCACCGGCGCGGGACCACGCATGACCAGCGGCGTTACCGGTCCGATCGCCAAGGCCTGGCTCGAGTGTGGATCGGCCGATCTCTCCGGCTCCAACGACACGAGAGCGCGGTTGAGCCAGCCGGTATCTAGCGCCCCCGGCTTGGTGGCCCCGGTCTGCAATACGTCCTGCCCATCGAAATGCGAGCGGTCGCGATAGGGCGACGCCACCGCATGCACGATTGTTGCGTTCCCGTGACGATAGAACTCATACAGGCTTGGCATCGCCGGGTTCAGCGCGAACAGACCGTCGAGCCGCAAACCCGGCGACGGACCGTCCAAAATAAGGGCATCCGCGCCGCGCAAATCGCGCCATTGCGGATCGCCCACCGGCGCTACAATGGCAAGGCCATCGAGCGCACCGCGCAACACGATCGTTAGCAACCGCGGGTCGCGGCCTTGCGAACGCGCGAGGCGCGGGAACTGGGCCGAGGCGAATAGAACACCGGAGCCAAGCAGCAGCGAGCGACGGCTTGGAGCAAGGAAAGGCGGCATCGTCAGATCACCGGCGGAGGAATTCGGGAGCCATCAGTGCGAAGGTCAGCGCCTGCGGCCGGCTTTCGGCGCGTGCAATCGCCTGGCGCGTCTCGACCGAGGCAAGCGGACCGAGCGCCGCATCCATGACCGCCGCGGGATCGATTGATGGCCCGAGCCGCTGGGCAAACGTGTTGGCGATCTCGAGCCGTTCCGCCAAGCCGTCGAGCCACGAAGCATTGTCGTCGGGAAAGCCTTTGGGAGCGGGCGGTCGCCACAGCGGCTCCCCGAGCAGCGCCTCAGCCCCGACGAAGCGGCGAATGTCGCTTGCTTGCCCGGTGGCGCGTAACGCCGCGACCAGCCATTCGCCCGGGCGCTTCAACTTGGCCCGCTGCGGCATCCAGGCGTCGGGGGCCGCGATCAGCGCCTTCGCGACTTCTTTGAGATCGCCGTCGGTATCGCGAAAGCATCGTGCGAGGCGGTCGATCAGTCCCGCCGGCGGGTCGTCGCCACGAAATGGATGGCCAGCTTTGTCGCGATGTGCGTCGCCGTAGCGGGATGGCGCGTCAAGTCGGCAAGCACCGCACGCCCTTGCGCGACGCCGTTGTCGGGGTAGGTCTTGCCGAGCACCATCTCTGCGCCTGGCTCGTGCGCGCGGGGGATGTACACAAACTGTCCGCCGATGTCGGGGTCGCTGACGGGTGGGCGGAGGGTCCATCCGGTCAGCGCCTTGGCGAAACTGATCACGTCGGCTTGGGTGTAGCCGGTGCGCACGCCGAGGGTGTGCAACTCCAAGATCTCGCGCGCGAAATTCTCATTGAGGCCCTTGCCGCGATTGATGCCGGCGACCGAGTTGGGGCCGATCGACTGGGCGTCGTTCAGATAGATCAGCATCGCCGGATGGCTCTCCGCGGCGAGCAGCATGTCCACGAACCGGCCCACCACATACGGGCGGATCGCCTCGCGCTCGTAGCCTCCGGCCATAACCGACGTGTCGATGCTGACGCAGAAATGGTTCGACCAGAACCATACGAGCCGCTCGACGAAGCCGATCTCGGCCCCGCGCGCGGCGTCGATCCGAGCCTTGGCCTCAGCGAGAAAAATCCGTCGTGGCAGCGGTTCCTGGCCGGGCTCGCCGGACGTCGATTTCTCGGCCTTATCACCCACGGGTTCCATACCCGGATTACCCGCCCCGCCGGGAGACCGCGCGAGCTTCGTCTGCGCCGCACGTGCGGCTCGGAATTCGAACACCGCGCGAAACGCGGCGTCGCTGCTCAACAGCTCGGGATCAACGATCTGCCCCGCATTCGGCCGGTCGAGTTCGACCGCGAGCGCTCCCTGCGGGTCGGAGGCGATTAGCGCAGTCGTCTCGGCGCTCGGGCCGAACCCGAACCGATGCAATGCTAGAGCCGCCTTGTCCGCATCCCGCATCATTGCCGTCGCGTTAGCCGAGTAATACGGGGTTGCAGGTTATGCGCTTGCAGCGTGCGAAATATCCCCGCGCTTCTCCACCGATGCATCGCACTAAACGAGGGCTTCGGACGGCCTCGGCCTTCGGCGGTCAAAACGAGATGATCGCCGACCCCGAAACCCGGATCGTCCGCCCGGGCCAGCTTTATTTGGGCCCGAGCGAGTGCCAAGTGGTGATCGCCGCCTCTTTATTAGGCAGATTTCGAGTGCGGAACCCGCCCGAAAAAGGCTTGTTGATAAGATAACCGCGCGTTCTTTCCAATCGGGGGTCGGTAAGCGGTGACGCATACCGGGAACTTCTCTCGGGAGAAGACCCATGCAGGATCCGCAAGCTTTGCGTGACCTCGCCAAACGATGTCGAACGCGCGCGAAGATTTCGGCGGAGCGAGAAGTTATTAAGCAGTTGTACCTCTGGGCTAGCGAATTGGCTGATGCGGCCGATGAGATTGAGCGGAGCGCGGCTCGGCAAAGAGAGGTTATCAGGCTCGGGAAGCGGATCAGTTAGTGGGATGCCCTACTGGACCTCTGCTGTCCGAGCCCGAGCGGTCGCCGCAAAAATAGCGAGCTGACCTCTAAATAGACACCGCCCCAGAGACTCGGCGGCCAGCGTCGGTCGCTGCTGCCCGCCATGGCGGCCTGGCAGGCCACTGGGTTTTGCCTGTGAGGCTACAGCATGGCGCGGATCTTGGCAGCCAAGGCGGCGTAGGTGAACGGCTTGACCATCAGCTCGACACCGGGATCGAGCGTGCCGTTATGAACTATGGCGTTGCGCGCATATCCGGTTGTGTACAGCACCCGCAAGTCGGGCCGCATTTCACGCGCGGTGTCGGCGAGCTGCCTGCCGTTAAGGCCGCCCGGCAGCCCGACATCGGTAAACAGAAGCCGGGTCTGCGGATGATCCGCTAGTAGCCGCAACGCGGCAGGGCCATCCGCCGCCTTGAGCACGCCATAGCCGAGTTCTTCGAGCATGCCAACAGTCGAGGCGCGAACGTCGTCCTCGTCCTCGACCACCAGGATCAGCTCGGCCTTGCTGCCGCTGGGGGTGGCGCCCGACTGAGCCGAGATTTCCGCCGAGGCCGCCGACACCAGCCGCGGCAGGTACATCTTGACTGTCGTGCCCTGGCCCGGTTCGCTGTAGACCTTGATGTGGCCGCCGGATTGCTTGATGAAGCCATAGACCTGGGACAGGCCCAGCCCGGTGCCCTGGCCAACCTCTTTGGTTGTGAAAAACGGGTCGAAGGCCTGCCTCAGCACCTCCCTGGTCATGCCGGCGCCATCGTCGGTAATCGCCAGCAGCACGAATTGGCCGGCGACGACCTCCTCGTGCGAGCTGGCATAGGCTTCATCGAGGAAAGTGTTGGCTGTCTCGATCGTCAGCCTGCCGCCGCTCGGCATGGCGTCGCGTGCGTTGACCGCAAGGTTAATAATCGCACTTTCCAGTTGGTTGCTGTCGGCCGAGACCGGCCAGAGACCACCAGCGAGCACCGTCTCGATCTTGATCGTTTCATCGAGGGTCCGCCGCAGCAGCTCAGACATGCCGGCGACCAGGCGATTGAGGTCCAGAGCCTGTGGTGACAGGGGCTGGCGGCGGGCAAAAGCGAGAAGCTGCTGGGTCAGCGCTGCCGCACGCTCGGCGCTGCGGATCGCCGGCTGGACCTGCTCCCAGCCGTCCTCGGCGGTGATGCTGTCGCCGCGCATCAGTCTACGATGCGCGGTGTCGAGGCTGCCCAAGATGACCTGAAGTAAATTATTGAAATCGTGAGCAATGCCGCCGGTGAGTTGCCCGAGAACCTCGATCTTTTGCAGATGACGCAGAACCTCCTCGGCTTGCTCGCGCCGCTGCATCTCGGAGCGCAGGTCGCTGTTCGCGGTCGCGAGGTCACGGGCTTGGCTTTCGAGACCGGCATTAGCCTCTTTCAGCTCCGCCTGCGCCGCTTCGAGAACCCGCGTACGTTCAGCCACCCGGTTTTCGAGTGTTGCCAGCAGGTTGGTGTTGTCCTGCTGCCGGCGATGCAGCTCGGCTGCCATGTCGTCGAAGGTACGCCCGAGCTGGACAATCTCCGAGCCGCCTCGCCCGAGATCGCTGCGCGCCGCAAAATTACCCTGCCGCCACTGCGCCGACGCCTCCACCAGTTTGGCGATCGGCCGGGAAATGAAGAAGCGGCCGCCCAGCCAAGCCACCAACAGGCCGACCGCGAGGCCAATGCCGATCAGGATGAAACCGAACCTCGACGCGTCGTTCACCGCGGCAAAGGCTTTCGCCGTCGTTAGACCGACGCCGACAAAGAGCCCGATGGCAGGTGACGACTGCACTGGGGCATAGCCGAGGATCCGATGAATGCCGTCGACCCCGACGATCTCCGCCGTCCCCGGCTCCTTGGCGAAAATGAAAGGTCGATAGATCTCGGCAAATTTGGTCCCGACATATTTGGCATTGTCAGGGAGCCGAACGAGAATCACGCCGTTGCGGTCGGCGATTGCCAACGTCGCATCTTTATTGATCTGCCGATCGGTTTGAAAATATCGAGCAAGCCAGTCGATATCGAGAGAGATGTAAACCGCGCCGCCGATATGGCCATCCGGACCCAAAAACGGCAGGGCGAGCGGCAGGATCGGCTTTTTGACGAGGCGCCCGATCAGGTAATTCCCGATGACGAACTTTCCGCTTCGGATCGCCTCGTTAAAAAACCAACGATCGGCCGCACTGGCCCCAGCTGGAATTGGCCGAACTCGAGCAAAACACATGCCCATTCAGTTCGATGGCTCCCATTGCCACATATTGCGGGAAGTCCTTGGTCAGGAGGGCGGCATAATCGGAGCAGGCGGCGGTGTCGTGATTGCGCACCGCGGGGACATTGGCCAAGGCGACAGCCAAAGCATGGCCGTTTTCGATGATCCGATCGAGCTCGCCCGAGGCAAATTGGGCGAGCCTCAGCGCATCTTGGCGCACCTCAGCCTCGCGCGACCGTTTGAGTTCGATCTCGTCGTAGGCCTGGATGGCCAGCGCGGGCAGGATCGCCATCAAGACGAGGGCGAATAGCCGAGCGAGTAGAGTTGTTCGTGGGCGACTGGTTCCGATGGGATCGACCTGCACCCCTTCGGCCGTGTCCGCATCGATTGGCATACCGTCCCTCCGGGTGCCGATTGCGCTCGTTTTGCGGTCGAGCATCGTATTCGACATTCTGCCTTGCTCGCCGCCTTCAGGTCGAGGCCGGTGGCCGACCACTATGCGGCGGTGATGAACGCGCCCAAAAGACGGGAACGGCTTCGGTCCCGGAGCGACGGAGATTTGCGAGCGCGGCGCTGTAAAATGAAGAGGCTAAGAAGCCGATGGATACTATAAGAGTTTTCACTTTAGTAAGACGAAAATTCCAAACTTGTCTGATTGGTAAATCGACATATCGATTGAAACACTGCGACTATGGAACAAATTCTTCGTGAGTTTCGTTGTTGATATATCGGTAACAAGTATGAGGCGCGCGCATGTCCGTTGAACTTCGCGTATCACCTGATGAACTATCACACGCTATGGACAACATGAGAATGTGGCTGGATGACAATAAGATCAGCCCGACGAGCTTTAGGTATAACAAGGGGGCCGATGAAACGTTTATTGTGGTGCTGACCTTCGCCGACGCGATCGCGGCAAATGCCTTCGCCAACGCCTTTAACGGCAGATTGCTGCCGTAATTTGCGTGAGCATTTCATGTCCCGCCAAAATGCCGACGTGCGCTTCCCGGGATCATCTTCTCCGCCGGACCGATAGTTAGATCGAGCGGGCGGCACGGCCCGCCCCGCCCCTTCGATCCCATCGCCGCGAGCCACGCCTGCAAACCCAGCGGCAACCGTCTTGCCTGCGGAAGTCCGACAGTTCGACGCCTACCGTGATTACCATTAAAATCAAATATATAGAAGACACAAAAGGTCAAAAGCGCTGAACTAAATCAGCTAAATCACGGGTATTGGGTAGCGATTTGGGTTGCAGAAACACATAGCTGTGCCGCGCCGCAGACATGAAAAAAGCCCGGCCGAAGCCGGGCTCTCGCGGATGCGACCTGTAGATGGCTGGCGCCCTACTCATGGCCTCTAAACCCGTGTATTGACCGGATAATGACGCTCGACCTTACCGATGACGAGAAGACGGCGCTCGTCGCCCATCTCAAGCACGCGCTCGAATATGACCCCTTCCCATTTGCAACGCGCCTCGACCCGCTGAAGGCTATCCCTCGCAAGCTCGAACCACCGGCACCGATGCCGGAACCGTTGCCGCTATTACCGGCCGGCGCTGGGCTGCGCAGCTCGCCGGAGAGGATGCCGTGCTGAAGGGCGACTGAGATGATGACCGAGGCATCAGCCATGATCGCGGCGAGCCCGCTGCCGTCCTTTGCGCCGGACAGGAAGAGTTCAGCCGGCTGACCTGCCGGATCGAACCCGACCATGGCCGCGCCGCGCAGCCCGGCTACTTCGATTTCGATCGTCTCCGAGCGCCGCCGGCTTGGCAGCCGCCGCCGCATCATGCCAATGCTAGCCGGTGCACCCGCAAGTGACCGTCCGGGGCTGTTTCTAGGTCCGACCCGGACGCGCTGCCCGACCGGCAGGTGATCGGCCGGCAGCCCCGAAAGCCGCGCTCGCCTTTCCAGCTCCTCACCGCGCCTGGCAACCCGTCGTTCATCCTCGTCTCCATAACTCGGCCAAAATCACGGCACCCTATTTCGCTCGGCCTGCTCCGCAGCCCATTCCATCGAGCCGATCGCGTATTGCAGCGGCTTTGGTGCGCGCTTCGCCGCCTGTGCGGCCGCCAGCTTCTCCGATTGCTGGCGGTAATATTCGTAGACGCCCCACCCCTGCATCGGCTCGACCAAAAGCTCGGTCATCGCCCACACCAGCGCGTCGAGCCGATCGGGCGAGCCGGCGGATCCCGGCGCAAACGTGCACATCTGATCTTCAAGCTGCGAAAACACCCCGACGTGGTGGACCCGGCCCTGTTCGTAAAGCGCCGACACAGGCTCAGCGCGGGTGATTTTGCCGCGGGTTGCCCGCACCGCGCTGTAACTGACGTTCGGGTCGACGACCCGCAACGTTGCTTCGACCATCTCGCCACCGTTGTTCACTTCAGCCACGATGCGGTCGGCGTGGTGTTCGCGGTACGCCGCAATTGCGATCCGGGCCCACTCTGTCGGCGCATAGTGGCTCGAGACGTCGGCGATGACGTAACCGTGTCCGGCCGCATCCTTGCCGGCGACGATGATCCCGGTCTCGTCGGCGTCCTCGCCGGAAGTAGCCGCCGGGTCGATCGCGACCACGACCCTGACGAGCTCAGCCGGTGCTCGCTCGCGACGGCACTGCTCAAGCTGATCGCGGGTCCACAGCGCGCCCTCAACGTCCTCCAGCACCTCGCCGTCGAGTTCTTGCCGGGCGAGCCTAGTCCCCTCATAGCGGCGGACGATCGAATCGAAGAATGCTGGGGCCAGGTTCGCGCGGTTTTCGTAGCTCGATCCGCGCGTCGTGATGCAATTCGGATCGGCGATGAGCCGGCGGATCAGCTTGGTGGGCCTGGGTGTCGTCGCCACGACGGCGCGAGGACGCACACCGAGCCGCAGCCCGAACATCAGCATGTCCCACGTCATCGTCTCGTGCGGCCAGCTGCCGAGCTCATCGCAAATGGCAGCGTCGTGCTGCAGGCCCCTCAGGCGATCCGGCTCTTCCGCGCTGTAAAGCGTCGCGATTGCCCCATTGGGCCAGGTCACTCGCCGGCGCGATGATTCGTAAGTCGGAGACGCCCAAGCCGGGGCGCACGCAAGGATCCCTGATTCACCTTCGATCAGGACGTCTCGCGCATCGGCCGCCGTCGCAGCGACGATCGCCAGCCGCGACGCCTGCCCAGAAACGGCCTGGTCATTGGCCCATTCAGCGAGTGTCCGCGTCTTGCCGAACCCGCGGCCGGCCAGCAGCAACCAGACGTTCCATTTGCCAGGCGGCGGTAGCTGATTCGGCCGCGCTTGGGCAGGCCAAGACGTTTCCAAGGCACTGGCGAGCGCGGCGGCGAAGCCTTCAGTCATCCGCAGCCCCGATCAAGGTAGGTTGCGACGGCGCGGCGTCCAATGTGCGCAACGCCCGGACCACGGCGTCGCGCGCCTCCGGATACGGGCTCACCGCCGCGACGAGACACGCGATCGCTCGCGTGTAATCCGGGTTGATTAGCACGTTGTTTTGTACATTGAGCAGCGGGCCGCGCTGCAATTCGCCGGTCAATTTCGCGGCCAGCGCCAGATTCTCGTGCAACCGTCCGGCCAGCCGATCGAGATTAATCCGGTCGTCCGTGTCCGACACGGCGTCGAACCCGACATAGAGCCGGGCCCGAATGATCCGCAGATGGTCGAGCACCGAGAGCGACGTGTCGGCAACCAGCTCCTCTAGTTGATCCTTCGAGACCCCGGCACCGGCTAAATAGGCAACGCGCTGATCCTTGGTGACGTGCCCGAGCCAATGCCGGCGCAACGAATGATAGGAAATTGCGAACTTCTTCGCCGTGGCCCGCAGACTGGCCCCGGCCGCCAGCGATCGCTCGATCCGGGTCCGCTCACGATGCGCGCAGCCCTGGCATTTACCGGTTCTAACGCCCTTACGGTGCGACACGCGTCAGATCACCGATCGCGGCGCGCAACGCTTGTCGAGCCGGTGACAGCTCCGACGTCGGCGATGCGATCTTCAAAGCGGTGACAATCAGGCGGCCTTCCCCCAACGCGTGTTGGCGGCCATTCTCTGATACCGCGAAATTGTGACGCGGTAAACTATCTTGTGGGAATGCTTGTAGATTAAAGCCATATGGACCAAAAATCACAATCATTTCAGCCTTAGAACGCGGATTACCTGTCCGCCGATGCCCGGCACCGAGACCGTTGAAGCGGCGCGCTCACAAAGGGAGGCTCCGTCGCGGCGTCCCATTGGCGTTTGGTCACTTCAAAGAGGGCTTCCAGGCCGTTGGAGAGCGTCTCGTCAGGTCCAAAGACCCGGAAATTCCGCTGCTCACCGTTCAGCTTCGCCACGTCGCGCAAGAAGCGCCCGAGCTCATGGGTGTCGCCAATGCCGAGCGCCCCCGGCGAAGGTATGTCGACCGCGTAATTGCGGAAATCCGGCATCCGTAGGTCGCGGAGCAGAATGCCGCCATTGGCGTGGGGGTTCGCACCCATGCGTCGTTCGCCCTTGGGCGCGAGTTCGGCCAGTTCCGGCTTCAGGCGGCCTGCTCGTCGAAGAGCTCCTCCGGCCGGTAGCTCCTCAGCCAGTTCTCCAACAGTTTCAGGTGCTCGGGATGGGTGGCCGGATCGGAGAGCGGCACCTGATGCGACCGAAAGGTGCCTTCAACCTGCAGGCCGTCGACCATCTTCGGCCCCGTCCAGCCCTTGGGCGAATTGAGGACGATCATCGGCCAGCGCGGACGCCCGACGTTGCCATGGGCGCGGGCGTCTTGCTGGATTTTTTTGATCTGCTCCACCGCGCTATCGAGCGTCGCGGCCATGGCCTCATGCATCGGCCCGGGCTCGTGACCCTCGACGAAGTAGGGCGTCCACCCGTAGCCGCGCAGCAACTGTTCCAATTCCTCGCGAGTGATGCGGGCGAGGACAGTTGGGTTGGAAATCTTATAGCCGTTGAGATGCAGGATCGGCAGCACCGCGCCGTCGGTTACCGGATCGAGGAACTTGTTCGAATGCCATGCAGTGGCAAGCGGACCCGTCTCCGCCTCGCCGTCGCCGACGACGCAGGCGGCGACGAGATCGGGATTGTCGAACACCGCCCCGAACGAATGGCTAAGCGAATAGCCCAGTTCGCCGCCCTCGTGGATCGAGCCAGGGCACTCCGGCGATGCGTGGCTTGGGATTCCTCCGGGAAACGAAAACTGAATAAAGAGCTTCCGAAGCCCGGCCTCGTCCTGGCTGATATTGGGATAGATCTCGCTGTACGTACCCTCGAGATAGGTGTTGCCAACGACGGCCGGGCCGCCATGCCCGGGGCCGGAGACGTAAATCATATCGAGGTCGTATTTTTTAATGACCCGGTTCAAATGCACGTAAATGAAGTTCTGCCCGGGCGTCGTGCCCCAGTGACCCAGCAGCATGTGCTTCACATCCGCAAGGGTCAGCGGCCGCTTCAGCAGCGGATTGTCGAAAAGATAGATATGGCCAACCGACAGATAGTTCGCGGCGCGCCAGTACGCATCCATCTTGTGGAGCAGTTCAGGAGAAAGGGTTTTCGTCTTCACGATTCAATTCTCCTTTTTGCCAAGGGCGAAAACGCGACCGTTGGTGAGCAGCACACCGCCGATAGTCACAAACATGCCGGTGTTCACTTCCGTCATTGTGGGTCATCGCTGCCAGAGGATTCGTGCGTCTTCGAGCGGCGTCGCAACACCGTCGCAGTGCGGCATCACTCGCGCTGTATAGTCCGCTGGTGCGCGGGTCGCGGACACAGCCGCCCTGTAAACATAGCCGCCCGACGCGCTGGCCAGTTCGCGAACGCGCTTCATCTCCTGTCGCACGGGAGCACCGCCCCTGACGCCGTCGGCGTAGAGCTCTACCCGCATCGCCTTGGGGTCGAGGTCATCGAGATAGAGCTGCACCTCAAATACATGCTGCGCGCCATCGGTCTCAATCTTCACTTCGCCGAAACGTAGGGCGCTCCATTTTTGGTCGAGGGTGTGCCGCCAATTAACGACCTGCACGCCGATTTCGCCCTCGTTCCCAGCCCGCTCACGGTAGGTAGCGGCCGCCGGGAGGTAGTGCTGCTCGGTGTATTCGCGCACCGCGCGGTTGCTGGAAAAGCGCGGTGTCAAACGCGCCATGCTTTCCCGCATCCGTCGCCACCCAGGCGCCGGGAATGCCGCGCTCGTCGCGGGTATAGAACTCGGGGATCACCGCGTGCTCGAGCAGGTCGTAGAGCGCCACGGCATCGGCGGCGTCCCAGGCCGGATCGTCGATCATGTTCCTGACCATCCCCCAACGCCCAACCTACTTCCGGCGCATATGCTTCCGCCCACCAGCCGTCCAATTCCGACAGGTTGATGCCGCCGTTGACGAGCACCTTCATGCCGCTGGTGCCGCATGCCTCCCACGGGCGTCGCGGTGTGTTGAGCCAGATATCCACTCCCTGCACCAACTGCTCGGTCAGCAGCATGTCGTAGTCAGCGAGAAATATCACATAGGCGCGGGCCTCGGGCCGCCGGATGAAATGCGTCCATTCCTGGATCAGCGCTTGGCCTGCCTGGTCCGCCGGATGAGCCTTGCCGGCCATGACGAGCTGCATCGGTCGTCGAGGATTGGTCAACAGGCGCAGCAGCCGCTCGGGGTCATGCAGCAGCAGGTTCGGTCTTTTGTAGGTTACAAAGCGGCGTGCAAAGCCCAGTGTCAAATTGCTGGGATCAAACAGATGCTTCGCACCGTCAACCGCTTCGGGCGTCGCGCCTGATGCCGCCAGTTGCTTTGACAATCGGTCGCGAGCGTATTCAACGAATGCCGTGCGGGCGGCGGTGCGGAACTGCCAGAGCCTGGAGTCGGAGATGCGGCGAATGTCGTGCTCCAGGACTTCCGTCGTCCCCAACCACCGATCCTTGCCGCAGGCCTCCGTCCAAAGCTCGTCGGCTGCTGCCGAGTCCCAGCTCCGCATGTGAACACCGTTGGTGACGTGTCCCGACGGGGACTTCGTCCGCCGGCCAACCCGGAAAGAGCGGCTCGAAGAGGCGCCGGCTGACCTGGCCATGCAGGCGATTCACGCCATTCACCGCCCCACTTCCCCGGATCGCCAAATACGCCATATTGAAGTTTTCCGCCGGGTCGTTCGGGTTCTGCCGGCCCAGCGCCAGCAAATCGTTCAAGCTAATGCCAAGCTTCTGCCCGGCATAACCGCCGAGGTATCGTTCGATGAGGGCCGGAGCGAAACGGTCAAAGCCGGCAGCCACCGCGGTGTGGGTGGTGAAGAGATTGCCCGCTCGCGTAACCGCCAGGGCGACTTCGAAGGACTGCCCGGTCGCTTGCATGAAGCTGCGTGCGCGTTCCAGTACGGCGAACGCCGCATGCCCTTCATTCAGGTGGCAGACTTCCGGCTCGATGCCGAGCGCCGAGAGCAACCGCCATCCGCCGATCCCCAGTACCACCTCTTGCATCAGGCGCAGATACGGCCCGCCGCCGTAAAGCTCGCTGGTAATCCCCCGGTACGGCGGAAAGTTTGCCGCATCGTTGCTGTCCAGCAGATAGAGCTTCAGTCTGCCAACCTGAACCTGCCAGGCGCGCAGCCAACATCGGGTAACCAGGCAAGTCGAGCTGTAACCGCAACCACTCCCCGTTTGGTTGGCGCAATGGCGCAATCGGCAGCTGTCCGGGGTCGTTGTAGGGGAAAAGGGCCTCTTGCGCTCCGTCCTGGCCGATCACCTGGCGGAAATAGCCTTGCTGGTAGAGCAATCCCACGCCGATGACCGGCACGCCCAGATCACCGGCGGCCTTGAGCTGATCGCCGGCCACGTTGCCGAGCCCACCCGAGTAGATGGGCAAGGCTTCGCTCAGCATGAATTCCATACTGAAATACGCAACACAGCTCAGCGGCGATTGCGGGTAGGTTTGCTGAAACCACGCGGGCGCCTCCGCCGCATCTCGCCTCGCTTGCACCAGATCGTCGATGTTTTTGCGGAAAGCGGGATCGGCTAAGACACGCTGGAGTTTTTCCCGCGAGACCGTCTGCAGGATTGCCCACGGGTTGTGCGTGAGCTCCCACAGCACAAGATCCAATTGGCGCCACACCTGGTCGGTGGCGTGATTCCACGACGACCGCATATCCAACGCGAGCTCGGCCAGCGAATCAAACCCATCTATGTCTGTGGATAGGGGGGGCTCCTTCGGATGACTGATCCGCGGTTGCTCGCTCATCGCCTCTCCCTTCGCATCCCTCGCCGCCGGTCTCCTCCAACCTGTACCCGACGATAGCGCCCTTCCTCCACGCAAGCGCTCCCTGCTCGACCGCCTCTACCAGCGCCTCAGCACCGCCCTCGACCAGCTCATCCGCGCCATCGGCCTTGCACCTCCGTCGATTAACGAGAACAAAATTCCCGTTGGTGCCCCCATAACGGCCTAGAGGGGTTGCAATGAAATCCGATAGCAGGCCCGAGCGGAAATTTTGGCAGGTCGCGCTCGCCGATCTCGAACGGGAGCTTGGAACCGACGCGAAAGGTCTTACCACGTCCGAGGCCGCTTTGCGCAGATTGCGTTACGGTCCCAATGCGCTGGAGGAGCGGCGCCGTCTGTCTCTGCCCCTCAAGTTTCTCAGTCGGTTCCGCAACCCGCTCGTAATCATTCTGCTGGTGGCAGCGGGGGTCTCCGCGCTTACCGGCGATCTGACCAGCTTTATCATCATTTCGACCATCGTGCTGATGAGCGCGGCGCTCGATACCGTGCAGGAATTTCGTGCCGAGCAGGCCGCCGAAGCGCTCAAGGTTTCAGTAGCGCTGAAGGAGCAGGTCTTGCGCGACGGGAAGGAGGTTACGGTACTAGGTGAGGACCTCGTCCCCGGCGATGTCGTGCTGCTGGCCGCCGGGGATCTGGTCCCAGCGGATGGGCGTCTTCTCGAAGCCAGGGATTTTTTCGTCAACGAGGCATTGCTGACGGGCGAGTCATACCCGTCGGAGAAACACGCGCGCGATGAAGGCGTCGACAGCCCGGAAGTTGCTAGCGCCACGAACGCTGCCTTCATGGGCAGCTCGGTGATGAACGGCTCGGCCCGGCTGATGGTCTGCGGCACCGGCCTTGCAACCCAGCTCGGCCAGATCAGCAGCAGCTTGCGGCGGGCGCCGCCACCCTCCGCCTTGGATCAGGGCGCCCACAAATTCGGCATGTTGATCGTGCGCTTTACCGGGGCTCTCGTTCTCTTCGTCCTGCTGATCAATTTGCTGTTCCACCGGCCCTGGCTGGAGAGCTTCCTGTTCGCCGTCGCTCTCGCTGTCGGGCTCACGCCCGAGCTGCTGCCGATGATCATTTCAGTGACGCTCGCCCGCGGTGCCATCCGCATGGCAAAGGTGCAAGTGATCGTGAAGCGGCTTGGCGCGATCCATGACCTGGGCAGCATGGACGTGCTGTGTACCGACAAAACCGGGACGCTCACCGAAGCCAAGATCAGCCTCGAGCGACAGGTTGCGCTCTCGGGCGCCGACAGTTCGCACGTGCTCGACCTGGCTTGGCTCAATAGCCATTTCCAGGCAGGATTGAGGAACCCGCTCGATGCCGCGATCCTCGCATCCGGCCCTTCGCGCGATGCCGACTGGACCAAGATCGACGAGGTGCCCTTCGATTTTCAGCGACGCCGCGTTTCGGTCCTCGTCGAGCACGAGGGCCGCCGCCTTCTGGTTACCAAGGGCGCTCCCGAAGATGTCATCAAGCTCGCCACCCGGTACGAAGAGCCCGGCAAACCGGAGCTTCTGTCGCTCGACGAGGCGGCGCGGGTCCGCGCTGCAAAGGTCTTCGAGGGGCTCAGCGCGGCGGGATTTCGCGCGCTAGGCGTCGCCTGGCGCGAACTCGGGCATGACCGCAAGGGGGCTGCGGTGGCCGACGAGCAAGAATTGGTGCTCGCCGGCTTCGTCGTCTTCTCCGATCCGCCAAAAGCGAGCGCAGGGGCGGCGATCGCCGCGCTTGGGGCCAAGGGTGTCGGCGTCAAGATCCTCAGCGGCGACAACGAGCGCGTGACGCAGCATGTCTGCGCCGCACTCGGCATACCCATTACCGGCTTGCTGACCGGCACCGAGATCGAAGCGCTCGACGACGAGGCGCTTGCCGCGCGGCTCGAAGAGACGAACCTGTTTTGCCGGGTCACGCCCGTCCAAAAGAACCGCATCATTCTTAGCTTGAGGCACCGCGGCCATGTCGTCGGTTATCTCGGCGACGGGATCAACGACGCGCCGTCGCTGCATACCGCCGACGTTGGCATTTCGGTCGACAGCGCGGTCGATGTCGCCAAGGACGCGGCCGACATCATTTTGCTGCGGCAGGATCTCGGCGTGCTGGAGCGCGGCGTCATCGAAGGGCGCCGCGCCTTCGGCAACATCATGAAATTCATCATGATGGCGATGAGCTCGAATTTCGGGAATATGTTCTCGATGGCCGGGGCGACCTTGATCTTGCCGTTCCTGCCAATGCTGCCTGTGCAGATATTGCTCAACAACCTGCTCTACGCCGTCTCGGAGATGCCGATCCCGCTGGACGAGGTCGACAGTGAGATCACGGAGAAGCCAGAGCATTGGGACATGCGTTTTATCCGCAACTTCATGCTGGTGATGGGGCCGGTGAGTTCGATATTCGATTTTCTGACCTTCGGCCTGTTGCTGTTGGTGTTCCATGCAAACGAAGCATTGTTCCAGACCGGTTGGTTCATCGAGTCTCTTGCCACCCAGGTGCTGGTCATCTTCGTGCTGCGCACGCGGCGAAATCCGCTGAAGAGCCGCCCACATCCCCTGCTCGCCACCACCTCCGTCGCGGTGGTCGTGCTTGGAGTTGTGCTGCCGTTTACGCCGCTGGGATCATGGTTCGGTTTTGTTCCACCCTCTGCCACCTTTCTACTTGCGATCGTGGGGCTGACCGTTAGCTACCTGCTGCTCGCCCAGGGCGCGAAATGGGCGTTTTACCGACGGTGGTCGCCGGTCGGCGCCGTGCCCGCGCCCTTGATACGAGCGCAACTGCCGCTCCTCGAACGATCGTGACCCCCGACGCGCGGTGAGCAGCACAACGCTCTGGCCAGGCCGCCGGCCTGACCGAAATCGCCTCCGACGGTGGAAGTGACAGATACGTTTGAACGGGGATCGGTCGGTCGCGCCAGTGCCGGTCAAGCGCACGATGGAAAATCATGCCGATGAACGTCCGGGCGACGCTTGCTCGCGGTGCCATTCGCATGGCGAAGGCGCCAGTAATCGTGAAACCGCTCGCCGCAACCCGGGGGCCGGCACAGCATGGACGTGCCGCGTGGCTTTTAGACGCTAATAAAATTCAACGGCTTGCCGCGCCATTCAGCGACGACCTGCAAGCAGCGCCGGCATAGGAGCAAATTAAAACCTCCCGCGTCCGACCAACAAATAGACAATGAGCACGATCAGCAGAATTCCGCCGATCCCGATGCCGCCGCCATATCCCCACCGGTGATAGCCAAAACCGCCCCCAAAGATGAGAAGAAGTACGATAATGATCAGGATCAGGTCCATGCGTTTCCTCCGTTGATATTTTCTGAAAGGGAAGCTGAAAAGGTCTTGATAACCTTCATTTCCGCAGGCGAGGGTGCTTTGTCACAGGCCTTGTCGTTTCCTGGCCTACCCTTCGTCCGTGAATCCACCAACCGGCAACGTAGCCGAGCGCGCAGCCGACCAGAACGGAGATCACTGGGTTCTCGCCGATCTGCCGCGAAACGGATCCGGCCGCGCGACGACCCGCATGACCCGCATCTACGACGTCCTCCGCCACCTCGCCCGCTTGCGACCAAGCTTGGTGTGCTGTTTCAGCCGCATCGTCCAGGACATTTTGCGCCCGACCGGCCACTGCGGCAGTAGCCGCCGCAGCGCTCTTGACCCGCTCGCTGATTGCCCCTCCAGCTTTTGTCACGCGCGCCTCCATGCTTGTTGCATCGTCCGAACTTGTTGCAGCGTCCGAAGAGGTATCCTTCATCGTCTTTCTCCGTCCAACAGTTCTGCCCCGCGAACCACTGGGGTATCGGTTGACACCAGCTCGAAATCGCCTAGTTCCGCCGACTCCTCTTTCCAGCTGGCGGCTGCCCCCCTCACCGCGTCAGCTTCCCCCGGTGACTCTCCGGATTGTATCTTTGATGCCGCCGATGGCATTCTGAACCTTTCCTTCGGCGGCCTCTGTCTTGCCGTCCGCAACCGTCTTCTGGTCGCCAACCGCCTTGCCTACCGCTTGTTTGATGTTGCCGGCCACCGTCTTTGCGGCACCGATGATGCGGTCCTTGTCCATATTGGATCTCCTAACGCGGCTTGCTCTGCTGGGCACCGCTGGTTATTGCATGCCCGCTGTGGTGTTGCAGGCGCGCTCCATTAGTTCGGCGAACGATCTACAGCTCAGGATAACCAGGATCAACGGTAATCGAGATACTCGGGCCGCGCGTTGACCTGGATCAAGAAATTCCAGCCGGAGTGGAGCATAGAATTGTGAGCGTGGCCGAGCCGCCCGACGAAATCATAGCATTCGGCGGCGAAAGAAGGCGTGGTAGACCGCCAGAAGAATGATAGCGCCAATGACGGCGGCACCGGCGCTGTAGATGCTGTCGATGTCGAAACCGGTCATGCCGATGCCGCCAAAAAGGTTGAACAGCCAGCCGCCGACGACCGCGCCGACGATGCCGAGCAGAATGTCGACGACGGTGCCCTCGCCCGTGGTGCTGACGATCTTGCTCGTGACGAGGCCCAGCCCCAGCCCCAGCAGAATCCACACGATCATGGACATACGCCACTCCTGACTTTCTGCCTACCAAACTGGGGTAGGTTGCCGCCTTCATTCTTTCTCTTCCCTTATTGGGGGCAGGGTTGCGAAACGCACTATGATGTCAAGGGCGGTCCAACCCTCAAGCCCAAAAGTCCACGGCACCCGTCGCGCTCGAAACTTCGTTGCCACCACTGCCGATACGGGCATACTAACGGACTCGTCCGAGGAGTTTTGGCTTAAAAAAGCGAGCAGAGCGTGCTGCTCCGAAAATCCGGTGTGCTCTCTCGTAATCGGTCAGGGGCGGACCTGGACGCTGAGGAAGGAGTGTTGCCATGGAATTGATCCTCATAATTATTCTACTTATACTTCTCTTCGGTGGCGGATTCGGATATTACCGCGGTGGCTATCACACCCGCGGTGGTGGTTATAGCATCGGCGGAATACTCGGAGCTATCCTGATCGTCGTTCTGATCGTGTGGCTGCTTCGTGGTGGAGGATACCTCAGCGGCTTCTGAGCCCCACTTACACGACGAGCCGGGACCATGAAGTATCATGTCCAAGAGATCAGGCGACGCGAGGTGCTCATCCCGAAGCGATCTCACGTTTGGCAAGCCACAAACCTGGCACCATGGGTAGCCAAAAGGTGAGCCCGCGCAGCAGGAGCGTCGCTGCCAAAGCAGCCTCGATTGCGACGCCGAGCAGGCTGAGCATGCCAACGCAAGCCGCCTCGAATGTGCCCAGGCCGAGCGGGATTGGTCCGAGGGTCGCCGCCATCGACGCCATGATGAAGCTGACAAATGGGACCCAAATCGCTGGGGTGTCGCCCAAGGCGCGAAACACCAGCCACAGTGTTAGGGCATCCAGCGCGAAAACCGCGAGTTCAAGCATTACGGTTTCGCCAAGCAAGACCGGATTACGCAGGAGATCGGTGGGCGCATTCGCGATTGCCCGCAGCAGGAGGGCAGTGCCGGGCAACCGCCTGAGCCAGATCGCCGGCAGGCGGTCCGCCCATTGCTCCATCCAGAGCACGCCCGAAGGGATTGCGAAGACGATGACGACGAAGATCGACACCACAACGAAGAGCGCGACGTTGGCCCGGTCGTGCAGCCATAGGATTCCGAGGCTGGTCAGGACCGCCGCCAAATAGGCCCCAAAATACGCGACCAATCCCACCAGCAGCACCGCCATCGCGACGTTCGTTGGGACGCCCCGGCGGGTTAGGCCTCTGACGACCAGGATCGCACCGCTAACGCCGCCGGTTGGGACCACCTGATCGGTGAACAGCTTGGCGATGCCGAGGGGAATGAGAGTGATGAGCGGTCGTGGGTGTCCAGCACGCCGCAAGGCCTGTCGCCATACCAGAGATGCAGACACATAGGTCGCTGCCTGGGCGCCGCATACGAGGAAGAGCCATTCGGGGCGTGCAGCCCGCGCCAGCCGCGTGAACTCTTCTATCGTGCCGAAATGCAGGACAATCAGGACCAGCGCAAAGAGCGTCACGAGCCCAAAGGCCCAGGGCAGGAGCTGCCGCCACCCTGACGCCTGACCGGGCTCCGGGAAGTCAACCGGGAATGAACCAGCTGATGGTGCCTCAAAATGTTGCGGTTCACCCGGGAGCGGCAGCAGCGGCTTTTTTTCCTGATCGGTGGGTTGCCGGTTTATGATCGACATGTGGATGTCGACGCTGGAGAAGTCGATCGTAATGATTCCAGGCGAAGAATATAAGCGCTGCCGCGGCAGAAGAGCCAGCCCCGTCGTGCGTAGTGTCTCGGGTTGGGGACGATTAATTAGCTCGCCGCGGGTGCTCGGTCGGCATACCCTTTTCATCAGCGGTAACGACCGACATGGGCACCGCCGACCGAGAGAGATGTCGACCGCCGGAAGAGAGGCTGCACGCGCTCCGTTACCGGTTTCTTTCGAGCTGTGCCCACGCCGCGCCGGCTTCTTCGTCAGCCTTGGGAAACTTCAGGTCGAACTTATCCAGCGTCTCGTTTGTCGCTGAACAAGGAAATTGTCTATTGGCAGAATACTCGCACGGTACAGGCTGGAGAGCCGATGACTGTCAATGATTAGTTTAGGGGCCAGTGCGCTTGCGCCACACTGCCTTCATTTTGCTGTCGCGTTTGCGCCATGACGCGACTGTGCCGCGTGCTGTTCCGCATTCGCGCGGAACACCTGATCCGTCAGCTTTTTCTGCTGCTCGGGCATCGCGTTGTAGAGGTTGTCGAAGGCCGGGACCAGCTTCTGCAGATGCTGGGCGTGCGCCTCGGCAATCTTCTCATAGGACTGCATGTTCTGCACCGCGTTCATCGTCGGGTACTCTTGACGCGCTGCATGAACGCCCGATCCATGTCGCCGGCGTTGTCGCGCATGACCTGGGCGAACTGGTCCCACTGCGACTGCTCGGCTGGGGTAATGTGCAATTGCGCGTGTAGTTGTTTGATATGGCCTCGACCCGTTCCTCCATGCTCTTGCCCGGAACGGGCTGGGATATCATCGGCGAGGATGCGGCGGCCGGTGCGGGAGACTGCGTCGGTTGCGCCAGCGCCGCGGCGGGCAGCGCCAGCAGCGCAACAACGGCTGCAGAAGCGAATTGGCTCGACCGGATTGTCTTCATCGAATCGTTCCTCGGTCTGACGTTGTCCGTGTTTTGGAAGGGCGTTGTCGCCGGGCGGCCCCGGCGGGCAAGCGGCTCAGTAGCCGTAATAAACGGGCGGTGGCGGTGCGTAGTAATAGGCTGGCGGCGCCCCGTAATAGACCGGCGGCGGCGGTGCCGCGTAATACCCGTTCGAGGCGATTGCGGCACCGACGCCAAGGCCGATGATCCCGCCGATGATCGCCGCCCCGGCGGCGTTGCCACCCCCGCCATGATGATAGTTATTCCCGCGACCATGCCAGTGCTGGGCGTGCGCGGCGGGGGCTACCCCCAAGCCCGCAACGAGCACCGCCGTGCTCAGGAAACGTATGCATAAAGCCATGATCGGCTCCCTACGGGCTTGTGCGCTTGGGCATATCCTCAGGGCAGACATTTCTTGATTTCGGCATAAGCACGTTGATCCAAATCAATTTCGTCTGCTTATCGGTATATCGGTATAAGCGGGTCGAATCTCGTGTGTTGATTTAGATCAATGAACATATTCGTTAACGTCCTATAATTTTTGTTGGTAGGCCGAACCCAGCTGAATTCCGCGGATTAGCAAGTTGCTACGAGAGGTAGTCCGGCATCAAAAATCGAGCCCCTGCCTGCCGAGTATCGGACAACCACGCCTAGGAGGATGAACCATGGCCATGCTGTTCCCCGACCCGTTCGGCACTTTTTTCCAGTTCCAGCAGGCTGTCGATGCGTTGCGCACCAGCAGCTGGCTGGAGCCGAGTGTGAGCGGCGGCGGCGCTTTTCCACCGCTAAATGTTTTTCGCAAGGGCGACGACATCGTCATCATCACCGAGCTGCCCGGCATCCAAAAGGCCGATCTCCAGATCCAGGTCAAGGACAGAACCATCCGCCTTGCCGGCACCAAACCGGTCGAGTATGGCGAAAAGGCCAGCCTCCATCGCCGCGAGCGGTTGTCCGGGAGTTTTGATCGGGCGGTGACCCTCCCGGTCGAAATCGACGCGGACCGGGTCAGGGCCGAATACCAGGACGGGATCCTGGCGCTGTATCTCCCGCGCGCGGAGCGCGACAAGCCGAAAGCGATCACTGTGGCATAGCCCGCATGACTTGAAAGACGGAGGATAAAATGGCAGAGCTCGCGGTACAGGAGAAAAAAGAACTCGTCTCCAAGGAAGAGAAGACAGTTCCCGCCCGCTACTATGTCCAGAATACCGACATCCACGAGACCGACGACGCCTTGACCGTCGTGATGGAAATCCCCGGGGTCGAAAAGAAGGATGTCGACGTGAATATTGAAAACGACGTGCTCCGGGTCGAAGGACGGATCGATTTCGCCAAATACGAGGGGCTGGAGCCGCTCTACACCGAGTATAATGTCGGTCATTTCGCCCGCGCGTTTACGCTGTCGAACAAGATCGATCAGCAGCAAATCTCCGCCCAGCTCGATGACGGCGTCTTGACCTTGACGCTGAAGAAGGCAAAGGAGGCGATGCCGCGAAAGATCGCCATCAATTAAGCGCGATCGTGTTTGGAGGGCGCGTCGGCCGAAACAACGCCCTTCCTCTCTTGCTGTAGATCGAATTCGAGCATCCGCCTCTTCGCGCGGGCGCAGCAGATCAGGACGCTAGCGGCGGCGATCCACTGGACGAAGCAGCGTCAGCCATGTTCGCCCGCCGCTCGACAAGCGAGATCTGGTCTGTGGGATGCCCTTGCAAAAGACAACACCGCTCCCGATGTGAGTAGCACTCTTGCACACAGAGTGCTACCCCTTGTTATCAGGGATATCACCCAAATCTGGGATCGCTTTTCTTGCGAGAGCGATCCGAAATCGAACCGTAACTTTAAGGAAGATTTTCATGAAATTCAGGCCTTTGCACGACCGCGTGCTGGTGCGGCGCGTCGAGCAGGAAGCGAAGACGACAGGTGGGATCATCATTCCCGACACCGCCCAGGAGAAGCCGATGGAAGGCGAGGTCATCGCAGCCGGGCCAGGGGCCCGCGGCGACGACGGGAAGGTGCACCCGCTCGACGTCAAGACCGGCGATCGTGTGCTGTTCGGCAAATGGTCGGGCACTGAGATCAAAATCGACGGCGAGGAGCTGATGATCATGAAGGAATCCGACGTCATGGGCATCGTCGAGGGTGCCGGCGCCGCTGCAAAGTCAAGCTGAAAGGGAAACGATCATGGCTGCTAAAGACATTCGGCTAGGCACCGATGCCCGCGAGCGGATGCTCCACGGCATCGACACACTCGCCAACGCGGTCAGGGTGACCTTGGGGCCTAAGGGCCGCAACGTCGTCCTCGACAAGAGCTATGGCGCGCCGCGAATTACCAAGGACGGCGTCACCGTCGCCAAGGAGATCGAGCTCTCCGACAAGTTCGAAAACATGGGCGCGCAGATGGTGCGCGAGGTGGCCAGCAGGACGAGTACAGAAGCCGGCGACGGCACGACGACGGCCACCATTCTCGCCCATGCCATGGTGCGCGAAGGGGTCAAGGCGGTGGCCGCCGGCATGAACCCGATGGATCTGAAGCGTGGCGTCGACATGGCGGTCGATGCTGTCGTCAAGGACATTCAAAAGCGTTCGAAGAAGGTCTCAACCAACGACGAGATCGCGCAGGTCGGCACCATCTCGGCCAATGGCGACGCCGAGATCGGCCGGATGCTGGCCGAGGCGATGAAGAAGGTCGGCAACGAGGGAGTCATCACCGTCGAGGAGGCCAAATCTCTGGAGACCGAGCTCGACGTGGTCGAGGGCATGCAGTTCGACCGCGGCTATATCAGCCCGTATTTCGTCACCAATGCGGAGAAGATGCTCACCGAACTAGAAGATGCACACATCCTCTTGCACGAGAAGAAGCTCTCCAGCCTGCAGACGCTACTGCCAATTCTCGAAGCCGTAGTCCAGAGCGGCAAGCCGTTGCTGATCGTCGCGGAGGACATCGAAGGCGAGGCGCTTGCCACTCTCGTCGTCAACAAGCTGCGGGGCGGTCTCAAGGTGGCGGCGGTGAAAGCCCCGGGGTTTGGCGATCGGCGCAAGGCCATGCTCGATGACATCGCGACCCTGACGGGTGGCCAGGTCATTTCGGAAGATCTCGGGATCAAGCTCGAAAACGTCACTCTCGACATGCTCGGCCACGCCAAGCGGGTGCTGATCGAGAAGGAGAATACGACGATCATCGACGGCGCCGGAAAGAAAGAAGAGATCGTCGCGCGCACCACCCAGATTCGGGCGCAGATCGAGGACACGACCTCCGAATACGACCGGGAGAAACTGCAGGAGCGCTTGGCCAAGCTCGCGGGCGGTGTCGCGGTCATCCGGGTCGGCGGCAGCACCGAGGTCGAGGTGAAGGAGCGCAAGGACCGGGTCGACGACGCGATGCACGCGACCAAGGCCGCGGTCGAGGAGGGTGTCGTGGCCGGCGGTGGCGTGGCCCTACTGTTTGCGAGCAAAGTTCTGGCAGCCCTCAACCCGGCGAACAATGACCAGAAGGTCGGCATCGACATCGTCCGCAAGGCGATCCAGTCACCGGTCCGGCAGATCGCCGAGAATTCCGGCGTTGAGGGTTCGATCGTGGTCGGTAAGCTGAACGACAAGAATGATCCGAATTTCGGCTTTGACGCCCAATCGGGCGAATATGTCGACATGGTGAAGGGCGGAATTATCGATCCGACCAAGGTCGTGCGGGTGGCGCTGCAGGATGCCGCCTCAGTTGCGGGGCTGCTGATCACCACCGAAGCGATGGTCGGGGACAAACCGGAGCCCAAGGGTGCAGCTGGCATGCCCCCAGGCGGCATGGGTGGAATGGGCGGCATGGATTACTGAGCTTTCAGCTGCACTGGTGCCGTGGCAGGGGCCATCGCCTCTCCTTGAAGATTGGGAGACGCGATGGCCCCTGCCCATTTTCGCGGCCGGAGTTTGAAGGATAGTAATGGACGAGGCGATGGTGATGAGCGACAATTCTGACGATCCCAGGCTCGCCCGGGACATGATCGAGGTGCACGGGGCCACCGCCGCCGCCAATCCCGCTGGGATCGAGGCCGGTATCCGCACGCGAACGTTTCCTGCAAATTCAACCTCGATCGCGGGCACCGCGGAACACGCCGCGCCATCCCGACGGGTGTGAAACGCCGCCGCCGCTCCCCACCAACCCGAATCAAACCCATGAGCGCAAGACGTTCTTCACGGCAGGACTACATCGATCATGGCTACGAAGGATTACTCGTCGCTGTCTTTTTCGGGTGGAAAACCCAGGCCGTCCTTGTAGGTTAACCAGCACACTTGACAGTCGATGCCCGCCTCAGCAGCAGCGGCTTCGGCATCCTCCCGAGCATCGAAGAACGCGACAAATTCTAGTTTCTTACGCACCAGTTTTACCACGCCCCAGCCCTGAGCCCATCCTAAATCTTGCGAACCCGTCTGAGCCATAGCGAGATACTCCGATCTCCCCCTCGAGAAATCAGACCACACAATCGAGGTCTTGCGCCTTGATGCACATCAACCAGGGCGGTGACCTGGCGCGTCGCAACAGGCCACGGACGCAACCGCAGGCGCTGGGACTTCTAGAGCGTATTCCACTTAGATCGAGCTGTATCCGGCATAGGCAAGATAGCGGGAGCACTCGTCGGCAGAGAATTCGTCTAACACCCGGCCAATGGCGTCCCACAGTGATGGGACCGTGCGCTCGGCGGCGCGGCGCAACAGCGCCTTCAACTTGGCAAACAGCATCTCGATCGGGTTGAAGTCGGGCGCGTAGGGCGGCAGGTAGAGCAGGATGGCGCCGGCCGCCGCGATCGCCTCGCGCACCCCGGCAACTTTGTGGGCGGGCGGATTATCCATGATGACGATGTCGCCGAGCGACAGCGTCGGGGCGAGGCAGCGCTCGACATAGGTGCGCAAGATCTCCCCGCTCATTGCGCGATCGATGACAAAGGGCGCGGTCACCGCGTCGACGCGCAGACCCGCCACGAACGTGGTCGTCTTCCAATGACCGTGCGGCACCCGCCCGATCAACCGCACGCCGCGCCGCGAGCGCCCGCGCAGGCGGGCCATGTTGGTGGCTGTGCCGGTCTCGTCGATAAACACTAGATGGCGCGGATCAAGCCACCGCTGGAGGCTTTTCCACACCCGCCGTGCCGCCGCCACGTCAGCGCGCTCCTGCTCCGCGGCGTGCACAGTTTTTTAAAGCTGATGCCGTGCCGGTCGAAAAACCGCCAGACCGAACTCACCCCAACTCGGACGCCACGCTCGCCCAGCAGCTCGCGGATCTCTTCCAGAGTGAGATCGGCCCGCGCGCCGATCAGTGCCAATAACCAGTCCGTGTGCGGCTTCAGCGGCGAGCGGCTGCGGCCCTTCTGCGATTTCGCCTCGGCACTCCCGGTCCGCCGCCAGCAGCCAACCCAGGCGGTCGCCGTCAACTCGCCAATGCCCAACCGGCGCCCCGCCCCGCGCGCCGAAGAACCGCCCTCAACCGCCCGGATTACGCGGATACGCAGATCGCTCGAATACGCTCTCGCCATGCCGTCCCCCAACAGCATCTATGGTGCATTGTCACTCAATCTACCACATTTGGAAATCTCAGAGCCGCAAAATTTCGAATCTACCCAACCGGAAACCGCTCTAGGATGTGTAGATCGGCGCCACAGATCGTGGTCATAGCGACCCGTGGTCATAGCGACCCTGACGATCGCGTCAGTCGGCGCCTTGATGTCGGGGATCGGGCGCTCCTCGAGCGCCTTCTTCCCCGGTCCTTGAAAGACGAGTGTTTCATCGTCTTCCTTCAAATCGTGGTAGGCAGGCTTCTCACCTCGACCGGGTAACCCCCAGGTCTATCGATCGCCGGTCCGGCAAAGCGAGACTCACGCCTTCCTGACAAGGCGGGTCTCGATGTCAAAATTCGGATATCCGCACAGTAACGTTCGTCGATAGTTCGTCCGAAACAGCGCCTCCGGCTCGCCAAGCCGGTCGGCGCGCATGCGGCCGCGGATCTCCATCACCGAACCGGCGCCATGTGCTTCGAGCCATTCATCAACCCCCTGAACCAACCGGCCGAGGTATCCGGCACCGTGGCGCAGCAATGCCGATGCCGTCTGCACCGCATCCGCGCCCGCAAGCAGGTATTTGATCACCTCTTCGGGTCCCTCGACTCCTCTTCCGCCCGCAAGGCTCAGCGATGTTTTCCCGGCCAGTATCGCGATCCACATCAGTGGCAGACGGATTTCCTCCGCCGTGGACAAACCCGGGCTGGGGCAGAAATTCAGCGTCTCGAAGTCGATGTCCGGCTCAAACAACCGGTTGAACAGGACAATGCCGCGCGCCCCGGCATCGGCGAGCGCGGCAGCGAGATGAGCCGGCGCGGTGAAATAGGGCGAGAGCTTGACGGCCACGGGAATATCCACCGCCGCGCAAACCCCGCGCACCGTCTCGATCAGACGATGCTCGACCTCGGCAGAACTCTCCCGCGGGTCGATCGGCAGGGTGGAACAGATCGAGTTCGATCGCCGCTGCACCTGCCGCCTTCAGATCGGTGGCAATCCCGGTCCAGCCTTCACGCGTGATCCCGTTCAGGCTGGCGATCAGCGGCACCGAGACGCTGTCGGCTGCGCGGCGGATGATCTCGAGACGGGCGGCCAGCGCGCCCGAGTATCCCGGAAGCGGCGGCAGATAGCTCGTCACCTCGGGATGGCTCTCCGCCCCTACCGTCGCGTAGGCTTCGAGCGCGGCCGCCTCGGCCGCGACCTCCTCTTCGTAGATCGATGCGGCGACGATCGCCGCCGCCCCCGCATCTTCGAGCCGGCGGATGCCGTCGAAGGTTGCGGAGAGCGGCGAGGCGCTAGCGATGACGGGATGGGCCAACGACAGGCCAAGATAGTTGGTCTGCAGGTTCATCGCGCCGCTCGCCGTGGGCCGGTCACGGGTGACGTCCTCGTCCTGCCAGAACGGATGGAACCGCGTTCCGTCCCGCGCCGCCATGTCCTCGTAAAGCCGGTAGCGCTCATCCGCCCCGGCCTGCGCCTGACGCATCAGCATCCGCGCGTCTTCAGGCCGCGTCTGCGTGAGGATCCGGTAGCGCAGCTCCTGATAGGCGAAGTCTTCAATCGGAATCCGCGGCCGCGTGCTGTCGAGGCAAAACGGGTTCATGTTCGGATTTGCGCATCCGCGGATCGTAGCGGAACAGCGGCCAATACCCGCTGGCGGCCGCGCGCTGCTGCTGCTTCATGCCGTCGCGCAGATCGTAGCCGTGGGCGATGCAATGACTGTAGGCGAGGATCAGCGCAGGACCCGGATAAGATTCGGCGTCGCGCATTGCCTGGATTGTCTGTTCCGGACTCGCTCCCAGGGCGATTTGCGCCACATAAACGTAGCCATAGGCGATGGCCTGCAGCGCCAGGTCCTTGCGCGGCGTGCGCTTGCCGGCGGAGGCGAACTTCGCGGAGGCCCCCAGCGGCGTCGCTTTCGAGGATTGCCCGCCGGTGTTGGAATAAACCTCGGTATCGAGCACCAGAACGTTGACGTCGCGGTCTTGGGCCAGGACATGGTCAAGTCCGCCGGCGCCGATGTCATAAGCCCAGCCATCGCCGCCGACGATCCACAGGCTCCGGCGGACCAGGTGCTCGGCCAGGTTCAGCAGATCGCAGGTAGGCCCGTCGGTCGGGTGCCCGAGCATACGCCGCATTTCCTCGACCCGGTTGCGCTGCGCCACGATCTCGCTGTCGGTACTTTGCGGCGCGTCGAGAATTTGATCGGCAAGCTGCGGGCCGATGCGTTCGGCCAGCGCGCGGACCAGGGCGCGCGCCATAGCCACCTGCTGGTCGACGGCAAGGCGCATGCCAAAACCGAACTCGGCATTGTCCTCGAAGAGGCTGTTGTTCCACGCCGGGCCGCGCCCGTCCGGGCCGACGCGCCACGGCAGAGACGGCAGATTACCGCCGTAGATCGACGAGCAGCCGGTCGCGTTGGCGATCTGCAAGCGATCACCGAACAACTGTGACAGTAGCTTTAGATATGGGGTCTCGCCGCAGCCGGCGCAGGCGCCCGAGAACTCGAACAGCGGCCGAACGAACTGCAATCCGCGCGAGAGATGCAGGTCGACCTGTTCCCGAGCGTGTTCCGGCAACGTCTCGAAGAATGCGAGATCGCGCCGCCCCGCTTCGACCAGCTTCAGCCTTTCGCCGAGATTGATCGCCTTGACACCGGGCTCGAGCGGATCATGGGCCGGACAGTGATCGATGCAAATCCCGCAACCTGTGCAATCCTCGACGGCGATCTGCAAGGTGAACCGCTTGTCGGGGTAGCCGCGCGCATTGACCGGTGCGGAGGGAAAGCCTTGCGGCGCTTCCGTGAGCAGCGCGCCGTCATAAGCCTTGGCCCGGATCACGCTGTGCGGGCAGACAATGCTGCATTGGCCGCACTGGATGCAAAGATCCGGCTTCCAGACAGGCACCGAGAAGGCGACATTGCGCTTCTCGTATTGGGTCGTGCCTCCGACATAACTGCCGTCCGCCGGGATCGCGCTGACCGGGATCTCGTTGCCCCGGCCGGCAAATTGCAGCGCGGCGATGCGTTTGATCTGGTCGGGCGCGTCATCCGGGATGAACACCCGGAGTTCTTCCGTGGAGGTGACTGCTTTCGGAACCGAGACTTCGTGCAAATGCTCGAGCGCGGTATCGACTGCGGCAAAATTCTTCTCCAGGACCGCTCGCCCCTTCGCTCCGTAAGTCTTCTCGATCGACGTGCGGATGCGCCGAACGCCCTCCTCGCGTGGCAGTACGCCGCTGATCGCGAAAAAGCAGGTCTGGAGGATCGTGTTCACGCGCGGTCCAAGGCCGAGGCGCTGGGCAACGCCGCTCGCGTCGATGACGAAAAGGCGCAGGCCTTTCTCGATGACCTGTAGCTGCACGGTTCGAGGCAGATGATCCCACACGGAAGCCGCGTCGAATGGCGCATTGATCAGGAGGGTCGCGCCGGGCTTCGCCGCACCGAGGACATCGATCTTCTGCAGGAAGTCGAACTTGTGGACACCGATGAAATCGGCCGATTGCAGCAGATAGGGGGCAGCGAGCGGCGCATTGCCGAAGCGCAGATGGCTGATCGTCTCCGCGCCGGATTTGTGGCTGTCGTAGACGAAATATCCCTGCGCGTAATGCCCAGGGTCCTCGGCAAGAATCTTGACGCTGTTCTTGTTGGCCCCGACCGTCCCGTCGGCACCGAGACCGAAGAACAGCGCGCGGGTGACGCCCGGCGGTTCGATGTCGAAGCCGCTTTCAACCGGCAGGCTGGTGCCGCAGACATCGTCCGTGATGCCGACCGCGAAGCCGGCATGCGGGTCTTCCTTTTTGAGGTGATCGAATACGGCCTTGGCCATCGCCGGGTTGAATTCCTTCGATGACAGGCCGTAGCGGCCGCCCACAACGAGCGGCAGACATTGGCGAGTGCTTCGCGCGACCGCATCGGCCAGGGTATGCGCGACATCGAGACATAACGGCTCGGCTGGCGCGCCGGGTTCCTTCGTGCGGTCGAGCACGGCAATGCGGCGCACGCTCGGCGGCAGCGCGGCGAGAAAATCCTCCGCCGACCATGGCCGGTAAAGGAGCACCTGCAATACGCCGACGCGCTCGTCCTGCGTGTTGAGATGGCCGACCGTCGCCCGCAATGTTTCGGCGGCCGAGCCCATTACGATCACCACGCGCTCGGCCTCCGGCGTGACCGTCGTAGCGAAACAGGCGATAGTGGCGGCCGGTCAGCCCGGCAAAACGATCCATCGCGCGCTGCACGATGCCGGGCGTTGCCAGGTAGTACGGATTTACCGTTTCCCGCGCCTGAAAGAAGGTGTCGGGGTTCTGGGCCGTGCCGCGGATCACGGGTCGTTCGGGACTCAGCGCCACGCTGGCGGTGGGCGCGGACGAGATCATCGTCGATCATGGCGCGGATCTGCTCGTCCGACAGCATCACGATTGTATTCAACTCGTGCGAGGTGCGGAACCCGTCCATGAAATGGACGAACGGCACCCGCGCCTCCAAAGTCGCCGCCTGCGCCACCAGCGCGAGATCGTGCGCCTCTTGCACCGATGCCGCGCTGAGCAAAGCGAAACCAGTCGCGCGCACCGCCATGACGTCTGAATGGTCGCCGAAGATCGACAAGAGCCTGGGTGCCGATGGAGCGCGAGGCAACATGGAAGACGCAAGGCGTAAGCTCGCCCGCGATCTTGAACATGTTGGGGATCATCAGGAGGAGGCCCTGCGAGGCGGTGAAGGTTGTCGTCAGCGCGCCGCCCTGCAGCGCGCCGTGGACCGCGCCGGCGGCGCCGCCCTCTGCCTGCATCTCCTGGACGACGGGGACGGCGCCCCAGAGGTTCGTCCGGCCTTCCGCCGCCCATTCGTCGGCAAGCTCCGCCATCGGCGAAGACGGCGTGATCGGGAAGATCGCGCACACCTCGTTGATGCGGTAGGCAACGTGAGCGACAGCGCTGTTGCCGTCGAGGGTCTCGATCCGGTCCATGATCGGCTTCCTCCCTACGCTCCGGTCACGCGCGAAGGCGAAAGCGGTGCGGCGCGAGCGGCTCGCCAAACGCATCGGGCGGCGCCGTCGCCGACAGGGCTTCGGGCATCATCTCGATGGCGTGGCTCGGGCATTGCTCGAAGCAGATCCCGCACCCGGTGCACAGATCGAGCGCTACCCGATAGCCTCGCCCGCGGCCGAGACGGGTGATCGCCTGTTCGGGGCACGCCGCGAAGCAATTGTCGCATTCGAAGCAGTGGCCACACGACAGGCAGCGTTGCGCTTCATGTCGTGCCTCCCGCTCGTCGAGCCCGGACACCACCTCTTCGAACCCGCTGATCCGGTCGGCGACGCTAAGCGCCGTTTGCGCGGCGGGGTCGGCTTCGGCGAACACCGGCAGGCGTAGCATCTCGAACGACACAAGCGGCGCCTTCACCGCCGTCGGCGTAATGCACGCCGCGAAGCCAGGCGTCGATGTTGCGGGCGGCGCGTTTGCCGTGCCCGACCGCGACCGTCACGGTGCGCTCGCCGGGTACCATATCGCCACCGGCGAAGATGCCGGCATGTCCGGTCATCAGCTGTGCGTCGACGATAACCGTGCCGTCCGCCTTGAATTCGATGCCGGGCACCTGATCGTAGAAAGCTGCTGTCCGTCTGCTGGCCGAGGGCCAGCACCACGGCGTCGGCTTCAAGCGTCTCGATTTCGCCGGTCGGTTGAGGCCTTCCGTTCTCGTCGAGGGTCATACGCTCGACCGTCAGGGAGGGGCCGACGATTTCCTTGATGCTGGTTAGCCACTTGATTTTGACGCCTTCTTCGATCGCCTCGTCGGCCTCGAAAGCGCGCGCCGGCATGTGCGCGCGGTCGCGGTGATAGACGATCAGTGCCTCGTCCGCGCCGAGCCGCCGGGCGGTGCGCGCCGCATCCATCGCCGTGTTGCCGCCGCCGTAGACGATGACGCGGCGGCCGAGATGCGGCGCCTGCCCGGCATCCGCGTCACGCAGGAAGGTCACCGCATCGAGTACCCGCGCCGCATCCCGCGCGGGGATATCGACATGACGGCTGACCTCAGCTCCGACAGCGACAAAGACGGCATCGAAATTTCCCGCATCGCGCTCCGCGACGACGTCCTCGACTTTGTGATTGAGCGTGATGCGCGCGCCCATCGCTTCGATCCGGCGGATCTCCGTCAACAGGTCGGCGCGGGGCAGGCGATAGGCGGGTATGCCAAACTGCATCATGCCGCCGGGTACCGGCCCGGCATCTCTGATCTCGACGGCGTGACCCAGCCGCGTGAGATGATAGGCGGCGGCAAGACCGCTCGGCCCGGCGCCGACGATCAGCACCCGTTTTCCGCTCGGCGGCGCATCGATCGGGAACGGCCAGTTCTCGGCCGCGGCGAGGTCGCCGAGATACCGCTCGACCGCATGAATCTCGACGGCGGCATCGACCGCGCCGCGATTGCACGCGCTCTCGCAAGGGTGATAGCAGACGCGACCGTGCACCGCCGGCAACGGGTTATCGCGGACAAGGGCGTCCCAGGCGGCGCGAAACTCTCCTGCCTGCGCAAGGGCAAGCCAAGCCTGGATGTGCTCTCCCGCCGGGCAAGCATTGTCGCAGGGCGGCAGCAGGTCGACATAGACTGGCCGCCGGCTCCGAAACGCACCCGTCCCTTTCGCGCTGGCGAGGTGAGCGAGCGGGGTCATGTCGGTTTGTTTCTGTTGCATCGTGTTGCCTCGGTGCTCGACGGCTTGTTCCAGCGCGATGTGCCCTACCTCTCGGCGGCTTCGGCCTCGGCCGGTGGCGTCGTAGGACCGCGGTCGAGCAGGGCGGTCAGGTTATCCGGCCTCGCCGACTCGGCCGTTTTCAACAAAGATGGGCCTGCCAAGCTCGGATAAATGGAACAGGCCGAAGGCGCGCTGACCGTTGAAGTCGAGGACGCGCAGATCGTCGGTTTCGTGCAGATCGCGAAGCACGACCTGGAAGTGGTTGCCATAGCGCCCCTGAGCGAGGTCTAGCGGGATTTCGTAGGCGATGAACTTGTCAATGCCCTTGGCGCCGAGCTTCTCCAGCAGAGTCGGGTCGGTGAAGGAGGCATGCGAGGTCAGAACGACCAGAGGCCCGCTACCGGCAAACAACAAAGCGGCTTTCATTATTCTCATCCTTGCCTGACATCCAAAGCAGGGTATCGCGCCGCGGCGGCGGGTGAATTGATGTGGGTCAAGGCCGACGCACATCAGCTTTGACGCACACAGATTTATTGTTGCTGCCGCGCCCATGAATTGATCAGGATCAATTCGCTGCGGCTTCGGATAGGGCATAATCTTAACCTTAGCCGCAGGCGCGAGTAAATCCGATGACGGGGCAATCTTCCTATGTCCGCTGGTTCAGCGACCTTCGCCTGAAGGATGTTCCCCTGGTGGGGGGCAAAAACGCCTCTCTTGGCGAACTCTATTCGACGTTGGCGGCGCAAGGCGTGCGGGTGCCGCAGGGTTTTGCGCTGACCGCAGCGGCCTACCGCGAGGCGCTGACCGCGGCGGATGCCTGGGGAGAGCTGCGGTCGTTGCTTTCCGGTTTCGACCATCGCGATCTCAAAGCTCTTGCCGAGCGCGCCGCGAAAGCGCGCCAGATCGTCTATCGGGCGACGGGAGGCAGCGGGTTGCGCGAGCATATCGCCGCCGCCTATCGCGCGCTCGAAGGGGACTGCGGTAAGAATGTCGCCGTCGCGGTGCGCAGCTCGGCCACTGCGGAAGATCTGCCGACCGCCAGTTTTGCCGGCCAACATGACAGCTTTTTAAACGTGCACGGCGAAGCCGCCTTGTTTGATGCGTGCCGGCGTTGCTTCGCCTCGATCTTCACCGATCGCGGGATCGTTTATCGCATCGATAACGGCTTCGACCACTTCAAGGTCGCTCTCTCGGTCGGGGTGATGAAGATGGTCCGCTCGGACCTGGCGGCAAGCGGCGTCATCTTCACCCTCGATACGAAGTCCGGCTTCCGAGACGTGGTCTTCGTCACCGGGTCCTACGAACTCGGCGAGAATATCGTGCAGGGCAAGGTCGACCCGGACGAGTTCTACGTCCACAAGCCGACCTTCCGGCAGGGCCATCGGGCGGTGTTGAGCCGCGCGATGGGCGGCAAGCAGCTCAGTCTCGTCCTCGCCCGGGGGCAGGGCGATGCGAGCACGCATAACCGTCCGACCCCGAGAAATGCCCGTCAGCGCTTTTGCCTGACGGATGCGGAAGTGCTCGAACTCGCCGATTACGCGATCCGCATCGAGGACCACTACACGAAACTCGCCGGGCATCCGAGCCCGATGGATATCGAATGGGCCAAGGAC
>CAWEEA010000002.1:0-1377988 GCA_963807985.1 uncultured Alphaproteobacteria bacterium
CGGGTGTAGTCCCGCCTAACGGGTTGAGAAGGATTTGCGGAGAAAGACAAAATAGGCAGCTGAGCGCCGGAAAGGTTGTCGGAAGTTTCGAAGCGAGTAACCGCTCGATGGTCGTAGACGCTGCGTTGGCACGGAGACGCGGCCTAGTGACGCGCCGGCCCTCGGTCCTCGCCATCGCGAACACGCTGCGCGAAGACCAACGCCTCGTCTGACCATCTCGCGAAGACGCTGGCCGCGACCTCTGCGGCCGCCGCAATGGCGTGTTCCAGGTTTCCCGGACCAAGCCGGGCGCGCAGCTCGAACCGTTCATAGCCGAAGCGAAACACGGCCACGGGCTCGGGGCCGAATTGGACGGATGCGAGTTCAAAAAGCATCTCGTCGGGCATGGGCGGTCTCCTTTCGCGCGTAGCGTTGTGGTTGGGACGATATGGCCGCGTGGCCCGGCTGTCATGCCAGTTGACCGGGCGCATGGATGGGCCATTTGGAGGCGGGCTCGGATTGTCCAAACGTCTCCGCGCGCTTACGGCACGTTCTTGCAGCCCGCCCGTTCGGGAGCGAGAATGCTCGCAATTAGGGAGGGATCGAGCGATGAGGACCAAGAACTCATTGTTCTCGGCGATGACGGCTATTGGTATCGCGCTGCTTGTGGGTCTTGCTCCGATATCGCTCAGCGCGCAGCAAAAAACCGACCCGGCGATCCGCATCGGCGACAATGATCTCGGCGGCGTGGTCAGGAGCGCGACCGGACCGGAGGCGGGCGTCTGGGTGATTGCCGAAACCACCGGACTGCCAACACCATTCGCCAAAATCGTAGTCACCGACGATCAGGGACGTTATGTCATTCCGGACCTCCCGAAGGCCAATTACGATCTCTGGGTGCGCGGCTACGGGCTCATCGACTCGTCGAGAGTTGTAACTAAGCCAGGGAAGATCGTCGATTTGACGGCCGTGCCAGCGCCGAATGAGGCGGCCGGCGCGCAATATTATCCGGCGATCTACTGGTATTCGATGCTCACCATCCCGGATCAGAGCCAGTTTTCCGGCCCGAAGCGCGACGAGAAGATGCCGGAGGATATAACCGCCCAGTGGCAATGGCTGAATACGATAAAGACGACCGGCTGCATCGCCTGCCACGGGATCGGCACTCTTGGGACGCGGACGATCCCCGCCACGCTCGGACATTTCGCCTCTTCGGCGGACGCATGGGCACGGCGCATCCAATCTGGTCAGGCCGAGACCAATATGGTCAATACGATCAGCCAGCTCGACGCGCAGCTCGCGTTTCAGTATTTCGGCGATTGGACCGACAGAATCGCCAAAGGAGAACTGCCGTTTGCGAAGCCGCCCCGGCCGCAGGGCATCGAACGCAATGTCGTATTGACCCTGTGGGACTGGAGCCGCCCCACGGCCTACCTCCACGACCTCACGCCGACAGACCGGCGCAATCCGACGGTAAATGCCGATGGTAAGGTTTACGGCACGGCCGAGGAGAGCACCGATAACCTGCCGGTGCTCGATCCAGCGCATAATTCGGTCAGCGAGATCCATCATCCGGTGCGCGATCCAAACACGCCGACCACGAAGAGCGCGCCCTTGGAGGTCTCGCCCTATTGGGGTGCGGAACCGATCTGGGACAGCGAGAGCATCACACACAACCCGATGATGGACGAGAAGGGCCGGGTCTGGTTCACCGCCAGGATCCGCCCCGCAGCAAACCCAGCTTTCTGCAAGCAGGGATCGAGCCATCCCTCGGCGCAGGTTTTTCCGCTGCAGGCATCCGGCCGCCAGCTGTCGATGTATGATCCGGCGACGGGAAAGTTCACGCTCATCAACACCTGCTTTCCGACGCACCATCTGAACTTCGCCTACGATGCCAATAATACGCTGTGGACCAGCGCCGGCGGTCCGCAGACGCCGGTCATCGGCTGGCTCAATACAAAAATGTTCGAGGAAACCGGGGACGAGCAGAAATCACAGGGATGGGCGCCGTTCATTGTCGATACCGTCGGCAATGGCAAGCGCACCGATTATGTCGAGCCCAACCAGCCGGTCAACCCGACCGAGGACAAGCGCGTCGTCGTCGGCCTTTACTCGGTCTCGGTGAACCCGGTCGACGGCACGATCTGGGGCACCTCGTTGGGATCCCCGGGTTATGTGGTTCGCGTGAACCCGGGACCCGATCCGACCCACACGGCGCTCACCGAGATCTACGAGCCGCCATTGCCCGGCTATGGGCCCCGTGGCGGCGACATCGACAGCAAGGGGGTTTTCTGGGCGTCGCTCGCGAGTGGGCATCTCGCGAGCTTCGACAGGAGTAAATGCAAGGTGTTGAACGGCCCGACCGCGACCGGCAAGCATTGCCCCGAGGGCTGGACCCTCTATCCCTTCCCGGGTCCGCAGTTCAAGAACATCAATGATCCCGGCAGCGCCGAATTGAGCTATTACGTCTGGGTCGATCAGCACGACACATTGGGTCTCGGCAAGGATGTGCCGATCGCCACGGGCAACCTCAATAGCGCATTACTCGCTCTCGTCGACGGCAAGTTCGTGGTCCTACGGGTCCCCTATGTAAACGACTACTTCACGAAGGGGATGGACGGGCGCATCGACGACCCCAACGCCGGCTGGAAGGGCAGGGCATTGTGGACGACGTATGCGACCCGGGCGATGTTCCACCTCGAAACCGGCAAAGGCACCTTCCCCAAGGTCGTCCGCTTTCAGCTCCGCCCCGACCCGCTCGCCGATTAGCGGACCGCACCGCCGAGCGACCGTATCGGCGTCGCCTCCTCTCCTGCTCAACGGGGCGAGGGCGCGTTTTTTCGGATCGAAGCGGAAATTTCGCGATCGCCCGCTTCACGCCGCTTTCCGGCCCTTCGCCGAATCGCGCGGCAATGACAAGGTTGCGCCGATTGTGTTGAAAAACGGCGCGGCGGACGCGGTATAATCTCGCATCACGGCGGCTGGGGGGTAGTCGATGATGGGGGAACGGCAAGTGCATCAGGGCGCATTATTTTACGAGTTTTCGCTCGAACGGCATGTGCCGGCGGAACACCTGCTGCGCTCAGTCGACCGGTTTGTCGAACTCGATCGGGTGCGGAGCGAACTGGCGCCGTTTTACAGCGAGGCGGGTCGGCCTTCTGTTGATCCGGAGCTGATGATCCGGATGCTGATCGTCGGCTACTGCTTCGGCATCCGCTCGGAACGACGATTGTGCGAGGAGGTCCACCTGAACCTCGCCTACCGCTGGTTCTGCCGGCTCGGGCTCGACGGCGCGGTGCCGGACCATTCGACCTTCTCGAAAAACCGGCACGGCCGTTTCCGCGACAGCGATCTGCTGCGTAAGGTGTTCGAGACGACCGTACAGCGCTGCATCGCCGAGGGCCTGGTCGGCGGCGAGGGGTTCGCGGTCGATGCCAGCATGATCAAGGCCGATGCCAACCGGCAGCGCAGCGTACCGGGCAGCGAGTGGCAGGCCCCCGAGGCGGCAAACCATGCGGTGCGGGAATATCTGGCGGTTCTCGACGATGCCGCGTTCGGTGCGGCAACGCCGGTCGTGCCGAAGTTCGTCTCGCCCGCGGACCCGGCTGCACGCTGGACGGGAGCCAATGGTGGGCTGGCCTTTTTCGCCTACTGCACCAACTACCTGATCGACCTGAAGAGCGCCGTCATCGTCGATGTCGAGGCAACCACCGCCGTGCGGCAGGCCGAGGTGACGGCGCAGCAGCGGATGATTGATCGTACGCAGGAGCGTTTCGGTCTGTGGCCTGAGCGGCTGACGGCCGACACCGCCTATGGTTCGGCCGAGAACCTCGCTTGGCTGGTGCATGAGCGCGGTATCGAGCCGCACATTCCGGTGTTCGACAAATCTCAGCGCACCGACGGCACCTTCTCGCGTGACGACTTCACCTATGACCACGAGCGCGACTGCTACATCTGCCCTGCTGGGAAGGAACTCCGGCAGCGCCACAAAATCTATCGCGTGCCGCGCCCATTCGTCGACGAGAACGGCATGATGCGCTATCGCGCCAGCAAGCTGGATTGCGAGGGCTGCCCGCTGAAGCCGCGGTGCTGTCCGAATGCGCCCGCCCGCAAGATCCTGCGTTCCATCCATGAAGGCGCTCGCGATATGGCGCGCGACATCGCCACCACCGAGGCCTATGTCACCTCAAGGCGCGAACGCAAAAAGATCGAGATGCTGTTTGCCCATCTCAAACGCATCTTGAGGCTCGACCGGCTGCGATTACGAGGACCGAACGGCGCCCGCGACGAGTTCCATCTCGCCGCCACCGCCCAAAACCTCCGCAAACTTGCCATGCTGATCCCGACGCCCGCGGCGACCTCAGCCGCCTGAGGCGCGGCACCCACCATCCACGCCCTTCCGGCCCTTCCAACTGTACGCCATTGCCACCACGATTATTTCAGACCCGACTTTTTCAACGATATCCGCCGATTCCGGCCGTTCACGGGACCGCGATGGCCCGCGAGGTTCGACCCGAATCCGACGTTCGGAACTCAGAGTGCGGTTACTCACCAGCGACAACGGCAAACTGTGGGCCGTACCGTGCCGCGCGAGAGCAGGGCTATCCACGGGGGCGTTTATTAGTCCCAGCCCAACCACGTCATCCCGTAAGCCCCGCCGCTTTTGCCTCTGCGTATTCCCGCAAATTCTGCTGTCGCTGCTGTTCAAATTTCGCCAGTATCTCCTTTGCCTTCGCTAGCTGATCAGGCGGCAACGGCGCAGACAAACGCTCACCATATTGATCTCGCACCGCTTTGCTTACGCCATGATACGAGAAATCGTGCATCCGGGCCCTCCGAACTACATAATTCATCAGTCTGAAACAGTCAGATGGTAGGGGTTCGGCTGAGAACCCGCGCATTGCCAACCATAGCAATATGTCTACGATCTGTATTCCGGCACTGGCATCCGACGACGACATCACAAATGTGCTTCCCGCGACCTTCTGGATTACGTGTTTTTCGCCGCCAGCCCAATAGAACGGCTCGGGGCTAGCATTGGTCACCATCTCATGGACGAACTCGAAGTTTTTCTTGAATTGCATCTGCCGGTCATGTCGAATGAGGCGTACTGGACGCGCCCACGCTTGCGATTGTCGATCTAAACCATCAATTAGATTCGTGAATGCCACCAAATTCGGTAGATGGGCATATCGACTGAGATCGCTGTCGGAATAGAAGTGAATGGCCTCAGGGTTATCCCTCGCCCATTGCACAGCTTCCCCAATCATCTCTCGCGATCTGGCGTCGGGTAGATTGGCAACTCGCGCTAGCAACAGGTCACACACCTCGATGAACAATTCGTTTGCCTGTTTACGCCCTCGGCTCATCAGACAATCCCAGAATTTTTTAGCAAGCTTCTCATCGAGAAGGCCCGCAACCTTGAAGACCAGGATCAATCTGAGCGCACGAAAATTATAGATCTGCCAGGGCACCGCAAGGTTCTCCCCGGAATCAAAAATCGTGTCGACGATCTTGGTCGCCGCGAGGTACCGCTTCTCGACCCGCGATAGGAAGAATCGAGCGTCGCAATTTTTGAGGAGTTTCAAGACATCAGCTGCGATCGGTTCTATCCGAGAGAAGCCAAGCTCTTTCGCATGAAGTATGCCCACACCCACGTTGCCGGCGATTTGTTTGACCTTAGCAGAATATACCAGATCGAAATCTGCCTTGGTGATCAACGCCCCTGTGACAAAAAGCGGCTGATCTTCGTCAAAAAGATTTTGGCCGGTATTTCCGGTTTCATCAACGAACGCAAACATCTCGGCCAAACTCTGACCGCCTACAGCTCGATCGGGCTAACGCTATGAACGACTCCGCCTATATAGGGCATCAAAGTCGGTTTGCAACGTAAGCAATATCATGAAGGCGTTCGTGCCCATCCGGCACACCGCCTTCCTCTCGTCTCGCATTCTGGGCGGACGGGCGCTGAGCGATCCCCTCGCAGAATTCTCCGGCGAGAGTGGCTGCTCGCCACCCACCTGAGACGGACGGGCGGCGGTCGGGGAATGACCCAAAGGGGCACGAAGAGTCGTCCACGTCGACAGTGCCGAGCGTCGGCTGCCGGTTCAGTAAGCCGACCCTGGCCGGGGCGCTCGGCAACGGGTCAGAAGCGCCGAAACCAGACCCTCGTCTACCGGGTCGCGTCGTGGCCGCGACGACCACGCCAGATCCAGAGTTATGCCACCTCCCCTTGAGTTCCGGCTCGATATCGATATCTCGAGCGATTTGACTGTCGTCGGTTTCGCCTGAATAGATCACCAGTGCGATGTTTTCAGTGACGATATCTGAAACGGCCCCTTAAAGAACCGGACAGGGCCTACCCTTGGTTAAGAACCAGCGGTATGCCTGTGATGGGGTGGACGCCCTGCACGGTGGCGACGGAGGGTTGTGCCGGCAGCCACCACCGGGGGGCGAGAGATTGGCGAATTCGGCACGCGGTGAAGCTGATCGCCCCCGCGTCTGTCCGGCCATTCGTGAAGCGGCAAAAGAACGACGCAGCCGATGCCAATGCGGAGGCAAACTCGCCCATGACGCACGGCCGGTGCTGGGCCTGCTGATCGAGCAGCTTCGCAGGCTCGAGGTTCAGGCATATTTCCGGCTGCCGGGCCCGGCGCGGACGTTATGTTTCTCGGGCAAACGGATGCGGGCAATCACGACAACAAGTATGGCACGGGTCGCCCTACGGCTCGCCGTGCACCGAAAAAGAAGGTTCGTCTCCGGCCCGGCGGGCCGGAAAGGGGGGCTCCACACGCAATGTAGACACCGCCCGAAATCAGAAGTATCGCGATCCAGTCACTCGTTGCCGGCCATTCGCCGAGGAGCGGGATGGCCACGAGTGCCGTCATGGCCGGGGCTAGGGCCGCGAACGCTGAGCCGTTGGACGCGCCAAGAATGCTGACCGCGGGTCCGTAAAGGCAAGTCGAATCCACAGCCGTCAGAAGTCCTTGGACAAATGCCTGCAAAGCAACGTCACGCCAGGGTGCGTTGAACAGACTGGTCCCGAAAATCATGGCGTACACTGGCACGTAAGTGATCAATGACCCGACCGCGGAAATAGCAGCAGCGTGAAGCCCTCCCAATCTTGATTTCCGCATGGCGACGGTATAGCAGGCGCACAATGTGGCCGTACTGATAAACAGGGCGTGGCCGATGTTCTGCCGCGATCCGATCGTGCCACCCGCGCCCCAGACGATGAGGAGCGCACCGGTAACGATCGCGGCAAGTCCGATCCGCTTCGCAACGGTGAAGGCTTCGCCAAGCACGACAGCGGCTAAGATCGCGACAGGCAGGGGTATGAGGGCAGTAAGCAGAGATGCCGCGTGTGCTGCCGGTGCGAACAGCAGACCTGCGTAGCCAAGCAGTATCGCCGGCGCGCCATTGCCCACCACAATCGCTGCGATTCCCAAGCCCCCCAGGCGGTCAACGGCAAGGCCCTTCTTCAGCAGATAAGGCAGCAAGATCAATCCAGCGACACCGAAACGAATTGCCGTGATGTCCCAGGGTTTGAGGCTTGTCCTGAGCCCAAGCCGCGCGGCCACGATCCATGACACCCAGATGCTCACGTATGCAAGGCCGTAAAGCGAGCCACGGATGTATTCGGAGGCCGGCAATTTCGCCGAAGGCTGAGCTTTCTGTGACACGCGCTCGTCAGGCAACGCCGCCAGCCGATCCGAAGAAAATCAGCCAGGTCTGAAAGTCTTCGGTGAATTCCTCAAACCTGTGCGGGACCCCGGCGGCGGCGAATAGGAAGTCGCCTTGCTGGAACGGAACGCGCTCGTCACCGCGACGGAATGTGCCGCTTCCCGACGCGACGATGTACGCTTCGTCCCGATCGTGGGGTTGTTTGTTTGTCGGCACCGCGCGGCGCGTAGAGTTCGACCGAGCAGTCACCCCGCTCGAACAGGACGATAAATGGCTCTGGTTCCGTGGCCAAATGTCCGGCGGCTTCCACCAGAGCAATCCGAAGATGGTCATCTCTGTGCTGGGGCATGGGTCAGTCCTTCATCGTTGTGTAGGCTCCTTACGGAATGTCGACCGCTGACTAGACTGGTTATGGACTGACTCGAACCAAGGGTGGGCGCCGAATTGTTGGCCGCGGCGGATCCCGTCGCACGATGGCAAGACCTTAGAAGTTTCGGTAGACTCCCATTGCCCAGCCAAAGGCATAGAAGAAACTGGCAATGAAGATGCCCCATTGGCGATGACGGAAGGAGGTATAAAACCAAAAAGGCTGGATCGCCAAACCGAGGATGAAACCCCACCTACTTCCGCTGCCGAGCAAGATTGCTCCGACAGGCCCCATGAATATCGCGGATTGGGAGGCAAATTCCAGCCACGTTACTTTCGCGGGATGCTTTTGTTGATTCGACTGGGCGTCATGTCTCACTCGCTACCTCGCTGATCGTATCAAACGGCGTGATGGCGCCGCGGATAGCCCGACAGGCAGGTGATCCCTCCGACCAACGCCATCGGCGTCAGCGGGATAGCCGAGCAGCGTTTTTCGAGGGTGTGACCCAGGTCACAGGGTGTGACCCAAGTCACAGGTCACTTGTAAGACCCCAGTCGTGATAGCAAGCGGTCCCGAATTTACTGCGCTCGCAGACCCGCAGAATGGCGGCGCTATGTAATCAATGAGCGCCGATTTTCGCGACGCCGAGGTGATCGACCGCGTTCGTCGGGTTTGGCGCCCGTTCACCAGTTCATTCGGCGCGGGCGATCAGTTTGAGAGATCGCAGCGCGGCCGCATCGCGAATGAAGATTGTCCCCTTATCAACGGTAATGATCCCGGCGCGCCGCCACGTTTGCAGCCTCCTGTTCACTTTTTCGCGTGACGCGCCAATAAGGTTGCCGATTTCGCGCTGCGACAGGCCGAGAATAATGCGCGCGCTCGGCTGCGAGGCATCGTCGGCTTTTGCGAAGCGAAGCAGGGTCTTCGCGATGCGCGCCGCAACATCGAGAAACAGAACATCCTCGACCTGCTCGGAGGTCCGTCGCAACCGCTCGCACAGGACATTGAGCAGTTCGCGCATTATGTCGGGCCGTTCGAGCAGCGGCAAAAACGAACGGCGCGCGATGACGAGCAATTCGCAATCGGTCATCGCCGTCGCGTCGGCTGTACGCTCCTTGCCGTCGAGTAGCGCGATCTCGCCGAAAATCTCTCCCTCGTTGATAATGTTGAGGATGACCTCCTTCCCATCTGAAGATGGAGCCCTGATCACGACCCGGCCCCGCAGCACCGCCATCATGCTGCTGCCGAGGTCGCCTTTGTAAAATATCTGAGCGTCGGCGGCGTAACGACGGATCACCGCATGCTCGAACATCTTGTCTATTTCGTCATCGGGCAACCGCGCAAACAGCGCGCTGCGCCGAAGGATCTGCCGTCGTTCTGGTGTCGGCCCGACCAATCGACCACCTCTCGAAACGACTACCGCTGACGATCAAAGGCTGCAGAGTAGCATAACGCCAATAGATCGTCTCGATTCGCGATCCGACTGCAGCGTCAAACGACCCGGTAACATATCACATGGACGCCGTCACGGACTGGAGCGGCGGTGAGCCCCGACCGGTCGACGGCGAACACACAAGAATTTAAATGGTTTCCATTCGCGGCCGCAGGGTCAACTTGCGCACCAAGGTCGGCTGATGGCGAAGATCGGATGCAACAGGCGCTGCTGTCGCATTGCCTTGAGGATTACGTCGGCGAGGAGAACCCGGTTCGGGTGATCGAGGTGTTCATCGACGAACTGGACCTGGCCAGCTTGGGCTTTTCAGGGATGACGCCGGCGACGACAGGCCGGCCAGCCTACCATCCCTCGACGCTGCTGAAGATCTATCTCTACGGCTACCTCAACCGCATTCAGTCGAGCCGGCGGCTGGAACGCGAAGCGCAGCGCAATGTCGAGTTGATGTGGCTGACCGGGCGGTTGGCACCCGACTTCAAGACGATTGCCGACTTCCGGAAGCTTGCTGCCGTCGATCGCAACAATGGCATGAGTGAAGAGTCTGAGCCGACGGCACAGCCCGACGAACTGGGCGCACACCGCCTGGATCGCCATGCCGTTGTCCAAGCGGATCGGCTGTTAGGCTGACACGGAGGCCGCTTATGCGAGAAGCTCGTTCAGCGCAGCTGCCACTGCCTTCGGTTCCGTAATCATGGCGTAATGACCTCCGTCGATCTCGCGGCAGTGCCAACCCGCCTCACGCGCTCGCGCCGTCAGACCCCGATAGAGATCCGACTGCGTAGTCTGGATAAAAGCGCGCGGCAGCGCCGCGGCTTGTGGAGAACTCAGCCTCACTGGCTCTGCGAACGGCCGCAACGGATGGGGTTTAAGGCGCACGGCGACCCACTCTCGCAACGGATGCTCGGATAGCCTCTGGAGAACATAGGGCGCCGGAGGCACCTTCCACCCGTCGCCCTCGGCCACGGCGGAGGCGCGAAGCCGCTCAGCCATCGGTTGGCCGATCACATCGTCGTTCAACTCCCCATCGCGCGGCACCGATGCATCAAGGTAGATCAGTCGGCAAATGCGATCGGCTACCCGCTCGGCGACCGCCGTTATGACCGTGCCGCCGTAGCTGTGGCCGACCAGGGTCACGTCTTGCAGGTTCCGGTACTCGAACAGAGAGACAATGTCGGAAATGTGCGTGTGAAGGTCGATATCCGGGCTCAAGAGATGAGCGCGCTCGCCAAGCCCGGTTAGGGTCGTTGGGATCACCCTGTGACCATCGGCGCGGAGATCGGCGGCGACGTGCTGCCAGCACCAGCCGCCAAGCCATGCACCGGGAACGAGCAGAAACGTCGACATGGCATCCGCCCCTCGATCCAGCGTGCTCAGGTGAAGTTGGGGGAGTAATCGGTGAGCAGAAGAGCGCGATCCTGGATTTCGCCGAGAAGCGCGCCTCTATCGCGGGTCGTCCTCTTGATATCGTCCCATTCCTGGTCCGCCATGAACGCTGCCCAGCCTCGGGTTTTGGTCTCTTCGTCTAGCCAGCGGAGCAGGTAGACGAACTCGGTTCGCTCGGCACGTTTGGCTTCCCACATGGCGACGATGTCGAAGCCGTAGCGCTTCATGATCCGCGCGGCGTGGTCGCGGAAGCGCGCATGAAATGCGTCCTTGTTCGCCTCGAAGATTTCATAAATGCGCAGTTGGTGGATCATCTTCGGGATCCCGAGAATGTTGATGGGCTAAGCTGGCTTTCAGTAGCTGACGACCTCGTATTCGATGCCGTCTAGATCGAGGAAATAGAAGCGCCGGCCGGGTTCGTAATCGGCATGGCTGAACGGTTTGAGCCCAGCGGCGATCACCCGCGCCTCGGTCGCGTCAAGATCGTCGACTTCGACCGCGATGTGGTTCAGCGGCCTGCCCTTGACAAAGGCTTGCGGGACCTGATCGGTCTTGCCCGGGGTGTAGAACGCTATGTAATGCTGGTCGGAACCGACATGGATGTAGCGTCCGCCGTTTTGCCCGGTGCCGCTCCAACGGACGTACCAGCCAAACAGCGCCTGCATCAGCACCGATGTGCGCTCGGGATCCGCCACGGTGATGTTTACGTGTTCAAGGCGTGGTGCCGACATCCGATCCTCCTTCCTGGCGCAAGCGGAGATCGCTTGCCTCTTGTTGTCTGTAGGACCTCAAGTTAACTTTAGGTCAAGGTATTTTTCGGACGCAGGGACGTGACCCCACCCGCCACGCTATCGATCGGCGAACTCGCGCAAAGAACCGGGCTTTCGGTGTCGGCGATCCGCTTCTACGAAGCGCGCGGCCTGGTGCGGGCCACCCGCAGCGCCGGCAATCAGCGGCAGTTCGCTCGCGCCGACATCCGCCGCCTGTCGTTCGCGCTCATCGCGCAGCAGCTCGGATTTACCCTTGCAGAGATCGAGGCCGAGCTGTCGACCCTGCCGCTCGGGCGGGCCCCGACGCGCGCCGAGTGGCGGGCCATCGGCGGGCGCATGCGCGGCGTGCTCGCGTCCAAGATCGCCATGCTGCAAAGAACGCAAGAGCGCTTGGACAGTTGTATCGGATGCGGCTGCCTATCGCTTGCTAACTGTGCTCTTTACAACCCCAACGACCGCGCGGCGCGTGCCGGTCCCGGGCCGCGGTTTTTGCTGGGGAACCAGGCGTCAGATTTCACGGACGAGTGACCGCGCACGGGATCGGACGAGACCAGGCCCCGAATTGCCTTTCCCGCGGCGCCGTACGATTCAGATTTCATCGTTCACTCGACTGAGGCGCCAACGATTTAAGACGGCCAATGGCCGGATCGGGGCAGACCATGACACCCGGCGGACCGCGGGGCGATAACGGCTAACTCGTCGGAAGCGGACGCGCGACTAGCGCCCTGCCCTCTTCGTCGCATAAGCGGTCATTTTGGAATACGAGCGCCGGCGCAGAACGCATCCCTTGGAAAATGACGGCGTCAACCGAACGGTCCGTTATCCAACCCCTCCGGGTGTCTCAAAAATCGGTGGGGCTTTCGCCCGTGAATAAGATCAGCGGAAAGTCGTGCCATGTGTGAGCCCTGTCACACAGTTTGACCCGACCCCTGAATTATTTCTCGTTACGTGGATCGCAAAGGCGGAGCGCACTAGGACAGAATCCCCGATATCGCGACAGCGCGACGATTTGGTCGGGTCAGGCCCTTCAACCATGGCGCGCCGATCTCTTCGAACTCCCATTTTGGAGGGCCGATCATGAATCAACACCACACCACGTATATGCCCACTCGGCTGCCGGTGTATCGGGTCGCGACGACAGGAATCCAGGAGTCGCAGGCTCATGAACTGGCGGAGGCGCTCAGAATCCCCGCCAAGGGGCTGAGATGGCTGGATGGCGAGGCGTCGTTTGTGGACCGCGACAAGTACCTCGCCGTTCCGAGCGTCCGAATCGAGGACCCGGACATCGTCGCCCGCTTCACCGAGGCCACCACGAACCACTACCCGGAGATCCCGATCGCCGTCACTGGCATCGACTACGCGGCGCTCGACCGGCACGTGCCGTTCGCCGACGACTTGGCGTTGAGGTCGGCCGCCGCTGCCCTTGAGAGCGCCGGGCTGACGCCGGCTTCTGCCCGCCCGATGGTCGGGCACACGGTGTTCATCACGGTCGCCATCGGCGCCGATGGTGCCGAACAGGAGCAACGGCGAACGCTGCTCGACACCCATGTCAGCTACCGCTTCGTCGTCGATGGATACCCGCTCGTCGGCCCCGGCGCCCAGATCCAGATCTCGTTCGCCGCCGACGGAGAGGCCACCCGCTTGAATTCACGCGACCCGAATGCTCGAGCCCGGTCCATCGGTGGCGATCATCGACGCCGACGAGATTCGCCACCGGATCTCGTGCTCGCTGGCCGACGATGTTGTGGTCGACGTCCGGCTCGTCTACCTGGCGCCGAGCCTGCGCAACGCATTGAACGGTGCGTCCTACTGGCGGCCGAGCGACATCATCCCGTGGTACGCGGTCACCGTCATGCGGATGGTGAGCCACCCAGACCGGGGCGCCGAGCACCCGCTAACCTCCCGGGTCCGCCTGATTCCGGCCACCGACGATGCTCGGTTCGTCCCGTCGGTGACCGTTGCGGCAAGCGCCATCGAGGGCTCCCGCGTCACGGCGCGCGCAACCGTGTCCGGCGGCACGCCGCCCTACTCGTTCCTGTGGGGGGGATCGAACCCCAACACCTCCACAGAGCGCGGCGCTGCAGTAAGCTACGAACCGCTGACTCGAGACCTGCGTGAGATCCTCCCCGTCCAGTCATTGAGGCGGACCGAGCGCGTATCGGTCACGGTGGTCGACGCCAACGGCGTGTCGGCACAGGGCGACACCTCACTGCGGGTCACCGCCCGGCCGGCGCCGAATACGCACAACTCCGTCACCTACGGGTGCGAGAGCCCAAACGACCCAGGCGCGTGGACCGGGGACCGCGTCGCCTGGCAGAGCGCGATGAGCACATATGGCGGCGGGTCGGAGCGGTTCTGCTGGCTCGCCAACTCCTCCTGGCCCGGCGACTACATTGAACCCACTCCACCGGGCACGCTCGGCGCGAATCCATGGATAACCGGGGACGCCGACTACAGCAATTGGGGCATCAACACGGCGAACATCGTTTTCTACATCGGCGACGCCAACCCCTATGTCTTCGCCGATGTATCCGGGCGCCACCCCGGCCCAGTACAACACCTCGGCGGGCGCAACCGTTGTGGCGCCGAACTCTTCGATTACCGTGGAGATCGGCAGCCAGAACTACGACGTCCCGTACGCCGGCTCGTGGGGCGCGCCCTATCCGAACGACCAGCTGCAATGGCTCCCGATGTACGCCTGCAACCTGCTCGAAAATGATGCAAGCGCGTCGTCCCCTTGGCTGAGCTGGGGCCTAGCGTTCAATGGCCTGCACAGCGTCCTCGCGTTCGATACCGAAGCGGCGGATAGCAACCCCTTTGTGTCGGACTTCGTGCTTGGCTTCCTGGGCTTCCAGATCCTATTCATCACTTTCGAGCCGCAGACGATCGTCCAGTCCTGGCTGAGCGCCGCCAACGCGACGGACATTGGAACGGCGGCAGCCATGGGCCCGATCACCAATATCGATGTGGAGGGCGTCACCATCGGCGTCTGCGACTACAGCGACTACTATTGGGGCAAAGGCCCGGTCGGACCCACCATCCCTCGAAACATGATCGACGGCTGGTGGTACATCATGGGGTGACGCCGTCCAGACCTTCCCGTAACCGCAGCTGCGCAACAGGCGAGGCGGCCTAGTGGCTGCGTTGGGGGCATGAAGACCAGTTGCTGCCGCTGAGGCTGACCGCCCGCTCTGTGATCAGGAAGCAGACCGTCGCCGCGACCCAAGGCAATGGGAGAGACGCGCCGAAAACGGACCATTCGCAACACAGGTTGAATTGGCGGGTTGACACAGAGGTGTGCTTCGCGGTCGAGACGAATTCCTATAATCAGCGATCTTCTGCTTCCGTCATGGAAAGGCCGGCACGTATTGGCGAGTCCCTTTGTGCGGGATGCCCCCGCATATCCCGTTGCCTTCTGTTACACTTTGAAATCAAAAGACGCGGGGATTTACTTTACTCTCAAGCGTTTGTCTCCAGGATGCCCTTAGGACGAAGAACGATACGGGCGAAGGCCCGAGCCAGCGTGCAGCAATCCCGGCGCTGTCTCGGTTTGATATCGCCGGCGATGTCATGAATGGTTTCGCATGAACGCGGAGGAGATATCAGTGGGAAGAGCCGCGGATTTCCTCGCTGGTGGCGGCGAGATGGGCGCTTTGATCCGCGCGACGGACTGGACGCGCACGGCGATCGGGCCGATCGAGAGCTGGTCTCCAACCCTACGGATGATGGTGAGCTTCCTCCTCGCCAACCGATTTCCACTGCTGCTGTGGTGGGGATCGGAATACGTCTCAATCTACAACGATGCCTATCGGCCAATCCTCGGCGCGAAGCACCCGTGGGCGATGGGACAGCCGGTGCGCGACTGCTGGTCGGAAATCTGGCACGTCCTGAGGCCGCTGATCGACACTCCGTTCTCGGGCGGTCCCGCGACCTGGATGGAAGACCTCGAGCTAGAAATAAATCGACACGGGTTCGTTGAAGAGACCCACTTCACCGTCGCTTATAGCCCGGTTCCCGACGAGACGGCGCCGAGCGGTATCGGCGGCGTGCTGGCGACGGTGCACGAGATCACGGAAAAAATCATCGGTGAGCGGCGCGTTGTGGCATTGCGCGATCTAAGCGCCCGCACCACGGAAGCAAAAAGCGCTGAGGACGCATGCGCCATGGCCGCTGCCGTCCTGGAAGGTCACGCGCGTGAGGTGCCGTTTGCGGTGCTATATCTGACCAATTCCGACGGCCGTTCAGCAAGGCTTAGGGGCTCAGCCGGAGTTGAGCCTGAGGAGGCTGTCAGCCCGTCGACGATCGCGCTCGATACGGGCGGTGGCGCCGTTTGGCCGCTGGAGGAGGTAATCCGCACCGGAGAATTGGTGGTCGTCGAGGACTTGGGGAACCGCTTTAACGCCGTGCCGCCTGGTCCCTGGTCGGACCCGCCGCGCTGCGGCGTTGTCGTTCCGATACGCTCGACCAAGGCGGATCATCTCGCGGGCTTTCTGGTCGCCGGCGTCAGCACACGTCTGCGGCTCGATAATTTCTACCGCACCTTTTTTGAACTGATCGCGGCCCAGATCGCAGCCAGTATCGCCAATGCGCGAGCCTACGAGGAGGAGCGCCGGCGCGCGGAAGCATTGGCTGAGATTGATCGCGCCAAGACCATCTTTTTCTCCAACATCAGCCACGAATTCCGTACGCCGCTGACGCTGATCCTCGGCTCGTTGGAAGACCTGCTGGCAAAGCAGCCCGTTCGGTTGACGCGTGATTTTTATGAGTTGAGAGCGACCGCACACCGTAACAGCCTACGGCTTCTCAAGCTCGTCAACACGCTTCTCGACTTCTCCAGGATCGAAGCGGGCCGGGCCGAGGCTTGCTATGAGCAGACCGATCTTGGGCCTTTGACGGCCGAGCTTGTCAGCAACTTCCAATCGGTTTGTGAAAAAGCGCAATTGTCGCTTGAGGTCGATTGTCCGTCGCTCGACGAGCCCATCTACGTCGATCGCGAAATGTGGGAAAAGATCGTTCTGAACCTGGTCAGCAACGCGTTCAAATACACCCATACGGGCGGCATCAGGGTAACGCTTCGCCGCGACGGCAACCAAGTTGCCTTGTCGATCAGCGATACCGGCATCGGCATTTCTGAGGATGAGATCCCACGCTTGTTCGAGCGGTTTCATCGCATCGAGGGGGCCGGCGGACGCACCCATGAGGGCAGCGGGATCGGCCTCGCTCTGGTGCAAGAATTGACAAAGCTGCACCAGGGCTCGATCAACGTCATTAGCACGATAGGACAGGGCACCACTTTCACAGTCCGTCTGCCTTTTGGCACCGACCATCTTCCGCCGGCGCAGATCGGGGGCGGTCGCACCCAAATCCCCAGCTCCACCCGAGCCGACGCCTTTGTCAACGAGGCTTTGCGCTGGCTGCCGGACAGCGCGGAGGAGGTTCATGATCTGCCGGTTCTTTCGCCACAAATCGCCGGCGAAGAGCGCCCGCGCATCCTGGTGGCCGACGACAACGCCGACATGCGCGAGTATCTTCGTCGCCTGCTTGCTGCTCGCTATGACGTGACCTCCGTCTCAGATGGCAAAGAGGCGTTGTTCACTGCGGCGCGGGTCCATCCCGACCTGGTCTTGACCGATGTCATGATGCCCAGTCTCGATGGCTTTGCGTTGCTTCAACAGATGCGGGCAGATCCCAGCCTGCAGAATATCCCGATTATCGTGCTGTCGGCGCGAGCCGGTGAAGAGGCCAAGATCGAGGGCCTGCGGATGGGCGCTGACGATTACGTTGTCAAGCCGTTCAACGGCCGAGAGCTGCTGGCGCGCGTTTCTTCCACTCTCGATCTTGTCCGGGCACGCCGCAAGGAGGCTGAGAAGCTGCGCCAGGAGGTGCACGAACTCAATGCACGGTATCGGCTTATGGTCGATGCAGTTACAGATTACGCAATCTTTATGCTCGACCCCAATGGCATCGTGACGAGTTGGAACGCTGGAGCACGGCGCTTCAAGGGATACGACGACGCGGAAATCATAGGGCAGCACTTTTCACGTTTCTACACCGCTGAGGATCAAGCGGCGAGGCTGCCGGCAAAAGCGCTCGCTACGGCGCGCCGTGAGGGCAAGTTTGAGGGCGAAGGCTGGCGCGTTCGCAAGAATGGCGAGCGTTTCTGGGCACAAGTGGTCGTCGACGCCGTACGCGGCCCCGACGGTGAATTAATCGGGTTTGCCAAGATCACGCGAGATATCACCGAAAGACGGGAGGCGCAGCAGGCGCTTGAAAATGCCCGGGAGAGGGTGCTCCAGGCCCAGAAGATGGAAGCCATCGGACAACTTACCGGTGGCATCGCCCATGATTTCAACAATTTATTGACGGCTATCCTCGGTAGCCTCGAGCTTTTGCAGCGGCGAATACCTAAGGAGCTGCCGCAGTTGATGCGACTCGTCAACAACGCGATTCGCGGCGCACAACGGGGGGCCGCATTGACCCAGCGCATGCTGGCCTTTGCAAGACGTCAGGAACTGAACTTCGAGCCAGTCGACATCCCGGCTTTGGTGCGAGGAATGACCGAGCTTTTGGAACGCTCGATCGGACCGACGATAACGATCGAGACCCGTTTTCCGCTTGGACTTGCTCGGGTTAGCGCCGATCCGAACCAGCTCGAAATGGCGCTGGTCAATCTTGTGGTCAACGCTCGCGACGCGATGCCAATGGGTGGCACCATTGTCGTCTCGGCGCGGCTGGCAACCGTTGCCCGAGGCCAGATCAGCGACCTCGAACCCGGAGAATACGTTTGCCTCTCGGTAGTCGACACCGGCGAGGGGATGGACGAAGAGACCCTCGAGAGAGCCATGGATCCTTTTTTTACGACAAAGGAGCCGGGCAAGGGAACCGGCTTGGGATTGCCGATGGCGCATGGGCTCGCCAAACAATCGGGCGGGCAACTCTTTCTGAAAAGTCGCAAGAGCGAGGGTACGACAGCAGAACTCTGGCTCCCGACCGCGAAGGGCCGCACCGCCAGCGCCGCTGGCGTGGTTGCCGAACCTGACAAGGAAGCCGAGACACGATCACTTTCTGTGGTTGTCGTCGATGACGACAGTCTTGTCCTGACCAATATGGCGGCGATGCTCGAAGACCTTGGACACCGGGTTTTTGAAGCCGGCTCCGGACGGCAAGCACTTGAGATACTGCATCGGGAAAGCAGGATCGATCTTGTGATTACCGACCACGTCATGCCCCAGATGACCGGATTACAGTTAATCCAGCAGATTAGAGCTGAGTGGCCAGCCGTTCGAGTTATTCTCGCCACTGGCTATGCTGAACTACCGCGCGATGTGGCCCCCAACCTGCCCAAGCTCGCCAAGCCATTTTTCCAGCGCGATCTTTTGCAGGCCGTCAACAGTGCGGTGCACAGCGGACGATCAGCCACCCGAGCATTGCAATTTCGTCAGCTCGGCGCGGTAAGGAATTTTTGAATTTCTTTTAAGAACCTTCGTCCCCGGTTTATTAAACCTAATTGCTGGTCCTACAAGCCTGTGATTGACAACTGATGGCCGCTTTGGGGCCAGGCCGTGTGAAAACGCCTAATCTGGTATTCTCTCTGGGGGTTGGGGGGACTGGGATGAAGCGTTTTGTTGAGGGTCAAGACCGGAGCCAGCTTATCTTGTTGCCGGATTGCTTGGACGACTACGTCGGGGAAGATAACCCTGTCCGCATCGTCGATGCCTTCATTGATGAATTGGATCTGGCGGCGCTGGGCTTTGATGGGGTTGTGCCGGAGGTGACGGGGCGCCCGGCCTATCATCCCTCGACGCTGCTGAAGATTTACCTCTACGGCTATCTCAACCGCGTGCAGTCGAGCCGGCGGCTCGAACGGGAAGCGCAGCGCAATATCGAGCTGATGTGGCTGACCGGGCGGCTGGCGCCCGACTTCAAGACGATCGCCGACTTCCGCAAGGACAACGGCGCGGCGATCCGGGCGGTGTGCGGGCAGTTTGTCGAGCTTTGCCGTCGGCTCAAGCTCTTCACTCATGCCGTTGTTGCGATCGACGGCAGCAAGTTCAAAGCGGTGAACAACCGCGACAAGAATTACACTGTCGCCAAGGTCACCGGGCGGATGGAGCAGGTCGACGCCAGCATCGCGCGTTACCTGAGGGCGCTGGACCAGGCCGACCGCGAAGAGAGCGATGTCGCCGAGGCCAAGTCGGTCCGGCTGAAGGAGAAGATTGCCGGCCTGCGTCGGCAGATGCAGCGCCTTGAAGGTGATGGAGCAGACGGTTCAGGACGCGCCCGACCAGCAAGTCTCGCTGACCGATCCCGACGCCCGATCGATGGCGACCAGCGGCAAAGGCACCGCCACTGTCGGCTACAATGTGCAGATCGCGGTCGACGCCGAGCACCATCTGATCGTGGCCCACGAGGTGATCAACCAGGGATACGACCGCCATCCAGCTTGCGCCCATGGCGTTCAAGGCACAGCAGGCCACGGGTGGCGAGCAGATCACCGCCCTGGCCGACCGCGGCTACTTCAACGGCGACCAGGTCCTCTCGTGCGAAGGCACAGGCGTCGCACCTGTCGTGCCCAAGACCCTGACCTCTGGCGACACCAAGCGCGGGCTTATTCACCGGGCAGGACTTCATCTACGACGCCGAGAAGGATCACTACACCTGCCCGGCCGGCCAGCACCTGACCAGGGGACGGGTCCGATCCGACCGCTCGAGGCGACATCGATCAATACCGCCACCTGACCGCTTGCTTCACCTGTCCTCTCAAGCCGCGGTGCACGCCGGAGAAAGTGAAGCGGATCAAGCGCTGGAAGCACGAAGACGTCCTGGACGTCATGCAGGATCGGCTCGACCGCATGCCCGAGGCCATGGGCGTGCGACGACAGACCGTCGAACACCCGTTTGGCACCCTCAAGGCGTGGATGGGCGCCACCCACTTCCTGACCCGGACCCTCGATAAGGTCCGAACCGAGATGAGCCTCCACGTCCTGGCCTACAATCTCAAGCGAATGATCACGATCCTCGGTGTGGGACCGCTGATGGCGGCAATCAGGACCTGATCGCCGCTATAAAGCCGCACGAATCAATCGATCTGCCCGGCATCCAACTGTCTTGCGGGAAACACAGTGCATCGGCCGCTTCATCTCACGCGTTTTCCCACGGCCTCGGGCAAACCCGGCCTTACCCTGCCATCACGGCGAGCTGCCGCTCCTTGGCGCATCACAGACGTTCCCTCCGCACGACGCAAATCTTGCGTCACCTTAAATCGACGGCAAGTAGCTTGGGCCCAAACGCAAAAACCCCGCCGGGCACGCAGCCAAGCGGGGTCTTGTCATCATCTTGAAAATCTCTTCGGAGCGGATTTGTTTCTGACGCCTCGACCCTCCAGACCCGCAGATCCGGAGGGTGAAGGCGTCAGGCTACTGCTCCGTCGTCGGCGACGGCCTCGGCCATCGTGCGGTGGTCGCGGAAGGCCCAGCTGTCGCCGACGGGCACGTCGCGAGCCGCGGTGGCGGCTTCGACCTGCCGCCAGGCGCCGTGGGCCGGAAAGCCGATCACGGCATCCCGGGCGCCGGCGCAGGCGCCACAGCTCTTGCAGGTCGCGTCCGAATAGGTCGCCGGGCAAATCGCGATCCGCCTGCCAGCGGGCGTGTATCGCGGCAATGAAGCCGTGCGGTCACGCCATTCGCCGATCGTCTCGGCCCACTCGTCGCGCCGTCGCTTGAACCGGTGCCTGACTGCTTGGCGCCCATAGGCACGCTCCAGCACGGTCACCACCGGGGCGATCCCGAGCTCGGCCAAGCGATCCGCCTGTGCGGGGTTGTTGGCCGAGAGATTGACCGTAAACCCGGCCTTGGCGGAAGCGGCGATCAGATGCCGGTTCTCGGCAGCGACGGGATCATCACCGAGTACCGGCTTGTGGGTGAAGGCAATCGCCCTCTTGCCGGTGTTGGCGGCCACGAGCTCTCGGACGAGCTTGCCGTCAATTCCCGGGCCGTAGCCGGGCAGGTCGCCGGCTTGGGCATAGCGCCACAGACGGCCGGGCCGCAGTGCCGCGATCTTGGCGCAGAACGCTGACCAGGACCCGCCTGTCGGCCCGTGGGAAACACGATCCCAGTGCAGGGCAAGCGCCCCCGTTTCGGCGTAGCAACCATTCTCGTAGAGCGCGCAGCCGGGCCAGCACGACGCCCGTTCGATAATCGACACGGGGATGGGGCCGGTCTTCGCGTTCTGCGAGACGGCAATGAAGTGTACTTTCACTTGATTTCTCCATCGGAGCGGGATGCTCCGACGGCTCGACCCCGGCGCGCTGCTGCACGTCGAGGTCGAGGGGCCGATCAGATCGCGAGGTCGAACCCTGCCGCGGCGATCTCGTCGGTGAGATCGCGGGCATAGCGGCGGTCGACGCAGAGCGTGCCGCCGAGCCACTGCCAGGGCTCGGAGACGACGTTCTCGTCGATCCACCTCAGGGCGGCTTCGGTGATCGGCACGATCGAAATGATCGAGCCGTGATCGGCGATCAGGAAATCGCGCATTGGCCGGTCTCCATCGGAGCGGAAGTGCTCCGACGCCTCGACCCCCGCCAGCTGCTGCCGACGAGGGTGAGGAGGCTATGTCTTCCGGCGTGGGGATTGCCGCGGGTCGAGCCGCTGCTTGACGATCTTTTCGATCTTCCAAGCGGCAAGGTCGAGCTCGCCGGCGATCGCCGCCCAGATCATCGGGATATGCCGATCCTGCCAGGCGGCGGAGAGCTCCACGGCGCTGGCCTGATAGGCATTGGCCGCGGCGCTGAGGACGCCGGCCACCTTGTCGGGGGCGTCGACGTCGAGGTTCAGCTCATCGGCCATGCTGCCGTTCCTCGATCAGGACGAGGCAGGCTTCGAGCCGCAGCCACTCCTCCGGCGTGTTGCCCCAGGGATGCAACGACAGGGCTGCCGCTTGGACCTTCACGACCGAGATGTTCGGGTGGCTGACGAGGGTCTTGGCTTGGTCAGGGGTGAGTTCGCGGCGCGTATGACGACGCACCGCGTCGAGTTTGATCAGGTTCATCGGGATTTCCTCGGAGCGAGATGCTCCGACGCCCCGACCCCCACCAACTGCTGTTGGCGAGGGCGAGGCTTAGGTCAGGCTGCCGGCTTCAGCAGCTCACCGGCGGAGCGTTCGAGCTCGAGCCGCTTGTCGTTGTTCGGCAACGAGCGGGCATGCGCGGTGGCGGCGACGGTCGCGTCCCACAGGGTCTCGATCGGCCGGCCTTCTTCGGTCTCGTGAACGGCCTTCAAAGCCGGGACCAGAGACTTGCCAAAGCGCTTTGCCAGGAGCTGGTCGAGATCGGCCTCGATCCGCTTGGACCGGGCGTCTTCGATCGCCTGCAATACCGGCTTGGCGCTGCCCTCGGCATATTCGCGAAGCACCGGGGTCACCTCTTCGAGCCAGCGGTCGGGCGCCCCACTCGTATGGCGGATGCGGATTTCGGTGTACTGGTCCGCACCCCAGACGTAGCGGTTCGAGCAGACATAATCGAAGAGGAAGAACCCGGCGCCGAGCGTGGTGTTGCCGACCTCGGAGTTCCACACGAAGAAGCCGCGGGCGAGGGATCCCGGCTGGCCGTCACGGCGGTTGGGGATCTCGATGCGGCGATCCTCGTCGGCGAGGAACACGAACATGTCGCGATCGCTCGCGTAGAGGGTCGTGTTGGCTTTGTCGACAGTGATATGCCGGCCGAAAATGCCCGGCACCCGCCAATGTCCCGAGATGCCGTCGCCGAAACGCTCGACCAGGGCGTCGACCACATCGGCATTCCAGATGCGGCCGTAACGGGGACCGGTGGCGGCGCGGAGCTCGACATCATCACCCTGGCTGGAGACCAGCAGCTTGACATCTTCGACCCCGCGAGTGAAGCGCAGGTTGAAGTTGAGGCAGTCGGCGATGATCGGGGTGGGCAGTCTGCTGTCGCGGAAGTAGGACGCCGGGGATGGCGTCGCCGCGAGCGAGCACAGCTGTCCGAACGACCAGTGCGTCGGCGCGGCCTGGGTCCCGTCGTGAGCACCGATCAGCAATCCCCGGTGATCGTCGGCGGCCGGAAACAATTCTATCTCCCGGGTGCTGACGACTTTCGACCGGCTGGTCTGCCGCGACAGGGCGGCGAAGGCCTGCAGTTCGGTCAGGGAGGTAAAACGCTGATCGGCCGGACGGGTGGCCCATTGCCGATGCGCCTGAGTAAGCGTGGTCATAGTGTTTAACTCCTTTCAGCTCAGGAGGGGCGGGTCGCCCTCTCCTGACGCCTCGCCCCTCACAAGCTGCTGCTGGTGAGGGGGAGAGGCCGTGCTGGTGGGAGCAGACGCAGGGATTAAACCGGCTCGGGGGCTGGCCCCTCTCGTCTAAGCGGACTCCGACATAGGCCGCGCCGAGAACCCCAATTCGGTTCTTGCCGGTGGTTCTCGGCACGATCGCGATGGCCTGACGGCGCCGCCGCCCGAAGCCCCCTCAACGGCTGCTGAGGAGGCGGGGCGGATTATTCGTCGTCGGTGAACTCGGCGGGGATTTCGAGCAGCGGGCCGGTCTTAGGCTCGTCCTCGTAAAGAAAGCTGGCGAGGCTGAGCATGTCCAGCGGGCGGCTGTTCGGGTCTCTGCCGGCGATCAACACATTTTGGCGCGGGTCGACCTCGTAGCCGTCGGGGATCACCTTGGCTTCGGTGATGGTCGTCGCCCGCGCGTTGTCGCAGTCCATCTCCTGGGCGTCCCAGGCGATATCGTCGCTGACGGCCATCGCGCAGGCCTTCTCAAGGGTTTCGGCCTCGACGATGATGTGCTGGTACATCGGCACCAGGTACTGGCGCTCAATGACAAATTTGGGCATCGGAGTTCTCCTGTTGGATGTTTCCGACGCCCCGACCCCCGCCGACTTCTGTCAGCAGGGGTGGAAAGCTCAGCCGGCGCCGAAGGGCCGAAGACCAAGCTCCGCGAGACGTTCCTTGCAAGCAGCCTCATCGGCGATGTAGCGCTCGAGCGCGTACTCGGCGACACCGCAGATCGAGGCGAGCTGGTAAACCATCAAGCGGATCGCCGGGTCCTGGCACACATCTCTTTGGTGCCGGCGGTTTCATGCTCGCGGATCTCGCGGCAGGCTTCGGCGATCGCGAAGGCGATGCCGCTCGGGTTGCAGGCGCCGGGATCGACGATCGCCAGCGCGTCACGAAAGCGGCTGCCGCGGGGACGTTTTGTTTCAGACATGGATGATGTCTCCGTTGGGGAGCTGGGGGTGCTCCTAACGGCGGCAGCCCGACCCACGGCTGTGGATCGAGCTGGCTGATTCTCTTTGTGGGGTTTAACGACAAGAATGCCGAGAAGGATAATTCATCGCCCCTCTACTGAAGTTAGATGGTGATTAGCTCACGAATATCAAGTATCTAACAACGTTAACTCTTGAGTATCGGCATAAATTATGCTGAATAGTGCTGTCGTGGTACAAAATATCTAGCTGTTGATTGGTATCTCCGACCGACCCGTGTACAGCACCTCGATCTCGGCGACGGCTTGCGGCTCCGCTGATTGGCCGTCATGTACCGAGTGGCGCTCTCGCCTACCGATCTCCATCATATGGCCATGTCGCAGGCACCTCGGACGAGCACCCCGACCGAGGTCTTGGCCGGTCTGGTCGAGCGCGTCACCTTCCATAACGACGAGAACGGGTTCTGCGTTCTGCGGGTTAAAGCTCGGGGTCAGCGCGACCTGATCACGGTTCTCGGCCACGCGGCGATGATCTCGGCCGGAGAGTTCGTCCAAGCGAGCGGAAGCTGGGTCAACGACCGCACGCACGGCGTCCAGTTCAGAGCCTCGTTCCTCAAAGCCACGGCGCCGACGACGGTCGAGGGCATCGAGAAATATCTCGGTTCCGGGATGATCCGCGGCATCGGGCCGGTCTACGCGAAGAAGCTGCTCCGAGCCTTCGGCGAAGCCGTGTTCGAAATCATCGAGCAGGAGCCGGGCCGCCTACGTCAAGTGACCGGGATCGGCCCAAAGCGCGCCGAGCGGGTGGTCGCGGGCTGGGCCGAGCAGAAGGTGATCCGCGAGATCATGCTGTTCCTGCACAGCAACGGCGTCGGCACGTCGCGTGCGGTACGCATCTACAAGACCTACGGCGCCGATGCCGTTCAGCTGATCTCGGAGAACCCCTACCGGCTGGCTCGGGACATCCGCGGCATCGGGTTTCGCACCGCCGATCAGATCGCAGCCAAGCTCGGCATCGAGAAGACCGCGCTGATCCGCGTGCGTGCCGGGATCTCCTACGCGCTCGCCGAGGCGATGGACGACGGGCATTGCGGTCTTCCGGCCGAGGAGCTCGTTTCCCTCACCGAAAAGCTACTCGAAGTGCCAGACCAACTGGTCGAGACAGCGCTGCGCCTCGAGCTCGACGACGGCGCCGTTGTTGCCGACGATCTCGAAGGTCGCCGTTGCATCTTCCTTGCCGGGCTTTACCGAGCCGAGCGCGAAATTGCCGAGCAGCTAAGGACACTCGCCGTCGGAAAGCCGCCCTGACCCTCGATCGACGTCGATAAGGCGATCCCGTGGGTCGAGCAGCGGACGAAGCTGGCGCTTGCCGGCAGCCAGAAGGCAGCGCTCAGGGCGGCACTCGTCTCCAAGGCGATGGTCATCACCGGCGGGCCCGGCGTCGGCAAGACCACGCTCGTCAACTCGCTATTGAAGATCCTTGTTGCCAAATCCGTCACGATCGCGCTCTGCGCCCCGACCGGCCGCGCCGCCAAACGCCTGTCCGAGAGCACGGGCCTTGAGGCGAAGACGATCCATCGCCTGCTCGAAACCGATCCCCGGACCGGCCGCTTCCGGCGCGACGAGAACGAGCCCCTGGGCTGCGATCTGCTGGTCGTCGACGAGACCTCGATGGTCGACGTGCCGCTGATGCGCGCCGTCGTGCGTGCTCTGCCGGAGGGATCGGCACTGTTGCTGGTTGGAGACGTCGATCAGCTGCCATCGGTCGGGCCGGGGCAGGCACTGACCGACATCATCGAGTCGAGTGCCGTGCCGGTCGTGCGCTTGACCGAAGTGTTCCGCCAGGCTGCCGAGAGCCGCATCGTCACCAACGCGCATCGCATCAACCAGGGCCAGATGCCCGATCTCGCCACTGCTGAGGCGGGCGATTTCTATTTCGTCGACGCGGCGGAGCCAGAGGAGGGGGTCCGGAAGCTGCTGGCGATCGTGCGGGAGCGGATCCCCAAGCGTTTCGTGCTCGACCCGATACGCGACATTCAGGTGCTTTGTCCGATGAACCGCGGCGGCCTTGGTGCCCGCTCGCTCAATATCGAGCTGCAGAAGGCGCTGAACCCGCCCGGCGAGATCCGCATCGAGCGCTTCGGCTGGACCTTCTGTCCGGGCGACAAGGTCATGCAGGTCGAGAACGACTACGACAAGGACGTCTACAACGGCGATCTCGGCGTCGTGTCGCGCATCGACATGGAGGAGGGCGAGCTCGCAGTCAACTTCGATGGCCGCAAAGTCACCTACGGCTTTGGCGAGCTCGACGAGCTGGTGCTCGCCTACGCGACAACGATCCACAAGAGCCAGGGCTCGGAATACCCGGCCGTGGTAATTCCGCTGACGACACAACACTACCCGATGCTGCAGCGGAACCTGGTCTACACCGGGGTGACCCGCGGCAAGCGGCTGGTGGTCCTCGTCGGGCAGCGAAAGGCGCTGGCGATCGCCGTCAAGGGAGCGCGGACGAGGCGACGGTGGTCAAAGCTGCAGGAGTGGTTGGGGCGACAGGCACCGGTCCCTCTCGAGCGGCAGATCGAGGAATCAGACCGATGACGAACGGTTATCGATGGGCTTTCAAAGCGAGATTTCGTGCGCGTGCCTACGGTTGGCGCGGATCTGCTCTTGCCGGAAAACGGCTCAAGGAGGCAGTCCGCGAGATCAATTTCGTCGCCAAGTCGGATCGCGTTGTGGCAGCCGAAGGCTGTGTTTCGCTGATGGAGCGGCTATGGCCTGCGCTGCAGGGGATCGACACTTCTTCCGGCGCCCTCGGTGGCGCTGTCTATCGCACACTCGACGAGCTGATACCGATACTGATCTCGGCCCCGGCAGATGTGATGACGCGGAGCGCATGGCTTGAGCGTCTGTTCCAGGCAGTCATGGACGATGGGGTGCAGTGCCTCGCGGTCGTGTCCGTCAAGGAGGTGTAAATCGGAGCGGAGTTTGAGGTGGCCATCGGTCAGGCGGCCAGTGGTGGAAGTTTGGCCGGATCGGCGTCGATTAGCGGCAGCGTCAGCTCAGCCATTCCCTCGATCTGCATGTAACGGCACTGGAGTAGCCACTCATCGTTCTGCTCGAGCAGGACGGCGCCGATCAGCCGAGTGATGCTGGCCTCATTGGGGAAGATGCCGACGACATCAGCGCGCCGTTTCACTTCCTTATTCAGCCGCTCCAACGGATTTGTCGAATGCAGCTTGGTGCGATGCTGGGCCGGGAAGGTGATGTAGGCCAGCACATCGTGCTCGCTGTCGTCCATCAGCGCGGCGAGCTTGGGCCAGCGCGGCCGCAGCTGATCGGCAACATGGCGCCAGGTCTGATGCGCGGCCTCGGCATCGGCTTGCAGAAAGGCCTGGCGGATCGCGGCGGCGACCATGGTGTGCTGGCCTTTGGGTACGTGCGCCAAGGCATTGCGCATCCAATGAACGCGGCACCTTTGCCAGGTCGCTCCGAGCACGCGAGTGATCGCGTGGCGCAGGCCGTCATGAGCGTCGGAGATCACCAGCTTGACGCCCTTGAGACCGCGTTTGACCAGGCCCTTGAGGAAAGCCGACCAGAACGGCTCGGCCTCCGAAGGACCGATGCCAAGGCCGATGATCTCGCGCCGGCCTTCGGTCGTGACCGCCGCCGCGATTATCGCGGCGACCGAGACGATGCGGCCGCCGTCGCGGACTTTGAGGTAGGTGGCGTCGAGCCACAAATACGGCCATTCGCCGTCGATCGGCCGGTCGAGGAAAGCGTTAACTCGTTCATCAATGTCCTTGCACAGCTTGGAGACCTGGCTCTTCGAAATACCGGACAGCCCCATCGCCTGGACCAGCTCGTCGACCCGCCGGGTCGAGACGCCGCCGATCCAAGCCTCCTGGATCACCGTGACCAGCGCCTTCTCGGCGGTCTTGCGCGGCTCCAGAAAGGGCGGGAAATACGAGCCCTGGCGTAGCTTGGGGATCCTCAGCTGAAGCGAGCCGAGCCGGGTGTCGAGGCTGCGCTCGCGATAGCCATTGCGGTAATTGAGCCGCTCGGCGGAGCGTTCGTGCCGCCCGGCGCCGATCACGCCTTCGACATCGGCTTCCATCAGAATTTGCAGTACCGCCTCCGCCACGGCTCGCAGAAAATCGCCATCGCCGCTCTTCTGCAGCAGCTCGGCCAGCGCCATTCTCTCATCGGTCATCGGGTCCTCGGTAGGCTTGGGATGGGTGTCACAACGCCACCTTAGCCGACCCTCCCCGGTGACCACCCGTCGCTCACGCGCGCGCCGGGCTCCATGTAATCGGGCATTGCGCCCGGCGCGCGCTCACCCTCGAATTTCCACCACCACCAAGGACGCTAACTGCCTCGCGCCGGTAGAGGACCGGTGGGGCAAGATCGCCGTCTACCCCGAGCTTATGAATGAATACGCAGAGCGGCTTTGCGCATTGATCCGGCGCGTCTGGGTCGACGAGCGACCCGGCGGTCACGTTATCGGCACGGCGATCTGCCTGTCCTGCTTGCTGGAGATTGGGCGGTACGGCGACCTCATTGAGCTGCTGGCGTGCGCTCGGATGAGGTGGTGGCACTGGCATCACTTTGGTGCCGAGGCGCTCGCAAGGCAGAGAGCGTGGGATGCCGCGGTCGCCTATGCCGATGGCTGTCGCACGCCGCAAGGTTACGACCAGACCGCGATCGATAGGTTTTGCGAGGATGTGTTGATCAAGAGTGGGCGGGCGAACGAGGCCTACCGCCGCTATGGGCTAACAGCAGCGACCGGTCCGACCTACCTTGCAGTCTACCGTGCGACGGTCAAGCGCTACCCTGAACGGTACCGCCGGCAAGTCTTGCTGGATCTGATCGAGACGCGGGGCGAGCGCGGCAAGTGGTTTGCTGCGGCAAAAGATGCCGGGTTCCTCGACGTCGCCCTCGGCTGCGCGCGGGACTCCGCGGCCGACCCTGGCACCCTCGTGCGCGCCGCGCGGGACTTCGCTGCCACGGAGCCCAAATTCGCGGCGGAAATCGGGCTGCTCGCACTGGAACGCCTGCTCACCGGCGGCGGCTATGATCCTGAAGTCTCGCTGGTCCAGGGGGCCTTCCTTCATCTGATGGGCGCTGCATCGCGGATCGGGGCGCTGGATTGGGCCAGGCAACAGGCGCAGTGGCTAGTTGACGGCGCCTGTGCTCCTAACCGCGGGCACATGCGCGCCGTCCTGGCCGAATCCTTGGCGCGTTGGGACAAGCATCCGGTTGGGGCTTTGTCTCGAAGCGGAAGTGAACAGCAGCCTCAGAAGCCGGCTGGAGAAGGGCCACTCCGGGCGCCTTGAACATTTCTTCGCGCTGGGAGGACGAGCTTGCCGTTGTCCGGACATCACCGGCACGGAGCTGGTGATCGACGGCGGCTTTATCGCACAGTGAGGGGTTTGGGCCTCAGGAAACCTTGCTGCTTCTCAACCAGCTGAATCCTGTTTCAGCCCGTCGCCGCGGCAGTCGGATAGCGCAGATCACGCGCGAGGTGGTCTGATTTGACCCAAACCTTGCACCCGTCCCGTCCCGCGCTGGCTTGCAATCTCCAGCCGGCCGGGAGCCTGAGCCACGAATGCGGCGTGAATTTCTCGCCGGCCTCTTCAAAGCTGCCGTCCAGAACGAACAGCTCGATCCCGCCCTGAACCGGCATGTCAATCACCGCCCCCGATGCCCAGCGTTCCAGACGGACGCGCTCGCAAGCATTCTCGAACAACGCGGCCGACTCGACGTCGGGGAGATCCGGTGCCGGCGTGAAAGCGTGTGCGAGAGTATCGACGCGCAGCTGGGTCCGGTCGTCCGGGTCGAACTGCCAGAGCTTGACGAAAATCGTACAACCCGGCTCGGAACCGGGCGTGTGGCGGCTGGTCGGCGGGTTGCGAACGTAAGTGCCCGCAGGATAGTCGCCGTGCTCGTCCTGGAAGACGCCGTCCAGCACCAGGAACTCCTCGCCGCCGCCATGGGTGTGCGCCGAGAAATGACTGTGCGGGGCGTAGCGAACGATCGAGGTCGCGCGCGCCACCTCATCCCCGATGCGGTCGAGCATTCTCCGGTCGACCCCGGGGATGGGCGACGGTGTCCAGTCTAACCGGGCGGCATGGACAGCTGCGCGGGCTCCAAAATCCGAATTGAGGTTCATGGCCGGACACCGATGATCATCGCTTCTTTTTCGGGATTGTATTGTAGAGACGGCGGCCGTTCGCATTCAATCCGACAGCCACTTGTTATAGCCACGGCGCAGAGCCTTGCCGAGCCGCCGGGCGTTGTCCGTCCAGTCCCTCGCGGGTGACGTCGACCGACCCTATAAGCGAGCTGATGCGCACCGCCAGCGACTTTAACACCGGACGTCTGCCCTGACGACTAACAACAAGAGAAGATCCATCATCGTCAGCGATCGAGGAGGAGAGGATGGAAGCGTATCACATCGACCATTTCGGCAGCGTTGACGGGATCGTCCGGCGATCGAGCGAGGACCCCCCAGCCCGGACCGAGAGATGTCCTGATGCGGGTGCGGGCGAGTTCGCTCAATTACCGAGATCTGATGGTCCTCAAGGGCGGTGGTCGCGGTCCGACAAAGCCCGGCGTCGTGCCTTTGAGCGATGGTGCCGGCGAGGTCGCGGCCATCGGCGAACGCGTGACCCGAGTTAAGATAGGCGACCGGATCATCGGCACCTTTCATCCACGCTGGTTTGGCGGCCCGATCAGCGCGGATTACCTGACTGACCGGCTCGGCGCCAATCTCGACGGGATGCTGGCGGATTACGCGGTGCTAAGCGAGGAGGCGCTCGTGCCGATGCCCAGCCATCTGTCCTTCGAGGAAGCCGCGACCCTGCCTTGCGCAGCGGTGACCGCGTGGGTGGCACTGACCGGCCGTCGCCGGGTCACCGCCGGCGATACGGTGCTGACGCTGGGGTCGGGCGGCGTCTCGGTCTTTGCCCTGCAATTCGCCCGGATCCTCGGGGCCCGCGTGATCGCGACGACCTCGAGCCCGGAAAAGGCGGAGCGGCTCAAGGCGCTGGGCGCGTCGGACGTGGTCAACTATCGCGAGACGCCGGATTGGGACGAGAAGGTGCGCGCGCTGACCGATGGTCGCGGCGTCGATTGTGTCGTCGAGATCGGCGGGCCGGGCACCATCGCGATGTCGCTGAAGGCGTTGGGCGTGGGCGGACACATCAGCTTGATCGGCGCGAGTTTGTCGCTATCGGGTACCGGGCTCGATCCCTTATTGGCGACCGGCCGCGGCATTACCCTCGGTTCGATAAGCGTTGGCAGCCGTGCCGATTTCGAGGCGATGAACCGGGCGATAGGCATGCATCGCCTGCGTCCGGTGATCGACCGTACTTTCCCTTTCGCCGCAGCAAAGGAAGCCTACCGGCATTTCGAGGGCCGCGGCCATTTCGGCAAGGTCGTGATCTCGCACGGCTGAGCATCCCCGCAGTGGCGATGAGGACGAAGAACCGGGTTCGAATACTGCGGTAGCACCAAAACATAGCACAGCGTGAGATGGCGATGGCTTGGATCTCGCCGACGCGGACCGTTGAAAGCCTGCTCATGCATGCGACGGGGCGGGTTGGCTTGTCGCCTTCGTTGAGCCTATCCTAATAGGATAAACCGAGGGTGAGCCGATCGGATATCGGTATGAACTTTACGCGGGCAGGGAGACTACCACGGTATGACCCAGCCGATTGATTCCCTTTGCTTGTCGGGCTTAGCAAAGCCGCGACACTCCGTCTTTGGCCGCGGGCACGCAGACACCGTCGCCGAGATCGCTGATTTGCCCAAGCTCGATGCGCGAGCTTTTTTTGGCGAAACCTACATCACCGAGGGCATGGGCGTCCTTCTACGGCAGGTGTTCGACCGGTTGATGGCACGGAGCGATCAAGGAGTTTTTCGCCTAAAGCAGGCGATGGGCGGGGGGAAAACACACAACCTGCTTGCTGCCGCGCTCCTCGCACGTGAGGCGGCGGAGCGCAAGACCGTTTCCAACGCGTGGGTGTCGCTGTCGATGACCGTAAAATCCGGGTTGCAGCCTTTAGTGGACGTGAAACAGATTCCTCCGAATACTTGTGGGTTACATTGTTCCGCGCACTCGGCTGCGAACATCGTTGGGAGCGGTCAAACGACGTTCCCGGACCCTCGACCTGGGCACGGGTGATCGGCGAAGAACCCGCGCTCATTCTCTTAGATGAGCTGCCGCCCTTTTTTGTCAGCCTGGGCGCCAAGGTGGCCGGGCCGAGCACCACGGAGGCGGACCGACTGGCTCTTGCGCTGGCAAATCTCATGAACGCAATCGTCAGCGGCAGATTACCCTCCGCTTGCCTCGTGATCAGCGATCTTGCTGGCGCGTGGGGCGAGGGCAGCCAGCGCATACAGCAAGCCATCGATAATGCAAACCAGGAGGTTGGCCGCGGTGCTCTGGACATCACACCGGTCCGCCTCGACAGCATCGAACTCTACTCGATCCTTCGCAGTCGCCTCTTTGAGGATACGGCCGATGAGACGCAGCGGCGTTCCGTCGGTCAGGCCTATGCTCAGTCACTCCGAACGTCGGTTCAGAGGGGGTGGTACCGGAGTCTCTACGAGCGATGGGCGCAGGAGATTTCAGAGAGTTATCCCTTCCACCCTGGCCTCCACGAGCTATTCGCCCGATTTCGGGAAAATCCGGGCTTCCAGCAGACCCGGGAGATGCTTCGGCTCGCCCGTCGCATGGTGGCGCAACTCTGGGAGACCAAGCGGGCCGAAAGAACAATGCTCGTCCATCCGCACGAGCTCGACTTTGCCGATCAGGACGTCGCGGCGACGCTGGAGCGGATCAATCCGTCACTCAGCAACGCGCGTGGCCGCGACGTAGCGAACCTCCAGCACAATTCCGTCGCCGAAGCGCTGTCACGTGAGCTTGGCAACGAGGTCGCTGCCGATGCGGCGAAACTGCTGTACTTGTCTTCGCTCGCCGTCGGCCCGAATGCCCTTCAGGGCCTGTCGCCCGAAGAAATCGCGGCCTACCTCTGCGCGCCCGATCGTGATGTCTCGAGCGCTAACAGCGCGCTCGTTACAAGGCTCGAAGAAGGAAGCTGGTACCTCCATCGGCGGACCGACGGGAGATGGCACTACCGTAACGTCAAGAATGTGACTTCCGCAATCCGCGATCGCGCCGAAGTCATGCTTGACGATGCGCGGCGGAAGGAAGTCGAGACGTATCTTCGCAAGAGCTTTGACCCTGCCGGATCGACGCTCCCGCGCGTCGGAGAGCAGCGTTATGCCTACCAGAAACTCCTCGTTTTCCCGACCATTGACGACATCCGAGCTACTCTCGGTCCGCACGAAGTTGTGCTCGTGATCAGCCAACCCTCGCACATTGGCCTCAATCCTGAGTTAAAAGTGTTTTGGGACAACGAGACTTGGCGCAACCGCCTCATCTTTCTCTGTGGTTCCGAAACCTTCACCGAGGTATCGCGCGCCGCGGCCTATATGAAGGCGGCGCAGGATCAGGTTGCCGACTTCGAGGCCCAGCGTTACGCCGATGCGCAGCCGGAGATGCAGCAGGCGAGAGCCGCGCTCGACCGGAACAACACCGCGTTTAGATCGGCGTTACGGGAGACGTTCACCCAGTTGCACTTCCCCGACGTAAGCTCGAGCAAGCTGGAGGCAGCAAGCCTGAAGCTCGACTTCAGCGCCAACGCGTTTTGCGGACAACTGGCCATTCTGGACACGCTGAGGGATCAGCAGAAGTTCCGGGCCGATGTCGAGAGCGACTTAGTCCGCGGTGAGTTCGAGCACTTCATCTTCACTGCTCAAACGTAAGCGTCAGCTGAGGGTCGTCTTGCACTCGGCGTGTTGAGCTGGATGCTGCCGCTCTTTTGCGGGCAGCGGTGCAATGGATGACGCGGAGCTGGTCGATAAGGAGGACCTTGGGAGTACTCATACGAGGGCTCGCGAGGTCCGCGGCGAGGTTCTCACCGGTCCGGAGCGCCGGCGACGCTGGAGCCTCGAAGAGAAGCTTCGGATATTGGCGCAGAGCGTGGCGCCAGGATCCTCGCCCTCGCTGGTTTGCCGACTGCACGCGATCAGCAGCGGCCAGCTTTACACCTGGCGCCGGCAGTTCCGTACCGGCGAGCTGACCGGGTTTGCGCCGGTGAGATTGGCCCCGCCGGTCGAGGAGCTTCCACGGGCCGCTGCGTCGGTTGATCCGGTGCCGATACTGCCCGAAACCGATCGGCCGGCGGACGGGATCATCGAGGTGGAGCTGGCCTCGGGGGTGAAGCTGCGCCTGACCGGCGCGGTCGACGAGGTGGCATTGCGCCGGGTCTTGTCGGCGCTGTCGTGATCGGCATTCCGGGCAATGTCCGCGTCTATCTGGCGTGCGGCGTCACCGACATGAGGAAAGGCTTTGACGGGCTGGCGGCGCGGGTTCAGACCACCTTGCGCCTCGACCCGCATGGCGGCGCGCTGTTCGTGTTCCGTGGTCGCCGCGGCGATCTGATCAAGGTGCTGTGGTGGGACGGGCAAGGTTTGTGCCTGTTTGCTAAGCGGCTGGAGCGCGGCCGGTTTTTGTGGCCGCAGGCGAAGGACGGATCGGTGGTGCTGACGGCAGCACAATTGTCGATGCTGCTGGAGGGCATCGATTGGCGTGCGCCACGCCGCAGCTGGACCCCGGAAGTGGCTAGTTGAACAGCGCGACATAGTGACTCAGGCGGGTACGATGTCGATACTGCTCAATGCAAGCGGGAGTAAACTGATGGTTGATGCCGGACGCTGCTGACCCCGTTCAAGAGATCGCCGAGCTGCGCCTCCTGCTGGCCGAACGCGAGGCGGAATTGGCGGAAGCGCGGGCCGAGCTGACCGGCGCCCGGCTGCGGATCGAACAGTACAAGGCTCAGCTTGCCCAGCTGCGGCGCATGCAGTTCGGGCGCTCGTCGGAAAAACTCGATACTCAGATCGCGCAACTCGAGCTGATGCTCGAAGATTTGGAAGAGAGCGAAGCGGCGCGCACAGCGCCGGCGGCACAGCGCGTCCCCGATCAGCCGCGCCGCGAACGTCGCCAGCCGGTGCGACGGCCGCTGCCCGATCATTTGCCGCGCGAGGAGATCGTGCACGATCCGGGGTCGGTGTGCCCGGGCTGCGGCGGCACCCGGTTTAGCAAACTCGGCGAGGACGTGACCGAGGTCTTGGAGAAGATCCCGGCCCGCCTCAAAGTGATCCGCCATATTCGGCCCAAACTCAGCTGTCGCTGCTGCGAGCGCATCCTGCAGGCGCCGATGCCCGATCTGCCGATCGAGAAGGGTCGGCCCGGACCGGGCCTGGTCGCCAATGTCGTGGTCAGCAAATACCTCGACGGGCTGCCGCTCTACCGTCAATCGGCGATCCTGGCGCGCGAAGGCATCGCGATCGAGCGCGCCACCCTGGCCGACTGGGTCGGGCACGCTGCTTGGTGGGTGACGCCGTTGGCCGCGCTGATCGGCGCGCATGTCATGGCAGCGCCGATCATCCACACCGACGACACGCCGATCGCGGTGCTGGCCCCCGGCAACGGCAAGACCAGGACCGGACGGCTGTGGACCTATGTAGTTGACGAGCGACCCTGGCAGGGTGGGCGGGCACCGGCAGCATATTATCGTTTCAGCCCCGACCGCCGCGGCGAGCGACCGCGCGATCATCTGGCCCTCTTTCGCGGCGCGATCCAGGCCGACGCCTTCAGCGGCTACGCCGCCCTGACGCGACCGCCATCCGCCAAAGACCAGGTCGGCCGAGGGCCGCCGCTGATCCACGCAGCGTGTTGGGCCCATGCGCGGCGCAAGTTTTACGATGTGTTCGAATTGACCAAGTCGCCGATCGCCGAGGAAGCACTGAAACGGATCGGCGAGCTCTATCGGATCGAAGCCGAGATCACCGGCCAGCCGGCCGAAACCCGGCTAGCGGCGCGCCAGAACCGTGCCGTGGCGATCCTCGATGCCTTGCGCGACTGGCTGACAGCGCAGCGCCGCCGGCTGTCGTCAAAGAACGCGCTCGCTAAAGCGATCCAGTACGCGCTGAGCCGCTGGGAGGCGCTGACCCGCTATGCCGGTAATGGCCGGCTCGCCATCGACAATAATGTCGCCGAGCGGGCACTGCGCGGCATCGCCATTACCCGCAAGAATTTCTTGTTCCTCGGATCCGATGCCGGCGGCGAGCGCGCCGCAATCCTCTACACCGTGCTGGAAAGCGCCAGACTTAACGGCCTCGATCCGCAGACTTGGCTCGCCGATGTGATCGATCGCACGGCCAAGGGTCACCCGATCAACCGGCTCGGCGAACTGCTCCCATGGAACTGGAACAACCAAACCGCCAGCCTCGCCGCCTGACCGGTGTTGTGGTCCTCAGCTGACGCTTACGCTCAAACTGCAAGCTGGCGCGACCTCGTCGAGACGGCCGCCCGTCGCGCAGATTGGTATTTTCTGCCACCGGGCGGTCTCGAGACAATGAAGAGCGTCGCAATCCGCAAGGACGTCTGGCGTGATGAAGGTGCGGGCTATTTGCGAAAGGGACCATTCCCGAAAGAGAAGACGAGCGTCCTCGTTTCAAGGCCCGGCCGGAACGACACGACAGGGCGCGTCATCTTCCAGGTCAGCGCGAAGCACGGGGACCGTGTGCATTTTGAAGAGGGTGGAAGTCCGGCGACGATCAACTCGCCCGTCGTGCAGGGTGGCCGCCTCGAAACAACGGCTTTGAAGGTGTCTTTTCTCGCCGTCGACAGCACCGGCGAGCACGAGACCGGCGAATTGCGGGAGGAGACGAACCCGATCACGCTCAAATACGATTATGCCTACCGGGATGGTGCGCGGCGCATCACGCTCAAGGCGGTTCCCCTTGGCACTATTCGCTACACTCTCGATGGTTCCAATCCACGCAATGGTGGTGTCTGTGACGCGGGCGAGGTGATTGTGCCCGACGCGCACGATCTGCTTCTCGCGGTTGCCGAAGCACAGGGAATTTGGTCGGAGCAGCTTCGCGTCGACGTCCCGAAGGCAGGTGCTACTCAGAATGGGACGGCCTTCCAACCGGACCTCCATCGGCCCGCGGAGTGGCGTCGTCGGCTCATCACCAGCGACCGCGGCCGCGCGTTCAAGATCCTCGAATGCCTGACGCGGCACCGAGCAGAGACAGCCGGGGCGGACATCAACGTATCATTGCAGGGCAGGCCTGACGACTATATTGCCATGTCGTTTGGACCCAATATCATCCGCACCCCGGACATTCTCGAAACGATCACGACCGACCTCATCGGCCAGGTCTCGCCCGATGGCAGCGCCGCCGAGGTGTCTCTATTGATTGCGAGCACTTGCTTTCCCAGCGGGACGGCTCTTGTCGAAACAGCAAAAGAACTCGACGAGCCGCTTAAAGGTGACGAGGTACGCCAATGATGGCGCGCGGCCGTGCCAATGCGGCGATCAAGACAATCGGATTTGGGCACGCGCCAGAGCATGAGCGACACCATTTCGTCGTCGCCATCCCGCGGGCGCAGATGGCGGAGATCTTGATCTATGAGGTGTTCGAGCGCGACCTCGTGGGGCCGGAGCTGATAGCCGCAAATCTCCGGTGCAAGTTGGACCACAATCGTTGGCTCAAGATCGTCGACGCATTGGAAGAGGAATTTAATCAGCGGCTCCGAGTTGCAAAAATGAGGGCGACGCAATTCAAAGCCGGCGACAACCTCGTTGCGCGCCTGCTCGGCAAGGAGTTGTTGCTGCTTGCCTGGGCGATCGAGGACGCCGATCCGAGCCTGATACCGAATGCCATCCAGAACTGGCGAGGCCTCGTGCCGGAGGAGCGCTGGTGGCTCTACACGATGACTGCTGCGCAGACCGCAAACCACGCGAAGCACAATGTCGTATGGCGAAAGGCGATCCGCTACGCGCTGACCGAGAACCCGGTTGTCATGGCGACGCCCCAGTTGACTGCCGCCGAATACGGGCACCGATCAAAATTGCCCCACCGCGATGCCGAGCAAGGCGGTCTGTTTGACGGTTTCGAAGAAGCCGGGGCGGCCTCGCCTGTGGTTGGTCATGGCATCTGGGAAGAGGGATGAGCGGACCAGCTCTGACGGATATTACCTTCACCAACGATGCGGCCAGCCTCGCGACTAGCTTCATCGAGGTTCAGTTCCCGGTCTCGAAGCTTTCCAAAGAGTGTTACAAGGAGCGTAAGGCGAACGCTGGCCAGACACTGACCGCGCTGGGCAGCTATTGGAAGGGTCGAAAGCCGCTCATTCTGGTTCGCGCGGCCGTCCTTGGTCTGCTGCTTCCAGCGACCGACCAACCCGACCAGGATCGAGACGTCTTTCTCAAGCTGATGCTGATGGATGAGGGCGGCCGCCTCAAACGTCGCAGGCGGTTCGACGGGAAGATGGTCCCGCGCGTGATGGAACTACTGCCCGAGAAGTCCTGGTCTCGGGCCATCGAGCGCGCGGATCGGGGCTTTTCCTGGAAGAGGAATATCGACGCGGAGGTACGCGAAGCGGTCGAGGTTGAAGCCTTCCATCACATGAGCCTCGACGAGCAGCTGCGAAATTGTCTCCGCCCCGAGGAACTTCCGGAGTCCGCGCTATCAGACATCTGGAAGGAAGTGAATGCGCATTTGAGCACGAAGGCCCGCTCGCTTCAGGATCTAGTCGAAGAACTTGGCATCCGACGCTTCCGCAAGAGACCGCATGTCGGAGATCCCTTTTGTGGCGGCGGCTCTATTCCGTTTGAAGCAGCCCGCATCGGCTGCGATGTCTACGCGTCTGACCTTAACCCCATCGCATGTCTATTGACCTGGGGCGCGCTCAACATCGTTGGTGGAACCGATGAGGCGAGGGCGAAAATCGCCGATACGCAGAAGGCCGTTATTCGGGCCGTCGATGAGGAGATCACCCGGCTCGGCATAGAACACGACGGCGATGCGGGCGATCTGCGCCTCTTGGCGGATGCGCCCAGCCGTTGGCCGCACGGCTATAAGGTTGACCAAGCCGGGGAGATCATCGAGCCCAGGGCGCCGCCCTACACGGTGACCTGTCCGCAGAGTGGCTGGCAGGTACCGATGATCGATACGCGCCAGGTCAATGAGCGACATGGGGTTGTTTTGGACCTCGTGCCTGACCCGGCCGCACGTTGCTATAACATCAGGGCGCGCTCCGGCGCGGACGGAGAAACGTGGAAAGCATCGAAAGCCGGGACCGTGGTCCGAGCGCACGGCGAGCTGTTTCTCGTCCATAACCCCGGCGCAGGCGAGGTTCGCGTTCGCGTCGCCAATCGCGCAAAAGCTTACCTTTATTGCCTCGAGGTCGAGGATCCGAGTACGGGATGGCGCGTGCCTCTGGCACCCAGCTGGGTGGTCAGCAAGAACTATCGTACCGTCGGTCGGCTGGTGCCTGACGCCGCCGCCAAGCGCTTTGCCATCACGATCGAAATGGGGGTCGACGATGATGCGCTGGAGGCGGCAACCGGCACCATCGTCGATGGCGATCTCAGTTTCGAACTCGACGGGCGGCGGCATAGCACGTCGATAGAGCGTCTCCGCGGCGAGGTGCGCCTCAAGAGCCGTTATAGAGACCGCGAGGAAGAAGCCCGCGATCGCCGACGCTTTACTGCTTGCCTCAATCGCTATGGCGAAACCGCGGCTAATGATTTGAGACCCTGGGAGAAGGAAGACATTGTCCCTCGACCCGGAGATATATTTCAGGAGCGGCTTTACGCAGTCCAGTGGCTGACCCCTGACGGACGGTTGCTTTACTCCAATCCCAGGGACGACGACTGCGCACGCGAGAGGGAAGTCGAAGATCTCGTGCACAGCAGTCTAGTCGATTGGCAGGAGCAGGGCCTCATTCCAGACAGTAGAATAGAGCCGGGCGATAAGACGGATGAGCTGATCCGCACGCGGGGTTGGACGTACTGGCACCATCTCTTCAATCCGCGGCACCTTCTTATCTGCGCACTGATTCGACAAAAAAGTCCAGAGTCGCTCGACATTTTTACGCGCACTGGCTTCGCTGTAGCGTTTAGTCGAGCCCTTACGTGGATGTCGCGTCTAACGAGATGGAATGTTGGGTACGGGGGCCGTCTCGGTGTTGCGCCATCGGCGGACACGGTCAAGGACGTTTTCTATAATCAGGCGCTCAATACATTTTACAATTTCGGCTGCCGATCATTCGCCACGCTCGAAGAGGCGTTTCTGCCTCCCACAGCAGGATCGGCGCTTACCAGTAGATGCGAGATTCTCGTGACGCCGGCGAGAGACGTTCAAACTGCTTGCGACCTGTGGGTGACGGATCCGCCATATGCCGATGCCATCCTTTATCATGAAATAACCGAGTATTTCATCGCGTGGCTGGCAAGATCGCCTCCGCGACCCGATTGGATCTGGGATAGCCGCCGAGAGCTCGCGATCCGCGGGGAGAGTGCATCCTTTCGCCGCTCGATGGTCGAGGCGTATTCGGCCATGACCGCACACATGCCAGACAACGGCTTCCAGGTCGTCATGTTCACACACCAAGACGTGGGCGTCTGGGCCGATCTCGCGGAGATCCTCTGGGCCTCCGGGCTGCAAGTGACCGCCGGTTGGTGCATCGCGACCGAGACCGAGACTGCCACTCGCGTCGGCAACTATGTCCAGGGCACGGTTCTGCTCGTTTTGCGCAAACGTCTCGGCAATGAGGCGGGCTTCATGGCACGGCTCCAGCGCCCGGTCGAAAACGCAGTCCATGCGAAGCTTCAGACGATGCGGGCGCTGGATCACGGCGAGGATCCGAACTTCGGCGACGCCGATTACCAACTTGCGGCGTATGCCGCTGCGCTCGAAGTGCTCACTCGATATTCCGTTATCGATAATCGGCCGGTCGCCGCCGAGGTGCTGCGTGAGCGGAGGCTCGGTGAAGTGTCGGAAGTTGCGCGCCTCTTGCACCGGGCAGTTCGCATTGCTTCCGACTTCCTCGTGCCCGAGGGGTTGGCACGGGAGGCCTGGGATGAGCTTGGCCCCGAAGAGCGCTTTTACCTAAAAGGGCTCGATCTGGAGCGGGTTGGAGAGGCTAGATCGGCTGCCTATCAGGAAATGGCCCGCGGTTTCGGGGTTCAGGAGTATCGCGGCATGCTGGGGAGTACTGCTGCGAACAAGGTGCGTCTGAAGACCGCAAAGGAGTTCGGCCGCCGCGACCTGCGGCGCGCGGGGAGCCAGGATCAAGCCGAGGACCGGGCGCTCGAAGGGTTCGCCGGCGGTCTCGTCCGCCACGTCCTTTATGGCATCCACGCGGCCCGTGAGGCCGATCGGCTGGGGACTGCTCTCGATTGGTTTCAAGCTAACCTGCCTGACTATTGGTCGCGTCAACGCCGGGTGATCCAGCTGCTCGACTATATCGGCGCCATCCGTACCGAAGCGCGCGCTGCAGAGGCTGCGGTTGCGCAGAATATTCGCGGTGCCGTTGACAACCATCGGCCCTGATCACGGGCCATGGCGCTGAGGCGCTTCTCGTCTCGGCTGGAGCGGCTATCGAGGGGCTTCCTCGATACGAGACTTAATGGCGCGATCGCCTACGACCGCATCGCTGGCTATTTCCGGTCGTCGGCGTTCGAGATTGCCGGAGAGCCTTTCGAGAGGATCGACGGCCCGATCCGCATTGTCTGCAACTCCGGACTTGATGTGCGCGATGTCGATGTTGCCACAGCGCTGTTTACCGACTGGTGTGAGGGCGTGCCGGAAAAGATGACGGAGCGCCAGCGTCCGCGTTACGAGCGCCTCTCCATGCTTCTACGCGCTCAGCGCATTGAGGTCCGTGTCCTCCCCGACGTCTCGTTCGGCCTGATACATGGCAAAGCCGGCGTCATCCGCTATCGCGATGGCAATAGCACTTGCTTTTTGGGGTCGGTCAACGAAACCGGTGAAGCCTGGACCCTTCACTACGAGCTCCTGTGGGAGGACGAGGACCCGGCGTCGGTTGCTTGGGTTCAAGCAGAGTTTGACGCGCTCTGGAACCACCGCGACGCTCGCCCTCTTGCCGCGGTCATTGTCGAGGACGTTGAGCGCATCCTCCAACGACGGGTCGTCCAGGTCGCAGAGTGGGACCCGGCGGCTGAGACCCAAGCGCCCTTCATCGAGGCGCCCGCGTCACGGCAAGGCGTTGGTCTCGCGCCGCATCAGCGAGCCTTTGTCGCCCGCGTGGCCCACGAGATCGACACCTTTGGCCAAGCCCGTTTCATCCTCGCTGACGATGTCGGCCTCGGCAAGACAGTGCAGCTGGGCATGGCTGCAGAGCTCATCGCACTTACCAACGAGCGTCCGGTACTGGTGTTGGCGCCCAAGAACCTGTTGTTGCAATGGCAGGAAGAGCTCGACCGGATGCTGGCGGTACCGACGGCGCGCTGGGTCGATGGGCGCTGGTTGACGGAAGACGGAGTGGTGTGGCCGTCGCCGCCGGACGCGTGTCCGCGCCGGATCGGTCTGTTTCCCACTAGCTTGGTGACAGCGGGAAGCGAGACGGCGCAGGCATTGTTGAACCGTCGTTATGCGTGCGTAGTGCTGGACGAGGCCCATCGCGCACGCCGATCGCGCACCCGGGGTCAAGAGGGCGCTCCCACTAAGCTGCTCGAGTTCATGTTGGAGGTCGCAGCGCGCGCGGATACGGTGCTGATGGCCACTGCGACGCCGGTTCAGATGGACCGCATGGAGCTCTATGACCTCATGCGGGTTCTTCATCGCGGCTGCGAGCGCGTGCTGGGCGGGATCGGCAGCAACTGGGTGCACAATCCGGCTGGGGCGATGGATCTTGTCGGCGGCCAGACCGAGACGCCATCGAGCATCGCATCCCTTTGGGCCTGGCTGCGAGATCCGCTGATTCCCGCGGGTGAGCACTCGCTCGCGACCCAGCTTCGGGCTCAGCTCGGAGTTCCTGATTCCCAAACCTCTGCGTCTGTCGATGAGCTCGACCGGCTCGGACAGCCTTTGCAGCGGCGGCTTGAAGCGTTGGGCAGCGATCTGGTTCGCTACCACAATCCGTTTGTCCGACACGTGATCAAGCGCCGGCGGCGGGATCTCAGGGCAGCCGACGGCACGCCGGTGTTTCGCGAGGTACCGGTCAACCTATATGGCGAAGCCGACAACGAAGCGCTTGTCATGTCGGATATGATGGCTTCCGCCTATGAGAACGCGCGTGCCTATTGCCAGCGGATCGCCAAAGTCCGTCCCGGTTCCGGCATTCTTAAGACCCTCCTGCTCCGGCGTATTGGCAGCTCGCTGCGGGCTGGCCTACTGACCGCCCGAAAACTTCGCGATGGTGACGAGCAAACACTCCTCGCCGAGGAGGAGGAAGGCGCCACACCCGAGGGCGGATCGGATGTCGACCGCGAGGCGCTGGAGAAATTGAAGAGCGCGATCGAGAAGATGGAGGCTGCCGGTGATGCGGACCCGAAGCTGGAAATGGCGCTCCGATACCTTCGGCGCGACGGATGGGCCGAACGCGGCTGCATTTTATTCAGCCAGTATCTCGACACGGTACTGTGGCTAGCGGAACGGTTAGCTCAGGCATTTCCTTCGCGCTCAGTCGGCATTTATGGTGGGCAGGGCAATTCGTTTTTGATTGACGGCGATAGGCGCCGGGGTGCCGCACGTGAAGAAATCGAAAAACGCGTCCGCGATCATTCGTTGAGCCTGCTGGTCGCCACCGACGCCGCCTCAGAAGGTCTTAACCTTCAGCGACTGGAGACGCTTATCAACGTCGACCTGCCGTGGAATCCCGCCCGCCTCGAGCAGCGCAAGGGCCGTATCGACCGCATCGGTCAACTCGCTTCCAGCATCGAGATCCTGAACTTACGTTATCGTGGCTCGGTCGAGGACCAAGTGCACCATGTCCTATCTGCCCGCCTGGAGCAAATCCGCGAGATCTTTGGAACGATACCCGACACGCTCGAGGACGTGTGGGTGGAGATGGCTGTTGGTGAGGTTGAGGAGGCCCGCCACCGCATCGAGGAGGTGCCCTCGCGGCATCCCTTCGACTTCCGCTATGCTGTAGATCTTCCTGAAACGGCCTGGGAGCGGTGCGCGCAGGTTTTGGATCGGTACGACGTTCAGCGAGTGTTGAAAAAAGGGTGGTCCTGAACCTATGGATTGGAGCCTAGCCTCCAGAACTGCCAGCGTTTCGAGAACTCTCCAGGTCGTATGATGCGGCTGGCAAGTTCCGCGATGAATTTCTTGACGCGCGCGTATTCGGGTAAGGACTGGGACGGCGTTTGCCGGGGACACCGTAGTGCCCGGCGCGCCGGATCGATCCTGCATCTGATCGTTTGAGGAGTAGAGAGCAGATGGGTCATCCAACGATCTATCCGACCGGCGTCACTTTGTACGATCCCGCCAAAGCGTGGAGCGGGTACACCATTTTTCCTGCAGCGGATCTCGGCGCCTTGCTAATCGACATGAACGGTAAGGAGGTCCAATTATGGAAGGGTTTGCAAGGCTTTCCCAACAAGTTGTTGCCGCACGGCCAAGTCTTTGGCAGCACCGGACTCCGCGACCCAGATCATAGTTACCAAGATCAGACGGATTTGGTCCAAGTCGATTGGGAAGGCAATATCGTTTGGCGGTTCAGCCGGCTGGAACAGATCGCCGATCCGGGACAAGAACTGCGTTGGTATGCGCGCCAGCATCACGACTTTCAGCGTGAGGGCAATCCCGTCGGATACTATGTGCCTGGCCAGACGCCAATGAACCATCGCGGCAAGACGCTGCTCTTGGTGCACGAAGACGTCCGGAATCCAAAAATTTCGGATCAGGCGCTGCTCGATGACAAGCTCGTCGAGGTGAGCTGGGATGGTGAAATCTTATGGTCATGGAGCGCCCATGAGCATTTCGACGAGTTGGGTTTCGATGATGCAGCAAAGACGATCCTATTCCGTGACCCCAATCTCAGAAAATTGGTGGGAGGGCCAGTCGGTGATTGGCTGCATGTTAATTCGGCGTCCTTGGTCGGCCCAAACCGGCATTTCGATGCAGGCGATCACCGTTTTCATCCCGACAATATTATCTGGGATTTACGGGAGGCGAATATCATCGCCATCGCCGACAGACAGACCGGCAATATCACTTGGCGGCTCGGCCCCAACTACGACGGCAGCGAGGCCGAGCGCAAACTGGGTTGGATCATCGGTCAGCACCACGCGCATATCATTCCGCGCGGCCTGCCGGGCGAAGGGAATTTACTTGTGTTCGACAATGGTGGCTGGGCGGGTTACGGCAAGCCCAACCCCGCTTCGCCGACCGGTCGTCAGAACGCAAGGCGCGATTATTCGCGTGTTTTGGAGATAGACCCGATTTCACTCAAGATTGTCTGGCAGTATACGCCCGTCGAAGCGGGTTTCGTGATCCCGCTCGACGCTTCACGCTTCTACAGCCCTTTCGTGAGTAGCGCCCAGCGGCTGCCCAATGGAAATACGCTGATCACCGAAGGATCGGATGGGCGTATTTTTGAGGTCACCCGAGACCACGAGCTGGTCTGGGAATATATCAGCCCTTATTGGGGTAAGCGCGGATTGAATATGGTGTACCGAGCCTATCGGGCGCCCTATGCCTGGGTTCCGCAGCACCAAGCGCCAACAGAGACGCCCATTCCCCGTTTGGCGGGGTCACAGTTTCGGGTGCAGGGTGCCGCTTCGCCGGGACGTGAGCGCGAGGTCTCCGTGCCAGGTGTCGAGGCCGACCAGCAAGACGCAGCCTTCTGCGTGGCGCCCTTGAACTAAGGCCATCCTGCCCATCCGGCCGCGTCGAGGTCCTCGCAATGTCGACGCTACCTCCACCAGAGGGAAGCGCTCGGTGCAGCAGCCTCAGACGACTTGATTGTGTAATTGCTGTTCACCGCGCCAGAGACGCCCCAAATTGTCCCGCAGGATATGGATCACGTTGTCCTCATAACGTCGGGTCTCGCCCGCGGTGTGGGGCGTGATCAGGACATGCTCCATTGCCCACAGCGGCGAACTAGGCGCCAGCGGTTCTTCCGCCGTCACGTCGATGCCGGCGCCCGCGATGCGGCGCGTTGCAAGCGCCTCGATAAGCGCGGCCTCGTCGACCACCCGCCCGCGAGCGACGTTCACCAGGTGGGCGGTAGGTTTCATCTTACCGAGTGCCGTGGCATCGACCAAGTTTTCCGTCTCTGCGGTGAGCGGGCAGGTAAGGGCCACAAAATCGGCCTCAGGCAAGAGGGAGTTGAACTCGTCCATGGCGTGCACCGCATCCGCAGCACCCCGGCCGAAAGCCGGATGGCGCCGTAGCCCGACGACGTGCATATCGAAGGCCTTGGCCAGCTGCGCCAGTCGTCCGCCGATGTCCCCCAGGCCGACGACAAGAAGCGTCTTGCCGCCGAGCTCGTCCTCGCGGTGGGAAAGGTCGCCGATCATGCCCCGCCACACGCGCTTTCGTTGGTTGTCACGGGCCTCGGCAAGACGGCGGCTCAATGCGAGCATCAGCGCCATCGCGTGCTCGGCGACCGCGCGAGAATTGACGCCGCGGGCACTCGCGAGCCGAATGCCGCGCCTCGCCAGCTCTTCCCGCGGGAATTGGTCGGTGCCGGCGCCGATCGACTGGATGAAGCCGAGCCGTTTCGCATGATCGAGGAGCGGATTCTGCCATAGCCCGGAGATCACCAGAACATCGGCTTCGCTCACCCGCTTCATCAGGGTCTCGGGGTCGCGGACCGCGAAGCTGTTGATGCCGGTCTCGAGCGCCGACAACCGCTCGTGCAGCTGATAAGCAACATGGGCGAAGCAAATGACTATTTTATCGGCAGGAGGGATCATGGCGCATTACGCTCGCCGAAGTTGGTGCACATGGCCGGAGAGCCGTTCGGCTCGGGCGATTTCGTAGACGAGAGAAGAGCGATGAGTAATCCGGCCTTCAAATTCGACCATGTTCACATCATCAGCCAAGATCCGGAAGCCTCGGCGAATTGGTATGTGGAGATGTTCGGGGCCACGATCACCGCCAATACGATGGCACGTGGCGCCGCGCAGATTTTCGTTAAGCTCGGCGGCATGACGATCCTTATTCGCGGCCAACGACCGGGCGAGGCTCCAGTCGCCGCCAGGCCGATCCGGCAATTCGCCGACTTTTCCAGCCATGACGCCCGTGGGATCGACCATTTTGGCTTCATGTATCAGGGTGATCTCACAGCGTTCTGCGACGAGCTGCGGGCGAAGGGTGTCACCTTCCCGGTCACGCTGAAGAGAGGGGTTGGCGGGAGGTTGCTGTGCTATGTCGCAGCACCCGATGGTGTGAGCATCGAGTTGATGGAGTGCTGACGCGGGGTCCCGGATCAGGGCGGCCGGGGTCCAGACGGCGTTGCATGAATGCGCCTACACCCAGCCATCTCGCATCACCGAGCAGGTGCACTCCCAGTCTGGCGGTCCATATGTAAAACTGGATCGACCCGAGCCGGCTTAGATTCTCAAACACCCATAAGTCGCCTCGCCCTGATCGGAGGTTCTACAACTAGCTGGTGGCGAAGGCGGGCATCACCTCCGAGGCGAATAGGTGCAGCGAGCGCATGCTTTGCTCGCGCGACAAGGTTCCCCAAGCAAAAGAACAGATGACGTAGTTGCAACCGCTTTCCGCGACAACGCGCTGCATCTCTGCGCGCACGCGCTCCGGCGACCCGGAGATGATGCTCTTGTCCTTGATCGCCGTCTCCCATGAGAACAGGCCATCGATGCTGTGGTCGCCGTGCTCATGCCAAAGCTGTGTAATCGACCGGAACCATACCTGATGGGCGGCGCGTGCTGCCGCTTCTGCATCGGCGTCTCGGTCGGCCACAACAACGAGGCGCAAAATGCCGACTTTCGGCGCGGCGACGTGGCCGTTCGCCCGGTCTGGGTCGTACCGATGGGCGCTCCATGCCCGCTTGTACGCGTCGGTATGCTCGCGCACCGCTGCTGCAGGGCCCAGACCGACGAAATTGAAGCCATGCCGGCCGGCGTACTCGATGCTGGTCGGTGTGTGGGTCGGATACCATAGTGGCGGATAGGGCTGTTGCACCGGATGCAACTCCATCGGGACGTCCCGGTATTGGTAATGCACCCCGGCGAAGTTCAGTCGCGGCTGGGTAAGGCCGGTCAGCAGGACCGTCAGCACCTCGTCGAACATCGCCCGCGAGTTTTCCGGCTCAACCCCGAAATTGCGCAGCTCGTATGGCGATACACCGCGCCCAACACCGAGCTCCAAACGGCCGCCTGAGAGCTGATCGAGCATCGCGACCTCTTCGATCAATCGTAAGGGATCGTAGAGCGGTAGCAGGTACACCAGCGGCCCGAGGCGGATGCGGCGCGTGCGCTGCGTCGCCGCGGTCAGGAACAGTGCCGGCGACGGTGCCATGCCGAGCGGGGTCGCATGATGCTCGGCCAAGTGGTAGCAGAAAAAGCCCGCCTCATCAGCCGCCGCCAACAGCAGCAAGCGGTCCTCGTAGAGCTGGTTTAAAGGCTGCGTGCCGCGGTCGATCCAATCGAACACACCAAAATTCACTTCGCTCATGGACGTCCCTCCCTGTCGTCATTTCCAAAATCAGCCGAGATCTCGCATCATTCGCGTTTCAGGCCGGTTGGCGCCGCACGGATCGCGCGCCAGATTTCTTCGGGCGTCGCCGGCATGTCGAGATGAGTGATGCCGAGAGGCGCTAACGCGTCGACAACGGCGTTCATGATCGCAGCAAGTGCCCCGACATTGCCGGCCTCGCCCGCGCCCTTGACTCCCAGAGGGTTGGTCTTGGTCGGCACCGGGTTTTCTTCCATCTCGAAGAAGCAGACCTCGTCGGCGCGCGGCAATCCGTAATCCATAAACGAGCCTGAGAGGAGCTGGCCCGATCGCCTGTCATAGACGAGGTGCTCGGTGAAGGCTTGGCCGATGCCCTGTACCACCCCACCGTGGATCTGACCTTCCAGGGTCAGCCGGTTGATCACGGTGCCGACATCGTCGACGACGGCGTAGCGCAGCAGTTGGGTCGCTCCTGTCTCTGGATCGATCTCGACCTCGCAGACATGGCAGCCGTTGGGGAAGTTCGGAATCTCGGGCGAGAAGCTCGCGACCTCGTAGAGCCCGGTTTCGAGCCCGGGCGGTAGCCGTGACGGCACGTAGGCAGCCTGCGCCACCTCCTGGAGCGAAACCGCGCGGTCGGTGCCAACTACGCAGAATCGCCCATCTGAAAATTCGATATCGGCCTCGGCCGTCTCCATCGCGTGCGCCGCAATCTTGCGCGCCTTGGTTATGACCTTGTCTGCCGCGATCGTCGCCGCGCAGCCGCCGAGCACCGCGGTGCGTGAGGCATAGGTGCCACCGCCATCGGGTGCCAGATCGGTGTCGGAATGCGCCACGCGGATGTCGGCCTCGTCGAGCCCGAGCCGGTGGCTCAACACGATTTTGTACATCGTCTCGTGGCCTTGGCCGTGCGAGATCGAGCCGGGATCACCGTGACCGTGCCACCCGGGTCGAGCCGCACCATCGCCGTCTCGCCCTGCGCTTGCGAGGTCTGCTCGATAATGTTGGCAAAGCCGATGCCGCGCAGCCGACCGCGTCCCCGAGCCTCTTCGCGGCGGCGCTCGAACCCGGCGTAATCCGCCATCGCGAGTGCGCGCTCGAGGTTCTCGCCGAACTCGCCGCAATCGAGCGTGTAGACGAGGCCCGTCTTGAACGGCATCGCACTCGCCGGCACCGTATTGCGGCGGCGTAGCTCGGCTCGGTCGATCTGCATCTCGCGCGCCGCGTTGTCGATCAGGCGCTCGACGATGTAGGACGCCTCGGGCCGTCCCGAACCGCGATAAGGGCCGATGCTCGTCGTGTTGGTGAAAACCGCCGAGACCTCGACATAGATGGCCGGTGTCGTGTAGGTGCCGGCGAGCCCGCCTAGATGCATCGTAGGCGAGATGATGCCGCCGGGTGCAAGGTAGGCGCCGATATTCGAGATATTGCGCGCTCGCAGCGCCAGGAAATGCCCGTCGCGATCGAGCGCGAGTTCCGCTTCGCTGACATGGTCGCGATCGTGATCGTCGGTCAGCATCCCCTCGCCGCGCTCGGCGATCCATTTGACGGGCCGCCCGGTTTTGCGCGAGGCCCATAACGCCAGCGCGTATTCGGGATAATGGCCACCCTTCATGCCGAAGCTGCCGCCGACCTCGCCGGCGACGACGCGCAGCTGCGTTTCGGGGATGCGGAGGATGCGGCGCGCCAGGTCGGAGCGTGCGGTGTGCGGGCGCTGGGTCCCGACATGAAGCGTGAAGCGGCCGAGCCGATCGTCCCACTCGCCGATGCAGCCACGCGGCTCCATTGTCGCAGCGGTAACCCGGTTGAAGAGAAGCTTCAGGCGACTGACGTGATGCGCCCGGGTGAAACCCGCCTCGACGGCGCGCTTGTCGCCGAGCGTGAAGAAGAAGCATTCGTTGCCCGCGGCTTCCGCCCAGAGCTGCGGCGCGTCGGGCAAAAGCGCCTCCTCGGTCGCCGCGACGCAGGGGAGCGGCTCGTACTCGACCGCGATCCGCTCCGCTGCGTCCCTTGCCAGACCGACACTCTCGGCGACAACAAAGGCGATCGGCTCGCCAACCAGCATCACGCGGTCCTTTGCCAGGGCCGGGCGCGGTGGCACAAACATCGACGAGCCGTCACGACGCTGGCGCGGAATGACAGGACGTGGGACGCCGAACCCCTCCGCCGCCCAGTCTTCGCCGGTCAGGACGGCGAGGACGCCCGGTGTCTGATGCGCGGTGCGGGTGTCGAGCGAGCGGATGAACGCGTGCGCGTGAGGTGAGCGCAAAATGTAAGCATGCGCGAGCCGAGGCAACACGAAGTCATCGGTGTAGCGGCCGCGACCGGTCAGAAGGCGAGGATCTTCGGTACGCGGCACCGCTTGACCAAGCGCGAATTTCATCGTCACGCTCCCGATGGCGAGACAAGGCGTCACTGACGAGTGAGCTTCCCCTGATGCGCCGCAGCGGCATTCTCCGAGCCGCCGATTGTCCGGGCAATATCGCCCATTCACAGTCCGAACACGATGCCGCCGATAATTACTCGCCTCGAGCTCCTTTCTTTGCCGTCCTCAAGAGAGGGTTCTTGTACCAGGGTACCCTTATCCGACGCGCCGCGCGGTCGACCATTGGCACCAAGCCCAATTAAGCTGGCGGTACCCCATTCTCAGCGCTCGCTCAGAACGTCTTATGCGGTCCGGCAACAGTCCTTCGCGCCGGGGGATCCTCGCGCACGCGGAACGCCCCTTCGCTTACCTCAACCTTCGACCCGGCGCACCATCGCGATACGAAAGCCGCGGCCGAGGTGGCGTCGAGAAAGTAGATCGCGACCGCATCGTTGACGACTCCGCGCAGGCCGGCCGGTGTCATCGCCCAGCCGTCAGCGCCGCAGTTCTGGTCAAGCCAAGCGTGTATCTCGGTAAGCCGCGCGCCAAAGCCGCCCGTGGGGATGCCGAGCTTGATCCGACACGGGAAGCGCAGTTCGGCTTCGACGATGATCAGCTTGGAACTCGCGGCCATCGTTGTTCCCTGTTTGTGCCGATCGCAAGGTGCCCGATTTGGGTTGTCTTGGCAACGGGAAGGGATTGCCCAGGCTGACAGTAGCGCTATGTCTAGGGCCATGTGTGGCCGCGTCCGTCTCTCCTCCGACGTCAACGAAATAAAGCTGGTGTTCTCGATCCCGCCTGAGCTCCGATGCCGAACATCGCGGCGAGCTGGAACGTGGCGCCGACCGATCCGCTGCCGGTGGTCCGCTACGACAGCAGGGCCGGCGAGCACTCCCTCGACGTCATGCGCTGGTTTGGTGCCATTCTGGGCCAAGGACATCAAGGTCGGCTTTGCCAACATCAACGCCAAGGCCGAAGGGATCGAGAGCAGGCCAGCCTTCCGCGAAGCGTTCCAGCGCCGGCGCTGCCTGGTGCCGGTCGACAATTTCTATGAATGGCGGAAGACCCCAACCGGCAAACAGCCCTATGCCATCGCGCTCGCCGATCGGGGCCTGATGGCGCTGGCCAGCTTGTGGGAAAGCTGGCGGTCGCCGGCGGGCGAGAGGGTGCTCAGCTTTGCCATCATCACGACGCGGCCGAACGCGCCGAGCGCCGAGCTTCACAATCGGATGCCGGTGATCCTCGGCCCGCACCACTGGCCGGCCTGGCTGGGCGAAACGATGGCCGATCCAGCGCGGCCGAAGGCGATGCCACACTCAGTCACTACCCGGTGCTCAGGACATCTCCTCGATCGGGAGACCAAGTCTCGCCAGCGGCACACCCCCCTTTTATCGCCGGTCCATTGAGAAATGACCTATGGGCGCTCGACGATAATCCTACTGACCTCAGGAATCGGCAGGTCTCCGGCGCCTTGACGAGGTTAAACACGCGCCTTGGCAAACCGCCCCGACCATGGTCATCGCATAGAAGGGGCCCGCGTAACTACCCAGCCATAGACGCGTGTCCCGGGCCAGACGTCCGCCCGTAATGGAGAAATGCTTCCTAACCGGTTCTGTTCATGATAGGTTCTGTGTATTGGCAAGAACCCAACGCATTCGTGACCCAGTTCACGGATTGATCGTATTCCGAGGAAACGATCCACTCGCGCAACTTACATGGGCACTACTCAACACGCCCGAGTTCCAGCGGCTACGGCGGATCAAACAGCTAGGATTTTCTGAGTTCGTCTTCCCAGGTGCGACGCATACGCGGCTCGCGCATTGCATCGGTGTCTTCGAGACAGCCCGGAAACTGGTTGGCATCATCGAGCGAGAGCAGGGCCCTATCGAAGAAGAGCGCGCGGAAACGGCTGTCCTTGCGGCCCTTCTTCATGATGTCGGACATGGCCCATTTAGCCACGCTTTTGAACAAGTCCAGCGTTCGCGGGGATTGAGAAAACGCCACGAGGAATGGACCGCACAAATGATCTGCGACCCCAACGGCAATATCTTGCCTATCCTCGAGGACCATCGCCCCGGGCTCGCTCAGGCGGTTGCCGATCTCCTGGTAGCTGAGACGCCGGTAGACATCTATCACGCGATCGTTTCGAGCTCCTTCGATGCCGACCGGCTCGACTATTTGCGGCGTGATCGCCTGATGACCGGCTCCGGTGCTGGCGCCATAGATTTTGACTGGTTGCTGGAGAATCTGCGGATCGAGACGATCGATTTTGAACCCCCCGCTCGCGACGAGCCTGCAATCCCTCGCGTGACCTTCTGCCTTGATGCGAAAGCCGTCGAGGCAGCTGAAGCTTTCCTGCTCGCGCGTTTCCATCTTTACACTCAGGTTTATCTTCACAAGGCGACGCGCGGGATCGAACAGATGCTCGTCGCATTAATCGGTACGGTTGCCACGGCAGTTTCAGAAAGCCAATTCGACGAAATCGCGATCGAACCCAAGCATTCGCTCGCTCGTTTCTTCGCGTCGAATGGAGAGGACGCCGCCGCCTACGCGGCACTCGATGATACGGTGATCTGGGGGGGGGTAGAAAGGTTTAGCGACGCTAGAGACCCGTATGTTCGAGAAATGTCTAATCAACTCCGGAACCGAAGGTTGTTCAAGGCGCTAGACATTGAAACTACGTTCCCGGAATTTGCCGAGCGGCAACGGAGGGCTATCCGGCAAATTGAACAGATGTTTGCTGGTGAATTGGGACGGACTGTACTCAAGGACAGAACGGCTATCAGCATTTATGGCGTCGTCGGCGCGGACGATGCTCAGGCGCAGAAGCGACTGATGATCCTTACAGCCAACGGGCTGCGCGAAATCACAGAGCTATCGCGCGCCGTCGATGCTCTGAGCGGCGCCGGACGAACCTTTAACCGGTTCTATTTCGCCGATCCGGCGGCGCGCGATCGGGCGAGGGAAGGGAGATGAGAGAAAGTCAGGAGCCAGGACGTCTTGTTGCTCAGGTCATCCGTGCGGCCGGAGGGCCGGTGTACGGCCGGGTACGGCTTCAAAAGATGTTTTATCTCCTTGATCGCATTGGGCTTGAGAGCGGGCTCGACTATGAATACCATCATTATGGTCCGTATTCGGCCGGGCTCGCAGAGGAGATCAAGGACGCTGTTGCCTTCGGGTTCATCCATGAGACGCCGGCGCGGCGGGTATCTGATGGCGTGCCCTACAGTATTTTCGAACGGTCGACCGCGGAGCCGGGGCCGTCACTCGGGGTGCTGGACCGGCGAGCAGGCGAGCGAGCGCTGGCACGAATGCAAGGCGAGTCCGCGACGGTCCTCGAGCTCGCGGCAACAATTGACTGGCTGAGGACGCGAGAAGAGGTACCCGATTGGCGACACGAGCTGCTCCGACGCAAAGGTGCCAAGGCAGAGACAGATCGCGTAGAACGTGCATTGGGATTACTACGCGATTTGGGTATCGACAACTGACGAGTTGCCCGCTTCTGAGTGACTTAATCGCGGTCGGGAGTGATCGGCATCGTCGCGATGGCTGGTCCAGGCGACCAGGGCGCCAGCCTTCTCGGCGGCCTGCTCGGGCGGTAGTTTGAGGTCCCAATGAACGGCGAGAAATCTCCGACCGGTCACATTCCCGGCAGCATCGGAGATAAGCCAGGTAAGGGGCGCCGCCATTACTTCCGGTTGGATCATGGTGGCGCGAGCGAAGCCTGCTTCGTCGGAGATCATCGGTGTGTTGGTGATCCCGCCCGGAACTAAGACGTTGACGGTCACTCCGGTGCCGTCGATGTCCTTCGCCATGATCGCGGTCGCAGCGCCTGTAGGTCTTCAACCGCCCGCCTGATCCGCATCCACAAGAGCCGGCCGCCATCATCGCCGCGGTCGAGCATCAGGTCGGCGCGCTTCGCCGCTTCAAGCTCGGCGTTGGCACCGTGCCGTCGGATCAGCAGATTGGCGGCGCGCCAAATGTCGGTCTCAGGAACCATCGCCCGGTCCGATCGGAGCACCCATATCACGCGATTATGCCGACGCTCGACCTTACCGATGACGAGAAGCTTGCGCTGGTGGCCCGTCTTCGGCACGCGCTCGAATATGATCCCTTCCCGTTCGCGCCCCGGCTCGACCACCTTTGCCGCCGATAAAGGCCGGCATGACGCCGCGCCGGGGGGTAAGGGCGACGAAGGCGGCGGCAATGAGATCCGGCCCGATTTTCAGCGGTACAATTATCACGGCGGTTCTGTTCGGATGCACGCCCGCTGTGCAATCCCAAGACACGGATACCAGCTCACAATCTGACATTTGTGCGGCTTTACGGACCAGGCGATCTACTCTTCTATCCAGCGACACGGCGGTTTAGCCCAAAACCCGGCGATCGAGGCGGCGCTGGCACGGCCAAACGCTGAACGCGCTGTTACCCGCCATGTTACCCGCTGCTAGAGACGGTCGGTTACTAGGGCTCTAAGTTGTTGATTTTATGGTGGGTGCAGCAGGACTCGAACCTGCGACCCGCTGATTAAGAGTTTTCGATCCAGAGTTGCCGGCCGTTTCCAAGCGTATCTGCAAGCACGCTATATCAATGAGCTAAGATCGCCAATAGTTGCCGGCCGTTGCGTTTCGCTTGATTTATCGTGATACCTATATGATACCTACCACCTCGCGGGTACGGCAAGGGTACGGAAAATCATGCGCGGCAAGATCACCAAGCGGGCGGTCGATGCCCTGAGGCCGGCGGATGATGGGGCCGAGACGACTTTATGGGATACCGAGCTAAGAGGCTTCGGATGCCGGGTGCAACGTGGCGGCGGCAAGTCCTATGTGCTGCAATACCGCGCTGGTAGCGGACGCGGCGCACCGCTGCGCAAGCTGACGATTGGCAGGCATGGGTCGCCGTGGGCGCCGGAGACAGCGCGCGGTGAAGCCAAGCGGCTACTCGGTGTGATCGAAGGCGGTGGCGATCCCGCGGCCGACAAGATCGCCCGCACGCAATCGCCGACGATCTCCGATCTCGCCGAGCGTTTCCTCGCCGAGCATGCGGAGTCCAAGCGCAAGACGTCGACAGCTCTTGAATATCGCCGGCTGCTTGATCGCCTCATCCTGCCGGCGCTCGGCAAGCGGAAGGTCGCGGACGTCGCCCGAGGCGACATCGCCAAGCTTCACCACGCCAACCGGGGAGCGCCCTACCAAGCCAATCGCGTGCTCGCCGTGCTGTCCAAGATGTTCAACCTCGCCGAGCGGTGGGGGTTGCGGCCGGACAGCTCAAACCCGTGTCGTCATGTAGAGAAATTCGGGGAACGTAAGCGCGAGCGAATGCTGTCACCGGTCGAGCTAGCGCGGCTTGGCGATGCGCTCGCGGCCCATAACGGGTCACCCTATGCCGTCGCCGCCGTCAAGCTCTTGGTGTTCACCGGCGCGCGGCTCGGCGAGGTGCTCGGGCTGCGCTGGGAGTGGGTAAATTTCGAGCGCGGCGAGGCGCGGCTGCCCGACAGCAAGAGCGGCGCCAAGACCCTGCACCTTCCACCTCCCGCGCTTGCGGTGCTCGCTCTGCTGCCTCGTCTTGACGGCAACCCGCATCTCATCGTTGGCGCGAAGGAGGGCGCTGCGCTTGTCAACCTCGAAAAGCCGTGGCGGGCGATTCGCGCGGCGGCTGGGCTCGATGATGTGCGACTGCACGATTTGCGGCACGCATTCGCGAGCGTGGCGGCGTCGAGCGGGATGGGCTTGCCGATTATCGGTAAGATGCTCGGCCACACCCAAGCGGCCACCACCGCACGCTATGCGCATCTGGCGAGTGATCCGGTGAAGGCCGCTGCCGCTGCAGTCGCCGGCAAGATCGCCGCGGCGATGGCCGGCGGGTCGGGCGATGCCCGAAAGGGCGACGCGACCGTGCTGCCGCTGCGCTCCGGTGCGTAGACGAACCGGCGGGGATAGGGCGACGGCCCGACAAGCGCGGACACCGCACTGCGCTTCCCCGCCGCCACACTTCGGGCGCCAGCGGAGGCGCAATGCCGATTCTAGAACCTCGAACATTATCGCTCAACGAAGCGGCGAGCTATGTCGCGGATAGATGCGATGTGTCCATCGAGGAAGCAAAGGCAGTACTGGATCGGGCGTTTCGCGAGTATTCGCTCCGTGTGTATTCCGACCGCTTCGAGCAGGTTCAAGGTTGGCAAGGTGCGGAAATCGATTGGGACAATAGTGCGGTAGTGGGCGGGGAGCACCTCACGATCAATGGTGTCCGTTACCCAGTCAGGGTAAATGTACTCAGACAGCATCTCGATGAATGGATGGGCATCGATGAATCGGTGGGCAAAGCGGCGGCGCAGGCGCGCGCCGACAGAGAATATCAAAACCCGGATTGGTCGCTCGGGAACGTTTTGTCGTGGATCACGTTTCGCGATCGATCGCTGATTTGTCAATTCGAGCGCCGTAGCAGGGTCTGGTCGTATGAATTCTACAAAAATCGCGGATCGGGTCCGGCGAAGCGGCCAATGCTCGTCCCCAGGCCCGATCAGGTCCTGCTCAATGCGTTAAAAGACGGTCAACTGACGGCGATCAGCAACGGCACCGAAATCCCGAGCAGTTTTTGGTTCGGCAAGTACACCAGCCACCTGCCCGACGATCTACATTTCCGGCGCGTCGAGGCATTTAAGTGCTGGCCTGAAATGACCATCCACACGGCGCCAGTGCCACCGCAGGCGCAGACGCTATCGGAGCCAAATGTTCATGGCGAGGGATTCCCCGAGGGTCCCGATGCTCTTGTCTCTGGCCATGAGTTGGTTCTGCAGAGCGAAGAAAATCGTCGATTGATCAAATGGCGGCGCGAGAAATGGCGCGGGGAATGGATTACAAATTTCGCTGCGCGGCAGCGCCTCGCGAGACGCTGGATTAGTTTTGTCGATCTCGCCGATTGGTGTGCTCAATCGACAACAGCAGCGAGCCTTGACGAAGAGGCAAAGGCTCGGGAGGTCGCGTACAGGCGCCTCGCGGATTCCGTGCGTCGTGGAGAGTTCCAACGCGACACTCGATCTAAGGTTCTCTACCTCGACCCGCACGTTACACCCGACGGCGCATCACCGAAATGTCGGCTGACGCGGGGGCAGTTCGAAACTGCATTCGAGGCCGCCGCGATGCCGCCTGCAGCCTCTTTACCGCTGCCAGTCCTGGGCTGCTGCTGGCTGCCATACGCCTTGGTCCGAGATTGGCTCGCATCGCACGGTTATCGGTGCGCTCGGCATTTCGAGGCAGCTCCGGCAAAGGTTGCCCCAAGGCTGACCGAGAGCTCCGATGTTCGCGTCGGACGAATCAAGCGCCGCCCGCCATCTCGGGAAAAGGAGTTCTGGCCAGCTGTCCGCGAGGCCGCGATGGAATGGCTGACCGATAATGGCTGCCCGGCACCGAATGATGGTAACCAGGCGGCGCTTGAGAAGCATGTGACCGAGTGGCTCGAAGATCACCGTCACGAAGCGAGCGAATCGGCCGTTCGCCGGCATGTCGTGCGCTGGATCAAGGAATTTCGCCAGGAACTCTAAATCAAGGTTCATTGGGTTCAATGACGCACCAATGAACCTTGTGACCCCAACGATCCGACAGGGGGTGTAGCAACAGCCATCATCTCGCCACCGAAACCTGCGGCAAGGCATGGCGATGGTTGATATTATTGGACACCGGCGGCTGCGGACCCGCGCCGCAGCCGATTATCTCGGCTACTCGGAAAGCACCCTCGAAAAGAAGCGCGTCACCGGCGACGGCCCACCGTTTATACGACTTGGTCGCTTGGTCGTTTACGACACGCGCGATCTCGACGCCTGGCTCATCGCCCGCCGTGCGACCAGCACGAGCGAGCTCCTAGTCGCGAGCTGAGCCATGCCCGAGCGAAACGGCCCTGGGGCGCCTGCGGATGCGCCCGAGGCCGACGGCGACTGCCCTAATCGAACGCCAGGACGATATGAAGCGGTGGATCCGGCCGTGCGGCGATTGGTCGGCGGCGATCGGCTCCCGGCACGGCGCGCCCACCTGGTCGATTCCGAATTATGATCGGTTGGCCGGACTTACGGCCTTACACCGAGCAAATCGCTCGCCGACTGCTCGGACAGTCGAACGAATTGTTTTCGACGAGGGGCCAGCTTCGGTTCGGAACCTCCGGCAGCGTCGCGGTCGAGATCGCCGGACCGAAGCAAGGCGAGTGGTTCGACCATGAAAACCAAATTGGCGGCGGCCCCTGGCAACTTTTGACGCTCAAGGGCGGGATGGCGAACGGCGCCGGGCTCGACTGGCTGCGCTCAGAGATCGGCATCGACACCCAGCCTGTCGGCAAGGCCTCGCGCCGTATCGTGGCCATCTACGACTACCGCGACGAGCAGGGCGAGGTGCTGTTCCAAGTCGTGAGGTTCGATCCGAAAGATTTTCGCCAGCGGCGCCCCGATGGTAACGGTGGGTGGATTTGGTCGGTGAAGGGAGTGCGGCAAGTTCCTTACCGCCTGCCCGAGCTGGTCTCGGCGAAGTCCGGCACCGACGTCTTCATCACCGAAGGCGAAAAGGACGCTGACCGAACTGCGGGCCTTGGGCTCTTGGCAACCTGCAACGCCGGCGGCGCGGCAAAACGCAGGGCAGACGGCAAGGCCGGCAAATCGAAATGGCGGCCAGAGCTGAAATTAATTTTTCCTTGGCCTCTGTCCGATCATTGTCTGCGACAACGTAAGCGTCAGCTGAGGGTCGTCTTGCACTCGGCGTGTTGAGCTGGATGCTGCCGCTCTTTTGCGGGCAGCGGTGCAATGGATGACGCGGAGCTGGTCGATAAGGAGGACCTTGGGAGTACTCATACGAGGGCTCGCGAGGTCCGCGGCGAGGTTCTCACCGGTCCGGAGCGCCGGCGACGCTGGAGCCTCGAAGAGAAGCTTCGGATATTGGCGCAGAGCGTGGCGCCAGGATCCTCGCCCTCGCTGGTTTGCCGACTGCACGCGATCAGCAGCGGCCAGCTTTACACCTGGCGCCGGCAGTTCCGTACCGGCGAGCTGACCGGGTTTGCGCCGGTGAGATTGGCCCCGCCGGTCGAGGAGCTTCCACGGGCCGCTGCGTCGGTTGATCCGGTGCCGATACTGCCCGAAACCGATCGGCCGGCGGACGGGATCATCGAGGTGGAGCTGGCCTCGGGGGTGAAGCTGCGCCTGACCGGCGCGGTCGACGAGGTGGCATTGCGCCGGGTCTTGTCGGCGCTGTCGTGATCGGCATTCCGGGCAATGTCCGCGTCTATCTGGCGTGCGGCGTCACCGACATGAGGAAAGGCTTTGACGGGCTGGCGGCGCGGGTTCAGACCACCTTGCGCCTCGACCCGCATGGCGGCGCGCTGTTCGTGTTCCGTGGTCGCCGCGGCGATCTGATCAAGGTGCTGTGGTGGGACGGGCAAGGTTTGTGCCTGTTTGCTAAGCGGCTGGAGCGCGGCCGGTTTTTGTGGCCGCAGGCGAAGGACGGATCGGTGGTGCTGACGGCAGCACAATTGTCGATGCTGCTGGAGGGCATCGATTGGCGTGCGCCACGCCGCAGCTGGACCCCGGAAGTGGCTAGTTGAACAGCGCGACATAGTGACTCAGGCGGGTACGATGTCGATACTGCTCAATGCAAGCGGGAGTAAACTGATGGTTGATGCCGGACGCTGCTGACCCCGTTCAAGAGATCGCCGAGCTGCGCCTCCTGCTGGCCGAACGCGAGGCGGAATTGGCGGAAGCGCGGGCCGAGCTGACCGGCGCCCGGCTGCGGATCGAACAGTACAAGGCTCAGCTTGCCCAGCTGCGGCGCATGCAGTTCGGGCGCTCGTCGGAAAAACTCGATACTCAGATCGCGCAACTCGAGCTGATGCTCGAAGATTTGGAAGAGAGCGAAGCGGCGCGCACAGCGCCGGCGGCACAGCGCGTCCCCGATCAGCCGCGCCGCGAACGTCGCCAGCCGGTGCGACGGCCGCTGCCCGATCATTTGCCGCGCGAGGAGATCGTGCACGATCCGGGGTCGGTGTGCCCGGGCTGCGGCGGCACCCGGTTTAGCAAACTCGGCGAGGACGTGACCGAGGTCTTGGAGAAGATCCCGGCCCGCCTCAAAGTGATCCGCCATATTCGGCCCAAACTCAGCTGTCGCTGCTGCGAGCGCATCCTGCAGGCGCCGATGCCCGATCTGCCGATCGAGAAGGGTCGGCCCGGACCGGGCCTGGTCGCCAATGTCGTGGTCAGCAAATACCTCGACGGGCTGCCGCTCTACCGTCAATCGGCGATCCTGGCGCGCGAAGGCATCGCGATCGAGCGCGCCACCCTGGCCGACTGGGTCGGGCACGCTGCTTGGTGGGTGACGCCGTTGGCCGCGCTGATCGGCGCGCATGTCATGGCAGCGCCGATCATCCACACCGACGACACGCCGATCGCGGTGCTGGCCCCCGGCAACGGCAAGACCAGGACCGGACGGCTGTGGACCTATGTAGTTGACGAGCGACCCTGGCAGGGTGGGCGGGCACCGGCAGCATATTATCGTTTCAGCCCCGACCGCCGCGGCGAGCGACCGCGCGATCATCTGGCCCTCTTTCGCGGCGCGATCCAGGCCGACGCCTTCAGCGGCTACGCCGCCCTGACGCGACCGCCATCCGCCAAAGACCAGGTCGGCCGAGGGCCGCCGCTGATCCACGCAGCGTGTTGGGCCCATGCGCGGCGCAAGTTTTACGATGTGTTCGAATCGACCAAGTCGCCGATCGCCGAGGAAGCACTGAAACGGATCGGCGAGCTCTATCGGATCGAAGCCGAGATCACCGGCCAGCCGGCCGAAACCCGGCTAGCGGCGCGCCAGAACCGTGCCGTGGCGATCCTCGATGCCTTGCGCGACTGGCTGACAGCGCAGCGCCGCCGGCTGTCGTCAAAGAACGCGCTCGCTAAAGCGATCCAGTACGCGCTGAGCCGCTGGGAGGCGCTGACCCGCTATGCCGGTAATGGCCGGCTCGCCATCGACAATAATGTCGCCGAGCGGGCACTGCGCGGCATCGCCATTACCCGCAAGAATTTCTTGTTCCTCGGATCCGATGCCGGCGGCGAGCGCGCCGCAATCCTCTACACCGTGCTGGAAAGCGCCAAACTCAACGGCCTCGATCCGCAGACTTGGCTCGCCGATGTGATCGATCGCACGGCCAAGGGTCACCCGATCAACCGGCTCGGCGAACTGCTCCCATGGAACTGGAACAACCAAACCGCCAGCCTCGCCGCCTGACCGGTGTTGTGGTCCTCAGCTGACGCTTACGCGACAACGACGATGCCGGGCGCGATCATGCCCACGCCGTTGCCACCAATCTCGCCTCTGTCGCACCTCGCGTCCGCATCCTGGAGCTACCGGGTTTGCCCCCCAAGGGCGACGTTTCGGACTGGCTTGCGGCAGGCGGCACGCGAGAGGAGTTGGAGCGGTTCGCAGCGACCGCACCGGATTTTCAGCCTGAGCCGAACCGCAATCCCACGAATATCAAGTCAAAACCTCTGCCCACATCGGGTCTCGTCATTGACACCGGGGCGCCTATACGACGGCGAAGCTGTTCCTAAACAGGGTTTTCAACGACGATGAAAGGCGCACTCTGCATCATCATCGCGGCGCCTTCTATCGATGGAACGGTAGCGAATACCCCGACATTGTCGAGGCCGAGCTGCGATCACAGCTATATTCATTCCTGGATCAATGCTTCACGAAAGATCTGAAAGGCCCGCTGCGACCTGTAAAGCCGAACGCGCCGATGGTGACCGATGTTCTCGATGGGTTGCGAGCCGCATCTCATCTCGATAGTTCTATAGCGGCGCCTGCATGGCTGGAACAAGTTCCTGATCTCCCAGCTGAAGAAATTGTCGCCTGCGCGAACGGGCTGCTGCATTTGCCGACGCTGACTCTGCTGCCACACACGCCGTCTTTCTTTACGTACAACGCACTCGATTTTGCCTTTGAGCGAGCCACGCCCGAGCCACGCCAATGGCTCACCTTCATGCGGCAGCTCTGGCCCGATGATCCGCAAGCGATCGATACGTTACAGGAGATTTTCGGTTATTGCCTGACAGGCGATACCCGCCAGCAAAAAGCTTTTCTCGTCATCGGGCCAAAGCGCTCGGGCAAGGGAACCATCGCTCGGGTACTTGCCCAACTCGTCGGCACCGGCAACGCTGTTGCACCGACCCTTGCCGGGCTCGAGACGAACTTCGGGCTTGCGCCGCTGATCGGCAAACGCGTGGCGATCGTCTCTGACGCCCGGCTCGGAAGCCGCGCGGATCAACACACTATCGCCGAAAGACTACTCAGCATCACTGGCGAGGATGCCATTACGATCGACCGGAAATACTTGTCGGCATGGACTGGACAGCTACGGGCCAGGTTCATCGTCATTTCAAATGAAATCCCGCGGCTTGCTGATGCGAGTGGCGCACTCGCTAGCCGTTTCATCGTCTTAATTTTAAGCAATAGCTTTTACGGCAAAGAAGACTTGGCCCTTACCAGCAAACTTCTCACGGAGTTACCGGGGGTCCTAAATTGGGCCATCGCGGGATGGCATCGGCTCACCCAGCGGGGTCATTTCGTTCAGCCGCGATCCGCGCTCGACGCCGTGCAACAACTCGAAGATCTGGGCAGCCCGGTCGGCGTCTTCCTGCGCGAGCGGTGTACTATCGATGCCGTATATACCGTCGAGATCAACAGGCTGTTCGAGGCTTGGTGTGAGTGGTGCATGGCGCAGGGACGAGAGCACCCTGGCACCGCTCAAAGTCTCGGTCGCGACCTACGAGCCGCCCTGCCGGGGCTCAAGACGACGCAGCCTCGGGACGGCGAAGATCGCTCGCGCCTTTATCAGGGGATCGGGCTCAAATGACCCGCTGGCACGCAGTGGCACGCGTTCCGGAGCACTGTCGCTCTAATTCTAGCTCCCCCATGCCCCATTCGATCTCAAGCAATTCCTCGCGCGCGTCGCGTACAATGCTCAGGCACGCGTGCAATCGCGTGCCAAGCGAAGCTGACGAACTGATCGAAGTAGCAAGGGCGGAGCCTCGATGAGTGCGGCGCCAGTGTGCTACTGGTGCGAGCGGCCCTTCTGGCCGCGTCAAACCGGCGGGCGAGCTCAACGGTTCTGTCGTCCGTCCTGTCGGCGAGCATTCCACGCCGCCGCGCGACACTGGGTGCTCGATGCCATCGCCGCCGGTGCGCTGGCCCTGGCCGACATCAGGAGTGGCCCTCCCGCAACGCGCACGTTGATCACGGGCGGCATCTTGCTCGGGACCGGAGAACCGAGGTCGACGCGCTCGGTGCTCTCCCATCCTCGACACGCTGTCGGTCGACGAGCTGAGCAACCTCCCCGAGCCGGTGTTGGTTCTTCTCGAATTCATCGCCGGCCCGCATTAGACGTCGCACCTCGGCACCCGAGGACGAGGCGACCGCGCCGTGTCCGTGAATTCACGGGGTCGCACTAGTGTCTACCGTTCGGATTGATCACCTCGGTGGTCAACCACCCCGCCGCCCTCCGGTCCGCTCATGCGGTCGACCATCAGCTGTAACGCACGCTCGATCTGGTCCAGCTCCTCGTCGGTGCATAGAGATGGGTCGAATTTCGGTGGGTCCACGGCCTCGTCAGCCTTCGGATCATGGTGGATCGGCTGGACGCCAGCCCGATCCAAAACCGCAATCAGGCACACCGAACGCACTCGCTCGTCCACCGCATTTTTGGCAAGGTCGATCAGGCCAGACATCATTTCCGGCGATGCTTCCCGCGCAAGCTTGCGGCATTCGTGGTAGAACCGGGATTGCCCCGAGAGGTTGCCGCTCCGCCCTTTCGGAAATCGGTACGCCTTCCCGCGAGCCGTGAACTCCGCCCGGGTCAGCGCGCGCGCCCGTGGATTTGGAGACAGCAAATCCGGGTCGGCTGTCTCGCCGAGAGTTCTGTTGTTTGTTTGGGACATTTCATGGTCTCGCAGAGATCAAAGCTTGGATACTGCACTCGTCATTTTCCGTGATTGTAGAGCGCGATCAACAACTAAAGCAAGAGACGGCGCTGAGTTCTCCCCGGATGTTGAGCATCCCTCGCTTCCCTCTCTCGCGCGCGTACCTGTAGCCTGGAGGCGACGTAGGTGCGCGAAATCCGGCAGCACGTCGTGTTCGTCGGGAGCGGTGCACATGGGCATTTCCCAGAGCAAAGTCAGCCTGGCAACGCTGTTTCATACGCCAACCTGGGACCGGGAATTAGGCGACAAAATCTGAAATGACTTTTCCGATTCCGGGAAAGTAGTCACCAGCCGGACGCGACGGCGGGGTTCATATCGGCAGGTCGGGAAACAGAGCCGGCGCCATCTGCGCCGCGAACTCCTTGAAGAGGCGGCAAGGCTTCGAAATGTGCCGGTTTCCGAGATGGACGAGCGACAGGTCGAAGGCCGGGAACCGCCAGTCGGGCATGATTTCGACGAGCCGGCCCTGGCGAAGGAGTTCGGGCTGAACAACCGGTGGCAGCTCGCCGATGCCTCCGCCCGACAGCAAGGCCGGCAGCAGACCGGCGAAATCGTTGATCGTCAGGTGCGGCTGAAAGGTGATGGTCTGGCGGCCGCCGTCACCCTTGTGAATAAAGGTCCAACTCGCTTCGGCCTCGCGTCGCCAGAACGCGAGCAGCGGATGGTCGAGCAGATCCCTGGGCGCTTCCGGCGGCCGGCAGTTCTGCAAATAACCCGGACTGGCGACCAGCTGGCGCCGGTAGCTTAGGATTTTGCGCGCGACCAATGACAAATTTTTGAGCGCACCGATGCGGAACGCCAAATCGATGCCGTCGGCGATATGGTCGACCCACCGGTCGGTAATAAAGATCTGTACCTGGACGTGGGGGTAAGAAGCATGGAACGCGGTGACGATCGGGGCCAGCAAGGTGTCACAGACACTTGGCGGCGCGGTGAGCCGCAACGTCCCGGCGACGGTCGAGAGGCGGTTCGAAACGATGTTATCGACCGCCTCGCCGATTTCGGCGGCACGGATCGCGTGCTCCAGGACCTCCGCTCCCGGTTCCGTCAGCCGAAATTTGCGGGTGGAGCGATCGAGCAGACGCACCCCGAGATGATCCTCGAGCTCGGCCACCCGGCGGCTGATCGTGGAGATCAGCATGTTGAGGCGACGCGCCGCCTCGGAGAAGCTGTTGGCTTCGACGACGGTAGCGAACACCACCAGCGAATTGAGATCGTACATCGCCTTCCCAAAGATGGAAAAACGCATCCTTCCGCATACCGCCGGCGGACAAGGTTTTCCTTCTCCCAGCCCCCAGTCCAGGCCGATCCGACTACCCTGTCCCACCGCCAGGCCATGAACGCTGACGCACTGAAGGAAGGCGCGATTATCCCATATTTGCAAATCTAATTTCCGGCTTTGTCGGCTAATCGGCAACCACGCGGTCGGCTAATTTCCGAGCGAAAGACTGCGCCCGGAGGATTTCGATGATCGCCGACCGCTCACCACCTGGCCGCCATGCAAGGCGGGACGTCTTGCGGTTTGCGGCGGCCTCCGCTGTCGGACTGGCCTTGGCTGATCGTGCCGGTGCGGCATCGAATGGCGAGGGCGGACCCGGTCCGCTGCAATCCGCCGGTGCGCTCGCCTTTGGCGCGGACAACGTCCTATTCGTCGGCGACATCGCCGGGGCGGCCGTTCATGCCTTCGCGCTGCGCGCGAGCGATGTGACGTCACAAGGCGATGTGGAGCTTGGCAACTTTCACAACTTTGAAGGCCGCGACCTCACCCCCGACCTCGACCTGAAACTCGCCGCGTTGTTTGGCACGACCTACGACAACATCGTGATCAATGACATGGTTGTCCATCAACCTTCTCAGCAGATCTTCATTTCGGTCGAGCGAGGCCGGAGCACCGATGCGCTGCCGGCAATCGTCAAGGTGAACCATGGCCAGTTGGAGGTACTGGAGCTGGACCGGATCCCGCACACCCAAGTCGCCATTCCGAATGAGTTCAGATCCCAAGGCAATGCTCGAGTTCGACACCCAGCGGTCATTCGCGATCACCGATATCAAATACTACAACGGCGAGATCTTCATCAGCGGGGTGTCAAACCAGCGCTTCGCCTCGACACTGCATCGGATCCCTTACCCGTTCAAGGCCGAGATGGCGACATGCACTGTCGAGATCTGGCACCCGGTACATGGGGAGTTCGAGACGCGCGCCCCGATCATTCGCCATCTGATCAAGGAGGTGCAAGGCGAGCCGCACCTGTTCGCGGTCTATGGCTGCACCCCGCTTGTGCGCTTCCCGCTCGCCGCCCTGAAGAACGGGAACCACGTTCGCGGCGACGAGATCGGCGAGTTGGGCTACGGCAGCAACCCGCTCGACATGGTCACGTTTACCGACCCCTTCGACCATAAAGAATATCTGCTGGTCACGATTGACGTGCGCAGCGCGTCGCGCATCGCCGTCCTCGATCTCGGGACAGCAAAGCCTGAGCCGACCGGCGGTCCGATCGATTTCGGGCCGGGAGGTCTCGGTCGCACACAGGGCCTACTGCCGATCGACGCCGAACATTTCGCGATCCTCAATGCAAAATGGGCGGTCGAAATTCACCGTCACCTGAAGAGTGAGTATCGCTTGGACATCAGCAGCCTGGCGATGCCGTATTTCTTCGAGCGCAGAGACGGCATGTCGGAGATGAATTGGCCAAACGGCCCCGATCCATTCCACTACCGCGAGCATCGCGGTGACATATCGACTGGCGCAAACCCGTGAACCAGCGGGCGGCCAACCGACCTTTAATGACCGTCGACCGCGATCCCCATCGGCCGGCATTGAGCGGCGTCGGTGTTTACCAGCTTGCTTCAGACCTGATGGCCGCCCTCGGCAGAGACGCGCGAGGCGATTGCCCGCTGCAATCTATACTGCGCGTAACCGTCGCCGAACCGGGATCGCCGATCGACGACAGTCTTCCAGCTATTTGGGGCCGCTATCAGATTTTGGACGACGGGTTGCGGTTCGTACCGCACTTTCCCTTCGAGCCGGGTCTTTCGTATCGAGCACGTTTCGACCCGCGACCGCTTGGTGGTCGCGAACCCTCGGACGTGCTGACGCTCGCGTTTTCGCTCCCGCGGGAACTGAGCACCTCGCCGACGGCGGTGAACCACATCTTCCCCTCGAGCGACTGCCTGCCCGAAAATCTGCTTCGCTTCTACGTGTGCTTTTCCAGTTCGATGCAGCGCGGCCGGGCCGCGGCCGAGATGGCGCTGCTCGGCCCCGATGGCGAGCCGGCCGCTGACGCGCTTTATCGTGCGCCCGTCGAACTCTGGGACAGGAGCATGCGGCGTCTGACGGTTCTGCTCGATCCCGGCAGGCTTAAGCGCGGGGTAGGACCCAATCGCGAACTGGGCCCACCGCTTGAGACGGGTCAGGTGTACACGCTGGCTGTCGGTGCCGGGATGACCGGCTTATCCGGCAGTCGGTTGCCGGAGACTGTTTACAAGCGCTTCCGCGTCACCGATGCGGTGCGGGAACCCATTGCCGTCGAGCAGTGGCAGATCCTACCGCCCGCGAAGAACAGCCGTCAGCCATTGCTGCTCGTGTTTCCAAGACCGCTGGATTGGACACTGCTTTCGCACACGATCACCATCTCGTCAGTCGACGGGCAATCGACGGACGGCGAAATTGCAATCGATCTGTGCGAAACCCGCTGGCGCTTTACTCCGGCCGCGCCATGGGCCGCGGACTGCTACCAGATTCGCATTGCCTCAAGTCTCGAAGATGTGTGCGGCAACAGCATCCTGGCGGCGTTTGACAGACCGCTGCGATCAGGCAGCGATCTGGCATACGAGGCCGCGAGTCGTTCAGTCCCATTCTATCCGGCATCAGCCGCGTCAGGATCAGTGCTTCCCCAGGGTGCCACGAGCTTGTTGAGGGATGCGAACCATGAGCAGCGAAAGGCATCAGGTCTCTACCGCTAGTGAATTGCAGGCAGCGGCCGCTAACATGAACATACGGCACATCGTGGTCGCGGCGCCGATCGGCGATCTGCCGCCGCTGCGCTTGTCTCCCGGCCAGAGTTTGACTGGCACCGAGGCGCAATCCGCTTTGCACTTCTCGGCGGAAAGCGACGGCTTGGAGCTCTCTAGCGACAATCTGGTCGAGGGCCTGCAGCTGGTCGCCGCGCCCGACAAGCGCGCCCTATTCAACGATACACAGGTGGAACACTTGGGTCGGCTCCTGGTGCGCGACCTGGCCGTGACCGGCGTCGTGCGATTGCTAGCCCGCGACCGGGTGCGCAGTGGCCATGTCGAAGCCAGCAATATCGACATCATCGCCGCCGACGCGCGGGGCTACGACGAGCGGCCGAAGGGGTATGGCGTGGAAGTCGTTCCCGGCGTCTTTACACTGTGGAACCAGCACGGCGACCGCACGGTAACGATCACGGCGGACCTTGCCGGCGTGACGGTTGGCCGCCCCGGCGCGCCGGTTCGCGGCAGCGGCGTGTTTGTCAGCGGTATGGGCGAGGCGGGCGGCCGGCTGATCGTCCATCGGCTGGAAACCGGCCCCGTCTACAGCGACGGCGGAATTGCTCCAGGTACGCCGGACCGCATCACAGGCGGCGTCTTCGTTCTTTCAGGCGCCGTCGTGGACAGCGTCCGCAACCGCGGCCCGCTGACGACCTATGGCCCGAACGACATGGTTCTCGATAACTGGGGAATTGTGGACCACTGGATCGCCGACGAGAAGGTCACGTCCTACGGACCGAGCGGCATCGGCTTCGTCAATTTCGGCACGGTCGATCGGCTCGAAATGAATGCACCGATCGAGACGTTCGGTCAGGGTTCGCGCGGCTTCAACGTCTACACGGGCACGGTCCATTCGGCGGCGTTCGAACGCATCGTCACCCACGCCGATGGCGCGGTCGGGATCCAAATCAGCCAGCCGGTCGGACAGATCACCGTGCGCCGGGGCATTGAGACCTACGGAGGCGCGGGCGATTCCTTGGTCAAGGGTGTCGTCGTCAGGCTTTCGGCGACCGCGCTCAGCATCAAGCCTGGGGGTTCGGCGAAGAAGATTGCGGTCGCCGGCGGGCTGATCACCCACGGTCCGGGCATCGCTCCGTTGGAACTGCACGGCACGGTCGACTTGCTGCAGATCACGGAGGGGTTCGCTCCGGTCGGTGGTGGCTTCGAGAATATCTAGGCGGCTGTCTCGTGCAGGCCAGTGTCGGGGGAGGGAGTGGGCGATGACAACAATGAAAGCCGCAGTAATACACGAAGCTGGCGGCCCGGAAGTCCTCAAGCTCGAGAGCCGCCCGATTCCTCTTCCCAAGCCAGGCGAGGTGCTGATCCGGGTCAAGGCGTTCGGTCTCAACCGCTCTGAGCTGTTCACCCGCCAGGGCCACTCCCCGGATGTGAAATTCCCGCGCGTACTGGGTATTGAAGCGGTGGGCCTGGTCGACCACGCCCCGGGGGGCGAATTTCGCAAGGACGACATCGTCGCGACCGGGATGGGCGGGATGGGACGCCAGTTCGACGGCAGCTACGCCGAATATACCTGCGTCCCGGTCACCCAGGTGCAAACGATGAAGACGGCGCTCTCCTGGGATGTGCTCGGCGCCCTGCCGGAAATGCTGCAGACCGCATGGGGGTCGCTGTTCAAGGCGCTACGCCTGGAGAAAGGGGAACGCCTGTTGATCCGCGGCGGAACGACGTCCGTCGGCCTGGCGGCGGCAGCGATCGCAAAGCGCCACGGTGCCTTTGTTGCCGCAACGACGCGCCGGCCCGATCGCGAAAAGCTGCTGCGATCGAGCGGCGTCGATCAGGTGTTCATCGACACCGGGTCCATTGCAAAGCAGGTGAAGGAAGTGTGTCCCGGCGGCGTCGGCAAGGTATTGGAACTCGTCGGCAGGACGACGCTGTTGGATTCGCTACGTTGTACCAAGCCGCGCGGCATCGTGTGCATGACCGGGATGGTCGGCAACAAATGGTCGTTCGATAATTTCAGCCCGATGGAGGCGATCCCATCCGCAGTCAATCTGACGACCTACGATGGTGGGTCGGAGGACTTCATGCTGACGCCGCTCGACGAGCTGGTGGAGGAGATCGCGTCGGGGCGGCTGCATGTGCAGATTGGTCAGACCTTTCGGCTCGACGACATCGTCGAAGCGCATCGCTGCATGGAAGAAAACAAGGCTGGTGGAAAGGTTGTTGTGCTGGTTTAGCACGCCCAAACCCGGTGGCCCTCACCGTCGAACCCTTGGTTGGGCAGCGGAGTCAGGTGTGAGGACAATGCGATCGGCAGCATTGGTGGTGATCTGCGCTTTACCTTTGGGTCAGTGACGACGATGGCCAAGGCCGCATCGGCTGGCGCGGCTTTCGTATTCTCGACGGACCCGGCAACAAGCGCCAATCAACACGCGGCCGGCGCGATCGTCCATCAATAATATGTCTGAATGTCGGCAACACGCGGGGTATTTTCAAGCCTGTTTGCCCCAAAGGGTGCGGCAGAATGCAACGGCAAACTGACGTTTTCAACGCGCACCGAGCAGGCCGCCGAGTACATCGTCCCTGTTCAAGATTGCTAAGTTTAGAACCGTATTCGGGTATGCCCGCATTGATAGCTACGGTGAGCTGGCGGTTGTTGGGACCTTTCACCATAAGTGTGCCGCCGTGCTGAAGAACGGGAAGAAAGTGCCGGACTACAATCGCGAAATGATCATCCTGCGCAAGATGAGTGGAGGCTTACAAAATCTTGTTCTACATGTTCAACACCAACCCGGTGCCGGGCGAGGGATGACTTGCCTCCCCCGAAGGCAAGGCCGAGAAACTGGTGGGGCGGTTACCCCGAGAGGAGTCCGCTTTGGGGCATGAAGAGCGGTTGCCGCCGACAAGGCTGAATGCCGGCTGTGGGTTCAGAGAGGAGACGATCGCCGGGATGGTCGCAACGCGTTGTCGGTCAGCCCCGAGACGCGCGGCAAGGAACTGGTGGCGGACGTGGTCTTGGCCTGAGCTTCGGCCACGCCTTCCCGCGAAGCAGTCGATCATCCGGCGCAGCAGCGAGGGCGGCGGTTTCTCGAACCGCCGCCCAGCGTGTAAATTTTGCCGCATGACTGCCCGAATAAAGCTCCAATGGAAGACCGATGGCATCGAGCGATAGCCTCGCCGCCGCCCGTCACCACGTCATCAAGGCCGGTGCTGAGACCGTGCACTGGGGCTACTTCAGCCGATTGCTAAAGCCGGTGCTGTCGGTGAAGTCGGGCGAGCTGGTGACGATCGAGACGCTGACCCACCACGCATACGACGACCATGCACGGATGATCGCCGGCGACCCCGGCGCCGAAAGCGTATTCGGTTGGACCAAGGACGCGAAGAACGTCGATCGCCGCGGTGCCGGGCCGATCGACGCATCGATCCACGGGCGCGGCGCCGGCGAGGGTTTTGGCGTCCATATCTGCACCGGTCCGGTTTTTGTCGAAGGTGCCGAACCGGGCGATGTGCTCGAGGTTCGGATCCTCGATGTGCGGCCGCGCGGCTGCGCCAATCCGCAATTTGCCGGGCGCGCCTTTGGCAGCAACGCGGCCGCTTGGTGGGGCTTTCATTACCACGACCTGTTGACCGAGCCGAAGCCGCGCGAGGTCATCACCATCTACGAGATCGATGCGAGCCTCGATCGGAGCTGGGCCCGCGCGGTCTACAATTATCGATGGGTGCCGCAGACCGATCCTTCGGGCGTGGTCCATTCGACGATCGACTACCCAGGCGTGCCGGTCGACCATGCGCTGGTCGAAGAAAACCACGCCGTCCTTCGCGGCGTGCGCATCCCAGTGCGGCCGCATTTCGGCATCCTCGCGGTCGCGCCGCGCGAAGCGGATTTTGTTGACTCGGTGCCGCCCGGTTATTTCGGCGGCAACATCGACAATTGGCGGATCGGCAAAGGCGCGGCCATGTACTATCCGGTGGCGGTGCCAGGGGCGCTGCTGTCGGTCGGCGACCCGCATGCCAGCCAGGGCGATTTCGAACTCTGCGGCACCGCGATCGAATGCTCATTGACCGGCACCTTTCAACTGATCCTGCACAAGGCCGATCGTTTGGCGGGAACCGCCCTCGCCGATCTACATTACCCGCTGCTGGAGACCTCGGACGAATGGGTGGCGCATGGTTTCAGCTTCGCCAACTATCTGGCCGAGCTTGGCGACAAGGCCCAGAGCGAGATCTTCAGCAAATCGTCGCTCGACCTGGCGATGCGCGATGCGTTCCGCAAAATGCGGCATTTCCTGATGACCGCCAAGGGGTTGTCCGAAGACGAGGCGATCTCGCTGATGTCGGTGGCGGTTGATTTCGGCGTCACCCAGGCCGTGGACGCCAATTGGGGCATCCACGCGATCCTGAAGAAGGCGATCTTCGGCGACGCCGGCTGACCGCGCTTATTCGGCCGCCTGCGCCAGCGGATGGACCGCGCGGCCGAGCTCTTCCCCATACGCGTCGAGACAGTTCTTGCACGCTCGGGCGCAATGCCGCACGGAAGGTTGCGAAATCGCCGGCGATGAGTTCAGTCGACGAGGTAGAAGCCGCTCCAATGGGGCGGCGGCGTCGAATAGACGTCGAGGCGACCGAACGGAGTTGGCGCCACTCCCGCTGGATAATAAAACAGGTAGATCAATAGCAGGCCGGGTAAAAAAGTCGGCAGCGAGACGCCGGCGACGCTCGGCAGCGCCGTGGCCGGGCGACGCAGCACGAGCATGTCAATGCATCATAATGAGCATCCACAGCTCCGTATCGTCCCAGACGCTGTCATATTTGGAATGATCCTCAGACGGCCCCTCCGGACCGCCACCCGCGCCGGGCTGCTCGCGCCGCATTCCCTTGAGCGCTTCGAGCAATTGACGGGCCCTGAGAAACGCCGTCGTAACCGCTCCAACCAGAGCCGCTCGCGCGCCAAGCCTGCGTGGCGGCGCGAGGGTGGGCGCACCCGCGGGCCAGCCGGCCATTGCAGATACTATTCGATTATTCGCGTTCATGTCGATTGCCCCCTGTCAGGTCTTCGCCAATTGGCGGTAGTCCAGCTGTCGGTGGAACCAATAGCGGTAACCGGTAACGTTCTTCTGCATTGCCACGTCGAGATAGGGCTGAAACAGCAATACGCGGGACGTCTCCGCAAACGCGATTGATCGAGGCCTGCTACGGCTCGCCACGCTGGTCGTGGAGGATTGTGGCGAGTCGGCTTACTTACTCCGCTGCCGCAAGCATTTCCGGGTGCCGCGCTTGGTGCAGGGTCTCCTCGTATGCCTCGAACCAGGGCTGGGCTTCGGGCGCGATCAGATCCCCCGAGCGGATCACGCGGCTGTCCTCGGGGTCGTCCACCAGGGGCGGGGTGGTGCCGTGGTCGCGCAACGCCCGCGCGGCATCGATCAGCCGCCGGCGCGTCACCACGATCATCCGATCGCTCGGCGCCAGATTTTCCAGCGTCCGGTCGGAGATTTCCCCCATACTTACCGTCACTGCCGAATCCTGCGGAAAGACCCCGGCAATTCCCGTGTAGCTGATCGTTCGCTGGGCCTCGCGATCGATCAGGTAATCGTTCGCCGGATTGGCCACCGGGCGCCAGCGGCCGAACCAGTCGGAGGTATTCGGTAATGTCTCAGTGGTGCGGGCGAGAAGCGGCAGCGGCTTGCCCGTCTTATCGAGACTGAGCACCGGAGTCTTGTGCTTCCAGTTGAACTGGAACGACATCACATGAGTGTCGTCCATCGGCACCCAAGCCTGCGCGAGGATGTTGTCGGTCAACGGTCCGTTCGGGAACAATGTCCAGAAGGGGTACGCGAAATGCGCGAAACGATAGTAGAGATGGCCCGGCCCTGACGGGCGATAGGCCGCGTACATCGTGCCCCAGTCCGTCGACTTGACGTGGTAGCGCGGCGCGCGGTCGATCAGCTGGAACCGCTCCATATGGTTCGGGTCGATGTCGTCGAGCTCGACCTTACCCGTGTGCAGAAAGCTGAAATGCGAGGTATCGATGTCGCCTTCCAACGCCTGGAGCCAATTGCACTCGCGCATGACACAGGAGATGTTGGTCTCCTCTTCGCGGCACAGCGTCGCCTCGATCGCCGGCAGCGGCGGCGCGACGGCTCGATCGCCCATATAGACATAGACGACCCCGCCCCGTTCGGCGACCCGATACGATTTTGCTTTGACTTTGTTAGGGAAATCCTGGTCGGCCGGCATATTCGGCATGTCGAGGCAGTTGCCGGCGATGTCGTACTTCCAGCCGTGATAGACGCAGCGCAGACCGCCTTCTTCATTGCGCCCGAAGAACAGCGAGGCGCAGCGATGGGGACAGCGGTGATCGAGGACGCCAATCCGTCCCGCGCTGTCGCGGAACGCGATCAGCCTCTCGCCCAGCAGCATCAGCCGTAACGGGTCGCCATCGGTTTTGAGTTCCGACGACAAACAGGCCGGCAACCAATATTGGCGCATCAGATTGCCCATCGGGGTCTCCGGGCCGACGCGGGTCAGCAATTCGTTTTCGCTCCGAGTGGTCATGGGTTGCTTCCTCTGCCGGGAACGGACGAAAATTCGGCTAGCCGAGAACTCGCCGACCCGCTGATGGACGACCGTCCATTGCGCATCGGTCCGATTTGCTCGCTCAGCCGCAAAGTGCAAGCGGCGTGCCATCGTTCCAAACCCGAACCGTTGCCGCCGCTGCCAGCGGGCCACGGGCCCCGGGTTAATCGGTGTCGGCGGAGATGAGGACCTATCCCGCATCACGCCAGCTTGACGCTGATGAGCACCCGCTCCGAAAGGCCGGCGGATTTGTGAACAAAGCGCAGCGGAGCATCTCAGTCGAAATTCCGATAGACCGCCGCGAGGTGTGCATAAGGCGGCGACTGGGAACAGCTGAAAGCTAAGTCGGTGACCGGCGTAATCGGAATTGAGCAGGTCACGCGCAAAGTCGAGCAGGCGCCGCCGATCTTCGGCCTGCAAATCAGCGTTGAACGTGTAATATTTCTCAAGCAACGGCGCTGTCTCGGGATCTTGGAACGCGGCGAAATCCGGGGTGACGCAGATCTGTCCGCCGCACAGCTCACGGCAGAGATGCATCATCGGGTTCAGCTGCGAGCACGCCAGCACCCGGCCCGTGTAGAGCAGCGACTGGTTCGGCATCAGGAGGCCGACCGGACTCTCTTCCGCCAGCGTGATCGCGGCCGTCAGATGCGCGTTGATGCCGTCGCGATAGCAGGCGAGCAACGCCAACCCCTCGCACCGCCTGCTGCTCGTCGAGACCGTCTGGCGCGCGTTGAACAGCGCCGCCCCGATCATCATGTCCGCCATTTTGAGGCTGCGCAGAATGAATGCATAAGCGCTGTAACGGTGCAGGGTCGCGCGGATGAAGCTCGCCGCCCTGGTATGCCGATGGAACAGCACGTCTTCCCACGGGATCAGCACGTCGTCGAAGACGACCAGTGTATCGACTTCGTCAAAACGGCTGGCGAGCGGGTAATCCTCGGCCGGCGCGCGGCCGGCGAAGCCTGTGCGGCAGATGAATTTCAGGTTCGGCGCACGGAGGTCGCAAATAAAGCCGATCGCGTAGTCGGAAAGTTCGGCATCGCCCCGATTGGCGATCGTCGGCTTGACGAAGGCTTGGTTGGCGTAGGCCGCGGCTGTCTCGGATTTGGCGCTGCGGACGATGATGCCGACATCCGTCTCCTTGACGACATGCAGCAGCATGTCCGGGTCCTGCTCTTGCGGCCGCTTCGATCGGTCGCCCTTGGGGTCGGTCTTGGACGAGACGTGGAACGGGTCCAACCGCACGACGCGATCGACGTGCCGGCGGATATTTTCCGAGAAAGCAGGGTCGACTTCGCTCAGAATGTCCTGTCCGTCGAACAGCGACCACATTTCGCCGGCGGTCTCGTCTCCGACCCGCGTCACGACGCCGCCGATCTCGTCAAGCACCGCTTCGACTGCCTAGCGTTTGGCGTGCCAGTCGGTGCCCGTGCGCGGCAGCTTGAGGGCAAGGCGCAGGCCTCGCCAGCCTCGCTTTTGTAGCTCAATGCGTCGGCAAACTTCGGATCGTGCTGCGTGTCGTAGATGCGTGCCCGCACATCGACGAGGGTCGGAACATCGGGTGCGATGTTGCGTCTTTGACGCGCTCGCCATTGACCCAGACCTGGCGGCCGTCGCTGATCGAATCGCGGTATTGTTCTCCGGTGCGGATCATAGGATTCTCTATCGCTCCTGTCTTTGCGGCCCCGCATTGTCGCGCTGGACACAAGGCGTGCCAACCATCCCTCTCTGGGTGGTCGACTGGCACGCCCCATGCAATTTCACGGCGCGGACGTTCTGCCCGTTATTCCGAAAGGAGGCCCGGCGATGACTGAATTTCCACGCCTTTTGATGCTGATCGGAGCCGCGACGCCGCCCATCACTATCTCGCGGTTGATTCGCAATTGCGCCAGGTCCACGGCTGGTTCGGGGCGCTGGTCAAACCGACCGGCGTCTATCTTACCAGTGCGGATTTCCGCGACCGCCAGCTGGCATCGGAAGCCGCCCGCAAAGATTTGGTCGTGCTGGCCGACACGCTGCTGATCTTGCTCCGTCGCCTGGATCCGGCCGCGCTCAGCCCGATGCCGCTGGCCGCCAAATTCACCTGGGAGAACCGGCGCCCGTCACACCATTGGGGGACAAAACCAGCACGCCAGTCGCATCTTTTCTGCGCGACCCTTGCAAAGGAGTTCCTGCGCCGGGTCCACGCCACGAGCGCAGGCTTAGAGTGATGTTCGGGCGGCGCGATGTTGGGTCTCCGAACCCTTCGAGGCGGACTGCATCGCGGCATTGGGCATTGCCTCGATGTGGCAGGCGATGGTGTGGGATGCGCTCAGCGCTCTCACCGGAGGCGCCTCCTTATCGCAAATCGGACCGAGCTTGTGCGGGCAGCGGGCCGCAAATACACAGCCGGCATGCGCCGTGGCAGGGATCGCGGCTACAGCTGGCTCCACTGTTGCCTCCTCGTCCGCAGCTGAGGCGAGCAGCATCCGAGTATAGGGGTGATATGGCGGCGCCAACACCTCGGCGGCGGCGCCGATTTCGCAGATCTGGCCTCGATACATCACCGCGATGCGATCGGAGAGCTGTGCCACTACGGCAAGATCGTGCGAGATGAACAAATAGGACAGGCCAAACGCGTCGCGCAAATCGGCGAGCAGATTGACGATTGTCGCCTGCACCGACACGTCGAGCGCGGAGACCGGCTCGTCACAGACGATGAAACGGGGCTCGCTAGCGAGGGCCCGCGCGATCGCGACCCGTTGCTGTTCGCCGCCGCTCAGCTGATGCGGAAAACGCTTCCGGTAAGCACTGGGCAGCCGCACCATCTCCAACAGCCCCTCGACTCGCCGGGTCCGCTCATGTCGCTGAGCCAAGCGGAACAATGCTAGTGGCCGCTCCAGCGCCTCCCCGACCGACAGCCGGGGATTGAGCGAGGACCCGACGTTCTGAAAGACGATCTGCGCCTGTCGGCGAAACGGACCCAGCGCTTGCGCCGGCAGGCGGGCAAGATCGGCCCCGCCGAACTCGACGCGGCCGTCGCTCTGCCGCAATAGCTGCAATAAGAGGCGCCCGAGGGTCGACTTGCCGCACCCGCTCTCGCCGACGAGACCGAGGACCTCGCCCGCCGAGATCGAAAACGAGACGTCGTTGACCGCCGGTACGGGCTGCGGCCGGTACAAGATCGGCCTGCCGCCGGCGACCGACAGCCGCCATGCCATTAAGCCCGCGCCCGCGTCGAAGGTCTTTTTTAGGCCGGTCACATTGACCAGCGCGCCGCCGAGACGGGACATCGGTGCTTCGTCGGCGGCTGTCCCCTGGCTCGGCCAGGGCCCCACAGTCGCAGCCTTCCAGCACCGCACCTGATGACCGTCCGGCCCAATTGTCACCGGCTGCGGGGCTTCGCTGCAGTGGGGCTCGCGGAACGGGCAACGCGGCGCGAACACGCAGCCGGCTTCCGGTGCCGCAGCCGTCGGCATCTGCCCCGAGATCGCGGCAAGGCGGCTGCAGCGCGAGGCGGCCGTAAGCGGCGGACGCGAGGCGAGCAGACCCTTGCTGTACGGATGGCCGGGATTCCCCAGAACGCGATCTACCTCGCCAAACTCGACCAGCTGGCTCGCATACATCACCGCCACGTCATCGCAGAGCCGCCGAACAACTCCGAGATTGTGGCTGATGAACAAAATGGCGACGCCCGTCTCTCTCCTGAGGCGTGACAACAGGCGCAGGATCTGCGCCTCGACGGTCACGTCGAGCGCGGTTGTCGGTTCATCGAGGATTAGGAGCGAAGGTCCGCAAGCTAGTGCCGCGGCGATCAGCGTGCGCTGCTTCATCCCACCCGAGAGTTGATGCGGGAAGGCGCGGGCGACTTCAGCGGCGCGATCGATCCCCATTTCGCGCAGTGCAATTTCGGCGCGGCCGAGCGCCTCGGGCAGCGGAAGTCGGACATGCTGCACCATCGGTTCGGCGATTTGCCGTCCAATGCGCAGCGCGGGGTTGAGCGCCGTGAAAGGGTCCTGAAACACGGCGCCGATCCGTCGACCGAGTATCCGCCGGCGCTGCGCCGGGCCGAGGGCCGCGAGATCCTCGCCTTCGAAAAGGATCGCGCCGTCTATTTCGGCGGCGGGGCCAAGAAAATCCAACACGGCCCCGGCCACACTACTCTTACCGGACCCGGACTCGCCCACGATGGCGAGCGAGCCGCCCGGTTTGAGCGCAAGGCTGACATCGCGCACCGCGGTAATTTGCCGGTCGTCATCGCGATAGCGGATGCTCAGATTGCGGATCTCGAGCAGCGGCCCGGCCGACTGCGGGTGTGCTGCACTCATCGGCGTCCGCCGAGCTTCGGATCGAGCACCTCGCGCAGGCCATCGCCCACCAGGCTGACGGCGATGACGGTAACGCTGAGCGCGATTCCGGGCGCCAGCGAGATCCAGGGTGCCGTATCGACAAAGGCGCGACCGTTACTTATCATCAGGCCCCAATCGGCGGCGGGCGGCTGCACGCCAAAGCCGAGAAAGCTCAGTACCGCGCCGAGCAGCACGGCGAAGACGACGCGTAGGCTGGCCTCCACCATCAGGACCGGCCAGACATTTGGGAGCAGCTCGCGCATCAACATGTAGTGCAGCCGCTCGCCGCGGGCGCGCGCCGCCTCGATGAACTCCCCGCTCATCAGGTCGAGGGCGACGCTGCGGGTGACGCGCGCGATCGGCGCCACCGCCAGAACGCCGATGGCGATTGCTGTCTTCATTAGGCTGGGCGGTGTCACCGCCAGGATCAACAGCACCAGCAAGATCGGCGGAAACGCCAGCATTACGTCGAGCGTGCGCATAATGAGTTCGTCGATTGCGCCGCGGCGGTAGCCTGCAATCAGCCCCAACGGTACGCCGACCCCCATGCTGATCAGAGTGGCGCTGACGCCCAGCGCCAACGAGAGCTGCGATCCGTACAATAGGCGGCTGAACACGTCGCGACCGTATTCGTCAGTGCCGGCAGGGTAATACAGACTTGGGGGCGAGAAGCGATCACGGATATGCATCTGGTCGTAAGGATAGGGAGCAATCCAATGCGCCAATGCTGCGGTGACGACCAGCGCGATGACAAGCGTGCCGCCCACGACGAGCGCCACGGGGAGCCGCCGGCGACCACGGATGACCGGCGCTGCCGTCAGCTCAGTCAATCGAGCCGCCATAGCGGATGCGGGGGTTGACTACCGCGTAGAGCAAGTCAGCCGCCAGATTGGCAAGGCAGTAGACCGCGGTCAGCACCAGGATCGCGGCTTGCATCACCGGCAGATCCTGGCGCTGGAGCGCCTCGACCAACATCCGGCCCAGTCCGGGATAGGCGAACACCGTCTCGACTGCAACGATGCCGCCGATCAGGAAACCGAAATCCTGCGCCAGCACGGTAATCGATGGGATTAGCGCGTTGCGCAAGGCGTGACGGAGGATCACCAATCGCTCCGGCAAACCCCGTGCGCGCGCCACCTTGACGTACATGCTTTCCAGCGCCTCGATCATGCTGGAGCGCGTCAACCGTGTAACATGGGCAAGAAAAGCCAGCGTCAGGGTCGCGACCGGCAGCACGAGATGAGCAACGAAGCTGCCGAACCCGTCCGAGAGATTGGCGTAGCCGGAAGAAGGCAACAGGTGAAACGTGCTGCAGAACAAAAGAATAAAGACGAGGCCCCAATAGAACTCCGGAAGCGATACGCCGAAATAGGTGAGGATCGAGGCGGCATGGTCCGGCCATCGGCCGCGCCAGACCGCGGCAACGACGCCCAGAGATAAGCCCAGAACCGCAACCACGATCAAGGACGAGACCGCCAGGATCGCCGAACGGCTGATGGCATCCCACAGCATGGGTGCTACCGGGCGTTCCTGCTCGAGCGATTGCCCCATGTTGCCTTCGAGCATTCCCTTCGCCCAATGCCAGTACTGCACTGGCAGGGGCAGGTCGAATCCCAGCTTGTGCTCGAGCGCCGCCAGCGTTTCCGGCGTCGAATACTGGCCGAGGATTAGTGCCGCGGCATTGGATGGCAGCGCGTGCGTGGCGAGAAACACCAGTACCGACATCGCGGTCATGATCAGCATGACGGTACCAAGCCGCTGCACGATATAAGCGGCCATCGCGCCCGCCCCTCAGGCGATCACCATCGTCTTGCTGAAATCCATCAGCATCAGGGGCGAGATCGCGAGATCCTGTACCTTGTTGCTGGCGCCGCAGGCGAAGTTCTGCACATAGATTACGCTACCGGGAGGGTCGTCGAGCACCAGCTCCTGAAAGCGGCCGTAAAGCTTTGCCTGCACCGCTTTGTCGGTGGTGGCCCGAGCGGCATCGAGAACCTTGTCGACCTCCGGATTTTTATAGTGCCACAGCGTGTTGTTCCACGATCCGGCGCTGTCATACCAGGGATACACCATCAAGTCGGGGGTGGCCCGGCCGTAGAAGCCATCGGCTGAAAATCGCACCTTGCCTTCCATCTCGGCGAAGAATTTATCCGGCGGCACCATGCGGAGCTGCACGTCGACGCCCGCCTGCTTCGCAGTTTCGCGGAACGCGGTCGCCAGCCGCTCGCGCGGCGGGTTGGAGCCCGGCACGTACATTTCGAGGCTGAAGCCGTCCGGTATCCCGGCCTCGGCCAATAGCTTCTTCGCGCCGGGAATGTCGGCGCCGCCGATCGGGATGTCCTTGCGGAAATAGGGGTGGAACGGCGGGATCGGCGTCAATGTCGGCGTGGCATGGCCGAACATCGAGATATCGACGAGGGCGGGCTTGTCGACGAGCTTCGCAAAGGCGCGGCGCACGCGGATGTCGTCGAACGGCTTCATCGTGTTGTTCCAGATGATGCCCTGCCATCTGCCGGCCTGCACCTCGATGACGTGTGCTACCGTGCTGTGCTTGAGCTTGTCGACCTGCTCGGGCGGCAGGTCGAAGACCGCATCGACCGAGCCGCTTTCGAGCGCCGCCACCGCGGTGGTGAACTCCGGAATGATGCGGATAACCACGCGATCCAGCTTTGGCACGCCGGGCAGGAAATAGTCGGGGTTGCGTTCCATCACCAACTGGTCGCCCGGGCGATACTCGACAAAGCGGAAAGGTCCGGTGCCGATCGGGTGCGTCGCCAATTTGTCGACGACGCCCTCTGTGACAATCGCAGCCTGGTAGGCGGCGGTGGCGGCAGGCAAGTCGGCATAGGGGATTGACAGGTTGAACCTGACGGTCAGCGGATCGATGACATCGATGCCAGTGACAATGCCGAAATTGACCCGCAAGACCGAGCCGACGTTCTTGTCGAGGATCCGCTTGAAGGTGAAAACGACGTCCGAGGCGTCGAATGGCTTGCCGTTGTGGAATTTCACCCCCGGACGCAGACGAAAGGTCCAGCTCTTCAGGTCCTCGGCCGCCTCCCAGCTGGTCGCCAGGTCGGGCAGAACCTGAAGCTTCGGGTCGAGGGCGTGGAAAAACGCGTCATATGAACGTAAGCGAAGCGCCGGGTTTCCTGGCCGTGACAGTCGAGGCCCGGTTGATACTGGGTCGGCGGCTTGAGCGGGGCGATCAGGTTCTGATCGCCGCCATCAGCGGTCCCACACCGAAGATCGTGATCATTCGCTTCAGATTATAGGCCAGAACGTGGAGGCTCATCTCGGTTCGGACCTTGTCCAGGGTCCGGGTCAGGAAGTGGGTGGCGCCCATCCAGGCCTTGAGGGTCCCGAACGGGTGTTCGACGGTCTGTCGTCGCACCCCCATGGCCTCGGGCATGCGGTCGAGCCGGGCCTGCATCCGGTCGAGCACGACCTCATTCTCCCAGCGCTTGATGATCCGCCGCGGGGTCGGCGTGCATTGGGGTCTGAGCGGACAGGTGAAGCAGGCGCTCAGGTGGCGGTAGCGGTCGAAGTCTTCGGTGTGATCGGCGCGGCGATGGATTTTGGTGAGTTTTGCGCCCGCCGGGCAGGTGTAGTGGTCGTGCTCGGCGTCGTAGATGAAGTCCTGCCGGGCAAAAAGGCCGCGCTTGGTCCCGCTTGACGTCAGGGTCTTGGGTACGATAGGTGCGACGCCGGTGCCTTCGCACGACAGAACCTGGTCGCCGCTGAAGTAGCCGCGGTCGGCCAGGGCGGTGACCTGCTCGCAGCCCGTGGCCTGCTGCGCCTTGAGCGCCATGGGTGCGAGCTGGCTGCGGTCGTGCCCCTGGTTGATCACCTCGTGGGCCACAATTAGATGGTGCTCGGCGTCGACGGCGATCTGCACATTGTAGCCGACCACGCCGGTTCCGCGCCCGCTGGTGGCCATGGACCGCGCATCCGGATCGGTCAGCGAGACCTGCTGGTCGGGCGCGTCCCGAACCGTCTGCTCCATCTTCTTCAAGGACTGCATCTGTCGACGCAAGCCGGCGATCTTCTCCTTCAGGCGGACCGACTTGACTTCAGCGACATCGCTCTCGTCGCGGTCGGCCCGGTCCAGTGCCGCCAGGTAACGCGCGATGCCGGCGTCGACCTGCTCGATGCGCTTGCCGACCTTGGCCACCGTGAAGTTCTTGTCGCGATTGTTGACCGCTTTGAACTTGCTGCCGTCGATCGCAACAACGGCGCGGGTGAACAGGCCCAGCTGGCGGCACAACATCACAAACTGGGAACACACCGCCCGGATCGCCTCGCCATTGTCCCGGCGGAAGTCGGCGATCGTCTTGAAGTCGGGCATCAGCCGCCCGGTCAGCCACATCAGCTCGATATTGCGCTGCGTTTCGCGTTCGAGCCGCCGGCTCGACTGAACCCGGTTCAAATAACCGTAGAGATAAATCTTCAGCAGCGTCACGGGATGGTACGAGGGACGGCCGGTCGCTTCCGGTATAACGCCGGCAAAGCCCAGCACCGCCAAATCCAATTCATCAATGAAGACATCGACGATGCGGACAGGGTTATCTTCCCCGACGTAGTCGTCCAAGCAATCCGGCAGCAAGATCAGCTGGCGCCGGCCTTGGCCCTCAACAAAACGCTTCATCCCGGTCCCCCCGAACCCCCAGAGAGAATACCAGATTAGGCGTTTTCACACAGCCTCGGTCCTGGGTCGTCAGTCGGCTGAAGCAATGGTAGGCATTATTGTAATCGACGCCGCCGACGCGCATTTTTTGCGGGTCCAGCGTCGCCGGCTGGATCGCGAAAGCCACCCGGAGGGTCGATGGTTCGGCCGCCCGCGCCGATCTGATCAGCGCTGGTAACGCCGCTGCGCCGGCTATCTTTAAGGCACTGCGGCGGGTGATCTGCTGTTGCAACGACATGTCGCGCATCGGGGAGGCTCTGATTAGCATTTAGCCTGTTCGCTCCATACTCGGGCAATTCGCATGCCAGCCGCAGAGCTTCCCCTCTGCGCAGCTCCCGTTCTTGAGGGGGAGAGAGCGCGCCCCGGACCTGATCCGGGGAGGGGCCCAGCGCGCTTTGCTCGGAGGGTGAGTGCCTGCCCCGGCGAAGAGGAGGCCGCGGAGCGGTCGTCTCAAAGAGCCTGCCCTCGCGAAAGCGGGGACGGACGCGCTGATCCAGCCGAGGAAAGACGCCACAGCGCACGCTGCCCAAACTGAGGCGATTCGACGATTTTCCCGGTTATTTCCCGCCAAACCGGGAAACTTGCCGGGCAACCGATGGCCGCCTCGGTGTGGGGATGCGCTCAGAACTCGCGCAAGGTCTCGCGCAAGGTCGGCCGGATGTAGGCCTCGCGCACCAGGCCGCGGCGCTGCAACGCCGGCACCAGCCCTTCGCACACCTCGTTGACAAAACGGCGGCCGACGCGCTGGAACGGCGTGCTGATCAGGAAGCCGTCGCCACCGACCGTTTCCATCGCCTCGCCCATATGCTCGGCCACCTCGTCGGTCGTGCCGATCAGTTCCAGGCCATTGTCAAAGCGCTCCATTGCCAGCTGCCGCAACGTCTTGCCGCTGCCCCATTGGGCGAACCGGTCGAGCGAGCCTTGCTCGCCGTTTGTCGTGATCCGCGGTAGCGGCTCGTCGAGCGGGAATTGCGAGAAATCGATGTCGGTGATCTGACCGACCGACGCGAGTGCTGCATGAATGAAGCCGTCGGAACCGACCAGCCGCCGATACTTTGCCCGCGCCTCCTCGCTGGTCTCGGCGAGAAACGGATAGACCAGGTAGAGAACCTTGATGTCGTCCGGGTTGCGGCCAATGCGCACCGCATGGCCGCGCACGTCGTCGCGATAGGCTTTCATGCCGGCGACCCCGTTGCACGAGGCGATGATCGAGTTGGCGTGCTTCGCGGCAAAAGCGCGGCCGCGTGGCGACCCGCCGGCCTGAACAAAAGTCGGGCGGCCCTGCGGCGACGGCGCGGTATTGAGCGGGCCGCGGCACTTGAAGAACTCGCCTTCGAAATGGATCGGGCGAACCTTACGCCAGTCGGCGTAGACGCCGCGCTCGCGGTCCTTGACGACCGCATCCGGGTCCCATGAATCAAAGAGCCGGTACACCAGCTCCATGTATTCGTCGGCCATCGCATACCGCAGCTCGCGCGGTGGCAATTTGTCCAGGCCGAACTGTTGCGCCGCCGCGTCTTCGCCGGATGTGACGATGTTCCAGCCAAAGCGCCCGCCCGAAATATGGTCGATCGTCGTCGCCGCGCGCGCCAGCATGAAGGGCGGCCACGACAGGGTCGACATCGTCGCGACGATGCCGAGCCTCGAGGTGGCGGCGGCGATCATCGCGGCCAACGGCACCGGATCGTGCTTGGGCACCTGCAGCGCCTGGCTCAGCGACATCTCCGCGGTGCCGGCCCAGGCCTCGGACACCATCAGCGTGTCTTCGAGGATCATATAGTCGAAGCAAGCCCGCTCCATCGCCTGCGCGAATTCGACAAAGAATTTGCCGTCCCACGGCGAGCCGCCATGGGAAAACGCGGCGTTCCAATCGCCGGCAGTGAAATTGGTGAACCAGGCAAGATGAAACCGGTTTGGCACGCTGCCCTCCCTTTCGCGTTGCGATCGTCCGAAGGTACGGTCCGAGACCACGCCGCCCAGCGACGATCAGCAAAAACTGCGCCACTGCCGGTTTGAGGATCGGCGCCGAATACGGTCGTGGCTCGGGTTGTGTCCCCCACCTGAGCGGCTCCCGGGCCAGCTTAAAACATCAGGTGCCGCTCTCCTTGGCCTGGTTCTGATTGGCGGCAGACCGGTTTAAGAGCGCCTAGTTGCTAGACGTCGAGGGTGTGGTCGCGCTCCCATTCGGTCAGGTGATGCATGTAGTCTGCCCACTGCGCCATCCGCAATTTGACGTATGAATTGACGAAGTCCGCACCCAGCGCCGCGCGCAGGGTCGGCGAGGCATCGAACGCTCGCAACGAATCGAGCAGATTGAGCGGCAGCCGCGGAACCTCGGCGGGTGCGGCGCCCGGCTCGTACATGTTGATGTCGAGCCGCTTTCCGGGATCGAGACCGCGGGCGATTCCATCGAGACCGCCGGCAAGGATGCCTGCCTGCAGCAAGTAGGGATTCGCCGCACCGTCCATCAGCCGCAATTCGAAGCGGCCCGGCTCCGGGATCCGCACCATATGCGTGCGGTTGTTGGCGCCGTAGCTGATCGCGTTTGGCGACCAGGTGGCGCCCGACACGGTCGGCACCGCGTTGATCCGTTTGAAGCTGTTGACAGTCGGGGTGAATAGAGCGGTCAGCGCATCGGCATGGGCAAGGATGCCGCCGAGAAAATGGTAGGCGAGCGCCGATAGGCCGAGCTCGCCTTGTTGATCGTAAAACAGATTCGTTTCACCCTTAAGATCCCACAACGAGACGTGGGCGTGGCAGCCATTTCCGGTCAGATGCATGAACGGCTTCGGCATAAAGGTGGCGCGTAGCCCGTGTTGCTGGGCCAGCTCTTTGACCATGAATTTAAAGAACACATGCCGATCGGCGGTGACGAGCGCATCGTCATAGGTCCAGTTCATTTCGAACTGGCCATTTGCATCCTCGTGATCGCTTTGATACGGCCCCCAGCCCAGCTCGAGCATTACATCGCTGATCGCGCGGATCAGCTCGTAGTGCCGCAGTAGCGCCGTCTGATCGTAGCACGGCTTCGCCTGCCGGTCGTCATCGTCGCCGACCGCCCTTCCGTCCGGGCGCAATACAAAAAACTCGGCCTCGACGCCCGATTTCAGGCGATAACCCGCCGCCTCGGCCGCGGTGATCTGGCGCTTCAACACACGGCGCGGCGCATGCTCGACCGGCTTGCCATCGATGTATAGATCGGCGGCAAGCCACCCAACCTCCGGCTTCCATGGGATCTGGATCAGGCTCTCTGGGTCAGGTATCGCGAACATGTCGGGGTCGGCCGGGGTCAGGTCGAGATGGGTCGCAAAACCGGCGAACGCGGCACCGTCGCGCTGCATGTGCTCGATCGCCGCAGCCGGCACCAGTTTTGCCCGCAGTACGCCGAAAAGATCGACAAAGCTGATCAGGAAATACCCGATCCCATTCTCCGCCGCATGCTTTGCCAAATCGTGCGACATCGAGATCCCCCTCTTTGGCGTTCAGTGCCTTGTCTTGCCCGGGATCCAGTCGGTGCCCGCGAGCGGAACACCGGCCATCGCGGCGGCTTCGACGGTCAATGCGGCAAGATCCTCCGGTTCGAGATTGTGGAGATGCGACTTGCCGCAGGCCCGCGCCAAAGTCTGCGCCTCCATCGTCAGCACCGTCAGGAAATTGCGGATCCTTCGCGCGCCCTCCTCGACATCGAGCCGACTTTCGAGCGCCGGGTCCTGCGTCGCAATGCCGACCGGACAACGCCCGGTATGGCAATGATGGCAAGCTCCCGGCTCGGTGCCGAGTGCCCGATAATCCTCGACATGGATCTCCCGGTTGCAGCCGAGTGCCACCAGTGCAGCAGTGCCGATCGAGACCGCATCCGCGCCCATCGCCAATGCCTTGGTGACGTCGGCCCCGCTGCGGATCCCACCGGAGATGATCAGCTGCACTTTGCGGTGCTGACCCAGTTCTTGAAGCGCTTCGACCGCCTGGCGCAAGGCTGGCAGGGTCGGGATGCCGGCATGCTCGATAAACACCTCCTGGGTGGCACCGGTGCCCCCCTGCATGCCGTCGAGCACGACGACGTCGGCGCCGGCCTTGACCGCGAGCTGGACGTCAAACCGCGGCCGCGACGCGCCGATCTTGACAAACACCGGCTTTTCCCAGTCGGTCAATTCACGCAATTCCTGGATCTTGATCGTCAGGTCGTCGGGGCCGGTCCAGTCGGGGTGGCGACAGGCGCTGCGTTGGTCGATGCTAGCAGGCAAGGTCCGCATCTGCGCCACCCGCTCGGTGATCTTCCGCCCGAGCAGCATGCCGCCGCCGCCCGGCTTCGCGCCCTGGCCGACGACGATCTCGATCGCCTCGCACGCGCGCAGATGAGCGGGGTCAAAGCCATAGCGGGATGGCAACACCTGGTAGACCAGGATCTTCAACTCGCTGCGCTCTTCCTCGCTCATGCCGCCATCGCCGGTCGTCGTGCTGGTGCCGACCGCACTGGCGCCGCGGCCGAGGGCACGTTTGGCGTTGGCTCCGATCGCGCCAAAACTCATCCCCGCGATCGTGATCGGGATCTTCAGCTCGATCGGCTTCGCGGCAAAACGCGCGCCGAGCGTTACGTTGGTAGCGCAGCGTTCGCGATAGCCCTCAAGCGGGTAGCGCGACATCGAGGTGCCGAGCAAGACGAGATCGTCAAAGCTCGGCAACGGACGCAAGGTTCCAAGTCCGCGGATCTGATAGAGGCCGTCGTCGGCGGCGCGCTCTATTTCGGCGATGACTTCGGGTGAAAAGGTCGCCGAGCGGCGCAACGAAGGTCTGGACATCGTCAATATTCGGCTGCGTGGTCGATGTGGAAATTGTATAGGCGCCGCGCCGAGCCGAAATGCCGAAAGCGGGCCACATGACTGGCCAGCCCGGCGAGATTGAGCAACTCGGCGAGGCGCGCGACATCGCCCGGCGTCATCTCTTTCTCAATGCAGTCGGCACCAAGGCTGGCGACCGCGCCGGCAACATAAATCTCGGCTTCATACAGCGAATCACCGAGATCATGACCGGCGTCGCCACAAACGACCAAGGTGCCAGCCTGTCCCATAAACGCGCTCATGTGCCCGACCGAGCCGCCGACGACAATCGCTACCCCCTTCATCGAGATGCCGCAGCGCGCCCCCGCATTGCCCTCGATCACGACGAGCCCGCCGCGACCTGAGGCAGCGGCCGATTGCGAGGCGTTGCCGCGTACCCGAACGAGCCCGCTCATGATGTTCTCAGCGAGCCCGGTTCCGGCATGGCCGTCGATCACGACCGCCGCCGCCGCATTCATGCCGGCACAATAGTACCCGACATGTCCCTTGATCTCGACCTGCACCGGCTGGGTCAGGCCCACCGCGATCGCATGGGCGCCCCCCGGGTTCAGTACCCGCCAATAAAGCTCGTTGGTTTGTGGAGTGAGCCGGTGCAATCTCTCATTCAGCCCGCGGACCGAGCGCTGCGCCAGATCGATTTCGATCACTGGCTTTGCCAGCAATATACGGTTGCCGGCTGCGGCTCCCAGATCTTGGCCGTGGCCGCATTCGGTAGGGTGGCTATCGCACGGTACTCGGTCGCCATTGCGACCCAGTCTGCAGTCTCGGCGAGAACGGCAGGCTTGCAGGCGATCGGGTCGCGGAGGATCGCAAACCCGTCCCTGGTGCCCACGGCAAAAGTGTAAAACCCGTCGAGGTCGAGCAAAGCCGCCTCGAGCGCCTGGGAAAGGCTCATACCGAGGCGCAAGCGCCAAGTCAGATAGCCCGCCGCCACCTCCGTATCGTTGTCCGTCATGAACCGGATGCCCTCGCGGCGCAAGGATTGGCGCACTCGGTTGTGGTTGGACAGCGAGCCGTTATGCACGAGGCAAAGATCGGGACCGGTCGAGAAGGGATGTGAGTGTTCGGTCGTCACCGCACTTTCCGTCGCCATGCGCGTATGGCCGAGAGCATGCGTGCCGGCCCGCTGCTCTAGCTGGAAGCGCCGTGCGACTGCATCGGGTAGACCCACATCCTTAAACACTTCGATGCGCTCGCCAAAGCCGAATGCGCCAAGTTCGGGATGGTGTCGGGTTAGCCAGTCAAAGAACCGGCGCTGATCGCCAGCCAGCGTCAAGACGGTATGGCTGCCGTAACGCCGCACCTGCTCCGGGAGCGAAAACGCAGCGTGGAGTTTGTCTTCGAACGCCACCCAATCCCATTGGGCATCGCGTGCATGCAGGGTCACCTTGAATGCCCCCTCCGGTGCCGCATCCCCATAAACGGCAAAGCCGGTGCTGTCAGGGCCGCGCTCGGCCATCTGGGACAACATACCGGCCAAAAGCGGTCCGAGGTCCGGCGACACGGCACCGCGCTTGAAAAATAACCCGACGATGCCGCACATCAATCCGCTCCGCGAAAACGAATATGACAGACTAACTGTCGGTTTGTGGCGCTGCAACGGCTGTAAAGAAAGGGTGGTATCTTGGTTACTAAGGCAAACAAAAAAGCACCGGAGGACCCATCGGGGCCTCCGCACCGCCGGGCGGCACCCGCTTCAATGACACTCCGGACGAAAGCGGCGCGGCAACGGCTTCGCTCGATGTCACAGGCGGCCGGTGACGGGAGAAAATTTCTCTCTTTGGTCAAGCGTCGCCCCATCGCATGGCACAAAGCCGGAGTCGCGAATGGCGGCACGACGATCGAGGACCCGCCTGGCGTGCGCCAAGGGGCTGCTGGTGAGATTGTTCTGGCCGCGCGACGCTAAGCTCTCGCCATGACCCTTCTTGAGCTGTGCGGCATCGGATGGAATACGGTGCCATTCGGGCGCTCGCCGAGGTCGACTACAAGCTAGCACCAGGCGAGATTGTCGGCCTGATCGGCGACAACGGCGCCGGTCAAGCGCATCACCCTTCCCTTCGCCCTCCCAATCCGAGCAGGGATGGCTGACCGACGGAATGGTGGCGGTCGCTCGTGCCATTGCTGCAGAACCGCGCTCGCGCCAGATTTTGCCGCAGCTCGTCGACATGAGATGTTGCCTTCCGGAGCAATTTCTGCCGGTCCGGCAAATCGGACACCCGCAAATTGTCTCTCGCCCGCTCACCCGGTAGTTAGCGTTACCGCGGAGGTCTGCTTCGGGGCATGAAGAGCAGTCCCCGTCGCCGGGATCGAGCGCCGGCTTTGGGTTCAGTAAGCCGACCTTCGCCGGAACGCACGGCAATGGGCGAGACCCGCCGAGGGCGTGTGAAAACGGGCTAACGTGACAGTTTAGTGTCCCGGACGCCTCATGCCGGATTTCAAGACCATCGCAGATTTCCGCAAGGACAACGGGCCAGCGATCAGGGCAACCTGCCGCCAGTTCGTAATGCTTTGCCGACGGCTGGACTTGTTCTCCGAGACCGTGATCGCGATCGACGGTAGCCGGTTCAAGGCTGTGAACACTCGGGACAAGAACTACACGCATGGTGCGATCGAGCGTCGTATGGAGCAGGTCGAAGCCAGTATCGCACGCTATTTATCGGCCCTGGACACCGCCGATCGGCAAGAGGGCGAGATCGCCGAAGCCAAATCGCTGCGGCTAAAGGACAAACTCGCCCGCCTTAAGCAACAGATGCAGCACCTGCGAGAGATGGAGATCGCCGTTCAGGCTGCGCCGGATCGGCAGATCTCGCTGACCGATCCAGATGCTCGCGCAATGGCGACCAGCGGCAAAGGCACCGGCATTGTCGGCTACAATGTGCAGACCGCCGTCGACGTCGAGCACCACCTGATCGTGGCGCACGAGGTGACCAATCTCGGCCATGACCGAACCCAACTCGTACCGATGGCGCTCAAGGCACAGGAGGCGACCGGAAACGAGGAGATCACGGTGCTGGCCGATCGGGGCTATTTCAACGGCGACCAGGTATTGGCCTGCGAGAACACCGGCGTGCTGCCCTTTATACCAAAGACATTGACATCAAGCAGCGCCAAGCGCGGCCTCTTCACGCGGCAGGACTTCGTCTACGACGCCGAGAACGACCATTACACCTGCCCGGCCGGCGAACACCTCACGAGAGGGCTGGTCCGATCGGACCGCCGAGGCGACATCGACCAGTACCGCCATCTGACCGCTTGCTTCACCTGTCCTCTCAAGCCCAAGTGTACAGCCGGTCGGGATAGGGTTTGCAGTGGGCTATCGCGATCGTCGCGATCTCGCTTGACGCGCCTGTCGTGCACGCGCCGTCGCCGGGCGAATGACTTGGCTGGACCAGACTTAACCCGCCTCGGGCTCGCTCTCCCAGTAATCGAGCGTGCCGCTGCCGGCCCGAAACATACCAATGCGCCGGAAGCCGACCGGGCTTGTCGGATCGGCGACACCAGCACCGATTTTTCCGGAATCGGGATACTCTACAATCTCTGCCCCATGCATCGTCGAGACGCAGAGATAGACGAGCGGTTCGGCCGTCGACATATTGACCATCTGATGCGCGTGCTCGGGGCCGGTGGGCAACGCGATCCAGTCCCCCGGCCGCACAGGGACGCGTGCATCGCCGATCCGGGCCTCTCCGGAACCGGAGAGCACATAAATCGCTTCTTCGTTGGCGTAATGGGCGTGGCGGGGGAAAGAAATTCCGCCCGGCGCCACTTCAGTCAATGTCGCACCGAGTGCAATGCTGCCGGCGGGCTTGCCAAGTCGACGCAAGCGCATGTTGTGCCGGCCCTTGATCATTTCGCGGACTTCGACTTCATCGGCATTGAGTACATTTACGTGTCGCATCGCTTCAAACCTCAATTATGAAACACAGGTCGATAACGGTTACCATGCGGAGGTGCTTAGCAACTGGGAGCAGGTCGAAGTATGAGCTGAGCTATTACCCAGAATAATCAGGGTCGACCTCGATGCCCAGATAGCGGAAGGTGCCTTCGCACTTCGTGTGCTCGAGCACCACGGAACACCCCAATCGTCATGGTCTGCCGGCCAACGGCCCAGGCTTAGCCATACACTAGGCACAGCTGCGAGCCCAGGGCTCTCGACCCAGGCATGGACTATCCGCGCGCACTATCGCGTCGAGAGGTGTGGTTCCGCCCGATGCGCCGGACAACGCAAGCCCGCAGCCAAAGTCTCAACAAGGGGCAAAACTGCGCGATCGAGCCGCGAGCCCTTTAATGATCACTGGCTCGGGCAACCGTCGCTCGGGAGGTGCTAAAATGGTTGCCAGGCTCTATGCATGAGGACCGCGCAATGAAGCTCTACGATTACCAGCTCGCGCCAAACCCGCGCCGCGTCCGCATCTTCCTGGCGGAAAAGGGCATCACAATTCCGACCGTGCAAGTCGATCTGCGGCCGGCGAGCAATTCACGCCCGAATTCCGCTCGATCAACCCGGAATGCACGGTGCCGGTGCTCGAGTTTGACGACGGCCGGCACATCGCGGAGGTCATCGCGATCTGCCTTTATTTCGAATTGACCCATCCCGAGCCGGCGCTGATGGGGGTTGGTGCACAGGATCGGGCGATCGTCGCCGACTGGCATCACCGCGTCGAGCGGCAAGGCTTCTGGGCCGTCGGCGACACGTTCCGTAACTCCGCGCCCGGCCTCAAGGGGCGGGCTCTACCGGGCCCGGACGATTACGAACAGATCCCGTCGCTCGCCGAGCGTGGTCGCGCCCGTACCGCGCGGTTCTTCGAGATGCTCGACCGCCGCCTAGCGGGGTGCCAGTTCGTCGCCAGCGACGGCTACACGATCGCCGACATTATGGCCCTCGTGACGGTCAATTTCGCCGCTCGGATCAACCTCGCGATCCCCGATGGCTGCAACCATCTACGGCGCTGGCACGAGACCGTTTCAGCGCGCCCGAGTGCCGCCGCCTAATCGGGGGGATGCGCATAGATCAGCCCGCCGCTGGCGTGCGAGTAATTGAGCTTTAGTCGTCAATGCGAGCAGCGCGACTGGATGCAACAATTTGCTCGTTTGCCGGCGACTTCACGAATGGGCTTATTCGCAAGGCAGGGGTGGATTGGAGTAATGTTGTCGGGTGGCTCGCTCCGAGGCGTCGGACCCAAAACCGCGACCGCGATGAACGCCGCTTGTCGGAGGTGGGCGCCATATGGCAGCGTGTCTGGGCCTTGTGCCGCGGCAGCGGCTCGAGCGGCAATCGACGTATTCTCATGGCCATTAAGACCTGTTCGAGTTGGCAAGGGCCGAGCGTTCGCTGCCAGTTCGGCCAACGGACCTTCGCGGGAACGCATGGCAACGGGCGAAACGCGCCGATGGACTAAACCGCTCTCGCGGTAATTGGTGGCAAGAGGTGGAGTAGCGGGAAGCAGGCGTCCTGTCTTGAGATTGAGGGGCCTTGAACCTCACCCAAGACAGGAGCCCCCAATGACCGACAAGGCCATCAGTCCGTTACGCCGGCGACTGATCGAGGACATGACGATCCGCCGGCTTGGCCCCAAGACTCAGCTCCACTATATCCGCCACGTCAAAAGGTTTGCCGATTTTCTGGGCCGGTCTGCCGACAAGGCCACCGCTGAGGATGTCCATCGCTATCAGTTGTGGCTGGCGTCGATCGGGACGACGGTACCGACCGTCAACGTCAGTGCCACTGCCCTGCGGTTCTTCTTCAAGATCACGCTGAAACGCCGCGATCTTGCCGACGCGGTCGTGTCGGTCCGCGAGCCGCGCCGCCTCCCCGTCGTTCTGAGCCCGGAAGAGGTCGGTCGGCTTCTCGCGTCGACGACGAACATCAAGCACAAGGCGGTCCTGAGCCTGACTTATGCCACCGGCCTGCGGTCATCGGAGGTCGTATCGCTCAAGCTCACCGACATCGACAGCGACCGGATGGTCATCCGGGTCGAACAGGGCAAGGGCAAGAAGGATCGCTATGTCATTCTCTCGCCGAACCTTCTCGAGTTATTGCGCGAATGGTGGCGCGTTGCGCGCAAGAAGGGATGGATGTCTCCCGGTCAGCCCTGGTTGTTTCCCGGCTACCGCGGGCAGCACACGAGTGCGCGCCAGCTTCATCGGATCGTTCGCCTGGCAGCGGGGCGTGCCGGCATTACCAAGCGTGTCGGCGTTCACACACTACGGCACAGCTTTGCCACCCATCTCTTGGAGCAAAAGACCGATATCCGGGTCATCCAGGTTCTGCTCGGCCACAAGAAGCTCGACACCACGGCGCTTTACACCCGCGTCGCCAGGACGACGATCGGGCCAGGTGACAAGCCCGCTCGACCGGCTCGCATCATTGATCGAGGAGAGGCCACGCCCGAGGCCTGCCGAGCAGCCGTGCGCCGCCCGAAGCTCGAGGTGGCGGACGTCTTTCATCACCATGGGGCCGACTTGGCGTGCGGGCCAATGCCGGGCATGTGAGCCGCGGCCAACTCAAGGTCATGTCGGCGATCGAGCGCTGCCGAACGGCGGCGTTGGGCGGCCATGTCGAACGCTGCGAGGCTTGCGCTCACCAGCGCATCTCCTACAACTCGTGCCGCAACCGCCATTGCCCGAAGTGCCAGGCCGCGGCGGCGCAAGGAATGGCTGGCCGCCCGCCAGGCCGAACTGCTGCCGGCCGGCTATTTCCACGTCGTCTTCACGCTGCCGGCCGAAATCGCCGACGATCGCCTATCAGAACAAGGCGGTCGTCTACGACCTCTTGCTCCGAACCGCCGCCGAGACATTGCTCACCATCGCCGCCGATCCCAAGCACCTCGGCGCGCGCATCGGGCTCACCGCCGTGCTCCACAGCTGGGGATCGGCGATGACCCACCATCCGCACGCCCATATGATCGTGCCCGGCGGCGGCATATCGCTCGACGGCACGCGCTGGGTTGCCTGCCGACCCGGCTTTTTGCTGCCGTGCGGGTGCTGTCCCGCCTCTTCCGTCGGCTGTTCCTGGAACGGCGCTCACCGACGTCCACGCGGCGGGCGGCTGCGGTTCTTCGCCGAGATCGCGGGCCTCTGTCGTCACCAGGCCTTCGCCGCGCTTCTCGCGCCGCTGTGCGGAAGAATTGGTTGGTCTATGCCAAGCGGCCTTTTGCCGGGCCGGAAGCGGTGCTCGCCTATCTCGCCCGCTACACCCATCGCGTCGCTATCGCGAACAGCCGGTTCATTGCCTTCGGCGAGCGCAGCGTGACCTTTCGGTACAAGAATTACCGCCGCAACGGGCAGGCGCGGTTTCGCACAATGACGCTCAGCGCCGACGAGTTCATCAGCCGCTTCCTGATCCACGTCCTACCCGAGGGGTTTCATCGCCTCCGCCACTACGGGCTGCTGGCGAGCGCCGGTTGCAAGGCCAACATCGCGCGCGCCAAGGAGCTAATGGCCGCCCCAATGCCGCAGGTCGATCCGCCGGCAACGCACGACACAGCCTATCACGACGCCACGCCCGATCATCGCCCGCTATGCCCGTGCTGTGGCGGCCGCATGATCATTGTCGAGGCCTTCGCGCGCGGCGCCGCACCGCGCGGCCCGCCCGCCGCCGCCGACATCAGGACGTGATCCGATGACTTTCCTTCTCGTCAGCTGGCAGCATCCGTTCGCCACAACATTCCGTTCCCGGCGTCCCGGCCATTTTACCCTCGTGCCTGCGAACGCCGACACGACATCGCCAACCAGGCCTCAATCAGGCCATCGTGGGCAGCAGCAGCGGCCAGTCCGCCGTCATCAGCGCCGCTCAGCTCACGGCGAGCTTCGCAAAACTACCCCCGGCCACAGCCGCTCCGGCGCCAAATCACCATAGACGGCCAAGCTTTCACCGCCTTCCCGCGGGTTCCTTCATCGGAGGCTTTCGGACGCCGGACCTCTTACCCGGCTCGATCGCTCACGCCCGGCCGGCATCCGAAACCCTTCCCAGAAGCGGACATCCTCGCTGCAGTTATCGCCGCGTTTATGGGCCCCTTGAACTGCAAATTTGCCGCTCCTAAATCGATGTCGCCGAATGCCCTTTTTGAGGTCCGGCTGCGATTGTTTCCCCATGTTGCTCATTGGAGGACGTGGCATGACTGTCGAATTTAATCGCTCTTCTCCATCTGAAATCTATCGAGTGGCGCCCAGTTTGCCGGCGAGCGCGCAGCACTCTAGCCGGACGCCGTCGGGCGAGCCGGGAAAGACGAACTTCAATGATGACGGGGTATAGCGCTTGGGGCCAATCCACCACCGCCACGATGGCCGCGGATTTTTCCAAGCCTCTAATCAACGTTCCAATTCAAGCATCGAAACCTGGCGCCGGTGAGCCGCCTGCTCAAGGTTCTTCGTCGTGGAGGCGACTCGCGGCCACTAACGGAGGAGCATCAAGGATGCCGACTTTATTTTCCGACCCGTTCGACGCGTTGCTGCAATTCCAGCAAGCGCTCGAACTCGTTCCGCACAAGTGGATGGCTGAGCACAGGCCCAAGTGCCGGTGGGGCTTACCCGCCGATCAACATCTTCCGGAAAGGCGATGATATCGTGGCCATCGCCGAAGTCCCCGGAGTCCGTAAATCTGACCTCGAGATCCAAGTCGTTGGGAAGACTATCCGTATCGCCGGTAGCAAGTCTGTCGAGTACGGCGATAAGGCGGCCTTGCATCGTCGCGAGCGTCTCACGGGCCGCTTCGATCGGGCCTTTACCGTCCCGGTTGAAATCGACGCCGATCAGGTCAAGGCGGAATGCCGAGACGGGATCTTGGCGCTTTATCTCCCGCGCGCGGAGCGAGACAAGCCCAAGACGATCGCTGTGGGCTAACCAGGGTAACAGACACGCGACGGAGGCTAAGATGGCACGATCACAGGCACTCGAAGTGCAGGAAAAGAAGGAGCTGGTTTCGAAAGACGAGAAAACGGTGCCGGCGCGGTACTACGTACCGACCACGGATATCTTCGAGACAGAAGACGCGTTAACCGTGGTCATGGAACTCCCGGGCGTCGAAAAGCAGGCCATCGATGTGAACGTCGAGAACGACGCCTTACGGATCGACGCGCGGATCGACTTCACGAAATACGAGGACCTAGAACCGCTCTACACCGAATACAACGTTGGCCATTTCGCCCGCTCATTCACCCTATCTAACAAGATCGACCAGCAGCAGATCAGTGCGCAAATCGATGATGGCGTGCTGACGCTGACGCTTAAGAAAGCGAAGGAGGCTCTACCTAGGCGGATTGCGGTCGGCTGATCAAAAGGGGCGCTGACTTTCGCGTCAGCGCCCCACCGCGGGCGCAACATCTAGTTGGATGGGCTAAGAGCCGATGAACTCGGTCACAAATTGTTCATTTATTTTGGCAAGCCGTTTCGGATCGATGTTTTTCCCCATCTCGGATACCGCCCGGAAGTAAGGCTCGTTGCCGCCCGGAACAGTCCACTCAAGCAGACTGGCCGTCGAAGCGCCGATGTTCTTGAAGGAATGGACGCCACCGCGCGGCGTGAAAGCGAACGTGCCGGAAACGAGCGTGCTTTCCTTGCCATCGATGACAAAGGCTATAGTGTCCTCCACAACGAAGAAATATTCGTCGTAGTCGTGATGCAGATGCGGCGGGGCACCTTCGCCCGGTCTCAATTCGGCAAACAGCACCGAGCATGCGCCTCTCGTGCGTGACGACAATTATGGTGGCCGCTTGACTACAACTACATTGGCCGGTTGGGGTTCGCTGAGGCTGAGGTGATCAATGTTCCCCCCGCGATCGCGGGGGGAACATTGAATGTCCGGCAAGCGGGTCACTGACCGCCAGGTCAGGATGGCGGTGTTGTCGCCGACCGAGCTGGCCTCGCGGCGGATGCGTTCATGCGTCCAGTCGCGATAACGTCGGTGCGAACTCGGCATGTGTTCGGCGACGGTCGTCGGCCGATGCGGCCGGGCGCTGCGTCGATGACTGGCAAAGCGCTTGCCGCGATGGAAGATCTCGACGGTCGCGGCGGTGATCCGCGCTTCGACCTCCTGGCGGATCAGCTGGTGCGGCACGCTGTAGAAGTGCTTGGCGATCTCGACATGGTAATCGAGGTTGACCCGGCAGCGCTTCCACTCGGCGTATTCGTAGGGTTCGGCCGGCAGGGGCTCCAGCGCCGGCCGGTCGAGTTGGTCATACAGCGCCCGCCGGCTGGTTCCCCAGCCGCGCATCGGCCGGTCGTTGAGATCATTGAGCAGCGCGCGGATCGCCGCGTTGAGATCGGCCAGCGAAAAGAAGCGCCGGTGCCGCAGCCGCGCCAGAATCCAGCGTCCGACCACCTGGACCCCGACCTCTACTTTCGCTTTGTCGCGCGGCTTGTACGGCCGCGCCGGGACAATCGCGGTGCGATAATGCCGCGCCATGTCGGCGTAGGTCCGGTTGACCATCGGCTCGTGGAAGGAGGCCTTGGTGATGCCGGCCTTCAGATTGTCGCTGACCGTCTGCCGCGCGGCACCGCCGAAATAGGCGAAGGCGCGGACATGCGCGGCGATCCAGTCCGGCAGCTTCTGGCTCCACACCGCCTCGGCGTAGGTGAAGCTGGAGGCGCCCAGCATGGCGACGAAGATCTGCACCGGGATGATCTCGCCGGTATTGGCGTCGACCACCTCGCCGGTGCGGCCGGCGAAATCGACGAACATGTGCGCTCGCCGGCGACATGGACCTGACGCATCGTCGGCTTCAGCCGACCGGTCCAGGCCCGGTAGAGATCGCAGAACCAGGAATAGCCGAAGCCGTCGACGGCGCCGGCACGGTACTCCTCCCACAGCAGCGCCAGCGTCACATCGGGACGGCGCAGCTCGCGGTGTACCCAGCCCCAATCGGGTATCGGCCGCTGATCCGCCGGTATTCCGGATGGCGGCGGAAAGAGCAGCGCTTCGAGCTGCGCGTCGTCGAGATCCTCGGACAGCGGCCAGGCTATGCCGACCGCCCGGGCCCGGCTCAGATAACCGCTGACCGCCCCCTGGCTCAGCCCGAGGCTGCGGGCAACCGCCCGCTGCGGCAGCCTGCTCTCAAAGCACAGTCGCAATACTTCCCGGATCTGGCGCATCGACAGTCTCTCGGCCGGCATCTCGTCCCCTTTCGAACAAAGAGGACGAGGCTACCTTCGGTTGAGAACCGTCAGCGCCGCAGAGCGCTACACCATCGCGCCGGGCTGATCACGATCACCGGATTGGGTGATCACGTTCGACCGGAATCCGTGATCACGTTCCACCGTATTGAGTGATCATCTTCCACCGGAATCCGTGATCACGATCGACCGGAACACGCAAGGAGAGCTTCACCGCACTGACCGAAGGCGTCCAGGAAGCGCTCATGGCAGCTCGGCGGGGTGCCGCGCACGCATCGCACCGACCGGCTTTCGGCGGCGTACCGCAACCTCTCCAGCCAGGAGGACGAGGCGGTGCACTATGCCGAGTTCTGTCGCCATTACGGCATGGAGCCGACCCGCAACAACGCCGGCGTCAGCCACGAGAATGGCGCGGTCGAAGCCGCGCACGGCCATCTGAAGACCGGCCTCGACGAGGCGCTCGAACTGCGCGGCACTCGGGACTTTCCCGACCTGGCGGCCTACCAGGCTTTTCTCCAGGAGTTTATCGCCCGCAAGAACGCCCGGCGGCGCGCAGAGGTCGCCGTCGAGCTTGCCGCGCTTCTGCCTTTGCCGCCGCATCGCACCACGGATTTTTCGAGCGCCACCGTCACGGTGACGCGGTCGGGCACGATCTCGGTGCGCAACGTCCTCTACACCGTGCCCTCGCGCCTCGTCGGCTGCCGCGTCAAGGTACACATCTATGACGATCGCCTGGTCTGCTATCTCGGCACCACGCCGGTGCTGACCGTGGCTCGGCGTTACTTCAAGCGCAACGGGCCGCGCCAGCGCGTCGTCGATTATCGCCACCTGATCGGTGCGCTGATCAGGAAGCCGCAGGCTTTCCGGCATTCGGTGTTCCGCGACGAGCTGTTCCCGAGCTCGATCTTTCGCCGCGCCTGGGAGGCGCTCGATCAGCGCCTCGATCCGCGAAGGCTTGCCGGGTTTATGTCGGGCTACTGCATCTCGCCGCCATGCAGGGCTGCGAGGCGGTGCTCGCCGATCATCTCGCTGCCGTGCTCGACGCCGGCGGCACGCCCGATCTCGAAGCCGCGCGCACGGCCGTGGCCCCGCCGGTCTCATCGCCGCACCCGCCGTGATGGTGCCGGCGCCCGATCTGGCCGCCTACGACGAACTGCTGCGGATGCCGACCCTGGGAGATGCCGCGTGAGCGACGTCGACGCCGCCAAGCTGCCGGTGATGCTGAACGCACTGCGCCTGCCGACGATCGGCCGCATCTGGCAGGAGTTCGGCGCCCGCGCCGACCGCGAGGGCTGGGGCAGCGCCCGCTTCCTCGCCGCGATGTGCGACCACGAACTGGCCGAGCGCGCCGCCCGGCGCATCGCCCGCCATATGGCCGAATCCGGCCTGCCGCACGGCAAGACCTTCGCCACCCTCGACTTCGCCGCCGTGCCGACCATTCGCAAGGCGCATGTGATGGCGCTGGCCGAAGGCGACGCCTGGATCGAGCAAGGTGGCAATCTGCTGATCTTCGGCCCCAGCGGTACCGGCAAGACGCATCTGGCCGCCGCCTTCGGCACCGCCCTCGTCGACAACGGCAAGCGAGTGCTCTTCACCCGCACCACCGACCTCGTGCAGAAGCTCCAGGCGGCGCGGCGCGATCTCGCGCTCCCCGGAACCCTCGCCAAGCTCGATCGCTTCGATGTGCTCGTCCTCGACGACCTCGGCTACGTGCGAAAGGACCAGGCCGAGACCAATGTCCTGTTCGAGCTGATCGCCGAGCGCTACGAGCGCCGCAGCCTGATCACCACCTGCAATCAGCCCTTCAGCGAGTGGGACCAGATCTTCCCCGATCCGGCGATGACCGTGGCCGCGATCGACCGCCTGGTGCACCACGCCACCATCCTCGAACTCAATACCGAAAGCTACCGCCGCCGCTCCGCTCTCGCCACCGGTGCCAAGGCCGCCGCCGCACAGGTATAATCGTCGCCGCTAATTGTCGTCGGCCCGTCGCCGCGGCGACAGGCCATCACCAAAAACCGGCCAACCTAATTGTCGCCAACCGGACATCACAATTGTCGTTGCACAAAGCTGAACGGGATGAGTGATCTTCGCGCCTGGCTGCGTGCGAACAACTGCGAGCAATACGCGGACGCGTTGGAGGCAAACGACTTCAATCTCGACATTCTGCCCGAGCTGACAGAACAGGATCTGGCAGAGCTCGGCGTCTCGCTCGGCTATCGGCGGCGGCTGCTCAGAGCGATCGCCGAGCGCACGGTAGACTCCACCCGGACGACGTCCAATCTTGCGCCCACCCCCGCCGATAGCGTTGCACCGGCGTGCGCGACCGAGGCCGAGCGACGGCAGGTCACGGTGCTGTTCTGCGATCTGGTCGGTTCGACAGCACTGTCGAGCGCGGTCGATCCCGAGCTGCTGGGGCCGCTGATCCGGCACTGCCAGGACGCCGCAGTCTGGCGCGATCGGCCGCTTTGGCGGCTTTGTCGCCAAGTTCCTGGGCGACGGCGTCTCGGTCTATTTCGGCTACCCGCAGGCGCATGAGGACGACGCCGAGCGGGCGGTCTGAGCGGGCTGGGCTTGGCTGGTCTTGATCGACGCTGTCGGTCGCCTCGATGTCAAATGCGTCGAGCTACAAGCGCGCGTCGGGATCGCCACCGGTCTGGTGGTCGTCGGCGATCTGATCGGCGAAGGCTCGGCCCAGCAGCAATCGGTCGTCGGCGAAACCCCGAACCTCGCCACCCGTTTGCAGACCCTGGCCGAGCCGGACACTATTGTCATCGCGGCGGGCACGCGCCGGCTGTCCGCGATCTCCTCGAGTGCCGCGATCTTGGCGCCGTCGAGGTGAAGGGCATCGCCGGGCCGGAACCGGGCACCATCCTAACGATGCGTTGATTATATCATTGCGTTTTTTCGGATCCTTCGCCGCCAGCCCGTATGACGGGCGGCACAACCCAGCTGCCGTCGATGATCGAGGGCGGCGTCTCCTGCGGCCAATAAAGCCGCATCATCAGGATAAAGTCGCCGGGCGGCGCTGGCAGCCAGTTCGCCTCCCGTTCCGCGCCTGGCGACTGATTCTGGATGTATACATCCAGAGAGCCTTCGGGATTATACTTGAGAGCGTTTCGCGGGCTGACAGTGTATTTGTTGAACGGGTTCGCCGCGAAAAAGTATTGAGCGTCGTACATCGTTAAAGACCAGAAGGCTTTGACCGGCGGTGTCTCATCCTTCGCGAAGTGCAACACGTATTTGTTGTTGCCGGCCCCGGTCAGCGGTTTGCCGTCCAGGTCCACTTTGTCCACGGGATAGACCGCATCCTGCGGACGGTTGGCGCCAAGGCCGATGGCAGCAATGAGGGCCCGCTGCAGATAGTCGGTGCCATAGAGCCCCGTCCTCGTGGTGACTTCCCTTCAGGGGCGGCGACATTGGTCATCACCTGACGGGTCAGGTCCATCGTGACCAGCGGATAACCGTAAATAAAAGCATCCTCGCCGATCGCCTCAGCTTCGGTCGGTGTGAGATTCTCCAATACAATATTGACCGGCGCGGCATAATCCACCCCGAGCATCTCGTCGACCGCTCTTCCCAGTCGGCCGCCGACGACGATGTTGCCGACACTCCATTCGCGGACATAAATGGTCTCGTCAAAGCCGTCGTGCCGGCAGACGAAGGTGATATCCGGATAGGTCGACGGCACATGCGCTGATCCCGGCGTAGGATTGACCGTGGCGACTATCGTATTCGCTTGTCTCAAATCGCACACGGCACCGGGTGGGTCCGTATTGACCTCGATATCCCGCGGATCGGCCGAATGCGAGCAGGAAACCACGATTCCGCAGGCGGCTATGATCGCGGATCGCCAGCGCGGGCACCGCTTAGGTTTTGGCTGTCGCGGAGTTGGGCGAAGCTGAGCCGGCCTCATGTGCCTCGGCCCGCCGATCCCGCTTGATGTTGATGCTGGTTTCCACCCGGCGTGAAGCCCTTTTGCATTCATACGGTAGTCCTCGTGACCGCACATCCGGCGACTGACGGTTTCTTGCCTGATCGCCGCTTTAAATGGTGGCCGAAGGAAATCGACGGTCATCTGGTCCAACGGCACGACAACAATTGCTATCAGATAACGGAAGTCTCGACATCGCCGTCTCCGTCGGGCTGACGCTCTGGTCATCGACGGAAGCGCCGTCGACCGATGCCGCAAAGGAAGGGCAAAAAGAGGCTCAACTGTGCACGTCCCTCAAGGCAGGGGCCGAGCCCACCTTGCTCGAATGCTTGGTAGAGGGCCTGAACAGCCGGCTTCTCCGATTCTAGCCCCTCAAGCCGCGCCGACAGGAATTGCTGCATCCGATCAGGTCGCGTCGGAAAGGCTTGTCGATCTCATCCGTACTGTGCAACTTGGTGCGGTGCTGGGCCGGGAAGGTGATGTAGGCAAGGACGTCGTGCTCGCTCTCATCCATCAACGCGGCGAGCTTGGGCCAGCGCCCGCGCAGTTGGTCGGCGACATGACGCCAGGTCTGATGTGCCGCCTCAGCGTTTGTCTGCAGAAAAGCCTGGCGGATCGCGGCGGCGACCATGGTGTGCTGGCCCTTCGGCACGTGTGCCAGGGCGTTGCGCATCCAATGAACGCGGCACCGTTGCCAGGTCGCACCGAGGACGCGAGTGATCGCGTGGCGCAGGCCGTCATGAGCGTCGGAGATCACCAGCTTGACGCCCTTGAGACCGCGTTTGACCAGGCCCTTGAGGAAAGCCGACCAGAACGGCTCAGCCTCCCGAGGGACCAATGCCGAGGCCGACGATCTCGCGCCGGCCCTGGGTATTAACGGCGACGGCGATTATCGCCGCGACCGAGACGATGCGGCCACCGTCGCGGACCTTCAGGTAGGTGGCGTCGAGCCACACATACGGCCATTCGCCGTCGATCGGCCGGTCGAGGAAGGCGTTGACTCGTTCATCAATGTCCTTACAGAGCTTGGAAACTTGGCTTTTCGAGATGCCGGACAGCCCCATCGCCTGGACCAGCTCGTCGACCCGCCGGGTCGACACACCGCCGATCCAGGCCTCCTGGATCACCGTGACCAGCGCCTTCTCGGCGGTCTTGCGCGGCTCCAGGATCGAGTACAGATGAGCTCGCAATGAACGTGAAGTTCAGTCTTTGAAAGACAGGCGATGTGGTGCACCAGCGTTGATTACGATATCTACGTCGCGAACGGTGGCATGTGGATGTTTCGCTACAGCGGCCGGAGCCCTTGATGAATGTGACCTTCGGGACCGGATGGGCCCAGACGCGTTTCGCGTGAATTGACCAGTCGATCGATGCCGGCGAAAGGCTGGGATTACGTTGTCATCGGCGCGGGCGCCGCCGGCTGTGTCGTCGCCGGCCGTTTGTCGGAAATGCTACCGGCAGCCCGCATTGCCCTGATCGAAGCCGGTCGCGAACGCCTGGGCCTGACGACCAAGGTGCCCGGCATCGCGTTCATCGCCAGCACCTTCGCCCGGCAGAACTGGAACTACCAGACCGAGCCGGTGCCCGCCCTGAACGGCCGCCGGTTATCGTGGTTTCAGGGGCGCATTCTCGGCGGCTCGAGCAGCATCAACGGCATGCTCTATCTGCGCGGCCATTCGCTCGAATACGACCAGTGGGCACAGCGTGGCTGCCAGGGATGGTCGTTTGACCAAGTGCTGCCGTACTTCAAAAGAGCGGAGACGAACAGCCGCGGCGCCGGTGAGTGGCACGGCGACGACGGTCCGATGGCGGTCAAGCAATCGCGGCTCGATCTGCCGATCTGCGACGCCTTCCTCGCCTCCGCTGGCGAGGCGGGGTATCCGGTCGTCGACGACCTCAACACCGATGTCGTGGAGGGTTTTGGCCGCATCGACACCAACATCGGCAACGGCCGCCGCGCCAGCACCGCGGTGGCCTTCGCGCAAGCGGGACGGCGGCGCGGCAATCTGGACCTGCTGTCGGAGGCAATCGCGGCACGCATCGTCATCGAGAACGGTCGGGCGAAAGGCGTCGAGATCGTCCGGCAGGGTGCGAACGAGACAATCTGGGCGGAGCGCGAAGTCGTTCTGTGCGGCGGAACGGTCAACTCGCCGCAGCTCCTGATGCTGTCGGGTGTCGGGCCAGCCACACATCTCGCCAGTCTCGGCATACCGGTGGTGTTCGCCGCTCCCGAGGTCGGGCGCAATCTACAGAACCACCCGTCCTATTCGCTACGTTACGCGTGCTCGCAGCCGGTGACCGCATACAAATACCTGAACCCGGCCGCGGCGATCGGCATGGGAATGCGCTACGCGCTGACCGGCGGCGGCTCGCTCGCCGAGAGCTATGTCGCAACCGGCGGGTACATGCGGAGTGACCCCTCGCTCGCCGTCTCCGATACGATCGTGGTGATGATCCCGGCGCTGGTGACGCGCAGCGGCGTCGGGTTCCGTCTGCGTGATCTGTTCCCAGAGCGTCATGGCTTTACCGTTTTGGTCGGTTCGGGCCGGCCGCTCAGCCGCGGACATATCCTGCTGCGCAATCCCGATCCAACGGCGCACCCGCTGATCTTCCCGGAATATTTCTCGGAGCCCGAAGATCTGCATGCCCTCGCGCGGTCGGTGCAGCGGATGCGCGACATGATGGGGGCGTCGGCGATACGCGACCTGATCGAAGCAGAGCTTGCTCCTGGCCCGATCGCCAACGACCAGGTGTCGATCGAGGTGGATATCCGCGCCCGCGCCGCGACCTATTTCCATCCGAGCGGCACCTGCCGCATGGGCGCCGAACCGACCGCCGTCGTCGATCCGCAGCTGCGCGTCAATGGCATCGAGGGCCTGCGTGTCGTCGATGCCTCGATCATGCCCGCCGCTCTCAACGCCTGCACGCATGCACCGACGATCATGATCGGTGAAAAAGGTGCCGCACTGATTGCCGGAAGCTCTTGACGCATCCGCCACTTCAGATGACGCGACGGTGCCAAGAAGGCTGGCCGCCACTTCATGCCAGACCACGGGTTTGTCGAGCGGGGTGGTTCCTCCCTCTCTGCCCCCGACGGTGCAGTGGTTGCGATCGGCGGCGACGGCGGGTTCAACGTGATGCTCGGCGAGCTCGAAACCGCCCGGCGCATGGGCCGCGGGCTGAACCCGCGCAACACCTAGTTTTTCAACGCAGTCGGCTCACTGACCTGACCTTCGCCGAAGAATGCGGCAGCGATGCGGATACGCCGATTGCGGACCGTGGATCTGTGGCAGAGTGGAGTTGCGTTCCTGTGCCGGAATGACCGGATCCGATCGAGGCTGTGTGAAAACGCCTAATCTGGTATTCTCTCTGGGGGTTCGGGGGGACCGGGATGAAGCGTTTTGTTGAGGGCCAAGGCCGGCGCCAGCTGATCTTGCTGCCGGATTGCTTGGACGACTACGTCGGGGAAGATAACCCTGTCCGCATCGTCGATGTCTTCATTGATGAATTGGATTTGGCGGTGCTGGGCTTTGCCGGCGTTATACCGGAAGCGACCGGCCGTCCCTCGTACCATCCCGTGACGCTGCTGAAGATTTATCTCTACGGTTATTTGAACCGGGTTCAGTCGAGCCGGCGGCTCGAACGCGAAACGCAGCGCAATATCGAGCTGATGTGGCTGACCGGGCGGCTGATGCCCGACTTCAAGACGATCGCCGACTTCCGCCGGGACAATGGCGAGGCGATCCGGGCGGTGTGTTCCCAGTTTGTGATGTTGTGCCGCCAGCTGGGCCTGTTCACCCGCGCCGTTGTTGCGATCGACGGCAGCAAGTTCAAAGCGGTCAACAATCGCGACAAGAACTTCACGGTGGCCAAGGTCGGCAAGCGCATCGAGCAGGTCGACGCCGGCATCGCGCGTTACCTGGCGGCACTGGACCGGGCCGACCGCGACGAGAGCGATGTCGCTGAAGTCAAGTCGGTCCGCCTGAAGGAGAAGATCGCCGGCTTGCGTCGACAGATGCAGTCCTTGAAGAAGATGGAGCAGACGGTTCGGGACGCGCCCGACCAGCAGGTCTCGCTGACCGATCCGGATGCGCGGTCCATGGCCACCAGCGGGCGCGGAACCGGCGTGGTCGGCTACAATGTGCAGATCGCCGTCGACGCCGAGCACCATCTAATTGTGGCCCACGAGGTGATCAACCAGGGGCACGACCGCAGCCAGCTCGCACCCATGGCGCTCAAGGCGCAGCAGGCCACGGGCTGCGAGCAGGTCACCGCCCTGGCCGACCGCGGCTACTTCAGCGGCGACCAGGTTCTGTCGTGCGAAGGCACCGGCGTCGCACCTATCGTACCCAAGACCCTGACGTCAAGCGGGACCAAGCGCGGCCTTTTTGCCCGGCAGGACTTCATCTACGACGCCGAGCACGACCACTACACCTGCCCGGCGGGCGCAAAACTCACCAAAATCCATCGCCGCGCCGATCACACCGAAGACTTCGACCGCTACCGCCACCTGAGCGCCTGCTTCACCTGTCCGCTCAGACCCCAATGCACGCCGACCCCGCGGCGGATCATCAAGCGCTGGGAGAATGAGGTCGTGCTCGACCGGATGCAGGCCCGGCTCGACCGCATGCCCGAGGCCATGGGGGTGCGACGACAGACCGTCGAACACCCGTTCGGGACCCTCAAGGCCTGGATGGGCGCCACCCACTTCCTGACCCGGACCCTGGACAAGGTCCGAACCGAGATGAGCCTCCACGTTCTGGCCTATAATCTGAAGCGAATGATCACGATCTTCGGTGTGGGACCGCTGATGGCGGCGATCAGAACCTGATCGCCCCGCTCAAGCCGCCGACCCAGTATCAACCGGGCCTCGACTGTCACGGCCAGGAAACCCGGCGCTTCGCTTACGTTCATATGACGCGTTTTTCCACGCCCTCGATCCATAGCGGTTAATCGCCCTTGATCGGTGCAGGGTCCTATCCGTGCAGGAAGCGTCGCAGCGCCTCGCGAGTGTCGTGCTCGGCCTGCTTGGTCACGCGGGCATTCGTTGCCCGATAGAAGCCGTGATATGCCCGCGGATACATGTGAAGCTCGACCGGCACCCCGGCGCGGCTCAATCGATCCGCATAGATCATGTTTTCTTCGAGGAAGAGATCAAGACCGCCGACCGAAATGTAGGTTGGAGGCAAGCCCGACACATCTGCTGCTCGTGCCGCCGCCGCATAAGGCGAGACGTCGGCCGAGCCCGGCTCCTCGCCGAGCAGCGAACGCCAGCCGAAATAGTTGTTCTCTTGCGTCCAGACGAACTCGCCGACGTAAGGATGCAGGTCCTCGCGCACCGCCGTGCGGTCGTCGATCATCGGATAAATCAGATGCTGAAAGGCGAATTTTGGTCCCTGCCGGTCGCGGGCGTAAAGTGCGGCGCCCGCCGCGAAACCGCCGCCGCCGCTTTCGCCCTTGATGCCGATGCGGGCGGGATCAAGCCCGAGCCGGCCTGCATTCGCGTGCAGCCAAGCGAAGACCGAGTAGATGTCCTCCAGCGGCGCCGGGTGCGGCGATTCCGGCGCGAGGCGATGATCCACGGAATAGATCGCGCATCTCAGCTCTGACGCGAAGAGCCTATTTTCCACATCCTTCATTTCCGGCGCGCCCATCACGAAGCCCCCGCCATGGATGTGTACGATGACGGGCAGCGGGTCGTCGGACGTGACCGGGCGATAAGTCAGAACGCGGATCGGCTTTGCGCCAAACGCACTCTCGACATGGATCTCGTCGGTGGCGATATCGGGCAGGTTCGGTTTCGGAACGGCGCCTATCAGCTCCAGCGCATCGGCGCGGCGCTGCATCAAAGATTCGGCGGTCAGCGGCAGCAGTGGCCCCAGCGCGAGCGCATCGCGCAATTCGGGATCGACAAGTTCGATTGTGCTCATGAATGGCGTCCGTTTGTGGCCAAGCTAAAGCGATAAAGCAATAAAGCAATAACTGCTGACGACAAGCCCACGTGGATTGACGTTCTTCCTTGCGCCGTGAAAGAGCGCCAGAAGCAGCCACGGCGCTGCTGATCGTTGATCTCGACAAACATATCGGCAATGTCACGGCTCGTTCCTGAGCTGTTCCGTCAGATTGTGGCGCGGCCGAATCGGTACGGTCGCGCTACCACTTGTAGACTTTCTGTAACGTTCCTCCCATGAGTGCTGCCTTGTCGTTCTCGGACAGGCGTTTGGTGTCGCGAAACGGCGTGACGCCCTGCTCATAGGTCAGCATGCCGATCGTCCGCGTCCAGTCGGTGCCCCACATGCAACGATCCAGCCCGAACGCATCGATGACCCGCAGTACGGGCTCCCAGATGTCCTCGTAGGGGAACGGTTGGTGCGACATCGTGCAGGCACCGCTGATCTTCACCCTTACATTCTCGTACTGAGCCAAGGCGAGCAGCTTGGGAAGATCGGCCCAAACGTCGGCGGGGACCGGCGGGCGAGCGGGCTGCAGCAGGCCGAGATGGTCGATGACGATGACCGTATCGCGGTGTCGCTGGATGTGCGGCAGCCCTTTGTCCAGGATGCCCCAGCAAAGCAAATTGACAGGCAAACCATGTTTGGCGGCGGCAGCCGAAAGCGCGGTTCAAACCGGGATGGTCCGCGTCCATCGGCAGGCCGTCGCGCATTCGTATGCGAATGCCGCGCGCGCCTGGCGTCGCCGCCCATTTCGCCACCACATCGTCAATCGCTGGATCGGTTGCGTCGACCGGCGTCACAACCCGAAACTTGTCCGGATAGGTGTTGTAGACTTCGAGCGCGTAACTCGGATCGTATTCATAGGCGCTGAACGACGAGACCATGATCGCACCGTCGACGCCGACACTGTTCATCGCAGCGACCATCTCTTCGCCTGTGGCGGAGTCGAGTCCGTGCGAGGGACTGGCCCACGGCCGGCCGGGATGATTTCGATCGAAGGGATGAACCTGAACGTCGATACCGGCATGGCCGTCCTCCTGCTTGTTCGAACCAATTGCGGCCGTAGCAGGCGGGATTCAATCCCGCGCGCGGCGGCGGAATTGCAGGCACAGCAATTCGGCGCCGACACGGCCCGAGGCGCCGGCAAAGGCGGGCTCCTCCGGGCCGACGAAGATGCAGGAATTGGCCGGCAACGGATCGCCGCCATCGACAGCGGCGTCGCCCGCCAGCACCAGCCAGAATTGGCCACCGCCGGCGCTCGGCGCGCGCCCGTTAATAGCGGTGCGAGGCGGTACCCGGTAGCGCCAGCCCGCCAGCCCATCTTCCGCTTCGAGAACCGGGCGGCAGGAAATGGCCGTCGCCTCACACAGCTCGCCGAGAAGTGCCGACGGCATCGCCTCGGTGGTGAGTTCCCAGTGCTGGTGGCGGTCGCGGGCCGCATGAAGCACCTCCCGCTCGGCCGGCATATACCGGGCGCCGGCGTCCCAGCGGTTGCGCAGGGTGAACCACCAAATGCCCGACTTCCCGGCGACGATCGGTCCATAGGCCGAGTAGGCGTCGGTGTAATGCACGGCACCGTCGCTGAAGTCATGGTCACCGAGCATGCCGCGACCCGCGACGACCACCTGGAATTGATCGGCTTGGTGGAAGTGCGGCCGGGTGACGGCGCCCGGACCCTTCTCGACCAGGAAGGCCATCGGGTGCAGCGCATCGTCGGCCGGCGGCTTCTCGTCCGGCGGCAAGGTGTAGCGGTTGGCGCCAATAAAGGGGGTGTTCCAGCCGGTCGACGTCTGGCGTCGGCGGGTGCTGCGGGCGAGGATGCTGTCGGCGATCAGGACCACGGCATACTCCGGTATTGCTATCGGCGGGAGGCGCAGCGGCGCGTCACGATGCGCGTTGCCAAGAGCCTGGGCAGGATTCCCAGCCTTAGTCCGGAAGATACATCTCCTCCATGGAGCGCAGGCGCGCTTCCTCCAGAATGCCGCCATTACTGGCGACGCCCCAAGGACTCTGAGCCGCCTGGGCACGCAGCGCATCCAGGGCCAATGTGCCGCGCTGCTGAAAATCGCTCAAGAAATCCCAGTTCGCCTGCAAGCCCGCCATGGTGGTCAACGCGGGAAACCAGGCTGCGGCGGCCCCGGCATCCTGCTGCGCCTGTAACGAGGGATACGGCGACAGGTGGGCGGGAATGAGGGGAACGACGGGTCCGGGAATGAGGCGGATCGCCTCCTGAATTTCTTCCCAGGTGCGCAAGCCATTGGGGCAGATGACATCAACCTGCGCTTCGGCTTTGTAGGCCTGGCAACGTTCAATAATCTCCGCAAAGCTGGCGCCCGGCACGCCGCCGAGATCGCACCGAGCCATGATCACGAAGTCCGGGTCGAGAGCCTGTTTGGCATCCATCGCCGCCCGCAGCTTTCCGACCATCTCCTGAATCGAGATACAACGGCGTCGCGGGCCGGATTTCGGCGCGGAAACGTCTGGTCTTCAATGTGGGCGCCAGCGATGCCCGCCTGAATGTATTCCCGCACGGTGTAATGCGTACTGATGGCATCGCCGTAGCCTGTGTCGGCATCCGCGAAGACCGGGATTCTGCACTGTCAGGACAATTTTCCGAGCGTTGTCCACCATGTCGCGCATACTGGTCCCGGAGTCGGGCCAGCCCAGTTGGTGTGCCGAGGTATTGCCCCCGGACATGTAGAAGGCGTCATGGCCCAGCGCTTCCGCCATCTTCGCACCAATGGGATTGATCCCGCCCGCTAAGACAAATAATTCGGGCCGTTGAAACAGGGTCTTCAGTCGGGTCGTCATACGTTGACGCTCTGGCATCGCAGTCTCCTCGTGTTTGACCGAACCGTCCTGGCGTCGCGGGGTGCGTCATGGCGCCGGTTGCCGTCAGCGCCTCCCCGCCCCATGACAAGATGCTTCGCGGAAGGCGTCAGGCGCTCACCGGCACAGTGGCACTGATGCGCGGAACTCCCAACGAGCGCGTCGTGTGGCCCTGGCCTGTGAGGTCGTCAGCGAGGACCACATCACCCGGTCCAAATCGGCGCGCGGTGCCATCGCCGATCCTGATTTCCATCTGCCCCGCGAGAATAAAGATGTATTGCCGCCGCGGCGCAGTGTGCCAATCGCTAAAATAGTCCGCGGGGAAAGAGCGGAACACGAGGTTAGCACCCGCCTGCAGCGCAACCTCGGCCGGCAGCGGAAGATCTTCAAAATGGGTCTGGCCGTCGGGACCCGTATAGATCCGTACGATCATGCGCGTACTCCTTCCCATAGAGTGATCATCGTGCATGCAAGGCGTAATTTACGTCACTTTGAACCGTTTGGGCTCGCGTGAAGGCTGCGATTACCGCCCGTGGAACTCTGGCTTCCGCTTTTCTATGAACGACCGCGTTGCTTCCTTGAAGTCTTCGCTGTTTGCCGCCTGCCGCTGCATTGCATCCATGCGTGCTTCCTCCCTCTGGGAGCGCTCCAGGCCGAGTTGGTTGATGAAGAACTTTGACGCGCGGATCGACAACGGAGCGTTCGCCGCAAGAGTTTCCGCGTAGGCAACCGTCACGTCTTCCAGTTCCTCCGCGTCGACCACACGATTGATCAGGCCGATGCGCAAGGCTTCATCCGAGTGCAACCGCCGCGCGGAGAACATGATGTCCTTGGCGACGCTCGGCCCGACCAAATCAACCAGCGACTTCAGCCCGTCCAGCCCGTAAGCGGCGCCGCGCACCGCCGCCGGGATGCCGAAGCGCGCGTCTGAAGACGCGAAGCGCAAATCGGCGTTCAGCGCCATGCCGAGCCCGCCGCCGAGGCAATAGCCGTAAATCATCGCGATCAGCGGCTTTTCCAGATCGATCAGCTTGTGCCGCAGTTCGGCAGTCGTCTCCCGCGCCAACCGCGTAGTTTCGGTGTTGGCCCGCGTCTTCTCGAAACTCTTGATATCAGCGCCAGAGATAAAAGCTTTCCGGCCGGCGCCGCGCATGATCACGACCTTGATCGCGGGGTCGGCGGCGTAGTCCTCGATCACGCTCGACGCGTCCTCGCACATACCGGGCGAGAGAGCGTTTAGCTTGCTGGGATTGTCCCAGATCACCCAGCCGATGGGACCCTTCGCTTCCGCGCCGACCAGTCCGGATGTCAGCTTCATTTTTGGCGTCGCCTTCCGTTGGTGATTGCCGGGTGATGGCCTTCGATCCCGCGACAATGTAGCCCGAGGCAACGACAGCTATCGCCGTCGCCGTAAGGTCACTGACCGCCAGTCCAGCGGTCAGCGACAACCGGCAAACCTTCCTCGCGGCGGATCGCTGCCGAGGAAATAGGCCAGGTTGATCACTCGCGACGGCTTGGCGCTGTTCAGCGCATTCATGACATCGTCGAGCGCATGACGCGGACCTGCTTGCCGTATTCGGAGAAATCCGCGGTCTGCGGATTGCCTCTGCCTGATACCGCTGCTCGCCAAGCGCGGCGAGGAGATCGCCTGCATGGTCGATAACCCGGTCCCGCCAAGGCGATCAGGATCGACATTTTCGTTCCTCCCCCGCGGTCGGTTTGTCGAATGGGAACCGTCGCAGGTTTGCCGCGCCCCGTCCACCCGCTCGGGAATTTCGCTCATGCGCAGCGGCGCGTCAGGGTGCGCTGCCACATGCTCTGGCATGGCGCATGTCGTAGTCCGGCCAGGCAGGCGTCGCGGCCTCGCCGAATGTCCCTTTTGGCGATGTGTGGGAATCTTGGACTAATGACGTCCAGCCGATTCAGCATGGGAGCGTCATCCCCGAAGGTTGATCGGTACAAGACTTGTCGTAATTAGTCGATAGACAGGCAGGCGAAGACCGTGACTTTGACAAAGTCGAGCGCGGCGCGAAATACCGTGACCAAGCCCTCGGAGGCGCAGAACAAATAAACATTTTGCCCGATGCCCGTATTGATAGCAGGGAGGCGCTATCAACCGATCGCCACGAGTTAGGCCGCGAGACGCTCCGGCTCGGGCGGGCGGCGGACAGCAATGGAGGTTGGGTGCTCGTCGCCGGCCGCCGCGCGCGCCGCCCGTTTGCGTCCGAGTTTTACCAGTATTCGCCAGCGCCCGAACTGCGCCGCGGCGGCTCGCTTGGGCCGCTGCTCCGCTGTAACAACGGCGAGGGTTTGCGCGTCCACGATTAGCGCGCGCAGCTCTGCAATGTTCGCGCAGCGGTCGTTGAACAATGCTAGGTGGCAATGCCCACCGGGTAGTACCTCTTGCAGCAAGCTCTCCGCCGCTCCGCTCGGAATTTGGTGTTTGCGCCGCAGATAATGAATAGCGCCGACAAGACATCGGCGGCCGTGACCGTCGTCAAGGTCGCACTGACTTCCAGCGGGCATCGTCCGCGAAATAGTCCAACAAGAGGTCAAGGAACTGCTCGGCATTTCCATTTCTAGCCGCGGGCATCGACGCATCTCCTGCTCTCGGGGAAACGCGCTCACGATATCACCGGCACCGCAATCCCGCGCCGCGCGTTTCGCTCGCGCTCGGCCGCGCCGTTAGTGGCTGGCGGGTGACCAGGCTGGCTTCGCCGATCTCGCGGGCCGTATCGCCAAGCTGCCGCCGTAACCGATGGAGTCGTACGCCCCCACACCAAGCCCCGTCCAACATCTGCAAAAGCTGGTCCCGGCGTTCGACGCCCTCTACAACGCGATGCCCGAGCAGCAGAAAAAGCTGACAGACCAGGTATTCCGCGAAAATGCGGAGCGGCACGCGGCGCAATCGCGTCATGGTGAGCGCAAGTGCACTAACCCGGATCACTCATGAGGGCGGTGGGGCCGGCGGGCTGACGCCGGCGGTACGGATGCGCCCTAACGCGGCATCGAACTCGTCCTCGCTAACGAGGAACGCGAAATGCTGATGGCCGGGGTCGGGTGCGTCGGCGAAGTCGAGCGTCACGCCGCCGACCTTGACCGGCACAAACCGCGCCCATTGCGGGCCGGCCTCGACCCCGAGGATGTAGATGAGGAACCGCGCCGACTCCCACTTGTCCTTCGCCCAGATGATCGTGTGATTGAGTTCGGTGTGGTGCCGGAGAGCCTGGGCGGACGCGACGCAGCGCAGGCCCGATAGCCAAACCGCCGCATTGGAGCCGCTGATTTGTGATTACTCAGCCCTTTGCGGCAATCGCCGGCTCAGTCAGCTCGTCGAGCAGCGCCTTGGCTTCTTTTAGGTCGGACGTGTCGAAGCCTTCAGTGAACCAGCCGTAGACCGGGGCGAGAAGATCGCGGGCCTGCTGCCGGTTGCCGTGATCGCGCCACAGCCGGGCCAAGCTCGTCGCCGCGCGCAGCTCCCAGGACTTTGCCTTCTGCGCGCCGGCAATGGCAATGGCGCGCTCGAAATGCGCCTGCGCTTTCGCCGCGTCGGGCTCGGGCGACATCAGCGCGATTTCCCCGGCGGTTCGGTGGATCTCGGCCTCGCACCACGTTTCCTTGGACGTTTCCGCCGCTGTCATCGCTTCGCCGATGCAGCGCCAAGCCGCCTCGAATTGCCCAAGCTCGGCATGGGCGCGCGCCAAGTGCGGCAAAAGGAATGGCATCCAAACTGTCGCTCCCGTTGTCCGCATGGCGGCCATCCCGGAGATCAGCATTTCGGTCGCGTCCGAAGCGCTGCCGGTCAAGGCCAGTACGCAACCTTGGCTCACTATTCCGTACGCCTTCCAAAATAGGGAACCTTTTTCTTCGGCCAGAGCGACAAGCTCTTGGGCTTGCGCGGCTGCCGCGGCGCGATTGCCGCAGAGGGTATATGGTAACGCTGTTATGCATAAAGCGAGCATCAGCGTGGCGGCTTGACCTATCTCTCGCGCATTCCTGAGCGCGTCGTCGGCGTCTCTGAGCGCGGCCTCGGGATAGCCAAGCGGCCACAGAGCTACTAACGATCGGTGGACTAAGATGATTACCGCTTCGTCTTGGCCAAAGCGCGTTGCCAGCGGACGATGCTCGGCAGGATCGTAAAGCGCGATCGCCTGATCGAAGTGTCCTCGGCCTTCCGCGATGTCCCCCGTAAACAGTAAGGAAATTCCCATCATGCGATGCCCAATCATGAGCGGGACTGTCGCCCTTTGCTTCTCCGCCAGCGCCAGGAACTGCGCCGCGAGATCGCGGCAGACATCGCCATTGAATGCCACTATGTTCGCTATCTAGACGGCGTAGAGGACCGAGAACAGCAGCAGCGGGTCTTCGGAAGGCTCTCCGAGCGCTTCGGCTTGCTCGATCAGCAAACGTGCCTGTTCCATAGCCGCCTTGGTTTCGGCGGCGGCATAGCCTTTGACATGGATGAGTGGGGTGATCAGCGCGACCTGAAGCTTGATCTGCTCGCGACGCAGTGCCGGCGTGCCGGGCAGAGTCGCGATCTGATCGAGGGCGCGAGTGAGCTGGGCCGCGGCTTCGACCAGCGCCGAGCGCGCCAGTGACCGCTGTCCCGCCTTGCCCCACAGACCCGCGGCCTTCTCGATCAGCCCAGCCTCGGTGCAGTGATGCGCCAGGATCTCGGGCTCGCTCTCCGCGATCTCGGAGAATTGGCTTTCAAGGGTTTCGGCGATACGGGCGTGAAGCGCGCGTCGGGGCTCGCGCAGCAGCGTGCCATAAGCCGCGTCCTGCACCAGGGCGTGCTTGAACAGATAGCTCGCCTGCGGCGGGACGCCCTGCCGGAACAGCAAGCCTGCCTGAACGAGACGGTCGAGCGCCAACCCCAGCTCCGCCTCGGGCTTGCGCGCCACAGAGGCCAGCAGCGCATGCGAGAACTCCCGCCCGATCGCCGACCCGATCTGCGCCACCTCCTTGGCCGGGCCGAGCCGGTCGAGCCGCGCCATCAGCGAGGCGTGCAAGCTTGCCGGGACCGCCAGGGCCGGAGACGGAACCGCCGCAACCGTGCGCCGGGCCGCGCCCTCGCTCTCCGCCTCCAGCACCGCCTTCGTCATCTCCTCCACGAACAGCGGAATGCCGTCGGTGCGCTCGACGATCTCCGCCAGCACATCCGCCGGCAGCGCCTGGTTCCCGGCCAGGCGCACGATGATGGCGGCCGCCTCACGCTCGCCAAGCCGGTTGAGCGTCAGGCTCGTCACATGCGGCTGTCCCACCCACGGCGCGTCGAACTCGGGGCGGAAGGTCACGATCAGCAGCGCCGGAAGAGTTTTAATGCGGTCCACGATGCGGCCGAGCACCTCCAGGCTCGTGGGGTCGATCCAGTGCAAATCCTCGAAGATCATCAGCACCGGTTGCCGGCGTGCCAACCCCGCAAGTTGCGACAGCAGCGCTTCCAGCACTCTCTGCCGGCGCTGCTCCGGGGCCAGGTCGAGCGCGGGATAGCGTCCGTCATTCGGAAGCGACAGCATCTCGGCGAAGAGTGCAGCATCCTCAGGCGGGGTCGAGGTCTGTGCGAGCAGCGCATCGAGCTTGTCGAGCTTCGCCTGCGGTTTGTCGTCGTATGCCAGTCCGGCGGCGCGTTCGATCTGGCCGATGATCGGGTGGAATGCGCTGTCGGTGCGCTGCGGCGAGCAGAAATAGCGCAAACGCGTGTGCGGTTCGCCGGCGAGGCGTTCCAGAAGCGCCGCCGTGAGCCGCGATTTCCCGATACCTGCCTCGCCGCAGAGCAGCACCACCTGGCCTTCACCCGTCTTTGCCCGGGACCAGCGGCGAAGCAGCAATTCGGATTCTTCTTCCCGCCCGACGAGAGCGGTTAGGCCAGTCGTGTGCATGGCGTCAAAGCGGCTCCCCGCGGAACTCGCCCGCAGCGCGGCCCAGGCCCGCGCCGGGCCGGCGATGCCCTTGAGCTCCCTGGCCCCGAGGTCCTTGAGCTCGAAGAGATTGCCGAGCAGCCGTCGCGTGCCGTCGGCGATGACGACGGCATTCGGTTCGGCCAGCGCTTGTAGCCGGGCCGCGAGGTTCGGCGTCTCGCCGACGACCGCCTGCTCCTGTGCGGCACCAGCGCCGATCAGGTCGCCGACCACGACAAGCCCGGTGGCAATGCCGACCCGCACCCGCAACGGAACGCCGTGGGCCTTCAGTCCACGGGCTTGTCCCGTGGGGGCGGTCGTGAGCTGCGGCGCTGCCTCGACCAGGGCAAGCCCGGCCTGCACAGCGTGCTCGGCGTCATGCTCGTGGGCCTGCGGGTAGCCGAAATACGCCAGCACCCCGTCGCCCATGTACTTGGCGACGAACCCGCCGGCCTCGGTGATGAGATCGGCGCAGCAACGGTGATAAGCGCCGATGACCTCGCGCAAATCCTCGGGATCGAGCCGCGCCGAGAGTGCCGTCGAGCCGACCAGGTCGCAGAACATCACCGTCAGCTGCCGCCGCTCGGCCTCGCTAGTCAGCGGGGAGATGGGAGCAGATGTAGCCGCTCGTTGGGCCAGATCACGCGACGGCTCCGCCCCCAGGGCGGCGATCGCGGCCAGCAGCTTGCGGCGATGGCCGACCGAGGTTACGCCGATGCTGATCAAGTCCTCGGCCGTCAGCTCCGGCAGCACTTCGCCATCGACATCGTTGTCGCGGAACGCTGGCTCGTATTGTTCAAGCCCCAACCCGCGCAGCCACGCCGCTACGTCCATGCGGTGATCCTCGGCTCCGAGAGGCGCGGCCCCTCATGTCGACGATATCCCTCTGCGCCTTGAGCTGCCAGCGCCAGCGCAATAGTCGCGGTGTGGGGTGTCGTGGCTTCAGGCGGTAGATGACCGCTTTTGAAGCACGGGCATCCCAGGCCGGGCAAACCGGCAGTCGACCGAGGCTGACATATCGTCCGATTGAGCTCGATCCCGCATGGGGTTCCGTGGTCGGCCGACCTCGCCGCCGCGCCCTAGTCGGCTGTGAAGGCGACCTCGGGCGTCTGCCCATCCGCGGTGTCGATCAGCCGTCTAGGCACCAGCAGCAGGACCGGAAGGATGAAGGTATAGACCACGGTGATCGCGATCACGCACACGGTGAAGCTGCCGAAATGATCGTAGAGGTTCGTTCCCAGCACGTTGCCCAGGCCCGAGACGATCGAAATAAGCGCACCGGACATCATCAGCAAAGTGCCCTGCAGGCCTCTCGGGCAAGAGCGGATCGTCAGGTCCAGAAAGGCGGCCGTAGCGACGCCGCCCATCAGGCCGATCGGCGCCGCCGCGATCAGGGCGCCCGTCACCGAGCTGATGAACAACAGCGGGACAAACTGCGGGATCGCGGCCACCGTGCCCCAGAACAGCAGGGTCTTTAGCGGAAACTTCCGACACAGAACGGCGAAGATCAGAAAGGTGGGAATGAAGGATGCAGAGAAAATCGCATTCCACTGACCCCACTGGGCGTCTGTCGCGTGCAGATTATCTTGCAGATAGTACTGCAGCGGCGTTCCGGCCCCCGGCGCGAAGTTCCACAGAAATGAGATCAGCAGGGCGGGGTAGATCGGCCAGTGCCTGACCAGCCGCTTGACGTCGTCCAGCGGCTGGGCGTCGTACGTGCGCTCTACCTGCAGGTTGTCGAAGACGCTGGCGGGCTTCCACAGGCCGTAGAGCGCTACCAGCGCCATGATCACCGCCCCGACGAGAAACAGCAGATGCGTTGCGCGCGTGGCGTTTTGGCGTTCCATCAGGTCGCTGAGGGAACCGCCCAAAAGCAAGGCCGCGATCCCTGGAAGCGAGCCGAAGATGTTCCACGCCGCGCTAACCTGTCCGGACATGACGTGCTGCTGGCCGAGGGCCGAGGTCAATCCGTTCTGCGCGCTCGCGACGAATAGGCAGGACGTTCCCAACAGCAGCGAGGCGACCAGAAGCGATTCATAGGTCACGGGCATCAAGGCGAAGAGCAGGTATACGGCCGCGGACAGGGCGCCGAACAGCACCATGAAACCGCGGTCCCGCATGCCGAGCGGATTCCAGGTGTCGCGGGCAAATCCGAAGAGGAAGGACACATAGCTCGGCGCGCCGGCGATCAGGCCGAAGATCGCCATTTCGTGCGCCTCCAAGTGAAGCTTGTTCTTCAGCACGAAGCTGATCGGCAGCCCGATCAGGCCGCCGCCGGGAGACCCAAAGCCTAGCAGCACCAGCAGAACGCCCAGATAAATCACGATCTTTGTGCGCACGCCGGCCGGCAACACCGAGGGCGCCGCTGCAAGGTCCGAGGTGTTCGCAGCGGCCTCGTCTGACGTCATGGCTGTCGCAGCCCTTGAGAATCAATAGGCCGGCCCGCCATCCCAAAGTCGTTCGGCGAACCTATCGAGGCGCATCGGGGCCAACAAGCGCGACGTGACCGGGCGTTGCGCAACCCGCAGGGAATGCCTAAATTCGTCCACCCAACTGAGCTGATACAGGTGGCGTCGGCGAATGACCGAGATGGGGGCATAAAGACCAGTTCCTGCCGCTGAGGCTGAGCGCCCGCTCTGTGATCAGGAAGCAGACCGTCGCCGCGACCCGAGGCAATGGGAGAGACGCGCCGAGACGGGTCATTCGGGTGGATCGGCTCGCTGGCCGACAGGCGAACGCAGCCGCGGGCATGATTGGTTCGTCGGAGGCAATTGATCTGAGGGCTTGGCGCCGAGAGAAGGGCTTGCGCCTCGGCGAGTTCGGGGAATTGTTGGGTCGGTGGGAAGCCTTCGACCGCCGATATGGGCTCGGCGTGCGCATCGGTGTCGCGATTGGTTGCGCGATAAAGCTTCGCCAAAGCCGCCGCCCGCAGTTCACAGCTCCGCGCTTTTTGCCACTGGGCGATCGCGGCCTGCAAAGACTGCCCGGTCACCGCGCCATCGGCCGGGTCACGCTGCAGCAGGATAGCGGCGCGGTTCTCGAATCACGGTTGACCACCGTCATAGCCGCGGTTTCGCCCGATTCTGACCCACGTCGACCGAGCGCCATAGTCAGCTCCTCAGGTTTTCGCGCATTGTGGCGCCCTCATAGTCGGTGCGCAGCAGGCGACGCCGCTGCAGTTCGGGGGTCAGCATGCGGGCGAATTCCTCCCACATGACGGGGGAGATCGTCGGCGTCAGCACAAAACCGTCACAGGCTTCCGCTTCGAATAAATCCTGCATGTAGTCGGCGATCGTCGCCGGCGTCCCAACCATAAGGTTGCGCGGCCTGCGTATCGCTTCGGCGAAGGTGATGCCCTCTGCCCGCATCGTTTGGCGGATGCGCTCCTCCAGGCCACCGTGCCCCTGGTGACCCTTGTTGCGGGTCAGCTCATCCTCATCCTCGGCTGTGCTGAGATCGGCACCGAGCATCGCCGAATTCGTCGCCAGCACCATTTCGATCGGCACTAGCGACAACAGGTATTCCGCCTTCTCCCGCGCGATCGCCTCGGTTTCCCCGAGGACAATCGTCATCGAGGTGCAGATCGCGCAGTCACCCGGGTCGCGGCCGAACCGAGCCATGCGCGTCTTGATGTCGGCATAGAATTCCATGGCGTCCTTCTTGCTGCCCGACGAACAGAAGATCGCCTCGGCCCAGCGCGCGGCAAAGTCGCGTCCGCGCGGCGAAGCGCCGGCTTGCATCAGCACCGGCCGCCCTTGCGGACAGCGCGGCACCGTCAACGGGCCGCGGGTGCGTACATGGCGACCCTTGTAATCGGCGTAACGTACCTTTGTAGGATCGATGAACAGGCCGCTCGCCTTATCCATGACCAGGGCATCGTCCTGCCAGCAGTCCCACAGCGCGCAACACGCCTCGACGACTTCGTCCGCCCGATCGTAGCGCAAATCTTTTGCCGGCAACGCGTCGAGGCCGAAGTTGCGCGCCTCGAAATCCATCGTCGATGTGACGACGTTCCAGCAGGCGCGACCCCGCGACAGGTGATCGAGCGAGGCCAACATGCGGGCTAGGTGATAGGGATTAAAGAAGGTGGTCGACAGTGTCGCGCCGAGCCCCAGATGACTTGTCGCCCGCGCCATTACCGGCAGCACCATCATTGGGTCGAGATACGAAAGCTGGCCGCCCTCGCGCAGGTAGGTATCGAAGCTGCCCTTGTAGATGTCGGGAAGGCCCAATGTGTCGGCGAAGAAGCATCCGTCGAACCGAGCCGCTTCGAGCACCCGCGCCATGTGCTCATAGCGTTCGGGGCTGAAAATATCGTCGAGATCGGCCTCTGGATGGCGCCATGCGCCGGCGAGCTGAGCCGTCGGGCCGGTTTTGACGTAGGCCAGCAGGTGCATCTTCCGGTTGCGCATCGCTTGTCCTCCCTTTCGAACTGACCGATCCCGCGCAAAACCGGCGCCAGGATTTGCGCCGAGAACGCTAACAGATGTCGTGACCGAATACAGATAACCGTCCATGATCATTGTGCGGGAACGAGGCCGGGGTGGCGCAGTGAGCACCAGTTTTGCGTCCGGGTTGCATATTGCGGCGGGTCGGGCGGCAGATATATCGGCCTACGACCGCTATATCGGTCGTTGGTCGCGGCTGTTTGCCCCGGCCGTGGTTGCTGCGGCCGAAGTGGCCCCCGGTTCGCGGGTGCTAGACGTTTCAACCGGAACCGGCGAGGCGGCCTTGCCGGCGCTTGAGACCGCCGGCAGGGAGGGTCTCGTCGTCGGACTGGATATCGCGCCCGCCATGTTGATCGGTGCACGTCAGCGGTTGAACGATCCGTCGTTCTGTGCGGTGACGGCCGATGGCCAGGCGCTGCCTTTCGACAACGCCTCTTTTGACGCTGTACTGTGCCAACTCGGGCTGCAGTTCTTCCCCAATCCGGCACGCGGGTTGACCGAGTTCCGCCGGGTGCTGCGAGACCGCCGCCGCGCCGCGGTCTGCGTGGTCTCCGCCCCAGAGCGCGCGCCGATGTGGGGGGTACTCGGTGCCGCACTCGCCCGGTATTTTCCTGCGCAGCGGGAGCTGCTTCATCTGACGTTCGCCTTGGCGGAAGCAGACCGGCTGCAAAGCATGTTCAATTCTGCGGGTTTCCGGGACGTTCGGGTTGAGCGGCTGCGACGAGAGGACACGATCGGCAGCTTCGACGAATATTGGGATCCGATCGAGGCCGGGATGGGGTCCATGCCGCAGGCCTATAGGGCGCTCCCCGAAGCGGATCGCCACGCGGTGCGGGAAGAGGTTAAGGAACGATTGTCTCCATCGGGCTCGGACCGGCCTCTCACAATGAGCCTGGAGGTCTTGATCGCTACCGGGTCAGCTCGAGATTGACCTCGCGCAAACTAATCCCGCGATATGGTGAGTGTGCGATCAGCCACCGGGAAGCCCCCGCCACCGTCTCGCTCACGGCGTTGCGCGCGATCTCGCGGATCAGCCGCCGCGGGCCTCTCGCGTCGCGGCCGGCGCAATCCTGGACACACTCGGTCCTCGCAGTAGGTTGCGATGATCTCGCCGTCGCGCAGCAGCGGGGAATCTGATTACTCTCCGGCGCCGTTGGCGCGGATCGCGCGGCGGATCAGGTTGCAGCCCGGGCGTGACCAAGTTGTTTCTGCCTAACGACGGTTGGCATTTCTGGAGCCGGGAGGCCCATGGTCTTGGGTACGAGCCAATCCTTTTCAAGGAGATCCTGTATGTCACATCATTTCGATACCAAACTGGCGAGGGAAGATCCGAGCCTGAACCTCTGCGACTTTTATTTATTTGACGGTCCTTCGGGCAAGACGGTGATGGCGATGACCGTGAATCCGGATGTGGGATTATCGGCTCCGGACACGCTTCATCCAGAAGGCCTCTACGCGTTCCGGTTCGACTTGAACGGAGATGCGAGGGAAGAGGTTACGTTCAAGTTCAGGTTTGGTGAACCACGACATGGAGATGGCAGCGAGCATACTCACATTCAGCCGTTTGTGGTGCGCAAGGCGACGGGTGACGACGCTCTTCGTGGTGACGCTGGAGAGAGTTCTGGTTGAGGGTGAAACCGGTTCAGTCGCGGCTGATTCGGATCTTCGTGCGTATGTTGGGATTGCTCCGGAGCTATTTGCGGCAAATGCTGGATTCGGCACATTTATGACTGCTTTCTATAAGGACCAGCGCTTCGACGGGGACGCCTTTCTGCATCAGCAAAATCCCTTTGCGAGGCGGAATGTTACGGCGATTGTGCTGGAAGTGCCGAGCGAACTGATTGGGAAGGGAAAAATCAACGCATGGGCGACGATCTCCCTCTTTGGCCATGCGCCGGAGGTACAAGTCTCGCGTTGGGGCCTGCCTATGGTTACGCATCTCTTCTTGAACGACCCGAGCGACCAAGAGGTGAAAGAACAATTCAATGCGTCGGTTCCGTCTGAAGATCTAGAGCGCTTCGCGAAGTCGATCGCGGATTTTGCGGAGAAGATGACGACCTATGCCGGCTCGGCGGCGGACCCGGGTGAATACGGGAAGCTGATCGCTGCACGGCTTTGTCCCAACACATTGCCTTACGAGCTTGGAACATCCGCCGCATTTGAGGTTGCCAGCTTCAATGGACGCGCGCTTGGCGACGATGCGCTGGATGTGATGTTGACGCTGTCGGCCAACACGCCACTTGTCGATGGACTCGCTCCCGACCGCGGGCGCATTCGCAAGGATTTCCCGTATTATGGAGCGCCGTATACGGCGGAGGAGCAGGTCGGGGTGACGCCGATGCCGCGCCCGGCTAAGAAGTAGGCGGGAACCGACGCTTGAGAATGAAGTTGGGAATGATCTGAGCCCCGTCGTTCATCCAGGAATGAGTGGAGTGGTTGGTCATTGTACTTGTCCGCAACCTTGGACAACTTGCCGCTTTCGTTCGCCATTATTCCATCTTATGCCGTTCCAATCCGGCGACATGTGCCCGACTGGTGGCGCGGACATCCGGGGAGGTCACGCTTCCTCGTACGGCCGACCCGCGATGGCAGATTATCTCGCGCTCATGTACGGACGAATGCAGCGCGTGCGCGAACTTGTCGTGGAGGGGTCGTTTCCGTCTCAATACGGCGGATCCAATTCTTGAAAGGGAACCACCGTCGTCCGCTAATGGGATGGACCGGCTGCTTCCCAGCTGGGCTAGCCTTTGACGGCTAGCAGCGTTGAACAGGAGAAGCAGAAGCCCCGGGTCGAATCCAACATGCCATCACCGCTGGTCATTGGCGTCGACATCGGTAAGTACGTGTTTCACCTCGTTGGGTTCGCCGCTGTTGACGATCGGCGGTGAGAGCTCTTGGGTCAGGCTCTGAGCGCGATTGAGGCGATGGTCGGCTGGATGGCCACCACTCGGCCCGCCATCTCGGGCTGCCGGGATCATGCGTTTCTCGCCGTCGCCGTTGGCTTCAGGCCGGGAGCAGGCGACCGAGAGCAACTGTTGGCGCCCCCTTGTTGATGCGGGTGGCGCCGCTATACGGTACCAAGGTCCAAAGGAGGTCGGTTATGGCGGGAGAGAGTGCTCATTTCGGGTTGCGGCAGCGGCCGCCAACGCCAGCGATCCGACCGTTCGAATTGCCGCCGCGCATGCAGCCGATGCTCGACCGCGCCAGAGCGGGGCTCGCGGAGCCGTTTCACGGCATCGGCACTGGCCCGGACGGCACGATCGCGCCGGGGATCTTCACGACCGGCAAGACCGGCGTTTCGCTGGCGCCGCTCGTCGCCGCGGCGGGTGCCTTTCTCGCCAGCCTTCCCGCGCCGCAGCGTCAGCCGGCGGCGGGGTTCGCGATTGGCGATGACGCCTGGCGGCAATGGTCCAACATTCACCCTTGGCTGATGCGCCACGGCGTCTGCCTGGCCAATCTCGGCCACGACCAGCGCGAAGCCGCGCTCGGCCTAATGCGTGAAAGCCTCAGCGCCGCCGGCTACCAACTCGCCCGCGACGTCATGCGGCTTAACGAGCACGCGCTCGAAATCACCGGCAAGCCCGAGGAATACAGCGAGTGGTTCTATTGGGTCAGTATCTTCGGCACGCCGTCGGCGGATGAGCCGTGGGGCTTCCAGATCGACGGCCACCACCTCAACCTCAACGGCTTTGTGCTCGGCGACCAGCTTGTCGTGACGCCGACCTTCATGGGGTCGGAGCCGGTCTTGGCGCACTTTGGCAAATACAAGGGAACGCGGGTCTTCGCCGCGGAGGAGGAAGCCGGCTTCGCGCTGATGGATGCCTTGTCGGATGGCGAGCGGCAGCAGGCGACGATAGGCCACGACCTGCCGGGTGAGCTGTTAACCGCCGCATTCCGGGACAACCGCCGCATCGAGCCGGCCGGCATCCGCTATACTGACCTACCGCGTGAAGGCCGCGAGCGCCTCGAAGCATTGCTCGGCGTCTATACCGGGCGCATTCGGCCGGGCCATGCCGAGGTTCGCTGGGCCGAGGTGAAGCGCCATCTAGACGCAACTCATTTCGCCTGGATCGGCCCGGTCGACGACCATAGCCCGTTCTATTACCGGATCCTCTCGCCGATAATCCTCGTCGAGTTCGACCACCAGTCGGGCATCGTCTACGACAACGACAAGCCGTCGCGCGACCACATCCATACCGTCGTGCGCACGCCAAATGGCAACGATTACGGCCGCGATCTCCTGCGCCAGCATTATGCCCAGCACGACCACGCCGCGTTAGCGCACGCACATGTGCACGTGACCGGCATGCCACGTCATCACGAGCACAGCGATCACCATCACGCCGGAGGCTGAACCCTTTAGATGATCGCTGGCGCTTCGGCATATCCGCTGCCTACTGTCGTCGCGCCGCTGGCCTTCGGGCCCCCTAGCTCGATCTAGTTAGCCTCAGCAAGGCCGGAAGGGGGGATGAAGATTACTCCCAGGCTGAACGACCGCTGTCTGTTCAATCAGCGGACCTTTGCCGGAACTAAGGAACTAACGCCAACGGGCGATGAGCGCCGATGGCGGACCTTCCCGCGCCTGGCCACGGAACGGGGAGGTTCGACCCTCAGCGTCATTACTGCCAACCCGACTTCGGGGCGCGATAGGCCCGTAGCTCTCATTGCCGGAGAGGACCGAACAACGCGGAAATTGGGCCCGGGAACGTAATCCTGGGAGGCACAACAGAGAAAGAGATCATTTCCGTGATTCTAATCTAAACCGAAGCTTTTCGTCCGCAGTCATCGGGCTAATGGCTTGCTGCTCGGCAAACTCCACCTCCTTCTCGATTGACGTGAATATTCGATGAATTTCAAGAGTTCCCTCTGGCGTCACAAAGACAATTCCGGAACTATCCGGGAGAAACAAGACAGATTTATTCCCAAACGAGCCGTCCGTGGTCACTCGAAAGGGGAGTTGCATTTTGAAGGCGAGGCGACGCACGTCCCATACTTGTATCTGGTCGCCATCCTTGACAGCCGTGATAATTGCGCCGTCGGGGCTTTGTGCAAGCTCCCAAGGCTGGCCGCTTAGAGATGATTGCTTTGTCGGCGGCGTTACCTCGACATGTTTGATCAGCGCTCCGGTGTCGGCATTCCAAATAGTCAAAGGACGATTTTCCGGCTGATCACCCGGGCCATGACTTACCAGGACCTCGGCGCCGTCCGGACTAAAATCGAATAATTGCGAGAACGCCGAGACGCCCGGTATCGCTACAACGGCCGACAAGGATGCGACATTCAACACGCACACGGCGCCATCGCGAAACCCGAGGGCAAGCTTTTGCTCGTCACGACTGAAACGGACTTTCGTCACCAGGCCGTCCGTACTGTACCCATTGACGTAGTTCCGTGCGTCCCGCTCAATGCTTGTGCAAACATTTCCCGGGGACGCTATCTTGCGGGCATCTAGCTCTCTCAACAATTGCTGGGAACGTATATCCCATAAGCGCACGACACCGTCCTGATGCGCGGTGGCCAGCAAACCCGATCGCCTGGCGACATCCATTGCTGCAACCGATTGGGTGAGCGAAATCGGCTGATCGGTCGTGAGATCCCACAGCCAGACCCGGCCCTTGTCTCCGAGTGAGATGACCATATTGCCATTATCGGCGAACACCGCAGCCCGGACCGCCTCGGCATCCTCGGTCAATGCCGCAAGCCGCTTCCCAGAAAAATCCCAAACCGACACGGTACGGGTTGCCTTAATGCGGTTGGCTTTAATCTCTTGCTCGGTCCGATCAATATCCGGGGCCCAGGACGTGGTCTCCAGAAACCCGAGCAGTACGCGGCGATGTGTAGTGTCGAGGTCACTGAAGGCTGTGTACATGGGTTCCGTTTCTTTGATCGCGACTTCATCGAAGCCCCCTATCACCTTTCCACTGGCGATCGACCATAGTTGTGCGGCGTCGTCCTGTGTCACGGTCAGCACAACGCCTCCGTCCCGCGACAAAGCGTAGTACTGGAAAGGTGCGTTACCCTTCATCCTACGCAATAGTGTCAATGGATCTCCATTCGCCAGGGAAATGGAAACGGTTCCGCCTCCAGCAGACAGGATGTACTTACCGTCTGGACTCACCGAAACATTACCAACGTCGGCTGCGTGCAAAACATCAATTCTTGATGAGGCGCCCCAGGTAAGCGTGGATCCGTCGAGTTTACCGGGGTAAACCGCGATCCTGCCTTGACCATCGCCTATCACAATGTCTTTGCCTAAACCCGGGCTGAACGAGAGCGCGGTGATCTCCACGCCATACTTTATGGTTCCAATCTGTTGGTAAGTTCGGGTATTCCAGCCACGCAGAATGCCGTCGCTGCCAGCAGTGAAGACAAAAGTCTTTAGTGGATGAAGGCGTAGTAACCACGCATTGGGCCCGAGATGTTGTAGTATACCTAGGCGTCTGCCCGTTTCGGTGTCGAAAGCCTCTGCAAAAGAGTCCAAAGGTGGGGTCCATAAGGAGTTTTTGAGGAGAAAAACCGTGGCGTCGTCCGGACCGAAACCTCCATCAGACAGGTCGCCGCCACTTCCAAAGCTGCGAATCAAATGGCCATCTTTTACAGAATACAGTCGTGCATAGCCATCCGGCGAAACCGTCAAAAGACGCTGCCCCTGTTGGTCGAATTGGAGGTTGTGCGCAAGAGCAAAATTTGGTTCATCGGCGCGCGGCTGTTCTAAAGCTTGAACCAAATCGCCATTGGGAAGCGACCAGATATTTGTGGCGACCCACACGTAGGTATTCTTGTCCTTGTCCATCACCAGATTATTGATCGACGATAGGGTGGCGAACAGCTTATCGTCCGGGCTAAAAGCGACAGCGCGCACCCGACCAAGCTGGTCGGGTAACCGTTTAACAAGCTTGCCCGACTGTAAATCCCAGAGCCAGAGTCCGCCATCAACACCACCGCCGGTGACGATCCAATTGCCATCGTGGGAACACGCGGCGGAATCCAAATCTTGATCGAGCTGTAATACCGCCGTGGCGCGCCTTTTCGCCACTTCCCAGATGGTGACTGCTTGCGTCGGTGTCCCTACGATGATGCGGGGGTTGCCGCTGTCGAAGCAGGCGAAGCCGGTCCCAGTCATTTCTGCGACCTGGTCGCGCCGCACCAGTGCTTTATAAAGTGCCGCATCGGTCTCCGCTACATAGGGACGAACTTTACCGTGTGCCGAGTTCGGCAGGCCTGCGAGAGCGAGCAGAATACCGATGCGGCTGTTTCCCGCATCGGTTTGCAACTCCGACAACCCGGCTAGCAACCGCGATTCGGACGATAAGGCCCCATTAGCCTGGGTTACCGCATCCAACCGCAGACTATTAATCCAGAGGGTGAGAGCAATGAACGGGGCGACGTAGAGCAGCGCTTTATCGGTTCTGCATTATTTAATATCGTGATCCATATTCCGCTTATGACATTTCCTGTCCTAAAATCTGCGGGCGTTAGGTCTTCGTCTGTCATTAATACTGGAAGCCAATAATTTTTCATAAATTCGTCTGATTGTTGCCCATCAGGATTTTCAAAATATCCGCCGTGAGCAAATGGGAAAAACCGATTACGAAAATTTCGGCCCGTGCCTCCTTGAAAGCCGAGACGTCCTGCCATTCCTGTGCCAAGCACTACTAACTGATTTAAAAGTAAAACATTATCGTTAGTACCACAATCGTTGACAAGGCGGGTCAAACCACGACCTAGCAAATTTTGCCACGGAAAAGTACTCTTAAGAACACTACCGGCTAAGATTATAGTGTTAATGTTGGGCCGGGCACTAGGAGGTATCCTATACACTCCCCAACTGATAATATGGGTGCCAAAGCTATGCCCGACTAAGTCAATCCGATCCCATTTTTGGTTATTGCACTCGGCCAAAAAAAGCGTCTAAAGCGGCGTACGACCAACAAACGCAGAGGCGGTATTAAAAAGGCGAGTACTGAGAAGTAGCCATACCTGTAGTTGACAACTTGCGTACCTGATTGGTTTGATCGATCCTGAGTTAGGAGAGCTTCTAGTCGCTCTTGCCACCCCCCGAATGTGCGGATTCCGTGAACGGTCACCACAAGATGCTTCATGGTGTCAATCCCACTACCAAGTCTCGGCGCAACCCAACAACCCTGACTCGTCTCGGCGACAGATCGATCGCAATCCCACGCCTACTTTATGATCGCACCAAGGCAAGGTCCGCAACGGGGCAAACCCGGCCTTACGCTGCCATCACGGCGAGCTGCCGCTCCTTGGCGCATCCCAGACGTTCCCTGCGCACGACGCGTCACCTCAAATCGACGGTAAGTAGTTTGGGCCCAAACGCAAAACCCCGCCGGGCACGCAGCCAAGCCCAACTTGAACAGTAAGTGAGGGACGGGGTTTAATAACTGATTGATTTGTTTTATTTTCGTCAGCGAGTTTTCACATTTAGCCAATAGTGTAGTGGAACATTTTCAGTAAAGTCGTCGGGTTTTCTTGATATTCTCGGCGAATCCTCGAACAACGCGGCGATGTTTGTCCGCGAGAAGACAGCGCGAGGCCATCGCTATCTCTATCTCGTCGAGAACGAGCGGGAGGGCGGTCGGGTGCGTCAGCGGATCATCCGCGCGCTCGGCCGCAAGGACGTGCTGCTGGCGAGCGGGGAACTGGATCGTCTGGCCGCCTCGCTGGTGCGGCATTGCGATCGCGCCGTGATCCTGTCCGATATGGAGGCGGGCCGGGTTGCCTGCAGGCGCATTGGTGGGCCGTTGCTGTTCGGGCGGATCTGGGAGCGGCTCGGCATTGCCGGGGTATTGGGCGAACTCCTGCAAGGCCGCGGTTTCGAGTTCGCCGTCGAGCGCGCCGTTTTTGCCAGCGTTTTGCACCGGCTGTTGGTGCCGGGCTCGGACCGCAGCTGCGACAAAATGGATGGCCGACTACCGCATCGCCGGGGTCGACGGGCTGCAGCTGCACCACCTCTACCGCGCGATGGCTTGGCTCGGCGAGGAGATGGCACCTGCTGCCGCCAGGCAGGTTGGCCCCGCGCTGCATCAAGGACCTGATCGAGGAGCGCCTGTTCGAGCGTCGCCGCGAGCTGTTCAGCGATCTCTCGCTGGTCTTCATGGACACGACCAGTCTGGCGTTTTGTGGCGCAGGCGGCGAAAGCCTGGGGGCTCACGGCCACTCGAAGGACCATCGGCCGGACCTGAAGCAGATGATCCTGGCCGTCGTCATCGACGGCGAGGGCCGGCCGATTTGCACCGAGATGCTGCCCGGCAACACCGCCGATGTGACGGTGCTGTTGCCGGTGATCGACCGTCTGCGCGAGCGCTTCCATATCGGCCGGGTCTGCGTCGTCGCCGACCGTGGCATGATCTCCGCCGCGACGATCGCAGCGCTGGAGGAGCGCAAGTTCGAATACATTCTCGGTGCTCGCGAGCGCAGCAGCACCGTCATCCGCCGCCTCGTTCTCGACGACGAACAGCCGCTGACGCCGCTGTTGGTCGAGCGCGTGCGCGGCGAAACCCAGCTCTTTGTAAAGGAAGTCAAGGTCGGGGCGGCGCGCTATATCCTGTGCCGCAATGAGGCCGAAGCCGATCGCGAGCGCACCGAGCGGCAGGCCATCATTGCCGGGCTCGCCAAGCAGCTCGCACGCGGTGACAAGGCGCTGATCGGCAATTCCGCCTACCGCCGCTATCTGCGCCGGACGCCGATGGGAACGGCAAGCCCGGCCCGGCCTTCGAGATCGATCCCGGCAAGCTCGCCGACGAAGCACGCTACGACGGCCTCTTCGTGCTACGCACCAACGCTCGGGTCACGCCGCTGCAGGCGGTGTTGCGCTACCGCGATCTCTTGCAGGTCGAAGACCTGTTCCGCCGCGCCAAGGCGATCCTCAGGACCCGCCCGATCTATCATTCCTCAGACGCCGCCATTCGCGGCCACGTGTTCTGCTCGTTCCTCGCCCTGATGCTGCAGAAGGAGCTGGCCGATCTCTGCAAAAGCCACGGCCTTGTCGTCGAAGGGGCCGAACTGCGGCGCGATCTCGATCGCCTGCAGGAAGCCACGATCGACAAGGACGGCAAGCGTATCACCACCCGAACCGCCGTCGCCGGCCAGGCCGGCAGCGTCTTCCAGGCCGCCGGCATCGCCCTACCGCCTAATCTGCACGAACGCGCCGCCTAAAATCACCACCCCGCCGCCACGGCTGTAGTGCTAACAGCGAAAATCGCTGGCGTAACCCATTGCATTGATGTCGCTTTTTCTGAGGCACTGTTGAAGTCGGGCCAAGCGGGGTCTTGTCATCATCTTGAAAATCTCTTCGGAGCGGAATTGTTTCTGACGCCTCGACCCTCCAGACCCGCAGATCCGGAGGGTGAAGGCGTCAGGCTACTGCTGCCTCTTGGGCGATGACCTCGGCCATCGTGCGGTGGTCGCGGAAGGCCCAGCTGTCGCCGATGGGCACGTCGCGGGGAGCAGTGGCCGCCTCGACCTGCCGCCAGGTGCCATGGGCCGGAAAGCCGATCACGGCATCACGCAGCCGGGTGCAGGCGCCACAGCTCTTGCAAGTGGCGTCGGTATAGGTCGCCGGGCAAATCGCAATTCGCCTTCCGGCACTACATCGCGCCCGGCAAACCGCAGCAGAATGGGTTCATCGAAAGCTTCAATGGCAAGCTGCGCGACGAGTTGTTGAACGAGACGCTGTTCCGATCGCTACCGCACGCCCGCGCCGTGCTGGAGGCATGGCGGTGCGATTACAACGACGAACGGCCGCACTCCAAGCTCGGCTGGATGACGCCTCGGGCTACGCCAGCACCCTCCGCGGCGAGGCCGGCCGGGACGCTGCGCTTCGCGGGGGCTCCGCGCCCCGGCCTCTTGCCACCCAGGACACAGAAGGCTCAAATCAACCCCGGACTCTCGTTCCGACTGGATGAAAAACGGGGGTCACGTCACGTTGTCCGTCCAATCCTGCGGGTGACCCCGCCTCTGTGAGCCGATGCTGCCGACGGGTTGTCACGGCTTGCGCGTTGGCCTTCTCGTGCTCGGTGGCAGCGGGATCTTCGACCACCGCGCTGGGCCCGCAGCTTCCGGTGGAGGTCCTCGATCGACCCTAAAAGCGAGCTGATGCGCATCGCCGGCGACTTTAACACCGGACCTCTGCGAGTTCCGCGAAATCTCCTATAGGGAATCTCTATAGGAAATTCCGCTAAACTCGCGCCTTCCCAACGACCAACAACAAGAGCGGATCCCTTTTCGTCAGCGATCGAGGAGGTCCAGAATAACACGCGATTGCTTGGCGCCATTTCATGTGGCTTCCTTGTCAACCCAGGTGTGCTAACAGTCAGTAGATAGGCCGTATCGTGACTTGGGTACCTGGATGGAACTCCGCCGCAGGCGCTGGCTTGTGGGGTAATATCTTCTTTTGGGCTGGAATTATTGCGCTCTTGTTCCTGGGTGTAAGTGAGGTTGTCTCGCATCGCTATGGTGAACGCAAAGACGAGCTGGTTAGCAAAGAACAAGCCGCCACTGATCGCCGCCACGACGAGGAAATGGCGCGGCTTCATTTAGAAGCCGCCAAGGCAAACGAACGAGCGGCAGAAGCAAATAATCGCGCCCAACAGGCGGCATTAGCGTTAGAAAAATATAAAGCGCCTCGACGATTGACTGCCAAAGTAAAAGCTAAGATAGCTAGCGATCTTAAGTCATTTGGCGGAACAACGTTTGTAATGTCGGCGGTAGGTCCGGAGCCTATAGACCTTGCCATTGACACCGCCGATGCGCTTGCCGCCGCTGGATGGCAATGGAAAGACTGCTATAGCTCAGGAATAGCGACCAATCTACCTGGAAGGCACAGTGTTGGATCGGTTGCCCTCAATGGAACGGTAGTAAAGGTTTTCAACCCGGCAGCGTTGGCCGCAAAGGATGCGCTGGTAAAAGCTCTAGATGCGCCCCAATTTGAGGGAACTAGAGATGAATCAACAAACGTCCAATCCGGAACCCCGACAGATGTCATGATAATGATCGGGACAAAGAGGTAACGAATTGTCGGCCCGATTTTTGGGGAGCCAACTCTAATAATTCCCATGGCGTCATTGCTCCCATGCTACGGACCCATGCTCCGGATCGGAAATATTCCTGCGCTTTAACGATCGTTGTGGTGGTATGCTCGGCGCAGGCGCGACGGCATTCCTGAGCCTCGATCTCGTCTTTGCGGCGGGCTTCCGGCAGCGGCTGAACCCAGAGGTTTGCGAGCGTCTGCCGGCCGCCGAGGCAGAGCGGGCTTAGTGGAGAGGGATTGGTTCAATCGGCGTCCATTTTTTCGAACTGAGCCGGGCTTGTGAAGCCGAGGGCGGAATGGCGCCGGACGGGATTGTAGAACCCGTCGATGTAGCGGCCAATGGCTTGGTCGGCTTCTTGGCGGGTGTAGAAGACAGTCCGCCAGACGAGCTCGGATTTCAGTGTCTTAAAGAACGTCTCCACCATGGCGTTGTCGTAGCAATTCCCCTTACCGGACATCGAGATCAGGATGCCGTGCTTGCGGAGTTCGGCCTGATAGTCGATCGAGCAATATTGACTGCCACGATCCGAATGGTGGATCAGCCCTGCTGCCGGACGGCGCATGGTCAGGGCTTTGCCCAGAGCGGCGAGAGCCAGGTCCCGATGCAGCCGGTCGCCTGTTGTCCAGCCGACGATCCGGCGTGCGAACAGGTCGATGACAATGGCAAGATACAACCAGCCTTCGCGGGTCCACACGTAGGAGATGTCGGCACCCCACTTCTTGTCGGGCCCTGATGCTGCGAAGTCCTGATCAAGCGGGTTTGGCGCAACCGGCCAAGCGTGATGGCTGTCCGTGGTCCGCTTGAACCGCCGCTTCTGCCGCGCCCGCAGGCCGTTGTCGCGCATCAGCCGGGCTATCCGGCGGCGACCGACCGTGAGGCCGCTATCCCGCAGTTCCCGCGTCATTCGGGGACTGCCATAGGTGCTGTTCGACAGGGCAAAGGCCGACCGGACATGTGCCAGCAGCACCATGTCGTCACGTTGGCGGCGGCAGGCTGGCCGGCTCCTCCAGGCGAAATAGCCGCTTTGGCTAACACCAAGCACGCGGCATAGGCGGTGGACGGGGAATTCCGCTTTCGCCCCATCAATGAGCGCGAACCTCATCGACTTCCCTCCCGGGCGAAAAAAGCGGTGGCCTTCTTCAGGATGTCCCGTTCCTGGCGAAGAATCTCGTTCTCACGGCGCAGCCGCTTCAGCTCCGCCGTGACATCGCCCTCCGCTGCCGAAGGGTCGACAGCATGCCGATCCCGGCTCCGCTCGATCCAGCGGACCAGCGTCGATAGACCAATCCCAAGATCACCGGCGATCTCGCGCTGCATCCGCCCGCTGCTTTGCACAAGGCGGAGCGCTTCCTCTGCAAATTCCTTCGTAAACCGTCGTTGCTGCGTCATCGAGTTCCTCATAGCTCACAGGGAACTCCCCACCTTTCCGAAGCAAGTCCAATCCGGCTCTTTTGCTTGTACTCGTGGATAAGTCTGGCGAGCAGGCGAAGCATCTCTCCTGTATCTTTGCGTGGACTGTAGAAGTGGGTGATCTGATTTTGCGAGAGTTCAAGCGCGGCGGTCATGATGAGGCTGCCTTTCGATTTTTGATACTGTGGCACAGTGGGCATTTCACCGGGACCCACCAATGCTCTGCCGCCTTGAGCACGAATGGAGAAAGGGCCGAACTCATCGATGGAGAAGAACGCCTCAGTTTCGTGAAGTTCGGCGAGGATGCTCCGGATGTGGTGCACTTTTTCCCGGTATTCGGGATCGGTTGACGTCAAGACCTTCCGAGCCTTTCGCCAGCGCCATCCAGCGGATCGGGTGATCTCGCGCACTACTTGGGCGCAGACGGGTGTACCCCTCTCACGCAAGACCTGGGTCAAGTCAGCCATTCGCCAGGTGGTTCGGTTGATGCCGATCGCAGAGGGTGGTTCGTGAAGAAGGGTGAAGACATCCTTTCGTACCTGCTCGTTCTCAGCCCGCCGTCCGCCAATCCTTCTACTGCTCGCGAATAGGGCCTCGACACCACCAACGGCGAACACGCGCACATATTTTCGGACGGAGACACGGCTCATGGAGAGAGATGTGGCGATTATCCGGATTGGTATCCCTCGCCTATCTGCCACGACAGCGGCCGCTTTTTTCCGTTGGCGAAGTGTCCCGTTGTTGATCCGTCCTATAAGGAGCGGCAGTCCCTCAATTCTGTCGAGATCTCCCAGGTCTGTAATACGCATTTCTCCGCGCAGCAAACGGTCCAACCACTCGCGGACAGTCCCACCTCTCGCACGTGTACCGCCTGGCCGATTTGAACGCGTGCCCGCCGCCAGGCTGGTAGACGGCAACCTGCCAGAATTCAGCTCGGTCGCGTTAGTGGCGCCGTTGATCACTTCCGCCGTCTCGCGAAGCAACGCAGCACCTCGTGGCCGGTCCAGCTTCAAGACGAGGTCGCGCGTACGGCCCCACTGATACAACGCCCGGCGTCGGTATGCGGTTGGGTCGATGGAGCGGCGCAGGGTAGCCAGAAAGCGGGCCGCGTCGAGGAGTTTTTCCGTCGCATCGTTCAGCGGGGTGGCCCTGCTAGGCGGCCGCGGGTACGCAAGCATTTTGCGAACGGTTCTCCTGCTAAGACCTGTTTTCCGTGACACGCCTCGGCGTGACGCGCCCTCCTCCAAGATTAGACGACGAACGTAAGCCCACTGTTTGGGATCACGATGCATGGTGTCCTCCCGCTCTATCCGCACGAGCGAGAAGTGGAACGGTCGGCGATCCGGCGTAACCCTCCCACCTCAAGCAGCGGCGGCTTGATGCTCGGGTTTTTTCCAATGCCAGGGCAGCAGTTCGTCGAGTCGGGAGGCGGGGTGATCGGCGATGCGGCGCAGCACGTCGGCGAGCCAGGCCTGCGGATCGATGTCGTTGAGCTTGGCCGTGGCGATCAGGGTGTACATCGCCGCGGCGCGCTCGCCGCCGCGATCGGAGCCGGCGAACAGCCACGCTCGGCGCCCCAGCGGCAATGCCGCGCAAGCGCGCGCTCGGCGGCATTGTTGGTGAGGCAGATGCGGCCGTCGTCGAGGAAGCGGGTGAAGGCCGGCCAGCGCGTCAGCATGTAATCGATCGCCTTGGCGGTCTCGGCGTGTCGCGACAGCCGGGCGCGTTCGGCGCGCATCCATGTTTCGAGCTCGGCGACCACCGGCTTGCTGTCACGCTGGCGAGCCGCCAGACGGTCGCCGGCCGACAGGCCGTTGATCCTGCGCTCGATGGCGAAGATCTCATCGATGCGCCGGACCGCCTCGATCGCCAGCGGCGCCTTGCGCAGATCGGCCAGCTCGAAGAAGTGGCGCCGGCCATGGCTCCAGCACGCCGCCTCGGTGATCGGGCCCGGTTTGCGCTTGCCGTCGTAGAGCTCGCCGAACCCGGCATAGGCATCGGCCTGGAGGATCCCGGCATAGCCGGCGAGATGCCGGCGCGGGATGCTCGCCGGCGCGGTTGCGCGAGTAGAAGAACACCGCCGCCGGCGGGTCGGGCCCGGCGAACGGCCGGTCGTCGCGGACATAGGTCCATAATCGGCCGGTGACGGTCTTGCCCTTGGCCAGCACCGGCACCGTCGTGTCGTCGCCATGGACGCGCTCGGCGGCGAAACACGTGGCGGCGGATCAGCTCGGTGAGCGGCGCTCAGGCACGGCCGCGCAGGCGCCGACCCAATCGGCCAAGGTCGAGACGTCGAGGTCGATGCCTTCGCGGGCATAGATTTCGCTCTGCCGGTTAAGCGGCTGATGCTCGCCGAACTTGGCGTAAAGGATCATCGCCAACAGGCTCGCCCCGGCCCGCGCCCGGGCAATGACATGGAACGGCGCCGGCGGCTGAGTGATCTTCTCGCATGACCGGCAGGTGAACTTCTCGCGCACGGTCTGGATCACCTTCCACTGCCGCGGCACGACCTCCAGCGTCTCGGTGATCGTCCTCGCCGAGCTTGGCTAGCTTGCCGCCGCAGCACGGGCAGACGATCGGCGCCGGGACCACGACGCGCTCGCGCGGCAGATGCGCCGGCAACGGCGCCCGCACCGGCTTCCTGCGGGCTGAAGCCGCGCACCGTGGTGGCGACGGGCTCGGCCGTCTTGGCGGCGATCTCGTCCTCGGCCGCACTCGCCTCCAGCTCCTCGAGCTGCAATTCCAGCTGGTCGAGCAGCTTGCGGCCGCGCTCGGAGGATTGTCCGAACCGCTCGCGCTTCATCTTGGCGATCAGCAGCTTGAGATGGGCGACCATCGCCTCGGCGCCGGAGGCGCGCGCCTCGGCCTGCTGGCGCGCCGTGCGTTCGGCGGCCAGTGCCGCCTGCAGCGCGGCAATCTCGTCGGGCAAGGTTTCGGGCGGCGTCACAACCCGATTGTCGCATGGCGCCGAGCCCTGACCTCTTCTCAACCTCAGGGTGAGTCAAAACGACGCAGCAGCTTCACCCGGCCGCCTCCGGCCGCCAGGTCCGAACCGGGTTGCGCCAGTCAATGCCGTCGAGCATGTAGGCCAGCTGCGCCGAGGTGATCGCGACCGTCCCGTCGGCCGGCGACGGCCAGATGAAGCGGCCACGCTCCAGCCGCTTGGCGTAGAGCGACATGCCAATCCCGTCGTGCCAGAGAATTTTGATCAGGTGACCGCGCTTGCCGCGGAACACATAGAGATCGCCGGCATGCGGATCGCGCTTCAAACCTTCCTGGACTTGGAGTCGCCAGGCTGTTCATCCCGCGCCGCATGTCGGTATGGCCGACCGCCAGCCACACCCGCACCCCCGAGGGGACCGGGATCATCGCTCCGATAGCGCCTTGACCACGGCCGCCGCCAACTCCGGCGGGATCGAAGCCGGGATGCGCACCCGAGCTATCCCCGTAAACTCGATCTCGATCGCCGGCACCGCAGCACACCCGGCACCATCCCCGACTGGGGCAATCAGAACCTGAGCGAAACCATCGCCAACCCCGATCTCCTGGCGCCAGCGATAAATCTGGCCGGTGCCAATATCGGCGCGGCGCGCGACTTCCGTGACTACCGCGCCCGGCGCGAAGCTCTCGGCAACAATCGCCCGCTTCTGCTCGTCGCTCCAGCGACGTCGCCGTTCCGGGCCGGTGATGACCTCAAATCTCGCCATCGCACCGTCTCTTGCACCAGTGCAAACACCGTCGCTTGCACCGGTGCTTACCAACCCAAATCACAGCCGCTATGCAAGGCGGCCATCACCGGAGGGTTACTGTTCAAATGAGCTGGGCCTGGCTGTTCGTGGCCTGGTGCGTAGCGAGCGTGATCACCGGACCTCTTGTCGGCCGTTCCGGGGCGAGACGAAACGCCCAAATCGCTCCGCGCGATACCTTGGGGATACCTAGGCCGTCCAAGACCTTTTGGGATGAGGTCTATCTATTTGAAATTTATGGTGGGTGCAGTAGGACTCGAACCTACGGCCCGCTGATTAAGAGTCAGCTGCTCTACCAACTGAGCTATGCACCCGCCGCGGGACGCGCTCTATAGCAAAGCGCTTAGCGCTTGTCGAGCTGCCCCGCCGCTCAGACGCGGCCATGGCAGTGCTTGAATTTCCTACCCGAGCCGCAAGGACAAGAGGCATTACGCGGTGTTCCTGCCCAGGGCGCGCGGGAACCGGCCAGCCGCCGCGGCTCGCCCCGGTCTTGGTCGCCGCCGTTTACCAAGCCCGGCCGCCGCTGAGGGCGGGAGCGCGCTACGACCGGCCGCCCGGCGGTGCCGGTGCCGAGCATCTCCCCGGCCATCGCCTCCTCGGGCTCGGCCGTCGCATCGGCAAAAGCCGGCTGCTGCGTGCGAAGCTCGATATGCGAGAGCACCGAGGTGACATGCTGGCGCAGGCTGACCAGCATACCCTCAAACAGCTCGAACGCCTCGCGCTTGTATTCGTTCAACGGATCACGCTGGGCGTAGGCGCGCAAATTGATCCCCTGCCGCAGATGGTCGAGCGACAGCAGGTGGTCTTTCCAGATCTGGTCCAGGAGCTGCAGCAGCAGGCTCTTTTCCGCCATGCGCATCAGCTCCGGCCCGTAATTCGCCGTTTTCTCCGCCATTCTGCGGTCGGCGGCGGCGGCAACCCGCCCGGTCACCTCGTCGCCGGTGATTCCCTCCTCTTTGGCCCATTCCGCCAGCGGCAGATCGACTGCCAGCAGACGCAAACATTCGGCGTGGAGCCCGACGATGTCCCATTGCTCGGGGAGCGCGTTTTCCGGGATCGCCACCCGAACCGCCTCCTCGATCGTCTCGTTGCGCATATCGGCGACCGTGGCCGCGACATCGCGCGCGTTCATGATTTCGCGCCGCTGCTCATAGATCACCTTGCGCTGATCATTCATGACATCGTCAAATTTGAGCAGCTGCTTGCGGATGTCGTAATTGCGCGCTTCGACCTTTTGCTGCGCCTTGGCGAGCGCCTTGTTGACCCACGGGTGAATGATCGCCTCGCCGTCTTTGAGGCCGAGACGCTGGAGCATCGAATCCATCCGCTCGGACCCGAAGATCCGCATCAGATCGTCTTCGAGCGAAACAAAGAATTTGGAGGCGCCCGGATCGCCCTGCCGGCCGGAGCGGCCGCGCAGCTGATTGTCGATCCGCCGGCTCTCGTGTCGCTCGCTGCCGACGACGAACAGCCCGCCGGCTTGCACGACTTCCTCGTGCGCCGTCTCGATCTCCTGCCGGATGGCGGCGCCCCGGGCCTCGCACTTGTTCGAATCGTCGATCGTTGCCAGCTCGGTCTGCAGCCGCATTTCGAGATTGCCGCCGAGCTGGATGTCGGTGCCGCGGCCCGCCATGTTGGTGGCGATCGTCACCGCCCCGGGCCGGCCGGCCTGAGCGATGATGTGGGCCTCCTGTTCGTGATAGCGGGCGTTCAGCACGTTGTGCGGGATTTTGTGCTTTTTGAATTGCGCGGCCAGCGCCTCGGATTTTTCGATGCTGACGGTGCCGACCAGCACCGGTTGCTGGCGCTCGCGGCACTCCAGCACGTGCTGCACGATCGCATCGTATTTTTCGCGCGTGCTGCGATAGACCTCGTCATCGGTATCGCCGCGGCGCACCGGCTCGTTAGTCGGGATCTCGATGACCTCGAGCTTATAGATATCGCCGAACTCTTGCGATTCGGTCATCGCCGTGCCGGTCATGCCGGCGAGCTTCGGATAGAGGCGGAAGTAATTCTGAAAGGTGATCGAGGCGAGCGTCTGGTTCTCGTTCTGGACCGTGACCCGCTCCTTGGCTTCGAGCGCCTGATGCAGCCCTTCGGAGTACCGCCTACCCTCCATCATCCGGCCGGTGAACTCGTCGATGATGATGATCTTGTCGTCTTTGACGATGTAATCGGTGTCGCGGGCAAACAACTTATGCGCGCGCAACGCCTGATTGGCGTGATGGACCAGCCCTACATTGTGAATATCGTAGAGCGAGCCCGTCGCCATCAACGCAGTGTCGCGCAGCATCGTCTCGATCTTTTCGACGCCGGATTCGGTCAAGGTGACGGTGCGCTGCTTTTCGTCCTTCTCGTAATCATCGGGTTCGAGCGCCGGGATCAGCTTGTCCACGCGGATGTAGAGTTCGGAATTGTCCTCTGTCGGGCCGGAAATGATCAACGGCGTGCGCGCCTCGTCGATCAGGATCGAGTCGACCTCGTCGACGATCGCGTAATGAAACGGCCGTTGGACCATGTCCTCGAGCCGGAACTTCATATTGTCGCGCAGGTAGTCGAAGCCGAGCTCGTTATTGGTGCCATAGGTGACGTCAGCCAAGTAGGCCTGCTGGCGCTGCATGTCGTCGAGATCGTGGACGATGCAGCCGACCCTCAGACCGAGAAAGCGATAGATCTGACCCATCCATTCGGCATCGCGGCGGGCGAGATAATCGTTGACGGTCACGACGTGCACACCATTGCCGGTCAGCGCGTTAAGGTAGACCGGGAGGGTCGAGACCAGGGTCTTGCCCTCGCCGGTCTTCATTTCGGCGATCATCCCGCGATGCAGCACGACGCCGCCCATCAGCTGCACGTCGAAATGGCGCTGGCCGAGCGTGCGTTTGGCGGCCTCGCGCACGGTGGCAAAGGCCTCGACCAGGACATCGTCGAGCTCGGCGCCGTCGGCAAGCTGCCGCTTGAACCGCGCGGTCTGCGCGCGCAGCTCGTCATCCGACATCGCCTCGAGCTGCGGCTCGATCTCGTTGATGGCGGAGACGATCGGCCCCAGGCTTTTGACGTAGCGGTCGTTGGCGGAGCCAAACAGCCGCCGGGCTAAGGCGCCAAGCATGGAACCCTCGGGAAACGGTTGGAAGAAGTGGGACGTGTTCGCACGGCGACCACTGCAGAGATAGGCTGACCGGCCGAACCTGTCAATTCGACAGGGCCGGCGCGCCCGGAGATGCTCGCAGGAGCGGGCCCATTACCTCGCTTGTTCGCGCGCCGACGATATGCATTGATGGACGCTTCGAGCTGCGTAAAGACCGCTACTCTCGACCTGTACAAGGGGATCGTGATGCCGTGCCGTTTTTCGCTCGTCGCAGCGCTTCTCGTAGCGCTCGGCGCCGGGCTTGCTGCCGGTCCGGTGGGTGCGGCCGATCCGTCGGTGGCGCCTCCGGCGCTGAATCCGGTAACGCCGGGTGGGCCGCCAGCGGGGAATCCGGTCGTCGCTCGGGTCGACGGGACCGAACTCCGCCTTTCCGACGTCGAAGCTGCGCAACAGAGCCTGCCGCAGCAGGCGCAAAAGCTGCCTCTCAAGCAGATCTACCCGATTTTGCTGGACCGGCTCGTCGATGGGGCGCTGGTTGCCGAGGCCGGGCGCAAGGAGCATCTCGACCAGGATCCGGCGGTGCAGCGCCGGCTGAAGCTCTACGAGGACCGCCTGATTCAGCAGGCTTATGTCGAGCAGTTGATCAAGGGGGCGGAGAGCGAGGACCAGCTCAAGGCGCGCTATCAGAAGTTCCTCGAGGAAAAGCCGGCGCGCGAGGAGGTGCACGCCCGCCACATCCTGGTAAAGACCGAGGCCGAAGCAAAGTCGATCATCGCCCAGCTCGACAAAGGGGCTGATTTCGCCACCCTCGCCAAGAAAGACTCCACCGACCCGGGCGCCGCCTCCGGCGGCGATCTCGGCTATTTTGGCCGCGACGACATGGTTCCTGCATTCACCGCAGCGGCATTCGCGCTGCCGGTGGGCAAATATACCGAAACACCGGTCAAGACCGAGTTCGGCTGGCATGTGATCCTGGTCGAGGACCACCGGGTCAAAAAGCCGCCAAGTTTCGCAGAAGCGCGCGAGCAAATAAGCCGGCTATTGGCGCGGGATATAATCCAGGCGAAGCTGAAGGAGCTGCGCGAGGCCGCTAAGATCGAGACCTTCGGGCTCGACGGCAAACCGCTTCCCCCGGCCAAATAGCTTTGTCCAGGCCCAATTTGCCCAGGCCCCGTTTGTACAGTTCCCATAAGGAGAAGAATGACCGCCGCTGCTGTTTCCCCGTTGGCGCCAGCCGGTTTTCCGGCGCTGCTGCCGATTTCAGGGGTGCGGCTCGCCGCTTTCGCCGCCGGCATCCGTTACACCGGGCGCAACGATCTGATGCTGGTCGAGCTGGCGCCGGGCAGCACCGTCGCCGGCGTGTTCACCCAATCGACGATGCCAGGCCAGCCGGTGATTTGGTGCCGCGAATGCCTGCCGCGCGGCAAGGTGCGCGCGATCGTCGTCAATTCCGGGCAACGCCAACGTCTTTACCGGACGCGCCGGGCGGCAGGTGGTCGAGACCACCGCGGCCACCGCCGCAAGGCTGTTCGCTTGCGACCCGCACGAGGTGTACATCGCCTCGACCGGCGTCATCGGCGAGCCGCCGCCGGCCGACCGCATCAGCGCCGCCTTGCCGAGCGCCGCCGGTCTGCTTGATGCCGCGGCCTGGCAGCCGGCGGCGCGCGCGATCATGACCACCGACACCTTTCCGAAAGGGGCCACCGCGACCGCGACGATCGACGGCGTTGCGGTGCGGATCAACGGCTTCTGCAAGGGCTCGGGCATGATCGCACCGGACATGGCGACGATGCTCGCCTACCTCTTCACCGACGCGAGCTTGCCGCATCAGGTGCTGCAACCGCTATTGGTCGCGGCGAATACGCGGTCGTTCAACTCGATGACCGTCGACGGCGACACCTCGACCAGCGACACGGTGCTGCTGTGCGCGACCGGCCAGGCGCGTCATGACCCCGTCGCCAACCCCGATGACCCGCGGCTCGCTGGGTTCCGAAGCGCGCTCGAGGCGGTGATGATCGACCTCGCCCAGCAGATCGCTCGCGACGGCGAGGGCGCCCAGAAATTCGTCACGATCGAGGTCACGGGGGCGGAGAGCGACCGGGCGGCGCGGCGGATCGGGCTAACGATCGGCAATTCGCCGCTGGTCAAGACCGCGATCGCCGCCGGCGACGCCAATTGGGGCCGCATCGTCATGGCTGTCGGCAAGGCCGGCGAGAAGGCCGATCGCGACCTGTTGTCGATCTCGGTCGGCGGGATCCAGATCGCCGCCCATGGCGGGCCGGTGCCCGGCTATGACGAGGCGCCGGTCGCCGAGCACATGAAGGGCCGCGAGATCGAAATCGCCGTCGATCTCGGGATCGGCCGCGGCGCGGCAACGGTGTGGACCTGCGATCTGACCCACGGCTATATCGACATCAATGGCAGCTACCGCAGCTGAGCCGGCGGCTCCCCTCGTCCTGGTCGCCGCGGTGGTGCTGGTCGACGCCGACGGCCGCGTTCTGCTGGCCCAGCGCCCCGAAGGCAAGCCGATGGCGGGGCTGTGGGAGTTTCCCGGCGGCAAGGTCGACCCAGGCGAGACGCCGGAGGCGGCGCTGATCCGCGAGCTTCGCGAGGAACTCGGCATCGACGTCGCCGCGAGCTGCCTCGCTCCCTTCACCTTCGCCTCGCACGCCTATCCCGACTTCCACCTGCTGATGCCGCTCTATGTCTGCCGCAAATGGTCCGGGATCCCGCTGGCGCGCGAGGGGCAGCGCCTCGCCTGGGTGCGCCCGGCCCGGCTCGTCGACTACCCGATGCCGCCCGCCGACAAGCCGCTGATCGCGATGTTGCGCGATCTACTTTGACTGTTGGCGGCCTCTTCGGTCCCGTCTATCTGCCGGCATGGCGGGGTCGCCGGTCAAAATTTCGACGGTGCCGAGCGCGTCGGCGAGGCGGTGCGCGGCGCTACCCGGCCGCAGCGGCTGCGGCTGGCTCGCGTCGGGCGCCCAGCCGGTCAGGAATAGAATCTCGAAACTGGCGGGGATGCGGCTGCCGGGGAGGCCGAACCGCTCTCCGTAGAGCGCTACCGCACGAGCGAGAGTGCTGCGGCGCAGCGAGGTGCGCCGGCGCGCCGACAGCGCATTTGTCTCTCCCATCGCGCGCAGGTCATGCATCAGCGCCAGAGCATCGGGGTAGGTGACGGTGATCGTATCGGCATCGGCGACCGGCATCGCAAAGCCGGCGCGCTGCAATAAGGCGGCGGTATCGCGGAGGTCGGCGGTGGGCGACACTCGCGGGCTGGCGCCACCTTCTTCGATCAGCTCGGCCTCGATCAGCGCCGTCCGCAACTCTGTCAGGGTAGCGCCGCCGAGCATCGCCCCGACGAATAACCCGTCGGGCTTCAGGGTTCGGCGCAGTTGGATCAGCGTGCCGGGGAGGTCTGCGACCCAATGGAGGGCAAGGGCGCTGACCGCAAGATCAAAGCTGGCGTCATGAAAGGGGAGCAGTTCCGGGTCGGCGGCGATTGGGATGGCCGAAGTCTGTGCCATCAGGACGATAGCGGGTTCGACGGCGACGATACGCTCGATCCCCGGTCGATGGGCGAGCGCCCGCGAGAGCGCGCCATGGTGCGCGCCGAGATCGAGAACGGTGCGGAATTGGCGGCCAACGGCGTCCAGGCGATCGACGATCCGATCGGCGACCTCGACATGTAGAAAGTCAACGCACCCGCAACGTGCCGCACGCTCGCGGTGCAGCCGCCAGGCGCGGCGATCGAACAGCATTGTGAATCCGATCTCTCCAGCGGCCATCCGAGGCCTTTCTGCAGATGGGGGTTGACGAACGCGAATGTGCTTTGATGATGCGTGCCGATGACGGCGGCGGCAACATTTACCCAATTGCGGCGGATCGGTCGCGGGTTCGTCGACATCCTGCTGCCGCCGCGCTGTCTTGCTTGCGGGGAGACCGTCGAAGAGCCTGATGCGCTGTGCGGGAAGTGCTGGGGCGGGATTACCTTTTTCACACCGCCATGGTGCATCGGCTGCGGCTTGCCGTTTCCGCATCCGATGGGCGAGGACGCTGTGTGCGGTGACTGCGCCCGTGCGCAGCGAGCCTGGGACCGGGCTCGCGCGGTGCTGCGTTACGATAAGAACAGTCGCAGCCTCGTTCTCGGGCTGAAACATGCGGACCACACCCACGTGGCGAACGCCTTCGGGCGCTGGATGCTCCGCGCCGGCGGCGAAGTCCTCCTCGGCGCCGACCTCGCCGTACCGGTGCCGCTGCATTGGACGCGGCTCCTCCAGCGGCGCTACAACCAAGCTGCCCTGTTGGCGCACGCAATACACGCAGCCGGAGGGCCGCCCGTCGCGGCTGACTGGTTGGTTCGTCGCCGTCGAACGCGGTCACAAGGTCATTTGGGCGCGACGGCGCGCGAGAACAACGTGCGCGGCGCCATCGCCCTGCGCCGGGATCGCAGCGTTGCGGGGAAGCGGGTCGTTATCGTAGACGACGTGATGACGACCGGCGCCACGGCCGATGAATGCGCGCGCGTGCTGAAGCGCGGCGGAGCCGAGTTTGTCGGAGTGCTGACCCTGGCGCGAGCGCTGCGGACCGGCGCATAATCGGCGGTTCCCGGATGACACGGGGAGAGGCGAGGACGATGGCTGAGGTCGAGCTTTACACGACGATGTTCTGCCCTTATTGCTCGCGTGCTCGCGCCTTGCTGCAACGCAAAGGGGTAGCATATGTCGATATCGACATCGCGGAAGAGCCAGCGAGACGAGACGAGATGATCCGGCGCGCTCAAGGGCGCAGCACGGTGCCGCAGATTTTTATCAACGGCGAGCACATCGGCGGCTACGATGACCTCGCGGCGCTCGACCGCGCCGGGGAACTCGACCCCAAGTTGGGAATTCTAGAATGAGCGGCGTCTTTACTGCTGCCTGTGTTCAATTTACTGCCGCACGCGACTACGAGCCCAATATCCGGACGGTTTCGGATTTGGTTCGCCGTGCGCGTGACCGCGGCGCGGATTTTGTCCTTACGCCTGAGAATACCGGGCTGATGGAGCCGGTCGGGAAACTCCGACGCGAGAAGGCGCGCGACGAGGCCAACCATCCCGTGCTGGTAGCGCTGCAGGCTGTCGCGAGAGAGACCGGAGTTTGGCTGCTGATCGGTTCGATCGCCGTCGACATCTCGCGCGAGCCAGGAATACCGAGCGGCGAGCGGCGGCTCGCCAACAGGTCGTATCTAATCGACGCGAGCGGCGCGATAGTCGCGCGCTACGACAAGATCCATATGTTCGACGTCGACCTTGCCGGCGGTGAAAGCTACCGCGAAAGCAATGCGTTCCGGCCAGGCGGCGAAGTGGTGCTGGCCGAGACGCCGTGGGGCGTGCTCGGGATGACGGTATGCTATGATCTCCGCTTTCCACAGCTCTATCGCACGCTGGCACAAGCCGGCGCAGAGTTTCTGGCCATCCCGTCCGCATTCACGGTGCCGACCGGAAAAGCGCACTGGCACGTGCTGTTGCGTGCACGGGCGATCGAGAATGGATGCTTTGTCTTCGCTTCCGCGCAGTGGGGCGAGCACGCGGAGGGCAGGCACACCTACGGCCACTCGCTGATCGTCGATCCGTGGGGCGAGGTGCTGGCTGATGGCGGGCAAGGTGTGGACATCATCATCGAGCGCATCGAGGTTGCGCGAATTGCAGAGGCTAGGCGCATGGTGCCGTCGCTCGGCCACGACCGGCCTTTTGCGCGCCCGTATCGTGCCGGGCGTCCTCTGGCGGCCGAGTAGCGCGCGACCGCGGATTTCCTCGCTTGAAGCTGAAGTTGTAAGCCCCGGTAATCGTCAAACAGGGATTTTCGGTACCCGATCCAGCGGGCCGGCGACGGCGGCGATGCGTTGGATGACGGCGGGCCGCGGCTCGGTTACCAGGCCTTGTTCGAAAGCAACTATCGTCAACGCAGCAAAGGCTGAGAACAACTCGCCTGGCCGTAACAGGAAATCGGGATTTTGCGCCCGCCCAAACCTCTCGTTGCCGACGGCAAAAGTTTCGTAGATCACGACCCCGCCAGGGGCGAGCGCTTGCCCGATCGCCGGCAGCAGCGGCCGATGAAGGTAGTTGGTAACAACGATCCCGTCGTAGCTACCGCCGAGCGGCCAGTCTGCACCGCTTTCGAGGTCGGTCTCGATGATTTCGCAGCTCGGTCCGACCAAAGGGAGCAAAGCCGAAGCGTCGCAGTCGACCGCGCGGACAGCAAAGCCGCAGTCTAGCAGCAGCCGCACATGGCGGCCGGTACCGGCTGCCAGGTCGAGCACTAACCCACCCGGTCTGATCAGTGGCGCCCATCGCTCGACCCAAGGCGAAGGCGCCGCGGGGGACCTTGAAATTGGGACATTCTTCATCATTATCGTCAGAGAATTGCTATAGCGGAGCCGTAGACGTAAATTAGTCGGTCAGGAGGCCGGCTTTATGATTTTGTACACGTTGCGCTGTTCTAGGGACCATGAGTTCGAGGGGTGGTTTCGTGACGGCGCCGGGTTTGAAGCACAGCAAGCGGCCGGCGGGATCGCCTGTCCTCATTGTGGTGACTCCTCGGTCGAAAAGGCGGTAATGGCGCCTAGGGTCGGCCGCTCGCGTGAGGGAATGCCACCAGCAGCGGCGTTGGCCCAGCTGCGCAGCGCGCTGATTGAGATGCGTCGACGGATCGAAACCCACTGCGACTACGTCGGCGACCATTTTGCCGAAGAGGCGCGGCGCATTCACTACGGCGAGACCGAACCTCACGGCATCTATGGTGAGGCGAACGACACCGAGTCGCGCGAACTGGCCGACGAGGGGATCAGCTTTGGCCAAATCCCCTGGCTCCCGCCGAGCGACAGTTGAAGACGCGGGCGGAACATCACCGCCGCACCGCCATGACGAGGTAGTTGACCTCAATGTCCCGCGACAGAACCCATTTGCCGGCACGTGGATCGTAGCTGAGCCCGGCGATCTCGGTAGCGAGGAGATGATTGCGGCGCAGGCCGAGGATCAGCTCCGAAGGGCGCAGAAACTTCCGCCAATCATGAGTGCCGCGCGGCAGCCAACTGAGTAGATATTCGGCGCCGACGATCGCCAACGCGAAGGATCGAGCGGTACGGTTCAGGGTGGAGGCGATCGCAGCCCCTCCCGGCGTGACCAGCAAGCCAAGGTATCGGCAAAAGACTTCGGGATCGCTGACATGCTCGATGACCTCGAGCGCCAATACCGCATCGAAACGCTCGCCGGCATTGGCAATCAACTCGGCGGTTGCGACCCGGTAGCCAACTTCGAGACCAGCCATGTGTGCGTGCGCCTGCGCTGCAGCGATTGCTTCGGCCCCCGCATCGATCGCGGTCACGTTAAATCCGAGACGCGCCATCGGCTCAGCCGCGAGGCCCCCGCCACACCCGATGTCGAGCAAGGTCAGTCCGGTGAACGGCCGCAACAGGTGGGGAATCGCGCTGGAAATGCTTCAGCAGCCGGGAGCGGATAAAGTCGAGCCGCGGCGGATTGAGGCGGTGCAGTGCGCGGAAACCGCTCTCGGAGTCCCACCAGGCATCGGCCTGCGCGGCAAAGCGCCGGATCTCTTCATCGTCGACGGTGGCGCCGCCAGCGGGCACGGCTCTATCCTTCCCCTGATTCTTCGGCCGGATGGCCTGATCACCGAGAAAGGAGTATGTGGTGAGGCTTGCAACCCGGCAACTGCTCGGATGGTGTTCAAAAGTACATGGCGCGCCTCGTGCAAAAATTCGGCGGCACATCGCTCGCCGATACAGAGCGAATAAAAATCGTTGCCCGGCGCGTTGAACGAGAGATCGGCGCCGGGCACCAGGTCGCCGTCGTCGTCTCGGCGATGGCCGGGGTGACCAACCAGCTGGTCGACTGGACCCGCGAGACCAGCCACCTGCACGACGCCCGCGAGTTTGACGTCGTGGTTTCCTCCGGCGAGCAGGTCACCGCTGGACTGCTGGCGCTCGCGCTGCAGAATCTCGGGATAGATGCACGCTCGTGGCTCGGATGGCAGATCCCGATCCGTACCGACGGGGTCCACGGCAAGGCTCGGATCGAGGCGGTCGACGTGACCGAAATCAGCCGCCGGTTGGCCGGGGGCCAAGCCGCTGTCGTGGCGGGATTTCAGGGGATCGATTTGCGGGGGCGGATTACGACCCTTGGCCGAGGCGGCTCAGACACTTCGGCCGTTGCGCTCGCGGCGGCGCTCAAAGCCGATCGCTGCGACATCTTCACCGATGTCGACGGGGTCTATACCAGCGATCCGCGGATCGTTGCGAAAGCCCGCAAGCTCAGTAGGATAACCTACGAAGAAATGTTAGAGATGGCTTCGCAGGGAGCCAAGGTATTGCAGACGCGCTCGGTCGAATTGGCGATGAACCATCGGGTACGGGTTCAGGTTTTATCGAGCTTTACCGATACCCCCGGAACCCTCGTTGTCGACGAGGACGAGATCGTGGAAGAGCGGGTAGTGAGCGGCATCGCGTATAGCCGGGACGAAGCCAAGATCACTGTGCAGAAAGTGGCGGATCGCCCGGGCGTAGCGGCCGCCATCTTCGGCCCGCTCGCCGACAACGCGATCAATGTCGACATGATCGTGCAGAATGTCTCGGAGGATGGTCGCGCCGACCTGACATTTACGGTGGCGCGAGCTGATCTCGACCGGGCTGTATCGGTGTTGGAAGAAAGGCAAGCCCTGCTCGGCTTCGCGGCATTGAAGCCGGATTCGAACGTGGTCAAGATCTCGGTGATCGGCGTTGGCATGCGCAGCCATGCCGGCGTCGCCAAGCAGATGTTTCAGACGCTGTTTGAGAAGGGGATCAATATTCAAGTGATCTCGACATCGGAAATCAAAGTCAGCGTCTTGATTGCCGCCGAATACACCGAGCTTGCCTTGCGGGCGCTGCACACGGCCTACGGGCTCGACGCCGAAGGATGATCGAGGAAATCGCCGCGGCGGAGGTTCCGGCAGGCGGCGAGCGCGCGGCAACCCGGGGAGTTTCCGGGTGCGACCAATTCCGGGCCGAACTCGACCGGTTGTGGGCTCGCGGTACAGCTGTGCTCGGCTGCAAATGCGCCATTATGGGCGGTGCGATGACATGGGTGTCAGAGCGCAACCTGGTCGCAGCCATATCCAACGCCGGCGGTTTCGGAGTTATTGCCTCGGGTTCAATGTCGCCCGAACTATTGTCCGCCGAAATCGCGGCGACCAGATCGCTGACGGAACGGCCCTTTGGGGTCAATCTGATCACTTTGCATCCGCGGCTGATCGAGCTCATCGACATTTGCGCTGCCCATCGCGTCGGCCATGTCGTGCTGGCAGGCGGCCTGCCGAGTGGCGCGGCGATGAGCCGGATCAAGCAAACCGGAGCACGGGTGTTTTGCTTCGCGCCGGCACTCGGTTTCGCCCGCAAGCTTGTACGCATGGGTGCCGATGCGATTATCATCGAGGGAAGCGAGGCTGGCGGACATGTCGGGCGGGTTTCGACCGGGGTGTTGGCGCAAGAGATTCTGCCGCATCTCGACGATGCTCCGGTTTTCGTTGCCGGAGGTATCGGACGAGGCGAATCTATGCTGGCCTATCTCGAAATGGGCGCGGCTGGCGTGCAGCTCGGCACGCGCTTTGTCTGTGCCGAGGAATCGATCGCCCATCAGAGCTTCAAGCAAGCATTCATCCGCGCCGCGGCGCGAGACGCCGTCACGTCGCCTCAGCTCGATCCTCGTTTCCCGGTGATCCCGGTCCGGGCGCTCGCAAACCTTGGAACCGAGCGTTTTCTCGTCGTGCAGCGCGAGATCATCGACCAGTTTACGCGGGGTAAGTTGTCGCAGAAAGCCGCGCAATTGGAAATTGAGCACTTTTGGGCCGGCGCCCTGCGTCGTGCCGTTATCGACGGCGACGTCGAAGCAGGCTCTCTAATGGCAGGGCAGAGCGTGGGTTTTGTGACGCGGGAACAGAGCAGCGCCGAGATCCTGGAGGAACTGATCAATCAGGCGCTAGCCGTGCTCGCCGCCCGCAGCGAGCGCGTTCGCCATCCGGCGCCTTTGTCCGGGGAGCCTGTATCCGGGCGGCGGAACGCATCGGAATGAATGAGGTTCCAGGTAGCGTCAGCGGAACCCGCCGGCTGCTGCGCCGGCTCCGCGACATTATGGCCAGCGCCGGCAACTCGCAGGACCGGCTCGACACGCATCGTTCGTATAATCGCCGCGGAGATGGTCGCAGAGGTCTGCTCGATCTACATCATGCGCGCCGGGGAGGTGCTCGAATTATTTGCTACCGAGGGTCTGCGACCGGAAGCCGTACATCGCACGAGGCTTCGCGTCGGCGAGGGCCTTGTCGGGCTGATCGCCGCGACGGCGCGGCCCCTGGCGCTTGAGGATGCGCAGGCGCATCCGGCTTTCGCCTACCGGCCCGAGACCGGCGAAGAGATATATCACTCGCTAATGGGCGTTCCGATTCTGCGGGGCGGCCGGGTCCTTGGCGTGCTCGTCGTGCAGAACCGGATTTCGCGGCATTATGCCGAGGACGAGATCGAGGTGTTGCAGACGATCGCCATGATCGTGGCCGAGCTCGCGGCCAGCGGCGAGCTCGTCAACCCGATCGAAATCGCGCAGAGCCATGCCGGCGGGATGCTCCCCGTCCGGCTTGGTCGGCGTTCGGCTCAATCCCGGGCTGGCAATCGGGCCGGCCGTGCTGCACGAGCCGCGGCTGGCGATCCGCCAGGTCGTCGCCGAGGATGTCACCGCCGAGCTCGAGCGCCTGCGGCGGGCGGTTGCGGCGATGCGCGAGTCGGTCGACGAACTGGTAGTGGCGAGCCATGGGCTCGGCGCCGGCGAGCACCGCGACATTCTCGAAACGTATCGCATGTTCGCCGCCGACCGCGGCTGGATCGCGCGCATCGCCGATGCGATCCGGAGCGGCTTGACCGCCGAGGCGGCGGTGCAAAAGGTCCGCGACGAAACCAGTACCCGCATGATGCAGGCGAGCGACGCCTATCTACGAGAGCGCCTGGTCGATCTCGACGACCTCGCCAACCGGCTGCAGCAGCATCTATCAAAACGGTCGCCGAATGCCGCGTGGGCCGAGCTCCCGCCCGAGTTCATTCTGGTCGCCCGCGCGATGGGGCCGGCCGAACTGTTGGACTACGCCCATCGGCGGATCATCGGTCTGGTGCTCGAAGAGGGGTCGCCGACCGCGCATGTCGCGATTGTCGCGCGGGCTCTCGACATTCCCGTCGTCGGTCGGGTCGAGCGGCGCAGCTGAGCCGGATCGAGACCGGCGACATCGTCATACGTCGATGGCGATCACGCTCAAATCCTGATCCGGCCGAGCGCAGGACGTTCAACAATCGACGGCGGCGGCGGTCGAGGCGCGAACCCGCCGGCGCGACGCTCTACGACAGTCTTCGCACCGCCCCGGCGATCACCCGCGACGGGATCGGGATCAAGCTTCTGCTGAATGCGGGGTTGCTGATCGACATGTCGCAATTGGCGGCAACCGGGGCCGAAGGTGTCGGGCTGTTTCGCACCGAGATCCCGTTCATGGTGCGCGACACATTTCCCGCGGTCGAGGACCAGACCGAATTTTACCGCAGTGTGTTCGAGCAGGCGGGCGGACGGCCGGTCGTGTTCCGCACCCTGGATATCGGCGGCGACAAGCTATTGCCTTATCTGCCGCATGCGCCCGAGGACAATCCGGCGATGGGCTGGCGGGCGATCCGCATCGGGCTCGACCGGCCGGCGATGCTGCGCGAGCAGCTGCGCGCCTTGGTGCGCGCCGCCGAGGGACGCAATCTGCTCGTCAAGTTTCCGATGATCGCCGAGATTCCCGAGCTCGAGCGGGCCCGCGCGCTGCTCGATATGGAGCTTGCCCGCGCCGCCGACGAAGGCCGCGCGCTGCCCGCATCGGTCAAGATCGGTGTCATGCTCGAAGTGCCGGCCTTGTTGTGGCAGCTGCCGGCGCTGTGCCGGCGGATCGATTTCCTGTCGATCGGCACCAACGACCTGCTCCAGTTTCTGTTTGCCTGCGATCGCGGCAATCCGCGGCTCGCCGATCGCTACGATCCTCTGTCCGCGCCGATGCTGGCGCTGTTGCGCGAAGTCGTTGCGCAGACGTGCGCATCGGCGGTGCCGCTCAGCATGTGCGGCGAGATGGCGGGCAACCCGATCGAGGCCATGGTGCTGATCGCTCTCGGCTTCCGGACATTGTCGATGGCCGGGACCGCAATCGGCCCGGTCAAGACAATGATCCGCAGCCTCGATGCCGCTGCGGTCGCGGAGTATGTCGACGAAATCGGCGCAAGGCCGGACCATTCGCTGAGACCAAAACTCGAAGCCTATGCCCGCGACCATGCAATCGCATTGTAACTGGACGCTAAGCGCCACCGCCGACGATTATGCGCTGGTGTCCAATCGATACAACTGTCCCGCTACCCGGCGGATGGGCTCTATCGGATTTCGCGAGATGCGGGTGAAGAGTCGGGCGGTCGATGGCCCGATTGGACAAGTCGAAGCGTCTTTGGTTAAGATGCGGCTCAGGGCAACCGTTCGATGGCTTTGTTTCAGCGGATCAAGACCCCCTCGCGGAGATCGGACTCGAAGGCGAAGTTCCGGTCCCAGCGGGCCCGCGATCCGCGGGTGATGCGCTGCGGCAGCAGCGCGAAGCGCTCGGCCTTGATCTCAGCGACGTTGCAGGGGCGCTTCGGATCAAGCCGGCCTACTTGGCCGCGCTCGAGGAAGGACGCCCCGATCGTCTCCCTGGCCCGGCCTACGCGGTCGGTTTCGTGCGCGCCTACGGCGATCATCTCGGGCTCGACGGCGCAGAAATACTGCGGCGTTTTAGGCTCGAGGCCGCGGGTCTCGACGCAAAACCGGATCTTTCGTTCCCGATGCCGCTGGGCGAGCGCAGCGTTCCGGGCCGCGCGATGCTGCTGCTGGCGCTGATCTTGGCGATCTGCGGATACGGGACATGGTATTATTTGTCGACCGAGGAGCGTTCTCGGCCGGAGCGGGTCACCGAAGTGCCGGCAACGCTGCTGCCGCCAAAACCGCCAAAGCCTGCGGCTTCGGCGCCGCCGGCTCCGACTGCGGCCAGCTACCCGGCGACGACCACCGGCAGGCTGGCTCCGACGCCGGCCCGGCTCGCGGCGGCGACCTCGGCACAACTACTGGCAGGCTGGCGTCCGACGCCGAGCCGTACCGGCACCGGCAATGCCTGCTCCGGCGAGCGCCGGCGGCGCTGCCAGGCGGCGTCCTCCGCCTGCTGCCGACAACGCCCCCGGCATTCCGGCGGCGCCTCGCGCCGCCGTCCCGGCGACCGCTTCCGCTGCTGCCTCCGTGCCGCACAGTCACGAGCACCAGCGCAGATGCGGCGTCAGGCTCTGCGCTCGAAGCTGAGAGCGGGACGCCGCAGACCTACGGCGCCGCCGACGGGCCGGCGCGGATCGTCTTGCGGGCCACCGCCGACAGCTGGATCCAGGTGCGCGATGCCGACCGCTCCGTCGCTATTTACCGGCGTGCTGAAGCCCGGCGAGACCTATCGGGTGCCCGACCAGGCGGCCTGTCGATGCGGGCCGGCAACGCCGGCGGGCTCGACGTCGTGGTCGACGGCAAACCGGCGCCGTCTCTGGGTCCGACCGGCGCTGTGCGCAACGTGGCGCTTGATCCCCAGGTGCTGACGGCGGGGACACGACTCACAATTGAGACCGCTGAGTACCGCGCCCTGCCTTTTGTGCGCCGCCGAAACGATCTATAGCCAGTTATGCGAGATCACCCGAGCGAGGTCGATGATGAGCGTCAGGCCGTATCGTGACATCCACCGCCGCAGCTGCCGCAAGATCTACGTCGGCAAGGTGCCGGTCGGCGGCGACGCGCCGATCACGGTGCAGTCGATGACCAACACCGTGACGAGCGACGTCAAGGCGACGGTCGCAGCAGGTCCAGGCGCTCGAACGCGCCGGCGCCGACATCGTCCGGGTTTCGTGCCCCGATCAGGAATCGGCGCTGGCGCTCAAGGAGATCGTGCGCCAAGCGACGGTGCCGATCGTCGCCGACATCCATTTCCATTACAAGCGCGCGATCGAGGCGGCGGAGAGCGGCGCCGCTTGCCTGCGCATCAATCCGGGCAATATCGGCTCGTCCGCGCGCGTCCGCGAGGTGATCAAGGCGGCGAAGGATCATGGCTGCTCGATGCGGATCGGGGTCAACGCCGGCTCGCTCGAGCGCGATCTCCTCGAGCAATACGGCGAACCCTGCCCCGAGGCCATGGTCGAGAGCGCGCTCAATCATGCCAAAATCCTCGAGGACAACGATTTCTTCGAATTCAAGATTTCCTGCAAGGCGTCCGACGTGTTTCTCGCCGTCGCCGCCTATCAGCAGCTTGCCGAAGCCTGCGACTATCCGCTCCATCTCGGAATTACCGAAGCCGGCGGTCTGCGCAGCGGCACGGTCAAATCCTCGATCGGGCTCGGCATGCTGCTGTGGTCGGGCATCGGCGACACGATCCGGGTCTCGCTGTCGGCCGACCCAGTCGAGGAGGTCAAGGCCGGCTTCGAGATGCTCAAATCCCTGAATTTGCGCCGCCGCGGGGTGACGGTGATCTCGTGCCCGTCCTGCGCGCGCCAGCAGTTCGAGGTGATCAAGACGGTCGAGCGGCTCGAGGAGCGGCTCGCCCATATCACGACGCCGTTGACCGTTTCGGTGATCGGCTGCGTCGTCAACGGTCCCGGCGAGGCGCGCGAGACCGATATCGGCTTTACCGGCGGCGGCAATGGCACCCATCAAGTCTATATCAGCGGCCTGACCGATCACCGTCTGAAGAACGCGGACATCGTCGATCACCTGGTCGAGCTGGTCGAAAAAAAGGCGGCCGAGATCGAGGCCCGGCGGAACGACGCCGAGCCGGTGCTAGAGCCCGCCCAATAACCGCCGTCCATCTGGGTCCGCGAGGCCGAGCTACGGTTTGGCGGATGACAAAGTATTCGTAATCGCGGCAAGGCGGATACGGGCGAAACGAGAACGGCATCAAGCATCAGCAGGCCGCGGGAAAAAGTGGAGTTGCTCGCGTCTGGCGCTGGTGCGGGTGGTGGATGGCGAGAGGGATTCTGACGCTTCGCTCGGGCCGCAACGGCGGCTCGGAGAAAAGCGTGTCGGGCGTCTGTGCGTAATTCGCAATTAGTAATATATTTATATTGTTGTGTTATCGCTTTCGCATGAAGTGCGAGGGAGATCAATGGTCGCCATGTTGATGCAAGCGTAAGCGATAAGCCGTGGCCACTAGCTGAACCCCTTGACGCGCCGGTTTTGTTGACCGCCGCCGCCGGGATCAGTGTGCGGCAGCCCAGCCCCAAGGCGTGAGTTCGGCGAGCCGGCTATTGGGCCAGTTGTTGACGAGCTTGGTCAGGACATCGGTCAGATAGGCTTGCGGATTGACGCTGTGCAGCTTGCAGGTCTCAATCAGCGAGGCCAGCATCGCCCAGTTTTCCGCGCCTTGGTCGCTGCCGGCGAATAACGCGTTTTTTCGGTTCAGAGCAATCGGGCGCATTGCGCGCTCGACGGTGTTGGAGTTGATCTCGATGCGGCCGTCATCGAGGAACCGCAGCAGCCCGTCCCAGCGGTTGAGCGCATAGCGGATCGCGTTGGCCACCGATGAGCCGCCGGCAACCTGGGCCAGCGTCTTCTCGAGCCAGGTCTTCAGCGCATCGGCGAGCGGCTTGGTCTTCCGCTGTCGCACCGCCCGGCGCTCGTCGGCGCTGTTGCCGCGGATCTCGGCTTCGATCTGGTAGAGTTCGGCGATCCGCTTCAGGGCCTCGGTGGCGATCGGCGCCGGTGGCGATTTGGCAAGGTCGAACCACTGCCGGCGCCAATGTGCCCAACAGAACGCGAGCGTGGCCGGCCCGCCGGCGCGCGGTCGTGTCCGTCAAGGAGGTGTAAATCGGAGCGGAGTTTGAGGTGGCCATCGGTCAGGCGGCCAGTGGTGGAAGTTTGGCCGGATCGGCGTCGATTAGCGGCAGCGTCAGCTCAGCCATTCCCTCGATCTGCATGTAACGGCACTGGAGTAGCCACTCATCGTTCTGCTCGAGCAGGACGGCGCCGATCAGCCGAGTGATGCTGGCCTCATTGGGGAAGATGCCGACGACATCAGCGCGCCGTTTCACTTCCTTATTCAGCCGCTCCAACGGATTTGTCGAATGCAGCTTGGTGCGATGCTGGGCCGGGAAGGTGATGTAGGCCAGCACATCGTGCTCGCTGTCGTCCATCAGCGCGGCGAGCTTGGGCCAGCGCGGCCGCAGCTGATCGGCAACATGGCGCCAGGTCTGATGCGCGGCCTCGGCATCGGCTTGCAGAAAGGCCTGGCGGATCGCGGCGGCGACCATGGTGTGCTGGCCTTTGGGTACGTGCGCCAAGGCATTGCGCATCCAATGAACGCGGCACCTTTGCCAGGTCGCTCCGAGCACGCGAGTGATCGCGTGGCGCAGGCCGTCATGAGCGTCGGAGATCACCAGCTTGACGCCCTTGAGACCGCGTTTGACCAGGCCCTTGAGGAAAGCCGACCAGAACGGCTCGGCCTCCGAAGGACCGATGCCAAGGCCGATGATCTCGCGCCGGCCTTCGGTCGTGACCGCCACCGCGATTATCGCGGCGACCGAGACGATGCGGCCGCCGTCGCGGACTTTGAGGTAGGTGGCGTCGAGCCACAAATACGGCCATTCGCCGTCGATCGGCCGGTCGAGGAAAGCGTTGACTCGTTCATCAATGTCCTTGCACAGCTTGGAGACCTGGCTCTTCGAAATACCGGACAGCCCCATCGCCTGGACCAGCTCGTCGACCCGCCGGGTCGAGACGCCGCCGATCCAAGCCTCCTGGATCACCGTGACCAGCGCCTTCTCGGCGGTCTTGCGCGGCTCCAGAAAGGGCGGGAAATACGAGCCCTGGCGTAGCTTGGGGATCCTCAGCTGAAGCGAGCCGAGCCGGGTGTCGAGGCTGCGCTCGCGATAGCCATTGCGGTAATTGAGCCGCTCGGCGGAGCGTTCGTGCCGCCCGGCGCCGATCACGCCTTCGACATCGGCTTCCATCAGAATTTGCAGTACCGCCTCCGCCACGGCTCGCAGAAAATCGCCATCGCCGCTCTTCTGCAGCAGCTCGGCCAGCGCCATTCTCTCATCGGTCATCGGGTCCTCGGTAGGCTTGGGATGGGTGTCACAACGCCACCTTAGCCGACCCTCCCCGGTGACCACCCGTCGCTCACGCGCGCGCCGGGCTCCATGTAATCGGGCATTGCGCCCGGCGCGCGCTCACCCTCGAATTTCCACCACCACCAAGGACGCTAACCGGCGCGCTTGGGATCAGCAAGATTGAGGTAGGCGGCATAGCCGTCGGTTTGCAGCACACCGGTATAGCCCTGCAGCAATGCCGCGGCGTGATCGCCGCCGCGCCCCGGCGCATAGCTGTACACCACCGCCGGCGGCGCCCCGCCTTGCCACGGTCGGTCGTCGCGGGCGAGCACCCAGAAGTATCCCCTCTTGGTGCGCCCCCGTCCGGGGTCGAGCACCGGCGCCGTCGTCTCATCGACGAACAGCTTGGTCGAGGACAGCAGTTCCGCGCGCATCAGCCGCCACACGGGTTTGATCTCGGCTGCTGCGTAGCCGGCCCAGAATGCCAGTGTCGCCCGATCGATCGCGATGCCTTGCCGAGCCAGGATCTGGGCCTGGCGATAGAGCGGGCAGTGATCGGCGTACTTGGCCACGACGACATGGGCGACCAGCCGCTCGGTCGGCAGGCCACCTTCGATCAGCCGCGCCGGCGCCTGCACCACCGCTTCCTGGCAGGCGCGGCAGGCGTATTTCGGCCGGCGGGTGACGATCACCTGGTATTGCGCGGGGATGACGTCGAGCCGCTGCGAGCGATCTTCGCCGATCACATGCATCATGCCGCCGCAGCACGGGCAGGCGGTGTCTTCCGGTTCGATGACGATTTCGACCCGCGGCAGGTGCTCCGGCAGCGCCCCGCGGCCGGCGCGCCGCTTCTCCGAACGGGCTTGGCGCAGCGCCGGATCGGCCTTCTCCTGTTCGGCTTCGCCGGCAGCGATCGCCTGTTCGAGGTCTTCCAAGCCCAGATTGAACTGGTCAGGATCGAGCTTTTCCGAGCGCTGGCCGAACTGCATCCGCTGCAATTGGCGAAGCAGGTGGCGCAGCCGGTCGTTCTGGCCGGCGAGCTGATCGCGTTCTTCGATCAGTCGCCCCTTCTCGGCCCGCTCGGCGTCGCGCTCCGCCCAGGCCGTCAGCACCAGGGCGCGCAGCGCAGTAAGATCGTCGGGAAGGGTGTCGGGCGTCGTCACGGCCGGAATTATCTCATGTCGCCAGCGCTATGCGATCCTCAACCTCAAGGTGAGTCAACGTGACGCAGGCCTCTGATCAAGACAGTGGCGGGCGCTCAACCGGCCACCTGCGGCCGTCTGATCCTTGGGGCGTACACCCGTCGCCAATCGAGCCCCTCGAACAACGCCGCCAATTGCGCCGCCGACAGCCGCATCACCCCGTCGCTGATCGCCGGCCATTTGAACTTGGCGCCCTCCAGCCTCTTCCAGATCAGCACCAGGCCGGTCCCGTCATAGACCAGCATCTTCACCCGGTCCGCCCGCTTCGAGCGGAACACGAAGATCGTCCCGCTGAACGGGTCCTGCCGCAGCACCGATTGCACCGTCGCCGCCAGGCCATCGGCGCCGCGACGGAAGTCGACCGGGCGCGTCGCGATCAGCACGCGCACCCCCGCCGGCGGTGTACCGGACAGGGCGGGGATCATTTTATCGCCTTCAACAGCCGCAGCACCTTGCCGAGTAAGGCCAGATCGACCCCCGCCCGGACACGCACGATCGCGCTGCCGATCTCGATCTCGATCGCCACCGCGCCAGAACCGGCATCCGCCACCACCGGAACGAAGTCGGGTCCTTGCATGCCGGCCTCGGCCATCGCATGGGCAACCGCGCCCGATCCGAACTCCCGCCGCCAGCCGTAGAGTTGGTTGCGATGCAGCCCGTAGCGTAGCGCGATCTCGCTCGCCTGCGCACCGGGCGCCTGGCTCTGCGCGACAATCGCTACCTTCTCCGCCACGCTCCAACGGCGCCGTCGCGGTGTCCCTGTCAGGACTTCCACGCGACGGAAACTGTGCCCATCAATTGGCAAATTACTTGGCACACCATCCCCCTGCCTCGATCAGACCAGGCAGGTTCACCCCATCGCCGCCACCCGGCGCAACGTGGGGAGCCGGCTCCGCTTACCTGCAAGCAGAGGAAGCCCTACAATTATCCTTATCACCGGGAGCCGCACGTCTTGCGCAGGCTATAGAGGGCCTCGGCCAGGCTCAGCAGCGGCTCCAAACCGCACAAAAGCCGATCAGCAAATTAGAAGAAATTCGCTCGGCCGCCGTCGTGCAGGAGGCCGCCGAGCTTCGCGCTGAAACCACTCGGTTGCGGGAGGCGCATAATAGCGAAATCGCCGACTGGGTAAATTCCGGCAGCCAAGGCGACCGCCCGGTTGCCCCAGTCCATTTGGTGGCCGCCGAAAAGCGCCTTGGCGAGATCGTAGCCGGCATGGGCGACGCAGAGACGCAACTCGCAATCGTCCGCGAAGGTTATGCGGGCGCGGCGGAGCGGGTTCAGCAAGCCGTCGCCGAGCGCGAACAGGCCCTCTGGCCCGCGGCGATCGAAGCGGCCAGTGACGTTCTCCGCGAAATGGAGCGGGCGGTCGCGACGGTTCTGAGCTGCGAGGTTCGCCTCGAAAGTGCCGACTGGGTTCGCCGATGCAATCAGCACGTCGTGCTTCCCATCCGATGCGGTGAACGGCGTGAAGCTGCCATAAAAGCGCCCGGAATCGAACTCGACGGGCATGCCCTGCCTGGCATGTTGTGCGATCTCTGGATGGGGAGCAGGGCGAGCTGCTCGCCCGTTCTGCCGGAAATCACAAGGATGTAGCGCAAGAACGGCAGGTTGATGTCCTGCCAGCCATCGCCATCGACGTCTTCGAGCCACCCGCCATTGTGGCGGAAGCCGGAGAGTTTATCGGCATTGGCGAAGGTAGCGCTCACTTTGCGGAAACCCGTTCCACAGGCCGGGTCGGGTTGCGCAATCTTCGTCGGGTCAAAGAGACACAGAAAATCCCAATGCGGCAGGTTCAGATAGCGCTGACCCGGAGCCAGGAACGGATAGCGCTTACCGCCAGGGGCCGCCAAAACCGCGAAGTACGTGTCGTTGACTGAATAGCCCTCGAAATGCTGAGCGGAATTCGCCCGCGGTGGCGCAACCCACGCCTTCTGGCCAGGCCCGTTCAAATCGAACACCGACAGGCCGACCAGGGGGCCGGAGGCGCCGCTAGCGTCGGCCCCGGTCAGCCAATAGACAAAAGCCGCCGCCAACGGACCATCGTCGAATTGGCGGCCGATCAGCCCGATATGGATGGCAGCGACCTTGGCGTTATCGGTGAGGAAAAATTCCTTCGTCCCGAATTTTGCCGACTGAAGCTCGAGGCACACAGCCGAGGGCTTCTGCTTGCAATGGCTGAGCTCGAGGCACACAGCCGAGGGCTTCTGCTTGCAATGGCTGAGCTCGAGGTCGGCGTCCGGCGCACCGCTGCCGTCGACATCGAAGGCATATTCGGCGGCCCCAGCGGACCGCGAGCTCGCCAAACCTCCAAGCCCGGCCCCAATGGTCAGCGCCAACAGCAGATAGGTGGCCCGGCGCGCCATTAATGGTGTTCCGCAAACGCGGGCGATGGCGGCGAGCTGAGGCTTTCGGTACGATCTCATTCAACATTTCCGGCGATGGGAACGGAACAGCCTGATGATAGGTGGACGGTTAGATCACTCGGGATTTAGGCCGTGGCGCGTCGTCGAACGCCGCGAGGTGTTCTCGGTGCCGGGCAAGATCTCGGTGGCGGTGGAAGTGGTCGCGCTGCCGGACGGCCGGCTGGTCGACGATTACTGGCAGATCAAGCTCGCCGATTTCGTCGTAATCTTCGCCGAAACCGAGGCCGGCGCGATTGTTTGTCTGCGGCAATACCGGCACGGGCCGCGTCGGGAAAGCCTCGAACTGGTCGCCGGTCGCATCGACGGGATGACGCTCCCCTTGCCACGGCCCGCCGGGAACTGCTCGAAGAGAGCGGCTATGTCAGCGAACACTGGGAAGGCCTCGGCGCGTTCACGGTGTCGGCGACGCAGGGCATCGCCACGGCCTACCTATTTCGCGCCCGCCAGGCGGTCAAGCGGCAAGAGCCATGCTCCGGCGACCTAGAAGACGCCGTCGTCGAATTGCTGACCCACGAGGCGCTCGTCGCCGCCGTGCGCCGCGGCGAGGTCATCACCGGCTCGCATCTGGCGGCGCTCGCCATCGTCATGCTATAGACGTTAGCTGTTCTCGAGAGGGAGCTAAAGGGCAACGGAACCTCTCTCGTTGGTCGCGCACCCGTCGTTCTACCGGATCGGGTATGGGGGCTAGGCCCTCACCCGTTGGCCACTTCATGGGCCGGCAGCCGCGTTTAGCTCGACCCGGTGGAGCAGCAATTTGGTGGGGCCGGATAGGGACGTGTTGCGGATAACGAGAGCTCCGGCGGTTTCGGCTCCGTTTACGTCCAAATCGATCTGCGTTAGCGGCAGCCCCGCCCGTTCGCAAGACTCGGCCAGGATCTCGCCGGTCGCGCGGGCCGTCAGACCAATAGCCGCCTCGCCCTCAAGAACGTGGAGGTATATTCGGACCCTGTCCGTGCCGCGCTTAGGGCCGCCGAGATCGAGAACCGCTCCCGCATCCCAGCCGCCAGCCGACGGCAGGATAATCATCGCCTGACACTCCGCGCCCGAGTTGGCCGCCCTTTCCGGCTGGCTGCGCAGCACCCGCACGATCACATCGGGCGCATTCGCCCTGATCTCGGAAAGCCGCGCTGTTCCAGGCTCAAATGCCGACGCAGCTTCTGATGCCGCCCCCAGCTGTGCTGGCGGCGCTGGTTCCGGTGGGTGCTCCGGGCCATCTGTCTGCCGGAGCGCGAAGGTTAGTCGCACCGTCTCGCGTTTGGCTGCGGCCTCCACCGGGCCCGAGACCGTCGTCCCATCCGTGTCAGTGTCCTCACGCAATAGCTCAACGCCCCGGAGCCTAAAGCAAGAAGGCTGATTATCCGGCGTGATATTTCGGAATATGATCTGACTCGTCTCGCCAATATCCTTGATACGAATCAAGACCTCTTGCATCCGCGGCTCAGCCACCCTGCGCACTTGGCTCAGGAAGTTCGACCGATCGAGGTTTAAAACGCTCACGGCAATCTCGCCCTGATCTACGATGAGTTGCACCTTGACCCAATATTCTCCGGAACGTTGCACCAGCGGCAACAGGTCGTAATAGAAGGCGTACGACCACATTGCCGGCAGGGTATCGACCGCCAACTCGGCCTCGCCATCCTCGGTGGCCCGCCATTCGATCTTGACGCCATCAGCGCATCTCTCGCCGCCGTCGAAGCGAATGCCCGGGGTCACGGGGATCAGCTCCTTCAGGAAGTCCTCGTCGAGTTGGCCCTCATTGACCGCCGTGGGCGGGCGAGGCGAACTGTCCGGCTCGACCAGCATCCGGCATTCGACCTCGCGGGCGTCGAGCCCCCAATCGACCTTATTGTAGACCGTAACAAGTTTGGCCTCCGCGTTGTCTTGCAATTCGTAAATTAGCTCGATGTATGGCCCGTACCAAATGTATGGTATGCCCAGCGCGTCAAGCCGTTCCCGCAAAGATCCCTCGCCCTCCGGAGTCCACCCGGAACCGTGATCGTGCTCTATATGATAGTGAACGCATGTTTCTTCTAGCTCTGCAATCTCCAACCCGTTATAGTGAGCCTGATACAGAATAATCGCGTCGATATTCCATGAGAAGGTATTCCATTCAGGGTATCCTCTTAAGGCGAACCAATCTCGCCGAGACATCATCGTGAAATCACCGCAAGCATGCACATGCAACAATGGGATCAAAAAGTTGCGCCTCAAACGTGGCATTTCCACATCAATAATTTCATCAAGGTGATACAGGACCGCATCATGCGATAAGGACACGTTCTCTTCTAGTGTCCTCCGTAGTTTGCACAATTGATTCGTGCGGAGGTTATGGTAGAAATCGTCGAATTGCGTTTCCGTAATGTTTACAAAAAGACCCTCGCGTTTGACGTAGGTACCATCCCTCCGATTGCGCCTGATCGCCTCTTGCCCCGCGCGATCCAGCAGAACGTCAAGATTTTGCTCTGACTGAATTTCATTAGGAATATCCCAACGGTCTGATCTATAAACTACGCCCTCACGAAAATCGCCCACCCTCAAGGTCTCGAATAGTTTATCATTGAATATAATGTCGATGTTGGTGGCGATCACGTATTTCCCTGATGCCCGCCGGATCCCGACATTTTTTGCAATCATCTGAAAGAGCGCGAGCCGCTCGGAGTATGTGAACTCGCGGTGCAAGGCAGGGGGAACGGTCACGACCCGGGCTGAAAACCACTCGCTCCCCGCCGGCCAGCCGAGGACATCTTCAAGAGACGCGCGGGTGCTCGGCGGGTTCCACTCGACCAGGACCAACTCGGACCGAACCTGGTGCCGTTCGCACTGTTCTGCCAAGCGGGCGATGAATGTTTGGGTTCGCCGTAGTACATCGCCCCCATGATCGTCATTGCGTGATGTTGCTACAAAGGAATAACTAGGCACCTCGGACATGTTTCCCTCAAAAATGGCCTGCGTGAGGCGCGCGATTGTGCGAAGCAGCAAACTGGAGGGGTTTCATGGTCTCTAATCTCACCTGTCCGCCGTCCACGCTAAAGTAGCATTCGTTCTCTCACATCGGTCGACAAATATAATTAACATAATAAGTAGCCCCGTTGGCTAATACTACGCCAGCATTCGACCATGCGCCCCGATCCAGCGTTTTATTTGCACCAGAATTGTGAACCGTCGCTGCAGCTTGCCAGCGGCCGGTACCATCGGAAACAGCGAAAACACAAACGGCGTTGTGTAACCCCATCAGACTGGCGAAATCGATGGTGAAGGCACCGGCTGTGCTCGGCCCGGTTCCAGTCGTCAACTGTATCGTCCCGTCAGTATCGATGGAGCCGGAAACGAGCTTCAGTGAACCACCCGATCCCAAACCCGTCGCGCCGTTGAGAGTAGGGGAGAGAGCCGGTTGGTATTGGCCACCGGTGAGCAAGGTTCCTGGGGAGTCTCCTGGCAGGAACGAGGGCCCGCCACCTTCGGTTTCCAGGACGGAATTGCCCTTGATCAGGTACCGCGCCCCGGTCGCCCCGCCACGGAACGTCACAAAAGCATGATGGACATAAGCGACAGAGCCCTGGTCCAGTGAGACAAACGCCCTGGAAAAATGAGGCGTGCCAGTCAAAGTCACCGTGTGCGGGCTCTCGAAATAAATAATTCTTCCACCGAGCACCGCCTCGATATGGGCAGGTGCGCCACCAGTTATGCTATAGTCGCCAAAAACCGCTACGCTTCCCCCCGTCTCTGCATGCATATGGCCGAAATGCGTGGCACCAAAGACGACCTTGGAGACGACAATCCGGGCGTGAGATTCGGGAAAGACAGCGGATCCGTGGGCGCTGGTAATTGTGATCCCCTGGAGCCCGAGGGACGCATTATCGGTCGCGATGAAAGCAGCAGGATTGGATGATGTGTCCGCGATGACGACGGAAGCCGGAGATTGTAGATTCCCGCTGATCAACAAGCCTGCTCCGGCGGCGCCAACCGTCGCGCGGCCCGCTAGAGTTCCGGAAAGCCTTACACCATTATGATATGTGCCATCGGCAAGATGAACCATGATCGAATGACCACCGAAGTCCTTTGTCGCCGCGACGTCCACCGCCCGCTGGATCGTCTGACATGGCGAAGCGCTGCTCGTGCAGTCGTTTGCGCCGTCGGATCCGGTAGGCGGCGGAGCGACGAAGAGCGTCATATTTGCGGAAATCATCGCACGACCGCTAGGCGATTGCGCCATTCCGATTGGCGCAATCACCGATAGCACGAGTAGAGAGGTAATGGTCGCCAGAGGCTTTTTCATTCGCTCCCCTCAACTATCACGTAGTCGACCTGCCCCCTGCAGACCAGTAGACATGATCTGCCGGCTTGGTGCCGAGTGGCTTCTGTCGTTTCTGATGCGGCGACTCCCCGTGCTCCGGTTAAACCTCGCCGTGGCTTAGGTTGCACCACCCCACTCGTGTCGAGTATAAGCCTGCCGATAGGGCGCTCAAGCGTTTGATTCGCGTCCATAGATCCTTGCGACGAGCATGGATTGAGTCCTGTGATTTTGGTAGCGATCTAGAATTATCTGCAACTGAGTGATGAAAAAGACATCCTCATCGTATCGCATCGGGTTCTTAAACCCATGGAAAGAGAAGGCGGAGAACCAAGCATTCCATTCCCTCAGACTTGCTGGACAGCGCGTCGGGCAGGAACTAGTCCATGTCACCAATTCCGATGAGATCATCGAGAGCAACCTGGATTTCGTTCTCGCAGTCCACCCGCTCCAGCCGAAAACTACCGACGTGCCGACTTTCGGTGTCATTCATTCTCCGCGTGCGTTGCTTTTAGATTACGAATTTTACGGCCAAACTCTGCCGACTTATGACGGGTACCTGACCATTATGGACACCATCGATCAATTCCTGAGGGCGTTATGTGCCGGGACCGGTAAACCATCGCGTATCGGATTTTATTACAATTCGCCGCAACGCCAATCCCTCGGCTGTGATGTCGAAAAACTGGTTGAATTGAACGCGCTCCGCGTGTGCTACTTTGGCACAAATTGGGACCGGCGGGCGCGACCGCTGTTCCGTGTCCTGGCGAACCGCCCGTACATGCGTATCTATGGCCCCGAGGGGGCCTGGGATTACCTCAACCGTTCAGGCTATTGCGGCTCCGTACCGTTCGATGGCCAATCGGTGCAGAGAGTTTATGCCTCATTCGGAGCGGGGCTGGTCGTGCTTTCGAAGGATCATGTTTTGGACGATGTCATTTCCAATCGGATCTTCGAAATCGCATCTGTCGGCGCGGTGGCGATTTGTCCGGATATGCCGTGGCTCCGCAAGCATTTTGGCGACACGGTCCTTTACTATAATCCGTACCGGTCGGCGGCGACGATCGCGTCTCAGATCGACGGGCTGGTCGATGAGATCGTCAACGATCCTGGGAACGCGTCTGAACGGGCCCGCGAGGCGAGGATAATCTTCGAGAAGAAATTCTCGGCCGAAGTCTTCATCCAAAACGCAGTGCAATATTTTGAGGAATGGCGAGAGCGGTCGGGAAAGCCGACCGATCCGGCCAATGATCCGCTAATCGATGTGATCGTTCGAGTCGGAGGTCGCCCGATATCAACTGTTTCGAGGGCGATCCGTTCGATCGACAATCAGATTGCGGGCCGCTTCCGCGTGATCTTCGTGCGGTACAAGCCGATCGATCTCTCCGAGATCACTAGCGCTCCCTGGACGCGTATCCAAAGTTTCGAGGTCGTCGACCGGCTAGGCGGCGGGCGCGCGGCGACGCTGACGACGGGCCTCAAGGCGGTTAGCGGCGAATTGTTCGCGGTGTTGGACGATGACGATTTCTGGTTATCAGGACACATCACTGCGCTGCTGCACGAAATCGAACAGAGCGCGCCGGGGCGCGCCTATGCCTATAGCGGCTATCTGACCGTCGAAGAGCCTGCCGTCGGCGAGGCCGCGACGGCGCGCGAGCGTCGCCACATAGCCAGCATGGTTCCGGCGTACGGCGGCCTCGGAGCCGGAGGGCAGGCCGGGGCGACGTTCGCGCCGCATTGTTGGTTGGCCTCCTCGGCGCTGATCCGCTTTATCGATCTGGAAGATTGGACGCTGAGTACCGCAGAGGATTTGGTACTACAGGCAAGCCTGATGGGCCGAGCCGAACCGCTCTTCTCGTATCGAGCGACGGCATGCACCGTCCGCGGCCTCGATGGTCAATCGGATTGGTCGAACGTACCGACCAGAGATGAAGACGTCGTTGAATATTTTCTGCGCGTCTACAGCGTTATGGATCGAATTGAGAACAAGTTGAGGGCGCCATCCGACTCCAACTGGGGGATGGTAAATTGGGCGCTGCAAAAGGCGCTCGAAACCAAAAGCAAGCGGCTCACGCTGCATGCCGAACGGTTGGTGGTGGGATCGAAGGCCGGCGCGTCGATCCACGAGTGGGACGATCTTATGATAAACCAAGTACCGCTCACGCCCGAGCGAGTCCTGCTCGCCGGCGAGACGCATTTCGTCATTGAGGATGGAGAGGAGGTATTAGCAATTTTGCCGGAAAAGGTCTCTTGGATCTACGGCGCAAGCATTCGGCTCGATACGTCGGACCTGTTCTCCGGTCGGCAATGGGTCGTCTTGGAACTCGGACCGCTTGCCGAGGTGATCGGAGCAGGACTGGTAAACAAACTGGGTACCGGCTTCCAGGTGGACAGGCTAATCCCCACCTCTCAGATTCCCATTGAGGTCTGGCTGCCGATCGAGGATTCGCACGATTTGTCCTCGGTGGTCATCCGTAACGGCGCCGAGCCGTGCTTGTCGGGCGCCCTGCTCCGCAAAGTCTGGGTCGTCGAGGAGCAGCAGGAGTGACTTATCTTGGTTGGCGTCCTTTTGGAGAGGGATGATGCCCGCAGCCTTCAATCTCAATCTCGATGACGCGTGGTTTCCGGACGGAACGCGCTCTCTGCAAGGCGCATTGCCGCTCGAATTGCAGACGCCGGCCGCCCGCTACGCGCACGGCATGGAGATTCCGATCCTAATTGACCGGTTTAGACCCGTCGTTAATGCCCGAATTATTATCCAGCTCGGGGATGTTCGCGGTGAAATTCGCATCGGCGCCCTCGACAAACCGGGAGGGGCCGAGTACCTCGACAGCAAAATTGTTCAAAACTGCCAAACGGCGACTGTCGAACTGAGGGTGTCGGCGTCGGGTAGCACCGGCCCGCTCGTCGTCCAAAATCTGTGGACGCAGGGCGCCTCGCGCTTCACCTTGCTATCGGTAGACGCGCTTGAGCAATCGTCGTCCTATCCCGCCGAACGCGATGCGTACCTTACCCGATATATGCATAATGGCTTCAACACCGTCGAGGGCTGGTGCCACTATTTGAATATCGCTTTTTTACGAGCAATGGACGAGATGCTATTCGCCAACTCGATAGATGGCGGCATTGGCGAGATCGGCATCCACCACGGAAAGCAGTTCATTGCGCTGCACAATATGATGCGTCCCGGCGCCAAATCGCTGGCGATTGATGTGTTTGGCGCGCAGGGGTTCAACCTCGATCAATCAGGCTCGGGAGACCGCGCCAAGTTTTTAGCAAATCTTGCCGCGTGGGGCGCCAATCCAGAAAATTGCGTGGTCGTTGAACGCGATAGTCTCTCGCTCAGAGCTCGGGACCTCGACGAACTACATAGGGAAGTAGGCTATCTGAAATTTTTCGGCGTCGATGGGTGCCATGAAGTCGAACACACAATCTGTGACCTGCGCGCAGCGATCAGCATGATTGCGCATGGTGGAGTGATTATTCTTGACGACTACCTCAATCCGGATTTTCCCGGGGTGCACCAAGCGGTGGCCTATCTGTTTATCAACAGCCGCCCAGGCATAGCGCCGTTTCTGATCGGACAGAACAAGCTCTATTTCACACAGGTAAGTCATCATTCCCGGTACCTGAAAGCAGCCAAACTCGCTATCGACAACATTCCAGAAACTGCCACAATTCGCGAAGTCAATCTTTACGGATACCCGGCATTATCGTGGAGGTCTTCCGAGACAAGTTGGAATTTTCCAACAGCCGGTTGAGGCGATCGGCGGGTAGCAGTTCGCGGTCAAACCGGGCCCTACCTGGTCTCGCCCTCAATTAGTTATAGGCGGCAGTACTCTTTCGAAGCAAGTTATTAGAGCATATCTAGAGACAAACGTGACTGGCTTTCCGTCGGAAACCGCGATGTAAATATAGAGATTGTGATCGCCGGCGGGAGTAACTCTATAGCTTTCGAAGCTATATGCGAATGTTATTTCGTTGTTTGGTGCGCCGGCCAGACTTTGCTCCACACCGCCAGTGTCATCGTCAATGAAGAGGCCGACACTTACCCTGTTGTTTGTGGGCGTTAAGGCGTCCACCATAACATCGCAATGGATAAGAGTGTTGTCATATAATTTGTGGAATGTCATTTCCAAGTTGGATTTTGTCCACTCCCCGCTGCTGGAGACAAAATCAGTGGAAGGAGGGTGGAACCAGTTCCAATTTACGATCTGGCCCAATGCCGGACCAGGATAATTTCCGGCTGACGCGGGAGCCGCAAAAGACAGCGTCAGGGCTGACGCCATCGCGATAATTTTCAGGTCGGTCATGTTTGATTACTCCATTGTTAGCGGGGGAAGGGCTGGTTAGATGAGGCTCGCCTGAGCCTCTGCTGTGCCATTGGGTAAAGCCGCTGGAGCGCCGGCCACGAGGCCATCCTCGATCACGACGCCGACGGCTCCGCTGTCCTCCGTAACCTCGATCCAGAGTTGATTTTAAGGTGTTCCGCGGCGATCTGGAGACGGCGTTGTCCCGCCTTCATCAATTTTCCCCATCGGGTTTAATCACCTACGATCGGCCTACTCAGGGTCACCATCAAATAGTCGGGACCCAAGAATGGTCCCCCCCTCCGAAACCCACTTCGGTTCCGCTTACCATGGAGGAGGCGACAGGTGCCAGCGAAAAACCCGACCAGACGCGAGTTAGCTTACGTGGCGCCGGTGGCGGTGTAGTGGTCCCCGAATTTGGGACCGGCGGGTTAGTTGGAGCGCGGCCGTTCCGTCAAGCTAGACGGAGCGGACTATGACCGAGCGGACGAGACGGAAGATTGATGCCGCACCGACACGAGGATCGCCTTGGAGGCGCTGCGGGAGCAGACGACTGTGGTGGACCCGGCGCAACCCTACGAGGTCCATCCGAACCCTCCGCTGATCGCAAAACCCAACCCTCGGCACCCGTCGGGTGAGGAGGTTGTTGCCGCCGTCTCCTGAAAATCGGACAATGGTGCTCGCCGGAACCGATATCCGGGGAACGTCGGTTAGAAAGTCGCCTCCTCCCAGAAAAGGGGAAGCCCGCATGAAAGGGGTTCAGCTATATGGGGATTAGGGGACCGCTATGACGAAAGATTACCGCTCGGTCTTTGGAGATTTGGGATTGTGGAGCGGCCACGTCCCCGCGGGGTACACGGTCGATTTCCTCGGTATCCGCACGTCCGTGGAGTACTTCGCCCCCTTGAATAAGACGTCCGGCGTTGATCAGTTCGCGTCGTCCGATTTTCCGCCTTTCGATGAGGAGATCTTCGAATGGTCCGACCTTATCGCGGCGGTGCGGGCTGCCCGAGATCGGTTCGTAATGGTCGAGCTCGGCGCCGGTTGGGGGAAATGGCTGATGCGAAGTGTTGGTGTTATGCGCGGGCTGGGCAAGGGTATTCCTTTTCACTTGATCGGTGTCGAAGCAGATCCAACCCACTTCGAATTTCTCAAGGAGCATTTTCATGATAATGGCGTCAATCCTGCGGCGCATATGCTGATCAATGCCGCAGTCTCCAAAGATGACGGATATGTGCCCTTTGCTACCGGCCATGCCCGCGATTGGTACGGCCAATGTATAGTGGACCGCCCACTCGACTTCGCGTCCTACGGACTGGACGAGGTCAAGGTCGTGACTACTCCCGCCATCTCTTTACGAATGCTGCTCCGGGATGTCGAACGGGTCGATCTGATCGATATGGACATCCAAGGAGCCGAATTCTATGTGGTCGCCGCCGCCATCGATGTCCTGAACGCCAAGGTACGACGCATGCACATAGAAACCCACGCAAAGTCGATCGAGGACAATTTGCGCCCGCTCCTCGCTGGCCAACGCTGGGAGTGCCTTAACGATTATGCTTGCTACTCCGGTTCCGACACGCCATATGGCCGCGTAAAATTTGTGGGCGGTGTTCAGACTTGGATCAACCCGCGGCTGGCGGTAGACTGATTCATTGCCGGCGGTGGAACCGTGCTATTCGCCGCGAGGAACCCGCGGCACGCGTCGCGGGCGGAGCTTGTTGCCATTTTCGCCCGAAAATCGGACAATGACACTGGCCAGCACCGGAATCCGGGAATGTGGGCCAGAAAGCCCCTCGTCCCAAAATAGGGAGCCCAGATGGAAGGATTCGGCCGTAGCACGGAGTTCGCTCGTTACGTAATGCCGAGGATCGCTTCTCCCTTCACCCTTGTCGATATAGGGTGTGGTGGTGGCATTGACGCCAATTGGCGAATTCTCGGGGACCGCTTGCGCGCCTTCGGATTCGATCCAAATTTGGCCGAGGTTGAGCGATTGCGGCAAAGCGAGACGCTGCCCGGCGTCACGTATTGGGCAGGATTTGTCGGCGCTGCTCCAGCTGATCCTTTCGTGATCAGAAAGGGAGCGGCCCCCGATGTGAGCCGTAACCCGTGGAACCGGCTCGCGGCAGCGGCTTCGCTGGAGCGCCGCGCTAATGCCGCAATATCGAGCACCGAAAAGACCTTGATAAATCTCTGGAGGTCAACCGAGCTCGCGGAGCCGGCCGCCGCAATTGTGATGGCAGATTTCTTCAGCGTCCAGGACGTGCAGACGATTGATTTTGTCAAAATGGACGTCGATGGAAAAGACTTCGAGATATTACAGTCGATGTCCACCCTGATCGCCGCAGAATCGATCCTGGGATTCGGTTTGGAGATCAATTATATCGGAACTAGCAACGACACCGATCACACCTTCCATAACACGGATCGGTTTATGCGTCAGCGAGACTTCGATCTGTTTGGGCTCACGGTGCGTCATTACTCGAATCGTCGACTTCCTGGCAAATATCTCTACCACCTCCCTGCGCAAAATAGCTTTGGCAAGCCTCTTCAGGGCGACGCCCTTTATCTAAAAGATATTTGTGCCGAATATAATAAAGAATTTGCAACCTCTATTAACGCGGATAGAAAGCTGAAGCTGGCGGTAATTTTTTCATTGTTCTCGGTGCCCGATTACGCGGCTGAGATAATAATCCAATTCACGAACGAGTTTTCAGGAATCATAGATACGTCGGTAGCTCTCGACGTTCTGGCGCGCCAGGCTCAAGACTTGAGCGGTATTAGAGGCTCTAGCGGTGAATATATGTCCTATAATGATTATATCACAGCTTTCAACGAAGACCGGGATGTCTTCTATCAAAAATAGATGTTGATTATACGCGTTCGATCCAGCAACCAGTAGCTTCCTCGAGTTGATCGAGAAGGGGGTGGCCTCGTTCCCGCCCACGGCTTCGGCTTTAGAAGGGTAATAAGGGATGCTGATTTTTGAGCACATACCCAAAACCGGCGGGACCACGTTTTATGCCTCATACCTGCCTCAGGCATTTTCATCCGAGGAGGTTTTCGTTGTCCTGGATAAGGATCGGGAAGCTGAGCATGACCGATTTCGGAAGATGACTGAAAACGAGCGGCGCCGATTTCGCGTGGTTGTGGGTCATCAGATGGAATTCGCCCGTGAGATCGAACCGCAAGCGACCTTCTTTAGTATTGTCCGCGAGCCCGCGCAGCGGGTGATCTCGGCGTACCTTCACCTGCTCTACCACGTCGACGGCGACCCCAACCGCAGCGCCACGCAGCCCTGGCGGAATGAAACTGGGGTTGTGCCGAGCCTCGCTGAATTCGCTGATAATGGCCGCCTCTACTTCAAAAATCTACAATCAAAGGTTTTGCTTGGTAATCTGGATCCTTTGATAGATGAAGAGGAAATTGAGCGACGGATTGTGAGTCGCTATGCGGTCGTTGGCATTACCGAGGAATACGACCGCCTAATGTTCTATTTGCATCGTCGCCTGGATGTGCCGCTGTGTCTATTCAACAAGCAGCTGGTGCGACGCGAGCGATCCTTGCTACAAATAGACCCCTCTACTATTGAAATTATTGGTAATAATAATGCTATGGACATGCGGGTATACGCGATCGCCTGTCGCCTGTTCGATACACAATTTGGTGATTTAATGGCCGCGCCGTCAGACCTAGAAATCTTCGATACTTATGTGAAATGCCTATATCTTTTCAGAAAAATAACAAACAATGGCCCATATAAGAATATCTGCTTAACAAAAAGCCCTATAACTCTCTCCGATGTTATGCAATATCGTGACTTACTCGATGCGATTTCGTTGGGCGAAGCGGATTACCAGGATCTTGTAGCCAAATCCGCCACGCATAACCTAAACACCTCTTCACCAGCTCCCATCATTTTGTGCTAGCCGGCGTCATTCGTTGGTGATATAACGCCGCACGTCGCGCAACCCGAGCAGGGCGAACAGTGTTATTCCGGCGAGGGTGAAACTGAGCTGCGTGATGTCGTAGTAGACGCGAACCGAAGGGCCGAAGATTCCCGAGCGGATAATCTCATAACAGGGGAGCGAGGGCATTACCGCCAACAATGTCGGTCGCAGCCATGCTGGGACCCAAGCGGCCATATACATAAATCCCGAAGTCGCCAGATACATATACGAAACTACCATCCACACCTTTTCGAAAATCACCGTCCGCTCGCTGTATGCGGCGAGGACCAGTCCGACGGCGACGCACCACCAGGTCATGTAGAAATAGCCCAGAAACAGCAATGGCATATTGCGCGGCCACTCGACCGCGTCGATACTATAAAGCATCAGGTACGTAGACGCGGCGGCGCCGTAGTTTCCGATGATTTCGATCGCCATGCGGGCCAGGATTGCGTCGAACGGGGTGACGTTGCGGTGATAAAACAGCGCTACGTTCCCTCGCACCGCGTAGATCATGTGGGCTCCCATGTGGCGGAACAGCAGAATGGGCAGGTAGCCGCTCCACACGAACGGCAGCATCAACAATCCGTGTTGATATTCGCCGCGGATAAATCGCCACATCGCGAAGACCGGCAGCGCGAACACCAGAAACTCCGCGAATATCCAGGCAAAACCTAGATTTTTCGGCCGAAACGGGTGTAGGTCTCGCGGATGATCAGCGCGCCGAGGACACGCCGTTGAATGGCGAAGCTTCTCAGGAATTCGCGCATCCTCGTTGACACCTCCGAGGTCGAGCTATCGATGCCGCCAAACGACAAGTTCGCGACGTAAGCATAGAGCGGCAATCTCGATCAATCGGCGCGAGGTCGGCAGTCGCTTCATGACCGGCATTCACCCCTTCATCAGTGACAAATCTCCGCGACGGTCCGCTCGTCGAAAAAGCAGCCCCCGAAGATATCTCCCCACTCGTCCAGCCGGCGAGGCCTGCCGTGCCATCCCTTGTTGCGGCTCTGCCTCCCGCCGGTCTAGCTCGGCCTCTGCCTGATCCAACTCCCGCTCTAGCTTGCGGATATGCTCGCGCAGGCGCGCCACCGCTAAGGGGAGATTATCGATTGAAAGATCGTCGACCCCGATCAATCGCTTTATCCCGAAGACTGCCTCCCCTAACTCCTCCCGCCGCTGCACCCGCTCGCTTGCTGCAGCCGCTTCCTTTTCCACTAATTCCGCAATCTGAAAATCTGCCCATGTCGCCTGCGCCTCGGCCTTCTCGGCGCGCAATTGCGCCGCCGCCGATGCGGCAAATGCATCCGGGTTTCTTGGTCGAGCGCCTGCACAGAGGCCTGCAGTGATTGGCGCTCGTCATCCCATTCCGCGGCGCGACGATCGAGCCTGTCACGCCATTCGCCTGCGGTTGTCTGCGCCTCGACCAGTTCCGCCGAGGTTTGGGCCAACTCCTCCCGGAGGCGCTGCGCGTCTCCCTCAAGGGTCCGGACCGTGTCTTGCAGCAATTGGCTCTCGATCGCCCAATCCACGGTGCCGCGACTGAGCAAATCGCGCAATTCAGCGATTTCGACCCGAGCATTGCCCAGGTCCGCTCGGATGTTCGCCACTTCGATCTGCAGCTGCTGCTTGTCGTCCTCAAGCGCCTGCGCTGCGGTTTGCAACGACCTGCGCTCGCCAGCCCATTCCGCAGCGCGGTGGTCGAGCGTATCGCGCAACTCGACGATTTGCGCGTGAGCTGCGACGAGGACCGACTGGGTGTTCGCCGCCTCCATCTGCAAGCTTTGCTTGTCGTCCTCGAGCGCCTGCGCGGCGGTTTGCAACACCAGGCGCTCGGCATCCCATTCCGCGGTGCGTTGATCTGTCGCGTCCTGCAGCGTACGGATCGTTTGCTCCAATCCCTGCGCCTGCCCCTCTACCGCTGCCGCATGTGCACTGGTCTCGCCTAACGCCGCTTCGAGCTTTTGCTGCTGTTGCAGGAAAAGCTCGCGTTCCTCAGCGATACGGCGCTCGGCGTCGTCGTACGCAGAGCGCAGCTGCACGACTTGATCCGCGAGCCGCCGCACCTCTTCTGTGGCAGCCGCGTGGTGCGCCGTCAATTCCGCAAGCTCGGCCTCAAGCAGCGCACGGCGCTCCGTTAGCGCAGAGTTTTCCTGCGACAGCGCCTGGCGTTCGGCCGACCATCGCCGGTCGCTGTCGTCGATGGCGGCCCGCAGTTGCGCTGATTGCGCCAACAGCTGCTCGGCTTCCCCGGATGCCGCCAAAAGCTGCGACCGCGCTTCCGCAAGCTCGCTTTCGAGTCGACCCGAAATCGCCGATTTTTCGGCCAGCTGGTCTCGCTCGACCGCGAGGTCCTGGGTCAGCTGCTGCATGGCTGCGCGCAAACCAGCAACGGGCGAACGCAAGTCGCGACCGCCGATCAGGGGCATCGTTTCGGGATTCTGGTGGTGCGCCCTACCATCGAACACCCCGATCGGATGCAACATCAGGTATGAGAGGTGGGCTGGATAGCCGCGTGTCTCCAGATCCCGATACACGGCTTCCGGCCGGGCTAGGGTGGCGAGCAACGCATCGCTGTCCCACAACACCTCGAAGCGACGCAGGGATCCGACGCGATCGAGCTCGCGGTCGGCATGGGCCGTCAGCCAATCAGCGGTGAGCTGGGATTCGCACGACGGGTCCATGACATAGATCTTCCGATCGCGTGTCTCACATCTGATGTCAGGCAGCCGATCGGCGCGCAATCCCTCGAGGATCTCGTAAAAATCCGCCCGGTACCCAAGGTTAAGAAAGGGGTCGTGGACCCGCAAGCGACCGTCCAACTCGACTACGGTCACCATATGCGTCAGGCTTTCGGGGAAGCCGAAATCATAGCACCAGGCGCGGAACCCGGCATCGGTGGCGGCGCGCCACAGAGCCATGGCGGCGCCTCCCGAGAGCACCCCGCAATCGCCGCGGCGGAACGTTGAGATCAGGCTGTCATAGGAGTCACGCCAGTGAACCTCGGCCACCCAATTCCAGGTCGCAGTCGGGAATTCCCGGTAAACCTTGCGGCGCAGCTTGCGCAAGAGGCGCGAGGTGTCCTTCACGATCGACTTATCCTCCTGATCGTCGCCCGTTGACGGGTTGTCCCCCGACCATCGCCCCCAGCCCAAACGACGACGACCCGCGCGTCATCGTCTGTGACTTCCGCCGCGCCTTTGCAAGCAAGCCGAAATCCCGCCCATTGTGGACCGCCACCATGTTGAGCGACATAGGGCTGCCGGACAATGTCCAAGGCACCGGGGCGCCGGTCGTGTCGTCAATGGTCAGCGGCACATAATGGGCGCTTTCTAACAGTTTGCACAGGGCTGCTCGTGATCCGCCCTGGCGTACCAAGGCTGCGTCCGAGACCTCAATTAACAGCAACGGCCTCATGTCTCTAAGCGTGTTGCGGGCCCCGATCAACGCCCGGAACTCGGCACCCTCCAGGTCGAGTTTAACAATATCGAGGCGTGACACTCCATGCGTCCGGATCAGATCGTCGATTGTGACGGCGCGAACGCATCGAACGTCGACGGAATTCACACCTTCATAGATGAACGCCCCTAACGTGTTTTGCCCTGCATGCTGCTGTTCTGCGAGGATCAGCTTGACGGATCTGGGACGCTCGGCCAATGCGACATCGGCGATGATGACGTTCGCCGCGCGATTGATTTTGATGTTGGCCTTCAGTCGCTCGAGCTCGCGTAGACTGGGCTCTACCGCGATAACACGGCCTGTCGGCCCCACCCGCGCCGAGGCGAAGACCGTATAAACACCTTCATTCGCACCCCCGTCCAAAAATACCATGCCCGGCTTAAGGACGCGGTCGAGTAAAGCGAATTCGTTGGGCTCGTAGCAAGCACCGGCAAAGAGGGTGTAGCTGAGATCGTTATCGAGATGAATTACAAGTCTGGTCCCTTCGTGCCACGGCACCACGACTGGGTTGTCGTAATGCTGCGCATTAGCAGCACACCACAGCCCGTGGCGGATATGGACGCCCGGATCGGCGCTCGTCTTAAATCCGTCGAAGCGCCAACCCGGCACCGGGCGTAGCTGTGGCGCCATCGCCAAGCTTTCCGCCAACTCGATGAGCGTATCGGCGGAAAGCCCCGCCAAGAACGGTCCGAGCGGGCGCTGGTCAATTTCGTCCACAACGCGCTCGATATCGACGATCCGCAGTTGCACCCGACTGGACCCGCAGGCCGAATGATTGCGGATAACCAATGATCCCGCCGTCTCGATGCTTGGTATTCCGAGCGCGATCTCGCGCCAGCTGCTCGAGCCGCCGACCGAGACTTCCTGCACAAAGCTATTTTCGTCGCGCTGTAAGATTCCGATACCGACGCAACCGGCATGCACCAATACCGAAATTTTGACACAAAATCGATCGTGACGCTCGAGGTCGGACCGATTGAGCGGAACGGTTACCGCATAGGCCCATTGCTCCGGGAGAGTGACGATCGCCATTGGATCGCGCCCTTGGGCGTATGCGCCTTCGTAGGTCTCGCCCCGCGACAATTCGTAAAGAGGCACCTGCGTGCCGATCACTGGCTCGCCCAGCGTCACTGTTCGACCCCCTGGGCGGGTGTGCATGCGATATTGTCCCACCCGTTCCTACGCTTACCGCGGATAGCCTCCAGCCGCCTCATTGTAATGGAGCAGGAAACGCGATCGCAACGCCTTGCCGAGGCGAGCAGCAGATCTGTTTTGCGCGCTGGTCGTTAGCTTTGGGAAAGGTTGTTTGGATGGAGTGCCACCCATGGCGTTACCCCCGTAGCCAGTGGAGAACTCTAACTTCACTCCTCAAACTATCCCAAAAAATGGCGCGCCCGAGAGGAGTCGAACCCCTAACCCCCAGATCCGTAGTCTGGTGCTCTATCCAATTGAGCTACGGGCGCCTGCGGCGAAGCGAGCCGGCGATGGTGGCGCCTACAACTACTCCCGCGGCACCCAAAAACGCAAGGTGGATCGAGGGCGACGCCATAAGCTGGGCCGGGGCTCGCAAGCGGCCCGCGATGTTGCCAGATAATGGCTGACGCAGCGGTGAGCCGTGAGTGGCCTGGGATGAGCTCCGAGACAGCTGCGATCAGCGAGGCGATCGACGACGGCCCGGCCGCTCGGCCGTCTGTCGGACTGCTGCCGGCGCTGCACAAACGCATCGAGGCCGGCCATCCGTGGATCTACGCGAACGAGGTGCGGATGGACGCGGCGGCGCGGGCGCTGCCACCGGGCACGCTCGTTACCCTGCGCCGCGCCGACGACAGCGCGCTCGGAGTGGCGATGTTCAATCCGCGTTGTCTGCTGGCCGCGCGCCTTCTCGACCGCGACGCCGGCCGCCCGATCGGCGGGCGTTTCTTGCGCGCGCCAGCTCGAACGTGCGCTGCGGCTGCGCGAGCGCTTGTTCGACGAGCCCTATTACCGTCTCGTTCATGCCGAGGCCGACGGGCTGCCCGGTCTCGTCATCGACCGTTACGGGGCAGTTCTCGCTGTGCAGTCGAACGCCGCGGGCATCGCCCGACTCGAGCCGCTCATTCTCGAAGTGCTTGCCGCACTATTGAAGCCGCAGGCTATCGTGCTGCGCAACGACAGCCCGGCGCGCGCGCAGGAGGGCCTGCTGCCCGAGACCCGGGTAGCGCTGGGCGCGATCGACGGACCGGTTCTGGTTCGCGAAAACGGGGTCGTCTTTCCGATCGACCCGCTAGCCGGGCAGAAGACCGGCTGGTTTTTCGATCAACGCGACAATCGTCGGCTGGTTGCCGGCCTGGCGCGTAATGCTCGCGTCCTCGATCTGTACTGCTTCACCGGCGGGTTTGCGGTGCAGGCGGCGCGCGCGGGCGCCAAGGAAGTGCTCGGGATCGACCGCTCCGGGCCGGCGCTCGCTCTCGCCGCCGAGGCGGCGGTGATGAACGAGGCCGATGGCATCTGCAGCTTTCGCCGCGCCGAGGCATTCGGCGAAATGGCCAGGCTCGCCGCCGCCGGAGAGCGTTTCGACATCGTCGTCGCCGACCCGCCGGCTTTCGCAAAATCGCGCAAGGAAGCGCCGGCCGCAATTCGCGGCTATCGCAAGCTTGCGCGCCTTGCGGCATCCTTGACGGCGCGCGGCGGTATCCTGTTTCTCGCCTCATGCTCCTATAATGTCGGCGCGGCCGAGTTCGCCGAGGCGGTGCGGCGCGGCCTCGCCGACGCCGGCCGCGGTGGGCGCATCCTGCGCAACGCCAGCGCGGGGCCCGATCACCCGGTTCATCCCTCGCTGCCCGAGAGCGCTTACCTCAAGACGACGACACTCGCACTTGACTAATCTCCGCAGCACGATCTGCCGGGGCGGGAACGGTCAGGCGGAAAACCGTGCCGGCGCCGGTGCTGGAGACTAGCGTCAGATCGCCGCCATGCGCGCGCATCAATTCGCGGGCGATCACCAAGCCGAGTCCGCTGCCGCCGGGGCGAGTTGAGCCGAAAAACGGTCGGAACAAATTTTCTCGCGCCTTTGGCGGCAGGCCGGGGCCGTCATCGGCCACCTCGATCGCGATCGACCCGTTGTCGCGAGCCGCCGAAATGCGCAACCGAGGCGCCCCGGCCTCGAGCGCGTTACGCGCCAGGTTCGACAGAACACGGTAGAGTTGGTCGCGATCGGCTTCGAGATCCAGGTCGGGCGAGACCGCGCATTCGATCGCTAGATCGCGCTCGGAAATTGCCAGGCCGGAACCTACCTCGTCGATCAGCGGGCCCAGGCGAAACCGGCTCGGCGCCAGGGGCGCAGCGCCCTCGCGCGAAAAATCGAGAGTGCTCGAGCATAAGGCCACGGCGCGGTCGATCGCCTCAAGCAGGCGCGGCAGGATACGGCGCACTTCGGGGGCGGCGCTCGCGGTCAGGCCGTCGGTAACTAGCCGTACGGTCGCCAGGATGTTGCGCAGATCGTGATTGATCTTGGTCACGGCCGTACCAAGCGCCGCCAGTCGTGCGCGTTGGCCCAGCGCCCGGCGCACAGTCTGTTGCATGACCGCGAGCTCGCGCTCGGCGACCCCGATCTCGTCCTTCCTACGGCTAGCCGCGATCATCCGTGAGGCGTCCTCCGGGTCTGCACGAAACTCGATCATGCTCGCGGTCAGGCGGCGCATTGGCCGCACCAGCAGCCACTGCAGGCTGAGATAGACAAGGGCGGCGGCGACCAGCGAGATCACGATCGACAATTCGAGGATGCGGATGCCGAAGCCCCACATCTCGGCTCGCAGCGGCGCTTCGTCGAGCAACACCTCTACGGTTTCGCCGTTGCCGGTCGGCGACGGACCCAGCACCCGCAGGATCCGATTATCGGTGCGCGAGAGGGCCATCAGGGAGCCGCGAATGGCGGCCAGCATGCTAGGATGAGTGAGGTCGATCGTGATGTTCGACTTTGGCGGAGTAGGCCGATCGAGCATCAGCACCATCCCATCGGCACGATGCAGGATCACGCCGTGAGCGCCCACTCGGGCAAGTAATTTTTCGACAAGAGCACCGTAGAGATGCCCGGTCGGGCTTGCTTCCAGCGCCAAGGTGGCAAGCTCACCGGAAGCGATCCGGTTCTCGAAATAGGTCATACGAAAACGCGCGACCGACGGCACGAAGATCAACACCTCGCCGACCATCACGAAAAAGACGGTCAAGACGAGAAGACGGGCTGACAAGCTCCTCAGAAGCACGGGGATCGTCCGTTTCAGCCGAACCGCGCCAAGAACCGTACAATCCGACGGGTGCGTGCCGAAAACAATGCCGGCGTATAAAAGCTGCCGGCGGCGCGTTTGCTGGCCTCGCCGCGGGTCGGATACGGCACAACCAAATTGGCCAGCGCGCCGATCTTGAGTTTCTGCGAGATCGCCAACGCCCAGGGCAAGATCAAATCCCCAGCTGCGGCGCCAAGGATCGAAGCGCCAAGGATCCGACCGTCGCGTCGGGTCAAGATTTTGACTAAGCCTTCGGTGTCGCGCTCGGTTTGGGCGCGGTCATTCTCTGCAAAGGGCCAGCGCAGCACCCGCACCGGCCGGCCGGCTTTTCGCGCCGCTGGCTCGGTCAGCCCGACCTGGGCGAGTTCAGGCTCGGTGTAGGTAACCCACGGTAAGGCCCGGTAGTCGACCCTTGCCGGAAGACGGAACAGCGCATTCCTGATCACGATCCCTGCGTGATACAGCGCAATATGGGTGAATTGCGGCCCCCCTGCGACGTCGCCGACGGCAAAGGCGCCGCGGTTGGTCGTGCGCAATCGCGCATCGACGGTGATCCCTTCCGGCCCGGCGGCGATCCCGGCAGCGGCGAGATCGAGCGCCGCGGTGTTTGGTCGCCGGCCGGCAGCGACCAATAGATGCGATCCGGCTATCCGCTCGCCGCCCTCGAGCATGACCACCACGCCTTCGCCGGTTACCGCGACAGAACCGATCGCGACCCGCGGGCGCAACGCGATCCCCCCGACGGCGAGCCGTTGGGCGAGCAATGCAACCAGCTCGGGGTCGTCGCGAGCCAGCAGCGGGCCAATATCAAGGACGGTGACCCGCGCGCCAAGCCGGCGATGCGCCTGCGCCATTTCGACGCCGATCGGCCCGCCGCCGATCACGATCAAATGTTCAGGCAGTTCGCGGTTGGCAAAGACGGTCTCGTTGGTCAGATAGGGCGTGGTATCGAGCCCAGGAATCGGCGGAATGGCCGGGTGCGAGCCGCTGGCGATAACAAAGCGTCGCGGCCGGATCTTGAACTCGCCGGCGAGCACCGTGCGCGGGCTGGTGAAACGCGCCTCGGCGCCCAGCACAGTGACGCCAAGACCTTCGAACCGTTCCACCGAATCATTGGGCGCGAGGCGCGTTATCACCTGCTCGACGCTGTTGCTGATCGCGGCAAAATCAACTTGTGGCGGGTCGCAGGCGAGGCCCAACCGCGGCCCGCGCCGCCAGAGATCAGCGAACCGGGCCGAAGCGAGTAGAGATTTTGACGGTACACAGCCAAAGTTCAGGCAATCGCCGCCCATTGCGCCGCGTTCGACCAGCACAACTTCGGCGCCGAGCTGCGCCGCGCCGGCGGCGACCGCCAGCCCGCCCGAGCCGGCGCCGATGACGCACAGATCGGGGGCGAGACGGCGGCTCATATGGCCTGTTTGCGGCGCCGGCGTTTGTACCACACCGGGACAAGGGCGAGCACAGCAAGCGCGATGATCGGGAGCAGCACGCTCGGGCGAAAAACGACCTCGAGATCGGGCTTGTCGACCACCTTGCCAAGCCCGTTGCCGAGGCTGGCATACACAAAGGTGCCGGGAACGATGCCTATAAACGTCGCGAGCAGGTAGGTGAGAAGACCGACACCAGCCAGGGCCGGAACGAGGTTGACGAGCCAGAACGGGAATAGCGGCACCAGGCGCAGCACCAGGAGATAGTTGAACGCGTCGGCGCGAAACCCGGCCTCGAGCCTGGCGAAGAATGGCCCCGCCCGCTGCGCCAAGCCGCCAAAACCGGCGCGCGCAGCAAGAAAAACCGCAGTCGCCCCCAAAGTCGCACCGATGATCGCGCACAGTCCACCCAGCCAGGTCCCGAATAGAAACCCGCCTGCAATTGTCAGCATCACCGCGCCAGGGACTGACAAAGCGACCAAGACGGCATAGACCGCGATGTAGAGAAGTGCGGCGACGAAACCCCAGCGGGCAACCAGACCGCACAGCCAGCCACGGTTGTCGGAGATCGTGGCAAAGGTCAGATAATGATGGCCACCGGAAACAAAAAGGGCGATTCCCGCGACAATGAGAAGCCCTAGCGGCACCAGGCGGCGTGCGGAAAAGCCGGGTTGCGGCGAAGGATCGTCGGGCATCGCAGATACGGCTTGGCCAGCGTAAACCAGAATGGTAGCGGTCCGAGCCGTTAACCGGCGGTCACCTTCCCGTGAGCATGGTGAGAAGCCGTCGGGATAAGACGGCGCGGCAAACCCGTAAACTGGCCGCATCTGTGCCCGCTTCGCGGGTTCAGAGAGATATTTGCTTAATTTTTTAGATATATTATTGCAACGTCTCCGGACCTGCTGCAATATGTGCCTGCATCGTTCTGTCTCCCCGATCATCATCCCAAACGATGCACGCGGTCCTGCCTTACCTCCAGGTGCAGGGAGAGAAACCCCGGTCATTGCGACCGGGGTTTCGTTTCGAGGCGTCGCGAAGGTCGTACCCCGGCGGCACGGCCATACAGGCGGCCGCTCTCGATGAGTTCCCACGCGCCGAGCGCAGGCAGCCCGATCACGGCGTCGCGAGCGCGCTTCAACAGCGACAGCGCCAGCGCGATCTCCGGCGTCAGACCAAAGCTCGCTCCGAGAAGAATATAAGCGCCTTCCTGCACGCCGACCGCGTTCGGCACGGCGAAGGCCACACTGCGGATGGCATAGAGCAAGCTCTCGATTATCAAGACCGCGCCAAAGCCGAGCGGGGAGCCAATAAAACGCAAGGCCAGCCAGATCTCTGCCGCGCTCGCGATCCAGCAGGCGAGATGGAGGGCAAGCTGGTCCACACTGCACCCCTCCGGGCATAGATTCCGGCAATGGCCGCGTGAAGCGCTGCGGCCCCCGCCGCCGTCCGCTCCGCCCATCCGCGGCCGAGCGCGCCGGCGAAGCGATCGAGCAAGCCAAAGCCGCGGCGCTGCGCAGCAAGCAACCCGGCGGCCAAACACCCTGCGACGGCGATCCCGGTTGCGGCCGAGACCACAAACCTCACCTGTGGTTCAAGATGCAGCAGCCATGACAGCGCGATCGCCGTGTAGGCGATCTGAGCGAAGAATTCGAGAGTGACGTCGACGATCGTGCTCGCTGCGGCGGTGCTACCGGGGATCCCGGCGATAGCGATGGCCCGCGCGCCTGCGACATAGCCGCCGACCTGCGAAAGCGGCAGCACCTCGGAGGCGGAATCGCGGACCAGGCGTGCCCAGATCGCGCGCCATGGGTTGGTTCCTGGCAGCAGTGTCCACCAGGCAATCCCCATCACCGCAATCAGCGCGATATGGATTAGACAAACCGCGGCAAAGCCGACCCAGCCGACCGCAAGCAGAGAGCGGGCCACCGCAGCCGCACCAAAGTGGACAACGAGCACGCCGATCAGGACAATCCCGATCGCCGCGGCCAGAACCGAAACCGGTTTCATGCGCGGTTGGCGGGAACCGAGCGCGCGAACTCCAACGCGCGGCCCTGCCAAGGCACGCGCGGCGAGCCTCGGCAGAAAGCGGGCTGGCAGCAGATCGGGGGCGAACGCTTGCCCGGCGACAAGAGCGAGTGTCGATCGTCGGCCGCAGCCACGGCGCGCCCCGTCCGCGGCATCCTGCTTCGATGCCATCCAGTTGACGAAGCATTCACTCAACAACTGATCGCACGACCGCCGCTTGTGCTCCTCGGAGCCTATCTTCATGACGTGGCCGCGACATTGCCCCGCCACCGCAGCAAGCGGTGGACGACACGCATCAGGCGCGGCACGATATTCGGCCGCAACAGGCGCGGGTCGTAACCGGAAAGCCGCCGCTCGTTCTCGGCCAAGCAGATTTCGATCAGCGCCGCCGGCGAAAGATCGACCGCGGCCAGCGACTTGCCGCCGGTTAAGGTGAAGTTGTTGTCCTGCGGCGTCCCCACGACGCCCGTCTCGGCTTGGCGCCGCCGCCGACACCGCGGGCAATTCCGATCCGCTCCCAGATCAGAAAGGCCCAGACCGCGAGGGTCTTGGTCGCGAACAGCGGACGACGCCACCACGGCAATCGACGCCGGTGCCAAGCCGCCCAATTGACGAAGAACAGGATATGGCGGCCTTCCTCCTGCATGACCGGCTCGAACGTGTCGACCAGGCTCGGCGGAAAAAAGCCAGACCGCTGTGCCAGAGCGAACAGGCCAAAGGCAAAAAAACTGTCGATGCACTCGCTGAAACCGGTGACCATAAACGCCCATTCGGGGTCGCGCGGGCGCATGTACTCGGGCTCGGGCGCTAGGCGGATGCCGTAGGCCTCGACGAGGTTGGAGAGGACCTCCTTGTGCCGGCCCTCCTCAAACCCGTCGAGCTCGATCGCCTGACGCAAAAGGGGGTCGGCGATGGTCTCGGCGTAGCTCAGCACGCGCAGGCGGGCTTTTCCCTCGGTTTGTACTGCGATGTCCCAGATCGGCAGACTGATCAGCCGTTCGCGCGCTTTGGGCTCGAGCACCGGCCAATCGATGACGGCCGGCTTGTAGCGGTTATGCGTGTCGAGCAGCATCCGGCAAAACGCCGTCTTGTGCGCCTCGCTGCCGGGAACAATCGGTCCGGGCTCGGCTGCAGCCCACACCCGGGCAGCACGATCGGCAGCCTCGACCGTCGCATCATCCGACATCGGCGCGCCACTTTGCTCCCTGAGCATCTCAGACATGCCACGTTCGCCGTAAAACGCTCCAATCGAACGCATCGGAAGACCGGGCCATTCCATGCCACGGACCTGCCGTGTCGTTGACTTGGCGGATCGCCTCCCTTATATAGCCGCCTCCGCTCGTGAGAGATGCCGCAATCGGAGCCGGTACCGTGAAGCGCACTTACCAGCCCAGCAACCTCGTTCGCAAGCGCCGCCACGGTTTTCGCGCGCGGATGGCGACCGTCGCGGGGCGCCGCGTGATTGCCGCTCGGAGGGCAAAGGGCCGCAAACGTCTCTCTGCCTGAGGCGGCGGGCTGGCCTTGCTCGACCGCGGCGGTCGGGAATTTCGTGGCCGGCAGACTTGCAACACTTAAGATTCGGGCCGATTTCCTGCGGGTCGCGGCGGATAGACACAAAGCGGTCATGCCCGGTCTGGTCTTGCAGGCTACGCAGCAGCCGCCGGATCTGGAAGGTGGCCCGATACTGCGGGTGGGGTTCACCGCTAGCCGCAAAGTCGGCAACGCGGTGATCCGCAATCGGGCCAAGCGGCGGTTGCGTGCGGCGGCCGCGCAGATTTTGCCGGTTCAGGGGAGCCCAGGTACTGATTACGTGTTGATCGCGCGGGCGGCGACGGCAGCGCGGCCTTACGCGGCGCTCGTTGCCGATCTCGCCGCAGCGCTGCGCAGGGTTGAGCGCAGCCGAGCGGGACACCGGCCCGGGCGTCGCGCGGAAGGAGCAAGATGAGACCGCAATACCGTGGCAAGTTTTTGAGTGCGGGCTTGCGCGCAGCAGTTCGCGCCTACCAACTTATCGTCTCGCCGCTGCTGCCGCCCTCCTGCCGCTTTCTGCCGAGTTGCTCGGACTACGCGATCGAAGCGCTCGAACAGCACGGCGCGCTTCACGGCGGCGGCCTCGCGCTGTGGCGGCTCGCGCGTTGCCACCCGTGGGGCGGCAGCGGTTATGATCCAGTGCCCCGTCACAAGCCGGCCGACAGACCCGCCGACTGTCGGCATGTCGACGCCGCGAACTGAACCTGACTGGGCTCGACGGAAATGGAACAGCGCAACCTCCTGATTGCGATCGCGCTGTCGGTCGGAATCCTGATCGCGTTCCAATTCGTGTTCGAGCGGCTGCGTCCACCGCCAGTGCCGCATGTAGGAACCACGGCCACCACGCCCGCGACCCAATCGGCAGCCCCGGGCACAGCCGCGCCTGGCGTCTCCGCCCCCAAAGCGGTCGCGGCCAGCGCCGCCGAGTCCCGGGCGGCGGCGATCGCCAGCCAACCGCACGTCAAGATCGACACACCGCGGCTGCACGGCTCGATCGCGCTGGTAGGCGCGCGGTTCGATGATCTCACACTCGCGACCTACCATGAGACCGTCGACCCAAAGAGCCCAGAGGTCGTTCTGCTGTCACCGCCTGGGACCACGAGTCCCTATCTCGCCGAATTCGGCTGGGTTGCGGCCAAGCCCGGGCAGGTGAAAGTTCCGGGACCCGAAACCTTGTGGAAAGCCTCGGTCGGGCCGCTGACCCCGTCGAACCCGATGACTTTGACATGGGACAATGGCCAGGGACTTATCTTTACGCGCACGATCTCAGTCGACCCTTATTACATGTTCACGGTGCGCGACTCGGTTAACAACAACGCCACCGCCCCGGCCGAGCTGCTGTCCTACGGTCTTGTCAGTCGCACCGGCACGCCGCCAGTTGCCGGCTATTATATTCTGTTCGAAGGCCTGATCGGTTACCTCGAAGGATCACTACAGGAGGTCAAATATTCCGCGCTGAGTCCCGGCAAACCGCACGACTTCTCGTCCACCGGCGGCTGGCTTGGTTTCACCGACAAGTACTGGCTGACCTCGCTGATTCCGCCGCAAGACGAGAGGGTCAAGGCTCGCTTCACGCATACGCTCGAAGGCGGCGTCGAGCGCTATCAAACCGACTATCTCGGACCCAAAATGACGGTAGAGCCCAATGGGACGGCGGCGATCTCAACTCGCTTCTTCGCCGGGGCCAAAGAACTCAACCTGCTCGAAGCCTATAGCGCCTCCGGGATACCGCTATTCGAATATTCCATAGATTTTGGCTGGTTTTGGTTCCTGACGAAACCGATCTTTCGAATTCTACTTATCTTCGAACGGGTGCTTGGCAACTTTGGCTTAGCGATCCTGCTGTTCACCTTTTGCGTCAAGCTGCTCTTCTTCCCGCTCGCCAACAAATCCTATCAGGCGATGAGCAAGATGAAGCTGCTGCAGCCCGAGATCCAGAAATTGCGGGAGCGGTTCCCGGATGACAAGGCGCGCCAGCAACAAGAGATGATGGCGCTCTACAAGCGCGTCGGCGCAAACCCGCTAGCCGGCTGCCTGCCGATCGTAATCCAGATTCCAGTGTTTTTCTCGCTCTACAAGGTCTTGTTCGTCACAATCGAGATGCGCCACGCTCCGTTCTTCGGCTGGATCCGTGATTTGTCGGCGCCGGACCCGACCTCCTTCGCCAACCTCTTTGGCCTGTTGCCGTTCACACCGTCAGCCGTGCCGATGATCGGTTCTTTTCTGATGATCGGCGCTTGGCCGCTGATCATGGGCCTGACGATGTTTCTGCAGCAAAAGCTCAACCCGCAGCCGGTCGATCCGATGCAGGCGCGGATGTTTATGCTGCTGCCGATCGTCTTTACCTACATGCTGTCGCACTTTCCGGCCGGGCTCGTGATCTACTGGGCATGGAACAACACACTCAGTATTGCCCAGCAATGGGCGATCATGCGCCGCGCGGGGGCGGCCTGAGCGCAGTGGTGGGGACGGCGGGAGACGGCGCCGCGGATCTGTTCCCCCCGCGGCCGCTCAACGTGGATCTCGTCACGGCGGGAGGGCGACTGTTCGCGCGTGAAGCCCGCTTTGTCGCCGGGGCCGCCGAACCCGTTGCGTTGCCGCCTGAGACCTTGCCCGAAATCGCCTTCGCCGGCCGATCCAATGTGGGCAAATCGAGCCTCGTCAACGCCTTGACCGGGAGGCGCGTGCTGGCGCGCACTTCGAACACGCCCGGGCGCACGCGGCAGATCAATTTCTTCGATCTCGGCGGCGTGCTGATGCTGGTCGACCTACCGGGGTATGGTTACGCCGAAGCATCGAAAGCCGCGGTCAAGCGCTGGACCGGGTTGGTGCGTCGCTATCTGCAGACTCGCTCAGCGTTACGGCGTGTTTGTCTGTTGATCGACGCCCGCCACGGCATCAAGGAAGTCGACCGACCGCTGCTCGACATGCTTGATCGTGCCGGTGTCTCCTACCAGATCGTGCTGACCAAGACCGATAAGCTGGGCCCGACGGTACTTGCCGAGGCTGCCGAACGGATCGCGGCCGAACTCGCCAACCACACCGCCGCGCATCCCGAGATCCAGCTGACCAGCGCCGAGGAGCGCCGCGGCATCGCCGCATTGCGCGCGACGCTCGCCGACCTCGCGATCGCCCCATCAGACGCTCCTGCCGTGGCAGCGTCTCAACAAAGACTTTAGAGTGCCCCCGCGATGAGCCCCACCGCCAATCCCTCGTCATCCTCCGACTGCGCCAACGCCACCCCGCGGCTCAAGGCCGCGGTGTTGGCCGAGGCGCTGCCTTATATGCGCCGCTATGCCGGCCATACGGTGGTCGTCAAATACGGTGGCCACGCAATGGGCGAAGGCGGCGATTTATTCGCCCGCGACGTTGTGCTGTTGCGGCAGGTGGGTATCAATCCGATCGTAGTACACGGCGGCGGGCCGCAGATCGGCCATATGCTGGAGCGTCTCGGCATCGAAAGCCGCTTTGTCGACGGGCTCAGGGTCACCGACCGCGAGACGATGGAAGTGGTCGAAATGGTCCTTGCCGGCACGATCAACAAACAGTTGGTAGCAGCGATCAACGCCGAGGGTGGCTGCGCGATCGGATTGACCGGCAAGGACGGCGGGCTGATCTCGGCGAAAAAGGCCGTCCGCACGCGGGTGGAAGGAGGCGCCAGGATCGAGATCGATCTCGGCTTTGTCGGCGAGCCGGAGCATGTGGCGGCCAGGGTGCTCGACACCTTCAGGCAATCGGACATCATCCCAGTGATCGCTCCGATCGGCGTCGGGGTTGCCGGCGAGACCTACAACATCAACGCCGACACGGTGTCAGGGGCGGTGGCCGCTGCGGTCAAAGCAACTCGGCTGTTGTTGTTGACCGATGTCGCGGGCGTGCTCGACGGCGACAAACGGCTATTGTCGGAGATCACCGCCGGCTCTGCTCGGCGGATGATCTCCGATGGCATCATTTCCGGCGGCATGATCCCCAAGGTCGAGACCTGCCTCGACGCCGTCGATGGCGGGGTCGAGGCGGCGGTGATCCTCGATGGGCGCGTGCCGCATGCGATCCTTCTCGAATTGTTCACCAATGCGGGACCGGGCACCCTGATCCGAGGGGAGTAGGACCGCGATGCCAGCTTCGGGCGGCCGACCGCTCGACGAGATCGAGACCTGGATCTTCGATCTCGACAACACGCTCTACCCCGCCTCCTGCCGGCTGTTCGACCAGATCCATGCGCGGATGCAAAGCTTTATCGCCGAGCGGCTGGGCCTGTCTCCGGAGGCGGCGCTGGCCGTGCAGAAAACCTATTTCCGCGAGCATGGGACGACGATGCGCGGGCTGATGACCGTCGACCGGGTCGATCCCCACGAATTCCTCGCCTACGTGCATGACGTCGACCTCGCCTGCGTGCCGGCCGACCCGGTGCTGGCCGCGGCGTTGGCCGCCCTTCCCGGCCGCAAAATCGTGCACACCAACGGCTCCGTGCGCCACGCCGAGCGGCTGCTCGATCATCTCGGCATTAGCCAATCGTTCTGCGGGATCGTCGACATCGCCGCCGCCGGGTTTGAGCCCAAGCCGGCGCTCCCCGGCTACCATGAGCTGCTGCGGCGTTACGAGGTCGGTCCGCAGACCGCTTTGATGGTCGAAGATATGGCCAAGAACCTGGTCCCTGCCGCCGCCCTCGGCATGACCACGGCCTGGGTGCGAGGCACCGTCGACTGGGCCACCGCCGGGGCCGACGGCGGCCACATTCACCACATCGTCGACGATCTCGGCGGCTTTCTCGCGTCCGCGGCATCGCTCGACCGCGGTTACGCGTGAGGCATTCGCGGTGTCCGTCGCAGACACGATCCGCAGCAAGCTGACCGACCGGTTCACGCCGGCGAGGCTAGACGTCATCGACAATTCGCATCGGCATGCCGGACATGCCGGAGCGCGGCCCGAGGGCGAGACCCATTTCATCGTGACGATCGTCTCCGCGGGATTTGCCGGCTTAAGCCGAGTGGCTCGGCAGCGCCTCGTCTATCAGACCCTCGCCGAAGAACTCGCTACCCGCGTCCACGCTCTGTCGCTGACGACGCTTAACGCCCGCGGAAGATCGCCACAGGTAGAGAGTGGCTCACGGTCACGCCGCCGAGCTAAGGAAATCGCGCAGTTCGGCGGTGGGAGCGTTTTTCATGACAAAGGCATCGCCGATGTGGCGGGGTAGGATCAGGGCGATCCGGCCGTCGCGGACCTTTTTGTCCTTGCCCATATGGGCAAGGAGACGCTCCGCCGAGATGCCGGAGAGCCCGACATCGGCGAGCCGCGTCGGCAGCCCAGTCGCAGCGAAATGGCGGCGCACGCGCTTACCCTCCGCCGCCGGGACGAGCCCGAGCCGCGCGGCGAAATCGAAGGCCAGCACCATGCCCAACGCTACGGCTTCTCCGTGTAGCAGCCGGCTGCTGAAAACCCGGTTTCGGTTTCGAAGGCGTGGCCGAAAGTGTGGCCGAAATTGAGAAGTGCGCGCTCGCCCTCCTCGCGCTCGTCGACGGCTACAATCGCCGCTTTCATTCGGCAGCTCGTCATCACCGCCTGTCTGACGGGTTCCGGCTCCAGCGCGCATAGCGCGTTGCCCTGGCGTTCGCACCACGCGAAGAATTCCGCGTCTCGGATCAGGCCGTATTTGACAGTCTCGGCATAGCCGGCGAGGAGCTCGCGGCGCGGCAGGGTCGATAAGGCGCCGGTATCGGCGAGAACCAGACGCGGCTGATAAAAGGCGCCGATCAAGTTCTTGCCCATCTGAGTGTTGATCCCGGTCTTGCCGCCAACCGAGCTGTCGACCTGGGCCAGCAAGGTTGTCGGGATCTGCGCAAAGTCGATCCCGCGCAACAAGGTGGCCGCGGCAAATCCGGTCATGTCGCCGACGACACCGCCGCCCAACGCCACCAGCATCGAACCGCGCTCGATGCCGCAGGCGAGGATCTCCTCGACGAGACGCCCGAAATGGTCGAGGTCTTTGGTCTCCTCGCCGGGCGGCAGGACAACCGTGTGGTGTGTGATCCCGGCTTCCGCGAGGCTGTCGCTGCAGCGGCGCCAGGTAATGCCGGGCGACGGTCTCGTCGGTGACCACGACCGCCTGTCGGCGGCGCATCAGCGGCAGAATTTCCCGGCCGGCTTGCTCGACCAGACCTGGCCCGACGACGATATCATATGCGCGCTCGCCCAACGCCACGCGCAGGCGCTCGGATGCAGTTTGGGAGGTCATCGTCATCCTTCGCTATTGGTATCGGGCGGTGTCATCGTGCACGGGCAGGCCGCGAGCGCCGCAATCGCCCGATTGACCGTCGCTTCGGGCGAACCGTCGCCACTGTCGACGGTCACCTCGGCCTTCGCATAGATCGGATGCCGCCGCTCGATCAGTTCGCCCAGGATTGCGCGCGGGTCGCCCGCTTTCAGCAGGGGCCGGTCGGCGCGACGTGATACCCGCTGGACCAGCACGTCGAGATCGGCGCGCAGCCACAGCGACACGCCACGCCGCGCGATTACTGCGCGGGTCGCCGGATCCATGAACGCGCCGCCGCCGGTCGCCAGCACATGGACCGGTCCGGCGAGCAGCCGGGCGATGACCCGGCGCTCGCCGTCGCGAAACGCCTGCTCGCCGCGATTGGCAAAGATCTCCTCGATAGTCTCGCCGGCAGCCGCTTCGATCTCCTGGTCCGAATCGAAAAACGGCAGACCCAGCCGGATTGCAAGTCGGCGGCCGATTTTGGTCTTGCCGGCGCCCATCAGTCCGACGAGGACTACCGTCCGGCACGGGACAAAGCGCCGCACCGCCGAGGTTCGCCGTCCGATTTCGAGCGCGTCAGTCTGCACCACGATCCTCTCCGCCGACATTGCTCTTTTTCCCGGCGTTTGGGACCCGTACTAGCATATCGTGCTGCCTGGTCGTCAATCGGCGTGGGGCTGGTCCGGCCGGGCAATTCGGCCGAAACTCTCCGGCCAGGGGACATGCGAGCCGCGGCATGGGAAAGCTAACCATCTGGTTCGTCGCCGTCATCGTCTTGGCGGCGCTCGGCGGCGCCGCCTATCTCGCCCTGTGGAACCCGCCTGCGCCCTCGGCGGCGGTCGAAAAGGTATTGCCGGATGCGCGGTTCCCGAAGTAGCCGGCGGAACCTTGCCGGCGGCGCCGCAACGCCCGCCTTTTCGAAACATCTCGAAGCGTTCCTCGAAATGCTGACGGCTGAGCGCGGCGCCGCGCGCTTGACCATCGCCGCTTATCGTACCGACCTCGCCGACCTGTCGCGGTTTTTGGCGACGCGCCGGATCGCCCTCGAAGCCGCGGACGAAGCGGCGCTGCACGCCTATCTGGCGGCGGCGGCGACCGCGCGGCTAACGCCGCGCAGTCTGGCGCGGCGGCTCTCGGCAATCCGCCAGTTCTACAAGTTTCTGGTTGTCGACGCGGTGCGGCAGGACGATCCAACGGTCGGTCTCGACACGCCGCGGCTCGGCCGCCCGTTACCCAAGCTGCTGTCGGAAAGCGAAGTCGAAGGTCTGCTCGCGGCAGCACGCGCCTGGCCCGGCGAGGAAGGAGTGCGCATCCTCTGCCTGATCGAGCTGCTTTATGCGACCGGAATGCGCATCTCGGAACTGCTGACCTTGCCGCTCGCCGCGGCCCTGCGAGACCCGCGCTTTGTGCTGGTGCGCGGCAAGGGCGGTCGCGAGCGGGTCGTGCCGTTGAGCGAACCGGGACGCAAGGCGCTCGCCGACTATCTCGACTGCCGCGAGCATTTCCTGTCCGAGGAACGGCCGTCGCGCTGGCTGTTCCCGTCGCGCGGCGAGGCCGCGCATCTGACTCGCCAGCGCTGCGGCCAATTGCTGAAGCAGCTGGCGCTGAAGGCCGCCCTCGACCCCGCTCGGCTATCGCCGCACGTGCTGCGTCATGCCTTCGCCAGCCATTTGCTCGATCACGGCGCCGATCTGCGCAGCGTCCAACAGATGCTGGGGCATGCCGACATCGCAACGACGCAGATCTACACCCACGTCCTCTCCGACCGGCTGCGCCGGCTGGTGCATACCGCGCACCCGCTCGCGCGGCGCAAATGATGCGCCACTTTCTCGATTTCGAACGTCCGATCGGCGAGCTCGAAGACAAGATCGAAGAGCTGCGCCACCTTTCGACGACCGGCGAGATCAACATTGCCGACGAGGTCGGACGGCTCGAAGCTAGCGCGGCGCGGCTGTTGCGCCAAACCTATGCTCGGCTGACCCCGTGGCAAAAGGTGCAGGTGGCGCGCCACCCCGAACGGCCGCACGCTCTCGATTACATCGGCGGTCTGATCACCGAATTCTTGCCCTTGGCGGGCGACCGCGCCTTTGCCGAGGATCGGGCGATCGTCGGCGGCACTCGGCCGGTTTCGCGGACGCAGCGTGCTGGTGCTCGGCACCGAGAAAGGCGCCGACACCGAGGCCCGGATCACCCACAATTTTGGCATGGCCCGGCCCGAGGGCTACCGCAAGGCACGGCGGCTGATGCGGCTAGCCAATCGTTTCGATCTGCCGGTGCTGACCTTCGTCGATACCGCCGGCGCCTATCCGGGGGTCGATGCCGAGGCTCGCGGCCAGGCCGAAGCGATCGCCCGCGCGATCGAAACCTGTCTTGATCTCAAGGTGCCGCTGGTAGCCGCGATCATCGGCGAAGGCGGCTCGGGCGGGGCGATCGCGCTCGCCGCCGGCAACACGGTGCTGATGCTGGAGCACGCGGTCTATTCGGTGATATCTCCCGAAGGGTGCGCCTCGATCCTGTGGCGCGACGGCGAGCATGCGCGCGAGGCAGCCGAAGCGCTGCGGCTGACCGCCCAGGATCTGCTGCGTCTGGGAGTAGTCGACCGGATCGTGCCGGAACCGATCGGCGGCGCACACCGCCTGCCAATAGAAGCAGTGGAGCAGTTGGGCCAAGCGATCGACGAGGCATTGCAGCCGCTTTTGGGCCTCGACGGCGCGGAATTGCGCGCACAACGCCGCGAAAAGTTCCTCGCGATGGGCGGCCATGGGCTGTAATCGGCCCGGATGGGCCTGATTCCGGGGATCATTGACCGCGCCGTGCTGCTCCCCACATCTAGGCCGGCGCGGCGACCCGAGCCGATCGGGAAGTGTTCTTTCCGAGGGACGGGTCAGAGGCGCTGCTGCTCTTCGTCGAAGGGCACCGCTTTTCCCGCAGTGGAAGGCCGTCATGGAACCCCAGGAACGAGACCTGCTCACGACCCTGCTGGCGCGGCTGAAAAACACCGCGAATCAGCCCAAGGACCCGGAAGCCGATGCGCTGATCCGCCACGCGATGACGGAGCAGCCCGACGCGCCCTATTTCCTGACGCAAACCGTGCTGATCCAGGATCTGAGCCTGCACAACGCGCAGAACCAAATCGCCGAGTTGGAAAAACAGCTAACCGACGCGCAGCAGCAGGCGGCGCGGCCGGCAGCGACGAGTTTTCTCGGCGGTCTGTTCGGCACGCGCCAACCGGCTCCGCCGTCGCCTGGCGCCGGCAGCGTCCCTGCGGCCGGCCCCTGGACCCGCGCCCCGCAGGTCGCCGCGTCGCCGCCGGCACAGCCCTGGGGCCAGCCCAATCCGCAGGGCGGCTACACCCAGCCGATGGGTGCGGGAGGCGGCTTCATGGGCGGTGGAATGGGCGGTGGTGGCGGGTTCCTGCGCTCGGCGGCGACGACCGCGGCCGGGATCGCCGGCGGCGCCTTGCTGTTCCAGGGGATCGAGTTGCTGTTCGGCCAGCACGCCAGCGCCGGCATCCTCGGCGGCCAGGCGATGACCCCCGGCCTCGGCGAGAGTGTCGTCCAGAACTATTACGGCGGCGACGCCGGCGGCGGCCAGGGCGGCACCGACACGGCCGACCAGGACTATTCGAGCGGCGGCGGTCAGGACCAGGATTTCAGCGGCGGCGACGCCGGCTCGGGCGGTCAGGATTACAGCTCGGACCAGGATTTCAGCGGCGGCGACAGACGACGATTTCAGCGGCGGCGATTTCGGCGGGAGCGACAACACCTCCTGCTGAGGAGCTTCTGTCTGCGGCCTAATAGGCTCTCTCGGCCGCCGCAGTATCAGATAACGCCGGCGCGGCGGAAATCGGCGATCTCCTCCGCGGCGTAGCCGTTCTCGGCCAGCACCGCATCGGTATCGGCGCCGAATTCGGGTGGCGGCGTCTCGATGCTGGGGCCGCCATGAGCGAATTTGAAGGCGGCCAGCGGCACCCCGAATGGACCGTCGATTCCGGGAGCCGAGGCGTGGTGGTGAAACACGCCTCGGGTTTTGAAATGTGGGTCCGCCACCGCTTCGGCCATCGTCCGCACCCGCGCCGCCGGAACGTGCCTTGCCTGTAGATAAACCTCCCACTCGTCCGCGGTTCGCGTCTTGAAGATGTCGGCGAGCACCGCGGCCTCGCGGGCGCGATCGGTCTCGCGCGTCTCGTTGTCGTCCTTGATCATGTCGGGCCGCTCCAACACCTGCCACAGGCGGCGCTGTTGCCCCAGATTGCTGGCGCCGATCATCACAAGTCCGTCCTTAGTCTCGTAGCAGCTGTTGGTGGCGAAGGGCTGCTTGTTGCCGTGCGGGCGCGGCTCGGCGCCGGTGCGCATGTAGCCGGTCAGGTGCGAGCCCATCAGCATCATCGCGACGCCCACCATGGCCAGGTCGATATGCTGACCCTTTCCAGTCCGCTCGCGCTGAAACAGCGCGCTGGCGAGTGCAAAAGCCCCCATCGTGCCGGTCGCGTAATCGACTGCCGGGGCGCCGAACTTGATCGGATTGACCTCCTCGGTGCCGGTCATCGCCATTAAGCCGGAGGTCGCCTGAATGACGTGGTCATAGGCCGTCTGCTCGCGGCGCGGGCCGTCCTGGCCGAAGGCGGAGATCGAGCAATAGATTAGTCGCGGGTTGATCGCACTCATAGCTGCATAGCCGAGCCCCAACGCCTCGAACGCGCCCGGCCGGAAATTTTCCACCAACACGTCGGCAGTGGCGACGAGCCGCTTGAGGATCTCACGGCCCGGTTCGGTCTTGAGATTGAGCGTGATCGAGCGCTTGTTCGAACCCTGGGTCAGGAACGACGTGCCCATGTGCTGGCGGTTCAGGGCACGGTCGGTGCCGCCATCACGGCTCTGGTCGGGATCGTCGGGATGCTCGACTTTGATCACGTCGGCGCCGAGCACGGCGAGCTGATAAGCCGCGAACGGGCCGGCCAGTACATGGGTGATGTCGATGATGCGAATGCCCTCGAACGGTCGGGTCATGCCGGACTCCTCAGTCGGATCAACCGGAAACCGGGTAAGCTTAGCTCATCGAGAGCGCCGGGTCGTCGCGCCAAATGAACCAGAAATCGCCGTCGTGCGCGGCGGCGACTGGAACTAGCCCGCCACCCGGCGCAAGCTCGAATGCCGTGTAGCCGAGTCCGCTCAGAAAGGCGAAGGCGTCGTCGAGCCGATCGCCAGCGCGCGCCAGATGCGGCGCCGACAGCTCGATCAGCATATGTGGGCGGAATCGGCGCAACGTATTCTCCGCACCGCGCAGCAGGGAAAGCTCCCAGCCTTCGATATCGGCCTTAATTAAATCGATGCGATCGAGAGCGAGCGCCGCGGCGACCGCGTCGATAGTGGTCACCGCCACCAACTCCTGCGCGACCGCCGGCCAGCGCTCTTGCGGGGTTCCCAAATGCGATAGGCCAAAGCCGTAGCTTCCGCTTTTCTTGAGCGGCACGCTCAAGGTTTCGACCCCGCATCGGCGCCGAGCGCCATCGGCACGACCGCGACATTGGCGAGCCCATGCAGCCATACGACGACGCGCAGGATCGCGCGGGCATAGCTGCCCGGCTCGAAGGCATAGACCCGGCCCGCCGAGGCGGCATGTGCGAACAGCTTGGTGTATTGGCCGGCATGTGCCCCGACATCGAAGACAACGGCCGCACGCGGCACCAGCCGCGCGATCGTCGAGGCAAGCGCGCGATGGTGCTGTTGCGTCGTGGCCTTGAACAGATGCGCGGTGAAGCTGCCTGACAGCCGCCAGCGGTAGGGATCGAGACGCACGATCGGCCGGCGACGCGGATCACCGGCCGACACCTCAACCGGTTCGTCCTTGCCGACATCGCCACGCATAAGATGGCTCCCCAATTTGGCAAGTGTCAGTCTACTCCCCGCATCCTACTCCCCGCGGCCCGGTGAAGGCGGCATCGCGCGCAAAGCACACCGCACCGGCTGGTGCTTGCCACCCGGATGGGCGCCGCTATAGTCGCCGCCGCCGTCGGAAGAAATATCGGGTACGCAGATGCCGCTTTGTTCGCTCATAGTGCGGATTGCCGTTCTGCTGATATTCCTGCTCGTCTCGGCACCTTTGGGCGCGGCGGTGTTCACCGACGCGGCCGGACGCCGGGTGATGCTGCCGGACCAGGTCGAGCGGATCATGCCGGCCGGACCGGCTTCAGCAGTCTTTGTCTATGCGCTGGTACCAAACAAGCTGATCGGCTGGACGGAGCCACTATCGCGCGCGCAACGGAACCTGTTACCGGCAAAATTTGCGCGGCTTCCCGTCATCGGACAATTGGGCGGGCCGACCCCGACAGCCACGGCACCCGATGTGCAGCGGCTGCATCCCGATTTGATCATCGGTTACGGCGTCCTCTCACCGCCGACGGTGATGCTTGCTGATCGTATCCAGCAACAGACCGGAGTCCCCTATATCCTTCTCGACGACAGTATCCAGCAGATGCCCGAGATGCTTCGCGAGGTCGGCCCGATTGTTGGGGCGGGCGATCACGGCCTCGCTGTCGCCAACTATGCCTACCATGCAATCGAAATGCTGCGCGGGCAGCTGCTGATCAGCTCTGCCACAGACCGGCCGCTGGTCTATTACGGGCGCGGGAGCGACGGGCTCGAAACCGGTCTCCCCGGCTCCCCGGCCATCAGCGATGTCGACCAGGCGGGCGTTATCAACGTCGCGGCCGGCCTCGGTCGGGGCGGGGTTGTCCGGGTCACGCGGGCGCAGATATTTTCGTGGAACCCGCAAATCATCGTGGCGCAAGACCGTAGCTTTTACAATGCGCTGTTGCGCGATCCTCAGTGGCGCGGGCTGGCAGCGGTCCGCAGCAAGCGGGTCTACCTGGCGCCGGCCGACCCGTTTGGCTGGATCGACGGCCCGCCCGGGGTCAACCGCGCCATCGGACTGTATTGGCTGTCAAATCTCTTTTATCCGGACCTCTATCAGGAAGATCTGCGCATAAATGCCCGCGAATTCTATCAATTGTATTACGAAGTCGCGCTCAGTGACCGGCAGCTCGAGGCCTTGATACGGCCGGCGGAAGCCAGTCCCGGTGAAACCAGCCGGTTGGCGAAAGTGCCGCTATTTGGCGCCGAGCCGCCGCCGTTGCCGACCACTCCGCCCGGCGGTTCTTCAGCGCCGACACCGCCCTCCGGCGTGCCGGGCCGCGGCGGCCTGCGCGGTGGGGGAGCAGGTCCGGCGCCCGGTACACCCTGAACCGTGGCGAAGGCTGATCTGGCGCACGCTCAGGATTCGGTCGCCCGCACAAAGCACATGATCCCGCGTTGCGGGGTCCAACATACGATGGCGTGACCCGTCGGATTGTCGGTACGCTGCAAAATCTTCTCTGGGGGCACCGAGAGCCAGTTCCCGGCGACCATGGCCTCGTAATGGTCTGCCCTGATCCGGTATTCGGTCGCGCGACAATCCGCCAACGAGCAGCATGAGATCGTCGTGCCGGGCTGCAGCAGGCTGCGGAACCATGGCGCCAGCGTAGGGTCGGCGTTGGGGGGCGGTTGTGCCGCGGCAGCAGTGGCGAGCAGCAGGGCTGAGGCAAATACGACGCGAGTAGCCGGTCGTGCTCGGATTTGTTCAAAAACCACGGGCATTCTCGATGCCATCCCGGATCTGCAGCCGACGTCTGTGAGCTTAACTCAGACGGGCGGCGGAGCAAAAACGGTCTCTGCATAACACATAAATATACTGCTGATTTATCGCTATTGACATTAGTTTCATGCTCTAATTGTTATGGCGCCGGGAAAGCATCGGGCCGGCAGCCAGCTCTGCGCTGGCCCGATGCCCCGGCCGTCATAAGGAGGAATCAATGGAGTCGCGGCTATCAGCGCTTTCGGCTTCGTCACTGGTTTCGCCAGGTGCGGCTTGCGGCTGCATCTTTCTGCATTCGCTCGGATCCCGCACACGCGCACCAGCTTGCCCGGCCCGCGCGCGCCGCGCTTGCCGCGGCCGATTCGGTTCTCCATGACGATGACGTCGATCCGAGGATACTGGCCTTGGTCCCGCACGGCGCCTTTGTCGAGTCGGTCGCGTCCGGCACCGATTGCGCGCCGGCGCAATCCGCCGCGATCGCCCGCGCGCGAAAACTTGCTTCCGAAGGTTGGCGGGTAGTCTGGCTCGTATCCGACGATGATCGGCATCCTCCGTTGGCGTCTCGCAGGTGGCGGCGCCATCCATGTTTGCACGGATGGCTGCGCCCACGAGCCGCAGCCCGCTATGGCCGATGGGCGCGGCCCACAGCCCTTGGCGACCGCCTTCAACGGTCTCGCCGGGTAGTTCCGGGGCTTATCCGGCGCGCAGTAGGCGCAATACCCGGTCGAGCTGATCGAGGCTCGCGTAATGCAAGGTTAGGGAGCCGCCGCGGGCTTTCGGCTCGATGGTGACGCGCAGCCCGAGATGGGCGCCGAGGTCGCGCTCGAGGGCGAGCGTATCGGCGTCGCGAACCGCGCGGGCGACGCTCCTGCGTCGGTTGTGCGCGGCGCTGCACGAGGCGCTCGGTGGCCCGAACATTGAGCCCGCGGCGCACGACCTCTTCGGCGAGTGCGGCAGGGTCGGCGGCGGCCAGCAGCGCGCGCGCATGGCCAGCCGACAGCTCGCCCTCATCGAGCCGCTGGCGCACCGGGGCCGGCAACGAAAGCAGTCGCACCGTGTTGGCGACGTGGCTGCGGCTTTTGCCGACGGCTTCGGCGAGGCTCGCCTGGGTGCGGCCGAACTCCGCGATCAGCCGGCTGTAGGCTTCGGCTTCTTCGAGCGGTGACAGATCTTCGCGCTGAAGGTTCTCGACCAGCGCGATTTCGAGCACTTCGGAATCGGCGAGCGCGCGGACGATGACGGGTACTTCATGCAGCCCGACGCGCTGCGCTGCGCGCCAGCGGCGCTCGCCGGCGACCAGTTCGAAGGCGGCATCGTCCTCGACGACGGCGCGCACCAGCAGCGGCTGCAGTACGCCCTTTTCGCGGATCGACTGGGCGAGCGCCTCGAGCTCGGCCTCGCCAAAGCGGCGGCGCGGCTGCAAACTCCCGGGCCGGATCAGCTCGATCGGAACGCGCCGTTGGCGCCTGGGTCCGATGTCGCATCGGTCTCCGTCTCGCCGAACAAGGCGGCGAGGCCGCGGCCGAGCGGGCGCCGCTTGACCCGCTCGCTCATTGCGGCATGCCGGGCGCGGCGCGGCGCAACAATTCGGCGGCGAGCTGGATGTAGGCCTGGGCGCCGGCGCAGCGATGGTCGTAGATCAGCACCGGCTTGCCGTGCGACGGCGCCTCGGAAACCCGCACATTGCGCGGGATCACCGTGTCGAAGACCTTGGCGCCGAGATGCTCGCGCACGTCGAGGGCGACGAGATCGCACAGATTATTGCGCCGGTCGTACATCGTCAGCACCACGCCTTGCAGTTCGAGGCGCGGGTTCAAGGCCCGCTGCACTCGTTCGATCGTGCGCATCAGCTGGCTCAACCCTTCGAGCGCATAGAATTCGCACTGCATCGGCACCAGCGCCCGATCGGCGGCGACGAGGGCGTTGATCGTCAGCAGATTCAGCGATGGCGGACAGTCGATCAGCACCTCGTCATAGTCGCGCACCCGGCTGCGAATCGCCCGGCTCAGCAAGAACTCGCGGCGCTCGCGGGTCATGAACTCGAACTCGACGCCGCTCAGATCGTCCGAGGCCGGGATGATCGACAGACCCGGGATCTCGGTTCCGAGAACGGCATCGGCCAGTTCGGCCTCGCCGAGGATCAGCTCGTAGCTGGTCACCCGGCGTGCGCGGCGCTCGACGCCGAGCCCGGTGCTGGCGTTCCCCTGCGGGTCGAGATCGATGACCAGAACGCGGTGGCCTGCCGCGGCCAGTGCCGTCGCCAGATTGATCGCGGTCGTGGTCTTGCCGACCCCGCCCTTCTGATTGGCGACGGCGACGATCCGGGCGCGATATGCAACCGGACGCGACTCCGGCCGGGCCTCAACCGTCGTGAGGCTCACGGACGACCTGATGCAAGCGCAGAACGACCCCCCGCGGATCGGCAATGCTGTTGTGCAGTGCCACGGCTCATTGTCCAGCGTTTGCGCGCGAGGGTCAATTCCTCCGCCGCCCGCTCGCCCTTGGGAAACAGGCAGACCGTGTCGGGCCCCAGAAACGGCTGGGCGAGATCGAGCAGCCGGTCGAGCGGCGCCAATGCCCGCGCGGTCACGACATCGACCGAGTGCGGCGGCACGGCGGCGATGCGGCAGGGGCGGATCGTCACCGCCGCCTCGGCGATGCGCGCGGCCTCGCGCAGAAACGCCGCTTTGCGCGAATCCGCCTCGACCAGCTCGACCCCGGCTACGCCGAGAATCGCCAGCACCAGACCGGGAAACCCGGCGCCGCTGCCGAGATCGATCAGGCTCTGCGCAGCATCGGGCACGAGCGGCCGCAGCTGCGCCGAATCGAGAAAGTGGCGCCGCCACAGATCGGCGATCGTGTCGCGCCCGACGAGATTGATCCGCGCCGACCAGCGGGTCAGCAATTCTGCATAGGCCTCGAGGCGCGCCAGTGTTTCACGTGAAACGGGAAAGATCTCGGCGAAGCCCTGCGCGCTCAGCGGCGGCGGGTCGTCATGCCGCACGCCGCCTTCACATGCTTCAGCAGCGCGACCAGCGCCGCCGGGGTCACTCCCGAGATCCGCGCGCGCTGCGCCCAAGGTCGCCGGCCGGGCGACCGCGAGCTTGTCGCAGACCTCGCGCGACAGGCTGCCGACCGTCGCGTAGTCGAGATCCGCCGGCAGCAGCAACGCCTCGTCGCGGCGGAACGCGGCGATGTCGCGCTCCTGGCGCTCGAGATAGCCGGCATAACGCGCATCGATCTCGACCTGCTCGGCGATCTCCGGCGTCAGTCCAGCCGAGCTCGGGCCAGATCGCCGCGAGCCGCGCGAGGTCGATCCCGGGATAGGCGAGCAATTCCGCGGCGCTGCGGGCGATGCCGTCCTCGTTGACCGCGATCCCGTGGCGCTTCAATGCCGGCGGCGTCATCCGCAGCCGGGCAAGCCGATCGCGGGCCTCGCGCGAGCGCCGCCATCTTTGTCGCAAAGCGCTCCGCGCGCCCGGCGCCGACGCAGCCGAGGCGCACCCCGATCGGGGTCAGCCGCTGATCGGCGTTGTCGGCGCGCAGGACCAGGCGGTACTCGGCGCGCGAGGTGAACATGCGGTAGGGCTCGCTGGCGCCGCGGGTGACGAGGTCGTCGATCAGCACGCCGATATAGGCGTCGGCGCGGTCGAGCACGAGCGGCTCCGCCCCTGACGCCGGCGAGCGCCGCGTTGAGCCCGGCGATCGAGCCCCTTGCGCCGCCGCCTCCTCATAGCCGGTCGTGCCGTTGATCTGGCCGGCGAAATAGAGGCCGGGAACCCGCCGGGTCTCCAGGCTCGGATAAAGCTCGCGCGGATCGACGAAATCATACTCGATCGCGTAGCCGGGCCGCCGCATCACCGCGTGTTCGAGCCCGGGGATGGTGTGCAGCATCGCCTCCTGCACGTCGCGCGGCAACGAGGTCGAGATGCCGTTCGGGTAGACCGTGTCGTCGTCGAGCCCTTCCGGCTCGAGAAAGATCTGGTGCCGCTCGCGCTCGGCAAAGCGCACGATCTTGTCCTCGATCGACGGGCAATAGCGCGGTCCGATGCCGGTGATGTCGCCCGAATACATCGGCGAGCGCTCGAGATTGGCGCGGATCAGCGCGTGCGTCGCCGGGGTCGTCGTCGTGATGTGGCAGGCGATCTGCGGCGTCGTGATCCGCTCGGTCATGAACGAAAACGGCGGCGGCGGATCGTCGCCCGGCTGGCGTGTCGAGCCCGGCCCAGTCGATCGTTCTCCCATCGAGCCGGGGCGGGGTGCCGGTCTTGAGCCGGCCGAGGGCGAAGCCGGCGCGGGCGAGGGTCTGCGCCAGCCCGCGCGATGGCGGCTCGCCGACCCGTCCAGCCGGGATCTTTTCGTCGCCGATATGGATCAGGCCATTGAGAAAGGTGCCGGTGGTCAGCACCACCCGGCCCGCCGCGATCTACACGGCCGTCGCCGAGCACGACCCCGCAAACCCGGCCATCGCGGTCGAGCGACAGGTCCTCGGCCGCGCCCTCGGCGATGTCGAGGCCCGGCGGTTTCGGCCAGCAATTCGCCGACCGCTCGGCGGTAGAGCTTGCGGTCGGCCTGGGCGCGCGGCCCGCGCACCGCCGGCGCCCTTGCTGCGGTTCAGAATGCGGAACTGGATGCCGGCGCGGTCGATCGCGCGGCCCATGACGCCGTCGAGCGCGTCGATCTCGCGCACCAGATGCCCCTTGCCGAGCCCGCCGATCGCCGGGTTGCACGACATCTCGCCGATCGTCGCCCGCTTGTGGGTCAGCAGCAAGGTGCGCGCGCCCAACCGCGCCGCCGCCGCCGCCGCCTCGCACCCCGCATGCCCGCCGCCGACCACGACGACGTCGTAACGCCCGAAAAACTCGTTCATGGCCGCGGAATGTATGGAGCCTGGTCAGACGTGTCGAGGTTTCACGTGAAGCAGCCACAGCGCGGGCCCAACCCCCAACCTCTCGCCACAAGCAGCTCGAGCCGTCGTCGGTACGTCACTGCCGATGCAGAAATCGCGGAAGGTGACGTCCAACAGCGCCTACGATGAGCTGAGCGACAGCGAAGCCCATCACGGTTTTGCGGCACGATGGGTTTCGCCCGGCTTTCTCGGCTCAACCCACCTACGACGATGACCTGTCAAGCTGCGGGATCATCGATAATGCTCGTCGCGGCTCCCCGGATCGACGTAGGGCCGGGCGAACCCGTCCATCACCGCGGGACTATAGTCTCCGCTGATGAAGCGCCAGGCGCGCCAGACCACGAACGCGATGAGCAGGAATGCCAAACCGAAAGGGATGCGCAGCCACCCGCCCTGCATCGGCCCGACGCCGCAAAACGCCAGGATCGCAAACAGCAGAGCGAAGGCCGTCCAAAACATTCTGAAAAACATGGCCGCCTCCTGTGCAGAGCTAATCTCTTGCACCTCTATCGGCAAGCCCGCTGCGTAGTCGTGCAGGATGGACTGAGCCCTTGCGAAGCCCTTTACCGCGGCCTCTCCGTTTTGCAGACACGATGAACCTCGGCCCCAACCCTATCCGTGCAAGCGGGGCCAGGAAGCGAAACCGCAGGTCACTTGCCGACGCAGAAGTCGCGGAAGATCACGTCGAGCACATCCTCCACGTCGACCGTGCCGGTGATCCGGCCAATGCTGCGCAAGGCTAGGCGAAGGTCTTCGGCCAGTAATTCCGGCAGCGTCGCCACGAGGGCTCGGTGCAGCGAAGCTGCGGCCTCTTCGAGCGACTGGCGGTGGCGGGCTCGGGTCAGAACCGGGGCTTCGATCCGATACGCTTGAGCAATCCGATCGGAAAGAGCTGCCAGCAGTGCGTCGAGCCCTGCGCCGGTCAGGGCAGAGACCGGGATCGCCGCTCCCGCGCTTCCGGTTGGCACGGCCATCTCCGCTCCTGCTATTGGAGGAAAAAAAGGGTCTGTCGACAACGACAACCTGCTGTCGTCATGGCCGGGCTTGTCCCGGCTATCTACACCTTCCTCGCGCCGCCTCAGATCACCCGTCGCCCCGCAAATGCCCGGATCAAGTCGGGGCATGACGGCTTTCGGTTGTGTGAACCTTATCCTCAAATCTGTCCCGCACTCCCCCTCCGGTCCCGCCACGGGCGAAGCAGGGTGGGCTGAAACCTGCGCCAACAGGTCGATCTTGTTGGCGACGAGTATCGTGTCAGGGCCGGGCCAGGCAGCGGCGCCGGCAGCTTCGGCGGGGTGGCGCGCGTCGAACACGAAAAGCCTGATCTCGGCCTCCTCGGCGCGGCGTAAGGCCCGGCGCAGCCCTTCCTGTTCGACCGCGTCGCTGCTGTCACGCAAGCCCGCCGTATCGGCAAGGACGATCGGATAGCCGCCAAGGTCGATCGCGACCTCGACGATGTCGCGGGTGGTGCCGGCGATTGGCGAGGTGATTGCCGCTTCGCGCCGGGCGATCCGATTCAACAGGCTCGACTTGCCGGCGTTCGGGGGGCCAACGATCGCGACGCTGATTCCGTCGCGCAGCCTTTCGCCGCGATGACCGTCGGCGAGATGGCCGTTGATTTCGGCGCCGAGCTCACCCGTCTCAACGCGGATGCGATCTTCGATTTCCGGCGGCAGATCCTCGTCGGGGAAATCGATCGCGGCTTCGAGATGGGCGAGGATATGGGTCAGGCGATGCGCCCAGTCGCGATAGAGGCCGCCGAGCGCGCCGTCGAGCTGGCGCAGCGCCTGGCGGCGCTGCGCCTCGGTCTCGGCAGCGGCGAGATCGGCGACCGCCTCGGCCTGCACGAGGTCGAGCTTACCGTTTAGAAACGCGCGGCGGGTGAACTCGCCGGGCTCGGCTAGGCGCAATCCGAGCCTGCCCAGTACCTCGATGAATGCAGCAAGCACGGCACGGCTGCCATGCACATGAAACTCGGCGACATCCTCGCCGGTGGCGCTGTTCGGCGCCGGGAACCACAGCACCAATCCGTCGTCTAGCGGCTCGCCGTTCGCTGGGTTGACGAACCGTCTGCGCCGGGCCAATCGCGGGGGTGGTAAATCGCCCGCGATCAGCGAGATGACCCGCGCGGTGTCGGATCCCGAGAGCCGCAAGATGGCGACAGCGGCGCGGCCTACCGCCGTCGCCGGTGCGAAAATGGTGTCTGTGGTGAGCGCAGTTGCCGTCAGTGCGCCGGCGGCTTCTGGTCGGGCTGCAGCATCAGCCGTTCAACGCGACCGCCCTCGACCAGATGCTTCTGCACAATCTCGTCGATGTCTTCGGTGGTTTCGTAATGGTACCACACCCCCTCGGGGTAGATGACCATGTTCGGGCCGAACTCGCAGCGGTCGAGGCACCCCGCAGCGTTGGGGCGAATGTTCTCGACACCGGCCGCGCGCGCCTTCTCGCGCATATAGGCGCGCAGCTTGTCCACGCCGCCGCCGGGCTCGGAGCGCGCCATGCAGCAGCCCCGGGGATGGCCGTCCGGCCGCACATTGGTGCACATGAAGATGTGCCGCGTGTAGAAGAGCTGCGGATCGCCGGGTGCGTCTGCCATTGTCGTTTCTCCGGTTTGGGTAGCGCGCGGCGGCGTGAATGATGCAGACCGCCATGGTGAGAGTAGACTACTGAACCTAACCCGTCGCGGCGCAGAGGGCAAATGCATCCGCTGCCCAGGCCCCGACTATCTGCATGGCAGGAGCCGCAATGGAGCGCAACCGCCTCGGCGAGGAAACGAGCCCCTACCTTCTCCAGCACCGGGACAACCCGGTTCACTGGCAGGCTTGGAGCGAAGCCACACTCGCGGCCGCCAAAGCGGCCGGCAAGCCGATCCTGCTATCGGTCGGCTACGCGGCCTGTCATTGGTGCCATGTGATGGCGCGGGAGAGCTTCGAAGACCCTGAGATCGCGGCGACGATGAACCGGCTGTTCGTCAACATCAAAGTCGACCGCGAGGAGCGGCCCGACCTCGACCAGATCTATCAGCACGCGCTGGCGTTGATGGGTGAGCAGGGCGGCTGGCCGCTGACGATGTTCCTGACCCCTGACGGCGAGCCGTTCTGGGGCGGCACCTATTTCCCGCCTGATCAACGCTGGGGACGTCCCGGATTTCCGCAAGTGCTCGAGGCGATCAGCGAAGCCTACGCCGGCAAACGCGACGATGTGGCGAAAAATGTCGTCATCTTACGCGAGGCGCTGCAGCGGCTCGGGCAGCCGCAGCAGGGTGGCGCCATCCTGCGCCAACAGCTCGACCCTATCGCCGAACGGCTGTTGCGTGAGATCGACCAGATCCATGGCGGCATCGGCACCGCGCCCAAATTTCCGCAATGCGGCATTCTCGAATTATTTTGGCGGGCCTGGAAGCGTACCCGCCGCCCACCCTATCGGGATGCCGTAACCAAGGCGCTCGACGCGATGTGCCAGGGCGGCATCTATGACCATCTGGGCGGTGGCTTCGCCCGCTATTCGACTGATGCGCGCTGGCTGGCGCCGCATTTCGAAAAGATGCTCTACGACAACGCCGAGTTGATCGATCTGTTGACCCTCGTGTGGCAGGAGACCAAGAGCCCGCTTTACCGGCAGCGGATCGACGAGACCCTCGGCTGGGTCGCTCGCGAGATGAGAACGCCGGGGGGCGGTTTCGCGAGCAGTCTGGACGCCGATAGCGAGCACGAAGAGGGCAAATTCTACGTCTGGTCAGAGGCCGAGATCGATGCGGTGTTGGGCGACCGCGCGCCTCTATTCAAGGGTTTTTACGACGTAACGCCGGCGGGCAATTGGGAGGGTCACACGATTCTCAACCGGATAAACTCGCCGGTGATGGCAAATCCCGAGACCGAACGCGAGCTGTCGCTATGCCGAAACCTACTGTTCCGGGCACGCGGGGTGCGGGTGCGGCCCGGCTGGGACGACAAGGTGCTCGCCGATTGGAACGGGCTAATGATCGCGGCGATGGCCAATGCCGGCCTCGTTTTCAGGCGCCCGGATTGGATCGAAACCGCGCGCGCCGCCTTCGACTTTGCCTGTCAGCATATGACCGAACCGAATGGGCGCCTGCTGCACAGCTGGCGAGAAAACCGTGCCCGCCATCCCGCCAGCGTCGACGATTACGCCAATCTCTGCCGCGCCGCGCTGTCGCTTTACGAAGCGACCAGCGACGATCGTCTTCTCGTGCAGGTGCACGATTGGGTGGGGATCCTCGACCGCCACTATTGGGACACGGCGGGCGGCGGGTATTTCTTTTCGGCCGACGACACCGAGGCGCTGATCGCCCGCTCGAAGACTGCTGCCGATTCGGCCGTCCCGGCCGGCAACGGCACTCTCGTCGGGATGCTGACCAGGCTAGCGATCCTAACCGCCGACGATGCTTATCGCCGCCGCGCCGAAGCGATCGTCGAGACGTTTTCCGGGGAACTCGCGCGCAATTTCTTTCCGCTGGCGACGCTGCTCAATAACGCTGAAGTGCTGGCCAAGCCGTTGCAGATCGTGATTGTCGGCGAACCCGGCGACGCCGCATTCGACGCCCTGCACCGCGCAGTTTACAGCGCTTCGTTGCCGAACCGGGTGGTTCTTTCGCTGCCGCCAGGCCGAGAATTACCGGCCGAGCATCCAGCCCACGGCAAGGGTCTCGTAGACGACTGCGCCGCCGCCTATGTGTGCGTCGGCCCGGTGTGCTCGCTGCCGCTGAGCGACCCCAAGAAACTAGTCGCCAACCTCGTCGAATAGCGCAGACGTTCTTGCTGTGTACTGCATTCGGGAGCCTCAGGGATGTCGTGTTCTGTAGCTGTCGACAGCCCGGTGAGCCGCCGTACCCGGCGATCCACCGTGACCTCCGAGGCGAGGGCCGCTATCCTGCGACGTACGGCGCGCCGTTTCGACCCGGGCGGGAGCGCATATACCCTTTGAGGAAACTCCGAAAGGAACGGCTATGGTTCATGCGATCCGTTTCGAGAAGGCTGGCGGCCCCGAGGTCCTGTCCTGGCAGGAGGTTGAGGTCGGCAAACCTGGTCAGGGCCAGGTGCGGCTGCGGCACACGGCAGTCGGGCTGAATTACATCGACACTTATCAGCGCAGCGGGCTCTACCCGATGCCAATGCCGAGCGGGCTCGGCTCCGAGGCGGCCGGCGTCGTTGAGGAGGTTGGGCCGGGGGTCAGCGGGCTCAAACCCGGCGACCGCGTCGCCTATGCCGGCGGTCCCATCGGTGCTTATGCTGAGGGCCGTGTCATGCCGGCCGACCGCCTCGTCCCGGTTCCCGCCAGTATTACCGACAGCCAAGCTGCGGCGATGATGCTGAAGGGGATGACCGCGTGGTATCTGGTCCGGCGCACCCATCCGGTGAAGCGCGGCGAAACGATCCTAATACATGCTGCTGCCGGAGGAGTCGGGCTGATTGTCTGCCAATGGGCCAAGCATCTCGGCGCCACCGTAATCGGCACCGTCGGCGACGATGATAAAGCCGCACTCGCCAAGAAAAACGGTTGCGACTATCCGGTCAACTATCGCCGCGAAGACTTCGTCGCGAGGGTTGCCGAAATCACCGGTGCCAAAAAGTTGCCGGTCGTCTACAATTCGGTCGGCAAGGATACATTCTACAAATCGCTCGATTGCTTGGCGCCGCTTGGACTGATGGCCTCCTTCGGGCAGTCCTCGGGTGCAATCGGTCCGGTTGATATCGGCATTCTTGCCGCTAAAGGCTCGCTGTTCCTGACCCGGCCGACATTGAACACCTACACGGCAAGCCGCGAGGACCTGGCGACCGCCTCACGTGAATTGTTCGAGGTGGTCGTAAGCGGCGCGGTCAAGATCGCGGTCAACCAGACCTACCCGCTGCGTGAGGCCGCGCGCGCGCACCACGATCTGCAGGATCGCAAAACCACCGGTCAGACCGTGCTTACTGTTTAGAGATCAGTAACATCATCTATTCGTCATTGCGAGAAGCAACGCGGCGAAGCAGTCTCAAGTAGTAAAGCGAGAGCGGGATGGGATTGCTTCGCTCGCAATGACAGAGGACCGCGCCTAGTCTTACGTATTCATCGCATCGAAGAACTCGGTATTGCTCTTCGATTCCTTGAGCTTATTGATCAGAAACTCCAGCCCGTCGACGGTGCCCATCGGCGTAAGCACCCGGCGCAGCACCCACATCTTCGACAACACGCCGCGGTCGACCAGCAGCTCTTCCTTGCGGGTGCCGGATTTGGTGATGTCGATCGACGGGAAGGTGCGCTTGTCTGCGACCTTGCGGTCGAGCACGATTTCGGAATTGCCCGTGCCTTTGAATTCTTCGAAGATCACCTCGTCCATGCGCGAGCCGGTGTCGATCAGCGCCGTCGCGATGATGGTCAGCGAACCGCCCTCCTCGATGTTGCGCGCGGCGCCGAAGAAACGCTTTGGCCGCTGCAGGGCGTTGGCGTCGACGCCACCGGTCAAGACCTTGCCGGAGGATGGAACGACCGTGTTGTAGGCGCGGGCGAGGCGGGTGATCGAGTCCAGCAGGATTACGACGTCGCGCTTGTGCTCGACCAGCCGCTTTGCCTTCTCGATCACCATCTCGGCGATCTGGACATGACGCTGGGCCGGCTCGTCAAAGGTCGAGCTGATGACCTCGCCGCGCACCGAGCGCGCCATATCGGTAACCTCCTCCGGCCGCTCGTCGATCAACAGTACGATCAGATAGACCTCGGGGTGGTTGGCGGCGATTGCGTGGGCAATGTTCTGCAGCATCACCGTCTTGCCGGCGCGCGGCGGCGACACGATGATCGCCCGCTGTCCCTTGCCGAGCGGCGTGATCAGGTCGATGACCCGAGTCGTCACGTCCTTGCGAGTCGAATCGTCGAATTCGAGCTGCAGCTTCTCCTCAGGGTAGAGCGGCGTCAGATTGTCGAAGTTGATTCTCTGGCGCAGTCGGTCGGGCTCATCGAAATTGATCCCGCTCACCTTGAGGAGCGCAAAATACCGCTCACCGTCGCGAGGCGAGCGGATTTCGCCCTCGACCGTGTCACCGGTGCGCAATCCAAAACGCCGCACCTGGCTCGGGCTGACATAGATGTCATCGGGGCCGGGCAGGTAATTGGCTTCCGGGGATCTTAGAAAGCCAAACCCGTCAGACAGCACCTCGAGCACGCCGTCCCCGGAAATCGGCACGTCGTTCTCGGCAAGCTGCTTGAGAATTGCGAACAGCATATCCTGCTTGCGCAGCGAAGATGCGTTCTCGATTTCGAGCTCTTCGGCGAATGCCAGCAGCTCGGCTGGTGTTTTTCGTTTGAGTTCCTGGAGATTCATGGAGCTTCGTATCGCGGTGGGGACAAGGCTCGCCCATCCGGGGCACTCCTGCGGACAAATTCGCAGGCTCTAAGGTCAGGCGAGGAATGGCGGGGAAGACGAGAGAAAGACGGATGCCCGTAGGCCATTCCCCTTAGCCAAAGCAAATAGGCGTGTCAAACCCCATATCAAGATCCCCCGAACTCGTGAAAAAAACGACAACGCCCTTAAAACGGCTTGACCACGACGAGCACGACGATGGCGATCAGCGCCAAAGTCGGAAGCTCATTGATCGCTCGAAAAAAGTTGGGCGAGTGCCGGTTGCGATCCACAGCGAAGGCCCCGCGCCAGCGCGCCAGCCATGCGTGATAGGCAACCAGCCCAGCAACCAGAACAAGCTTGGCCCAGATCCAGCCTCGATGCCAGTCGACCACATCGGGCGTGGCCGCCAACATCAGACCGAAGCCCAACGTCGCCAGCATCGCGGGGTTCATGATGCCGCGCAGCAGACGGCGTTCCATAATCTTGAACGTCTCCGACCGATCGGACCCAACCGGCGCCATCGTGTGATAGACAAACAGCCGCGGCAGGTAGAGCAGTCCGCTCATCCAGGCGACGACCGAGACGATATGGGCGGACTTGACCCAGGGATAGGCGTCAACCAGCCAACTCTTCACACGCGATCTCCGGCAACCGCGACAGTCTCCGGAGACGACAGGGCAAGCCACCCGCCGCGAGGTTGAGCCGGCACCGCGGACAAGATTGGCTAGAGCGGCAATAAACCCGGGCGCGATCCCCACGGCTGCGACCCGGTGATAGGCTGGGACGCCGCTGCTTTCCGCAAGATCACGATAATCGATATCAAGCTCGACCAGAGTTTCGGAATGCTCCGAGACAAACGAGATCGGCACTACCACTAATGGAACACCCTCGCTGCCGGCGCGGCGAATTTCCGCATCGGTTGCCGGGCCGATCCATTCGAGCGGGCCCACTCGACTCTGGTAGCACACCTGCCAATCAAGACCGGGCTGCGCGAGCTTCGCGACAACCGCACGCGCCGTCATTTCGACCTGACTGGGATAGGGATCCCCGGCCTGCACGATCCGTTTTGGCAGGCCATGCGCGGTCAACAGCAGCCGTGGCGCTTTACCGTGGCCGCTGGCTGTGGCCAGCTCTGGTCGAATCAGCTCGGCAACGGCGTCGACAAATCCGCTCTCAACGGGGTAACAGCAAACGCTCCGCGTCGGCCGGTCGAGCCCCTGCTGCGCCGCTGCTCGCCGCCAGTCAGCGAGCGAGGAAGCCGTCGTCGTGGTCGAGAATTGCGGATAGAGCGGCAGAGAGACGATCTCATCCGGCCCCCATTCGGCGACCGCACACGCCGCTTCCGAACTCGTCGGATGCCAGTAGCGCATCGCGACGAAGCAGCGATGTTGATCGCCAAGAGCCACCTCCAGGGCCCGCGCTTGCGCTTCGGTATTAGCAAGCAGCGGCGATGCTCCACCCAGTCGTGCGTAGATTTCACGCGCCGTCCCGGTACGCCTCCGAGCGACGAGCCACGCCAGAGGCAACCGCAACGGCGCTGGCAAGCGGATGATTGCAGGATCCTTGAACAGATTGAATAAAAACGGCTCAACTGCATCGAGCAAATCGGGACCGCCGAGATTCATCAAGATGATCGCCGTACGTGCCATGTCAGTCGACGGCGACCGGCTCCGCAAGCAGGCGAGCGAGCAAGGCAACATTCTCAGTTGGTGTTTCCGGCAGCACCCCATGACCCAGATTGAACACCCAGGGTCCACCGGCAAAGGCCCGACATATTTTGCGGACGGCGCGTTCGAGCGCAACGCCGCCGGTCAGTAGCAGGACCGGATCAAGATTGCCTTGCACGATCGCGAGTGGGCGCAGCTGTGCGCAAGCGAACCCTGTGGGCACCGTGGTGTCGAGCCCCACCGCATCGACGCCGGTCTCAGCGGCATACCGCTCATAGAGCAAGCCTGCGCCGCGTGGAAAGCCGATGATCGGACAGCCGGGATGCCGGCTTTTCAACGCGGCAACGATCCCCTTTGTCGGCGCAATGACCCATCGTGCGAACGCCGCTTCGGGCAAAACGCCGGCCCAACTGTCGAACAGCTGAACGATCTCCGCACCGGCCGATATCTGCGCCGACAGAAGTTCTATCGTGGTTTCGACCAGGATCTCGATCAGCGCCGCAAAGCCTTCGCGATCACGATAGGCCCAGGCTTTGACCCGGCGAAAGTCCCGGCTGGTCCCACCCTCGACCATATAGGTTGCGACTGTCCAAGGCGCACCGGCGAAACCAATCAGCGCGGTCTCCGGGCCAAGTGCGGCGGTAACCCGCCGTACTGCGTCGAAGACAGGTTCGAGGCGCCCTATAGCGCCTGCTTTCTCGAGCTGCGCCACTCTGATGTTATCGGCGATCGGTTCGAGTACTGGTCCCTCGCCGTCACGAAAGCTCACGCTCTGACCCAGCGCGTAGGGCAGCATTAGAATGTCCGAGAACAAGATCGCGGCGTCCATACCGTACCGCCGCACCGGTTGCAGGGTCAGCTCCGAGGTCAGGGTCGGGGTCAGGCACAGGGCGACGAAATCCTTGGCTTGCGCCCGGACCTCGCGATATTCCGGCAAATAGCGACCAGCTTGTCGCATCAGCCACCACGGTACCGGCGAGACGCTTCTACCGGCCAGTGCGCGCAGCAATGGCTTGGTTTTACCGTATACCATCGTGACTATTCTCCTCTCATTCATATAAGGTTTGTTAGATAGTAGAAAGTAGTGGATGCAGTGGATATCGGGGATTGCGATCCGTCCCGGATTTGTGCACTGAGGAAACGGCCTGATAATGCCCAGCGACGATTCTGTGCGTGAAGGCGATGATTCCCACCATCAGCGAGGACTTTCAGCTGCTGTGTGTGATAGGCAAAATGGGGATAGACGGCTGCGGAACCCGCACGATCCCCGATTATCCAGGGAGCCGCACTGCTGTATCCCCAGGTGGGAGAAATTGGTGGTGATGAAAGCGGAGCGAGGACAAAAATTGACGCCGTCAGCGGATAGTCGCTTTCTGTGGGCAATTTGCCGATGATTCACACCGCCTTTGGGATGACTTTGTCGGCTCGGGTCGGCTCACCTTGACCCGGTTTCATCTCCATCTCGTTTCTGACTCCACCGGGGAAACGGTGCATTCGGTAGCTCGCGCCTGCCTCGTCCAATTTGACGATGCGCAGGCTGTCGAGCATGTCTGGAGCATGGTGCGCACACGCAACCAAATCGACCGGGTTATCGCCGGTGTCGAGGCCAACCCTGGCGTGGTGTTGTTTACCTTGGTCAGCGATCAACTTCGCCAATTGCTGCAGCAAGGTTGCCGCCGCCTTCAACTGCCGGCGATTCCAATCCTTGATCCGGTGATCGGAGCGCTCGCGTCCTACCTTCATCGCGAGAGCCGGGGCGTGCCGGGTAAGCAGCATCTTCTCGACAGCGAATACTTTGCACGCATCGACGCGATGACGTTTGCCCTCAACCACGACGATGGGCAGTCGAGCTGGGGGCTCGATGATGCTGATGTCTGTCTTGTCGGCGTGTCGCGCACGTCAAAGACGCCGACCTGCCTCTATCTAGCAAATCGTGGAGTCAAGGCTGCAAACGTGCCGTTTGTCCCTGGCGTACCGCTGCCGCCTGAGCTGATTAATGCCAAACGCCCCCTGATCGTCGGGCTGACCAACGATCCCGAACGGCTGATCCAGCTACGCCGCAATCGGCTCAACATGCTGCATCATGATGAGACCACCGATTACACGGACATCGACGCGGTGCGCGCGGAAGTTCGTGAGGCGCGACGGGTGTTTACGGAACGGTACTGGCAGGTTATCGACGTGACCCGCCGCTCAATCGAAGAGACGGCGGCGGGGATCCTGAAGCTCTTGGCGCGGCGCCATGGCCTTGGAGAATGAGCCGCTGATTCTTGCTTTGGCCGGCGCGGTTTGCGCCCGGCTGTTGGCCGATGCTGGGTCGGTCTTCGAGCCGAGCCGACCGATGTCGGCGAAGCGCCGCTAAAGCGCGTCTTTCGCGCCAATTGGCGAACGCCGGGAGCTTGCGCGGTCGCTCTTTCTGCGCGAATACGCCGCGCTCTTCCAGCTAAGCAATCGGATGAAGATGGTTTCAAGATCGATCATCGTGATAATGGCCTCAGCATGAAAATTACCGGAGCGACGCGGCTCGCTGGCATCATGGGTTGGCCGGTGGCTCATTCGCGTTCGCCCTTGCTGCATGGTTTCTGGCTCGACGAGACTGGTGTCGACGGCGCATATCTGCCGTTGCCGGTGCGGCCCGAGAACATCGAGCCGGCGTTGCGCGCGCTGCCAATCCTGGGCTTTCGCGGCTGCAACCTGACAATTCCGCACAAGCAGGCAGTGCTCGAGGTAGCCGATCGGGTCGATCGGCTGGCTCGGCGGATCGGGGCGGCCAATACTATCGTCGTCGCTGCTGATGGCAGTCTCGAAGCCAGCAACACTGACGCCTATGGGTTTCGCGAAAACTTGCGCGAGGCTGTGCCAGGTTGGAACCCACCGGCGAGGCCGACTGTGGTGCTTGGCGCGGGCGGTTCGGCGCGGGCGATAGTGGCGTCGCTCATCGATGCTGGGGTCGGCGAGATTCGCCTTGTTAACCGGACGCGCAGCCGCGCCGAGGCCGTTGCTGCCGATTTGGCGACTGCCGGGGCGCGGATTTCGGTTCATTCGTGGGGTGAGGCGGTCGCGGTCCAGGATGGCGCCGGGCTGCTGGTCAATACGACGTGCCTCGGGATGACCGGCGAGCCGCCGCTGGAACTCGATCTCTCATTGCTGCCGCTTTCGGCGCCAGTCGTCGATATCGTCTATGTGCCGCTCGAAACTGGTTTGCTTAACTCGGCAAGGCAGCACGGCCACCCGGTGGTCGATGGGCTTGGCATGCTGCTGCACCAGGGACGCCCGGGTTTCGAGGCTTGGTTTGGCGCCAAGGTGCGGGTCAGCCGCGCGCTTCGGAACGCGATTGTGGCAACCCTGGCGCCGCCGCGGTGATCATCGTCGGACTTACCGGCTCGATCGGCATGGGCAAGAGCACCGCAGCGGCGATGCTGCGGCGGATGCGGGTGCCGTTGTTCGACGCTGACCAGGCGGTACACGAGTTGCTGGCGCCGGGTGGAGCCGCGGTGGCTCCAGTGGCTGCGGCGTTTCCTGGGGTTCGCAACGCAGCGGGCGGCATCGATCGCCGACTTCTCGGACCACGGGTCTTTGGCGATCCCGAGATGCTCGCCCGATTGGAAAACATCATCCATCCGATGGTGGCCGCTTGTGAGAAGCGGTTTCTGGCGCGGGTGCGGGCCCGGCGCCAACCGATCGCCGTACTCGATGTGCCGTTGCTGTTCGAGAGCCGCGGAGCAGGGCGTTGCGATTACGTCGTTGTGGTCTCAGCGCCGGCGATGCTGCAGCGGCAGCGGGTGATGCGCCGACCGGGGATGACCGAGGAGCGTTTTGCTCGCCATCCTCAAACAGCAGATGCCTGATGCAGAAAAGCGCCGGCGCGCCGATTTCGTCGTGCCGACCGGGCTCGACCGAAAGTCGAGCTTGCGGCGCCTGCGGGCGATTGTCAGAGTTCTGCGTCGGGGAAAGCCGCGGCTCGCCGGCAGGGACTGGCGGGTGGCGCACAACCAGCGGCGGCGGGGCCGGTAATGCGCGAAATCGTCTTGGACACCGAAACAACCGGGCTCGATCCGCAGGCCGGCCACCGAATCGTTGAGATCGCCTGCATCGAGCTGTTGCACCACATCCCGACCGGGCGCGATTTTCACCGCTACGTGAACCCGGGGCGCGACATGCCCGCCGGACGCGCTTTCAGTGCACGGCCTAACCGCGGAATTTCTCGCTCCGCATCCGCCGTTTGCCGCGATCGCCGACGATTTGCTCGAATTTGTCGGCTCGGATCCGCTGGTGATCCACAATGCCGAATTCGACCTGGCCTTTCTGAATATGGAGCTGGCTCGGCTCGACCGCCCACCGATTGCCATCTCGCACGTCGATACCTTGGCGATGGCCCGACAGCGTTATCCCGGCGCTCCGGCCAGCCTCGACGCGCTGTGTCGGCGCTTCGCCGTCGATGCGTCGGACCGCGTCAATCATGGGGCGAAGATCGATTGCAGCCTGCTTGCCGCCGTCTATCTCGAATTGATCGGTGGGCGCCAGCCGGGCCTCGATTTTGTAGCCCCGGCGTCGGCTGACGCCACCGCGATTCGGGTCGCCCGCGCGCCGCGCCCGCATGCCGCCTCGGTCGAGGAGCTCGCCGCGCACGAGGCGATGCTGGCGCTGCTGACGGCGCCGCTGTGGCTCGCCGATACCTGAAGCTTCAAACTGCCGCCTCGTCCTCGCCCGTGTCGGGCTGCGGTGCGGATTGGTGGCGGCGCAACAGTTCGGCAAAGTCGATCGGGTTGATCATCAGCGGCGGAAAACCCCCGTCGCGGGTCGCGTTGGCGATCACCGCGCGAGCAAACGGGAAGATGATCCGCGGCGACTCGACCAGAAGCAAGCTCGCCAGCATCGGCTCGGGCGCGTTTCTGACCGTCACCACCGCTGCATAGATAAGCTCGACCAGAAACACCGGCTCTTCCTGCATTTTGGCTGTGACGTTAATCGTCAACACGACCTCGTAGGTGTCGGGATTGAGGTTGTGCGCCTTCACGTCGACGTTTATCGCCACCTCGGGCTGGGCTGGTTGCTGGATCAGGCTTTGTGGCGCGCGCGGGTTCTCGAACGAGAAGTCCTTGATGTATTGGAGATTGATGAATAATTGAGGGCCGTCCGTGGCGGCCGGCAATGCGTCGGTCTCGCCGTTGCCTCTGGTCTCTCCCGCCATGATCCCCTCCCGCGCCGATCCGCGACGAGCGGCTGGCTAGCATGGATCGGGAAGGTGCATCAATCTCCGCTGCGCAGTGCTCGACGCTAGGGAGGCCTGCACAGCAGTTCGGCCTCGCGGTCGGGTCGACGTGTAGAGTGCGACTTTCGGCGCCTTAAGCCGGGTCAGCGCTCGGGTCGCGCTGGGTTGCGGCAAAGATCCGACTGAACCAAGTCTGTCCGTGCCGGGCCAGTATCACCGACGCCGCGTTCCCGGGCGGCCAGCATCGGGTCGTCGACCCTGCGATAATCGCCTTCGATCACGACTGACGCGGCCGGTTCAATATCCAACCAACCGCACAGGCGGCGGACTATCCCGGCGACGCAACTGCGGGATCAGCAATCCGAGCGCCGCCAGGTCACTGACGAAGCCGGGGATGATCAACAGAAGACCTGCCGCTCCCCGCAAGCGAGGCGTCGAGCAGCCCTGGCACCAGCGGCTCGCCTGCAGCGAGACTGTGGTGCAGCCCCGACAGCAGTGAGAATTGTTCGGTGCGCAGAACCGAGATTCCCGCAGCGGCGCCAAGAGGAGCAGCAGCAAGGTCGGCCCGGCGACCGAGCCATGACCCGACGGCCAAGGTCAGAAAAGCCTCGATCAGCAGATATGCCGGTGAGGGCGAGTTTCAGCATCTGTTCATGCCTGGCGCACCAGGTGCGCTTGCCACGGCAGGGACGGCCCCCCATGTGAAGAGAATGCGAGGGCCATTCCCCGGCCCTGGCCGGAGAGTGGCGGGGCGCGCGAATCGATGGGCGATTTTCAATATTTCGACATCATCCTATTCGCGATGATCGCCGCCTTCCTGGTGCTGCGGCTGCGCAGCGTTCTCGGCCGGCGCACAGGCAACGAGCGGCGGCGGGAGTTGTTCGTGCGGCGTACCGCGCCGATCGCCGACAAGCCGGTGCCTGAAAAAGTGGCGACGCCTGGCGATCCGGACAAGGACGTGGCGAGCCTCGCAGCCGCGGGTAAGCCCGCCGACGCGGTGGCCGACGGGCTGAGCCGGATTCGCCGCGCCGATCCGAGCTTCGATCCGTCGCAGTTTCTCGAAGGGGCGCGTACCGCCTTCGAGATGATCGTAAGCGCCTACGCCAAGGGCGACAAGGCGGCATTGCGGCCGCTGCTGAGCGATGAGGTGTACCGACCGTTCGCCGCAACGATCGACGAGCGTGCCGCCGCCAAGGAGACATTCGAGACCAGCGATTTACGTCTTGACGATGCCGAGATCGTCGACGCCGACATGGCGGGGCGGACTGCTCGGGTGACGGTCAAGCTCGTGTCGCACCAAATCAACGTTACGCGCGCGATGGATGGTAGCATCGTCGACGGCGATCCCGATCATCCGGTCGAAAAGACCGATTACTGGACGTTTGCTCGCGATACCCGATCCGCCGATCCAAACTGGGTCCTCGTCGCCACCAGCAGCGAATAATCGTGCGGCGACACCGGCTGCGTCGCGCGACGGTCGGCGCGTGCGATTGCCGCGCTGGCGATCGGCCTCGCTCGCGACGCGGGCCCGCCGCGTCTGAGCTTGGCGCCTGTCGGCTTCGACCGGCTGGCGGGGTGGGCGGATGATAACGTCGCGGCAGCGCTTCCGGCCTTTGTCAAATCCTGTACCCGGTTTCTGACCGAGCCTGAATTCAGCCCTGTTTGGTCCGATAGAAGCCGGCGTCAGATTTCGGCCAGATCGGCGACTGGCGGGCAGTGTGCCGCGATGCCGCGATGGTGCTATCGGGTAACGATGGGGCTGCGCGCCGGTTTTTCGAACGCGAATTTACGCCGATGGCAGTCGCCGATTACGGCGTCCGCGAAGGCCTGTTCACCGGCTATTTCGAGATCGAGCTGAACGGCTCGCGGCGTCGGCACGGGCCCTACCAGACGCCGATCTACCGGCGCCCGCCGGATTTCGGCTCCGGCCCGCGCTATTCGCGCGCGGAGATCGAAGATGGCGCGCTTGCCGGTCGCGGTCTCGAACTGCTCTGGGTCGATGATCCGATCGACGCCTTCTTTTTGCAGATCCAGGGCTCGGGACAGGTGCGGCTGGAGGACGGCCGGACGATCCGGCTCGGCTATGACGGCCAGAACGGGCTGCCCTATGTTCCGGTCGGGCGGCTGCTGATCGAACGCGGCCAGATCCCGCGCGACAAGCTGACGATGGCCTCGATCCGGGCGTGGATGCGCGCGCATCCGCGAAGGCGGGGCTGCGCTGCGCCGTGAGAACCCGTCCTATGTGTTCTTCCGCGAGGTCAAGGGCGACGGCCCGATCGGGGCCGAGAAAATCGTGCTGACGCCCGCGCGCAGCCTCGCCGTCGACCACGCTTATATCCCGCTCGGCGTCCCGATCTGGCTCGACGCCGACGAGCAGTTCGTGCCGAACGAGAGCGTGCACCGTCTGGTCATCGCCCAGGACACGGGCGGGGCGATCAAAGGCCCGGTGCGCGGCGATCTGTTCTGGGGCGCCGGCCGCGCTGCCGGCGACCGGGCCGGCGAGATGGATGCCCGCGGCCGTTACTACCTGCTGCTGCCGCGCGCCTCGCCGACCGCCTCGCTGCCGAAGAAGCTCGCCGCTGACCTTCGGCGGATTGATTTGCCGCGGATGCGGCGCCTAAGCTCCGACACCTGCAATCGGGAGTGGCTGTGGATGGCGGAGAAGCGGGCGAGGGTGGCGCTGTTCGTGACGTGCCTGGTCGATTTGTTCCGGCCGACGGTGGGGTTTGCCGCCGTCAAATTGCTGGAAGAGGCCGGCTGCACGGTCGAAGTGCCGCGGGCGCAGACCTGTTGCGGTCAGCCGGCCTACAATTCAGGCGATCGCGCTAATGCAAAAGCGATCGCGCTGCAGGTTATCGATGCGTTTGCCGGCTATGATTATGTCGTCGCTCCGTCCGGGTCTTGCGCCGGCATGATCCGTCAGCATTACCCCGAGGCGTTTGCCGACGACCCGGCGCTGTTGCCGCGGGCACAAGAATTGGCTGCGCGAACCTGGGAACTGGTCTCGTTTCTTGTCGATGTCCGCGGCATGCAGGCGGTCGCCGCGAGGTGGGAGCGCGCGGCCACTTATCACGATGCCTGCTCGGGGTTGCGCGAGCTTGGCGTTCGGGATCAGCCGCGCCGGCTGCTCGCCTCGGTCGAGGGGCTGCGGTTGCGCGAGCTCCCCGGAGCGGAGGTCTGCTGCGGTTTTGGCGGCACATTCTGCGTCAAATACCCTGACATCTCGGACAAGATGGTCGACGATAAGGCAGCGGACATCGCCGCCACCGGCGCCGAGGCGGTCTTGGCCGGCGATCTCGGCTGCCTGTTGAATATCGCCGGCAAGCTCACTCGCCAGGGGCGGTCGATCGAGGTCCGTCATGTCGCCGAGGTGCTCGCCGGTATGACCGGCGACGCAGCGCCGATCGGGATGCCACGCTAGCGCCGATGCTCGCGACCAGTCGCAATTTCGAGGCGAACGCCCGCGCCGGCCTCGCCGACGAAAATCTCCAGCGCGCGTTGGCGATGATGATGCAGAGCGGGTTTCCGCTGCGCCGCCGAGATGCGGTTGCGCGGCTGCCCGAATTCGAGGCGCTGCGCGACGTCGGCCGCGCGATCAAGGAGCACACGCTCGCCCATCTCGATTTTTACCTCGAACTCTACGAAGCAGAACGTCGTTGCCGCAGGGGGCGAGGTGCATTGGGCGCGCACTCCCGAAGAGGCGCGCGCGGCGGTGCTGAAGATCTGCCAAGCTGCCGGCGCCAAGACCGTGACCAAGGGCAAGTCGATGATCGCCGAGGAGGTTGGGCTCAACGATTTTCTCGAACAGAACGGCATCACCCCGATCGAGACCGATCTCGGCGAATACATCATCCAGCTGCGTCACGAGCCGCCGAGCCATCTGATTGCGCCGGCGATGCATCTGGTCAAAGAGCAGGTGGCCGACACCTTTCGCGCCGCGCACCAAGCGCTCGACCCGGAGCGGCCATTGGCCGAGCCGCGCCAGCTCTGCGACGAGGCGCGCGCCTTGCTGCGGCCGCGGTTTCTCGCCGCCGATGTCGGCATCACCGGCGCAAATTTCCTCGTTGCCGAAACCGGCTCCAGCATCATCGTCACCAACGAAGGCAACGGCGATCTGACCCAGACCCTGCCACGGGTTCATATCGTTATGGCCAGCCTCGAAAAGCTGGTGCCGACCTTCGAGGACGCGGCGAGCCTGCTGCGCCTGCTGGCGCGCTCGGCCACCGGGCAGGAATTTTCGTCTTATACGACGGTCTCGACCGGGCCACGGCGGCCGGGCGATCTTGACGGGCCGGAGGCCTACCATGTCGTGCTGCTCGACAACGGCCGCAGCGCGATGCTGGGCGGCGAGTTTCACGACATGCTGCGGTGCATCCGCTGCGCCGCGTGCATGAACCACTGCCCGGTCTATGCCGCGGTCGGCGGTCATGCCTATGGCTGGGTCTATCCGGGGCCGATGGGGGCGGTGCTGACTCCCAGCCTGATCGGCATCGATGAGGCGGCTCCGCTGCCCAACGCCTCGACCTTGTGCGGGCGCTGCGAGAGCGTGTGCCCGGTCAAGATCCCGCTGCCGAAGATGCTGCGCCACTGGCGCGAGCGCGAATATGCGAAAAAGCTTGCTCCGCCGGTTTGGCGAACTGGCCTCTCGCTATGGTCCTGGGTGGCGCGCCGGCCGGCGCTCTATCACGCTCTGACCGAGATCGCGAGCCGCGCGCTCGGCTGGGTCGGAAGCCGCCGCGGCCGATTCCGCAGCCTGCCGTTCGCCGCCGGATGGACCGCGGTGCGCGACTTGCCGGCACCGGAGGGGCGCAGCTTCCACAGCCTGTGGGCCCGCCGGATCAGACGCGGGCCAGACTGGTGAGCGCGCCGCGGCGGGAGATTCTTGCCGGCATCCGTCGATCATTGGGACGCGGCCGGCTCGACCCGCGGACCGAAGCTGAGCTGCGCGCGCGCGTTGCGGCGCATCGCCGCAACCTGGTCCCGGCGCGGGCGACGGCGCTCGACCATGCCCGGCAAATCGACCTGTTCGTTGCGATGGCCGAAGAGGTGCAGGCGACGGTCGCCCGCGTCCCTTCGACTGAGGCGGTGCCGGAGGCGGTGGCGCGCTATCTCGCTGCCGAAAACTTGCCGGCCGAGCTGGTCATGGCGCCCGACCCGGGCCTCGACGATGTGCCGTGGGAGACGCGGCCACTATTGCGACATTCGCCGCGGTCGGGCCGAGCCCGACGATGCGGTCAGCCTGACCCCGTGCTTTGCCGCGGTGGCGGAGACCGGCACGCTGATGCTGGTGTCGGGGCCGCAAACGCCCGACCACTTTGAATTTTCTGCCCGATACCCATATCGCCGTGGTCCGCGCCGACCAGGTCGTCGCTACCTATGAGGACGGCTGGGACCGTCTGCGCGTCGGCACCAGGTCGGCGCTGCCGCGAGTCGTCAATTTCATCACCGGGCCATCGCGTACCGGCGATATCGAGCAGCGCATCGTGCTGGGTGCGCACGGGCCGCGGCGTCTCCATATCGTCGTCGTCGAAGACCGGCAGGAAGGGAAGGATGGCCAGGGCCAAGGGTGAGATAGCGCCCGCACACCACGATCGGGCAATGTGGTCCGAGGCGATGCGCGACGTGACCCCGCTGCGCGGGCGCCGCGCCGGGTCCTCGCCGCCGCTGCAATGCCGCGCCCGCCCGGACAGAGGCCAGTCCCGCCCCGAGCCAGGGCGAGCAGCCGCTCGATCGATTTGCCGGCATCGATCGGGCCAATGCCGAGCGGTTGAAGCGCGGTCTCCATGCGATCGAGGCGCGTCTCGATCTGCACGGCATGACCCAGGCCGAAGCCCATCGCGAGCTCATCGATTTCGTCGTGGCTTCGCATCGAGGCGGCCGACGCTGCGTGCTGGTCATCACCGGGCGCGGGCTCGGTCCGGACGGGCCCGGCGTGTTGAAAAGCGCGGTGCCGCGCTGGCTCGAAGAGGCCGGGCTGCGCCGACGGATTCTCGCCGTCGCGGCCGCCCAACCACGCCACGGCGGGGCCGGAGCGCTCTACTTGCTGCTGCGCCGGCAGCGGTGAGCGCCTGACCGTGCGAGTACCCGCGAAGCTTGCATTCGCTCGCCGCTCCCGCCAAAAGAGCAGGCGAACCTTCTGCGATCGACGAATTGGCGATGGCCGACAACAGCGACCTACTTCCGCATATCGAACGCCTGCAATCGGCCCGCGTCCTGTGCATCGGCGACGTGATGCTCGATCACTACGTATATGGCCAGGTCGAGCGGGTCTCGCCCGAGGCGCCGATCCCGGTGTTGTGCATCGAGCGCGAATTGAAGACCTTGGGCGGCGCCGGCAATGTGCTGCGCAATCTCGTGGCCTTGGGGGCCTCGGCTTCCTTCGTCTCGGTCATCGGCAACGACGATGCCGGCCGCGAGATCGGCCGGCTGCTGGAAGCGCAGGACGGCGCCGAGGTCCACGTCCTGGTCCAGCCGCAGCGCACGACCACGGTCAAGACGCGCTATGTCGCGGCGAACCAGCAATTGCTGCGGGCCGATCGCGAGACCGCCGTCCCGCTCGATCCCTTCATCCGCGAAGACCTGTTGCGGCTGGCGCGCGAGCTGGTGACGACCACTCGGTAGTAATCGTCTCCGATTATGCCAAAGGGGTGCTGACCGAGGGGGTGGCGCTCGAAATCATCCGCGCCGCGCGCGAGGCCGGCGCCTTCGTCATCGTCGATCCGAAAGGCGGCGACCATATCCGCTATCGCGGCGCCGATCTGCTGAAGCCAAACCGCCGCGAGCTGGCGCATGCCACCGGCATGCCGGTGGCGACCGAGCGTCGAAATCGCCGCCGCCGGCAATGCGCTGATCGAACGCTGCGGTTTTGGCGCCGTTCTCGCCTCGCTCGGTCAGGAGGGGATGGTACTGGTCGCCGCCGACGGTACGGTGCATGTCCAGCGCGCCGAGGTGCGCGAGGTCTACGACGTCTCGGGCGCCGGCGACACCGTGGTGGCGATGCTGGGCGCCGGGATCGGGGCCGGCATGAGCTTGATCGAGGCCGCGCGCCTCGCCAACATCGCCGCCGGCATCGTCGTCGGCAAAGTCGGCACCGCGGTCGTTTACCCGAGCGAGCTGGCCGCCTGTCTCGATGGCCACGATCTTTACACCGCCGATAAGGTGATGCCGCGCGCGCACGCGATCGACCAGGTCGAGCGCTGGCGCCGCCAGGGGCTCAAGATCGGCTTCACCAACGGCTGCTTCGATCTGCTGCATCCCGGCCATGTGGCGTTGTTGCGACAAGCCAAGGCGGCCTGCGACCGGCTCGTCGTCGGTCTCAACAGCGACGCTTCGGCGGCGCGGCTGAAGGGGCCGACCCGTCCGGTGCAGAGCGAAACCGCGCGGGCTGCGGTGTTGGCCTCGCTCGCCGCGGTCGATCTGATCGTGATCTTCGAGGAAGACACGCCGATCGAGCTGATCCGGGCACTGCATCCGCAACTGCTGGTCAAAGGCGCGGATTATCGCCTCGACGAGGTCGTCGGCGCCGACATCGTCAAAGGCCGCGGTGGCGAGGTTCTGCTCGCCGAAGTGATGCCGGGCTACAGCACCAGTGCGACGATCGCTCGCTTTGCTCGCTCAGCCTGAGCCGGATCGGTGCGGCGGATCAGATCCCCTCGAGACGGCTGGCGTCGGGATCGAACGAACGGCGCAGCCGTGCCGCCGCAATGCGGGCAAAACGCAAGGTCAGCGCACGGCGCCGGCCGGGGCTGAGCGGGATCGTGCCGGCCATCGCGCAGTACCGCGGCGCCGAACGCGTCCGCCACCATCAAGCCACATTCCTGAGGGATGAGCGCCGTCGGAAACCCGCTCGCCACGGCGAAATAGAGACGATCGGAAAACTCGCGATAAGCCGGCCACTTCTGGTCTGCCCGAAAATCGGCGACCGAGCTTTTGATCTCGACGATCATCAAGTCGCCGCCCTTGCCGAGGGCCACAACATCGGCGCGGCGGCCATTGGCGAGTGGGAATTCGACCAGACTGGCATACCCGAGCTGGTCCAAGGCACGGCAAACCCCGCGTGCCAGTAGACGCGGCGGTGATGGACGGAACGGACATTTCAGCCACGGCATCCTAAATCGTGTAGACACAGATGTCGTGCGAATAGACCGGGCGGGACCGACGGAGGGTATTGATGGCGGCGGCAACCGAGCGGGGATTCTTGCGTCAGGCCTGGGACCTTGCCTGGCCTTATTGGAAATCGGATGAGAGATGGTCGGCCATCGGTTTGCTGGTCTCGGTCATCGCGCTCAATCTGTTTGCCGTATGGCTCAATGTGCGGCTCAATACATGGAACAAAGATTTTTACAATGCGCTACAGCAGTACAATTGGGATGAGTTCTGGCGGCAGTTCGGGATTTTCGGAATTATCGCCTTCGCGTTGATTGTGGATGTCGTCTATTCACTTTATCTACGGCAGATACTGCATATCCGCTGGCGCCGTTGGCTGACCGAGCATTTTCTGCACAGGTGGCTCGACGATCAGCAATATTACCGGATGCAGCTGGATCAGAGCGTCACCGACAACCCGGATCAGCGGATTTCCGACGACCTCGACAGCTTCGCAACGATGAGCCTGGGATTATCGCTCGGCCTTCTGAGTTCTTTTGTCACCCTGGTTTCGTTTCTGTCGATCCTATGGGTGCTGTCCGGTGCCCTGACTGTCCCACTCGGTGGTGGAGCAAGGATCGACATCCCGGGCTATATGGTCTTTGCGGCGCTGATCTATGCCGTCGCAGGCACATTTCTGACCCGCTGGATCGGCTATCCGCTGGTCCGTCTCGGCTTCAATCAGCAGCGTTATGAGGCCGATTTCCGCTTCAGCCTGGTTCGGTTGCGTGAAAACGCGGAAAATGTTGCCTTTTATGGCGGCGAGGCCCGCGAGTTCGACAACTTTCAAACCCGCTTCGGGCGCATCATCGAGAATTGGTGGGGGATCATCAGGCGCCGAAAAAAACTGACTTGGTTGACGACCGGCTACGGCCAGTTGGCGATCGTGTTCCCATTCATCGTCGCCGCCCCGCGCTATTTCAACAAGGTGATCGAGCTCGGTGGACTGATGCAGATCGCCTCGGCTTTTGGCCAAGTCCAGGACTCGCTCTCCTTCATCATCAACTCCTATACCGAAATCGCGCAATATCAGGCGGTGGTTCAGCGGCTTTCCGGGTTCGGCGAGCGAATGGACGAGATTACAGCGCAGCGGCAGGCAGTCCAACCGATCGCGATCGAACGCGGCGGTGTCGGCGTCGAAGTCGAAGCGCTCGATCTCAACCTGCCGGATGGGTCACCCCTTCGCCATGATTTGGCGCTGGCTGCCGGCCCGGGCAATGCGCTGCTGATCACTGGGCCGTCCGGCGCCGGCAAGAGCACCTTGTTGCGCGCACTCGCCGGATTGTGGCCATTTGGGCGTGGCCGCGTCCGGGTCGCCGACGGCGACGCCTTGTTTTTGCCGCAGCGGCCGTATCTACCGCTGGGAACGTTGGCCGACGCGCTCGCTTATCCGCGCGCGGCCGCCGGGCTGGCGCGCGAGAACCTCGTCGAAGCCTTGCGCGCCGTTGGGCTGCCGCAGCTGGCCGAACGTCTTGATGAGGAGGGGAACTGGGCCCAGCGCCTATCGATTGGCGAGCAGCAGCGGCTTGCCTTTGCACGGGTATTGTTGGCGCGCCCGGAGATCGTTTTTCTCGATGAGGCGACCTCGGCGCTCGACGAGGCAGCGGAAATGTCGCTCTATCGGCTGTTGCGCGACGCGTCCTGGCAGCCGACGATCGTCAGCGTCGGCCATCACCGGACGTTGCGGCGCTTTCACGACACGATGGTCGAGCTCGCGCCGCATCCGGTGTCCCAGGCGGCAGCCGGATGAGGACCCTTCGCGGGTAGGAGTTGGCGATGAACGACGCAGAAGATCCGCTGCGCGCTATCCGCCTGGCAAAGCTCGATGGCCTCAAAGCGCTTGGGATCGAGCCCTATCCCTATGCTTTCTCCCGCACCGATGAAGCGGCGGAGCTCGAGCGGCGCCATGCCGGGCTGCCCGCCGGCGCCGAGACCGACGAGCAGGTGCGTGTCGGCGGCCGCATCCGCGCCATCCGCAACAGCGGCATGTTCATCGACCTGCACGACACCTCAGGCAAGATCCAGATCTTCTGTCACCGAGACTTCCTCGATCCCGACGGGTTGGCGGCGGTGCGACTGCTCGACATCGGCGATCTGATCGGGGTCGAGGGAATGGTGCGCCGTACCCCGCGCGGCGAGCTGACCGTCAATGCCGGCGCGGTCACGGTCTTGGCGAAGACCTTGCGCCCTCTGCCTGAAAAATATCATGGTCTCGCCGACGTCGAGCTGCGCTACCGCCAGCGCTATCTCGAGTTGATCATGAACCCGGAGAGCCGTGAGACGTTGCGCCGGCGCAGCAGAATTGTCGCGGCGTTGCGCAGTCACCTCGTCGAGCGCGGTTATCTCGAAGTTGAGACGCCGATGCTGCACACCATCCCCGGCGGTGCCTCGGCGAAGCCTTTTGTCACCCATCACAACGCACTTGATATCGAACTCTATCTACGGATCGCGCCGGAGCTGCATTTAAAGCGGCTGGTGGTCGGCGGCCTCGCCGACAAGGTGTTCGAAATCAACCGCTGCTTCCGCAACGAGGGGCTCTCGCCCCGGCACAATCCGGAATTCACCACGCTTGAACTCTACGAGGCCTATGTCGATTACACCGCGATGATGCGATTAACCGAGGAGCTGATCTGCACCGCCGCGAAGACTGTGCTCGGGACCCTGCGGATCGACTATGGTGGGAGCGGGATCGATCTGTCGCCGCCCTGGCCGCGGCGCAGCATGGCCGAATTGGTGCGCGAGGCGACCGGCGTCGATTTTTTGACGCTCGACGGCGCCGAGGCTGCGCGCAACGCCGCCGGCGCGCTCGGCGTCGCGTTGGCGGGTGGCGAGAATTGGGGGCAGGCGCTGGAGGCGGTCTTTGCCGCGCGCGTCGAGGATGGCTTGATCGCGCCGATCCATGTCACCGGGTTCCCGCGAGACATCTCGCCGCTCGCCAAGGCCGACCGCGCCGACCCCCGGCTCGCGGAGCGGTTCGAGACCTACATTTACGGGTGGGAGGTCGCTAACGCCTTTTCCGAACTGACCGACCCACAAGATCAGCGCGCTCGCTTCGAGGCGCAAATGAAAGCTCGCGCGGCTGGCGACGAGGAGGCGCAGCCGCTCGACGAGGATTACGTCACGGCGCTCGAATACGGGCTACCGCCTTGCGGCGGGCTCGGCATCGGCATCGACCGCCTGGTCATGCTGTTGACGAACAGCCCGTCGATCCGCGACGTCATCGCCTTTCCGACCTTGCGCCCACGGTGAGCTTGTTGCAGGGCGCGGCTCATAGGCAGCGGATCGTCCAATCGGTGGTCACGCCGGGCTCGTCACGGGCCCGATCGGGAGAGCCGTTGTGAACCCTCTCGTCCAAAACCCGGTAGCCGCCGGGACAGACTTGCTCGGCCAGGCGACGGTTCGGGGCGTCGGAGCCTCCTGGGATGGCCCCTGAGCCAATCACGTAGGTGCGATAGTCGATCTTGCTCAAAGTGGGTTGGATGCAGGCGGCAAGAGCGAGCAAAGTCAGCAGCACTAGCGGGCGCATTCCGACTCACGCAAAGAGTTGACGCGGTACTCATGTATCCGCTCGCGTATCATCGCACCATAGGGTGCTTTGCCGCGAGCGGATTTAGCCAGGGGATATCTGCGCGAGGGCCGCGGCAACCTCGTGCGCCATGCCCGGCCAATCGCCCGCCTGCCTCCGGCGGAACAGTCGCGCCGTCGGGTACCAGGGGCTGTCGTCGCGGTCGAGCAGCCAACGCCAGTCCGGAACATGTGGCAACAAGACCCACGTTTGCCGCCCGAGCGCGCCCGCCAGATGCGCGACCGACGTATCGACGCTTATCACCAGATCCAGGTGACCGATCGCCGCGGCGGTCTCGGCGAAATCCGCCAGCCATGGCGCCAGGTCTACGATTTTCACGCCCTCGAGCGATGATAGGCCGCGAGCCTCGCCGCCGACCTGAAGACTGAACCAGCTTATCCCAGAAATTTCCCACAGTGGTTGGAGTAATTGTAGGTCAATTGCGCCTTGGGTTGTGCCGGCCCACGCGATACCCACCCTGAGGCCGGGCGCGGTGGCGAGCCGCTCGGCCCAGACGGCCAAGCTCTCGGCCGGGACGCTCAGATAGGGCACAGCATTGGGGATGGTCGCCAGGTTCGTCTTGAGGACCCGCGGCAGGCTGAGCAGCGGACAATGGCAGTCGAAAGCCGGCAGCGGATCGCCGGTGGCGACGACCTGGGACGCGCCGGCGACCGTGCGGGCGAGACGGACGAGCGATGCCGGCACCTCCAGCACGACACTGCCGCCGCGCTCCGCAATGGCCGGGACAAAGCGGATGAACTGCAACGTGTCTCCGAACCCTTGCTCGGCGTGGACTAAGAATTCTCTGTCCCAGGAGAGGCTTGCCGGACCACAGTGGGCGGTCGAAATTTCGGCGGTATCCGTTGACGGCAAATCGCCACTCGTATTCCGGCCACCCTTCGTCGAGTTTCCCGGTCAGCAGCAGAACGAGCGAGCGGTTGAGGTGCGCCCGCGCATAATCGGGTTTTAGGGCCAGCGCGCGCTGATAGCAGGCGAGCACCTCGGCGTACCGGCCTTGGCGCTGAAGAGCGCTGCCGAGGTTGTAGTGCATTTCGGCGCCAGCCGGCTGCACGGCAAGCGCCCGTTCATAATGCGTGATCGCCTCGTCCAGCCGCCCGAGATCGGCCAGCGCGACGCCGAGATTGTTGTGCGTCTCGGGGTGGTTGGGGGCTAGCGCCAGCGCTCGGTGATAGCGGACCGCGGCCTCCTCTAGCCGGCCTTGGGCGCGCAATACGACTCCGAGGCCGATATGGCTCTCGACACGCTTCGGCCGCAGCGCAAGCGCGCGCTCGTAACAGGCCTGCGCCACATCCAGCTCCCCCCGCGCCTGCAGCGCGCCAGCGAGATTGTCGAGGGTCTGGACGGTATCAGGCTGCAGCGCCAGCGCCCTGCGATAGCAAGCGATCGCTTCTTCGAGCCGGCCGACGGACTGCAAGGCCGTACCGAGGTTATTGTGCAATTCGACTGCATCGGGCTTAAGGCGCAGAGCCCGTTCAAAAAAGGCGATCGCCCGCTCCGTCCGGCCGAGATCTTGGCAGATGTTGCCGAGATTATAGAGAGTGTCGACCGAGCCTGGCGCGAGGGCAATCGCGTGCTCGTAGCATGTCAACGCCTCTGCGGGCCTATCCTGCGCTCGGAGGATATTGCCGAGGTTGTGGTGAAAAGCCGGGTCTCGGCCGTTCCGCGCAATCGCCATGCGGATACGCTGGATAGCGTCGTCGGAGCGCCCGCACTGATGCTCGATTAAACCAAGCAGATGAAGGGTTTGAGCATGACCGGGGTCAATGGACAAAATCTGACGGCAGGCTCGCTCCGCCTCGGCTGTCCGCCCGGCACGTTGATAGGCGAGCGCCCCGCTGAACCATCCGGGGATCGATGCCACCGGACTGTCTGCCGTGCGCCGCTGCTCGCCTACCCGGGATTCGGCTCGTCGCTGTCTTCGGTTCATCGAAGCTTGATAGCGCAGCCGGATGAGGCATATCCACCCTTACGGAATAAATTGCCGCTTGGCGAGTCATGTGGCTGAAGTCGCCCATGGGCGCGAGCTAAGAAGGGGGGACCGATGAGGAGAGTTCCTGCATCGCGGCCGAGAAGATGGTTACAATGCGCGAGCGGGCTGCTGTTGATCGTGGCGGGGTGCGCCGAGCCGCGGACGGCGGCGCAAGTCGCAGCTGTAGCACCGCCGGTCCCGGCGGGCCGAGCCCGAGTTTGGTTCTACCGTCCTTCGGAACCCTACGAGAGCCTGAACCTCGCTCGGATCGACATGAATGACCGCTACATCGGGTCTGTCGCAAACGGCAACGCATTCTATCTCGACGTTCCGCCTGGGCATTATCGCATTGTCCCCGAGAGTTTCGGCCGCGACGTCAACCAAGACAGGAATGTCGATCTCACCCCGGGCCAGCAGCTTTATGTCAAGATCGTCTCTCTGGGAAGCTGGGGGGTAAGCGTCTCCGGCTCTAAGAATATGGCGCGCGATACGTTTTACGCTTGGCTGATCTCGCCGCAGGTCGCGGAGGTCGAGATCGCTCACGACCGCAACGGCATCTGACTGGTGGGGGCCCAAGGACGGTAACCCAGACAAATGCTCAGAAATTCTCCAGGTTCAGAACCTCGCTGTCATAGTCGTAAGCGAAAATCTCGGCGTGGCGGCCCCAATTGATGACGGTGTCGAGCACGCGCTCGGCCTCTTCCTCGGATAGGTGATCCTCGAGCTCGCGCAGAAATCGCGCGGCTGGGGCGCGGTGACCCGGGCGTTCGTCGAGAACACGGCGGATATGGGCGGCAAGAGGAACGTGGTTGAATACGGCCTCGGCAAACATCTGTTTGCGCGTCAACATATCGGCCTCGGCATAAGCGCGACCGAGCGCGGTCAATTCGATATCGCCGCCGCTGACATGGGCAAAGCCTAGCAGTTGCAAGGTCTCGATCAGCGGGAACAGTTCGTCCATGACGAGGTTTTCCTCGTCGGCGAGGTGCGGCAGGTCGGCACGGCCGTGATAGGGCGCCTCGGTCAGGCTGTCGATCAGCCCGGAGAGCTGCTGGACCGCTGCATCGGGCAAGCGATAGCCGATCCCGATCGGTTCGGGCTTGGCGCCGCGCCGCCCATCGCGCCCGGTTTCGGTCAGCAAGGTATAGACCTGGTCGACGATCTGGCGGAACCCGGCACCTTGCGCGGCTCGCGGGCGCTGCTGCGGGATCGGAATGTCGGCGCGAATGCGGCCGGGATCGCTGCCGAAAATCAGGATGCGGTCGGCTATTTCGACAGCCTCCTCTATATTGTGCGAAACCAGGACGATCCCCTTGGTCGGGATGCGGCGGTCGTCCCACAGATCCATAAGGTCGCCGCGCAGAGTTTCGGCGGTCAGCACGTCGAGCGAGGAGAACGGTTCATCGAGCAACAGGATGTCGGGATTGACGACGAGCGCCCTGGCAAATCCGACCCGCTGCCGCATGCCGCCCGACAGCTCCTTCGGATAGGCGTTTTCGAACCCGTCGAGTCCGATCAGATCGATCGCGTCGACCGCTCGGCGGCGGCGCTCGGCGCCGGCGATGCCCTGAGCCTCAAGGCCGAGCTCGACATTGCCGAGCACGGTCAGCCACGGAAACAGCGCATAGCTCTGAAAAACCATCGCGATCCCGTGAACCGGTTCGCCAACCGGTTGCCCGCGATATTCGACGACGCCGTCGCTTGGCGGCACAAGGCCGGCGAGGATGCGCAAAAAAGTCGATTTTCCCGAACCGGACTTGCCGAGGATTGCGACGATCTCGCCATCGCCCAAGGTAAAGTCCAAATGATCGAGGACGAGCCGGGCGTGATGGTCCGGCATCTGATAGGTCTTGCAGACGGCCCCGGAGCGCAAAAGTGGAGCGGGCATCGTGAAGGATCCAGGTCAGAAATTGCCGGGCGTCAGTCGAGCCGCAGGCGCTCGGCAGCGAGATCGTAGAGCCGTCGCCACAACAGCCGATTGAAGGCGAGAACATAGAGGCACAACACGCTGATGCCGAGAGCGATGCGGGCGCCGTCGCCGGCCGCGGTCGTGCGGGCGATATAGGCGCCGATGCCCGTCGCGGTCAGCACGGTGTTCCCCCATTGCACGATTTCGGCGACGATGCTCGCATTCCATGACCCGCCCGCGGCGGTCACCGCGCCCGTCACATAGGCCGGGAAGATCGCCGGCAGCATCACCCGCCGCCACCATAATAATCGCCTGACCCCGAGATTTTGCGCCGCGCGCTGCAGCTCGGCCGGCAACGCCGCGGCGCCGCCGATGACGTTGAACAGAATGTACCACTGGGTGCCGAGGATCATCAGCGGGCTCAGCCAAATTTCCGGGTTGAGGTGAAATCTCAGGATCAGCACGACCACGACCGGAAAGAACAAATTTGCCGGAAAGGCGGCGAGAAACTGGACGATCGGCTGGACCCGGTCCGCGAGGTGCGGATGCAGGCCGATCGCGACGCCGATCGGAACCCAAATCAGTGAGGCGACGGCGATCAGCACCAGCACCCGTACCGCCGTTATCATCCCGAGCACAAACACCCAGCCGATCTCCGCGGCATCCACATGCGCCCGGATGAAGACGACGAGCCACGCTGCTGCGGCGAGGGCGCAGGCCAGCACCATGATGTCATACAGGCGCTCAAAGCTCGGCTGCGACCGCCGCCGTGAAGAAGGCGATCGCGATCGCGAGAGCCGGGCAATGGCGCCATCGATGCCATGGTTGATCCCGAGCAGCCCTGCCTGGACCAGATCGAACAGGCGGGCACGCTGCAGCATGATCAGAAACCACGGCCGAACGTTCTCTTCAGTGGCCGACGATTTCGGGCTGAAATTTGCGCGACCAGGCAAGCAGGGGGCGGAACAGCAGCTGATCGTAGAGCAGAATAACGACGAACATGACGAGGACGGCCCAGCCGATCGCGGCCAGGTTCTTTTGCTCGATCGCCACAGCGATGTAAGAGCCGATGCCGGGGAGCAGGATCGTCTGACCGGCGACGGTAATTGCCTCGGAGGCGACCACGAAGAACCAGCCGCCCGAGACCGACATCATCATGTTCCAGACCAGCGAGGGGATCGCATGGGGCACTTCGAGCCGCCAGAAACGTCGCCACGGCGACAGATGGTACATGCGCGCGGCTTCGATCAGCTCGGCCGGCACAGTACGCAGCGACTGGTAGACGCTGAACGTCATATTCCAGGCCTGCGAGGTGAAGATGGCAAAGATCGCCGCGCATTCGACCCCGAGAAGGCGGCCTGGAAACAGGGCGATAAACCCGGTTACGGTGATCGACAAAAAGCCAAGGATCGGCACCGACTGCAGGACGTCGAGCAGTGGGATCAGAATCTTTTCTGCTTGGCGGCTCTTCGCGGCCAGCGCGGCATAGGCGAGACTGAAGATCAGCGAGGCGATCAGCGCCCAGGCCATGCGCAACACCGTTCGAAGCGCGTATTCCGGCAATCTCCATGGGTCGAGACTGATCACCAGCGGCTGGCCCACGTGGTACCGCGCGCTCATAGCCAGGCTGCCCCAGCCGATCAGCGCCAGCAACCCCAGCACCAGCGGTAGCGCCACCAGGTCCCAAGTGTTCGGGCGCAGGCGTCGCGGCCAAGCGACGAGGGGCAGGCCCCAGCGCTGTTCCATGCCCCCTCTGAAGTTCGGTTGGACGTGCGGCGAGGTCTACCTCTAACCCAACCTCCGGCGGCGGCGAAGCGTTTATTGGCATGCGCGCGAACCGGCATCGGCACCGCCGTGACGTCGCGCCGAAATTGCTCCTGGGGCTATCCGTCTTGTATATTTCGCGGAAGCTCGAACCCGGGAAGATCCTCCGACCATGCTCGATCTTGAGCTGTTGCGCGCCGCGACGCTCGAACGCCATCCGTTCGACTTCATCGTCGTCCCGGGGTTCGTGCGCGGCGATGCGCTCCCCGCGATCCTCGCCGATTTTCCCCCGATCCGCGGCGCGGGCAGCTATCCGGTCCAAAGCCTCGACTACGGGCCGGCTTTTGCCGGCCTTGTCGCGGCGCTGACCGGTCCGGCGCTCGGCCAGGCGGTGGCGGAGAAGTTTAGCGTCGACCTTCGCGGCCGGCCGACGATGCTGACCGTGCGCGGCAACAGCGACGGCAAGGACGGCCGCATCCATACCGACTCCGAAACGAAGATCATCACCCTTCTATTGTACCTGAACCCGGTGTGGGAGCCGGCTGAGGGCCGGCTGCGCCTGTTGCGGGGTCCGGGCGATCTCGAGGATTACGCCTGCGAGGTTGCGCCGGTCGCCGGGACCATGCTGGCGTTCCGGCGGAGCGGGTGCTCGTTCCACGGGCATCGCCCGCATATCGGCCCGCGCCGCGCGTTGCAGCTGAACTGGGTGACCGACGCCGAGGTGGTCCGCCGCGAACTCGGCCGGCATCGCTGGTCGGCGCGGGTGAAGAAGCTGAACCCATTCCGCGTGGCGCCCTGATCCCCGTCGGCTGGCGGTGGCGCGTCTCGCGCCGCACGATGACGGCATGATCGATGTGGCCACCTGGTTCGCCGGGGCACATCCCGATCGTTCTCGCGCAACCCGCTAGAGCGATTTGGCGCGCTTGTAAGATCCGCCGCGTCGCCTTGAAGAGTTTTTCTGCCTGATATTATCTGTTATAATCAACATGTTAAGAGATAGTGTGGCATACCGGACACGCTGCGACGAAAACACCACGCCGGTAACAAAGGGCGCTTGATCGCGGTCCAGGCTTCAATATTATGACGCGAGAGGAACGGGTGTTTATCGTCCGAGCTGACCGCAACCTTTGATTTCTCGGGGGGAGCAATGACCAGAAAGCGGAATATCGGCAACGTGGCGGCGATCGGCGGGGCGACCGCGATGGTCGCGTTGCTGACGGGTCTTTCCGGCGCGCGCGCTGACGAGCTCGCCGATCTGCGCGCCAACCAGCAGCTTCTCCAGCAGCGGATCGACCAGCTGGCGCAGGCCCAGGCCCAGTATCAGCCTCCGCCGCCGCTGAGCGGCGGCGCCGGCGGCGGCCAGGCGTTGACCCTGGGCAGCCAACCGGCGCCGACCGCTCCGTCGCTAGGCGGCAGCTTTCCGCGGTCGTTTCTGATCCCGGGCACCGACACCTCGATCCGCGTCGGCGGCTTTGTCGACATCACCGCCCTCGACTTTCTGCAGGGCGCTAATAGCGGGAACCCCGGCACCCCCAGTTCCAACGCCGGCCAAAACGGCAACCTGGCTGGGATACCGGTCGGCGAAGCCTTCATCCCCGGCGCGCCCAATCACGGGATCGTTGCGCAGTCGGCCAACCAATCGCGCGGCAACGGCGTTTTCTATTTCAGCCCGCAGCAATCGCGGCTCGACGTCGAGACCCGCACCCCAACGGCCTGGGGCGAGTTGCGGACGTTTTTCTCCTTTGACTGGGCCGGTAGCAACAGTTTCAGCGCCCTGAGCGTGCAGCAGGCCGGCGGCGACAGCTTGTTACCGCGCCTCCGCTTCGCCTACGGCACGTTGGGCGGGTTCCTCGGCGGCCAGGCCCTTTCGAACTTCTCGGATGCCGATGCCGACACCGAATCGATGGAGTTCGGCGGCACAATGGGCTCGACCGGCGGCAATCGCATCCCGCAGGTCCGCTATACCCTTGCCGGTCCGTATGGCAGCGCCTTCTCGGTGTCGGCCGAACAACCGGTCACCGGCATCATCGTGCCGAGCGGCACGATATCCAATGACCAGGTGCTTGCTGCCAGCCCGTTCGGCGCCACCAGCCCAACGGCGCCACTGATCCCCGCGATCTGCAACGGCGTCCCCTGCACCGGAACCGGGATCACCACGGGGACCACGACGCAGGCGAACCCGGCCCAGACTAGGGCGCCCACTCTGACTGCTGCCACGTATTGGTCGCAGCCCTGGGGGCATATGGACTTTGCCGGCGAACTGATGCCGCTGTTTGTCAATGACGGCCATTACCTCAGCCAGAATTTCCTCGGCTATGGCGGGCACTTCTCCGGCGACGTGCACCCCGGCTGGTTCGGCTGGAATAAGGACGATTTCCTGTTCAGTGCCGTCATCGGCGAAGCGCTCGGCACCAATACCAGCGGCGGGTCGGCCACCGCGTTCTCGCTGGCAAGCAACTTCGTCGTCAACACCTCGTGCGCGACGCCGACGGCGAGCTGCACGGGTATGGCGGCAGCCTCGAACATCCTGGTCAAGCCGATCTTCGGGTACAGCATGCAAGGCGGCTATCAGCATTGGTGGACGCCGAACCTGCGGTCGACGATCGCCGCCGGCAATTGGCAACAAGCCGTCCCGTCGCAGATCATCGGGCCGACCGAGTCCAACTCAGCGAACAAGCAGCAGTGGAACACCTTCATCAACCTGGTGTGGAACCCGGTCGCGTTCATCACCACGGGTGTCGAGTACATGTATGGCAAGCGCGTCGTCGTGTCGAACGCCTACGGCACCGAACAAGTGCTGATCGCCAAGTGGCGCGTGGCTTTCTAAAGAAAAGCTACACGCAACCTTGGAACCCGCCGGTTATTCCGGCGGGTTTTTCTTTAGGTGCCACCGTTCCTTCACGGCGTAATAGGATCGTTTTAACAGGAGCGAGTTGGCGTCGACCGGTGGCGCGAAGCGATCTAGTCAGTAATTCGAGATCTCGATCAGGTTCTGATCGGGGTCGCGGATATACACCGACTGGATTGTGCCGATAGCGCCGGCGCGCGGACCCGGCCCGGCGACGATCGACACCTCGCATTTGGCGAGATGCGCCGTAACCTCGGCAAGCGGCACGGCGGCGATGAAGCACAGATCGCTCGAACCTGGAGTTGGCCGGTCGGCGACGAGGCCGGGAATCTTATCGACCGGATGCAGGTTGATCTTCTGTTGGCCGAATTTGAGTGCGGTGCGCCCTTCGCCAAAGGTGTTGACCTTCATCCCCAGCACCCGCGTATAAAACTCGCACGTGCGCGCGATATCGGCCACGGTCAGGACCAGATGGTCGAGGCGTTCGATCTGCATGGGGACGGGCTCCGGCTTTATAGGACCGCCGAGAATGTCACGAGCACCGTCACCCCGCCAGAGCCGCCGCGGCGATTGCCGACCATATCGGCGACACCGGGCTCAAAGCGGCTCGCGCTCGCGGTCAGTGACGGCGGCGCCGAGGATACGACCGTCGGGGGCCTGGACGATTGCTGCCAGGCGGTCGCTTTGCCAGGACGGCCTCGACACGATCTGACTTGCTTGGCCGGTGAATTGCCCGACCTCTTCAATGCCGCGCACAACATCGACATGCGTCAGAGTGCGCCCGGAATTTTCGCCGCGTTCGACGGTATCGACGCGGCGGCGGTCGAAGCCGATCAACACGACCGAGGCATTTGCAGTGACGCCGCCCCGACCCAGGGTTATCCTGGCCTCGCCGTTATTGAACGAAAGCGTCACGGGTACGGCGCTAGGCTCGCGGCTGGCGGCGTCGAGCGCGCGCTCGACCGCGGCGCGATCCGAGCCCACCGCCTCACGCCGGCCGTCGACGACGATCTGTGGCGTGTACACGGTGTCAATGCCGAGGAGCCGGGCGTATCGCTCCTGACGGGCGGTCGCTTCGGGGCTGGAGGACGGATCCTTCCAGCCGAGTCGGTCCCAATAATCGACATGAAACGAAAGCGCCAGCACGTTCTGGCGGTTTGCAAGTTCGGCAAGCAGCGCATCGGCCGGTGGGCAGGACGAACAGCCTTCGGAGGTGAACAGCTCTACCACGACCGGTCGCTCGCCGGCCTGCAGCGGCAGGGTCGCGGACAACAGAAAGAGCGATGCGAGCGCGCCGTATGCTTTGATCATGTCGCAATCTTACGGCAGCCCGGTCGCATCGCGGATCAACAGACTGTGAATGGTCAGGACGCGGCCGAGCAGGGGCTCGACCGGCGCCACCAGCAGGGCGTGATAGCGCGGGATCAGACTCAGGGCGATCGTGCCGCCGGCATAACCCGCCTCGTCCGTTGGCAATCTGCCATTCGCGGTGCTCGGCGGCGGCGAGATCGCCGCAAACCGCGCGGCCAAGGCGGATCGGAGCGGGCCTGGGGAAGAGGTCTGGCGGCACCTGTGGGGGCGCCTCAGCGCGCGCCGGCCGGCTCAGGCAGCGCGGCGTCTACCGCCTCCGGCGGTTGCGCTTCGGTGGTGTAGGCAGTCGGATACGTCCGCATCAGCATCGCAACGAGAGCGGTCCAGCCGGTCTGGTGTGCGGCGCCAAGACCCTTGCCGGTGTCGCCGTTGAAAAATTCGTAGAACAAGACATTGTCTTTGAAATTCACATCGTTCTGCTCGAGCGGGGAATCGCCGAATACCGGCCGATGCCCAGCTTCATCGCGCAGAAATAGTCGGCACAAGCGCCGCGCCAACTCGGCCGCGACCTCGCCCAGGTGGAGCAACATGCCGGAACCAACCGGACATTCGACCTTGAAATCGTCGCCGTAATAGCTGTGAAATCTCTGCAACAACTCGATCAGCAGAAAATTGACCGGAAACCAGATTGGCCCACGCCAATTCGAATTGCCGCCGAAAACATCGGTTGCGCATTCTCCCGCTTCGTAATGGACACTGATCTGGTTGCCGGCGTGCTCGAAAACATAAGGGTTGCTTTCGTGAAATTTGGACAATGATCGTACGCCGTAATCCGACAAAAATTCGGTCTCATCGAGCATGCGGGCGAGCAGGCGCTTCATGCGGTGGCCACGCAGCAGCGACAGCAGGTGCCTCTCGCCGGCGCTGGGATCAACCCAGCGCGAGACCAGCCGCGCCAGCTTCGGCCGGTGGTCGAGAAACCAGCGCAGCCGTGCGGTGAAGCGCGGTAATCGGGTGAAGACCGAACTGTCGAGCACCTCGACCGCAAACAATGGGATCAGCCCGACCATCGAGCGTAGACGTAGGGGGATCCGCTCGCCGTCGGGCAGATGGAGAACATCGTAGTAGAATTCGTCGGTCTCGTCCCACAGCCCGATGCCCTCGCCGCCGATATTGGTCATCGCCTCGGCGATATACAGGAAATGTTCGAAGAATTTGGTGGCGAGGTCTTCGTAGACGCGGTCGTCAAGCGCCAGTTCAAGGGCGATACGCATTAGATTGAGCGTGTACATCGCCATCCAGGCGGTGCCGTCCGACTGGTTGATCGTGCCGCCGGTCGGCAACGGCGCGCTGCGGTCAAAAATGCCGATATTGTCGAGACCGAGAAACCCGCCTTGGAAGATGTTGCGTCCCTCGGCATCCTTGCGGTTGACCCACCAGGTGAAATTCAACATCAGTCGGTGGAAAACCGTTTCAAGAAAGGCCCGGTCGCCTCGGCCGCTCCGCTCGCGATCGATTTCATATAGCCGCCAGGTCGCCCAGGCATGTACCGGCGGGTTGACGTCGCCGAATGCCCATTCATAGGCGGGCAACTGGCCATTGGGGTGCATGTACCAGTCGCGCGTCAGCAGAACCAGCTGCCTTTTGGCGTAGGCCGGATCGACGCGAGCCAAGATCACGCTATGAAAGGCGAGATCCCATGACGCATACCACGGATATTCCCATTTGTCGGGCACCGAGATGATGTCGGCGTTATTCAGATGGCGCCAGTCCGAGTTGCGCCCGTGCCGCCGCGATTCCGGTGGCGCCGGTTGCAGCGGGTCGCCATCGAGCCATTCCGGAATGTCGAAATAGTAGAACTGTTTGGTCCACAGCATGCCGGCGAGCGATTGGCGATGCACCCGTCGCGTGTCGGGATCCTCGATGTCCTGTTGCAGCTCGGCATAAAACTCGTCGGCCTCGGCGCGGCGCCGATGAAAGACGTTGCTGAAATCGTCGAACCCGGGGTCGTCGCCATCACGTGTCAGCCGCAGGCGCAACCGAGCGTTGCCGCCTCCTGGCAAAGTCAACTGGTAATGCGCCGCGACCTTGGTGCCGAGTCGTGCCGGGTTCACTGCCGCCGGATCGCCATCGACGATGTAGTCATTGATCCCGTCCTTGAAATATTGACCCGGTGCATTGATTCCCCGGAGCCGCCGGATGTTGGTGTCGTTTTCGCAAAAGAGAAATTGCGGACGGCCCTCGCAGCGCAGCCGCATCGGCGTCAGCAGCGGATGGTCGATCGAGATCGAGTCGCTGCCGCGGGCCAATAGCCGCGGCTTCATCGATTCCGGCTTCCACGACCAGATATTGCGCGCCCAGAGCTGCGGCAGCACATGCAGCGACGCCTCCTCGGACGCGCGATTGTAGATCGTCACCTGCATCAGGATGTCGTCGGGATCGGCCTTGGCATATTCGATCTCGACATCGAAATAACGGTTTTCGGCAAACACGCCGGTATCGATCAACTCAAATTCCGCCATGCCCTTGCCGCGCCGCCGATTTTCCTCGACCAGCTGTGTGTAGGGAAATGCCGCCTGCGGGTATTTATAAAGCATCCGCATGTAGGAATGGGTCGGCGTACCGTCGAGGTAGTAATAGAGTTCCTTGACGTCCTCGCCGTGATTGCCTTCCGGATTGGTGAGCCCGAACAGCCGTTCCTTGAGGATCGGGTCGTGGCCGTTCCACAGGGCGAGACCGAGGCACAGCAGCAGCTGATCGTCGCTAAAGCCGCCGATCGCGTCCTCGCCCCAGCGATAGGCGCGGCTGCGCGCATGGTCGTGCGGCAGATACTCCCAAGCGGTGCCGAGGGGGCTGTAATCCTCGCGCACCGTGCCCCATTGCCGGTCGCTCGGATACGGTCCCCACCGCTGCCACTTTGTGCCCTTGCCGATGTCGGCCAGACGCGCTGCTTCGGCCGTTCGGGTCGCCGCTTCACCCGATCCTGTCGCTGCAGTTGTTGCCATCACCTTCCTCCAGGAGGGGTCAGGCTATCCGCTCGATATGCGGCGACCAAACCTCTTTTGCAGGGACGCGGCGTCCGAACGGCCGCGCTTACTGCATGAACCAGCCGTGGCTGACGACGAGAGACTGGCCGGTCAACGCGTTGGTCTTGAAACCGGCGAGAAACAGCACCGCCTCGGCGACGTCTTCAGTAGTGGTGAACTCGCCGTCGACCGTGTCCTTCAGCATGACGTGCTTGATCACATTATCCTCGGTGATGCCGAGCTCCTTGGCCTGCTCGGGGATCTGCTTGTCGACGAGCGGCGTGCGGACAAAGCCGGGGCAGACGACATTGGCGCGGACATTGTGCTCGGCGCCCTCCTTGGCGACGACCTTGCACAATCCGATCAGCCCGTGCTTCGCGGTGACATAGGGTGCTTTCAGAACCGAGGCCTCTTTCGAATGCACCGATCCCATATAGACGATGCTTCCCGACTTCGCCTGGTACATGTGGCGCAAGCAGGCTTTCGTCGTCAAAAATGCCCCGTCCAGGTGGATCGTCAGCAACCGCTTCCACTCTGCAAACGGGAAATCGACGACCGGGGTGACGATCTGGATGCCGGCATTGCTGACCAATACGTCGATCTTATGGTATTTCGCCATGGTGTCGGCGACGCCTTTCTCGACCGCGGCCTCGTCCGCGACATTCATGGCGACGGCAAAGGCGTCCGCTCCTTTCCCTTTGATCTCGCGAGCTGTTGCCTCGGCGGCGTCGAGATTGAGATCGGCGATCACGGGGATGCCGCCCTCGGCGGCAAAGCGCAGCGCGATCTCTTTGCCGATACCGCTGGCTGCACCGGTGATGATTCCGATCTTTCCATCGAAACGAGACATTGCCGGGTCCTTTCAGGATGGTTCACGCGTCTTTCAGATAGTCGAAGACAATATCGCCGAGGCCGAGCGTCAGATCCGTGACATAATGGCTGGCGCCGACCACTTCGCGCACCGGCAGCCGCGCTACGTCGCACATCGCATGCTCGAACAGCTGGATTGCCGCCGGGCCGGACCAGGCGCCCTTGATCGTCACGTCCTCGAGGTAATAGCGCACCAGCTCGCAGATGCGCGGCGTGCAATCGACGTGTGGGATGATCTTGATCATGAAGGATGGCCGGGCCAGCGCCTGCTTCAGCGGCGCCGGGTCGATCTCGCGATGCTTGTAGCCCATGGTCGCGCAGACACACAACACCGAGCCGTAATGCAGCGTGCAAACCACAGTCTCGCTTTCATCTTGGGGCTGGCGAGCTTCTTCGGAAACCCCCAAATCTGGCGCCCGCCGGCGATCGGCGCATTGTCATCAAGATACATCGCATGGACATAGCCGCCTTCCTGAACCGTGCCGTCCTTGGCTTTGAACCGTACCGGGATCACCTGGCCGGTTTCAGTGTAGTCGCCAAAACCGGTTGAATCGGGCATGCGGATGAATTCATAGGCGACGGTGTCGCCGGCTATCTCCAGCGGCTCCGGCACCACCTGGCGCAGTTCGTCAATGTCAGTGCGATAGGTGATCACGACAAATTCGCGATTGTAAAATTTGTACGGGCCTTTTGGATAGGCGGGATCGTTGAGCGGCATGGCGAAGGCCTTGTCGCGCACTTCGGTGAGTTTCATCGGACGGGTCTCCTCTATGCCGATGACTAATCGCGCCCGTCGACCGCGAGGTCGAAGGTGAAGACGCCGTCCATGTTCTCCGGGCGCAACAGCACCTCAGGATGGCGCAAGGTACGAACCGCGTCGTTGTAACCGGATTGCCAGTGCTCGTTCATAGTACGGCGCAAAAATTCATAATCCTTGGAAGTACCCTCGTAATTTCTCGCGTGGTAAATCAGTTGAATGAGATTATAAACTTTTTCGTCAGCCTCCCCGGCAAGAAGCTCGGCCTCTGGTATCTGCTGAAACTCTGCGGGAATTAGAGGAACTAACTTGGCAGCTGCACGGCGTAGCAATTGCTGCTTCTTGAACTGATCGGTCGCCGCCCGGGTCCGGCTGGAGTAGCGGATCTCCTTTTGGCGTGATTCCGCTTCCATCAGATCGCGTGGCAATTCGCCCCGCGCGTTCCACAAATCGATCTGGAAAACGAGCGTGTCCACGCGCGGTCGGCTGTCCAAGACCCATTGCAGCGGCGTATTCGAGACCAGGCCGCCATCCCAATAATGCTCCCCATCGATGACCGTCGCCGGAAAGCCGGGCGGCAGCGAGCCGCTGGCCATCACGTGTTCAGGAGCGATGCGATGCGTCGTATTATCGAAATAGACGAAGTTGCCGCTGCGGACATTGACCGCGCCGACGCTGAACCGCATCCCGCCGCGGTTGATCCGATCGAAATCGGCGAGGCGCTCCAGCGTCGCCTTTAGCGGCGTGGTGTCATAGTAGCTGAGCGCTCCTGACGACCCGGGAGGGTGTAGGTAGGGCGGCGGCAGTCGCGGCGTAAAAAAGCCCGGAGCCCCGGCGAGGAGGGTGCCGAAGGCTCGCGCCTGATTGACGAGCCGATGGGTGGTCTCGTCCCTGGGATCGAGACCGAGATAGGCCACCCGGGGTGGCGGCGTGCTGACGGTTTCCCAGAATGCGCGTAGTCTCTCGACCCGCCTTTCCGGTGGATTGCCTGCGATCAGGGCTGAGTTGATGGCGCCGATCGAAATTCCGGCGACCCAGTCGGGATGGAGGTTCGCCTCGGTCAATGCCTGATAGACGCCGCCCTGATAGGCGCCGAGTGCGCCGCCTCCCTGCAAGAGCAGCGCTACGCGTTCGAAAGGCGGACGCTCGATCGCTACGTGAGTCTTTCTGTTCGATGGCCGGCTGTTGGGCATGCGAGAACGACCCCTCGATCTTCGCTGGGCGCGCGGTTTATATGACACGCGCGGTCGACTTCACCGCCTACGGTCGACATCGCGCATAACCCATGCCAACAGAAAACCATGAAGGATTTGGGGCAATGATGGGAATGCGCTGCGGCTCCGCCTGCGTCGGGTAGCGCAGCGGCTTGCTCCCACTCGGCTGCAACCAGAGGTTCCCGATGACCGGCAAAGGACTCCATCCATCGACGATCGCGGCGCAGGCGCTAGGCTGGACCGATGCCACGACCGGCGCAGTGGTGCTGCCGGTGCACGTTGCAACGACTTTCCTGCGCGATCCCGACAACCGGTATCGCCGCGGACGCAGCTATGGGCGCGCCGACAACCCTAGCTACGATCAGCCGCAGGCGCTGCTGACCGCCCTCGAGGGTGCGCCGACTCACTACTGTTCTCATCCGGGATGGCCGCGGTTGCGGCGGTTTTTCAGTGCCTGCCGCGGGAGGCGCATGTCGTCGCCCCGCGGGTCATGTATTGGGGTTTGCGCAATTGGCTCAGGACTTTCGCCGAGAGGTGGGGGATCGAAGCAACCTTCTGCGACATGACCTCGCTCGATGAATTGCGAGCGGCGATGCGGCCGGGCCGGACCCGCCTTGTCTGGATCGAAACGCCTGCCAACCCGTTATGGTCGGTCACCGACATCGCCGGCGCCGCCGAAATCGCGCATCGGGCCGGCGCGCTGTTGGCGGTTGACAGCACCGCGGCGACGCCGGTTTTGACCCGGCCGTTGGCGCTCGGCGCTGATGTCGTCATGCATTCGGCGACAAAATACCTGAACGGGCACAGCGATGTGATCGCCGGCAGCCTGACGACGGCGCGCAAGGACGAATTCTGGGAGCGGCTTGTCGCCGCGCGCAGCGGCGGTGGCGCCATTCTCGGCAGCTTCGAGGCGTATCTGCTGCTGCGCGGCATGCGCACCCTGTTTCCGCGGGTCGAGCGCGCCTGCCATTCGGCGCAGCAGATTGCCGAAGCGCTGTCGGCGCATCCTCGGATCGCCGAAGTTCTCTATCCCGGACTGCCCACTCATCCCGGACACGCGGTCGCCGCGCGCCAGATGACTGGGGGCTTTGGCGGAATGCTCAGCATCCGCGTCGCGGGCGGGGCCGAGGCGGCGATCGCCGCCGCCGCTAAGGTCGAAATCTGGCAGCGCGCGACGTCGCTCGGCGGTGTCGAGAGCCTGATCGAGCACCGCTTTTCGATCGAAGGTGCGGACAGCCCCGCACCGCCTGACCTTCTGCGCCTCTCGGTCGGGATCGAGGACCCGGCCGACCTGATTGCTGACCTAGACAATGCGCTCCGTCCATAGGCGTCCGCCCGGTCAGCCGTCAGGTGGCACGCGCAGACCCGGGACGAGAAAATTGCCGGCGATCAGCTTGAGCCGATCGTCCTCGACCTCGCGATAGGCCCGGCGCAGCGCGAAGATCGCCGCTCCGGCCGCGGTCTCGTTCCACAACCAGTCCGCGAGCTGTTTGCTCGACGGCTTGGCCGAGGCGGCGAGCGCGGCTTCAAGGCAGTACGCCTTCAGGTCGTCGACCGCAAAGCGCAGGGTCAGCGGCGCTGACATCTCGGCATGCGGGCTTGCCGGGTTCTCGCCGCGCAGCCAGGCGGCGACGTAATCGGTCGATTTCGACAATCGACAACCCGCTGAGGCCCACCGTCGTGCGCCTGCGCTCGGCAGACCGATCGGCGATAGGCGCCGTCGAGCCGCGCGATCTCGCTTTCGAGCGCTTCGGCGATCGCCGTAGCTGAGCTACCGGTGGTGACTGCAGTCGCGGAGACCGGCGGGCGCCAGTCCGGATCGGGCTGCTCGCGCGGATCATCGTCGGGGAAATCCTGGATCACCACTGGCCCGTCTGCAAGTTCGAGCATGCGCAACGCTGCTAGGACCACGCGCTTTCTGGAACGTGGGGTCGCTCGGCGGGCCGAACGAGCGCCCGAGCTCGAACGGTACCCACAGCGCGCGGGGCGGCCGGGTGTTTTCGGTCTGCGGCCGGATCAGGCTGATCGAGACCGTCGCAATGCCTTCTTCCTCGAGATAGTGCCCCAGCGCGCTCACGGCGCGCGTGCAGAGCGGTCAAACGGGGGAGAGCAGGACGGCGTCGACAGCGTCGCGTTTGAGATGGCCCGCGACTTCGCGCGCGTAGCCTTCCATCTGGACCGGATCGGTGGCGCCCATGAACGAGTAGTGGGTCGCCGCCGCCGAGCCAATCACGCCGTCGGCGGCCAGCTCGTTCAGCCGGTCGAGCGGGAAGACGACGTTCCAATCCTCTTCGAAGCCGGTGCGGTCGAAATTGATCGAAATGTGGCTGATCAACAACTGGTCGGGCTGGGTCGTCGCGGGGATCGCGCGATAATCGGGGTCGCGCCCGCGAAACGGCGTCTCGCCTCTGACGACGAGGCCCGCCGACGACACGATCGCGACCCGTCGCTGCGCCAGGGGCGGGCCGCCGACCCATGGCGTCGTCATGAAATTCGGACACTCGAGTTCGGCGAGGCGCTTGGCCTGTGCCGGAGGCAGATCGGTCAGTCGCACTCTGCGGCTCCCCTTCGCACGGTGGGCGCGGTTCCGCCGGCGAGGCTTAGCCGCTGGCGCGACCATCCGGGACGAACTCGATAATGTCAACGGCAACCGGACGGCGCCGTCGCCGCTAACCCTCGCATCCCGGCATTGTGTTAATCAAGATTAGGTCAAAATTTCATAAAATTTGAATTAAATTTGGTCGTCGTCGACATCAGCGAGTGTTGACTGCATCAATATCATAAATTATTATTAAATCTGGTAGATAATTTTGCCAATCAGAAGAAGATGGAACGCTGGTTGCTGCGCATGTTCCGAATGGCGATTGTGATCGGTGCGCTAGCCTGGGCGATCGGGGCCGGCGATCTGTCGGACCAGGCACGCGGATTTGTCGACGACGCGTTGGCGAGTTGGAGCCAATCGACCGGGCGTTAGCCTCGCTGCTTGAGCCGCCTGTTATAGCATCCCGAGCTCTAGTTTTGCCTCCTCGCTCATCCGCTCGGGCGTCCAGGTCGGGGTCCACACCAGCTTGACCCGGGCGTCATTGACGCCGGGCACCGCGCGGACCGCCGCCTCGACCTCGCCCGGCATACTTGCGGCGACCGGGCAAGAGGGCGTCGTTAGGGTCATCTCGACGTAAACGGTGCCACCCTTTTTGACGATCAGCTCGTAGATCAGGCCGAGTTCGACGAGGTCGACCGGGATTTCCGGGTCGCGCACGGTCTTTAGCGCCGCGAGCACCGGAGCCATCATCGCCGGATCGTCCTCGCCGCCTTCCGGGCGCTCGACCTCCGCGCTGGGTTCAGTGGCCGGCTCGGCCGAGCCGAAATCGAACGGGTCGCGGTCCATTCTGCTATTCCGTCCTAACGGGGGAGTTGCCGTCGCCCTTCAGCGCAGCTTCGAGGGCATGCCATGACAAGGTCGCGCATTTGACCCGCGCTGGATACGCCTTGACCCCGGTCAATGGTTCGAGCCGTTCCATCTCCTCGGCCAAGGGCTCGGGCAACGGGTTGTCCTCGCCGCCGGTGACCCGCGCGTGAAAATGCGCGAACAGTTCCCGCGCCTCGGCGATGGTCTTGCCCTTCAGAACCTCGGTCATCAGCGATGCCGCCGCGGTCGAGATCGCACAGCCCCGCCCCTGAAACGCGACATCGGCGATATGGTCGCCGTCGAGTGTCAGATAGACCGTGACCCGGTCGCCGCATAGCGGGTTGTAGCCCTGTGCCGTGTGCGTCGCATCGTCAATCGCCCGGAAATTGCGCGGGTGACGCCCGTGATCGAGAATGATGTCCTGATAAAGTTCGCGCAGATCCATCACGCAAACATCTCCCGGCCGGCTTCGATCGCGGCGGCCAATTTGTCGATGTCGCTCTCGTCGTTGTAGACGCCTAGCGAGGCACGGGTCGTCGCCGGATAGCCGAGCTTTTCGAGCAGCGGCTGGGCGCAGTGATGCCCGGCGCGCACCGCCACATGGTGGCGGTCGAGCACGGTCGCAAGATCGTGCGGATGCACTCCTTCGAGATCGAAGGACAAAATGCCGAGCCGGCGCTGCCCGGCACCGATCAACCGCAATCCCGGGATGCGCGACAGACGGTCGACCCCGAACCCGGTCAACGCCTCCTCGTGTTCGAGGATGTTGTCGCGGCCCAGCGCCTCGATGAAATCGAGTGCAGTGCCGAGCCCGATTGCGCCGGAAATATCGGGAGTGCCGGCCTCGAAGCGGTGCGGCGGCTCTTGGTACAGGGTCTTCTCAAAGGTGACGTTGAGGATCATCTCGCCGCCGCCTTGCCAGGGCGGCATAGCTCTCAGCAATTCCTGGCGGCCCCATAGCACGCCGATCCCGGTAGGCCCATAGGTCTTATGCCCGGAGAACGCGTAGAAGTCGCAGCCCAGCGCCTGCACGTCTACCTGGAGGCGGGGCGCCGCCTGGCAGCCATCGACCAACACCTTGGCGCCCACCCGATGCGCCAGCTCAACGATGGTCTCGACCGGGACTAGCGCGCCGGTGGCGTTGGCGAGGTGGGTGATTGCGACCAGCCGGGTGCGCGGCGACAGGCGGTCGGCAAAGGCCGCGAGATCGAGCCCGCCGGTCGCGTCAATTGGCGCCACGACGAGACGGATGCCGAGCCGATCGCGCAGCAATTGCCACGGCACGATGTTCGAGTGATGTTCGAGCTCGCTGATCAGCACCTCGTCGCCGTCTTCGAGAAAAGCGGCACCCCAGCTCTGCGCGACGAGGTTGATCGCCTCGGTGGCGCCGCGAACAAAGATTATCTCGCGCGGGTCGGCAGCGTTTAGAAAGCGCTGCGCCTTGACCCGCGCTTCTTCGAACAATTCGGTCGAGCGCGCGCTCAGCCGATAGACGCCGCGATGCACGTTGGCGTAGTCGGTGCGGTAATAATCGGCGATGCGGTCGATGACCGATGCCGGCTTTTGCGCGCTGGCCCCCGAATCGAGAAAGACCAGATCGGGGTTGTTGGCAAAGATCGGAAATTCCCGCCTGAGCCGGCGCGGGTCGAACCCACCCGGCAGCCGGTCTCTTCCGGGATCGACAATCCGCGGGTGGGCCGTCGTCATGCTTATTCCTCCAATACCGTCAGGCGACGCGCGAGCCGCGACAGCAGGTGCTCGCGCACTGCCATGGGCTCGACGATCTCGACCGCCTCTCGCAAAAAGCCCCCAATCAGCATCCGCCGCGCCTCATCGTTCGGGATGCCGCGGGCAAGCAGGTAGAACAACGCCGCTTCGTCGAGGTCGCCGACCGCCGCGCCGTGACTGCATTTGACGTCGTCGGCAAAGATTTCGAGCTCGGGCTTGGTGTCGATAGCGGCGCGCCGCGCCGAGCAGCAGATTGCGGCTCAGCATGTGCGCATCGACTTTCTGCGCACCCGGCCGGACCGTGATGCGGCCCTGAAAGGCGCCGTGCGCCCGTCCGGTGGCCACCCCTTTGAAGACTTCGCGGGTCTCGCCGCGCTCGGCCATGTGCTCGACCGTGGTGACGATGTTGGCCTCCTGGCGATCGGCCAGCAGAAAGGCGCCGTAAAGCCCGCAATGCGCCCCCTCGCCGGCGCTGCGCACCGCAACCTCGTGCCGCACCGTGCGCCCGCCAAGCAACAGCACAAAACTGGCGAGCCGCGAGTTCCTGCCGAGCACCGCGCTGACATCGCCGAGATGGAGGGCGTCCGCCGCCTCCTCGACCAATGCCACGCGATCGAGATCGGCACCGTCGGCAAGCTGCAGGCTCATCTCGTCGTTGCGCCAATAGCGGCCTGCTCCGGCAAAGCTCTCGATCAGGCGGATGCGGCTTTCCGCGCCGAGCGCGACGAGGCTGCGGGTGTGCAGCGAACCCGAAACCTCGCCGGAAGCCAGATGGACGATTTCGATCGGCCGGTCGAGAATGACGCCGGGCGCGACATCGAGGACAAAGCCGTCGCTGAAAAAGGCGCCGTTGAGCGCGGCGAAACCTCGATCGCGGTCGGGCGAGGGCGCCTCGAGTGCTGCACGCACCAGCTCCGGCCGCGCATTGATTGCCGCCGCCGTCGAGCCGAACCAAACGCCCGCGGGCAGCCCCTCGATCGCGGAAAGTTCGGGCATAAACCGCCCATCGACCAGCACCAGGCGATGATCGCCGCCGGCGAAGCCGATGTCGTCGAGCCGCGTCGGGGATATGGCGCCGCTGGCGCGGATCGGAAGCAAGGGCGATTGTTCGAGCGGGCGCAGATCGAGATAGCGCCACGCTTCGCCGCGGCGGCTCGGAAAGCCTTGCTCGGCAAAGCGGGCGAGGCTGCGCCGGCGGTGGCGCGCGAGCCAATCGGGCTCGCCGGCATGCCCCAAGGCAGCGTCCAGATAGGGTCGCGCTTCGGGCTTGACCGGGAAATCGACGACAGCGCTCATCTGCGGTCGCTTGTCGGCATCATGCCGCGTCGCCAAACGCGCCGTAGCCGCGCCGTTCGAGTTCGACCGCCAGCGACTTGTCGCCCGACTCGACGATCCGCCCGTCCTGCAGAACATGCACCCGGTCGGGCTCGACATAATCCAAGAGCCGCTGGTAGTGGGTGATGATGACGATCGCGCGGTCGGGGGCGCGCTGCCGGTTGACGCCGGTCGCGACGGTCCGCAGCGCGTCGATGTCGAGCCCGCTGTCGGTCTCGTCGAGGATCGCCAGGCGCGGCTCCAGCATCGCCATCTGAAAGATCTCGTTGCGCTTTTTCTCGCCGCCGGAAAACCCGACATTGACCGCGCGCTGCAACAAATCCTCGCCGATGTCGAGTTCCTTCAGCTTGGCCCGGACCGCGCGCAGGAACTGGCCGGCGTCGAGCTCAGGCTCGCCGCGGTGGCGGCGGCCGGCGTTGAGTGCCGTGCGCAGGAAATACATGTTGTTCACGCCGGGGATCTCGACCGGGTATTGAAACGCGAGAAACAGACCCTCGCGCGCCCGCTCGTCGGCCGGCATCGCCAGCAGATCGCGGCCAAGGTATCGAACCACGCCCTGGGTGACCTCATAGCCGTCGCGGCCGGCCAGCACCGCGGCGAGCGTCGATTTGCCCGAGCCGTTCGGCCCCATGATCGCATGCACTTCGCCGGCCGCGACCGAGAGGTCGATGCCCTTCAGGATCTCGCGGCCGTCACCGGCGAGCCGCGCGTGCAGATTGTGTATTTCGAGCATCAGCAATCCAAGTCATCCGCCAAACGGATTTCGTGATGCGGCCATCCCCGCCTGAGCTTCCGCTCGAATGCCGAAATCACGTCCCTACGACAAAGTTCCTCGAAACCGTCCTTGAGGCCATCAACGGGGTAACAACTTCAACGCAGAACTCAATGCGTTCTCCCGCCAGGAAGTTCGCGCTCATAGCAAAATGACCATGCAGCTTGTCGATATCCCGCCTGGCCTGGGCCGCTATCTTGCCCCGAAAGCCGTCTTGACTGCCAGCCATCTCGGTCTCCTCTGCTGCAACTCATCCTTCGATAGAAGTGTCGCTTCTCGTATATACCGAGCGGAAAACCGTCACCTCGCGCATGGCTGGCATGCGTTGAAGATTCCAGCGGTGGTCGGCCGTTTCATGCCTCATCGCGGCCTCACCCGACGCTGCCTTCGAGGCTGACGGCGAGCAGCTTTTGCGCCTCGACCGCGAATTCCATCGGCAATTCCTTCAGCACTTCCTTGCAGAAGCCGTTGACGATCAGCGACACCGCATCCTCGGTGCTGAGAGCCGCGCTGGCGGCAGTAGAACAGCTGGTCGTCGCTGATCTTCGAAGTCGTCGCTTCGTGCTCGATCCTGGCCGAGGGGTTGCGCACCTCGATATAGGGTACGGTGTGCGCGCCGCAGCGCTCGCCGATCAGCAGCGAGTCGCATTGGGTGTGATTGCGCGCGCCCGCCGCCCGCGGCTGTACCCGCACCAGCCCGCGATAGGTGTTCTGGCCATGCCCGGCCGAGATCCCTTTCGAGACGATCGTCGAGCGTGTGTCCTTGCCGATATGGATCATCTTGGTCCCGGTATCGGCCTGCTGGCGGTTGTTGGTGATCGCGACCGAATAGAATTCGCCGACCGAGTGGTCGCCTTCGAGGATGCAGCTCGGATATTTCCAGGTGATCGCCGAGCCGGTTTCGACCTGGGTCCACGAGATCTTGGCCCTGGCGCCACGGCAGGCGCCGCGCTTGGTCACGAAATTGTAGATGCCGCCCTTGCCCTCGGCGTCGCCCGGGTACCAATTCTGCACCGTCGAATATTTGATCTGCGCGTCTTCATGCGCGATCAGCTCGACGACCGCCGCGTGGAGCTGGTTCTCGTCGCGCTGGGGCGCGGTGCACCCTTCGAGATAGCTGACATAGCTGCCCTTGTCGGCGATTAGCAGGGTGCGCTCGAACTGTCCGGTCTTGGCAGCGTTGATGCGGAAATAGGTGCTGAGCTCCATCGGGCAGCGCACGCCCGGCGGGACATAGGCAAACGAGCCGTCGCTGAACACCGCCGAATTCAACGCCGCGAAGAAATTGTCGTTCTGCGGCACGACCGTGCCGAGGTATTTGCGGACCAGTTCGGGGTGCTCGAGCACCGCCTCGCCGAACGAGCAGAAGATGATGCCGAGCTTCGCCAGCTCGCCCTTGAATGTCGTCGCCACCGAGATGCTGTCGAACACGGCGTCGACCGCGACCCCGGCCAATGCCTCGCGCTCGCGCAAAGGGATTCCGAGCTTCTCATAGGTGCGCAGCAGCTCGGGATCGACTTCGTCCAACGATTTCGGGCCGGCATTCTGCTTCGGCGCGGAGTAATAGGTGGCCGCCTGATAATCGATCGGCGCCAGATTGAGCTTGGCCCAATTGGGCGGCGTCATCTTCTCCCAGGCGCGAAACGCCGCGAGCCGCCATTCGAGCAGCCATTCGGGTTCGTCCTTTTTGGCCGAAATGAAATGAACCGTTTCCTCGCTGAGGCCGGGCGGCGCCTCGTCGGCTTCGATATCGGTGACAAAGCCGTATTTGTAGCCCTCTTGCGACAGCGAGCGGACGGTGCCGATTGTATCGATCGAAGCAGTCATATGGATTATCTGGGCTCGTCAGTTTGTAGCGGCGTGAACAGTTGCGGCGGGCCGGCGCGGCACAAACGCGGAGGGGGTGATCATCGCATCGAGCGAAACCGCGGCCAGAGCCTGCTCGACGGCGCGGTTGATCGCCGTCCAGTGCGGCCGGGTCGGGCAATAATTGGTGCGCGCGCATTCGGCGACATGGACCGAGCATTGCGTCAGCCCGATATCGCCGTCGATCGCGGCGACCACCTCGGCGACCGAAATCGCTGATGCCCGGCGCGCCAGGCGATAGCCGCCGGCCGCGCCGCGCGTCGCCGTTACCAGCCGGGCATGGGCCAGCCCTTCAGGATCTTGGCGACGGTCGCCCGCGGCAGCCGGGTCTCGTCGGCGATGGCCGCGGCGGTCTGCTGCCGGTCGGCATCGGCCGCCAAATGGGTGGCGACGATAACGCCGTAATCCGCGAGCTTGCTGAGGATGATCATCGCTTTCGAGCTGCCCGATAATGGCCGACTAAACCTAATTCGGACCGAATTAGTCCGCTATAAATCGTCGTTGATGCGGCCTGGGTCAAGCCCCGTGGGACGGTGAGTGTCCAGGGGGAAAATGCCGAGCGCTTGCCGGCCCTGACGAGCGATGCCATTTCTCTATCGGCCCTGGCAAATGCCTCGACATTCCCGTTTCGGATATGAAGCTGCTCGTCGTTGAAGATGATCGTGAAACCGCCGCCTATCTGGTCAAAGGCCTCGGCGAGAGCGGCTATACGGTTGATCGCGCCGGCGACGGGCGCGACGGGCTGTTCATGGCTTGCTCGGGCGGCTACGACGCGATCGTGCTCGACCGCATGTTGCCGGAAATGGACGGGTTGGCGTTGTTGGGGGCTTTGCGCGCCGCCGACATTCGCACTCCGGCATTGATACTGAGCGCGCTCGGCAGTGTCGACGACCGGGTCAAAGGATTGCGCGCCGGCGGCGACGACTATTTGGTCAAGCCGTTCGCCTTCAGCGAACTCTTGGCTCGGGTCGAGGCGCTGTTGCGGCGGGGCTCGGCGGCGACGGCGACGACGACGTTGCGGGTCGCCGATCTCGAGCTCGACTTGTTGACCCGGACCGTCAAACGCGGCGGCCGGGGACTCGATCTGTTGCCGCGCGAATTCCGGCTGCTCGAATATTTGATGCGCAACGCCGGCCATGTCGTGACCCGAACGATGCTGCTCGAACATGTGTGGGACTATCATTTCGACCCGCAGACCAACGTGATCGACGTCCATGTCAGCCGGCTGCGCCAAAAGATCGACAAGAACTTCGCGCGGCCGCTGCTGCACACGGTTCGCGGCGCCGGCTACTGCCTGCGCCCGGCGGAATAACTCCACGCTCGGCCTGCAGTGGTCGCTGAAAAGCTGTCCCTTTCCCCCGCTCGATCGTGGTCGTGGCCGCGCCGCTTTCCGGCAAATCTGCGGCGGCTGGTACGCACCCACGCGGTTCGTCTCGCCGCACTTTATTTCCTGGTGTTTGCCGCCTCGGTGCTGGGCGTCCTGCTGTTCGTCTATTGGACGAGCGCCAATTTCGTCGAGCGCCAGACCGAGGCCACGCTCGACGCCGAGATTAACGGGCTGGCCGAGCAATACGACCAGCGCGGGCTGAGCGGGCTGGTGCAGATCGTCGCCGCCCGCAGCGCCGGCGACCGCGGCGACGCGATGCTGTACCTGGTGACCGACCCCGACGGGCGGCCGCTCGCCGGCAACATCGCGGGATGGCCTCTGGGCGTGCCGGCGCGGACCGGATGGCTGTCGTTCACGATCGAGACGAGGGTCAAAGGCCGTATCGAGACCCACCCCGCACGTGGCAGCCTGATCATCATCCCCGGCGGTTACCGCCTGCTGGTCGGCCGCGACATCAGCGACGCGGCGGCGTTTCGCGACCGGGTCAAGATGACCTTGCTGTGGTCCGGTTTGGTGGCGCTCGGTGTTGGTCTGCTGGGCGGCGCAGCGATGAGCCGCAACCTGTTGCGCCGGGTCGAGTTGGTCAACCGTACCAGCGAGCGCGTCATGGCGGGGAATCTATCCGATCGCGTGCCGCTCGGTGGCACTGGCGACGAGTTCGATCAGCTCGCGACCAACCTCAACCGGATGCTCGATCAGATCGAGCGGCTGATGACCGCCATGCGCGAGGTCACCGACGATGTCGCCCACGATCTTAAGACGCCGCTGTCACGGTTGCGCGCCCGGCTCGAACTGGCATTGATCGGGCCGCAGGACGCCGCCGGCCAGAGCGAGGCGATCCGGGCCGCGATCGATGAGGCGGACCGGCTGCTGGCGACCTTCAACGCGTTGCTCGGCATCGCCGAAGCCCAGGCCGGGCGCGATCAGGCAGGGCCGCTGGACCTCTCGGAAGTCGTCCGCTCGGCGGCGGAATTTTACGAGCCGGTCGCCGAGCAAAAGGGCTTCGCTATGTCGGTGGCGGTCGAGCCCGGTATCAGGATCCGCGGCGATCGGCATCTGCTGTCGCAGACGCTCGCCAATCTGCTCGACAACGCCCTTAAATATGCGGGCGGTGGCGATCTCCTGATTGCCGTTTTTCGTGAAGAAGCGCGCGCCGTTCTTGAAGTCGCCGATCGCGGACCAGGAATTCCCGAAGCGCATCGCGAGACCGTGTTCGACCGCTTTGTCCGCCTAGAGCCCAGCCGCAGCACGCCGGGAAACGGGCTCGGGCTTAGCCTGGTGCGTGCGGTCGCGCACCGCCACCATGGCGCCGTCGCGCTCGCCGATAATCGGCCGGGTCTGCGAGTTCGGCTCGAATTCCCCGCGCTGCCCGCCTGAACTATTGGTCCGTCGTGTCGGCGGCTTCGTCGTTCTGCCGGTCGCGGTCTTCGATGCGCCGCGCGGTTTCCACCATCATTTCGCGCAGCTCATGCTGATCGAGCCCGGCGCTGCGCAGCACAGGCTCCATCACCGCGTCTGCGAGCAGATCGTCGAGGCTCGGCCGGTAGCGGCAGCAATCGAGACGCTCGTCCATGAGATCCCTCCGTGTTCCTCTATTCTATGCACCATCAACGTAAAGCATGACCGCTTTATGTCCTTGGATCGGAAATTTCGCGGCATTAGTCCGTATCCTCGCCTTTTTTCCCGTAGCGATAGAGCGGCGGCGGCACGGAGCCACGACGCGCATTGCGCGGCAGAGAACTTGACAAATCGTAAAAGTGGCGGCCGGGGCGCGGCGACCAGATCTTAGGCCGCGAGGTCGCCGTAGGTGACAAGGCCAATGCCGAGCCCGGCGATACGCCCGCGAACGGCGGGGCTCAACAGCGTCGACAGCTCGTCGGAGTGGCGGTATCCCGGCATTGCCGCGGCCAGCCGCGCGGTGTGCCGGGTCGCCGGGTGAAAATACATTTCGCTGTCGCCATCGGGCAGGCATGGGAGCAGCCGCAGCACCCGCTCTTCGGTCATACCGCCGCTCCAGGCGAGGCCGAAGACATGGTCATTGACGTGCACTCCTGCCGACCGCAAGCGCCGCCGTAATCTCTCGCCCCACGGCCGGTAGAGCGGGGTCGGATAGCGCTCCTGTGGGAAGGCGCGGCGCAGCGCAGCCACCGGTTCGGCCGGAACGCGCACTGCCGTCATGCCAAAGTCGCGGCCGATTTTGATGATCAGCCCGGCGACGCTTGGGTGAAGGTGCATGTGTTTGTGTGCATTGACGTGGTCGAGCGGCAGGCCGGTAGCCCGGAAGGCCTCGAACTGCGCGCGGATCTCTCGGGCCAGCTGATCCCGGACTTTCGGCAGGAAAAAGAACCAGATGCCGGCGCGGACCATGTTGCGGTCGAATTCGCCGTCGCCATCGACCAGGGCCGAGACCTCGGCGGTCGGCAATACCGGACGGCCATCGACCAGCACGAGATGCAGTCCGACTCGCAGCCCAGGCAATAGCCGGGCCCGCGCCACCGCATCCGCCGCTGCCGGCGCACCAACCATCAAGCTCGCGGTCGACAGGATCCCGTGCCGATGCGCCTCCTCGACAGCTTCATTGACGGCCGGGTCGAGCCCGAAATCGTCGGCGCAGACGATCAGCCGCCTCAGCCTGCCATCTCCCGATTGCGCAGGAAGTGAAAGAACTCGACCCCTTCACGTAGGCGCCGGCGCAGCATCTGCGGGCTCTTGAGCATCTCGGCGACCAGCTCGGCGATCTTTTTGCGGCGGAAATAGAAGCGCTTATAGAAGGTCTCAAGCGACCGGAAGATTTCGGTATGCGAGAGATGAGGGTAATGCAGCGGGGCGATCTGCACGCCCTGCTCGTCGATCAGTTCGGCATGGCCGATATCGAGCCAGCCATTCTCGACCGCCTGACGATACAGATAGGTACCGGGATAAGGGGCGGCCAAGGAAACCTGGATCGTGTGCGGATTGATCTCGCCGGCAAAGCGGATCGTTTCTTCGATCGTCTCCTTCGATTCCCCGGGCAGGCCGAGAATAAAGGTGCCGTGGATCGTGATCCCGAGCTCATGACAATCCTTGGTAAAGCGCCGGGCGATATCGACCCGCATCCCCTTTTTGATGTTGTTGAGGATCTGCTGGTTGCCCGATTCGTACCCGACTAATAAGAGCCGCAGCCCATTGTCGCGCAGCACTTCGAGCGTCGTGCTCGGCACGTTTGCCTTGGCGTTGCACGACCAGGTGACGCCGAGCTTGCCCAGCTCGCGCGCGATCGCCTCGGCGCGCGGTCGGTCGTCGGTAAAGGTATCGTCGTCGAAAAAGAACTCCTTGACCTGCGGAAACCAGCTTTTGGCGAGACGGATCTCCTCGATCACGTGATCCACGCTGCGCACCCGGTAGCGATGGCCGCCAACCGTCTGCGGCCACAGACAGAACGTGCATTTCGAGCGGCACCCGCGCCCGGTGTAGAGCGACAGGTACGGGTGCAACAAATAGCCGATGAAATAATTTTCGATCCTAAGGTCACGCTTGTAGACCTCGCTGACAAAGGGCAGCTGGTCCATGTCTTCGAGTATCGCGCGATCGCGGTTATGGCTGATCGTCCCACTCGGCGCGTGATAACTCAAGCCGTCGATCGCGTCGAAGGCGCGGCCCTCGGCGACCTCCTTGATCGTGAAATCGAACTCCTCGCGGGCGACGAAGTCGAGCGCCGCCGACGCCTTCAGACTGTCCTCGGGCTCGACCGCAACCTTGGCCCCGACCATGCCGATCTTAAGCCGCGGGTTCATCTCCTTGAGCGCCTCGGCGACCTTGACGTCGGAGGCGAAGGACGGGGTCGAGGTATGCAGCACCGCAAGCTCGAACTCTCTGGCGAGCGGCAATATCTCGGAGAGCTTCAACCGCGCCGGCGGGGCGTCGACGAGCCGGCTTCCCGGCACTAGCGCCGCCGGCTGGGCTAGCCAGGTCGGATACCAGAATGACCGGATCTCCCGCCGCGCCTGATAGCGCGAGCCGGCGCCGCCGTCGAAACCGTCAAAGGACGGCGGATGCAGGAACAGTGTCTTCATCATCAAACCTTGTCTCCGTCGGCTGTCATGCGGCCGCTCGACGCGACGCGGAAATGCTGGTCCCGCCAGAACACCGTCCGTGTCGAAAAAGCTGGCGACGAACACCGCAAAAGACAAGGCGTCCCGCACCGGGAGCAGCGCCAGCCTAGCCGACCGCAGCCCAAGCGCACGCGCCGTCACCCTCGCGCAAGCCCATCTGACCAAATAGGTGATCGCGACAAAGGTGAAGGAGGTCAAGCCAAATCCGGTGACTGCGGCGGCGAGCACGGCGACCATCAGCGGATGGGTTACGATCGATCCGGCATAGGCCGCCGGGGCGACCCCGCGCACCGTGCGCGCCCAGCGCAGTTCGTGTCGCCACAGCGCAACGAACGAAGGCTCGGCCACCCGGGCTTCGACGAGGTAGCGCGACAGCACCACCGCGAGGCCTGCGGAGCGCACCGCGTCACCCAGGCGATGATCGTCGGCCAACTCGTCGCGCACTCGGGCGAAGCCGCCGATGTGCTCGAGGGTCTGGCGGCGCAAGGCGATCGTCGCGCCAAAGCAGCCACGTCCCACACCCAGCGCCTCACCGGCAACAGCGCCGGGGAAGAACCCGAAATTGATGTGCATCGCCCCCAGGTCGGACCAGATGCCACCGGTCGGGACGGCTTTGTAAAGACAGGTGACGATCCCGATGTGCGGATCGCTGAGCGGCGCCGTGACCGCGGCGAGATAGTTGCTGATCGACCCGCATGTCGCTGTCGGCGAGGACCAATATGTCGTGGCGCGCCGCCGGCAGCATGTTTTCGAGGTTCGACACCTTGCCGATTGCTGCCGCGGATGTGGCGATCGATTACCAGGGCGACGTCATCGCTGGGAAAGTCGTGAACCAGCGCTTGGGCGAGTTCGATCGCGCCGTCCTGCGGGTCGGTGACGCCAAGCACGATCTGGCGCGCCGGGTAATCTTGCTCGGCGAACGACCGCAGATTTTCGTAAAGACCGGGCTCGGCGCCATGGAGCGGCTTCAAGATCGAGATCGCGGGCCGCTCGGCCGCAGTATCGGCAATTCGCGTCGGGCGAAGCGCGTGACAGCCCACGCCGCACCGAACAGATACACCCAGCCCGGAAGCAGCAGCAGCGATGGCGAGCGCCAGGTTCATGGCAAGCGCGTCACACCCGGTGACGATTGCGCGTGAGGTGAGAACGGAGTAGTGGCAGGGATCAGGCGTTCACCTATATCCAGGCTGTCGCAGGCCGGGCCTTGCTTGGGTGGAGGCGACGAGGCGAGATCATGCGGGTCGTGCTAGCCCAGCCGCGAGGATTTTGCGCCGGGGTCGAACGGGCGATCGAGATCGTCGAGCGGGCGCTCGAGAAATACGGCCCGCCGATCTATGTCCGTCATGAAATCGTCCATAACCGGCACGTTGTCGAGCGGCTGCGCGGCAAAGGGGCGCATTTCGTCGACGAGATCGACGAGGTGCCGCCAGGCAGCGTCACGATCTTCAGCGCCCACGGCGTGGCCAGCACGATCGAGGAGCGCGCCGGCTGCGCGCGGCCTGCCGGTCATCGACGCGACCTGCCCGCTGGTCTCTAAGGTCCATATCGAGGGCCAGCGCTACGCCAATCAGGGCCGCGAGATCATCCTGATCGGGCATGCCTGTCCATCCGGAGATCGTCGGCACCATGGGACGAATCGTCGGCCGCGTGCATCTGATCTCGACGCCTCAGGAGGTCGCCGGGCTTCAGGTCACCGACCCCGACAAGCTTGCCTTTATCACCCAAACGACGCTCAGCGTCGACGATACGCGCGCGGTAATCGAGGCGCTGAAGGCGCGCTTTCCGACGATCGTCGGCCCGGACACAAAGGACATCTGCTACGCTACACAAAACCGCCAGCGGGCGGCGCGCGAACTCGCCAAGATCGTCGATGTGGTGCTGGTGGTCGGCGCGCCCAACAGCTCGAACTCGAACCGGCTGCGCGAGATCGCCGCCGAAAGCGGCGTGCCGAGCTATCTGATCGAGGATGCCGCGCGCGCTCGATCCCCGCTGGGTCGAGGGCGTCTCCGCGGTCGGCATCACCGCCGGCGCGTCGGCGCCGGCCGAGCTCGTCGAGGCGCTGATCGACCGGCTGCGCGACATCGCCGAGATCGAGCTCGCGGTGCTGCCGGGAGTCACCGAGAACGTGCGCTTCCGGATGCCGCCGCAGCTCGCCGAAGCCGCCGGCTGAGGGCGGCTCGACATCCCACTTTGTAACGAGGATTTGCCGTGGCCATTCCGTTGCGCCAAACGATCCGGGTCGGGGCCTATGTGCTCGGGCGTCATCTGCGCGGGGTCGAACGCTATCCGCTGGTGCTGATGCTCGAGCCGTTGTTCCGCTGCAACCTCGCCTGCGCCGGCTGCGGCAAGATCGACTATCCCGACGCGATCCTCAATCAGCGGCTCAGCGTCGCCGAATGCCTCGGCGCGGTCGACGAATGCGGCGCCCCGATCGTCGTCCTCGCCGGCGGCGAGCCGCTGCTGCACCGCGACATCGCCGAGATCGCGCAGGGCATCATCGCCCGCAAGAAATTCGTCTATCTGTGCACCAACGCGCTGCTGCTCGAAAAGAAGCTCGACCAGTTCCAGCCCAACCCCTACTTCGCCTGGACCGTGCATCTCGACGGCGACCGCGAGGAGCACGACCGCTCGGTCTGCCAGGACGGGGTCTACGACCGCGCCGTCGCCGCGATCGGGCTGGCGAAATCCCGCGGCTTCCGCGTCAACATCAACGCCACCCTGTTCGATAACGCCGATCCCGAGCGCGTCGCCCGACTTCTTCGATCAGGTCAGCGAGATCGGCATCGACGGGATCACGGTGTCGCCCGGCTACGCCTATGAACGGGCGCCCGACCAGGAGCATTTTCTGAACCGCCGCCGCACCAAGGAATTGTTCCGCGGCATCTTCGCGCGCCGCGCGCCGCAGCTGGTCGTTCAACCAGTCGAGCCTGTTCCTCGATTTTCTCGCCGGCAACCAGTCGTATCGCTGCACGCCCTGGGGCAATCCGACCCGCAATTTCTTCGGCTGGCAGCGCCCGTGCTATCTGCTCGGCGAGGGCTACGCCAAGACCTTCAAGGAGCTGATGGAGGAGACCGACTGGGACGCCTACGGCACCGGCAATTATGAAAAATGCGCCGATTGCATGGTGCACAGCGGCTACGAGGCGACCGCGGTCATGGATACGGTGCGGCACCCGCTGAAGGCGGCGGCGGTGGCGCTGCGCGGCGTGCGCACCGAGGGCGATATGGCGCCGGAAATCTCGCTCGACCGGCAGCGCCCGGCCGAATACGTGCTCTCCCGGCATGTCGCCGAGGCGATGGACGCGGCTAGGCCAGCAGCCAGGAGCCCGTGCAGCGCGCGGGCGGGTCCGGCTAGCGCCGACAGCGCCGTCCGGGTCTCGCGCGCCAGCCCGACCAGGCTCGCGAACTGGCGCGGCTCGCGCAGCACCGAGGCGAGTACCCGCGCGCAGCTTTGGGCGTTCCGTCCTCGGAAAGCGGGATCAGCGCCGCCGGCGGCAACTCGCGATGAGCCGCGTCGGCGATTGCGCGCACGACGACGAACGGGATGCCGGCCGAGGTGGCGATGCCGGGCGACCATGTCGCTTTCGAGATCGACGGCGAGCGCCCGGGTCTCGCTCCATGCGCGGCTTTTTTGGCCGCTGTCGCCAGAATGGCCGCGGCCCCAAGCACCGGGCCTTCGAGCGCGCCGATGCCGCGGGCGAGATCGGCGACGCGGTCGGCGAAACCGCTTCTCTGCCCACCAGCGTTTGTCGGCTGCGATCACTTCGGTCGAGACGATCACATCTCCCGCGCGCAGGTCGGGCGCAAGCGCCGCCGGCAATGCCGAAACTGACCAGGCAATTCGCCCGCCGGACCGCGCCCTTCGACAAGCGTGGTTGTGCGGCCGCGATCGCCGGCGCCGACCACCACCGAAAAGCCTGCGGCGCGCGCGATCTTCGCTTCCGCCGCGAGCCCGCAGATGCAGAGCGTAGCGGCCGGTCCTGTCGTCTCGAGGAAAGCCCTACGCAGGGCTCAGATACCGAACGGCACCCGGGCCGAGGCCCGTTTATCAGACGGCGGTAACGGGCCAATGCCCAGAGCGGGAAATAGGCCCGGTAGCCGTGATAGCGCAGGAAAAACACCCGCGGAAAGCCGACTGCGGTAAACCAGGGCTCGTCCCAGTTTCCGCTCCGAGTCCTGGGTCGCGATCAGAATAGGCGATGCCGCGGGCGACCGCGGGGTTGTCGGCCTCGCCGGCGGCCATCAGCCCGAGCAGCGCCCAGGCCGTCTGCGAGGGGGTGCTGTAGGGCGCCTCGCCACGCGGCATGCCCGGCCAGTATGATTGCCTCGCGCTCGCCCCAACCGCCGTCGGCGCGCTGGCGGGCGAGCAGCCAGCCGACGGCGCGGCGGATTTCCGGCGCTGCGGATCGATGCCGGCCGCGTTGAGCGCGGCCAGTACCGACCACGTCCCGTAGATGTAGTTGGTGCCCCAGCGCCCGAACCAGCTGCCGTCGGCTTCCTGCTCGCGCCGCAGAAAGGCGATCGCCGCGGCGACGGCGGGGTGGTCGGCGCCGTAGCCGAGCTGGGCAAGAAACCCGAGGCAGCGGGCGCTGACATCGGCGGTCGGCGGATCGAGCAGCGCGCCGTGATCGGCAAACGGAATGTGGTTCAGATAATAATGCGTGTTGTCGGCGTCGAAGGAGCCCCACCCGCCGTTCCGGCTCTGCATGCCGATGATCCATTCGCCGGCCCGCTCGATGCGCCGGGCGGTAGCGCGCACGATCGAAACGGTCGAGCGCCAAGGCGACCGCGGCGGTGTCGTCGACATCGGGGTAATAGGGGTTCTCATATTGAAAGGCCCAGCCGCCCGGCCGCAAGCCTGGGCGGCTCATCGCCCAATCGCCGGCCACCTCCAGCACCTGCTTTCCGGCGAGCCAGTCGAGCGCCTGCCCGATCGCCGGCTCGAGCCGCTGGTCATCCAGCTTCCATCAGTGCGTGGCAGGCGAGCGCGGTGTCCCAGACCGGCGACAGGCAGGGTTGGCAATAGCAGCGCTCGCCGTCGCGGACCAGAAGCTTGCGGGTCGCGGCTGCGGCGGTCAGCCAGATCGGGATGGTCACGGCGGATAGCCCAGACAATCGAACATCATCAATGAGTTCGCCATCGCCGGAAAGATTCCGCCGAGACCGTCTTCGCCATTGAGGCGTTCGGTCACAAAGGCGACCGCCTTGTCGATCGCCCGTTGCCGCGGGCCCCGCGGGAAGCAGCGGCTCGGCCACGCGCAACACCCGGTCGAGCAGGCCGAAAGCCGTCGCCAGCGGTGATGCGGTCGGTCCGGCGATCCAGTCGCGCACCGATTCGGGCGGTTCGACGAACAACTCGCGGATTGTGATGCCGTGCGGGTTGCGGGCGCGCGGGCCGCAGCGCCATCAGCACCAGGAGCGGCACCAGAACAGTGCGCGACCAATAGGCGACCTTGCCGATGTGAAACGGCGACCATGCGGGGCAGCAGCATGATCTCGACCGGCATGACCGGAACCGCGCGCCACGGCACCTCGCCGAACAAGGCGAGCATGATGCGGGTGAAGACATTGCAGCGCCGGGCGCCGCCTTGCGCCAGGATCGCCGTGCGGGCGCGCGCCATGTGCGGCGCGTCGGTCGAATCGCCGGCCGCCTTCAGCGCAAAATAGGCCTTGACCGAGCAGCTGAGATCGAGCGCGCCGCCGTGGAACAGCGGCCAGCCGCCGTCCTCGCCTTGCTGGGCGCGCAGGAACCGCGCGATCTTTGCCTGAAGCTCGGGCTCGATGCGGCCGAGATAATGCTGCAGCAGGATATATTCGGACGGGATCGTCACGTCGGCTTCGAGTTCGAAGACCCAATGGCCGTCGGTATGCTGCAGCGCCAGCAGCGACGCCGCGGCGCGGGTGATCGCCTCGACCGAGCCCGTGGGTCTCTCGGCCGGCACGGTGCGGGTATTTCGCGATCGCCGCTTGGTCGTTTATTGCGCTGTTCATGAAAGGACACGCTGAGGCTCTTTGTCGGTCCCGGTGGTCGTTTCGGTAATAATGTTGCCTCCGCCCGCCGCCCGCCGAGGATTTGTATGGCGACGGGCCAGCGCCCGCTGCGCCGCAGCAAAGCCCGAGCCGATAGCGCCTTCGATCGTCGCCGGCAAGCCGGTATCGGTGTAATCGCCGGCAAGCAAAAGGTTCTGCCAGCGCGTCGTCACGCCGGCCGGCGTCGCAGTTGCTCCGGGCTGGCGAGAAACGTCGCCCGCCGCTCCTTAACAATTCGCGCCGGCGGCACCGGAAATGCGGGAAGCCGATAGGCCAACGCCACGTCGCGCCACAGCATCTCGCGCAACGCATCAGCCGGGAGGTCGATGATCCGGTCGGCGGCGCTGACCGTTACCGACAACACCTCGCGCTTGCGAAAGATCCACTCGTGCGGCGCCGTCGACGACGCCGACAAACAGCGGAGAACCGGGCGGTGCGGCGCAGCGGAAATGGGCGTTGACGATCGGGGAAAAGGCGTCGGGCACAGTCAGTGCCGGCACCAGCCGTGCGGCAACAGCCGCCGGCACGGCCAGGATCACACGATCATCGCGGCCGATCTCGATTGCGTCCGCTTCGAACACCAGCCCCGAGACATGATCCGGGCCGAATTCAAGCGTGCGCAGCCGGGCGCCGAACCGGATCTCGGCGCCGCGTGCGCGCAAGGTCAGCAAGCGCCGGATCGACAAAAGTCTCCGACAGCCCCTCGCGCGGCACCAGCGGCCGGCACGCCGCCCCGCCGCGGCCAAGTGTCTCGACCAGAACCCGCCAAAACAGCCGGGCGGAGGCGCGTTCGACGGCGGTGTTAAGCGCAGCGACGGCAAGCGGCTCCCACAGCCTGCGGAACAGCCGGCGGTCGGCGATCCAGCGCCTCGGCGACCGTCGCCGACGGGCCGGCGCAGCGCAAGCGCCAGCGCTTCGAGATAATCGGCCGCACGGGTGTCCGGGACTCGTCTCGCACGCCGCAAAATCCACCACGGCACGGCCCCGCGGTTCGGCCGCAAACTCCAGCGCTGCCCGGTCTGCGCGTCGATGAACGCAAAGACGCGTATCCTGCGGCCCTCCGAACGTGCCGAGTGCGCCAATCCGTGCGAGATAGTCGAGCGTCTCGGCGGTTTCCGGCGAGCAGCAGATGGTTGCCGTTGTCGATGCGGCAGCCGAGCTCGGCATCGAAATAGGAGCGGCACCGGCCGCCGGCATGGCGCGCTTGCTTCATAGAGCCGCACCCGGCACCCTTCTGCCGCCACGCCATCGCACCGCAGCCGCTAGGCCGGCGAGACCGGCGCCGACGACATGCACCCGCCGCGTCCGAGCCGCTCATACGAGACCGTGGCGCAGCACCAGCCAGAGCTTCAGCGGTTTCGAGAGGCTCGACGCGCGCCGCCGGGTCGCGCCATTCCCCGCGCAGCAGTTCGCTGCAGGGTCGCGCGGTAAACCGCCCCCATCACCGCCGCGGGCCGCATTGCCCGGTGACGGCATTGCGCCATCGCCCGCGCGCTGTCGCGAAAATGCGCTTCGGCGATCGCCGCCACCTCGCGGCAGGCTGCCGGCAGTGCCGGATGGCGCAGCACCGCCATCGGATCGGCATTGCCAATCCCGTGGCGATCGAGGATTTCGCGCGGCAAATAGAGCCGGCCGCGGCGGGCGTCCTCGTCGAGGTCGCGCAGAATGTTGGTCAGCTGCAATGCCCGGCCGAGCGAATCGGCGACGCGGTGGGCCGCTTCGCTCGGTATCGCCGAAAATATGGACCGAGAGATGGCCGACCGCGCTCGCGACCCGGGCGCAATAGAGGTCGAGCGTCGCCAGGTCGGGGGCGCGGATGTCCTCGCGCGCATCCATCTCCATGCCGTCGATGACCGCGAGGAAATCCTCTCGGCGCAGGCGATAGCGCCGCATCGGCTCGTGCAGCGCGCGCGCGACGAGATGGCGCGGCTGCCCGGCATAGAGCGCCTCGATTTCGTCGCGCCAGGCGGCCAGCGCCGCGAGCTTGTGCGCCGCCGGCCGCTCGCCGTCGGCGATGTCGTCGACCTCGCGGCACCAGGCGTAAACCGCGTACATGCCGTTGCGGCGGTCGCGCGGCAACAGCCGCATCGCCCAATAGAACGAGGTTCCGGCCGCCTCGACCCGATTGCGGATGGTTTGGCGCAGCGCTGCGTCGCCGAGTTGATCCGCGACGGTGTCGAACGCCGCGTCGCTCACCGCCGGATCCCTCGGGGCCGAGGCCGACGCAGAAAAGCCGCAACGAAATCGGTTTTGCCGAGCCCGACCCGCGCGGCCAGCGGGTCGCCGCGGCGCAGGCGCCGCAGCAGGCGCGCCGCCAGCTCGGTGATGACCGCGCATTCGCAGCGCAAACCCGGCGCCGCGACGCGTGGCGGCAGCCCGCGCGCGACGTCGACGAGCTCCGCGGTGCGGTCGAGCAGGGTGTCGAGCACCCGGCGCAGCGCCGGGCTGCGATGGCTCCGCCGTCAGCGCCTCGACGTCGATCCCGGCGGCAGCAAGATCGTCAGTCGGCAGGTAGATCCGGTCGAGCAGGCGATAATCCTCGGCGCAATCCTGCAGATGGTTGAGCACCTGCAATGCCGAGCACAGCGCGTCCGAGGCGGGCCAGGTGTCGCGGCTTTCGCCATGCAGATCGAGCAGCTGCCGCCCGACCGGCGAGGCCGAATAGCGGCAATATTCCATCAGCTCGTCCCAGTCGCGATAGCGTCGCTTTTCGGCGTCCTGGCGGAAGGCGCGCAAAACGTCGTGGCAATGCTGCGCCGTCATTCCGGTCGCGCCCAGGCTTTGGCGCATCGCCGCGGCGGCTGGCGAATCGTCGCCCGGGGCGCCGTCGAGCACCGCCGCCATGCGGTCGAGCCGGCGGATTTTGTCGGCGGCGCAAAGCTCGGGGTTGTCGGCGATGTCATCGGCGTTGCGGGCAAAGCGGTAGAAGGCATGGACATGCACGCGCAAATCGCGCCGAATCAGCAACGACCCGACCGGGAAATTCTCGCCGTCGCGCCATTTGCCCGATGGCGTCTCGACGCTCTCGCGATCTTGCGTCTCCGGCGCTGCCGTCACCGCAATCATCTCAGATAGCCGTTGGCCGCGAACCAGCCGACAGCGTCGGCGATCGCCTCGCGCGCCGGCCGCGGCCGGTAGCCCAGTTCGCGCGAGGCTTTCGCGGACGAAAAATACATCTTCTTTCTGGCCATGCGAACCCCGTCGAGCGTGGTGAATGGCTCGCGGCCGGTCACCCGCGCCGCCAGCTCAGCTGCCGACGGCGCCGCGGCGAACGCCACCGCATAGGGGACCTTGAGGCGCGGCGGCCGCCGGCCGACAGCGCCGCGCGACTTCGGCCAGGATCTCGGCCAGTGACAGGTTTTCGCCGCCGAGGATATAGCGCTCGCCGATCCGCCCGGTCTCGGCCGCCGCGAGATGGCCGGCGGCGACATCGTCGACATGGACGATGTTGAGCCCGGTATCGACAAAGCCTGGCATATGGCCGCGCGCGGCTTCGAGGATCAGCCGCCCGGTCGGCGTCGGCTTGAGGTCGCCGCGGGCCGACCGGCGTCGACGGGTTGACGATCACCGCCGGCAGCCCGCGCTCGCGCGATCAAGCGGCGCACGACTTCCTCGGCCTGGAATTTCGAGCGCTTGTAGGGCCCGATCATGTCTTCGAGCCGGCTCGGCGTGGTCCTCGTCGGCCGAGCCGCCGGGAACCAGGCCGAGCGTGGCGACGCTGCTGGTGTAGACGACCCGCTCGACGCCGGCGGCGAGCGCCGCCGGCATCAGATCGCGGGTGCCATCGACATTGGCGCGGTACATCGCCGCCGGGTCGGGAACCCACAGCCGATAATCGGCGGCGACATGGAACAGATACCGGCAGCCGGCGACGGCGCGGGCGAGCGAGGCCGCATCCTCCATCGCACCCGACGGCGATTTCGACCGGAAGATCGGCGAGGTTGCGGCGGTCGCCGGCCGGGCCGCGCCAACACCCGCACCGGATGGCCGGCGCGCAGCAAGCGCGCGCGCCACCGCCGATCCGACAAACCCGGTCGCTCCGGTGACCAGGCACAAACCCGGCGCACAGCGACATTACGCTCTCCACCGGCCTGCCGAGCCTGCTGGCGTTGCCGAGGGCGGCGCGAAGTCAACGCAGCGCGTCGAGCTGGTGCTGCACCAGCGCGCGCCGGCTGTCGCCCGGCAGGCAGCTCGGCCACGCAGCGTTGTCCAATAAGACGCGGCGCGAAAGCGGTCGCCGCTCTGGGCGGCGGCGAGCCCGAGATACCACAGCGCGTCCGGCTGCTTTGCCGTCGAGCGCGTTGATCTGGGTCGCCACATCGACGAATTCGGGGGTCGGCTTGTCGTCTTTGAGACCGCCGGCGAGCGCGTTCATGTAGGCCTCGAGCAGCGCCAGATTGCCCGGGAAATGCGCGTTCCCTGCTTTAGAGCGGCGAGCGCGTCAGCGGTACGACCCTGCGCCTGATAGGTGCGGGCGCGTGCGATCCAGCCTTGCGCATCGCTCGAGCTGCCGGCGACGCGGCATCGGCGGCTAGCGCCGCTGTCCCGGCGCCGCCGTGACGCGGCCGGCCGCCGTCGCGCGGGCGCGCGCGGCCTGCGCCTTGTCGGGCTCGCCGAGCACATCATAGGCATGGGCAAGCCGTTCCCAGCCGGCTTTGTCGTCGGGGTGCTGTTCGAGCCGCTGGGCCAGGCGCTCGACCATGCCGCGGATCATCGCCTGCCGCTGTTCGGGCGTCATCGACTGGGCGGCGGCGACGTCCTGCGCGGTCGGGCCGGGCCGGCGCCGCAGCCGGCGGCGGGCCCCGGCCGCGCTGACCGCCTTCGGCGACAGCTCGGCGAGGCGATCGGCGACGGTTTGGCGCCACGGCGCGTCGGCGGGCGCGTCGGCCAGCAAGGCCTGCAATTTTTGCTTGGCCGCCGGCGGGGTCGCCACGCTGCAGCGCCGCCTCGGCGCCGTAATAGCGCGAGCGCGGATCGTCGGGGGCCTTGGCGAATTCGGCCTCGGCGGCCGGCGTCACCGTGCCCTGGGCTTCGAGCACCAGGACCTCGCCGAGTTCGGCATGCAAGCCCGGTCTCGCCGGGCGCCAAGGCGATCGCATGGGCGTAGGCGTCGAGCGCCTCGGGAAAGCGGCTCGAGCGCAGCCAAGGTGCGGCCGAGCAGGGTCCAGCCCTTGAGATCGTCGGGCGCCTTGTTGCAGATGCGCCTTGATCCGGTCGGCAGCGGCGGCGAGTTCGGCGGCGCCATGCGGCACGGCGGCGTCGGTCGCGGCGCCGCGATCGATCGCCGCCGGTGTGCCGACAGCAAAGTAGACGGCGATCGCCGCCGCCGGCAGCACCCCGGCAATGCCGATCGCGGCGCCGAACCGCCACGAAGTTTCGACGCGCCGCCGTCCGACGCCGCTCCGCGTCGCCGGCGTCTCGCGCTCGGCCGCGGCCAGCATGCGCCGGGTGATCTCGGTCCGCGCCGCCGCGGCCTGCTCGGGTGAAAGCCGGCCCTGAGCCAGCTCCTCATCGATCTCGGCGAGCTGCGCGGCGAAACAGCGCGGCGACCGGCTTCCTCGTCCTCGCTGCCCGGCCGCGGCGGTGGACAAGCGGCCGCAGCAAGACAGGCGAGCGCGGCAACGGTCAGGCAGCCCGGCGGCGATCCAGAACCAGATCATGCCCGATCGCTCAAGCAATGCCGCGGCGCGGGCGCTCTCTTCCCGAGTCAGCTCGGGCAGCGCGGCGTCGGGACGCCGCCGTCGCGCCCGCAGCAGCAGCACGCCGCCCGCCCCCAGCACCAGCACCGGCGGCGCCAGCCACAACAGCCAGGTCACCGGCTCGAACGGCGGGTCGAGCAGCACAAAAACGCCATATCGCGCGACGATGTAGTCGAGCACCTGCTGATCGGTGTCGCCGGCGACCAACCGCTTGCGCACCAGCAGGCGCAGATCATGGGCGAGCGTCGGCGTTGGACTCGTCGATCGACTGGTTCTGGCAGACCAGGCAGCGCAATTCCTGGCTGATCGCGCGGGCGCGCGCTTCGAGCGCCGGATCGGCGAGGCGCTCGGAGGGCTCGACCGCCCAGGCGGCCGCCAGCCGCCGACCGCGATAGCAGCAGCGCCGCCGCAACCAGCAGCCGCCGGATCATCCCGGATCCGCCGGCCGCGGGGCGATCGCCGGCGCGGTGCGCGGACGCTCGGCAGCCGCATCCGCAGGCGCCGGTCGCTCAGCGAAACCAGTCCGCCCAGCGCCGCCAACACCGCGCCAAACCAGACCCATGGCACCAGCGGATTGTAATACGCGCGCAGGACCCAGCCGCCTTTGCCGTCGGCATCGCCGAGCGCCAGATAGAGATCGCCAAAGCCGTTGGTGGTGATCGAGGTGTTGCGTCGTCGAGCTGCCGGCGATCGGATACCAGCGGCGCTCGGGATGGACGGTGAACGGGGCGCTGCCCGGCCGATCGACGACGATCTCGGCGCGCTGAACCTGGTAATTTTCGACATTGCCCTCGGTCACGCCGACGAAATGCAGGGTGCGGCCGGCGATTTGCAAATTGTCGCCGGCGATGCACCGTCTCGATCCGCTCGCTGCGCCAGGCGGTCGAAACCGTGATCCCGGCGATCAAGACGCCGACGCCGAAATGGGCGATCGCATAGCCCCAGGTGCCGCGCGGCAGATGGCGCAGCCGGCGCAGCACGGTGCCGGGCGGCAGATTTGCCGAGGCCGGTCGCGGTCGGCAAGATCGGCCAGCACGCCGAGCATCGCCCAGGCGGCGAGCGCCACCCCGGCAAGCGCCGCCGGGGATGCGCTGCGGTTGAACAAAAATACGACCAGCGGGGCGAGGAGCGCGCCGACGAATGCCGGCGACAGTCGGCGCAGCGCCGCCCGCAGATTCCCGTGGCGCCAGGCGAGCACCGGGCCGATCGACCATGGCGACAAGACCCGGCACGACGATCGGGACAAAGGTCGCGTCGAAATATTGCGGCCCGACCGACAATTTGACCCCGCTCCACACCTCGGCGAAGAGCGGGTAGAAGGTGCCGAGGAACACCGTCGCCATGCCGGCCGCGAGCAGCAGATTGTTGAGCACCAGCGCACCCTCGCGGCTGACCGGCGCGAACGGGTTGCCGGCCTCGAGACCCGGCGCGCGCAACGCGTAAAGGATCAGGCCGCCGCCGATCACGATCCCGATCAGCACCAGGATGAAGACGCCGCGCGCCGGGTCGAGGGCAAAGGAATGGACCGAGGTCAGCACCCCCGAGCGCACCAGGAAGGTGCCGATCAGGCTCATGCCGAAGGTCATGATCGCCAGCAACACGGTCCAGCGCTGCAACGTCTCGCGCTTTTCGACGACCGCGGCCGAATGCAGCAGCGCGGTGCCCAGCAGCCACGGCATGAACGAGGCGTTCTCGACCGGGTCCCAAGCCCACCAGCCGCCCCAGCCGAGCACGTAATAGGCCCACCAGCTGCCCATCGCGACGCCGATCGTCAGCCCGCACCACGCGGTCAAGGCCCAGGGCCGGACCCAGCGCGCCCAGGCGGCGCCGACCCGGCCCTCGATCAGCGCGGCGATCGCGAAAGAATAGGTGATCGAGAACCCGACATAGCCGAAATAGAGAAACGGCGGATGAAAGGCGAGGCCCGGATCCTGCAGCAACGGGTTGAGGTCGCGGCCGTCGGCCGGAACCGGGAACAGCCGCGCGAACGGGTTCGACGTCGCGATGATGAACAAGAGCGTGCCAAAGCCGAGCAGGCCCTGGATCGCCAGGGTGCGCGCGCGCAGGCTCGCCGGCAGCGAGCGGCCGAACAGGGCGACGAGCCCGCCGAACAACGCCAGCATGAAGACCCACAGCATCATCGAGCCTTCATGGCTGCCCCACGCGCCGGTCACTTTGTAGAGCATCGGTTTCGACAGGCTCGAATTCTCGAAGACATTGAGCACCGAGAAGTCGGAAACGATGTGGGCGTGAATAAAGACCGCGAAGGACAACGCCACCAGGCCGAGTTGCAGCAATGCCGCCGGCCGCGCCAGATCCATCAAGGCCCGGCTGCGCCCCGCGGCGCCGATCAGCGGCACCGTGCCCTGCACCGCCGCGACCAGCAGCGCCAGGACGAGCGCGAAATGGCCGATCTCGACCAGCACGTCACCGATCTCGGGTCAGCGGCCAAATTCCCGTGAACCGGGAAAATAACCGGGAAATCTGCGCATTGGCCACTTTACGGTCCTAAATCACATTAAATCCAAGTTTCGAATCAATCGCTTACACAGGAATTCCCGTGAGCGCCGAACCGGGAATTTTTCCGACCGAACCGGGAAAGAATTCCGCAGAACCGGGAATACACGGGAATTGCCAAAAACCCGCCAGACCCGGCGCTACCCGCTTCACCGCCATCCATTCTGGCACGAGCATCCCCTCCAGGCGAGCCATTATGCGGGCGAGATATGGTCTGATGATGGCGGGCAGCCGACTGCGGGGTTCTATTCGGCGCCGTCGTTGAGCAGCATGCGGCCGTAGGGCGCCAGCCCGGCCACGCGGCTCGCGGCGGTGTGGGTCAGCACGGTCATCACGTCGCGGCGGATCGAGCCTGCAGCTCGTCATTGTCGTAGACCCAGCGGGCGCCGTCCAATTCGCACAGCCGGTCGATCGCCCAGCCGACCTGATGCTGCGCGTAGACCATGTCGCGGCGCGCGCGCAACGCCTCGGCCTCGGTGATCCGGCGGCCCGAACTGACCTCGGCGGTGCTGGATTCGCGCCCGGTGTGCAGCAGCAACGTCGCCGCATCGATCGCGGCGGCGGCCTCGCCGAGCGTCATCTGCACGAATTCGGAATCGGCCAACCGCCTCACCCCGCGCGACACCCGGCCGGCGAATGACCGGCAGGCGACATCGAGCGCGCGGCGGCCGAGTGCGATCGGCACCGGCGGCAGCGAATAGGAGACCAGATAACCGCGCGGCGCCCGCAATACCGGATAGTCGGGATGGACCAAGGCGCCCGGCGGGGTCCCGGCGAACAGGTCGCTGACCATCACGACGCGATGCTCGGGCACGAACACATCGTCGCAGGATCAGCGACTTCGAGCCGGTGCCGGCGAGGCCCAAGGTCTGCCAGTCGTCGACGATCTCGATCTCGGCGAACGGCACCAGCAGATAGGCATGGGTGCGCGGGTCGCCCATCTGCGCCGAGGAACGCGCCGATGATCGCCCATTGCGCATAGTCGCAGCCGCTCGAAAACGAGTAGCGGCCGCTGAGCCGCCAGCCGCCCGGCTACGCGCTTGGCGGCGGCGCGCGGCGCCAGCGACGACGCGGCGACCGCCTCGGGATCGGCGCCCCACACGTCGATCTGCGCCTGCTCAGGGTATTGGGCGATGATCCACTGATGCTCGGCCAAGACCGCATAGACCCAGGCCGAGGAGGCGCAGCCAAAGGTCAACTCCTCGACGATCCGCGAGAACAGGCTGAACCGCCCCTGCATGCCGCCGAACCGTCGCGGCTGCAGGATGCGCAGGATGCCGGCCGCGCGGTACTCGGCGATCGTCTCTGCCGGCACCTTTCGCGCCGCCGCCGCCGCCGGCGCCCGCTCGGCCAGACGCGGGATCAGCGCCCGCGCCCGCTCCAGCACCGCGCGCTCGTCCTCCGGCAGCGCGCTGTCGTCGCCTGAGATTGACACCTGGTCACGGCGCGTCATGGGGTTCGCATCAGGCATGCGGCCGCCGTTGCCTCCGTTTCATCCTTCTGGTTCAGCGTGCATCCGAGATGGTGGCTACGCAAGAGGTCGTGGGCGAATACGTCGCTACTCGGCCTTATGGAACGATATGACCCGGCGCCAGACTACTCGCCGCGCTGACGCCGCGAGTCTTCAATTCGATCACGCCCCGAAGGTGCTTACACGCACCGGTTGGCTGGCCTCGGTTCCCCCCTCTGCCAGCAGAGGGGATGCCTGCTCCCGACCCCTTTGTCGACCCTCGGTTCCGTCTCCGGCGACGACGGCCCATGCCCCCGAAGCCGACACCCATGATCACCCTCACGAACGACGAGGTCGGGTGCACAGCGGTTTTTCCCGAATTGTTCAGCCCGCGACTACCGCTAAGCCGAAAGTGGACCTTCACAGATCGGGTTCCAGCGGGTCCCGCAGGGGGTCTAGCCCTTGCAGAACGCTCGGATTGGTGGCTATCATGCGTTGGTGGCCGCCAAATTGGTTGTTCATTCGGGGAATACCGGATCAACTGGGGCTAACCACAGCCGATGACGGCAAGAAACTAATTTCCAGATGAATGTGTTGTGGCTGAAGGCTTTAAGTATCGGCCCCAAAGGAGGAACAAGACGTGACGCCTAAATTCGTCTCTAAATCGTTCATGATCATTAGGTCTTCCATGATCATCTTCAGCATGGTCGTTGGCATATCCATCGCGACGAACGCAGAAACTGTCAAGGTGTTGGATAAGGCATCAATCGACGGCTCGTTTACTATCGCCCAAACCAACGGCCAGGAGCGCCGGGACACCCGGCAGAACTGCCGTCAGGCGAATGGGGCCGTCGGCGCGGACAAGCGTGGCTGCAAACAGACGGGACGCCAGAATTAGTCGCAGCACTGCCGCGCGTGGCGTATCAACGTCATCAGGGTGCGGCGCTTTGCCACCCGCTCGGCGCTCGGGGCAGCTAATTGCCGGTTCCACTCGGCGATGGAGCGGTCAAGCCTTTGGTCTCACCGTCAACATCATAATTAATTAGGTCTCGGGTACAAAGCGTTGACTCGATCTGACCCGCGTTATGGCCGGGCCGCTCGGCTGGATGATCCTGGCCGGTAGCGGCCGTGGGGGGCGGACCGCCAAAGGGGAGGGACCGTCCAAGGCTCGCGGTTAGGTGTCGGCGTTCTTTACGCTGCCCCACGATGGCGCCAGGCCACACCAAGGATCAACAGGCTGATACCCAACACAGAGAGAGTCGACGGCTCGGGGACCGCATCGGTCGTCGCCGTCAACTGGGTTATCAGGATCGCGGGTTGGTTGGCAGTATCGCTGTTTGGGTTGACTGCCGTGGCCCATAAGTATTGATAACTATCGGGATCCACGCCGAGCGCTGAAAAGTCGAATAGGCAGCTACCATTAGCGCCGATACCGCCGATGCATACGTCAGCACCCATCTGCAAAATGGTATCGTCGTGTTTGTCACTTATAGCGGCAGACCGGGTAGCATCGTTGTCAAACCAAAACTCAACCTGTTCGCCTGGAGAATTCATGACGTCTCCAAACTCGATCGACTGCAAAGACCAGCTCGGGTGACTCCCCAAGGCGAGGGTTAGCCATTCGGTATCGCCGAGGGTCGTGAAGGCGCCCGTGCAATTACTTTCACAATCACCCAAGCCGGTGATATGGACCGAATTACCATTGATGCTGGTTGCGTAATTATTAGATTGCGTGACCTTACCCTGGGTATTGCCGCCGTTACCCCACGCAAATGCGCCAACGGTAAAGCCGCCGCTCGTGAAGAGGGCGTCCTGGCCATTCGCTGTGATCGCCGCGGTGTCGCCGGAAGCGGTTGCGGAAAAGGGGCCGGACGTGGCGATCAAGCTCGGCGCTGTTGCAAGCGAGTAACCGCTGGTCCCGAAATTCCAGGTTACATCCGCCGCGTTTGCCGCGCTTCCCACTAAGGCGAGAGCACCTGCTGCAACCGCAACTTGCAGAACGCGCTTCATATGAGTTATTTTGGCACCATGGAAAACTGCACACTCGTCCGCTTTACACGCAATACGCGTGCCAATCTAAGGGACACAAACTAATTCAATCTGTTACGAGTGTGGGTTTGTTTATGTTAATCATAGGTTGTAACACCCACCTTACACAGGCCTTCTCGGTGAAACACCTTACACAGGGCCTTTCTCGGCGAAATGGCCGCCATGGGTTTGAATGCTCTGGGACGCAACGGCCGCTATCGGGTGCTGTGCAGCCGACGCCCGCAAGGATTAGGGTGAGGTCGGAGCCCACAATATCTCACGAGCCGCTATAGCCCGCAGTTATCGGATTCTGTTGAAAGAATTTTTCGGCCGCCGCGAACGGCATTACTATAATCGATAAGACCTTTACCCTAATTGTTCACGACGGTGTTCTCCGACAAACGAACTAAATCTTCTGTCAATTCACCGCCTTGGGAGTTTTTCAATAAAATCGTCCGTTGGCGAACCTCGGCCGATGTGATGAGGTTGGCATAGTTGGGATGGTGCTATACCTGTCGGAATTTCTTACAAATCGTGCGGCGGCGACGCCGGATCAGACAAAGCCCATAACGGAGCAGACCCGCACCGCCATCGCCCGGCGCTGCCTGCACTTTGCCGATGACACATCGACATCGCGGTGTTAGGCAGGGACTGATGAGGGTCGGATAAACCGACCTCGCAGGTGAACAGGCGCAACGCGTCAGCCCGCGGGCAGCAAGCGGCGGCCCCAGCCTCGTTTGTTCGGGTCGTCGCATGGTGTCCGGGTTGCCGCAACCCTAGGGAGGCATCATGACCGCGCAATCGCCGATGGAGATGTCGGGCTCTTCGGCCAGCCGGGTGCTTGGCCGCAAGATGGACAGCATTCCGTTCAGCCCCTACCAGGTCCTGATCATCTTCATCCTCGCCCTCGTCGGCTTCATCGAGGGCTACGATCTGTTTATGACCGGCTCGCTGATCGTGCTGGCCAAGGCGCCGCTGCATCTGACCGGGACCGACATCCAGTGGCTGCTCCTCGGCCCCGCCATCTTGGGGACCATCGGCGGCTTCGGCTTCTCGGCGGTCGGCGACCAGTTGAGCCGCAAGGCCATGCTGGTGATCGGCGTGATCGCGACGACGTTCTTCACCCTTCTGATCCCGTTCGTGCAGAATGCCGAGCAGCTGCTGATCCTGCGGGCGTTGACCGGCCTTGGCGCCGGCGGCGTGTGGTCGGCGGTGTTCCCGATCGCCGCCGAATTGATGCCGGCGCAGCACCGCCGCACCTACGGTGCCATCTACGAGATGGCGCTGGCCTCCTCGTTCACCGTCTTGCCGTTCGTCGGCGGCCTGCTCGCCGGCAATCCCGATGCGTTCCGGCTCCTGGCCTTGCCGGGTGGGCTTGCGGTGCTGGTCGTGCCGGCGGTCGTCTATTTCCTGCTGCCGGAGAGCCCGCGCTGGCATCTGCGGCGCGGCGAGGTGCGGATCGCGGTCGACATCGTCAACCAGATCATCAGGCGGTCCGGCAATCGGGTGCCGCCGCTGACGGTGGCGGAGCTCGGCGAGGTTCGTGAGGCTGCCCGCGAGAAACTGCCGCCCTACTGGGCCTTGTTCGCGAAGGGCCAGCTGCGGTGGACCGTGGTCGGCGTGATCACCGGCACCTGCGCCGCCTCCGCTGCTTTTATGACTGCGGCGCTGCTGCCTAAGGCGCTGACCAACCAGGGTTATGCCATCAGTGTGAGCCTGGGGATTACCTCGATCATCTATGCGACGAGCTTTGTCGGGAAAGGGTTCACCGGCTGGCTGATGGAGATCATCGGCCGGCGCTGGACAATCTTCTATGTGATGGCCGGGTCGCTGCCTGGATACTGCCTGATGCTGTTCTCGCATATGGCGGGAGAATACGCCCGCGTGTTGATGATCGCGGGCGGCGTGATCATCGGCTTTACCGTGGTGTCGGCGTTCAGCGCGACCCGGGTCTATTTGTCCGAGCAGTTCCCGACGGCATTGCGCGGCCGCGGCCACCTCTTCGGCGAATCGTGCGGAAAGCTTTTCGCCGGCGGCCTGCTGCCGTTTTTCATGGCGCCCCATACCGGCTCGCCGACGATCTTCTTCGGCACGATGCTGCTCTTTGCCGCAATCGGCGCTGTCGTTCCGATCGTGTGGGGCAAGGAGACGATCGGCCAGATCGAGGTGATCGCATCCGAACGGGCGATGGAACCGGCCTGAAGAGCGGCTCGGCCGCCTCCGCACTTTGCCGATGGCACACCGGCGGCGACACACCCGCTGTCGATGAGGGAGGGGTGGGGCATGCCGTTGTCGGGTATCCGCGTGGTCGATCTGACGCGCATTCTGGCCGGGCCGTTCTGCTCGATGATCCTCGCCGATATGGGGGCCGAGGTGATCAAGATCGAAACCCCGGGGGCGGGCGATCCCGTGCGCCGGCAAGGGGCGGTGCGGGACGGGCTGAGCTGGTATTTCGCCGCGTTCAACCGCAACAAGCGCTCGCTGACCCTGAATTTGCGCAGCAGCGAGGGCCGCGCGGTGCTCGAAAAGCTGATCGCGCGCGGCGATGTTCTGGTCGAGAATTTCCGACCCGGGGTCATGGCGGCGATGGGCTTTGACGGGGCTCGGCTCGAGGCGCTGAACCCCGCGCTGGTCTGTTGCAGCCTCACCGGCTTTGGCGCCAGCGGGCCCTATCGCGACCGGCCCTCCTTCGATTTCATCGCCCAAGCGATGAGCGGGTTTATGAGCGTGACCGGGGAGCCCGATGGCCCGCCGATGCGCGCCGGGCCGCCGATCGCCGATCTGATCGCCGGCCTTCAAGGCGCGCTCGGCGTGTGCGCGGCCCTGGTGCGCCGCGGCCGTACCGGGCGAGGCGATGCCGTCGGCGCCAGCCTCAACAACGCGATGGTCAGCGTGCTGGGTTTCCTCGCCGCGAATTACTTCGCCACCGGCGAGGCGCCGGAGCGCAGCGGCAACGACCATGCGATCGTCTCGCCTTACGGCATGTTCCGCACCGCCGATGGCGAGATCGCCATCGCCCCCTCGCAGGAGCAATCCTATCAACGCCTGATCGACGCGCTGGGCGCGCCCGAATTGCGCGACAACGCCCTTTTCCGCACCAACGATCTGCGCGTCCGGAACCGCCAGACGATGAACGCGGCGATCGAGGCGATGCTCAAAGGCGGCACCAGCGATTATTGGATCGCCAAGCTCAACGCCGCGGGCGTGCCCTGCGAGCGGGTCAAGACCTTGCCCGAGGTCTTTGCGGACCCGCAGATCATCGAGCAGGAAATGGTCGTCGGCATCGACCACCCCGGCCATGGCGAGGTCAGGATGCTCGGCTTCCCGATCAAATTCACCGAGGCGCCGTGCCGCCTCTACCGCCCCGCTCCCGATCTCGGCGCCGACAGCGACGAGGTATTGCGGGAGCTGGGCTATACGCCCGAGGACATTGCGGGACTGCGCGAAGCCGGGGCGGTTTGAGCTAAGAGGCTGGGCAAGAATTGCGTTGCATCGGCGCCGTGCGTGGTTCGAAACGCAGCCCGGCTTCGCCGGGGACGCTCCTCACCATGACGTAAGCCTATGATGGCATTAAGGATGGTCGTCATCCTGAGGTGCCTCGCGAAGCGAGGCCTAGACTAGAAGGACGCATGACGTCGATCCAATCCTCCTGACGATACTTGCCGAGCCTCTAAGTCGTAACCTCTTCGGTCACGACCTTGAACCCGGCGAGGGTGGTCGGCCCATAGCTGGTGGTGAGCGCCACGTCGGCGGCGTCGCGGCCGCGGCCGATCAGAACCCGGCCGATGCGCGGGTGATTGTGGCGCGCGTCGAAAGTGTACCAACGCCCGCCGAGATAGGCTTCGAACCAGGCGCTGAAATCCATCGGCGCCGGGTCCGGGGGCACGCCGATATCGCCGAGATACCCGGTGCAATAGCGGGCCGGAATGCTCATGCAGCGGCACAAGGTGATTGCGAGATGGGCGAAGTCGCGGCACACGCCGCGGCGCTGATCGAACACGTTGAGCGCCGTCTTGGTGGCGTTCGCGTGTTCGTAGCCAAAGGTGACGTGGGCGTGGACAAAATCGCAGATCGCCTGTACCCGCCGCCAACCGCGCGGGGTATTGCCGAACAGCGACCAGGCGGTTTCGGAGAGCAGATCGGTCTCGCAATACCGGCTGCCGAGCAGGAACAGCAACGTCTCTGCCGGCAGATCGGCGATCGCGGCCTCGCCGGTCGAGGGGGCGACGGCATCGCTCTCACCGCTGTCGTGCACGATCGCCTCGGACGATAAGGTCAGCCGCCCGGCCGGCGCCACGATCCGGCTGCAGATGTTGCCGAAGCTGTCGCGGTATTCGCCGACCGGGATCGCCGGGTCGGTGAGGATCGGGTCGGGGGTCACCAGATCGCCGGCGCGCGACGGATGGACGCGCAAGGTCAGCACCATCGCCGTCGGCTGCGGCGAATTCATAAGCGACCTGATAGCCGACACGGATTTTGATCATTACAGCGAAATCCCCGCAGCTCCGGGCGCGACCACCCGGGCAATGAGCCAACGCCGGCAAACGGCATTCGTCGCCGCTGGCGTCGCCTCCCGGAGGCTGATCGGGGACATTCCGATTCTGCGATTGCTCCGGCTATACTCGGCATCGAGAGGAGCCGCAAGGTGCCCGTCCCAGCGGTCAAACGAAAACTCGCCGCGATCTTCGCCGCCGACATCGCCGGCTACAGCCGGCTGATGGGGCTGGACGAGGCCGGCACGCTTGCCGAGCTGAAGGCGCTGCGTCGCGAGCTTCTAGATCCGAAGATCGCTGAACTGGACGAGCCGGCCGGCCGGTTATAAGCTGGAGAACTGTCTAGCTGGAGAGGAATTCATGCGCGAGATCGGGGCATTTGAAGCTAAGAACCGGCTCGGTGCCTTGCTGGACCGGGTTGAAAACGGCGAAGAGATCGTCATTACCCGGCGCGGCAAACCCGTTGCCAAACTCGTACCGGCCGGTCCGGGCTTCGATCGGGCAAAGGCGCGGCCTGCGGTCGCGGGTCTGCTCGAAGCGAGCCGCGGCGTCACTCTCAATGGTCTGAAGATCAAGGATCTGATCACCGAGGGACGTTCGTGAGCTTTCTACTGGACAATTCGGTAGCGCTGACGTGGTGCTTCGAGGATGAGCGCACGCCCGCAGCGACGGCGTTGTTGGAGCAAGTGGGAGAGTCCGGCGCGCTGGCGCCCGGGCTGTGGCCGCTCGAAGCCCTGAATGGGCTGCTGGTCGCCGAGCGCCGCGGCCGCCTCGACACATCCCGGCGGCAGCGTCTGGCCGGTTTTTTGCGCGCCCTGCCGATCAGCCTCGATGATGAAACGGCAAGCCAGGCATGGACCGCGACGATGGGCTTAGCCGAACGCTTTGCTCTCTCCGCCTATGACGCTGCTTATCTCGAACTCGCACAGCGCCACAGCCTCCCGCTTGCCACGCTTGACGGGAATCTGCGAGGCGCGGCCATTCAGTTGGGCCTCACGGTTCTCGGAAGCTAATCAAAACGGTCCGCAGATGCCCGCCACCCGCCGTCTCGCTGCGATCTTGGCTGCCGATGTGGTGGGGTATTCGCGGTTGATGGGGCGGACGAGGAAGGCACGCTCGAACGCCTCAAAGCGCTGCGCCACGAGCTTCTCGATCCGAAGATCGCCGAGCACCACAGCTAACGAGGGATGATCCGCTTTACCAAGCATGCGCAAGAGGCGATCAGCGCGCGCGACATCGCTGTCGATTGGATCGGGGCGGCGGTCAGCGCGCCGGATTGGATCGAACCCGATCCGCGCCATCCCGGTCGCATCCGATCCTAATAGGCGATCGCGGAACATGGTGGCCGGGTGTTGCGGGTTGTGCATCGACCCGAGGGCGATGATATCCTGATCATCACAGTGCACTTCGATCGCAGGGCCGGCGATGATCAGAACTTCCTATGACCCAGAGGCCGACGCGATGTTTGTCTGGTTCGGCCCAGAAGGCGCCAAATCCGTCGAGACGCAAGAGGTGGCGCCGGGGATCATGCTAGATCTCGACAGCGAGGGGCAGGTGATCGGCATCGAAGTGCTTGATCTGAGCGAGCGCATCACTCGGGCAAAGGCTGCTGCCTGACGGTTGCGAACCCGATGAAGCCGGCAGGGCGAGGTGGTGTCGAGCGTCGGCTCGCCGCTAGCCGAAGAACGGGATTTGCTGTCTGGGAGGGCCGGATACCATGAAGCGAAGCGATCGACGCATTCTGACGTCGCATGCCGGGAGCCTGCCGCGGCCGGAGGCGCTGCTCGAAGTCAACCGTCCAAAACTTACCGGCGAAGCCTATGACGAGAAGCTTTATGCCGAAAGGCTGTCGGCCGCGGTCGAGGAGATTTGCCGTAAACAGGCCGAACTCGGCGTCGATGTGATCAACGATGGCGAGTTCGGCAAGGCGAGTTTCGGCGCCATCGATTACGGCGCGTGGTCGAGCTATGCCTGGGCGCGCCTCAGCGGTTGGGAGCCGGGCGAGCCGGGCCGTCTGCCGGCGCTCGCCGGCCGCCGCGACCGCCAGAAATTTGCCGAGTTCTACGCCGAGCTCGACGCCACGAGTTTTCGGTCATCGAGTTCGCTCGGCGGGCGGCCTCCGGTATTCACCGGCCCAATCGCCTATATCGGCCAGCAGGCGGTGCGCGCCGACCTTGCGAACTTCGAGGCCGCATTGGCCAAGGTGACGGCGGAGGAGGGGTTCATCACCGCCGTCGCGCCCGGCAGCTTCGCCCGGCGGCAGAACCGGTATTACGACTCGGACGAGGCGTTCCTCTACGCCCTCGCCGAAGCATTGCGCGAGGAATACCAGGCCATCGTCGAGGCGGGGTTCGTGTTGCAGCTCGACGACCCCGGACTGCCGGACACCTGGGACATGGCCAGCCCGGAGCCGAGCGTCGCGGACTACCGCAAATTTGCCGAATTACGGGTCGAGGCGCTGAACCACGCGCTGCGCGACCTCCCCGAGCAGCGGATCCGCTATCACATCTGCTGGGGCAGCTGGCACGGGCCGCATACCACCGACCTGCCGCTGAAGCATATCGTCGATGTGCTGCTGAAGGTTCGGGCCGGGGCGTTCTCGATCGAGGCCGGCAATGTCCGTCACGAGCACGAGTGGAAGGTATGGCAGGGCACCAAGCTGCCCGAAGGCAAGATCCTGATCCCGGGCGTTGTCAGCCACGCCACCAACGTCGTCGAGCATCCCGAGGTCGTCGCCGACCGCATCCTCAATTTCGCCGGGGTCGCCGGGCGCGAGAATGTCATCGCCGGCACCGATTGCGGCCTCGGCGGGCGGATTCATCCGCAGCTTGTCTGGGCCAAGCTCGAAGCGCTGGTTGCCGGAGCCAAACTCGCGACCAGCCAGTTGTGGCCGTAAGGCGCGGCTTGTCGGCAGGCCCGCGGTCGAACGCAAGGGCAGTTAGAAGCGGGTCGAGAGCCAGATCGCGAGCCGCGAGCTGGTCTTGATCGCGGCGCTGAGTAAATCGTAGCCCGGCGTGTCCTCGGCGCCCATGGCGAGCGCGGCCTCGCGATGGGCGATCTCGTCGTCACGGAAGGCGAGGATCGTCTCGGTAAGGCCGGGATCAGCGTCGGCGAGGCGTTCAGCCTGATCGCGGTAATGCTCGTCGATGACTTCCTCGACCGCGACCGTGCAGGCCATCGCCGCCTGCTCGCCGAGCAATGCTGTCGCCGCGCCGAGGGCGTAGCCGGCGACCGACCACAGCGGCTGCAGCAAGGTCGGCCGCACTCGGCGCTCGTGCAGCAATGTCTCGAAGGCGGCGAGATGGCGCTGCTCCGCCTCGGCCATTCGGCGGATCTCGCCGGCGGCGCGGCCCCGCCGCAGCACATCGAGCTGGCCCTGATAGATCCGCGTCGCGCCAAACTCGCCGGCGTGATCGACCCGCAGCATGCGCGCGATCTCCGCCGCGGGTAGGAGGTCGCCGGGCAAGCGGTGCCGCGGAGCGTCGCTCACGCGGTTCTCCGGCCGACGCTGCTCCGCCCTTTGCCGCGAAGCTGGAAAAACATCGCGAGGCAAATACCGGTCATCGCGAACGAGGCGAGGAGGTTCCAGCCGGCGAGCGAGATCCCGAACAGCGACCAAGCCGGTTCGTCGCACCGCACCGGCTGTTTGTGAAGGAGCTGCGCCTTCAGCGCTTCGAAAGTGGTTGGGGTGCCGGCCGTGGCGGTGCAGGCGCTCGGGCCGGCGAACCAATGCCGCTCGACGCCGACATGGTAGAACGCCAGCGCCGTGCCTGCGGCAAAGACGAGCGCCAGCAGCAACACGACCTGCGGCAATGCCCGCCGGCTGCCGGCCATCGTCGCGACGAATGAGATCACGATCGCCGCGCCCCACGGCCAGCGCTCTTTCAGGCATAATTCGCAAGGCGCCAACCCGCCCCAATATTGCGACAGCAACGCGCCGCCGAGCACCGCCGCGCTCGCCGCCAAGACAAAGATCGGAAAGGCGCGGGCCTGAGTTGCTCATGCGGTCATAGATAGCGCAAGACGACAAAGCCGCCAACGAGGGCCGCCGCGAACAGACTCGTCACCAGCATCAGCCGGCTGCTCGATGAATTCGCGCACCGGCTCGCCAAACCGCCACAGCAATGCCGCGAGCAGGAAGAAGCGCAGGCTGCGCGAGACCAGCGAGGCGAGAGCGAAGGGAACGATCGGGAATTGCGCGACGCCGCTGGCGATCGTGACCAGCTTGTACGGGATCGGGGTCAGCCCCTTGATGATGATGATCCACACGCCCCATTGGGCAAACGCCGCCTTCAGCGCCTCATAGCGGCCCATCGCATGGTAGAATTCGAGGATCGGCCGGCCGATCGCATCGAACAGGAAATAGCCGATCGCATAGCCGAGAAAGCCGCCGAGCACCGACATGACGGTGCACAACCCGGCGAGCAGAAACGCCCGGCGCGGCCGCGCCAGGATCATCGGGATCAACAGCAGATCGGGTGGCAGCGGAAAGAACGAGCTCTCGGCGAAGGCCACGAGCGCCAGCGCCGCCATCGCATAGCGGCTGGCGGCAAGCGCCAAGGTCCGGGCATAGAGGCGGTTGAGCATTGCGAGAAGGGCGAGGTGTCAGGTGTCCGGATTTCGCTGGTGCGCCCGCTAGGGCTCTGCGCCGGCGTCGATGTCGATCCCGTCGTAAAGCTCGGCCATCGGGACCGAGAGATCGACCGAATCGAGGCGGAGAACAGCGTCCTGGCCCGCGGACCAGCGCTCGTGATCCAGCGGTCCCCTTCGCGTCGCAGCACCTCGGCATAAATGCTCTCGGAATCGATCAGCAGGATCTCCTCGACGCTGTCGATGCTGCCGATAGACCGGGACCTTGGTCAGCCGGTCGTGCCTCTCGGTTCCCGGCGACAGGATTTCGACGATCAGGATCGGATCTTTAACTAGTTGCTCGCCTCGTTCGTAGGGACGGCAGGTCACCGCGATGTCAGCGACGTAAAAGCTGTCGTCGCGATCGGGCCGGGTGATCCCAGCCTCGGTCTGCGCCGTGCATGGCCGCCGGGCGCGCAGGCCCGTGTCATCGATCCGCGGCAAGCCGAGCGCGCGAGGATACCGATGCGCCTCTGCCGGCGGCGCCATCGCCACGCGGAAAACCGCCGACGAGCTCGTAGCGCGTGTCGGTGCCGTCCTCCCAGCGCAGGAACTCGGCCAGCGTTCATCGGTTGTATCGCCAGCTCGCTCATCGCCGCCCTCCGCCGCCAATATAGCGATTTTCGGCTGGAAAGTCGGGCTATTCGGCGGCGGCGTCGAGCCCCGGCGGGCCGACCGGGTCGAGGAACCCGCCCGATTGCCGCCGCCACAGCCGCGCATAGGTGCCGTCGGCGGCGAGCAGCGAGGCATGGGTCCCCTCCTCGACGATCCGCCCCTTGTCGAGCACGACCAGCCGGTCGAGGCGCGCGATCGTCGACAGCCGATGGGCGATGGCGATGACCGTGCGCCCGCGCATCAGGCTTTCGAGCTGCTCCTGGATCGCCGCCTCGACTTCCGAATCGAGCGACGAGGTGGCCTCGTCGAGCACCAGGATCGGCGCATCCTTGAGGATCACGCGGGCGAGAGCAATGCGCTGGCGCTGGCCGCCCGACAGCTTGACCCCGCGCTCGCCGACATGCGCGTCAAAGCCGCGCCGCCCGTTCCAATCTTCGAGCCCCTCGATGAATTCGAGCGCATGCGCCTGCGCCGCCGCGCGCCGCACCTCCCACTCGCTCGCCTGCGGCCGGCCATAGCGGATGTTGTCGCGGATCGAGCGGTGCAAGAGCGAGGTATCCTGCGTCACCATCGAGATATGGGCGCGCAGGCTCTCCTGGGTGACGTCGGCGATGTTCTGCCCGTCGATCAGGATCCGGCCGCTTTCGATGTCGTAAAAGCGCAGCAGCAGGTTGACCAGGGTCGACTTTCCGGCGCCCGACGGCCCGACCAGCCCGACCCGCTCGCCGGGCGCGATCGTCAGGTCGATCCCGTGCAGCACGCCGCGCTCGGTCCCATAGCCGAAGCGCACATTCTCGAAGCGCACATGCCCGCGGTCGATCCGCAACGGCGCCGCATCGGCCCGGTCCGGCATCTGCCGCGGCACCGCGATCGAGCGCATGCCGTCCTGCACGACGCCGATATTCTCGAAGATCGTCGTCACGTTCTGCGCGACCCAGCCGGCGATGCTGGCGATATGCCAGGTCAGCGGCAACGCCATCGCGACCGTGCCGACCGCGATCCGGCCGTCGCTCCACAGCCAGATCGCGGCGCCGCCGGTGCCGACCACCATCGCCGCGTTGAGAGACGCCGAGGCTCAGCCCCAGCAGGTCATCAGCCGCAGCTGGTCAGCGGTGCGCGTCGGTCAGCTCGTCCATCGCTTCGCGGACAAAGGCGTCCTCGTCGCGCGGCCGGGCGAACAGCTTGACCGTCAGAGATGTTGGTATAGCTGTCGACGACCCGGCCGGACAGCTGCGAGCGCGCCGCGGACATCCGCTGCGAGCGGTTGCGCAGCTGCGGGCACGAACCAGCGCAGCAAGGCCGCATAGCCGGCAGAACCACAGCAGCACCGGGATCGCCAGCCGCACGTCGCTGCGACGCCAGCAGCAGCGATCGCGCCGCCGCCGTAAACCAGGATGTACCAGACCGCGTTGGTCGCCGAGACCACGCTTTCGCGCAGGGCCGGGCCGGTCTGCATGACCCGGTTGGCGATGCGGCCGGCGAAATCGTTCTGAAAGAACGTCCAGCTCTGCCGCACCACGTGCCAGTGGCTTTGCCAGCGGATCAAGATTGGAAAAGCTGGGGATGATCGCCTGGTTGGTGATCAGGTTCTGCACCAGCATCGCCGCCGGCCGCGCGACCAGCAGCACCAGCGCCATGCCGAGCAGCTGCGGCCACGAATCGTGCAATACCGCGTGCGGGGTGCGGCTCGACACCATCGTCACCACGCGGCCGACAAAGACCGGGATCGTCGTGTCGAGCAGCGCCACGACCAGGCCGGCGGCGAACAGCGCCACGACGAGGCCGCGGGCCTGGCGCGCATGATGCCAATAGAACGCACCGAGCCCGGCCGGCGGCGGGCCGGGCGGAAGCGCCGTCGGGTTCGAGCAGATTTTCGAAAAACCGAAACACGCGCATGGTCTGGCTCGTAACGCAAAACTCCTTAAGAGATACGGTGTGGTCACGTCCGAAAGCGGGGGCGAAACTGCCCAACCCGTAGGCAGCCTAGCACATCGTCAACGAGGCGCGCGTGGAACAAGATCCCAATTCTCGCGGCGCGGGCCGATTACGCTGCCGCGTTGCCGCGATCGATGCCCCCGCGAGGCGCCGCTCCGCAGCCGGCGCGATTATCGCAGCAACTGGTTAGGTCCTTGCGCGATGCTGCCGTCGCGCAGCACCCGGTCGCGATAGCGCTCGACCTCGAGCGGCAACCCTGTCGCCGGGCGGCCGCTGCTCGATCCACGCATCCAAATTGCCCGGCCCCCAATTATAGGCGGCGATCGCGTCCGGCCAATCGCCGTAGCGCCGATAGAGCCGAGCGAGATAGCCGCGGCCCAGCAGCCGGTTCTGGGCCAGGTCGAACCGGTCGCCGCCGCCCAGATCGATCGCCGCGGCAGCGGAAACTTGCATCGGACCCTGCGGCCCGCAGAATTCCGGGCGCCACATCGCCGGGATCGGCAGCCGTGGCTCGATTCGGCGCCGTCGACGGCAAAGGCGACCCGATCGAGATCGGCGCCCCGCGCCGCCGCGAACAGGTCGAAGGTAGCGTTCGTCGCGACGCGGCAAATGGAGTGCTGATCGAACCACGGCGCGGTCGAGCCGCGCAGCACGGTCACCGGGCGCTGCCGTGGATTGGCGAAACTGACGGTCTCGGTTTTGCTGGATGCCGCCGGTCGCGCCGGCTCCTGCGGCGGGACGACAGCGACGGCTGCGACACCGATCCGCCGCGCAAGATGCTCACCGGCTCATTTTCTTCCGGCAAAGGTGACGGTGACGACACTGCCATGCGCCGATGGAGGCTCGCTTTCGCCGCGCACGACCCTGACCGACGCCAGCCGGCGATCGGCAAAGGTGACGATTTCCGCATTCTTCGAATTTTTGCGGATCAGCGCCTTGACCTGCGGCGGCGACCGTCGCGGCGACTTGGCTTTGGACGAGACCGCTGCTCCGGCGCTCGGACCGGCGACGATCGACGCACGCCGCTACTGCCGCGATCATGAGGAGCAGATTGCGACACCTCATAGGCGAAGTGGTGCAAGATCGGAGCGTTCCCTGTCAAGCGCTTGGGATCGAGCGCTTGTCAGCGAATCGGCCGGTCAGCTAGCATCCGCTGCACCCGATCCCCCGACTGATATTCGAGGACAGCGCGATGCCGAAAATCCTGATCGTTCACGGTGCGGGCATGAACATGCGCGGCAAGGTTCAGACCGAGATTTTCGGGCCGATGACCCTGCCCGAATATGACGAGCGCATCCGCGGCTACGCCGCCGAACTGGGCCTCGACATCGAAATCTTTCATTCGAACGTCGAAGGCGAGGTCGTCAACAAATTCTACGAGGCCAACGACAAGGGCTTCGACGCGGCGTTGTTCAATCCGGCGGCGTTCGGCAGCGGCTACCCGGCGTTGGTCGCGGCGATCTCGCAGGTAAGCTTCCCGACGATCGAGGTCCACATCTCGAACCCGATCCGGCGCGGCCCGGCCTCGCAGACGGCGCGCGTCAGCCACGGCATCGTCGCCGGGTTCGGCCTGCCCGGCTATTACGTGGCGTTGCGCGGCGTGCGCGACATGCTGGCGGCGCGAAAATGATCCGCGCCGCGATCGTCGGGCTCGGCCGCTGGGGCCGCACCCTGGTCAGCGCGATCCAAGGCAAGAGCACGGAGTTTCGCTTTACCGCCGGCCACAGCCGCACCCGCGCCACGGCCGAGCCGTTTTGCGCCGAGCACGGCATCGCCTATTGCGACGATCTCGGGCGGATCCTCGCCGATCCGGCGATCGACGCCGTCGTCTTCGCGACGCCGCACAGCCAGCACGGGGCGCAGGTCGAGCGCACCGCCGCCGCCGGCAAGCACGTCTTTATGGAAAAGCCGTTCACCCTCGACGTCGAGAGCGCCGAGCGGGCGCTCGATGCGGTGGCGCGCGCCGGGGTCGTCCTGGGCGTCGCCTATCCGCGGCGCTTTCACCCGGCGATGATCGAGCTGAAGACGCGGATCGACGACGGCCGGCTCGGGCTCCCGACCCATTGCGAGAGCGCGCAGGCCTCGCCGGCCGGGCACTTCATGCCCGAGGGCTATTACTGGCGCGCCGACCCGCAGGAGGCGCCGGCCGGAGCGATGACCGCGACCGGCGTCCACAATCTCGACGCGCTGATCTATCTGTTCGGCCGGATCGACGAGGTCTATTGCCTCAGCCTGCGCCGCGCGATGACCCAGCTCGAGGACACGACGAGCGTGCTTGATCGGCTCGAGAACGGCATGTCGGCGAGCCTTTATTGCTCGCTCGTCACCGCGCCGACCTACCGCTTCGCGGTCTACGGCACCAAGGGCCGCGCCGAGCTTGCCGGCCAGGACCCCGATTTCCGCTTCACCCCGGTGCCGGAAGCGATGCCGGCCGGCCGCCACGCGCGCGCCACGCGCCCGAGATCATCGAATACAAGGGCTTCAACGCGCTCGCCGCCGAATTGGAAGGCTTCGCCGCGGCGATCAACGGCATCCGCCCCTACCCGATCACCGCCGACGAGATCCTGCACGGCGTCGCTGCGTTCGAAGCGATCGTGCGCTCGGCCGCGACCGGCCAGCCGGTCAAGAGTGCGCGCAGCCTTAGCCGAGGATAAACGCCGATGCCGATGACCGTGCTCTACCCCGAAGACCGCCAGATCCCCGACGACACCCTCGAACGCGAGATCTTCGGCCCCGAGGTGCGGATCGTCCGGCGCACCAAAACGGCGCTGGCCGAGCTCGATCCGGCGGATTGCGCCGAAGTCGACGGGCTGATGATCATGCGCCACGCGGTCTCGGCCGAGGACATCGCGCGTTTTCCGCGGCTGCGCGCGATCGTGCGCATGGGCGTCGGCTACGACAAGATCGACCGGCCCGCGGCGGCGGCGCGCAACATCCTCGTCTGCAACGTGCCCGATTACGGCACGACCGAGGTCGCCGACCATGCGATGGCGTTGGCGTTGTCCTTGCGCCGCGGCGTCGTTCTCTATCACGAGCGGCTGCGCTCGAGCCCGCCGGCGCCTTGGGGTGCGGTCAAGAACGACCTGATCCGCCGGCTCGGCGTGCAGAACTTCGGCATCCTCGGGCTCGGCCGCATCGGCACCGCGGTGGCGTTGCGCGCCCGCGCCTTCGGCTTTCGCGTGAGTGTTCTACGATCCCTATCTGCCGAACGGCGCCGATCTGGCGCTCGGCATCGGCCGCGCCGCGACCCTCGAAGATCTGCTGCGCCAGACCGACACCTTGTCGGTCCACACCCCGCTGACCCCCGAAACCCGCAGGCATGCTCGGCCGCGACCAGCTCGCCTGCTGCCGCCCGGGGGCGGTCGTGGTCAACGCCGCGCGCGGGCCGATCATCGATCTCGACGCGCTTCTGGCATTGTTGCGCGACGGCCATATCGCCGCCGCCGGGCTCGACGTGTTGCCGGTCGAGCCGCCGGTCGACCCGGTCCCGGCGATCCTGCGCGCCTACCGCGAGCGCGAGCCCGGCCTCGAAGGGCGCCTGGTGATCACCCCGCACGCCGCCTGGTTCACCCCCGAATCGGAGCACGACACCCGGCGTCAAATCGGCCGAGACGATGCGCGCGGCACTGCTGACCAACCGCCCGCAGAACGTGATCACCCCCGAGATGTATTAGCCGCCGTCAAGCATGGCGGCAGCCGGGTGCGGCGATCTTTCGCTATTTCTTGGCCGCCGATAAGGTGACGCCCTGCGCCTTCATCTGATCGACGACGCTTTGGCGCCGGCGTCGCCAGCGGCGGCGAGCTCCGCGGTCTTGCCGGCGAGGTCTTGCAGCTGCTGGCGCAGTTTGACCGCCTGCTCGATGGTCGTTTCCTGCGAGCGCCGTCAGTTCGTCCAGCGCGCCGCGGTCGTGGATCGCCTGGCCGGTCTCGAACGCCATCAGCACAAACAGCGACACAACGACGAGGATCAGCGGCACCGACAACCCGTGCCTTCCCGCCTCGCCTCTGACCGATCGCCATCGTCATTTCCCGGTGCGCGCCGGCGCCGCGGATCGGCCGGGCTGGCGCCGCCGTGACCGGGCGCGCCGGTCTGCGGATTGATCGTGATCCCGTTCTGCGCCAGGAGGTCGCGCAGCTTGTCGTCCTTGTCGCTGACGGCGGTCGTCGGCGAGCGCCCGGACCAGCGCGTCGTTGACGCGGCCGAACTGGATGCTCTGGTTGATGAACTGCTGGCGCTGGTTGACCTCGGCCTGAACCGAGCGGTTTGCTCGATCAGGAACAAATAGACGACAACCAGGACCAGGGTGATCCCCGACAGCGCCAGAACAACCCGATAGACCCAGCCGTCTGCCGGCATTGCCGCCCCGCCTCGATCATCCGCCTCCGCCGCTCGCCGGCGGACGACGAAGAATACCATGCCGAGGCCGGCCGCAAGCAGCGGGATCGTCGCCGGCTCGGGGACTCGGCGCCGCCGACACGATGTCGCCATCGAGGTTCAGGGTCACATCGCCGATCATCTCGTCATAGCCGCTCGAATTGCTGCTCTCGACATCGAAGCTCAGGGTTTCCGAGAATGCGCCGAGTGCGCTGGTGCCGAAGCCGATATTGAACCCGCTCTGCGTGTCGCCGCCGGCGAGGCCGCTGACCGAATCGCCGCTGAGGCTGAAGCCCGAGCCCGATTCGATTGTGCCGCTCGACGACAGCAAATCGGTGAAGGCCTGCTCGGCCAGCGGGTTGTCGTTGAGGAAGGCGAGCACCGCCTGCGGCGAGGCGCTGTTCTGCAGCACATCGCCGAAATCGAGGTCGTAGCTCGTCCCGCCGCCGCTCAGGATGCCATCGCCTCCGGTTTGCTCAAGGGCCAGCGCTGCGTAGCGGTTGACCTGGCCAGTGATGCTCATCGTCTGCTCGGGAACATTGCCGAAGTTGTCGGCGAAATGGACGGCCTGTCCGCTCAACACGCCGGGATTGGTTGCGGTCACTGAATAGTTCGTAGGGCTCGTGCCCGGCGCAAGCGGTCCGAAATTGGCCGCCGTGACACCAGCGCCGGTCAGCACGTTACCGGTGATGTTTCCGCCGTTGACATCGGTTTCGATGGCACCGCGCAAGGATGGGTTCGAGCTAGTACCCTCGTTGGCGATCTGGTATGTCGTCGAGTCGCCGACATGGAGGATGCCGAGGCCCAGCGTCGGCGTCGTCGTGTTGCCGTTCGTCACGTCGGGTCCGGTGATCACCTCCATATTCGCCGGGGTCGGCCCCGCCGCAAGGATCTGCCCGGTGCCGGTCACCCCGGCGAGCTTGTTGAAGCTGTTGCCGGTGCCGAAATTGGCGTTCGTATAGTCGCTCGACACGGTGACGTTGTTCGCACCCAAATTGAGCGTGCCGTTCTGCGTCAACGTACCGGCGGTGCTGTTGGCGCCGATCGTGAGCGCCGCCCCGGAATTGACGGTGACGTTGCCGGTCCCTTGGATGCCGCCCTGCGCGGTCAAGGTGCCGCCATTCGCCTGCACCAGCCCGGTATTGGCGATCGCCGGATTGATCGTGCCAAAGCCGCCCGTCGTCCCGGCATTGGTCAAGCTCGCCGCGCTCAACGTGCCGCCCTGCATCGTCAGCGTGGCGCCGGCATTATTTGTGACCGCGCCCGTCGCGGTGAGGTTGCCGCCCAGGGTCAGGCTGCCGCTGTTGCCGACGGTGGTGGTGACGGCCAACGTCGTCCCGCTTGTATTCGTCAGTGCGTTGCTGGGATTGATCGTCAAGCTGTTGATCGTCGTGCTGTTGTTGAGCGTAACATTGCCGTTGGTGGTGCTGCCGATAATCACGTCATTAAAGGATTGCGGAGGCCCGGTCGGTGTCCAATCGGTTGTGTCGGTCGTCCAGTTACCGGTCGCGTCGTTCCAGATTATCGTAGTTGATGGCGGCGTATTGGTGACCTCCAAGGATATGTTGCCGGCGGCGTTGTTATAAAGGGCCTCAAGAAATAGACCGCCGCCGATGCTGGTGAACAGGCCGTTTCCGCCGCCGTTGATCGTCGCAAAGGTGCCGCTGAGGTCGTCCGGCTGAAAGGTCATGATGTCATTAAACATCTGGCCCAGCGCAAAGGTGACGCCCGACACCTGGAGATTGCCGCCCGTCAGGTGGACGCTATCCCCGCCGCCGACGCTGACCGCGTCGATCTGGGTGCCGGTCCCGTGCAGCAGCGCATCGAAGGTACCGCCGCTCTGGGCATAATTACCGTTGACAGTCAGGACAGCGGCCAAACTGCTGTTGGCGAGATTGATCGCCTGAATGCTCCCGGTGCTGGCGATGTTGAGCGCGCCGGCGACTGTGCCGAGCCCCTGCAACGCACCGCCATTGATGTTGACACTGGGCGCCGTCAGCGTCCCACCGCTCAAATTAGTAAATCCGGCGGTCTGCGTGTAGGCGTTCCCGGCGCCAGTCACGGTGACACTGGTCGCGGTCGCGATATTCACCGTGCCAGCGTTGCTCGCCGCGCCGTTTACCGTCAGGCTGGACTGATTGGCGGGATTGCTGGTGTTACCTAACAGCCCGATCGTCCCGGTGTTGTTGAACGCGGCCGCGGTCACCGTGGTCGGTGCGCTGAGGCTGGTGTTGCCGATATTGAGCGTAGCGGTGTTGCTAAGCGTCCCGCCTACCATCGCCGTGCTGCCGCCTTCTCCGCCGCCGGTAAAGGCGACGCTGTCGATGTTGAGGGTCCCGTTGTTGGTCAAGTTGACCCCCGAAGCGGTGTTCAGCACGGTATCGTTGTGGAGCTCCAGATCACCCGAATTTGTCGCCGTCCCGGCTGTTACGCTCAACATAGCCTGGTTGGTGCCGTTGCCGAACAAGCTCATCGTCCCGGTGCCAGCGTTGCTCAGCCCGCCCAGGGTTACCGTCGTCGGCGCGGTCAGACCAAACGTGCGCTGGCCGAGGCCGTCGACCAGGACGCTGCCGACCTGCACCATGCTGGTGTTGCTCAGGGTGCCGTCGATCGCCAGGCTGCTGCCGCCCTCGGAATAGTAGATGGTGGTATTGCCGCCGGCAAGCAGGTCGTCGACGCCTAGCGTCCCGCTGTTGGTAAAGCCGCCGCCGATCGTCAGCGCCGTGTTGTTGTGCACCCCAAAGGTGCCGCTGTTGGTGAACAAGCCAGGCAGGCTCAGCGGTGCGGCGTAGGTCAGCTCAAAATCGCCGCCATTGCTGGTGAACCCAGCACCGCCGGCGCTGAACGCCAACGTCGCCGCGTGGCTCGGCGACCCGTCCATCACAAAGCTCGCGCCGCTCGGGTTGCTCAGCCCGCCCAGGGTTACCGTCGTCGGCGCGGTCAGACCAAACGTGCGCTGGCCGAGGCCGTCGACCAGGACGCTGCCGACCTGCACCATGCTGGTGTTGCTCAGGGTGCCGTCGATCGCCAGGCTGCTGCCGCCCTCGGAATAGTAGATGGTGGTATTGCCGCCGGCAAGCAGGTCGTCGACGCCTAGCGTCCCGCTGTTGGTAAAGCCGCCGCCGATCGTCAGCGCCGTGTTGTTGTGCACCCCAAAGGTGCCGCTGTTGGTGAACAAGCCAGGCAGGCTCAGCGGTGCGGCGTAGGTCAGCTCAAAATCGCCGCCATTGCTGGTGAACCCAGCACCGCCGGCGCTGAACGCCAACGTCGCCGCGTGGCTCGGCGACCCGTCCATCACAAAGCTCGCGCCGCTCGGGTTGCTCAGCCCGCCCAGGGTTACCGTCGTCGGCGCGGTCAGACCAAACGTGCGCTGGCCGAGGCCGTCGACCAGGACGCTGCCGACCTGCACCATGCTGGTGTTGCTCAGGGTGCCGTCGATCGCCAGGCTGCTGCCGCCCTCGGAATAGTAGATGGTGGTATTGCCGCCGGCAAGCAGGTCGTCGACGCCTAGCGTCCCGCTGTTGGTAAAGCCGCCGCCGATCGTCAGCGCCGTGTTGTTGTGCACCCCAAAGGTGCCGCTGTTGGTGAACAAGCCAGGCAGGCTCAGCGGTGCGGCGTAGGTCAGCTCAAAATCGCCGCCATTGCTGGTGAACCCAGCACCGCCGGCGCTGAACGCCAACGTCGCCGCGTGGCTCGGCGACCCGTCCATCACAAAGCTCGCGCCGCTCGGGTTGCTCAGCCCGCCCAGGGTTACCGTCGTCGGCGCGGTCAGACCAAACGTGCGCTGGCCGAGGCCGTCGACCAGGACGCTGCCGACCTGCACCATGCTGGTGTTGCTCAGGGTGCCGTCGATCGCCAGGCTGCTGCCGCCCTCGGAATAGTAGATGGTGGTATTGCCGCCGGCAAGCAGGTCGTCGACGCCTAGCGTCCCGCTGTTGGTAAAGCCGCCGCCGATCGTCAGCGCCGTGTTGTTGTGCACCCCAAAGGTGCCGCTGTTGGTGAACAAGCCAGGCAGGCTCAGCGGTGCGGCGTAGGTCAGCTCAAAATCGCCGCCATTGCTGGTGAACCCAGCACCGCCGGCGCTGAACGCCAACGTCGCCGCGTGGCTCGGCGACCCGTCCATCACAAAGCTCGCGCCGCTCGGGTTGCTCAGCCCGCCCAGGGTTACCGTCGTCGGCGCGGTCAGACCAAACGTGCGCTGGCCGAGGCCGTCGACCAGGACGCTGCCGACCTGCACCATGCTGGTGTTGCTCAGGGTGCCGTCGATCGCCAGGCTGCTGCCGCCCTCGGAATAGTAGATGGTGGTATTGCCGCCGGCAAGCAGGTCGTCGACGCCTAGCGTCCCGCTGTTGGTAAAGCCGCCGCCGATCGTCAGCGCCGTGTTGTTGTGCACCCCAAAGGTGCCGCTGTTGGTGAACAAGCCAGGCAGGCTCAGCGGTGCGGCGTAGGTCAGCTCAAAATCGCCGCCATTGCTGGTGAACCCAGCACCGCCGGCGCTGAACGCCAACGTCGCCGCGTGGCTCGGCGACCCGTCCATCACAAAGCTCGCGCCGCTCGGGTTGCTCAGCCCGCCCAGGGTTACCGTCGTCGGCGCGGTCAGACCAAACGTGCGCTGGCCGAGGCCATTCACGGTGACATTGCCGACCTGCGCCGATCCGCTGATATTGTTGAAGGCGTTGGTGAGCGTGCCGTCAACTGTAAGGCTGCCGCCGCCATCGTTGAGCCCGGCATTGAGGCCGAGTGCGCCGCTATTGGCGACGCTTCCTGTCAATGTAGCCGACCCGGTTTCCGCTATGCTCCACGTGCCGGGGCTGGTGATGGTAACCGAGCCGATCGTGATCGCGGTCGTCAATGTCGGGTCGCCTTGCGCGATCGTGGCGTCGTAGGTGTCGCCGGCCGCCGGCTGGCCGTTGTTGGGGAAGGTACTGTTGCACGCCGACCAATCCGCTGCTGTCGTCCAAGGGGCAGTGGCGTCGGTCCATGTGCAGGTGAATTGGGCGTAGGTGGAGGGTGCCCCGGCACAGAGGAATGCGAAGAACGCCAGCGCGGCCAGTAGGAACCTGTCGCGTGACCGTCTCAGGCACCTCGCGGCTGCCCTCAAATCGATGAGTGCACGGACCCGGGCAGAAGCGATCGAGATCGAGACCTGGCGCATGGTTCCTCCCAAAAAATCTTCGTGGGGCTTGTCGCGCTCGGAGATTCACTGACCCCGGCTCGCCCCTTTGCCTAAAATTTTAGCAAAATTCGTGCCAGTCTCACCAATATGCTGATTTAAATGGGATATTTTGGGAGAGACTGAGTTAAGGTTACCGATTTATGACTTCTATTATGACATTTTGTAAAAATTTCCGACAGCGACCTAGGCGGTTATTAACCGTTTTAATGTCCTCAGCTGAAATCCAAATTTGCGATGCTCTATGGGGTGCGATTTCTCATTTTAAGCTTAACGTAACAAATTTGTGTCAAGTTTTCCGACACTGGCGAGCCGCGCCCCCAACCTAATCTTTTCGCTGGTCGCCAGCATGTCCGGCGCGCGCACCCCTTGCGAGGCGAGCGCGTTCAGCACCGCTGGCAAGGCTCGACCGTGCCGGCGACTTCACCCGCAGCCGTGCACCAGCCGCAGGTCAGCGAAGCGCGAGACCGACGGCCCGCCGCCGTATTTGGTCATATTCGGGATCCCAGTTCATTTTGCACAACACCGCCAAAATGGTGTGAGCGCAAGATGCGAGTTCCCTCTCCGCCGCATCGCCGGGGAGAGGGAGGGGACCCGTCGCGCGAGCGATGGGGAGAGTGAGGTGGTCTTCCGACAGCTCAGGCGGTGCGCCGCTACCCACCTCACCCCGGCCCTCTCCCCCGCAAGCGGGCGGAGAGGGAGCGTTCGTGCGCTATCCTGGACTCGCTCAGGACGAGGCGTGGCCCATGAAGATCGCCGGGATCGGCTGGCCCCACGGGCCGCCGGCGCCGGCGCCGCGCTCCAGGCGGTTGGGCGGAGTGCTGGCGTTCAGCACGTCGGTGTCGGCCCAGTGCTCGTGCACCCGGCCCCACGGATCGGCCCAGTAATCGAACAGCTGGCTGCCGATCAGATGGCGGCCGATGCCCCACATATGCTGATAGCCTTTTTTCTCAAGTTGCTCGTGGCCGGCCATCACGTCATCGATATCGGCCGCCTCGTAGGACAGATGGTTAAGCCCGCTCTTTTCGCCGCGAATGCAGAAGAATGCATGGTGGTCGACATAGTCATCGCCGCGGTCGAGCCGGTTGAACGAGCCGACGACATTGTTCGGGTCGCCGGCGTAAAACTCGTCCGAGCAGCGGAAGCCGAGCATCTCGCGATACCAGCCGAGCGTCTTCTCGAAATTTTTGCTCATCACGACAAAATGGCCGAGCCGCTTGATGTGCGACGGGCCGGGATCGACCCGGAACAACTCGCCCTTGCGCCGGTACTTGTCCTCGCCGGAATTGACCTTCGGGCGATGTACCGGGATCGGAGCGAGCATCTGCATGCCGTGGACGACTTCGACCTGGTAGCCGTCGGGGTCGGTCAGCCGGACCCGCTTGCCGCCGCCCGGCTCGTCGATGTCCTCGATTTTGGAGGCGCCCTCGACCCGCGCCACCCGCTCGAGATCTTCCATGCCGGCGGCATGAACCGCGATGCCGACATAGCGCGGCTCGCCGAGTTCGGTGACGTGGAGATGGTGCGGCGCGTCGGTGCCGCGCATGTAGAGCGCGGTTTTGGTGCGGTCGGCGCGAACCATCCCGAAATCGGTCAGGAATTCTTCCTGCTTGTCGAGATCGGGCGAGCGCAGCCGCCCATAAGCGAGATCGAAAGCTTTGATTACCGACATGACACTCTCCCAGGACATGGTATCGCAATTCTAGAGTATTTTTCCGGTGCGGGCGACTCCTCGCTTCGCGTCGGCGCTTCCGGGCAGACTCGCGCCAGCCCGACTGTGATCTAGCCTCCCGCCAAGACACGAATGTGAATGACGCGATTTCGGATCTCCACATCCGCCGGCGGGATGATCGCCGCGATCTTTGTCGGTCAGGCTTGCGGTATGACTGGGATCGTTTCGTTCCCGGCGCTGCTGCCACAATTCCAGCATCTGTGGTCGCTTTCTGGCAGCCAGGCGGGGTTGATCAGCGGCATCTATTTCGCCGGCTACATCGTGGCCGTTCCGGTTTTAAGCGCGCTTACCGATCGACTCGACCCGCGGCGCATCTACGTTGTGTCTCTGTTGTTTGGCGCCGTGACCGCCCTCGGCTTTACCCTATTGGCGAATGGCGCGGCAAGCGCCGCCTTGTGGCGGTTTTTGCAAGGCGCGGCGTTCGGGGGAGCCCATATGCCGGGGATGCGGGCGCTCTCGGACGCGGTCCCCGCAGATAAAGAGACCCGGTCGGTCGCCGGTGTACACTTCGACCTTTACGGTCGGGGTGAGCCTCTCCTACGCGCTTTCCGGATTTCTAGCCGCCGCCCTTGGCTGGCGCCTCGGCCTTGCTCTTCTCGGCGCGGGGCCCCTCGCCGCAGCGGCTATCGGCTGGGTCGTGCTGCCCCCCTTGCCGCGCGCTACCCCACGGGGTTCTCGCTGGCTCCCGGCTCTGGGTCCGATCCTGCGCAATCGCCGAGCACTCCTTTTTGTCTGGGCCTATGGGCTGCATAACGGTGAGGTCTCGGCCATCCGCGCCTGGCTGGTCGCACTCCTTGTCTTCGCTGCCGATCGCGCAGGGCGACCGAACCTTACGGGCTACGCGACGCTGATCGCAACGATCGCCAATCTTTGCGGGACCCCTCTGATCATTGCCGCCAACGGCGCCTTTCTCGCTGTCCAGGCGCTTTCGGGGTTCGGTGCGTCGACCGTGACACCGATGCTGCTCGGGCTGGTTCTCGACCTCGCCGGAGGCAGTGGACACGCCGCCGCCTGGATCACCGCTTTCGCTGTTCAGGCGGCGGTCGGCCTGGTCTGGCCGTTAGGCTATTGGAGTGCCCGCCTCAGGACCCGGCGCGCGAGATTGTCGCGTGCCGAATGAGACCTCGAAAACAAGGGCCGCGGGTGGTCGAGTTTTGAAACTCAGCTCAGCGCACCGCCAATTCCCAATCGAGTTCTTCTATCGCCTCACGCTGGTCACCTGGCCTCGCCGCGCGGCCAAGTTCCGCAAGATAGGGCGACAATAGCTGCATGGTAGCCCAATAGCCCGCACCGGTCGTAACCACGGTTACCGGCACTTTGATCCACTCGGCGGGGATGACGAACAGATAGGCAAGAAAGCCGAGGATCGTCCAAACCACGGCGACCGGGTTGACCCCTTTCCAATACCAGTAAGGACCGTTGGGCTCGAACAGCGCGACCAGATCGATCTGCATCCGTTTGACGAAAAGGTAATCAGCAATCAGCACGCCGGCGATCGGCGAGAACACGTTGCCTAGCATGCCGACCCAGGTTGTATAACCGGTCACGACGCTGGGGGTGGCCGAGAGTGCGATGCCCAGCGCGCTGATGATCACCGTTGTCCAGAACCGGCCGAGCCGCTCGAACATGTTCGACAAGGATAGACCGCCGGTATAGAGGTTCAGAACGTTAATGGTCCAATTGTCGAGTGCGATCACAATCAGGAACAGCAACAACGTGAAATGACTTACATCGAGGCCCGAAGCGACCGCAAACACATTCGGGGTCTTGCCCATGGTTGCCGCAGCGCCATAGGCGCCGAGCAGAGCGGCGAAGGAGCCGCCCCCGACTTTGCCAAGCAAGGTGCCCAACCACATGTCGGCCCGCGAGCGGGTGTAGCGGCAGAAATCGGCCGAGTCGGTAACCATCGTCAGGTTGCCCGCGGCGACGACGTTAAGCCAGGTCACGAACAGCAACCACCCGGCCTGCGGCTTTCCGGCGTAGTGGAGGACCGCTGACGGTGCAAAATGCGGGTCGTCATGGGTCGCCAGTAAGACGAGAATCAGGCACAGGCTCACAATGTTGAACGGCAGCGCCATCCGGGACAGGTGCTTTAAAGAATTGTAGCCTATGATTGCGACGACCGCTTGCAGTACGGCGAAAATCAGGCTGACCGTGACCAAGGAATGCGGGGTGCCGGTCCAACGATCGAGGATCGCCACGACCGCCAGCGAGCCGGCCACTGTTTGATAAGCAAACCAATAGGTCGAGGCGAGCGTGCGCAGAAACGACGGGACCCATTTGGCGCCGCGCAATCCGTAGACCATGCGGGTCGACACTTGGCCCGGCAGGCCGAAATCGACGCCGACGGTCGCCATTATCGTATAGGCGATCGTCGCCAGCAGAACTCCGCCGGTGATCGCGCCGACCGCGCCGAGGAACGACAACCCCGAAACGACGGCCAGACCGCCAACCAGCATCGATCCGGGATTGAGCGCAAAGCCGAAGATAATTGAGAAGATGTCGTACCAGCGTACCGTCTTCAATTCGCTCGGCACCGGTTCGATGCCGAACTGCTCGACTCCCTTGGGCTGGTAATAGCGTCGGCGGAGCTTTTCCTCGATTTCCGAGACCGTGTGCATGCGCATTCTCCTTGCGGGGATCGTCCAGCTTCGCGAAGACGACTAGAGCAAGTGAACGAGCAAGATACGTGCCACAAGTATATTGCACTAATATTGGGCAATTGGCCTCAAACCGATTCTATTTACAATCGGATTATACACGATCGATATTTAATCACATGAGGAACTTTAGAGCCACGTATTCACGGATTACGCCGGTTTTTCAGTCATCGTCAAAAATTTTGAGGTAATCCGGCAACACCATGCCGCGGGTTTGCGCAGGTTTGAAGCCCGGCCCAGTGGCCAGCGCGACCCCAGACCCGATCGACCGAACGCCCGTTTTGGCTCCACTCTTGCGTGGTTAAGAAGCAGACCCTTGCGCTAGAGGCAAACTCCGCCGCGGCGGAGTGATGGCTCCGCCCTTGCCCCCCTCGAACTCGCCGACTCAGGCAATGCTATCCCGGGCCAATGGCTTGGTTCTTCATCCTGTTCGCCGATTTGTTCGAGATCGCCTGGCCTTTCGTATTGAAATGGTCAGCGCCATTGTCCAGATGGGCGCCACTGTTTGTGGTAATCATCTGCGCGATCCCGGCCAACTTTCTGTTGGCCGAAGCCGTGAAGCGGCTGCCGGCGGCCACGGTTTACGCCACCTTTGTCGGGATCGGAACCGCCGGAACCGCAATCGTCGGCATGGTATTCTTTCGCGAGAGCACCAATCTCGGCCGCGTCTGTTCCTTGCTTTTGATCGCCGTCGGTCTGGTCGGCCTGCGGGTCTTTTCCGTCGCGGAGTGATAAACCTGCTTAGACTGGAGCCACTTCTCGGCCGGCATCCGTGAAGCAGATCACGGTGGAATGCCAAACATGATTATAAAAATAGATCCGTTGTCGCCCTCGCCCACTCAGATGGAGCACAATAGGCATGGCCGCGGATATTGCCTGTGTTAGGGCCGCGATGCTGTCCTTCGACGATTTCGTCATTTTCATGGAGTGATCGGCGCCATGGAGAAATTCAGCCAGCGCATCCCGCCCGAGACCACGAGCCGCGCCGAGGCGCTGCCCGCGTGACGCCGATCGCCGCGGAGGCGCTTGCGACATTGTTCGACGAGGCACGAACCTTCACCAGATGGCAGGATCGTCCAGTGCCGGAAGGCGCTGTCGAAACCGCTCTCGTTTTGGCGCAGCTCGGGCCGACCAGCGGTAATTGCCAGCCGATGCGGCTCGTTCTGGTGCGCAGCCCGGCCGGCAAGGAGCGGCTGTTGCCCTGCGTCTCGGCCGGCAATTTCGAAAAGGTGCGGACCGCCCCGGTGACCGCGATCGTCGCTTATGATCGCGAATTCTACGATCATCTACCGCGCCTCTATCCGCATACCGACGCGCGCAGCTGGTTCACGACCGACGCGGCGCTGGCGCTCGAGACCGCGTTTCGCAACGGCTCGCTGCAGGGCGCCTACCTGATCCTGGCGTTGCGCGCGCAGGGGCTCGATTGCGGGCCGATGTCGGGATTTGATGCAGCCAAGGTCGATGCCGCATTTTTTCCCGAAGGCCGCTACCGCAGCAACTTCCTGCTGAACATCGGCTATGGCGACCGTGAGAGCCTGCGGCCGCGCCTGCCCCGGTTTGGCTTTGCCGAGGTTGCGCGCTGGGCCTGAACAGGAGCGCTCTACGCGATCACTGGCCGATGCTCAACGCTCCCGGCAGGGCGCTTAGATAGCCCGCACTGTCCCACACCGGCGACATAGCGAGCGCGACGCTCAGCAATGCCGTCGCGATAACTGTCGTAATCCACGCCCTGGTCAGCGCCTGGAGCGCCTTGTCGTTCATACTCGGCATCTGAACCCTCGAGATCGCCGCAGGTGGGGAGGTGCCCACCGGAGATCATTATCGCGATTTCTTTTGATTTTTGTGTGAGGGAGCTCACGTAGCGGCAGGAATTTGCACGGCGATATCGTTTATCGGGTCGGTCAAAACCGCAGACATCGGCGATGTAGAGAGCCCCGAGGAGTTCGCCCGCCTGAGCCGGGTCGCTCCGCGCCTGATCGAGAGAAATTTGAACAACCAAACCGCTGCTTCGCGCGGGTTCCGACACTTCGTTAGCAAATTTTAAAGATTTATGTTTTTGAGGCCACTGATCTCCCTTTGACGGTTTGAAGGACATCATGTCCTTCAAAGAAGACATCGTCTCTGTGAAGAATAGAAATTAACATTCTGAGAAACCCTGTCAGCACGGTCGGGCGGCCCCTAGCTGAACCGGCAAAAGGCGCTGGACGCGAAAGTGCACAGACGGGTTGACAGGGTCGATTTACCCTGTTTAGCTTGCATTGTTCCTCCCTGTCCTACCCGGATGCGTCGGCAATAATCCGGGACGACACCGATCTCATCCCTGAGCCCATCCAATACCTTGGTATGGCGACACGCTCGTTGTTGCCTGCGGTCAGGGGATGCCCAACAAGAAGGAGACGACGCCGGATGCCCTTGCGTCAGACGATCGGCATTTCCCTTGCCCTGTTGATGGCCTCCGCCGGCGCGATGGCCAAAACGGTGGAGAAGAGCACCTCCCACCATCCTGCCTCACCCGCCAACCTCGAACCTGAACAATCGGAAAATCGACCCGGAAAAGCCCGAGCTCTGCACCGGGTCGCACACGCCCGCGCAACGACGCGGGCGGCCTTTCGTCACGGCGGGCGGACCCGCTATCAACACGTGGCTTCGCGGCGCTTCGATGATGTTGGCGGCGGCAATCTGTTCAATCCCGATTGGGGTGCGATGCATCCGGCCGGGACATCGGAGATCGGACAGGCGGCCTGGTACGGCCTGGTCGGCAATCGAACCTCGAGCGGCGAACCTCTCGACACGGTCACCCCCACCGCAGCTCATCGCTCGCTGCCGCTCGGCTCCTGCGCCAAGGTGGTCAGTCTCGACACCGGGCGCTCGGTGATCGTCAAAATCAATGATCGCGGCCCCTATAATCGCCGCTTCATCATCGATTTGTCGCCCCGTGCCGCCGAGGAGTTAGGGATGAGGCATGCCGGGGTCGCGGCTGTCGCGGTCGAGCCTCTGGCGGCCGGGGCGGCGGCCAGCGCCACGGCAAATCCAACTCTCGCCGCCTATCGAGGCGGGGGTGCCAACGCGGTGCATTAACCCTTCAGCGAGCCAGGCGGCCGCGGACCTATTGGGCCGCCGGCCGATCGCGCTGTCGGGTATCCCGCCGGTCGTGGCAATAATGTGATCGCGGGGCTGCCTTCGGCGCCCGGGTGACTGGGCGCCGATTTGCGCTGCGCGTCGGTGACCGCTGTAAATCAGAATTGGTCCGGGATAAACTCGATCAAAGTCGGGCTTATGCGGGTGACCGGCCAAGTCGCTTCTGCAACACGACTTCTCGCCGATACCGCGGCCCGATGCGCCTGACAATTGCGGGAAATGCGGGCTCAGATGGATTTGTGGGCGGTCGTGCCAGTCAAGGAGCGGGATCGGGCCAAGGAACGGCTCGCCCCGTTGCTGCCGCCCGAGATGCGCCAGTCGCTCGCTTTGGCGATGCTCGAGGATGTGCTGACGGCCTTGGTTTCCGCTGCGGGCCTCGCCGGCCTCCTCGTCGTCACCGTCGACCCGTCCGCGCGCCAGCTGGCCTTGCGCTATCGTGCGCGCCTCGTCGAAGACGGCGCCCGCGATGGCCATACCGGCGCCGTCACCGCGACGGCGCGCTTGCTCGCGGCCGAGGGGCGCGGAGGCATGCTGACCCTGCCCGGCGACATCCCGCTCGTCACCGCCGACGAGATCGACCAGCTGGTTGCCGCGCACCGCCCGGCGCCGGCGTTTACGATCGTTCCGTCGCATGACGAGGGCGGCTCGAACGCGATCCTATGCTCGCCGCCGGACGCGGTTTCGCTGCGTTTTGGCGTCGACAGCTTTTTCCCGCATCTGCGGGCCGCCGAAGCGCAAGGCATAAGGCCGACCGTGCTGCGTCTGCCGGGGATCGCCCTCGACATTGACAATCCCGAGGATCTCGCCGCCTTTGCGCTTCAGCCATCGCTGACGCGCACGCGCGCATTCCTGGCCGAGAATGCTATGTTGCCGTCATTGCTGCGCCCCGGGGGGCGCCTGTAGGAGAGTTTTGGGAATGACCATCGACGAGGTTTTGGAAGAGGCCCGAACGGCGCGGCGTCTGTCTGCTGACGCGGCCTTGGCCCTCGCCGATACCGAAGGTGGGGATCAGCGGCCGTTGATGACGCTCGCCGCGGCTCTGCGCGACGCCGGACATGGCGGGCTCGTATCCTATTCGCCCAAGGTCTTCATCCCGCTGACCCAGCTGTGCCGGGACGTGTGCCATTACTGCACCTTTGCCCATCCCCCGCGCCCCGGAGAGCCGGTTTACCTGAGCGCCGAGGAGGTGCTGGCGATCGCCCGTGCCGGGGCCGAGGCCGGTTGCCATGAGGCTCTGTTCACCTTGGGCGATAAGCCGGAATTGCGCTATGCCGCCGCACGCGAGGCGCTCGACCGGCTCGGCCACGAGACCACCCTCTCCTACCTCGCCGAGATGGCCGGGCTGGTGCTGCGCGAAACCGGGCTGTTGCCGCATCTGAACCCCGGGGTGATGACCCGCCCCGACATCGAGATGCTGCGCAAGGTATCGGCGTCGCAGGGGATCATGCTCGAAAGCGCCTCCGAGCGGCTGCGCCGCCGCGGTGGCCCCCATTTCGGCTCGCCCGACAAAGACCCGGCGGTGCGCCTCGAAACGATCCGGATGGCCGGCGAGGCGGCGGCGCCGTTCACGTCAGGCATCCTGATCGGCATCGGCGAGACCCGGCGCGAACGCATCGAGTCGCTGCTGGCGCTGCGCGAACTCCACGACCGCTACGGCCATATCCAGGAAATCATCATCCAGAATTTCCGGGCCAAGCCGGGCACTCGGATGGCGGACGCGCCCGAGCCCGACCTCGCCGACCATCTGTGGACGATTGCCGCCGCCCGGCTGGTCTTCGGCCCCGAAATGAGCATCCAGGCGCCGCCAAATCTGAACCCGGGCGGCCTGGCCGAGATGATTGCCGCCGGGATCAACGATTGGGGCGGCGTGTCGCCAGTGACCCGCGACCACGTCAACCCCGAGGCGCCGTGGCCGGCGCTCGACCATCTGGCGCGAGCAGACCGCCGCCGCCGGCAAGGTGTTGGTGCCGCGCCTTGCGATCTATCCCAGCTACACGCGCGAACCCGAGCGCTGGCTCGATCCGGCATTGCGGGCCCCGGTGCTGCAGGCGATGGACGCCGAAGGGTTCGCTCGCCCGGACAAATGGGTCGCGGGCTCGGGCAGCGAGCCGCCGACTGAAACGAAAACACGGCGGGCCTCCGCCGGCGACCCTCTTGCCGCGGTGCTCGACCGGGCGGCGTCCGGCGAGGCTCTGTCCGAGGCCGAGATCGTGCGGCTGTTCCAGGCGCGCGGCGACGCCTTCACGCAGGTTTGCGAGACGGCCGACCGGCTGCGGCGGCAGGTCAACGGCGACACGGTCAGCTATGTCGTCACCCGCAACATCAACTACACCAACGTCTGCTATTTCCGCTGCCAGTTCTGCGCGTTCTCAAAGGGTAAGCTCAGCGAAAATCTGCGCGGCCGGCCCTATAACCTCGATCTCCCGGAGATCCAGCGTCGGGTCGAAGAGGCGTGGGAGCGCGGCGCCACCGAGGTCTGCCTGCAAGGCGGCATCCATCCCGAATACACCGGGGCGACCTATCTCGGGGTGTGCCGGGCGATCAAGGAGGCGGTGCCCGACATCCATGTCCACGCCTTTTCGCCGCTCGAAATCTGGCAGGGCGCCAAGACCCTGGGCCGAACGCCCGCCGACTTCCTGCGCGAGCTGAAGGAGGCCGGGCTCAGCTCGTTGCCCGGCACCGCGGCCGAGATCCTCGACGACGAGGTCCGCGCCGTGATCTGCCCCGACAAGATCAAGACGGCCCAGTGGCTGGAGGTCATGGAAGCGGCGCACGGCGCCGGCCTGCGCAGCACCGTCACGATCATGTACGGCCATGTCGACCGCTACGAGCACTGGGCGCGGCACCTGCTGCGCATCCGTGCGTTGCAGGCGAAGACCGGCGGCTTTACCGAATTCGTCCCGTTGCCGTTTGTGCCGATGGAGACGCCGATCTATCTGAAGGGCCGCGCCCGCCGCGGCGCCACCTGGCGCGAGGCGGTGCTGATGCATGCCGTCGCCCGCCTGACCCTGCACCCGGTCATCACCAACATCCAGACCTCTTGGGTCAAGATGGGCTATGGCGGCGCCGCCTGTTGCCTTGATGCCGGCGCCAACGATATGGGCGGCACCCTGATGAACGAGAGCATCACCCGCGCCGCCGGGGCGGTGCACGGCCAGGAGATGCCGCCCGAGGCGATGGAGGAACTGATCCGCGGCATCGGCCGCAGGCCGCGTCAGCGCACCACCCTCTACGGCGATGCATCGCCGGCCCGCAAAGCCGCTTCGTTTGCCGCCGCCCCGCTGACCGAACCCGTCAACACCCCCGCCCGGCGCTACGAACGGCACCGCGAGCACGCCGCCGCCGACTAAGCAGCCCTTCCCACAGCTCAGAGAGAAATTTTTGCGGTCCGCGTCCGAAGCAGAACATGAGGCGATGGGAGGGCAGTGGCGAGAGGACAAGGGCACGATTATCCGTGTGCTGACAGCAAATGCAGACCTGTCAGCGATCAAGGAGCGGGTGCGGGAGCTAAAGCTCTACGGGTCGGACTGAGAATGTCGGTTGCGGCGAGCGGGGGCGGATGGCCGCGTGATCCACCGCCTAAAATACCCCGATGAACCGACGGCGCTTCCTGTTTCGGACGGCTGCATTGCTGAGTGCGGCACCCTATCGTGGATGGGCGATGCCGGTCGCGCCCGGGTTGCTCCGATTGCGGCTCATCGATGCCCATACGGGTGGCACCTTCGATGGCGCCTATCGCGATGCCAATGGCCCGATCCCGCGAGTGATGGATGAATTGTGCGTTTTCTTGCGCGATCAGCATTCCGGCCGGATGACCAGCATCGACGTCGGCGTCATCGACTTTCTCGCGAACGTCATGGCGGCTACGGGCCAGACCAGTGCCTTCATCCTGTCGGCCTATCGCACGCCCGAAACCAACGCGATGCTAGCCCGCACCACCTTCGGGGTTGCCGAGAACAGCCAGCATCTTTATGGCCGCGCGCTCGATGTGCGGTTCCCCACCAGGCTTGCCGACGCGATGGCCGCGGCGCGCGCGATGCGGCGCGGCGGCGTCGGCTGGTACCCGCATTCCGGTTTCATCCATCTCGACACCGGCCCGGTACGCAACTGGGACCTAGAGAACGAGGGGTTGCAGGAGCTGTTGATCACGTCGCGAGGAGCACCGTTTGCCCCGAACGGCAAGGGCGTGATGTTGTTCAATGGGCCCGGCACCCTGATCGTCGGCGGCGGCAAACCTACGGTCATATTGCCTGGGAAGCTTTTGGCCTCGTCGCGGCGCCGGGTCGGTTTGCCCCATCTATTGGCGAAGGCGGTGACAAGGGCGGAGTGACGGTGGCTCGCGGGTCGGAAGGCAACGCTTCCGACGAGGTTCTCACGACCGCTTTGCGACAATTGATTATAATCGGATGGCTATGCCGCGTGTCAGTGGCATTGCGGGCAACGGGAGGACATCGTCATTACCAGCGAGCAACGGGGCTATCCGGGCTTTCCCGGCAAAATCGGACGAACGCTCGAGGAATCGGAGCCGCATTGGAATTTGCTGGTGCGTCCGCCGCCGGGGTCGCCGAACATCGTGATCGTCTTGATGGACGATATGGGGTGGGCGGATATCGGCTGTTACGGCTCGGAGATCGCCACCCCCAACATCGATGCGCTGGCCGGCCGGGGCATTCGGTTTAGCCACTATACGACGCATCCGATCTGTTCGCCGGCGCGCGCCGCTTTGCTGACCGGGATCAATGCCCATTCGGTGGCGACCGGATGGCTGGCGAACAACAATCCGGGCTTCCCGGGCTATTTCGGGGACATTCCGCTTGACGCGCCGACAATCGCCGAAACCCTGCGCGCGGCCGGATACGCGACCGCCGCGGTCGGCAAGTGGCACAATTCCACAGACGGCGCGGCGCCCAATCCCACCTGGCCGACCCATCGCGGCTTCGACCGCTTCTACGGGTTTCTCGAAGGCGAGACCGGGTATTTCTTTCCGGCGCGCATCGTCTACAACAATACCGTCGCGCCGATCGACGCCTATCCCGAGGGCTACTACGCGACCGACGATTGGATGGACAAGGCGATCGGCTTCGTCACCGAGATCCGCAACCAGGACCCGAGCCGGCCGTTCTTTCTCTATGTCGCCAACAATGCCGTGCACGGGCCATTGCAAGCCAAGGAAGCGGATCTGGCGAAATACCGCGGCCGGTACGATGCCGGCTGGGACGCGCTCCGCGCCGCGCGCTTTCAGCGCCAGATGGCGATGGGGTTGGTCCCGGCGGGAACCCAGCTTGCCGAGCGTGATCCGGCGGTGCCCGCATGGGACGATGTTCCCGCCGACCAGCGGCGCCTCTTTGCGCGGCACATGGAAACCTATGCCGCAATGCTCGACTGCGCCGACCAGAATATCGGCCGTCTCGTGGCGTTGCTCGAAGAGCTCGGCGAGCTCGACAATACGATCTTTGTCCTCACTTCCGACAATGGCGGCACCAACTCCGCCGGGCCCGCCGGCGCGCTGCATTTCAACCGGCGCTATGCCGGGCTGCCGGGATTGCCGGTCGAGGTCGATCTGGAGCGCGAGGCTTGGATCGGCACCGGACGGGGATCCGCCGTCTATCCGATGGGTTGGGCGCAGGTCTCCAATACTCCCTTTCCGTCCTACAAGACCTACACCGGCGGCGGTGGGCGGCGCGTCAGCTTTGTTGTCTCGTGGCCCGACAAGCTCAAGGATTTTGGGGCCGTCCGCGGGCAGTTCGGCCATGTGATCGACGTGATGCCGACCCTGCTCGATCTCGCGAGCGTGCCGGCTCTCGAAACATCGCACGGCGAGCCGGCCCAGCCGATGCAGGGCAAGAGCCTGGCGCCGGTGCTGCGGGATGCCGGTGCCCCGGCGTCGCGCAATGAGCAGTATTACGAATGCTGGGCCAACCGGGCCTATTACCGCGACGGCTGGGTTGCGGTCTCATTGCAGAAGCGGGGCGAGGCCATCGATTTCGACAATTGGACATTGCACGCCCATGCCGAGGATTTCTCCGAGAGCATGGATTTGCGCCGCCAGCACCCGCAAAAGCTTGAGGAGCTGGTCGCGGCCTTCGACGCGGCCGCCTGGGCGAACATGGTCTATCCGCTCGACAACCGCACACCGGCGCAAAAATTCCTGGAGGTGCCGCCGCATCAGCGGCCTGCGGCCATCGGTCGGCGACGGTTTCTGCCGAACGGCCAGACCGTGCACCGCAATGTGATCGCTCCGCTGATCGGCAACCGGAATTTCATCATTGTAGCGCGCTTTCGGCACGGTGGCGCGGACGAGGGCGTGCTGTTCGCGATCGGCGACGTCGCCGGCGGTCTGGTGCTTTACATCGAGGACCGGACCCTGCGGCTCACCTATAACGGGTTTGGCCGATTTTACACCTTGGTCGGCCCTGCGGTGCCGGAGGGCGAACGCAGTGCCGCGCTTGAATTCGAGGCGTTCGGCGGGCGGCGCGGCCGTGGCCGCCTGGTCCTCGATGGAAGCGACACCGGCGAGTGGCACGATCTCAGCCCGACCCTGATGGGCGGGTTTCACGAAGGGCTCGACATCGGTCTCGATCGCCGCGCCCCGGTCGATTGGGGATTGTGGGAACGCCGCGGCATTTTCCGCTATGGCGGCACGATCCGCGACGTCGTTGTCGAGTCCGGTCCGTTTGCTCCCGAAATGAGCCTCGCCGCGGGCCAGCAGGCACCATCGATAGCCTGATGCACGCCGCGGCTCCATTGGAGGAACCTCTGCCTCCGACCAAGGGAGACCAGAAGCACCAACGCATGTTGGTGCGGGCGTGGAGGGTTTGATGTCGCGGCCCCGAGCAGCTGACGATTTCGAGACGATCCGTATCCGCATGGAGGAGGTGCGGCGGGAAAAGCTGCCCGGGCAACCCACGCCGCCGACCGACACCAAACTCGCGGGTCATCGTGGCCCTCGCGCCTGTGGCCGCAGCCTGTTCCCCGACGAGTGCGACGGATCGTGCAAGGCGTTTTAACGGTGGGCGATTGCGATTTAACGCGAATAGAGGCAATCCGCCGTTCGGCGCCGATTCCGCCCGTTAGCCGCATCGTGGGGAACGGACCCTTCAGCACCGCGAGAAGTACGCCTCTCACCCCTCCGGCAGGCCGGCCAGACGAAAGCCGGCGACGAAGAGGTCGACCAGTTCCGGCGCGAGGTGGTGAGCGAAGGCGCGATACCCGGAGATCGTCGGTTTCGGGTCGAGGGCGTGGAAAAACGCGTCATATGAACGTAAGCGAAGCGCCGGGTTTCCTGGCCGTGACAGTCGAGGCCCGGTTGATACTGGGTCGGCGGCTTGAGCGGGGCGATCAGGTTCTGATCGCCGCCATCAGCGGTCCCACACCGAAGATCGTGATCATTCGCTTCAGATTATAGGCCAGAACGTGGAGGCTCATCTCGGTTCGGACCTTGTCCAGGGTCCGGGTCAGGAAGTGGGTGGCGCCCATCCAGGCCTTGAGGGTCCCGAACGGGTGTTCGACGGTCTGTCGTCGCACCCCCATGGCCTCGGGCATGCGGTCGAGCCGGGCCTGCATCCGGTCGAGCACGACCTCATTCTCCCAGCGCTTGATGATCCGCCGCGGGGTCGGCGTGCATTGGGGTCTGAGCGGACAGGTGAAGCAGGCGCTCAGGTGGCGGTAGCGGTCGAAGTCTTCGGTGTGATCGGCGCGGCGATGGATTTTGGTGAGTTTTGCGCCCGCCGGGCAGGTGTAGTGGTCGTGCTCGGCGTCGTAGATGAAGTCCTGCCGGGCAAAAAGGCCGCGCTTGGTCCCGCTTGACGTCAGGGTCTTGGGTACGATAGGTGCGACGCCGGTGCCTTCGCACGACAGAACCTGGTCGCCGCTGAAGTAGCCGCGGTCGGCCAGGGCGGTGACCTGCTCGCAGCCCGTGGCCTGCTGCGCCTTGAGCGCCATGGGTGCGAGCTGGCTGCGGTCGTGCCCCTGGTTGATCACCTCGTGGGCCACAATTAGATGGTGCTCGGCGTCGACGGCGATCTGCACATTGTAGCCGACCACGCCGGTTCCGCGCCCGCTGGTGGCCATGGACCGCGCATCCGGATCGGTCAGCGAGACCTGCTGGTCGGGCGCGTCCCGAACCGTCTGCTCCATCTTCTTCAAGGACTGCATCTGTCGACGCAAGCCGGCGATCTTCTCCTTCAGGCGGACCGACTTGACTTCAGCGACATCGCTCTCGTCGCGGTCGGCCCGGTCCAGTGCCGCCAGGTAACGCGCGATGCCGGCGTCGACCTGCTCGATGCGCTTGCCGACCTTGGCCACCGTGAAGTTCTTGTCGCGATTGTTGACCGCTTTGAACTTGCTGCCGTCGATCGCAACAACGGCGCGGGTGAACAGGCCCAGCTGGCGGCACAACATCACAAACTGGGAACACACCGCCCGGATCGCCTCGCCATTGTCCCGGCGGAAGTCGGCGATCGTCTTGAAGTCGGGCATCAGCCGCCCGGTCAGCCACATCAGCTCGATATTGCGCTGCGTTTCGCGTTCGAGCCGCCGGCTCGACTGAACCCGGTTCAAATAACCGTAGAGATAAATCTTCAGCAGCGTCACGGGATGGTACGAGGGACGGCCGGTCGCTTCCGGTATAACGCCGGCAAAGCCCAGCACCGCCAAATCCAATTCATCAATGAAGACATCGACGATGCGGACAGGGTTATCTTCCCCGACGTAGTCGTCCAAGCAATCCGGCAGCAAGATCAGCTGGCGCCGGCCTTGGCCCTCAACAAAACGCTTCATCCCGGTCCCCCCGAACCCCCAGAGAGAATACCAGATTAGGCGTTTTCACACAGCCTCGGTCGATCGCAAGCGCTCGTGCAACGTCGGTTTGCGCCTCGGCGAGCCGGCCCAGATGGGCATTGGCGACGGCCCTTACACGTAGAGCGGTCACGTTTCGCGGCTGCTGGTGCAGGGTTCGGTCCGCCCATTCGACTGCCAGTTCGAAGCGGTGCGCCGCAAGGTGAGCGATCGCAATCGCGATGGGACCGCTATAAGCTTGCGGCTCGTACGGGTTCAGCCGCTGGGCCCGCTCGCAGGCTTCGATCGCGGCCTCTGGCTGGTTTTGTAGAGCGTGCATAGTTCCCTTGCAGACCCATGCCAAGGCAGCGTTCGGGTTCAGCGCCAGGGCGCGCTCGATAATCGACGCGGCTAATCGCACCTCACCGGCAATGAAAAACAGCGTATTGGCGACCCGCCGCATGACATCGGGATCGTCGCGCGCCATTTCGAGCGCCTGCCGCGCCAGGCGGACGGCTTCCGCCAGATCGTCCGCGGACAATGCGCCCCATCCTTGTATGCGCTGCATGGCGCGACACCAACCCACAAGAGCCGCTGCGGGGGCGTAGGAGGGGTCGATGGCCAGGGCCTGTCGAAGCAGTACGACCGACTCGGTAAAGCCGTCGTCGGTATAGCGATAAGATTGCGCCAATGCGCGCAGATAGAGGTCGTAGACGTCGAGATTTCGGGTCGGCTTGCGGGCGGTGCGCTCGGATTCCGACTGGCGGAGCCTCGGTTCGATCGCCGCGACAACCCTGGACGCCACCTGGTCTTGCAGATCGATAACATCGTCGAGGGCGCCGTCGAAACGGTCGACCCAAATGTGGCTGCCGGCAACGGCGTCGATCAGTTGCCCGGTGATGCGCACCCGCTGGCCGGCTTTGCGCACCGAGCCTTCGAGCACGTAGCGCACCCCGAGCTCCTGGGCCACCTGCTTAACGTCGACGGCACGGCCCTTGTAGGTGAAGGCGGAATTGCAGGCGATCACAAAGAGCCAGGGCAGCCGGGCGATCGCGGTGGTGATCTCCTCGACCATGCCGTCGGCGAAGTACTCCTGCTCCGGGTCGCCGCTCATGTTCTGGAACGGCAACACCACTAGGGATGGCTTGTCGGGCAGGGCGAGCGTCGGCGGCGGCGCGGAGGCTGGTGCCGCTGTTCCTGCGCCGCGCGCGATCCGGTAAGCGCGGATCGGCCGGGCGATGTTCTTGACCTGCTGGTCGCCCAGGTCCTCGAAGGCGAAGGCGAGCTTGTCGCGCACCTGGTCGCGCACAACGTGGCTGACGCAGATCCCGCCCGGCTCCGCCAAGGTTTCAAGCCGAGCGGTGACGTTGACGCCGTCGCCGAAGATGTCGTCCCCATCGATGATGATGTCGCCGAGATTGATGCCGATGCGGAACTCGATACGCGTTTCGGCCGGTACATTGGCGTCGCGCTCGGCCATCTCGCGCTGCACGTCAACCGCGCAGCGCACGGCGTCGACAATGCTGGCGAACTCAACGAGAAGCCCGTCGCCGGTGGTTTTGACGATGCGGCCGCGATGCTCAACGATCCTGGGATCGACCAATTCGCGCCGGATCGCTTTCAACGCCGCGAGCGTGCCCTCCTCATCGGCGCCCATCAGCCGCGAATAGCCGACGACATCAGCGGCCAGGATCGCCGTCAGCCGCCGCTCGACCCGCTCTTCGCTCATCTGGCGCCGGTCCCGCAAGGCAATGTGCAACTCAGAATATGATGGAACTCAGCCCGACGCGAGCGCCGGTTTGGGGCTCACTTGACGCTGAACCGATCATCGACCGCCCTCCACCTCGAGCCCAACGACTTCAAACCGACCATGCATTAGCCCCAGCAGGCGAGCATCGTCCGGCGTTCCCGCGAGGTCAGATCGCGCAGCCAGTGCCAACATCGTGTTTTCCTCCGCCTAACCTCTTTTGGTCGATCTGTTGACTTATCGGCAATTTTGATATTGGCCGGCCAAGCACGCCGCCGCATCCCTGATGCGCCGTCCGCCGCCAGGTCATGGCCGAGCTGAAACAGTTCGAATTCGAACACGTGATGCCGATGCATTGCAGCGGACAGAACTTCATTGATTTGGCCGCAAAGGAGATGCCGGAAAAGCTGGTTATTTGCGGGACCGGCAGCAGCTTCACATTTACTGCATAACCAGGCCGCATCCATCACGCCGGATGCGGGAGGCGGCGTCTAAAAGCCGCTTGACATCGAGGGCCTCGGACGCGTTAACGGCGCGAGATTGGGAACGGCCGTTATCGACCCCAAAGGAGACCTCTGATTGGCGAACGGCGCTGACGCATGTCGCTGCGGGGCCAGGAGGATTTGATGCCACGGCCCCGGGCAGCCGACGATTTCGAGACGATCCGCACTCGCATGGAGGAGTTACGGCGGGAGAAGCGGCCCGGGCAACCCACCCCGACGACCGACACCAAGCTCGCCGGTCATCGTGGCCCTTGCGCCTGCGGGCACAGCCTCTTCCCCGATGAGTGCGACGGATCGTGCAAGGCGTTTTGACCTAAGGGGTTGTCGTCGGACGCGATCGGGGTAATCGGCAGCTCGGCGTCAAAAGCCGGCGTTCGGGGGAGGTGATGGAACCGGGAAGTTCGACCTAGCCAGGAGGCAGCGATGGCAAAAATGCGGGCGGTGCAGGTGGCGCGGGGCGGCGGACCGCTTGAACTCGTCGAGCGCGATATGCCCGAGCCGGCGCGGGGCGAGGTTCGCATCCGCATCGAGGCTTGCGGCGTGTGCCACAGCGACAGTCTCACCGTCGAAGGACAGTGGCCCGGCCTCTCCTTCCCGCGCATCCCCGGGCACGAGATCGCCGGGGTGATCGATGCAGTCGGCGCGGGCGTGGTCGGCTGGAGCGCCGGGCAGCGCGTCGGTGTCGGCTGGTTTGGCGGGCATTGCGGGTATTGCGAGCCGTGCCGGCGCGGCTGGCTGATCGATTGCCGCAACCTGCGCATTCCAGGCATCTCGTACGACGGCGGCTATGCCGAGGCGATGGTGGCTCCCGCCGACGCGCTCGCCGCGATCCCGGACGAGTTTGCGGCCGCCGACGCCGCTCCGCTGCTCTGTGCCGGAGTTACGACCTTCAATGCGCTGCGCCACAGCGGCGCGATGCCGGGCGACGTGGTCGCGATCCTGGGTATCGGCGGCCTCGGCCATCTCGGGGTACAGTTCGCGAACAAGCTCGGCTTCCGCACCGTCGCGATCGCCCGCGGTGCCGACAAGGAGGCGCTCGCCCGCAAGCTCGGCGCGCACTACTTTATCGACAATGCGAGCGAGGACGTGGCGGCGGGGCTCAACCGCCTCGGCGGCGCGCGGGCCGTGCTGGCGACCGTCACCAGCGCCAAGGCGATGACCCCCGCGATCGACGGGCTCGCGGTGCGCGGCCGGCTCATCGTGGTGGGCGTCGACCCCGAGCCGATCCAGGTCACGCCGCTGCAACTGATTGGCGCTAGCAGCAGCGTCGTGGGTCACGCTGCCGGCGCGTCGATCGACTCAGAGGACACGCTCGTCTTTAGCGCCCTGACGGGCGTCCGTCCGATGATCGAGACGATGCCGCTCGCGCGCGCGCCGGAGGCCTATGCGCGAATGATGCGGGGCGACGCGCGCTTCCGGATGGTACTGACGATGGCGTAGGACCGATGCTAACTGCGCCCGACGGCCGGCCGCGAAGGATATGCCGCCGACGCCGACTCCAACGACCTCCCATTGGCTGAGCGGCCGGGGCTCGGTTATCAGAGCGGGGCCCGTTTCGAGCCCTCTCCGACGTTCGTGACGTCAGGGTTTACCTCGGATTTACCTTATGGCTAATGCTTGGTCTCATGAATCAGGGTCCTACTCCGTCGGGGCACGCGCCTGTGCTATCAATCGTGATTCCCGTCTACAACGAAATACATACAATTGGGCAAATCTTGCTGGAAGTTACGAGGGCGTTGCGTGAAGTCCACAAACAGATAGTCGTGGTGGATGATTGCTCCGACGACGGAACCGCCGGCTGGCTGCGGCGGAGTCTGGCGGATGCCGAAGGGGTCTGGCGCGGCATGTCGCTCGATCGCGAGGGCAAACTCGATCTCTCCGCAATCGGACCAAAAAATGAGGGTGGCTTCTCGTTTACCGTCCTCTTTCACGAACGGAATCGGGGCAAAGGCGCCGCTGTCAGAAGCGGATTGGCATGCGCGTCGGGGGATGTCATCGTCGTCCAGGACGCCGACCTCGAATACGATCCAAGCGACTGGTCGCGCATGCTGTCGCTAATAACTAATCGGAAAGTGGCTGACGTCGTCTATGGGTCAAGGTTCTACGGTCGCCCGCATCGGTCATTGTATTTTCATCATTACATGGGGAACCGTATTATTTCATTGCTATTTAACTTATTATATAATCAAACATTGTCCGATATCGAAGTATGTTACAAGATGTTCACGCGTGAAGTTCTCCACACTCTAAAGCTGACTTCTGATGATTTCGGCTTTGAAATTGAAATCAGCGCACAACTCGCTCGTGCCAAGCGGTGGCAAATCTACGAAGTTGAAATCAGCTATTACGGCCGCGCTTACGATGAGGGAAAGAAGATCAGCTGGCGCGACGGCCTAAAGGCGCTGGTGTATCTCTTTAAGTTCAGATTCTCTTCGAAATGAAATGGGCATTGCGGGTCTCGCCAGGAGCATCGGCGCTTTGCCGCTTCGGCCCCCTTTCGCACCAAATATCCAGCGAGAGGCGCTGTTGCGATCGAATTTCGTTGCACCGACACCATGGGTGGAAAATCGAGCCAACCGACCCGGCATCCGGCAAATTTCGGTTCCACCTCCACAACAATTTTTGGCGCCTCTTCGGCGTCATTTTCGGACCGAAATGACGTTAACTCGGTTCGGGTTAGGTCTCGAGTTCGCTCAAACGACCCCTCGGCCGTTAAGTTCGAAGGGCACGGCGCGGGATGGCTTTCAACGGGAATAGCAATATGGATATTACGAAGGCCAGTCATCCGCCGCTCGTTTCCAAGATCCCCGTCAATGCGTATTATCTTGTATTGGTGGTGATCGCATTTATCTATTACATATTCCTCATCGCTGGCCATAGTTTTCGGCTTTTTGAGGCGACAGAACTGGGAATGAGCTTCAATTGCATGTTGGAGCATTTACAACATGGACAGTTCGATATCGATCCGCGGGCGATTAGGTTTGAGGGTTTTGTCCATAATGGAAAGACTTACAGTTATTTCGGGATTTTGCCGGCACTTTTGCGACTGCCGTTATATGCTGTCGATAATCTGCTGCGGTACGATGTTACGCGCCTCTATTGCGCCCTTGCAGCAACGCTTGGCCTGTGTTTTAAGCTTGCGAGCGTGGCGGTGATATCGGATGAGTTGCCGAAGGGCCGCCTCCGGGTAACCACGTCTATTGTTCTCGTACTGTCGTTGATGTTTGGTGGAGCACAGGTTCAGTTTTTGAAAAGCTCGATCTATCAGGAGACAATATATTGGTCATCGGCTCTCGCGTCTGCCTTCGTATTTTGCGCACTGCGCGGCCTGATTAGAGAGAGAGCGTTTTCCACCAGGCTGACCGCGGTCATGGCGACACTCGCTGGACTGGGACTGCTAACACGGGTTTCGACCGCGCTTGGCCTTTATGTGGCCGTCGTACTGTTGCTCATGTCTCTCGCTTGGTCTGAGGCCAACCCAATTTCGCATGGGATCTCGCGCTTCTCCAGGGCCTTGGCATGCAAACGCAACCTGATCGCGTTCGCCATCCTCTTGGTGTTCTCGATGCTGTGCGCCATCGTGAATTACGGGCGCTGGGGGAATCCGCTGGTCTTTGCCGATTTTCACACTCAACTCTTATATGTGCGCATGCATCGAGTGGCTCTTGTCGCGGAATATGGAGAATTCAATATACATCGGTTGTGGTATGGCGTTATATATTATACTGTTCCAATATGGCCCATCATCCGCTCGGATGGACACTTCTTATTTTCTGAATTTGAGACTAGAATGCTTGACGGAGTGGAGTTACCACCGGGAAGTTTTCTATTATCGGACCCGGTGTTGCTTATCTTGGGGGCGGCCTTTTTTTTGAGAATACGGCAGGTACGCAGAGGACACCTCATGAACCTCCGCGCAGTGGCGGCGCTGATGATCGGTTTTTCAATACCGATTTTTCTGATGTTGACCTACATGTACATGGCGTTTCGGTTTCGCATGGAGTTCTACCCATTGGTTGAGTTCGCGGCTTTTCTGGGGTTCTATGCGATATGCGTCAAACCCGATCAGTATTCTGCACCGTTCCGCCGACGGCTCTATTGTCTCCTGATCGCTAGTGCTGGGTTCGGAATTATCTGCTCCCACCTGCTACTCACCCTCTATAAACTGTCACAATTTAGCGACTACAAGCGCCCGGGGATAATGGGAGAAAGTCCGGAAGGAGCAGCCGGATGGGTTCGTTATTATGAGCTTTCTTTCAAGACAATCCTCCGGAGCGTCGAAAAAGAAACCGGGTTCTGAACCAGGTATCGTTGAGCCAAGGAGCGAATTGCTAAACCTGACGCACGCGACTCGCTTGCGCGGCTGTTGCGCTGGACAGTTGTTGCATCGTAACGTTCGGTGGCGCAAAGCGCGGTTCGGCGGCGGCGAAAGGTTCGGTCAGGCGGCGCAGCACCTGTGGCTCGCGACCTGACATGCTCGCCCACGGCTAGCTGCGCCCGACGGCCGGCCGGGACGGATATACCGGCGCCTCGGGCTCAAGGTCCGCGATGGCGCGGCCGCGGGTCTCGGGGAGCAGCAGCAGCATGACGATCATCAGCGCATGGGCCAAGGTCGAGAACAGCGCGATCGCCGTCCCGAGCGGCATTACCGCCGTCGCAAAGCCGATCGCGGTCATGAACACTGAGCCGATCGCTCGGCCGGCATTGTAGCAGAAGCCCTGGCCGGTTCCGCGGATGGCGGTCGGGTAGAGCTCGGTCATGAACGGCCCCATCGGCGCGAATTTCATCAGTATCGCGGTGTTGAGCGGGATACCGAGAAACAAGAGAGCGGTGTTGCCGACCGGGACGTAGATATAGACGAACACCATGACAATCGACGCGACGGCCGAGATCATGAAGGTGGCCTTGCGGCCGATCGCATCCGCCAGATAGGCGCCCCAGAGAAACCCGATCAGCGCCCCCAATGCGAGAACCGCGGCGTAGAGCCCGGTACCGGTGGCGGTCAGATGACGCACCGTGCGCAGATAGGTCGGCATCCAGAACCCGACGGCCCAGACGCCGCCCTGCGCGCCCATGACCATCAGCGACACTTTTATCGTCAGCCATAAATAGGGCGCGCGAAACGCCGAGAGCAGCTGGGCGATCCCGGGCTGCGCACTGTCGCGCCGTCCCTCGAACGCCCCCAATTCAGGAATGCTGCGGCGGATCCACAGCACAAAGAGGCCGGGCAGGATACCGACCCAGAACAATGCCCGCCACGCGATGGCTTCGGGCATAATGGCGAACAGGCCGGCATAGACCAGCGCCGCCAGGCCCGGTCCGAAAGCGGCGCCGGTCTGCACAAAGCCTACGCCGCGGCCGCGATACTTGTCGCGGATGACCTCGCCCATCAGTACCGCCCCGGTGGCCCACTCGCCGCCGAACCCGAGCCCGTGCAACCCGCGCAGGATGAACAGCTGCTCGAAGTTCTGTGCGAAGCCGCACAGGAAGGTGAAGACCGAATACCACAGGATCGCGATCTGCAGCATGCGCACGCGGCCGAAGCGGTCGGCGAGCGCGCCGGCAAACCAGCCGCCGAACGACGAGGTCACGACAGTTACGGTGCCGATCGTGCCGGCCACACCGGTCGACATGCCCCATACCGCAATGGTTGTGGGAACGACGTAGCTGTAAAGCTGCTGGTCGAAGCCGTCCAAGGTCCAGCCGCCCCAGCAGGCCAGCATCGTCCGGCGTTCCCGCGAGGTCAGATCGCGCAGCCAAGCGAACATCGCGTTTTCCTCCATTTCCCTTTTTGTCTGATCTGGTTATCGGCCATCTGATCTTCGCCGACCAGGCACGACGCCGCATCCTTGATGCGTCGTCCGCCGCCAGGGCTCGCTGCCGCCGCCGAAGCCGGCGAGCGCTGCGTATCCCCGCCGAGGCCTTGACCCCTGATCTGATAGATGTCCTGATGGAGCTATCGAACGCAAGATTCGTTAATTTGAGACGGCGAGGCCATGCCAAACAATTCAACAAGCTCGGCAAAGACGCAGGTTATTCATGCCGGCTTCTTGCTCGCCGATCCGGACATGCCGCCCAAGTCGGAGCAGAGCATTCTGATCGACGGCGAGCGGATCAAAGCGGTGTCGGACGGCTTCGTTGATCCGCCTCCGGGTAGTGAGCTGATCGATCTGCGCCGGAAATTCGTCCTTCCCGGCCTGATCGATTGCCATGTGCACCTGACATCGCAGCTCGACCGGGAATCCAGATTGCGCAGGGTCGAAGATTCCGATCCCAAAATCGGGTTCAATGCGGCGCATCACGCGGCCGTCACGCTGCGCGCCGGTTTCACGACCGTGCGCGACGTCGGCGCTGCCGGTAATCCCGATGTTATTTTCGCATTGCGGGCCGCCATCGCCGAGAGGAAGGTTGCCGGGCCGCGAATTCTTTGCGTCGGCGCCATTCTCTCGCCCACCGGCGGTCACGGCCAGACCTATGGCTATCGCCACGATATTTGCGCCTGCGTACAATCCACCTCGGGAATTTGCGACGGCGTCGACGAATGTCGCCGCGCGGTGCGCCGCCAGGTCAGCCATGGCGCAGACGCAATCAAGTTTGTAGCGACCGGCGGCGTGCTCTCCAACATCAAGGCCGGCCTCGACCAGCAATTCACCGACGAGGAAATCCGCTCGATCATCGAAACGGCCCACCGCTTGGGCCGGCGCGTCGCTGCCCATGCCCACGGCGCTGCCGGCATCAATGCGGCGCTCGAAGCCGGTGTCAACTCAATCGAGCATGGGAGCTTCCTCGACGCTCGCTCGCTCGAGCTGTTCATCGCCAAAGGCGCGTTTCATGTACCGACGATCATCGCCGGCGTCACGGTCTTGGAGATGGCGCAGGGCGGCGGCGTGTTGATGCCAGCGCAAATCGAAAAGGCGCTGATTGTCGGCGTCAAGATCAAGGAGGCCCTCGCCCGCTCGCACAAGGCCGGCGTGACGATCGCGTTCGGCACGGATATGGGTGTGGGGCCGCACGGACAGAACGCACGCGAGTTCGGCTACATGGTCGAAGCAGGGATGGCCTCCCGCGAAGCGATCAAAGCAGCGACGGTCAATGCCGCCAAGCTGCTCGACTTGTCCGACGAAGTTGGAACGATCGCGCCGGGCAAATCGGCCGATCTCATCGCGGTGGATTCGAGCCCGCTCGACGACGTGTCTGTATTCGAACACGTGGCCTTCGTAATGGCCCGCGGCGACGTCTATCGGGTGTGACTTAGTTCCGGCTCAACGAAGACTTCACAACACCGCAGCGGCGACGATAGCACATGGGCTTGTCCACTTAGCCCTCCGCCTTGCCCCGAACGTGCTCGGAGCAAGGCGGCCCGGTCAGAAGAACGGGGTCAGGCAGCCGGCGGGAAGAACACCAAGGTGCGCGCCTCGATGCTTTCCCGCGGCGGAGCGCCGGGGGTCAGCGGGTTCTCGAACGAGGTGTGGAACGACAGCCTTGCGCGGCCGTCATTGGCGCTGTCGTGGACCCGGATGAACAGCACCTCGTTGGGCTGCTGGTCCGAGAAATAGTACCAGCGATGCTTCGGGTTATACTCGACCCGTGAGGTCTCGCCGCGCACATGGGCATAGACGAGATCGCTGGCGATCAGATCGTCGTCGGTAAAGCTGCGCGCGTCGCACAGCGCCAGCGGCAAGTCCTGCACCGGACCGCGGATCGGCCGCCACACATTGACGATGCCAAAGCGGTGCTTTAACAGCTCCTCGGCGTCGGCGCCGAGATGGTCGCGCACCCGGCGTGGCGCCGAATTCACCGTATGGTCATTGTGCACCTGCCGCGAGGGCTTGGCCAAACCTTCCCGCGTGGCATTGCGCACGTTGTGGTCGAAGACAAAAACACGGCTGGCGCCAAGCTTGTCCTTCAAGAGTTGCTCGACCTCGGGGTAGTAGACGCGCTTGATTTGCTCGGGATCATAGAAATCGGATACCGCGGTTGGCGCCTTGACCAGCGCGAAGCCGTTGCGGTCGAGCGTGAACTCGGAACTCGCGGCCGCGCGCGTCCTCGATCGTGACCTCGTGCGGATCGTCGATGCCGTTCGCGCGCGGCACCCCGGGCGGTGGTTCGATGCGATAATAGGCCGGCTTTTCGGCGCCGCGTTTAAGGTAATGAAGCGTCGAGGTCAGGGTTTTCGAGGCTACAGCAACATCCAGCGGCATGATTGGACTCCTCCGATTTTGGGCTCTCTTCTGATGGCGTTCAGCCCATCGCGTCACGATACATCGCCAGGCTCCACTACTCCACGTCATCGAACGGGTGTCAATCATGATTACACGATCGATCGGTGGATGAGGTTTTATTTACCATATAAATAATGGGTTTCTGCAAATCGTCGGTGAAGCTATCCGCCGCTCTCCACCTGCCCGAGCCGACCGGCGCCGACGATCCTGCGGCCGTCCCATCGCAGCCATCAGCGTTCAGGTCGCTATTTGAGAATTGCGTTCGGCCTCGCGCCCCAGATGCGGTTGCGCTAGCATCCCGCGGGATCAGATGCATCGGAGGAAATGTCGATGACCCGCGCTTATGACGTAGTCGATGCCGACGGCCACATACTGGAGCCGCTCGATCTCTGGGACGAATACATCGATCCCAAATTCCGCGAGCGCCGCCCGCGGTTTACCATCGACGAGAACGGCAAGGAGCGCCTCACGGTCGAGGGCAAGATGCTGGGCAACCCGCGGGGGATCGGCAGTCTCGGCTCGGTCGGCGTGCGGCAGGGTGTGGTCAAGCCCGACACCCTCAAATATGCCGAGGGGAAGAAGGGCGGGTTCGACCCGCACGCCCGCATCGTCGACATGGATGCCGACGGGATCGACGCCGCTTTCCTCTACCCGAGCCTCGGCCTGTTCGCCGGCGCCGTCGCGGACCCCGAGCTCGCCGCCGCGATGTGCCGCGCCTACAACCGCTGGCTCGCCGATTACTGCAAGCCCTACCCCGACCGGCTGTTCGGGGTCGCGATGCTGCCGATGCAGTCGGTCGAGCTGGCGATCGACGAGATGCGCTACGCTCGCGAAGAGCTCGGGATGCGCGGCGGGTTCTTACGGCCGAACCCGTACCACGGCAACAAGATGATCAGCGACCCGATGTACGAGCCGTTCTGGACGATGGCCGAGGAGCTCGACTTCTCGATCGGCTTTCACGAGGGCTCGACCAACGCGATGCCGACCGTCGGCGTCGACCGCTTCGCGGCGGACCGCGCGGCGCGCCACATGATCTCGCACACGATGGAGATGATGCTGGCGGCGATGGCCGTGATCTGGGGCGGCGTCGTCGATCGCCACCCGCGGTTGCGCGTCGCGTTCCTCGAATCGGGCGGCGGCTGGATGGCGCCCTGGCTCGACCGCATGGACCGGCATTTCGACGACCACGGCTTCAACGAGACCGCCCCGAAGATGCGGCCGAGCGAGCTGTTCCAGCGCAATTGCTGGATCTCGTTCGAGCCGGTCGAGAACAGCATCGCCGTATTGGCCGACTATATCGGCCCGCACAAGATCATGTGGGCGACCGATTATCCGCATCAGGACGGGTTTTTCCCGGGTGCGCCTGACATGGTCCGCGAGCGGCTCGGGCCGTTGTCGCGCCGAGGCGAGGCATCAGGTGATGGCCGGCGGCGCGCTGGGCTTTTACGGCATGAACTGACGCGGGCGGCTGTAGTCGCGGGCCTCTGATCCGGGCCCGCGACGCCGTGCGTCGCCCGGCATCGCCGGGAGCGCAACATTTCAAGGGGTCCAACTCGGGCGTCAGGAAGACAATATGACGGTTTGCCGACGGCAGTGCGCAACGTCGCGGCCGACCCCGCCGAGGATTTCGACGCGGTCATCATCGGCGCCGGCGTTTCCGGCCTCTACCAGCTCTACCGGCTGCGTCAGCTCGGCCTCAGGGTACGGGTGTTCGAGAGCCGGCACCGGCGTCGGCGGCACCTGGTACTGGAACCGCTATCCCGGCGCGCGCTTCGATTCGGAGAGCTATACCTACGGCTACTCATTTTCGCCGGAGCTGCTCGAGGAATGGGACTGGGAGGAGCGCTTCGCCTCGCAGCCCGAGACCGAGCGCTATCTGAATTATGTCGCCGACAAGTTCGACCTGCGCCGCGACATCCAGTGCAGCAGCCGCGTGACCGCCGCGCACTACCAGGAGGAAGCGCGCAGCTGGGATGTCATATTGGAGGATGGCAGGCGCTTACGGCACGCGCTTCCTGATCACTGCCGATCGGCGTGCTCTCGGCGCCGACCATGCCGCGCATACCAGGCGTCGACACCTTCAAGGGCCAGTCGTGCCACACCCATTACTGGCCCAAGGAACCGGTCAGTTTCGAGGGCAAGCGCGTCGCGGTGATCGGCACCGGTGCTACCGGCGGTGCAGACGATCCAGGAGGTGGCCAAGACCGTCGGCCACCTGACCGTGTTCCAGCGCACCCCGAAATGGTGCGCGCCATTGCACAACGGCAAGATCGGCGCTGACGAGATGCGCCAGATCCGCGCCAATTACCCCGAGATCCTGGCGCGCTGCGCCGAGACCCCCGGCTGCTTCATCCACGCCCCCGACCCCCGCGCCACGTTCGAGGTGACGCCGCAGGAGCGCGAGGCTTTCTGGGAAAAGCTCTACGGCGAGCCCGGCTTCGGCATCTGGCAGGGCAATTTTCGCGACATATTGGTCGACCGCGAGGCGAACGCGCTGGTCTCCGACTTCATCGCGCGAAAGATCCGCCAGCGGGTCAAGGACCCGGCAGTGGCCGAAAAGCTGATCCCGAAAAACCACGGCTTCGGTACCCGCCGCGTGCCGCTCGAGACCCGTTACTACGAGGTTTACAACCAGCCCAACGTCAAGCTCGTTGACATCAACGAGACGCCGATCGAACGCATCACGCCCGCGGGAATCAAGACCAGCGACGCCGAATACGAATTCGACATGATCATCTACGCGACCGGTTTCGACGCGATCACCGGCAGCTTCGACCGGATCGATATCCGCGGTATCGACGGCCAGCGGCTGAAGGATAAGTGGCAGGCAGGGCCGCAGACTTATCTCGGCATCCTGGTCGAAGGCTTCCCCAACATGCTGATGGTGATGGGCCCGCATGCCGGGCTCGGCAATTTTCCGCGCGCCGCCGAATACAGCGTCGAGTGGGTGACCGGCCTGGTGCGCTTTGCCCATGAGCGGGGCCTGACGCGGATCGAGGCCACCGCCGCCGGCGTCGCCGACTGGACCGACCACGTCAAGGCGCTGGGCGAGGGGCTCTTGATGAACGAGATCGAATTCATGGATGACCGGCGTCAACCGCAACGTCGAGGGCAAGCAGATCCGCAAGATCATGCGCTACAGCGGCGGCCACCCTGCCTTCCGCGAGCACTGCGACGCGGTGGCCGCAGACGCTTATCGCAAGCTGGCGCTGGCCTAGACAGACCACACCGGATCCGCACGAACCGCCGCTTCGCGTCGAAGAACGAACCCGCTCGCGCGGGATGGGGCGCGCGTGACGGTCCGTGCGCTTTGGGCGGAGTAAGCGGTAGCGCGTGACGGTCGGGCATCCGGTCCCGAGCATCGAAGGTCCAGCAACCTTCAGCTCGGGAGAGCCCCGATGACCTTCGACACGTCACCTCAGCCATCAGCCCGCTGCGGGCGCGCATGATCGAAGACATGACGGTGCGCGGTTTCAATGAGCACACCCGCCGCGATTATGTCCGTCATGTTCGTGCATTCGCAGCCTTCATCGGGCGGTCGCCTGACACCGCGACGGCAGAAGAGCTGCGCCTCTTCCAACTGCACCAGACGCAGAGCGGCATGCAGCCGCCGAGCATCAACAGCGCGGTCTCGGCCCTGCGCTTCTTCTTCACGGTGACGCTCGACCGGCCAGATCTGTCGCGCCGGCTCACCGTCGTGCCGCGGCCGCGGCGGATACCTGCGGTGCTCAGCGTCGAGGAGGTGAGGCTGCTGCTGCAGGCGGCATCGGCGCCGAAGTACAAGGCAGCGTTCGCCACCGCGTACGGCGCCGGGCTGCGCGTCTCGGAAGTCGTCGCGCTCAAGGTCGGCGATATCAATTCCGAGCGCATGCTGCTGCGTGTCGAGCGCGGCAAGGGCGGCAAAGACCGCCACGCGATGCTGTCGCCGCAACTGCTCGCACTGCTGCGCTCCTGGTGGCGCGAAGGGCGGCGGCGCAACCTGCTGCTGCCGGGAGGCTGGCTGTTCCCCGGCCGCAACCCGGTCGAGCCGCTATCGGCCCGCCAGCTCTGCCGCATTGTCCGCGCCGCCGCCCAGGCCGCGGGGATCAACAAGCGCGTCTCGCCGCACACGCTGCGGCACAGCTTCGCCACCCACCTTCTCGAGCAAGGCGTCGACATTCGCGTGATCCAGACGCTCCTCGGCCACGCCAAGCTCGACACCACCGCGCTTTACACCCGCGTCGCCAATACGACGATCCGGGCCGTCACCAGCCCGCTCGACCGGCTCGCACCATTGATCGACGGGAGGCCGCGACCCGAGGCGTAGCCGGCGGCCGTGCGCCGCGCGAAGCTGGAGGTCGCAGACATCTTTCATCGCCATGGGCCGACTGGCGCCGAGCCAATGCCGGGCATGTGAGCCTGGGTCAGCTCCAGGTCATGTCGGCGATCGAGCAGTGCCGCTCGGCCGCGCTCGGCGGGCATGTCGAGCGCTGCGAGGATTGCGGCCACCGCCGGATCTCGTACAATTCTTGTCGTAACCGCCACTGTCCCAAGTGTCAGGGGGCGGCGGCGCAGGATTGGCTCGCGGCCCGCGAGGCCGACCTGCTGCCGGTCGGCTATTTCCACGTCGTCTTCACGCTGCCGGCCGAAATCGCCCCGATCGCCTACCAGAACAAGGCGGTCATCTACGACCTCTTGTTCCGCGCGGCGGCCGAAACGCTGCTGACGATCGCTGCCGATCCCAAGCACCTCGGCGCGCGCATCGGCGCCACCGCCGTGCTCCACAGCTGGGGCTCGGCAATGACCCACCACCCGCACGTCCATATGCTTGTGCCGGGTGGCGGGATATCGCTCGACGGCACGCGCTGGGCGCGATGCAAGCCCGGCTTTCTGCTGCCGGTGCGGGTGCTCTCCCGCCTGTTCCGGCGGCTCTTCCTGACCGCGCTCGCCGACGCTCACGCAGTAGGCCGGCTGGCGTTTTTCGGCGAGATCGCGAGCTTGCGTCGCCGCGAGGCTCTCGCCACTCATCTCGCGCCGCTGCGGCGGAAGAACTGGTTCGTCTACGCCAAGCCGCCCTTCGCCGGGCCAGAAGCGGTGCTTGCCTATCTCGCCCGCTACACGCACCGCGTCGCCATCGCGAACCGCCGGCTCGTTGCGTTCGACGAGCGCGGCGTGACCTTCCGCTACAAGGATTACCGCCGCGACGGGCAGGCGCGGTACCGCACAATGACGCTCGGCGCCGACGAGTTTATCAGGCGTTTCCTGCTCCACGTTCTGCCGAAGGGGTTTCACCGCATCCGTCACTATGGGCTGCTCGCCAGCCCCGGATCAGGCCGTCGCCGACACTGCCAATGCCCGGACCGCCATCATCAGCGGCTTTCAGCTCTCTCCAATCTCCGCAAAACCATCCCTTGCCAACGGCGCGCCGCGACCAAATCCCCATAGACGGCCAACTGCTTGTCGCTGTCCCGCGGGTTCGTTCTTCGGAGGCTTTCGGACGCCGGCCCCCTTACCCAGGGTCGACCGCTCGCGCCCGGCCGGCATCCGAAACCCTACCCGATGAAACCCTACCCGATACCGGCCGTTCGCGGAACTACGACCGAACCGCGAGATTAGACCATAGCGGTCCTTTGGCGTGCTGTCGATATTGGCGGCGGCGCTTCTCTGCCCATAGTTCGGGACACAAATTCGGCATCAAGCGCAGTCGCCGCTGCGGCGACTAGCGCGAATAAAAATGCTGAAAACGATCGGCGCTGGAGGCAACCATTTCGACAACAGATAGCCGTCGACGGCGAAAAACCCCTCCTAACCTCAGCGTTGCTTGTAAGAACACAACCGGATCGGGTTCCGTCGAGCTCAACCTAACTAAGTCGGGCCACTGGGGTGCTTCGTCAGATATTTTTGGGAGGAGGCCTTCGTCTCTGGGCCGTAAATCCCGTCGATCGGCCCCGGATAGTCGCCGTCGTGTCGGAGGACCTGCTGAAGATCCTCAGCCGCGGCGGTACTGCCACCGGCGGGTTTTGACCCACCTGAAGTCTGACTGGCTGGCACGGGAGGCTTGAGAAGCTCCGGGAGCGCTGCACCGAGTTTCTGCATAAAGTCGTTACAATAGTGTTCAAGAAGATGATTGCTCCCGTGTGGGATCGTCAAATCGTTATAGCTGATACAGGCGACCAGCATAGCCCGAATCGCTTGCTGCTGCATTTGAGCAACCGGAGAATTACCGCCTTGTGCGGTATTGCTGCTCGGCGGTGTTACAGATGGCTTCGCGGAGCCGGCCGCGCCCTCGGTAGAGACCGCTACCGCAACCCCGGAAGGCGTTGCCGATGATGTGGCCGGGGTACTCGGGGAAACTCCGCCGCCAGTTGCCAGGGCCACGAGCAGATTTCCGTATTGACTCAAAATCAGTGCATATGCGTCCTTGCCGATCAACTGATTCGCGTAGGCTTGGCAGGCTGAATAGAGGCCATCACGGAGGGCAACTACACCGGCAGTGCGGCCAAGCATCGCCGTGACCGCTTCCGTGCTTCCGCTGCCTCTGAACGAGGCGGAGGATCCACCAGATGCACCGCCGCTTGCGGCAGCTGATAGGGCGGTTCCCAATGCCTTCGCCCAATCCGGGCTTGGCTCCGAGCATAGGACGTCCTGTCGGAGAAAGATCTCCTGACCGTAACCAAATGGTAGTCCCCAGCGGGGAGTAAGATCGCTGATTGTGAGCCAAACGGCGGCACCGCATTTAGCGGTATTGGAGAATCAGCGCCCAGGCGCCGGGCACAGCCGGCTTGTGACGCTCCGACAAGAACAAGACAAATAATGACGTTCAGGTGCCGAAACCCACGGGAGAGACGGCTCATGTCCGCCGCTCCTACTCCTAGAAATAAAAATGAGATGACGAGGGTTTCGTTCTCAGGTCCGTCGGGTCGATCCAATTAAGGTTAGTGAACAACTCCTCCAAGTGATTATCGGTACTGCTTGAGATCATCGACGCTTGGACAATTCTGGTCATGATCAGATAACCCAACTTGCGATACGATTCGAGCTGTGGCTCGTCGAACCATTGATCGACGGTTGATTGCTGCGGAAAGTGGGGATTAAGCCGTTGATACGCGATCACGTCGGCCGCCGCTTCGTCGCCTCGTACGACCGGCTTGATGTAGAGAATGTGCCCGCAAGGTGGTTTGGGACCACCACCACCGATGTCGCTTACATACTCGATGGTGCCGAGAGCGAAATAAGGGAGGTCGGCCGGCTTTGTCTCTTTGTTCGCCTGCAGCAGCGGTAAATCTTCAAAGCTGATGCGCACGCCAAGGTCGATCCAGATTTTGCGGACCGCATTGCCAAAGTCCTCGTACTTGCGATCACGATCTTGGGCCCCGTCGCAGACGATAATCCATCGGCAGCGCCGGCGGACCATCTCATAAAGGCCGAAGTTTTCGAAATGCCCCCCGTCGGACAGGTACACAAACCGACTGGCTTCGTTGGTCAGCCCGAACAGTTCGGAGAGGAACGGCCTGAGAGCCAATCGGGGCGCATCCTGTTGATAGGGAGCGCGCGGCATGCGTTCCTGCACCAGCCTGCGGATGACCGTTCCCGCCGATCGCCATAGGTTGCGGAACCACAGCGGCATCCGTTCCTGCACCGGCCTGCGGATGACCGTTGCCGCCGATTGCCATAGGTTGCGGAACCACAGCGGCGCCCCGAACTTGCACAGATCCCCTGCCGCACCTGGATTGCCGAGCCACCAGCCCAGCCGCACGTTGAAAAAGGTCAGCAAAAAGGCGATCGAGGGCAAGGAGTAGTAACCCATATTGGGGCTGACAGCCGCTCCAGAGATCGCCATCGCCGTGCCGAGCGAAATGCCACCCCCAGGATCACCATACTCCTGCGTGAGGCGATACCCGAACTCGTCGCCGGCAGCACCGCAGAATTTGGGGGTCACGGTGAAGGATATCCCCTTGCGTTGCTGCCAGGCGAGGTGGCGGGTCGAAGCCAGGTTCAGCGTCATGTTGATGACGTGAAACGGCCGCCAGTTTGCGTCCTGATGGAGGTTGCGCTCTGAGGGCCAAAGGTTGCTGACGCGCAGATTGTCATACTCATCGAATCCGGTGAACCCGTCCGGGCGCCGACAGGGATAATGTGCGCCGCCGAGAAAGGCTCGGATGAGACGGTTTCGATACAGCGCATGCAGCGAAAACCGGTTTACGTTGATGAAACAATCCGCGGCAATCATGACGCCTAGTAGGACGGTCAACGAGGATCCGGTCCATTTCCACTCCGACCAGTAGTTTGCACTTATTTGCTCGGCACCGAATATCGCCGATTGTGAAAACGGCACCCCGGACACCACCCAGTCAAACAAAGCCGAGAGAAGCATGAGCAGCGTTGCCGCGAACACCGGACCTGCTATGCAGAGCCCAATACTCGCAGCAATGCTCTTCCAATCGGTCGCCGGACCACGTGCTGGGGTGAGACTGGAATTACCAAGAAACGCGGTTAGAATGCCCGATGTACCGGTGATGCCCGCTGTAATCCACTTGGTCGTGACCGTCGAATATTGGTAGAGTGCGGTTCCAAAAAAAATCAGGCTCGAGAGGATGGTCCAGGCGAGTGCGACAATCAGGAACCAGCCCGCCGCCCGCCCCAGCCATTCCCGCTCGAAATCGCTGTGCTTCGAGTAGCTTCTGCCCCCTATATACACCAGCTGACCGATGCGCATCGCCAGCAGCAACCACGGCAGGCCGAACACAACCAGTAACACCTGGCGATCGAAGGGTAGTGGCAAAAACCAATAGAGACGCACGCCGACCCACATTAGCGACCCCCAGAGCAAACCGCTCGCCGCCCAAGCCAGAATATTACACCGGGCGTCCTTCACGCACTGGCAAATCCGACGCTCGAGTGGTGATGCCGCCAAAGCTGTAAGGCCGTAGAGGAAAAAGCCTAAAGCTGCCATCGAGCTCCATCCATGCCAAATGCTCGACCCATTAAGTGGATACAAACCGATCCCGAGCGACGCTCGCAGGGCATCGGCCAGGGTCAGGCCTTGATGTTCGAGCTTCTGATTGGCGAGCCAAACAACACCGGCACCTGCGATTGTTACGGGTAATACGCTGAACCACAGGAACCACTTCTGCTCCTTCGCTGCGTCATTGATCTCACGCCTAGTGTAGAGCCGATAAAGCTGATAGAAGATACCAAGCGCCAGTAATAGGCAGCAGACACCTGCTACGGCAGTGCTCCACCACTGCGCATACCCCAACCTGCCGGTATGCACGATTGCAGCGACGACCTTGACGAGGATGACAGGCAGGCAGATCAGCGGAACGAGGATCAGCCAGTTCAACGCCATGTTGCGCAAAAGGATAGCCAGCGCCACCCACGTGTCTGCCGATAGCAGGCCGACCTTCGGCGTGAGATAGGAACTATACGCGCGCAGGTGCTCGATCGGTTTCGCCTCCCTGTCGGAATCAACGCGGCGCGAGCACAGCTCTGCCACTACCTGATCCGCATCCCGAGTGTGGTGCAGTCGGGCACTCAGCCAAGCTCCGATGTAGCCGCCTCCGGAGACGGTCGACAAGTAATCGAACCGCTGCAGCAAGCCCTTTTCTGCCAACGCTTGAATTATGCCGAGCGAGAATGAGGCGCTGCGAATGCCTCCGCCCGACAGACACAGCGCCGAGAAATTTTGATTATGGGCCAAGCTATAAATCAACCGCAGCTTAGACTGCTCGCTCGGCACATTGAGTTTACCGTCGGCGTCCACGACGAGATATTCCATGCCAGTCCGCAAGCGGCGAGCGGCTTCATCTCCCCTAATCGCGTCCCACTCACTCAATAGGACTTCTGAGAGAGGGAATGGGTGCGCGTCATCGTTCGGCATAGTCCCTCCCTTGCTACCCACATTCTAGCCTTCAGGCGGCTCAGTCTCGGCGTCTATCGGTAGATCGTACGGGTCCGCACTCTATCAGCCGTCGAATAGGAACTGCGTAATACCATCGGCTTAGATCATGCCGCAATGGGCCCTGAGGGGGGCTGAGGTTCTCTCGGCTCCTAACGCCGTTTAAAGGAATGGCCGCTATCCGGCGTCTTGCTCTGATCCTGGTGGCACGGGTGGACGGCCGGAATGGGGCAGAACCGGACGGGTAATCAGCGGGCATCGGGGAGGGCGGACGAAATTGACCGTCGAAGCGTGCCGGTCCGGGCAACTGGCGGGGACCACAACTGTTGTGGTCATGGTTTCCTTTGCGAAGCCAATTGATTTCGGCCGTCGGGCGGTTACGCTCGGGGCAGTTCTCCCTCACCTGAGGAGGTGGCGATGCCCGCACCCGAACATGTCGATCGGCGCCGGGCGGCGTTGATCGCTTACGACGTCTGCCGGCGCGCGCTGACTCCGTCGGATTCTGCACGCAGGGCGGCGATGCGCCCGGTGCTCGACGCCTGGGTGCAGATGATCGCGGTCGCGCGGGCGGCGGGGGTGCCGGTGATTTACACGACGCCGGTCAGCCGCGCCGACGGCGCCGACGTCGTCCTGCTGCCGACCGACCTTTCGGCGGAGACCGGCGTGCCGCCGCTCACCAACGGAATCGAGGGCACCCCGGAGGCCGGCTTCCCCGACGAGATCGCGCCGCGACCCGAGGATTATGTCTTTCTCAAGCGCCGGCCGAGCGCCTTCTACGGGACGGGTGTCGCCGAGCTGCTGCACATGCTGCGGCGCGACACGATCATTATCGGCGGCGGCGCCACCAATCGCGGCGTCGAGACGAGCGTGCGCGAGGCCTTCAACCTCGATATCGCGTCTGTCGTGGTGCGCGAATGCTGCTGGAGCAGCGACGCGGCGGCCCACGCCTACAGCCTCGACAAGGCGATGAAAATGTACGCCCGCATCCGAACCCTCGACCAGGCCGCGGCGATGCTGCGGGAATGAGGGGCGGAAATTCGGAGCAAATCGGGAAAATCCACCCGGCGAACGGATCCACAATGCAGGTTCACCACCCAAATCAGTTGATCCGTGGACGGTCGGCACGGGGCCTGTTAGATCCCGCCGAAAGGGCCGGTGCGCTAAGCGCGGTCCGTGGTCGATGGAAGGACGATGGCCTCTCCTGATATGACGCATATTGTGGTCGTGGGTGCTGGCGCCGCCGGCCTGATGACGGCGTGCGAACTCGTGCGCGCGGGCAAACGGGTCACGATCCTCGAGGCGCGAGACCGATGCGGCGGACGCATCTACCCGCTGCGCGCCCAAGATTTTGGCTACCCGGCTGAAGGCGGCGCCGAGTTTGTTCATGGCGCTGCCCCGGTGACACGAGCCCTGATGCGCGAAGCGCAGATTTCGCTATTGCCGCGCGGCGGCACCCGGTGGAGCGCCCGCACCGGCAAGTTATTGCCTAACGAGCCTTCACAGCCTCATCTGGGTCGGTTCTACCAAGCTCTGAGCGAGGTGACAGCCGATCTGCCGATCGCCGAATTTCTGCAGACGCATTTTGCCGATCGGCGATACGACGAGCTGCGGCGGTCAATCACCCGGACGGTTGAGGGCTACGACGCGGCTGACCCGCGCCGCGCTAGCACGCTGGCGCTGCGCGACGAATGGATGGCCCGGGACGACGGCGAACACGGGCGGATCGCGAAAGGCTACGGCGCGCTGATCAACTATCTTTCATCCGAATGCCGCAAGCATGGAGCGGCACTCCATCTCGGTGCGGCCGTAACGGCGATCGACGAGGCCCGCGGGCGGGTTGTCGTGCGCTGTTACGACGGCGCCACGTTCGAGGCCGACGCCGCGGTCCTTACCGTGCCACCCCCGCTCCTGTCCGAAATCGCGCTTCCGCCGGCGGCGCGCGAGCGGGCAGCAGCCACCGACGATATCGGCTTCGGCAACGTCGTCAAAATTCTGCTTGGCTTCGGGACCAAGTGGTGGGCCGATCATCGCGGACGAGATCTGGGCGATCTGTCGTTCCTGCTTTCCGATGCAACTGTTCCGACCTGGTGGACCCAGTATCCAGACGGATATCCGGTGCTGACGGGCTGGTTGGCGGGCCCCAAGGCCGACAGGGTGTCGTCGCTTGCCGAGGCCGAGCTCATCGACATGGGGCTCGCCTCGCTCGGCGAGATTTTCGATCTTCCTCCGGACCGCATCAGGCGAAATCTCGTCGCGGCGCGAGCGATCAACTGGAGCAACGATCCGTTCGCGCGCGGCGCTTACTCCTACGCCACGCCTAGAACACGCGAAGCGCAGTCGCTGCTGAGAAAATCGAACGGTGACGCGATATTCTTTTCCGGCGAGGCGCTCTATGCCGGTCCGGATATGGGCACGGTCGAGGCGGCGCTGGCCAGCGGCCAGGAAACAGCGCAGACGATCCTGACAGGGTCTCCGGCGACACCACCTCGCGTCCGGTAACGACCCGTGCCCGGGCGGAGGGTACAGTTAGCCCACCGAGGCGAGCTCGGAACCATTACGCCGATAGTTGACAAACTCGGAAACGCAAGGTGCTTTGTCTTATAAAGTATACTGCGTTGTGGAAGAACCGCTGATCGACGACCGGGTGCGTGACGACATCGCTCTGATACGCGAGGCGATCGAGGAGGGCCGCAGGTACGCCACCGCCAGCGGTCGAGGTCTGGTGGTGTGGGGGATTGCGCTTGCGGCCGGGTTTATCGCCACTTATGCCTTTGTCCGCGGCTACCAGTCGGCGCTGCGGCCGGCGGCGCTGTGGCCGCTGGCGATTGCCGTGCCGTGGGCCTATTGGCTGCGTCGGGTGTGGGGCCGCGCCCAAGGCGACGCGCCGGCCCCGTCGTGCAGCCCGATGGTCGTGGCGCTGCGCATGCTGTGGCTCGGCCTCGGCATCTTCCTAACGACCTTGACCTTGGCCGTGCTGTGGAGCGGCGAGGGTTCGGCGGACTGGCTCTCTGCGGTCGCCGCCGGGGCGATCGGCACGGCCGTGTTTGCGACGGCCTGGCTTGCCAGTCTGTTATGGCTGCGCTGGGTGGCGGTCGCTTGGTGGATCGGCGAGCTGGCACTGGTCGCGCTGCGCCACCGGCCCGAAGCGCTGCTGCTGTCCGCCGGATTGATGCTGGCGCTGCTGGCCGGGCCGGGCATCGCGCTGGTATTGCGCCGGCGGAAGCTGCTAGCCCCAGCATGACCGATTACGACCATGCGGCGATCGATGAGGTATTGCACAGCCGCGTGCGCCTGGCGATCGTCGCGTTCCTCGCCGGCGCCGGCAGCACGGCCGAGTTCGCCGCGGTGAAGAACGCGATCAAGACCACGGACGGCAATGCCAGCGTGCATCTGCGCAAGCTCGAAGAGGCCGGCTACATCGCCGCCGAGAAGCGCTTCGTCGCCCGCAAGCCGCAAACCCTCTACAGCCTGACCGCGGCAGGCCGCCAGGCGCTGCGCGGGTATGTCGCGCATCTTGAAACGCTGCTCGCCAACGGGAGGGTCCCGCGATGAGGCAAGCGCTTCGCCAGCTGTTCGAGGATTTTCTCTCGTCGTTCCTGTTCTTCGCGCTCTACGCGTTTACCGGCAGCCTTTATCTCGGTGCGGCGGTGGCCATCTCGGTCGGGCTCGCCCAGGTCGCACGGCGCAAGCTCGCGCACCGGCCGGTCGAGCCGATGCAATGGATGAGCCTCGCGCTCGTCGTCGTGCTCGGCGGCGCGACGATCCTCTTCCACAGCCCGCGCTTTATCATGTTCAAGCCGAGCATCATTCACCTGTCGATCGCCGCCGTCATGCTGCGGCGCGGCTGGATGCGCCGCTATCTGCCGCCGATCGCGCAGCAATATCTTGGCCAGCCGGTGATCGACGCGGCCGGCTATGCCTGGGCCGCGCTGCTGGCGTTGATCGCGGTCGCCAACGTGTTCATCGCACTCGTATTCAGCATCGCGACGTGGGCCTGGTTCATCTCGTTCGGTGCGGTCGGCGCTAAGGCGGTGGCGTTCGGCCTGCAATACGTCATCTTCCGCGCGATCATCACCCGGCGGATAGCTGTCGCGGCCGCCGCGACAGCGCCGCCCCCTCCTGACGCGGTTGCCGGCGCGAGGGCTGGCGCTGGGGCCGCGCCCTAATGATCCGATGGCCGTCCACACGATCAGCGTTGGCCGGTCGGCTGAACGGGGCTAATCGAGGCCACGCTGTACGCGTCAGCTCAGGGTCGTCCTGCGCTCGCTTGCATCCGGTCTCTTAGGGGGCCGCTTCGGGTGGAGGCCTCGTTAGCGAGGATCGCGAAGGGCACGCAGGGTCTCAATTTCATCCTGGGTCAAAGTGAAATCAAATATATCGAGGCTGTCTCGCATGTGAGAGACATCTGTAGTACCGGTGAGGGGCAGCATCCCAAGCTCGAAAGCGAAACGATAGACTACCTGAGGAACCGTCTTGTTATGGTGGTTGGCAATGTCGGTCACGCATGGTTGCAGGAGTGCTTGCCGATTTCCAGAAAGTAGTGCAAAGGCTTGATAGACGATATTTTCCTTCTGACATAGCGCGTACATGTCGCGGTCCCAGCTGGCGCGCGCAAAACAACAATTCTGCACAAATGCAGGCCTGATACGCGCTCCATAGAGTAGGGCCTTAAGTTGATCGACAGCGACATTACTAATTCCGAGTAAGCCAACCAAACCTTCATCGGCTGCGTCTTCCATAGCCCGCCATGTCTCCCAATCGGCTTGGCTTAACCCACTAAGCTGTGACGGGCCGTGAAGCACGTAGCTGTCTATGCGGGTCACACCTAAATGCTCCAGGGAGCTGGCAATAGACTGGCGGACTTGCGTAGTGAAATCGCTATCGGGATTATAAGGCAGGCGGTGATCCTGGCCGCGCTGATATGTAAACTTCGTTTGAAGAAAAAGATCGTCGCGTTTAACTATACCCGAGGCGATAGCAGCCGTCACTGCGGCGCCGACTCCTTCTTCGAAATAGTGCTTGCGCTGATTCGCGGTATCGAAAGCGCGGAACCCGGTGGCAATCGCCTCCAACGCCAGCGCCTGAGTACGGTTCTCCTTCCAAGCGGTACCATACATGATCAGTGGCACCGGCACGCGCCGGGGTTTAGAAGTTCTGGCAGTTCGCATGAGGGCGAGTATCTTGACGGTACGGTTGGTAAGCAAGAACAATTGGGTTGCTAGCCTGCAATCTGCGGCGTCGGCTGCGGTCACGGGGGCTAAAGGTCAGTCTTCAGAACAAGTGAAATCCCGGGTGCGTTCGGCAATCTCCGTCGAGGTCCGCTTTCACCCAACTTTGCAGTTCAACGACCGGGTCTCGAATGCCGCGTTTGCCCGACAGCCGCCGATCCAGACGATGCAATCGCCAGGCGCCACTTCGACCCCGGGGGCTGATTTCGTGTCCCGCCGGCCGAACCGGGGCTGAGAAGGCCACGCTCTCTAGCCCCGTGGAGAGCGCCGCCAAAGCGGGTATTTATAATCCGGCTTGAACTACAGGAGGGGCAGATGATGAAGACGATCGTGATCGGCGCCGGCGTAATGGGCGCCTCGGTCGCGTATCGGCTGGCTCAGGCCGGCGCGGAAGTTACGGTGCTGGAAGCGACGCGGATCGGTGGCGGCACCTCCGGCATCAGCTTCGCCTGGACCAACGCGCACAATAAGCCACCGAAGCCCTATCACGATCTGAATGTCGCCGGCATGAAGGCGCATGCCGCACTGGCCGACGAGTTCGGCGCCACGCCGTGGTGGCATGGCGGCGGCAGTCTGGAATGGGAAGCCGAACCCGATCGCAAGACGCAGGGCGAAAACATCGAGCGGCTGCGGTCCTGGGGTTATGCCGCGGAGTGGATCACCTTGCGGCAGGTGCAGGAATTGGAGCCCGACATCAATCCGGCGACGATCGGCGACGCGCCGGTGGCGTTTTTCGCCGAAGAGGGATGGCTCGATCCGGTGGTCTATGCGCATGCCATGCTGTCCGCCGCCCGGCTTCGCCATGGCGCCAAAGTCATCTGCGGGGCCCAGGTCGTAGACCTGATAATGGCCGGCGATCGCGTGACCGGCGTCCGCGTCGCCGACGGCACGCAATACGAGGCCGACACCGTCGTGAACTGTGCCGGCCGCTGGACCAACGAGGCGACCCGGGATGCCGGTCTGCACTTGCCGCTGGCACCGACCGTGGGGTTCCTAGTGTTCACGCCCCCGGTCGCCGCCGGCTTGAGTCGTGTCGTTCATAGCCCTGTCATCAGCGCGCGCCCCGATGGCGCGGGGCGTCTGATGCTGCATTGGAACCCGACCGATGCGACATTGAGCTTCGAGGCGAGGCTCAGCCCGTCGATGCCGGAAGCGCGCGATCTGGTGCGGCGCGCCCGACTGCTGCTGCCCTCGATCGGCGAGGTCGAACCGGAGGCGGTGCGCATCGCCATCCGGCCGATCCCCGGCGACCATCTCTCTGCCATCGGGCCGCTGCCGCGGACTTCCGGCTATTACATCGCCGTCACCCATAGCGGCGTGACCATGTCGCCGTTCCTCGGCGCGGCGGCGGCTGACGAGATCGTCCATGGACGGCAACGAGCCGAGCTCGCCGATTTTCGACCTGCGCGTTTCTTTAACTGACCTGCGGACATAGCGCCGGCGCCTCGGCGGCGCGCGGCCGCCAATCAGCTAGATCGGCATTCCGACTCCGGATTGGGCAAGCCTGCCGTCGGGCATGACGTGGTGATGGCGGTCGAGGTTCATCGTCATCCGTTTCATAAGGCGCCTGGCGCCTGGGTCGAACGGCGTCCGCCGGTGCATCGTGAAGCCGTTGTCCCAGACGACCAGGTCGCCGACCTGCCACTGGTGGGCGTAAACGAACTCGTCGCGGGTGGCGCTTTCGTAGACCTCATCCAGCACGGCGAGCCCTGAGGTGGTGTCCATGTCGTCGATGCCGACGGTTGTCGTCGAATCAAGGTAGAGCGAGCATTCGCCGGTCTCGGGGTGGGCGCGAACCAGCGCATGCGTCACCGGCGGCGTCAGCTGTTTCGCATCTTCCGAAATCTGCTGATCCGCCTCCCGGCCATACCCCGCGAGCCGTTTCGTGTAATCGAAAATACCGCGCTTCCCGCTGATTGCCGTCCGCAGCCGGCGGGGCAAACCTGCATAGGCGGCGCGCAGATCGACCCAGAAGGTCTCGCCGCCTTCGCTCGGCAGTTCTAGCGCGTAGAGCGCCGCGCCGGTCGCCGGGTTCAGCATATAGGACTGATCGGAATGCCACTGCAGCTCACCGTCGCCGAGCCCACCGATCGGCTGGCCAAACCCATCCTTCAGATTGGAGAGTACCGTCACCTCCGGCGTCGTCGGCGAGGCCCAATCACTGCGCACCGTGCGCTCCAGCCGCCCAAGCAGGGCGCAGAACGCGGCGAGTTCCGCCTCGCTCAACGCCTGGCGACGAAACACCAGGACGCCGAATTGCGCGTACAGGGTGCGCAGCTCCGCGACAGTCGCGTCATCCAGGCCATCCCATAATTTGAGGCCGACGACCTCCCGGGCCAGGGTCGGGTGCAGCTGTCGCGTTTCGCGCATGGTTGTGCCCTCGATGGCTGACAAGGTGGACGAAAAGAATACTCCCCAGGGGTCAGCTTTTGGCTTGAGCAGGAAGGGGCCAACTCAGCCAATTGCAGACGGCTTCGCCCATGACCAGCTCGAGATCGCGGCCCTTTAGCCACGGCAGTTCCTCGGTGAACAGGGTCACGCATCGCCGCCAGGAGCATCGCATCCGGGTGATGTCGGTTCCCCAGAACATCCGTTCCGGACCGAAGGCATCGAAGCAGCGATGCAGGTGCGGGCGGAGGCTGCGGAACGGATACGCGTCTTCGGCGTAGCCCGCCTGACCGGTCGCCTTGACCGCGACGTTCGGGTATTTGGCGAGCGCCAGCAATTCCGGTTGGAACCGATAAGCGGCTTCGCCTGTGCTGGCCCGGGGTACGCCCATGTGATCGACGATCAATTTTAGGCCAGGGTGGCGCTCGGCGATTTTGCCGACGGTCGGCAGAAACATCGCCGCCCCGAGTGCGATCGGAACCCCAGCGCGCTCGGCGGCTGGCCATAGCCAGTCGAGCGTGCCGTCGGTGAACCAGGCTTGCGGGTGCCGCTCGTTGGTATAGAAGCGCAGGCCGAGCATACCCGGCCGCTCCTTCCAGTGCGCGACGAGGTCGCGGCCATTTGGGTCGTCGAGGTAGAACCAGCCCATGATGGCGAAGCGGTCGGGGTAATGGTGCACCGCTTCGACCGCTAGCTCGTTCGAAGTTCGGATCCCAGAGCACCGGGTGAATCAGCGCGCGATCAACGCCGGCGGTATCCATGCCGGCAATCGCCTGCGCCGCCGAGTAGGGCTCCTGGCGATGGTGGGCTGACGGCGTACCTTTCTCCCAGAGATGGATCTGAGCATCGACGATCAGCATTGGGTGGCGTCCTCTTAGGCTCAAGGAATTGTACCTTACCAAACGGGAAAGCCGGGACGACGATCGAATTTACCCGCCACCCGTACGGTTGGAGCGCCCTAGGCCTGAGCAGCCCGGCGAAATTCACCGTTTGGTCCCCATGGCCACAATTTACGGGGTCGCCTGGCGCCATCGATCGATCACGACAGTTGTCGTGCTTTGCGGGCGAGCTGCCATGGGGTTAGACTGGCGCCCGGCCCATTGAAGGAAACAGCCATGACAGCCATGATCGACATGCATGCCCATTGGCGGCCCGCCGAAGTAGCCGACGCCCTGCGCGCCCGTACCAGGGAACCGCGCATCGCGCGCAATCAAGATGGGGTCGAGGTGCTGCAGTCCGGACGGATGGGCGAAGCGCCGCTGGCAGAGGCCTTCGACGACGTCGATTTCCATCTTGCCCGGATGGACCGGCAGGGAGTGCAGACGAGCGTGCTATCGCTCCTCGGCTCGTTCTGCTGGATCGAGTCCCAGCCGCTGGAGGTGTCCGGGCCGCTGTGCCGGAAGGTCAATGACGGGCTTTCGGCGATCTGCCGGAAGCATCCCGGCCGCTTCGCCGCCTTTGCCGCGCTGCCCTTGACCGACATGTCCGCCGCCGCCGCCGAACTCGAGCGGGCGCTGGGGCTGCCGGGCATGATCGGCGCGCAGCTACCCGGCAACGGCTTCTTGACCAGCAAGGACGCCGAAGCAATGCGTCCGCTGCTCGAGGTCGCGAACCGCCACCACGCGACGCTCTTCATCCATCACGGCCCGCGGCCGGGCGACGCTTTCCCCAAGGTCGCGGCCGACACGGACAACGCGCGTCGGCGCAACGGCACGCTCGACATGCAGGCGAGCCTATCGTCGGTGATGGTGACACTGTGTCTAACCGATCTCCTCGCCGACTACCCCGACGCGACGGTCTGCGTCCACAATCTGGGCGGCAATCTACCCTATGAGGTCGAGCGTATGGACCATCGCTGCCTGCTCGACACGCCGCAGGAGGAGTTGCCGTCGGCGCGCATCGGGAAGGCGAGGGTGTATGTAGACTGCAACTCGTTCGGCCCGCACGCGATCGAGGCGGCCGTCAGGCTGTACGGCGCAGACCGCATCGTGTGCGGCACCGACGGCACCGAATTCGGCTGCGACTGGACCAGGAAGGCGCTCGCCGAAGCGCAGATCGGCGAGGAAGCGCGCGAGCAGATCCTGCAGCGCAATGCCGCAGCGATGCTCGCCAGCGTCGCAAAGGCCGTGCCGAGCGAGAGAGCCGCCGCCGAATAATAACTTCCCGCGGCCGCCGCGGTTGTGGTGCGCACCGCCGCGGCGCCCCCGGGTCCAGCAAGCCGGGTCCGGCTGGCGCTTGTCGCGGTGATCCCGGTCGGGTTCGTCGCAAGCTGTCGCCGTGAGATCGATGCGATAAGGGGGTAGGCCGATGGAGATCAACGCCGCTGTTTTTCGCAAGGTGCAGGCGCCGCTGACGATCGAGCAGGTCGAGGTCGACAAGCCGTGGGGGCGCGAGGTGCTGGTGCGCACCGTCGCGACCGGCGTGTGCCACAGCGATCTGCACGTCGTCGACGGGATCGGCCGCTTTCCGCTCGACCGGCCGATCGTGCTTGGGCACGAGGGCGCCGGCGTCGTCGAGGGGGTCGGGGCCGAGGTGACGACGGTCAAGCCGGGCGACCACGTCGTCGCCTGTCTCTCGGGTTTTTGCGGCAGTTGTCCGCAATGCCTCTCCGGCCATCCCAATCTTTGCACTGGCGGCATCGTCACCCGGCCCGAGAGCGCCGCGCCGCGGCTGTCGCAGAATGGCGAGCCGTTCCGCCAGTTTATCGGCATTTCGAGCTATGCCGAAAAGATGCTGCTGCACGAAAATTCGATCGTCAGGATCGATCCCGGATTGCCTCTCGACAAGGCCGCATTGGTCGGCTGTGGGGTATTGACCGGAGTCGGCGCAGCCTTGCGCAGCTCGGGGCTTGAGGCGGGGCAAACGGTTGCGGTCTTCGGCTGTGGCGGGGTCGGATTGTCGATCGTCCAGGGCGCCCGCATCGGCGGCGCCCGCCAGATCATCGCTGTCGACCAGTTCGAGACAAAGCGCGAGATGGCGACCCGGGCCGGGGCGACGCATTTCGTCAACAGCGCCGAGGACGACCCGGTCAAACGGGTGCGGGAGTTGACCGGCGGGCTCGGCGTCGATCACGCCTTTGAGGCGGTCGGCAACGCCAAGCTGGTGCGGCAGGCGATCGAGAGCCTGGCGATCCGCGGCACCGCGACGATCGTCGGGGTGTTGCCGCCGGATGCGATGATCGAGTTCCCATGGATGGCGATCCGCCCCGAATGCAAGGTGCAGACCTCGCGCATGGGCTCGAACCGCTTCCGCACCGACATCCTGCTTTATCTCGATTTCTACCGCCAGGGCCGGCTCGACCTCGACGGCATGGTCACCAAGCGCGGCCGTCTCGGCGACATCAACGAAGCCTTCCGCGCGATGAAAGCCGGCGAAGTCGCAAGGACGGTGCTGACGTTCGACTAGGTTTTCGGGGGAAGGTAGATGAATTACCAGCACATCCGGGTGGAGCCGCTCTCGACCTGGCTCGGAGCCGAGGTCGCCGGCGTCGATCTGGCGGCCCCGGTTGCGGACGAGACTTTCGCCGAGATCCGCCGCGCCTTTGGCGAGTACGGCGTCGTGTTTTTTCGCGATCAGCACCTGACGCCGGAGCAGCACCTCGCCTTTGCCGAGCGCTTCGCGCCCATTGACATCAACCGCTTTTTCGCGGCCGTTCCCGGCTATCCGATGATCGCCGAGGTCCGTAAGGAGCCCGAGCAGACTCGAAATATCGGTGGCGGGTGGCACACCGATCACAGCTACGACCAGGTGCCGGCGCTGGGTTCGATGCTCTATGCCCGCGAGGTGCCGCAGACCGGCGGTGACACATTGTTCGCCGGCATGTACGCGGCCTATGACGCGCTGTCCGAGGGGCTCAAGGCGACGCTCGAGGGGCTGCGCGCGTGTCATTCGAGCCGTCACGTGTTTGGCCCCGAGGCCCATGCACGCCGCGGCGACCTCGTCGGCCGGATTGGCAATCCCGAACTGGCAACACAGGACGCAGTCCACCGCGCGGTCATCCGCCATCCCCAGACCGGCCGCAAGGCGCTCTACGTCAACCCTGGCTTCACCCTGCGGTTCGAAGGCTGGACCGAGGAGGAATCACGCCCGTTGCTCGAATACCTATATCGCCACGCCACGCGCCCAGAATTCACCTGCCGCTTTCATTGGCGGGAGGGCTCGTTGGCCTTGTGGGATAACCGCTCGACTTGGCACTTTGCGGTCAACGACTATCACGGCGAACGCCGCCTGCTGCATCGCATCACGATCCAGGGCTCGCCGCTGAACTGAGCTGATCCATAGGGTGTATGTAGGGCGGATCTCAATCCGACTGACGGATAGGCACGCGCGCTAACGCGGCTTTGGGCGCGAAGAGGGTTGTCACGACCTCAACTCGTCGCCCTGCTCCTCAAGACGGCGGACGCGGTTGGCGAGACGCAATGCTGACTGCGTATGGCCCGCAATCCTGTTAGGACGAGCCCTAACGCCCCGGGGTCTCGTCGACAAAGGCGGTCACGTCGAGGGTGGCGATATGGTAGGGGGAGACTCGCCAGATGACTGCGCCGGCTCGGCGATTGCCGCAATCAACATCGTCTTGCCGCCGGTCGATCCCGGCGGGAACCATTTCGGATGGTTCGCGTTCCAATCGCAGCTCGTCACTTGCATCGCCGGCTGCGCGCCATTTGCGGGCTGGATGAAGATCGCATAAGTGAGGCCATCGATCTCGTCGCAGCTGCGGTTCAATTCAAACGCGAACCATTTGCCGTCTGGCGACCACCATCCGGCGCGCGCCTGGAACTGCTGCAGGAAGCCGGGGCCCCCCGGCGCCATGCGGTCCAATGGTACGACGATCGGCGGAAGGCGCGACCGGTCGGTCACCCACGCATAGTTGATGTCCTGGTTATAATAATTTGAATTGCCGATAAACTGGCCGGCGAATGCCACAAGACTCGGATTGGCCTGGTTGACGCTGGGAAACCCGGCCCAGATCTTATTATTGGCCAGCGGTGCGGCGACGACCACACCCGTGACGGCATCAATCAGCGCCGTCACATGTTCGCTGCGCACTTGCGGGTTCTGGCCGACGTCAACCGCCAGATACCGGCAATTCGGATACCATGCCGGATAAACCATGCCGGCCGTGCTCGGCAGCGGCGTCAGGTTCGTGCCGCTCAACACATAGACGCCGTCGTCATTGCTGAAAGCGACCGGGCCGGTGGTCAGGCCGCCGTTCGACCGGTTCCAGCACCAATCGGCGCGCAGAGACGACAAGCCGACGAGCGGTTGCACCTGTGCCGGATTGGTGGTCAGATTGGCGATGTACAATTGAGTGAAATTCGGGTTGTCAGTGAAGGTCCGTTCGAAGATCAGCGCAGTCGCGTCGGCATTGAGGACTGGCCGGTAGTCGCTGAAATCGCTGTCATTCGGCTCTGAGAACGCATAGAAGTTTGGCTTCGCAAACGGCGGGGTGCCTTCGCCGGCCAGTGCCGATTGCATTGAAAACAACAGGACTGCGGTAACCGCAAGCGATTGCACCTTATCCATTTTAAAGCCCTTTCCTCAGACCGCCGAGGTTTCCTTCATCCCGAAGATCCAAGGCGGGTAGCAGGCCTGAGGCGTCGCGGCGTAGGCCGGCGACCCCACAGCCGCGCGGCTGGGCGCCTTGCCGCCGGTCCACGTTACGCTTCCAGAATAGCCGCTTCTTCTGCTGTCTTCTCATCCCGCCTTCCGCGCTCCGGCGGCGAGATAGGCGACGCAATTCATCAGAAACTGGAAATTGTCGGCCGCGTCGATCTGTCCCTGCGACGGCCAGTCGGTGCCCGCGTTTCCGGTGATGCCCGAATGGCCGATAACGATAACGTTCCCGGCGCCGACCGTGTATAGGACCGCAAAAGCGAGATCGGGATTCTGGTCTTGGTATTTCAGCGGCCCCGAGTCCGTCCAACCCTCTGGCAAGGGGACGATGACGGTGCTGGTGGTGATGTTCGGCACGCCGTTCACCACGATCCCGCCTGAAATCGAGCGCCTGGACGCTGGCGACATTTCTTATGATCTGGCTGGGCGCTGCCTGATTGGGCGTCATCGTATATCCGGTAAGCCCGATAGCCGCGAAGACCGTGGTGATGCCGAGCGCTGCCGCCAGTTGGATGTCGTAGATTGGCCAATTGGGGTTGGGTCCCTCGCTCGGGAAGTCGCTGTGATTGACGAACAGCAACAGGCCGCCTCCGGCTTCGACCCACTGTAAGATTCCGCCAAGGTCGCTACTTGAATACCCGAAAGGGTAGTCTGCCGGAATCGGGTTTTTCCTAATCGGCGGCGGCGTGCTGTCTCGCGGCACTTTGGTATATTGATGCGTGGTAACGATGAAAACATCCTGCAAGGAAGTGCTCCCGTTACCCTGGAGCTGTGGCGCGATCGGCTGTGTGAAGTCGGTGTAGTTGACCAGATAATGTCTCGCCAACGCATTCGTCCAGGTAGTCAACCGATCGCCAGTCTGGTCCTGCACCTGAACCTGGGCACCCATACTGTCGAACATGATGTTCGCGAGGCCGGCGGAGAAATTGACGGCGGCATTGGCGCGATGCGCTAGCGGCGCGGCGGCAAGCGTCGCCGAGGCCACCGCCTTCAGAACGCTGCGCCTCGTCAATAATGTGTTGCTCATCCTCGACCTCCTCCCCGTAGAGGCACTACGCGAAACGACACGCTGATCGCCGTCGACGCAGCGATCAGCAGCATCTGCTGGCAACCGCCACTACTCAGCAGATCATTAATGTGATTTGATCCTCGGCGCGAGACAAGCGCAGTTGGCCGATCCGGTTGTTGCTTCGCCCAGCTACCATCACGTCGGGAGGCGCCAGCCGGCCTTGGTCGCGAACTCCTCGAAAAAATCGGTGTCGTAAGCCCGTTCCGGTGAGGCGCGGACCATCTCGTCGATGATCTCGGCGTCCGGGCCGACTAGGATGCGCCAGCGATCGGCCTTGACCCCGTCGAGAATAATGGTTGCCGCCTCGGCAGCGGTGGTCGGCGCGTCCTCGCGAAACCGGCGTTCGCGCTCGGCCACCAGTTTCTGAATGTCTTCGTCCGCGAGCTTGGATGCGTCTCTGCCCATCGACGCGATGCGCGCCCGGGCTTGCTCGATCTGCCGCGCATTCATCTCGTTCGACAGGTTGCCGCTTTGGATCTTGCGCGAGTTGAGCGGGATCGACGTGCCGATATGGCCGGGCATCACGACCGAGCATTTGATGTGCGGCGCGTTGATCTTGAGATCGGCGATCAGCGCTTCGGTAAAGCCCTTGACTGCGAATTTCGCAGCGCTATAGGCGGTGTGCGGTACCTGTGGTCCGACCGACGCCCAAAAGCCGTTGACGCTGCTGGTATTGACGATGTGGCCCTCATCGGCCTTTTGCAGCATCGGCAAAAAGGCTCGGGTGCAGTTGTAGACCCCGCCCCAGCAGATGTTGAACGTCCGTTCCCACTCCTCGCTAGCGTGGGCGATCATGCTGCCGCCGCCGCCGATGCCGGCGTTGTTGAACAACAGATGGATCCTGTCTGCGTCGTGGCGTTCGGCGACCTCGTCGCGAAACCGCTCCACCTGCGCCGCGTCGGAGACGTCGGCGATGTGCGTAGTCACGCGCAGGCCCTGCGGCAATCCCGCCGCTTCGCATAGGCGCTGGGTTTCCGCGATCCCCGCCGGAGACACGTCGCACATCGCGACATTGCAGGCTTCGGCGGCCAGCTGCCGGACCAGTTCTCGCCCCATCCCCGAGCCGCCGCCGGTAACGACCGCGATCCTTCCCGCGAAATCCTTCATATGCCGAGCCTCCCTCATTCAGTCGGTTGGTGAAGCGCAGTACCGGTCAAACGGGTCGCGACAACATCCTGTGCCCGCAGACATGCGCTAATTTCTAATTTATCGTCACTCCCGCGCCGGCGGGAGTCCAGGGCCGAGGGTATGCGCCTGAGTTGGATACCCGCTTTCGTGAAGCTGACGAGGAGAAGGAATCCGGCGATGCGTACCACCACCCGCGACCGGATCATGCCAACGGCGATCGCTGGGTCGTATCCGCGGCCGTTGTGGTTGGAGCGAGCCGCAAGGGCGGTCAGGGTCGCCGCGATCTCTCCATTTTTTGTACTTTAGGATGTGGCTGTGTAGACTCCTTTCGATACTGCGGTGGAAGCTCAAGTGCCTGATATCATGTCGAGTCTACCGGGAACTCTGAAGAAAGCCTTCGGAGCCTACGACAATGGAGACTTTTCGGAAGCCGAGCGCCTGTGTACCGGCATTCTTGCGGTAAACCGGGAATTTCTTGACGCACTCCATCTCCTGGCTCTAACACAATCGGAACTTGGTAAGAATAATGCGGCTCTCGATAGCTACAACCGAGCGCTCGACATTAGGCCGAAGTTCGCAGAGGCTCTCAACAACCGCGGCAACACCCTTCAGAAGCTCGGGCGTTTCGACGAGGCGCTAGAGAGCTACGAGCGGGCGCTCGAAATCAGGGCGGATTATGCCGAGGCCTTCAACAATCGCGGCAATGCTCTGCACTACCTCAAGCGTTTCGACGAGGCGCTGGAGAGTTTCCGGCGGGCGATCGAGATCAAACCGGACTACGCCGATACCCTCAACAACCGCGCTGTTACCCTTCAGGAGCTCAAGCGCTTCGACGAGGCGCTGGAGAGCTACGAGCGTGCGCTCGAAATCAGGCCAGACTATGCGGAGGCCCACAACAACCGCGGCAACACCCTTCAGGAGCTCAAGCGCGTCGACGAGGCACTGGAGAGCTACGAGCGCGCGCTCGAAATCAGGCCGAACTATCCCGAGACCCTCAACAACCGCGGTGTTACCCTTCAGGAGCTCGCGCGCTTCGACGAGGCACTGGAGAGCTACGAGCGCGCGCTCGCCATCAGGCCGGACTATGCCGAGGCCCACAATAACCGCGGCAACACCCTTCAGGAGCTCGCGCGCTTCGACGAGGCCCTGGACAGTTTCGAGCGGGCGCTCGAAATCAGGCCGAAATATGCCGAGGCTCACAACAACCGCGGCAACACCCTTCAGGAGCTCGCGCGCTTTGACGAGGCCCTGGACAGTTTCGAGCGGGCGCTCGAAATCAGGCCGGGCTATGCCGAGGCCTTCAATAACCGCGGCAACACCCTTCAGAAGCTCGGGCGTTTCGACGAGGCGCTAGAGAGCTACGAGCGGGCGCTCGAAATCAGGGCGGATTATGCCGAGGCTCACAACAACCGCGGCAACACCCTTCACGAGCTCGTGCGCTTCGACGAGGCGCTGGAGAGCTACGAGCGGGCGCTCGCCATTCGGCCGGACTACGCAGCCTGTCACGTAAACAGGGCATTCGTGCTGCTGCAGACCGGCCGCTTTGCCGAGGGCTGGCAAGGATACGAATGGCGGCGGAAGATCGACAGCGGGACTACCCGCCCTTTATCCGGGCCCGAGTGGACCGGAGGCGACACAAGTGCCAAGCGTCTGTTGTTCTATTCTGAACAAGGTATGGGAGATACGATCCAATTTTCCCGATTTGCGTGCTCTGTCGCGGCAAGGGGGGGAGAGGTGCTGCTGGAGGTTCAGCAATCTCTCGGAGGTTTGCTGGGCAGCCTCGAGGGCGTGAAAGTGATCCGCAACGGGGCGACCCCGCCAGAGCATGATGCCGAACTGCCATTGATGAGTTTGCCCCATGTTCTAGGAACGCCTCCTGAAACCATGCCGGGAAATCTTCCCTATCTGTTTGCCGAGCCGGCTCGTGTGGAGGCTTGGGCCAAGCGACTGCCCGCCGGTCAATTTCGAGTCGGAATCGTGTGGCAGGGCAAATCCACGGCAGATGTCGACTTCGGCCGCTCAATCCCGCTTCGTTCCTTTGCTTCGCTGTGCCACATCCCCGGCCTTACCCTGATCAGCCTGCAGAAACACGACGGCGTCCGGCAGTTGGCCCATCTTCCGCCCGGTATGAGCGTGGAAACTCTCGGCGCGGAATTCGATGCCGGCGACAATGCATTCGTAGACTGCGCGGCGGTCATGATGAACCTGGATCTTGTGATCTCCAGCGATACGGCGGCGGCCCATCTCGCCGGGGCACTCGGACGCCCCGTGTGGATTGTTCTCAAACACGTGCCCGACTGGCGGTGGATGATGGACCGGGAAGACACCCCCTGGTATCCGACCGCGCGACTGTTCCGCCAGGCGCGGCGCGACGATTGGGGTGAGGTCTTTGAACGGATCGCCGGTGAACTCGCCCGCGCTGCTGCTGCCAAGACCAATCCTGGGGATCTCTTACCTCAGCAACGCGCCGGCGACCTCGATCCGACCCAGGCGGTTCCACCGGGTACGGCGCTCGTCCCCATTTCCTTTGGCGAGCTCGTCGACAAGATCACGATTCTGGAGATCAAGAGCGAACGCATCGACGATCCCGGGAAGCTCGTCAACGTCCACGTAGAACTCGAGCTGCTCGCGACCGCTCTCGCTCGTTTTTGCGTTCTGCCGCCACGAGCCGGTGAACTGAAGGCGGAACTGCGCCGGATCAACGAAGCGCTGTGGGAGATCGAGGATCAAATCCGCGATTGCGAGCGCACCAACGATTTTGGCGCCAAGTTCATTGGGCTCGCTCGCCGCGTCTACCTGACCAACGACCGACGGAGTGCTGTCAAGCGTCAGCTCAGTGAGCTCGCGGGCTCGGCTATCGTCGAGGAAAAATCATACATGGAACACACATAGATGGTGAAGCGGTGCCGCTTCCGACGGGACAATGGAGCCACAATGGCTTCCATTGAAGTTAAGCCGGTTTAACGATGAGGGTCGAGCCATGCTGACCACCACGCGCGACATGATCATGCCGACGGCGATCACCGGGTCGTATCCGCGGCCGTTGTGGTTCGATGCGAGCCTGCAGGGACGGTCGTTCAAGGCCGCACTCGGCGACTCGCTGTTTCGCGAGCAGTATCTCGACGCCGTCGCCGCGGTCATCAATGCGCAGGAGGCGGCGGGGCTCGACATCGTCACCGACGGCGACAGCCGCTTCGACCTCGCGGTCGGCGGCAAGTCGTGGTTCTTCTATCCGATCGAGCGGCTGGGCGGCATCCACGGCCATCGCAGCACCTCGCAGGGCTGGATGGGCCGGCATGGGCTCGGGCCGGGTCACATCCTGTGGGAGGTGCAGGAAGCCTATCAGCCGGCGATCGTCACCGAAAAGCTCTCCCGCGGCCCGCTCGAATACGCCGCGCTGTGGCAGATCGCCCAGCGGCTCAGCGACCGCCCGGTCAAGTTCGGCGCGATCTGCGCGCCGGCCTTGGCCAGCATGCTGTGGAACCAGCACTACCCCGACGACAAGGCGATGGTGCTCGATCTCTGCGACATCATGAACGCTGAATTCCGCGCCTTGGCGGAAGCCGGCTGTCCGCTGATCCAGGTCGAGGAGCCGCGCCAGCACGGGTTGACGACGCGTCCCGACTGTACCGAAGCGGACCTCGAATTCCAGACCGAGGTATTCAACCGCCAGCTCGTCGGGGTCGAAGCCGAGATCTGGGCGCACACCTGCTGGGGCAATCCCAATCAGCAGCGGGTTTATTGGGAGGTGCCGAGCTACGAGCGCGCGCTGCCCCATCTGCTGCAGTTGAACGCCGACGTGATCACCTTCGAATGCGCCAGTAGCGAAGGCAAGGATTTGCCGCTTTTCGCCAAATACCAGACCGACAAGAAGATCGGCATCGGCGTCGTCAACCATTGCAACACGATCGTCGAGCCGCCCGAGCACGTCGCCGGGCTAATCCGCAAGGCGCTCGAATACATCCCGCCCGAGCGGCTGGTGATCACCACCGATTGCGGCTTTGGCCGCGAGGGGCTGTCGCGTCGCATCGCCTATTACAAATGCGTCTCGCTGGTCCAAGGCACCAACATCGTGCGCCGCGAGCTGGGCCTCCCCGAAGCCCATATCCGCGCCGCCGACTCGAAGCTCTATTTCGCCGGCGCGGGTGAGGGTTAAGCGATCTTGTCTTGCGGATATTATCTGACTAAAGTCAGGTATGGAGACAGATCACATCCGCTGCGTACGCAGCTTCAATCGCACGGTCACGCAGCGGATCGGTGCGCTGAACAGCAGCTTTCTCGATCTCGGCCGTCCGCTGGGTGAGGCGCGTCTACTTTACGAAATCGGTCCGGACGGCCGCGACGTCAGCATGCTTCGCGAAAAGCTGGCGCTCAATTCCGGCTATCTGAGCCGCCTGCTGCGATCGCTCGAACGACAGGGGTTGGTTCGCACGCGACGGGGGGCCGGCGACGGCCGCGGTCGATATGTCGAGCCCACGCGAAAGGGCGTCGCTGAATTGGAAGAGTACCGGCGCCGCTCGGATGGTTTTGCGCAATCCTTGCTGCTGCCTCTGAGCAGCAGTCAGCGCGATCGTCTGGTCGCCGCCATGGCCGAAGTCGAAAGGTTGATGCGCGCGGCTGCGGTGAACATAAAAGTGGAGAATCCAGATAGCGCTGCGGCTCTCTGGTGTTTGGAAACCTATTACCAGGAACTCGCGCAGCGGTTCGAGGGAGGGTACGATCCCGCGACGGCCCTTCCGCTCGGGCCGGACAAACTGATCCCGCCGACGGGCTGCTTTATCGTCGCGTACCTCGACGGGGCGCCGATCGGCTGCGGTGCGTTGAAGGTAAAGGATGCCGAGATCGGGGAAATAAAGCGCATGTGGGTCGCTGCTTCCGCGCGCGGTCTCGGCATCGGCCGTCGCATACTCATGTCGCTGGAGGAACATGCGCTGGAATTCGGACTTGGCGTACTCAGGCTCGACACGAACAAGGCGCTGAAGGAAGCGCAGAACCTGTACCGGACCAGCGGCTATAAGGCAGTCGCCCGGTTCAACGATGAGCCCTATGCCCACCATTGGTTTGAAAAGGCAGTAATGGACGGTTCCCAGCGCGACGAAAAATTGGATCGATCGACCGGGTCCGCCCATGGTGTCGATAACGTGCTGATCACGCCGATCGAGCGCGAGGCGGACTCGGAGGGCGAAAAAGCGCCGCGAACCACAAACCTGGTACGGCATTGGAAGGGGGAAGCGAATGGCAAAGACGGATGTCGCGGACGTCGCATCACCGGAGCCGGCGCGAACGAATGCAATTCGCGGTGATATCGCGGCGCGCATCGACCGATTGCCGCTGACCCGTGTGCAATGGCAGCTGGCCATCCTGGTGCAGGTCACCTGGGGTTTCATTATTTTCGACACCGACGGCATCGCCGCCCGCCTTTATCCTTTTGTCTGGCGCCCGAACCACATCATCACGGTTTTCCAGTATTCGGTGATCCAGGCCTTGCAGGTCGGATTGGGCATCCTGCTAGGTGTATTTCTGATGAGCTGGGTCGCCGATCGCCACGGACGTCGGCCGGCGGTTCTGCTGGCAACGTTGCTGGGAGGCATTTGTATCTGGCCATTCGTCTTCGTCACCAATTTCTGGGGCATGGTCTTCCTCTCGATCATCAGCACCCTCGGCGCCGGCGGCATCATCGCCACGCACGCTGTGTACCTCTCCGAAATGACCTCGACAGTTATCCGCAACCGGGTGCTGCTGGCCTCGCAGAGCCTCACCGCGCTGGTGGCTGTCTCGGTCAATCTGCTCGCTTTATGATTGATTCCGAGTCATTGGCAGATCTATCTATGGGTGAGCGCAGCCATACTGATCGGCATTTTTTTGCCATTGCTGCTCTGGCTATTGCCGGAATCGCCGCGCTGGCTCGAGGCGAAAGGGCGCCACGAGGCGGCAGAGCGGGAGATGGCTCGGCTCGAACAGCGCTGCCGCCGCGCCGGCCATGCGGACTTGCCCGAGCCGGCGATCGGATCGAGCGCCGTGATGTGATGTTCACCATGGCAGGCCTGTTCATATTATCGTGGATCGTCATTTACTCGGTCCCGGCTCTGCCGGTCATCGCTGTTTTCCTGATGTTCGCCCGCATCGGGACGGGGTTGTGGCTGTTCAATCTGTACAACTACACCGCGGTCTCCTATCCGACCCGCATCCGCGCGACGGCCTTCGCCTGGACCGACGGGCTTGGCCATCTCGGAGCCTGGGCCGGGGTCACTTTGCTCGGACCGCTTTATGTGCTGGGCCCAAACCATCTCGGCTGGATATTGTGGATCTTGATCCCCGGCGCGTTATTGCCGGCGATATTGATTCGCACTTTCGGGATCAAGCAGGCCGGCGTGGTATTGGAGCAGGTGTCAACCTAACGGAAAACGCACCGCCACACACGGAGGACCCGGATGATCGCGATCAAATCCGTCGCCCATTTCAGCATACCGGTTAGCGACGTCGCCAACAGCACGCGATTTTATACCGAGATTGTCGGCTGCCGGCATTTGTCGACGGTGCCGGGCGGGCATATGGCTTTCCTCGACGCGGCCGGGACCTGTCTGATCCTGGTCAAGCGCGAGCCGCCGATCAACCCCAAGCTCGACGACCATGGCGGCGTGCACCATTCCTTTGCCGTCGCGCATGACGAATACCCCGCCGCACTCGACCATTTGCGGGCGCATGGCGTCGAGATCACCTTTGAAGAGGATCGGCAGGGCGGCGTGGTCAACGGCCCGCGCGCCTATTTCCACGATCCCGACGGCACTGTGCTGGAATTCATCGATCTGACGAGCTACGCTGGCGATCCGGCATGAAAGGTCGCTTGACGCACCTGCGCGAACCGGTCGGTGATGCGGGCGATCGCGTCGACGGCGGAGGGAAAGTGGGGTGAAATTCGGCAATTTTCTGTTCCCCGACAGCCGCGATCCCGAGCGCGACGGGGTCGTGATCGACGAGACCTTGCGCGAGGCCTGGCTTTCCGACAAGCTCGGCGTCGATACGATCTGGCTCGCCGAGCATCATTTCGACGGCATCTGTGCCTATGCCGATCCGATCAGCTTTGCCGGCGCGCTGGCGGCCTCGACGCGGCGCAGCAAGATCGGCTTTGCGGTATTGCAGATGGCCCTGCACCACCCGATCCGCCTCGCCGAGCAGCTCGCGGTACTCGACAACATCACCAAAGGCCGGCTGATCGTCGGGTTGGGCCGCGGCTCATCCTACAACATTTATGACTACCAGGGCTTTGGCATCGATCACCACGAGGCCCAGGCGCGGCTCAACGAAGCCGAGCAGATCATGGTCCGGTCATGGACCGAAGGCGAATTCCGGCATCACGGCCGGTTCTGGAATCTCCAGGTGCCGATGCTGCGCCCGCGCCCCTATACAAAGCCGCACCCGCCGCTAATCCGCGCCGCCTCGGGCGAAGCGTCGATGCTGGAACTGGCGCGCCAGGGAAGGCCGTTCTTGATGAACGTGCAGTCGTCCGTAACGACGCGCCGGCGGTTCGAGCTTTACCTCGAGGCAATGGCCGAGGCCGGCTTTGACCACGAAAGCATCGCCCGCAACCTCGGCGACTGCTGGGTGTGGCGCAACGTGTTCGTCGCCCACACCGACGCCGAGGCCAAACGGATCGGCATTCCGGCGTTCCAGGCGATGGTCGAAGCGAGGGCCGAATTGCGCAACCGGATCTACCGCGAAACCGGGAGGCGGATCGAGGTACCGGCGAGCGATCTGCCGTCAGCGCGCGCCAGCGTCGACCACGGCTTTATCTGCGGGTCGCCGCGGCGCGTCGCCGAAGCGATCGCCGAAATCGACGATCTCGGGGTCGGTGGCGTGATCGCGACCTTCCGGCTCGGGCCGATGGCGCACGAAGCGGCCGCGAACAGCCTGCGCCTGTTCATGACCGAGGTCGCGCCCCGGTTCCGCGGCGATTGCGCTGCCGAATAGGCTCGCGCTGCCACAGGTTGCTTGCTCAACGGATCAATCGAATTTCGATGCCGATCGCCAGGTTTCGCCAGGTTTGATCGGCCGTCAGCGCCGGCACGTGCAGGTGCTCGGCGAGAGCCAAACAGGCCCGATCGCCCAAGGATAGGCCAAGCGAGCGCGTCGATGCTCGCAGACCGGCCGTCCGGCGTCCGAGTTCGGCGTCGAAATCGACGATGACCGGCACCAGATCCGCGGCTTCGGCCCAGGCATCTCGTCGCGAAATCCCGATATCGATCATTTTGGTGACGACTTCCGTCAGGTTGATCACGCTGATCGAGGCTTCGGGGAGTGCGGCGGCGACCACATCGCCGCCTGGTTCGGCATTGATCAATGCAAGCAGTGCAGAGGCGTCGAGAACCACATCAGTCCTTTGCAGCTTCCGCTCGGCGGTCGCGGATCAGGCTTTCGGAAAGCATTTCGCCCGTGCGGTTGTGTCGGCGCACCAGTGCCTGCACCCGCTCGATGCGATGACTGAGGCTCGAGACGCGCAGCTCCTGGTCCTCCACCCGGATCACTACCTGGTCGCCCACTTCGAGGCCGAGTTCCCGCCGCTGCGCTACGGGGATCACTAGACGGCCCCCCGGCCCGATCTTCGCTCGAGCGCTGCTCATTCCAAACTCTCATCAACGAGGCATGCTGTACTAAACATGGCAAATGCCTCTATGTGCCACTCCTGACAGAAAGTGGCAATTTCTATCAGGCGTGGCAAGACCTGCGATGTGGGGGCTGTGGGCCTAGACTCACACGCCGAAGGTGAAGCGGCTCCCGATATTAGTGGTCACCAGACGGTGGGGCATTTCGCGCTGCATTGCGGCGATACATTTGCCGCCGCTACAATGCATTGGCACGACGACGTCGGGCGACAGGCTTTTGAGTTCGGCGACGGTGTGTTCGACGTAATCCATCGGCGCCGGGCCGAGGTGGAAGCCACCAAGCACCGCGTGCAGTTTGCCCACCCCGGACACCGCCATCGCGGCCTTGACCGTGTTGATCAGACCGATATGCCCGCATGACGAGATGACGACCAGCCCGCGCCCTTGCACGACATAACAGGTGGCGTGCTCGTCCGGATGCTCGTCGGGGACGAGGCGACCTTGGCGTTCGGATTCGGTGAAGTGGTCGAGAGTGGCGGCCGGAACGGGCTCGACCAGGGTGCTGTCCAATATCCGCTCGAACGAATTGCGGGGGATTGGCCCGGTCGTAAACGGCCCCGCCAGCGCTTGAGCCCGGTCGCAGCACACTGTGGCGACATGCTCCGCTTCGATCGCGCCGCGGTCGAGCCTGCCCCATGACACCGGATCGGCATTGCGCCGCTTAATCCACTTTTCGGCAAAGGCGTTCTCACCGCCAGCGAATAGATGGAGATCGGACGGCATGCGGCTGCGATTGTGGGCTATGAACCCTTCCAGCCCGCCGTAATGGTCGCGATGTCCGTGACTTAGGATCAGCCCGTCGATCCGCGGGGGATCGAGGTCGAGCAGATCGAAATTGCGTATCAGGACTTCGGGCGTGTACCCGAAATCGAGCAGATACTGAGATTTGCCACCGGCCTGCGCGGATTCGAGATGCAATGACAATCCCCACTCGCCGGCGAAGGTCGAGCGCTCGTGCCCCGGGATATGCCGGACATGCTCGATCCTGACCACCGGGTGGGTGGCGTCGCTGATAAATCGGTCGTAAGCCGAGTCGACCAGCACCCGGACTGAGAGACTGTCGACGACCGGCGCTGCAAACGGTTCCGCCTGTGTCGGTTCGATGTCCATCTCCATCTCCGCTATCCGATCGATGCCAAAGGCTAGCACCTCGCCCTGTCTCGCGCGACCGCCCATCGGGCCGCGACTAGACACGTCGCGTAGCCGCCGACAGTGTCGCCGGTTGATTTTTAACGGGACGGGACCGCCACGATGGCCCTGACGGATCTGTGGACGGGGTTTGACAGGCAGGGGCTCGGCGGCATCGTCGCCTTGTCACTTGCTGTCAGCGTTACCGCTGCAATTTTGGCCGGAGTGTTCGGCACGGCGCTAGGCGCGGGGCTCGCCGTCTATCGCATGCCCGGGCGGCGAATGATTGTCGTTGCGCTGCATGCGTTGCTGGGCTTGCCTCCGGTTGTCGTCGGTCTCGGCCTGTACCTGCTGTTATCGCGCGCCGGGCCATTCGGCGCACTGGGCCTGCTGTTTACGCCGGCTGCAATGGTATTGGCGCAAAGCGTGCTGGCGTTGCCGATCGTGGCGGCGCTGGTCCATGCGGCGACCGCGGATCTGTGGGCAGAGTACGGCCAGGCATTCGAGGTGGACGGCGCGACCCCGCTGCGCGCAACCCCGCACCTGCTGACAATGGCGCGCACCCGCCTCGTCACCGCGTTTCTCGCCGGCTTTGGGAGAACGATTTCGGAGGTTGGCGCAATCCTGATCGTCGGCGGCAACATCGCCGGCTACACCCGCACCATGACGACGGCGATCGTGCTCGAAACCAGCATGGGAAATTTGTCGCTCGCCCTCGGCCTCGGGTTCGTCTTGATTGGTGTCACTGTCGCGGTCAGTGCGACAATCTTCATGTTAAGCACGAAGAGGAGATCGCGGCAGTGAGCATTAAGGGAACGTTCCTCGCCGGGGGGCTGGCGACGGTGCTCGCCGGTGGCACCGGCTATGCTGCCGACCAGCCCGCCCTGCGGTCGATCTTGCTGGCATCCACAACCTCGGTCGACAATTCTGGCTTGCTGCGGCACATCATTCCTATCTTCACCAAAGAATCCGGCATCGAGGTGCGGGTGTTGGCGCAAGGCACCGGCCAGGCGCTCGCAACTGCCGCGCATGGCGACGCCGATCTGGTGCTGGTCCACGATCCCGAGGCCGAGCAAAAATTCATCGCTGCCGGCGACGGCGTCGACCGCAGGCAGATCGCGTGGAATGATTTTATCATTGTCGGACCGCGCAGCGACCCGGCGCATATCGCTGGCCGTCACGATGCGGTTGGGGCGCTGAAAGCGATCGCCGCCGCCCGGGCTTCCTTTTTTTCGCGCGGAGACAAGAGCGGGACCGACGCGCTCGAGCATCGCCTGTGGCGTGCCGCGGCGATCGATCCGGTGAAAGAGGGCGGCGGGGAATGGTACCGCGACATCGGCGGCGGCATGGGAGCAGCGCTCAATGCCGCCCGAGCGATGGGCGCTTACACGATCAGCGATCGCGGCACCTGGCTCAGCTTCGGCAACAAGGGCGATCTTGCGGTGCTATTCGAAGGCGACCCGCGGCTCTTGAACCGCTACGACGTGATTCTGCTCGATCCGAAGCGCCATCCCGAGGCCAAGCAGCAGCCGGCGCGCCGCTTCGCCCTATGGCTGGTCTCGCCCGAAGGCCAAGCCGCGATCGGCGGCTACAAGGTCAAGGGGGAGCAGTTGCTCCATCCCTCGGCCGATGAGCCGAAATAAAGCGACGACTCACCGCGATGGGGGCTAATGCGTCTCTGCGTCGGACCAGGCTTCGGGGCTGGCCCCGGTGAGCGCGCGGACGCGCTCCTCGTCCTTGGCGAACTCGGCGGCGGCGCCGGAAAAGACGACCCGGCCGTCGTCGAGCACATAGGCGCGGTCGGCGATCTCTACCGCCGCGCGCACGTTTTGCTCGACCAGCAGGATCGAGATCCCCTCTTGCCGTGCCGCGGTCACCACCCTGAACACTTCCTGCACGATTAGCGGGGCGAGGCCCTGCGACGGCTCGTCGAGGATCAAAAGCTGGGGATTGAGGATCAGCGCCCGGGCGATCGCCAGCATTTCCTGCTCACCGCCCGACAACTGCCGGCCCTTGTTGCCTCGGCGCTCGGCCAGGCGCGGAAACAGCTCGTGGATGCGCGCGATCGTCCATGGCCCTGGCCGTTCGAGCGGGACCAGCAAATTCTCGTCGACCGTCAGATTGGAAAAGATACGCCGCCCCTCTGGCACATAGCCGACGCCGAGCGCAGCGATGCGGTAAGGCGGCCAGTCGGTGGTGGCGTGGCCGAAAATCGTCACCGCGCCCTCGCGCGGCGGAGTCAGCCCGACGAGGCTGCGCAAGGTCGTGCTCTTGCCCGCGCCGTTCCGCCCCAGAAGAGTTACGATTTCGCCCTCGCGCACTTCGAGGCCGACGCCGTGCAGGATATGGCTTTTGCCATAAAAGGTGTGCAGCTGTTCAACCGCGAGCGCCGGCGCTGGACCGCTCATGCCGCCTGCCCCAGATAGGCCGCTTGCACCGCCTCGTTCGCGGCGATCTCCTGCGGCGTGCCTTCGGCCAGCATCCTGCCCTCGGCCAGAACCATGATACGGTCAGCGAGGTGAAAGACGACGCGCATGTCATGCTCGATCAGCACGATCGACAGCCGTTCCTCGCGGTGCAATCGGCGGATCAGCTGGGTGATATGGTAGGTTTCCTGGTCGCCCATCCCGGCGGTCGGCTCGTCGAGCAGCAAGAGGTGCGGGTTCAAGGCGAGCGCCATCATAATTTCGGTCGCGCGCTGGTCGCCGTGGCTCAGCTCACCGACCAGCCGGTCCTCCCGATCGGCCAGGCCGCCCTTATCGGAAAGATCGGTAACACGGGCGCTGACCACCGCCTGTGCCGCGCGCGAGATCCACGGTCGCAGGCGATAGCCGGCCGCCACCTCGACCGCGATGCGCAGGTTTTCGCGCACGGTCAGCTCGGGGAATACCTCGGTGATCTGAAAGGTGCGGGCGATACCGCGCCACACCCGGCGCGCCGGCAGGAGCCTGGTAACATCCTCGCCGTCGAACAGGATATGGCCCGAATCCGGCACGAGGAACCCGCTGATCATGTTGAAAAAGGTGGTCTTGCCGGCGCCGTTCGGGCCGATCACGGCGCGCAGCTCTCCGGGCTCGACCGACATCGAGACCCCGTCGACCGCGACGAGGCTGCCGAACCGGCGCGAGATATTGTCGACTTCGAGCAGGCTCACCGCGCGGTCTTTCGCCCGATGATGCCGAGCACGCCGCGCGGAAAGAACAGCACGACGAGCGACGAAGAACAGGCCGATGAACGACATCCAATTGGCGGTCTGGCTCGAAACGTAATCCTGCAGCACGACAAAGATCGCGGCGCCGATCAGCGGCCCCCAGAAGGCGCGCATCCCGCCCAGCACGGCCATGATCACGAAATCGCCCGACTGGTCCCAGCGCAGATCGTGCGGGATCAGCAAAATTATTGAGCAGCGCGTAGAGCGTGCCGGCAAGGCTGACAAACAGGCACGAGATCACCCAGGACAGCCAGATGTGCCGGTCGACCGGAATGCCGAGAAAACGCGCGCGCCGCTCGTTCTCGCGGATCGCCAGCAGGGTGCGCCCAAAGGGCGAGCGCAGCAGCGCCGCCATGATCGCCACCGCGACGGCAAAGAAGATCAGCACGAAATAGTAGAACGCGCGGTCGTTGCCGAGAATGTCGACTTTCGCGAAACCGAGATCGATCGGCATGCGCTGCCATCCCGAAAGCCCGTCATCGCCGCCGGTGACCGAGTTCCAGCGAAAGGCGATGAAATAGAACACCTGACCAAAGGCGATCGTGACCATCGCGAAATAGATGCCCCGCAGGCGCACGATCAGCAGGCCGATGACCGCGGCGGCGACCGTGCCGACACTCACGCCGACCGCCATGCCGACGAGCGTGTTCGGGACCAAATACTTGATCGTCAGCCCGACGCCGTAAACGCCGAGGCCGAAATAGGCGGCATGGCCGAACGAAAGAACGCCGGTAAACCCCAACAGAAAATTCAGCGACATCGCGGCCAGCGCCATCACCAGCACCTGGCTTCCCAGCGCCGTGTAGCCGCCGATCCAATCGAGCCAGAAGGGCATGGTCAGCAACAGCAGCCAGACCGCGATGTCGGCGCTGCGCCGATTGAGCGGGCTCACTAGAACCGGCCTTCTTCGCCGAGCAGGCCGCGCGGCCGGACGAGCAGGACGAGCGCCATCATCACATAAATGACCGCCTCGGAGGCGGACGGAAAGAACACTGTGGTGATACCCGAGGCGACGCCGATCAGGAGGCCGCCGAGCAAAGTACCCGGCAGGCTGCCGAGGCCGCCGATGATGATCGCGACAAAGCTCGGCATGATCAGCGTGCTGCCGATAGTCGGCTGCAGCCCGAGCATGCCGGCGGCGAGCACGCCCGCGAGGCCGGCGAGATAGATGCCGAGGCCGAAATTCAGGTTGCGCAGAATGCGGGTATTGACGCCGAGCACCGACACCGTTTCGAGATCCAGGGTCCCGGCGCGGATGCGCATGCCAAGACGGGTGCGGTTCAGGATCAAGAACAGCGCGACGACCGCCGCCACCACCAGAACGACCATGAACAGGCGATAGCCGGTCAGGAAAAAGAACTGGCTGCTGAGCGGGGTCGACAGCGAGGCCGGGATCGCGAAAGGCAGGGTCGGGGCGCCCCAGATGAAGCGCGTGCCGTCCTCGAGAATGAAGGCGAGGCCGAACGTCAGCAGCAGGCTGTACAGCGGATCGCGGCCGTATAGCCGGCGGATCAGAATGCGCTCGACCACAAGGCCGATGGCCGCGGTCAGGACCGGCGCCACCGCGAGCGCGCCCCAGAACCCGAGATAGGGGGTCAGCGTAAAGGCGATATAGGCGCCAAGCGCCAGAAAGCCGCCATGCGCGAAATTGATCACCCCGGTCAGGTTCAGGATCAGCGACAGCCCGAGCGCCATCAGCGCATAGAACGCGCCGATGATCAGCCCGTTGAACAGGTTGAACAGGATCAGCTGGGTCATGGTCGACGAGCCGGTCCGGAGGCCCTCAGCCGCCTCCTGTGCCGCCCTCGTGCGGTGCGGCGAGGTGGCGCGGGAGGCCGCCTCTCCGGGATCATCGGCGGGGTCAGAGCCGGCCATTTGCAGGTGGCAGCCGGTCTCGGCGACCGGCAGCGCCGCATCGACGCCTTTGACCAGCTGGTCGACATGGAACAGATCTTCGGGCTCGCGGACCCTTCTCGACCGCGTGGCCGACATAGAGCGTCGGCATCAGCTGGTGGTCGCCGGCGCGATAGAAGGTCTCGTAGGGCATCAAGCGCGATCTCCGGCGGCAGCTTGAAGCCTTCGAGCGCCTTGGCGAGCTTGACCGCGTCGAGCGTCTTTTCCTGGTTGGCGACCAGCGCGCAGGTCCAGACCGCGACATAGCCGAACCAATGGCGCGCGGTCGGCACCTTGCCGCCGTTGACCTTTCTGATCTCGGCGACGAATTCCTCGACGTGCGGCACGTTCGGCTGGACCCAGTACCATTCGAACACCCAGGTGCCGATGCGCGCGTCGGGCGGCAGGCCTTCCGAGCACTTCGAGCTCCTGCTGCGCGCCGGCGATGTGGAACCGCTTGTTGAGGCCGAACTCGACCGCCTGCTTCAGCGCGTTGACCGCGTCGTCGCCCGCCTGCAGAAAGATGATGACGTCGGGATTCGCCGCCTGCGCCTTGATCAGATAGGACGAATAGTCGGTGGTGCCGAGCGGCGTCAGCGAGGCGCCGACCTCGGTGCCGCCGAACTTCTTGAGGCTGGCCTCGAAGCCCTGCTGCAAGGTGTGGCCGAAGGCGTAGTCGGGCGTGAAGAAAATACCACTTCTTGCCGTATTTGCTGAACAGCGTCTTCGACACCGCGTTGGTTTCCATCCGCGTCGTGTTGCAGACGCGGAACACGTTCCAATGGCAATCGGTGCCGGTGACCGAATCGGTATGGCCGCCGGTGACGATGTGCAATGTCTTCAGCCTGATTCGACAGCTCGCCGATCGCGAGCGCCATCGCCGAATTGACGTTGCCGAGGAGAAAGTCGACCTTGTCGCGCTCGATCAGCTTGCGCGCCTTCTGCACCGCGATGCCGGTATCGGCGCTGGTCGAATCCTCGACCAGCAGCTGGGCCTGGCGGCCGAGGATGCCGCCCTTGGCGTTGATCTGTCGATCGCCAGTTGGCAGCCGATCTGCTCGTTCTTGCCGAGCTCGGCATAGGTGCCGGTCAGCGGATCGTCGAGGCCGAACTTGATCATCGTCCGCGGCCCGCGCCGTGATGACGAAAGGTGCGGCAAATTGGGCGATGCCGGCCGCAGCCGCCGCCTTGATGACGCTGCGGCGGTCGAGGTTCGGCAAAAGAGTTCCGCTGGTCACGATCATCCTCCCGTTCATTGCGGTCTATGGCCGTTCCGCCGGCGAACCGTCTTATCCGCAGGCTGGCCGCGTCTATACCCCGAATGGGCGAGCGTGTCGCCTGGTAAGACTGGTGTCAGGTTGTCGCGCTCAGCACTACGGGTGATGCCGGCTGATGCCGCCGGGCCGCCGCTAGGTTTTGCGCTTTTCATCGCGGCGAGGTCGTGATCTGCTGGGTGCTGGAGAGCAGTGATGATCACCCCGACCTATGATTGCCCGGCCTGCGGACGGGCCTGGGCTACCGACCAGCCGCGCTGGCGGTGCGATTGCGGCAGCCACCTGAACCTGATGCCCGGAGATGGCCTGTCGCGCGGCGAAATCGCCACTGGGCGAGGCTTCGCTATGGCGCTACGCCGCGGCATTGGCATTGCGCGGACCGCCGCGCGTTTCGCTCGGCGAGGGCTGGACCCCGCTGGTGCAGCGCGACTGGCAGGGCGTCCCGGTCTGGTTCAAGCTCGAATCGCAGATGCCGACCGGGTCGTTCAAGGACCGCGGCACCGCCGTCATGATCAACCATCTGATCGAGGCCGGGGTCGGGCCGATCCACGAGGATTCCTCGGGCAACGCCGGCTCTTCGATCGCGACCTATGCGGCGGCGGCCGGCATCCCGTGCCGCATTTATGTCCCGGCCGCGGCGCCACGCGCCAAGCTGGTGCAGATCGCCGCCTCCGGCGCCGAGGTTCGCGCGATCCCGGGCACCCGCCAGGCGGTGACCGAGGCGGCGCTCGCCGCTGCCGGCGAAAGCTTTTACGCCAGCCACAACTGGCACCCCTATTTTATCGAGGGCACCAAGACCCTGGCCTTTGAGTTATGGGAGCAGCTGGGCTTTCGCAGTGCCCGACAACATCCTGGTGCCGACCGGCTACGGCAGCAACATCCTCGGCCTCGACCGCGGCTTCGACGAGCTCGAAAAGGCCGGCGAAATCGGGAAGGCCGGCGAGATCGGGGGCCGACCGCGGCTCTTCGCGGTGCAGGCGGCAAATTGCGCGGCATTCGCGGCCGCCTGGGCCGCCGGCGCCGACGGGTTCGTGCCGTTCCCGGCGCAGCCGACAATCGCCGACGGGATCGCCACGATGCGGCCGGTGCGCACCGCCGAGGTGCTGCGGGCTTTGCGCCGCTCGAGGGGCGGCGTCGTCGCCGTCGCCGAAGACGAGATCGCGCCGGCACTGGCTGCTCTGGGCCGGCTCGGCCTGTTTGTCGAGCCCACCGCGGCCACCGCCGGCGCCGCACTGACCCAGCTATTGCGCGACGGCACGATCGCACCGAGCGAGACGACGGTCGTGGTGCTGACCGGCCACGGCCTCAAGGCCGCCGAGCGCATCGGCGAGCTGCTCGGCGAGCTCCTCGGCATCGCGACGGGATAGGAAGTGCGCGATGGTGTGAATAAAGTTAATTGAAACGAGTTTGCCGCGGGAAGCGAAGCATGTTGACGAGGCGGAACCGGGAGCCGCCTACACCAAGGCCGACGTCATTCGCCGCCAAGGCGAAGGATCTGGGGGCGTTGCGTGACGCTGTGGTCGATGCCGCGGGCGTCAGTACCGGCCTGTGGCTTAGCTATCTATTTGTTCTGTTTTATTTTGCGATTGCCGCCGGCGCAGTCACGCACCGCGATCTGTTCCTCGAAAACCCCGTCAAATTGCCGTTCTTGAATGTCGAATTGCCGCTCAAGGCTTTCTTCGTATTGGGACCGCTCGTCTTTCTTGTCGTGCACGCCTATGTGCTGCTGCATTTCGTATTATTGGCCGGCAAGATTGGCGCCTTTGATGCTGAATTAGAAGCACAGATCGCCGACGAGGATGCGCAGACCCGGTTGCGCCGACAGTTGCCGAGCAACATCTTTGTACAATCCCTTGCCGGTCCGCACGAGGAGCGGAACGGGATCATCGGCTTTCTGCTGCGGCTGATCGGCCAGATCAGTCTCGTCGCCGGCCCGATCGCCTTATTGGTCTTATTCCAGCTTCAGTTCCTCCCCTACACAACGAGCCAATCACGATGTGGCAGCGCACCGCGGTCGTCATCGACCTTGTTCTGCTGTGGATCTTGTGGCCGTCGATTGAGCGTGGTGAGACCACACGCCTCAGCTGGAACGACTTCAAACGAATGAAGGTCCAGGTGTGTATCCTAGCGAGCACTCTGCCGGTTCTACTGGTGGTCACGATTGCGACCTTCCCCGGCGAACGGCTTGAGGAAGCCCTACCCTCGGTCCCGATCGTGCCAACCAAATGGCCTGTGTGGGGAACGCAGGGCACCCAAGCCGCCCAAAAGGCACCAGAAACCCAGCCGGTTGCGGGCCCTGTTCAAAAGCAACCTGTAGGCAAACCGGGGCCCGAGATCAGCAGTATCTTCGAAGCATTGCTTGCTTCAGTTACAGATTTCAGGCTGCGCACGATAGACGCCCTGAGCTCCATGGAATGGACCTCGCCGTACAAGCTGTTGGTCGCGGGCAAGGTCAATTACGTTACCGGCAGGCCGCAGAGCCTGTGGTCTAATGTGCTGGTGTTGCCGAACTTCGAGGTCGGCGACCGTGTAAAATTCGATGCCGAAGGCAAGATTGCGATCTCCTCAGATATCGTCTCGCTGCGTGGCCGCTCGCTCGAAGGGGCCGTGCTGGTGAATGCCCATTTGAGGAAGGCGGATTCCACCGGCGCCCAGCTCGCAGGCGCAGATTTCACGGGCGCCGACTTGCGCGAGGCGAAGTTCGAGTGCGGCCGCGTCGGCTCCTCCCTATTTGGGAAATGCGCGCAGCTGGAGGGCGCCATCCTCAATGCAGCGAGGCTGCAAGGCGCCTCGCTCGATCTCGCGCAGCTGCAGGGCGCCTCGCTCGGTGGCGCGCAGCTGCAGGGCGCCTCGCTTTTTGGTGCACAGCTGCAGGGCGCCTGGCTCGACTACGCGCAGCTTCAGGGTGCCTCGCTTAGCCACGTCTATGTCTGGAGAGCGAAGCCGCCGGCAGCAGATGACGCGAAGGGCGCGCTCATCGAGAGGCCTGAGACTGGGCCGATATATTTCGGGCTCGATTGCCCCCTGGACGCAAAGACACCTTGCGACTGGTCAGCCGCATCCTTCGCGGCGCTGAAATCACCCATCGAGCAGCAGGTTACGGGAGACCGTCGACGCGACGAGGCACTCAAGCAGACCGAACGAATCGGGAAACGGCCGTACACTGAGGATAGAGCTTCGGCGAAAGCTTGGGTCGATTTGGAAGGATCTTCACCCCCCGCTGAAATCTATTGTCAGGGCCTGGTCGAACAGCTGAAAAAGATCGGCTGTGCCGCCGACTGAGCTCCCTACGTAATCCGCCGTCTTATCCCGGAGCTTGCTCCTCGTTTCGGGGGTTACTCCTCACAGGAGGCTGAGGTTGCCGCCGCTTTCCTCAACGAGGCTCAGTGCCCGGGCGCGCGCGGGCTGTCGGAGGAGGACAAGGCAATGCTGCAGGAATTACGCGATCGGGGCCTTCCCGCACAGCCCGGCCCCGGCGCCGCAGCGCAATAACATCCGCGCGGTCTAGGGGCGTAAAGCAGAGCAGGGGGCGACCTCGCGAGCCGCGATGTTTCCTCAGTTTCCACCGGCGCGGGGACAGCCGGGGGCGGTCGGCTTACGATGGGACAATCAACGCGGATTTCACGCCTCGCGGTAGCCGCAATCGATGATGCGGGCGGGGCCGTCTACGCCCGACTCGAGAACTCTGACACTCCATTCTCTGACGCGGCCGCCGCTTTTCGAGAATTTCTGATTGACCTCGGCGATGGCCATTTCCTTGGCTTGCTGGGCGTTTTCGGCGATTAACGTCGCGTAATAGATTTCCTCGCTTAACGACCTGGTGCAGCTGAACTTGTCCATGTCTCCACCCCTATAAGTCGCTGCCGATCGTATTGAACCGACCGATCGGGAGCAACAGGTCAAGCACGATAGGCGGGTCGGCGGGCACGGCTGTCGGGTTTAACTCCATCGACATGATGGGATTAGGTGCAGCAGCATCCGATGCGACCTAAAGCACGCTTTGCCCCGGACTTGATCCGGGCATCCACGTCTAGGAAACCTGTCCGACTAAACCCCGGAAGGGCGTGGATGGCCGGGTCGAGCCCGGCCACAATGACCTGAGGTGCATTGAGTTTCTTTTGTACGACCCCCATCGAACTGGACGGCAGTGGTCAGAAAGCGGCGATGCGAGGCTGCCGTGTTAGGAAGAAACCGAAACGCGCGTGGGCCGGAACCGGCTTCACACGAGCCGGCTTCGCGTGTATCCTAAAGCGTTTGTCTCCTTGCAACCTTAGGCCTGTCATGCCCTTTCTCGCCGACCGTCTTGCGCGCGTCAAAGCCATCGCCGACCATGGCGATCACCGCGCTCGCCACCGAATTGAAGGCGGCCGGGCGCGACATCATCAGCCTGTCGGTCGGCGAGCCCGATTTCGATACGCCCGACAACATCAAGGAAGCGGCGATCGCGGCGATGCGGCGCGGCGAAACCAAATACACGACCTTCGACGGCACGATCGAGCTGAAGCGCGCGGTGGCGGCCAAGTTCAAGCGCGAGAACGGGCTCGATTACGAGACCTCGCAGATCACGATCAGCGCCGGCGGCAAGCAGGTGCTGTACAACGCGATGGTCGCGACGCATCAACCCCGGCGACGAGGTCGTGATCCCGGCGCCGTTCTGGGTGTCGTACCCCGAGATGGTGCTGCTGTGCGACGGCACGCCGGTGCCGGTGCCGTGCCCGCAGAACAACGGCTTCAAGCTGCGGCCCGAGGATCTCGACGCGGCGATCACGCCCAAGACCAAATGGCTGATCCTGAACTCGCCGTCGAACCCGACCGGCGCGGCCTATACCGAGGCCGATCTGCGCGCGGTCGCCGACGTGCTGCTGCGCCACCCGCATGTCTGGGTCATGACCGACGACATGTACGAGCACCTCGTCTACGACGATTTCGAGTACCGACGATCGCCCAGGTCGAGCCGCGGCTTTACGAGCGCACGCTGACCGTCAACGGCGTGTCGAAGGCCTATTGCATGACCGGCTGGCGCATCGGCTATGGCGGCGGGCCCAAGGCATTGATCAAGGCGATGGGCGCGATCCAGTCGAACTCGACCGCCAACCCGTGCTCGATCAGCCAGGCGGCGGCGATCGAGGCGTTGAACGGGCCGCAGGATTTCATCCCGGTCCACAATCAGAGCTTCAAGGAGCGGCGCGACCTCGTGGTCGACTTGCTGAACCGGGTCCCGGGCCTGTTCTGCCCGCGGCCGGAAGGCGCGTTCTACGTCTATCCCGTCCTGCGCCGGCGTCATCGGCAAGCGCACCCCCGCACGGCAAGACGATCGCCAACGACGAGGATTTCGTGCGCTATCTGCTGGAGGCAGACGGGGTCGCGGTGGTGCACGGCGAGGCTTTCGGCCTGTCGCCGCATTTCCGCATCTCCTACGCGACCTCGACCGAGGTGTTGCGCGAGGCCTGCGCGCGCATCGACCGCGCCTGCCGCGCGCTGAACAGTAATCCGCGCCTCGCGGCCAGCCGGGGCGAGCGCGCTCCCGCCAGATTTCGATTGCGTTACAGGCGCCGGCCGCGCCAGATCTGCGAGACAGACCGGGCGCCGCCGGGCGCGTCACTCGGCCTCCGCGGGCGTCCAACAAGATGGCTGGAGGCGCCCATGGCGAATACGTCGCGAATGCACCCGCGGCCCCGCGCTGCGCCGCTCTGATCGGTCCCTATCTGTCGGGCAAGACGACCCTGCTCGAAGCCCTGCTGTTCGCGAGCCGGCTCGACCGGCCGGCGCGGCAGCGTGCGCGACGGCAATTCGGTCGGCGATCATGCCCCCGAGGCGCGGGCCCGGCAGATGTCGACCGAGCTCAATGTCGCCAGCGCCACCTTTCTCGGCGACCCGTGGACGATCCTCGACTGCCCGGGCTCGGTCGAGCTGCTCTACGAGGCGCAGGGGGCGCTGCTGGCCAGCGATGTCGCCGTCGTCGTCGTCGAGCCCGAGGTCGAGCGCGCGCTGACGATCAGCGCGCTGCTGCGCTTTCTCGACCAGCACACGATCCCGCACATGATCTTCATCAACAAGATGGACACCGCGAACGCGCGGGTGCGCGACGTGCTGGCGGCGTTGCAATCGGTGTCGAGCCGGCCGCTGGTGCTGCGCCAGGTGCCGTTGCGCGGCGCCGAGAGCGAGATCACCGGCTATGTCGATTTGGTCAGCGAGCGCGCCTACCGCTACCGGCCGGGCCAGGCGTCCGATCTGATCCCGTTGCCGGACGGGTTCTGGGACCAGGAACGGGAGACCCGCACCGGTCTGATCGAAAAGCTCGCCGATTTCGACGATACGCTGCTCGAACAGCTGCTCGAAGAGGTCGAGCCGCCGAAGGAGGAAATCTACCGGCATCTGACCCAGACCCTCAAAGGGGCGCAGGTCGTGCCGGTGTTTCTCGGCTCGGGGCTGGCTGATTACGGCGTCCGCCGGCTGTGGAAGGCGCTGCGCCACGAAACGCCGTCGCCGCAGGAAACCGCGGCGCGGCTCGGGATCGCCGCCGAGGGCGAGCCGCTGGCGCAGGTCGATCAAGACCTATCACCTGCCGCATACCGGCAAGCTGTCCCTGGTCGCGGGTCTGGCGCGGCACGATCACCGAGGGCATGGTGCTGAACGGCACCCGCGTCGCCGGGCTGTTGCGGGTGACCGGCGGGCAGCACGAAAAGCTCGCCTCGGCGCAAGCCGGCGAGGTGGTCGGGCTGACCCGCATGGAGGACATCGCGACCGGCGTCGTGCTGACCCCCTCGGGCAAGGCCGACCCGTTGCCGCGGCCCGAGCGGCCGCAGCCGGTCTTCGGCCTCGCGATCACCTCGGAAAAGCGCGCCGACGACGTCAAACTGACCGGCGCCATCGGCAAGCTGGTCGAGGAGGATCCGACCCTCGAACTCGATCAGAACGCCGATACCCAAGAGATGGTGCTGTGGGGGCAAGGCGATATCCACCTGCAGATCGCGATGGACCGCCTGCGCAACCGCCACAACCTCGCGGTCAACGGCCGACCCGCCGCGGTCCCCTATAAGGAGACGATCCGGCACGGGACCCAGCAGCATTCGCGCTTCAAGCGGCAGAGCGGCGGCCACGGGCAGTTCGCCGATGTGACGATCGAGGTCAAGGCATTGCCGCGCGGCTCGGGCTTTACCTTCACCGACAGCGTCGTCGGCGGCGCGATCCCGCGCAACTACATCCCGGCGGTCGAGGAAGGAGTGGTCGAGGCGTTGCACCGCGGTCCGCTCGGCTTCCCGGTCGTCGATGTCGCGGTCACACTGATCACCGGCCAGTTCCACGCTGTCGACAGCTCGGACCAGGCGTTCCATACCGCGGGCCGGCAGGGGGTCCAGGAAGCGCTGCCGAAATGCGAGCCGATCCTGCTCGAACCGATCGATTCGGTCGAGATCTCGGTCCCCAACGCCTTTACCGCGCGGGTTCAGCGGCTGGTTTCGGGCCGCCGCGGCCAGATCCTCGGCTACGACGCCAAGGAAGGCTGGCCCGGCTGGGATGTGGTCAGCGCCCATATGCCGCAAAACGAATTGCATGATCTGATCGTCGAGCTGCGTTCGCTGACAATGGGGGTCGGCAGCTTTGCCCATCGCTTCGACCATATGCAGGAGCTGACCGGAAGGCCGGCGGAAAAAGTGCTGGCCTCGCGCACCGCCGACGCGGCGCAGTAGTACCCGAGAGGCGCAGTTGCCGCTCGCGAAACCGTGACTTGGAGCCGAGTGTCGCCGCTCCAGATTATGGATCGCAACGATGTGAGGGTGCGGCAATGCTGATCCGGCGCAAAAAGGGATGGGAGCTTCCCGAGAGCGAAGCCACGCCGGAGACGGTGTATCTCGGGCGCAGAGCATTGCTGAAGGCGATGGGGCTGGGGTCGATATTGGTCCCTGGGCTGATGGCTGCGGTCGCGGCGCAGGCGACCGAGGAAGATCCTTCGGCCGGGCTCTACCCGTTCAAGCGCAACCCGCGATATACGCTCGACCGGCCGATCACCGACGCGAAATATTCCGAGAACTACAATAACTTCTATGAATACGGCTCGGATAAGTCGATCGCCGATGACGCCCAACAGCTAAAGATCCGCCCCTGGACAATCAAGATCGACGGAATGGTCGAAAAGGAGATGACGGTCGGCATCGACGATCTTCTGAAGAAGATGCCGCTCGAAGAGCGGCTCTATCGCCACCGCTGCGTCGAGGCATGGTCGATGGCGGTGCCGTGGAGCGGTTTTGCGATGGCCGCCTTTGTCGATTTCGCCAAGCCGCTGGGTTCGGCCAAATATGTCCGGATGGAAACGTTTCTCGACCCCGCGGAGGCGCCCGGCCAGAAGCAGTTCTGGTATCCTTGGCCCTATATCGAAGGCCTCACCGTGGCCGAAGCCCGCAACGAACTCGCGTTTTTTGTGACCGGCATGTACGGCAAGCCGGTGCCCAAGCAGGACGGAGCCCCGCTGCGTCTGGCATTGCCGTGGAAATACGGGTTCAAATCGGCGAAGTCGATCGTGCGCGTCTCATTCACCGATAAGCAGCCGGTATCGTTCTGGGAGACCGTGCAGGGCGACGAATACGGCTTCTGGGCGAACGTCAACCCCGAGGTGCCGCATCCACGCTGGAGCCAGGCGAGCGAGCGTGTGCTCGGCACCGACGAGCGCGTACCGACCTTGAAATGGAACGGCTATGGCGAATACGTGGCCCATCTCTATGACGGGCTTCAGAACGAAAAGCTGTTCTTCTGAAATGTCTGTCGAATTGCGCTGCTGTCGAGCTGCTTGATGAGGCCGCGCGCCCGATCCTGACGCTGCGGTAGGTTTCGCCGGAGATCGGCCTGGCGTGAACTATTGACGAGACTTCGCAAGTTTGCTAAGAAAACTTAGCATCCTTGCGAAGGTCCGTGATGAAACTCATGCCCTCCGACCGGCTCGCCGCCAACCACAGCACAACGATCGCCGCCCAGTGTGCGCGAAAGCTGCTGGAATTGCGCGCCAGCACCGGTCAGACGCAAAGAGCGCTGGCGCAGCGGCTCAGCATGACCGAGTCGATGATCTCGCGTCTCGAACGCGGCGATCACGTCCCGAGCCTCAAGACCTTGTGCCGTATCGCCGACGTCTTTGGCCGGCGGCTCGAAATCGTTTTTCATGCGCACGAGCACATCCACGCTGACGGCACCCGCCATTCGCATCCCCACAACCATCTCGATCCCGCTCACCGGCATGACCATGGGGAAGACGAATGATCCAAGGCACGAAACTGCTGCTGGTCGGCGCGGTCGCCGCAGTCGGCGTATTGCACACGATCGTACCCGACCATTGGCTCCCGATCGCGCTGATTGCACGGGAGCGCGGCTGGTCGAGAGCCGAGACCGCGCTTGCGGCATTGCAAGCCGGGACCGGGCATGTTTTGTCGACCCTGGCGATTGGCTTGGCGGTTTGGGCAGTCGGCTTCGCTGTCGCTCAACGCTTCGGCCGGTTTGTCGATGCGGCTTCCGGCATCGCCTTGATCGGGTTCGGCGGCTGGGTCGCGTTTTCGGCCTGGCGCGAGCTGCATCCGACCGGTGGGCACGGTCACAGCCACGGCCACGCGCACGATCCGATCGACGGGCACGGCCATCATCATGGGCATCCCTACCCGCACGAAGCCCCATTTGTGCACGAGCATCAGCTGGCGCCGGCGGACGACCGGCTCTACGCCCCACTGCGCGTCGAGGCTGCGCTGCTGACCCGCCACGTCCATATCCATCGGCATGGCGGTGCCGCTGCCCATACCCATTGGCACGACCATTTTCCGGCGACCGCCCACCCTGTCCTCGCCGGGTTCGCGGCCGAGCCGCCGTTGCACCTTCACCGCCACAAAACGACCGCGCGCACCGCCTTGCTGCTGATCCTCGGCTCGTCGCCGATGGTCGAGGGCGTCCCGGCATTTTTCGCAGCGGCAAAATATGGGATCAGGCTGATCATACCGATGGCTGCCGTGTTCGCCCTCAGTACGATCACCGCCTATGTCTTACTGTGCGTCCAAGCGACGGCGGGGCTGCAGCGCCTGCGGCTCGGCGCATTCGAGCGCTACGGCGAGTTGCTGAGTGGCGCCGTTATCGTCCTGGTCGGGCTGACCTTCGGACTGTGGCCGGCGCTCTAGCGGGCGGGCTGCGCCAGCGCGGCACGCAAATCGCCGGTCCAGCGCGAGGCCGCCGCCAGTAGAAAGCCGAGATCGGTCTGCGTCGTCACAAAGCGCACGCCTTTGCGGATCAGCTCGACCTGGCGCTCGACATTGCGCATCCCGCCGAGACCGGCGAATTTGCCGTGCGCCTTGGCCGCGGCAATGGCGCGGTAGATCGCCGAAAATATTTCGGGATCGTCGAACCGGCCGGGCTTGCCCAAGGCGGTCAGCAAATCGTTGCTGCCGATATGGATCACGTCGACGCCGTCGACGGCGGCGATCTCCTCGATATTGGCGAGCCCCTCGCGCGTCTCGATCATGCAGACGATTAGGGTCGCGTCGTTCAGTATTCGCATGCTGTCGCCGACCGGCACCGCGCGGTAATCGAAAACCGGATAGCCGCCGCTGACCGAGCGCTTGCCGATCGGCGCGAATTTGGCGGCATCGACCCCGCGCTTGGCGTCGGCCGCATTGTTGACGTCAGGAAAGACGATCCCGGTCACGCCGTTGTCGAGCAGCAGCGAGGTATCGGGATCGCTGCAGCTGCGCACCCGCGCCAAGGGCGCCACGCCGCAGCCGAGTGCGGCCTGGGCGATGTGCCCGATCGTCTCCAGCGAGAACAGCGAGTGCTGTACGTCGATGAAGATGAAATCGTGTCCGGTAGTCTTGGCGATGCGGGCGATGTCGCCGGAGCGCGCGATGCGCACATTGAGGCCGAGTGCCACCTCGCCGGCCTTCATCCGCTCCTTTACCGGGTTGGTCAGCATGGCGTCGCCGGGTGCGGGCATTTCCATCCCCTTTTCTCGTGGGTACGATGCCGGGAGTAGCGGCTCGCTGTGAGGGAGGCAAGAGATGAGCGGATTGGGACTGCCGATGGCCGACCGCCCGGAGGATATCGGCCTGTCGGCCGAGCGGCTTGAACGCATCCGGATGACCTTGCGGCATGATGTCGAACGCCGGCTGATCCCCGGCGCGGTCATGCTGATCGCGCGCAGCGGCCGGATCGGGTTCGCCGAGGCCTTCGGCTGGCGCGACCGCGAGGCCCAGGCGGCGATGACTGATGATGCGATCTTCCGCGTCGCCTCGATGACCAAGCCCTTGACCTCGGTTGCGGCAATGATCTTGGCAGAGGAAGGCAACCTACAGATCTCCGCTCCGGTCGCCGAATATCTGCCGGAGTTCAAGGAATGCACGGTCGGCGTCGAGCGGGTGCGCGCCCGACGGACCCTGACCGTGCAGGATCTGTTGCGCCACACCTCGGGGCTGACCTATGCGGCGTTCGGCGAGTCACCGGTGCAGATGATCTGGCGTGACGCCGATCTGATGAACGAGAACCAGACCAACGCCGATCTAGTCGCCAAGCTCTCCCAGCTGCCATTAATGTTCGAGCCGGGGACGACCTGGGAATACAGCATGTCGACCGATGTGCTGGGCCGCGTCGTCGAAGTGGTTTCGGGCCAAAGCCTTGCCGATTTCTTCGCGTCGCGCATTACTGGGCCGCTCGGGATGACGGACACTGCTTTCGAGGCGACCGGCGAGCGCGCGGCCCGGCTGGCCGAGCCGCAGGCCGACGCCGCGACCGGCGCAAGGCCGCCGATGCGCAACGTCACCCGCCCGCATTGCTGGGCCTCGGGCGGCGGCGGGCTGGTCTCGACCGCCGCCGATTATCTGCGGTTTTGCCAGATGCTGGTGAACGGCGGCGAGCTCGACGGGACCCGGCTATTAGCCCCAAAGACGGTCCGCCACATGGCCTCGAACCATCTGCCTAATAATGTCGGTTATGGCGATACCGCGCGATCTCGCTTCGGCGCCTTGGCACCGGTGCCCGAGATGGGCTACGGCTTTGGCCTCGGCTTCGCGGTGCGCACCCAGCCCGGCATGTCGCCGGTGCCGGGCTCGGTCGGCGAATATTTCTGGGGTGGGGTCACCGGCACCTATTTCTGGATCGACCCGGCCGAGGATCTTATCGCCATATTCCTCGCCCAAGCCCCCGACCGCCGCCTCTACTACCGCTACCTCTCCCGCCAACTCGTCTACGCCGCGATTACGAAGCCGGTAGCTCGTTGAGCTCCTCGCGTTACGGTGTGGGGCAGGGGCCGCCGGCGTTGGCCCAATTCGTAAATGCTGCAACGAACTGGGGATAGGTCAGCGGCGGTGGTTCCCTGGGCATACCGTCCAGCCGCGTCCTCGGCTCAAAAGCCCATTGCACCAGATGCTCGGTTTCGATGTGCTTCAGTAGCCCCTGGAGATCACGGCCGCCGCTCAACGACTTGTCCTGCAAGACGGTGTACAGCTGATTACCGTTCATCGCGACGTTGGGGCTCGATTCCCAGACGATATCGAGCGGTCCGCCACAGCGCCATTCCGACCTATTCCATTCGAGTGTGAAATATCTCACACTTATCAAATGATATCTGAACTATTCTGTCGAAGGTGGGCGGGATCTGTCGTCCACTTGTAAACGCGGACGAGCTAAAATGGCTGATACCGCCGTGGTAGGAGCGCTCGCCAGGATAGAGCCGCAACTGGCGACCGAAGCGATCGCCAACGAACGATTCATCCGTCAGCTCGATGAGCTCCGGGGGTTGAAGGAATTTCTCTTCGAAGAAAAGGTACAATTTAAGGAGGAAGATCTAAACAGCATCGACCTCGAAGAATTGAATAATCTGTCCTATTCTACTTCCGGCCGTGTCCCCACCGCCGATGAATGGAGAACATTGGACGAGAAACTGACTAAACTCGCCTCTTATCTGAGTGATGACCTGCGCCGCAAGATCCGACTACGCGAACTCAGCCTATTCTTCAAGATCCTGCCAATTTTCTTTCTGGCATTTTCGGTTGTCTCGACCATCGCATATCTAATTCTGCCATATTTTCACCTTGGAGGCGGTTCACTATTGCGTATATTGTTATGGTTGATTATCGTGTCGGTGTGGGCGATCAGCCAAGGAGGGTTGGGCGCCTGCGCGTTTTTAGGCACATCGGTTATTACCAAAAGCTCGATAACCAGTGAGTCGACTGCGCGGGAAAATGTTGATTTGACCGATCGTAATTTTTTGATTATTAGAGTAATCTTGGGAACCTTGTTCGCGGTGCTTCTTGGCCTTCCGTTCTCACCCCTCGGACTGAATGTGTTCATCCCTCTCTATTGGAATCATGAAATATTTCCGAGCCAATCAAATTTGGTGTTCAGTTTGATACCGTTTCTTGCTGGCTTCAGCACTAATCTTGTTCTGGTAATTCTTGGAAAATTCGTCGTCGCCATCGAAGCGGTTTTCGGATTGTCGGGCCGCACGTAAACAGAGCCCTGACGAAGGAGCGCCGCCGCGGCGGGATGACGGCGTCGGCGGCCGGCGACACGGGCAAGTCTTCAATATACCCGCTCGCCCGGCGGGAACGCCTGCACCTCGTTCGACAGCGGCAAGAGGTGGACCGGGCGGGAGCCGAGGCGCACCCGGCCGGCGCCGCCGAGCCAGGCGAGGGTGTGGACGAGCCAGTTCCGGTCGTCGCGGTCGGGATAGTCCTCGCGGGCGTGGGCGCCGCGGCTTTCGGTGCGATAGAGGGCGCTATGCAGGGTGATTTCGGCCTGGCCGATCATATTGTCGAGCTCGAGCGCGTCGAGCAGGTCGGTGTTCCAGATCATCGACCGGTCAGTTACGGCGAGATCGCCCAGCGATTGGCCGACATCGCCGATTTTGCGCAGCCCCTCCTCCAGCACGTCGGCGGTGCGGAAGACCGCGCAATGATCCTGCATTGTGCGCTGCATGGCGAGGCGGATCGCGCCGGCCTTGAGCCGTCCTTGCGCGTGGCGGATACGGTCGAAACGGGCGATCGCGCGCTCCGCCGCTGATGATGGCAATGGCTCGGGGCGCGCGCCGCGATCGATGATTTCCGCCGCGCGCTCGGCGGCGGCGCGGCCGAACGCAACCAGATCGAGCAGCGAGTTGGTGCCGAGCCTTGTCGCGCCATGCACCGAGACGCAAGCCGCCTCGCCGATCGCCATCAGCCCCGGCACGATGCGCTCGGGATCGTCCGCGGTCGGGTTCAGCACCTCGCCGTGATAGTTGGTTGGGATGCCGCCCATGTTGTAATGCGCGGTCGGCAATACCGGGATCGGCTCGCGCGTCACCTCGACCCCGGCGAAGATCTTCGCCGTCTCCGAGATGCCGGGCAGGCGCAAATGCAATGTCTTGGGGTCGAGATGTTCGAGGTGCAGCAGGATGTGGTCCTTCAGCGGGCCGTAGCCGCGCCCCTCGCGAATTTCGATCGCCATGGCGCGCGAGGCCACGTCGCGCGAGGCGAGGTCTTTGGCGCTTGGCGCATAGCGCTCCATAAAGCGTTCGCCCTCGCCATTGGTCATGTATCCGCCCTCACCGCGCGCGCCCTCGGTGATCAGGCAGCCGGCGCCGTAGATGCCGGTCGGGTGGAACTGGACGAATTCCATGTCCTGCAACGGCAATCCCGCGCGCAACGCCATCGCATAGCCGTCGCCGGTGCAGATATGCGCCTGGGTCGTCGAGAAATAGGCGCGCCCACCGCCGCCCGTCGCCAACACTACGAGCTGTGCTCGGAACAGATGCAGGCTGCCGTCGTCGAGACACCAGGCCAGCACGCCGCGGCAGACGCCCTCGTCCATCAGCAGATCGAGCGCCACGTATTCGATGAAGAATTCGGCATTGTGCTTCATGCATTGCTGGTAGAGCGTGTGGAGCATCGCATGCCCAGTGCGGTCGGCCACGGCGCAGGCGCGCTTGGCCAAGCCTTTGCCCCACTGCACGGTGTGGCCGCCGAATGGGCGCTGATAAATCAGCCCGCCCTCGGTGCGCGAGAACGGCACGCCCATATGTTCGAGCTCGATGACCGCCGCCATCGCGTTCTTGCACATGTATTCGATCGCATCCTGGTCGCCGAGCCAGTCCGACCCTTTGACCGTGTCGTACATGTGCCAGCGCCAGTCATCCTCGCCCATATTGCCGAGAGCGGCGCCGATGCCTCCTTGCGCGGCGACGGTATGGCTGCGGGTCGGGAACACCTTGCTGACGCAGGCGGTCTTCAGACCGGCCATGGTCATGCCGAGGGTCGCGCGCAACCCCGCGCCGCCGCCCCCGACAACGACGACGTCATAGTCGTGCTGGTTGATCGGATATGCCTGGGTCATGCGTTCAGCTTTCGCTACAGGCGAAATCTGATGTCAACGGGCGCTTGACACAATCGGCAATTGGCGCAGGCTGGTTTCGTCAATTGCGAACCCCGGGATCAGCCGATGCGCTTCGATCTCGCCGATCTGCGGCTGTTTCTGAATGTCGTCGAGGCCGGCAGCATTACCCGTGGCGCTGAGCGGGCCCATCTCGCGATCGCTGCGGCGAGCACCCGCATCCGCAATATGGAGGCCGCACTCGGGATCCCGCTGTTGCACCGCGAGCGCCAAGGAGTAGAGCCGACCGAGGCTGGGCGCACTCTGGTTCAGCACGCGCGCATCATGTTGCAGCAGTTCGAGCGCCTGCATGACGACCTCGGGCAATATGCCGAGGGCATCCGCGGGCAGGTGCGGTTGTTGTCCAATACCAATGCGCTGACCGAGTTCCTGCCCGAGCCGCTGAGCGCCTTTCTTGCTGCTCACCCGCAAGTCAACATCGATCTCGAAGAACGGCTCAGCGATGAGATCGTTACGGCGATTGCGGATGGAACCGCCGATATCGGCATCGTCGCCGGCACAGTCATGATGGCGGGTCTGGAAACCCTGCCGTTCCGCACCGACCGTTTCGTGCTGGTCGTCGCACAGAGCCATCCGCTGGCGTCAGTCGAACACAGCTCCTTTGCCGAGGTGCTAGACTGCGATTTCGTCGGTCTGGACCGGACCAGCGCCCTGCAGCGCTTTCTGTCGGAGAAGGCCGAACGGATCGGCCGACGCCTCAAATTGCGGGTGCAATTGCGCGGCTTCGACGCCGTGTGCCGGCTGGTCGAGTGCAATGTCGGGATCGGCGTGGTGCCGGCGACGACCGCCGAACGTCACGCCAAAACCATGGCGATCCACCGCATCGAGCTGACCGACGAATGGGCATTGCGCAAATTGACGATCTGCGTGCGACGCCAGGATGATCTGCCGCTCTACGCTCAGGCTCTGGTCCGCCATCTGGCGTCAGCAGAATAACGCCACGTCGCCTGCGGAGAAAATATCAGCGCGCTTTCGATCAAAAGCAGCGGTGGCCCAGGGCTTGCTGTATCTTTGTTGCCCGTCCGATCAGCCGGGTTCGCCACGGCATCGGGCACAGGCGGTGGCCTTCACCAGATTGTCACCTGCGCGTTGCACGTTCGGGACATTCTTCGACGGCCAATCGGGCACGAGTGAAAGGCAGGGCATGGCCGAGGACGCGTTCGATTACGATCTGCTGGTGATCGGCTCCGGCCCGGCCGGACAGCGGGCCGCGATCCAGGGCGCCAAGCTCGACAAGAGGGTCGCGATCGTCGAGAGAACAGCCGTGCTCGGCGGGTGCAGCGTCAATCTCGGCACGATCCCGTCGAAGACGCTGCGCGAGGCGGTCCTCGAGCTGTCCGGCTATCGCTCGCGCGAATTCTATGGCGCGTCCTACACGGTCAAGCAGAACATCACGATCCAGGACCTGCTGGTCCGCACCAACCAGGTGATCCATCACGAGCATCGACGTCACCCGCCATCAGCTGATGCGCAACGATGTCGAGCTGATCGCCGCCGACGCGTCGTTCTGCCGGGCCGCACACGCTGCGCCTCGACTATGTCGACGGCAGCACGTCGCGCACGGTCACGGCGCGGCAACGATCGTCATCGCCACCGGCACCGAGACGACCCGCGACCCGCATATCCCGTTCGACGGCAACCGTATCTTCACCAGCGACGACATTCTCCATCTCGACCGGCTGCCGCGCACGCTGGCGGTGGTCGGCGCCGGCGTCATCGGCTGCGAATACGCCAGCATCTTCGCCGCGCTCGGCGTCCGGGTGACGCTTGATCGACAAGCGCCATCGCCTGTTGCCGTTCGTCGACGCCGAGATCGCCGATACGCTGTGCCATCATCTGCGCGAAAACCGCGTCACGCTGCGGCTCGGCGAGAGCGTCCAGCAGATCGAGATCGTCGAGGACGAGCGACGGCGGCGCGCGTCAGGCTGCATCTCGACAGCGGCAAGACCGTCCATCGCCGAGAAGGCGCTCTATTCGGTCGGCCGCACCGGCGCCACCGGCAGGCTCAATCTCGAGAGCGCCGGTCTCGCTTGCGACGAGTCGCGGGCGCCTCGCGGTCGACGAGCATTACCGCACCGAGGTGCCGCATATTTATGCGGTCGGCGACGTGATCGGCTTTCCGGCGCTCGCTTCGACCTCGATGGAGCAGGGCCGCCTCGCCGTCTGCCACGCTTTCGGCGTCGCGGCGCACAGCGTTCCGAGCGCTGTTCCCCTACGGCATCTATGCGGTGCCGGAAATCTCGATGGTCGGCAAGACCGAGGAGGAGCTGACCGAGGCCGGCATCGCCTACGAGATCGGCAAGGCGCGCTACAAGGAGATCGCCCGCGGCCAGATCATCGGCGACGTCACCGGCCTGCTAAAGCTGATCTTCCACAGCGAGACCCGCGAGCTGCTCGGCGTCCACATCATCGGCGAGGGCGCCAGCGAGCTGATCCATATCGGCCAGGCGGTGCTGTCGTTCGGCGGCACGAGTCGATTACTTCATCAACACCGTGTTCAACTATCCGACCCTGGCCGAATGCTACAAGGTCGCGGCGTTCGACGGGGTCAACCGGCTCGGTATCTGAGTGGGCCGAAGCTAGCGCAGCAATTCTGACAAATCGCAGCCAAAAACATTGTCACACCGGCGAAGGCCGGGGCCCATGCCGCCATGGATCCCGGCAGTCGCCGTGAAGATCAGCGGGCGTCGGCAACGTCAAGAATAACGACCCAAGTCTCGTCGAGCCTGTCGCAGCCTAGCGCTCCCGCGCCGGCGAGCCAGCGTGCGGAGATTACAATTGCCTTAAATTTGCCGCTATAATATAGGAACATACTGGCAACGCCCCGGCGGCGCGGTAGCTCCCTATCGTGATAGTTTGAGGAAATAGAATGGCTTCAGCTTCTAGCGCACCAAATCGTGCCTTTACCCTCGGGACATCCACCGGAACCTTCCCAACCGCGACCGATTGGTTGTCGTTCCTCAACACCAATGGATCACTGACGATCACAACGCCCGGAGGCGATACGGTTGTGCTTAGCCTCACAACGGGCATGTATCCAATTCGGGCTAAAGCGGTTACTGCGGTTTCCAGCGTCACCAATATCGTTGGCTGGTGGTCGTAAAGAGGGCAGCGGGACATTCCGGGTACCGGGCGAGGTCGACGCCGTCGGCCTCGGCGGCAAACAGCGAATGAAGCTGGCGCAATTCAAGGGTCATGGGATATTTCCTTCGACTTCGGCAAGTCTCACAACATCACGCCGGCCACCGATGCGAAGTCAATCGAGCGAGAACATCATGGACGCTTGGTTTCACTGCGAGAACCCTTATCCTTTTGTGCCGGATCATGTGCTCGATGCGGCGGATTCGGTGCGGGCCAGCCTGCCCAACAAATATTGCGATCCCGAGATTGCGGCGCGGCTATTCGAGGAAACGCTCGACGAGTATTTGCTCTGCGACGAGCTCGGCCTCAACATCACCTCCAGCGAGCACCACGCCGGGATCAACTGCCTTTATGGCGCGAGCCCGGTCATCCTCGGCATCGTCGCCCGCCAGACCCGCAACATCCGCCTCCTCAGCATGGGGACGCTGGTCACGGTGCGTCAGGACCCGGTGCGGGTGGCCGAGGAATATGCGACCGCCGATGTGATCTCGCGCGGCCGGCTCGAAATCGGTTTTGTCAAATCGGGCGGCACCGAGATGGCCTCGGGCAACGCCAATCCGATCGGGGTGCGCGAGCGTTTCTGGGAGGCGATCGACCTGATCGGCAAAACCTTGACCTCCCATGACGGCCCGTTCAGCTGGGAGGGCAAGCACTTCACCCATCGCCACGTCAACATCTGGCCCGGCCCCTACCAGCGGCCATATCCGCCGATGTGGGCGGCGACCTCGGACCCCGAGGACACCGCCGAGCTCGGCCGGCGCGGCATGGTCAACATCATGGTCATGCGCGGGGTCGACGTGACCAAGCGGGCCTGGGCCTCCTATCGCCAAGCGCGGGCCGCGGCCGGCCTCTCCAAGCCCGCGACCGACCGCTTCGGCTATTCGGCCTTTGTCTATGTCGGTGACACCGACGAGGAGGGCGTGCGCGTCGGCTCGAAGCTATTGTGGTTCGTCAACACCAGCACGAAGTCGGCGCCCCAATACGCAAAGTTTCTGCCCGGCCAGACGCCCTCTGAATTTGCCCCGCAGCTATACCGCAGTCCGGCTGCGGCGATGGGGATCGGGCGCCCCGGGCGCGACTCGGCATTGAACCGGCCCGGCGTGACCGCCGAAATGGCGATGGCCGGCGGCCGCATGTATGCCGGCAACCCGGACACGGTCTACAACCAGATCATGGAATTCTATGACAAAGTCGGCGGCTTCGGCCATCTGATCATGGTCGGCAAGACCGGCTTCATCACCCATGATGAGGCGGTCAAGAACATCACTCTGTTCTCCAAGGAAGTTCTCCCCCGCTTGCGCGAGATCAAGCCGGTTGTCGTTGATTGAGCCGCCCTCGTTGCCCCTCCTGGCTCCGCGCCGGCGATACTCACGGAGTGCGCATCAGAACTCAGAGGCAATGGTGGTCGCGGGCCTGCCAAAGTCGGGCCAGTTAGACATAGCCGAGCGGGACGCGAATGTCAGAGGCAGGCGCGCAATGTCCCAGCGCGGGCGGTCGCAGCGCTCATCATAAAGCCTAGATCGGCGCCGCCGATCACCAGCCGCACCCCCATGGCGATATAGCGGCGCAGCAAGGCGTCGTCATAGATACCACCAATGCCGGCGAACTTTCCGTGCGCGCGGCAGGCGTCGACCACACTGCGATAGGCGGCGACGATCCGGTCGTCCTCGAACTGACCCGGAATACCGAGCTCGATCGACAAATCGCTGGTCCCGATCAGCAACGAATCGATGCCGGGCACCGCGGCGATAGCCGCGGCATTCTGGATCGCCTTCGGTGTTTCGAGCATGACCACAACGAGGGTCGCGGCGTCGATCGCCGCGGTGGCGGCGGCGGTGCTGACCGAGGCATAGCCGAAATGCGGCAGCCCGCCGGCGATCGAGCGGTGGCCGCGCGGCGGATAGCGCAGACGGTCGGCGATCTCGCGCGCCTCCTCGGCGGTGTCGACATGCGGCATGACGATGCCGAGCCCGCCGCCGTCGAGAATGCGGGTGGCGAGCCAGTGCTGTCCTGCGGGGACCCGCGCGATCGGAGCGATCCCGGCGCCCAGCGCGGCGACCGAGATCTGCACCGCTGTATCGAGACCCATCGAATTGTGTTCGAGGTCTAGGAACAGCCAGTCATAGCCGCAGGCCTTCATGATCGCGGCGATGTCGACCGTGCGGCTTTGACGAAGGCCGACGCCGAGCGCCAACTCGCCGGCTTCGAGCCGCACGCGTGCAGGATTGCGAAGGGTCGGTTCCATGGGCGCGTCTCCTCAGCACTCTCTGGGTACCAGACGATCCTACGCGGCGGGAAGACGGTCGTCACCCTGGCAAAGCCGCTTCGCTTCGGCTCGGCGATCGGTTAATCCTGCGGCCATCTAGTCAAGGAGGTGCGGCGCATGGAAAACCAGAACCGTCAGGTGCTGCTGAAGCGCCGTCCAACCGGCATGCCGACGACCGCGGATTTTGCGATCGCTGACAGCCCGATGCCGGACCCCGCAGAGGGCGAAGTGCTGGTGCGCGGGATCTATCTGTCGCTCGACCCCTATATGCGCGGCCGGATCAGCGCGGCGCGCTCCTACGCCAAGCCGGTTGAAATCGGTGCGGTCATGGAAGGCCGTGTCGTCGGCCAAGTCGCGCGTTCGCGTGATCCGGCGTTTCGCGAGGGCGATTATGTTGTGGGCGGCTATGGCTGGCAGCTTTACAGCGCCGTCCCCGGCAAGGGCTTGTTAAAGCTCGACCCGGCCGAGGCGCCGCTGTCGACCGCACTCGGCGTGCTCGGCATGCCGGGGCTGACCGCCTATGTCGGGTTGAGCGAGATCGGCCGGCCGCAAAAGGGCGAGACCGTCGTCGTCTCAGCTGCCTCCGGGGCCGTCGGCGGGGTCGCGGGCCAGCTCGCCAAGCAGGCCGGCGCGCGTGTCGTCGGCGTCGCCGGCGGGGCCGACAAATGCCGCTTTGTCGAGACCGAGCTCGGCTTTGATGCCGCGATCGATCATCGCACCGCCGATCTCGGCGCCACGCTCGACCGCGCTTGCCCGAACGGGATCGACGTCTATTTCGAGAATGTCGGCGGGGCGGTGCAGCAGGCGGTGTTTCCCAGGCTCAACGATTTCGGCCGCATGATCATGTGCGGCATGGTCGCCGAATATAATGATGTCGAGCCGCGCCCCGGCCCCAACCTGATGTCGGCGGTGCGCAAGCGACTCAAGATCCAGGGATTTATCGTCAGCGACCAATGGCAGCGCTGGGGCGAATACCGGGCGATGGCCGCCCCCTTGGTCAGGAGCGGCGCATTGAAATATCGCGAGGATATCGTCGAGGGTCTCGATCGCGCGCCCGAAGCTTTTATCGGTCTGCTGCAGGGCCGCAATTTCGGCAAGTTGCTGATCCGTCTCGGCGCCGACCCGACCCGAGGCGGCTGAGCGCCGGACGTTACGGTCTGACCGTGTCGCGGCTGCTCTCCGCCGGGTGAGACGGGCGCCCGTGGATGTGAACGTGATGCCCATCCGCTTCTTCGAGGATGCGGGTGGCGGTGAGTTCGCGGTCGGGATCCTCGCAGCGAACCCACAAAAGCGCCGCGCCGGCCTCGAGCGCCGCCTTGAAATCCTCGCTGTGGCGCGGTGCGGTATAGTCGTCGAACAGCTCCTTCAAGGCGGCGCCGCCCAGACCCGCGCCGATCAACGCCGCTACGACGGCGGCGATCGGCCCGCCCGACAGCACGACGATCCCGGCCACCGTCAGCGGTCCGATGTACTTGATCTCGTCGCTGAGGCCGGCGGGTACGATCGACCGTTCAGCGCCACCCGGCTCGCCCGCGGCAGCGAGTGAATCGTGCGAGGCCAGCACCGACAAATCGCTCGGCGCAAACCCGGCGGCCAACAGGTTCGACACCGCGCGATGGAAATGGGTGCGATCGGGAAATGAGGCGACAGCCTCACGAGTGATCGGGAAATATTCCTCGGCTCCGGTCATGCCGATCCTCTGTTTCGTGCTGGCATGTGGCGCATGCTACCGTCAAACGCCTGCTCCTGTCCGCCATCCTCGCATATCGCCGATGCCCGCCTGCCAATGAACGACCATTCCCGCCCCGATGCCGACGCCCCCGCGACCGCGGCATCACCGGTCATGGTTCAGTATCACGAGATCAAAAAGGCCAATCCGGGCTGCCTGTTGTTCTTCCGAATGGGCGACTTTTTCGAATTGTTCTTTGATGATGCGGTCGCCGCGGCGCAGGCGCTCGACATTGCGCTGACCAAGCGCGGCCGGCACCAGGGCGCCGACATCCCTATGTGCGGGGTTCCGGTCCACACCGCCGAAACCTATCTCGCCCGCCTGATTCGCGCCGGGTTCAAGGTCGCGATCTGCGAGCAGATCGAGGACCCGGCCGAGGCCCGAAAACGTGGCGCCAAGGGGCCGGTGCGCCGCGCGGTGGTCCGTGTCGTGACCGCCGGCACCCTGACCGAGGAAGGGCTGCTCGACGCGCGGCGGCACAATTACCTGGCCGGCCTCGCCGAAGCCGGGGGCGAGATCGGCCTCGCCTGGCTTGATTTGTCGACCGGCGCCTTTGCCTTGGCGCCGACCAGCGAGCCGGCGCTGCCGGGAGACCTCGCGCGCCTCTCGCCCGGCGAGATCCTGCTGCCCGAGCGGATGCTGACCCGGCCCGCGCTCTACGAGCTGTTGGCCGAGTGGAAGCCGGTATTGACCCCGCTGCCCGATCCACGCTTCGCGAGCGATATGGCGCGCCGCCGGCTCGAAGCCTTCTACGGGGTCGCCGCACTCGACGGGTTCGGCTATTTCGGCCGGGCCGAGATCGCCGCGGCCGGCGCGCTGGTCGATTACATCGGCCTGACCCAGCAAGGGCGGGCGCCACATCTCGAACCGCCGCGCCGAGTGGCGCCGGGGTCGGTCATGCAGATGGACGCCGCGACCCGACGCAATCTCGAGTTGGTCGCCAATTCGATGGGCGAGCGCCGCGGCAGCCTGCTGGCGACCATCGACCGCACCATGTCGGCAGCGGGCGCGCGACTGCTCGCCGACCATCTGGCGGCGCCATTGACTGCACCGGCGGCGACCGCGGCACGCCTCGACGCGGTCGAATACTTCGTTGATGCTCCCGAGACCCGCGCGGCGGTGCGCGCACGCCTGCGGCACTGCCCGGATATCGAGCGCGCTTTGACGCGGCTGAGCCTCGGCCGCGGCGGCCCGCGCGATCTGTCGGCATTGCGCCAGTCGTTGGGCGAGACCGCGGCATTGCGCGAGAGGCTGGCCGAGCCGGGTCTCGTACCGTTGCCGGAGCGGCTAGCCGAGACGAGGCTTAGACTTGGCGAGCACGGCGTCTTGGTCGAATGGCTCGGCCGGGCGCTCGCCGATGAATTGCCATTGTTCGCCCGCGACGGCGGCTTTATCGCCGTCGGCTATTCGGACGAGCTCGACGAATGGCGCCGGCTGCGCGACGAGAGTCGGCGCACCATCGCCGCACTGCAGGCGCGCTACGCCGCCGAGACCACGGTCGCGGCACTGAAGATCCGCCACAACAACGTGATCGGATATTACATCGAGGTGTCGGCCAACCATGCCGGCAAGCTCGGGCCGGAATTCATCCATCGCCAGACGATGGCCGGGGCGCAACGCTACACGACGGCGGAATTGGCCGAGCTGGAGACCAAGATCGCCAGCGCCGCCGAACGGGCATTGGCCCTGGAACTGCGTCTCTACGAGGATCTCGTCGGCGAGGTGATGGCCAGGCGCGCCGAGATCGCCGCGGCCGCGGCGGCATTGGCGGCCCTCGATCTCGCGGCGTCATTGGCCGAACGTGCGGCGGAGGGCGACTGGGTGCGGCCGGTGGTGGTGGAAGGAAACGCCTTCGAGATATCGGGCGGCCGTCACCCGATGGTCGAGGCAGGACTGGCGGCGGCAGGTAATGGCGGCAGTTTTGTCGCCAATGACTGCGTCTTGGCGGATGCCCGGGTCTGGCTCGTTACCGGTCCCAATATGGCGGGAAAGAGCACCTTTCTGCGTCAGAACGCGCTGATCGCGATCCTGGCGCAGATGGGGTCCTACGTGCCCGCTCGCTCCGCCCGGATCGGCATCGTCGACCGCCTGTTCAGCCGCGTCGGCGCTGCCGACGATCTGGCGCGCGGGCGTTCGACCTTCATGGTCGAGATGGTCGAGACCGCAGCGATCCTGAACCAGGCGGGACCGAACGCCTTTGTCATCCTCGACGAGATCGGCCGCGGCACCGCAACCTATGACGGGCTGTCGATCGCTTGGGCGGCGCTCGAGCATCTGCACGAGGTCAATCGCTGCCGCACCCTGTTTGCGACCCATTACCACGAGCTGAGCGCCTTGGCGGCAAAACTGCCGGCGCTGGTCTGCTACACGATGCGGGTCAAGGAGTGGAAAGGCGACGTGGTCTTTCTGCACGAGGTCGGGCCGGGCACCGCCGACCGCTCCTACGGCATCCATGTCGCCAAGCTCGCCGGACTGCCGAAATCAGTCACGGCGCGCGCCGAACAGGTGCTGGAAGTGCTGGAAAAAGGCGAACAAGGTGGCGCCCTCGCCCGCCTCGCCGATGACCTTCCATTGTTCCAAGCCGCCCGCCGCCGCGCCGAACCCGCGTCACAGGAAGCGCCGGCCGAGGCCCTCTTGCGCGAAACCCGCCCCGACGAACTCACCCCGCGCGAAGCCCTCGACCTGCTCTACCGGCTGAAGTTGCTGGTGACGGATAAGGAGATCTAATCAAGCGGCAGATCTCAAAACGCCGCCGCCGCTGGCGATCGCCTCTCCCCGTGCGAAACAAAGCCGAGGCCTCGTCCAAATCGCCAAGGACAAATACCACGAGGCCGTCAGCCATCTGCTCGCCCGAAGCCACTATCATGGCGACCAGCGACCCGCTTTGCGATTAGATTTTCTGTGATCGCCCTGAAAGGAGAGACTCGGATGAGCGACGCAGTGCGGGTTGAAGACGATCTCGGCCTCGCCGGTAAGGTGGCGATCGTCACCGGCGGCGGCGCCCCCGACGAGGGCATCGGCAACGGCCGGGCGGCGGCGCTGCTGCTGGCCCGCTCGGGCGTCAAGGTAGTGGTTGTCGATATCGTGCGCGAGGCGGCCGACCAGACGGTTGCGATGATCGCCGCCGAAGGGGGTACGGCCGCGTCCTTCGTCGCCGATGTCGCCGATGACAACCAATGCAAGGCGCTGGTCCAGGCAACATTGGCAAAGTTCGGCCGGCTCGACCTCCTCGACAACAATGTCGGCATCGGCGGGCGCGGCAGCGTCGTCGACACGCCGGTCGAGCTGTGGCATAGGGTCATGCACGTCAATGTCGACAGCATGTTCTTCGTCTCGCGCTATGCGATCCCGGCGATGGTCGAAACCGCGGGCGGCGGCGCCATCGTCAACGTGTCGTCGATCTCGGCATTGCGGCCGCGGGGCCTGACCGCCTATTCGACCTCAAAGGGTGCCGTCATCGCGCTGACCCGGGCCATGGCGGTCGATCATGGGCCGCAGAACATTCGCGTCAATTGCGTGGCGCCGGGGCCGGTCTACACCCCGCGCATGTATACGGGGCAGATGACCCCGGCCGGCCGCGAGGCGCGCCGCCAAGGCCTCGGTGCTCGGGCTCGAAGGGCTCGGCTGGGACATCGGCCACGCCGTGCGGTTTCTACTGTCCGAGCAGGCGCGCTATATCACCGGGCAAACCCTGGTCGTCGACGGCGGCGCCAGCCTCGTCGGCCCGGCGCGCGCTCCGTAACCAGCTGCCTGCCGATGCCCCGAGAGGTCTCGGGTCAGGATCGGCCGTGGCGGCGCAACAACCCGGTCAGCTCGGCGAGGCTGGCCCACTCTTCGCTACGATCGACGGCCCCTTCGACGCGGCTCACCCCTTCCGGCGTCAGCACGGTCCCGGCGAGCTCGCGGAATTTTTCGCGGATCTCCAACTCGGCAAAGGGCTGCTGAAAATCGCCGCGGTGGCTATCGCGGGAATGGGTGGTTTGGCGGCCGTCGGTCAGGGTCACCGTCACGCGGGCGGGTCGCAGCCGCGGCGCCAGCGCACTCATCGCCGGGTCTTCGCTGACCTCCACCCGATGGCGCAACGCCGCGATCATCGGATCGCGCAAAGCGGTGTCGTCGAGCGCCGCGAAACCGGCATGACCGCGCACCGCCATCACCGCGGCGGCGTGCGGCAATGAATATTTGGAGGCGAAATAATTGGGTGGATCATGGTTCTTCATGACCGAAGCGAAACGATAGGTCGCGATGTCGATGCGAGCGATCTCTTCAGGCTGTGGGTGCAGTTCCGCAAGCGCCGCCTGCAGGCAATCGAGCGCCGGGTGGATCGGATTGCAGCACGCGTAGAGGCGGAAGTAATTGCGCCTGATGTGCCAGCTCACGCCGAGTTCGTCGAGCAGACCCTCGGGCGTGAAGCTGCCGCCGACCAGCTGCCCCAGGGCCTCTTCGATCGCGTCCGCCTGCGCCTCGAATCCGGCCAGAGCCAATTCCGGCGCCAGCGCCGCGGCGGACCCGCTCATGCCGCCGGCGACGTTGAGCGCGGTGGCGCCGGCGACCGCGTTGGTATAGCTCGGGGTCAGCAGCAAGACCGTGGCGATGCGCATGGAGCGGCTGATCCCGGCGGCGTCGAGGCCGCGCAAGCGCGCCCCGGCCGCGGCCGCGGCCAGCAACGACACCTGACCGTTCTGGTGCGCCAAAGGCCGCGGGGTGAACCCGCCGGAAATACGGGCTGCGAGGTCATAGCCGAGGACGAAAGCGGCCAGCATGTCACGTCCCGTAGCGCCGGCATGCTCGCCGACCGCCAACACCCCAGGCAGCACCTGCATCGCGGCCTGACCCGACACAAAGCGCAATCCTTCGCAAAGCTCGATCGAGCGGCCGGCGATGCCGTTCAGCAATGCCGCAGTGCGCGGATCCTGGGTCGGCCAGCCGCGCGCGAACACCGTCGCCCCGGCGCCGGCGGTCCCGGCCAACCGCTCGCGCAACTGCAGCACCTCGGGCCGCTCGGACCCCGCGAGGATGACCCCCAAGGTATCGAGCATCACCAGTTTCGCATGCCGCTGCACCGCATGGGGAACGTCTTCCCATTGCGTTTGCGCGACAAACTGCGCCAACCGTTCGATCTGATGCCCCATTACTCGACCCCCTTTGCTCGGCATGGCTTGATTGGCGGCCCGGGAATGGTAGCCTCGTGCCGCCTTAGGGGCCAAGCGTCGGGGAGAAGATCAGATGGCCGTCGTCGAGACCGAGCGTCACGGACAGATACTTGTGGTGCGGATGAACCGGCCCGAGCGGCTGAACGCTCTCAACCACGAAATGCGCACGCGCCTCGCCGAGACCTGGAGCGAATTCCGCCGCAGCAACGAGTTCGAGGTCGCGATCTTCACCGGCACTGGCCGCGGGTTCTGCGCCGGCGAGGATATGAAAGAATCGCTGGCGGCCGGACGGCCCGGCGGGAGTCGGCCGGACATCGAAGATCCGTTCATGACCGGGATGCTCGAAAAGCCGGTCATTGCCGCGGTCAACGGCTATGCGATGGGCGGCGGCTTTATGCTGGTCGAACGCACCGATCTGCGCGTCGCGGCGAAAGGGGCGGTGTTCGAAGTCTCAGAAGCGAAACGCTGGCTCCTCGGCGGCTACAATCACGGGCACGTCGCCAACCTGCCTTATCCGATCGCGATGGAGATGGCGCTCGGGTTTCGTTTTACCGCCGAACGCTTCTACGAGATCGGCTTTCTCAACCGCCTGACGACGGCCGATGAATTGATGCCGAGCGCATTGGCGATGGCCGAGCACCTGTTGACCCTGCCGCCGGCCTCGCGCGTCAACACCGTCCACATGATGCGCCAGATGCGGCCGACGCCCTCAGCGGATCAGCAGCGTCTGGCCAAAGGCTTGCACGAGCACGGCGCCAAGAGCGATCTGATCGAGTCGCGCGCCGCCTTCGCCGAAAAACGAGCGCCCAATTTCAAGGGCTGGGACAACCCGGAGGATCGCTTCCGGCTCCCGACCCTCGATACGATCAAGGCCTGACGGGCGTATAATGGCTGATCACGACGGCCCGCTCGCCGGGCTCAAGGTGCTTGATTTGACTGAGCACATGGCCGGGCCGTTTTGCACGATGATCCTGGCCGATATGGGCGCCGAGGTCATCAAGCTCGAACGCCCGGGCAAGGGGGATTCGGTGCGCGCCTGGGGCGACGGTAGCGAGCGCAACCCCTATTTCCGTTATATCAACCGCAACAAGAAGGGCATCACCCTCGACTACAAACAACCCGAGGGGAAGGCGCTGTTCCTGAAACTGGCCGAAGGTATGGACGTTCTGGTCGAGAACTATCGCCCAACGGTCATGCCGCGAGCCGGGCTCGGTTACGAGGACTTACACCTGGTCAACCCGCGGCTGATCTATGCGCAGCTGTCGGGGCTCGGCTACGACGGGCCCTATGCCGGGCGCGGCGGCTTCGACCTGATCGCGCAAGGGATGGGCGGCATCATGCATGTGACCGGCGAGCCGGACGGCCCACCGACCTCGGTCGGTTTGCCGATCTGCGATCTCGGCACCGGCATGTGGGCGGTTCAGGGCATCCTCGCGGCACTTTACGAGCGCCAGAGCACCGGCAAAGGCCGGCTGGTCGAATGCTCGCTATTGGAGACCGCGATCGGCTTCAGTTCGTGGACCAGCGCGCAATGGCTCGCCGACCATCAGGAGCCGACCCGACAAGGCTCGCGGCATCGCCAGAATGCGCCCTATCAGCGCATGCGGACACGGGACGGCTATCTGATGATCGGCGCCGCCGGCGAGTTCGATCTGGGAGCGCTGCGCCGCTGCGTTGGGCCATCCGGAATGGTGCGACGACCCGCACTTTGCGACCAACCAGCAGCGGATGAAGAACGGTGCGGCGTTGGAAGCCAAAATGGAAACGGTATTCGCTGGGGATACCACCGAGCACTGGGTCGGCGTGCTCGAAGCCGCGGGCGTGCCCTGTGGCCCGGTCTATGATTACGCCCAGATGTTCGCCGACCCGCAGGTTCGCCACCGTGGCCTGATCCAATATGCGAGCGACGCTGAATTGGGCGAGGTCCCGCACATCCGCACCCCAATAAAGATCGGCGACGATGTGCGCGTGCGCACCGTCGCCCCCAAGCTCGGCCAGCACAACGCCGAGATATTCGGCGCGCTCGGGGTTACCGACGCGGGGCTGGAGAAGCTGCGCGCAAAGCGCATCGTCTAATCAGGATAGCGCGCGCAGATCGGTGCGCAACCGATCGGGGTCGGACATGCCGATCAGGCTTTCGACTGCCGCGTGCGTCTGTCGCCATATCGGCATGGCGGCGGCGAGCAGAGCCCGGCCGGCTGGCGTCAAGATCAGGCGGCGGGTGCGTCGGTCGGCGTCGTCGACTTTTACCGTCACCAGCCCGCGACGCTCCAGCGGCTTTAGATTTGCGGTCAGGGTCGTGCGGTCCATCGCCAGCAGTGCCGACACATACCCGATGCTGGGCGCGTCCAGGGAATTGAGCGACATCATCAGCGAGAATTGGCCGCTGGTTAGATCGAGCGGCCGAAAGGCCTGATCGAAACGCCGCGCCACCGCCCGCGCTGCGCGTTGCAGGTGCAGACAAAGGCAGTTGCCGCGAAGCTGAGGAGTTTTTTGATCGAGCAGGTTTTCGACGCTTGACATGCCCTATTTTAGGTTGGTATCAACCTATCTGTCAATACGGGGATCAGCATGCCGACGGTATCTTTCACCCCTGCATTGCAGCGGTTCTTATCCGTTCCCGCGATGCAGGCGGACGGCATGACGGTCGGCGAGGCGCTCGCCGCGGTGTTCGCCTCGCGGCCGGCGCTGCGCGGCTATGTGCTCGACGATCAGGGCGCCGTGCGCCGGCACGTCGCCGTTTATGTCAACGGCGAGCCAGTGCGCGACCGAGCCCAGATGACCGACCCGGTCGGTATGCACGACGAGATTTACGTCTTTCAGGCGCTGTCCGGCGGCTGATGGGGGAGAGGATGGCAAATCGGCTCCATGTCGGAACCCGCAAGGGTCTGTTCGAGGTTGCGCGCCGCAACGGGGCGTGGGAGGTCGTCGATGCACAGTTCCTCGGCGATCCGGTCTCGGCGGTGCTGGCGGACACCGACGGCGCGGTCTACGCCGCGCTCGACCTCGGCCATTTCGGCGCCAAATTGTGGCGTCGCGACTGCGCCGGCGCGTGGTGCGAGGTGGCGGTGCCGGCGTTCCCGCCACAGCCCGTTGACGATGGCGACGATCCCCATCCCTGGTCGCTGGGCAAGATCTGGGTGCTCGAGCCGGGCGGCGCCTCCGGACGCCTGTGGGCAGGCACGATGCCCGGCGGGCTCTTCCGCTCCGACAACGCGGGAGCGTCCTGGTCACTGAACGACGCGCTGTGGCATATGCCCGAGCGGCGGCAGTGGGCGGGTGTCGCCGGCGGCGAGCAGCCCGGCATCAACTCGGTGCTGATCGACCCGCACAATCCCTCCGACATCCGCGTCGGCGTGTCGACCGCGGGCGTGTGGGCGAGCCCCGATACTGGTGCCTCGTGGGATCTGATCAACCGTGGCATGTATGCCGAGTACCTGCCGCCGGAGCTGCGCGAAGAGCCGATCGCCCAGGACGTCCACCGGCTGGCGCGCTGCGCCGCGCATCCCGAGATCGTGTGGTGTCAGCACCACAATGGCGTCTTCCGTTCGGAGGATTCGGGCGCCACCTGGCAAGAGCTGACGGCGATCCGCCCGTCGAAGTTCGGCTTCGCTGTGGCAGCGCATCCGCGCGACCCGAACACGGCGTGGTTCGTCCCGGCGATCAAGGACGAGCGGCGCATCCCGGTCGATGGCAAGGTCGTGGTCGCGCGCACCCGCGATGGCGGGCGCAGCTTCGCGGTGCTGACTAAGGGCCTGCCGCAGCACCACGCCTACGACCTGGTATGGCGCCATGCGCTCGCGGTCGACGAGAGCGGCGAGCTTCTCGCCTTCGGATCAACCAGCGGCGGCCTGTGGATTTCCGAGGACGGCGGCGATTCCTGGACGATGCCCGAGGCACGGCTGCCGCCGATCGCAACGGTGCGCTTCTCGCCGGTTTAACCGCAGGTTAACCGCAGGCAGGACGAGAGACGTTGAACCCCGAGAAGGTAATGACATGCAAGTCCAACCTTATCTGTTCTTCGATGGTCGCTGCGAGGAGGCCGTCGAATTCTATCGCAGCGCACTCGGCGCCGAAGTCGTGATGCTGATGCGCTTCAAGGACAGCCCTGATCCGCCGCCACCGGGCATGGTCCCGCCCGGCGCGGAAAACAAGGTCATGCATGCTGCCTTGCGGGTCGGCGACGCGATGGTGCTGGCCTCCGACGGCCGATGCCTGGGGCAGCCTAGCTTCCAGGGTTTTGCGCTGTCGCTGACCGCAGCCAACGACGCCGAAGCCAATCGGGTGTTCGCTTCGCTGGCCGAGGGTGGGCAGGTTCAGATGCCGTTGGCCAAGACCTTTTTCTCGCCACGTTTCGGCATGGTCGCCGACCGCTTCGGCGTGTCGTGGATGGTCTACGTCGCTCAGTGAGGGCGTGTCGGCAAGTTCCGCCGGTTCCATGCGGTACCAGCGTCGCGTGCTACCCCGACGACGGGGAGCACTCAGCGGAAGAACTCGATCTTCGCCTCGCGAAACCACAGGAAATTTGCCGGCGCTGCCGAAATCGGCCCGTTGATCGCGAAGACCGCGATCTCGAACTTGTCGCCGGGAGTGACGGGATTGGCGAGCACCAGGCGATGGGGCATGTTGAAGCCCTGGATCGTGTGTGGGCTCGGCCGCCCGGCTGCGCGCAGCATCTCCCCATTAATCCACACTTCGGCGTAATCGTCGACGTTCACCCGCAAGACCGTCATCGCGCCCGCGGTGTCGAAGCCCACGGCATTTGCGGGTATCGTCAGATTTGTTCTGTACCAGAAGAACGAGACCATGCCGCCGCCGCGCCTGGCGCCCAGTTCCGTCGCCGGCACCGTCGGCCAGGATGAATCGTCAAACCCGCTCAATTCGGCATGGGGCTCGATGTCGTAGGTCGTTTTGAATTCGGGCATCGAATCGGAGAGGGCCGGGCACTCGACGATCTTCGCCTCCGTCGCCCTCCATCGCGCCCCGAACACCGCTGATCCCTCGGCGGTCATCAGATCCACTGCATGCACGGGCGGTATCAAAGGCGCAACCGCCGGCTGCGGTGCGAGCAAGGGAGGCATCGGCGGCGGCATTGAAACCGTGGGCCTGACGTAAGTCTTTGCGGGCATTTCTGTGTCCCCTTCGTTGGTCTGTGTTCCATTCGTTGGATCGCCAACTATAGGCCGATACGTCGGCTACGCGCGAGGTCTGCCGTCCCGGGGAATCCGAAGTCCGTCACGGCAGCAGGCCGAACGCCGGCGGCGGGATGCGGCGGTTGGAGGCGGCTTCGTAGGCGGAGGCGATCTTCAGCAGAATATCCTCCTTGCCCGGCTCGGCGCGAAACACCAGCGAGAAGGGCAGGCCGGGCGGCGGCAGCTCGGTCGGGGTCTCGGCGGCGACCGGGATATAGCGGGTGCGGTCGGCGTTGAGGGCGAAGACCGGGTCGTAGACCGTTCGTCACGTAGCCGGCCGGGACCAGCACTTCGGTCAGGCCGGCATTTGGGCCGTAGAATGATTCCGGCCGCAAATTCTGGGACAGTCCGCGGCTCGGGCGCGCCGCCGATCTTGGCCGGCGGCAACGGCGTGTGCAGGCGCACCAGCGCGTCGAGCCGGTTTTCGAGGAGCACCATCATGTCGACCCGGCGCAACAACTCGCGCAGCATGATGCGCTCGTCGACCCCTTGACGCCCGCCGAGCGGGTTGCGCGGGTCGGCGACTTCCTCCCAATTGCGGAACGCGGCGCGGCCGTCATCGCCCCAGAATTTGGAGCGCGCGTTGAGCGCAGGCGAAATCGACCAGAGTCTCGGTAAAGCCGCGGGCATGCCAGTCGGCGGCGCGGCGGCTTAGATATTGCGGGATGTGATAGCGGAACGCCATCGCCAGCTCCTGGTGCTGGATCGTGGCGATGTCGAGGTTCGCGGGCGGGGCGATCCGCCCCTCGGCCAATTCGACGAGATAGTCGATCGGTAGCCATCTCGCCTGATGCCGAAGACCTTGCCGGGCACAAACTCGGTCGGCTGGATCGCCTCTGCGAACTCCTTGAACAGCGGCGTTCCGTCGGGCCCGAGCCGGAACAACAGGTCGGGCATGAAGACCGGCACCAGCCGCGCCAGCGCCCGGCGGAAATCGGGGTTCATCGCTTCGAGGTCGCGATCGGGCTCCCAAAGCGGATCGGACGAATTCGACCAGGGCCGCGCCGAGCTTGCGGCCGAGCACCGATTTGATCTCGGCCGCGGCGGCGGTAGCGATCGGCACCGGCGCTTTGGCATCGGGCGGGGTCAGCATCAACTCGCGGATGATCGCCGATGCGCATGCCGGCGAGCGAACCCGGTGCGCCGGACATCATTGCGTGGCTCGCATAAGGGGTCGCCAGCACCGATGAGCGCGGCACGGTCGTGTAGGGATCGCGCGGGTCGTAATAGCCGGCGACCGGATCTTTCAGCGCGTCGAGCACTTTGGCGCAATCGCCGATCGTGCGGCACAGAATGCCGGTGCGGTCGCAATAGATGTCGGCGCCGATCGCCCCGCCGTTGAAGCCGAGCATCGACTTATGCGGCAGGATCAACGCAACGGCATTGTGGTTGGCGGGGCCTCGGGTCGAGGCGCGGGTTTCCTCGCCGAGGCTGCACATGACCAGATTGGCGCTGACCGACACCCCCGACCCCGAGCTCGAGCCGAGCGAGGCCGCGCGCGTCGTATCATAGGGGTTGGCCGGGTTGCCGCCCCAGCTGCTGCGCTGATAGCCCAAGCACCGACGGCAATATCCTCTCGGGCTTATGCCGTCCGCCCGGGTCTGCCGGCGCGGCCGTTGTATTCGGTGCAGACCGCCTTGGCGAAGATGATCGCGCCCTTGTTGCGCAACTGCTCGACCAGCACGTGGTCGCGCGCCGGAAAATCGATGTCGTAGGCCGCGTCGCCACCGGCGGTGGTGCGCATGTCCTTGGTGTCGAACGGGTCCTTGAACGAGAAGACGACGCCGTACATCGGCATCTGGTCGAGATCGGGGTTGCGGCCGTAGTGCGCGTCGAGTTCGGCCGCGCGTTCGAGCGCGTCGGGCAGCTGGCGGAACTCCTCGCAGACCGGCGGCGCGCCCGGCGGCAGCGGCCCCTCGGACGGATGCCGGTCGAAATCGCCGCGGCAGGTGACCGAACGCTCGCCGCGGATGTTCAATGTGGCGAGCGCGTTCAGCTGGCCCGCATCGGGAATGCCGGCGATCATCCCATATTGCTGCTGCACCGACGGGTCGGAGGCGGTCGCCTCCATGCGCCCGAATTCGAGCGGCGGGCCCTGGTATTTGTCGAGATCGGGGAAGATCGTCGCTGCCTTGACGGTCTCGGTCGGAAAGCGCAGCGGCGCCATCGCCCGCACCGCGCCGCTGGCCTCGGGAACCGGTGCGCCGTCTTCGGTCACAAGCGCACTGCAGACGCCGTTATAGGCGCGGGCACGGGCGATGTAGTGCTGCACCACCGCGACGCAGGTGGTTTGCCCGGCCTGGATCGCCCGGTGCAGCTCGTCGATCGTCGCCTCTTCGAGCCGAAACGGCTGGTCCGGCATGGTGCGCTCTTCGCTCACGACCTGTTTCCCCCTCCCCTAAGCCACGTCCGGTGATGGTACCACCGCGGTGGAATTTTCACGTGCCGAGGCGCCGACGATCGTTCAGGATGACGCAATCGGCCCCACCATTTCCGGACCACACTTATGCCTGATAAAGCAGTCGTTGCCGAACTCGCCCCGACCGGTGTCCTGCGCGCCGCGATCAACATGGGCAATTTCCTGCTGGTGACCGGCAAGAGCCCGTCGGGCGATCCGACCGGCGTCTCGCCTGATATGGCAGCAGCGATCGCTGCGCGGCTCGGCGTGCCGGTCAAATACATTCCCTATGCGAGGCCGGGCGAGATCGCCGACGACGCCGAGAAGGGTCTGTGGGATATCGGCCTGATCGGCGCCGAGCCGCAGCGCGCCGCGGTTATTAACTTCACCGCCGCTTATTGCGAGATCGAGGCGACCTATTTGGTGCCGGCCGGCTCGCCGATCCGGTCGATCGCCGAGGTCGACCAGCCTGGCAGGCGGGTCGCCGTGACCGCGCGCAGCGCTTATGGCCTGTGGCTCGAGAACAACTACAAAAAAGGCGAACTGCTGCAGTTCGACAGTGCCCAAGCAGCCCTTAATGCATTCGACGGCGAGAAGCTCGACGCCTATGCCGGATTGCGGCCGGGCTTGATCGAAGTGCAGCAAGCGCGCCCCGGCTCGCGCATTCTCGATGGCCAGTTCACCTCGGTGCAACAGGCGGTTGGCACGCCCAAGAAGAATGCGGCCGGGTTCGCGCTGCTAAAGGAATTCGTCGAGGAAGCCAAGCGGTCCGGGATCGTGGCGAGTTTCATCGAGCGCCAGGGTGTCGTCGGCCGCCTCTCGGTGGCGCCGCCCGCCTGAGCCACGAGACGGCCCCCCCCCCGGAGTGCCCGAAATGCCTGACGACATGTTGTCGACGCCGACCGAGTTAGCGTTCTTGTCGATTGCCGAGGCGGCGCGGCTGATCGAAGAGAAGCAGCTCTCGCCGGTCGAGCTGACGACGGCGCTGATCCGCCGGGCAGAGGCCCTCGATCCGCAGCTCAATGCTTATCTGCTGCCGACCTTCGACCGCGCAATCGACCAGGCCCGCACCGCCGAAGGCGAGATCATGGCGGGCCGCTATCGCGGGCCGATGCACGGCATCCCGTTCGGGCTCAAGGACATCTATGCGACTGCTGGCATCCGTACCACCGGGCATTCCAGGGTCTGCATCGATACCGTCCCCACCACCGACGCGACGACGGTGCGAAAGCTCTATGACGCCGGGGCGATCCTGACCGGCAAGCTTGCGACCCATGAATTCGCGCATGGCGGCCCGAGCTTCGACCTGCCCTGGCCACCGGCGCGCAACCCGTGGAACCGCGAGCACTTCACCGGCGGCTCGTCGAGCGGCTCGGGGGCGGCGGTCGCGGCCGGCTTTGTCCCCGGCGCCCTCGGCTCCGACACCGGCGGCTCGATCCGCGGCCCGGCCGCACTGTGCGGGATCGTCGGGTTGAAGCCGACTTATGGGCTCGTCAGTCGCCACGGGGTCTACACCAACTCGTTCAGCTTCGACCATGCCGGCCCGATGACCTGGACGGTCGAAGACTGTGCGATCATGCTGCAGGCGATCGCAGGCTACGATCCGAACGATCCCGCGAGCGCCACGCGCCCGGCGTCCGATTACCGCGCGGCCCTGGCCGGCGACATCGGAGGCCTGCGCATCGGCGTCGTGCGCCATTTGCACGAAGACGATTGCTCAATGACGGCCGAGGTCGGCGCAGCGCTGGAGCGGGCGTTCGAGGTTTTCCGTTCGCTCGGCGCCCGCCTCGGCGAGGTCCGGCTGCGGCCGGCGCAAGACTATTACGACGTCAAGGTCACGATCGCCGAGAGCGAGCTTCTCGCCGTGCACGAGCACGCATTGCGCAACCGGCCGGGCGATTTCGGCGAAGATTTTCTCGGCCGTGTCTTGCCGGCAGTGCTGATCAGCGCGCGCGATTACGTTCAGGCCCAGCGCGAGCGCCGGCGCATCGTGGCCGAAATGGCGCCCGCCTACGAAAATTTCGACGTGCTGGTGACAGCGACCGCGGGCAGCCCCGCGCCGCGGCTCGGCACGTGGCGCACCATCGAATTCTGGCGGCGGCCGTCATTGACGACGCCGTTCAACATCACCGGCGGCCCGGCATTGGCGCAATGCATCGGATTCAGCAGCGGCGGGCTGCCGTTGTCGATGCAGATCGCTGGCCGGCCCTTTGACGACGCGACGGTGTTGCGGGTCGCGCACGCCTATGAGATGGCGACGCCCTGGCGGCAGCGGCGTCCGCAGCTCGATCCCGACGCCCAATTCCGCAATGCCCCGCCGCCCCTCCCCGACCCCGAGCCGGCCGATATCGACCCCGCCACCCGGGACCGGGTGTCGACGGCCTGCCGCGCCGCCGGTCTGGCCTTGTCCGAGCGCCAATTCGCGATGGCCTGCGCCGCCGCGCCCTATGTCGAGGCGATGACCGGCCGGCTCTACAGCGACCGCGGCTGGGATGAAGAACCGGCCAACATCTTCCAATTCGGCAGCTAGCCGAGTCCCCACCGCGCCGCGGAAGTTGAATTGTGACCTATCGTCGTTGCTGAAAAAGGGCAAGAAACCAAATATAAACGAACCTCCCGCGGAGTTGCGGGGATTGTCGGGTTTAGCGGGTGGACAGTGGGGCGGCTGGCCGCATCGATCAGCGCGGCGAAGGCGACTGGAAGGTTGAAGCCATCGAACGGGTGAGGGGGAAATGCGCCCGCGGCGCCGAAGCTGATCGAGGATAAGGCACCGATGTCGACACCCAAATCGGCACGAACGGGTTTGGACCCAGGTGCGATCGCTGCTGACGAAGTGTCGGTGCGCGGTCGGGGCCGACCGCGCCTCCATGGACCGTATCAGCCGCTCGCTGCCGGGCTGGCGGCGCTCGCCCTTGCCGGCTTGGCCCTCTGGGGTCTAGAGAAGACGGCCGGCGGGCTCAGTTTCCATTCCTTGGCGGCCGCATTACGGGCTACTCGGCCATCGGCGCTGCTGATGGCGCTCGCGGCGACCGTCGTGAGTTACGCCGCCCTTCTCGGATACGATCTTTCCGGGCTGCGCTATGCCCGAGCCCGGCCGCCGCTCCTATCGGTTTTTCTTGCCTCGTTTTGCGGCTACGCAATCGGCAACGCTGTCGGGCTCGGGACATTTACTGGCGGCGCCGTCCGCTACCGGATCTATACCGCCGCCGGTCTGTCGCCCGGTCAGATCGCGCGCGTGATCCTCTTCATTTCGGCGGCGCTCGGCATCGGCCTGGCCACGATCGCCGGGCTCGGTCTTGTCCTGAGTGCCGATCGGGTCAGCCGGATGCTGGGAACCTCGCCCGAGCCGCTATTTGCCGCGTCGGCTACCCTGCTGTGCTTGGCGACGGCGTTTCTACTGTTTTGCGCGACCCGCCGCCGGCCTGTGGCTCTCGGCCCGATCGTGATCGACCCGCCGGGGCCGGCGCTGGTCCTGGCCCAGATCGCGCTGACGACAACCGACGTGCTCGCCGCCGCCATGGCACTATGGGTGCTGCTGCCGTCGACCGGGATCGGCTTTCTCGCTTTCGCGGCGGTCTACGCGGCGGCCCTCGGTCTCGGCGTACTGAGCCACATTCCCGGCGGGCTCGGGGTGTTTGAGGTGGCGATCCTCTATGCCGTCGGCGGCAAGGTCCCGGCTGGTGCGGTCGTGGCCGCGCTTGTCGCCTATCGCGCCGTTTATTATCTGCTGCCGCTGTTTCTCTCGACCGTATTGCTGGCCGGGTTCGAGACACGCCGTTTTCTCGGCGTCGCGATCGGCGAGCGCATCGGCCGCGCGGCGACCCGACTGGTTCCGTCCTTTCTCGCCGCCACGACCTTTGCCGTCGGCGCGACTCTGGTCGTGTCCGGGGCGATGCCCGCTTTCACCGACCGGCTGCAGGTTCTGGCGATTCACGTGCCGCTCTGGGCGGTCGAAACGGCGCATCTGCTGGCGAGCATCGCCGGGCTGGTGCTGCTCTTTGCAGCACGCGGGCTGCTCCACCGGCTCGACGGCGCGTGGTGGCTCGCTTTATCAATGACATTGCTGAGCATCCCGTTCTGCCTGGTGAAAGGGCTTGCGATCATCGCCCCGACCGCGGCCGCCCTTTTGCTGATCGGGCTAATAGCCGGGCGCGCGCAGTTCGACCGGCACGCATCCTTGTTGTCGCAGCCGGTCACGGCGGGATGGCTGGCGGCGATCGGCGCAGTCGTCGGCGCGACGATCTGGATCCTGTTCTTCGCGTTCCGGCACGTCGAATATGCGCATCAGCTATGGTGGCAATTCGAGTTCGACGCTACGGCCTCGCGCGCGCTGCGCACGGTACTGGGGGTTGCCGTGCTCGGCCTGACCATCGGCGTCTGGCAATTGCTGCGCCCGGCTGCTGGGCGGCCGCAGCGGCCAACCTTGGCCGAACTGGCGCAGGCGCGTCGGATCGCCGCTGGCCAGCCGCGTCCCGATGCCCTGCTGGCGCTGATGGGCGACAAAAGCCTGATATTCTCCGATACCGGAAAATCGTTCCTGATGTTTGCCAAGCACGGCCGGACCTGGGCGGCGCTCGGCGATCCGGTCGGTCCGCCCCATGAATGGGCCGAGCTGGTGTGGCGGTTTATCGAGTTGGCCGACATACATGGCGGCCGTGTGGCCTTTTACCAGGTGCCGCCGGCGAGCCTGCCGCTCTACCTCGACGCTGACCTCAAGGTCATGAAAATCGGCGAGGAAGCCCATGTTCCGTTATCGCGCTTCACCCTCGATGGCGCCCCCCGGGCCGGTCTGCGCTATGCGCTCAAACGTGGTGAGCGCGATGGCCTCACCTTTGAACTGGTTGCGCCGGCGAGGATCGCCGAGATCATTGACGATCTCGAAGACATTTCGAGCGCATGGCTCGCGCGGCACGCGGCTGCCGGGGAGAAGCGTTTCTCGGTAGCGTCATTCTGCCGCGAATACGTGTCGGCGCAAAGCGTGGGGCTGCTGCGCGAACATGGGCGGGCGGTTGCCTTCGCCACGGTCATGACCACCGATCTCGACGACGAGGCGGCGGTCGGGGTGATGCGCCAGCGGCCCGACACTGCGTCGCGATGTGCGATGGAATATCTGTTCGTCCGGCTGCTGCAGCATTTCCGCAGCGAGGGCTACCGCAGTCTCAGCCTCGGCACCATGCCGTTCTCCGGTTTCGGCGCGCATCCATTGGCGTCGCGGTGGCACCGGCTGGCCCGCTTCATCTGGACGCACGGCCATCGGTTCTACAATTTCCAGGGTTTGCACGCCTTCAAAGACAAGTTCGATCCCGTGTGGGAACCGCGCTACCTCGCCGCCTCGGGCGCGTTCGGGTCCTATCTCGCGCTCGCCGATATCGCGGTATTGGTCGGCGGCGGGATGCGGCGGAGGCTCGACCCGCAGGAGCGGGCAATAAAGCCGCGGCGTCACCCGGTTAGCGCCGGAATTCTGTGTCTCGTGCTGGCGCTGTCGAACATCGCCGCCTTCCCGGCAAGAGCATTGGACAGCTGGGATTTTGGCGATTTGCACATCGTCCGCCCCGCCGGTGCGATGCGCGGCCTCGTCGTGCTGTTTTCGGACGCCCAGGGCTGGCACGCTGCCTCGGACAAAATTGCCTTGGCTCTCGCTCACGACGGCGCGTATGTCGCCGGCGTCGACCTTCCCGCCTATTTCCGCAAGGTCGGCGGCCAGGCCAGTGCGCGATGCTCCGACGCGGTCAGCACGATCGAACTGATCAGCCGGGAGATCCAGCGCGACCGCGGCAATTCCACCTATTGGACGCCGATTTTGGCTGGGGTTGGAGAAGGCGGCGCGTTTGCCGCGGCGACCTTGGCGCAAGCCCCGCCGTCAACGATCGCCGGCGCTATCTCGCTCGATCCAAGCGCGTCGCTGAAGATGCCGCTGCCGCTATGTCCCGGCGCTTCGCCAGCGCCGAGCGCCGGTGGCGGTTTTTCCTATGGCCCATGGCGCACGCTCAACGGGTTCTGGGCGGTCGGGTTCGACCGGGCCGCCACCCGCGACGGCCGCGCGCATGTTGACGACATGCAGACGCAAGCGACACCCGTCTCGATCGAAGACCTCACTGAAGCAGACGGCGCGGCGGCCGCGATGGTAGCGCTGTTGCGCCCGCGTCTCGGTAAATCGCGTAGCATCGCGGGCCCGGTCATAGCCGGTCTCCCGCTCGTCGAAATGCCGGCTTCCCCGCCTGGTCCGTTGCTGGCGATCGTGCTTTCGGGCGACGGCGGATGGCGGGATCTCGACCGGTCAATTGCGGAGAAGCTCCGCTCCCAGGGAGTGTCGGTCATCGGCTGGGACAGCCTGCGCTATTTTTGGAGCCAAAAGACCCCGGCGCAGACCGCACGCGATCTAGGCGCGGTCATCGACACCTACACCGCACGCTGGGGCGCCTCCAAGGTTGCGCTGATCGGCTATTCCTTCGGCGCCGGGGTGCTGCCCTTCGCTTATGATCGGCTACCGCCCGAGGCCAAGCAGCGCGTCGTCCAGCTGTCATTGCTCGGGTTCGGGACGGCGGCCGATTTCGAGATCAGCATGATGGGCTGGCTCGGCGCGCCGCCGACCGAGAATGCCCTACCGACAAAGCCGGCGCTGGCGCCGATCGATCCGTCGATGATCCAGTGCTTCTACGGCCGCGACGATGGCGACAGCCTGTGCCCCGCGCTTGCCAAAACCGCAAAAGCCGACAAGGCTGAGGTCATCGAAACTGGGGGCGGACACCATTTCGACGGCGATTACGATGCACTCGCCGAACGCATTCTCGACGGCTTCCGCCGCCGCGCCGGTTGACGCGGCGCCGTTGTCGCCAGCGTGCTAAAGGGTGCGTCGTCGCAGCTTCGCCAAGGGAGGAACCGCATGGACAATATTGTGGTTGAGACGCGGGCCGAGACCTCTGTCCCGCCGGGCAAGCCGTTACTGCGAGGCATCCATCATCTTGCACTTGTCACAGCGGACATGCGGATGACGCTCGATTTCTATGTGCGCGTCCTCGGCATGCCGCTCGTGCACGGTCTGCGCACGCCCTCGCGGCGGCCCGATGCAGGGCCGGCGCATGGCGTCGGGTCGCCGGCCTACCCGAACATACTCCACTACTTTCTCGACATGGGCGGCGACAGCCTGCTCTCGTTCTTCGAATATCCAAAGGGTGTTGCCAAGACAGACCGCGATACCTTGGGCGCGATGCAGCATGTTTCGTTTGTGTGCGGGCCGCAGCGTTATCAAGAGATGCTGGCACGGCTTAAGGCGAATGGCGTCGCCATCGCTGCCGGACCGCTGCTGACCATACCGCCCGCGATTCACTCATTCTATTTCTTCGATCCCAATGGTATCCGGCTCGAGATCGTCTGCGACCTCGAGGGCGACGAGGAAGATCTACGGGTGATCCGCTCCTGCGCGATGCCGGAGCCGGAGCTGCGCGCGCAGCTCGCAACCATCAGCGACGACGAGGCGTGGATCGCAGACATGATCGCGGCGACGTCGCGTTAGCGTTAGGGCCAGCCGCGGACTAATCCTGCTCGCGGTCGACGCTCAGCCGAGCTTCATCTCCGGCAGTGTCACGATGTCGACGCCTGCGGTTTCGAGGCCGTGGCGCACCGCGCGCGCGGCGATCACTGCGGACGGCTCGTCGCCATGCAGGCACAAGGTGTCGAGACGGACCTTCAGCCGCTTGCCGGTGCGCGAGACGATCTCCTCGTCGCCGACCATTCTGACAACCCGGTCGCGGATCTCGTTGGCATCGTGCAATACCGCACCCGGCACCTTGCGCGAGGTCAAATTGCCGTCATCGTCATAGAGCCGGTCGCAAAATCCCTCGCGCGCCAGCGGCAGCCCGAGTTCTTGCGCTGCCTTTTCCATCTGCGAGCCGGCGAGCGCCACATAGATCATGTCGCGGTCGACCGTCTTCATCGCCCGGCCGATCGCCAAGGCCAGCTCGATATCCTCGGCCGCCATGTTGTTCAGCGCGCCGTGCGTTTTCACATGCGTGACCTTGGCCCCGACATAGGCTGCCATCGCCTGCAACGCGCCGATCTGATAGGCGATCATGTATTCGAGCTCGCGCGGGTTCATGTCTATGCGCCGCCGCCCGAACCCCCACAGATCGTTGAACCCGGGATGCGCGCCGATGCTGACCCCCTCGGCCGCGGCCAGGCTGACCAGCCGGTGCATCGTCACGGGGTCGCCGGCATGGAACCCGCAGGCGATGCTGGCCGAGCGGATGATCTTCATCAACGAGGCGTCGTCGCCCATGTCCCAGGCGCCAAAGCCCTCGCCCATATCGGCGTTCAGATTGATCGCTTTTGCCATGCCCGGCTCCTCGCTCTATCGTCCCACATCCTATGTGGTGGCGAATTGTAGCAAGAATTCGATGCCGGTGCGTTTCCTGTCGGTCGGCGAGCGCGCGCTCGTTGTCGAATTCGGCGATGCGATCGACCGCGGGCTGAGCCGCGAGGTGCTGCGCCTCGACCGCGTGCTTCGCGCCGCGCCGCCGGCCGGCATCGTCGAAACCGTGCCGACCTTCCGTTCGCTGATGGTGCATTACGATCCGCTCTCGACCTCGCGGGCGGAGCTAGAGCAGGCCATCACCGGGCTGCTCGACCGCGACGAGGGCGCCGACGCCGATGCTCGCCTGTGGCATATCCCGGTGTGCTACGGGGGCGAATTCGCCCCCGATCTCGCCGCGGTGGCGCGGCTGACCGGGCTGCCGCCAAGCGAGGTCGTGGCATTGCACAGCGGCGCGCGGTACCACGTGTACATGTTGGGCTTTCTGCCCGGCTTTCCGTATTTGGGGGATCTGCCGGCGGCGCTGGCCTTGCCGCGACGCGCCGACCCGCGGGTGCGGGTCCCGGCCGGCTCGATTGCGATCGCCACCACCCTGACGGCGATCTATCCCTATGAGAGTCCCGGCGGCTGGCACCTGATCGGGGCGACGCCGATCCGCCTTTTCGACCCGGCGCGAACGCCGCCGGCGCTTCTCGCGCCCGGCGACGCGGTGCAGTTCGAGCCGATCGAGCCCGCCGCCTTTGCCGCGATCCGCGGCGCGGTCGCGTGCGGCGCATACGCGATCGACAGCGAGCCGATCGGAGCATGAGCCCCAGATTCCAAAATGCATCCGAAAGATCACCAAGTTATTCGTCGTTCCTGCGAAAGCAGGAATCCAGTGCCCAAGGCTCCGCCGGTTGTCCTGGCCCCCCGCTTTCGCGGGGGCGACGGGTGATAACCGCCCCAATATTTGGAGCCAGCTTCTGACCGCCGGCTTGAAAGTGCTGATCCCAGGTCTGCACACGACGGTGCAGGATCTCGGCCGGGTTGGCTGGCGGGCGCTGGGCGTTCCGGTCTCTGGGGCGCTCGACGACTTTAGCCTGCGCCTCGGCAACGCACTCGTCGGCAATCCGCCGGGGACGGCGGTGCTCGAAATCCTGCACAGCGGGCCGAGCTTCGAAGTCGCCGCCGACACGGTGCGGGTCGCTGTCGCCGGTATCGGCGCAGCTCTGGCGATCGAAGGCGAGCGCGGTCGCATCGTGGCCGCATGGCACAGCGCCAGCCTGGTGCGCGGCGAGGTCTTCCAGATCGTCCTCGGGCGGGATTCGGTGTGCGCCTATCTGGCCGTCGAAGGTGGCGGCGCGGTCCCGCTGGTCCTCGGCAGCGCTTCGACCTATCTGCGCGCCGGGCTCGGTGGCTTTGCGGGGCGCTCTCTGCGCCAGGGCGACCTCGTCCCGCTGGCAGCCGAGCGTGCCTCGGAGCGGCCCGAGCAGCGCTTGCCGGTGCCGCCGCCGGCAACCGGCGGCCAGCCGATCCGCGTGATCCTCGGCCCGCAACAGGAATATTTCACCGACGAAGCGGTGGCGACATTGCTCGACGGCGAATTCCGTATCTCGACCAGCGCCGATCGCATGGGCATGCGCCTCGACGGCCCGAGGTTGCGCCACCGCCAAGGCTGGGACATCGTTTCCGATGCGATCGCGACCGGCGCGATCCAGGTGCCCGGTTCCGGTCAGCCGATCCTGCTGTTGGCCGATCACCAGACCACCGGCGGCTATCCCAAGATCGCTACGGTCATCTCGGCCGATCTCCCGGCCGTCGGCCGCCGCCGCCCCGGCGACGCGATCCGGTTCGCCGCCGTCACCGTCGCCGAGGCCGAACAACTCGCCCACGACCAAGAGCATCGCCTCGCCGCCCTGATCGCCTCGATTGAGCCGGTACCCGGCGACGGCAACATCGACCTCGCCACGCTCTACGCCGGCAATCTGATCAGCGGCGTCGTCACCGCCACCGATTGAGCGGCGGCGGGACCGGCGATCATCAGCAACTGTTGCTGCCTCTCATGGTATGGTAACCTTGCCTATGTACACCTTTGGTTCCCCTTGACAGGGAGTTTGACGCTGGCTGGCCGTGTCCGAATCGTGATCCGCCCCTCAGGGTCACATCCCGACATTTTAACAATTCGGGATGCAGTCGATCAGGTGCGGGACATTTTTGATCTCGCCGAGAACGATGATCCCAGCGTGACGTGGAAACTTGTCTCGGCTACGACCAACACACCTTTGACTATCGCGGCGGAATTAGTGGCTATGGACCCGGATATCAGCCCTACCGAGTTAGCCGCGTTGGCAGACAAGCGGACGAGAGAGCTAAAGGAGGGCTTAGAGGCGCTGGAGCGCGGTGCGATCATTCCGTCGTGGTCGCGCGGTGGAAAGGCAAACACGCTTAAGCGGCTGCTAAACCGCAGTCTCAATGGCATCGGAAGAACCGATGTCCAAATCAATGATGAGCCGGAGCGGGAAACAATTACTCCCCCAGCGGCTCAACGCGCACTACGCGCGATCGACGCGGCACCAGAGGTGGACCGAGCTAGGGCGGAGATCGGCTCGGTCGAGGGCGAATATCTTGAGATCGGAACGCACTACGCTCATCCCGCCATCAAGTTGCAGGAGCGGAAGACTAGCGCAGATATATGGTGCTGGGTTTCCGAGGGCGATTTGGAGCGCTTCTCCGAACTAGTGAAGGCTGTTGATGTTTGGCGGCACAAGCGGGTTCGGGCGCGCGGGAAAATCCTATATGACCGCAACGGGGAGATACTCCACGTCGAAGCGCATGACGTGCAACTGACCGAAGTTCCCCGCGTGCGCCTCGATGAGGTTCGGGATACCAATTTCACCGGCGGCCTGAGCGTTTCGGAATATCTGAACCGGCTCAGAGAAGGCGACCTTGGCTGAACGGGTTTATTGTGATTCGTGCGTTTGGCTCGGTGTTCTCAATGACGAGCCGGATAAGGTGGATTCGGGTCGATGGCTTATCGAGTTGCAGACCTAGGACGCCAAAACGACCGCGCCTAACGCGCCGGCCTATCACTGCCAATTCTACTATATCTTGATAGCCGAAAAGGGGGCGCGACCGCTGGGATATGCGGCGCCGGCAACCATGTGATTGCCATAATGGCATCGTATCCTCGCGGCGTTGACACTTTCGAGTGAATGCCGGCGAGTGAGTGCCGGAGGGTCATTGACGGGATCGCGGGCACCTGATCGGGGGTGAGGTAGATCGCGTGTGAGCCGCTAGTCATGTCTGAAAGCGCCGCGCTGGCCCTAGCGAAGCGCGCTGCAGACGGTTCAACCAAAGCGGGCGTGTTCGCTGCAGACTTGCTGCAGGTGCAGCGACCGGGTTTAGACGACACAACTTCAGAGTGCTATTCTCTGTCAGTGATGCAGACCTGAATTCGGGTGCGAATGGCAATGACCGGGCTGAGTTATGTCCACGGCGCCGGCGGGACGCCGCTGATCGGCCAGACGATCGGGGTCTATTTTGACCAGGCCGTCGAGCGCTTTGGCGAGCGTGATGCGCTGATCGTCCGTCATCAAGGAATCCGTTGGAGCTGGCATCAGCTGAAGCAGCGTGTCGATGCCCTGGCCGCCGGGCTGATGGCGCTCGGCCTCGAACGCGGCGCGCGCATCGGTATCTGGTCGCCGAACAATGCCGAGTGGGTGGTCACCCAGTTCGCTACCGCCAAGGCCGGGCTCATTCTCGTCAACATAAACCCGGCCTATCGGCTGGCCGAGCTCGAATACGCGCTGAACAAGGCTGGCTGCACGGCGCTGATCACCGCCATCCGGTTCAAGACCAGCGACTATCTGGGAATGCTGCGCGAGCTGGCGCCCGAACTCGCCACCGGCGCGCCGGGCAACCTGCGCGCGGCGAGGCTCCCCGATCTGCGCCTGATCATCACGATCGGGGATGAGAACGTGCCGGGCGCGGTGCGCTTCGACGATGTCTGCGGCCTCGGGCGCGCCACCGAGCGCGAGCAGCTCGCGGCACTCGCCGGCCAGTTGCAGTTCGACGATCCGATCAATATCCAGTTCACGTCAGGCACCACCGGCTTCCCCAAGGGCGCCACCCTGACCCACCACAACATCTTGAACAACGGCTTCTTCATCTCCGAAACGATGAAGTTCACCGAACACGACCGGGTGTGCATCCCGGTGCCGCTCTATCATTGCTTTGGCATGGTGATCGGCAATCTCGGCTGTCTGACGCACGGGGCGGCGATGGTCTATCCGAGCGAGGGTTTCGATCCGCTCGCAACCCTTGAGACGATCGCGGCGGAGCGCTGCACGGCCGTCTATGGCGTCCCAACGATGTTCATCGGCGAGATGGATCATCCCGATTTCGCTAAATTCGATCTGACCTCGTTGCGCACCGGCATGATGGCCGGCAGCCCATGCCCGATTGAGGTCATGAAACGGGCGTTCTCGTCGATGCACCTCTCCGAGGTCGTCATCGGCTATGGCATGACCGAGACGAGCCCCGCGAGCTTCGCCTCGGCGGCCGATGATCCGATCGAGCGGCGGGTATCGACCGTCGGGCGGATTCTGCCGCATGTCGAGGCAAAAGTTGTCGACGCCGAGGGGCGTATCGTGCCGTGCGGCATGCCGGGCGAATTACTGACGCGCGGCTATCTCGTCATGCTCGGCTATTGGAATGATGAGGAGAAGACGCGCGAGGCGATCGACCCCGCCCGCTGGATGCACACCGGCGACCTCGCGACAATCGACGACGAGGGCTATTGCAACATCGTCGGCCGCATCAAGGACATGGTGATCCGCGGCGGCGAGAACGTCTATCCGCGCGAGATCGAGGAGTTCCTCTACCGCCACCCGAAAATCCAGGACGTGCAGGTGATCGGCGTCCCCGATCCGCGCTATGGCGAAGAGTTGTGCGCCTGGGTCCGGCTGCGCAGCGGCGTAGCCGCGACCCCCGAAGAGATCCGCGCTTTCTGCGAGGGGCAGATCTCCCATTACAAGATCCCGCGCTACGTCAAATTCGTCGACGCCTTTCCGATGACGGTAACGGGCAAGATCCAGAAATTTCTGATGCGCGAAGAGACGATCGCCGAACTGGGCCTCATTGCGGCGAAGACCGCCTAGCCCGGCACCGGCAGGCTCGGCGCCGAATATCGGCCTGCCGGATCTATCGCTCGCCGAGGTAAGCCAAGGTCGGGATATAGGCCCGCGCCACCTGCGGCGAATACGACAGAATGCCAAAGGTGTTGGGGGCGAAACTGTAACTCGCCGGCGGAAAGCCTTGTGTCCAGCTGGATATCCAATCGACTTGCAAATAGTCCTCCGTCCCGGATGCCAGCTGCAGGGTTGTCGCCTGAGCGGTCGGCAGGCCTAAAGGCTGGACCGTGAACCGATAGGTCCCTGGCGAGAAGTCGCGATAGAAACTTGTTCCGACCGAGATGGCGGCGATCGGCGCGCCGTTCGCATAGATTGTCGGCGAGAATGCTTGGACAGCGCCGAATTGTGGCGTTAGCGACGGACGGAAAAACCAAACCCGCGCCATTCCCGGCTTGATCGGTGGAACCTGTGCTTGCGAGACTGTCGGACCCGTCTGCGCACACGCGACCAGCGCCAGAAAGCACAGGCCAAGCAACGTGGGGATCGTCAGGGGGTATCGCCGCACGGTCGTTCTCCTATTGCAGGCGGCCGAACGTGAGCAGGCCGTATCATGTATTTGCGGCGGATCGTGCCGATGCCAAGGTGCCTCGCCAATGAAATCACGGTGAGCAGAGGTCACCCGTCAGCGGACGCCGCCGCGCTGTGTTCCTTGCAAAGCCGGTCAGCCCACCGCGGATTAGCCTCGCTAAACCTCGACGGTCATGGCCGGGCGCTTGTTGCGGAAGGTGGTAGCCTTTTCGAAGGCGTCGGCGATGCGCAACACGGTCGGCTCCTGAAACGGCTTGCCGACCAGCTGGATCGCGACCGGCAGCTCGCCGGCGCCATACCCCGAGCACACCGAGATCGCCGGATAGCCGGTGACGTTGAACGGCATCGTAAAGCTCGGCGTCTCGAACACATCCCATTTCGGCAGGGTGTCGATCTTTGGCGCCTCGGCCGGCTGCGCGGCGGTCAGCACAACCTCGAGCCCGGCCATCGCCGCCTGCAGCTCGGCCCGCAACTCGCGCCGTCGCCGCACCGCCTGGACATAGTCAACACCGGAAACCAGGGCGCCCAGCATCAGCCGGCTGCGCACGCGCTCGCCAAAATCGCCGAGCCGGGTGCGCGCCCATTCCTCATAGGCGGCCGCACGCTCAACCATCGAGATCAGCGAGCCGCAGGCCATCCAGTCCTGCAACGGAGACAGCTTGACCTCGCGAACATCGGCGCCGAGATCGCGGAACGTCGCGATCGCGTCATCGATGCCATGCCGGGTTCCGGCGCTGACCTGGTAATCGACCTCGTGGAAATGATGGATCACGCCGATCCTGAGCCCCTTGATCCCGCTGCCGATCGGCGCCGAGTAGTCGGGGATGGGTCGCGAGGCGCTGGCGGGGTCGCGCGGGTCGTGGCCGGCGAGCGCCTGTAGCATCAGAGCGCAATCCTCGGCGGTCCACGCCATCGGGCCGATATGGTCGAGGCTGAAGGCGGCGGGGGCGACGCCGGCGCGGCTGACCAGGCCATAGGTCGGCTTGATCCCGGCGATCCCGCACAACGCCGCGGGTCCGCGGATCGAGCCGCCGGTGTCGGTGCCGATGCCGCCGAGGATCAGCCCGGCCGCGACTCCGGCGCCGGTCCCGCTGCTGCTGCCGGCGGTAAAGTGATCCGTGTCCCACGGGTTGCGCGCCGGCGGCCAGGGCAGATCGAAACTCGGGCCGCCATCGGCGAATTCATGCGTGGTCGTCTTGCCGATCAGCACGGTTCCGGCCTCGGCGAGCTTTTCGGCGCAGGCGGCATCGGCGCCAGGGACATTGTCGGCAAGGATCTTCGACTGGCAGGTCGTCGGAATGCCCTTGGTGTCGACGATGTCCTTGAGCCCGATCGGAATGCCGTGCAACGGCCCGGACGGGCCGCCGGCCATGATCGCCTGCTCGGCGGCGCGGGCCTCGGCCAGCGCGCGCTCTTCGGTCAGATGGATGAAGGCGTGCAACTGGTTGTCGAGTCTGTGCACTCGGTCGAGGCAGGCGCGGGTCAGCTCGACCGGCGACAAGCGCTTTGCCGCGATTAGCCGGGCGGCCTCGGCGATCGTCGGGATCGCCTCGCTCACGGCAGATCCTCCTCGGCGAAACCGTAGGTCAACGCCGGCTCGGCCATACGCCCGCGCGGTTTGCGCACGCGCTCGGCCATCGCCGCGATGCCGGCATAAACCCCCTTCAGCTCGGCTTTTTGGGCGTCGCTGAGGCTGAGCCCGGCGCGGGCAAGTAGAAAATCGAGTGCGGCGTCCGAAATATTGGCGGGCATCGCTGCATCCTCTGTTGCGAAGGAGAAAGCATATCGCCGTGCCCCCCGCCCGTCGACAGGTTGGCTGCCGGGGCCGGCACAGAGCGGCGGCGTCATCGACTGGAAAACAGCGGTTTGCCAATCGTGTCGGGGAAAAAATAGTCGAGCGATATATTGAGCTGGGCGGCGACGCCGAGACCGGTAACAGGACTGCGGCCAGCCGGCACCAAGGCCTCGACCGTAAACTCCCAGCCCTCTCCGGAATAGTTGATGCCGGGGCCGAAGGTAGCGCTCGTCCGGCCACTGCCGCGGTTGGTGGTCGGCGTATTGACCACCGCCTCGACCAGTGGCGTCATCCCGCGCAGCAGATCGGGCAGGTCAAACGCCCTGACTTTCGATTGCAGATACGGGATCGAATATTCGACGGCGATGTCGGTGTGCAGTGCGTCCGGGCGCGGCGCCGAGTCGGCGAACTGGTAACCGATAGCGCCGGTGACGGCAAAGGGCCGCAGATAGCCGATGTCGTAATCGCCCATCCCCTTGCCGAAATAGACGGTCGGCGTCGTCGCACCCTGCGGTGCGGCGCCGATGCGCCGCGTGCCGGTGCCGCCCCATTCCTGGGCGACGCCGAGGGTAACCAATGCTTCGCGAATTGGATCGAGAACCGCGAGATATTGAGCGACCGTCTCCAGATTCTGCCAGCCGGTATTATGTCCGAGCCAAGTATAGTCCTCCTCGAATCTCACGCCCAAGCGCTCGGTCAATGTCTTGGCAAAGTTGAGGGCGAGATCGGTCGAACGGTTGTCCGCGGTGGGTTGGGTGGTCGGCGTTAAATAGATCTCGTCAGCGGGTGCGACCTGCGGCAATAGGATCATTGCCGGGAAAGTGCGGTCGCCGGCGGAGGTGTAGGCCGAGGCGAGCTGCGGCCAGGATCCCAGCAAAACAGCCGCAAAGGCCGGCCAAGCCGAGCAGCATCGGCAAAACGCCATCGCCGTCATCTGCTACTTCGTGGTCCTGACGTGGATGCCGTCCCAAACCTCCGGCGGTGCGGTCCTCAGAGTCGCGCATCGGCCGGCCATAACCAAAGGCGGCGAGGTCGCGCTTGCCCCCGGATTGGGATGGTGCTGGGCCTGGCAGCGCCATATCTCTTCGGCGGCGGCAAAATCACCGGCACGATAGCGTTCCAGCCCTGCTCCATAGAGCGCGAGACTGGCGAGCTCCATGCCGTTAGCGGCCGATTTCTCCCCGATCAACTGGTAGACCGAAAATGCCTCATCCTTGCCCTTCACCTTGATCCAGTCGAGCTCGCAGAGCACAAAGCGGTCGGCGATTGCCGCCGCCGTATCCGGCCCGACGACGATGCGGCAGCCGTAATCCTCGGGCACGCCCTCCAACCGCGCCGCGATATTCACGGGTTCCCCGAGCGCTGTATAATTATAACGGTTTGGCGCGCCGACATTGCCTATCACCGCAGGCCCGGAGTTGAGCCCGATCTTGACGGCGTAACCCGGCACCCCTCGGCTGTCGGCCTCCGCTTTCGCCTGCATCACGCGCTCGACAATGCGCAGTGACGCTCGCGCCCCACTCGCCGCATGGTCGGCATCGGGAGCCGGCGCGCCAAAAATCGCCATCACCGCGTCGCCGACAAACTGGTTGACATAGCCGCCATGGGCCTCGACCGCTTCGACCATCAGCGCGTGGTAAGAGTTGGTCAGCGCCATCAGCTCCTCGGGCGAGAGCCTAGCCGACATCGCCGTAAAGCCGGACAAATCGGCAAACAAGATCGTGACCTCGCGCCGCTCGCCGCCCAGGCGCAATTCGGTCTCGCTGTCGGCCAGCCGGTCGACGAGGCTGGGTGCCAGATAATGCGAGAAGGCGGACCGGATGCGGCGGCCGATGCGATCGACGATCCAATAGCGGAACAGCAGTACGGCCGCGGCCGCGGCCGCAAGTGCAGTTGCCGGTCCGATCAGCGGCAGCCACAATTTGTCCAGAAATGCTAGCTGTGCTGCCGCCGCCCAGGCAGCAATCGGCGCCGCCCCGGCCAGTAATGCCAGGCGCGTCGGCAGAAATTCAGTCAGAGCCCCGGCAAGCGCCGCTACAAGCAAGACCGCTGCCATTGTGATGATGATGCCGCCGCCGGAAACCGTAGTGATGAAATCGCGGCTGAGGATCGTGTCGACGATATTGGCAACGCGCTCGACCCCGGCCATTGGCGTATTGGAGAAGGGCTGAGGGTAGTTGTCGGTGCTGCCGGCGAAGGAGGCGCCGATCAGGACGATGCGACCAGCGAGGGTTGCGCGCGGCACTCGCCCGGCCAGCAGATCGGCAAACGAAAAGCTTGGAAACGTACCTGGCGGCCCGCGGTAATTGATCAGCAGCCGCATCGCCCGGTCGGTTGGCACCGCAAGCTTGCCGATATGCACACCGCTGCCCAACGCCAGTGCTACCTGCGGCCAATCAACGCCGAGATCGAGGGCGGCGGCGCGGATCGGCAAGGAGGGCAGAAAATCGGCCGCGAAGGGCAAGGCAACGTAATCGTAGCGCGGCGCACTATCGCTGTCGTAGGCGAGAGTGGTGTGGCCCAGTCCGGCGGCGGCCACGGCGAGCGGCGCGATCGGCAGGATCGCAGCCTTCGGCCGCAACGGGAAAACCGGCGGCTGCGGACTCTGGTCGAAGCGCACATAAGCTGAAGCGGCCAGCCACGCCGGCTCCTCGCCAGGGGCGCCGGCGAACGTAAAGCCAATCGGCAGCAGCACGTTGCCTGACGCGCGTATGGCGGCGGCGAAGCGCTTATCGCGGTCGCTGTCGACGAGCCGCTGCAACACCGCTCGCAGCTGATCGTTGCCGTCTCGGGTCAGAGCCTCGGCGGCCGCATGAGCCGCTTGGCGCAGATCGGCCGGCAACGGCTCGTCGGGTTCAGTGAACAGGAAATCGAAAGCGACGACTTTGGCGCGAGCCTGATCCAGGATCTCGAGCGCGCGGGCGAGAAGACTGCGCGACAGTGGCCACCGCCCAAGCGTTTCAAGGCTGCGATCGTCGACCAGAACAATAGCCACGTCCGCTCCCGGCGGGTAGGCCCCGCGCAGACGAAAGCGCAAGTCGAGCGAGGCGGTCTCAAACCCGCGGACGACCGGGTTGGCGGCAAAGGCGGCAAACAACAGCAACACGGCAGCTGCCACCGTCAGCGCCAGCCCCGCCGAACGTATTCCGCGGTGCTGCCTCACCGCGGTGCGGCGTCCAAGCTCGTGCGCCGGATGACATCGTCGAATTCGGCCGCAGTCCATACCCTGGGCGGCACCGGATCTTTGCCGGCTTCGACGCGCGCACCCCAGCGCCCCGGAATAACGACCGCATGCCCGGTGGCCACGCTCTCCAGACTAACCTGGCCTTTGAGCACGCCGACGCGCGTCGATCCAGGCCGCGCTTCAATGAACCAATCGGTGGACCGCACCGCCGCTACGGCGGTCGCCGTGTCGACTTCGAAATGCGGCGAACCCCTGAGCGCGGACACCACCGCGCGCAACAGGCCTTCGCCGAGAGATAGGATCGCCTCTCGGCTCTCTCCGGCCCTGCCGACCCGGTAATCGGCAATCCTCAAACGGGTACCGGAGGCGATCGAGATGATCGAACCGTCGTTCATCCGCAGTCTGAGCTTTGCCCCGGCCCCCACATCGAGCGTCTCCGCGACATAAATCGGGTCACCCAAGCTCAGCGCCGTCCTTCTCCCGTCGGTCTCGGCAAAGCACTGCCCAGCCATCGCCAACACCGCACCGGCCTGCGGCCCCGCGGCGGCCGCGCCCCGCACACCGACGAAGGCCAGGACGACGCCGAGAGCGGCGATCGCGTATGAGTTTCGCATGGCGGGAGTTCCGGCCGCGGCGAGCCCGCGATCGTAGGTGCGCTCCCCGCAAGAGACAAGCCGCCGGCGCTAGCAGTGGAACCGTCGCCGCTGCTGCGCCCAGCCACAAAAGCGGAATTCGAGCTTAAACCGTGGGCTCGTTTCGACCATGTCGACGGCGCTCTCGCCGATTTTGATCGCCGCTATAGGTGTTGCCGGGAGCCGTCGTCCTCCCTGCCGCGCCGGGCCGGGGAACGCGCTTCGGCGCCTACGCGCGTACCCCGCTCGGCAGCTGCCCGCCGCGGCCGTGGGGCAGCGTATGAAGTTTTAACTCGACCGGATTGCCCAGCCAGACCGCGTAGCTGCTATGGTCCTCGACCGCATCTGTCGTCAGCGGGTGGACCAGAACGTCGAGTCCCTCGCGGTTCAGCATCAGATAAGGGACGACGCGCTCGAACTCTTCGGGCTTGAAAATGACCAGGGCATTGCTGATCGGATGCGGTCCGCGCGGCGTATCGCGAAACTCTTCGATCTCGACCTTGAACTTCTCGCCGAGCGCGGCGCACACGCGCTCGGCGACGGCGCGCGTTTTTGCCTGGTCGTAATAGATGTGGGCGTGATAGCCCAAATTCGCGACGGATTGCGTGGTCTTCTCGGTCATCGAGCTGCCCTCCCAGCAGGCTTGCAAAGGCGTGCGGCATTCTTGCACAGCGATACCCGCAAGTCGATGCAGCCAGCGAAGGCTGTTTCACGGCCTCAACCGGTCGATCGCGCTGACTGCGTCGGCGCAGGTGTTATTGCCCGGGCTGTCGCAGGTGCCGGCGACGGCCGGCCTCAGCTTCAACAACATGCATTTGGCGCTGGACGCGGCGATCGCCGGCCATGGCGTGGTGCTGGCGCGCACGATCGCCGCCGCCGATCTCGCCACCGGCCGGCTGGTGCGGGTGTTCTCGTTGGCGCTGCCCGACCTGGTCGCCGACTACATCGTCACCGCGCCGGGGGCGCTCGAACGGTGCGGACATTCCGACAATGGCTGCGCGAGGAAGCCGATCGGCGGCCAGGGGCGGCGGCGTCACCGGCCGGCTGAGCGCCGCCGCTAGCCGACAGGCTCGGGATCAGCCCATCGTCGAATTGAAGGCGCCGCCGTCGAGCAGCAGGTTCTGGCCGACGATAAAGCCCGAGGAGGCGGCGCACAGAAAGGCGCAGGCGTCGCCGAATTCCGCCGGGTCGCCGACGCGGCCGGCCGGGTTGGCCTGGCCGCGCTTGGCGAGCAGCTCCTCGAACGAGATGTTTTGCCGCCGCGCCTCGTATTCGATGCCCGAACGCAGCCGGTCGGTCAGAAACGGTCCGGGCAGCAGGCCGTTGATCGTCACGTTGTATTTCGCCACCTGGCGCGCGATGCCGGCGCAGAACGCGGTCAGCCCGGCGCGGGCGCCGTTGCTCATGCCGAGATTGGCGATCGGCGATTTGACCGAGCCCGAGGTGATGTTGACGATGCGGCCAAAGCGGCGCTCGCACATGCCGTCGACCGTCGCCTTGATCAGCATGATCGGGGTCAGCATGTTGGCGTTGACCGCCTTCTGCCAGTCCTCGACCGACCATTCGCGAAAATCGCCATGCGGCGGCCCGCCGCAATTGTTGACGAGGATGTCGGGCGCCGGGCAGGCGGCGAGTGCCGCGGCGCGGCCGGCTTCGGTCGAGATGTCGCCGGCGACGGCGGTCACCTTGGCGCCGGTCTCCTTGCGGATCTCCTCGGCGGTCTGCTCCAAGGTCTCCTTGGTGCGCGCGGTGATCATCAGCTCGACCCCGGCGCGCGCCAGCGCCATGGCGCAGGCCCGCCCCAGCCCCTTGCTCGCCGCGCAGACGATCGCCTTGCGGCCGCGAATGCGCAAATCCAGCATATCGTCCTCCGCCCTAGTAGATCAGCCTTCCCGCAAGGGTGTAGCCTGGATCGGCAGTTGTCGGCGACCGGAAAGAACGGCGCGAAAGGCGGGCCCAATGAAGCTGACCCTGATCCTCGATGCCGCGCCCGCCGGCGTGTGCGCAAGCCTGGTCGAAGAATGGGAGGAGATCGGGCGGCACGGCGAAGATGGCGCCGATGGTCCGCCATTTCGATTCGGATGAGGAGGCGATCGTCTGGGCGTCGGATGCTGGCGCGGCGCCGCGGCCTCGGCCAGATCTTTCTGACCGACAACCGAAAGGCCGGCGCGCGCTGACTACGAGGCGGGCGACCGGCCAGCAGCTGAATCGATCAATGCGGCCGCGTAATCCGGCGGCGGGCAATAACCCGGCGGCGGGCCGTAGCCGGGCGGCGGGCCATAGCCCGGACCTGCCATAGGGCGGCGCACCCGGCGGCGGGGCGAACCCGGGCACCTGGTTGCCGTGGGCCATCATGCACTCGCCGTAGATGACGTCGTATTGCTGCTGCAGCGACATCTGCGCATAGGCCGAGCCGCTGGCGCCGGCCACCGTGCCGAGGCCCGCGCCCGAGGCGGCGCCGATCGCCGCGCCGCGGCCGCCGCCGATCGCCGCGCCGAGGCCGGCGCCCAGCGCGGTGCCGATGATCGCGGTGCCGACCGCCTGGTTGTTGGCCGCGGCCGCCGCCTGCGGCGGTTTGCGCGAGGCGTATTGCGCGCAGAACTGTCTGATCGGCGGCAAAGGCGTCGAACGACTTGCCCGGTCCCGGGCGCGACCGGGATCGTCGGCCCCGGCGGCGGGGCGACACAGGCCGCCAAGGTGGCCACGAGCGCCAGGGCGCCGGCGGCGCGCGGATCGATACGTTTCATGTTCATGTCCTGTTCGATGAAACGCTAAGGGCGATCTTGCTGCGGCGGCCATATTCCAAGCAAGCGATAAGAAGGTTCATGTTCGGTCATCGCACGTCGGCCGGTAGAGCCGGCGCCTGCTCTAGGTCAGTCGGCAAATTCCGGCATGATTTCGCGCGCGAAGGTTCTGCAGCGCCGACGAGCGAGCCGCCGACATCGATGACCATGACATATTCGACGCCGCCCGCCTGGAGCTGTTTGAGCCGGCCGACGATCTCCTCGGGCGGGCCGATCAGCGCGTCGGTTTCGGTCGCGCGGCGCATGTCTTCCCGCCGACATCGCCCGGCGCGGCCGGCCGATGGTCGGCGGATTGTCCGGTCGGCGACAGCGACAATTGCTGGACATTGCGCATAAAGGTCATGCGCAATTCGTGCGCCGCCTCGCGCTCGGCCGGCGTCATCGCGATGTGCAGCGCGCGGGTCAGGCCGACGCTCATCGGGTCGAAACGTGCGGCCCTGCGCCTCGACCGCTTTGCGATAGATCCCGATATTCTCGGCGACGAGTTCCGGGCTGCCGGCCTGGCCCAGCAGCAGGTTGAAGCCGTCCTCGGCGGCCTTGCGGATCGACGGCGCGCTGTGGGCGCCGATCCACAACGGCGGATGCGGCTTTTGCACCGGCGCCGGCTCGATGACGACGTCCTCGTAATGCCAGCGCTTGCCGTGATGCGAGAAGCGGCCCTTCGTCGTCCACGCCTTGCGCAGGAATTCGACGCGCCTCGTCATAGCGCTCGCCGGCTTCCTCCATCGGCATGCAGAAGCCGTGGAATTCGCCCCAGCGATAGCCCTTGCCGATGCCGAGATCGAGGCGGCCGTTCGACAGCAGATCCAACGTCGCCGCCTGCTCGGCAAGCAACGCCGGGTTATGCCACGGCAGCACCAGCACTGCGGTGCCGAGCCGGATCCGCGAGGTCTTCGCCGCGAGATAGGTCAGAAAGCTCAACGTCGCCGAGATCTGTCCGAACCCGGTGAAATGGTGCTCGACCAGAAAGACGCTGTGAAAACCGAGCGCCTCGGCCTCGCAGATATAGTCGATGTAGTCGGTGTAGATCTGGCTGTCGCTCGCTTGCTCGCCGATCTCGGTGCGCGCGCCGCCGAACAATCCGAAACGCATGTCAGAGTTTCCTTGCTTCTGATTGATTATGCTCTGCCGATGTCTGACTGCAGGCATGCAGCGACATGCTGCCAGTCTAGATCCCGAGCGTCCTGGCATAAGCCTCGGGATAGCGCGGGCCGGCGGCGGCACCCGGCCGGAAAATCTCGTCGAGCGCCCGCAACGTCGCCGCGGACAGGGATAATGCTCGGCCGCTGCGGCGTTCTCCTCGAGCCGATGCGCGGTGGCTGGTTCCGGGGATCGGCACGATGTAGTCGCCGCGCGACAATACCCAGGCGATCGCCAGCTGCGCCGGGGTGCAGCGCTCGGCCGCCGCGAGCCGCCGCAATTCGGCGACGAGGTCGAGGTTATGCTGCAAATTCTCGCCGTTCGAAGCGCGGCATGTGCCGGCGCGCGTCGTTGGCGGCGAGATCGTCCGGCGCGGCTAACCGCGCCGGTCAGAAAGCCGCGGCCGAGCGGGCTGTAGGCGACAAAGCCGATGCCGAGCTGTTGGCAGAGCGGCAGAATGGCGTCCTCGACGTCGCGCGACCACAGCGAATATTCGATTTGCACGGCGCTGACAGCGGATGGACGGCGTGTGCGCGACGGATCGTCTCCGCGCCGGCTTCCGAGATGCCGAGAAACCGGACCTTGCCCTCGCGCACGAGTTCGCTCATCGCGCCGACCGTGTCCTCGATCGGCACCCTCGGATCGACGCGGTGGATGTAATAGAGGTCGATGATATCGGTCCCGAGCCGCGCGAGGCTCCGCTCGCAGGCGAGCCGCACATATTCCGGCCTTCCCTCGCCGGCCGCCGACCCGTCGGGATTGCGCCCCATATTGCCGAATTTGGTCGCGATCACGTATTTGTCGCGGCGTCCCTTCAAAACACGGGCGATCAGCTCCTCGTTGCGGCCCTGGCCATAGGCGTCGGAGCTGTCGAGAAAGTCGACGCCGATCTCGGCCGCGCGCTCCAGGGTCGCGATCGCCGCGGCCGGATCGGGCTCGCCATAAAACGGCGTCATCGTCGCGCAGCCGAGGCCGATCGCGGAAACTTCCAATTCTCCGAGCTTGCGGCGCTGCATCTCGTTCCTATTCTCGCACGTGTCGCGTGCGGCGACTAGCGCGCTCATCCTAGCGCGACTGCGGAGCGATTTCAAGAAGAGATGCGGCAGCTGTCATTTGCGCCGCGGCCAATGATGACAGCTTTGCGGCCGGCGCACTAAGCTTGGCGGCATGGATGGCGAGCTTTCGCTGCGGGGTTTTCGATCTGCAGCGGCCGGGATCGGAGCGGCTGCCGCTGATCCTCGCCTCGCCGCACAGCGGCTCCGACTATCCGGCCGAATTCGTCGCCGCCTCGCGGCTCGATCCGCTGGCGCTGCGACGATCCGAGGACAGCTTTGTCGACGAGTTGTTCGCGCGCCGCCCCGAGCCTCGGCGCGCCGCTGTTGTCGGCGCGTTTTCCGCGCGCTTATCTCGACGTCAATCGCGAGGCCTACGAGCTCGATCCGGCGATGTTCTCAGACGCGCTGCCGGAATTCGTCAACGCCGGCTCGCCGCGGGTGCGCATGGGTTTGGGCACGATCGCCCGCATCGTCGCCAATGGCGAGGAGATTTATGCCGGCAAGCTCTGTTTCGCCGACGCGCGGCGGCGCATCGAAGGCCTCTATCATCCCTATCACCAGGCGCTGCGCCGGCTGGTCGAGGAGACCGAGGCATTGTTCGGCGGCTATCTGCTGATCGATTGCCATTCGATGCCGTCGGCCGCCGGCGCGGTCTGCGGGCCCGACGGGGCCGACATCGTGCTCGGCGATTGCCACGGCGCCGCCTGCGCCCCGGCGATCCTCGAAGCCGCCCGCCAGTTTCTCGCCGAGCGCGGCTTTGCCGTTGCGATCAACGCGCCCTATGCCGGCGGGTTCACTACCGATCATTACGGCGATCCGCGCCGTCGCCGTCATGCCTTGCAGATCGAGATCAACCGCGCGCTCTACATGGACGAGCGCAATTATCGGCGAAAGCCGCGCTTTGCGCAGCTCGCCGCGGAGATGGCCGAACTGATCCGCCGGCTGAGCCTGGCCGCGCAGGGGTGCCTGGCCGACACCGCCGGCTAGAATACCGCGCAACGCCGCCGCAATTGACCCGCCGCGCCGGCATTCTCACTTCAAGAGAAGAGCGAGCGCGGAGAGGTTGATGAGCGAGGATCGGGCCGCGAGGCGGCCCCGGATTTTACGATCGAGCAGAATTGGCAGGGCTACAGCGAGGAGGAGCACGCGGTCTGGCGGTTGCTGTTCGAGCGCCAGCAGAAGCTGCTGGTCGGGCGCGCCTGCGGCGAATATCTCGACGGGCTCGGCGCGCTCGGCGTCGCCGCGGGCGGCATCCCGGATTTTCGCCGGCTCAGCGATGTTCTCGACCGCACCACCGGATGGCGGATCGTGGCGGTGCCGGGGCTGGTCCCCGATGCGGTGTTTTTTGCCCATCTCGCCCGGCGCCGCTTTCCGTCGACCTGCTTCATCCGCCGGCCGCGACCAGCTCGATTATCTGCAGGAGCCTGACGTTTTCCACGACATCTGCGGCCATGTGCCGCTGCTGATGAACCCGGTCTTCGCCGATTACATGCAGGCCTATGGCGCGGGCGGGCTCAAGGCGCAGGGGCTCGGGCATCTGCAGCGCTTGGCGCGGCTCTATTGGTACACGGTCGAGTTCGGGCTGATCGCGACCCCGGCGGGCCTGCGCATCTACGGCTCGGGGATTTTGTCGTCGGCGGGCGAATCGGTCTATTGCCTCGACGACCCGCGGCCGCATCGGCTGGGCTTCGACCTGCGCCGGGTCATGCGCACGCGCTATCGCATCGACCGGTTTCAGGAAACCTATTTCGTGATCGACGATTTCGAGCAGTTGTTCGAGGCGACCCGCCCCGATTTCGCGCCGATCTATCGCGAGATCGCGCGTCTTGCCCGATCTCGATCCCGATGCGGTGCTGGACGGGACCGGCGATTTGTCGCCGCGGCGCCTGGCGCGGGCAAAAAAATGGGCCGCAGCTAGAGCGCGGCCCAAGTTTAGGGAGGAAACGCCTAGAAGACGTACGGTAAGACCACAACCGGCGATCGTTACCGCACTGCACAATCTAATGCGTTGCGCCGAGATGTCAAGCGGCTTTTTCGAAACGTCTGGCATCGTTGGCGATTCCGGCCAGATCAGGCGAGTTAGGCCACACCCGGCGGCAGAGCTCATGTGCAGCGCACAAGGACGGATTTTTGACGATCGGGCGACTTGCCGGCTTCCTCGTCGGTCACCTCGCCGCCGCAATTGGACCGGCACGCGGCGTTGTTTCTCGATGTCGACGGTACCTTGCTGGAAATCGCCGCCGCGCCCCGATCGCGTCCAGGTCCCGTCCGGAGCTGCCGGCGTCTGCTTGGTGATTTGGCGCGGCGGCGGGGCGGCGCGCTTGGCGCTGGTCAGCGGCCGCCCGCTCGCTGAACTCGATCGGCTGCTTCCAGCCGTGGCGCGGGGCCGCCGCGGGGGTGCATGGCATCGAGCGACGGCGCGTCGACGGCACTCTCGATCCCACCGATGACCGATGTCGCCGCGGCTGCTGCGATCGACCAGATCCGCCCGCGGCTCACAGCCTTCGCCGGCGCCCGGAGCGGCCTCGTTCTCGAAGACAAGCACAATGACCTTGGCGCTGCATTACCGCGCCGCGCCGGAACGCGCCGCAGAAGTTCGCGCTTTGCGCCGACGCTGTGCCGGCAGACGGGAGCAGCGCTGCGGTCTGATCGCCGGCAAGATGGTCGTCGAGTTTCGGCCACGCGGGGCTGACAAGGGTGCCGCGATCGCCGCCTTTCTCGACTGAGTCGCCATTTCTCGGCCGCCGCCCGGTTTTTTTCGGCGACGATGTGACCGACGAAGACGGGTTTGCCGAAATCGCCCGACGCGGCGGGGTCGCGATCCGGGTCGGAGCGCCGGCGAAAACACGCGCCAGCTACGCCTTGCCCTCGGTCGCGGCGGTGCTCGCCTGGCTCGCCGAAACCAACAACGGCTTGAGAATCAAGCCTCTGCGGGAACATTATCGATGTCGGCGGCGTTCGGCAAGGCGAACAGAAAAGGGGGCAAAAATATGGCGGAGGGAGATATCACTGCCACCGGCGATATCGAATGCGGTCGGACAACCCCGGGCAGCGCCAGCGGTCCGGCAACGCGTGCCGGGAGCGAACCGTCGGCTGGTCGTCGTCTCCAATCGAGTCGCGGTCGATAGCGGAAAGCCTGATTCGGGTGGTCTTGCGGTCGCGATCCGCGCTGCGCTCGAAAACCAGCGGCGGCATCTGGTTCGGCTGGAGCGGAGAAGTCGAGGACGAGGCCGGCAGCGAGCCGGAACTCGTCGCGCGCGGGCCGCTCACCTATGCCACCCTCGACCTGTCGCAGCGCGATTTTGACGAATACTATCTCGGGTTTCGCCAACCGCGTGCTGTGGCCGCTGTTTCATTTTCGCGGCTCGGCTCGTCGACTATTCGCGGCGCGATTTTGCCGGCTATCTGCGCGTCAACCGCATGTTCGCCCGCTCATTGGCGCCGATGCTGACGCCGCAGGATCTGGTCTGGGTCCACGACTACCACCTGATCCCGCTCGGGCGCGAACTGCGTCGGCTCGACCACAGCCAGCCGATCGGGTTTTTCCTGCATACGCCGTTTCCGCCGGCCGAGTTGTTGCGGGTGCTGCCGAACCATCGCGATCTCGTCGAGGCGCTGTGCGCCTATGATCTCGTCGGCTTTCAGACCAAGTCGGACCTGCACGGCTTTTGCGATTATTTGCTGCGCTGGGCCGGGGCCGAGGATCTCGGACACGGCGTGCTTGCGGGCGTTCGGCCGGATCGTGCGCGCGCAGGTCTTTCCGATCGGGATCGATGCCGCGGCCGTCGCAGCACAGGCGGAAGCGGCCGACGCCAGCCGCCATATGCGGCGGCTGCGGCAGAGCCTCGGCGAGCGGACATTGATGATCGGGGTCGACCGGCTCGACTATTCGAAGGGTCTGCCGGCGCGGTTCGAGGCCTTCGGGCAGTTGCTCGAAACCTATCCCGAGACCCGCGGCCGCATCGTCTTCATGCAGATTGCGCCGCCCTCGCGCTCCGAAGTTCCGGAATATCAGGAGATCCGTCGCACCCTCGCCGCCGCGGCCGGCAACATCAACAGCCGCTATGGCGAATTCGACTGGACGCCGCTGCGCTACATCAATAAGAGCTTTAACCACCGGATCCTGACCGGGTTTTTTCGGGCAGCCGGATCGGGCTGGTGACGCCGCTGCGCGACGGCATGAACCTGGTGGCGAAGGAATATGTCGCCTCGCAGCCGGCGGCCGATCCGGGGGTGCTGGTGTTATCGTGCTTTGCCGGCGCGGCGCAGGAGCTGGGCGAAGCGGTGCTGGTCAATCCGCACGATATCGAGGGCATGGCCGAAGGCATCCGGCAGGGCCTGACGATGTCGCTCGGCGAGCGCAAGGAGCGGTGGACGGCGATGATGGCGACGATCGAACACAACGACATCACGCGCTGGCGTGAAAGCTTTGTCGCCGCTCTGGCGGCGAGCGGCGCGCGCTGATGGATGCGGCGGGCGGGCGCCGATTTGGGCAGCGAGCGGAAACCTGGCTCGTCGGCGACATCGGCGCCACCAACGCCCGCTTTGGTCTCGTTTCCCCCGGCGGCAAGAGTACTGCATTGGCGCAGCCACGCCTGTGAGCACTATCCGACGATCGATGACGCGCTCGCCGAATATCTCGAGCGACCGCGCGCGGTTTGCCGATGCCGCGCCAAGCGGCGATCGCCGATCGCCTCGGCGGTCACCGGCGACCGGGTCGCGATGACCAACCATCCATGGAGCTTCTCGATCGCCGCGCTGAAGGCGCGGTTCGGCTTCGAACGGCTTGAAGTGATCAACGACTTCACCGCGCAGGCGCTGGCTCTCCCTCGCCTCGGGCCGGATGATCGGATGACGGTCGGCGGCGGCGTCGCGGTGCCGGGCACGCCGCTGGCGGTGCTGGGGCCGGGCTCAGGGCTCGGCGTTTCGGGTCTCGTCGCCTGCGCCGCCGGCTGGGTGGCGCTGACCGGCGAGGGCGGCCATGCGACGATGGCGCCGGCGACCGATCGCGAAAGCGCCGTGCTCGACCATATGCGCCGGCATTTCGACCATGTCTCGGCCGAGCGGGTGCTGTCCGGCCCGGGGATTGTCAATCTTTACAATACTTTGGCCGAGATCGACGGGGTCCCGTCGAAGCGGCTACACGGCGGCGCAGATCACCGATCTCGCGATGCGCGGCGAGGACCCGCTCTGTGTCGAGACCACGACGATGTTCTGCGCGATGCTCGGAACCATGGCCGGCAATCTGGCGCTGACCTTGGGTGCGCGCGGCGGGGTTTTCATCGCCGGCGGGATCGTGCCGCGGCTCGGGCAGTTCTTTGTCAATTCGCCGTTTCGCGCCCGCTTTCAGGCGAAGGGCCGGTTCGAGCCCTATCTCGCAGCGATCCCGACTTATGTCGTGACCCATCCGTTGGCCGCTTTTCTCGGCTGCGCCGCCGTGCTCGCGAGCTGACGGGATCGGACGACAGGACGCTTTGACCGCTGGCGTTCGATCGACGATACGATCAAGAGCCTTCCGATTAAGATTAGGTGATGAGCGCAGCAACAGATCGAGCTATCGAAGCCGGCACGCGCGAGCGCCGGCGCATTCGCTCCGGGGACTTTTCCGGGCCGACGGCGGGGCTGGCGGCCGGCAACGTCCAGGCCAATCTGGTGATCCTGCCAAAGGCGCTGGCGCACGATTTTCTGCGCTTCGCGCAGGCCAATCCCAAGCCTTGCCCGGTACTGGCGGTGTCCGAGCCGGGCGATCCCGCGCCTGCCGGGCCTGGGCGAGGATCTCGACATCCGCACCGATCTGCCGAAATACCGGGTGTGGCGCTACGGCGAACTGGTCGAGGAGCCGACCGATGTCCGTCATGTCTGGCGCGACGACCTGGTCAGCTTCGCGCTCGGCTGCTCGTTTTCGTTCGAGCAGGCGTTGGTCGAGGAAGGGATCGAGCTGCGCCACATGACCTGCGGCTCGAACGTGCCGATGTACCGCACCAATATCCGCTGCGTGCCGGCCGGCCCGTTCGCCGGCCCGCTCGTCGTCTCGATGCGGCCGCTGAGCCCGGCCGATGCGATCCGGGCGATCCAGATCACCTCGCGCTTTCCCTCGGTGCATGGCGCGCCGGTGCATATCGGCCTGCCCGAGGCGATCGGCATCGAAGATCTGGCAAAGCCCGATTACGGCGACAGCGTCCCGGTCGGGAGCGGCGAATTGCCGGTGTTCTGGGCGTGCGGGGTCACCCCGCAGGCGGTGATCGCCGAGGCCGAAGCCCGAATTCTGCATCACCCACGCGCCGGGCTCGATGCTGATCACCGATCTGCTCAACGCCAAGCTGGCGAGCCTGTAGCGGTCGCCGGCGATGGCGGCGACGCGCCGACCATCAGGGCGCTCGTCGATCGGATCGAGCGCGCTGATCCAGACCGATGTCGGGCGCAACATCGGCGCCGCTGTGCGATGCCGCGCGCGGCGGGTTGTGGGGTGCGGCCTCGGCATTGGCGGCGGCGAAGCCTTGCCGGGTCGGGCTGATCACCGGGTTCTACGTGCCGTCGGGCTCGCCGCCGGCGGCGGAAACCGACGGGCCGGTCGGCGCGGCCCTGCTTGGCTCGGGGGCTCGCCGCGGTCGGCATGCCGTGCCGGCTGGCGACCGACGAGCCATGCCGCAGCGCCTGCGCGGTCGCCTTGGCCGCCGCCGGTGCTGCCGAGGTGCCGGTCGATGCGGTCGCCATCGGCGCGCCGCTGACCCCGCTGATCGAGACGCTGGCGCGCTGCCGGGATTACCCATGCGATCTCGATCGAGCGCTGCGGGCGCAGCGCCGACGGCACGCCGCGCAACATGCGCGGCCTCGACATCAGCGCCTATACAGCGCCGCTCGACGAACTGTTCGCGGCCGGGCCGTGGCAGACGATCGCGGTCGGCGACGGCGGCAACGAGATCGGCATGGGCGCGTTGCCGCGCGCCCTGATCGCGCAGCATGTCGCGCATGGCGAGACGATCGCCTGCGTCACCCCGGCACAGCATCTGATCGTCGCCGGCGTCTCGCATTGGGGCGCCTACGCCTTGCTCGGCGCGCTCGCCGTCCTTCGCCCGGATTGGCGCGGGCCAGCTGCTGCGAATGCCTCGACGAGGGGCTCGAGCGGCGGGTGCTCGAGGCCACGCTGCGTCGACGGGCCGGCGGTCGACGGCGTCTCGCGGCGTGCAGGCGCCGACGATCGACAATCTCGACCTCGCCGTCCATCACGAAAAATTGCGAGCGATCCGTGCGCTCGCCGAGGGCGGGCATGCAGTATAGCGAGTTTGTATTCGAGAGCTACCGATACGACCCGGCGACGGCTTCGCTGTCGCTGCGCTATCGGTTTGCCGACGGGCCGCGGTTCGAAGAACAGCTGATTTTCGATTTTCCGCTCGCGGCCGCTGTCGGCCGACGCCGATACGGCGCTCGACCGGATTTTCCGGCTGATCTTTCTGTTGTCCGGGCGTCAGCTATTACAAGGCCTTCGTGCCGCCGACGCTGCGTCTGCGAGGCATTCCCGCTCGACCGGCACACCGCCGAATTTCTGCAGAGACTTTTACGAAAACGGTCTCGCCGAATTCGCCTGGAAAAACCGGATCTCGCTGCAAGGCCATTGCCGATTTCGTGTCGACCCGGTCGCACCGCCGGCGCCGATTGCGCTCGAATTGCCGCGGCGCACCTGCGTGCCGGTCGGCGGCGGCAAGGATTTGATCGTCACCCTCGAATGCCTGAAGGCCGGCGGCGAGGATCTCGTGCTGTTCTCGCTGGGCGACGCGCAGCCGATCGCCGCCTGCATCGCCGCGGCCGGGCTGCCGTTCATCCGGGTTCGCCGCCGGCTCGACCCCGGCCTGTTGAAGCTCAACGACGGCGGCGCGCTGAACGGTCACGTGCCGATCACCGGGATCTTGAGCGCGATCGTGCTGGCCTGCGCCGTGCTCTCCGGCTTCGATACGATCGCGATGTCGAACGAGCATTCCGCCAGTGCGCCGAACCTGACGGTCGACGGGGTCGGCGATCAACCATCAGTACAGCAAGTCGCTGGAATTCGAGCGGGATTTCGCCGATTACATCGCACAACCACATCTCGCCGAGACATCGCCTATTTCTCGCTGCTGCGGCCGTTGTCGGAAATCGAGATCGCCCGGCGTTTCGCCCGGTACCGGCAATATTTCGGGATCTTCCGCAGCTGCAATACCGCGTTTCGGCAATCGCCGGCCGAGCGCGGCCGGCACTGGTGCTGCGATTGTCCGAAATGCCGGTTCGTGTTCCTGGCCTTGGCGCCGTTCGTCGCCAAGCCGCGAGTTGATCGCGATCTTTGGCCGCGACATGCTCGATGACGAAACCCAATGCGACGGGTTTGCCGCGCTGTGCGGCCTGCGCGAGCACAAGCCGTTCGAATGCGTCGGCGAGATCGCCGAGAGCGCCGCGGTAATGGCGCATCTGGGAACCATCCCGACTGGCGGGACGATGCGGTCGTGCGGCGGCTGCATGCCTTGTTCCCGTCGCTGCGGAAGGCCGACCCGGCCGATTATCGCGCGCTGTTCACGGCTCGGCATCCGCATCGGGTTCCGCGAGCATTCATGGCCATGCTCGATGCGTGCGGCTGATCTCGGCGCGGCGCGGGTCGCGATCTGGGGGCTCGGCCGCGAAGGCCGGGCGGCGATCCGGTTCTTGCGCGCGCGGCACCCGAACCTGCCGTTGTTGCTGCTGGACGACGCCGAGGATGCCGCAGGCGCCGCGCGAGTTCGACGATATCGACTGCGCCTTTGGCGCCGAGCGCATTGCCCGCGCGCTCGACGATGTCGACGTGATCGTCAAATCGCCCGGCGTCAGCCTCTATCGCCGCGAAATCGAGACCGCGCGCCGCAACGGCGTCAAAATCACCTCGCTGCTGAACCTGTGGTTCGCCGAGCGCATCGATGTCACGACGATCTGCGTCACCGGAACCAAGGGCAAGAGCACGACCGCGTCGCTGATCGCGCATATGCTGGGCAGGCTCGGCCGCAGGGTGGCGCTGGCCGGCAATATCGGCGTCCCGATCACCGAGATCGACCCGGCGAAGGCCGATTACGCGGTCATCGAGGTGTCGAGCTATCAGGCGGCGGATTTCGACGGCATCTGCGACATGGCGGTGCTGACCTCGCTGTTTCCGGAGCACATCGACTGGCACCGCACGCTTGCCGCCTATTACCGCGACAAGCTCAACCTGTTGCGCCACAGCCGGCAGCGCGATCGTCAACCGCGAGGCGGCGTTGCCATCGGCGAACTCGCCCTAACCGTGCTGCAGCGGGCATGCTTCTTCAACGACGAGAGCGGCGTCCATCGGCGCGGTCCCGACATCTTCGACGGCCGGCGACCGGATCGGCGAAGTCCGCAATCGCTACCTCGCCCGGGCGCACAATGTCTCGAATCTGTGTGCGGCGCTGACCGTCGCAAAGTTGCTCGACATCGACCTTGCCGCCGCCCTCGACGCCGCCGAGCGACTTTGCGGCGCTGCCGCACCGCCAGCAGGAGCTCGGCGAAATCGGCGGGGTCCTGTTTGTCGACGACAGCATTTCGACCGCACCTGAATCGGCGATCGCGGCGCTTTCGGTTTATGCCGGGCCGAGACATCACCGTGATCGTCGGCGGTTATGACCGCGGCATCGACTATGGCAAGCTGGTCGCCACCCTGGCGCAGGGCGTGGCCCGCGCGGTCATCTGCCTCGGCGCCAGCGGGGAGCGGATCTATGCCGGGTTGCGCGCCGCTGCGGCAGAACGGCCCGAGGCGTCTCACCACCTACCGGGCGCAGTCGATGGAGGAGGCGGTCGCCTATGCCAAGCAGATGACGCCGGCGGGCGGCGTCGTGCTGCTGTCGCCGGCGGCGCCCAGCTATGGCTACTACCGCGACTTCGCCGAGCGCGGGCCGCGACTTCGCCGCCAAAATCGGGGCTGGCGTCGGGCGGAGCGGAGGTTGCGTGATGAGACCGCGATCGCGGCTGCGTCAGTGCCTGGGTCCGGCGATGCCGATGCTCTGTGTGGTCCTGGTCGGGCGGGGCGGCGCCCGGCTGCGCCGGGAAGCCTTATCTGTCGAGCGGCGATGCCAACTCCGCCGCGGTCGGCTATAGCGGCAACGACCCGGCGGTCGCTACTGCCGTGGCAAAAGACGCATTGCGCCCGCTATGAGCGGGTGCCGCGCTTTTTGAATGCGCAAGAAAACATCGCTTATTTCGCCTGCGAGCACCCATAGCCCTTGCGATCTGGGAGATCGGCGGCAATACGACGGTGGCTAGGCGGACAAGCGTCCTCCTCACGGGCGCTGTTTCGCCTCGTCGTGCTGTGGCTGGCGGGAGCCAATCTGCGCCTGACGGTGCTGGCGGTCCCTCCGGTGCTGCCGTTGATCCATCGGCAGTTCGCGCTCAGCGAGCGGGCGGTCGGCGCGCTATCCGGGACTGCCGGTGCTGCTGTTCGGGCTTGCCGCGATTCCGGGTTCATTGCTGATCGCGCGCTTGGGCGCCCGCGGAGCCGCCATCGCCGGACTGCTCTTCGTCGCCGCGGCCTCGGCGGCACGCGGCATTGGGCCGTCGGCGCCGATGCTGTTCGCGATGACCTTTCTGATGGCGGCAGGGGTCGCGGTGGTGCAGCCGGCCTTGCCGGCGCTGGTCGGCGAATGGTTTGCGCGACCGGCCCGGTTTCGCCACCGCGGTCTACGCCAACGGGCTGCTGATCGGCGAGGCTTTGCCGGCGGCATTGACGATCCCGCTGGTCCTGCCGCTGGTCGGCGGCAGCTGGCCGGCGAGCTTTGCGGTGTGGGCGGTTCCGGTCGCGGTGACGGCGTTGTTGATGGCGCTGTGCCGGTCGGTCGCCCCGTCCTCCGCCGGGCGGGCGCCGGCGCGGTGGTGGCCCGATTGGCGCCACCGCGAGACTTGGCAGCTCGGCCTGATGCAGGGCGGCACCGGCGGTCTCTATTTCGCCTCGAATGCGTTCATCCCGGACTACCTCCATGCGATCGGCCGAACCGATTTGGTGACCATCTGCCTTAGCGCGCTGAATCTCGGCCAGTTGCCGGCCTCGCTGGCACTGTTGCTGGCCGCGCGGCGCCTCGGCAGTAGCAAGACAGTGCTCGTCCTAATGCAGATTGTGGGCCTCTTCGGGATCGGAACATTCCTCATGGCGCTACCCTGGACCGCTGTCCTCGGCGCCGGCGTCATCGGCTTTTGCTGCGCCTTCACTCTGATCGTGACCCTGGCGCTGCCGCCGCAGATGGTGTCGACCGGAGACGTTCACCGACTGTCGGCCGGAATGTTCGCGATCGGCTATTCGCTGTCCTGTGCGGTTCCGCTGTTGGGCGGCGCCTTTTGGGATGCGACCGGCATTCCCTCGGCAGCGTTTCTTGTTGCGGCTGGCAGCACCGCGATCGTCCTCGCCACGTCTCTGACCTTCCGCTTTCCCGGCTAGAAGCCGGCGCGAGACGTGAGGGGGGTTCACGCTTTGCCGGCAGCGAGCCTGGCTGCGTGTCCAGTTGCCCGATGCCAGGTCCGGCCACTAAAGTTTGATCACGTTTCAGCGGGCATTGCGCCCAAGTTACCAACGATAGGAAAGGCGAGCCCTCGATGACGATCGAACTCCACACATGGAACACCCCCAACGGCCGCAAGATCAGCGTCGCGGTCGAAGAGATGGGGCTGCCCTACACGGTGCACCCGATCAACATCTCCAAGGGCGAGCAATTCGCCCCCGAATTTCTGAAGATCAGCCCGAACAACCGGATACCAGCGATCGTCGATCCCGAGGGTCCGGGGGGCCAGCCGATTAGCGTCTTCGAGTTCAGGAGCGATCTTGATCTATCTCGGCGAAAAGACCGGCAAATTCTGGCCTAGCGATTTGCGGCGGCAGGTGCCGGTGCTGGAGTGGCTGATGTGGCAGATGGGCGGCTTTGGCCCGATGCCCGGACAGGTGCATCATTTCCTGCAGGTCAAGGACGAGCAGGACCGGCGCTACGGTCTCGAGCGTTACTCGAAGGAGACCCGCCGACTTTATGGCGTGCTCGACAAACGGCTCGGGGAGGTCGAATTCGTCGGCGGGGATATCTCGATTGCTGATTTCGCGATCCTTGGCTGGGCTTGGCGGCACGAGCGTCACCAGGTCGATCTCGACGACTTTCCCAAGGTCAAGCGCTGGTACGAGACGATCATGGCCCGCCCCGGCGTACAGCGGGGATTTGCCGTCAATTTGAGCTAGGGCGCGGTAACGGCCGGTGGATCGACAGTCCTCACCCAAAAATCAGGGCGCGAGGCAGCGACACTCCGAGCCATCGCGTGAGTGAGAAGAACAGGACAACGGGCTCGAAGCACCGCCCTAGCTCGACTGCTCGTTCTACTCGCAGGAGAATTCGTGTAGCCTCCGCTTTCCGCGGTGAGTGCAGGCGATCGCCAAATGCTCCGGACCCAACGCCGGTCTCTGTCTGCCCAAATCGTGAAGTCGGTCTTCGCCTACCCGCTGTTGACCGTGGCCTATACGCTCAGCGGCAAGCTCGGTTTGATGCTGGCTGTCCCGCCCGGCTATGCATCTCCGATCTTTCCAGCGGCCGGAATTGCCGTGACCGCTACGCTGATCCGAGGCGGGCCAACGCTGCCCTGGATCTTTCTGGGCTCATTACTGCTCAATCTGTGGGCCGGGTACTTAATCGATCCGGAGCTCGGCACAACCTGTGTCACGGCGGCAATCATCATCGCCGCCGCCTCGACGCTGCAGGCGGCCATCGGCGGAGCGATACTGCGGCGCACAATCGGCTATCCGGCACCCCTCGATAATGGCCGCGACATATCGCGCTTTCTGCTGCTCTCCCCGGTCAGCTGCCTGACCAGCGCAACCCTGTCACTAGCCGGTTTGTCGGTCCTTGGTGTTGTCGCCCGTCCCGATTTGGCAACGAGTTGGATTTCCTGGTGGATCGGAGACACGCTTGGCGTTCTGGTCGTGCTGCCCTTGATGCTCGTGGTTGCCGGCGAGCCGCGCACATTATGGCGCAGCCGCGCGCTGCCAGTAGCAGTGCCCATGCTATTGTTCTGCGCGCTTTTTACGGCAATTTTTGTTCGCGTCAGCAAATGGGAGCACGACGAAGGTTTGCTGGATTTCCGGCTTCTCTCTCGCCAGGTCGTCGACGAGGTCCATACCGGATTGGAAGAGGAAGATGTCTTCCTGGAACAATTGGAACGATCGTTCACTGGGCCGGCACCGCTGTCACGGTCTGACTTTCACCATCTCGCGCAAAACTTGTTACAGCGCGTCCCGACAATTCAGGCGGTCAAGTGGGCGCCCCGGATCGATCTCGCTCACCGCGCCGCCTTCGAGGCGGCGCAGCAGAATGATCTCCCGGGGTTCGAAATTCGAGAGGTCGATTCCATGGGGCGCTCGCATCGTGCTGGAGAGCGGGCGCATTACTACCCCATAACCTATGTCGAGCCGATCGTGGGCAACGAAACGGCCCTAGGGTTCGATCTCGCATCCGACCGCGACCGCGCAACTGCCACCGAAGCGGCAGTTGAGACCGGGGCGGTCGCGGCAACAGCGCCGATCCGCGTCGCCGAAAAAAACGGGCAGCAGACCGGCATATTGCTAATTTTCGCGGTGCGTAACGGGCCTAACAGAGCGGGGGTGCTGGTCGTCGCCCTGCAGATGGGCACGTTTATGGAGGAGCTGCTTGCCCCCGTAAACACGATGATCGGAGTCAAGCTGGTCGATCTTGACAGGAGACTGTCGCTCTTCGTCAGCTCTCCCTCGATACCCGGCGAGGCTGTTTACGACGAAAGGTTCACCTTTGGTGGACGCCGTTACGACGTCCAGACGGCGCCAACCGCATCCTATCTGGCGCGGCACCGCAGATGGCAAAGCTGGGGCGTCCTCGTCGTCGGCGTTTTCAGCACCGGCTTGTTGGGCGCGCTCCTGATGCTCGGCACCGGCTATACCAGGCGGATCGAGACCGTAGTGGACCAACGCATGCACGATCTCGAAGCGACCAACCGGCGCCTACAGATCGAAGTGAAAGAGCGCGAGCAGGCGGAACTAGCACTGCATCAGGCGCAGAGAATGGAGGCGATCGGCCAGCTCACCGGCGGCGTCGCCCACGACTTTAACAATTTGCTGACTGTGGTAAGCGGCAACGCCGAGCTGTTGTTTGACAATGCTCCGAACGACGCGGTGCTCCGGCGCGCCTCGGCGATCGTGCGCGCCGCCGAGCGGGGCAAGCGATTAACCCGACAGTTGCTCGCCTTTTCACGGCGCCAGACTCTGCGCCCTGAGCCGGTCGATCTGCGGCAGCGAACGCGCGAAATCGCCGACATGCTGTCCCGGTCACTGCGAACTGATATCGAGGTGACCGTGGACATGCCGGAACAGCTGTGGCCCGTTGCGATTGATCCTGCGGAGTTCGAACTCGCGTTGCTGAACATTGGGGTGAATGCGCGCGATGCGATGCCGGAGGGCGGTCGGCTCCGGGTCACCGCAAGCAATGTCACCTATCGTTCCGGCACTCGGGAGAGTGACGGGCTGACGGGAGATTTCGTCGCGGTGATCTTGTCGGACACTGGCACCGGAATGTCGCCCGATGTGCTGGCCCAAGCGTTCGAACCCTATTTTACGACGAAGGAGGCGGGCCTCGGATCGGGTCTCGGCCTCTCTCAGGTCTATGGCTTTGCTAAACAGAGTGGCGGCACCGCTACGATCGAGAGCACGCGCGGCAAAGGCACCGCTGTTAAGCTACTGTTGCCGCGGGCGACTGCGACTGCTGGCGTCCCAATTCCACTCTCTGAGGCCGAACCTACAGCGGAGACCGCGTCGGCGCACATTCTGTTTGTCGAGGACGACGCCGAAGTTGCCGAGGTAACTGCCGAGCTGTTGGAGGACATCGGGTATCGGCCAGTCGAAGCGCGCGACGGCGATAGTGCCTTGGCCGCTCTCGAGCGGGATCCGATGATCGAACTGGTGTTGTCGGACATCGTCATGCCGGGTCGAATGAGCGGTCTCGAGCTGGCGCGGATCCTGCGCAAGCGCCGCCCGGAGTTGCCGGTTCTGCTGGCAACCGGCTACAGCCAGTACGTGTCGCCGGCGGCGGGCGAGGGGTTCGTGTTAGTCGAGAAGCCTTACCGACGCGATGTCCTGGGGGCTTTGATCCGAAAAGCACTTGAACGCAGCCGCCGGGAGCGCATCGGGTGAAGGCATACAAGCAAAGCCGGCGGGCGATTTCCAACCTGGCAGACTGCCCAGTGAGGCTACGCGCGAGGCTTTGCAAAACCCGAAATGTGACAAACCGGGGCGACGATGGACCTGAGATTCACCAACTCTTGGGTGGGTCGTCGTCCTGGCGGTGATCGGTTTGTACTGCTGCGGCGGGCCGGTGCTTGGCTTCACCCTTTGGCGTGTTTCTGAAGCCGATCATGGCCGATACAGGCTGGACGCGCGATGAAGCAGCAGTTTCCAGCGGCCGGGTGGTCCATCGTTGGGGGCAAGCGCACAACGCAACCGCCTCTACTTATCCCTGGATGATAAAAAGGGCTCAGGTCACATCAAAACGCCTCATAATCGGCAGACGCGCTATCTTTTGAGAGGACCGTGCCTCCCCGCCCGCTCGCCTCTCTTCCCCCATCATCCTTGCGCGTGCAACACCTTGCCGCCGGCAGTCACCGGGTTGGCGGCGATCAACACAAAGGCGATGACGCAGGGTTCGCTGCCGCGATTGACCCAATTGTGGATCGTGCCGCGCTGCACCAGGACGTCGCCAGCCTTTAGATGAACGGTCGAGTCGTCGAGCTCCATATCGATCTCGCCCGACATGACCACTGCGTAATCGATCGAGTCGGTCCGGTGGTTGCGCGGGGCGGAGCCGGGCATCAGTTCGAGCACGCGAAAGACGGTGCCGTTCGCCAAGGTCGTGCCGGTCTTGCGCAGCCCCTCGTCTGCGCTGCCGTTGTTGTCGACCGGAAAGCCTTCGGTCGTCCAGACCACGCCGGCCGTGGCGCCCGGCCGCGCCGAGACCAGGTTTTTCGCCATCTCGTCGATCTGGACGATGGCGCGTCCATTGGCGTCGTGGCCGGTCACAACCCGGCGAAGTTTGAGAGGCATCATGAGTCTCCTCGGCCGATTTTGGCGTCTGCCGGCGGATCTTCGCCCGATACATCCGGGATCTGCAATATCGGGGGTGCGTTCGGCATGTGAACCGAGCATAGTCGGCTGCCCGGCGCGGAGACCCCGACATGCAGTTGCGCGTCCGCTCGATTACTTATCTCGCCGAAGCCATCAATGGCTACGAGCTCGTCGATCCGCGCGGGCGCGACCTGCCCCGCTTTGCCGCGGGATCGCACATCGCGGTGCGGCTCGGCGGCGGGCTGTTGCGCGATTATTCCTTGTGCAACGACCCGGCCGAGCGCCGGCGCTATTGCATCGCTGTGTTGCGCGAGCGCGACGGGGAGGGCTCACGCCAGTTGCACGAGACAGTCCGCGTCGGCGATCCGGTCGAGGTCTCGTTGCCGCGCAACAATTTTCCGCTCGCCGAGGAGGCCGAGCGGCACCTTTTCCTCGCCGGCGGCATCGGGATCACTCCGATCATGGCGATGATCGCCGAATTGCGCCGCAGCGGCAGCGAGTTTCTGCTGCATTACTGCACCCGCTCGCCCGAAGCGACCGCGTTCCGCGAGGAACTGGACCTGCTCGCGGCGCAGGGGCGGGTCCGCTTTCACCATGACGGCGGGGACCCGGGGCGGGGCCTCGACATCGCGGCAGCATTGCGCGAGCGGCTCCCGGGAACCCATCTTTATTACTGCGGCCCCGCCGGCTTGATGAAAGCGGCCGCGGCGGCCGCCGCCGATTGGCCTCCAGGCACTGTGCATTTCGAATATTTCACCGGACCGGCCGCGCGCCCGCCAGAACCGCTGACCGAGGACCGGGCGTTCCGCGTCAGGCTAGCCAAGAGCGGCGGTGAATACGAAATCGCACCGAACGAGACGATCATCGACGTGCTGCGCCGCCACGGCGTTACGCTAAGGAGCTCGTGCGAGTTCGGATATTGCGGCGCCTGCCTGACCCCGTACCGCACCGGTGAGCCCGACCATCGCGACCAGATCCTGTCCGCCAAAGACCGCAAGCGCTACGTGCTGATCTGCTGCTCCCGCGCCAAAACTCCTGTCCTTGAACTGGATCTGTAGCGGGTGCGGGAGTGTTTATCGATATGTCGGCGATTAAATCCGACGCGCGATGGCGTCGAAGCGGATCCCGAAACACGGCCTGCTTGGCGGGCGCGGCAACTGCGTGAACCGGGGGCTCATTCGCTGCGCTTCTTGGACAGTCCGCTTGAAATGAGCGATCACCCCGCTCCAGAAATTGCCAACTGGCCGGCAGGTGTCGTTTTCACTCTCGGCCATTCAACCTTGCCGATCGATCGTTTTAATGCATTGCTCAAAACCTTTGGCATCGAACGCTTGGTGGACATTCGCACGATACCGCGTTCACGTCACAATCCGCAATTTGACGGCACCGCGCTGGCCAGTACACTCGCCGCCGCAGGTGTCGACTTTGTTCATATTCACGCGCTGGGCGGTTTGCGGCGCGCGCATAAAGATTCTCCCAACACCGGCTGGCGCAATCGCAGCTTTCGCGGTTATGCCGACTATATGCAAACCGAGGCGTTTCTACGCGCGCTCGAAACCTTAATTCACCTGGGTCGTTCAAAACGAACTGCCATCATGTGCGCCGAAGCAGTGCCGTGGCGGTGCCACCGTTCGCTGGTAGCCGATGCGCTCGGTGTGCGCGGCATACCGGTGGTCGAAATCCTCTCCGGGACCAGTTACCGGATGCATAGGCTCACATCATTTGCCCAGGTGGAAGGGATGCGAATTACGTATCCGCCTGAGCAGGCTACGTTACTGTAGTTGTTGTTGCGCTTTGCGCGCAGCACGAAGACCTTGTCGCAACCGTTTCAGCACGCATAGAGAACCGTGATGGCTCAAGATGCCGACTCCCACGCCCCCTGGTGCAAACATCCCGCTCCCCACTGTGACCGCCGTACTTTTTTGGTTATCATTCGACGAGAAATTTCCATGTCGCCGACGATCTTGACAGCGTAGCCCCCGCGGCTTGTCGCGATAAAGGCGCCTACCCCAACCGGGTCTTGCCCCGCCGGCCCATCTTCGCGGCGCAGGACGCATGCCATGCTTTTTGGAGGAATCACGGTGACCCACAAAAAGGTCATTCGGCGTCTCCTGCTGGCCCTTTTCCTCGCAACGCTTGCAGTTGCGGCAGAAGCTCAGCCGGTGCCGGGCGGGCCGCCTGCGGTCGGCGTGGTACGCGCCGAGAACCAACAGATCACCCAGACCAACGAGTTCATCGGGCGCATCCAGGCGGTCGGTCGGGTGGCGCTTGTCGCCCGGGTCACGGCGTTTCTCGAAAAACGGGCTTTCGTCGAGGGTGCCGAAGTCAAGAAGGGCGACTTGCTTTACCTCCTCGAGCAGCCGCCGTTTCAGGCCCAGGTTGATTACAACCAGGCGAATGTCGCGCAGCTTGAGGCGCAGCACCGCAACGCCGAGCTGACCCTTGAGCGCGCGCAATATCTGGTCAAGACCGTCGCCGGCCAGCAATCGAGCGTCGATAGCGCGCTCGCTGCGGAACGCTCTTTGGCGGCGCAGATCGCCGCCGCCCAGGCCCAACTGCAAGCTAGCCCAGATCAATCTTGGCTATACCGAGATCCGTGCGCCGATCGACGGCAGGATCAGCGCGACTGCGGTCACCGAGGGCAACGTGGTCTCGCCGACCAGCGGCACCCTTGCGAACCTTGTCAGCCAGGACCCGATGTACGTGATCTTTCCGATTGCACTTCGCACCGGGCTCGAGCTGCGCGACCGCTACGTGCCAAAGGGTGGGTTCAGCGCCGTCCAGATCAGGCTGCGCCTGCCGACCGGGAAAATCTACGGGCAGGTGGGCCATCTCGATTACGTGTCGCCGACTGTCGCGCAAAATACCGACACGATTACGTTGCGCGGGGTCATCCCAAACCCGTTGCTGCCGGGGATGAAGGCCGCTGGGAGCGGCTTGCGCGAGTTGACCGACGGCGAGTTCGTCACCGTACTGCTCGAAGGGGTGCAGCCGATCACGGTTCTGGCCATCCCACGGGCCGCGGTGTTGTCCGACCAGCAGGGCGATTACGTCTATGTCGTCGATGCGCAAAACAAGGCGCAAATCCGGCGCATTCACCTCGGCCAGTCGACGCCCGACGACTGCTGTTGTGACCTATGGCTTAAAGGAAGGGGAGCTGGTGGTCTCCGAAGGGCTGCAGCGGGCCCGCCCCGGCGCGGTGGTGTCGCCTGGGCCAGCCTCCCCGCCTCCGCCAATTCCGGCGGCGTTCGAGCAGACCGGCGAGGGCGGCGCATCCGGCAACAATGGGGCCGGTGGCGCCGCAGTGTCGGGCTCGGCCAAGGCGAGCCAATGATTTCCGCGATCTTTGTCGATCGGCCGAGGCTGGCGGTCGTCATCGCCATCGTCATCACGATCGCCGGCCTGTTAGCGCTGACCAGCATCCCGGTAGCGCAGTTCCCCGACATCGTGCCGCCGCAGGTCCAGGTTTCCGCGACCTATCCGGGCGCCTCCGCCGCCGACGTCGAAGCCAGCGTCGCGCAGCCGATCGAGGCACAGGTCGTCGGCGTCGACAAGATGATCTACATGAAGTCGACGAGCGGTAATGACGGCAGCTACAATCTGACCGTCAGCTTCGAGCTGGGCAGCGATCCCGACATCGACACGGTCAACGTCAACAACCGGGTTCAGACCGCCCTCTCCCAGCTTCCTGCCCAGGTCCAGCTCGAAGGACTGACGATTCAAAAGAAGTCATCGGCGGTCCTGCAATTCATCATGCTTTACAGCGAAAACGGCAAGCAGGACCCGCTATTCATCACCAATTACGCGATCATCAACGTACTCGACGTGTTGTCGCGTACACCGGGGGTCGGTCAGGCGCGTATCTTTGGCGCACTCAATTACTCGATGCGTATCTGGTTCGACATCAACCGGCTCAACAATCTGCAATTGACTCCGGCGGACGTGATCTCGGCGATCCAGGCGCAAAACGTCGTGGCGCCGGTCGGTCGGATCGGCGCACGCCCGATCTCGAACGACCAGCAATTCCAGTTGAACATACAGACGCAGGGCCGTCTCGTCGACGCCCGCGCAGTTCGGCAACATCGTATTGCGCGCCAATCCCGACGGATCGCTGTTGCGGATCAAGGACGTTGCGCGGGTCGAACTCGGCGCGCAGAACGAGGACATCGAGGCCCGTCTGAACGGCCGCCCGGCGGTCGCGATCGGCATCTATCTTTCGCCCGGCGCCAATGCGGTCAGAACCGCGGCTCTCGGTCAGGGCAAATCTCGATCGCCTGAGCCAGCGCTTTCCGCCCGGCCTCAAATACCTTGTCAATTACGACACGACGACGTTTGTCTTCGACACGATCCATGACGTCTTGATCACGCTCGCTCATCGCCTTTGTGCTCGTCGTGATCGTCGTATTCCTGTTCCTCGGCAGTCTGCGCGCGACGCTCATTCCCGCGATCGCCGTGCCGGTCAGCGTCATCGGCACCTTCGCGGTGTTGCTGGCGATGGGCTATTCGGCCAACACGATATCGCTGCTCGCGATGGTGCTGGCGATCGGCATCCTCGTCGACGACGCGATCGTCGTCGTCGAGAATGTCGAGCGCGTCATGGAAGAAGAGCCCGAATTGTCGCCGGCCGACGCGACAAAAAAGGCCATGGCCGAGATCACCGCGCCGATCATCGCGATCACCCTGGTGTTGTTTTCGGTGTTCGTGCCGATCGCCTTTATCCCCGGAGTTTCGGGGACCTTGTTTCGGCAATTCGCGGTGACGATCAGCGTCGCGATGGCGATTTCAGCCCTGAACGCGCTGACCTTGTCGCCGGCGCTTGTGCGCGGTTTTTTTGCGCCATGGCGGGCCAAAGCGCGGCTCATGGGCTGGGTCTTGCGGCGCATCGACAATGTCCGCGACGGCTATGCCGCGATCGTGCGTCGCTTGGTGCCGCGTGGCGGTCCTCGGCGTCGTCGCGATCTTGGCGGCTGCGGCAGCGATCTTATGCTGCTGTCGTCGCGCACGCCGACCGGGTTTCTTCCCGAGGAAGACCAGGGCGCCTTTTTTGTTTCTGTGCAATTGCCGGACGGCGCTTCGGTCGCCCGCACTAGCGAGGCGGTTCGGCGCATCGAAGCTGTGCTGAGGGCGATGCCGCAGGTTCAGAACATTTTCGCGATCATCGGCTTCTCGATCATCGACGGCGTCAACGAGCCGAATACGGCATTCGTTGTGCCGACACTGAAACCGTTCGCCGATCGTCGGGGCGCCGCCAACTCGGCGCAGGCCTTGATCGCGCGGTTGTTTGGCGAGGGGCAGCAGATCCGCACTGCGACCGTCATCCCCTTCAACCTGCCGCCGATCATCGGCCTGTCGACGACCGGCGGGTTCGAATATCAGCTCGAAGGCCTCGAAGGCCAGGAGCCGGCGGCGATGAACAGCGTCATGCAGGGATTGCTCGCCGCCGCCAATCGCGACCCCAGGCTCACGCGCGTTTTTTCCACGTTTACCGCCAGCAACCCGTCGATTTACCTGAACATCGACCGCCAGAAGGCTCAGGCTTTGGGGCTGTCGATGAGCGACGTATTTAACGCGTTAGGCGCTACCTTGGGCGGTATCTACATCAACAATTTCAACCTTTTTGGACGGGTCTGGCAAGTCATCATTCAGGGGGAGGCGGCCAATCGCCGCGACGTGTCCTCTCTTTGGCAGATCTATATTCGCAACAAATTCGGCTCCACCGTGCCGTTGGCGTCGATCGCCCACGCTGGAATCATCGTCGGACCACAGGTTATCACCCGTTACAACAACTATCGGGCGATCCCGATTCAGGGCAGCCCGGCTCCGGGCATATCCTCCGGCACCGCGTTGGCGGCAATGGCGGAGGTCTCGGCAAAGACCTTACCGGCCGGCTTTAGCTACGAGTGGACCGGGACTGCCTATCAGCAAGTAGCGGCTTCGGGGCAGACCGGCACGATCCTCGGCCTTTCCGTGCTGTTTGCGTTTCTGTTTTTGGTTGGTCTTTACGAGAGCTGGATGATACCGTTGCCGGTATTGCTGTCGGTGCCGGTCGGCGTGCTGGGGGCGTTTGTCGGGATATGGATCTGGCATCTATCGCTCGACCTTTATGCCGAGATCGGTCTCGTCGTGTTGATCGCGATGGCCGCCAAGAACGGCATCCTGATCGTCGAATTCGCCAAGGACCAGCGCGAGCAAGGCAAGGAGATCCTGGAAGCGGCGGTGCTTGGCGCGCGGATGCGGTTTCGCGCCGTGATGATGACCTCATTCGCGTTTATCCTCGGTGTCTTTCCGCTGGTCGTGGCGCAGGGTGCGGCAGAGATCAGCCGGCATTCTGTCGGCACTCCGGTATTCGCCGGCATGATCGCGGCCAGTGGGGTCGGGCTTTTCGTGATCCCGATGCTCTACGTCACCTTTCAGAGTCTGCGCGAGCGTTCGAGCGCGCTGCTTCGTCGAAGAACACCGCGCTAGACGGCGTCGGCGGTTATTAGGTAGGTGCACAAGGACTCGACGACGCCGAGAAACTGTGCCCGCACAACGCCTTGGTCACCGCCTTCACCTTCCGGGTCGAGACCCCCGGGCACGTACATCTGCGGCAGGGTCCCAACCAGCTCCTTCTCCGAGCGCTGACAGTGTTCGAACAGCTCGGTCGAAAATCGTCCCATCCGGTCCCGCGGCACCCGCAATTCCAAGGTCCCCACCCAGGTGATCAGCGAGCGGCTGTAGTAGCCGCTGCGGTACGCCAACCGGGTGTCGGTCCGTTCTTCCTTCGCCGAGCCAATCGCTTCGGTCGTCTCGGCCTCGGGCGCGGCTTGCACCAACGCCGCTACCGCCGAGCGCACGAAATCCTCGTCCGGCGCCGGCAGCCCTTTCAGGTCGATGACTTCAGACCTACCCTCGCCCGTGGTCATGGTGCGCACCCTCACGGGGTCGATGACGTCGAACATTACCAGCATGCCATGACCGCCAGCGGCGGCCGCCCTATTGCTGAACCTTCAGCACACTATCTCGCCGGAATGGAGCGAAGGGCAGGTCCGATCGGCGCTGTGGCCTCTATGAGCCAGTGCGCGGTGTCGGGGTCGACGAGCGGGGTCAGGGTTTCGCGGACATGGGCGTGGTAGGCGTCGAGCCAGGCGATCTCGTCGTCGTCGAGCAGTGTCGGGTCGACCAGAGTGCGGTCGATCGGCGCCAGGGTCAGGGTCTCGAAAGCCAGCATCTCGCGCTCGGCCGAGCCGTTCGACGGCTGCACCAGCACCAGGTTCTCGATGCGGATGCCGTAGGCGCCGGTCTTGTAGTAGCCGGGCTCGTTCGAGACGATCATGCCGGGCAGCAGCGGCTGGGTGCTCGGCGCCTTGGAGATGCGCTGCGGCCCTTCGTGCACGCCGAGATAGCTGCCGACCCCATGCCCGGTGCCGTGGTCGTAATCGAGCCCGGCCTGCCACAGCCCGCGCCGCGCGAAGCCGTCGAGCTGGGTCCCGGTGGTGCCCTTCGGGAAGCGCGCCAAGGCCAGCGCGATGTGGCCCTTCAGGACGCGGGTGAAGCGGTCGCGCATCTCGGGCGAGGGCTCGCCGATCGCGACCGTGCGGGTCACGTCGGTGGTGCCGTCGAGATATTGCGCGCCCGAATCGAGCAGGTAGAGCGTGCCGGGTTCGAGCCGCTTCTCGGTCTCCGGCATCGCCCGGTAATGCACGATCGCGCCGTTCGACCCGGCGCCCGAGATCGTCGGAAAGCTCAGATCGCGGAAATATTCGCCCTCGCGGCGGAAGGCTTCGAGCCGGTCGCTGGCGGCGATCTCGGAGAGCCCGCCCTTGGGCGCCTCGCTGCGCGAGCCAGGCGAGGAAGCGGGTCAACGCCGCGCCGTCGCGGCGATGCGCGGCGCGGGTGCCGTCGACCTCGACCGGGTTCTTGCACGCCTTGGGCAACACGCACGGGTCGGCGGCGCGGTGGATCTTGGCGCCGGCCGCATCGAGCCGGTCGAAGATCCACGAGGCGGCGCTCGCCGGGTCGGCCTGCACCCGGCCGCCCTCGCCGGCGAGCGCGTCGAGCGCCGGCCCCAGCTCCTCGGGCTGGCGATCACCGTCACGCGCATTGCCGAGATGGCGGTCGAGGCCGGGGGCCAGCTTGCGCCGGTCGATGAACAGGGTGACGCTCGCGTCGTCGCGCAGGATCGCGAACGACAACGGCAACGGCGTGTGCGGCACGTCGCCGCCGCGGATGTTGAGGAGCCAGGCGATCAATTCGGGCATCGTCAGCACCGCCGCCGCGACGCCCTCCTCGGCGAGGCCGCGGGCGAGCCGGGCGCGTTTCGATTGCGCGCTCTCGCCGGCGAATTCCTCGGCATGCGGCACGACCGGCGCCAAGGGTGCGGCCGGCTGGCCCGGCCAGACCCGGTCGAGCGGGTTGTCGGCGACCGCGCGCAAGCTCGCCCCGGCTTTTTCGGCCGCGGCGCGAAACCGCTCGACCTCGTGCGGGGTGTGCAGCCACGGGTCGTAGCCGAGCACGGCGCCGGCCGTCGAGGCGCCGCGCCGATCCAGCGCGCCGGCGGCTCGTCGATCAGGTGATGGATCTCGAACAGGTCGCCGTCGACCTGCTGCGCCGCCTGCAAGGTGTAGCGGCCGTCGACGAACAGCGCGGCGCGCTCGCGCAGCACGACCGCGAGCCCGGCCGAGCCGGTAAAGCCGGTCAGCCAGGCGAGGCGCTGGCCGCGCGGCGGCACGTATTCGCCCTGATGCTCGTCGGAGCGCGGCACGACGAACCCGTCGAGCCCGCGCGCGGTCAGCTCGCGGCGCAGGCGCGCGAGCCGTTCGGCGCGCGGCAGCAGCGCGAAATCGGCGCGCGCGAGACCGTCGCGATAGCCGGCCGCCATCTGCGCCCGCAGCGCTTCGAGCGCCTCGGCGAGGGCCGGGGTCACCGGGTCGGCGACCAGCATGTGCCAGCTGGTGCCGATCTCGGCCGGGGCCCCGAGCACGCCGGCGATCAGCGCCTCGACCGCCTGCCGGGTCATAGGCCGACCGCGCCTCGCGCAGCAGCCGCGCCAAGCTCGTCCCGGTCGGGGGCCGATCCATTCGATCGTCATCGCCTGCTCCTCATCCCGCGCCGCGCCTAGCAATCAGAACCTTGGCATAGCTGAATTGCAACAACGCTCTAGCAGATGTTGCGGCGCAACACCAAATCTGTTGCAGTGCAGCAAAAGCGACGCACGGAGTATGTGTGATGTCGTTTCTCAACCTGTTCATCTCGGCCGGTAAGGCGTTTTCGGCTTGGCGGCGCCGGGAGCGCGCCTATGCCGAACTGATGGCGCTCGACGACCGCTCGCTGGCCGATATCGGGGTTCGCCGCTCGCAGATCCGCGCATCCTGGTGCGAGCGCGAAGGCCGCGGACCGCTCGGCGCCAGCCTGCCGCTTCGCAGCAGGCGGCGGCCTTCGGCCGGCGAAAGACGGCCTGACGGTCTTTGATCCGAACCCGATTCCAACCTGATCGATAGATGGGGGCTGCGGCCCCCATCGCCATTTCGAGCGGCATTCTGGCGTCCGGCCCGCAAAATCAAGGGTCGACCATCCGTCGATGACGATGCGGCGTTCGAGGGCGATGCCGAGGCCGCGATGCGGCGCCAGCACGATCGGCTCCTGGCGGCGCAGCAATCCCGACAGCACCGCCCGCCCGCCGGGCGCCAGGTGCGCGCGCGAGATCGGCGGCCATCAGCGCCAGCGGGCGCGCCAGGATGTTGGACAGAATCAGATCATGGCCCCGCCGGCGCAGCCCGCGGCCGCGATATCCGGGAGCGCGGCCGACCCGCACCAGGCCGGCGACGCCGTTGCGCGCGACATTGTGGCGGGCGACCGCGACCGAGCCCGGATCGATGTCGCTCGGCCGACACCCGGCGGCGCAGCAGCTTGGCCGCGGCGATCGACAGGATGCCGGTGCCGGCGCCGATATCGAGCGGATGGCGCGATCCGGCGCCGCCGCGCCAGTGCCTGCGAGCGCCAGCAGGCAGCCGCGGGTCGAGGGATGCTCGCCGGTGCCGAACGCGGTCGCCGCATCGAGCATGATCGCCGATCGCCCCGGCCGGCACCCCGCCGCGATGATGCGAGCCATAGACAAAAAACCGGCCGATCCGCAGCGGCGGGAAAGCGAGCTGGTTTTCAGCGAGCCAGTCGCGGTCGGGCAGTTTCTCTTCGCCGATCTCGACCAGTTCGCCGCCGGCAGCCGCGGCGGCGAGCGCCAGCCGCGCCGACAGCTCCGGGGTCAGCACCGAGAGATTGCGGATAGGCTTCGAGGCGCCACTCCTCGGGTGCGGTCTCGAAGGCCGAGACGGCGCGGCGAGCTCGTCGAAGACAGCGCCAACACCGCCTCGCCGCCGCGGCGCCGCGGACCCGGGCGTGGAGATGACGGACGCCGGCGCTCACCGGCGGCGAGCCCGGATCGAGCGCCGCGACGCCGGTCAGGCCCCGGTCGGGCAGGTAATCGGGACCGATGAAATTGTCGAACTTGGTGGTCTCGGCTTCGAAATGCAGCTTGACCGTGCCGATCGGCCCGTGCCGCTGCTTGGCGATGATGATCTCGGCCGGTGCCGTAGACCTCGTTGTAAGCGGTTCTGCCAGCGCTCATAGCGGTCGTTGTACTTGTCGTCGGTTTCATCGGCTCGGCGCAGCGGCTGTCCCCGCGATAGATAGTATTCCTCGCGGAAGATGAACATGACGACGTCGGCGTCCTGCTCGATCGAGCCCGATTCGCGCAGATCGGCCAGCATCGGCCGCTTGTCCTCGCGCTGCTCGACCGCGCGCGACAATTGCGACAAGCGCCAGCACCGGGACATCGAGCTCCTTGGCCAGCGCCTTCAGCCCGCGGGTGATGTCGGAGATCTCCTGCACCCGGTTTTCGAGGCGTGCGCACCTGGACCGAGGGGCGCAGCAGCTGCAGATAGTCGACGACGATCAGCCCGAGCCCCTGCTGGCGCATCAGCCGCCGCGCGCGCGTGCGCAACGCCGAGACGCTGAGCGCCGGGGTGTCGTCGATGAACAGCGGCAACGCCTGCAGGTGATGGCTCGCCTGCACGAACCGGTCGAAATCCTCATGGCTGACATCGCCGCGGCGGATGCGGTCGGAGGAGACCCCGGATTCCTCGGCGAGGATGCGGGTGGCCAGTTGCTCGGCCGACATTTCGAGCGAAAAGAAGCCGACCACGGCGCCGTCCTCGGCGACGGTGCGGCCGTCGGCGGCGCGGCGCCGGCCTGGTAGGCGCTTGGCCGCGTTGAAGGCGATGTTGGTGGCGAGCGCCGTCTTGCCCATCGACGGCCGGCCGGCGAGGATCACCAGATCGGAGGGGTGCAGCCCGCCGAGCTTCTTGTCGAGATCGATAAAGCCGGTGGCGACGCCGACCGTCTTGCCGCTGCTTCTTGAACGCCGCCTCGGCCATGTTGATCGCGCTGGTCAGCGCGCACGCTGAAGGCGCGAAAGCCGCCTTCGCTCTGACCGGCGGTGGCGAGATCGAACAGCTTTTTCTCGGCCCGCTCGATCTGCTCGAGCGGCCCGGTCGTCGAGATCGTGGCGAAAGGCGTCGTTGACGACGTCCTCGCCGAGCGCGATCAGCTGGCGCCGCAGATAAAGGTCGTGGATCGCGCGGCCGTAATCCTCGGCGTTGATGATCGTCACCGCGGCGCCGGCGAGCCGGGCCAGATATTGCGCGCCGCCGATCTCGGCGAGCGCGCCGTCCTGGTCGAACAGGTTTTTCAGGGTGACCGGGTTGGCGATCTGGCCGCGCTCGATCAGCTTGCCGATCGCCGCGTAGATGCGGGCGTGCACCGCGTTGCCGAAATGCTCCGGCAGCAGGAATTCCGAGACCCGCGGATAGGCCGCGTTGTTGATCAGGATCGCGCCCAGCAGCGCCTGCTCGGCCTCGGTGTTGAAGGGCGGGGTGCGGATCAGCTCGGGGTCGGTGTCGCGCAGCGGCGTGACCCGGGAGGCCGTCGTCGTTTCCATGACGCCAAGGCTACCACCGCGCCGTGCGGAACGCGGCCGCGCCAGAAGGATCCACACCCTGTGGAAGGCGGGATCCTTCGCGCACTGGCGGGTCGCCGAGCCGGTTCAGGCGGCGCGATCGGCGGCGGCGCTGTGCTCGCGCTCCCAATCGAGCATGTAGTCGCGGGTCAGCGGCACGGTATCGACCGCCTTGGCGAGCTGCATCTGAAAGACCAGGTGGCCGGCGCGGCGGAAGGCGATCTCCGAGCCGACCAGATACATCTCCCACATCCGGCAGAAGCGCTCGTCGTAGATCGCGCGCATGCGGTCGCGGTTCTGCTCGAACCGGCGCCGCCAGGCCCGCAACGTCTGGGCGTAATGCAGCCGCAGGATCTCGATGTCGGTGATCCACAGCCGCAGCCGCTCGACCACCGGCACGACCTCCGACAGGGCCGGCGCATAGCCGCCGGGGAAGATGTATTTGCGGAGCCACGGATGGGTCGAGCCCGGCCCGTCCATGCGGCCGATCGAGTGCAGCAGCGCCACCCCGTCCGCGTGCCAGCAGCGACTTCACCTTGGCGAAAAACGCGCGCGTAATGGTTGATGCCGACATGCTCGAACATGCCGACCGAGACGATCCGGTCGTATTCGCCCGTCTTCCTCGCGATAATCGCGCAGGTGAAAGCGGACGCGGTCGGACAGCCCGGCCGCGGCGGCGCGGCGCGTCGCCACCTTATGCTGCTCGACCGAGAGCGTCAGCCCGGTCACCTCGGCGCCGCATTCGCCGGCGAGATAGAGCGCCAGCCCGCCCCAGCCCGAGCCGATGTCGAGCACCTTCTGCCCGGGCTCGATCATCAGCTTGGCCGCGATGTGGCGCTTTTTGTCGAGCTGCGCCGTCGTCGAGATCGTCGTCGCTCGCCGTGGAAATAGGCGCAGGAATATTGCCGGTCCCGGTCGAGAAACAGCTCGTAGAGCTGGTCCGACAGATCGTAATGGTGCGCCACGTTCTGCCGGGCGCGGGAGCAGCGGGTTGTATTGATGAACCCGGCGCAGAGAGCTGAACGAGCCGTTCAGCAGCTGCGACAGCACGCCCTCGGGCATGGCCTCGAGGTTGAGCTGCGAGCAGGTCGATCAGGTCGTAGAGGCTGCCTTCCTCGATCGTCAGGGTGCCGTCCATAAAGGCTTCGGGCAAATAGAGGCGCGGCCTGACGAGCGAGCTTCCAGTGCAGCGCCGGGTCGTGCAGCCGGATGGCGACGCTCGGGCCCGGCGCCCCGGCGACATCATGGAGGTCTGCCGCTGGCGTCGATGATGCGGAGCCGGCCGATGGTGATGATCCGCTCGAAAAGACGCGCAAGCAGCATCGCGACGAGACCGAACGAGGAAACCGACGTGCACTACTATCGCACGAAGTGGCAAAGCAAACGCAAGACGTTCACGCGCATGATCATGCGGGCTCGCCGGTCTGCAGCGGCGGCCGGCGCGGGCGGCGCGGCGGCTTCGTCGTTCGTCCTCGTCCTCGTCGGCGCAGGCGCAGCGGGTCGATGCCGCGCGCCTGCATCGCCGCCTCTTCGGCCGATTGCGCGACATTGGCGGTGACCGTGACCGAGACTTCCGGATGCAGCACGACCCGCAGCGGGTGCAAGCCCGAGAGTTCTTGATCGGCCGTTCGAGCACGACCTGGCGCTTTTCGATCGTGAAGCCCGGCCGCGGTGACCGCGTCGGCAATGTCGCGGGCCGAGACCGAGCCGTAGAGCTGCCCGCTTTCGCCGGCCTGGCGGACGATCACGACGGTCAGCCCTTCGAGCTTGGCGCCGACCTCGCCCGCTTCGGCCTTGCGCTGCAGATTGTTGGCTTCGAGTTGGGCGCGCTGGGTTTCGAAATAGGCGAGGTTCTCCTTGGTCGCGCGCAGCGCCTTTTTCTGCGGCAGCAGGTAATTGCGGGCAAAGCCCGGCTTGACTTTGACGAGCTGGCCCATCTGGCCGAGCTTCTCGACCCGTTCGAGCAAGATCAGTTCAATCATCGATCTTTCCTCCGACTGATCAGGGCTGCGCAAAACGCCGCCGCAACCCGAGCGAGCGCGTCGAGCAGCCCCAACGACAGCAATCACCAACAACGGCCAGCCGAACAGACTGGCCAGCACATAAAAACGCGACGAGCGGGATCTGCGGCCGCGCGCAGCCGGCGCACCGCCGTATGCAGCACCGCCAAGCCCGCGAGGCAAAACGGGATCGCCAGCACGATCATCACGTTGATCGCCGAAAAATCGCGCCGTGCCGCCGATCGCCGCAGCTGCGGCGGCGACCCCGAGGACCACCGAAACCCATGACGGCAGGGTCAGCGCGGCGAGATCGGGCGAGGGTCGCCAGCTGGCCCCGAAGCGCGCCAATACGCCTTGCGCGAGCATCGCCGTTGCTCGCGGTCATCACCATCCACGAAGCGGCGACGACCCCGGGAATGACCAACGCCAGCAGCCTCGATCAGCGCGTCGCGACTCGATCTCGCTCTCGTCGACAAAGCGGTCGACGGCCGGCGCCAAGCTCTCGCGCAACAACGACTCGATGCCGCTGGGGCCGCCGAAGAACAGCACGGCCACGGCGAACGCCGCGAGGCCGAGCCCGGTCAGCCACGCCGTCAGCAATCCCGGCGGATACCATTCGAGCGCGCCCTCCGGCCCGTTGCGCGCCAGCAGGGCCTGGCGGACCAGCAGAACCACCGGTGCGGCGTAGAGCCCGGCAAACAGCGCGGCGGCGATGATGCCGCCCGCTGCCAGCAGGACCACAGATGCGGTCAGCGCGGCCGCCGCCGCGGCGCCCGATGCCGAGCCACAGATCCGGCGGCGAAGAGCGGCAGTTGCGCCAGATAGACGAGGATCAGCGCGCCCGGCGAGCCGGTCAGCACCGCCAGATAGAGCGCTGCCCCGAGCGCGCCCAACAGCGCGCCCGTTCCGGCGATCCGCGGCCCAGCCCATGACCATTCCCGCTGCACGCCGGTCAGCACGCCCGGCCGGCTACTTCACCATATAGGGCAATAGGCCGAGAAACCGCGCCCGCTTGATCGCCTGCGCGAGCTCGCGCTGCCGTTTGGTCGAGACCGCGGTGATGCGGCTGGGCACGATCTTGCCGCGCTCGGACACGAAGCGCTGCAGCAGCTTGACGTCCTTGTAGTCGATCTTGGGCGCGTTCGGACCCGAGAACGGGCACGATTTGCGGCGGCGGAAGAACGGCCGGCGGGTTGCCGCGCCACGCCGGTCTCCGCCCGCTGTCTGGCTTTCCATTTAGGGCTCCACCGTTTCGGCGACAGCGGGTTCGGCGACAGCGGGTTCGGCCATAGCGGGTTCGGCGACAGCGAGTTCGGCGTCGGGTTCGGCCCGTTCGGGACCGCGCGTTCGGGAACCGGGCGGTCGACACGCTCGCCAGCGTCGCGCGGCTCGCCATAGCGCTCCCGGTCCCGGTCCCCTGGACCCCGCCGTGGGCGGTCGTCGCGGCTGCCGCGGTTCTGCATGATCGCCGACGGCCCCTCGTCGAGCGCCTCGACCCGGAGCGTCATGTAGCGCAGCACGTCCTCGTTGATCCGCATCGTGCGCTCGAGCTCGGCGATCGCAGCCGGCGGCGCCGACAGGTTCATCAGCACGTAATGCCCCTTGCAATTCTTGCGCATTCGGTAAGCGAGGTTGCGCAGGCCCCAGTATTCGCGCTTCTTGACCTCGCCGCCATTGTCGGCGATCAGCTGGGCAAAGCTGTCGGCGAGGGCGTCGACCTGTGCGCCCGATATATCCTGGCGTGCGATGAACACATTCTCGTACAGAGGCATAGAGACCGAATCCCTTTTGGCTGATCGAGGCCCGGGGCGCATCCGCCGACCGGGCCGAGCCGGCGCATGCCGGCAAGGGTAAGCCCGTGCACTATACAGAGACCTGCCCGAAGGACAAGATGGCGGACGCCGGGTCCGGGTCGATACCGGTCGTGGGGGAATGGGGGACGTATTGCGATGAAGCGTGCATTTGTGTTTCCGGGTCAGGGCTCGCAGGCGGTCGGCATGGGGCGCAGCCTCGCCGACGCCTTTCCAGCGGCGCGCCGGCTGTTCGATGAGGTCGACAACTCGCTGTCGCAGCATCTCTCGCGCCTGATGTTCGAGGGGCCGGAGAGCGAGCTGACCTTGACCGAAAATGCCCAGCCCGCGCTGATGGCGGCGAGCCTCGCGGTGATCCGCGTGCTCGAAACCGAAGGCGGCCTCGATCTCTCACGAGCATGTCGCTTATGTCGCCGGGCATTCGCTCGGCGAGTATTCGGCACTGGCCGCGGCGCGGGCGCTCTCGGTCGGCGATGCGGCGCGGTTGCTCAAATTGCGCGGGCAGGCGATGCAGCGCGCGGTGCCGGTCGGCGAGGGAGCAATGGCGGCGCTGATCGGGCTCGATGCCGCCGACGCGCGCGCCATCGCCGCCGAGGCGGCGCGCGCCGGGATCGACCACGACGAGATCTGCGCGGTGGCGAACGACAACGCTCCCGGGCAAGTCGTCGTCAGCGGCCATCGCGGCGCCGTCGAGCGCGCGATCGCGATCGCCCGCGAACACGGCGCACGCCGCTCGATCCTGCTTGCCGGTCAGCGCGCCGTTTCATTCGCCGCTGCTGACCCCGGCCGCCGCGGCGATGGCCGAGGCGCTCGAAGACGTCGCGCTGCGCGCGCCGCAGGTGCCGCTGGTCGCCAACGTCTCGGCGACCGCCGTCAGCAATCCCGCCGAGATCAAACGCCTGCTGGTCGAGCAGGTGACGGCGATGGTGCGGTGGCGCGAGAGCGTGCTGTTTCTCGCCGCCTCCGGGGTCGAGGAAATCGTCGAGATCGGCGCCGGTCGTGTGCTCGCCGGGCTCGTCAAACGCATCGCCCCAGCGCTCGCGGCGCGTTCCGTCGGCGCCCCGGCCGAGGTCGAGGCGCTGATCGCCGAGACTTCTAGACGCAGGGCGATGCGCTCGTCGGCGCCGGAATGTTCGATCTGTCGGGTCAGACGGCGTTGGTGACCGGCGCCTCCGGCGGCATCGGCGGGGCGATCGCCAGGGCATTGCATGCCCAGGGGGCGGAGCTGATGCTGGCGGGACCGCGTGCCGAAGCGCGCTCCAGAGCAGCTTGCCGGCGAACTCGGCGAACGCGCCCATGTCGGCCTCGCCGATCTCGCCGATCCCGCAGGCCTGCGAACGTCTGGTCAAGAAGGCCGAGGCGGCGATCGGCCATATCGACATCCTCGTCAACAATGCCGGTCTGACCCGCGACGCGCTGGCATTGCGGATGAAGGACGAGGATTGGCAGGCGGTGCTCGACGTCGATCTGACCGCTGCCTTTCGGCTCACCCGTGCGGTGCTGCGCGGCATGGTGCGGCGGCGGCACGGGCGGATCATCGGCGGTGACCTCGATCGTCGCCGCGACCGGCAACCCCGGCCAGGCGAACTATGCTGCGGCCAAGGCGGCGATGATCGGCATGTCGAAATCGATCGCGGCCGAGGTCGCCGGCCGCGGCATCACCGTCAACTGCGTCGCCCCGGGGTTGATCGAGACGGCGATGACCGACAAGCTGACGGCGGATCAGCGCGCCCGGCTGGGCGCGGCGATTCCGGCCGGGCGGTTCGGCGTGCCCGGCGGACATCGCCGCCGCGATCGTCTATCTGGCGAGCGCCGAGGCCGCCTATGTCACCGGCCAAACCTTGCACGTCAACGGCGGCATGGCCATGCTATAGGCCGCGCGGCGCGGCAGTCCGATTCAGCCGAATTGGCACCGCTGGGAAAATCATGATATGTGACCGGCGCCTTGATCGCGGCCCCCGACGGCGACACTATGACGGCGGATGGCGCCCGGCATTTTGTGTCGAAACAATTTCACGCCAGCCACTGAGGGGAAGAACGGATGAGCGACGTCGCCGAGCGGGTCAAAAAGATCGTCGTCGAGCATTTGGGCGTCGACGAATTGAAGGTGACCGAGAACGCCAGCTTTATCGACGATCTCGGCGCCGACAGCCTCGACACGGTCGAACTCGTGATGGCCTTCGAAGAGGAATTCGGCTGCGAGATCCCCGACGACGCCGCGGAAAAGATCGTGACCGTCAAGGATGCGGTCAGCTTTATCGAATCGCACAGCTGAGCCGCTCGCATTCGCTCTGTCGTTGCCGCGTTGTCCCGGCAGGTCTTCCGGCCGTGAACTTTCGATCCGTCCGGCCGTTCGTGAGAAGGCGATGCGACGCGTCGTCGTGACCGGCATGGGGCTGGTGACGCCCCTCGGCATCGGCCTCGAGCGAAACTGGCAGCACCTGATCGCCGGCGCCTCCGGGATCAGCGCGATCCAGTCCTTCGACGTTTCCGATCTGCCGGCGCGGATCGCCGCCCAGGTGCCGCGCGGCGACACCGCCGTCGGGGCTGTTCAACGCCGACGACTGGGTCCCGCCCAAGGATCAGCGCAAGATGGACGGCTTTATCGTCTTTGCGCTGGCGGCCGCCGCTCAGGCGGTCGAGGATGCCGATTGGATGCCGGAAGACGAGGACGAGCGCGAGCGCACCGGGGTCATGATCGGCTCCGGCATCGGCGGTCTCTCCGGGATCACCGAAGGGGCGCTGACCCTGCACGAGCGCGGTCCGCGCCGGCTGACGCCATTTTTCATCCCGGCCAATCTGATCAATCTCGCCTCCGGTCACGTCTCGATCCGCTATGGTTTCAGCGGGCCGAATCACGCGGTGGTCACGGCCTGCTCGACCGGCGCGCACGCGATCGGCGATGCCGCGCGGCTGATCATGCTCGACGATGCCGATGTCATGGTGTGCGGCGGCACCGAAGCGGCGATCTGCCGGCTCGGTCTCGCCGGGTTTGCCGCGGCGCGGGCGTTGTCGACCGGGTTCAACGACGATCCGCCTCGCGCCTCGCGCCCGTGGGATCAGGCCCGCGACGGCTTCGTGATGGGCGAGGGGGCCGGGATTCTGGTGCTCGAAGAGCTGGAGCACGCCCGGCGCGCGCGGCGCCCGGATCTATGCCGAAGATCATCGGCTATGGCATGTCGGGCGACGCGTTTCACCTGACCGCGCCCGCCGAGGACGGCAACGGCGCCTTCCGCTCGATGCGCAACGCGCTACGCCGCGCCGGCATCCCCCCGGAAGCGATCGACTACATCAACGCCCACGGCACCTCGACCCCGCTCGGCGACGAGATCGAGCTCGGCGCGGTCAAGCGGCTGTTCGGCCGGCACGCCTACGAGCTGTCGATGTCGTCGACAAAATCGGCGATCGGCCATTTGCTGGGTGCCGCCGGCAGCGTCGAAGCGATCTTTTCGATCCTCGCCATCCGCGACGGCGTGGTGCCGCCAACCTTGAACCTCGACAACCCGTCGCCGTCCTGCGACATCGATCTGGTGCCCAAGCAAGCCAAAGAGCGCCGGGTCAGACTACGTGCTGACCAATTCGTTCGGGTTTGGCGGCACCAACGCCTCGCTCGTCTTCACCGGCCCGCCGTGAGCGGCTGATCCGCGCAGCATCAGCCCGGAGTTGGTGATCGATGCGCGGTGCGCTTCGCCTGTTTGGCTGGGCGTTGCTGGCCGTCTCGGCGGTTCTTGCGGTGGCGGGCGGCGCCGGATGGTGGCTCTACCGCGAAGTGACGGAGCCGGGGCCGCTGACCGCAGGCGCGCACCGTCGTGATCCCGCCGCGACACCGGGCTTGGCGGCATCGCCGAACTGTTGGCGCGGCGCGGGGTGATCCGGCACACGCTCTGCCGTTCGAGATCGGGGCGACGCTTTCCGGGCAACGGATCGTCGCTGCTGGCCGGTGAATACGAGTTCCCGGCCGGAACGAGCGCGCTCGCGGCGACCGGGATTCTCGCCAGCGGCAAAACCGTCAAGCACCGGCTGACCATCCCCGAAGGGCTGACCAGCGCTCAGATCGTGGCGCTGGTGCGGGCGGCCCCGGCTCTCGTCGGCAACGTCCGGCAAGCCGCCGCCGGAGGGCGCGCTGATGCCCGACACCTACATCTACAGCTATGGCGACACGCGCGCGGGCATTGCTCGCGCGCATGGAGCGGGCGATGGCCCACGCGCTCGCAAACGGCCTGGGCCGAGCGGCGGCCGCGATATGCCCTTTGGCGAACCCGGAGCAGCTGCTGATCCTGGCCTCGCTGGTCGAGCGCGAGGCGGCGCGCGCGGACGAGCGGGCGCGGATCGCCGCCGTCTTCGTCAACCGGCTGCGCCTCGGCATGCGCCTGCAATCGGACCCGACCGTGATCTATGCGCTGAGCGACGACGGCGCCAAAAAGTCGATCGCCCGCTGACCCGCGCCGATCTGGCAGTTGCGTCGCCTTACAACACCTATGTCGAAAAGGGGCTGCCGCCCGGCCCGATCGACAACCCGGGCGCGGCGGCGTTGCGCGCCGCTGCCCGGCCGGCGCCGACCGACGACCTCTATTTCGTCGCCGACGGCATCGGGCGGGCACGTCTTTGCCAAGACTCTCGCCGAGCACAACCGCAACGTCGCCCAATATCGCCGCAATGCCGCGGATCGAGGCCGATCCGCCGGGTCCCGGCCCTTGACGCGATGCCGGCGCGGCGTTGTTGGCGCGGCGCCGTGCCGCTATAACGCCGGATTGACAGCGGGGAGCGCGGCGGCGTGGGCGTGGCCAGCATGACCGGGTTCGCGCGGGCACAGGGCGAGGCGCACGGCATCTCCTGGGTGTGGGAGGTCAAAAGCGTCAACGGGCGGGCGCTCGACCTGCGGCTGCGGCTGGCCCCGGGCTTCGACGCGCTGGAGCCGGAATTGCGCGCCGCGCTGGCGCAGCGGTTTCGCCGCGGCAATTTTTCCGCCAACCTCGCCGTCACCCGCACCGCCCCGCCGGCGCTGCGCATCAATCGCGAGGCGCTGGCTCAGCTCGTGGCGCTGATCAACGAATTGACCGGCGAGATCGAAGCCGCCCCGCCGCGCCTCGACGGATTGCTGGCCTTGCGCGGCGTCGTCGAGACCGTCGAGGACGAGGACGAGGCGGTGATCGAGGCGCGCCGGCACGCGGTGCTCGCCGGCTGGAACGCGGCGCTCGACCGGCTCGCCGAGGCGCGCGCCGAGGAGGGGGCGCGCATCGCGGCACTGCTGGGCAGCCAGCTCGACGAGATGGCTGCGCTCGTCACCGCCGCCGCAGACTGTGCCGCGGCCCAGCCGGCGGCAATCCGCGAGCGGCTGCGCACGGTGCTGGCGAGCCTCGCCGATCTGATGCCGTCGACTGCCCGAAGAGCGGGTGGCCCAGGAAGTGGCGCTGCTCGCCGCGCGCGCTCGACATCCGCGAGGAAATCGAGCGGCTGCGCGCGCATCTCGAGCAGGCGGGCGAATTGCTGCGACGAGGGCGAGGCGGTCGGCCGGCGCCTCGATTTTCTGTGCCAGGAGTTGAACCGCGAAGCCAACACCCTGTGCTCGAAATCGGCCGATATCGAGCTGACCCGCGATCGGGCTCGCGCTTGAAAGCGGTGATCGAGCAGTTTCGCGAGCAGGTGCAGAACATCGAATGAGCGCGCAAGCGGATCCGGCGGCGCGGGCTGCTGCTCGTCTTCTCCTCGCCCTCGGGCGCGGGCAAGACGACGATCGCGCGGCGGCTCGTCGAACAGGATCCCGGGCTCACCCTGTCGGTCTCGGTGACGACCCGCCCGCCGCGGCCGGGCGAGGTCGACGGGCGCGACTATTGGTTCATCGACCAGCCCGGCTTCGACGAGATGGTGGCGCAGGGCGAGCTGTTGGAGCATGCGCGCGTGTTCGGCAATTGCTACGGCACGCCGCGCCAGCCGATCGACGAGGCGCTCGCCGCCGGGCACGACATCGTCGGCGATCTCGACTGGCAGGGAACCCAGCAGCTCACGCCGCAAGGTCCGCCCGGATCTCGTCGCTGTCTTTGTGCTGCCGCCGAGCCTCGCCGCGCTCGAACAGCGGCTGCGCGCCCGCGCTCAGGACAGCGCCGCCGACGGTCGCCGCGCGGATGGCGAAATCGGCGGAGGAAATGCAGCCACTGGCCCGAATACGACTATGTGATCGTCAACGACACGGTCGAGGACAGCGTCGCCGAGGCCCGAGCCATCGTCACCGCCGAACGGCTGCGCCGCGACCGGCAGACTCGGCCTCGCCGAGTTCGTCGACAGCCTGCGCGCGGGCTGAACGGTGCGGGAGGGAGCGCCCCGGCTAGGGGACGCCCCTCGGGCTTCGGGTTACTAATGCGATTTGCCGGTGTCGAGCCCGAGGCCGGGCAGCACCTGGGTGCCTTCCTTCTGCACGGCGGTCAGCTTGTCTCGGGATCGAGGCCCAGCGCCGCGAGGATCGTCGGCGCGATCTGATCGGTCTCGACCGGGCTGGTCACCGTCCCGGCGGAAAAGCCCGGATTTGACAGCAGCATCATCACGTTCGTGTCGTCATGCGAGAAGCCGCCGTGCTCGGCGAGCTTCTTGCTGCTGCCGGAATAGGTAACGCCGATATTCGGGGTGACGATGATATCCGGCGTGCGCGGGTCGCCGTTTGGCGGCAGCCCCGGCAGGTTGAACATTGGTCGATCGCCGGTCCGGAGAAAATCTCGCCGATCCCGGCGATGTTGCTGGTCGCCGGCGACTGGCTTTCCAGCATGCCCACGGCGGTCGCGGTCTGCGTCGAATCCGCCAGCCAGATCAGCGAGACGTCGTCTTCGGTCGGCCCGATCCCGTTGGGGTTTGCCGGCGATTCGGAGAACGGCAGCAGGTTCTCCAGGATCGTCGCCGGCGATGTCGTGATCGGGTCGTCGGGCGTGGTCGAGATGCCCAGGTACCGCGCCGAGTCGATCGGGCTCTGGCCGTGCTTGGCCGAAATGATGATCAGCGTCGAGTTGTACAAACCCCGGGCCTTGAGTGCGGCCACCATCTTGCCGATCGAGCTGTCGGCGAACTCGATCTCGCCGAGCAGCGCCGGGCGTCGGTCGTGCCGTTATCCGTCGAGATAGCCGCCGGTCACGCCGACGACTTTTCGATCAGCTTCTCGCCCGACGCTGACCACTTGAAAGTTCATCCCGAAGACGTTCGGGACCGGCCGCCGCTGCGTGCCGGAGTGGTCCTTGCCGTTGATCTCGTTGAGGATCGCCTGCACCTTCAGGCTGTCGTAGCATTGGATGTTGGCGAAGCTGTCGGTCCACGCATTGCTGGCGGACACTGCCGTTTGATCCGGCAGCGGATTGCAGCTCAGGACTTGACCTGCGGCAGATCAACCGGGATCGAGTTGATTTCCGGCGCGTAGTAGTCGTCCACGTTGGTCCCGTTGCCGGGGCCCGATACCGCCGAATAGGACGGATGCTTGTCCGACCAGGCGGTGTAGCCGCCGGCCGCGTGCACCACGCCAAAAATCGTGTTGGTGCGGACGAAGTTCCACGGATAGACCGGGGCGCAGCCATGCGCCGGATCGCGCTCGAGCTTGTTCGGATCGATCGACGCGATGCCGCCGTCGACGCCGGCTGGTGCTCCGCCGTTCAGGTCGAGTTTGTTGATGTCGATTCCCTCGTCGAATTCCGTGGTCGTGCCCGTCGGACGTGCTCCGGGCGTGCACAGGCCCGGCGCTCCCGCGACGCCGTTCCCGGTCGTCGTCGCCGGCGGATCGAGCGAGCGGTCGTAGGCGACGTCATAAAAGGCGCCGACGGTTCGCGGCGAGCCGCCGGTCACCAGCGCCATCAGTCCGGGGAACGAATCGGACGGCTTCGACGTGGAAGTCTCGAGATAATTCACGCCGGTCTCCGCGAGTTCGGCCAGATTGCGGGCAATAGGGCGAGCCGCCATTGACCCCGCTGATGCCTTGTGCGCAGTTGATGAAATCGAGCGCATGCATGCCGTCGATGCTGATCAGCAGCACCCGCTTGATGTTGCTGCCGCCGACCTCGCCGCCGCCATCCGCGTAGACCTGCGGGCCGGCCGATACCGCCAGCAATCCCGCAGCCAAGACCGCGCTTCGCCATCATGTGGCGCATCGCCCCCTCCGTTATTGCCGATTGCCCCGGCATGCTACGAGCCGCCCATGACACCTCCGCAGACAGTTCGGTTACGCTCGCATGGCAAGTTCGCGAGTCGACGATCGGGCTCAGTCAGCTGGCTGAAACATTCCCCGCGCCGTCGACGGCGCGGGGAATCGCCGCCGCCGAACGGCAGCGCTGTCACCTCCAGAGCTGCACGGGCGAGACTAACCGGCTCCGTAGGCCCAACGGCAAGCTCGCCGCTTCCGGCGGCGTCTGAGGGCGCGGCTGCCGCCTCGCCCCGTTATCTTATAGCGGTAGAGCTTGCGACAACCGGCCGGCAGCCCTGATACCCAGGGTTGCTCCCGGTTTACGTATGTCGGAATATTTTACTCAATCTTTCGTAGATAACCCGACCAAGCTCAAGAAGTATCTAATTGAATTCATTGTTTCTTTTGAAATCGGCAGCCAAATTGGGCCGTCGGAAAAATTTACATCATTGGCTCCGCTCGCCGTAAGATAGGAACCATCCCGTTGAAATCACTAATGATTTAGCGCCGGCATGACAATTGCCTACAGAGCCGTGGTTGGAATTTCCAGGTTCTGTGGACGGATGTAATGAAAAAGCTCCTGCTCGCCGCGGCGGCCTTTGTCGCCCTCGGCGCCGCTGGCCAAGCCGAGGCCACGTGCGTGTCCAGCACGCCCATCAGCGCGCCGGATCCGGGTGCCGGCACGACCTGCTCGATCACCGCGGATGCGCCGACGGTAGACATCGTCTTCGCCTACCAGAGCGCCGCCGATGTGGATCTACTTCTCAATGGCGTGAGTTTGCTGATCAGCAATCAGGATACGCTCGGCACCGAGGCGACGGTAACCGGCCTGACGGTAGGCCAGGTTCTCGATTTTGTATTCACGAACCAAACGACCGGCGACAGCTTTCAGGCCGGCGTCGCCGCAAGTGACGGTGACCAGCATATCGCCGTTCAATCGACCTACGCCGATTTCCAAACCGATCCACCTCGTACGTACTTGACGCAGGCGGAGTTGGGCGCGGCTTATGGCGTGATGACCGGGATCGCGCCGATCGGCGACTGGACCTTTGCCGGCATGGAGGATTTGCTGGCCAGTCAAAATAGTGACTTCGACTACAACGACCTCATCTTCGGCTTCCTGGGTATTGCCCCTCCCGTGGATCCCGTCCCGGAGCCGATGCCCCTTTTATTGCTTGGGGGCGGATTGGTCGGACTCGTCGCGGTCCGACGCCGCAGGGCCGCCTGATCCAGCGCGATGGAACAGTGGCGCCTTCGGGCACCGCTTTCGCTTCAACAGCCGAAGGTGCCACGGCTATCTGGCCCCGAACCGCCCCGAACCTCACGATGTCTATATGAACGTTGCGCATGTGTGCGATGCACAATTATCATTTGAATTCATTGTAGGCTAGTGCTGAGGTATCAAGTCACGTGAATCGATCGAAGACTGGAGAATTCACAATGCGCAGTTTGCTCAAATCGACGGTTATGGGCGTAGGATTGCTGGCGGCCGTCACTGCGACCGCTTATGCACAGTCGGTCTCGGCCTTGCCGCCGACCAGCTCCGAGACGGCAACGACCGCGACGATGCCTCCGGTTTCGTCTGCCAAAATCACCCCCAGTCCCGGTAACGAAACCGCAATGCAACAGGAACACTACACGCCGGTGCCATCCGATAACGATCCGGCGCGGCATCCATATACGGCGCCCCATTTCGGCCCCGCTCCGAACTAACCGCTCGATCGCTTGCAAAAAAGCCCGTCCGGCGGCGCCGGCGAGTCTTTTTTGCTGCGTGTGATGCGGATGTGATTGTAGGAATTGCGGGGACTTGATCTCGACCTGATAGAACCGTGGAACAGGGACGCGGGAATGGTCCAGGCGACTTGGCCAAGGGCCGGTTCGGCTATCCTTCCTCGATCGCCCTCGCCAGAGCGCAGAATGCGGCGATGGAGAGTTCTTCGGCGCGGGCGGTCGGCGGGACGCCGGCGCGGTCGAGCAAGGGGATGACCGGGACGCCAAGCACTTTGAGGCTAGAGCGCAGCATCTTGCGGCGTTGGCCGAAGGCGGCGGCGGTGACGCGTTCGAGCGCGGGCTTTACCGCCAAGGCCACCGGTGCGGCGCGCGGGATGATGCCGACCAGACTCGAAATCACCTTGGGCGGCGGAGTGAAGGCGCGGGCCGGCACGTCGAACAGAATGTGCGGCTCGGCGAGCCATTGGGTCAAGACCGAGAGCCGCCCATAAGAGTTGGTGCACGGCGCCGCTGTCAGACGCAAGGCCACCTCGCGCTGAAACATCAAGGTCAGGCTGTCGAAAGCGCGGATTTGGCCAAGCCAGGCAAGCAGCAGCGCGGTGGCGATGTTGTAGGGCAGGTTGGCGACGATCTTGCGCGGCGCTGCGGCGAGCGCCACCGGGTCGATCGTCAGTGCGTCGCCAGCGACGAGGTCGAGGCGCCCTGGATATGCCGCCGCCAGCTCGGCGAGGGCGGCGAGGCAGCGCGGGTCGCGCTCGATCGCGACGACGCGGCGCGCGCCTTCGGCAAGCAGCGCGCGGGTCAGGCCGCCGGGACCGGCGCCGATCTCGATGACCGTGACCTGGTCGAGCGGCCCGGCAGCGCGGGCGATCCTGCTCGTCAGGTTGAGGTCGAGGAGAAAATTCTGCCCGTACCGGCGCTGCGCGGCGATGCCGTGTCGGGCGATGACCTCGCGCAGCGGCGGCAGCGCAACCGAGGCGGCCCGGAGAGCGGGCTCAGACGCGGGCCTCAGGCCAGGGCCATCCGCTTCGCCGCCATCTCGGCCGCCAGCCGCAGCGCGGCGATCAGGCTACCGGCTCGGGCGACGCCGCGTCCGGCGATCGCGAATGCGGTGCCGTGGTCCGGCGAGGTGCGCACAAACGGCAGCCCCAACGTCACGTTGACGCCGCCGTCGAAGTCGATGGTCTTGATCGGGATCAAGCGCCTGGTCGTGATACATGCACAGTGCCGCGTCATAAGATCGGCGCGCTTCGGGGTGAAACATCGTGTCGGCCGCCAGCGGGCCGCGCGCGTCGATACCGGCGGCGCGCAGCCCGGCGATCGCCGGGGCGATGATCTCGATCTCCTCATGGCCGAGACCGCCCGCCTCGCCCGCATGCGGGTTGAGACCGGCGACAGCGAGCACCGGCGCGGCGACGCCGAAATCTTGCCGCAACGCCGCCGCGGTCACCCGGCCGACTTCGACGATCGCCGCTGCGGTCAGGCTTTCGACCGCCCGCCGCAGGGCCAGATGGATCGTGACCGGGACGACCCGCAGCTCAGGGCAGACTAGCATCATCACCGGTGTCGCTCCCTCACCGGCAAGTTCGGCCAGGTATTCGGTATGGCCGGGATGTCGAAAGCCGGCGCGATAAAGGCTGTCCTTGTGGATCGGGTTGGTGACGAGGGCAGCGGCGCGGCGAGCGCGAACATCGGCGACGGCGGCTTCGATCGCGCCGATGATCGCAGGCCCATCAGCGGGGTCGGGGTGGCCTGCCCGCCCGCGCAGAGCTGTGCCGATCGGGGCGACAGGCAGCGCTTCGGCGAAGATTTCGGGCGCCTGAGCAGGCGTTGTGATTGGCTGGACCGGCACCGGCCAGCCGAGCGCCGCCGCCAAAGACGCGAGGCGATCAGGGTTGTCGATCAGGTAAAAGGCCGGGACCCCTCGGCTGCGGCCGAGCCAGGCCTTGAGCGCGATCTCGCCGCCGATCCCGGCGGGCTCGCCCATGGTCACGGCGATCGGCAACGGCATGGCGATCAAACCCGGACATCGACATAGGCGGCGCGCCGCAGGTCTCGCATGTAACGGCGGGCCAGCGTGTCAAGGCGCTCGCGCATCAAGCTTTCGAAGACCTCGTCGCGCGTAGTGACAGTCGGTTTCGGCTCGGTCTTTTTGCACACCATGATCACGCCGATCCCGTTTTTTTGAACAATCGGCTCCGATGGCTGTCCGATCCCGAGGCCGAGCACGACGCTGCGCATCGCCGGGGAGATCTGGCTCGACCCGCAGATCGCCCTCGCTCGACAATTGCGGCGCCTTCGCCTTGCCGATCCGCAGCATATCCTGGCAGTTTTTTGCGTCCGTCCTTGCCGCCGCCGCTTCGGCGAGCGCGGCGCGGCGGGCTTCCTCGCTCGGTTGCGGAGGCAGCGGGAAGACCACCTGCACGATGTGCAGGATCGTATCGTCCGCGCTGACCACGCGGCCATTGCGCCGGTCGAGAACGAGCAAAATATAATAGCCGGCTGGGGTCCGGATCGGCGGAGACAGCTCGCCTGGGCGCATCGGTCGCCACCGCCTTCGCTAGCGGAGGGCTGAGCTCGTCAGGCTGAATCCAGCCGATGTCGCCGCCGACGGCTGCGGTGGCGGATTGCGAGAATTGCTGGGCGACCGCGGAAAAGCGCGCGCCTTGCTTCATCTGGTCGATCAGCCGATTGGCGAGTGCAAGCACCTCCGCGTCCTGCTGCGGGTTGTCGACCGCGAGGAAGATTTCGGCGACACGGCTCTGGGGCTCATTTTCGTTTTGCTTTAGCCGCTTTAGCGTGTCCTCGATCTCTTCGTCGGAGACCGGGTCGGTGTCAGCCGCGATCTGCCGAATCAGCTTTGCCCACACGATCGACGCCGTGACTTGCTGGACCATCGCGCTGCGTTCGATGCCGTTCGCCTTGAGGATCTCGTCGAGCTGCCCGGGCTTCATGTTGTTTTGCTGCTCGATCGTGGCGATCGCCTTTTTGATCTCAGCGTCGTTCGCGGTGATGTTCTTGCGCTTTGCCTCCTGAATTTGCAGCTTTTCGTCGATCAGCTGCCGTAAAACTTGCGCGGCGAGGCGCTGACGCGCTTGCGGCGTATCCGGAATGCTGGTGGACAGCATGACCATCCTGATGCGCGAAGCGAGATCGCTAACCGAGATCATGTCGTCATTGACGACCGCAGCGATGCGGATTTCGGGATATGACGCTCTGGGCGCTTGTGCTGCCGGCACCCGGGGCGAGGCCGCAGGCGCCGTCGTCTGCGCCCGCGAAACGCCGCAGAGAACGATCATAAGAACGAAAAACCAACGGATTCCCTTCATGGATCAGCCCAGCTCCGTGCCCCCTGGCGAACACCGCACCCTACACTTTCCGGCAGCTCATGTCGCCAGCGCGAACGGCCGCCGGCCGATCCGGGGTCGCCGCAAATCCATATTTTAACGACTGCCCGCCGATCGTCGCGACGTTACCGCCGACTTCGCCAAGATTCTTGAATACCACACTGAACAGCACGCTGACACCCGGGGTGACGGCGCCGTTGCGTATCCCCGATTGGGTCAACGAGCCGATAAAGGCCATGCATTCGTCCTGATAGATCGCCGATATCGAAGCATAGAGGCTGTTGCTGCTCGACTGTGGCGTCACGATCCCGTTGACCAGGTTTGAACTGCTGGTCAGATTGACTGTCTCGTTTCCCTGGAGCGACCAATAGCGTGTCAGCTTCGCCGTGGCCGACAGCGACAGCTGCTCCTGTTTGCCGTAGAGGACGGTTGTGCCGGTGGTCGGTTCGGTTACGACGTCGCTCGGGACCTGCGCAGGCACCAGTATGTAATTGACGCCGACCTTGAGGTTCGTCGGCCCGGCGCTGATCGTGGCCTGCTGCTCGCGATAGCTGAAATCGCTGCCGTCGAGGCGGAAGCGATAGATCAGGTCGAGATAGGAACTGGGCGACAGCACGACCCGCCCGACAACATCGGAAAGCCGCGTTGCGGCGCCCGAGCCCGGCGGCAGAAAAGGATTGGTCTCCGCCCGGTAGCTCTGCCCGATCAGCACTCGGTAGCTGCCCCCCGCATTGTCGTAGAGGCCGAGTTTTAGGCCGTAATCGACCCGCTGGCCGGTATCGAGGAGATCGTAGCCGGCCAGACGGTCGGGGCGAAACAACAGCGAATCGTCATAGTCGAAGGAGAGGCTGTCCTCGTTCGGGATCTTGCGCTGGTTGCCGCCATCGGGGCCGGCGTAAATGCCGACGATCGGCTCGACCAATGGCGTCAGCGTTTGGCCCGGGTGGATCAGTGGGTAGCTCCATTTGAGCCCGACCTGCGGGAAGACGCGGCCGGTCAGAAAATTCGGGTTGGTCGGCTCGGTGGCCGGTACACCATTTATCGGGAAGAAGGCGGAGGGCAGGTCCGGGTTCGACTGCGGGCTCAGATCGTTGACCCAATAGCCGTCGCCGCGGACGCTGGCGGAGAACTGATATTGCCCGCCGATGCCGTCGCGGAAAGTGCGTTCCCATTCCGGGCCGAGCGACACGCGCCTTGTTTGCGTGCCGACGTCGCGGACAATGTCGAGAAGATTGGCGTTGAGATTCCACCGTCCGCCGAGTTGGTCGGGATCGCTTTGCCAGTTGCGGTTGATGACCGGGAGCACAATCGGCTGGGTCGAGGTTCCAAGGCCGGGCAGCAGCGGCTGAAATGCATAGGCGTCGACATCGGTCGAGCCATGCGCGTCGAACCCTTCGAGGTAGGCCCGGCTGATTTCAGCGTTCAGCAGCGGGTTGCCAAAGCCGAATTCCAGCAAATAGCTCTGATCGGAGACGCGCTGTACGTCGAGGCCGGTGCGCCAGGTGTCGTCGAGATCGAACACGCTGTGCTCGTTGATGTGGCCGCGAATCTCATCGTCTCCGCCGCCCTCGCTTCCGTTCGGATTGCTACGGTTGATGCTGCCGATGGCATCGAGAAAGCCGTCGCCAAAGCGCTGTTCGTACTCGCCTGCCAGCACCGGGCCCGCCTTGGTGGTAATTCGCGGCGCCAGGGTCAAATCCTTGTCCGGTCCGAGCACTATGAAATAGGGGACCGTTATTTGCGCCCCGACGGTGCTCGAGCCGCCGAAGTACGGTGGCAGAAACCCGGTCGCGCGTTTGACCGTAGGGTCGGGGGTCGACATGTACGGGCTGTAAAAGACCGGCCAGCCGTCGATTTCCATCGTGACGTCGCGGAATTCGACCAGCCTTGAGCTCTTTGTCGTGATCGATCTCGCGGGCCTCGAGCTGCCATGCAGGCGGCGCGCTCGGATCGCTCTTGCACAAGTCGCAAGGCGAGTAGACGGCGCGCTCGCAGCTCGCTGCGGTTGCCGTTGGTGCGGCGCGCGGTGTTGGCCGCGAGCCTGGAGTGATCCGCGAGCAGCATGCGCACATCCTTGGCGAACCCCTCGTTCATCGCATCGCGCAGCTCCATGTAGTCGGCAAACACGATCTCGCCGGTGGGCTCGGAAAGGCTGACATTGCCCGATGCCGTAATGGTGTCGGTGCGCTGGTTGTAGGTGACCGTATCGGCGAGCAGAACCTCGCCGTTTTGCGAGATTTCGACGTGCCCGCGGGCAATCGTCAGCGCGAGATCCTGGTTGTACTCGATCTCGTCGGCGCGGACGGCGATCGGGGCGTTCGGATTCTGCTTTGCGCCGCGCGTCACCGCGAGTTGGGCGGCGGCCGGAACTGCCGCGACCGCCAGGGCAAAACAGCCAAGCAGCGCGTAGGCGAGTCGCTGCCACGAGGTCGAATGGGGGGGAGCCGATGGCGATCGAGGCGGCGGCTCCTTCCCATCAGCCGTCTTCCAGATGGAGCAGCATCGAGGCGCCGAAGATCAGGCTGATCCCGGTCGGGGTCCAGGCGGCGAGCACAACCGGGCACCTTTGCCGAGATTCCGAGTGCGAAGACGACGTCCGACAGGACGTATAGTAGAAACCCGGCCACGACGCCGCCGACGATCATCGCGATGGCGCCGCCGCGCCGTTGCATGCGCAGGCTGAAGATCGCCGCGACCAGAACCATCGCGCACAACAAAAACGGACGGGCGAGCAGAACGTTGTAATGCAGGCGATGGCGTTGCGCCGGAAAGCCCGATTGCTCGAGCAGCGCGATGAAGCTCGGCAATTCCCAAAACGACATCGTGTCCGGGGAGGCGAAGCTCTCTTCGATCTTGTGCGGCGTCAGCTGGGTCGGCAGGCGCCACCGGGCCAGGGGCTGGGGCGGCTGGTCGGGCAGCCAGCGCATACCGTCCTCGATCAGCCAGTCGCCGGTTTCGAGCTGCGCCGTGCGCGCGTCGATGCGCGAGGTGAATTGGGTTAGGTCGTTGAAAAAGAACAGCGTGACGTTGTCGAGCACCAGATTCGGCGAGGCCAGCTTGCCGGCATGGATGATGATCTGGTTGCCGGTCTCGTCGCTCTGGCGCAGCCACAAACCCGCGTTCGACAATGACGGCTCGTCGAGACTCGTAATGGAGGACGCGGCTTTCGAGCCTTTCAAAGGCCGCCTGCGCAACTGAGGCGATCGGATTGAAAACCGTCACCGCGAAAATGCCGACGAGCAGCGCTACCAGCACCGCCGGGGTCAGAAATTGCCAGACTGAGACCCCTGCCGCTCGCACCACTACGAGCTCGTTGTTGCGAGTCAGCCGCCAGAAGGCGAGCATTGTGCCGAACAGAACGGCAAAGGGCAGCACCTCCTGCGCGGTCTGGGGCGACTGCAGGACCGCCATCTCGAACAATACCCCCAGGGTCGCCTGTACCCTCGATCCGCCGCGGCGAATCAGCTCGATGTAGTCGGCCAGAAAGGTGATGATCGCCATCGCCCCGAAGACACCGCAGAACCACCCAAAGAACTGGCGGGCGATATAGGCGGACAGGGTCTTTGCGAGCTGCACCGACAATCGCCCTTTCACATCCCTGCGGTCTCAGCGGGCGCTGATTTCGGCGAGCGGCGGCCAGCGCCAGCCGAACCGGAGCCGTTCGGAGAACAGGCTTGCGATGCCGACGGCGAACGGCAACAAGTCGATCACGTACATCAGCGGGATCGCCGGCGCAAAGCGGCCGGCGAGGTCGTTGACGCCGAGGGCGGTCGTTTGGAACAAGAACGCGGCGGCGATTGCCAGAACGACGCGTTTGACCTGACCTCTGCGGTTGAATTCCCCAGGCAATAGGCAGGCGAGCGGGATCAGCGCAAAGCTGAACGCGGAGAGCGGGACCAGGATGCGCTGATGCCCCTCCATGATAAAGCCGTGGCGCAGGAAGGGATCCAGTTCCTTAGGCGGAAAGAACAGATCGGGGAGAAACCGCTCCTGGGCCAAGCGAAACCGGACGACCGAAGCGATCCTGCAACGTGTCGAGGTCGAGCGTGTAGCGCGCGAAGGTCAGGATCGAAAGCTTACGGGTCTGGGGGTCGAACTGCTGGCGGTCGCCATTTACCATGATAATGCGGGGGCCGGTCGGCGTATCGACAAAGGCAGCCGTCTCGGCGAGGATCGTGACCGGGCGCTGAGGGTCGCGGCTGTCGTTGATCAAGAGACCGGCGACATCGCCATTGGCCTCGCGGCTGCGGATATAGAAAGTCAGCTTGTCCGAGACCGTGGTGAAGGTGCCTTCCTGGATCAGGCTCGAGATAAAGCGATTGCGGATTTCAAACTGCAAATCCCTGAACGCCCGGTCGGCCACCGGCAGGAGGTAGGCCGACAGGCTCATCAGAAGGACAAAGGCGATCCCCGCCAGGATCAGCACCGGCTTGGCCAGCGTCAGTCGGGCTCAACCCCGCCGCACGCATGACCACGAGCTCACTCTCCGTGCTCAATCGGTTGAAGGTGAACAGCACCGCGATAAAGACGCCGATCGGCAGCACGATGTCGAGAAACCGGGGCAGAATCAAGACCGCCAGATAAAGGAAAACATCGACCGACAAACCGCGATTGACGATCAGGTCGATTAATGTGAGCGACTGGGCGAGCCAGACCGCGGCGCTGAGAGCGGCGGTCACGAAAACCATGACGCCAAAACACTGTCGTAGTATGTAGCGGGTGAGGGTGGTCATCGTCGCGCGATCATAGGGAGGCCACCCGAGTCCGGCCAGAGGCGTCTCCGCGACCCGTCGACCCCGCCGTCAGTCCGCGGGAAGCCGCGCCGCCTGTAGGCGGTTCGTTCGAAACGTGACTTGGGGGAATTTCCCGGCATTGGTAAATTTCTCCGCGGAACCGTCCGAGCCGACCGTGTCGTCGGTGGGCGCAATCGGCGCGCCACCGGCTCTCGCCGACACCCTCGCCGCGCGCCCTGCGCCAGGATTGCCGGGGCGCGACGGTGTCGATCGCGCGCGTTTCGCCCCCCTCGCCATCCGTTCTGTTTCGCCAATCGCCGCGGTGGCGGCCGCGCTCGCGCTGCTGACGATGTTGCGGTTGGCGCTGGCCGCCTGGCTGCCGCTGGCGCCGGACGAGGCCTATTATTGGATCTGGTCGCGGGCGTTGGCGACAGGCTATTTCGACCACCCGCCGATGGTCGCGTTTTGGATTCGCGCCGGAACCTGGCTCGCCGGCGACTCCACGTTCGGAGTCCGATTGCTCGGGCCGTTTTCCGCCGCACTCGGTTCGGTGCTGCTGTGGGATGCGGCAGACCGCCTGCTGCCCGGACGGAACGCCGGCATGATGGCGGTCTTGCTGCTGAACGCCACGCTCCTGGTCGGCGCCGGAGCGATCATCATGACCCCCGATTTGCCCTTGCTGCTGTTCTGGATATGCGCCATGTGGGCAATGGCCCGAATTATCGCCGGCGGCTCGGGCATCTGGTGGCTGGTGGTCGGCATATTCGTCGGCCTCGCCGCAATCAGCAAGTACACCGCGATGCTGCTGGCCCTCGGCATCGGGACATGGCTGGCGACGGCAGGGCGACCATGGCTGCGGCGGCCCGAACCTTATGCCGGCGCGGCACTGGCGCTGGTCATCGTTACCCCGGTGCTGCGGTGGAATGCCACGCATGAATGGGTCAGCTTCGTGAGACAGGGCGGGCGGTTCGCCCACTGGTCGCCGGGCCGGGCGCCAGGATATCTGCTCGAACTTCTCGGCGGCCAAATTGCCGTTGTCACGCCGCTGGTTTTCTTATTCTGCGTCGCCGGCGTCGCCCTCGCCACGCGTACCGCTTGGCGCAAACGCGATCCGGCCTGGACCTTGCTCGCAGTGCTGAGCCTACTGCCTGCACTGGTGTTCATCCAGCATGCGGTCGGGGATCGGGCCCAGGCGAATTGGCCCGCGATCCTTTATCCCGCCGCTGCAGTCGCGGCGGCGGGACTGAGCGGGCGGTTCTGGCGCCGCCTGCGAATTCCGGCGATCGCGCTCGGCCTGTTTATCACCGGCGCCGTCTACGTTCAGGCGGCGTTCACGCCGCTGTCGCTGCCGACCGAGCTCGATCCCATCGCGCTGCAAATGGGTGGTTGGCCCAGTCTCGCCGCAGCCGTGGAAGACTCGCGCCGCCGCACCGGCGCGAGTTTCGTCGCAGCGGGCCAATATAGCCTGGCTGCCGAATTGGCGCGCAATTCCCTCCCCGGCGTGCCGGTGATCGCCATCGGGCCGCGGTGGTCGAGCTTTGACTTGCCGGCGGCGTCGGTCGACGGCATGACCGGCATTCTGGTGGTGCCCGAGCATCGCGCCACGTCCATTGACGAGCGTGAGTGGAGTGCGGCCGTGGAGATCGGGAAGGCGGCACGCGAAACCGGCGGCGTCATCATCGAAACCTATCGACTCTATCGGGTCGTCCCCCAACGCACGGCGCGCGCCGTGCTCTTGCCGCGTCCTGCGGTCAATTAGCCGGACCATTCGATCCAATCGATGGGCCGGGCCTCGAGGTCGTCCGGCGATGCTCCGGAGGCACCTCGCGGGCCAAGCCCCGGATCTTGCCCGGCGAACCGATGTTGTTGCTCGCTGCTCTCTGGCGCCGGCCGGCGCGCTCAAATATATCTATCGGCCAAGTTCGCTCCATGCCGCGGTCGGCCATTGCGCCGCCGCGACGACAGCCCGAGGTCACGCGATGAAGATCAGCTTTGCCGAGCCGGACCTGCCCCATTCCGGCGCTGCGGTCGTAGGAATATGGGAGGAGCGGATTTTGACGCCGGCCGCCCGTCGGCTCGACGAAGCGACCGGAGGTGCGATTGCTCGCGCGCTCGCCCAGGCCGCGCGCTTTAGCGGCAAAAAGGGCGAGCTGCTGCCGATCGTGGCGCCGGCAAACCTGGCGCTGAGCCGAATCGTCCTCGCCGGGCTCGGTAAGGTCGACCAAGCCGCCGCCGCGTCTTCGAGGAGCTCGGCGGCGCGCTTGCCGCACATCTCGACGGCGCCGGGGAAACCGAGGCGACGGTATTCGTCGACATTACCGACGAGGCCCCGATCGGCGCCGCCGAGGCGGCGGCCGAAATCGCCTTTGGCGCGCAGCTGCGGTCCTATCGCTTCGACAAATACAAGACGAAGCAGAAGCCCGAACAGAAACCCTCCCTGGCCCGGCTGACCGTGTCGACGCGATCATGCGGGCGCGGCGAAGCGGGCCTATCGGCCGCTCGAAAAGACGGTCGAGGCAGTGTTTTTTACCCGCGACCTCGTCTCCGAGCCGGCCAATGTGATTTATCCCGAGACGCTCGCCGACCAGGCGCGAACGCTCGAGGAGCTCGGCGTCAAGGTCGAGGTTCTCGACGAAAAGGCCATGCGGAAGCTCGGAATGGGCGCGCTGCTCGGCGTGGCGCAGGGCAGCGCCCGGCCGCCGCGACTCGTCGTCATGGAATGGCGCGGCGCCGGCGATGAGGGCAAGCACGGCGCGCCGCTCGCCTTCATCGGCAAGGGCGTCACCTTCGACACCGGCGGCATCTCGATCAAGCCGGCCGCCGGCATGGGCGACATGAAATGGGACATGGCGGGCTCGGCGGTGGTCATCGGCCTGATGCGGCTGCTCGCCGCGCGCAAGGCCAAGGTCAACGCAGTCGGCGTCGTCGGTCTGGTCGAGAACATGCCGTCCGGTACAGCGCAGCGGCCGGGCGACATCGTCACCTCGATGTCGGGCCAGACGATCGAAGTCTTGAATACCGACGCCGAGGGCCGGCTCGTTCTGGCCGACGCGATGTGGTATTGCCAGGACCGCTTCAAGCCGCGGCTGATGATCGATCTCGCGACCCTGACCGGCGCCATCATCGTCGCACTCGGGCACCACCACGCCGGGCTTTTCGCCAATGACGACGAGCTGGCGGCGCGGCTGACCGAAGCCGGCAAGGCGGTCGGCGAGGAGGTTTGGCGCCTGCCGCTCGCCGACAGCTACGACCGCGAGATGGACAGCGACGCCGCCGACGTCAAGAACATCGGCGGCGGCCGCGCCGCCGGCAGCATCACCGCTGCGCAGTTCCTGCAGCGTTTTGTCAACAAGGTGCCGTGGGCGCATCTCGATATCGCCGGCATGGCGTGGTCGAGCAAGGACGCCGCGACCGTGCCCAAGGGTGCGACGGCGTTTGGCGTGCGCCTGCTCGACCGCTTTGTGGCTCAGCATTACGAAAAGGACTAGTAGCGCATCGTGGCCGAGATCGGCTTTTACCATCTGCTGTCGACGCCGCTCGAGCGGGCGTTGCCAAAGCTCCTCGAGCGGGCGCGCGCGCCGAAGGCCATCCGATCGTCGTCAGAGCGGGCTCGGCCGAGCGCGTGGCGCAACTCGACGCGATATTGTGGACCTACGAGGAGGCAAGCTTTCTGCCGCACGGTTCGGCCCGCGACGGCAATGCCGCGATCCAGCCGATTTGGCTCACAGACCGCGACGAAAACCCGAACCAGGCGACAATGCTGGTGCTGGTCGACGGCGTCGAGGCCAGCGATCTGTCGTCATTTGCCCGCTGCGCCGACATGTTCGACGGCAACGACGACAGCGCGGTCGAAGCGGCGCGCGAGCGCTGGCGCCGCGCCCGCGAGGCGGGCCACGATTTGACCTATTGGCAGCAGACCGCCGCGGGATGGGAGCGCCGGGGATGATCGGCCGCCCGCGCGGGTAGTGCCTCAGTTTGAAATTTCCGCTTCCATCGCAAAGCTGCCGAAGACCCCTCAAGCGGAAGTTGGCTGAAGATGCCCCTATGCAGCCCTCCGAGCGAGCTCTCTGCCACGCTGTCCGACATTGATCGGAACGGCAGACCGACCCCGAACGACATAGGTGGCCGACGTCAAGATCCCGGCCGACATCAGCTGAATACGCGCACAACAACTCCGCTCCACCGTTGATTGTAGCGTCGTTAGCCCCCACGTAAGCGAGCCACTCTCCTCCGGGACGTCAATGTTCGTGTATGTGGACGAGGCCGGAAATACCGGCGGCAACTTGTTTGATGACGAGCAGCCCTGGTTCTTGACAATTGGGTTGATAACGCGGGCGAACTTCGACGTGCTCGAACCGCGTTTGTTCGCCAATGGCACAGGCGCAAACGGTGACTTTCACGCGAACTCGGTCGGCCTTGATAACATCGAAAAGATTGCTCCGGCGCTTCTAGCGGTGGCGAAACGCCGTGACGTGCGATTTTTCGTTTCTCGCGTGTAAAAGTTGTATCTAGCAACTACAAAGGTCGTCGATACCATCTTCGATTCCCATGAAAATAAAGCGGTGCCCTGGCACGTCTATAATCTCCGGCATCTGCGTCTCGTTATGTTGTTCAAGCTCGCGCACTACGTCCTTGATCGAGATGTGGTGAAGCTTTTTTGGGACGCCCTGATGCACAAGAACTCGAAGAGATCGGTCGAGCTGTTTGTCCAAGCGTGTAAGGCGATCCTTGCCAGGGTTGGCAACCTACCCGATGTGCGATCACGCGAGTTGGTCGCTCAAGCGTTCACTTGGGCGATCGAGAATTACGATAAGATCACTGTGCACACGGAGACCAAGCTGGCCCGCTATGGCCACATGCCCAACATGGTTGCCTTTATGAACCTCCTGGATGGGATGGAGCGCCAGTCGAAGGCTTGGGGTAGATCAATACAGCAGATCAAGCACGACCGGCAGACGCAATTTGAAAAGTCCCTGGCCTACATGCACGAGCTATACTCGAACGCCGACCCGACGCCGATCAAGTGGCCGGGCATGCCACCGATGAGCGTTGAGAAGGCGATCGGGAGCAAGTTCGTCGTCTCGAATAGGTTTGAGAGCCCTGGCATTCAGCTTGTTGATATTGTGATGTGGCTATTTGGTCGGCTGAACAACGGCGACTACCTGGGGGAACAGAGCCAGCGCCTCATCAATTACATCCTCCGCAGGGGCGCTTACAGTGATTTCAGTTTCAATGGCGTGTACGCAAATCTTGACCGGGAGATGCGCCCGATCATGGAAGCGCCGCTCTCAGAAGAACAGCTCGCGCGGGCCAAGGAGATGATGGAGCGCATGGAGGCCCGGGAGATGCCTGATCTTCCAAGCATCGCTGCATCGCGCCTTTACCACCGATGAGCGGGGAACCGGATGGGAAAGAAAGCGGCTTCATCCACGGTACAACCGCAGTAGAGGTCGCGGCACGAAACGTAATGGCTGCTCTCGGCGGATATCGTTGAAAAAGTCGGGTCTGAAATAATCGTGGTGGCAATGGCGTACAGTTGGAAGGGCCGGAAGGGCGTGGATGGTGGGTGCCGCGCCTCAGGCGGCTGAGGTCGCCGCGGGCGTCGGGATCAGCATGGCAAGTTTGCGGAGGTTTTGGGCGGTGGCGGCGAGATGGAACTCGTCGCGGGCGCCGTTCGGTCCTCGTAATCGCAGCCGGTCGAGCCTCAAGATGCGTTTGAGATGGGCAAACAGCATCTCGATCTTTTTGCGTTCGCGCCTTGAGGTGACATAGGCCTCGGTGGTGGCGATGTCGCGCGCCATATCGCGAGCGCCTTCATGGATGGAACGCAGGATCTTGCGGGCGGGCGCATTCGGACAGCACCGCGGCTTCAGCGGGCAGCCCTCGCAATCCAGCTTGCTGGCGCGATAGCGCATCATGCCGTTCTCGTCGACGAATGGGCGCGGCACGCGATAGATTTTGTGGCGCTGCCGGAGTTCCTTCCCAGCAGGGCAGATGTAGCAGTCGCGCTCGTGGTCATAGGTGAAGTCGTCACGCGAGAAGGTGCCGTCGGTGCGCTGAGATTTGTCGAACACCGGAATGTGCGGCTCGATACCGCGCTCATGCACCAGCCAAGCGAGGTTCTCGGCCGAACCATAGGCGGTGTCGGCCGTCAGCCGCTCAGGCCACAGACCGAAACGCTCCTGCGTACGATCAATCATCCGCTGCTGCGCCGTCACCTCGGCCTGCCGCACGGCGGTGGTTGCCTCGACATCGACGATGACGGCGCTCTTCAGGTCGATCAGGTAGTTGGTGCAGTAGGCGAAAAAGGCCAGCCCACCATTGGCTCCCGTCCAGCGTGCAGCCGGGTCCGCGGGCGAGACGAACTTCGGCACGACCGGCGTTGCCGCACCGAACGCGGCATCGTCGAGAACCGCCAGATATTCCCGCACCGCATGGTTTGCCGCCTCGGGGGCCTGCCACTCGCTGCCCGGTACGCTGCGCTGCCGGTTGGCATCGGCCTTGATCATGCTGGCATCGACCGCGAACCCCTCGCCGCCGACCAGGCCCTCGGCGATGCAGCGCTGTACGGTCGTCTCGAACACCTTACGCAGCAGATCGCTGTCGCGGAAACGGCCGTGCCGGTTTTTCGAGAAGGTCGAATGGTCCGGCACCGCGCCGTCGAGCCCGAGCCGGCAGAACCAGCGGTAGGCGAGGTTCAGGTGGACCTCCTCGCACAATCGTCGTTCCGAGCGGATGCCGAAGCAGTAGCCGACGATCAGCATCCGGATCATCAGCTCCGGATCAACAGAAGGCCGACCCGCCTCGCTGTAAAACGGCGCCAGTTCGCTCCGCACCCGATCGAGTTCGACAAACCGGTCGACTGAGCGCAGCAGGTGTTCCGCCGGCACATGCCGTTCGAGCGAAAACTCGTAAAATAATGCGCCCTGATGCACTTGCCGTTCCCCCATCATCGACTACCCCCCAGCCGCCGTGATGCGAGATTATACCGCGTCCGCCGCGCCGTTTTTCAACATTGGGTAATGGGCGGCAGCTCTTCCCTGGAGGCCGATAGGATCGGCTGCGATCATTAGGAAGAGGAGAGCGCACATGGAGTATTTTGCCGGGTTGGACGTCTCGATGGCGGAGACGCACGTGTGTGTCATGAACCGAGACGGTGCCGTCATGCACGAGGTGAAGGTGCCGTCGACGCCTGGCCGATATCGCGGCGGCGCTCGCGCAAGCCCCGGCCTGCAGGCGGATTGTGTTCGAGACCGGTCGAATGGCGCCGATGCTCTACCATGGCTTGAGCCAGCTTGGATTACCCGTCGTCTGCGTCGAGAGCCGGCAGGCCTATCAGGCGCTGAAGTCGTTGGCGACGCACAAGACCGACCGCAACGATGCGCGCGGCCTGGCGCATCTCGCCCGCACCGGCTTCTTCAAGCCCGTTCATGTGAAGTCGCTGCCGGCCCACGCTGTACGGTCGCTGATCATCGCCCGTAAGAAGCTGGTCGGCCAGCGGGTCACCTTGGAGAACCAGATCCGCGGCCTCGCCGTGGTGTTCGGGGTCCGACTGCCGCGTGCGCTCAGCCCCGCCTTCATCAGACAGGCGCTGCGGGCGAGCGAGGGGATCGCCGGCCTGTCCGCCGCCATGCAGGGTCTGGTGGCGGCGCGTGCCGCCGTGCTCGCCGCCGTCGTGGCGATCGACGCCGACATAAGACGGATGGTCAGGGCATCCGCGGCTTGCCGACGGCTGATGAGCATTCCCGGTGTCGGCCAACTTACCGCACTCGCCTTCACCGCCGCTATTGACGATCCCGAGCGCTTCCGGCGATCTCGCGACATCGGCGCTTATCTCGGCTTGGTGCCGCGGCGCTATCAGTCGGGCGAGGTCGACTACACCGGCAGCATCTCGAAGTGCGGCGATCGGCGGGTGCGCACCCTCTTGTACGAGGCCGCAAACGTCATGCTGACGCGCTACAAGGGCTCCGCTGAAGCTCAAGGACTGGGCCTTCGCGATCGCCAAACGATCGACGATGCGCAAGGCGCGGATCGCGCTCGCCCGTCGCCTGGCCATCATCATGCACGCCATGCTGCGACACGGCACCGAGTTCAAACCGGCGTAACCAGCGGCATCAACCGGACAGGAGGTCGAACCGAGCTCCCGAGCGGAGCGACGCCCGAGGGAGGGAGCAGATGACGGCGCCGATTCTGTAGCATGCGGCCAGCTTGGCCGACTGCGATTTCAACCGAGCCGCTCTGCACCCAGCTGACCCCATCAAGTGCCACAATGAGCACGCAGAGAACGCAGACACCCGACAGCGTCGATATCGCTCATCACCGAGCCGTCGCCCTTGACCCATTAGAGAACACAATCGGCGCAACCCCGTCACTCACGTGGGTCGCCGCCAGGGACCGCTTACCAGGGGAAGCCGAAGTTCAAACTGAGGCAGTACCCTGCCGGCGTGCCGCCGATTGCCGACGACGCCGGCGGAAGCTATAACCCCGCGGCTTCTCGCCGATCGTGAAGGTGCCGATGGCCATCGAACGGACGCTGTCGATCCTCAAGCCGGATGCGACGCGGCGCAATTTGACCGGGGCGATCAACGATCGCTTCGAGCGCCGCGGGCTGCGCATCGTCGCCCAGAAGCGCATCAAGCTGACCGAGGCGCAGGCCGAGAGCTTTTACGAGGTCCACGCCGAGCGTCCGTTTTATCGCGGGCTCGTCGCCTTCATGATTTCGGGCCCGATCGTCGTCCAGGTGCTCGAAGGACCAGATGCGGTGGCGCTGAGCCGGGAAATCATGGGCGCCACCGATCCGGCCGCGGCCGCGTCTGGCACGATCCGCAAGGATTTCGCCGAGTCGATCGAGGCGAATTCGGTGCATGGCTCCGATTCTCCTGAGAACGCGGCGCGGGAGATTGCCTTCTTCTTCTCGGCGATCGACATCCATACCCTAGCGTGCAAAGCGGCAGATCTTCCGAGACGGCGGGCGGCCGTTCCGGGCCACGCGGCTCAGCCTGGGCCTACCGTGGGGCACTTGGCGATTGGCTTGGAGGCCGGTCTCGACGCAGCGGCTCTGCTGTTTCTTCCGCTGCTCGTCCTGGCGCCGCGGGGCGTCGCGCCGCTGGCCTCGGTCGCGGGCCTGTTTGCCGCCGGCCTGGTTCTATGCTCGAACCGTCCGATCTGGCGCCCCGGTCTCGCCGTTCCGGCGGTGCTGATCGGGTTGCTGTTGGTTTGGGGGGGTGCCTCGGCAATCTGGGCGATCGATCCGCTGCGCTCGCTCGATCAAGCGGCCGCGGCTCGCCGGCATTTTTGCCGCCGGTCTGGCGCTGGCGGTCGCAGCCGAGCTGATCTCGGCGCCGCGCCGGCTGACCGCGTTCCTGGTTGCCGGCTTGCATCCTCGCAATAGCCTTGGCGTCAGTCGACCTCGCCACCCATGGAGCGCTGAGCAAGCCTTTTTCGGACCGCTTTTATCAAGCCGGCCTGGCTGAACCAGGCATCGGTCACATTGGCGATATTGCTGCTGCCGATGGGCGCGGCTGATCGTCGAACGCGGGCGCAAGGCGGGCGGCCTGCTGTTCGCGGCTGTTGCCGTCGCGACGGTGTGCGTGCTCGCCGGGACGGCGGCAAAGGTGGCGCTCGCCGCCGGGCTGCCAATGGCGTTTCTGTGTTACTATTGGCGGCGCCCGCGCGGCGCGGGCGGCGGCGCTGGTCTCGGTCCTCGTCATCATCACCGCGCCACTGACCTTTGCCCGGCTCGAACGCGTGTCCGATCTCGTCGCCACGGCGGATGCGGTCAAGTTTTCGGCCGGGCACCGGCTGCTGATCTGGTCCTTTGTCGGCGACCGGATCGCCGAGCACCCGCTCGCCGGCTGGGGGCTCGAATTCGTCGCGTGCAATCCCCGGCGGGAAGGACCCGATCGAAGCCGGGCGAGACCTGGCTGCCGCTCCATCCGCACAATGCTCCGCTTCAGCTCTGGCTCGAGCTCGGCGTGCCGGGTGCGGTGCTGTTCGCGTTGCTGGCCGCTTGCGCCTGGCTCGCGCTCGCCCGCGGCTGAATGGCCGCGCCTGTTGGCCGCGGCCAGCCGGCGGCAGTCTCGCGACCGGCTTTGTTGCCTCTCTGCGCCACCTACGGCATTTGGCAGGAATGGTGGCAAGGGACCTTGTGGTTCTCGCTGTTTCTGATTCTGGTGATGGCGCGGGCAGCGGGCGGCGGCGAACGCGATCATCCGCGCCGGCGCGCTGATGCGGGTCTTTGCCACCCTGCCGATGCGGCGATTGGCGCGAAGCCGGACCATTCGCCGCCGCGGCGGAAGACAGCCGGCTTCGACGCGGTGACGACCGTCGAGCTCGGCCACGAGCCGTTCGCGCCGCTCGCCTTCGCCGCGCTCGCCACCAGCGGGATCGAGTTGACGACGTCGGTCGCCGTCGCCTTTCCACGCAGCCCGACGGTTATGGCGAGCCAGGCCTGGGATCTTCACGCGAATTCCAACGGGCGGTTCGTTCTCGGCCTCGGCAGCCAGGTCAAAGGCCACAACGAGCGACGCTTTGGTATTCCATGGAGCCCGCCCGCGCCGCGGCTGCGCGACTACATCGGCGCGCTGCGCGCGGTGTGGCGGTGCTGGGAAACCGGCGAGAGGCTCGACTATCAGAGCGAGCATTACCAGCTCAGCCTGATGACCCCGGATTTCTCGCCGGAACCGACCGGGCTGGCACCGATGCCGGTGACGATCGCCGCGGTCGGGCCGGCGATGCTGCGCCTCGCAGGCGAGGTCTGCGACGGGGTGCGCCTGCACCCGCTGTGCTCGCGCCGTTATCTCGACGAGGTGTGCCTGCCGCGAGATTCGCGAAGGGATGCGGCGAGGAGGGCGCCGCCGGGCGCATTTCGATCTCCACGGCGGCGGATTTGTCGCTACCGGTCCCGACGAGGCAAGCTGTGGCGGCGGCGATCGACCGGCGCGCCGGCGCATCGCCTTTTACGCCTCGACCCGCACCTATCTGCCGATCCTGTCGCTGCATGGGCTCGACGACCTCGGGCTGAAGCTCCATCGCCTTTCGGTCGAGGGACGGTGGGACGAGATGCCGGCGGAGATCTCGGACGACGTCGTGCGCCTTTTCGCCGCCTTGCGGCACTTATCGCGAAATCGCGCAAGCGATCGAGTCGCGCTTTGGCGGCCTCGCCGATTCGATCAGATCTGAGTTTCCCGGCCGGCACGCCGCCGGGCTGCAACGCGAGCTGTTGTCCGACATCCGCCGCATCCCTCATTTGTTCGAGGGTTTCGCGCAGGGTTGACGCGGATAGATTTCTACAGTCCGGCGGCCGCCATCAATTGCGCCGAGGACCCGATCGGCGGCGAAATACTCGCGGGCCAGCTCCCGTGCCGCACGGCTGTGGCCCGGCGTAATCGGCGGCGACCGCGTCGATGGCGGCGAGCGCCTCGTCCGCGCTCGAAAATTCGAATAGGCCGCGGCCCGACCGGGTAGAATTTGCTGAACCCGGTGCGCATCGTCACGACCGGCCGCCCGGCGGCGAGATAACAGGCGCTGCGATCGCTGAACCAGCCGCTGTTCGGCCGAACATAGATGTCCTTGGCGACGGTGAATTCGCCGCGCGAGCCGGCGATGAAGTCGCGATAGGGCGCCATGCCGGCCGAGATCGGGCGCGGGATCGATGAGGGTCCAGCCCGCGTCGGTGACCTGCTCGCGCACCGCGGCGTCGGGCGGGATCCATCGCCAGCGCAAAGCAGGTCTCGGGCCGGCGGCGCGGCAGGTCGAGAAACCGCAGAAAGTTGACGTGCTTCGACCAGACGTAGCGTGAGCCGGCGAATTCGATGTCCTTTGCCCTTGTTTTCCCAAGTGGCGACGGTCGTAAAGCAGCGGGGCGCGTCGCCGCCGTCACGGGCCACAGGCTGGGCATCACCGGCGGGCGCGTCGGACGCCAGGCGATCCCGGACAGCGGCACCGGGCAATCGGCCGCTCCCAAATTCTCGCCATAGGTGAAAAAGTGCGTGTGCGCATCGAGATAGGCGCGGGCCGCGAGGTCGGTCTTGGCATATTTGATCTGCTCGTAGACTGGATCGGTGTCGATCATGATGCGAACCGGGCAGGCGAGATGTTCTTCGCGCAGCCGGGTGGCGCCGCACAGATTGATCAGCCCGTCGGCTTCGGCGTAGAGCCGCTGTACTCGCTCGCGGGGCAGCCCATGCCATACATCGTTAATCGCGTCCCAATAGGCCCAGCGTCCTGCCGAGCCCATGGCTCTCCATCGCGCGCCGGAGATAGGCGACATTGTAGTCGCACTCCATCATGACGCTGGCGGTGCGGGGATCATAGGGATTGGCCCCGCCATCCTCGATATACCAGACCTCGTAGCCCAGCTGTTGCAGGCCGAGCAGATAATGCAGCGCCTGCCATGCGATGCCGGCGAGCGGCATCTGACCGACGAAATGGAGAACGAGAATACTGCCGCGCTTGCTCAAGGACCGCACCTGTTATCGCGTCCGCCGCCACAACGGCCGGGTGCGCCGATTCATTTCCCGCGGTCGCGCGCGAAGCGCGGCTCGACTGGGAACGGCCGAAGCAGCAAGACCCCAAACCACGTGGGGTTGCCCCTCAGGGCTCGGCATGTTAGGCAAAGAGCCATGATCGAGAGCATTCTCGCGTGGTTGACCGGCGCCGCGCCCAACGGTTCAGGAGGGGCACAGGACGGGCTGCAGCTCGCCCTGACCGCGCTGCTTGTCGAGGCGGCCCACAGCGACGACCATTTCGACGAAGGGGAACGGGCGGTCATCACACAAATGCTCGAGCGCCGCTTCGAACTGTCGCATGACGAGGCACGGGCGCTGCTCGCCGCCGGCGAACGCGAGGCCGGCCGCGCCGCCGAGCTATTCCACCTTACCCGAATCATCAACGAGCGGCTTTCCTTCGAGCAGCGCGTCGAGCTGGTCGAGATGCTGTGGGAAGTCGCCTATGCGGACGGTGTGCTCGATCAGTACGAGGACAGTCTGCTGCGCCGCGTCAGCGGACTGATATACGTACCCGATCGTGAGCGCGGTATGGCGCGGCAGCGTGTTCTCGGGCGGCTGGGACTCGACGCGACGACGTGATCCGCCGCGCCGCACCGAACCGGCGGTCGAAGTTCAGGAGAAGAAGTCACCACCATGACCTATGTCGTCACCGAATCCTGCATCCGCTGCAAGTATATGGACTGCGTTGAGGTTTGCCCCGTCGACTGTTTCTACGAGGGCGAGAACATGCTGGTGATTCATCCCGACGAGTGCATCGATTGCGGGGTGTGCGAGCCGGAATGCCCAGTCGACGCGATCATCCCCGACAGCGAGCAGGAGGCCGAGCGATGGGTCGAGCTGAACCGCGAATATGCGGCGAGCTGGCCCAACATCACCCGCAAAAAGCCCTATCCCGAAGATGCCGACGCGTGGAAGGACGTGCCAGACAAATACCAGACGCAGTTCAGCCCCAAACCTGGCGGCAGTTGACGAGTGTGATGCGGGAGAAGTCGCGGCGTCGCACAATTTGCACTGCGGGCATGCGTGACCCGCTGGCATTCGACCGGCTTTTCATGGTAACCTGTTCGCGGTGCGATTAACGCGTTCCCCTCCGGTTCCGCGCTCTTCGTCGAGTTGTGGCGGTTGCCGTCGCCGCGGTGCGGCAACGGCCGAAGCGTCCCGGCATTACCTCTCGGGTCGATTGTGAGAGACGGACATGACGTTGGAAAAGGCTCTATTCTCTACGGGTGACCTCGTGGTGTATCCGACCCATGGCGTGGGCAAAATCACCGGCATCGAGACACAAGAGATCGCGGGGTCCACACTCAGCGTGTTCGTGGTAGCGTTTGACAAGGACAGAATGACGTTGCGGGTGCCGCTGGCCAAGGCCAAAGCCTCGGGCTTGCGGAAATTGTCGAGCCGCAAGGAGATGGATGCTGCGCTCGCCAAACTGCGCGGCCGTTCCCGGGCCAAGCGCACGATGTGGAGCCGGCGCGCCCAGGAATACCAGGCCAAGATCGCCTCTGGTGATCCCGCCTCGATCGCCGAGGTGGTTCGCGACCTTTATCGCAATGTCGGCCAGCCCGAGCAGTCGTATAGCGAACGGCAGATCTACCAGGCAGCGCTCGACCGCTTCGTGCGCGAGTTTGCCGCTGTCGAACGCATCGACGAGACGACCGCGACCCAGCGGGTCGAGCAATTGCTGACCGCCTGATTGGAGCTGCGGTACTAGCTAGCGGGGCGCGGCTCGGGGTGAACGGGCCGCGGCGGGCGCAGCTTTTTGGACGCCTGCGAGCTGCCCGGCGGGTGTGGGCCATCGCCGCCATCCATGCCGAGGCGCAGCGTCTTGTCCGGTTGCATGATTTGATCAGCGAGCGCTTTCGCGAGGACGACCAGGTCGTTTATCTCGGCAATTATCTCGGTCATGGCGAGGCGGTGCGCCCCACGCTCGATGAGTTGCTCGATTTTCGCCGGCGGGTTCTCGGGCGTCAGAGCGGCTTTGCCTGTAATGTGGTCTTTCTGCGCGGGACGCAGGAGGAAATGTGGCAAAAGCTGTTGGAGCTCCAATTTGCTCCCAATCCCGGCGAGGTGTTGACGTGGATGGTCAAGGCCGGCGTCGGGGCGACGGTGCGCGCCTACGGCGGCGATTTGCGGCAGGGTTTTGCCGCCACCCGTGACGGCCCGCGCACGATCACCCGCTGGACCGGAGCGCTGCGCAGCGCGATGAACGCAACCCCGGGCCACGTCAATCTGTTGTCGGCGCTGCGCCATGCCGCCTTCACCGATGATCGCAGCCTGCTCTTCGTCCATGCCGCTATCGACCCGACCCGCAAGCTAACCGCGCAAGGCGACGCGTTCTGGTGGGGCCGCGAGGATATTCTCGAAATGACCGCCCGGTTCGAGGAGTTTGGGCGCGTTGTCAGAGGTATCGACCGCCAGCGGCGCGGCTTTGTCGAACGCGAATTTGCGGTATCGCTCGATAGCGGCCCCGGGCCCGGCGGCCGCTTGCTGGCTGCATGTTTCGGCCCGAATGGCGCCATTATCGATCGGGTCGAGGCTTAATCGGCGCTTGGCGGCAGCGCCGCGGCGCGATGGGAGCGAAGGTCCGCTGGAACCTTTGCCGGCGATGATATGTTGCGCGAACCAACGCTGGTTCACATTTGGTGTCGGATGATTGCGACCTCGACGTTGCACGAAGACGGGACCGATCCGCCGCCTGAAGGTCTGCGCATCTACAACCTCTTTCCGACGCTGGCCGGCACGGTGCGGCAGTGGCAGGAGCATCTGCCGCGGATCGCCGCGATGGGGTTCAACGCGGTTTACGTCAACCCGTTCCACTATCCGGGGTTCTCCGGCAGCCTCTACGCCGTCAAGGACTATTACCGGCTAAACCCGCTTTTTCGCGGGAATGAACCAGCCGACGACGATGTGTTGCTGGGCGACTTCACCAAGGAAGCGCGCGTACAAGGGCTGCGCGTGATCATGGATCTCGTCATAAATCACACTTCGAAAGACAGCGAGCTGGTCACCGCACATCCCGACTGGTTCGAGCATGACGTCAAGGGTGAAATTGTCTCTCCTTTCGCGACCGACCCCGCCGACCCGAAGCGCAAGACTGTCTGGGGCGATCTCGCCGAACTCGATTACCGCCCAACGCAGCGCGGCCAAATCGTCGCCTATTTCCAGGATCTGGTGCGCCACTATCTGCGACTGGGGTTTGCCGGTTTTCGTTGCGATGCGGCCTATAAGGTGCCGGCCGAGGTGTGGCGCGGCCTGACCGGCGTCGCCAAGGCGGCAGCGCCGGACGTGGTGTTTTGCGCCGAAACCGTAGGGGCGCCAAAGGAGGCGGTGCTGGCGCTGGCCGGGGCCGGGTTCGACTACCTTTACAACAGCGTCAAGTGGTGGGATTTCAAAAGCCCATGGCTGCTCGAGCAGTATGAGGCATTTCGCCATATCGCACCGTCGATCGGCTTTCCGGAGAGCCATGATACCGAGCGCCTGGTGACCGAGTTGCGCTCCGCGCGTATTCCAGAAAGCGAAATCGAGCCACGGTATCGCCAAGCTTATGCCTTTACCGCGGCGTATTCGACCGGCGTACTGATGCCGATGGGGTTCGAATACGGCTGGGCGCGGCGGCTCGAGGTGGTGATGGATCAGGCCAAGACGGCTGAAGTCCAAGCGCTTTGATCTGAGCGGATTCATCGCCGAGGTCAATGCGATGAAGCGGGCGATCCCAGCCTTGAACGAGGAAGGTCCGCAACGGCAGCTGCGCGCCGCCGACGACGATCTGACGGTGTTGGAGCGCCGGACGGAAAGCGGTGAGGACCGTGCCTTTATCGTGGTCAATCGGGCGTCTCACCGCTCACGTGAGATAACGCCGGATGTCGTTGCCAAGGGGTCTGAAACCGGTTTGCCCCCGACTGGGCTGATGGTCGAGCCGCTCGGGGTGCGGGTGTTGCATGCGGACAGCGTGGAAACTCGGCACGCGGCCGGTATGCATGCTCTGTGGCGGCCGGAAGCCAGGATCGCCATCGAGGATGTGTATCCGGAACTTGATGGTGGCCGCTATCCGGTCAAAAGGATCGTCGGCGATACCTTCGAAGTTTGGGCCGATTTGTTTCGCGATGGGCACGACAAGCTGCGCGCCATCGTCAAATACCGCCACGAGGACGGTGCGTGGTGCGAAACGCCGCTGATCTTTTTCGACAACGACCGCTGGGTCGGTCGCTTTAATCTCGATCGGGTCGGGCTGTGGCATTACACGATCGAAGCTTGGACCGACCGCTTCGAGAGCTGGCGCGAGGAAATCGAGAAAAAACGTGAAGCCGGTCAGGACGTCGCGCTCGAGCTCGAGGAGGGCCGAGCGATCGTCGAGGCGGCGCTGCCGGAGGCCGATGCCGGCGACGCGCCCAAAATCCGCGCGTTGTTGCGCGATTTTAAGGGCGGCAGTACCGCCTGCCGGTCGGCGCTATTGTTGTCCTCGACAAGCCGCGAAGTGATGGCGCGCGCCGCACCGCGCGAAGGCGTTATGCGGTATCCGCGAGAGCTCGAGATCGTGGTCGACCGTGAGGCGGCGCGCTTTGCCGCCTGGTACGAGATGTTTCCACGCAGCCAGGGTCGCGAGCCCGGCAAGAGCGCCAGCTTCGACGATTGCATTGCGCGGCTGCCGGAGATCGCGGCACTGGGGTTCGATGTGGTCTATCTCGTGCCGATCCATCCCATCGGCCGGGTGAACCGCAAAGGCAGAGACAATACCGGGGTGGCGCAACCCGGCGATCCGGGCAGCCCGTATGCGATCGGTTCGGAAGAAGGCGGGCATCGCGCGATCGAGCCCGGTCTCGGCACGCTCGCCGATTTCCGCCGTTTTGTGCTGGCCGCGGCGGCGCACGGGATCGAGGTGGCGCTCGACTTCGCGATCCAATGCGCTCCCGATCATCCGTGGGTGCGCGAACATCCCCAATGGTTTCGCTTTCGCCCCGATGGCACGATCAAATACGCCGAGAACCCCCCGAAAAAATACGAAGACATCGTCAACGTCGATTTTGACAATCCCAATCGTGAGGGATTGTGGGCGGAGTTGCGCGACACGGTCCTGTTCTGGATCGGCGAAGGGGTGCGCAACTTTCGCGTCGACAACCCGCACACCAAGCCGTTGCCGTTCTGGGAGTGGCTGATCCGCGAAGTGAAGCTTCGCTGTCCCGAGACAATCTTTTTGGCCGAAGCGTTCACCCGGCCCAAAATGATGCGGGCATTGGCCAAGGCGGGGTTCAGCCAGTCCTATACATATTTTACCTGGCGCAATACCAAGGACGAACTCATTCAATACCTGACCGAACTGACGGGGTTCCCGGCTAAGGAATATTTCCGCCCGAACTTTTTCACTAACACACCCGATATTCTCCCGGTTTTTTTGCAAGACGGCGGCAGGCCGGCGTTTCGGATCCGCCTGGCGCTGGCGGCGACATTGTCACCCGTCTACGGGATCTATAATGGCTTTGAATTATGCGAAAACACGGCGATTCCCGGCCGCGAGGAATATCTGGATTCCGAGAAATACGAGTATAAGGTCTGGGACTGGGATCGGCCCGGCAATATCAAGGATGACATTAGGGTCCTGAACCGTTTTCGCCACGCTAATTCGCCGCTGCACGAGTTTCTGAACTTGCAGTTTCTGAGCTGCGCCGACCCCCAAGTGCTGGCCTACATGAAGGTGTCCCACGACCCGATCAACGCCGTGATCGTGCTCATCAATCTCGATCCGCATCAGTCCCATGAGGCCGATGTCGAATTGCCGCTGGAGGAGCTCGGGCTGAGCGCGGATCGAGTGTTTGCGCTCGAGGAGGCGTTTACCCGATCCGTTGCGACCTGCCGCGGCGCCCGCCAGCGGTTCCGCTTGGAGCCCGAGACCAACCCCGCACTGATCTTTCGCCTACTAGACCCCGAGCCCGAATGAGTCCACCCGACGACGCCGCAGCCGCGCTGCCACTGAGCCGCGCGCTCGCGCGACCCGCGATCTCGAACCCGCTGTGGTACAAGGACGCGATCATCTATCAGCTACACGTCAAAGCCTTCTTCGACGCCAACGACGACGGCATCGGCGATTTCCAAGGGCTGTGCCGCAAGCTCGATTATCTGCAGGACCTCGGTGTCACCGCATTGTGGCTGTTGCCGTTCTACCCCTCGCCGCTGCGCGACGACGGCTACGACATCTCCGACTATAAGAACATCAACCCGTCCTATGGCCGGATGGGAGATTTCAAAGCCTTCGTCCGAGAGGCGCACCGCCGCAATCTGCGGGTCATCACCGAGCTAGTCGTTAATCACACCTCGGACCAGCATCCCTGGTTTCAGCGCGCGCGCCAGGCGAAGCCGGGTTCGCATCTGCGCGACTTTTACCTCTGGAGCGATACCGACCAGAAGTTCGCCGAAACCCGCGTCATCTTTGTCGACGCCGAAAAATCGAATTGGGCGTGGGACCCGATGGCCCAGGCTTATTACTGGCACCGGTTCTATTCGCATCAGCCTGATCTCAATTTCGACAATCCGCGCGTGTTTCGCGCGGTTGCCGACGTGATGCGGTTCTGGCTCGATCTCGGCGTCGACGGGTTGCGGCTCGACGCGGTGCCCTATCTGATCGAGCGCGAGGGCACGATCAACGAGAACCTACCCGAGACCCACGAAGTCCTGCGGCGATTGCGGCGCGAACTGGATCAACACTATGGCGACCGCATGCTGCTGGCCGAGGCCAATCAATGGCCTGAGGACGTGCTGCAATATTTCGGCGCCGGCGACGAATGCCACATGGCATTCCATTTTCCGCTGATGCCGCGCATCTACATGGCGGTTTCGACCGAGGACCGCCATCCGATCACCGACATCATGCGCCAGACCCCGGACATCCCGGAATCGTGCCAATGGGCCGTGTTTCTGCGCAATCACGACGAGCTGACCTTGGAAATGGTCACCGACCGCGAGCGCGACTATTTGTGGAACCACTATGCGGCGGATCGGCGCGCCCGGATCAATCTCGGGATCCGGCGGCGTTTGGCGCCGTTGATGGAGAATGATCGCCGCAGGATCGAATTATTGAACGCGCTGTTGATCTCGATGCCGGGCACCCCGGTATTTTATTACGGCGACGAGATCGGCATGGGCGACAATGTCTTTCTGCGTGACCGCGACGGTGTGCGCACGCCGATGCAGTGGTCGTTCGACCGCAATGGCGGGTTTTCCCGGGCCGACCCCGCCAGCCTCTATCTGCCGCCGATCATGGATTCGGTTTACGGCTTCGAGGCGGTCAATGTCGAGGCACAGAGCCGTTCGCCGTCGTCGCTGCTGAATTGGATGAAACGGTTGATCGCAGCACGGCGGTCGCGCAGCGCTTTCGGTCGCGGCACATTGCGCTTTCTTTACCCCTCGAACCGAAAGGTCATCGCCTACCTGCGCAGCCTTGGCGATGAGGTCATCCTGTGCGTCGCCAACCTGTCGCGTTCGCCTCAAGCGGTCGAGCTCGATCTCGCGGAATTTCGCGGCCGGCAGCCCGTCGAATTGCTCGGGCGCAGCGTCTTCCCTACCATCGGCGACCTCACATATCTGCTGACCCTCCAAGCACATAGTTTCTTCTGGTTCGAACTGCTGTCGAGCACGCAGGAGGCAGCGAATTTGCAATCCTCACCGCCCGAATTTGTCACCCTGGTAATGCCACAGGGCTGGGCCGACTTGTTCCGCCAGCACAATCTGGTGCAACTCGACAGCGAAATAATGCCGGCGTTTCTGGCGCGTCAGCGCTGGTTTGCGGCTAAGGACCGGCGCATCCGAAAGGTATCGGTCGAAGCTCACGGCGAGATCACGCGTCCAGCGGAAGACGGCGCAGCATCGGAAAGCTTTTTGGCGACCGTGGTCGAGACGGCGTTCGGTGAGGGGGAGCAACAGCACTATTTCCTGCCGCTCGCTGCGATCTGGTCGCCGGCCGAGACCGAGCTGCTCCAAGGACTCGTTCCGGTTACGCTTGCCGAGTTGCGCCAGTTTCGCCGTGAGGGCGCCTTGGTCGATGCCCTGTCGCAGGACGGTTTCGCGTTGGCAATGATGGATGCGATCGCCGGCGAAAGCCGATTGCAACTCGACCGCGGCGAGATTCGCTGCGCGCAGACCCGGAGCTACCAGCAGGCGGCGGTACCGCAACGACTGACGGTTCGCCGCGGTAGTGTCGAGCAATCGAACAGCTCAGTGTTCTTCGACGAATATGGAATGCTCAAGCTCTACCGCCAACTCGAACCCGGCCCGCACCCGGAAATCGAAATGTCGCGGTTTCTGGTCGAGCGCGCCGGATTCGCCAATACGCCGCCGCCGCTGGCGACGATCGAGCTGGCGCTCGACGGCGAGCCCGCACCGCGGACGATGGCCGTTGGCGTGCTGTTCGGCTTTGTCCGCAATCAGGGCGACGGCTGGACGCAGGCACTGAACTACCTTACGCGGTACCTCGACGACGCGCTGATCTCGACCGACCAACGGTCGTCCGAGCTGCCCGACCCCGATCACTTCTTTCTCGCCTTGGCGCGCCAGATCGGCATCCGCACCGCCGAGATGCATCGCGCCTTGGCCGAGCACGCGGGCGACGACCCTGGTTTCGAGCCTGAGCCGATTACGCCAGAGGACATCGGCCAGTGGCGCCAAGCGCTCAACGCTGAGGCCGACGCGATGCTGGCAAAACTCGAGCGTGAGATGCCGCGCCTGCCCGATCGGGCGCGAGAGAGCGCCGAGCGTCTGCTGACCCTGCGCGCCCTGCTGCTAAGTCATATCCGCGGCTTGCTGCCCGACGAGGTCGCGGCGCAGAAGACGCGTTTTCACGGCGATTACCACCTCGGCCAGGTGATCGTCGTGCAGAACGATTTCTTCATCGTCGATTTCGAGGGCGAACCTTCACGGCCGCTTCCAGCGCGTCGCAGCAAGAGCTCGCCGCTGCGCGATGTGGCCGGCATGATACGCTCCTTTGACTACGCTGCGGTCGCCGCGGTGCGCCATCTAGCCGCGACCCGTCCCGCCGCGGAGCCGCGAATGGTGCAGCTTGCCGAAGCTTGGCGCCAGCGCGCGGTAGACGGGTTTCGCGCCGCCTACCGTAAGACGATGCGCGGTTGCGCGGCTTATCCGGCGAGCAAGAAGCAGGCGCGCGCGATGACGACATTCTTTGTGCTCGAAAAGGCTGTCTACGAGGTGTCCTACGAGCTGGCTAACAGGCCGCTATGGGTCGATATCCCGCTCGAAGGCATCCTTGGCATTTTGAACAAGGCAAAAGCGGGGGCCGGTGGCGAAGCGGAATAATCCGGTGGGCGCCGAGGCGAAGCGCCGAAATGTCGGCCGGGCTGATCCGCTCGACCTTGACCCGGGTGGGCCTGCCGCGGACCCGCCAAACCGGGTCGGGCGCGACCCCGAGATAGCGGCGATCATCGAGGCGCGGCACGGCGACCCGTTTGCCTTCCTGGGGATGCATAAGATCCCCGCTGGGGTATGTGTGCGGGCGATATTGCCAGCCGCGGAGAAGATGTCGGTCGTCGACAGCGCGACCGGGCAAATCGCAGCCGATGGGGAGCGGGTCGATCGCGAGGGTTTCTTCGTTGCCGAGATCCATGGCCGGCCGGAGCCGTTTCGCTATCGGTTGCAGGTGTCGAGCGGCGGCGTCGCTCGCGAATTCGACGACATCTACCGTTTCCCTCCGGTATTGGGTGAGCTCGACATCTACTTGCTCGCCGAAGGCAACCATCTGGCGAGCTACCAAAAACTCGGCGCGCATCCTATCGTCCATGAAGGCGTGGAGGGCATTGCGTTTGCCGTGTGGGCGCCCAATGCTCAAGCGGTCAGTGTCGTTGGCGACTTCAACGCCTGGGACGGACGCCGGATGGCAATGCGGCGCCGCGGGTCCAGCGGCCACTGGGAACTGTTCGTGCCTGGTTTACGGCCGGGTCACCTCTACAAATACCAAATACACGGGCCTGACGGGCAGCTGCTGCCGCTAAAGGCGGATCCCCAAGCCGAGCGAGCCGAGAAGCCGCCGGGGACTGCGTCTGTCGTCGCCGACCCGTCGCGCCATGTCTGGCACGACGGCGCCTGGATGGGGGAGCGCTGGCGCCACAATGATCGAGAATCCCCGATCTCGATCTACGAAGTTCATCTCGGCTCATGGCGCCGCAACCTCGCTGAGCATGGGCGCTATCTGACCTATCGCGAGCTTGCCGAACAGCTCGTCCCTTATGTTGTCGAAATGGGATTTACCCATATCGAGATCATGCCGATCATGGAGTATCCATTCGACGGATCCTGGGGATATCAGCCGGTTTCGTTGTTCGCGCCGACCAGCCGCTATGGCGCTCCCGACGATTTCCGAGCCCTTGTCGACGCCTGTCACGGCGCCGGACTGGGTCTGTTGCTCGATTGGGTCCCCGGCCATTTTCCGAACGACCCGCATGGGCTCGGACGGTTTGACGGTACCGCGCTTTACGAGCACGCCGACCCGCGTCAGGGCTTCCACCGCGACTGGAACACCCTGATCTACAATTTCGGCCGCCGCGAGGTCGCAAATTTTCTGCTGTCGAGCGCATTGTACTGGTTGCGCGAATTTCACATCGACGGCATCCGGGTCGATGCGGTTGCCTCGATGCTGTATCGCGATTACAGCCGGCCGCCGGGCGAATGGATCCCGAATGCTTTCGGGGGGCGGGAGAACCTCGAGGCGATTGCGTTCTTACGGCGGGTCAACGAGCTGGTCTTCGGCGAGTCAAGCGGCGCCACCTCGGTCGCCGAGGAATCCACCGCTTGGCCAATGGTGTCGCGCCCGACTTATGTCGGCGGGCTCGGCTTCGGTTACAAATGGAACCTCGGCTGGATGCACGATACGCTACGCTACATGGCGACCGATCCAATTTACCGAAAGTACAGTCATAACGACCTGAGCTTCGGCCTGCTTTACGCTTACCACGAAAACTTCATTCTGCCGCTCAGCCACGATGAGGTCGTCCACGGGAAGGGGTCGCTGATCAGCAAGATGGCCGGCGACCAATGGCAGCGTTTTGCGAACCTGCGCGCCTATTTCGGCTTTATGTGGACCCATCCCGGCAAAAAACTGCTGTTCATGGGTAACGAGTTCGCACAGCAGCGCGAGTGGAACCACGATATCGGTCTCGATTGGCAGCTGCTGGGCAAGCCGCTGCACGAAGGGGTGCACCGGCTGGTGGCCGATTTGAACCATCTCTACTGCGGCACGCCGGCATTGCACCGGCTCGACTGCGATCCCGACGGTTTCGCATGGATCGATGTCGCCAATGCGGCCGAAAGCGTCGTGTCATTTCAGCGACGGGGCCGCGGTCCGTCGGAGCTTGCCGTCGTGGTGTGCAATTTTACACCGGTGTCGCGCGAGGGTTATTGGATCGGGGTTCCCCGCCCCGGCCGCTACCGCGAGCGCATCAACACCGACGCTCTCGATTATGGCGGCAGCGGCGTCGGCAACGCCGGTGAAGTTCACTCTGAGCCGCGCCCAATGCACGGCCACCAGCAGGCGATCCGCCTGCGGCTGCCGCCGCTCGGCGTCCTGATATTCACCGCGGATTAGCTCTCCAAAGGCCAAGCCTGATGCCGTCGATGCCGCGATATGTCCGTGTATTAGACTACGCGGTTCCCTACACATTGTCCGAACGCTGAGACAAGCGATGGCGTCGCCGACAAAGGTGTGGCCGGGCCGCCCGTATCCGCTGGGAGCGACGTGGGACGGCAAGGGCGTGAATTTCGCTCTTTTCTCGGCTCATGCCGAGAAAGTCGAGCTGTGTCTGTTCGACCATACCGGCCTGCACGAAGAAGCGCGAATTGAATTGCCCGAATACACCGACGAGGTCTGGCACGTCTATCTGCCGGATGCGCGCCCCGGCCTGCTCTATGGCTACCGGGTTTACGGGCCGTACGATCCCGCCAATGGGCACCGTTTCAATCCCAATAAGGTACTGATCGATCCCTATGCGAAGTTGTTCCATGGCAGGCTGCGCTGGGCCGACCCGGTATTTGGCTATCGCGTCGGCGGCCCGCGCGAGGATCTAGCAATCGACCGGCGTGACAATGCCCGCTTTATTCCCAAAGGCCGGGTCATCGAGCCCGCCTACACCTGGGGCGAGGAGCACCGGCCCCGGATCTTATGGGAAGAATCGATTATCCTCGAGTTGAGCGTGCGCGGGATCACCAAACGCCATCCCGGCGTCGACCCTGAGCATCGCGGCACCTTCGCCGGTCTTTCCTCGCCGGCGATGATCGACTACCTCGTCGGGCTCGGCGTCACTGCGGTCGAGCTGTTGCCCATCCACGCCGCGGTCGACGACCGCCATTTAGTGGACCAACATCTCGCCAATTATTGGGGCTACAATACAATTGGTTTCTTCGCGCCCGACCCACGCCTGTTGTCGACGGGAACGATCGCCGATTTCAAAACCACAGTCAGGCGGCTGCACGATGCCGGGATCGAGGTCATCCTCGACGTCGTTTACAACCACAGCGGCGAAGGCAATCATCTCGGCCCGACGCTGTCGTTTCGCGGCATCGACAATATGTCCTACTACCGATTGGATGCCGATCCGCGTTTCTACCAGGATTTCACCGGCACCGGCAATACGTTGAACCTCGATCACCCGCGAGTGCTAGCACTGGTGATGGACTCGCTGCGTTATTGGGCGACGGAAATGCACGTCGATGGCTTCCGCTTCGATCTGAGCACGACGCTCGCCCGCGAGAACGGCGATTACGGTCAGGGCAGCGCATTTTTCGACGCGGTGCGGCAAGACCCGGTCATGACCGGAGTCAAGCTGATAGCCGAACCTTGGGATCTTGGCCCTTATGGCTATCAACTGGGCAATTTTCCGCCGGGCTGGGCGGAATGGAATGGCCAGTATCGCGACACGCTGAGACGGTACTGGAAGGGTGATCATGGCCTGGTCGCTGATGTCGCATCGCGGGTCGCCGGTTCGTCGGACATCTTCGGCTATCGTGGGCGACGACCTTGGGCCAGCATCAATTTCATAACTGCTCATGACGGGTTCACCTTGCAGGATCTGGTCAGCTACAACGAGCGGCACAATGCGGCCAATGGCGAAGACAATCACGACGGCGCCGACTCGAATTTCAGCTGGAATTGCGGGGTCGAAGGGCCTGCCGACGACCCCGAGATCGTCACGCTGCGCGACCGGCAAAAGCGCAACATGTTAGCGACCTTGCTGCTATCGCTTGGCGTACCGATGCTGCTCGCCGGCGATGAAATAGGGCGCACCCAGCAAGGCAACAACAACGCCTATTGCCAGGACAACGAAATCTCCTGGACCGATTGGGAGAGTATCAGGCCCGAGGACCGGGAGTTGGGCCGGTTTGCCAGCTATCTAATACACCTGCGCCGCAGTCATCGTGTCTTTTCGCGTCCGCGCTTTCTTCGCGGCGAAGTACTGTCCGAGGCGGGGGTCAAGGACATCACCTGGATCACCCCGTCGGGCCAAGAGGCGGGCCCCGAGGATTGGAGCAATCCTGTCGCGCTGTCGCTCGGCTATGTGTTGAGCGGTGCCGCCGGCGAGTTCTTTACCCCGGGCGGCCAACGCGACATTGACGAAAGCTTTTTGGTGATGATGAATGCCTATTATGGCGAGCTCGATTTCCGCATTCCCGATCTGGCGGCGCCAATGTCATGGCAGCCGCTGGTCGACACTTCTCGGCCGACTGGGCGTGTCACTGACGTAAAGCTCTATGCGCCAGGCGAGGTTTACCAGTTGCAACCGCATTCCTTTGCCTTGTTCATCAACCGCGCCCCGCGCCCGGAACTGCCGGCGAAACCGCAGAGTGACCCTGAGATCGCCGACCCGCCGTGGCACGGAGACGAACAGCGCGAGTTTTATGGCGCTGACGCCAATGCCGGGACGCAGGCGGGGGAAGACGATGCGCCGCCGGAATGAGCTGCCCTTTGGCGCCGAATCGACCCCCGGCGGGGTTCGCTTTCGATTGTGGGCGCCCCGCGCCGAAACCGTGTCACTGCAACTTGAAGGCTCAAGGCCGAGCACGGTGCCGATGCTCGGTGAAGGCGAAGGCTGGTGGGTGCTGTCGACCGCAACCGCCCGGCCCGGCAGCCGCTATCGTTACGTGGTCGACGGCAGCGCCTTCCCCGACCCCGCGTCGCGTCGTCAGCCCGAAGGGGTCCACGGTTCGAGCGAGGTCGTCGATCCCGAGGCCTACGAGTGGAACGATCTCGGCTGGCGGGGACGGCGATGGGAAGAGATTGTACTGTATGAGCTGCATCTCGGCGCCTTTTCCGAAACCGGCGATTTCGATGGCGCGGTGCGACATCTCGATCATCTTTGCCGGCTGGGTGCTACCGCGGTCGAGCTGATGCCGATCGGTGAATTTCCCGGCGAGCGTAACTGGGGCTATGACGGGGTATTTCCGTATGCCCCATCCTCGCGTTACGGCCGGCCGGAGGCGCTGAAGCGGCTGATCGAGGCCTGTCACGTCCGCGGCCTCGCAATCCTGCTCGATGTCGTCTACAACCATTTCGGCCCCGAGGGGAATTACCTGCCGGCGATTGCACCCGACTTCTTCACAAAGGGCCACCAAACGCCATGGGGCGCGGCGATCGATTTCTCCGGACCGCAGCGTCGGCCGGTGCGCGATTTTTTCATCCACAATGCGCTTTACTGGCTCGAAGAGTACCAGTTCGACGGGCTGCGCCTCGATGCGGTACACGCCATATTCGATGACGGCCGGCCCGACATCGTCGACGAAATCGGCGAAACGGTACGGCAGCGCGTCCAGGATCGCGAAATTCACCTGGTCCTTGAAAACGACCGCAACGAGACGCGCCGTTTAGCGCGGCGAAACGGGCGGATCGAGCGCTTCAACGCTCAATGGAACGACGATCTGCACCATGCTTTGCACGTGTTGATCACTGGCGAGACAGGAGGGTTTTATGGCGACTACGCGACTGCGCCGGCGGCACATCTTGGCCGCGCTTTGGCTGAAGGGTTTGCCTATCAGGGCGAGCCATCGCCATTTCGCGGAGGCAGGCGCCGCGGAGAACCCTCCGCCGAATTGTCGCAAACCGCTTTCATCGCCTTTTTGCAAAACCACGATCATATCGGGAACCGCCCATTCGGGACGCGGCTTGCTTCTGAGGTAACGAATCCGGCTTTGCATGCCGGCGCGGCGATCGTTCTGCTGTCGCCCCAGATCCCGCTGTTGTTCATGGGCGAAGAGTGGGCGAGCCGGCGATCCTTCGCATTTTTCTGTGATTTCGGCCCCGACCTCGGCCAAGCGGTACGCGAGGGGCGCCGCCACGAGTTCGCCCATTTCCCTGATTTTCAAGACGAGGCCGCGTGCGAGCGCATCCCCGACCCGTCCGATGCCGCGACATTCGCGATGTCGAAACTCGACTGGACCGAACCTGAACGGGCAGACCATGGCCGCTGGCTTGCCCGATACCGGGCGTTGCTGGAGATCCGGCGACGTGAGATCGTGCCCCGGCTTGCCGGAATGCCGCCCTTTGCCGGCCGGTATCGCGCTCTGGGGCCGCAGGCGGTCATCGTCGACTGGCAACTCAGCGACCGTTCGCGGCTGATCCTTGTCGCCAACTTCTCGGCCCAAACCGTGCCACTCCCCGAGGAAGCAAGCGGTGGGCAGATGCTCTATTCGTCTGCTGTGCCGGGAGCTCCGGTCAGCGCCAGTTTCTTTCACGTGGCGCCGGCCGCCTAGGGATATGACCGGCCGCGCTGCGCTGGTCCGCCTCGCCGCACTCGTCGGCATCGAGACGCGATATACCGACGCCTTGGGCCAAACCCGCGAAGCTTCGGACGAGACCCTGCTAGCCCTGATCGGCGCGTTCGGTCTGCCGTCGAACCCAGTAAAGGCCGCAGCCGAGCTAGAGGAGCACGAGCGAACCCCCCCTTTGGGGCTCGCCCCGGCGCACCTTGTCCATTTCGAAGAGACACACCCGAAGTTGGCGCTGCGGCTGCCAGCCCGAACCCGTGAGATCGCCTGGACCTGCCGTCTCGAAGGCGGAGAAGAGCGCGGCGGCAAAGTGGCCGTAAAAACCGGATTCGTGGGCGAGCGATTCGGCCTGCCGTTGCCGGCGGGGCTGCCGCCAGGCTATCACCGGCTAGCGCTACAGGCCGGCGGCGTTGCGGCGCAGCTCGATCTGATCGTTGCGCCTGCGTGCTGCCATCTGCCGCCGCAGCTCGGACCAAGTGCGCGCAGTTGGGGGCTGACCTGCCAGCTCTATGGTCTGCGCAGCGCGCGTGATTGGGGAATGGGCGACTTCACCGACCTTGCGTCGATCAGTGTCGCCGCGGGCGCCTGTGGCGCTGCTGCGCTCGGCATCAATCCGCTGCACGCGCGGTTCATGGCCGAGCCATTGCATTTCAGCCCCTATGCGCCGTCAAGCCGAACCCGGCTCGACTATCTATACATCGACCCCACCGCTATGCCCGGCTTTGCCGAGGACGAACGCGTGCAGGCATTTATCGCGGGAGAATGGTTCGGCGCCACCCGCTGGGCGGCGCGCTCGGCCGAGCTGATCGATTACAGCGCGGTAGCAGCCTGCAAGAAGCCGGTGCTTGAGGCGTTGTGGGGGCGCTTTCTGGCGCTCGATCTCGACGCCGATGGCGCCGCGCGCACGGGGCTCGGCGCCAGCTTTCGCCGATTTCAGCAAAGTGAAGGCCGATCGCTGCGCGATTTCGCCATCTTCGAGTCGCTGCATGAGCATTATTGCCGCGAACGGCGCGGGTTCTCGTGGCGCAATTGGCCGGCGGCGATGCGCGACCCACGCTCGTCAGCAGTCGCTAAATTCGCTGCCGCCCATCGCGAGCGCGTCGAGTTCTTTGAGTTTTTGCAATGGGAAGCGGATCGCAAGCTCGCCGCCGCAGCCCAAGCCGGGCATGAGGCCGGGCTATCAATCGGATTGTATCGTGATCTCGCGGTCGGCGCCGACCCGAACGGGGCCGAGGCCTGGGCCGATCAGGAGCTGGTGGCGCCGCGCGCCTCGATCGGCGCGCCCCCCGACCAGCTGAGTGGCGCCGGGCAAAATTGGGGGCTGGCGCCGATCAACCCGCTGGTACTGCGGCGCCAAGGTTTCGCACCGTTCATCGCCTGCCTGCGCGCCAATATGCAGAATGCCGGGATTTTGCGGATCGATCATGTCATGTCGCTGAACCGGCTCTATTGGATACCGAACGGGATGGCGGCGACCGACGGCTGTTACGTGAGATATCCGTTCGATGATCTGCTACGCCTCGTCGCGCTTGAAAGCTGCCGGCATGGCTGCGCCGTGATCGGCGAGGATCTGGGCACCGTGCCGCCAGGGTTTCGCGAGACGATGCGGGCGGCCAATCTGTTGTCCTATCGCATTATGCGCTTCGAGCGGCGCCAGGATGGCGGCTTCGCGAGGCCGGCTGAATACCCCCCGCTTGCCGCCGCATCAGCCGCGACCCACGACCTCGCCTCCCTCGCGGGGTTTTGGCTCGGCCGCGATATCACCCGCCGTCGGCAGCTCGGTCTGTATCCAGACGCGACTGCCGAAGCCGCCGTGGAGGCCGAGCGCAGCCGCGACCGCCGCCTGTTGTTGCAAGCGCTCGTCGACGAGGGCTTGCTGGCACCGGAAGATCTCAGTCGGTTTCTCTCGGAAGCCGGAGAGCCAACCTATTCGTCCGACCTCGGAAACGCGATCCAATGCTTTCTCGCCCGATCGCGCGCTGGGCTGGTGCTGGTTCAGCTCGAAGACGTGGTCGGCGAAACCGAGCAGGCGAACCTGCCCGGAACGATCGACGGGCATCCCAATTGGCGCCGGCGCCTGAGCCGCACCATCGAGAATATCATCGACGGCTCGGAATTACGCCGGACCGCATCGATCGTCGAAGAGGCGCGACGGCGCTCCGCCCAGGCATGAGCGGCCCGCCCGCCGTCGAGGTCCCGCTCCGCGCCACCTATCGGCTGCAGTTCCATCGCGGCTTCACCTTCCGCGATGCCAAGGATCTGGTGCCTTATCTCGAAGCCCTTGGGGTCAGCCACGTCTACGCCTCGCCGATTACCGAGGCGCGGCCCGGCTCGACCCATGGCTACGACATCATCGACCATAACCGCCTCAATCCCGAAATTGGCAGCGAAGAGGAATTCGGTGAGTTTACCGCAGCGCTACAGGCGCACGGCATGGGCCTGATCGTCGATTTCGTCCCGAACCATATGGCGATCGGCGCTGACAATTTCTGGTGGCACGATGTCCTGGAATGGGGTGAGCAATCGCCCATTCGCCCGCTATTTCGACATCAACTGGCATGCGCTTCGCGCCGATCTCGAAGGCCGGGTGCTGCTGCCGGTGCTCGGCGAGCAGTACGGGGTGATCCTCGAAAGAGGCGAGATCGAACTTAGGTTCGACCCGGCGGAGGGTAGCTTCAGCGCCTGGTATTTCGATCATCGCTTTCCGGTCTCGCCTCGCTCCTATGCGACGATTCTCGAAACCGGTGGCGCATTGCTGGCTGAGTTCGCCAGCGATTTCGCGGCGATTGCTGGAATGCCTACAGCAACAGCACGCGAACGCGCGGCTGAGCTGAAACGCAACTTGGCCGACCGCGCCCGGCAACCGGCCGTCGCCGCCTCGATCGACATGGCGCTGCGGCGCTTTGTCGGTTGTCCCGGACGCCCGGACAGCTTTGGCGCTTTGCACCGGCTGCTCGAAGTTCAATCCTATCGGATTTCCGATTGGCGAGTCGCCGCGGAGGAGATCAACTACCGCCGCTTTTTCAACATCAACGATCTCGCCGGGCTGCGCATGGAGCTGCCCGAGTTGTTCGACGCAACCCATCGGCTGATCTTCGCCCTGATCGAGCGCGGCGACGTGCAAGGGCTTCGCATCGATCACATCGACGGCTTGTTCGACCCGCTGGGCTATTGCGATCGGCTGCAGCAACGCTCCAGCGGACCGCTATACGTACTCGTCGAAAAGATCCTGGCGCGCTACGAGATGTTGCCCGATTGGCCGGTCGCCGGCACTACCGGCTACGATTTTGTCAATCAGGTACTGGCGATCTTCGTCGACCCCGAGGGCGAAGCCGCGATGACCCGGCTCTATCGCCGCATGACGCCGAACCGCGAAAGCTTCGACGACGTCCTCTATGCCTGCAAAAAGCGGATCATGCAGGTCAACCTGGCCAGCGAGATGAATGTGCTGGCGCGCGAGTTCCACCTTTTGGCGATGCGCAATCGCCGCACCCGCGATTTTACCTTGAACGGCGTACTGGCCGCGATCGAGGAGGTAGTCGCCGCCTTTCCGGTGTACCGCACCTATGTCTCAGCGCAGGGCGCCAGCGCCGACGATCGCCGTTATATCGATTGGGCGATCGGGCAGGCACGCAGCCGCTGGCGCGGCGCTGATGACAGCATTTTCGATTTCCTGCGCGCCGTTCTGACCGGCGAGGCCGCGGAACCGGAGCGCGATCCCAGCCCGGGCAGCGCATTGCATACCGCAATGCACCTTCAGCAGGTGACTGGTCCGGTCATGGCTAAGGCCGCCGAGGACACCGCCTTCTACCGCTATGTCCGGTTTTTGGCGTTGAACGAAGTCGGGGGCGATCCGCGCCGCTTCGGCATGTCGGTCACGGCTTTTCATCACCTGGCGCAGCAGCGCGCCCGGCAATGGCCGCGTGCGATGGTGACGACCGCCACGCACGATACCAAGCGCGGAGAGGATGCTCGCGCCCGCCTCGCGCTGTTGTCGGAGATGCCGGGCGAATGGGGCCGCCGGGTGTTCCAATGGTTGCGGCTCAATCGCTCGCGCCGTTCCGAGATCGACGGTGCGACCGTACCCGATCGAAATGTCGAATACCTGTTTTATCAGGCGCTGTTTGGGGCGTGGCCACCGGGGCTCGCTCTTGAAGACATCGGCGGCCTCGCCAGCCTCGCCGAACGAATCGACGGCCTACATGATCAAGGCGGTGCGCGAGAGAAAGCTCGAAACCAGCTGGAGCAATCCCAACGCCGATTATGAGGCGGCATTAGAGCGCTATGTTCGCGCCGTGCTCGACGGATCGCGTCCGAACCCTTTCTCGCCGAGTTTTATGCCTTCGTCTCCGGGGTCGCGCGGCACGGGGCAATCACCGCGCTCGCCCAGCTGGTGCTGAAGCTGACCGTGCCGGGGGTACCCGATATCTATCAGGGCTGCGAATTGTGGGATTTCAGCTTGGTCGATCCGGACAATCGTCGGCCGGTCGACTGGGACACGCGCCGCGCGTTGCTCGAAGTAGTGGCCGACGCGCGGCCTCGCGACCTCGCCTCGGATTGGCAGGACGGACGCGAAAAGTTGTTCATAACCCGTCGTCTGCTGGCGCTGCGCCGCGTTTACCCGCGACTTTTTGCTGAAGGCGACTACCGACCGGTCGAGGTCGCGGGCGACAGAAGCGGCCATCTCTGCGCCCTCTCCCGCAACCATGACGGCGTCTCGCTGGTCGCCGCCGTGCCACGCCTGACCCTCCAGCTCTATGGCGGCGGCGAGGTTGCGGATTGGGGGGACGCGGAGATCGTGCTGCCGCCGGGTGGCACACGGCGCGACGTGTTCACCGGACGCCGGCTCGACCGGCAGGATCGAGTCGCGGCCGCCGAGTTGTTCACCGAATTTCCTGTGTCGGTGCTGATCGGGGAAGCTTGACGCAATTTGTCCCCAGCGCCGAGTAAACCGGCTATAGTCGAGCAATCACGAGCTTGGGTATGAGCCGCGGGATCCCGGGTTACCCTGGCGGTCCACCCAGGGGGTCGGCGGGGGAGGCGGGGCCCGTGCCTCCCCGCCCGCTCGCTTCTCTTCCCCCGCCTCTTTGGCTTGACAATCGCCGCAGCCAACGCCGCCAACCGAGCGGCAAAACTGGGCGGACGAGGTCGTAGAGTCCGCGCGTCAGCAAGCGCAGCATCAGGGTCGGCGTGACATAGCCCGGATCGGCGCGCAAAGCAGCGAGCACCTGCCGGCCGTAGACCGGCAGCAAGCCGCAGTCGCGAAAGGCGTGACGCTGCGGCCAGATGGCGGGCTCCGCGGTTTTGGCGAGCCAAGCTCGCAGCACTTGCTCCTGCTCGCGGCGATCCCGACGCGCGGCGCTGTAGGAGCTAGCGGATACCCGGAAATAGCTGGCGGCGTCGGGCACGTAGGTCGCGCCTTGCCACAGTCCGAGAGCGTATGCAGCAAAGAAATCCGAATGCCAGCGCAGCCGCTCGTCGAACCCGCCTAGCCGACGCAGCGCATCGGTGCGAAACCACACCGTCGAGGTCGCGATATAAAAAAAGCTGCGCTTGAGGAAGCGCTGAAATTCCGGCCCGGAAAAGTAGCGAACGCCATCGAGGCCCAACGGAAATAGGGTTTTTCCCGCGCCGGCAGCGTCCATCAGCGCATTGTCAGAGAACAGAATGCCAGATTGCGGATAAACCGCGAGAGCGGAGCGGGCGCGCTCGACTATTGTGGGGGTGAGGCGATCGTCGGCCGCGGCGAACAGCACGAAGTCGCTCGAGGCCGCGGCGAGCCCCGTTGCGCAGGCTGCGTTGACGCCCCGGTTGGTCTCGTGCAGGATTAGATGGACAAACGGGTGACGCGCCACGACCGCGGCGATGGCGGAGCGGCCTGCCACTGAGGACCCATCGTCTATGACGATTACCTCGTCGGCTGGGGAGCTCTGCTCGGCGATCGCCCCGAGCGCTCCAGCAAGCAGGGCTTCGTGATTGTAGCACGGAAGGATAATGCCTAGCCGCTGCCGCCGGCTGTCCGCGGTCTTGGGCCCGGTCTGGTCGAAGCGAACCGGAGAACGCTGCTCGCTCATGCCGACAGAACTCGGTTGCTCACGCCGAACGGTCGCTTACAGAAACGATAGACCAAATCGATCGTGGAAATCACGCGAGGGCGTGCGGGCCTATGTCTCCGGAAATGCGGGCGGCAGGCGGAAGTCTGCGCCCGAGCCCGATGCGCGGGCGACGACGGCCTGGGCGACCCGCGGGATCAGCGGGACATAGACCGTAGCCCCCGCCGGGACATCGTCGGGGTGCAGGATCGGGCGCTCGAGCAAGCGCCGGCCGCGCCGGCTTGGGTCCTCGTCGGCAAAAAATTCGACCGCGTCGCCGACCTCGCCGAACAGCCACATCGCCGCGACGGAGGTGCCGAACAGGCCGAATGGCCGTGCGGTTGCCGCCGCTGCGCGCGCGCCGTCGATCAGGGCCTGCAGCCAAGCGAGCTGCGCCGCGACCCGTCGGCCTGCCGCTTGCGGTGGCGATGCAGGCGGCCGCGTTGCAACACCCGGCTCGGCAACGACCGAAAGCTCCTTGACCACCCAATCCGGAGTGACGATCAGCGGGTCGAAGCCGGCGCGCGCGAGCACCCGAGACATGCTGTCGGCAGTGAAATGAGAGATATGATCGGCGACCAGCAGGTCGAACGGGGTCGCCGCTGCGTCCGGCACCTCGATGAATAGGCAGCCGCCCGCCGCGAGTTTCGCACGTAGGCTCGCCAACTCCTCGACTGGTTCGGTAAAATGCTCGAGCGAATGGCTGAGCGTGACGAGATCGAAGCCGCCGGGAACCGCATCTATCGGTCCGGTATAGAGCTGCCTGAACCCCGGAATCCGCGACAAAGCCGCGCGGTTGATCTCGCTCAGATCGTGGCCGAAGAGCCGCCAGCCGGTCCGGCTCTCGGTGAAAGCCGACAGCAATGCGCCGTTGCCGCAACCGACGTCAAGCACCCTGCCGGTCTCGGCGATCGGCCGGCTGGCCGCAAGCCTGTCGACCAGCACGGCGCTGCGACGGCGCGGCGCTCCGGTCGCCGGATCGAACACCGCCTGCTCGATTCCCCCCGATTGGAAATAGACGTCATAGGCGCCGTAGATCGCGGCGGCCTCCTCTCGCCAGCGCGCGTCGACCGGCTTCTGCACCGCCCCGCATTCGCCGCAGATCGCCAGCCGCCCCCCGGCCGGAAACGGCCGGCAATCCGAGGTCACCCGCGGCAACCGCGCAAATTGCGGGAACTCGTCGAGCGCCACCGCCCCGCAAACCCCACAGACAAGATCAATTTCGCTCATCAGTAGATTTTCCGAGACCAATCCTTGATCAGGATCGCGCCAATGGCGCCACAATCGTATCTCGCTCGGGGGCAACCACCGGCTGCATCGGCAATATCCGCGGCGCTATTGAAGAATATTTGATGATCTGGATTCCGAGCTACCTGTAAGAGAAGGCGACGGTCGCAATCCCGCCGCTGATCATCGCGATCCCCAACCAACGCTGCGCCGGAAGCGTCTCGCCGAGAATGATTGTCGATGCCAGAATTACGGCGATGAACTGTGCCGCTGCAAAGGATTGCGCAACATTTAGCGGCAGAATGCGCAGTACCATCGAGTACAACGCGGCTGCGCCCGCGAATGTAGCTAGTCCCAGCGCCGTCCGCCAAGAAACCAGTCGCAGCAGGAGCACCGAATGCTTATCGGCAGCGCCGAGCTTCATCAGCAGATTGGCGACCACCGTCAGGGAAATCATCGACGTGAGCAACACCGCGCTCTTCATGACCAAACGACGGTGCTCGGCTTTACGGCAACCCCGATTACCTGCAAGCCCGCGAAGCGTAGCAGAGAGGCCCGCAACAGCAGACGATCGAGGCGCACGGCACCGCGCACCAGCGCACGGATTCCGGGAATGAAGCGGAATAACCGATTAAACAACAGCACATCGCTGTTCATGAATAGACAGAACCCCAGGAAGCCGTGGGTCTCATAAAGTTCGGAGCAAAATCCCGCCTGCTGCAACACGGGAACCGTCTCGGTATAAATCAGCGGCCTTTCGGTGGCGCCGTCCAGCATCGGCGAGAGACGATAGACGACCGCTCGCACCGCCCGCCAGAGCACGAAGTCGCTAGTCGGCTCTCGAAAGATCAGCCTCCCGCCGGGTTTCAGCACACGGAAAATCTCGCCGAACAGCCGCCGGCGATCCGGGACATGATGAATACCGCCAAGAAGGACAACGGTGTCGAAGCACCCATCGGCGAGCGGCAGCATCGTCGCGTCACCCTGCGCGAACAGTGCCGCGGGACGGTCATGCATGCCGGCGGCAGCGTCGAGCATCTTCTCGGACACATCGATGCCGACATAGCGGGTAATGCGCCCGCTCAGCAGCGGTAGCGCCTCGCCATGGCCGCAGCACAACTCCGCGGTGATACCCAGGTCGCCCGCCCCGACTGCGGCGTCCAGCGCACGATCGAGATAGGCCATATATTCCTGAGTGTGCGGATAACTCAGATTCGCGACATAGGCTGCAGCGATGCGGTCGTAATGCCCTTGCTGGACTCGGGCCTCGGCCGTGCAGAGATCGACGGCGAAAAGCGGCACGCCGCTGGCGTTGATCGGATAAGCCCGCGTGCCGCTGCGGTTCACCAGGCCTGCGGCTGTTTGCATCAAAGGTTCGCCGGTTGCCGGGCAGCACAGCAGGTCGATGAACGCCCCAAGGTCCGCGCGGCGACAAGTGCTGGCGTACACCGCCTACCCATCCGCCAGCGGCTTGGTCCCCATCGCCGACCAGGACATCTCGTTCACCCAAGCCAAGGTGATATCCTGCAATTCTTGGGCCTTCAGATGAGCCTCTACAGCCTCTCGTGACCAGTAATGCGCTATCTTCGGTAGCATCTGATCGAACACGATCGAGCGAAGATGGCGAAAGGTGAAGCCGCGCAGCATCCGGAAATAGGCGATACGACCGACGCCCACCCGCACGCCCAACCACAGCAGCGCAGTTGGATAAAGCGCGAGATGATGAACCACCACCACTGGCAGCCGTGAGAAGAGCATTTTACGAACCGGGTCGACCAAAACCGCGATCCAACGGTTGTTCTCTCGCCCGTATACCCAGATCAGCACGCGACCGCCCGGCCGCGCGGCCTGCACCATCTGCGCCAACGCCCGATCGGGATGCTCCAGGTGATGAACCACGCCGATCGAGAACACCACATCAAACGCGTCGCGGTAAGGGATGGCGTAGGCGCTGGCCTTTTCGACCCGCATACCGGGGAAGCCGGCAAGAATGCAGCGAGCTGACGCCAGCGAACGGTCGTCCAAATCAATCGCCACTCCTTCGGCGGCGCCGTAGCGCATCGGCCAGTACGAATTGCGCCCCATGCCGCAGCCGACATCGAGGAAGCGCACGGCTCGCCAGTCATTGGGCTCCAGATGAACCGTCCAGCGGCGAAACTGCTCTTCATATTCGGGCCGCATCTCTGCATAGTGATGCCACTCGAAGCCGAAGCGGCCGACGGAGCCAGCAACGATTTCGGCGTCCTGCTCGGGCATGGCGGTCACGCCTTGACCGCCATCACCAGGATCGACACTCCGAATGGCGGCCGCAGCCTGGGTGCCGTGGCAACGTCGAAGGCGAAGATCCATTGCAAAAAACGGTTGAGCCACGGCCAGTTCACCTGGGCTTCGCTAGCGAGATTTATATGCAGCAGATCGATAACGCGACGAGCCAGCCAGATCGGCCCGAACAACAAGTAGTTGAAATGATAAATGCGCTCCGGCCGCAGGCCGGCCGCGCGCAGGCGACCGATCACCCGGGCGCGGCGATAGCGGCGCTGGTGGTGGGCCACCCGGTCCTGCAGACCCCAGAGACAGGGGAAAGCAGGAACGGTGAGAAGCAGGCGCCCATCGGGCCGAAGTACCCGAGCGATTTCGCGCAAAGCTTGCTCGTCGTCACGCACGTGTTCGATGATGTCGGTCGCAAGCACCAAGTCAAACCTCGCTTCAGCAAACGGCATCGCACAAACATCGCCTAGGCGGACCGGCCCGAGGCCCTTCTCGCGGCAGAACTCGATCGCCGCCTTGCTGGTGTCCAGTCCCTCCACCTGGGTGAAACCGAGATGGCGCAGCAGACGCAGATTGGCCCCGGTGGAGGTGCCGATGTCGAGTGCAGCGGCGCTGGACGGCACACCGGCGCCGGCCAGCTCGCGGGCGAATAGGCTGCGGCGGCCGGTGAACCACCAATGCGTCGCTTCGATACCTGCCTCGACCGCATAAGTGTCACTGTCCATCAGTGTTCCATTTGCGCGCGGGCTGCCTGGCGGTGATGATGCAGGGTGAGCCAAGCGAATAACAGTAGTCTATGGTCCCGCCCTCCACAGGCGTGCCGGCACCAGGCGCCGTGCATTGACCCTAGGCTCAGACCGTACCCCTCCCAGGCCGGATCGGCGCGCGGCTCGGGCCAGTCGCGGAGCCAAGACGCGAGCGGAATGCCAAAGCCCTTCTTGCGCCGCCCCAGCACTACTTTCGGCAACAGTTCGGCGAACGCGCGGCGAAGCAGCCATTTGCGCTCGCCGTTGCGGAATTTAAAGCGGTTGGGCAACCGGCGGCAGAATTCCACCAGGTCGGGATCGAGAAAGACCGCGCGGGATTCGAGCGAGGCCATCATTGCAGCCCGGTCCACCTTGGCCAGGATGTCGTCAGGCAGATAGAAGTTGGTATAAAACTCCAACGTACGATCGACGGCGTCGCCGGTGCCGGCACTCCATAGCTCGACTGCTTCCTGGTACAAATCGTCAGCGCCCATCGGCGCGTAGAAGATTTCCGCGATCATCGCCGGGTCGGCCGGCGCCAGCCAGACCGGGTTCCAGTAGGCGGGGGTGTGACCAAGACCGCTCAAGGCCCGCCGTAGCTTGAAATCGAAGCTCATGTTGCGCCCGGATTTCGGCAGCAGCTCGGCCAGACTGCGCAGTCCCTTGTGCAGGCCGTTTGGCACCAGCCGCTGATATAGCTGGGCCGGCGCCAGAGCCTTGAACGGATCGTAACCCGCGAAAAGTTCGTCGCCCCCATCGCCGGACAGTGCCACGGTAACAGACTGGCGACTAAAACGGCTCAACAAGTAGGTCGGCAGAATCGACGGATCGGCCAGCGGCTCGTCCATACGACCGAGGACCTTTGGCAAAAGAGAGCAAGCATCCGACAGGCTCAGGATCTGCTCGTGGTGGCACGTGCCGATGGCGCTGGCAAGCTCGCGGGCGAATCCGAACTCGTCGAAGCTCGGCTCCTCGAAACCGATCGTGAAGGTCGAGAGTCGCCCGGCCGGCCGAATCTGCGCGGCCGCCGCCAGCACCGCGGCCGAATCGATGCCGCCTGATAAGAACAAGCCCAGCGGAACATCGCTGATCAGCCGCCAACTCACGGCCTGCTGAAACAGCGCGCGAAGCTCTTCGGCCAAACTGGGAATGTCGGCGTCGCTCAGGTTATCGTCGGGTTCGAGCCGAAACCGCCAATATGGCTTCACTTGTACCGTATCCGCACGTAGATCGTAGGACAGCACCGAACCGCCCGGCAACTTGGCGCAGTCGCGATACAGCGCGTTGGGGGCCGGCAAAAATCCCCAGGCAAGAAACTTTTGCAGCATGCGGGGATCGATCGCAGCTTCTATCTGCGAATGACGCGGCAGGGCGGACAACTCGCTGGCGAACGCCAGACGGCCCGGACGGCGCCAATAATACAGCGGCTTTTCACCGAACCGGTCACGAGCCAGCAAAAGACGAGCCCGATCGCGATCGTAGAGGGCGAAAGCCAGCATGCCATTGAGCCGCGGAAGAAGTTGCTCCCCCCATTCCCGATATCCGTGGATCAACACCTCGGTATCGGAATGGTGAGTGGTGAAGCGATGCCCCCTATCCTCCAGCTCTCGCCGCAATTCGATATGGTTGTAAATCTCGCCGTTGAAGATCACGCCGATCCGACCGGCGGCGTCCCACATCGGCTGCCGCCCGCCCTCGATGTCGATGATCGCGAGACGCCGATGGCCGAGGAACACTGGGGGTTCGTCGCCGCTCCAGAAACCGGCGCCGTCCGGGCCGCGATGCGCCAACGCCTCGGTCATCGCGCGCAGGTCGGCCTCGGCTCCAAAGCCGGCGAAGCCGGCGATCCCGCACATGTCAGCGGCGAGCCGGGAAGTTTACGCGGCGCCGCACCAGATAGGCGGCGCGTCCCTGCAACTCGAAGTAGATGCGGACCAGCATTTCAGCCAATAGGCCCATCAGAATGCTCATGATTCCGACCAAGCCGGCGGTGACCGTAACCAATGGCAGCGGGGTCGAGATCATCGACACACCAGCAAAAAACTTCAAAGCAAGCATATATAAAAATGCGCCCAATGAGAGAAATAGGGAAGCGATCCCGAATGTGCCGAACACGTAGATCGGTTTGACGAAATAGCGATGCAGAAAGGTTACCACGATGAGATCGAGCAACACCTTGATGATTCGGTCGATGCCGTACTTGGATCGGCCAATTCGCCGCGGATGGTGGCTGACTGGCATTTCGACAACTTTTGCTCCCATCCAACTGGCATAGATTGGAATGAAGCGGTGCATTTCACCATATAGTCGGACCCCCTTCAGTACGTCCGCTCGGTAGGCCTTCAGCGTGCAGCCGTAATCGTGCAGCTTCACCCCCGATATCCACGAAATTAGCGAATTGGCGACACGACTCGGCAATTTCCGCCGGAGCGCGGCGTCCTTGCGGTCCTGCCGCCAGCCGCTGACCACATCGTACCCTTCCTGCAGCTTGGTCAGTAGCATCGCAATATCTGCAGGGTCGTTCTGCAGGTCGGCATCGATCGTCACGATGATCGCTGCTGTCGCGCAATCGAGGCCGGCCATTATGGCCGCGGTCTGTCCGTAGTTGCGACGGAAGTCGATGATCCGGAGCTCGGGATGGCGCGCCGCCTCCTCCTCCAGCTCATGCAACGAGCCGTCGAGACTTCCATCATTGACAGCGATGATCTCAAATGTACGTCCGATCCGATGCATCGAGTCGGTAAGCGCGCTGATCAGCGGGGGGATGTTGCCCATCTCGTTGTAGAGCGGCACGATAACCGAAACCTCGGGATCCTCAGCGAGCGCGGACGATGCGCTGCTTTCTGATGGCTGCGCCAAGCCGATCTCCCTAGCGCGGTCATAAACTCCCGGGATGGTCATCTGACATTCCTCGGATGGGCTGCGCTGTTGGCTTTCTTTCGGCGAGCGGGCGCGTGTCCAGAAATTGACGATTGACGTCGGAGCGGATTAACCAATTACATATTGGACATGAACCAGACAAATACGATGCATGCGATGGCCACCCATGGGATGAAAGCAAGCAACGTTTCAGCCTTCTGCTTAACTTTTGACTGAATACGATATCTTGCGAAATTATTTTCGCGCATAGACTTGCACTTTCATGGGTCGATCGTTATTCTGAAAATAGACTGTTACTAATCCCTCGGGAGCGATATCGATTGTTTTAACCAGCTTGAACGCCGAATTCTCCCCAGTCAAGATTTTGTCGACGACGCTGTATACATGTGATTGAAATTCTCCGAGAAATGGGAAACGCTCGGGGCCACCCGGCACCCAGACGACCGCATCCGCCGAAAGTATGACTCCGCGGTTAATATGTTCGGCTTCAGTGTTGTCTTTGTCCCAATAGACGTTGAACACGCCTGGCACCGCCAAACCTCGAGGCCGGGCTTGTCTGGTGAGCTCATAGGACAAGATCGTCGGGAATCCGGTGTAGGTATTCGGCGATAGCACGTTATGCGCGCCCAATGACAGGATAGTAGATGAGACGTCAGCGAGGGCAGCCCTGTCCGCGGTCAAGGCGGCAACCTCGGATGCCGTTGGCAACGTCCGTGCGTGAGCCCAAACACCGAGCGCGGTAACTGCAGCGAACGGCGCCAGCCAAATTGGCATCACCCATCGATTTTGCCGCGAGTTCAGCAATGCGAAACCTCGTGCGGTTAATACCAAAATCGCAAGCCAGATCATTACGAAGACGGGAAGGATCATCGAAAAGTTCTTGCCATATCGGTTCAGCACTACCGGCAGGGCCATAATCGTGGATGCAGATAGTATTCCAGAAATTGGCGTTAATACTTTCGTTAACCCTCCGGGCTTAGGCAGGTATACGAATATAATTAGTAAGATCGCTAGTTGCGCGCAGAGGCCGAAAGCCGCCGGTGCAAGCTCGGCAAAAAACCAAATTCCTAGATCGGGCCTCTGGTATGCGGCGGAGTTTTGGAGCGGATTCATCCAATGGAGATACGAGAAGGCACCCTGTGCACCCCCTGCAAACCCCCACGTCACGAAAACTGGTGCCAATATTAGTAAGGCCCAATAAGAGCGACCGACATAAGACTTAGCCCTCTCTCCCATGATCATCGCGGTTACGAATAGTGCGGTTCCCCATCCGGCAAGATATACCGGGAAAAAATGTCCCTTTGCCAATATCGCGAGGGCCAAACAAGCGCCTGACGCGACAAATCGTCTTTTGGACACTTCGACTGGGTCGATCACGATAAGGGCGATTGACCAGGCGACGAGCGTACCAGCCAGCAGGTCAGGTTTGAGCACCTGATTACTCCAGTCGTGCCATATAATTTCCTGACTGAACGCGGGCCACAGCAGTTTTTGGATAACGGTTCCTAAGAGCCAGTCACGCGCGGAGCCAACCAGCGTGAAGCATAAAGGCGGCAACATCGCTGTTGCAACGACCAAGCACAAAACACCCCTAGCTCCCGAAAAACGACGGCCGATCCAACACGCCAGGCTTACCAGAGCCGCGCTGTGCCAAAAGGCCATGAGGTTCAGCTGCCAAAACCCGTCGCCGAATACCCTCAGAATCAGGCCAATTAACGCGGCCCACAACCCAGACGTCACAGTCACCGGAGCGGCCAGGAGCTGGTGGATGTGGTACGCTAAGCCCTGGCCAATGACAAGGGCCCCAACCGGGTCATAGGGAATATAAGTGGCTTCACCGTTTGGTAATCTCCAGAATAGATTCAGGATTGTCAAGCCAACAGCGATAGAGCATCCCGTCAAGAAATCTATCGCCGTAGGTGAGACGGCTCTCCTGCCTACGATAGGCCTCATCGTAATCGAACGATCATATCAGCTAGCAGCCAAGCCTCCCAATTATGCCAACTCCTTACGAACCAGATAAACTGCCCGAAATTCATCTGTAAGATAGCCGGGCTAGCCAATCGGCTCGTTCAACTCCAGGGCGGGGCCGCCGTCAGTTCGCTGCCACGTGATCGAACCGAGTGCGCCCTCCGCGCTACGCATCTCCGGGCGGATCGGCGCCGAGCTCAGTATAGCATTAGCCGTTTTGAAGACATAACGCGGCCGCATTGATAGAATCGGCTGCTCGAGCAGGTAAGAGCTGGCAAGCGCGAGGGTCGCAGTTCCGAGGCAAAACGCGCCGAGCTTAAGGCTGATCGGCCAGGCGCGGCAATGTGCCGCCAGCGCGTATATCACCAATAGATGGAAGAGATATACAGCGTAAGAGGTTCGCCCGGCCAAATCCGACAATCGACGAAGCGAGCGTCCGGCTAGTACCGGTTCTAGCGAGAGAAAAAATGCGACACAAGCACAGCCAAAAGCCGCCGCTGCAAACGGGTATGCTGCTTGGCTGACGATGCTTGCATCGACATGTTGCAAAAGCAGGAACAAAAGGGCGGCGGAACACCCGAGGACAAGGGCCAAAGCGAGGGACGGCCGGCGGGGCCGATAAGCCCGCTGCGAAACCCAAAGAAACAGCAGGAAGCCATAGGCGATCAAATCGACGCGGAACACGACGACGCGGCGGATTCCGGTTCCCCAGACCGCTAAGTCGCCGAACCATGTGCGCGCGCAGGTAATCGCTGCGATGAAGAGCAGCGCTGTGAGAGCATGGTTTATCGGTGGCCGGTGCCGCCCAAGAGCCGCTAGCAAGAGGAATAGCGGGAAGGTCACGTAGAACCATTCTTCGACCGAAAGGCTCCACGCCACTGGATAATAGTCCTGATAAACTTGCTGGCGATAAAAATTCTGAATATAAAACACATAATGGAAAAAATCAGTGGAGCCGGCGGTCTGGAAAAGTACTGACACCATCATCAGCGCGATCAAATAAGCGGGGACAGTGCGCATCCAGCGGCGCACGAGAAACGTACCAAGACCGAGGCGCGCGCCGCCGCCGACCGCGAGCAGGATTTGGGGTCCGAGCACAAACCCGCTGAGCACGAAGAATATCTCGACCGCGATTGTCGAGACCAACTCTATAATCGAACTTCCAGATCCAAAATACATAAAGAAATGCGGAATTGCAACGCTGGTTGCGGCAATGCCGCGCAACAGATCAAGAGAAGCAACCCGTTGCGTCATCGGGCGACAAGACCATCGAGGAATGGCCGCACGATCTGGGCAACCGCGCCGGCGTATTCCTGCATGCCGAATTCGGACGGATGGCAATCAACCGCCGAAAGGCAAAGCTTCATCGCGTCATTCGGCGCAATATTCAAATAGGGACCCAGGCGCTGCACCCGCTTTGCGGTCACGGATTCGAGGCTTTTCAACAACAACTCCGCATTGCCCTCAAACCAAAATTCCTGGTGGTCCCTCAAGCTGATCCCCATCGGCAGGTGCACAATTAAGTAGGGGATGCCGGTCTGTTGCACCGCCGCGACATCATGCACAAGGCGGGGGTCAGCGCGATAATCGCTGAAACTGACCATCGGTACGATGCTCGGTTGTAATTTCCGCCACTGTGCGAAGAAGGGGTCATGATGGATCAGCCGGTCGTAGACATAAGAGGCTTTCGGATCATACAGATCAGCAACAGCGGTCCGGCGATCTTGGCCCTCGATATATCTGCGCTTTCTAAGAAGGCTCACCAGAACGGGATCATCTCGTTGTGCCTGTAGTGACCGGCGCAGCATTGCCGCACACCACTCCTGTGTCGCCGCAGGAACCACAAAGGCAAAATCGGTGCTAAGGGAAGGTTCCGGATCGCTCGAGGCCTCAGTGGTTGTGACTAAGCGAACATCCTCACCGTGACCAACCAACACCCGCCAGGATCGATCACGCGTTAATGCCTGAGAGTTAAACGCGAAGATTACAAGATCAGGTTTGAGTTCGGGAATCTTCGCGGCCGCGAGATCAAAGATCTGCAATACGCCGTACCCGTCGCGGGCTAGATTGAGAACTCTTACCTTTACCTTCGTGGTCGCTGAGAGTTTAGTCTGGAGAACGCTCGGCCAGGTTTCGCCGTTGAGCATGGAAGCGGAGAACGAATCGCCGAAAACTAGAATTTTATATTGTGCGATAGCATAATCGGGGACGCTCGGTCCAATATTGCCTTGTTGGTTGACGTAATCCACGGTTGTGCAACCAACGACATGACCGGCCTGCACTGTCGTCTGGGTGACTTCCTCCTCGGGGATGTATGCGTACCCGAATCGAGCGCTGTAGCGCCACATCGGCTTGTCCCAGGTCGTGAAAACCTGATCCACAGGGGGGTCTTGAAAACGCGTGGGATATTCTAGCCGCAGGTAGCCGCGATACAGAACTTCCAAAATCATTAACCCGAGGACTAGAAATATTGCTGTTTCCAAAAATACGCGCATCAATTTCACACTATATAGCTCAGAACTTAGCATATATAAAAGGGGTGATCGATGGACTGCTAGTAGCGATTAAGAAAAACAACAAAATAATGACCAAGCTGAGACCAAATATAATACGCTTTCTCATGCCATTATTCTCCCATTATAGATACGGATCTGCAGTAGTCACGCTAGACGGCTGCTTCACTTGAGAAAGCTCCAAATTGATGGCTCTTTCCGACCGCTGAGGTCACTGCACACCGAACGTGCGTTAGGCATGGTCGAGGTAATGGCAGAGCTCGCCATAGGCGAGGCGGAAATCCGGGACGGCGGCCAGCCATTCGAGCCCGGTCGGCAGTCGGCACATCCAGGGTGTGCGGTAGGATTGCCGCGCCGAGCGGTCCAATTCGGTGAGGCTGAAGGCCCAGCGCGAGCGCGCGCGTCGGCCGAAACGGCGGCGCAGGAAATTCAGAAGCCGGAGCGCGCGGCGCAGCTCGCGATGAGGGCTGTGCGGCCGAATGTCGTTGAGCAGGTCGCGGCGTCCGGTGGTAACCGCCGGCGCGTTCGGCCAAAGGTCCTGCAGTGTGGTCATGAAGTAGGCGGGCGGGCAGCCGGCCGAGAAATAGACCGCATGCGCCAGATCGAGCACCCGGACGAGTGCGCTCCGGTCGAGCCGCGGCATCAGCCCATGCGCTTCGTAAAATTTGCTCACCTCGTCGCGGTAGGCGCGGTAGTGGTCGAGGAATTCAGCCGGGTCGTCGGCGAACCAGTAATAGGTCTGCCATTTGTCGCGCTCGGGTTCGGCCGGATCGCAGGATTGCCGGCCTCCGTAAAATTTCGGGAAGCGCTTGACCTTCCCCTTGATCAGTGCGGATACCGATTGGAACAGCTCCTGGAAATGCAATGTCGGCAGCGCGGTCGCGGCAACGGCTATTTGTTGCAGATCGGAAGTACGGAAGGCGGCGTAAAACAGCGATTCGTATTGTTGGCATAGACAGAAGATGCGCTGTCCCGCGTGTTCCGCTTCGTTTCCGGCGCCGGAGTATTCGCGGGTGAGATGAACCTCGTCGCCGACGATGCGAAAGTTCAGATAGAGGCCGTGGGCGCTGACATAATCGGGATGCTCGGCGAGAAAGGCCGTTGCCTCGCGCAGCCCGTCAGGAAAGACGATGTCGTCGTCGGCGCATAACGACACGAAGGGCGTCGCGACTTCGGCGAGGCCTTGGGCGATCTTGCCGACCATCGGCAGGGTGTGCGGAAAGGTGAGGTGCCTTATTGAACCGCCGAGGGCGAGCAGAGACCGCGCGTTTTCCTCGGCTACTTCCGCCCTGCTCGAAATCCAGCACCAGTAGATTCAGCTGGGGCTCGCGTGCGACGTAATAAGCGACGAGCCGCGACACCATCAGCGGGCGGTTGTAGGTCGGGATGACGATCGTGTGGTCGCCTGGAAACCCGGACCGGTCGGCTCCCTGAGCGGCGCTCCATTGGCTGCTCCGCGCCGATGACGCTTCGGCGATCGAGCTCACGCGGACAGTCCTAGCCGGACATGCTGCATGGGCACACCGACCAGGCCGTGGCGCGCGCCCGAGGTCGTCGAACGAAAGACCAGCGCGTTGTCGATACAATGGAGCATGGCGTTGTCGCTCTCGACCCCCATCGCGACGGCGACGCGAATGACATATTCGCCAACCGGCAATAGCGGCATCTGAAAGCAGAACTCGGCCTGGAAGCGCTGCCCGGCCGAAACGGCGACCGGCTGTTCGATGGTCGTCAGATAGGTATTGTCGGCGAACAGCACTTGACCCAGCCGGTCCTTGACCTGAAAACCGACGATCGGCGAGACGAGGTCCCGGTCGGCCGCGACATCGATAATCAGCCGAACGATCTCGGCGCCAATGACCCAGGACAATTTGTTGCCGCCGTCGTCCTCGAACGAGACATCCTCGATCCGTGCGCCTCCGACGCCGAAGCCCGAACCATTAAGGTGAAAATCCGGGATCTCCAGATCGTTGCGCCACGGGCTGCGGTTCAGATAGTCGAGCCGCGGATCCCTGACGACGCGCGGCGGGCACATATCGGCCAGCTCGCCCAGCTTGGGCTGGGCCAATCGCGCTACGCGCCCCGGCGCCGGGCGATCGGAGTCGGCCCCGGCACCGCTCGCTGGCGGCGCCGCCTTCTCCTCCAAATAGCGCTCGGAAACCGCCAACGCGTTGGACGAGAGATAGGCGTCGGCCACATCCTTCGCCGGGCCGATCGCCTTGATCCGTCCGTGCTCCAGCCAGACCGCCTTCTGGCACAGCCCGACGACGTCATTGATCGAGTGCGACACGAACAGAAAGGTGCCGCGGCGCAGGAACGAGCGGATATAAGCCATGCATTTCTGCACGAAGAACGCATCGCCAACCGCGAGCGCCTCGTCGGTGATCATGATATCGGCCTCGACATGCGCCATGATCGCAAAGCCGAGCCGGGCCACCATGCCGCTCGAATAGATTTTGACCGGTTGATCGATGAACTCGCCGATCCCGGCGAATTCGGCGATCGATTGAAAGCGGGCGTCGACCTGTTTGCGCGTCAGCCCGAAGATCGATGACTTGAGATAGACGTTTTCACGCCCGGTAAATTCACCGTTCAGTCCCGAAGAGTAGTCAAGGATCACGACCTTGCCATCGACTTCAACCGAGCCGAGCGTGGGCCGAAGGTTTCCGGCAATTATTTTCAGCAATGTCGATTTTCCGCTGCCGTTGACGCCAATAAAGCCCCAGCTCTCGCCTTTGCGGATGTCGAAGGTGATCTGTTCGAGGGCGTGGAATTCGCGATATAGCTGGCCTCGCTTACGATCGAGGCGGGCGGTGACAGCCCGTGGCATTGGCGCCAGCTGCCGTGCCATCGTCAGCAGCGGATAGTTCAGCCGCGCCGTTGGCGACGACCATAGCCCGTAGGTTTTCGCCAGGTTGCTGACGCGCACGGCGACTGACGCTTCGTCCGGCTTGGTCGTCGACCGAATATCGTCGAGCAAGCTCATCGTTCACACTACGTCGGCGAAAGCAGCCTTCATGCGCATGAAGACGGCGTAGCCGAAAAGCGCGATAGCAAGCGAAAGGGCGCAAATGAAAGCCATAACCGGCAAATCGGGCCAGCGGTCGTACATGACGCAACCTCGCGCCTCGTCGATGATCACGGCCAACGGGTTTAGCTCGACAAACCAGCGGATGCGCGGCGGCACGCTTTCGATCGAAAAGAAAACCGAGCTCAAAAACATCAGGACCGTCGTAATCGGCCCGACAATCGACGGGAGATCGCGGATGAAGACCCCGAGCGCCGCCAACAGCCATGAGCAGCCAACGCTGAACAGCGCCACGCATAAGGAGAATGGGATCAGGCCCAGCGCGCTCCAATATAAAAACCCGTTCATCGAATAGAAGATTGCCAGGCACAGCGCCAACGCGATTGCCATGTTGATTACCATCTGCAGCACTGCTGCGACCGAGAGGACCTGCAGCGGGAAATTGAGCGTCTTGACGTAAGGAGTGTTGGCTAGAACCAGGCCGGGCCCCGAGTTGACGCTCTGGCTGAAGCAATTGAACAAGCTCAATCCGATAAACATGGCGAGGGCAAATTGAGCCGGCGTCTCGGCCGCGTTGTGGGTAAAGCGGCCGTGGAAAATCCCGCCGAAGACGAAGGTAAACAGCGCCAGCATGATCAGCGGGGAGAGCACCGCCCACACCGGCCCCAAATAGGTTCCGCGGTAGGTCGCATGAAAGTCCCGCTTGACGAACGCGCGGATGACCTCGCGATGGCGCAGCAGATCGCCGACCATCCGAGTGGGCGACAACAGCTGCCGCAATGGCTCCTGTAATTCGCTGGTATAAACAATGCGTGTCATGTGGTGGATTTGCTGGTTAAGCGGCGGCTAATGTCCTCGCGCCATCCGCTCACGGCGCGCGGCGCGCCGGAACCGGCGAACCATAGTCCGCGACGAGCGCAGAAATCGTCGTATCGAGACCGGCAAGCAGCCGACGATCCGGGCGCGCAGCGAGCGCGGCGCACGTGCGATCGACACTTCGCGGCCGGTGTCTTCGTCGAGCAGCGCCTTCAGCCGAACGAGATCGGGAAAGCAATCGCGCAACTGAGGAAAATTAGCCTCGATCCGACTGGCAGTCGCCACCGCCCGCGAGCGGCTCAGGGCGCAATCGGCTTCAGCCTGCTTGATCCGCGGCAGCAGCAGAAATGCCGCCTCCTGCCGACTGTAGGCATCATCGGTAAAGAACCAACTCGTCGTCGCTCCGGAATGCAGCCACCTGGCGCGTTCGCGGGCGAATCCCGGCGGATCGATCCGATCCAGCCGTTCCAATGCTGGGCCGCTCGCCTTGGCGACGTTGCCGGCCAATCCGCGATCAAGCAGACGCAGCAGCAAATCGGTGGTTTCCGGCTCGTAGACGAGGAGTTGGTCAGGTCGTGCGAAAGGCAGCCGCTCACAGCCTGGCGGGATGCGATAGGCATTGCAAGAATTCCTCGTTCACCTTGGTGATAAAATACGGCACCTCGGAGAAATTCGCCATCGCCGCAAAGCCGCTCGAGGTCCCGATAAATAGATTGCTGTCGAGCATCAGTGTAAGCTCGTGACCGAGGCCGAGACCCAAGGTACGCAGGCTCACGACGTTGGAAAGTTTTAGGATTTCGAGTGGCTTTTCCTGCAGTCGGCCAACCACGACAAAAGTGACATCGGGATAGCGACGTTCCGCCGCGCGAACGAACTCGAACCATTCGAGGAAGTCGGAATCACGCCAATTGGTGTGTTCGCCGCCGTATCCCTGGTCGAGGCGGCGCAACCGCGGGTGGATGACCACAATACGCTTACCGGCGAACAACGTCGCCGCGAGGCCCGCCGTATCAGGCGTACAGCCTATGCTGGGCTGTAGCAATGGAATGCGCCCGTGAATTTCGGCGAAGCGGTTTATCTCATCGTGAGCATATATGTATTTGATGAAGTATTCGTTGAGTGCAGCTTCGTCGTCGCGTCGCTTCAACACCCGCTCGTAATCGGCGAGGATCTCTGCATTCAGCGGGTCGTCAGAGGCGCGACGGAGCAATTCAGCGAGTAGCTGTTCGCGCTCACTAAAGACGAGGATGCTGCCGAGCCGAGGATGAGTGCCGAACGCGCCGAACAGCTCGCTGAGAAACAGCCCGCAATTGTCCGCTGTCACCAGGTTGCGCTGATAGATGCTCGACGGATAACGCGGGTCGACGCAGATCAGCACGTCGACACGATCGCGCCGAGCTGCTTCGCAGCGCAGTGCCGTCTGGATGTTCCATGTCAATACGTCACCGAGCGCATACGGCAGCAGCTCGAAGTCATAAACCCCGCAATAGCGCATCACGATAGCGTGCCCCCGATACGATAGGCCGCCTCGAAAAACTCAGTTTGCACGCGTGCTTCGCGTTGATATAGCGGTTGCCAGCTCCCCTTTACTGGATAATCCTCCTCGCTCACGTCGATGCCGTCAAATGGGTTTTTCGAGATTTTCCACTGCTTACTATAAAAGACGCCCCGAGTCAGGCGATGAATTTCGTCAAAGTACTGCGCGATCATCTGTGGTTGCATTTCCCCGAAAGATGAAATGTTTAACGTCAGGTCAAATCGCCGATTGGGTAGCAAGCAGAGCTGATGCGGCAATAAAAAGACGACTGAACACCCCTCCATTTCTGATTCAACATCAGCAAAGTCCTCAAAATGGCGAACCCTGAAGATCTCCCGTTCAAGCACGGAAGATAGATAACGCTGCGCAAGGTACAACGCAGGCGGTACATCGACTAACGTGTATTGAATGTGTGGGTTCAATTGAAGAATGGACCAGGCCGAGCGTCCATAGCCGCCGCCAATCTCCAGGACGCGGCGGCACTTCGAAAAATCCATGGCTTCGCCGATCGAATAGTATTCGAGCACCGAGTTGACCAGGTCCGACGAGATGCGGCGACCGTTCACCTCGACCGTAATCGGACTGCCCTCCTGCGGCTCATCGAGACGGTCGAGGTAGCCCGCGGCATCTAGGCTTTGCGCATAAGTCCACAACAAGAGAACGAAATAACGATAGGTAACTTGGTCCGGCAGTTGCAAATTCGGATCGTTGGGCATGCTCTGAGCAGCGGTTCTCAGTCCAAAGCAGACCGCCGGACTCAGGGCCGCCTCCAGAAAAGCCATTTGAGGATCGCCGTTTTGGACAAGGAAATTAAAATAATTACAGCCGATTGTTCGCTTGAAGTCGCGGTATCCGTTGCGCAGCAATTCATCGAAATGTTTTTGGCTTAGCAATTCCCACGCCGAAGAGATCTCGGTAAGCGGGCCCGTGCAAAGCGATGAAAGCCGCATCAACCGCAGCAACTCGCAGAATCCATTCGCGCGTTCGTGTTCATCGTTGATCTCAGGCCAGTTCAAGAGTCCGGATACCAAATCGTCGCCGAGCGGTGCGCGCTTGCGCGCGGCCGGCACGTTTGTGTTGTGTAAAAGAAGAGCATCGAGCTCGCGGTGGTTGCGCCGACGCAGGGAGTTGAGCTCTCTTTCCTGTTGTTGGCGTAGGGCGTCGAGTTCGCTCTGGCTTTGCTGGTGTAGGGCGTCGAGTTCACTTTGACTTTTCTGGCATATGGCATCAAGTTCACTTTGACTTTTCCGGCGCAGGGCGTCGATTTCGCTCTGACTTTGCTCGCGCAGGGCGTCGAGTTCGCTGTGGCTTTGCCGGCGCAGGGCGTCGATTTCGCTCTGACTTTGCTCGCGCAGGGCGTCGAGTTCGCTGTGGCTTTGCCGGCGCAGGGCATGGAGTTCGCTGTGACTTTCCCGGTTTTGCTGCATACGAAGGTCGCGCTCGTTTTGCCTGCGCCGTCGCTGCTCCTGCGCGTTCTGCCGCTGCCAGTCGATCGTCTGGTGCAAGCCCTCGATATTCCGCTTCAGATGCGCGAGCCGCGGGCCGAGCAGCGGTACTTTATGCGGGAGCGAAAGCCACCGCGGAATGCCCAGCTGCGGGCGACCCGCAATCACCCTTTCGTACAGGGCGGCCAGTCTCGATGCATGTCGCCCAACCGAGAGGCGCTTGGCCGCTTCCTCCACATCTCTGTGCTGGTCGGGGTCGCGCTTGACCGCAAGGAGCAAATCACGAAAACCTGGCTGCAGCACTCCGCCCAAATCTATCTCTACTCGATAATGGCGCAATAATTGGAAATTGAACCCCACCTCCTTATTGATCAGGATTGGCAACCGGGCATCGAGATAATCGGAGATCCGGCCCGAATAGCAGGTCATCATATATGCCGACTTCAACAGCCCAAGACGTTGCCCGAGCTCAGCACACCCGCCAGAGACGATGCCGAAATCATACGCTAACAACTCTGTTGCCAACGCATCGAAGTCGATGCTGTCGTGTATGTGGAGATAGTCCGTTCGGCGTTGAAGCGCGAAAAAATCGGTGAAATCTTTTGCCAGATCCCAATTGAATACCGACAGCGGGCTCTCTTTGTAGAACCAGTGTGGATAAATGTGCAGATGAATCTTCTGCGCGGCCAATAACTCAGCCAGCTTAAGATAGCAGCTGTCATATTCGCCGCGGGATTCGAGACAGAAGGTGCCGACCGACACGACCCGCACCTCGTCGCTGTCGAATCTGGCTTGAACGGCCGCAACGGGTGGAGGGTCGGCCCAGGTGTATTCGGGGAAGAGCAAAGTGTGCTTCGGAAGCGTAAAGCCGTCGAGGTGGTGCGCTGCGCGGGCCTGAATGTCGCGGGCGCAGAGCGCGTCCGCCTTTGCAAGGCATTCACGCGTCGGCTCGAACCGTTCGGTGCAATAGTTGAACAGCGACGGGCAAAAGACATCGTTCAAATCAATGACCAGCGGCCCCGGCTTGTCCCGACACAATCGCAGCAACAGTCCATCTACTGCACCGGAAAAGGCATGACAAATTCTGGGGCGCAGCGTTTTGGCAAAGGAATGTGCTTCTCTTTCCGTGTGCGCCTGAATGGCTATGTCGAAATAAGCTTCGGGCGCGAACGGCGTGTTCTGCAGGTGGATCAGGACGACCTTCCAGCCAATTTGCCGCAGGGCGGAGGCCATCTTCACCTCGCGCGCACGCAGCAACGGCGACACAAACAACACCGAGTGCCGATTGGCTTCGAGCAGCTTCGCCGCGCGCGCCAATGCTCTGCGCGATGAGAGAAAGGAGGTCATAATGTCTGATCCGCGGCGGCTGCGGCGACAAAGGGCAGGGACGCGTCCCGCTCTGACAAAATCCGCTCTGCCGCTGGGGGCCAGGCAATGGCTAAATCGGGATCGTTCCAGCGCACGCCGCGGCTGCTTCCGAGGAGGTGTGGCTGCGAAATATGGTACAGAAGTTCGGCATCGTCGGTCAGAGTTTGGAACCCGTGCGCAAAGCCACCGGGAATATATACGATTTTTCTGTTTCGGGCCGACAGTTCTGTCGCCACCCATCTCCCGAAGTCGCGTGAACCCGGACGCACATCGACGGCGACGTCGAACACCACGCCACGTAGGCACTGAATGAGTTTAACTTCGAGGTGGGGTGCGGCCTGCCAATGCATGCCGCGCAATGTATTGCGTCGTGCGTTATAGGATATGCTCCATTCCGGAAAATCTGTGCACAAGCCCTGTGCCGCGATTTGGTCGCGGCTGAAGCTACGCGCAAAAAAGCCGCGACTATCCCAGGCCGGTTCCGGCACGAGGCACCAGACCCCGTCAAGCGCCAATGGTTCTAGGATCACTTAAGCACGTTAAGGTCGGCTCGATCAGCCAATGCGCTTGAGCCAAGCGTCGGGCCAAGCGGTAATCGATCTTGTGAGCAGGCTTTCGTTGAACCGCCAAGTCGGCTCTTGAATCACGAATTCGGGATGATGCGCCACAAAGTCGCGAGCGGCCTGCGCCGGGTTATCGGTCGCCCACCGCCGTTCGCCGCGCGGCATATCGTTAACGAGCTGCATGATGCCGTCGGTGGCGACGATATAGGAGCCGGGAGTTACAAACCCGCTATAGGCCTCGAGTTCTTTCGTCACATGACCGTGGCTGTGGTTCGAGTCGAGCAGTACCAGCACGGTTTCTTTCGGCTGAATAGCCTGCGCGACCTGCGCCACCGTCTCCGCTGCCGCTGAATTTCCCTCGACCAGCATTAAGTACTCAAACAATTCATGCTCCTCAATCGCTCGCCGATTATGCGGCCGGATTTCGATATCTACGCCGATGACCTTTCGGCCCTTTCCCATAGCCTTGAACAGGCTGGCGTAGAATATTAGCGACCCGCCATGCGCAACCCCGGTTTCAATTATAACGTCCGGCTTTAGCGAGTAGATCGCCTCTTGAAGCCGCAACGTGTCTTCCGGATGCTGGATGATCGGGCGCCCCATCCAGGTGAAAGTGTATGAATATTTCTGATTCCAACTCGTCTTGAGCCACCAATGAGAGATCATCTCAAAGGCATCGCGGCCAAATAGGTCAAGCGTTCGGCCGTCGCCGGTAATAAGAGTTCCGGCATCGCTGTCGATAACGATGCGCATGACCTGTCTCGCATTCTCCTCAGACGGCTAGTGCCAATACCCGGTCAAGCCCCGCCTCGAGGGGCGTCGGCGCGGTCCAGCCGAGCACCGCCTCGACTTTGGCCATATCGGCGACCAGCCGTGCGGGTTCTTCAACCAACGTCGATTGGGCTCCGAAGCGGAGCAGGTCACGACCGCCGAGGCGCTCGCCAAGATATTCAACGGCGCGCTTCACGCTGATGCTGCACCCGGTCGCAATGTTGAAGGCGCCTTCCGCTCCTGCCGCTAGCAGCCTCACCAGCAGATCAGCGGCGTCGGCGGCATAGATGAAGTCTCGTTCCTGGGTCGCCGCGGTCAGCTCAACCGGCTGTCGCCGGCGGAGACGATCGATCACCATCGGGATTAGCCGTTGTGGCGCGTCGCCCGGGCCATACGGTAAAAAGACGCGCCCCCAAGCAGCGTGAAAGCCGTATCGTGCGGCGCAGGCCTCAAGCGCAGCCCACATCGCCGCCTTGGCCTTGCCGTAGAGTGTGGCCGGACGGATTGACGTGTCGTCCTCGGCAAAGCGAACGGCGTGCCAATCATATTCGGCACAGCTCCCAATGCCGACAAAACTGCGACCGCCGGCCTCGCCAAAGCGCCGCGCCAGCGCCAGCCCTGCCGCCAGCCAGTCAAGATTTTCGGGCGTTCTCCAGAATATTCCGGGAGTAGCGATCCAAGCGGCATGCAGGAGATGGCTCGGCCGAATCCCAGCGACAACGGACTCGGCGACGGTCGGATCACACAGGTCGGCTTGATGCCAGATCACCCGGTCTGCGTGCGGTCCCACTCCGCTAGAGTTGACGGCATGGATTGTGCCCGGTTCCTCCAACAACCGTTCCAGGCAATGGCGGCCGAGAAAGCCGGAAGCCCCGGTGAGCAGCACTACTGATCGGGAGGTGAGCGACGCCACGCTCAGATGACCTTGACTTCGGGTAAGGGCACGATGAACCGGCCGCCGATGTCGCGGTAGGAACGTTGCTGGGCCAGGATTTCGTCCGCAAAATTCCAGGTTAACAACAGCACGTAGTCCGGGCGACGGTCGATGAGTGCGAGCGGTGGCAGGATCTGCAGATGGTTGCCGGGGGTAAATCTGCCTTGCTTCAAAATACTGCGATCGACGACGAAGTCCATCAGTTCGGCGCCAATGCCAAACGCGTTCATCAACGTGCTGCCCTTGGCCGATGCGCCGTAAGCGGCAATGCGCCGCCCTTCCGCCTTGAGACGGGCCAATAGCCCCGTCAGGTCGAATTCGAGCTGGCGAATGCGGCCGGCAAAATCGGTATAATAGTCGCGCCCAGCGACGCCTGCGCGCGCCTCTGCCATGAGCATCTCGCCAACCGCAGGCGAAACCGGCGCCGCACCGCGATGAACGATTTCCAGCCGTACCGAGCCGCCATGGATCGGCATTTGCTCGACCCCGGCGATTTCGAGCGCTTGGCGACGGCACAAAATATCGATCGCGGTCAGGCTGAAATAGCTGAAGTGCTCGTGGTAAATCGTGTCGAACTCGACGTTGCTGATCAATTCTCCGAGATAGGGCACTTCGATGATCGCTACCCCCTCAGGTTTCAGGACCCGCGCAAGCCCCCTCAGAAAGTCGTTCGGGTTGGGCACATGTGCGAAGACGTTATGCGCATGGATCACATCCGCGCGGCGTCCTTCGACGGCGAGCCGCATCCCGAGATCGGCGCCAAAAAACTCGATAAGGGTGGGCACTCCACGCTCGCGCTCAGCGAGCGCCGCAAGATTTGCCGCCGGCTCAATGCCAAGAATCGGAATACCGCGCTGACGATAGTACTGCAGGAGATAACCGTCATTGCTGGCGATCTCGACGACCAGGCTGCGCTCGTCGAGCCGGCGCCTTTCGCATAGCGCCGCGACCAGTGCGCGGGCATGCGCCAGCATCGTGTCAGAGAAAGAGGACGCGTAAAGATAGTGGCCAAACAGCCGTTGCGGGATCACGCTCTCGCCGATCTGCACGAGGGTGCAGGACGGGCAGAAAAATAAGGCAAGTGGAAAACGTTCTTCGGGCTCGGTCAGGTCCTCGATCGTCAATAGCGAATTGGCGAGCGGCATTGGGCCGAAATCGACGATCGGATCTAGATCGCGATGGCCGCAGCCGCGACATATAAGAGTGGCCGAGGACATCACCGATCCCAGACCTTCCACGGCGCATCGCCACTTTGCCACATGCGCTCCAACAGCTGACGGTCGCGCAGGGTGTCCATGCACTGCCAGAAGCCTTCGTGGCGATAGGCGACAAACTGGCCCTCGCGGGCAAGGCGCTCCAGCAGATCGACTTCGAGAACGTCCTCGTCCCCCTTCAGATAGTCGAGGACACCCGGTTCCAGCACCATAAAGCCGCCATTAATCCAGCCTTCTTCCGTCTGGCGCTTTTCGGCAAAACCGACAACGTTGTCGCCGTCGAAGACAATGCCGCCAAAGCGCGCTGGCGGCCGCACCGCGGTGACCGTAGCGAGACAGCGATGGGCGCGGTGAAAGGCCAGAACCCTACGCGGGTCGACATCGGCGACGCCGTCGCCATAGGTCAGCATGAAAGCCCGATTGCCGATCAGCGGCGCTAGCCGCTTGATGCGGCCGCCGGTCAAGGTGTTGAGCCCGGTATCAACGAGGTGCACGACCCAATCCTCATGCGCGCGGCGGGTATGCTCGATGGTGCCACGGCCGAGATCGATGGTCAGATCCCCGGCAAGTTCGCCGTAATGCAAGAAGTAATCTTTGACGACCTCCCCCTTGTAGCCAAGCGCGACGACAAATTCACTAAATCCGAACGCGGCATAGCCCTTCATGATGTGCCAGATGATCGGGTGGGGGCCGATTTGGACCATCGGCTTCGGGGTGACGATTGTCTCTTCGGAAAGGCGGGTGCCGAAGCCGCCCGCCAGAATCACGACCTTCATGCCGCCTCCCCGTCCGCTTGCGCCGCCTCGAGACACGCCGTATAGGCGTCGATCTGATACCAGGTCGCTTTGCGCACATCGCCGCCCCGGCGGTAGGTCTCGTACCAGTCTGCGGTCCAGGCGATGATCTCGGCGAAACCGAGCCGCGACCGCCAGCCGAGCCGGGCGCCGGCCCGCTCGGCCGACAGGGTCAGAGAGCGGGCTTCGTGCGGGTACTGTCCTGGCGCCTGAACCCAGCCGGGTAGGCCGCCGAAGCGGGCGGTGAAGGCCTCGACCAGTTCGGCGACGCTGCGGAAATTTGCAGGATCGGGGGCGAAATTAAGCGAGTCGATGGGGAGGCCCGGCTCGCTTGCCATCGTTTGCGCCATCATCAGATAGCCGGCAAGCGGCTCCAGCACATGCTGCCACGGTCGCACCGAGCCCGGATAACGCAGCGCCACGGGCACATTCGCGGCGCGCGCGCGGACGATGTCGGGAACGAGCCGGTCGGCAGCCCAGTCGCCGCCCCCGATTACGTTGCCGGCGCGCGCGGTCCATACCGCGGGGGCGCCTGGATCGGCAAAGAAGCACGCCTGAAAGCTCGCGGTCAGCAACTCGGCGCAGGCTTTTGAAGCACTGTATGGGTCACGGCCACCAAGCCGATCCTCTTCGGTAAACGGTGGACCGGTCTCGCGATTCTCGTAGACCTTGTCGCTGGTTACAACCAGGACGGCGCGTATCGACGGCACTCGGCGCACGGCGTTCAGTAGGTGGGCGGTGCCGAGCACATTGGTGGCAAAGGTACCGACTGGGTCCTCATAAGACCGCCGCACCAGCGCCTGCGCTGCCATGTGTATCACGATCGTCGGCTGTATTGCGGCCAGCAGCTCAGCGATCGGCTGTGGCTCGGCGATATCGGCGAAAACTTCATGCTCCGGTCGGATCGCCGCCAGCGCATAGAGGCTCGGGACAGTGTCGGGCGGCAACGCCAAACCGGAAACCCGCGCCCCTAGCCTCTGCAACCATAGCGTCAGCCACGCACCTTTGAAACCGGTGTGACCGGTTAGTACGACCGGGAGCCCGGTCCAAAACGCCGGATCGATGCGCATTGGGTTCAGCCGGCAGCTTCCACTCGCTCCGCACTGGAGGGGGCAAAGACTGCGTCGAGTACCTCAAACGGCGATGGCGGTTGAAAATCAGTCAATGTCGATAGCCGAGTTGTGTCGAGTGAGGTGTGTGCCAGGATTTCCTCGGGCGGGATGCCGTTATCGATGGCGCGGACGGCTTCGATAAGACGAGGCGCGGCGCTGATCCGGAAAGCAATATGTCGGGCGGCGTCGGCATAGGTAATGTCGTCGCTGCCCGAGACTTGGTAGATGCCGTCGCCACAATCGTCGATCACCGCGATCAAGGCGGGCACGACATGGCCCAACGACAGCGGGCAGAAACGCAAGTCGGTGAAGGCGCGTATGTTCCGGCCACCAGCAAGCGCGGATATCCACCCCGTGAAAAGCGGCATCTGCGGCGTCACCAGCTTGGTCAGGCGGAACACCGCGGCCCCACGACCAAGCGCAAGGACCCCCGTTTCTGCCTCGACCTTAAGGCTGCCATAGAGGCTTGCCGAGCCGGTCGGTTCTTCGGCGCGGTGATGCGGGCGGCTGCCATCGAAAACCGCGCTGGTCGACAACAGCAGCATGCGGCTGCCTTGGTCGACGAGTCGACGGGCTAAACCCACGGTGGCCTCGACATTGATGCCGCGGGCGAGAACTGGGTCGAGGCGGCACTCCGCGTAGCGCGCCTTTGCCGCGCAAAACACCGTAATATCGGCGGCTGGCAAAGCCGTCTGAGGCGCCTCGATCTTTCCCAGATCGAGCCAGAGGCGACGCCTACCATCAACCGTCGCGGCACGGCGGGTCGTGCCGAATACGGTATCGCCGCGCGCGGTAAGCGCCTCTCCCAGCGCCTGACCGATTACGCTGTCGATGCCGATGATCAGCACCCGGAACATAATCCCGGCCCCGCCCCGCTCAGCCGAGCCCGAGGCCGCGGCAGATGGCCGGGGTCGACAGGCCGTGCTCAGCCAACAGCTCGTCGTGGCTGCCGTAGCAATGGATGAAGGCGTCCTGCAGGGTGAAGGCGTCGATCGCGCACGAGGCTCGGGTTTCCCAGGCCAATTCCTTGAGCCGCATCGACAAGCTGCCCTGCGGCGGGCATTCCTCGATCACGACGACGCGCGGGAAGCGGCGCAGCACTTGGGCGAGTCCGTCATGGTCGAGCGGCTTCAAGGTGTGCACCGAATAGATCGCGGCCTCCTGCCCCTGCTCGCGAAACCGCTCGGCGACGTCGAAGGCGCGCTTAATGACCGGCCCGTAGGACAGGATGGCGACGTTGCGTCCCGGGCGCAGCAGGCGGATCTTGCCGAACTGCCAGGGTTCCGGCGCATCCTTGGTGAAATCTGGCTCGCCAGCCTTGCCGAGGCGCAGGTAGACCGGCCCGCGCTGCTGCCCGGCGCACCACAAGGTCGCCTCGCGCGTCTCGCCCGGGTCGCACGGCGCCACGACCGCCATGTTCGGGATGGCGCAGGCGATCGACACGTCTTCGAGCGCGTGATGGGTCGAGCCCAGGGTCGAGTAGGTGACGCCGCCGCCGATGCCGACGATCGTCACCGGCAGATTGTGATAGCACAGATCGACGCGGACGAATTCGTAGGGGCGGAACAGGGTGAAGGTCGCGATCGTGTAGGCGAACGGGCGCAAGCCGCGCAAGGACATGCCGGCGCACATGCCGATCATGATCTGCTCGGAGACGCCGGTATTGACGAAGCGGTGGGGAAATTCCTCTCGGAAGCGCGCGATCGAGCCCGCCGGCGAGATGTCGGCGACGACGATTGCCAGCCGCGGATCGGTCTTGCCGAGCTCGTAAAAGGTGTCCGCAAAGATGTTCCTCATGCGGCGTTTCCTTCGATCTCGGCGACCGCCCGGCGGTATTCCTCGGGGTTTGGCGAGCGGTAATGCCAGATCGGCACATGCTCCATGTACGAGACGCCCTTGCCCTTGACGGTGCGGGCGACCGCGAGAAACGGCTTGTCGCCGGTGCGCGAGGCGAGCGCATCGAACAATGCCCCGCTGTCATGGCCGTCCTTTACCGCGGCCGCCTCCCAGCCGAAGGCGGCCGCCTTGTCGACCAGCGGGTAGAACGCCTTGTGGCCCTCGCTCAGGCGTTCGAGCCCGGTGAAGTCGTTGTTGTCCATGACCCCGACCAGATTGGCGAGACCGAGGTTGGCGGCCATCATCATTGCCTCCCAGGTCGAGCCTTCCTGGAACTCTCCGTCGCTGAGCACGCAGTAGATCACGGTATCGGCGTCTTTGAGCTTTTCGGCATAGGCCATGCCGACCGCGATGCCGAGCCCGTGGCCGAGCGAGCCGGTCGAGGCAGCGATGCCGGGCGTTCCGTAATCGGGATGCGCGCCGAGCCGGCCGCCGACCTTGCAGTAAAGGTCGAGATCCTCCTGTGCCAGGACGCCCGCTTCTTCGAGGATCACGTATTGGATCATGCACCCATGTCCCTTGGACATCAAAAAGACGTCGCTCGGGCTGCCATCCGGGTTGCGGCGCAACAGGCCGTGCTGGATCGTGTCGACGATCTCGGTGCAAGAGAACGCCGGGGCGACATGCAGCGCGCCGACCTGCTGCGAGATGTCGAGTATGCGGCGGCGATAGCGCCGGCAGCGCGCCCGCGCCGCCTCGGCGTCGAAGCTGTTGCGCAGCATCGGCTCAGCCCCGCAGCACGTAATCGCTGGAGACATCGCGGATGTCGTCGAGATAGCGCCGGCCCCAGGCGACCATCTGCGCCAACCCCTCGTCCCAGCCGGTCTCGGCCTCCCAGCCGACATCGTGCTTGATGCGGCTGCTGTCGAGCCAGTAGCGCCCGTCCTGGCCGAGGCGGTCGCCGGTCACCTCGCACAATTCCTCGAACGGCATTTCTAGCGCACGCGCGCAACGCTCGACCACCTCGCGGATCGAGGTCGGCACGGGCGGGCCGGCATTGTATATCGCGCCAAGCGGCGCCTTTTCCGCGACGAGATGGATGGCGCGCCCGAGGTCGCGGGCGTGGATGTAGGATTTCTCGGCGCGGCCGCCGCCGTGCAGCGGCAAGCGGCGGCCGGTCAGCCCGCACCAGACCGCCTTCGCGATTACCCGGTGCAGCAATTGCCCCGGGCAATAAGCGTTGGACGGGCGAATGATGTTCATCGGGAATTTCAGGAAGCGGTGCACCGACACCAGGTACATGTCGAATGCGACCTTGGAGGCGGCGTAGGGGCTCGACGGCTTGATCGGCTCGTCCTCGGTCGTCGCGTGGTCGACCGAGCCGTACATTTCGGAGGTGCCGATCTGGATAAAGCGTTCCAGCCAGTCGCGCTTCATCAGCTCCTCGGCGAGCCGCGCCAGGGCCATCGAATTGGTCTCGAAAAACCGCCAGGAATGCTTCCACGAAACCGCGCCTTCACCCTGCGCGGCGAAATTGACGATCACATCGGGCTTCTCGCGGTCGAGCAATTCGAGCAACAGGTCCAGCTCGTAGGTAATGTGGCGCGCGTGGTATTCGTAACCGTCACGCTTGTCGACATCGAGCGAGAACGCCGACTGCCGCAACGGGTTGCGGCCGATGCCGATCACCTTTTTCGGGTTGGCGTGGTCGAGCAGGTAAAAGGCGGTGTGGATGCCGAAGCTGCCGCCGCCGCCGAGGATCGCATAAGTTTTTCCCGTCATCGAGCGCTGCCCCTGTTGTTCGTGGCAGCCGGATCGCCCGGCTGTTTCGCACTATTCGACGATTGTCCAGTAATAATCGCCGGTGTAGCCAGCCTCCCGGAACAGCTCGTTCCACCCGTCCGGGTAGTCATGGTACTCGGCCGTCAGCACCCAGCTCTCAAAAATTTCTTTCTGCTCGGGGGTGTGATAGCTGTCGACTTGGACAAAAGCGCGGCCGTCCGACAGGCGCTGGATTTCCTGCATGACCTTGAGAGCCCGCGGCCGAGGGAAATTGTGCACCGTGTTGAGGCACAGCACCGCATTAAAGCTGCTGTCGGGAAACGGCAGCCGTTCGGCGGTGCCGAGATGGATCCGGCCGACCACCTCAGGCTCGCAATGCATTAGCGCATAGGGCGACACGTCGAGGCCAAAGGCTTCGAGGCCGGGGCAGGCCCGCATCAGCGCCTGAACCAGAAACCCCTTGGCGCAGCCGACATCGAGCACCCGCATCCCCGGTTCGAGACCGAAATGGGCAACAATATCGTGCGCCACCGGCAGCCAGCGGCCGTCATTGCGGTAGCCGCCATAGCCATATTCGCGCGGTCCGTCGAAATACATCTCGCCATACTGCTTGGAAATCGCGATGACCGCCGGGTCCTTCGCTTCCTTGCGTTTGACGACGTTGCGCTTGATGTGCGGCAGGGCCCGCAACAGCTCGATCTCGGCCATCACGTTGACTCCGTGGGGGTCTCCGCCGCGCGTTGCGCGCTGGCGAGCCCGTCGGCGAGCGCGGTAAAGGCGAAATCCGGGAAAGCCCTACGGCAAAGGGCGATATCGAACGGGCGATAGCCGTTATGCGGCATCGGACCTTGCCGCGGGCTCGGACGGACCGCGACCCGATGCGGCGCGATGGTTGCGACGCGATCAGCGATGTCGCGGAACGAATGGACCTCGCCGGTAGCGATGTTGAGGATGCCGGTCGAGCGCTGCGTCAGTACGCGGCAGACAAGTTCGGCAAGGTCGTCGATCAGCACGTGGTCGCGACGCTCCTCGCCCTCGCCAAATAGCACAATGTCCTTGCCCTCGGCGGCGAGCCGGCGAAAGCGGTTCGGGCCGTATCCATTGTGCGGATCGGCAGCGCCATAGAGCAGGCTCGGGCGCAGGATGGCGATCGGCGCCGACAGGCTAGTGCGAAACGCCACGTCGCGGGCGAGATGCATCGCACCGTGCAGGGTCTGGGGGGCGGCGGGCGAGGTTTCGTCAAGCGGGACTGGGTCGTCGACGTAAACCGCATCGGAGCTGATGTTGACGACATGAGCGACGGTCACGCGTGACAAGGCCGCCACCATCGTCCGCACCATTTTGAGATTGTCGACGAGCATGTCGACATCGCGGCATGGCGCCCGCGCCGCTGCCGCCACGACCGCGTCGCCGGGACGCAGCAGCCGCGCCAGTAGCTCGTCCGCCCCGGGCGTCAGCAAGTCGAGGTCGGCACGGGCGAGGCCCAGCACGTCCATCCCTCTCACCATTGCGCACGCCGCCACCGAGCCGCCCACAAACCCGCCGGCGCCGATCACGACGACGCGCTCGGGCGGGGCTCCGGATGGGTTTTGATGGATCAGCATCGGACCCCCACCGTCTCGGGGCCGACCGGGGCGCAGCCGAGCGTGTGATAGCGCAGGCCCGCCGCTGTGGCCGCCCCGGCGTCGAGCACGCGGTAGGGGTCGAGGACGATGTTGCCGCTCATCGCCCCGGCAATCGCTTCAGGCGGAATGTCCCGATATTCGGGCCACGGGGTCAGGATCATCAGCGCCTCAGCACGGTCGACCGCCGCCAGCGGGGTCGCCGCTGCGGCGCGGGGATGGCCGGCAACGCCGGCGCTCACGACCGGGTCATGCAGCGCGAGGTTGGCGCCTGACAATTGGCGGATGGTCGCAAGCGACGGCGAATTCTTGGTCGAGTGGGTGTTTTCCTTGTAGGCCAGCCCCCATACCGCGACCCTGGCTTGCGGCCGGTCGCGGAGCAGGGTGCGAGTGATGGTCTCCGCCGCCCAATTTCGGCGATGCCGCGAATTGGCGATCCAGGCGCGCACGATGCCGACGTCGGTGTGGTAGGCTTCGGCGAGGCGCAGCGCGGTGGCAAGGTCGCGCTCTAGATTGCCGCCGGCGAGGCCGAGCCCGGGCGCCAGATAGGCATGGCGGCCGATACGTGCATCGAGCCGCAACGCCGGCACAATTTCCGACCAGTCGGCACCGATCTCCTCGCACAGCTCGGCCAGGGTGTTGGCGACGCCGATCGAGGCGACGAGGCAGAAATTGATCGACAACTTGGCAAGCTCGGCGCTTTCGTAGCGCATCGGCAGGATCGGGCAGTCGAAAGCTTCGAGCACAGCGCGTAGCGCCGCGGGCAGCGCCCGATTGGGATCGGCGCAGCCGACGATATATCGCTCCGGCCGGGTGGCGCGTTCGACTGCCCGGCCGAACACCAGGGTCTCGACCTGGTAGAAGATCCGCTCCGGCGGCAGCACCGAGAGATTTCGGGTGAAACCGGGCGGCACCTGCGACAGCACGACCAGCGCCGCCTCCGGATCGAGCGCCCGCGCTACGCGTCTGATCAGGCTTTCGATCGCGGCGAGATCGCTGGCGCCGTGGTCGTCGGTCGGGACATCCGGCGCCACGTAGACGATTTCAGCCGCGGCGAAATCCGACGGGTCGCTGGAAAAGCGCTGACGGCAGCCGTTGCCGGCGAACAGCGCGTCGAGGCCCGGCTCGACCACCGGCAGGTCGCCCCGGCCGAGTCGCCCGATCAGCACCGGGTCGGGATCCCAGCAGACGACCTCGAAGCCGCGCGACGCGATCGCGGTCGCCGAGACCAGCCCCAGATGCGTCATCCCGGCAAAGCCGACGGTGGGCAGGCTCATGTCAGCTCGCCAATTTGCCGCCGATGCGACGGCGCTGGTGATAGAGCCACAGCACGTAGGCGTCGTAGGGCGTCATGCGCAGCCGGCGCAGCGCGGTGTCGCCGTCGAAAGCAGCAACATCGCTGCCTTCGCCGAGCGCGAGCCGGGCGAACCCATCCCAACCGAGCCGGACCGAATAATAGATCCGAGGCATGACGCCAAGACCGGCAAAGCCGTAATCGAATGTGCTCTCGGTAAAGCGGTGAAAGCTGCCGGGTTCGAAATCGACGCCCAGCTCCTCGCGCAATTCGCGCCGCAGCGCCTCTTCCGGCGTCTCGCCGCATTCGATCGTCCCGCCAAAGCAGCCCCAATGGTCGGGATAGAAAATCTGCGGCAGCGGATCGCGCCGCTGCAGTAGATAACGGCCGTCGGGCAGCTCGATCAGCGCCGCCACGGCCGGCGCCGGATGCAGACCATGCTCGGAGCCAAGAAATGGGTCGGCCTCGGCCGGCGCCCCCGTCGCGTCGCGGCAGGAGCGGGTTTCGTCGCCGAGCCGCGCCAGGGTGCGGGCGAGCCACAGATCATCGGCAAGGTCGGTCTCGGCGCCGGATGCACACAGCTTTTTGAAATGACCGTATTCGACGGCCCAGGTCGGGTCTTCCTGGGCCAGGGTCACCGCTTCTTCCCGCGGCCGGCCACTCGGCAGCACGCGGTGACGCCGGGTGAACACCGATGGTCCCCATTTGCACAAGGATTCGACATGCGCGCTCCCGTTCTCAGCGAGGATGTCGCAGGTGAAATGGTTCCGCCACATCAGCAGGGTCATCTCGAGTTCGAGCCGCGGCACCAGGCTTTCGCTACCGATCACGATGTGGTCCGGGGCGCGATTCTCGAAGGCGTTTGCGGCATAGACCTGGAAGCGATCGGGCAAATCACCGAACCAAAAGCGGCAGGTGTCGAGCAGATGGGAGCCAAGATCGGGCAGGACCCCGGCGCCGCGATCGCGCCATTCCGAATCGCGCACCAGGCGCGCCGTGCCATTGCCGTAGAACATGCGGCACGAATAGATACGGCCGAGCTCTCCCGAGCGGATCAAGTCGCGCATGCGCACGAAATGCGGCTCGAACCGGTGATTGTAGGCGGTGTAGCACACGACGCCATGACGCCGCGCCAAGTGCTGCAGCTCGGTTACCTGCTCCGGCCGCTGGGTCCACAAAGGTTTTTCGACGAGAACGTGCTTCGCGTGCGACAACAGCCAGCCGAGCATATCGTATTTCGGTTCGTCGGGAATGCAGCACAGCGCCGCGTCATACGCCGCGAGCGGTACCTTCTCGACCGAGCGGAAATCGGCCTCCGGGTTGAACGGGTCGACCGTCGCGATGCAATCCGCGCCGGCCTGACGGCGGCGTTTGTGCCCCTGAACGCCGAGCCCGACGACGATGACCCGCAGCCGGTCAGGCATAATTCAGCTGTTTTTCGATGGCGTCGATCTTGGCGCGCACATGGTCGGGCGTGACCGGGATGTTGCCGTCGCATTCGCATTCGCAGCCGGCGGCAATCGAGCCGATGATCGCGGCCAGGGCGTCGTCGCCATTGGTCAGCATGGCGAGCGTCGCATAGGCGAGCAGCGCGTCGCCGGCGCCTACCGGATCGACGACCCGTTCGACAAAGCTGTCAATCACAAAAAAACTGTCGAGCGATTCATGGTCGGCGCTGTTGCAGGTCAAGACGCCGCGCTCGCCGAGCTTCAGGATCAGCAGCTTGCATTTCGCCGCGTCGTAAAGGTTGGAGGCAAGCGGACGGATGCCGAGATCCTGGTCGGCCAACGCGAAACGAGCTTCGCGCTCGTTCGGCGTGATCAGGTCGAAGCCCTTGAATTCGGTGATGTTGCCCCAGCGGCTCGCGACCTGGCTGTCGGCGACGCGATAGACGCGCTCGGGCATTGCGCAGATGAAATCCGGGATCGTGCGGCGGTTGAAGATGCCGTGGCGGAAGTCGGAATAGATCACGGCGTCGCCGGGCTCGTTCTGCACCGCGGCCGTCATCTGGCCCAAGATCGTGTCGTTGATCGAGCTGTTGTCGAGGGTGTCGACCTTGAGCAGCCGATACCCGCCAACGACGATTGCGTTTTTGTTTACGGTCGGCCGCGACTTGTCGACGATCGCATTGACTTTTATGCCCGCCTCGACGAGGTCGCCGGTCACGACATCCCGGTAATCGTCCTCGCCGAGGACGGTGGTGAAGGTAACCTCGGCGCCCGCTGCCCGACAATGCTTGGCGACGATTGCCGCGCCGCCAACGAAATCGGTGCGCCTTTCAAACAATACCGACAGAGTCGGCGTTTTCGACTGGCCGCCGATCATCGCGCAATGGGTGTAGCTGTCGACGATCGTGTCGCCGACGACGTGCAGCCGGTGCCCAGCCAGGCGGTCGACGGTGCGGCGCAGGTGGTCGAAGGTGACGCCGCGATGTTCCATCAGGATTTCGAGCTTTTCGAGCTTCAGGCTTGGCGGCGCCAGGTTGATCAGGCTCGACGACGAATAAACGATGTCTCCGGGCGTGAAGATGACCTCGCCGCCGTACGAATGAACCACGGCTATTTCTTCCGCGGTCTTGGGCGGCAATCCGTTTCCCGTATATTCGTATCCCTTGGCGAAGAAATCGGGGCGAATCGCCTGTAGATTTTCGATCGGGGTCGGGTTCTCGTCGATGACGACGTAGTCGATCATCTCGAACGCCGCCAAGTTGACCGCGCGCAGATCCTGCGGTACGTGCGGGCGGTGGTGGCCTTTGGTGATGTGCCGATCGGCGGTAATGCTGGCGATCAGCACCGTCGCCTTGCTTTTTGCATAAAGCAAATGACGGACGTGACCAGGGTGAACCACGTCGAACACGCCGTGGCACATGATGACCCGCTCGGTGCGCGGCGGAGGACCCAGTATTTCCCTTAGTTCATCTGGCCTCTTGATCTTATGCCCGTAGCGGGCAATCAGCGACGCTTCCATGTTGCACCTACCCTGCGGCCTGTCCCCTAACCCCTGACTGGGGTCACCAACCTTGTCGTTATTCCCGCGACCATTTGCGGTCAGCTTTAAGCAAGGTACTTGAACCAGGTCTTTGTCGCTTCGGCGATCGACTGCGGATCCCACAGCGGTGCTTGGCGCCAGTGATCGATGTCGGCGAGCATGCGGCGCACGCCCTGGGCGAACTCGATCTCCGGCCGCCAACCCAAAACCGCGCCAATCTTGCGGATGTCGGCAAAGGTGCAATCGGGCTCGCCGGGGCGCTTCGCTACGTGCACGACCTCGCCTCCGATCAATTCGACGAGGTGGTTGACCGATTGCGGCGCACCGCAGCCGACATTGAAACGCTCGCCTGCGACCGGACTTTCCGCCGCCATCAGAAACGCCCGCGCGACATCGGTCACATACACGAAATCGCGGGTCTGGGCGCCGTCACCGACGACGGTGAACGGGGCGCCGGCCAGCTTTTGCCGCAGGAACACGCCGAACACCGCGCCATAGGCGCCGGTTGTGCGCACACGCGTGCCGTAGGCATTGAAGATGCAGATCGAATTGACCGGTAGGCGGTAAACCCGGCCCCAGTGAAACACCGTCTGCTCGCCGAAATATTTCGATAGGGCGTAGGGGTATTGCGGGGCAATCGGATGGTCTTCGGCGGTTGGCGTCGCCGCGAGCCCGTAGCACGACGACGAAGCGGCGTAGACGAACTTTGCTGCGGCGGCGCGGCGCGCGCCTTCCAGCACCCGCACCGTGCCCTGGACATTGACGTCCATGTAATCGGTCGGACGCTCGATTGACGGGACGACATCGCCGATCCCGGCGAGGTGAAAGACGAACCGCGCCTCGTCGAAGATCGGGTCGTCGGGGTCGAGGCTCCGCACGTCGTGCCAATGGCAGGCGAGGTCGGGATGACCCTGATGATGGGAGAGGTTGCTGCGGTGGCCGCCGGTCAGATTGTCGACGACTCGCACCCGAAAACCGCGGTCGAGCAACAGATCGACCAGATGGCTGCCGATAAAGCCGGCCCCACCGGTGACGACCGCGATCGGTTTCAATTTCACGCCGCCTTGAGGCGTTTGAGACGCCGCACGTTGAAGTAATAATCGTCTTCCATACTGTTCGGGATTCTGTTGTCGCGGAACGCATGGCACAGGTCGCGTACCGCGTCTTCGACGGTATATTGCGGCACGAAGCCGAGCATCCGCTTTATCTTGTCGGAATTGATGTGATACGAGCGGATGTCGTCGGTCGGGGTGGTAACGATCGCGAGTTCGCCGCGTCCGGGAAATTCCTCTTCGACGACCCGCTTGACCAGATGCGCGATCTCCATCAGCGACAGGTTTTGCGTGCCGACGTTAAAAATCATGTCGGCAATCTTGTCGTCGGGGGCGGTCAGCAGCAATTCGACGACGTCAACATAATCCTGGACATGCAAATTGGGCCGCAATTGCGAGCCACCAAACACGGTGATCTTGTTGTTGTTGACGGCATGATTGGTAAGGATGTTGACCGCGAGATCAAGGCGTTGGCGCGGGGCGTAGCCGCACACCGTCGCCGGCCGGAACGTGACGCCGACAAAGCGTGGGTCGGTGTGCCGGGTCAGCAGCGGCTCGCACATCCCCTTATATTTATTGTAGAGGGTCAGTGGAACGAGCGGGTGGTCCTCGGTCACCTCGGGCGCATCGGACACGCCGTAGACCGAGCTTGACGAGGCGTAGACGAAGCGCCGCACGCCGGCGCGCTTGGCGGCGAGCACCATCGGCTCGAAAGCGTGCAGATTGACCGAGGTCGACAATGCCTCGTCGAGCTCGAAACTGGCGTCGTTCGAAATGCAGGCCAGGCTGACGAACGCATCATGCCCATCCACCGCGGCGGCGAGCTTTGCCGTATCGCGGATATCGCCCTCGATCACCCGCAGATTGGGATTGGATTTCGGCAGGAACGCGCCGCCGAAATAGAGAATGTCGTAGATGGTTACCTTATAGCCGTAATCGAGCAACTGGGGTACGAGGCGGCTGCCGCAATAACCGGCACCGCCGGTCACTAGGATCTTATCGAACAAGCGTGCCATGGGTCTGAGCGTTCCTTACTGAAGCGTGGATGTGCATCGTTAGCCAGCCAGCTAATGGTCTGAGGTAACTAAAGGGTTCCTGTTTGAAGGCGGACGCGAATTGGCGCTGGCAGGAGCGATTTGTGCGCGACGGTCCGCCTGGCTCGCCCGCCACCTCCGCTGGACGTTCCATTTCACACCCGCCCCGCTGTCCTGGGCCAATGCAGCTGAGAGCTTTTTTGCCATCCTCGAGAAGGTCAACCGCGGGCACCAAAACGATGGCGTCAGCCGACTAGGTCAGGCGGAGCTGGTAGCCCGCCGCTGCCGCATCCTTGAAGAAGGTTTGCACCGTGTCGCGCGAATATTCCACCAGGTCCCTGCCGTGAAGCGTCAGCTTGGCGATCAGATCGTTGGTCATCGTGATGATGTGGCAGCCGATTTCGTCAGCCTGAAACAGGTTCAACACTTCGCGCGAACTGGCCCATAGCAGCTCGGCGTGCGGCCGAAATTTGAGCATCTCGACGCATTCCCGCATATGGGGCACCGGGTCGAGGCCGGTGTCGGCGATGCGGCCGGCGAACACCGAAACGATCGCCGGCACGTCCGGCGCCAGCGCCTCGGCCACCGCGCGAACCTGATCCAGGGTCATGATCGCGGTCACGTTAAGGGCGATGCCCTCGCGCGACAAGGCGCTGATGACCTCGCCGCTAAATCGGCCCGCGGTATCGGTCACCGGCACTTTGACGTAGACCTTGGGACCCCAAAAGCCGATCTTTCGCCCCTGTGCGATCATCGCCGCGAACTCGTCGGCAAAAATCTCGAACGAGATCGGTCGATCCGGGATCGCGGCGATGACCTGATGGGCAAAGCTCTCGTAATCGGCGACCCCGGCTTTGCGCATCAATGACGGGTTGGTGGTAAAGCCCTTGACCAGCGGGTTCTTCGCCATGTCGAGCATACCGGCGAGATCCGCGCCGTCGGCAAATATCTTTACCGTCAAGTCGGCGAGCCGCCTCATCCCGATTACCCCTCTCGATCAGCAGAATTCAACACCGCATCGACCGCTTGAGAGAGCGACCGAACCTGAAAGGTGCACCGAGGCGGCTTTGGTTCGACATAGCGGAGATCGATGAATACCGTGCGGCACCCGGCCATACAACCGGCTTCGATGTCGCTCGCCCGGTCGCCGACCATAAAGCTGGCGCCGAGGTCAATATTCAACAGATCGGCCGCGGCGAGCAACATTCCCGGCTTCGGCTTGCGGCAGGCGCAGCCGTCTTTTCCATCGTGAATACAGGCCCTTATCATATCTATCGGGAGGTCGGCGGCGAGCCTTCGGTGCATCGCTTCGAGCACGTCCGGCGCAATGATGCCGCGGCCGACATCGGGCTGATTGGTCACGACCACCAGGAGATATCCGGCGTCCTTGAGCCGGATGAGGTCCTGTGCCGCCGAATCGTACAGCCGGAACGTCTCGATGGTGGTCGGCGCATAGCTTCGCCCGTCGCGTATCTCGGGAACGACGAGGACCCCGTCGCGATCGAGAAAGACCGCGGCCTGCGGCCACTCGGATCTGTTTTCGGCATTCACCATTTGGTCGTCTGGCGCTGCAGGATGGGGTGACTGACGAGGCAGTGCCAAACGACCGCCTGAAACGCCTCCGACAACGGCGTCATCCAGTGCGGCGCGGGCTGCGGGATCACGACCACGACATCGCCCATCCGCGCGGTGTAGCCGTTGTCCCTGCCGACGACCCCGTAAACTCGGGCCCCCCGCTCGCGCGCCATATCGATAGCCCGGATCAGGTTGACGCTGACCTGCCGCTCGGCGTCACCGCCGCCGACCGAAAAGATCAGCAGGGCGTCGGCGGCACCGAGCCGGCTCACCTCGAGCCAGCCGGCGAAGACCGACTCCCAGCCTTCGTCATTGGTCCGCGCGGTCAGCTCGGCGACGTTGTCAGTCGGCGCATAGCATTCAATATGACACAGCTTGCGGAAGTCGTTGACGGCGTGGCTGGCGTTGCCGGCGCTGCCGCCGGCGCCGAGAATGAACAGACGTCCACCGCGTTCGCGCAGCGCCGCCAACTCCTTGGCGAGCCGTTCGATCTTTTGCCCGTCAATCGAGGTGCAGATCTTGACTGCCTCGACCATAAATTCGCCCGAATGCATGCCAGTTCCTCGGTTGACTCAGGCGGTCCGTGGACCGGTAACGAAGGGCTCTGCCAACAACGCGTCGTAGAAACCGCTGAAGTTGGTGTAGAGCCGGTCTGCGCCGAAGCGGCAAATCGCGCGCGCTTGTGCCGCGCGGCCCGCGCGGGCGCGCAATCCAGGATCGGCGGCGAGCTCGGCCAATGCCTGCGCCAGCGCACCGGCATCGCGCGGGGGCACGACGGTGCCGACTCCGGTGGCGATAGCACCATTGTCGCCGACATCGGTCACGACCACCGGCAGGCCGCAAGCCATCGCCTCGCTCAGCGCCACCGAAGTCCCCTCGCCAAAATGCGAGGCGAGCATAAAGATGTCAGCGGCCGCGTACAGCGCAGGCATATCCTCGCGCCGTCCGAGTAGGGTTCGCCGGGATCCGGGTGGCAGCCGCTCGGTGCCGTCGCCGACCGCAACGATCCAGACTTTCTGCGCGGCCGCAGCCGCGGCGGCGGTAAGCATACCCGGCCAGTTCTTCATCGGATCATCGCGGCCGACCGCAATCACCACCACCGCGTCCTCGGGAAGGTTTAGCGCCCGCCGCGTCGCTCGCCGCAACACGGGTTCGCAGCGGAATTTCGCGAGATCGATGCCGTTCGAAAACATCTGCGTCAGCCGTGAGCGAAAGCCAATTCGCCGGTGTTCGTCGAGGGCCACGGCACCGTTGTAGAGTATCCCGTCGACGAATGGCGACAACCGCGCGCCGAGCCTGACCGCTCGACGCAGCCGCGCCGGATAACAATCGAAGTCCGGCACCGCGCCGTGAATGCTCCAGACCAATTTTGGTCGCGGAATCACACCCGACAGCCAAGTCGCCGCCATCGCTCCCAGATTGCCCTGGTAGAGCCACCCCTGAACGATCCGCGGTCGCCGGCGGCGGATGAAGCGCACCAGCCGGATCAGTCCCGGAACAACGGATTTGCCGCGCTCCATGCCGAGCCCGGCGACCTCGATCCCGATTTCGGCAAATCGGTGGCGCATCGGACCCTCGGAGATCAAACTTGCCACCGACGGCATCCGGCCGCGGCAACGATCCTCGCGACAGAGTTCTAACAATAGCATCTCGGCACCGCCGACCTCGAGGCCAGTGATGACATGGACTACCCCGATACCGCCGGTCAACTCCGCCTACCGCTCCATGGCACGGCTCGCGATTGCTCATCATCCATGCTACCGCAGTCCGGGTGACCGAGGGCCACTCGAGCATCATCGCGATGCGTCACGTCCCACGTTCCCGCTGGACGATGGCGGGCAGGTTCAGGCCGGCGGAACGGCCTTCGCCGGCGAGGCCGGCATTGGCGAAATCCCGAGCAGGCGCGGTACTATGACGCTGTCCGGAGGAAACCCGTCCTGCGCCGTAAGCACGCACAACTGCTCAAAGCTCGTCTGAGGGCTACGTGTGTCGGTCAGCACGATCGCGTCGAGACCGTGTGGAGAAGCACAGTGCTTTGCCGCCGCCAAATCGGCAACAACCGGGAGGCCGGCGCAACGTTTTCCCACCGCTGCCGAATCGACGACGCAGACAATTTCTACGCCGCTATCGCCAGCGCTGAGTGCGGCGATCTCGGCAAGCTCCCCGGCGCCGTAGAGGGCAACCCGTCGCCATCCGTGAGCCGCACATTGCCACAATATTTCAGACGTATTTTGGCGAGCACGACGAAAGAACTCGAACGACACCGTCAAATACTCGGCGGTTAACCTGCTCTTTTCGGCAAATCCCTGTGGCGTCAGATAGTAAGCATAGCGGTTCAGCGGGACTTGGCTCACTTTGATCAGGCCCTTGCGAACGCAGTGGCGCAGATAGGCATTGGCAAGGCCAAGAGCGATGCCCAAGTCACCCGCCAGCTTGCGCTGGGTCAGCGTGCTATCGCGCTCGATCGACGTCAACAGCCCGCGTACGATTTCAGGGTTACCGGGGTCCGGTCTCACTTCGCGCAACTGCTCCAATTTCCAGATTAACCGAAGGCTATCGCGTTCGCCACGTGAACGTCAACACTGTTGAAAGGCCTTCTGACCTCGGTCGCCCAGACTACGATACCACCCCCGCATCGTGCAGCTACCCCTACGAGACACCCTTCGTCCCGGCGGGAGGGTGAATTCACCGACCGTGCGGCGGATATGGTCGAGAGTGGCCTGCGGCTCGCGTGCGGCATGCAGTGCATCGCCCTGCTGGCGGCTGAAGCTTTTGGGGCCCCAGAGTGTCTCGATCGCGTGCACCTCATATTGCTCGGCGATCGGGTCGTGTCCGTCAAGGAGGTGTAAATCGGAGCGGAGTTTGAGGTGGCCATCGGTCAGGCGGCCAGTGGTGGAAGTTTGGCCGGATCGGCGTCGATTAGCGGCAGCGTCAGCTCAGCCATTCCCTCGATCTGCATGTAACGGCACTGGAGTAGCCACTCATCGTTCTGCTCGAGCAGGACGGCGCCGATCAGCCGAGTGATGCTGGCCTCATTGGGGAAGATGCCGACGACATCAGCGCGCCGTTTCACTTCCTTATTCAGCCGCTCCAACGGATTTGTCGAATGCAGCTTGGTGCGATGCTGGGCCGGGAAGGTGATGTAGGCCAGCACATCGTGCTCGCTGTCGTCCATCAGCGCGGCGAGCTTGGGCCAGCGCGGCCGCAGCTGATCGGCAACATGGCGCCAGGTCTGATGCGCGGCCTCGGCATCGGCTTGCAGAAAGGCCTGGCGGATCGCGGCGGCGACCATGGTGTGCTGGCCTTTGGGTACGTGCGCCAAGGCATTGCGCATCCAATGAACGCGGCACCTTTGCCAGGTCGCTCCGAGCACGCGAGTGATCGCGTGGCGCAGGCCGTCATGAGCGTCGGAGATCACCAGCTTGACGCCCTTGAGACCGCGTTTGACCAGGCCCTTGAGGAAAGCCGACCAGAACGGCTCGGCCTCCGGAGGACCGATGCCAAGGCCGATGATCTCGCGCCGGCCTTCGGTCGTGACCGCCACCGCGATTATCGCGGCGACCGAGACGATGCGGCCGCCGTCGCGGACTTTGAGGTAGGTGGCGTCGAGCCACAAATACGGCCATTCGCCGTCGATCGGCCGGTCGAGGAAAGCGTTGACTCGTTCATCAATGTCCTTGCACAGCTTGGAGACCTGGCTCTTCGAAATACCGGACAGCCCCATCGCCTGGACCAGCTCGTCGACCCGCCGGGTCGAGACGCCGCCGATCCAAGCCTCCTGGATCACCGTGACCAGCGCCTTCTCGGCGGTCTTGCGCGGCTCCAGAAAGGGCGGGAAATACGAGCCCTGGCGTAGCTTGGGGATCCTCAGCTGAAGCGAGCCGAGCCGGGTGTCGAGGCTGCGCTCGCGATAGCCATTGCGGTAATTGAGCCGCTCGGCGGAGCGTTCGTGCCGCCCGGCGCCGATCACGCCTTCGACATCGGCTTCCATCAGAATTTGCAGTACCGCCTCCGCCACGGCTCGCAGAAAATCGCCATCGCCGCTCTTCTGCAGCAGCTCGGCCAGCGCCATTCTCTCATCGGTCATCGGGTCCTCGGTAGGCTTGGGATGGGTGTCACAACGCCACCTTAGCCGACCCTCCCCGGTGACCACCCGTCGCTCACGCGCGCGCCGGGCTCCATGTAATCGGGCATTGCGCCCGGCGCGCGCTCACCCTCGAATTTCCACCACCACCAAGGACGCTAACGGCGATCGCCGGAAAGCACACCACCTCCCAAGTCTCCTGGCCGAGAACATGGCCGACTGGTGCAGCCGCTGCATGATGAGGCCGATGCCCCCGTGCCGCTTGTCGTTTTGGGGTATGGTCGAACCAGTCATTGGCAGCTTGCCGCTGGGTCGCGGAGAGCGCCTCCTGGGGCTTCAACGGATCATGTCGGCGCCGCGCCCGGTCAGCACTCCGCCATTCGAGGTCGCGAGCCGGTAGCCCTGGCGGGTGGTGACAAACTCCTGCCCCCGCCCGGCGCTGCGCGGCGAGCCGGATCGGAAAGATCCGGCGATACCACGCGCTCTTCATGATATTGCGGCAATCGCGGCCGAGCTTGTCGGCGAGATCCTGGGCATAGCTGACACACAGCAGCTGCGCCGACTGGTCATGCCCAAGACTCCAGGCGGGAAACGCCATCGAGGCGAGCAGGGATTTCAGATGGCGCGGCGGCCGGTTGCGTTGTTGCGGTGGCGGCCGCCCGATCTTGAAGACAGGGCAAGCTCGTGCTGACTGCGACAGAGCAATCCCATCCCGGCATTGTCCTTGACCCGCACAAAGAGGTTTTCGAGCCGGGCCTCAGCCTCGCGGCGGCGGCGAGCAATTCGCCGATGTGGCGCCAATCGATGCAGATGTGGAGCAGCGCGCCGCCAGCGCTCAAGGCCGCGAGGTGTCCCAGGCTTATGGCGAGAAATACCGCGAAGGCCGGCCGGCTCATCTTGCCGGCGGCTATCGCAACAGCCCGATGACGGATCGCGCCGAGCCCGATGGCGTGCCCGTCGCTCGGCACATGGTAGGGCGGGTCGGTGAACACGATTGCGGCCCGGTCATCGCCCATCAATGCGCGCAAAGCCGCGATGTCGAGGGCGTTGCCGCACAGCGCCCAATGCGGACCCAGCCATAGATCGCCACGCCCGGTGACCGGAGGCCCCGACGACTTCGGGTGCGACGTCGGCCAGGTCGTCAGCCTGCTCCGGCACATCTTTCAGCGAAGCGATCCGCAGATCGATCTCACCCATTTCGAAACCGGTGATTTCGAGGCTGAAATCAAGGCCGAGCAGCGACAGCTCTTTGAGCTGCTCGGCTAACAGCCTGTCGTCCCAGCTGGCGATCTCGCTGAGCCGATTATCGGCGATCATAAAGGCGCGCGCCTGAGCCGGGGTCAGATGGTCGAGGCACAAGGTCGGTGCCTCGCTTCAACCCAGCTCGCGATAGGCCAGCAACCGGCCGTGCCCGCCGATCACCTTGTCGTCGGCATCCACCAGCACCGGCACGTTGAAGCCAAAAGCCTCGATGCTTTGGGCGATCTGCCCGATCTGCTACTTGCTGTGTCGCCGCGGCTCCGCTGGATCCGGTTTTAACGCGTCGATAGAGAGGGAGGAGCCTCATGCGACGCCGCGGTCACGCGTTGGTTTCGGTCTTGACGCCACTTTCCTTGTGGTGCCTCAGTGGCGTCCTCGCCTCGGCAGCTGACCCCGAGATCGACGGGCTGCTGACGGGCTCCGTCGGGAAGGATTGGTGACGAACGGCGGCAATCTGGCCAACCAGCGCTAATCCACCCTTCCAGCGCTAATCCACCTTAAAGAAATCAATATGGGAATGTGAAGCAGCTCAGCCAGACCTGGATGGCCCGTCTTAACGGCTTGGGTATCGGCGGCAAGTATTCGGCTGAGGCAACGCCCTTGGTGAAGGACGGGATATTGTATGTCGTCACTGGCAATGACGACGTAGACCGGCGAGTTCCTGTGGGCGCCTGTCGGGAATTGACCAGAAGATCATAACCGTATGCTGCGGCTGGCTTAATCGGGGTCTGGCGATGGGCGAGGGAATGGCTTCCTCGGGCAGCAAGACGGCTGATCGACACCGCGGATGGGCAGACGCCCGAGGTCGCCTTCACAGCCGACTAGGGCGCGACGGCTAGGTCGGCCGAGCATGGAACCCGGTGCGGGATCGAGTTCAATCGGTACAATGTCAGGTTCGGGTCGAGGGCCTGGAAAAACGCGTCATATGACGTTAGCAGAGCGCCGGGTTTCCTCGCCATAACACCCCCGTTTGATCGGCCCCAATCTGACGCCGGTCCATTAAGCGGAAGGACTTCACCGCGCCCCTTGCGTCGCGTTTCGTATCGCCGACGTCGGGAGCTGCTGCTCGTGGCCGACGACGAGACGGCGGAGAGCCTGAGTGGGCAACACTCACGCACGACAGACATCGCGTTGACCACCCCACCGCCGCCCGCTTGGGCGAACGAAGGCGGCCGGTACTCGCCAGAGATGGTCTGCATTGTTCTCTGCAGCGCTACGCGGGCGGCAGGACAAGTGCGGGCTGGCAGGCCCTCGGCAACAAGGCCATATTCGATAGCGGCTAGACGGGGTGTCACGCGCAGTTTTGAGGAGGGGCTTTCGCTCGAGCGAATGTCCCACCAGTATCTAGCGCGATACTCCCGAGAGGGTTGTGATGGCGGTAAGGAATGCGTTCTACGCCCAGTCGGGTGGGGTCACCGCGGTGATCAACGCCTCGGCCTGTGGCCTCCTGCAAACTGCTCGCCAATATCGAGCGAAGATCGGCAAGGTCTATGCCGGGCGCAATGGCATCATCGGGGCCCTGACTGAGGATCTAATCGATACCAGCGTTGAGCCCGAGGCCTCGATCGTTGCGCTCAAACACACCCCGGGCGCCGCGTTCGGATCCTGTCGCTACAAGCTCGGGTCAATTCACGACCATCGCGCCCAGTACAAACGCTTGATCGAAGTGTTTGATGCGCACGATATCGGCTTCTTTTTCTACAACGGTGGCGGCGACTCGCAAGACACCGCCTATAAAGTCAGCCAGATGGGCGCTGGACTGGGATACCCGATCGTGTCTGTCGGTGTTCCGAAGACAGTCGACAATGACCTGCCGATCACTGACTGCTCGCCAGGCTTCGGCTCAATGGCGAAATATATTGCGACTTCGCTTCGGGAAGCGGCGTTCGACCTGGCGGCGATGAGCCGTACCTCGACCCAGGTGTTTGTTTTGGAAGTTATGGGCCGGCGTGCCGGGTGGGCAACCGCCGCTTGCGCACTAGCAGCTGAACATGAAGGCGACGCTCCGCACATCTTGCTGCTGCCCGAGGTTGAGTTCAACGAAGCACGCTTCCTGGCCAAAGTGAAAGAGGCTTTGGAGCGGTACGGCCAATGCGTTATCGCTGTGTCGGAAGGGGTCAAAGGACCAGACGGCGAGTTCCTCTCGGCATCGACCTCAAAGGACGCCTTCGGCCATGCGCAGCTGGGCGGGGTCGCACCAGTCATCACCAACCTGATCAGTGCGAAGCTCGGCTGCAGATGCCATTGGGCGGTTCCTGATTACCTGCAGCGGTCAGCGCGTCACGTTGCCTCCGACACCGATCTCCAGCAGGCTTACGCGGTCGGTCGCGCAGCGGTGGAATTTGCAGTTGCCGGTAAGAGTGCGGTGATGCCGGCGATCCGTCGGCTTAGTGATGCACCCTATCGCTGGGACATCATCGCGGTGCCGCTTTCTGAGGTCGCCAACCAGGAAAACCTGTTGCCCCCCGACTTCATCAGCGCCGACGGCTTCGGCATCACTGCGGCGGCGCGCCGCTATTTGGCGCCGCTCATTGTGGGCGAAGCCTATCCGCCATTTAAGAATGGCCTGCCCGACTATGTGAAGCTGCAGAACGTGGCGGTGCCCAAAAAACTGAACACGGATTTCGCCATCTAAGAAAAAAACTACCCACTACATACTTTTTGCGCTGCGATCACCTCAGGCTCTTTGAGGAAGGACCTACGCGGCTGGCCGGTTTTCGGCTCGTGCGGGCCCCGCGGAGTAGCTCGAGCGGCAAGTATCACATTGAGCCCGATTCCGGGTGCGGTACGGTTATAGCGGTTATAGTCGCCCTCTTCGTGCTAACATAACAAGCGTCCGTTCTCGGCGGATATCGTTGAAAAAGTCGGGTCTGAAATAATCGTGGTGGCAATGGCGTACAGTTGGAAGGGCCGGAAGGGCGTGGATGGTGGGTGCCGCGCCTCAGGCGGCTGAGGTCGCCGCGGGCGTCGGGATCAGCATGGCAAGTTTGCGGAGGTTTTGGGCGGTGGCGGCGAGATGGAACTCGTCGCGGGCGCCGTTCGGTCCTCGTAATCGCAGCCGGTCGAGCCTCAAGATGCGTTTGAGATGGGCAAACAGCATCTCGATCTTTTTGCGTTCGCGCCTTGAGGTGACATAGGCCTCGGTGGTGGCGATGTCGCGCGCCATATCGCGAGCGCCTTCATGGATGGAACGCAGGATCTTGCGGGCGGGCGCATTCGGACAGCACCGCGGCTTCAGCGGGCAGCCCTCGCAATCCAGCTTGCTGGCGCGATAGCGCATCATGCCGTTCTCGTCGACGAATGGGCGCGGCACGCGATAGATTTTGTGGCGCTGCCGGAGTTCCTTCCCAGCAGGGCAGATGTAGCAGTCGCGCTCGTGGTCATAGGTGAAGTCGTCACGCGAGAAGGTGCCGTCGGTGCGCTGAGATTTGTCGAACACCGGAATGTGCGGCTCGATACCGCGCTCATGCACCAGCCAAGCGAGGTTCTCGGCCGAACCATAGGCGGTGTCGGCCGTCAGCCGCTCAGGCCACAGACCGAAACGCTCCTGCGTACGATCAATCATCCGCTGCTGCGCCGTCACCTCGGCCTGCCGCACGGCGGTGGTTGCCTCGACATCGACGATGACGGCGCTCTTCAGGTCGATCAGGTAGTTGGTGCAGTAGGCGAAAAAGGCCAGCCCACCATTGGCTCCCGTCCAGCGTGCAGCCGGGTCCGCGGGCGAGACGAACTTCGGCACGACCGGCGTTGCCGCACCGAACGCGGCATCGTCGAGAACCGCCAGATATTCCCGCACCGCATGGTTTGCCGCCTCGGGGGCCTGCCACTCGCTGCCCGGTACGCTGCGCTGCCGGTTGGCATCGGCCTTGATCATGCTGGCATCGACCGCGAACCCCTCGCCGCCGACCAGGCCCTCGGCGATGCAGCGCTGTACGGTCGTCTCGAACACCTTACGCAGCAGATCGCTGTCGCGGAAACGGCCGTGCCGGTTTTTCGAGAAGGTCGAATGGTCCGGCACCGCGCCGTCGAGCCCGAGCCGGCAGAACCAGCGGTAGGCGAGGTTCAGGTGGACCTCCTCGCACAATCGTCGTTCCGAGCGGATGCCGAAGCAGTAGCCGACGATCAGCATCCGGATCATCAGCTCCGGATCAACAGAAGGCCGACCCGCCTCGCTGTAAAACGGCGCCAGTTCGCTCCGCACCCGATCGAGTTCGACAAACCGGTCGACTGAGCGCAGCAGGTGTTCCGCCGGCACATGCCGTTCGAGCGAAAACTCGTAAAATAATGCGCCCTGATGCACTTGCCGTTCCCCCATCATCGACTACCCCCCAGCCGCCGTGATGCGAGATTATACCGCGTCCGCCGCGCCGTTTTTCAACACAATCGGCGCGAAGCAGTCGTGTGCAGAAAATCGGGACGGCAAACCGGCGCTAGGTTAGGCCGCGCTCGATCAGCGCGTCGAGCACCGAATCCCCGGTTCAGGCAATTGTTTAGATCGAGTATTGCGGCAGGAGGCGGGCGACGTTGCCGCGGTTGATCGCCTGGCGGTCGGCAGCGGTCATGCTGATCTTGGCGAGGCCCGCGACATTTTCCTCCAGCGAGAAATACGGGTAGTCGCTGCCGAACACGATCTGGCTCGTCGGCGCCATCGCCATCAGCGCCGCCATTGACGGGGCCGCCGAGGCGTTGGCGGTGTCGTAATAGAGCTTGTTGAACTCGGCTACGGCGCCGTGCGGCGCGTATTTGGCAGCGTTCTTGTCGCGGTCGACGAAATTGGCGATGCGCCCGGAGAGCGCCGGCAACGCGCCGCCGGCATGCGAGAAGATAAAGCGGATGTCGGGGTAGCGCAGGAGGCTGCGGCTGTAGAACAGGCTCAAAATCGCTCTTGCCGTATCAACCGGCCACTCGATCGTTGCCGGAGCAACGCCGGGGATCAGGTTGCCACAGCAATTGGCCGTCGTCGGGTGGAAATAGACAACCACCTTGCGCCGGTTCAGCTCCTCTAGGATCGGCTGGAACGCCGGGTCGCCCGGCCACTTGTCGCCGTAGCTGGTCATCAGCCCGATGCCGTCGGCCTTCAGCGTGTCGAGCGCGTAGGCGATCTCCTTCAAGCTCGCATCGACATCGGGCAGAGGCATTGCCGCAAACAGGCCGAAGCGGCCGGGATGGTCGTTGATCATCTTCGCGGCGTAGTCGTTGCAGTCGTGCGCCAGCTTCGGCAACTGCGGCGTCTCGGCGAACGTGATGCCCCACGGCGACAGCGAGGCGATCGCGGTCGCGACGCCGCTCCTGTCCATGTGCTCCAGTACGCGAGCGGCCGACCATTCCTTCATGATCGGCGCCGGCCCCGGCTTTTTCGTTTCGGCAGACACAAGCCATGTCGGTGGGAAGAAATGATGGTGCACGTCGATGCGGCGTGGCGCCGGGTCGAGATTTTCGGCCGGGGCCGGTCGCGGCAAGGCCAGTGCGCCGACCAGCGCCGCCATGCCGCCAAGAAGCTGACGCCGAGACGGGCCGTGGGCGCAACAATGATCATGCACGTGACCCATCGACATTCCTCTCGTTTTTGAGTTGGCGCGGCGTCATCACATGATCGGGCCAAGTGCACTTCCGAAAAAGCGTCTTGGCCCTGAGATCATATGCCCCGGCAGTCAGTACCATTTTTTCTTGTCGACGATGTTGATCAACGGCTGACCCGCGGCGAACCGCCGGCAGTTTTCGAGCAGAAGGGCTTCCCATTTCTGGCGATAAGGGGTGCCGAGGATCGCGACATGCGGCGTGATCAGCACGTTCGGCATTTCCCATAGCGGGCTGTCGGCCGGCAACGGCTCCGGGTCGGCAACATCGAGCCCGGCGCCCGCGAGCTGGCCGGACTGCAGGGCTGCAATCAGGTCTTGGGTGACGACGCAGCGGCCTCGGGCGATATTGATGAAGTAGGCGCCGCGCTTCATTCGCGAGAACAGCCTCGCGTTGAACATCCCTAGGGTGTCCGGCGTCTCGGGCGTCGTTACGATGACGAAGTCGGCTTCGCCGAGGCGCTCCTCCAGCCGGTCAGGGCCACTGAGGTCGGCCATGCCGGCCGGTCGTTCCGTCACCCGCGGATCGATGCCGAGTACCCGCATTCCGAAGGCGGCGCATAGTTTGCTGGCCTCGCTGCCGGCGCCGCCGACGCCGACGATCAGCACCGTCTGCGTCGGCAGATCGATCATCCCTGGACCTCTCTGCCACCGCTTTTGCGGAAGGTAGTGCTCGAAGCGCCGGGCGAACGCGAGCAAAAACGCCACCGCGTGAGTGGAGAGATGTTCGTTATAGCTGCCGTGCATGCCGGTGACGACGACATCGCTGCTGACCAGCGCATCGTAGAAATACGCGCCGCCGAGCCCGGCGCGCGACGCGCAAATCCAGCGCAGTTTCTTCGCGCGGGCGAACAGTTCGGGCGGCACGGTCCCGTAAGCCGCATCGGCGGTCTCGATCTCGGCGAGGGCGTCTTTGGGATCGGCGAATGCCTTTGCGATGGCACCCGGGACGGCCCGCTTGATTTTCTCCGGCCATGACGGGTCGGCATCTGGGGACAGCAGCAGGATCGTGAAGCTCATCGGGCAGCTCCTGGGAGTAGAGGAGAAGGACAGGTTTGGCTACCTCGCCGGTGAATGGCGTTCTGCAGCGCTCGCAGTCCACCGGTGAGGGCAGCCGGTCCTGGCTGCAAAATCAGCGACGACTTGATTTCCCAAACAGCGCCGTTCCGGATCGCCGGGACCTGAGCAAACCCCGGTCGCGCCGCCACCTTCTCGGGCCGAAATTTCTTGCCGCACCACGAGCCAATGATCACCTCGGGGTCGCGGGCAATAATTTCGTCGATAGTGACGATGCGGTCTTTTGCAGACCTCCCGCTCGCGCGATCGTCAAAGATGTCGATCCCGCCCGCCGCCTCGATCAGCTTCGAGACCCAGGCGATGCCGGAGATCATCGGGTCGTCCCACTCCTCGAAATACACCCTGGGCCGCCGCGGTAATTGCGCAGCCTGCTGACGTGCGGCGCCAAGTTCGGCGGCCAGCTTCTCAGCGAGCTGATCGGCGCGGTCCGCCGCATCAACCATCGCCCCCAACATGCGGATCATGTCGAAAATCTCCTCGAGGCTGCGCTGATTGAAGGCGTGGACATTTATGCCTTGCCGGACGAGCGCAGCGACGATTTCGGCCTGCAGGTCGGAGAAGCTGAGGACCAAATCGGGTCTCAGATTGAGGATCTTCGGGATGTCGGCGGAGGTGAAGGCCGAAACCCGCGGCTTTTCGCGTCGGGCCTGGGGCGGACGCACGCAATAGCCTGAGATGCCGACGATGCGATCCTGCTCTCCAAGGAGATAGAGCGTCTCGACGGTTTCCTCGGTCAGACAAACGATGCGCTCAGGTGGGAACATTCCGCCAGCTTTTCCTTGTGCCGAGACGGAAAGCGATTTCTAAACGCGAAGGGTGCACAGGCGCCGGCCCGGCGTCCGGAAATAGCCCCGGTGTACCGCAGCGGGTCCTGACGAGTGCTGCGGTCCATCCGAGCCTCAGCATAGGCGAAATGGCCGACGATTGCAGGGGTGAACGCGCGCCTCGGCTGCCAATCATGCCCGGGTCCCGTTGTGCTCGATCGCGGGATATGCGGCGATCTCATTTTCCCCAAGCCATCCCAGCCCGGCGCGGCGGCTCGCCGGCGAACATTTCGGCACGTTCGGGGGATACAGCCCGATCGGACGGGCGGGCAGCCGCGGGCTTGATCACCCCTTGAGCCCCGGGATAGTGCTTTACCAGCGGGCATCGGGGCCGCGGATGGGGGCGAGGTAAACCGCTGTTGAGGAGGGGTCATCGCCTCGGCCTGATCTTGCAAGCCCGGCCTGCCGGCTGAAGCAGGAGCACCAGACATGCAAACCTACGATTACGTTGTCGTTGGCGCCGGGTCAGCTGGCGCGGCTGTTGCGAACCGGCTGTCGGCAGATCCGCGCAACAAGGTGCTGTTGCTCGAAGCCGGTCGGGCGAGCCACCCTTGGTCCTTCATTCCGATCGGAATGGCCCGACTGATCACGAATCCCGCGGCCAACTGGCTCTATTCCTCCGAGCCCGAGGCGAGCACCAATGGCCGCCGGATCCCGGTGCCGCGCGGCAAACTGCTCGGCGGCTCCAGCTCGATCAACGGCATGGTGTTTGTGCGCGGCCAGGCTCAGGACTTCGATACCTGGGCGCAGATGGGCAACCGGGGCTGGAGCTACGCCGAGGTTCTGCCTTTCTTCAAGCGCATGGAAAGCTATTCCGGCGCGGGCGACGACACCTTACGCGGCCGGGAGGGCCCGCTGCGCGTCACCAATCCGGAACCGCGCGATCCGCTCTTCACCACGATCATCAAAGCAGCGGCGGAGGTCGGCATCCGGCACAACCCTGATTACAACGGCGCCAGTCAGGAAGGCATCGCGATGAGCCAGGCGACGATCGCCGCCGGCCGCCGCATGAGCACGGCACGATGCTATCTGGACCCGATCCGTAAGCGCCGGAACCTGCATATCGAGACCGAGGCCTTGACCGAGGGGCTGGTGCTCGACGGGCAGCGCTGCACCGGCGTTCGTTACTCGGTTGCCGGCGGTGCGCGCGAGGCCAGGGCGACGCGAGAGGTCGTCGTCAGCGCCGGCACGTTCAACTCGCCGCAATTGCTAGAACTATCCGGCATCGGTCAGCCTGAACGCCTGCAGAATCTGGGCATCGAGGTGCGCCATGCGCTGCCCGGCGTCGGCGAAAACCTGCGCGACCATTACGTGCCACGCACCCGCTGGCTAATCGGCAAAAAGGGCATCACCTTCAACGATCTGGGGCGCGGCCTCGGCCTTGTGCATCAGGCGATGCGCTACGCGCTGTTCCGGCAGGGCATGCTGGCCATGGCGGGCGCGCCGATCCGTGCGTTCGTGTGCTCGCGCGGGGGTCTGGAGGCGCCGGACCTGATGCTGGGCTGGATCCCGATGCTGACCGAGCCCAGCCCGAGGGGGCCGAGGATATCGCGGCAGTCGGGTGTGACCCTCTATGCCCACCCGATGCGCCCTGAGAGCCGGGGGCACGTTCACATCACTGCCGCGGATCCGCGCCGGCCGCCGGCGATCAATTTCAATTTCCTATCGTCGCCGCCCGATGCGGAGCTGACGGTGCGCGCGGTCAGCATCGCCCGTGCGATCATGACTGCTCCTGCCATGGCTCCCTTTCAGGCGAGCGAAGTCATGCCCGGCGTCGATCGGACCACCGATGACGAAATCCTGGACTGGGTGAAGCAGGCGGCGGAAACCACCTACCACCCGGTCGGGACGTGCAAGATGGGGTCCGACCCGATGGCAGTGGTCGATGCCCAGCTTCATGTTCACGGCATTGCGGGTCTGCGGATCGCCGATGCCTCGATCATGCCGACGCTGACATCGGGCAATACCAATGCGCCATCGATCATGATTGGTGAAAAGGCCGCGGACATGGTGCTGAATACCGCAACCTGACCATCCTTGGACGGGAACGATGGGGGCATACGATGAAGCAACCGAACCGAGTCAAAGCCGCGATGCGTGCCGGTCGCAAGGCGTACGGTTACAGCCTTTCCTTCCCATCCCCATGGGTGATCGAGATTTTGGGGAAGATCGACTTCGATTACGTCTTCATTGATGGCGAGCATGGGCCGTTCGGTCTGGACCAGCTTGAGGACCTGTGCAGGACCGCCGAACGCCATAACGTCACGACAATCGCCAGGGTGCCGGACATCGGCTCATCAACAATCCTGCGCTATCTCGATCGTGGCATCATGGGCATAGTGGGCCCGCACATTGCCAAGGAGGCAGACGCCCGCCAGCTGGTGCGCGCGTGCTACTTCGGCCCGCTGGGCGAGCGGTCATTCGGGGCAAACCGCGGCACCGACTACAATGCCGGGATTGCCGACAAGGCGGCGTACTACCGCGAGGCAAACGAACAGATGCTGGTATGCGCTCTGTTGGAAGATGTCGCCGTGCTGGACAACCTCGACGCTATTCAGTCCGTGCCGGGCATCGACCTATATAGCATTGGGCCCAACGATTTTGCCCAAAGTCTTGGCTATCCGGGCCAGCCTGACCACCCTGAAGTCGTCAAGGCAATGCAGGAAATCACACGTCGCATCCGACAGGCTGGCGGCAAGATGCAAGTGGATGTGATGCAGGGGGCGTGGGTCAGCGATATGCTGCTTGATGCCGGTCGTCGTATTTTACCATCATAGGCAAACAACCGCCTTTGCATACAGCAATGCTTCGGTGCTCGTCGGGGCGGTCACTGAGTGGCCTCTTTCGGCGCCCTACTGCCGATGGCTGCGAGGTGGGCACGGAGCGGGCCCCACCCGATGGGTTCCTCCGCGAACCACGATATGCCCGGGATTGCCCCCTGAACCGACCTTCGGCTCCAGGTAAAAATTAGACGGGAACTCCCGACATCGGTCCTGGGCCAAGGTTGTTTTCGACCGACTTGATGCCTGCCAAACTGTTCGCGGCGGTTTCGGCCAGCGCGGCCTCCTTGGCGTTCTCGACACTGCCCCAGAGCCTGACATTGCCATCGCGCACCGTCACGTTGATCAAAACCCCATCAAGTTCGTGCTTATCCAGCAGCAGTTTTGTCAATTCGTCGCGCAGTTGGCGATCCTTTGCAGCGCCGGGTTCGTGATGCTCGATTATGGTGTTGGCCAGCCCATGCAGCAGGTTGGCGCGGCTAACAATGCCGACGAGCTTGCCATTCCTGAGTACCGGTACGCGCTTGATATGGTGACGCTCTAGCAGCTCGGCGATTTCGGCTAGTGATGCGTCCTCGTCTACCGAGTAGACCTTTCGCGTCATCACGTCACCCGCGGTGCGGCTTTGCAACGCGTCGTAGCTCAACCCATGGCGGGCGAGCACAGCGGCTAGCCACCAGGGTTGCCGGGCTCCCGCGTGACTGGTCCCCTCGGGGCGCAGCAAATCACCTTCGCTAACCATTCCCACGAGCTGTCGTGTGCCATCAATCACCGGCACCGCGCTGATGCGGTACTTCAGCAGCAGGCCAACGACTTCGTGGATCAGAGTATCCTTGGAAACCGAAACCACTTTCGCCGTCATGACGTCTTTTGCCTGCATGGATCGATCCTTTCCGGCTTGGAGCTAACACAGCGCTGACGCATACGACGCGAGGCGACAGGGGCATTGACCTGTGTCAATTAAGTACGGTGTCCATTGCCGGCTCGGAGCTTTCGGGGGGTGCCGCCCGCCCGGATCGATCGAGCTTGGCTAACGGCGCAATCCGCTCGTCGCGTCCAGATTGTCTAAATCGGCCACTGGCAATAGGCTGGGCTCCAGAGCGCTGCTACGATGGGCGAAGCGGAAACCTCGCATTTTGATTACCGATCCAGGGGTGCCATGAACGATGATGCTGCAGTGCATCCGCCTGGATTTCTCGCCAATTCGACCCGTTTCTTGTTCTTTACGGGCAAGGGCGGCGTAGGCAAGACCTCTGTCGCCTGCGCTGCCGCCTTAGCGCATCTATGGACGCCTCGCGGTGCAAGGGCTCTCTTCCATCGTGGCGGCCCGATCCGGTCCTGGCTGTTGCCATCTATCCGGTCCATCGTGGCGGCCCGATCCGGTCTTGGCTGTTGCCATCTATCCGGCCTTCAGTTGACGACACTGTCGTCTGGCCTTGGTGAGATCCACCCGTCGAAGTCCCATCATGTCGTCGAGCTTGACGCTCTATGCGCAAACCGGGCTAATCGACGTCGGTCACCGATCGGTCCAGCCACCACGTGTTAGATCACCCTCGCAGTCTCAACCCTCTTAAGGTGGACCCCGATCGTGAGACAGCCGGAGCCGGTTTCTAAGGTGTAGCCCGGCCGAGTTCCGTACCGGCTCCGATCGCGCTCGTCGCGACGGTCGTGGCATTGCTGCTGTTCCTCCTCGTCAACATCAATCCTGTGGTTGGTGGTTGTGCCGGTGGGGATATGGGCGAAGGCGCAGCCGGTCGGCAACGCCGATCGTCACATATCCACGGGCATTCTGCTTCGTAGACTTGGCGCGGCGTACGATAGCCCAGGCTCTGGTGCTGGCGCTCCTGGTTATAGAAGTCGAGCCACGAGCCGATGCCGGCCTTGGCCTCGGCGAGGCTGGCGCAGGCGTTGAGGTAAACCTCCTCGTATTTGAGGCTGCGCCACAGCCGCTCGACGAAAATGTTGTCCATCTAGCGACCCTTGCCATCCATGCTGATTGTGACTGCGTGGTTCTGCAACGTGCCGGTGAAGTCGTCGCTGGTGAATTGGCTGCATTGGTCGGTATTGAAGATCTCGGGCCGGCCGTGCCGCGCGAGCGCTTCTTCGAGGGCCTCGACACAGAACTCTGCACCGAGCGTATTCGACCGCCGCCACGCCAGCACGGCGCGGCTCACCCAATCCATGATCACCACCCAATAGAGGAAGCCCTTGGCCATCGGGATGTAGGTGACGTCCGCGCACCAGACCTGATTGACCCGCTCGATCGAGATCCCACCGAGCAGTAGGGGTAGATCTTGTGGGCCGGCGCCGGCTTGCTCGTGTTCGGCCGCTGGTAGATCGCCGCCAAGCCAGCCAGCCGCAGCCGTAATACGGCCGGGCCAGGTACTGCCGATCGATCAGCGCCATGATCGTGCCGTCTTCCTCGCTGATCTCGGCCGGCCGGCGGTAGACCGAAGCGCGCGATACCGCCAACAGCCGGCATTGCCGCGATACCGGCAGCGCCGGGGGCTTGCGCTCGACCACAGCGCGCCGTTCCGCTCGGGCTCATTTGCCGAGCTTTCGTGACAAAAAATCGTTTTCGACCTTCAGCTGGCCAATCTGCCGATACAGAAGATCGACCTGCCCGCGCTGACGGTATCTTCGGATGCCGCGCCGCCGCCCTCGAAGACGCTCGCCGCTCCGTCCAGCAGCTGCTTCTTCCAGGCGTAGATCTGGTTCGGGTGAACCCCATGCGCGCTCGCCAGCTCGGCCACCGTCCGGTCGCCCGTGATCGCCGCCAGCGCCACCTTCGCTTTGAACTCCGCCCCGTGCTTCTTGCGTGTCTGCTTCATGTCCTCCTCCCGCGCCGTCGGCGCTTCCTAGGGGCAGGGCCCCACCTTAACCTACCGTCTCGTTTTCGGGGGTCCAGCTCTACCTGCCGCCTTATTCGCCCGACCTCAACCCGATCGAGATGCTCTTTGCCAAACTCAAAGCCCTCCTCCGCAAGGCCGCCGAACTCTCGATCCCCGCACGGTGGGACCGAAGCGGCGCCCTGTTCGACCGCTTCGCCGCCGCGGAATGCCGCCGCTATCTCGCTCACGCCGGATACGTGCGGTAGGAAAGCGCGCTAGTTCGCTTTGGCCCGACCGACTTCACCGCGGTCGCGAAGAGTTTTGGCGTGCGCGGCATTGGGGTCGAGCGGCCGGGCGAAATCGCCCCCGCTCTGCCCAGGCGCTCGGCGCCGGGGAGCCGGTCGTGGTCGATGTCGTGACCGATATCGAGCCGCGCGCTCCCGAACCGTGGTCGCCAGGCGTCAGGACAAAACGCACCACTCAGCCGGCGCAATGGGATCTGCGAGCTACGCCGAAGCCGAGCGCCGCGGGAGACCCGGCGAGGCTCAGCCGGCGACGCCGAGACTGCGAATTTTGTCGAACACCGGGGCGATCTGTGCGCGATAAATCGGCGAAGCCGAGCGCGACAGCCACAGCTGCTCGAAGGCGTTCGGGGGGTATTCTCGAAATTGCTCACGGAACGACGCTGCAGCCCGAGCGGCTTCGCCCGCCCGCCCGATCAGCGAAAGGGCGGCCATCAGAAAGAGTTGGGCGGTTCCATAGGTGGGATTCCGTTCCAGGGATTTACGCAGCAAGGCGATCGACGCCTCGGTACGGCCGAGCAGAAGCTCGGCGAACCCACCATAGAACAGAAAAATGCTTTGCCGACGATCCGTCGAATCGAGGCGCATCGCCCGCTCCGCGGCCGGCAGCGTCTCTTCGGCGCGGCCGAGAAGGGCCGCATTGTACCCGGCGAACCCGTGAGCGAGCCCCAGCCCCGGATCCAGCGCCAGCGCCTGCTCAATGGCCCGCTCCGCTGCATCCAGCCTCCCCGCCGCGGAGTGCAGCAGGCCTTGGATGCATTTCGCGAGGGCATGTCCCGGCGCGAGGTCGAGCGCGAGCGCGATCGCCTCGCGCCCGAGGTCGGATGACGCTGCGATGGCATGCGGGTCGCCCCACCAGGGGTTGCTGACGAGATGCTGGCAGGTGAAAGCAAGACCGGAGAGCGCCTCGACATTGCGCGGGTCGTGGGCGAGCGCGGCGAGCAGCCAGCTCTGCGCCTCGGCCGTCATCTCAGGCGTGATCCTGCCCTTGATCGCAGTCGCCGCCCGTGTGAGACACTCATTGACCCCGAACTCGCCGCCGGACGTCATCACCGCACGGCGGCTCGCCTGCTGCAGAACGAGGAGGTGAAGCTCTCGAGAGATCTGGCGGGTAATCTTGGTCTGGACCGATTGAAGATCTTCCGGATCAAACTCATACCGATCTGCCCAGCAGTATTCCGCCGTCACCGCCTTGGTGATCTGCATGTTGACCCGGAACGTCGTCGCGCCGCTGCGTTGGGCGCTTCCGGTAACGACGTACTCGATTTCTGGACTGCCTGTCCGCGCAGGGATGTCGGGAGGCCGCCGCTCTTCTGCAACCCGCGCGAGCGCCAGCCCGCGGCTGTGGCGCAGGAGATCGGTGACGAGATCGTCAGTGAAGGCTTCCACCAGGTATTGTTGGCGGTGGTCGCCTGTCAGATTGCGCACCGGCGCGACAGCCACCGCAATATTCGGCAGCACACAAGGCCATTCTGGCCCCGCTTTTTTGGCGATCGGCGCTGAGTGTCGTTGGATTGCGGGCTTGGCGGGAAGTCCGGCAAGGGCGATCGGCAAAGCCGCCGTGTCACGAATCGACATCTCGGCCAGGCGGCCGGCAGCGGCACCCTCACTGGCCGTGCCCGCATGCGCTATCTCGTTGGCGAGCGCCTGGGTTTCTGCGTCAGGAGCAACTCCAAGTTCGCGTTTCAGGATTTCGGCGCAGGTGCGGTATTGCCGCAGCGCCTCCGGCCGCCTCCCCGCATGAGCGTAGGCGCGGATCAGTGCGCGCTGACCAATCTCCGAAAGCGAGTTCGAGCGCGGCCAATCGACGCGCCGATTGGATCGCCGCATCATGCTCGCCCGCTTCGTCCTGCAATGCCGTCAAGCGCTGCAAGACGCTGCAGATAAGGTCGAGCGTGCGATCCCGCTCGGCTGCGAGCCATTCCTGGAAGGGCTCGGAATCAATGACAAAGTCAGCCAAAAATTCGCCGCGATACAACTCGGCCGCGGCGAGCAGCTCGGAACGGTCCGACAGCCGCGCAAGCCGCTCAAAACGCTCGACGTCGACGTCGACATCTTGGAGTCGGCAATTGGCGAACTCTGCGGCCAAGTGGCGCCCGGCGCTCTCACCGAATGCTCTTCGCAGCTCCAACAGGCAGTTGCGCAAACTGTGGCGCGCCTGATCCGAACCTTGATAGGGCCACAACAGGTCGGAGAGCCGTTCGCGGCTGACCGGCCGGCCCGCCTGGGCCGCCAAATAGGCCAACAGAGCCCGCGCCTTTCTCGGGACCTTCCCGAGCCGGCGTTCACCGTTCTCTATGACCAAGGGTCCGAGGAGGCTGATCAGCAGAGCCATCACCACCGTCCCAATGTGGTGCCACGACGGCCATCATCGACGTGGGCCGGCGAGCATCGACCTAATTTGATCCAAGTGCGACCTAACATCAAGAGCATCGTTGGTTAATGCATGGTCAGGCAAGCGCCATCTCGCGTCGTTCTCGTCCCTGATGCACCGCGATCTTTTCTTCGATCACGCGACAGAGAGTGTCGTATCCACGACTTCTCAACGCTGGCAATAAGTCCTCGTAGAAGATGGCGCGGTCGCCGACATCCGAAGGAGTTGCATCTTCCCAAAGCTCGATCGGCGTGAAACTCCGGCCGAACGCTCCGGTCTCCTCGACGCCGGCCGCAAGCAGTTCGAGCCTGGTGCGCAAGCACTTCTCGCACTGCCCGCAATTGGCCTGACCCGCGGGCTTTGCAGGGCACGGTCGCAAGGCCGCGAGCGCCGCAGGCCAGCTGGCGATATCGCGCACCTTCTGGAGGCGGGAGAAGCGCGAGCCGTCGTGAATGACGGTCACGCGCTGGCTCGACAACAAACCATCGACGGCGGGGTGCGATCCCCATGGCACCGGTGTGTCCACCGAGTAGGTGCCGCTAATGAACAGAAAGGCCGACCCAGCCAACGCGGCATGCCCGACTGCGGCCAACGCGGCTCCACTGTGGCGATGCTCGAAGAAGCCGGGCTGCGACGGCAAGTGGCGAAGATTAGTGCGGCATGGGATGATCCGGATCCCGGTCTCCACGGCCACCGGATCGAGGCGCCGGAGCGCCATCCGAAAGCGCTCGTCCTCGGGATCGCGTGCCCGTTTTCCGATGTCGATCCCGTGGATGAACAGAGCGTCGCGGATGTAGGCGGGGTCGTCCTTTCGGTAGAGGCGCCGATTGCGCATCAGCATGTGAAGCCCGTCGACGCCCCCCGACAGAAACGCGACGGCGCGCCGCGGACCAACGGGGATCCAGCCGCGGCCTCGGGGAATAGTTTCGACCTCCGGTGCGGGGGTGAGCATTCCTCCCCAACTCGTCCACCACGCGTGCACGGTCCGCAGACCCTCGATCAGCATCGGGCAGGGATGGCCTTCGATCCGCACTCTCGCTTCGCCGTGAATGGCGGCGAGGGGGAAGCAAGCAGCGAGAAACGCATCGGCGCTGGGCCGGTCGCCTCGCTCCGGGCGATCGTCGGCTTCATCCGTATCGAAAGCATCGTCCTCAATTTCAAACGTCAGCACCTGATCGGGAAAGTTCCGATCCTCCCAGACGACGGTGGCCGACGAGATACTCGCGCCGCCGGTCGCCGTCAGGGCGAGGTTTCTAATTAGCATCGAAGCATTACCCCCATTTGGGTCGCCTCAGGTCAGCGCGGTTGGGCGCACGGGCGTCGGGCGACGACTGTCGTTGGCATTCTTTGGAACGCGACTATCGCAACCTGCGTCAAAAAGGCGTCCCAGACGCCATCAAACGACATCTTCGTGACAAATTGTTAACCAATGATTTCGAATGCAGCGACTTTCCCACACCTCATTTGGGCAAATGATCGTGAGAGACCCGATTTGTCGTCTCGGCCCGAAACACGGGTGAAATGCAAGCCTCGCTCAACTTTTGAACGGTCTTCGGGACGACCCTAGCCGTCAATCGTCGGCTGCGTTTCGATAAGATTACGTTAAATCAAAGTCGAATTCATTTTTGACGGACTGGTGACGCAATCGGCGACGGTTTGCTGACCACACGCAGAAAACTCTCGCTCGGGGAGACAAAACCAACATCGGAAAATGTTGATGCGCATTACTCCAATTCGAAAACAAGATCGGCTCGAATCAAGACCCCACACCGACCGTCACTCGTTATCGTCCGTACGGCGTCCTGCCGATGCCATCGGCAACACCCTTGTCACTTGCGCTGGAGACGCTCGACTGATCGAGGCACCGGCCTCGGAGGCTAGCCCCGATCCTCTGAATCGCCGCACCGCTTTTGTCACGGCGCTCCCGACTCGCTCCGCGCTGCCGCGTGGCAGTGCGGCGGAGGGGGCGATGCAGGGGTTCGACGACTGCTTTGCCGCGCTGAAGGACCCGCGCGGGTCAACGCCAGACGGCACGACCTTTGGGAGATTTTGATGATCGCGCTGTGCGCCGTCCTGTCCGGCGGCCAGACCGCGGTCGACATGGCCGTATTTGCCGAGGCCAAGCAGGAATTCCTCGGCAACTTTCTGCAGCTGAAGAACGGGGTCCCGAGCCACGACACCTTCAGCCGCGTGTTTCGCCAGCTCGATCCCGACCAGTTCCGTGCGTGTTTTCAGCGATTCACTGGCGCGCTTCAGCGAAACCTCAACCGGGGTCATCGCCATCGACGGCAAGGTCTTGCGCAGGCCGCTCGACCCTGCCCATCGCGGTTCGGCTTTGCATATGATCAGCGCCTGGTGCTGCGACACGCGCTTGGTGCTTGCCCAGATCGCCACGACAGCCAAGACCAAAGAGAGCACCGCAGTCGTCAAGCTGTTGGAGATGTTGGCGTTGCAGGGCAGGATCGTCACCACAGACGCACTCAATTGTCAGCGCGACATTGCTTCGCCGGATCATCGGCCAGGGTGGCGACTATGTTCTGGCGCTCAAGGGCAACCACCATGCGCTGCACGCCGATGTCGTCCGATTCTTCGCTGCTCCGGAGCACGAGACGGCCGTCACCCATGTCGACGCTCGACAACGATCACGGCCGGATCGAGCAGCGCGTCAGCCTAGTCTCGATCGACATCGCCCGGCTGCAGACGCGGCACCAGTGGCCCGGTCTGGCTGCCGTCGGCAGGGTCGTTCGAACTCGCGCAACAACCGGGAAGGCGGCGCCGAAAACCACAAAGGAGAGCGCCTATTACCTGCTAAGCACGGCGCTGTCGCCCGAGCGCTTGGGTCAGGTCGTGCGTTCGCATTGGGGGGTCGAGAACCGCTTGCACTGGGTATTAAACGTTGTCATGAACGAGGACCAGGGGCGAAGCCGCATGGACAACAGCCCCTACAACCTCGCCATCCTGCGGCATATGGCTCTCAACCTGATGCACAAGGACCGTTCGAACGTCTCGCTGCGCGGAAAATTCAACCTCGCTGCCTGGAAGGAGGATTTTTTGGCAAAACTTCTCGCCCAGGCGTGATTGCGGAACGTTTGTATGCACGGGGCACTCGGGAGCCGAGAAAGATAAAATTAATCTCTCGTGACGAGAGTAAGCCTCGACCTCGGCAGCCGCAAAACCGCCCTAGACGTCAGAAACAGGGTTGCAGAGTGTAACCATTTGTAAGAACGTGTAACAAATTGCCATATCGGCGCTCGGGGATTTAATTGCCTTTTGACAACGCGCGATCGCTTCAACGCGAAGCGGCCGACGGCCCGGATCTTGCCCGCGCCGAGATCGCGATTGGGCAATTCACGCGCGCGCCATCCCTATCTGCTGTTTCGCCGTGGCGCGTTGCCCGGCATTCGCCGCTCTGCCGCGGTTAACCCGCAGTTGCAGGCGCGCGTCAGCCCAAGTGCTGGCGGAGATTCCGCCGGCAGCGGCACAGGAACCGCGCGCGGCGCTCAAACGGCGAGCTCGGCGCCTGATCAACATCGCGTTTCTCGCTCTGACCGCCAAGGGCTCCTCGGCGGATGCCGCGCTGGCGGCGACCCGTAGCGCGCTCGCCGAATTTGTCGCCGCTGCGAGCTGGAAGCGAGCGGCCGGTGATCCGATCATTTCTCGATTGTGGCGAAATCGCCGTCGCCGTTGCTCTCGCCTACGACTGGCTATACGACAAGCTCGCGCCGCGGGAACGGCGGGCGATCGAGAACGCGATTCTGCGCAACGTGCTCGAGCCGGCGCTATGCGGCTTATGCCGATCCCTCGCTGCTGTGGCCGAAGCGGCGCGACAATTGCACCCTGGTATCGAATTCGGCGATCACGATTGCCGCACTGGCGGTCTTGCACCGTTACCGCGAGCTATCGGCGCGCCTGGTTCACCGCAGCCTTGCTTCGGCGTGGAACGTGTTCGCGGGCTTGGCGCCGGACGGGGCCTGGCGCGAAGGCCTCAGCTATTGGTCCCTGGCGATGCGTTATGCCGGTCTGATGGTCGCGGCGCTGGAGAGCACGTTCGGCGACAGCTTTGGTCTTGCCGATCGTCCCGGCTTCGCCCAGACTGGCGACTTGGTCCTGCACGCGGTGGGACCGTTTGGGGCGGCCTTCAATTTTGGGGATTCGGAACCGCGCTTCGATGTGTCGCCGCTCGCATGGCTCGCGCATCGCTTTGGCCGGCCGATCGATGGCTGGCTGCTCGGCGGAGCCGGATGGCTGGCATCTACCCTTTACGACGATTTGGCCGAGACCGGCAAGAGCCTGCCCGATGACCCTCGGCCTGCCCACCGGCAAGGTCTTTCGCAGCGCCGATCTCGCCTGCTTTCGCAATACCTGGTCGCCGCGAACCAGCGGCGCGGCCGGTCTATCTGGCGATCAAGGGCGGGAATGTCTCCGCTCCGATCGGAAGCGGCGCGCCGCGGCCCGAGGATGTGATGCTGCACGCCCAGGCCGACGCCGGCACGTTCATCCTCGATGGCGCGCGACATCGCTGGATCATCGATCTCGGCTCGGACGATTATGATCTGCCCGGCTATTTCGACCACGGCAGCGACACCCGGTCGGGGCCGCGCTGGCAGTACTATCGCTCGCAGGCCGCGGGGCACAACACGCTGACGATCGGCGGGCGCGACCAGGTGCCGAACGCGCCCGCGAGAATTATCGGTAGTTGCGTCGAGGGCGACTGCAAATGGGTGGTCCTCGATCTGTCGGCGGCCTACGACAAGCCGGCGGGCACGGTTCGGCGCGGCGCCGCACTGATCGGCCGACAGGTGGTGATCCAGGACGAGGTCGATCCCGACAGCTGCAGCGACGTGGTCTGGGCGATCCATACCAGCGCCGAGCCGGTGCAACTGGCTGGATCGCTCGCCCGCTTCCGTATGGGCAGCGACCGGTTCGTCGCCCGCATCCTGGAACCGGCGGGCGCCCGCTTCGAGCTGGCCCCGCCGCCGCCGCCGCGTTCGTTCGCGTGCGGCCCGGCGCACGAGCTGCATGGCCGGGCCGACCGGCGACGGCACCCTGGTTTCCGAATTGCCCGCGCCGTGAAGATCACGCCGGCAAGCGCGCCGCCGGCGCGCCTATCCAGCGGCTGCAGATCGCCTGGCCGGCGGGGACACGCCGCCTGAGCGTGCTGTTGCTGCCCGATTGCGACGGAACCGAACTTGCACTTGCCGGTTGCGCCCGCTCGACCATTGGCTCGCCCGCCGCCCAGTGCGACTGACCGGGCTGCCGCGGCGCGGCTGCCGAACCCGTGGCCTGCATACCGCCGGACGGGGTTCGCCGGCACGGCTGCGAAAATCTAAATTGGGGTATGCTCAGCAAGATTCGGGGCCGAGACGCGATCATGGCTGAACTTTGGAACCCCCCTTCCCTCGCGGCAGATGGATTTACCACCCTCCGTCGCAGGGGAGTGCTGCTGAGCCTGACCTTATCCTTCTCGGTGGGGATCGTAGCCTCGACCATTTACGTACCGTCGATACCGGCGATCGCCCGCGCCCTCGACACCTCGATCGCCCGGGTGCAGTTCACTTTTGTCGGCTATCTGCTGGCTTTCGCGATCAGCATGTTGGTGTTGGGGCCGTTGTCGGATCGCTTCGGTCGGCGGCGGACCGTGCTTTACGGTCTGGCCTTGAGCGCCGTCAGCAGCCTTGCCTGCGCCGCCAGCCCGAGCATCGATTTCCTGATAGCGGCGCGGGTTCTGCAAGGGATCGGCGCCTGCGCCGGGATGGTCGTCGGCCGCGCCGTCACCCGCGATATATGGGGCCCTGCGGCGGCCGCTCAGGTCATCGCCGGGCGCGGGATCGCCGCCACCTTGATGCAGGTGGGCGCCCCGGTGCGTCGGAGGCTATCTGCAGATGTGGTTCGGCTGGCGCGCCAATTTCGCCGCCGTCGCGGTGCTCGCCGTGCTTCGCCATGGTGCTGGTGATCCGCTTCGTCCCCGACCGCGGCGCGGCGTCGACTGCATCGCGGCAACGGCCAGCGGATGCTGGCGAGCTATCGCACCTTGATCGGCACCCGCCGGTTTCTCGGCTATGCACTTGCCGCCGCCGGCGCCCATGCCGGTTTTCACATCTTCGCCGCCGGCGCCCCGGCGGTGCTGATCGGCAGCTTCGGCGTCAGCCCCGCGCAATACGGCTATTACGCCGCACTGCCGCCGCTGGGCTTTCTCGTCGGCAGCTTTGTGTCGAATCGCTTGACCGGTCCGCCTCGGCGTCAACGGCCTGATCACGATCGGCGCGACGGTGCTGATCCCGGCCGGTTTGGTCATGGTGAGCGCTGGCGGTGCTGCACTTGACCGGCCCCTTCATCGTCGATCGGGCCGATGATCTTCGTGTGCTGCGGCAGCGGGCTGATCACCCCCAACGCCGCCGCCGGCAGTCTCGGGGTCAATTCCCGGATCGTCGGCGCCGCCTCGGGTCTCGGCAGCTTTATCCAGATGATCGGAGCCGCTGGCTGCACGGCCGCGCTATCGCTCGGGCGGAGCGGAAGCCCGCTTACGCTGGCGATCGTCATCGCATTTGCCGGGCTGTTATGCGTGACCGCCTTCGGCTCGCTGCTGCAACCAGAGCGGCTGGCCAGCGAAGGCCGATGCGAGAGTCTGCCGGCTAGCCCGCGATGCCGCCGGCCGAGGGATAATCTGGGTTATTCGGCCAACATCCTCCCGGCGCCCGCTGGTTGGAACCCGCAGGATGTGATCGCCGCCCACTTTCCGGAGATGGCCGAATTGGGCCGTGCAGCGGAACCCGAGATCCGCGCGCTCGAAGCGCGGCTCGACCGCGACGAGGCCGCCGGGCGCGATACCTCGTTGCTGCGCCAAGCGATGGGCGAGATTCATTGGCGGCTGCAATATACCGGCGACGCCGTGGCGGCCGCCGCGGCGCTCGACCGGCTGCGCGCCCTGGCCGCCCTGGCGGAACCGCCGAGTGGTCTGCTCCCGGACGAGGATGGCAGTTTCGGCGCGGGCACCGAGGTGTGGTTTCTGAAGCTCGACGCCTCGGTCGACCGTATGCTCGCCGACGACTTCACCGGAAGCGGTCGAGCGCCGCCGCTTTCTCGACCGCGTCAACGATCCGGGCCGTCTGGAGGATTATCTCGACAGCCTCGTCGTCTCGCGCCTCGCCGAGGACGGCGTCGATCGCCGCAAGGAGCTGAACTTCGCGACCGCCGACCTCGTCCGGCTGATCCTGCGCCGCCGACCGCCGGGCTATCCATGGCGCCCGGGGCTCGATACCGTGATCCGGCGCTTTGTCGCGCGCTGGCAGGATCCGACGACCGGCTTCTTTGGCGCGGATTACGAGATCGCCGGACAGCGATGGCGCACCGCCGATCTCAGCCTGACCTTTCACATGGCCCGCTATCTCGAAGGCCGGATCGGCCACTGGCCGCAGCTGATCGACACGCTGCTAAAGATCCGCGACGACCGCTACCCCAATGGCTGGCTCGACGACGAGGGCATCACCAGCCACAACAATTATGACGTCGCGGTGCTGTTCCAGCTCGGCTGGGATCGAGATGCGCGCCGATCAGCGTCGGCGCGCGCAACACGAGATCGACCGGCTGCTGTCGTGGTGTCTCGAGACGGCGATCGCGCGCGGACGGCGCCGTGGTGGCGCGCGCGGTCGGCGAATCACTGCCCGAGAGCTATTATTTCACGGTCGCCTTTCTCGACACGGTCGGATTTTTCGACCCGGCAAAGCGGTTCTGGACCGATCGCGGGTTTCCTGAGGCTGCAGCGCTGAAGGGCGCAACTCGAGCGCCAGATACTGCGGCTGCACCAGGGCGATCCGATGGCGCAGATGGCGCTCGAGCGACTGCGCCGCTGACCGGTAGATTTGCGCGCGCGGCCGATCCGTTAGGATGCACCCTGACCACGAATGCGAGGAGCCGCAAATGCCGATGACCATCGATGCCGCCATCCGCCACGATGTTCGAATCGAAGATGTCGAATACCAGCGCCAGGGCGGCCGCTCGATGCTGGCGCGGCTCTACCGGCCAAGCGGGGCCGGGCCGTTCCCGGCGGTGCTGCAGGTCCATGGCGGCGCCTGGGTCAACAAGGACCGCACCGACAATGATTTCATCGCCAAGGCGTTGGCCGAAGGCGGCATCCTCGTCGCCTCGATCGATTTCCGCATGCCGCCCGAGGCCCCCTACCCCGCCTCGCTCGCCGACATCAATCTCGGCGCCCGGTGGCTGAAGGCGCATGCCGGCGAATACCAGCAGCCGCGCCGACTGGGTCGGCAGCTTTGGCACGTCGAGCGGCGGGCATCAGGTATTGCTGGCGGCGATGCGGCCCGACGACCCGCGCTATGCGGGGCTGTGGCTGGCCGACGCCCCGGCCGCCGACGCCAAGCTCGCCTTTGTCATTTCGGGCTGGGGGGTGCTCGACCCGCTGCTGCGCTACGAGCTGGCCAAAAAGGCCGGCAACGCCGAGCTGCTCGACAACCACCACAATTTCTGGGGCGACGCGGCGACGATGGAAGAGGGCAACCCGCCGCGGATCCTCGATCGCGGCGAACAGGTCCACCTGCCGCCGGCCCTGGTCTTTGGCGGCGACAAGGATGAATGGGTCCCGGTCGAACTGATGCGCCACTTCGCCGATTCGTGGCGCAAGGCCGGCGGCGAGGTCGAGCTGCAGCTCTACGAGGGCGCCAATCACGGCTTTATGACCGGCAAGCCCGACGCCCCCTACGCCGCCCGCGCGATCGACCGCATGAAGAGCCTTCATCCGCAAGCACACCACCGGATGACGCCACTGCTGCGGCGGCGGCAAATTCCCGTGAATTGGGAAAATAACCGGGAATTTGCGGTATTATGTAGCAAACGCCACAAGCGATCTGTTGCTAAATTACCACATAGACGGGAGGTCGGTTAGGTAGGGAGGCGCGCCGTGCGCGCGCTAAGGACATTGGCTGGCAACTTTTGTGGCCTCCTGTCTGTATCGTGTCTCGTCGGATTCGCATTCGTCGTCAGCGCAGTTCCAGTGTCGGCAATACCCGACAAGGAAACCGCCAGCATTATTGGCGCTTGGCGCTTGAATCCCTTCAAAATTGAAACAGTATTTGGTGACATGGATTGGAGTATGCGCAAACACGTCATTATAAACGATTTGTCCAAAAAAATATGGGGACCTAACATTCGGCACATCAATAAATCCATTATGTTTTTGTGCAACAATTCCGTTATTGGTCAATGTTTCTTGTGTGGGGATTTTGATTGGCTGCTTTGGCCCGACTATAAAATGCATAATCCTTATAGAAATATGATCGCGAAGTTGATCGGATCGGAAGAACATATCTGGATCTGGTGGGACTCCAAGCTTATCGGCTATACACATTTCTCGCCGTTCAATGCTAGTCAATGGCTTGATGAAGTTGGTAATTGCAATCAATTGCATATTTTTAGGGCTTATTTCAATGACCGAAAGGTCTCTGGTTTGGGTTCCTCCAACATTTACTATCAATGGGGTATATCTCCATTCGACGCTGTCTTCGTAGGTCGCATCGGATCTAATAAGGTCAGTTACGATAACATAAGCGCGTTGCACGGCTTCGAAGGCTTCTCTACTGATCTCATTGCTTGTCAACGTGTCGGCGTGTTGTTGGCTGGCGGCGAGTCTGGCGTCGCGAATAGCCGTAACGGTATCTCTGTGAGTGCGCCAAATACCGTAGCCGCCGACGGTAGCAGTAATGACGAGAGCTATGATAGTAAGCCATTCGCGAAGGCGACGCGCATTCTCTCTGCCATTTTGCTCGCAACGATAAGTTTGTTGCTGAGTCGCCACGCGGTCTATCGATGTCGTTACGGCGAGAATGGCGGTTACATTTTCTTTGTGCTGTTGAGCGTGTTGCCGATGTTGGGCGCGTTGTTCGTGCTGGCGCCGGTACTCGGAATGTAGAAACCGCATGAGAATTTTAGAAGTCGGCGAGATTTACATTCTCTCTGCCGATCGCCTTCATCACAGCCAGAAAAAATGATGCAGAGAAACCGGCTCGGCTCAGCTTGCTGGCAATCGACACCTTCGTTTCCTGAAGTCCCATGTTGCGGAGCCGTTGCGCCAATTCCTCATAGGTTAGATCGGCCCGCTTTAATTCAGCCTTGACGAAGCGCTGCGCTCGTTCCGCCCACTCCCGCTCAACGTCTTTCATGTTCATTATACGCGCCCGATGTTTGCGGAACCGCCATGAAAGATAGCGTATCCGCAAACATTGTGATTGACAAGCCATGCCGTATCCGCGAATATGTTGGCGGATACGCAAACTATGACTCAGCACTTCCTCCTCACCGCAGCCGCAAAGACGCTCACGCTAGCGTCCGTAGCGCTCATGTCGGATGAGGAAGCCGAGAGGGTCTTCGTCCGGCTCCGCTGGTCGGACAACAACGGCGACGCCTATTGCCCGCACTGCGGTTGCCTTACGGTCTATGCCTGCCGCCGCCCGAACGGTGCGCCCCGCTGGCGCTGCAAAGCCTGCCGCAAAGATTTCAGCGTTACGTCCGGCACGCTGTTCGCGTTCCACAAGATGCCGCTGCGAGCTTACCTGATGGCGATTGCCATCTTTTGCAACGAGGTCAAAGGCAAGTCTATGCTTGCCCTTTCCCGAGACCTTGGCGTACAGTACAAAACGAGTTTTGTTTTGGCGCACAAGATGCGGGAAGCAATGGCAGCGGAGAGCCGAGGCGCTCGGGTCGGCGGGCCAGGCCGCAAGGCAGAAGTTGATGGCGGTTATTTCGGCGGCTACGTCAAGCCGGCGAACCATCGCGAGAATCGGCGCGATCGTCGCCTGCGGATGAATCAGACCGGCAAGCGCAAGGTCGTGGTCGTGATCCGAGAGCGCGACGGCAAGACACTGCCGGGTGTGTTTCGAAACGAGGCGGACGCTCTCACCTTTATCCGCAACCGCGTCGCGCCACAGACCGAGTTATATGCCGATGAGGCTGGTTCGTGGAACGAGTTGCACGCCCGTTACACGCTGCATCGGATCAACCATCAGGAAGCCTATAGCTTACAAGACGAAGCGCAGACGCACACCAATAATGCGGAAGGCTTCTTTAGTCGGATGCGGCGCGGCGAAATCGGCCACCACCACCATGTCGCCGGCCCTTATCTGGTCCGCTTCGCACAGGAAGCCGCATGGCGCGAGGATCACCGTCGCGAGCCGAACGGCGCACAAGTCGACCGCGTCGTGGCGCTCGCTATGACGAACCGGCCAAGCGTCGATTTCTGCGGTTATTGGCAGCGAGCGCAGACGTAATGGCCTACGATCCGCGCCAAGAATTTGATTTAGCAGTGCATGAATTGGCTGATTTGTTTGATGGCGGATCAGTTGATCCTGAGCTTGTAGCTAAGGCCCGTGCGTTTTGCGCGGACAACAAGCTCAAACTGTTTCGCGTCGTATTTGACTGCCGCCCCGCAACTACGACAAATGAAATCAGTTCGTCCGAGCCGCGCTTTGAGCCATCTAACCTCATGCTCCGACTCATTTCCGCAGTGAGAGCAAACAGTTTGGATCAATTCGCGATCATCGCTCACGATTCCGCTCCTAAGCTGGTTGGCACCGCCTAGGATAGCGGAAGGCGGGCGGGGCTACTAAGCCTCGCTCGCCAATTTCCACCGCACACCGCGCCCTAACCCGATTTGCTCGACTAACCCGCGCTTGCGCATCGGTCGCAGGGTGGCGATCACTTGATCCCGTATAGCCGTCCGTAAGGTTGCGTCGCCGACATCGAAACCCTTGGTTGCGATCACCACTGCGGCAATCTGGTCTGTCGGTAGCAAGCCCTTAGCCTCTCGGAGCGCGGCGAGGCATAGCCGTGGCAATTCACTTTTCGCGAAATACCGGGTGCGGCGGATGTAGGCTCGCTTGGGCTTGATCTCTGACGGGTCATGATCGGGCTGCAACAGCCGCAGAACGCTGTCGAGATGCACCAAGTCGGCGCGATGCTGCTCTAGGCGACGTTCTAGCTTTTCGACGACGCCGGCAACCTCGGCTCGCTTCGCCCGGAGTGCGGAAATAACATGCGGATCAGCCATCCGTATATGGTAGGATGGCGGTCGCCAGTTCTAAATATGGTTGTGGTGGCGCTTGCTACATAATACCGGGAATTTGTCGATTCGAGCCGCAAAACCGCCATTCGTCCGCCAAAATACCGCGATGAATCAATCCGTTGCGGGAGAATTCCCGTCGCGATGTAAACGGGAATTTGGAGCTGCCTAAACGGGAATTAATTCCGCCGAACCGGGAATTATCGGGAACAGCCGTCGGGCCCGGGAATCGGCCCAGCATGGCCGAGCACGACAGCAACAAATCGAGAAAAACATCTCCGCTCCAGCAAAATGCGAGCAGCCTTTTTGGGTTGAGAAACGAACCGATCGCGTCGCCCCTTGATCGGGGTTTGCAAGCCAACGGCTTCGACCGGCTTCCGCGGCTAGGCGGCCGACAAGAAGACGTGGATGCCCGGATCAAGTCCGGGCAAAGCGTGCTTGAGCCCGAGCGCGCGAGATTTGGTCGTGTCCGTCAAGGAGGTGTAAATCGGAGCGGAGTTTGAGGTGGCCATCGGTCAGGCGGCCAGTGGTGGAAGTTTGGCCGGATCGGCGTCGATTAGCGGCAGCGTCAGCTCAGCCATTCCCTCGATCTGCATGTAACGGCACTGGAGTAGCCACTCATCGTTCTGCTCGAGCAGGACGGCGCCGATCAGCCGAGTGATGCTGGCCTCATTGGGGAAGATGCCGACGACATCAGCGCGCCGTTTCACTTCCTTATTCAGCCGCTCCAACGGATTTGTCGAATGCAGCTTGGTGCGATGCTGGGCCGGGAAGGTGATGTAGGCCAGCACATCGTGCTCGCTGTCGTCCATCAGCGCGGCGAGCTTGGGCCAGCGCGGCCGCAGCTGATCGGCAACATGGCGCCAGGTCTGATGCGCGGCCTCGGCATCGGCTTGCAGAAAGGCCTGGCGGATCGCGGCGGCGACCATGGTGTGCTGGCCTTTGGGTACGTGCGCCAAGGCATTGCGCATCCAATGAACGCGGCACCTTTGCCAGGTCGCTCCGAGCACGCGAGTGATCGCGTGGCGCAGGCCGTCATGAGCGTCGGAGATCACCAGCTTGATGCCCTTGAGACCGCGTTTGACCAGGCCCTTGAGGAAAGCCGACCAGAACGGCTCGGCCTCCGAAGGACCGATGCCAAGGCCGATGATCTCGCGCCGGCCTTCGGTCGTGACCGCCACCGCGATTATCGCGGCGACCGAGACGATGCGGCCGCCGTCGCGGACTTTGAGGTAGGTGGCGTCGAGCCACAAATACGGCCATTCGCCGTCGATCGGCCGGTCGAGGAAAGCGTTGACTCGTTCATCAATGTCCTTGCACAGCTTGGAGACCTGGCTCTTCGAAATACCGGACAGCCCCATCGCCTGGACCAGCTCGTCGACCCGCCGGGTCGAGACGCCGCCGATCCAAGCCTCCTGGATCACCGTGACCAGCGCCTTCTCGGCGGTCTTGCGCGGCTCCAGAAAGGGCGGGAAATACGAGCCCTGGCGTAGCTTGGGGATCCTCAGCTGAAGCGAGCCGAGCCGGGTGTCGAGGCTGCGCTCGCGATAGCCATTGCGGTAATTGAGCCGCTCGGCGGAGCGTTCGTGCCGCCCGGCGCCGATCACGCCTTCGACATCGGCTTCCATCAGAATTTGCAGTACCGCCTCCGCCACGGCTCGCAGAAAATCGCCATCGCCGCTCTTCTGCAGCAGCTCGGCCAGCGCCATTCTCTCATCGGTCATCGGGTCCTCGGTAGGCTTGGGATGGGTGTTACAACGCCACCTTAGCCGACCCTCCCCGGTGACCACCCGTCGCTCACGCGCGCGCCGGGCTCCATGTAATCGGGCATTGCGCCCGGCGCGCGCTCACCCTCGAATTTCCACCACCACCAAGGACGCTAACCGAGATTTTCTCAAGCCGGTCCTGACCCACCCCTCGGCAGAAACTTCTTCGGGCGAGGACATACCATGCGATTGCGGCAATATGTCGTCCGCGCTGCGAACCTTCCGGTGCAAGATAAGATGAGTTGGTCCGTTCACGGCTGTGCGCGGGTCTCAACCGGGGGGAGAGGCGCGCAGAGAAGTTGCACGAAGCTGCGAAACGTTTCATGCGGAAACGTTGGCTTGGGAGGGGTGCCGATGTCGGGCAAGGACATGGACATTGAGCATTGGTCTCGGATTGCGGCCGAGTGGACGGCATGGGCGCGTACCCCAAACCATGATGAATTTTGGGCGTACCGAGCGTCGTTGCTTGCCTTCATCGGACAAGGCGCTGGCGAGGCTCTCGACGTGGGATGTGGTGAGGGGCGCGTCTCGCGCGTTCTGAAGGAATGCGGCTATCGGGTCACCGCGGCCGATCCGGTGGAGCAGCTCATGTCGGCCGCCGAACGAGCTGGATCAGCCGACGCGTACAAGATCGCGGCGGTCGCTGATCTGCCCTTCAAGAATTGCAGCTTCGATCTTGTCGTCGCCTACATGTGCTGATGGATGTCGAGGATGTTCCGGCAGCGTTGAAGGAGGTCAGGCGGGTACTGCGTCCCTCGGGAACCCTTGTTATTTCGATTGTGCACCCCTTCGCGGATCGCGGGCACTTCGCCGGTCCGGAAGCCAACGCTCCATTCGTCCTCCAGAGATCCTATTTCGGTCGGGATCGCTTTGAGGGCACTGAGGTGCGCAATGGGTTACAAATGCATTTCGCCGGCTGGTCACAGCCCCTGGAAAGCTATATGACCGCGCTCGAATGCGCGGAGTTGGCGGTCACGTCGCTGCGCGAGCCCATTCCGGACACGGGTGACAAAGGCGGCCATATGGAGCGCTGGAGCAGGGTTCCCCTCTTCCTGTGGCTGAAGGCAAGGCTCCTGCCAATCTAATCATTAGCTCGATCGACCTCATCGGGCCGTGAGCGACACGGCTGGCATGGGTACCAAGCGTTTGATTTTATCCACGAGTACCCGCCCAGTTTCATCCCCAGTACCAGATCCCTGGAGGTCGAGCATCTTGTCGCGCGGGCTGAGGTCGAGCCGCGGCGATCAGTTCTCCGGCATCCCGGCCTTGCGCAGGCCGACGAAATAAGTGGCTTCGAACAAGGCGCGAACCTTCGGCACTCCGAAATATCCGACGGCCTGCAAGTGGGCGATGCTCGAATAGCGATCGTCACCGCTCAACCTGCGGGCTTCGGCGAGTTCGGTGGCGGCGCGTTCGCTCTCGCCCTTGAGGGCATAGGCGGAAGCGAGGAAGGCGTGAGTTGGTGGGTGTGCCGGATTGGCGCTGCGCGCCTTTTCGAGCCAGAGGATCGCTTCGTCCGTACGCGATTGCAGCAAACGCGCGCGCCCGATCTGGAGATACCAAAAGTAGATGTACGGATCGCGAGGACTGAGGCGGATGGCTCGCTCCACGAGGGGGAGCGGCTCCTCTATTGACCCGGTGAAGAATTTACACTGCCCGATGTTACCTAATGCGCCGACCGCGTTGGGATTGGACGCGAGCACCGTCTCGTATTCGGGAATGGCCTCCTCGTATCGGTTCTGAGCGCGCAGCACATTGCCTTTGACGTGATGCGCAAACAGGCTGCGGGGCGACGCCGCCAGGGCTTGCCCGACCAACCCGTTCGCGCGTTCAATGTCGGCCGCAGCCGAGGTGCTCTCTCCATCGAGCACGCGATCCACGAGTGCGTCCGCCAACCGTGTCTGCGCCTCGACGGATTTCGGATCGAGCGCCAACGCGTGCTCGAATAGGCTAACCGCCTCCGCATAACTTTCACGCGACGGCGATTTCCCGAAATACAGGGCGCGTCCGCGAAAAATGTAATCCAGCGTATCGGGACGCTCGATCGGGCGGGCGGCCTCCGCGGCGATCAGCTCGAGGTTGAGCGTGTTCGCGATCCGGCCAGTGATCTCGTTTTGCAGGGCGAGGAGATCGCCCATGTCGCGGTCGAACCGCTCCGCCCACAAATGAGCGTCGGCCTCGGCGTCGATCAACTGAGCATTGACGCGGACCTGGTTGCCCGACCTCTGGACACTTCCTTCGAGCACATAGCGCACGCCCAGCTCGCGGCCGATCTGCTTCGCGTTGACCGGCTTGTCCTTATAGGTGAACGCACTGTCGCGCGAGATCACCAGCATGTCAGCGATCCGCGACAGATCGGTCGTCAGGTCCTCGGTGATCCCGTCGGCAAAATATTGCTGGTCAGGGTCATTGCTGAGACTGGCAAACGGCAGCACGACAATCGACAGCCGCGGCGGCGGGTGAATGTCTATGGAGCCGGGGAAGTGCAAATACCATCCCGCTGCCCCCACGAGTAGCAGCAGAAAGCTAATCAAGGCGGCGATTGCACCCCGCCGGAAGTGATGATTTCTGCGTGTCGGCGGGGCAGAGGTCTGCTCCGGCAGGCCTGAGACACCGAAACCGATCGCCCGCGCATCCAAGATCGCTCGCGCGTCGTCGCCTTGGTGCGCGAATGCTGCTCTGGTTGCCGGGGTTTCGGCCTCACACTGCGTTACCGGCGCCATGAACCGATAGCCGCGGCCCGGGACGGTTTGAATGCAGCTGCCGTCGGTACGACCACGATCAAGGATGCGGCGCAAAGCCGAGATCTGAACCGCCAGGTTGTTGTCCTCAACGACGATGCCCGGCCAGGCGGCGGCCATGATCTCGTCCTTCGAGAGCAGAGCGCCCTGCCGCTCGACCAGGATGGCTAAGACATCGAGCGCGCGTGAGCCAAGCGCGACGGGACGCCAGCTGCCGTCTTCGTCCTGATTGAGGAGACACCCGCGCCGCCGATCGAGGCGAAAGCCCTCGAACAGCAACGTGTCGTCCGAGGCGGGCGCATCCATCCCTGGAACTCCGCCGCTGCGGATTGGATAATGGATCTTAACACCGCCTCACCCAGCGGTCACCGGCTTCCCTAAAAGTTGCTAAACAGGGCTATCTAACATACTGGAGAATATCGCTTTAGAACGCTTAAGCCGGATTTATCAGGTTTTATCCCACCGCGAAGTGGAACCGCTCATCCTCCTTTCGGCTGGCGCACAAGCGCTTCCCGGTACGAAAGGAGGTCCAACGTGAAAAGCTGGCTTTGGCAAGGAATGTTCGCAACCGTGATCGCTTTGCTGGCATCGAGCGGTGCGGCCTGGGCAGGAGGAACCGATGATTTAGGCTGCTCGAACGCAACGCTCAAGGGCGATTACGCCTTTGCCGTTCTCACTACTGTAGCGGCTTCACCACCGGGACCAGGCGTTGTGGTCGGTCTCGGTACGTTTGATGGCAAAGGTGGTTTCAAGCAGACCGATTTCCCGGGCAATGGTGCTACGGACCTGGGCTTGACGGCTTTCAGAACCGGGCAGACCGGCAGCTATACGGTCAATCCGGACTGCACCGGCTTTATGACGATCAATCTCGGCGCCACGGTCGGGGTCACAACGAACGCCTTTGTGATCAGCAATGGCGGCCGTTCGGTCCATGCCGTCATTGCCGGGTTCACTGCGCCGGGCGGCACACTCGCGACCCCACTCCAGTCTCGTATCGACTTCTGGCAGGTCGCTTCGGAGCAGCGGAACTGAACGGCGGCAGTCGCCTCGGAGGCAGCCTGCAGGGGTCAGCATTCGCCACACTGTTGGAAGGGGCTGCCCCCGCCGCGCCCGGCAGCAATGCGGGGTGGCCGTTAGACCCTCTCCGCCGCATCACACGCGCCGCCTACCCCTCCCCTCCCCCTCTGACGGGGAAGGGGAGGGGTGGGGGGACGGCGGTCAGTTCGACGGTGATTTTCACGTAAGACAGATTATGCGTCTTTCACCTTGCCTCTGAGAATGCACCTTTATGCATCTTTCGAGCCGCACACAAATTTCATCGTGGATGACGGCGGGTCACGAAAAGCCCGGAGAGCATCGGCCAGTACACCTGCATCACGGCAAAAATGTAGGCCGTGCTGATACCGAACAGCAGCATGCCGTCGGCCGCCTCCAGCGCGCCCATCATCTGCCAGTGCCGTTCCAGCGTTAGCCCCGATGCGCCTCGCGTCGCCATCGAGTTCGACGGAATAGAGGATCGCGTCTTTCGGCGAGTTAAGCGCACCGAGCCACACATACGCCGCCGCCCAGATCGCGGCCTCTATCCCGTGCAGCACCGCCAGCAGCAGTCCGGTCGCTCCGACGATGCCAATCACAAGCGGGATCACCTGACGTAAACCAAGCTTCCGGGCCTCCAGCCGTGCCCTGATCCCCAACCCAACGAAGGACATCAGCACCACCCCCGTCGCGTGGATTGTTATGGTCAGTGCGATGAGCGACAGACCCCAAGTCCAGTTGACGCTCTCCAACAGATTATTCCTGTTAAAAGCGATGTTTAACTCGGCTATCCGACGGGCAAGCTCGGTGACGCCCGCTCAATCGCTCGCCGCTTTGATCAGCAGCGCCCGGAACCAGGCTTGCGCCGGCTCGCTCGCGGCGCGGCGGTGCCAGGCCATCGTCACGGTCATCGAGAAATCGAGCGGCAACGGCATGATTTCGATTTCGGCGGTGGCGGCGATCTGGCGCGCGGTCCGGCTCGGCACGGTGGCGACGAGATCGGATGCGGCGAGGGCCACCGGCAATGCCAGATATGTGGCGACCAACAGCGCGATGCGGCGGCGCAGGCCGAAATCCACAAGAATACGATCGAGCGCGCCGCTGGTGTCGCCGCGCGGCGAGACCAGGATGTGGTTGAGCGCCGCGTAGGCCTCGAGCGACAGGTGTTGCCCGGCGATCGGATGGCCGCGGCGGGCAACGACGACAAACGGGTCGCGCAGCAGCAGCGATCGACTCGATATGCGCCGGCAAGGTGTTGAGATGGGCGACGGCGACATCGATCGCGCCGCGGTCGAGCTGCTCGGCGGCGTCGGCGCCGGTCAATGGCGTCAGGCGCAAGGTCGCCCTGGCGGCCTGATCGGCAAAGGCCGCGGCGAGGCGCCCGACCAAGGCCACCTCGGCATATTCGGCCATGCCGGCGGTGAAGATCCCCGCGCTCTTTGCCGGATCAAAACCGATGCCGAGGTTGAGCGCCGCCTCGATATGCTCGATCGCTGCGGCGACCAAGGGTGCGATCTCGCGGGCGCGGGCGGTCGGCTCCATGCCGCTCGGGGTGCGGACGAATAGATCGTCGGCGAACAGGTCGCGCAGCCGCGACAATGCGTGGCTCATCGCCGGCTGCGACAGGCCGATCCGGCCGGCGGCGCGGGTCACGGCGCGCTCGTTGGTCAGCGCGTCGAAGGCTTTTAAGAGGTTGAGGTCGACCGCTCGTATATCCATGCTGTGAATGGATATCATATTATCTATCGATTTGATAGATGGCTGCCGATCCTATCTTATAGCAGCGACGAACAACCCGATCGGGAGCAACCAGCCATGCCGCAAGACACCGCGCCGCGCCTCAGCCATGTCGGGCTTTATGTGCATGACGTGCCGAAGATGATCGACTTCTACAGTAACGTGCTCGGCTTCGTGGTCAGCGACGGCGCCGAGGACGGCCGCATTACCTTTCTCTCGCGCAACCCCAGCGACCATCACCAGGTCGTGCTGGTGCGCGGCCGCACCACCGATGCCGAAGTGCCGATGGTGCAGCAGGTGTCGTTCAATGTCGGCACCCTCGCCCAGGTGCAAAAGGCGTTCCGCAAGGTCCGCGCCGCCGGCTGCGAGGGCATCAGCCCGATCTGCCACGGCAATGCCTGGTCGGTCTATTTCCAGGATCCCGAGGGCAACCGCATCGAGATGTTCTGCGACACGCCGTGGTACGTGCCGCAGCCCTTGGGCTTCAAGATCGACCTCGACAAGCCCGAGGACGAGCTGTTCCGCGAGACCGAGGCCTATTGCCAGGATCGCGAGGGGTTCAAGCCGGTCGAGGAGTGGCGGACCGAGATCGGCAAGAAGATCGCGGCAAAGCTCGAAGCGTGACAGGGGTCAGCTTCGGCGGCTGCCTTTGCACTATCACGCAACATCATCAGGAGAACCAGAGATGACCGAAAACCGGGGTTATCACGCCCACGTCTATTACAATGCCGAGACCAAGCCCCAAGCCGCGAAGCTGCGCGAGACGATCATCGGAAAATTCGTGGTCGAGCCCGGCGGGTTCAGCGACGCGCCGGCCGGCCCGCACCCGATCTCGCAGTTCAACGTGATCTTCAAGAACGAGGAATTCCAGAACATCGTGCCGTGGCTGATGCTGAACCGCGACGGCCTCGACGTGCTGGTCCATCCGCTGACCGAAAGCTCCTACGACGACCACAGCAAGAATGCGCTGTGGCTAGGAACGCCGGTGCCGATGAAGCTCGACATTCTGCGGCCGACCTATCGCGCTGAGCTGCTGCCGAAGGACGCGGCCCACCCGGCCTAACCGCCGCTGGCGCCTTGGGGAGTCCTGAGATTTCCAGTTGCAGTCCAACATGACTGGAGCTTCTAGGATCAGAACATGAAGAATTCGGGCGCGAGCCAAGGCCAGTCGGCATCGGAGCTCATCTCGAAAAGAATCGTCGAACTCGGGGACTGGCGCGGGGAAACTCTCAGCAGAATGCGAAAGCTGATCAAGGAAGCAGACCCGGACGCCGTCGAGGAGTGGAAGTGGATGGGCACTCCGGTTTGGTCGCATGACGGCATCATCTGCACTGGCGAATCCTACAAGAATGTCGTGAAGCTTACCTTCGTCAAGGGCGCGTCTCTGATGGATCCGGCCCGTCTCTTCAACTCGAGTCTGGACGGCAACGTACGCCGTGCGATCGACATCCACGAAGGCGAAGAAGTTGACGAATCCGCCTTCAAGGCACTCGTTCGCCAAGCGGTCGCCCTCAACAGTTCTGGCAAGTCGAAATCTTCGAAGAAAGCGAAGTCCTGAAAGATTCCGCCTCTCAAGACTGCATTGCTATCGTCCAACGGCTGACGCTCATTTCCTCCCGACGGCGTGCCTAACGAACGCACCCTGTTCTTACGTGAACGCGCGCGATGCCTCTCCCCGCCTGCGGGGCCAGAGTGGGTGCGGCGGAGCGCGGATTATTATCGGCCGATATCGCCGCGGTCGGGGCGGCGCTGGTGGAGGAGGTTGCGGATAAAGGCGCGACTTTATTGTGGGTCGGAGTGCTTAAATAAGCTGAAGGCGGCGGCGTCCGCTGGTGCTGGTCGCCGCCCGGAGGCGCTCGATGCGGAAACTGCTCGTCGGCCTGGGGGTGCTCGTCGTTCTCCTCGTCGCCGCGGCGGTGATCATTCCGTTCGCTGTCCCGGTCGAGGTCTATAGCGCGCGCGTCGCCGCGCTGGTCAAACAGGCGACGGGGCGCGAGCTCAAGATCGCCGGGCCGGTGAGGTTTTCGGTGCTGCCGGTGCTGGCGCTCGAGGCGAACGATGTCTCGGTTGCCAATATGCCGGGCGCGCGCACGACCTGACATGGTGGCGTTGAAGCGAGCTGCGGCTGCAGGTGCAGCTGTGGCCCCTGCTCCACCGCCGGATCGTGGTGAACCGGCTGGTTCTGGTCCGGCCGGTGATCGCGCTCGAGGTAGACAAGGCGGGACGTCCCAACTGGGTGTTCGGGCCGACGGCGGCGCCCTCGGCCGCGCCGGTGGGCAGCAATGCCCAGCCCGCAGCCGTGGGCGGCGGGTTCGGCATTTCCGGCCTCGCACTCCGGAAAGTTCAGTTCTCCGGCGGCAAGATCAGCTATTTCGATCAGCGCACCGGCAAGGCGGAGCGGCTCGACTGGCATCAACATGACTTTGTCCTTGCGCAGCCTCGGCAGCGCCCTTATCAGCGACGGCTCGGCGGTCTGGAACGGCGAGAGAGTGACGTTCGCCGTCAACATCGACAAGCCGCGCGCATCTCCTCTACGGGGCCGAGAGCCAGATCGGGATCAAGCTCGCCGCCGCGCCGCTCACGCTCAATTTCGCGGGCCGGGTCGCGGGTTCGCCGTCGTTAAAGCTCGATGGCGCGATCGATCTCGAGACCACATCGCTGCGCCGGCTGGCGCAATGGGTGGGATCGCCGATCGCCTGGGCGGCGACGGCCTCGGTCCGTTCGCGCTCAAGGGCACGGTCGCGATCGCCGGGACCAAGACCAGCTTCAAGGATGCGGATATTTCGCTCGACGCCATCAGGGCCAAGGGCTCGGTATCGGTCGACAATGCCGGCGCGCGGCCCGCGGTCATCGGCTCGCTCGATATCGACAGGCTCGACCTCAACCCTTACCTGTCGCTGCAGACGGCATCGGCCACACCGCCGGCGCGCCGGCGGGCAGCCCTGCGCCCGGGCCGTCGGCGGCGTGCGCAAAATGGCCGGAGCGGTCCGTCGCATCGATTTGTCGGCGCTCAAGCTCGCCGATATCGATTTCGACCTCAAGGTCGGCGGCATCGTCTACCGCCAATTCCAGATCGGCGCGACGGCACGCCGGCATCCGCATCAAGGACGGCCGGCTCACCGCCGATCTGAGCCGGATGTCGCTCTATCGAGGCAGTGGCCATGGCAAGGTGACGGTAGACGGCAGCGGCGTCGTGCCGACCATCGGGCTCAATGTCGCTCTGACCCAGGTGCAGATCGCGCCGCTGGCGCAGGCGGCGATCGATAATTGATCGGCTTAGCGGCGCCGGCAATCTCGACATCGCCGTCACCGGCCGCGGCACGAGCTGCGCGCGACTTGATCAACACGCTCTCCGGCAGGGGCGCGATCAGCCTCGCCAACGGGCAGATCAAGGGGGTCGATCTGCCGGCGCTCGCCCAGAGTACGGCAAAGATCGAGCGCGACTTGATCAGCTCGCTCAACGTCACGGGCGCGCTCCACCTCCTCGCCCACGGCCAGATCAACCAGGTCGGTCCGCTGGCGCTCGTCACGGACGCGGCGAAGAGCTCTGCCGGCGGCGGCAACGTCACCAATTTCGGCACGCTTGACGGCAACGTGCGCGGTCACCGACGGCTTGTTGCGCAACAACGATCTGCGGCTGCAGTTGGGCGCGCTCCCATTGACCGGCGCCGGCATCGTCGATTTGCGGACGCGCATGGTGAACTACAGGGTGAGCCTGCAGCTCGGGGAGGGGATCGCCGTGCCGATCCAGGTCAGCGGGACCTGGGACAATCTGAGCTACCAGCCCGATCTGAGCGCCATGCTGACGCAATCACCGCTCGCCATTCTCAAATCCGCCGGGGGCAGCGTCGGCAAGAACTTCGAAGGTGTCGGCCAGGACCTCAAGAGTGTTGGCCAAGGCGCCGTCGGCGTGCTCAAGGGCATCTTTGGCCAATAACGTTGGGCCGTGCCGCGGTCAGAGGCGCCCGGCCGGGCCGCACTGCGTGATCGGCTAGGCGGGGTCGCCGGTGTCGGCGACGAGGCCGGCGCAGCCGATGCCGTGGACGGCGCAGGTTTCATCATTCTCGGACGTGTCGCCGCTGATCCCGACGGCGCCCAAGATATCGCCCGCCTGGTTGCAGATCAGCACGCCGCCCGGAACCGGGATCACCCGGCCGCCGGAGGCGACGCTCAGCGCTTGAATAAATACCGGGTTGGCGGCGGCTCGGCGGGCGAATTCGCGCCCGCCAAAGCCCATGCCCAAGGCGCCCCAAGCCTTGCCGCCGGCAATCTCGGGCCGTAACAAGCTCGATCCGTCCTCACGCTTCATCGCCTTCAATTGGCCGCCGCCATCGAGCACCACGACGGTCAGCGGCTTGAACCCGAGTTCGCGCCCCTTTTCCAGCGCCTTGTCGACAATGATGGAGGCTTGTTCGAGCGTCAGCATCGGGTAGGCTCCGCTTCAGATAGGTGGCCAAAATCCGCCTGGCCGCGGGTTTCGCTCAGTGCCGGGTGTGGCGGATCAGGTCGGCCCAGCGGTCGAGCACCGGCAGGATCTCGTCAGACTTGGCCGAGGGCAGGGTCACGACCGCGCGAGCGATGCCCTGATCACTGTAGCGCTTTAACCGATCGAGGTTTTCCGGCGCCCCGAATATCGACACCGGGATCGCAGCCGGATCGCGTCCGGCATCGGCCGCCATCTGGCGGAACTGCGGCAGGAACTCGGTCACATCGGCATAGCTGGGCCGGCTGGCGTTGGGAACCCAGCCGTCGCCATAGCGGATGGCGCGGCGCGCGCTGTATGGGAACGCGCCGCCGACGATGACCGGCGGATGCGGTTTCTGCGGCGGCTTCGGCCAGGTCCGCATCTTTGGAAAGTCGACAATCTCGCCGTGATATTCGGGCTCGGACTGGGTCCAGATCGCCTTCATCGCCTCAATCTGCTCGCGCATCCGCTTGAATCGAGTTTTGAACACGGTGCCGTGATCGGCCATCTCCTCCTGGTTCCAGCCGCCGCCGATACCGAACAAAAACCGCCCGCCCGAGACCTGATCGAGCGTCGCGACCAGCTTGGCCGTCTGGATCGTGTCGCGCTGGATCACCAGGCATACGCCGGTCGCGACCTTTAGCGTCGTGGTCGCCGCTGCCGCCGCCGTCAGGGTCACGAACGGATCCATCACATCATAATATTGCTTGCCAAGCTCGCCGCCCGACGCCGGCTGCGACAGGCGCGAGGATGGAATGTGCGAGTGCTCGGGCGCCCAGACCGACTCGAAGCCGCGCGCCTCGAGCGCCCGCCCGAGCTCGGCCGGGGTCATCGAATAATCGGTGAAAAACATCGATGCGCCAAAATCCATTCGCGTTCTCCCGATCCTGCGGTTGCCAGTTCAACGAGGCGTGATCACCGCCCGGTGTTCATACGAGTCGTTCAGTAAGGGCTGCTGCTGCCGGCGGCCGCGGGCTTCGAAGGCTCGCCCGAGCGCATTTCCTGGACCGCCGCTTGGCCGCCCATCGTCACGAAGCGGGTGTCGCCGCCGACGGTGACGAACATAAAGCCCATCTCGATCATCTTCTTGGCATAAGCCGGCGCGCCGCAATGGATGCCGGGCTTGACGCCATGCCGCTTGCAGCCGTCGAGCACCTTTTTGAGGGCCGTCATCATCCAGTCGTCGGGCTTGTCGCCGCCCGGCGGGTGACCATAGGAAATCGACAGGTCGGACGGGCCGACATAGACCGCGTCGAGCCCCTTGACCGACAGGATCTGGTCGAGATTTTCGATCGCCTCGGCGGTTTCGATCATGCCAAAGGCGACGACGATATCATTGGCCTTGGCATGATAATCGGCCCCGCCATAAAGCGAGGCGCGGATCGGCCCCGAGCTGCGATGGCCGAGCGGCGCATAGCGCATCGAGTTGGCGAGTTTCTCGGCCTCGGCGCGAGTGTTGATCATCGGGCAGATGATGCCGTAGGCGCCGGCGTCGAGCGCCTTTTGGATGTAGGCCGGGTCGTTCCACGGAACGCGCACCAGCGGCACCGTCTCGGTGGTCGAGATGCCCTGCAGCATCGTCACCATCATCTGGTAGTCGATCATGCCGTGTTGCATGTCGACGACCAGCGAATCCCAGCCGGCATGGGCCATGACTTCGGCCGAAAAGCTGGAGGGGATGCCCAGCCAGCTGTTGATGACGGGCTTGCCCGCCTGCCACAATTCCCGTACCCGGTTTGCCCGCGCCATCCGACCCTCCTGCAAAATCCAAGGCGGCGATCCCGCCAGTTGGCGCGACGGAAGTCAAGCTTGGCGCCGCTACGCGATCCAGCGCTCATTATGAGCGCAGGGAAGCAGTCCCGCGCCATCCGCGGGCTGCTCAATAGCGAAATTTCAGGGTTGCGGCTCGTCGGCGGCCCAGGCGTCCGGGCGAGCTTGCGGTGGTGCGGTTCTGACGACTGCGTTCGGTCGGGTGAACCGCCACAAAACGATGTAACGTCCGACCGAATTTTCGGATGCCGGGCGTCCCAGGGGGGCGAGAGTCCGGCGAAAATCCTCCACCGACTGCTTTCTGGCGGCTTGTCCAGTGCGCCCATAGACCGCCCAGACGGTGTGGCCGGGCGCAAGCCTGGCTGCTTCCAGCAAACTCCAGGTCAAACTGACCTGATGGTCGGCGAGACCAGAGCGGGCGGCAAAAACCGAAAGCACCGAATAGGAATAATAGTTGTCGAGCAGGACCACATCGCCCGGCTGAGCGGCATCGGTGAGACGCGCCGCCAACAGGTCCCAACGTGGTTTAGTCTCGTAATCGTAATACGGCATGAGATTGATCATGCCGGCGGCACCGAGCATCGCCGTCGCCGGCGCGAGACGCGGGAACGAGAGCCGACCCAGCCCGGCGCCGGCAAAGACGAAGAATGGCCCCGCGCTCCAGGCGAAATACCGTGGCACCAGCACCGGCACGAACAGGGAAAGAAGGAACAAGCCAAGCGGCAGCACGAGCGCCGCGCAGCCGAGGACCGCCAATACCGTCGTGTCGCGGCGCAGCCGCCAGGCGCCGAGCGCCGCCAAGGTCACGCTGACGACGGCGAGCCCCGGGACCTTGGCAGGCAGCAGCCCGAAGGTGATGAAGCTCGAGATGCGCAGCAGATATACCGGTGCGACGATCGCCCAGATCGTCTTGGACGTCTCCGCCGGCGCCCAACCTGCGCCGTCGAGGACTGCGCCCTTGCCGGCGACAAAGACCCAGGCAAGAGAGGGGACCCAAATCGCCAGGATCAGGGCCTGGGCCAACCCCCAATTGCGCAGAAACACGCGTCTATTGTCGCCGGCGCGCCGGCCGATCGCGATGGCGCCCAAATTGGCGGCAAGCAGCCAGGGGATCGCGACATTCAGAACGCTGAGAGCCGCTGCCGTGCCGAGACAATAGGCCATCCACGCGCCGCGCAGGCCGCCATTGCGCATCGGAAGTGCCGCTGCGGCCGGCTCTTGGGCCAGCCGTATGAGCCCAAATAGCGCGGTCAGTATCAGACACGAGACCAGGGTGTAGGAGCGCGCCTCCTGCCCGAATTGGACCTCGAACGGCGAAACCGCCATCAGCAGCCCGGCGATGGCGCCGCTGGCGCGGCCAGCCGCACGGGTCCCGATCCCGCAAGTCAGCGATGCGCCGATCGCGCCGAACACCGCGGACGGCAACCGCAACAGCCACTGTGACGTACCGATCTGCCCGACCAACCACAACAGCAGGAAATAGCTCGGGTAATGGTTGTTGTTCAGCGAGTTGACGACGAGGTCGGGCAAGGTCGCGGTAGCTCGGCGCAAGCTTGCGATCTCGTCGAGCCAGAACGGCTTGTCGCCGAGACCATAGAGGCGCAGTGCCAGAGCAAACACCCCGATCGCCGCCGGCAGCGCGGATGACGGCAGATTGGCCCATTCGAGGCCGTGTCGGACACGCAGCGTTAGGGCCGCGATAGATCGCATCGCCCGATCAGGTCCCCCGGAGCGGCGCCATATCAGCGTCCCGAGGTCTTAGGCGCGCGACAGCGGCCTTATCCCTGTTGCGCCGCAGCAACCCTCCCCTGTCGAGATTGCATCGCGCGCTGCGGGCGGTTGCAACGTCGGGCTATGGTTGTCATCGCAGGCACAGCGCGGCAGTCTCGCAGCCGCGCGTAAGGACGGCCTCAGCCGAGCACTTCCCGGTTGACGACGTTGTCGCGGATCGGTTTGCCGTCGAGTACGCTGAGGATGTTCTCGACAGCGGCAACGCCCATACGGTCGACCGCCTCGCGCGTGACGCCGGCGACGTGCGGTGCGGCAATAAAGTTCGGCAGGGTCAGCAGCGGATTGTCCTGCGGTGTCGGCTCCTGGTCAAAGACGTCGAGTGCGGCGCCGGCGATGCGGTTCGCCTTCAGCACGTCGTAGAGCGCCTCTTCGTCGATGATGCCGCCGCGCGCGGTGTTGACGATAAAGGCCGTCCGCTTCATATGCGCGAGCCTGGAGGCGTCGAACAGGCCCACCGTCTCCGGCGTTTTGGGGCAATGGATCGTGATGAAGTCGGCCTGTGCGACCGCGGCATCAAGGTCCTGCACCGGCTCGTAGCCCATGCCGTGGATCGTCGCGGAATAAGTATAGGGGTCGTAGACCAGCACATTCATCTCCATCGCGGCATAGCGCTTGGCGGCGCGCGTGCCGATCTTGCCGAAGCCGATAATCAGCACGGTCTTGCGGTAGAGATCGACAGGCATCTCCTTATACCGGTCCTGCCAGCGGCCTTCTCTGACCAGTCTGTCCATCGCCGCACCACGGCGGGCCAAGGACATGATCAGATAGACCCCGGCTTCGGCGACGCTGACCGAATTGGCGGTGCCGCCGATCATCAGCGGGATTTTGCGCGCGGTCAGCGCAGGGACGTCGACGGCGTCGTAGCCAACGCCAATGCGCGAGACCACTTCGAGCGCGGGTGCGGCGTCGAGTTCGGGATCGCTGAACGGCTGCACGCCGAGTGCCACCCCGGCGATATCCTCCAACAGCCGGTGCAGCTCGGCCTTTGGCACGTTGGGCGCAAACGGGACTCCTTCGACGTCGTCTCGGGCCTCGACGATCGCCCAGCCGGCCTTCGACATCGTCGTCGGCAGTAGCAGCTTTTTGCGGTTGGTCGGCGGTCCTCGATCGGTTGTGTTCACACGCTCTCTCCCCAGCGAAATTCGCGCCCGGCGAGCCTACAATGCCGGCAGCTCTCCATGCTAGCCTTGCCCGAAGGAGGACACTGCCGATGCCCACGCAATTCCTGATGCTGCCGCCGCAGACGCCGAAGATACGCGAATGGGGCGCGCGCCTTGCCGCTGCATTGCCCGAGTTCGAGGTCGTCGTCGCCGAAGACCCGGTGCGCGCCGAGCAGGCGATTGCCTCCGCCGAGGCCGCCTTTGGTACGATCCCGCCCGCGCTGCTGCGCCAGGCCCGGCGGCTGCGCTGGTTGCAGGCGCCTCAGGCGGCGCCGCCTGCCGGCTACTACTATCCGGAGCTAATCGCGCATCCGCTGGCGATCACCAATTTCCGCGAGATCTACAACGACCATATCGGCACGCATGTGATGGCCTTTGTTCTGGCCTTTGCCCGCGGCTTGCAGCGCTACATTCCGCAGCAGCTACGGCGCGAATGGAAGAAACCGGCGCAGAACGAAGGTGTGCTCCATTTGCCCGAGACGACGGCGCTGGTTGTCGGCGTGGGCGGGATCGGCAGCGAGATCGCGCGGCTCTGCGCCGCCTTTGGCATGCGGGTGATCGGTGTCGACGAGCGTCGCCGCGACGCGCCGCCGGGGGTGGCCGAATTGCACCGCGCCGACGAATTGGACGCGCTGTTGCCGGTCGCCGATTTCGTGATCCTGACCGTGCCGCACACTCCGGAAACCGAGGGATTTATGAACCGGGCGCGGTTCCAGCAAATGAAACGGACCGCGTTCTTCATCAATATCGGGCGCGGCCTGACGACCCGGCTCGACGACCTGGCCGCGGCGATCGAGGCCGGCGAGATCGCTGGCGCCGGGCTCGACGTGTTCGAACAAGAACCGCTGCCCGCCGACCACAAGCTGTGGACCTTGCCGGGCGTGTTGCTGACGCCGCACACGGCCGGCTATGGCCCCTATCTCGACGAGCGCCGCTACGAGATCATTCTCGACAATTGCCGCCGTTTCCTCGCCGGCCAGCCCCTGCGCAACCTTGTCGACAAGGCCCGCTGGTTTTGAATGGGCGGGCTAGAGGGAGCGCCGGGCATTAAGGGCGGCGGTCAGGGTGCCGTCGTCGAGATAGTCGAGTTCGCCGCCGATCGGCACGCCTTGAGCGAGGCGCGAGAGTTTGACGCCGGTCCCGGCGACGCGGTCGGCGATGTAGTGCGCGGTGGTCTGGCCTTCGACCGTCGCATTCAAGGCCAGGATCAATTCCTGACCCGGTTTCAGTCGGGCAATCAGGCGCTCGATCGTCAGATCCTCGGGGCCGATGCCGTCGAGCGCCGACAGGGTTCCGCCGAGCACGTGATAGCGGCCATGAAAAGCGCCGGTGCGTTCGAGCGCCCAAAGATCCGCGAGATCTTCGACGACGCAGATAATGCCGTCTTCGCGCCGGGGGTCGCGGCAAATCGTGCAGGGCTCGACCGTGTCGAGATTGCCGCAGATCGGGCAGGGGCGAACCGCCTCGGCCGCTTGGGCCAGTGCCGAGGCGAGCGGCGTCAGCAGGCTCTCCCGCCGCTTGATCAGGTGCAGCGCCGCGCGCCGAGCCGAGCGGGGGCCGAGGCCCGGAAGCTTGGCGAGCAGCTGGATCAGGGTGTCGAGTTCGGACAAAACGTTAGAACGGCAGTTTCATGCCCCCCGGCAGCTGGAGCCCGCCGGTCAGCTTCTGCATTTCCTCCTCGGCATGAGCGGCAACCTTGCGCCGGGCGTCGGTAAAGGCGGCGACGATCAGGTCTTCCAGCACCTCGACGTCTGCAGGATCGAGCAGGGACTTGTCGATCTTGACTTTTTTGACGTCGCTCTTGCCGTTCAAGGTCAGTTCGACCAGGCCGCCGCCGGCGAGGCCGGTCATCTCGACGATTTCAAGTGCGGCCTGCATCTCGGCCATCTTTTCCTGCATCGCCTGCGCCTGCTTCATTAGCTGGCCGAGGTTTTTCATGGACCGTCCTCGTCTGGGTTGACCTGTTCCGCGTCCGCGTCCTGCTCCGTCGCCTCTTCCGGCTCGGCAGCCGAGGCGGCAAAGCGCTCGCGAACCGCGGCGATCGTGGCGCCGGGAAAGGTCGCCAGCACTGCCTGGACCAACGGGTGGCTGGCGACCTCGTTCCGCAAATCGCGTTCGTGGGTGGCCTCCTGCTGGCGCAGGGTCGGCTCGCCTTCCTCGTCAGAGATCGCGACGAGCCAACGCGTCCCGGTCCACTCGCTAAGCAGTTGCGCCAAGCGGTTGGCAAGGTCGCGCGGCGCGCCCTCCGCCGGGCGGAACTCGATCCGCCCCGGCTCGAAATGGACGAGATGAAGATGCGAGACGAGGTGCGAGCGCATCACCGCCTCACGCCGCTCCTCGAACAATGCCAGGACCTCGGCAAAACTCTGCGGCATCGGTTCAGTCGCGACCGCCACCGGCGGCGCCGGCGAGGTAATCTCCCTAGCTCGCCGCCGACCTCGCGCGGATCGGCCCGAGCCGGCAACGCGCCGCCGGCGATCGGGCGCGCCGCAGCCGGCTGCGTCGTCGCCGCGCGTGCCGGCGACGATGCACCTGCGCGGTCAGCGCCGGCGGCGCCGTCTTGCAGCAAACGGACGAGTTCGGCCGGCGCCGGCAGATCGGCGACATAGGCGAGGCGTACCAGGACCATCTCCGCGGCCTGGATCGGCGAGGGCGCGGTTTGCACCTCGCCCAGACCCTTCAGCAGCATCTGCCACAGACGGGCGAGCGCCGACATCGTCAGTTTCTCGGCAAGCGGCCGGGCGCGCTCGCGGTCGCCTTCGGCGATCGGGTCGCCCACGCCGGCCTCGGGCGCCAATTTGAGCCGGGTCAGAAAATGACCGAGATCGAGCAAATCCTGCAACACCAGCAGCGGATCCGCGCCATCCTGATAAAGGCGGTCGAGCTGCGCCAGCGCCGCCGCCGCATCGCCGCGCAGCACATTTTCGAGGAGATCGAAAACCTGGCCGCGATCGGCGACGCCGAGCATGTCGCGCACCGCCGCCTCAGCGACCTGTCCGCCCGACAATGCGATCGCCTGGTCGAGCAACGACAGTCCGTCGCGCACCGAGCCGTCGGCGGCGCGCGCGATCAAGGCCAAGGCCGCGGGCTCGGCCTCCACCACTTCCGTCTCGGCGACCCGGCGGTAATGCTGCGACCAACAGATCGACCGGCACCCGGCGCAGCGAAAACCGCTGGCAGCGCGACAATACGGTAACCGGCACCTTGTGGATTTCGGTCGTCGCGAACACGAAGATCACGGCGGGCGGCGGCTCCTCGAGCGTCTTCAACAAGGCGTTGAAGGCGTTTTTCGAGAGCATGTGCACTTCGTCGATGATGTAGACCTTGTAGCGCGCCGAGACCGGCCGGTAGCGCACCCCATCGGTCAGCTCGCGGATATCGTCGACGCCGGTGCGCGAGGCCGCGTCCATCTCGATCACGTCGACATGGCGGTCCTCGGCGATGGCCCGGCAATGCACGCATTCGCCGCACGGCTCGATCGTTGGCCCGCCGGCGCCATCCTTGCCGACGCAATTGAGCCCGCGCGCGATGATCCGCGCGGTCGTCGTCTTGCCGACCCCGCGCACGCCGGTCAGGATAAAGGCATGGGCGACCCGCCCCGTCGCGATCGCATTCGACAGGGTGCGCACCATCGCCTCCTGCCCGATCAGCTCGGCGAAGGTCTGCGGCCGGTATTTGCGGGCGAGAACGCGATAGGCGTTCGCCGGATCGCTCATGTTCGAAACCAGGATCGAGGTGGGAGACCGGGTGAACGACCCAGGCCGGCACTCGTTACGGCTGCTTCCTTCCGGACCTGACCGGGTTGGCGAGAGGCCTGTCCGCCTCCGGGCTCCCAAGCACAATATCAGCTGCCGCCGACCCTGGGGCAAGCTCCCCGCACAGGCCCGAGCACCACGTGTTGCCACATCCCGCGAGTTGCGTCCGCCATGGCCGACAAAAATCGCCCGCGCTGTCGATTTTGCCTCCCCCGAACGTCGTATCGACAGGCAGGGCGATGGCGCCCGCGCCCGACACAGGAGCTAAGCGATGCCTGATTTCATTCTGTTGCTGCACCGCCCCGCCGGCCTACCGCCCGTGCTCCCGCCGGAGCAGGCCTCCGCCATTACCAAAGAGTATATCGGCTGGGGCGACCGGCTCCGCTCGGAAGGGCGTCTCAAGGCCGGCGAAAAGCTGACCGATGACCCCGGACGGGCGATGCGTGTAGCTGGCGGGCGAATCATGGTGACCGACGGACCCTATGCCGAGAGCAAGGAGTTGCTCGGCGGATTTTTCCTGATCACCGCCGGGGATTATAAGGAAGCCTGCCAAATCGCCGAAAGCTGTCCGCATTTCAAATACGGCGGCGCGATCGAAGTCCGTCAGATCGACCCGATGTAAGCGCCCCCCGCAACAGTTTACCGAGGAGCCAAGCCATGCCCGAGCTTCAGATCATCGGCGCGCCGCAGAGCAACTATGTCTGGGTCACGCGCATCGCCTGCACCGAGAAGGGTGTGCCCTACACCTTGGCGCCGGTCGTGCCGCATTCGCCCGAGGTCGACGCAATCCACCCGTTCGGCAAGATCCCGGTGATGCGCCACGGCGACATAACCTTGTGCAAGTCGCGGGCGATCTGCTTTTACATCGACCATGCCTTCGCGGGGCCGCCGCTGGCGCCGAGAGACCCGATCGAGGGCGCGCAGACCGAGCAGTGGGTCTCGCTCGTCAACACGCATATCGACCCGTTGCTCGTGCGCCAGTATCTCGCGGCGTATTTCTTTCCGCGCACGCCCGATGGCCGGCCCGATCGCGCGGTTATCGACGCGGCCCTGCCCAAAATGGAACCGGCATTTCGCGGTGCTCGATCGCGCTGTCGCCAAAACCGGCCATCTCGTCGGCGGAAGTCTCTCTCTCGCCGACATCAACCTGCTGCCGATCCTGTTCTATGTGGACAAATTGCCGGAAAGCCGGGCGATGCTGCGGCGCTCAGCGAATCTCGACGCGTATTACCGGCAGCATATGGCGCGTGCGAGCGTCAAAGAGACAACGCCGCCGCCTTTTCCCGGCCGTTCCTCGTGGGAAATCGAGAGCTGAAAGCAGGAGGAGGCGATGCGCTACATGTTCCTGATCTACAGCCGCGAAGCCAAGATGGCCGAGGCCAGCGCCGCCGACAGGGAAAAGTTGATAGCGGCACATTGGGCGGTGATGGACGAAACCAAGAAGAAAGGGATCTTCGTTGGAGCTGAGCCCTTGCATCCGACCTCCACCGCGACCACGATCCGGACGGAAAACGGCAAACCACTGATCCTGGACGGGCCGTTTGCCGAAACCAAGGAACAGCTCGCCGGCTACTACATCCTTGATTGCGCGGATCTCGACGAGGCAATCGCCTGGGCCGAAAAGATCCCGACGGCATGCAAAGGCGGCGACGGGTGCATCGAAATCCGACCGATTATGGGGCTGCCGCCGCGGTAAGAGCCGGTTGCGAGATTGCTTCGTCGCTCCGCTCCTCGCAATGACAACCTAACTGTTAGGCGTCATTGCGAGCTGAGCGAAGCAATCTCGCTGCCATCGAGTTCTATGTGGAAGGTCCTGATCTGGAGAGATTTATTTCTGATCAGACGTTAAACCTGCCAGTGCAGATGCCGCAGCGCGCCGACATTCGCGCTGCGGTGGAGGCGGTGTTCCGCCGCGAGCACGGGCGGATTATCGCCGGGTTGATCCGACGCTGCCGCTCGTTCGATCGCGCCGAGGAGGCGATGCAGGAGGCCTTTGCGGCGGCCCTCGCCGCTTGGACGAGGTCCGACATTCCGCAGAATCCGGCCGCGTGGATCGCGACCGCCGCGTGGCGCAAGCTGATCGACGCGGTCAGGCGCGAGCGCGTCCGGCGTGAAAAGCAAGCTGTGCTGGAGCAGGAGGTCATGCCCGAGACGATCGAGGAGCCCGCCTATACCGATGGCGAGCCTTCCTCACTTCCCGACGACCGCTTGCGTCTGATCTTTACCTGTTGCCATCCCGCGCTCAATCGCGAGGCCCAAATCGCTCTCACCTTGCGCACGCTCGGCGGCCTGACAACCGGCGAGATCGCCCGCGCCTTCCTCGTTCCCGAGCCAACTTTGGCGCAGCGGCTGGTACGGGCCAAACGCAAGATCCAGGAGGCGCGGATCCCTTACGAGGTGCCGGCCGCGGAGGCGCTGCCCGCGCGCCGGGCCGCAGCGCAGGCGGTGATCTATCTGATCTTCAACGAGGGTTATGTCGCGACCTCGGGCGAGGCTTTGATCCGCCGCGAGCTCTGTTCCGAGGCCATTCGCCTCGGCCGGGTGCTATGCGAAATCGACGCGGCAGAGCCGGAAAGCCTCGGCCTGCTCGCGCTGATGCTGCTGCACGATTCGCGTCGCCATGCCCGCGTCGACGGAGCGGGTTTGCTGGTGACGCTCGAAGAGCAGGACCGCTCGCTGTGGGATCGCGAGCAGATAAGCGAAGGGCTGGCGGTCGTGGAAGCGGCATTGCGGCGCGGGCGGATCGGACCCTACCAGCTGCAGGCGGCGATTGCGGCGGTTCACGCCGAGGCCGCGACGGCCGAGACAACCGACTGGCCGCAGATCGCCGCCCTCTATGGCGAGCTCTACCGGATCGATCCGAGCCCCGTGGTGCTGCTGAACCGCGCGGTTGCCATCGGCATGAGCGAAGGCGCGCAATCCGGCCTGACCTTGATCGATGCATTCGGGGGCTCGGGAGCGCTCGACCAGTATCATCTGTTCCACGCCGCGCGCGCCGACCTGTTGCGCCGGCTGGGCTCGCGCCCGGCGGCTGCCGAGGCCTACCGCCGCGCCCTCGCCCTGACCGCCAACGGCGCTGAGCGCGCCTATCTCGAACGCCGCCTCGCCGCCCTGTGACGCCAGGCCCGAGAGAGGGCAGCGCGAACCGCTCAAATTTCGGCTACGGGTGAAAGGCGGACCATCCCCGCCGGCGGTCCGATAGGCCCTCTGCGCCGAAAGGCGTCATCCGCGGAGGCAGGAACATTGACTGAAGCCCGAACCAAGCCGGTCACCGATAGCATGTCGGCTTCCTACCAGTAAAGTATCCACCCTTCAGCGCCCAGCATCCCGTGGCCTTGTAGTGTGATTCTATATCCTTTAGCATCTATTGTCGAAGCGCCAATAGCGTGAAGATCCAATCCATCAGTAACAAGAATGCGCCCTCGGCTATATCTGACCTTTCTTGAACCGTGGCTGGCCGCATAATCGCGTCCCGATATCCCTAACTGAACGGCGTCGTTATACCGAAGGTGCCAAAATTCGATTGATGCTCCACCACTTGGTTCCTCGATTGGAAGGGTAAAGGAAAGAGTTTGCTCTGGCACCAGACCCGGATTCGCATGCATCCATTGTAAATCGAAATGTGCACGTGGTCCCGGATCGTCTGCCTTTGATTCTACACCGTACAATGGAAATATATGAAAGCCGGGAAGCGCGTATTTAACATTGAACAACACCCGGTTCCCTAAAAGTTCCTCGAAAAACAATCGAAGATCGCGATATACATCTCTAAACAATGCGCTCATCAAAGAGTTCGTCGCGTGTGCTGCTTCTAAGTAGGCTTGCTGACCAGCTAACGCATCCATATACGAAGCTGTACCGAGTGTGAAAAATTGCGCTCCCGAGCGAGGCCGCCAAAAACTTCTCAGGGCAAGAACACGGTTTCGAACGCGAAGACATTCCATTCGGTTGTAGAGGTTGTGCTGGGTAACCAGCAACTGTTCTGTGCTGTTCATTCGATTTATGACGCTGTACCAAGGCGTCGTAGGAGTGCTTGCGAAATGGCGCCTTGACACTGTGCATCGTAGGGGGCATAACCCGGCATAGGGTTAACTTCCAGACACCAATATTCCCCGTTGGTATCGATCTTAAAATCCCAACCGGCGAATTCCAGTCCAAGCGCCTGAGTACCTTCGCGAATGAGGTCACACACTGGGGCTGGAGGGCTAAACATCTCCAGACTATCGAAATTGCCTTCTCGGCGGTAATCGATCGTATTCGCAGACAACCGTTGCGCGATAATTTCAGTTCCCACAACATGAAGTCGAGCATCTGCGCCGGTTATCAACCGTTGAAGATGAACTGGACCACTCTTTGGCTCAAACTCAAAAAAATCTGCTTCACTCACTATCGCAGCGTCCGCGCGAACCCCGCAAACCGTCTTGGAAATTGTCGGGCACTCACGGGTAAATTTCCTCAACTCATCGACGTCAGATGATGTGATACTTTCTGGCACGCAAAAGCCCAAATCAATAAGAATCGTTTCATGGAGAGGTTTCGAGCCGTTATGGGCCCCCGCACGATTACGATTTATTACTATTCCCGGTGCCGTCTCTAACCAGGAACTCAGCGCGTGGATGAAGGCACGCCATCGGCGGCGTTTCCCTATCTCCGTCTCCTGAGAAGACAGATCGATCATGCGGCAAAAGAAGGCATCGTTTGGACATAACTCGACCAATTCGTCACGCAACCGAAACCACGCATGCGCCCGTGCTGGGACTTCAAGAAACCATTCACCTTCTACACTCGCACGTAGATTCACGACTTTTATGGGTATACCGTTATCAACGGCTGCTTTCACAAGTCGCCGAAATGTTCCGTCAACATCTAGTCCGATAGCTACTATCATACTGCCAGATCCTCGCAGAGTGCCTCAATGACCTCATCGAGGACGAAAAGAAGCTCCGACTCGTCCGGCGTCCCATTGAGGCGCACAGGTACCGCGCCGCCTTTGTCAATGGCCCAGGTAACAGTGGCAAAATGCAACCCTAAACTCCGAGCGATATTGATACTCTTCTCTTTTAGCTGAAGCACAGAGGAGCGAGAATCGGTCGTAGCGGTAAACGCGCGGTCCCCGACGATCGTTACTATTTCATAGAGGGCGCGAAGATTTATCCGGCGCGCTCGAATCGGCACAGACAGCCGAAGATCGCCTATTGGAGCTACATGAAATTCGCAGTCCTCTCCCCAAATTGTTTCGTCAACGTCAGTAAAACACTCGGGCCCGCTCGCGTGAAACTCACCGTCGCAGGTTGTTGAGTGCGAGCTAAGGGCGACACCAAGCGCGCTCCAGGTCATTCGGCCGATAAACCCATCCTTTGCAGGGCGATTAATCACCGGACCTGTAGAAAGCGAGGCCGCCGCCCAGAAAGTGGCATATGCTTCTGAGCGCAGAAAGCGCTCGTCGGGATTTTCTTCTTTCGAATGCCACCAAGCGCTTGCCCTCGCCAGCATGGCTACATATGGAGTTATCGTCGTTGCCCCTGCCCGAACCCTGATAGTAAACATGCGCGCGGCCGCGAGACCGTCGAGCCAAGTGACTCGCAGGCCCTTATTCCCCAGCGCTTCGACTAGGTGGGCAGCTATTTTATCCTCCGGCCCGGCCACTACGAAGATTCCGTTCAATCCCGTCATCGCCATCGCCTTCAGACAACGGGCGGCCGAGCGATGAGTGTCTTAGGCCGAACCTCGCGCCTCCTAGACGATCTCAATGAACGATCTGATTGTCTGTCCTCGGTTACCTCTGGTTTCTCCTGGTCGTTTGCGCCCGTCGTAACTGCATCCTCATCGTCCTTGTCATCTTTGTCTTCCTTACCGTCTGATTCATCTTTAATATCTTTATCCTCGTCGTCTTTTCCTTCTTTGCTTTCTTTATCCTGCTTTTCGTTATCTTCTTTTTGTTCTTTTGCCTCCTTGTCGTGTTTTTCAACATCATCCTTTTGTTCTTTATTTTCCTTACCCTCTTTGAATTCTTTAGTTTCTTTTACATCTTTTGCTTGATGTTCTTTGTTTTCTTTGGCATCTTTGCTGTCTTTGGACGCATCCTTCCGTGGCAAGTTCTCTGCGTCCTCTTTACTCTCTCCTTTCGGGGGATAAGTCTCTGCACCGTCCTTACCCTCTTTGATCTCTTTATCGTGGGTCGCAACGGCTAGGTTTCGCGCTGTGGCGTTACTTAATCAAATTAACCATGAATGCAGTGAAATTAACCCTCAATTTAGCGGAGGATTTCGGCTTCTTGGTCTAGCCTTGGCCATCGACAGAGACAGTCTGACGAGCCAGGGGAATCGAAATCATGTCGCAGAGCGAATACGACGCGGCGATCGCCGCATTCATCCGCAGCAAAGGCATCACCCGCTGTCCCACCGCCTGTGTCGTACGCACCCAGGGAACCGTCAGCAAATCCGATCGGGAAGCGCTGCAAAAACGCGCCGCCGAAGTCGAAATTCAGCGCATCCGCCGGCGCGGCCGCGATCCATTGGCGGCATTTCATCCGAACCCTTAATTCTCCGCGACGAACGCGCTCACTCCCGGCGAAAGCGCTTGCCGTGGCCGATGAGCTTCTCGGCCGGCAGATAAACGCCCTTGCTGTCGTCTTTGATGACCCGGCCGATCACCTGGGCGCGTCGGCGATGACGTTCTAGGATCGCCAGGATGGCGCCGACATCCTGGTCGGCCGCCAGCACGCAAAATCCAACCCCCATATTGTAGACTTCGAACATTTCGGCGTGAGCGACCGCCCCGTGCTTCTGGATCAGCCGAAAAATCGGCGGGGCCGGCGGCAGATTGTCGATCTCGAACCCGACTTTCGCATCGACCCGCGGCAGGTTGAGCAACCCGTCGCCGGTTATATTGATCAACGCCTTCACCGCAGGGACGTGTTCGATGATGTCGAGCACCTCCGGCACATAGATCAGGGTCGGACGCAGCAGCTCTTCGCCGAGCGGGATGCCGAGTTCGGAGAAGACGTGGTCCACCGACACCCCACCCTGCTCGAAAAAGACTCGACGGGCCAAGGTCAACCCGTTGCTGTGGATGCCATTGCTTTCGATGCCGATGATTGCGTCCCCGGGCACGAGATCGCGGCCGGTGATGATCCGGTCGAGCGGCACCAGCCCCACCGCCATCCCGACGAGGTCGAAACCGCGCATCACATCCTTGAGCTGGGCGATCTCGCCGCCCGAAATGGAGATCCCGGCTTGCCGGGCGCCTTCGGCGAGCCCGACCGCGATCGCGCCCAGCATATCGGCATCGGCTGCCTCGACCGCGATGTAATCGACCATCGAGATCGGCCGCGCGCCGACGCAGATCACGTCGTTGACGTTCATCGCGACGCAATCGATGCCGATCGTGTCGTATTTATTCATCATGCCGGCGATGATCGACTTCGAGCCGACCCCGTCGGTGCAGATCGCCAGTCCGACCCCGCCGATATCGATGACGTTGGCAAAATATCCGATGTCGAGCTTGACGGCGCCGACGCCGTCGGCCTCGGGCCAAGTCTGCCTGATGCTGTCGACGATCTTCTTGAGGCCGGATTCGGCGGCGGCGATATCGACCCCGGCCCCTCGGTAAAGGTTGTCTTGACCCCTCATCAGCGACCCCGACAATGCGATCGATAGCCTCAGCCATGCTCGATTAGCCCTTTGCATCGCGCGCGCCTAGACCGATCATCGCCGGGCCACTGGAGGATCGCCCATGACCATCGCATCCGACACAATGCAGCTGCGCCCGCTCGGCGAGGCGCTCGGCACCGAGGCGTTCGGCGTCGATCTGTCAAAGCTCGACGATGACACGTTCGCGTGGATCCGGCAGGCTTTCGCCGAGCACCCGGTGCTGGTGTTCCGCGACCAGCATTTGGACGCCGGCGATATCGCCGCGTTCGGCCGCCGCTTCGGCACCCCGCGCAAACACGCCCTCATCGAAATACCGCCATCCGGAATATCCGGAAGTGTCGTGGCTCACCAATGTCGAGGAGGACGGCAAGGTCGACTGGTACGGTGTCAAGCGCGCCACCGACTGGCACACCAACTCGACCTATGAAGAAAAATTGCCGCTTCTGGCTATGCTGCACGCTCTCGAAGTGCCGGCGACAAAGGGCGGGACGATGTTCGCCGACATGCGCGCCGCTTATGACGCGCTCTCGCCTGAGATGAAGCAGCGGCTCGCCGGGCTGACTGGATTGCACGGCCGCAGCTCCGGGCCGGCCGGGGAACGGCTGTACGGCGACGATAAGGGCAAGACTGAGAAGGAATACGACGAACTGCCGCGCCCGGCGGTGGTGCCGCACCCGGTCACCGGCCGCCCGATCCTGTTCGTCAACCCGATGCACACCCACGGCTTCGACGGCATGGAACGCGAAGCGGCCTGGGAATTGATCGAGGAGTTGGCCGCGCACGCCACCCAGGAGCGCTTCACCTATTACCATTCCTGGCGGGTCGGCGATTTGCTGATCTGGGACGAGCGGGCGACGATGCATCGCGGCGCCGGCGATTACCACCCCGAGGAGCGCCGCATCATGCTGCGCACGATCGTCTACCCGAATTGACGCCCGGAGCCGCCCACCCGCGCACGCGGCCGCAGTTCCGCGCCGACCCTGCGTCTGTTATGATCGGCCGTGCGTGTGATAAATTTTGACCAGCGCTGGCCCGGCTTGCCGGCCGGCGGCACTATAAACGGCGCCCGCCCTTTCTGTGGAGTAGACCATGAGCGGTCATCTGAGCCCTGAGCAGATCCATGCCAAACTCGGCCATCCGGTCATCGACGGCGACGGCCATTGGATCGAATACACGCCGGTCTTCGCCGAGAAGATCCGCAAGGCGGCCGGCGACAAGGGCGCCAACGGGTTTCTCGCCTCGCAGCGGCGGATTCCCGATTCGCTGAGCCTCACACTCGCCGAGCGCAAGCGGCGCGGCATCGCGATGGAGGGCAATTGGGGGCGGCAATCGACCAACACCCGGGACCGCGCCACCGCGATGATGCCAAAGATGCTGTACGATCGGCTCGATGAGCTCGGCATCGATTTCGGCATCATTTATCCGACCGCCGGGCTCGGCATCCCGCGCATCCCCGATGACGAGACCCGGCATGCCGTGATCCGCGGCTTCAACATCGTCACATCAGACTACTTCAAGGGGCTCGAAGACCGGCTGACCCCGGCCGCGGTCATTCCGGTGCACACCCCCGAAGAGGCGATCGCCGAGCTCGAATTCGTCACCAAGCAGCTCGGCAGCAAGGTCTGCATGTTCGGCAGCGGCGTGCGCCGGCCATTGCCGGCCGCAGCTGGGACCGATCCTGAGATCGCTTTCCATGCGCGGGGCTTCGACCAGCTCGGCATCGACAGCGACCATGATTACGACCCGCTCTGGCAGAAATGCCGCGAGCTCGGCGTCGCCCCGACCTTCCATACCGGCGGGCGCAGCTACGGCATGCGTAATTCGCCGAGCAATTTCACCTTCAACCATATCGGCCATTTCGCCGACGCCGGCCATGCGGTCGCCAAGGCCTTGTTCCTCGGCGGCGTGACCCGCCGCTTCCCCGATGTGCGTTTTGCATTTCTCGAAGGCGGCGTCGGCTGGGGCTGCCAGCTGTTCTGCGATCTGATCGAGCATTGGGAGCGGCGCGGCGCCAAGGGGCTCGCCTATATGGACCCGGCAAAGCTCAACCGGCCGTTATTGCGCCAACTCGTCGACAAATACGGCTATGCCGATATCGCCGCCGAATTGGACAAACGCGACGGCTGGCCGATGAAGGAAGAGGATTCGCTGACCGGCGGCGTCCCGATGGACGACTATGTGGCGTGCAACATCACCCGCAAGGAAGACTGGGTCGATCTCTACGCCAAGCCGTATTATTTCGGCTGCGAGGCCGACGACCGGATGAACGCCGTCGCCTTCGGCAAGGGCATGCCGTTCGGCGCCCGGATCAACGCGATCTTCAGCTCCGATATCGGCCATTTCGATGTGCCGGATATGCTGCAGCCGGTCCCCGAAGCTTATGAGCTGGTCGAAGACGGGCTGATCACCCCGGCCGATTTCCGCGACTTCACCTTCGCCAACGCGGTGCGCCTGTGGGGCACGCAGAACCCCCGTTTCTTCGAAGGCACCCGCGTCGCCAAACAAGCCGCCGCGATCCTCGCCGAAGCTCACGCCCCGACCCGCGCCGCCGCCGAATAACCCGCGCGCCCCCAAACGCAGCGCCGTCGCGACGGCGCTGTTTTTTTTTGCAGCGGGCCCAGCAGCTGCAAAATCGGCAATCTGTGCTGATTAAGGAATGTGTGATAAGTTCCATGTAATTATGAGAAATTCGTCTAGTCCGAGCGCGGTGTTGATATAATATTCAACAGCCTCTCGTGTTGTGCGGCCGTCTATCCCCCATAGTGCTACTTGCGGCAATCCTCTTTGATTTAGCCGGTAAAATCCTGTGCATCTTTCTTTGCCTTGTAGGGAGAATTTACCTTGATATGATCCTGGCGGTGCTGCCCACTCGTTAAATTCCTTCGACAGCTTGTTTGTCGGCGGACCCCCAACTGAGATCACAGCGTTGGCAGAAATATACCGCGCTTCCGCGTACCACGCTTCGTCTGTCAGAACGATGGCCCGACGGAAGGGGTTTTCCTCACCCCCTCTGGCGTCAATGTGGTCGCGTAGCGATTCTGCGACAGGGCGATCCATTAATTCGGCGGGAACCGAGATTCCAACAATTATTATTATGGTTTCTCTGTTTATGACAGCGTTTCGATCATATATACGGTCGAGCCTAGAAATATCGTCCGCATACCGCGGGTTGGCCATGGTTTTACCCAGTTGATCTGGCGAAAAGAAACTTTGCGTGGCTGACACCTCGTTGCTAGCGGCGGGGGTCGCCGGGTGCTCTGCGTCCAACCTTACTGTAAGGGTCCTTGTTTGCGTGGCAGCCGTCGTCGACGTGTAGTCTGGACCCGTTTGCGCCTGGACCGGGACGAGCGGTGTCGCGGCCACTGCCGCTGCGCTCTTCGCATAGGCACGGACCGGCTTTACGATGTTCTTGACGCTCTGTTCCCCTACATCCTCGAAGGCATAAGGAAGCCTGGCGCCGACACGGTCGCGCACAGTACCCGAGATCCAAATCCCGCCCGGTTTGGCCAAGCCTTCGAGGCGGGCGGCTATATTGACGTCGTCGCCGAAGATGTCGCCGTCTTCGACAATGATGTCGCCGAGGTTGATACCGATACGGAACTCGATGCGCCGTTCGGTGGGGACGCCAACGTTACGCTCGGCCATCGCGCGCTGCACCTCGACCGCGCAGCGCACCGCATCGATGACGCTGGCGAACTCGCCGAGAAGTCCGTCGCCAATAGTCTTGACAATGCGGCCGCGATGCTCGGCGATCTTCGGATTGGTTAGTTCGCTCCAGATCGCCCTCACCGCGTGGAGCGTGCCCTCCTCGTCGGTGCCCATCAGCCGCGAGTAGCCGGCAATATCGACTGCCAATATTGCCGCCAACCGGCGTTCGAGACGCTTGGGACTCATGGCCACGATCTTACCTGAATCGCCGCACGCAAAAGTATGCACGTGGGATCAGTACGTCCCAAAAACTCGCCGCCTTCCCCGGGTTATACCCGCGCCGATCATACAGCTTGATCGTGCTCGGGTCGCGATGCGCGGCGGCTTTCTGCACGTCTTCGAGCTGGAAGCCATTCTCGAGCGCGGTGGTGATGAAGGTGGCGTGCATTGAATGCGCCGCGGTCGAGCCCGAGCGCCCCGGTATATTTCCGCACGACACGATCGATCGCGACGCTTGCCGTTGCGCTTGAGCGGCCGGAACAGCGACCCGTCGTCCCACCGCTTTATTGTTGTTCTATCTTCGTACCATATCCTGCTGGGTGGTGCCTTAGCTAAATTGCCGAGCTTGTCGCGATCGAGAGGGACCGATGGTTGGCGAAATACTCCGCATCGTACATCGCCTCGATGACTGGCTCAGGGAGACGCTGGGGCGGCCCTATCATGTGGCGCTCGGCATCGGCCTAGTCTTGGAGATCGTCGCGCGGGTCCGCGAACTGCACCAAGCACCAGCGACGACTGCCGGCATCGTGCGGCTGGCGCTGGCGATGCTGCTCTATCTCCTGCTGCTCGTTCATCAAATCGGCGAACTGTCGGACCACGCCGAGCGGCGGCGCCGCGCGTTGCGCGACCGCTGATCCCGCGGCCGATGAGCGCTGGCGCCAGCACGGTACCGTCGGTCCCCCACCGCATCGCTTCTGACCTCCCTTTCTCCCTCAGACTCCCCTCTGTCCCCGATTATCGCGTTCAAAGGGCGTGAAGGGACCAAACGTCGCCTCTCGCATGGATTGACGACAAATTGCCACGATCACATGATGTCTCCGCGCCTCAGTGGCGACTGATGGCGGCGGCTGGCATGGCCGGGATAGGGGGAGCGGTAGCTGATAGTTGGCTGCAAATAACAGCAAAAAAAGAGCGAGACGATGGGTGCGTGGCCACTGCTGGAAGCGGCTACCGGGGAGAACCCGGTCGGGCGGCTTTGATGCTGATGAGGGCATGTCAATGCGTCGCGTGAAAACCGAAACACCTGCCGTCGAGACATCGTCGGTGTTTATCGGGCGTCGCCTGCACCCGTGGCCGCTCAGGATCATGCACTGGGTCAACGCCGTGGTCATGTTGATCATGATTACGTCGGGTTGGGGCATCTACGATGATGACGTAATCATCCGTGGGTTCCATTTCAGTTCCTTCTGGCGTCTTGGCGATTGGGCAGCTTGGAGCCTCAACTGGCACTTCGCAGGCATGTGGTTCCTCGTCATCAACGGGCTGGTCTACCTGGTCTATGGCTTCGCTAGTGGACGCTTCCGCGAGAAGCTGCTGCCAATCCGTCCGACCGAGGTAATGCAGACCGTGATCGACACGCTGCACTTCAAGATCGCGCACGAGGACATCACCGTCTACAACGCGGTGCAGAAACTGCTCTACATCATCGTCATTCTCGCCGGCATTTCCCAGGTGATTACCGGGATCGCCATCTGGAAGCCCGTACAATTCTCCGGCCTGGTCTCGTTGCTCGGCGGCTTTCAAACCGTGCGCGTGCTGCATTTTGCCGGGATGGCGGTGATCGTCGGTTTTCTGATCGTGCATGTGGCGCTGGCGCTGCTCGTGCCGAAGACGTTATGGGCGATGATTGCCGGTGGCCCTCGGTTGAGGCCAAATGGCCGCGCCAAGGAAGGCCACGCGGCATGAGATCCCCTTTTCGCCCGGACCTTGCTCCAGATGCGGCGGTCCTCGACGACCATAAGCCGCTGATCCGCTTATTTGAACGGCGCGGCCTGATCCGGGGTGGGCTTTCCCTTGGCGCGCTCGTCATGCTGACCGGGTGCGACGTCAAGCGTCCGGAAATGGTCGAATCCGCTCTGCTTGCGATATCCCGCTTCAATGATGGCGTGCAGGCGCTGCTGTTCGCTCCGAATAAGCTGGCGCCGACCTACCCGGCTTCAATGATTCTACGGCCGCCAAAGTTCAACGCCTATTACGACGTAATGGACGTCAAGCCCGTGAATGGGGTGACGTGGCGCCTTGAGGTGTCGGGACTGGTCGCCGACAAGCGGGCCTGGACGCTGTCGGATCTTCAGGCGCTTCCGCAGACCTCGCTGGTCATCAAGCATATCTGCGTCGAGGGCTGGAGCTATATCGGCGGCTGGACCGGCGTCCCGCTGCGCCTCTTCCTCGAACGTGTCGGCGCGGATCTCCGGGCCAAATACGTCGCCTTCAAGACGGCAGACAACTACCCGAGCAGTATCGACATGGCGTCGGCGCTGCATCCACAGACTTTGCTGGCACTCAAGTACGGCGACGATACGCTCGCCGATCCGTTTGGCTATCCGATGCGTCTGCGCACGGCGGTCAAGCTCGGCTACAAGAACCCGAAATGGGTCACGGCCATCGAGGTGACCAACAAATATCCGGGCGGATACTGGGAATCGTTCGGCTTTCCATGGTTCGCAGGGATCTGAGCGCCATGACGTCGCTCCGCCGCCTGTTGGTCTGCGGTATGCTCGCCGTCGCCGGCACGGCGCACGCGCAAAGCAGGACACCGGGAGGCATGCCGCCTCCACCTGGCATGAGCTTGACGGAGTCTGCTGCCATGCGATTCCCGCAGCCGGTTCGCGTCGGCGATCTTCTCGGTAGAGAGGTTCTCCGTCCTGTCGAGAGCCAGGATGTTCTCGGCCAGGTTCGTCGCGTCGTTCGCGACAGAAGCGGTCAGATCATGGTCGTGATCGACTTCGGCGGGTTTCTCGGCTTCGGCAGCCGGCTGATAGCCGTTCCCGTGGATGCCATGGTGCTGCTCGGGCAAGACATGGAGATCGTCGCTTTCACGCCGAAGCAGCTGCAGCAGTTTCCGACGTTCTCGCCGTCCGGCACCACGGATGTGCCGGATGACACGATCATCAAAGTCGGTCTGGCGAAACCCTCTCATTAACGATCGGAAAGCAGGAATCCGGGCTGATTGAGATTGAAACGATGCCCTCGACGCGGTGGGACCTGTAATCTTCTGTCCCGCCATCGATAGAAAGCTTCGGGACCTAGCCCCGCCAGCAGAACTAGACCGGATGTCGCGTTTCAGCTGCACACTTCGTTCGGTGCGCAAAAAGGACACACATGAAGTCTCCAATAGATGGTCCGGCATTCCGTCCTGAAGGTGTGTCAACAGATTTGCGAACCGATTGCGCAATCGGTGTCATGACAAAATCCCCTCGCGCCGGCTATTCCAAGACGCGGCTCTGCCCCCCGCTGAGACCGGAGCAGGCGGCTCGGCTGTGCGCCTCCTTCTTGCGCGACACGACAGAGACCGTGCGCGCCGCGGCGGCGTCCGTACCGATCGCCGGCTATGCCGCCTATGCGCCCGCGGGCACCTAGGAGGCGCTGATACCGCATCTCGCGCCGGGCACGCCCCTGCTCCTGGCGGACGGTCCGTGCCTGCCCCAGCGGGCGTGGAAGGGTTTGGCCGCTGCCTCCTGCAGGCGGTCCAGGCGTTTTTCGATCGCGGCCACGCCGCCGCTTGTGTGCTGAGTGCCGACACGCCATTGCTCCCGACCGCCACCCTAGTCACGGCGGCCACACTTCTGCTCACCGGCAGCGAGCGGCGCGCGGTGATTGGCGCCTGCGACGACGGCGGCTATTATCTTCTCGGCATGCGGCGACCCCATGCGGGTCTATTCGCCGACATCGCCTGGAGCACCGACGCTGTCGCGGTGCAAACTCGAGATCGCGCGGCCGCGCTGGGTCTTGACCTGGTCGAATTGCCTCTCTGGTACGACATCGACGACGCCGCGTCGCTCGACCGGCTGGTGCGGGAGACCTCCAAAGGCAATGTCGCGCCATGGACGCGACACGCCATCGCAGCGCTCGGCTTGCCAGCGCCCATACGTTCGTCCTGCGCTACATGACGGAAAGTGATCCTGCGGCGGTTTAGCGGACATCGATGCTAGGCTTTCGAGCCAGGAGGAATTTTCGGGCCGGATGAAGGTGTCTGCCGAGCGTAACCCGCCGGGTGCCTCCGGAGACATTCAAGCGAGAGGCGGTCGACCGGGTTGCCTGTAGCGGTCTGCCGATTGGGATGGTGGCTGCCGAGCTGGGGCTGAACGAGACGTGCTTCGACGCCGGGTGGTCCGGCTCGGGGATCAGGCGACGGGGCCGGCGGGGCGCCCGATTACGCAAGCGTCGCCCCCATCGCCAGCTGGTCTGGTCGCCGAGAATGCGCGCCTTCAGCGCGAGAGCGACCGGCGGCGGATGGAGCGCGACATCCTACAAAAAGCCGCGCTCATCTTCGGATCGGCCCCCGATGAGGTTCGGGGTCCAGCTCAAAACCAAACCGGCGCAAATTTACAAGAAGACGGCAACCTGCGAGCGGTACAGTAATCTCTGCTCCACGGGGAGCACTTAACCGTCGCCGTTCAAAACCATCAAACGCCAGCGACGATCGGCGCCTGGGCATTTGCCTTCGGCGCGATCCCCTGTCCATCCGCGCCCGGTTAGCTGGCATGACAGCCGGGCCACGCGGCCATATCGTCCCAACCACAACGCTACGCAGAAAGGAGACAGCCCATGCCCGACGAGATGCTTTTCGAACTCGCATCCGTCCAATTCGGCCCCGAGCCCGTGGCCGTGTTTCGCTTCGGCTATGAACGGTTCGAGCTGCGCGCCCGGCTTGGTCCGGGAAACCTGGAACACGCCATTGCGGCGGCCGCAGAGGTCGCGGCCAGCGTCTTCGCGAGATGGTCGGACGAAGCGTTGGTCTTCGCGCAGCGTGTTCGCGCTGGCGAGGACCGAGGGCCGGCGCGTCACTAGGCCGCGTCGCCGTGCTGACGCAGCGTCTACGACCATCGAGCGGTCGCCTCGCTTCGAATTCATCAATGCGTCGATCTTCATATGACCGCTCACATGGGCATGTTTGCAGTCAAGGGGCAGGTTTACGGGTTCATGGGCAGTTCTCCGGTGGTTATTTCGGATCGGAGGTCTGGGCCCGTTTCCATGACCCGGTGGCGTGCTGCACCAGATCAAGCTCCCATATGGTCGCCGCTTGCTGCGGCTGTACCAACATCCCGCATCCGGCGGGTGGGGCTCGGGAGGCCGGGACCATTCTTTCGGTCGGCGGTTGAGGCCAACGGCCATTTCGGTTCGGCCACCTGGATCCGGCAGGACTGATCAGGTCCTTGCGGATGGGGTCAGATCGTCGCCGCCTTCATCACGGCCCCCCTCGATGACGACGCCGCCGGTCGCGTACCGCCACAGGCGATGAGGAGCTTGCGCGCCAGGGCGACGATGATCGTCTTGCGCATCTGCCCACCAAGGCGTCGGACCCGTTCGCGGAACCACAGGCTGAGCGCCGAGGCCGGCTGGTTCTGCAGCCACAGCCAGGCCAGCTCGACCATTGTTGTCCGCAGCCGCGGGTTGCCCGCTTTGGACACACCCTGCTCGTGATCGATCGAGCCGCTCTGCCATGGCGTCGGCGCCAGACCGGCGTAGGCGGCCACCTGCCTGAGGTTGTCGAACTGGCGGAACAGGCCCTCCGACCAGAGGACGGCGGCGGTCTCGGGGCCAATGCCCTTCAACTCCAGCAGCATGGCCGGCGGCGAGGCCGCCGCGCCGGTTGCCGGCTTGAGCAAGGTGTTCCGTTCCGCCTCGACGGTCTTCAACTGCTCCAGCACGACCTCGAGCCGATCCAGCTCGCGGAGGATCTGCGCCATCAGGTGCACCGGCAGCGGCCGGCCGTCGCCTGTCCGCAGCTCCTCCAGCTGCTCACGCCGCCTTTACGCAGCGGCTCGTAGCCGAACACCCCCTGGGCGAAGAGCAACCCCTTGATCCGGTTGACGTGCCTCACCCGCTCGCCCACCAGCGTCCGGCGCTCGCGGCAGACGCCGGCGGTCCTCCTCCTGCGGCGTCGGCGCCCTGGCCATCGAACACACCCGCGGCTCGCCACGCTTGAACGCCATCAGGGTGCGCTAGGGTCTCGCCATCGATTCGATCGGTCTTCGCCCGCCGACGCCGGCGCGAGGTCAGCATCGAGGCGGCGTCGGCCACGTGGCTCTCGATCCCTTCGGACTGCAGCACCCGGTGGATCCAGAAGCCGTCCAGACCGGCCTCCTGGATGACGATAATTGGAAAGCCCCGCCCCGTCCGCGCTTTCTCCTTGAGCTGAGCGAACCGTCTGAGCAAGCCAGCGATATCGCCGGCCGGAACCGAATGCTTCGACATCTTCTCCCCGCCGCCTGGCGATAGAGACGTGATCAGCCAGGTGGACCGGCTCAGTTCCAAAGAAATGAAGATTGCGCGAAGATCTGTTTGGATAGCGGTCGGCGCCTCGGCTCGGTCAGTTGCAACCTGCATGGTCGTCTCCAGAGTGGGTGGGTTTAGCGACCACACTCTGGCAGAGCGTCGGTCGCTATCCTGACGCCCATGGGATCTTTCGGCACCAGCCGGGGTCAGGACGAACTACCGCTTCGGGTCGACTTAGTGGCTCGGTCGCAGCTCCGCGACCGGCGGGAATTCGGCGTATCTTGCCCCTTACCGCGCGTCGTGGCGAAGGTCCCTTCGCCGAGCCCGCAACGGCCGTTCTCCGTCAGCAACGGGAACAGCCAGTCCCTATGCCGCGCCGTTGCAGGCGCGGGATCTCGCGGGTCTGCCGCCGGCTCTCCTGATGACCGCCGAATACGACCCTCATCGCGCAGCCGGCATAACGAGTGCGCTGTCCCGCGGGGACGGCATGAACCATGGCTTCTGTACTGGGTCGGCGTCGTCGACCAGGCCGAAACTGCGATGGCCGAGGCCTGTGCCTGGTTGCGTCGTGCCTTTTTCCGGACACAATAGCTTTCGCCCGACGAGGTCATGGTCGTTAGAACTGTTTGCCAGCCTGAAGTCCACGATCGGGGTCCTATTGAAAGACGCTGCCGACTCTTTCACATGTGCTGCGGCCGTCCCAGGCACGACCTTCTGGATGCGCCTGTCACAGCATCAGGGCCAAGCGAGGCTGGAAGGATTCGCTCGCGCTCTTTTGCTCTCTGACCCGCTCGTGTCGAGTGCGAGAACGGTCTTCTACAATTCGAATTCATGATGTGGCGTAGGCGTCGTCGCCGGGTGATAAGTCCGCTGATCCTCGCAGCCCCAGGGGTCGCGCGCGACAGTGGAGAGAAGACGCATGACAATGACCGGAGCAACCGATTTCGATATCGCCAGGTTGCGGGCGCGGCGCACCAACAAGTGGCACAAGTTTCCGCCCGACGTGCTGCCGGCGTGGGTCGCGGACATGGATTTCGGCGTCGCGCCCTCGATCACCGCCGCGCTGGCGCGCCTGACGCGAGACCAGGAATACGGCTATGCCGCGCGCGACGGCGTGCTGGCCGCGGCCTTCGTCCGCCGCATGGAGCGGCGCTTCGGCTGGCACACCGATCCCGCCGACACGATCGCGATCGGCGATTTGGTGCAGGCCAGCTTCTCCTCGGTCATAGCGTTCAGCGAACCGGGCGACGCGATCCTGTTGCAGCTTCCCTCCTATCCGCCCTTCATGCGCGCCATCGAGGATACGGGCCGCCGTCTGATCGCCAACCCGATGCGCGATGACGGCACGCGGTGGGTGCTAGACTTGGGCGCCTATGAGGCAGCCCATGATCCGCGCCTGCGCATGCTGATATTCTGCCATCCGCAGAACCCCACCGGGCGCGCCTTCAGCCGGGCGGAACTGGAGGAGGTGGCGGACTTCGCGATCCGGCATGATCTGGTGGTGGTGTCCGACGAGATCCACGCGGACATCGTCTATCCTGGCAACACGCATATTCCGCTCGCGTCGCTGCATCCGGAGATCGCGGCGCGCACCATCACCATCACCTCGGCGACCAAGAGTTTCAACATCCCGGCTCTGCGCTGCGCCGTCATGCATTTTGGCGCGCCCGCGCTGAAGGAGGGGTTTGAGAAGCGCATCCCGTCGCGGTTGCTTGGCTCGCCGGGGGTGACCGGAGTCGATGCCACGGTCGCGGCGTGGGATGACGGGCAGCCGTGGCTGGATGAGATTCTCGCGCAGTTGCGGGCGAATCGCGATTGGCTGGCGGCGACGCTCGCCGCCGAGCTTCCGGGCGTAACCATGCGGGTGCCGGAGGCGACGTATCTGGCCTGGCTCGATTGCCGGGCGCTGGAATTGCCGTGCCCGGCCGGGCAGTTCTTTCTGGATCAGGCCAGGGTTGGGCTGAATTTTGGCGAGACGTTTGGTGCGGATTACGCGGGGTTCGCGCGGCTGAATTTCGCGACGCCGGCGGCGATACTGAGGGAGATTGTTACGCGGATGGGGGAGGCGGCGCGGAGGCGGTGAGGCGACGTTAGATGCAGTTTTCGTGAAGCCAGGGCAAGATCGGTCAGGGACCTTCTTTTGGCGCCGGCGCACGGCCACACATCGGCCTCGGCAAGTCGGCGATCATGGCGTGCCCACGCAAATTACAAGTGTCAACAATACCGTTGAAAAACTCTGGGCTGCCCGAACGACCGCGGCAATCGGCAATGATATGGCTAGATAGACCTCAATCATTACCATTTATTGCAGCCGGGCTGCGACCTTGGGTGTAAAATTGCGATTGTCACGCGACGGGCGAGTTTTTCAACAGTATTCAGTGTTTTCCCCAATTTAGAAACGTCAGAGCAGCTGGGGTCGGGCGGCGGGCAGGCGCGGAGCCCCCGGCGTAGCGCAGCGCCCGACCGACGCCCGCTGTGCGGACGCTCGAAACCCCACCGGTTGTTTGACCGAGCGGGCGTCAGCGCGCTCGGCTCGTAGAATGGCTCAGCCGACTTTGAAAAGACGGACGTCGCGCTGATCGCGCCGGCGCGGTGCTTTGGTGCTGCGCCGCTTTGGTTCACGGCGCAGCTGCTCGTCGCGGATGAAGGTGAGGGCAGCGCTGAGCCGTTTGTTCTCAATAATCGCCGCTTGGTCGACCTGTTGGATCTTGTCAAAGGTACGGTAGGCGAGTTCGACCCCGCGGTAGCGGATCGCCAGCCGGCCGTCGGGATCGGGGGCCGGAGCCTACAGGACAGCTCGAAGAACCCGGTTTCACGATGTGATCAGGCCGGTGATCGGCCGGCGCGGGATTTGCGAGCTGTTGAGGACAGCCCTGGGGCGGGCGGTCGCGAGTAGCCTGTGTTTGGCGATCCAACCGGTGGCGGGTGCCTCACGCGGGGGCTATTCGCGCCTCAAGCCAAGCCAGCCGAGAGAAGTTATAGGCGAGGTTGGCCGGGCCGATCTTGACCCGGGCGCGCATCACATGTATTAGTCAGTACTTGATCTGACAGACGCTGTTGGCTGCTTGGGGTTCGGTGTGGCTGTTGGTTGTGGTCAGGCGGCCATGAGTTTCTCCTTTGCCAGGGGGAGTGCGTCAGGAAAGGTCTGCATCGGGGTCTTGCCAAAGCACCAGCGGCCTTGATGCGATCTGACCTCGTTGTAGTCGACCAGCCAGGCATCGAGATCGGCCTGCAGCTCGTCGATCATACGATAGATCTTCTTGCGGAAGGCGATCCGATAGAACTCGTCCAAGACGGTGCGGTGAAAGCGCTCGCAGATGCCATTGGTCTGTGGGCTCTTGGCCTTGGTGCGGCTGTGGTCGATGTCCTCGACCGCGAGATAGAGCTCGTATTCGTGGCTCTGGGTGCCGCAAAACTCGGTGCCGCGATCGCTCAGCATGCGCGACAACCGGATGCCGTGCTCGTCGTAGAACGGCACCACCCGGTCATTGAGGATCTCGGCGGGCGGTGATCGGGGTCTTGCGATCATAAAGCTTGGCGAAGGCAACCTTGGCATCGGTGTCGATCACGGTCTGCTGATAGACCCGGCCCACGCCCTTCAGGGTGCCGACATAAAAGGTATCCTGGGCGCCGCAATAGCCGGGGCATTCGCTCTCGAACTCGCCATGGGCTTCCTTGTCGGCCTTGGCCTTCTCGAGCGCGACGATCTGCGCCTCGGTCACAGAACCCCATCTTGTGCCACCTTGGCTTCGAGCGCCTTCAGGCGGAGTTTCATCGAGGTGAGATCGTGGCGCTGCCACACGCAGCGCACGCCGGCGGGCGAAATCGACAGCCCGCGCCGCTTCAGGGCGTCTGAGACGCGCACTTGGCCCCAGGCGGGCTGCTCGATCGCCATCTCGACCGCCGCCTGTTCGATGTCGACCGGGGTGCGGTTCTTCAGAATCGGCTTCTTGCGGCTGATCTCCTGCAGCGCCAACTCGCCGCCTTTGTCGTAGAGCTCCTTGAAGCGATAAAAGCTGTCGCGGCTGTACCCCATCATTTTGCACGCTTGGCTGACATTGCCGAGCTGCTTGGCCAGTTCGAGCAGCCCAACCTTCGCTCGGATAATCTTCTGGTCCTGGGTCATAGGTCGTGATCTCCGTCCCGCCGGCAGGGCGGGTCGCGGTCCCAACTCCGGGTGAGAACCGCGCCCGCCCTCCGGCTCCGTTTCGGAAACCAACAACGACTGTCAGCTTAAGTTCGAGCTAATACAGGTCAAGCCGACGGTGCACACGACGAGGCCGAGCCGGCATTTCTCGGCGGCGAAGACGTGCTCGACCCGCGCGCGCAGCCGGGCGCGAGTGGCGTTGCCGCGGACGATGTGCGCCAGCATCTTCTTGCCCCGGGGCTTCTTGCGCTGGAATTGCGGCCTCAGCCCACGGCGCTCGAGCAGCGCCAGATTGGCCGCCGAGCGATAGGCGGTGTCGGCCCACACCTCGCTAGCAGTGTTGTCGGGGTCGAGCACGGTGCCAAGCTGGCCGCCATCATAAGCTGCCACATGGGTGATCCGGTATCAGCGGCGCAGAAGGCCGAATTCGCGACCGATGCCGATCTGGTTTTTGTAGCCGAACATCGGCACCGCGATCTCGACTTGGCGCCTGTGGCCGCTGCCCGGTGCGCCGCGTTTCCTGCCGCGCTTCTATGTCCAGCGCCCGTCGCGGTCGATCTGCGCGCGCCCGGCCGGTTTCCACTCGGATGAAACCCCGCCGCCCTTGAGCGTGTCCTTCTCCGCCTGAGTCAGCCGCGGGCCGCCGCGCCGCGATCACCGTCGCGTCGACAACCTGTCCGCCCAATCGCCAGCCAGCCCTTGGCCTGCAGCAGCGCATCAAACTGGGCAAGTAGCCGTTACACTACCCGGCCGCGCCAGCTGCTCGCGAACCAGCCAGATGGTCTGGCCATCCGGCGCGGGTTGTGCGGGGCGAGTTCAATAAATCGCATGAACGACAGCCGGTCCTTCAGCTGATATTCGGTCTGGTCATCCGACCGCGTGTACAAAGTCTGCAACACCAGCACCTTGAGCATCAGCACCGAATCGTAGGGCGGCCGTCCGCCCTTGGCCCGGTCCGAGCGCGACAAGGCCGCTTCCAGCGCCCCGCGAAACACCTCGAAATCGACAACTTTGATCAGTCGCTCCAGCGGCTCACCCGCCGCTGATAAGGCCTTCAATCGCTCGTCACTATCGAAAAATCTTGGCTGCCCCACCATCGACGGTCGCCCGCAGCCCCCATCGCAGAAGACGCGGCCCATGAAGGCTTTGCTGACAGCGCAGCAAATCAACAAGACGGACCGCCACGATGCGCGCGGGATCGCGCAGATGATGCGGGTCGGCCTGTTCAAGCCGGTGCATGTGAAGACGCTGGCTGCCCAGGAACAGCGCATGTTGCTGACCAGCCGCAAGCTGCTTCAGCGCAAGCTATTGGACGTGCAGTTCGAATTGCGCGGCACGCTGCGCAATTTCGGTTTGAAAGTAGGCATCGTCAGCGGCTCTCGATACGAGGCGCGGGTGCGCGAGCTCGTCGCGGGCTTTCCCGGGCTGGACGCGATCGTCGAGCCGCTGCTCGCCGTCCGCCGGGTGATGCGCCAGCAGTTCGCCGTCCTGCACAAGATGCTGCTCGACATGGTCCGCGCCGACCCGGTGTGCCGACGACTGATGACCGCCCCAGGGGTCGGCGCAGTGGTAGCGCTGACTTACCGTGCGACGGTTGACCAGCCGCAACGTTTTGTCCATTCCCGGGCGGTCGGCGCGCATGTCGGCCTGACGCCGAAGCGCTACCAGTCGGGCGAGATCGGCTACGACAGCGGGGTGTCCAAATGTGGCGACGCCCTACTGCGCACAATGCTCTACGAAGCCGCACACTCGCTGCTTACCCACAGTGGGAAATGGTCGTGGCTGAAGGCGTGGGGCATGCGGGTGGCTCAGCGGCGCGGGATCCGTCGCGCCATCGTCGCGGTCGCCAGGCGCCTGGCCGTGGTTCTTCACCGGATGTGGGTCGATGGCAGCGAGTTCCGCTGGAAGAAGGACAGCGCCGCCGCTCCTGCGGTTGCCTGAACCATCGGCGGAGAACGCCGGAATATTGCAGGCAAGGAGATAACGCGTTCTGCTCCGGCAGCAAAATGTCCTCACGGGGACGACGGGTGGGGTGAGTTCGTAAGGTCCGCCGATCCTGCCGCCGACCAGCGGCAAGGGCGCCCGAAAGATTGTACCGCCCCATCCTTCTCATCCCATCATGAGGCGGCTTGTGCCGACCTCGAAGAGAAGCGAGAGCCCCGTGTTGGTCATCAGCCGAAGCGAAAAAGGGCAACGGCATGCGGTAATCAGAGCGGGGCTTGACACTGGCCGCGATAGAGAAGCGGACCTTTGGACCTTGAGCGTGCTCGCGAAAGAACGGGCCGTCCTTGACCCCAACCGGATATAAGGGGGCCAAACCAGCTGGCTAAAGTGGCGATCACCGCGGCCGTTCGACGGCGCGAGGCGCGTGAGTGACCAATCGGCTCTCGGGGATGAGGCGCGAACTGCGCTGCCCGGTCAGGTACGACCACAGCCATTGCCGCTCGACGCGCAGCCGGTTTTGCAGCTGCGGCAGAAACAGCAGATGCACGAATGCCCAGACAAACCAGGTCGTAAAGCCGCTCAACCGGAGCCGCCGCGTTTCGAGAACAGCAAAATTCTTGCCGACCACGGCCATGTTGCCCTTGTCGAAGTAGCGGAAGGGGCGGGTTGGCGCGTGGCCGGTCCTGATCTGCGCGTCAATGAACCGACCCGCATACCGGCCTTCTTGGATCGCGGCCTGGGTGACCCCCGGCAATGGGCGGCCGTTCTTCTGAGCGAGCATTGCGGCATCGCCGACCACGAACACAAACGCGTGATCCGGCAGCGTGAGGAACGGGGTGACACAGACGCGTCCGGCGCGATCGGTCTCGGCATCGAGCAGCTTCAGGATCGGCGAGGGGGCGACCCCGGCGGTCCATAACACTGCCGCGCTTTCAATCCGCTTTCCCGCGACGATGACGCCCTCTTCGTCGATCTCGTCGACCAGCGCCTCGGTGAGGATCTTTACGCCAAGCCGCTCGAGCCGTTTTGCCGCTTTTCTCGACAGCGACTCGGCAAAGCTCGGGAGGATGCGCTTCGCGCGGTCCAGCAGCAGGATCGTGGTTTTCGCGGGATCGATCTGCCGGAAATTCGAACGCAGGGTGAGCGTCGCCATCTGCGCGATCGACGCCGCGAGTTCGACGCCGGTCGGCCCCGCGCCGACGAGGACGAAGCCCAGCAGGCGGGCGCGTTCGGCAGGGTCCTCCGTCAGCTCCGCCTTTTCGTAGGCGCCGAGGATCTTGGCGCGGATGGCCTCTCCATCGGCGATGGTCTTGAGGCTCGGGGCGTATACAGCGAACTCGTCGTGCCCGAAATAGCTTGCCGGCATGCCGGGCGCGAAGATCAGATAGTCGAATGGAACATTCCTCGTCCCGACGCCGTCGGTGCTAATGGTGACCGAGTGGGATTTCAGGTCAACGCCGGTTACTTCGGCCAGCATCACCGACAAATTCTTCTGCTTGCGGGCAAGCTGCCGGATCGGCGCCGCAACCTCGGCGTTGCGTCAGGCTCGGCCGGCACTTTTCTCCGGACGGTTCCCTCACCGGCCGTGGAAGTTAGGAGCCCGCTTGGCGAGGAAGGCCGAGGTGCCCTCGGCCTTGTCCTCGGTCGCGGCGCAGAGCCCGAACAGCGAGGCCTCGAGCGATAGGCCCTGGTCCTGAGTTGCCTCCAGGCCCTGGTTGACGGCTTCCAGCGCAAACTTGACCGCCAGCGGCGCGTTTGCGCCGATCTGCCGCAAAACGGCTTCCGCGCGGGGGATCAGCTGGTCTCTAGGCACGATCTCGTTGACGAGCCCGATGCGGTAGGCTTCCCGTGCGGAGATCATCTCGCCCGACAGGATCAACTGCAGCGCCAGCCCCTTTCCGACCAGCCGCGGTAGGCGCTGGGTGCCGCCGCCACCGGGAAGCAGACCCAATTTCACCTCGGCTTGACCGAACCGCGCCTCCTCGACGGCGAGCCGGATCGTGCAGGCCATCGCGGTCTCGCAGCCGCCGCCCAGGGCAAAGCCGTTCACCGCCGCGATAACAGGCTTGCCGAGGTTCTCGATCGGTTTAGCACGTCTTGGCCGTGTCGGGCCGCCTCGAGCGCTTCGACTGCCGTGGCGCGCGCGAGTTCATTGATGTCCGCGCCGGCGATAAAGGCCTTGTCGCCGGTGCCGGTCAGGATGACGCCCTTGACTGGCGGGTCGGCGCCGGCTTCTGCGAACGCCCCGCCCATTTCGGTAAATGTTGCCCGGTTGAGCGCGTTCAGCACTTTGGGGCGATTGACCGTGACATACGCCACGTCCCCCTTCTTTTCGTAAAGAAGGTTTTCAAAGACCAGTGCCTTGTAGCTTGTGCCATCGCTTTTTTCTCTCGTATGAAGGGTCGGTGTCGATTACACGCAGGGCGCGCAATCAGGGGCGTCGCGCGTCGCCTACGGAAGCTCGGCGTAGGCAATGCCGGTCAGGTTCCCTTCGGCGAAGAGCAGCAGCTTCTGGTTCGAACCATCGTGGCAAGCTGTAGACCGACCGGCGAAGTCGGTGACGAACATCCGCCTGCCCTTCAGGTCCAACGCCAGCCCGATGCCTTCCATCAAATGAGAGAAGACAATCTCGGGGTCTTTGCGTTGGCCCGGCGTGGGATCCATCGGCGCCCGGTTGACGGTATTGCCGCGCGGGGGGTCGCCGCGGTCAGTCCAATACATCCGCCGGTTGGCGACATCGAGCTCCAGATCGATCGGCTCCGGCAGGTTGTCGTAAAGCATTTCAACGTCTTGGCGATTTGCCGGAGTCTGACCGTGCGGAAGCTCGATATTGCCGTGGAAAATGCGTCCTTCGCCAGCGTCGCCGCTGCCTTTCTGCGTCCAATAGAATTTTCCGCCAACGGCGTCCACGGCAATGCCGACGCACCATTTGCGCATCGGGGCCCGGACGCGGATCGCCCTGGCTCGTGTCCACGAGGGTCTCGATGTTCGAACCATCGAGGTTGGCTCGCATCACCCGCATGCCCTCCCGGTCGCACCAGTAGAGCTTTCGGGTCTTCTTTTCGATTTGGAGCTGCTTGGGAGTGAACGTTCCGCCGGGAGGGACGATGGCGGTGATGTTCCGACCGTCGAGATCCGAATGAAAGATAGACCCATCGTTCTCCTTCAAATTGCCCATATTCGTCCAGTAAAGGTGTCCGGCGGTTTCATCGACCACCAGACCGTCCGGCAGTTTCCGCCCCTCGCAGACGATCGTCTTCAAATCGGAGCCGTCCGGGTTAGCGGACAGGATGCGCCCGGCGCCGAGGTCGAGGAAGAACAGGTGCCCCGAATTGGATTCGCTAGACATGAAATGCACTCCTGTTTCGCCGCCGCGCATCGCAGCTAAGCGGTGTTCGATTTGCTGGGGCCGGTACGCAGAGCGAGGAGCCCGAGAAGTACCCGGTCGCGCTCTTCGGCGAGTTCCTGGATCGAGCGCGATCCCACCTCGGCTTGGACGCCGTCGATGAGTTTTTGCCGTAGTTGGGGTGTCAACTCAGGCGACCCGAGGGCCTTCCACCAGGCGGTGATCGGCCTGGTGAACTGGTCCAAGAGATGCGCCATGCCGCCCTCGCCGCCCCCCAGGTGGTTGAGCAGGACCCGTCCCATGATGCCCCACCGCAACCCCGGCCCCCAGCACAGCGCCGTATCGACGTCGGCGACGCTGAGCACACCCTCGCCGACGAGGTAATCGACCTCGCGCATCAATGCCGCCTGGAGGCGATTGGCGACGTGGCCGGAGAGCTCTTTATGAAGGCGGACGGTGCGCTTGCCGATCGAGGTGTAGAACTGTGCCGCACGCTCGATCGTGTCTTCCGAGGTCTTCGATCCGCCGACGATCTCGACCAGCGGGATCAGGTGCGGCGGGTTGAACGGGTGGCCGATGACGCAGCGCTCCGGGTGCAGCTCGCAGCCCTCCTGGATGCTGCTCATCGTCAGCCCGGACGAACTCGACGCGATGATCACATCAGATAACTCGTCGAGCTGCCGATAGAGGTTCTGCTTGAAATCAATGCGTTCCGGGCCGTTTTCCTGCACCAGGTCGGCGTCCGCGACGCAAGTGGTGAGGTCGGTCGTGAATGTCAGGTTCGACTGCGATGCGTCTGGCGCCAGCCCCAATTGCTTGAGGGCCGGCCAGGCGGTCTCGACGTAATGCCGCATCGCCTTCTCGGCGCCGGGTCGGTCGCCGCGACTTTGAGGCCCTTGGCCAGAAAGAGCGCCGCCCAGCTGGCGCCAATGACGCCTGTGCCAATGATGGCGCCGCGTTCGATTGGTCGATTCATGGAAATGATACCCCTGTGAAACGAGGTGACTGTGTTTGCTGCGTCGGCAACTACACGAAGGCGCTGAGCCCGGTGACGGCTTTGCCGACGATCAGGTTCTGCATCTGATACGTGCCTTCGTAGGAGTAGAGCGCTTCGGCATCGGTGAAGAAGCGCGCGACTTTGTAGTCGGCGACGATGCCGTTGCCGCCGAGCAGCTCGCGGGCCCAGGCGACGGTCTCGCGGCACTTGGCTGTGCAGAACGCCTTGGCGAGCGCCGCATGAGCGTCCGTCAATTTACCCTCGGCATGCAGCTGCGCCTGGCGCGTGATCAGGCACTGCGACGCCGTGATGTTGGCGATCATCTTGGCGAGGAGGAGATCCTGGACCAGCTGGAACGAGCCGATCGGTTTGCCAAACTGCAAGCGCTCTTGGCTGTACTTGACGGCGGCCTCGAAGGCGCTCATCGCGCATCCGGTCGCCATCCACGCCACAGCGTAGCGCGTCATCTTCAGCACCTTCGCGGTGTCGCGGAACGAGTTACCGCCTTGGAGCCGGTTCGCTTCCGATGCCCCGGTGGAGGTCTTCCTCCTCCTGCTTCTGTCTTGCACATCACCAGGAGGGTGTTTTCCTGAACGGTGATGTCGAGGTCTGCCGGCGAGAACCCGGCCACCCAATCGTCAGCCGATAGGCGTCTTCGCCGATCTTCTCGATATTGTAAGGGGGGTACAAGGGGGATACGCGACGGCCGTGCTGTCAACGCGGGTCGCCGCATCCACTCCTGTGAACAACGTGAAGATCGGCACTTCCCGAGGGACACGGCCAGTCTTCGATGCACATATCCAAAATAGCTACCGTGTAATGATGCATATGGTAGTTGGATATCGTCTTCACGTCTTGTTTAATAAATAAACCTGGGAAGTGCTCTTTGCTTTCCTGGAGACATGAGTGTTTTGATCGGCCGCTGATAGCGCCTCAGCGAACGCGCTGCACCCACAAACCGACGAGGCCGCCCAGGGCAATGCCCGCGACCAGCAGCATCAGACCGTATTGAAGGCTGAAGCCCCAGCGCGCGGGTTCGCAGGCATCAGGTTGCGCCGCGCCCGAGTAGTTTGCGGCGACGACCGCCGGCTCGGTTTGCCGCGCCGCGGCAGTCGATTAGTACTCCTTCGGCCACTACGTCGTTCATTGTCGCTCAGCCTTTCCGGACGCCGATTGCCGGCCTCCCAGCTTGACTAACGCTTGTCGCGACATAATCGTCTGCGGGAGCGTTAGCCGTTTCTTTATCCGTGCCAGCGAATTCTATAAGGTAGCAAGGGGTACGCGCAGGCTTCCGACTTGTCTTCCCGCGTCTCTTCTCCGATGAGGGCGTACCCCATGACGAGATATGCATTCGCGAGATATGCATTCGCCAGATCAAAAATTAAATCCATGCACTCCGAAATAGCCCGCAACCAAAATTACGACGACCACTATGCCGATGATAGTGAAGATGTTCATTGCTTCTACACCCGTTATGAAATTATAGTGCCCGACGTGATGGCATCTATCGCATGTCTTGTCTACGATAACGAATCACGATAGACTTGCTACCACCGCCGGCGATCTAAGGTGGACCCCGATCGTGAGACAGCCGGAGCCGGTTTCTAAGGTGTAGCCCGGCCGAGTTCCGTACCGGCTCCGATCGCGCTCGTCGCGACGGTCGTGGCATTGCTGCTGTTCCTCCTCGTCAACATCAATCCTGTGGTTGGTGGTTGTGCCGGTGGGGATATGGGCGAAGGCGCAGCCGGTCGGCAACGCCGATCGTCACATATCCACGGGCATTCTGCTTCGTAGACTTGGCGCGGCGTACGATAGCCCAGGCTCTGGTGCTGGCGCTCCTGGTTATAGAAGTCGAGCCACGAGCCGATGCCGGCCTTGGCCTCGGCGAGGCTGGCGCAGGCGTTGAGGTAAACCTCCTCGTATTTGAGGCTGCGCCACAGCCGCTCGACGAAAATGTTGTCCATCTAGCGACCCTTGCCATCCATGCTGATTGTGACTGCGTGGTTCTGCAACGTGCCGGTGAAGTCGTCGCTGGTGAATTGGCTGCATTGGTCGGTATTGAAGATCTCGGGCCGGCCGTGCCGCGCGAGCGCTTCTTCGAGGGCCTCGACACAGAACTCTGCACCGAGCGTATTCGACCGCCGCCACGCCAGCACGGCGCGGCTCACCCAATCCATGATCACCACCCAATAGAGGAAGCCCTTGGCCATCGGGATGTAGGTGACGTCCGCGCACCAGACCTGATTGACCCGCTCGATCGAGATCCCACCGAGCAGTAGGGGTAGATCTTGTGGGCCGGCGCCGGCTTGCTCGTGTTCGGCCGCTGGTAGATCGCCGCCAAGCCAGCCAGCCGCAGCCGTAATACGGCCGGGCCAGGTACTGCCGATCGATCAGCGCCATGATCGTGCCGTCTTCCTCGCTGATCTCGGCCGGCCGGCGGTAGACCGAAGCGCGCGATACCGCCAACAGCCGGCATTGCCACGATACCGGCAGCGCCGGGGGCTTGCGCTCGACCACAGCGCGCCGTTCCGCTCGGGCTCATTTGCCGAGCTTTCGTGACAAAAAATCGTTTTCGACCTTCAGCTGGCCAATCTGCCGATACAGAAGATCGACCTGCGCCGCGCTGACGGTATCTTCGGATGTCGCGCCGCCGCCCTCGAAAACGCCCGCCGCTCCGTCCAGCAGCTGCTTCTTCCAGGCGTAGATCTGGTTCGGGTGAACCCCATGCGCGCTCGCCAGCTCGGCCACCGTCCGATCGCCCGTGATCGCCGCCAGCGCCACCTTCGCTTTGAACCCCGCCCCGTGCTTCTTGCGTGTCTGCTTCATGTCCTGCTACCGCGCCGTCGGCGCTTCCTAGGGGCAGGGCCCCACCTTAACCTACTGTCTCGTTTTCCGGGTCCAGCTCAGTTTCGCAGCGTGCAACCCGCCGTGTGTGTTAGCAGCGTGTTAGTACCGCCGGCTATGGGTTCGCAAGCCCTTGAAATGATGGTGGGCGCGACTGGGATTGAACCAGTGACCCCTACGATGTCAACGTAGTGCTCTCCCGCTGAGCTACGCGCCCTCGCTGTATTCGGGAAGGCGGGTGTGTAGCGAAAATACCGGATCGAGGCAAGCGCGGACGGCTGGTCGATCGGAGAGGAGGCGGCATGGAAATGCCGGCGGGTGGCGAGATCGTTATATTTTGAGCGGCACGGCTATGCTGTCGTTTATCGGGATTGCCGTTACCGATTGGCGCAACTTCCCGCACTTCGACGTCAACCCAAATTCAGGCGGGCCCGAAAGTGAAGCGGATAATCCTCGCATCGCCGAAAACCGCGTCTTCGTCGATTCGCAGCGCCTCTTCCACATCGTGCTGCCGATCATCCCCGTCGGCCGCCCGCGCGGCGGCGAAGTTCAGCGCGCGTTGCGGCGCGGCGGCCCTATCGATACTCTCGCCGGATTGAATTTGAGAGGCAGGCGATGCAGGGCCGAATAGTGCTGTTGTTGGCGGCGGCGCTGCTAATCGTCGGTGCGGGGTGGAGCGGGCTCCAGGCGGCGGGTTCCGGCAATCTAACCAACGATCGTCTATTGGCAATGCCGGAAGCGCAGCGGGCGCGGGTGGTCGGCGCCAGCCTGCACCGCGACTGCGTTGGGGTGAAAGCATTTCCGATGGGGATCGCGAGGACCGGACGGGCTAAAGGAGCTGCCTATTGGAGCGTCCAGTGCAAAAACGGAAAGAGTTACGCCGTGGAGTTTCCACCCAACACCAAAATTCGAGCAATGTTCGTCGATTGTCAGGAGCTTCAGGGTACCGGCCGCGAGTGTTTCAAGAAGTTTTGAGTACTGCCTGCCTACCAGCGCATCGGCGTGCGACAAACCGAATACCACAGACCGAGGTTCTGATCCTTCCAGTGCGGATCCGCGCAGTTCTTCTGGACCATCGCGGCCAATTCAGTAGCATCCGCTGGCGCGACCGGGGTCGAGTCGGAACATGCGCTCAGAAAAACGGCGATCAGAGCCGCGATTGCTAACCTCATCGGCGCGCCTCCGACGCATCGAGACCAGACTGACCCAGGGACACCGCGTTCCGCCTGGTCCACGCCCGCGGCAGCTGCATAAACTCTCGGTCCGCGGTGCGGCAATTTCAAGGCAGTCGATCCCGCACGCCATCTTCCGAAAGGGACGCTTTTGTGACGGCCAGTCAGGCGATGTAGAGTGACCCATCTGTCCCGAGACCGGCTGGGTTGGCGGAGTGGAGCCTTATGAAGAACGACGACAGGCCGCGACATTATCGCAAGGATACGTTGCTGACCCATCTCGGGCGCCATCCCGAGGCGCATCATGGCGCGGTCAATCCGCCGGTCTATCACGCCTCGACGATTCTCTCGGCGAATATGGCGGAGTGGGAGGCCAAGCGCGCCCCGGGCCAGCGCTTCGACGTGGTCCGCTACGGTCTCCTTGGCACGCCGACCACTTTTGCCCTCGAGGAAGCGGTAGCGGCGATCGAGGGCGGCTATCGCGCGATGCTGATGTCCTCGGGTCTCGCCGCGGTCACCGCACCGCTGCAGGCCTGCCTCAAATGCGGCGACCATGTGCTGATGGTCAATTCGGTCTACGGCCCGGCGCGCAATTTCTGCGAGAAGGTGCTGACCCGCTGCGGCGTCGCCACGACCTATTACGATCCGCTGATCGGCGAGGGCATCGCCCGGCTGATGCGTCCCAACACCAAGGTCGTCTATGTCGAATCGCCGGGCTCGCTGACCTTCGAGGTGCAGGATGTGCCGGCGATCGCCGAGGCAGCGCACGCCGCCGGCGCCAAAGTACTGATGGACAACACCTGGGCCTCGCCGTGGCTGTTCCCGTCGTTCGAACGCGGCGTCGACGTGTCGATCCATGCCGCGACCAAATACATCGTCGGCCATTCCGACGTGATGCTCGGCGCGGTCATCACCACCGAGGAGATGTACCTGCCGGTGCGCACGATGACGGCCGATCTCGGCCACTGCGCCGGGCCGGACGACGCCTATTACGCCTTGCGCGGCCTGCGCACCTTGAGCGTGCGGCTCGAACGGCACCAGAAAAACGCGCTAAAAGTCGCCCGCTGGCTGCAGACCCGGCCCGAGGTGTCGCGCGTGCTCTACCCGGCCCTGCCTGAAGACCCCGGCCATGCCTTGTGGAAACGCGACTTCCTCGGCGCCAGCGGGCTGTTCGGCGTGGTGCTAAAGCCGGCGCCCAAAGAAGCGGTCTATGCACTGATCGACGCCCTCGACCTGTTTGGCATCGGCGCCAGTTGGGGCGGGTTCGAGAGCCTGATCCAGCCGACCACGCCCGCGCGCATCCGCAGCGCGACGCGATGGGAACCGGAGGGCCCGACATTGCGCCTGCATATCGGCCTCGAAGACCCGCAAGACCTGATCGAAGACCTCGACCGCGGCTTCCGCGCGCTGCGCAAAACCGCGGTGGCGTGACCAGCATTTTGCGCAAATTGCCGTACGAGGCGGCTGCTTGAGCCCGAGGCCCTTAGACTAATCTTTTTGGATAAGGTGGGCAGGGTCGCCCGGCGTTATCGGCATCGATCTGGCGAGCGCAGTTCCTCGCGGCGCCTCAGTGGTGTAGAAAGCAACCCTCGTTGCTCGAAAAAATCGGCTAATCTTCTACTTAAGAGCTGACGGGACGGAGCAGGGGGTACGGCGATGATTGATGAACCGGAAATCGTCATTGTCGGGGGCGGCATTGGAGGAGCTGCACTGGCCACGGTGCTAGCCCGGCATGGATTGTCAGTGGCAGAGCTTGAGCGCGACCTCCGGGCGGTCAATCGGGTTCGCGGTGAATTCATGGCCCCTGGGGCGTCGCCGAAGAGGACCGACTTGGGTTGTTGGACATCCTACAGGGTGCCGGCGGTTTCTACGTCCCAACCGTGATCAATTACGACGAAAATGACCCGCCGGAGCGCGCGGAGGCGGCCGCCCGCGACTTGCGCCAGGTACATCCTATCGGAACCGGTCCTTTATGCGCCGGACATCCGCGATGTGCGAAGCGCTTTGCATGGCCACTGCTACGCGGGCGCGACTGTGTTGCGCGGGGTGAGGAAAATTGCCGTTGGGGCGGGCGAACCGCCCTCGATCTTCGAGCACGACGGCCGCTCGATTGCTTGGCGGCCCCGGTTGCTCGTCGGCGCCGACGGGCGGAACTCAACGATCCAGCGCCAGCTCGGCTTTCAGACATCTTGCGGCCAATCCGACACGCCGTCGATCACATCCCACCGAATAGATTGTGCGGTTCGTCGTGACATTCAGCACCTCGTCTTTCCGCAAGGCGGTGGAAAGCTGCGCCTCTATGTCTGCTACGATTTCGTCGGACGCGAACGCTTCACCGGTGCGGGCCGTGAGCGCAATCTGCTGCACGCATTTCGCCTGAAGTGCATGCCCTTGGGCAAAAGCATCGCCCGTGGCGAACCGATCGGACCCTTCCACTCCTATTCGAACGAAGACCATTGCGTCGAGCGGCCAATTGCACCAGGCGTCGTGCTCATCGGCGATGCTGCCGGTCATAACAACCCGGAAACCGGTCAGGGACTGTCTATTGCGATGCGCGACGTGCGGATCGTACAGGAAATCATCCTCGCTGGAGACCGGCGACTTCCGCGTTCGAGCCTTATATCCATGAACGGCTTGAGCGCATGCGCCGCCTGCGGATCGCGGCGCGGCTGGCGACGATGCTGAGGGCTGAATTCGGCCCCGCTGCCCGGCGGGCCCGGGCGCTAGGACGTATCCGTAGCGGCAAATGGCTGTCACCGATACCTGCCGGCGTCTTGCGCGGGCCGGAGACGTTGCCTGCCGAGGCCTATGAACAGCGCACGATTGATGCACTACTCGCTGACGATTGAGCTCCGGCAAGACGATTTGATACGATTTCTGCGATCATGGATGTTTTCACCGACCGTGCTGATCGGCCATAGGGGTTCTGCGCTGATGCTCGTGTATAAGGAGAATGCTCGTTTTTAAGTCTTCAAGCAAGCGTAGGGCGGAACAGCGCAGCGCTTGAACGCGGGTTCGGCGCCCGAATATGCCCGCGGGCTAGCTCCTCCTAGAAAGCTGTACCACCCGGCGCCTCCAACAGCGCTGGGTCCCCGCACTCGGGGACCCAGCGGCCGCGGCGTCAGGTGAGCAGAGGAGGACTACAGGAACCTAGTTGAGATGGTAGATCCTGGCAGCATTGCCTCCGGCGATCTTGGCCTTCTCCTCTTCGGTGCAGTCCTTCAGAACCTCCTCAATAATTTGCCGGCTCCTGGGGAAGGTGGATTCGACATGGGGATAATCTGAGCCCCAGAGGAGATTGTCGACACCGATGACATTGCGGTCGCGTATGCCCATCGCATCTTCCTGGAAGCCCGCAAACACGTTGCGGTGGAAATAGTCGCTCGGCAGCATGGCCTCCTTAAACCGATAGCGCTCTTGCTGGACCCGTTGGGTGTAGGTGTAGTCGATGCGGTTCAGGAAGTGCGGAATCCAGGACAGTTCGTGCTCCACGGTGCCCACCTGGAGTTTTGGATAGCGCTCAAAGACGCCGCTGAAGATCATGTCACCAAGAGACATCCGCACCCAGTGGTCGGCGTTGGCCAGGAAGGAGTTGCGGACGCGGTTGCGGTCCTCGAGCGCCAAAATCCTGCCCTGGGCCCGGCCGGTTGGTCGCGATGTGCATGCCAAGGGGAATATCCAGATCCTGGGCCGCCGCCCACAGCGGCTCGTACATCGGATTGTCGTACCCCTTCCCCTCCGGGGGATAGACGGTGATCATGCCGCCCGCCAGCCCCATCCTGGCGCAGCGCTCCAGCTCCTTGACGCCCTCCTGCACATCGTCCACGTTGATCATGGCGATGCCCTTGAGGCGCTTGGGCTCCCCGGCGCAAAACTCGGCGAGCCAGTCGTTGTATCCTCTAAAAATCTCCGACAGCAGCGCACTGTCTGGCACGCTGTAGAGCAGCAGACCGACCGTGGGATAGACGATGCTTACATCCACGTCATCGGCATCCATATCCTTGAGGTGCTCCGCAGGGTCGTAGCCGCCGCGCCGGACTTTATCGAAGGTCGTGGTGCGGACCATCTGTTCCGGCGCCTCAAACCGCATACCCGTCTGTGCCCCGGCGGCCAGCCCGATCACCCGGTGGCCGTCGCAGAACCACCAATCGCCATCATACTCGCGGACGAGCTGTGGGACCCGGTCCTTGAACGCCGGCTTGGCTCTGCTCGTCCACAGGTCCGGTGGCTCAAACACGTGATTGTCCGATGATATAACCCGGTAATTCGCCATGATTTGCCCTCCTGCTTGGTGGTGAGCGCCCTCGCAGTCCTGCCGTCTACATGACCCTCACCAACCCCACTATACCGCTTGCGGAACCCTTGCCCATATGGCGGAGCAAGCGTAGGGCGTGTGTGGACGGCCCCTTGGGTGCAAGGGGGTGAGGCAAGAGAATTCCGATCTGGTGCGGTTTGCGGTCGTGTCCGGCCTATTTGTTGCGGCACTCGCCGCTGGCCCAGATGGGTTTCGCGATCTGCTCCCAAACGGAACAGAGACCTTGCCGGCCGCCACCCTACACGGGTTGTGCGGATCGTCGGTCCGACCGATCAGCATCTTTTCCCTCAAGGAAACACTGAACAATGCCGGCTGCCGGGCGACATGGCGGCTGTCAGCCGATACCCGTGCATAGCCGTAGATCACGGGTTTATTCACTAGATTGTTGAACCAAAAAAGCGCAATCGCTTCATAGCGCCAGTATTACCCAACTTGAACAGTAAAGGAGGGGATGGGAATGGTAAGTCATTGATTTCTTGCGGGGTGGCGGGCGAATTTTCGGCTTTTCGCCATAGTGTAGTGGAATATTTCAGGTATATTTGGTGGTTTTGCGTGATGTTTGATCGGAATCTGCGGACAACGATTCGATGTTTGTCCGGGAGAAGACGGCGCGAGGCCACACCTACCTCGACCTCGTCGACAACGAGCGCGAGGGCGGTCGCATCCGTCAGCGGATCATCCGCGCGCTCGGCCGCAAGGCGGTGTTGATCGCCAGCGGCGAACTCGAGCGCCTGGGCGCCTGGCGGGCGCGGCATTGCGATCGCGCTATCATCCTTTGCGACCTGGCAGCCGGCCATATCGCCTGCACACGCATTGGCGGAGCGCTGCTGTTGGGGCGGTTGTGGAAGCGGCTCGGCATAGCCGCGGTGCTCGACCAGTTGCTCGCAGGCCGCGGTTTTGGGTTTGCCGCCGAGCGCGCGGTCTTTGTCAGCGTGCTGCACCGGCTGTTCGTGTCGGGCTCGGAGCGCAGCTGCGACAAATGGATGGCCGACTACCAAATCGCCGGGATTGGCCAACTGGCGCTGCCTCATCTCGATCGGGCGATGGCTTGGCTCGGCGAGGAGACGGCGCTCGCCGGGCGGGGCGCCTTGGCCCCGCGCTGTGTCAAGGACCTGATCGAGGAGCGCCGGTTCGAGCGGCGCCGCGATCTGTTCAGCGACCTCTCGTTGGTCTTTATCGACACGACCAGTTTGTCGTTCTGTGGCGCGGGCGGCGAAAACCTGGGGGCCCATGGCCACTCGAAAGACCATCGGCCGGACCTCAAACAGGTGATCCTGGCCGTCGTCATCGATGGCGAGGGGCGGCCGATCTGCAGCACCGAGATGCTGCCGGGCAACAGCGCTGATGCGAGGGTGTTGTTGGCGGTGGTCGACCGGCGGCGCGAACGCTTTCATATCGGCCGGGTCTGCGTCCTCGCCGACCGCGGCATGATCTCCGCCGCCACAATCGCGGCGTTGGAAGAGCGCAAGCTCGAATACATTCTCGGCGCCCGCGAGCGCAGCAGCGCCGTCATCCGCGGTCTGGTGCTCAATGACGAGCAGCCCCTGACGCCGCTGCTCATCGAGCGCGCCCGCGGCGAAACCCAGCTCGTTGTGAAGGAGGTCAAGGTCGGCACCGCGCTACATCCTGTGCCGCAACGCGGCCAAAGCCGAACGCGACCGCAGCAAGCGGCAGGCCATCGTCGCCGGGCTCGCCAAGCAGTTGGCGCGCGGCGACAAGGCGCAGCCTGCCCCCGCGAAGGCGGGGGCCATTCCGCCTACCGGCGCTACTTGCGCCGGACGCGGACGCGAACCGGCAAGCCCGGCCCGGCCTTCGAGATCGACCCCGGCACGCTCGCCGACGAGGCCCGCTATGATGGCCTCTTTGTGCTGCGCACCAATGCCAGGATCACACCGCTGCAAGCCGTATTGCGCTACCGCGATCTGTTGCAGGTCGAAGACCTGTTCCGCCGTGCCAAGGCGATCCTCAGGACCCGCCCGATCGACCCCTCCTCGGACGCCGCCATTCGCGGCCACGTGTTCTGCGCGTTCCTCGCGCTGATGCTGCAGAAGGAGCTGGCCGATCTCTGCAAAAGCCACGGCCTTGTCGTCGAAGGGGCCGAACTGCGGCGCGATCTCGACCGTCTCCAGTAAGCCACGATCGCGAAAGACGGCAAGCGCATCACCACCCGCACCGCGCGTCGCCGGCCAGGTCGGCCGCGTCTTCCAGGCCGCCGGTATCGCCCTGCCGCCTAATCTTCACGAATACCCCGCCTGATCCTCCCGGCCCCCGCACCGGCTGTCGTGCCAACACCGAAAATCGGTGCCGTGACCTATTGAACCATCGTCGCTTTTTCTCAGGCACGGTTGATGTTGGGCCTGAGACCGATCGCGATGATCGGGCCTCCTGAACTCGTTTGGATGGGAATGCGAACCCGCGCATCCTCTATTGCCGTTGGCGGATTGGCGAAAACGTGATCCGCGGATTGCTTGCCGTAACTATTGCCGTGTTTACCGGCTTGCTCAGCGGGTGCGGTGATGACGGCATCATCGCGCGGTTCATGCTGAAGCCGGACCACATCATCGTCGAGCGACGCCCGGACCCCGCCTACGAGAAACTCTTCCCTATTTCGTGGAACTGTGTGCGACCAGCCAATTCCGTCCCAAACTGAAGGGCGATAGCGGGGTCGCGGGCCATGGGTCGCCATCAGATAAGCCGCCCAGAACCAGGTGGTCAGCGGTAGCTTGGAATGGTGCATGATGGTGCCGGCGGTTACCGAGGTCTGCCTGCCGCACTGGGCGCATTCCCACGTCCACCGCTTGGTCTGCAACTCCCAAGCTTTCGTCTTACCGCAGCCAGAGCAAACAAAGCCGTCGGGCCAGCGCGCCGCGAAAAGGTAAGCGACGCAGGCGGCCTCATCCGGGAAGCACTGCTGGAACTCCATCAGCGAGCGGGGAAAGTCGCTCACGATAAGCCTCGCGGTAGCATGTGTTCGATGTTCGTTCCTAACACCGCCACCCATTTTCCGCCACCACTAAGCCTTTCAAACACCAATGAGGGGGAGCGGCATAAGTAGTCGGAGAATAACATTTTCGACAAGTATTGAGCAGTTAACCACATTATGTGACAATAAGAGATGAAGTGGCGTTGCTGTCAAATAGCGGAAAGTGAAACCCAATCAGGCCCAATTTCCCCGGTTTTAGGTAATTTTGTGGATGAGGACCGCAGAAATGCCAGGGTCTAATCAAGATGCCCAGAAGGGGCTGTTAAATCCGGCAGAAAAATTCAATAGAACTGCAGGATTAGGCTTCCCGTTATATCCTAGAATCGGGGTGCTGCTGCTGCGAGCAGGGTGCAGCACCATGTTTATTCGCGTCAAGAAGATCGGAGCCTACGAGTATCTCGACCTCGTCGCGAACGCGCGCGAGGGCGGCCGTCATGTCCAGCGCGTCATCGTGGTGAGTGCTTTCAGCACTCCAATCCTCGGTGCGATCGCCGGGCCAGCCACAAAATCCGTTCTCGAAAAGATACAGGGCTGGTGAAGACCGCGGTCACGCATCGCGATGGACCGCCATTCGAGACGAGCGGCAGCGAAGCAGGCACGAAGTGGTGCGCGTCGTGATTCCCCGAGTAGCAGCGGCCAGTCGGGCGGCGTCAATATCCACCGCGGAACCGTCAACACGGGCGGCGGCGATATTGTTGGCGGCAATAAAATCGGGCCTGACGCAAGAGAGTTCTTCGCGCTTCTTGAGGAAAAGGGTTACCTGGCGGGACTGGCGCTTATGGTAGCGCGTAGGATCGTTCAAGCGTTTGGTGAACAGGCAGGAACTCTCGACGCGCAGCGCATCGAGAAGCTCCTCATTCAAAAAGCCGAAGACTATCGCGCCCTCAAAGAACGCCTCGAGTGTCTAAGCGACGACGATTCGGCGGTTCAGGCGCTGCGCCGCGCGGCGTCGGAGTTGATCGACGCAGGCGACTTCGCTGCCGCAGACGCGCGCCTAGCGGATGCAGAGGCGCGCGATCTCGCTTCGGCGATTGAGCATGAGGAGATCGCCAATAGAAAGCGACTCAGCGCAGCGGGTAGCCGAGGCGCGCGGGGCGATGCCGCGATGCTTCACCTAACCTATCGTGAGGCCGCAAATCATTATGTGCAGGCTGCTCAAATTACTGCACCGCTGGGAGATGTAGAGGAGCGCTGGCGATGGCTGATGCGGCACGCGGGCGCGCTTCTTCCTCAAGGCGAGGACTTTGGCGACAACGGTGCGCTTGTAGAAGCGATCGCGGCATACAGGTTCTGCCTCACTCTCACACCACGTGAGCGGCTGCCGCTCGAATGGGCGGGGGCCCAGAACAATCTCGGCAACTCACTCAGGGTGCTCGGAGAGCGGGAGAGCGGGACGGCGCGACTTGAGGAGGCCGCCGCGACCGTCCGCCGCATCGCTCGAGGAACGGAGGTGCGATCGGGTACCGCTCGAATGGGTGGCGGCTCAGAACAACCTTGGCACGACACTCTTGAGTCTAGGCGAGCGGGAGAGCGGGACGGCGCGACTTGAAGAGGCCGTCGCGGCCTTCCGCGCGGCGCTACAAGAATGGACACGCGATCGGGTGCCGCTCGACTGGGCGAGGACTCAGACCAATCTCGGCAACGCGCTTCGGGCGCTCGGGGAGCGGGAGAGCGGGACGGCGCATCTGGAGGAGGCGGCCGAGGCCTGTCGCGCGGCGCTGGAAGAACTGGTGCGCGATCAGGTGCCGCTCGACTGGGCGGGCGTGCAGTCCAACCTCGGCGGCGCGCTCTTAAGGATCGGAGAGCGGGAGAGCGGGACGGCGAGACTTGAGAAGGCGGTCGCGGCTTACCGCGCGAAGCTAGAGGAACGGACGCGCGATCGGGCGCCGCTCGACTGGGCGATGACGCAGAACAACCTCGGCAGCGCGCTTGCGACGCTGGGCGAGCGGGAGAGCGGGACGGCGCGGTTAGAAGAGGCTGTCGCGGCTTATGACAGGGCCCTTATTTGTATTAGCTCGAACTTAAGCTGACAGTCGTTGTTGGTTTCCGAAACGGAGCCGGAGGGCGGGCGCGGTTCTCACCCGGAGTTGGGACCGCGACCCGCCCTGCCGGCGGGACGGAGATCACGACCTATGACCCAGGACCAGAAGATTATCCGAGCGAAGGTTGGGCTGCTCGAACTGGCCAAGCAGCTCGGCAATGTCAGCCAAGCGTGCAAAATGATGGGGTACAGCCGCGACAGCTTTTATCGCTTCAAGGAGCTCTACGACAAAGGCGGCGAGTTGGCGCTGCAGGAGATCAGCCGCAAGAAGCCGATTCTGAAGAACCGCACCCCGGTCGACATCGAACAGGCGGCGGTCGAGATGGCGATCGAGCAGCCCGCCTGGGGCCAAGTGCGCGTCTCAGACGCCCTGAAGCGGCGCGGGCTGTCGATTTCGCCCGCCGGCGTGCGCTGCGTGTGGCAGCGCCACGATCTCACCTCGATGAAACTCCGCCTGAAGGCGCTCGAAGCCAAGGTGGCACAAGATGGGGTTCTGTGACCGAGGCGCAGATCGTCGCGCTCGAGAAGGCCAAGGCCGACAAGGAAGCCCATGGCGAGTTCGAGAGCGAATGCCCCGGCTATTGCGGCGCCCAGGATACCTTTTATGTCGGCACCCTGAAGGGCGTGGGCCGGGTCTATCAGCAGACCGTGATCGACAAGACCGAGGCTAACGACGTTCCGCCTAGCGGCCCAGTTGGCTCGCCGGTTAGCATCGCCAGTAAAAGAGAAAACGCTACGGAGAGCATGGGGCTTTCGACGGGGAGCGGCGTGGAGACCACGCCCCGTAGGGGCGGGTATATTGCTCCCTTGGCGCCACTGCAATTCGGACAGAGAATCCATCTCCAAGAACCCTTTTTTTAGCGGGTGTGAACAGCCAGTTGATTTGCTGTCGTTTTGATGTAGGCGCCCGGTCAAAATGTCGCGCGTCTGAGACAAGGGACACTCGTCGGGGAGGCCAATGGCCTCATAACAAGCCGAATAGTGCGCCGCCACTCCACATGACGTGGGCCCCACGCACGCGCTATCCACGGTTGTTGTCAAGGTATACGGCTGGTTGCTCGGGCTGACTTAGTCACCATTACACCCATTACTGTGACCGGAACCGTTACACACTCAAGCAATAATCTTGATCCCGCCGATCTGCTCAAGCTTTACATTTACGGCTACGTCACTTTGGCAGCAACACTGGCCCGAGGAGCTGCCGAGCGATCCGGAAGAGATCGTCGAAGCGTGGACCCGCTTCGGGCCGCCGACCTGAGGCCAGCTTTGGCACTCGCTAATGGTAAGCGAAGACCAGAGCGACCCGGAAGGGACGCCGCGGATTTTGACGATCCATCCTTGCCAGCGAGTATCGACCAAGACCGGGCGGGCTTCACGGCCCGCCCATTTTCTCGGTTGAACGTCTCCGCAATGACGCGATTTTCCAGAATCACCGTTATCGGACTTTTGACCGGAGCTCTAGCGTGACCGCGACCCCCAACAGCATTTGACAATCGAGGACAGGTCTCGCCAAGTCCCCGTCCTAGTTCAGAGCACACGGGCGATTTGCACGAAATTCGCCGGCTGCGGCCGGACAAGCGACGTTCCGCCCCCACGTCTCAAGTGCCGCCTTTCGTTCCTCTGGATGTTGAGGCGGGCCATGCCGGTTGCGGCAGTTCGTCGTAGGTCGTGCAAGTTCCACTTTTCGATCGCGGCTTTCTCCGGGTCTCCTACTGCGGCAACCGGCGATTTTCCAACCCTTGTTCCAGCCCAGGTTCCCTCTCGTCCTGGTTGTTGGGGGCGCCCAGTTCGTCCGAGTAATTTTACCACTTCATCGCCACCCCGACAGCCGCAGCCACGGTTAGAACGGCGCCGGCCGAGCCCGACCCCGCTCACCCTTGGCGCCGGCCAGCCCCACTCGTGTCATGCTAACCCACCAAGGCAGGCTGCGCTTTCCGACCTGCCTTAATGGGACAATTGAATTTCGTCACAGCAATGATCGGTTACCGTGGGTGGCCCAGTTTGGCCGGTATATCTATACCTCCCCATGATGGAGGAGGGTTTGATGGGGAAGGGTTTGGGAGGGGGTGAGTGCGGTTCAATTTGATCGGAAACCGCGCTAATCGTAGATTTGTGTTCGAGTAAATCCGGTGCGCGGCTTTTTTCTTGCGAGTTCTTGCGTGCGGGTGAGGGCTCAGCGGCGGGCGAGGAGGTGGTCGGTCATGATGGGGGCCGTGCCGAGGTAGTTGGCGGGGTCGGTCAGGGCGCGCAGCTTGTCGGGACCGAGGGGGGTGGCGACGGCGGGGGTTTCGAGCAATACATCAAGAAGCGGGCGGTCGGTTTCGATGGCCAGGCGGCAGGCGTCATAGACGAGATCGTGGGCCTCGTTGCGGCCGGTATGCGGGGCGAGACCCATCATCACCGCTTCGGCGACGATCAGGCCGTGAGTCATGCCGAGGTTCTTGGCCATGCGGGCGGGGTCGACGATCAGCCCGCCGAGCAGAAACCGCAACTGGTGGAGGGCGCCAGCGGCGTAGCCGAAGGCTTCGGGCACGGCCACCCATTCGACATGCCAGGGACCGGTGGCGCGCTCGAAATCGGTGACCATCGCGTCGAGCACCAGCCCGGCCTGTTGGCGCAACACTTTGGCGGCGGCGAGGATCAGCTCACACGAGATCGGGTTGCGCTTTTGCGGCATCGTCGAGCTGGAGCCGCGGCCGGCGATGAACGGCTCGGCCGCCTCGCCGAATTCGGTCGCCGACATCAGCATCACATCGAAGGCGATCTTGCCGAGGCTGCCGGCCATCAATGCCAGAAACTGCACGGTCTCGGCGATGCCGTCGCGGGTCACATGCCAGGTGATCGGCGGGTCCCCAAGGCCGAGCTCGCGGGCGAGTTCGGTGCGGCTCTTCACGACATCCGCGCCGCTGCCGAGCGAGGCGAGGGTGCCGGCCGCGCCGCCAAACTGCGCCAACAGCACCCGCGGACGCAGCTGGACGAGCCGCTCGGCGTGGCGGTCGAGGGCGGAAAGCCAGATTGCGGCCTTGTAGCCAAAGGTGATCGGCAACGCGTGCTGCAGATGGGTGCGCCCGGCCATCGGCGTGTCGCGATGGCGCCGGGCGAGATCGGCGAGATGGCCGCGCACCGCGGTCAGATCCTGCTCGATCAGCTCCAGGCCGGCGCGGATCTGGAGCACCACGGCGGTGTCCATGATGTCCTGGGTCGTTGCACCCCAATGCAGCCAGCGCCCGGCCTCGCCGGTATGGTCGGCGAGCTGGCGGACCAATGGCAGGATAGGGTAGCCGACATTCTCGGTCTCCCGCTTGAGGCGCGCGAGGTCGAGCGTCTCCGGGTGTTCGACGATCGCGGCGGCAGCCCGCGAGATTGGGGCAGCCGCGTCGGCCGGAATAACCCCGAGCCGAGCCTGGGCGCGGGCGAGGGCCGCCTCGACTTCGGTGCAACGGGCGAGGAACGCCAAATCGCCAAACACCGCGCGCATCGCCGGGGCGCCGAACATGTCGGCGAAGATCGCCGAGTCGAGGATGCCGATCGCCATCGCCGTCAGGGTGGCGTGTTGCCCCTCACCCCAACCCTCTCCCCGCAATCCCCGGGTCGAGCCCGGGGAGGGCGAGGGGATGATCGGAGAGGGATGCGAAATCGGTCCAGCCGCCGGCGGTCAGGCGCTCGAGCGCCGGAAAGCGCGCCTTGTAGGCCATTTTCGGGCTGTCCGCGATCCAATAGCCGAGATAGACGTAGGGGCGACCTTGCCGGCGGCATTCCTCGACCAGCCACACAATGCTCCAGGTGCCGAGGCTGCGTTTCTTCTGCCGCGGATCGTAAAAGCTGTACACCGCCGATATGCCGTCATCGAGCAGGTCGATCAGCGAGGCCGCGACGAGGCGGTTCGAGTGATCGCAGAACTCGGCGATCTTGGTTCGCACCGGGCTGTCTTCGACCATGCCGCGGTAATCGCCATAAGTCATCGAGGCCATTTCGCTGTCGCGGTGCCGCCCCCGCTGATAGGCCGAAAACAGCTCGAATTGTTCCGGCGTCGCCCGGGCGGGGACAAGATCGCCGATCAGGTCGCGATTGGCGTTACGGATGCGCCTTGTCGATCGGGTATGGCCGAAACGCTCGACGGCGATGCGCACCGGCACGCACGAGGCGCAAGCGCGGCAGACCGGGCGGTACGCAAAACGATGGCTGCGGCGAAACCCGGCGCGCGACAAATCATCGTAGAATTGGGGGGTGCCGGCGCCGGAGAGCTCGACGATCAGCTTGCGCTCTGCCCGAGCCGGGATATAGGGGCACGCGACCGGCGCGGTGGCGAAAAATTGCTGCAACGGAGCGATCAGGCCGTCACCAGCCGAGGTCTCACGCCGAAGCCATGCACGGTTCGGCTTGTCGTTGCCCCCGGGCCTGAATTTCATGCCGACTTCCTCGATCCATAACGCGCTATCCCAGCCACAGCCGGGCCGTGTTGTGAGTATGGACGAGAGCATGCCGGGGACGCCAGCGCCGGAAAACCCTTTGCGTCGATCTGTGTCGCCAATCTGTTCGTGCCGCGCCGCCCGCCGGAGGCGGCCGAGTGAACGCCGGTCAGCCTGCGATAAAGCGATCGATCTTGCGGTAACGGAACAGCCAGCGTCCGTTCTGCTCGACGATTTCGTCGGCATAGGCCCCGCCCGAGGCGATTTTCGGGCCTTGCGGGCTGTTCTGCAAGACCATCCAATTGGAACGCACCTGGGCCCGGGCGCCGTCGAGCGCGATGACGATGTTGGTCACCAGATGCACGGCGCGCGGCCACTCCGACCCGGCCCTCGCCCGAAGGCTGCGCGCCAGCTCGGCGATTGCCGCGCGGCCGGTGGCCTTACCGAACGCAGTGTCCCAGGCGCCGTCTTCGGTGAACAAGGCCGCCATCTCGTCATAGCGGCCGTCATCGAGCCGGTAACAATATTCTGCCATCAATTCGCGAATGGCGTCCCTGTCTTCAACTGCGGTCGGCATGGGTTCCCTCCCAAATTCCATCCGAGCGCAGTCTAGCATCGGGGCCGCCCCGACGCTCCGTCGACGGCCGGTGGACAAAGACGATTTGGCCGGATGTCATACCGCCAGAATCTCGGCGACCATGCGAGCCAGCTCCGCCGGGGCGAAAGGCTTGCGCAACAGCGGTATGTCCACGGTGCCGCCGCCCACGGCCCCGGCGTAACCGGTGATCAGCAGCGGCCTCAGCCCCGGCCGTCGCTGCCGGGCCTGCCGGATCGTTTCGAGCCCGTTCATCCCCGGCATCGCGTAATCGACGATCAGCAGGTCGATCTCGGCGCTTTGCTCCAGAATGCCGAGTGCTGCTTCCGGGCCGCTTGCCTCGTGGATGGTGTAGCCGGCGGAGTCGAGAAACTCGCCGATAAAGCGCCGCTCTCGTCATCGTCGTCACACAGCAGGATGTGGGCGGCGCCGCGCGGCATTTCCGCCGCCGACCGCTCGGAGCGGTCGAAGTCGCGCGGCGGCTCGTCGGCTTTCGGGAGCCACAGCTCGACCGCGGTTCCAGCGCCCGGCCTGCTGCTGATCCGCACAGCACCACCCGATTGTGCGGCAAAACCCTGTACCGTCGGCAGCCCCAGGCCAGAGCCGGCGCCGGCATCCTTCGTGGTGAAAAACGGATCGAACGCCTGGGCGAGCGTCGCCGCGTCCATCCCGGTCCCGGTGTCGGTGATCGATATGACGGCGTACTCTCCGGGCGGCAGTTCCGGCGGAGAATCGTGGTCGGCGGCGTGGTTTTCGAGCCCGATTCTCACCGATCCCCCGGTGGGCATTGCGTCGCGTGCGTTGATCGCGAGGTTGAGGATCGCCAGCTCGAGCTGGTTGGCGTCGACATGCGCGGGAGCGAGATCGGCAGCCGCGGCAATCAGCAGATTTATCCCCGGCCCGAGCGTCTGCCGCAGCAGTGCATCGATGCCGGCTAACAAGCGACCCAAATCGACCGATCGCGGGTCGAGGCGCTGTCTGCGGGCAAAGCCGAGTAGGCGCTGAATTTGCGCGACACCCCGCTCCGCCGCCTGCATGGCGCTGTCGAGCAACGGCGCGATGGCGACATTGCCGCCGGTTCGTCCTCGCGCCAGCATCAGATTGCCGATCACGACCGTCAGCAGGTTGTTGAAGTCATGGGCGATCCCGCCGGTCAAATGGCCGATGGCCTCGAGCTTTTGTGCCTGACGCAGAGCCGCCTCGGTCGCCCGGTGTTCGCTGATCTCGGCTTGTAGACGCAAATTGGCCTCGTTCAGTTCGAAGCGCAGGCGCATCGCTTCGACAAAGATCCGGTTGAGATGTCGCCCAGCAAAGGTCATCGCGGCGACGAAAACCACGATCATCGCCCCAAGCGCCCGGTCGATAGGGGTGCCCTCGGCAAGAAAGCGGGCGGCCATCGGCAGGCACGCGGGGAGCACGAAAGCGAGCAAGGTGGGCAGGTGCGGACCGCTGAGCACGACGGAACCGGCGCACATGCCGCCGATCACGATTGTCAGAAAGGCCCGGGCAAGCGGCGGGATGAACGGGAACAGCACCGCCCCGCCGAGCCCCCAGCAAAGACCGGCGAACATCGCACCAAGTGTCGCTGGAAGCGCCCACCGCCCAGCGTCCGCGACGGCATTGCCGCGGCGATATCGCCGCCACACAACCGCACGACCCAGGGTCACCAGGACGACAACGCCAAACCATAATAGCGGAAGCGGCCGGGCGGCGATTGGCGTCAGGACGGCGGCGGTCAAGGCCGCATTGACGAAATTGGTGCCGAGCGCGATCGGCATTTGCCAATACACGGCGGCGACCTGCTCGGCATAGACCGCGACCGCGATGTTGTTGTCGCCAGATTTCATCGCGCCGCGTCCTTCCGGCGACAAGGTGCCCGCACGGCCGCCTGCGGCTGCATTCGCCAGAGCGCGACGCAACTGGCCGGCGATCTTCGTTGATTAAGTTTACTGATAGCACCAAATCGCCGCGGTTTGGAGAGCGAAGCGGGCTTTGGCGCCGGAGCTTCGCCCGGCCGTTGAGGCCGCCGGCCGGCAGAGCGTGCACTTCTTCTTGCTCGTGAGCCGGCTTCAACTAGGATGAGGCTGAGCAGCCGGCTCTCGGAGGACCGTCGATGGCAGCACCGACCACCCTGGAGATCTTTACTGACTACGTTTGACCGTGGTGCTATCTCAGTACCGTGCGTATTGAAAAGCTGAAGCGGGCGTTCGAAGTCGAGACCAAACTGGTGCATTTTCCGCTGCATCCGGAGACGCCGGCCGAGGGCCGCTCGATGGCGGAGCTTTACGCCGGACGTAACGTCGATCCCGAAGCGATGTACGCCCGGATGAAAAAGCTGATGGACGCCGAAGGGCTGCCCTATGGCCGGCGGACCCATTCCTATAACAGCCGGCTGGCCCAGGAACTGGGCAAATGGGCCGACACGCAGCCCGGTGGCGAAGCGATCCACAACGCTCTGTACCGGGCTTATTTCGTCGATTCGCGCAATATCGGCGACCCCGAGATATTGGTCGAGATCGCGCAATCGGTCGGGCTCTCCGGCGAGGAGGCGCGCGCCGTGTTGACCGAACGCCGGTTCAAGGATGCAGTCGATGCCGACTGGGCCAAGTCGCACGCCTATGGCGTCACCGGTGTGCCGACCTTTGTCGCGGCGCGCTATGGGGTGGTCGGCGCGCAGCCCTATGAGGTGCTGGAGCAGTTGCTCGACAAGGCGAGGGCGGTGCGCCGCGCTTGAGGCTCCGCGTTCTAAGCGGCGGCGGCCCGCGGCTGGCGCGCGGCCCATGCCGCGAGGATGCTGAGAGCGGATAGCAAAGCAAAACACTCGAGCGACCGCGTATAGCTGCCCGTCCAATCGCGCAATACGCCGGACAACAGCGGACCGGCGGCTTGCGCCAGCACCTGCGCCGACAATGCCAGGCCGCGGATGGCCCCATAATTCGCCCGGCCGAAATAATCGGCCCAGGCGACGGGCAGCAGGGTCAGCATGCCGCCGATGCCGATCCCGAACAGCGCGGCGGCCACCATCCCCTGCAACGGCGAGGCGATGCCGATCATCGCCAGACATCCGATCGTCAGGAAGACGCCGCCGAGCGCCATCGGATAGCGGATCGGAAGCGAGCGCGGCATGAACCCGCAGGCAGCGCTGGCGATGCCCGACATCAGCGAGAACAGGCTGACGGTCGAGGCCGCCATGGTCGGCGTGATCCCCTGCTCGATCAAATTAGCCGCCTGATGCAGACTGACCCCGGCTTGCACCGGATAAACGAGAACGGTGTAGCCAAGCAGCAGCCAAAAGGCCGACGTGCGGACCGCCTGACGGCGCGAAAATGCCGTTTCGATCGGCGCCGGAGGAGGCGTGCCCACGCGCCCTCGTTGCCGGCGCAGCGGCGTCGGGCAGTAGCCCCAGATCCTCCGGCCGGCGGGCCATAAACAGCCAGACAGGTACAAAGCCGACCGCTAGCACGGCTAAGCCGATGGCGATCCAGCCGGCGCGCCAGCTATGGCCGCGCATCGCCAGCTGGGCGATCAGCGGCATCGCCACCAGCCCCGCCATCTGCGCGACGGTTGCGATCGAATTCGCCAGCGGGCGGCGGACCACGAACCAGTTGTTCAAGGCGCTGTAGATGCCGAGCTCGAACGGGCTGGCCCAGTTCAGCCGAGCGATACAGAACAGCAGATAGAAGACGAGCAGGGACTGGGTCAGCGACAACAGCAGCGCCGCGATCCCGGTGCCGAGCACGGCCAGGCACAATGCGGCGCGCGAGCCGTGGCGGTCGAGCAGCGGGCCGATCAGCGGCGACAGCAAGGCCGCGAGCACCCCGCCTAAGCGAGGCCGCGCCCGAGATGGCGGTGCGTGACCAGCCGAATTCGCGGGTCAGCGGTTCGACAAAGACCGAGAACGTAGTGGTGGCCCCGCCCTGACGCGCAAATCCGGCGCAGCACAGGCAGGCGAGCACGACCCAGCCGTAAAAGAACGGCAGCCGCGCGCTCAGCAGCTGCGGCAGTCCCCCGCGGGATAGGTTCAACGACGCCGCCATCTCGTCTCACCGGCGACGCCCGGTGTCCATCGCAGCCATGGATCCCGGCCTACGCCGGGAAGACGAAAAAAGCTCCTCTGGTGAACCTTGGCCGACCTTTCCAACCGGCGTCGGCTCGCGCTGCCGGTCAGCTCGGCACTAGTCCGCCGTCGACGTTATAGGCTTGGCCGGTAATGTTGCGGGCGCCGGGCGAGGCGAGGAACACCGCCATCGCGGCGATGTCCTCCGGGGTGTTGGCGCGGCCGATCGGGATAGCCTTTTTCCTGTTCGGCCTGCAATTCGGCCACGGTAATGCCGCGCTCGGCGGCGCGCGTGACGGCGTTGCGGGCGCCCAATTCGGTGCGGGTCACGCCCGGGCAGATCGCGTTGACGTTGATGTTGTGGCGGCCGAGCTGCTGCGCCGCGGTCTTGGTCAGCGCGATAACCGCGCCCTTGCTCGCGGCATAGGCGGCGTTGGAGGCGCCGGCATAACCCCGCCCGGAAATCGAGGCGATGTTGATGATCCGCCCGCCGCCCCCATCGCGTCTGATGTTGGCGGATCATTTCCCTTGCCGCGCGTTGCAGGCAAAAGAACACGCCCTTGGCGTTGACCCGGTGGATGCGGTCCCAATCCGCCTCGGTCAAATCCATGATCGGGGCGTAGCGGGTGACCCCGGCATTGTTGACGATGACGTCGAGCCGGCCGAATTCGGCGACGGTGCGCGCGACCATCGCATCGATGCTGGCGACATCGCCGCAATCGGCCTCGATCGCGATCGCCCGCCGGGCATTGGTCGCCGCGTCGGCCGCGGTGCGCTGCGCCGCGGCGAGATCGATATCGGCCGCCGCGACGGTTGCGCCCCGCCTCGGCCATTGCCAGCGCCGTCGCCCGCCCGATCCCGGCCCCTGCGCCCGTCACCAGCACGACCTTATCCTGCAAGTCAGCCATGGCGATGCTCCCTTGGAGATGTCATTGCAGGGAGCGTAGCGACGAATTAATCGCGTTGGAAAGAGACTCCTCGGCGCGAGATTGCTTCGCTACGCTCGCAATAACGAATCGAGTTGATGACCAGAGGAGCCCGGCCGTGCTCGCCAATATTCCTGCGACCCAGACCGTGATCGAGATCAAGATGCCCGGCGGGCCCGAGGTGCTGGTGCCGGCGACCCGGCCGGTGCCCGAGCCAAAAGCGGGCGAAGTCCTGATCCGGATCGCCGCGGCTGGGGTTAACCGCGCCGACTGCCTGCAGCGCATGGGGCGCTATCCGATGCCGCCCGGCGCGCCCGACATTCCCGGGCTCGAATGCTCGGGGACTGTCGTGAAGACCGGCGATGGCGTCGCGGAATGGCGGGTCGGCGATCAGGTCTGCGCGCTGATGATCGGTGACGGTTACGGCGAGTATGCCGCGGCGCCCGCCGTGCAATGCCTGCCGGTGCCCGATGGCGTCAGCCTCGTCGATGCCGGCGGCCTGCCCGAGACCTTCTGCACCGTGTGGACCAACGTCTTCGAGCGCATCCATCTCAAGGCGGGCGAAGTGCTTCTGCAGCAAGGCGGGTCGAGCGGCATCGGCATCACCGCAATCCAGCTCGCCAAGGCGTTCGGCGCCAAGGTGCTGGCCACCGCCGGCTCGGACGAGAAATGCCAAGCCTGCCGCGACTACGGCGCCGATGTCGCGATCAACTACCTCACCGAGGATTTCGTCAAAATCGGCAAGGAATTCACCAAGGGGCGCGGGGTCGACGCGATCTTCGACATGGTCGGCGGCGACTACATCCCGCGCGAGTTGGAGCTGTTGGCGCAGGAGGGCCGGCTGTGCTTTGTCGCGCTGATGCGCGGAACCCGGGTCGAGGCTGATTTCGGGCTGATCCAGCGCAAGCATCTGACCGTTACCGGCTCGACCTTGCGCTCGCGCACAATTGCGCAGAAGGCGGCGATCGTCGCTGCGCTGAAGGAAAAGGTGTGGCCATTGTGGGCGCAGGGGAAATTGCGCGCCTGCACTTACAAAACCTTCCCGCTGGTCGAGGCCGCCGAGGCCCACCGCCTGATGGAATCGAGCCGACACATCGGCAAGATCCTGCTGGTCCCATAACGCCGGGGCCACGCGCGCCGCAGGGGTCGCAGGCGGCGCTGGAATTTTCCTCTTGAAATTGGTCGCGCCGATGTTACTTTCATGATGAAAGTGACTGGCGGGGATGCTACCCATGCAGCGCAAAAGCTTTGGCAACATGCATTGCCCGATCGCCCGCAGCCTCGACCGGGTCGGGGAGTGGTGGTCGATCTTGATCCTGCGCGACGCGTTTTACGGGCTCACCCGGTTCGACGAGTTTCAGAAGAGCCTCGGCGTCGCGCCCAATATGTTGACGCGCCGACTAAATGCGCTGGTCGAAGCGGGCCTGTTAGAGCGCCGGCGCTACAACGAGCATCCGCCGCGCGACGAATATGTACTGACCGATCGCGGCCGGGATTTTCACCCGGTGCTGCTGGCGTTGCTCGCTTGGGGCAACCGTCACTTCGCCGCCGAGGGCGCCTCGGTGCAACTGGTTAATCTGCGGACCGGCGCGAAGGTCGAGCCGGTTGTGGTCGACGGCGCCACCGGCGAGGAAATCGCCGGACCCGATTTTGCCGTCGTCGCCGGGCCTGCCGCCGATGAGGGAGTGCGCACCCGCCTGGCCGAGCGCGGTCGCCGGCCTTTTGCACAGGGGAACCAACCATGAGCACGCAAGTTCTCGACCGCGTGGCGAGGGGTGACATCGCGGAGGATGGCCTGCGCGGCGTCTTGGCGACTCGGCGACGCATCCGCGTCAGCCGCCGTCTCATCGCTATCCTGCTGGGCCTGATCGCCGCGGGCGGCGTCGCCTGGTACGGTTGGGATTGGTGGTGGGTCGGCCGTTTTATCCAAACCACCGACGACGCCTATGTCGGCGGCAACGTGACGACCTTGTCGCCGCATGTCGCCGGCTTCGTCGCCAAGATCCTGGACGGCGACAATCAGTTCGTCCATGCCGGCCAGCTGGTGGTCGAGCTCGACGACCGCGACTACAGGGCCAATCTCGCGCATGCCGACGCAGTGGTTCAAAACCAGACGGCGGCACTTGCCAATCTGCATGCGAAATACACGCTGCAGCAATCGATGATCCAGCAGGCCGAGGCCGACCTATTGGCGAAGAAAGCGGAGGCGGGCTTCGCCCATGAGGACGCTGTCCGCTACCATGCTCTTGCGGTCTCCACCTTCGGTTCATTGCAGACCGACCAGAAAGCCTTTGCCGCCGATCAAAAGGCGGCAGCGGCGGTTCGATCCGGCGAAGCCGGCCTCGCGGCCGCCCGCCAGCAACTCGCCGTGCTCGACACCGAGATCGCCGAAACCAAAGCGAGCCTGGCCCAGGCGCAGGCCGATCTGAGCACCGCGCAGCTCGATCTCGGCTACACCAAAATCCGCTCGCCTATCGACGGCTATATCGGTGATCGCGGTGCCGAAATAGGTGCATATGCAACTGTCGGCACGGCGTTGCTATCGATTGTTCCCGCCCACGGGCTGTGGATCGACGCCAATTTCAAGGAAGACCAGCTGGCGCGGATGCGTGCCGGCGAGCCGGCGAGCTTTGTCGCCGACGTGCTCCCCGGCCGCAAGTTCACCGGCCGCGTGTTGAGCCTCGCCCCGGCGACAGGTGCAATTTTCAGCGTCATTCCCCCGGAAAACGCGACCGGCAACTTTACCAAGATCGTGCAGCGCGTTCCGGTGCGCATCGCTGTCGACGACGGCGACGGAACCCTGGGGCTGCTGCGCCCCGGTCTGTCGACCACGGTCAGCATCGACACACGTTCCGCGGCCGAGCGCGACCGATGACCACGCCGTCACAACCTGCGGCCCCGAGCGTCGTCCCATTCGCGGTCATGTGCGTCGGGATGTTCGTGGCATTGCTCGATATCCAGATCGTCGCCTCGTCCTTGCAGGATATCGGCGGCGGGTTGTCGGCGGCGCAGGATGACATCAGTTGGGTGCAGACCGCCTATCTGATCGCCGAGATCATTGTGATTCCGCTCTCCGGCTGGCTGACGCGGGTGTTCTCGACGCGCTGGCTGTTCGCGGGCTCGGCCCTGGGGTTCACGCTCGCCAGCCTGCTCTGCGGGATTGCCTGGAACATCGAGAGCATGATCGTGTTCCGCGCACTGCAAGGGATGCTCGGCGCGTCGATGATCCCGACCGTCTTCACCTCCTCCTTTCATTATTTCCAGGGTCAGCGCCGGGTCTATTCGGCGGCGGTGGTTGGCACCATAGCCTCGGTCGCGCCGGTTTTGGGTCCGGTGATCGGCGGCTGGATCACCGACACGCTCGACTGGCGCTGGCTGTTCTACGTCAATCTGGTGCCGGGGTTGATCGTCGCCGTGACGGTAGCTCTGCTGGTCAAGATCGACCACCCTGACCTGTCATTGCTCAAAGGCGCCGATTACCTCGGCATGATCCTGCTGGCGTTGACGCTCGGCACCCTCGAATACGTGCTCGAAGAAGGGGCGCGCTGGAACTGGTTCGACGATTTTACGATCACCGCCTGCGCTTGGGTCGCGGGGATCTCCGGTGTGCTCTTCGTCGTCCGCAGCTTTACGTTTCCGCGCCCGGTGGTCGATCTGCGCGCGTTCGGCAATCGCAATTTCTCGCTCGGCTGCTTTCTGTCCTTCGTCACCGGCATCGGCATCTTCTCGACGATCTATTTGACGCCGCTGTTCCTCGGCTATGTGGGGGGGTTCAGCGCATGGCAGACAGGCGTCGCGATCTTTTCGACCGGCATCGCCTCGCTGATCGGGGTTCCCGTCTACGTGCTGCTTTCCCGCAAGATCGACACGCGCTGGCTGATGATGTTCGGCCTCGCCAGCTTTGCCGCGGCGATGTGGTCGTTCAGTTTTATCGACCATGAATGGGGAGCCGCAGAACTACTGCTTCCGCAGGTTCTGCGCGGATTCCCGCAAGTGTTTGCCGTGGCGCCGAGCGTCAATCTCGGTCTTGGCAGCCTGCCGCCTGACCGGCTGAAATACGCGAGCGGCCTATTCAACATGATGCGCAATCTCGGCGGTGCGGTCGGCATCGCCGTATGCGGCGCGATCCTCAACGACCGCACCAATCTCCATTTCCTGTACATCGCGTCGCATTTGACGCCGGCAAACGGGGCGATGACGCAGTTCATACACGGGCTGGCCGAGCGCTATAGCGTCGCCCTGGGCGGACCGGCCGCCGGACACGCAGCCGCACTGTCGCAGCTATGGCATTTGGCGTACCGCGAAGCCTCGACCCTCGCTTATGCCGACGCATTTCGTGCGATCATGGTTGCGTTCGTTATCGCCACCCTGCTGGTGCCGCTGTTGCGCAACGTGGCGGCGCCCAAGACGCCACCCGCCGAGGCGCACTGACTTGAGTTCGATTACAGGTGAAGGAGGTCCATTATGCTCGATTTCCTCGGCACGATCGTGAGCGCCGCGCTGGTGCTGGTGGTCGTTAATGCACTCGTCACCTACATGGAGATCGGGCGCAATGCGAAGCTCACGCTCGCAGGCATTGCCGGGCTTTGGATAGGACTTGCTGGCGCCGCATCCGCGTCCGGCTGGCTCACGATCGCGAAACCCTTTCCGGTCATTGGAATTTTCGTGGCGACGCCGCTTGTCGCTGCGGCGATCGCAACAGCCTGGCCAGCGGCCCGCGCGGCGCTGTTGGGATTGCCAACAGGGCTCATGGTCGGCCTCAATATCGGCCGCGTGTTCGCAATTCTGTTCTTGCTGCTTGCGATACAAGGCCGGCTGGCGGGTCCATTCCCGTTCTTTGCCGGAGCCGGCGACATCATCACCGGCGCTTTTGCCGCCTCGCTCCTGTTTGCTGCGGTTGATGCGAAACGTACGGGTGCGATCGCGGTGTGGAACCTCTTTGGCTCCGCCGATCTCGTGCTCGCGATCTTCCTCGGGGTGACCTCGGCGGAAGGCTCGCCGCTGCAGCTCTTCTATTCGTCGCCAGGCTCGGGCGCTATGCAGCATCTGCCGTGGTCGTTTGTTCCGACGGTGCTGGTACCGCTCTATCTGATCATGCATGCCACGATCTGGGCGCAACTGCGCGCGAGAAGAGCCGGCGAACGCAGTGCACTCCGCACGGCCCACAGGATGGCCTGAGGGTTCGCCGAACGACGGCCGCAGGCGGCCAAGGCCACCGCTGGCAATATCGCGCGGAGGCACCGGGCAAGGCATTGATCAACGCGGTGGCGTTGGGCTATCTGAGGGGGATCGGCGTCCTCGGCGGACCGATGGCGCTTCGAGGAGAGACCATGCCGCAAACCTCCATTTCCACCTGGCCGATCGACGGGCCGAGCGCCTGGGTGCGCCGCGATGTCCGCCCCGAGGATTGGCGGGTCGAGCTGTCCGCCGCCTGCCTCGACGAGATCCGCCGCGTAGTCGACGACCTGCGCGCTTATCCGCTGCCGACGATCGTGCTCGGCGCGGACGATTTCGCAATGCCGGCCTGCCGCGAGGCGATGGCGCGGGCGCGCGGCATCCTCGCATCAGGCGTGCGCTTTGCGATCGTCGAGCGCCTGCCGATGGCCGAGATCAACGCAGCCGAGGCCACTGCGATCTATTGGTTGCTGTCGAGCATGATCGCGCGCCCGGTCGCGCAAAAGCTCGACGGCACCTTGATCTATGACGTGCTCGATACCGGGCAGCAGGCATTGCCGGGTTCGGGGGTGCGTCCGGACAAGACCAACATCGAGATCCGCTTTCACAACGACAACGCCTATAACGAGACGCCGCCGGACTATGTCGGCCTCCTCTGCCTGCGGCGGGCCATGAGCGGCGGCCACAGCCGGGTCATCAGTTTTCACACAGCGCATAATGCGCTGCTGGCACGCTGCCCCGAGCAGCTGGCGCGGCTCTACGAGCCGTTCTGGTTCGACCGCCAACGCGAATTCTATCCCGGCGAAAGCCCGGTCTTTGCCGCCCCGGTGTTCGCCGGCGGCGCCGAGATCAAGGCGCGGTTCAGCGTCCATCAGATCAACAGCGGCTACGCGCTGAAGGGCGAGCCGCTCGACGCGGCCGGAGCGAGCGCCGTCGCGACGATGCTCGAGATGTTCGAGGACGATGCGCTGTCGATCGATTTTGACCTCGATCCCGGGCAGATGCAGTTTGTCGACAACCGCGCCCTGGGCCACAGCCGCACCGCCTTCATCGATTACCCCGAGCCCGAAGCCCGACGGCATCTCGTGCGCCTGTGGCTGCGCGACGGCGGCAGGCGCGCCTATCCCGGCTGAGGGTGGTGACCAAGAGCCAATGACGACGACCCACCCCGCAAATATCAACGTCCAGGCGGCGCTCGCCGAGGCCGAGGAACGGTATCGGGCCGACAACCCAAAGAGCCTCGCGCAGCATCGCGCGGCCTGCGCGGTGATGCCGGGCGGCAATACCCGCGCCTCGATCCATGTCGATCCGTTTCCGTTGACCATGGCGCGCGGTGAGGGTGCGCGGCTGTGGGATCTCGACGGCCACGAATATGCCGATTTCCTCAGCGAGTTTACCGCCGGCATCTACGGCCACTCGCACCCGGCGATCCGCAAGGCAATCGAAGCGGCGCTCACGGGCGGGCTCAATTTCGGCGCGCACACCGAAATCGAAGCTCGGTTTGCCGCGGCGGTCTGCGCGCGTTTCCCGTCGATCGAGCTGGTGCGTTTCACCAATTCCGGCACCGAGGCCAATCTGATGGCGGTCAGCGCCGCGCGCGCGATCACCGGCCGGTCGAAGATCCTGGTGTTTGGCGGCGGCTACCATGGCGGCGTGTTTTATTTCCGCGGCCATGGTAGCCCGCTCAACGCCCCGTTCGATTTTCTGCTCGGCCGCTATAATGACCTCGAGGCGCTGGAAACGCTGGTCCGCTCGCACCGCCAAGAGCTGGCCGCGATCCTGGTCGAGCCGATGCAGGGCACGACCGGCTGCATCCCGGCCGAGCGCGATTTCCTGGCCGGACTGCGCGCGCTGGCGAACGAGACCGGGGCCTTGCTGATCTTCGACGAGGTGATGACCTCGCGGCTGGCGCCGGGCGGGTTGCAGGAGGTGCACGGCATCCTCCCCGATCTGACGACACTCGGGAAATATCTCGGCGGCGGCATGAGCTTTGGCGCTTTTGGCGGCCGCGTCGAGATCATGGAGCGCTTCGACCCGCGCCGCCCGGATGCCTTCCAGCATGCCGGCACCTTCAACAACAACGTGCTGACGATGAACGCCGGAATGGTCGGGCTGACCGAGCTCTACACGCCCGAGCGTGCCCGCGCGCTCAATCAGTGGGGCGACCGGCTGCGCCAGCGGCTCAATGCGGTGGTCCGCAGGCCCGGGCTGGCGATGCAGTTCACCGGCGTCGGCTCGATGATGTCGGTGCATATGACCGACGGGCCGATCCGCTCGGAGGAGGATGCGGCGCGCGGCAACGGCGCGCTGCGCGATCTGTTCTGGTTCGATCTCGTCGCATCGGGCATCTGGTTCGCCAAACTCGGCATGTTCGCGCTGTCGATTGCACTCGACGACGAGGATGGCGACAAACTCGTCGCCGCGGTCGAGGAATTCGTCCAGGCCCGCGCGCCACTTTTCGCAGAGGCGGGCGGTTAGAGAAGGCGGTCCGCGACCGCCTTCCGGAGACCGGCGCGATGCAGCCCCCCGCGTCGCGCCTGATTCAGGAGCGGGTGGGGCGATAGACCGCGTCGATCGTCGGCGGTCCCTCGCTTTCGACGATGCCGCGCGCGGCGAGATCCAAGAGATGGGCGTGGACCGATCTCCCCGCCGCGCGGCGCAGCCCCGGCTGAAGCCCGACATAGAGCTTGTCGACGATCGCGTCGATTAACCCGCTGCCGGCTGCAAGGCATTCCAAAATGCCGGCCTCGCGCTCGCGGCGATGGGCGACGAAGGCGCGGACATGGGCCTGCGGCTCGGTGATCGCCGGGCCATGGGTCGGCCAATAGACCGCGTCGGGGCGGCCGAGCAATTTGTCGAGCGAGGCCATGTAGGCGCTCATGTCGCCATCGGGCGGAGCGATCACGCTGGTCGACCAGCCCATGACATGGTCGCCGCTGAACAGGATGCCTTGATCGGCCAGTGCGAAGCAGAGATGGTTCGAGGTGTGTCCCGGCGTATGCACCGCCTCGAAACGCCAGCCTGAGCCGGCGATCGCGTCGCCGTCATGTACGGTCACATCGGGCGCGAAGTCCCAATCGCCGCCTTCCTCTACCGCTGGATCGCCGCGCTTCCCCCCGGCGTGGGGGCCGAAACCATAGGTCGGGGCCCCGGTAGCCGCCTTCAGCGCCGCAGCCGCCGGCGAATGGTCGCGATGGGTGTGGGTGATCAGGATGTGGGTCACTTGCTCGCCGGAGAGTCCGGCCAGCAATGCCTCGACGTGCTCGTCGAGATCGGGGCCGGGATCGATGACCGCGACTTCGCCGTCGCCGACGACATAGGTCCCGGTGCCGCGGAAAGTGAACGGGCTGGGATTGCGCGCGACGATGCGGCGAATGCCCGGCGCGACCCGCTCGAGCCGGCCGTATTCGAAGGAAAATTCGCGGCGGAACGGGATCTCGACGGCCATGCGCAAAGCTTACCCGAGATCCGGCGCGCGGCCCAACGGTTAAAGTGCTATCGCTTGGTGGCGCGGGAAGGAGCCGTAGCGATGAAGATCAACTTGGAAATCGACTGCACGCCAGAGGAAATGCGAAAATTTTTCGGGCTGCCCGAAGTGCAGCCCTTGCAGGAGGCGCTCCTGAAAGAGGTGCAGGAGCGAATGACCGCCAACATCAAGGCGATGGACGCCAAGGCGATGATCGAGACCTGGCTGCCGGCGACCTTGAAGGGTTTCGAGCAGTTGCAGCAGATATTCATGGCGCGGATGGCCGGCGGCCCCGGCGAGAAAAAATAGCCGTGGCGGTTTCACTGCGAACCTCGCGATTGCTGCTGCGCCCGTGGCGCGACGCCGATGTCGCCGCCTATGCGGAACTGTCCGCCGATCCCGCCGTCATGGAGTTTCTGCGGCCCTGGTGGAGCCGGGGGCGGCCGAAGCGTGGGCGGCGCGAGTGCGCGCCCATTGGCGGCAGCACGGGTTTGGGCAATGGGTCGTCGAGATCCCCGGCGAGGCGAGTTTGATCGGCGTCGTCGGGCTCACCAGGATCTCTTACGAGGCGCATTTCACGCCAGCGGTCGAGGTCGCCTGGCGGCTCGCGCGCGCTCAATGGGGCTGCGGCTATGCGACCGAAGCGGCCCGCGCCGCGCTCGATTACGGCTTTGGCAAGCTCGGTCTGGCCGAGATCGTCGCGATCACGGTTCCGGCCAATCTTCGCTCGCGCCGGGTCATGGAGCGGCTCGGCATGACTCGGACGCCGGAAGACGATTTCGACCACCCCGACGTTCCGGAAGGCCCGCTGAAGCGCTGCGTCCTCTACCGCTTGCGTCGTCCCGGCGCGACGCCGTGACGATCCTGTTGCTGCGCCATGGCGAGACCGAGTGGAACCTGGAGCGGCGATATCAGGGCCGGTTCAATTCGCCGCTGACCGAACGCGGAGCGCCCAAGCCCGCGCGATCGGCCGGCTGTTGGCGGGATTGCCGGCAGCGGCCGCCGCACCGATCGTCGCCAGCCCGCAAGGCCGGGCGCGGCGGACGGCCGAGATCATCCGCGAAGAGCTGGGCAGTGCCGGCGCGGTGCGCGTCGACGAACGACTGCGCGAGCTGACACGTCGGCTCGTGGGACGGCTTGACCTACGGCGAGATCGAAGGCGCTCGCCCGGCATTTTCGACGGCGATGGGCGCTACGAATGGTATTTCCGCGCGCCCGACGGCGAAAGCTACCACGCCTTCGCCGGCACGCGTCGGCGAGTGGCTGGGCGAGCAGAACGACGCGGCGCCGATCATTGTCGTCGCCCACGGGCTCGTCAGCCGCGTGCTGCGCGGGCTTTATGCCGGCTCTGCCGCGCGCGGTCGCGCTGATCCCTTCCGGTCCCGCAGGACCGGATCTTTCGCCTCTCCGACGGCGCGATCGAGGAACTCCGCGTTCAGCCCGATCCAGCGGACGAGGACGGTCGCGGGTAGACTTCGTGGATCACGTCGTCGAGCCAATATTCGCGGAGCCCGGGCACGTCCATGATCTCGGCCGAGATGGTTGAGCCGTCGACGTCGTAGAGGATGGCGCCGAGCCGCTTTTCGCCCGGCATCGCCGGCTGCATCTCGCCAACCAAAAAGCTCGAAGCCGGCGCCCAAACATAACGGGTGCCCTCGCTCACTACCTGATGCGCCTTGTGCAGATGGCCGCTGGCGACCAGGCTCACCCGATAGCGCCGCACCAGTGCCATCAGCCGCGCGCGCGGCTGCGGCTTGACCGACCAGTAGCCGGTATCGTCTTCCTCGGGGCTGTTGAGAAACAGCGGCTTGTGGAGAAACCAGGCAACCGGCCGATCGGCCGCCTGCGCCATTACCGCGTCGAGCCAACTGTCTTGCGCCGCCTCTTCCGGCAGGCCGCTGTCGAGCAGCATGGCGTCGAGCCCGACGATGCGCCAACCCCCGGCGCTTTGGCCGACATCCTCGACCCACCGGTCGTCGCCGAAATGGCGATGCCAGCGGGCAAGGCGCTCGCCGTTGACCGGCTGGCGCGGGTGGGCGGCATCGCCGACATCGTGGTTGCCGGGAACTGCGCGCCAGCGCACCCCCAGATCGCGCAACAGCCCGGCGGAATAGGCCATGTCGTCTTCGATATCGGCGCCGTCGACCGTGACATCGCCGGTATGAATTACGAGATCCGGGCGTTGCGCGGCAATCCATCGCGCGAGCGGCGCCCAGTTGTCGGCGAAATGCGCCTTGCTCCGGCTCAAATGCGTATCGGTGATCTGAATTATCCGCATCGCCGCTCGCCTAAATGGGCAGCCAGATCGGTCATTCGCGCGAAGACCCGCGAGCATCCGGCGGCGACAAGCTGGTCGGCGTGGCCGTCGGAGCAGTGGCTGCCGCCACAAAAGCCGAGCACCGGCATGCCGGCAGCGACCGCAGCGGCGACGCCGATGACGCTGTCCTCGACGACGGTGCAGCCGGCAGGATGTATGCCCAGCTGCCGGGCGGCTAGCAGAAAAAGATCGGGCGCCGGCTTGCCGGAGGCGACCTGTGTGGCGCTGAAAACATGCGGATCGAAGAAGCGCAACAGACCGGTCAGCGCCAAGCGCTCGCGCACCCGGCCGAGGTGGCCGTTCGAGGCAACGCAGCGGGCCGCGGTCAGCGCGTTCAGTAGCGCCTCGACGCCCGGCATCGGCTCCAGCTCGCGGGCGAGCGCGATTGCACTTTGCGCGCGCATCGCATCGAAAAACCCATCCGGCAGCGCCCGCCCGTATCGGGCCTCGACCGCCGCGGTCAATGAGTCGCGGTTCTTGCCGACGCCGAGGGTCAAGGCCTCCTCGGCCGTCGCCGGGAGATCCGCCGCGGTCAGGCATTCGGCCAGGATGCGGGCAAAGATGACCTCGCTATCGACTAGGACGCCGTCGCAATCGAAGATGACGAGGTTCGGCACGGGGCCCTTTCCTTGGCTTCACCCGCGTGGGACAAGTTTCGAGGAGACCACGCTGGCGCCGGATCGAGTGTGACCTGGCTCACACTGCATCAGGCATATAATCCGCCTCCGTCGAACCTGCGAGCCGCGGAACCAAGACCCGGCCGTGCGCCGCCTCTGCACGAATATCGGATTTCTGTTGGAGCGCACAGACGAGTTCGGCGACGCATACCGACCCGATTGCTGCGCTGGCGTGGCGCCAGCGAGACGGCGTCTGAAGAGGCCCGCGGCTGGCGACCGCTCAGCCGGTGTCGAACGCCGCGCCGCCGCTCAACTCAGAACAGGATGCCGCTTTCGACCATTACCCGGGTCTGAGAATCGCCGTTGAAGTTCGGGCCCAGCCCAAACCCCGGAGTTACGTGGCCTTTGACAAACGAAACCTCGGCGCGCGCGAAGAAGTATTGCCATTGGTAGGTCGGGGTGAACGTAGCGGAAAAAGCGGCACTCCCCGGACCATAGAGCAGATTGTTGCTGCCGGTGGTGCCGATATACTCAAGGCGACCGCCCAGATTGAACCCCGAGCCCAAATCGTAGTTCCCCAGAACGGCTCCGCCGAAGGTCGACGCGCTCGAGTCTATTCCAATACTAGCATCGGTTGGAACATGCGTAACCTGAATATAGGGTTGAATAATCCACGGATCGGAATTGTACGTATAGATTAAATTCTAGATTTGGGAGTTGCTCTGAAGCAGCGGTGCCCGCAAGGTCGCAATGTTGGTCTTTCCGACATTGCCCCCGGCGGCAAACTCGAATGTGTTTGTGCTGTTGATGGTATAAGTGGCGGAACCGGTGACCCAATTGTAGACTCCGGAATCAAACCCGTCGTTGAACGAGAGCGACAAGGCTAACGGGCCGACCGTGTAGTTGGCCTGGCCGCCTGTGCTAAAGGTGGGCTCCTGGTTGAACAGCAACCCGCGTTCAATGTTTATGTTCTGAAAGGAGAATCCGTATTCGGCTCCGATCAGGGTCGGAAGCTTGCCGCCTTGGATCGAAAAATTGTCGGTCGGGACAATTTTGCCGTAGGCCGCGGGGACCCAGCCCCACAAACGCCCAGCCGCCGAATTGGCCCCGAAGGTTGCCTGCGACGCAGAAATGTACGGCGATCCCAAAGTCGCGAGCGAATAGGCACCGGCCTCGACAAAAAACTGGAACAGGCCGTCAGTCTTTTGGACGAATACCTGACCGTTCGACAGGTCGGGCTCCCACGAGCGATTGCCGGGGGCCGGGTTGCTCTGCCACATCCCGAGACCGCTGGCGACGCCGTCCACATAGATGTTGCCCAAAAGGGGCAAGGTGTATTTGGGCGGCGGCAGTTGGATTGTCAGCGGGCCGGTGATCGATGGTCCGATCAGTGGCGATGTCGGCGCCGCTGGGGCCGGGGCCGCGGCCGCTGCCTGCCCGGGCGCCGGTGGCGCGCCTGCCGGCGGGGCTGCCGCTGGCGGTGGCGCTGCTGGCGGTGGCGCCACTGCTGGCGGCGGCGGTGACGGCGGCGCCTGGGCGAGTTCGTCGGCCCATGCGCAAACCGGCCCGGCGCCGAACAGGACGACGGCGAGCGCGGCGCCCGAGATGGTGCTTTTCTTGGTGTTGTTCATCTAGAGACGAGCCTTTCGAATTAGCGTTCACTGCGAGGCGCGCATGACCTCGGCACGCGATCACCCGTCACACCCCCTCGTGGCTGCGGCGACGCAAACGTCATACCAACGCGTGGATCCTAGGTTGCGAGCCGAAGTGCGAACTGACTGGTTGCGCGGAAATTCACCAGCTCACCTCTTGCTCTCGGTCGGCCGCCTTTGTCAACCGGGGAGTGGCGCATAGCCACAGCTGACTATTTACTAGGCAGATTGGAGCATGCTCAGCGCCGTTTTTGCTCAAATCGGGCAGAAGATACGGTCGTTTCCGACCATTCCGCGCCGAGCCTCCCAACCCGATTCGCTCACCCAGAGCAGCAGGTTGAGCTCAGCCGCGGCCGATATAGGGCATCTTGGTCGCCATGACCGTCATGAACTGCACGTTCGCCTCGAGCGGCAGGGTAGCCATGTAGACGACACCCCTGGCGACGTGCTCGACATCCATGCGCGGCTCGGCTTCCACCCTGCCGGTCGCCTGCAGCCGGCCCTGCGCCGTGTCCTCGTTGCGCGAAGTGGCGGCGTTGCCGATGTCGATCTGGCCGCAGGCGATATTGTATTGGCGACCGTCAAGCGACAGCGAACGGGTCAGGCCGGTCAGAGCATGCTTGGTGGCGACATAGGGGGTGGAGTTGCGCCGCGGCACGTGGGCCGATACCGAGCCGTTGTTGATGATCCGCCCACCCTGCGGATCCTGGCTCTTCATCATGCGAAAGGCATGCTGTGCGCACAAAAACGAGCCGGTCAGATTGACCGCGACGACATTCGACCACTGCTCGAAAGTCAGCTCCTCGAACGGAATTCCCCGCGTGCTGATGCCGGCGTTGTTGAAAAGCAGATGGATGCGGCCGTAGGTATTTTTGACGGCGTCGAACAACGCCGCGATCGCCGTCGGATCGGAGACGTCGGTCGGCACCACCGTGGTTCCCGGCGGCGGCACCTTGGCCATCGCGGCGGTCTCTTCGAGCATGTTGCGGCGGCGGCCCACCAAGACCACCGCGAACCCGGCCTCGACCAACGCCAGCGCCGAGGCGCGACCGATGCCGCTCCCCGCTCCGGTGACGACGGCGATTTTTCCTGGCGTTTCCATAATTCTCTCCGTTTCGGCTTACAGTTTCCGCGGAACAATCTTTCGGCTGGGGGCGGCCAGTTCGTCCTGCGCCGCGACCAGCGCCAGCTCGCCGCCGCCCGCGCGGAAGGTCGCCTCGACCACGCCCCAGATCGCGGCGACGGTCAGGGCAAGCGCCTCGGGCAACGGTTTGCCTTTCATCAGCCAGCCGAGAAAGAGGGCCGCGACTGCATCGCCGCAGCCGGTGGCCTCGATCGGCAGCCGCGGGGTTTCGACCGCCCAGACGCCCGCGGCTCCGGCAGCAAGGACGGCGAGCCGGTCGGCCGCGGGTTCGAGACTGGTGACGAGAATAAGTCGGGGTCCGCGTTGGCGCAGCACCTCGGCCGCAACTCCAGCTTCCTTAATGGTGCCGACCCGGCGCCCAGTCAGCCATTCGAGCTCGAAGCGGTTGGGCGTGGCGATATCGGCGACGCAGAGTGCATGGTCGCGGTAGAATTCAGGGACACCGGCGCGAACATACCAGCCTGGACCAATGTCGCCCATGACCGGGTCGCAGCAATAAAGCGCCCCCGGGTTCGCCTGTTTGACCCTGGAGACGATGTCGAGCAGAACCGAGCCGGTCTCGACCGCGCCGAGATAGCCCGACAGCACTGCGTCGCAGTTCGGCAACACGCCCAATTCGGCAATGCCCTCGAACAAGGACGCAATCTGATGCGCGGGCACCGCGTCGCCACGCCACTTGCCGTAGCCGGTATGGTTCGAAAACGCGACGGTGTTGAGCGACCAGGTCTCGAACCCCAGGCGCTGCAACGGAAACAATGCTGCGCAGTTCCCGACATTCCCGCAGGCAACCCAGGATTGGACCGAGAGGACGGTCGGCATATTAGCGCGGGTGGGAATTCATGCGGTCGAAGACGCGCTTGATGTCGAGGAAAATGATGACGCCGCTGACCACGAACAGCCCAAGCCCGGCGTTATGGAAGCTGCCATAAGGCCAGGCGCGGGCGATGAACAGGCCGACGAGCCCGATCACTGCTAAAAGCGGGATTGCCACGACCAGGCTCGTCATGTCGTCGACGAACAGAAAATCCCGCCAGGCCGGGCCGCCGCCGTCGAACCGGTGCTTGAGCCGCAGGAAGGCGAGCGCCAGCGCTCCGAGAATCAACAATACGCCGGCGGTGTAATCGCCGGGTCCGTTCGCCTGGCTGGCGGCAAACGCGCCGATCACTACGAACAGCCCGAGGACGAGGAACTGCACCCAGAAGCCGAGCCACCACCAGAACGCATGCTCGGCGGGTTCCGGCTCCCGGCTCGTCTCGACCATGCCCTGCACCCTTCGAACGCCGCGCTCGGGCTCGACAATGCACGTCAGCCGCTGACAATCGCAACCGATTATGCTCGGCACCGCCAGTGTTGTTACTGGTATAAGCGCAGGCAGGAACTCCGGAGCCGTCCTATGCTTCGCCTACGCCGCAGCCTTCTATTTGTACCGGGCTCGAACCCGCGGGCTTTGGAAAAGGCGCGCGCCCTCCCGGCCGATGGGTTGATATTCGACCTGGAGGACGCCGTCGCGCCGATGGCGAAGGAGGAGGCGCGAACGGCGGTGATGGCGGCGCTGACGGCTGGAGGTTACGGCGGTCGCGAACTGGTGCTACGCGTCAATGCGCTCGACACCCCTTGGGGACATGCTGACCTCGCCGCCGCGGCGACGATGCCGATCGACGCGGTGCTGCTGCCAAAGGTCGAGAACGCCGATCGGGTGCGGCTCACGACGGCGCTGCTCGACGCGCTGGGGGCGCCGCCGGAGCGCACTGTCTGGTGCATGCTGGAGACGCCGCTCGGCATTTTGGACGCACGCCCGATCGCGGCGGCAAGCCCACGGCTCGCCGCTCTGGTGCTCGGCAGCGCGGATCTGACCAAGGATCTGCACGCCGCCCATACGCGCGATCGTCTGCCACTGCTGACGGCGCTTCAGCTCGCTCTGCTCGCTGCTCGCGCATACGGGCTTGCAGCTCTGGATGGCGTTCATCTCGATCTGACCGACGACGAGGGTTTTGCGCTCGCCTGTCGCCAAGGGCGTGAGCTCGGTTTCGACGGCAAGACGTTGATCCACCCGAAGCAGATCGAGGCGGCCAATACTGCCTTCGCGCCGAGTGCGGAGGAGGTCGCCTGGTCGCGCCGCATCATCGCGGCATATGCCGAGGCCGAGCGTTCCGGCAAAGGCGTCGTGCTGGTCGACGGCAAGCTCATCGAGAACCTGCACATCGACAATGCCCGGCGCGTGGTAGCGGTCGCCAAGGCGATCGCGCAGGTTGCCGCTCCGCGGTGAATGCAATACTGCGCCCGGCTACGTTGACACCTCCCGGACCGCGGTCTAAGTCACCCGCGCGCCGCACTCCGGTTGCCGCGCTGTCGTGACGGCCGCCGAGGTATCGATGCCAGGACTGCTTTAGATGAGATCCGCCGACCGGCCGCTCTCGCCGCACCTTCAGATTTATCGCTGGCAGCTCACTTCGGTCCTGTCGATCCTGCACCGGGCCTCCGGCGTGGCCTTGGCTGTAGGCGGGATCCTATTGGTGTGGTGGCTGGTCGCCGCCGCCTCGGGGCCGGAGGCCTACGGCGCCGTCGGCGACTTCATCGGCTCCTGGCTCGGGATCCTCTTGCTGCTCGGCTGGAGCGCGGCGCTGTTCTATCATTTGTGCAATGGTATCCGGCATCTGGTCTGGGATACCGGTCACGCCCTCGACCTCAAATCCACCTATATCGGCGGCTGGATCGTCGTCGCCGCGGCGGCGATCCTGACCGTGATTGCCTGGGTCGCCGGGATCTCGCGCTGGATCGGCTGAGATGGCGGCCTCGCGGATGCGTTCGCCGCTCGGCCGTGCGATCGGCCTCGGTTCGGCGAAGGAAGGCGTCGAGCACTGGCTGCTGCAGCGGGTCACCGCGGTGGCGCTGGTGCCGCTTGTCTTATGGTTCGTGATCGCCCTGATCGGCCTCGTCGGCGCCGATTTCGACACCGTCCAGGAGTGGGTCGGCCGACCGCTGCCGGCGATTTGCCTGGTGCTGCTGTTGATCGCGACCTTTTATCACGCCTCCCTCGGGCTCCAAGTCGTGATCGAAGATTATGTCCATGGCGAGTTCTCCAGGCTGGGCCTGGTGATCGTCGTCCGCCTGGCCTGTGTAGCCCTCACCGTGGCCGGTATTGTCGCCGTGCTGACCTTGGCGCTCGGAGCCGCGAGCTAGCTGATCGGGAGTTGCGATGCTGTCCGCCTACCCAATCACCGATCACCTTTACGATGCCGTCGTCGTCGGCGCCGGCGGCGCCGGGTTGCGGGCGACCCTCGGCTGCACCGCCGCGGGTCTCGAGACCGCATGTATCAGCAAGGTGTTCCCGACCCGCAGCCATACCGTTGCGGCGCAAGGCGGGATCAGCGCCGCGCTTGGCAATATGGAGCCCGACGATTGGCGCTGGCACATGTACGACACGGTCAAGGGGTCGGACTGGCTCGGCGACCAGGACGCGATCGAATACATGTGCCGCAACGCAATCCCCGCCGTCGTCGAGCTCGAGCATTTCGGCGTGCCATTCTCACGCACCGAGGACGGACGGATCTACCAGCGGCCATTTGGCGGCCACATGATGGATTACGGCGACGGCGATCCGGCCAAGCGCGCGTGCGCCGCCGCCGATCGCACCGGCCATGCGATCATCCACACGCTCTATCAACAATGCCTCAAGCACAACGCCCAGTTCTTTGTCGAATACTTCGTGCTCGACCTGATCACCGATGAGGAGGGCGCCTGCCGCGGGGTCATGGCGTGGAACCTCGCAGACGGCACCCTGCACCGTTTTCGCGCCCATATCGTGATCCTCGCCACCGGCGGATATGGCCGTACCTATTTCTCCTGCACCTCGGCGCACACCTGCACCGGCGACGGTAACGCGATGGTGTTGCGGGCCGGGTTGCCGTTACAGGACATGGAGTTCATCCAGTTCCACCCGACCGGCATCTACGGCGCGGGCTGCCTGATCACCGAGGGGGCGCGCGGCGAGGGCGGCTATATGACCAACGGCGAAGGCGAGCGCTTCATGGAGCGCTATGCGCCGCACGCCAAGGATCTTGCCTCGCGCGATGTCGTCAGCCGGGCGATGACCATCGAGATCCGGGAGGGCCGCGGCTGCGGCCCGCTGAAGGATCACATTCTGCTGCATCTCGAGCACCTCGATCCGGCAATGCTGCACCGGCGCCTGCCGGGCATCTCCGAGACAGCGAAGATCTTCGCAGGGGTCGATGTCACGCGCGAACCGATCCCGGTCCTGCCGACCGTGCACTACAACATGGGCGGCATACCGACGAATTATCACGGCGAGGTACTGCACCCGACCGAGGACGACCCGGAAGCCGCCGTGCCCGGGCTGATGGCGATCGGCGAGGCGGCGAGCGTTTCGGTGCACGGCGCCAATCGGCTCGGCTGCAACTCGCTGCTCGATATCGTCGTCTTCGGCCGCGCCGCGGCGCATCGCGCCGCCGAGCTGGTGCGCCCGGGGATGTCGCACAAACCGCTGTCGAATTCTGCCGGCGAGGAAGCGGTGTCGCGGCTCGATGCGGTCCGGCACGCGAAGGGGCCGCGCAAGACTGCTGAGATCCGTCTCGAGATGCAGCGCGTGATGCAGAGCAACTGCGCCGTCTTCCGTACAGCCGAAATTTTGAAGGAGGGGGTCGGCAAGATCGACGCCGTCGCCGACAGCTTCGCCGATCTCGGCATCTCCGATCGCTCGATGATCTGGAACAGCGATCTCGCCGAGGCGTTGGAGCTGAAAAATCTGTTGGAGCAAGCGGTCGTCGCGCTGCATTCCGCTGACAACCGCACCGAGAGCCGCGGCGCCCATGCGCGCGAGGATTATCCCGAGCGCGACGACCGGACCTGGTTGAGGCACACGATCGCCTGGCTCGACGGCGACCGCGGGGTCAAGATCGGCTATCGGCCAGTCCATCTCTACACCCTGTCGAACGAGGCACAGGCCTTCCCGCCCAAGGCGCGGGTCTATTGATGCCAGGTAATATTTTGCCTGCCGGATTCCCGCCTTCAAACGCCGTTTCCAGCATTGCCATTGCCGGATTTCGTCCCGTTACAGACAAACGACGCGTCGAACGTCGGGCCCTGGACCGCGAGAAGCAGGCCGGACGCAAAGTTTGGGGATGGGCAGGAGGACGGCGACGGTGACCGATGCGATCGAGCGGGCGCTCGCCGAGATCAGGTTCGACCGCGACGGGCTGGTGCCGGCGGTCGCCCAGCAGCACGATACCGGCGTGATCCTGATGATGGCGTGGATGAACCGCGACGCGGTGCGCGCGACCTTGACCGAGGGCCGCGCCTGCTACTGGTCGCGATCGCGCGCGGCGCTATGGCGCAAGGGCGAGACTTCGGGCCAGGTTCAGCTGTTGCGCGAGCTGCGCCTGGATTGCGACGGAGACACGGTATTGCTGCTGGTCGATCAGCACGGCGTCGCCTGCCACACCGGGCGGCGTAGCTGCTTTTTCCGCGCCTGGCGCGACGGCGGCTGGGTGGTCATTGCCGAGCCGCAAATCTCGCCCGACGCTCTTTATCCGCAGCGCACCGGCTGACCTCACTGCAGCGGCGGGCAGGACAGATGGGCCTGAATTTGCGCCATCATATCAGCGTTGAACTGGCGGCTGGCGCATTGCGCATTGTATTGGGCGACATGGCTGTTGTAGCGGGCGGTCGCCTGATCCGCGTCGGTTACAACCGGGCCGAGTGACTGCTGATAGGCGGCGTCGCGCTGCTGAAGGAGCGCCTTATAGCGTCCGACCGAATCGGGGTTGTTGACATCGACATTGGGACGGGCTTGCGCGAGCTGGGCGTCGAGACCGGCGAGGTGCTGGCGCACCGCGGCGAGCGCCTGGGTCTTGGCCGACATGTCGGAGGATAGAGCCGCCACCCCTTGCTGCATACACAGGCAGGTGGTGATCTCGGCCGGGTCGCTGGACATCTGCGCGCGCGCTGTGGCGGCGCCGGTGACAACCAAGAGACCGGAGCCAAAGAGCATCGCGCCGCAGACCGCAATCGAACGTGGCATGATCCGTTTCCTTCTATCCCTATCGCGTGTGAACGAGCCCGGAAGTCACCCCTCGTCGTCCGCGCCGCGCGAGGTCCGGGCCATGGCGCGGATGCTGTCCGCCGCGCGGTGGCCGAGTTGCTCGGTCTTTTCCCATAGATCCTCGCGCGCCTGTGCAACTACCTCCCGCTCGCGCCGGCCTGACGGCAGCAGCATCGCGATGGCCGCGCCGCAGATGATGCCGGCCAGCCCGAACAGCAGCGGGTTGTGCGCGATGCCGTCGGTCAGCCGCCGGCCGGCACGGCACGCTCGCCCGCCCAGGGAGGTGATCTTTTCGGTGTGCTCGCCGGCGCATTCGAACGCGGCGCCGCCCTCCGGGTCCGGAGCCGCGGGGCGCTCGCCTCGACCCGGTGCGGTGCCTCCGAGGAGACCGGTGTTTTCGGCGACGAGCCAAGCGACGCCAAGGCCGATCAGCGCCAGCGGCACCGGATCGGCGCGAAATGCGCCGCCGAGTCCCTTCCCGCTCAGTCTATTCGCGCTCCAAGAACGCTTGACCATGTTCGCCGCCTTTTCGACCAGATGTTTCGGGGCGAGTTCGACCGCCAACGTGTCCAGAGTGAGATCGAGCTCGACCCGAGTTCGGTCGATTTCGTTTTCGATCTCGATCATCGACCGGCGCGAGGCCGCCCTCATCACCGACGCTCCCTGATCCAGGCTTCGTCCTGGCGCAGCGAGCTCAAGCTGCGCCGCGGAACGAGCAATTCAGGATCGAGCCACCGCTTGCCGAGATAGAGCAGCAAGGCCCCGACCAGTAACGCCACCAGCCCGATGATCAGCGCCGCGAGCCATGGGCGCACAACGGTAGCGAGCGCCAGTGTCGCCGTGGCCAACAGCGCGATCCAGCCGCTGAATACGAAGAAGGCACCGACCGCCAGTGCGATCAGGCCAAACCCGAGCCGGTGCAGCTTGCCGGCAAGTTCGGCCTTGAACAGCGCAACTTCGAGCCGAAGCAGCGCGCTCATCTGATTGGCTAGATCGCCGATCAGAGCCGCGATCGGGCGCTCGGGCCTTGGCCGCTCGCCGGCCTCCTCCGGCTCGGGCGCGATGGCGTCGGGGCTCATCAGCGGGCCTCTCGCGGCTTTGAGCCCTCATCGATCCGGCCGGCGAGTGCGCCGTTGCCGGCGGCGCTCGAAACCGCTGTCGCGACCGATTCGTCTGGTGACGGCGCGCCCATGGCAGTCGGTCGCCGGGCCTTCTCAGGGGGCGCCGCGACCAACAGAAATCGTCCGGCCAGAAAACCGGCGGCCACGGCGCCGACGACAAACAGTGCCGGATGGCGGTGCGCGCTATTTTCCACGTCGCCGAGAAGATCGACCCAGCTGGACTCGCGCAACGAGCGGGAGAATTCGTCGATTTGATCCGCTGTCCGATCGGCATAGCGTGCAGCCACCGGGCTCTGCGAGCTCTCGAGCGAGCGTGCCGCGGCGCGCGCCGCTTGGGCGAGGCCGCCGACTCGATGCGCGTGACGTTCCCTATGCTGGCTGACCGCCGACAGCGCTGCCGACAGCGCCGCGTCCGCCAATTCGGCGAGGATGGCCGTGGCGCGCTGGCGGTTCGGCCTTGAGTCGCCGGCGCCTATTGTCGAATCGGTCCGCTCGGCCATGCCCGTCGCTCCCGCGGTGATCGCGCCATGCCTCGATCGAGATTAAGCAACGCGTGAGGTTCCTCACCGCTGATTGTAGTCAAAACAAGGCGGTGCGCGCGAGGGTTCCCTCGGCGCATATGGACCGATCACTGCCGAACCACTGCCACAGTTTTTCCGATAATAAATGAGACGGGGCTCGGGCGCTATGCCGGGCGGCCGAGGTTGCGGGGAACAAGTGGCCGATAGGGCACCGAAATTCGGCGGGGGGTTGGGGGAGGCCGATGCCTGATCGGAAGCTGCGAGCCGATCCGGCCGACCGCCTGGCCCCAACACCGCGGCGCCGGCGCAAACCCGCGCCGGGTCCGCCGGGCCGGAGCGGGCGCCCCCGGTCGCGACCGGCTGGCCCATTCAGATTCTGCGTCCTGCTGTTGCTGTGGACCGTGATCCTTGGCGGCGGCGTCCTCGGTTATTTCGCCCTGACCTTGCCCGAGACCGGGGAATTGGCCAAATCCCAGCGGCGCCCCAGCGTCACCATGCTCGCTGCGGATAACAGCTTGCTCGCGACCTACGGCGATCTGTTCGGCCAGCCATTGACCGTCAAGGAGATGTCGCCCTATCTGCCCGAGGCGGTGATCGCGACCGAGGACCGCCGCTTCTATAGCCATTTCGGCGTCGATCCGATTGGGCTCGTCCGCGCCGCGATCGCTGATCTCGCCGCCGGCCATGTCGTCGAAGGCGGCAGTACAATTACCCAGCAGCTCGCCAAAAACCTTTTCTTGACGCCAGAGCGGAGCGCCGGGCGCAAGATCCGCGAGATCCTGCTGGCGTTGTGGCTCGAACACCGTTTCACCAAGGACCAGATCCTCGAGATTTATCTGAACCGGGTCTATCTCGGCGCCGGCACTTATGGCGTGGACGCTGCAGCACATCGCTATTTCGGTATATCGGCAAAGCGGCTCGATCTTTACGAAAGCGCGCTCCTTGCCGGCCTGTTAAAGGCGCCGGCGCGGTTCAATCCGATCCGCGACCGCGACAAAGCCGCGGCGCGAACCGAGCAGGTACTCACCAGCATGGTCGAGGCCGGCTTTATCACCAAACGCGAGGCTGCCGCGGCCAGCGAAGGCGCTCCGCTGGCCGCGGTTGCCACCGCCCAGCCGGGAAGCCGTTATTTCGCCGATTGGGTTGCCGAGCAAGTGGGAGATTTTGCCGGCGTCGGCAATCGTGATCTGACCGTCGTCACCACGCTCGACCCGCGGCTGCAGGCCGAAGCCGAAAGCGCGATCGACAGCACGATCGCGCGCGACGGCGCCAAGGCAGCGGTCAGCCAGGGCGCGTTGGTAGCGATGTCGCCCGACGGGGCGGTGCGCGCGATGGTCGGCGGGCGCAGCTACGACGCCAGCCAGTTCAATCGCGCGACCCAGGCGCAACGTCAACCCGGCTCCGCCTTCAAGCCGTTCGTCTATCTCGCCGGGCTCGAAGCCGGCCTGCAGCCGTCCGATCATTTCGTCGATGGCCCGATCCAGATCGGCAGCTGGCGGCCACGCGATTACGGCAACCGTTATCAGGGCGACATGACGATGGCCGAAGCGCTGGCCCAATCGATCAACACGATCGCGGTCCAGGTGGCGCTGCGCGCCGGTATCGACAACATCGTTGCCGTCGCGCACCGGCTCGGCATCGCCTCGCCGCTGACCCGCGACGCGAGCATCGCCCTCGGCACTGACGAGGTAAACCTGCTGGAGCTGGTCTCGGCCTACGCGCCCTTCGCCAATGGCGGCGCCGGGGTGTGGCCGCACGGCATCGCCGAGATCCGCGACAGCGACGGCAATATTTTGTACCGCCCCGCCGGTTCCGGCCCCGGCAGGGTCGTCAGCGCCGAATTAACCGGGGAAATGAACGCGATGCTGAGCGGGGTCGTCGATCACGGCACTGGACGAAGCGCCGCGTTGCCGCGGCCGGTCGCCGGCAAGACCGGGACGGCCCAGGATTACCGCGACGCCTGGTTTATCGGCTATACCGCCGACCTCGTCGCCGGGGTCTGGCTCGGCAATGACGACGACAAGCCGATGAGCAAGGTGACCGGCGGTTCATTGCCGGCGCAGACTTGGCGGCGGTTCATGCTGGCGGCGACGCAAGCGATGCCGGTCAGGGCATTGCCCGACATGGGTGTCCCGCAGACGACGGCCATCGCAGCCGCTACACCCAGCCGAGGGTTATTCGATAATTTTTTCGGGCTGTTCGGACCGAGCCGGAGATAAATCCGCTACAGCGGCGATGCCCTCGTCTCCGCTGCGCCCAGACCCTCTCCGGCAATGCGGGAGAGGGCCTGGTTGGGTGGGTAGCGCGACTAGCGCAGCGGCGAGAACGCGGCCGGAACGACCAGGATGTTCTCTTGCTTGGTGAACATACCGCGGGTGGCGGGCGGCCAGGTGCCGTCCTTGCGCGATTCCTCGCGGATGCGGGCGCGCTCGTTCGCATCCTTATAGGCCCAGATATGGATCCACTGGTTCAAGGGCCCGAGCTCGGTATGACCGGCGGCGGCCAATGGCGAAAGTTTGACTCGTCCCTCGATTCGCTCGGCCCATTTCTCGACGACGGTCGGGGCTGATCCGGGCAGCATCGTGTAGGTGCGGATCTCGTAGAGATTGCCGTACTGGCGCGGTGTGAAGGCCGGGCAGAACGGCGCCGCGATGACGATCTTGCTCTCCATCTCGACGATGAATTCCTGGGTCTTCGGCGGCCAACCGGGGATCGACTGCGAGCGCACGCGGGTGCGGTGCTACAGATCGTCATAGGGCCAGATGTGGATGATGTGGTTAAGCGGTCCGACTTCGGTGTGAAAGAAGGCGCCGAGCGGCGACACCTTGACGCGTTCGGTCAACGCCTCTCCGAACCGCTTCTCGGCCTCCGGCACGGATCCCGGCTGCAAGCGGTAGGTGCGCATCTCAAAGATCATCGACCTGCTCCCGTTGTGATGAGTTCAGCGCCGGGCATTCTAGAATTGCAGGGGGGCAAGTCAAACGCGGCGCCGCCGCCTTCATGCCGCCTTGCGGCGACGGCCGGCGAAGCCCATGCCGAGCAGACCGCTGGCGAGCAAAAGCAGCGACGCCGGCTCGGGTACATCGGCGAGCAGCCCGATCGTGTTGCCTTGTCCGTTGACATAAAAGCCGACGATCTGCCCATGGTCGTTGACGCCGTTGAATGTTGTCGTTCCGATCCCGTTGGGATCATCGAGCGCCTGACACATGTCGGTAAAGACGTCGCAAACGATACCATCCATTGCTCCGCTCGCGAGGGTCTGCACGCCAACCGCCTCGCCAAGATCGTTAAGACCGAGTAACGCGGTATCCATCGCCCCCGGCGCATCGATTGTCGTGAACGTGGCGCCATTGTAGAAAAAGCCGTTCATGTTTCCTGCCGCGTCGACATAGAACCCGGCGATGTTGCCGGCGTTGTTGATTGCCGCTGCTGTTGTATTGCCTACTGCCATCGGATCATTTATATCCGCGGAAAAGGTCATGGTCCCAATATTATAGGTATAGCCGTGGGTGACTCCTGCCGCATCGGTATAGAAACCGACGGCGATATTGCTGTTGTTAACCCCGAGCAGCTGGTTAAATACCGGCGTCGTCGTCGCTGTATTCGGGTTGTTGACGTTGGTGAAAGTTCCGCCAACATCGGTGAAGCCAAAATTGCTGTCCATGCCGACGCCGAGGTTGCTATTTGACCAGAAGCCAACTGTGGTCCCGACATTGTTAAGGCCGGTGACCTGGGTTTGCACCGAGCCGGGGAAGTTCTCGTTAACAAAAGATGTGTTATAAGGCGGTGTCGTCGTGTAGCCTTTGTTCGGAAAGCCGGCATTGCCGCTGCCGAAGTAACCCGCGATCTCGCCTGCGTTGTTAATCCCGAGCTCCTGGTTGAACGTAACGTCACCGGGGTTGACGATATCCTGAAATACATAACCGGCGTGTGCGGGCTGCGCGCCCCAGGCCAATGCCATGGCCGCGAATGCGCCCGAAGCGAGCCTTAGGCGGCTTCCAGAGGCTCGTGAGGATACTGAGTCTTTGTCCACGGATTTCATGACAGCCCCCTTCGATATTGGATACCAAAGGTTCTTTATCCGATTAAGGTTAAGCAAAGCCCGTGCCAAGCCGAACCGAGCCGTTTGTGAGCACGAAATCAAAAGGTTAAGAAATCGAGCCCGAAGGACGCGCGTGCCGATGTCGGAAAACTTTACAGATGCCGGTGCGCCCATTGCAGGCAGGCCGGATTCAGCTCAAGCGGATCAGCCGGTTAGCACTTCGTCCGAGCCCCGTAATGTGTTAAGAAATCCGACACTCGTGTCGTGGCTAAGGCAAGCTCGGCAGCCTGTCCGTTAGCAGATCGTAGAGGCCGCCGGCATCGACCGTTGTCAGAAACCGGGCATTCGCCTGGCGGCCGGTGACGCCCCACCAGTCGACTACCGTCATACCCACCGTCAGAGCGCTTGCGGTCTCGACAGCGACATTGACCTCGCGGCCGGTGAAAAGTTCCGGACATAGCAGATAGGCGATGACGCAAGGATCGTGCAGCGCCATGCCGCGCTCGCCGAATTTGCTGGTGCGGGCTTTTTCGAAGCCGGAGAGCAACGACGCGACTGCCGGTCCGCAGCGGTTGCCGAGCGCGTTCAGCACCGCGATCCGTGAGGGCGTGCTGAGCACCTGGTGGGTGACGTCGAGCGGGATCATCGTGATCGGGATGCCTGACCCGAGCACGATCTCGGCCGCATGCGGATCGAGATAGATGTTGAATTCGGCCGCGGGCGTGACGTTGCCGATCTCGAAACCGGCGCCGCCCATGACGACGAGCTCGCCAATTCTGGTGGCGATTTCGGGGGCCTTGACCAATGCCATGGCGATGTCGGTCAGCGGCCCGAGGGCGGCCAGGGTGATGCTGGCCGGCTCAGCCGCGCGCAAGGTTTCGATGATGAAGTCGACACCGTGTTGCGCCTGCAACGGCATCGCCGGCTCGGGCAGACCCAGCTTCTCACCCAGTGAATCGCCGTGAATGCCCGCCGCCGTCGCGAGCGGGTGCAGTAGTGCCCGGGCGCAGCCGGCATAAACGGCGATGTCCGGGCGTCCCGCCAGTTCGCACACCCGGCGCGCGTTGCACTCGGTCAGCGCCAGCGGCAGGTTGCCAGCGACCGCGACAATGCCGAGGACCTCCAACTCCTCGGGTGCCGCCAATGCGAGCAGGATCGCGACGGCATCGTCGATGCCGGGATCGGTGTCGATGATGATCCGGCGCGGCATTCGCGACTCAGCGGCGCATTACTAGCAGCTTTTTGATCTCGGCAATGGCCTTGGCGGGGTTCAGGTTCTTGGGGCAGGTGCGGGTGCAGTTCATGATCGTGTGGCAGCGGTAGAGCCGAAACGGGTCTTCGAGCGCGTCGAGCCGCTCGCCGGTCGCCTCGTCGCGGCTGTCGGCGATCCAGCGATAGGCCTGCAGCAATACCGCCGGCCCCAGATAGCGCTCGCCGTTCCACCAATAGCTCGGGCACGCGGTCGAGCAGCAGAAGCACAGGATGCATTCCCACAACCCGTCGAGCCGTTCGCGCTCCTCCTCCGATTGCAGCTGCTCACGATCCGGCGGCGGCGGACTCTCGGTCTGCAGCCACGGGCGGATCGACTGGTACTGAGCGGCGATGTCGGTTAGGTCCGGGACTAGATCCTTGATTACCGGCATGTGCGGCAGCGGATAGATCCGCACCGCACCCTTGATGTCCTCGATCGCCTTGATGCAGGCGAGCGTATTGACCCCGTCGATATTCATCGCGCACGAGCCGCACACCCCTTCACGGCAAGAGCGGCGAAAGGTCAGTGTCGTGTCGATCTCGTTCTTGATCTTGATCAGCGCGTCGAGAACCATTGGGCCGCACTGGTCGAGATCGAGCGAAAAGCTGTCGGTGATCGGATTTTTGCCGTCGTCGGGGTTCCAGCGATAGATCTTGAACTCCCGCACCCTGGCGGCTCCCGGCGGCGCCGGAACGACTTTTCCGGCACCGATCTTCGAGTTTGCCGGCAGGGTGAATTCACCCATCACGTTGTTCCTTATTCCCGTCACTCCCGCAAAAGCGCGGAACTGTCCGGGCAACTTGCGTCTGCGATTTATACATGTTCGGATTTTAACGGAACATCTCAAAGTCGTCTCGCGCGGAGTTGTTCCGCGCAGCCACGTCTTCGTTTCGGGCGCACGAAGGCGTGGCTGGCCGGTAGAGTTCGGCCAAGACGAAGTTGGGAAATGTCGCCAGTTCTTCCTTCGCCGCAAAATTTCTCCCGGACGGCTCTGCGCTTTCGCGGGAAGGACGGTCAAATCTGTGATCTTCCACGCTTCTCTTCGGGTCCGGCCCTCCGGCTGGCTAACTTCGCCACTCCAGGACGCGCGGCTTGATCGGGTTCTCGAACGGGCGGTTTTCGGCGCGGGCGCGGCGGTATTCGCGCTTGAGGCGGTAGTACCATTTCGCCTGGGTGTCGGCGTCGTCGATCAGCATCAAGGGGGGCTCGAACCGCAGCCCCTGCTGTTGGCGCTCCATGATCGCGCGATCCTGCTGCAGAAAGGCCCGCACATACGGGCGCAGCAGCGGCTTCAGCACACCGAGCCACGGCGATGTCCAATAGATGCAGTGATTGATTTCGGTCGTCCTGTCGTCGATCGGGGTGATCGCGGTCAGGTTGCAGACCAGATGACGGCCGGCGCGGATGTGCTCGACCCTGACGCTCGGCAGGCGGAAGACGATCTCGGTCTCGGGCGCGCTACCCAGCAGCCGGTAGGCGCGTGAATTGACCGAGGGCGCGTGGCGGCTCATCGTGAACCCCCAGGGTGAGGGGGCAAAGGCCTTGGTCTTGGCCTGGATCGAATGGCGCGAGCGCCACCACCAGGCGCGATGCACGAACGGCCCGTGCGCCGGGTCCATCAGCCCGACGACGGCGTGGTCGATCGAAGCGGCGAAAGCTGACCGTCTCGACCAGCCGCGGGATTTCGTCCCCGAACCCGTCGATATCAGGAATTTCCGGCGCCGCGGCCGGGTCTTCGCCAAAAAATATCCAGATGTTGCCCTGCACCTCGCGCACTGGGTAGCTGCGGACATGCACGCGGCTCGGCGCAAAGGTCTGGCCCGGCACTAATGCCGGGATCGCGGTGCATTGCCCGCCGGTGTCGAAGCGCCAGCCGTGATAGCAGCACTCGACTTCGCGCCCGTCGAAATTGCCGTTGCTGAGCCGCATGCCGCGATGCGGGCACAGATCGCGCAATGCGAATGGGGCGCCGGTTGCGTCGCGGCCGATCAGCACCGGCTCGCCGAGCATCACCTTTGCCAGCGTCGCCCGCGGTTTCAGCCGCCGACCGGCGACCGCGTAGTACCACGCCTCACGCAACGGCGCGGCGCTGTCCGCCACTCCTTCGCCCGAAGATATCTGTTGCTGCCGGAACCCCACCGGCGCGAGAGTTGCGTTTTCACGCCGAGCAAGCAAGGGTGAAGGCGGCGATGGCGGCGATGGCGAAGATTAGCGAGAATGCCCCAGTTCTGCTCGAAGCGCGCGAGCACGGCGTGCTGCGTCTGACACTGAACCGGCCGCAGGCGCGCAACGCGCTGTCGGTGGCGCTGATGGATGCGCTGATCGACGCTCTCGGCCGCGCTGCCAAGGATACCGAGACCCGGGTCGTCGTCATCGCCGGCGCCGGCCCGGCATTCTGCGCCGGGCATGATCTGCGCGAGATCCGCGAGGACCGCCGGCGCGAGACCTATGAGCGCCTCTTCCGTCAATGCAGCGAGCTGATGTTGGCGATCGTCCGCTTGCCAAAACCGGTCATCGCCGAGGTGCACGGGGTGGCGACGGCCGCGGGTTGCCAGCTGGTCGCCAGCTGCGATCTGGCGGTCGCCGCCGAGGATGCGCGTTTCGCGACCCCCGGCGTCAATATCGGGCTGTTCTGCTCGACCCCGATGGTGGCGTTGTCACGCGCGGTCGGGCGCAAGGCGGCGATGGAGATGTTGTTGACCGGCGAACTCGTCAGCGCCGCGCGAGCGCGCGAGATCGGGCTCGTCAACCGGGTGGTCCCGGGTAGCGAGTTGCGTGCGGCGGTCGATACCCTCGTGCATGAGATTGCCGGCAAATCGGCTTTTACCGTTGCGATCGGCAAGGAGGCGTTCTACCGCCAAGCCGAGTTAGACCTCGTCGCCGCCTATCGCTACGCTGCTGAAGTCATGACCACGAACATGCTGGCGGCTGATGCCGGCGAAGGCATCGATGCCTTCCTCGCCAAGCGTCCGCCGGTCTGGCAGGACCGCTGAGGCCGCGATGAGCCACGAAAGCTATTCCGACGCCTATCTGCGCGAGATTCTGACCGACACCAGGACAATCGCGATCGTCGGCGCCAGCCCACGGCGCGAGCGGCCGAGCCACCGGGTCATGGCCTATCTGCAACGGCGCGGTTATCGCGCGATCCCGGTCAACCCCAATGCCGCGGGCGACACGATCCTCGGCGAAACCTGTTACGCCTCGCTCGCCGATGTCCCGGAGCCCATCGACATGGTCGACATATTCCGCCGCAGCGAGCTCGCGGGTGCGGCGGTCGACGCAGCGATCGCCGCCGGCGCCAAGGTGGTTTGGATGCAGCTCGACGTCCGCGATGACGCCGCGGCCGCCCGCGCCGAAGCCCGCGGTGTCAAGGTCGTGATGAACCGCTGCCCGGCGATCGAGATCCCTCGCCTCGGCCTGCCGCCGCGATGACAGTGGTCTGCGCTATCCGAGCGCGGCGATGACCGGTGCGAGGAATTCGCGCAGCACCGGCGACCACTTGGCGTGCTCGGGGCCACTCGCCGAGTGGCCGAGATCGCTATCGATCTCGAAATAACGCGCCTCGACGCCGGCGGCAGCGAGATCGTTCATGACCCCGGGCGCGAGCGTCGGCGGAAACAGCACGTCGCTGCGGCACAGCACGTAAAGGACTTTTGCCCGGATCTTGGCGAAGTCTTTGACGGTGTCGAAGCTGATCGTCGCACGCCGCAGGATGACCAGCGAGTTCGCGTCCCACTGCTGCGCCCAATCGGCGGCGAGCTGGCGGATCGCCTGCTCGCGCTCGGCCTGTTCGGGATAACGGCCGGCGAGTTGCTGGTCATAGCCGTAGCGCATCAAGGTCTCGAAGCGCAGTTGCGTCAGCACGATCCCGGCCTTGCCGCGTCCGTAATAATTGCCGCCGTTCCATTCCGGATAGGTGGCGAGTTGCGCTTGAAGCTCGGCCAGGCTCTTTTCGGCATTTTGCGATTTGGGCGCCGTCACCACCGCCACAACCGCGTCCATCATCTCGGGATAAGCGACCGCCCATTGGAACGCCTGATACCCCCCATAGGATGGGCCGGCCACAGCGGCGAGGTGGCGTACGCCGAGCATATCGAGCAACGCCTTTTGCGCGCCTACAATGTCGCGAACCGTGATCGCCGGGAAATCCGGGCCATAGGGCCTGCCGGTGCGCGGATCGAGGCTGGCGCCGTTGGTCGAGCCAAACGAGGAGCCCAGCATGTTCGAGGCGACGACAAAGAGCTTGTCGGTGTCGATCGCCTTGCCCGGCCCGATCAGGCCATCCCACCAGCCCGGCTGATTGCCGTTCGCCGAGTTGCGCCCGGCGGCGTGATGGCTGCTAGTGTAGCCGTGGGTGATCAGCACCGCGTTTCTGCCGTCACGCGCCAAGCGGCCATAGGTCTCGTAGGCGATCTTGGCCTCGGGCATGACGGCGCCGTTTTGCAGGCGGAAGTCGCGGATCGGAAAATTGCGGTCCTCGACGGTTCCGAGATCGTTGGTACGCGCGGCAAAAGCGACGGACATGGCCCTGCCCTCCTTTGATCGGCGCGCAATTGTGCCATGGCGTTCAGGGCGATGTCATCACTGCCCGGCATCGTTCTTTCGGGGCAGCGCGGTTTGTATTAAGGCGATAGGGTTATGCGCCTGGCCACCTGTCTTGCGATAATGCTGCTGCTCGCCGACTGCACCGGCGCCGGTTCGGGACCAGTCACGGCCAACCCGGTGAGCGCCAGCTTTCCGACGGGTGGCATCGTCAATGTCATCGCCGTTGACGCGGTCGACCGGCTGCCGCTGCGGCAGGCCGAACTGATCGCTCCCGACGGCCATGCCACCGCAGCGTCCTCGGTCACTGCGAACCCCGCGCCGACTCAGAGCTTTTCCCAGCAATTCCCCACTGGCCCTTATTCCGGCACCCAGTTCGGGGTCAGCAGCATCGGGTCGAACGCGCTGTCTCCCGGCGTCGTCGGGACAGCGCCGCAGACGCAGACGCAATTGCTCGCCGTGGCCTCGACCGCCTCGATCCCTCTGCCCGACCCGGTCGCCTATCGCCGCGACTGGCAGAAATACCGCATCCGGCTGCGCTTTGGCGACCCGCCGCAAGTCGAGACCCGCGAAATCGCCGCCCCCGCGCCGCCGCCGTCAAGTTGAGTCTGGCAAGCTGGTCTAATCAATCTAAGCGGCGGCGAGCTGACGGGGCCGGTAGATCGAGATGTGGGCGATGCGGGCGACCCGGGTGGTGCGGTTGGCGTAGACCAGAACGTCGAGATCGACGAAGCGGTGACCCTTGCGCTCGTAATTCCCGGTGACGAGCGCCTTCGCCGACAGTTCGTCGCCGATCCGGGCGGCGGCGAAATGCTCGATCCGGCTGCCGACATGCATCCACGGCCCCAACACGACGTTGTGGCGCAACGCCCAATTGCCGATATGCAGGATCGTCCCGGGATGAACCAGTCCCTCGTCGGCGTAAAGCGGCAGGTCTTCTCGCACGTCGCTCAGATATTGTTGCGCCTCCTCGGCGCTGACCCGGAAGGGATGGATGGCGAACCAGGTTCCGACGGTGAGCGTCGTTTCATCGGCGGGAGACCGATTTTCAGGCGGGCTCGGCGGCGCAGGAGCCGTGGCGAAAGTGGCCGGGGCGGGCGATGCTGCGGTTGGCAATGTCGCGCGGCCGGTGGCGCATAGTTCGCCTCTGCTGTCGACCCGGAGGTCGAGCCCCTCGGGTGTTTCGGTCGCGGTCACGATCGCGGTATCGCCATCATAGACGGGCTTCAGAAGCCGACACTCGGCGCTGCCGCGTTCAAGCCAGGCGCGGCCCCAGCGGGCGACCGGCAGATGGGTCATGTAGGCGTAGACCTCGACCCCCGGCACCAGACCGCCCTTGAAACCAAACCGGCGGGCAACGGCGTCGTCATGGATCTTGTTCTCGGATTCCTTGGCAGTGTTGAAGGCTTCGACATGATAGGGGCCGAGTGAGGATTGCGGCATGGCTCGGGTTCCTGCTCTTGGCTATAAAGGCCGATTACAGGCTTGCACCGCGCCGGCACTCGCGCAATCCCTTCAACGATCAGAGGCCGCCATGGATGCCCAGCTTCCCGAATACGAGCTTTACGCCATCCGCTATGCCGAGCGCGATGCGCGGCGCGCCGACCATTTCATCGGCGGCGATCCGCATGACGGGCCGATGCCGATGGATTACTTCGTCTGGGCGGCGATCGGGCATCAGCGCAACTTTGTGATCGACACCGGGTTCACCGCCGAGGTTGCCGCGGCGCGCGGCCGGCGGCATCTGCGCTGTCCGGCCGAGTCGCTGTCGTTGGTCGGCCTCGACCGCAATAACGTCGCCGACGTTATCTTGACCCACATGCATTACGACCATGTCGGCACGTTTGACCGCTTTCCGGCGGCGCAGTTCCATCTGCAGGAGGCCGAGCTGCACTACACCACAGGGCATTACATGCGCCATGCGTTCCTCGCCCGCTCGTTCGAGGTCGAGGATGTCATCGGCATCGTGCGCCTCAACTTTGCGCGGCGGGTCAAGCTCTACAACGGGCCGGTCGAACTGGCGCCGGGGATCACCTTGCATCCGGTCGGCGGCCACACCCCGGGCATGCAATTCGTCCGCGTGCATACCAGCCGCGGCTGGGTGGTGCTCGCCTCCGACGTCAGCCATTATTACGAGAACATGGAGACCGGCCGCCCGTTCACCGCGGCGTTTCACATCGGCGACATGCTCGATGCATATGACGCGCTACGCGCCCAGGCGCCGAGCCCGCAGCACATCGTCCCCGGCCATGATCCGCTGGTCATGCGCCGCTACCCGCCGCCGAAGCCCGAGCTCGAAGGCCTGGTCGTCCGCCTCGACGTGATGCCGAACTCCTAGAGCATGATCCTGAGAGTTCGAATCAAAAAGATATTCCCACGCATCGAGTTTTGTGATTTAAGATGCTGGCTGGGGTTGGGAGCCAGCATCGGATGGCAAGACCCTATTCGCAGGACCTGCGGGAACGTGTGGTTGCGTCGGTGGCGAGCGGTCGCACCTGTCGGTCGACGGCGGCGCTGTTTGGGGTGAGCGTGGCCAGTGTGGTGAAGTGGTCGCAGCGCTGGCGGGCGAGCGGCAGTGCTGCGGCCAAACCGATGGGCGGCTGGCGGCCGTTGCGGCTGACCGGCGAGCGCGCGTGGTTGTTGGCGCGGATCGCCGAGAAGCCGGATCTGACCTTGCGGGCGGTGGTGGCCGAGTTGGCCGAGCGTGGCACGCCGGCGAGCTACGGCGCAGTGTGGCGCTTTTTCAAGCACGAGGAGATCACGTTAAAAAAACACTGCACGCCAGCGAACAGGATCGCGCCGACATCGCCCGCCGCCGGACCCGGTGGAAGACGCATCAGGGCCGACTTGATCCGCGGCGCCTAGTATTCATCGACGAGACCTGGGCCAAGACCAATATGACCCGCCGGCATGGGCGCTGCCGCCGCGGCGCGCGCCTGGTCGCCAAGGTGCCGCACGGCCGCTGGCGTACGCTGACTTTTTTGGCAGCGCTGCGCCACGACCGCATCACTGCTCCTTGCGTCATCGACGGGCCGATCAACGGCACCAGTTTTCGCGCCTATATCGAGCAGTTTCTGGTGCCGACCCTCAGTCCCGGCGACGTCGTCGTCATGGACAATCTCGGCAGTCATAAGGGCAAGATGGTGCGCCGCCTGATCCGCAGTGCCGGCGTCAAGCTGTTCTTCCTGCCGCGCTACTCGCCCGATCTCAATCCGATCGAACAGGTCTTCGCCAAGCTGAAGAGCTTGCTGCGCAAAACCGACCCGCGCACGATCGAGACCGCTTGGCAGGGCATCGGCAGCCTCCTCGACCGCTTCACCCCACAGGAATGCGCCAATTACCTCGCCAATGCCGGCTACGCTTCAGCCTAACAGGATCACGCTCTAGGGCGCCGCGACGGCCCATATCCTTCGCCCGAGCCCCGCGACCAGCCCGCTGTTCTCGCTGTTTTTTGCAGCGAATTTTCAGCAAAACGTTCATCTCTAGTGCGGTTACCGACCCGCTCCCGGCTAGGGGCATCGCGGTAACCATATAATGCGATTATGGCAATTGCATGGTTGTGCTACCGACCTACCAGCACTGCGACCCGGTTTGGCTCATGGCGCTAAGGCGCCCACCGTCCTCTCGGTCGCGCACGGCGAAGGAAGGCGCCGCGCTTTCCGCCCTACGCTTGCTAACCGGTTAGCCCACCGGGCGCCGTTGACGAATGGCCTCTGTAAGCCGTTGAATTGGCGCGAGGCGAAAGTCGGATAATGGGATGTTATGTAAAATCCGCTTCACTCGGTTTTCTGCCCCCACCTACTACATTCTCGACCTTGAGGACGTAATGGAGTGCAGGAGCCCCGAGACGCAATCAGTTATCTGGACAGGAGAGGTTGAGAGTGTCGCGGCGGCAACCCGCATCGAGGGTTCGTTATCAGTCCCAACGACAGCCTCGACGTAGACTCGGGGAACCCCGTTGCCAGTAAGCCTCTTTTCAACTCGGCAATGGCAGCGACCACAATATCCTTGGCGCGGCCCTGCGCCCGGTCTCTCGGGAACAGCATAGCCAATCTGAAAGCACGGATTGCCTTTAAGTGGCTCCGCCAGCACGAACATGACCAATGCGGTCACCCTGCGACGGTCGAGACGAACATAGGTCAATCTTGTCGAGCCGTTCGGGCGATCCGAATGAACAAACAACTCGGGATCGATGATGCCCTGCTGTAAGGGCAACCCGTCATTGGCTAAGGCCTCTTGAAAAGACTCTAAGGCTGCAACCGGATCAGTTATTTGTGGCATGACTCTTCTTCCCACCCTGCTATTACGACCTTCCGCATTGTGGCCGAGGGTAGTTTTGCAAAAATTAAGACACCCGCAACGCCCCCGTTTTTGCGATGGCACTTATTTATGTCCCCCTTTGCCAAGCTTAACTTTCCGTTTCGGTTGAAAAAGCCCTGGGATAGAAGTGTCAGGCTTTCCCCGGCGGGCGGCCGCTTGCATTGGGTCCAGTGGCATCGGTCCCACCAGAGTCATATCGCCGCGCAATACGCTGAGCAATTTGGGCAACTCGTCGAGATTGGTTCTCCGCAGGAACGAGCCAACGCGAGTTATTCTTGGATCTTTGCTCGTATTCAGTGCCGAGGAATCAGCGAGATCAACATACATCGAGCGGAACTTTAGGAGGCGAAATGTCCGCCCGTTCCGGCCAATACGGAGTGACCAGACAAACACCGGCCCCTTGCTCTCAGCTCTAATGCAGAGTGCCACGATAACGAACAATGGAATGTAGAAAAATAGGAGCATAGCGGCGATCACGATATCCTTTACTCGCCGAATCGCTTCCTGAGCGCGTTCAGCGAAAGCCGGGCCTTTGGATGAGACGATATTATTAATCGCCTTTGACGCGGACAGATAACCGTATGCCACGTAGAGCTTCGCCAACTGTCCGGGCGTTTCGTTCACATGGCCCCACCATTCCTCCTTAAACCTCTCACGCTCTTTCTCTGGAAGTCGGTTTACTGCTTGCTCGATGAGCCGGCGCGTGATCCATGGCAGCCATTCCTTGACATCCTCGCAGATGAGACGCGAAGCGACCGCAAGGAGGATGGCCCCAACCATACCGAGGACAGAAATCACGGTGCCCCAAATCAGGCCCATGCCAGCCTCCCGAATGCTGGCTCAAGGTCTTTGACCGCCGCTCTGGCATTTCGCGCACCCAAGGCAGTTACCTGATAGAGTCGGCGGCGCGGCCTTCCGAGAGTTTTCGGGTCATCCTCCTCCCAACGGCTTTCTAGCCATCCGGCGCGTTCGAGGCGGAACAGGATCGGATATAGCGTGCCGGAAGCGAGTTTCGTGGCGCGGGAAATATCAGCACCCGAAAGTTCGACGTGTCCGGACGAAAGCAGCGCCCCTAATACCTTGAGTGTCGGCCCGGTTATACGCGGCTCGCTGGCTGTCATGTCGAAACTCTACATAGGATCGGTGATCTTCGCAACAGAAATTTCTCGGTCTGTAAGCGGCTTTTGGGACGATCGCAGAATTCAACAATTTCGGCAAATTTGCTCGCCCGTACCCGATCGAGGACTTACGCTTCTCGTAATATATCACCGGAACGCACCCGCAAAACCGCCGCATCGGCTATGCCCGCGTCGGTCGGCACCTACGGGCAGATCTGGAAGCCGGCCCCTCACTCCCATTCGATCGTGCCAGGGGGTTTTGAGGTTACGTCGTAGACGACCCGGTTGATGCCTCGGACTTCGTTGATGATGCGGGTGGCGGTGCGGCCGAGAAATTCATGTGGAAACGGGAAGGTGTCGGCGGTCATCCCGTCGGTCGAGGTTACCGCGCGCAGGGCGCAGGCGTAATCGTAGGTGCGCGCATCGCCCATGACCCCGACGCTGCGAACCGGCAACAGCACCGCGAAGGCCTGCCAGATCGCGTCATAGAGCCCGGCGTTGCGGATCTCCTCGATAAACACCGCATCGGCCTTGCGCAAAATCGCCGCTTTTTCACGGGTGACCTCGCCGGGGATGCGGATGGCCAGACCCGGCCCGGGAAACGGGTGGCGCCCGACGAGCCGTTCCGGTAGGCCGAGCTCGCGGCCTAAGGCGCGCACCTCGTCCTTGAACAGTTCGCGCAGCGGCTCGACCAGTCTCAATTTCATGCGCTCGGGTAGCCCGCCGACATTGTGATGCGATTTGATCGTGACCGAGGGGCCGCCGATCGCGCTCGTCAACTCGATCACATCGGGATAGAGCGTCCCCTGGGCGAGAAACTCGACATCACCCAATTTCTGCGCCTCCTCGTCGAACACGTCGATAAAGACGGCGCCGATCCGCTTGCGCTTTTCTTCGGGATCGGTAACACCCGCCAGCTTGGCCAAAAACAAATCGCCGGCATCGCGATGAATGAGCGGGATATTGTAGTGACGGCGGAACAGGTCGACGACCTCTTCGGCCTCGCCGGCGCGCAACAGGCCGGTATCGACAAAGATGCAGGTCAGCTGGTCGCCGACCGCCTCGTGCAATAATGCCGCCGCGACCGCGGAATCGACCCCGCCCGACAGGCCGCACACGATATTGCCGTGGCCGACCTGGCGTCGGATGCGCTCCAGCGCTTGCGCGTGGAACAACGCCATCGTCCAATCGCCGCGGCAGCCGGCCACCTTGTGGGTGAAGTTGCGCAGCAGTTCGGCGCCCTGCGGGGTGTGCGCGACCTCGGGGTGGAATAGAAAGCCGTAAAAGCGCCGCTCGTCGTCGGCGATCGCGGCGTAGGGTGCGGCTTCGCTGGCGGCGACCGCGCGGAAGCCAGCCGGCAGCGCGTCGACCTTGTCGCCATGGCTCATCCATACCTGTGCGCGGCCGCCCTTGGGCCACAGTCCGTCGAACAACAGGCAGTCGTCGATGATGTCGACAAAAGCGCGGCCGAACTCCTGATGCTCGCTCAACGCGACGCGGCCGCCCAATTCGTCGCACATCGTCTGCATGCCGTAGCAGATCCCCAGCACCGGCACGCCGAGCTGGAACGCGATCGCGGGCGCGCGCGGCGAGGCGCCTTCGGTCACCGAGGCCGGGCCGCCCGACAGGATGATCGCGCGCGGGTCGAAATAGCGGACCTTGTCCTCGCCGATCGTATACGGGTGGATCTCGCAATAGACCCCGCTCTCGCGCACCCGGCGGGCGATCAGCTGGGTGACTTGGCTGCCGAAATCGAGGATCAGGATGCGGTCCGACATCAGCGATGGTCCTCCGAATTTTCCGGTCGGCGCTCGAACACAGCGACGAAAAACCCGTCGGTGCCGTGGCGCGCAGGGGTCAGAAACAGATAGTCCTCGCCGCCGGGTGAGTTACCGCCGATCGTCTCTTCCCAGGCGCGTGCGGCCGGCACAAGCGAGAAATCGGGTGCGTCGGCGAGAAAGGTTTCGGACTGCGCCTCATCCTCCTCGCGCAGCAGCGAACATGTCGCGTAAACGAGGCGGCCACCGGGACGAACAAGACGCGCCGCGCTGCGCAGGATCTGTTGTTGGCGCTCGACCAGTTCGGTGAGGTCTTCGGGACGCGAGCGCCATTTGGCGTCGGGGTTGCGCCGCCAGGTCCCGGTGCCGAGGCAGGGGACGTCGACAAACACCCGGTCAAATCCGCCGGCGTGCCGCTTGACCCATTTGTCGCGCTCGCTGGCCAGTGTCCGGCGCTCGACATTGCCGACCCCGGCGCGTCGCAGCCGGCGGGCGGCGCGCTCGAGCCGGCGCGCCGAGACGTCGCAGGCGACGAGCTTGCCGCGATTGGCCATTCCGGCCGCCAACGCCAACGTCTTGCCGCCGGCCCCGGCGCAGAAATCGACGACCCGCATCCCTGGCCGCGCGCCGGCCAGCAAGGCGGCGATCTGCGAGCCCTCGTCCTGAACGTCGAAAAGACCGTCTTTGAACGCGGTCAAACCGGACAGCGGCATCCGCTCGGCGAGGCGAAGCCCGAGCGGCGACCAAGGGGTGGGCTCGGTGCTGACCCCCGCGGCAGCGAGCGCGCGGCGCGCCGTCTCGCGGTCGGCCTTTAGCAGATTGATCCGCAGATCGATCGGAGCCGGCCCGTTGAGCGCCGTCATCTCGCGTTCGAGACTTTTACCGAAGACCCGTTCGAGATAAGGCTCCAGCCATTCCGGCAAATCGTTTACGACCGCCCGCGGCATCTGCGGATGACGCAGGGTGCAATTGGCGAGGCCGTCGACCAGCGACGCCTCGGCGGCACTCAGCTCGGCCGGGCGAAAGCGATCGCCGTCGCAGCACGCCGCGACGGTTTCGGGCCGCCAGCCCTCGGCCAGCACCAGGGCAGCCAGCACCCGGCTTCGCGCCGTAGTGGCAATCACGCCCCTGCCGATCCGCGCGATCCACCAATCGAGCGAGGCGCGATGCCGCAGCACGGCATAGACATGGCCGGCGATCCGCGCCCGGTCCTTGGCGCCGATATAGCGCCGACGCCGGAAATAGTCGGCCGCGGCATCGTCGGCAGGGCGCTGCCCGGTCTCGATTTCGGTGAGGATCTCGATCGCGGCGGCGACCTGCGCGCCCGGGGTCAACAGGCTCCCGTGGGGCTTGTTCCAAATCCTGGGTCGCCGGTCACCGCGAGCCTCTTCCCGGGCGCGGGGAGAGGGAGCGATTTGCAGCGCCGGCCGCTTAGAGAATGCGGGCTCAATGTTCGGACGGATAATTGGGCGCCTCACGGGTCATCGCGATGTCATGGACATGGCTCTCGCGCAGGCCCGACGGCGTGATCCGGACAAAGGTGCAATTCTCCTGCATCTCGCGGATCGTGCGGTTGCCGGTATAGCCCATCCCCGCGCGCAGCCCGCCGATCAGCTGATGGACGATATTGCCGACCGGCCCCTTGTGCGGCACCCGGCCCTCGACGCCCTCGGGCACGAGCTTCAAGGTGCTGGTCACTTCCTGCTGGAAATAGCGGTCGGCCGAGCCGCGCGCCATCGCGCCGATCGAGCCCATGCCGCGATAATATTTGTAGCTGCGGCCTTGATAGAGAAACACTTCGCCCGGGCTCTCGTCGGTGCCGGCGAACAGCGAGCCCAGCATCGCGCAATCGGCTCCGGCGGCGATCGCCTTGGCGAGGTCGCCGGAAAATTTGATGCCGCCGTCGCTTATCACCGGCACGCCGAATTTGCGACACTCGGCGACGGTGTCGACGATTGCGGTGAATTGCGGCACGCCGACCCCGGCGACCATGCGGGTCGTGCAGATCGAAGCCGGTCCGACCCCGACCTTGACCGCGTCGGCGCCGGCCTCGATCAATGCCCGGGCGCCCTTGGCGGTCACGACGTTGCCGGCGATGACCTGGGTATAGTTCGACAGGCGGCGGACCTCCCGAACTGCCGCGATCACCCGGTCGGAGTGACCGTGGGCGGTATCGACGACGAGCACGTCGAGCCCGGCGTCAAACAGCGCTTCCGCCCGCTCGATCCCGTCGGCGCCGGTGCCGGTTGCAGCAGCGGCGCGCAGCCGCCCCTGCCCGTCCTTGCACGCCGTCGGAAAGCGCTGCGCCTTTTCGATGTCCTTGACCGTAATCAGTCCGATGCAGCGATAGGCTTCATCGACGACCACCAGCTTTTCGATGCGATGCAGATGGAGCAGGCGCTTAGCCTCGTCGCGCCCGACGTTCTCGCGCACTGTCACGAGCTCGTCCTTGGTCATCAGCTCGGCGACCGGCTGGCGCGCGTCGGTGGCAAAGCGCACATCGCGGTTGGTCAGGATCCCGGCAAGCCGACCGGATCCGCGTTCGACGACCGGGATGCCCGAGATGCGGTGATCCGCCATCAGCCGCAGCGCATCGGCCAAGGTCTCGTCCGGGTGGATGGTGACCGGGTTGACGACCATCCCGGCCTCGAATTTCTTAACCTTGCGGACCTCGTCCGCCTGCTGCGCGATCGGCATGTTGCGGTGGATCACACCGATGCCGCCCGCCTGGGCCAGTGCAATCGCCAGCGCGCCTTCGGTGACGGTGTCCATCGCCGCCGAGACCAGCGGAATGCCGAGCTCGATCTCGCGGGTCAGCCGAGTGCGGGTGTCGGTCTCGCCAGGCAGGACCGCGGAAGCCGCCGGGACCAGCATCACGTCGTCGAATGTCAGCGCCTGCCGGATTTCCATCCGCGCCTCCTGAGCGATGACGGCGCACTATACACAAGCGCGCCGCGGTCAAAAGCCATGGGCACAGATATAGGTGCGGTGCGGCGTTTACGCGCTCCGGCGGAACCCTTTCGCGACAACATAGGTCTCGGCCAATTCGGCGCGGCTCGCCGGCGGTTTGGCATGGCGCAGCTCGGTGAAGGACTGCTTCAGGCGGGCGAGCAATTCGCCCTCGGCGCCGCCCTGAAACACCTTGGCGACGAAGATCCCGCCGGGTTCGAGGATTTGTTCGGCGACGGCAAAGGCGCATTCGGCAAGGGCGACAATTCGCAGATGGTCGGTTCCGGCATGACCAGTCGCGGGCGGCGCCATATCGCTCAAGACGACATCGGCGCCGGCGCCCAGCGCCTGCCCGATGACTGCCGCCGCCTCGGGATCGCGCAGGTCCGCGTGTAGAAAGCTGGCGCCGGCAAGCGGTGCGATCTCGGCGAGGTCGACGCCCAACACGCGCCCACGCGCACCGACGCGCTCGACCGCGACCTGGGTCCAGCCGCCGGGCGCACAGCCGAGATCGACGACGCGACGCCCCGGCCGCAGCAGGTGGAAGCGTTGATCGAGCTCGATCAGCTTGAACGCGGCGCGAGACCGGTAGCCCCGCCGGCGCGCCGCTGCGACATAGGGGTCGTTCAGCTGACGCGACAGCCACTCTGTCGAGGAGGGCTTACGCCTGCGGGATTTGTGCGGTCGCACAGCGGCCGGTCGCTCACCGGAGCCGCCTCTGCCCTTCGCCACCTTACCCCTGGATCAGATCGAACAGGATGCCCTCGCGCACGCCACGATCGGCGACCCGTAGCCGGCCGACCGGCCAGGTCTCGCAGATCGCATCCAGGATGGCGCACCCGCTCAGCACCAGATCGGCGCGCTCGCGCCCGACGCACGGGCTGGCGGCGCGGCCGGCGAGGTCGAGACCGGCCAGATGCGCCGACACCGCGGCGATCTGCTCGAAGGTCAGGCTGCTGCCGTCGACCAGGGCGCGCGTATAGCGCGGCAGCGCCAGATGGATGCCGGCCAGGGTCGTGACCGTGCCCGAGCTGCCCAGCATCTGCACCCGGCCGCCGCGGACACGAGGCAGGATGCGGTGGGTATTCTCAAACGACCGCAAGGCCGAGGCCGTCTCGTCGACCATCATGCGATACGCCGAGGGCGAGACCTCGCCGCCGAACCGATCGGTCAGGGTGACGACACCCAAAGGCAGCGAGACCGACCCCAGGATTCTCGGACGAAGGCGCCGCCGGTCTCGGCCTCGGTCGAGGCGCAGCCAGACGATCTCGGTCGAGCCGCCGCCGATATCGAATACGATAGCATAGGGAATGCGTGGATCGAGCAGCGGGGCGCACCCGGAAACAACAAGGCGCGCCTCCTCGGCAGTGGAAATGATCTCGATTTCGAGCCCGACTTCATCGCGCACGCGGGCGAGGAACGCCTCGCAATTCGCGGCGCGGCGGCAGGCTTCGGTCGCAACGTAACGCCCATTCGCGATCCGCCGGTACGCGATTTTGCCGGCACAGACCTTGAGTGCATCCAAGGTCCGCTCGATCGCCTCCACTGACAGCGCCCCGGTCGCGGCCAATCCCTCGCCGAGCCGGACAATGCGGGAAAACGCGTCCACGACGCGAAATCCGCCGCCTGCAGGCCGCGCCACCAAAAGGCGGCAATTGTTGGTGCCGAGATCCAGCGCGGCGACGGGCGCGGCAAAGCGAGGCGCCGGACGCGGCGGCCGCGCCACTGCGAATTCGCCGACTGTTGTCGGCGGTGCCCGCAGCGCTGCGACAGGCGCGAACCCGCTGGTGGCGGAAGCGGCGGCGGCCCCTGCCGGTTCTGCGCTGTTCAGCGGCTTCTGCACGGCCAGCGAACCATCCCAATCGAACGCGACCGCTGATGGTAACGCAGCCAGTGCTCGAAACAAAACGTCTCAAACGCCGCCGCAATCTGGCGGCGTCCCGGGCACGGGCGTCGGGGGCGACGTCGCAAAGCACAGGGTGGGCTCAACGCATCGCCCGCGCGCCCGAAAAATCGTCGCGTTATGGTCGTCACGACGCGCCGCGCCGGCCTCTACCCAGCACCCCTAACATTGTGCTATCAGCAAAGCGGCCCGGATGGGGGATCGTCTAACGGTAGGACAGCGGACTCTGACTCCGCCAGTCTAGGTTCAAATCCTAGTCCCCCAGCCAAGTTTTATCAAATACTTAGGGGTGCTCGGCGCGGGTCGTCCGCAGAGTTTTCCACTCGGGTTTTCCGTTATCCGTCCGCTTTTCGTGCCCGGTCCTTGGCTTGGAGCTTCTCGATCGCGGCTTCGGCGAGTTGCCTGCGATCGGCTCCCCGGGAGTAGTGATCCGCCATAGCCGTCGTCTGTTGACCAAGCACCGCGGCAATAGTGCGGGGGTCGCAACCCGCTTCGGCGAGCCGGGTTCCGACGGTGTGCCGCAGCCCGTGGAAGCTGAGCCCCGTCTCGATCTTGCCGGCGTCCACAAGCTTACGAATGAGCCCAAAAAACCGGCGCTGAAAGCCGTTCTGCGTAAACGGCCGTCCGCCTGCGCCCACTACGATGATGGGACTTTTCCGCGGCGTTAAGTCAAGGATCTCGCGAAGGCGGTAATGCGCCAAAACCCAGAGCGAGTTGCCGGTCTTGTTCTGTCGTACTTCGAAGGCGGAGCCGTCGTAGCAAGCCCAGGTGACTTTGAGCATGTCTGCCTCGCGCAATCCGACGAAGGCTCCTATCGCGATGGCAATGCGGAGTTCGGGGGGCGCTGTTTCGAGAGCAATTTCCAGCTCGTCCCTTTTCCAGGGCCGGTTGGACGCTTCTAAAAACGGATTGATTTTGCGGACGAATCGGCTGATCCCGGCGAGGGGGATGCGGGGGGATTGGCAATGGCCGGGCAACCGGGATTTTTTGATGGCGAGGAGCGGCTGAAAGCCCTGTCGGCGGCGGGCGATCCGCTGGAGCGGCTCACCGCGGTGATCGATTTTGAGGTGTTTCGCGGCGATCTGGAACGGGCGCTGTCGCGCTCGGATCGGGCCAAGGGCGGGCGCCCCCCTTATGACCCGGTATTGATGTTCAAGGTGCTGGTGCTGCAGACGCTGTACACGCTGTCGGACGACCAGACCGAATACCAGCTGAAGGACCGGCTGTCGTTTATGCGGTTTGTCGGGCTGGCCGTGCACGACCCGGTTCCCGACGCCAAGACGATCTGGCTCTACCGCGAGCAGCTGGCGCGCGCCGGCGCCGCCGAAAAGCTGTTTGCCCGGTTCGATGCGCTGCTGCGGGCGAAGGGCTGGCTGGCGATGGGCGGACAGATCGTCGACGCGACGGTGATCGCGGCGCGCCGCCCGCGGTTGACGCAGGCGGAGAAAGACACACTCAAGGGCGGCGGTATACCGACCGACTGGAAACCGGCGCGGCGCGCCCAGATCGACCGCGACGGGCGCTGGACGATCAAGCGCGGCCGCAAACGCGATGCCGCGCTGGGCGGCCCTCAGCGCCAAGTCGAGATTGCCGTGCCGGTGTTCGGCTACAAGAACCACGTCGGGATCGATCGCGAGCACGGTTTTCTGCGGCGCTACACCCTAACCCATGCGGCAGCCCATGATGGCGGCCAGCTCGGCGCGGTGCTCGACCATGACAACACCGCCAGGGATGTGTGGGCCGACACCGCCTACCGCTCGGCGGTCAATCTGGCGCTGCTCGAGCGCCGCGGGCTGAAGCCGCAATTCCAGCGCAAAAAGCCGCGGGGCCGTAAAATGCCGGCCCATATCGCCCGCGGCAACGCCACCCGCGCCCGGGTGCGCTCGCGCGTCGAGCATGTCTTTGCTGCCCAGAAATGCCGGCTCGGTCTTGTCGTGCGCACTGTCGGCATGGTGCGCGCCCGCGTCAAAATCGGCCTCGCCAATCTCGCCTATAACTTCACCCGTCTGGCCTGGCTCAATGGGCGAGCCGTGCCGGCGTGACCTCGGAGCCTGCGCGAAGGGTGGCGACCGACGCATCAGAGATCGACGAGACGGTCTCCGCGCGGAAAATCTCGGTCCTCAGCCCCGCTTTGTCCTCGCCCGCCGCTCAAAACCCGGTAGTTCGAGCCGTCCGGTTGATGACAGGGGCATTTCGGGGTCGACGAATAAATTCAACCGCTAGCGCGGGGTTTCGTTCGCAGAGACCCCGTCGGATTCCCCAATTGAAGAGTAACCTAAGAAGCTGAATTATGTAATTCGTGAACCGGCGTTTCTTTGCTGCGCCAGCCTTATCGCGGAGCTTGTAGAGAAATCCACTGTCGATTGAGACAATCGGCATGCCATCGAGAGGCTTCAGATAGTCCAACACCCTTTGATAGTCCGATCGCGTACGATCCGCGAGGCTCGAGAACTCTGGCGAACGCCGATATTCTCGAATTAGAGCACCTAGAGTTCCGGGAAGCGGGTTCGTCGGCTCGCGCGAGCCGCTGTCAAGCTCGCGTAGCCGATCCATGAAGATGGTTGTACCCGGCTCACCCGGAAGCCGGGTCATCGTCTTCCGGTGGTAGTAATACAGCCGTCCCTTGGAGCGGACAGCCTTAACGCCGCGCACCCGGATCACCATCGAGGCGTTCCAGCCATTGTTCCGGTGAAAGAGTACCGTGGCCAGTGCCGGACCTTAGGTCAAGCCAACGATCGATCGCGCTCACGTCCCAAACGCGTTTTCGTCCTATGAGGATCGGCGGTGCGTGCGGCGAGACGTGCACCAGGAAATGGGCCGTCGATATCCCGCAATAGGCCGCTGCTGCGTCACGATCGAGAAGCCGCGGCACCAAGCCTGTGGGCAAGGCATTACGGCGGATGCGGCGGCGCTTTGGCAGAGGTCGCGCAATCCAAGGCCGCGCCCGAAGGGGTGTGCTCTGGCTCGTCTGCAGCGCGTTCGCAAACGTTTGCTGAGGGCGCAGGGGGACTACCGGACGAAGCCGTGTTCCGGTTCCGTGGCGCAGTAGCCGACGCACTCTGAGCGGGTGCGGCGGAGGGGAACTGTTGTCGCTCATTCTGCTGCCTCACGCAGCTCAGCATCCTCCGGTTCCACCGCTTCCGCCACTCGCACGAGCCTTCTTTGCCAAATCGCATCGGCGGAGCGAAGGATGCGAAAAGCATTTTCGCATTCAGGTGCTATGCCATATACGCCGTGGTTTGTGGACACTAGGACCCCTGCGCGGCGGAGCTGAGCAAGTTTCCGATAAGGCAGCGTTTGGGTGGTGATCCGGCAGTCGAGAGCAAGCGCGCGGAGTAGCCGTTCTAGCTCCTCGGGATCGCCCCGGCTGAACAAGGGGGCGACGCGCGAGAGCACCTGATAGACAGACCAGTGATCGGCGGGGTTGGCTCGCGCCCGTTCCAGTATATCGTTCATCTCGGGTAGACAGTGCTCGCCAAGGAAGTAACGCAAGGGCGCGATTTCCCCACCATCCATTAATGAAACCGGCGCGGAGCGGCGGGCAAGTGCCTCTCGTGTGTATTCGACTTCGAGACGGACGCGCTGGTTTGTCTTCTCGTAGAGCTTGAAGCTTACGCCACCCGATAGGAACCCGCGGATGCTGTTGCAGTCGTGGTGCAGCTCACCATACCAACGCGCGCTGGCAAGCTCTCCGTAGCGTTGGAAGCGGACGCGGCTGAAACGTTCTTTGAACCGGGGAAGCATCGTGCGGAGAACAGCGTGCGGGTTCCGCGTGCCGAAATCGGCGCATAATTCTATCCTGTTTACGCGCATATCCTGAAGCGTCGCGATGCCGGGCGGCGAGGCGGCAGCGGCGATCTCGTTCGCGAGCTGGTCCATATGAGTTTCGTGCTCGATGATTTGTTGGTAGAGGCGTTGCCACACCAGCTCGCTGTCCTCAAATGCATCCGGATGGAGCCAATTATCCCGTCCGCTGGACTGCTCCTCGCCGAAGTCGCGGGTCTCGCTCCGATGAAGCTGGGACAACACGTTGATGTGCACTGTAAAGCCCACAGTCGGACCAGCGCGGCGGGCTACAACCGTGAAAGGATGAGATCTATCCCATAAATCGAGAGTGGCCCGCATACCGTGAAAGCGGTTTTCTGGGCGAAACCCATATCCGCCCAAAACTCGCGCAAACGTTTGCTGAGGGCATTGGGGGATATTATACCTATATATGATCACTACGTGATCCGGATATAGATGAGCGGTGGTTAGGTGCTGGCTCAGGTTAGATAAGGTCATGTGGGTTTCCTAATTAGACGAGATAGGGTCATTTCAGTAGCCAATCCTATTGTGCGAGAGTTCATCTCGGTATTACAGCAGTAAATTTACTTACTGCTCGTAGGATAGACCTATTCCATGACCCGACGTTATTATGATATAAGAACTGTTACTTGATTGATATGGTCGTTTTTTGTAAATTACAAGGAAACGTCCACCTGAAACGTGGTAATCTGTGGACGTTTTTGAGCAATCCGCAAGAAAGCGTCCACTCCGGACTATTTTTTAATAGAGACCTTGGAGATGCGGGGTCGGCTTAAGGGTTTCGCAAAAAAACGTCCACTCTCTCGAAAGCGGTGTCCGCCAGAGTGTCCAGCTCATGTTCGAGAATCCGGCGCATCCGCTTAACGCGGCCTCGAAGCATGTCTATCCAACTCTTGAACTCCTCGTTCAGCTCGGCCCGATCAACCGTCCGGGGTGGCCACCGCAACCTCCCATCAACTATCAGCGGTGGCCACCGCCACGGCATCATCGAAATCGCCCACGGCCGGAGAAGCGGCACGCTGATGCAGTGCGTATCCAAATTCAGTCGCCGGCAATACCCTAAGGCCAAAAGGGCTTCCAACTGGCCCCCGGCATGCCTCGTATATTCGTGACGTTGCTGAGCAATTTGGGTATCCGGCGATTTGCGAAATGCGTTTTGGAGCTGCCGGTGTTTTAAGACTCGATCATCGAGGACAGCTTCTTTTTGGCAGGCTAGCAGACCGAGAACTAACGCCCGCCCGAGATCGCGTCTGTTCCGGTACCGGCGGCGGAGTTCAGCGCGGAAACCATCGTCGGCTTTACGCCGGGATATCGCTCGATGAACCGAAGACCCGGTGCGACTATCCGGTCGAGGAGATCCGCCAATTCTGCGATTTCCTCGTCCGACTCTCCGGCCAACTCAAGTGCGGAACGAATTCTGACTCTATGTCGAGTGGCCCTTGCCAAATCCGCTCCTCCTCGGGACAAAAAATTAGAGAGCGGCTCTCCTGGACGTCGGAAGGTTTCCCGACATCAAGAGACGGTCCGCTCCTCGTCATGCCCTGGTTCGTGGCCGCAATCTGAAATGCCCGTACCCGGCTGCGGTTGGCGTCGGGGACGATCATGCGTCGCAAAAATTTCCAAACAGATAACTGGGATTCAGCTGGGGAGGGGGTTTAGCAGGATTGGTCGGTTTTCGGCGATACCAGAAACGGGATGGGTGCAGCGTAAGCGTCAGCTGAGGGTCGTCTTGCACTCGGCGTGTTGAGCTGGATGCTGCCGCTCTTTTGCGGGCAGCGGTGCAATGGATGACGCGGAGCTGGTCGATAAGGAGGACCTTGGGAGTACTCATACGAGGGCTCGCGAGGTCCGCGGCGAGGTTCTCACCGGTCCGGAGCGCCGGCGACGCTGGAGCCTCGAAGAGAAGCTTCGGATATTGGCGCAGAGCGTGGCGCCAGGATCCTCGCCCTCGCTGGTTTGCCGACTGCACGCGATCAGCAGCGGCCAGCTTTACACCTGGCGCCGGCAGTTCCGTACCGGCGAGCTGACCGGGTTTGCGCCGGTGAGATTGGCCCCGCCGGTCGAGGAGCTTCCACGGGCCGCTGCGTCGGTTGATCCGGTGCCGATACTGCCCGAAACCGATCGGCCGGCGGACGGGATCATCGAGGTGGAGCTGGCCTCGGGGGTGAAGCTGCGCCTGACCGGCGCGGTCGACGAGGTGGCATTGCGCCGGGTCTTGTCGGCGCTGTCGTGATCGGCATTCCGGGCAATGTCCGCGTCTATCTGGCGTGCGGCGTCACCGACATGAGGAAAGGCTTTGACGGGCTGGCGGCGCGGGTTCAGACCACCTTGCGCCTCGACCCGCATGGCGGCGCGCTGTTCGTGTTCCGTGGTCGCCGCGGCGATCTGATCAAGGTGCTGTGGTGGGACGGGCAAGGTTTGTGCCTGTTTGCTAAGCGGCTGGAGCGCGGCCGGTTTTTGTGGCCGCAGGCGAAGGACGGATCGGTGGTGCTGACGGCAGCACAATTGTCGATGCTGCTGGAGGGCATCGATTGGCGTGCGCCACGCCGCAGCTGGACCCCGGAAGTGGCTAGTTGAACAGCGCGACATAGTGACTCAGGCGGGTACGATGTCGATACTGCTCAATGCAAGCGGGAGTAAACTGATGGTTGATGCCGGACGCTGCTGACCCCGTTCAAGAGATCGCCGAGCTGCGCCTCCTGCTGGCCGAACGCGAGGCGGAATTGGCGGAAGCGCGGGCCGAGCTGACCGGCGCCCGGCTGCGGATCGAACAGTACAAGGCTCAGCTTGCCCAGCTGCGGCGCATGCAGTTCGGGCGCTCGTCGGAAAAACTCGATACTCAGATCGCGCAACTCGAGCTGATGCTCGAAGATTTGGAAGAGAGCGAAGCGGCGCGCACAGCGCCGGCGGCACAGCGCGTCCCCGATCAGCCGCGCCGCGAACGTCGCCAGCCGGTGCGACGGCCGCTGCCCGATCATTTGCCGCGCGAGGAGATCGTGCACGATCCGGGGTCGGTGTGCCCGGGCTGCGGCGGCACCCGGTTTAGCAAACTCGGCGAGGACGTGACCGAGGTCTTGGAGAAGATCCCGGCCCGCCTCAAAGTGATCCGCCATATTCGGCCCAAACTCAGCTGTCGCTGCTGCGAGCGCATCCTGCAGGCGCCGATGCCCGATCTGCCGATCGAGAAGGGTCGGCCCGGACCGGGCCTGGTCGCCAATGTCGTGGTCAGCAAATACCTCGACGGGCTGCCGCTCTACCGTCAATCGGCGATCCTGGCGCGCGAAGGCATCGCGATCGAGCGCGCCACCCTGGCCGACTGGGTCGGGCACGCTGCTTGGTGGGTGACGCCGTTGGCCGCGCTGATCGGCGCGCATGTCATGGCAGCGCCGATCATCCACACCGACGACACGCCGATCGCGGTGCTGGCCCCCGGCAACGGCAAGACCAGGACCGGACGGCTGTGGACCTATGTAGTTGACGAGCGACCCTGGCAGGGTGGGCGGGCACCGGCAGCATATTATCGTTTCAGCCCCGACCGCCGCGGCGAGCGACCGCGCGATCATCTGGCCCTCTTTCGCGGCGCGATCCAGGCCGACGCCTTCAGCGGCTACGCCGCCCTGACGCGACCGCCATCCGCCAAAGACCAGGTCGGCCGAGGGCCGCCGCTGATCCACGCAGCGTGTTGGGCCCATGCGCGGCGCAAGTTTTACGATGTGTTCGAATCGACCAAGTCGCCGATCGCCGAGGAAGCACTGAAACGGATCGGCGAGCTCTATCGGATCGAAGCCGAGATCACCGGCCAGCCGGCCGAAACCCGGCTAGCGGCGCGCCAGAACCGTGCCGTGGCGATCCTCGATGCCTTGCGCGACTGGCTGACAGCGCAGCGCCGCCGGCTGTCGTCAAAGAACGCGCTCGCTAAAGCGATCCAGTACGCGCTGAGCCGCTGGGAGGCGCTGACCCGCTATGCCGGTAATGGCCGGCTCGCCATCGACAATAATGTCGCCGAGCGGGCACTGCGCGGCATCGCCATTACCCGCAAGAATTTCTTGTTCCTCGGATCCGATGCCGGCGGCGAGCGCGCCGCAATCCTCTACACCGTGCTGGAAAGCGCCAAACTCAACGGCCTCGATCCGCAGACTTGGCTCGCCGATGTGATCGATCGCACGGCCAAGGGTCACCCGATCAACCGGCTCGGCGAACTGCTCCCATGGAACTGGAACAACCAAACCGCCAGCCTCGCCGCCTGACCGGTGTTGTGGTCCTCAGCTGACGCTTACGGTGCAGCTGACGAGGTGGTCGGCGTGTCCGGGTGACTCTTGTCTGACAGATGCCCGCGCGAACAACCGGAGGACACGCCATATATATATATATATATATATATAGGGCACAGCACTGATCGATCGTCGTGGTTGCGTTAGGTCGAACGGCTAGGTGATAGGCTCTAGGAGCTATAGGGGGATTGGATTAGGAAAGAGGCCCGCCCAACGAATTTAAGTCAGGTGCGAGTTAATCAAGATCAGCACTAAACCCCCGCGACGTGATGTTTTGGGTTTTTCACCGTTTTTTGGGCACTATCAGGGGATATAGGATTTCCTGGGGTTTCGCAGGAATTCCTCGCGACGGATTTGGGGGTACATAGTCGGATTTCCAAAATCGGTAAGCGGTTTGAGTATCACGAATATGATACTCGGACTATTTTTGATTATTTTGGACTATTTGGGTTAGGCGGCGCGAGCTGATCTGAGCGAGATATGCAGCGTGGTAGCCTGCCCTCGCAGCTCGCACCGCAGGGTCAATTTAGGGGGCCCGGAAAGACCTCGCGCAAACGTTTGCGCGAGCTGCTTGAATATTTATATTATATATTTCTGCGGCGCAAACTCGCGTATGTGGCCCGATGTGACTACCACGGTATATATTGCACCGATCGACGTGCGTCGAGATACCCCTCGTGATGACGATCGTCGGTGAAATTCAGAGCTTCTTGTCTCGGCTGATATATCCGTTGGAATTTAATCGGACTTTATTGCGTGGATAAAAGACCCCGGATACGCCAATGTCAGTTGCCTTCGTATGTGCACCTATTTAATGTTTTACCGATCTATCTCCGGCGTCGAGGCGAGCTTCTATCTGGCATGCTCGCAAATCAAGAACGAGCGCCCGCCCGAGATTTCGGTTGGTTCCGCTACCGGGGGCGGAGCTCACCGCGGAAACCATCGCCCGCCGTATGCCGGGATCTCCCTCAATCACCCGAAGACGCGGTGTCGCTATCCGGTCGAGGAGATCCGCCTTCGCGGTCTGTTCATCCGACCTAGTGTGTCCGTCCCGCACCCTCGCCCGAGTTCTGCCTTTGGTCCCCTGACCCACAGCTACTGTTTGCTTACGGGCGGGAGGATCGGCCGCTGTTGCCCCACAGCAGTCATCCTACTTTCAGTGGCGGCTCGTCGCCTGTCGGAGTATAAAGCGGTCATTCATTCTACGCCACCAATTGGAGGAGATGTGCCAGAATTGCTTACATGACGCAATCCCGCCTGATATCGACGATGGTCCAGCAGTCATGGCGCTTCCGCCCATAAAACGGTGATCTCTACGACGAGATGGTCGCGTGAGAGGCCCCCCGCCTATTGACTACCGAGACGGTCAGGCTGCCGCCCAAGACCAACCGCCACCACCATGTCGCCTACTTGACCTAACCGAAAAATGGAAACATCATTGTGTGCGGCACCTGAGCTGAAATCCGGATCGAATATGGGCCAAAAGAATTTAGACAGTAGCCTCAAGGCCTGAGTACATAAGATTCCTCACCCCCGTTTCGAATTGGAGGCACCATGAGCAACCCTCTGAATACATACGTCGAGGGCATCCACAGAGAGTTGGACTTCTACGCGGCGTGGCCTCCGAATGCACCGCACGCACTTGGAGGGGTGGGGTTGCTCAGGAACGGCCAGTTCGAGGAGCTCACGAGTTTGTCCAATCTAGGCATTAAGTTTCGTGAGATAGCAGGGAAACAAGGAGCAGATCTTTCGATCACATCAGGCGAGAGCGTGTCCGTTCAGATCAAGGCAAGAGGCCAGACGCTTCAAGGGTCAAACGTTCCGAGGGCGAAGGCGGCGGCTTTAGTGCAGTTCAAAGCAGCCGGCGCATTCGTGTTTCAGGCGCGCGCCCCGGTCGTGCGATGGATTGAAGACAAGATTCGTTTGTCTGAACAGATCCTGGAGATGTTTCGATCCAGAAAGGAAGATGGCAGTCGCGAATGGCATGAGGACTGGTGTGTCATCACCGAAGTCGTAGTTGTGCAGAATTTGACAATCCTGGTTTCGAAGTCGAAGCAGGGAATGATCGAACTCTCGGCCGAAGGTTTGATTCCGGCCGGTCCGGCCCCGTTAGCTTCCGCTGGAGCAGGGCTGACGGTGGCAAGCCAATCCGGCGAATTGCTCACGTATGTCTCAGACCAGCCGAACGAGCCCATCACGCCCTTGGTACGCATTATGCGCGTGAAAAGGACTCTCCTACAGCGGATCCTTGGCGGCGAGGACGTGGTTGATGTCGTCAAAGGCGCCCCAGAAGGGTCTGGCGGGCTTCCTCGGATCCTTCTTGAAGAGGTCTCCGGCGACGAGATGGTACCAGTTCTCGACGCCCAAGGACATCCAACCCGCCAATGGGAGCCGCCGAAGCCTAAGAGCAGCACGGGTACGGACGGCGCGAGCAGCGAGAGGGGTGGCAAGAATAAGAGCGACAAGAGTTGACCCAAGTAGCCAGAATGTGGAGCATTGGTGCCACGGATTATAGTACGCCGGCCTGAAGGACCGCGCGATGCAATTAAAGACTCTTGAGCTTGTGTTTTCGGACGATCACATTCAATTCAACGTGATCGGACTCAACTCATACCGCGGCGGAAACGTTTCTCTTGCAATCAATCTCGCCAAGCAATTCGATAACCTTGAGCATGCAGGCACCGATCAGCGGTTAAGGCTACTCGCGCTGCACACGGAGGCGCTTGTCCCTGCGGAGTTCGTAACTTGGTATCGTGACTGGTCTGCTCTTGACAACGATTCGTTCCTTTGTATCCATACAAAAATCCCCACGCTGTCTAGCCTACCATGGACCGAACTGATTATCCGTCCTGACCTCCCCCCCACTCGCAGTGGGATTGTGCGGGTTTGCAATGTGGGGGGAAGGAGCGCGCCGGCCGCGCTAACCAAACCTACAGAAGTTCTGATGGCAGGCTGGGCGGAATTCGGCGGACATGCTCGCCTGCCCGGAATCCAACGTGAGTTGCGGCAATTCCGGGAAAAATTCGATTCTGAACGACTGCGAATCAGGGTGTTGGCTGATCCGACCCGCTCCGCGTTCTTGCTCGCGTGTCAGACCTCCGAGGCGAGCATTCTCCATATTTCTCCTCCCTGCTTGGTTCGACACGATTCCGTGTTGGCGATTCCTGTAACGGCAGACAACGACAAGCAGCAGCCTTTTGAACAGGTCGACCTTAAAACTGTCGTCGAAACACTGAAGAATAATAAGCAGCTGCGGTTGATGATGATAAACTCATGCGCCGCTGGGGTCGGATGTGAAATTATTTCCCGCAATCTCAACGTCGTTGCGCTCGGCTGGCCGGCGCTCGTGCGCGACGACACGGCTGCCGATTTCACGTTTTATTTCTACGAACGGCTGCTGGAGGGCCTCACTCCAGCGGCAGCCGTTCGATCGTTTGCCCAGGCAGTGTGGAGCCGCCAGACGGTACTCGAATTTCCGGTCCTTTGGTATCCCTCGCCGGAGTGGGTCTCCTGGACGCCGTTGGAGGAAGCGCCCGCTCTAACGGATCATCCCCCCGAAACAAATCGACGCAAGCCCTCTCGTGCCGAAAAGCCAAGTCGGGCCGTGCCGCCTAAACAAGATTCTCCCACACCCCTTCCGGTCCCTCGACCGCCGAGTGTCCGAATGGAATTCCGCCCCCGGGGTGCCATCAATCCCGCCCTGCTGATCAATGGACTACACCCTATCGAACACCTAAGCATTGATTCACCGGAAGAAACGACAGTTCATCTTTGCATAACCTGCGATACCGGAGGCGGCCTCTCGGCATACCGGCAAACGGTGCCCCTCAAGAAAGGCACGAACCCTGTCCCTGTGGAGCAAATTCACTTTCCGGCTCTCCATGAACTTATTGATCGCCACGCTCATCGCCGTCGCGTCAATTTTACTGCAACGATCCTCGACCTTAACAAAAATGAGCTTTTGGGCGAGACCCGAACGGCCCTCTGGATGGGGGCCACGGAGTGGCTGGATCAAGAGGAAACCTGGGCCTTTGTTCCTGCATTTGTCAACCCGTTCAATGAGGGCGTCCTGAAGATCTTCGAGGGAGCAACGAAGGTCCTCCGGACACTGGGTAAGCCGACCGATGTGTTCAGCGGTTATATGAACGTGGCTGATTCTGCAGTCGCCACGCAGATGCGAGCCATTTACCAGTCTATAAGAGATTACGAAAACGGTATCACCTATATCTCACCTCCAGGTAGCCCGCTGTTTGAGGTAAGTTCCAAGCGGTCCGTAGGACAGGTCGTCCGGACGCACAGCGAGGTGGTCGGACATCGGCTCGGGACCTGTCACGACTTGGCCCTGTTATTGGGGGCTTGTGCCGAATACGTCGGCATTCGGCCGCTGATCGTCCTATTGCCAGGCCATACCATCTTCGGATACTGGACGGCGGCGAATCACCAACACGAGTACTGGAAGACGCAGGCCAATAAGCTCCGAACGGGCAAAGAAGGTGAGGACTGGACCATCACGAACAGCGCGGAGCTGCTCAGGTTGGTCGACGAGAAGAAAGTCGTCATGCTAGAGGCCACGAGCGTTTGTGAGAAAAGCAAGACGTTCGAAGAGGCATGTACTGCCGGCGTCGAAAAATTGAAGGATGGAATGGAGGTAGCGATTGACATTTACGCTGCGCGTCGAAGGATCCAGCCCGTTTGATATTGAATCCGATCCTCTCGATGGCGAATTCCGCCGAGCCGCATGATCCTAACAATTTAAAATGAAACGCTCGTGCCCTCACATCGCACGGCGTCGAACGTCAGAATCAACTTACGATGAGCCATCGCGCTGCAGAACTCGAACGACCGCTTTAGAGGCCAAAACCGGGCAGACCTGCTGCATCTCGCCGAGTACCCGCTTTCGGCGCAGTAGGCGTCATCGGGAACCCTGCCGGACTTTCGTCGGCTCTCCACCGAGGCCGTGGAAAAACGCATTTGCAGAGGACGGCGGGCCGCTCTCCGCAGTCAGATTGTGGCAGGGGTCTGCGAGCCGATCCAGGCACTCAGGCCCGGATCGCCTGTAGCAGCGGTCCGACCCCAATGATGCCGAATGGCTGCGCCTGGCGCAACGCGTTTAGCCGACTGGTGCCGCGAATGAGCGTGCTTCGCCCGAGTTCTGCCTTTGGCCTCCTGACCCACAGCTACTGTGTGCAACGCTCACTGTCTCAACTCCCGAACAACTCCTTGAACAACGAATAGTAATAGGCGATCATGAAGATCGCCACGGGTCGTGTCCGTCAAGGAGGTGTAAATCGGAGCGGAGTTTGAGGTGGCCATCGGTCAGGCGGCCAGTGGTGGAAGTTTGGCCGGATCGGCGTCGATTAGCGGCAGCGTCAGCTCAGCCATTCCCTCGATCTGCATGTAACGGCACTGGAGTAGCCACTCATCGTTCTGCTCGAGCAGGACGGCGCCGATCAGCCGAGTGATGCTGGCCTCATTGGGGAAGATGCCGACGACATCAGCGCGCCGTTTCACTTCCTTATTCAGCCGCTCCAACGGATTTGTCGAATGCAGCTTGGTGCGATGCTGGGCCGGGAAGGTGATGTAGGCCAGCACATCGTGCTCGCTGTCGTCCATCAGCGCGGCGAGCTTGGGCCAGCGCGGCCGCAGCTGATCGGCAACATGGCGCCAGGTCTGATGCGCGGCCTCGGCATCGGCTTGCAGAAAGGCCTGGCGGATCGCGGCGGCGACCATGGTGTGCTGGCCTTTGGGTACGTGCGCCAAGGCATTGCGCATCCAATGAACGCGGCACCTTTGCCAGGTCGCTCCGAGCACGCGAGTGATCGCGTGGCGCAGGCCGTCATGAGCGTCGGAGATCACCAGCTTGATGCCCTTGAGACCGCGTTTGACCAGGCCCTTGAGGAAAGCCGACCAGAACGGCTCGGCCTCCGAAGGACCGATGCCAAGGCCGATGATCTCGCGCCGGCCTTCGGTCGTGACCGCCACCGCGATTATCGCGGCGACCGAGACGATGCGGCCGCCGTCGCGGACTTTGAGGTAGGTGGCGTCGAGCCACAAATACGGCCATTCGCCGTCGATCGGCCGGTCGAGGAAAGCGTTGACTCGTTCATCAATGTCCTTGCACAGCTTGGAGACCTGGCTCTTCGAAATACCGGACAGCCCCATCGCCTGGACCAGCTCGTCGACCCGCCGGGTCGAGACGCCGCCGATCCAAGCCTCCTGGATCACCGTGACCAGCGCCTTCTCGGCGGTCTTGCGCGGCTCCAGAAAGGGCGGGAAATACGAGCCCTGGCGTAGCTTGGGGATCCTCAGCTGAAGCGAGCCGAGCCGGGTGTCGAGGCTGCGCTCGCGATAGCCATTGCGGTAATTGAGCCGCTCGGCGGAGCGTTCGTGCCGCCCGGCGCCGATCACGCCTTCGACATCGGCTTCCATCAGAATTTGCAGTACCGCCTCCGCCACGGCTCGCAGAAAATCGCCATCGCCGCTCTTCTGCAGCAGCTCGGCCAGCGCCATTCTCTCATCGGTCATCGGGTCCTCGGTAGGCTTGGGATGGGTGTTACAACGCCACCTTAGCCGACCCTCCCCGGTGACCACCCGTCGCTCACGCGCGCGCCGGGCTCCATGTAATCGGGCATTGCGCCCGGCGCGCGCGTGAGCGACGGGTGGTCACCGGGGAGGGTCGGCTAAGGTGGCTGCATAGTTTACCTTTATATCATTAGCACACTACATCAAGACCCAGGAGTAAGAAATGGCTATTGTGAGCGGATTTGAGAAGGTGATCACCAAAACGCCACGGTTACACCCAACGCAGATTGTGTGTTATTGGTCGATATTACCTGATTTGGGATTTGGACCACTTCTCCAGATTGATACGCTCGGCTCAAAGGATCGAGAAATATCTGGTAAACAGAGCCAAACGCTGCAGCTAACCGCAGATAGCGCACGCCAGCTATACGATATTTTGAAAACCGAATTCAGATTTGAGGGGCCGACCAGCGGATGAAGGCAAATGGCTTGCGAAGGCGTGGTACGGAGTTGCCGGATCTAAGCCAGGGTATGCTGCAGCTTCACGGTTTCAGTGCCCCACAAGCGGAGCACATTAGCGGGCCATACGACCACGTGGCGGTATCCGCACTGTTCATACAGCTTCCAAGGGCCAGCAGGAATACTAGGAGGATCACCGCCGCGGGCCGGCGCAGGATGATCGCAGCTGCGAGTAAATAGTCGACATTCATCACACTCTCTTCCGGCGAGGGTGCGGATATGGTTTTCCATTTTCGTGGTATGCCGTTGACGCGCCGTGAACGGTTTTCCGCTACCATGCCCGATAGAGCATTGAATTTACTCTCAGTTACTTCGGACTCTGAGTTCGCCAGTCTAGGTTCGAATCCTAGTCCCCCAGCCAATCTTTTTCAGCGACTTACAAGCACCGCCACTCGGCCCTGGCGGCTACGGGTATCACCGGGGTATCCCCGGACCCGATTTCGCAGGCCGCGGCGGGATACGAATGATCCGGAGGCAGAGATCGCGAGCCCGGTGCCGCGGCGAGCGATCGGCGGCATTCGGCAAGGGCGCGGCACCGCTCCGGAGCAGCATTTCGTTGGTCGCGGTCTGGCGTGCCGTTTCGCAGGCTCAGCGGCTAAACGGCGGGCGCGCGGCACCCGAGCCCGATTTTTGGACGGCGAGATAAAAGCACCGCCGGCGGATGGGGTGCATATGGTTGGTTGGATTGGAATTTTCTGTCGGCTCCCACCAGTGTCCTGCTGCCGCTCAATACGAAGAGCCTGAGAAAATCAACTCTCGCCGCGCCGTCGGCGGAGCCCAGCCAAATCTTATCATACCGCTGTCCTTGTGCTTCCGCCCCGCCTTCACCAATGCTTGGCCGACCAGCCGTTGGGCGTCGGGATGTGCCCAAGGGCGCGGCGAATACGCAGCCTGCCACGGTGCCGGCCTTCTGTCGGGCAATTCCAAGGCGTGCGGTGGTAGACCGCGGTGCACTAGTTCGTTCTCCACGATCGAGATCTCCCTGCGCAGGGTCAAAGCCTCTTGCGACGGCGCGGCCATCAGCGCGTCCCGGAGGTTAGCGTCCTTGGTGGTGGTGGAAATTCGAGGGTGAGCGCGCGCCGGGCGCAATGCCCGATTACATGGAGCCCGGCGCGCGCGTGAGCGACGGGTGGTCACCGGGGAGGGTCGGCTAAGGTGGCGTTGTGACACCCATCCCAAGCCTACCGAGGACCCGATGACCGATGAGAGAATGGCGCTGGCCGAGCTGCTGCAGAAGAGCGGCGATGGCGATTTTCTGCGAGCCGTGGCGGAGGCGGTACTGCAAATTCTGATGGAAGCCGATGTCGAAGGCGTGATCGGCGGCGGGCGGCACGAACGCTCCGCCGAGCGGCTCAATTACCGCAATGGCTATCGCGAGCGCAGCCTCGACACCCGGCTCGGCTCGCTTCAGCTGAGGATCCCCAAGCTACGCCAGGGCTCGTATTTCCCGCCCTTTCTGGAGCCGCGCAAGACCGCCGAGAAGGCGCTGGTCACGGTGATCCAGGAGGCTTGGATCGGCGGCGTCTCGACCCGGCGGGTCGACGAGCTGGTCCAGGCGATGGGGCTGTCCGGTATTTCGAAGAGCCAGGTCTCCAAGCTGTGCAAGGACATTGATGAACGAGTTAACGCTTTCCTCGACCGGCCGATCGACGGCGAATGGCCGTATTTGTGGCTCGACGCCACCTACCTCAAAGTCCGCGACGGCGGCCGCATCGTCTCGGTCGCCGCGATAATCGCGGTGGCGGTCACGACCGAAGGCCGGCGCGAGATCATCGGCCTTGGCATCGGTCCTTCGGAGGCCGAGCCGTTCTGGTCGGCTTTCCTCAAGGGCCTGGTCAAACGCGGTCTCAAGGGCATCAAGCTGGTGATCTCCGACGCTCATGACGGCCTGCGCCACGCGATCACTCGCGTGCTCGGAGCGACCTGGCAAAGGTGCCGCGTTCATTGGATGCGCAATGCCTTGGCGCACGTACCCAAAGGCCAGCACACCATGGTCGCCGCCGCGATCCGCCAGGCCTTTCTGCAAGCCGATGCCGAGGCCGCGCATCAGACCTGGCGCCATGTTGCCGATCAGCTGCGGCCGCGCTGGCCCAAGCTCGCCGCGCTGATGGACGACAGCGAGCACGATGTGCTGGCCTACATCACCTTCCCGGCCCAGCATCGCACCAAGCTGCATTCGACAAATCCGTTGGAGCGGCTGAATAAGGAAGTGAAACGGCGCGCTGATGTCGTCGGCATCTTCCCCAATGAGGCCAGCATCACTCGGCTGATCGGCGCCGTCCTGCTCGAGCAGAACGATGAGTGGCTACTCCAGTGCCGTTACATGCAGATCGAGGGAATGGCTGAGCTGACGCTGCCGCTAATCGACGCCGATCCGGCCAAACTTCCACCACTGGCCGCCTGACCGATGGCCACCTCAAACTCCGCTCCGATTTACACCTCCTTGACGGACACGCACTCCCGGAGTGCGTCAAGATGGTCCAGCCAATGCCGCGTTGGGCCGGAGCAATCGGGTGGCTGTATCATTCGCGCGGTCCCCTTGAAGGCGCGGCGTTTCGCCGCCGAACCTGCGAGGGGGCGCCAGCCCGCGATCGAGCGCAATCCCCCCAAGGCGTCGCGTTCGAAAGGGAAACGCACGCGAAGAGCGGTTCCGATGCAGCTCGAAGTCGCGATATCGATCGCTGGAGCGACCCGCCGAAGACCGCGCGGCGTGCAGATCGATGACGGCCGAGAACACGCAAAAGAACTGTCGGCATTCATCACAAAGAGCCCATCGGTGTCCCCGACCGCGCGGCCGGATGCCAGGGGGACTTATGGGCGGACGGCAAGATAAAAGCGCCGACGGCGGTCGGGCGCATGTGGTTGTTTGGAGTGAAGTATTCCTGCATTACGACCGGCGACCCCACCGGCGCCTTCGAGGGAAAGGAGAATGATTTCAATGCTCGCAGCGCCGTCGGCCGCTTCAGCCCCCGCGGGCCGGTATATGATCGGATCACCGCGATCGTCGCCCTCGGGCGGGCGTATCCGCTCACCGCTGGAGCCATCGTACTTTTCTACCGGTCGGTCGCCGCCGGAAAACTACGGCTGACACGCAGCCGTTCGATTGCGACATTCATCGTGTCGTCAACGCGCGCACGATTCGCCAGCGAGCGGTGCTTAGCGCGCTCGTGCTACCCCGCACCGTCCGACGACCGATGCTCGACGCGGATGGCGCCCGTAAGACCGATCTCGTCCACGATCTGGCGCAACTCAGCGGAGAACGCCGTCGGTTTGGTCTGATCGATTTCGATCTCGAGCCGGATGGTCGCGGTCACGGTGCCTGCGGCGCGCATTTTCGGGATCAGCCGCGTCCCCAGCCGGTTCCATTGCTCTGGCGGTATGCTGCCGACGACGGCGATGATCGCGTGCGCGCCGGATCCATCTGCGTCCGGGCGGGGACTTTCGGAAATGGCCGGTTTTTCGGGCACCGCCGGCTCGGGTTTTGGCGCGGTAACGAGAGTAGCCTCGGAGGATTTCAGCTTCTCCGCGAGCGCCTTGGTGAGGAGGCAAACGTCGGCCTCGAAGGTGATCTCGGTCGGGCTGACATCCTCACGGAACCACACCCGCCGGTATCTGCTGTCCGGCTCGGCGCCGGAGGCAAGGCCGAACTCGCCTGCCGCGACGAATTCGGCGCGGCGCACCCGCAGCAGCGTGCCGTTCAGAAGACTCTGCCGCAAGCTGGCGACGGGCCAGGCGCCGCCTTCCTTAAAGGCCGGCGGGCAATGCGATCGATGTAGCCGGCGCCGATCCCCTCGTTGAGGAGGCCTTCGTTTTTTAGGGCCGCGATCATGCGTCTCGCGCTCGCTGGAGTGACCGGCGCCGAGATCGATAACCTTCAGCCCGGTCGCCGCCTTCGCATCCGACAGACGACGAACGGATAGCCGCTCCACACCCGGTCGTTAGCGGCATCTTCCGCGGTCTTGACCTCCGCTCGTACTTCGACGCGCTTGGCCTGATCGAACTCGGCACCTGCGCAGCCCTTCACTGACCTGCCGAAGCTTCTGGCGCCGCCGCCCACGACAACGTCGCCGTCAAAGTCAGCGGCGCCTGCACACTGTCGCACGAACCTTTCCCTACAAGGACATCAGGGATCCGCTTGGTTGTGTCTTCGACGCTTTGGGCTTTAATCGTTGCACGTGGGGCACCGATTGGACCCGAGCGGTCGGAACGTTGACCTACAAGCAGGGAGTTGACGCCTTTCGCGTCACCGATCGCCTTTCCGAGGGAAACCGCAGCGTGCTTATGGGTGAAACCCTCTCTCGGATCTACGACTGGCCAAAGGCCAAGCCTGAGATCGCGCCATTTCGCGCCAGGTGCAATCTGCGGTTTTCAGGTCGTGCTGTTCAACTGGGTCCGGAGCGTCGCAAACCCATCAATCATGAAGGGAATATCGTCATGAAGGTGGTCACATTCAAAGACGTTCCGAATGCCCCGATGGCCGGAGCGGAGCCGATCCCAGGATACACAGGCCCGGTCTCCCGGTCGCGCCAGACCATCATTCAGCCCGAAGACTCGGCCAACTATAACTGCAGCGTGGTGAATTTCAGCGAGGGTTGCACCACGGGGTGGCATACGCACAATTGTGACCAGCTGCTTGATCGTGACCTCGGGCTCCGGCATGGTGGCAACGGAGCATGACCAGCGCGAGATCAGTGTCGGTGATGTCGTCCATATCAAGGCCGGTGAGCGCCATTGGCATGGCGCCAAAGCCGATACGACGATGGGGCATATTACGGTTACGCTCGTCGGTAGCCAAGCCACCCATGGTTAGATCTAGCCTCGCCGTGAGAGATCCCCGAAGTAACGCCCGCAGGAATACCGTTAGGCCAGTTCCGGAGCCCCCTCGGTGACGGTTTCGAGTTGGCCGACGGTTTCCCTGCCAAACAACACGGGAACAAAAGCGCCAATCGACGCAACAATCGCCAAGGTACCGAAAAAGATCACCGGCGAACCCGTGTACGGCTCCAACATGAACGGCGCGACCACGCCGGCGCCGAAGCGCCCGCACGACTCGCCAAAATATTGCCCGCGGCCGCGCAAGGCCGTCGGGAACTGCTCGGAGAGATAAACCCGCACTGCAGTGAAGGTCGACAGCACGGTGAAGCCGGTAATCAGCGCTCCGGCGACAAAGACGACGGTCGCGTAACGTCCCGCGGAATGTGCCACGGCCATCATCAGAAGACCGGGGAGCGACCCAGCGAGGCAATAGGCGATCGTCCACCGCCGGCCGATGATTTCCATCAGGAAACCGGTGAAGCCCTTCCCCGGGATGCTCGCCAGGAAGACGAGCGAACTCAGCCCAAAACTCAAGGTGACGGCGGCTCCCTGATCGATCAGAGCCTTTGGCAACAGAATCGAGATTGTAAAAAAGGAAACCTGCGCACAGACAAGACTCACGATGCCGACCACGGTCCAGCGCAGCTGACCCCGGCGAAAGAGTGCCGAGAACGACGGCAGCTGTTCGCGCGCCGGCTCGACGTTCTCTTTGAGCTCCGTGACCGTCAGCGGCGCCACGCGATTCCCGGACCGGCCGATGATCCGGTTGACGATGGTGACGGCTGCCTCGGGGTTGGCCCGCCGCAGAAACCAGCGCGGGCTCTCGGGGATCAGTAAATAGACCAGCACCGGCACAATGAACAGCCCAAGAACGGCCGGCACAGCTAAGAGCCGGAAACCGTTCGGGTTGCCTGCAACCATAAAGCCGACCAACGGCACCAAGGTGAACGAACTAGCCAGCATCATCTCGTAGATTGCACCAAAGGTGCGCCGGTGCTGCGCCGGCATCAGCTCGGCGGCGATCGGGAATGGCGCCGAGGCGGCAAACCCGATGGCAAGACCGGTCAACAGGCGAATGATGATCAAGTGCTCGCCGTTTTGCGCCAGCGGGATCAACAGGGTGAAGAAGTTGATCGCCGCCACTCCAAGCAGCATGACGGTGCGGCGGCTCCAGTGGTCGGAAATCGCCGCGGCGGTAAATCCGCCGACGCAGGCCGCCAGGCTCGAGGCGACGGCGAGCAGGCGGATCTCGCCGGGAGCGATGTGCAGCGGCTTTTTGGCCAGCACCAGCAGCGTGCCGGTCATCGAACCGTCGTAGCCGTCGACCAGCGCGACAAACCCGAGCACAAAGATCACCCCTAGGTGAAACGGGCTGAACGGGATGCTGTCGAGCTTGCTGCCGAGCACATGGCTGGCGGCGGGAAATGCTGTTCTGGAGAAGCAGGGGACTTCTGACATGACGCTCTCCCGATGGCATGCGATGCGCGGGTGTCGGATCACGCTTGCGTCTAGCGGGCAGCCGCGCACGGGGGACTGAACTCTGACAGGAAGCCGTTTGCCGATAAAGCGATCGCGTTGTTTAACGGTAACACGCTAGCTTTAGAGCGACGCGGAGAAACAGCACGAGACACAGACCGCTTCCTGCCTCGCGGGCTCCCGGTAGTTTTCCGGCCGTGGGACGGGTGGCGTCGCTCCCGGTGTCATCGCCGGGGAGGTCGACGCGGCGACCTCGCCGCCAGAATGAGTGATCCGTGCCACGCCTCGCGACGTGTGGGCCGATAAATCGGCGGTGCCCACCCTCGGCAGGATAATTCCGTCGGTGCGCTACCGCAGAGCAGTAAAGCCGGCTGTTGTCGGTGCCACATCGCCGGTTGAAAACAAGGACCTAATCACCGTTATCGGCACGCGCCGGCGTCGCATGACTTTTATGAGGGGGTTGAAAAACTCTGGCTGCTGCACGGATTCGGGAGAGATGCTTTTGCAAACGATCCGGACTTGCGGTGAGTCGAAAGATATCGCTTGCTGTGCGAGCCGTTGCGCGATGTCTTGAAGCTCTTGCTGTAAGATTTCGTTGGTTAGGACTATGCCGTGCTTCTCGAGGTGGCGCGGCGGTTTTTGCTGCCAGCGTGGCAGAAACTCGCTTAAGAGCCTATCGCTATACGCTTACGTTCGCGAGCGATCTTCATACGCGACCGATCGGTTTTCGATGAGGAAATAGAGCGTTTCAAAAGAAAGCTAGACAAATACTGCAAGGTCGCCCGTGCCACGATCCAGGGGGTAGAAAAGACGTCCGTCGCACTTCTCGTCCGTCTTTGCCGACGCTTCACCGTCTTCAGTTTCTACTGTGATGTCGAATGGACCCAACGCCTCGACCGGGGCGCGCAGCCGCGTGGAAATCTGATCCCTGAGTTCGTCATGACCGATGTCGAAAAGCTCCGACGGCAACTGAACCTGGCGGCTGCTGAAGCGATAATTTTCGACTTGGATCTCGACATACTGGACCTGCGAGTTAAACACCCGAAGCGCTCGTGAAATGTCGAACGGTTGTGGAGGATTGGTTTTCAAATCGGCCTTAAGGGCTGTCGCCGCCGCGGGCGCGAGGGCCTGCGCTCCAATCTCTGGCTGGTGCCGTTCCTCCGTCCTGCCGGCACCCGCCGCTTCCGCTAGCCGCTCAACGGGCTCTCCCGACAGGACAATTGCATTCGGTTTCTCAACCGAGGTCGAACGCGCTTCAATCAGCAGTGGGACTGGGAAGAACACCATCGTAACGTCGTCCGAAATTACGACTCCGATTCGAATGCCGTGCTGAACCCGAAGATCCAATAGGTTCCGCTCAGACGCAGCGCGCAGAAGGTCAAAGGCGGCCTCAATACCGTAGCCCAGTCGATATACCTCCGGGTCCGCGTCGAGGATTACGGTGGCGCCGTCGAACCCCTGATCGAGGCGAGCTGCGAGCGCCTGCGTGACGGTCTCCCTAAGCGCCGGGCACACGATTACGAGACGCCGCCGCGCCCGTGAGACAAGTTCGACCAGCTTGTCATCGGAAGCCACTGAAAGGTTCGGTCCATATCCGTCATGCGAATGGCCCCTCGCCAGCGTTACATAAGCGACGTTTTGCTCAGTATATCGAGGTGTGCATTTTGAACAGATCGCTTCGCTTCCCGCATGGATCTGGGGGAGGCGTTCGCCACCTATTTGCGGCGCCTTCGCCACGCAAAGGGGCTCTCGCAGGACGATCTCGCATATGAGGCCGAGGTCAGCCGTAGCTATCTCGCGCAGCTCGAAAAGGGAGCCTATTACGCAAGTCTGAAGATCATCGGCAGACTAGCCGACGCTCTCGGTGTCGAGCCGGCTGAGTTACTCAAGAGTCCAGGCCGGCTCACCCGCTAACCCTGAGCGCGCCTGCCGCGCTGACTCCGGCTTGACGGGCGCCATTTACTTGTCGGTCGATGACTCTCGATGGACGGCTTCGTTGCGCTGGTTTCTCTCGCGCCAAATGATTACCGTTTTGCCAACGGGGAGGGGGGCATGGAGAGCCAATACCGGCCAGGTGCGATCGTGGCCGCCCGCGGGCGTGAGTGAATTGTTCTGCCCGCGGCCGGCCAGGTGCGATCGTGGCCGCCCGCGGGCGTGAGTGAATTGTTCTGCCCGCGCGCGAGCCCGAGGTGCTGCGGCTGCGGCCGTTGACGACAGCGCAGGGAGAGGAAGTCGGCCTGTTTCTGCCGATCGAAGGCGATCGGGTGCAACCGGCGCGTTTCACCGATCCCGAGCCGGTGAGCGGTGGCGACGCGACCGGGATCATGACGCTGTTTGACGCTGCTCGCTTCAGCCTGAGGTCCGGGGCCGGTCCCTTCCGCTCTCTGGGCCATATCTCGGTCATCCCGCGGCCGGGGCCGGCACCATGCGGGAGCGACGGGACGCGCGGCGCTCGATCGTCGGTACGCACCACCCGCGCCGCCCCCCGGAAATCAGGAAGGTCACCGCGACCGCGACCCGAACAGCTTCCGGGTTGATCGGTTTGTCGCACTCAGATGGCGGACAAGCCGCGCGTCGATTGGATGCTTTTATCCCGTGCTAGGTCAGAAAATCTCTGATCAATTCCCAATACGGGCGGCGCTTTCGTTCCTGTTCCCGAAACCCGATTTTATCAGCTGGTGCAAAGCAGAAGAAGTCGGCGGGACAACGCGTGTCCCCGCGCGAGGTGTACTTGTACCCATCGTCCATTAGCCACATTTAGTGAACCCGAATCCGTGTCAGTTACATTCAGGGCTTTTCGGCCAATGTTCGCACCATCTTTGAGTTTTTTGAGTTTGACAACGAAATAGAAAAGATGGAAGAGGCTAATATCCTCTATCTCGTTATCTCGAAATTTTGTGATGTTGACCTCGGCGAAGCGCGCGAGCTGCTCTTCCTTGCTGATATGCAGGAAAAACTTGAGGATCGTCGTGCCACTGTCGACGAGCCCTTTCTCGAACTCGCAGATGCGCTCGTAGCGGGCGATCCAGGTCGGCTTGTCAATCAGCTTGTGCACGCGCGTTACCAATACGTCTTCGTAATGGGAGCGGTTGAAGATCGCCACTTCGCCGCGTCCCGGCGCGTGCGGGTGCACTCGCCAGAGAAAATCATGCGCCATCTCAAGGGGCGTCGGCTGCTTGAAGCCGGTGACCGTAGTGCCCTGCGGATTGAGTGCCGAAAACACGTGCTTCACGGTGCCGTCCTTACCCCGGGCATCGAGCGCTTGTAGCACGACAAGCACGGAATGTTTGCGCTCGGCGTACAGCAGCGCTTGCTGGTGGGCGAGCTTCTCACGGTAATGTTCGGTCTCCTGTTTCGCCATCTCCTCTAATTCGTGATGTCCCTTATAACCCGGATCCACCTTGGGCAGCCGCAGTCTGTCAGCCGGATCGACGACGAACTGCTTGCGATAGTCCATGCCTCCTCCTTTTTTGCCTGCAGATCGAAGCGCGCCGCACTCCAATGACGGCACCCTTTCGTCACACACGAGGCCCTGCTGTCGCCGTCAGCGCACGATTGCCTGGTCGAGCGGCATGACCTCGACATCCACACTCCGGGTCTTGCGCTTGCCTTCGATCGGCGGGTCGTCATTTCGGATGTCGGCAATCCCGACCCGGATGCACTCGTGGACCATACGACGCACTGCCATATTCCTTCCATGCCCGGTATCGCCGTTGATGATCACCGGGCTCGAAACGCTGTCGGCGATCGAGCTGGCGATCGTCACACACTCGGTCATGGTCGCCGTGCCGACATCGGCGAGACCGGTGTAGGCGGCGACCACTTTGCCTGTGCCGCCAAACAATGCCCCGCACCCTGCTTTCTCCATGATCCGCGCGTGCGCCGCGGTCGGTGGGTGCAGCACTGCCAAAACCTTGTCCGCCCCCGTAGATCAGCGCCTGCAGCTGCGCCGCCTAGAGGGTAAAAGCCGAACCCTCCCATGCAGGACGGGTCAGCGCAGCCTTGCAGAAACTCCAACGCCGTATCTCGGGCCGAGAGGATCGCGGGCAGGTCGGGTGCCTCAAATAGGCAATCCAGAACCAAGGCCGTGGCAAAGCCGTTATAATCTTCGGTAGGGCCTTTTTTCAGGTGAACGTAAGACAAAAACGCCCCGTCCGCCTGTTGCGCCGCCAAAACCGCCTCCCATTCTCCAGGTCGGCCTACCCCTTCCACGGCGCCGCGACTCCGGTTGACAGCAGTGGGCCGGCAACTCCAGGAGCAACGGTGAGCCCGACCATCCCATGATGAGTGATGCCGGCCGGGGTGGCAGGCAAGATTGGCATAAGATCGCCATGTCCCGGCAACCGCCCAGCGATCCATTCGGCGCAGCTTTGATCATCACCGAACAGTTTCTGCGCCACGAGGTAGAGGGTAAAGGCTACCTCGTGCGTGCCCTGGGTAACGGCATAGCTGAACCCGACATCCCGGCCGGGCAATCGCGCGCCGGCAGAGACGGAGGTCATCCCACCGATCACCGACAGGATCGAGGCAGGCGCGCCAGAAAGCCCTGCTCGGTTCAGCGCCATCGATACGCCCGTGCGGAGCATGTCGGTGCTGGCATAGTAGACTTCAACCCAACTCGACCCGGCCTCAAGACCGATCATCTTCATCCTTGGCGGAGGGCCGGGCAGCCGAAGCGGTGCGCCCAGAACCTGGTTCATCCAGTCCTCAACCGCTGGCCCCGCCGCGGTTGGAACCTCGGCATAAATCTTGAGGCGATCACCGGCGCCATCGTGCCGTACCCCTAACCAGGCGCCATTGGTCAGTAAGCCAGCGACCTGCAGGTGGTTCACGCGATCCAGCAGATCACCGGGAGGAGGCGGGAAGCCCCGACCCGACACGAATTCGCAAATGTCGGATAGGCGCCGCTCCGCATTCACCCCCGGGGACCCAACTTCGACCGTGTAGCGCAAACCGCCCCCCGCCTCTGTAAACCCGAACTCCAGCGGGGAGCCGGTTGGCGTCAATCGGCTAGCGGGCCAAGAGGCAGAGGCCGAAAAACCGATATCCTGTAAAAGCCGATTTGCCCGAGCGCCCGCCGGTCCCCAAGTTTCCAGAAACCTTTGGAGGCCGGCGGTCCCCGACCAAGGCCGGGGTCGCTGCCCAACGCTTGAGTTATCTCCGCCTCATGGCAAGGGCTTGTTAAGTCGCCGCGCACAGCGCCGCGGCCGGAGGTTTGCCTGGCAGCGTCAGCTGGCCTATCGCCTTGAGCGACGTTTCAGGAATGAGCGCGGGGGCGGGCTGGTCCTTGACCCAATATTCCGCCTTGTAGAAACATTCCGGCGTTTTCCCTGCATCGAAGTAGTAGGGGTAAAGCTGGGTCAGGTTGTTATCGGAATGGAAGGGCGTCAAGGTGTTGACGTTGAGCGAATTCCCCGTCGTATCTTTGGTATAAAGCGTAACGACGACTTGGGTAAAATTGCCGGCCACCCATTCGATCTGCGACGGATCGATTGTGACAGAAAACAACGGTTTCGTCGGTTCAGAACCAACATCGGCTGCGAAGTCTTGGTCGGCTGCAGCTCGTAGGGAACTCCGGCCATAACATAGGTTCCGTCAAAGCTGACGACCTGGACGTTCTTGTTCGCCGGCGCGAGGAAGCTCCAGATTTTCGGCGGCTTGCTGAAATCCGTGATCGACCAGCTGTTCTGTTCGTTCACGTTGTTGACGCTGTCGGTATAGGTGGCGTTGATCGCCACCATCTGTTTCCCCTGGCCCGCCGGCGCCAGGGGAAACAGGCTTATCGTCCTGCCTTGGAAGGGCGAGTTGAGGTGGAGCACTGGCGCAGTCGACGTCCCCGTTTGGGCAGGGGCGGCGAGCGTGGTTGTTTGCCAGTCGATGACCACGTTTTGCGCTGAGGTCAATACATAGGTGACCCGGTAACTGCAGGGGTTGCCAAAAGGTTCGTGGGTCTCGCTTTTGAAAACATGCGACTTGTTGGTCGCATCCAGCCTGGCCTGTTGGAGCTGGATCGGCTGGCCCGTGCTCTGGTTCACAAAGAAAAGGTCGATCAGCACGTAATCCACGGAAAGGTTGGCCCCGAGCGCGCCCGCGACGAAAAGGTCGGACCGGGTCGCACCCGTCGCCTTGAAGGGCACGTTGTCCGCGCTGAACTCTAGCAAAAGAACGTTGAGATCATTGGCCGTTATGTGAACCTCGGACTGGTCGTTCTTGATTTCGGCCGATGTGAAAGGGGCCGACCCGTCGGAATAGTGGACGACGTAGTGATAGGTATAGGCGCCGTCAAACACGCCGCCACTACTTTGGCCGGGGGCCTCGAAAATCCAACTACTGGGACTGGCGGGCGTAAATTGATAGGTGTTGTTGGAGGCCGGTACCGAAGCTCCCACTGGATAGGTCACCACTAGTTCAATCGAGGCTACGCCGTTGCGGTCCAGATCCTGAACCGTGAACGCCACTTTCATCGGACGGATCGACACCGAACTCGATACCTTTTCCCAATCCGCAGCCGAAAAAGCTGGGATGGAAGCGCGTGGCGTAATGACCCATGGCACGACCTGCCCTTGTACGAACACGTTATGGAACGACGATACCGCCGTGATGCTGAAGGTTGGCGCGGTGTTGCTGTCCATCATCTGCGTGGCGGCGGCAATGGCCTGTTCCACGTCCCTCTGCAACGTATCGTTGCCCCAGGTCACGAGTAGCTTTTGGGTGTCCGGCGAAAGCGGTGTGCCGCCGGGATCGACGGTGACTGTCCCCGCCTTCGATTGCTGCAGATGCTCGGCAATCGACACTGTTTCGCTCGTCACGTGACCCCAAGTATCTCTGCTCACCTGCGTGGTTCGTTGGTAATCGTAGGCGGTCTGGGAGTTGAAATCGACGGTTACGGTCGCTGGCGGAAGCCGGGTCAAGGCCGTGACATTGTATTCCAGCATAAAGATGCCAGCCGCGCTCCCAGAAGGCCCAAAGGCGTTAACGAAGGCCTGATTGTGTCCACCGAACTTGGCGCCCTCCAGCCTCTTCCAGATCAGCACCAGGCCGGTCCCGTCATAGACCAGCATCTTCACCCGGTCCGCCCGCTTCGAGCGGAACACGAAGATCGTCCCGCTGAACGGGTCCTGCCGCAGCACCGATTGCACCGTCGCCGCCAGGCCATCGGCGCCGCGACGGAAGTCGACCGGGCGCGTCGCGATCAGCACGCGCACCCCCGCCGGCGGTGTACCGGACAGGGCGGGGATCATTTTATCGCCTTCAACAGCCGCAGCACCTTGCCGAGTAAGGCCAGATCGACCCCCGCCCGGACACGCACGATCGCGCTGCCGATCTCGATCTCGATCGCCACCGCGCCAGAACCGGCATCCGCCACCACCGGAACGAAGTCGGGTCCTTGCATGCCGGCCTCGGCCATCGCATGGGCAACCGCGCCCGATCCGAACTCCCGCCGCCAGCCGTAGAGTTGGTTGCGATGCAGCCCGTAGCGTAGCGCGATCTCGCTCGCCTGCGCACCGGGCGCCTGGCTCTGCGCGACAATCGCTACCTTCTCCGCCACGCTCCAACGGCGCCGTCGCGGTGTCCCTGTCAGGACTTCCACGCGACGGAAACTGTGCCCATCAATTGGCAAATTACTTGGCACACCATCCCCCTGCCTCGATCAGACCAGGCAGGTTCACCCCATCGCCGCCACCCGGCGCAACGTGGGGAGCCGGCTCCGCTTACATTGATCCCGCAACAGCGCTTAGTTCACGGTGTCTCGACGTCTGGGTTTGTTCGGCGCTTTTCGTCCGCATTCAGAGGCGAACCAACGCCGAGAGAGGCCTCTTGATGGTTGCTATGCGCCGCTTCGAACGCCGACGCTTCGCAATCCCCCGATCACCTTAAAAATCCTGACACGCGAATCGCTTTAACCCACCGTTTCAGACCGGATACGATAATATCCGGAATGCGGCGACGTCTGGGCACCTCAACGAGGGCGGCGTATCTCCGTTAAGGGCGAAAGGCTTGAGCACCTTCGATCAAATTCAGCCGGGCGCACGGCTGAAAGGCCTTTATCTGGGCGGCATCGCCGAGGTTGTTCAGGTTGCGCGCTTCGGGGCCGACGCGCTGAATATCGTGTTTCGAGCCAATGGCCGGGTTGGCGAGCGCCTCGTCTATCGGGGCGAGGAGACTGGCTTCGAGTTTGTCGAGGCGGGGCGGAGCTACGCGTTCGACGCCGACGGCGGTCTATTGAGGCTGGCATCCGAGGCCTATCGGATCCGTCTCGCCCATCTTTTCGACCCGTACCTCGCCGTCACTCGCATCGCAGATCGAGGCGTTGCCGCACCAGATCACCGCTGTTTATGGCGAGATGCTGCCGCGACAGCCCTTGCGCTTCCTATTCGCCGATGATCCTGGCGCCGGCAAGACGATCATGGCCGGGCTGCTGATCAAGGAGTTGCTGATCCGCGGCGATCTCGAGCGCTGCCTGATCGTGGCGCCCGGCAGCCTTGTTGAGCAGTGGCAGGATGAGATGGCCGAGAAGTTCGGGCTCGGCTTCGACCTCGTCACGCGAGATCAGATCGAGGCCTCGATTACCGGAAATCCCTTCGTCGAGCGCAATCGGCTGATCGTCCGGCTCGATATGGCGGCGCGTTCGGAGGAATTGAAAGCCAAGCTGGGCGCCGCGCCTGATTGGGATCTCGTCATTTGCGATGAAGCTCACCGGATGGCGGCGTCCTACTTCGGCGGCGAAATGAGGGAGACCCAGCGCTACAAGCTCGGCAAGCTGCTCGGAACGCGGACCCGAAATCTGCTGCTGATGTCGGCGACGCCGCACAATGGCAAGGAGGCCGACTTCCAGCTATTCATGGGGCTGCTCGACGCCGACCGCTTCGAGGGCCGGTTCTGCGAAGGCGTCCATAAGGCCGACGTGTCGGACAATGATGCCGCCGGCGAGGGGGTAAACCTGCAGCGCGGTGCGCATTTGATGGTCAACTACGACCTGCCGTGGAACCCGAACCGGATCGAGCAGCGCTTCGGACGTATCCACCGCATCGGCCAGACCGAGGTCTGCCATTTGTGGAACCTGTGCGCCACCAACACCCGTGAGGGCGAGGTCTACCGCCGCTTGCTCGACAAGTTGGAAGAGGCCCGCGCCGCGCTCGGCGGCAAGGTCTACGACGTGTTGGGCGAGTTGTTCGAGGGTCAGGCGCTGCGCGATCTCCTGGTCAATGCGATCCGCTACGGCGACCGGCCGGACGTCAAGGCCGAGCTGTTCCGCAAGGTCGACGGCGCCGTCGATGTCGGCACTATCGAAGCCCTGGTGGCGGAGCGCAAACTGATCTCGGAAGGTCTCGACCCGAATACCGTCTCGGCGATCCGCGAAGAGATGGAGCGGGCGCAAGCCCGCCGCCTCCAGCCGCATTTTATCGGCGCCTTCTTCCGCGAGGCATTCGCGCTCCTTGGTGGCCGGATCACCCAGCGCGAGACGGGACGTTTCGAGATCACCCGCGTGCCGGGGGTGCTCAAGAAACGAGACCGGCTGATCGGCCGCGGCGACCCGGTGCTTGACCGCTATGCGCGGGTTACTTTCGAGAAGACGCTGATCGCTGGCCAGCCCCAGGCGGAGCTGCTCGCACCCGGCCATCCGCTGCTCGACGCCGTGGTCGACCTGGTGCTCGAACGCTTTCAGCCCTTGCTCGGGCAAGGCGCGGGGCTCGTCGACGAGACCGACGACAGCCTGGAGCCACGGCTGCTCGTCTATCTCGAACACGCGATCCGCGACGGTCGCACCGGCCGGACCGGCGAGCTGCGGGTGATCTCACAACGGCTGCAGTTCATTCACCTGAAGGAGGACGGCACTGCGGTGGACGGCGGCTCCGCCCCTTATCTTGACTACCGGCCGATCACGGCCGAAGAGCGTTCGACCGTCGAAGGCGTGATCGCAGCACCGTGGCTGGCGCAGCCGGTTGAAGATCGCGCTCTCGCCTATGCCATCGCCAGCCTGGTTCCGGATCATCTCGCCGAGGTGAAGCGGCGAAGGCTTGCCGAGATCGACAAGGTCGAACGCGAGGTCCGCGCCCGTTTGACGCGCGAGATCAATTTTTGGGATGCGCGTGCGGCGCGGCTGCGGGAGGAGGAGCGCGCGGGTAAGGAACAGCGCCTCAACGCCGCCAATGCCGAGGCGACCGCGCAGCGCATGGTGGAACGGCTGCACAAACGCCAGTCTGAGCTCGACCGCGAGCGGCAGATCACCGCCTTGCCGCCGGTCTTGAAGGGGGCGGCGTTGGTGATCCCGCGTGGGCTGCTGCAAACTCTGGCCGAGCCTGCAAAATCAGGAGGAGGACGCGGGTTCGCCGAAGACCCCGCCGCCCGCGCTGCCATCGAACGGCTGGCGATGGACGCGGTGATGACCTATGAGCATTCGCTCGGGAACCTGCCGTGCGATGTGTCCGCCGAAAAGAAGGGCTGGGACGTCGAGAGCCGCGATACCCGCACGGGCCATCTGCGCTTCATCGAAGTAAAAGGACGCCACGCTGACGCCCGTGATGTGATCGTCACCAAGAACGAGATCCTGGCCTCGCTGAATGCCCCCGATGCTTTCCATCTGGCTCTGGTGACGGTCGAGAACGGCTTTGCCCATCAGCCGGTATATGTGCGTCGCTTCTTCCGCCGCGAGCTGGGGTTCGCCGAGACCGCGATCGTCTTCAATCTGGCCGACCTTCTATCGTTGGCCGATCGCGTGGCGTAGGGGCGCCCTTCTCGACAGGGGACGGGCACCACGTCTATATTCGACGTCAAATTATAGACAGGGAAGCACGTGGCATTGAGTCTTAAGGACAAGGAGACCGACCGTCTCGCCCGCGAGGTCGCGGCACTGACCGGCGAGACCTTGACCGACGCGATCCGCAAGGCGCTTGCCGAGCGGCTGGAACGCGAGCGCTTGCGCCGCGGCGGCTCAACGCGGCTGGCCGACCGGCTGATGGAAATCGGCCGCCATTGTGCAGCATTGCCGGATATCGATACCCGCAGCCCGGACGAGATTGTCGGCTATGACGAAACCGGTATGTGGCGCTGAATGGTCGTCGATACTTCGGCGCTTGTCGCGATCCTGCTGGGGGAACCCGATGCAGAGCGGTTTGCGCGCGCTCTTGGCGACGTACCGGTGCGCCTGCTCTCGGCGGTGACGCGGGTCGAGCTTTCCTTCGTAATCGAGGGCCGTAAGGGCGAGACCGGCCGTGCGGACCTCGACCTGCTGCTCCGCGATGGCGGGTTCGATATTGTCAGCGTCACGCCCCAACAGGCCGACATCGCTATCGACGCGTTTCGCCGCTTCGGCAGGGGCCGGCATCGGGCGGCACTAAATATTGGCGACTGCTTTGCCTACGCGCTAGCCGTGGCGACCGACCACGCGCTGCTCTTCAAGGGTGACGATTTTATCCATACCGATATTCGTCCGGCATTGCCGCCCGCCTCGGAGGCGCTGTGACGATCCGCAAAAGCCTCATCAGGCACCGCCATGGTTCAAATCAGCCAGGCAAGTCAGGGATGGGTAGTCATCTGCGATGAACCGATGATGGCGCCGGAGAGCGCGAGCCTGATCGTTAAAACTGGCGATGGTCGGACCGGAGACAGTCACGAGTTCCATCTGTCTGAGACGCTACTTCAAGCCACACTCGACCTCAGTGGTTCGATTCTCGCGATCTGGGCCTCTGAACCCGCGTTACCTCATGGTTCTTACGAACCCAGTGTAGGCGTGGAAAGTCGTTACTTCAGGCTAGAAATGTCACGAGCCCAGGCTGAGGGGTTGCGTGATAGGCTTTCGGCCGCGCTTGGACGCCGCCGACGAAAGAAGTTGGCGCAGTCATGAGAAAAAAGCTCATTGAGGTTTCGATCCCGCTGGAGGCGATCAATGCCGCCTCGGCGCGGGAGAAGTCGATCCGGCACGGGCATCCCTCGACCCTGCATCTGTGGTGGGCGCGACGGCCGTTGGCGGCGTGCCGCGCGGTATTGTTCGCGCAGTTGGTTGACGACCCTTTGGCTTGGCCGGAGCGCTTTTCGACCGAGGCGGCGCAGGAGATCGAACGCAAGCGGTTGCACGCGATCATCGCCGAACTGGTGAAGTGGGAAAATTCGAACAACGAGATGGTGCTGAACGCGGCGCGCTGGGAGATTGCGCGCTCTGTTGCCTGGGGCCTCGGCGAGGAGCCGCCGCCGCGCGATAACGGCGCGGCCATCCTCGCCTATCTGCAAGCGAAGGCTCCGCCAGTCTATGACCCATTCTGCGGCGGGGGCTCGATCCCGCTGGAGGCGCAGCGCTTGGGCCTACGCGCCTATGGTTCGGACCTAACCCAGTTGCGGTACTGATCTCCAAGGCGCTGGTCGAGATCCCACCGAAACTCGCCGGCCGCCCGCCGGTGCATCCGGGATATGACACACACAGGCACTATCGGGGGGCGCAGGGGCTGGCCGAGGACGTGCGCTTTTACGGGCAGTGGATGCGTGACGAGGCCGAGCGCCGCATCGGGCATGTCTATCCGAAGGCGCGGCTGCCCGATGGCAGCGAGGCGACCGTGATCGCCTGGCTGTGGGCGCGCACGGTGCGTTCGCCCGACCCGCGCGCCAAGGGCGCGATGGTCCCGCTAATCTCGAATTTCATGCTCGCCAGCAAAGAGGGGAAAAAGAGTTGGATAAACGTGGTCTTCGATAGTTGCTGCCGTGACGGATATAGATTCGAAGTACAAACGGGTCCACTTCAGAAGGACCAAGAAGAGGTATTGAAGAAAGGGACCAAAGCTGGTCGGGGATCGAATTTCATATGCGCTCTTACCGGCGCAGCAATTACGGGCAGCTATATAAAGTCTGAAGGTCTGACGAACCGGATTGGGACGCGCCTCATCGCGATCGCGGCTGAAGGACACCGAAAACGCATTTATCTCGACCCTGACCCGGAACACGAAAAGCTCGCCCAGAGCGTCAATGCTACTTTGGATCCAGTTGATTTGCCGGCTTCTACTCATCCGCAATACATGGGGTGTGTACCTTACGGGATCGACAATTTCGGCAAGATGTTCACCGCACGTCAAATGGCTATGCTGACCACCTTCGCCAATCTTGTCCAGGAGGCGCGCCAGCAGGCTTTGCAGGAGATGAAGGCGTGTTGTAAAGATGATACCATACAAGGGAATTTAGAAACTTATGCAAATGCAATTGCGACGTATCTCTCGTTTGCAGTGAGTCGGACGGCAGATTTGAACAACAACTTATGTCGCTGGGAGGCAGGACCAGCCAAGGAACTCGTCGGGCATTTGTTTTCGAGGCAGAATATTCCGATTGTTTGGGACTTTGCGGAAGCTTCACCATTCTCGGGATCCTCTGGAGATTGGTCAAAATGCCTATCGTTCATAGGATACCTTTTGGATCATTCACAACAGTCTAACCCTGGTCGAATTGATTTGGGCGACGCCGCTGAGAGGCGTTCCGACTTATCGGCCGTAGCGGTTACGACCGATCCACCTTACTACGATAACATTCCTTACGCTGACCTCTCTGATTTTTTCTACGTCTGGCTCAGGAAGTCTCTGAGCACTGTCTGGCCAAATCTCTTTAGGCGACTAGCTTCCCCAAAATCGGAAGAGCTGGTGGCCGATATCAAGCGGCACGGGGGCAATGTTCCATTTGCCGTACCCACACACAGCGGGTATCCTAATCATGTCGCTCGGAGAGCGCTGGCGCTTGGCGCTGTCTCGCCGCATCTTAAGGTTGTAGTTGTGCTGGTTTGCAAGTTAGACGCGAGCGGGACTGATCGCACAAACAAGATTGTCACTATGGCGGGATATGTCGGTCTCCTGCCGGGGTGGAGTGAGTTCGAGATTGCCGCCACCAAGATTCGCGATGACTATGGCGTTTCTGTTTTGCACGCAAAAGAGTTCTACGACACCAAGGGGGATTTCTCCGGCTGGTCGCGCGATAGAAAGCTGCAATTTGTTAAAGACATACACTCCGCGTCGCTGAGGAAATTAGAGCTTGGCGTGTCGTTTTCTGTAGAAAAATCGGTGTTTCTTGATGCTAAAAAGCAAGCATAAGGTTGCTCACAATGAATCTGCTTTTGGATTTTGCTTCCGATCTATCCTATACGGCGTCATGTATGATGACGTTATGTCCAAGGTTCTTAAGATCGGTGAAAACTTGACCTTTGTTTTAGAGAGCGGGGACGTAAACGGACGGGATGCTGATCGCATATTCAATTAGGCTAAGAAGATCAACCCCACATTCGATCGAGCTTTGTATTCGTTTGGATTTGCAGACAAACGAAGTTCTGTTGGTCTACAATGGGCTGACTTTATCGCGGTAACAATGCGTCGACACGCGGATGAATACAAGAAGCTCGGTCATTATCCAGATAAATCAGAGATCATTTCAACTTTATACGATCGGATTTACATGATTGATCATGTGGCGGAGTTGTTCGCGCTCGTCTCGAACCGGAGACGACGCGCTTGAACACGCGCTCAAATTCCTCCGATCGATCATTCGTCTCAGCGGCGCGTGCGGCTTCGATGAAGCGCTTCGATTGCGCGGGGTCGTCAGGTGGCGGCTTGGGCATGCGTGGCATGTCTCAGTCTAACACATAGCGGGGCCTTTGGTCATGAAGTGGGTATGGGCGCAGCGATTCCGCATAGCCGTTGGGCGCTGGCTATTGTACTTCATCGACGCAGCGCGGGAGGATAACTCGCGACGCGCGGAAAACACTCCGGAGCATGCCGCCTTTTTAGAAAGAGCCAGAGAAGGCAGTTTGCGCCTCGAAAATATTATGAACCTAGTTCGAGAATAATTTTTATGATGTCGTTTAATATAATTGCGGCGGCATCTCCGGCTTGTGTGTGGTGTGATTCCAGTTCTGCTTTTGATGCAGATAGAATTGAGGATTGGTCTGCTTTGGTCAGCGTTCCATTTTCATCTAATTTTTTGAATAAATGGACGATAACGCTCATTGCTGCCATTGAAACGGCTTGCCCCTGTAGGGCGATAGCATCGGACATTGATTCGCTCCCTGGGTTGGTTGGCACCTTCCAGGATAGCGATGGCAGGGGCAGGCGTCATCGCTTGCTCCTGCCGCTTTGGTTAGAACGGGGGGGCGGTCTCAATTTCCCGCTGGCGACGAGCCGTTCGGTAGGTCAACCGCTTACCGACTACGCCGCGCAATGCACAATCCGCGCGCTCTACGTCGTCGATTCCGAGAGCCATCCGATTGTTGTGCCTGAAATCGAACTCGGCGAGGTAACGGTGCAAATGTGCCTCGGGAACGTGTGATAGACACCGATCACGCCGCGCTTGAGGATCGAGAAATACCCCTCCGCTGTGTTGGTGTGCCAGAAGACGGCGCGGACATATTCCTCGGCGCTATGATTTACAGTGCCGTGGCCAGCGAACTCGCGACCGATTGCCGGATAAACCGGGCTTTCGTCGGTCATGATAAAGGTGGCCTTGCTGACATTCGCGACGATGATCGGCTTCAAGCTTTGCCCGGTCACATTCGGAACATGGAAACTGCGGACTCGACCGTCGCGCTCGACCAAGGAAACCACGGGCCGCTTCTCAGGTACGCGCCCCTTCCGGTTGCGCGCCCTTCCGCCGACATAAGTTTCATCGATCTCGACGACTCGGTTTTGTCCGCCGAGTGGTCCGGTCCCGTCGATATCCAGGACCATCATCGCCTCGCGGATGCGGTGCGACAGAAACCAAGAGGTTTGCAGGGTGACGCCGAGTATGCGGTGCAGCTGGTGGGTGCTCATTCCCTTTTTGGACGAGCACAACAGGTGCATGGCCTGCAACCAAACGTGCAGCTTTATGTGACTGGACTCGAAAATAGTTCCGACTTTGACGGTGAAAGGCTTGCGGCAGGCGTAACATTTGTAGACGCCGATCCGGGTGCTTTTGCCTCTCAGCGGCCCGGATTTGTCGATGACACCGCAATGCGGGCACGGGCGTCCATTTGGCCACAACCGCGCCTCGACGAACCGATAGGCGGCTTCTTCGCTGTGGAAATGTGCAGCAGAAAGGACCGAAGGCATGGCGTATCTCCTTGATAAGATACATCCTACGCCTAGCGTGTGGGTACGTCAACTAGAATATTGCCGGCACGGGGGATGAGACAAAGCAGAAACTTTCTTTATGGAAGGCATGAGCCGTGCACTAAAAAATATGAAAAGCCTTTCTTCCAGTGACATCCCAGTCGCTTTTTACTATGCGTTTCGGCAATCGGAGAACAACGAAGAAGGACTCACGTCTCAGGGGTGGGCTGCGTTCCTCGAATTGGTAGCAAGCGCAGGCTTCGTTCTCGACGGAACGTGGCCAGTTCGAACTGAGCAGACCTACGGTTTAAAGGGTACGCGCAATGCGTTGGCCTCCTCGATTGTCTTAGTCTGCCGCAAGCGACCAGCCAACGCGTCGACCGTCACGCGTGCCGATTTCCTACGTGCGCTGAAGCGCGAGATGCCCGAGGCTGTGGAAAAGATCCGCAAGGCCAGCGTTGGTCCGGTTGATATGCCGCAATCGGTCATCGGGCCTGGCATGGGCGTCTTCACCCGCTACGCACGCGTGTTGGAGGACGACGATTCGACAATGAGCGTGAAGACCGCGCTCGCGCTGATCAACCGCGTCTGGCGTCGAGATCGAGAATGATCTCGACGCCAATTTCGACCCCGAAACCCAGGTAGCGCTGGCGTGGTTCGCCACCTACGGCTTCGACGCCCGCGCCTCCGGCGATCTGATCGGTATGGCGAATGCCAAGAACATTCCGATCGAGGCGCTGTTCCGCTCCGGAGTGTTCCAGAACCTGCACGGCAAGGCGGGCCTGACGCCGCGCGAGAAATTGTCGCCGGGCTGGTCTCCTGCCACCGACAAGACGCCGACCGTGTGGGAATGCGTGCAGCACACCGCCCGCGTATTGCGCGCCGAGGATGGCGGGGTGGAACCGGCGGCTAGTCTCGTCGCCGCGATGGGCGCAAAGGCCGAGGACGCCCGCGCGCTTGCCTACCGGCTTTACGAAATCGCCTCGCAAAAGGGCTGGGCGTCCGAGGCATTGGTCTATAACGAGCTCGCGCAGGATTGGACAAATCTCGAAGACCAGGCGGCACGGCAGCAACTTCCAGCCACCCGCGACCTGTTTGGAGCGATTGCGCCATGAACACGGAAAAGGAAACGCTCCAGCGCGTGCAGGGCGCGCTCTATCATCTGCGACGCGGCCTCGCCCCCTTCGTCGAGGCGCGGATGAAAGCGCGGCACGGCGCGCAATGGCTCGCTTATGCGAGCCGCGCCAACGGCGGTGACCCCCGCGGCGCGCTCGACGAATACGGCCTGCTGAAGACGATGATCGACAACTGGCGGGACGCCTTCGACGAGGCCTTTGGGCGCAACGAGAAACACCGGGTGCGGAACTTCACTCGATGGCGCTCGAGGCGCGCAACGCGACCTCTCATCTTTCGATTGCCGATCCAGGACAACGAAGCGCTGCGCTATCTCGACGCCATCCATCAGCTCCTGCACGGCGGTAAAGGCGCCCAGCGGGAGAGGTCGCCGAGCTCAAGCGCCTCTATGACGAGCAGCGGCAGAGCGGGTTTGGCTTCACCGCCAGCCGTTCCTGCAGCCGCCGCCTCCCCAACACGCCGCGCCGGAGCCGACGGCAGACAAGCCGGGCAAGGCGTTGCGGCCGTGGATCGAAGTGGCGCTGCCGCACCCCGACGTGCTCGCCAACCGCTTCAAGGAGGCGGAGTTCGCCGCCGATCTGTTCGCCGTCGACTCCGGCAACGCCGAGGGCGACTACGCGACGCCGCGGGGCTTCTTCGGCATCACCTTCCTGACCGAGGGGCTGAAGCGCGTCCTTAGCTCGGCCTTGCAGCGCCTCTCGGGCCAGGGCGGCGATCCGGTCATCGGACTGCAAACGGCGTTCGGCGGCGGCAAGACGCACACGATGCTCGCCGTCTACCACTCGGCTCGGCACCTGACGGAGGGCGGCGATCCCGCCGACCTGCCGGGGCATCGCGGCCGCTGGTCGGAGGCGCTCGGCAATGTCGCGTGGCGAAAGCCGCGAGCTTGCGGCGTTTGTCGGCTCGTCCAAGGGCACCGACGTGTCGCTGACGCTGAAGAACGGGCCGCGGCGTGCGCACGCTCTGGGGCTATCTCGCCTGGCGCATCGCCGGCGACGCCGGGCTCGAAGCTGGTGGCCGAAGCCGAGGCGGCCCGGACCAACCCCGGCTCCGAACTGATGGTCGAAGTTGTTCCGGCTCGCCGGGCCGAGCGTGATCCTGCTCGACGAACTGGTGATGTTCGCGCGGCAGCTCGACGACGCGCGGTTTCGAGGCGTTCCTGTCCTTCATCCAGTCGCTGACCGAAGCGGCGAAGATGGTGCCCGGCGTGCTGATCGTCGGCTCGCTGCCGGAGAGCGACGCCGAGGCCGGCGGCGCGCGCGGCGTCGAAGCGCTGCTGCGGCTGGAAAAAGTGTTCGGGCGGGTGCAGTCGCCCTGGTTGCCGGCATCCGGCAACGAGACCTACGAGATCGTTCGCCGCCGCCTGTTTCAGCCGCTCGACGCCGACGGTGAGCGGGCGCGCGACGAGACGGTCAAGGCGTTTGCCGACCTGTACCGCCGGAACCCGGCCGAGTTCCCGCCGGAGGCGAGGGAGGCGCGCTATACCGAGCTGCTGCGCCTGTCCTACCCGATCCATCCCGAGCTGTTCGACCGGCTGGCCAAGGATTGGTCGAGCCTGGAGAAATTCCAGCGCACCCGCGACGTGCTGCGCTTCATGGCGAATGTCGTCGGCGTGCTGTGGCAGGCGCAGGTCGCACGATCCGCTGATCCTGCCGGCGCGCGTGCCGATCGCGCATGAGCGGGTGCGGGCGAGCGTGCTCCATCCGCTCGATCCTGCCTTTGCCGTCGGTTGTCGATAGCGAGGTGGACGGCGACGGCTCATTGCCGGCGCGACTGGAGGCGAACCCGACGCGTCGCATCAGCCAGGCGCACGCGGCGACCACGGGCGGCGCGGGCGGTGTTCCTGTGCTCAGCGCCGCTGGCCGGCCAGCCCAATGCCGGGCTGACCGGGCAAGGCTTGCGGCTCGCTTGCGCCGAGCCCGGCGACCAGCTCGCGATTTTCGGCGAAGCACTGCGCGAATTGTCCGAGCGCGCGACCTACCTCTACGAGGAGGCGGGACGCTACTGGTTCTCGACCCAGCCGACGCTGAACCGCCTCGCCGAAGGATCGCGCAGGGCGCTGCCGGCGCACGAGGTCGATGCCGCAATCGCCGAGGTGCTGCGCGAGGATGCCAAGAGCAAGGGTCGGTTCCACCGCGTGTTCGCGGTGCCGGACGATCCGACCGCGATCGACGAGGCCGAGGCGGTTTCGCTCGTGATCCTGGGGCCGGCGACGCCGCATGTCGGCCGCGGTGCGGGCAAATCGGCCGCGACGGACGCGGTCACCGATACGTTGATGCGCTGCCGCAGCGCGCAGCGGACGTTCCGCAATACACTGCTGTTCGTCGCCGCCGACGAGGCGCAGCTTGCAACGGCCCGCGAGGCGATGCGGCGGGCGCTGGCATGGGAGTCGATCGGCGGGGACCCGCGCAGGAGCAGGCGCGTCGACAAGCGGCTGCAGGACCAGATGACCCAGGCGCAATTGGCGGACGCGCGCGACAAGGCCAAGAACAGCCGCGAGGGCGCGACGCGCGCGGTGCGGGTCGCCTGGAGCCACGTCCTTTTCCCGGTCGAAAGCACCGAACCGGGCAGGCCATTCGATCTCGACCATCTCGTTGCTGACCGCGCGCGACCGCGCCGGGGTGCCCGGCGCGGTCTACGACAAGGCGAGCACCAAAGGCGACGGGATCATCAAGGAGGTTCTCGGCGGGGAAACTCTGGCGACCCGGCTCGAGGAGCTGTGGCCGGCGGACAAGCCGCATCTGCCGGTGGCCGAGATCGCCGGAATGGTTCGCGACCTATGTCTATCTGCCGAAGCTGCGCGACCGGGTGGTGCTGGAGACCGCGATCCGCGACGCGCTCGCCAAGCTCGACCCGAAATTTGCCTATGCAGAGGGCTTCGACGAAGGGGTCGGGCAAGTATGCTGGGCCTCCTCTGGCATAAAGCGCCGATCGGTCCGATGCCGCAAACCGCTCTTCTGGTGCGGCCGGAGCTTGCGGTGGCACAATTGCGCCCGGTCGTGTCAGCAACGCCGATCGAGTTCGGTCCGCCGCCGCCCGACGGCGGGTCTGGCCCCATTCCGCCGACCAGTCCGGGACCAACGTCAAACCAGCAACCGCGGCGATTCTACGGATCTGTCGAGATCGACATGGTTCGGCCGGTGAGGGCGTTCGAAGGCATCTTGAACGCGGTCGTGGCGGAATTGCAGCGCAGCAAAGGAGCCAAGGTCACGCTGACGCTGGAGATCGAGGCCAATGCGGAGGACGGCTTCTCCGAGGCCGACATCGGCGTCGTCCGCGACAACGCGAGCCAATTGAAATTCAAGGCCGAAGTCGACCGGGTTCGAGTGACCCATGGCTCAGATCTTGTGAACGAGCAACAGGCTCTCGGGTGCTAGTCGCCTACGCCTGATGCTTACCCTGCGCTTACCTAGATAAAAACGTCTTCGCGGCTTGCTCCGATAAGATTTTGATTCAATTGGTGAGCCCGCCGGGATTCGAACCCGGGACCTACTGATTAAAAGTCAGTTGCTCTACCGGCTGAGCTACAGGCTCGCTGTGGCGGGCGCACCATAGGAGGTGCCGAAAAGCCGGTCAATCCGTCGCCTCCAGGTATGTGTAGTGTCGGAGCGCGTATGCACAGCGCTCTCCGGGTGGGCAGGCCGATTTTGGTCGGGCAGCCGCAGCCGACAGCTTGACGCCGATTTGTCCGGCCTCCTACCGTTTCGGCGGGTGGGCGCGCACGAATTCCTCGTTGACGTCCGCACCCCAGCCGGGGCCGGTCGGCAACAGCAGATCGCCGTTCTCGATGACCGGCGGGTGGGTGACGATGTCGTCCTTCCAGGTCACGTCGTCGATGTCGATCTCCATGACTTTGAAGTTCGGCGCCACGGCGCACATATGCGCGCTGATCAGCGAGCCCAGATGGCCGTTGAAATTATGCGGCGCGACATTGACCTCGTAGGCGTCGGCCATCGCCGCGATCTTCAACGATTCGAGGATGCCGTTCCAGGCCACGTCGATGATCGCGTAGTCGACCGACTGGTTCTCGAAATAGGGGCGGAACTGACGCCTGCCGTACAATGATTCGCAGGACGAGATCGGGGTACGGGCGGAGCGGCGGATCAATGCCAAGCCGGCCGGGTCGTAGAGGTCGATCTCGAGCCACACCAGATCGAGCGGCTCCAAGGCCCGCGCCAATTTGACGTAGCCGTCGATCTTGTAATTGAAGTTGGTGTCGAGATGCAGCCCGACATCGCGGCCGGCGCCGCGGCGGAACGCCTCCAGCTGCGCGACCGCGGCATCGACGATATGGTGGTCGACGTTGAGCTCGGGAAAGCCCGGCGGGTTGCCGGTGCCGGGGCCGTACATATAGGGCTTGTCGCGGTCAAAGCGGATCAAATTGGTCTTGAGCCCCTTGAAGCCCTTGCGCTTGACCTCCTCGCCGAGTGCGACGATGTCGTCGAGCGAGCGCACCGGGTCGACCCCGGCCCATTCGCGGATCCTGTCTGCATGGCGCGCGCGATAGGTGCCGCAATGCGACCAATAGAGCTGTAATCGGTCGCGCACCGGCCCGCCCAGCATCTCGTAAACCGGCACGCCCAATGCCTTGGCCTTGATGTCGACCAGCGCGTTCTCGATCGCCGCGATCGCCATCTGGTTGACCCCGCCGGCAGCTTGCCGTGTCGCGGCGTAGAGATGGGCGCTGTGACGCTCGACCGGCCGCGGGTCCTGCCCGATCAAGAAGCGCTCGGCGAGCTTCAGGATGACCCCGGTCAGCCCTTGCGCGCCATAGCCCTCCATATATTCCGACCAGCCGACGATGCCCTCGTCGGTGGTGATCTTCAGAAACGAGTTGACCCGCCAGCCGGCGTCGCAATGCAAATCTTCGACCTTGACGATCTTCATCGGCATATCCTCCTGGTCCGCGACATCGCATTCCATAGGTGTCGCCGATGATCATGCGCCGAGAGCCGACCCCGCTCAACCGCGACCCGATTGACCGTCATTCCGAAATAGTTTTAACTAGTCGATCTGACCAATCGAACCGATGACAATGCGCGAAATTCAAGCTTCGGAGGCCAAAGCCCGCCTTTCCCAGCTTCTCGATGAGGTGGAGCGCGGCGACACCATCGTCATCACCCGTCACGGGCGGGCTATCGCCCGCATCATCCCCGAGGCTCAGCGTAGGCAGCAAGAAATCAAAGAGGCTCTCGACAGCATCAAGACGCTTGGGCGAGAGATTGGACGGGAGCGTGGGCCCGTAAGCATCGAAGAAATCGTCTCCTCGATCCATGGAGGGCACAAATATTAGTGGCTTCGTACTCGATGCTTCCGTGGCGATTGCCTGGGCGCTGCGAGAGGATGATCCGCGTGCCAACCTTGCATGGGATCGGGCAAGAATCGAAGACGCATCCGTTCCGACGTTGTGGTGGTTCGAACTTCGCAACGCGCTCATCGTCAGCGAGCGGCGTGGACAGATCAAGGAGCTTCAGACTGCGCAATTCCTGCGCGAAATCTCGCGTCTGCCAATCACAATGGATCACACGCCCGATGAGACCGGCGTTTTGACTCTCGCCCGCCGCCATCGGCTGACCGTATACGACGCGGCCTATTTGGAGCTGGCGCTGCGCGAGGCTTGCCACTTGCCACGCTGGACGCGCAACTCGCCGCGGCGGCGCGGTCCGAGACAGTACCGTTGATTGGCGACTGACAGTCATGCGCTGAGCTCGAGGTGCAACCTGCGCCAGCTGATCGCATTACCGAGGCAGCGTCGCCCGCAAACAGCCCCGTCTGCCGGCTGGCGCTGGCGCGGCTTACGGCTGCGCCGGCAGACGCACCCCGCCGGGGCCGATCAGACCGGGATAGGGCGCCTTGAAGCGCCAGAATGTCCCGCTCGTCGCCCCCTCGAAATAGATGTATTGATTATTGGGTCCGCCAAAAGCGAAGTTGGTTGTCGCAGGGTCGCCATTCGGGATCGGCACAAAGCCGATAATCAGCCCGCGCGGATTGATTTCGACAATGCCGCCCATTGGCGGCACGCCGGCCCACACATTGCCCTTGACGTCGTAATGGATGCCGTCGGGGCCGCCGTTGCCGGGGATGTAGGTGCCAGCCTTGACCCCGGCAAAGGTCAGATGCAGGGGGTCCCGCGGGCATTGCGGGCAGCCCATATTGGGCCCGATCTCGAAACCGGCATACCACATGCGGCCGGCCCTGAAGTCGCCGACGGCCAAGGTAGTGTCATCGGGCGAGACCGCGATCCCGTTGGGAAACATGCTGCTGTCCATCACTTTGCGCAAAACGCCGTCGCGCGAGTACTGATAGACGGCGCCTGTGCGATCGGTCTCGTTCGGCCCGGGGCCAGTCCCCCACGGATCGGTAAAGAACAGATTGCCCTCGGCGTCGAAATCGAGGTCGTTGGGGCCTTTGAACAACTGGTTGCGATAGGTATAGACCAAAGTCGTCAGCTGTTTCGTCTGCGGGTCATAGACCAGGATCCCGCGGTGCCGCGAGGTCAAATAGAGCTTGCCGTCGTGCCAGCGGCTTCCCTGCGGCTCGCAGGTCTGACCCAGCTCAGGCGGCGGGTTGCAATTGACCACCGGGACCAGTTTGCCTTCGGGCGTCAGGTATGAGATCCACCCCGAGCCGATCGCCACGAACCACAGATTGCCCTGGGTATCGAATGCGCCGCCTTCGAGAAACTTGCCCTGCGGCGTGCCGCTGATATCGGCGAATTTTTCGACCGGGCCGACCCCCGCCGGCAATGGCGGCAGTCCCCAAGGCTGCACCGGGGCAGGGGGAGGCGTCGGCGCCTGCGCCCGAGCCGCCCCTCCCGATCCGCCAACGGCACAGACGATCCCGAACAACAGGGCCCACAGGCCCTCGATCAACGCACGGCGTACGCCCATGATGTTTCCTCCTCCACACCAGTTCTTTTCGCGAGCAGCCCACTGGCCGAGCGGCTTCGGTTACCAACGCGATCGTAGAACGGCGCGTGGCCGGCTGTCAGCTTTAGCGGCAGGCTTCGGCGGATTGCTGCGACCATTTTTTCGATCCGGTCATGGTGGGTCTGTCCGATCAGGCCGGTCTAGCGGATCTGATTGCAAGGAGCCTCTTGATCGTCATCGCCGGGCTCGTCCCGGTGATCCACGCCTTTTTTCAGCGGAGCCGGGCGGGCGGATGCCCTCGGATTAAGTCCTTGGGTTGAAGGCCACGGAACGAGTCCGGCCATGACGGCCAGAGCTAGCAACCAAAGCAGTCATCCCGGCGCAGGCCCGTGCCCCCGCTCCGGAGAAAAGACTACGCGGTCCTTTGCCAGCTTACTTTATAAACGCATGCCCCGATTATCTGGGCGTTCAGTACGTGGGTTTGGGCATCGAACTGCCCGTCAAGATCTTCGTCGATCGGTGCCGAGTTGATCTGCCCAGTCACCGTTGCGCCATAGCCGCTGTGCATCCTCAATTGACCTTGCGGCGTTACATATCCTGAGAATGTGACGCCGAGCGCTTCGAATTGCGCGAGGCCATTGGTCACAGTCAACGTCGGCGGCTGGTCGAAATTCTGGCATTTTAGTTTAGCGCTCCCTCCTGCAGTCGCCAGAGTGTTTCCCTTACTGTTGTTATTTGTAGAAATGCCGGTGTATGTCCCGTCGAAGGCGTTCGTTGTATTGCTGGCTGCCCCTGCCACGTGGCTTATCCCAGGCGTCGCCCCCAACCACGTATCGGAATAGGAACACGCGGACAGCGCAAGGACAGAAAACCCGATCACGACAGATTGCTTTAGTTGATGCATTCAATCCTCCCTTTGTGCATTAGCCCGACGACCCGACGGCGAACCCGCCGGTCCTACACACCTTAACTTTGCGGATGCCATCGCCCAAGGAACATGATCGCCCTCTGTAGAAGCCTCTTAACCAGGGATCGCGCAGCGAAAGCCGCAAGCTCGACCCGGGCACCCCCTTCAAACGAGCTCGCAGCGATGGGTCAAAATCCGATCAGATCACCCTAAAACGGATGTGGGACAAGCGGTGTGGTCCGGCGTTTCATAAAAGCGAGTGACACGTGCGCGCCAATCTCGCCCACGACGCGCGGTTACGTTCGAACCCACGTGGAGCATCTATCGGGAGCGTCTCCCCAGACCGGGCCAGCCGAACGAGCAGAACAGCGAGGGCATACGTCTCGGTGTAAAGCGCCGCGGTGCGGCGGACGTTCTTGCGCACGTAAATGGGGCCATTACTACGCCAGAGGTTCACGTTAGTATGACCTGGCCGAGAATGCGAAAATTCACATAATCGCCCGTAGAGGCGACGAGACCAGCCTCCCGAGGTGTTTGGTCCCCGCCGAGAGAAGAGATCGTCCTGCATCGTGCTGCGCAGTCTAGCCTCTAATGCCCGAATCTCAGGTTGGCCGGTCATTCTATCGGCGGCCTGGCCGAACCCGAACTCACCACCGGAACGCCATAAGCGAAACGCGGGTAGGTCACGCGAAAGGTGAAGACTCTGCGCCAACGAGAGTGGATTCGAGTACGCTCCGCAGTGCGGCAATAGATTGCCTGTAGAAGCCATGTAGGAGCAGGAACATTGCGGCGTGGAATTCATCCATCACATCGATCATCGCCTCCGAAATCCAGTCATGTTGATCGCCGATGGCATCGACCCAGCTACGATCTAGTTCATGCAGCCGTCCCAGTAATGTGCCGTGATGATTAGAAGTGGTAATACTCACATGGTCAGTGAGATGCACAAGGTGATCCCAAAGCGCGAGGTCGATGAGGTCGGTGGGCGGGGGATTGCAGCCATTTAAGAAAATCTCCGGGTCAAGGAGACGACGATGAGAACGCGAGTCGGTGACCTGCCAGCGGTAAATCACGGTGGGGCCTTTCTCATGGCCTCCAGCACTCACGGTGCCGAGTGCAAGAGGTATGTCCCCACGACCGATTGGGTTAGACGACCTTCGCCCACCGGAGCCCCAGGAAACGCGGGAACCGCCATGGCGCTGGATAGAGCGCCTGCACCTCTACCGAGGGAATTGGCTCCACCAGAGCCTCCAGACGAAAACCTACCTCACTGAATACAGTCAAGTAATGTTCGAGCGATCTATGAATGTGGGTGGTTCTAACCTCTGTACGGTGTCTTGAGATTACGAACGGAGCTTCTATAAATATCTCCATGTGGTAGTGAAACCAAGATTTATGTTCGTATCCCCAATACCTCGGCCAAAACCAGGGGTGGGTAAGCATAGCAACAAATCTTGCCCCATTCGGTAGGATAGCAGCAAGGGCCCTCGCGAATCCAGGGAGATCTGGCGCCGTCATTAATGTCATGAGGGCTACCGCAGCGGTCACCGGCTGTCCATAAAGGTCACTCGCGGCCTCTTCGAGCGACGCCTCGACGAATCGCACGTTGTGTGCACTCTGGCAGACCCTTAGCGCCAAGGCTATACTAGCCCGCGATGGCTCCAGTGCTATGACCGATGTCGCGACCCGGGCGAGCCGCGCGGTAAAGTCACCAGTACCGGAGCCGATATCCAAAACAAGAGTGTGGTCCGCGCCCTTAAGAAGGTGCCACGTTGTTGGAACGGTAACATATTCGAAGCTGAGATCTTCACCAGACACTATCTGACGATGACGTTCTTCAGCTAACCGATCCCATTCCAAGGTCAAGATAGCTCGGCTCTTAGCCGGACGTGACCTGACACCTTTCATCTAAATAATCTGCTGACTCTGAACCGACCGCACAAGGGCGACAAGATCTGCTGCCAAGTGGAAGGCCGGATGACCACCGGCGCTAAATTCGTCGATCACGTGGGTATCGCCGTCGGCTCGCCCAACGGCCACCCGAGACCCAGCTCTTCCGAAAAAGGCGATTGTAAACCGCGATGCCGGCGCTTCGAGATGTCGTGCTCCACAAGCGCAGACCTCAGCTCCAGCGCCTGACAGTTCCTTGGCCAGTTCGTTGAGCTCCGGGAGGCACAGGATCAGCTCTTTCCGCCGAGCCTTGTTCATCAAGAGACTGCGCGTCTCTTGATTCTGTGCCCAGCTCATATCCCGGGTCCAGACGGCGACCCGGCCGCCGGGTTCAATCCAATCGTGCATGTATTTCTTGATCCCTTGAACATCACTTTTGGCAAAAACTCGTCGACCTCTGCGGTCGAGGAACTCCAAGAATATAAGGATTACCAGGGACAAGGTAGCAAAGACCAGGAGCGCGATTATCCACGACGGCAGCTCCTTGGTAGGAGGAAGGAACAAAACAAGGAGTCCGACCAGCGACCCAAGCGACGAAGCGAGCGCGATCAACTTTTGGACCAGCTCGCCCCAAGCCTTCCACCAAATCCGCAACCGCATCGCCGGCCTCTACGATTGAAACTGTCAAAATACACGGATAATAATAGAATAAATCTCATCCGATTATCACAAGATGCGACTGCCCGAACTCCAACCCCCGACTGGGACCTCAACGCCGTGCAATCGACGCCGTGGTGGCCGCCCACCTCTTAGCCACGGATCGCGCAGCAGAAAGCCGATTGGCAAGTGCAGGTATCGACCGCATGTGAATGGCGCGCCGCCTCCACCCTCAAAACCGAAAGGTGGCGCCGAGGATCGGCCCCCTCAGGTGCACGACATAGCCGATCTGGCTGCCGCTCGCCGTGACGTTGAGAGTGCGGTAGCCGACGCGCAATGCCACCCACGGCTTCAGGGTGTAGTCGAGTGTGCCGAGTAGCTGCCAATCGACGTGTGCTGCGACGCCGAAGCCGCCCAAATCGCCATAAGCGGTCAACCCGAACCCATTGCCCAAATCGCGGCGATAGCGGGCGGCGATCAGCGGGTCGCCCCATTCGGCCGAGCGGTTCACGCTCGTCGTCGGCAACAGCCCGCCATTCAAGGTCAGCCCGCTCGAAATGCCCCAGGCGCGAAAGCCGACGCCGCCGTCGAGCGACTGAACCGGCTGCTCGACCGCGTGATAGAGAAACACGGCGGTCCCGATACTGGCCGTCAGCGATGCGCTGCCGCCGTTAAAAAAGACATTGCGAGTGGTGATGTCGGTGCCGACCGGGAGATGGATGATGTCGCCCACCAGGCTGAACGGCCCGTCGCTAACCTCGGCCGAACCGATGAACGGCACGCCCTCGAGATGCCCGAGAAGCTGAAAGGCCCCGACATCGCTGTCGACCGTTGGTGCCCGCGCCAGCGGCGTGCTGATCGTGGTGTGGACGCCCGTCAGCCACAGATATGGCGTCACACTGACCTGCAGCCCGCTGGTCAGCGTCCCCGGCGGGGGTGGCGCCGGTGGCTGGCTCAGGACAGGTGCGGGGGTCGACGGGGGCGTCGGCGGACCGCCCGGTTCTGGATATTGCTGCGCATAGGCGGAGCTCGCCCCGGTCCCGATCGCCGCAAATAAAACCGCAAGAACCGTCAGGATGAATTTTCGGGCGCGCCGCATTCTATTCTCTCCGTCAGCGGACGATCGGCTTCGGGTTATGTTTCATCGTCAGGGAGGGTATGGATAGGCATAGGCCGGGCGCCGTCCTACTTTCCCCTCGCCAACACCAACACGCAGAGCAGTGCGGCAATCGCCAGCAGCCTCGTCAGTGACCGCTCGACTTCAGATATGTCCCCTGGTCCTCGATGCGCTGCATGCAGATCGCATAGCACGCCCCGATGTCTCCCGGGTTTTGTGCCCTGCAGACCGCACATTTCTGCCCCGCGATCTCCGATTGACCGGCCGCGGTGTTGGGGTTCGGCGCGCTGCATCCGGCGATCAACATGCCCAGGGCGATCAAGCCCCCAAAAGCCGCAAAATTCCTGAGCAAACGCAAATCAAATTGGTTTCTCATGCTCGTCCTCGATGTCAAATGATGAATGCCGGTTGGCCGCACGGCTTCGCCGGAGATTGCTTCGCTTTTCGGGCAATGACAATTAAGGCCTGTCATTTCGAGGAGCCGTCAGGCGACGACGCAATCTCCAGAGCGGGGACTGGCCACCGGTCGACGGCGGCCTCGCCGAGGGTGGTCAGGCGATAATGGCCGGGCTCGGTGCGCTCGAACCAGCCATAGACGTTGCGCAGCAGGATGCGTCCGGCATCCGGGGCCACAGCCCGTAGCTCGCGGGGGCGGCCGGGGGCGGCGCGCAGCTTCGCGGCGCAGGCAAGCGCGCGTTGGCGATAGGCGGTCATGATCGGCTGGCGGGTCGAGCCGCCGGGCGACGGGTCGCCGTGGCGACGGGCGTGCTCGGCGAGCAGCCTGGTGCGCCTGCGCAGATCCGGCCGAGGTCGATAGGTGCCCGGCTCGGCCAATGCCTCAACGCGATCGCGCGCGGCGTCGACCGCCAAGAGACCGAGCCCGATCAGCCGGCACAACCGGCGCACGCGCGGGTCGCGGTCGCGTCCCCGCCTCGTCATCGGCACCGCCAGCCACACCTCGTCCGCCGGGCGCAGGCGATCGACCGCCTGCAACAGCAGATCGAGATTAAAGCCGCGTTTCATTTCGACGATCGCGAGAAGCGGCGGTTCCCCGTCGCGCACCGCGACGATGTCGCAGCCGCAAACCTCGCCCTTTACCGCAAAGCCCGCCCCTTCCAGAAAGCGCTTCACACTCGGATAGAGTGCGGTCTCAGCCATGCCGCTTTTGGCCCCCCATGCCCCCGCCGGCGCCACGCCCCCGCGCGACGCCGGCTAGGGCGATATTCTACAACCGAGAGAGCCGGATGTCATTGTGAAATGAGAAATTGCGCCTATCTATACTTTCGATTGGCGGCGATGTCTCGGTTGGGCGCGCTGCATCCGGCGATCAGCATGCCCATGGCGATCAATCCCCGGCTCACCGCAAACCTCCCCGGCAAGCGCAAGTCACATTGCTTTCTCATATTCGTCCTCGACGTCAAATGATGAATGCCGATTAGCCGTGCTGTCCCACCGGAGATTGTTTCGCTCTGCTCGCAACTACAATGGTCCTAGCGAGAATCCGCCAGGCGACGACGCAATCTCGGACGGGTTCAGCAGCCTATCATGCGCCGAGGCCGCCCCCGACACCTCGTAACAGGACGAGTGAACGATCCACCGCCGCGTCGGCGAGGACGAGAACGCGATGCCGGTCCGGGACCGGACTAGCTTAATAGCCACATAAACCCCTTATTCCAGATCAATTTCGTACCCACATATTTTCAGTGGAGATCAGCTTCAATCCCGAAAAGCGAGCGAAGACTTTCCAGACGCGCGGGCTGGATTTCGCCGATGCTACCCTATTGCTCGACGACCATTAGTTCACCCTCGCTGGGAAGCGACTTGCAAAAGGTTGAGACAGCGGCCCAGGTCTGATCGAGACGAGCCTATTAGCCATATGTCGAAGAAATAAGCCAATGAGTACACAAGCCCTCCGCCTGGAGATAGCGGACTTCAAAGACGCCGACCATTGGCGGTGGGTATTAAAGGACGCGAAAGGGGCCTTTCTCGCCGACCACACCGTTGCGCTTGACCCTAGAGACCCGGAATACCGCGCTCTACTCGATCTCGGCGGCTACCTTTGGTATCGCGCGGCTCCCGACAAGCGAGACGAGGATGAGCGGCGTCTCTTGCAGGAAGTCGGCGCTTGGATCGCTGCGAACGTGTTCGGTCCTGGCATCTGCGAAAAGATCCTTGCCCACGGTTTTCCGCCGATCATTGTCCGGGTGGTAGTGCCGCCAGCGGCGGCGGAGCGGTTGCTCGTCATGCCGCTGGAGATAGCGCACGCGCGCGGCAAGCAGTTTGCGCTGCAAGGGGTCAGCTTGGTCTTCGAGGTCTCTGGTGAGGCGCCTCCAGCGGCGGCGCCCATTGGCGACCGTTTGCGGCTCCTCGCCCTGTTCAGTCTGCCATCGGCGGGTAATCCACTCAATCTGAGGCGAGAGCGGCAGGGGTTGCGGAAGTTGGTGCACCGGCTCGCCGGTGCTGCTGACCTTGCGGTCGACCTGCACACTCTTCAATACGGCGTCACCCGGGGCCGTCTTCGCGACGTCCTTCAGGACGGCGAGGGCTGGGACGTCATTCACTTTTCCGGCCATGGCCAGCCCGGCTCCCTGGTTCTGGAGACGCCAGACGGTCGGCCAGATCTGATCCCTGCCGCTGAGGTCGCGGAGCTTTTGCGCCAAACCGGACGACGCCTCAAGTTGGTGGTGCTCTCGGCCTGTCACTCGGCACCGGCCAGTATCGAACAAACCCTGGCTTGGCTCGGCGAGACCGGGCCAGCACTGGCGACACCCGCGAGGGCGAGACCCGAGCCGGCGCCAACTGTGGCGCGCGCCCTCATCAGCACGCTCGACTGCGCAGTCCTTGCGATGCGTTACTCTGTCGAGGATGAGTTCGCCATAGCACTGTCCGACGCGTTCTATGACGGCCTGTTCCGCCAGCAGCAGCCCTTTCCGCGAGCAGTCCAGCTGGCCTTGACCGCGGCGCTGGACACCGGTGGCATCATTGCCGGGGCGCTGTCGGCGGCGACGCCCGCACTGTTTGGTGCGAAAGCGGTAGATCTACGGCTGATGCCTCCTAAGCGTTCTTCCCACGGCTTCTCGGTGCCGGAGACCGGACTGGCTTATTTCCCACAACAGCCGAAGCATTTCGTCGGGCGGGTGACGGAGATGACACGGGCGAGCGCCGCACTCGCCCCCGAGGGCGAAAAGAGCGGGGTCCTCTTTTACGGCATGGCCGGTGCTGGAAAGACGAGCTGCGCCGTGGAACTCGCTCATCATTATCCAGCCGTTGACCGCTTCCAGGCCTTCGTTTGGTATCGGGCGCCAGATCCGGACAAGGACACTACGTTGGCGCTGCGCGACTTCGCCCTCGCGATGGAAAAGCAGTTACCGGACTTCACGATGCTCCACGTTATCGATCAGGAGGACCGGCTCAGGGCTTGGCTACCGCGGTTCACCAAGATGCTGGAGGATCGAGCCGTTCTCGTTGTCCTCGACAACTTGGAGAGCCTGCTAACCGAGAGCGGAGAGTGGCACGACGAGTGCTGGGGCTTGCTGATTGATGCATTGCTGAAGCCGGGCGGCCTGTCGCGCGCAGTGCTAACCAGCCGCATCCGTCCGGCCCGCCTATCCGCCCCTGTCGAGGTGCTTTCGGTGCATGCGCTACGCCTCGATGAGGCACTGCTCCTAGTCCGCGAGCTGCGAAACCTGCGGAAGCTGTTGGACGGCACCGTGCCAGGCACATCGTTGGAGGCTGGGCGCGAGTTGCTCCATCGCACTTTGCGCTTAGTCCAAGGTCATCCGAAATTGATCGAATTCGCGGAAAATCTTGCTGCCGATCCGCTGCGCTTAGCCGCTCAGTTGGACCGTGCTGACGCGGCGCCCGGCTCGGGTGAACTCGACGCCTTTTTCCGCGACGGCATATCCCATTTTGACGCTGTTCAATTCACGAACCTCCTGTCCGATTGGACAACCGGTATCGCGAAGGCGTTGCCTGAGTTGGCTCGGACCTTCTTCCAATTTCTATGCCTACTTGAGGAGGGCGACCGGAAGAGCTGGATAATCGAAAAGACATGGGCAAACGTTATAAGACGGCTAGCTCGGCCGCAACCCGCGCCAGCTATTGCGGAAGTGCTTACGCCGCTCCTCGCAGCCGGGCTTGTCGAAGAGAAGACGAGTGACAACGGCACTGCGGGTTTCGAGTTACTGATCCACCCCGGCGTCGCGGAAGCTGGACGTGCCCAAGCCGGGCCGCTGTTTCAAGAAGCCGTCGATCTGGAACTCCCAGAGGTTTGGTGGACCATAATGCTGCACGCATTGAACCGGAAGGTCTTGGACGCGGCTGAGTGGGCTGCGCGCGCCGGCCTTGCTGCATTCCCCTATCTGCGGCGGCGCCAGGAATGGAGCCAGGCGGCTGCGATGCTCCAACACGTTATTCAAAACCATGCGACCCCGGCCACGCTCGCGGCGGTTTTGCCACGGATGCGCAGCGTCGTCGACGCTGCCGCTGGAGTGAAGGAAGAGACCAATTATCGTGGCATTCTGGCCAAGGCTCTCGCACTTGCCGGTCAGCATCGGGACGCCGAAGCACAGATACGCACGGTATTGCAGCAGGCCTCTGATCAAGAGAAATACGGGATGGCGGCGACGGCGGCTAGTGATCTAGTCAACTCCCTTGTCAGCAGGGGCCAGTTCAACGACGCACTCGGCGTCGTCGAACAAATGGCCGAGTATGGTAAGAGGGCTGAACATGCATCTCAGTGGCAAATTCGCGCTGAAGTTCATCGCCTACATATTCTCGCACTGCGCGGAAACCCCGAGGACCAGAAGGAGGTGCTGGGCCAGGTGATGGAGTTGCGTGAGAAAGCTATGGCAGCCTGATAGGCCCAGAGACGATCCGGTTCTCTGGAGCGCGCGTGAGACGTTGTTGGATACAGGTGTTGCAGCCGCGCGCCACCTTGGGGAGTGGCAACAGCTGCTCGACCTAAATGCCGAACTTGTGCAGAGCAAACAAGCGCGCGGAGCTCCATCGTTTGAAATCACTAAAACCCGAATTAACGGGTCACAGGCGCTGATAAACTTGCATCGATATGGCGAAGCGCGCGAACTGATCCTCTCCTGCCGGCAAGTATTAGAGAAGGAAAATTCAATCGAAGGGATGCTTCTAACGCAATCTGGACTTGCTGCTCTGGAGAACACCCTCGGCAGAACGGCTGAAGCCCAGCGGATGGAAGAGACAGCCTTACGCTTACGATATATTGTTAGAAATCCCGAGTGGATTGCAAATGGTCATCTTAACCTTGCCAACTATATAATGGCTGATAAAGGCGAGTGGACTGACGCGTTGGCGCATCGCCTTGCTACCGCTTTAATACTTGCCATGATGGGCTCAGGACGAAAAGCTCTATTTTTGTCGGGTCTCTTCATAAATCTTCCGCAAGCCGGTCGCATGACCCTTCCGCCCGACTTCGCCGCGCTATGTGCGACCTTGGAAAAAGTCGAGGGTGTACGGTTTCGCGAACTTGTTGAGCAGCTCGCTGCGGGTCGGCTCACGGGGGATGAGTTGCTGCAAAAAATCCTCGCCGAGGTAGCCCCGTACGGCGTTCCCAGTCAATCTGGTCCGGACCCTGCATCGCAGTCCGGCGACCCTTCGCAACAAGAACCCGTATAGGGATCGCGCACCCGGTGCCTGGCCGCGGCTGAGCCAGGTCCGCACATTTTCGGCTTCTTGCCTTAATCGCAAATGTTCCTATCTCCAACACTGCATAAAGGGCGGCGGCGTGGACGCCGAAAGCGATTCCCGTGAATTCCCGGTTATGCGATTCGAATTCCCGTTTACGGCATTTCGAATTCCCGGTTCCCCGACACGGGAATTGCCCCGCAGCACATTGGATTTATTAGGGTTTTGCGAGATGTTTGGGGACGAAAACCAAAGATTCCCGGTTAAGTTCCCGGTTCACGGGAATTTGGCCATCTGCCCCTGCCTCTGACGCCGGGCCGGCTCACACCGAGAAATACTTCGCCTGGGGGTGATGGACGATGATCGCCGAGGTCGATTGCTCGGGGTCGAGCTGGTCTTCCTCGGAGAGGGTGATGCCGATCTCGTCGGCGTGCAACAATTCGAGCAGCTGCTTCTGGTCGGCGAGATTGGGGCAGGCGGGATAGCCGAACGAATAACGGCTGCCGCGATAGCCTTGGTTGAGCATCGCTTGCGCGTCGCGCCCCTCCTCGGCGGCAAAGCCCAACTCGCCACGGATGCGGCGGTGCAGGTATTCGGCCAAGGCTTCGGCCATCTCGACCGACAGGCCGTGCAGGTAGAGATAATCCTGATAGCGATTGTCGGCGAACCATTCACGCGCCGCTTCGGACGCGCGCCGGCCCATCGTCACCACCTGCAGCCCGATCACGTCGCGCTCGGCGGCGTCCACATCGCGGAAGAAATCGGCGATGCACAGCCCGCCATCCTTGTTCTGGCGCGGGAACGAAAAGCGGGCGATCTCGCGGCGTCCGTCATCGGCGAATAGGATCACGTCGTTGCCTTCGGCGGCGCAGGGCCAATAGCCATAGGCGGCCTGCGGCATCAGGATTTCCTCGCGGATCGCGATGTCGAGCATCCGCGTCAATACCGGGCGCAACTCGTCCCTTGCCCATTCGCGGTACTCGGCCAATGACTTGCCGTCCTTCCGATAGCCCCACTGAAACTGGTAGAGCATGCGCTCGTTGAGGTACGGAACGACCGCCTTGGGCGACACCCGGGTGATCGCGCGCGGGCCCCAAAAGGGCGGCCGCGGCACCGCGATGTCGCGGGTCAGCTCGGCGCGGCGCAGGCGGATCTCGTCGAGATCGATCGGCCGCGGGTCGGCAGCGCGACCGAGCTTGCGCGAGGGCTTGACCACGCGGCCCTCGTTCTTGGCCCGAACCTCATCGAGATGGGCATCGAACTCGCCGGTCACGATCTTGTCCATCAGGCCGAGCCCATCGAAGGCGTCGCGGGCATAGGCGACACGCCCGGCGGCATAGGCCTTGACGCAATCCTCCTCAACATAGCGCCGGGTCAAGGCGGCGCCCCCCAGCATGACCGGGACGTCGAGACCCTGTCGGGTCATCTCTTCGAGGTTCTCGCGCATGACCACAGTCGATTTGACCAGCAGCCCCGACATGCCGACGGCATCGGCCTTATGCGCGACGGCAGCTTCGAGGATCGTGCCGATCGGCTGCTTGATGCCGAGATTGATGACCCGGTAGCCGTTGTTGGTCAGGATGATGTCGACGAGGTTCTTGCCGATGTCGTGCACGTCTCCGCGCACGGTCGCCAGCACCACCGTGCCTCTTTCCTGACCTTCGACCCGCTCCATATGCGGCTCGAGAAAGCGCACTGCGGTCTTCATCGTTTCGGCCGATTGCAGCACAAACGGCAGCTGCATTTTGCCGGCGCCGAACAATTCGCCGACAGTCTTCATGCCTGTCAGCAGGATGTCGTTGATGATGTCGAGCGGCTTCCAGCTCTCCATCGCCAGATCGAGATCGGCTTCGAGATCCTGCCGGTCGCCGTCGACGATGCGCTGGGCGAGCCGGTCTTCGAGCTTTTCGGGCCTACCCTTCTTTTCGGACTTTTCGGTCGTGCGGTTCTCGAACAGCGCGATAAAGGCGTGCAGCGGGTCGTATCCGTCGCGGCGGCGATCGAAGATCAGATCCTCCGCGATTTGAGCTTCCTGCGGCGGGATGCGGTGCAACGGCATGATCCGCGAGAAATGCACGATGGCGCCGGTCAGCCCGCGGCGCAGGGCGTGGTCGAGAAAGACCGAATTCAGGATCTGCCGCGCCGGCGGGTTCAGGCCGAAGGAGATGTTCGACAGGCCGAGGATGATCTGGCATTCGGGCATCGCCCGCGCGATCTGCTCGATCGCGTCCAAGGTATTGAGGCCGAGCCTGCGGTCGTCCTCGTTGCCGGTGCAGATCGTAAAGGTCAGCGGGTCGAACAGCAGATCCGCGGGCGGCAGTCCATGTCTGACACAGGCAAAATCGTGAAGCCGGCGGGCGATGGCGAGCTTGTGCTCGACGTCCTTCGCCATGCCGGTTTCGTCGATCGTCAATGCGATGACCGCGGCACCAAAGCGGCGCGCGAGCCCGAGCCGCTTGTCGGCGGCCTCCTCGCCATCCTCGAAATTGATCGAATTGATGATCGGCTTGCCACCATAGAGCTTTAGCGCCGCTTCCAGCACCGGGTATTCGGTCGAAATCGATGACCAGCGGGGCATTGACCGCGCCGCGCATGCGGGTCACCGCCTCGCTGATATCGGCGACCTCGTCGCGCCCGACAAAGGCGGTGCACAGATCGAGTGTGTGCGAGCCTTCCTTGACCTGCTCGCGCGCCATCTCGACGCAGCCGTCCCAATCGCCCTGCTCCTGCAGCTGGCGAAATTTGCGCGAGCCGTTGGCATTGCAGCGTTCGCCGATCGACAGCCAGGCGTTCTCTTGGCGCAACGCCACCTGGCCGTAGAGCGAGGCGAGGGCGGGGGTCCAACCCGGACGTCGGGACCGCGGCGCCGGGCGCCGGCGCTCGCGCCCGATACGGCGCAGCATCGCATCGAGGGCGGCGATGTGGGGAACATCGGTGCCGCAGCAGCCGCCGACCATGTTGACGCCGTCCTCGGTCACGAAGCGCTCGAGCCATTGCGCGAGTTCGGCGGATCCGAGCGGGTATTGCGCGTGACCGGCGACCAGTTCGGGCAAGCCGGCATTGGGCTGGACCGAAATAAAACCCGGCCAATTCTCGCCAAGCCATTTGACGTGCTCGGCCATTTCGCGCGGGCCGGTCGCGCAATTGAGCCCGATCATCGGCACGGCGAGCGCCTCGACGATGGTCGCTGCGGCGGCGATATCGGCGCCGACCAACAGGCTGCCGGTGGTTTCGATCGTGACCTGAACCAGAAGCGGCGTGTCCGTGTGTGCGTCCTCGCGCGCCCGCTTGGCGCCATTGACCGCCGCCTTGATTTGCAACGGATCTTGGCAGGTCTCGATGATGATCGCGTCGACCCCGCCTGCGATCAGCCCGTCGCACTGAACGGCCAGTGCGTCTTCGAGTTCCTGATAGCCGACATGGCCGAGCGAGGGCAGGCGGGTTCCGGGTCCAACCGAGCCCAGCACAAAGCGAATGCGGCCGTCATGGGCAAATTCGGTGATCGCTTCGTGCGCAATCTCGGCGGAGAGGCGGTTCAACGCGAAGGCGCGATCTGCGAGTCCGAACTCGCCCAATGTGATCGGCGAGCCGCCAAAACTGTTGGTCTGGATCGCGTCGCAGCCGGAGGCGAGGTAACCGCGGTGGATCTCCCTGATCAGATCGGGCCGGCTTTGGCAAACGATCTCGGTGCAATTCTCGTTGCCTAGAAAATCGCGCTCGACATCGAGGTTGCGCGCCTGGACCTGGGTCCCCATGGCCCCGTCGCACAAGATGACGCGGTCGGCGAGATAATCGAGGAAATGATGCGCTGCCACAGCCGGCTCCGTTCAGATCGCGGCGGCGACGGACTTGTTCGCGCGCACGCCGAGCAGGTGGCAGATCGCGACGATCAGGTCGGCGCGGTTCAGAGTGTAAAAATGAAATTCGTGAACCTCCTCGGCATGCAAACGCCGGCACTGCTCGGCAGCGATCGAGGCGGCGACCAGCCGCCGCGTGTCCGGATCGTCGTCGAGCCCATCGAAATGCCGTTGCATCCAGGCCGGAATCGAGGCCCCGCAAGTGGCACTGAACTTTTTGACCTGGGCGAAATTTGTAACCGGCAGAATACCCGGAACGATCGGCACCGCGATCCCGGCCGTCGCGGCGCGGTCGCGAAAGCGCAGAAAGAGGTCGACATCGAAAAAGTACTGGGTGATCGCGCGGGTGGCGCCAGCATCGACCTTGCGTTTGAGGTTGTCGAGGTCGCGCTCGGCGCTTTCCGCCTCGGGATGGGTCTCGGGATAGGCGGCGACGCTGATCTCAAAATTGGCAACGTTTTTAAGGCCGGAGACGAGATCGGCGGCGTAGGGATACCCCCCCGGCTGCGGCGCATAAGCCTGGCCGCCGGTCGGGGGATCGCCGCGCAGAGCGACGATGTGGCGAATGCCGGCCTCCCAGTAATCCCACGCAACAGCATCGATCTCGGCCCGGGTCGCGGCGACGCAGGTCAAATGCGCCGCAGGTTCAAGGGCGGTCTCATAGCGGATGCGGCGGACCGTTGCATGGGTGCGCTCGCGGGTCGATCCGCCGGCGCCATAGGTCACCGAGACAAAGCGCGGCGCCAACGGTTCGAGCCGCTTGATTACCTCCCACAGCCGCAGCTCCATTTCCGCCGTCTTTGGCGGAAAGAATTCAAACGAAACGCGCGGCGGACCGGCATCGAAATCGACAACCGGGTCGGCGGCCAGCCGGCCGCGCGACAGCCCCGAAGCGAAATTCCCGCGCATCAGCGCAACTCCCCCTCGACGAGCGCGGACGGCGCCACCGCACGCACATCCCCGCCCAATTGCCGACTAACCGCCGCCGCGCGTCGGCGCGCGGTCCAGATCACAACCGTCAGGGGATCACCCGGCAACGCACGCGAGGGGGCCGGATCGAGGCCGGCGGCACGGCACCATTGGGCGATCTCGCCATCGCCGAAGCCGAGGCGGCGATGGGCGTGCTCGTCGCGCAGAAATTCCAGCGCGTGCGGCGCAAAATCGACAAGCACCAGAATCCCGCGGGGCCGCAATACCCGGGCCGCTTCGGCGATCGCCGCGGCCGGCCGGTCGGCGTAATGTAGGACTTGATGGATCACGACCGCGTCGAAGGACCCATCGGGCAGTGCCAACTGGTACATGTCGTCGCGACGGACTCGCCCATTTACCAACCCCGCCTGTTCGAGATTGACCCGCGCTACTGACAGCATTTCGCGTGATTGGTCGATGCCGAGCGCATGTTCGACCCGCGGCGCAAGGATCTCGAGCATTCGCCCGGTTCCAGTGCCGATGTCGAGCAGATCGCGCGGGTCGGCCGCGGCGATGATCTCGACCAGCGCCGCCTCGACCTCGCGCTCGTCGACATAGAGGGACCGGATCCGATGCCACTGCGCGGCGTTCTCGCGGAAATACGCGCTGGCGAGATCGGCGCGCTGCTGCTTGATCGCGCCGAGCCGCTGGAGATCGAGGGCGATGGTCGGATCGGCCTCGCCGCACGCGGCAACTAATTGCCGCGCCAGGGTGCTGGCTGGGGTCGATTGGCTCAAACGATAAAAGACCCAACTGCCCTCGCGGAAACGGTCGAGCAGGCCGGCGTCGCACAATAGCTTTAGATGTCGCGATACGCGGGGCTGGCTCTGCCCAAGGATCTGGGTCAGCTCGCTGACGGTGAGTTCGCCGCGGGCGCACAGCACGACGAGCCGAAGCCGGGTCGGTTCAGCCACAGCCCGCAAAGCCGTTAAGAGATGATCCATCGACGCGCTTCTTCCTTTATCATTGACAGCAACATATACAGATATCTTTATGTTGACAAGCGAATTGCCAAAAGCAGGGGAAGACGTTCGAGTGAAGCGAGCAACCCCTTGCCGCTGCCACCGATTTCCCGCAAATATCTCGCGCCCAAGGAGACGCCAACCTAATGCGAGCCCAACCAATGAATGTTCGTACGTTGCGTCTTACCTTTACGGGTCCGTTCATCATGTTCCTCATGATCGTCTCGGGCTGCGCCACGACGCCGCAAAATCCGCAGCAGGCGGCCGTCGCGGGTGAAGACTTCCACGACCCGTTCGAGGATACCAACCGCAAGATTTTTGACTTCAACCAAGTTGTCGATCGCCACGTATTGGTGCCGGTGGCCAAGGCCTATCGCGCATCGCTGCCCCAACCGGTGCGCAATTCGCTGCGCGATTTTCTGATCAACCTGCAAGAACCGCTGATTTTCGCAAACGACACGCTGCAGGGTGATTTTAGGCGGGCCAAAGACACCGTAGTTCGCTTTGTGCTCAATTCGACGATCGGGATGGCCGGGCTCGTCGACGTGGCGGGGCGCTGGGGTATCCCTTATCACGAGCAGGATTTGGGGATCACCCTCGGAGTTTGGGGCATCCCCGAGGGCCCCTATCTCGTGGTGCCGATCCTTGGCCCATCCGATGCGCGCGATCTCGGCGCCCAGGCAGCCGAGGCGTTTGGTGATCCCTGGAACAGGCTCGTCTCCGGTGACCCATGGACCCTCTATTGGATCCCGTATGTGCGAGGCGCTGTCAGCGGGATCGATCAGCGGGCGCGTTATCTCGATACCCTCGCTGATATCGAGCGGACGTCGCTCGATTATTACGCTACGATCCGGTCACTCTACCGGCAGCGCCGAGCGGCGCTGATCCGCGGCGATAACAAGAATCTGCCGCCGCCCGCCGGCTTCACCGAAAATGGCGGCCCGGCCACGCCAGCGGCGGCCGTGAACCACGCGTCGCTGGCTGCTGTTATCTCCACGCCGCAAAACGGCTCGGAGGTCACCCGGTAATGATGCGACGTTGGTTTCTGATCGGTGCTTGCGTTCTGTTCGTTGGCATCTTGATCTCGCTGCGCCTCGCTGCGGCGGCCGCCGACCCGGCCGCCGTGATCACCGGCCTCGGGAACCAGGCTCTCGAAGTGCTCGGCAACAATGTCGATCCGAAGCTGCGGGTTGCCCGGTTTCGCCAGCTGTTCAGCGAGGATTTTGACGTTCCCGGCATTGCCCGTTTTGTCCTCGGCCGCTACTGGCGCGTCGCTACCGAGCCGCAGCAGCAGGAATTCGTCAAGCTGTTCGCCGATTATATCGCCCTCGCCTACAGCAACCGGCTGGCGGAATACAGCGGCGAAACCTTGCGGGTGACAGGCAGCAGACCCGCGCCCGACGGATCGGTTGTATCGAGCGAGATCATACGCCCCAACGGCGCGCCGCCAGCCAAGGTCGATTGGGTGCTGACCCCGCATGACGGCGCCTACAAGATCAGCGACGTCGTCGTCGAGGGCGTCAGCATGGCGGTAACCCAGCGCTCTGAGTTTGCCTCAGTGATCCAGCGCAATGGCGGACAGGTGCAAGGTCTGATCACGGCGTTGCGGCAAAAGACCGAGGCCGCAGGTCTGCGCTGACTTGGTCCAAACCGGCGAGGCGCTCGATCACGCGCGCATCAGCGGCTTATAACGGATGCGATGCGGCTGATCGGCATCGCTGCCGAGCCGGCGGCGGCGATCGGCTTCGTAATCGGCATAATTCCCTTCGAACCAGACGATTTGGCTGTCGCCCTCGAAAGCAAGAATGTGAGTGGCGACGCGGTCGAGAAACCATCGATCATGGGTTACGACGACGGCGCAGCCGGCAAAGTCGAGCAAAGCCTCTTCGAGAGCGCGCAAGGTGTCGACATCGAGATCGTTCGTCGGCTCGTCGAGCAGCAGCACATTGGCGCCCTCTTTGAGCATCTTGGCGAGATGGACACGATTGCGCTCCCCGCCCGACAGCTGCCCGACCTTTTTCTGCTGGTCGGCGCCACGGAAATTGAACAACGCACAATAGGCGCGGCTGGCGATTTTGCGGCGGCCGAGATCGATCTCGTCGCGTCCGCCTGAAATCTCCTGCCAGACCGTGGCGGCAGGCGCGAGTGTGTCCCGCGACTGATCGACATAGCCAAGTTTTACCGTGTCGCCGACGCGAAAGCTGCCGCTGTCGGCCGTATCCTGCCGCGTTATCAATTTCAGGAGCGTCGTCTTGCCGGCGCCGTTCGGGCCGATCACGCCGACGATCCCGCCCGGCGGCAGTCGAAAATCGAGCGCCTCGATCAGCAGTCGGTTGCCAAAACCCTTGGCGACCCGTTCGGCACTGATCACCAGATCGCCGAGCCGTGGTCCTGGCGGGAGCACGATTTGCGCGGTCTCTGGCGCCTTCTCCCGGCTCTCGGCGACCAGTGACTCATAAGCCGAGAGCCGCGCCTTGCTCTTCGCCTGGCGCGCCCGCGGGCTTTGCCGCACCCATTCGAGTTCGCGTTCGAGAGTGCGCTGGCGCGCCTCTTCCTGTCGGCCTTCCTGAGCGAGCCGCTGCTGCTTTTGCTCGAGCCAGCTCGAATAATTGCCCTCGAACGGGATGCCGCGGCCGCGATCGAGCTCGAGGATCCAGCCGGCGACCTCGTCGAGAAAATAGCGGTCGTGGGTGACGGTGACGACAGTGCCTGGGTAGTCTTCGAGAAAGCGCTGCAGCCAGGCGACCAATTCGGCGTCGAGATGGTTGGTCGGTTCATCGAGCAGCAGCAGATCGGGGCGTTGCAGCAAGAGTCGGCACAACGCCACCCGGCGCCGTTCGCCGCCGGAGAGGGTGGTCACCTCGGCCTCGCCGGGCGGGCAACGCAGTGCATCCATCGCGATCTCGACGGCGCGGTCGAGTTCCCAGCCATCGGCCTGATCGATCTTTTCTTGCAGATCTCCTTGTTCGGCGATCAGCGTTTCCATCTCGTCGGGCGACAGCTCTTCGGCAAAGCGCGCGCTGACCGCCTCGAACCGGTCGAGCAACGCCTTGGTTTCGGAGAGCCCCTCAATGACGTTGCCGAATACGTCCTTGGCCGGATCGAGCGTGGGCTCTTGCGCCAGATAGCCGACCCGCGCCCCCTCCGCCGCCCAGGCTTCGCCGGCAAAGTCGGGTTCTAGGCCGGCCATGATCCGCAGCAGGGTCGATTTGCCGGCTCCGTTGGCGCCGAGCACCCCGATCTTGGCGCCAGGCAGGAACGACAGCCAGATATCCCTCAGCACCTCGCGGCCGCCAGGATAGGTCTTGCTCAGCCCTTTCATCACATAGATGTATTGGTAGGCTGCCATCGGGAGAACCTCGGGAACTGCGTTGCACGTAAGTCGTTGTCTGCGTGCGGCGCTTGACCAGCGGGGTCAAGCCCTTTGTGCGATCGCGGCACGCCACTTGACATCTGGTAAGTAAGCGCTTACTTCGCTCGCGCCATGGCTACGGTGCGATTGGACAGCGACGAGCGGCGCAAGACCATCGTCGCAGCTGCGGTTCCCCTCTTTGCCCGAAAAGGGTTCGCCGGAACGACGACGCGCGAGCTCGCCGAGGCGGCGAACATTTCCGAGGGGCTGCTGTTTCGCCACTTCCCGAGCAAGAAGCATCTTTACGGCGAGATTTTGCGGCTTGGCTGCGAAGGCGACCCGGTGCTCGAGCGGCTGGCCGCGCTCGAGCCGTCGACCTTTACCCTCGTTCGCATGATCCACTACATGGTGCGATATTTCCTGCTCGCCGGTGATGCCGACCGGGTCGAGCGCGACTCGCGGCTTCGGCTGGTGCTGCACAGCTTTCTGGAAGACGGCGAGTACGCGCGTGAATTGTTCGAAACGATTTTCGAACGGGTCCAGCCGCTGTTCGCGGCCTCGATCGAGGCGGCGGCCGTGGCCGGCGATCTTGTTTTCGGTCCGATCGCTTCGGCCAACCGGTTCTGGTTTGGCCATCACGTCGCCGCGATGATGGCCTTTGTGTCTTTGCCGGCGCGGGCCTGCTTGTCCTATCAGGGGACGCTGATGACGGTGATCGACGAGACCACCTGGTTCATCCTGCGCGGTATCGGCATGACGGATTCGGCGATTGCCGCGGCGCTCGCCAGCAACGCGCAGAACCCACTCGAACTCGCATCCCCCGCTACGGGAGCAGCCAATGGACGGTGATCAGTTGGCGAACACAACGTCGCAAGCGCTGGCTTCGGAACGGGCCGCGCGTGCCGGCGGCGACAGCCGTGGCATTACCACGCCGCGGCCAAAGATGGTCCGCTGGCTGGTCATCGTCACGCTGCTGCTGGTGGTCGTGCTCGGGGGTCTCTACGAATTCAATCGTTTCCGCTCGCAGGCCATCGCCAATTTTTTCGCGCACAACAAGCCGCCGCCAGCGGAGATCAGCGCCGTGGTGGTCCAGACCCAATCAGTTCCGCGCTTTGCCCCGGCATCGGCTCGATCACCGCGGTTCATCAGGTGACGGTCAATCCCGAGGTCGGCGGCCGGGTCACCAAGATCTTTTTCGAACCGGGGCAGAAGGTGAAAGCCGGCGATCCGCTGGTTCAAATCAACGACGCGCCGGATCAAGGCGACCTCGCCAATTACCAGGCGCAGCTCAAACTCGCGCAAATCAAGCTGGCGCGCTCCGACCAACTGGTCAAACGTCAGTTCACCCCGCAGGAGACCGTCGACGAGAACCAAAGCCAGCTCGCGCAGATGAATGCCTTGATCCAAAAGACCCAGGCGGTCATCGCGCAAAAACTGATCCGAGCCCCGTTTAGCGGTCAACTCGGCATTCGCCAGATTGATCTTGGCCAATATCTGAACCCCGGCGCGCCGATCGTGACCTTGACCGATCTGTCGATGCTCTATGTGAATTTCACCTTGCCGTCGCAGCAGCGCCCGGAGATCTCGGTCGGGCAGCGGGTCAACGTCACCTCCGACGCCTATCCGGGCCGGCAAGTTCGTCGCCAAGATCACGACGATCGAGCCGCAGCTCAGCCCCGATACGCGGACGATCGAGGTCCAGGCGACGATGCCCAACCCGGATGATGCGCTGTTGCCGGGAATGTTCGTGGATGCCGCAGTCGTGCTGCCGCCGCAGCCCGATACGATTGTCGTGCCCGAGACCGCCGTCGAGTACACGCTTTATGGTGACAGCGTGTATGTGATTCACGAGGACGGCAAGGATGCCAAAGGCAATCCGATCCTTAAGGCGGTGCGCACACCGGTCAAGACCGGAGCACGCTGGGACGACAAGGTGGCGATTCTCAGTGGGCTGAAGCCCGGTGAGCAGGTCGTGGCCGCGGGCCAAGTCAAGCTGCAGAACGGCGTGCAGGTCGCGGTCACCGGCTCGCCGCCGCCGCAGCCGCCAGAGCATCCCACCCTGAACTGACGCCCAGCGCGATACGACGATGTCTTTCACCGACATCTTCATACGCAGGCCGGTGCTGGCGCTGGTCGTCAGCCTGCTAATCTTGCTGATCGGGCTGCGCGCGATGCTGGGACTGCCGATCCGGCAATATCCCAAACTGTCCAACACGACGATCACGATTACGACACTATATCCCGGCGCCTCTCCCAATCTGATGCAGGGCTTTATTACGACGCCGATCGCCCAGGCGGTGGCTACGGCGGAGGGGATCGACTACCTGACTTCCTCGTCGGTTCAGGGCACCAGCACGATCACCGCCTATATCCTGCTCAACTTCGACCCAGACAAGGCGTTGACCGAAGTCATGGCTAAAGTTCAGCAGGTCAAATACCTGCTGCCGACCGGTTCGCAGGACCCGATTATCGTCAAGGCGACAGGACAGACCACAGCGGTCATGTATATCGGCTTTTCGAGCAATGAGATATCGAGTGCAGCAATTTCGGATTATTTGACACGAGTGGTCCAGCCATTGTTCGACACGGTCGATGGCGTGGCCTCGGCGGATATTCTGGGAGGCCAGACGTTTGCGATGCGGCTGTGGCTCGATCCGGCTCGAATGGCGGCGCGCGGGATCTCTGCCGATGATGTCGCCGCTGCGATCCAGGCCAATAACTACCAATCGGCGCCTGGTCAGGCGAAGGGCTATTTCACGGTCACCAACGTCAGCGCCAACACCGGGCTGACCGATGTCGCGCAGTTCAAGAACATGGTGGTCAAGGCCAAGAGCGGCGCGCTGGTGCGGATGGGAGACATCGCCTCCGTCGATCTCTCGGCGCAGAGCTGGACATCGAGTGTCGCGATGAACGGCCAACACGCCGTGTTCATCGGCATCCAGGCGACCCCGTCGGGCAACCCGCTTACCCTGGTCAAGGGCGTGCGCGCGCTGATGCCCGAGCTCCAGCGCAACCTGCCGCCATCGATGGAGATGCAGGTCGCCTACGAATTCGACCAAATTCATCCAGGCCTCGATCGACGAGGTCGAGACCTCGCTCGGCTCCGCCGTCATCATCGTTGTCGTAGTCATCTTCCTGTTCCTCGGCAGCCTGCGCTCGGTGGTAATCCCGATCGTCACGATCCCGCTGTCCCTGATCGGCGCCGGCATGATCATGGCGGCGCTAGGGTTCAGCCTGAACCTGTTGACGTTGCTGGCGATGGTGCTGGCGATCGGGCTCGTCGTCGACGACGCGATCGTCGTTGTCGAAAACGTCTACCGCCACATCGAGCAAGGCCGCACCCCGGCGCAGGCGGCGCTGATCGGCGCCCGCGAGATTGCCAACCCGGTCATCTCGATGACCCTGACCTTGGCCGCCGTTTATGCCCCGATCGGTTTTCTCGGCGGCGTCACCGGCGCCCTGTTTCGCGAATTCGCCTTCACTTTGGCCGGTGCGGTCATTATCTCGGGCGTCGTCGCGGTGACGTTGTCGCCGATGATGTGCTCGCTGCTGTTGAGCCGCGAGATGCTCCACGGGCGCTTTGTGCGGGTAATCGACAGCCTGTTTTCGCGGCTGGCGGATTGGTATGGCCGTCGTCTCGAACGCTCGCTCGACTACCGCCCGGTCACCGCTCTGTTTGGCGCCGCCGTTCTCGTCAGTATCGTTTTCATGTATTCGAACACCAAATCCGAGCTCGCCCCCGAGGAGGACCAGGGCGTGCTGTTCGCGCTGACCAAGTCGCCGCAATACTCCAATCTCGATTACGCGGATTCCTATGACGCCAAGCTCGACAAGGCCTTGGCCTCCTTTCCCGAGACTTATCTGCGTTTTATCGTCAACGGCCGGTTCGGGCCGAACCAGGGCATCGCCGGGGTGATTCTGAAGCCCTGGGACGAGCGGACCCGCTCGTCCAACAATTGAAGCCACTGGTTCAGCAAAAGGTCAACGCCGTCGAGGGGCTGCGCGCCTTTGTCTTCAACTTGCCGCCATTACCGGCGACGATCGGCGGATTGCCGATCCAAATGGTGATCTACTCGCCGGCCGACTATAAATCGATCTATCTGCAAATGGAGAAGATCAAGGCTGCGGCGCGCAAGAGCGGCATGTTCATCGTCGTCGACAGCGACCTCGACTTCAACCAGCCGGTGATCCACGTCAACATCGACCGCTCGAAGGCCAACGAGCTCGGGATCAAGATGCAATCGATCGGCGACACGCTGGCGCTGCTGGTTGGCGAGAACTATGTCAATCGCTTCAATCTCGGCGGCCGCTCCTACGAGGTGATTCCGCAGGTGCCGCGCGCCGACCGCCTCGAGCCAGGAGACCTTGACGCGCTATTACGTCAAATCCGCTGCCGGGCAGCCGGTGCCGCTGTCCAATCTCGTTACCCTTGAGATGGGCACCGAACCCAACGCGCTGACCCAATATAATCAGCTGAATTCCGCAACCTTCCAAGCGGTGCCGATGCCGGGGGTGACGACCGGTCAGGCGGTCGATTTCCTCGAAAACCAGGTGAAGAATCTGCCGGCCGGCTTCAGCCACGACTATTTGTCGGATACCCGGCTCTATGTGCGCGAGGGCAATCAGCTGGCGGTCACCTTCATCTTTGCGCTGATCATTATTTTTCTGGTGCTGGCGGCGCTGTTCGAGAGCCTGCGCGATCCGCTGGTGATCCTGGTCAGCGTGCCGATGTCGATCTGCGGGGCGATGATGCCGCTGTTCTTCGGCCTGGCGACGATGAACATTTATACCCAGGTCGGGCTCGTCACTTTGATCGGGCTGATCAGCAAGCACGGCATTCTGATGGTCGCCTTCGCCAACGAATTGCAGGTCAGCGACAAACTCGACCGCCGGCGCGCGATCGAGCAGGCCGCGCGGGTGCGGTTGCGGCCGATCCTGATGACGACGGCGGCGATGGTCGTCGGCCTAATGCCGCTGTTGACCGCGAGCGGAGCGGGGGCGGCGAGCCGTTTTTCGATCGGCGTCGTTGTCGTCGCCGGCATGTCGATCGGGACTTTGTTCACGCTGTTCGTCTTGCCCGCGGTCTACACGGTGCTTGGCCAAGGACCACCTCGCCGCCGCGCAATCGACCCGCACCCGCGAGCTCGAACAAGTGTCGTAACGACGCACGGACGGGCGTTGGAGAGCGATCCACGCCAGACTACCACCTGAACCGTGTGATCTAATGCGCCTCGAAGTTGGTAGGCCCGGCAGGATTCGAACCTGCGACTCCACCGTTATGAGCGGCGTGTTCTAACCAGCTGAACTACGGGCCCCCTGTTGACCCGTCATGCCCGGATTTATTCCGGGCATCCACGAAGGACCCGGAGATGCATTCGCCGGTTGCGCGTGGATGGCCGGGTCCAGCCCGGCCATGACAAGAAGCGGATTTACATTGGACGCAAGCAAAAATCGGTAAGCAGGGCTTCAGGTGTCGAGAAAGCTGCGCAATTTGCGCGAGCGGCTCGGATGCTTGAGCTTGCGCAGCGCCTTGGCCTCGATCTGGCGGATGCGCTCGCGGGTGACCGAGAATTGCTGGCCGACCTCTTCGAGGGTGTGGTCGGTGTTCATGCCGATGCCGAAAGCGCATGCGCAGCACGCGCTCCTCGCGCGCGGTCAGCGAGGCGAGCACCCGCGTCGTCGTCTCGCGCAGATTGGCCTGGATCGCGGCATCGAGCGGCAACACCGCGTTCTTGTCCTCGATGAAGTCGCCGAGATGCGAATCCTCCTCGTCGCCGATCGGGGTTTCGAGGCTGATCGGCTCCTTGGCGATCTTCAGGACCTTGCGCACTTTTTCGAGCGGCATCGCCAGCTTTTCGGCGAGCTCCTCGGGGGTCGGCTCGCGGCCGATCTCGTGCAGCATCTGCCGCGAGGTGCGCACCAGCTTGTTGATCGTCTCGATCATGTGCACCGGGATGCGGATCGTGCGCGCCTGATCGGCGATCGAGCGGGTGATCGCCTGGCGGATCCACCAGGTCGCATAGGTCGAGAATTTGTAGCCGCGGCGGTACTCGAATTTGTCGACCGCCTTCATCAGGCCGATATTGCCTTCCTGGATCAGGTCGAGAAACTGCAGCCCGCGGTTGGTGTATTTTTTGGCGATCGAGATGACGAGCCGCAGATTGGCCTCGACCATCTCCTTTTTCGCGCGGCCGGCCTCGCGCTCGCCGCGCTGCACGGTCTGCACGATGCGGCGGAACTCGGCGATCGGCAACTTTGCTTCGGAGCGCGATCTGGGCGATCTGTGTGCGCAAGCCGCGCCGCCTCCGACTGGTGCTTTTCGACCAGCCGCGGCCAACCGCGGCTGGGCAGCGCCGCGACCCGTTCGAGCCAATCGCCGGACAGCTCGTTGCCGAAATATTCGCGCAGGAAATCGGCCCGCTTGACCCCGGCATTCTCCGCCAGCCGCAGCAGCCGGCCTTCATCGGCGACGAGCCGGCGGTTGACGTCATAGAGCTGCTCGACCAGGTGCTCGATGCGAGCGTTGTTAAGCCGGATGCGCTTGACGTCCTCGATCACCTTGCTCTTGAGCTTCTCGTAGCGGCGCTCGGTCACTTTGGGCAGCGGCTCGCCTTTGAGCATGGCGTTGATGCGCTGCTCCTGAAGCCGATGCAGCTTTTTGTGCGATTCGGCGATCGCGTCGAAGGTCGCGAGCACGCTCGGGCTTCAGCTGCGCTTCCATCGCCGCGAGCGAGATCGAGCTTTCCTCACCCTCGCCTTCTTCGGCGGCGAGTTCAGGCTCGATCTCGACAAGTTCGGCTTCGGCCTCGGCGCCGTTCGCCCTCGGCCTCGGCCCCACCTCGGCGCGGCCATGCCTCGGGCGCGCCCACCGTCGGGCTCAGCCGCCGATCGCCAGGTATCGCCAACGCCACGGCGGGCCGACCTGCTCGAACCCGCCGCTGCCATAGGTGGCGTCGAGATCGATAATGTCGCGCAGCAGCATCTTGCCTTCGTTCAGAGCGTCGCGCCAGCCGATGATCGCGCGGATCGTCAGCGGGTTTTCGCAGATGCCGCCGATCATCATCTCGCGCCCGGCCTCGATCCGCTTGGCGATCGCGATCTCGCCCTCGCGCGACAGCAATTCGACCGATCCCATTTCGCGCAGATACATGCGCACCGGATCATCGGTGCGGCCGATGTCGTCGTCGTCGAGATTGCCGCGGACCTCGCCGTCGGCCTCCTCGGCTTCGGCGGCGGCCGGCTCCTCGCTTTCCTCGCTCTCGATTACGTTGACCCCGAGCTCGGACAGCATCGTCATCGTGTCCTCGATCTGCTCCGAGGACACCTGATCAGGCGGCAGCGCCGCGTTCAGCTCGTCATAGGTGACATATCCGCGCTCCCGGCCGCGGGCCAGCATCTTTTTGATTGCCGCGGCAACGGTATCGAGCAGAGGCGCCTCGGCGGCCTCCTCGCGGGTTTCCGTCGCTTCAGCCGTGTTCGCCGCTTTGCTCGCCATGCCACCATCCCTAAACAGGTTTCGAACCGGTCCCGCCAGATGGACGCGCAAAATATTCCACGATGCGGGTTTGCCGACGACGATCCGCGGTCGGGTCGGACATGGTGTCAGACCGGATCGTCATCGAGCCGAACCTCGCGCAACACCCGCTCCCTGGCCGCCAGGAAGCGATCCCAGCTCGCCGCAAGACATCATCGATCAGGTGATTGCTGGCTTCGGCCAAGGCCGACCGGTGACCTCCCATCAGCATTCCGATCACATGAGCCCATTCGTTGCGCGCCGTACGCAAATCCGAGCGCCGGACCAGAAAGCCCGAGTCGACCGAAGGCGAGAGAAGCGCATCCACGGTCGCCGCAAACCCGTTCAGCAGAAGGTGTTGCCGAAGCGCCGAAGCGTCAAGCCCCGGCCGCAAAGCCTCGATCTCTAAAATCTCGCGGCGAAGCTTGTCAAGCTCCGCCTCGGGGATGTCGAGCGCGGCAAATTCCTCGGCAACCTCGTCGATCAAAGCCGGGAAGCTGGAGCAGGATGCGGAACAGGATTTCGCGCTGCACGCGCGCCGGCGAGCGCGGCGGCGGCGCGCGGCCCCTCGACGAACCAAGCCGATCGCCTGGCTTGCGGATCGCGCTGCTTGCGGTCGGCCTTCGCTCCCCATGTCGCCTCGCGAAATTTGACGTTCAGCAAAGCGCTCGATATTCGCTGCGGACGGTCTGTATCGGATATCAGCGCGATGTCTTCGACCAGCCGACGCTCCGAGATCGGCGCGACGCTCGGGCGTGTCCGATGGCTGAGCTCCGGCAGCTCGATCTCCCATAGCATCGCCGCCAGCGGCGCGCGGCGTGCAGCGACCTCTTCGAAGGCAACGCCGCCGGCGTGGCGGATCAGCGAGTCCGGGTCTTCGCCCGGCGGCAAGCCGGCAAACCGCAGGCTGTAGCCCGGCTGCAGCAACGGCAATGCGCGGCGCAGGCGCGCGCGCGCGGCGCGCTGGCCGGCGGCGTCGCCGTCGAAGCACAGGATCGGCTCGGGCCCGAGCCGCCACAACTCCTGCAACTGGAATTCGGTCAGCGCCGTCCCGAGCGGCGCCACGGCCGAGGTAAAGCCGGCGCGATGCAGCGCGATCACGTCCATATAGCCTTCGGTGACGATCGCGTCGCGCGCGATCCCCGGCGGCCGCTCGCGCCGCCGACCAGCCGTAGAGCACGCGCCCTTTCTCGAAGACCGGGCTGTCGGGCGAATTCAGGTATTTGGGCTGGCCGTCGCCGATCACCCGGCCGCCAAAGGCGATGACCCGGCCGGCGCGGTCGCCGATCGGAAACATGACCCGGCCGCGGAAATAGTCGAACGGCTCGCCCTCTTCGGGTCGATGCAGCAGCCCGGCTTCGACCAGCAGCGGCTCGGGAAAATCGCCGGCGAGAGCGCGGCGCAGCGCCTGCCGGTCCTCCGGACGCCCAGCCGAGGCGAAAGCGGCGGATCGTCTCGGGGTCGAGCCCGCGCGCTTGCAGATAGTCGCGCGGCGCGGCTGCCGGCCGGCGCCCACAAACGGGCCTCGTAAAAGGCGGCGGCGGCTTCGAGAGTTTCGAGCAGCGTCTTCTGCCGCTGCGCCTTTTCGCGCTCCTCCGGCGTGGCCTGCGGGACCGCGAGCCCGGCTTCGCCGGCCAGTTTTTCGACCGCTTCGAGGAAATCGAGGTTGTCGGCGCGCATGACAAAACCGATCGCGTCGCCATGCGCGCCGCATCCGAAGCAGTGGAAAAAATTTTTGTCCTCGACGACGTAGAAGGACGGCGTTTTTTCGTGATGAAACGGGCAGAGCCCGGCATGCTCGCGCCCGCGCCGGGTGAGCTTGACCCGGCGGCCGACCAGGCCCGACAGCGAAATCCGGCCGCGCAATTCGTCGAGAAAGCCCGGCGGAAACGCCATGGCTCGGCCGATTTCAACCCGCTGCCGCCGAACGCGACGGCGAAAAACCCGCCGCGCCGCGCTGCGCCATGTGCCCCATCGCCGCCACGAACCCGTCTCAGCCCAACAAGCCGTTTGACGATCGGCCCGGCGCGGCTGAAATCCATCGAGCCGGCATGACGCTCGCGCAGGGCCGCCATGACCTTGCCCATATCCTTGATGCCGGCGGCGCCGGTCTCGGCAATCGCAGCCTGCGCCGCCGCCGCGATCTCGTCCTCGCTCATCTGCTGCGGCAAGAAAGCTCTCGATGACGCGCGATCTCGTCGCGCTCCTGCTGCGCCAGATCGGCGCGCTTGCCTTGCTCGTAAAGCACGATCAATTCGCGGCGCTGCTTGATCATCGCTCTGCAGCATCCGCGCGATTTCGGGCTCGGCGAGGCCGTCGACATTGCCCTCGGCGCGGGCGGCGACGTCGCGCTCCTTGAGCCCGGCCAATATCAGCCGCACGGTCGAGACGGTGCGCGCATCCCTCGCCTTCATCGCCTGTTTGAGCCGGTCGGTGAAGGCCTGACGCAGCATCGCCCCGCTCCCCTTGGCTGAGAAATTCAGCCTATCTCGTTTCGCGCTTCGCGGCAATTCGGCGCGTCGAAGACTAAGTATTTGAAACGACGTGGGGTTCGGAGCAGGACAAGGGTTGACCTCGCGGGGTCGACCGGCATATTTTTCGAGTGTTCCGCAATGCGCCCGTCGCCGGACCGGGCGGCGTGCGGTTTGTCCACCGGATTTTTCCAAATGCGCGACCCGTCGCTGCAACCGCCCGACTGCAACGCCGCGCTGGTCCTCGCGGACGGCACGGTGTTTTGGGGCAGCGGGTTAGGGGCCCGCGGCGCGGCGGTCGGCGAGGTCTGCTTTAACACCGCGATGACCGGCTACCAGGAGATCCTGACCGATCCCTCTTATGCGGCGCAGATCATTACCTTCACCTTTCCGCATATCGGTAATGTCGGGAACGAACCCCGAAGATATCGAAACCACCACGCCAGCCGCGCGCGGGCTCGTCGTCCACAGCAAGGTCACCGGGCCGGCCAACTGGCGCGCCACCACGCCGCTCGATGCCTGGCTCGAATCGCACGGGCTGATCGGGATTTCGGGCGTCGATACGCGGCGGCTGACCCGGCTGATCCGCGATCGGGGACCGCCCAACGGCGTCATCGCCTACGATCCGCAACGGCCGCTCGACATTGCGTCGCTGCATCGGCATGCGCTGCGGCTTGGCCCGGTCTCGAAGGGATGGATCTGGCCAGCGAGGTCACTTGCCGCCAGACCTACCAATGGGACGAGACCGGCTGGGAGCGCGAGCGCGGCTACGGCCGGCAGCGCAATCCGCGCCACCATGTCGTCGCGGTCGATTACGGCGCCAAGCGCAACATCTTGCGCATGCTCGCCCAGCACGGTTGCCGGGTCACCGTGGTCCCCGCTACCGCCTCGGCCGAGGACATCCTGCGCCATCGGCCCGACGGCATTTTTTTGTCGAACGGGCCGGGCGACCCGGCGGCGACCGGCCTCTATGCGGTGCCGGTGTTGCGCGAGTTGATCGATTCGGGCAAGCCGATCTTCGGCATCTGCCTTGGCCACCAGCTGATGGCGTTGGCGCTCGGCGGGCGCACCGCGCAAGATGGCGCGCGGCCATCGCGGCGCCAACCATCCGGTCAAGGATCTGTTGACCGGCAAGGTCGAGATCACCAGCCAGAACCACGGCTTTGTCGTCGATCCCGATAGCCTGCCGGGCGGGGTCGAGCCGACCCATCTTTCGCTGTTCGACAACAGCAACGAGGGATTGCGGATCGTCGGCAAGCCGGTGTTTTCGGTGCAGCACCATCCCGAGGCGAGCCCCGGCCCGCAGGACAGCCATTACCTGTTCGAGCGGTTCGTCGCGTTGATGGCGGCGAATGCCTAGGCGCACGGACATCGACAGCATCCTGATCATCGGCGCCGGGCCGATCGTCATCGGGCAAGCTTGCGAGTTCGATTATTCCGGGCGCCCAGGCGTGCAAGGCGTTGAAGGCCGAGGGCTACCGGATCGTGCTGGTCAATTCGAACCCGGCGACGATCATGACCGACCCCGATTTGGCCGACGCCACCTATATCGAGCCGATCACGCCGGAGATGGTCGAGCAGATCATCGCCCGCGAGCGGGCAGGGCCCGAGACGCCCTGTTGCCGACGATGGGCGGGCAGACGGCGCTCAACACCGCGATGGCGCTCGCCCGCTCCGGGGTGCTCGAGCGCTACGGGGTCGAACTGATCGGCGCCACCGAGGAGGCGATCGCCAAGGCCGAAGACCGCCAGCTGTTCCGCCAGGCGATGGACCGGATCGGCCTCGCCTCGCCCGCAGAGCCGGCTGGTGCGCTCGCTCGACGAGGCGTTCGAGGCGCTCGACGAGGTCGGGTTGCCGGCGATCATCCGGCCCTCGTTCACGCTCGGCGGCACCGGCGGCGGCATCGCCTACAACGCGCAGGAATTCGAGGAGATCGTGCGCGGCGGGCTGCGCGCCTCGCCGGCGCACGAGGTGCTGATCGAGGAATCGGTCCTCGGCTGGAAAGAGTACGAGATGGAGGTCGTGCGCGACCGCGCCGACAATTGCATCATCGTCTGCTCGATCGAGAATATCGACCCGATGGGGGTTCACACCGGCGATTCGGTCTGCGTCGCCCCGGCGCTGACCCTGACCGACAAGGAATACCAGCTGATGCGCAACGCCGCGATCGCGGTCTTGCGCGAGATCGGGGTCGACACCGGCGGGTCGAACGTGCAGTTCGCGGTCAACCCCGAGGATGGCCGGCTCGTCGTCATCGAGATGAACCCGCGGGTGTCGCGCTCCTCGGCATTGGCGTCGAAAGCGACCGGCTTTCCGATCGCCAAGGTCGCGGCCAAGCTCGCCGTCGGCTACACCCTCGACGAGCTCGACAACGAGATCACCCGCATCACCCCGGCCTCGTTCGAGCCGACGATCGACTACATCGTCACCAAGATGCCGCGGTTCACCTTCGAGAAGTTTCCGGGGACCGAGCCGCTGCTGACGACCTCGATGAAATCGGTCGGCGAGGCGATGGCGATCGGGCGCAGCTTTGCCGAATCGGTGCAGAAGGCGCTGCGCTCGATGGAAACCGGGCTCACGCGGCTTTGACGAGGTCGCGATCGAAGGCGTCGAGAGCGCCGGCAAGGACGCGGTCAAGGCGGCGCTCGCCAGACCCTCGCCCGACCGGCTGCTGCTGATCGCGCAGGCCTATCGGCACGGGCTGTCGACCGCCGAAATCCATGCCGCCTGCCAGTTTCGAGCCGTGGTTTCTCGAGCGCATCGGCGAGATCGTCGAGGTCGAGGAGCGGGTGCGGCGAGACGGGCTGCCCGTGCGACCGCACCGGCTTGTTGCGGCTGAAGCAGATGGGCTTTTCCGACGCGCGGCTGGCCAAGCTCGCCGGGCTCGACGAGGAGACGGTCTCGGCCCGACGCCGCGGCGCTCGACCTGCGCCCGGTCTACAAGCGGATCGACACCTGCGCCGCCGAGTTCCCGTCGCTGACCCCGTATCTCTATTCCTGCTACGAGGGCGACGGGTTCGACGAGCCCGAATGCGAGGCCGATCCGAGCGAGCGCCGGAAGGTCGTGATCCTCGGCGGCGGGCCGAACCGGATCGGCCAGGGGATCGAATTCGATTATTGCTGCGTCCATGCCGCCTACAGCCTGTCCGAGGCCGGCATCGAGACGATCATGGTCAACTGCAACCCGGAGACCGTCTCGACCGATTACGACACCTCCGATCGGCTCTATTTCGAGCCGCTGACCGCCGAGGACGTGGTCGAGATCGTGCGCGTCGAGCAGCAGCGCGGGACCTTGCTCGGCGTCATCGTGCAGTTCGGCGGCCAGACCCCGCTAAAGCTCGCCGCGGCGCTCGAGCGCGAGCAGATCCCGATCCTCGGCACCTCGCCCGACGCGATCGATCTGGCCGAGGACCGGCGGCGCTTTCAGGGGCTGCTGACCCGGCTCGGCCTGCGCCAGCCGGAGAACGGCACCGCCCATTCGGCCGACGAGGCCGAGGCGGTCGCGCTGCGCATCGGCTATCCGGTGGTGATCCGCCCGTCCTATGTGCTGGGCGGCCGGGCGATGGAGATCGTCCACGACGCCGCCGGGCTCGACCGCTACATGCGCCATGCGGTCAGCGCCTCGGGGACGAGCCCGGTGCTGATCGACCGCTATCTGCAAGATGCGATCGAGGTCGATGTCGACGCCGTCGCCGACGGCGGCGAGGTCGAAATCGCCGGCATCATGGAGCATATCGAGGAGGCCGGCATCCATTCGGGCGACAGCGCCTGCTCGCTGCCGCCCTACAGCCTGACGCCGGCGACGATCGCCGAAATCGAGCGGCAGACCGTGGCTCTCGCCCGGGCGCTCGGCGTCGTCGGGCTGATGAACGTGCAGTTCGCGGTCAAGGACGGCGAGATCTACGTGCTCGAGGTCAATCCGCGCGCCTCGCGCACGGTTCCGTTTGTCGCCAAGGCGACCGGCGTGCCGATCGCCAAGATCGCGGCGCGGGTGATGGCCGGCGAGCGGCTCGCCGATTGCGGCGGCCAGTCCGGCGCTCCGACGGCGGCGGCGCATGTCGCGGTCAAGGAGGCGGTCTTTCCGTTCGCCCGCTTCCCGGGGGTCGATCTGATCCTCGGCCCGGAGATGAAATCGACCGGCGAGGTGATGGGGCTCGACGCCGATTTCGGGCGCGCCTTCGCCAAATCGCAGCTCGCCAGCGGCACCAGCCTGCCGCTCGAAGGCTGCGTCTTCGTCTCGGTGCGCGACCACGACAAGCAGGCGCTGGTCGAGCCATGCCGCCGGCTCGTCGAGATGGGCTTTGCGCTGATCGCGACCGCAGGGCACCGCCGACGCCCTGCTCGCCGACGGGCTGCCGGTCACGCGGGTCAACAAGGTGCGCGACGGGCGCCCGCATATTGTCGACCACATGCTGAACGGCGGGGTGCAGCTGGTGTTCAACACGACCGAGGGCAGCCAGGCGATCGCCGACAGCTTCAGCCTGAGGCGCACGGCGCTGACCCACGCGATCCCCTATTACACGACCGTCGCCGGAGCCCGGGCGGCGGTCCAGGCGATTGCCGCGTTGCGTGCCGGGAGCCTTGAAGTTGCGCCGTTGCAGTCTTACTTTTGATTGCCTCGCGGCGGCGCTCTCCGCCACTTTCGACAACAGGATGCGAACCCGTCTTCGATGAACAAGATTCCGATGACGGCCGACGGGTACAATCGGCTTCGCGAGGAGCTGAAGCAGCTGAAATCCGTCGAACGGCCGGCCATCATCCGCGCCATCGCCGAGGCTCGCGAGCACGGCGATCTTGCGGAGAACGCCGAATATCACGCGGCGCGCGACCGCCAGAGCTTTATCGAGGGCCGGGTCATGGAGCTCGAAGACAAGGTCGCCCGCGCCGAGGTCATCGACGTCTCCAAGCTTTCGGGCTCGGTGATCAAATTCGGCGCGCGGGTCACGCTCGCCGACGAGGAAAGCGACGAGGAGCAGACCTTTCAGATCGTCGGCGAGGACGAGGCCGACATCAGCCGCGGCCGGCTGTCGGTGACCTCGCCCTTGGCGCGCGCGCTGATCGGCAAGGGCAAGGGCGACAGCGTCGAGGTCACGACCCCGCGCGGCGCCAAATCCTACGAGGTCGTCACCGTCGATTTCGGCTGACCGGTGCGCGACGCGGTCCGCAGGACGAGATAGCCGCAAACCGCGGAAAGCAGCGAAGCGAGCAGGACCGGCGATCCGGACGTCGACGTCGTAGCCCTCGGCTGGGAAAGGCGAGGGTGCCGATAAACAGGCTCATCGTAAAGCCAATGCCGGTCAGCAGAGCCAGGCCGTAGATCTGCCGCCAATCGGCCCCTTCGGGAAGCGCGCCGAGGCCGCAGCGGACCGCCATCCAGATCGATCCGGCGATGCCGAGCTGCTTGCCGAGAAACAGGCCAAGCGCGATCCCGAGCTGGATCGGGTCGAGCAAGATCCGCCGGAGCGATCCCGGCAAGCCGCACGCCGGCATTGGCGAAGGCAAAGAGCGGCAGCACGCCGAACGCCACCCAAGGATGCAGATCGTGCTCCAGGCTCAGTCAGCGGCGAGGAGCCGTCGCGCGCCCGCAACGGTATCGCCAAGCCGACGATGACGCCCGCGAGCGTCGCATGGACGCCCGATTTCAGAACACAGACCCACAGGAGCACGCCGGTCAGCATGTAGAGGGCGCGGCGGCGTCACTCCGGCCAGATTGAGCGCGATCAGCACGGCAACCGCGGCGCCGGCCGAGCGCAAGAGCGGTCATCGACAGCTCGGCCGTGTAAAAGGCGGCGATGATCAGGATGGCGCCGAGATCGTCGATGATCGCGACGGCGAGCAGGAAGAGCTTGAGCGAGGCCGGAACCCGCGGACCCAGCAGCGCCAACACGCCCAGCGCAAAGGCGATATCGGTCGCGGTCGGGATCGCCCAGCCGCGCAGCGCCTGCGGCGTCGCCCCAATTGCACAACAGGTAAATCAGCGCCGGGGCGGCCATGCCGCCCAGTGCCGCGATTACCGGCAGTACGGCGCTGGGACGGTCGCGACAGCCCGCCTTCGACGATCTCGCGCTTGACCTCGAGCCCGACGAGCATGAAGAACACCGCCATCAGCCCGTCATCGACCCACAGCAGCAGCGGCTTTTTGACGACAGGCCGCCGAGCTGAAACGCCAGCGGAACATCCAAGAGCCGGGTGTAGAGCGGACCCAGCGGCGAGTTCGCCAGGATCAGGGCAAGGACGGCGGCGGCGCACAGCACGATTGCCGCCGGCCGATTCGAGCTTCAGGAATTGCTGCAGCCGCGACAGGGCGGACTGGGGTCCGTTGGGCATCGATCGAGCGGCCGGTCGGTCAGCTCTCGGCGATTTCGCGGCGGCAAAGGGGGGTTGGTCGGCGATCGGGATGCCCGGCTCGTCCTTTGATACGCGCAGGGTCAGCGCCGATTTTACATGGCTGACATTGGGCGCCGAGGTCAGCTTGGCGCTCAGGAACCGTTGATAGCTGTCCCAATCGGCGGCGACGATCTTCAGGAGGAAATCGGCTTCTCCGGTCAGCATGTGCGCCTCGCGCACCTCGGGCCAGGTGGCGACCAGCTGCTCGAAGGCCTTGAGATCGGCTTCCGCCTGGCTCGCCAATCCGACTTGGGCAAAGACGGTCACGCCATAGCCCAGCGCCTCGGGCGCCAGATCGGCATGATAGCCGCGGATGATCCCGGCTTCTTCGAGGGCGCGAACCCGGCGCAGGCAGGGCGGCGCCGAGATGCCGGCGCGGCGGGACAGCTCGACATTGGTCATGCGCCCGTCCGCCTGCAGGTTGCGCAAGATCCGGCGGTCGATCCGGTCCAGCTTTATCCGCCGCATCCGATCCTCTTTCGCCGATTTGCCGGATCATAGAAAAGGCTGGTCGCCTGCGCAATTTTGTTGCGGTGGCCGACCACGCCTTGCCGCAGATCGGGCCATTTCCGTAAACCCCGCCATGGCGATTCGATCCGTTCGGCTGGGTATTGCACGACGGCAAAGCGGGGATGGCGAGCCAGGCGGTCGGCCTCGCCGAAGCTGCCGGTTTTGCTTTTGTCGAAAAGCGGCTCGAGATCCGGTTTCCGTGGACCTGTCTGCCGCCGCTGCTGTGGCCCGCGCCACTCGATGCGCCGGGCGGTACCGGTGCTCGCTTGGAGCCGCCCTGGCCCGACTTCGTGATCGCTTGCGGGCGCAATGCGGCGATGCCGGCATTGGCGATCCGGCGCGCGAGCGGCGGGCATACCGTGACAGCGCAGATCCAGGACCCCGGGATCGGCCGCGGCGAATTCGACCTCTCGATCGTGCCCGAGCACGACCGGCTTCGCGGGCCAAGGGTAGTGGTGACGCGGGGCGCGGTCCATCGGGTGACGCCAGCCAGGCTGGCGGCCGAGCGGGGCCGCTTTCCGGGACTTGCGGCGATGCCGCGGCCGATCCTTACGGTCCTGATCGGCGGCAGTAACAAGGCCTATCGCCTGACCCTTCGCCGCGTCGAGGAAATCGCCGACGGCAGTCGCCGCGATTCTGCGGGAGCGCGGCGGCTCGGCCCTGGTGACGCCGTCGCGGCGGACTGGGTTCCAGGGGGTGGCGCTGTTGCAAAAGCGCCTGGCAGGCTTGCCCGCCGAAATCTGGGACGGCGGCGGAGAGAACCCGTACTTCGCTTATCTCGCCCTCGCCGACGCCTTTTTGGTGACGGCCGATTCGGTATCGATGATCAGCGAGGCCGCGGCAACCGGCAAACCCATCCATATCCTCGACCTCGACGGCGGCAACGCCAAATTCGCCCGCTTTCACCAGATCATGCGTAACGCCGGCATTATCCGCGCCTTTGCCGGCAGAATTGAAGAATGGTCTTATCCGGTTCCGGACGATACGGCGCGCGCCGGGGCGGCATTGCGCGCGCTGGTTTTGAGCCGCTTGGATCAGCGGGAGCGCGCATGAGGGGGGTGGCGATCTATGCCGTGATCTTCGCTGCGGCGCTGGTGTTGTTTCTGCTGCTGCCGCAACTCGACCTGTGGGTCAGCGGCCTGTTCTATGCTCGCGGCCGCGGCTTCGTGATGGCGAATTGGCCGCCGGTAATCCTGGTCTATCGCGCGGTTCCCTGGGTCGCCTGGGGCATCATTCTGGTTACCGCCGGGGCTGCGATCTGGCTCTTTCTTGTCCGCCGGCCGCTGTGGCGGTTCGACCGGAAAGCTTTGCTGTTCGTCGCTTTCTCAATTGCACTTGGTCCGGGACTTCTCGCTAACACCGTCCTGAAGGATCATTGGGGGCGCGCACGCCCGGTGCAGATCGAGGCATTCGGCGGGTCCCGCGCGTTCACTCCGGCGCCGCTGCCAGCAGCCGAATGTGCGCGCAACTGCTCCTTTGTTTCGGGTCACGCCGCGCTCGGCTTTTCCCTCGTCGCCTTTGCCTTCCTGTTGCCGCCCGGGCCCCGGCGCCGTCGCGGTATCGGCGCGGCATTGGCCTTTGGCGGAGTGGTCGGCCTCGTCCGCATCGCCCAGGGCGCCCACTTCCTGTCGGATATCGTCTTTGCCGGCCTGCTGGTCTTCGGCACAACGGCGCTGCTCTATTGGTGGATCGTTGAGCGGGATGGGCTTGCTGCGCCCTCGCTGTTGCAGCTTTATCGCGAGATCGGGCGCGGCAGCGCGCGGGCATGGCGGTTCGGACGCCAAAGCTGGAGATCGTCGGGCGTGCGCATCGGCACGGCGGTCGCTGCCACCACGATCCTCGTCGCGGTTTCGATCGAGAGCGTCGATCGGTCGCTCGCCCTTTTCCTGCATACGCGCGACGCTGATCTCCATGCTGTGTTCGAGCTGATCGGGCGGCTCGGCGAGGCCTGGGGCTGGCTCCTTCTCTTTGGCCTGGCCTTTGCCGGGCTGCACTGGGGCGGTGAACTGCCGCGGTTGCGCCCGGTCGTCGAGCCGATGCGAGCGCTGTCGGCTATACCAGCCTTTCTGTTTGCGTCGATCGCGGCGTCGGGCCTGGTCGTCGACGTCATGAAAATCGGCTTTGGTCGGCTGCGCCCGAAGCTGCTGTTCCAGTTGGATCTCTACGGATTTACCTGGCTTAGCTGGCGCCCCGATCACTGGTCGTTCCCATCGGGCCACACCGCCACGATCGTGGCGCTATTCGGCGCCCTATGGTGGCTGTGGCCGCAGCATCTGCTGTTCTACATCTTGGCGGCGGCGATCGTCGCCGGAAGCAGGATCGTGGTCGGTGCACATTATCCGAGCGACGTGATGGCCGGGGCGCTCGTCGCAGTGCTGTCGACACGGTATGTGGCGCTTGTGTTTGCAGGCTGGGGCATTGATCTAGCCGCTTCCCGGCACGGCCGGGTCGGTGTCGCCCCGATGCCGCCCTGGCCCTGCCGACGCTGTCTCGAAATGGTGGCCGCCCGCCGGCGGGCTCGGGCCCGTAGCTAAGGCGGGGAATTTGCGGCCCGCGCGGCCCCGCGGCGGTGCGCGGCGGAGCAGGGCGTCGCGAGCTGGTGCCGGTTCAACGATGTGTTGTTTCGGGACCAATCATGAACCTGCGAAGATCAGCAGTTTCGATGATTGCGCAATCCGGCCATGGCGCCGTCGTGCTTGACATCGTTCGAACTCGCTCTCTATCGTCCAATCGATCGATACGAGGTGTGGAAGCCGGTGCAAGCCCGGCACGGTCGCGCCACTGTAATCGGCTCGGGGATTTAGGCACCGGGCCGAGAGTCAGACCCCCCTTCGATCCGATAGACCTCTAACGGGACGCGAAATCCCAGGAGTTCCAGCGATGACCACCACCCCATTAGCCCCCGCTACCCGGCCCGCCGCCTTCCCACTTCGCAACGTATTGCCGTGGGCAATCCTGGGCGGCCTGCTGTTGATGCTTGCGGTCTATTTCGTTGGCGCCGAAGAAGGTGCAACCTCGATCTTCCCTGGAATGTATGTGCACGAGTTTGTTCACGACGGACGTCATCTGCTTGGTTTCCCTTGCCATTAGGCGAAAGCTTTCGCCATGGTGGGGATGCTGCTGCTGCGCGGGATCCTGATCGGCATCGTCGCGGGATTGCTGTGCTTCAGCTTTCTAAAGATCGTTGGCGAGCCGCAGGTCGATCGCGCCATTACATTCGAAACCCAGCTTGACGAAGCCAAGGCTAAAGCTGCGGCGCAAGCGCTGATCGCCAAGAGTTTGCCCGCGCCAAAGGGAGAGCCGGAGCCCGAGCTGGTCAGCCGACGGGTTCAGGCAGGGATCGGCCTATTCACCGGCGTGATGATTTACAACGTGGCCTTCGGCGGTCTGTTCGCGTTGGCTTTCGCTTTGGTCTATGGCCGTATGGGCGATTTCTGTCCACGGGCCACAGCGGTCTTGCTGGCGACTGCCGGCCTTGTCGCTGTCTATGTTGTTCCAAATCTCAAATATCCGGCGAACCCGCCCTCGGTCGGCGATCCCGCGACCATCGCCACGCGTACCGCGCTGTATTTCAGCATGATCGCAATCTCGCTCGCCGCGATGATTGCGGCGGGAATGCTGCGCCTGCGGCTGCTCCCTCGGTATGGAGAGTGGAACGCGGCACTGATCGCCGGCGCCGCATATCTGATCATAGTAATAGGCGTGGGCCTCGCGTTACCGCCTATCAATGAGGTGCCGGAACAGTTCCCGGCTGTCGTGTTGTGGCAGTTCAGAATTGCGTCGTTAGGGGCGCAACTGATCATGTGGGCGAGCATCGGTCTCGTCTTCGGCGCGCTGACCGAACGGGCGAATCGCCGGCCGCCGGTGACAGAGACGTCCGCACGAGTTCCTCGAACACCTCGGCCGCGACTTTACTAATCGCGCCGCGAAGGTCCGGCTGACCCGCTCCGCACGCCGATAACCCAAGCATCGGTTCGTTCTGTCCGAGGTGTGAGCTATGAGTTGCATCCCGGAGCCTCGCCAGTTCCGATGTGCTTACCCCGTCAAATGATACGTTGTCTCGCCGCCGGCGCATTGCCGCTTGCTGCACTTACCGGCGCCGCAGCGGCGCAGACGACGACCACCGCGCCGTCACCGCCGGCTGGCGACAACAGCCAGCCGAGCCCAACCCTGTCGCTACCCGAGGTCGAGGTGAGTGCGCCGCGTTTCGACCTGCTCGGAACGGCTGCCACCGCCAGCCAGGGCGTCATTACGAACCAGGAAATCCAGCTGACGCCGACCTACCGCCCGGGACAGATCCTCGAAACCATCCCGGGTCTGACCGTGACTTCGCATAGTGGCGAGGGTAAGGCCAACCAGTACCTGTTGCGTGGCTACAACCTCGATCACGGCACCGATCTGGCAACCTTTGTCGACGGCATGCCGATCAACCAGCCGACCCATGCGCACGGGCAGGGTTATACCGATCTAAACTTCATGATCCCTGAACTCGCCGACCAAATCACCTATACTAAGGGACCCTACTATGCCGCAGTTGGCGATTTCGGCGCCGTCGGCTCGGACAGCATCAGCTATCGCGACACGATTCCAGATCAACTGACCGCGAGCGTTGGCACATTGGGTTATGAGCGCCTTCTCGGTACGGGGACGCAGCCGCTCGGCAATGGGCAATTGCTTCAGGCCGTGGAGCTTCAGCATTACGACGGCCCATTTGTAACCCCCGACGACGTGCGCAAGGAGAATGCGGTTCTGCGCTACAGCCAAGATGGCAAGGACAGCGGGTTTTCACTGACCGCAATGTTCTATCACAATGACTGGACCAACACGACGGACATACCGCTACGCGCCGTTCCCGACATTGGCTGGTTCGGGACGCTCAATCCGAGCGACGGCGGTCATGCCTTGCGCGGGAGCCTGTCGGCCCAATACCATGCTGATCTGGGCGAAGGGCTATTCACCACAAATGCCTATTATATCTACAATCAGTTGCATCTGTTCAATGATTTCACCCATTTTCTGATCGATCCGGTGAATGGCGATCAGGAAGATCAGTTTGAGAACCGCAACGTGCTCGGCGGTGCCGCGAGTTACACCCTGCCGACAAAAGTGGGCGGATTTCCCAACGAGTTTCTGCTGGGCGCGTCGACCCGCAACGACTTTTTGAACGTCGGGCGGCTGCCCAGTGAGGGTCAGGTGCCGTTGACCCCGCAGGAAACCGTCAACGACCCGGCATCCTTTTCCAACGATGACAACGTCCGCTTGTCCGGTTTCGCCTTGTACGTCCAGGCGACCACCCACTGGACTTCGAAGTTTCGCACGGTTCTGGGACTTCGCGAAGACTATCAGAATGGCACCGACGACGATTTGTTGGCGGCATTGCATGAGACGGCCGGATACACCAATGCGGGCGCAAAAAGCCAATCTCTGCTGCAACCCAAGGCCAGCTTGATCTATCGTCCGTGGCAGAATCTCGATCTCTACCTGTCGGGTGGCGAGGGCTTTCACAGTGCCGATCTGCGCGGGGTCAATCAGGCCGACGGGTATCCCGCTCTCGGCCTTCCCTTTACGCCGCTGCTCGCCAAGCAATGGGGAGAAGAAGTGGGGCTGCGTGCCGCAATTCCTCCGAACTTCACTATGACCTTTGCACTGTATAACCTGTGGCAGCAGTCGGAGACGATCATCGACCCAGACATCGGAATGGACGTGGCGGGCCCGCCCAGCGAACGCTACGGCTTCGAAATCAACCCGACCTATCAGATCTTCAAATGGCTCGAGCTATATGCCAGCTTCTCGGCCAATCACGCGCGCTTCACCCAGCCCTTCGACGATGGCACAGGGCATCTCGGTACATTCATCACGGATGCGCCGGTCGCCGCCGGCTCGCTCGCCTTGTATATGCACGATTTCGGCCCATGGAGCGGCGGCCTGATGTATCGCTATCTCGGGAACTATCCACTCTCGTCCGGACCCTGCGTCAACTCCGCCGCCGTGCATGACTTCCCGAACGTGGCGACGTCCTGCGCCAACGCGCCGACCGCACTCGGTCAGGTCAACGGCAAGGGATACGGGCAGTTGAACCTCGACGTGCATTATGCCTTCCCACGGGGCTGGATCCTCTCCCTCGGGATTTACAATCTGCTCAACACTCACGCCGCGTCGGCCGAGTTCTGGTACGTCGGTCGGCTGCAATCCGAGATTGCGGCCTATCCGGACGGGCGTGCCGATGTCCACGAGCATCCGCTCGAACCTTTGATGGCCAGGCTGTCGATTACGAGGCAGTTCTAGCGCAGGGACTTTTTCAGTAGAACGAGCCAGCCATGAGCGGTCGCATTCTAACCTTGCTGATTTGCTGGCCCCGGTTCGGCCCGGTCGGAGAAACGCGACCATCGGGGGGCGCACGGCGCTCTCCGGCTCAGCGCTCGCTGTGGCGCAAGGAACGCGTTTCTGATCGCCGGCGCGGGTATCTGATCGTTGCGATGACCGTGGGCCTGACGTTACCGACTGTCAACGAGGTGCCCGAATACTTCCCGGCCGTCGTGCTGTGGGGATTCCGAATTGCATCGATAGGCGCGCAGCTCATCACGTGGGCGACGATCCGTTTGGTCTTCGACGCGCTGACCGAGCGATCGAATTGCCGGCTGCCGACGATAAAGACGCCGGCACGACCGCCACATGACAAGCTCAGCGTGCCTATCGCCGGTTTGCGTTTATGCCACAACTCAGTAGTACGGATTGAACGATAAGAAAACTTGAGGTGCAGACCCGTGATCCACAAGCAGATCTTCTTCGGTATCGCAGCACTTGGGGCTGTCCTGACAGCCGGTTGTGCCGCCCCAGAACGCCAGGTAACGGGGGTTTGGACGCAGCCGAGCGAGCATTTGGTGGACGCGGCATCTTGCGGCTCCTATTGCAGGAGCTATCAAGGTTACGAGGTAACCTGGGACGTAGAATATCCTCAGAACCTCAAACTCTTGAATTTTCGGGTGAATTGTCGGAATGTAGGAAAAGGGTATCCGTGTTTATTCGACAAGGATATGTATATCGATGACGACCCTCCTCACCATAAAGCAACCATCTGCTGGCGGACTCAGTCAACGGCGGTCGCGGTCCGCCTGGTCGCAGATGAAATACAATGACGTACTTCGTTTGATGATCTGGTAGCTGATTTTGCGCCACGCGCTTGCGGCCTCCATGCTTTTCATTTGGCGCAACCGGAGCGGAGAATCCGGCGGCAGAAACTCGCCACGCAACCGTCGGTAACATTCAGTCCGCTCCGCTAGCCCTTAATCGGGAGCAACCAGAAGGCCTTGGAGCGTGTCGGATGACACGGCGATCGGTCCCGGCTCGCGCTAGACGGCTGGCGCCGTCCGCCGCCGCTGTTCACGAACCGGGTTGATGCCGCGCGTGAAATTCCGTGCGACAGTTTAGTCAAAATAAGATAAAGCCCGGCTTCGCTCGCTCCCCGGGATCCGCCATGACAGTCTGCCACGCCGCTCCGCTGGCCGCGCTGGCGGCGCTTCTTATGTTTGCGATGGCGGTGGTCGGCGCGCCGAGTGCCGGATGGGCGCAGATTTGGACCGGACCGAATGATGCCTGCGCATCTGACGCGCTGCTCGGCGACTGGGGCGACTTACGCAGCCGTCTCGCCGAGGACGGCATCGGCTTTGGATTGCAAAATCAGACCGAGCTCTGGGCCAACCTTACGGGCGGCCGGAAGCAGGGGATCGAGTATGACGGTCTGGCGACGGCAAGCCTGTGCATCGATCTCGACAAGGCGGCGCAATGGAAGGGGGCGACGATATTCGCCAGCGGCTTTCAGATCTATGGTCCCGGACCAAGCATACCGCTCGTCGGCGCTTTGCAGCTGATCAGTAATATCGAGGCGACACCCAGCACCAAGCTTTACGATTTGTGGTTCGAGCAGCAGTTGTTCGACGGCAAAGTAGCACTTCGTTTTGGACAGGAAGGAGCAAATGACGAGATGATGCTCGCCGGATATGCCGGCTTGTTTCTCAATTCGAGCTTTGGCTATCCGGCGATGTTGGCGCTCGATTTGCCCTCGGGTGGTCCGAACTATCCGCTCGCCACACCATTCGTCCGGGTCAATTTCTCGCCAAGCAACGAGATTTCGTTGATCGGCGCGGTTTACACCGAGGATCCGGCGCCGCCGGGCACCGGCGACCCGCAATTGCGCGACCGCCACGGCACCGCGTTTCGGCTGAACGATCACGCGCTGTCCTTTACCGAGTTGTGGTATTCACCGGCGTTTCTGGCGAGCCAGAATCTGCCCGGCACCTACAAGCTCGGCATGTGGTTCGCGACCGGGCCGTTTGCGGATACGCTGACACGACAGACCGACGGACTGTCGTTGGCCAATCCGGCCAGCAATGGGATCCCACAGCCGCATTCGGGCGACTACGCCATCTACTGGATCATCAACCAGATGCTGTGGCACAAGCCGAAGACCGAGGCGCAGGGCATCGGCGTGTTCCTGCAAATCATGCACGGGCCCGACGATCGCAATCTCAGCAATTTGTTCATCGAGGGCGGCCTGAACTGGAAGGGGCCATTTGCCGGTCGTTCGCACGACACCGCCGGCATCGCCCTGACCTATGCCGGCATCGGCGCCACCGCGCGCCAGTACAGCCAGGATGTCGTCTTTTACAGCGGCTTGGGCACCCCCTATGCGCAGGGCGAGCCGATCATCGAGGCTACCTATCATGCGCGGCTAACCGCCGTGGCTCAAAGTGCAGCCCGATCTGCAATACGTCATCAACCCCGGCGCCGGCATCCCGACCACTCGCAACCCTGCGCCCTTGAAGAACGCCCTGGTCCTAGGGGGCCGCGTCACCGTCAATTTTTGAGCGGGCACGCAAGGTCTGCGTCATGGCAGGTCAAGCCCACCCAAGCGAGATACCGGCCGCTATGGCCGCTTCCTCGGCTGGCGGGGAGATCGTGGACCTCGCGTTCCTGCTCCTCCTCTTTGATCCGCCATTCTAGTCGGCAGAGTTATTGCCGAGGAAGGCGGCGAGCAACGCCCGGGCGGCGGCGCTTGGGGTTTGCGTGCCAGCAATCACTGCTTGTTCGACGGCGGCTAGGCGGCGCGCCACCGCGGGCGTGGTGCGGAAGCGCTCGATGAGGCTGTCGTCGATTTCGGACCACAGCGCTGCTCTTGCCTGTTCGTGACGCCGCCGTGACCAGATGCCCGCTGCTGCGAGGGCCGCGCGAAAACCCGCGACATCATCCCAGGTTTCGGCGACGCCGATCCCTTCGAGAGCCGAGACTGGGCGCACCGGCACCGCCCATTCGCGCAATGCCGGCCGGATCAGCCGCAGCGCGCTCGCATAATCGGCGGCGGTGCGCTGCGCCGCTTCGGCGAGTTCGCCGTCGGCCTTGTTGACGAGGACGAGATCGGCGAGTTCGACGACCCCGCGCTTGATCCCTTGCAATTCGTCCCCCGCCGCCGGCGGCAGGATCAGCACGAACATGTCGACGATCTCGGCGACCGCGGTCTCGGCCTGGCCGACTCCGACGGTCTCGACGATGACCGCATCGAACCCGGCCGCCTCGCACAACAAGATCGCCTCGCGGGTCCGCCGCGCGATGCCGCCTCGGCTGGCGCCAGCCGAAGACGGCCGGATAAAGGCCTCGGGCCTTCGCCCCAGCTCGGCCATGCGCGTCTTGTCAGCGAGGATCGCGCCGCCGCCGCGCTTCGACGCCGGATCGACGGCGAGCACCGCGATCTGCCGGCCGCGGGCGATGCCGTCGAGGCCGAAGCGCTCGATAAAGGTCGATTTCCCAGCGCCCGGCGGGCCCGATATGCCGATGCGAATGCTGTCGCTGGTTTGCGCGTGGATGGTGTTGAGGAGTTCCTCGGCTTCGCTCCGATGGTCCGGCCGGGTCAATTCGACGAGGGTAATCGCCTGGGCGAGCGCACGCCGATCGCCGTTGCGCAGAGCCGCGATCAGCGCCGCCGTCACTCCGCGGCCAGCGCCGCCTCGCGCCGCGCCGCCTCCTGCTGGCGCGCCCACATCGCCGCATAAGCGCCGTGATGCCGCAACAGCTCGCGGTGATCGCCACGCTCGACGATCCGCCCGCGGTCGAGCACCAGGATCTCGTCGGCGTCGACCACTGTCGATAGCCTGTGCGCGATGACGAGCGTCGTGCGCTCGGCCGACACCTCGGCCAGGCTTGCTTGGATCTCGCGCTCGGTTTTGGTGTCGAGAGCCGAGGTCGCCTCGTCGAACACGATGATTTTCGGTGCCTTTAAGATGACTCTTGCGATCGCCACCCGCTGCTTTTCGCCGCCCGACAGTTTGAGGCCGCGCTCGCCGACCATTGTCTGATAGCCGTCCGGCAACCCCGCGACGAAATCATGGATGCGGGCGAGGCGTGCCGCCTCCTCGACTGCCTCGCGCGGCGCTCCCGGCCGGCCATAGGCGATGTTGTAGTAGATCGTGTCGTTAAACAGCACCGTGTCCTGGGGCACGACGCCGATCGCGCGCCTGAGGCTATCCTGGGTTATCTCCCGAATGTCTTGGTGATCGATCTCGATCGCGCCGGCATCGACATCCCAAAAGCGGAACAGCAGACGCGCAATTGTCGATTTGCCGGCGCCGCTCGCGCCGACGATCGCAACCGTCGTGCCGGGAGCCAACCGGAAATCGACATCGGACAGGATCGGCCGCCGAAAATCATAGCGAAAATCGACATGGCGAAAGGCAAGGGAGCCCGCCCCGACCAGCAGCGCCGGCGCCCCCGGCCGATCCTCGATCTCCGGCCTGACCGCCATCAGCTCCGTCATCTGCTCGAGGTCAGTCAAAGACTGTTTGAGGTTGCGATAGACCACACCGAGGAAGCTGAGCGGGGTGTAGAGCTGGATCAGATAGGCGTTAACCAAGACGAAATCGCCGACCGTCATCGCCTTCGCGGCCACGCCTTGCGCGGCGAGGATCATGACCCCAACGAGACCGACACCGATGATCATGCCTTGGCCGATATTGAGCATTGACAAGGTGGATTCGCTCTTGACCGCGGCCAGCTCATAGGCGCGCAGAGCGGCGTCGTAGCGGCGTGCCTCGTGCTCCTCGTTGGCAAAATATTTGACCGTCTCGAAATTCAGCAGGCTGTCGATCGCCTTGGTATTGGCCTCGCTGTTGCGCTCGTTCATATCGCGGCGAAAGCGCACTCGCCAATCGGTCACCAAAAACGTAAAGCCGATATAGAGCAGGATCGTCGTCAAGGTGACAGCGGCGAACTTCCAGTTGTAGAGCCGCCACAGGATGCCGGACACCAGCAGAATCTCGACAAGGGTCGGGATGACGTTGAACAGCATGAACGACAGCAGGAAATCGATGCCGGCAGTGCCGCGCTCGATGGCCCGCGCCAGCCCGCCGGTGCGGCGCTCCAGATGAAAGCGCAGCGCCAGCGCGTGGACATGGCGAAACGCCGATAATGACAGCTGGCGCACGGCGCGCTGGGTGACCGGGGCGAAAACCGCATTGCGCAGCTCGTTGAAACCTTGCGACATCACCCGCGCGAACCCGTAGGCGATGATCAGCGCCACTGGCGCGGCGACGACAGCCTTGCTCGGCGCCAGGATGTCGACCGCGTGCTTATAGAGGAACGGAACGGTGATGTTGGCCAGCCGGCCGGCAACCAGAAAGGCAACCGCGAGCACGACCCGCACCCGCAATGTGGCTGCTTCGCGCGGCCAGAGATAAGGGGCGAGCGAGCGCAGAGCGCGCAATTCGTCCTTGAGCCGGCCCTTCTGTCGCGGCGGACCCGGCGTTACCGGCCGCCCGCGCCGGCTCATTCCGCGTGGCTCGTCGTCTCGGGCTCGGGGAGCGGCGCCCCGCCGAACCCACGAAACAGGTTGAACGCCAGCAAAAAGGCGACGACGATCAGTCCCGCTCCCCACTCGAACGGGCTGTTGCGACCGAAATCGGAAAACAGGATCCCGGCCAAGGCCGGCCCGACGACGCGGGCAAGGCTGCCGACCGATTGTGAGACGCCCAATACCTCGCCCTGCTCCGTGCGCCCCGCGCGACGCGAGATCAGGCTGTTCAGCGAAGGCTGCGTCAGACCTATGCCAAGTGCCAACCCGCTGACGCCTAGGCCAAGCAGCGGTAGGTCGCGAGCAAACGGCAGCACCAAAAGCCCGACGCAGATCAGCACGAGACCGCACAAAAGCAGGCGCTCTTCGCCAAAGCGCTGGGTCAAGCGGCCGATCAGCCCGCCCTGCAGGATCGCCGACAGTACGCCGACATAAGCAAAGACATAGCCAACCTGCTCGGGGCCCCAGCGGAATTGACGCAACGCCCACAGGGCAAAGGTGCTCTCCATTCCGGCAAAGGCGAGGATCACCAGAAAAAAGATCAAAATTAGCCGGGACAGGATAGGGCGGCGCAAGGCTCCCAGGATCGCGCCGATCCGCCCGCGCCGCCGCGCCTGCCCGCGCTGCGCCGGTGTCAGGCTCTCCGGCAGCAAAAACAAGACGCCGCTCAAGGCGACCAGCGACAGGCCGGCGGCGACCCATGCCGGCCTTGCGAGATCGGCGGTTGCCGGATCGTTACCGGCAAGAAACCCGCCCAGCGCCGGCCCGAAGATGAAGCCCAGGCCAAAGGCGGCCCCGATCAGCCCCATGCCCTTTGCCCGGTTCTCGGGCGTGGTGACGTCGGCGATATAGGCCTGTGCGGCGGCGATGTTGCCGGCGCAGGCGCCGGCGAGCGCGCGTGCGGCGAACAGCATCCACAGCGTGGTCGCGCTGCCGAGCCACAAATAAGCTAGCGCCGACGCGGCCATGCTGGTCATCAATATTGGCCGGCGTCCAAGCCGGTCGCTCAGCGCGCCCCATAGGGGTGCTCCAAACAGCTGAAACAGCGAGTAGGTCGCCAGCAGCAAGGTCACCTGCAGCGGCGAGCCTCCGAACCGCACCGCGTAGAACGGCAGTAACGGGATGACAAGGCCGAACCCGACGAGGTCGACAAAGACGATGAGGAACAGGGTCGGCATGACGCCGGTCTGATATCGCGCACCGGCCGCCGCAGGGCAAGGGACTCGTCGTCGCGGGCCGGATAGCACATTACCGCTCGGGCGCGCTTAACCGGTGCAGCTCTGTACGTCGTGTCCCGGCCTTCTGTCGGTCATTTCACGTCTAGGGAAGACCTCCTCAGACGCTGGACCTCAGGAAACGAGGGCATGCAGGATGGCCGTCGATCGCTTAGCGGCCCCGGCGCGGGCGTGTCGCCTCAAGGCTTTCTGTGCAGCCGTGCCGGATAGAGAGCGGGAATGCGGCCGGGGTTAAAGGGCGAAAGGTCGAGGGTGTGCGCCGCGCCATCGAGAATCAGCTCAGCCATGGATTCGCCCGTCGCCGGCGCGTTGAGAATGCCCCAAACGCTGTGACCGGTGGCGACATAAGCGCCCTGGACACCGGGCACTTGGCCGATCAACGGCAAACCGTCCCGCGTGATCGGACGATAGCACGCCTGCCGCGCCAGGACCTTCGCCGAGGCGAGCGCCGGCGAGAGTTCATGGCACATCCGCAGCACGCGCTCGATCGCTCCTCGATCCGGGGCGACGTCGGCGGGATCGATCGGCAGCGGGCTGTCGCTGGAGATCGCGCAAACATATGTGGTGCCATCCGTGCGAGGAAACACTTCCGGCGCTTGCACCGCGCCGGTCGCCTCCCGGTATTCGACAAACAGGGCATCAGCTGACAGCCGCGCATCGGTGTCGAAGACGAGACTGTGCCCCTTCAGTCCAAACACCGCTGGCAACGGCAACCATTCCGCCGCGAGTATCGACCAAGGGCCCATGGCGATTACGACCGCATCGCCGTCGATCTTCTCGCCATCGACTAACACGCCCTCCACCCTGCCCGTATTCCGTTGCTGCACTACTCCGGTAACGCGGCCTATCCGCAATTCTGCACCGCGCGCCTGTGCGGCCACCATCGTGGCCCAGGTAAACTTTCCCGGATGAGCCTGCGCAGTCGTTTTGGTCGAACCCAGACGTTGATGCACTATCACGCCGGGCGAAAGCCAGTCGATGCCGTGGTCGTTGCCACGATGACGCGAGCTATTTTGATGGCTGGCGGAGCCGCCATAGGTGGTCAGGCGGCGATAACCCCAATCGCCGCTCATCTCCTCGGCAAGCCGGGCATGTAGTGCAAAACTCCGTCGCGCGACGGGTTCGAGCGGGGTTCCGTCGCACCAGTCGAGGGCAAGAAATCCGCCCGACTTCCCGGAAGCCGCACATGCCAAACCCGTCCTCTCGATGACGGTCGCCTTGACCCCGCGGCAGCTCAGGAAATAAGCGATCGAGGCGCCGATGACGCCGCCCCCGCAAATCAGCACCCGCATTGTCTCGCCTATTGTTTGTTCATCGCAGGATGCGCCATGCTCATGTGCAACAGTGAAATGATTTCGAACACCTGTCGGTGAGACAACGATGCAATCGACCAGCCTGACCGTCAATGGAAGCACCGTCACCGTAACCGCTGACGGGGATACGCCGCTACTCGATGTTCTCCGCAATCATCTCGGCCTGACCGGGACAAAATTCGGCTGCGGTCAGGAGCAATGCGGCTGCTGCATGGTCCTGGTCGACGGCAGACCCGAGAAGTCGTGTGGAAAGGCGCTGTCGACGGTCGCCGGCAGGGCGATCGTCACGATCGAAGGGTTGGGCACGCCGGGACCGGCCGCACCCGCTCCAAACAGCCTTTCTCGACGAGCAGGCGGGCCAATGCGGTTACTGTCTCGCCGGCATTTTGATCTCGGCCAAGGCGCTGGTTGACCGGAATCTGTCGCCGTCGCGCGTACAGATTGCCGAGGCGCTGGATGACAACATCTGCCGATGCGGGAGCCATAACCGTATTCTGCGGGCCGTCGAACGCGGGGCCGCACGGATGCGCGAGGGAGTTTCCCGATGAGTGCGGTCGTACCACCGACACTGCCGGCGCTGCTGGCAGCCAACCCACGCCTCGACCAGTGGGTCGGGTTTCCCGAGCCCGGTCGAGTCACGGTCTCGACCGGTCGGGTCGAGATCGGTCAGGGCGTGCTGACTGCAATGAGGCAGATCGCTGCCGAGGAACTCGATGTCGCTTCCGACCGCATCCTGCTGCAGACCGGCGACACCGATCTGACCCCCAACGAGGGCTACACCGCGGGCAGCCAATCGATCCAATTCGGCGGCGTCGCCCTGCGCATGGCGTGCGCAGAGGTACGCGCCTTGTTCCTCGACCATGCCGCGGCGAGCTTCGGCTATTCCCGCCCGGACCTGGCGATACGCGACGGAATCATAACCCACCGGGGGGAGGCAACCGGCCATGATTATTGGTCGCTGGCCGCCGCCGTCGACCTCGGCCGTCACGCCCTTGGGCGGTCGCCAACCAAGGATGTTCGGGACTACCGCGTCGTCGGGCAGAACGCGCCACGCGTCGACCTCGCCGCGAAAGTGTTTGGCGATCCTGCCTTTGTCCATGACATGGCGCTCGACGGCATGGTGCATGCCCGCGTCGTGCGCCAGCCACGCCGCGCCGCAACGATCAAGTCTATCGACGAGGCCGCCCTCCTTCGCGCCGCAAAAAGCCCGATCGAGATCATCCGCGACGGCAACTTCCTGGCCATTGTCGGGACGGACGAGACGGCTGTCGAAGCGGTCGCCGCCGCGGCGCCAAACCACGTCGCCTGGGACGGTGTCGATGCGATCAATCCCTTCCAGGAAGAAGCGCGGTGGCTGTTGCAGCAGCCCTCAATCGATCGGACCCTCGGCTCCCCTCCGCCATCAGATCCAGTGCCCGGTATGAGGAGGCACGAGGCGACCTATACGAGGATGCACATCGCCCATGCCTCAGTCGCACCGTCCTGCGCGCTAGCTGTCTACCGCGATGGGCGGCTGCAGGTGTGGACGCATTCGCAAGGGGTTTATCCGTTGCGGGATGCGCTGGCCCGGACCCTGAAGCTCGATCCCGCGGCGATTTCGGTCAAACACGTGCAGGGACCGGGCTGCTACGGCCATAACGGCGCCGACGACGCGGCGGCCGATGCGGCGGTCATCGCGTCTCGCATGCCGGGGAAGCCGGTCAGGGTGCGGTGGCGGCGCGAGGAGGAATTCGGCTTCGAGCCGGTCAGCCCGGCGATGGTGGTAACGGCGCATGCCGTGCTCGATGAATCGGGGCGCCCGGCCGACTGGACCACCGAGATCTGGAGCGGCCGGCACGGTAGTCGTCCCGGCAGCGGCGGCAACCTGCTCGCGGCCGAAGCCCTGCCCGACCCGCCGCCGGCGCCGCCGGCAGCCGAGTCGCCGGGCCCTCCCGGCGCCGGCACCCGCAACGGCGAGCCACTCTACGATTTTCCGGCGAAGCGCATCGTCCATCACCTGATCGCCGAAACCCCGGTGCGGACGTCATCCTTGCGCGGGCTCGGTGCAACGCTCAACGTCTTCGCGATCGAGTCGTTTATGGACGAGCTGGCCGAGCGGGCCGGTAAGGACCCGCTGGCCTATCGGCTATCGGTGCTTTCCGACTCGCGTGCGCGTGCGGTCGTGGAGCATGCCGCTCGCATGTCCGCCTGGGATTCGGGAATGCCGCCCGGCACGGGCCGCGGTCGCGGAATCGGCTTCGCCCGCTACAAGAACATGGCCGCTTATGCCGCCGTTGTCGCTGAAGTCGAGGTCGACGAAAATGTCCGCTTGCTGCGCGTGTGGTGCGCCGCGGATGCCGGTCTCGTCATCAACCCGGATGGCGCCGTAAATCAGCTCGAAGGCGGCATCATCCAGGCTGCGAGTTGGGCTCTTAAGGAAGGGGTGCGCCTCGACAGCAGCGGCATAAGCTCGCGCGACTGGGAGAGCTACCCGGTGCTGCGCTTCAGCGAGGTCCCCGAGGTAACGGTCGAACTCGTCGACCCCGCCGCGGATCGTCCGCCTCTCGGTGTGGGCGAGGCATCGGGTGGCCCGACCGTCGCCGCAATCGGCAACGCCGTCGCGCACGCGCTAGGCGCCCGGCTTCGCGACCTCCCGCTGACCCGTGATCGCGTGATGGCGGCCTTGCTGAAGGCGTAATGTCAGGGATGTGATATCGTCATTGAGGGAGGACGGTGAATGGCCAATGATATAGCCGACGCGGATGTGAGGCTTTCGCCGGTTGTTGAGATCGCTTCGGGCAGACTACGCGGCGCACATGCTGCCAGGGTTTACGCGTTCAAGGGCGTGCCCTACGGCGCGTCGACCGCGGGACGCAACAGGTTCCTGCCGCCGCAGCCGCCGCTTCCCTGGCTGGGCGTGCAGGACGCACACGACTATGCCGGCCATGCGCCACAATCGCCGAACCGACCCAAGCGCCGCCCGGAACTCGAAACCATCCTCGGCCCGGCAGACGCGACGCCCGAGGGCGAAGATTGCTTGACTTTGAATGTGTGGACGCCCGGCCTTGGTGATCGAGCCAAACGGCCGGTCATGGTGTGGCTGCATGGCGGCGGCTTTGCCTACGGCTCGGGGAACCGCGCAGTCACAGACGGAGCCAACCTGGCGCGGCGCGGCGATGTCGTTGTGGTCAGCATCAACCATCGGCTCAACATCCTGGGCTTTCTGCATTTGGCCGATATCGGCGGTTCGGGTTGGGCGCATTCGGGCAATGCCGGGGTGCTCGACCTCGTCGCCGGGCTGCTCTGGGTTCGCGAGAATATCGAGCATTTTGGCGGCAACCCGGGCAATGTGACGATCTTTGGCGAGTCGGGCGGCGGCGGCAAGGTCAGCGTGCTGCTCGCGATGCCCGCGGCGCAGGGTTTGTTTCACCGTGCGATCATCCAGAGCGGTGCCGCAATCCGCGTGTCGACGCGCGAGCGCGCCAATGCGCTTGCTAAAGCGGTGCTGAATGAAGTCGGGCTTAGTCACGGCGAGTGCGAGCGGCTGCAATCGCTGCCGGTCGAGCGGCTGATGGCTGCGATGGCGCCCGCCTCGCGTGCAGTCGGGCGCACCGAATGGCCGCTGCTCGACCGTTATGATTTCGGCCCGGCGGTCGATGGCAGCGATCTGCCGCAACAGCCGTGCGAGCCGGGCGCACCCGCCATAGCTGACGACATTCCGCTGATGATCGGCGGCACCCGGGAGGAGAGCGCTTTCTTTCTCGCCAATGATGATGCGGTATGGAACGGCGCTCTGAGCGAGGAGGCATTGCGCGAGCGTGTGGCGGCGGTGGCGGGTGTGCAGACCGACGATCTGATCGCTGCCTATCGCGCAGCCATGCCGCAGGCGAGCCCTGGAGACAGGCTGATCGCGACGTTGACCGGCTCGAATTTCTGGATCCGCTCGGTCTTGTTGGCGGAGCGCTACGCGGCCCGGCGCCGAGCCCCGGTCTATACGTACTCGCTCGACTGGCAGAGCCCCGCGCATGGTGGTCGCCTGAAGGCGCACCACGCGATGGATTTGCCCTTTGTCTTCGACAATGTTGATGTGCCGGATACGACCGCAGGCGCCCGGGGGGCGCATGAGCTGGCCGCACGTATTTCCGCGACGTGGATCGCCTTTGCCCGGAGCGGAAGGCCGGACAATCCGGCAATCCCGGACTGGCCGCCTTACACGAGCCGGGATCGCGCGACGATGGTCCTCGACACAGATTGCCGCGTCGCGCACGATCCGGACTACGAGATGCGGCTACTGTGGAGCCGTGTTGTTGCAGGTAGCAGTTGAGGGCTCGGACGCGGGGGAGCCGTGATCCGAGGCGTCCGAAAAACTGAAGGGAGCAATCCGATGGCGAACAAAGGCGAGAATGGCAAAAAATCTCATCTCTACATGGGTTTGGCTGGGGAGACTGGGCGCGGCCGGATGGTGCACTCCGGTCTGTTCCGCATGACCGACGGCAGCGACGAATGGGAGGCGCTGCACCGAGGTCTTCCCGAGGCGCCGGCTGTGCGTGCCCTGGCGGTGCACCCGCTGAACCCAGAAATCGTCTATGCCGGCACGCAATCCGGGCCCTATCGCAGCGCCGATCGCGGCAAGCATTGGGAAAAGGTCGACCTGCCCGACCACGGGCTGCCGGTCTGGTCGATCCTGTTCCATCCGCACGATCCCGACGTGATCCTGGTCGGCTATGAGAACTGCGAGATCTATCGCAGTGACGATGCCGGCGAACATTGGACACGGCTGCCGGTCAGTGTGCATTTTCCTGAAATCACGACGGCGCCGGGCGCCAATCCGGCGAAGCGGGTACTGCGGCTCGACGCCAGTGCCGGCGAGCCGGATTTGCTCTATGCCGCGATCGAGGTTGGCGGCACCCTCCGCTCCACCGACGGCGGCGAGCACTGGGAGAATCTGAGCCACGGACAGTATGTGAACGACGACGCTGTCGATATGCATGCCGTATTGGCCAGCCGCTGGCGGCCCGGCACTGTCTTCGGCATCGGGCGGGCAGGCATGTTTCAGAGCGCCGACGGCGGGGACCATTGGCGGCATGTGCCATTGGATCCGCTCAACGCCAAAGGGCAGATCTATTGCCGCGACATCCGAGAGGTGCCAGGCAATCCGCGCAAACTGTGGGTCGCGGCAGGCGGCAGCTTCCAGAGCGAGGTCGGCGTATTGCTGCACAGTCCTGATGGCGGGGACAGCTGGGCTCGGGTCGAGATGGGCTTGCAGCCGGCGCACACGATGTTCGCCCTGGCCTTTGACGAGCGCCAGCCGTCGCGGATGTCTTGCGCCACCAATGGCGGCGAGGTCTTTGACAGCGCTGACGGCGGCGAGAGCTGGACTACGCTCCCCTCACCGCCGGAGGGCACACAGATTTACGCCTTAGCCCGCGGCTGAGCGCAGCGAGGCAGTCGGCGGGGGTCCCGGCAGCGGATCCCTGGCCAACCGACAAGCAGGGGCAACGCAGCCGATTTGACGGAGGGTACGGCGGTCGAGGGCAGTCCGGCCGCAAGGCGTATTGGTGACCGAGGTGACGGCGAACTTAACCTATTCTTCAGCCTGCCAGATGGAAAATCAGAGGACGCCCTCTTCGGCGAGCCGCTCGACTTCGCTGGGGCTTCTGCCGAGCAGCTCGGTCAGTACCCACAGATTGTCTTCGCCATAGCATGGCGCGCCGCGGTTGATCGGCCCGCCGATATAGGCCGGCGTCTTCGAGAGCTTCATCGGGATCTCGTAGATCGGCCAGGTGCCGATCTTGGTGCCTGTGACCTCGGTTAGCCATTTGAGGTGGCGGAGCTGCGGGTCGGTGTCGATGCGGTCCTCGGCGTTCTGGCAGACCCCGGCGGGCACCCCGGCCTTTTGCAATTTCATCATGCAGTCGAACCGGTCCTGGGTTTGGGTCCAGGACTCGACCGCGGCGTCGAGCGCATCCTGATGCTGCAGCCGGGTTTCGAGCGTCGCGAAGCGGCGGTCGTCGAGCCAGTCGCCGCGTTCGGCGACGCGCGCCAGCGCCTGCCACTCGGCGTCGGTAAAGCAGGCGATCGCAATCCAGCGGTCCTTGCCGCTGCAACGATAGGCGCCGTGCGGCGCCGCCGGCTTATAGGGCGAACGGTTGCCGTAGCGGCGGAACACGCGCTCGTTGGCCGCCCAGTCGAGGATTGTCGCCCCGGTGAGGAAAATGCCGCTCTCGCATTGCGACGCGTCGATACACTGGCCCTCGCCGGTGCGTTCGCGATGGTAGATCGCGCCGAGCAGCGCCAGCGCATAACCGTAGGCACCCATCCAGTCGAGAAAGGAATAGCCCCAGCTTACTGGCATCGCCGGTTCGGGCAGCCCCGACATCTCGGCCTGGCCGCCAAAAGCTGCCGCCACCGGCCCGACCGTGCGCATACGGCCATAGGTGCCGTGCGCCCCCATCCCGGATTGCTGGATGTAGATGATGTCCGGGCGTATCGACTTCATCACGTCGTAGCCGAGGCCCAGGCGCTGCAAAACACCCGGCGAGAATCCCTCGGCCACGACGTCGCAGATGCGGATCATGTCCTTGGCGATCTGCAAGCCTTTCGGGTGGCGGATGTTGAGCGAGATGCCGCGCTTGCCCGAATTCTTGTTGAGGAAATTGCCGCCCATGTCGGGATCCTTGACCCCGGGTAGCGGCCCCGTCGCGGCGTCGCGCGCGGCGCGTCCACCGACCGGCGCCATCCCCGCCAGGCGCGTGTCGGGATTGTCCTTCCACTCGACCTTATAGCTCTCCGCGCCCATCGCGGCGAGAAACCGCGTGCCACCGGCCGAGGCGAGAAACCACGCGAAATCGAAGATCTTGATTCCCTGGAGGGGAAACGGCTTGTTGTGCAGCGCCGAGAGGCGCGGGTTCTCGACCTTGCGTAAGCTTGCCGGCACGCTCGGCCGGCGCGCGGCCTCGCCGAGCACCGCCTTGGTGTCCTCGCCAAGCAGCGGCGCGCGGCGGCCGACCTGCCAGCTCGTCTTGTTGGTGAGCCATTTGCTGGTCGGATAGCGGAACGAACGACGGAGCTCGGGATGCTCGATATCGGCAAAGGTCTTGCGGGTCAGCCAATGTTCGTCGAGCGCGTTCTCGTGCGGTTTTCTCAGCGGCGCCCACAACAGCCCGGCATTCTGCGCCTCGAGCCACGGCATGTCCTTGTAGGCCCAAGCGCGAACAAAGCGTTGCACGACGTCGAGCATGTGCGAGCGCGCTTCGTCAGCGCCGGCTGTGCCGGGCACCTGGCGTCCCCGCAGATCGGTGTCGGGCGGTGGCGGCTGCAAGTCCGCCTGCGCATTGTACTTGCTCAGCAGCGGCACGAGGTTCTTCAGGTCGCGCGCGCCCATCCCGTGGGTGATGAACCAGCGCCCGTCCTTGGTGTGGCAAATACTCGGACTGTGGTTCGGGCCCTCGGACGCATGGCGGCAGGTCAGCCGCCATAGCGGCACCCGCCGCATAACCCAGTACATCAGGTCCTGCTCGGGGTTCTTCGACACCGCCTCGTGCACGGCGACCGAGACGTCCTGTCCTTCGCCGCTGCGCTCGCGGTGGATCAGCGCGGCGATGATCCCGGTCGCCAATTGCTCGCCCGCGATGTGATAGGCATGCCAAATCTGCGGTGCGATCGGCGGCGTGTCGTATTCGAGGTTGGGATCGGGGTCATAGCCGCAATTCATCATCACCCCGCCGAGGGCGAGATGGATCAGGTCCGAACTCTTGAAGTCCCGCCACGGCCCGTCGTCGCCAAACGGCGTCATCCGGGCCGTCACCAGCTCCGGGAACCTGGCGTTGAGCGCAGCGCGGTCAAGTCCCAGCGCTTCGTTGAGCGCGCCACAGCTCGCATCGAGCAAGATGTCGGCGCCCTCGAGCAGGCGTAGCAGGTGCTCACGCCCGGCCGGCGTCTGCAGATCCAACACGACGGATTTCTTGTTGCGGTTGTAGTTCCAGAAAAACAGCGAGCGTTCCAGGCCCGGCTGGTCTTCGAGAAACGGGCCGATCCGCCGCGTCGCGTTACCTTCCGGCGGCTCGATCTTGACTACCTCGGCGCCGAGACCCGCGAGCAGCAGCCCCGTATATTCGGCGCGTTCGTCGGCGATCTCGATTACCCGGAGGCCGGCCAGCATCCCCGGTCCGGCATTGCCCATCATCTCGCCCGGTCCACGCGCGACCGCGCCGACCTCCGCCTCCGCCATGGCGCTTCTTCCTCTCAGGAGTTTGCCGGGGCTCGCCCCGCGCCTCTTTTGGAGCAACGGGACCGCCGAACATCGCGAGCGAGCCCACGGCTCTAAGCTAGATTGTGGTTGACGCAGCGACGTTGTCAACTTGGCGGCTGTTCACCTGGCGCGAGTGCGCCAGGAAATCCCCGCCGGAGCCTGCACACGTCAATTGCAGTGCCGTTGCTGAACTTGCCGGCTCTATGCCTAACCGTCGAGGATCGGAAAAAGGCGCTCGCATTGGCGGCGCAGGGGACAGTGCGCCTCTTGGGGGGGGGGCGCCGACTACCACGCAAACGGTTGCGCCTTTCGATGCGAACGGGCTAAGACCGCAGCCGAGACGTCAGTGAGGGAGAAACGGCGTGGCCCGCGGAGCAGACCAGCACAGAAACCCGAAATCAAATATCGAGATCGCGCAGGAAGCGGTGATGCTGCCGATCAGCGAGATCGCCGGCGAAAAGCTTGCTATCCCGGAGGAGGCGATATCTCCCTACGGCAAATACAAGGCGAAGATCGCGCTCGATTATGCGCGCTCGCTGCCCGATCGGCCAGACGCTAAGCTGATCCTGGTCACCGCGATCACGCCGACCCCGGCCGGCGAAGGCAAGACGACGACGACGGTTGGCCTCGGCGACGCGCTCAATCTGATCGGCAAAAAGGCGATGTTGTGCCTGCGCGAGGCAAGCATGGGCCCGTGCTTTGGCGTCAAGGGCGGGGCGGCCGGTGGCGGGTACGCCCAGGTGGTGCCGATGGAAGACATCAACCTCCATTTCACCGGCGATATCCATGCGATCGGCGCCGCCAATAACCTGCTCGCGGCGATGGTTGACAACCACGTTTATTATGGCCTCGACCCGCGCCTCGACCCGCGCCGGGTCAGCTGGCGCCGCGCCATGGACATGAACGATCGAGCTTTGCGCTCGACCATTTCCTCACTCGGCGGAGTCGCCAACGGCTATCCGCGCGAGGACGGGTTCGACATCACCGCCGCCTCCCAGGTGATGGCAACGTTCTGCCTGGCAACCGGCCTGCAGGATTTGCAGCGGCGGCTCGGAAATATCCACGTCGGCCAGACGCGGGAGCGCAAGCCGGTGACCGCCGCCGACGTCAAAGCGGCGGGATCAATGACCGCGCTGCTGAAGGACGCGCTCGCTCCTAATCTGGTGCAGACGATCGAGCACAACCCGGTGTTTATTCATGGTGGCCCGTTCGCCAACATTGCCCATGGCTGCAATTCGGTAATCGCGACCACATCGGCGCTCAAGCTCGCCGATTACGTGGTTACCGAGGCCGGCTTCGGCGCTGATCTCGGGGCCGAGAAATTTTTTGACATTAAATGCCGAAAAGCGGGCCTCAGCCCGGCGGCGGCGGTGGTGGTGACGACGGTACGCGCACTCAAGATGCATGGCGGCGTGGCTCTTAACGCGTTGCGTGAAGAGAACGTCGAGGCACTCGAAAAGGGCTTCGCCAATCTCTCCCGTCACCTTGCCAACATCCGCCAATTCGGCGTGCCGGCGGTCGTCTCGGTCAACCGCTTCAGCGCTGACACCGCCCGCGAACACAAAAGACTTCAAGAGCTATGCGCGGCCGAAGGCGTCAAGGCGGTCATCGCCGACCATTGGGCTGAAGGCGGTCAGGGGGCGGTCGAACTCGCTCACGCGGTCGTCGACCTCGCCGAGAGCGGAGCCGCGAAGCTCAAATTTCTCTATCCCGACGAGATGCCGCTGCTTGAAAAGGTTCGCACCATCGCGCAACGCATCTACGGCGCCGAAGACATCGAGGCCAGCAAACCGGTGCAGGACCAGTTATCCCAGTTGCAGGATCAGGGCTTCGGCCATTTCCCGGTGTGCATCGCCAAGACCCAATTCAGCTTTACGACCGACCCCAACGCCAAGGGAGCGCCGAGCGGCCACATGGTGGCGGTTCGCGAGGTGCGGCTGTCGGCCGGGGCGGAGTTCGTCGTCGCGATCTGCGGTGACATCATGACGATGCCCGGCCTTCCGCGCGTGCCGGCCGCAAACAACATCGAGGTCGACCCCGAGGGGCGCATCACCGGCCTCTTCTGAAGTGGATCCCGCGGCAGTCAAAGCGTGGCGCCGATCGGGGCGGCAGCGCCTGTTGGCCATGCGCACCGGTGTCGCGCCGGTGCTGCGCCGGGAATGGAGCCGCGAGATCGAGGGTCGGCTGTGGGCGGTGCTGGCCGAGCGGCCGGGGATCACGCTCGGCGTCTATTGGCCCTTTCAGGCGGAGTTCGACCCCCGCCCGCTGGTCGACCGGCTGGTCGCCGCAGGCTTCGCCACGGCATTGCCGGTGGTGGTCGATAAAAAGGGGCCGCTCGAATACCGGCGCTGGCGGCCGGGTGACCCCCTCATCGACGGGGTGTGGGGAATCCCGATACCGCAAAAGCGCGAGATTGCAGTGCCGCAGGCGGTGCTGGCGCCGCTTGTCGGCTTCGACCGCGAATGCTACCGGCTGGGCTATGGCGGCGGCTATTTCGACCGCACCCTGGCTGCCCTGGCGCCGCGGCCGTTGGCGATCGGCGTCGGCTTCGAGTTGTCGCAGCTCGATACGATCCACCCGCAGGATTTCGATATCCCGATGGATTCGATCGTAACCGAGGCCGGGCTTCGCCAGCGCTGATGCGGCCACGGCAATATTGACAAATGTGACCCTCACCCTTTTCGCGGGATCGTGAGCGTGAGCCCGTAGACTTCGTCAGATAAGATCATTTCACAATTTTGGGTGCATCGCACGACCGCCAAATGTCATAATTTTGCCAACGTTATTGGACACGACCCCTGCGCTGAGGTCACAAATTTGTCTCATCCTGACCTAATTTTGTCTCAGCGCGGATTATTGACGATCATTATTGTGTAGTAGCTTTTTAGTTGGGGGACCTACGGCAATGCAATCGAGGTTTACGCCCCGACAGCTCGTCGGGACGGCGGCTGTCGCGCTGTTCGTGTCTGGTTTTTTTGCAGGCGGTGCGCTTGCCCAGAGCTCGTCTAGCAGCGCCTCGGTGCCGCATGACCCCGGGGTGCGCGGCGGGGCGGCCGGAGCGGGAGGGGCGCTCCCCGGTCTCGGCCCGACCGAACTGAGCTTATTCGCCGCGGCGCTTGCCCGGTTCAGAGCGGTCGAACTCGGTGTCGGGAACGATCAACGACGCGCCCGCCGGCATAATCAACGGTAGCGGCCTGGGACCGCGCTTTAATCTGAATAGTTGCGCCGGCTGCCACGCCCAGCCCGCCGTGGGCGGCACCAGCCCGTCGACAAATCCGGAGGTGGCGATGGCAACGTTGGATGGCGCGAACAACACCGTGCCATCCTTCATCAACACGCACGGCCCCGTGCGCGAGGCGCGCTTCATCAGCAACGTCAACGGCACGCCGGATGGGGGGGTGCATAACCTATTTGTCATCTCCGGGCGCACCGATGCGTCGGGTTGTACGATAACCCAGCCGAATTTTGCGCAGGCGGTGTCCCAAGGAAACATTATCTTTCGTATCCCCACGCCGATCTTCGGAGCCGGGCAGGTCGAGAACACACCCGATATCAACCTCGAAAACGATGCATCAGCCCTTGGGAGCCAGCGCCTGACTGATGGCGTCGGGGGAAACTTCAATCACAGTGCCAATGATGGCACCATCACCCGGTTCGGCTGGAAGGCGCAGAATAAGTCGATGCTGATGTTCGCGGGCGAGGCCTATAATGTCGAGCAGGGCGTCACCAATGAACTCTTCGATAACGAGCGCGATGATACTGCGGGCTGCCAGTTTAACCCGCTCCCAGAGGACGCGACAAATCTCGTCGACACTGGACTCAGCAATAGCCCAGCGTCGGACCTGTCCTCCGATATCGTGAACTTCGCCGCCTTCATGCGGCTGTCGGCGGGACCGAGGCCTGCTCCAGCCGCATCCTCCGCCGCCGCTTCGACGACCCGGGGCCAGCAGGCTTTTGTGAATGTCGGTTGCAATCTATGCCACATCGCGCAACACACGACGGCCCAATCGATTTTCACCAGCCAGAGTGACGTGAAGTTCTCTCCGTTCAGCGATTTCGAGCTGCACGATATGGGGACAGCCTTGCAGGACCAGATCAGCCAGGGCCAAGCCGAAGGTAATCAATTCCGCACTGCGCCATTATGGGGCGTCGGACAGCGGATCTTCCTTTTGCATGACGGCCGCACCCAGGACCTGCTGCAAGCGATCTTGGCACATTCCAGCAACACATCAGAGGCCAATACGGTTATCGGCAACTTCAATGCGCTGCCCGCTTCCTCGCAACAGGATTTGCTCAATTTCCTTCGGTCGCTGTGAGCTGGTCGGCGGCAGCTGCAGCAATCTGCGACCAGGAGAGGGCCGGGATCAGTCCGCCCGTCTAGTCGGCCTGAACTCGAAGGTCAGCCCGGTCTCGACCGCGGCAGCGCGTCCGTCCGTGCGGTAGGGCTCGAATTCCCACTGGGCCAAAGCGTCCACGATGCCCTGACGCTGCGTTGGATCGGCGCGGATGACGTGGATATGCTTTACCTTGCCGTCGTCGCCGATGATGATGCGCACTGGCACCTTGACGAATTGTGGCCCTGCCATGGTCGGTTCGACCCTGCGGCGGATGGTCTGCACCGTGGCGTAATCCTTGACGCAGGCCAGGGCAGTTGGTGCTGACGGCAATGATAGGTGATTGAGGCTGGCTGCGAGCGTTGTCAGGCGATCGTGGTCTGCGCTGGTGAAGACAAAAATCACCGCATGGCACCGGATATTGGTGGCGAAGACGATGCGCGACAGCGGATTTGCCTCGATGTCGAGGCGGGCGAAGGCGAGGCCAGCAATCGTCGCGGTCGATGTTTCGGCCTTCGCGTTGTCGCGCTCTTGGACGCTATGTGCGAGGTCCGCCAGCATGGCCTTGGCATCGCCGATCGGTTTGTCGGCGAAAAAGTTGTCTTGAGCGGCGATCAGGATCGTTGCCTTCGTGTCTCTCGGCGGCACCGGCGTGCTCAACACGTAGTAACCGCCGTAAGAGGGACGAGCCGGCTGCGGGCCGGGTTTCCACCCCGCCGGCAATGGATAGCGCATCCCGAAATAGGGATTGAGGTACGCGCCGTCGACAACGGGCCCCTGTTCAGGATCGAAATCGCCAAGGTCGGCGGCGATCGCGCCCGGCGCGATGGCCAGCAAGACGGCGACCATCACGCATGCGCCCCGCCAGGTGTGGGCTGTCAAACCTTTCCTCCGCGACGCGACGGTCAGGCAGAGTAACCGCTCGGTGCAGAGGGGTCGCGGGATCCAGCGCGGAAAAGCCCCGGCCCGAAGGCCGGGGTCCTAGTCAATTTTGTGTCAGGCCACGGACAGTTCAGCGACAAGCTGCTTGCCGCGTGTCTCGGGCCCGGCGAACACCGCGGCGGCGACGCTGAGGGCGGCGAAGGCCGTGCCAATGAACATCGGGATCGCAAACCCGGAATGCCAGTTGAGCGCGAAATAGGTGATGATCGGCAAGGTCAAGCCGCCGAAGATAGCACCCTGGTGGTAGACGAAGCCAGCCGCCGTCGCGCGCACCTCGGTCGGAAACCGTTCGGCGAGATAGGCTGGGTAGAGCGTGTGCATGCCGCCGCCGCCAAACAGGCCCTGCACCGTGAAAAATACCACGATCATCGCGTAATTATGGTTCATCAGATAAAGCGGCGCGACCGGGATCGTCAGCAGAGCCGGGATGATGATCGCCCAGCGACGGCCGAAGCGGTCGGCCAGCCAGCCATAGGCACAACCGGATAAGAAAAACACGATGCTCTGCAGCATGATCGGCAACGCGACGAGCCCCGGGCTCAGATGCAGATCCTTTTGCAGGTAGGTCGGGAACAGCCCGCCGACCGAGTAGCCGACGACAAAGGCGCTCGCCATCCACCAGCACGCGGTCAGCGTGTTGGCGAGCAGGCCGCGCTTGAAGATCTTGAGCAGCGGCACCTTGACCTCGCGCTGCTGTAGGCGCTGCAGCCTTCGGTTCTCGACCCATACCGGCGGCTCTTGGACGAACTTGCGGATGTAGACGATCCACAGCGCCGGCAGGACGCCGATCATCAGCAAACCGCGCCAGCCGATCGAGTTATAGAGCAAGCCATAGGCGGCACTCGACAACAGCGCCCCGAGCCCCCACGAGGCTTGCAGCACTCCGGCCATGAAACCGCGCGAGCGGATCGGCCACTGCTCCATCGCCAGCGCCGCGCCGCACGGCCATTCGGCGCCCATGCCGATCCCGAGCAAAGCGCGGAACAGAAACAAGAACCAGAATGCCGGCGAGAATGCTGCAATGAAATTGCACAGCGAATACCACGCGATCGAGATCATCAGCGGCTTCTTGCGCCCGATTCGGTCGGCAACCCAGCCCGACGCGGTGGCGCCGACCAGCCGCATCCACAAGGTCAGTGTGAAAACCGCCGTGACCGCCGTCAACGGGACATGGAATTCCTGAGAAATCGGCACCATGATCAGAAGAAAGATCGTGAAGTCGAAGGCATCGAGGGTCCAGCCGAGCCAGGCGGCGACCCAGGCCAGCCATTGCTCCTTGGTCGGCTCCCTATACCACGGTATGGGCCTGCGGGCGTCGACGGCGATTGTCATAGAGCACCTCCCACTTATGCAGTCCCGTTGACCGGGACCCTGCAGAAATCGTTTAGGCGGCACCGTTGGCCGCTGGCGTAATATTGGCTAACTCAGCAGCGGATCGGTGGGCCTCGAAGCAGAACAGCTTCTCCCGACTGGTGCCGGAAGAAGCCGTTCCCAAGTCACGCGCGGCCGCTCAGGCCACGACCAGTTCGGCGGAGAGTTCCTTGCCCCTGGTTTCCGGGCCGAGCGAGATCGCGATGGCAAAACTCAGCGCCGCTCCGATCGTCCCGACCAGCATCGGAATGGCGTAGCCGATATGATAGGCGGTGGCGACATAGGCCAGGATCGGTGCGACGAGGCCGCCCCAGATCGCGCCCTGATGGTAGCAGAACCCGGCCGCGGTGGCTCGGACCTCGGTCGGGAAGCGTTCGGAGAGATAGCTCGGCGCCTGGCTAGCAAAGCCGCCGCTGCCGAACGCGCCCTGGATCACAAAGGCCCACCAAATCAACGTGAAATTGTGCGTCAGCAAATACAGCGGGGCGATTGGGATCGCGATTAGCGCCGGCAGGATCTGCGCCGCCTTGCGGCCAATCTTATCTGCCACCCAACCCCACGAAATGCTGGCCAGGAAGACAACCAAATTGGCGGCAACGCCGATCTCGCCGATCGCCCCGGGAGACATCTTCAGGTCGACCTGCAGGTGGGTCGGGAACAACACGTTGATCGAATAGTAGAGAACGAACCCACTGGCCATGAACCAGCAGCAGTTCAATGTATTGAGGATCATGCCCCGCTTGAAAATGCTCAGCAGCGGCGCCTTGACCTGACGGTTCTGGTCGCGCTGGATGCGCTGGTTCTCGACCCAGACCTCGGGCTCTTTGACAAAAAAGCGGATATAGACGACGGCCAGCGCGGGTAAGACCCCGACCCACAGCATGCCGCGCCAGCCGATCGAATTGAAGAACAGCCCGTAGATCGCGAACGACAGCAGAAAGCCGAGGCCCCAGGAGCCTTGCAGCAAACCAGCCATTAAGCCGCGCGAACGGATCGGCCAGGTCTCCATCGCCAGCGAAGCGCCAGCCGGCCATTCCGCGCCCATGAAAAGGCCGAGCACGGCGCGAGCGGCGAACAAGAACAGGAATGTCGGCGAGAAGCCGGCGACGAAGTTGCACAGCGAGTAGCCCAGGATCGCAACCATCAGCGGCTTCTTGCGCCCGAACCGGTCGCCAACCCAACCCGAAGCGGTGGCGCCGATCAGCCGCATCCACAAGGTGATCGTGAACACGAACGTCACCGCCGTCATCGAGACGTGAAATGTTTCCGCGATCGGATGCATGATCAGCAGGAATACGGTGAAGTCGAAGGCGTCCAGGGTCCATCCGAGCCACGCCGCGACAAACGCGTACCACTGGTCCTTGGTCGGCTCTTTCCACCAGGGAATGTTCTTTACGGTCTCGACCGCCGTCGCCATCGCTCATGCCTCCAGTCGCAACGGGCTCCCTTCGTTGAAGCCCTGCAAGAATGGTAGAGCAGCGATGCGCGAATGTCTTTCATTTTTTTAACGTCTTCGACCCCGCTGCCGCGCCCGGCTGCTAACCGTATCGCCGGCGCCGCTGCCGCGCAAAGCCGACGCCGGCAATAACGGGTTCAGTTACAGCTCGGCTATAACCGATGGCGAGCGGACGAGCCGGGGACATGGCCGAACAGCGGACCGAGACGATCAAGGACACCGACTGGCGTCAACCCGAGGCGCAATGGCAGCGCACCTTGTGGGCGATGGTCGGCATCCAGTTTGTCATGACCATGGCGTTCTCGATGCTGAGCCCGATCATGCCGCTGTTTCTGCCGGTGCTCGGGGTCAAGTCGGCGAGTGCGGTCGCTTTGTGGGCCGGCGTCCTCGCCGGGGTAACGTCTTTTGTTGCGGCTTTCGCCTCGCCCTTGTGGGGCCGCCTTGCCGACCGCCACGGGCGAAAATTGATGCTGTTGCGGTCGAGCCTCGCGGTCGGACTGTTCGCCGGGCTAATGGGGGCGGCGGGCAATGTCTGGCAGGTCTTCGCCTTTCGCGCGCTGATGGGTGTCTTTGCCGGCTTTTCAAGCACGGCGATCGCTCTGGTCGCAAGCCAAGCCCCCGAAGATCGGCTCGGCTTTGCCCTGGGCTGGCTCAGCACCGGCCAGCTCGTCGGCTCACTGGTCGGCCCGCTGCTCGGTGGCGCGCTGGCCGATGCGACCGGCAGCTACCGCATCCCGTTCTACTGCACCGCGGCGACGATCCTGGTCTCGACGGGCTTTGTGTGGTTCGGCGTGCGTGAGCGCTTTGTCGCCGCGCCGCAGGCGCGCGGCCGGCGCGCCGTGCTCAACAGTTTGATCGCAGTAGCGCGCTCGCCGGGCCTGATGGCGCTGTTCTTTGTGCTGCTGATGGCGCAGTTCGGGGTGCGGACGGTACAGCCGGTGGTGACCTTATTCGTCAAACAGTTGCTGGGCGACCAGCCCAATCTTGCGACCCTGAGCGGTATCGCCTTCTCGATAACCGGCCTTTCCAATGTCGTGGCCGCACCATTCCTGGGCAACAAGAGCGACAAGATCGGCTACCGCCGAGTGCTGCTGATCGCGCTGCTAGGGGCGACCTTGACCACTTTGCCGCAGGCCTTCGCCGGCAGCTATCTGACGTTCACCGCCTTGCGCTTTGCCCTCGGACTATTTATCGGCGGCATATTGCCGACCGCCAATGCGCTCGTCGGCCGGCTCGTTCCACGTTCGCAGCGCGGCACGGTCTACGGCATCACCGCCTCAGCCATGTTTCTCGGGAACTCGCTCGGCCCGCTGAGCGGCGGCGCGGTGGCGGCGGTGTTTGGGTTGCGCTGGGTGTTCCTGATTACCGGCATGGTACTGCTGGCGAATTTGGTCTGGGTGTATTTTCAGGTTCCCGAATATGTCGACAACGCTAAAGATCAAGAGGCGGCATGAGAGCCGTCCGGCACAAGTTCCGGATATAGGTTCATGGCTGCCTGGTTTTCGGTTTATGATCCGGCGCGCGAAACCGATGAACAAGGAGGACCGAACAAAATGGATCAGGACGCCAAAAAGACCGCGCTGCGGATGATTCCCTATGGCATCTATGTGCTGACCGCGGATGATGGGAAGGGCAACGTCGCTGCCGCCACAGTCAATTGGGTGACGCAAAGCGCCTTCAACCCGCCGCTCGTGGTAGTCGGGGTCAAAACCAATTCCGGCGCCTACCCGCTGATCAAGAGCACCAAGAACTTCGCCCTGAACATGCTGGGCAAGGATCACAAGGGGGTGGCATTCACCTTCTTCAAGCCAACCAAGCTCGAAGACGGCAAGCTCTCCGGTCAGGCCATCCACAAGGGCGGAAACGGCGCCCCGATCCTCGATGCGGCGCTGGCGGCGGTCGAGTGCAAAGTCACCAGCATCGTCGAGCAGGGCGACCACCACATAGTCGTCGGCGAGGTCGTCGAGGCGCATTTGCCCAAGCCGATTACCGGCCGCCCCGACGCCGCGATCCTCGAAATGAAAGAACTCGGCGACAACGTCTTTTACGGCGGCTGAGGGCTGGCGTCGTCGCGCGGATTCGCTCCGGCGCGATCAGTGTGATGACTAGATCGAGAACGAGGACACCATGATGGAACAGCAACCTGCGCTTCAATGGCCGGCCAAGGGCGATGCGCGCGTTCCCTATCGGGTGTTTTCCGATCCGGAGGTTTATCGCGAGGAACTGGCCCGGATCTTTCTAGGGCCGACTTGGCAGTTTCTGACCCTCGCCGGAGAATTGCCCGAACCGGGCGACTATCTGACGACCTTTCTTGGCGAGACTCCGATCATCGTCACCCGCGGACATGACGGCGAGATTCATGCGATGCTCAACCGCTGCGCCCACCGCGGCAACCTCGTCTGTCTGAAACGGCGCGGCCATGCCGACAATCTGACCTGCGTCTATCACGCCTGGCGCTATGATCTCGAAGGCAACCTCGACAGCGTCGCCTTTCGCCGCGGCATCGCCGGGAAGGGCGGAATGCCGCAGAGTTTTCGCCTCGACCAGCACGGGCTGCGCAAATTGCGTGTCGACCACTTTGGCGATCTTGTCTTTGGCACATTGTCCCCCAATGCGCCGCCATTGGGCGACTACATCGGCAATTTGATCGGCACGCGCATTCATCGCGTTATGCACGGGACGCCGAAGATCCTGGGGACGACCTCGCAGATCCTGCACAACAACTGGAAGCTCTACTTCGAAAACGTGCGCGACACATATCACGCGACCTTGCTGCACTCCTTCTTCACGACCTTCCGGATTTCGCGCCTGACCGCGGAAGGCGGCGTCGATATTGCCGAGAACGGCGCGCATCACGCGAGTTACACCCGCAACAAGGTCGACCGTGTCGACCCCGAAACCTCGGACAAGCTCTATGCCGGTATGCCGTCGCATGCGCGAAAATTTTCGGCTCGCAGATCCGGGTTTCCTGACCTCCGCCGAAGAATTCGGCGACGACACCACGACCCAAATTCTATCGCTATTTCCAAATTTCGTATTGCAGCAGATCCAGAACAGCATCGCCTTACGTCTGGTATTGCCAAAGGGACCGGACAAGACCGAGCTGCAATGGATCTATCTCGGCTTCGAGGAGGACGATTCCGAGATGACCGCGTTGCGCCTGGCGCAAGCCAATCTCGTCGGGCCCGCCGGCTATGTCTCGATGGAGGACGGTGCAGTCGGAAATTTCATCCAGCGCGCGATCCACGGTTCGGAAGAAGCGTGTTCGGTGCTCGAAATGGGCGGTTTCGATCATGTATCCGAAGCAAATCGCACGACGGAGGCCTCAGTTCGTGGTTTCTGGCATACCTATCGGCCGCTGATGGGGTTCTGAGACGATGGATCTCGCGGCGGTGGCGCGGCGCTTGGAGCTGGAACAGCTCTATGCGGACTATGTCTACTGCCTCGATGCCGACGAACTGGAGCGCTGGCCCGATTTCTTTACCGAGGATTGCTTCTACCGGATCACCTCGGCGGAAAACTATGAGGCAGGCCTGCCGTTGGGGCTGATCTATGCGACCTCGCGCGATATGCTGAAGGATCGGGTCACCGCCTTGCGCGAGGCTAATATTTACGAGCCCCAGCGCTACCGGCATTTGGTCTCGTCGATCAAGATCGTCGGAGACACCGCTGGGGTGCTCGATTTGGTCGCCAATTTCCTGGTCGTGCGCACCATGCAGGACGGCGACATGACGATCTTCGGCGCCGGGTGTTATGTCGATCAGGTCGGGCGTGATGGCGATAGCTGGAAATTCGCCCGCAAGATCGTCGTCCTCGACAGCCGTCAGATCGACACATTACTCGCGATCCCGATCTGAAAATATGCCTCGGTGGACGATCAGGCCCACTTCAGCTCGCGGTTCACCTCTTTCGGCGTAGCCGTCGCGCGTTCGCGGTGGCGCGTTTGTGCCATGGCGCCAGAACCGCCGTTTGCCCGCGCCCGAACATCACGGCCATCGCGGACTGCCGCAGCGCGGTAGCCTTTTCAATCGCCATGCGCCGGTATTCGGCGGGCGAGCAAGTGCCCTGCACCATCATCAGGCTGCGGCGCCCGATCGTTTCCCACGACGCCATCATCAATTCGGCCATCACCAGTGGAAGCGGGCGTGAACGTCGCGATGTGAGTTTCTTCATGGTGCAGGGCACAAGTAGCGTTAAGCCTTGCGCTGTCAAGCGGAAGCTGCCGGCGAACGTGGCTCCTCCGCGGTAATCCGCCCTGCCTTAATCGCGTCGAGAAAAGTGCGCCAGTCTCGATCGCTCTGGTCGGCGTAAGCCATCGCGAATGCCGCGATCGCTTTGTCGAATTCGTTTCCGTCGCCGATATACGCCGATATCGCTATCGCATCCCCGGTGCGGGCATGAGCGCGCGCAAGGGTGCGGCCGCATAGCCCGGCGTAAAACGGCAGAGCGGCCTCAAGCCGGGCTCCGACATCGGCCAGGCCGTAATCCTTGAGCCGCCGGATGTAGAAATATCGGCTATCCACAGGAACCTCTGTCCACCCAAGAAAGATGTCAGTGGCCGCTTGCAGCATGCGCTGGCCGACGACAACGCGTTGGCCATGATTGGGGTAGACCGAAGCCCCGGCGTAAGGGGCGAGCACCAATTCCTGCGCTTCCTTGATCTGGAGCAACAACGGCGCCTCGTCGTCCGAAATCAGCAGCCCGATGGCGCAGAACATGCCGACGCTGCCGACTCCGACGACTTTGAACGCAACGTCACGCAGATGGTAGCGCTCCAGCAAAATCCGCCGGTCCTCCTGCAAAGTCTCGGCGTAGGAAGCGAAGGCTTTGCGCGCATGCAGATCATGCCGGCTCAGATGGTGCACCAGCGGCGGTTTTTCATTGATCTGCCAGCCGCCGGCATACTTTTCAACCAAGCCGAAATGCGCTTTGTCGCTCTTCAAAATTGCGGCCAGACGCTTCTGCAGATTGCGGCGGATCTTGCCCGAGTCGATATCAGCAATCGCTGCGGCGAGATCGATGCCCGTGCCCCAAGCTTCGAGCGGCGGCAGCCGCGCCAACCGCGCCATCTGCTGGCGATAATCGCGCGCCGCCAAGCGAGCGAGGCGGCGGCAGTCCATATCCGGCATGTGAGCGACCTGACCGGCGACGGCGAGGCTCGCTGCAAGACGCTTGACGTCCCATTCGAACGGCGCCGGCAAGGTTTCATCGAAATCGTTGATATCAAAGACCGGCATGCCCTCGGGGGAAGCATAGGCGCCGAAATTGTTCAGGTGACAGTCGCCGCATGATTGGACGCGCAACCCCGTGGCCGGCATCGAGGCGAGATCGGCCGCCATCATCGCCGCCGCACCGCGCAGGAAAGTAAACGGGTCGGTCTGCATCCGCGCATAGCGCACCGGCAGAAGCTCCTCGATCCGGTTCTTACCCTGCTCGATCAGAATTTCGACCGGATCGCGCCGGTTCGCTGGCGGCCGCCATGCGCCTTGCTCTGGGAGCGGGACCTGCTGCCGCCATTCGAGACCAAGCCGGCGGCGTTTTTCTACGGTCTCTACAACGGGGTTGTGCTTGCCAACAGAGGGGGCATCCATGCCGTCACCTTGCGGCGCCGCATGCAAGCCCAATGGCAGGCCGGGCGCCGACGGCCTGTGCTAATCTCGAGCGATGGCTATCGCCAGACGATCCGCGGCGCGTTGCCTAACTTGGCCGGCCCAAGATACATTTTTCCGTTCTGGATGGTGAACGAGGTCGCGATCTGCGGTTTACCGTCAGGTCCGCGCTTGGCAAACGCCGAGAGCGCGATCTGCGCCAGCGCGGCCTCCTCGGTGTCCAAGCGGCCCGCCTCGACGAGCGCGGACAGGATCGTACCAAACCCCTCGATCCCCCCGGAAAAGGCGCCGATCGGCTGCAAATCCTGGTCAAGGGCGATCGTCCCGGTCCCGGTAACGCCCAGCCCGCCCCAATTTAGCTGCAGATGATCGAGCTCGATCGTGCCACCGGCGTCTCGCCAGGCGGCGATCGCCTGTACCAACGGCCCGTCCGGCACAGCGCCTTTGACCGTGACGCCAAGCGCCAAGTCGTCAATCATGTCGCTGAAGCTCGGGGGCCGCGCCGACAGATGCATCTGCCGTAGATCGAGAGCCAGCTGGAGGAGCGGCTCAGTATGCGTCCCTGGCGGGTTTGCCGGCAGGCTAATCCAGGCCTGGGCCGCCTTGATCGGGACCCGGCCCCCCGCCTCAGCGCTGGCGTCCTGGAAGTCGAACCACATCGAGGTGGCGCCCTCGCTGCCGAGCGAGACCGTGCCCTCGGCGGTTTGGGCCGCGAGCTTGACCAGGGGCCGGCTTCCGGCGGCGGCGAGGTCGGCCGCGAGCCCTCGCGGCGCATCGAGGCGCCAATCGGCGAAATCCCAGGGACGGGCGCTGCCGGTCAATTCGGCTAAACGGACTTCCGGCGCCGGAGTCAGTGCTCGGTCACGCAGCGCCGCGCTCGAGAGTGCGATCCGGAAATGGAACGGGAAGCCGACGACGCGGAGCGTTTGCCAAGAGGCATCGATCTTTCGCGCCCGCATTGATTGCTGCCAGGTAACGACGCGATCCTCGATCCGGCCGGCGACGATCCACCAATAAAGGGTGTAGGCGCCGCCCAAGACCAGCAACCCAACAACGGCGGCGAGACCGAGACGCGTCGAGCGGCGCATGCGCGCTATATAGCGGCCGGACCCGGCCGCCGCCAGCCTCCGCTGTAGGGGTCGCTGCCGCTTAAACCTTCAGCACCTCGGCACCGGGCGCCGCCTCCAATTCGCACGCGTTTACCGTCATCGACAGCATGCTGTAGTAGCCGATCGCCCCGGAAAGCTGGATAAAGCCATCGTCGCCAAAACGCGCCCGCAACGCGCTGGCGGACGCATCGTCAATGCGGTGCCGTCGTAACAGCTGCCGGGTAACCTCGACGATCTGCGCGTCTTCAGGCGGGATGTCGCGCGAGTGGTTCTCGCGGATCGCGGTGATCGTCGCCTCGGGCACGCCGAGCCGCCGAGCGCCGCCGGTCTGCGCGCCCCAGACATAAACCGCCTCGAATTCGCGTGCGACGGTCATCGCCGCCAGCACACGGACCCGCATGTCGAGCGAGCCTTCAAAGCGTACGAACGCCCCCAAATGCGCAAGTCGGCCGGCGAGTTCAGGGCAGTGCAAGAACATCGTGAACGGACCCTGCAATGCGCCGCGGCTCGCGACGATCGAGTCGACGATCGAGCGGTCCTTCTCGGCCACCTGATCTTTATTGGTAATCAGCGGAAGTCTTGCCATGACCAGTCCTTTCGCTCGCAGGTAAGTCGATCCAGAAGTGCAGCCACTCTCCGAGCGTGGTTTCGCCGAAGCGATGGTCGGGGAAACCGCGGACGCGCCCTGCGATAACCTCGCTGTCCGGTATCCTAAGGAATACCCGTTTGCCCCGATAATGGCCACGGCGCACGAGACGCTGGCGCTTTGTTGCCGACCGCGAACACGCGCGCCGCTGCGGATCGTCGCAGATGGGCACTCAGCCGCGGCCCGAGAGTGCCGCCTCGGTCAAGCGCCTCCAAAGCCGGGACTGGTCGCCGACGGAACCCGCATCGGAAAGAATGTCCTCGATCCGCCGCCGACCGATATGCTGCTGTGTTCCCGGTCTGCGGGAGACGGCGGGGAGGGGTCCGGTGTCCGGTGTGCTCGACGGCATTCGCGTCCTCGATTTTGGGCGCTACATTGCAGGGCCGTTCTGCGCGGCGCTGCTCGCCGATCTCGGCGCCGAGGTGATCCGCATCGAGCGGATCGGCGGCGGCGAGGACCGTGGCTTCATTCCGGTGGGCGCCGGGCCGGAAGGCGGCGGCGCGATGTTTCTGGCGATGAACCGCAACAAGCTCGGCATGACCTTGGACCCGGCCACACCAAAAGGCCGCGAGATCATCAAAAAGCTGGTAGCGACCGCCGATGTTGTCGTGGCCAATCTGCCGCCGCAGGTGTTGCGCGCGCTGGCGCTAGACCTCGACACCCTGCGCCTGGTCAAGCCTGACATCATCTTGACGACCGTCACCGGATTTGGCGCCGGCGGGCCGTTGAGCCACAAGCACGGCTTCGACGGCATCGGCCAGGCGATGAGCGGCGCGGCCTATCTCTCCGGCACGCCCGAGCAGCCAATCGCAATCAAATTGCCTTGGGTCGATTTCGGCACGGCCTGCCTGTCGGCCTTCAGGACCCTGGCGGCCTTGATCGAGCGCGGCAAGACCGGGCGCGGGCAAAAGGTCGAGGGCGCGCTGTTGCGCACCGCGATTGCGTTTGCCAATGCGAGCCTGATCGAGCAGGCATTAACCGGCGTCGACCGCGTCGCGACCCTCAACCGCGGCTTCAACTCGGCTCCGGCCGACATCTATCGTTGCAAGGATGGCTGGATCGTTGCGACCGTGATCGGCCCGGCGATGTTCCGGCGCTGGGCGCGGATGATCGGCGAGGATAATTGGCTCGCTGACCCGCGCTTTGCCGACGACCAGTCGCGCGCCGATAACGGCGCGGTCATCGCTGCGCGGATGAGCGAATGGTGCGGCGAGCGAAGTTGCGCCGAGGCCCTGGCCGCGCTCGAAGAGGCCAGCATCGTCGCCAGCCAGGTCTACTCGCCGCAGCAGGCGCTCGACGACCGGCACATCCGCGCCGCCCATCTGCTCGAAGAGGCGCCCTATCCGACGCTCGCCAGCACCCTGCCTTTGGCGCCGACCCCGATCGAGCTCTCCGAGACCCCTGGCATCTATCGCCGCCCCGCGCCGCTGCTCGGCGAGCACACCGTTGAGATCCTGGCTAGCCTCGGCTATGGCGCGGCTGAAATTGCCGCGTTACGCCAGGAGGGGGTGATTCGATGAGCAAAGCCTTCATCAAGGAAGCGGAGGACGACGCCGATCTGCCCGACGAGGCGCCGGCAATCCCGACAGGGGTCAAGAACTACATGACGCCGCAGGGTCACCGGCGGCTGCAGGACGAGTTGCGCCAGCTCTTGCGGGTGGAGCGCCCGAAAGTGGTCGAAACCGTCGCTTGGGCGGCCGGCAACGGCGACCGGTCCGAAAACGGCGACTACATCTATGGCAAGCGCCGCCTGCGCGAAATCGACCGCCGCATCCGCTTTCTGTCGAAACGGCTGGAGAGCGCCACAGTGGTCGACCCGGCGTTGCAGAAAAATCGCGGCCAGGTGTTTTTCGGCGCGACGGTTACCTACGCCAACGGGCGCGGCGCCGAAACCACGATTACCATCGTCGGCATCGACGAAGCCGATTTCGCACGCGGGCAAGTCAGTTGGATTTCGCCGGTCGCCCGCGCGCTAATGAAGGCGTGTGAAGGCGACGTCGTCGAACTCCGCGCGCCGGCTGGCATCGAACAGATCGAGGTCCTCGCCATAAGCTACGGCGACTTTGACAGCAAGACTTGTTGAAGACCGGCGCCCAATCCCTCGGGGATGGCGGACGCGTCGCAACCGTCGTGTGAGATCGTGGCCGGGTAAATGATACAGTGAACATTGCGGTGCCGTTACAGCGGAGTAACCGAAACATCGGAGGTTGTTCGACATGACAGCACCCCACGGCCCACTCCACGGCGTCAAGGTCGTTGCTTGCTCCACCGCGCAGGCCGGCACCGTGCCCTACATGCTGATGGCCGATCTTGGCGCGGAGGTAATCAAGATCGAGGTGCCCGAGGTTGGCGACAATTCGCGGGGATCGAGCCTCATGCCGGGCTTCCCCAGCACCTATTTCGAGACCAACAATCGCGGCGTGAAGAGCGTCACGCTGAACCTGAAGACCTCGGAAGGCCGCGAAATCCTCCGCAAGCTTGTCGCGAAGGCCGACATCTTTGGCCAGAATTTCCGGCCCGGCGCGGCGGAAAAGAACGGCTTTGGCTATGAAGAGCTGCGGAAGGTGAACCCGAAACTCGTCTACATGTCGATTTCGGGCTATGGCCCCAAAGGACCGCATGCCGACCTGCCGGGGACCAACTCGATGGCCCAGGCGCTCGGCGGCATCGCCGAGGCGTATTCGACGCCGGGCCAGCCGCTAAAGACCGGCATCGTCTCGGTTGCCGATGAAACCTGCGCTATCCTCGCGTTTGGCGGGGCGCTCGCCGCACTGACCTACGCGCGGAGCACGGGCATCGGGCAGAAGGTCGATTGCTCGCTGCTTGGCGGCCAGATCCGTCTGATGGGCTGGACCCTGACGACGGCGATGTGGCGAAACCGCGATCCGGTCACCGGCCAGGCCCGCGTCACCGGCACGCCGCAGCGACCCGGCCTCAGCGCCAGTTTCAACGACCGGGACGGCAAGCCGCTGGTGTTCCAGCTAAATGGCGCCCGCAAGTGGCGCGACGCGATGACCGCGCTCGGCTTTTACCAAACGCTCGAAGAGGCCGGGTTCGGCGATCTTGGCGTCATCATCACATCCGACGATAGGCGCGCAACATTGCTGCGGAAGTTGGACGAGTTGTTCGCGACCGGATTGCGTGATGATTGGGTAGAGAGGCTGCGGGGCGCCGACATCGTCTCCGCCCCGATCAACACCTTGCTTGAAGCCTCCAACGCCCCCGACGTGCTGGCCAACGGCTACGTGACCGAAATCGCCTATCCGGAACACGGCAAGACCCTGAAGGTACATGGGTCGCCGTGGCATTTCTCCGAAACGCCGGCGCGTATCGAAGTCGCCCCGGAACTCGGCAGTCACAACGACGCCGCTCTCGCCGAACTCGGCTACACCCCGGCGCAGATCGAGGATTTCCGCGAAAGAAAGATCATCTGACGCGGACGAACTCGGCTACCTCAGGGACAATTTCAGTCTCATCAATCCGCGAAAAGGGAACTACCATGCGTCCGCAAGCCGCCGCGATGAAGGCGCTTCTCGACCAGTCTGGACTTCAGATCATGCCCGGCTGCGGCGATGGAATGGGCGCCCGGCTGATCGCGGAAGCCGGCTTCCGCGTCGCTTTCATCTCCGGCTCCAGCATCGCCGCGATGCGGCTGGCGATGCCCGACATGGATCTGCTGAGCTTTCCGGAAATGGCCGACACGGTCGAGACCGTTATTGCCGCAGCGCCCGAATTGCTGTGGCTGGCCGATGGCGACACTGGCTATGGCAATGCGCTCGCCGTGCAAAAGACGATCCGCGCCTATGCCCGACGCGGCGCCGCCGCGGTGCTGATCGAGGACAAAGCCTGGCCGCGCCCGCTCGGCCATAACGGCGCGAAGCTGGTTATCGAGCGCGACGCCGCCATCCTGCGCTGCCGCGCCGCGGCCAAGGCTTGCCATGAGGAGGGCATCCTGCTGCTGGCCCGCACCGATGCCCGTAACTCGCGCGGGTTCGACGAGGCGCTGGCGCGGCTGAAGGCCTTCGTCGCAGAGGGCGCAGACATCCTGTTTTTCAACTCGCCGCAGTCGGAGGCGGAGATGCGCGAAGCAGTCGCGGCCTGCGACGGCAAGCCGGCGCTGGCCGTCACCTCGCCCGCAGGCAAGCACTTCATGCCCGGCAATGCCGAATTGGAGCGGCTCGGCGTCAAAATCGTCGTCTATCCGCAGGAAATCCTCGCCGCGACCGTGCACGCGGTGCGCGCGGCCCTCTCCGGGCTGAAAGGCGGCGCAAAGCCGCAGATGGCGAGCCCCGCGGAACTGGCGACGGCGATCCGCTCGGCCGACTATCTGGCCCAGGATGCGCGCTGGCCCGATCCGCGATGAGCAGAGCGGCTTTCGGTTGTCGACGCGGAGTGCGATGCTGATCCGATGGTCCCTCTCTCGGTTCTCGATCTCGCCCCGATTACTGAAGGCAGCGATGCCGGTCAGGCGTTACGGAACTCGCTCGACCTCGCACGGCATGTCGAGGCGCTCGGGTATCGACGCTTCTGGATGGCCGAGCATCACAACCTGCCTGGTATTGCCAGCGCCGCAACTGCGGTAGCGCTCGCCCATGTTGCCGCCTGCACGAACAATATCAAAATCGGCGCTGGCGGCATCATGCTGCCGAACCACGCGCCGCTCTTGATCGCCGAGCAGTTCGGAACCCTTGCCGCGCTGCATCCGGGGCGGGTCGAATTGGGTCTCGGCCGCGCGCCAGGGTCGGATCAGATCACCGCCCGGGCCGTGCGCCGAGCCTTGCTCGGCGGCGCCGAGAACTTTCCCCAGGAAGTCGTCGAACTGATGGGTTACTTCCAACCCGCCGAGCCGGGCCAGGCGGTCCAGGCGGTTCCTGGCGCCGGGTTGGAGGTGCCGATCTGGATCTTGGGGTCCAGCACGTATGGCGCGCAGGTTGCCGCTTATCTCGGGCTGCCTTTCGCTTTCGCTTCCCATTTCGCGCCGGCGATGATGATGCAAGCGATGGCAATCTACCGCGAGCGCTTCCGCCCGTCCGCGCAGCTTTCCGCCCCTAACATCATGCTTGGGATCACCGTCGTCGCCGCGGAATCGGACGAGGAGGCGCGGTTCCTGTTCTCGTCATTGCAACAGTCGACCTTGAACAACAGGACCGGGCGTCGCGGCCGAGTTCCGCCGCCGGTTGAGGATTTCGAGGCGCAGCTCGATCCCTACGCCCGTGCGATCCTAGATGACGCGCAGTCCTGCGCCGTCGTCGGTGGGCCGGAAACGGTCCGGCGTGGCCTCGACGATTTTATCCGCCGGACCGGCGCCGACGAATTGATGGTGACCGCGAACATCTTCGACCACGGCAAACGGAAGCGATCGTTCGAGATCGTGGCCGCCGTTCATGGCGCGATGAAGGAAACCACGCCCGCTGAACTCGTAGACTCCAATCACTCATAGACGAAAATACCGTCGTTGAGGTCGGCGGCGGGGAACTGGTCCTTCTCGCTCCAATAGTCCTGGGTATGCTGCCATTCGGGTTTGTCGCCGCGCTTGGGTAGCATGTGCATACCGCGCATCAGATAGCCGGGATTAAAGTTTTGGGGATCTATCCAGGGCAGTAGCGGCATGTCGCGGTCCTCCGGCCGTAAAGTCGGCGTGACCTCGCGAGCGCCCTTTTCCTTCATGTGATTGAGCAACCGGCAGACAAAGTCAGCGACCAGGTCCGCGCGCAAGGTCCAGCTGGCTCGGAAATATCCGAAGACCCAGGCCATGTTGGGCACGCCGGTAAACATCATGCCCCGATAGGTGACTGTGTCGGAGAAGACGAGCGCTTTGCCGTCGACGGCGAAATCGATGTCGCCGAGTACGTTGAGATTGAAGCCGGTGGCGGTGATGATAATGTCGGCTTCGAGACGCTTGCCGGACTTCAGTAGGATGCCGGTTTTTGTAAACGTTTCGATCTCATCGGTGACGACCGAAGCCTTGCCGGCGCGGATCGCCTCCAGGAAATCGCCGTCGGGAATGAAGGCTATGCGTTGCCGCCATGGCCGATAACTCGGCATGAAGTGGGTTTCCAAATCGTAATCGGGCCCTAGGTGGGCTCGAACTCCGGCGAGCAGCTCCTGCTTGACGACCTCTGGTTCAGTGAACGAGCGACTGGTGAACACGGCTTGTTCGTGCAGGATTTTCCTGCGCACGATCTCGTGGATCCAAGCCTCGTCGATACCCAGCTCGCGCAATTCGTCGGCAATCGCAACGGCATTGCGGCCGGTCCGGAAATAGGTCGGCGAGCGCTGCAGCATTGTGATGTGGCCGCAATCAGCTGCAATCGCCGGAATGAGCGTCGCCGCGGTGGCGCCTGAACCGATGACGATGACTCTCTTGCCCGCGTAGTCGAGATCCTCGGGCCACTCCTGCGGGTGGACGATCTGGCCCCTGTAATCCGCCATCCCAACCCATTCTGGAGTGTAGCCCTGCGAGTGCCGGTAGTACCCCTGGCACATCCACAGGAAGTTGGCGGCGAAGCGGAGACGTTCGCCGGTGTCGGTCCGGATGGCTTCGAGTGTCCAGAGGTTTTCACGGCTCGACCAGCGCGCCGACGTAATCTTATGCCGATAGCGAATGTGGCGGCCGAGATCGTTCTCGTCGACGACGTCGCCCATGTAGCGGAGGATCTCTGCGGCTGTCGCGATCGGCGCACTGGTCCATGGCTTGAAGCGATAGCCAAAAGTGTAAAGGTCACTGTCGGACCGGATGCCCGGATAGCGGTGGGTCAGCCACGTGCCGCCGAAGCTTTCCTGCGTTTCGAGCACGACGAACGTCATTCCGGGGCACTGCTTGGCGAGGTGATAGGCGCCGCCGACCCCGGAGATCCCGGCCCCGACAATCACGACATCGAAGTACTCGATTTTCGAATGTGTCCTGGTCTGGGCGCGTGTTGCTGCCTTAGTCATAAGTTCCAGCCTTCCAAGTCGCTTTGCAGCTTACCCTGTCGTTTCGCCCAACGCATCCGGCGAGAGCCGTGGCCGGAGGTTGTCAATCCGGGACGCGCGTGGAACACTCCCTGTCACACGATATGCGGAGGGAAGCCATGGATGTCGGCATGATGATGGTGTTCGCCAGCTACGGCTGGGACAGCATCGGCGACGATCAGGTGTGGGACGAGGAGATCAGCCTCGCACGGTTGGCCGCCAATTCCGGCTTCGACGTGCTGTGGTCGGCCGAGCATCACTTCTTCGATTATTCCTTCTGCCCCGACAACCTGCAATTGATGACCTATCTCGCAGCGGCTTACCCGGGCGTGGGACTGGGCACCGCGGCAGTCATTGTCCCGTGGCATGACCCGTTGCGCGTCGCCGAGCAGGCGGCGGTGCTGGACTTGTTGTGCAAAGGGCGGCTGCGGCTGGGGTTGGGACGCGGCCTCGCTCGGCGCGAGTTCGCGGCGTTTCGCGGAACGATGGACGAATCCCGCGAGCGCTTCGACGAAGCCGCCCCAATGATTGTCGCGGCGTTGCGCACCGGCTTTATCGAAGGCGACGGCAAATATTACAAACAGCCGCGGATCGAAATCAGACCGCGGCCCAAATACGATTTCGCCGGCCGAATTTATGCCGTGGCCGCAAGCGAGGAGTCAGTGGAGGCCGCCGCCAAGCTCGGCGCGCATATGGTCATGTTTTCCGACCGGCCCTGGCACATGCGACTGCCCGCGATCGAGCGCAACCGCGAGATGCACCGGAAATTCCATGGGCGCCCGGCGCCGCACATGATGATCACCGATTTCTGCATGTGCGCGCCGAACCTGACGGAAGCCGAGGACAATGCCCGGAAATACATGGGCAAGTTCGTCGAGAGCAATTTTCACCATTACGAATTCCTCGGCGAACACTTCAACACCGTGAAGGGCTACGACGCCTATGTCCAGAAAGCGGCGATTGCCCGGCAGGGCGGGCTCGAAGGGGCGGTCGCCGGGTTCATGCAAGCCGCGGTCTGGGGGACGCCCGACCGCATACTGCGCGAGCTGGAGGCGCGGCGCGGCGTAATCGGCGAATTCGAGCTAAACACGGCGTTCCGCTTTGGCGGCATTCCTTATCAGCTCGCCGAGCGCAGCATGAAGATGTTTGCCAAGGAAATTTTGCCGGTCCTAAAGGCCTGGCGCGTCGAGGACACCGCCCGCGCGGCGGCGGAATAAGTGAGGAAGAAATGATCACGAAATTCGACAGCTCCTATTACGGCACCGCCGACATGGAAAACCTCGGCTATGCCGGGACGCCGATCAACGACCGCTGCTATTCGAAGGAAGAGCTGGCGAAGGCGATGCACAAGGTTGTGGCTTACGCCAAGTGCATGGACGAGCGCGGCTACAACACCTTCTGGATGGCCGAGCACCATTTTCAGCCCGAAGGGACGGAATTGATCCCGAACCTGCTGATGATGGCGATGCATTTGTGCGGCGTGACCAAGAACCTGAAGATCGGTTGCGGCTTCAACATCGTGCCCATGTGGCACCCGCTGCGGCTGGCCGAAGACTACGCGATGGCCGACATCCTGACCGGCGGACGGGTGATCTTTGGCGTCGGCCGCGGCTACCACACCCGCGAGGTTGAGACCTTTGGCTCGCCGCTCATTGACCAGAACGCCAACCGCGAGATCTTCGAAGAAGGCGTCGATGTCCTATTCAAGGCCTTCGAAGGGAAGTCGTTCTCGCACAAGGGCAAGTACTACACGATCCCGCCCGAGGTGCCCTATCGCGGCTACACCCTGAAAGAGATCACCCTGATCCCAGCGCCCGAGCGCTTGCCGGTCGAATGCTGGCAGCCGATCCAGAGCGGGTCCGATCGCGCCTTCGAGTTCATGGCGAAGTACGGCATCAGCGGTGTGATCGGCGGCGGTTCAGCCGAGGGCGGCGCCGTAGAACGGCACATGATCGGCTTCCAATCGGCCTATGCGCGCCGCGGCGTCAAGCTCGAATTGGGCGAGCGGCTGGCGCTCGGCTACCAGTTTCACATCGCGCCCTCCCGCGAGCAGGCGATCCGCGAGGCCGCCCCGCATTACGAAGAGAACATGAAGATGTTCGGCGAATTGCGCTTGGTGCGGGCATTGACCGACGAACAGATCGCGGCGATGCGCGACCCCAGGCTCATCGGCACGGTCAAATTGCCGACGCTCGAGGATGCAGTGAAGGCCGGCGGTTTCCTGGCCGGCCGGCCGGAGGACATCATCGAGCAGCTGAAGGCGGTCGAGAAGCGCTACCCTGGGCTCGACCGGGTGATTTGCGCCACCCCGCTCGGCACTCCGCTCGACGTCCAGCTCGCAGACCTGGACCGGTTCGCGACGGAAGTGATGCCGGCTTTCCAGGGCGCTAAACCCGCCGCGCGAGCCGCCGCCGATTAGCGGGCGGGCCGAAGCGAACGAAACTATAAACAAACGGAGGAAGCGCACATGGCGCAGATTGGCGATGCGAAGGGTGAATACCGCGGCACCGGTTACCGCAACGATGCCGACCTGAAGGCGTGGCTGGCCAAGAGGCCGGGCGAGGCCGCGCTGGAACCGGATCTGCCGATCATCGACCCGCACCATCATTTCTGGGATACGCCGCAGCGCGGGCGTTACCTGCTGCCCGAGTTGCTGGCCGACATCGGGGGCGGCCACAACATCGTCTCCACCGTCTTTCTCGAATGCCGCTCGATGTATAAGAAGGACGGTCCGCCCGAGATGGCGCCGGTTGGCGAGGTCGAATTCGTCAACGGCATCGCGGCGATGAGCGCCTCGGGAGGCTACGGCCCATGCCGGGTCGCCGAGGCGATCGTCGGTCACGCCGATCTGACCCTCGGCGCGCGCGTGCGCGACGTGCTGGAAGCCGAGCTCAGGGCTGGCGGCGGGCGGTTCCGCGGCATCCGCCACGGCGTCTCATGGGATCCCAACGACCCGATCCAGAAATTCGCCACGCGCTCGGTTCCGCCGCATCTGGCGCGCGACCCCAAATTCCGCGAGGGCTTCGCTCAGCTCGCCCCACTCAAGCTCAGCTTCGAAATCTTGGCAGTACCATCCGCAACTGCCAGACGCGATCGATCTCGCCCGTGCTTTTCCCGACACGACGATCATCCTCAATCATGTCGGCGGCGTGCTTGGCGTCGGACCTTACGCCGGTCGGCGGCAGGAGATCCTCACCGGCTGGAAAAAGGACATCGCCGAACTGGCCAAATGCCCAAACGTCAATGTCAAATTGGGCGGCGTCGGCATGACCTCGTTCGGGTTCAACTTCCACGAACGCGACCTGCCGCCGTCCTCCGAAGACCTCGCTGCCGCGTGGCGCCAATACATCGAGCCCTGCATCGAAGCCTTTGGCGTCAACCGCTGCATGTTCGAGAGTAATTTCCCGCCGGACAAACAATCGGGCGGCTACACCGAGCTGTGGAATGCGTTCAAGCGCATTTCCGCCGGCGCCTCTGCGGCCGAAAAGACCGCGCTCTACAGCGGCACCGCGGCGCGGGTGTACCACATCACCGCTCCCTGATCGGCCGGCTCGATTTCGCAAGAAAGCGCGAGGAGCGGAGGAGACATCCATGCCTGCATTGTACGAAACCCATCGCGCACAACTCAAAGCCATCCTGTCGGCCTGGGGCATGCCGGAAGACAACGCGGAAGCGACCGCCGACGTCCTGTCCTGGGCGGATCTGCACGGCGTCGACAGCCACGGCATCTCGATGATCCCCGGCTATGACCGGATGCGCCGCAGCGGACGCGCCAACATGAAAGCCCGGCCGCGCATCATCAAGGAAACGCCGGTCTCCGCGCTGGTCGACGGCGATGGCGGTCTCGGCCACGTACCGGCGCGTTTCGCCATGCAGGTCGCGATCGACAAGGCCAAGCGGTCGGGCATCGCGATCACGGCGGTGCGCAACTCCAGCCATTTCGGCGCCACCGGCTACTACAGCTTGATGGCGGCGAAGGAAGGGCTGATCGGCATGGCGTGCACCAGCAATTCCGTCGCTCAGGCAGCGCCGACCTTTGGCAAGGAAGCAAAGCTCGGCACCGATCCTTGGTCGTTCGCAGCGCCCAGCACCGACGGGCGGCCGTTTCTGCTCGACATGGCGACCACGACGGTGGCCGCCGGGCGCATCCGCAACAAGGCCAATGAGGGATTGCCCTGCCCGCCCGGCTGGGTGCTGGACAAGGATGGGCAGCCCAGCACCGATCCGGCGGAAGCGCGGGAGAAAGGCGGTTTCCTGACCTCGCTCGGCGGCTCGCCGGAAGGCTCCAGCTACAAGGGCTACGGGCTGGCGGCGATGGTGAACATTCTCGCCTCGTGCCTATCGGGCTCCACCTTGATTACCGACCCGATGGCCGGGAAAAAGCCGCAGGGCAACGATATCGGCCATTGCTTCATCGTGATCGACCCGGGCCTGTTCCGCGACCACGAGGAATTCACCGCCGACGTGACCCGCTTCTGCAACGATCTGCGGGCGACCAAGCCGATCGATCCTGGGCAGCCGGTCATGGTAGCCGGAGATCCGCAGTGGAACTACGCAGAGACCCGGACCCAAGAAGGGATCCCGGTCGGGGCCGGCCTCTTAAACCAGATCCGCCAGGTCGCTCAGGCCTGCGCCGCACCCTGGCTGTTGGATTGAGCCGCACCGAGCAATTGGATCAGGTCAAGCCGGTCGGCGAGCGGCGACCAGAAAGATGGTCGCGGGCAGGCGGATCGGGCCCGAACGGGCTTCGGCGGCGAACGCGGCCTCGACTTCGCGGGCGATCGTCTGGCGGGTCGCCTCGGCGGGATTTTTCTCCTCGATCAGTCTCGCGGTTGGTCCCATGGCCAGCGCCTGGCGCGCTTCCTCCTCGGGGCTGCCACAGATGATCGTCGGGTGGGCGCGCTCGACCGTGATGTCGGCGAACCCGGCCGCCGCGAGAACCCCGCGGATATAATCGGGGTCGGCAAAGGCGAGCGGGCTTGGCTCGTGAGCAGGCTGCGGCGCCGGCGGCCCCAAATGGCGCAGTGCTACGTCGTAGGAGATCAGCCAGTGCCGGTTCTCCGCGAGCGGCCCCCAGCAGGCGAAGACCAGACGCCCGCCCGGTTTTAGCGCGCCGCCGATGTTGCGGAAGGCCGCCGCCGGATCGGCGAAGAACATGACGCCCATGCGCGAGGTCGCGAGATCGAAGGCGGCCGGCTCGAACGCGAACACCTGCGCGTCCCCGAGAATGCAAACGTGACATTGCGCAAGCCCGCGCTCGCCGACCTTCTGCCGCGCGGCCCCGAGCATCGGCTCGGAGATGTCGACCGCGACGACTCGGCCATGCTCGCCGACCGCCGCGGCGAGCGGCAAGGTCAGGGCGCCGGTGCCGCAGCCGATTTCGAGCACACTCTCGCCGCCGGCTATGCCCAGCCGCGCCAGCAACAATGCGAGGCTTTCCTGGTTGCGCCGCTCCCTGAACCCCGGGGCTGGCGACCCAGCGCGGCCCGGCGACCGTATTCCAATAGCGGCGCTGCGCCGCGTTCGCGTCGAGAGCTTCTCCGGCCATCTCGCAAGATCCTCCCCGTTTCAGCCTAAATTTTCCCGACTCGTAGCGCAGCCGCGGAGGACGCGGCCAGCGTATTGCTTCACATGACCACTGGAAGCCTCCGCCGGAGCGGTCATTCGATCATTCCGCAACCAGTCGGGGCGCCGAGCCGGCGGCGGCGAGGCGGCGCTTGGCTTCCTCGTAGAGGTCCGGCGGCAACGGGCCTTGTGCCAAGATGTCGAGATTGGTCTGCAGATGCGCCGGGTTGATCGTGCCGACGATGGTCGTGTCCAAATCCGGGTTGGTGAACGTGAAGCGCAGGATGAACTCCATCGGCGTCATGCCGTCGAGCAGATCGTCGAGATGTGCCTGCCGCCAGCGTTCCCATTGCAGCCCGGCCTGTTTCCCTTCGGTCGGCGCCCCCTTTGCCGCGCCGCCGCGAATGACGATGCCGGCGCCCTTCTGGGCGGCGGCGGTGATTGCCGCTTCGTGTTCGCGCTCGACCGCCGAGTATGGGATCTGAAAGACCTCGAAAGCACCCATGGCGATGTGCTCTGTCAGGTGGGGAAATGTGCCGGACATGCCGACAAACCGCACCTTGCCAGCCGCCTTGAGCTCCAGCAGTGCGTCGAGCGCGCCGTGCTCCTCCAGGGTCTGCCGGGACGGCGAGGAGTGGAACTGGACGACGTCGAGATAATCGGTCTTCATCCGCGCCAGACTTTGTTCGACCCCGGCCACGACATTGTCGCGGGTGAAGACGTGCGCGTTTCGTTGGCCGCGCGGCGCCGGCGGCGCGCCGACGAGACAGCCGCATTTGCTCGCCAGGTAGTATTCAGAGCGCCGGTGCGAGATATAGCGGCCGATCCGCTCCTCGCTGAGCCCGTAATCGATCGAGGTGTCGATGTAATTGATGCCGGCGTCGAGCACCTTGTTGAGGATGGTTTCTGCTTGCGCCTCGGTGATGTCGCGGGCGCGGGGGGCGCCGCGCAGTTCCATCGCGCCATAGCCCAAGGCCGTGACCTCCAATCCGGTGCGCCCCAGCTGTCTTTTTGCTACGGCCATTCTCGTCCTCCCTTCGCGACGTCAACTCGATGTTAGACCGTCGACGCCGATCGGTCGAATGGCTGTGTAGTCGACGCGCTTGACAGCGGCCGCGCAAGCGGGCTGAGACTGGCTGCGGGTCAACTTTGGCCGCGTGACGAACGCGATGGCCAGATGGGGAGGTAAGCGGCGATGACACGGAAGACCATGTTCTGGAACTCGAGTCGGCGCGAGGTCATCAAAGGGGGGGCGGCAGCGGCGGCTGCCGCGATGCTGCCGGCGGGTATCGCCGACGCTCAGACCGCCGATATTCCCCGCGATCAAACCATGATCCTGATCGGGATCAACAGCCGAGATGGCCGCTGGGTCGATTACGAGCTGTGGAACCCCTATGCGATCGGGGCGAACCATCAGAACGGGCCGAACCTGATCTACGAGCCGCTGGCCTATTACAGCGCGTTTGCCGACAAATGGTACATGTGGCTGGCGGAGAGCTATGAGTTCACGCCGGACTTCAAGCAGCTCACGATCAAGACGCGCCAGGGCATCAAATGGAGCGACGGCACGCCATTCAGCGCCGAGGATGTCGCCTATACGATGAATACGTTGCGCGACCTCGGCCCCAAGGTGAAATGGGGTGTCGATGTCAATCAGGCGCTGGACGAGGCGACCGCCACCGATCCGAACACGGTGGTGCTGAAGTTCAAGATCCCCTCGCCGCGGTTCTTCTTCTTCGCCACCTACAAATACGACATCGGCATCTACATCGTACCGAAGCATATCTTCCAGGGCCAGGACTGGACCAGCTTCAAGCACTTCGACATCGCCAAGGGCTGGCCGGTCACGACCGGGCCGTGGAAAGTCGCGAACTCCTCGCTGCAGCAGAAAGTGTTCGAGCGCCGGGATACATGGTGGGCGGCCGAGCAAAAGCTGGCGCCGATGCCGCAGATCCTGCGCATCATATCTGGCTGCCGATGGTGAACGAGCAGGACACGGCGCAGGCCCAGATCACCAATCAGCTCGGATTTCGGCAGCTTCTTGCAGCCGGCCACTTTCCCTACCGTGATCCGGCAGAACCCGAAGATCACTTCGTATTCAGGGCAAAAGCCGCCTTGGGGCTATGTCGATTGGTGGCCGATATCGCTATACGTCAACAACGAGGTCAAACCGTTCGACGACAAGGACGTGCGCTGGGCACTCAGCAACTATATCGACCGCCAGCAGGTCATCGCAGTCGCCTATCTCGGGGCCGACACGGTCTCTGCCCTACCGATGCCGCCGTACAAGCCGCTGCTGCCATATTTCGACGCAGTCAAGGACCTGCTCGCAAAATACAATACGCTCGAGTTCAATCCCAAGAAGGGCGACGCGCTGCTGGAGGCCAAGGGGTTCAAGAAGAACGGCGGCATGTGGGAGACGCCGGATGGCAAGCCATTCACGCTCGACATCATCGGGTTCGGCGCCTCCGGCTCGGCCATGGGCCCGGTCCTCGCCGAAATGCTGCGGCGTCACGGCGTGGCGGCAAGCTTGACCTTGCCGCCCGACTTCAATAGCCGCTTCCAGAAGGGTCAGTATGCCGGCTCAATTTACGGCCATGGCGGCAGTATCCGCGAGCCGTATGATACCTTGCGCCTTTATCAAAGCCAGAGTATCGCCGTGCCCGGCGCACATGCTGGTGAATTTCAGCCGTTGGAAGAATCCCGACTATGACAAGATCGTCGATGAAGTTTACATCACCGACCCCAAGAACGTCGAGAAGTTGAAACAGCTGTTCCGTGCGGCGATGGAGATCTGGCTGCCTGATCTGCCGGACATCCAGCTGGTGCAGAACTACCACCGCATCCCGTTGAACACGACGTATTGGCGGAACTGGCCGACGGAAGATAACTCCTACATCAACGACGCTTCCTGGCATCTGACGTTCCCGATCGTGCTGTGGAACCTGCAATCGGCGTGAGCAGTCGCGCGAAATGTTGCACTGGTCGAGACTGATATGGACCATATAAGATACGGTCGAAACGCGTCTTGCGCGGGCTTGTCCCGCGTATCCACGTCTTCCTTTCGGGCGTCCGAAGACGTGGATGGCCGGGCCAAGCCCGGCCAAGACGAGAAAAGAAAGCTGATTTTGCCCTTTTGCGGCCGTCACAACTACGCCCGGACAGCCCTGCGCCTTCGCGCGAACGATGATTTTACGGTCGGCTGAGAGCGCTTAGCCCAGATGCACGCCATCTATATCGTCAAGCGCTTCGGAGTCTTCGTGCTGATCGTCTGGCTGGCGGCGACACTCAACTTTTTCCTGCCCAAGCTGTCCGGGCAGGACCCGGTTCGCACCAAGCTGCTCGAGGAGGCCTCGCTCGGCGGCTATGTGCATGCGGGCATCGAGGACATGGTCAAGGAGTACCAGAAGCGGTTCGGCCTGGATCAGCCGCTGTGGCGCCAATACCTGACCTATCTCGGTGCGGTTTCGCGCGGCGACCTCAACTATTCCATTGCCAACTACCCGCGCACCGTCGTCGGCATGATCCGCGAAGCATTGCCGTGGACCATCGGGCTGCTCGGCGTCACGACCTTGTTCTCCTTCGCGGCCGGCACGATTCTCGGCGCCCTGCTCGCCTGGCCGCGGGCGCCGCGCTGGATGCGATGGCTGATGCCGCCTTTATGGGCGCTTGCACGCCATACCGTTCTTTTTGCTCGGGCTGGTGCTGAGCTGGCTGTTTGCCTTCAGATTCCAGTGGTTTCCGATCTTCGGCGGCTACAGTGCCGGCGCCAATCCGGCGTGGGACTGGACCTTCATTCTCGATGTGTTGCGTCATGCCGTCCTGCCGGCGCTTTCCATCGTGCTTGTCTCGGTGGGCGGCTGGGCGCTCGCCATGCGCGGGATGATGGTTACCACGATGGGAGAGGACTACGTCACCTTCGCCGAGGCAAAGGGGCTGCGCAGCGCAACGATCTTTACCCGTTATTGCATGCGCAACGCGATCCTGCCGCAGACGACCGGGCTTGCCTTGGCCTTGGGCCAGATCCTGTCCGGCGCGGTGCTGGTCGAGGCGATCTTCGGCTACCCTGGGATCGGCGCGTTGCTGTTTCAGGCCATCGAGGAAAACGACTTTTTTCCTGATTCAAGGGATTGTGTTCACAGTCATCGTGGCGCTCGGCTTTGCGACGTTCGTGCTGGACGTGGTTTATCCCTGGCTCGACCCCCGCATCTCCTATCGCCGGAGCTAGGCCGAGTGCTCGGCTATCTTCGCCGCAACGTGTCGCTGGTGGTCGGGCTGGTGTTGCTTGGCATTCTTGCGGTGTTTATCATCGTCGGCGCACTGACGGTCGATACCGGCAATGCCCAGCCGCTGTCGGTGCCGGCGCTGCAGCCACCCTCCTGGGACTATCCGTTCGGCACGGACCGCAACGGGCGCGACTTGTTGGCGGTGATGGTGGCAGGCACGCCGCTGACATTGCGCATCGGCTTTATTGCCGGGTTCATCGGCGTTGGCATCGGCGCCATACTGGCTTTCACCGCCGCCTATTACCGCGGACGGGTCGACACGGTGATTCGCAGCATCGCCGACATCGGCCTGACAGTGCCCGCAGTTGCTTGTGCTGATCATTATCGCCGTGTCGCTAAAGGGCAGTCTCACGGTAAACCAGATGGCGATCATTATCGCTTCCCTGGCCTGGCTTAGTCCGACCCGCACCATCCGCTCCCAGGTCCTGACGTTGCGCGAACGGGGATATGTGGAGATCGCGCGGCTCAATGGCATGAGCGGACCGGAGATCATCTTCGGCGAGCTGATGCCCAACCTGCTGCCCTATCTCGCCGCCACGCTGGTCAGCAGCGTCTCGGCCGCGATCCTCGCCTCGGTCGGCTTGGAGGTTTTGGGGCTCGGGCCGGTGGAAGCGCCGACGCTCGGCATGACGCTCTATTGGGTGAATTTCAACGCCGCGATCATCAATGGCTGGTGGTGGTGGTGGACCGCCCCGCTGGTCGTCATCGTGATGGTCTTCCTCGGCCTGTTCTTTCTGACTGTCGGGCTGGACGAGATCGCCAATCCTCGGCTGCGGCGATCGGTATGAGCGGCGGCATTCTGCGCGTCGATGGCGCTGCGCGTCGCTTATGACGCACCCCGCGGCGCGGTGCGGGCGGTCGACGAGGTAAGTTTTTCTTTGCGTCCCGCGCGAGCGCTTGGGCTTGGCGGGCGAATCCGGGTCCGGCAAGTCGACGATGGCGTTGGCCATCCTGCGCATGATCAAGCCGCCGGGCCGGATCGAGGGCGGTGAGGTCTGGCTGGAGGACATTGCGTTGTCCGGACTGACCGACGACGCGATGCGCCGGCTGCGGCTGGCCGGCATCGCGATGGTGCCGCAAGGTTCGATGAATTCGCTCAACCCCGTGGCGCGCATCCGCGAGCAGATCGCCGACGCGCTGGCCGATCATGGCGAACGCCTGCCAAGCGCGGCGCGATACCCGAGATATGGACGCGCTGCTGGCCCAGGTCGGGCTGCCTCCGGAGATTGCGCGGCAGATATCCGCACGAGCTGTCCGGCGGCATGAAGCAGCGCGCCTGCATCGCCATCGCGATCTGCCTGCGGCCGAAAGTGATCATCGCCGACGAGCCGACCAGCGCGCTCGACGTGGTCGTGCAGCGCCAGGTGATGGAGACCCTCGGCCGGGTGCAGAAGCCGAGCTTGGCGCCGCGGTGATCCTGATCGGCCACGATATCGGCCTGATGGCGCAGTTCGTCGACCGCTGGGCATCATGTATGCGGGGCGGCTGGTCGAGATGGCGCCGATCCGCGACATGATCACTGCGCCGCGGCATCCCTATACGCGCATGCTGATCGACAGCCTGCCGTCGCTCGAACGCAAAGGCGCGACTGCGCGGCATTCCCGGCCTGGCGCCGTCTGCTGCGCGAGTTGCCCTCGGGCTGCGCCTTTCATCCGCGCTGCCCGATGGCGGTCAGAGCGCTGCCGGTCTGGAGAAGCCGGCGGTGCGCGCGGTGGCGCCGGAGGCGACCGTGGCATGTCATCTCGCATGACTCCCGGGGATGATCAAGGCGGGCACGACCAATCCGCATGCCGCCGCTGATCGAACTGCGCGACGTCACGCAAGATGTTCGCGGCGGCATCCTTGGGCGGGACCGCAAGGTCGCGCTGGAACAGTTCTCCTTCGCGATCGACGTGCGACCGCCGGGGATCATTGCGGTGGTGGGCGAGAGCGGCAGCGGCAAGACCACCTTGGCGCGGCTGCTGCTGGGCCTGGTCGAACCGACCGAGGGAGAAGTGCTGTTCAAGGGCCGCGACCTGCGCCGAGCTGTCGGCCGCCGATCGGCGCGAATTCCGCCACGACGGTGCAGGCGATCTTCCAGGATCCGTACGAGGTCTACAATCCGTTCTACCGGGTCGATCACGTGCTGACGACGCCAGTTCGAAAATTCGGCCTGGCGCACACGACGGCCGCGGCAGCGCGAGCTGATCGAGCAGGCGCTGCAAGCGGTCGGGCTGCAGTCCCGACGAGATCCTCGGCCGCTATCCGCATCAACTGTCCGGCGGGCAGCGCCAACGCATCATGGTCGCCCGCGCGCTGCTGCTGCGCCCGCGGCTGATCGTGGCGGACGAGCCGGTATCGATGGTCGATGCCTCGCTTGCGCGCGACCATCCTGGGCAGCCTGCGCAAGCTGCACGAGGCGCTGGGCATCTCTATCCTGTACATCACCCACGACCTTGCCACGGCCTATCAGGTCGCCGACACGATCCTGGTGCTGTATCGCGCCTCGGTGGTCGAGGCCGGCAACGTGGAGCTGGTCGTCAAGGAGCCCCGCAGCACCCCTACACGCAGTTGCTGATCGGTTCGATCCCGAAGGTCAGCACGATGCGCGACTGGGCCGAGGAAGCAACCGCCGACGCCGGCGGCGGTGACCGGGCCCGGCTGCAAGTTCGCCGATCGCTGCCCGGTCCGGCTGCCGGTGTGCCTGGAGCGGCCTCCGCCGCTGTATCGCACCGCCGCGCCGCGCTGCCGCCTGCTTCCGGCTCAGCGAATGGCCGAAATTGCCCCCAGAGGACATTGGGGAAGTGCTGGTGCCGGACCGGATGCCCCAACCGCAGTTCGTCGCCGCATCATCGGCCTGAGCGAGCCTGACAGTCTCCATTTACGCTACTTCGCGGCTTCCCGGTTCTTCGCCTGCTCGGCGGCGAAGTGACGCTCGACGGCGCTCGCGGCGGCGGCCTTGCGTTTGGCGCTGAAGGCTTCGCGATTGGCGCGCATCCAGTCCATCGATTGCGAGCGCCAGGCACTGCGCTCCTCGAAGCGCGGCAGCACGTAACGCGCGAACAATTCGTATGAGCGCTTGGTCGGCTCCCAATCGGCCCAGTCATGGGCAAGCATCAAGATGCAGCCGAAGCCACCGGTCTTGGCCCAGTAATTCTCCAGCACCCGCAGCGCGTCGTCGGGAGTGCCGATAGCGCCGCGCCCGCCCGCGTTGATCTCCTCGATGCTTGGCATGCCGATCGCAGCGCCGCCCTCAGGGTTTACCGAATACGAGTAGAGCTGCCACTTCTCAAAGCCGGCGCGCACGTTCTCGATCGCCTTCTCTCGCGTCTCGGCAATGTGGAATGGGGCCATCACGCGATAATTGGCGCGATCCATCACCCGGCCCTGCGCCGCCGCCTCGGCATTGGCGAGTTCCCAGTTGTAGTCGAGCGTGTCGTAGCCGTTCGGGCTGCCGGCCATCACGCACAGCATGCCGAGATCGTAACGCCCGGCGAGCTTGCCGCCATACGGCGTGACCGCGCTGGCGATCGCCAGATGCGGCCGCGGTTTCGAGTACGGACGCAAATGCAGCCGGGCCTCGCGCATCGTGTACCATTCGCTCTGCTGGGTGATGGTCTCGCCATCGAGTAGACGGGTGATGATGTCGATGGCGTCGGCCATGCGGTCGCGCTGAGTCTCAGGGTCGATGCCGAGCATCATCGCATCGGACGGCAGCAGGCCCGGGCCAAAGCCGAACATCGCCCGCCCTCGCGTCTGATAGTCGAGCTGCACGATGCGATCGGCGACCATGAACGGATGGTGGTAAGGCAGCGAGATCACTCCGGTGCCGAGACGGATCTGCCGGGTGCGCTCGGCGGCGGTAGCGATGAACAATTCGGGCTGGCCGTAAATCTCGTAACCGCCGGAATGGTGCTCGCCGATCCACGCCTCGGCATAATTGTGCATGTCGAGCCATTGCATCAGCTGAAAGTCGCGCTCCATGCATAAGAGCGGATCCTCGTCGTTGGGATGAAACGGCGGCAGGAATACCCCGGCGCGCAATGTGCGGGACACGCTCATCGTGCTACTCCTCTGCTGGACGCGACGGCTCAATCAACCATAATCGCAGCAGGGTTGCGAGATTCGCCATCGCGATCGGCAGGTGCTGATCGAATTTTCGTGGCGCTTCTTTATCGGCCGCATCGGTCACCGCACGGATTTCGAGCGAACCGATACCGTTGAAGCGGGCCGCGCGGGCCGCACCGCTGCCCTCCCAGGCGACGCAAGCTGCGCCTGTCCGATCGCGGATCGCCCGGGCGCGCGCCGAGGTGACGACATCCTCGTCACCGCTCGCGATCACGTCGAATGCGACGCGAAAGTCGCTGACGCCGCGCGCGGCACGGCGCAGCCCCGCGATTGACCGTGGGTGGCCGGCAAAGCGCGGGAGCGGGCGCGTCGCGAACAGCAGCCGATAATCGTGCTCGACCGTCTCCGTTCCAATCACGACGTCGCCGACCGCCAGCCCCGGCGCGAGACTGCCTGCCGCGCCAGCGCAGATTATAAGTTCGACGGACGGAAACAGGCCGATCAGATATTGCGCCTGAACGGCGAACTGCGTCTTGCCATGGCCGCCCGGCGCGACCACGGCGCGCCAGTCGCGGATATAGGCGGCGTCGATCTTGAGATCGTAAACGGGAGCGACAGGATGCGACTGCTCGAACCGGCCCACCAGCAACGACCACTCTGCGGCCAAGGGGCAAAGGATCAGAATCCGGGGTTCGAGCCCCGCTCCCATTCAGTTGACTAGGGGTTGATGACCGTCGGGGTGCGGCTGATGACGAAGGCTTCGTGGCGCTCGATGAAGTCGACCGCGACTTCGGTAAACGCTTCCGGGCGGTCGGTGCTGATCGCGTGGCCGGCGTCGTAGACAAAGACCAAATGGCTATTGGGCATTAACTCTTTGTAGAAATGCCCCATCTCCGGCGGAATAACCGCGTCGAGCGTGCCGAACAACACGAGCGTCGGGGTCGCCAGCTCGCGCAGCCGGCGCTCGAGGTCCGCGTCGCGGTCTGGGCCGCGCAGCCTTTGTGTCAGGCGGGCGACCTTGGCACGCACTTCCGGGTCTTGCGGCGGCATCGGGGCGACCCACTCGGGGTGGGCAAACAGCCGGCGCGCCATCTCCTCGGGCGAGCCCGAAGGCGCTTGCGCGCCCTTGGGACGGATTGCCGCGGGAGCCTCAAGCACTAATGCCAGAACCTGCTCCGGATGCTGCACCGCGAGCCACAGCGCCGTCTTGCCGCCGAAAGAGGTGCCCATCAGGTTGAACCGGTCAATGCCGAGATTGGCGACCGCCGTCGCCATTGTCGCCGCTAGCGCAGGCATATCCTCCGATCTTGTGTTCTCAGCCGAGTCGCCGAAGCCCGGCATCTCGAAGGCGATGACCCGGAACTGGCGGCTTAGGAGGTCGTGCCCCGGCGACAGACGCAACCCGCCGGCGCCGTGCAGATGAACTAGCACGGGACCCTGTCCGGCTTCCAGATAGCGGATGCGAAACCCGTCCGCTTCCACATAGTGCTCGCGAAACGCCGCGCCGGGCGTCGCCCGCGTCGATTGGTCTGCCACGATCGTTTTTCCTCCTAACGCGTCAGGTCCTGACTAGCGGTATCAATTTCGCCCAGCGGTCTAGCAACGGCAGGATCTCGTCGGCCTTGGCCGGCGGCAGGCGCACGGTCATGCGGGTGATGCCGAGATCGCGGTTGCGCTTGAGCAGGTCCGGGTCCTCCGGCGCGCCGCCCAACGTCACCGAGAGGGATTGCGGATCACGGCCAGCCTCTTCGGCCATCTCGCGCAAACGCGGCATAAACTCTTCGGGGCCGCCGGAACCGGCGCTCGCGGCTGCCGGGATCAACCCGTCGCCGTAACGAAGGGCTCGCCGCGCGGCGAGCCGGAAGGCGCCGCCGACGATGATCGGCGGGTGCGGCTTTTGCACCGGCTTGGGCCAGGTCTGCATCGGCGGGAAATCGACGATCTGGCCGTGATATTCCGGCTTGTCCTTGGACCAGATCTCTTTCATCGCCTCGATCTGCTCGCGCATTTTCAAGGTGCGGGTCTCATAGACAGTGCTGTGGTCCTCCATCTCCTCGGCATTCCAGCCGCAGCCGATGCCGAACAGGAAGCGGCCCTTCGACACCTGATCGAGCGAGGCGACTGATTTTGCCGTCTGGATCGTGTCGCGCTGGATCACCAGACAGACGCCGGTGCCGAGCTTGAGGCGCGTCGTAACCGCCGCCGCCGCGCTCAACGTGACGAACGGATCCATCACATCGTAATACTGCTTGGACAGCTCCATGTTGCCCGGCAGGCTGAAGCGGCGGGTGACCGGGATGTGGGAGTGTTCGGCTACCCACAGCAAGTCGAAGCCGCGTTGTTCGAGCGCCACCGCCAACTCGGTCGGCGCCATCGAATAGTCGGTGAAGAAGATCGCCGCGCCGATTTCCATGGTCTTGCTCCTCCCCGCCTGGGTCTCAAACCTCGCGAATGCGCGGCAGCACCTTTTTGCCGAACAGTTCGAGCGAGTGCATCAAATCGCCGAGATCGGCGGCGCCGGGGTTCTGGAAGGCGAGGTCGAGCACGCCGGCTCCCATCTCCTCGCGACAGCGTTTGACCTGCTCGACGACTGTGTCCGGACTGCCGATGAAAGTTGTCGGCAAGACGCCGCCGACATTAGGCGCTCGCGGCTCGCCGGCAATATTGCGCATATCCGCCTTGAACAGTGCTTCGCGCACGCCCGGCCGCATCGGGAACGCCGCCGCCCCGCCGCTGCGCTGCTTCTGCAGCAATTCATCGGCTTCGTCGTCGGTATCGGCGATGATGATGTTGGCGCGATAGAGGACTTGCTCCACGGTCGGCTGCCAGCCATAGCGCGTGCACTGCTCGCGATAATACTGGGTCGATTTGCGCATTACCTCGAATGGCGCGAACGAGACGCCGAGCCCGACATGGAGGCGCGCGGCGAACTCGCAGGCCTCGCGGCTGGTGCCGAGCCCATAGGTCGGCGGGTATGGCTGCTGCCAGGGACGCGGCCATACCGAGACGCTGCGGAACTGGTAGTGGCGGCCTTGCCAGCCGAACGGCTGCGGTTCGGTCCATGCCTTGAGGATCAGCTCCATACCCTCGTCGGTGCGCTCGCGCGCCTCGGCGGGATTGAGGTCGAAGGTCAGGTATTCGTTCGGCGTCCCGCGCAACAGTCCGACCACGAGGCGGCCCTCGGCGACATTGTCGAGCGTCGCCAATTCCTCGGCGACGCGCACCGGGTTGCTTTGCGGCACGATCGGGCCCAGCAGCGCGACCTTTATCTTCTTCAGGCGGGCGGCGATATAGGCTCCCGAGACCGCCGGGGCCGGGGTCAGGATCCGCGGCGAATAGTGGTGCTCGGACACGCTGACCCAGTCGAAGCCCAGCTCCTCGACAAATCCGACCCGCTCGATCATGTCGTGAAACGCCTTGGCGCCGGCCTCCTGGTCATAGGCCCCGGCCGGCACCGGCCATTGCGAGGGCACCGGTTGCGGCGCCGTGTAGCGCCCGGTTTCGAAATACGAGACCTTCATGCTCGACCTCCGACACATGCGGGCAGCGCAGCGGCTGCCCTCGATAAGCCTCGGCACCTGGACCAATAAATCCCGTTCGCTCGCCTCGCCACAAGCGCCGGGAAATGAGGGACCGAGATTACACGTCGCGAATATGCGGCAGGACCCTCTCTCCGAACAGGTCGAGCGTGCCCATCAGGGATCCAGGCTCGGCGTCGCGGGTCTGGAAAAACAGGTCGAGCACCCCGACACCGACCTCCTCGCGGCAGCGTTTGATCTGGGAGATGACTGTCTCGGGACCGCCGAGGAAATTGGTCGGCAGGTTGCCGCCGACATTGGGCGTGCGCGCCTCGCCGGCGACATTGCGGGAATCGAGCTTGATCAGCGCGTCGCGCACTCCCGCCGGCATCGGCAACGGGGAATGGGGCTGTGGCGTCTTCAGCGCTGCCTCGGCCGCCGCGTCGCTGTCCGCGAGCAGAATGTTGGCGCGGTAGATAATGTGGTCCGGCCCCGGCTGCCAACCGTAGCGCGCACACGCTTCCCGGTAATAACGTGCCGCTTTGGCGATGACCGGGAACGGCGCGTAGGACAGACCGAGGCCGAGCCGGTGGCGGGCCGCGAACTCGCAGGATTCGGCGCTGGTGCCCAAGCGCGTAGGTCGGCGGATGCGGTTGCTGCACTGGGCGCGGCCAAACCGCCACGGTGCGGAACTGAAAATGCCTTCCCTGCCAGCCGAAGGCCTGCGGCTCGGTCCACGCCTTGAGAATCAGTTCCATTCCTTCGGTGGTGCGCTCCCGCGCTTCCTCGGGGTTTAGCCCATAGGTCAGGTATTCACCGGTTGTCCCGCGCAACAACCCGACAATCAGGCGACCCGGCATCAGATTGTCGAGTAGTGCCAGTTCCTCGGCGATCCGCACCGGATTACCCTGCGAGACGATCGGGCCGAGTACGGCGATCTTTATCTCGGTCGAGTGCGCCGCCAGGTGCGAGGCCGCGACAATCGGGGCGGGGGTCAGGCGCCGCGGAGAATAGTGGTGCTCCGAAACGCTGACCCAGTCGAAGCCCAATCGCTCGACATGCCGCGCTCGCTCGACCATTCCGCGATAAGCTTCTGCGCCGGCGTCGAGGTCATACGCGGCGGGCGGCACCGGCCATTCGGGCGGCAGTTTCCCCGGCGCCCGATAGCGCGCGGTTTCGAAATACGAGACTTTCATGACTGCGGACCCAAGCTGGACTGCCTCGCCGCCGCTGACGCTCGCGGGTCGGCCTGATTAGAATGTCGCGCGAGCTTAGCGCTCACCGTTACGGCAGTGTGACCGGAATCTTGTACAGGTTCACAGCGTTTTCGAAGACCAGCTGGTTGAGCGCCTCTTTCCCCAGAGCCGCCTCTGCCGGAGCATGCCCCATCGCCTTGGAGTGCGGCCACGGGCTGTCCATGCCCGGGAAGTCGCTGGCCCACAGAAAATTGCCCAGACCAACCTCGGGCGCGCGCCGAAAACCGCCCTCTTCCTCGACCTCGAAGGTGAAGAAAACCTGCCGCTTGACGAACTCGGTGGGCTTGTCGGAAAGCGGAAAGTCCGGCTTGAAAACTCGGGTGGCCGGCCCGCCGAAATCGTATTCGCGGTCGAAGCGCCAGAACAGGAACGGGACCCACCCGACGCCGGCCTCTTCGAGCACAAAGCGCACCCCGGGGTGCCGATCGCAGATACCCGGAGAACACGACGGCGCTCATCAGCTCCGCCATCAGCCCCATCGGGAAGTTGGCGACCCGCATCAAGGATTGGTTACGTGGCTCGAGGCCTGCGACCCCGACCCCGATCTGGCGCGACCCGCCGGCGGGGTTGGCGTGCAGGTTAACCGGCAGGCGCGTCTCCGCCGCTGCCGCCCACACCGGCTCCCACATCTGGTGGATGACAGGTTCAGGAGCGTTCGCCCAGTCGAAGATGACCCCGGTGGGCAGACCGAATTCCGCCACCCGCATCAGCTCCGCGACCGCCTCCTCAGGCGTCTGGCAGGGCAGCGGCAGAAGCAAGATAAACCGGCCGTTCGAGTCCTCGTACAGTTCCCGCGCCCAGTCGTTGACCGCCCGGACAGCAGGCGGCGCGCAGTTCCGGATTTTTGATCTGCCAGATCTGCTCGTAGGGGCCGTTGACGAGTTCGGCATCCACCCCGTCTCGGTCCATGTCTTCGCAGCGATATTTGGCGTTTGCCGCGCGGAAGACGCCGGGCTCGGGCTCCTCGGGCAAACCCGCCCGCGTATAGCAATTAACGGGCCCTCGGCCCACTCCGGCCCAGCCGACCCCGCTCCACGGGCGTCCCTCGACGACCCATTGTCGGGCGCCGTCCGTCCCCTGCACAACTCTCGGTCCGTCGTCCTGGAATTTTCTCGGCAGACGCTTCGTCCATAAGTCGAAGGGAAGGTGCATCAGCCGGCAATGTCCGTCCGCGGACACGACGCCAAATCTCTTCTCCATCGCGCGTTTCCCCTTTCAGAGGGTGAGCGGGGAGGGGGCAATCGTGCGGCCTCCCCAGCACATGACCGTACGCCGCAAAAGCCTCAGTCGCCTAGACGCGCCGCCAGCACCGCACCCGGTCGCTGACCGACGGCATAGGTCGTTAGCGGCGTCAGCGCGCCGGTTTCCTGATTGATACGGTACGAAGCCAGCCGTCCGGACGCGGTGCCCGCGGCAAAGACGAAATGGCCCGCAGGGTCCAGGCCAAAGGCGCTGGGGACCGCTTCAGTCGACGCCCGCCCAATGGCTGTCAAACGCCCGGTGGCGGGGTCGACGGCAAACCCGGCGATGCTGTTGTGGCCACGATTCCCGACGTACAGGAAACGCGCCGACGGGGTGAGGTGGATCTGCGAGCAGGTGTTCCTGGCGGTGTACCCGTCGGGCAAAGTTGAGATCGTCTGCGCCACGGAAAGCGTGCCATTGGCCGGGTCAAGGCGATAGCCGGTGACGCTGCAGCCCTGCTCGTTGGAGAAGTAAACGAGGTTCTGGGTGGAATGGAAGCAGTAGTGGCGCGGGCCGAGGAGGTCGGCTTGCTCGACCCGAAACGGCGAATTCGCGGTCAGGCGGCCGGTGCCGGCATCGAAGCGGAACTGCATGATCACGTTGGGACCAGGATTATTCTTGGGCGGCTCTAAGACATTGTCCTGGATGCGGGCGATGTGCGGGACAAAGGCATACTGGTTGGAGGGATCGGTCTGGATCGCGTGGGCCCCGGTGTCCGTCGCCAACCAGTCCTGCGACGGAGCGCCAACCGCGCCGTCCCCTCCGAGGTGGTAGACCGCAGCGCCCCCGCCTTGATAATAAGCCGACAGCAGATACCGGCCCGCGCGGTCCGGGGCGAGAAACGTCGGCGCGTGCGCCTGCGAGATCGACCCTAATAGGGTCAGCCCCCCGGTGCCCGGGTCGATCCGAAAACTCGACATCGCCGGCGCGGTGCGCTGTCCGACATACAGCGTGCGCCGATCGGGGCTGATTGCCATCACGGAGGGCCCGCCCGCGACCGGCACGTCGGGCCGCGGCGTAAGCTGGCCGGTGTCGGCATCCATCGTGAAGGCTATGATCTTGTTGTCGTCTTGCGCGCAAACGTAGAGGGCGTATGGCATCTTTGTCCTCCCTTGGGCGACCGCCGCAGGCGGTACTGCTGCTGCATCCTAGGACAATGCCCACAAAACGAAAACTGCCGCCCCTTGCAAAGTCGCTGGGTGGGATAGCGGCTCCGCTAGGCCGTGGCCGGGTGCGCGACATAAGATTGCCGCGCCGAGATCATCATTAATGGACGAGGTTGGATTGCCGCGATGCGCTTTTCTGCTCTGACCGAACGGGTCGCCCGGGCCGGGGCGCGCGGATGGGCCGTTCACCAGGACGCCATGCGTCTGCGCGCCGCCGGCGTTGATGTGATCTTTCTGACCATCGGCGACCCCGACCAGGCGCCGCCGGAGACGTTGATCGAAGCGACCGTTGCAGCGTTGCGCGATCATCGTACCGGGTACTCGCCAACCATCGGTTATCCCGCGCTGCGCGAGGCGATCGCGGCCCGTCACGCGCGGCGGACCGGCCGCCTGTGCACCGCCGACAATGTCGTCGTGGTCCCGGGCGCGCAGAGCGGGGTTTATTGCACGCTGCAGTGCCTTGCCGGACCCGGTGACGAGGTCATCGTCCCCGAACCGATCTACGCCACTTACGAGGGCGTTGTCGGCGCCAGCGGCGCGCGAATGGTGACCGTCCCGCTCCGCGCCGACCGAGGGTTTCACCCGGATCTCGAAGCGCTCTCCGCCGCCATCACGCCGCGCACCCGCGTGGTCTGGATCAACTCGCCACACAACCCAACCGGGGCCGTGTTCACGGCAACCGAGATCGAGGCCATCGCCGCGCTGTGCCGCGATCGCGATCTATGGCTGTTGTCGGACGAGGTCTACGAGGATCTGGCCTTTGCCCGACCGCATGTCAGTCCGCGGTCGCTGCCGGATATGGCAGATCGCACCGTCGTGGTCTCCAGCCTGTCGAAATCCCACGCCGTTCCTGCCTTTCGCCTCGGCTGGATCATCGGGCCGCCGGCCCTGTGCCGTCACCTGTTCAATTTGCTCCTGTCCATGACTTACGGCAGTCCGGCCTTCATCCAGATCGGCGCCTTGGCCGCGTTCCGCGAGGATCTTCCCGAGGTGGCGGCGTTGCGCGCGGCCTATCAGGCCCGGGCGGCCCAACTATGCGGTCTGTTAACCGAAGCGCCGAATTGCCGGGCAATCCCGCCCGAAGGCGGCATGTTCGTGCTGCTGGACATTCGGCGCAGCGGACTCAGCGCCCAGCAATTCGCGCAACAGCTACTTGAGGGCGAACATGTGGCGGTGCTGCCCTGCGACAACTTTGGCCCGAGCGCTGTTGGACATCTGCGCATCGCGTTGTCCGCGCCCGACGCGCGTCTGGCCGAAGCCGGCCGGCGGATCGTCCGCTTTGCGCGGCGCCTCCGCTAGTCCCAGCCCAGGCCTGCCGCTACACGATGACCGGCAGCGGGGCGGTCAGCAGACCCGGTCCGCGATCCGCGAGAGGTGGTGGGCGGTGTCGCCGAACAGGTGCTCGATGACCATGCACCGGCGAAAATAGTGGCCGACGGAGTATTCCTCGGTCATGCCAATGCCGCCATGCAATTGGATTGCATTTTGCGAGACGAACCGAGCCGGCTGACCGACGCCGACCTTGGCCATCGAAATATCGTGCGCGCGTTCATGCGCGTCGGCCTCGTCGACCATCATTGCCGCCAGCATCGCCATGCTGCGGCCCTGCTCCAACGCGATCAACATCTCCGCCGAGCGATGCTGCAAGGCCTGGTTCTGCCCGATCGGCTTCCCGAATTGCTGGCGGGTCTTTAGATATTCGAGGGTCAACGCATGCATCGCTTCCATCGCCCCAACCGCTTCGGCGGCGACCGCCGCGATGCCGGCCTCGACGACGCGTTCGATGACCGGCAATGCCTTGCCGGGCGCGCCGAGCAGGTCGTCGGCGCCGATTTCGACCCCGCTCAATGAAATCTCGGCTGCCCGTGCGCCGTCGCGCATCGGATAGGGGCGGCGCGCCACGCCGCTCGCACTGGCGTCGACGAGGAACAAACTGATGCCGTCGGGATCGTCGCGCTCGCCCGAACTGCGGGCGCTGACGATCAGCCGATCCGCGTTGTTGCCATGCATCACGACGCTCTTGGCGCCGTCGAGCACCCAGCCGCCGCGAGCGATAGCCTTCGCCGTCGTCAGCACGTCGGTTAGATCGTAGCGCGCCTGGCGCTCGCCATGGGCGAAGGCGAGGGTAGTCCGGCCTTCGGCGATCTGCGGCAGGATTGCGGATTGCTGCGCCCCGCTGCCGGCGAGGCGTAATGCCGTTCCGCTCAGCACCACCGTCGCCAGATAGGGTTCGAGCGCCAGAACCCGGCCGAACGCCTCCATTGCCAGCATGGTCTCGATCGCACCGCCGCCGAAACCCCCATGTTCCTCGGCAAAGGGCAGGCCGAGCAGGCCGAGTTCGGCGTACCGTCCCCACATATCCTTGCTGTGGCCTTCGGGCTCCGCGAGATAGCCGCGCCGCGCCACGAAACCGTAATGGTCGGCGAGCAGACGATCGACGCTGTCGCGCAGCAGGCGCTGCTCTTCGGTCAGGTCGAAATCCATCACAACCCCAATACGGCTTTGGTCAGGATGTTCTTCTGGATTTCGTTGGTGCCGCCATAGATCGAAGCCGCGCGGAGGAACAGATAGCTTTTCGTCGCCTCGGTCGCCCAGGCTGGACCGAGTTCGGGCTCGTTGCTGAGCGCCTCCAATTCCTGTGCCCAATCGGGCATCGCCAGCGGGCCGCCGACATCCATCGCCAGCTCGGTCGTCGCCTGCAACAATTCGGTGCCCTTGATCTTAAGCGCCGAGGACAAGGGATCGGGCTTGCCGGCCTCGCGCTTCTCATAGGCGGAGACGACGCGAAACTGGGTGATCTCCAGCGCCTTCATATCGACTTCGAGCTGAGCCACGCGCTGGCGGAACGCCGGGTCGTCGATCAGCGGCCTTCCATTCGCGCGCATTTCATGAGCCATTTCCTTGGCGAATTTGACCCGCTCCTTCGATTTGCCGAGCCGGGCGATGCCGGTGCGCTCGTGGCCGAGCAGATATTTGGCGACGTCCCAGCCGCGGTGCTCCTGGCCGACCAAATTCTCCACCGGCACCCGCACGTCGTCAAAGAACACCTCGTTCAGATGATGGCTGCCGTCGATCGAGATGATCGGCCGGACTGTGATGCCCGGCGTCTTCATGTCGATCAGCAGGAACGAGATGCCCTCCTGCCGTTTCTTCGCCGCGGGATCGGTGCGCACCAGGCAGAAGCACCAATCGGCGTGATGCGCGGTCGAGGTCCATATTTTCTGGCCGTTGACGACGTAATGGTCGCCGTCGCGCTTGGCCGCGGTCTTCAGCGAGGCGAGATCCGAGCCCGCCCCCGGTTCAGAAAAGCCCTGGCACCACCAATCGTCGATATTGGCGGCCCGCGGGAGAAAGCGCCGCTTCTGTTCCTCGGTGCCGAACTGGATCAGCACCGGGCCAATCATCGTGATGTTGAACGAGGAGACTTCGGGCGCCTGAGCCAGCTGATTTTCTTCGAGAAAAATCATGCGCTGCACCGGCGTCCAGCCGGGGCCGCCATATTCCTTGGGCCAATTGAACGCCGCCCAGCCGCGCTGGTTCAGGATGCGCTGCCAGCGCACCGTATCTTCTTTGCGTGGCGCGTAGCCGAGCCGCATCCGTTCGCGGATGTCGTCTGGCAGCCGGTCCCGGATAAAGCCGCGCAACTCGTCGCGGAACGCCGTCTCGTCCGCTGAGAAGCGAAGATCCATGGGCCCCTTTCCTCCCTTGTTCTCGGCTAACCGAGCAGTCGCCGATAAAGCGCGACTATATCGGCGATGGTGTCCGATGTTCCGCGGGAAAGCAGCGCGATCCACCCGCTGAGGCTGCCGTTTTGCGTTGCCGGCGATGCTGCAGCAGCTCATCCTGTTCGGATCACAGCGACGCATCAGTCAGGGAGTGGAGCATGAAGATCAAGAGCGAAAAGACCCGCGAGGTCGACGCCCGCACTAATCAGAAGGTCGAGAAATTGCAGTTCGACGTTGATTTGCACGACGACTACCTGCAGCTGCGCGAAGAGTTCTCCCGCATGCCGAAGATCCCAATGCTGCTGCGCACCGACGAAGCGCCGGTGACCAAGGTACCGATGCGCACCTACAACTGGTTCCTGACATCGGAGCAAAGTGGCGGCAGCATCGTCATTCACATGCTGACCCTGGAGCCCGGCTTCGCGGCGGAGGAACACCATCACCCAGCCGAAGAAGAGTTCTTTTTTGTGCTCGAGGGCGAGCTCGAGATGACGATCGGCAACAAGACGGCCATTGTTGGTCCCTACAGCTTTGCTTACGCACCGCCGCACGCGACCCACGCCTTTAAGCCCTATGGCGGCAAGCCCTGCCGGGTATTGCACTGGAACTCGCCGGGCGGTCATGAACGGCTGGCAACAGCGCAGCAGCGGCTCGGGCGCGAGCGTCCGCTCAGTGGGGAGGAGCGGCGCAAGGTGATGGAAGACCACGATTATGTTTTCCACGACGCATCCCGCTACGAAGACACGCCGGCGCGCTAAGGAAGTGCCGGACGCGGAGCCGCCGCAACATGCCCGGATCGACAACGCTCCCGTCGGCGCAGTGCGTGTCGGGCGCGGAACTGCTCAGTCGCGGCGAGAGGCTGCGGCCCGGGCTGGTTGAGCGTCAGCCCGAGGCCGAGCGGCTGCGCCGTCTGCCCGAAATAACCATGGCGGAGTTCCATGACACGGGCATCCTGCGGGCCATCCAGCCGGTTGTCTTCGGGGGCTTCGAGGCGGATTTCATCAATCAGATTGACCTGACCTACGAAATCTCTCGGGCCTGCGGCGCCAGCGGCTGGGTGTATGCCGTGCTCAGCGCCCATGCCGCGATGATCGCGAACTTCCCCGAGCGTGCACAGCAGGAGGTGTGGGGCGCCAACCCCCGCGCGCTCGCATCCAGCTCGCTCAGCTCGATGGGGCGGTTCAAGCGAGTTGCCGGCGGCTACATCGTCAGCGGCCACTGGCGCTATTCGAGCGGCTGCGATTTCTGCGCCTATCTGGTCGGCGGCGCCGACGCTGAAGAAGCCGATGAGACGGGCCGACGGCCGCGCCGGCGATTTCTGCTGCCGATCGCCCAATTGGAGATCATCGACGACTGGCATGTCATCGGCCTCGCCGGCACCGGCAGCAAGTCACTGCGTGGCACGGAACTTTTTGTGCCGGAATGGCTCAGCCTTACCGATCGCGAATTCCTGACCAACACCGGCCCGGGAAGGACATTTCACGACCACAGCCATCTCTATCGCCTCAGCCGTTTCGCACATCCCGGCCCGCTGTCATTGGCAGTGGCCGCGGTCGGCATCGCCCAGCACGCCGTCGATTATTGTACCGAGCATATCGGTAAGATGGGGGTCGGGCGGACCAGCGCCGTCGAACGCGAGGTCATCCGTCATGATCTGGCCGAGTCAGCGGCCGAGGTTGACGCCGCCCGGTTATTGATCCGGCGTACTGTCCAAGAGATCGAACGGGCGGGGAAGGAGCGCATCGATCCGGTGCCGCCGGCGCTGATTGCGCTGGTCAGCCGGGACCGTCACTTTACAACGCGTCTCGCGCTGAGAGCCACCGAGCGCCTGTTCCGGGCCGCTGGCTCGCACGCACTGTTCGAGGGCAACGAACTGCAGCGCTGCTTCCGCGACGTCCATGCCGTGGCCTCGCGAGTCACCCGCCTCGGCGGCATCGGTACGGCGGGGTCGACCGAAGTCTGAAATTCTTTCGAACAAGGAAACCATGGTGAACCGACCGTTGCTCGTGGTTGACGGCGACTCGTTCGCCCACCGGGCCTATCACGGTTTGCCGAAATCGATCCGGCGTCATGGCAACAAGGGCGGCGGCGCGATCGTCGGCTTCGCGAATTTTCTGTTGCGGTTGTACGAGGGGGAGCAGCCCCGCGCCGTATTCGTCGGCTGGGACACGCTCGACGCACCGACCTATCGGCACCGGGCGCTCGAAGGCTATCAGAGCGGGCGTGCGTTCGATGCCGAACTGTTGGATCAACTCGACATCCTGCCGCAATTCGTCGCGGCCTGCGGTTTCGCCTGTGCGAAAGCGCCGGGGTATGAGGCGGATGACTTTCTAGCGGCTGCGGTCGCGCGCGAAGAGCAGCGTGGCGGGACCGCGGTCGTGGCGAGCGGCGACCGTGACGCCTTCCAGCTCGCATCTGACGCGACGACGATTTTACACCCGGTTCGAGCTGGCGAGATGGCGCGGATCGGGCCCGCCGAAGTGCGCGAGCGCTATGGTGTTGAACCCAGGCAGGTGCCCGATTTCATCGCCATCCGCGGCGACCCGTCAGACAAGATACCGGGTGCGCCGGGCATGGGGCCGAAAGGGGCGGCCAGCCTGCTGCGCCGATACGGGTCGCTCGAAGCCGCACTCGCGGATGGCAGGTTCGGGGCCCAGGCGGACAAGCTGCGGCTCTATCGATCGATCGCGACGATGGATGCCGCCGCACCTCTCCCGGATCTACTCGACCAGACCCCGACCTGGGACGTGGCAGCGAGTTTAGCGCGGGAATGGGAACTGAACCGGCTGGCCGACCGCCTCGCCGAACTCGGGCACAAGCCCGCCCTCGCGGGCTGAGCGCACGGGCGGTCTCGCGACCAGGACGCAGTTCGGCACCCTAGGCGCCGCGATCCTTCATCGGCGCCGAGACTGAGCCTGCCCCATCCCCTCCGCCGCCGGAGACGCCAAGCCAAGCGGGCGGTGTGGTCAGCCGGTGCTGCGGGCTGGAACCGGATGCGTTCGGATGCCCGGTTCTTGCCGCGGCATCGACGGCGCTGCGGGCGGGGCGGGCGGCGGCAGCGCCATCGCTTGGTCCTCGGCGGTGTGCAGCAGTTTGGCGGTGTCCGGCAGAACCGGAACGTCCCGCCGCGGCGGCAACCCAAAACTAAAGGCGCCGGTCATGTCGCCAGTCGCTGCACGCCGCCATTTGCTCAGATTGGGCACCTCGACCCCGAACCGCGCTTCAATGAGCCGCAGCGTGGAGGTGTGATCCATCACCTCGCTGAACACAAAGCCGCCTCGGGTCCACGGCGAGATGACCAAGCAGGGCACCCGGAAACCCAGCCCGACCGGGAATCCGCCGACATATTCCTGCGCGGTTCCCGGCGGTGGTGTCGGTGGTGTCACGTGGTCGAACTGGCCGTCATTCTCGTCGTAATGCAGAATGAGTGCCGTCCGCGCCCATAATTTTGGATTGGACCACAGGGCGGCGAGAACCAGCTGGGTGTGATGCTCGCCGGCGGCCGGCAGCCAATCGGGGTGCTCGCTGACAAACGAGGGCGGCACGATCCAGGTCACCTGTGGGGCGTTGCCGGTCCGCAAATCCCACAGCAGCTCATAAAACGGCCGATTGCGTAATGCATTGTCGCGCAACGGCGATTGCGGGGGTGCCGTGCGGTACTGGACAAAATACTTGCAGACATTGCAGCCGTAATCGTCGAGATCGTGATAAATCCGCCAAGAAATGCCGGCGCGCTGCAATCGTTCGGGGTAGGTCTCCCAGCTATAGGCACGCGGCGTATTGTCGATCGCTGGGCCGCCGTGCTTGCCGTCGGGGTCGATCGTCGCCGACATTGCATAATAGCGATTGGGATAGGTTGGCCCCATCACCGAACAATGGTAATTGTCGCAAATCGTGAACGCGTCGGTGAGTGCGTAATAACAGGGGAGATCGGCGCACGCGAAATAACCCATGGTCAGCGGGGCGGCAGCACGATTTACGTCGCGGTGTGCCGGGATCCATAAATCCATCTTGCCGCCGTCCCAGGATTGATGCTGGGCCGGCCAGCTATGGTCTAGAGCATGCAGGCGCTGCGCATTGGTGCGCCGAGTGTCGAGCCGGAACGGCAGTACCCGTATGCCGTCCGGGCCAACGGCCTAGTCGAAGACCGGGCGTCCATCGGGCAGTACCATGGCGCTGGCGTCGGCAAACCCGCGCACTCCCGACAAGGTGCCGAAATAATGATCGAAGGAGCGGTTTTCCTTCATCAGAAAGATGAAGTGGTCGATTTCGCGCAGCGAGCCCGCCGCCGATGGGGCGGCCGCTGCCCCCCAAGGTTCGAGCAATGCAGCACCGCCAGTGCCGCTGCACCTAGCAGAAACCCACGCCGCGGAATTTCAGGTACGAGCATGCCGCGCCGCTGAGCCCCCACCATCCACTCCCCCTTGCCGGCTATCGCTGCACCAAATTCAGCGAGCGCCCTGACGTAGCCGATGGCGGGAATAATCGCTCGTGGCGTGCGAGTCCGCAAATTACAAGTCGGGGTCAGGCCGCATCAGCGCCGCGGTCGATCTGCGAGCCGCGATCTTTTCCTCGGCGTCAAAGCCCGATAGCACCTCTTCCGGATTTACCCGACTAGACACCAGCTGGGACGCGCCGGCGAGCGCGGCGCGGGAATGGGAACTGAACCGGCTGGCCGACCGCCTCGCCGAGCTCGGGTACAAGCCCGCCCTCGCGGGCTGAGCGCACGGGCGGTCTCGCGACCAGGACGCAGTTCGGCGCCTTAGGCGCCGCGATCATTCATCGGCGCCGAGACTGAGCCTTACCCCATCCCCTCCGCCGCCGGGGACGCCAAGCCATCGGGTGGCCACACCGCTATCCCCTCCGCCAGCGGAATGCGCAGGTTTCGGAACAGCATCGAAAACATCATCCAGTTGCCCATGGCGATGATGAATTCCACCTGCTGTCCGGGGTCAATGACGTGCTTTGCCACCTCGGCCCATGCACCATCCGAGATGGATTTGCCGGCGAGGCACTCGTCGGTGGCGGCCAGGATCGCCTTGTCCGCTTGCGTCAGCCGCTCGGAGCTCCGCCAGTCGCGCACCGCCAGGATATCCTCGGGCGGGATCCCCGCCGTGGTCGCCACCCGCCAGTGGTTCGTCCACTCATAGGCCGAGCCGGTGACCCAGCCGATCCGCATGATCATCAGCTCGCGCAGCCGGGTGTCGAATTTGTTGCTCTCCAGCAGCTGGATCAATTGGCCGTACGCTACCCTCGCCACGCCGGGATTGTTGGCCAACACGCGGAACGCCTCGCTCTGCGTGCGCCGCGGAGGCAAACCCATCGCCTCGCCGAGTTCGCGGGCGCGTTCGAGCGACACCATAGGCACGCGTGACGTCATCGTCGCTCTCCGCTGGTTGTTGCCCCACCCTGGTCTCGCTGACTGCGCTACAGGGCGGGCCGGCCTGGCGCTACACCTTGCGCGAAAACCGTGCGCTTTCCTCGATCTCGGCTGCGGCGATCGCCCGGGCAAGCGCGCCGCTCAGTTTCTTGGCCGCCTCCAGGGTTAGTTCGACGGCGACGCGCGCGCCCGGCCCGAGGGTCGAGTTCACGAAATCGATGGTGATGGCCTCTTCCAGCAGGGCGTGGTGCGGGTGGTCGTAGGACACAACCGAATGGGTTAGATCAAACCACCCGTCACCGCCCTTGCCAGCGCCGTCGGCGCCGACGATCTCGACGATCGAGGTACACATGCCGGCGTTATTTGGCCAAGTGCTTGTGCAAGAACCCGAACACCTTTTGCCAGCCATCCAGCGCCTGCTCGATGCGGTAAGCCGGACGGTCGTAGTAGAAGAAGCCGTGTCCGGCGCCGTCGTAGCGGTGAAACTCGTACTGTTTGCCGTGCTTCTTCAGTTCAGCCTCGTGCTGGTCAACCTGCTCCGGGGTCGGCGCCCGATCCTCATTGCCGAACAGACCGAGCAGAGGGCAGGACAGGTCCTTGGTAAAGTCGATCGGCGCCTTTGGCTGTTTCGGGTTCAGCTCCTCTTTGCTCATCACCACACGGCCGCCCCACAGCTCGCACGCGGCGTTGATGCTCTTGGTATGGCAGGCAAACAGGAAGGTCTGCCGTCCGCCCGAGCAGGTGCCGAACACGCCGACCTTGCCATTGAGCCAGGGCTGGGCGCGCAACCATGCCACCGCACCCTCGGTGTCGCCGATAACCTGCGCATCGGGAACGCCGCCCTCGGCCCGCACCTTGGCGGCGACATCATCGGCTTTGCCTTCGCCGGCGCGGTGATAGAGGTTATGGCTGATCGTCGCGTAGCCGTGATGTGCGAACTTACGGGTCGCCTCGCGGTACCATTCGTCCCAGCCGGGCGCGTGATGCAGCAGCACCATGCCAGGGAACGGGCCCGGGCCCAACGGCCGCGCCACATACGCCGAGATCGGCTGATGCTTGTCGCCGTTGATCGCAATCGTCTCCGCAATCATGCCTTCGTAAGCCATCGTCGCTCCCCTTTCTGTTGCAGGCAGGCCGCCCGGTCGGCGGTCGGTCCACCCGTAATGGTTAGCGCAGGCGCGGGCCCGGGTCCATCCCCAGATACACCCGGCCGGGTATCACTCCGCAGGTCAAGATTGCGCGGATCTCGGGCGCTATGCCAATACTCAGTGCCTCGATAGCAACTGGTAGAGGCCGGGTGCGTTTTCCTGGACGTACCGGGTTTCACGCGAGGATGACGATCATGGCTGATGACAAGATGATGGCGCAAATCTCCGGGAAGGGCGGCTTCATCGCCGCGCTCGACCAGAGCGGCGGATCGACGCCCGGCGCCCTGCGGCTCTACGGCATTCCCGACAACGCCTATAGCGGCGATGCCGAAATGTTCCGGCTCGTGCACGAGATGCGCGTGCGCATCATGACCGCACCTGCCTTCACCGGAGCCAAGGTCATCGCGACGATCCTTTTCGAAGGCACGATGGACGGCGAGGTGAAGGGAAAATCTGCTCCGGCTTTCCTGCGGGAGGAACGGGGCGTCATCCCCTTTGTGAAGGTCGACAAGGGGCTCGAGGCCGAGAAAGACGGCGTCCAGCTGATGAGGCCGATGCCGGAACTCGATGCGCTTCTGACCCGGGCGGTGAAGCTCGGCGTCTTCGGCACCAAGACGCGCTCGGTCATCAATCTGGCCTCGAAAGACGGGATCGCCGCCATCGTGGCGCAACAGTTCCATGTCGGCGCGCAGATCGCTAAGCATGGGCTGATGCCGATCATCGAGCCGGAAGTTTCGATCAAGAGCCCGGACAAAGCCGGCGCGGAAGCGATCCTTCTTGCGGAATTGACCAGAAATCTCGACGCTGTGCCAGATGGCCGCGAGGTAATGCTAAAGCTGACGATCCCGGATGTTGCGGATCTCTATTCAGCGCTGACGAAGCACGAGCGCGTGGCCAGGGTTGTCGCGCTTTCCGGCGGCTATAAAAGGGCCGATGCCTGCAAACGCCTCTCCGCCAATCACCGCATGATCGCGAGCTTTTCGCGCGCGCTGGCCGAAGACCTCAGGTATTCGATGAGCGATGCCGAGTTTGAAGCGACCTTGGCAAAATCCATCGACGAGATTTACCAGGCCTCGACGGTCAAGGTTTGATCTCCGGGTAGCGGCCGGCGAGCCAACGGAGTTGAGGAAGGCGTTGGCATGCCTGTGGAGATGATCGGCTGGATCGCGCCCCGGGTCTCGTCGGAGCTGATCCCGCCATCCGGACCGCCTTTCGATGCCGACGTGATCGCCGAGACGGCGCGCATTCACGAGCGCGCCGGCTTCGACCGCGTCCTGATCGGCTATTTCTCGGATGCGCCAGACGGGTTCCTGGTCGGGGCGCACGCCGCCTCGGTAACCCAGCGGCTGTGCTTCCTCTTGGCGCATCGGCCGGGCTTCGTGGCGCCGCCGGTCGCGGCCCGCAAGCTCGCGACCCTCGACCAGCTGAGCATTGGCCGGCTGGCTGTGCACATCATCGCCGGCGGCAGCGACGCCGAGCAAGCCAAGGACGGCGACTGGACCGAACATGACGCCCGCTATCGCCGCTCCGAGGAATATGTCTCCTTGTTGCGCCGAACCTGGACCGAACGGGCGCCGTTCGACCATGAGGGCGAGTTCTACCAGACCCGAGGGACCTATTCGGAAATCCGCTGTCGCCAGCAGCCGCACATTCCAATCTATGGCGGCGGCGGCTCCGACGTGGCGATCTGGGCGCTCGCCCCGCATGTCGATGTCTATATGCTTTGGGGCGAGCCGCTGAAGGACACGGCCCTGTTCATCGATCGCGTGCGCCTGCAGGCGGCACACTCCGGCCGCAGCCCGACCTTCAGCCTGTCAACCCGCCCGATCCTGGCGGCAACCGAGGGCGCAGCCTGGGACCGGGCCAGGGCGATCCTCGACCGGGTGCTGGTCAATCGCGGCGGTGCGCCGGCGCTGAAACCCCAGAATTTCGGCTCCAAGCGGCTGCTGCATGCGGCGGCAGAAGCCGAGGTGCACGACACCTGCTTGTGGACCTCGCTGGCCGTCGCGACCGGTGCCCGCGGAAACTCGACCGCGCTGGTCGGCACCCCCGAAACGGTCGCGAAGGCGATGCTCGAATACTACAAGCTGGGGGCCACCAGCCTGTTGATCCGCGGCTACGATCCCCGGCCGGACGCCGTTCAGTATGGCGAGGAACTGATCCCGCGCCTCCGCAAGTTGGTAGCGGATTACGACGCCGCGAGCGGCGCCGGGTAATCCGGGTCGACTTCGAGCCGGGGTGCTGCTGCGGCAGCGTTTCCGGCGATGTAGCCCTGGCAGACGGCCCGGGCCAAGCCGTGCTGGCTGAACCCCCCGGCCGATTCGCCGCCACAATAGAGCCCCGGGATGATTTCGCCGTTCAGGTCTATCACCTGACATTGTGAATTGATGCGCAGTCCGGCGCGGGTGTCATGCACAACCGGCGTGGCCCAGGCGGCGTAGAACGGAGGCTTGGCGATCGTGTACATCGGCCTGGGCTTGCCGAAATCCTCGTCGACGCCGGAAGCGACAAATGAATTATAGCGCGCGACGGTTTTCTCCAGGTTCGCCGGCGGCATCGGCACGCGCTGGTATTTCATGACGATCTTCTCGGCTAGATCGGCCAATCTGTTGGCGCTGAAAAAGAAGCCGGCCGCGATATCGACATGGGGCGGGTTTGGCGTCCATCCTTCGCGTGCGACTGCGTCGCTATCGAAAACGGCCCAAATCGGACCGCCGCCATTGTGTCCGTCGTCAATCCCGGCGAGCGCTGCATTCAAAAAATTGTTGGGATTCCAATTGAGGTTTTTGGCATTGAGATAGCTGCCTTGCACGTAGGGATCGAGCGAGTTGTAGTTGTTGGCGATGTATTGTCCCCCGGTTTCGTCATAGAAGCGCTTGCCCAGCATGTTGACTAGGATAACGTCCTGCCAATCCGCCACCCTGAGGCCGGTCGCGCGCGCCCGGTCGAATATGGGACTGCCCGGCATCCACTGAAGATGTCGATAATTGTACTGGCACCCGATCGAACCCGGCTTGGTGACGTTCGAACCGAACTCGCCGATCTGGTTGTAAAAACCCCACAACGAGGCGCCGATCGCCATGGCCGCGAGCTCTCCGCTCGCGTCCTGGTCGGACCACGGCATGCCGGCGAGACCGCAATATTCCTCGGTCAGGCGCGGGTCGAACATGCGGCGGAAGTTGACATTGCCGGTCGAGCCGCCGGTGCCGATGATAACGGCCCGACGCGCGCGGATTTTCAACGCCGCACCCTCGCGGTCGGCCGCGATACCGAGCACCGGGCCGGAATTCGCGGCCTGCCGGTAGAGCCGGATCATTCGGTGTTCGAGCAGGATCTGCACGCCGGCTTTTCTGGCCGTGACTTCAAGCGATCGCATCAAGCCATTGCCGGAGGAGCGTGTCTTTTGGACCGTCGGATCCGCCGGCTCGCCATTGTACACCATCGGCCAATGCATCACGGCGCAATGCATTTCGCGCGGCACCGAATTTCCGACCGAGTTGCCGCCAATGGCATCCGGCGCCTTGTCGACAAAGACGACGCCATGGGCGACCAACCATTCAAAGGTAGGAGCGCTGTTGTCCGCGAACGCGCGAATGATTTCGCGATCGTTGTACCGGTAATCCGGAAAACCGTTGGGCCCGACCACTGACCAGTCGGTCAGATCGCGGAACAACAGGTCTGGGGAATCCTCGATGCCGTATTGTTTCTGCACGCTGGTCCCGCCGCCGAGCGGAACATTGCCGCCACTGATGATGGCATGACCGCCGATATCCTTTTCCGCCTCGACCAAGATAACCGTGCAGCCGGCCTCCCGCGCGACGATGGCGGCGGGAAGTCCGGTTGCCCCCGCGCCGATCACGACGATATCGCACTCGCGATCCCAGCTGGAGGGAGGCCACGAATATTTTGCCGCAGCCGGTATTCGGTTCACCACGGGTTTCTTCCCCCTTGTCTTTTCACACGCATGCTCTAGCGGTCATCAAACCTATGTCAGGCTCGGTGAGATTTAGGACGCACAAACGGTACGTGATCACCACGCAAACCAACCGAGCGAGGCGGCGGATGGCGCTGTTCTTATCTGCCCGACGCTCGCTGATCCAGCGAAACTTGCACTGCGCGGTGTTTCACTCATTGATTTGGGCTAGCCGATAGGTTTAGCTGGAGGGAAGTATGCAGGAACCCGTCACAGACGCCAACCGCGCGGGGTATCGCCGAGGCTCTCGACAATGTGGACGAGGCGTCCACTCGGCAGCCCTCAATTTCGGCGGTGGCTTCGCCTATCAGGCGGCGAGTGAACGTGCTTGCCCTCTGCTGTACGTCGGCCGTGGTTCCGTGAAGATTGAAAGCCCCCCGGAGAGAACGCTATGGCATACGACATACCACCTCCCGAACAACGGCCTGAGCCGGGATATTACTATCATTACAAACACGACCCTAACGGGCCACTAAACAACTACGCCTATTACATTTATGGTATTGGCCACCACACCGAGGATAATTGCCGGCCCGAAGATGCCTTCATGCAAGTATACCGGCCATTATACGAGGCCTATGCGTACAGGAATGGTGGGATGTTCGACCTACGCCCGTTGCACATGTTCTATGAACCGGCCAAGCTGAGCGGCAAAGAGGTGCAGCGGTTCACAAAGATTACCGACCCGGTAGTGATCGCACAACTACATGCAATCAAAGCCCGCATGTATCCAAACCCCTAGGCCAGCCAGCTGTAACCCGAAGGGGTCGTGGGCGGAAAAGGGTGACCGTCGCTAACGCATCGTCGGCATGACATATTCGGCGCCAGCGCGGATGCCGGTGGGCCAGCGCGCGGTCATCGTCTTGAGGCGCGTGTAAAAGCGCACACCTTCAAGTCCGTAAACCGCCATGTCGCCGAACAGCGAGCGCTTCCAGCCGCCGAAGCTATGAAAGGCCATCGGCACCGGGATCGGCACGTTGATGCCGACCATGCCGATCTGAACGCGGTTCGAAAATTCGCGCGCGGCGTCGCCGTCGCGGGTGAAGATCGCAGTGCCGTTGCCGTATTCGTGGTCGCTGACCAGCTTCGTCGCGCTGTCGAAATCGGGGCTGCGCACGACCGACAAGACCGGGCCGAAGATCTCCTCCTGGTAGATCCGCATTTCGGGCTTGACCTCGTCGAACACGCAGCCGCCGATGAAAAAGCCGTTCTCGTAGCCCTGCAATTTGAGGCCGCGGCCGTCGACCACGAGTTTTGCCCCCTCCCTGATGCCGAGATCGACATAGGAGCTGACCTTGTCGAGATGTTGCCGGGTGACGAGCGGCCCCATCTCTGCCTCGGGATCGGTGCCGGGCCCGACTTTCAGCGCGCGCACCCGCGGCACCAGCTTGTCGAGGAGCCTGTCGCCGACCCCGCCGACCGCGACCGCGACCGACACCGCCATGCAGCGCTCGCCCGCAGCGCCGTAGGCCGCCCCCATCAGCGCGTCGGTCGCCTGATCGAGATCGGCATCGGGCATCACCACCATGTGATTTTTGGCGCCGCCCAGTGCTTGCACCCGCTTACCGGCCGCCGCGGCATTCGTGTAGATGTACTCGGCGATCGCCGTCGAGCCGACAAAGCTGACCGCTACGATCCCGGGATGGTGCATGATCGCGTCGACCGCCACCTTGTCGCCGTTGACGACGTTGAAGACGCCGGGCGGCAATCCTGCCTCGGTCAGCAATTCGGCGATGCGCAGGCCGGCCGACGGGTCGCGCTCCGACGGCTTCAGGATAAAAGTGTTGCCGGTCGCGAGCGCCATCGGAAACATCCACATCGGCACCATCGCCGGGAAATTGAACGGGGTGATGCCGGCGCAGACGCCGAGCGGCTGGCGCACTGACCAGCTGTCGATGCCGCGGCCGACCTGCTCGGTGAATTCGCCCTTGAGCAGATGCGGGATGCCGCAGGCGAACTCGACGACCTCGGTGCCGCGGGTGATCTCGCCCTGGGCGTCGGAGAACACCTTGCCGTGCTCTTCGGTGATGACGCGGGCGACAGCGTCACCTTCACGGCCCAGCAGTTCGAGGAACTTGAACAGGATGCGCGCGCGGGTCAGCGGCGGGGTCGCCGCCCAACCTGGAAACGCCGCAGCCGCGGCTTGCACCGCCTGATCCACCTCGCCCGCTGTTGCAAAGGCGACGCGGCGGATCTTCTCGCCGGTTGCCGGGTTGTAGACGTCGCCCCAGCGCCCGTTCGCCCCCTCGACCCGTTTGCCGCCGATATAATGCTGAATGTCGCTCATCAGGATGCACCCGCCCGCTGATCTCCTCGATGCCCTATCATAGGCCCGGCGCGGTGCCGGCGGCAGCGGATTTTGGCGGGCAAACAGCATGTTCTTGATCGGCAAGCTCGGCTGGGCGGTCCTGCAACCCGGCAACCTGCTGGTGCTGCTGTTGAGCGCCGGCTTCCTGCTGTTGCTGTCGTCGCAAGGGCGTCGAGGTAAGGCACTGATCGGCCTGGCAACGGTTGGATTTATCGTGCTTGCGGTCGTGCCGCTTGGCCCCGCCCTTCTGCTCGAACTCGAACAGCGGTTTCCGCGGCCAGCCGCATTGCCGGCCAGGATCGACGGGATCCTCGTGCTGGGCGGCGCGGTCGATCCGCGTCTTTCGTTGGCCTACGGCGAAACCGTGTTCAATGGCTCGGTCACCCGGGTCTTGGCCGCTACGTCTCTCGCTCGCCGTCACCCCGAGGCAAAGCTGGCGCTGGTCGGTGGCGAGGGCGACCTTTTTCCCACCGGATATCCCGAGGCTCGCGCGACCCTCGGCTTTGTCCTGGACGAAAGGATCGCCCGCGATCGTGTGATCCTTGAGCCGCGTTCGCGCAGCACCCATGAGAACGCGGTGTTCGCCAAGGCGCTGATTCGCCCAAGACCGGGCGAGAACTGGGTATTGATTACATCAGCGTTCCATATGCCGCGCGCCGTCGCGTCGTTCCGCGCGGTCGACTGGCCCGTGATCCCTTATCCGGTCGACTACAAGGTCGATCCGAAGGCCGGCCTGCGCCCAAGTTTCAATTTACTCGACGGGCTCAGCGCCTTCGCGATCGCCGGCAAGGAGTGGCTCGGTTTGGCGGCGTATCGGCTGTTCGGATGGACGCGTGAACTGTTTCCGGGGGAAGCCGCCGGCGGGACGACAAGGCTCAGCGAAGAGCCTGTCAAATCCCGCTAATTGCGCTTACGCCGAGCCAGACGGCCACCGCGTTATTCCACTCCAACAGATGCGTCTATACATCGCAACCCCTGGTCCGGGACCTTCTGCTCGGAACACCATTCGGAGTGGCGGTCATGCACGATCGCGCGCATCGTCCAGCCGGCCTCGACGACTTCATGCCGTTTTTCGCTGATCCCGGCGCATTGGGGATCATCCGCGAAGCCGCCTGAAGTTACCGCCACCCATCTCCCGCGGTGGCGCAGGAACACCCATAAGCGACTTCCAGATGGGCGAAAAGAATTCTTGCGTTGACAGCCGATCAATCACGCCGAGCGGGCACGGAGAAGGCCCTCAGATCCCGTTCAATGCGCTATACGCGGATAACGCGGTCCAGACGACCAGCAGCGTTATCCCGCTCCAATAGACCCACCGATACATCGCAGACTCTCCCCCTCACGCCAAGACAATGGACCGGCCTTATCTCAGGCGTGCTCCGACTATAGGCAGTGTGAGGAACGTCACTTCCCCGTCCTAACAGCATCCCGGAAGGATTCGATCGCAATGCGGCGACGGGAAGGCGAACTGGTGAAATTGTCGGTCGACCGCATCGGTGCCGCCGGGGACGGCGTCGCGCGATGGCAGGGCGCGCCCGTCTTTCTTCCGTTCACCGTGCCGGGCGACCATGTCCACGCCCGGCTCGGCTCCCGCCGCGGCGGCGGAATGGAAGGGCAAGTCGTCGAACTTCTCGATGCGGGTCCCGGACGCATTCCGCCCCCTTGCCGCCATTTCGGGGCTTGCGGCGGATGCGCGTTGCAGCACCTCGATCCAGATCTCTACCGGGAGGTCAAGCTCGGCAGGCTGCTTAATGCGCTGGAACGAGCCGGGATCAATCCCGAGGTCGTCGAGCCGCTGCGGATGGTTCCGCCGGTGCGGCGGCGGGCGCGGCTCGGTCTCGCGCGCCCTCGCGACCGGCACCAGCCGGCGCGGGTCGGGTTTCGAAAGCGCTTTTCGCACGATCTGGTAGATCTGCGCGAATGCCTGGTGCTGGAGCCGGCATTGTTCGCGCTCGTTGGGGAGTTGCGGCGTTTCGTCCCCGATCTGCTGCCGCCAGGCGGCACGGCCGAGGCGACCCTGAGCCGCACCGACAGCGGCATCGATTTGCTGCTCGAAGCCTTGGAGCCGCCTAGGCTTGGCGCGCTCGAAGCCCTGGCGCGGCTCGGCGACGAATGCGATCTCGCCCGCATCGTCTGGCGGTCGCCGGAAGGGGAAATCCCGGTCGTCGAGCACCGCCCGGTCCGCGTGTTGCTGTCGGGGGTCGCCGTTCCGTTCCCGCCAGGCGCTTTTCTGCAGGCGAGCGAAGCGGCCGAGAGCATCCTCGTCGAGGAGGTTCTCCCCGGGGTCGGTCCGCGTCGCCCAGTGCTCGATCTTTTCGCCGGGCTCGGCGCCTTTGCCTTTGCGCTGGCCGGCGGCGGACCGTGCATGCGGTCGAGGGCGACCAGCGCATGGTGGCGGCGCTCGCCCGCGCCACCGCCGATGCAACCGGCGTCACCGTCGAGCGCCGCGATCTGGCGCGCGATCCAATGCCGCCCGAAACACTGGCCGCGTACGTCGCCGCATTGTTCGACCCGCCGCGCGCCGGCGCCGCCCGGCAGGCCTCGGCGCTGGCCGCCTCATCGCTCGACGTGGTCGTCGCCGTCTCCCGCAACCCCGCGACTTTCGTCCGCGACGCGGCCCGGCTAATCGGCGGCGGCTTTCGCCTCGAACGAGTGGTGCCGATCGACCAGTTCGTGTGGTCGCCGCATCTCGAACTCGCCGCCGTTTTTCGGCGGTAACTAGAACGCGTCAAGGCGGCGAATAAGCTCGCGCCCGCTGCCAGCTGGCATGCTTGAACGCGCGCACCGCCACCGGATTGAACCTCATTTCAGATGACGCCGCTCTCCTTCAGCTTCGCAATCTCGGCCGCCGAAAGCCCGAGCCAGCCGCCGTAGATCTCATTGTTGTGCTGCCCGATAGTCGGGCTCGGGCGGGTTTCGACCTTGTCGGTCCCGTGCAGGCGCAGCGGCGTCGTCGGCACGACGATCTCGCCCAGTTCGGGGTGGTCGATGCGTTCGAGCATGCCGCGCCCATGCATATGCGGGTCGTTCATGACTTCGGGGGCATTGCGCACCGGCGCACAAGGGATGCGGTATTCCTTGGTGCGCGGCAAACACCTCCATCTTTCCGAGCGTCCTGGTCCATCCGGCGACGAGGGCGTCGGTCTCCTCCATATGGGCGACGCGGCCGGCATTAGTGGCAAACCGCGGGTCGTCGGCGAGGTCCTCGCGGCCCATTGCCTTCAGCAAATTCTGGAAATGCGCCTCGGTGACGATGTGGATCGCGACATGACCGTCATTTGTCGGGAATACGTTGTAGGGCGCGCTGTTGAGCCCCGACTGGCGGTTGCCGGTACGCGGCGGGACTTGGCCGGTGCGGTGGTAGTAATCGTAGCTCGCTGCGAGGGTCGGATAGACCGTCTCCTGCATCGACACCTCGACAAGCCGGCCGACGCCACTGCGGTCGCGCTCGTAGAGTGCCGTCACGACGCCGGCATAGAGATGAATGCCGCCCATGAAATCGACCAGGGTCGGGCCGGCCTTGACCGGCGGTCCGTCCGGAAAGCCAGTGACGCTCATGATCCCCGAGGCTGCCTGGATCGTCATATCCATCGCCAGATTGTCGCGGTCGGGGCCGCTGAGGCCGAAGCCGGTGCCCGAGGCATAGACCAGCCGCGGGTTGATCTCGATGCAGACGGCTCCAGCCGACGCCGAGGCCGTCCATCGTGCCGGGCGCAGAAATTTTCCAGCAGCACGTCGGCGCGTTCGACCATGCGAAACAGTAATTCGCGGCCGCGTGGCTCCTTCAGATTGAGCGTCACCGCGTGCTTGTTCTGGTTCAGCATCGCGAATGGCAAGGTCGCGCTCTTGCCCGGTTCGGCGCGGCGGCGCCCCGGTTCGCCGCGCGGCGGCTCGATCTTGATCACAAAGGCGCCGGCCTTGGCCATCAGCAAGGTCGCGTAGGGGCCCTGAAAGATCTGTCCGAAATCGATGACCGTCACGTCCGAAAGAGGCGTGTTCGCCCGCGCATGGTTCATCGGCTTTCTCCGCCCGGTTATCGGGAGATTTCAGTCGCACACTGCCGCCGTGCTGAGTCATGCTAATGTCCGGCTCGCACGGAGGATATGCGAATGAAATACGATGTGATCTCGGCCGACTGCCATGTCGATCTGATCTGGTTGCCGCCCGACCTGTTCACTGCTAATGCCCCGGCCGCGATGAAGGACCGTATGCCCTATGTCACCGATGTGCCGCGCGGCAAGGAGTGGGTGACCAAGTCAGGCGCCTCGTTCGGGCTGATGAATGGCATGGGCTCGGCCGGCCGTCTCTACGAGCCGGGCAAGATCCACCGCTCGGACCGGATGGCCGCGCAGGGACTCTATGACGACGGCAAAAAGGGCATCCGCCGCCTGACCGATCCGGATCTGCGCCTCAAGGACCAGGACCGCGACGGCATCCAGGCCGAGGTATTGTACGGCATCCTCGGCGCCACCAGCCGGATCGACGACGACGAAGCTGCCGGCGAGATGCTGCGCATCTACAACGAGTGGCTCGCTGGTTTCTGCAATACCCATCCCGACCGCTTTGCCGGGCTCGCCTGCATTCCGAACCACGACATCGACGCCGCGGTCGGCGAGATCGAGCGGGTCGCCCGACGAGGCGGTGTGCGTGGCCTCGAAATCTCGCGTCGGGGCGGCATGACGCCATTGTGGGACCCGTGGTGGAACCCGATGTGGGATGCCGTCGCGGCGAGCGGGCTGCCGGTGCACTTCCACACCATCGGCAGCGGCGTGCGGCGCGATTTTACCCAGCTTCCCGCAAAAGTGGCGCTCGCCGCGCGCGCGTCGGGCATCACCAGCTTCCAGATGTATATGTCGGACGTGCTGATGTCGGTGATCTTCGCCGGCGTGCTCGAACATCGTCCGGGCATCAAGCTAGTTATCGGCGAGGCCGGCACCGGCTGGATCCCCTATATTCTGCAGCGCATGGACGCCGAATGGGAGGACCAGTTCAAGGAACTCGATCTGAAGATGCCGCCGAGCGAATACTGGCGCCGCCAGTGTTACGCCACCTATCAGAGCGATCCGATCGGCGTGAAATTGCTCGACGAGCTCGGCGAGGACAACATCATGTGGGGTTCGGACTTCCCGCACCCGGACGGGATCTGGCCCGACTCGCAGGAATACATCAAGCGCGAGCTCGGCCACCTGCCCGCGGCGACGCAACGCAAGGTCGTCTGCGACAACGCCGCCAAGCTCTACCGCTTCGTCAACTAATTCGAGGCGCAGAGTTTATAATCGGCCCGTCTTTGTTCCATCGCCCCGGCTTTCGTGTTTAGTTTCGGCTGATTGTCGTAATGGAGATGGGATGAGATTGGGCATCGCTCTCGTCCTGAGGAGGCTCGGTTTTGCAGGTTGAGCGGCACCGGAACGCCAGGACCATGCCGGCGGTGCGCGGCCTGATCGACAACAAGGGATGGGCATGAGAATGCATGTATGCTCTCGGCGGCCACGGAAGCGAGGGACCTATGCCACGGGGCGCGAGCCGGCCGCTTCGACGCCGCCATTCAGTGAACCCGTTCGTACTTCTGCAATGAGCGGATGTAATCGGGACGCGGCTTGTCCGGAAAGAATTGCGGCCACTGCGTCCACGACACCTCGCCGACATAGAGATCGCCGCGGCTGTCGACGGTGAGCCCGTGCGGCCCGAGAAACGCGGTCGGCGCGGTCCCGGCATGCATGTCGCCGAACCGCGACAATAGGTTGCCCTGGTTGTCGACGATGCTGACCCGCGGGCCGAGGTTCGGGCTGTTGCGGTTAACCGGCTGCACCGGCCCTAGCTCGCCGATGTAGCAAACCGGGTGGCGGGCATAGTCCATGTAGAGACCGCACGGACGGTGCAGATTGTTCCATTGGGTCGCGTACTTGCCGTTGCCGTCGAACACCTGGACCCGGTGATTCTCGCGGTCGGCGACATAGACCCAGCCGTCAGAGTCGGTGCAGATGTTATGCACGATGTTGAATTCGCCGGGGTTGGTGCCGGGGCCGCCCCAGGACATCAGCAATTTGCCGTCGGGCGAATATTTGTGAACTTTCGCGTTGCCGTAACCGTCGGACACATAGATTTCGCCCTTTGGCGATAGCGCGGTGTGGGTGCAGCGGTGGAACGGCTCGCCGCTCATATAGGGCGCGGGCTTGCCGGGGACGCCGATCTCGAGCAGCACCCTGCCGTCGAGCGAGCATTTGCGGACGAAATGGCCGCCATCGTCGGTCAGATAGATCGAATCGTCGGGCCCCATATGGACGCCGTGGGCACGCGAGTATTGGCCTTCGCCCCAGGAGCGCAGAAAGTTGCCGTCGCGGTCGAACACCATGACCGGATGGTCGCCGCGGTTGAAGACATAGACGTTGTCCTTGGCGTCGACGCCAACGGCACCGACTTCCTTGAGCGACCATTTGTCGGGGAGTTTCGCCCAGTCCTCGATAATCCGATATTTGTAGTCGCCGTCGCCAACGATGATCGCCATGCCATTCTCCTTAATGGACGCGTTCGTATTTCTGCAAGGCCCGTAACCCTGGCGGATGCGGCTCGCCTGGGAACAGCCCCGGCCACAAGGTCCAGCACACCTCACCGACATAGAGATCGCCGCGCAAGTCGACGGCGAGGCCATGTGGCCCGATAAACGAGGTCGGCGCAGTCCCGGCGAACGGATCGCCAATCCGCGACAACAGCTTGCCCTGATTGTCGACGATGCTGACCCGCGGCCCGAGATTGGCATTGAGGCGATTGACCGAAAGCTCGCCGATATAGCAGACCGGGTGATGCGTGTATGGCATGTAAAGCCCACACGGGCGGTGCAGATTGTTCCACTGCGTCTCGTATTTGCCGTTGCCGTCGAACACCTGAACCCGGTGATTCTCGCGGTCGGCGACATAGACCCAGCCATCGGCGTCAGCGCAGATATTGTGGACCAGGTTGAACTGACCGGCATCGCTGCCGGGTTCGCCCCACGACATCAACAATTTGCCGTCCGGCGAGTATTTGTGGACGCGGGCATTGCCGTAGCCGTCCGAGACGTAGATCTCGCCCTTTGGCGACAGTGCCGTATGGGTGCACCGGTTGAACGGCTCGCCGCTCAGATAGGGCGCCGGCGTGCCGGGCACACCTAGCTCCAGCAACACCTTGCCGTCTTCGAGCCGACATTTGCGCACGAAATGGCCGCCATCGTCGGTCAGATAGATCGAATCATCAGGACCCATATGGACGCCATGGGCGCGCGGGTACTGCCCCTCGCCCCACGAGCGCAGGAAATTGCCCTGGCGGTCGAACACCATGATCGGATGCTCGCCGCGCCCAAAGGCGTAGACGTGGTCGTTCTTGTCGACCCCGACCGCGGCGACCTCCTTGAACGACCAGCCGTCGGGAAGCTTGGCCCAGTTTTCCTTGATTTCGTATTTGTACTCACCCTGGCCAACGATAATCGCCATTGCTCGCGTCCCCTCTCGTGCGGTCGATGCGGCCGCGGAAAACCCGGCTTTGCCGAGGTTAGCGAAGCCGTCACGGTGAAACAATCCTTACGACCGGGCCCGGATCGCGCTTGCCCTCGCCCGGGTGGCTCTGCGACCGGGTTCTCGGGCGCCGCGGGTCGCGGTCGAGGCCGCCGCCGGTTTCGGCTGGGATCGCTGGACCGGACCACGCGGCGCCTTTATCGGTATGCGCCGCGGCCCCGGGCGAAGCACTTTATCCGCATTTCGGCGTTACTGCCGAGAGGGTTGCACAGGCGGCCCGCTCGCTCCTATAGATTGGCGAAAGCCTTCGGGAGGAGCGGGCCATGACGGTACGGGTAGCGATCAACGGTTTTGGCCGCATTGGCCGGCTGGTGATGCGGGCGGCTTGCGAGAGCCGGCGCGACGACATCGAAATCGTCGGCATCAACGATCTCGGCGCGGTCGAGACCAACGCCCATTTGCTGCGCTACGACAGTATTCACGGTCGCTTTCCGGGCGAGGTCGCCGTCGGCGAAGGCTGGATGGACATCGGCCGCGGCAAGATTACGGTGACCGCCGAGCGCGACCCGGCCAAATTGCCTTGGCGCCGGCTCGGGGTCGATGTGGCGCTCGAATGCACCGGGATCTTTACCAAGCGCGAGGCGGCCGCCAAGCACCTCGAAGCCGGCGCCAAGCGCGTCATCATCTCGGCCCCCGCCGACGGCGCCGACCTGACCGTGGTGATGGGCCTCAACCACGACGATCTGAAGCCCGAACACGAGATCATTTCGAACGCGTCGTGCACGACCAATTGCCTGGCCCCGGTTGCCTATGTGCTCCACAAAGGGATCGGCATCGAACGCGGTTATATGACAACAATTCACTCCTATACCGGCGACCAGAACACAGTCGATACCTTGCACCACGATCTGCGGCGCGCCCGCGCGGCGGCGCTATCCTTGATCCCGACCTCGACCGGGGCGGCGAAAGCGGTTGGGTTGGTGTTGCCGGCTCTCAAAGGCAAACTTGATGGCACCGCGATCCGGGTGCCGACCGCCAACGTGTCGCTGATCGATTTCAAATTCGACTCGGCCCGCGAAACCTCGGCCGACGAGGTCAATGCGCTGATGGAAGATGCGGCAAAGTCGAACCGGCTCAAGGGCATCGTCGGCATCAACAAGGCGCCGACGGTCTCGGTCGATTTCAACCACGACCCGCACAGTTCGGTGTTCGACGTGACCCAGACCCAAGTGCTCGACAAGCGCTTTGTCCGCGTCCTCTCGTGGTACGACAACGAATGGGGCTTCTCCAACCGCATGGTCGAAGTCGCCGCCTATTTCGGCGGGCTCGGCTGACGGGGCCTGCCGCCCTCGGTTGCCGCACGGAGGCAGAGGCTCGGGCTGGAGGGCCGATCGCTCCTGCCATCATCGTCCACTCGCTCTGGCATGTGATCGGCGCGATAAAGGCCGGCGCGCGTGCCGGCCGCCCGATCATACTGGTGAGCGCGCCCGAAGCTGGCGTCTACGCTGGGCCTGGCTGGTTCAAGGCCCTCCTCGAGGCGGCGCGCGAGGCCGTACCCGATGCCCGCTTTTCGGCCATCCTTGACTGCGGCGACCAGGCTGGTGCCGCACTAGCAGCGATCCGCGCGCAAGTCGAAAGCGTGATCTTTACCGGCCGAGAGGATGTCGCCCGCCGCCTCGCCGACATCGCCCACCAGAACAAGGTGCGGCTCGAAACAACCCGCCCAGCCGCCGTGTTCGACCTCGGCGCTGATTTCTTCGCCTCAGCGGAGAACGTCGAGCAGCGTTGCGCCGATATTCTCGTCGACAGAAGGCGCGAAATTGAAGGGGGCGACCGCCATGAGCCCAGAGCCACATCCTAAATCGGCCCGCTTGCAGGAACCAATCCACCGCCGTGACAAGGTTTTGGCGGTCCTCCATCCGCCGACTGGGGCGCGTGCCCGGATCATGGAAAAAGCGGCTTGCGAGGCGTTATTTGTCGGCCCCGGCGGGGTGGTGGCCGCCTATACCGTTTTGGCGGATGTCGGCACCGCGACGATGACAGAATGCGTGACGATCGCCGACAGCGTGCCAACGCCCATTCGAAGCGAGGTGAACCATGGCACGCGACGGTTTTAGGATCTTCAACTCCGACACGCATGTCGGCCCGGACGCTCGCGTTTACACCGCATTCCCCCAATTCGGGGCCATGATTGGCTCGTCGGGGTCGCCTTGCAACGGTAAATTGCGCGGCGCGGGCAGGAGGCGTCGAAAACCGTTAGTACCCCGCCGCAAACGCCGAACACGATTGCCACAGCGGGGCCAGCCAGCCGGTGGCGACCAATTTTACCGGTAGGCGCGAACGCGTTTGAGATCGCCGCCTCATCTGGCGAATGCGGGCTAAATATCACTCGCCGCCGCGGCAAGGAGGGCTTCGGCGGCGCTGGCGCCGCTCATATAGGCCCCGTGCGCGGTCGAAAAGAAATTCGGCGAGGTGGCCTCGCCAGCGAAAAACAGGCGGTCGTCGATTGGGGCGGCGAGCATCGCTCGGTCGCCAGAGTGGCCAGGAACGGCATAGGAATAGGAGCCGCGCGACCAGGAGTCGGTCAACCAGCCGGTGGCCGCAAGCATCGAAATGCGCTTGCGGATGCCATTGCCAAAAATATTCGCGAACTCGTCGGCGGCAAAGGCGAACATCGCTGCCTCCCCTTCGCGCTCCATCGCCGCGGCAAAGCCTCCGCCGAAAAAACAGTAGATCGCCGGCCGGTCGAGCGGCCGGATTTGATAGCTCATAGTCTCGCGCCGCACCGTCGAGCCGACCAGAAATCCGTCGCGGCCGATCTCCGGGAGGGGTCCGTCAAGCGCAATAAACAGTTTATCGTCGACGCCCAGCGGCAACCCTGCTGCCGCGGCAACCTTATCGGGCAGCGGCGGATCGAAGCGGATGGTTTCCTCGGCCAGGATCGAGGTCGGCACGGTGACGATGATCCGCGCGGCAGTGACCGCGCCGCGCGCCGTATCGAGCCGAATTGCGCGCCCGCTGTGGTCGATCCGCGATACCGGCGTTTCCAGCGCCACCGGCAAGCCCCTCGGCCAGTTTTTCGAACAGCCGGCCATAACCCTCGCCCAGCCGCCAGTTCATACTCGGTGCTGTTGTCGTCGTAGCGAACGTAATCCTTGACCGAGACGCGTTCGAGTTCGGCTCCGTTTCCCCAGGTGCTGGTGGCATCGAGCAGCTGGTTCCAGCGGCCATCCAGGCGGCAGCAGGCTCGCCAGGGATCGGTCCTCCGGCTCCGACGCCGCTTTCCGGCGGGCCCGGCCTTGCGCCTCGCGGGTGGCGAGCCAATCGGCCTCGGCCTCGTGCGTCTCGCCGCTGCGCGACAACCGGCTCGTCCATTCGGGCGGGCGGCGATGGACCGAAAAGCCGAGGCGCTGGGCGATCGGCGACAGCGGGTTGCGATCGGCCGAATGCAGCCACTCAGCGCCACGGTCGAGCGCGAAGCCGGCCGGCGCGATGGTGTGGACGCGGCCGCCGAACCCGCTCGCGCGCTTCCAGCACCAGCGCCGAATGCGCCCGCCCTCGGCCAGCCGCCGCGTGGCGCCGATGCCGGCGGCGCCGGCGCCAATGCACCGCGACGTCAACCTCCGATGGAAACCCTGTCATCTGCCCCCTCGACGCGCCGCCGCGATGTCGGCCGAGCATAGCGGGATCGAGCCGCTCTCAGGGAACCAGCACTGCGGCACCGTGCAACGCGCCATGCCGCAGATCGGCGAGCGCATCGTTTGCGCGGTCGAGCGGGTAGGTGACGGTCTCGGCCCTGACCCCGGCCTGCGGCGCCAGAGCGAGAAATTCCTCGGCGTCGCGCCGCGTCAGATTGGCGACCGAGCGCAATACGCGTTCCTCCCACAGGATGCGGTACGGAAAGCTCGGGATATCGCTCATATGGATGCCGCCGCTGACGACGGTGCCGCCTTTTTTGGTCGCCGCCAGGGCCGCCGGCACCAGCGCGCCGACCGGCGCAAAGATCAGCGCCGCGTCGAGCGGTTCGGGTGGCAGCCGATGTCGAATCTCCGGCCCATTCGGCGCCAAGATGTCGCGCGAAATCCTGCGCCATCCCGGTCGCCCGGCCGGGTGAATGCGAAAATCCGGCGGCCCTGATGGCGGATCACCTGTGCGATGATATGGGCGGCGGCGCCGAAAGCCGTAGATGCCGACGAGCGGCGCGTCGCCGGCCATCCGCAGCGTGCGGTAGCCGATCAGCCCGGCGCACATCAGCGGCGCCGCCTCGACATCGCCGTAGATGCGGGTCGATCGCAAAGCAATAGCGCTGGTCGGCGACCGTCAGCTCGGCATAGCCGCCGTCGATCTGATAGCCGGTGAACCGTGCGCGGTCGCACAGATTCTCGCGACCGCTGCGGCAATATTCGCAGACCCCGCAGGTCCAGCCGAGCCACGGCACGCCGACCCTTTCGCCGATCGCGAAGCGGTCGACCTCCGCCCCCTTCTCGACGATCGTGCCGATGATCTCGTGGCCGAGCACCAGCGGCAGCTTAGGATCGGCAAGCTCGCCGTCGACGACATGCAGATCGGTGCGGCAGACCGCGCAGGCGCGCACCGCAATCAGCACCTGCTGCGGTCCCGGATGCGGCGCGGACAATTCCGCCGCGATAAGAGGCCGACCCGCTGCCGTCAGCAATTGCGCACGCATCGCCTTGATCTCGTCACGCCCGGTTTGAAATCCAACGCTTCGCCGCGCAGTATCATCTGATGCGCTGCATTCGACGGGCTTGCGGCCGCCGGTCTACTCTGCCTCGTTGCCGGCTGCCATCTCGTCCCGTCGGGCGGTATGGCCGACCGTTGCGCCGACATCATGCGGCAGGCTTATCCCGGCGTAGACATCGACATCACCAAGCGTGAGGCTGCGGCGACCAGCATCACGACGATTGTCGCCCATGTCGAGGGCGTGCGCAGCGATATACCGCCCCACGGGCCGTTGCCGCGCAATCTGGCGGTGGAATGCCGATTTGACGATAGCATTCTGACCGGATTTCGTTGGACGGCGGGGCCGTTGCAAACCGTCGGGAAATAGATGCCACGGGGATCGACGCCCGATCGGCGCCGAAAACGCCGATTACCAACCAAGCGCTTGTAATCATGTGTGATTCTCAAGCCCGGTTGCAATTGGTTAAGTTCGGCTATAGATCGCCGCCCGGGAGGAGCGAAAATGGACCAACGATCGATTGAGAAACACCTGCGCAGATGGCAACGCCGCGACAAGGGGAATGGCGATCCCGTGGTGATCAATCACGATAAGGAGAGGGCCCCGGGCGGACGTGTGCATAGTCCGACGACAGGCAGCGGCTTGCCGGTGCAGGATCAGCTCCGCAAGCAATGGGATCCGACCAGAGGCGGCGGGCTGCCGGTCTTTCTGCGCCGCGTCGGTTAGGGTTGGTAAGCGGGCGGCGCGCCCGGGGCGGCACACGACGATCTCAACCCGAGGGACAGCAGCATGAAACTCGTCAGCTTCAGCGCGTCGGGGCGGGACTCCTACGGCGCCGTCGTCGAAGGCGGCATCGTCGATCTGGGGCGCCGGCTCGGCGAGCGTTATCCGACCTTGCGCGCGGCTATCACAGACGGCGCGCTCGGCCGCTTTGCCAGCGAGGCGAAGACCGCCAAACCCGATTTCACCTTGGCGCAGGTGACCTTGCTGCCGCCGATCACCGATCCGGACAAGATCATTTGCGCCGGGCGTAATTATCGCGCCCATGCTGCCGAGGCGGGTGGCGCCCCGCCGGAAAATCCGCAAGTCTTTTTGAGACTTGTGAACACCTTAGTTGCACACGATCAGCCGATGGTGTGCCCCAAAATCTCGGGCGATTTCGATTACGAGGGCGAGCTGGCCTTGATCATCGGCAAGCCCGGCCGCCACATCGTCAAGGCCGATGCGCTGTCGTACATCTTCGGCTACACCTTGTTCAACGACGGCTCGATCCGGGATATCCAGTTCAAGCACTCGATCGCCGCCGGCAAGAATTTTCGCAAGACCGGCGGTTTCGGCCCGTGGATCGTCACCGCCGATGAGATCCCCGATCCGACCCGTCTGCAGCTGGCGACGAGGCTCAATGGGCGCGAGGTACAGCACACCGGGATCGATGACCTGATCTTCGACATTCCGACCCTGATCTCGTACTGCTCGGACTGGACACCACTGGTCGCCGGCGACGTGATCTCGACCGGCACGCCCGAAGGCGTTGGCTTCGCCCGCAAGCCGCCGTTATGGATGAAGCCCGGCGACGTCGTCGAGGTCGAGGTCGGCGGCATCGGCGTGCTGCGCAACCGGATCATCGCCGAAAGCTGAGCCGCGGCCGCCAGCATGAAGGCGATCCTGCTGCGCCTGCCGGGGGGGCCCTCGGCGCTCGAATATGTTGAGGTGCCGATACCGGTTCCGGGCGACGGCGAGGTCTTGGTAAAGGCCGACACGATCGGCGTCAGCATGCCCGAGGTGCTGGTGCGCAAGGGCGTCTATAATTGGATGCCGCCGCTGCCGGCGATCCCGGGGATCGAGATGAGCGGAACCGTCGTCGCGCATGGGCGCAACGTTGCCGCGCCGGCCATCGGGCAACCGGTCTTTGTTAGCGCCCGCGACCTGCCGGTGCGCGCGGGATGCTATGCCGAATACATTGCGGTGCCGGCGCGGGCGGCCCACCCGCTGCCGCCCGGGTGCGCGCTGGAGGCGGCAGCCTGCCTGTCGAACTACCAGGTGGCCTATCATGTGCTGCACACCGCGGCGCGCGGTGTCGCGGCCGAGACGGTGCTCGTCCACAACGCGGCGGGCGGCGTCGGCAGCGCTGCGGTCCAACTCGCTTTGATCGCCGGGCGCAGCGTGATCGGGGTGGCCGGGAGCGACGCCAAAACTCGCGCGGTGATCGAGCTCGGCGCCGGCCAGGCGATCAATTATCGCACCGAGGACGTAGCCGCCCGGGTGCTGGAAATCACCGAGGGGCGCGGCGTCGACCTGATCCTCGACCCGATCGGCGGCAAAAGTTTCGCACGCAATTTTGCGATGCTGGCGCCGCTCGGGATGGTAGTCTCCTACGGCCGGCTCGACGGTCCGCCGGATCCGGATCTGATTGAGGGGATGCGCGCCCACTCCGCGGCGAGCCCGGCGTTGCGCTTTTTTACGATCCACAGCTTCGACGACCGCCCGGACATCCGCGCGGCGACGATGAAGACCTTGCTCGGCCATCTCTCGGCCGGCGAAATCCAACCGCTGATCTACGACCGCCTGCCGCTTGCCGAGGCGGCGCGCGCCCACCAGCTCCTCGAAGCGGGCGCTGTGATAGGCAAACTACTGCTCAAGCCGTGAGTGGGCTGATCCCGACGGCCAGGAACCACCACTAAGTGCCGATGGCGCGCCGTCTCTTGCGCATCGGTACCCGCGGCAGCCCGATGGCGCTGATCCAGACGGGCTCAGTGCGCGACCGGTTGGTCGCCGCCCACCCCAATCTCGCAGCGGCCGGCGCTGTCGAAATCGTGACCATCCGCACCACCGGCGACCGGGTGCGTGATCGGCGCCTCGCCGATATCGGTGGTAAGGGCTTATTCAGCAAAGAGATCGAGGAGGCGCTGACCGCCGGAACGATCGATCTGGCCGTGCATTCGCTTAAGGATATGGAGACCTGGCTCCCGGACGGGCTCGAGATCGCTTGTGTGCTTGCCCGCGAGGACCCCCGCGATGCGCTGCTGTCGACCAGATCGACGAGCCTTGCAGGCTTGCCGAAGGAGGCGAAGCTCGGGACCGCCTCGCTGCGGCGCCAGGCTCAATTGCTGCGGCTCCGTCCCGATTTGTCGATCCTGCCGATCCGCGGCAATGTCAACACGCGCATCGATAAGCTGGCGGCTGGTGAGTTCGATGCGATCGTGGTCGCGCTGTGTGGCCTGGAACGGCTCGGCAAGGCCGATCTCGCGACCGAAATCCTGACGCCCGATGTCATGTTGCCGGCTGTTGGCCAGGGCGCATTGGCGATCGAATGCCGGGCGGGGGACGATGCTCTGCGCCAGCTGCTCGACCCGCTCCATGACCCCGCCACTGCCGCCTGCGTTGGTGCCGAGCGCGCCATGCTCGCCGCACTTGACGGGTCGTGCCGCACGCCGATCGCCGGGCTGGCCGAATGCGACGGCGGGCAGCTGACCCTCGAAGGATTGCTGCTGAGCCCATACGGCAGCGACGAAATTCGCGCGCGATGCACCGGCGACATTGGCGATGCTACGGCACTCGGCACTGAACTCGGCGGCGAATTGCGGTCGCGGGCCGGTCCCGGCTTCGGGCTGGCGTGACCGTATCAGCTCGTCAACGCGCAGAGGCAGACGGTTGCTGGTTGGCGATCTGTGCGCTGGCCCACGCCACGATGCTGCGGGTGTCGCTGGCTCCGGCCCGCCGCGCGACCTCGCGGCCACCGCTAAACAGCATTAAGGTCGGAATGCTGCGGATGTTGTAGCGCTCGGCGATGGCCGGCTCTTCCTCGGTGTTGAGCTTCAGCAGGCGAAAACGCGGCTCGAGCTCAGCGGCCGCGCGTTCGTAGGCTGGCGCCATGGCAAGGCAGGGCCCGCACCACGGAGCCCAGAAATCAACCAGCACAGGAATGTCATCGCGCGTAATCTGGCGCTCGAATATCGCGGCGTCGGCGGTGACCGGCTTTCCTTGGAACAGCGGATGGTGGCAGGTCCCACACTTGGCCTGCGCCGCTGGCCGCTCCGACGGGATACGGTTGATTGCGCTGCACGAAGGACAAACCACGTGAACAGGCGCCCCGGCCATTGTCAGTCCTCCATCTTTCGTCTTGGAAATGGTTTTCGGCTGGATAAGCTTCAACTGTGAACACCCGGGAGCAACTCCGGACGCGTGGGGCGAAAACCGGGTTCGCTTATAATGACGATCAGACCGTTCAGCTGGTTAGGGGCATTCGATGGATCTGATTATCCGCAATGTCAGGTTGGCCGATCGTCCGTCCCCGGCCGAGCCGACGGATATCGGCATCGTGGCCGGCAAGATCATCGCGATCGGGCATGGGCTGGGTGACGCTGCCGACAGCTATGACGCGCAGGGCCGGCTTGCCTGCGCCGGTCTCGTTGAGACCCATATCCATCTCGACAAGTCGCGCCTGATCGTTCGCTCCCGCCCGAAACCGGCCGGCGCATCAATCCAATGGCCCAGATCGCGGCGATCAAGAAGGACCTGACCGTCGAGGATGTCCGCCGACGCGCCGAGCAAACCTTGGAAAGCTGCATCGTCAACGGCGCTACCCGCATGCGCACTCAGGTCGAGGTCGACCCGGCGATCGGCATGCGCGGCTTCGACGGCGTGCAGTCCTTGGTCGCCGACTACGAATGGGCGATTGACATCGAGATCTGTGTCTTCCCGCAGGATGGGCTGACCAATTATCCTGGCACCGACGAGCTTCTGGTCGAAGCGCTCAAGCGCGGCGCCAAGGCGATCGGCGGCGCCCCGCGCTATGACCCCGACCACGCCGGGCAGATCCGTCGGATCTTTCAGCTGGCGCGCGAGTTCGATGCCGATATCGATATTCATCTCGATGTCGGCGACACGCCAGACGAGCTGGACGTGCCATAGGTTTGCGATCTGACCGAGCGGTACCGCAGGGGCGGGCGGGTCGCCGTCGGCCACATGGCAAAATTGTCGACGATTGCTCCCGAGCGGCTGGCGGCGGTCGCCCGGCGCATGGCGGATGCCGGGGTCGCGGTCACGGTGTTGCCGCTGACCGATCTGTTCTTGATGGGCCGCGACCAGGACCACAACATCCGCCGCGGCGTCGCCGACGCCAATTTTTTGGTCGAGCACGGGGTCAATTGCTCGCTGTCGACCAACAATGTGCTGAACCCGGTCACGCCCTTTGGCGATTGCTCGTTGATCCGCATGGCGAACTTGCACGCCAATGTTCTGCAGATCGGCCGCGCGGAGCAGTTGCGCGAATGCTTCGCGATGCTGACCGAGCGCTCGGCCCGACTGCTAAACCTGAAGGATTACGGACTCGCCGTCGGCAACCCCGCCGACATCGTCGTTATCGACGCAGACACCCCTGAACAGGCGATCGCCGAAATCCGCCAGCCGCTCGCCGTCTTCAAACGCGGCCGCCGCACCGTCATCCGCCATCCGCCGGAGCTGCTTCGGTTCGATAAGAACGAAGTTACCCCTAGTCGTGCGCAGATCGTACCTCAGTAGTAGCCGGCGCCGCCGTTGACGTGGATGGTCTGGCCAGTGATGAAACCGCCGTCGTCGCTGACCAAAAACAGGCAAGTGGCGGCGATCTCCTCGGATTTCCCCTGGCGGCCGAGCGGGATGCCGCCGGCGTCGGGGACCCGGCCGTGATACCATTCGGGATTGTCGCGCCTGGTGTCGATGCTGCCGGGCGACACCACGTTGACGCGGATGTTGTGCGGCGCGAATTCAGAGGCGAGGCCGCGCGCTAGCCCGATCAATCCCATCTTGGCGGCGGAGATATGCGCCCGCCCGGCGCCTCGGCCGGAATAGGCGCCGTCGCCGACAAAGAACAGGATCTGGCCCCACTTGTTCTTGACCATTGGCTCGATTAGAGCCCGCGTCAGGTAGAAGCCGCCGTCGAGCACGACGCCGCGAACGTGTTCCCAGTCCTCCTGCGTCACCTCCGTAAAGGCCTTGTGCGGGCGGATCGCGGCGTTGTTGATCAGGATATCGACGCGGCCGTATTCCGACAGCGCCTGCGTCGCCATCGCGTCGACCTGATCCTTTTTGCCGACATCGGCGATGATCGCGGTGGATTTGACGCCGAGATCGCGCACCTCGCGGGCGACCGACTCGGCCTCCTGCTTGTTGCTGCGGGCATTGACGACAATGTGCGCGCCTTCGCCGGCCAGTTTCAGCGCCGTGGCGCGGCCGATATTGCGGCCGGAGCCGGTGATCAGAGCCACTTTCCCATCGAGCTTACCCATTACAACACCCCTATGACGATGTTCTAAGTCGTGGACGAAATTCGTAACCTATCACGCCGTGCGCAGCGATCCGGCGATCCGGTCGGCGCCCCAAGACACAGGCCGCTCACCCGGCTAATTCTATAACGGTGTCGTCGGGAAGCCGGCCTTGGGCGCGGTATTGGCCGATTTTTTCGAGCAGCGGCATGTCGGAGACGGCGTAGAGGATCGCGTCGGCGTTGCCGCGGTTGACATGCCGGCGCCAGGTAAAGCCCGGCACGACGAAGATGTCGTTCTGCTGCCAATCGAGCCGGCCGCCGGCGATCTCGGTCGTGCCGCTGCCTTCGATGACCTGATAGAGGGTGCCGGCGGTCTCGCGCTTGAACCGGGTTTCCTCGCCCGGGCGCAGCAGCATCGCCCGGTAGTCGAGGGTCGGAAACACCGATGCGCCGGTCGCCGGGTTCACAAAGCGCAAGGTGATGCCCTCATAGGGGTCGCCCGTCTTCGTCGCGCAGCCCGTCGAGCGCGGCGCGCACATCGGCGCCGCGGTAATGGAACATCGGCGAGGTGCCGCTGGCCGAAACCGCGCCGATGCGAGGCAAAGCCCGGCACCAGCCCGCCCTCCCCGTAGAGGCGCTGCGAATAGCCGCCGTCATGGGTTACCGTCTGGGCGCGGGCGTTGCCCTCGGTCTCGCCGGGAAATTCCTCGTCGAGCCAGACGCAATCGAGAAATTCCATCAGCGGGAAATCGAGGACGTCGATCCATACGACCGGCTCGGCGCCGTCATTGCCGTGGTCGTGCCAGGTGCCGTTGGGGGTCAGGATCAGGTCGCCGCGCGCCGCCGCGCAGCGCTCGCCCTCGATCGTCGTATAGCCGCCGTTGTCGGAGAGGATCGTGCGGCTGGCGTTGGGCGTGTGGATGTGGACCGGGGCGACATCGCCCGGATTGTAGATCGACACCGCGCAGCGCATCGTCGAGGTGACCTGCAGCCGGCCGCCGAGCCCCGGATTGGTCAGCAGGAACTGCTGGCGTTCGGCGAATTCGATCGGCGACACGTCGGCATTGCGGGCGATTTCGGCGATGCGGTCGAGATAGGGGCGCGATCTCGCGCCAGCGCCAGTGATGGGCGACGGGTTTGAGCTGGGCGGCGCCGACCCGGCCGGCAGCGACCCGGCCGCTGGCCGCCAGCCCGGTTTCGCGGAACCACGGGCGCTGCGCCGGCGCGTTCGCCTGGGTGCGCAGCCAGATGTGGAGCGGCGCGGCCTCGGCGTTGAGCCGCTCCATCGCCTCGCCGCGCGTCGACGGATGGCGCGCTCGCCATCATCGCCATCGGCTCCCTCCATATGACAGATTCCATTGCCCGCATGAACAGAGCCGAGATCGGCGACGAGCCCTTCGTCGCGCTCGATGGCGTATTCGCTGCGCCCCGCCCCGTCCTTTTCGAGCACCATCAGCAGAGCCGGGTCGGCGGTCTCGAAGACTCGCAGATTGCGGCCGTCGCTGTCGAGTTCGGCGAGCTTCGTCTTGAGCGGCACCGGCGGCAGCCGATCGCAGATGTCGATCAACTCGATCAGCCCTGCGACGGTGATCCCGGCGTCCTCGACCTGCCGGCGGATCTGGTCGGCGGCGGCTTCCTTGGCCTGGCGCTCGCTGGCCGAGCACGCGTGCCCGCTCGTCGGCTTTTTTGCGGTATTCGGCATAATGCGGCGCGATCCGCTGCAAAAACACCGGGGTCGGCAATTCGCGGGTGTCGATCCAGCTCTTCGCCCTGGTCCAGGTGGTGGCGAGCCAGTCGCGAATGCCCGGATCGCGGATTTCCGCGCATCCGTTCGGCGCGCAACGCCGCGGCCCAGCGGATCTGCGTCGGCGCCCCGGTCAGTTCGGCCCAATTCGTCGGTTCCGGCGGCGGCGCGGCAGGCGCGCGCCGCAGCCGGTGCAGCGGGGGCGGTCAATGGCATGGCGCTTTTTTGCCAGCTCGAACTGGCGGCGGTATTCGGCCTCCCACTCCTCGCTGTCCTCGGTCGGGCACGAACCCCTGCTTGTCCCAGAAAAAGCGCGGTTGGTCCCTTCGATCGCCTCCTCTCTGACCAGCTTCAGATCCATCGGCTCGATCCTTGCTTTTTGCCCGCTTCTGCCGAACGTATCATGATCGGCGACGACGATGCGAGCGGCGCCGTTTGTCGGTCGACGGCCGAGAGGAGAGAGGAGAGTGATCAAGAGCATCGGGCTGCTTGACCCGCAAGGACGGCCTCAGCCACGAAGACTTCGTCAAGCATTGGTTCGAGGTGCACGGCCCCTTGGCCCACGCCGTGCCGGGGGTGCGGCGCTATGTGCAGTCGCACATCCTCGACGAGCGGACCCGGCCCGACATCCCGACGACCGATGTCGAAATCGACGGCATCGCCGAACTCTGGTACGATGACCGGGCGGCGATGGAGCGCGCCAACGCGACAGCCGAGGCCAAGCGCCTGCACGATGACGGCGCGTTGTTCATCGGCCGTATCAAGAGCTTTGTCGTCGAGGAAAGAGTGATCATTCCCGGTGTCGCCGGGGTGACGGCGATGATCCGCTACCTTTCCGGCTTCGGCAACGAGCAGGCGAGCGAGGCATTGCCCGGCGCGCTGCCCGAAGGCCAGAACGCGCCGCAGCGTCATCCGCTCGGCCTCTACACCGAGCAGATCTCGGGGACGCCGTTCACCGCGCCGCGCGCCGACAACCGGCGGTCCTGGCTCTATCGCATCCGGCCGTCGGCAGCGCACCCGCCTTTTCGCCGGATCGACAACGGCCTCGTTGCGCAGCGCGCCGTTCGACGAGGTCGAGCCGCCGCCCAACCGGCTGCGCTGGGACCCGCTGCCGTTCCCCGACGCGCCCACGGATTTCGTCGACGGGCTGGTGACGATCGGCGGCAATGGCGATGCGGGCCTGCACCCGGGCATCGCCGTCCATGTCTACCGCGCGACGAAGCCGATGGAGCGGCGGGCCTTCTCTGACGCCGATGGCGAGCTGCTGATCGTGCCGCAGCAGGGCCGGCTGTTGCTGAGCACCGAATTCGGCGTGATCGGGGCTGGCCCCGGCGAAATTGCGGTCATTCCGCGCGGCGTCAAATTCCGCGTCGCCTTGCCCGACGGCCGCGCCCGCGGCTATGTCTGCGAAAATTACGGCGCAGCTGTTCCGTCTGCCGGAATTGGGGCCGATCGGCGCCAACGGGCTCGCCAATCCGCGCGACTTCCTGACCCCGGCCGCCGCCTTTGAGGATCGAGACGAAAAGTGCGAGATCGTCGTCAAATTCGCCGGCAATCTGTGGGCCAGCGGAATTCGATCATTCGCCGCTCGACGTCGTCGCCTGGCACGGCAATTACGCGCCCTACAAATACGATCTCGCGCGCTTCAACACGCTAGGCACGGTCAGCTTCGACCATCCCGACCCGTCGATCTTCACGGTGCTGACGGCGCCCTCCGAAGTCCCTGGCACCGCCAATTGCGACTTCGTGATCTTTCCGCCGCGCTGGCTGGTGGCCGAGCACACCTTTCGCCCGCCTTGGTTCCACCGGAACGTCATGAACGAGTTCATGGGCCTGGTTCACGGCGCCTACGACGCCAAAGCCGAAGGCTTTGTGCCGGGCGGCATGTCCTTGCACAATTGCATGGCCGCACACGGCCCCGATGCCGCGACCTTTGAGAAGGCGAGCACCGCCGAACTGAAGCCGCAGAAGATCGAGGACACGCTCGCCTTCATGTTCGAGGCGCGTTTCCCGATCCGTCCGACCCGCTTCGCGCTCGAAACCCCGGCCCTGCAGCGCGACTACGATGCCTGTTGGCAGGGTCTGCCGAAGCTGTTCAAGGGATAGTTGGTGGCCTCAGCACTTACTCGGTGATCGGCGCGATCGTGTCGAGGGCAAGGCCCTGCGTTTCCTCCCCGATCTTCGTCACCGCGTAAGCGGCGATCGCCATCATTATCGCGATGCCGCCCATCACATAGCCGAGGCCATAGACGCTGACGATCCCGATCAACGGGAACGAGACCGCCGAACCGATGCGACCACCCGCCTGCGCCAGCCCAAAGCCCGAAGCGCGGGCGTTCGACGGAAACACCTCGGAGGTGAAGATCTGCATCGAATTGCCGGCGAGCTGGATAAAGAAGGTCATACAGAAGCCAACGATCAGCACCATCTTGTCCGACTGCGAGAAATAAAACAGGATCGCCAGGATGGTGGCGAGGATGAACGCAGTGACCGAAGTCCTGATCCGGCCAAATTTTTCGAGCGAATACATCATAAAGAGGCTGGCAATAGGGAAAGCCAAGGTGATACCGAATTGGAAGGTCAGCGATTTGGTGATCGTGAAGCCGCGCTGAGCGAGGATGTTTGGGAGCCAGCCACCGATCCCCAAGGCCGCGCCGAAGAACGCGAAAAAGCAGATCATCGCAGCAATGATCCGGCCGCGGTAGCGGCGGAAGACGACCCCGATCGGATCACTGCGGATGTCCGAGATCCTATCCTCGACAAGCTCCTCGCCAGCGGGCGGGCGGCCCAGCCCCATCCGCTCCAGCATGTCGAGTGCACGCTTGCCTTGGCCATGAGTGACCAGCCAGCGCGGCGATTCGGGCAAGGTGAAGCTGAACAGGAACAACACTAAGCCGCAAACGCCGATCACGATCCACACCCCTCGCCAGCCGATCGTGCCCCTGAGACTAAGCGCCAGCAGGGTTCCGAGTGGCCAGACGCAGGCGCCCCCGACGAATTGCATAAACGCGGTCACCCGGCCTCGGATCTGCTTGGGGGAATACTCGGCGGCATAGGAGAAACACAGCGGCTGCGCCGCGCCGAGCCCGATCCCGGTGATGAAACGCCCAACCGCCAGCCAGCCGACGGTCGGCGCCAGGGCCGCCGCGATCGTAGCCACGCTGTAGAGAAAAATAGCGAACTGGAAGACGGCCTTGCGGCCGAAGCGGTCGGTGAACTCGCCTTGTCCGACCGAACCGAGAAACAATCCGAGCAAGGTGGCACTGCCGACCGTACCGATGCCGGCAGGTGTCGCAAAATGCGTAGCCACCATGTCTGGCACCAGCGAGCCGAGGATGATGAAGTCAATGACATCGAAAAAATACCCGGCGGTGATCAGCGCCAAGACGCGACGGTGAATCGGACCCATGCGCGCGTTGTCGAGCGTCGCATCGACCCAGGCTACGATAGATTGTGCCATCGGCGGTCCCTTCCCCCTCAATGTTCGCGTTACGACAGCGTGTTACAGCCTTCCTAGCTCAATTCTGGATGCGGGCACAACTTCTTGTGCGATTGGTTCGCACGAGTTCCGGATGCGGCATCAGCAGGGTTGATCAACCTGCATCGGAGCCCTGCGCATTATCGGCATAGGATGCGCTGGGAACCGTCGATAAAGTCGCCTGGGCAAACTCTTTTCCTTCCGGCCCGGTTCAATTTGAGTGGAGGTTACATCATGCAGCAGTACCGGCGAATTTCGGCCGATTGTCATCTCGACATGATCTGGCTGCCGCCTGATCTGTTCACCTCGCAAGCGGCCCGAGCCTTGAAGGAGGAGATGCCTTACGTCAAGGAGCAGCCGGACGGCACCAAGCGCTGGATCGACAACAACGGGGCCGATTACGGCAAGGCCGGCGGGGTCGGCGCCGTCGGATCGGAATACGTCCCCGGCAAGCAACTCCGCGTCGACAAGATGCACGAGGCCGGGCTCTATGATGACTACACGAAGAAGGGCCAGCGCCGGCCCGGCGACCCGCACCTGCGGGTCAAAGAGCTCGACCGCGACGGCGTCGATGCCGAAGTCATCTACGGCATTCTCGCGGCGTGCGCGAAGATGAAGAACCCCGCGGCGGCGAACGAGATGCTGCGCGTTTACAACGACTTCATGAACGACTTCTGCAGCTACTATCCCGAACGCGAGATCGGCCTCGCCTGCCTGCCCTACAGCGACATCGATGCGGCGGCGGCCGAGGTTCATCGCGTCGCCAAACTCGGCATGAAGGGGGTCGAGCTGTCCTGCTCGTGGCACATGACGCCGATGTGGCACCCGATGTGGGATCCGCTGTGGCAAGCGGTCAACGAAACGCAGCTACCGCTGCACTTTCACACCTTCCCGGCGACCGACCCGGAATTGCGCAAGTCGCTGGAGCCGACGATTGCGCGGCGGATGACCTACAGCGGGCTGTGCCGCTTCCAGATGACCTTGGCGACGATCCTGACCGACCTGATGGGCGCGGCGGTGTTCGAGCGCTTCCCCAACATTCGGATGGTTCTGGGCGAGAGCGGCATCGGCTGGATCCCCTACGTGCTCGACCGCATGGATTTCGAGTTCGAGGACCAGTACCAGGACCTCAAGCTCAAGCTCAAGCCGAGCGAATATTGGCGTCGCCAGTGCAGGGCGACGTTCCAGTATGACCGCGTCGGTACGAAATTGATCGATGAGATGGGGGTTGAGACCCTGATGTGGGGTTCGGATTACCCGCATCCCGACGGTGTTTGGCCGGAATCGAAGAAATACATCGACGAGCAGTTCAGCCACCTGCCGGCCGACGTCACCTACAAGATGACCTGCGAGAACGCCGGCAAGTTCTACGGCCTGATCAACTAGCGCGGCTTCCGATCAGGAGCGCTGGGAATGAGCGCCTCGACCTGAGCCAAAGTCAGTTCGAGGCGACAAGCATGAGGGGTGGCGCGAGCCGCCCCTCTTTTCGTTCCAGTCGCGCCATCCGGTGCCGGGTCAGCGAGCGCGATTTGACCGGTTCCAGTCGAGCTCGCGGCGGCGAAAGAAAAATGGCCCCGGCAGTGCCGGGGCCAAGTTTGAACAGGGAGGCTTCACGTCTGGGAGACGTAGGCGATCCCTTTCGCACGCTTTCGCCGCTGATCGCCAACCTGCACTAGATTCCCTTGTAATCCTACAGGATCTATCGCTGAAAATCATCCGCTGGCCTTCGCAGGCCGTCGCCGCAAGTCGGCAATTTTTGGGACCCCGGTGGGACCCCGATGCTTGCGGGGTCCCGGAATCGGGCAAAAGGGGCGGGTGATGAAAAAGCGGTTGACCGATCGTTTCGTGCAGAGCGTTGCGCCGCCCGCTTCCGGGCGGGCGGTCTACATCGATGACGATGCGCCCGGGCTTGAACTCCGCGTTTCGGCGGACCGTCGCAAGTCGTGGTCGATCCGCTACCGGCCGAAGGGGAGCGAGCGAAAGCGCGAAACCTATGGCAGGTATCCCGCGGTATCGTTGGCGGAGGCTCGGCAGCGCGCGAAGGACATCGGTGCCGCTGCGGCCAAGGGCATCGATCCTCCGGCCGCCGAACAGCGAGAGCGCGAGGAACAGCGCAAGGCCGATAACCGGCCGCACACGGTCTGCGACCTGGTAGACGAGTATGTCGAACGCTATTGCAAACCCAATCAGCGCAAATGGATGCTGACGGCTCGCATGTTCGATTCGCACGTCAAGCCGGCGATCGGCAGCAAGCCCCTGGCCGAGTTGCTTCGCGCCGATATCGTTGAACTGCTCGACGATCTACAAAACGACAAAGGCCTCCGCGCTCAGGTAAACCGGGTCCGCAGCCAGATCCTCGCTGCGCTCAATTGGGGCATCGAGCGTGACTACCTCGACACCAACCCGGCCGCGGCGATCAAGAAGCGAAAGATCGAGGCGAGCCGCGATCGCGTGCTGACCGATGACGAGCTGCGCGCTATCTGGTGCGCCGCGGACGCGCTGTCGGACCCGAGCCGGTCGCTGGTCAAGGCGTGGATATTGACCGGGCAGCGCCGAGACGAAGTGCGCTGCATGACGTGGAGCGAGATTGACGCGAGCCGCGCAGTCTGGACCCTGCCGGCCGCGCGCAACAAGGGCAAGCGCGAGCATGAAATCCCGCTGGCGCCGACAATGGTTGCGGTGCTCGACGGGCTGCGCCGTCGCGGCCCGCCGGTATTCACGACGGACGGCGCGAAGCCCTATGCCGGGCAGAAACGGTTGAAGACGATCCTCGATCGCGAATTGGGTGTCACGGGCTGGACCTTCCATGATTTCCGGCGCACGGCGAGCACCGGCATGGCCGCGCTGCGCGTCCCGCAGGACGCCATTGACCGCGTGCTGAATCACGCCAAGGGCACGCTCGCCGGCACCTACAACCGGCACGACTACCTCGATCAGAAGCGCAAGGCGCTTGAAGCGTGGGCCGAGCGCGTCGCCTTCATCGTCGGCGAGGCACGCGACGCCGCGAACGTGGTCGAGCTCCGCGCCAGCGCATAAGATCACGATTGCGGCGGATAGGGGTCGCGACCCGACACGGCTGGTTTCCGCACCGGCCTTCCGCCGCGAACCATTGCGCGGATGCGCCATGCGGAGGTGCGGTATGCCCGAATGGCTGTTGCTCGACGACGTTTGCGCTCGCGCTCGCGCCTCGGGAGCGAGCGGACACGCTCTCGGCGAGATTTTGCAGCGCGCTGTCCTAAACCAGAGGGTCCGACGCGTCACCGGGCTGCTGGCTGAGGCGCCGATCGAACGCGTTCGCGAGCATTGGCCGGCCGACGCCGCGCTATTGGAATGGATGGCGACATGGACGATGCCCGGCGATCTAGCCGAGCGGCTGCTGACACGGGCTTCGGGGCCTTTCGGAATTGAGCCCGGCAATCGGCTGTGCGCGATGATTAGTTGGGGCGACGGCGCGCCCCTTGGGAGGCTGACACCTGCGTATTCGCCAATGTGCGCGTCTGTTGGCCTGAGGTCGCTGGCGAGTTGGCGGCGGCGGGTTTTGTGCTGCCCCCCGAATGGGGCCCGATCGCATCGCCGCGAGAGCAACCGCAAACCACTCTGGCGAGCAAGGGCGGGGCGCCGGCTGGCTTGCCGGACCTTATCCCTGCGCTCGCCGAGTGGATTTACGTGCGCCACCAGATACCCCCGCAAAAATTCGCGGACCTGCTCACCGAGGCGCAGCACGACAAGAGCCTCGGGACGTTCAGGCGCGAGCAGTTTGAAGGAGCCTACGGGCGCGTTTACAAGTCCAAGGCACATCGGCCGCCGATAACAGGCTGGCCGCTACGCTCACCCTATGTCGAGCGCTGGGCCAAAGAGCAAAAAAAGTAAAATTACTCGATTTAGTCGCCTGGGCTATACTCAGTTAGATATTTCACAGCCGTGCTGCTAATTGCGCCCGTGTTCGTAGCAAAACGGGAGCGATCAAGTGGACGGCTCGAACTACCGGGTTTTGAGCGGCGGGCGAGGACAAAGCGGGGCTGAGGACCGGGATTTTCCGCGCGGAGACCGTCTCGTCGATCTCTGATGCGTCGGTCGCCACCCTTCGCGCAGGCTCCGAGGTCACGCCGGCACGGCTCGCCCATTGAGCCAGGCCAGGCGGGTGAAGTTGTAGGCGAGATTGGCGAGGCCGATTTTGGCGCGGGCGCGCACCATGCCGACGGTGCGAACGACCAGCCCGAGCCGGCATTTCTGGGCGGCAAAGACGTGCTCGACGCGCGAGCGCACCCGGGCGCGGGTGGCATTGCCGCGGGCGATATGGGCCGGCATCTTGCGGCCCCGCGGCTTTTTGCGCTGGAATTGCGGCTTGAGGCCGCGGCGCTCGAGCAGCGCCAGATTGGCCGCCGAGCGGTAGGCGGTGTCGGCCCACACATCGCTGGCGGTGTTGTCGCGGTCGAGCACCGCGCCGAGCTGCCCGCCGTCATAGGCCGCCGCGTGGGTGACGGTGTAGCGCCGCAGAAAACCATGCTCGCGGTCGATGCCGACATGGTTCTTGTAGCCGAACATCGGCACCGCGATCTCGGCCTGGCGCTGTGGCCGCGCCCGCGCGGCGTCGCGCTTGCGCCCGCGCTTGATGGTCCAGCGCCCGTCGCGGTCGATCTGGGCGCGCCGCGCCGGTGTCCATTCGGCCGGTATGCCGCCGCCCTTGATCGTCTCCTTCTCGGCCTGGGTCAGCCGCGGCCGGCGCGCCTCGATCACCGTCGCGTCGACGATCTGACCGCCCATCGCCAGCCAGCCCTTCGCCCGCAGCAGCGCATCAAACCGGGCAAACAGCCGTTCGGCCGCACCGGCCCGCGCCAGCTGCTCGCGATACAGCCAGATCGTCTTGGCGTCGGGCACCGGGTCGTGCAGCGCCAGCCCGACAAACCGCATAAACGACAGCCGGTCCTTCAGCTGGTATTCGGTCTGGTCGTCCGACAGCGTGTACAGCGTCTGCAACACCAGCACCTTAAACATCAGTACCGGATCGTAAGGCGGACGCCCGCCCTTCGCCCGATCCGAGCGCGACAGCGCCCGCTCCAGATCGCCGCGAAACACCTCAAAATCGATCACCGCCGCCAGCCGCTCCAGCGGATCGCCCGCCGCCGACAAGGCCTTCAGCCGCTCCTCGCCATCGAAAAATCCCGGTTGCCCCGCCATTGCCGATCCCCCCGCATCCCCCTCGCCGGGAGCAGCCGATTCGTCATCAAAAACAATCCGTTTTTAGAGGCGTCCAAGTGTCAATCCACAGTACCGGTCTCGGCGATGACGAACGGCTGGTCGTCAGCCCGCGGCGCGCCGCTGTCTTTCTCGATTGTGGCATCACCCGGGTTTACGAGTTGCTCAATAGCGGCCAATTACAGTCCTTTAAAGACGGCGCGGCCCGCAAGATCGTGGTCGCCAGCATCCGGGATTACGTCGCGCGTAAGCTCGCGCAAGCCGCGTGAGCCATCGTCATGCGAAACGAAAGCCCGGCGCCGCTGGCGGGCGGCAACCGGGCGGGTATCGATGCGCAGAACGGCAGCGGCATCGTTATCCTATCCCGTGTTCGGCTTCAACATCCTGCGCGCCTCCGACGGCAACATCTCGCCCGGCAACTGTATCGACTCGGTGACCGGGTGACATTCGAGTTCATCGACGAACTCGCTCGGCACCTAAGGATTGACAACGAGATTGACGAGCGGCTCGCGCGATACGCCCAGCTCGATCCCGACCTTCTGCACGCGGTCGGTGCCGACAGCTTCCCGCCGGTGCCGCTGCACGCGGTCGGCGACGATGAGGGATAGGAGGTTCGCGCGGGTGCCTTTGCAAGCCGCAGGCGCGAAGCTAGGCGCGCGCGCCCTGCGCGTCTTGATCGCCATCGCGGGCCATGCCGACGGCGACGACCGGGCATATCCAAGCCTCGCCACGCTCGCGAGAATTACCCGCATTGAGCGCCGGGGGCTTCACCGAGAAATCAGCGCCCTGGTTTCCGGCGGGTTCATTCGTGTGAAGCGTCGCCGCGATACCGCCGGCGACGCTACGAGCAATCTCTACACGATCGTATTCGGGGCGGAGGTGCCGTCTCAGGCGGCGACACCTGTCGTCTCAGACGACGACACGATGTCGTCTGATACGACGACACCGGGTGTCGTCCCATCGGTCGCCCTAACAGACCAATATGGAACAGACCAAAGGACAGGCGCGCGGCGACCCGCGCGTAAACGTAGGCCAGTCTTCAAGGGTGGCGCCGACAAGTTCGAGGATTTCTGGCGTATCTACCCTCACCGTGGCGAATTTTCGGACCCAAAAAAGCCTGCGCGCGCGAAATTCGCGGCTGCGGTCGAGCACGGCGTCGATCCCGATGAGATCATCGCCGGCGCGAAAAGATATCGAGCCCACGTCGAGCAGCAGGGCACGGAGGCGAAGTATCGTCCGCAGGCGCAGACCTGGCTAAATCAGGAACGCTGGGCTCAGCTTCATGAGCCCGAGCCGCTGCGACTCCGGGTCGGGATGAACTGACATGGCGACCCTCGCCGAGCGGCTTCTTGCGCTCGGAATTCGACCCCGGCGCTACACGGAAGGCGATCAAAAACTCGTCTGCCCGCGGTGCTCCCACACGCGCCGAAGGCACAACGACCCTTGTTTGAGCCTCACCATCGAGGCTGGCCGAGCGGTCTGGCTTTGTCACCACTGCCAATGGAGCGGCGGCGTGGCCGAACCAAACGACGCACGATCGGGGCGGCGCCAACGGTGCGGGCCGGCGGCGCCCGTTAACCCGGCCAAGGCGCCAAGCGAACCGACCCCTGCGGTTCTTCAGTGGCTGGCGTGTCGCGGCATCTCGGAGGCCACAGCGCGCCGCAACCGCATCGGCTTCGAGCGTACTTACATCCCGGCGCTTCGGGGCGAGGCCGATTGCGTCGCCTTTCCATATTTTCGACACGGCGAGCTGGTGAACATCAAATACCGTGCACTCGCCGAGAAGGCGTTCGCGCAAGTGAAGGGCGCTGAAAAGATCTTCTACGGCCTCGACTTCATCGCCGACAGCAAGTCCGTGATCATCGTCGAGGGCGAGTGCGACAAGCTCGCATTGGATGAGGCCGGCTTGCCCAACGTCGTCTCAGTGCCGGACGGCGCGCCGCAGATGGTCAAGGCTGGCGAGCCCGATCCCGACGACGCCAAATTCGCCTACCTCGCCAATTCCGCTGACTATCTCGAGCAGCTCGACCGCATCGTGATCGCCGTCGACGACGACGGTCCCGGCCAGGCGCTCGCAGAAGAGCTGGCCCGCCGCCTCGGCAAAGAGCGCTGCTGGCGGGTGCGCTGGCCCGGTACCGGCGACGTGCCGTGCAAGGACGCCAACGAAACACTAATGCGGCACGGCGCCGACGTGCTTCGCGAGTGCATCGACCAGGCCGAGCCCTACCCGATTGCCGGGCTGCATTGCGCGCTCGACTACCGCGACGAGACGCTCGCTCTCTATCGCGACGGCCGGAAGCGGGGGCACTCAACGGGGTGGCCCTCGCTCGACGAATACATGACCATTCGACCGGGTGAGCTGTCGGTTGTCACCGGGACCCCGGGCAGCGGCAAATCCGAGCTTATCGACGCGCTCGCCGTCAATCTGGCGCAACGCTATGGCTGGCGCTTTGCCCTCTGCTCGTTCGAGAACCCGCCTGAGGAGCACATCGCCAAGCTCGCCGAAAAATTTATCGGTGCGCCGTTTTGGGATGGACCAGCCCATCGCATGACCGAGTTGGAGCTGTTGCGAGGGTTGGGATGGGTCAATGATCAGTTCTTCCTGATCCGCTTCGACGACGAAGCGCCTACGATAGAAGCGATCCTCGAGAAAGCCCGCGCGGCGGTCATGCGCCACGGTGTCCGCGGCCTGGTGATCGACCCTTACAATGAGATTGAGCACCGGCGCCCGACGAATATGACCGAGACCGAATACGTCTCGCAATTGCTCGGCAAGGTGAAGCGCTTTGCGCAGAACCACGAAGTGCACGTCTGGTTTGTCGCACACCCGGCGAAGCTCCACCGGGACAGCAACGGCTCATTGCCCGTGCCGAGCCTCTATGACATCAGCGGCTCGGCCAATTGGGCCAACAAGGCCGATATCGGGATCGTCGTGCACCGCGACCCCGAGAAAGACCCGACGCGGACCGACATCTATATCCGCAAGACCCGCTTCAAATCGGTCGGAAAGATCGGCGCCATCTCGCTGCGCTGGGACCGCGCTACCGGGCGCTACGCCGATATCGCGCCAGCCTCCTATGGCGCCGCCAGGGCATATCGCGATGACTAAGGCAACCTGCAGATGGTGCACCAAAACTTTCGAGCCGCGGCGCGGCGGTAGTGCGGGGCGGTTCTGCTGCGCCAGACACCGCGCCCTGTTCTGGACAGCCTGCCGCAAGTGGGCCGAGCGTGCCGTGTCTCTCGGCTTGGTGAGCATCGCCGATTTGAAGGCCGATCCGGCAGCGTGCACGCTTCGCCAGGCCAGCACGGAGACAGCGCGCATCCTGAAGCGCCGGGCAGTACCGAAAGCGTCAGTCAGCGAGTTCGAGAAGCTCCTTGCTGAGGTTGCAAAGGAGGGCCGCTGACGACGGCCTTTCACCGAACGATCGTGGCGACTCGCCATGTCCATCTTAGGATCGGCCACCCCCAGTGCTGCCCTCCGACAAGTGCCTCTGAGTCTTCTCCGTTACCTTCTTTTGCTCTTGGCGGGTTTTGCCGTGGCGGTGTGTATCGGCGGCGTGTCAAGCAGCCGCTCCGCAACGGCTTGAACCGATCATCGGATTCCTCTGCTGGGCAGATGGCATAGGGCATGTGCCTTCGCGGTCGGGGCAGGGATATCCCCTACATCGACGAGTCGGCCGAGATCTAGACGATGGTTGCAAATCCTTGATCCAATCGTCATGCATGCGAAATTCAACCTGCCCTTCTCGCTTCGGGGTGCAGCGGCGTATTAGTAATTAGCGGATGCACTGAGCTGGGGTGAGTAATGACACCCGAAGATGAACGGCGCCTATTTCGACAATTGGCTCGTATCGAGAAAAAAATCAACTGGATTGCAGAAATCGGCATCGGGGCAATGGCCTTGATTTTCTACTATTCGCTATTTGAATTTAGCAGGGGCACCTGGGCAAGTGGGTTAGTCGAATGGATTAGTTTCCGTTATTTATTCTTGTGTTCGCCATATTCAATCATCTCTATGGCGGGATTGAAACACGCGAACAGAAGGAGGACGAGCGCCGCGAGGCCGCCGACCTGGCGCGGCACCGTGCTGAAGAAAAGCGAGCCGAGGATAAGCGCAAGGACCTGGAGCGACGATGGCGCGAGTTCCGCGGCCCTGGGCTGTTCCCGCGGAAGGAATGCCGCGACTGGGCGAATTCCACACCCGACCTTCCCGGATCGGACGAGGAGGCCGGAGGATGGCGTATTAGCTACGCTAGCCCGATCTTCAAAGATGACTCGGATGACTCGCCGCCCTTCGTGTCGCGCTATGAAGATGACGACTGGAAGTCGCTTTGGGAGCAGAAGTTTTTAGATTGCCATGATAGACGAGGAGCATGAGACCGGGGAGCGGGGTGAAAACCCCAATCAACATAAGAATTGTGCATCCACGGGCATGCCAATTAGCGATCGGCAAGATTCTTCATGGTCTCACGTCAAATCGTTCTTTGTACTCACCACTAGCAATTCCAAACTTTCGCGCGTGGATTTGGCGGGTACCAGCCCACGATCTTCCGGCCGCTTATCGAGACCGGTTGAGAATCCTCAGGAGTTCCGGCATGCTGATCCGCCCGTTGATAAGACTACCTTCAGCGATGGTTAAAGGTTCCGGCCTGGCTCGGGTCGGCAAACCACGCGGGAAGGTTTGGATCGTGCATCTAAGCTAGCTCCGAAAGGGTGACCAGCTGTACAAGCAGCGACGAAGACGACTTCACGGGCGGCGATGAGCGGCCATCCGACGCTTGGCACGCCGCCACGGCGGCCCATCTGTCTTCCCCGAGTTTGCGCTGGGTTGCTGTTCGGGATGACGGCGTGGTTCGAGGGTGCTTTCGCCAATTATCTCCCGCCGCGATCCGTCACAGCGTCACAATCGAGCGTTTCCGCGGGTTTTGAGCCCATTCGATGCGTCACATCCCCTGCTGCTGCGACCCCCAATGTGACGGATCTCGCGCCCGAAAACGTAAGCTTTTCTGCGGATTGTGACGCTGTGACAGATGAAATCCTCCTCGCCTGGCGCGAAAGGGTGTGACTGATGCCAGCCACGGCGCACGCCACGGACCTGATCGCCGCCGTTCGCGCGGCGGGCGGCACCATCCGCCGCGACGGCGATATGATCGAACTGGCGGCGGCGCGACCGCTGCCGGCCGAACTGCTCGCTCGCATCCGAGAAGCGAAGCCCGCGCTGCTCGGATTGCTCGCTGGCGCCGCCGATTGGCGCACGCGCCATCGCGAGGCGCTGGCTTATTGGTCAGTGCTCCATCGCTATGACATAGCCGCATCCCTCGCATGGGGCGAGTTACAAGATCGCTGGCATCGACTTCAGGGTGCGCGGTTGCCGGGGTGGCAATGCGCCGGCTGGGGCGAGGCGATCGGCGGCCTGCCGACACTCGACCTAGCGGACGGCAACCGGGTGCATTTCGAGACACTGAATTGCCTGCTGCGCTATGGCCACTGCTGGCGCCGCGCCGCGACAGGAGCGCTTTCTGCGATGGGCTTAAAGCCGCCAGCCTGGGAGGGATGAGGACCTGCCCCGAGAGATCGCGTGCCCATGGTGCAATCGATCCTCGCGATTCCGCCGCGGCGGCGGCTCGCCACAACAGTTCTGTTCTTCGGCGGCTCCTCGAAAATTTGCGACGGGGCTGCTGTGGCGCGAGCCAGCGCGGCCGTTAGGGCCGCCGAGGACCGACGGATGATAACCTGCCTGTGGTGCGGCAAGGGCTTTGAGCCACGACAGTGCCTGTGAGTCTCCTCTGTTACCTTCGTTTTGCGCTTGGCGGGTTCTGCCGTGGCGGTGCGCATCGGCGGCGTGTCAAGCAACCGCTCCCCAACGGCTTGAACCGCTCATCGGATTCTTTCCTGGGCAGATGGCACAAGGCATGCGCCTTCGCGGTTGGGCAGGGATATCCCATACATCCGACGAGTTGGCCGATATCTAGTCGATGGTTGCAAATCCTTGATCCACGCGTCACGCATGCGAATTTCAACGTGCTCTTCGCGCTTTGGGCGTGGCGGCGTATTAGTAATTAGCGGATGCTCTGAGCCGGGGCGGATGCCAAGGCTGAGACGGCGGCGGCTTGTAACGTCATGTTGAATTCATCTCGGTTCACGCCGCGCAACTATCATGCATCGTCGCGTTACATCGGCCTGCATATATAGTTAATATAATAGGTAGCCCTGCCAGCCAATGCTACTCCAGCGTTCGACCATGCACCCCTATCCAGCGTTTTGCTCGCACCAGAATTGTGAACTGCGGTTAGCGTCCTTGGTGGTGGTGGAAATTCGAGGGTGAGCGCGCGCCGGGCGCAATGCCCGATTACATGGAGCCCGGCGCGCGCGTGAGCGACGGGTGGTCACCGGGGAGGGTCGGCTAAGGTGGCGTTGTAACACCCATCCCAAGCCTACCGAGGACCCGATGACCGATGAGAGAATGGCGCTGGCCGAGCTGCTGCAGAAGAGCGGCGATGGCGATTTTCTGCGAGCCGTGGCGGAGGCGGTACTGCAAATTCTGATGGAAGCCGATGTCGAAGGCGTGATCGGCGCCGGGCGGCACGAACGCTCCGCCGAGCGGCTCAATTACCGCAATGGCTATCGCGAGCGCAGCCTCGACACCCGGCTCGGCTCGCTTCAGCTGAGGATCCCCAAGCTACGCCAGGGCTCGTATTTCCCGCCCTTTCTGGAGCCGCGCAAGACCGCCGAGAAGGCGCTGGTCACGGTGATCCAGGAGGCTTGGATCGGCGGCGTCTCGACCCGGCGGGTCGACGAGCTGGTCCAGGCGATGGGGCTGTCCGGTATTTCGAAGAGCCAGGTCTCCAAGCTGTGCAAGGACATTGATGAACGAGTCAACGCTTTCCTCGACCGGCCGATCGACGGCGAATGGCCGTATTTGTGGCTCGACGCCATCTACCTCAAAGTCCGCGACGGCGGCCGCATCGTCTCGGTCGCCGCGATAATCGCGGTGGCGGTCACGACCGAAGGCCGGCGCGAGATCATCGGCCTTGGCATCGGTCCTTCGGAGGCCGAGCCGTTCTGGTCGGCTTTCCTCAAGGGCCTGGTCAAACGCGGTCTCAAGGGCATCAAGCTGGTGATCTCCGACGCTCATGACGGCCTGCGCCACGCGATCACTCGCGTGCTCGGAGCGACCTGGCAAAGGTGCCGCGTTCATTGGATGCGCAATGCCTTGGCGCACGTACCCAAAGGCCAGCACACCATGGTCGCCGCCGCGATCCGCCAGGCCTTTCTGCAAGCCGATGCCGAGGCCGCGCATCAGACCTGGCGCCATGTTGCCGATCAGCTGCGGCCGCGCTGGCCCAAGCTCGCCGCGCTGATGGACGACAGCGAGCACGATGTGCTGGCCTACATCACCTTCCCGGCCCAGCATCGCACCAAGCTGCATTCGACAAATCCGTTGGAGCGGCTGAATAAGGAAGTGAAACGGCGCGCTGATGTCGTCGGCATCTTCCCCAATGAGGCCAGCATCACTCGGCTGATCGGCGCCGTCCTGCTCGAGCAGAACGATGAGTGGCTACTCCAGTGCCGTTACATGCAGATCGAGGGAATGGCTGAGCTGACGCTGCCGCTAATCGACGCCGATCCGGCCAAACTTCCACCACTGGCCGCCTGACCGATGGCCACCTCAAACTCCGCTCCGATTTACACCTCCTTGACGGACACGACCGAACTGCGGCTTCAGCTTGCCAGCGGCCGGTACCATCGGAAACAGCAAAAGCGCAGACTGCATTGTGTAACCCCATCAGACTGGCGAAATTGATGGTGAACGCGCCGCTCGGGCTCGCAGCCATTCCGGTCGTCAGCTGTACTGTCCCGTCAGTATCGACAGAGCCGGAAACGAGCTTTAGGGACCCGCCCGATCCTAATCCCGTCGCGCCGCTGAGAGTAGGGGAGAGAGCCGGTTGGTATTGGCCACCGGTCAGCAAGGTTCCTGGGGGGTCTCCTGGCAGGAACGAGGGTCCGCCACCTTCGGTTTCCAGGATGGAATTGCCCTTGATCAGGTACCGAGCCCCGGTCGCGGCGCCATGAAACGTAACAAAAGCATGGTTCACATAAGCGACCGAGCCTTGGTCCAATGAGACAAAGGCCGTGGAGAAATGAGGCGTACCAGTCAAAGTCACCGTGTGCGGGCTTTCCAAATATATGATTCTGCCACCGAGCACCGCCTCGATATGGGCCGGCGCTCCGCCGGTTATGCCATAGTCGCCGAAAACCGTTACGCTTCCCCCCGTCTCTGCATGCATGTGACCAAAATGAGTAGCGCCAAAGACGACTTTGGACACGACAATCCGCGCGTGAGATTCGGGAAAGACGGCTGATCCCTTGGCGCTGGTAATCGTCATGCCCTGGAGACCGAGGGATGCATTATCGGTCGCAATGAATGCAGCAGGCCTGGATGATGTGTCGGCAACGACGACCGAACCCGGAGATTGCAGGTTCCCGCTGATCAATAGCCCTGCACCGCCGAGGACACCCGTGGCGCGACCCGTCAGCGTCCCGGAGAAAATCGCGCCGCCACGATATGTGCCATCCGCAAGATGGATCATGATCGAATGACCGCCGAAGTCCTTTGTCGCCGCGACGTCCACTGCCCTCTGGATCGTCTGACATGGCGAAGCGCTGCTCGTGCAGTCGTTTGCGCCATCGGATCCGGTGGGAGGCGGAGCGACGAAAAGCGTCATGTTTGCGGAAAGCACCGCACGACCGCTCGGAGACTGCGCCATCCCGACTGGCGTAGTCATCAATAGAACAACCGAAAGGATAATGATCGTTAAACCCATTTTCATTCAGAATCTCACCTTTGTGCTAAGTATTATTATTAAGAATTGCCGTTCTACACCGCGCATCACTTCACAGACTGCGGAGTAGGATTACGTCGTGCATACCGGTCGCCCCAGGATCGAGGCGCTCCACTTTGAACAGCCTTGTCCAATGCCGTTCGACATACTTCGGCGAGATGAACGCCATGCCGAAATTCTTGCGATCGACCCCCAACCTTTCATCGCTCTCCGGGTAGCACTCGTAATATCCGAAATCGTCGCGGCGGTAGTCGGCGCACAACTTTTCTAGCAGTTGGTCATTGAGTGCCGTACCAGCGACCAGCAATTTTCCGCTCTTCGGGTCGCGGGGGTAGCCTTCGAGATCGCCCGCCAGGATGCGGTTCATCAGATAATCGCTCTGGAACGACAGCAGCAGGTAACCGCCCCGCCGGAGGACGCGGTGCAATTCTCCGAGCCACCTGTGATGGAGCGGCTCGGAATAATGGCTAAAGATCGATCAGGCGAACAAGAAATCGATGCTGCCGCGCTTCAAATTGAGCGGCGGCGCCGGGTCCATGTGAAACGGGCGTGCCCGCCCGGCGAACTCCCTCTGTGCCCATTCGATCGCGAGCCGGTTCACGTCGCAGCAAAAATACTCGAAGCCCGGCGCGAACTGCATCAGGTGGCGACCGACCCGCAGCGATCCGCACCCAAAATCGAGAACCTTCGCCCCCGCTGGAAGCTCGCAATCGTTCATGTATTCGGCCGTCATGTCTGCCAACCAGAAACCCGCGGTGACAGCCTGGCCTGCTTGCCGGTCGCTGTTCATGTACCCGACCGTTACGGAGATCTTGTCGTCCGCCTCAACCGGAAAGCCGGGTTCTAAAATCTTCTGGCGGAAAGCAGGCGACGCGGCCGCAGCGCCAATTACTGTGCTGGCGAGTTTCCGCAGGTAGAGCGGCGCCTTGCCGCGCACCGGTGCCAGCATCAGGCCGGCGGTGATCTCGTATGCCTCGCGCAACAAATCCTTTTCGAGCGCGGCCTCGACCAGCGCCTCAACCAGATTGATGCTCAACCCTGGGGTTCTCCCTTGTCTCGGCGAGAGGGAGAGTAGAGCGTCGACCGACGGGCTGCAAACCGAGGCTACGGTACCGTCGCGCTGAATGTCCCCGAACCCAAGGAATCACGAGCTGTCCATGAGTTTGACATGGGCGCATAGAGACTGCCGCGCAGCGGGAGCAAAACCACGAAGATGCGTAAAGGGCGATGATGCGCAAGCACGTGTTGGGGCTGATCCTGATGTAGCTTGCGATTGCACCGGCCGCTGCCGCCGATGCGCCGGCGGCCACGTTCGACATGAAGTGCTTTACCGATCCCGGAAACTTCGTGAACGTCGGAGGCTCGCCAGCAGAAGAGGGCGCCAAGCCCGATGACACCACCCTTGACACCCCGTCCCGCTGATATGCCTCGCCGTCTTCCTGAATTTGTGCGCTGGCTTGGTGTTCCGGATGACGACGAACTATATCGACTTCTATGTTTCGCTCGCCTCGCCGTCCCGGTGCTCGCATTTGCGGCGCCCGCCTGTCTGGTGATCGCGGCTACTGTCGCGCGATCGCGATTACAGGCAAGCTGCGCTGCCGCTGGCATGGTGGCAGAAGCACCGGACCGAGGACGCCATTAGGCAAGGCAGTTGTTGTGGCGTCGATGAAGGCGGGACGCGCTCGATGGGTCGAGCGGACGCGGAGGGCGAAGGCGATGGGCTTGATCGAAAGGTTCCCCGGCGGCCGGCGACCGAAGGGGCCAAGGCCGAGTAGTAAGGGCAAGGCGGTCGAGCAAACGCGAGCCCCGATGATGGATGGCCGTGCAAAGCTGCCGCCGGTGCTGCCGCGTCCGGCTCTCGTGACAAGCGAGGATGCGGGATTGCCGGTGCCGGCCGAGGAAACTCATGCGGCAAGCCTTAGCAGGATTACCGGTAAGTCTCTCGACCTGATCGAGCGGATCGTCGACATGCCCTGCGCTCCCGATAATCTCAAATTGCTCTCGATCCAGAAGGACGCAGCCCTGTCGATGGTTAGCCTCGCCGCCAAGGTGAACGCAAACGCGTTGCAGAAGCGCGAGATCGACTTGATGCCGGCGATGGTGCGCCGGCTCGCGGAAATCGAGAAGGCTGATCCGAAGCTGATCGACAACAAGCGGCGGGGCAAGATTATCGACTAGGCGCCACCCCGCCGGAGTAGGGTAGAAATGATCTCCAAGGACTGATCGAGGGCCTAAACACGCCCTGGGCGCCCTCGTTGCCCTCGCCTCCATCCAGCTTGCCCTGCAGAACCAGCCCGGTCTCGGCGCTCAGCCTGTGGTTCCACGAGCGGGTCCGGCGCGTTGGTGGGCGGATGCGCAAAACGACCGTCGTCGCCCTGGCGCGCAAGCTGCTCATCGCCCTGTGGCGGTACACGACCGCCGGCGTCGTCATCGAGGGGGCCGCGATGAAGCCAGCGCTGGCGACGATCTGACCCGATCCGCAAGGACCTGATCAGTCCTGCCGGATTCAGGTGGCCGAACCGCAACGGCCGTTGGCCTCAACAACCGACCGAAAGAATGGTCCCGGCCTCCTGAGCCCCATCCGCCGGATGCGGGATGTTGGTGCAGCTGCAGCAAGCGGCGACCGCATGTGAGCTTGATCTGGTGCAGCACGCCATCAGGTCATGGAAACGGGCTCAGACCTTGGATTCGAAATAACCACCGGAGAACTGCCCGTGAACCCGTAAACCTGCCCCTTGACTGCAAACATGCCCATGTGAGCGGCCGTTCGACGGAAGTGGATCGAATTGGTCAAACCGACCATAAGCCGAGCCACGACCGACACAGGTCCGGGCGCGACGGCGGATGAGGAGCAGCCATTTAACCTCAAGGGGGCGGCGATCGGCACGCCGGTCAGGCGTGCGCCAAATCGATCTTGAGGTCCTGGCCGAAGGCTATTCCCATCACCTCGCATGCCGCGCGAAGAATTTTCTTCTTCTCGCGGTTTGCGATATTGCACCCGATGAACCAACCCGGACCGATCTCTTTGACGTACCGCGCCAGATCGGACCGTGCAGGGTAGACCTCCGACCGGGACTGGGCGATGTGATTGCGGGTCCGGCCCCGCACCTTCGCCGCCAGCTTCGGAAAGAAGCTGTCATCGTATTGGCCGAGTTTGCGGAGGATGTTGATCATGGCCTCGGTCGCATCGGACGCTACGTGCGTCTCGCCATCGAACTGGTAAGAGACGCCGGCCCCGTTTGCGCTCGGTGTTGCGGCCGTGGCGCGTGCGACTGGCTTTGCAGTCGGTTTCTCGGCGGCCGCGAGAACTCGGCGAAGGACCTCATCGGGGCTCTCGCTCTCGGACAAGCGAAGCGCCAAGAGGCGAGTCACCACGTCCGGTGCAACTGAAATCATGATGATGCTCATAGGTGTCACTCCATTCGAAGATCGAGCCTGCGAGCCTCGCAGGAGCTGGTATTGCTTGTTACGGGCGGCGTGGTAGCCCGTGATCAGCCGGTCGCCTTCCACGACCAGCCGTTTGCCGATGAGCCTTCGGGCATGCTCGCGCAACTGCTTCAGTTCTCGGTCGAGCGCCTGAAAATCCTTTTCACGGACCAGATACCCGCCTTCTACCTCAGTCCCGATCCATTCGATCAGTTCGAGGTCTTCCTTCACAATTCCACGCTGGGACATCCGCATGGTCGCGTGGGCAGTCAGACGCAGATAGTTCTTCATGACGCTGCCCCGGACCCAGTGGGCTGACCGTCGGCTGGAGACAGTCCGAAAGAGTCGAGGAGATCGCGGTATTTGCGATCAAATTCCGCTCGCGCCCACTCAGCTCTTTGTTCGGGGGAACCCTTGGGCATTTCGTGCAGGGCGGCAGCGCCACAGACGATGGCGTGCGCGGCCTTTGCGTCGTTCCCGACGAGGTTGTCGGCTTCTTCAGTGCAAATCTCGTAGCTGGGCCACAATCCGGGTGTCCAGTTGACCGTCTCCGCAACCGCCTGCGAGTTTCTCAGTTTGGCAAGAGTTTCCCGCAAGAATGCGACGAACGGATTGTGTTCAGCCTCGTCATAGTCCTCGTCATAATCACTCAATTGCTGCGCATCTTCGGCGACCTGCACGCCAAAAAGATCGCGCGCTTTGATAGATTTTTCTTCGCTGCGCAGAGCCCCTTCATCCACCGGCCAATGCGATGGCAAATGGCCGATCCGGCTTTGCAGATTGAACAGCGAATCAGCCAATTCACGGATTTCCGAAATGCGCTTCTGGCGTTCCTCAAGGCTCTGCTCCGCAGCGATGAAAAACAGCAGCGGCGCTATTTCAACGATGCTTTCGCGCCTAATCCGATAGTGGCGAGCGACAAGCGTCAGAGCGTTTCTGGCAGCGAATTCGACCCGCAATTTTACAACCTCGCGATCTGCTTCAGCCGTTGTACACAGGCTCTCCGGGCGTACATCGAGGGCTCGACTAAGTTCTTTCAAAGTGCTTTCGCGAACGCGTGTCGGCTTCCCTCGCTCTATTCTAGAAATGGTCGAGATGTTGATTCTCGGCTTCGTCACCTCACTCAACTCAACCTGGGTCCAGCCCTTCTTTCGACGGGCCTCCACTAGCGCCTTGCCGTTCAGAATTGCCATGGTTCCTGCTCCTTCCGCGAAGGCCACTATCAGCGCCTAGTGACGCGAATATGAGCGTGAAAGGGTCCCAACGCAATGCGCATATCCTAGGCAAATCACCAAGATGCGCTCTACGGGGACAATTCGGAGTGCCTTGTCTTGCTCAGGTAGGTGCCTTGTGGACCCAGAAGATGCGGTGCGTTCGAGCCGAGTAGGCGTTTCGCTGGGCATCCCCGTGGCTTTTTCTAGGAGAAGTTAGTTAATCCACCTCGATCGCATTCGGGTCCCCATCCCACCGGACAATGCCCGAAAAGGGGGGCATGAAGAGCGGTTCCCTCGGCGAAGGGTGAGCGGCCGTTATGGGTTTCGAAAGCAGTCAGCGGCAGCTGACGATTAGACGACGTAGGCTTTTTGCAAGCTCTGAGTAGGTAGCTCCTGCGCCGTCAATTGCGCTCGCCATGCTGGGCACCTGTTCCGGTTTTGGCTCCACGACACTCACGCGCCCGGCTGGCGGAATTTTGAAATCCGGTCGCAGTTTCGGGGGTGGGGGTGATTTTTTATAACCCCTCGTCCGGCCCGCCCCGCTTTCCCCAACTTCGCGTGCAGGAACCGGCAAGTCTGGTCGGGCACTCGTTCCAGGAACCGGCTCCAGCGTGCGTGTACGCGGTGCCGCGGCCGGATCTTCGGCGGCGTTCTGTTGATTGAGCGTGGACGGGGAGCGGCAAAGCGGAAAGCGCCCCGATGCCCCAAACGATTACAGCCGCCCCATGGCACCGCTGAATGGGCCGATAGCGCTTGATGGTCTTATGCCTCCTGTCGAACAGGGGTTGAGGACCGGACCTTAGTTGCAGGTCGTGTTGGCGAAACCCGGCCGAACACTGATCGTCGTGCAGTTGATCTGGCGGTTCATGCTGTCGATGATCTGCTGGGTCTGCCCGTATCGCCCAGCGCATCCGCCATCCCCTCGATCGCTGTCTGCCGCCGCGCCCAGCTCCGCCTCGTGCGACTGTTCCAGCGCCGTCACGATCTGCTGTGCCTCGGCCGACATCGCTGCGCTTCCTTCCGCGCTCTCTTCTCGAAGGTGCTGCAAAAACTCGCCCCAGCTTTGCTTTCTCTGAATCAGGCCTGACCAGGTCGTTGTCTTCTTTCGTCGTCATGGCGAGGAAAATCGCCGCCAGCGTCGGCGTCGACGGGGAAATCTGGTCGATAAACTGTTGGCGGCAGGCCTGCAGCTTCGGATGATTGCTGAGAATGATCCGTATCTCGCTGCCGCTGGCGAAGTTGGTGTTCGACAGTTGCTCCAAGCTCGCATTGTTCACGTTAAGCGGCAGATCGGATCGCAGCGGCGCTACCTCGGGCAAGTCGTAAAGCGCCATCTCGCAAGCCGCCAGCTCTTGTGCCGCCGAGCGGTTGTTCTCCGCCATCGCGCGTATTGCCGCTGGGCCGCGGTCGCACAGCAGGCAAGCGATGCTGCGATCACCACAAGGCGGACGATGCGCGCCGCCGTTCCAAATGTTCTGCCCATACCGGACCCGGTGCAAATCTGCGCCGCATTGTAGCGCCCGAAATCCGTAAATTGCGCGCAGTTCCGGGAGGGGAGCTGCGCTTCCGGCCTCCCGTCCCTCCGGGGTCCGTTTTCCCCAACTTCGGGTGCAGACGCAGGCGCGTCCGGACCGGCGCTCGTTCCGGGAACCCGCCGGGCGCGCGCGCGCGCTGCGCCGCGGAACGCTCGGGCGAGGGCGGCGCGCCGTGTCGGAGAGGAGTCAGGAGCCCTGTGAAAGCATCTCCAAGGAATTGGCTCCCGTATTGAAAATGGCGAGTTGGTGCGGCGTGGGACCCCAGTGGGACCCCGGCGCCGAGGCACTACAAAAGAAAATGGCCGGAACCAAGGTTCCGGCCAAGTTTGAACAGGGAGGCTTCACGTCTGGGAGACGTAAGGGTCCAAAGACCCTCTTCCCGGGACTAAATCCCGGGAACCCGTATCGGCGAAAAAACTGCCGAAAACTCTGTGCGACGTCAGATCGCGTGTTCAGAACATGGACGATCGAGCACATTTCCACCACCGGGAATTTGTTCTGGCTCGTCTGCAAAAAGCGCAATCCTCTGTTTCCTGCCGAATCGATTTGCCGACCGGTGGATCTCCTCGGATCAACTGAGCCGGCTTTCGGCCACCTTGCGCAGCAGAAAATCGCGGAACACGCTGATCCGCTTCGAGGCTCGCAATTCTTCAGGGTAGACGAAATAGGCTTCGACTGCCGGCCCGGTTAGCTCCGGCAGCACCCGGACCAGATCACTGTGCTCGGTCGCGATGAAATCCGACAATGCAGCGATCCCGAGTCCGCTGATTACCGCGCGCAGCATGGCGTAGAAATTGTTAACGGCAAGGATCGGCTTGCGCTCCTGCCCCGGCTTGACGCCCGCGTCGAGCAGCCAATTGACGTTTTGCACCGGCGGGCGTGCATCCTCGCCGTAGACGATCAACCGGTGCTTGTCGAGATCCTCGGCCTGCTGCGGCAGACCGTGCTTTTTGATGTAGTCGGGCGCGGCATAGACATGGGTCGGGACGCTGACGAGATGCCGCTGGATCAGATCCGGCTGGCGCGGCGGCGACATGCGAATCGCCACATCGGCCTCGCGCATCGACAGATCGAGCTCAGTATCGTCGATCACCATCGTGACCTGGATATCAGGATAGAGATCGAGGAACTCGCGAATCCGCGGGGTCAGCCAAGTCGAGCCAAAAGCGACCGTCGTAGTAATCTTGAGCGGCCCCTTGGGCCGGTCTTTCAATTCGGAAATCAGCCCTTCGGCCATCGACAGCTTGGCAAATACCTCTCGCGCGGTATGGAACAACAGTTCGCCCTGCTCGGTCAGGATCAGCCCGCGGGCATGGCGATGGAACAACGGTACGCTGAGGCTCTCCTCGAGCGCGCTGATCTGACGGCTGACCGCCGACTGGCTCAGGTTCAGCGATTCGCCTGCATGGGTAAAGCTGCCCGCCTCGGCAACCGCGTGAAAGACCCGCAACTTGTCCCAATCCATGCCACTTCCCCCGGCAACGGCCTCACAGCGGCGACGGCTAGCCGCTATTCGGCCGCACGCATAGTCGCGGCTTCCTCCTGCGCCGCGAGAAACTTCTCCGCTTCGAGCGCCGCCATGCAGCCCATGCCGGCGGCGGTCACGGCTTGGCGAAATATTTTGTCCTTTACATCACCCGCGGCGAAGACCCCAGGAACTCCGGTTTCGGTCGAATCAGCGCGGGCGATCACATACCCCTCCGCATCGAGCGGGAGTTGGCCGGCGACCAGACCGGTGACCGGAATGTGGCCGATCGCGATAAACACACCGTCGCAAGGGTGATCCGACATAGCGCCGGTGCGCAGGTTGCGCAGGCGCACCCCGGTCACCTGCGGCGGTTCAGGCTCGCCGAGTATTTCCTCGACCACGGCGTCCCAAATGATGTCGATCTTCGGGTGGCGGAACAGCCGGTCCTGCAATATCTTTTCCGCTCTCAGCGCATCGCGGCGATGAACCAGGGTAACGCGTCGCGCGTGGTTTGTCAGATACAACGCTTCTTCGACCGCGGTGTTGCCGCCGCCAACGATGACGACTTCCTTGCCGCGAAAGAAAAACCCGTCGCAGGTGGCACAGGCGGAGACCCCGAAGCCGCGAAACATTTCTTCGCTCGGAAGGCCAAGCCAGCGCGCCTGCGCGCCGGTCGCGAGGACCAAGGTGTCGCCGACATATGTATCTCCCGAATCGCCGGTCGCGACAAATGGTCGGCGTCGGAGATCGACCGATTCGATCATGTCGAGAATGACCCTGGTCCCGACGTGCTCGGCTTGCCGCTGCATCTGCTCCATCAGCCACGGGCCCTGAATAACTTCGGCAAACCCAGGAAAATTTTCGACATCGGTGGTGATCGTCAGTTGACCGCCAGGCTGCAACCCGGTGACGAGAAGCGGATCGAGATTAGCGCGCGCGGCATAGATGGCCGCGGTGTAGCCGGCCGGCCCAGCGCCGATTATCAAGACCTTGCTGTGGTAGCGTTCGGACATATCGCGAGAATCCAGTCGCTGCGACGCTTACTATATTATTTCACAAGTCAGCAACTTTAAGGTATCGGCGGCACGCTAAAATCCGAACATGTGATCGAGGCTGAAGGCACTGTCGGCGCGGAGAAGCCCGTGATAGCCGAAAAGCCGACAGGTCGGATCGCGGATGATCGCATAAGCGCCGGCGCCGGCGCCGGCGCGGGCGGCGGTGTCGAACAATGTGTGATACCGCCACAGCCGCGAGCCCGAGCATGGGATGGTCATGCTCGCGCGGGCGATTTCTCCACCGTTTCGGTCATAAAGAATGATCTCGGTGGCGCTCGTGGGTCGCCACGGCCGAGAGGCTGGATAGATCAGCTGACACATCGTGTCGTAGCCACTCTCGCCGAGCCGTAGAAACAGCCGGGTGGACAAACCCGGTGGTCGGCCGCTGTAGGATTGGGGCTCGTCGCGATAGGTCAAAACCGTGTTGAAAACATGAGCGCCAAAGCTGGTTTCGGCGGCGTGGCCACTCGCGCGGTGGCGGTAGCGAAAGATCGCGTGCAGCCAGCCATCGGCTTCACCCCCTTCGGAAAAGTCGTAAGCAAGCTCGACATGGCCGTAGCCGTCGCCCAGAGCATCGATCCCCGCCTGCTCGTCGAGATCGAGCGCCGTCGCGTGCCCACGCGGTAATCGTCCAAGTCGCCGACGCAAAATCTCGTTCCCTTGCCGATCGTAGACGAGGGCCATGATCGGCAGTTCCGCCTGGCTGATCGTCATGGGCGTCGGCAGCACGAGGGTCGCCCACTGCACACGCGGCAGTACTGGGGCCGGCAGCAGGTAACCCTTGCCGAGCACACCGGCGAGGGCCGGCAGGTCGGGGTCGGGTACCAAGTCGGTGCGCTCGACGTTGACGTGCGCGATTCTGCGTCGCCCCTCTTTGATCACCTCATAGCGCGGGCGCACCATATGCTTGCCGGCGCGTAGCTCGATCTGCGCCGGCCAGGTAAGATCGGGCAACAATGCAGTGACGTCGACAGCCCGGCTCGCAAAAGGCCCGATCGGCTCTGAAAATGGCACCACCCGCTCGTCGCCCATCCGGTTCAAGCCGATCGCGCCGGGCGGGATCGGTATCGGATGGCTGTTCTGAACCCAGAGTATAACTTGCTCGCCGGGCGCAGGCGCCGGGAGGCCCGCATAGCGGTCCGCCGGCCACGCATTGGCGTCGTGTGTCGCGGAGAGCGATCGATCGCCGCCGTCCGCCGGGTCGGTGCCGTCGTCGCCGAACGTGTCGAGAGCGTACTTGACGACATCGTGCCCGGCCGCACCGACCGCATGCAGAAACAGCTGGCCGCAGAATTCGGGCAAGCGGAATCGAGCGCGAATTTCGCGGCTGTCGAGAATGATTGCACTGGCTCCCGACCCGCGCTCCGCGCACCACTCGGCAAGGATTGCACCATCGGCGTCAAACAATGTCATCCAGCAGGTGACCGCGTCGGCGCCGTAGCTCGACCAATAATTTGCCGTGACGAGTCGCGTATGAAGTGCGTCCGTGTCACGGAAAAAGGCAAAATTAGTCGCAAAGTTCAGCGGGTCGAGATAGGCACGATGGTTGGTCACGCGATCGGGCGGGATGCGCATCATGTCGAGGCTGAAGACGCGCGCGCCTTGGGGCAAATAAGGTTCTAGCTGCGCGATCATCCGCTCGGCATCGAAAGCGGCTACGAACACCGAGCGCCCGCCCGAATCGGACAGCTTGGGCACGAGCTCTGCCGCGCGGCCGAGGATTTTGGTGCCGAAGCGCTCGACCTGCGGAACGTAGACGCCGGCGATTTCGATTTCGAAGAGACTGAATAGTTCGGCGAAGGCTGAAATCGTGCCGCCCGGGTCGCAAATCGCCACCGGAGAATTGTCGGCGAGCGCCGCAAGTAATGCTTGGCCCGGCTGAGACGCCCGCGGATGCGTCAGCGCTTTGTAGAGGGTGTTTCCCCCCGTCGCATTGTCAAAGGTCCCGATCCGGAGCGCCATGGTGAGGAGCCGATACTACACCCGCTGCCGCCGGCGCAAGCGAGGGGCCATCGCTCGTATCCCCGCGCGCAACCATGCTCTAATACCAAAAGAGCGCGCGCGCCCGCGTCGTGCGATCGCGCGGCGCTACCGTTCGAGACCCGCTAGATCAACGATGCGCGGTTGATGCCCGCAGGCGGCAATGAAGCGCAATAGATCCGCGGGGGCGATCGCAGTGGTGCGGTCGTTCGTCAGAGGATGGTAGTTGAGCGGGTCGTAGTCGAGCATCGCACGATCGAGCACCGGAGTAACCCGATGCGCGCTGTCGTTGACGAGGGCGAACGGCGTCACGCTGCCCGGCCGCACGCCCAACAACGCCTCGAGGTCCGCGGCGGCGCCAAACGAAAACCGCGGCGCCGCAAAGCGGATGGCCAGCTTGTTGAGATCGATGCGGCGCTCTTCGAGCATGATAATAAGCCAAAACCCGCCCTTTTTATCTTTGAGAAAGAGACTTCTTGCAATGGCCACCGGGTAAGTGCCCGCGGGCTGCCGCAGCCTCGGCAACAGTAAAGACCGGCGGATGGGAAACAGTCTGATGGGCTATATCGAGCGCATCGAGACGCTTGAACAGCTGCTCAGGGGTGAGCGGCACAGCAGGCATGGCCGCCACGGTGCCGATCAGCGTTCGCGCAAGCTGATGGCCCGTCATCGCCGATCACGGTCTTGCGCGAATAGCGGTTGCGGCTGTTGCCCCTGCCGCGGCCGCCGGATCACCCTTCTCGTAACCCAGACGCTCGCTCAGCTCAGCGCCCAGCGCCCGCTCCAGCAGGCACTTTTTGAGCTCCTTGAACACCCCCTCCGCGCCGAGCAGATCCTGCGGCCTCGCGTCGCCCTGCAGCAGCTCGTCAATAACCGCGTCCCTGATCGATTGGGCCATGCCGTGATCCTCCTCTCCAGATAGAGTGTCTCACGGCTCGTTCTTACACAAAATAGATGCGCACGACATGGGGTCGCCGCTTCAGTTCTTGGTTCAAGCGTTCGAGCATGTTTGTCGACTTCATGTGCTTGTGGTGCGGCAGCGGTAGCCGGTAGTAGGTCAGGGTTTCCTCCATGTTATCCTCGACCCAGTTGCATAGGGGATGCTTGGCTTGCCATTTGCCGAGCCCAGCGGCGATGTCGCGGCGCACCGATGTTGAGATGGCGCGTCGCTTCCAGCCAGTTCTTGTGCATCTCGAAAATCAGGGCTCTCCGAGCCCCCGATGAAGCCTTCGCAAACCGCATCGAGAAGGTCGCGCGCCGCGTGACGCTCGCCGTTGCGCGCATGAAGCTTTCCCCAATCGTGGGCCGCACGGACCTCGGCACCACCAGGTGGGTTCATTCGGCGGCTTGGGCGACTGCCGGGGCGGCGCCAGGTGGCGAGGTCGTCCCAGCTGTCGGCCTCCATGAACTGGGCCCAGCGGCGGTAGAGGTTGCGCAGATTGTGCTCGCTCGAATTGGCCCGGGTCAGGTCGACGACGGTCCCCGGCAGGCGGAACCCCTCCCATTCGTAATTCTCGATCTCGGTGCCCAGGCCCTGCTGGTAATTGTAGGGATAGCGGCGGGCGATCGTGCCGCGGCTGGCGGCGTGGGCGTAGTTCCAGTTCTCCATGTCGTCCTGCTCGGTCATGCCGGCCGGGCCGGAATAGCGGATGTAATAGTCGCGCAGGAAATTCTTGACCTCCTGCGGCGCCGCCTTGTCGACCAGAAACCAGCGCCACACCTCGGTCTCGTGCGGCCCGCGCGGGTGCCACACCGCGATCGTGCGCGGCTGGCGGGCGAGAAAGGCCATGCTCGGGAAGACCTCGCCGACCAGCGTGATCAGGCGTCCCCAATCGCCGCGCTGGCGGCGGCGCGCGGCCTCGCATTCGCGGAAATAATCGGCAACGACCGGGGAGTGCTGATAGGCGGGCGGCACCGACTGGGTCTGCGGCAACAGATAGGCGGTCGTCTGATGCCCGCGGTCGGGGACGGCGATGTGCAGCTTGCGCGCCAGATTCAATTCCGGCATGTCGCGCCGGCCGCTGCCCGAAGGACCGACCCCGACCAGGTCGACCGAGCGGTGGCTGATGTTGTGATAGCTGTCGCCGCAGAAATTCTCGGCCGGGAATTTCCAGTTGCACGGCACGCGCCATTTCTGGATGCCGCCCAATATCTCGGCGCCGCCGTCGCTGCCGTCCCAGCCGTCGAGGGTCTGGTCGAGATAATGGGCGAAATCGCCGAGATATTCGGTGAAGGACGGCGCCGCCGGGTCCCAGGTCGCCCAGATCGTGCCCTTGTAGTCGCAGAGCTGCGCGACCTCGACGAGGCCCCATTGCGAGCGGTCGAGCTTCGAGTGATAGGCCTCGCGGAAATACGGCACGCCGACCAGCCTGCCGTCGGTGCCGTAGCTCCAGCCGTGATAGGGGCAGGTGAAGACCGGCGTGTTGCCTTCGTCGTAGCGGCACACCTTCATGCCGCGATGCCGGCACGAATTGAGAAACACGTGGATCTGCGCCGGCGCGGTCGCGGCACAGGATGACCGATTCCTCGCCCATGCCGGAGACGAAGAAATCGCCGGGGTTCGGGATCTGGCTCTCGTGGCCGACAAACAGCCAGGCGCGGGCGAAGACCCGCTCCAGCTCCTCGCGCGTAGATCTCCTCGTTGACAAAGATCTCGCGGCTGATCTGCCCGCTGCGCCAAATCGACGAGACCCGGGCCGATAGCCCGATGCGTGCGCGCGGTCGTCATGATCGCCCTCCTCGCCGCGGATCTTCCGCCTGGTAGTTTACCGCATTCTGCCCGGTTTGCGAGCGCAGCTCGCGGCCGGCCATCGCTTCGAGGATGCGGGCGGCGATCGGGAAACCGTCCTGGCCCCAGCCCTGGGCCTGGGCGCGGTGGAATACGTCGTGCGCGAGGAGGCCGAGATTGGCCGGGTGCGGCGACCTCGCGGGCGAGATCGCAGGCCAGATGCAGATCCTTGGCGACGATGTCGAGCGTGCCGCCGGCGGTGAAGGCGCCCGACAGCACCGAGCGCGGGATGTTGTCGAAGGTGCGGCTGGCGCCGGCGCTGAACGGCACGATCTGCGCCAGCATGCCGGGATCGACGCCGGCCTTGGCGCCGATCAGCAGCCCTTCGAGCGCCGCGACGAAATTGGTGTAGCCGAGATACTGGGTGACGAGCTTGGCGATGCAGCCGGCGCCCGCCTCGCCGACATAAAAGATGTTGCGGGCGATCGCTTCGAACAGCGGCCGGTATCGGGCGAAGACCGCCTCGTCGCCGCCGACCATGACCGTCATCCCCGGCGGGCGGCCGCTGACCGGCGCGTCGAGCATGTCGACGCCCTTGGCGCGGCAGGCCTCGGCGACCCGGCGCGCCACCGCGGGCGCGTTGGTGGTCAGGTCGATATAGCCGCCGCCGGGGCGCAGCCCGGCCAGGATGCCGGTCGCCGGATCGAGCACCGCGGGCTCCATCTCGTCGGGGCCGGGCAGCGAGGTGAACACGACCTCGCTCCGCTCGGCCACCGCGCGCGGGCTGCCGACGGCACGGCGCCGCGCGCGGCGAGCGCCTGCGTCGCCTCGGGCCGGACATCGTAGACGGTCAGCTGAATGGCCGGCGTCGATCAGACAGCCGGCGATCGGCGTCCCCATCGTGCCGGTGCCGACAAATCCCGAGCTGCATCGGACGGTCCCCTTTTGATCGCCGCGCCCTGCCGTCCAGCCGATAGCGCGGCGGCTCGTGTCCCGGCTATTGTGCGCCGACAAGCCCACCCGGAGGAAGAGCGATGCAGATTGGCTTCAACCTGCCGATCAGCGGCCCGATGTCGACGCCGGCGATCGTGACCCGGATCGCGCAGGAAGGCGAGGCAATGGGCTACGACTATCTGACCCTGACCGACCACATCCTGCTGCCGAACCTCAAGGTGCCGGGCTATCCCTATTCCGAGAGCGGCGAATTCTTTGTCGAAGGGCCCGCAGAACCGGCACGACCAGCTGACCGCCGCCGCCTTTATCGCCGCCAAGACCTCGCGCATTCGGCTGGTACTGGCGGTCATGGTGGTGCCCTACCGGCCGGCGGTGCTCGCCGCGAAAATGCTGGCGACGATCGACGTGCTGTCGGGCGGCAGGCTCGTCGTCGGCATCGGCGCCGGCTGGCTCGAAGCGGAATTCGATGCGGTCGCGGTGACACCCTTTGCCGCGCGCGGCGCGGTGACCGACGAGTACATCCGCGCCTTTCGCACCTTGTGGACCGAGGAGGCGCCGCGCCTCGACGGCGATTGGGTCAAGTTCGACGACGTCTTGTTCGAGCCGAAGCCGGTGCAAAAACCGCATCCGCCGATCTGGGTCGGCGGCGAAAGCGGGCCGGCGCTGCGCCGCGCCGCGCGTCTCGGCGACGCGTGGTATCCGATCGGCAGCAACAACCGCCACCTGCTCGACACCTTGCCGCGCTATCGCGCCGGCATCGCGCGGCTGCGCCGGTTCGCCGCAGAGGCCGGCCGCGACCCGGCCGAGGTCGCGCTGACCTATCGCGTCAAGCGCTATGGCGAGGCGGTGCCGGACACGGCCTCCGACGGCGAGCGCCGGCTGTTTTCCGGCGGCACCGCCGACATCGTCGGCGATTTTCGGGCATTGCGCGACCTCGGCGTCAGCGCCGTCGACATCGATTTCGAGCGCCCCGACGCCGACGCCTCGATCGCCGAAATGCGCCGCTTCAAGGAGACCGTGCTCGCCCGGATATAGCCGCCCAGACGTGCGTCAGCCGACGCCGTATTCCTTGAACCAGGCCAGCATCCTGGCCCAGCCGTCCTTGGCGGCCTCGGGGCGGTAGCTCGGCCGGTAGTCGGCGTTGAAGCCGTGCGGCGCATCGGGGTAGACCTTGATCGTCGCAGGTCTTGCCGGCGGCCTTGCACGCCGCCTGCCATGCTGCTCGACGCTGTCGACGCGGAATGCTCTGATCGGCGCCGCCATAGAGGCCGAGCACCGGGCATTTGAGATCGGCGGCCAGATCGAGCGGGTATTTCGGCTGCAGCGCGGTGCGCGGCCGGTCGATCGGGCCGTACCACGCGACCGCCGCCTTCAGATCGCGGATTGTGCGCCGCATAGAGCCAGGTGATCCGCCCGCCCCAGCAGAAGCCGGTGACCGCGAGCTTGGCCGTGTCGGCCTTGCCGGTCGATTTGGCATAGGCCAGCGCTGGCGTCGAGATCGGACATGACCTGCGGCGTCCGGCACCTTGGCGACGATCTTGGCGATCAGCTCCTTGATATCGGTGATCTGCGCCGGATTGCCCTCGCGGGCATAGAGTTCGGGCGCGATCGCGAAATAGCCGAGCTTGGCGAGGCGCCGGCAGATGTCCTTGATGTGCTCGTGCACGCCGAAGATTTCCTGGACGACGAGCACGGTCGGAAACGGCCCGCCCTTGTCCGGCATCGCGCGATAGGCCGGGATCGACGCCGTCGGCGACCGGAACCTTGACCTCGCCGGCGACGAGCCCGGTCGCGTCGGTGTGGATCGTCTGCGCCGAAACCGGCTGCACCGACAGCGCAAAACCGGTGGCGAGCGAGGTCATGACAAACCCGCGCCGCGTCCATTCCGTGCGCGGCAGCAAACCCTCCAATCCGCCTTCGATGATGTCCATTTGAGTCCCTCCCTGCGCTCGATCTGGCTGCGGCGAGAATAGGGATGCGCTGTGTTCGAAAAAGACGCGGCGTCGCGCGTCACGGCGATGTGATCGGCGGACAGCGCTCAATAATCGTAATTGTAATTGAGCCCGATGCCGGTGCCGCCGTTCTGGCCGGCTTCGGTGTCGACCGTCACGTGATGGCCGAGATCGACCTCGACCGTCACCTTGCTGGTCGGCGGCGAGACGCCCTGGGTCACCCCGACCGAGACCCCGGGCATCATATATTTCCCGGCGCTGACCGCGGTCGTGCTCGAAGTGGTCGGGGTGACGACGCTCGGGTTCAGGATCGGGCTCGCCGCCCCGGCCGGGCCCTGGCCGAAACGCGAGCCAGTCGAGGCCGAGCTTGCCGCGCAGCCGGTCGAGCACGCCCGGACCGCCGCCGGCAAGGGTGGCGGCGGCTTGGGCGAGCTCGCACGCCCTGGCCGGCGGTGATCTGCCCGACTCCCTGGCCGAACAATACGCGCGACAGGATCTCGTCCTGCGGCACCGGCGGGGTCGAGCTCAGGGTGATCTTCGGCGCCGAGGCAAAGCCGGCGATGATCACTTGCGCGGTGATGTCGGCGGCACTCGCTTCGGCGACGATATCGAGAGCGGGATCGAGCTTGGCGCTGCCGTCGAAAGTGATCGTGCCGCGGGTCAGCACGAAGCTCTTGCCCAACAGATCGACGCTGCCGCGGTCGGCGACCAAGGTTCCGGCGATCTTGGGCGCGGCGGTGGTGCCGGTGATATTGAGCCGGCCGTGCCACTGGCTGTCGAGGCCGTGGCCGCGCACCAGGACCGGGCCCGGGCAGGCTGAGCGGTGATGTCGAGCGCCGCCGGAAGCGCCGGCGCCTCTTCGACCGGAGCCGGCGCGGTTTCCGGTGCGACCGCCGATCTCGGTGACGTTGATCACGACGACGCTCGGCGGCAGACTGTCCGGCAGATTGATCTCGGCGCGATCGATGGTCAGCGCGGCCGTCACCTTCGGCGCCGCCAGCGGGCCGGTGACCGAGACGGTGCCGCTCGCCGTCGACCAACGCTTCGTCGCGCGCCGCGACGCGAAAATTGGCGAGCGTCGCCGACAATTGCGGCGGTCGGCCCGGCGGCGCCGCTCGAGCATCAGGCTGCCCTGCGCCTTCGAAGGTCCCGCCGGCGCCGTCGCCGGCCGAGAACGAAGCCAAGCGGAAGCGGTCGCGGTCGCCGACCAGATCGGCGTCGAGATTGGTCAGCACCGCGCCGGTCGCGAAATTTTCATAGCGCGCGTCGGTGAGCCTGCAGCTGGCCGCTCGCCGCTGGCGAGGCGACCGTGCCGCCGACCGCGACATCGGCCGCAAAACGGCCGCTCAGCCGGTCCTCGCCGAGCGGCAACAGATCGGCGAGGTGGCCGATGTCGCCGCCGCCCTTGCAGCCGCAGCGCGAGCCGGCCTTGCGGCGGCACGGAAATCCCGAGCGGCGCCGGGGTCAGCAGCAGCGGCAGCGAGCCGGTGAACGCCATCCGGTCGCCTGCGAGCCCGGTCACCTGGCCCTGCACATCGACGGCCCGGCCATTCCAATCGCCTGTCGACCGTCAGCCCGAGGCGCGGCGTCTGCGCCTGCCGCGACACGGCGAGCGACAGCGCCTGCGCATTCAGCAGTGAAATGCCCTTGCGGCGCGCGCAGGGTGCCGCCCAAACTCGCGGTCGCGCGACAGAGCGCCGTGCACACCCGGGATGCCCGATCAGCCGCGCGCCGGCCGCGATCGGCAGATCGGCGGCGTTCAAGGCAAAGCGCCAGCGCCTCGCCTCTGATCGCGCCGTTGCCGGTGATCCGGCCGGCGTCCGAACCGCAGATGCGAGACCGGAAAAGGCGAGGTCGGCGCCGCGGCGCGACAGGTCGAGCGGCTGCTCCAGCGCGAAATGGTCGCTGCCGAGCGACCCGGTCAGCCGGGCGAGGCGCAGTTCGGCGCCGCCCGGCGACGAGCCCGCCTTCGCCGGCGAAGGTCAGCGTCAGCGGATGGCCGTCGGCATTGCCCTGGAAGGCGAAGCGGCCCGGGCGCGGGCTGGCGAAGGTCGCGGCGGCGGTGGAGAAATCGACGGCGCCGAAATGCGCCGCGCTCAGCGACAGCCGCCCCGTACCCGACGGCGTGCGCCACATATCGGCGAGCCGCGCGGTCACGGCGAGGCCGGCCGATCTCGATGCGCGCTCGGTGGCGCCGGCGGCGAGCCGCGTTCCGGTCGCCGTGAGATCGAGCCCCTGCCCGCCTCCCGCCGCGGCAAGCCCGGCGGTCAGATCGAGGCTGCCGCCGAGCGGCGTGCCGGCAAGCCCCGACCAGCGCGAGAGATCGGGCAGTCGGCCGGTCAGCGAGCCCTGGACCAGCCCGGTGGCGAAGCATGATCCGCAGATTGCCGTCGATCGTGCTGTCCGCCGCGGTCAGCCGCAGACGCGGACCGCCAGCTCGGAATTGCCCGATCGGCTCTGCCGCCAGCGCCAAACTGCCGTCGAGCCCGCAGCGCACGAAAACGTGCCGTCGATCGCCGCTTGGCGCTGCGACAGATCGGCGACCTCGCCGGTGAGCTGCAAGCGATCGATCGTCGCGCCGCCGGCGGTGATGCCGCGACCCTCGATCTCGCGTTGCAGCTGCAGCCGGTCGAGCGGCCCTCGCGCCTTGACCTGAGCCGAGACCGTGCCGGCGATTTCGGTGCCCAGCGCCGGCCGAGCGGCTTCAGCTGCGGCATGTCGAGGGTCAGCGCCGCGGCCAGCCGATCCGAGGCGGGATCGAACCGCGCGTTGCCGGAGAGCTTGGCGGCGGCGCCGGTCAGCGCGAACATCGTCGAGAGCGACGGCCCCCGCTTCGTCGCGGCGAACTGCGCCGGCGAATGCGGCCTTGTTGCCGAGCAGCGCGTCGGCGGCCGCGATCCCGGTCCGCATCCCACTCGCCGAACCGGCAAAATCGACATGCCCGGCAATGGTTCGGCCGGCGGTCGCGAGGCGACCCGAGCCGGTCAGATCGATGCCGCCGCCCTGAGCGGCGAACTGGGTCAGATCGAAGGTGCGTCGCGTCGCGGTCGGCGGTCGGCGGCGAGCGACCAGTCGATGCCCGCGCCCGAGCCGCGGCGTCAGCGCGCCGCCCTCGGGGAGTGCTAGCCCTTCGATCCGGCCTTTTGCCGCGACGGCGATGCGGGTTGCGGCGTTGTCGAGAGGGCCGGTCGGGGTTGCCGAGACATGCGCCTCGACCCGCTCCGCCGCGGAACCGGAAACTCCGATCCCGGATCCCGAGAGATCCGCGCTTGACAACCGGGCGGTCTTGCCTCCCGGTGATCCCGGCATCAAGCGTCGCCGAACCATGGAGCGGGCGTCCGCACGACGCCCGACAGCAGTCGCGAGGTTCGGGACATCCGCGCGCAGATGCGCCGCAATGGCCCCATCGGACCGGTCAAAGGAGGAGTCGCCGGCGACGGTGCCGGCGGCGATGCCGATCGCCAGCCGGCTGACCGCGATCCGGTCTGCCAAATTCCGCATGCAGCGAAAGGGTCGCCCGGTCGCCGACGGCCGATGCGAGATCGGGCGGCAGCAGCGGCGCCAATGCGGCAGTCCCCGACAATGCCGAGGACGGTCTCAGAGGCGACGCCGAGCGCCAGATCGGCGTCGAGCGCGCGCAACGGCGCCGGCCGAGGCGGTCAGCCGGCCGTGCCAATCCGCCACTGGTCCTTTGCCGTCGAGCGACAGGGCCAGCGGCAGGCGGTCGGTCCGCCTGAGCCAATCGGTCGAGCAGGACGCCGGTCGGGTCGCTCCGCTTCGATTTGCAGGTCGAGCACCGGTTTGGTTCCGGTCAGCGCCATGCTGCAGCGCGATATTTCCGGGAACGCCGTCGATGCGGTGCAGATCGAGGTCGGCGCGCGCGGTTCCGCTCTCGACCGCGGCGCTCCCCTTGATCGTGGCGACCACCTTCTCGCCCAAAACCGCGGGCATCAGCGTGAGGCGGGCGATCGTGAGCCGGTCGAGCACGACAGCGACCGGGAGATGCGGCACGCGAAGAGATTGGCGAGAGCGGCTCCGATGACCCGGCGATGACGTGCGCCGCATATCGACTTCGGCAATATCGAGCGACCGGACATGCACCCTGCCGCTGAGCAGCTTCGGCCGGCGCGAGATCGAGGGCGACATCGCGCAAACTCAGCCAGCATGCCGCCTGTCGTCGCGAGACCTCGATGCGGGCGCGCCGTCATCCGCAACGGCACGCGTCCCGCCGCAGCCCCTCGATGGTCAGCGAGAAGCTCGGACTGCTTGCCGCCCGCGCAACGGCGGCCGCCAGCCAATCCTGCCCTATCCGGGTCTGCAGCAAGCCGAACGCCGCCAGCACCAGAGCGAGCGATACGGCGATGGCGAACGCGAGCCAGCGGGCAACAGCGCGCATCAGAACGCCTCGCCGAGGCTGACATAGACCTGGACCCACGAATCGGCGCTGCGCCTGTAGAGCGGGGTCGCCAGATCGAGCCGCAGCGGCCCGAACGGGGTGTAGTAGCGCAGGCCCAGCCCGACCCCGTAGAACAGCCGCTGGTCGAGCTGCGGCACGCTGCTCTCGTAATAGCTGCCGGCATCGACGAACGGGACCACGCCGATCGTGTCGGTCACCTTGATGCGAGATCTCGAAATTCAGCACCAGGCTCGACTTGCCGCCGATCGGGTCGTTGTTGGGGGCGAGCGGCCCGGCCATCTGATAGCCGTAGGGACGGATCGTCCCGCCGCCGCCGACATAGATCCGCTGGTCGGCCGGGAGCGGAGACAGCGGGGCGCCGTCGAGCGAACCGAGCGCCGCTCTGCCGGCGAGGATTGCTCGCCCATCGGCGTCGACCTTCCAATAGGTGCTGGCCGATAGCAGGCTGGTCACGTAGGTCAGGCTCGGGCTCGAAAAAATATGGGCCGGCGTCACCGAAAGCTGGGCGCGCCAGCCGCGGGTCGGGCTCAACAGATTGTCGGTGGTGTCGAGCTTGACATAGGCCGGGACGCCGAACAGCGCGTAACGCTGGGTGCGCTGCGCCGAGGTGTTGGTCGAGACGTTGGCGAGCTGCTCGACATTGGCCTCTTCGGCCTCGAGCAACACGCCGCCGGTCAGCAATCGGCCGAAACGGCGTTCCAACCCCGCCGTGGCGAGCGCGCGGCGGCTGTGATAGGCGACCGGCGTGTCGTCGGCGATCTCGGCAGTCGCCAGAAAATCCTGGTCGGTGACGAGAAAATCGGGCCGGCGGAAATTCGCGTTGACGCCATAGACCTGCTGGCCGCCGGTGGCGGAGAGCCGCAGATATTCGGCATTGCCGAACAGGTTGCGGTTTTCCCAGAAGACCCGGGCGGCGGCGCCCTGGCTGGTGTTGTAGCCGACCCCGGCGCCGATCGTGCGGTGCGGGCGTTCGGTCGCGTCGATCGTCATTTGAGCGCTTCCCGGCTGGTCCGGGTCGGCCGCGGGCGTGATCCGCACCGTGCTGAACAGGCCGCTTTCGATCAGTGCGCGGCGCGTCTCCTCGACCTTGGCCGCGTCGTAAGCCTCGCCGCGCTGCCAGCGCAGCCGGCGCTCGACATAGCCGGGATCGAGGTTTTTGAGCCCGGTGATCGTCAACGCCGCCAAACCGCGTCGCCGGGCCGGGCGCGATCTTATAGGTCACCGCCATCGTATGCGCGGCGGTGGTCGATCACGACCTGCCGGTTTTCGACTTTGGCAAAGGGATGGCCGTTGTTGCCGAACGCGCTCGACCAGCGCCGTTTGCGGCCGCCACCACCGGGGCGGTGCGCGCCGGATCGCCGGGTTTCAGCGGCAGCGGCGCCGGCAGCCGGGCGGGAGCGCCAGCGGCTTTCCGTCGGGTCCGAGCACCGCGACCGAGGCGACGTGGTAGAGCGGTCCCGGCGCGACCGTGACCGTGACCTTTTGCGGCTGGGCGGCAGTATCGATGTCGTAGTCGAATTGGGCATCCCAATAGCCGAGGCTGCGCGCCGCGTCGGCGAGCCGGCCGAGATCGCGGTCGGCGCGGCGCCGCAGCGCTTCCTCGGAGGCCGGCGGACGATTTTCGAGCGTCTTGAGCTCGGAGACTTTGTCCAACAGATCGGCGAGATCGCTGTCGCTCGGCGCCGGTGATCGTCGTCTGGTAGTGGATGTCGGCGTGGCCGGCAGCAGCTGGGAACAACGCCGCGATCAAAGCCAGCGCCGGCAGAAATCGCCGAACCCGCATCCGTCCCCGGGCGAAAGCCCGCAACGGGCGCCGCACCGGGCCGGGCTTACCCGCTTCGGCGCGCCGCCGCCGCCTCGACCCGGCGTTTCAGCCGGCGGATCTCCGGCGTCAGCTTGCGGTTGGGCGTATCGCGCAAAAAGGCGTCGATGCCGCCCTTGTGCTCGATCGTGCGGATCGCCGCCGCGGTAATCCGCAGCCGGATCGGCCCGAGCACGTCGGACAACACCGAAATCTGCTGCAGATTGGGCAGAAAGCGCCGCTTGGTCTTGTTGTTGGCATGGCTGACGTTATGCCCGACCTGGACACCCTTGCCGGTGATCGCGCATCTCCGCGCCATTGCCGTACCTCGACCAACTGCAACCGCTGACTGGCCCGCGACTGGCCATCTTCAGGCGCAGCGCGGGCGCGTCTTCTACGCCGCCTCGCCGCGCGGCGTCAAGAACCGGGGCAATCCGGCACCGGACACACCCCGGCCCGACCGCCTCAAACGAAGCTGCTCGACAGCCGCGCCCGGATGTCAAAATGAAGGCTTCGGGAGGAAGCCGGATCATGACCGAAGCTGACACCAATCCCTACGAACTGGGGCTCGACAAGAACGCGGCCAATTTCGTGCCGCTGAGCCCGATCGGCTTTCTGCCGCGCAGCGCCGCGGTCTATCCCGACCGTCTCGGCGGTCGTTTATGGCGAGCGGCGCTACAGCTGGCGCGAGGCGCTCGAGCGCTGCCGCCGGCTCGCCGCGGCTTTGGCGGCCGCGGGTGTCGGGCGCGGCGACACCGTGGCGGTGATGGCGCCGAACATCCCCGAAGCGTTCGAGGCGCATTTCGGCGTGCCGATGGCGGGGGCGGTGCTGAACGCGCTGAACATCCGTCTCGACCCGGAAACCATCGCCTTCATCCTCGCGTCACGGCGAGGCCAAGGTGCTTGATCACCGATACCGAATTCGCCCCGGTCGTCAAAGAGGCGCTGGCCCGGCTCGAGCGCAAGCCGTTGGTCGTCGACATCGTCGACCCGGCGGGACCGGGCGGCGAGCGCCTCGGCAAGATCGATTACGAGGCCTTTCTCGCCGGCGGCGACCCGAGCCTTTCGCCGAACTCATGCCCGCCGACGAATGGGACGCGATCGCGCTCAACTACACCTCGGGCACGACCGGCAACCCGAAGGGCGTCGTCTATCACCATCGCGGCGCCTATCTGAACGCGCTCGGCAACATCCTGGTCTGGGGCCTGCGGCAGCATCCGGTCTATCTGTGGACCTTGCCGATGTTCCACTGCAACGGCTGGTGCTTTCCGTGGACGATCACGGCGCTGGCCGGGACCCATGTCTGCCTGCGCCGGGTCGAGGCCGCGGCGATCTACGAGACGATCGCGCGCGACGGCGTCACCCATCTGTGCGGCGCGCCGGTGGTCATGAACATGCTGCTCAATGCCGGGCCGGAGTCTGACCCGCTCGCTCGACCGGCGGGTCGAGATGATGACCGCCGGGGCGTCGCCGCCGGCCGCGGTGATCGAGGGGATGGAGGGGCTCGGCTTTCACATCACCCATGTCTACGGCCTGACCGAGGTCTACGGGCCGGCGACGGTGTGCGCCTGGCACGACGAGTGGGACGCGCTGCCGACCGAGGAGCGCGCGCGGCTGAAGGCGCGCCAGGGGGTCAACTATCCGGTGCTCGACGGGCTGATGGTCGCCGATCCGGCGAGCCTCGCGCCGGTCCCGGCCGACGGCGCGGCGATGGGCGAGATCTTCATGCGCGGCAACATCGTCATGAAGGGCTATCTGAAGAACCCGCACGCGACCGAGGAGGCCTTTGCCGGCGGCTGGTTCCACACCGGCGATCTCGGCGTCGTCCATCCCGACGGCTATATCGAGCTCAAGGACCGCTCGAAGGACATCATCATTTCCGGCGGCGAGAACATCTCGACGGTCGAGGTCGAAAGCGTGCTCTATCGCCACCCTGCCGTGCTCGAGGCGGCGGTCGTCGCCCGCCCCGACCCGATGTGGGGCGAGACCCCCTGCGCCTTCGTGACCCTGAAATCCGAAGGCGCCGCCACCGCCGACGACATCATCGCCTTCTGCCGCGAGCACCTCGCCCGCTTCAAGGCGCCGCGCACCGTGATTTTCGGCCCGCTGCCCAAAACCTCGACCGGCAAGATCCAGAAATTCCTGTTGCGCGAGCGCGCCAAGGCCGACGCGTAAGCGGCCGTTCGGGTTAAGCAGTCCGAAACCCACGCGTCTCGCATCACCCGTACAGGAGAAGCCTTCATGTCGCGCAGATTGAATGCCGCCGTCGCCCAGCTCGGGCCGATCCATTTGGCAGACAGCCGCGGCTCGGTGGTCCGGCGGCTGATGGCAATGATGCGCGAGGCGCACGGGCGCGGCGCGCGCTTTGTCGTTTTCCCCGAGCTGGCGCTGACCACCTTCTTTCCGCGCTGGTGGATGACCGACCAGGCCGAGATCGACCGCTTTTTCGAGCGTGAGATGCCGAACGCGGAAACCCGGCCATTGTTCGATCTGGCGAAGGAGCTGGGTGTCGGGTTTTACCTCGGGTATGCCGAGCTGACCCAGGAAAAGGGCGAACCCAGACACTACAACACCGCAATCCTGGTCGAACGCGACGGCCGGATGATCGGACGCTATCGCAAGATCCATCTGCCCGGCCACTCGGAGCATCTGCCCGACGCGCCGTTCCAACATCTCGAAAAGCGCTACTTCGATGTCGGCAACGAAGGCTTCAGAGGCTGGCGTGTCCATGATTCAGTGGTCGGTATGTGCATTTGCAACGACCGGCGCTGGCCCGAGACCTATCGCGTCATGGGGCTGCAGGGGGTCGAGATTGTGGCGCTAGGCTATAACACACCGACCCTAAATATCCACCACCGCGAGCCGGAGCATCTGCGAATGTTCCACCATCTGCTGTCGTTGCAAGCCGGGGCCTATCAGAACGCTGCCTGGGTATTGGCGGCGGCGAAATGCGGCGCCGAGGACGGGTTTGCAATGATCGGCGGCTCGGCGATCGTGGCCCCCACCGGCGAGATCGCGGCCCAGGCCTTGAGCGAAGACGACGAGGTCATCGCGGTCAACCTCGACCTCGAGCTCGGCGAATATCTGCGGCGCACCGTCTTTAATTTCGAAAAGCACCGCCGCACCGAGCATTACGGCCTGATCACCGAGCGCACCGGAGCGAAAACAGAGGTTTAGGCTGCGGAAAATTCTCGGAAGGGTACCGTGCCCTTAACCACGGTGCGGTGCAGGACGCGGCGCTCGCTGCCCATTTCGTAATTGGCGAGAGCGCGATGGAGCAGGCAGCGGTTGTCCCACATCACCAGATCACCGATGCGCCACCGATGCCGGTAGACGAATTGACGCTGCGTCGCATGCTCAAGGAGTGCCTCGAGCAGCGCCTTTCCCTCGGCCTCGGGCAGCCCCTGGATATGTGAGGAATGATTACCGAGGTAGAGCGCTTTTGCTCCGGTTTGGGGATGGGTGCGCACCAGGGGATGGTCGACTGGCGGCCGCTCTCGAAGCGCAGTCTGCGCAACTGAGGCGCCGCGCGTATCGCCGAAACCTGCCCCCCAGCGGAATACAACGCGCAACTCGGCGATCTGGCGTTTTGTTTCCGCTGGCAGCGCGGTGTAGCTCATCGCGGTGTTGGCAAACTCCGTGTCGCCGCCCTCGGCGGGCATCTCGACCGCATAGAGCGTCGTCAGCATAGGCGGCGCGGCATGATAGGCCTTGTCTGTGTGCCACCGGTAATTGCTGACGGGAGAAGACGATCTGTCGACGGGTTTTCCGTCACCCCCTAAGTTGGAGATCACATGGGCAACACCGTATCGCTTGCCTGTCGAGGTTTGGTCGCTGTGAAATTCGACCTCGCCAAAGCATGCCGAAAAGGCAAATTGTTGCTCTCGAGTCAGGGTCTGATCGCGAAAGACGACAATGTGGTGGTCGTGAAACGCGGCGAAGATCCGATCCTTGATCGCGGGCGACAGCGGCCGAGACAGATCGACGCCGCTAATGACGACCCCCCCGGCGGCTGTCAGGCGCGGCCCGGTGGCAGGCCCGACCTCAGCGCGGGTTACACCGATTGTTCCCAGCATCACAACCGCTTTCGCTTCCCCGATGTGGTCTCACCACGAGCCAGCCGTGATCCCACGGCAAGGCAGCTCAAAAATCGGTGCAGCGACCGTTATACTCCCAATCTCCAAAGCGGGTTGGCTCAGGCCCCTTCGGGCCGCCGATTTCTTTGGGCGGCGGCGCCACAGGGGGTACGGCTACGGAAGAGTTGGGCGCGCATGGCACGCCTGTGTGATGCGATCGCTCGTCCATGATCAAAATGTGGCAACGAAGCGAACGATCTCAACCCTTTCCCCGCCTCCCCATATCGGGTGCAGCCGACTGGAACCATATCCCAGTTGAGACGTTTGTCACATCGACCGAAGCCTTACGCCTACACAGACCACCGAAGCCCATTCATGTCTTAGAAGAACCTTGATGTCACAAGTGCCGACTGCGCGTAATGCTGCGCTCGATCTGATCGGTGCGGTACTCCGCCGTAAACGGCCGCTCGACGACGCAATCGACGAAAACGTGTCGATGCACCAGTTGTCGGGGCGAGACCGTGCCTTCGCCCGCCTCCTGGTCGCTACCGCGCTGCGGCGGCTCGGCCAGATCGACGCGCTGATCGCTCTCTGTCTCAGCACCCCGTTGGCGCCCCGCGCGGCGGCGGTCCACGACATATTGCGGCTCGGCGTCGCTCAGCTGTTGTTTTTGCGGACGCCGCCACACGCGGCCGTAGCGACCAGCGTCGATCTCGCTCACAGCCGCGGTTTTATCTCCCACAAGGGGCTCGTCAACGCTGTGCTACGACGGCTGAGCGTCGAGGGCGCCGATCATGTCGGCGAGCAGGATGCCGCTCGGCTCAATACGCCGGATTGGTTGTGGCGGTCGTGGAGCGGCAGCTATGGCGAAGAAACCGCCCGGGCAATCGCCGTAGCTCATCTGAAAGAAGCGCCGCTCGATCTGACTTTGCGTGAGGACGCCGCGGCTTGGTGCGGCAAATTACAGGGAACCTTGCTGCCGACCGGGACGGTGCGCCGCCCTGCTGGCGGCTCGGTTGCCGGACTTCCGGGCTACTCCGAGGGCGCCTGGTGGGTCCAAGATGCCGCCGCCGCTCTGCCCGCGCGGCTGTTCGGCGACCTGGCCGGGCGCGAGGTAGTCGATTTGTGCGCTGCTCCGGGGGGCAAGAGCGCCCAGCTCGCGACCGCCGGTGCACGAGTGACGGCGATCGACCGTTCGGCACGGCGTCTCGAACGGCTCGTCGCCAATTTCGCCCGACTAGACCTACCGATCGAGGCGGTGGTAGCCGACGCGCTGGTCTGGCGCCCACCGCGCCCGATCGACGCGGTTCTGCTCGATGCCCCGTGCACTACAACCGGCGCCATTCGCCGTCATCCAGACGTGCCACACCTCAAATCGCCCGAGGACGTCACCCGCCTCGCGGTAGTGCAAGAGAATCTCTTGCGGGCCGCAATCGACATGCTGCAGCCGGGCGGGACCCTCGTCTATTGCACCTGCTCGCTCGAGCCGGAGGAAGGAGCGCGGCGCATCGAGACCTTGCTGGAGGGCGGCGCACCAGTCTCGCGTCAGACTATTGACCCCGACGAGATCGGCGCTGAATCCGATTGGATTACCCGCGCAGGCGATCTACGGACCTTACCGTGCCACTTCGCCGAGTATGACGGCGTTGACGGTTTTTTTTGTGCACGGCTCATCAAGCGCGCCGCAGTCGCTTAATCCCCCCGCGGCCCGGTGGCTTGCAGCTTCCGGGTTTCCTTGTTACGAAACGGCATGGGTTCGCTTGTCTGGCATGACTTTCGCGATCCCGGCCGCGCCGATCCGGGGCAGTTTGCGGCCGGGGACTAGATCGAATGCAAACCCTTGCCGATAAGATCGGTGGTAAGGCGGCGACTGGCCGCCTCGGCGCAGATGCACCACGACTATGGACGCGGTTGGGTCACGACGCGCTGCAGAGGCTCGCGACCACGCGATTTTATCGCCACACCTTGATAGGAGGGGTTCCCGCCGATCTCAAGCTCAAGCCCGGCCTAGCATGGCCGGGCGATCCAAAGCGGGGCATGGCAATCGCCTCAGGAGAGATTGAGCTCGCCGGCGAGCTGGTCCGCAACCCCTCCCCGCGCTGGTTTCCGCCCTCGGCCGGAACGGAATGGCTCGCCGAGTGGCACGGCTTCAGCTGGATTTCGGATTTGTTTTCCGCTGGGACGAGCGCCCGAGAGGCAGGGCGCGAGCTGGTACAGAGCTGGCTCGCCAAAGATATCGCCTGGCACGCCGTCGCTTGGCGCTCCGACGTATTGGCGACACGGCTGTTTGCCTGGATCACGCATTTCGACGACCTCACCGGGCGCGATCAAGACCCAGCCTTTCGCCACACAATGCTGGCGAGCCTCGCTCTCCAGCTGCGCCATCTCGCCCGCACCGCCTCATGGGAGCTTGACGGCGCGGCAAGGCTGCGGGCGCTCAAGGGCCTGATCGCCGGGATCGTGACGCTAGGCGGTTCGGCCGCACGGCTGGCAAAGGCGTTGAGGGCGCTCGAGCGCGAGATGCCGGCGCAGATCTTCCCCGATGGCGGGCATATGTCGCGCAGTCCGTCGACGCAGCTCCGGGTCCTGCAGGATTTGATCGATATCCGGTGGATGCTGCACGCGACGCAAATCGAAACGCCGGGCGCGATCCAGGACGCGATCGGGCAGATGGCGCCGATGCTGCGGCTGTTTCGCCACGGCGATCGGCGCCTCGCGCTGTTCAACGATTCGGTCGAGGAGGACGGGGTCAGGATCGACCTCGTCCTGACTCGGTCTGAGACCAAGGGGCGCGCGGCTATGCATGCGCCCGATAGCGGGTTCGAACGGCTGCAGGCCAACAATACCCTGGTGGTGGTCGAAACCGGCAAACCACCGCCGCCGGGTTTTGACGAGCACGCGCACGCCGGCGCGCTGTCCTTCGAGATGAGCCACGAGCGTGAGAGGATCATTGTAAATTGCGGCGCTTATCGCGGCACCAAGACGAATTGGTGGCGGGTCGCCCGCGCGAGCGCCGCGCATTCGGTGCTCGTCGTCGCCGACACTAACTCGGCCGAGGTCCGCGATGACGGCGTCCTGGGCCGCGCACCCGCATCGGTCACCTGTGAGCGAGCCGAGCACGACGGCCAGCAATGGATCTCGGCGACCCATGACGGGTATCGGGACCGCTTTGGCCTGATCTACACCCGCGAGCTGTTTCTGGCTGCAGACGGTGACGACCTGCGCGGCGAAGACAGGCTGACCGGACGTCCCGGCGCGGCGTTCGCCGTACGCTTCCATCTGCATCCCTCAGTGCAAGCCTCGCTGATTGAGGACGAGACCGCCGCGCTGCTGCGGCTACCGAGCGGATTGATCTGGCGGCTGCGCGCAGCAGGAGCCGAAATGACTCTGGGCGAGAGCGTCTACCTGGGATCTGGCGAAGCGCGAAAGACCCAGCAGATCGTGCTGAGCGGGACCGCTATGCCAGGCGGCACCACCGTCCGTTGGGCCTTGCGCCGCGAGCCCCGAGAGGCCGCCGCCGATTAGCTGGCCGGCTATCAGCCATCTCGGCATAGGCGACGGCGCGACGACGGCTGCGGTCGCGGTTGCGACATCTCTGCTCTCCGGCTTCGCCACGCGTGCTCTGATCCCGATCCTGCGCCGCCATAATGTGCTTGATCGTCCGAACGAGCGCTCCTCTCACAATGCGCCGACCCCCCGAGGCGGTGGAATCGCGCTCATCGGGACGGTGCTGCTCGCCTGGCTAGTCCTGCGGCAAGCCGGACGGGTGTCGCCGGCGATCCTCGGTATCTCGCTGGGAACAGGGCTGCTAGCGATCGTCTGCTGGATCGACGATCTGCGCGGCCTGTCGCCCGTGACGCGGCTCGCCGCGCAGACCGTTGCGGTCGCGATCGGCCTCTATGTCCTGCCCGCACCTGACAACTTGCTCTGGGCCTGGATCGGGCAGGTAGTCTATTTCGTCGCGGCCGGAGTTCTTTGGATCTGGTGGGTAAACCTTTTCAACTTTATGGATGGGATCGACGGACTCGCGGGTAGCGAAGCGGCGACGATAGGCAGCGGGCTATTGCTTTTCGCTGGCTTGGGCAGTGGGGTCGATCCGGCAATGGCACTGCTAGCCGCCGCGATCCTCGGCGGAGCGCTCGGCTTTCTCTTATGGAACTGGTCGCCGGCGCAGATTTTTCTGGGCGATATCGGCAGCGTCGCGCTTGGCTATCTGACAGGCTTTCTACTGATCGACGCCGCCGCCCGCGGGCACTGGAAGATCGCGCTGATCCTGCCGCTCTATTTTCTCGCCGATGCAACGATTACCCTGTTGCGTCGCCTCCTGCAGGGCGAGCGCATCTGGCAGCCGCATCGCCGGCATTATTATCAACAAGCGGTCCGCCGAGGGCTCGGTCACGCCGCAGTGGTCCGGCGAGTGATCGCCGCCGACCTCTTGCTGATCGGCTGCGGCTGGGCAGCAGAGAACGGCTGGGGGAACGTGGCTCTCGGCGCCGCTGCCGCGATTGTGATGGCGCTGCTGGTTACACTCGCCCACGGCCGCTGAAAAATTCCCGGTTAGACCCAAAAATTCCCGGTTCGGTGACACGGGTATTGCTATACAACCATATGAAATCTCTACAAGAAATTAACGGTCGGATGGCCGATTCGAAGAAATTCCCGGTTATGTTCCCGGTTCACGGGAAATCAGCCGGCGCGCAGGCATTGGACGGCTTCGTCGCGGCGGAACAGGTAAAGGAGGGTGCGCAACGCCTGGCGGCGCAGTTCGCTGATCCGCCACTCCCTGGAGCGCCAAGTTCTTGGCGCTCCTGAGCCGAACGATGAAGGGCGTCCACGCAGCGCATCGCGCCGCTCGGACCTCCCTTGACCGAGCTCGCCCCGCTCTGATGGCGAATACCATAAGGGCGGCGGGTCCACCGCTGTTCTTTGGCCTGCGGCTGTGGGTTTCGGTCTGTCTCTCGCTTTACGTCGCGTTCTGGCTCGAGCTCGACAATCCTTACTGGGCGGGAACGACCGCAGCCCTAGTTTGTCAGCCCCATCTTGGCGCTTCGTTGCGCAAGGGCTGGTATCGCATGATCGGTACGATCGTGGGCGGAGTAGTGATCGTGGCACTGACCGCCTGTTTCCCACAGGACCGCATCGGTTTTCTCGCTGGCTTGGCGCTGTGGGGCGCGGCGTGCGCCTTTGTCGCCACAATACTGCGCAATTTCCTGTCCCTTGCGGCGCAACTCGCCGGGGTTACGGCAGCAATTATCGCGGGCAACGAGCTCGGGGCGACCGGGGGCGTGAACGGCGAAGCTTTTACGTTGGCGGTGATCCGCTGTACCGAGATTTGCATTGGCATCGTGAGTGCCGGCATCATCCTCTCGGTAACCGATTTCGGCAGGGCAGATCGCCGGCTGGCGACCCAGATCGCAGCCATCGCGAGCGAGATCAAAGGTCGGTTCGCCGACGCCTTGGCACTGGTTGGGCGTGAACTTTTGCAGACGCAGCCTTTACGGCAAGAACTAACCCGGCGTGTCATCGAACTCGATTCGTTCATCGAAGAGGCGGTCGGAGAATCTTCCCAGCTACGTCAGAATTCGCCTGTGTTGCGGGCGGCGGTGGACGGTTTGCTCAAGGCGCTGGCCGGCTGGCGCATCGTTGCGGTTCACCTTGCCCAGCTACCGCACGACTACGCGCAACAACTGGCGGCGATCGTGTCGCAAGCCGTACCGAACGAGCTGAGGCCTGGGTTCGAGAGCGCAGACCCGGCGGGATGGCTCACCAACCCCGTCGGTCTTCGTCATATTTATGACCAAGGTGCAGCCGCGCTGAACGCCCTGCCGGCGGACACACCGTCGCTGCGGTTGCTAGCCGATCAGACGGCTGAAGTGCTGGCGGGTGTCTCGTGCGCGCTCAATGGGCTGGCGCTCCTCGTTGGGGATTTCGCCCGGCCGGTTCCGCGCCGTGGTGGTTTTCGGCTGCATGTGCCGAATTGGCTCCCCCCTCTGGTCGACGCAGCGCGCGTCTTGGTTGCGGTTGGTGCCGTCGAGCTGTTCTGGATCGTCACCGCATGGCCGAATGGTGCCTTCGCCATAACTTTCGCGGCGATCGGGACGATCCTGTTCGCATCGCGAGGCGACCAGGCCTATCCGGCAACCATGAGTTTCACGATAGGCACCTTTCTCACCGCGGCTCTTGCGGCGATCATCGGCTTCGCGGTGTTGCCGAAATTGACGAGCTTCGTGGGATTTAGCCTCGCGATCGGCCTTGTACTGGTGCCCGCCGGCGCAGGGATGGCCCAGTCGTGGCGGACGCCAATGTTTACCGCTATAGCAGCGTTCTTTTGTTTTCTCCTCGCGCCGACCAACCAAATGACGTACGACACTCAGCAATTCTATAATGGGGCAGCGGCGGCGGTGGCAGGATTGGGTAGCGCGGCGCTCTCGTTTCGTCTGCTGCCGCTGTTGCCTCCGGCATCGCGGGCCCGTCGGCTGCTCCATCTCACTTTACGGGATCTCCGGCGCCTCGCGACGGGCAAAATTCCCCGGACATCGGAGGGCTGGGAGGGTCGCGTCTATAGCCGCCTCTCCGTCCTGCCGGACTCGGCCGCGCCGCTACAGCGCTCCCAGCTCCTGGCGGCGCTGGCGGTCGGTTGCGAGATCATCCGCCTGCGAAACATTTGTCGCCGCCTCGATCTTGGCTCCGGTCTTGATGAAGCGCTTAAGGCTTTGGCGGGAGGCAACAGCGCGGCGGCAGTTGCCAAACTTGCCAATCTTGATGACGCACTCGCGGCTCGACCGGGCACAGCCATTCTGCGAGGCGCGTGCCGGGCTGCTCGCGATCTCGGAGGCGTTTACCGAACACGCCGCTTATTTCGACGCAGTAGCGGCCGGGGATAGTGTGCTGAAGGTTCAGCAATAAGGCAGCCGGTGCATGCAGCCATGGCATGCTGGTGCTGTCTGAGGTCACCGACCGGTGAAGGGTGCGTAGCATGACCAAGGGCGAGGATAAGGCGGGAGTTATCGACCGCAAAGGATTGCTGGCGCGGGACGAGGACTTTGTCCGGGCGGCGGTGGAGGGAGTGGTGCAGGCGGCGCTCGGGGCCGAGATGACCGAGGCGATCGGCGCCGGGAAGGGGGAGCTACCGCTGCCGCACCACAAGCACACGAAGTCGACAAACATGCTCGAACGCTTGAACCAGGAACTGCAGCGGCGACCCCATGTCGTGCGCATCTTCCCAAACGCCGAGAGCTGCTTGCGGCTGGTGCGGGGGTTGGCCGTCGAGATGCACGAGAACTGGCTGGAAGCGACGCGCTACCTCAACATGGATCATCTGAGGCAGCACAAGAAAGAGGCTTGCGGGCCTGGGCCGCCTGACCGGGCAATGTTACACTTGACATAGAATGATCCATATGTTGTAGGCAATCGCCGGACAGGCCGGCGCAGCTAAGCGCGATCTTTCGGCTTCCTTGGTCGACGCGTTTTTGGCGAGTGCTTAGGACGCGAGGATCGCGCCACTTCCTCCAATACGCGATCGAACATCTCAGGATCGGCATCTGTGCCGACCTCTCGCGCCGCCTCTAGGAACCGCTTGAACTGCTCCGGGTTGTCCGGTTTGGTCTTCCGTGGCATGCCCATATGGTAACCGATGTTGCCCGCCGAGATGAAGGTCATTCGAGCAGTCATGCCCCGATTTGCCGGGGCCGCTTATCCATCTAGCGGGACTGTGAAGCGGGAAACCGTAGGCGCGGCGTAGGTTACGTTCATAACATTCCCGCTCGTCTTGCGTTCCTGTCCCGAAGGGACTACACATCCGCCGCCTGAAGGATAGGAGGCGTAGATGCCCGATCTGATCGAAACGCTGCGAACGGAATTGGCGACGCTAGAGAGCGAGCTTGCTTCCGATCCGCGATATAAAAAGGTTCTGCATATACGCGAGCTAATCGCGCTGTATGGCGAGTCCGTTGCAACTCAGCCAATCACCGCCCAGGAAGTTCCCACGAGACGCGTTGTTCGGGTTCCTTGGCGCGCCAAGGAACCCAGCAAGGCGCAGCGGACGCGTGATGCGATTAGCCAGTTCCTTGAACCGAGAGGAATCGTTCATAGAACGGAAATTCTGGATCATCTGACTTCTCTGGGACTAATGGAGGGCATCAAAAAGCCAATGGCAAATTTGGCGGCCTTCATTTCCGACCACAAAGAAATGTTCCGTAGTCATGGCGGCGGACGCTGGTCCCTAGCGTCAAGCTCCAATCCAGAATCGGAAACGCCGAACAGCGATGAACTGTTCGGCGCTCCGCAAAGCAACGGCGCGGAGCCGCTGCATGCGTGAAATCTATGGGCGTGGCAAGTGCGGGGACCGGCTGTCAACTGGCTTCCCCGAGGGTGCAAGTCCCTCCACGTCCACCCTTGGCAATCTTGTCCCGCCGACAACGGGGTACGAAAGGGAGGTGTGCGGTGTGGCCAGCCGTCCGGACATTAGCCGGTAGCTAGGCCGTAGTAGGGGCTTCGTGTACCCCGAACCGGCCGCGCATCCCCTCCACAAGGATGCCACAGTAGCCGGCACACCCTTCCATAAGGCGCGTCGGCTACTGTCATGTCAGATATCATATGCTGTGTGGAACGTCCAGCTAAGGGGGCTAAGTGGCTGGCGGTAATCCGATAGCCTTTTTGCTGGCGTGTGGGCAGAGACGAATCTGACGCAAAGAAACTACCGCGTCTTAGAACGACGGTTCGCTCGCGATTCGGCTACGAGTTGTTTCGTAGGTGAGCCGCTTGCCGACCGCGCCGCGCAAGGCTACGTCGGAGCGCGCTAGGTCGTCGAAACCAAGTCTCTCGGTGATTGTATCTGAAATCGAATTCGGCGGCGTAGCGATGCAGGTGCGGCTCGCTCACATGGAAGTAGAAGCCGAACACGCCGCGCTTGAAGATCGAGAAAAAGTTTTCGATCGTGTTGGTATGCCAGAACTGAGCGCGGACATAGTCCTCGATCGAGTGATTGACCGAACCATGACTGGCGAACTCGCGCCCGATTGCAGGGTAGACCGCAGCATCATCAGTCATGACGTAACTCGCCTTGTGAACGTTCGCGACGATGACCGGCTTCAAGGTCTGGGCGGTCACGTTCGGAACAGGGAAGCTGCGGACGGAACCGTCGCGCTCGCCCAGGGACAGCATGATCGCCTTGGGCGGGATTTTGCCTTTCCGATTCGCGGCCTTCCCGCCAACGTAGGTTTCGTCGATTTCGACAACTTGGTTGACCCCGCCGAGAGGCGCAGTATCGGCAATTCCGAGAACGGTCATCGCCTCTCGGACGCGCATTCCCAAAAACCATGCAGTTTTCATGCTGCATCCCAGCGTGCGCTGTAGCTGGCGCGTGGCGTAGCCCTTCTTAGATGAGCAAAACAAGTAGATCGTCTGCAACCAGATATGCAGCGGGACGTGGCTCGATTCGAACACAGTGCCGATCTTGACGGTGAACGGCTTGCGGCAGGCGCGGCAATTCCACAAACCGGGCCGAGTCGTTTTACCCCTTGAACGGCTCGCCTCACCAATCACGCCGCAATGTGGGCAGACTGGGCCATTTGACCACAGCCGACTTTCCACATATGCGATCGCCGCTTCCTCATTGGCGTAATGGGCGACATTCAGAAGCGATTTCATAGCCGATCTCCTCGATCGGTCTAAATCTAGTCATAGCGGCGTTCTATGTCAAGTGTAACATTGTCCCTGACCGCGGCCGGGCGCGGACGGCGCTGCGCTACACGGGGGCTCCCCGCCGCCCGCGCCCAACATCACCAGCCCCTTTTGCAGAACTTGACGCACACAACTTGGAGCCCGTTGGCCACGCACCCGGCGAAACGATGAACGCGGTCGATCCGCCGGGTGTTCTATCAGACCGTGTTTTACCGGTTGAAGGTTGAAGTGAATGTAGTCCAAGTGGCCCCAAAGTCCCGATCGTCACGGATCGTACGCCCCCAGTACCGAGTCCGTTACACTTGTCGGACCCCTCCGCTGTGAGAATGTCCGGATGATCGAATTCCTGATGGTTCCCGGCGCACCGGCGCCGGTTGCGCCGTTCAGCCATGCCACCGCGGTCGATGGCTGGCTGTTCGTGACCGGCCAGATGCCAACCGATCCCGAAGACGACCGCGCTCCATTACCTCAAGGGGTCGAAGCGCAGACTCGCCAGGTCATCGACAATCTGCGGCGCGTACTTGCCGGCGCCGGCAGCGCCCTCGACCAAGTCGTATTCGCTCGCGTTTACTTGACCGAGTTCGAGCGGGACTACGAGGCGATGAACGCCGTCTATCAATCCTATTTTGCACCTGGAAGGCTGCCGGCGCGAACCTGCATCGGCGTGACCGCCCTCGCCCGCGGCGCGCTCGTCGAAATCGATCTGCTCGCGCGCAGGGCAACCGATTAGTATCGTCCTCGTGGTGATGTCGGCTATTCGAATTGCCGGAAGAACTTACCCGAGCTGACATCGGCGGTAAAATTGCCGTAATCAGCATCGCATCCTAGCGCCATCGGAATATCGGGCCGCCCTTGCCAAGAAAGGAACTGTTTGCTGCAGATTTGCTGCTGAAGCACCGGGCCGTGGTCTAGTCATCCCTGCCGGGGCGAGAGGCGGGCGAGTTTCGAGGGGTCGCTTCGGCGTCTGATGGGCCGTGGCGGATAGCGAGAGCGGATGGCCGCTCCCGCTTGTAAATTTCCTGCGGAAACAATCGAAAGGCCTCCGCACGGCAGAGGGAGAAACCAGGCGTAGCGGCATATGTGGAACGGCCATCGAAACTCTGCTTAATTCCCCCGACAGGGCATCGTTTGGGGATCGGGATCATGGCGCAGGAAACCGTTCGGCTGGCCCGTTATGCGGCCGCACTCCGCTACCAGGATCTGCCGGCGGACATCATCCGGCGGGCCAAGGAATGCATCGCCGACACCGTCGCGGGGGTGATTTGCGGCGCCGCCCTGCCGTGGAGCCGGATCGTCATTGCCTATGCCGAGCGCACCGGCCCAGGCGGTAAAAGCCATATCCTCGGTTCGGGCGGGCCTGCGGTGCAGGCGCCCTCGGCGGCGCTCGCCAACGGCGCCCTCGCCCACGGCTTCGAGCTCGACAGCCTGACCCGGCCGGGCGCCGGCGTGCATCCGGGCGCCACCTTGTTGCCCCCTGCCCTCGCCATCGCCCAGCAGCAAGGGCTCGGCGGCCGGGCGTTGATCGCTGCCTTTGTCGCCGGCTGCGAAATCATGGTGCGGGTCGGCCGCGCCACCGGCCACACCAACGAGCAGCGCGGCTTTCACGCGCCGGGCAACACCGGGCCGTTCGGCGGGGCAATCGCCGCCGGGCATCTCTTAGGGCTCGACGCGGCGCGAATGACCAACGCCCTCGGCATCGCCGGCTCGCTCGCCTCGGGCTTGCTCGAATTTGCCCGCGCCGGCAATGGCGGCATGGTCAAGCGGCTGCATCTGGGGCGCGCCTCCGAGGGCGGCGTCTTGGCCGCGAGCCTGGCCCATGACGGCTTTACCGCACCCGATACGGTGCTCGAAGGCCCGTTCGGCTTCCTCCAGGTGTTTTGCCGCGAATGGGATTTTTCGGAGTTGACCAAGGGCCTCGGCGAATATTGGGCGACGACCAGCATCGCGCTTAAACGCTATCCCTGCCACGTCAACGCCCACGCCGCGGTCAAGGCATTGTCGCAATTGCAGGCCGAGCATGGCTTCACCGGCAGCGAGGTCGAAGCGATCACGATCTCGGGGACCGAGCGCATGGCCAGCCTACACAACATCCCCGAGCCTGCCGATCTGATGATGGCGCAGTACAGCGTGCCGTTTTGCGCGGCGTTGGCGCTGTACCGCGATCCACGCAATCCCGAATCCTTTGCCGACGGCGCGCTCGACGACGCTCAGATCCGCGCCCTCACCCGCCGGGTGACAATGCTCGCGGCGCCGCCCGCCTCCGGCCATGGCGCCTCGGCAACCAAGGTTACGGTCGATCTGAAAGGTGGTCGTCGCTTCACCAACAGCGCCGAGGACGGCCTCCTCGACGCCGCCGACCTCGGCGACAAATTCACCCGCCTGACCCGCGCCGCTCTCGGCGATCGCGCCGGCCCGTTGTTCGAGCGCCTGCAGCGCCTCGAGCACGAGAACAGCCTCGACTGGCTCGGCGCCGGGTTCGGAGGCTGAGCCGATGTTCCGCACTGTACGCACCGCCGCCTTGGAGATCGGCTACGAGGAGACCGGGGCGACGGAAGGGCCGCCGGTGATCCTGCTGCACGGATGGCCTTCGGATCCGCACGATTGGGACGGGGTCGTCCCCGAACTGGCGGCCGAGGGCTGCCATGTGCTGGTCCCGTGGCTGCGCGGCTATGGCCCGACCCGTTTTCTGCACCGCGACACGCCGCGTTCCGGCCAGCAGGCGGCACTGGGCGCCGATGCCAGGGATTTCATGGACGCGCTCGGCATCGAGGACGCCCATCTTGCCGGCTACGATTGGGGCGGACGCGCGGCCTGCGTCGTCGCGGCACTATGGCCGGAGCGAGTGCGCGGGCTGGTTTCGATCGGCGGCTACAACATCCAGAACATCGCCGTCTCCGGCCATCCGGCCCCAGCGGCGCAGGAACATCGGCTTTGGTACCAATGGTATTTCCACACCGAACGCGGACATGCCGGGCTCGAACAGAACCGCCGTGACATCGCCCGGCTGTTGTGGCGGTTGTGGTCGCCGAACTGGCAATTCGACGACGCGACCTTTGACGCGACCGCGCCGAGCTTCGACAACCCCGACTTTGTCGCGGTGACGATCCAGTCCTACTGCCACCGCTACGGCTTGGCCCCTGGCGACCCGGCATTGGAGCAGATCGAGCAGCGACTCGCCGCCCAACCGCCAATCACGGTGCCGGCAATCGTGCTGCACGGCGCCGCGGACGGCGTCTCGCCGGTCGACCAGTCGGCGCGTCACGCCGTCCACTTCGCTGGCCAATACGACCGCCGCGTCGTTCCGGTCGCCGGCCACTTCCTTTCGCGCGAAACCCCACAGGCAGTCGTGCAAGCCTTGCGCGACCTGATGACGGGTCCGCGGTAGCGGTTGCGACCTATTCGGCGGCGAGAGCCGTGCGCTCCTCGGCAATCAGCCGCTCGACCATGCGCCGCATGTGCAGGCGCGTCGCATCCGAGGCGATGTCGACGAGGCCCGCCTCGCCGAATTCGCTCAACCGCGCCTGCTGCGCTTCGACCATGACGCGGTCCTCGACAAAGGTCGGGGCGATCTCCTGGTAGAGCTGCTCAGTCGCCTCGGGATCGTTCTGGCGATAGCCGTTCGCCGCCGACCAGAAATAAAAGCAGCTGGTCTCGGTCTCCGGGGTCAGGCCGTGGAACAGGCGGAACTGGAACCCGCCGTCGCGCTTGCCCTCAGGCGCGCCGGTGCCCGCATCGGCCGCGCCCGTCCATTGCAAGACGCTGGACGGTGCGACGAACTCGAATTCCTGCCAGCGGTCGACCCTCCCGGTAAAGCCCGCGGCCCGGACGTAGCTCGGCGGTGGCACCGAGTTTTTCAGCCAGCGAGTGAATTTGAGCCCGGTCGGAGTGCGCGTCGTCTTCATCTCGGCCTCGACATGGGCTGCGGGGTTGCCGCCCACCGTCTTGGCGTGCAGATAGCCGAGATGCGTCAGGTCCATCAGATTGTCGACCATCAGCATATAATTGCCGTTGATCGGATAGACGTCGTGCTTGTTGGGCCATTTGCCGGGATCGTTGTGATAGGGAAAGTCGACGATCTTGGCGGTGTCGGCCTTGTCCGGATCGCCGGTCCACACCCACACCAGCTTGTCCTTTTCGACCACCGGATAGCCGCGCACCGCCGCGTCCGCCGGGATCTGCTTTTGCCCGGGGATATGCACGCAGCGCCCCGAGCCGTCGAAGATCAGCCCGTGATAACCGCACTGAATCCCCTCCTCGACGACGGCGCCCCTATGCAGCGGCGCTGCGCGGTGGCAGCAGCGGTCGGCCAATGCCGCCGCGCGGCCCGCCTTGTCGCGGAAGAGGACGATCGGCTCGTCGCAGATCCGGCGCGCCAGCGGCTCGCCGCCGACCTCGTCAGCCCAGGCGGCGATATACCAAGCGTTGCGCAGCAGCATCGGGGATCTCCTTTTTCAGCCTGATGATCGTAAGCAGAGGCTTGCCCGATGGGAAGCAGCGCATGTTAGGCTTCGGCCCGAAGATCTGGGGAGACGCGCCATCAACACCATGACCGCATCAGAAGAAACGCCGGTCGAGGCTCGCCTGGCAGCGCTTCTCGACCGTCTTGGCATCGCCCGCGCCCATCTCGCCGGGCGGGCCGGCAGCGATTGGGAGGGTTTCGCCGCCCGATACCCCGATCGCGTCGCATCGTTGACCTTGCTTTGTCCGGCCTCGCTCGACCGCGGCGCCTTGCAGCCGCTGGCGTCGCGCTTGCTGGTTGTGACCGGCGACCAAGGCGCGGGCCCGCGCCGGGTTCAGGCCGTGCTGCCCGACCTGCCACAAGCGACCGTACTCGTGTTGCGCGACTATGCCGGGCTGACCTGGGCCGATCTCGCCGTCGAGCGCGGCGGGGAAATCGGCGGCGCGATGCAGGATTTTCTTGTCCGCCGCGAAAGCCGTCAGCCGCTGCCGGCGACGAGCATGCCCGAACAGGAGGGCGAGATCGCCGGCATTTCCTACAGCGTCCGCGGCGCCGGGCCGCCGCTGGTGCTGTTGCCGCTCGATCTTTCGCCGACGCAATGGTCGGCGCTGGTCCCGGTTCTGGCCGCGCGCTGGTGCACGATCGCCCTCGGTGGTGTTCATCTCGGCAGCGTGGCCAGCCTCGAAGAGCGCGGCAGGTCAGGCTACATCGCCATTGTGCGCAACCTGCTCGACGCGCTGGCGATCAGGCCGGGCGAGCGGGTGCTCGAACTCGGCTGCGGCTCGGGTGTGATCATGCGCGAACTGGCGCGGCGGACGGCGGGTGCCAACCCGCTGACCGGGGTCGACCGCAGCCCTTATTTGTTGGGCGAGGCGCGGAAACTGGCGGCGCGCGAAGGACTCGCCGACCGCATCGAGTTTCGCCAAGGAATAGGGGAAGCGCTGCCATTGCCAGCGGATTTCGCCGACGTCGCCGTATGCAGCACGGTCGCCGAGGAAGGCGACGCCGAGCGCATGCTGTCCGAGCTGGTGCGGGTCACCAAGCCCGGCGGAAGGGTCGGCGTCATCGTGCGGGCTATCGACCGGGGGTGCTGGGTCAACCTGCCGCTCGACCCCGCGCTCAAGGCGAAGGTCGAGATGCCAGGGATGATCGGCGGCGGGATGGCCCCGCAAGGCTGCGCCGATGCGAGCCTCTACTCTCGGTTTCACGCGCTCGGGCTGAAAGAGCTGCGCGGCTTCCCACAGCTCGTCGCGGTGAGGCCGGGCTCGCTGCGGCTCCCGCGCTATCAGCAACAGATCCTGGCGGCATTGAACCTGGCGGAGACCGAGGTGTGGCACGCGGCGGTGGCGCAGGCGGAAAGCGACGGGACTTTTTTCATCGCCCAGCCCTTTCATTGCGCGGTGGGAGCCAAGCCTGCCTGAGGAGGAGGAACAAACAGAGTTGACCAATCGACCCTCGGACACCCTGGCCAAAGAGAATGTCGATGCGGTCTGGCTTTGCGTAGACAATAAAGGAATGGGGAAAGAGCACCACAAACGTAATTCGGCTTCGTACGTGGCGCTGGATTCGGCACATTGCCTAAATACGCGGCAGATTAATTAGCTCCTCCCGACCTGGAGCCGAGATGACGATTCGCGCTGTCAAGCGGCGATATCCATAGCTGCGCCCGCCGGCATCATTGGGTTGCAAATCATCGACCGATTTTGCCGATCGGTCTCGCGGTGTCGCCGTCCGGCGCAAACGCACGCTCCAGCAGGACCCTTCCCCGGGTTTGGCCTCAATCTTGCTCCGTTTACTCGGGATGCGCCGTTGGCCACCGGATAAAAATGGGGAGCTCCTTATGTCATCCAAAGGCATCACCATCGATCGTCGCCAACTCGGGCTGCTCGGCGCGGGCCTGGCGGTCGCTGCCTCCGGCATCGGCGCGATCCCCGATCTGGTACCGCGGGCGAAGGCGGCTTCTGCCGAGCCCGAGACCGGGCCGATCAAGGTCGGCATCCTGCATTCGCTTTCCGGCACGATGGCGATCAGCGAGGCGCCGCTGAAGGATGTAATGATGATGCTGATCGCCCAGCAGAACGCGAAGGGCGGGGTCATGGGCCGGCAGCTTCAGCCAGTGGTCGTCGATCCCGCCTCCAACTGGCCGCTCTTCGCCGAGAAGGCAAAGCAGTTGCTGTCGGTCGACAAGGTGGCAGCGGTGTTCGGCTGCTGGACTTCGGTGTCCCGCAAGTCGGTGCTGCCGGTGTTCGAACAGCTGAACGGCATCCTCTTGTACCCGGTGCAATACGAGGGCCAGGAGTGCAGCCGCAACGTGTTCTATACCGGCGCCGCGCCAAACCAGCAGGCGATCCCGGCGGTCGATTACCTGATGAACCAGGCCGGGGTGAAGCGCTGGGTGCTGGAGGGCACCGATTACGTCTACCCGCGCACGACCAACAAGATCCTCGAAGCCTATCTGAAGGTCGAAGGGCGTCGCGCCGGCCGACCTGATGATCAATTACACGCCGTTCGGCTATTCCGACTGGCAGGCCGAGGTCGCCAAGATCAAGGCGTTCGGCTCGGCCGGCAAGAAGACCGCGGTGGTCTCGACGATCAACGGCGACGCCAACGTGCCGTTCTACAAGGAGCTCGGCAACCAGGGCATCAAGGCGACCGACATCCCGGTGGTGGCCTTCAGCGTCGGCGAACAGGAACTCGCCGGCATCGATACCAAACCACTGATCGGCCATCTCGCGGCATGGAATTATTTCGAGAGCGTCGATACCCCGCTCAACAAGGAAGTCGTCGCCGCGTTCAAGGCCTTCGCCAAGGACGACAAGCGAGTGTTCAACGACCCAATGGAGGCGCATTACATCGGCTTCAACATGTGGGTGAAGGCAGTCGAGAAGGCCGGCGGCACCGATCACGACGCGGTGATCGACGCGATGGTCGGCGTTGCCCATCCAAATCTTTCCGGCGATTTCGCGACGATGATGCCTAACCATCACCTGACCAAGCCCGTGCTGATCGGCGAGGTGCAGGGCAACGGGATGTTCAACGTCGTCTGGCAGACGCCGGGCTTGGTCGTCGCCCAGCCTTGGTCGCCCTATCTGCCGGAGAGCAAGAACCTGATCGGCGACTGGCTGCCGCCGATGTCCTGCGGCAGCTACGACGTCGTCGCCGGCAAGTGCTTGGGCAACCACAAGGCCTGAGCGAATGTGCCGTTGCTTGAGGAAGGGCTGGTACCGCCGGCTCTTTTTCACGCACGGCTTGATGCTCGCCGCGCTGGTCGGGTTGATACTGGCGCTGCCGGGTGCGGCGCGCGCCGCTGGCGATCCTTTCGCGGATATCGCCGCCACCAATTTCGATCTCGTGGCTCAAGGAGTTCAGGAACTGGCCGTCTCGGGCAGCCCGCGGGCGGCGGCGGTCATCGCCGCTCTGCGCGACGGCCGGCTATTTGCCTGGAAGTGGCCGCGGCCGGACACGCCGCTTTACATCCGCACCGACAAGGGGTTCGTCGATGCCCGCACCGGCTCTTCGGTGGCGGCGCCGTCGCCGGTGAATCTGCGGCGGGTCATCGTCAACGATTCGGTGCGCTCTGCGATCGAGACCGCCGAAGGCGCGCTCGATCTGTCCTCGAAGAGCCCGGCGGCGCGGCTCAAGGCGGCCGATGCGATTTTCCAATCGGCCGATGCCGGTGCGCTGCCACTGATCGAGCGGGCGCTGGCTAAGGAACACGATGCCGCGGTCGTCCGCGTGTTGCGACGAGGCGCAGGCCGCAGCGCTGCTGAAATCCGACACCGGGTCGAACTCGGCGCGGCTCGCTGCGGTGCACGAAGTGGCGGCGCGAGCGGATCTCTCGGCGCGGAGCCTGCTGTCCTCGCTGCAAGGGCAACCGCCTCCTGTCGCGGCGGCGATCGGCGCGGCGATCCACGACATCGACCGCCAGCTGCAACTATGGGGCCTTGCCGAGGACGTCTATTACGGCTTGAGCCTCGGCGCCGTGCTGCTGCTGGCCGCGACCGGGCTGGCCATCACCTTCGGGGTGATGGGCGTCATCAACATGGCGCATGGCGAAATGGTGATGATCGGCGCCTACACCACTTTCGTGGTGCAGCAGCTGATCGTCTGCCTTTGCCCCGGCGCTTGAAGATCTTGGCCTGTTGTTGGCGGTGCCGGCGGCCTTTTTGGTGGCGGGCGCAGCTCGGGGTGGTGATCGAGCGCACTCTGATCCGCTTCCTTTACGGCAGGCCGCTCGAGACCCTTCTTGCCACCTGGGGGCTCAGCCTGATCCTGCAACAGGCGGTGCGCAGCATCTTCGGCCCGACCAACCAGGATGTCAGTTCGCCCCCATGGATGAGCGGCTCGATAGCGCTCGGCGGGCTTACCCTGACAGTAAACCGGCTTTGGATCATCCTGTTCGCGCTGCTCGTGCTCGGCGCCCTGATGGCGACGCTGCGCTGGGGCGGGCTCGGACGCTCCATCCGCGCCGTGACCCAGAACCGGCGCATGGCGGCGGTGATGGGCATTCGCACACCGCTAATCGACGCGCTGACCTTTGGCCTTGGCTCCGGTATCGCCGGCATGGCCGGCGTCGCGCTGAGCCAGATCGACAATGTCAGCCCCAATCTCGGCCAAAACTACATCATCGACAGTTTCCTGGTGGTGGTGCTCGGCGGCGTCGGCAATCTGTGGGGAACGTTGTTCGCCGCGATGACCCTCGGGGTGGTCGACAAATTCGTCGAACCCTTCGAGGGCGCCGTGCTGGCCAAGATCCTGGTGCTGGTGTTCCTGATCCTGTTCATCCAGCGCCGCCCGCAAGGGCTGTTCCCGCTCAAAGGTCGGGCGGCCGAGGCTTGATGTCGATCGACCGCATCACGATAGCGACACTCGGCTGCGTGCTCGGCGGCGCCGCGCTGCTCGCGGCTTTGAACCTGTTCGCCCCGGCGGCGAGCGCAGCACACGTCCCTGACTTCGCAATTTCGCTGACCGGCAAGTATCTGTGCTACGCGATCCTGGCGCTGGCGGTCGATCTGGTGTGGGGCTATGTCGGCATCCTGACGCTCGGCCATGCCGCATTCTTTGCCCTGGGCGGCTACGCGATGGGCATGTACCTGATGCGGGAGATCGGCGCCCGCGGCGTCTATGCCAATCCGACCCTGCCCGATTTCATGATCTTCATCGGCTGGAACAAGCTGCCCTGGTACTGGTACGGGTTCGACCATTTCTGGTTCGCCCTGATCATGGTGCTGCTGGTGCCGGGCGTGCTGGCCGGCGTGTTCGGCTGGTTCGCGTTCCGCTCGCGCGTCTCCGGCGTCTATCTGTCGATCATCACCCAGGCGCTGACTTATGCGCTGCTGCTCGCCTTCTTCCGCAACGACATGGGTTTCGGCGGCAACAACGGAATGACCGACTTCAAGGACATCTTGGGCTTTCCGCTCAACCGCGAGAGCACTTCGGTCGGGTTGATGCTGATCACCGCCGATCGTGCTGTCGGCGGCGTTCCTGCTGGCGCGCGCGATTACCGGCTCGCGGTTCGGCAAGGTGCTGGTGGCGGTGCGCGATGCGGAGGCGCGCACCCGCTTTCTCGGCTACCGGCCAGAATCGTACAAGCTCGTGGTTTGGGTGGTCTCGGCGGTGATCGCCGGGATCGGCGGTGCGCTTTACGTGCCGCAGGTCGGCATCATCAACCCCTCGGAATTCGCCCCCGGCAATTCGATCGAGGCGGTGATCTGGGTCGCGGTCGGCGGGCGCGGCACGCTCGCTGGAGCGATCCTCGGCGCGGTCATGGTCAATCTCGGCAAGACCTGGTTGACCAGCGCCTTGCCGGAAATCTGGCTGTTTGCGTTCGGCGGGTTGTTCATCTTGGTGACATTGTTCCTGCCGCGCGGAATCATCGGTCTGTTCGCGGCGCGCTCGGCCGGCGACGCGACGGCCGAGCCCAAATCGGCTGCTGCCGAGTCGGCGGCGCGCGAGGTCACGGGGTGACCGAGGGAACCCTCCTCTATCTCGACGGCGTCAGCGTCTCCTTCGACGGCTTCAAGGCGCTCAACGAACTGTCCCTGGTGCTCGAACCAGGCGAGATGCGGGCGGTGATCGGCCCCAATGGTGCCGGCAAGACCACGATGATGGACGTGATCACCGGCAAGACAAAGCCCGATGCCGGGCGGGTCGTGTTTGGCGACGACACCGATCTGACGCGGCTCGACGAGCCGGCGATCGCCCGGCTCGGCATCGGCCGCAAGTTCCAGCGGCCGACGGTATTCGAGCCGCTGTCGGTGCGCGACAACGTGCTGCTGGCGCTCGATGGCGATCGCTCTCCCCGCTTCGCGCTGTGGGCGCGCGAGACGCCCGATGAGCGCGCGCGGATCGAGGAGATCCTGTTGACGATCCGCCTCGGTGCCGAACGCGACCGCCGTGCGGCTGACCTCTCGCACGGTCAGAAGCAGTGGCTCGAGATCGGCATGCTGCTCGCTCAGGACCCCAGATTGCTCCTGGTCGACGAGCCGGTGGCCGGCATGACCGATGCAGAGACCGCGGCGACGGCGGATCTGCTGCGCGAGATCAACCGTACCCGCAGCGTGGTGGTGGTCGAACACGACATGGCGTTCGTCCGCGCGCTTGGGGTGAAGGTGACGGTGCTGCATGAGGGGGCGGTGCTGGCGGAAGGCTCGATCGACGCCATTCAGGACAATCCGCGCGTCATCGAAGTCTATCTCGGGCGGTGAGACATGCTGTCGGTCGACGCCGTCGATCTTTACTACGGCGCGAGCCAGGCGCTGCGCCGCGTCAGCCTGACGGCGAAAAAAGGCGAGGTGACCTGCATCCTTGGCCGCAACGGCGTCGGTAAGACCAGCCTGTTGCGGGCGATATTCGGGCTTCAGCCGATCCGCGCCGGGCAGATCGCTTGGGAAGATCGAGAATTGACCGGGCTGTCTCCGTATCAGCGCGCCCGTGCCGGCTTGGCGCTGGTGCCGCAGGGCCGCGAGATCTTTCCGCGCCTGACCGTTGCGGAGAATCTCGAGACCGGATTTGCGCCTTGCCGCGCGGCCTGCGCCATGTCTCTGACGAAATCTTCGCGTTGTTTCCGGTACTGAAGGACATGCTGCGCCGGCGTGGCGGCGACCTCTCCGGCGGCCAGCAGCAGCAACTGGCGATCGCGCGCGCGCTGGTCACCCGGCCCCGGCTTCTGGTCCTCGACGAGCCGACCGAAGGCATCCAGCCTTCGATCATCAAGGACATTGAGCGGGTCATTCGCGGTCTCGCCGCGCGCGGCGACATGGCGATCCTGCTGGTCGAACAGTATTTCGAATTCGCCCGCGACCTCGCTGCCTCCTATCTCGTCATGCAGCGCGGCGAAGTTGTCGCCTCCGGCCGCCGTGAGGACATGGACGAGACAGCAATTCGCAGCTATCTGACCGTTTAAACGGAAAGGCGGGCGGCCTTTACCCCAATCACCCTCGGGAATTCCTCATCCCGCGGAAATTTGAATCTTACCGTGCAGGAGGAGTTGGCGAATGCGGGGCATAATCGGGATCAGCTGGTCTCGATCGTCGGGGTGAAGATGTAGCCGGTGCCGCGCACGGTCTTGATCATCGACGGTCTCTGCGGGTCATCCTCGAGCTTGCGGCGAAGCCGCCCGACTTGCACGTCGATCGTCCGGTCGAACGGCCCGGCCTCGCGATTGCGCGCCAAATCCAACAGCCGGTCACGAGTCAGCACTTGGTTGGCATTGTTGACGAACGCCGCCAGCAAGTCGAATTCGCCGGTGGTCAGCCGAACCTCCTTGCCCGTGGGCGAATAACAGCTCGCGGCTCGAAAGATCGAGGTTCCAGCCGGCAAACCGCGCCTTCGATCGCGGCGCCGGCGCCCGCTCTGCGGTCCGGCTCGACACGCGGCGCAGCACGCTCTTGACCCGCGCCAACAGTTCGCGCAGGTGAAAGGGCTTCGGCAGATAGTCATCGGCGCCCATTTCGAGGCCGATGATGCGGTCGACGGTCTCGCCGCGTCCGGTCAGAATGATAATTCCGACGTCAGATTCCTCGCGCAGAGAGCGGGCGAGCGTCAGCCCGTCCTCGCCCGGCAACATCAGATCCAGAATGACGAGATCGACCGGGGATTGCGCTAGAGCGCGGCGCATCCCGGCGCCGTCATGCGCGGTCGAGACCCGATAGCCCTCGCCGGACAGATAGTCCTGGACCATGTCGCAGATCTCCCTTTGATCGTCGACGACCAGGATATGACCATTGTCGCTCATTTCGGTCCGCTTACCTGCCTGTGCAGCGGGGCGGTCCCGAGCAGCCCGACGCCGTGACCCTGGAGGGAGCATCATACATATGGTTACAAATCCTTACATAAAACCAGCCGGACTGACATTATCGAATTACACCCTCGCGATAGGTTGGCTGGCACGGATCGGCCCTCGGGCCGATTGCCGCCGGCATCGGGAGGCTTTCGTGGCGGATCACTTATCAGGACGATCGAAGCCGAGATCCCGCGCCTTCGGCGCTACGCGCGGGCGTTAACCCGTGACGTTGTACTCGCCGACGATCTCGTTCAAGACTGCCTGACCCGCGCTCTCGGCAAGCTCCACTCTGGCAGACGGGGCACGGATCTGCGACGCGTGGTTGTTTACGATCCTTCACAACCAATATGTCAATCACGTGCGCCGCTCCGTGCGCGAGGGAGCCGGCAGTCGGATTGAGTGACAACGAGCCGTTGCTGACCCGCGCTCCGCAGCAGGGACAGCGGCTCGAACTGCGCGACCTCGAGCGTGCGATTGCCAAGCTCCCCGAGGAGCAGCGTTCCAGCCCTCCTCTTGGTCGGATTGGAGGGTATGCGCTACGACGAGGTTGCGGCCGTGCTCGACGTACCGGTCGGAACCATTCGCTCGCGGCTGTCGCGTGGTCGTGAAGCTTTGCGCAGACTCATGGGGCTCGCTCCCGGCGAAGCATCCGGCTCCGACACCGGCCGTATTGCAACCCGGCGTCTCACTGGCGCTGCCGGGGGCTTCGAAATGGCCGTCAGTCCTGCCGATCGAATATCACGCCAGCGGACACGGCCGGTCACGAGGTCAGTTTAAGAAACGGGACCGAGCTGAGCCTTCATTGATCGGCGTCGCGCGGCAATAATCGAGCTGGTGCGAAGTCGCGGTGAACCATTCGCTGCGTACCGCTTCGAACCCGGTCTTCCTCCCTCTGCCGCGCATCCTTTGTGCGCCGATGAGCTTTCGATATTGTTGAGGCTGACAATCCTCACGGCTTCTGTTCTATTCGCGCGTGATTTTGCCGGAATATAGCGGATTAAGGCACTGACGCCTCCGCGAACGGGCTCGCCGATAGGCCGCTTGCAAAGGAGAGCTCGATCCGCAAGGATCGCCCTCTCGCCCCGGGGGAATATACGTGGCGGGCATCCAAGCATGTACCGGGGCATGACACGGATGGATGAGCTATCCGGTTCGTGGGAGCTCATTGACAGCAGCGCGGCCGCCTGATCCTCGGCAACGATGGGTTCGCAGCAAGATGTTTGGAAGAATGTTGGGCCTATTGTCCGCCGATATGGCTATCGACCTGGGTACGGCGAACACCCTCGTCTATGTGAAAGGACGAGGCATCGTCCTCAACGAGCCGTCAGTGGTCGCGATCGCCAGCGTCAAGGGCAAGAAGCAGGTGCTCGCAGTCGGCGAGGAGGCGAAGCTGATGCTCGGTCGCACTCCGGGCTACATCCAGGCGATCCGCCCATTGCGCGATGGCGTGATCGCCGATTTCGAAGTCACGGAAGAAATGATCAAGCATTTCATCCGCAAGGTTCACAACCGCCGCAGCTTCGCCACCCCGCAGGTCGTCGTCTGCGTGCCGTCAGGCTCGACTGCAGTCGAGCGGCGCGCGATTCAGGAATCCGCCGAAAGTGCCGGCGCCAGGCGGGTTTTCTTGATCGAGGAACCGATGGCTGCGGCGATCGGCGCAGGCCTTCCAGTCACCGAGCCGACCGGCTCGATGGTGGTCGACGTTGGCGGTGGCACGACCGAAGTGGCGGTGCTTTCGTTGGGCGGCATCGTCTATTGCCGATCGGTTCGGGTCGGCGGCGACAAAATGGACGAGTCGATCATCGCTTACATCCGGCGTAACCATAATCTTCTGGTCGGCGAAAGCAGCGCCGAGCGGATCAAAAAGGAAATCGGTTCCGCTTGCATGCCGGAAGACGGCGAGGGCCGGGTAATGGAGATCAAGGGGCGCGACCTGATGAACGGTGTACCAAAGGAAATCGTGATCAGCGAACGTCAGATTTCGGAGAGTCTTGCCGAACCGGTCGGATCAATCGTCGAGGCCGTCAAAGTAGCGCTTGAGCACACCGCGCCCGAACTCGCCGCCGATATCGTCGACAAGGGGATCGTGTTGACTGGCGGCGGTGCGCTACTTAGCAATCTGGATCTGGTGCTGCGTCACGCCACCGGACTCCCAGTCTCGATTGCCGATGACCCGTTGAGCTGCGTGGCGCTTGGAACCGGCCGAACGCTCGAAGAGATGAAGACGTTGAGATCGGTGTTGATCAATACTTGGTAAAGGTCTTTATCTGGCTGGCGACAAGCGGGGGACACTGCCGTGCGGCTGAGAGGGGTTCGGGGCCCCGAAGGTTGTGAGCGGAGGCGCGCATACCGCTGCGACCTTGCTCGCCAGCGGGCGAGGGCGGTGTGATCCGCCTCTCGGCGCCGCGCCGCGCCGTCCTCCAGCGGCTCGTGTTCCCGGTTCTCGTTCTCCTTTCGGTGATGATGATCGTTGTCGGCAAATTGGACCAAGTGGTGTTCGACCCGTTACGAATTTCGCTTACCGATGCCGCCGCCCCGACTCTTGACGCGTTGTCCCGCCCGATTGCCGGCGCCGACAACCTGATGGACCGCGCCTATGGGCTCATCAACCTCTATCGAGAGAACGGCCGTCTCGAGGAAGAGAACCGCCGGTTGCTTCATTGGCAGCAGGCCGCGCTGACGCTGGCCACCGAAAACGCCCAGCTGCGCAGCTTGCTGAAACTGGTTCCGGAATCGGCCATCTCGTATGTGACCGCTCGGGTCATCGCCAATTCGGGCGGGGCCTATGCGCGCAACCTGATGGTCGATGCGGGCAGCGGCAGCGGCGTCGAACGCGGCCAGGCCGCGATCACCGGCGCCGGCCTCGTCGGCAGAGTTGTCGAGGTCGGGACGCGGGCGGCACGGGTCCTCCTGGTCACCGACCTCAACTCGCGCGTCCCGGTCATCGTCGAGCGGTCACGACAGCGAGCGATCTTATCCGGTGACAATTCCGAACGCCCTCTACTTGAGTACCTCGATCCGGCTAGCGCGCTGAGGGTCGGCGATCGGATCATCACCTCGGGCGAGGGTGGCGTGTTTCCGCCGGATTTGCCGGTTGGTGTAGTTTCCAGAGTAAACGGCGAGGCGCCGCGGGTGGAGCCCTATGTCGAGTTGTCGCGGGTCGAATTTCTGCGCATCGTCGATTACGGGCTAGCTAGCGGATTGCCCAAGCCGGTCGCCGGCGTCCCGCGTTCCATACGGCGGGTGACGCCGGCGCCCAGCGTTGGAACGAAGCATCATTGAGCGAGAGATGACGTTCAAAATAGCCCACGGCCCTGTCTTGCCCCAGGTCGACAGTGTAGTCTCCCGCCTGATTCCGGTCGCCACGACAGCAGCAGCGGCTATTCTATCGATCCAGCCGGTACACATACCGTTTTACGCAGCTCTGGCCCCGGCCTTTATGTTAATGGCGGTCTATCACTGGACGATCTACCGGCCGGACTTGTTGCCAGCGTCGGCAGTTTTTCTAATCGGCATCAGCCATGATCTTTTGGCGGGAGGGTCGCTGGGCGTAACCGCGCTCGTCCTCCTCCTCGCCCGGGCGGTGGTGGTGCGATATCGGCGCTGGTTCCCGGACCGAGCTTTTCCCTTCGTGTGGGGTGGTTTTGCTCTGCTCACCGCCGCCGCGATGTTGGCACTTTGGCTATTGCACTCATTGCTGGAAGCAAAGGCCGTTGAATTCCGCAGCAGCATTTTTCGCGCTATGCTGACGATCTCGCTGTTCCCCTTCGCCAGCTTTTTGTTGGGCCGAACCCAGCGCGCGCTGATGGGCGCGCGCTGATCGTACGGTCTGGCAACGCGCCCCAACGAGTGGCGGCGATGCAGCGGGAAGTTCAACGCAACAAGCGGTTTAGCCGGCGCACCGCAGTCCTTGCGGGGGGCCAGGCACTGCTTGTGGCCGCGCTCTCGACCCGTCTGTACCAGCTTCAGATCGTAGACTCGGAACGCTATAAGGTGATGGCCGATGAGAACCGCGTCAGTCTGCGGCTTTTAGCACCGCCACGCGGGCGCATACTGGATCGCTTCGGTATTCCCCTCGCCGACAATCGTCAGGACTACCATCTCGTAATCGTTGCCGAGCAGGCCGGTGACATCGTTGCGACACTGGCCGCGCTTGCTGCGCTAATCGAACTCGGCGCCGCGGACCGCAACCGGGTTTTGCGTGAGGTCCGGCGCAAGCACTCGTTCGTCCCGGTCGTGATCCGAGCGAATTTGAGTTGGGACGAAATGGCTCGGATCGAGGTTGCCGTGCCGGAACTGCCCGGCGTTTCGATTGAACAGGGACTTACCCGGCATTATCCGTTCGGCGGAACAGCGGCGCATACCGTCGGTTACGTCGCTGCGCCTTCTGAGCAGGAGTTGACCGGAGATCCGTTGCTTGAGTTGCCGGATTTCCATATCGGCAAGAGCGGTATCGAAAAATCTCAAGACCTGTCACTGCGCGGCATTGCTGGGACCCGTCAGGTCGAGATAAACGCTGTTGGTCGGGTCGTGCGAGAACTCGCTCGAGTAGAGGCCGAGCCAGGATCAGATGTCGTGGTCGGGCTTGACATCGCGATGCAGGATTTCGTGACCCGTCGATGCAGCGGCGAGCAAAGTGTCTCGAGCGTTCTCCTTGACGCGGTGACCGGCGAGGTGCTGGCTCTCGTGTCTAGCCCGAGCTTTGATCCGATACTGTTTTCCAGCGGACTCAGTCGGACGATGTGGCGGCAACTCTCGACCGATCCAGCACATCCGCTGATAGACAAGGTCATCGCCGGCGTCTATCCGCCGGGGTCGACGTTCAAGCCGGTGGTTGCGCTGGGCGCGTTAGCGGCGGGGGTGCTGACGCCCGAGACCGCGATTACTTGCCCTGGATACCTCCAGCTAGGCAATGCCGTATTTCACTGTTGGCGGCACGGCGGTCACGGTACCCTCCACCTTCGAAACGCGATCAAGGAATCTTGCGACGTCTTTTTTTACGAGACGGCGCGACGACTGGGGATCGACCGGCTCGCGGCAATGGCTCGCCGCTTTGGCTACGGCGCCGTCCTTGGTATCGACATTCCAGGCGAGCGGCCCGGGTTGATCCCGACCGTCGAGTGGAAGCTCGCGACGACCGGATCCAGCTGGCAGCAAGGGGAGACCCTGATTGCCGGCATCGGTCAGGGATCGGTGCTCGCCACGCCTCTGCAGATCGCGACCATGGTAGCACGCTTGGCGACCGGCCGTGCGGTTGTGCCCCACCTTGTGCGCGGCGCCGGAGTGATGCCAGACGGTGAAGATTTGCCGGCCCGGAACTTTCCTACACTCGGCATTGACCCAGAGGCGCTGGCCCTCGTCCTCGACGGGATGAACGCGGTCGTCAACGAGCCGGGCGGTACTGCTTACGGCGCGCGGATCACCGATCCGGGCCTCGCCATGGGCGGGAAATCCGGAACCTCGCAAGTCCGGCAGATTACCCAGTACGAGCGCGACCACGGGCTGCGCCGGATCGATGAGATCCCTTGGAAGGAACGTGATCACGCACTCTTTGTCGGGTTTGCCCCGGTCGGCGCGGTACGCTACGTCTGCGCGACCGTGGTCGAGCACGGCGGCGGCGGTTCCGCAGTTGCCGGGCCGATTTGCCGAGATATTTTGCGCGCGGTACAGCAACGCGACCCGGGACGGCGGGTTCCGGCCCGGCCGTCGGTCGCCCAATCCGCCGTGTCCGCCCTGCCCTCCCCCGCGATTCCCGGTTCCGCCGGCGGCTAAGCGTTGATCAGCCTCCATACCGAGCTCAATCGGTCCAACCCGAAGTTTGCGGAGAGGATGCTTGGCATCAGTTGGGGGCTGGTGCTCCTTATCACCATGGTTGCGTGCCTCGGCATCTTGATATTGTATTCGGCCGCCGATGGCAATATGCAACCCTGGGGTGAAAAGCAGCTGGTGCGTTTTGGAATCGCGCTGATCCTGATGCTGAGTGCTGCGATCCTAGGTGTATATTACTGGTTTCGCCTTGCCTATTGGACATATGCTATATCTTTTCTTCTAATCGTTGCGGTAGATTTACGTGGTATTGTCGGTATGGGGGCACAACGCTGGATTGATCTTGGAATTATTCAGCTACAGCCGTCCGAACTGATGACCGTAGCCCTGTTGCTGGCGTTGGCACGCTACTTTCATCACCTGGGAAACGAAGACGACCTAAAGATCCGTTTTTTAATCCTTCCGTTGCTGATGATTCTTCTTCCGGTGGCACTCGTTCTCAAGCAACCGGACCTAGGGACCGCGATCATGCTGCTCATGGGCGGAGCAGTGATGTTTTTTCTTGCCGGCGTCCGCCTGCGCCTTTTCGTATTGATGGGCACGGCGGCGGCGGCGGCAGTACCGATCGTTTGGCGGTTCTTGCGCGATTATCAGAAAAGCCGGATCTATACCTTTCTGGATCCTGACAACGATCCTTTGGGCGCCGGTTACCACATCCTCCAATCCAAAATAGCATTGGGATCGGGCGGCCTGTTTGGCAAAGGTTTTCTTCTTGGTACCCAGAGCCATCTCAGTTTTCTGCCAGAGAAGCAGACTGATTTTATCTTTACAACTTTAGCCGAAGAATTTGGTTTATTTGGCGCACTAACTTTGCTCGGCCTATATTGTGGAATATTTGCTTATAGCTTTGCAATCGCTCTACGTAGCCGAAATCATTTTGGAAGACTACTGGGGGCAGGGATTACTACGAATTTTTTTTTCTATGTGTTCATCAACATCGCAATGGTGACCGGCCTGATTCCCGTTGTCGGTGTCCCGTTGCCGCTGATTTCTTATGGCGGGACCGCGATGCTGACGGTCATGCTCGGGTTCGGTTTGCTGATAAGCGTGGGCGTCGACCGCGACGTGCGCTTAAATCGGGCGGGTGAGCGTCAGCCCGACTAGGCCGTATAATGCCGCTGATTTTGGTCGCGCCCTTGGCCGACGCCGCCTAGGATTGCTCCGGCTGGCGGATCGCGCCGATGCGGAGGGGTTGATGGCGGAGAAGGATCCCGCGGAGAGCGGGCGGCGATTGCATGTGACGACGCTCCTGGTCGCTTCGCGCCGCGCGCTCGACAACGCGCTGGCAGAACTCGGCTTTGCCGAAGACGATGACAGGGTGGTCGAACACGATGGCCGCCTGGCTTTTCTGACCTGCTCGCACGAGGAGGACAGCGACGATCTATTCGCGCTCGTCACCGAGCTATCAGCTCGTGGCGAAAGCTGGGAATTGCAATCAAGGGTAGACGCAGAGCCCGGCCGCGCAATCTATCTTTCCTTAGCGCGCTACCGCCCCGTCGAGGCGATCGACGCTGCGGTCGAAGAAGAGCAAGAGCCCGAAAGTCCCGAGACTCCGATTTATGACGTCGAAACCGTGGAGGGCCTCCAAGCCCTCAAGCGCATCTTAAAGCGGATCGAGCCAGCGGACGCCTTTGCGACAATTCGCCCCGGGCGCGACGGGCGGGCCACCGCTCGAATTCTGCGCCGTGGCTCCCGCCGGCTACTGGCCTCGGCAATAGCGGCAGACGAGGCCACGTTGCGTGGTGCGATCCGGGAGATCCTGCCCAACGTCATGCTCGATGTGGCAATGAAGCCACCGAGTTAGAGGCGAGTTGGAGACGCTAGCCCGCTCGCCAAATCGACTTTCCCAGGGACCGACGCGCTGCCGAACTTGATAGGGCTTTTCGATGTTTTAGCCGGCGGGTCTCCCCGCTGCCGCTGTCGAAAGCATTCCCCATATAAATCCGGACAAGGCTCTCGAGAGTTTGTTCGGTGACGCCCTCGCATGACCGCCAGGGAGACTGGAATGCGGCGGATCGTTACCGGTGTTAACCCACGTTGCGGTGATCCGCGCTATCGTAGCGCAAATCTGTGGAGAGCATCATGTGCGATGCGACCATTACCAGCGCGGAGCTGAGGCAGCGCTTCAGCACGGCCGCCGCCTTGGCGATCGCGCTCGGCCTAGCGCTGAGCGCAGTCGCTTGCACTTCGATCGGAGATCCCTCGGCGCTTCCATGGAACGCGAACAGGGTGACGATGACCAGTTTCGCGCCCCTTGTAAGCGAGATAATACCTGCGGTCGTCAACGTCTCGGCACTTCAGAGACCCAGCAAGGCGGCGGCTGACGAAATCGTCCGCCAATAGGCGTTAGCCCGGTCAACAGCCGGGATACGGCCTCGGAACTGCCGTCCTCGGCGCTCGATGAGCTACTGCGTCGTTTCTTCGACGATCAACAGCACAAAGTCGCGCCGAAAACTCCCGGTCTGGCGTTAGGTTCGGGCTTTATCATCGATCCGAACGGCTATGTCGTCACCGACTACCATGTCTTGGAGAACGCAGACAGCATCACCGTAACTTTCATGACGCGACGCAGCATCAGGCGCGGATCGTCGGACGCGACGCATTGACCGATCTGGCGCTGCTTAAGGTCGACACCTCGCGACCCGTTGCCTTATGTGCGCTGGGGCGACAGCGACGCCGCGCGGGTCGGTGACTGGGTACTGGCAATCGGCAATCCCTTTGGCCTCGACGACACGGTCAGCAGCGGGATCATCTCCGCCCGCGGTCGCGACATTCACTCCGGCCCTTACGATGATTTTCTGCAGATCGATGCATCGATCAACCGAGGCAATTCCGGCGGGCCGACCTTTGACCTCGAAGGCAAAGTGATCGGCATCAACAGCGCGATCTACTCACCTAACGGCGGTTCAGTCGGCATCGGCTTTGCCATACCGGCGAACCTTGCCAGGCCGGTTGTCGAGCAGTTGAGAGAGCGCGGCAAAGTAGAGCGCGGGTGGCTCGGAGTGCAGATCCAGGAGGTGACGCCGGCAATCGCCCAGGGCTTCGGGTTAGCCAGGCCGGCAGGCGCACTTGTCGCCGGGCTTGGCGCCGACGGACCGGCAGCCCGCGCTGGTTTCGCGCAAGGTGACGTCATCCTGGCGGTCAACGGTCATGAGATCAGCAGAATGCGGGATCTGCCGCTTGTCGTCGCCGAAATGCCGATAGGCCAATCAGCCGATGTTTCCGTCTGGCGGCGCGACCGCGAAATTACCTTGCGACCGATAATTGGTGAGATGCCGGAAGGCCCGGAAACTGCCAGCCTCGGGCAAGGCGAAAATGAAGCTCGGCAGAAAAGCCCCGCTGGATTTGGTCGCCGGTCTTAAGCTCGCCCCGCTGAGCACAACGCAGCGTCAAAGATTGCACGTTCCGGGCAATATCAGCGGCGTTGTCGTGACCGCCATCGGGGACGACAGTCCCTTGGCGGCAGCTCGATCTCGTGCCTGGCGACGTGATCGAGACAATCGACCAGCAGCCAGTCGCCTCTCCCAAGGACGCTCTTGCCAAGATTGAAGCCGCCGCGGCCAGCCCTGATAACAACCGTGCTGATGCTGATAAACCGGCACGGCACCAGCCGCTACTTGGCATTGCCGTTAAGCAGCCGTGGAACCAGCGACGGGGACGGTTGAATTCGGGCTAGCCCTGGCCTAGGCTGCCCCCGCACCGGGCGGTCCGACCGCGATTCTGGACGCTTTACTCGGCGGCGGCGAGCCTTGGGCGCTGGCCCTGCAATTCGGCGACGCGCGCCCTGGTGTAGAGATCGGTCCAGTTGGACAGTGCGAAATCGGTGACTTGGCGCGGATCGTAGTCGCGAGCGGCGATGCGGATCTCCTTGCCGGCGATATGGACGGCGCGGATGCGGCCGCGGATCCTGCAACACGCCGATATCGGCGAGCGGCGAGAGATCCAGCGCGACGAAATCGGCCGACCGGCCGGGCTCGAGCGCGCCGATGCGGTCGCCTCCGGTCATGAACCGCGCATTGACCTCGGTCGCGGCGCGCAGCGCCGCGGCTGGCGTGAAGCCGAGATCCTCGACGAACAGTTCGAGCTCGCGCGCATTCCACTCGCCATAGGGGGTAACCGCAAAGCCCGGTGTCGGTTCCGGTCATCATCGGCACGCCGGCGGCGCGCGCCTTTTTCCAATTCGCGCAGCCGATCTCGTACTCGCGCTGGGCATGGCCGGGACGCCCTTTCTGATAGGCGGGTTCGTGCGGCTGGGTAAAGTCGATCGTGTTGCGCGGATGGGTCAAGGTCGGGCCGATCGCACTCCCGGTCTCCAGCATCGCCGCGATGCACTCGCCGTCGAGGTGGTTGGCGTGAAAGATCAGATCGACGCCGCTGCGCGCCGCATAGAGCGTGGCCTCGCGGCCGCGGGCATGCACCACCGCCTTTTTGCCGAGGCGATGGATTTCGCGGACCATCGCCTCGGTCTCTTCCTGGGTGAAGGCGGCGACCAGTTCGCCATTCTCGCGGCGCTGGATGCCGTCGAGCGCGATCTTGATGCAGTCGACGCCATCCTTGACCTGGCGACGGATCTCCTCGACCGCCTCGGCGCTGGTGGTGACCAGCTTGCCGATCGAGGTTTCGGGCGCGCCGATCCAGGTCGGGTACCAGTCGGTCAGGCCCTGATGCGTCGTCAGATACCGCCCCGCCGCCATGACCCGCGGGCCATCGAACAGGCCGGCGCGGATCGCGTTGCGGATCGACAGGCTGATCTGCCCGGCATCGCCCGGCGAGCAGATCGCGGTAAATCCGGCAGCGGCGACCTTCTGGGCAAAAAACAAGCCGCGCAGCGCGCGGAATTCGAGCGGGCTGTAGAGGTCGATGTCTTCCTCGCTCTTGGCGTTGCCGTAGGCGAGATGGGTGTGCACGTCGATCAGCCCGGGCATCACGAACAACCCGGAATAGTCGAGCACCCGGTCGCCGCGCGTGCGCCGCGGCGCTCCCTGCTTCGGCCCCGACATAGTCGAGGATGCCCTCCTCGTCGAAGACCAGGGTCTGGCCGGTCCGGGCATCGTCCTCGCCCCGGTAAAAAGCTGGCCGCAGCGCACAAAGGTCTTCATCGCGATGGACTCCTGCCGAGAGGGACGACACGCAAGCGGACCGCCTTCGACGGCCCGACATCGCGATTGCTATTGTAGCACAGAGCATGGGCCCGAACGCGATGGCAATCCCCCCAATTGCTCGGAAGCGACTGCAATTCTACCGCGAGTCGCCGCTGCGCCGAATCGACCAGTTAGCGAAAGCGCTTGCAGTCCACCCCGGCCGAACTCGCAAAGCGGTCGATGACGCCGGCTCAGATCTGGATCGATCGAACTGAAATCCCAGCTCTGGCCGGGGGGGTTTTCGCCGATGCGCAGGGTCGATTTATCAGGAAAGTGGTAAGGGGGGACCGGCAAATTGTAGGGCGCGGGCACGCCCGATTTGAACACGCGGCCCGCCAGATCGTATTTCGAGCCATGGCAAGGGCAAAAATACCCACCGAGCCAATCGGGCGCCGGATTGCTCGGGTCAGGCTTGGGAAAAAAGCTCGGAATGCAGCCGAGATGAGTGCAGATCCCGACCAGCACCGCATATTTCGGGTCGATCGAGCGATGCCAGTTCTCGGCATAGGGGGGTTGCTGGTCCGCTTCGGATTCGGGGATCGCTCAGTCTGTCGACCAGCTTGGGATCCTGCAACATTTTGAGCAGTGACGGCGTCCGATCGACGACGAAGATCGGCTTACCGCGCCACAGGACGATGATCTGCTGGCCGGGCTGCACCTTGCTCAAATCGACTTCGACGGGTTCGCCGGCGGCGAGCACATCGGCTGCGGGGTTCATCGAATCGATCAGCGTATACGCCGCCGCCCCGGCCCCAAGCACTCCCACTGCGCCCGCAACCAGGATCAGAAAGTCGCGGCGCGTCTCTTGCGGCTCGCCACCATGACCGGCGGTTACAGTGGAAATAGAATAGGCTTCATCAGTCATCGGGTTTTCCGTTCTTCGGACGACACCAGGCGGATCGCGGGCACACTATGACCGGACTCCCTTCTCGGGCAACGAACACCCGTCGTACTGGTGCCGGGATCGCGGCCGGTGCTACGATCGGTCACAGCTAGCGCCTTCTCACGCCTACGATCCCCGCGAGAGAGCACGACATGAAAATCGCGCGCATCGAGAGCTTCATCCTCGGCACCGGCAGCTCGAAGGATCTGCTGTTCTGCCGCGTCGAGACCGATGACGGGCTTCACGGTTGGGGCGAGGCCTATGTCACGCACGGCAAGGAAACCGTCGTCGCCGAATGCATCCGGACGATGGCGCCGCACCTGATCGGGCGCAGCGTCTTCAACATTCGCCACACCGGCCAGATCATGTTCGAGGATTTTGCGATCAAGCGCGGCTCGCCGGAGTTGCTCTCGGCGTGGAGTGCGGTCGAGATCGCATCCTGGGACATTCTCGGCAAGCGCACCGGGCTTGCCGGTCTACAATCTGATCGGCGGCGCTTCGCGCGAGCGGGTCCGCGTCTACGCCAATGGCTGGTCGCGCGGGTCGACCATCGACGAACGCGTCGAGTGCGGGTTGAAGGTCAAGGCGATGGGCTTCACCGCCGCAAAATTCGATCCGTTCCCTGGCCCCTGGCGCACTTTTGTCGATCGCCGGGACGAGGATTTCGCGATCGATTACGTCCGCGCGATGCGCGACGCGCTCGGCCCCGATTTCGAGCTGCTGATCGAAGCGCATCGGCGCTTCGCCCCGGCGCACGCGATTCGCATCGGTCATCGCCTCGCCGAATTCGGCATCGACTGGTACGAGGAGCCGTGCCTATCGGAGAATATCGACCTCGTCGCCGAGGTGCGGCGCGCCGTGCCGATCCCGATCGTCACTGGCGAGGCGATCTATACCAAGGAGGCGTTTTTCGAGTGCGTGGCCAAGCGCGCGGCCGACATTCTCAATCCCGATATTTGCGTCGTCGGCGGGATCACCGCGATGCTCGATATTGCCGCGATGGCTCAGCCGCAGGCGATCGTAATGGCGCCGCACAACTACAACAGCACTCTGGCGGGCCTCGCCGCGACCGTGCATCTCTCGGCGGTAATCCCGAATTTCCGCATCGCCGAATATTTCGTCAACTTCCAGGACCTGTGCCGCGAAATCGCCACGTCGTCGCTGACCGTCCAGGACGGCTGGATCGACCTGCCGACGGCGCCCGGATTGGGCATCGAAATCGACGTCGAGAAGTTGCGCGCCCACCCGCACCAGGAGGCAACGCATCACGGTTTTCGCCAATATTGGGAGGAATATCCCCGCAAAGGCTACGCGCCGAGCCTGCGCTGAGTTCCTTCGCGCCATGACCATTCCGGCGCCCTTCGACCGTTACCAGGGTGAGGTGCTGGCCGAATGGATCGATATAAACGGCCATATGAACCTCGCCTATTACACGGTGCTGTTCGACTACGCCACCGACCTGCTGTTCGAGTCGATCGGCATCGGGCAGGAATACAAACGGGCGACCAACCACGGTACTTTCGTCGTCGAGACGCATAATCTATACGAGCGGGAACTGCTGGTCGGCGAGCGGGTTCGGGTGGTCAGCCTGATCCTCGGCGCCGACGACAAGCGGTTGCATCTGGCGCACGAGATGTTCCGTATCGCGGACGGAGAGCGAGCGGCGACACAGGAGCTGATGTTCCTGTCGATCGACCTCGGTATGCGCAGGGTCGTGCCATTTCTGGGCGAAGCGCAAACGGGAGTGGCGGCGGCAGCGGCGGCGCATGCCCGTTTGCCGAGACCGCATTGGCTCGGCCGCCGAATCTCGCTTCCGTCTTAAGGCACATTCGCGACGTGGGTGCTCAGCGCAGTGCGTTGTGGATCAGGTAATCGGCGAAATTCGCCGGCTTCAGCTTGATTTCCACGCGCCCGCCATCGCCCGCCAGCGCTTGCGTCACCAGAATATGATTTTCGACCTGCGGCGCGGTTAGACGAAACACCCCGATGGCGCCTTTGAGTTTCGGATAAAGGTCGGGATCAATCATTTTCTCCTTGCGAGCCAGACGCGCCAGCGTCTCCTCTTCGCTCAACTCCTCGACCTCGCGTTTTCGCACGATCGTCCAATCGGTTTCGCCGGCCCAGCCCTGGGCGGCGATCGCTTTCGGATCGCCTTCGGCCACGCCGACTTTGTAGACATGCCTGCCCAACCCGACATCCGATGCCCAGCGACCGAGCTTCGCGCTGCGCGCCACATAGATAGCTACCATCGCATCCCTCCGACCGGGGCAGCTGGAATAGAACGATCCCCCATCCGTTTTAACTAAGTTTCAACCCGAAGCCACCGGGGAGATCGTCTATGCCGTTTCTGATCGGCGCTGCAACCGCGGCAACCACGTTGTTGAGCATGGCGTTCGGCCAGATCGACGCCGGCTTCGCGGCGTTTGGCGTCCTTCTCGCCGCGATTGTGTTGATGACTCTGCGGGAGGAATGACCGCTTTCGGCATTACTGCCAGTTCGCCGCGAGATTTCGCGGTGCCGGTACACAGTAATGAAGTGGCACAAAGCAAAACGTGCCTATTGCAGCGCGATGAAAGCCTAGCCCCAATACCGCCCGCTGCCGCCGATGGCGGCGACCACGAGACCGAGAACCAGGTTGATGGTCACGATGGTTCGAATTTGCCCGAGCTGGCGACCGCCCTCGGTCCAGTCCTCCCGCGCCACCGCCGTCTGGAATCGGCGCCACGGCGCGAAGTAAAGGTGCAGAAACAAGAGCATCATTAGGATGCCGAGCCCTTGCATCAAGTTGATATAGAGACCGATCGCTCGGAACCCTCCGAAGACCCCAAACACCAGCGCATAGCCGCTTAGCAGCAATAGTATTATCGCGGCGATGACCCAGGAGAAGAACCGGCCGAGCACACGCGACCACAAGATCAGGCGCGGTCCCGGTTCGAGCATCGCAGCGGCCGGCCGCAGCACCTGATGGGCAAAGAACATGCCGCCAACCCAAACGATGGCCGCGAGAATGTGGACAATCAGCGCGACGGCCGCCAACCCAGCAGTCCCGGCCATGGCTCAAACGCCGTAGGCCGGGCTCTTGCGTGCGAACCCGTCAAAGGCATCGAGCATACGCCCTCGCCATGCGGTGACCGGATCGTCGGTGGCCAGAAGTTCGAAATCGCTGATCGCGCGCGCCCACTGAAACGCGCCGAAGACGACATAATCAGCATAGGCTGGGGTGGCTCCGCCTAGAAATTCCTGGCGCTCGACGGTGCGGCGCAGGGGCGCCAAGCTATCCCGAAAAGCCGGCAGCCGAGCCTCTCGGCCCTTTACCACCTCCTCGAGTGTACGACCGAAGCGCTCTTCGCGCGACTGCCGGAAATAGTTCCGGTCCTCGGGTGCGACGTGGCGATAGATGTCGAACACAACAAAACCGACCAGCCCGGGTTGTACCACCGTCTCGGTCCAGTTCTGCACAAAGGTGGTCAACCCCCGCCCAGCCTGACCGCCGAAGAGTGAGGGCCGGTCCGCATAACGTTCTTCAAGATAGGCGGCGATCGCCGAGGAATCGTGCACCACTCGATTGCCGTCGACGATGACCGGGACCCGTCCGCCATTGGGTTGCGGCAGCTTGTCCTTCTCGGTAAACCGCCACGGTATGGTCTCGACCGCAAGTTCTTTATGGGCAAGCGCCATCTTGGTGCGCCAGCAAAACGGGCTGAACCGACGGTCCGCCTCGGCGCCGGCGAGATCGTAGAGGATGATGGCCATCTTCTCCTCCAACAAAGTGGGGATGCCAATATGGCCGCCTTGCTACGCCGCGCAAGCCCGCAGGTCAGCCCCCGCGATCGCCGACGCCGGTTGTACGATCCCGCCGGAAGCGGGAATCGAGCCGGCCCGGTCATCGACCGGGCCTGGCCGAAGGATCTTTGACTACTCCGCCTTGAAGCAGTAGGCCGCGAGCTTGTTGCCGTCGAGGTCGCGGACGTAGCCGGCATACGCGTTCGGCTTCCAGCTGCGCGGTCCGACAGCGCCTTCGTCTTTGCCGCCAGCGGCGAGAGCGGCCCGATGGAAGGCCGCGACCGCGGCGCGGCTGGGTGCGACAAAGCTGATCGTGCCGCCGTTGGCATGGCTCGCAGGTTGTCCATTAGCCGGCTTCAGCACGAAAAATTCCGGATCGCTCACTCCCCAGATCGACCCGTTCTCGCCCAGATCGTTCAGGCGCTTCAGCCCGAGCGGCGCCAGCACGCTGTCATAAAACGCGCGTGACTTGGCAAGGTCATTCGTTCCGACCGTGACATGCGTGAATATCGCCATCCTATCCTCCTTGACGCGGGGCCGTATTCTTTCAGTTGATCGATGCAAGTTCCTCGACGCGCAGGCCGGCGCGGACGCGGCCGACCAACTCTTCGGGGTCGTAGACGATGCCGACCGGGTTTTTGTCAGTGGCCGAGCGGCTGCGCATATAGGCCTGGCCTTCGGCCGCAGTCGCAAAATTGTCGACCAGCAGCTCGACCTGGTTGTGGTCGGGGTCGTAATAGTACATCGAGGTCGTGACACCGTGGTTGACGCAGCGGTGCGGGCTGATGCCGATGGCCTTGAGCCGCAGATAGTTGCCGGTCAAATCGTCGAGGCCGGCAAACGTGAACGCGACGTGATGCAGACCCGCTTCCTTCCCGGCTTTCGGCCCGTCGGGTTCGCGTTCGGCCAACGGCCCAGGGTCGAGAAAGGCGACCCGATGGTGCTCGTCGTCGTAGCTGATGAATGAGATGCGCTCGGCTTCGTAAAGAATTTCGGCTCCGAGCACCGTGCAATACCAATCGATCATCTCGCGCCGGCGATTGGTCTGCAACACGATATGCGACAGCTTCTTCGGTGAAGCCATGATCTCCTCCCTGACGTGGCATTCTCGCCCGATCGGTGCCTGAGATTGCGGCGCGAAGTCAACAGCGGAACCATGGGAGGCGCCGCGACGCAACGGCTACCGATTACGAAGCTCGGGCCGCCGCTGCTCTCGCTGACAAACAAAGCAAACCACCGGCATTGGCCGCGGTAGCCGTTGCGGCAACGAGGAGCGCAGCCGCGCCGCAATTCCGGACATCATAGGATGCAATCGCTCACATTTCGTGCCTGCATCCGCAGCGAATCAGCAGCAAAATTCGCACTTCCCGGTCGAAGCTCCTCGGCGGGGGTTGGGTTGGCCTGATGAGAGAATTCCCTCATCCGATAGCGGCGCGTCTGATGCAGCGACCTGTCTGCATAACAGGCGAATTGGGCAATTTTACGGTGTCTTGGGCCCCGGTACCCGCTCCACTCGCAGCTCCCCAACGGTCAGCCTCGCAATCCTGAGTTCGCGCACTTGGCCACTGCGCAGCCTCATTCGCCCGAGAGCAGGCTGGCCGACGGCCAACCTGCCGATGACCATGGCGCCCACCGCCAGCGCGCCCAGCGCCACCGCTCCCAAAGCCAGCGCGGCGACGGCCACGGCCCCTTCGCGCCTCGCGGTCGCGGATCGACCCCGCCCCGGGTCCAATGCGTCTGCGGGGCCCCTCGCCTCCCCTGTTTCGTCCTTACTCATTGCTCCCTCCCGATACCCCCGGTGGCGCTCTCCGCCGCGCCGGCCTTGCGGTCCACATCAAGATGGCCAAATAGCGACGCGTGCCGGCGATCCCTGTGAATGTGCCATATTAAGTCAAGCCGGTCGGCTTATTACGAGGCGATGATGTTGAACCCCACGAGCCTTCTAGCGGATGCATTGGGCCGAAACCTGGCCGAGACCTACCGCAGGATCTATGGCGACCAAGAGCCACACATCGCCCACGGCCTGGACGAAGCCGCCCGGCTCGTCATCGAGCGCATCGCGAGCAGCGATGCGCTCTATCACGATTGCGAACACACGGCCCTGGTCACCCTTTGCGTCCAGGACATTTTGCGCGGCCGACGCCTCGAGCGGACCGTCACGCCGAGCGATTGGGGACACACCATTCTTGCCGCGCTGAACCACGACATCGGCTATGTGCGCGGCATTTGCCCCGGCGACACGGCCGAGCATTTTGTCATCGACGCCGCCGGCAACACGGTGACGCCCCCGCGCGGAGGCTCCGACGCCTACCTCGCGCCCTATCACGTCGAACGGGGAAAGATTTTTGTCCGCGAGCGCTTCGCGCCCGTCGCTTACGTAGACGAGGAGCGCATCGCCGCGGCGATCGAACTCACCCGTTTCCCGGTGCCGGACGATGAAGACCACGCCGCAACCGATACGGAAGCAGGCCTGGTCAGGGCCGGCGATATAATCGGTCAATTGGGCGATCCGCTATACCCGCGCAAGCTGAACGCGCTTTACCACGAATTCGTCGAAACCGGCATTCACGAGAAGCTTGGCTATAATAGTCCCGCCGATATGGTCGAACTCTACCCGCAATTCTACTGGAGCAAGGTCGAGCGCTATATCGGCGACGCTCTGCGTTATCTCGAAATGACAATGGAGGGCAAGCAATGGACCGCGACCCTCTATAGCGACATCTTCGCGATCGAGCATAACCGCCGCCGCATGGGCCCGCAGGCGGGGCCTCCGCAGCACCACAGGTGAGCGGCCGAACGATGAAGCCGGCCCTTTGATGGGTTTCGCGGCTCAACCCATCCTACGCGCTCGCTCAACCCTGCCCTACGGGCTGGAACGCATTCTGGTTGTCGCGCAGGCCATCCCGCTATATATTGATCCCCAGGGAAAACTCACCGCAAATTGCGGTACGTTCAACGGAGATTTTGATGGCCACGAGCAAGAGAGACGCCTCCCTCGCTAGCAAGCAACTTCGTAACCTCAAGAGCACGCCGGCACAGAAATCTGTGGCCGGCTCTGATTTGGCTCAGGCGCGCCGGAGCGCATCGAAGAGCAAATCGGCGCGGAAAGTTCGGTAGCTTTCCGAGCGGGACCACGTATTACCAGTTCCGCCGGGAACCTCAGATGAGTGACTTTTTCGTGAGTTATACGAGGCCCGATGAGGCTTGGGCCGAATGGATAAGCTGGATTCTTGAGGAGGCCGATTTTTCAGTAACGGTGCAAGCTTGGGATTTCGGAGCGGGTGGCAATTTCGTCCTTGAGATGCAGCGAGCGGCGACCGAAGCAGCCCGCACCCTGGCTGTATTGTCCCCAGATTATCTCACTTCGCGATTTGCGGCGCCGGAATGGGCAGCCGCCTTTGCTGCGGATCCGGACGGCCTGAAACGACGATTAATGCCAGTTCGCGTTCGTGCGTGCCCGCTCGATGGGCTGTGGAAGGCGCTTATCCATATCGACATCGTCGGCCTCGACAAGTCGACCGCAGAAGCGCGGCTACTTGCTGGCGTGCGCGGGAAACGAGGGAAGCCTGAACAACGGCCACGGTACCCTGGGCCCACGAAAGGAAAACACGAACGCCCACAATTTCCGGGCTTAGTGCTAGCCTCCGAAGTACAAGGTGCAAGACCGTACGTCCCTACACTTCGCGCTTACCACACAGATCTTGACAAACGCAAGTTCCTCAGACTGTCATTCGGTGTAATCGCAGGCTATTTCGAACGCGGTCTAGCCGCAATGTCCGAACAAAATAGGGAGGTTGACTACGACTTCTCCCGCGAGACTACATCGGAGTTCGCTGCTGAAATTTTCATAAACGGCAACAGCCTTTGCCGGTGCAGAGTTTGGATTGCCAAGCAGCTGGGTGAGGGCATTGCATACTATGAGGGAAATGACTGGGGAGGTCGAAGTAACGCCTTTAACGAGATGCTGTCTGTGTCCGAAGACGAAGGAGATCTAGTTCTTTCCGCTCATATGAGTTCGCTCACATTCGGCGGAGTAACCCACGGTCTTAATTTGAATTGCCTTCATAGCCCCGAAGCAGCGGAGTATTTGTGGCGACGACTGGTGTTCCATTTGCAATAGGTGATTTTCGGGGAGTGGCGTTGAAAATCGAACCCAAATTGCGATTATGCGAGTTCGAGGAGCTTTCACCCGGAGACCTGTTCATCTATTTTCACGACAACGGCTCGTGTGTGGCATTGAAAGCAGAAGATCCCACTCAAAATGGCGAGAAACTGATAGTGCCATTCGGCCCCGCGTTTCCCCGCTCCCTGAACGGGCCACATCTGTTGCAGGGAAGGCAAGAGAACGTAATCTCCTTCGGCAAGGACTGTGTTCTCCGGCTTCCGAGTTATGCTGAAGGATGGTCCCGGTCTGAGCCAAGTGCAAATGTCCCCTGCATCCTCCAGACCAGTGACAGCAGTTTTCTGCGCGCGAATTTCTCTCCCAGAATTGAAGAGTTCTTACCCTGCTACATTGAAATGTCGACCGGACTTCATCCATTCCGATACCGGACGGTTGCAGGATCAATTTACTAGACCGAGAGGCGTAAGGGCAGTAGCCGTGGATTGGGAATTGATGACCACGGAGCGAAAACCGCGACTGATTTTTGCTCAACGCTCTAGCCGAGGAGAGCCAAATGAGGTGCCGTGATGTGGAAAGTCGATGACGTGAAGGCCACAGTCACCGGGGTCGGAGGTCAGTACGGACATGGCTTCAATATTATCGATGACCGAGGGCTAGGCGGGAGACTGCTCCTATCCCTTAGCTATAAGACGCGAGAAGAGGCCGATGCCGCTCGCGAGCTTGTAATGCAAGCCATTGGAAAGGCCATCGATATAATGTAGGTACTGCCGCCGACGCGGAACGGCCCATGAGATCAGCCTGTATACCATCTCATTCCATCACGGCTTTTGGCGCGGGAGCCGGTTCATAGAGCTCGGCATCCTTGCGGCGGACGATCAGCCGGGGAAGCAGGAACACCAGCGGCACCGCGATCAGGGTCGTGGCGGAATTGGCGATCACCAGCGAATTAAAGGAGAAATGGTACTGGTCGAGCAGTTTCGAGCCGAACCAGTCGGTTCCGAACAGGGCCAGGTTGCGGACGCTGACCATCAAGGAGAAACCCAACCCCTCGCTCCCGGCGGGGGTGGCGCGCACGGCCAGGTCCATCAGCGCCAGTTCGGCCAGGGTGTAGCCGAAGCCGTTCAATCCTTCGATCGCCTGGGCGCGCCCGGCCGACGAATAAAACAGGTAGCCGAGGTTGGCCGCCGTGGCGACGACCATGCACCCGACCAGCAGGGTGCGCAGGTTAAGGCGCCGGCACAGGAATCCGTAGCCGACAGCGGCCAGCACGCCGAAAACGCCCGCGATCAACTGCAGAAAGCCCTGTGCCTGCGTATTGAGGTGCAAATCGTTCTGCTGCTTGTAGAACAGCGCGGTCGCCAAAGCCTGGAGCGATGTAGAACAGCGCCATCAGGCCGGCGGCTGCCCACATCGTCCGGGCGGTCGCGATGTTGACGAGCTGTTTGCGGGCGTTGGCCAGGATCTGGCGCGAATCCGACCGTTTGCGCTGTTCATGCAGAAACAGGATGGTCGCCGGCACCAGCAGGAACATGACGCCGCCGCAGGCCGCGGCGGTCCAGCCGAAGGCGATGCTGGCAAGATATCCGGCCGCCGGACCGTTGACGATCAGACAGGCCTGCTGGACGAACTGGCGGATCGCGGTAAGCCGGCCCGAGCCGGAATTGGCCTGCGCGGTTTCGACCATGTAGCCGCCGACCACCGTGCTCGCGACCACCATGAACGTGTTGATCACGATCACGACGAACAGCAGCTTGCGATAGTCGTGGGGCGTGACGATCAACGCCAGCCATGACAGCGCCGCCAGGGTTGCGCTGATCAGGATGTAGCTCTTGCGCCGGCTGCCGAAGAGCGGGAAAGCGTCGGTCAAGATGCCGGCGAACGGCTTCAAGTACCACGCCAGGCCTGCCCAGAAAAAGAACGCGGCATTGGCGGTTCGGTCGACGTGCAACTCGTTCTTGAGCAGATTTTGCAATGGCAGGCGCGCCAGAACCTGGGGCTGCGCCAGGGTGGTGGCCAACACTCCTGCGACAATGACCAGCGCCGCGTATTTAAGCGCCTTGTCGGGTCCCCGAGCCCGTCCTGCCCTCACGTGCGTTCAGTGGGAGGTATCGCCGGTCGGCTGCCATTTGCCTTGCGAGCGCACCAGCAAGGCGGCCTCGACCGGGTATTCGTTGTCGACCGAATATTCGTAGCAGCGGATCGACGTGGCCTCCGGATAGGCGGCATCGATCGCCGCCAGCGCCGCCGCCAAGGTTTCGAAATCGCCGGAATATTGCAGCCGGCTGTTCCATACCCCGCGCGAGGCTCGGCTCAACCACCCAATCGTCGCCTCGTTGGTCTCCGGCATGCGGTCGATATAGGCGGTGATCTCGATGGTCACGCTGCCGGAAGGGCGCGTCTCGTCGCGGGTGATCTCGACCCGGTAGGTCTGATAGGCCATTCGCTTGTGCTTGCGGCGCCGGGACCGCCCCTTGCCGGACGGCCCCGTGCGTGACGCGTTAGTCGCTCAGCTGTGCCAGCGGAACGCCTGCGGCTTCCTGGCCGAGCCTTGGCTGAGCACGATGTTGACCAGGGCCGGGCCGCGGTGGTTCATCGCCTCGTCGAGCGCGCCCTTCGGATGTCCTTCGGGTCCTCGACAAAGAAGCCCTTGCCGCCAAAGGCTTCCATGACCTTGTCGTAGCGCGCGCCGTAGATCAGCGAGTTGGGCCGCATGTTGAACATCGGGTTTTCCGGGATCTCCGGCATGCCGGGGCCGATGCCGCCATTGTTGAGCACGACGATCTTGACCGGCAGGTTGTAGCGGCACAGCGTCTCCATCTCCATGCCGGAGAAACCGATCGCCGAGTCGCCCGACAGGTGGATGACCGGACGGTCCGGGTGCACGATGGCGGCCGCGATCGCCTGGCCAAGGCCGAGGCCCATCGTGCCGTAGGTGCCGGCGTTGAGGCAGGCCTTGGCGCTGAACACCGGCAGCATCGTCAGGCCGATATCCATCGTGCCGGCGCCCTCGGCCGACAGGATCGAGTTCTTCGGCATCCAGGCGGCGATGTCCTTGAAGGCGCGGTAGTAGGTCGCCGGGGCGCTGTCGTCGTCGATCTGCGGCTTGATCTGCGCCGCGTTCTCGGCCGACTTCTTGCTGATCATCTGCCGCCATGGCGATTCCTTCGGATGGAACCACTGGCGGCCGGCGAGTGCGGCGTTCATCTGCGCCATGATCGCCTTGCCGTCGCCGACCAGCGCCACGTCGGTCGCCTTGTTGTGGCCGATCTCCTCGGGCGCGATGTCGAGCTGGATGACCTTAACGTCCGGCGCATAGCGCGGCGGCTGCCCGAAATGGAAGATCCAGTTGAAGCGGGCGCCCATCAGAAACACGACATCGGCGTTCTGCAATGCCAAGGTGCGGGCCGCCGCCACCGACAGCGGATGGTCGTCGGGCATGACGCCCTTGCCCATCGGCGAGCGCAGGAACGGCACTTGCGTCTTCTCGATAAAGGAGCGCACCTCGCTTTCGGCGTTGGCCCAGGCCATCCCCTTGCCGACGAGGACGAGCGGCCGCTCGGCCCGCTCGAGCATGTTGAGCGCCGCGTCGACATTCTCCGGCGGGGCCTGGAAGCGCGGCGGGTCGGGGCATTTTTGCACCTGCACCACGTCCTTCTCGTCGCACTTGCCGGTGATGATGTCGTCGGGCATGTCGAGATAGGCGGCGCCCGGCCGGCCATAGGTCGCGTTCCGGGTCGCCTCCGCGACATAATACGGAATCCGCTTTACGCTATCGATGGCGTGGGCGAATTTGCAGAGCGGCGCGGCGAGCAGCACCTGGCGCTCTTCCTGGAAAGCGCCCATGCCGCGGCGATAGGTTTCCGACGCGCCGCCGATCAGGATCATCGGCCAGCAATTCTGCTGCGCATCAGCAAGGCCGGCGAGACCGTGCACGACGCCGGGGCCGGTCACGACGATGCAGGCGCCGGGCCGGCCGGTCAGATAGCCATACGCCCGCGCCGCATAGGAGGCGGCCTGCTCGTTGCGCATGCCGATATAGGCGACACCTTCCTTTTGCGCCGCGGCGGCGATCGGGCCGACGGGAAACCCGACGACCCCGAACAGGTGGTTGATGCCCTGCTGCTTGAGGCTCCTCGCGATCAAGGTGGCGCCGTCGATCTCAGCCATGTTTCTCTCCCGTGTGTTGGGGCGGACGCCGACCGATGCGCGAGACGCCGCCGGGCCCGGTTGTCGAAGAGGTCTGCAGGGCAGAGATTACGCATTTATTGCCGACCGGGCAAAGGCCTATCCGGTGCTGATGCGCGCAGACTCGGGCCGATTTGCCGGCGCGAGGCGCCGCCGCAGGGCTGGTCAGGCGCCGGTTGCGATCGCGTCGGAGCCCTCGATGCGGGCGGCGAGGGCGGCGGCGAGAAACCGGTCGATGTCGCCGTCGAGCACCGCGCCGGTGTTGGCGGTCTCGACCCCGGTGCGCAGATCCTTGACCATCTGATAGGGCTGCAGCACGTAGGAGCGGATCTGGTGGCCCCAGCCGATATCGGTCTTGGTCGCGTTCATCGCGTCGGTCACCGCCTCGCGGCGCTGCAATTCGGCCTCGTAGAGCCGGGCGCGCAGCATCGCGAAGGCATGGGCGCGGTTCTGGTGCTGCGAGCGCTCGCTCTGGCACTGCACGACGATGCCGCTCGGCATATGGGTGATGCGCACCGCGCTGTCGGTCTTGTTGACGTGCTGGCCGCCGGCGCCCGAGGAGCGATAGGTGTCGATGCGCAGATCCTTGTCGTTGATCTCGACCTCGATCTTGTCGTCGACGACCGGATAGACCCAGACCGAGGCAAAACTGGTGTGGCGGCGATCGTTCGAATCGAAGGGCGAGATGCGCACCAGGCGATGGACGCCGCTCTCGGTCTTGAGCCAGCCATAGGCGTCGGGGCCGGAGATCCGCATTGTCGCCGATTTGAGCCCGGCCTCCTCGCCGCCGCTCTCTTCGAGCCATTCGGCCTTGTAGCCGTGCGCCTCGGCCCAGCGCACATACATGCGCAGCAGCATCTCGGCCCAATCCTGCGCCTCGGTGCCGCCGGCGCCGGCATGGACTTCGAGATAGCAATCGTTGCCGTCGGCCTCGCCCGACAGCAGGCTTTCGAGCTCGCGCCGTGCTGCCTCGGCGCGCAGCTTTTCGAGCGCCGCCTCGGCTTCGGCGACGATCTGCGCCTCGCCCTCGGCTTCGCCCAGCTCGATCAGCTCGAGCGCGTCGTCGACCTCGCGCTCGATGCGCCGGTAGCCGGCGATCGCCTGGTCGAGCCGGGTGCGCTCGCGCAGCAGCTTCTGCGCGGCGGCCGGGTCGTCCCACAGGCGCGGGTTTTCGACCTCGGCGTTCAGCTCGGCGAGACGCCGGGTTGCTGTATCCCAGTCAAAGATGCCTCCTCAGCAGCGCCAGCGACTTTCTGATGTCGCCGGCCGCCGCCTCGATTTCGGCGCGCATGCCTCGCTCCGTCCGTCTGATTTCGGTGCTGTTAATATAGACCGCCGGTGCCGCTGGCGGGAGCGCCGCGCGCCGGCAGCATCGCACTGCCACTGTCCGGCGTGGCGCCGGCGGGAGCGGGTGGCGGCAGCCTCGTCGCCGCCATCGGCAGCTGCGGTTGCGTCAGCCGGCGCGCCATCCTCGCCATCTCCCGCGCGCGGCTGAGATCAGGGTTGCGCCCGGCTCGGTCCCGGGCTTGTAGGCCTCGTAGATCGCCGGCTCGTCGCCGGAGATCGGCAGGCCGGTGGCGGCGCTGACCCGGTAAAGCCGCATGCCCGGCGGGATGCGGAAATCGGTCGCCGGCGTGTTCTTGAGCGCGGCGATCATGAAATCGCGAAAGATCGGCGCGGCGACATGACCGCCGGTCTCGTCCTTGCCGAGGCTGTCCGGCTGGTCATAGCCGACATAGACGCCGGCGGCGAGGTCGGGGGTGAAGCCTTCGAACCAGGCGTCGCGGAAATCGTTGGTGGTCCCGGTCTTGCCGGCGATCGGCTGGCCGACCGCCTTGACCGCGTCGCCGGTGCCGCGCTGCACCACGCCCTCCATCATCGTGACGACCTGATAGGCCGAGCCGGGGTCCGCCACCTGCTCGCGCGTATCGGGGATGACCGGCACCGGCTGGTGGTGCCAGTCGACATCGGTGCAGCCGTCGCAAGGGCGATCGTCGGCGCGAAAGATGGTCTTGCCGTTGCGGTCCTGGACGCGGTCGATCAGGGTCGGGGTGATGCGCTTGCCGCCGTTGACCATCATCGCATAGGCGGCGGTCAGCCGCAGCGGGGTTGTCTCGCCGGAGCCGAGCGTGATCGAATATTCGTGCGGCACGTGGTCCAGGATGCCAAAGCGCTCGATCGTCTCGGCGATCGGATCCATGCCGATCATCGTGGCGAGCCGCACCGTCAGCGTGTCGATCGACTGCTCGAGCCCGATGCGCAGCGGGGTCGGTCCGCGGAAACGATCGGCCTCATAATTGGTCGGCGACCACATCGGCAGCCCGGGCGCCTTGGGGCAGCGAGATCGGCGCGTCGCTGACCATGGTCGACGGCGTGAAGCCGTGGTCGAGGGCGGTCAGAAAGACGAACGGCTTGATCGCCGACCCGGTCTGCCGATAGGCCTGGGTCGCCCGGTCGAACTGGCTGATCGCAAAGCTGAACCCGCCGCTGATCGCCAGCACGCGGCCGGTATGCGGATCCATCACGACGAGCGCGCCCGACACTTCCGGCACCTGGCACAGGGTGAAAGCCGGCTTCGCCTCGCCGGCTGTCACGACCGCGGTCTTGCCGGTCCTTGGTGTCGGCGTCGCTTGCCGACATCGCCCTTGGCCGGCACGGCAGCGACCGGCGCCACCATCACCACATCGCCGGGCTTGACGACGTCGCCGGCGCCGCGCGGGAACGGGCCGAGGCTGCCATCGGCATAGCGCGGCCGGGCCCAGCGCATCTGCGAAAACGGGATCTGCCCGGTGTCGCCATCGGCAAAGCCGATCGCCGCCGCGCCCGGTGTGGTGCGCAGCACAACCGCCAGACGCCAGCCGACATCGGTCGCGACCGCCGGGATCGGAACCTTGCTCAAACGCGCCGCCCAATCGCCCTCGGGGTCGATATGGGCGATGGCCCCGCGCCAACCTTCATGGCGCGTGATCATAGGCGATCAGCCCGTCGCGCAAGCGCCTTGTCGGCCTCCGCCTGCAGACGCGGATCGAGACTGGTGCGCACCGACAGGCCGGCTTCGTACAACGCCCTCTCGCCATACCGCGCGAGCAGCTCGCGCCGCACCTCCTCGGCAAAATAGGGCGCCTTGACCTCTTCGGCCTCCTGGCGGTGGTGCAGTACGATCGGCTCCGCCTTGGCCGCGTCCGCCGCCTCGCGGCTGACGAAGCCGTCCTCGACCATGCGGTCGAGCACCCAGTCGCGGCGCGCCGTCGCCGCCTCCGGCAAGCGCACCGGGTTGTAGCGGTTTGGCGCCTTCGGCAGTCCGCCGAGGAAGGCAGCCTCGCCCAAGGTCAGCTGGTCGAGCGATTTGTCGAAATAGGTCATCGCCGCCGCCGCGACGCCATAAGCGCCCGAGCCGAGATAGATCTCGTTCAGATAGAGTTCGAGGATGCGGTCCTTGGGCAGCGCCGCCTCGATCCGGGTGGCGAGCAGGATCTCCTTGATCTTGCGCGCGATCGAAACCTCGTTCGTCAGCAGCATGTTCTTGGCGACCTGCTGGGTGATCGTCGACGCCCCGATCGGGCGGCGGCTGGCTCGCAACCGGCCGACATCGGTGATCGCGGCGCGAAAGATCGACAGCGGGTCGATCCCGTGATGGCTGTAAAAGTTTTTATCCTCGGCGGAGATGAAGGCGTCGATGACCGGCTTGGGGATCGCCTGGATCGGCACAAAGACCCGGCGCTCGGTCGCGTATTCGGCCAGCAGCCGCCCGTCCCCAGCCTGGACCCGGGTCATGATCGGCGGCTGAAAATTCGCTAGCTGCTGATAGTCCGGCAGGTCGCGGCCGAAATACCAGATCGTGATCCCGACAAATCCGCACCCGGCGATCGCCAGGATCACCGCGCAGACGAAAAGAAACCGGATGAGTTTGACCATGTTTTCGAGCGCGGCGAGACGCGGACGCTCCTGTTGCCACCGATCGCCGCGATCATCCCGGTCCTGCGCGGCATCGCCTTATATGCGCCAGCGGGGTAGCTATTCCAAGTCTGTTTCGGCGCGCGCAGGCGGCTGCGGTGCGCCGGGGTGCGGACGAAAGCATTGTGGCGGAGCCTCCGCCTATATACATTGTTACTTGCGAAAAACCGCCGTCCGCCTGCCGGGCACCGCGCCCGGCAGGGACGTCGCGATGTGAGCCCGCATGATCGGCGGCGCGTATGCCGCCGCGCGGGGCCAGAGCGCTGGGGCGACGCGGATTGTAGGAACCCGAAGCCGTCCCCTGACGAGATTCGCCGTGGCCGATATGCAATCGTTCCAAGACGGCATGAGTTCAGGCGTTGCCGGCTTCCTTGCACACGGGATCGCGCCGCCGGCCGAATTTCGCGCGGCCGCGGCAGCGCGCCTCGGAGTTACGCCCGAATGGCAAAGCGCATGCTCATCGACGCCACCCACCCGGAAGAGACCCGGGTGGTGGTCGTCAACGGCAACCGCCTCGAAGAATTCGATTTCGAGTCGTCGACAAAGCAGCAGGTAAAGGGAAATATCTATCTTGCTAAGGTCACGCGTGTCGAGCCGTCTTTGCAAGCCGCGTTTGTCGAATACGGCGGAAATCGGCACGGTTTTCTCGCGTTTAGCGAGATCCACCCGGATTATTTCAGGATCCCGATCGGCGACCGCTCGGGCGGTGATAGCGAGTCCGGGCACCCCGACGCCGAAGGTCCCGAGGCCGCCGGCGAAGCTTTCGATGAAGCCGGGGTGCCGCTCGAGGCGGCGCTGCCGGAGCCGGTCGCGGTCACGGAGGCGACGCCGGACGGAGAGGACGAACCGACTGGCCTCGAACCGTTTTCGGAAGCTTCCTGGATGACCGGGGGCCGTACGGAGATCAGCCCGATCACGAACGTCGACGAGCAGGTCGACGCGACCTCTGACGAGTTGCAATGGGCGGAGGCAACGGCATCGCCGCTCGACCCGGGCGCGGTCGCCGACGGTGACCAGGGCAGTGAGGCTGCCCCGTTGGCAATCTCGGCCCTCGACGAGGCGACGCACGCCACCGCGCTGACTTTACCAGCGGCGAAGGAGACCTCACTCGCAGCCGAGGAGGCGTTTCCTGACAACCGAGGAGAACCCACCCACAGCCGAGGAGGGGTTCCCACGACCGAAGAGAACCCACCGTTCAACCGAGGACGCCTTAGAGACTCCGCCTGCGCCTGAGGCGCGCGATTCGGGCGATCGAGAAGCGGCGAAGCGGAAGTGATCGAAACCCTCGGCGGGGACGAGTTCGAAGAGGCCGAGCGCCAGCGCTCGCGCGCCCCGCGGCATTACAAGATCCAGGAGGTGATCAAGCGCCGGCAGATCATGCTGGTCCAGGTCACCAAGGAGGAGCGCGGCAACAAGGGCGCGGCGCTGACGACCTATCTGTCGCTCGCCGGCCGCTATTGCGTGCTGATGCCGAACACCGCGCGCGGCGGCGGCGTGTCGCGCAAGATCACCAGCATCAGCGACCGCCGGCGGCTGAAGGAGATCCTCGAGGAGCTCGACATCCCCGAAGGCATGGGGGTGATCGTGCGCACCGCCGGCGCCGAGCGCTCGAAAGCCGAGATCAAGCGCGACTACGAATACCTGTTGCGGCTGTGGAACGAGATCCGCGAGCTGACGCTGCAGCTCGACCGCGCCGGCCTTGATCTACGAGGAAGGCAATCTGATCAAGCGGTCGATCCGCGACCTCTACACGCGCGACATCGACGAGGTGCTGGTCGAAGGCGAGGAAGGCTACCGCACGGCAAAGGCATTCATGAAGATGCTGATGCCGAGCCATGCCAAGCGGGTGCAGCCCTATCGCGACCCGCAGATCGGGCTGTTGCACCGCTTCCAGGTCGAGAGCCAGATCGACGCGATCCATTCGCCGATCGTCCAGCTGCGCTCCGGCGGCTACGTCGTGATCAACCAGACCGAGGCGCTGGTCGCGATCGACGTCAATTCCGGCCGCTCGACGCGCGAGCGCAACATCGAGGAGACGGCGCTGCGCACCAATCTCGAAGCGGCCGAAGAGATCGCGCGCCAGTTGCGGCTGCGCGACCTTGCCGGGCTGATCGTCATCGACTTCATCGACATGGAGGAGCACCGCAACCAGGGGGCGGTCGAGCGGCGGCTCAAGGACGCGCTGAAGAACGACCGCGCCCGCATCCAGGTCGGCCGCATCAGCCCGTTCGGCCTGCTGGAAATGTCGCGCCAGCGGCTGCGCCCGTCGTTGGTCGAAGCCTCGACCCAGCCCTGTCCGCATTGCGGCGGCACCGGCTTTATCCGCTCGACCGAATTGACCGCGCTCTATGTGCTGCGCTCGATCGAGGAGGAGGGAATGCGGCGGCGCTCGGCCGAGGTTTGCGTCTATGTGCCGACGACGGTGGCGCTCTACATCCTCAATCACAAGCGCGACTTGTTGGCGCAGCTCGAAGCGCGCTACGGCATCCATGTGCTGGTGGCGCGGGACGACGCGCTGATCCCGCCCGCCTTCCGCCTCGAAAGGCTGCGCGCTTACGGACCCGGGCGAGGCGCCGGCGGCGGTCCCTGCGCCGCTGACCCAGGCGCCGGAGATCGACGAGGAGGAACCGGAGGACGAAGCCGACGAAGCGGTCGACGCCGGTGACGCGAGCGGCCCGGTCGGGAAGCCGACGAGGAGCGCGGCCGCGGCCGCCGCCGGCGCCGCCGGCGCCGGCACGAGGACGAAGCTGAGCGACCGCCGCCCGGCGCCGTGCGGCGCGCCGCGGCCGAGGCGTCGGAAGACGAAGCCGGCGAGCGGGTTGCGCGTTACCGCGAGCGAGGCTGGCGCGGCAGCCCAATGGCGAGCAAGACGCAGACGTCGAAAGGCTGCGGCGACCGGCGCGGCCGACGCGGCGGGAGACGCCGCGTCCGGCGCGAGGAGGGCTTTGACCCGGCCTCGATGGTCTGCATCCGGCCGCCGCCACGGTCGAGATCGTGGCGATAGCTGACGATGACGGCGAACCCGGGCCCACGGAATCCGAGATTCGGAGAGCGGGCAGAGCGATCGTCGAAGCGGAAGCACCGTGGCCGAAGAAATTCCCACGGATCCGGTCGTGGCAGCGGCCGCGACTGAGATCGAAGCTGCCAGCCTGCCGGCACTCGCCGGCGAGCCACGCCGCGGAGGCAGCCGTGTCGAGCCATAACGGCGCGGCCGCGGCGGCCGAGCTGGCGCGAGCCAGCGGCCATCCAATTCGTCGAAAAAGCGCCCCCCCATGCCGGTTTGCGCCGAGCAAGGCGAATGCCCGCCGAAGGCGGCGAGCCGAGTCGCTCGGCTCCAGCCGCCGATAGCGGCCGAGCCGCCGAGACCCGAGCAGTCGCAATCGCCGCAGATCGGGACGAGCGATCAGCGCAGCCCGAGCCGCTCCGAACCCCCGGATTTGCCGCCGAACTGCCAGCCGAACCCGCCCATGTCGTCCAGGCGGTGACGGAGAAGCCGGCGAACCCGCGGAGGGGCTGGTGGCAGCGGCTGATCCAGTCTTGAGCAATCGGCCCGGTAGCGGGAAGGGCCGGTTGCGGCGCTGCTTGCCGCGGCTTTGCCGTAGTTCTACTACCTGAAGCGTGAGCGGGCCTTCGACTCTCGCCACCGGTTCGAGCTCGCCCGATTTGAAGGCGGCGCCGATGGCTTTCCGCGCTTTTGTCCGAACGACCGCCACTCTGTTGTCGCCGCGGCGCTCGATCTTTGGCCTGTCGCCAGCGCGCACGAAGGCGGCGCGCGGCAACGGCGTCAGCCTGTTGCGCGACACCGAGATCGAAGGCGACATCCACACGATGATGACGCCGATCTGGAAGGTGGCCGGGCTCGACCCGGACGCCGTCCACGTCTATCTGGTGGCGGATGACAGCATCAATTCGTTTGTCGCCGGCGGTCAGAATATTTTCATCAACTCCGGTCTAGTGTTGCACGCGCGAAGACGCCCAACCAGCTGATCGGCGTCCTCTCGCACGAGACCGGCCATATCGCCGGCGGGCATCTCTACAAGGGCGCCGAGGCGATGCACAACGCCAGCATCGAGGAGATCATCGCGATGGTGGCGGGCGTTGCCGCGACGGTGGCGGGGCGCGGCAGCGGCGGCGGCGGCTGCGCTGCTGGGTGCGGCCGGGCGTCGGGCAGCGCGCCTTTCTCGAGTTCTCGGTGACCCAGGAAGCGACCGCCGACCATGCGGCGATGAATTATCCTCGATGCGACCCACCAATCGGCGCGCGGGCTGCTGCAGTTTTTCGAAATACTGCAAAGCGAAGAACTGCTGACCGGGAGCACGAAGATCCCTATCTGATGGATCACCCGCTTGACCCAGGAGCGCATCGACTATGTCCGCGACCATGTCGAGCACTCGCCCTATTCGAATGTCCCGGACCCGCCCGGCCTATGTCGAGATGCTCGACGCGATCAAGGTCAAGCTCGCCGCCTTCACCGAGCCGCCGTCGACGACCTTGGCAAAATATCCGGAGCAGGACCGGTCGGTTCTGGCGCGCTATGCCCGCGCCATCGCCTATTACCGCATTCCGGATCTCGACAAGGCGCTGCCGACGATCGACGGGCTGATCCGCGACTATCCGCGCGATCCCTATTTTCGCGAGCTCAAGGGGCAGATGCTGTTCGAGAACGGCCATATCAAGGAAGCGGTCCAGCCCTACGAGGAGGCGGTGCGGCTCGATCCCAATGCGCCGCTGCTGCGCATCGAGTCTGGCGCAGGTCTATATCGAGAACAACGATCCCGGCGCAAAACAAGCGCGCGATCGCCTATCTCAGCGACGCGCTGCGGACCGAGGACAAGGAAGTCGACGCCTGGCATATGCTCGCGACCGCCTATGGCCGCGACAACCAGATCGGCATGGCGGCGCTGTCTCTGGCCGAGGAGGGGCTCGCCGCCGACAACAAAAAGAACGCAGTGCAGCAGGCCGGCCGCGCCGAGCACCTGCTGCCGAAAAACAGCGCCGCCTACGCGCGCGCCCAGGAGATCCGCACGCGAAGCCAAGGAACTCGACGATTCCGACTGAGCTGCGGAACGGCGTTCTCGCCGGTCACTCCGTGTCTTCAACAAAGGAGCTCCGTTGATGCTGGTTCGCGCGCGATTTGCCCTGATCTTGGCGCTCGCCTGCGTTGCTCTGTTGCGGCGTAGCGCCGGCCGGCGTCGGTCCGAGCGGCCGAGATCAATCCGACGCAGCGCCAAGCAGATCGAGTCGATCATCCACGATTATCTGATGCAGCATCCCGATGTGCTGATCGCTGCGCTGCGGGCAGGCCGAGGACAAGCTCACCGCGACAACGACGCCAAGGCCTCGCAAGCCGTGGCGCAGCACCGACGCGAGGTCTTCGACGACCCGGCGACGCCCGGTCGGCCGGCAATCCGCAAAGGCGATGTCGCGATCGTCGAGTTCTTCGACTACCGCTGCCCCTATTGCAAACAGGTCGAGCCATCGCTCGAATTGCTGCTGAAACAGGACCCGAAGCTGCGCCTCGTCTACAAGGAATTCCCGATCCTCGGGCCGGTGTCGGTGACCGCCGCGCATGCCGCGCTCGCCGCCCAGCGTCAGGGTAAATACGACGCCTTTCACGCGGCGATGATGGCGGCCCGCGGCAAGATCACCGACGACACGGTCTATCAGGTGGCCGGCTCGGTCGGGCTCGATGTCGACCAAGCTCAAGCGCGACATGGCATCGCCGGAGATCGCACAGGCGATCAAGGCCAATATGGAGCTCGCCGACGCGCTCGATATCCACGGCACGCCGGCCTTTATCATCGGCGACAACGTCGTTCCGGGCGCGGTCGACCTCGACGCGCTGAAGACGATGGTCGCCGACGCGCGCAAGCGAATAGCCGGTCAGGGTTCGCGGTCGGGCTGATTGTCCGGGTGGGCGGCCTGGAACGGCGCGCAGCGTCATGCAGCTCTCGAAGATCCGGGCGATCGTCGGATAGGGCGCCATGTCGAGCTTGTAGCGCTCGGCATTGACGACCTGCGGGACGAGCGCGACGTCGGCGAGGCCCGGGCCGGTCGCCGTGGCAGAAGAGCCCGGTGCGCGGATCTCGGCGAGCAGCGCTTCCAAGCGCCTGAAACCCGGCGTCGATCCAATGATTGTACCAGACGGCGATGTCGCTCTCGCCGCGGCCGAAGGCATGGGTCAGATAGCGCAGCACCCGCAGATTGTTGATCGGATGGATGTCGCAGGCGACGATGTCGGCCAGTGCCCGCACCCGCGCCCGGTCCGCCGGGGCCTGCGGCAGCAGCGGCGGGTCGGGATGGGTCTCGTCGAGATATTCGATGATCGCCAGCGACTGGATCAGGGTGTGGCCGTCGATCTCGAGCGCCGGCACCAGACCCTGCGGGTTGACCTCGCGGTAATCGGGCTTGGCCTGATCGTTGCGCCGCAGATGGATCGAAACGCCGTCGTAGGCGAGCTCCTTCAGATTGAGGGCAATGCGGACGCGGAACGCCGCCGATGAGCGGAAAAAACCGTAGAGCTTCATTGCCGCCCCTCTTTCGTAGAGATAGGACAGTCATGCCCCAAGCCCGCGCCGCGGATCTAAACGCCCAGCTTTGCCGAGCGGGAAGTTCTCCGGAGCTTATCGGGAAATTCTCCTGAGTAAATCGGGAAAGCGCCGTGGCAGGATCTGCGTCTTAATGAGCCTTTGCTGGAGAACAATCGCCGCAGAGCGATGACGCGAGGAGGAGATGGCTCATCAAAGGTGGATTTTGGTGGCACTGATGCTGGTGCTGCTGCCCGCCGCCGCCGCCGCGCAGGACTATTCGACCGGCCTAACGGCGGCAGCTCCCATCACCCTGCCAACGATCGAGGTGGTTGCCGCGACACCGCTGCTCGGGTCAGGGGTCGATCGCAATAAGGTGCCGGCGCAGACCCAGGTGCTGACCCAGCAGGACATCACCCGCGACGGCAACGCCGATGCGCTGCGTGCGCTCAACGAACAGGTTCCGGGTGTCACCCTCGACGCCGCCGCCGGCAATCCGTTTCAGCCCAGCCTGTTCTATCACGGCTTCCAGGCCTCACCGCTGCAGGGCAACCCGCAGGGGCTCGCGGTCTATATCAACGGCGCGCGCTTCAACCAGCCCTTTGGCGACACCGTCAATTGGGATCTGATCCCGGACCTCGCGATCGACCGCATGGACCTCGTCGGTTCGAACCCGGTGTTCGGGCTCAACGCGCTCGGCGGGGCGCTCGTCGGTGCAGATGAAGAATGGGTTCAGCTATCACGGCACCGAGGTCGATGCACTCGGCGGCTCGTTCGGCAAATACCAGGGCGAGCTGCAATACGGCATGCAGACCGGCAATATCGCCGCCTATATCGCCGCCAGCGGATTGCACGAGGGCGGCTGGCGCGATCTGCAATCCTCCGATCTCGCCAATCTTTACGGCGATATCGGCTGGCGCGGCGAGCGCGGCGAAGTCCACGTCAATGTCATCGCCGCCAACAATCGGCTCAACGGCCCCGGAACCTCGCCGGTCGAGCTGCTGGCGGTCGATCCCGCCGCACAATTCACCGCGCCCAATTTGATCACCAACAATTATACCCAGGTCAATCTGAACGCCAATTATCGAGATCTCCGACAATACATCGCTGCAGGGCAATTTCTATCTACGATTACCTGCTGCAAAAGGTCGTCAACGGCAATGTTCCCGGACGTGACGCCCTGCGACGACGGCTCGGGCTTTCTGTGCGAGAGCCCAGGCGTCTTTGCCACCGACCGCAACGGCAACCCGATCCCAGATTTTCTAAATGGCGGCCCCTATTCCGAGCTCGACCTGCAATCGACCAACACCAATGGCTACGGCGCCGCGCTGCAGGCGACCAATCGCGACACCGCTGTTCGGGCACCCCAACCAGTTCATCGCCGGCGTCAGCTTCGACGGCGGGCAAACCTTGTTCGGGGCCAGCAGCCAGATCGGCGGCTTGTCGCTCGAAGACCGCGTTTTTGCCGGGCCGGGCGTCACGATCGACCAGGCCGACGGGTCGATCGCCCCGGTGCGAGTCGGCGGTCCAACGCCTATTACGGCGCGTTTTTCACCGACACCTTCGACATCACGCCCGCGCTCACGGCCAATATCTCGGGGCGCTACAATTTCGCCCAAATCAATCTCAGCGACCAGATCGGCGACTGCGCTCACCGGCGACCACAGCTATGGCCATTTCAACCCGTCGGGCGGCCTGACTTGGAAATTCCTGCCCGATGCGAGCGTCTATGCCAGCTATGCGATTGCCGAACCGTGCGCCGACGCCGGCCGAATTGACCTGCGCCAGCGCCAGCAGCCCGTGCAGCCTCGCCAATTTTTTTGTCGGCGACCCTAATTTGCAACAGGTCGTCGCGCATACCGTCGAAGCCGGGTTGCGCGGCCGGGTTCATCCCTTCGCCGAGGCGACGCTGAGTCGCGGACCTCGCCTTTTTCCACACCACGCTCGACAACGACATCCTGTTCGTCAACAGCCCGATCCAGGGCCGAGCCTTTTTTCAGAATGTCGGCTCGACCCTGCGGCAGGGCGTCGATCTGAACCTTCAGCTGAAAACCGACAGGCTCCTCGCCTGGCTCGGCTATTCTTATATCGATGCCACGTTTCAGACCGGGTTCACCGAATCGAGCGAGAACAATCCCGCCGCCGACGCCAACGGCAATATTCAGATCCAGCCGGGCGACCGGCTGCCCGGCATCCCGGCCAATCAGCTCAAAGCTCGGCGTCGACTACAAACTGACCGACGCCTGGACGGTCGGCGGCACTGCGATCTACGCTGCCGGCCAATATCCTGTTTGGCGACGAGGCCAATCTGACGCCGCAGACTCCGCCCTATTTAGTGCTCGAACCTGCATACGAGCTATCAGGTCACGAAGAACTTTCAGCTCTTCGCGCTGATCGAAAATGCTTTCGAATGCGACGTACTACACCTACGGCACGTTTTCGCCGACCTCGTCGCGATTCCGATCGTTCAGGCGCCGGGCGCCAGCAACCCGCGCAGCTACAGCCCGGCCGCCCCGATCGCCGTCACCGTCGGCATCCGCGCGACCTTCTGAGGAACGCCAAGCCCCTAGCCGGGGGTGCGCGCGGGGGCGTGGGTGAAGGCATCGGCCATGGCCGTGAAGGCCGGCGTGGGTCGCAGATCGGCGTCGAACGGCAGCGGGCGGGAAGGCAGGCCGTCCTTGCGCCATTTCGCCTGGTTGGTCTCGCGGCGCACGATCCAGCTGTGGCGGTCCGACAAGCCCCAGGTCACGACCATCTTGACCGCCGGCTCGTCGAGTGCGGCGTCGAGAAACCGCCGATAGGCGTCGGCGATCAGCTGGTCGCGGACCGCGATGTCGGCAGGCGCTTGCGCGTCGGTGACGTCGAGCTCGGTGATCTGGATCGTCAGGCCGAGACCGGCGATGTCGGCCAGAAATCGTCGCAGCACCGCCGGCGAAAACGGCGGCCCGCCGACCGCCGTCAGATGCGCCTGAATGCCGACCGCGTCGACCGGCGTTCCCGCCCGCTGCATCCGCCGCAGCAGATTGAGCAGGACGGTGCGGCGGGCTTCGTGCTCGGGTGAGTCGAGTTCGACATCGTATTCGTTGACGACGAGGCGCGCCTTCGGGTCGGTTTCGCGCGCAGTGCGGTAGGCGAGGTCGAGATATTCGGGCCCGAGCGCGTCGAGGAACACGGCCTTGCGCAGCCCGTCCGGCCGGCCGTCCTTGGGCTCGATCGGCTCGTTGACCACGTCCCAGCTGTGAATGATGCCGCGATAGCGTCCGGCGAGCGCTTTGATCCGGTCGACGACCGCCCGCTGTTGCGCGGCCCGATTCGGCAAGGTGAAAAACCAATGCGGCGTGCGGAAATACCACAGCATATTGTGGCCGCGCAGCGCGAGCCCGCCCTCGACCGCGAAACCGGCGACCGTATCGGCCGGGCCATAATCGTCGTCTCCCGGGGCGCCGCGGTTCATGTCGAGCCATTTCATATCGTTCTCGGGCACGACGAGACCGGCCTGCTGCAGCACCAGCGCGACAAAGGCGGGGTCGTGGGTAATCTGCGCGGCCGAGATCGTGGTTCCGTAGCGGAGCCCCTTTTGTGCCGCCAAGCGGTTCAGTGCCTCCGTTTGCTCTGCGTGAACGGAGGAAGATGCGAGCGACGCGGCGATGCCGCCGAGCCCGGCCAGCGCCGCCGCTGAGAACGCTGCGGCGCCGCAGACCGCGATCCCGGAATCGCCCGCCGCTCATTGCGGTGGCGGCTTGCCGATCGGCGTGGCCGGCGGGACGGCGCCGTTGCCGGACGCCAGATGCTCGAGATTGGCCCGTGCGGCCATATCCGCGGGGCTGCCCGGGGCGATGTGGCCGACCTCTTCCCAATCGCCGCGAGCGCCGGTGGCGTCACCTTCGAGGCGGCGGATATTGCCGCGTTCGAGCAATGCCGCTGCCGAATGTGGCGCCCGGGCCAGCGCCTTATCGATATCGGCGCGCGCCGGGTCGAGGCGGTCGAGGGCGCGATAGGCCGAGGCGCGGTAGATCAGCGCATCGACCCGGTCGGGGTGGGTCTTCAGCACACGATCGAGATCGGCGACGGCCTGATCGAGATAGCCGGCCGAGGCCGCCGCTTCGGCGCGGTCGATCAGCAGATCAGGATCGCTGGGCTGCAGCGATACAGCTTGGCCCTCGGCGGCATACGCCCGGACCGGGTCGCCGGCCAACAGCCAAGCCTGCCCGGCCTGGTCGAGCACATCGGCCCGTAGTCCCGCCGGCGCCTTCAGATCATCGCCTGGGCCAACGCCTGGAGGCGGGTCGCGCCCTCCTGGTATTTGCCAAGCGAAATCAGCGCGACTGCGGCGCAATGATCGGCCGGATGCGCCCCGCCGCGCGCAAGCCATGCCTGAGCCAGGTCTGAGCCTCATGCGGGTTCTCTCGGGCGAGCTTCATGCAGCGGTCATAGGTTTCCGCATCTGCCTCGGCCGAGCGCGGCGGGCTCGCGGCGGCCACAGGCGGCGGCAAAACCGGCCCGGGCGGTTCGGCCGCCGCATTCGCTGCGACCAAGATCAGCGGCAGCAGCAAATGGAAACGCCCCGTGCTGCGCAGCCATCGCCAGACCGGCCGCATCCCTCTCGCCGCATTGATCATCGCTATCCCATAGCACAAGGCGACGTTGCCGCCGAATTGTTCGAGAGGTTACGATCGCCGGTCGGATCCGCTGTCCCGGGTAATGCATCGTTGTGGCCTTTGATTTTGGTCGTCTATTTCCGGGAGGGATCGGCAATGCCGAGGCTCGCCTTTGCCCACCGCAACTACCGCATTTATGCGAGCGGCAACGCGGTATCGCTGATCGGCATCTGGATGCAGCGGGTGTCGGTCGGCTGGCTCGCCTGGACCCTGACCCATTCTGGCGCTTGGCTCGGCATCGTCTCGATGGCCGAGTTTTTCCCGGTGGTTTTTTTGAGCCCGCTCGCCGGCGTTCTCGCCGACCGCCGCGACCGGGTCAGGATCATTCGGGTCACGCAGATCGCCGGCAGCGTCGAGGCGAGCCTGCTCGCGGTTCTGGTCTACACCGGCGCGATCTCGATTTGGCTTTTGTTCGCACTGACCTTTCTGCTCGGCGTGTTCAACGCGATGGCCCAGCCGGCAAGGCTGGCCTTGATCCCGACCCTGGTCGATCGGCCGGCTTTGGCCTCTGCGCTGGCGGTCAACGCCATCATCTTCAACGCCGCGCGCTTTGTCGGGCCGGCGGTCGCCGGGATCGTCATCGCCAAGATCAGCGTCGGCGCCGCCTTTGCCGTCAACGCCATGACCTACATCGTCTTTCTGATTGCGATGGCCAATCTGCGCGGGCTCCCGCCATTGCCGGTGGCCGCGGCGCAGAGCGTGCTGCGAGCGTCGGTCGAGGTCTATGGCTATGCCAGCCGGCACCCCGGCATCGCGCCGATGCTACTGCTGTTCACCGTGACGACGATCGGCACCCGCGGTTTTGTCGAGCTGTTCCCGGGCTTTGCCGACCGCGTCTTCGGGCGCGGGCCGGAAGCGTTGTCGATGCTGACCTCAACGGTCGGGCTCGGCGCCATCTGTGGCGGCGCCTGGCTGCTGGTTCGGCCGGGGATCGCCGGGCTGACCGGGGTGGTTCTCGGCAACACACTGGCGATTTCCCTGGCGATCCTGGCCTTCACCGCGACCAACCGGTTCTACGTGGCGCTACCCTGCGTTTTTGTCGCCGGCTGCGCGATGACGATCACTGGCATCGGTGCGCAGACCCTGATCCAATCTGCGGTCGAGATCAGTATGCGCGGGCGCATCATGGCGCTCTACGGCATGATCTTCCGCGCCGGCCCGGCGTTAGGTGCGGTGCTGATGGGCTCGCTGAGCGAGCGTTTCGGGCTCCGCCTGCCGCTAGCGGTCGGCGCTGTCGTTTCTTGCGGCTTCTGGGCGGCCACCTGGGTCAAGCAGAAACGCATCGCCGCGACACTCGAGACCGACCCTGCGGCGGTGGTCGAACATCCGTCGTGAACCCGGCACCCGTCCATCTGTTCTGCTTTGGCCTTGGCTACAGCGCGCGGGCATTGGCGCGGCTTGTCGCCGCCGAGGGTTGGGTCGTAAGGGGCACCTGCCGCACTGACGAGAAGGCGGCGGAGTTCCGGGCCCGAGGCTTTGCCGCCGAGCCGTTCGAGCGTAGTCGCCCGCTTTCGGCCGAGGCGATGAGCGGGGTCACGCATGTGCTGGTGTCGGTCCCGCCGGATATCGCCGGCGACCCGGTTCTCGACAGCCACGGCGGCGACATCGCTGCGCTGCCCGGGCTCGCTTGGCTCGGCTATCTATCGACTACCGGCGTCTACGGCGATCGCGGCGGGGGCTGGGTCGACGAGGCGGCGGCGCTGCAACCAAGCGGCGAGCGCGGCCGGCGTCGCGTCAAAGCCGAGCAAGGTTGGCGCGAGCTCTGGCGCGACCGCGGCGTGCCGGTCCACGTCTTCCGGCTAGCCGCCATCTACGGTCCCCGTCGTAGCCCGTTTGAGGCATTGCGCGCCGGGACCGCGCGACGGATCGACAAGCCCGGCCAAGTCTTTTCGCGCATCCATGTAGACGATCTGGCACGAGTGCTCCTCGCCTCGATGCAGAAGCCGCGGGCAGGCGCCATCTACAATGTCTGCGACGACGACCCCGCCGCACCGGAGGCGGTCGTGGCCTATGCTGCCGCTCTCCTCGGCGTGCCGGCGCCGCCACTGGTGCCGCTCGCCGAGGCTCGACTCTCGGCGATGGCGCTGAGCTTTTACGACGACAATAAGCGGGTGCGAAACGGGTTGATCAAGCGCGAGCTGGGCGTCGCCTTGCGCTATCCCGATTACCGCGCCGGGCTTGCCGCGATCCTCGCCGAGGCTTCTGACTTGCCTAAATAGGCGCCGTCCGGCAAGGTCAACCTCAATTTCGACAGCACTTCGGCGATCACGCCGGGCTTGGGAGGAAATGTCATGACGGCTTACAACGTATTGATGATGGGCGCGTCCTACGGCTCGCTGTTGGCGACCAAATTGCTGTTCGGCGGTCACAAGATAACTTTGATATGCCTGCCCGCCGAGATCGAGGCGTTCAATGGCGACGGTGCCCGCGTCCGCATGCCGATCCGAGGCCGGAAGGACCCGATCGAACTCGACTTTGCGCAAATTGCCGGGGAGCCTGCGAGCAGCCGGTCCTGGCGACGTCAACCCGGCCGACTACGATCTCGTGGTCCTGGCGATGCAGGAGCCGCAATACCGCTCCCCCGGCGTCCGCGAACTGCTGGATGCGGTGGCGAGAAAGCGAGTGCCCTGCATGTCGATCATGAACATGCCGCCCTTGCCTTATCTGAAGCGCATTCCCGGGCCTGGCGACCGACCCGCTGAAGCCTTGCTACACCGATGCTAGTGTCTGGGACAATTTCGAGCCGGGGCTTTTGACGTTGTGCAGCCCGGACCCGCAGGCGATTCGGCCGCCCGGCGAAAAGATCAACATGCTGCAGGTGACCTTGCCGACGAACTTCAAGGCGGCACGCTTTGCGGCCGACGCGCCCGACCGCGATCCTGCGGCAGATGCAGCGGGAGATCGAAGCCGTCCGCTATGATCCGGGCGATGGCACCGCTATCGATCTGCCGGTCAAGCTCAAGGTGCACGACTTGATTTTTGTGCCGCTCGCCAAATGGGCGATGCTGCTGACCGGCAACTACCGCTGCATTCGGCCGGACGGGTCCATCACCATCGACGAAGCGGTGCACAACGACTTCGAGGCATCGCGCGGGGTTTACGATTGGGTGTCCGCGGTGAGCGAGAAGATGGGTGCGTCTCCAAACGATCTGGTGCCGTTCGAGAAATACGCCGCGGCGGCGCGGGACCTGGTGCGACCCTCCTCGGCCGCGCGAGCCTTGGATAATGGTGCGCCCAATATCGAGCGTACCGACCGGCTCGTGCAGATGATCGGCGCGCAATACGGCATGCGCAATACCACTGTGGATCAGACAGCTGCGACGGTGGATGCCCGGCTCGTGGCCAATCGCAAGAAGGCCGCTGCCTGACTTTCCGGCAGTGGCATCAGCGTCGTCGTGCTTGCGCCCCTTCGAAGAGGGCAGAAGCCGGACACGGCAGCGGGTCATCCCGCATTGATCGGTTGACCGTCGCGATGTTGCGCCGCATCATGACCGCCTTGGTCGGATATGCTGAACAAACTCTCCGCCCTTGCTGCGCCAGCGAACAACCGCGGACAGATTTGAAGGAGTTTGGCAAAGGGAGCGCTTGAAGGCGGTTTTGGATGTCGGCGGCGCGGCGCGGCCGACAGCAGATGCAGCACAGCGGGAGATATCTGCGATGGCCAAAACCACCGATCTGCCCGAATTTGGCGTCGTCGTTTCCGGCGCGATGCGGCGGGGCTACGAGAAGATGCTGACTCCGGAGGCAATGGCCTTTGTCGCCGGCTTGGAGCGCAAATTCGGCGCCGAGCGCCGCCGGCTCCTCGACCGCCGGGCCGACATCCAGCACCGGCTCGATGCTGGCTGGAAGCCCGATTTCCCGACCGAGACCAAGGCGATCCGCGATGCCGATTGGCGGGTGGCCCCAATCCCGCGCGACATCCAGGACCGCCGCACCGAGATCACCGGCCCGGTCGACCGCAAGATGGTGATCAACGCATTGAATTGCGGCGCCAGCGTTTACATGGCCGATTTCGAGGACGCGAACACGCCTTCCTGGGACAATCTAATCGAGGGCCAGGCAAATTTGCACGACGCGGTGCGCCGAACCATTACCTTCGACGATCCCGAAACCGGCCGGCATTATTCATTGAACGGCAAGACGGCGGTTTTATTCGTTCGCCCTCGCGGCTGGCACCTTCCGGAAAAACACTTGCTCGTCGACGGCGAGCCGATGTCGGGTGCGCTGTTCGACTTCGGCCTGTTCTTTTTCCACAACGCCAAGGAATTGGTGGCGCGCGGCACTGGCCCCTATTTCTACCTGCCCAAGATAGAAAGTCATCTCGAAGCGCGGCTGTGGAACGACGTGTTCCTCGACGCGCAGGCGTCGCTGGATGTGCCAAAGGGCACGATCCGCGCGACCGTGCTGATCGAGACGATCATGGCCGCCTTCGAGATGGACGAGATCTTGTGGGAATTGCGCGACCACTCGGCCGGCCTCAATTGCGGGCGATGGGATTACATCTACAGCTACATCAAAAAATTCGCCGAGGATCCGGCCTGTATGATGCCGGACCGGGCGCAGGTGACGATGACGAGCCATTTTCTGCGCAACTACAGTCTGTTGCTGATCAAGACCTGCCACCGGCGCGAAATTCATGCGATGGGCGGGATGGCGGCGCAGATCCCGATCCGGGATGATCCCGCGGCTAACGAGGCGGCGATGGAAAAGGTGCGCGTCGATAAACGGCGCGAGGCTGGCGACGGCCACGACGGCACCTGGGTCGCGCATCCCGGGCTCGTCGGCATCGCCAAGGAGATCTTCGACCGCGAGATGCCGCAGCCGAACCAGATCGCCCGCAAGCGCCAGGACGTACATGTCAGCGCCTCCGACCTGCTGGCGGTGCCCGAGGGCACGATTACCGAGGCCGGGCTGCGCCAGAACCTCAATGTCGGGATCGGCTATATCGAGGCGTGGCTGCGCGGCACCGGCTGCGTGCCGCTCTATCACCTGATGGAGGACGCGGCTACCGCCGAGATCAGCCGCGCCCAGGTATGGCAATGGATCCGTCACGGCGCCAAGCTCGTTGACGGGCGCAGGGTCGACACCGCTTTGTGCCGCGCCGTCCTCGACGAGGAGCTGGCGAAGCTGCGCGAGGCGGCTGGCGACAGGGCATATGAGGACGGCCGCTACGACGACGCGGCCCGGCTCTTTCGCGAATTGATCGAAGCCCCGGCCTTCCCCGAATTTCTGACCCTCCCCGCCTACGACATCATCATCGCCGAGGGCGGCTAGAAGACGGGCGGGGACCTCTTCGGCCGTACCAGCCGCGCAGGCCGAAAGCGGGGGCACCCACGCCAAATCTATTCGGGCATCACCATACTAAATGCGGCGCTGGACCTCAGTGCGAAGTTGCGCGCCAAGCGGATGTTCGCAGCCAGTTTGTGGATATTTCCGTTGATCGGGCTCATGCCCGCGGCGATGACCGCCGTCTCGGCGCGGGAACGCGACGGGTGCCGATGTCCTATAATAGCGTCAAAGGAGGGACGCGACCGTCAAGCTTCTTGACGCAACACCCCCCTCGACTAGGCTAGCCCGGTGCCGGGCACGACTAGCAACCAGCAGTTAAAAGAACGGCGGGGCTTGTGAACAATCCACGGGTAGAGCACAGGTTTGCAGTCGTTATGTGCGCCGATGTCGTCGGCTATTCCCGATTGATGGGAATCGACGAAGAGGGCACATTGGCCGCGCTCCAGGCCGTCCGTCGCGATCTCGTCGACGCCGCGATCGATGAGCACAAGGGCCGTATTGTCCGCGCCATGGGTGACGGACTGTTGGTCGAATTCAACAGCGTCGTCGATGCGGTGCGCTGTGCGCTGGCGGTCCAGCGTGCGATGCCGGAGCACGGCGTCACATTGCCGGCCGACCGGCGGGTCCGGTTTCGCATCGCAATCAACGTGGGCGACGTCGTCTCCGACGGCGACCTCATTTATGGCGACGGCGTCACCGTCGCCGCACGGATGGAAAGCCTGGCGGAGCCGGGCGGAATCAATGTCAGCCGCGCGGTGCGAGATCAGGTGCGCGACCGGTTGCCGATCGCGTTCGAAGATCTGGGCGAGCATGAGGTCACAAACATCGCACGCCCCGTCCGCGTCTTCCGCATTATCTTAGGCGACGAGGCGGCGGCGCCGGTCGGCGCCGTCGGCGCGCCCCGCCGAAAGGCCGCCGCGGCCCCCGCGGAAAAGCCTGCGGTCGCCGTGCTGCCGTTTCAGAACCTCGGCGGCGACGCCGAAGCTGAGTTCTTCCTCGATAGCGTCGCCGAGGATTTGATCACTGAACTGGCGCGGGCGCGTTGGTTTTCGGTCGTGGCCCGCAATACCAGCTTCAGCTACAAGGGCAAGGGCGCCGATGCCAAGCAGCTCGCGCGTGAGCTCGGGGTCCGGTACGTTGTCGAGGGAAGCCTGCGCAAGGCCGGCAACCGGGTTCGCATCGGCTGCCAACTGGTCGAGGCGGCAAGCGGGCAACATTTATGGGCCGACCGCTTCGACGGCACCCTCGAAGACAGCTTCGACCTGCAGGACAAGATTACCGAAAGCGTGATCGGCTCGGTCGCACCTGTGTTGCGTGTCGCGGAGATCGAACGGGCCCGGCGCAAGCCGGAGGCGAGCCTTGACGTCTACGACCTGACCTTGCGCGCCTTGCCGGCGGCCTTCGCCGAGACGGCGGAGGACAATCAGGAGGCGTTGCGGCTATTGGCCGAGGCGCTGGATGCAGACCCCGCCTACCCGACCGCCAACGCGCTCGCCGCTTGGTGCCGCCAGCAGCGCCATCTGATGCTTTGGCCGGGAGCGACCGAGGACGACCGGGAGGAGGCCAAGCGTCTCGCGCGGGTGGCGATCGCGGGCGGCGCCGACGTTCCGCTGGCGCTGGCGGTCGCGGGCGCGGTCCGCGCCGCCTTGACGCGCGACCATGACCTCGCACTCGCCGCCGTCGACCGTGCGACGATGATCAACCCCAACGCCGCGGTTGTCCTCGGTTTCGACGCGGTGACGCGGTGCCTGTGCGGGGCCTATGATCGGGCCATCGCCCATGCTGAAAAGGCCCTGCATCTGAGTCCCTTGGAGCCACTTGTTTACCACGCCGCATTCGCGATGGCCTTGGCCAGTCTGTTGACTGGCCGCGCCGAAGAAGCGGTGGCGCATGCGCGCCGCGCGATCGAGGGTAACCGCAATTTAGCCTTCCCCCATTGCGTCCTCGCGCTCGCCTGCGCCCGTCTGGGTCATGTCGACGAAGCCGCACAGGCGGTGCGGCGGCTGGTCAACGTCGCCCCCGGCTTTCACATCGGCTCCTTGCGCAGGATCCGCTTCGCCGACGCCGCACGCCTTCAATCCGATCTCGATCTGCTGCGGGCGGCCCATCTCCCCGAGTGACGGCGGCGATCGCCTCGTCGTCCCTTTCTCGCCCCGAGCACGATCCGTTCTTTTCGGCGGTACGACCGGTCTGTTGACATTTCGCGAACCGACGCGCTCGTGTGAGCTGGTTCACATTGCGGGGATGAATTGCGGCGCATTATCATTGCCGTGTGGCAGAGGTACGACATCACCGTGTCCGAGGATAGCAGAGGACGCGTTAGGCGCCGCCTCGCGGCGATCCTGGTGGCCGGCTACAGCCGGCTATTCCCCGGTGACGAAGCGGAAAGCTTCGCCGGGCTGAGGGCAGTTTTGACCGACATCATTGAGCCGCTAGCCTCCGAATACGGTGGAAACATCTTTAAGCAGACCAGCGACTTGGCGCTGATCGAGTTCGAAAGCGTCGTCGAGGCGGCGCGCTGCGCCGCCGCCCTGCGCGATGCGGCGGAGCAAAAGAACCGAGCTTTGGCAAACGAACAGCGCATCGCCATGCGCATCGGGATCAATCTCGGCGACATCATCGTCGAAGGCGGCGACATCTTTGGCGACGGCGTCAACATCGCGGCGCGCGTGGAGGCGTTGGCTGAACCCGGCAGCATCTACGTGTCCGGAATCGTCCACGATCAGGTGGCGGGCAAGGTCGATTTCGATTTCGACGACCTCGGCTCCAAAGCCCTGAAGAACATTAGCAGGCCGATTCATGTCTTCCGCATGGGTGTCTCCGCGACCGAGAAGCGGGCGGACGGCAGCCCAGGTGAGGCCACATCGCCAGCGAGCCTCCCCGGTTTCGACGACCGCCGCGCCATCGCGGTCCTGCCGTTCGCCAATTTCAGCGGCGACCCGGAGCAAGAATTTTTCGCCGACGGCATCACCGAGGACATCATTTCGCGGCTCGCCGGCTGGCGTGCGTTCCCGGTCATCGCCCGCAACTCGACTTTTACCTACAAGGGGCAAACCGTCGACATCGTAAAGGTCGGACGAGAGCTTGGCGTCCGTTACGTCCTCGAGGGCAGCGTGCGGAAATCGGGCCATCGCGTGCGTGTCACCGCCCAGTTGATCCAGGCGGACACCGGCCATCACATCATGGCCGAACGTTATGACCGCGACCTGACTGATTTGTTCGAGTTGCAGGATGAAATCGTCTCTACAATCGCCGGCGCGATCCAACCTGAGCTCCTCAAATTCGAACGCGACCGCATCGCGGACCGGCCGCAGCACAATGAGGATGCCTACGAATACTACCAGCATGGCATGTTCCATCATTACCGGCAGAACAAGCAGGACAACAGCGAAGCGCAGGCCTATTTCCGCCGCGCGCTGGCGATCGATGAGCAATACCCGCAAGCAATGGCGGCACTGTCGATCGCACTGTGCGCCGCGGGTTATCTAAGTTGGACGGATAATGCCGCGCGAAATTACGAGGAATCACTGGAGCTGGCGCAGCGCGCGGTCGCGCTCGATCCGCGCTACCCGAATGCTCACTTTGCCCTTGCGCTGATCTCGATGTGGTTAGGCCGGAACGATCGCGCCGCCGCCGAATTCAAGGAAGCGATCAAGCTCAATCCGAGCTTCGCGGCGGCGCACGCCGTGCTCGGGGCGGTGCTCAATTTCCAGGGTCAGCCCGAGGAGGGGGTTGCCAGCGTCGAAAAGGGCATTCGCCTGAGCCCCAGCGACCCGCGTCTGTTTATTTGGCTTTCCGGCTTGGCGGCTGCTCACTATCAGCTACAACATTATTCCGAGGCGGTTGAGATCGGACGGCGGTCTTGGGTCCTCAACCGCAATTACATCACCGGTTTGACCTATGTCGTTGCCGGGCTTGCCCAGCTTGGGCGGACCGAGGATGCGCGCACCGCGCTGGCCGATCTCGGAGAGCTCGACCCGAAACTCGCGGCGCTCAGAACCACTGTGCAATTGTACGAGAACCAAGCGGGAGTCGATCACCTACTCGACGGCCTGCGCAAGGCCGGGTTCGAGTAGTTATCGGCGGTTTCGGCTCTGCGTTGAACTCTGGCGGAACTTCGCGACGGAAAATGAGCAGCGGCACCGGGCGCTTTTGCCATCTCGCCCCGGCGCCGTTGCCGCCTATGCGGTTAACCGGAGCATTGGTTGTGGCCCGTAACGTTGTTCGAGCCTGAGGTTGGAACTGGGGTGTTGCCCGTGCACTGCAGACCTCCGGTTATCGTATTGCCGGGGCAATTCGTCTGCCCGGCTGTCTCGCCGATCTGAATCGGGCTCTGGTTATTTTGCACTGTCACACCACCGCTGATCAGGCTGCCGCAGACCGTGCCTGGCTGGTTTACGGTGTTCTGGATCGCCAAACCGCCGTTGATTTGCGCGTCGGGACCGACATTGTAGGTGCTCGCCAGGGAAATCTGAACGCCGCCATTTACCACCGAACCGCCGGTGATAGAGAGGAGGCCGGCGATCTCGGTAAGGCCGCCGTCGACCCGGCAGTCTTGGAGGTAGGCACTCCCCCCATTGATCGTCAGACTTCCCTTGATCTCACAATTTGTGAACGTGCAGGATTGGCCGACAGACACGGTCACAGAGCCTGGGATGGTGCCGCTGATGGCGCCATTGTTGCACGTAGTCCCGGTTTGTCCCCCTTCCTTCGTTGCATCGCAGTCCGTACACCCGGTCTGCGTCAGGTCGAACAGCAATTGGGTAGTGGTACCAGGGACTGGCGTGCCTGGCACGGAGACGGTTTGGGACGCCAGCGGAAGCGAGATGCCAAGAACGGCGGGCGGACCGCAGCATTCACCATAGACGAGATCGAACGGAAGCGTGCCGGCAGGCCCAGTATCAGGATAGGTATAAGTTGTGGGGGTACCACTATACGATTGAGGTCCGGGGTCATTGATTACGAGATTGCTGCCAATCATGAGCTGAAGTCCGTCGTCATTGCCTGCCTTGAAAGATTGGCCATTGGAAACAGTCACGGTCCCGGTGAACTCGAATACCGTGTTGTCGAGACTGGCCGCCAGAGCAGCTGTCAGAGCGGCGGACGGGGGTGTCAGGATCGTGGCGCCGCCGGTCGCCAGAAAGCCGCCCAGCGTGTAGCCGTTAGGGTTACTTGCTACGGGCATGTTACTGTTAAAACAGAGGGTGCCCCCGGCGAAGGCTCCGGCCAAGAGTCCGTTGCAAGCAGGGTTGGGGGACGGCACAGAGAACGTTACGTCGGCCGCGCCATGCGAGAAGCCGATAACTGCATCGCTTGCCGCGGCGTTGTTCAAATAGGCAGAGCCGATAACGGTTGCGGTCTGGCTGGTCCCTGGGCTCTGCAGCTGCGCGAGGAGCACATTTGTCTTGTTTGGCTTGATGATGTGCGGCGCAACATGCGGGTCCGGGCGCCACGAGCTCGCGATCAGCGGCAGCGAGACCGCCGGGCAATGGCCGAAATTGCTTGTCGTTGTGAAGCCATCGCTGAACATGTAGGTGATTTTCGCCTTGCACATATCATCATTGGTGATCGGTGCACCGCCGTCGCTGAGGACACCCTTGGAGAAGAGGATGCTCTTGAGGATACCTTCCGAGAAGCTGATCGAGTCGTGCGCCCTGAGCCCCGGCGCCCGGAAATTGACCATCAGGCACTCCGCAGTCGCGGATGCGCATGGGCCATCAGTTGCCGCTCCAATACTCGGATTGGCCGGATTGTTATCGGCGCCGGGATAGTAGGCGATGTTCCGCATAAGCGGATTATTTCCCGTGTCGGGATAGTAGTTCACGTCGCGGACGAGGTCCTTCCGAGATTGGGAGACGACATGGAAGCGGTCGTGTCTGGCAAATGTTTCTCCCCGAGGAAGCGTCAGGACCCAGGCGACGAGGGTCTCTCCCGGTTGGCCGCCGGCGGGGCCGGACAAATCGAAGCGGACCGGGTCGGTGGAGCTGCCGCCGGTCCCCAACTGCGCCTCTGTCGTCTCGTACGGAATCGGGCTGATTAACCCGCTGAACTGCATAAGCGGCGGGATAATCGGCGGGTTATTGGAGGAGAGCAACCCGCTCATGCCTCCTAGTACCTGTTGCTGCTGCGACATCGGCAACTGCTGTGACGTAGCTACCTCATACCCGAAGTTCGGATTGAGGGGGGTCACCTGATCCACCATTCCGTTGTACAACGATGGTAGTTGGACGGTCTGCCCCCCAACGGTCGTCAGGCACGCCACGGGCGGTGTCGCCGTTGCCGAGAGAAGAGGAGCAAGCACACACGCGACCGTCGGCTCGGTACGGAGGTTGCCCGCGGTCATTAGGTTGCCACCGCATGCCGGATAGCTCGAATCACATTCTCCAAATAGAGGGTTAGTGGGGATCGGTGGCGCGACGCCAAAGGGGGCGGTGTAGAAGGGCGGTTTCGCGCTCGGGTTTGTCGGCGGGGTCCAAGGCCCTGCCCCGTAGGTCGTATGGTCGAGACCGAGATCGTGCAACAGCTCGTGCGAGATCGTGTCCGGACGGGCCTGCAGCGGAGTGGGTGCAAAAAACGTATCCCCGGCGATGGCGACCCCGTTGTTGCCGATCCAGCTGATGCCGTAGAGTGTGCCCCCCGAGGCCGGCGGGTTGAGCTTGCTGACGAAGAACATGTTGATCGTCGACGCGTCCGTGTTGCGCGGAAACACAGGACTCCCGCATGTATTCCCGTTGGAATCCGGCGGGATCGTCATTTTAGCGATCGGGCAGGGATTAGTGCCTGGGGCCTGCTGCGCGAGGGTCTGGAAATTCGTGCTCTGCAAACCGGTAGTCGTCACCGTGATCGTCGTCGATTTGACGGTTTGCGAGGGGTTGACCGTGTAGGTGCCAACGCCGCCCGTTCCGGTAATCATCCCAGTAATTACGGTGCCCGTCGCGACCACCCCAGTCGACGACGTTCCACCCGACAGCCCATCGGTCACAGCGACGGTTCCGCTGGAACACTTGGTGATCGTGAGCGTGAAGCCGGCGATGGTCCCGGTGCAGGACGCGACGGTATTCGTCGTCGACGTAATAGTCAGTGTCGTGAAGTTTGTACCTGATCCCGGACAAGTCTGCCCAGGACCAACCTGATCACAGTATTGCACCATTGGAAACCAAACCAACTCGACGCCAATATTGTTCAATAGCACCCGGGTGATGTCCACTCCTGACGTGTCACTGGCAGGGGGCGGGCTGACACCCGTCGCCGGATCGACGGTAAAACCGATCGGGTTTAAGCTAGCGGGATTATTAAAATTGTTGTTGCTGTCCAGGCCCGCGGTCGTCCAATTGCCGTTCGTCGATGTGGTGTTGAACGGGGCACAACCTTGCCCGGTGCTCAAACACACATCGATCGGCTGGACCTTGATGTAACAGGGGACGTCCCCGTTCCCGGGGGATACACCGGAAAGCGATGGGGTGCAGGTGGCGAGCGCGGCACCCGATGCGAGGCAAGCGGCGACCGACAACAGAACCGACCACACCATCCCGCCCGGTCGTGAGATCGAACCCCTCATTTTAACCCTCCCGTTGCGACGCACCGAAAAATTATCCCGATCTTAATCGACCCAGGTGTGAACCAGTTCACACTTGACGGGGTCTGCAGCCGATATTTTTGACCGGTTCGCGACGCAACTCGCGTAACCGAACGTAACAAAATCGGCTACAAACGGAACAAATGCAACAAGATCCGAGGATTTTTTTGTTAACCAAGATAATCCGTTGCAATCGAGCTAAAATTTGCCACACATGGCCGGCGAACGCGGATGATCCGTTCGGGTCGCCAAAAAGGGAGGTATAAGGTGAGAACATTCGGGTCCTTCACGTTTTCTCGTCTCGCCGGCACGGTCGCCGCTCTATGGTTGTGCGGCGCCGGAGCGGCATGGGCCGGGGACGGCGCGGATTTGGCAAGTCTTCAGGCGCTCCTTAGCGGTTCTAATGGGCTGTGTAAGATATTCAATATGACCACTTGTCCACAGATCCCCACGGTCACCCAAGGGATCCTCGAAGTGGCCGCGCTGGGAAACAACGTGCCTGAGATCGTTGCGGCGCAAAACAGCATCACGCCCGGGAGCAATGCTACCGCAGGCAATCCGGCTGCGGTACCACCACCCCCCGACTTCGGCGGCATCCCATTCCCGCTCAACTCCACCACCGTGCCCAAACTACTCGGTGTAACAATTCTGTCGGGCTTCCCACCAGTTCCTGGCATGTTGGATACCCTGACGCCGCTTGCCTTCGCTTCGCAGAAATCGGGAACGACGGCGGTGGCGACGCAGCTATACGACGCCAAAGCAGACACCTTCCTTTATGCAGTCGGGGTGTCGAGCCAGGGGGCCACCGGACTGGGTGGGCTGACCAACGCCGACATGGCCTATTTCTTATACGACGACCTGTTCCGGGTTGCCCAGACGTTCACCAAAGGCCAAATCGTCGCCAAATTCTCGTTCCCGTTGACGGTGCTGAAGATAAACGGCATGGAGAATCCGCCAGTCATGACTACATTGGAAATCACGTCCTGCGCGAACGGCTTGGCCAGCTGCTTTACTGCGAACGCCGTCGGTGGCATTGGAACTCCGCAGAACCCCATCCCGGCAAGCCAGCTTGGGATACAATTTGGGCTCGTCTTTAGCGCTTCGCCAACTTCGACACAAAACCACGCAATCTTTGAAGTGGCGGTCCCGCTCGTTGTCACCGGTGCATCCCCAACGGATGTGTTTCCTCCGTTTACCGCTCCTCTCAACACCGATCCGGCGTATTTCTACTCAACCACCTCCCAGCCGGCCGGGCTCACCGGCCCGCGCAATCTCGGGACCTTTACCGCCTTCGGCGAAGTGGGAGACGATCTCGGCGCCATACCCACCCAATCGGGCATTTTGCCCGTGGGCGCTTATTCCATCGGACTCGCTCCCACAGCGGCGCCCTTCTGCACCGCCACAACGTGTCCGTCCTCGGGGGACGCGCCGCCGCCGGGTTCCGTTCCCTTTGCCTTGTGCGCGTCCCTTCCTGACAACAGCAACGGACCGGCTGCCCACCTTCGGCCCGCTGTTGGGGCGTATTATGCGATCGCGGCCGATGGCGAGATGTATCTCTCTGCGCCGGTTCCTTCGGTCTTTAGTGCATGCCCTGCGCTCTGAAAGTGGCTTGGAGCTGGCATGAGCTCGGCATGATGCGGCATTAGAACGCGCGAGGAGGCAGCGCTGATAACGTTTGTCATCGCTATCGGCAGCCTCCTTTTCGTGGCGCTCGCGGAGCTGTGCCGGCCGCGACGCCGGCGTGAGTTCCCGGCGCTGCGGCGGCGGTTCGGCAATATCGGCATCTGGCTCCTCAATCTCATCCTCGCCACTTTCGCCTTCGCGCCACCGGACACCTTCCGTCCACAGCTCGAGGCAGCACTTGGCGTGACTTTGCCTACCTGGCCGATCGGCGAGCAGTGGTTGAGCTTTGTCGCGGCCTTTCTACTGCTCGACTTTTTGAATTACGCCACGCATCGCTGTCAGCACGCGGTGCCGTTCCTGTGGCGATTCCACGCGCTGCATCACTCCGATCCCGATGTCGATGTAACGACCTCGGTGCGGCATCACCCGATCGAGTATTTGATGGCCGCAGGGTTCTACTGGGTGGCGGTGTTGGCGCTCGACATCCCGGTCTTCGTCGTGTTGAGCCACGCGCTGGCCGTCTTCGCCGCCGCCGCCGTCACCCACGGCAACACCAGACTGCCGGCATGGCTGGAGCGTCTTTTGCAGCCGGTGGTGATCACCCTCGACTTGCACCTCGTCCACCACTCCGTCTCGCTCGACGAGGCGAACGCCAATTTTGGCGCCGTCCTTTCGGTTTGGGATCGGCTGTTCGGCACTTATGTCCGACTTCCCCGCGCGCAGCTGCAGCAGATCGTTTTCGGGGTCCGCGAATTACCGCGCCGTGAATGCTTGAAGCCATCGGCCATGCTGATGACGCCGTGGCTGCTCGCTCGGGCCAACCGCGTCGCAGCCCGCGGCCAGCTTGGCTAGTCAGCGCGGGCGGTGGTCCGGGTCAGCAAGTCGGCCTTGCGGTTCAACGCCTCGATCAGGCCGTCGATGCCCTGATTTCTCAGGATCGCGGCAAATTCGGAGCGCCGGGTGGCCACCTCGCTGATCGTGCCGTCGACATAAATGTCGGCGATCTGCCAGCTGCCGCCGTCCTGACGCATCAGATAATCGATTTCCACGGGCTCACCGTCTGCCTTGACGATCCGGCTGCTGACGATAACGCCGGACGGCGCAGGCCGCTCACCGGTCACCTGGAGCTTTTGCCCATCATAGCTGTCGAACCGGTCGGCATAGACCGCCGAGATATAACGGCCATAGCTGTCGGTGACCTGCTGCTGCTGGGCTGCGCCCAAACCGGCCCAGGCCGGGCCGACCGAGAGGCGGGCCATGACCGGCAGATCGAAACTGCGCCGGATGACCGGCTCCAACTGTGCGAAGCGACCACTTTCGCCGAGCGTCGAACCGTTTTTCATCGTGCTGAGCAAGTTGGCATAGAGGGTCTGCACGGTATCGCTGCCGCCCGCCGCCATGGCTGAGCCGTAGCCGCCGACGGAAGCAAGCGCGAGCATCGCGGCAAAGCCAACCACCTTGCGCCCAAACCGCTTTTCCGCCGTCGGCCTCCTCGATGCGGCCGGAATCTTCGATAGATTACCCTTGATCATGACTGATCTCGGTTGCCTCCTGTCTTTCGCCCGTTTAGGTGCGTGCAGCGCAGCAAGTTTCAAGACATGGCTGAGCTGCGCCGCGCTCATCGCCGCGCTACGGGGATGCTCCTGCATCCGACTGGCGCTCCACCCACGCGTTCCTCCGCTTGGCAGAAGAACCCACAAAGATAACGAATGACGCGCGGGGCTGTTCCACAGCTGGGTGCTCCCTTCATGCAAAACAACGGTGAGGCATGCAATCTCCCTTTGATTTATTGGCGTTGCTGTTGGTGCTGGCGGCAATCTTTGGTTACCTGAATCATCGGCTTTTTCACTTGCCGTTGACGGTGGGATTGCTGCTGATGGCGCTGCTGAGCACGATGGCGCTGATCGCTGCCGACGCTGCGGCCCCGCATCTCGGACTCAGGCTCGCGATCCGCGGGCTGCTCGCCGGGGTCAATTTTCCGGTGGCCCTGCTCAACGGCTTTCTGAGCTTTCTGCTGTTCGCCGGAGCGCTCGAGGTCGATTTCGCAGAGCTTTTCGCGCGTAAATGGACCGTGCTGACCCTGGCCACTTTCGGCACGGTGCTGTCGACGGGGTTGATCGCGGCGGTGCTGCTCGGCGTATCGGCGGCGCTCGGGATCGGCATCCCGCTCGCTTGGTGCCTCGTCTTCGGCGCCTTGATCTCGCCGACCGACCCGGTCGCCGTGCTCCTGGTTCTCAGGCGGGTCGGCATCCCCCAATATCTGCAAGCAATCATCGCCGGGGAGAGCCTGTTCAACGACGGCATCGCCGTCGTTCTGTTTACCCTGTTGCTGTCGTTGGCGACCGGCAGCGGCGATCACGCGCACGGTCCCATGGCGATCGCCGGCGAGTTTCTGCTGTCGGCCGTCGGCGGCGGCGTCCTTGGCTTGGTGCTCGGTTATGCCGCGTTTTGGCTGATCCGCGGGGTCGACGATTACAATGTCGAGCTGATCATCTCGCTCGCTCTGGTGACTGGAACCTACAGCCTCGCCGGCACGCTCAATGTCTCGGGCCCAGTCGCGGTCGTCGTCGCCGGCATCCTGATGGGCAATCATGGGATGCAGCACGCGATGAGCGAGCCGACCCGCCAGCATTTGAAAACGTTTTGGCTCCTGGTCGACGACACGTTGAACGCGCTGTTGTTCCTGCTGATCGGGCTGGAGATCGCGGCGATCGATTTGGCCTGGCGCGCGCTCGCCGCCACCGCCGTCATGATCCCGGTCGTGCTCGCGGCCCGCTGGCTCAGCGTCACCGCGTCGGCGCTGCCACTCAATCTGCGGCTCCCGGGGCGGTTCGGCTCGTTCCTGGTGTTGACCTGGGGCGGGCTGCGCGGCGGCATCTCGGTGGCTCTGGCACTTGCGTTACCGCCGACAATCTATAAGGACACGATGTTGACGATTGCTTACGGGATCGTCGTGTTTGCGATTGTGGTCCAGGGCCTCACCCTCGAATGGATGGCGCGCCGCGCGCTGCCGGCGCTGCCTGCTCCGGCGGACGCTGACCAAGGCTGAGCACGCCTCGACTGGATCGCCGTCCGGCGGTTTGGGTTATAAGGGCCTGCGAATTATCCGGCGCGAGCCAGGAAGCCTGTCATGGACAAGAAGGTTCACATCAACTTCTGGTATGTGATTGCCGCGGTTCTCGGAATGCTGTGGATTTAGAGCCTTTACCAGCAAGGCACCGCGCCCACCCCGATCCCCTACAGCCGTTTTCAGACCCTGCTCAACGACGGAAAGATCGCCCAGGTCGAAATCTCCCAGAACTCAATCAGCGGCTCGCTGAAAAAGGCGGAGCCCGACAAGCTCAAGGATTTCATCACGACGCGGGTCGACCCGGATCTCGCCCAGAGCCTCGGCAAGCACGGTGTCGTCTATACCGGCGTAATCGAGAACCATTTCATCCGCGACCTCTTATCGTGGATCTTGCCGGCGATTTTTTTCGTCGGGATCTGGATGTTCGCGATCCGCCGCATGGGGCAGGGTGGGCTCGGCGGCCTGATGCAGATCGGCAAGAGCCACGCCAAAATCTATGTCGAGAAGGAGACCAAGGTCACCTTTGCCGATGTCGCCGGGGTTGACGAGGCCAAGGAGGAACTGGTCGAGATCGTCAACTTCTTGAAGGACCCCGTCCGTTACGGGCGGCTCGGCGGCCGCCCGCCCAAAGGGGTGCTGCTGGTCGGTCCGCCCGGAACCGGCAAGACATTGCTAGCCCGCGCCGTTGCCGGTGAGGCCGGGGTACCGTTCTTTTCGATCTCGGGGTCGGAATTCGTCGAGATGTTTGTTGGCGTCGGCGCCGCCCGGGTGCGCGACCTGTTCGAGCAGGCCCGCCAGCACGCGCCGGCGATCATCTTCATCGACGAACTCGACGCGCTCGGCCGCGCCCGCGGGGCGTTCTCCGGAGGAGGCGGCCATGACGAAAAGGACCAGACCTTGAACCAGCTTTTGGCCGAGCTCGACGGGTTCGACCCGACGAGCGGGCTCGTGCTGCTCGCCGCGACCAACCGGCCCGAAGTGCTCGATCCGGCATTGCTGCGCGCCGGCCGGTTCGACCGGCAAATCCTAGTGGATCGCCCGGACAAGCGAGGGCGCGTGGAGATCCTCGCCGTCCATCTGAAAAAAGCGAAGCTCGCCCCCGACGTTAAGCCGGAGGAGGTTGCTGCGCTGACCCCGGGGTTCACCGGCGCCGATCTGGCCAATCTGGTCAACGAGGCAACGCTGTTAGCGACCCGGCGCAACGCCGACGCCGTCACCATGAACGACTTCACCAATGCGATCGAGCGCATCGTCGCCGGCCTCGAAAAGCGCAATCGACTGCTCAATCCGATGGAGCGCCGGGTCTTAGCCTATCATGAATTGGGGCATGCGATGGTGGGGCTGGCACTGCCGGGCCTCGACACGGTGCACAAGGTGTCGATCATCCCGCGCGGAGTCGGTGCGCTCGGCTACACGATCCAACGCCCGACCGAGGAACGCTATCTGATGACCCGCGCCGAGCTCGAACACAAGATGGCGGCGCTGTTGGGCGGTCGCGCCTCGGAGCAGCTCGTCTTCGCCGAGATCTCGACCGGAGCCGCCGACGATCTCGCCCGCGCTACCGACATCGCCCGCGCGATGGTGCTACGCTACGGCATGAGCGAGGCGCTCGGCAACGTCGCCTATGACCGCGACCGTTCGCCCTTCTTGCAGCCGGCCTTCCCGATGCCGCAGGAGCGCAGCTACAGCGAAGACACCGCCGAAGCTGTCGACCATGCGGTGCGGGCTTTTGTCGATCATGCCTTTGCGCTTGCTACCCAAATCCTCCAGCGCAACCGCGCCTTGCTTGATCGCACCGCGGCAGCGCTACTGCAGACCGAAACCTTGAACGAGCCGGAATTAGAGCAAATGAGGCACGAGATCCTGCCCGAACCGGTTTCGCTGCCGTCGCCCGCGCAACCCGCTGCAGCAGCCGAATCTTAGGGCCAGAGTCGGAATTGCACCGGCTGTCAAAACTGGTCCGGATCGAAGCCGAGCACCGTGGCGGCGCCGAGGATAGCGGGAAGATGGCCCGGCGCCAGCGCCAGGAAATGCTCCGCATAGAACCGTGCGGTTGAAATCTTGGCGTGGAGGAAGGCGGGATCGCCTTCACCTGCGGCCATCAGGCGGTCGGCGGCGAGCGCCTGACGCGCCATCAGCCAGCCGGCGCAAACGATGCCGAACAGTTGGAGATAGGGCGCCGAACCCGTTGCCGCCGCCGCGGGTTCGCTATCGACGAGCCGGGTGGTCGCGGCTTCGAGTGCCGCCAGCCCGGCGCGCAGCGCCTCGCCAATCGCGACAATGTCGCCGCCATCCGCCCGTTCGAGAACGGCCAGAGTTGCGGCGATTTCGCCGAACAGCGCTTGCGCCGCCTCGCCCCGATCGCGGGCGAGCTTGCGGCCGACGAGGTCGCCCGCCTGGATGCCGTTTGTGCCCTCGTAGATCTGCGCGATCCGGGCATCGCGCAGATATTGCGCCGCACCCGTCTCTTCGATGTAGCCCATGCCGCCATGCACCTGGATCCCGGTCGAGGCGACGGCGACGCCGAGATCGGTGCACCACGCCTTGACCACCGGGATCAACAAATCGGCCCGGCGTTGCGCCCAGAACTGCTCGGCCTTGTCGGGATCGCGACGAGCACGATCGATCATTGCCGCGGCGTAATAGGCGAGCGAGCGCATCGCCTCGGTCGCGGCGCGCATCCACAGCAGCATCCGACGCACATCGGGATGGTGGATGATCGGCGATGGCCCGGCATTGGCCGGGGCGCCGAGCGGCTGGCCCTGCACCCGTATCCGGGCAAAGTCGCGGGCCTGCTGATAGGCGCGCTCGGCGATCGCAACGCCCTGCATCCCGATGTTCAGCCGGGCATTGTTCATCATCGTGAACATGTATTCGAGGCCGCGATTTTCCTCGCCGATCCTCCAGCCGACCGCGTCTTCATAGGCGAGAACGCAGGTCGGCGAGGCGTGGATGCCGAGCTTGTGTTCGAGGCTCAGGGTGCGGACGGCGTTGCGCTGTCCGGGCATGCCCTCGTCATCGAGCAGGAACTTCGGGACGAGAAACAGCGATAATCCCCGCGATCCCGGCGGCGCCCCAGGGGTGCGCGCCAGCACCGCATGGACGATGTTGGGCGCGAGGTCGTGATCGCCATAGGTGATGAAGATCTTCTGGCCGGTTATCCGGTAATGATCTCCCGAGGCCACCGCGCGGGTCGTCAGCGCGCCGAGATCCGATCCGGCCTGCGGCTCAGTCAGGTTCATCGTGCCGGTCCACTCGCCCGACACGAGCTTTCCCAGATAACGCCGCTTTTGTTCTTCAGAACCATAGGCCTGCAGCAATTCGATCGCCGCCATGTTGAGCAGCGGACACAACGCGAAACTCATGCAGGCCGAGTTCCACATCTCGGCTACTGGCGCCGCGAGAGAGAAGGGCAGCCCCTGCCCGTTATATTCGGGGTCGCCGGTGAGCCCGTTCCAGCCGCCCTCGACATAGTGGGCATAGGCCTCGCGAAACCCTGGCGGGGTGCGCACGACACCGTTTTCGAGAACGCTGCCGACGCGGTCCGCCGGCTGGTTCAGCGGCGCCAGCACTGTTTCAGCGAGCTTTGCAGCTTGGCCGAGGATCGCGGCGACGAGATCCGTGGAAGCCGCCTCGTAGCCGGGCAGCGACGCCACTTCGTCGATCCCTGCGACCTCATCGAGCACAAAGCGCATATCGGCGAGCGGGGCGGCGTAGGACATGTCGAAGTCTCCGCTGTGTTTAGGCTAGTGCTGTCGGCCGTGGCGCGGAATTCCCGCGAACCCGGAAAATAACCGGGAATTTTCGCCGATTTGCCGTTTCGGGAGCTTTTTGGCCATAAAAATATAAGCTGGACCAATCTGTTAAGAGCGAATTCCCGTAGCAAACTAAACGGGAATTTTTCCGCTCGAACCGGGAATTAAATTCGCCGAACCGGGAATTATCGGGAAAAATCTTCGGGGCGCCAAACCGCTCGCGACGGGCGGTGCACCACAACAAAAACACAGCGAGACTCATCCCACCACCCCCGTCCCGAACCTGCGATATGCAAAAATCCAGCGGCGCGGATCTTACAGCCCAAAATGGCCTTTTGTACGACGGTTCCGCTAACGACCATATCCACCCTTCTGCTCCCGCAGTGTGAGCAAACACGCCGCGCGTGCCAATCCGGGACGGTCGTCTTCGTGCCGAACGCTCCGCCATCTCAGCGGGGTCGGGCTCGACCTGGTGTCAGCAGTCGACGGCATACCGATTGGCTTGCACCCGTTTGACGATTTATCTTCTCCCAAACTGCTAGCGCATCGTGCGGGAGGGAAATCGCCTTGGGCGCGGCAGCAGACTACTTTGGACCCATTGCCGCTTTGGTGTTGACGGTACTGGCGGCGGTCGTGCCATCTGAAACCCTTAAGGGTTGTTGGGGACCGACATGGCGCGCGGCATTTGTAGCAGTCGGGATCATTGCTGCAGCGGGTTCAGCATTTTCAATCCACGCAGCGAACCAGCGTGAAGCAAATATGCGGGCATGGGCAACAGGGGAAGATAACTACTGCTATTTGAAAGCTGATTTAGCGGCGGCAAGCACGCCTAGCGATCCAGTCCCGTGGTGGCTGGTTAATGGAGGGGCCATGCCGATAGAAAAAGTCGCCACCTGGGTTGCTAGATATAAACCTAATCTGACGCGCTTCGACAAAGAATATTGGGAATTTCTGAATCAGCCCCGTGGGTATCGAGTATGCGGTCTAAGCCCCGTGTGGTCCGGTGTTGGCCTCGGTCGCGGTCATTATCAGATTGATATCTCAACGCCAGACAAGCACTTCGTAGAGGTATTACAAATCGCAGAAATAAACGGGCAACTTGAGCAATCTATTGTCGTTACTGAGGAAGATGGGGCAATGCGGTTTACGACCGATGGGTTTGTAAAATAATTTTGTGCAGCGTTCCCAAACCAACACTGGGCAATCATGCCAGGGCCTTCAGCCCGGTCGCAACGGCTTCGACCGCGGCTTCGGCGACTTCGAGCTTGGCGGGGCTTGCTTTTAGCGGGTCGCCGGGGCGCGAACAGGAACGGGTGGGCGGCGAGCGCGTGGGGGGAAGTCGGACCAGCGCGCAGGCCTCGTCATCGGTAAGGTCGAGCGTCGGCATAATCGCGTGATATGGTGCGCCGATCGGGCGTGACGATGGGTTTCTGATCTCGATATCTGGCGCGCGGCCAACCTGCTGATCCGAAAGCACGGTGCCAACGCCGAGCTTGAAGCAGAGAAGCGCGCCGACCTAATGCTCGACCGCGGCGGCTACGAGGGACAGCACCAATGGGCGGGGATCAGGCGGGCTATTGAGGACCTACAGGCGCGGCGACGTTGTCGGTTAAATAGGCTTGCGACGGGACGAAAGGGGGTAGCTGGCTAGCCCACAGACGCTTGGCGCATAACACGTCTTACGGAAAATCACCGTTTAACTGGGTCGATAGACGGGTTTGCTTGAGTGGTCTGAAAATCCGGTGCCAACTAAAAATATCCCGAAATGTCTTGCTGTCTGTCGGTATGGGCCTGTGCTATAGTCGAGACTGTTGTGGATCGTGGAAAGGCCGGACCCATGCGTGAGCTCTACGCTTATGTCTGGAGGTCGTCAGCGTCACAGCAGATTGTTCTCATCATCGTAGCTATTATTGCTGCTGTGCTGGCGGCAGCGCCGCTCGAATTGCAGCGTCATATAATAAATACACTCGCCGGGCGTGAGAAATTCGAGAGGTTGGGATGGCTGTGCGGCGGGTATCTGATCGCGGCATTAGGCATCGGTGGCCTCAAATATATCGTCAATATCAAAAGCGCAGGCCTAGGAGAGTTCATGATCCGCTCCTTGCGTGAACAGGTTCTCCATAGCTCATCACGAGACGCAACGCCTCACGAAACTAGAAATAACAAATCGGGAGGATTGGTTACCACGATCTCCAGCCAAGCGGAGGCGGTCGGGAAATTCGTCGGTGACTGCATTTCAACCCCGATAGTGCAGGCAGGTACGCTCCTTAGCGTGTTGGGTTATATGCTGTATACTGAACCTCGCCTCGGGGTGGTCGTCTTGTTCATCACCATTCCGCAGCTCTTCGTCGTCCCCATGATCCAGCGCCGCTTAAATGTTCACGTCAGAGAGCGGGCGCACACATTGGTGCGCGCGGGTGACTTGATGGTTGACCCCGCGCTGCGCCTCGGATCATCCGCCGATTCTCTCGTCAGCGAGATCAGGAAAGCATTCGAAATAATCTATCTTGCCCGGCTTCGCGTCTTTAAGCTGAAGTTTGGATTAAAATTTCTCATCAGCGCTCTGCAATCGATGGCTGTCTTTCTCTTGCTGTTTGTTGGCGGGATTATGGTACTCAACGGAAAAACCGAAATTGGGATCGTGGTGGCCTTCATCAGCGGGCTTGACCGCGTCATCGATCCTTGGCGAGAGATGATCGCGTTCGTGCGATCCACCTCTGCCGCGAAAATCCAATTCGACCTGATGGAGAGCACTTTGGGCCGGAAACTGTGAAATCAAGATGTGGTGGTTTTGCCTGCGCTCGATCCGCGAACCAAGTCGCATAAGCCCCATTCTGGAAAGCCGTTTCAGGTATTCGCGAAATTGGCATCCGCGCTCGAAAGTACCGCGGGCGATGTCTAAAGGCAAGGGTAATACTCGACCAGCTTGCCGACCCAAATCGCCCGCGACAGGCGGAGCACCACAACAAAAACAGAGCGAGACTTATCCCACCGCCCCCGCCGAAATGCGCCATGCAAAATCCCAGCGGTGCGGATCTTACAGCCCAAAATGGCCTTTTCTACGACGGTTCCGCCGCATCCGTTATCGCATCCACGGAACGCGAAATGTTCCACTCCCCTACAGATTTCAGCGGACGAACAGGATGTCGCAGGCAAAGCTCTCGAGAAACTCCCGTAGCCGGCCGGAATGGCCTTCGCTTCGGCCGGCGTCGACGGCCAACAAGCGGCAGTCGAGTTCGACCGATCCGCCGATGCAGGGCGGCAGGTTCGGACGGCGCGACCTCGATCTGAGCCCGGACGGATAAGGCGGCGAGCCGCTCCGCGATCCACGTCTCGAAGCCGTTGGCGCCGACGACAGCGGGCGGGCAGATCACCGTCAGTGCGCCTTCCCGAGCCTCGGCGGCCTGCGCTGCCGCCTCGAGCAGCCGGACCGATGCGGGGCCGCGGTCGTGCAGCAACATGACCACCGAGCCGACCCCGTTCCAGCCGCCCGGGCGAGAAGAAACGGACCCGTCGCGACCTCGATCGAGGACCACCAGCGGCATTCCACGCGAAAATCGCCGGCAATCGGCCGGGTCAGCGCGCCGGCGACGACAAGATCGCGCTCGGTCACGCCGGACAGGACAATTTCCGAAGCGCCCCGCACAATTTCGAAGGAGCAGTCGACTGCGTGCCGTTTCGCGGCCGCGCACGAGATCCCGCCGGGCCCGCTCGGCAGCGACCTGCAGGTGCAACTCGACCTGTTCGGCCGTGAACGGCTCAGCGCCAGCTCCGAGCGTGATCTGGCGGGCGAACGGCAGGCTCGCCAGGCGCAACAGATCCTCGTCCTCGACGAAAATGCCATGGAGAGGCGCCTTTGCGCGAGCCGCCAGCCGCGCCGCAGTATCGATTGCGGTCGCGGTTCTCGGAGGCGGCGTCGAGCGGAACGACGACGCGCTCGATCGCGGCAGTCACGGGCGTGATCCCCAGGCAGACGCGGCACGGGCAAGCTCGGCCGCCTTGGCGGCAAAGGCATCGAGACGCGCGGCGATCCGATAATTGAGCGTTCCGGCCGGATAATTTCCGTCGCCATCGGGCTGTCCCGCCGGGATCCCGGTCAGCAGCTCCAATCCCTGGTCGACGGTGTCGATCGGATAGATCGCGAACCGGCCTTCGGCGACCGCCGCGACGACATCATGGCGCAGCATCAGGTGTTTGACATTGCTCGCCGGGATGATCGACGCCTTGATGTCCGGTGAAGCCGGTGATCCGGCAGCTGTCGAAAAAGCCCTCGATCTTCTCGTTGACGCCGCCGATCGCCTGGATTTGACCGCGCTGATCGACCGAGCCGGTGACCGCGAAGGATTGCTTGATCGGCGCCTCGGCCAATGCCGAGAGCAAGCGCGAACAACTCGGCGGCCGAGGCGCTGTCGCCATCGACCCCGCCATATGATTGCTCGAAAACCAGGCTCGCATTCAGCGACAGCGGCCGGCTATTGCCGAAGCGGCCGCCGAGAAAGCCGCGAGAGGATCAGCACACCCTTTGAATGGAGCGGCCCGCCAAGCGCGACCTCGCGCTCGATATCGACGACTTCGCCGCGGCCGAGCCGCACTTGCGCCGTAATCCGGCTCGGGGTGCCGAAGGCGAGTGTCGCCGAGGCTGATCACCGACAGCCCGTTGACCTGGCCGATCTGCGCGCCATCGGTCTCGATATGGATCGTCTTGCGGCCGATCTCTTCCTGCAGGCGACGGTAGATGCGGTCGCCGCGGCGGAATTGCGCGTCGATCGCCGCCTGCACCTCGGCCTCGCCGACCACCTCTTTGCCGCTGTCGGCCGCGAACTGGTCGGCTTCCTGCAACAAATCGACGAATCGCGCGCATCTCCGTCGACAATTTGCCGGAATCCGCCGCAAGGCGGGCCGCCTGCTCGATGACGCGGGCCACCCCGTCGCGGTCGAGAGGCCGCAGTTTCTCGCGCCGCGCCGATGCGCGCAGATCAGCCGGGCATAGAGCAAAGTCGTTTGCGGGCGTGCGCTCGATCCGGTCCTCGAAATCGGCCTCGATCTTGAACAGCTCGGCGAATTCCTCGTCATAGGCGCTGAGCAGATAGTAGAGCGTCCGGCTGACCCACCAGGACGATTTTGACGTCGAGCGGGATCGGCTCGGGCGCGAGCGACACGGTGCTCGCCACGCTCATCAACTGTTCGAGGGTCTCGATGCGGATCTGGCCGGCGTTGAGCGCCCGCTTCAGTGAGGCCCAGCCGAAATTGGCGGTCAGCAGCTTCTGCGCGTCGAGGATCAAATAGCCGCCATTGGCCCGGTGCAGCGCGCCCGGCATCAGCAGGTTGAAGTCGGTGACCAGGGCGCCGAAGCGCGCGAGGTGTTCGACCCGGCCGACGAGGGTCTGGTGGGTCGGGTTGTCCTCATAGATCACGGGCGCGCCGCGCTGGCCGCCATTGTCGACAAACAGGTTGACCCTGATAGCGGCGAAAGCGGGCGTCCTCGATCGCGGCCGACGATCGGCGCGGGGGCCGGCGCGGGACCGGTCGCGTCGGCGCCGGCGCCGGCGGAGCGAGAAAATCGTCGGCGTTTTCCTTTACGTCCGCTTCGACAGCATCGAGGTATTTCGCGACCTCGGGCAAGTCGCGCATAAACCCGCGCGGATCTCCTCCATCAGATGGGCGATCGCGAACCCGGTGGTCCCGCGGGAGAGGTCCCGCACGGCATCGCGGTGCTCGCGCTCCCATTGCGGCACCTGCCGCATGATCGCCTCGAGTTCGCTCTGGATCGCTTCGATCTCGTGCTGGACTGCCTCTCGTTCGCTTGCCGGGAGCGCTTCGAAGGCATCGGGCTCCAGCACCTTACCGTCGCGCACCGGCGCCAGCGCCAGCCCCATCGGCGTGCGCAGCAGCGCGATGCCCTTCTCCTTGGCGCGCTGTTGCAATGCCCCAAACGCCGCTTCGTTGCGCTGCTTGAACTGCTGGTCGATGACCTCCCGGCGCGAGCGGTATTCATCGCGCTCGAAAGCTGCCGGCAAGGCAGCCGCGCAATTCCTCGACCAGCCGCTTCATCGCCGCCGCCAGTCCGGCGCCCCGCCCCGCCGGCAGTTGCAGGCGATGCGGCTTCTGCGGATCGGCAAAGTTGTTGACGTAGCACCAGTCGGGCGGCGTCGGCTCGCCCTCGGCCTGCTGCCGCAGCAGATCTTCGACCAGTGCGTGCCGGCCGGTGCCGGTAGCGTCCGAGCGCATAGACATTGTAGCCCTTGCGCTGCATGCGCATGGCGAACCGGATGGCCTCGACCGCGCGCTCCTGGCCGATCAGCCCCGGCGCCTCCTCCAGCTCGCTGCACAGGGCGAAGGGGAGTTCGGCCGGGTCGCAGCGGCGATACAGCAGAGCCGGCGGCAATGGGTGCCCGAATTCAAAGCTCGGGCCGGCGGCCTGCGCGCCGACCGTGGCGTCGGAAACGCGGGCCGCTGTTTGACCGGTCATCTCGGCGGACCTCCGCCGCGATATTCGCCTAACCGGACAGCAGCGCCAATCGCCTGATCGGCGTCAAGCCGAATTTCCGGGCTCGCCTCCCGAAGTCAAGGCAGGATGTTGATCTGGATCACCGCCTTCCGCATAGCGGTTGCCTCGGGCTCACGCTACCTGGAGTCGAAGAAGGACCGAAGGCAAGCGTCGATCCGAGCAACGAACGTACCATCAAGACAACGTCGGATATCACAGCACAATATGAAAAGCTTGGAATAGATATCTTGCCCTCTTTTCTTCGAATAATCAGAGAAAGCGAGACGGGCGGCGATGTCGTTGGTAATACAACGGTGTCGCTGCCGGTGGTAACAGACGAATCGATGATTTACAGGCTTGCTCCAAACGCACCGAATCCTAGCAGTGTGGACAATAATGCGCTTGTTCTCCTGGTGAAGAAGAAAAAACTCGATGCGATTAACCCGAATGATAATTCGATACACGTATTGCCACAGGCTGGGGTGCCGCATTGTGCTCTGAAAGCCAGAATATGGATGCTCTACGAGTAACGTCATATAGAAGCCGGACGGAAATATTATGATGAAGCTATGCAAGATATGAGCTTACATCGGGATGTGGATTACGAGCGAGATATGGCGATTGGCAGCGCTGATGATGTGTCACCTGCGGTCTGGAGGCTAAAAATATGCAGTGGTGAATGTAATCCCACGGAGACAGATCCAAATCTGAAGGCGTTCGTCGCCCCACACGGGCAGCAGCGGGATCTGGTTTTCACGGACTACGGTGAAGCTGTAAAACTCGCCCATTGGCTTCGGTATCAACGCCCAGGAACTATTGTCAGTAATCTTCAATTTAACTATCCGATTGCGGAGGATCCAAAAAAAAGCTTAATGCCATACAAGATAGTGAGGGACGAGTGTGATAACAAAGAACGTTCAAACAATTGATAACCCCGATCGGTAAACGTCGCGCGGGTGTTATAAATTTTGAAGGGGGGTTCTCAACGGCCTGATGTATTGCGGATCGCGCGGCGGGTATGTAACGATGGAGCGTCGCCGGCGAGACACCGTACCGGTGTGCGATTTGGGTGATGCCGATGTCGGGATTGGCGAGTATCGCCTTGGCAGCCTCGATGTCGTCGTCGGTGAGTTTGGGCGGACGACCTCCGGTGCGGCCTGCGCGCCGGGCGGCGGCCAGGCTCGCTTGATGCGCTCCCGGATCAGGCTGATCTCCAATTCCGCCAACGCGCTGAACATGTGAAAAACAAGCCGTCCTCGCGCTGTTGTCGTATCCGGGGCTTCGGTCAGGCTGCGAAAGCGGATACCTTTCCTGTCGCCAGCCTTGTTTATCCTGCTAAATGTGGGAGTCAGGTCGCCCCACTGACGTCTTGGGATGCGGCTTTTATGAACCAGACAGATGGTTCCCGGTTTTTTTCTCGTCGCCCCCAGCGAAAGAGCGTGTGAAGGAATTGGTCTCGAAACTAAAGCCGGGTGCGGCACGGCCGCCCTGGGTGCAGGCCGTGGAAAAACGCATTTGCAGAGGACGGCGGGCCGCCCTCCGCAGTCAGATTGTGGCAGGGGTCGGCGAGCTGATCCAGGCACTCAGGCCCGGATCGCCTTCAGCAGCGGTGCGACACCAATGATCGCGATCACCCGCTTGATATTGTAGGCCAGGACGTGGAGGCTCATTTCGGTGCTGACCCGCTTCAAGGTGCGGGTCAAGAAGTGGGTCGAGCCCATCCAGGCCTTGATGGTGCCGAACGGGTGCTCGACGGTCTGCCGGCGCACGCCCATGGCATCCGGCATCCGATCGAGCCGGGCTTGCATCGCGTCGAGGACACCTTCGTGTTTCCAGCGCTTGATCCGCTTTAGCTTGTCCGGCGTACACTTGGGCTTGAGAGGACAGGTGAAGCAAGCGGTCAGATGGCGGTAGTGGTCGATGTCGCCGCGGCGGTCCGATCGAACCGGCCCTCTCGTCAGGTGCTCGCCGGCCGGGCAGCGTGTAATGTCCTCGTCGGCGTCGTAGACGAAGTCCTGCTTTCTGAAATGCCTCGAATTTGGCGCTCTGATGTCAGTGTCTTTGGTAAAAGGGCAGCATGTCGGTGTTCTCGCAGGCCAATAACTGTCGCCACTGAAGTAGCCCCGATCGGCCAGCACCGTGATTTCCCGTTTCCCGTCGCGCTCTGCGCCTTGAGCGCCATCGGTACGAGTTGGGTTCGGTCGTGCCGAGTTGGTCACCTCGTGCGCCACGATCAGGTGGTGCTCGAGTCGACCGCGGTCTGGACATTGTAGCCGACCATGCCGGTGCCTTTGCCAGACGTGGCCATGGCGCTGGCATCCGGATCGGTCAGCGAGATCTGTCCATCCGGCGCGGCCTTAACCGCGGCCTCCATCTCTCGCAGATGCTGCATCTGTTCCCAAGGCGGGCGAGCCGCTCCTTGAGACGCTCGATTTGGCCGGCGACCTCGGCCCCTGCCGGTCGGCGGTGTCCAACGCTGACAAATAGCGACAGACGGCGTCTCAACCTGCTCGATACGACGCTGGATGGCAGCCGGCGTGTAGTTCTTGTCGCGAGCATTCACCGCCTTGAACTTGCTTCCGTCGATCGCGACCGCGGCCTCGGAGAACAGGTTCAGCCGTCGGCAAAGCATCACGAACCGCCGACAGCTCGCCCGGATCGCTGGGCCATTGTCGCGACGGAAATCGGCGATGGTCTTGAAATCCGGCATCAGCCGTCCCGTCAGCCACACCAGTTCAATGTTACGCTGCGCTTCCGCTCAAGACGCCGGCTGGACGGGATGCGGTTGAGATAGCCGTAGAGGTAGATCTTCAGCAGCGTCGCCGGATGGTAAGCCGGTCGTCCGGTGGTCTCGGGGAACGGCACTCCCGAAGCCCAGTGTCGCCAGATCCAGTTCGTCGATGAACGCTTCAATCACGCGGACCGGGTTGTTCTCCGTCACATAGTCATCCAGGCAGTGAGGCAGCAACACTCCCTGCAGCCGGTCCTCGCCTTCCACGAAACGTTTCATCCCGCCATCCCCCAATAGCAGGACACTAAACTACCACGTTAGCACGTTTTCACACGCCCTCCGCAGGAAATGCACGTAACAGCGCTGCCACGCCGCCTCCGGCAGCACTTCGCGGATCGCCTGTTTGAGACCAGGGTGGTCGTCGCTGACGACAGGCTCGACGCCAGCCAGCCCGCGGGCTTTGAGCGCCAAAAGAAAGTCGCGCCAGCTCGACCGACTTTGGCGATTGGCGCGCTCGACGGCCAGGATCTGGCCCCACGCGTCAAGCCCGTGGGCTGAAGGCCCACGGCCATCCTCGTCGACCGCCACCGCGACCAGCACCGCCTGGCTGACGATAACCCCGGCCTCGGGCACCTTCTCGTAGCGCACATCGAGGATCAGGTAGGGAAAATTCTCATCGAGCCGCCGCTCGGCAAAGGCACGCAGGCTCTCCTCGAAGGACTTGTTGATCGCGCTGATCGCAGCGGCCGAGAAGCTGTGCCCGCACATTACCTCGGTTACCGCCTTGACCTTGCGCGTCGCCATCTCCGCCAGGGTGCCGACCAGCGCCTTCTCCCAGCGCTGATAACGCTCGAACCGCTCGGTGGAGAACCGCCCTAGCCGCTGCGATACGATAGCCGCGTCTCGGTGCGCTCCCCTTCCCGGCGCCGATCGCCCCGGTCATCTCGGCCTCGAGCGTCGCCTGCACCACTCCTTCCACCGCCGCCCGGACAAAGTCCTCGTCCCGCGCCAGCAATCCTTTGCGGTCGATAACTCCCGCCTTATCCTCGCCCTTGGTCATGCTACGCACCCTTCACGGGTCGGTGACCTCAGACAGCACCAGCATGCCATGGCCGCAAGCAGCGGCTGCCTTATTGCTGAACCTTCAGCACACTATCAAGCCGCCGAGGAATCCCCGGATCAAGCCGCCGAGGAATCCCCGGTGGCTGGCCTCAGCACGCTCGACGAGAAAAATCGAGGAAGTCGTGTACTTGCCCCCGACCGACAGTCCTTGCACCAGCCGCAACAGCACCAGCAGGACCGGAGCTGACAGCCAGACTTACCGATGTGTCGGCAATACTCCGATCCGAAAGGTCGGAACCGCCATGACCATGACCGAGGTCGTCAGCGCCAGCTTGAGTCCGAGCTTATCGCCGATGTGGCTAAAGATCAGGCTGCCCAGCGGCCGCATCAGAAAACCCGCGGCAAAACCCCGAAGGCCGCAATCAATGACGAGGTCGCATTTTGCGCCGGGAAGAATTGCCGGCCGATGACCGTGGCGAATACCCGTAAACGCTAAAATCGTACCATTCCATCACATTGCCACCGATCCCGGCGATGATCGCCCGCTGCTGCAACGACACACCCAGCGGTTCCGCCCCCACCAGTATTGCCATCGGTTCCCCGTACAAGCCTGATAAGGCTAGCCAATCTCACATGAGCGTCGAGTGCTCATAACCGCTGGGAAGATTTCTGCGCAGGGATCTCGCATACCGCGGCGCGGGACAGCCGTCAGGGCGCCGCCGCCTACCCCAGGGAATGAAGCTCAAATTCGCTGCCTTCTGCCGCCGCGCCACGTCTCTCGGTCGTTAGCCCCTGCGGGTGATGGATCGACTGGGCTTTGAACTCTGTTCTCCCCGCCGATACATCAGGCTTGAGAAAAAGTAATGCGCAGCTACGGATCAATGATGCGCGCGAGGCGATTGAGTGGGACTTTGCGTTGGTTGTTCCGGGCGCCGGTGTTTCTCTACCGGTGGCGATGCGGCGGGCTGCTTGGACACCGGTTCCTGTTGCTGATCCATGTGGGGCGGCGGACCGGATTGCGCCGCCACACCGTTCTGGAAATCGTCGAGTATCGGCGGCAGGGTCCCGAGGCGGTGGTAGTTAGCGCCTTCGGGCGCAACGCCGACTGGCTGCGCAACATCGAGGCGATTCCAACCCCCGAAGTGGTCATCGGCTCCCGGCGGTTCAGGGCCCGCTATCGCATCCTCGGCATCGAAGAGGGGGTCCGCGTGCTGGCCGGCTACGAACGGCGTAACCGGTTCATAGCCCCGATCATCCGCGCGGTGCTGAGCCGGCTGCTCGGTTGGCGGTATGACGGCTCCGACGAACATCGCCGTCGGCTCGCCGCGCAATTGCCGTTCATCGCCTTTCGCCCAGTGAGGGATGCCGAGACCCGCGCTGACGTCGCCTTCGGAGGCACGCGGAAACCGTCGCGCCCCACGTCCAAAAGAAGGCGCCTTCGCCCCGATCGAACCGGCCCCGCGCCACGACAGAGGCGCGAGCCCCAACCGCCATGTGCTATGCTGGTCGCGAGGACGATCGAGGACCACCGCGATGCCGGACGACCATGCCCATTCCCATCACCACACGCAGGGCTCGGAGTTGTCCGAGATGGATGTGCGGGTGCGGGCGCTCGAAACGATCCTGACCGAGAAGGGCTATGTCGATCCGGCGGCCTTGGACAAGATCGTCGAGGCGTTCGAAACCCGGATCGGGCCGCACAACGGCGCCCGGATCGTCGCGCGCGCCTGGATCGATCCCGAATTCAAGCGCCGGCTCTTGGCCGACGCGACCGAGGCGGCCAATTCGCTGGGAGAATTCGGACCCCGTCGCCAGCCACCTGATCGCGGTCGAGAACACGCCGACACCTCCATAACCTCGTCGTCTGCACCTTGTGCTCCTGTTATCCGTGGTCGGTGCTGGGGCTGCCGCCGGTCTGGTACAAATCGGCGCCCTACCGCTCGCGCGCGGTGATCGACCCGAAGGGCGTCCTGGCCGATTTCGGCGTCACGTTGCCGCCCGAGACCGAGATCCGCATCTGGGATTCGACCGCCGAGACGCGGTTTCTGGTGCTGCCGATGCGGCCGGCAGGGCACCGAAGGCTGGAGCGAGGAAAGGCTCGCCGTCTTGGTCACCCGCGACAGCATGGTCGGCACCGGCCTGCCGAAGTCGCCCGCGGAGGGCACGCGATGACCAACTCGATCCACGACATGGGTGGCATGCACGGCTTCGGCCCGGTCGAGCCCGAACCCAACGAGCCGCCGTTCCACGAGAAATGGGAGGGGCGGGTCCTCGCCTTGCAGCGCGCCATGGGCTATATCGGGTTGTGGACGATCGATGGCGGGCGCGCCTCGCTCGAAGCGCTGCCGCCGCTCGATTATCTCGGGTCGTCCTATTACCGCCGGTGGTTTCTCGGGTTGGAGCGCCGGGTCGTCAGGTATGGCCTCGTCGGTGAGGACGAGATCGCTGCGGGCCATTCCTTGCGGTCCGGGATCAGGCTGAACCGCAAGATGAACGCGGCAGACGCCGAGCATCCGCCGTTGACGAGTTTCGAGCGTCCAGCGCCTGGACCGGCGCGCTTCAAAGCAGGCGAGCGGGTGCGCACTTGCAACATCAACCCCGCGACCCATACCCGCCTGCCCCGCTATGCCCGCAGCAAGACCGGCACGGTCGAGGCGGTCCGCGGTTGCCATGTCTTTCCCGATACGGCCGCGCTCGGTGCCGGCGATAATCCACAATGGCTTTACACGGTGGTCTTTTCAGCGCGCGAATTGTGGGGCGAGGACGCTGATCCGTCGATCAAGGTGTCGATCGAAGCGTTTGAGCCTTATCTCTTGGCGGCATGAGCGCGATCGACCGCGTGGCCGAGGCGGTCCCGGGCATCCCCCGCGATCGCGACGGCCCAGTGTTTCGCGAGCCATGGGAGGCTCACGCCTTCGCCATGGCCCTGGCATTGCACGAGCGCGGGCTTTTCACCTGGCCCGAATGGACCGCAACCCTCGCCGACGAGATCAAGCGCGCGCAGACGGCGGGCGACCCCGACACTGGCGACACCTATTACCGGCATTGGCTCGCCGCACTCGAACGCCTTGCCGCCGAAAAGGCGGCGGCCGACCCGGTCGCTCTCGCGCGCTGCCGCACCGCCTGGCGCCGGGCTGCGCAGCGCACCCCGCACGGTACGCCGATCGCGCTGAAGCCGGAGGATCTCGGCACAGAATAGGCACGACGCGCCCGACCCATCGCTCGAAATCCTTGAAAGGGCGGATCTCGCTGAGATGAGCCGGGTAGGCTCGATGGCTTATACGTCCAAATTGGCGACGCTCAGGGCGTTGGCTTGGATGAAGTCGCGGCGCGGTTCGACGAGATCGCCCATCAGGGTCGAAAAGGTCTCCTCGGCTGAATCGGCGTGGCTGACCTTGACCTGCAGCAGGGCGCGGACCTCGGGGTCGAGGGTTGTTTCCCACAATTGCTCCGGGTTCATCTCGCCGAGGCCCTTGTAGCGCGTCACCTCGATGCCGCGGCGGCCCAGTTCCATGACTGCTTCGACCAGGCTCGTCGGTCCGGCGATCGGCCAGGTCTTGTCACGCGCGGCCAGTGTGCCCGGGCGGTCGTAGGTCTGGCGTAGCCCGTTGCCGTCGACGTCGAGCCGGCGCGCCTCGGCGCTGCGCAGTAGGGCCGCGTCGATCAGGCGGCGCTCGCCGACCCCTTGCCGGGTGCGGCCTAGAACCAGCCCTTCGCCGGCGATGACCTCGCCTTGCCAGTTGCGCTCGTGCTCTGGCGCGAGACGGTTGAGGCGCTCGGCGGTGCGGTGCGCAGCCTCGATCGCACGGTTCGGGTCAGCGAGCAGCGAGGCCGACAACGCTCCGGCGATTGCCGCCTGCTCGACCACCGCGATGTCGCCGACCTTGGCGGCCAAGCTCTGGAGCGAGCGACGCTGGGCCCGAGCTTCATCCAGCAAAGCGCGCAAATCGTTAGCCGCGCGCTCGACCCCGTCAAATTGGGTGAAGACCGCATCGCGCAACGCCGCGTCGATGCAATAGGCTTCGAGCGCCGGATCGTCCTTCAGATAGACCGCCTTTTGATTGCCGCGCTGCAGCCGGTAAAGCGGGGGCTGCGCGATGTAGAGAAACCCTTTGTCGATCAGGCTCGCCATCTGCCGGAAGAAGAAGGTGAGCAGCAGGGTGCGAATGTGGCTGCCGTCGACATCGGCGTCGGTCATGATGATGATGCGGTGGTAGCGCGCCTTGTCCGGGTCGAAATCCTCGAGGCCGATCCCGGTGCCAAGGGCGGCGATCAAGGTGCCGATCTCGGCCGAGCCAAGCATCTTGTCAAAGCGGGCGCGCTCGACATTCAGGATCTTGCCCTTCAGCGGCAGGATCGCCTGAAAACGCCGGTCGCGGCCCTGCTTGGCCGAACCGCCGGCGCTGTCGCCCTCGACGATGAACAGCTCGCTCTTGGCTGGGTCGCGTTCCTGGCAATCGGCGAGCTTGCCCGGCAGATTGGCGATATCGAGCGCTCCCTTGCGCCGGGTAAGGTCGCGCGCCTTGCGCGCTGCCTCGCGCGCGGCAGCGGCCTCCACCACCTTGGCGACGATTTTCCGGGCGTCGGCCGGATGCTCCTCGAACCACTGCGTCAGCTTGTCGGCGACGATGCCTTCGATCGCCGGGCGGACCTCCGAGGAAACGAGCTTATCCTTAGTCTGCGAGGAAAATTTGGGGTCGGGCACCTTGACCGACAGCACGCAGGTCAGGCCCTCGCGCATGTCCTCGCCGGTCAGCGCCACTTTCTCCTTTTTAGCGATGCCGCTGTCATTGGCATAGGCGTTGACGCTGCGGGTCAAGGCCGCGCGAAAGCCGGCGAGGTGAGTCCCGCCGTCGCGTTGCGGGATGTTGTTCGTAAAGCACAGCATGGTCTCGTGATAGCTGTCGGTCCACTCCATCGCGATTTCCAAGAGAATGTCGTCGCGTTCTCCGCGGATCGCGATCGGCGGCGCGTGCAGGGCCTGCTTGGAGCGGTCGAGATAGCGAACGAAGGCTTCGAGACCGCCCTCGAAATGCAGGGTCACGCTCTTCGGCTCGACCCCGCGCGCATCGTTCAGCACCAGGGTGACGCCGCTGTTTAGAAAAGCGAGTTCGCGCAGCCGATGCTCGAGCGTAGTAAAATCGAACTCGGTCTTCGTAAAGGTCTCGGTGCTCGGCTGAAAGGTGATCTCGGTGCCGGTGGCCGGTCCTTGGCGGCTCGATCCGGCTGGCCAAGGCGGGGCCGGCCCAACTTCGGCGAGCGGCGCTTCGGGCACGCCGTTCTGAAACCGTATGAACCATTCCGATCCGCCGCGAAAGACGCGCAGGTCGAGCTGCGAGGAAAGGCCGTTGACTACCGAGACGCCAACCCCGTGCAACCCACCCGACACTTTGTAGGCGTTCTGGTTGAATTTCCCGCCGGCGTGCAGGTGGGTCATTATGACCTCGGCGGCGGATACCCCTTCCTCATCGTGGATGCCGACCGGGATGCCGCGCCCATTGTCGGTGACGGTGACCGAACCGTCGGCGTTCAAGGTCACCACGACCGTATCGCAATAACCTGCCAGCGCCTCGTCGATCGCATTGTCGACGACCTCGTAGACCATGTGGTGGAGGCCGGAACCGTCATCGGTGTCGCCGATATACATGCCGGGCCGCTTGCGCACGGCGTCTAGCCCGCGCAATACCTCGATCGACTGCTCGTTGTAGGTCGCGTCTTCGCCATTACTAGTCACACTATTGCCATCGGGGCTGGCGGCGCCGTTGCCGTGCGGCGCGCCAGCCATAGGCGCAGCTCCAGGGATGGCGGCGGCCGGTACCTGCGGATCGGGTGCAGAAATGTTTGCCATGTCTTTTGCTATTGATGCCTTTCAGATTAGAAGGAATTTGCCGCCACGGTGCCGTCGCGGACCACCAGAAACTGGGCTCGGCCGCGCAGAGGGGCGAACAGCGCCTCGTCGGTTCCGGTCAACCAAACCTGACTCTCGAACCGTGCGAGGGCCTCGAACAACGCGGTGCGCCGGCCTGGATCGAGATGAGCGGCGATCTCGTCGAGCAGCAGCAGCGGCGGCTCGCCGCGCAATGCCCGCTGCAGCTTGGCGTGCGCCAGCAAAATTGAAATCAGCAGCGCCTTCTGCTCGCCGGTCGAGCCGAATTCGGCGGCGATTCCGGTTTGCGCCAGACTGACCGTCAGATCGGACCGGTGCGGACCGATTGCGGCGCCGCCGGCAACGGCGTCGCTAGGCCGCGCAACGGCCAGCCCATCGGCAAATTTGGCCTCGGCGGCAAGCGCCGGCATTTCGTCGAGCCAATCCTCGACGGTGCCGGCGAGCCTGAGGCCCGCCTGTGGAAACGGCTTTTCGGCTGCGGAGCAAGCGCGGTCGAGCCGTTGCACGGCATCGCGCCGCGCCGCTGCGACAGCCACCCCTTGCGCCGACATCACCCCTTCGAGGGCCGCCAGCCAAGCCGGATCGGCTGGACCGTCACGCAACAGGCGCGCACGCTCGCGCAGCGCCTGTTCATAGGCGCTGACGCGGGCGGCATGCGCCGGGTCGAGCGCCACGACAAGACGATCGAGAAACCGGCGCCGACCGCCGGGGCCGTCGAGAAACAGCCGATCCATAGGCGGGGTCAACCACACCACGCCGAGGCGCTCGGCCAGCGCGGCTTGGCTGCGTGCCGGCTCGCCGTCGATGCGCACGACCCGCTTTTCGCCATCGATGGTGTCGCGGCCGGTGCCGATCCGCAAGGTGCCGCGACGGGTAGCCATCGTCGCTGCAACGGCCCAACCCCGGGTTCCGACCTGGACCGTATTATCTTTGCATGCTGCCACGTTTCGACGGTCGATCTCGGTCAATCTGGCCCCGCGCAGCCCGCGTCCCGGCGCCAGAAACGACACGGCCTCGAGCAGATTGGTCTTGCCCGCGCCGTTGGGGCCGGTCAGCACCACGGGCTCAGTGCCAAGGGCGAGTCTGGCCTCGCGGTAGTTGCGGAAGTCGGTCAGCATCAGGCGGGTTACACCGACCCGCCGATCGCCTACGCAAAAGAGCCGCGGCACCGGCGCTCCTACGAGGCTTCCTGTGCCTCGGTCAGCATGTCAATTATATGGGGTTGGCGGCCCCCGTTATCTACGCGGGCGAGGTCGGCCAGCCCCACTCGATCGCTCAAACCCGCATCGGCATAAGCACATAGAGCGCGCTCGGATCCGCGCGGTCGCGCACGATCGTCGGCGAGGCCGAATCCGACATCGCGAATTGCGCCCCTTCGCCGTCGATCTGCGCGGTGATGTCTAGAAGGTACCGGGAGTTGAAGCCGATTTCGATCGGCTCGGCGAGATAGGTCGCGTCGATTTCCTCGACCGCGGTCCCGTTCTCCGGGCTCGTCGCCGAGACCGCGAGACTGCCCCCGTTGGCGCCGGGTACGATCGCGAGCTTGACCGCGCGGCTCTTCTCGGTCGAAATCGTCGAAACCCGGTCCACCGCTTCGGCGAATTCTTTGCATTTGACCTCGAGGATCTTGTCGTTGTTCGACGGGATCACCCGGTCGTAATCCGGGAAGGTGCCATCGATCAGCTTCGAGGTCAGCGCCGCCTCACCCGTCGCAAAGCGAATCTTCGTCTCGCTCAGCGAGACCTGGATCTCGTCTTCGCTCTCATCGACCAGCTTGCGCAGCTCGATTACCGTCTTACGAGGGACGATGATGCCGGGCATACCGGCTGCCCCCTCTGGCATCACCATTTCCACCCGGGCGAGGCGGTGTCCATCGGTCGCCACCGCGCGGATCACCGGCACCTCTTCGTTTTTGGTCGTGTGCAGGTAAATGCCGTTCAGGTAATAGCGGGTTTCCTCGGTCGAGATCGCGAACCGCGTGCGATCGACCAGGCTGCGCAGCTCTGCCGCCGTCAGCGTGAAATTATACGCCAAATCGCCGCTCGCCATTACCGGGTAGTCCTCGGGCGGCAGGCACGCCAAGGTAAAGGTGGAGCGACCGGAGCGCAACACCATGGCGTTGCGCTCGCCGCTCGCCTCGATTTCGATCTGGGCTCCCTCGCGCAATTTGCGGACGATGTCATAGAGCGTGTGCGCCGGGGCGGTTGTGCGCCCTGGCCGCTCGATCCGGCTCGGCACCTGCTCGACGATCTCGAGATCCATATCGGTGGCGCTGAGCGCCAGGACCCCGCCGCCCGCGCCGGAATCGGCGCGCAACAGCACATTCGACAGAATCGGGATCGTGTTGCGCCGTTCGACGACGCTCTGCACATGTCCCAGAGCCTTGAGGAGAGCGCCCCGTTCGATGGTGAGTTTCATGTTGGCTACACGCAGGTTGGCGGACCGGGCGACACCCGGCCGGATTTTCCGGCCGATGCCCCCGTCGCGCCAGCCCGAAGGGCCGGCAGACGGGAACGTACCTTAGCACAAAACGACGCCGACCTCAGCACCCGGTTTCGCGGCCTGCGGCCGGACCGCCGCGGCCGGCCGGTCAGCTTTGCAGCATTCGCCGCAGCAGCTCGACATCCTCGGCGAGCACCGGGTCGGTCAGCATCAGCTCCTCGATCTTGCGCACCGCGTGGATCACGGTGGTGTGGTCGCGGCCGCCGAATTTGCGGCCGATCTCGGGCAATGAGCGGGTCGTCAGTTGCTTGGCGAGATACATCGCGACCTGTCGCGGCCGCGCCACGATGCGGGCGCGCCGGTCCGAGGTCATCTCGACCAGCTTGATGTTGAAATGCTCGGCCACGCGCCGCTGGATCTCGTCGATCGTCACCCGCCGCTCGTGCGAGCGCAGCAGGTCGTGCAACTCCTCCTGCGCGCTTTCGAGCGTGATGTCGCGTCCGACGAGCTGCATGTTTGCGACGATCCGGTTCAGCGCGCCTTCGAGCTCGCGGACATTCGAGGTGATCTTGTGGGCCAGGAACTCCATCACTTTGCGCGGCATGCTGCATATTGCTCTGCTCGGCCTTCGACTGCAGGATGCCGAGGCGCAGCTCGTAGGTGGTCGGGTGCAGATCAGCGACCAGCCCCCAGCCGAGGCGCGAGCGCATGCGCTCTTCGAGCCCTTCGAGATCGGAGGGCGACTTGTCGGCGGAGATCACGATCTGGCGGTTCTGGTCGACCAGCGCGTTGAAGGTGTGGAAAAACTCTTCCTGGGTCGATTCTTTGCCGCTGATGAATTGGACGTCGTCGATCATCAGCAAATCGACCGAGCGGAACTCCTCCTTGAAGTCCATCGTCGATTTGAAGCGCAACGCACGAATGAACTGATACATGAACTTCTCGGCCGAAAGGTAGATCACCTTGCGGGCGCAGGCGTGCTTGCGGACGTGCCAGGCCACGGCATGCATCAGATGGGTCTTGCCGAGCCCGACCCCGCCATAGAGGAACAGCGGGTTGAACGGCACCATGCGCACCGGGCCGGCGCAGGCCTCGGCGACCCGCCGGGCCGCGGCATGGGCGAGCTCGTTGGGCTTGCCGACGACGAAATTCTCAAAGGTAAAGCGCGGGTCGAGCCCCGAAGGCTGCGCCCTGTCTTCGCCGATTTCGAGCGCGGCCGCAGGCGCCGCGACGAGACCTGGCTCGGGACGGTTTTCCATGTGGTCCTCGCTGCGGCGAGAAGCTGCTGCGTCCGGGCGTGCGCGCGCGGCCGGGGCAACGATCACCGAAACCCGCTTCACCTGCCGGTTCTCCGCCCGCCATAGCGCCAGAATCCGGTCGGCGTAATGCGAGGCGATCCAATCGCGAAAAAAGCGCGCCGGCGCCGCGATGACCGCCTCGCCGCCATCGATCCGCTGCACGTTGATCGGGGCGAGCCAGCTGCGATAGGCGGTTTCGCCGACCTCCTGCTTTAGCTGGCCGAGAACCCGGTTCCACTCGTATTGCGGCGTCGTCGTCGCGCTTTCGGTGCCATTTCCTTGAGCTGTTTCCGCCACCACCGCATCCCCCCGATCAGGACGGCAGCACCACCCGGTTCAACGCTCGGTAAATATTACCTCTGCATGATCGTAAATAGCAGCATCTCCTGCGCTGCTATCTGCAGGTAGCACCCATCCCCCTATACCACGACCATTATTATCGTTAGACCTAGGCAAAACGTATTTGCTTCGCCCCGATCGACATTTACAGGGCGCCAACGTGATTTATGGTGTCGCAATACGGCAATGCTAACTTATGTCGTCGAAACGATGGCAAGCCGACCGAAAGGAGAACGCGAAAGATTTTTTCGAGCCGGTCCGGCACCGCGGCGCGGCCCCAACGGCGCGCTGGCGTGCGTGCGCCAACGTGTCGCAGCTGGTCGAGCGCGATGCCGCGCACTGGCAGCGGGCTTCAGAGCGCGTTGATGCGGGTGGCGAGGCGCGAGAGCTTGCGCGAAACCGTGTTCTTGTGCATCACGCCCTTGGTGATCGCCCGATGCAGCTCGGGCTGGGCGACCTGAAAGGCCGACTGGGCCGCTGCCTTGTCGCCGCTCTCGATCGCGGTCTCGACTTTTTTGACAAAGGTGCGCACCCGGCTCATCCGGGAGCGATTGATCGCCGTACGCTTCTCGGTCTGGCGGATGCGCTTTTCCGCCGATTTGTGGTTGGCCATGCTTCTTCGCCGAATGTATGCGGGACGCGCGTCAATTTCTATCTGCGGGCTGCAGGCTGCGTCAATCAAGAACGGCTGACCGGCCGCTTGCGCCGATCGTATGCGTGCAGGCGGCCGGCCAAACCAACAAAAGCTCGCTGTCGGCAGCCAATCACGATATCGTGACTTGCCGCACCGGCGGCCGAGCAACAGACCGCGCAGAACGCGACAACCGACAAGGAGAACGATCATGGCCATCGCGTCCAGCATGTGCACCTGAAGACCCGCGATCCCAAGCAGACCGCGCAATTCTACGTCGATAATTTCGGCGCGACTATGAAGGCCGAGATCCCGGGCCGCGGCTTTCGCCTCGATCTGCACGGGCTGCAGCTCAACATCACCGGCCTGATCGCCAGCCAGAACCACGAGCAGCATTACGGCATCGAGCACATCGCCGTCGACACCGAAGACTATGACGGGACCTTGGCGCGCATGCGCAAGAACGGCGTGCGCATCCTCGAAGAGATGCCGCCCAACAATGGCCGCCGCGTGTGCTTTATCGAAGCGCCCGACGGCGCGCAGATGGAATTGATCGAAAAAGTCTGAGCCCGACCGCAGTCGACGCTCCGGGCAGGTCGCGCGGGCATGGCCTTGAAAGACAAGATCGCGCTGGGCGTGTCGCTGCCCCACCGCTCGCCCGAGCCGATCGACATCGGCGTCGGTGCGGCGGGTGGCGCAACGCGCCGAGGCGCTCGGCTTTCGCGATCTGTGGGTGACCGAGAACACCCTCGACCACGTCTTCTGTTTCGACCCGGTGGTGGTGCTGACCTATGCCGCGGCGGTCACCACCACGATCCGCCTCGGCGCCTCGGTGGTGGTGCTGCCGATCCACCACCCGGCCCTTGTCGCGCATCAATGGGCGAGCCTCGACTATGTCAGCGGCGGGCGCGCGATCCTCGGCGTCGGGCTCGGCCGCGACCACCATTACGCCCAGTTCGAGGTGCCGCGCGAGAGCGCCGCGTGCGGCGGTTCCGCGAAGAGGTCGAGCTGATCCGGGCATTGTGGACCCAGCCGCGGGTCGATTACCGGGGAACGATCTATCAGCTCGAAGGCGGCACGATGGCGCCAAAGCCGGTGCAAAAGCCGCATCTCTGCCGATCTGGATGGGCGTCGGCCATCCCGACGCGGTGCGCCGCGCCGCCTCTCTCGCCGATGGGTGGATGGGCTCGGGCGGGTCGAGCATCGCCGCCTTTTCGCAATCGGTGCCGATCTTGCGCGCGGCGCTGGAGAAGGCCGGGCGCGATCCGGCGAACTTCCCGATCTCGAAGCGGCTGTTCATGGCGGTCGACGAGCGCCCCGAGGTGGCGCGGGCTGAGCTGCACCGCTGGTTCACCGAGGTCTACCACAATCCCGAGGGGACCGACGCCTCCGGCATCCACGGCACGCCGGAGCAGGTCCGCGAGCGGCTCGAGGAGCTGGTGGCGATGGGCGCCAACCACCTGCTGCTGAACCCGGTCTCGCGTTATGCCGAGCAGGTCGAGGCGCTCGCCGCGGTCGCCGGGTTGACCTGAGACGCCGCAATTTAAGGAAGCACCGCCGATGTCGTCAGCCGCACACCGATCCGGTCAAGCAGCAGGTCGCCGCCCATTGGGACCGGCGGGCGGCGCATTTCGACGAGGATTTCGGCCACAGCATCCGCACCGCCGGCCGAGCGCGCGGCCTGGGACCGCATTTTCGGCCTCGTCCTGCCGGACGCGAGGTCCGCTCGACGCGCTCGACCTCGGCTGCGGCACCGGCTTCCTGAGCCTCGAACTGGCCGCCCGCGGGCATCGCGTGACCGGCGTCGATTTTGCCCCGTCGATGCTCGCCCGCGCCGAGCGCAAGGCGGCGGAGCGCGGCCTCTCGGTCCGCTTCGAACAGGCCGATGCCGAGCAGTTGCCGTTTGCGCCGGCGAGCTTCGACCTCGCGATCAGCCGTCATGTGCTGTGGACCTTGCCGCATCCCGAAGCGGCGATCGACGAATGGATCCGCGTGTTGCGGCCGGGCGGGCGGCTGGTCGTCGTCGACGGCGCGGTGCTCGACGGCAGCGACCGTGTCGCCGGGGCGCAGCCGGGATGCCAGGAGAATGCCCGGACCAGCCCCGAATACGCCGCGGTCGGCGACCGGCTGCCGTTCCTCGGCGGCCGCCCGCGCGAGCAGATCGAGGCGCTGCTGCGCGCACATGGCCTCGTCAATGTCGGCGGCGATCCGCTTGCCGATCTGGTCGAGGCGCAGGTGCAGCGCATGATCGAGGAAGGGCTTGAGCCGCGGCGGCGCAATCGCTACGTCGTCTGGGGCGATGTCGCGCGCTGAGTTCGCCTGCATGCAGCAAGGGCCGCGGCGGAATGGGGAGCCACAAGCACGGCATCTCCGGCCATGCCTCGCAGAGCCCGCGCTTCCGGCTCGGCAAAAAGCTCGCTGCCGAGCGCGGCGAATATGGGACCCAACCGCGCCGCCGCCCTCTGCGACCGTCCTTCGACAATGTCCGCGACGCCTTCGACATAGAGGGCAAGCCGCGCCGGCCCTGATCTCGTCCGGCCTCGTCAGCGGTTGCGGAAGGCTGGTTTGCGCTTTTCGATAAAGGCGGCCATGCCCTCCTTGCGGTCCTCGGTGGCGAAAGTCGAATGGAACAGCCGGCTTTCGAAGCGGACGCCCTCGGCCAGGGTCGTCTCATAGGCCCGGTTGACCGATTCCTTGACCATCATCGCGATCGGCCGCGACATTTGCGCGATGCGCTCGGCGATCTTGATCGCCTCTTCGAGCAGCTCGGCCGCCGGCACGATGCGGCTGACCAGACCGGCCCGCTCGGCTTCGGCGGCGTCCATCATCCGCCCGGTCAGGCACAGATCCATCGCCTTGGCCTTGCCGACAAAGCGGACTAGGCGCTGGGTCCCGCCGGCGCCCGGCATCGTGCCGAGCTGAATCTCGGGCTGGCCGAAGCGCGCGGTGTCGGCGGCGATGACGATGTCGCACATCATCGCGATCTCGCAGCCGCCGCCGAGCGCAAACCCGGCGACCGCGGCGATGACCGGCTTGCGGCATTGCCCGACCCGCTCCCAGCCGTGGGTGATGAAGTCTTCGAGGTAGATTTCGGGATAGGTCTTGCTCGCCATCTCCTTGACATCGGCGCCGGCGGCAAAGGCCTTGTCGTTGCCGGTCAGAACGATGGCGCCGATCGCATCATCGCTTTCGAACATGTCGAGGGCCGCGGCCAGCTCGCTGATCAGCGCCGCATTCAGCGCATTCAGCGCCTGCGGCCGGTTCAGGGTGACGATGCCGACCGCCCCCCGCCGCTCGACGAGGATGTTCTGGTAGACGGACATTTCGCTCATCGGATCTCCCCTCAACGCTGCCGCTTGGCGCAATAGAAAGTCGATCGGCCGGACTGGACGATGCGCCGCACTCCCTCGGCGCAATCGCAGCCGGGGCAGGGCTCGCCCTCGCGGCCGTAAACCGCCCAGCGGTGCTGGAAATAGCCGAGCTCGCCATCGGCCTGGACATAGTCGCGCAACGACGAGCCGCCGGCCTCGATGGCTTCGTTCAGCACCGAGCGGATCGCCGCGGCGAGCCGGCCGGCGCGCGCGCGGCCAATCGATCCCGGCGAGCCGCCGCGGCGACAATCCGGCGCGATAGAGCGCCTCGCAGACATAGATGTTGCCGAGCCCGGCGACGATGCGCTGATCGAGCAGGGCGGCCTTGATCGGGGTCATCTTGCCGGCGAGTTTGGCAGCGAGATAGGCGCCGTCGAACCCCGGCTCGAGCGGCTCCGGCCCGAGGCCGGCCAACAGCGGGTGCCGGTCGGCCTCGCTGCGCCGCATATAATCGAGCAGGCCGAAACGGCGCGCGTCGTTGAAGCGGACGACGGTGCCGTCGTCGAGGGTCAGGACCACGTGGTCGTGGCGCGCCTCCGGCTGGCGCCGCATCGCCGGCGGTGATCCGCCCCGACATGCCGAGATGGAGCAGCAGCAGGCCGTCGGCATCGAGCTCGATCAGGATGTATTTGCCGCGGCGGCCGAGCGCGCCGATCCGCGCGCCGTCGAGCCGCTCGGCCAGCGCCGGCGGAAACGGCCGGCGCAGATCGGGCCGGCGCAGCTCGGCGCGCACGATTCGCCGGCCGCTCATTTTCAGCGCCAGGCCGCGCCGGACGGTTTCGACTTCGGGCAGTTCGGGCATTCGACAGATGGTTTCCCGCGCCCGCCGGCCGCGGCGTGGCGCGCGCGGCTCGATGGCGGTATCTTCCTGCCCGATGAGCGAGGAAGAGACAAGCGGCAGCGCCGCGCGCGACTATCGCCATGTCGCCGAGGAGGAAAAGGCGCCGCTGGTGCGCGGCGTCTTCGACAGCGTCGCGCCGCGCTACGATCTGATGAACGATCTGATGAGCGGCGGCATCCATCGGCTGTGGAAGGCCGAGATGGTGGCCTGGCTGAAGCCGCGACCGGGCCAGCAGCTGATCGACGTCGCCGGCGGCACCGGCGACATCGCGCTGCGCGCGTTGCCGCGCCTCGTTCCCGACGGAGACGCCCGTCGAGGGCGGCGCCGTCGTCTGCGACGCCAACGAGCGTATGCTCGAGATCGGCCGCGCCCGCGCGCTCGACCAGGGCATCCTCTACGGCATCGAGTGGCTGGGCGCCGACGCCGAGCGGCTGCCCTTCGCCGAGCGCAGCTTCGATCTCTATACGATCGCCTTCGGCCTGCGCAACGTGACCCATATCGAGGCGGCGCTCGCCGAGGCGCGGCGGGTGCTGAAGCCTGGCGGACGGTTCATGTGCCTCGAATTCACCCCCGAAGTGACGCCGCTGCTGCAGCCGCTCTACGATCTCTACAGCTTTCATGTCGTGCCGCTGCTCGGGCAGATCGTCACCGGCGACCGCGACGCCTATACCTATCTCGTCGAAAGCATCCGCGGCTTTCCGCGCCAGGGCGAGCTCGCCGAAATGATCGCGGCGGCCGGGCTCGAGCAGGTCAGATACCGCAATCTGACCGGGGGGCATCGCTGCGCTCCACTCGGCTTGGCGCCTCTGAAGGCTGTGCGCCCAGGGTTCGGGCTTGCTGCGCAGCCTGCGCAACCTCGCCCGCCTGGCCGCAATCGGGCTGATCCTGGCGCGCCACGATGCGCTGTTTCCGTTTGCCGGCGTCCCGGTCGTCGCCTTTTACTTGCGGGTCGCCCGGCTGTTCACGCGCGGACGCAGGCCCGCCGCCGCGCGCCCCGGCCAGCGGCTTGCCGCGGCGCTCGACGAAATGGGGCCGAGCTTCATCAAGCTCGGCCAGCTGCTGGCGACCCGGGCCGATCTGCTGGGCGAGGAGATCGCCGCCGATCTGGCGACCTTGCAGGATCGACTGCCGCCGTTTCCGGGTGCCCAGGCGCGCGCGGCGATCGAAGCCGAGTTCGAGCGGCCGCTCGAAACCCTGTTCGCATCGTTCGACGAAACCGCGGTCGCCGCCGCCTCGATCGCCCAGGTCCATTTCGCCGAAACCGCCGACGGCCGCGAGGTCGCGGTCAAGGTGTTGCGGCCGGGGATCGCCGAGGCCTTCGCCCGCGACCTCGACCTGTTCTTGTGGCTCGCAGGCTGGATCGAGCGGCTTCACCCGCCGCTGCGGCGGCTGAAGCCGGTCGAGATCGTTGAGACCTTGGCCGAAGTGGTCCGATTCGAGATGGATCTGCGCTTCGAGGCCGCGGCCGGGTCCGAGCTCGCCGAAAATTTCGCCGGCGATCCGGGCTTTCGCGTGCCGCAGATCGACTGGCAGCGCACCGGCCGCGGGGTGCTGACGCTGGCGCGGATCACCGGCATCCGCGTCGACGACCGCGCCGCGCTGCTCGCCGCCGGGCACCGCATCGACGAGCTGCTGGCAAAAGCCGCCGGCGCCTTTTTCAATCAGGTGTTCCGCGACGGCTTTTTTCACGCCGACCTGCACCCCGGAAACATGTTCGTCGATGCCTCGGGGGCGATCGTCGTCGTCGATTTCGGGATCATGGGGCGGCTCGACCGCGCCACCCGCTATTACCTCGCCGACATGCTGATCGGGTTTTTGTCGGGCGACTACCGGCGGGTCGCCGAGGTCCATTTCGCCGCCGGCTATGTGCCGCCCGACCGCTCGATCGACGCCTTCACCCAGGCCTGCCGCGCGATCGGCGAGCCGATCCTCGGCCGGCCAGCTGCAGGATATCTCGGTCGCGCGGCTTCTCGCCCAGCTGTTCCGGGTCACCGAGCAGTTCGACATGGAGACCCAGCCGCAGCTGCTGCTGCTGCAAAAGACGATGGTGCTGGTCGAAGGGGTGGGCCGCCGCCTCGATCCCGAAGTCAACATCTGGGCCTTGGCGCGGCCGCTGATCGAAAGCTGGATGCGCGACAATCGCGGCCCCGAGGCGCAATTGCGCCAGCGGCTCGAGACCCTCGCCGAGATCGTCGAGCGGCTGCCGCGGCTGGTCCGCAACCTCGACACGCTGATCGGCGACATGTCGCGGGACGGGGTGGTGCTGCATGCCGAAACATTGGCCGCCCATGCGGCCGAACAAGCGAGGCGCACGTACCTCGCGGTGATCCCGCTGTGGCTCGCCGCGGCGGCGCTGGTCGCCATCGCGCTCGCCCTCGTCTTAAGGCATTAGCGTGCTATCCTTGGCTGCTACAGCGGTAGCCGCGGGGGAAATCTGATGAAGATATCGAGCATTCGTTCGCAGATCCTGGTTCTGCCCGAGGCTGATCCGCTGGCCGACACGCCGGAAAACCCGAACGCGGCGCGGCCGATCGTGATCGTCAGGATCGGCACCGATGACGGTATCGAAGGGATCGCGGTGACGTTTTACGGCGGCGCTATCACCGCCTCGTTAAAGCGAGCCATTGACGATCTCGGCGCGCTCCTGATCGGCGACGATCCGCATCGGGTCGAGGCGATCGTCGCCAAACTGCGGGCTGCTGCCGGCGGCTCCGGCCCAGCGGGCATGTTCACCTTGGCGTTGTCCGCGATCGACATCGCGCTGTGGGACATCCGCGGCAAGGCGCTGAACCAGCCCTTGTGGAAACTGTTCGGCGGGGCTCGCCAGCGGATCGCAACCTATGCCAGCGGCGCGCTGCGGCGCAATTTGACGCTCGACCAGGTCGTGACCGCGGCGGCAAAGCTGAAGGAAAAAGGCTTTCGCGAAATGAAGACCCAGCTCGCTCTGCCAGGCGATACCTCGCCGGCCAAGGAGGTCGAGCGCATGCGGCGAGTTCGCGAGGCGATCGGCCCCGACATCAGGCTGATGTGCGACATCAACCAGCGCTGGCGGGTCGAGCAGGCGATCGATATCGGCAAGCGGGTCGAGGATGCCGGGGTCGGTCTGTTCTGGCTCGAGGACGTGACGACCCATGACGACTATGCCGGCATCGCCCGCGTCAACGCGGCGCTTTCGACGCCGATCTGCGGCGGCGAGCTGGTCTATGGCATCGTGCCGTTCCGCCACATGATCGAGCAGCACTCGGTCGACTATGTGATGATCGACCTGATTCGCGCTGGCGGGATCACTCAATGGATGAAGATCGCCGGCATGGCCGGGGCCTTCAACCTGCCGGTTGTCAGTCACGTGATCCCGGAAATCCACGCCCATCTCGTTGCCGCGGCGCCGAATGGGCTGACAGTCGAATACATGGGCTGGATGCTGAAATTGTTCGACGGTGTCGCCGAGTTCGATCCCGCGAGCGGCGAGCTGGTGCTGTCCGATCGCCCCGGGCTCGGTCTGAGCTTCCGCGAAGATACGATCCGGCAGTACGGAGTGGCATCATGAAGATCACACAGGTCGAGACCGGGATTGTCGCGCTGCCGAATGACGAGCCGCTCGCCGGTTTTTCGGAAAACCCGAACGCCAAGAACCCGATTGTCTTTCTCCGGCTGGGCACCGACGAAGGCGTAGAGGGGCTAGGCGTGACCTATTTCGGCGGTGCCTTGACCGGCACTCTCAGGCACGCGGTCGACGAGCTGGGCGCGCTGGCGATCGGCGAGGATCCGATGCGGGTCGAGGCGGTCTCCGCCAAGTTGCGCGCGGCGGCGGTCTCGGCCGGTCCGTCCGGGATCTTTATGATGGCGCTGTCGGCGATCGATGTCGCGCTGTGGGATATCAAGGGCAAGGCGCTGGGCCTGCCGTTGTGGAAATTGCTGGGCGGCGGGCGCGACCATATCGCGACCTATGCGAGTGGTGCGCTCCGGCGCGGGCTCAAGCTCGAAGAGGCGGTGATCGCAGCGGGAAGGCTGCGCGACAAAGGTCATCGCCAGACCAAGATGCAGCTTGGCCTGCCGGGGGTCACCTCACCGGCGCGCGAGGTCGAGCAGGCCCGGCTGATCCGCCACGCGGTCGGTCCCGACATGGATTTGATGTGCGATATCAACCAGCGTTGGCGAGTCGAGCAGGCGATCGACATCGGTAAGCGGGTCGAGGATGCCGGCGTTGGCCTGTTCTGGCTTGAAGACGTCACGACACATGACGACTACCCGGGGCTCGCGCGGGTGGCGGCGGCGTTGTCAACCCCGGTCTGCGGCGGTGAATACCTTTACGGCATCGCGCCGTTCCGCCACATGCTGGAAGCCCGCTCGGTCGATATCGTGATGATCGACCAGGTGCGCTCGGGCGGCATCACCCCCTGGCTCAAGATCGCCGGCGTGGCCGAGGCCTTCAACCTGCCTGTCGTCAGCCACGGCGTTCCGGAGATCCATGTCCATCTGGTCGGCGCCGTCCCCAACGGCCTGACTGTCGAATACATGCCCCGCCTGTTCCAGCTATGGGAGGAAGTCCCGATTCCCCACAACGGCCTCCTCGCCATGCCGACCGCCCCCGGCCTCGGTCTCAAATTCAGCGCCGAAGCGATCAAGCGGTTCAGCGTCTTGTGACGTCTCTTCGGTTCGCTTGCCGGAGGTGCGCTGGGAGAGAGCACGACAACCGGCGAAAAGGAAAAGGCGTCACGGTGGGAAGAGGATCCTAACCTAGAGTTTAGCCCGGATTTTTCATAGTGGCTTGGTTTTCGGGTAGCAGCAATGCGTGCAATGGCCCAGCGCGTGGACGGAGTACCAGTTGTGGGCGACCGGTTTTCAACGTTTGCGAGTCCCTTGTGGGACAAGGGTCCCGCGGATGGTTTAGGGCTATTTCGCCGGCGCTTTGTGGGTCGTGTCAGCGCGCGGCGGCGGTGAGGGCGGCATGAGCGGCGTGATGCTCGGCCTGGTGGGGAAAGGCCGAAGGCATGGCGAGCTTGATGCGGCGCACGCTGGTGCGCACCAGCGCCCCAATCTTCAATAGCTTGAGGCGGATCGTGCCACACGACACGCGGGCGAACTGGGTCTGGGCCAAGCCGATGCGGCGCCGGGCGCAGAGCAGCACATAGGCCATTGAGGCGAACCACAGCCGCAATTGGTTGGCGCGCATGGTAGGGGCCGAGGTGCGGTCGGCATAGAGATCGAGCTGGCACTCCTTGATGCGGTTTCCATCTCGCCGCGAGCACCGTAGAGCTTCTCGTAGAGGTGGCGGGCCTCGTGTTCGGCGCGCGCCAGCGAGGGGACGACAAACCGCGGATTGGCTTGGCCTCCGGTCCACTCCGCCTTGGCCACGACCCGCCGCTCCCGGCTCCAGCTCTTGAGCGTTCGCCAGATGAAGTCCTTGAAGCGGCGGGCCGGTCTTGCGGTCTTTTGGCTCTGCTCTTGCGCCGCAGCCAGTTCGCTCTCGATCTCCCTGACCAGCCGGCTGTTCTTGGCAAGACCGAACCGAAAATCGACGGCGTTGCTCTCGCACCAGGCCATCAGCGCCTCGCCGGCAAAGCCCGCATCGGCGCGCAACAGGATGCGCACCTTAGGCCAGCGCCGGCGGATGCGGGCGACATCCGCGCGATCCGCTCAATGCTGCCGGCGCTGCTGCCGGCGCTGGCGTCGATGTTGGCCGCTCGCAGTTTGGCGGCCAACAGATGCCGGCCGCAAAACACATAGAGCGGCAGATCGCAGTAGCTGTCGTAATAGCCGCGGAATAAACCCTCTTCCTGATGCCCGTGCAGCGGGTCGTCGGTGGCGTCAAGATCGAGGGTGATCTGCGGCGGCGGGGCCGCGTGCGCATCGAGAAACAGATCGACAAACAGGGCTTCGATCGCCGCCGTGTCATAGCCATTCTTGTGATAGCGGGTCGGCTGTGGCCGGCTCAACTCCAGCCGGTTGAGCGTCGATTTGCCGGCGAGCGGCGCGCCCACCCTCAAGCTTGCCGCCCAGCATCGCCATCACCGGCTCGTGGCGCAGCTGGTCGTGGTCGATCAGGTCCTCATAGCCCAACGCAATCCCGAACACCCGCTGACCCACCAGGGCCGACACCTCGTGCACCACCAAATCGGCGGCACCGTGATCAATGAAGCAGCCGGCAAAGCGCTCGATCAATCGGATCTGCACCGCATGCTGGCCGACGGCACGGAATTCTTCGCAGACAAAGCGGCTGCGATCCCAACCCGCCAACAAAAGGAGATTACAGGTTCGGGTGGATCCAACACCGACCACCCGGAGCAAGGTCCCGTCGCCGGGACGCTGCGCCGGCAGCGATTTGCAGTGCACTGGGCGGAACCAGCCGAGCCGCATTAGCTGAGCGACGCCGCGCGCATCCTTGCAGTCGGTCTTGACCGGCATTGCCTTGAACGCGTCCCGGACGTGGCGGGTCTCGAGCAATTCGACCGACAACCCCGCTTCCCGCATGCCTGCATAGAGCCATTGCGACAGCGGCCCGGCCTCCAGTCCGATCCGCGTCACCTCAAGCCCCAGACTGCGGAACCACCCGATCAGAACTCAGGCTCGCTGGCTACCTTGGCCTCGCGGATGATCCGCCCCGTCGCGTCGACAACGCACAGGCTCACGCTTTCTAATGGCACGTCGATACCGGCATAGTGCTCCATGGTCGTCCCTCGATGATGCTTGGAGCAGGCCGAGCCTGACTCCGTTTTCAACGCCATCACTGTGAGGGACGGCCACCGCCGCAACCACGGTCGGTGGCCGGCCCGTGACCCCATCTAAATGGCAGAGACGGTGAACATGTCTATCCGGTGGACACATCAAAAGTGTTCACCGGAATAAGTTCGATCAGCGCCCACCACCTACCACCGTCTTTTCCAGCCAATCCGCAGAGCGTGCATGGGACAGCGCCGGCGATTTCGAACGTTAGTATCCCGTACTTAGCAGGGGGCCTTACAGGATATGGGCCTACGCACCTTGCCGGTGGGCGAGGCCCTGTGGCACAACCTTTGGCACCCTGCTCACCGGTGCTCAAAATCGAGGACTCTATGCGTAAGCCTGTCCGCAAAGCCGTTTTTCCCGTCGCCGGGCTCGGGACCCGATTTCTTCCTGCGACGAAGGCGATGCCGAAAGAAATGTTGCCGATCGTCGACAAGCCACTAATCCATTACGCGGTCGAGGAGGCCAAGGCGGCGGGCATCGAGCAGTTCTTTTTTGTCACCGGCCGCGCGAAGAGCGCGATCGACGATCATTTCGACCGAGCCTTCGAGCTCGAGGCGACGTTGCGCGAGCGCGGTAAGACCGATTTGCTCGAAGAGCTGGAGGCGGGGCTGCCGGAACCCGGCCAGATCGCTTATACGCGGCAGCAGATGCCGCTCGGCCTCGGCCATGCGGTGTGGTGCGCGCGCGGTCTCGTCGGCGACGAGCCTTTCGCCGTGCTGCTCGCCGACGATTTGATGGTGTGCGACACGCCGTGCCTGGCGCAGATGGTCGAGGCCTATGACGAGACCGGCGGCAACCTTGTCGCGGTGACCGAGGTGCCGCGCGAGCAGACCCGGCGCTACGGCGTGCTCGATGTCGTTTCCGACGACGGCCGGCTGGTCCGGGCGCAGGGCGTCGTCGAGAAGCCCGAACCGGCCGCGGCGCCGTCGACATTAACAATTATCGGCCGCTACATCATTCAGCCTGAGGTATTCGACCATCTCGCCCGTGCCGAGGCCGGCAGCGGCGGCGAGATCCAGCTGACCGATGCGCTCGCCCGGCTGATCGACGACGGTCAAGCCTTTCACGGGCTTCGCTTTCGACGGCAAGCGTTTCGATTGCGGCGACAAGCTCGGCTTTCTCGAAGCAACGATCGCGCTGGGGTTGAAGCATCCGGAACTCGGGCAAGATCTGCGCCGGGTCCTGCAGACCTATCTGTGAGCGGAGACGCCGATGCCCCATCGCTTCGACCCGACGATCCTGCGCGAATACGATATCCGCGGCATCGTCGGACAAACTTTATCGAGCGCTGACGCGCGAGCGGTCGGGCGCGCCTACGCGCTGACCCTCGCCGCGTCAGGCGGCAGCCGCGTAGCGGCCGGCTATGACGGGAGGCTGACTTCGCCCGAGCTCGAAGCTGCACTGGTCGACGGTCTCACGATGCGAGGGCGCCGATGTTGTGCGCATCGGCCGAGGGCCAACGCCGATGCTCTACTATGCGGCGGCCACGCTCGACGTCGATGGCGGGATCATGGTCACCGGGTCGCACAACCCGCCCGATTACAACGGCTTTAAATTCGTGCTGGGCGGCAAGCCGTTTTATGGCGCTGCGATCCGCGCGCTCGGCGAGACCGCATTCGGGCTCGGCCCGTCGCGAGTTCGGCGCGGCCAGGTCGCGGAGCGCCCGATTCGCGACGCCTATGTCGATAGGGTCGCGCAGGATTATGACGGGTCGCACCCGCTGACTGTCGCCTGGGACCCCGGAAACGGTGCCACATGCGAGGTCGTGCAGCAGCTGACGGCGCGGTTGCCGGGCCGGCATATCCTGCTGAATGCGGTGATCGACGGCCGTTTTCCGGCGCACCATCCGGACCCGACCGTACCGGAAAATCTCGTGCAGCTGCAGGAAGCGGTGGCGCGCGAGCACTGCGACCTCGGCATCGCCTTCGACGGCGACGGCGATCGCATCGGCGTCGTCGACGCGCGCGGCGACATCTGGTGGGGCGACCAGCTGATGGTCGTCTTGGCGCGCGATGTGCTGACCCGGCATCCCGGCGCGCCGATCCTCGCCGATGTCAAGGCGAGCCAGGTTCTGTTCGACGAGATCGCGCAGGATGGGGGGCGGCCGGTGATGACCGCGACTGGGCATTCGCCGATCAAGGCGAAGCTCGCCGAGACCGGGGCGCCGCTGGCCGGCGAGATGAGCGGGCACATCTTTTACGCAGACGGCTATTACGGCTTTGACGATGCGGTCTATGTCGCGGTGCGGTTGCTCGGCATTCTTGGGCGCTCATCGGAAAGCCTGGTCGCGATGCGGGACAGACTGCCGCATGTCGTCAATACTCCGGAGCTGCGCTTTCCCTGTGCTGAAACACGCAAGTTCGAGGTTGTGCGCGAGGTCGGCGAGCGGTTGCGCCAAGCCGCAGCGGAAATGACCGAGATCGACGGGGTGCGCGTGCGCACCGCCGATGGCTGGTGGCTGTTGCGCGCCTCGAACACGCAGGACGTGCTCGTCGCCCGCGCCGAATTGACGACCGCGGATGGCCTTGCGCGTCTGACGGCCGAACTCTCCGCGCAACTCGCCGTCAGTGGCGTCGCATTGCCCGATTCTTGAGGCGGATTACCCGCGACTTCGCGGGCTTCGACCGCCGCGTGTTTGCTAACGATAGGCGACTTTGAGAAATCGTCGGGGAAACGACCGTGCACGCAAGATTCTTCTTGTGGAGCAGGGCGCACGCGCTCTGGGCTTCGCGCGGCGAGAAGTTCAGCAGGCGGGCGCGGTAGAGGCGAGTCCTTAGTCGCCTTGCCCGGCTCGACGATTTGCACCGGTTTGCCTTTGGCGATGGGCAGGCTCTCCGCCGTCCGGGCAGCTTTCTCGGCTGCGGCGGGGGCATGAAAGGCGCCGAGTTGGATTCCCCAGCGATCGATGGCCGGTGCTGATGCGGGACGCGGCGACTCATGCGGCAACGTCGCCGCCTCGGCCTTGCCGACCGGCGAGAGATTTGCGGCAAGGCGCGTCGCAGCTCTGCCGAGGAGCCCGCGCTTCGCTCGCGGCGGCGGCGCGGGCTGCTCATCCGCGGCGACGAGCGCACGCTGTGCCGTCGGCGTCATGGATGGTAGCGGCGCCGGTGTCTCACGACGCACGGTCATGATCGAACCCGGGACGCCGAGAGCTTCGAACCCTTGATCGAGCAGTGCCGCCATCTCGCGATCGCGCGCGCCCCCGAAACCCCTCCCAGAACGACGCCGATCAGCCGGTGTCCGTCACGCACTGCTGAAGTGGCGAGGTTGAAGCCCGAGGCACGGATATATCCGGTCTTGATCCCGTCGGCTCCCGGATACCAGTCGAGTAGATGATCGTGTCCGACAACCATTCTCCCGCGAAAATTGAACTCGCGAGTCGAAAAATATCGGTATTCGCGAGGAAAATCGTGATAGAGAGCGAGCGCCAGCTGGGCGGTGTCGCGCGCGGTTGTGTGCTGCTCTGGATCGGGCAGGCCGGAGGCATTGCGATAGAAGGTGCTCCTCATCCCGAGCTTCTGGGCCTTGCTGTTCATGCTCTCGGCGAAAGCAGGCTCGCTTCCGGCGAGACCTTCTGCCAACACCGCGGCAGCATCATTGGCCGAGCGGGTGACGATGCCGAGTATCAGATCCTGAACGTCGACCGAATCGCCCGGCCGCAGACCGAGCTTCGTCGGCGACTTGCTCGCCGCCTCGACGCTGACCGGCAGATACTGATCGAGCCGTAGCCGACCTGTGTTTAGCGCCTCGAAGGTCAGGTACAAGGTCATCATTTTGGTCAACGAGGCTGGATAGGTGATGGCGTCGGAGTTGTTCTCGCTCAACACTCGGCCGGTGTCGGCGTCCAGCACGATCGACCCGCTGACCAGCGCCGAGGCAAACCCGACGGTCCCTAGCCTGATGTGATGACGACCATGTAGGGCGGCCTGTGCGCCCCCAGCGCCAAGCCAGACAACTCCGGCAACCGCCATAACAACACCAATAATTCTCGAGCTGCGAAGCCCGCCCCCGCGGGACCCGCCGCGTTTCTGACGCTTCACCCGTGTCACGACCACCCCCAATTCCCCCTGGACTGCACAGAATCACCGACTCTATGCAGCCGTTGTCAAGGACAGTAGAAAAAACCGGCATCCCTGTCCAGTTTTACCGCTGCTTCTTTGGCAAATTCACCAATTATGTTCGCGGTGTTTCGGCTGGTGCAGATTGCCTGGACGATCATTGAGCGCCAGGATCAGCCGGGTCAGCGGCATGGGCCTTCGTTGCGCACCGATGGGCCCAATCCTTGACCGCTGCTCATGGGCAGGAGTTTTGTGCAATGCACAATTTGAGTTGCAAAATAGGGCCTGGCTGGAATAAACTCATCTTATGCAGCGCAAAAGGGGCGTGACCAGAAGCGAGGATCACCAGATGGAAACCAAGGGTAAACGCTCTGGGCGTATCGCACCGCCGCCGGAAAATCCTATCCCTCAAGCTGTCCCGGCCGAAACGCCAATCCAAATTCAGCCCCACGAAGCGGCGGAACCAGATCCTGCGGTTGCACCGACCCGACTGGATGTAGCTGTGCAGCGCCGCACTTCGCTGGTGCCGACAATCACCGCTACGTGCGGCGGACTCGCCGATTTCGGCGGCAAGGCCCTCGTCGCAGTGGAGGAGTCGCGCGCAGCGATGGCGCGCGGGTTTGACGCGCTGAGCGAGGAGATGGCGGGGCTCGCGCGCTGCGGCATCGACACGGTAACGCGTACCGCGATCGAGATGCTCGCGGTCAAATCGTTCTCCGATGCGATTGCAGTCAACGCCGGTTTCGCGCGCGCCAGCTTTGACAACTGGATCAGCGGCTCGGCCAAATTCTCCGAGCTTGGCGTTAAGCTCGCAGTCGAATCTTCGCGCCCATTCCTCGCGCCTCTGGGCGAAAGTTGGGGTTTCGCTGCTCACCGCAGCGGCTGACCTCCGAGGAGCGCGTAGCGCCATAACTGCGCGGCATTGGCTTGGGCGAAACCAACCGCCGTGAGCTTTTCCGGGCAACCCGGCTGCTAACAATAACCACGAATGAGGCGCCGATGCGGGCGAATGCCAACGGGGCGGGGATCGGGCAGCCGGTGCGGCGCCGGGAAGACCATCGGCTGTTGACTGGCAGGGGCTGTTACAGCGACGACTTCAATTTTCCGGACCAAGCTTATGCGGTGATGGTGCGTTCGCCGCATCCGCACGCGGTCATTCGCTCGATCGATACGAGCGCGGCTGGTGCGATGCCGGGGGTGCTCGCCGTGCTGACCGGACGGGATCTACTGGCGGACGGGCTTCGGGCGATACCGCATTCGGTCGGGACGAGGCATCCTGCGGACATCACGCTGACAAACACCGACGGCTCGCCGACTTTCGTTCCCGAACATCTTCCGATGACAGTGGACGCGGCGCACCATGCCGGCGAAATCGTCGCAATGGTGGTCGCTACCACCCTTGCCGCGGCTAAGGATGCGGCGGAGGCAGTCCTCGTCGATTATGCGGCGCTGCCGTCGGTGACGCGGGCTCTCGCCGCAGTGGACGGAGACGCGCCGCTCGCACGTGGGGATTCCGCCTCCAATATCAGCCTTGACGCCGAGGTTGGCGACGCCGCCGCAACCGATGCGGCGTTTGGCCGAGCGGCCCACATCGTCAAGCTGGACACGTGGGTCCAACGCATTGTCGGGGTGACGATGGAGCCACGCGCCGCGACCGGCGTCTATGACCGCGACACCGGGCGCTACACGCTCTATGCCGGGATCGGCGGCGCCGTGCGGCCAAAGCAGGAATTGGCGAAGATCCTCGACATTCCCGAAGACAAGATCCGAGTCGTCATCCAGGAGGTCGGCGGCAATTTCGGTACGCGCGGCGCGTTCAACCCTGAGTTTGCCCTAGTCGCCTGGGCGGCGCACCGCGTCGGCTGGCCGGTCAAATGGACCTGCGAGCGGCAGGAAGCCTTTCTGTGCGATTACCAGGCGCGCGATCTGGCCGTCACCGCTGAGTTGGCGCTCGACGCCGATGGAAACTTCCTCGCGATGCGCGGCTCGAATATTTCCAATGTCGGGGCGTACCCGATCGCGTTCGGGCCGCTGGTCAAGGGCGTCGAGATCATGTCGAGCATCTATCACATGCCGGCAGTGCATTTCCGCGCCCGGGCAGCGATGACCAACACGATCCCGACCCGCCCCTATCGCAGCGCCGGACGCCCCGAGGTCATCTTTGTCATGGAACGGCTGATCGATCGCGCCGCGCGTCAATGCGGCTTCGACCGGCTGGAATTGCGCCGCCGCAACCTCGTCCCCGAAACCGCCATGCCGTACACCAACCCGTTCGGCATGGTCTATGACAGCGGCGAATACCACAAGGCGATGGAGCGGGTGCTAGCGCTCGGCGACTGGAGCGGGTTTCCGGCGCGGCGGGCCGAGGCCGCAAGGCGCGGCAGATACCGCGGCATCGGTGTCGCAAATTACGTCGATACCGCGACCGGCACGCCGCGCGAACGCGCCGAGATGACGGTGTTGCCAGAGGGCATTGTCGAAATCGTCGTCGGCACGGTGTCGAACGGGCAGGGCCACGAAACCAGCTTTGCGCAGCTGGTGACCGAATGGCTCGGCGTACCGCTCGACAGCGTGCGGCTGGTCACCGGCGACACCGACCGGGTGTCGGTCGGCGGCGGCTCGCACTCCGGCCGGGCCTTGCGTCTGGCGAGCATCGTGATGCTGAACGCGTCACGCGAGATCATCGCCAAAGGCCTGAAGATCGCGAGCCATGTCCTGGAGGCCGACGCGACCGATATTGAATTCGTCGACGCCAGCTTTACGGTTAAGGGCACCGACCGCGGGCTCGGGATCTTCGAAGTCGCCGCCGAGGCGTCGCGGCGCAACGATCTCCCCGACGAATTGCGCGGGCCGCTCTCCGCCGAAAGTGACGAGACCGTCAATCTCGCCGCTTTCCCCTATGGCTGCCATGTCTGCGAGGTCGAAATCGATCCCGAGACCGGCGTTGTCGAATTGGTCCGTTATTCCGCCGTCGATGACGTCGGCCGCGCAGTTAATCCGATGATCGTTCACGGCCAGGTCCATGGCGGCATCGTCCAGGGCGTCGGCCAGGCGCTAAGCGAGCAATGCGTCTACGATCCGGAGAGCGGGCAACTGTTGACCGGGTCACTAATGGATTACGCGCTGCCCCATGCCGACACACTGCCCTTTTTTGCGACCGAACTCAGCGAAGTGCCGACGCCGACCCACCCGCTCGGCATCCGCCCCGCCGGCGAGGGCGGAACCACGCCGGCGCTCGGGGTCGTCGTCAATGCCATCGTTGATGCGCTCGCCGAATTCGGTGTGACCCACATCGAAATGCCGGCAACCCCCGAGCGCGTGTGGCGCGCCATCCATCGGGTTGGCCCGGATCGAAGTGCTCATCAGCAGCAGCCCTCTACCGCGCCGCCAGCCGGGTAAAGCCGCCGACGCTCCAATCCTCGCTACCGACGCCGTAATGGACGATGAACCGACCCCAAAGAATGTTGCCAGGGCGGCTCGGATCACAGTGAATCAGCGGCGGCGAGGGCCCGGTCGAGATCGCGGATCAGGTCGTCGGCGGATTCCAGGCCAATCGACAGGCGGACGACATCGGGGCCGGCGCCGGCCGCCTCGCGCTGCTCGTCCGAGAGCTGGCGGTGGGCGGTCGAGGCCGGGTGCAGGATCAGGCTGCGGGTATCGCCGATATTGGCCAGATGCGAGAACAGTTGCACATTTTCGACCAACCGGATCCCGGCCTCGTAGCCGCCCTTGGCGCCGAAGGTGAAGACCGCGCCCGCCCCTTTCGGCAGATATTTCGCCGCCAATTCGCGGTAGGGGCTGTCCTTGAGCCCCGCATAGGAGACCCAGGCGACGCGCGGGTGAACGGCGAGGAATTCGGCCACCTTACCGGCATTCTCGACATGCCGGTCCATGCGGACGTGCAGGGTCTCGATGCCGGTCAAGGTCAGGAATGCGTTCATCGGCGACAGAGTCGGGCCGAAATCGCGCAACGCCACCGCCCGCGCCTTGGTCGTGAACGCGAAATCGCCGAAATTCTCGTAAAATTTGAGGCCGTGATAGGCGGGCTCGGGGTCGGTCAGCGACGGAAAGCGGTCGCCTTGCGCCCAGTCGAAATGGCCAGATTCGACGACAATGCCGCCCAGCGCATGGCCATGCCCGGAAAGGAACTTGGTCGTCGAATGGCACACGATGTCGGCGCCCCAATCGAACGGCCGGCACAGATAGGGCGTCGCCAAGGTGTTGTCGACGATCAGCGGGATGCCGCTCTCATGCGCAATGGCCGCCACCTTTTCGAGATCAACGACGATGCCGCCGGGGTTGGCCAAGCTCTCGACAAAAATAGCCTTGGTCCGTGCGGTCAAGGCGCGGCGGAAATTCTCCGGGTCGGCCGGGTCGACGAAATGGCACTTCCAGCCGAGCTTTTTGAACGACAGCCCGAACTGGGTCAGCGATCCGCCATAAAGGTTGCGCGACGCAAGAAACTCGTCGCCGGGTTCGAGCAGGGTAAAGAAAATCAGAAACTGCGCGGCGTGCCCCGAAGCGGCGGCGACCGCGGCGCGCCCGTCCTCGAGGCTCGCGACCCGCTCTTCAAGGACGGAGACGGTCGGGTTATTCAGCCGCGCATAGCTGTAGCCGAAATTGTGCAGGTTGAAGAGCGAGGCGGCGTGGTCGACATCCTCGAACACATAGGCCGCGGTCTGATAAATCGGCGTCGAGCGCGCCCCGGTCACCGGGTCGGGGGCGGCGCCGGCATGGACCGCCCGGGTCTCGAAGCCGTAGCCCCCAACCTGACCCTCCCCTCCCCGGGCTTGACCCGGGGATTGCGGGGGAGGGGGTGCCGGTCGCTCTCTGACCCGGCGGGCGAGCGGCAGCTCGGGCGGGCGGTTGCGGATGATACCGCTGTTGACCCCGCTCCACGACAACTCGCCACCGAGCCGCCCGAATTCGATCTTCGGGCAGCGGTTCATGACGACTTCGATGCCGGCCGCCTCCGCTTTGGCCGCAGCGGCATCATTGCGGATGCCGAGCTGCATCCACACCACTTTGGCGCCGATCGCGATCGCGTCCTCGACGACCGCCAGCGCCTCGCGCGCGGCGCGGAACATGTCGACCATATCGACCGGCTGCGGGATGTCGCGCAGATTGGCGTAGACGTTTTCCCCGAGCAGGGTCTGGCCAGCGATGCCAGGGTTTACCGGAATCATCCGATAGCCTTTGTTTTGCAGATACTTCATGACGAAGTAGCTGGGCCGGTTCCAGTTCGACGACGCGCCGACCATCGCGATCGTCTTGACCCGCTGCAGGATCGCGCGCAGTTGCGCGTCGGAATAAGGAATAGGCTCAAGCCCGCTCATCGCCTGCTACCCGTCAACATCGCCCGCGCCATCTTCACGCGCCCGCCCGCCCGTCTGTCAACCCACTCTGGCCACCAGGTCATGTCTAAAGGTTTGGGTGAGCAGCCGGTAGGATGGGTTGACTTTGGCGAAAGCCGGGGAAACCCATCGCGCCTCCGCCATTCTCCCGATCGTGATGGGTTTCGCGAAAGGCTCAACCCATCCTACGTTACTGCTCCGACGCGACGCGGGGGATCGACGCACTGCGTTCGCCAGCTTGTTCTAGCGCACTACCGAGTCAACATTTCAGCGCCCGGACGCGCCGCGTCAGCTTGCTCGCTCAAGGATTTGGATACGCGGTGATGAACCTCGGATTGAGGTCGGGTGGCTCGATGATCCATACCGAAATGATGCAAGGGTTTCGGCAGTCCGGCGTTACGAGTGAGCAACTGACCTCGAACTTTTGACCAAACGGATTGCTTGATTGGCTGGTTACTGGATTCTTGCGCGGATGTTGCAGCAACGCGATTTTGAGCTCAGCCCAATTTGCCGGCGAGAAACCGAAGGACATGAAGAATTGCACTTTGGCAGCCCCAGTCTGATGAACGGTATTCAGCAGATATTGGGTGATCTTCCGATCCTCCAGGATCGCATGAGCGACCCTTGGCAGTTAACTCATCCGGATGGATGTCGCCGCGCCGAAGCGTGACCGTGCAGGGGAACGGCTCTGCAAACTCGACCTCGTAATGCTCGCCGTCATGATAGACGTGAACGACTGTCCCTTTACCGCCTTCCGGTAACACGGCACCCTTGCACTCGACGGAATGCCTAAGAGCCACGATACTGAGTTCCGGAATGCTGCGAGTTTTTGCGAACAGTTCGCTTTCCGGCAAAACAAGCAAATCCTCGAATTGCGTCGGCTGCAGCTGTTTATATGCTGTTTGCAAAACCTTCAAATAGGCCCACGACTTGCCAGTCAGTCGCGTCGCGTTTTCACACCAAAGCCGTGCCGCGCGATCTTTGTTAGCGACATTTGTATCCTCCAAACCCTTAGTCTCGGTAATGTAATGCGCGTCGTCGCTGGTCAATGCGACAAAATCCGGCTCGTAATACCGTAGATTGCCGGCGTTGTCCGTGTACTCGATCGCGAATCCAAACTGCTCGGGCAACTTGGAAAAACGTTCCACATCCGGAGCCTTCTGCAGGAATTGAGAGAATTCCCGTTCGAACTCGTTATGGCACGGAACGAGGTTGAAGATGCACTTGTCTGCCGCGAGTGTCGCTCGCGACCAAGGGAATGGCGCCGTCTCGGAAAGGGGCCGGCCGGCATGCAGAAGCTGAGGCTCCAACTCTGAAATGACAAGCTTCCGCAACGCTTCGGAGAACGTTTTTACCGTCACGTATTGAGCCACGTTGCTGCTGATCGCTTTGATCATCGCAGGCTCATTCAAACTCACCGTCCCGCCGAACGCTTTGGTTTCGAGGAACTCTCTCACCTTCGGCGCCAATGCTGAAAACTGCGACGGTAGCTTAACATCCTGCGCAATGCGACGCGCGTAATAGCCAATTACCTCCTCGGCGGTCTGGGGCTCCGGTATCGTGTAATCTCGTTCAATCAGCTTTTGCAGCGTGATGAGGTCGTAACCCTCGTAGCGGAATGTCTTCGCTGCAGAATCGTCCTGCTTCCTCGGAAGCACCGGAGAATTGAAGGCGCTGACATCGAGCCCGGCAATCTCTTCCGCCAAGGATTTCTTGCGGGTGAGGATCGGGCTGAGCATTGGGATCGCAATATCTTTGTCCGTTTTATTCGGATCGGGCGCGATCGTGACAATGCTGACCTTTTCGCCGATCTTGAACGTCTCGAGCTGAATATCCTCTTCGCGTTCAAGCTGTTCGACAAACCCGATAAAGGTCTTATTGCCGATTACATCGACGCGCTCGACGTAGCCGCTCGCGCCGTGGAACATCAGGCGCAGCCCGCGTCCGACGGTCTGCTCGGGCAGGATCTTGGCTTTCGACGAGTAGGGCCTCAGGCCGACGATGACTGTGACGCTTTGCACGTCCCAGCCTTCGCGCAACATCATCACGCTAACGATGCAATTGATCGGGCTTTTCTCGTCATCGACCTCGCGCGCCACCTTTCGCGCGACATCGAGATCCCTCTTCGATACTTCGCCCGATCGATCGGTATGGATGATCAGCAGCTGTTTTTCGTTGGATGGGTTCGCGCCGAATTCAGAGGGGTATTTCGTCCGTAGCCAGTCGCCGACATCGTCGGCTTCCTCGGTATCGTTCATCATGACGAACAGCACCGGCTTCTTGCCGAGCGGGGCCAATTGCTCGCGGTATTCCTTCCAGCGCTCGAACCCCGCCGCGAGGTATGCCTGATATTTTACACTCGCTATTTGCGACGGCCGCTCGCTAATGCCCTGGGCAATTCCTTTCAGTGGGTGCTTTACGACATTGTCGATGATCGCCTGCTTCAGCGGATAGTCGTAGACGGTCCAGGAGAAGAGCTGCCCTTTGCTGTGGCGCGGCGTCGCCGTGAAATCCAATTGCGCCGCCAGTCCCCCAGCGACGTCCGCGTGCAAGCGACGGATAACCCTATTCCACTCGCTGCCCTCCTCATGCGTGTGATGCGCCTCGTCGTTCAGCACGACAACCGGCTCCCCGCCGCGATCGGCGATGCGCTTCCTGAAATCCTCGATTTCCGAGGTTTGCGCGGGGGGCTTCGGCCCGAGCACCGCGGTCAGCTCTTCGGGCTCGTCCTGCCCTGCGTCAGGCCGCTCGTAAAACTGCTGCACATTCGTCAGATACAAAGCGCCGAGCGAGCTGGCCCGCTCACCTTCGCCGCGCATATAGAACTGAAAATCCTGCCAGAAGATTTGCAGTTCCGGAGGAATAACCGGATCGGCGCGGAAAATCCGACCGCCCTCGAAATCCGTGCGCAGTCGCTCAAACACGATAACATTCGGCGCGATCAGCAGGAACGTCTTCGCGAAGTCGTCGCGCGCCTCGGCCACCGCATTGAAAAATTGCCACGCGACGGCGAGCGACATGACCTTTGTCTTGCCGCTGCCTGTTGCCATCTTGACGCAGTAGCGGGCAAAGTCGTCATATTGCAGCAGACGCAGATCGCCCCGGGTAGCGAAGGTCTCGACGAGACCCTTATGCCGCCGAATCTCCTCGACCTCGTATAAATAGATCAGCGTCTCGACGGCTTCCTGCTGGAAATAGTGGTACTTGAATTTCCGGCCGTCCCGCGGTCGGTGATCTGTAAAGAACCAGTAGTTCAGCAGGATGCGCGTCGTTTCGCTGATCCCTTTGTAGCCACCGTCGCGCCAGGCTTTGACTGTCTCCCGAATGCCGGGGACCAGCGGCGTGGTCGAGACGCGCGCCTCCAAAAGCGACAGCTGATCGGCGTTCTGTCTGCGCGTGCGGGGCATTGCTATAGAACTCTAACCTTTACGGTCTTCGTCGTGTCGTTGCCGAGAATGTCGATGACCTTAACGACAACCGTGTACTCGCCCGGATTGACATAGCTGTGCGCCGTCTCAAGGACGAGCGACTTGTCCTTTCGCGTCCGGTAAGTCTGCCACTCGTTGTGAAACGTGTCGCCCTTGTTGTCCCAATCAACCGCCCAATAATCGATCCATTGCGACCAGTGCTTGACCGCCTTGCGGGCCTCTTCCGGCACATCGTCGGGCGGAATGATAAAATCCGTCAGCTTTAGAAAGACGTTCCGCTTGTTTGCTTTCACATCCACCGAAAGCGCCGACAGTTCGAAGAAGCGGATGTCGCCCTGCTCGACCGCGCGCTTGTCCATCACGTCTCGGGGGATGCGGAGGAACCGCATCTGGATGTTGGCTGCAGCAGCCTGCTGCTTTGCGACCTCGTTCAGTTCGAACGCGAAATCCCAACCCAGAACGTCAACGCCATTGGTTGTGGGTGCGTCCTTACCCGTGCCGACAGCGCGCCTGAACTCGACCGCGAGTTGCGTCACGTCTCCGACGCTGACCGGCGCATCGACGGCGCCGACGTGAACCATGCGGCCGGCTTTGACGCCATGCAGCCACATATAGCCGTGCAAGGGCGTCGCTTGGGCGAGTTTCAGGACAAACTCGATATAGGCGCGCTGGCGCTCGCCTGCTTTACTGTCGTTCCCCTCGCCAAACTCCGCCCCCGCCCACAGCTGACGCTCGTACTTGCCGAGGTTCTGAACCACGAACGGGCGCACCCCAGGAATCGAGAGCAGTCGCTTGCGGCTGGTGTGGATCGCGAAGCGGCCAAGATCGCATGCGATCCACCGCCGTCCCCGCTTCTCGGCGACTGCCGCTGTCGTGCCGCTACCTACGAAGCAGTCAAAGACTAAATCCTTTTCGTTACTCGACAATTTGAGAATCCGGTCCAGAAGCGCTTCCGGCTTCTGCGTGGCGTACCCCATCGCTTCGACTGCTTGCGAGTTGACCGGATTGATGTCTGTCCAAACATCCTGAACGGGCAGGCCGGGCATTTCATCGAGATATCGTTTATAGCGAGGAACGGCCCCGGCGCTCGGTTGAACAATGCGGCCGGACTTGTAGAGTTGCTCCATACGCTCGCGCCTGAACCGCCAGAACCTTCTCACGCCCAAGAATTCGTAGTTTGGATTGCCCTTCGAAGCGCCGCCGGGCGCGGTCAAGTCCGCTAATTCAAAGCGCCGGTTTGTTCCTGGCTCGACATTGCGGTAATGCGTCTCCAGGTATTTCTCGTCGTAAGGAACATACTGCATGTTCCAAGTGTAGTCGAGAGACTTAGTGTAGACGAAAATCGATTCGTGGAGGCGTCCCATATGCTTCGCACCCTGGGTCACGTCCCCTTTTGCTGTTTGGCGCTTCCAAACGATCTCATTCACGAAACGCTCTGATCCGAATATTTCATCGAGTATTGTTTTGGCATAGAAGCTCACATGCCAATCAAGATGTACATAGATCGATCCGTTCTCATGAAGCAGCTCATGCAGCAAAACGATGGTCTCGTAGAACCATTTTAGATAGGCATCGAGGTGTGTTTGTGCGCCGCCCCAAATATCTCGGTATGCTTTGTGTTCGATGATGCTCGGTTCCTTCGTGAACGTGAACGATTCATCTTCTGTGTCTGGATTTTCGGGAACTCGCGCCGTGAACGAGAAATCCACTCCGGTGTCGAAGGGCGGATCGATATAGATCAGTTCCGCCCGCGCCGGCGGGCGCTGCGCCTTTGACGTACCAATGCCGCGCGCGCCGTTTTTCGCGTTGCTGCTCAGATCATTCATTAAGCCGCCAACCCCCTCACCGACCGCGCCGGCAGTATTATCGCAAGTTAATGAGCAGCCGTCCGCAATTCGTTACAACCCGCTCTGGGCTTCGCCCTTAACAATTCCAAGTGCTGGCGCACCGCGAAAAGCTAAGGGTACAGTCGATGTCGAGGTGGCGGGTTGCGCCTTCGGCGAACCCCCCTACGGCTCTGCGCCCTTAGCTCGAGTTCTCGAAAACGCGCTGTCCCGTTACAAGGATCGCCTTCGCTCTGCCCTGGCCGCGTACCCGAAAATCGCCATAAGCGCGTGATATGCAGCGGAGATGATCGGGTTCGTGATGTTTGTCGCGATCGGGGCGGTGTTGCTGATCGGTGCGGCGGGCCGCTGTGGGCGCTCGTGGCGATTCCTGGATAATTCGCGGTTCGGGGGTCGGCAAATCCGCGTCAAGGTATTGATTTGTCTGCAGGTATTGGACAGATTCGGGGCAAATCGGCGGAATTTTCCCGGTTAGACGGGAATTTCGCCGCAGTAACCGAGCTCGACGGGAATTCCGCCGCTGCGGCGCCGCCCGATCTCCCCCCGCCACCTGGCCCGGCTGCGCCGCGTCACCAGGTCAGCGCGGTGCCCTTGAGTCCGACGCCGCCGTTTTTTTCGATTACCCCGAATAGCTGCAATCGGCACGGCCAAGCCGGATTGCAGCCGTCGCCGGTGCCGCCGAACCGATCGGCCCCGAGCCGCGGATCATGGCCGGGCGGCGCAGCGATGTCGGCCGGCGGCGATTGCAACATCAGCGGCTGTTGCCCCGGCGCGGCGCCCGATGCCGGCATCGCTCGTTGCGCCTGGGCCGGCAGGCCGCACGCGCCAGCGATCAGCGCCGCGGCGACGGCCGGCCAGGCTTTTCTCATCGCAGGGGCGCAGGCGTCACAGCGCCTTCAGCATCGTCTCGGCGCTGGAGACGTCGAATTGTCCGGGTTGCTCGACGTTCAGCGCCTTGACGACACCGTCGTCGACCAGCATCGAATAGCGTTGCATACGGATGCCCATGCCTTCCTTGGTGCGGTCGAGCTCGAGACCGATCGCCCGCACGAAGTCGCCGCTGCCGTCGCCGAGCATGACGACCTTGCCGGTCGCGCCGCGTTCCTTGCCCCAGGCATCCATGACAAACTGGTCGTTGACCGCGATGCAGGCGATGGTGTCGACGCCCTTGGCCTTAAGTTCGTCCGCGTGGCTAACGTAGCCGGGGAGATGCCGCTCCGAGCAGGTCCGCGTATAAGCGCCGGGGACGCCGAACAGCGCCACCTTCTTGCCGCGGAAAAAGTCGTCGGTGGTGACCGCCTGGACCCCGTCCGGGCTCACATAGCGCAACGTCACCGATGGCACCTTGTCGCCAACCTTGATAGTCATGGATCGTCCTCCCGAATGTCGGTGCCCCCATCCCAGCACAGCGCCGCCCCGGCAGCAACCGATGATGCCATGTCGGGCGACCATTCGCTCGATCCGAGGGTGTATTGGACCGCGGCCGACTCCCTCGATCATGCCGCCATCCGGCGTCTGACTGCCGAATTGAGCGAAGAGGAGGCGCGTCGGGCGCGTGCATTTCATTTCCATCGGGACCGAGCGACTTACATCGCAGCTCATGCAATGCTGCGCCAAATGTTGCGCGAGGCCCTCGACGGTGAGTACCCGGATTTTGTGCTTAGCCTGCTAGGCCGGCCGGAGCTGATACCGCGGCGAGATGGCAAGCCGGTGCCGTCGTTCAACCTCACCCATAGCTGTGATTTCGCGGCCTGCGCAATCCTGCACGGCGCGCCAATCGGGATCGACGCCGAGGACATTCGCCGCCCGATCAACGTCCCCGAGATGGCCGGGCGCTGGTTCCACCCATCGGAACGACGGTTGCTCGGAAGGCTTTCCGAAACGAACCGCACCGAAATGTTCTTCCGTATCTGGACCTTGAAGGAGGCGATCCTCAAAACCACTGGACACGGGTTGCGCATCGAACCTCAGCTTTTTGCCGTTGACCCCGATCGCGGTCACGCGATCGTCCCCAGAGAGCTCGGCATCCCGACCCATTGGCGGCTCGCGGAAGCACCCCCGCTGCCCAATATCCGGCTCGCTCTCGCCGTCCCCGGACAAGGCTCGCTGCGCCCTTCGCTTATCCGCATCGAACTGGGGTGAACGGCATAGGCGACGAAGCAATCTCGGGCCAAATCGTGTGCTCATGCGAGGCGAGGCAAAACCTTTTCGGTCAGCAGCATAAAGGTTTCGTGGCTGAGCGGGGCGCATAGCAAATAATCGAGGCCGATCTCCTCGCGTAGCCCGAGAATTTGATCGACCACGGCGTCGGGCGTTCCGTGCAGGATCACCTCGTCGAGGTAGCGGCGGACCGGGTCGACTCCCTCGGGGGAGAAACTCGATTGCATCACCGGGCGGTGCTGAGCGCCGAGATAGGAGTTGACGATCCATTGGGCGCCGTTGTGCGCCACCGCCGCCGCCTCGGCCGCGTTCCGGCCTAGCGCCACCAGCCGGGCCACCGGAATATCGCGCCCGGCCTCGGAAAAGCCCGCCGCAGTCAGGCGCTCGCCGTAGAACCGGCGCTTTCGGCCGATCTCCGCGGCCGAGGAATGCGGGTCCATCAGGATCGAGAAGCCGCTGCCGGCGGCCCATTCGATTGCGCCCTCGGAACTCGCTGCCATCCATACCGGCGGATGCGGACGCTGCGCCGGCTTTGGCAATACCTCGATACCGTCAAAGCGGAAATACTGGCCGGCGAAGCTCACCCGCTCCTCGGTCCAGGCTTTCAGGACGATTTCGACGGTCTCGCGAAACCGCGATGTGCTCTCGTCAGGCGGCACCCCAAACGCCTCGAACTCGATCCGGGCAAAGCCGCGGCCCGCGCCCCAATTGACCCGCCCGCCGGACAACAGGTCGAGCAATGCCACCTCTTCGGCGAGCCGCAGCGGGTGATAGAACGGCGCCAATGACACCCCGGTGCCGATGCGCAGCCGGCGGGTGCGTGCCGAGGCCAGTACGCCGACCATGTGCACCGACGGACACACGCTGAAGCTCGAGAAATGGTGCTCGGCGAGCCAAACCGCGTCGTAACCGCTTCGGTCCATGATCTCGATCCGCTGGAGCGCGCGGGCATAGACCGTTGCCAGATCGACCCGCCGTTCCGGCCAGCTGAAGAACTGCAGCACCGCGAATTTCATTAGGCGACGATACCGGCCGGATAGCGCCCGGTCCAGCTGGCGCGAGACGCGGCACTTGTGGCGGTCTCGCCCGCCCCGGCATGATGGCGATAATCCAGCGCTCCCAGGGACGACGCCATGCCCATCATGCCCGCACCGATCCTGACGGCCGACAGCATCACCCGGATTGGCGTCGAGGCTAAAGGCGCGGTCGTCGTCAACGGCTCGCATGGCGGCCTCTATGCCGCCTATCTGGCGGCCAAGCTCGGAGTAGCGGCGGCGATCTTCAATGACGCGGGGGTCGGGCGCGACCGCGCCGGCATCGCTGGGCTCGACTACCTCGCGGCATTGGGAATCCCCGCCGCCGCGGTCGGGCATTTGACGGCGCGGATCGGCGACGGCGCCAACATGATCGCGCGCGGGGTTGTCACCCACGCCAACGCGCCGGCGACGGCGCTCGGCTGCCGCGCGGGCAGTGCCTGCCGAAAAGCGGCTGAGGCGTTGCAATCGGTTACCCCGGCTATGCGCGAGCCACCGTCTGCGGTGGAGTCAGCGTTTTTGCTAATACCTGAGCCGCCGGCAGTATGGGCGCTCGACTCGGCCTCGGCAGTCGGCCCCGAGCATGTCGGAACCATTGTCGTCACCGGGTCGCATGGCGGGTTGTTGGGTGGTAGGCCCGAGACCGCGCTCAAATACGATGCGCTCGCCGCTCTCTACAACGATGCCGGGATCGGCATCGACGAGGCCGGGGTCACTCGGCTGCCGGCGCTCGACGCCCGCGGAATCTTCGCCGCCACGGTCACCGCGGCGAGCGCCCGCATCGGCGACGCCCGCTCGACTTATGAGGATGGTATCCTCTCGCGTGTCAACGCGCATGCCGCCGAGCTCGGCATTGCGCCGGGCATCAGTGCGCGCGAGTTTGTCGAAATAATCCGCCGCGTCGCGGCCGACCGGGAGAAGTACGCATGAGCGAAGCCAACCGCGTCAGCAACCGCCCCTCCGGCCGCATGAGCGGCGGCCGCGCCATGGCCGAGATGCTGAGGCTCGCCGAAGTCGGGCCGATGTTCGGCATGGGCGGGTTTCAGCTGTTGCCGTTCTACGACGCGCTGGCCCAGCTCGGCATGCGGCATTTTCTGATCAACGACGAGCGCTGCGGCGCCTTTGCCGCCGAGGCCTATGCGCGGGTCACCAACCGTCCGGGGATCTGCGACGGCACGCTGGGGCCGGGCGCCACCAATCTCGTGACCGGGCTGATCGAAGGGCTGAACGCCGGCACCCCGATGATCGCTTTTGCCGGCGACACCAACCGCGCCCATTCGTGGAAGAACATGACCCAGGAATGCCGACAGGTCGAGATCCTGCGGCCCGCGGTCAAGGAGCTGATCCGGGTCGAGCAGACGAGCCGGGTTCCCGAGCTGTTGCGCCGCGCCTTTGCGGTGGCGACATCGGGCCGGGCGGGACCGGTATTGGTGGACGTGCCCGAGGATGTCTGCCACGGCGAGCACGATTTCCCCGCCGAGGATTTCGCGATCGACCCGACGACCTTGCGCGCGCCGTCGCGACGCATCCGCCCCGACCGCGCCGACATCGCCCGCGCCGCGGCGCTGATGGCACGCGCCAAGCGACCGCTGATCCTCGCCGGCGGCGGCATTCACCTGTCGCAAGGCTATCAAGCATTGCTGGCGCTCGCCGAAGCGCAGTCGATCCCGGTCGCACACACGATGAGCGGCAAAGGCGGCATCGCGTGCGCCAACCCGCTTTCGGCCGGATTGTTCGGCCGCTATTCGCGCATCGCCAATGAGCTGATCGAGGCGTCGGACTGCCTGCTGGTCGTCGGCTGTAAGCTCGGCGAGATCGCGACCAAGCGCTATGCGCTGCCGGCGCGGCCCATCCCGCTGATCCATCTCGAGATCCTCGCCGAGGAGATCGGCCGCTGCCTGCCGGCCGAGGTGGCATTGTGGGGCGACGCTCGCGCCGGGCTTGAGGACCTGGCCGAGGCGCTCGCCGAGGACGGGCGGCAAGCCCGCGCCGGGCGTGCCGATTACGTCGCCGAGATTCCGAAGCGAATGGCGGGCTGGCGCGACGAGGCCGCAGCCCGGCTCGATTCGGCAGAGCGGCCGATCCACATGGCGCGGCTCTGCCGCGAGCTGAACCGAGCGCTGCCCGATGACAGCATTCTCGTTGCCGATGGCGGGTTCGCCGGACATTGGACCGGGTTGCTCTACGATACCAAGACCGCCGGACGGCATTTTATCCCCGATCGCGGGTTGGCGTCGATCGGCTATGGGTTGCCGGGCGGGATCGGGGCTGCCTTGGCCGCGCCGGCGACGCCGGTGGTCGCGATCACCGGCGACGGCGGCTTTAACATGATGCTGGGCGAGCTCGAAACCGCGCGCCGCGCCCGCATCGGGCTGACCATCGTCGTCGTCAACAATGCCGCCTCGGGCTATGTCAAGGCACTGCAATACGCGATGTTCCGCGGCCGCTACCAATCCTCCGATCTGGTCGAAATGGATTACGCCGCGATCGCTCGCGCCATGGGCTGCGACGGCATCCGCGTCGAGGACCCCGATCGGCTCGGCGCCGCGCTGGCCACCGGTCTCGCCGAGCGCACCCGCCCGACCGTGCTCGACATCGTCGTGACCCGCGATCCCGCTCGCATGCTCCCCGCCGTCGACAATCGCACCGTCGAGATCCGGCAGGGCGACCGCATGGCGTGATCGCGTGCCATCGCAGTGACCGACCCCTCCAGGTTAACGTCAAAAGGTTTGTGTCAGCGGGAGAGGGGTGCTGACGCCCTGGTTGCGGTTTTCGTGGTTGAAGACGGCGAAGAGGATGCGGTCCATCGAAGCGCGGTCTGAGAAGACGCCCATGGGTCGGCTTTGCCGTCTGACTTCGCGAAAGCGGCGTTCGATGGCGTTGGTAGTCCTGACCCGTTTGCGCTCGGCCGGGATTTGTAGCGCCAGCAAGTAAGCAGATCATCGAGGTCGTCACGCAGGCAAGCGACCGCTTTTGGATAATTCTGCTGCCAGCGGGCGGCGAAGCGGCGCGCGGCCGAGCGTGCCTGGGGCACGGTTTTGGCATTCATCACAGCCTGCAGATCGGCCTTGACGTGGGCTGGTCGGCACGGCGCACCTTGGCCAGGACGTTGCGGATCTTGTGCGCCCAGTAGCGCTGCACCGGTACGCCAGGGTAAGCGGTCGGCAGCGCTGCCAGCAGACCCGAGCCGCCATCGACACAGATCATCTCGAGGCCTTCACCGATCAGGCCGCGGCGGATCAGGTTGCCGAGAAAGCGCTCCCATTCGGCGGCACTCTCGCTCTGCGCCAGGGGGAAGTCGATGATCTCCTTTTTGCCGTCGGACCGCCGCCCGAGGGCGACCAGAACCGGCCGTTTGATGGCGCCAGCCGCGGTCCGCCGGGCCAGCACGACGCCGTCGAGCATCAGCACCCGGTAGCGTTCTTTGAGCGCATGGAAGGCTGCAACCACCGCGTCGAGCTGCTTGGCGACCGTGCTCACCGTGGCCGGGCTCACCGGCCGGCCGAGGATTGGCAGCCGCGCCTCGCCGATCTTGCGCGTCGACAAACCGAGCACAAAACAAGCCAGGATCATGCGGTCGACCGGTTCGGGACGCCGTGCATAAGCCCGCAGCACGGCGCGCAGCGTAAATCGCCGGGTGCGCGGAACCGCCAGCTCGATGTCACCGAGCTCGGTCAGCAGATGACGCGAATGGGAGCCGTTGCGGCGGTCGGCTATGTCAAGCGCGGCCATGCGGTCGAGATGCTCATCAATCGCCTGATCCATCTGGCGGCGCAGGATGGCGCCGATCGCCTCGCGGCCGAACGCACGATAACCATCGCCCCATTCCAGCCCTTGCGCTGCATGCCCTCCACCAGCTCGAAAGCCCTCGGTAAGCTGTGGATCATCACCGATTGTGACATTGGGGGTGCTCTTTCTTGCCGACCTCAGCAATCTGCCGAGCACCCCCTCTCACCGCCCTGACACAAATCTCCGTACATCACCCCTTGGGACACAAGTCTTGCAAAGTTGCCGCGCCTGATTATCATACGCGCCGGATGAACCCGGCCAATCCGGTTGCGACGCGGGCGTAGCTCAGGGGTAGAGCACAACCTTGCCAAGGTTGGGGTCGAGGGTTCGAATCCCTTCGCCCGCTCCAAATTATCAATGAGTTAGATCCCATATTGATGGGGCGCGGCACGTATTAGCAAGCCCATAGCAAGCGGCAGCCGACGGAATGTGTTAATTGCGGCCCGGTAGCTGCGTTTAAGAGGGTCCCGCGAACTACGACGCTAGGGGTCCCGAAGCGGGATAGGGCGACCCATTTATGCGCGGTAATGCCGATCAACAAAGTTGAAGGACTGACCGGCGCCGGCGTCGCAATGATCGATCGTCGCGTCGAGGTGATCGCGGGCTCAGACGATCAGCGGGCTTCGGTTCGGCGGGTCAGTCATCTCCGACCGCTGCCGTTCGTCGTGCTGTTAGGTGAACCGGGGATCGGCAAGTCGACGGTATTTGACGTCGAAGCGGCCCGCGAAGGCGCCCCGGTGTTGAAAGTGCGCAAGCTCATGACTGGAGCCCATCCCGAGTCGGATGCCCCATTGTTCCTCGATGCGCTCGATGAATATCGAACCGACGGGCAACCATCTGACAAGGTCTATGGTCTCGCCAACGCTATCGCGGCTGCCAGGGTCCCTCGCTGGCGGCTCTCGTGTCGGTCTGAGGATTGGCGCAAGGACGCCGACCTCGCTCCCCTTCAGGATACGACAGCGGGTGCGCCAATCGTTGGCGCCCAGCTCCTACCGCTCGATCATTGCGAAGCCATGGCCGTGCTTGTCGCTTTGGGGGAGGACGCGCCCGGCGAGTTTTTAGCGAAGGCGTCGGCCCTTGGTGCCACCGGATTTATCGAGAATCCATTCAGCCTCAAGCTCCTGCACAAAGCGGTGGCAGATGGTGGCGACTGGCCGACGACGCGCTACGAGCTGTTCGAGACGGCGATTCGCCGTCTCGCCCATGAGTTCAACGAGGTGCACAAATGGTCTGACAGAAGCGCGCCTGATGACATCATCGCAGTCGCTGCAAAGGCGAGCCTGGTCCTCCTAGTTTCGGGATCTCGTGCCTTCTGGCGGTCAAATGCCCAACCACCGGCGCAGGGCGATGATCAGCGCGCCTATGTCACCGCTCATGACCTGCTGTTCGACCGCAAGCTGCTAAGGGACATGTTCGACACCGCGCTCTTCCGCGGTGAAGGCGAGGCTTTCGAGCCGATGCATCGGACCGTGGCGGAACTCCTGGCGGGCCAAGCGCTCGCTTGCGCCGTAATCGGGGACGGGGATCGAGCCGCGCTTCCGCTCTCACGCGCGTTGGCAATGATTACCGGTGAGGACAGGAGGCCGCCCACCGAACTTCGCGGACTTTACGCCTGGTTGGCCGCTCATCTTGCGGTGCTCCGCGACGAGGCGGGTGCGATGCGGCTGATCGAGGCCGACGCCACCACGGTTCTTGCTTATGGCGACGCGGCGGTCTTCACGACACCCGCTCGTCGGACCATTCTCGCCAATCTGGATCGGAACGAACCCTACTTCCGGGCCTCGGCTGTGGGGGTTACCGCGTTCAGTGGCTTGGCCGGCGAGGATCTCGCCGGCGACTTCACTGCTGTCCTAACCAACCCGCCGGACGGTACCCATCGCCTATCGATGGTGCTCGACGCGTTGACTAGTGGACGGCCGGTCGCCTCGATCCGCCCGCTCCTTCGGACCATGGCACTCGACCCGCTCCGCCCTGAGTGGCAGCGCTGGCGGGCAGCGGATGCTTGGCTGAATGGTGCGGATGATCCAACACGGGCCCGGCGCGCGCTATTTGACGATCTCGCTGGCGAAACCGTTTCGGCCGGCCGGGAGGCGTTGCGCGCTCATCTGGCGGCCGCGCTGCCGTCGTCGGCGCTCAGCATCTCGGATATCAATTCCCTGATCGCGGATTTTCGGCGAATACCGGATGACCACACGGTGGGCCGCCTTTGGAGACTTAGGCAAAGGCTTGAGGCCGAGCCGCGGCCTGAACTATTCGACCACCCTTCGAACCCATTGCTTCCGAGGGAGACTAGCGGCTCGTTCGAGGTCGATGATCTTCTCGACCACGCCTTGGCCGCGTCCATCCGCAAAACCACCGACCTGACGGCTTCGCGGCTTTGGCTTTGGACAGTAAATGTGCGCGACTACGTCACCTCGAAACTCAGGACGGAGACAGCAAAGGCTCTCAGCGCTTGGATTGACGAACGGCGAGGTCGTGACGTTGAGCTGTTCGACGCGATACTCGGCGAAGATCGTCAGTCGAGCGGTCCGTGGCTGGTCGGCAACATCTATACGATCACGTCCAGCAAGAGACCCTCGGCGGCCGTGATTCGGCACTTACTCGTGAAAGCAGCTGCGGCCCCGACCAAGGCCGCCGCGAAACAGCTGCTGGAAATTGCTGTTGCAACAGCGCACCAGCCCGGCGCTGATGCAGAAGCCTATTGGGAGACGCACGACCGCGTGGCTGGTCAGCCCGGCTGCAAAAGGCTGCTCAAGCAGCTGACCACAACCATGATCGAGTCGTGGCGACGAGAACAATACAAGCGGTTGGCGAAGCGGCATTGTGAGAACGCGAAGCGGAAGGCCGCAAACATCCGGCTTTTGAGGCCGATTTTAGGTGATATTCCATTTGGTCTCCGACCTGGACCACTCGGGTGGGCAGCACAACTCTACTTCTCCCCGCCGGATCCCTACGGCGACCGACCCGCCGGGGTCCAGCGGGTCATTTATTGTACGGATCAGAGGACCGCCGCCGCGATCTTGGCGGGCTGGGACTACCTAGTCGGTGTCGATCTCGTCGGCGTCACTGCGGCCGCGCTCGGCACCGCTGAAGCGACCGGCCGCATCTTGGAGATCGAGTGGGCGGCGATCGCAGGCCTCGACCGACACTTCGAGGAAGAGCGGCTGCCCGATCCCGCCACCTTGCCGATCACTTTGGCCATCGTCGTCATAAAGTCGAACTTCATCGCGCAGGATCAAGAAAGGCGCACGCAGTTGCGCCAGTGGGCGATCCAACGCCTTAATCTGAATCCAACTTTAGGTGCTGCGCAACTGGTGGACTATTTCGGCGCGATCCTCGATGCAGGAGCCACACAACTCAACGCGATAACCTGGCTCTCCGAGAATGCCACTTGCGCGGGAGCCGTTACGCAGGCGATCGAGGAGATGCTTGCGACGCGCCCAGCCATGCCGGCGAAGGCGCTTCCTTCGTCATTGTGGACCGCGGCGAAACACCTCGATGCCTCGCGCCTACAGGCACTTGCTCACTCCGCCCTAACGCATCCTGCAGTCGTCGACAAGCAGCGTACTTTGTGGACCCTTGTGGAGTTTTTGCTCGATCCCACCGGAAACGATGACTGGCTCCTCGGGGAAAATAGCCGCTCGGACATAGGCGAGCTTTTCGACGAACCAATGATGGACGGGTTCTTGGAAGCGTTCCACGAGTTCGACGGTGGCACCCGTGTTCATCGGGAAACCGCGATCATCCGGTTGCTCGGACGGCTCTCGTCGCCCCAAGACGAGCTGGTGAGCGGACTGGTGACGGGTGCGGTGCGGCTGAGCGGGTCCGTCAGCCGAGCGATCTGGTCGCTCGCGAACTATCCTCACCCCGACGCTGCTGTCGGCTTGGCGGGCTTGATCGGGGATGGGGGCCTCGCAGCATGGCACCCGAGCTTTCGCCATGCTCAGGCCCAACAGGCCCGACGACAGCGCGATCGAAACTTCAAGCACCCTGCCCCATCGGTCGTCCGGGCCGCTGTGGACGGTGGGCCGCCGGTAAATGCCGCCGACCTTCGGGCTGTCGTATTGGACGAGCTCGAACGACTGCGGGCGGAGCTCCGAACTAACAGCACCACGCCCTGGAAGGGCTACTGGAACCTGGATTTGCAGGGTAAGCCCACCGAGCCGCTTATCGAGAACCGGTGCCGCGACCAACTGCTCGAACGATTGCAGGACAGACTCAAGCCATATCGGATCGCAGCTGCGGTGCCCGAAGCGCGACGAGGTGAAGAGACGCGCGTAGACATGCTAATGATAACCGGCGCGGGCGCAACCCTCCCTGTGGAAGCCAAGCGCCACTACCATCCTGACATTTTGACGGCTGCATCAACGCAACTACAGGGCTACGCGGCTGCCGAGGGTGCCGCCGGTGGCGGTATTTATCTCGTGTTCTGGTTCGGCAATGAGGCGTCACCAACGCCTTCGCGGCCCGATGGCCGGGACGGACCGAGATCAGCTCGCGAGCTGGAGTCCATGCTCGTCAACGATCTTGCACCGGACCTTCGCGCGCGCACCGGCGTGATCGTGTTCGATGTGTCCGATCCCGCAGCGTTTACGACCGCGGCTCCACGCAAGAAACGAGGATAGAGCCGTCATCGGTCGTCATCACCAAAGCGCCCTCAACACAGAGACCCGTCGATCGATCCAGCGTCATCGAGTACGCACATCGAGTAGAAGCCCACCGCGCTTGCCGCCTGTCCAGGCGCCTTTGATGTAAAGGTGTAACCAACTGAGCCGGGGATCATTGTTAAAGCGCAAGCGGCCACAGGTGCCCGGCGCTGATCAGCCCGTCGATGTGGCGCTCGGCGGCGGAGGCGATTGCAGCGTCGGTTACCAATAACCCAATTTCTATGTTTCGTAACTGAGCAGCCTCGGTGAAATTCGCTGAACCGATAAATGCCCTTGTGCCGTCGGCGACGACACACTTTGCGTGCAGGTTAGCGCGGCCAGTTTCGCCTTCGATCAGGCTTCGGGGATCGTAGAACATTTGCGGCAGCCGGGGTCCCGGCCTTTCATTCTGAATGAATCGCTGCGCGAACCGGCGTAGCAGTGCGGCCGATATGGTCGTGTCTCCGGGTGCACGGTGGATATCGAAACAGAGACGGACTGCAAGATCGGGTCGCTGGCACACCCGATCCGCGAGTGCGGCAAAGATTTCGTGGCTCTGATGAACCGCAAAGCCGAGGATGAGGACTCGATACTCGGCCTGAGAGAACAATTCGCGCAACACGACACCGGTATCACGCGTGCCGCCACTAGTGGCGGGGCCGCTCGTGACCAACTCGATCTCCGCCCGCGGGGCTTCCGATATCCGCTCGGCCGCGACGACTTCGAGCACCAAGGCCGCATGGTCGGGACTGAGGCCGGCCACGAGCAACGAGAGCAACTCCGCCGCGGCAAACTCGCTCGCATCTGGCACTAGATATCGGATCATGAAGGTTGATGCTTCCCGCGGCAGATGACCCGATCGGAGCGCCCGAGCGAGGGCGCCCAGGATGCCAGTCGGCAGCGCCCGAAGCGCTGGGATAGGGCCGTTGATCATGGGAAGAAGGCGGCGTCTGTGACGGCGAGCGTCGGCACGACGAGGGCCCGGTCGAGCCAGTCATTGCGCTGCTCGCAGCTCGTCTCGGCGATCAGCAGACAGCCGTGACAGGCGGCGCCGAGGAGATGCATGGGGTCGTGCTCGGCACTCGCATCATGCTCGGCGCAGACTGGATCGTTCGAACACAATCGGGCTTCTTCGAGCGCCGCGAGAAGATGCGCGCCGATGCGTCGGCCCGAGTCCACAAGGCCACCGAGCGTTCCCTCGGACCCCGACGTGCCGGTGTGGAGCAGAATTCCGTACATGCCGACATCCGAAAGTGCGTAGATCCGCTCGCGCAGCGCCGTCGCCGGATAGCCGCAGTCGAGCGAAATCCTGGTCAGCAGCATGTGCGCGAGCGAATGCAGCATGATGTACGGATTGCCTGGAAATTTCCGGTCGGAACCTGGATGCTCCCATTCCGGATGTAGCCAAGGCGCTCGAAGGTCTCACCGACGAACAGGCGATGGCGTTGATCGAGCGGCATCGCTCAGGGGGCGGCGGGGCTGGTGACGTCTCGGTGAGGAAGGCGGAATTTGAGGTGCTGAATGTGGTCGCCGGCACTCGCGGGCGCGACGATCCTGATAGCCCCTTCCTCGCTGAGGCGCTGGCGCGAGCCAGCTGGGACCCCGATGTCAAACCAGCCCTGCGAAATATCGAGCGCGTCGTCCTGGTTCACCGCTTGCGAGAAGTATTTCCGGGCACGCCAGTTCACGTTACCAAATACTGTTTCCGATCGACGGGGATCAAAGCCGGAGGGAACGGGGAGATTGGTGGGCCTTTGATTGGGCAATGCAGATATTGGAACTGCGCCGACGACGAATGTAAAGATGACGAAAAACGATATGCCGAGCAAGCGGCAAAAGTTTCCGAACAGTGCAAATAGCACTCGCACGGCGCGTCACTCCTGCCTAGGGCGAGACCTGGTCCGCATAAGGTTCTGACCTAATTTAGCTGGCGACGGGCAGCGCGCCACCAAATGTCGATTTGGTGGCGCATGCTACATAATACCGCAAATTCGGGCGGGTTCAGGCGGTTTGACCGGGCGGGATGACCGCGGCTTTGCCGGCTGCTGCCAATGGGTGGAGGACCCGTTTATCGGCATCAAAGGCGCGGTCGGCGATCAGCAGAGTGGCGGTCATCTGCGGCAACAGCACGTCGGCGCCGACCAGATCATGCGCCTGTCCCGGGGTGAGCAGGAGAGCCAATGGTCGGCCCAGAGCGTCGACCAGGGCATGGATTTTTGTGCTCAGCCCGCCGCGGCTGCGGCCGATGGCTTGCATCTCATCTTTTTTTGGGCGCACCGGCGCTGTGCTGGTGGGCTCGCACAATGGTGCTGTCGATCATCGCGCATTCATTGTCGGCATCTGCGGCCAGATGCTCGTTCGCCAGCGCATGCCAGTCGCGCTCGATACCGTGCGCGGTGCCCCATGCCGCCATTGCCGCGGTCAAGCCGGCATGCCAGTCGAGCACCGTGCCGCCGGTATCGAAGGCAAGGACCTTTATTTGTTTCATGCTCTCCTCAGCCGGCACGCACCCTTGCGGCTGGCACCACGAAGTTGCTGACGATCAGCCGCAGACGCTCGTCTTCATGCGCCTGCAGTACCTCGCGCAAAATGTGGATCGCCGCCCCGGTCGCGGTCTCGCTCCAGAACCAGTCGGTGAGTTGGAGGCTCGACGGCTTCGCGGCGCCGGCACCCGCCGCTTCCAGACAATACGCCTTCAGATCGTCGACCGCGAAGCGCAGGATCAGCGGCGCCGAGAACCCGTCGCGGGGGCTCGGCGGCGCCTTGCCGCGCAGCCAATCCGCGACATAGCGGGCACAGTCGCCGATTGCGAGCCCGCTCAGCCCCACCGTGCTGCGGCCATGTTGCTCCATCCAACGCCGATGTGCCTCCTGGAACAGCAAGATTTCCGCCTCCAGCCGGGATGCGAGAGACTCCGCCGAGCCGCTTACGACCGCCGCCGGCATGAACGGTGGCTGCCACGCCGGATCGGGGCGGGCGCGTGGATCGTCATCGGGAAAATCGATAATCCGCACCGGCCCGCCACCCTCGACCAGCATGCCCAGCGCAGTAAGGACCACCCGCTTCTGGAATGTCGGGTCGTTGGGCGGGCCGAATGGCCGCCCTAGCTCGAACGGTACCCATAGCGCGCGCGGCGGCTTCGTGTTCTCGGCCTGCGGCCGGATCAACACGACGGCGACGGTCGCGATGCCCTCTTCCTCGAGATAATGGCCCAGCGCGCTCACGGCGCGCGTGCAGACCGGTCAAACGGGGGCGAGGAGGACGCTATCGACGTTGTCTTGCTTCAGGCGGCCGGCGAGTTCGCGGGCATGCGGCTCCATCTGCAAGGGATCGGTCGCGCCCATGAAAGAATAGTGGGTATCGGCCATCGATCCGATCGTCCCCTCGGCCACGAGCTCCCGCAGCCGATCGACCGGAAAAGCGACGTTCCAATCCTCCTGCAACCCGGTACGGTCGAAATTGATCGAGATGTGGCTGCACAGTAGGTCTTCGGCCCGCGTTGTCGCGGGGATCGCGTGATAATGTGGGTCTCGTCCGCGGAACGGGTCCTCGCCGCGTACGACAAGGCCGGCGGAGGAGACAATTGCGACCCGACGCTGCGATAACGCCGGGCCCGTCACCCAAGGCCTCGTTCTAAATTCCGGGCATTCGACCTCGGCTAGGCGTTTGGCCTGGTCGGGCGGTAAGTCGGTCAGTCTGGTCACTGAGCCTCTCCTCGCATCAGCTCGCGGCGATGGCTCGCCACGTTCTTGAGGAGCTTATCACGTATTTTAGATCGATCAATTTACAATTGGTTGCGTGCTGTGCCAAGAAGCGCCAAAGCGCCGTTGGCTGCGCCTTCCAGCACTTCGCGCTGTGGGCGCGTGCGCGAAAGGACACGGATGCCGAGCAGCACGCTCAACAGCAACTTGGCAAGTTCGTCCGCAGGACGGGTGTCGGTGATCGAACCGTCTTTCTGGCCTGCCTCGATACATCGCCGGAAAAATGCCTCGATGAAAATCATCTCTTCGGCGACCAGCTTCTGGAATTCGGGGTCATGGGGTGCCAGTTCCAGCGCCGCGTTGACCAGCATGCAGCCGCGGCGCTGCTTGTCGTCGACCGATCGCTTGATAATCTCCTCAAAAAACGCCCGAACGGCCGTGGCCGGCGGCAGCTTTTCCAGCCGGGCAATGCGATCCCGTACTGTCTGGGCGAGGTAATAGACAAAGGCCTGACGGTACAGCGACCGCTTGTCGCCAAAGGCATTGTAGATGCTGGCGCCGGTGATCCCCATCTGCTCGGCGAGATCGCGCACCGAGGTCTGCTCGAATCCCTGCGCCCAGAAGCAGTTCATCGCCGCCTCCAGAACCGTCGTCTCGTCGAACTCTCTCGGTCGCGCCATCATTCGCCTCGCATCGGCCGCGGCGATCGTGGCCGCTATCTTCATGATCAGTCGATGAAATTTTAGAGCGGCCGAGCCAGAACGGCAAAGCCATTGTCAGTGTTCGCTTGCGCTGTCATTCTGGATCATGTGATCTAAAATGCGTGCGGCGTTTTGAAGCCGCCTGAAGCCTCCGTTTCGACGAAAGGACTGACGATGATCCGCTTCTACTATCACCCGACGCCGAACCCCGCCAAAGTCGCTCTGTTTCTCAAAGAGACGGGGCTGCCCTATGAGGTCGTGCCGGTCGACACGGCAAAGGGTCAGCAACACTCTGCCGAGTTCCGCGCCATCAATCCGAACGGCAAGGTGCCGGCCATCATCGACACCGACGGGCCGGGCGGAGCGGAAACCCGCGTCTTCGACTCGACCGCGATCCTGCTCTATCTCGGCGAGAAGACCTGCAAGCTGATGGGCGCGCCTGCCGATCGCGGCGAATTGCTGTCATGGCTGTTCTTTATCGCCACCGGGCTCGGGCCGTTCTCTGGCCAGGCTGTGCATTTTCAGCGAGCCGCTCCGGAAAAGCTGTCCTATGCGATCAACCGCTACCGGCGCGAAGCCGAGCGCCACTACACAGTGCTGAACAAGCATCTTGAGGGCCGCGACTTCATCGTCGGGAGCGGGTTCACGATCGCCGACATCTCCGGGTGGGGCTGGATCGACCGCGCGAGTTTCGTGCTGCCCGGCGGCGACGACCCGCTCGCCGCCTTATCCTAACATCCGCCGCTGGTTCCGGGCGATCGACGCACGCCCCGCAGTCGCCAAGGCGCGGGCGGTGGGCAGCTCCCATAGCTTCAAGAAGGAAGTCGACGGGGAGACCCGGCGCGCACTGTTTCCGTCGAACTATCCGCCGGCGGCCGCCTGAAGCAGGCTGTCCCGACCCCCGGCGCCAGCAAAGCGCCGGGCATCGCCACGGCGGAGGCCCGGCAATGAGTGATCCTGTACCCGCGATCGCCGAGGCTTCCGCCACCGGCGTCATCGCCGAGCTGTTCGCGGATATCCGCCGGGTGCTCGGCGTCGAGGTGGTTAATTGATCTGGCGCCATCTCGCGACGATCCCGGATGCGCTTCCTTTGGCCTGGGAGATGTTGCGCCCGCTTTACGCCGACGGCACGATCGCCGCCGAAGCGCAAGCTCTGCACGGCCGACTTACGCTGCCGCGCTTACCGCCACTCCCACCCGACCTCTTGGCCGCGATCGGCCTGGGCAGTGACGAGATTGCCTCAATCCGCAACATCCTCGCCGCTTACGACCGGACCAATGCGATGGCCTTAGTCGCGCTATCCGCGCTGCTGTGCCGGCTCAAGGGACAGCCTGCGACAAACGAGCCGATAGCTAAGCTCGGTCCGGGACCCTCGGCGGAGCCACCTGTACGAATTCCATTACCACCATTGCCGGGTCACGATGCGTTGCCAGCGCCCGTCGGTAATTTCGTGCTGATCCTGAACCGGTTCGGTACGCTACGGGACAATCCCGTCCTGGCCAGCATGTATCGTCACCTAGCGTACTGGCCCACCTATCTAGCGCTGAGCTGGGCGCTGATCGCGCCGCTCGATGCGGATGGGTCTCTCGAACGGGCGATCGCGGATGCGCTAGTCAAGGCGCAGGCACAGGCCGGACATCTCGCGACGCGGCTTCGGGCACCGCCGCCTGATGCCGCAACCGGAGACGCGATCCGGGCGGCCGTCGAGCCTTTTGCCGGCGACGTCATTGCCAAGATGGTCGTGATCTGTGCGCTTTTGCGCGCTGCCACCTGAGGGCCGAACGAAGAAAGATTTGCATGAGGTGCGGCGCGGCGATACCGACGATCAATGCAGCCGTGGGGCCCATTCGGCGGCGACGATATCGGTATCGGCTATTGGCAAGAATTATATGCGGTCAAAACCAGGACGGGGCATGAAACTGACGACGCTTGCCCAGGACGAGCGGCTGAGGACGCGGCTCGCGAGGGTGCTAGGCCTCAGCGGAGCAGCCGGGCGAGCAGCGGCCCCAGTCGTCGATCTTCTGGTTCGCCTCGCCCTGGCAAAAGCCTTCTTTGCCCTGGGAATGTTCCCCGGCATTGGTGCTGCCGATTTCCCTACGGCGTGGCCGATGATCATTGTGCGAGTGATTGGACCGGTGCTCATGGCCATAGGGCTTCTGGGCAGGCCGGTTGCGCTGCTGATGCTGGTGCTGACCTTGCGGGCGCAGTTCTCGGGCGGAGCGCAAGACGAGCACTTGTTCTGGGCAGCATTGTTCGGCTGGTACGTCGTGCACGGTCCCGCTTCGCTGTCGCTCGACCGCCTGCTGAGCAACGGTATGAAGCATAGTCCACTGCCGTTGGCAGCGCTCGCGATCGCTGCAGGAGATTGGTTCAACCGTGCGATCGGTCCGCTCTATGTGCTCGCAATACGGCTCTGGTTGGCCGCTGCCCTCGCCGGGCCCGTCTCATCCCATACCATGCTGCCGGCCATGCAGGGCGGGATGCTGCCGTCGCGGTGGCTTATTGTCGGTGCTGTCTTGTTGGCTTTGGGCTTGGGTACGCCTGTGGTGGCGGCCGTTCTGTTTGTGGCGGGATCCGGTATGGCGATGGCCGGGTCGGGTCACGGCATGACGATCTATGAACCCTTGCTTTTGGCTTTGCTCGGGACATCGGGAGCCGGACGCTATTCGCTCGACCATCTGATCGGCTGTTGGGCGCGTCGCGCGGTCCGCTTACATCCCGACGGGCCGCATGTCGTCATCGTCGGCGCAGGGTTTGGCGGCATGGCATGCGCGGCGGGGCTACGCCATGAACCGGCGCGCGTCACGTTGATAGACCGGGAGAACTATCACCTGTTCCAACCGTTGCTGTATCAGGTCGCAACGGCTGCCCTTTCGCCAGCCGATATCACCACGCCGGTGCGCGCCGCGTTCCGCGATAATACTCGAATGCGGGTGCTGCGCGGCACCGTTTCCGCAGTGGACGCCGCTGCGCGCCGAGTGATCGCCGATGGTCGGGCAATTGCATACGACACGCTCGTGCTGGCGACCGGTGCGACGCACGGATACTTCGGTCACGAGGAATGGGCAGTCTACGCGCCGGGGCTGAAATCGGTCTCGGACGCCACCAGTATTCGCAGCCGCATTCTCGACGCCTTTGAAAAAGCCGAAGCAACCGAAGATCCTGCGCTGCAACGGAAACTGCTGACATTCCTTATCTGCGGGGCCGGACCGACCGGTGTCGAGATGGCCGGTGCTATCGCAGAACTCGCGCATAACGGGATGGCAAAAGACTTTCGCAATTTCGACCCCGCATCCGCCCGCATCCTTCTGGTGCAGGCCGGCCCGCGGGTGCTACCGCAATTCGACGAACGGCTATCGGCCTTCGCGCGCAGTTCATTGCAGGCGCTCGGCGTCGAAGTGCACACCGATAGCCGAGTAGAGCTGATCGACAGGGACGGGGTCGTCGTGAATGGCGAACGGATCGAGGCCGGTACCGTTTTGTGGGCGGCCGGGGTGGTTGCGTCGCCAGCTTCGGCGTGGCTCGGAGTGGAGGCTGATCGTGCCGGCCGCATCAAGGTCGGCCATGATCTCTCGGTTCCGGGACTCCCCGATATCTTTGTGATCGGCGATACCGCGCTGTCGTTCGCGTGGGATGAGCAACCCGTCCCCGGGCTTGCGCCCGCGGCGAAGCAGGGTGGCGCCTACGTAGCCTCGGTTTTGCGAGCCCGGCTGCGTGGCCGCCAACCGCCGCCGCCGTTCCGCTATCGGCACCAAGGCAGCCTGGCCACGATCGGCCGCAGGAGCGCGGTTGCGGATTTTGGACGGGTGAAGGTCACCGGCGCGGCGGCATGGTGGCTTTGGGGCGCCGTCCACGTCTTCCTCCTGGTCGGCGTACGCAATCGGCTTTCTGTCATGCTCGGCTGGGTCTGGTCTTATTTTACGTTCGACGTTGGAGTACGGCTGATCACGGAAGCGGGGCAGATCAATTCACATCAAGATAACCGAGCCAAGCTTTACACGAGGAAAGTCGGCTGCTCGGGATCAGTGAAGCCGAGGACGGAACACGTCACGCGCGAAGGCTGATATCCCGCCTGCGTTTCCAACCACTCATTTTAGATTGATAGATCTAAAATGAGTGGTAAACTCGCCTATCGCCGCTCGATGATGCGAGGAGAGGCTCGGTGACCAGACTGATCCACTTGCTGCCCAATCCCGCCAGACGCCTGGCGGAGCTCGCGATGGTGAGAAACGACCTCCTGCCGGGCGGCTTTTGAAGTCAGTGAATCGTGTCGATGCTTCGCGTGAAAACCGAAACACCTGCCGTCGAGACATCGTCGGTGTTTATCGGGCGTCGCCTGCACCCGTGGCCGCTCAGGATCATGCACTGGGTCAACGCCGTGGTCATGTTGATCATGATTACGTCGGGTTGGGGCATCTACGATGATGACGTAATCATCCGTGGGTTCCATTTCAGTTCCTTCTGGCGTCTTGGCGATTGGGCAGCTTGGAGCCTCAACTGGCACTTCGCAGGCATGTGGTTCCTCGTCATCAACGGGCTGGTCTACCTGGTCTATGGCTTCGCTAGTGGACGCTTCCGCGAGAAGCTGCTGCCAATCCGTCCGACCGAGGTAATGCAGACCGTGATCGACACGCTGCACTTCAAGATCGCGCACGAGGACATCACCGTCTACAACGCGGTGCAGAAACTGCTCTACATCATCGTCATTCTCGCCGGCATTTCCCAGGTGATTACCGGGATCGCCATCTGGAAGCCCGTACAATTCTCCGGCCTGGTCTCGTTGCTCGGCGGCTTTCAAACCGTGCGCGTGCTGCATTTTGCCGGGATGGCGGTGATCGTCGGTTTTCTGATCGTGCATGTGGCGCTGGCGCTGCTCGTGCCGAAGACGTTATGGGCGATGATTGCCGGTGGCCCTCGGTTGAGGCCAAATGGCCGCGCCAAGGAAGGCCACGCGGCATGAGATCCCCTTTTCGCCCGGACCTTGCTCCAGATGCGGCGGTCCTCGACGACCATAAGCCGCTGATCCGCTTATTTGAACGGCGCGGCCTGATCCGGGGTGGGCTTTCCCTTGGCGCGCTCGTCATGCTGACCGGGTGCGACGTCAAGCGTCCGGAAATGGTCGAATCCGCTCTGCTTGCGATATCCCGCTTCAATGATGGCGTGCAGGCGCTGCTGTTCGATCCGAATAAGCTGGCGCCGACCTACCCGGCTTCAATGATTCTACGGCCGCCAAAGTTCAACGCCTATTACGACGTAATGGACGTCAAGCCCGTGAATGGGGTGACGTGGCGCCTTGAGGTGTCGGGACTGGTCGCCGACAAGCGGGCCTGGACGCTGTCGGATCTTCAGGCGCTTCCGCAGACCTCGCTGGTCATCAAGCATATCTGCGTCGAGGGCTGGAGCTATATCGGCGGCTGGACCGGCGTCCCGCTGCGCCTCTTCCTCGAACGTGTCGGCGCGGATCTCCGGGCCAAATACGTCGCCTTCAAGACGGCAGACAACTACCCGAGCAGTATCGACATGGCGTCGGCGCTGCATCCACAGACTTTGCTGGCACTCAAGTACGGCGACGATACGCTCGCCGATCCGTTTGGCTATCCGATGCGTCTGCGCACGGCGGTCAAGCTCGGCTACAAGAACCCGAAATGGGTCACGGCCATCGAGGTGACCAACAAATATCCGGGCGGATACTGGGAATCGTTCGGCTTTCCATGGTTCGCAGGGATCTGAGCGCCATGACGTCGCTCCGCCGCCTGTTGGTCTGCGGTATGCTCGCCGTCGCCGGCACGGCGCACGCGCAAAGCAGGACACCGGGAGGCATGCCGCCTCCACCTGGCATGAGCTTGGCGGAGTTCTGCTGCCATGCGATTCCCGCAGCCGGTTCGCGTCGGCGATCTTCTCGGTAGAGAGGTTCTCCGTCCTGTCGAGAGCCAGGATGTTCTCGGCCAGGTTCGTCGCGTCGTTCGCGACAGAAGCGGTCAGATCATGGTCGTGATCGACTTCGGCGGGTTTCTCGGCTTCGGCAGCCGGCTGATAGCCGTTCCCGTGGATGCCATGGTGCTGCTCGGGCAAGACATGGAGATCGTCGCTTTCACGCCGAAGCAGCTGCAGCAGTTTCCGACGTTCTCGCCGTCCGGCACCACGGATGTGCCGGATGACACGATCATCAAAGTCGGTCTGGCGAAACCCTCTCATTAACATCACGCCGAGACCGCGACAACATCACGCCGAGACCGCGACCGCCAAAGGAGCAAAAGCCCAATGCATCAATTGACCAATGCGCGCGGCCTCTTGCTGGCGCTTGCGCTGTCCATCGTAGCGACGAGCTCCGCGTTTGGCGGGTCGTGATGGACGGGCCGACATCGCGTAAAGGCGGGTGCGCGATCGCGGTGATGGCGAAAGCCCCGCGTCCCGGCCTGGTCAAGACGCGTCTCGTGCCGCCATTGTCGCCGATCTCGGCCTCCGCGCTGAGCGCCAGTTTTCTCCGGGATATCACCGAAAATATCGCGCTCGCCGCGCGGGCGGTGGAAATTCACAGATACGTTGCCTATGCCCCCGTAAGCTTCGAGGCCGCATTCGATGGCATGCTAGCTAGTGGCACGCGCCTCATTTTGGCGGATGGGGCCGGCATCTCGATCCCCGGTGTCTTCGGCTTTGGCCGCTCTCTGTTGCAGGCCGCGCAAGCCTTGTTCGCCAGAGGGCATTATGCGGTCTGCTTACTCAATTCGGACAGTCCCACATTGCCAACCCGGCTTCTTGTCGAGGCGGCTACGGTGCTCGCGGAAGCTGGCGACCAAATGGTGCTCGGTCCGGCCGAAGACGGCGGGTATTACCTCATCGGGATCAAGGCGCCGCATCTCCATTTGTTTCAAGACATCGTCTGGGGCACGGCCGAGGTCGCTGCGGAAACTCGGATGCGCGCGGCTGCGCTCGGTCTTCCGGTCGTTGAACTCGATACCTGGTACGACGTTGACGATGCGGCCAGCCTGCGCCGGTTATGCGATGAGCTGGCGTCGGCGTCGGTCGCCGACACAACCCGCGCCTACAGCGCACGGGCGACCGCGGATTGCCTCGCGCGGTGGCGTATTCCCGAGCTGCTGACCGCCGCATAGAATTGGCCGGAGGAGAACCCTTGTCGCTCGCTGAATCGATCATCGCGCGCCGCTATTTCGAGACCGTCGGCGAGGAGCGATCGCGCATTGCCAAGGCGCCGCCGGTCTGCGTCTACCTCGAGGTCACCAATCGCTGCAATTTGCTGTGCGAAACCTGTCCGCGCACTTTCGAGGCGCTCGAACCGCCCGCCGATATGAGCTGGGAGCTGTTCACCTCGATCGTCGATCAGCTGCCGGGTTTGGCGCGCGCGGTCCTCCATGGCGTCGGCGAGCCGATGATGGTCAAAAACCTGCCGAGGATGATCCGTTACCTCAAGGATCGTCGCGTCTATGTGTTGTTCAACACCAACGGCACGCTGCTCGCACCTAAGAGCCGCGAGGAGCTGATCGACACCGGGCTGGACGAGTTGCGCGTCTCGCTCGACGCCGCGGATGCCGAGAGCTTTTTCAAGGTGCGCGGCAAGCGGATGTTTGACCGTATCGTGCGCAATGTCGCCGAGTTTACCGCGCTGCAGCGCGAGATCGGCGCGGCAACGCCTCGTGTGTCGCTGTGGCTCACGGGCCTAAAGGAAACCGTCGACCAGCTTCCTGATTTCGTTCGCCTCGCGGCGCGGATCGGCGTTCGAGAGGTTTATTTGCAGCGGCTCGTCTTCGACGATCTCGGACGCGGTCTCGCGCGATCGGAGTCTTCACTGTTCGAGGCGACGCAGGCGGCGGAAGAGGCAGCGATTGCTGCGGCGCAGGAATTGGGCCGCGAACTTGGGGTGACGATCGACGCGTCGGGCGCCACCGAACCCGGCACTAGTCTGAGGCGCAGCGCGGAAAACCCTCCATGGGCCGCATGCCGTCGACCATGGTCGCTGATGTATTTCACCGCCCACGGTCGCGCCTTGCCGTGCTGCATCGCGCCGTTCTCGGCACGCGACTACCACACCTACACGCTCGGCGACGCGACCCAAGAGACGCTGCGCGAGATCTGGAACGGCGCCGCGTATCAGGAGTTTCGCGGTGCTCTTACTGGCGACGCCCCGCCAAAGCCGTGCCAGGGTTGTGGCCTGCGATGGAGCCTCTAGGCGTCGCCGTCGTCATCCCGGTGCTGAACGAGGGTGCGTCGATCGCCGCGGTCATCGGCGAAATCCCGCGCGACGTGGTGCGCGAAATCATCGTCGTCGACGGCGGCAGCAGCGACGGTGCGGCGGAGATCGCGGCGGCTGCCGGAGCGCGGGTGATTGTCCCTGGCCAACACGGTTACGGTCGGGCTTGTCTCGCCGGCGGCGCGGCGGCGTCGATCGATTGCGGGATCATCGCGTTCATCGACGGCGCCGCTCTACGGCAAGCTCAGCGATATGCACGGGCGGCGGCCACTCTTCGTCACAGCGATCGTGGTCTTCATCGCCGGTTCTGCGTTGTCCCGGGTCGCACGCTCGATGACCGGGCTGATCCTGTTCGGCGGACTGGCGTCAGTGCATTGGGCGGCGGGGTACGTCCCCGCGCCGAGGAGATTCGCGGTCTTCAGATCAGGCGTAAGCTGGCTGCCTCCGGGCCCTTCCTGCCGTCGACCACGTCGACCGCGCCGCGCTGGCCTTCGGCCAGGTCGGTGATGCCCGCACGGTTGAGCACCGTCGCGTGCACGAAGATATCCTTGCCGCCGCGGTCCGATCCGATGAAGCCAAATCCCTTCTCGGCGTTGTACCATTTGACCGTGCCGCTCTCCTCGACGGCGGTCTTATTGTCCGACGGATAGATCGGTCGCTCCGGCCGTCCGCGTCCGGGCGGCTCTTGCGGCGCGGTGCTGGTGTCGACGCTCAGAATTTCGGTTACCTGCGGCCCCTTGGCGCCGGGACCGGCGCGGACTTCGAGCGTCGCGCCCGGCGGAACGCTGCCGTGGCCGCTGCGCTCGACGACGCTCACATGGAGGAAGGCATCGCCGGATCCGTCGGCCAGCTGAACAAAGCCGAAGCCCTTGTCAGGGTTGTACCATTTGACGACGGCCTGGATCGGGGGGCCGGAAGGCGGGTCAAACCGCTGCGCGCTGAATTCCGGCGCCGATCGGAAGTTGCTCCAGGGCGCTTCGTAGTTGTCGTCGTCGAAGCCACGGCGACGCGCCGGGGCCGTTTCCAGGCGACTGACGGAACAGGCCTTCCAGAATTATCTTGCCGTAATGATGGTGGCGTTCTTGGCGCTGTTTCCCGGCATCGACGCGATGACCTTCGGCATGGTGACGCTGATTACCACCGCGGGTTGGTTAATCTGGGTCTTTATCAGATTCTGTCAGACGCTCGCCCAACGCCTGGAACAGCGATCATGGATCTACTCCGTACGACGCCACGTGTCGTCCCTAATCGGATTCGGGATCCTGCTTGTCTCGGCGTTTCGCATGGCACTGAACTGGGGCACGTCTTACGATTGACTCGCAGCCTCAACCCTAGTCTTGTTGTCCTCGGCGACTACGGTGTCCTGGGAGTTGCTGAGGCGGATCGCAAACCGTAGTTCGGGGTGACGCCCACCTTTGCAGAATTCAAACATTGTGTTGAAAAAGTCGCAGAATACTCGATGGCGGATCGATTTGTGTAATATTGTTGTTCTTTCCCGCCTCTTTGCGGTTATTTGTTGCGATGAGGGCATTTATTGTGAGCTATTATTTAATCCCAAATCCGGCTGTGGAGTTTTTCAACATAATCCAAAAAATTCGCACCGAAACCGCAAATAGGCATTAGTGCATTATATTCCATCCGTAGACAAAGGTCGAAAGACCGATGACGACCAGAGCGACGGCTGCAATACGGGACACAAGTTCCGAGTGCGCCAGAACGCGTCGGGAGGCCGCCGCAATTCCGGCAAAGAGCGATGCCAGGAACAGCACGAGCGTATAGCCGATCGCATAAAGGGTCATCGCGCCGACGGCGCGCGCCGGCGAGGCCGCTAGCGAAACCGCCCCGAGAACGAATACCAGGATCGGGCTGGCACAGGGCGTCGCCACCAGGGCGAATCCCACTCCGACCATAAAGGAGCCGGTACCGGTCGGGATGCGGGTGGCCATCTGCGGCGTCGGCAGTCGGACGAGTCCCGCCATCCACAGGCCCATGACCACTGTTAGCACGCCGATCGCAATGTTCACGGGCGCGCGGTATTGTACGAAGATTGCGAAGAACAGCGACGACACCAGTCCCAACACGACATTGACGACAACCACGCCGAGCACGAACATTGTCGCAACGCTCAGGGCCGCGGTCCGGGAGCGGAGCTTCGCTGCGCCGATGTAGGACAGGTTCAGCGGGAGCATTCCAAGAATGCAGGGCGATATGCTGGCGACCAGGCCGCCGGCAAACGCGACCGCGTACAATCGCCAGCCGTAGATGGCGCCCGGCGCTGACAGCCCGGCCGCCACCGCATTCTGCCAAATCCCGACCTCGCGCTCGAATACCTGGCCAAGTGGTCCCCATGCGATCGCGGACGCCAACACGGCAATCAGAACGATGCCCGCCGCAATTGCGACGCGCGACGATCGGACCGTCATGCTATGAGCTTTGGGCCTTCAGCGCCGCATTGATCGCCCTCTCGTAATCGCCGATCAAGCTGTCGTTGTAGAAGGTGGCGGCGATCTTCCCATCCTTTGGATCAATCACCGCGACCGTCGACGTCGCCGCTTTGGCGGCGTCGTAAAACTTCTCCAGGCCCAGCTTCTGCGCTTCGGCCTGCGATGCTGCCGCTGTTTTCGCATTGGTTACGTCGAACTGGACGAAATTGATTTTCCCGGCGTAGGACCGCTTCAGCTGATCGATCGTCGCTTGGGTTGCTTTGCAGGCGGGACACCAAACGGCATGGATGCGGACCACGACGGGCTTGCCCTGCAGCGCCGGAGCGAGCGGTCCCGCGTCCGCGATCTCGATTGCACCGCGCGCCTGATAAGCGGGCACCTTTGCTGCGGTTCCGTTAGTTACGTCGGCCCACGCCCCTGTGGGGCCGATTATCGCCGCAATCAACGCCAGGAAAGCAATCTCGCGCTTCATTTTCGTCCTCCTCATCTAGACACCCTCACGATTTTAGTGTGCCAGGCGAACAGCTTGCACGTCGTACATGGCTGCCGGGATCATTACCCGCGGCTTTGCTTCGCCGGAATGCCGGTTCCCCCACGCGCCGGGACATGGACCTGAGGCCAAGCAAGACAAGTTTTTCCGACTCCAGTTATCCGAGGATGACGCGCTCGCACATCGCGGCCTCATCGCATTTCGATGCCAAGCCGCTGGTGGCCGTGTGCAGCACGGCACAGATCACCACCATCTTCGCAATGACGCCGCTGGTGAACGGGTCGATGGCAGACCGGATCGCGGCGCTGAGCCCAGGGTCGATCGGCCGGGCTGACACCGCGAGCAGCTGTGTCATCAGATGCGCTGACCGCTCCTGAGCCTTCTTCGCAGCGTTCGCAATCAAACGATCGAGGGATCCGTCGGCGTCTAGAGGCGCAATAAGCGTCCAAGCCAGCGTCAGATAGGCCGGCCAGTACGCCAAGTGACGATACATGCTAGCGAGGATAGCATCGTCGTGTCGCGTGCCGAGCCGGTTCAGGATCAGCACCAGCACCAGCTCAGCGATCCGCAGTGACAGCTCGGCAACGCTGGGCAGCGGCGGCAGCGGGATCGAAGGAGGAAATTCGTGCGCCACATCGATGTTCGGCGAGGTAGCGGCATCGAGAGCGGGCGGCGCGTCTCCCAGTCGACCTAGCAACGCGGACAGGGCGACGAGGGCCATAGCGTTGGTCCGGTCGTACGCAGAAAGGATATCGCGGATCGTGCTAATGTCATCGTCGAGAAGACCCGCTGCGGCAAAGGTTTCGGCCGGGAACGGCGGCAGCCGGGGAAGAGCCAGATCCCCGCGCAGGGCCGCCGCCTCGGCCGCGATCGAGCCGTTTGCGTAGAGTGGCCGCAACATGCCCCAGGCCCAGGGAAGGGCGCCCGGGATCGTTGCCAGATGGCGCCAAATCAGGTTGACCACGTCGACCCCCAGCACCAGGCGGATGTCGGCAAAGATCGCTGCGATTTCGCCGGTTGCGCCGGCCTCGGTGATGGCCGGGACAGGATCGCTGATGTTCATGAGCGCGCTCGACGTCACGATCGGAACCTCCTTAGCCGACCTCCCCTGGACAGCACTCACATCGACTGCGAACTGGCCAGTCACTCGGTAGCGACCGGGCCAGTAGCGCGCGCGCCGCGCGGCTTGCGCAATAGCAACAGCAAGGGCGCCGCCAGAAGGGCGATGACCATCATCAATTTGAAATCATCGATATAGGCAACCATCTGCGCCTGCCTCGTCACCTCGGCATTGAGCGCAGCGATACCCGTACTCGTGCTGAGGCTGTAGGGCGCCATCAGGTAGGGTGGGTGGGCCAGCGGATTATCCGGGCGCAGATGCTCGACGAGGCACAAATGCACGATCTGGCTGTTCTCGACGAACAAAGCCTCGAGGATCGCGATGCCGATGCTGCTGCCGATGTTGCGCGTCAGGCTGAACACGGCGGTGCCTTGGGTCAGGACCGAGCGCGGCAGAGTCGCAAAGGTGATCGTGCTCAATGGCACAAAAACAAAGCCCAGCCCGAAACCCTGGACCAGCCCCGAGACGACAATCGGCTGCTCATCGATGACGAGCGTAAACCCGCTCATCTGATAGAGGGAGAGAGCGGTCAGAGCGAGCCCGCCGAGGATCAGCAGGCGGATGTCAACGAAGTTGATGATCCTGCCGACCAGAAACATCGCGGCCATCGTACCGATGCCGCGGGGTGCTATGACAAGACCGGCGGTTGCCACCGGATAGTTCATCGACTGCTGCAGCATTGTCGGCTGCAGCGCCAAGGTTGCGAACATGATGACCCCGATGAAGAACATCAGCACGTTGCCGGTGACGAAGTTGGGGTCGCGCAACAGGTCGCGGTTGAGGAACGGGCGCTCGCTCGTCGTCATCGTATGAACGACGAATAGATAGAGGGCGAGGCCAGCGATCGTCGCCTCGATCCAGATCTCGGTCGAGTGGAACCAATCCTTGAGCTCGCCCCGGTCGAGCAGCATCTGCAAAGCGCCGATCGCGATGCCGAGCGCGCCAAAGCCGAAAAAATCGAAGCGCTCGCGCCGGGCATGGCGGGTCTCATGATGGCGGGTCTCGTGAATGAAAAAAAGGATGCCGAGGAAGGCATTGATGCCGACCGGGAGGTTAATGTAAAACACCCAGCGCCAGTTGTAATTATCGGTCAGCCAGCCGCCGAGGGCGGGGCCGGCGATCGGCCCGACCATGGCTCCGGTACCCCATACCGCCATCGCTTGGCCATGCCGCTCGGGCGGGTTGATGCGCAGCAGCACGGCTTGCGACAATGGCATCAATGCCGCGCCGCATACCCCTTGCAGCAAGCGAAAAAGGACCATCTGGGCAAGGCTGTCGGCCAAGCCGCACAGCGCCGAGGCCACGGTAAAGCCGATAACCGAGATCAGAAAGACCCGTTTGATGCCGAAGGCGCCAGCCAGCCAGCCGGTCAGCGGGGTCATGATCGCGGCGGCAACGATATAGGAGGTCAGGACCCAGGTGATCTGGTCCTGCGCCGCGGAGAGGCTGCCCTGAATATGCGGCAGCGCGACATTGGCGATCGTCGTGTCGATCGCCTGCATGATCGTCGCCAGCATGATCGAAATCGTGATGGCGGCGCGATTGACTGTAGGAGCAACACGATCGGGCGCTCCATTGACATCGTGCTCAGTACGCGGCGGATGTCGGGCAAGACTTCTGGGTCTCGCCCGCCGTTGAGGCTTCGCCGACAGCTCGGACCGGATCGCTCACTTTGAACTCGCACTCGAGCCCGTGCACAGGACAGGTGATCCCGGCGCCCTCGTGCGCGCCGGGTTCGGCCGTCTGCCTCAGGCGGCGGCGGGAGGATAGTTGGAAGGGAACAGCGCGCGCCGCGTCTCCTCGTCGACCTCTTTCTTGAAGGCGTGGCCGCTCCCTACGGCCCGCGCCTTGGCGACTGCCGGGCGTTCATTGATCGAGTGGAACCAGCGCCTGATGTTCGGGTAGACTGCGAGTGGATCGTCGTTTCCGGGAAGCACAAACCCGGCACGGTCGATCCAGCCCCAGGCCGAGATGTCCGCAATAGTGTAGCCGTTGCCGACGATGAAGCTGCGGCCCTCAAGATGCTTGTCGAGCACGGCGTAGTGGCGCTCGGCCTCGCGCCGATAACGGTTGATCGCGTAGGGCAGCTTCTCCGGGGCCGCGCGCTGGAAATGCACCGCCTGACCGGAAAATGGGCCGAGCCCGGTGCCGATGTAGAACAACCACGAGAGCAGCTCGCCGCGATCAGCCGGCGTTCCCAGCAGCTTTCCCGTCTTTTCGGCCAGATAGAGCAGGATGGCGCTCGAATCGAACACCCGGACTTCCGCGCCGCCGGGACCGTTGGAATCGACGATGGCCGGGACCTTGCCGTTCGGGTTGATTTTGCGGAATTCGGGCGTGTGCTGTTCGCCCTTGCTCGTGTCAACGGGTACGACTTCGTAGGGCAGGCCTGTTTCCTCGAGAAACAGGGCGATCTTTACGGGGTTCGGGGTCGGATGATAGTAGAAGCGGATCATGCGAATTCCTTTCCGATGCAGAAAACCCCGGCTCGGCGTCCCATCGGGCGGTCGGGCCGGATCGTCCGGTATAAGCGGCACTTGTCACGCGGTCCGCATTGACCGCAGCGATGCAACAATTGCCTCCCGTTCCAGGTGCGCGCGATAGTCGAGTTGGTTCTACAAACCCATGATCAATCCCTCGACGCTGATTTTAGAACGAGTGGACTAAAATAGACCGGGCTACCCGCGGTGGCAAGGGGTTTCGCTTATCGTCGGAGGTTCCAGGCGAGTTAGGCAGCTACCTCAGCCCTCGCGTTGCCAGGTTGCCTTGCCGTTCTGATCCGGCTGCTCTAATACATGGCTGGTGAGGGCGAAACGACATGCCCAATGGCGCGGGTTCCGCGACGAGGCTACGATGGCGCGACCGAGAGAATTCGATGAGGCGACCGTGCTGGAAGCGGCGATGAACTGCTTCTGGGCGCAGGGTTATGAACTGACTTCGGTTCGAGAGCTCGCCGAGCAGATGGGAATCACTGGGGCCAGTCTTTACAATGCCTTCGGCGACAAGCGGTCGCTCTATCGCCAGGCGTTTGTCCACTACCTTGCGCAGACGGTCCGTGAACGGGTTGCCCGCCTGGAGCGGCTGCCGCCATTTCCGGCGATCCGCACGTTTTTTGACGAGATCGTCGAACGATCGGTGACGGACAAGCAGCGCCGCGGGTGCATGCTGGTGAACTCGGCGCTCGAGCTGGCCCCCTACGACCCTGAATTCCAGAAGCTCGTCGCCCAAGAGATGATTTTCATCGAGGCATTTTTCCGGCGATGTATCGAGGCGGGGCAAAAGGACGGCACGATCTCGGCCATTCGCCCAGCCGCCGAACTGGCTAAGCTTCTGTTGAGCGTTCTCCTCGGTATTCGTGTCCTGGCGAGGACCCGCCCGCAGCGCGCCGTGCTCGAAGACGCTGCGAACGCTGTGCTGGAGTTGTTAAAGACGAATGCTTAGCCGGCCCAGCGAAAACGTTATTTGAGGCCTCGTGACGGCCCACTCGGATCCGCGAATCTCAAGAGCAACGAGTAACCCGCATTCGGCTCACGTATTGCAGGCCATCAGCTTCAGACTCTGTAAAACTCAGCGGGTTCGATAGCTTCAACACCGCCGACCCGCCGCAATCTCCGGCAAAGCTTTTTTACCTTTTCTCGATTTGGTCGATGCTTCGAGAAGCTTTGGTTTCAGCGGACGGCCATCACATTCAGAATTATGGCGGGGGACTGGGTAAGCGCTCTGCGGCTCTCGTGGCCGTTAACGGAGGAGCAGTGAATATCCAAGACCATGCAACCGCAAACGCTAGACCCCAGGTGCCATTGACGAGGAGCGCATTGAAAAGCCCGATCGACGCGCCTGCGCGGGCGGGGGAAAGACCCTTTAACGGAAAGATGACGAACCACGTCATCAGGTTTGGAGGCAGTGCCCCGAGGCCGACCGCAGTGACGTAATAGACCCAGCCGCGCGGCAGGCGATCCAGTATCCAAGCGATCAGGATGGTCCAGACCCCTCCCCAAAACGTCAGCGACAGAAATACGGGAATACCCCAAGGCCGGGTTGCCCGTAAGCTGTATGGCGTAATCGGCGTGAACCCCAGCACATGCAGCAGCGCGACCAAGGGCTGGTGGACAACCAGTACGGCGAAACCGCCGAGGGCAAATGCCGCAGCTGCTCGAGAAAACGCGTACGTCTTTGCCATCGAAGCCTTTCGTACCTCTTGCCAACTGCGGTTTTAGACGCCGCCGGCACGCCGCCGGTGTCCACGCCGATCGCGAAAGACGGCCCCGCTCACGTCAAATTTTTTACATCGTTGATCGTCTTCTCCGGTTCGGGACGGTGCTCAGTAATCGGGATCGACATCCGCGGCGCGGACGATAGCCCCGCGGTCGACCACGAACCGTCCCGGCATGGGCAAGGCCCAGCTGCCCTCGCCGTTGCGAACCGCGAGGTCATTGCCAAAGCTGAGATAGACCCCCTTGAGATCATCGGGCAATGTGAACCTGAGACCAAGCTTCGCGGCATAGGCATTGCCGGGGTCGGACAGCAGATCGAAGGAGATCCCCTGCTTTTCGATAAGAGACCGGCTGGCTTCCGCCAGTTGCGGCGTGATCGCGACGATTGTCGCGCCGTATTCCTTGAGGGTACCCAGCACTTGCTGCAAAGCATACAGCTCTGCGACGCAATAGGGTCACCAGCTGCCGCGGAACACCGTCAGAACCAGCGGCCCGTTGGCCAGAAGCTCGGACGAGCGGACCTCCTGCCCGAACGCGTTCTTCAGCGTGAAAGGCGGCAGCGGATCGCCCAATTTGATCACGCCGTCCAAAATGCCCGACGCGCGCAAATCATCCGTGGCGCGGTGCATGATCGCGCGTTTGTCCGCCGGGATGCGTTTGTCGGCGCCTTGTCGTATCGTGTCGAGTCGTTCGGCAAGCATCTTTAAATCCTCCTTGAAAGACCCCTATGAACCGGTCAAGGGGCGCCAGAATAGCGGGTCGCGGTTCTTTGGGGAATTCGAACAGCAGAGATATCACTCATTCGATCCCCCAATGAATGATTTCCATTTTTAACCAGTCCGCCGGCGGCGAGGTCGAATTCTAACAGATTTCAACGGTTAACGGTCCAGGCTGCTGGTATCTCGTCGGGCTCCGGCCACCTGTGCCCCCCAATCGCGCGGGCGAAGGCGGCAACCGGCGACGAGAAGCGCCGGCCGGCGATCGACACAAGCGAGACCTCGCGGACCACTTCCGGATCGGCCACGAGTTCGAGTGAGAACGCCGGGGATGGTCGGCGAAAACTCCGGGATAAAGCAGATGCCAAACCCGGCGGCGACCATCATCTGAATCCAGTCCTCACGCTCGCTGCGGAAGCCGATCTGGACCGCGAATCCGTGCTCGCGGCAGCGCTCGTTCAGGTGGTCCCGATATTCACAATTGATCCGCAGGAGATAGGTTTCCCCGGCGACGTCGGGGATGCGGACCCGGTTCTTTTCCCGGAAGCGATGGCCCATCGGGAAGGCGACGCAGAACCGCTCGCGGTACAGCGGGCGGACCTCGATCCGGTCGCTGAAAGCTTCCGGTTGCGCCATCACAGCGAGATCGAGCTTGCCGTCGAGGAGCAGCTCCGCGAGGTGCCTGGGTTCCCCTTCGATCAGCGTAACCTCGCAACCCGGATGTGTCATGCGGAACTCGGCGAGAAAGCCCATGAAGCGCATCGGTCCGACCGTGCACATCACGCCGAGATTGATCGGCGCGCTGTCCATGCGCAGGAATTGCGTCGCTGTCGATTTGGCCGCCTCGGCCTGCGCCATCATCTGTTCGAGATGCGGCCGAACCAGGCGCCCGAAGTCGGTCAGATGCGTCAGGTTGTTCTCGCGCCGCAGCAGCAGCCCTCCGAGTTCCTCCTCGAGCTTATGCACAGCCCGCGTCAACGCCGGCTGGGAGACGTTGCAGTTCTCTGCGGCGCGCGTGAAGTTCAGGGTCTCGCAGACCGCCAGAAAATAGCGAACCTGATGCATCTCCATGCTGAACGATCCTCCATGATCCGCACACAGCGCGATACCCGGCGCCCATCCGCATAATAGCTAGTCGGCATTTTCGCCGGTCAATTCCGCTTCTTCGTGAACGACGAAGAGCCGGTAACGTCGTGATTGGGTGTCAGACGGCCCCTAGCGGATGCCGGTCCCTGGGTTAAGGATAAGTTTGTGCACCTCGCCATCTGCGACCGCTCGTGAATAACTGCCCGATTGTCGAACGCTTGGACCGAGCACCCTTCGGACATGCCAATTCCTTTTGTAGAGTCCTGCCCGCCGGACGGCGCTTGGCGTACAAAGTCTGCTCTCAAGGCGTCCAGCTCGTTCTGCAAACTCCTGATTTTGGGATTTTAGAACGATCGGACTAGAATAGACCAGGCTCCCGGCGATGGCAAGGGGTTTCGCTTTCTCAGCACCCGCGTTGCCCGGTCGCCTTGCCGTTCTCGTTCGGCCGCTCTAATATATGAATTTGGAGACTTGGCGCCTGGAGGCGGGGTGGGGTTAAGGCCGCGCGTTGGGCGGCCGGCTGGAGCCTAGCAGGACGCGAGCGCAGCGCACCAGGATTAAACGAGCAGTTGTAAAGTCCGTTCCAAGAGTTTTGTCGCCAGTTGCTGGCGTTAGCGCACGGATCATTTGACCATCATCTTGGCGAAAAAGTTGTGTCACAAAACCTCCTCGTTCTAGCCACTTTCACATTGGGGTCCGACGGCGCATCGGTCGCCTCGCGTCAGGTTGTCAAGCTTCTCCTTGGAATGGTCCGAGCGGCCGGTTCGGGGGGCTGCTTCAGATGCGCCCCCTGTCGACCGGTCGGCAGAAGGTTCCTTTAATGACCTATTCCGCGACCAGCCCTCTGGAGCCGGGGGGAACCGTCACGGGCAGGTTGAGAGGAGTGAGCGATCCGTCGGCCTCCACCTGATATCCGGAGATTAAACCGCCTCCAGTGACGTCGTACATAAAGCGGCCGTTTCGGGTCAAGGCATTATCGAGAGGGGCGCTGGCGGTCTGGGCGGTAACGCCGTTGCCCAATAGCGAAAGTTCTCCGTTATAGCCTACCTGGTAACCGGAAATGACGGCGCTGCCTGTATTGACCGCATAGCCAAACCTGCCGTCGGGGGTGATGGCGATCCAGCAAGGCGCTGTCTGAAATCCGGCACGGAGCCGCTGATCGTATTGAGGATCCCGTCGCGTTTTAGCTGGTAGGACGTCACTGCGCCCTGGCCTACAGTCCCCGACGCCTCACGGACTTCGGTGACGAGCAGATTGTCCCGGGGGTCGAAGGCGAAGGCAAGGCGAAGGGAGCATTGCCGAACGAGTTCTGGATCCGATCTTCGCTGGGAGTACCGTCGAAATTGATGCGAGTATGTGTCAATCAGGCTGGTACCGACTTCGGCGACGTAGAGGAGCGATCCGGTATTGTCGAAATGGATTTCCGCGGCGATCGGACCGATCGCTGGCGGCGTCGGGGACGGGGCGCTCAGAGAGCGGGTCGAACTCGGAATGGGACGGAGCGCGCCGCTAAAATCGTCAAAGTAGAACCCGGTAATGCTTGCCGGCGACGACCCGTGTATCCCGTCATTGAGGACATAGACCAGGTTCCGGCTGACCGTAATGCTGACCGGGAGAGTGCCGCCCGAGGAGACCTTTCCGACCGCCTTTAGACCTGCCGGGGTTCGCTCCATCACCGAAATGGAACCGTCCCCTTCGTTGGCTACAAAGAGCCATCGCCGATCCTGGCTGAGCGCCAGGGCGCCCTGGGAGCCGACCGACACGACGCCACCGCCCGCGCCGCCTGTGGGCACGGTGGCAGCCAGGGAAAGTCTGCCGTTGGCCGCTCTGTTGAACACTAAAACCGAGTTTTTCGGCAGGTTGGTCTCCGTATACACAAATCCTCTGTCGCCGCTGAATGGGCCAGAGTCGTTGAATGGGTCAGAGTCGTTCGATTGCGCCATACTCACCGAAGTCATGCCCGCAATGGCGATTACAGGGATGACAATCCAAAGGCTGCGAGTGGGTTTCCTCATTACTTGCTCCTTAATTGAAGAACCCGATCTACAAAGGCGGGCTGATGCGCGCTGATACATTGCGGCCGGCGGCCAATCGACGAGGATCTCCCGCAATCCGGATTGGTCCGACCCTTCCTGCGCCCCTAATGTTCCGGACGCCAGGGTTTGAAACCAATGGATTGTGTCAACCTTCTAGTTCCACCCGCTTTCACATCGAGTATCCCGCGACGCACCGGGTGCCTCGCGTCCGGTTCTTGAGCTTGTCGTCGGTACCGCCCGAACGGCTGAATCGGGCGTCTCCACTCCAGGGTTTTCATCCCGGATCCGTCGGATGTCTCGCTCGTCAAGCACCTTTCCCCCAGGGGATCCCAGCATTGGCCCGACTTCGAGCGCATGACGAGAACTGCAATCGAGAAAGCCCCACGCGGCAGCGATGGCGAGCTCCCTTTTCTTGAATACGTGCATTACCGTCGAGCTGCCGGTCCGATAGGATACATACCAGTACATTAGCGTCTCCTCGCTTTCGTTCCCGGTCGCATCGAGATCACCGGTCCCGCTCTATGATCACACGGAGTTCGCCTTCTGGTTCGCAAAACCAGGCGGTTCGCTCGACGCAATGCCGGAGTGATCGGAGGCGAATGGAAATGCCTGTTGAGTATCATCGCGATGTCCCTGCTGCATTGCCGATGGGCCGCTCGACGCAGACCGGGTCCCGCAAGCTAGCGATCGAGCCCCTCGAGCCGAAAAGACGATCAGTATTTTTGTCGACGCGCAGCCTCAGAATTTTAGATCGCAAAGATCGACGCGAGTTCGGTTTTGGCGAGTAATCATCTGGCGCGCGCGACGCGCTTACTCGTTGATGCGCACCGGCTTTGCGTCGTCGACGCGGCGCCGTCCCGACCAAAACCACTGATCAGCCGCAATAGGCATATGCGAGGACTATCGTCTCCATCCGGCAGTATCTGGCGCCGCCACAAGCGCGATAACCGGCATGCATCTGGATGATACCCAGTCGGCATTTCCGCCGGTCAATTCCGCTCCGTACATAGCTCCGTGAACGACAGGCGCCACGCTTTTGCGCACTGTTGCCTCGATAAGGAGCAGACGGGATGGACGGCAGCGTGGTGATGGGGCCGTCGACACGCCCCAATGGAACGCAGACCCGAAAGATCGAGGTCAAGTCTATCAATCTCGCCTTGCAGGGCGGCGGCGCGCATGGCGCCTTCACCTGGGGGGTTCTCGACCGCTTGCTCGAGGACGAGCGCATCAGGATCGACGGCATTAGCGCGACGAGTGCGGGCGCAATGAATGCGACAGTGTTCGCGTCCGGCATTGCTACGGGCGGCCGCGAAGGCGCGAAGAAGGCGCTCACGGAGTTCTGGCATCGTGTCAGCCATGCCGCATCGACAAGCCCGCTGCAGCCGACCCTGTTGGAATGCCTGTTCGGCAATCACTCGCGGCGCAATCGGCGGGTTTCGTTTTCTTCGAACTGATGACGCGCCTGTTCTCGCCCGTACGAGTTCAACCCGCTCAACCGGAACCCGCTGCGGCAGGTCCTGATGGACAGCATCGACTTCGACGCGCTCAGCCCGACGACCTGCCCGATCAAACTGTTCCTGGCCGCGACAAACGTCCGTACCGGAAAGATCAGGGTCTTCGACAATTCCGAGATCGGCGTCGACGCGGTGCTCGCTTCGACCTGCCTGCCGTTCCTGTTCCAGGCTGTCGAGATCGACGGCGAGGCTTATTGGGACGGCGGCTACGCCGGCAACCCGCCGATCTTCCCACTGATCTACAACTGCTCAAGCCTCGATGTCCTGATCGTGCAACTCAGCCCGGTGCGCAGGGACGAGCTGCCGCACAGCTCGATGGAGATCCTCAATCGCGTCAATGAGATCAGCTTCAATTCCTCGCTGCTGCGAGAGATGCGGGCGATCCATTTCGTGACACGGCTGATCGATGACGGCACTGTCGTCGATAGGTCGCTCCGGCGCATGCGGATCCACTGCGTTGCGGCTGACGACGTAATCTCAAAGCTCAGCATCGCGAGCAAGCTCGACGCCGATTGGGATTTCCTGACCAGCCTGCGCGACGCCGGCCGCGCGCGGGCTGAGCAATGGCTCGACGCGCATTTCGAACATGTCGGTGTCGAATCTACCGTGGATCTCCAAGCCCTCTACATGTGACCGCCGCCAATGCGGCGCAGGACCGAATGTTTCGCTGGCGTCCGGGCGTCCGCGGGCGGAGAAACGACAAGAACCTTTTCCCGGCCAGGGTTCCACCCAGCCAAAGGAGAACATCATGCAATTCGGCAGTGAATCCGTCCACTCGAAGATCGCTACAAGCATCAACTCGGCGTGGAAACTGACAACGACGCAATCGGCGTCACTAAGTGAGGATTAAGCGTATGTCCATCCGCTGCTTACATCATCTCCCGGCGACACTGGGGGCCCTTTCGCTTCTCGTGGCAACGGGTTTGCCTGCGTTTGCTGGGTCGTGTCCGTCAAGGAGGTGTAAATCGGAGCGGAGTTTGAGGTGGCCATCGGTCAGGCGGCCAGTGGTGGAAGTTTGGCCGGATCGGCGTCGATTAGCGGCAGCGTCAGCTCGGCCATTCCCTCGATCTGCATGTAACGGCACTGGAGTAGCCACTCATCGTTCTGCTCGAGCAGGACGGCGCCGATCAGCCGAGTGATGCTGGCCTCATTGGGGAAGATGCCGACGACATCGGCCCGCCGTTTCACTTCCTTATTCAGCCGCTCCAACGGATTTGTCGAATGCAGCTTGGTGCGGTGCTGGGCCGGGAAGGTGATGTAGGCGAGCACATCGTGCTCGCTGTCGTCCATCAGCGCGGCGAGCTTGGGCCAGCGCGGCCGCAGCTGATCGGCAACATGGCGCCAGGTCTGATGCGCGGCCTCGGCATCGGCTTGCAGGAAGGCCTGGCGGATCGCGGCGGCGACCATGGTGTGCTGGCCTTTGGGTACGTGCGCCAAGGCATTGCGCATCCAATGAACGCGGCACCTTTGCCAGGTCGCTCCGAGCACGCGAGTGATCGGCGTGGCGCAGGCCGTCATGAGCGTCGGAGATCACCAGCTTGATGCCCTTGAGACCGCGTTTGACCAGGCCCTTGAGGAAAGCCGACCAGAACGGCTCGGCCTCGGAAGGACCGATGCCAAGGCCGATGATCTCGCGCCGGCCTTCGGTCGTGACCGCCACCGCGATTATCGCGGCGACCGAGACGATGCGGCCGCCGTCGCGGACTTTGAGGTAGGTGGCGTCGAGCCACAAATACGGCCATTCGCCGTCGATCGGCCGGTCGAGGAAAGCGTTGACCCGTTCATCAATGTCCTTGCACAGCTTGGAGACCTGGCTCTTCGAAATGCCGGACAGCCCCATCGCCTGGACCAGCTCGTCGACCCGCCGGGTCGAGACGCCGCCGATCCAAGCCTCCTGGATCACCGTGACCAGCGCCTTCTCGGCGGTCTTGCGCGGCTCCAGAAAGGGCGGGAAATACGAGCCCTGGCGTAGCTTGGGGATCCTCAGCTGAAGCGAGCCGAGCCGGGTGTCGAGGCTGCGCTCGCGATAGCCATTGCGGTAATTGAGCCGCTCGGCGGAGCGTTCGTGCCGCCCGGCGCCGATCAGCCCTTCGACATCGGCTTCCATCAGAATTTGCAGTACCGCCTCCGCCACGGCTCGCAGAAAATCGCCATCGCCGCTCTTCTGCAGCAGCTCGACCAGCGCCATTCTCTCATCGGTCATCGGGTCCTCGGTAGGCTTGGGATGGGTGTTACAACGCCACCTTAGCCGACCCTCCCCGGTGACCACCCGTCGCTCACGCGCGCGCCGGGCTCCATGTAATCGGGCATTGCGCCCGGCGCGCGCTCACCCTCGAATTTCCACCACCACCAAGGACGCTAACGTTTGCTGCTGTTGTCGATGGTCCGGGAGGAGGACCGCGCGCCAATGACGGGCCTGGTTGCAACTTATTCCCGGCCTCAGCTGCCACTGGAACCCGCGTCCCCTTGAGCTACTTTGGGCCGCCGCCGTCGGAAACCAATCCAAGTTTGGTCGGACCCGAACAAGAGCTGAAGTCGGGGACACTCGACGCCATCAACGGTCGTATAAACTTGCCGCTCTATGAAGGCTACATCACCGGAACCAAAAAAACGGTATGGTATATCTTGACCGATGTCAGCGACGCGGGGCAGGCCGCGAGCCTCGGGTTAAACTTCTCGGCCAAGCTCGAATTCGCTGGAATCGGAGCGCGGACTGCCCACTTTGGTGCCGGCAACGTGATGGAGTTCGATAAGGGAAAGGTCGACTTCAGCCCGCACCGAATTCTCGTCGCAGGCAAGCCCAATGCCTACCCGCCGGCACAAGCGGCGCCCGGATCGGTCGGCGACAAGAATTACAGCCCGTTGGTGAATATCGATGGGATCATCTACGACGCGCCGATCGTCGCGTTCAACGTCCCAGCCTCTGCCATCAATTTCCCGAACGGGAACGTCGACCACACGGTGGTGCACGATGAGGTCGTCGCCATCGACCCTGTCGCACAGACGGTTACCCTGCAACTGGTCAACGGCTTCAGCTTTGGCCGACCGGTCTGGTATCTGACGATGGACTCGAGCGATCCCACCGTCGCCGGGATCGAGGGCGCGACCTACGCTCCTCTCTTCGGTAAACTCCCGACCGGCGGCGACGACAGCTTCGACAGCCCGGTCGAGCGTATCTTCATTTCTGACAACGGCGAATTGGACTGCGCGAACCCACAGCGCCAGGGTCTCGACGCCGCCATCACCGATGGGTTCCGGCCTAACAACACACTTGGCGGGATCCCGACGCTTGCTCTCGACTACAGCCCGGCTTGGGACGTCAATATCTTCGAATGGACGCCGGCCGCGATCGCGCAAGGCTACCGCCAGCAGTTGCGCGAGGAGTTCCAAATTCTGACCTACGTGGTGGATGGCTTGCTGACTGGGCCGAACGGCACGGCGTTCGGCAGTATCGGTGTCGTCAATAACTGCCCGATCGTCGAACGCCTGGACTAAGCACCGTTGCGATTGCAGCCTCGGCCCCTGATGCGACAACCGCTGGGTGTGCAGCACCGGGGACCATGGCAATATCAACAATCCCTCTGGCGGGGCTCCGGCGGCACGTCTTCGTGGTTGAGCCGGAGCGTCCAGGGTGTTCGAGCCGAACGCACCCAGAGTGTCACCTTCACCCGATCGTTTCGGCCGCGTCCGGGTCGTCGGAGGTCGAAGCAACAAAGAAACTTCCCCGGCCAATCTCAACCCAAGCAAAGGAACACAAAATGGAATTCGACAGCAAATCCGTTTCAGTCGCCGCCGCCGCTTTTGCCGCGGTCGTTGCGTTGCCGCTCCTCGCCAGCGCAGGGCCGGCGCCGACGCCGCAATTCACGGCGGAGAAGTGCTATGGCGTCGCCGCGGCGGGGCAGAACGACTGCCAGACCGCCTCGCATTCCTGTGCCGGCGAATCCAAGCTGACTCGGGACCGGAGTTCCTGGATCTACGTTCCGACTGGCACCTGCGGGAAGATCAGCGGCGGCAGCCTCAGAAGCTCCTGACCAAAGCGACCGGGACGAGGCCGCGATCATGACCGAGCGTCGACCGACCGCAAGCGGCCGCGTGGGTATAGGCCTGCGCTTGCCGCATGTATCGGAGATCGCGGCCTCCCGGCCCGAGACAGGCTTCCTCGAGGTGCATGCCGAAAATTATATGGCCGAGACGCCGGCTCTGGATCGGCTTCTCGAGCTGCGGCGCGACTACCCGGTGAGCCTTCACGGTGTCGCCCTGTGCTTGGGCAGCGCCGAGGAACTCGACCACATTCATCTCGCGCGCTTCAAGCGGCTGATCGACCGGGTCGAGCCGATGCTCGTCTCCGAGCACCTCGCGTGGAGCGCCATCGGCGGAAGCTATCTCAACGTTCTGCTGCCGCTGCCCTACACGGAGGAGAGCCGCGACATCTTTTGCCGTCACGTCGAGGAGGCGCAGGACGGGCTCGGCCGGCGGTTGCTGATCGAGAACCCCTCGGCTTATCTCCGTTACCGGTATTCGCCGATCCCCGAGACAGAATTCTTGACCGAGATCGTCCGCCGAACCGGCTGCGGCATCCTATGCGATGTCAACAACATCTACGTCAGCGCGTGGAACTTCGGGTTCGACCCGATGGCCTATCTCAAAGCGCTACCCGTCGCGCCGATCGGCGAGATCCACCTCGCCGGCCACCACGCTGCCGATGATGTGGACATCTTGATCGACGACCACGGCTCACGGGTCGCGCAACCCGTCTGGGAGCTCTACGCCGCGGCGCTCCGGCGGTTCGGCCCCGTGCCCACGCTGATTGAGTGGGACACCAATCTACCCGCGCTCGCGGTATTGCTGGACGAGGCGGGTCATGCCGAAAAGCTGGCCCGGGTGCAGCGACATGTCGATGCTGCTTGATCTGCAAATGCGGCTTCGCCGAGCCGTGCTCCGCGGCGACACCGCGGAAATCGTGGCCGCCATCCAGGGCGATGGACTCAATCCGGCGAAGCGGGTCGGGATCTATCGCAATCACGCCTTTACCACGCTCGGCGATGCCTTGCAGGGGACCTTCCCGGTCGTCTGCCGCCTGGTCGACCAGCGCTTTTTTGCCTACGCCGCGCACGAGTACCTGCGTGAGCATCCGCCGCATTCGCGTTGCCTCGTCGAGTACGGCGCCGACTTCGCCGACTTCCTGGCGCGCTTTAGCCCGTGCGAGAAATTGCCGTATCTGGCGGATGTCGCCCGTTTTGAATGGGCCCTCAATATCGCCGCCACCCAGCGCGAGACGATACCGTTGCAGGCGGAGACGCTCGCCGCGGTTCCACCCGGAAAGGCCGCGTATATCAGGCTCCGCCTGCAGCCCTCGCTGAGCTACTTCGCTTCGCCCTGGCCGATCGACGCGATCTGGCAGGCCAACAAACAGGATGAGGTGCCGCCAGTCGATCTGACGAGCGGCGGCACCAGTCTGGAGATCCGCCGCTCCGGCGAGGCGGTGTCCTGGCGGCGGCTCGACCCAGGGACCTTCGCATTCCGAACCGCACTCGCCGACGGCCTTGTGCTCGTTGTCGCGATGACGGCCGCGACCCTGACGGACCCTGCCTTCGACCTGACAGCGGCGCTTCGGCAGGTTCTGGGCGAAGGGCTCGCTGTTGGCTTCGTCATCTCACCGGAACAGGAGACCCCATGATGATCGCCCGCAGTGCCCCGCTCGGCGAACGGACCAGCCTTGTCTTCCGGATCGACCGGGCGACCGCTCTGTTGGACCGCTTTCCGTCCTCGATTCTACAGTTGATCTTTCGCGTCGCTATTGCGGAGGTGTTCTGGAGTTCGGGGATGACAAAAATCGCCAGCTGGCAGAGCACCGTCGCGCTGTTTCGCGACGAGTACATGGTGCCGCTGCTGCCGCCTGCGATCGCTGCGGTGGTTAGCGCGACCTTCGAGCTCTCATGTTCGTCGCTGATCTTTGTCGGCTTGGCGACCCGGCTTGCGACCCTGCCGCTGCTCGGCATGATCTTCGTTATCGAGGTCTTCGTCTACCCGGAATACTGGGCCATGCACTTGATGTGGGCCTCGATACTGCTGTTTCTGCTGACGAAGGGCCCAGGTGCCCTCTCGATCGATTATTACGCCAAGCGCACGCTACGCGCGCGGGGGCTCCTACGATGACCACGACGCTTTCAGATTCCCAATAACTGTCAACCGAGGAGATCCGAGCAATGACCACATCCTGTCACGCGATCGGGGAAAGACTGCTCCAACGCCGATGCTCATGGCGGTTGCGGCGCTAGCATTGTGCGCGACGGCCGCATTGCTGGCCGGCTGCGCACGGGACCCTATCGCGAGTTGGGTCGCCCCTGCCACCGCCTCCGACCTTTCGCGAGGTCACGTCGCGTCCAGCTCCAGGGCCCGAGCATTGCTGCGGAACGGGTAAAAAATAATACCGAGCCTCGGTCGTGGTAAGCCATTAACCCCATACTCGCAGTGATCGATCTTTGGCACCGGTGTGGCCTGATGCAGCGGTTGCGCGCCATCGCTCCGGTACGAGCATTCATTGGGCGAGAATTGTCGCCTCGGTCGGGCTCGATCCCGATCTCAGGCCCCGACTCCCGGGGGCAGGCGGCCGACGCGCCTCCCGGGGCGGCCCCTCGGGAGGTTCGAGCGCCCCGTAAGCTCGGGTTGCGGGTGGCGCTGACCGGGCTCGTATTGCTGACGGTGATGGTCACTGCCGTTTTGATCCATCTGACCTGGCTCTACGCCGCTCGCCGTAACGTCGCCGATGTCGTCGGCCAGCTTAACCGCCAGATCGTCGGGTCGGTGCAGCATGAGGTCCGCGGGACCCTGAACGACGCTTGGTCGGTGCAGGAGGCGGTTCGATCGATTTTTTTCCAAGGAGCCATCAAGCCGACTGACGAGGCCAAGCGCGAATTCATCTTTCTGGCACTGCTGCGATCGCATCCGACGCTCTCATGGATCGCACTCGGCTTTCCCGATGGGGCCTTCTTCGGCGCGCTCAGAGCCGCGGACGACGAGTTCGACATGGTCGAGGTAAAAAAGGACGCTGAGACCGGAATTCGGCGTCAGCGCGTCGACGTCTACACCCCCCAGCAGGGCGACGTGATGTTTCGCGGGCGCGAGATCACCCCGAGCGACTACGAGGCGACGGCGCAAACCTGGTACCAACGCGCTGTCGCCGAGTACGGCCCGGGATGGAGCATGCTCTCGCACCTCCCCCACCGCGATCGGCCGGCGATCGTTACCTCGATCCCTATCGTCATAAATCTCGATTTTTCCGGCGTCGTCGCGGTTGTCGTCGAGCTGGAACGGCTCTCCCAATTTCTCGCGGGCCTAGACGTCGGGAAGACCGGCACGGTGGCGATCCTCAACCAGAGCGGCCGAGTGGTTGCATCGGCGGCCTTGGCGGCGCGGAAGCGTCAGCGAGCGGGTGAAATGCCCGAGCTCGATTCGCTCGCCGAGGACCGCCCGATGCTTGCCTCAGTAGCGGCACTGCTCCACGGCAACGGTTTGAGCCTTGCCGATCTCAGGCAAACGCGCCAATTGCAGACCACCAGCCCGATCGATGGCGGGAACTATTTCGTCACGTTCACGCCGCTGAATTTCAGCGGCTGGGTGGTCGCGACGGTGATCCCGGCCAGCGACTTCCTCGCCTCGATCGAGCGCAGCGCGACGATCTTGCTGATCGCGCTTGGCGGCCTTACGGTGGTCGTCGCGGTGATAGCGATCCTGTTGGCGAACCGCCTGGTGGCCGCCCCACTGCTGCGCATCGCCGGTCAGTTGAAGCACATTGAAAATTTCCGTCTCGATCGGGTCAGCTGGGTGGCCTCGCCGCTGCGCGAGCTCGACGACCTCTCGGGTCTCTTGCTGCAGATGAGCCGAGGGCTGGCGTCGTTCCAGAAGTATATGCCGACCGAACTTGTGCGCACCCTGGTCTCGCAAGGAGTCGAGGCTCGCCCGGGCGGGCACCAGCAGAATCTGACGGTGATGTTTACCGATGTCGCCGGCTTCACCGGCATTTCCGAGGAGCTCGGCGATGCCGTGATGCCGGTGCTCGCCGAGTATCTGGAAGCAGTCTCGACGGCGGTTTTGAGCCATTGCGGCACGATCGACAAGTTCATTGGCGATGGGGTGATGGCGTTTTGGGGCGCGCCGGTGCCGAGCGAGCGGCATGCCGTAGACGCCTGTGCGGCTGCGTTGGAATGCCAACGCCTGCTCGCGTTGCAGCGGACCGCAGCGGAGCGTGTCGGCGGGACGCCGCTGCGGATCCGCGTCGGGATCAACACCGGCCGCATGCTGGTCGGGAACATCGGCTCGAGCGAACGGCTGAGCTACACGGTCATCGGCGATCCGGTGAACGTCGCCAGCCGCCTCGAACCGCTGGGCAAAATCTACGGCGTCGGGATCATCATCGGCGAAGACACACGCATTGCTGCCGGCGATGCGATCATCGTCCGCCGGCTCGACCGGGTGGTGGTCCATGGTCGAATCGAGGGCCTTGCCATCTACGAACTCCTCGGCATGGCCGAGGGCGTCGGCGCCGAATTCCCTGAATGGGTCAAGACCTACGAGGCCGGGCTCGCAGCCTATGAGGACCGGAACTGGCGCGAAGCGATCAAGCTACTGGAAACTGCAGTCGCGCTCCGCGGCGACGTCGACCGCCCATCGGAGATCCTGCTGGAACGAAGCCGAACCTATCTTGCCGACCCGCCGGGCAACGATTGGATGCCTATTTCAGTGCTGGAATCGAAGGAGTAATTCTGGGGAGAGGGCCACGCCAAAAGCAAGCCATGCGGCGATTACCCTTCGCTCGTCTGGGTTTGGACAGTCAAACACTGTTTGCCGTGGGGTGTCCAATACCGAGCCCGGGTGGATTCTATAGCCAATGAACAATAAAACGCGGTAACGCAGCGTCATTCTCTTTACCAGCACAGATCCTCCGCCGCTTTATCGGGATTTCAAGCCCCGGTGCGAAGGAAAAAGCCTATGTTTCAAACTTCGAAAGGGGCCCACCTTGCCGCAGTTACGGTCCAGTGGGCGAGCGATGCGTCGCGCATCGTCGAGAAGACCGCCGGACCTCTGCTCGACCTGTTCATCAGTCGATCAGCGCAACTACTATTTATTTCAGCCATTGCTGTATCAGGTCGCGACCGCCGCCTCTCCCCGGCCGACATCGCCGGGCCTATTCGCGGTCTCTTTCGGGATCAGGCAAATGTTCGCGTCCTGCTGGGCGGCGTAACCGATGTCGACCTCGAAACGCGCGAGGTGATCATAGGGCATGCCCGTGTTCCATATGAGTACCTGGTCGTCGCGGCTGGCGCGCGCCACAGCTACTTTGGGCATGATGAGTGGACCCGGTTTGCGCCGGGCCTGAAGCAGATCGAGGATGCAACCAATATTCGGAGCCGCCTGCTATTGGCCTTCGAGAAAGCGGAAAATGCCGACTCTCCGATGGTGCAGGGACAAACAAGGCTTCGAGGATCGCGATGCCGATGCTGCTGCCGATGTTACGCATCAAGCTGAAGATGGACTTGCCCCGGTTTAGTGGAGAGGGATTGGTTCAATCGGCGTCCATTTTTTCGAACTGAGCCGGGCTTGTGAAGCCGAGGGCGGAATGGCGCCGGACGGGATTGTAGAACCCGTCGATGTAGCGGCCAATGGCTTGGTCGGCTTCTTGGCGGGTGTAGAAGACAGTCCGCCAGATGAGCTCGGATTTCAGTGTCTTAAAGAACGTCTCCACCATGGCGTTGTCGTAGCAATTCCCCTTACCGGACATCGAGATCAGGATGCCGTGCTTGCGGAGTTCGGCCTGATAGTCGATCGAGCAATATTGACTGCCACGATCCGAATGGTGGATCAGCCCTGCTGCCGGACGGCGCATGGTCAGGGCTTTGCCCAGAGCGGCGAGAGCCAGGTCCCGATGCAGCCGGTCGCCTGTTGTCCAGCCGACGATCCGGCGTGCGAACAGGTCGATGACAATGGCAAGATACAACCAGCCTTCGCGGGTCCACACGTAGGAGATGTCGGCACCCCACTTCTTGTCGGGCCCTGATGCTGCGAAGTCCTGATCAAGCAGGTTTGGCGCAACCGGCCAAGCGTGATGGCTGTCCGTGGTCCGCTTGAACCGCCGCTTCTGCCGCGCCCGCAGGCCGTTGTCGCGCATCAGCCGGGCTATCCGGCGGCGACCGACCGTGAGGCCGCTATCCCGCAGTTCCCGCGTCATTCGGGGACTGCCATAGGTGCTGTTCGACAGGGCAAAGGCCGACCGGACATGTGCCAGCAGCACTATGTCGTCACGTTGGCGGCGGCAGGCTGGCCGGCTCCTCCAGGCGAAATAGCCGCTTTGGCTAACACCAAGCACGCGGCATAGGCGGTGGACGGGGAATTCCGCTTTCGCCCCATCAATGAGCGCGAACCTCATCGACTTCCCTCCCGGGCGAAAAAAGCGGTGGCCTTCTTCAGGATGTCCCGTTCCTGGCGAAGAATTTCGTTCTCACGGCGCAGCCGCTTCAGCTCCGCCGTGACATCGCCCTCCGCTGCCGAAGGGTCGACAGCATGCCGATCCCGGCTCCGCCCGATCCAGCGGACCAGCGTCGATAGACCAATCCCAAGATCACCGGCGATCTCGCGCTGCGTCCGCCCGCTGCTTTGCACAAGGCGGAGCGCTTCCTCTGCAAATTCCTTCGTAAACCGTCGTTGCTGCGTCATCGAGTTCCTCATAGCTCACAGGGAACTCCCCACCTTTCCGAAGCAAGTCCAGCCCGATCCCGGATGCCGCTGCAGCCCTCGCTCTCGTCGATCGCTGGATGGAGGACTACAACACCGTTCACCCGCACTCCCGATTGGGATACCGATCACCTCGCGAATACATCCTGTCTCAACCCGTTGCGTGTCCGGTTTAACGGGGTCAACTCCACCCCGAGACCACGATCGGATGCGGATCCATGACGAGCGAGAAACCGCTCATCTGATAAAGCGAGACCGTGGTCAACGCGAGCCCGCTAAGGATTAGCAGACGGATGTCGACCAACCCGATGATGCGGCCAACCAGAAACATGGCGACCATCGTACCGATGCCGCGCGGCGCTATGACCAGACCGGCGGTCGCGACCGGATAGCTCATCGATTGTTGCAGCATGGTCGGCATCAGCGCCAGAGTCGCGAACATGATCACGCCCACGAAGAACATGAGCACGAGACCGACGACGAAATTGCGGTCCCGCATCAGGGCGCGATCGAGCAACGACGGCTCTTTCGTCGTAGCCGTATGAACGATGAATAAATAGAGACCGAGGGAGGCGATCGTCGCCGTGATCCAGATCTCGGTCGAGTTCGAACCAATCCTTGAGCTCGCCGCGGTCGAGCAGCATCTGCAAAGCGCCGAGCGCGATGCCGAGCGCCGCAAAGCCAAAAAAATCGAAATGCTCGGGCCGCGTCTGACGGGCCTCATGAATGAAAACAAGAATGCCCAGGAAGGCTATGATGCCGATCGGTAAGTTGATGTAGAACACCCAGCGCCAGTTGTAGTTGTCGGTCAGCCAGCCGCCGAGCGCGGGGCCAGCGATTGGCCCGAGCATGGCGCCGGTGCCCCATATCGCCATCGCTTGGCCGTGCCGCTCGGGTGGATTGATGCGCAGCAACACAGCTTGCGACAGCGGCATCAATGCTGCTCCGCAAATTCCCTGCAGTAAGCGAAAGAGCACCATCTGGGGGAGGCTCTGGGCCATGCCGCACAGCGCCGAGGCCAGGGTGAAGCCGGCGACCGAGATCAGAAAGACGCCCTTGATGCCAAACCCGCTGGCAAGCCAGCCGGTCAGCGGGGTCATGATCGCCGCGGCGACGATGTAGGAGGTCAGGATCCAGGTGATCTGGTCCTGCGCCGCCGATAGGCTGCCCTGAATGTGCGGCAGCGCAACATTGGCGATCGTGGTGTCGATCGCCTGCATGATCGTCGCCAGCATGATGGAGATCGTGATCGCCGCACGGTTGATCGAGGGGGCGGCGTTATCGGGCGCCCCCCTCACGGCCGCCGGCGGCCGCCTTGAATGGGCGGCTCGGCGCCACGATGAATCGCACCTGCCATGGACGGCGGGACTGGCTCATCGACCACGATCCGTCGAACTCAACCAGCGCTTCGCATGCGGGATGCTGGAACCAGGAAATTGCCGGCGATCAGCTTGAGCCGGTCGTCCTCGCTCCCCAGGCAAGCCTCACGCAAGGCATGGATTGCCACGCCGGCCGTGGTCCTGTTCCAGAATCAGTCTCCGAGCTGTCGGCTTGACGGCCTGTGGGGGTCGGCTGCCGCTGCCTCCAGGTAATAGGCTTTCACGTCGTCGACGGCGAAACGTAGCATCAACGGCGCCGAGAACGCCTCCCGGGGGCTTGGCGGCGGCGTTCCGCGCAACCAATCCGCGACGTAGCGGCCACACGCGACGATCGATAGTCCGCAAAGGCCGACCCCGGTGCGGCCATGGTCCTGCACCCAGCGCCGGTGTGCATCACACAGCTGCCGGATCTCGTCCTCGAGCCCTGTTGCAAGCGCTTCGGCCGAGCCGGGAGCGGGTGTCGCCGGTGCACGCCAGCCCGGATCTGGCTGCGCGCGCGGATCGTCAGCGGGGAAATCCTCGATGATTACCGGACCGTGGTCGCGTTCCAGCGTGGTCAGCGCGGCGAGAATGACTTGCTTCTGGAAGGCGGCGTCGCCAGGCGGCCCAAACGGCCGGCCCAATTCGAACGGTACCCATAAGGCCCGCGGCGGCTTTGTATTCTCGGTTTGCGGTCGAATAAGACTGATCGCAACCGTCGAAAGCCCCTCTTCCTCGAGATAGTGAGCCAGCGCGCTCACGGCGCGCGTGCAGACCGGTCAAACGGGGCTGAGGAGGACGGAATCGACCTGATCGCGCTTCAAATGGTCGGCTAACTCCCGAGCGTGGGGCTCCATTTGGAGCGGATCGCTCGCCCCCATGAACGAGTAATGCTTGTTGGCGATCGAGCCGATCCTCCCCTCTGCCGCCAACTCGTTGAGCCGTTCGAGAGGGAAGGCGACGTTCCAATCCTCTTGCAGGCCGGTGCGATCGAAATTGATCGAAATGTGGCTAACCAGCAGCTCCTCAGGCTTCGTGTCCGCCGGGATGACCCGGTAATCCGCATCGCGCCCGCGAAACGGCATCTCACCTCTGACGAAGAGACCGGCCGACGACACAATCGCTATTCGCCGCTGCGATAGCGCCGGCCCTGTCACCCAGGGTGTCGTCTCGAAACGAGGACATTCGGCCTCCGCGAGGCGTTTCGCCTGCGCCGGCGGCAAATCGGTCAATCGCGTCACTACGCTCCTCCTTGTGCTGCGAAGCGCTGCGCAGGCGCGCGCGCCGCTGATTTTAGAGCAGTTGAACTAGAATGCATGAAACTTTCAGGCCCGGCAATGGCTTTCGTGGATCACTCCTGGGGGCCGGGTGCCGGCGAGCAAGGCGCGCCGTCTTAGGTTGGCCTACCGTTCTCGATCAGACGGTCTAAAATCCGATTCATGGTAGTAAGCGCCACTCGCGCGGCGGGCGGCGCATGCAAGGAGTTCGATCGCACTGCCAAGACAGTTTGGCGAAGCGACCGTTCCGGAAGCGGCGATGAACGGCTTCTGACGCTCGGGGTTTAAAATCGACCTCGGAAAGCAATCTCGCGGAAGATATGGCGATTACCAGCGGCAGCCTTTAGGCCGCAGTCGCTGACCCATCGCGGTACTATCGGGCTTTGGCTCATTCATTCGAAAGGCGGTCTACGACCGTTCCCGACTGGAGCAATAGCTGCTCTTCCCGACAATCCGGTCGTCCTTGCGAGGTCAAAGAGCAGAGTCAAAATGCATGCCTGAGACGGTAACCGTGTTATCCCAGTTGCTCTTTACGAAGATTAGAGATCGTGTGCCATATTTGTGATGGATTACTTGTACACGTGCTAAGATCGTAAGGACTTAAAATGACCCCATTTGAACATGGCGGGCTAGCCCTATGGAAAGCCCGCCGAAAGCGGTGAAGACGAGCGGCTGCGGGGCCTGTAAATGATTTAGCCGTTGACGTGCCGCATGATCGTGGCCCACCGGTCGACAATCGGCAGCACGGCATCCGCCTTCTGGGGCGAGAACGAGGCCACAACGCGGGCCACTCCCAAATCGGCGAGACGCTTCACCCGGTCGAGATCCTCGCCCAGGCCGAACGAGGTAATCTCGATGGAGGTCGGATCGCGGCCGGCTTCCCGGGCCATTTCGCGGAATTTCGGTAGAACATCGGCAACATCGCCTCGGGCGGTTGGAATCCAGCCATCACCGTAGCGGATGGCGCGGCGCGCGCCGTACGGGAAGGCGCCGCCGACATGAATCGGCGGGTGTGGTTTCTGCACCGGTTTGGGCCTGGCGATCATTGGATCGAAATTGACGAACTCGCCGTGATATTCGGCTGCTTCTTTGGTCCAGATTTCCTTCATCGCCTCGACCGCCTCGCGCACTCGCTTGAAGCGGGTTGCGTAGACGGTGCCGTGGTCCTCCATTTCATCCTGGTTCCATCCACCGCCGATGCCGAACAGGAAGCGCCCCTGGCTCACCTGGTCGAGCGAGGCGACCAGTTTTGCGGTCTGGATCGCGTCGCGCTGCTGTATGAGCGCCACGCCTGTGCCCAGCTTGATGGTCTTGGTCGCCTGGCCGGCCGCGGCTAGCACCACGAACGGGTCCATCGCGTCGTAATACGGTTTGGGCAGATCGCCCCCGCCTGGAAACGGCGTCTTGCGGGAGAGCGGGATATGGGAGTGCTCCGGCGCCCATATCGATTCGAAACCGCGCTCCTCGAGAGCGAGGGCAAGGTCCACGGCCGAGATCGAATAATCGGTAAAGAACATCGCTCCGCCGAAATGCATGCTGCTCTCCGTTTGCTGTGGCCTCGTGGGGGCGGGGGTTAACCGGTGGCGCAATTAGCATGAATGGGCCGGTTTTGGCCGGGGCCAGCTTTTCGCAAGGGACGTTTTTCGGAATTCACAACCGGTACCCAATCACAAGAGATCGCCGACGGCGTTCCAATAGCGCTCGATTGCGGCGAGATGGTCAACCAGCTTCCGGCCCTCGATGCGGCGCAGGCCGCGCCCGGAATACGTGACCAGAGTCAAATGGGTGACGCCGCATGATTTCCAAAAACGCACGCTTTCCGCCATTCGGCTTCGCCGCCAATGCCGGCCGTGATCCAGCCCCAAGCCGAAATATCGGCGATCGTATACCCGCCGCCGACAATGAACTCGCGGCACTCGAGGTGCTTGTCGAGGACAGCATAGTGGCGTTCGGCCTCGCGTCGGTAGCGGTTGACCGCGTAGGGCAGTTTTTCCGGGGCGGCTCGCTGGAAGCGCACGGCCTGGCCGGAGAACGGCCCGAGTCCGGAAGCCATGAAAAGAAGCCACGACAGCAGCTCTCCGCGGTCGGCCGGCGAACCCATCAGCTCGCCTGTCTTCTCGCCGAGATAGAGCAGGATCGCCGTTGAATTGAAGACGCGCGCTTCGACACCGCCCGGGCTGGCGCTATCGACGATAACCGGCACCTTGCCGTTCGGGTTGATCGCGCGAAACGCGGGCGTGTGCTGCTCGCCCTTGGCCGTGTCGACCGGGACGATTTCGTAGGGCAGTTTCACCTCTTCGAGAAACAGGGCGATCTTCGCGGGGTTTGGCGTCGGGTGGTAGTAGAAGCGGATCATTGTCGGTCCTTCCGAGGGAGTGGGCGCTTCAGGTGGTTCGGCTTGCGTGGCTCAGAATTGTTCCATCGAGTTCGAACAATTAGATCGATTGATCTAGAATGATCGACAAGGCGGGGGCTGGCGATAGCCTTCGCGGCTGCCTGAACGCCAAGCCTGGCTTAGACTTGCTGTTCTAGCCGGCTCGATCTAAAATTTTACGTTTCGATCATAAGGGTATGCGGCTCCGATCGTGGCGGCCGTTGCGAGGCGTGTGATGGCGCGACCGAGAGAATTCGACGAGAGCACAGTCCTGGAAGCGGCGATGCAGTGCTTCTGGGCGCGGGGCTTCGGCCAAACCTCCATTCGCGATCTTGCGGAGCAAATGGGAATCACCGGGGCCAGTCTTTACAATGCCTTCGGTGACAAGCGGTCACTCTATCGCCAGGCGTTTGTTCACTACCTTGCGCAGACAGTACGGGATCGGGTCGCACGGTTGGAAAAGCTTCCGCCGCTCACAGCGATCCGGGCGTTTTTCGAGGAGATCATCGATCGGTCGGTTGACGACGAGCAGCGCCGCGGTTGCATGCTGGTCAACGCTGCGCTGGAACTGGCGCCCTATGATGCCGAGTTCCAGGAACTCGTCGCCGAGGAGCTGAGCTTCATCGAAGCGTTCTTCCGCCGTTGCGTCGATGCTGGTCAGAAGGACGGCACAATTGCGGGCGCTCTCCCGGCGAACGGATTGGCCAGACTGCTGCTGAGCGTGCTGATCGGCGTGCGCGTCCTCGCACGGACGCGTCCCGAGCGGGTGGTCTTGGAGGGCGCTGCAAACAGTGTTTTGGCGCTGCTTGGGGCCGGCGGGCAGCCGCCGCGACCGTTGGCCAAATCTAGGCAACCATCGCGTCGACGACGCGACACCCGTACTTAGTTGCGATCGCTCAGGCGCGAGAACAACGCCAAAGCGATCGACGATTATAGATTGATCGATCTAAAATTCGTGCTAGGCTGATTGCACAAGACGGCTCGGGATGCACTCGCGTCCCGATGGGCCGGCGCGTTCCGATCATGCAAAGAGAGATGCCGTGACCAGACTGAGCGATCTGCCTCCCGATCAGGCCAAGCGCCTGGCTGAGCTTGAGTGTCCGGACTTTAAGGCACGACCCTGGGTGACCGGCCCTGCGCTATCGCAACGCCGGATTGCGATCGTCACTTCCGCCGGTCTCGTTGTCCGCGGCGAGAATCCGTTTCGTGGCCGAGATCCGGATTATCGGGCGATCCCATCGACGGTCGCGGCCGGCGACCTGCTATGCAGCCATATCTCGATCAACTTCGACCGTACCGGGTTCCAGGAGGACTGGAACGTGGTCTTTCCGCTCGACCGGCTCAACGAGCTGGCGGCGGAAGGGACGATCGGCTCGGTCGCGACGATGCACTATTCGTTCATGGGCGCCACCGATCCGGTGCAGATGGAGCCTCATGCGCGCGAACTTGCCGGTCGACTGAAGGGCGATGCGGTCGACGCCGTCATTCTTCCTCCCGTTTGACCGCTCTGTACGCGCGCCGTGAGCGCGCTGGGGCATTATCTCGAGGAAGAAGGCATAGCGACCGCCGCGATCGCGCTGATCCGGCCGCAGGCGGAGAACACCAGGCCGCCGCGCGGGTTGTGGGTGCCGTTCGAATTGGGCCGGCCATTTGGTCCACCCGGCGACCCCGCCTTCCAGAAGCGGGTCATCCGGGCTGCGCTCCGCATGCTGGTCGAAGATGGCGGGCCGGTGCGGATCATCGACTTTCCCGACGACGACCCACGCGCGCAGCCTGACCCCGCCTGGCGACCGCCATTCATTCCAGCGACGATTGTCCACGGCTCTGACGAGTTGCTCGCATCACGGCTGGAGGCCGAAATCTTGCTGCTGCTGGGTGCGCACCAACGCTGGATGGCGCAATACGGGCGTAGTACGGTCGGGCTCAGTGGGCTGACAGTTGGCGAGGGCGCCCGCTACGTCGCCGACTGGCTGGGCGGCAAGGCGCCGCCGAGCCCGCGCGACGGTCTCTCGGCGCCGCTGATGCTGCGTTTCGCGGTCGACGATCTGAAGGCGTATTGTCTGGAGGCCGCCTGCGCCGGGACTGCGAAACCGTCGAGCCGGCAACTGAGCGACTGGTTGTGGAACGAGACGGCTACCGGCGCTGCCCTCTACGCGCTGCGGAACACTCTGCTTGAGCAAGAAGACGAGCGATTGCGGCTGATCGTCGCCAACTTCATCGTACCCGCAGCGCGGTTGCGCACATCTTGAGGAGCGCGTTTCTCGCATCAGTTGCAGCGCGATTGGTTGTTGCGCAGGCCGGCATGCGTAAGCTGCCGCGCGTCGGAACAGGCTGGCGATAAGGTGCAGTCTCTCCTCAGACGGCGGAGCTGGGCGGGAATAGAAGATGTGATCGCTCCCCGCTCTCGCCGGCACGGTGGCTGGCCGGCAAGGCTCCTGCGGGTTGAGCCTGTCCCTGCCCGGACCGCACTCGTCCCGATCTCCGCCTGGAGGAGCAAACCCTGATGGACAACGTTTCCCGACGCGCGCCGACCTTTCATCTTACCGAATTGGCCCATGGCGGCGGTTGCGGATGCAAGCTCGCCCCGGCCATTCTGCAGCAGTTGCTGACGGGACAGGCGTCGACGTTCTTTCCGCAGCTTCTCGTGGGCACCGAGACGTCGGACGATGCGGCGGTTTGGCAGGTGAGTGAGGACCAGTGCGTTGTCGCCACCACCGATTTTTTCATGCCGATCGTCGATGATCCCTACGATTTCGGGCGAATTGCGGCCACCAATGCGATCAGCGACATCTATGCGATGGGCGGCACCCCGATCATGGCGCTGGCTATCCTCGGGATACCGCTTGGCAAACTCCCGATAGAGATCGCGCGCGACATTTTGGCCGGCGGCGCGGCCGCCTGCGCCGGCGCTGGCATTCCGGTCGCCGGCGGGCATTCGATTGACACCGCCGAACCAATCTACGGCCTTGCCGTGGTCGGTACCGCCCGGCCCGACCAGATCCGCCGCAACGCCGGGGCGCGGCCCGGCGACGCCCTCATCCTGACCAAGGCGATCGGGGTCGGAATCTACGCCAACGCCTTGCGGAGCGGCCGGTTGGACGATGCAGGTTACGCCGAGATGCTCGCCTCAACGACATTGCTGAACCGCGTCGGCATCATGCTCGGCACCGACGCGGCGGTCCATGCGATGACCGACATCACCGGCTTCGGTTTGTTCGGCCATGGGCTCGAAATGGCGCGCGCGAGCTCCGCGGGCTTGCGTATCGACGCGGGATCGGTGCCGTTCCTCAGCCAGGCAAGGCAGCTGGCGGATTCGCGACATGTGACGGGTGCTTCGCATCGGAACTGGACGAGCTATGGCGTGGAGGTCACCTTGCCCGACCGGACGCCGGATGTGTTGCGCCATCTGCTGACCGATGCGCAGACCTCGGGCGGCCTTCTCGTCGCCTGCGCGCCGGAGGCGGCAGAAAGCCTACTGACCCGCATCCGGGGAGAGGGATACCCCGCGGCCGCTATCATCGGCAGCGTTACCCGCGGGCCGGCACGCATTGAAGTCGCGAGCCATTAGCGGCGCGAACCCAATCCCGAAGTTGAGGGTTTAGCTTGCCGAGATTTTATAGCACGTGATATAGAACCGCGCGGCAAGGTCGCGTACCCTTACTCCTTGGAGGCAGGAATGGCCGACACTCCCGAATACACACCGCCGAAAGTCTGGGTCGCCAAGCCGGCGCTCGGCAGGTTCGCCAGCATCAACCGCCCGACCGCGGGCGCCCAGTATGAGAAGGAATTGCCGGTCGGGCGCCATCCCTTGCAGCTCTACTCGCTGGGGACGCCGAACGGCGTCAAGGTCACGATCATGCTCGAAGAGCTGCTGGCGCTCGGCCACAGCGGCGCCGAGTACGACGCCTGGCTGATCAAGATCGGCGACGGCGACCAGTTCGGCAGCGGCTTTGTCGCGATCAACCCGAATTCCAAGATCCCGGCATTGGTCGACCGCAGCGGCCCTAAGCCGATCCGCGTGTTCGAGACCGGCGCTATCCTTGTGTATCTCGCGGAGAAGTTCGGCGCGCTGCTGCCGACCGAACCCGCCGCGCGCGCCGAATGCCTGTCGTGGCTGTTCTGGCAGATGGGCAGCACGCCTTACGTCGGCGGCGGCTTTGGCCACTTCTACGCCTACGCGCCGGTCAAGATCGAATACGCGATCGACCGCTTCACGATGGAGACAAAGCGCCTGCTCGACGTGCTCGACCGCCGGCTCGCAGAGAGCGAGTACGTCGCCGGCCCCGCGTACACGATTGCCGACATCGCGATCTTCCCGTGGTATGGCGGGCTGGCGAAGTTCAACCAATACGGCGCGGCGGAGTTCCTGGCGGTTCACGAGTACAAGAACGTCCAGCGCTGGGCCGACAAGCTCCTCGAACGGCCGGCGGTCAGGCGCGGACGCATGGTCAACCGACTTTCCGGCGAGCCCTCGGAGCAATTGCACGAGCGCCATGACGCCAGCGACTTCGACACCAAGACTGCTGACAAGGTGGCCGCCGCTGCGAACTGAGTGGCGTCTCGTTACATCACGAAACCGATCAGGCAAGCGGCCTATCTGCGACTAGGCCAAGGCTCTTGAATTCCGCTATGTGATCGATCCTGCCGTCTCTCCATGCCGGGGCGGCGCATCCGAGTACGGTCGGACTGGACGATCTAGTGGAAGGCGCCCGGGCCTGAAGTCGAGCGGCGCGATGGCTTGCGTCAGCGATGAGCAGAAGCGGCATCGGTAGCACGGCGGAGCGCATACTGTCGCTAATCAGAAATCCGACCTCCGCGGGGCAAGGAATGAAAACCCGACGACAACAGGAAATGACCGCTGGCTGGATCGTCTTTCTGCTGATCGCAACTTTGGGGCTGCTTTACGTAAAGTGGACGCCCTATTGGTACAAAGCGTTCGTAGCGGCCTCCACCCATTCGATCGGCACTTCGATCTTGATGGGCAGCGCCGCCAGTCCGCCGGCGCCGTCCTGGAACGCCGCAGCCACCTATGCCTGGGCCTACGGCAAGGCGATTTGGCAGGCGATGGTTCTTGGCTTGTTGCTGGGCTCGGCGGTGCAGGCACTACTGCCATCGCAATGGATTCTGCGATGGCTGGGTCGGACGGGTGCGGGCAGCGTCTTCAGAGGGGCGGGGCTTGCTGTGCCCGGCATGATGTGCACCTGCTGCGCGGCGCCGGTGGTGGTCGGACTGCGCAAGGCCAGGGCCTCGGCCGGCGCCGCCATCGCCTTCTGGCTCGGCAACTCGGTCCTGAACCCCGCCACTCTCGTCTTCATCGGCTTCGTGCTCGGTTGGCGCTGGTCCGCCTTACGGCTCTTGCTCGGCGTCGTTGCGGTACTGGGTCTCGGCCTCTTGGCCGATTGGATGAGGACGCCCGAGGAAGAGAAGGCCGCCGAGCGGCAGTTGGCGGACATTCGGCCTGTACCACCGGGGGCCAATCCGTTCGCACGATGGCTTGCTATCCTCGCCCGATTGGCGATGTGGCTTATCCCCGAATTTATCGTGCTCGTTTTGCTGCTCGGCGCGGCGCGCGCTTGGCTCTTTCCTCATGTCGGTCCGGAGGTCGGCAATGGCCTTGGCTGGGTCCTTACCTTCGCGATCGCTGGCACGCTCTTTGTGATTCCGACGGCCGGAGAGGTCCCGATCATTCAGGCGATGTTGTCGCTGGGGGTCGGTGTCGGCCCCGCCGCCGTGCTGCTGATGGTGCTGCCGCCGATAAGCGTGCCCTCGCTCGCCATGGTCGGACGAGCGTTTGGTCCGCGCCTGCTCGCGGCCGTAACTGTGGGGATCGTCGCTATTGGCGTGGTCGGTGGCGTGGCTGCGGTCGCACTGCGTTTCTGATTTGCCCGGCGGACGAGCAAACCCCCGAGACGATCCTGCCGGCCGAACTCTTCAGCCTGAGCTGCCGGCTCGCCGCCTGCTTAATTGGATCACCCGCAGGCGTGGTGATTTCGGAATCCTGCCCGGCCCTATTTCGGGTAATAACTCGTAACCGAGCGCGGCTTAATCGCGGCCGAGGGCGGCGTCCGCCCGCTGACGTTTTGGTATTGCCCTCGGGTTCACCGCGCTTCACCGTGATTTTGTTGCCGTAGCGCTGTTTCAGTAATATTTCGGGGGAATTTTTTACCTCATGGCGTGAGGGGGCTTGGCACAGCCGGAAGGGAGTGCGGACGGCGAGCGACAGTTAATAATCGAATTCGGGCGGCGTTTGCGCGAGGCGCGCAGACGTGCCGGCCTGAGCCAAGCCGAAGTCGCGGCGCGTCTGGGGATCAGACAGGGTTACGTGTCTCGCGTGGAGCTGGGCACGGAGAATATCACGCTGTCGGCCTGCGTGAGGTTTGCGCAGGCGGTGGGGTGCCTATTTTCGCCTGAGTTTACGCCACCAGAGCCGCGCGACAGCGACAGCGCCAGCGGCTTCGCCGAATTCGGGCGGCATTTGCGCGAGGCGCGCCGGCGGGCCGGGCTCAGCCAGGCGGCACTCGCGGCGCGTCTCGGGATGACGCAGGGCTACGTGTCTCGGGTCGAACGAGGTGCCCAGAATATCACGCTATCCGCCTGCGAGGTGTTTGCGGCGGCTGTGAGGTGCATGTTTACGACGATGTTGACGCCAAAGCCGCGCGACCGCAAAACCCGCTCGCCAAACCGCCACAATTAACGTTAACGACCTGAAATCATTGATAGTCGCTGTGATACGCGTAAGGTATTGGTAAGAAGGTCCGCGGGAATCTATCACCGGCGGTGCAATCCTCGCTCCGTCGTTGCGTGCGCGTCGCGGGCGCATCTCGATGCACGCTACGAGTTGTGGCAAAAATAGGGACTGATCTCAGCGAAGTGCCTCAACTCGTGGGGGTGCCAGCTATTCCCATGCTCGACACCATAATACATGAGCGTTATATAAAAGGAGAATTCGAGATCGTATTTGAAGTCCCCGCCTGGCTTGATGCGCCCGAATATCATCTCGTTTTTTTCGTGGTCCCAGGATGGCACAAGTATTGCTCCTCCCGTGATGTAGCCAGAACTCTTTGTGATAAAATGATCGCAACCCAGTGCGGCGTTGAGGATGCGGTGTTTACTATAGTTGCAGAGCCGGTTGAGTGCCCAGAGGGGTTCGTTCCCTCCTTTGTGCGGATTGAACGACCGAAACAACGACAGGATGTCAGGAGGAAGATCCTTGCACCGTCCGCGACCTATCACATCAGTTCCCAGTTGCTCGACACTGTCGGCAATCGGGAAATAGGCATTTTTGGGATTGATGACGCCCGAAAGAATGGCCGTGATATAACCGATCTGATCCAGCGCAGAACGGAGATTCTCAATCGCTTCGACCGCAACGCCGGTCATCTTGCTGGGCATTTGCCGCGTAAAGCGAACCTTGTGAAGTTGATCGCCGGTATCCGGGTCGGTATCAACAACTCCGGCATAGGGTGCGCGCTTGAAGAAAGTCTTTCCATCTTTTACGAGCGTGCGAAGCTGAAACTTTGCTCGGCCGATCCGCTGCCTCGGGCTGGCGAAAAGATCGTTTCGACTTTGACGATTCATGGAGATGTCGTTTGTTAAACGTCGACGCGGACAACCCAAACGCAATTACGGTCTTCACGCCTTTTGACGAAATCGAGCGACGATTGTCTTTATCAGATCAGCTTGAAGCGCCTGATGATCAAATGCCGCCCCGAGGACTGTCTTGCACGAAGGGCAAAGTAGGCTCACTCCTTGCCACGTTGGGCCGCCTATTCCTTCATTTATGCGGACGCGCTCCATCGACAGGTGATTGACGGTAGTTTTGCAGCTAGGGCATTTGCCCGTGGGAAATATCGTCACAGAAGTTCGCTCCTGGCTTTGGTTGGCACCTACCAGGATAGCGGAGAGCGGGGCCGGGTGCGAATCCGGCTCCGCCGTGCTATATGAAGGGCGTGAAGGCAAAGCCTAAGCCCAAGCTGGATGAGATCGAGTTGCGCCCGGACGGCTGGGAGCGATTCGAAAAGGCGGTTGACGCCGCGATCAAGACTGGTCCCCGGCCTCGTCCTAAACCCTCCCCACCTCTCGGAGGACCGCGGCGAGCACCTCCGCGAACTGGCGGCGAGTCAGCTTAGGCTTGCTGGTTCGATTGCTGACTAGTCCGCCGATAGGTCAAGCGACGACCAACGATACCCTGGACCGACTTTTCCATGCGCTCGCGATCGCTGACGCCAAGCGCAACGCGCTTGTTGTAGCGATAATCGAACTCGGCAAGATAGCGGTGCAGATGTTCGGCGCTTACGTGGTGATAGGTGCCGACAATGCCGCGTTTCAGGATCGAGAAATATCCTTCAGCGGTGTTCGTGTGCCAGAAGAAGGCGCGGACATATTCCTCGATCGAATGGTTGACCGTGCCATGTCCGGCGAACTCGTCGCCGATTTTTTGGTATCGCGGCGCTTCGACCACTTTGTTATCGCCGCCAAGCGGACCGTCTTCTGCGACTGTCTCGCGAAGGGATTCGCGAATGCGGTGCATCATGAACCATGCTGATTTGTAGGTTAGACCGAGCATCCGATGGATCTGCATCGCGCTCATGCCCTTCTTTGACGCCATGAGCAAGTGCGTGGCAGCTAGCCACTTGTGCAGCGGGATATGGCTGCGCTCATACAGTGTGCCGACTGTGACCGAGAACGGTTTGCGGCACGCATTGCACTGATAGACGCCAGCCCTGTGCGATTTGCCCTTCATGAGCGTCGATTCGTCGACCGCCCCGCAATGCGGGCAAACGCGCCCATGCGCCCAAACCCGCGCTTCAAGCCATTCGCGGGCCACCTCTTCGTTGTGAAATGCCGGGTTTGTTAGATCGCTCATGGCCTTGCCTCTCAGAACAAGGCCATTTCAACATATAGCCTCTACTACGTCAAGTACATAATTGCCGATCAACGGCTTACGCTTCCCGTGAGATATGACCGGAACATACCCGCAAAATCGCCTGATCGGCTATGCCCGCGTCAGCACCCATGGGTAGACGCTCGACGCGCAACTTGAGCAGCTACGCGCCGCAGAGGCCGATCTCGACGTGCGCTACGGCGCGCGCGACGGCGCCGCTTGCGCCGAGTTCTCCTGGGAGGGTCTCGACGACGGCAGTCCCGCCAGCGGCCGCGGCTGGGCCACCTTGGGCACTGCCGGCCGTCTCGTCGGCCACATCTTCATCCACAAGGGCGACGACTCAGGCTTCGTCGCCGAACGCGAGTGACTTCTTCAACGACCTGCTAGAGGAGAAAGCGATGGGCCATCCGACAATCTATCCGACCGGCGTCACTTTGTACGATCCCGCCAGGGCATGGAGCGGGTACACCATTTTTCCTGCAGCGGATCTCGGCGCCTTGCTGATCGATATGAACGGTAAGGAAGTCCAATTGTCGTGCCGCTGTCCGGCGCATGACGACTGCAGGCAGGCCCGCGGAAGTTCCTTTCGACCGGGGCGCGTTCAAGGTCTCGTCGCATCGCGCCCATTGTCGGGAAGAATGACAACTATGGATAGGCGAGAGCATACCAATTTGAAAGCTGCCCGGGTGATCATCTCGCCCCTCGGACCGCGTAACATGCCATCGTGCAACTCTATCCAGACCTCCGCCGAGATGGTCCTGGTTCGCGCTGTCTCGAACGCCTGAAGTCGGCGCTCAAGTTCTCTTCGCATCGCTCCGTGCCTCAATCGCCCGAAGGCGCTGATCGAACTCGCTGGCCTCCAGCGCCTTGACGTAAGCTTCCACGAGCCTGGACAGCTCGGCCGCCTCGCCCGGGGTGATCTTGCCAGCGGCGATCGCCGCGGTGATCGCGGCCATCGCGCCGACCGCATCGTCAGCGGCCTCCAGGCGCGGCAGTCTGAGGCTTACTGGCCGCTCACGGCGCGGTGGCAATATGCGGTCGAGACAGAGGCGCATTGCCGTGCCGTCACCGGAGAGCGCCATCTCGATAGCCTTGCGCGTCAGCCTTTCGGCCTCGCCATCGAGCAATGCCTCGGCCGCGAGCGTAGTGCGGTGGCGCGCGCCCTGGGGCTTGCCCCGCGGATTACCGGAGCGACCCTTTGAAAAACGCCCGCCCTGTTTCTGACCTGTATTTACAGGCATCGCAGTCGATCCGATAGCTCGCTAGCGCCGACGCGATCAGCGGGCGGGTGAGCCCGACGGCCCACACCGGGTTGAGCACAACCGCGACGACCGTGTCGTCGTAGCCGTACACCTTCTCGGGATCGCCTCGCCTGTCGCTTTCGGCTGCCCGTGTCAAAGGCACGCTTTTCGCTGGGTCTGTTCATAGTAGCGTGAACCCGTGTGGCGGATCGAGCCCGAGCGCCCGCAGCTGGTTGACGGCAGCGCCGCGCCACTTGTGTCCGTATGCAGTCACGCACTCGAGGCCGCGAACGCCTGCAAGGTGCAGGCGGGCGCCATCAGACAGGACGAGCCCGTCTCTACCGGACAACTCTTCGCCGCAGCCGGCACAGCGGCACGGATCGGAGCGCGCGCCGTAGTGCTCGTGCCATTCCATTAGCATCTCGCCGTAGGCTATCGCTTCGGCTTCGTGCCACCGCCGTTGCCCGCGCAGGAACCAATGGACGACCCGCGCGGAATAGTGACCCTGCCAGGTCGGATCGGTGACAGGCGGGCGATCGACGGCGCCCACAAGGTCAGCCGAATGGCTGCCAGGCACCAGCGCAGCCAGCACTTCAGGCTTATGCTCGATCAACAGGCGCGCCACCGGCTCGGCCCGCTTCGGCCCGCGGATCACGAGCTTACCGCCTTCTGCCGTCACGGCCAGTCCGGCCGCACCCGCCTGCCGCAACAGGGTTACGCCGTCCACGTTACGTCCTCATCATTTCGAGCCGCCACAACGCCACAGGCGGCGGAAACGCTCGGCTTTTCGGGTGTTTCAAAACACCACAACACATCGTCGTCAGGGCCGATGTGGCGTATTGCAATATCGCCGGAACACAAGGGATCCATGGGTTGTGGCGTTGTGGCGTTTTGCTGATCCGGCAAATAGCGAGCGAACGCATCGTTGAACGCAGACAGATAATATCCCTTCGGGGTGCGACCATCGGGCAGGCGGATCGTCCCAGACAGCACGTGCGGGGGCTTTAGCAGCCTCGCAACCTGCGTCATGGTAATGGGCTTACTGTTCTTCCACTCGGGCCATGGACGATCGTCGAGCGAGGCGAGGTAGGCAACCACCTCTTCGCTTGCGAGTTCGATCGGTACGCAATGACGCAAAGGCGTCTCGGATGTCTGCCAAAAGGGTCACGCGTGCGCTGCCCTGATCGTCGCCCTTGGCCATCAACTCGGATGCGGTTTGGCGGGTGCGATCCGCCCAGGTTCCGTCGGCAAGGTCGGCGATCGCCAAAAGCGGTGACCAGGCATCAGCCGCACGATCGTTCAATTGCGCCGGCATTCCGGGGCGCGCGCGCCGCAGGGCGTCGAGGTTATCGGCTGCCCATCTCGCCGCCTTCCGCCCGAGATCCCATAGCTCGAGGCCGTCTCCGGCGCGCAACGGCATAACCTTCTCGTCGGGCCGCTTACGCTTCATTTCGATAAAGATTGAGCGATCGGCGACAGTATCAGGCAGCTTCCCTATGCCGGCTAGAAGCATCGGGCACCATGTCGAGAAGGCCTGCGGCTCATGACCGCCCCCCGGCACTGGTACATTCTTGACGAAGCGAGCGCCGGCGCGAGCGAAACCGGAGTTGATCAGGCCGCGCAGCGCCTCGCGCATCTCAGCGTCGCCGTTCATTAGCGTGTCGATTTCGTCGAGGAGCATGGCTGGCGCATGTTGCTCGATCACGCGCAGCAGCGCCGCCGCGGTTATCCCCGAGATGAACAGCGGTCTTCGGACGATGCGGTCCATCACTTCGACGACACGAGTTTTTCCGGACCGCTTCTCGGCCGAGCGGATCACGAGCCTCGGCGAGAACTCGAACGCGTCGAATGCATGGGTAAAAATAGCCCACAGCGCAGTCGCTTCGGCTTGGCATTTGGTAAGAATAGCGTATTGCCTTATCGCCGCCGACAATTCATCGAGCAGCGCACCGCCGGCTACCGGCTCGGGCCAGGGCTCTGGCTCGCGCAGGTCGAGCGCTCGACCTTGACCGGCGACGTTGCCACCATTGCGGCGTCCGGCGGCAACGGCTCGATCGAGGATCGAGACGGGACAACGGAGCCGCTCGGCGGCCAGCTTCCGCTCGCGGCCGAAGGTGATTAACGGCAACGCGGCAAGCCGGGCGATTTCTGCTGCGGCATCGACTTCGTGGCTTGGCTGATCTGACGCCGGTGGTGTCCATGGCGCCGCCGATCTCAGCAGCTCACCGAGCGTTTCGGGCGCGACGTCCCGCGGCAGCGGGTCCGCGATATCCCATCCCTCCGGCCAACTCGCAGGCGGTGCGACGATCGCGACCGACGCCGCACCCGCTGCAGTTGCCAACCGCGCCACGTCCTCGGCATAGGCCCTGCCGGGCTCGTCGTGATCGGGCCAGATGACGACATTGCGGCCAGCAAGCGGCGCCCAATCGGACAGTTTCGCGGCGCGGGCGCCGCCCATCGAGGTTGTGCCAACATGACCGGGGAACAGCACCGGCACGACATCGGCCTTCTTCTCACCCTCCGTGACGATCACTGGCGCTTGGGGAGAGGCGCCCACGTCGGGCAGTCGATAGAGCGGGCGCGGCGCCGGCAGAGCGCGGGCCCGCCAAGCGTAATAATGGCCGTCGGCACGCTCGATGCGGCAGTAAGTGATCGGCAACACGTCCTTTTCGCGCTCGCCGTTCGCTCCGTGGTACTCGACACGCACGGCATATCCGACAAGCGTGCCTTGGCGATTGTGATACGCCGACATGGCGACGGGCTCACCGTGCTTGGGATGACGCCAGTCGCATTCCGGCGCATCGACGGGCACCGGGACGATCGGGGCGGGCTTCGGAGCCGCTCCGCTTGCGGAGCCGCCGGCCGCGCGATCACTGACCGGGAGTGGCGCGAACATCGCGTCATCGGCCATCGCGCCCGCCGATCCCGAGCATCGCGGCCAGGCGCTCGGCCGCATCGCGCTGGCCGGTCCCGACGAGATAGGCCGCGAGCGACACCACGTCGCCGCCGCGCGCATCTGGAACGGCGAAATCGGCCCATCTCCCGGTCCGCATGTTGATGCGGAAGGACCCCAGCCGATCGTCAGCGTGGCGCGGGTTGAGTGCCACGTATTCGGCGCCCTCGATGCGACCCCCAGGGAGCCATCGCGCGAGCAGAGATGGCAGCACCGGCAATGCAGCGCTGTTCACCCGTTTGAAGCTGATTCGGCCGCTTTTGGCGTGCCGGCTCGGCATCACCGGCGCGCATCCGGCGGTCGTCACGCATCGGCCTCGCTAGTGCTGCGAATCGACGGACCGAGGCGGGACCGCGCCCAATCGAACAGATCGGCCCGCCGGTAGAGCGGCACCCGCCCGAACCGCCGGAATGGCGGGCCGCCACCGCGGCTCGCCTTAGTTGCAAGGGTTGCGCGCCGCACTGGATAGCCGGCCTCACTCAACGCCTCTGCCGCGGCGGCGCGCGTCAACAATGCATCGTCATCGTCAGGTGTGTCAGTCGCCATCGGATTGTCCCTCCGTATGCCGGCGGGAGCCGGCGATGGCGGCAGTTTGTTTGCGCTAGCTCTAGGGTGTCAGCCGGAAACGGGCGAAAACGGTCGGAAACAGTTCAGTTCGGCCGCAAGGCCCGAAAGAGCTTTCCCACCCTGGGCTTAAGCGTGCTGTCCCCAGGCTGCTTACCGAACTGATTTTCACACCACTCTTGAAGGTGCTGCATCAGCTCGGCTTGCGTCTCCGGTAGCCCATTTTCGTGAATATACCGGCAAGTCTCGACCCAGATATCATCCCAGGAAAACCCTTCGGGTCGTCCACCCCTTGCATTTGCAAACTTTGGTTGCTCCTGCTTACGACCTTCCGGCCGTTCACGCCCGACATACGTGAAACCCGGAATGATCATCATCCTCGACCCGAGATTTTCGGGCACGGCAATATAGCCCTCGCCGTCGGGTATAAAGGACTGCCCCTCGACGGAAACACTGCGCCACTCTGTCGAGAGGAACCAAAGCAGTTTGGGGTCGGGCATGGGTGGCCCCCTATCGCACAGCGCGCAACGGGGCCAAGTGGGCTTCGGGCTTGCGCTCGCCCATCAGTTCGGTCGTGCGGCTTGCCACCGCGTCAGCCGCAGCGAGCAACACCGCGTCAGCGCTATGGACATAGCGGCTGGTTATCGAGCGTCCCTTGTGCCCGACTAGGGCGGCGATTGTCGGCTCCGAATAACCGAGATCGGCGGCAACGCTGGCGAAGGAATGCCGCATAGTATGCGGCGTCACGTCGCTGGGCAATCCGGCGAGTTTCGCGATCCGCTGCCAAAATTTCTTGAAATGTAGGGCTGTACCGGAACCGCCGCGCGATGCCGGGAATACCCTATCGCTAGCGATGCGCGGGATGGTCCGCAGCACATCGCATGCTGCATGTGACAGCGGCTGGAGCGAAAACCCAGTCTTGGTTTCCGCAAGCCAAGCCGTGCGCCGGGCGAGGTCGATATCGGCCCATTTCAACGACAATGCTTCGCCGCTGCGCCACCCGGTCAACGTGAGGAACCGCGCCGCGGCGGTCGCCGGCGACCAAAACTCTGTCGCTTCCGCCTGCCGCAAGCCCTCACCCAGCGCCGCGTACTCGTTATCCGATAGCCGCCGCTCGCGCTTGCGGTCAGCGAACCGCTGGACACCATGGGCGGGGTTGTCGGCGCGCGCGCGGTGCCGCACGGCATAGGAGAAGATAGCGCCTAGCAACCCAACGGCGCGGGTTGCCGCCGTTCGGCCGCCGTTGACGCGGGCAAGGCCGCGCAATTTTGCCGTCTTGGTCCGGCCGGCAGTCTTGCCTTCGGCGACGTCGTGCAGAAAGCGCTCGATATCGTCTCGGGTTATCGCCGCCACTGAGAGGCTGCCGAGCAGCGGCTTGATGTGGCGCTCTACCCGGCCCTTGTCGATTGCCAGCGTGCTCGCCCTCTTTGGATTGCCGCTCCGGGTCAACACCCGGCCCGCTTCCGCATCGGCAAGATAGGCATCGCAAAGTTCGGCGACGGTGGCAGCCTTTCGAGCGGTGCGCTTTTCGGCCGCCGGATCAGCGCCATTGGCCACGCTGCCAAGGATGCGTACCGCTTCTTCGCGCGCCTTTTCCGGGGTCCAGGGGGCGCCATGTCGGCCGATCTTGTGCCAGCGCTGCCGCCCTTCCTTGGTGCGGTAAAACACGGCGTAAGTCACGGCTGGGCCGCGCTGCCGGCGCGCATGGAAGCCAGCGACGGCGGCATCCCAGACGATTTCGCTGGAGCCGAGCGCCCGCACCTCGCGTAGCCCGATCCGCTTCCGCTCGACCATGCCGCCACTCCAGTCGTTTTGCTTGCTAGGTGCTCCCTAGCGAGCAAATAGCGAGCAGGAATGGGCAAATCCTAGCAAACTTGGTAAAGGATCTGCAACGGGAAATCGGCGGTATAACAATTGTCTCTGGAAGACCAATCAAATCCAAGCAAGCAGCAGAAAATTCTCGGAATTACCTTGCCAAGGTTGGGGTCGAGGGTTCGAATCCCTTCGCCCGCTCCAAATTCTTTCAACGGCTTAAGATGATGCTCGGCAAAGGCGGTAACGGCGGAGGGCCAAATAGCCTGCCCGCGTCGATGATGGCTTAGCCCTGGTGGCACCGCATACTCTCGGCTGAGGACACCGGATTGCTGCACCAGCTTTCGTGATCTTGCACCCGAGTCGATGAAATCGTCGATGACCGGCCGAAACGATCCCTCAGAGGCCGCGAGGTTGCGGGGTCGGGGCGTTTTCGCTACAAGCCAATTCGACCTGCGAGATTGGGGTGCGAAAATGACGTTGCTGGCTACAGACGCGGCTACAGATGCGGCTGCAGGAGCTGCCGCCAGCGCCGCCGATGTTCGGGCCTATTGGGATCGTCGCCCGTGCAACATCCGGCATTCTCAGTTGAGCGTGGGCAGCAGAGAGTATTTTGACGAGGTCGAAGCCCGCAAATATATGGTCGAACCACATATCCCGGGATTTGCCCAATTTCCGAGATGGAGGGGCAAGCGCGTGCTTGAGATCGGCTGCGGGATCGGCACCGACGCGGTCAATTTCGCTCGCGCTGGCGCCCACTACACTGGGGTCGAATTGTCGGAAGTCAGTCTCCCGTGACCAAGCAACGGTTCGCGGTATTCGGTTTGGACGGCCAATTTTACAACTGCAACGCTGAGCATTTGACTACGACGGTCGGTCTGCACGGCTTCGACCTCATCTACTCATTTGGCGTGATCCACCACACGCCAAACCAGCGCGCCATTATTGAACAGGCACGACAGGTAATTCGCGATGACGGTGAGTTGCGTATCATGCTCTATTCCGAGCATTCGTGGAAGGCAATCATGATCAAAGCAGGTTTTGATCAACCCGAAGCCCAGGCCGGCTGTCCGATCGCGACCCCCTATACGCGCGGTATGATCGAGGAGCTGTTGGCCGGGCTCTTTACGATCGAGTCGGCTGAACAGGCCCACATCTTTCCCTACAAAATCGAAAAGTACGTCCGATACGAATACGAGATCGAACCCTGGTTCAAGGCCATGCCGCCGGCCATGTTCGCCGCGCTCGAACGGCGCCTCGGCTGGCATTATCTGGTCGTGGCAAGACCGGTTTGAGCCGGTCCGGGCGCTGTCGCCGAATTGTCCTCGAACCCAGTCCCTCTGCGTGTCCTGCGCTAGGGACCTGTTTGCGACGGCTTCCAGGCTGGGCCGCACTCCGGAGGAGGCTAGATGCTGTCGATCGTCGTTTACGGGCGCAACGACAACCACGGTTACAATCTTCACAAGCGCGCGGCCGTCAGCATCAATTGCCTGGCCGAAGTGTTGTGCGACCCGGCTGATGAGCTGATCTTCGTCGACTACAATTCGCCCGACGATTTGCCGACTTTCCCCGAGGCGATCCGCGATACCCTGACCTCGCGAGCGAAAGCGGTGTTACGCATTTTGCGGGTCAGACCCGAGATTCACCGCCGGTTTCAGCAACACACCCACCTCTCGGTGCTGGAGCCGATGGCCCGGAACGTCGGCATCCGCGCCTCCAACCCGGCAAATCGCTGGATACTTTCGACCAACACCGACATCATTCTGGCACCCCGCAAGGTGTCCCGCCTCTCCGAATTGGTTGCCGAGTTGCCACCCGGCTTCTACCATACCGCGCGCTTCGAAATTCCCGAAAGCCTATGGGAGACGTTTGACCGCGCCGATCCCATCCGCACGATAGAGGACGTCGCGCGCTCGGGGTCTCGGCGCGCCTCAACGAAGTGGTCTACGGCTCCGAACCCGATCCTCTACGACGGACCGGGCGATTTCCAGCTCGTCGAGCGGTCGGATCTGCTTGAGATCGACGGCTTCGACGAGAGAATGAATTTGGGATGGCACGTCAATTCAAACCTCGCCAAGCGTCTGTCGCTGAGGTATGGGCGGGTGACGTCGCTGCTCGAGCAAGTATTCTGCTACCATTGCGACCATACGCGGCAAGCGACCTTCATCCACAGCCGCGACCGCCTGGAGAACGATCCGAGCTTCTTTGTAGACCAGGTCACTCGCTCGGATCTGCCCGAACAGAGAGCGCATTGGGGTTGCGCCGACGATCTAATAGAGGAGATCAAGCTGCCGCAAGACGGTGTCGGCGGGTATCGCAACATGTTGCGATCGGTGGTCGCCCCGCTCGATGCTGCATTCAGCGAAAGTAGCTATACGACAGCGAGTTATAATGATTACAGCTACGATGCACGGCATGTACTGACGTTCCTCGCGGACCTGTTGAGTTGTTATCCGCGCGGGATTCGGCTGGGCTGGTGCGGGGTGCGCCGAGACATGTTCGAGCTCGCAAGGCAGGCTTGGCGCCATCTCGGCTTCTGCTGCCCGATCGCGGTCGACGCGGCGAGTGCACCCAGCCTAATCACCGGACCGCCGGACCCGGATCAAGTGCGGATCTTGTGCCGGAGCGCCTGGCTGGATAGCGCTGATTTGTGTGTGTTCGAATTCGGGAGGGCGAGCGACGGCGAGTTCGCGGCTAATCCGATCTCCCGCCCGCCGGAGCTGAGTCCGGAGGATGCCGATGCCCTCTCGATCGTCCGCTCAGGCTTTCTCGCAACGGTAATGCACGAACATACCCGACTCGCCGCGGACCCCAACGCCGGGCTGCGCCGTTTCGTCGGGATAAATTGTATCCACAACGACAGTGAGCCGCTCTTCGCCACCCATATCGCCGTTGCGGCAACTCCGTTCAGCTCACGTCTGCGTCACGGTTTCGTCGTCTCGGCAACGCCGGAACTTGCAACTGAGACATCGGCCCGGCTGTTGATCGGGGCCGCGCTCGGGCGCGCCGCGCCGATCAGTCGGAACGAGTTCGCGCACGCCGGCAATCTCTTCGGCCCGCTGCTGGACGGTGGGCAGACCGCGCCGCACCTGGCGCATCGCGCGGCCATCAATGCCGCGTTCGGCCGGGCTTATGTCACGGTGGTCGGGAATCCGCCCGGTGATCGCCGGTTGCCCGCTCCAGCGCGGCGCGCCCTGGCTCGGCTGGAGGAATTGCGGCCATCTGCTGTACTCGCCCCGCGACTGGGTGTCACCGTAGACGACGAGCCGCTGGAAAAACCGGGCGAGCGCCCGCTCAGCCGGTTCGCGGCGTATGAAGACTGGGACGATCGGGCGTGGTCGACCTTTGCCATTCCCTATGCAGTCGATCCGCGCGCCGAGGATGCCTTCAGCCGCTGCGCCGCGCGGTGGGAGCAGGTGCATCTGCTCTATGGGCTCGACCGTGCGGATAAGCTTATCGGTGCCGCACGAGTGTTGGTCGTCGCGACAATGCCAGATCCAGCCATTGCCGCGATCAGTTGGCGGGTTGGACAGCTCGATGTTGCAGGCGCCGGAGATTTCGGCGGCACTGGGGCCTCGAGCCCCGCCTTTTGGTGCGCCGGTGCGCCATATCGCCCTGTCGAAGTGAAGATCCTCGCTGCTGGAACTCGTTTGCAGCAGCTGGAACCGCGCGCCTATGATGCCGTTGTGTTCCCTCATGGCGCGATGTTTGCAGCAGGGTTCGAGGGAGCCGTCGAGGCGATGGCAGCCGCGGAGCGCCTGTTGCGACGGGACGGGGTTCTGGTGTTCAAGGCCGAAATCGCAGCGGGCGCGTCGCCGCATCCGAAGTACTTTGATACGGGGCTACTGGGCAAAGACGGGCTGACCGAACGTCTCGCGGCCTTTACCGAGCTCGTTGCGGATGGCGGCTTCGACCCGAGGCTGTCGCGAGCCACGGTCGACCGGACATGGCCGCAAGACGGACCGCGCTCGGGCGAAGCCTATTTCCTGACACGTCAGGACGGCCGCATCTTGATCCCGAGCGTATGGTTCCTGCGCCGGCGCGAAACGGCAGGGCAGGTGCAATGGGGAAACTTGCGCAGCTGGCTGTTCGAGCGCCGGCTCGGCGAACAGATCGAACACCTTCATATCGGCGCCGCCGGTAGACGCGACTTCGAGGGCCGTATCGAAGCCGTCCCTGGTCGCGAAGGGCATGTGTTTTTTGGTCCCTACCTCGCTGTGCCGAGCGGCCGGTACCGTGTCAGCGTGCGCATGCAGATAAGTCCGGGAGTGCGGTACCGGGAAGCTTCGGGCGCCGTGCTCGAGGTGGCTGCCGGTCGTGCAATTCTCGCCAACCAGGCGTTCGATCGCGACAGCATGAAATCTGGCGCGCTGACGATTGAGTTCGCGGTGTCGCCTGGGCGGGCGGAGCGGGGTGAGGCCCTAGAGATCAGGGTCTACAGCCCATCGAATTTTGCCGCCACCTTCACCAGCGTCGATCTGCGGGCTTTGAAAACCGATTCACCTCAAACCCCCACGAGTCCGCGTTGAGCGGTGAAACACGACCCAGTGGATGCGCAATAGCCGGGACGGATGGCGGGCCCGCTGTCGTTCCAGGGCCCGGGAGCGAGTGGGGCATCCCGATTGCGCAAGAACTGCCCGAGGGCGATCGGCCGCTCAGCCGCACCATTGCGTGCGAGGATTGGGACGACGCATCTTGGTCGCGGTTTCTCGATCCACATTTGGATCGGACGGCCGCCAACGATATGATTTACGATACTGGCCTGTGGGAGCGCGCGCACCTCATCTACGGCCTCGATCGCATGGGCAAACTGACGCCCTCGGCGCGCGTCCTGGTGATCGCGACCTTGCCGGACGCCGCGATTGCCGCCCTCAGCGAATATGTTGGACGCGTAGATGTGCTCGATCTCGCGCAGGCATCTGCGCGACGCGGCGCTGAGGCGCGTCTTTATTGGTCGAACGGCGCACTGTATGCGCGCGACCGCCTCTTCGTTCACGAGCCCGGGACCCAGCTCGACGGTCTGGGTGATCCGGCCTATGATGCGGTGGTCTGCCCGCATGGCTCGCTGTTCATTGGGGGGTCGATCGGGATTGCCCGTCTGCTGGCCGCGGTCGAACGGGTGATCCCGAGCGACGGTGTAGTCGTCTTTAAGGCCGAGATTGCCACGGGTGTGGAGCCCCACCTTGATTTTCTTGACGCGGGGCTGGTCAGCGATGGCGACCTCGTCGCCCAGATCGAGGCCGAGACCGCCTTTGCGATCGAGGGCGGGTTCGATCCGCGTCTATCTTTGCGGACTGCGAGCAGTCTTCCTCGCGAGGATCAGCCCGCATCCGGTCCGGGATACCTGTTATGGCGCGATCACGGGCGGGTCGTGATCCCCAGCCTGTGGTTTCTACGCAAGCGCGGCAGTACGCCAGCCGAGGGTTGGGGGCGGGTCGAGCAGTGGCTCGCCTCGCGCGCGCTCGGCGATCAAACGCAGCGCATGCAGCTCGGCCCGGCCGGTCGACGGGAGGAGGATGGGAGGATCATGGCGATGCCCGGACGCAAGGGGCGAGTCTTCTTCGGCCCCTACGTTGCCCTGCCGGAGGGCGATTACGAGGCGCTTGTCGGCATTGCGGCGCCGGTGAGGCCGATCCGAAGAAACCTGGCGATCGATATCGTCGCAGGCGAGCGAAAGCTCGAGTATGATCGAGTTTGGCTCGACGGCAACGGCGGTACCGTAGTGCGAATTCGGTTCAGGGTTCCGCCAATCCAGGGTATCAAAGATCGGGACAGGGTCGAAATCCGTGCCTCATCATCGGGTATGGCGGCCGCCTTTACCGAAATTCGGCTGACCCGTGTCGGCTCCTGACGAGGAGACAGCGAACAGGCTACAGAAAAACCCGAGACCGCGACGATTTGGCGCTGGGATAGCACCGACCCGATCCCTCATCCGTCGGAAATCATGCGCCGGTCTCTTTGTTCCTATCGCTCAGGTGAGGTGAGGATGTCGATAAAGACAGCGTTGGTCTGTGGAGCCGGGGGCTTCATCGGCGGACACTTGGTCAAGCGGCTCAAGCGGGATGGCTTTTGGGTACGCGGCGCCGATTTGAAATTCCATGAATATACAGAGAGCGAAGCAGACGACTTTGTGGTTGGCGATCTGCGCGACCCCTATTTTTGCCGTCAGGTGATCGATCGGCGGTTCGATGAGACCTATCAGCTGGCGGCCGATATGGGCGGCGCCGGGTTTATTTTCACCGGCGAGAATGACGCCGACATCATGCACAATTCGGCGACGATCAATCTCAACATTCTCGACGCCTGCCACAAGCGTATGATCAAGCGGATCTTCTACTCTTCCTCCGCATGCATATATCCGGAGTACAACCAAGAGAACCCGGATTCGCCCAATTGTGAGGAAAGTTCGGTCTATCCGGCGGCGCCCGATAGCGAATACGGCTGGGAAAAGCTGTTCAGCGAGCGCTTGTATTTGACTTACGGCCGTTGCTATGGGATGGAGCCACGGATTGCCCGGTACCACAACATTTTCGGCCCCGAGGGGACCTGGAGCGGCGGTCGCGAGAAGGCGCCGGCCGCACTCTGCCGCAAGATCGCAGCCGCCGATAACGGCGAGATCGAGATCTGGGGCGACGGCCAGCAGACACGCTCGTTCCTTTACGTCTCGGAATGCGTTGAGGGCACGGTTCTACTGATGCGCTCGGGTTTCACCGGGCCCGTGAACATTGGTTCCGAGGAAATGGTGACCATCGATCATCTCGCTGATCTGATCATGAGCATCGCCGGAAAGCGGCTCGATAAGCGCCATATCCCGGGCCCATTAGGCGTCAGAGGCCGCAATTCTGATAACCGCCTGATCCGGACTAAGCTCGGCTGGGCGCCATCGCAGCGGCTAGTCACGGGTCTCGAGCCGACCTACGGCTGGATCGAGCGCCAAGTTTCCGCCAATCGGCCGCGCTGAGCGAGGGTCTTTCGGCTCTTTACCGTGCCTTCGGGTAGGGATTTCGTGCGCTGCCGAGACCCATCCCACTGGGCGATCGCTTTGGCCAACATCGTCTCACCGTGATCTCGCTGGCGGTCGGGTTGACCTCGGCCCACGGCGTCTGATATCCCGGCTGCTGATAGGCGTTGACTATAAAATGCTACTGCCCGAGCAGCGTCAAATCCGCTATCGGGGCTGCACGACTTGCTTGTTCGGGGGATTGCATGAAAGTTTCGGTTGTAGGTTTGGGGAAGCTCGGTGCGCCGCTGGTCGCAGTTCTCGCTTCCAAGGGCCTGTCGGTTTACGGAATCGATGTGAACCCGGACACCGTCGCCCAAATCAATGCCGGTCGTGCACCCGTGCAGGAGCCTCGTCTCCAGGAGTTCTTGACCGCCAACCGCCCGCGCATCCGCGCAACCACGGATTGGGCCACGGTGATCGGCGAGACCGAGATTACCTATGTCATCGTGCCTACTCCAAGCGGTGCAGACGGCGCTTTTAAAAACGATCACGTACTCGCTGCGATCGAGGAAATCGGCCGAGTTCTTGCCCATAAGCAGGGCTATCACCTCGTCGTCATAAACTCGACAACGATGCCGGGATCCGTTGGCGGACCAATTCGCGATCGGCTCGAAGTTATATCGGGCAAGCGCGTCGGCTACGAGATCGGTCTATGCTACAACCCAGAGTTTATTGCACTCGGCAATGTCATCGAAGGATTGCTGCGGCCCGATTTCGTGCTGATTGGCGAGAGTGATGCCCGGGCCGGCGCTTTGCTAGGGGAGATCTGCCGCCGCATAGTCGGCCCATCGGTCCCGGTGTGTCGGATGAATTTCGTCAACGCCGAACTGACCAAGATCTCGGTCAATACCTATGTGACTACAAAAATTTCCTTTGCCAATATGCTCAGCGAAATTTGCGACAAACTTTCGGGGGCGGATGCCGACGTAATTACCGCGGCCATCGGCAGAGATGGGCGGATTGGCCTCAAATATCTGCGTGGGGCAACGGGATATGGCGGTCCATGTTTCCCCAGAGACACGATCGCGTTCTCGACGATGGCAAGGCGTCTCGGTGTCGACGCCAGTTTGGCCGCCGCCACCCACGTCGTCAACGAGCGCCAAGTCGAGCGGCTTGTCACCATCATCGCCGAACACACTGAGCCTGGCGACCGAGTTGCGGTCCTTGGTCTTTCGTACAAACCCGATACCGATGTCGTCGAGCGATCGCAAGGCGTGATGCTGGCGGCGGAGTTGGGAAGGGTCGGTCGTGCGGTCGTCGCGCACGATCCCTTGGCAATGGAGCCGGCGCGCGCGGCGCTCGGACCCGGGGTATCCTTCGTCGCTTCGCCCGAGGAGGCCGTAGCGTCGGCCGACGCTGTCGTCGTCATGGTGCCATGGCCCGAATACAGGAATTTTTTCGCCTCGTGGTCGGGGGACGGGCACACAAGTCTGGTCGTCGACTGCTGGCGGCTGCTCACCGGCGCGCCCTGCGGCGCTCGAATTCGGGTGGTGCAGCTAGGCAACAACGAGTCCTTGACCGCCGCGGGTATGGCCGCGGCGGTGGACGCGGCAGAGTAATCAGTCGCCTGGGGATCCCGATACTTTTGGAGATCGAAGCCGTCGTTAAGAGGGCGCCCCTCCTAAAGGATGAGACGTGCAGTTCGTACCTCAGCGCGCCGAGCCAGTACTGAACCCGCCGCAGAGGATGTCCGCCCGCGCCCGGATCATTCGACGCGGTTGGCAAGCCCCCGAGGCTGATCCAATTTGGGAAACAGCCGTTCCTCGACGAGCCCGCAGATAATGTGGCCGACGGTGATATGGAGTTGCTGGATCAGGGGCGTCGTATCGGCGGGCGCATAAAGGCAGAGATGGCATCGCGCGGCCATCTCGCCGCCGCTCCTGCCGGTGAAGCCAACGACAACCAAACGCTTGGACCGCGCCGCGTCAATCGCGCGCAGGACATTCGGCGAGCGCCCCGAGGTCGAAATCGCGATCAGCACATCGCCGGCAACTCCAAGACCCAGCACCTGCCGCTCGAATACCCGGTCATAGCCGTAGTCGTTGCCGATCGCGGTCAGCACCGAGCTGTCGGTGGTGAGCGCGATGGCGGCGAGCGGAGCGCGGTCGTAATTGAGCCGGGAGAGAAACTCGCCGGCGAGGTGCTGGGCATCTCCGGCGCTGCCGCCATTACCGGCAAACAGCACCTTCCTTCCGGCCGCGATCGCCTCGACCAGCCGATCGACAATCGCCTCGGCTGTCGCCAGGAAGGCTTCGCCGTCGATCGCCGCCTGGAGCGCGTCGCGAGACTGCACGAGATAATCGACGATCGAGGCTGTTACTTTACTCGTCATGAACTTAACTGGTCCGGATCTCACCGCCGGTTCGGCTCAACCCGTCGGTCAGTCCGAAGCGGTCCTCAAGATGCACGATCAACGTGAGAGCGCCGCCACCGGCGAGGGCGAGCCGCACAAATCGGTACTATGAGCCGCAGCCGGTTGAAAACCAAGCGTCTCGAGCGCCGATAGGGCCTGCACGCCGAGTGGGTCCGGAAGATCCAGTGAAGGATGAGCTCATCGACGCCGCACGACGATAATAGATCGCGCTGCCCGAGGACCAGCTTCTCGATCGCCTGGGGCACATTCAAGAACGCGACGCGTCCGAGGTTGCGCCGTAGGCCGCTGGGTCGTCGTGAAATCGCCATCACTTTCGGTCCCTCTGACTGAACGGGGTCGTTATTTGCAGAACCGAGTGCCGTCAGGCTTAATGTTCGAGACCAAAGGGGAGGAGGGCGATGATGCGGGTGCTGACGGGCGGCAGGCTGATCGACGGGACCGGCGCAGGCCCGGTCGACGCGACGATTGTCGTCGAGGACCAGCGGATCGATGCCGTCGAGACCCGCGCCTGCGGCGAGTGGCCGGCTAATGCCGAAATCATCGACATTTCCGGCATGACCGTCCTGCCGGGGTTGATCGATACCCATGATCACCTGGCGATGCACGGCTACGACCTGGCCCGGCGCTGGGGCATCGACGAGCCACAGACAACTCGCACGCTGCGCACTGCAAAGGTTCTCGCCGACACCTTGGCCGCCGGTTATACGACGGTGCGCGACGGGGGGGGGCTCGATGCCGGTTTCAAGCGGGCGATCGACGAGGACTTGATCGCCGGCCCAAGGCTCGTTCTTTCGCTCGTCATCATCTCGCCGATCGGCGGCATCGGCGACCGGGTCAGCCCGTCCGGATTTTCCTGCTGCGTGCCGAACGATCCACTGCTGCCCGACGGCGTCGTCAACAGCCTGGCCGATGTTCGACCGGTGGTGCGGCGCGTCGTGCGTGCCGGGGCTGACGTGATCAAATGCGCCACCACCGGTGGTGCGAGCTCGCGACCGGGCCACGGACCGCATGACGGTGCCTTCAACCTCGACGAGATGCAGGCCCTGGTCGAGGAGGCGCATGCGCTCGACCGCCGCGTCATCTGCCACGCGCTGGGCGGGCGGGGCTTGCGCGTCGCGGTCGAGGCCGGCGTCAACTCGATCGACCACGGCTGCTACCTCGACCAGGAACCCGAGCTGCTGGATATGATGGCCCGGCGTGAAATCTTCTTTGTCCCGACCTTCGCAGTCTACGATTACCACCGCAAATCGCCGCTCTCGCATGTCCGCGAGCGCGCTCAGCATCTCGAAGAGCACCATGTCGCGAGCTTGCGCCGGGCGCTCGCCGCAGGGGTCAAGATCGCGGCCGGGACCGATGCCGGCGGCCACGGCCATCCGCCGAATGCGATCGAGATCGCCTGCCTCGTCCGGGCCGGAATGACGCCGCTCCAGGCCTTGCGTGCGGCGACCGGCTGGGCCGCCGAATGCATCGGGCGGGACCAGGATCTAGGCACCATCGAGAATGGAAAGCTCGCCGATCTCGTCGTGATCGCTGGTGATCCGCTCGCCGATGTGACGATATTGCAGAACCCTGAGAATATCGCCCTGGTGATCAAAGCCGGCCAGATCGCCGTGAACCGCCTGGGGCGGACCGAAGGGCAGCGCCGCACAGCGAGCTGACGGGCCAGCGAAAGTGAGCGCCGTGGTGGCGAATGCCTAAAGTTTGATCGTCTTCGATTGACAACTTTGCCCCGGGCCGGTGTTTTTGGATTGGCGCAAAATATGCGTCACGGTGCTGTCGATGGTTGTCTTGGATAGGTGCATGGGTCGCTCGATACTCGACGGGTACGATCCGAATGGGTTTTATTGCGAGATGCTCGGCAGCCCGGCGAGCATGGCCGTCAGGGAGCGCCTGTCTGGCCTGTCGATCGATGCGCTAAAGGAGCGTGCCGCCGCCGCCAATGCCGAGCTGTACAATCTCGGGATCACCTTCACGGTCTATTCCGACGCCAAGACGATCGACCGGATTCTGCCGTTCGATGTGTTGCCGCGGGTGCTTTCAGCAGAGGAATGGCGTCATCTGGAAACCGGCATCGTCCAGCGCATCACCGCGCTGAACCTGCTGCTCGACGACATCTACCACGACCAGCTTGTTCTGGGCGACGGCATCGTTCCGCGCGATCTGATCCTTGGCAACTACAACTACCGCCCGCTGATGCGTGGCATCGACGTCCCGCACAAGGCTTATGTCAACATTTGCGGCACCGACATCGTGCGCGATGAAAGGGGCGGCTTTCTCGTGCTCGAAGACAACGCGCGCACCCCGTCGGGGGTCAGCTACGTCGTCGAGAACCGGCACATGATGCTGCGCGCCTTTCCCGACTTGCTCGACGACATCAGCCTGCGCCCGATCGACAATTACGGTGCCAAGCTGATCGCGGCATTGCAGGAGCTTGCGCCCGCTGCAATCACCGACCCGCAAGTCGTGCTGCTGTCGCCCGGCACCTACAATTCGGCCTATTTCGAACATGTCTTTCTCGCACGAGAGATGGGCGTCCCTTTGGTCGAGGGGCCGGACCTGGTGGTCGAGGACGAGTGCGTGTGGATGCGCACGACCGGCGGGCTGGCGCGGGTCGATGTGATCTATCGCCGCATCAACGACGATTACCTCGACCCCGAAGCGTTCCTTCCGGACAGTATGCTGGGCGTGCGCGGGCTGATGCGGGCCTATCGCGCCGGCACGGTCGCGCTTGCCAATGCGATCGGCACCGGGGTGGCCGACGACAAGGCGGTTTATGCCTATATGCCTCGGATCATCCGCTATTATCTCGGCGAGGAACCAATTCTGCATAACGTCGAGACCCATATCTGCCGCGAGCCGGCAGCCTTGCGCTATACGCTCGACCATTTGCCCGAGCTGGTGGTCAAGCCGGTCGGCGAAGCTGGCGGCTATGGCATCACGGTCGGGCCCAAGGCGAGCCGAGCCGAGCTCGATGATTGCCGGGCGAAGTTGGTCGCCGATCCGGCTAATTACATCAGCCAACCCTGCATAAACCTGTCGGTGGCGCCAACCTTGGTCGATGGCCGTATCGAGGCGCGCCACGTCGATTTACGGCCGTTCGCCGTGACCGGGTCGAGCACCTGGGTCTTACCGGGTGGATTGACCCGCGTGGCGCTGCGCCGCGGTTCGCTCGTCGTCAATTCCTCGCAGGGTGGCGGTTCGAAGGATACCTGGGTCCTTGGTTGACGTTCTGCTCGCCCGTTACGCGGACTGCATCTTTTGGCTCGCGCGCTACGTCGAACGTGCCGAAAATTTGGCGCGCATCCTCGACGTCAACGAAACCTTCTCACGCGACAGCCGGGGTGGCCAGAATTGGCGCTCGATCATCCAGCTTAATTCGGACGAAGAGAAGTTCATCGCCGATGATCGCGAGGTCTCGGCGCAAAGCGTGCTCGAGTTCTACGTCGTCGATGCCGACAATCCGACCTCGATCGTCAGCACCATCCGCGGCGCACGCGAGAACGCCCGCACCCTGCGGCCATTAATCTCGACCGAGATGTGGGTACAGCTCAACGTCTTCTACAACCGCCTCGCCGCACTCAGAGTCGCCGACCTCGCCCCGGGCAGGTTGGCGGCGTTGTTCGCGACGGTAAAGGAAGCCTGCCAGACCCACACCGGCATCACAGAGGGCACCTTCTTCCGTGACCAGGGATGGTACTTCTATCAGCTCGGCCGCTATATCGAGCGCGCCGACCAGACGACGCGACTGCTCGACATCAAATACCACCTGCTGTTGCCCGACGTTGCCGATGTCGGCTCGCCGACCGATGCCAGCCAATGGAACGCGCTATTGCGCTCCGCCGCCGGCTATCACGCCTATCGCCGACTGCACGCGGCCAGCACGACCCCGGCGCGGGTTGCCGGCTTTCTGCTGCTCAACCAAGCCTTTCCACGTTCGGTTCATCATTGCGTGCGCGAGGTCGGGCGACTTCTGGGCGACGTCAAGTCGCGCTATTCGCTACGGGGCGGCAATGACGCCGCCGAGGAGCTCGACCGATTGCGCGCCGTTCTCGGTACGCTCACGATCACGGCGATCCTGAGCGAGGGTCTGCACGAGTTTCTCGATCTAATCCAACAGCAGCTAATCGCTGTCAGCCGCGACCTGTCGATCGCCTTTTTCGGCTATACGCCCGAGGCCTCGCAGACACAGACCGCGGGCGCGCAATAGGCCGGTGCAATGCCTATCATTACCGTGCGTCATGTCACGACCTACCGCTACAAGCAACCGGTTGCCTTTGGCGAGCATCGCATGATGCTGCGGCCGCGCGACAGCTACGACCAAAGGTTGCTCGACAGCAAGCTGGTGATCACGCCGCAACCCGCCGATATTCACTGGGTCCATGATGTCTTCGGCAATTGCGTTGCGATCGCCCAATTCGCTGGCCGCGCGGCAGAGTTGCGCTTTGAAAGCGTGATCCGGCTCGATCACTCGGCGACCAATGCTCTCGATTTCCAGATCGAAGAGTATGCGACGCGCTACCCGTTCGCCTATGGCGCCGAAGAGATGCCGGATCTGTTGCGGCTTATCGAGCGCCAGTATCTCGATCCCGAACACGAAATCGACCGCTGGGCATGGCAGTTTTTGCGCCATGACGGACGCAGCGATACGACTGAGCTATTGGCCGCGATGACCCGCGCGATCCGGCGCGATCTGACCTATGAGGCGCGCGAAGAGAGCGGCATTCAAGATCCGGTCAAAACTTTGCGGATTGGCAGCGGTAGCTGCCGCGATTTTGCGGTGCTGATGATGGAGGCAGTGCGCTCGCTCGGGCTCGCGGCTCGTTTTGTCAGCGGCTATCTCTATGTTCCCGAGGGCCGGGTCGTCGGCCGGGTCGGCGGCGGAGCCACCCATGCCTGGCTTGAAGTCTATCTGCCAGGCGCCGGCTGGATCGAGTTCGATCCCACGAACGGCAACGTCGGCAATCACGATTTGGTCCGCGTCGCTGTTGTTCGTGATCCGCGCCAGGCGGTGCCGATTTCCGGGAGCTGGACCGGTTTCCCGTCGGACCATCTCGGCATGACCGTAGAAGTCGAGATGACCGCTGAGGCCGGTGCCGCAGTCGAGGCCGCGTCACAGGAGCGCCGGTCGTTAGCCGGCGGCTGATCTTGGCTGCAGCGCGCCTCGACGCCGGCGGCGCCTAGACATCACCGAGACCGGACTTCTATCATCGCTCTCCGAGTCTCGCGAGCAGGTCGCGCGCCGGGAGGACGGAAGGCCGTGACCAAACCGCAAAACTATCCACGGAAGCGGCCGGAGAATTTCCTCGGCTCCGGCGAGAGCCGGCGGTGGCCGACCTATCTCGGGATTACCGGCCTCCTCTTGTTCATTCTGGTGGCGCTGGCCGGTGGGATCATTTGGTACAATTCGAAGAAGTCGAGCGAGTTGGCAATCGCCGCTGCACAGCGGCTGATGCAGGAGGCGGAAGATAAAATCACCGATCGGATCAGACTGCTTTACGACCCGATGTATGCGATCGTCGGGATCTCTTCGCTAGTGCCGGAGTTGACCACTCCGGGTATCAAGGACGACCCCAATGCACTGGCCGTGCTGTTGCGGGCGTTGCGCATCTATCCCCAAATATTATCGCTCTATGTCGGGTTCGATGATGGCGAGTTCTTCATGGTGACGCATATCGCCGGAGAAAAGATCGCCGCGTTGCGCAAGGCGCTGCAAGCACCCCCGAGGCGGTTTTTGGCAACGAGATCGTCACCGACGATGCCGCCGGCCAGCGCACCGTGCACTGGGTCTTTCTCGCCGAGGACGGCGCGATCGTAGGCCGCCGCGATAAGGCGCCGCCCTTCGATCCCCGAGAACGACCTTGGTACGCGGCCGCCAAGCGCAGCGACGTGGTCGAGCACAGCGAACTTTACATGTTTGCTTCTAGCGGCGAGCCTGGCTTCACTCTGAGCCGCCGCTTCCGGGGGCCGACGCCGGGGGTGATGGGCGCAGATCTAGCTGCAGTCGATTTGGCGAATTTTTTGGGAAAGCAGCGAATCACACCTGGAAGCACCGCTTTCATCTTCACTAAGACCGGCGGGGTCGTGGCGTTGCCCGACCAAAACCGGATCGCCAAAGCGGTGCGCGCCAACGGCGAAATCAAGGCGATGCTGCCCAAGATCGCCGATATGAACGATCCGGTGATCAACGGCCTTGTCGCCGCCTATCAGAACCAACAGATGGCCGGCACCCGCGTCTATGACGTCGCCGGCCGAACCTATATCGGCCGGGTGACCGACATCCCGCCGCGGTATGGACGCGATCAGTTGCTCGCGATCGCCGTGCCGGTCGACGAGATCGAGCAGCCGATCATCGACATCCGCAACGACACTCTACTTTATTCAGTCGCGTTTCTGATCTTCGCGCTGCCTCTCTTCGTGACATTGGTCGTGTTCTGGATCGATCGGCGACTCGAACGCCGCGCGCCTTGGCCACAGTTCCGCGACGACGAATGAGGCGGCGACGCGCTTGGCTTCGTTAGCCGATGCGTTGCTCCTCGACAACAACAGTGCCCACTGTCACGAGCTCGTCCTGATAAAGCCAACGGGTGAAAAAGCCGGCGAGCGCTGCGCCAACGATCGGGGCCAGCCAGAACAGCCAGAGCTGCGCAATGTAGTGCCCGCCGGCGAACAGCGCGGGGCCGGTGCTGCGGGCCGGGTTGACCGAAGTATTGGTGACCGGGATCATGATCAGATGGATCAGGGTCAGGCACAGCCCGATCGGGATGCCGGCAAAGCCGACCGCAGCGCCCCGCGAGGTTGAGCCGATGATCACGAAAATAAAGAAGAAGGTAGCGACCACCTCACCGATAAAGCAGGCGCCCAACCCATATTTGCCGGGGCTTAGATCGCCATAGCCGTTGGAGGCGAAACCGCCCGCAACCCAGCCCGGTTTGCCAGACGCAATCGCGTAAAGGATTGCCGCAGCGACGATCGCGCCGATCACCTGGGCGATGATGTAGGGCAGCACGTCCGCGGCCTTGAACCGCCCGCCGGCCCACAACCCGATCGTCACGGCCGGATTGAAATGGCCCCCCGAGATGTGTCCGACGGCATAGGCCATCGTCAGCACGGTCAGTCCGAAGGCGAAGGCTACTCCAAGGAAGCCGATCCCGAGTACCGGGAAGGCGGCGGCGAGCACGGCGGCGCCGCACCCCCCAAAAACCAGCCAGAGCGTGCCGAAGAATTCCGCAGTGGCACGACGCGTCATGTCCATGGTTTCCCTCCCGCTTCGATCCGGTGAGTTGGGCGTCGTAAACCCAACTCGACGGTTTACAATACCAGCCTGCACAAAGTTGCGTGATGCGCAACCGATCTTTCCATGACTAAACCCGGCGCAAGGCCCCGCGCCGTGACTAGCGGCCACGACCGACGGCTACATGGCGCCAATTCGGCTCGACCTAATCCGGCCAGCGCCGATGGACCCAGAGCCACAGCTCGGGTCGGTCGCGAATCCACGCCTCTAAGGTCGCATTGACTGCTGTCATCAGGGCGACAGCGTCGGCCTGACGATCACCGCTTCGAGGCAGGGGCAATGGCGGCGAGACCGTGACCCGGAAGCGTGCGCCCCCGAGCCGCTCGACCCGAAGCGGAAACACGTCGCAGTCGAAGCGGAGCGCCAGAAAAGCGAGGGCAGAGCTGGTCATCGCGGGGCGACCGAAGAACGGAACCGGAATTCCGTCATTCATCTTCTGGTCGGCGAGCAAGCCCAGATGCACGCCACGATTTAGCGCCAAAATCGCGCGCCGCGCCGCAACGGCGCCCTTCGGGATGAACTCCTCGCGATCGCCGCGCAACTTCGCGATCAAGCGGTCGACCAACGGATTGTTGGCGGCGCGGTAGATCTGGGCGACCGAGATCCCGTACTGGACGCCGGCGAGCGAGCCGATCTCCCAATTGGCGATATGGCCGGAAAAGACGATCATCCGCCGCCCGGCAGCGACCGCCTGGTCGATATGCTCGAATCCGTGTGTCTCAACCCGTCCGCCCGGCTCGAAGACGCGGAATCTCCGGAGGTGCGGGTACTCAGCCGCGGTACGGCCGAGATTGTCCCACATGCCGATGACGATCTGTTCGATTTCAGTGTCGGGAAGGTTGGGAAACGCGTGGCGAAGATTGAGCCGTGCCCGTTTGGAGATGCCGAGAAACGGGCCGATGCGCCGCCCCAGCGCGCCGCCGATGGCGGAGGCGTAATCGAGCGGCAACAATCCGAACACACCGAAGAAAGCCGCTGCCCCCCAAGCTTCTAGGCGATGGCCGAATCGGGGCGCCTCAACAACGGTATTCGCCTGTGCTGTATCCATTGCCCTGGGCGGATAGCACATCGGGGCCGAGAAGGCCATCGAGGGCGGCAAGATCGGGCCAACGGACTTCGACCTCGAGTACCTCGATCCCGGCCCGCGCCGCGGGCGGCACCCGCACATAGTCCTTTGCCGTCGTCACCAGCCGCGCATTCTCGCGCGCCGCCGACCGGTGCAGTTCGGCAATCTCATTAAAGCGGAACGGGTGGTGGTCGGGAAAGCGGCGCGTGGCGACCAGTTCCGCGCCGAGCCCGCGCACGGTTGCGAAGAATTTTTCCGGCCGCCCAATCCCGGCAAAGGCGACGGCGCGGCTCCCCGCGAGCCGGGTGCCGTCCACCGCTGTCAACACCGCAGGTACGATCGGCCGACTGGCGTCGGCGGCGATCGGCCGGTGCGGGCACGTCTCGCCCTCGGTCGCGAGCAGCACTACGCCATCGGCGCGGGCAAGACCGCGGCGCAGGCTCTCGCGCAGTGGGCCGCCGGGCATCACCCGCCGGTTACCAAAGCCATAAACAGCGTCGACGACGATCAGCGCCAGGGTTGCGGCGACGGTTGGATTCTGGAATCCGTCATCGAGCAGAATAGCTTTGGCTCCGGCGGCGACCGCGGCGGCGACCCCCTCGGCCCGGGCGCGGGCGACCCAACATGGCGCCCGTGAAGCCAGCAACAATGCTTCGTCGCCAACAGCAGCGGCGTCGTGCCGCGCCGGATCGACGCGAACGGGGCCAGCGAGCCGGCCACCATAACCGCGCGTCACCACATGAGCCGCGATGCCGTGGGCCGAGAGGTGTGCGGCGAGCGCTAGCGCGACCGGGGTCTTCCCGGCGCCGCCGGCCACCAGATTGCCAACGCAGATGACCGGCACCGGCGGCCGATACGGCCGTGCCAAGGCGCGGCGAAGCCGGCCTGCAGCATCCCAGGCAGCGCCGATCGGCAGCAGCAGATCAGCTGTTAGCCCCGGCTCCCTCCCCCAAAAATCCGGGGCGGTTCGCATCAGGCCCGCAGCGAATGCTGCGCGTCGGCGGGGCTTTCGATTAGCGCGCCTTCCGGGGGCCCGCTTTGCACCGGCGCGAGGCCGTCGAGCCATGGGGCGAGACGGGCGAGGATGGCGTCGAGAATGCCCTGGCCGGCGGCGGCCGCCCGCGCGGCGGCCGCGCAACGTGTCGCACGCAGCCTGCGATCAGTGAGGAGTGCTGCCACGGCCCGGGTCAGCTCTTCGGCGCCGGTCACAACCTCTGCCGCCCCGGCCGCCGCCAACGCCGAAGCCATTCCGACGCAATTGCTCATGTCCGGCCCGTGCAATACGGCGCAGTCGAGGCGCGCCGCCTCGAACGGGTTGTGCCCGCCGTTTCGCGTCAGCGATCCCCCGATAAAGGCAATCCCGGCGAGTCGGTAAAACAGGCCAAGTTCGCCAATCGTATCCGCAAGGTAGACTGCGGTCTCGTCGCTGATCGGCTCACTATGGCTGCGCCGGGCGACCCGCAGCCCGTACTCCGCGAGCATCGTGGCGATGGCGTCGCCGCGCACCGGATGGCGGGGGGCGATGATCGTCAATAGGCCGGGCTGGGCAGCAGCGAGACATCGATGGGCGGCGGCGGCGATCTCCTCCTCGCCCGCGTGAGTGCTGGCGGCGAGCCATAGCGGGCGCGAGCCGATCTGCCGGCGCAGCAGCCACAGCTGCGCCTGGTCGACCGGCAGGGTGGCGCCTGCAGCCTTGAGGTCGCCAACCGCGGCGACATCGCGGGCGCCGAGTCGATGCAGCCGCTCGGCCTGGTCCGCATCCTGAGCGAGGCATTGCGAGAAGGCGCCGAGCATTGGGCCGATTAGTCCAGGCCACCGGCGCCAGCGCCGGTATGAGCGCGCCGATAGCCGGCCACTGACCAACATCATCGGAATCTCGCGCGCATGCGTCGTCAGCACCAAGTTCGGCCACAACTCGGATTCGACCCAAAGCGCCAGGTCCGGTCGCCAGTGATCGAGAAAACGCCCGATCCAGCCCGGCAGGTCGACCGGCACGAATTGATGGCGCGCCCGCGGCGGCAGCCGCCCTTCGAGCAACCGGGCCGAAGCGACGGTGCCGGTAGTGACGAGGATTTCGAGCGCGGGCCGCATCTCGGTCAGCCGCTCGATCAGCCGCAGCACCGCCGTCGCCTCGCCGACGCTCGCGGCGTGAACCCATACCAGCGGCCCTGGGGGTCGGGCGCCGCATGCAAAACCCTGGCGTTCTCTCAAGCGCTGCCCGTCCTCCTTGCCGTGCCGCCGCCGCCGCTCCAGATACAGCAATACCAGCGGCGCCAACGGCCGGGTCAGCATGCGATAGACGAGCGGCAACATCAGCGCGGCTTTTCCGGTTGAATGGCATGCCGCGGCGAGGGTGCCTCGCCCTGGCCACTTCCCCGTGTACTGGGAGCAGAAGACAGCCTCGCGTCGGGTGGCTGAAGAGCTCTTACCCCGTGTCCGACGCGGCGGTCGGCCTCGTCGACCATTTCGATCATACGCGCCTCGATCAGAGATCGGGCGTGCTCAAGCCCAGTCTCGTCAAGCTCTGTAGCGATGTCGATCGGCTGGCCCCACAAAAAGAGACCGCGCCCGAACGGCAGTGCGACATGGAAACGGTCCCAACTAGGGAAAATCCATCGCCGGCTCGTGGCATAGGTGATCGGCACAATCAGCACCTGGGCCAGCCTCGCGGCATTAACGATGCCAATGCTGACGCTCATCGCCGGGCCGCGCGGCCCATCCGGAGTGATCGCCACGCAATCCCCTTCCTTCAACTTTTTGAGCAGGTTGCGCAACGCCGCTGAGCCACCACGGTGGGTAGAACCGGCGATCGCCTGGATACCGAAATACGACACGGCGTCGGCAATAATCTGTCCGTCGCGGTGCGCCGAAATCAGCATGTGCATCGGCGCCATGCGCTGCCACGCCATCGGAATCATCATCATGCGACCGTGCCAGAATGCGCCGATGAAAGCTTGACCGTCGGCGACCAGCCGGCGTGGCGCCTCACCGCCCTCTACGGTCCAGTGGTTGGTACGATAGACGAAGCGAATGTAGCAGTGCATTGCCCAACATGCCGCCCGCCGCAGCCGAGCATTGCGCATGAGGCGCCGCCACATGCCGCGCCTGGTAAAGATCAGCGCCACGCCGCTATTGAGCAGGAGCGGCAGCGGCGATGTCTCGCTCATCGGCGAACTGCATCGCATAGAGCCGCGCATAGAGACCGCCACGGGCGAGCAGCTCGGTGTGCCGGCCGCTCTCGGCGATGCGCCCGCGATCGACAACGCAGATCAGATCTGCACCCTGGACCGTCGACAGCCGGTGGGCGATGACCAGAGTCGTGCGCCCGCGGATCAATGTGCGCAACGCAGCCTGCACCTGGCGTTCGGACTCACTGTCGAGGGCCGAGGTCGCCTCGTCGAGCAGCAAGATCGGTGCGTCCTTGAGCATCGCCCGGGCGATCGCCAGGCGCTGGCGCTGCCCGCCGGAGAGGCGCACACCATGCTCCCCGACCTGCGTGTCGTAGCCGTTCGGCAGCTCGCGGATAAACTCGTCAGCGCCGGCGGCGCGCGCCGCCGCCTCGATTTCGGCCGCTGCGGCGCCGAACCGCCCATAGGCGATGTTGGCCCGCAGGGTGTCGTCGAACAGCGTGACCTCCTGGGCGACGAGCGCTACCGCACCGCGCAACGAGGCCAAGGTTACGCTGCGGATATCCTGCCCATCGATCGCGATGCTGCCTTCCTCGACATCGAAAAAACGGGGAATCAGGTTGAGGATGGTCGATTTGCCTGCCCCCGATGCGCCAACCAACGCGACCGTACGCCCGGCCGGGACGGTCAGCGAGACATCGTCGAGAGCAACCGCTCCGGGGGCATAACCAAAGCGCACCCGGTCGAAGCGGATTTCGCCGCCGGCAACGCATAGCGGCCGAGCCGCAGGCGTATCGCGAATTGTCGGCTCGACGTCGAGCACCTGAAAGATCCGTTGGGCCGCGGCGAGGCCTTCCTGCAGCGAGGCGTTCAGATTGGCGAGGCTCTTCAACGGCTGATAGGCGAGCAGCAGCGCGGTGATGAACGAGAAGAACGCGCCCGGCGTCCGGGTCCCGACGATGACCTGATGACCGCCATAAAGGATGACGATCGCGATTGCTGCGCCGCCCAACGTCTCCATCATCGGCGAGGCGCGTGAGCGCGTCCGTGTTGCCCGGTCGATCAGCGAGAACAGCCGTTCGAACAGGCCGGCGGCGCGCCGCTCCTCGTAATCCTCCATCCCATAGGCCTTGACCAGGCGGGCGCCCTGAAAGGTCTGGCTCAGTAACGTCGTCAGCTGGCCAATCTCGGCCTGCGTGTTGGCCGAAACCCGGCGCATGCGACGGCCGATGCCAACGATCGGACGGATCGCCACCGGGAAGACGAAGAACGAGACCAATGCCAACAGCCAGTCCTGATAGAACATGACCCCGACCAGGAACACCACGGTCAGCGCATCCTTGCCGATTGCGCCTAGAACGTTCGCCGCGGCGTTGCGCAGCAGCACGGCGTCGCTGGTAAACCGCGAGATCAAGGTCCCGCTCGGATGCGCGTGAAAATAGGCGAGATCGGCGCGCATCAGCCGGGTGAACAGCGCGATCTGCACATCGGCGATGACGCGCTGGCCGACGCGGTTCATCAGCACCGCCTCGCCGTAATCGGCAAGACCTTTGACGACGGCGATAGCCAGAGCGCCGCCGGCGATCAGTAGCAGAAGCGAGCCGTCACGCCCAACAAAGATGCGGTCGAGAACAGGTTGCATCAGCCACGCGCGCAACGCCGTGCTGCCGGCCGCCAGCCCCATCAGCAAGAACGCGAGTGCGACCCGTGGCAAATGCGGGCGCATGAAATCGCGCGCCAAGCGCCATACCAGCGCGGCAGTGCACGCGCCCTCCTCAAGGATCGGCGGCTTTCCGAACATGGGTCCCCGCCGGCAGTGTTAAAGACGGGGACCGCCCTTGGCAAGGGCGGCGGCGTCCGGCAGAGGCTTGCCCGCCCGGCCGCCGCCCCGCGACCTTACGCCGGGTAGGAGACGAAGCACTTATCCGACGCAAAGATGTGCGTCTCGATGTAATCGTGCACGACCGGTTTCCGGTCGAGCTTTTCCATCGCCCCCATTAGCGCGCACCAGTTCAGCATTTCGTGCTGCCCGGCCTGCTCCATCGCCTTCAACGGGCGCTTGCGCCAAGTGTCGTAATCGCGCTGTGACAGCGCGTCGAACAGCAGCCGGTCAGCCTTTTGGTCGGGCCACATATAGCCGTTGGTCGGCGACAGAAAGCAATGTGACCAGCTCGACGACGCGATCACCGCTACCCGCCACGGCGAATCCGCGAAGGTCTCAGCCACCGCCTTGCCGACCTCCATGCAGCGCCAGGGATGGGGCGAGGGCGGATCGCCGGCGATCGATGGATCGCGCGGCGGCATAAACAACGCCGCGGTACCACCCTTGGCGTGCAACAGGTTGCTGCCGTAGCAATTGATCGCGAACGGCACGACCGGATAGGGGAAGCCCTTCCGGTCCCAATCGAGATAGAGGAAGGTGTTGGTAAAGGCGTGCGCCAGCGGATGGTGCAGCGGCTTATAGGCATAGGCCATGTCGACGCCGCGCTCGATCAGCCCGGTGGCGAGGTGTTTGGCCGCCTCGCGGTGGCCGTGTAGCTTCAACGCCCAATCGCCCGGCTCGCCCCAACGATTGGTGCGGCCGCCATTGCCGTTTTTCCATGGCTGGACCGCGAAGTCGTCGTCATAGCCGAGCAGGCAGAAGGCCGGGATGATGTCCTCGCGGAAATTCTCGTACTGGTCGTCGCCCCACACCAGCACGACATCCGGACTGAACGCGTCGAGCGACTTTCGCACGGCCCGGAAGCCCTCGGCCATCCGGGCGCTGTAGCGCTGGGCCGAGGAAAACCCCTCGTCATTGCCGAGCTCGGCGACCAACTCGGCCGGCCAGTTGGCCGGGTTCTTGTAATGCTCGGGCACATTGGGTGCAGTCAGCAGACGGTGAAACAGCGACGGCAGCTGCTCGTCGGGGACCGTCAGCCCCGGATAGTGGGTGCAGCCAAGACCAAGAATCTCGCCCATTTCCCTGCTCCTCTGCCGAAGCGCCGCGCCGGACCCGGCGCTGCTGTTTGAATCCGGCACCGATCCTATCCGATTTCGCCCCGCCCGGCACGGATATTAAAGCCGGCTCGGCAACAGGCAAAGCGGCCCACGTGCGGTAATGTGCAACGGAGCAGTTACAAAGGGGAATCGATTTGCTCGCCCATCCGAAAGTGGCTCAGATGGGAGGCGGCGCAAGCGCAGGTTCAGAGCGTGTCTTGGCGTCGCCGCCTCGGTCTCCGATACGTCGACCTAGGCGTGCGCGCTGACGCGTCGGCGACGGAGGGCGATTATCCCGATGGCGCCGACGCCGAGGGCAAGCAGGCTGAAACTGGCCGGCTCCGGTGCTGCGACGACTTCGCCGGCGGTAAAAAACCGGGTGTCCGCGCCGGGATTGCCGGTGTCCGGCCCGGGGCAGGTAAAAGCCGCACATTCATAGGATAAGGCCAGAACGATCGGGTCCGGTCCGCTCAATTCTAGCGAGTTCTGGAAAACGATGTGCAGATCCAGATTGTACGACGGCGAAAAGAAGTCGACGCCGAAGGGGGGCGGTGTGTTTGGCACGATGTCAGAGGGTGGGGCGGCGCATACGAAAACCCACCGAGCAAGGTGCCGGTTCTGGTGGTGACGGCAATCGGCGCGATCAGATAGCCGTAGGGTCCGATCGTGAACTTGCCGGAAACGGTGCCGCCATCGTCGAGCTCGGCGCCTTGCAAGACCCACGTCGTCGGCAAGGCGAACGCCGTATCGCTGCTGACGGCGACCCCCGCAACGATTGCGGCAGCGAGCGCGCCGGCCCTGAGCTTTCGGGTTATCTTAGTTCCGATCATCTTGCCATCTTCCCTCGCGGCGACCAGCAAAAACGCGCCACTCTGCTTTGCTCAACACAAAGAGGTGGACGAACACAGCCGATATTAACTAAGCGCATTAAAAGGTCGGCTCTCGCCCGCCGATTTCCAACGAAATTTAGCCAAAATTGATAGCATGTCAAATGGAGATATGGTAAACACCAAATTCATTTATTAATGCCCACCGATTCGACTCGTTCGAACCTCCTCGTCTCTCTAGGTCGGCGAAGAAGCCGGGTCAGGCGCCGGCGACGGTCAGGTCGTCGACGCGCAGGGTCGGGGCGTCCATCCCGGCCTTGAATTCGAGATCGTCGGCAACGACGAGGCGGGCGAAGATCTCCTTCAAATTGCCGGCGACGGTCATCTCGCTGACCGGAAAGGCGATCTCGCCCTTGTCGATCCAAAAGCCAGCGGCGCCCCGGCTGTAGTCGCCGGTGACGCCGTTGACCCCCATCCCCATCATCTCGGTCACATAAAAGCCGCTCTCGATGTCTGATATCAGCGCTTGCGGGCTCACCGCGCCGGGCTCGATCCACACATTGGTGGCGGAAGGCCCGGGCGGCGAGGAAGTGCCTCGCGCGGCGTGCCCGGTGGTCTTGAGGCCCAATTGCCGGGCCGACCGCAAATCCAACAGCCAAGTCGTGAGCACGCCTTTCTCGACAATCGCGCGGCGATGGTTGGCGATGCCCTCCCCATCGAACGGCTTCGAGCGCAGGCCGCGCCGTCGGTGTGGGTCGTCGATGATGGCGATCGCTGCGGGAAAGATGCGTTCGCCGAGCCGGTCCTTCAAAAAGCTGGTGCCGCGGGCAATCGACGGGCCCGAGATGGCACCTAGCAAATGCGAGATGAAACTGCGCGCGACCCGTGGATCGAACACCACCGGGCAACGGCAGGTCGGCATCTTCCTAGCGCCGAGCCGCTTGACCGCGCGCTCCCCGGCGCTCTTGCCGATCTCGGCCGGGTCGCGCAGATCAGCGGCATAGACCGCGCTGGAATAATCATAGTCGCGCTCCATGCCGGTGCCGGTGCCGCCGATGACCGACGCGCTGACCCCGTGGCTCGAACCTCGGTACGTCCCGGCGAACCCGTTCGAAGCGACCAGCGCTATCGCGGAGCAGCCCCACCCGGCCTCCGCACCCTCGGAATTGGTCACACCTTCGACCGCGAGGGCGGCCTCCTCGGCCGCGCGAGCGCGTTCGATCAATGCCTCGGCGCTGGGCTCCTCGGGGTCGAACATGTCGAGTGCGGGCCAGTCGCGGGCGATCTCGTCGGGTTCGGCGATGCCGCAATAGGGGTCCTCGGGCACGGTTTTGGCCATCGCCACGGCGCGCTCGACGAGTTCGCCGAGCGCCTTCGGCGACCGGTCACTCGACGACACGATCGCCTGCTGCCGCCCGATGAAGACCCGCAGGCCGAGGTTCTGGCCCTCGGAGCGCTCGAGCTTCTCGGTCTTCCCGAGACGGCGGCCATGCGACAGTGAGGTGCCCTCGAACAGCACCGCATCGGCGGCGTCAGCGCCGGCGCGGCGGGCGCGCCCGATCAGATCGTGCAGCAGGTCGATTGCGTTTTCACATTTTTTTATCATCGCAGCTCCGAGAGACAGTCATTGATAGATGATCGCGTCATCTCTTTTCCTTAACACGCCTATAGCTGGGCATTGCTCCAATACCTCCCGGTACGTGGAGCTTAACCCCAATCTGGAGATACGGAGAGCGATTGTAATGCTCCTTCGTCTCGAACAAAACGTTACCATCAGGATCCCACAGAGCTGCCGGAAACTTCGTTAAGCATTCGTAGAAATCTCCAGTTTCACGGTAGCGTGACTGCTTTGCACCGATGCCATATTTGCGACTTAGATCTCGCCCGTGGACCCTTTGCCCTGTCATCTTCAAATGTCCTTTTTTTGTCGTTTAGCTTATTTCCAGATTGGCTTGCCGGAGCCGGGCAGCCCGTAACTCGCCCATTTGCTCGTCACCTCCGCGACGACCGCCTCGGCCATGCGGATCGGCGGCCCCATTCGCGCCGGGTCTCGGGCGGCAATTTGCCGGTCGCGTCGAGGCCGATCTTGCCTCCCAGCCCGGATTCGGGCGAGGCGAAGTCGAGATAGTCGATCGGGGTGTTGTCGATCAGGGTCACGTCGCGCACCGGGTCCATGCGGGTCGAGACCGCCCACATCACATCCTTCCAGTCGCGCGCGTCGATGTCGTCATCGACGACGATGACGAATTTTGTGTACATGAACTGGCGCAGGAACGACCAGATCCCCATCATCACGCGCTTGGCGTGGCCGGGATAGGCCTTGCGGATCGCCACCACCGCGATGCGGTAGGAGCAGCCCTCGGGCGGCAGCCAGAAATCGACGATCTCAGGGAATTGCTGCTGCAACAGCGGGATGAAGACTTCGTTCAGCGCCTCGCCGAGGATCGAGGGTTCGTCGGGCGGGCGGCCGGTATAGGTCGACAGATAGATCGGGTTCTGCCGCATCGTGATCGCCGACAGGCGGAAGACCGGGAAACGCTCGACCGAATTGTAATAGCCGGTGTGGTCGCCATACGGGCCCTCGTCGCCGTATTCGTCGAGCGAGACATGGCCTTCGAGCACGATTTCGGCCTGCGCCGGCACTTTCAAGCGGCACGGTCTTGCAGTCGACCAGCTCGACCTTGCGGCCGCGCAATAGCCCGGCGAACTGGTATTCCGACAATGTGTCGGGGACCGGCGTCACCGCGGCGAGGATCGTGCCGGGATCGGCGCCGATGACCGCGGCCGCCGGCAACGGCTCGCGCCGCTCTGCGCTCCAGCGCTGATGATGCTGCGCGCCGCCGCGATGCTTGAGCCAGCGCATCAAGGTGGTGTCGCGGCCGGTCACCTGCATGCGGTAGATGCCGAGGTTGAAGCCGTCTTCGCGGCGCTCGCCCGGCCCCTTGGTCACCACCAACGGCCAGGTGATCAGCGGCGCCGGCTCGCCCGGCCAGCAGGTCTGGATCGGCAGTGCGGCAAGGTCGATCTCGGCCCCACGCAATACGATCTCCTGGCACGGCGCGGCGCCTACGGTGCGCGGCCGCATCGCCATAACCGTGCGCAACAGCGGCAGCAGCTCGACCGCCTCGCGCCAGCCGCCGGGCGGTTCGGGCTGCTTTAGAAAGGCGAGCGTCTCGCCGACTTCGCGCAGGCCGCTCGGCTCGCGGTCCATGCCCCAGGCGACGCGCTCGACTGTGCCGAACAAATTGACCAGGACCGGCATCGAATATTTTCCGCCGTCTTCGCCCGTCACATTCTCGAACAGCACCGCCGGTCCGCCCTCGGCCAACAGCCGCGTCTGGATCTCGGTCATTTCGAGATGCGGCGAGACCGGCGCCGCGACCCGCGCCAGCCGCCCGCTCATCTCAAGCCGGTCGATAAAGTCGCGCAGGCTCGCATAGGGCATGCCGCGCTATATGGGTGCAGCGGAGCCGGTTGACGAGCGTGCTTCAGGGCGGCAAGATCCGCCAAACTACACCCTCGCGGGTCGCACTATCTTCGAGCTCTCGGCTTGTCGGCACGGTATAGGAGGCAAGCCGGAGCAGGCCCTCCGTTGGCAGATAGGCGCGCCCGGGATCGCTGAGCAGCACAAGACAACCGTCCCCCGCCAGCGCCCGCAGCCATGGTATGGCGCGATGTGCCATATCGCGCTCGTAGCAAACATCGCCGGCAGTAACGACCTGCCAGCGAGGGTCCGAGGCGTCGATCGCATCCGTAGTCATTACCTCCACAACGACATCGTTCAGCGCGGCATTGGCGGCGATTGCGGCCGCTCCGAGATGGTCGATCTCGGCCGCAAGCACGGAGCGGGCGCCGGATTTGGCCGCGGCGATCGCGACCAGCCCTGAACCGGAGCCGAAATCGAACACAAAGCGCCCGGCGACCGTCTCTGGACTATCGAGTAGGTAGCGGGCGAGTGCCTGGCCACCGGCCCAGGCGAATGCCCAAAACGGCGGGGGCACGCCGCCGCGTGCCAGGCTTTCTTCGCTCGCCTGCCAGATCGGGGTAACCTCGGTCGCCAGATGGAGCCGGATCTCGGGTACCAGCGGCGGCGCTGCGACCGCGGTGTTACGGCGGACGAAAAGGGCCGGATCCAAAGGAGAGCTCAGATCAGGTGACCGGCAACGATCCCGGCGAGCATCAGCCAGCCGACCACGCGGTTCGAGCGGAATTTGGCAAGGCAATCGGCCGGTCGGTCGATATCGACGCGCGCCGCCTGCCAGAGAAGCTGCACCGTCGCGGCGGCGAGCCCGACCCAGAACAATCCGCCAAGCCCGACCACCCATCCTGCCATGCCCCACAACAGCACAGCGGCGGCATAAAAGATGAAGAGCCCGGGGCGAGTGTGCTGTCCAAGCGCCAAGGCCGAGGATTTGACGCCGATCAGCGCGTCATCCTCCTTGTCCTGATGCGCGTAGATCGTGTCGTAGCCGATGGTCCAGAAAACTCCACCGAGATAGAGCAGCAGCGCCGGCCGGCCGAGCGTCCCGGCGACCGCGGTCCAGCCAACCAGCGCCCCCCAATTGAAATTAAGGCCGAGAAACACCTGCGGCCAATACGTAACCCGCTTCATGAACGGATAGCTGCCGATCAGCCCCAACACGGCGATGCCAAGGATGACGCTGGCGTGATTGAGGCTGAACAGCACCGCCGCTCCGATCCCCAATTGAAGCAGCAGAAACCCCACCGCCTGACGCACGGTCACGGCACCGCTCGGCAATGGCCGCAATCGGGTGCGCGCCACCCGTCCGTCATAGTGGCGGTCGGCGATGTCGTTCAGGGTGCAACCGGCCCCGCGCATGACCACGGCGCCGAGCGCGAATAGCGCCATCAACGGCAGGTCGGGCCATTGCGGCGCGGCGAGCGCGATCCCCCACCAACCCGGAAACAGCAGCAGCCACGTCCCGATCGGGCGGTCAAGCCGGGCTAGTCGAGCATAAGGCCGGGCTCCCGCCGGCAAGAAGCGCTCGACCCAATCGCCTGGGCGAATATCGCTCGGATCAGCACCTATTGCCGCATGCCCCTCACCCTCCCGCTGCGCGGGTCCCTCACTCTCCCCGCAGGCGGGGAGAGGGTAAGGGTGAGGGGCATGCGGACCTGGGGGAGACAAGTGCATGATCATTTTCTTAACCCAGAACCTAATCTAGCTGTCGAAACGACGCGATTCGAGGATCTCGGCATGATTGAGCGCCCTAAAGCGCGGCTTTACGTTGCAGAACCATTCGCACCCGGCGGGTCAGTCGAACTCGCGCCGGGACAGGCACATCACCTGCGCACGGTGCTGCGCCTCGGGGCCGGCGCTGTGGTGGCAGCGTTCAATGCGACGGACGGCGAATGGCTCTGCAGTATCGCCGACATCTCGCGGGACCGCGGGCGGCTCATGGTCGACCGCCTGATCCGGCCCGCCGAGGCCGAGTGGGATCTCTGGCTCTTGTTCGCGCCAATTAAGCGGGCCCATCTGGATTGGTTGATCGAGAAGGCGACCGAACTCGGCGTCGGGGCGTTGCTGCCGGTGTGGACGCAGCGGACCCAAACCGAGCGCCTCAGTCTAGAACGTCTGCGCGCCCACGCGATCGCGGCCGCCGAACAGAGCGAGCGGCTCTCGGTGCCTGAATTGCACGAACCGCAAGCGCTCGATCGCGTGCTCGGCAGCTGGCAGCCGGAACGGCGACTGATCGTCTGTGACGAGACCGGCGGCGGCGAACCGATCGGCGCGGCCGTTGCGCGGCTCGGCGCCGGGCCGATGGCGCTGCTGACCGGCCCTGAAGGCGGGTTCGCCGAGACGGAGCTTGACGCTCTGGGGAAACTCTCCTTTGTTACTCGCGTCGGGCTCGGGCCCAGGGTGTTGCGCGCCGATACGGCTGCCCTCGCGGCGTTGGCGGTGTTGCAAGCGATCGCCGGCGATTGGCGCCGCGTCCGCGGCGAGTGAGCGCTTGTCGTTTGGCGGGCAACGAACTGCTGCCAACCCTCCGGCCCAAATGTCCAGGGAGTTCCGCCGAGTATGACAACCACGCCGAGCACGCCGGGAGACCCGATCACCGACAAGCGACAGCTCGTCGAGTACCTCGAATTCCGGGTCGAAGCCGCCGGCGGCATGGCGGGTCGGGACCGAGCACGAGAAATTCGTCTTCCGCCGCTCCGATCTGCGCCGTGTGCCCTATGAAGGGCCGGACGGCATCGCCGCATTGCTGCAGGGAATGACCCGCTTCGGCTGGAAACCCGTCGTCGAAAACGGCAACACGATCGCGCTGTCTAACGACGCCCAATGTTCGATCACCCTGGAACCCGGCGGCCAGTTCGAATTGAGCGGCGCGCCGCTCGAAACCGTGCATCAGACCTGCGACGAGGTGCACGAGCATCTGCGCCAGGTGCGCGAGGTTTGCGACGAACTCGGGCTCGGCATGCTCGGGCTCGGCTTCGACCCTAAATGGCGCCGCGAAGACATTTCGTGGATGCCCAAGGCGCGCTACCGGATCATGCGCGACTACATGCCGAAAAAGGGGCGGCTCGGCCTCGACATGATGCTGCGCACCTGCACGGTGCAGACCAACCTCGACTACCAGTCCGAAGCCGACATGGTCAAAAAGTTCCGGGTAAGCTTGGCATTGCAGCCGGTGGCGGTGGCGCTGTTCGCCAACTCGCCGTTTGTCGAGGGCAAGCCGTCGGGTCTGCTGAGCCATCGCAGTCATATCTGGACTGACACCGACCCCGACCGCTGCGGCACCCTGCCGTTTGTTTTCGAGCCAGGTTTCGGGTTCGAGCGCTACGTCGACTACATGCTCGACGTGCCGATGTATTTCGTCTACCGCGACGGCCGCTACATCGATGCAAGCGGTCAGTCGTTCCGCGATTTCATGGCCGGGCGGCTGCCGGCCCTGCCCGGCGAAATCCCGCGATTGGGAGACTGGATCGACCACCTGACGACTGCCTTCCCCGAGGTACGGCTCAAGACTTTTCTCGAAATGCGCGGCGCCGATGGCGGGCCGTGGCGGCGGCTGTGCGCGCTGCCGGCCTTGTGGGTCGGGATTCTGTACGATTCGACCTCGCTCGACGCCGCCCACGACCTCGTCGCCGACTGGACCGCGGAGGAGCGCGAGGCGATGCGCCGCGACGTGCCGCGGCTGGCATTGACGACGCCGCTGCGCACCCGCGCCTTACGCGATGTGGCGCTCGAAGTGCTGGACATCGCCCGCGAAGGGTTGCACCGCCGCGCTCGCCGCAGCGCCTTCGGCGAGGACGAAACTCATTATCTCGACCCGCTGTTCGCGATCGCCGGTTCCGGCCGCACTCCGGCCGAAGAATTGCTTGACGACTTCCGCACCCGCTGGCACGGCGCGATCGACCCTGTCTTCACCGATTACGCATATTAGGAGGCTATTCCTACTCCCGTTCCAGGCCCGCTCCCCCCGCGAGTTCGGCATAGAAGTGGAATGAATCCTTGGGGTGGCGTTCAAGCGTCTCATAATCGACATGGACCAGGCCGAAGCGTTTGCTGTAGCCGAACCTCCATTCGAAATTGTCGATCAACGACCAGACGAAATAGCCGCTGCACCGGAACCCCAGCTTCGATCGCGTCGAGCACGGCGCCCAAATAGCCCCGCAAATAGCTGATGCGCTGCTCGTCCCGGATGCGCCCGTCCTGCTCCACCTGATCGGGGAAGGCGGCGCCGTTTTCGAGGATGTAGATCGGCAAGTCGCCGCTATAGCGCTCTTTGACCTCGATCATCACCGCGCGAAAGGCGTCGGGTGCGATCTCCCAGCCCATCTCGGTGACCGGCGTACCGGATGGCGGCGGCAGGGTGCCGACCTCAAACGGATGGTCGGGATTACGGCGCACCCGCGATCGCGTGTAGTGGTTGAAGGCGAAATAATCGAGCTTCTGCTGAATGATCTCAAGGTCGCCGGGCTGGACCAACGGCTCAACCATCTCAGCGGCGAGGGGCTCGGGATAATGCCCGAGCATCTGCGCGTCGGGAAACGAGCGGTTCCATAGGGCGTCGAGCATCAAGGTTGCGATCTCGTCTTCCTCGCGGTCGTCAGCCGGCTCATAGGGATGAAAATTAAAGATGTTGCCTAGCAGCAGGTCCGCGCGCTCCGAGCGCATCGCGGCAATACCTAACCCGTGCGCAATATTCATGACGTGGATTGCGGTCAGCGCGCTAACGCGGCCGCGAATGCCCGGCGCGTGCTCGCCGTCGCCATAGCCCTTCACGCAAGCACAGTTGGGCTCGTTGAACGTTGCCCAGTGCTTGACCCGGTCTCCCAGCCGCCGCACCGTCAGATGTGCGTACTCGGCAAACCAGGATGCGGTGTCGCGGTTTTGCCAGCCGCCGCGATCTTCAAGCGCCTGTGGCAAGTCCCAATGGTAGAGGCAGACCCACGGCTCTATGCCGGCTCCGAGCACGCCATCGACAAGCCGATCGTAGAATTCCAACCCCTTGGCGTTTATCCGGCCGCGACCCTCGGGGAGGATGCGTGGCCAAGACGTAGACAAACGATAGGCGCCGAGGCCGAGTTCGCGCATCAGCGCTACATCCTGCGGCCAGCGATGGTAATGGTCGCAGGCAATATCGCCGCTGTCGCCGCCGAGAATCTTCCCCGGCAGATGGCTGAACGTATCCCAGATCGACGGCCCGCGCCCGTCCTCCCTGACCGCGCCCTCGATCTGGTAGGCCGCCGTCGAGGCGCCCCACAGAAATCCGTCGGGGAAATGCGTCGCCATTGCTGGGCCTCATTGCTCGTTGCGCTGCGCCGAACTGAAACCCGACCGCCGTTGCACTCACGCCAACCGCAGATCCGCCGGCGCATCAACCGTGTGCCCGCACCGCCGTCGGCGGCGAGCTCTCGATCATTTGCGGGCCGTCGCCGAGGCGCGCTCGTCTCCAGCCGGCGGGATCGCGCATTGCCGCCGCGGGATCGCGCCCCGACAGCGACATCCAGCGGTCCCGGTCCCACGAGGTGACGGCAATCTCGACGCGCAGCGGCGTCCCCGCGCTCGCCGACGCCACCCCCAGCGCCGACCAGGGGATCAGCGTCTCGGCAGTGATGCGCGGCTGGTCGGCGCCGAAATAGACGGCTTCCGCGCCGGCTACTGGGGTGCAGCCCTGGTCGATCGCCCGAGTTGCGGCTCCGGCGCAGAGCTCAGCGGCCATCTCCGGATAATCGTGGATCTTGGTGCGCGGCGGGATAAAAAACAGCGTGAAGCGCCGCGGCCCGTCGCCGAGATCGATGCCCAATTCGACCCGATAGGCTTCGCTGAGCGGGAACTGACCGTCATAGGCCAACAGATCGATGTCGAAATAGTCCTGGCCGATCGTCGCCAGCTGGAGGCCGCGCTGGCTCCACGACAGATAGGCCTCGCCGAATTCGACGGCCCCCGGCGACGCCGTCAACCTCGGGACCAGGCTCGCCGGCTTCGGCCAATCCGAGAGAGAACGGTTGCGTAGCTGAACCTCGGCTCGCGGAATAGTGAACACCCCCACCCCGGGTGTCCGAATCGTCGCTTCGCTGTGAATTTCGTAGGCGCGGCGATTGGCGATCGCCAGCGCCGTGGTCAGCCGCCGATAGGGTTCATCGTTGATGTCGACCAGTCCGAAATCGTAGTCCTCGCCATCGGGGCGTCCGCCCTTCGGATGGTCGTAATACTGGAACCAATGGGCGCCGACGACCTCCGGGATTGCCGCGAGGTTCTCGGTCGCCGCCGCCGCACCTGCGGCCCGCTCGGCCTGGGTATCGACGGTCATCAGATGGCCGTTGTTGAGGTTGCCGGTGCGATTATTCTTTGCCGCGAAAAACCACTCGGAGACCAGCACCGGCTTGCCTCTCGACAATTTGCGCATCCCATCGAAAAAGTAGTCGGCGATCCAGCCGTCGCTGCTGTCGACATTGTAGTTGGTCGCGATCGCATCGACATAGGGCGCCATCGCCCGCACCGCCGCCGGATCGTAGTAGATCGGCAGCCGGTCGCCAAAATAGAGCGCGTCGGGATCGGCGGCCCTGATCGCGCGCGCCGCCATCGCATAGTAATGGCGCGCCACGATGCCGCACCACTCGCGCACGACATGGATCCCGGCGCCGCCGGGCCGCATCCGCGTCATCCCGGTCGCACCGAGCAGCTTCGCCCATGAGTTGACGCCCGGCGGCGGCATAAAATCAGCGATAAAGTGAGCCCAGTCGCCGCCATACTGGTGCTGCAATGTTTCGACCCAGCGCTGCTTCGTTACAGAATCGGCCGGTTTCATTGAATAGAAAACGAACAGCGCCCCGGCCCACCAGCCAACCTCGTTGTCGGAGAAATAGCCGATGCGAAATGGGGTGTTGCGGTAGGGGGCGACGAGTTCGCGGGCGAGCGCCATCATCTGCGTCTCGGTCTCGGGCGCGAACGGGTCGAACCAGTGAAACCGCGCGTTGCGGCCTAGTTCGAGATTGACGATGGTTGGCAGGCGCAGCTGCTGCGGCGGCAACGCCCAGCCCCCTGCACTGTTGAACCCCCAGGCGGAGAGACGTTGCCGGGTCGCCTCGACCCACGCTTCTTGAGTTGGAGCGAACGCCGTCCAGCTATAATAGACTTTGCCGTTCTGTTCGCGATATGGATAGCCGCCGTCGAGGGCATTGACGCCGAGGCTGAAAAAGGCCTCGCCGCACGGCGTCACCAGCCAGGAAACGCCGTGCTCGGTTGCCAGCGACCAGCGAGTCGAGCGCGCTTGGTCCAGGTCGGTGCAGGCTGATGCGTGGTTGAGGGGCGACGCCGCCGCTGCGAGAGCGGCGAGCGCTAGCATGCGTCCACGGCCGCAAAACCGCATGATCCCCCCAGAAGCCGCCCCCGGATGTCGCCGTGGCCCGACGGCCGGCCTTACGCGCTGGTGCCGCCGACCGTCAAGCCATCCATTCGCAAGGTCGGCTGGCCGACGCCGACCGGAACGCTCTGCCCATCCTTGCCACAGGTGCCGATCCCGTGGTCGAGGGCGAGGTCGTTGCCGATCATGGTGACTTTGGTCAAGGCATCGGGACCGTTGCCGATCAGCGTGGCGCCTTTGACCGCGGGGCCGATCTTGCCGTTCTCGATCAGATAGGCCTCGGAGGCTGAAAACACGAACTTGCCCGAGGTGATGTCGACCTGACCGCCGCCGAAATTGACCGCATAGAGGCCGCGCGGCACCGAGGCTATGATCTCCTGTGGATCCAGGCTGCCGGCCAACATGTAGGTGTTCGTCATCCGCGGCATCGGGGCGTGGGCGAAGCTCTGGCGCCTGCCGTTGCCGGTCGGTGCGGCGCCAAGCAAACGCGCGTTCATCCGGTCCTGCATGTACCCTTTGAGGATTCCGTCCTCGATCAGGGTGGTGCAGTTGGTCGGTGTCCCCTCGTCGTCGACTGTCAGCGAGCCGCGCCGGTCGGGCAAGGTCCCGTCATCGACCACCGTCACCCCCTTGGTGGCGACGCGCTCGCCGATCATCCCGGAAAAAGCTGAGGTCTTCTTGCGATTGAAATCGCCCTCTAGCCCGTGCCCGATCGCCTCGTGCAGCATTACCCCTGGCCAGCCCGGCCCGAGAACGACGGTCATCTCTCCGGCCGGCGCCGGCACCGCGCCGAGATTTACCAATGCCTGGCGCAGGGCCTCGTCGACCTGCTCCTTCCAGTGTAGGGGATCAAGATAACGCTCATAGGCGAGACGGCCGCCCGCGCCCGAAGAGCCGGTTTCCATGCGGTCGCCGTCGCCGACGACGACCGCGACGCCCAAGCGCACCAGCGGGCGGATATCGGCAACGCGGCGGCCATCGCCGCGGATGATCTGAACCGCCTGCCACATGCCGCTCAACGACGCCATGACCTGCTTGACCCGCGGATCGCGGCTGCGTGCATAAGCGTCGATCTCGGCCAACAGGCGGGTCTTGGCGCCGAGCTCAACGAGGCCGAGCGGGTTCACATCGGTATAGAGGGTGCGATTGGTGCCCGGAGGCGGCCCCTCCATTACCCCGGAATAGCCGCTGGCTACCGCGCGCACCGTCGCCGCGGCGCGGCGGATCGCCGCTTCGGAGAGGTCGGAGGCATGAGCGTATCCCGCGGCTTCGCCGGCCACGGCGCGCAGCCCGAATCCCTGGGTTGTGTCAAAGCTGGCGCTCTTGATCCGGCCGTCATCGAGCGCCAAGCTTTCGGATTGGCTGTATTCGAGAAACAGCTCGCCGTCGTCCATCCCGGCCAGTGCTTGGGCGACGATCGCCTCTACCCGGCCGGGATCCATGCCGGTGCGCTCGAAAAACAATTCGTCACTGACGGCGAGATCGGTCATTCGCAGCTCCCTCGGTGCCGGCCTACAATATGGTCGCCGTCAGCAGCGAACGGAAGTCGCGATTGCCGTCTCGGTGAGGCCGCCGCGGCACCTACGCCTGGTAATCGCAAACGCCTGCGGCGGCTTGACGCAATGGGTTGGGCCGGTTGTGACCGGCGCGGACGATGGTGTACGCTCCTGCGCCTTCGCCGGACGCGGCCGAGGCCGGCGCAATGCGGCGGGGATCGAGCGGCACGAGGCAGGATGGCGCCGCTCGGACCGTCCTTCGCGGAACAACCGCTGTGGGCTGCCCGATGAGCATACGGGACCGATCAGAGGCGGCAGAGGCATGGTGCGGTTGACGAGGTTGCTGACGAGAAAGCGGGTGACCCGAGCGCTGGTCGTGCTAGCGCTTGCAGTGATCGCAACCGGAGCGCTCGCCGCCGTTGCTTGGGCGGCGCAGCCGCGGCCCTGGGAAATGGGCATGCAGCCCCCGGCCACCCCGGTCAAGGACCGGCTCAACGCGTTTCACAACGAGTTGCTGGTGATCATCTTTTTGATCTCCGGCTTCGTCATGGCGCTGCTGCTCTACGTGATCGTCCGCTTCGACCACCGGCGCAATCCGGTGCCCTCGCGCACCTCGCACAACACCGTGATCGAGATGCTGTGGACCATCATCCCGGTGCTTATCCTGGTGATGATCGCGATCCCGTCCTTCAAGCTGATGTATTATATGGATCGGATCCCGAACCCGGACATGACGATCAAGGTGACCGGACATCAATGGTATTGGTCCTATGAATATCCCGACCAGAAGGGGCTGGCCTTCGATAGCAACATCATTCAGCAAGCCGATCTGAAGCCGGGCCAACTGCGATTGCTCGACGTCAACAACCCGCTCGTCGTGCCGATCCACACAAACATACGCGTCCTGGTGACCAGCACCGACGTTATCCACAGCTGGTTCATTCCATCCTTCGGCGTCCAGGAATATGCGATCATCGGTCGGGTCAACGAGAGCTGGTTCAACGTCGACCGCGAGGGCACCTATTACGGTGAGTGCAACCAGATTTGCGGCGTCAACCACGCCTTCATGCCGATCAAGATAGTCGCTATGCAGAAGGATGCGTTCCAGCGGTGGCTGGTCGGGGCTCAGAAAAAGTTTGCACATAATCAGCCGGCTGAAGATGCGATGCGCGTCGCCGCCGTCTCGGTTCCAGCCGGCAACTGACAGCGAGAGGGTTCGAGGATGACTTATGACCGCGAGGCGCACACTTCCGGCGGTTACGGCTATGGTACGCATGCTCACGACGATCACCGGCCAGGGTTCTTCACCCGCTGGCTGTTCTCGACTAACCATAAGGACATCGGCACCCTCTATCTGATGTTTGCGATTATTGCCGGGGTGGTCGGCGGCACCTTGTCGGTGGTTATGCGCTTCCAGCTGATGCACCCCAACAATCACTTCATCGAGGATCATCAGATCTACAACGTGATCATCACCGCGCACGGGCTGATCATGATCTTCTTCACGGTCATGCCGGCGATGATCGGCGGCTTCGGCAATTGGTTCGTGCCGTTGATGATCGGCTCGCCCGACATGGCCTTTCCACGCATGAACAACATTAGCTTCTGGCTGCTGGTGCCGTCCTTTGCACTGCTGATCGGGTCGACCATGGTCGGCGAGGGCGCTGGTGTCGGCTGGACGCTCTACCCGCCGCTTTCGGGTCCGGCCGGTTCGCCCGGGCCGGCAATGGACATGCTGATCTTTTCGATCCATTTGGCCGGCGCATCGTCGATCATGGGGGCGATCAACTTCATCACCACGATTTTCAACATGCGCGCCCCCGGCATGACCATGCATAAAATGCCGCTCTTCGTATGGTCGATCCTGGTCACCGCTTTCCTGTTGCTGTTATCGCTGCCGGTGCTGGCCGGAGCGATCACGATGCTGCTGACGGACCGCAATTTCGGCACCAGCTTTTTCAACCCGGCGGGCGGCGGCGATCCATTATTGTTCTTGAACCTGTTCTGGTTCTTCGGCCATCCCGAGGTCTACATCTTGATCCTGCCCGGCTTTGGCATGATCAGCCAAGTGGTCTCGACCTTTTCGAAAAAGCCGATCTTCGGCTATCTCGGCATGGTCTATGCCATGGTCTCGATTGGGGTGGTCGGATTTGTCGTGTGGGCGCATCACATGTTCACGACCGGGATCTCGATCGACACCCGCGCTTATTTCACCGCGGCGACGATGGTCATCGCGGTGCCGACCGGGGTCAAGATTTTCTCATGGATCGCAACGATGTGGGGCGGATCCATCGAGTTCAAGACGCCGATGCTGTGGGCGATGGGCTTCATCTTCTTGTTTACGATCGGTGGGGTTACCGGCGTGGTGCTGGCCAACGCAGGTGTCGATTTCGCCTTGCACAACACCTATTACGTCGTTGCCCATTTTCATTACGTGCTGTCGCTTGGCGCAGTTTTCTCGATCTTTGCCGGTTTCTATTACTGGATCGGCAAGATGTCCGGGAGCCAGTATAACGAGACCTTTGGCAAGATCCACTTCTGGACCACCTTTATCGGGGTCAACTTGACCTTTTTCCCCATGCATTTCCTCGGACTGGCGGGGATGCCTAGGCGGATCGCCGATTATCCCGACGCCTTCGCCGGCTGGAACTTCGTCGCGTCGATCGGGTCGTATATTTCCTATGCCTCGACCCTGTTCTTCGTCTTCATCGTGCTGCACACGCTGTTCTTCGGCCGCCGGGTGGGGGCCAATTACTGGGGCGAGGGCGCCACAACGCTAGAGTGGAGGCTGCCTTCGCCTCCGGCGTTCCACAGCTATGACGAGCTGCCGGTGGTCTCGTAGGGAGAGCGGGTCTTCGTGACCGAATTGTCCGAAACCGGGCGGACCGCTGACCTACGTCTTTTGGGGTCGTCGACTGCGGGGGTAGGCGACTACCTTGAGATCCTAAAGCCTAGGGTCATGTCGCTGGTGGTATTTACCGGCTTGGTCGGGCTAGCCACCGCACCTGGGCATCTCCACCCGGTGCTCGCCCTGGTGGCGGTGCTGTGCATTGCGGTCGGCGCCGGCGCTGCCGGCGCGATCAACATGTGGTATGAGCGCGACATCGACGCGATCATGCGCCGCACTTCCGGCCGGCCGCTGCCGGCGGGAAGAATGATGCCTGGCGAGGCGCTCGGTTTCGGCGTCGTTTTGGCGGTCGGATCGGTGCTGATGATGGCGCTGGCGGTCAACCCGGTGGCTGCCGCGTTGCTGGCGCTGACAATTGGCTTTTACGTCTTTGTTTATACGATGTGGCTCAAGCGGCGCACGCCGCAGAACATCGTCATCGGCGGCGCGGCCGGCGCTTTTCCGCCGCTGATCGGCTGGGCGGCGGTCACCGGCGATATCGGCTGGGGGGCAATCGCGTTGTTCGCGATCGTCTTTTTCTGGACTCCGCCGCATTTCTGGGCGCTGTCGCTTTATCGCGCCGATGACTATGCCAAGGCCGGCGTGCCGATGTTGCCGGTGGTGGCCGGTCCGGGCGAGACCAAGCGCCAGATGCTGCTATACACTTTGGTGCTGTGGCCGGTCAGTGTGACGCCGTGGGTCCTGGGCATCACCGGCGCGTTCTACGGGGTCTCTGCACTGGTGCTGAGTGCGCTCTTTAGCGTTGCGGCGGTCCGCGTATGGCGGGACGAGGGCGACCGCAGCGCTCGACAGATGTTTACTTTTTCGCTGCTTTATCTGCTGCTGATCTTCAGCCTGCTGCTCGTCGATCGCACCGGTGCTGGCTTGGTGCGGATGGGTTGGCCGTGACCGCGATGGGCGACGCGGAGAGCGAGCGCGAGCGGACGATCCGCGCGCGAAATCGCGCACTGGTCGCCGTGCTGCTGGCACTGGTGGCGCTGTTCTACGTCATTACACTCGTACGGATCCGGGGCTAGCGCGGTGAAAGCCGGTGGAGCTTCCGGCCGGCGGCGCCACGCCGCTACCGCGCTGATCCTGTACGCGGTCGTCGCCGGCATGGTCGGGTTATCTTCCGCCTCGGTGCCGCTCTACCGTATCTTCTGCGGCGCGACCGGGTTCGGCGGCACGACGCAGCGGGCACAGGCAGCTCCCGAGGATGTTTCCCGTGCCCTGGTGAAAGTCAGCTTCGACGCGCGGACAGCGCCCGGCCTCGATTGGGAGTTTGGGCCGCTGAACGCGACCGTCCCGGTGCATCCGGGGGCGGAGACTCAGGCATTCTTTCGCGCGGTGAAGCACGGTGCTGGGCCGGTTGCCGCCCGCGCAGTCTATAACGTCAGTCCGGCCAAGGTCGGGATCTATTTTGACAAGCTTCAATGCTTCTGCTTCAGCAATCAGACGCTGGGAGCCGGCGAGAGGGTCGATATGGGGGTGGTGTTCTTTGTCGATCCCGATCTGTTGGCCGATCCGAATACGCGCGAGGTGCGGGCGATCACTTTGTCCTACATGATGTTCCGGGCGGCGGGCGCGGCGCCTCCCGACGCTCAAGCTGCACCGCTCCCGGCGATAGCGGCGCGTTCCGTAAATTGATTCATCGAGGCCAGAACCCATGAGCGAAATGCACGCGGCAGACGCCGCGCACGCCGCACCAAAGCACCCCTACCATCTGGTCGATCCCAGCCCGTGGCCGATCCTCGGCGCGATCGGCGCCGGCCTCCTGTTCGGCGGCGCCGTCCTCTATATGCACGGCCATGGCTGGACGCTGATGATCATCGGCGTTCTGTGCGTATTGGGGATCATGGCGGTGTGGTGGCGCGATGTGATCCGCGAGGCGACCTTCCAGGGCTACCATACCCCCATCGTCCAGCTCGGCATGCGCTATGGCATGGCGCTGTTCATCGCCTCCGAGGTGATGTTCTTCGTGGGCTTTTTCTGGGCGTTCTTTGCCTCGAGCCTATTTCCGGTCGGCGGAGTGTGGCCGCCCAAGGGCATCCATCCCTTCGATCCGTTCGAGTTTCCGTTTCTCAACACCCTGATCCTGCTGCTGTCGGGCACGACCGTGACCTGGGCGCACCACTCGCTGCTCGCAGGCGACCGCAACGGCATGCTGCGCGGCTTGGCGCTCACCATCTTCCTTGGCCTGTGCTTCACCTCCGTCCAGGCCTACGAGTACAGCCACGCCGCCTTCCATTTTACTGGCGGCATCTTTCCATCCACCTTCTTCATGGCGACCGGCTTTCACGGCTTTCACGTCATCATCGGCACGACCTTTCTGATCGTCTGCCTGGCCCGGGCATGGCTCGGGCATTTCAAGCCGGACCACCATTTCGGCTTCGAGGCGGCGGCTTGGTATTGGCACTTTGTCGACGTCGTATGGCTGTTCCTGTTTGTCTGCATCTACTGGTGGGGCGGCGGCAGCGCCGCTTACGAGGGAGCTGCCGGCTGATCGCGGCGACGGTGCAGTCAATGGAGACCACCGAAGCCAGCGCCGATCGATTCCCGGCCGTCTCGGTGACTCGCGCAGCACTTGGCTGTCGCTGCCCACGCTGCGGCAAGGGCCCGCTCTTTGCGGGTCTATTGCAGGTGCGTCCCGCCTGCGCAGTCTGCGGTCTTGATCTGTCGGTACAGGATGCGGGCGACGGCCCGGCGGTGTTTGTGATCCTCTTTCTCGGCCTGATCGTCGTCGCCCTGGCTGCGCTCGTCGAGATCAGGTTTTCTCCCCCGATCTGGGTTCATCTGGTGCTATGGACGCCATTGATCTTTGTCGGGGCGGTGGTGATGCTCCGCCTGTTCAAGGCCGGCCTGATTGCGCTGCAGTATCGCCATCATCTGCTCGGGGTGCCGCCGCTCTGCTAAGCGGCGGACCCGCGATGACCGGGTTTCGCCCGCAATTCTGGCCGACCGTATTCGCCGTGCCGATCGTCCTGTTGTGTCTGGGCCTCGGCTCCTGGCAGATCCAGCGATTGTTCTGGAAAGAGGGCCTGATCGCGGCGCGTGCCGCGGCGGTGGCGGCGCGGCCGGTTCCGGCATCCGGCATTGCCGCCGCCCTGGCGCGGGACATGGAGTTCCACCACGTCACCGCCGAAGGCGTCTTTCTGAACGACAAGGAAGTCTTTCTCGGCGCCACGTCGGAGGGCGGACGGAACGGATATCAGGTCCTGACGCCACTTAGGGAGCCTGACGGCCGCATCGTCTTCATCAATCGCGGATTTATCCCGTCGGAGATCAAGGACCGGACCAAGCGGATGGCTGGCGAGCCTAGCGGCACCGTTAGGATCGAGGGATTGCTGCGGCTTCCGCCGGACGGCCGGCCCAACTGGTTTCTTCCGGACAACCGCCCCGATCTGAATTATTGGTTCTGGGTCGATCTACCGGCGATGGCGGCGGCTGACAAGCTTGACGATGTGGCGCCGTTTTACATCGATGCCGACGCCACCCCCAACCCCGGCGGCTGGCCCAAGGGCGGGGTCACCCGACTGGCCCTGCCGAACGATCACCTGCAATACGCGATCACGTGGTTTTCCCTGGCGGTTGCGATGATCGTCATCTATGTCCTGTTTCATCGCCGCAATGCGGAGCCCAGATGACCGCCTATCAGCAGTTGGAAGCACGTTTTCGCCGTCTGGGCGCGATCGAGGAAGCGATCGGCGTGCTCAATTGGGACAGCGCGACGATGATGCCGGCGGGGGGTGCGGCGACGCGGGCTGAGCAGCTGGCGACACTGAGCCTGCTCGCCCACCAGCAGCTGACCGCCGCCGAGATCGGCGACCTTCTGGCCGAGGCCGAGAGCGCGGGCGAGGCACTCGATCCATGGCAACGCGGCAATTTGCGCGAGATGCGTCGCCGGCGGAGCAACGCGACGGCGGTGCCCGGCGAGCTGGTCGAAGCAATCTCGCGCGTGTCGTCCGAATGCGAGACGGTGTGGCGCAAAGCCCGCCCGGCGAACGATTTTGCCGCCGTTCTGCCGTCACTCGACGAGATGCTACGGGTGCAGCGGGAGGTTGCCGCGGCAAAGGAAGCGGCGCTGGGGGTGAGCCCATATGAAGCCCTGCTCGACCGCTACGAGCCCGGCGCTTCGGTCGCAGCGATCGATCGCCTGTTCGGCGAGATCGCGGATTTTCTGCCTGATCTGATCGACGCGGTTTTAACCCGTCAAGCGGCACAGCCGCCACTCTCGCAGCTGCCCGGCCCGTTCCCGATCGCAGCGCAGCGCCAGGCGGCGGTGCGCCTGATGGAAGCGGTCGGGTTTGATTTCGCGCATGGCCGGCTCGATGTCAGCGCCCATCCGTTCTGCAGCGGCGCCCCCGATGACGTGCGGATCACGACGCGTTACGACGAGAGCGACTTCACCAAGGCGCTGATGGGCGTCCTGCACGAGACCGGGCACGCGCTTTACAAGCGCAACCTGCCCAGCGCAATGGCGCTTGCAGCCGGTCGGGGCCGCCCGCGGCATGGCGATCCATGAGAGCCAATCCCTGCTGCTCGAGATGCAGGCCTGCCGCAGCCCGGCCTTCACCCGTTTCGCTGCGCCGATCCTGCGCGAAGTCTTCGCCGGCGACGGGCCGGGGTGGGAGGCCGAGGCGCTCCACCGCCGGCAGATCCGGGTCAGCCGCAGCCTGATCCGGGTCGAAGCCGACGAGGTCACCTATCCCGCCCATGTGATCCTGCGCCACCGCCTCGAACAGGCGATGATCGCCGGCGATCTGGCGCCGAAGGATCTGCCCGGCGCCTGGGCCGAAGGGTTGCGCGCGCTGCTCGGCGTCGCACCCGACAACGATCGCGACGGGTGCCTGCAAGACATCCATTGGTATGACGGCTCGTGGGGCTATTTCCCGACTTATACGCTCGGCGCGCTGATCGCGGCGCAGCTGTTCGAGATGGCGCGCGACACGATCCCGGATCTTGTGCCAGCGATCGCCGAAGGTGACTTCATGCCGCTCTTTGCATGGTTGGGCGAGAGGGTACATAGCCAGGCATCGCTGTGGTCGACGGCGGAGCTGGTCGAGCGCGCCACCGGGCGCCCGCTCGGCACGGCGAGCTTCGAGCGCCATTTGCGCGACCGCTATCTCGGCGGGCGCAACGAACGCCCTGTCGGAGTGTTAACCGAGACAATGAAATAGACTGGGGGGTCCCGTGTCGGAAAGTGCCGCGCAACCACAAACCCTCAGCGCGGATCGCCAGGTCATGCTCGATCGGTTCACAACCGTGCGGAGCGACAGCGAAGCGCTAGCGGTCAACCTGACGCCCGAAGACCAGGCAATTCAATCGATGCCGGATGCAAGTCCGACAAAATGGCATCTGGCGCATACGACCTGGTTCTTCGAGACTTTCATCCTGAACCGGCTCGACCCCGACTATCGGGTTTTCGATCCGGCCTTCGCCTATCTGTTCAACTCCTATTACGAAGCGGTTGGCCCCCGTCACCCGCGGCCCGAGCGCGGTCTGTTGTCGCGCCCGACCGTCGACATCATCGGCGCCTATCGCGACCATGTCGGCGCTGCGATCGCCCGCTTCATCGAGCGGGCGCGCGAGCCGGTGTGGCATCAGGCCGCACCGCTGCTCGAACTCGGTCTGCACCACGAGCAGCAGCATCAGGAACTGATCCTGATGGACATCAAGCATGTCTTCTCGATCAATCCGCTGCTGCCCGCCTATCACGCGCCACAGCCGCAGATCGCGGCCCCTGTAGCACCGCTCGATTGGATCGAGATTACCGGCGGCCTGGTCGAGATCGGACATCGCGGCTCCGGCTTCGCCTTCGACAACGAAACGCCCCGGCACAAGGTCTGGCTAGACCCCTTCCGCCTCGCCACGCGACCGGTGACTTGCGGCGAGTTCCTCGAATTCATCGAGGCCGGCGGCTATCGGCAGCCCGGAATTCTGGCTATCGGATGGGTGGGCGACGGTGCGCGAGCAGGGCTGGGAGGCGCCTTTCTATTGGCTGCGCGACGGCAGCGGCTTGGTCGCTGTTCACGCTCAGCGGCCTGCGCCGCCTGAACCCGGCCGAACCTGTATGCCACGTCAGTTTTTTTGAGGCCGACGCCTTCGCCAAATGGGCCGGAAAGCGGCTGCCGACCGAAGCGGAGTGGGAGACTGCCGCCGAGGGCGTGCCGGTGTCGGGCAATTTTGCCGACCGCAGGCTATTTCACCCCGGGCGCCGAGAGCGCTGCGGCGGCGGCGAGCGACCGGCCGATCCCGCGCCAGATGTTTGGCGACGTTTGGGAATGGACTGCGAGCCCCTATATCCCTTACCCGCGCTTTCGCGCAGCAGCGGGCGCCGTCGGCGAGTACAACGGCAAGTTCATGTGCAATCAGATGGTGCTGCGGGGCGGCGCCGCAGTCACCCCGGCCAGACACGTGCGGGCGAGCTATCGCAACTTTTTTCCGCCCTCGTCGCGCTGGGCCTTCGCCGGGTTGCGGCTCGCGGAGGACTGTTGATGATGGACGGCTCGCATTTCGCCTTTCACGATCTGGCCCCCGGCGAAGAGAGCTTTCGCGATGCTGTGCTGAAGGGCCTTAGCCGGACCCGCAAGGCGATTCCCTGCAAGTTTTTCTATGATGCGCGCGGCTCGGCATTGTTCGAAGAGATCTGCCGCCTGCCCGAATATTACCCAACCCGCACCGAGATCGCGATCCTCGAGGAGAATGCGGGCGAGATTGCGGCGCAGATGGGCTCCCATGCTCGGATCATCGAGTTCGGCAGCGGGGCGAGCCACAAAGCACGCATCCTGCTCCAGGCCCTCGACCGCCCGGCCGCCTATGTCGCGGTCGACATTTCGCGCGATCACCTGCGAGACGCTGCTGCGTCGCTCGCCGAGGATTTTCCCGAACTGCCGGTGATTGCCGTCTGTGCCGACTACACTCGCCCTTCCCGGCTGCCGCCCTTGCCCGGGCCGAGCGGCAAGCGGGTCGGGTTTTTCCCAGGCTCGACGATCGGCAATTTCGAGCCCGGTGCCGCCGAGGATTTTCTTGTCAACTGCGCCGGCATTCTCGGCTCGGGCGGCGAGATGCTGATCGGCGTCGATCTGAAAAAGGACGCCTCGATCCTCGACGCCGCCTACAACGATCGGGCAGGGGTGACCGCCGCCTTTAACCTCAATCTTCTCGGGCGAATCAATCGTGAGCTGGACGGCGATCTCGATCTCGATTTTTTTGAGCATTTCGCCTTTTATAACAAAGCTGAGGGGCGGGTCGAAATCTATGTCCGCAGCCTCGCCGACCAGGAAGCGGCTATCGCCGGCCGACGCTTCGCCTTTGCCGCGGACGAATTGATCCATACCGAATATTCGTACAAATACGCGGTGCCGGAGTTTCGCGCCTTGGCCGCGCGCGCGGGTTTCCGCCCCGTCGACACCTGGACAGATCCGGCCGAGTTGTTCAGCGTCCACTACTTCCGCCTCCGCTGAACCGCTCGTCACGTTTTGGGCTCTCGGCCCTCATTGGAGACGGCGGCGAGAAAGCCCGGTAGGTCGCGCCAGCCATAAGCGATCGCTTCGACCAGGCTGCCGCCGATCGGGATCGCCTTGCGGCTCGCTTGATGACCACCGAGCCGTTCGTAAAAAAATCGGCTCGGATTATCGCGCAGCACCCAGACGATCGCGGCATCGAGGCCGGACGCAACCAAGCGCCGAAACAGTGCGATCAACAGTCGGCGGCCGATTCCTCGATTCTGCTGGTCGGGCGCCACGTAGAGCGTAAATACCTCGGCGGGAAAGTGCCGCTCGCTGCGGCTCGGTCCGCAACTGCCGAAGCCCAAGATCATGCCCGCGGCATCGAGCGCAACGCGCACGTCGCGGGGCTCGCGCAGAATCGCCATGCGCCAGCCGATCTCGCGTCGGCGCTCGGATAGCCCGACAAGATAGGAGGCCGACAGCACCCCGGCGTAGGTCGTGCGCCAGGTCTCGACATCCAGCCGGGCGATACCGCGTGCGTCTCCCGGGCGCGCCGGGCGGATCGTGATCTCGTCCATCGCCCGCCATTCTGCCTTGTTTCGCCGGCCGAGGGGAGAGCGATGTGTATGGGCGCTCTATCTGGTAGTATTGGGAAGATACCGTTGCTTCAGGACCGCCTGAATGCCCAGCGATTATTTCGTGACCCTCGCGCGCTATAATGCATGGGCCAACCGACGCCTCTATCGAGCCTGTGGGCGGTTGAGCGAGAGCGAATATCTGCGCGACCGGCTCCCGGCCTTCGGCTCGATTCATGCCCCGTTGAACCTGACCGGGTCTGGCTCGCCCGAATCGAGGGCCGGACCCCGTCGGGCCTCGACCTTGAACAGATTCTCTACGCCGATTTGATCGGCCTTAAGGTCGCCCGCTTGGCCGAAGAGGCGCATCTGCGCAATCTCGTCGCCGGTCTTTCGCAAGCAACGCTCGATCAGCCGCTGGTTTACCGCAATCGGCGAGGCGACCGATTCCAAACGCGACTATGCTTGGTGCTAGGACATATGTTCAACCATCAGGCGCATTATCGCGGCAAGGCAAGCGCGTTGCTGGCACAGACCGAGGTACCGCCGCCATCACTCGACCTAATCCGCTTCGTCCGGCAAGAACAAGGCACAGCCGCCTGCTAACGTTTGGCGTCTGTATGACGGGATGTTAATGATACGAGCTATGATGAGATCTTGGCGAACCCAGGTCAGCCTGCTGATTGTAGTGATGCTTTCGCTAGCGCCGCCGGTTCGTGCGCAAACCGAGAAGAAGCACCCGGCGCCAAAGCAATCGGCCGCGACGACCTCGGCGCATCGGATCGGCGGCGTCGGCGCCTGGAGTGCCTATTTCTACAAGGGTAAATCCGGGCGAGTTTGCTATCTCGCCGGCGCGCCGCAAAAAACCGAACCGGCAAAGTTCAAGCACAGGCCGCCCGCGGCGACGGTTACCCATCGTCCGGAAGAAAACGTCTTCAATGTTGTGAACTTTGAAGAGGGCTATCCGCTGAAGCAGGGCAGCGCCGCATCGGTCGATGTCGACGGCACGACGTTCGATCTGTTCACCAAGGGCGACGGCGCCTGGTCGCGCACCTCGGATCTCGACAGGACGATCGTCGAGGCAATGGCGAAAGGCAAGCAGGCGATCTTCAAGGCCATGCCGCAGAAGGGGCCGCCGACAACCCAAACCTATTCTCTCGCCGGCTTTACTCAGACCCTGGCCTTGATCGACAAGGCCTGCGACGTCAAGCGCTAATGATCGGACATGGTGATGCGGCCCAAGCGCTGCCATATCAGCGGATGATGTCGAGCAAAATCGCTGCCTGCGAGCCGCACCGCGACCTTGTCGGGCTCGGGCGCGACGCGCTAGCAGCTGAGATGGCCGAGTTCGGAGCCGAGCCATTTCGTGCGCGCCAGCTGTGGCACTGGATCTATCATCGCGGCGCCACCGATTTTGCGCAGATGACCTCGTTGTCGAGGGTGTTTCGCGACCGCCTCGCCGAGCGTTACGAACTGCGCCGGCCAGCGGTTTCGTGCGCTCTCGTCTCGGTCGACGGCACGCGCAAATGGCTACTGCGCTTCGCCGACGGGCAAGAGGTCGAGACCGTCTACATTCCTGAAGAGGACCGCGGCACGTTGTGCGTCTCCTCGCAGGTCGGCTGCACCTTGAACTGCACCTTCTGCCATACCGGCACCCAGCGCCTGGTGCGTAATCTCGGGGCGGCCGAGATCGTCGGGCAGGTCATGCTCGCGCGCGATGCGCTGGGCGAATGGCCATCGCCGCAGGACGATCGGCAACTCACCAATATCGTGCTGATGGGCATGGGCGAGCCGCTCTACAATTACGACAATGTCGCGGCGGCAATGAAGATTGTCATGGACCCCGAGGGCCTGTCGATCTCGCGCCGCAAGATCACCCTGTCAACCGCCGGGGTGGCGCCGATGATCAAAACCTGTGGCGCCGAACTCGCGGTCAACCTCGCCATTTCGCTGCACGCGGTGCGCGACGATATTCGCGACCAACTCGTGCCGCTCAACCGCAAATATCCGATCGCCGAATTGCTCGAGGCCTGCCGCACCTACCCGGGCAGCAGCAACGCGCGGCGGATCACCTTTGAGTACGTGATGCTGAACGGCGTCAACGACAGCCCGGCCGAGGCGCGTGAGCTGGTGCGTCTATTGGCCGGCATCCCCGCCAAAGTCAATTTGATCCCGTTCAACCCCTGGCCCGGTGCTCCTTACGAATGCTCGACCGATGCGGCGATCACAGCGTTTTCCGACATTGTCTTCGCCGCTGGCTATTCCGCCCCTGTGCGCACCCCGCGCGGTCGCGACATTCTCGCCGCCTGCGGCCAGCTCAAATCAGCGAGCGTCAAACTCCGCCGCAGCGAGCGCGAGCCGACAACGCTGCCCGCCGCCTGACCTCTCACTAATTCAGCCCGCGCGTGCTCTATTCCCTCCTCGGATGTGCGCTTGCCTATGGCGGCATCGTCGGCGGCCTCTATCAATTCCAACGACGGCTGCTCTTTCGCCCCAACAGGACCCGGCCCAGGCTTGAGGATCTGGAGCTGCTCGGCGTGCGTGAGGTGGTGCTGACGACCTCCGACGGCCTCTCGCTCTTTTCGTGGTATCTGCCGCCCGGCAGTGGCCGGCCAGTGATCGCCTATTTTCACGGCAATGGCGGGCATATTGGTTATCGCGCCGAGCGCTTGCGCCGTCTTGCGCGCGATGGCTACGGGGTGCTTTTGGCGGAGTATCGCGGCTATGCCGGCAACCCCGGAACGCCCTGCGAAGCCGGATTATACGCCGATGCCGAGGCGGCTATTGATTTCCTCGGCCGTCAAGCGATCACGCCGATCGAATCATGCTGTGGGGTGAGTCGCTTGGGTCCGGTCTCGCCGTTTATCTGGCCACACGCCACGCAGTCGCGGGGGTGATCCTCGAAGCCGCCTTCACTAGCATCGCTGCTGCCGCACAGCGCCGCTATCCCTTCGTACCCGTCCGCCGTCTAGTCCGCGACCGGTTCAACTCGCTGTCGCGGATCGGGCGGGTAAGGGCGCCGCTGCTGGTCTTGCATGGCGAGCGCGACATGATCATTCCGGTCCGCCACGGCCGCGTGCTGCTGGCGGCGGCATCGGCGCCGAAAGAGGGTTGGTTTGCACCTGGTGCCGGGCACCAAAACCTCGCGCAATTCGGCGCGCTCGACGCTGCCATTGCCTTTATCGAGCGGCGGGTCCGCCGCACACAGCCGGAACCGATTGCCGCAGGCGAGAATTTCGTCGATTAGTGCGCCGCAGTCGATGGAGCGAGAGGACAGGACGATGCCCGATTCGGTGAAAAAAGTCGTGCTCGCCTACTCTGGTGGCCTCGACACCTCGGTAATCCTGCGCTGGCTGCAGGAGACCTATCGCTGCGAGGTCGTGACTTTCACCGCCGATCTCGGCCAAGGCGAGGAGCTGGAGCCGGCGCGCAAAAAGGCCGAGTTGCTCGGCGCCGCGAAAATCTTCGTCGACGATCTGCGCGAGGAGTTCGTCCGCGATTTTGTTTTCCCGATGTTTCGTGCCAACGCCCTCTACGAGGGCGCCTATCTGCTCGGCACCTCCATCGCTCGGCCGTTGATCGCTAAACGCCAGATCGAGATTGCTCGCGAGGTCGGCGCCGACGCCGTCGCCCACGGCGCCACCGGCAAGGGCAACGACCAGGTCCGCTTCGAGCTCGGCTATTATGCGCTGGCCCCGGACATCAAGGTCATTGCCCCGTGGCGGGAATGGGTCCTGACCTCGCGCGCGCGCCTCCTCGACTACGCCGACCAGCACCAGATCCCGATCGCCCGTGACAAGCGGGGTGAGGCGCCGTTTTCGGTCGACGCCAACCTGTTGCACGTCTCGGCCGAAGGCAAAGTGCTGGAAGATCCATGGACCGAGCCCGAGGAATTCGTCTTCTGCCGCACCGTCGCCCCCGAAGCCGCGCCCGACACGCCTGAATATGTCGAGATCGCCTTTGAGCGCGGTGACCCGGTCGCGGTTGACGGCGAACGGCTCTCGCCCGCGGGGTTGCTCACACGCTTGAACGCGCTCGGAGGTCGGCACGGGATCGGCCGGCTGGACTTGGTCGAGAACCGGTTTGTCGGGATGAAATCGCGCGGTGTCTATGAAACGCCGGGGGGCACGATCCTGCTCGCGGCCCATCGCGGTATCGAGGGCCTGACCCTCGACCGCGGTGCGGCGCATCTGAAGGACGAGCTGATGCCGCGCTATGCCGAGCTGATCTACAACGGTTTCTGGTTTTCCCCTGAGCGCCGGATGCTTCAGGCGCTAATCGACATCAGCCAAGAGAATGTTGAGGGCGTCGTGCGGTTAAAACTCTACAAGGGGTCGGTGAACGTTGTCGGCCGGAAATCGGCTAAAAGCCTCTACAGTCAGGCTCACGTCACCTTCGAAGAAGACACGGTATACGACCAACGCGACGCCGAAGGCTTCATCAAACTCAACGCCCTCCGCCTCCGCCTCGCCGCTACGCGGGACCAATAAGGCGACTCGCCCGGCCTTCTCTCGATCGCGGGGAGAGGCCGGCCCTGCTGGGCGGAGGGTGGTCAGCTGAAACGGCGCTGGGCGTCGAGCCAGCCGAGCATAATCCGGTTGAAGGCGTCCGGGGCCTCGACATTGGGGAAGTGCCGCATGCCGGCGATTTCCTCATAGCGGGCGCCGGGGACGAGGCCGGCGAGGCGGCGGTTTTCGGCTGCGGGCGTGCCGGCGTCGTGCTCGCCGCAAACGACCAGCACCGGGAGCGTCAGCGAGGGCAGCCGCGGCACGAAATCGAAATCGAGTATTGCGGCCGAGCAGCCGAGATACCCTGCCGGGGTGGTGCCCACAACGGTGTCGCGCAGCTGCTTCCAGCGGCCGGGGCTGCCGGCTCGGAAGGAGGGGCTCACATAGCGGTCCATGCTGGCCTCGGCGATCGACTCCAATGAGTGAGCTTCCCGCACCGCCTTGATGCGCGGGCCCCAGATGTCGGCCGCACCGGCCGGGCTCGCCGGCAGAGTGTCGCACCACAATGCCGAAATCAGCTTTTGTCGGTACTCCATCGCAAAGGCCTGGCCGATCATCCCGCCGATCGACAGCCCAATGTAATGCACCCGCGCGAAGCCGAGCGCCTCGATCACGCTCGCGACGTCGCCGGCGAGCTGGCTCATCGTATAATCGCCGACTACCGGGTCGCTGCCGCCATGCCCGCGCATGTCGAGCCGCAGCACGCGGAACCCGGCCTGCAACAGCGCCGGCACCTGCTCGGCCCAGCTGCCGCCGTCGGAAGCCAAGGAATGCGTAATGCAGACGACCGGGGCATCTTCGGGGCCGGCGAGATCGTAGTAGAGGCGGCGCCCTGCGAGCGGCAGCAGCATGACAAATCCTCCATATGACAGGCGAAGGGGGGTTGTACTCTAACCGTGTAGAGCCCAGGGAACCATCACCGGCGCCCCGGCAAGGATCGGGTGAGCGAGATAGAGGACGACATAGAGCAATAGCGCTGCGACGGGCCGCAACACCCCGATATCGCGCCAGCGCAGCTGCGTCCTCCCGGCGACGAGGGCGGCAAAGGGAATGTTTGAGGTGACGTCGGCGAGACGCTGCCAATGGCTGCCGAGGGCGAGCCGCTTTTTGCGGTCGATCAGCACCGTGCCGCCAAGGGCCAAGGCGGCGATCAAGCTAAAAAACCACACTGAGGCGAGACCGCCGTTCGCAACCAGATGGCTCAGCGCCCACAGTCCGACCGCCCACATGACCGGATGGCGGGTCACCCGCAAGACACCGGGAGATGGATCATCAGCTCTTGCCCACCGCTCCATGCCGACCGCGGTCGGATTCGCCGTTGTGTAGCCGCCGACCAACAGCAGAGTCGCCAACGGCATGATCAGCACCGGGACAAACGCCATCCACCGCGGCGGGACCCATAGCACGATGACTGGCGCCCGCGCATAAGCCATCACGAACCACGCGAAGATCGCCAGTGCGGTCAGCGAGTAGACGAGCAGAAACCCCTGCTCACCGAGCTGATCGCGTAACGATCCGCGCAACCGCGTACTCGACAGCAGAGTATGCGACCCGCAAAAGGCAACGCCGGCGACAGCGAGAGAGACCGAGGCATGGTCCATCCCCCCTCCCGCCGTCTCAGAGACCTGGCAGGGCCGCGATTAAAGCGCCGAGTTTGCCGGAGAGCTGCCGAGGGTCGCCGGCGACGCTTACGGTCTTGTGCCGGCTAGTCGTGCCGGCGACGATTGCCAGGTTGCGGCGGGACAGTTGCCAAACCCGGGCCAATAGCTGCAGCAACGCCTCGTTGGCGCGCCCGTCCTCTGGCGGCGCGGTAACGGAGGCCCTGACCACGCGCTTCCCCTCTGCCGTCGCGGCGACGCCAAGCACGCGGTCGGCCTTGGCTCGCGGCGTCAGGCGGACAGCCAGCTTAAGACCGTCGCGCGCCGGGGTCAGCGGACCATCAGGCAAGGTATTCGAACATCAGGTTGCGGACGAAATACAGCAGCAGGATCAGGATCACTGGCGAGATGTCGATCCCGCCGAGGTCAGGCAGTACGCGGCAAATCGGCCGCAGCACAGGCTCGGTGACGCGCCACAGAAAATCCCCGACCATCGCGACGACGCGGTTATGCCGGTTGACGACACCAAACGCGACGAGCCAGCTAAGCACCGCCTGGATAATCAACAGCCAGATGTAGATTGTGATCACCGTGTCGACGAGGTTCAGCAACGCATACATCCGAACAAAACCTCGGCGGCAAATGACGCCGCGACCGTAGCGTTAGGCGTCGGGGTCCGCAAGCAGAGCAACGCGGCGCTCCTTGCCGAGAGGGCGCGCAGCGGGGCCGCGCTTGACAGGGAAGACCGTGCTCACCATAGTCTGCAGCACCCGGCAGACAGCTCGAAATCACGCGATGGGGCCGTAGCTCAGCTGGGAGAGCGTCGCGTTCGCAATGCGAAGGTCAGGGGTTCGATCCCCCTCGGCTCCACCAATTATATCAATCCGATACATCAGGAACAAACGACCATTCGGGAAACCTAGCTACCAAATAGCAACCAGGAGGTCGTCTATCGAGCGCTAGCTCGGCGGTGCGGTCTCGATACCCGATCGCCGCCTCAACGCAAGGCGGCCCTCGGCGGACGGGTAAAGTCCAAACCTTGCGCCACCCGCGATTCAGCGACAATCATTCGGACGCCGCGACGCCGGATTCCCATCCTGATTGTCGCTGCCTTCCCATCCAGATCGCCGCGCTGCAGGCATCGGCGGGTGCGTCCCGAGGCGCGCTTTGGGACAGGGCGCTCCGGCGCTCCCAGCCGCCTGAGCGGTGAGCGGTGCGGCGGTTGCCGCAGAACTGCCGTTCGCCCAGGTAACCGGTGCGACCGGAGCGGTCCAAACCGCGAGTAACTCTCATTTAGGCCGAGAGCTTTGAACGCTGCGGTTTTCGGATCGCTGAAAAAGATCGGGTCCACATGCTCCATAACGTCGCCGGTAACTTCTAAGAAGCTGCGTTTGTTTTCCAGGGGGATCAGCGCGCGCTGGGCTCCATTATCCATCGCGACCTGAAGCGGTTCCACAAGCGAGCGAACGGCTTTAATGTTTCCTTGGATGCTGAGATCTCCCAGGATGAGCATCGCAGCCGTCGGCGCAGCCTCCTTTGGGGCGGGGAAGGCGGCGACAAAAAAAGCAAGCCCAAGCTCGCCCTCGACCCGGTTGTTGAGAAGATCTATCACCTCGACGTGAAAGTCCGAAACATCAAGCTCGCGGCCAATTCCGAGGTCGCCTTTACGAGCCAACCTGTATCCGAAGGCTCGATTGATCAATTCTTTCGTGGCGCCAGTGTTTCACCAGGCGGTCCTCAGCTTCGCCGCACCCGATGACAGCGAGACTTCAATTCGGAACAGGCCAACCGTTCCATCCGATGCGACGCTCGCCGAGTAAACTGTGCCGGGAGGCAGGGGGTCCGACGAGATCATGTTGCGCCCGCCCTGTTTGGGTACGCCGACGAAGCGCTCCTCCCCGGTTTCCGTGTCGGTGTAGCTGAAGGACGTATGATAATAATCGAATGAGCCCATTTTCTTGAGCTGTTCCTTCACTCGCCGCGGGCCCTCCATGGCGAATTCAAGGATTTCCGCTAACTCATCCTTCGTCGCTTGGCCATGCGGGTGAATGATCTTTATGAGCCCGGAGATGGTCTTCTTGACCGCCTTCCGGTCACGTGAGACGAGATGCGGACCCAAACCAAAGTGACGATCGAAGATTTCAGTGAAGTTATGCCGCCGCAGGTCCCTGAGCGCCTCGGCGAGGTAGTCGACGACGAAACTATAATGGTCTATGGCCAGTTCATTCCGCATTTTTGGAATCTTCCAGCCGGGGAGATAGAAATGCAGTCGGTCTGTGAAAGCCATGTCGTCCCGTATTACGCCAGGCATTGGCTCGAAGAGGTGGCCGGTTTGCACCATCATGTCGATCGGCTGATTAGTATTGGCGAACAACGCCACACTCGCCTCGCCCGAGGCCGCTTCCTAGCCCCGCTGATAGGTCCCGGACTCGCAATGGGTCTTCATCGTGGTGATAATTTCTCTTGGCATCTTTTCGAGGTCAGCGACCTCGTCGAAACCGACGACATCCCAAATCTGGACCAAGCGCTTAGCACGCCCCCTATGCCCGAACAGGTTCGCCACCGTCGTGGGACCCGTCATCAACGCTGCATAAGGCGAGATTTCCTGGAGGACGTAGCTCTTTCCTGTCCCACGGGGCCCGAGTTCGACGAGATTGTAGTTCCGCTCGGAAAGCGGGATGAGCCGGGTTACAAACAGCAGTTTCAACTCCGGGTCATCTCGGCGGGCTCGTAGCCCATGCTGCGCACAATCAGGTCGATCCATTCGTCGGCGCTGAACTCCCGCCCTAAGCGCTGATACTCATCCAGGTCGAAGGTAGCCACCTGGATCGGAGTCAACTTGTCGATCGAGAACGGGTTCTTCCCTGTGCCTTCTTCGTCATACTCGAAACGCATATCGATCTGCGCCCAGATGCCGCCGGTGACCAGTCGCTCGTAGTCACGGACGTACTGGTTCGGTATGTGGACGTTCCGGTTTCCGAAATTGTTCACCTCTGCCCAATAGTCCGAATCCACAAGCCGAACCTTCACCTTGTCGATGAAGGCCCAGCGTCCCTCCTCCTTGACTTTGCTCTGCGCTTTCATAAACTCATCGGTGCGGATATGATTCTCTGCGAGTGTATCATTTACAATGTCAAGACCCATCTGGATTGTGAGGGATCCCGACACCAGAAGGCCTTTCTCAATTTCTAAACATTCACGACGAGGTTCCGTCGGCTGCCGGTCTGAAACGCCCGAATGGCCTATATCCAGCGGCCCGGCGCCCGTGTAATTGGTTCGGAGTACGAGTGGAACACGGTCGGCCGATATGTCCTGCCCGACGCCGTCCCAATCATCATCCTATGGCCTTTCTCGCCGATCCGGTTCGTGTACGACAGCCTCCCCGCTATGGCGCGAACCGCAGCGGCGAAAGCCGCCTTGCCGAACTGGATACGGCCGCAACTGACGCAGCTCGTGCAAGAAGCGCCGGACGGCCCTCAATGGCTGCACGAAATCAAATACGACGGCTTCCGCATGCATGCCCGGCTCGACCATGGCGAGGTGCGGCTGTTGACCCGCAACGGGCTCAACTCACATGGGGTTCTCAAGTCAAGAGGATTAGATCGTCCTTTCTTCGTGTTCCAGATCCGAAGTCTGAGCCCTTTATGCACAACACAATGTGATGCTGCGTGCCCTGGTCACCGCCGGAGCGCGAGGGAAGGTCCGCGGGAACTGCATACTCAATCTGCAGCCGATAGAACTGACCGCATCGCACTGGCTGAGGTTACGACCGGTGCGGGAGGACGCGTTGCATCGCTGGATCGACCTCGCACACGACCGCATCCCGTTCATCAAGGCTAACGCCAACTCCACCGTATGGGATCGCGGTTTACCCAATGGGACGCCGAACTCGTGGTCTGGGACGCCGGCGAAGTTGTGGCGCTCGACGGGGTGTCGATCGAACTTGCACCGGTCCAGGAGGACCGGCGGAGCCACCCCAAGTCACCTAATGCGGCGGCCGAGCCCAGCGCACTGGGGCGCAAACCTGGTGACGGTAAAGTCGAGAAGCTCGCCTGGCGGCTTGCCGAGGCAGTTTTGAAAGACGACGAGAAGCGACCCGCCCGCGGATATGGCAGCTGCGGGCGCTCGCTAATGCGATCAGCTCAGATCAAGCGCTTCATGCGTACAAATTAACACGATCGAGAAGGCGTCGAGGCCGAGCCTGCGCGATTGGGAGAAAAGACACCCGGAGAAGTAGTGAAGTCGGATTATCCGATTTCGGATCCGGCGTCGGATTTATCCGATTGGCGTTTCAGGCGGTGGCGGGGGCTCCATAGGGCACCAAACCTCGGCATCGGCAAGGACGATCGCAACCGCTGCATGTCGTCGACGTTTCCCGCCGCCACCGGGCGCTCGATCTATTCGACGACCGGGCATATCTGGCAGATCCCAGCCTATTTGCGGCCCTTGATACGACAGCGGCCGGCCAGGTGGTCGGTATCGTGGACTGGAAGGCGCAGGAGAACGCGATCGCCGCTACCGGTAGCGGCGACGCGGATGATCCAAAACTACCCGTCGGGCGATCCCTATGAGGCGTTCGCGCGCGATGCCGGCCTGACGACGGCTGCGAACGACGAAAAGATCGACCCCACGCTGCACGGCCAGTGCAAGCGGGTGGTGCTGGGCGTGCCGTTCGGCATGACCGGGTACGGCGGGATCCTTAGCTGCTGATTTGCTGCAGCAGCACCCATACTGTTTTCCCCTACTCATTCAAATGTTGTATGTCATGCATGACTCGCGTTTGCTGAGACCACGTGCAGGAATTGAGATCGCGCTCCAGCGTCGTGTTGAAGTTCTGATCCGGGCGCGGGCGCCGTGTACCAGCCCGGGGAAACCAGCGCTCCCTCAACCGGGCTGCTTGTCCTGTCGCCTATAATTGACCAATCTGCCCGCGGCAAAAATTGAAACGCTTGAGAGGAGGGAACATGGCCCGACCCCACGCCGCTGATGGTGTTCCACTGATCCGCGAGATCATGATGAAATACGGTCTAAGAAGCCTGTTGCTGGCGAGCGGATTGATGCTGTCGCTCGGCGCGGCTCATGCTGATCCACTGAGATTGACCTCACCGGCGATAACCGACAATGGCACGCTGGCGATCAAAAATGCGTGCAGCGACAAGCAGCACAGCCCGAATTGCGTCGGCGAGAACATTTCACCGCCGCTCGCCTGGTCCGGCGTGCCGGAGGGGACCAAAAGCTTTGCGCTGCTGCTGTTCGATCCCGAAGGACGCGCCCCAGCCGGCGTCTCACATATGGTGGTCTACGGCATCCCGGCATCGGTGACGGGTTTCGCCGAGGGCGAACTCAGCAAACCCTCCGACAAGTTCGTCGGCGGCAAGAGCACGATGGGAAAGGCGGTCTATTTCGGCCCCGGCACGCCGCCCAATACCGACTGGCATCACTACACCTGGACACTGGTTGCAACCGATCTCGACCCTAAAGCTCTGCAGCCCGGTCTCACCCGCGACGAGCTGGCGGCTGCACTCAAGGATCACGTCAAGGGCTCGGCCGGGCTTGTCACCCGCTTCAAACACCCCTAACTGGAGATAGCGCTTCCCCGTTCCCCTCCGCGAACGACGCGGCGCGCCGCGACCCCTGACGCCGGGCTCAGCGGGTAAATACACCCGATTATCAAGTGGAAAGGGCGTGAAAGGATCGAACGTCGCAGCTCGCATGGACGGACGACAAATTGCCACGATCACATGATATGTCCGCGCCTCGGCGGTGGCCGATGGCGGAGGCGGGATTGGCCGGGACAGTGGGAGCGGTAGCTGATAATCCGCTGCAAATAACAGCAAAAACAGCGAGACGATGGCCGCGTGGTCACTGCTGGTGGCTATCTGGGAACCCAGTCGGGTGGCTGCGGGTCGGCGAGGTCGGCAACCAGCGCGGGAATTTCGCTGCTGACTTGCTGCAGGAGCAGCAAACAATTTTTCTCTCGTCAATGAAAGGTTGTGCCTTGCCGCAGCGCTTGCCTGCTCACCCGGCAATTGGGGGGCGGCTGAGTTGGGCCGGCGAGTCGTCCGAGAGTTTGACCGGGCAGCCGACCGTCTGCTAGGTGCCGCGGGTCGGAAGCGCTGGGGCCGGTAGCCTTGCAATCATGGGTTCGCGCCGCACTGGCCGCGTCACAGCAGGCCGAGGCCGCCGAGTGCGGCGCCGACGGCAAGCATCCACATCGGATTGAGCCGCGTCGCCAGCGTGATCGAAGCCGCAGCAATCGTGACAATAGCGGCCGGCCACCCGGTATCCGCCGCACGAGCCATCACGGCGCCGCTGGCGATGACGATACCCATGGTGACCGGCACCAGGCCGAGACGCACGATCCGCTGCCACGGCGCATCGCGGAACCGGTCCCATACCCGGAAGGCGGCAAAATACATGGCGCAAGGAGGCCCGAAGGTGGCAAGAGCGCTCGCGAGGGCGCCAGGAAATCCCCACACCTTCCACCCGATAAAACTCATCATCAGGATCATGTTCGGCCCGGGGATGGATTGGGCGATGGCGAAAAAATCGGCGAATTCCTGATTGGTCATCCAGCCATGGGTGCTGACTACGAAGCTGCGGACGTCCGGCAAGACTGTCGGGAAGCCGCCAAAGCTGATCGACGAGACCAAGGCAAGATGCGCCGTCAGCGCGATTGGGGCGGAAGGGCCGGTCACCGCGCTCTCGCATTTCCGATGCCGGCGACGGCAATGCTGAGCGGCACTAGGCCAAACAACACAATCAGAAGCGGCAGCCTACCGAAGGTTACGAGTGCGAAGGCGAGCGCAGAAAAAAGCAGCGCTGCAGGACGCCGGCGATGCGGCATCAGCAACCTTATGCCGGTCGATATCAGCAGCCCGGCGGCCGTCGCGGCAATCCCGCCAAGGATGTTCCGCAGAACCGTCAGGTGAGCATATTTGAGATATAACAGGCCGAGCGAGAGGCCGATCGCCCACGGGATTATCAGAAAGCCACAAAGCGCGGCGATCGTGCCGATCGCGCCCCGCATTTTTGCTCCGACGCAGACAGCTATGCCGACGATGTTCGGCCCAGGCATGAACTGACAGAGGCTCGCGATGTCGGCGAATTCCCTGTCGCTTATCCAGCGGCGGTTCTCGACCGCGATGCGGCGCGCCCAAACGATCCCCCCGCCGCCGCCGACGCCGCAGAGCGAGACGATAAGAAACCCGGTGAACAACGCAGCCAGCGTAGCCCGCTCGCCGCCCGCTCTTGTCTTCACTGTTTCGGACATTCCTCTCTTGATGGGGGACCCGCCCGAGACTGTGTCGGCGGCGCATCTGGGTGCTGTTCCTGTCAACCAGGCTTCGGCCAGGGCCAGGCCCGAGGCGATGCTGAGGCTCAATCCGTTTAACATGCCGGGCCCATGGTCCGAGCGCCTGCCCCATTTTCGGCCCGATGTGGTGCCCGGCCCGGCCGGGCATCTGCAGAGCGAGCACATGGTGCCGCGCAGCCAGGCGACGACTGCGATCGAGAAACTGCGCGCCATCGGCGACCGCATCGGCCGCCATCTTTGGGCCACCGAGATCCGCAGCATGACGGGGGACGCGCTGTAGCTCAGCCCCGCCTACGGGGATGACGGCGTCAGCATCCATTTTTTCTGGCAGAGGGAGATTGACACAGTGCAGGCATTGACCGCCGAAGTCGAAGCGACGCTGCTGCCGCTCGGTGCGCGTCCCCATTGGGGTAAGATCATGCATGCGAGCGCAGAGCAGCTCGCACCACTGTATCCAAAGCTGCTCGCGTTTCGGCAGCTCGCCCTGTCGTATGACCCGGGTGGGAAGTTCCGCAATCAATTTCTCGACCGGCACGTGTTTGGGTGAGGCGCGTGGCTGGCCGGTTTGGAGCATACCCATCGAACGCCCTGCTGACACACTTTTGCGCGCGTACGCCCTCACGTTTTCAGGGTCGTGCGATAATAAACCTGATCGAGGGCTAGTGGTTTGGTCAGTAATCCTTGCTCCAGCGAGCCTTGGATCGCGCGCTCTATATTGCGGCCCATCGCGGCAAGGCCAACCGGGTAGGGGTCGTCGCCGACCGCCGTGCGCTGCTCGGCGAAGTCTTGTCCCGGAAAATATACGCGTGTCGATTCGTAGCGCCGCGCGCGTTCGTATGCGATTTCCTTCGACCGGCGGAAGGCGTCGTAGAGTTCAAGGGCGACCCACGGGTGCTCGCGCAGGATGCGGTTTTGCACGATTACATGATGATTGGCCTGGAAGCAGCCGGTTTTGCGATAAAATTCGAAAACGACGCTCTTGCCGTTGTCGTCGAGCAGTTTGCGCAGCCGCGGGTTGCCGTCGATCTGGGTGCCGCCCCAACGGTCAATGACCGTCTTGTCGCCGGCGGTGATCCAGCTGTGCGGGCGGATCGCCGTGCACGCGTCGATCTCGCCGCGGTCGAGCATCGCGTCGAGCGTCTGATCGGCAGTCAGCCAGTGATGCTCGACGCCGACGGGTCCCGCCTGGTCGAGACCGAGCGCTCCGGCGTGGCTCAACTCCTTGGTGCGGCCATTGAACCAGACATTGTCACCGGCCTCGATGCCATAGAGGTCCTTCAAGGTGATCCGAAACCACAATGCCGCGGTCATATCGTAATCCGGGACGCCGATGCACTTGCCCCTGATGTCGCCAAGACCGGCGATGCCCGACGCGGTATTGACATAGAGGTTGGGCCAATGGTGCCCGCGGCTCAGGAACACCGGCAATGCCGACCAGTCCCACCTCTTGCCGTCCCTCCGCTCCCTCGCTAGCAAGGTCTCCGAGATCGACATCTCCGACACATCAAATTCGTCATAGGTGAGGTTACGAAAAAACAATGTCCCAGGTTCGACCGTGACAAAGTCGAGTTCGATGCCTTGCGGCTTGACGGCGCCGTCCTTGAGCGAGTCGAGGCGCGGGTTGTCGGAAAAGGCGATCGTCAGTCGCAATGCCAGACAATCCTCCCAGTAACTCTGCCTATGTTATTTCGGCGCTGGGCCTCAGACGACGCCGTCTTCGTGGAGCCGCCTTACTTCGTCGGGATCGACACCACAAATTTCGCTCAACAGCGCGTCGGTATGCTCGCCGAGCAATGGCGGGCGGCTCAGTTGGGCCGGGGAAGCCGACAGTTTGACCGGGCAGCCAACGGTCTGGTAGGCGCCGCGGGTCGGATAGTCCAGATCTACGATCATCTCGCGTTCTTTCAGATGCGGGTCGGCCAGGACCTCGCCGGTGTCCTGGCAAGCGCCGCACGGGACGCCTGCGGCGCCCAGAATACGCATGACCTCGTGCTTCGAACGCCCGCGAGTCCATTCCTCGATGATCGCGGTCAGCGCGTCGCGGTTTTCCCAGCGCCCGTCCTCGTTGGCAAAGCGCGGGTCGCGGGCCAGTTCCGGTCGGCCGATCGCTTCGGTAAAGGCCGGCCACATCTGCTGCTGCGCGGTGATAAAGACATAGTCGTTCGGGCCGCCAGGGGCGCAGGGATAAGTCGTGCTCGGAACCCCGCGGCCCATCTGGTTGCCGCGTCGAGGCATCGGTGCGCCAAAGCGTTGGTGGTCGCGCAGGCTGACCCTGATCAAGTTGACTACCGCGTCCTGCATCGACACCTCGACCTGTTGGCCGCGTCCCGAGGCATGGCGCTGCTGCAGGGCGGCGAGGATGCCGATCGCCATATGCATGCCGGTCCCCGAATCGCCGATCGCCGGAACGACAAAGGTCGGCGGGTTGTCGGGAAAGCCGGTGATGCTCATTGCCCCGCCCATCGCTTGGGCGATCGGCTCGTAGCTTTTGTAATCGCGATAGGGCCCGTAAGTGCCAAAGCCCTTGATCGTCGCATAGATCAGCCGCGGGTTGATCTGGGCCAGCGCGTCAAACCCGAAGCCCAGGCGGTCGAGCGCGCCCGGCCCGAAATTTTCCAGCAAAACATCGGATTTGGTGATCAGCTGTTTAAACAGCTCCTTGCCGCGGCCGGTCTTCAGATTGAGCGTCAGGCTGCGCTTGTTGGCATTGAACAACAGGAAAAAGAGGCTGTCGCTGTCCGGCCGGTCGCGCATATTGCGCCGCGCGACATCGCCTCCCTTGGGCTCTTCGAGCTTGATCACGTCGGCGCCGAGAAAAGCCAGGATCTGGGCGCAAGCCGGCCCCGCCTGGTTGTGCGTCATGTCGATGATGCGAATCCCCGCCAATGCCTGGCTCATGGTGGCTCTCCCCGATGGAACTTGGGGAGGGAGCTTAGCACTGCCGGGGGGGCGTCCGACACGGTTCAGCCTCAATCGACGATGATGCGGACCAGCCGGTCAGTGCTTTGGTGCGGTCTTGTGTCAGCAATTCCAGTATTTAGCGCTCGTAAAACTGTCACATACCAGCAGTAGATTGCCGTCTCGACGACACCGAGATGGGGGATGGCGTGGCCGTCGATGCAGGAATGTTTTCTTGCCTGTGGATGCGAAGACCTCTGCGGATACCCACGCCCAGCCTGCTCCGACACGCGGGATGAGCCGGGCCGTGCGAATGCCGCGCTACCGCACGATCTGGATTTCGGACGTGCATCTCGGCACGCGCGGCTGCAAGGCCGAATTCCTGCTCGATTTCCTGCGCCACAATGATGCCGCCACGATCTATTTGGTCGGCGACATCATTGACGGCTGGCGCCTGAAGAAATCCTGGTACTGGCCGCAGACCCACAACGACGTCGTCCAAAAGCTGCTGCGCATGGTGCGCAAGGGCACCCGGGCGATCTATATCCCCGGCAATCACGACGAGTGGCTGCGCGATTATACGCGGCTTCAATTCGGCGGCGTCGAGGTCGTCGAAGAGGCGATTCACGTTACTGCCGACGGCCGCCGCCTATTGGTAATGCACGGCGACGCGTACGATGCGGTCGTCACCCATGCGCGCTGGCTGGCGCTGCTCGGCGACGGCGCCTACACGGTCGCGCTGTGGATCAATCGACACTTCAACACACTGCGTCGGCGGCTGGGCTATCCGTATTGGTCGCTGTCCGCCTATCTCAAACGGCGCGTGAAAAACGCCATGCAATACATCGTTTCGTTTGGCGACGATGGTGACCGCCGAGGCTCGGCGGCGCGGAGTCGACGGCGTTGTCTGCGGCCATATCCACCACGCCGAGATTCGCGATCTCGGCGGCGTTCTCTATTGCAATAGCGGCGACTGGGTCGAGAGCTGCACCGCGCTCGTCGAGCATTACGACGGCCAACTCGAACTGGTTCACTGGCTCGAACGCCGGGCATTTGGTCCGGTCGAGGCCGAGTGCAGCTCTCGCGCTTGAGCAGGAGGAGGATGCTCCGGAAATGGCCGATGCCTAGCATGAGAAGCGGCCGGCTAAGTCGCGAGGAACGCTCGAGGGGAGGAACGATGACGGAGGAGCTAATCAGCTTTGTTGTGCCTGCCTATAATGAAGAAGCGCTGATCGCCTCGTGTCTTCAGGCGATCGTCGCTGAGACCGCGCGCACCGGGCACCCGGCGGAAATCATCGTCGTCAACAACAACAGCACCGACCGCACTCGCGAGATCGCGCTGTCGATCCCCGGCGTCACCGTCATCGATGAGCCGCAACGTGGGTTGGTGCCGGCGCGGCGGGCGGGATGCCTCGCCGCCAGGGGTCGGCTGATCGCCAATATCGACGCCGATACGATGGTGCCGGAGGGGTGGCTCGATACGGTGCTCGCGGAATTCGCACGCTCGCCCGAGCTCGTGGCGCTCAGCGGCCCGTTCGTTCATTACGACGTGTCGAGAACGGCGCAAATCGTCGTCGCGGTCTTCTATCGATTCGCATTTACGACTTATCTTTTGGTCCGGTTCGTCTTCCGCGTCGGATCGATGATGCAGGGCGGCAACTTCGTCGTATTGAAGAGCGCCCTCGACGCCGCCGACGCCTTCAACCCCGATTTCAGCTTTTTCGGTGAAGACACCGAACTCGCGCGCCGGCTCAGCAAGGTCGGTGCGGTGAAGTTCTCCTTCGCGCTGCCTGCGTTCTCCTCGGGCCGTCGGCTCGCCGCCGAGGGACTGTTTCGGGTAGCGCTCCAATATAGCCTGAATTATTTGTGGACGGTCTTGTTCAAGCGCCCGTTCACGTTGACCTGGCTCGATTTCCGGCATCCAACCGGCAGGGGCGACACCGCGCCGCTTGCCGTGGCGACTCCAGCTGACTTCAAACCGCCCGAGCCCTGACGGCCAGGCTATAGGCGCCCTTCACACGAGGCGGCTTGGACCGATCCCCAAAGACGGCTCCGGTCGTGGCGCTGGGGCGAGCGATCCATTACGATCCGTCTGCTAAGGTTTCGAGGGAGGAATTCGCGATGCCTGCCGATCCCAACCGCGTGATCCTGACCGGCGAAAATCCGTTCATTCGATTGAGCGCGACCGACGGCGGTCCACAGACAACGAATGCCAGCTATTGGCGCATCATCACCTGCCCGGCCGGACCGGGGCATGTCCTCTATTTGAAGAGCGAACTGACCGAAAGCCGCTGGCGCATCTATTCCGACAACATCGCGATGGCCCGCTGGCTGCAGACGACCGTACAAGGCATGCTCAATCCCGAGACCGCCGATACGGCAATCCCGGTCATCGATGCCGAGTTCGTCAAATCGGGCGACCCGCACTATTTCTGGACCGAGCGGGTGGTGTCGAGCGACGAAGAGATCGCGCTGACCTGGTACGACATCGGCGAGCCACTGTTGATCCACACCCAGCCCAATGAGGGAGGCCGCCGCTATGGGGTGTGCACTTTGCTGATCCCGGCGCTCGGCGCGCGGCTAACCGTCGACGGCGCCGAAGCGACCGGCCGAGCCTGGCCGACCGAGCGCGAAGGGCGGCCCTTCAGCACCTGCGCGCTGGCATTCTCCGAAAGCTGGACGGAACCCCGGTAGGCCCGGCCGATGACCGTCGCCCGTGATCTCGCCGAGTTTCTGACCCGGACGACCGCCCAAGATCTGCCGCCGCAGGCCCTCGATCATGCGGCGATGCTGATCGCCAGCACGATCGCCAGTGCCGCTTTTGGCTCCGGTCTCGAATCGGCCGCGATCATCCGGGAACTGGGGCGTGAGCGCGGCGGTCGACCCGATGCCGCGCTTTGGTTCGACGCCGGACCCAAACTGCCGATGGCCGATGCGGCGCAGGTCAACGCGGTGATGAGCGACGCCGCCGCTTGCGACGACAGCGATCTGCGGAACATCGTTCATGCCGGCACGCCACTGACAGCTACGACGCTCGCCGTTGCCGAGCGTACCGGCGCCGGCGGCGAGGACGTATTAGCGGCGATCGTGCTGGGATACGAGGCGGCGGGGCGGATCGGCGAGGCGATCACCCCTGGCTTTCGCAGCCGCGGGTTTCACGGCTGCCTCGTCGCGATCTTCGCCGCCGCGGTCGCCGCTGGGCAACTCCTGCGGCTCGGCGCAGCGGAAATGGCGCAGGCGATCGCCTTGTCCGCGACCTCGATCGGCGGGCTCGCCGCCGCCGCGAACACCAGCGCGGCGCGCGAATACCATGCGGGGCTGGCCGCGATGCTGGGGGTGAACGCGGCGCTCGCGGCGCAGCGCAGCTTCAAGGCCGAAGAGAGCATCCTCGAGACCCGACACGGCTTCTTCGAGGCCTATGGCAGTGTCGATGCTTCCGCCGCCGGCGCCGAGGTGACGCGCGATCTCGGGCAGTCTTGGGACATCATCACCGATATGGCGGTCAAGCTCGTCCCGGGAGGCCATCCGCATCACGCCCTAGCCGAAGCCGCCGGCAATGCGGCCAGAGAGGGACGATTCAGTGCCGAGGAAATCGAGAGCATCACCCTCTCGCGCCCCGGGGTGACCGCGCTCGCTGGCCCGTTGCACCCGGCAGATTTGATCGGCATGGCGCACAGCCCCACCTATTTTCTCGCTGCTGGTGCGGCCGATCTTGGATTCTCCTGGGCGCATGCGGCTCCAGGGAAGATCGGTGACCCCGTCATCCATCGGCTGATCGATAAGGTCCGGATCGGCGCCCCGCCAAGCGACGATGTCGGGAAATACCGGCAGGGCGCTACCGTGACCATTCGCACCACCGATGGCCGAACCAGCACGAGCACCGTCTATATGCCGAAGGGAGCAGGAATGCTCGGGATCGCCTGGTCGGACATCGACGCCAAATACCGCGCCCTGGCGCCGCACGCGCGGCTCGGCGACACGCAAATCGAAGCGAAGTCTCGCTCTGATCCACGATTTTCGCCGCGCCGTTCGGGCCTCCGCCCTAACCGAACTATTGCGGATGCGCCCGCAGGAGCGTGGTTAACGGGGTCGTGGCGTCCATGCCGCCAAAACGCCATGCGGCCTATAGGGGCCGCGATCGTCTTTGAGGCTCGCGATATAAGCGCCCGGCGGCCATCGGTCCGGGCGCCTCGGCAGCGCCCGTGATTAAACGGCGAAGCCTGCCACGATCTCCGCGATCTCCTGCCAACCCGCCGTTATCCAGCCATCAACAGCGGCGCCAGCACGTCGGGATCGGACAGCATCGGGTAGTGGCCGGTGTCGATTTCGAGATATTTGGCGCCGAGCTTTTCGGCGGTGCGGCGCTGGTGCGCTTCCCCCGGATTGGCGGCGCGACGGCAGCGGATCACCGTTGCCTTCCACGGCTGTGACCAGAAGCTTTCAGCGAGACCGGCTCCTCCATCGCGGCGATCGGGTGCGGCGTATAGCGGGCGAGCGCAAAGGCGCGCGTCGCCTGGTCGAGGTCGGCGAAGCTGCGGTTTTCGGCATCTTCGCGCGACGGTCCGACCGCGAGAGCGGTGGTGACCCGCGGTGTCGGACGGTTCACGATCTGGGCGATCCGCTCGCCGTCGAGCAACGCCAGCGCGTCGACAAAAATCAGCCGCCCAATTCGCTCGCGCGCCAACTCGGCAGCCCGGCACAATACCATGCCCGCCGGAGCTGGTGCCGGTCAGCACGACATCGTTCAAATCTTCATAGAACAGCAATTCGGCTATCTCGGCGGCGTGCGTCTCGACGCGTGATCCCCGGCCGCAACTGATGCCGCCGCTCGGCGCAGCCGTCGAGCGACGGGGTATAGACGAGGTGCCCCGCTTCCCTCAGGCGCGTGGCCGTCGGTTTCCAGATCCAACCGCCCTGATACGCGCCGTGGATCAGCACAAATGTCGCCAATTTCATTCTCCTCTGCCGAGTTTGACGCCGGCATGTTTCTTTGTGCCGACACAACTCAGCTGGGCTTGACCCAGGGTGGGTGCGAGCCGGGATCAGGCCTCGGGCCCGGTACAACCTTTGGCTTCTCGTCGGCAGCGGCGCCGTTCTTGACCGGTTTGACCTTGGCGCCGTCGATTTCGACGTTGATTTCGAGCAGCGAGGTTTCACCCGATCGGCCGACATTGACGTGCAGCATGTCGTCGCGGATCTCGACATAGCGGCCGACGACGTCGAGCAGATCTTTTTGCAGCGCCGGCAGGAAATCGGGCGCCTCGCGGCTCGCCCGCTCATGGGCGAGCACGATCTTCAGCCGGTCGCGGGCGATGACGGCGGTGTTCCGGCGCTCCGGGAACAGAAAATCGAGGAAGCCCATCACGCCCTACCAAACAGGCTGCGGAAAAAGCTGCGGCGCTCGGGCTTCAGAAAGCGCAGCTCGCGCTGCTCGCCGAGCAGCCGGGCGACGGCGTCGAGATAGGCCTGGCCGGCCGGGCTCTCGTCGTCGAACACCACCGGGGTCCCGGTGTTCGAGGCGCGCAGCACCAATTCCGATTCCGGGATGACGCCGAGCAGCGGGATCGACAGGATTTCCTTGACGTCGTCGATCGCCAGCATCTCGCCCTTCTCGACCCGCTCGGGCGAATAGCGGGTCAGCAGCAGATGGACCGCGACCGGGTCCATATTGTTTTCGGCGCGCCGCGATTTCGAGGCGAGGATGCCGATGATGCGGTCGCTGTCGCGCACCGAGGAGACCTCGGGGTTGGTGACGATGATCGCCTCGTCGGCGAAATAGAGCGCGGTGATCGCGCCATGCTCGATCCCGGCCGGGCTGTCGCAGACGATGTAGTCGAAGGTTTCCTTCAGCTCGTCGAGCACCCGCTCGACCCCCTCGCGCTTCAGCGCATCCTTGTCGCGCGTCTGCGAGGTCGGAAAGACATAGAGGCTGTCGTTGCGCCTGTCCTTGATCAGCGCCTGGTTGAGCTTGGCGTCGCCGTTGATGACATTGATGAAATCAAAGACGACGCGGCGCTCGCAGCCCATGATCAGATCGAGGTTGCGCAGCCCCACGTCGAAATCGATGACGACCGTGCGATGGCCGCGCAGAGCCAACCCGGCGGCGACGGCGGCGGCGCTGGTGGTCTTGCCGACGCCGCCCTTGCCCGGAAGTGAGCACAATGACTTTTGCTGCCAAACAGACCTCCCCCTCCCCCGCCGGCCGGCGTCGAACCGATTTTGGCGCCGAACCGATCTTGGCGGCGGCCCGGGCAGCGGCGCTACGGTCGCCGTCCGCCTAACGACGCCCGCCTAAAGATGAGCGTCAATTGCGCGTGATGGTCAACCGGTCATCGACGAGCGCGATCTGCACCGGAAATCCCCGCTCCTCCGCGGGCATTTGCTCGCTGACCAGATAATGCCCGGCGATGCTGACGAGCTCGGCCTCGAACCGGCTGCAAAAGATTCGCGCCTCGGCATCGCCGCCGGCGCCGGCGAGCGCTCGGCCGCGCAGCGCGCCATACACATGGATGTTGCCGTCGGCCATGATCTCGGCGCCGGGGCTGACCGCGGCGGTGACGACAGATCGGCGCCGCGCGCGTAGATCTGCGTCCCCGAGCGCACCGGCTGGGTCACGAGCGCGCGTCTTTGCCGCGGCCTCGCGGCCGGGCCGGCGGGACAGCGGGCGGCCGGCGGTTCGGACGGCGCGCCGCCGGCTCGGCTGCGTCGAATTCGGTGCGAAGCTCGCGAGCCCGGCCAGGGCCGCGGCCTCGACCTGCGCCGGCGATGCGTTCTGCACCCCGACCAGGGTCAGGGTGTGGCGGCGCAGCACCTCCTTGGCCTCGAGCAAACTCGGTCGGCACCCGAGAATTCGTCGGCGTCCTTGAGGTCGAGCACTACCGGCGCATTCAGAAAAAAGCGCGGGCTGCGCCGGATCTGCTCGGCGAGGTCCTGCCTCGAAGGCGGGGTCGCGCAACAATCCGGCGCGCACCACCATGACGGTGAATACCGCGCCCTGCACGAGATTGCCCGCCATCCGAGAACCGATGCCGCCTGTCACGCCGTGATGGTTTAGGGGTTAACGCCAAATCGCGCCACCCGCAACGAGTTTCACTGCGCGGCGTCGCCTCGGTTTCGAATTCCGCTTATGCCACATAAGAGACCTTGCCGGAAGGGCACGCGAGCCGGTTCAGTTGGATGGATTCCTGCCCTTCGTCGGTACCCGCTCGGGCGACAAGGTTGCGCCAATTCCAGACCTTCCCGCCCTCGCCCGGGAACGGGGAAATTCGATCGAGACTGTGTCAAAACGCTCGATCTGCACCCAGTGTTACAGAGGCAATGCGCGCTCTTTCTCCTTACGCACAGGGCTTGGTTCACCCTCGCGGTCAAGCACTAGGGCGATCTGCTTGAGAAAGAAACGCTCGCTGAACCCAGCGCAGAAGGCCACAAAGAAATAGGCCCAAGGCAAGGTGGTAGGTTGCGTCCCGAGGATGTTCACCAAACCGGATCGAACCACGATGTACACGAGAAGGCCAGCCGCCGCGCCGATTACGGGTCGGAGAATGAGCGTACTGCGTTCGAGATAGAAATCGACGCTTCTGCCCCCGAGCGGCTCCTGCCTCTGTAGTGCGCTGAGAAAACCCCCAAGGGCCCCGAAGAGTACGACGAGCAGCACGACAATCGGATGCTGTTCGCTAAGACCGAAATCCTTACCTTTTATGCATAACAAGCTGGCAATCATGAACTCGATCACTATCATCCAGACAGCCGTGATAAAAAGGCGTGCACGTAGGACGTTTACCTTGTGCCAATATGAACTCCGCGCATTGCCACTAAGCAGTGATAAATAGAAAATCTTCTCGCGCTTCTTTTTAAGCTGCTCTTCTGGGAGAGAATAAGCCTCATGACTGATCTCTTCGATGATCTTCTGGTACTTTTCTTGGTCGGCCTTAGTAGCCTTAGTCAGGTATAGGAGGTCGTCGCGAATATCGAGAGCGATGCGGACGAGATCGTGTGGCGGAAGCCACGACGCGGAGAGTTTATGGCGGATTTCTTGAAGTGCCCCCCATGCCACATCGTAGGCGGAGTACGACACGGGCGGATCCTGGACTGCCCGGCGCGCCCGGCAGAGCCACTTGCGGCATTCGACTTTTTGGGGTTCGTCGTTCAATCGCCCCAGCAACTCTTCGACGATGTCGCAGCGGTTCTGGATCCCCGTCACCTGACCGCCAAAGAAGAAGCGGAATAGTCGCCACTTCCCACCCCGCATTTTCGAGCCCCTCTTTAGACCCGACCAGGAATCGTCATAATGGTTAATGCCTGATCTTTGCCGGTACCCGAGCCTTGCGAATGACGTCTGCGATGTGGCTCGTTAGGCCGACCCGACCGTTGAGGATGACGCCGGTATTCCGCGGGAGCCGAGCCAGAAGCGCACGAAGCGCCTCTAATCCTGCTTCGACATCGAACTGTACCCAATCTTGAGCCTCTCCGGAGGTTACCCTCAGAGCGGTGCTCTCAGTTGCTCCACGGTGGAGCTGGACGATCCAGGCAAGCTCACCGTTATGAACCCACTCAAAGCGAACCGGGCCCAGCGCTGCTTCCGCCCGCGCGTACAGATCTCGCACGTCCTGATGGATGCCTATCGGGAGAGGCTCTGGAACCGTTTCCCCCCGCATCAGGGATTCCCCCGTTCCAGCGCAACCCTCAATTATTGGTTCTCCGTCTGCCCCAACGATGAGAGCTCCCGAATAGGCTGGATGGACACCTGCCTGGGCCAACACCGAGGCAATACCTGCGCCGTCTGGATCCTCGCTCTGTAGCAGTGCGAATGGATCGGTCCAGCCGCGACGTGTTGCGAACAGCCCCGGAATTTGTTCGGGCGGTGCTGTTCGAATCCAATGTTCGCCCCATCCCGTCGAACGGCCGAAACTGAAGGGTGCTACGCGGCGGTTCACGACTGTTGTCCGCGGCACTGGAAGACCGAGATGATGGGCGATGAGCAGACCAAACGTCTTGTCACCGATGAGGCGGCTGAACGTGTTCGGCCAGATAATCCGTGGTTGCGCGTCGAGCCCTTCCTGTGGTGCAAACTCCCACGTGATAATGTTGGTTGTCCTCCACCCGCGGGGACGGGGATGGAGACTGAATTCGAGCCGGCTGGCGAAGGGAACCGGAAGCTCGACTGCAAATCCGTACACAGTCGCCAGCAATTCACGTCCCAGCCCGCGCGGCAGTGACGCTGTACCGGGTTTTTCGACACACCGTGGGGTATCGTCGGGAGCGAACTCCAGAATATTGCCCATAAGGACGCCAGAGACCCCGCCGTCGCCGACATCGATGGTCTCGTTGACGATTGTGTGAAGCCCTTCGGCGGAGAGACGTTCGACCGCGCCCGCTGCTTCTTCGATATTTGTTAGACCGTAAAGAAATTCTCGGCTCTGAGGATCATCCGGTTCGTAACTACGGATATTAATCAGCTTGTCGGCGCTGGCTTTCAGCAGAGCTTCAAGGGCCGAGCGGAAATCCGTGAACCTTTCATTTACCGATCGACCGGAAATGCGGGCGTACACCTGCCGCGGTTTCCCGTTCTTTGGGACAAAGCTAACAAACTGAGCGACGTTCATTCCTCGCTCAGCTAGCAGGTCGAGCGACACGTCCTTTCGTAAGTTTTGAGAAGCTATTTTTGCAGGACGGAGAAGTTTTTTGAGGCGGAAGATGACCTGATCTAACCGATCCGCAAGATCTGCGAGTCTTGTATCGGCGTCGCCCCCGCACAGATCCTTGCTAGCGGCGGAGAGGAGCGCAATCCCATCGTTGATAGAAAGGGAGGTTCCCGAGAGGGCTTCCGTTCTAATGTCCAGGACTGAGGCGTGCGCAAACTCAAGTGCGCAACCGACGCTATACTCCCACCCAGGCATGAAGATAACGAGGCGCGCATGTCGCTCGATAAGTTTTTCCCAAAGTCGGTGATACTCCGACTGGGACCACTCTGGCAAATCGAGGCTGGCGGGCTCTACAATGATCTCGCCGCGCTGCCTTCGCAGCAATTTAGCAGTTTCCAGAAGATCGGCGATGTTCTCTTGTCTGGCGCGCTCTCTAGCCGCGTCGCCTGACAGGCCACTTCGCAGTTGCTGAGCATACCGAACGCCGGTGGTAATGGGGCCACTGAGGTAGGTGACTCGCGAATTGGCAAGAGCGCAATCCCAAGCTCCAATTATCGCTTTATGCAGAGCGCTTTCCTGGTCCTGAGCCGACATATCAGACTTTAACCCCCATATTCGATAGCTCCCGTTTCAAGTTGGGAGATTTACCCAAAATGCTCTGCCACCCTTTTTTGGCCTCATCGCTAAGCGAAGCTATATCGGTATTTACTTCGGATAGCTTCTGCGCCTGTGATGCAAACTTAAGCATGGCGATAAATTCACTGTTCGGAAGTGTTGTCTCTTGAGGGAGACGATACAGATAATGCTTATGGCTACTAGACCTCGGAGTTTCGTTCAGCGCATTGAGGATATCCGTAACTGATATTGAGCCATTACCGGCCCGAACCATCCTATCGATAGCTCCGACTATTTCTGTATAGCTGAGGTATAGTGAGGCCCTCGCCAGTTCATGCATTTCTTGGGGTGTCAGTTTAATCCTATTTAGGAGCGTGTCCTTGATAATTGATTTTCGCTTTTTGAGATCGGGAGGCAGCAAGAGGTATTGCCGGTCGATTCGGCCTGGTCTTTTTATCGCAGAGTCAATGCGACCTTCATAGTTCGTGGCGATAATGAAGATAGATCGGGCCGCTTTGCGTAGATTGTTGATCTTTGTGAGCATCCCGGGAGTGAGAAACTGGAAGAGAGTGTCCTGGTTGCGATAGTGGTCCGAATCCCTGTCGAGGAGGAAGGCATCCATCTCATCAAACAAAATTATACAATGGGACTGGGCTCCGAGCATCTGGAATATTGCCTTCGCTCGTGCTTCGACGAGCGCGCCACCCGCTCCGAGGAAGTCGCTTACCGTTACCGTGAGCAATCGGAATCCCAAAGCATCGGCTATACTGCTCGCAATCGTGGTCTTTCCAGTGCCTGGGGGTCCGTAAAGAAGCATTGAGTAATTCTTCGAGGGTTCTCCAGTACGCCACGGTCTTACGAAGTCGGCTTCGATTTGATCAAAAACCCTCGGCGCAATCGATGTGTCCGTCAGCGGTTCAAATTTCTTGCTAACTTTATCCCAATCCTTGAATTTTTTCGGTTCATCGACTTTCACTCGTGAGAGTACGAGCGTCTCGCGCGCAATGTGGCGTTTCAATAGTTGTCGAAGCGCGACGAGAAGCTCTACAACCTGGCTGGTATCCCAGAGATGGATAACACCAGGCTCATTAATGTGCTCCGAGTGCCAGCCCATGCAGGGAGCCTGCAGGAAGGTGAACTCGACTTTGCGAGCTCGCAGCCATTGCCAGAAGCGGCGGAACATAGGCATCGCCGTAGCGGCAAATGTACCGTACAGCTTCCTACCATCCATGATTTCAACCGAACGAAGAAGTGAATTGGCACCCTCCACGCTAAGCGGCAGCATTACCTCCCCTCTATCGTTGGACTTAAACGGGCGGGTCGGCCTCCAGTAGGCACTTGTTTCCTGATTGGCAGCGAGAACGTCAAGGACCCGTCTAAACAACGCCGCGTCTACAGACTCGCGGGCGCAGATCAGGAGCCCTTCCAGACAGAATGCGAGCTCAGCCGGATCGAATCGGCTGTCCGGAATTGAGCTAAAAGATAGCTGCTCGTGGAGGAGCGAGTTAAAGAAGTTCTTATACGCATCGACCCTGACTTCCCCATTCAGATCCGCTTCGGCGCGCACTATCCGAAGGCCGATAAAGCCGCTTCTGGGGCACCACGCGGGGCCAAGGTTCGTTTGAAAGGCTTCTGCATCGGCTGGGTTTCTCGATAACAAGGTCTTGACGGTGTCAGGCGCCTCTGTACGCCGGATCGCATCCGCGAGTTTGTCGGAGACTCGCTTTCCGCGCAGCCCACGAACAAGCTCAGTTAGGTGACTGATTGTAAGGGGATCGTGAGCGCCAAACGTACGCGAATAGACCTTCCCTCTCTTGTGTAGCTGCTTTATCAGGAATATGGTCCCCCGTGTGAATATCGATAGCAAATCTTCAGGCAAGTCGGATAGTTGTTGTGGGGTACTTCCATCTCGCAAAGTGCAGCAACCGTGCATTTTTCCGATTGCCGCAAGAATCATCGCCGATGTTCCTTGAGAAAAGCGTACTTCGGGTTTGGAGTTTGCGACCTTCAACGCGTACGGCCAGGAGCCGGCGCGGCGGTCAAAAGAAGCACGAAATGTAACAGCGGCCCCTGTGAGGGCCTGCTCGATCTCCGCAACATCCTGCAGGTCTTGATTATACTGATCATCAAGGTAGCCTTCGAGGCTCATTCGCAACTCCGAGTCCGGTGTCGGTCGAATTTTGACGCCTGCTCGTCGTGGCGGCAATGGGCAGCTTTCGGCGGATATCGTTGAAAAAGTCGGGTCTGAAATAATCGTGGTGGCAATGGCGTACAGTTGGAAGGGCCGGAAGGGCGTGGATGGTGGGTGCCGCGCCTCAGGCGGCTGAGGTCGCCGCGGGCGTCGGGATCAGCATGGCAAGTTTGCGGAGGTTTTGGGCGGTGGCGGCGAGATGGAACTCGTCGCGGGCGCCGTTCGGTCCTCGTAATCGCAGCCGGTCGAGCCTCAAGATGCGTTTGAGATGGGCAAACAGCATCTCGATCTTTTTGCGTTCGCGCCTTGAGGTGACATAGGCCTCGGTGGTGGCGATGTCGCGCGCCATATCGCGAGCGCCTTCATGGATGGAACGCAGGATCTTGCGGGCGGGCGCATTCGGACAGCACCGCGGCTTCAGCGGGCAGCCCTCGCAATCCAGCTTGCTGGCGCGATAGCGCATCATGCCGTTCTCGTCGACGAATGGGCGCGGCACGCGATAGATTTTGTGGCGCTGCCGGAGTTCCTTCCCAGCAGGGCAGATGTAGCAGTCGCGCTCGTGGTCATAGGTGAAGTCGTCACGCGAGAAGGTGCCGTCGGTGCGCTGAGATTTGTCGAACACCGGAATGTGCGGCTCGATACCGCGCTCATGCACCAGCCAAGCGAGGTTCTCGGCCGAACCATAGGCGGTGTCGGCCGTCAGCCGCTCAGGCCACAGACCGAAACGCTCCTGCGTACGATCAATCATCCGCTGCTGCGCCGTCACCTCGGCCTGCCGCACGGCGGTGGTTGCCTCGACATCGACGATGACGGCGCTCTTCAGGTCGATCAGGTAGTTGGTGCAGTAGGCGAAAAAGGCCAGCCCACCATTGGCTCCCGTCCAGCGTGCAGCCGGGTCCGCGGGCGAGACGAACTTCGGCACGACCGGCGTTGCCGCACCGAACGCGGCATCGTCGAGAACCGCCAGATATTCCCGCACCGCATGGTTTGCCGCCTCGGGGGCCTGCCACTCGCTGCCCGGTACGCTGCGCTGCCGGTTGGCATCGGCCTTGATCATGCTGGCATCGACCGCGAACCCCTCGCCGCCGACCAGGCCCTCGGCGATGCAGCGCTGTACGGTCGTCTCGAACACCTTACGCAGCAGATCGCTGTCGCGGAAACGGCCGTGCCGGTTTTTCGAGAAGGTCGAATGGTCCGGCACCGCGCCGTCGAGCCCGAGCCGGCAGAACCAGCGGTAGGCGAGGTTCAGGTGGACCTCCTCGCACAATCGTCGTTCCGAGCGGATGCCGAAGCAGTAGCCGACGATCAGCATCCGGATCATCAGCTCCGGATCAACGAAGGCCGACCCGCCTCGCTGTAAAACGGCGCCAGTTCGCTCCGCACCCGATCGAGTTCGACAAACCGGTCGACTGAGCGCAGCAGGTCTTCCGCCGGCACATGCCGTTCGAGCGAAAACTCGTAAAATAATGCGCCCTGATGCACTTGCCGTTCCCCCATCATCGACTACCCCCCAGCCGCCGTGATGCGAGATTATACCGCGTCCGCCGCGCCGTTTTTCAACACAATCGGCGCGAAGGCGTCATTGCGCATGACCCGGCGACGGTCGGCTTGCCTCGCGATCCAGAATTTGAAAGGCATTGGGAGGCATTTTGGCTTGGTGAGATCCCGGCCGTCTCGCGGTCTCTGTCCGCCGCTGATCTGTGGGTTTTGAATTGGCGCTGTTGGGTCTTCCTGCACACGGACGCTGATCTCGCCACAATCATCGGATATGCACAACATCGGCCGCGAGAGAGACCGGCGATCTCGAGCGCGCGCAATCACAGGGATGGAGGACGATTTTGGGCGGGAGACCCGCGTGCAACGGTCGCCGTGGCGGGCGCTCGCTCACCCGCCGCGAGGCATTTCCCGTGAATTCCCGGTTCGGCGTAAAGAATTCCCGGTTAAGGCACAAAAAATTCCCGGTTTAGCGGACCACATAGATCGGACATATCACATTGATTTATAACAGATTTGTCCGTCTTATACTAGGTTTTTTTGCGAAAATTGCCGGTTATTTCCCGGTTCAACGGGAATTCCGAACGGACGAGCGATCAGCGACTGTGACCCCCTAATACGGCGCCAGATGCGCTCGGGGGTGCCGGGGCCGGCGAGGTCGGTGATCCCGAGAGGCGCAAGAGCGTCGAGAATCGCGTTGGCGACAGCCGGAAAGGCGGCGACCGCGCCAGCTTCGCCGCAGCCCTTGACGCCGAGAGGGTTGGTCGTACAGCGCGTCGGATTGAAGCCGAGATCGTAGGTTGGCAGGTCGTCGGCGCGCGGCATCGCGTAATCCATAAACGAGCCGGCAAGCAGCTGACCCGAACCGGGATCGTAGATCGCCTGTTCGAGCAAGGCTTGGCCGGCGCCCTGGGCGATCGCGCCATGCGCCTGGCCGGTGGCGATCATCGGGTTGACCAACACACCGTAATCGTCGACCGCGGTATAGCGCGCCAGCATGACCTGGCCCGTATCGCGGTCGATCTCGACCTCGACGACATGGGCGCCGTTGGGGAAAGTCATCCATTCCCGCGTCCAGAAATGATAGGTATCGAGCGGCATGCCCTTGTCGCGCCCGATCGCGACGACATCGAGGAGCGGCAACCTGCGGTCCGTCCCGGTGACAACGAAGCTGCCGTCCGCGAAGCGGATGTCGGCCTCGGCCGCTTCCAGCGCCTCGGCAGCGATGCGGATCCCCTTAGCGATAATCTCGTCGGAAGCACGCCAGATTGCCGTGCCGCCCATATAGGTCGCGCGCGAGCTGCCGTGCCCGCCGCCGGCCGGAATCAGGTCGGTGTCGCCTTGAACAAGCCGAATGCGCTCGTTCGGCAATCCAAGTCGATCGGCCAGGATTTGCGGAAAGGTCGTCTCGTGGCCCTGCCCGATGGTTTGGGTCCCGGTGATCAAGTGATACGGTGCCGTCGGCTTCGAAGCGGATGTCGACGTTTTCGCTCGGCGAGCCGCCGGTCGCCTTGATGTGATAGGCAAAGCCGAGACCGCGCAGCAACCCCTTCGCCTCACTCTCGCTGCGCCGCGCGGCAAACCCCGCGACATCGGCCCGAGCTAGCGCGCGATCGAAGGTCTCCGGGAAGGCGCCACTGTCGATCTTGTTGCCAAAGGCGTTGGTGACAGGCATCGCCTCAGCCGGAACCAGGTTGATGCGCCGCAGTTCGCCGCGGTCGAAGCCGCATTGCCGCGCCGCCCGGTCGATCAGCCGCTCGATGATGTTGACCGCCTCGGCAAAGCCCGGGCCGCGAGTGACGCCGATCGGTGCGGTATTGGTCAGCACCCCGGCGACCTGCAATGCTATCGCCGGGATGCGATAGACCGTGCCCGGCAGATGCACATACTGAAACGTCTGTACCCCGCCGGCGCTGACCAGATACGCCCCGACATTGGCGACGCTGCTGACCCGCAGCGCCAGAAAGCGGCCGTCCGCATCGAGCGCCAGCGCCGCCTCGGCGCACTGGTCCCGCGCCTGATGGTCGGCGAGGAAAACCTCGCTGCGGGTGGCGATCCATTTGACCGGGCGGCCGACCCGCTTGGCCGCCCACAAGGTCAGCACGTGCTCGGGATAGATGAAATTCTTGGCGCCGAAGCCGCCGCCGACATCGGGGGCGACAAACCTGACCGCCGCCGGAGGCACCCCGAGCGCGCGGGCCGTATTGTCGCGGGTGTCGTGGATGCTCTGGCTCGAAACATAAGCCGTATAGCGCCTATGCTCCGCATCCCACATGCCGACCACGCCGCGCGGCTCCATCGGGTTGGTGACGATGCGGTGATTGTCGAGATTGAGCTCGACGACATGAGCCGCCGCGGCAAAGGCGGAGTCGACCGCTCGCCGTGTCGCCGGTCCGCCAGTCGAAGCAAACATTGCCCGGCACCTCGGCCGCAATCTGCGGCGCGCCCGGTGCGCGAGCGGCAGCGGCGGTCGTCACCGCCGGCAATGCAGCGTAATCGACCGCGACCAGCTCGGCGGCGTCGAGCGCCTGGGCGCGGGTCTCGGCGACGATCAGCGCCACCGGCTCGCCGACATAGCGAACCTTGTCCGCGGCCAAGCACCGGCTGCGTCGCGAACGCGAATTTCTCGCCGGTCTGGGCATTGGCTTCTGCTGTCGGCCGCAGCGGTTGCAGCCCTTCGTACGCGGGCGTCCGCGGCGGTCAGGACAGCGAGCACCCCCGGCATCGCCTGCGCCGCCTGCGTCTCGATGCCGTCGATTCGCGCATGCGCATGCGGCGAGCGCAGCACGATCGCATGGGCCAGACCATCGAAGGCGAGATCGTCGAGATAGGCGCCCCGGCCGGTCAGGAAGCGCACATCCTCCCGCCGTTTGGGCCGGTCGCCGATGCCGGAGCGAACCATCGCCATCGCATCCTCCTGTGTCGGCTCGGTACGGCAGCCTGTTCCTGTCGTCGCGCCGGTCGAGCAGTTCATAAGGCGAAACTTTGCGTTGTTGCGCACCCAGCGAAGAAACTGGCAGACGAGCGCGAATCATGATCCTGTACCGGCGGATCGCGGCGGACGGCAACCGAATCCTTGTCTGTTTCGCCGACTGGTGGTGGGGGCCAGGCATATGGCCATCGGTCGCGCCGAGTGCGCTGGCGGCGTCCTCGAAATCGACCTCGCGGGCATCGTCGCGAATTGGCGCTTTTTGGCGCAGCAGGTCGCCCCTGCGGCCTGTGCGGCGGTGGTCAAGGCCGACGCCTATGGGCTGGGCGCTCCGGCGGTCGCGACCGCCCTCGCCGCGAGCTGGATGCCGGCGCTTTTTCGTCGCCACGCTCGACGAGGCGTTGGCGTTGCGCGCGGCAATTGCCCGATCCGCTCGAGATCGCGGTGTTCAACGGCCCGCCGCCCGGGTCGGCTGCGGAATTCGTCGAACACGCGCTCGTTCCGGTACTGAACGATCCGGGCCAGATCGACGAGTGGGGACGGGCCGGCACGAAGCAAGGGCCGTCGCCGGCGATGCTCCATGTCGACACCGGAATGGCCCGGCTCGGCTTGACTCTCGCGCGAATTCGAGCGGCTGGCGGACGGTCTCCGCTGCTTCAGCGCGATCTGCTGGCGCGCCGTGATCAGCCATCTCGCCTGTGCCGACGAGCCGGCTCACCCGTTGAACTCTGAGCAGCGTGCGCGTTTCGCTACGGTGCGAGGCCGGTTCGGCGATATGCCCGCCAGCCTCGCGGCATCGTCGGGGATCTTTCTTGGGCGCGAGTTTCATTTCGATTTCGTCCGCCCGGGGGCAGCCCTCTACGGCGTCAACCCGCCGCCGGAGCGCCCAATCCGATGCGGCAGATTGTCCGTCTCGACGCAGAGAATCCTGCAAATCCGCGAGGTTGACGCAGGTCAGCCGGTTGGCTACGGTGCTTCGCATGTGATGGCGGCGGCGGGGCGCTTGGCGACCGTCGCGGTCGGCTACGCGGATGGATGGCTGCGTTCGCTGAGCCATCGCGGGTCGGGCCGCATCGGCGGGGTCCGCGTCCCCTTGCTCGGCCGGGTTTCGATGGATCTCGCCGTATTTGACGTGACAGCGGTCGACCCCCTGGTGGCCCGGCCCGGTCGCTTTATCGAGCTGTTGGGAGAGGATTACGGCGTCGATGCAGCCGCCGCCGACGGCCGGCACGATCGGCTATGAAATTCTGACTGCGCTCGGCCGGCGCTATCATCGGATCTATCGCAACGCCGCGAGCGCATCGACCGGATGATCAAGCTTCTTGCTTCGATCGGAGCCGCCTTTCTTGGCTTTCTCGCTGCGGCCGGGCGGCTCGTAATCTTTGCCGGGATGGCACTGGCGACAGCGTATCTCACCGCCCTTCTATCCGCGCGCAATGCTGCGCCAGATGGTCGATATCGGCTATTTCTCGCTGCCGGTGGTCGGGTTGACGGCGATCTTTACCGGCATGGTGCTGGCGCTCCAGTCCTATACCGGGTTTAGCCGATTCGCCGCCGAAGGCGCGGTGGCGACGGTTGTGGTCTTGTCGGTCACTCGCGAGCTAGGACCGGTGATCGCCGGGCTGATGGTCGCAGGCCGGGTCGGCGCGGCGATGGCGGCCGAGATCGGCACGATGCGCGTCACCGACCAGATCGACGCGCTGACAACATTGTCGACCAACCCATTGCGCTATCTGGTGCTGCCGCGCTTGATTGCCGGCTTGGTGACCTTGCCGCTTCTGGTCGTCGTCGCCGATATCATCGGCGTCTTTGGCGGGTATCTTGTCGGGGTGTACAGGTTCGGCTTCAATCCAGCAGCCTATCTCGCCCGCACCCAGCAATATCTCGAAACCAGCGATGTTGTATCCGGCTTGGTCAAAGCCGCCGCGTTTGGATTTATCGTGGCGCTGATGGGTTGCTATCACGGCTATTATTCGAGAGGAGGAGCGCAAGGCGTGGGCCAGGCGACGACCGCTGCTGTGGTTTCGGCCTCGATATTGATCCTATTCTTCGATTACGCGATCACACAGGCGTTGTTTGCCCGATGAGCAGATTGACGCGATGACCGCCGCCGGGACACCGAAGATCTCTGTGCGCGGGCTGCGAAAGTCGTTTGGCCGCAACCGCGTGCTCGACGGCATCGATATCGACTGCGCGCGCGGCGAAAGCATCGTGATCATCGGCGGCTCGGGCACCGGCAAATCCGTGCTGATCAAATGCATTCTGGGCCTGCTGCACCCCGACGCCGGATCCATCGCAATCGACGGCGCCGAGACGATGCACCTGCGGCGCGTCGCCCGTGAGCGCCTACTGCAGAAGTTTGGGGTACTGTTTCAGGGCAGCGCCCTGTTCGACTCGTTGCTCGTGTGGGAGAATGTCGCGTTCGGACTGATCCACGGGCGCGGCATGGAACGGCAGGCGGCGAGGGAGATCGCGCTGGCAAAGCTCGCCGCGGTCGGGCTCGGCCGCGACGTCGGCGAGTTGCGACCGGCCGAGCTTTCAGGCGGGATGCAAAAGCGAGTGGCGCTGGCGCGAGCGGTCGCCGCCGATCCGGAAGTCATCTTCTTCGACGAGCCGACAACTGGCCTCGATCCGATCATGGCCGATGTGATCAACGACCTGATCCTGAAATGCGTGCGGGAACTGGGGGCCACCGCCGTTTCGATCACCCACGACATGGTCAGCGCGCGCAAGATCGCCGATCGGATCGCGATGCTGCACAAGGGGCGGATCGTCTGGCACGGCCCTGCGGCCGAGATCGACCGCTCCGGCAACCCGTTTGTCGACCAGTTCATCAACGGCCGTGCCGAAGGTCCTATCCAGATGGAAGTGCGCGCGGCATGATTGCAGCCTTGGCCTCAAATCGAATCCTGAGCTGAGTCGATGGCGCGGGCTCAAGCAAGATACGTTTGTCAGGAATGCGGGGCGGTTCACAGTAAATGGACCGGCCGCTGCGACGGCTGCGGCGCCTGGAACAGCCTGATCGAAGAACTGCCGCGCGAGGGCGTTCCCAAAGGCCTCGATCGTCAAGTGGGCCGCACCCTGGACTTTGTCGGCTTGACCGGGCCGAACCTGCTGCCGCTACGCCGGCAGACCGGCATTGCCGAACTAGACCGGGTGTGCGGCGGCGGGTTCGTCTCGGGCTCGGCAATCCTCGTCGGCGGCGATCCGGGGATCGGCAAATCAACCCTGCTGCTGCAGGCCGCTGCGGCGATCGCCTCGGCATCGGGAAAGCCGGCGGGTGCCGCCTACATTACCGGCGAAGAGGCGATCGATCAGGTACGCCTGCGCGCCGAGCGGCTCGGCGTCGGGTCGAGCCCGGTGCAGCTGGCCGCGGCAAGCAACGTGCGCGATATCCTTGCCTCACTCGACCGTGTCGACGCGCCCGGCCTGGTGGTCGTCGATTCGATCCAGACGATGTATCTGGACACGCTCGACAGCGCGCCCGGCACCGTCAGCCAGGTGCGCGGGGCGGCGCAGGAATTGATCCGCGTCGCCAAGCAGCGCGGGTTCGTGCTGATCCTTGTCGGCCACGTGACCAAGGAGGGGGTCATCGCCGGGCCGCGGGTGCTCGAACACATGGTCGACACCGTGCTCTATTTCGAAGGCGAGCGCGGCCACCGCTTTCGCATCCTGCGCGCGGTCAAGAACCGCTTTGGCGCCACCGACGAGATCGGGGTGTTCGAGATGAGCGACCGCGGGCTGGTCGAGGTGCCAAACCCCTCGGCATTGTTCCTTGGCGGGCGTCAAGGCGCGGGCTCGGAACCAGCGGCAGCCGAAGGCGATGATGCACCCGATCCGTCCGAGGCCGGGCAGCCTAGCGGCTCGGCGGTGTTCGCCGGCATCGAAGGGACGCGACCAGTCTTGGTCGAGGTTCAGGCGCTGGTCGCGCCGGCTCTGCTCGGGACCCCGCGGCGGGCGGTTGTCGGCTGGGACGGCACGAGGCTCGCCATGATCACCGCAGTGCTCGATGCGCGCTGCGGGCTCTCGGTCGGCGCCAACGACATTTATCTCAACATTGCTGGTGGCTTGCGTATCGCCGAGCCGGCGGCAGATCTGGCGGTGGCGGCGGCGCTGGTCTCGGCGCTGCGCGAGACGCCGGTTCCCGCCGACACCGTCGTCTTTGGCGAAATCGCGCTGTCGGGCGAGGTTCGTCCGGTCGGCCATAGCGAAGTCCGGCTCAAAGAGGCCGCCAAGCTTGGCTTTACCAAAGCGTGGGTGCCGAGCGGCGGCGTGATGCGGCGTGAGGCTGGTGGCGGGGCGGGACTTGCCACGGTGGCGATAGGCCATCTGAACGATCTAATCACGCGCCTGTCACCAAAGCGTGCGCCGTTGCTGCCCACGCGAGTCAGAGGGCGGGTCGGGGTGGTGTCATGAACGCCGTTGATCTCGCCGTGCTCGTGGTCCTCGCGCTTTCGGCGGTGTTCGCGTTCGCGCGCGGCTTCGTGCGCGAGGCGTTGTCGATCGCCGCCTGGGTCGGGGCGGCAATAATCACACTCTATGGGTTCAGTTTCGCCTGTGCCGTTGTGATGCGTTTCGTGACGACGCCGTTGCTGGCCGACCTCGTCGCCGGCGTAGGGCTGTTCCTGATTTCGCTGATCGGGTTGACGATCCTGACAGGTTTCCTGGCGCGCTTCGTCCAATCAAGCGCGCTATCGCCGATCGACCGGACCCTAGGGCTGATTTTCGGCCTCGCGCGTGGCGCCGTTCTGGTTTGCCTCGCCTATCTGGTGCTCGACATCAGCGTGCCGCAAACCGATCGCCCGGGTTGGCTGCGGGAGGCGAAGACCGAACCGCTTCTTGCCCAAGGTGCGGACCTGCTGCGCGGTATGCTGCCCGAATCACTGCAGATCAAGAGCGCGTCCGCGATTGACGACGCTCAGCGCGCGCTCGGCCAGACCAAGGCGGCGCATGATGCGATGGGCGCGCTTGCAAACCCCGCCGCTGCCTTACCGCCAAAACCGGCGGAAGCTCCGGCCCCGGCCTATAAGCCTACCGAGCGGCGCGACTTGGACCGGCTGATCGACAACACGCGATAGCGAGGTTTCGGCATGGCGCCCACTCGCATTCCGTCGGTCGAGTAACCATTTTGGGGAAGCCGAAACGAGGCTCGCCGATGCCCTTAAGCGATCCCCAATCCGTCGATCCGCTGACCGCTGATCCTATCGATGGGGATCATCTCCACGAGGAATGCGGCGTGTTCGGGGTCTATGGCCACCCCGATGCGGCAGCGCTGGTTGCCCTCGGCCTGCACGCGTTGCAGCACCGCGGGCAAGAAGCGACCGGGATCGTCGCTTATGACGGCGAGCAGTTCAGCGCCCATCGCGGCATGGGCCAGGTCAGCGACAACTTCAGCTCGAAAGACGTCATCGCGCGTCTGCCCGGGCGCGCCGCGATTGGCCATGTGCGCTATGCGACGACTGGCGAGGTGGCGCTGCGCAACGTCCAGCCGCTGTTTGCCGATTTCGAGTTCGGCGGGCTCGCCATCTGCCACAACGGCAATCTGACGAATTCGTACCAGCTGCGCCGCCGGCTGGTTCATCGCGGCAGCCTGTTCCAATCGACAAGCGACACCGAGGTCATCGTTCACCTGATCGCCACTAGCCTCAAGGAGACGGTCGTCGACCGCCTGACCGACGCGTTGCGCCAGGTCCAAGGCGCTTATTCGCTGGCAGCGCTTTCACAAGACGTGATTATCGGCGTGCGCGACCCGCTGGGGGTGCGGCCGCTGGTGCTGGGCCGGCTCGCGGATGCCTGGATTCTGTCGTCGGAGACCTGTGCGCTCGACATCATCGGCGCCGATTTCATACGTGACATCGCCGCCGGCGAGATCGTCATCATCGGCGCGAAAGGGATCGAAAGCTTGCTGCCGTTCGGCCGCCGCGATAGCCGGTTCTGCGTTTTCGAGCACATCTATTTCGCTCGCCCCGACAGCATCGTCGAGGGCACGAGTGTGTACGAGGCGCGCAAGCGCATCGGCCGGGAACTCGCCCGCGAGAGCCATGTCGACGCCGATATCATCGTGCCGGTGCCCGATTCAGGTGTTCCGGCGGCGCTGGGATATTCGCAGGAATCGGGGCTGCCGTTCGAACTGGGAATCATCCGCAACCATTATGTCGGGCGTACCTTTATCGAGCCGACCGATCAGATCCGCCACCTAGGCGTGAGGCTGAAGCACAACGCGAGCCGCGCCAATCTGGTGGGCAGGCGCGTTATCCTGGTCGACGATTCGATCGTGCGCGGCACGACCTCTATTAAGATTGTCGAGATGGTCCGGCGTGCCGGAGCACGCGAAGTCCATATGCGGATCTCGAGCCCGCCGACCACCCATTCCTGCTACTACGGGATCGCCACGCCGGAGCGCGACCAGCTTCTCGCCGCGCGTTACGACGTAGCGGCGATGGCCGACTATATCGGCGTCGACAGCCTCGCCTTTTTGTCGATCGAAGGCCTCTATCGGGCGATGGGGGAACCCGGCCGCAACCCGCAGGCTCCCCGTTTTTGTGACGCCTGCTTTACCGGCGATTACCCGATCCCGCTGATTGACGCCGATAACGGCAAGGTCTCGGTGCAATTGTCGCTGCTCGCCGAGCCTGCCTGAGGCTAACTGGGTTGAGCGTATGCTCGATCGCACCGAGCGGACGCCTCGCCGGGAAGATCGCGCTGATCACCGGAGCCTCGCGCGGCATCGGCGCCGCGGTGGCGTTGCGGTTTGCCGGCGAGGGGGCCCATGTCGTGCTGACAGGGCGCACGGTCGGCGCGCTCGAAGAGCTCGACGACGCCATTCGCGCCCGTGGGGGCAGCGCCACGCTCATACCCCTCGACCTGCGCGATTTCGCAAAGATCGACGAACTGGCGGCGGCCCTCAACGAACGCTATCGTCGGCTCGACATCCTGGTCGGCAACGCCGGTGAACTCGGGATGTTCTCGCCGCTCGCCCATATTTCTCCGAGTATGTGGGCCGAAATCATCGACCTCAACCTGACCGCGAACTGGCGCCTAATCCGGGCGATGGACCCGTTGCTACGCGCTGCCCCCGCCGGGCGCGCGATCTTTGTCACCAGCGGGGCGGCACGCATCAACTATGCCTATTGGGGGCCCTACGCAGTCAGCAAAGCCGGCCTTGAAACACTGGTCAGGATCTATGCCGCCGAAGTCGCCAAAACCGGGGTGCGCGCGAATCTGATCGATCCCGGGGTCGTGCGCACCCGGCTGCGGACTCGCGCCTTCCCCGGCGAGGACCCGAGCCTCTTGCCGCCGCCCGAAAGCGTTACCGACCCGTTCCTCGACCTCGCCTTGCCGGAATGCACCCTCAATGGCGAACTCGTCACCGCAGGGCGAAGTCTGGAATAGAGGCGGCCCAGCTGCTCAAGCCATCCGGCTTTTCAGAAGCGCCAGGCCGGCGTCGAGCAGGCTTCCACCCGACGGCGCCTGGCCGTTGGGGGTCATCCCGTCAATCAGCTGGGGCAGATGTTGGGCGATCAGGGGCAGTAGCTGCTCGACCGGCAAGCCGGTCTTGCCGGCGATCTGCTGGACCAGCTCGCTACCAAGAATACCGTGCAACGCGTCGGGTGCTACCGGCTGGTTCGTCCCGGTGCCAACCCAGGACGAGATCACCTGGCCCAATCCCGCGGCTTGGAATTTTTCGACCAGGCCACCGAGGCCGCCTTCTTGGCCGCCCAGCGCGGCAACCAGCGCTTCGGGAACGCTGGTCGAAGAGCCGTCACTCTTGCCGAGCAGCGATCCGATCGTATCGAATAAACTCATCTCGCCTCCTCATTTGGTCGTCTTAGCATTGGTGCTTTTCGAGGCGGTGCGGTTCACGCGACCACCGGCCGCGTGAAAGCCCGACTGATCGGCTTCCTTTTGGCACATGAAGGCGCCGTGTTTTGTCTTACCGTAAAATTTGTTGCCGCTCATGTGATACGCTTTTGAGCCGCCAAGATTAACCCAAACGACAGCATCGCCCGAGCAATGGCCTTTTGCCGCCTGCTCCGACGAAAACTGATTCGCAGCGAGCCCGGGGGTAGCGCTCGGCTGCGTCGGGGTAGCATGGCCGTGGGCCGCCGTAGCCGGATGCGCCGGAGCCGGTTGAGCCCTAACGGAGACGGATGCGGCGAAAAGCAGGACGGTACAGATCGCTATCGTTCTCAACATGTGCTCTCTCCGCAGAGAAATTAGCCCTTCAGGCACGTGCTCATGAATTTCTTGCGAGCGTCCCCGGACAACTTTTGAGACCCGGCTTGTGCGTTACATGTCTTCATTTTTAGTTGCTGCGGGGTCAATGACGCCGCCGGCTTGCCGCTTAAGCACTTGCTCATAAAACTTTTGCGCGCATCGCCGGCAAGCTTCTGATCGCCAGCCTGCGCGTTGCAAGTTTTCATGAGCTCCTGTTGCGAGTTTTGGGAATAAGCCGCATGACCGCAAACGCTCAGCATCAGCACCGATGCGCAAACAGTTGCGAGGACGCCCTTCATGCCAACCCCCGTTTTTAAAAACTCCGAAACCCCGTTACTTGCAAGTAAGTGCCCAATCCTGCCGAAATTTAGCCCGCGCAGGTTACCAAAACGCCGGCTAATTTAACCCAAGCGCGCCCCGCCTGCAACCGGTTGGGCTAATCGGCTTTGGCGGGTTCGCAAAAACCAGCAAGCCTCGGCTCCGCGCTTGATGACGAACGCAGCAGAAGCCGCAATGCAGGGATCAATTGCCAGAGCGCTTAGACCGGTTTTTGGCCGCCCATCGGCTGCTTGATCGGCCCCCACGATCACCATCGGTACTCCGGCGCCGACCCCTGGGGAGGCGATCTGACCAATGATCGATTTCCCCTCAATCGCGCTTTCGTGAGAGGCAGCGGTGCGCCCGATACGCCTCAGCGGCTGTCGTAGGGGTTTTTGCCCTGCCGGAGCATCAGCCGGATCGGCGTGCCGGGCAGGTCGAACGCCTCGCGCAGCGCGTTGACCAGGTAGCGCCGGTACGAATCGGGCAACTCGCTCGGCTTGGAGGCGAACAGTGCGAAGCTCGGCGGCCGGGTGTTGACCTGGGTGATGTAGCGCAAGCGCAGCCGCCGCCCGGCGACCAGCGGCGGCGGGTGACGCTGCTGGGTTCCGGCAAGCCAGCGATTAAGATCGGCGGTCGCGGATGCGCCGGTTCCACACCGCGTCGGCCGCGACGACCGCGTCCATCATCGCCTCGAGGCCATAGCCGGTCAGTCCCGAGACCGGCACGAGGGCGACGCCGTGCAGCTGCGGCAGCGAAATCGACAGCCGATCGCGCAGCTGCTTCAGAGCCGCGGCACCATCGTGACCGCGTCCCATTTGGTCGCGGCGAGCACCAACGCTCGGCCCTCCTCGGCGACCAGCCGGGCGATCGTCAAATCCTGCCGCTCCAGCGGCTGCAAGCGCGTCGAGCACCAGAACCACGGTCTCGGCAAAGCGGATCGCGCGCAGCGCATCGGCCACCGAGAGCTGCTCGATCTTGCCTTCGACGCGCGGCCGGCGACGCATCCCGGCGGTGTCGACGAGGCGGATCGGCCGGCCGCGCCAAGTCCAGTCGACCGCGATCGCATCGCGGGTGATCCCGGCTTCGGGGCCGGTCAGCAGCCGCTCTTCGCCAATCAGACGATTGACCAGCGTCGATTTGCCGACGTTCGGGCGGCCGACGATGGCGAGATGCAGCGGCTTTGCCGGCGCATCCGCCGCCGATGCCTGCGGCAGCGAACGCTCTGCGGCGAACGGCGCCAGCCGCTCGTAAAGCTCGGCCAGCCCCTCGCCGTGTTCGGCCGAGATCGGCACCGGGTCGCCGAGGCCGAGCCGATAGGCTTCGCCGACACCGGGAAATGTCGCGCGGCCTTCGGTCTTGTTGGCAACCACAACGACCGGCTTGCCGCTCGCCGCAGCCAGTCGGCAAAATGGCGGTCGGCTTCGGTCACGCCTTCGCGCGCATCGATGACGCAGCAGCGCCACATCGGCGTCGGCGAGCGCGCGTTCGGTCTGCGCCTGCATGCGGGCGGCGAGCGAGGCGGGGGCCGCCTCTTCGAGCCCGGCGGTGTCGATCGCCCGAAATTCGAGATCGGCGATACGGGCCTTCGCCTTCGCGGCGGTCGCGGGTCAGCCCCGGGGTGTCGTCGACGAGCGCGAGCCGGCTGCCGACGAGCCGATTGAACAATGTCGATTTGCCGACATTGGGGCGGCCGAGGATGGCGACCGCAAGGCTCATCGAAGAGGCGCCAGCGACGCGATTGGGTCAGCGATAGGCGGAAAGCTCGCCGTTATCGGTCAGTATATAGAGCGTATTGTTGGCGATGACCGGGTCGACAAAGGCGCTGGCCGGCATCTCCTCGCGGCCCGAGCGGCTCGCCGGTATAGGGCGAGACCGAAAGCGCCCAGCCGTCGGAGGACAGCACGATCAGCCGGTCGCCGCCCAATACCGGCCCGGCCCAGGTGATTGGGTCTTCCTTCTCCTTTTCGTCCTCGTAGCTCTGGCAGCTGGCGCAGCCAGCGCACCTTGCCGTCGTTTCGCGTCAGACAGACGAGTTCGTTGTCGTTCGACAGGATATAGACATAATCGCCGGCGACCCAAGGGCCGTGGGTCGAGCCGATATCCTGCTCCCAGACGCGCTCGCCGCTGCGTAAATCGATCGCGACCATGCGCCCGCTGTGGCTGACCGCAAAAACCCGGCCGCGGTCGATGACCGGCCGGCCGCGAATATCGGCGAGTGCGGAGACCGCGTCGGCACCGCGCGCGGCGGCGAGACTGTCGGACCACAACGGCCGACCGTTCTCGACGGTGAGCGCGAAAAATCTCGCCCGACGAATAGCCGACGACGACCACCTCGCCTTCGACCGCCGGGCTGGCGCTGCCGACCAGGCCTGCGGTCTCCGGGATGCCGTTATGGCTCCACAACCGCCGCCCGTCATCGGCCGCGAGCGCGACGAGCTCGTTCTCGACGGTCACGACATAGACGCGCCCATCGGCCACCGTCGGGCCGCTGCGCACCGGCGCGCCGACGCCGGTCTTCCAGATGACCTTGCCGTTGTTCGGATCGAGCGCCAGAACCCGGGCGTAGCCGGTCGAGACAAAAAGCCGACCCTTCCAAAAGGCGACCCCGCCGCCGAAAGCGTTTCCGGATTGTCGTCCGAGGGCTTGACGTCGACCCGCCAGATCTCGTTGCCGTTCGAGGCGTCAAAGGCGCCGACCTGGGAGCCGCCATCCATCGCGTAAACCCGTCCGTCGACGACGATCGGCTGGGAGAGGACCTGGGTATAGCGCGACGATCCCTCGCCGACGCTGGTTTTCCAGACCTCGGTGAGAGTTGCGGCAGCGCCAGATGCTGCATGGCGTGGTTGGGATATCCGCCGGGCTGCGGCCAGTCCGGGTTGACCACCGGCCTCGGCAAGCTGATCGCGATCTTGGCGAGCGCGGGTCGGGTTTGAGCTGGCGGTCGAGGCTGAGCACCGAGATCCGTTCGCCGGGCAGCGGCTGCTTCTTGGTCGCGAACAAGCTGCAGCCGGCAAGCGTCAAGCCGACGAGCACAGCAAAGCGACGGCGGATCGAAACATGGCTGGAGGCGGGAACCGGGACTAGGGGGCAAGCGCCGCCGCCATTTCGGCGGCGCGAGCGCGCAGGCTGCGCGGCGCCGTCAGATCATCGGCAAGATCCTTGTAGATCGCGAGCGCGGCCTTTTTTTCGCCGAGCTTCAGCTGTGCTGCCGCGGTCAGCTCGAGCGCGGTCGGGCGCCACGGATTGCCGGCCGCGGTCAGCGGCGCCAGACCGGGCGATCGTCGCTTTGGGATTGGCCTCGGGCGTCTCTGCATGACCGAAAGCAGGACGCGCCAGATCCCGAAAGGCGGGATCGACGCTCGCTCGCACCGGCAATCCGGTCATAGGCCGCGGCGGCCCCTTGTGATCGCCCGCCTTGGCCAGCAACGCCGCGTCCTCAAACGACGCGAGGACCGAATAACCGCCGCCCTCTTTAGCGATAGTCGCGAATACCGTGGCGGCGTCGGCGTTCTTGCCGGCGCGGGCCAGCGCCAGAGCCGCTGGCAAAGCGCGCCGATTGCGCCTGCCGTTCGGAGAGCTGGTGAGCGCGCCAGGCGGCGATCCCGCCGGCGACGACCAGCGCCGACAACCACGACGGCCACGACATAGCGTCCGTAGCGCGACCACAGCTTGAGCAGATTGTCGCGACGAAGCTCCTCGTCGATCTCGCGGAAGATTTCGCTCACGCACTAGCCCCGGCCGGCCCTCGCTGCAGAGCGGCTACCATATCCGCTCGTCGCGAGGGGAGGCAAATCGCACCCGTCAGGCCGGAGGCGCTTTCCGATCCGGGGGCTCGCCTTGACAAGCACGCTGTTCCGTGCCGTGTACCGCTCGCTTGCAACGCCGCGCCGGACCTGTTCCAATGCACGCCTATCGGAGCCATACCTGCGGAGAGCTGCGCCTTGCCGATGCCGGGCGGCCGGCCCGGCTGTCGGGTTGGGTCCACCGCAAACGCGACCACGGCCACCTGCTGTTCATCGACCTGCGCGACCATTATGGCGTCACGCAATGCGTGATCGACGCCTCCTCGCCGCTGTTTGCGGCCGCCGACGCGCTGCGGCTCGAAAGCGTCGTGACCCTGACCGGTACGCGTCGAGGCCCGCTCGGCCGACACCGTCAACCCCAAGCTCGACACTGGCGAGGTCGAGCTGGCGATCGACGAGATCGAAGTCCAGTCGGAGGCCGAACCGCTGCCGTTCCCGGTCAACGCCGAGGCCGAATACCCCGAGGAGATGCGCCTCGCCTACCGCTTTCTCGATCTGCGGCGCGAGCGGGTGCACGCCAACATCATGCTGCGCGCGCAGGTCATCGCGTCGATCCGCCGGCGGATGATCGCCCAGGGCTTCAGCCGAATTTCAGACGCCGATCCTGACCGCGGATTCGCCCGAGGGCGCGCGGCCCTATTACGTGCCGAGCCGGCTGCATCCCGGCGAGTTCTACGCGCTGCCGCAGGCGCCGCAGCAATTCAAGCAATTGCTGATGGTCGCCGGGTTCGACCGCTATTTCCAGATCGCACCGTGCTTTCGCGACGAGGCGGGCCGCGCCGACCGCGCGCCGGGCGAGTTCTACCAGCTCGATTTCGAGATGTCCTTTGTCACCCAAGAGGACGTCTTTGCCGCGATCGAGCCGGTGTTGCACGGCATCTTCGAGGAATTCGGCGGCGGCCGGCCGGTCACACCGCCGCCGTTCCCGCGCATCACCTATCGGGATGCGATGCGCAGATACGGCACCGACAAGCCCGATCTGCGCAACCCGATCGAGATCGCGCGATGTCTACCGCGCATTGGTGGTTCGCGGGCTCAGGATATTCGCCGATCAGATCGCATTGCCGAGCGCGAGATTGGTGTCGTCGGGCGATCCCGGCGCCCGGAGCGGCGGCAGCCGCGCTCTCCTTTTGCGATCAGATGAATGAATGGGCGCAATCCGAAGGGCCAGCCGGGCTTGCCTACATTTTCTTCCGCAATGGCGAGGGCGCCCGAGCTCCGGTCGACCTCGCGAATCTCGACGCCGGAGCCGACCGAAGCAATCTGACGCGGCGAGATCTCGGGCTCGGCGACTGGCGACGCAGGTGTGCGTTTTTTTCTGCGGCCGGCCGCAGGCAGATGCGCCGTCTCGCCGGCCAGGCCGCACGGCTGCAGGTCGGGAGCGAACTCGGCCTGACCGAGGAGGGCGTGTTCGAATTCTGCTGGATCGTCGATTTTCCGATGTACGAGCTGGACGAGGAGACCGGGCAGAATCGAGTTCAGCCACAACCCGTTCTCGATGCCGCAGGGCGGGCTCGCGGCGCTCGAACAGCAAGATCCGCTCGATATCGTCGCCCATCAGTACGACATCGTGTGCAACGGCGTCGAGCTGGCCTCCGGAGCGATCCGCAATCACCGCCCCGAAATCATGTACAAGGCTTTCGCCATCGCCGGCTATTCGGCGGCCGATGTCGAGGCCCGCTTTGCCGGCATGCTCAACGCCTTCAAATACGGCGCGCCGCCGCATGGCGGGCTGGCGCCGGGCATCGACCGCATCGTCATGCTGCTGGCGGATACGCCCAACATCCGCGAGGTCATCGCCTTCCCGATGAACCAGCAGGCGCGCGACCTGCTGATGCAGGCGCCGGCACCAATCCCGGCCGAGCGGCTCGGCGAGCTGCATCTGCGGGTCGATCCCGCCGTCCGAAAAGGGACCGAGGTCTTGAGCGCTGTTTGCGGGCGGTGCCGCTGTTGCGCCGAACTCGCACACTGCCGGGCCGGCAATTGACGCGAGCACGCCGCAGGGAGCAGAAAGTGGTTAACGGCGGTATTGCCGCGCTGCGGCCGTCGGCATGGCGGGAGAGCGTTGTGCCTATGATCGCGCGGCGCCTGAAACCTGTCGCTGCGTTGCAGCAGGGTCTCGTCCTGATCACTGCGGCCGCGGCTGCGCGCGGCGTCGAAATCGCACCGCACCGTGCGCTTTACACGATGACCCTGGGCTCGACGCGCAGCGATTCGGGTGTGGTCGGCGCGACCGGCACGATGGACTACGAGTGGGGCGAGACCTGCAACGGCTGGACGATCGAGCAGCGCTACCGGCTCAAGATGCACTATGCCGAGAGCCAGGACGTGGACGTCACCTCGAGCTTCGTTACCTGGGAATCAAAAGACGGGCTGCGCTATCGCTTTAACCAGCGCCAGACCCGCAACGGCGAACTCGACCAGGAGATTCGCGGCGAGGCGCGGCTCGACGGACCGGGCAAGGGCGGCGTCGCCGAGTTCACGAAACCTCAGCCGCAAACCCTAAAGTTGGCGCCCGGCGTGTTGTTTCCCAGCGCGCACACGATCTTGCTGATCGACAAGGCCGAGGAGGGCAAGACTTTCGTCTCGCGCCAGGTATTCGACGGCGCCACCGATGAAAACGCCGTTCAGGTCTCGGCGGTGATCGGCACCAAGGTCACCGCCGACCCGGTTTCGGCGAAGCTCAGCCCGCTGCTCGAACGACCCGGCTGGTATATCCGGCTCGCCTTCTTTCCGGTCGACGCCAAAGCCGAGGAGCCGGATTACGAGCTCGGGATGCGATCTTGCTCGACAACGGCGTCTCACGCGACATGGTGATCGATTATGGCGATTATTCGATCCGCGCCAAACTCGACGACATCGAGGCGTTGGGCAAGCCGCGCTGTTGATCGACGCTTGGTCTTTCAAGACGCTAATCCCGCTCCTGCGGGACCGCTGCGGCGAGGCTCTGCGGTGGGCGCACACCGAGTCGCGCCAGGCCGCGCCCGCGGCGTAGCGAGTCGTCGCCGAGCCGGTCGCGAATGTCATCGACGTCTGCTCGAGACGCCGCGGCGGCCGAGCTCATCATCGAACAGGGTCGGCAAATCGGCTTCGCTGCCGTCGACAAGCAGGTCGGCGCCGATCCCGATCAGCCGAAAGGGGGTGACGCCGTCTGCTTCGGCCGCGAGCAGCGGTGAGGCGACGCGAAACAGGGTTTCGGCAAGCTGAGTCGGATCGGCGAGGCGGCGCGACCGCGTGCGCAGACGAAAATCGCCGGTTTTGAGCTTCAAGGTAACCGAGCCGGCGGCCAAGGAGGCCTCTTTCAAATGCGCCGAGACCCGATCGCAGAGCGGCCAAAGGGTGTGCGCTAGGACCTCCGCATCGGCCTCGTCCTGCGCCAAGGTGGTTTCCGCCGAAATCGAGCGAGCCGGGGCATGAGCGAGGACGGCGCGGTCGTCGATGCCCCGGGCGAGGTGGGCGAGATGCGCGCCGATCCGGCCATAGCGCGCCGCCAACTCGCGCTCGCCGAGGGCGGCAAGCTGGCCGATCAGGATAATCCCGTCGGCGGCGAGCCGGCGCTGCAGCGCGGCGCCGACCCCCCATAGCAGCGATACCGGCTTGTCGGCGAAAAAAGCCGGCGCATCGCCGCGGCTGAGGACCGCAAAGCCGCGCGGCTTGTCGAGATCGGAGGCAATTTTGGCGAGAAACTTGCTGTCGCTTAGCCCGATCGACAGGGTGATTCCGAGCGTCGTTTCGACCCTTTGGGCGAGTGTGGCGAGAAATTGGGCAGGTACCGCGCCGTACAGCGTTTCGGTGCCCGAGAGATCGAGGAACGCCTCGTCGATCGACACTGGTTCGACCAACGGCGTGAGCCGCCGCATCTCGGTGCGCACCGCGCGTCCGACCTCGCGATATTTCGCCATGTCCGGGCGGATCACGTCCGCATCGGGGCAAGCGGCCAACGCCTTGAACATCGGCATCGCCGAGCGCACGCCGTAAAGCCGCGACACATAGCAGCAGGCAAGCACGACTCCGCGCTTGCCGCCGCCGACGATGACCGGTCGATCGGCGAGTTCCGGCCGCTCGCGCTTCTCGACCGTGGCATAAAACGCGTCGCAATCGACATGAGCGATCGACAATGTACCGAGTGCATCGTGACTGACGAGCCGCGGCGATCCGCACCGCTCGCATCGGCGGTCCGGCGGTGCGGACGCGCAAAGCGTTGCGCAGTCGCGGCATAGCGTGCTCACTCCGAGGGTTCCGGCGGCCACAACCAGGCCGCGCCCCGCACCCCGCTCGAATCGCCATGGACAGGGGCTAGCAGGCGGGTAAGGACCCGGTCGGAAAATACATAGCGCTGCCACCGCCGCGGGACCTCGTTATACAGCATGCCGATCGCGGAGAGACCGCCGCCGAGCACGATCGCGTCGGGGTCGATCAGGTTGATGACCAAAGCAAGGCCGCGCGCCAGCCGGTCGCTATAGCGCGCCAAGGTCGCTCCGCAGTCAGGATCGCCGATCTCGGCGGCGTGGGCGATCTCGCGGGCGGTCAGGCTTCGACCTGTATGGCGGCGATGATCCGCCGCCAATCCTGGCCCGGATAAAAAGGTCTCGATGCAGCCTGACCGGCCGCACTAGCATGGCGGCCCCGGCATCTCGTCCGGCCCCGGCCAGGGCAGCGGGTTGTGACCCCACTCGCCGGCGATCGCATTGGCGCCGGCCTGGATCTGTCCGTTTACTGCGATGCCCCCGCCGACGCCGGTTCCGAGGATGACGCCGAACACCGTCTCGGCCCCGGCTGCGGCGCCGTCGGTCGCTTCAGAGAGCGCAAAGCAATTGGCGTCATTGGCCAGTCGAACCGGCCGCGCCAGCGCCGTTTCCAGGTCGCGTTGCAGCGGACGACCGATCAGCCAGGTGGAGTTCGCGTTTTTTACCAGGCCGGTCGCCGGGGAGATCGCTCCCGGAATGCCGATCCCGACGGAAGCCGTGGCGCCGAGATCCCGCTCGATGTCGCCGATAATGGCGACGATGGCGGCAATCGTGGCCTGGTAATCTCCGGCCGGGGATGACGTCCTGCGCCGCAGCTGCACCGTCCCAGACTCGTCGATGACCGCGCCCTCTATCTTGGTGCCGCCGACATCGATGCCGATGCGAAGGCGCGTAGTCATTGGCCCGGTCTTTTTGCTTCGGAGGTCATGACGCGACAAGGGCGCTCATCAATTATTAAACCCAGACCGTTAAAAGCCAATCGGAGGATCTGCGTAACCACGGGCGCCACAGCGTGCTGATGGCAATCACCGGCCGAGCCGTTATTTGAGCATCTGTTTACAAGGCCGCGAAGCATGACCATCGAATGCGTGAAACCCGGTAGGACCGGCGCTCGGTCGCTACGGCAGAGAGTCTTGATCGTCGAGGACAATGACCTCAATATGAAACTCTTCAACGATCTTCTCGTGGCACATGGTTATGATACGCTGCAGACGAAAGATGGCGTCGAAGCGCTGGCTCTGGCCCGGCAGCATCGTCCCGATCTTATCCTGATGGATATTCAGCTTCCAGAAGTCTCAGGCCTTGAAGTCACCAAATGGATTAAAGAAGACAAGAGCCTGAGCATGATCCCGATCATAGCGGTGACTGCCTTCGCCATGAAAGGAGACAGGGAAAAGATGCGTGACGGTGGCTGCGAAGATTACATTGCCAAGCCGATTTCCGTGGCTAGCTTTCTGCAAACTGTCGAGCGCTTTCTTTCCTGAAAGCGCGACTTATTTACCCCCGTAGCGTCGGAGCGACCGATGTCCGCACGAGTTCTGGTCGTCGACGACATTGCAATCAACGTCAAACTCCTCGAGGCCAAGCTATCAAGCGAATATTTCGACGTGCTGTCCGCCTCGAGCGGCAGCGCCGCGCTGGAAATTGCCGACGCTGAGCTGCCGGATGTCATCCTGCTCGACGTGATGATGCCGCGCATGGATGGTTTCGAGGTCTGCCGCCGCTTGAAAGCCAACCCGCGGACCGCCGATCTGCCGGTGGTTATGGTGACCGCCTTATCCGATGCCGCCAACCGGCTGCGTGGGTTGGAGGCCGGGGCGGATGATTTTTTGACGAAGCCAGTCAATGACATTGCGTTGTTCGCGCGGGTGCGCTCGCTGGCTCGGCTAAAGCGCATGATGGAAGAATGGCGGCTGCGCGATGAGATCTGCGGTCGCTTTGGCGGTTCCCAATCCGTCACCGAGGAGGGCGGGCCGGCACACATTCTGATTGTCGAAGAGGATGCGTTCGCCGCCGCCAGGATGTCGGAAACCTTGGCGCTTGCTCACCGGGTGACCGTCGTCGGCAGCTGCACCGAAGCGCAATCGCGACTTGACGGTCGAGACCGAGCTGATTATCGCAAGCCTGACCACGCCGGACGGCGACCCGTTGCGGTTGGTGTCGCAGTGCCGGGGAAATGAACTTTTCCGCCAACTGCCGATCTTGCTGATTGCCGCGGAACGAGATCTACCCCGCCTCGCGAAAGGACTCGATCTCGGCGCGAACGACTACCTGATTCGCCCCGTCGATCGCAACGAGCTGTTGGCGCGCACGAACACCCAGATTCGGCGGAAGCGGCTGCAGGACCGCCTGAACGACAACTACCAGCGCAGCCTTTCGCTCGCGCTGACTGATGAGCTGACCGGGCTCTACAATCGCCGCTACCTTCTTGCCCATCTTGACGAGCTTGTTGCGCGAGTCAGCCGCGACGGAATCGACGCGGCGGTTCTGCTGATCGACATCGACCATTTCAAGCAGGTCAACGACACCTACGGCCATGCCGCCGGCGACGACGTTCTGCGCGAGCTCGCCGCCCGTGCGACGAACACGGTGCGCAGCGTCGACCTCGTCGCCCGCCTGGGCGGCGAGGAGTTCGTCGTGGTAATGCCCGAAACCGGCCCGGCCATCGCCATCGCGGTGGGCGAGCGGCTGCGATTGGCGATAGCGAACGAGCCCTTCACCATTCGAGCGAGCGACGAACGCCTTCCGATAACCGTCAGTATCGGCATAACCAGCGCCATCGCGGGTAGCGACGATCGCGACCGACTACTCAAACGCGCCGACGATGCTCTCTATTGCGCAAAGGCGGAGGGACGCAACCGGGTCGTGTCCCGCTCGCTCGATTTCGTCGGTCGCCCTGGCAGTTTGACACCGCAGACGCGCGAACACATACCGCTTTGACCCCGAGTTCGGTTGAGTTGTCGTTAGCGCCGCGACGCGCACTGGATCGGCCAGCCACATCCGCTTCCACAAGGTCTGCGACCGGACCGATGACGCCGTGAAGACCCATATCGACCCCGGCCTTGGTCTGCCAATCCGGACCGCCGCGACATAGGGCACGCGCTCTTCGCGCTTCGCTTCGGCTACGAACAGCTCCGGAGGCAGCCACAGCAGGTCGAGGAGACAATCCGCGGAAGTTCTTTTGTATGCATTAGCGTTTCCTCCGCTGCGGGGGCGATCATGAGGCGGCGGCGATTTTAGCCGCCATTGCCTCGAATACTTCCGCCGCCGCAGGTTTTTGCCGTCGCGCCGCCAGTCTCAGTAGGCCGGTTGCGCATGCCGGCGTCTGCTGCGTAACTCTGGGTCACCCGCCCTCGAGGTGGCCAGCACGATCGCATTCACGACCAGAACGGTCCGCAAGGTTCGACATCGATGCCGAGGAACATTTGGGAAGAGGGTTTTGCCGAGGCCGGCATACCGCCGGCGGTCGTCGACGCGCCGGCAACCGAGGCGGATGTTCGCGAATTCGGAGCGGCGGTTCTCGCCAAATTGACCCTGGCCGTCGGCAAGGACGCGGGAGCGGCGACCGATCGCGATTGGTTTGTCGCCACCGCGCTCGCCTTGCGCGACCGCGTCATCCATCGTTGGCTGGCTGTCGACCGAGCGAACCAGGCGAAGGGCCGCAAGCGTGTCTACTACCTGTCGCTGGAGTTCCTGATCGGCCGGCTGTTCAGCGACGTTGTCGAAAATCTGCGGCTGACCGAAATCGTCCGCGCGGCGCTCGGCGACCTTGGAGTGGATCTCGATCGGATGCGCGCCGCGGAGCCCGATGCGGCGCTCGGCAATGGCGGTCTCGGCCGGCTCGCGGCCTGCTTTATGGACAGCATGGCGGCACTTGGAATTCCGGCTTGCGGCTACGGCATCCGCTACGATCACGGCTTGTTTCGTCAAGTCATCAAGGATGGCTGGCAGCACGAATATCCGGAGCATTGGCTGTCGTTCGGCAATCCTTGGGAATTCGAGCGGCCGGAGGTGGTCTACGATGTCCACTACGGCGGCCGCGTCGATCGGATCGTCTCGGCCTCGGGCCGGTCGCGCTCGGTCTGGCATCCCGAAGAAACCGTCCAGGCGGTCGCCTATGATACTCCGATCGTCGGTTGGCGCGGGCGGCACGTCAATCTGCTGCGGCTGTGGTCCGCCCGCGCGGTCGATCCGTTACGCCTCGACATGTTCAACGAAGGTGATCACATAGCGGCGCTGTCTCAGCAGGCGCGCGCCGAAGCGATCTCGAAGATCCTCTACCCGAGCGACAACACGCCGTCGGGACGCGAACTGCGCCTGCGGCAGGAGTATTTTTTCGTGTCGGCATCGGTTCAGGACCTCGTGCACCGGCACGTTCGAAGCTATGGCAGCGTCTCAACCCTGCCGCAGCAAGCCGCGATCCAGCTCAACGACACCCATCCGAGCATCGCCGTCGCCGAGCTGATGCGCGTTCTGGTCGATCGTCTACCGTGCCCCTGGGACGAAGCATGGCGCATCACTCAGGCCACTTGCTCCTATACCAACCACTCGCTGCTGCCCGAGGCGCTCGAAAGCTGGCCGGTGGCGCTGTTCGAACGGGTTCTGCCGCGCCATCTCGAAATCATCTACGCGCTGAACGGCAACCATCTGGACGCGGTGCGCCGGCATGAGCCTGCCAATTCGGCCCGCCTTGCCGCGGTTTCACTGATCGATGAGGCCGATAGCGGGCGGGTGCGGATGGGGCATCTGGCGTTTTTGGGCTCGCATCGGGTCAACGGCGTGTCGGTCCTGCACACCGAACTGATGCGCAGCACGGTGTTCAAGGAGTTTCACCGCCTTTATCCCGACCGCATCGTCGACAAGACCAACGGCATCACCTTCCGCCGCTGGCTGCACCAGGCGAACCCGCTGCTGACGAAACTCTTGTGCGAGGTGTGCGGTGCCGAGATCCTCGACAATCCTGTTGTCCTCGGCCGTCTCGCCGATCAGGCGGGCGACCGCGCGTTGCAACAGCGCCTGTGCGGCGGTGAAGCACGCCAATAAGCGAGCGCTCGCCCGCCTCGTTCGCGACCGCCTAGGGTTGCGCCTCGATCCTGCCGCGCTATTCGACGTGCAGATCAAACGCATCCATGAATACAAGCGGCAATTGCTGAATTTGCTGGAAACCATCGCCCGCTACCACGCGATCCGAGCCAATCCGGAGCGGGACTGGGTGCCGCGCGTCAAAATTTTCGCCGGCAAGGCGGCTCCCAGCTATTTGCAGGCAAAGCTGATCATCAAGCTCGCCAACGATATGGCTGAAGTCATCAACAATGACCCGCTGATCGAAGATCGGCTGAAGCTTGTGTTTATCCCGAACTACAATGTCAGCCTGGCCGAAGTGATCATTCCGGCGGCCGATTTGTCGGAGCAGATCTCGACCGCCGGAATGGAGGCCTCCGGCACCGGCAACATGAAGCTGGCGCTGAACGGCGCGTTGACGATCGGGACGCTCGACGGCGCCAATATCGAGATCTGCGACCGGGTCGGCGAGGATAACATCTTCATTTTCGGTTTGCGCGCCGAGGAGGTGGCGGAACGATGGCGGACTGGGCTCGACGCCACCGATGCGATCGCCGCATCGCCCGAACTCGCCGAAGTCATCCGGGCTCTGGAGTCGGGTGCGTTCTCGTCAGACGACCCGCGCCGCTTCGATCGCCTGACCGACCGGCTCAGAGATGGCGACCGATTTATGGTAGCGGCGGATTTCGCGGCTTATTGCGCAGCACAGCGGCAAATCGATGCGCTATGGCGCGCGCCGGCCGACTGGGGACGAACCTCCATTCTGAATATCGCTGGAATGGCGTGGTTCTCCTCCGATCGAACGATCGGTGAATACGCCCGCGACATTTGGGATTTGCCGGTGTGAAGCAGGAGCTGCGGCCCGTGGCCGGAATCGTTCTGTCCGTCCTCCTTTCCTTCGCTTGAGACCGTTGTCGGGCGCTCATACGCACCGCCGGGCTGGTCGCCTTATGCCGCTCGCCCAAAGCCAGGATTTCTGCAATGATCCTACCTATATCCTCTTGTACACCATGATGGTTGAGGTTGGAGTGCAAGATGTCTAATGACACCCTCAGCGGTGAAGACCTTCTGCGCGACGTACAAGCGTTTGTCGCTGAGAAATGGCAGCCGCATCATCCGTGCGACCGGTGCGGCACTTTTCACTGGTCGATCTTGCCGGGCAATGCGGCGGTCCTGAGCCTGCATGCAATAACTCCACGTGCTATCGATAGTGGACAGTCGTCTCCCGGCTATGAAGTAGAATTTATTCCCGTGTACTGTAATAACTGCGGGAACACTATAAACATTTATATTGGAGTATTCATGGAATGGCGGGTGAAGCGCGTAACAACATAATTGGTCATGGTCGGTTCCCTCCCGGTGCGGGAGGCTCCGGCCCGCACGATCCCGGGACAGAAGTGCGCGTCGCGGCGCTGGAGGCTGCCATCGGTGAGATCCGAGCGGACGTCAGGGCTATACGGCTCGACCTTGCCGAGGTCAAAGGCAAATTATCCAATGTACCGACCACGTTTCAGCTCGTGTTCATGCAAGCAGCCCTCATCCTCGCTATCTTCGCCGGCGCTTTTGGTCTTTTGAAGCTCTCGTCCCTGCGTTAGTCGGCAATCTCGGTAACCCCAATTCGTCCCTAGGCAGCCAGCGCGTCTTCGAGGACCATTGCGGCGCATTTCTCGCCGATCATGATCGACGGCGCGTTGGTGTTGCCGCCGGGAACCTGCGGCATGATCGAGGCGTCGGCAACCCGCAACCCTTCGACCCCATGGACCCGCAACCTCGGATCGACGACCGCGTCGACCTCGTGGCCCATCCGGCAAGTGCCGACCGGGTGCAGGTTGGAGACGCCCCGCACGCGAATCTCCTCGATCATGTCGGCTTCTCTCTCCACTGCCGGGCCTGGCAGTACCTCCTCGACCACAAACGGCCTCAGCGCCGGCTGGGCGGCGATCTTGCGGCTTAATCGCATGCCATAGATCAGCGCCTGGAAATCGTAATCGCTGGCCAGAAAATTGAACTGGATCGCCGGCGGCGCCAGCGGGTCGGGGCTCTTGATCCGCACCGTGCCGCGACCGTCCGGGCGCAGGTGCACCGGGCTGAAGGTAAAGGCCGAGAATGGATGTGGCTTGATCCCGGTGCGCAGCCGCTCGAGGGCGCTCCAGCCCGACATGTTGATCTGCAAATCGGGCTGTTCGAGCCGCGGGTCGGTACGTACCAGCGCGCCGGCATAAATCCCAGCATTCGACAGATGCCCGGAGCGACTCGTCGCGTATTGCACCGCCGCCTTGAGCTTAAGCGTCGGGCTCATCGCCATGTCGTTGACGGTTATTTTTTGGGTGCAGCGCCATACCAGGTAGGTGTTGAAATGGTCGTGCAGATGTCCCCCCACCCCGGGCATCGAGCGCACGACAGGAATGCCGAACTCGGCCAACAGATCGGCCGGGCCGAGACCCGAAAGCTGCAATAGCTGCGGTGAACCGTAGACCCCGCCGGAGACGACAATTTCCCCGCGCGCCCGGGCGGTCTTGCGGCCGTCAGGCGTGTGGTACTCGACGCCCCTGGCGCGGCCGTCCTCGAACAGGATACGGGTAGCGTGCGCATTGGTCGCGATCGTCAGGTTCTGGCGGCCGCGTGCCGGGCCCAGATAGGCCCGTGCAGAACTCCAGCGCCGTCGGTTGGCGGTCGTCGTCTGGTAGTAGCCCACGCCTTCCTGCCGGGCGCCGTTGAAATCGTCATTGGCGGGGATTCCGGCCTCGATCGAGGCCGCGACCATGGCATCGCCGAGTGGCGAGCGGACCGGGTTCGACACGTGCAATGGCCCGCCGACGCCGTGGAACTCGTTGCCGCCGCGCTCCTGGTCCTCGGCCTTTTTGAAGAACGGCAAGACCGAATCCCAATCCCAACCCTCGCAGCCGCGCTGGCGCCAGCCGTCGTAGTCGGTTGACGTGCCGCGCATATAGACCATGCCGTTGATCGAGCTGGTGCCGCCCAACACCTTACCCCGCGGCTGGTAGAGCGTGCGGCCGTTGAGCTCCTTTTCGGGCTCGCTCTCGAACATCCAATTCACGTTAGGGTTGGTGAACGTCTTGGTATAGCCGAGCGGGATGTGGATCCACGGGTTGGTGTCGCGCCCGCCTGCTTCGAGCAACAGCACGCGATATTTGCCAGATTCGCTGAGCCGCCCGGCCACGGCGCAGCCCGCCGAGCCGGCTCCGGTCACGATGAAATCGTAGGTTTCTTCGGCTGTCGTCATTATCGGTTCCCCGCTTTCGACTTGACCGAACGATAGCGAAACCCTCCGACCGGGTGAAGAAGGATAAGGCATTGCCCAGCTTTGCGTCGCGCGCCACCTTAGCATCATGTGCGGCCGCGCCCGTTTGTCCTCCGATGTCAGCGAAATCAAGCTGGTGTTTTCGATTCCGCCCGAGCGGCCGCCGCCCAATTTCGCCGCCAGTTGGAACGTTGCGCCCACCGATAGCCTGCCGGTTGTGCGTTACCGTGCCAGGGCTGGCGAGCGCAGCCTCGACGTGATGCGCTGGGGGCTGGTGCCGTTCTGGGCCAAGGACATCAAGGTCGGCTTTTCGAACATCAACGCCAAAGCCGAGGGCGTCGACACGCGGCCCGCCTTTCGCGAGGCGTTTCAGCGGCGGCGCTGCCTCGTTCCGCTCGACAACTTTTACGAATGGAAAAAGCTCGGAAAGGAGCGCCAGCCCTATGCAGTGGCGCTCGCCGACCGCCGGATGATGGCGATGGCAGGGTTGTGGGAAAGCTGGCGGTCGCCCGCAGGCGAGAGGCTGCGCAGTTTTGCGATCGTCACTACCGCGGCCAATGAGTTGCTGGCGCCGGTGCACGACCGCATGCCGGTCATTCTCGGACCCGAGAATTGGCCCTTTTGGTTGGGCGAGGTGCCCGCCAACCCCGCGCGGCTAAAAGCGCTGCTAGTTCCCTATCCGGCCGACGACATGGTCATCTGGCCGGTCGACCGGCGCGTCGGCAATGTCAAGAACAACGACCCCTCGCTGATCGAACCGGTCGCACTCGCCGAGGGCTAGGGCGGTGGGAGTGCGCGGGGGCGACGGTCGTCGCCGAGCGCCACATAGGTGAAGATCGCCTGTGTAACCCTGCGCACCTCGCCCGAGGCGAGATTGCGGCGCCAGGCTTCGATGCGGATCGTGATCGAGCTGCGACCGGTGCGGACCACTTTGCCGTAACAGCTGACTTCGTCGCCGACAAAGACCGGCTGATGAAACACCATGCCGTCGACCGCCACGGTAGCGCAGCGCCCGCGCGCCCGCTGCACCGCGAGATTGCCGCCGGCAAGGTCCATTTGCGCCAATAGCCAGCCGCCGAAGATGTCGCCGTTCGGGTTGGCGTCGGCCGGCATCGCCATCACCCGCATCAGCGGCGCACCCGCCGGCAATTCGAGCGGCGATCGTTGCCGCGCGGTCTCGCTGGTGAAATTCATTACCGTTCGGCCCAACGCATAAGAGGCTGTGACGCCCGTGTGTCCTTTGAACGTAGACCGCCCCTCGGGGAGGATGACAATCGGAATGCCCTATCCATATAGCACGTTGTCGTCGCGCCCCGCCCCGGACTGAGTGGAGGAAACAATGTCGGTTCACGGAAAGTTCAGTCGGTTCCGTAGTTTCGCCGTCGCGGGGATTGCACTATTGGCTACGGCGGGGGTCGTTGGGGAGCCGACGGTGTCCGCCTGGGCGCAAACCTCTTACTATCCGCAACAGACGACGCCGAATTACTCCTACCAGCAGCCGACGACACAGACCCCCGGCTATTCCTATCAGCAGCCCTACGGCAGTTCGAATTATTCCAACTACTCGAACCAGGGTGGGTATTCCTATAATCCTTACTGGTCTGGCTCTTCCTGGTCGCCGTATTATTCCGCTTGGTCACCCTATTATTCCGCTTCCTGGGGATGGCCGTGGTGGTACGCCGGGTGGTGGGGCTGGCCCGGATGGAGTACCGGTTGGTGGGGCGGTTGGGGTTGGGGCGGCTGGGGCTGGGGTCGCGGCTGCTGGAATTGCGGATATCGCGGCGGATTCGCGCGCGCCGGATTTGTCGGCTTCCACGGCGGCGGCTGGGGTGGCGGCGGTCATGGCGGCGGCTGGGGTGGCGGCGGTCATGGCGGTGGTGGCCACCGTTAGACCTGAGCGCGGTCCGATCCGCGAATGATTGAAAGGGCGTCGTTCGACGCGCATTTTAGCCAGGTTCTGGCCGACGCGACGATCCCCGAGCTGCCGAACCATTACCGGGGCAAGGTTCGCGACAATTATGATCTCGCCGACGGCAGGCGGATCATCATCGCCACCGATCGGCTGAGTGCGTTCGATCGGATCATCACGGCGATTCCACTCAAGGGCCAGGTGCTGACTCAGATCGCCCGGTTCTGGTTCGACGCGACCCGTGAGATTTGCCCGAACCACGTCATCGAATATCCCGACCCAAACGTGTTGGTTTGCCGGCGCCTGTCGATCATGCCGGTCGAGATCGTCGTGCGCGACTATCTGACCGGAACGACCGCGACCTCGATCTGGCCGATGTACAGGGCTGGTCGGCGGGAGATTTACGGCATCCGCTTTCCCGACGGGTTGCGCGAAAACCAAAAGCTGCCCTCGACCATCATCACACCGACGACCAAGGCGTTCGACGGTGGCCATGACGAGCCGCTGACCGCTGATCAGATCATTGCACGCAACCTACTGACTCCCGAGCAGTGGCGAACGGTGTCGGAACTGGCGCTAGCCCTGTTCACAAATGGGCGAGAAATTGCCTGCAAGCATGGGCTGATCCTGGTCGACACCAAATACGAGTTCGGCTTCGATCCCGCCGGCCATATCGTGTTGGCGGACGAGATCCACACCCCGGACAGCAGCCGATATTGGCTCGCGGAGAGCTATCAGCGCCGCTTTGCCGCCGGCGAGCCGCCCGAAAGCCTCGACAAGGATTTCCTGCGGCGCTGGGTAGCCGCGCGCTGCGACCCCTATCGCGACCCGATCCCCGAAATACCGTGCGAGATCGTCGCCGAAGCCGCCCGCCTCTATGTCGAGGTGTTCGAGACCATCACCGGCCAGCGCTTCGACTTCCCTGACCCCGCCACGCCGATCCTCAGCCGCATCCGCGCAAATCTGACGCGGTATTTCTAGATAGCTAACTGGGCGTGCCGTCTGCGTAGAGCTTCAAGGCTGTGTAGATGAATGCGTTGACCGGGGTTGGGATCGCATGTCGGCGGCCAAGCTCGACCACCTTGCCGGCGAACCAGGGCAGCTCAATACGGTTGCCGCGGAGCAGATCGTTCCCCATCGAAGTCATGTGATAGTCCGGCATCGAGCGCATCGCTGCGTGCGCCCCGTCGACGCTGTCGGGCGGCAGCGGAACCCCCTCGGCGAGGCCGACGGCCACCGTCTCATGCAACGACGCCTCGAAAAGGGCAAAGAGGTCGTGGTCGGCGCGCCACTTGCCGAGCGGCAACCGGGTCAGCGCGTTGAGGCCGCTGAGCGGCACCAACAAAACAAATTTGTCCCAGACCGGGACCCTGATGTCGGGGCTCAGCACGCCCTCGAAACCAGCTGCTGTGCACAGATCGCGCAGACGCCGGCCGCGCGCGCTGATCCGGCCGTCCAGCTCGCCAAAGGTCATTCGCTGGTAGGCGCCGGTCTGGCGGATCACGCCTGGCGCGATGATCGCGCCGGTGACAAAGGCGGTGCCGCCCATCACCGCCTCGCGCCCCAGGATCGCAATCAGCCGCTCCGCCACGTCGACGCCGTTCTGCAGCGGAATCACCGCGGTCTGCGGTCCTATCAGCGGGCGGAGCCGCTCGCCGACGGCTTCTACGTCCCACAGCTTGACGCAGAACAGTGCGTAATCGACGGGGCTGATGCTCGCGATATCGTCGGTGGCCTGCGCCGGCCGGATATGGGTCTCGCCGCGGTCCCCTTCGATGCGCAGCCCGTTCTTACGCATCGCCGCGAGGTGCGCGCCGCGCGCGACGAAAATGACATCCGCCCCGGCATTGGCGAGGGCAGCACCGTACGGCCCGCCGATGCCGCCGGTGCCGATGACAGCGATGCGCATGCGACCCTCCTTATCGGGCGGGATGGCTGATTTCCCGCCAATTGCACGGCCGGCTTGCTTGTACTACGCTATTGTTATTAGCCAAGGCGGCTATGTCCTCTTAGCATCAAGGAGGAAGACATGCCTAGAATCAAACACATCGCACTGACCACCAAGGATCCGGCAAAGACCGCGGCCTTCTACAAGGAGGCATTCGGAATGCGCGAGATCCGCCGAAATCCGCGCGGCGCGGTGTTTCTGACCGACGGGTACATCAACCTCGCCATCCTTAATTTTAAGACCGAAAAGGACGCCGATGTCGGCGCGCACGGCGCCAATTTCAGCGGCATCCACCATTTCGGCTTCGAGGTCGAGGATCTCGACCAGGCGGCTGAGAAGCTGGAGAAGGCCGAGGGCCAACAGCTGACCGCGAAGGACGGCCTCGATATAGAAATGGCGGCCGGCAGCCACCGCAATTTCGAGATGAAATGGGCCGGCCCCGACGGGGTTGTCGTAGACATCTCCCACACCGGCTGGGACAACGGAACATGAGCGGCAATTTCACGATCTGCGTCGGCACCGTCGGCAGCGGCGCCTGGAGCAGCCCGGACGGCGGCGAAAGCTGGCAGCGGGTCCGCAGCGGGCTGTGGGGCGAAAGCCGGGTTTACGGCCTCGCGGTGCATCCGCGCGAGCCACACACGCTTTTCGCCGGCGCCGATGACGGTATTTACAAAAGCGGCGACGGCGGGCGGAGCTTCGAGCGCCTCGATTCGCCGATGAACAAGATGGATGTGTGGAAAATCGCGTTCGATCCGTCGGACCCGGACACGATGTTTGCCGGCACCCGGCCAGCCGCATTGTTCCGCTCGACCGATGGCGGCCGGCAGTGGCAACGGCTGCGCGCTGACATGGTCGAGGAATGCCCGAACGTCGGGGTGCCGCGGGTGACCGCGCTGACCGTCGATCCCTCTGACCATCATGTCATCTGGGCCGGGGTCGAGGTCGACGGTGTGCGCCGCAGCCTCGATGGCGGAGAGACGTGGACGCGGATTGCCGGCGGGCTCAACGACCCGGACATTCACGACGTCGCGGTGCAGGCTTCGGGCAATGCGAAGACCGTGCTGACCAGCACGCCCCGCGAAATCTTTGCCAGCACTGATAAGGGCGAGAGCTGGCAAGGGCTTGGCGTCCGGAAGCAGTTCGGGCTGCCCTACTGCCGCAGCCTTGCCCTGAAGACGGATGACCCGAATACCGTCTTCGTCGCTACCGGTGACGGCGCTGCCGGCAGCACCGGCGCCATCCAGCGCTCCAAGGATGGCGGGCAGACCTGGGAGCGGTTGCCGCTGCCGGTCGAGCCGAATTCGCCGATTTGGGCATTCGCCACTAATCCAGCGGATTCCGGCCTGATCCTCGCCTGTAGCCATTACGGTGAACTCTACGCCAGCCAGAACGCCGGCAACTCCTGGGGCAAATTGCCCCGCGAGTTCACCGAGATCCGCGCCTTGACCTGGGCCCCGAACTGAGTAGCCGGACGTGCGATCGGCCTGACCTATTGCTCTCCCCTCTGTCCCGGGGAGAGCGCAGGGTGAGATGGGCCGGGACCGGGTCCGTTGCTTTCGCCGCGCTCGGGGTCGTCGCGGTCGCCTTCCGTCGGCAAGGGCGGGCTTCACCAAGGCTATCCCGATGTGAGCCATTTGCACGAGCGGTCCAGCCCTGGCGTCATCATTGGCCGGGCTCGTTCTCGCTCTCGATTTCCACGCCCGGAGTAACCTTCTCGGCACCCGTCTGACCTCGATCATCGCGTCAGCGCGGTAGAAATGAGGCGAGAAAGGGAGCGTCCCGATGCTCGAAACGACGATTGCCGGCAGCCTGCCGAAACCGTCCTGGCTCGCCGCGCCGCAGATGCTGTGGGCACCCTGGCAACTCGCCGGCGAAGCCTTGGTAGAGGCAAAGCGCGACGCCACGATATTGATGGTCAAGCTGCAAGAGGACGCTGGAATCGACATCGTGACCGATGGAGAGCAGGCGCGGCAGCATTTCGTGCACGGGTTTCTCGAACACATCGAAGGCGTCGATTTCACCCGCCGCATCACGATGGGCATTCGCAACAACCGGTACGAGGCGCAAGTGCCGACCGTCACCGGGCCGCTGTGGCGGCAAGGAAGTGTCCATGGCTTCGAGGCGGCAATTGCCCGTGAGCATACGCAGCGGCAGCTCAAATTCACGCTGCCAGGCCCGATGACGATTGTCGATACCTTAGCCGATGCCCATTACGGCGACCGGGCTGCCCTGGCCATGGCGTTCGCGGATTTGCTCAATGAAGAGGCGCGCGAGCTGGCCGCAATCGGCGTCGAGGTGATCCAGTTCGATGAGCCGGCCTTCAACGTTTATATGGGGGCGGTGACACAGTGGGGGATCGCGGCCCTCGAACGCGCTGCTGCCGGGCTCGCCTGCAAGACCGCGGTCCATATCTGCTATGGCTACGGGATCAAGGCGAATATCGACTGGAAAACGGGCCTCGGCGCCGAATGGCGGCAATACGAGGCGATCTTCCCGGCGTTGGCGGCAAGCCGCATCGATCAGGTGTCCGTCGAATGTGCCGGCAGCAAAGTGCCGATCGAGCTGTTGGGGCTATTGGCGGGCAAGGACGTTCTGCTCGGCGTGGTCGACGTCGCGCGCGAAGAGATCGAGAGCCCGCAACAGGTTGCCGCAACGATCGGGCGGGCGCTGCGGTTCGTTCCAGCCGAGCGGCTCTTTCCCTGCACCAATTGCGGCATGGCGCCGATGCGCCAGGGCACCGCGATCTTGAAGCTGCGTGCGCTTGCCTCCGGTGCGGCACTGGCGCGCAATCGCCTCGGCTAAACGATGACCGCCTCGGAACCGGTCGGTTCGGGCTCAGCCGAGGGCGGGTCGAACGCCGAAATCCCAATTCGCGCTCGCCACCGATGTTGCTTGAGACCGGAACATTCCAGCAGATCGCCGAATTTCCACGCCAGCACGCTGCGGCCGCCGAGCGCGGCGGTAGTCCACGGCAGCAATCCCGTCCACGGGAAAAACGGGCTGCGCCGCCCATAGGCCCAGATCTCGACGCGCAGAGAGGGACGCGTGCTCGGTCCCCGCGCGTGGAAGCCGAAGGTATCCGCGACGACGAGGGTATTGGCCGAAACCGCGAAGGCGCGTGGCGGGGCAAGACCCAACCCTGCCAGTTCGGACGTCTCGATGCGAAACGAGCCCTGCCGTGTCTCGGCGTTCGCCGACCGGCAAGCGGCGAGGCTCATCCCCCGTTCCCAAGCGAGGCGCTGCGCGGTCAGCTGGTGCGAGCCGGGGACATAGGTAAAAGGTCCGGCGTCTTCGGCGACGTCGGTCAGAAACAGCCATGCCTTGACCGTCGGGTGAAAGGTATCGGCGTGCAGCAGCGTTTGCGGGTCGAGCGAACCGGGGCAGGCGTGGCGCAGGATGCTCTGCACCCATACGACCGGTTCGGCATTGCGGCTGCCCGCGTGGCGGATAAGCCCGCGCCAATCCCGTGATCGCAACAGCGCACCGAGTGCGGGAAGCCGGGCAAGAGTGCTGCGGCTGAGCGCGATCTTGCGGACGATCGTGTCGCCCTCGGTGATTTCCCGCAGCGGACCGCGATAGGCTTTGATCTCCGCGACGAGGCTGGCGAACTCACCCTGCGGGAGAAAGTTTCGCCGCAAAACAAATCCCTCCCGGTCGAACGCCTCCCGGTCGGCGGCTGAAATCAGGCAGGCGAGCCTGCGGCGGCGTGCGGCCGCCAATCGGTGAGCGATAGCAACTCGGGTGGCGTGCAGACCCCATCAATTCAACAGCCGGCTGCCGATCAAGCGATTGCTCTCGAACGATTTGGCGCCGGTGAAAAGCTGGGCAAACCACCAGGGCGTCATGATCGCATCGCGCAGTCGCAACACAATGAGCGTCTCTGCGGAAGCAGCAGCTGACGGCCCTGTCAAAGCCATCAAGTGCGGCTCGCGACGGCCATCGGCGCGGGTGAGCCAACCGCGGGGCCGGCGGGTTCGTGGGCGCGGCCGCTCGCCGGCCGGGCATAGGCGGCTTCGAGCCGCTCGATCGCAGCTTCGACCGCGAGCCGCAGCCCAGTTTCATTGAAGAACGATCCTGGGATCAGGCAGCGATCAATCAGCACCCGGCGGAAGGCATCGAACAGCGCTGCATCGGGCGGTGCCGCGGCGCGCCAGAAATCGTCGAGCTCTCCCTGAAACGTCAGTCCTGGAATGTCGTAAACAGCCTTACCGAGAGTGATGACCGGCAGGCCCCTGGCCAGCGCTTCGCCGCCCACGGTGCTGTTTACCGTGACCACCGCCCGGCTGCGATCGAGCACTTTGGCGAGCTGACCGCCATCAAGCACCGTCACTCGTTCGGCAATCATAAATTCGGCGGCGATATGGCCGACCATCCCGGCCCAATTCACCAGCCCGCTGTCCAACGGATGCAGCTTGACGACGAGCCGCGCCGTGGGCGGCGCGCGCCGGGCAAAAGAATTGAGGACGTGCTCGATGGCGAGATGCATCGCCCGAAACGGGGAGTGGACCCGCATCTGATAGTCGCAGTCGAGTTGCAGAGGAAAGAAAAAGATCGGATCGCCAGTCAGCGTCTCGATCGCCGCCTCCGCCCGCTGCTTTGCCCGCCGCATCAGCACCAAGCGCCGGAGCCAGCCCGCATATTCGATCATTTGATGGTAGGGCCGATGCGTGGCGTAATGCGGAAAACGCCACATCCCCGCCATTGATGAGAGATTGTAAAGGACATCCTCGAACGCCCGCCGGCGGAAGCTGCCGGGCACCGCGGGTGGCGTGCCCGGTTCAGGCAGCCCGCGGGCCTTTTCGCGATACCAGTCGGGGTTGCGCGGCAATGATGAATGGCCATTGACGCCACCTTCCTCAAAGGTGACCCAGTCAGGGCGCATATATCCTTCTTCGACGACGTGCACGCGGATCGCCTGCGCTTCGGCGACGTGAATGGCCGCGCGATGTAGCGGCCGGCAGTCGCCGAACAGAATGAGATCGCTGACTGCTTTGTCGACGATCAGACGGTCGAGAAATTCCGGCCATTCATGCTCGCGGCCGCGGAAGTCGACTGCACCCGGAAGTCGCCAGAATGCTTGGTCGCCGCCGTTGAAATTAACCCGGTATACGGCGTGGCCCCGCGCCGCGAGCGCCTTCCCGAGACGTTCGAAAAATCGAGTGGCCATTCCTTGCAGAAATAAGAAAGCGCGATCGGTTGACGGCGCCGTCATTATCGCCAGCCGGTCCGTCGCACGCTCGCTGTCGCGTCGGTCAGGTCGCGATGCAAATCCATCCCCCGAACCGAGTCCCAATCGCGTTCCGGGCAAACGCTGAGACCGTCGCTCCCGATACCATACTTTCGATCACCTCGCCGCCCGATGTCCACGAATTTCTGCCGGTTTCATATATTCGACACAAAAGCTACGTGATCACCCGGCACACAACGCGGCGACAGCGCAACGCGATCCCTCACTGCTGTCGTGAACGCTACGCTCGAGGGGATTCCAAAGCGTCCTTTCATGTTTTCTTAGAGGAATAAGGGGATCCATCCCAAGGGACCATGGTATCCCCTTTGAGGAAAGCGCTATGACGCGTGTGCTCCTAGCTGAAGCGGATCGCCGAATTCGCGATTTTATTGCCGGCATTCTCGTCGATTGCGGCCACGCCGTTGTGGTATGCGCCGACGGTATGGAGGCGGCCGCGACGCTGACGATCAAGGGGGTCGATGTCGTCGTGACCGATCTGGTGCTTAGTCTCGGCCAAGGTAACGCCCTCCGGCAAAATTGCGCGGAACTTGGGATTCCGACGATCACCCTAACCGGCCGCGAATTTCGTCCCGATCAAGCGGCTGTCAAGCGCCCCCCGATATTGCTCGAAAAGCCGTTCCGCTTTGCCGACCTGCAATCCGTGCTCGACGCTGTGGCGGTTCATTCTCGTTCTGTAGCGAGCAACGCGGCTTAAGCCGTCGCCGTGGGGTAATCCGCTCCGGCTAGAAGTCCGGTTTCGGCAGCGGCCGGACCAATCCACGGATCGGCACGGACGCGGACCCCTCGTCGTCCGTCGCTGCCCAGCCCCATTTGAGCAGCGGCATGGTGGCGCGGGCGAAGCCGAGGATGCGGTCGATCAACGCCGGCGATTGCATCTCGGCATCGCTCAGGGCGGCATGGGCAGTGAACGATTTCCAGCCGACATATTCGGCGACCGCTGTTCCTTTGGCCCCTTCGAAACCGCGCGGCGGGCGGCTCAGGCGCTCGGCGCTGGACATCGGATAGCCCGCCGCTTCCAGCCGGCTGGCGATCGCCAGAAACCCATCCGGATCGTCGAGGATTGCGCGCCGCAACCGGGTCAGAAGATCAGGCGCGGGATGCCAGAAACCAGCCGCCACCATCGATTCACCCGGAGCGACATGGAGGTAGAGCAAGCCAGGGTCGCGTTTGCCGCCTGATCGCGTCAGCACCGCCCCCGCATGGGTCTTGTACAGCCGTTTGTCGCGCGAAAAGCGTACATCGCGGTAGATGCGGAAAATACCCCGGCCGGGATCGCCGACCAATGGCACCCCGGCTCGGCCGAGCGCTGACCCGAGGGCGGTGATCAAGTCGCGGAACGGCGTGAGCACATCGGCCTCATAGGCTGCCTTGCGGGGCTTGAACCAGGCTGGGTCGTTGTTGTCACGCAATTCGCTGAGAAATGCGAACGCCGCCGGTGGGAAACCGGCAAACGCCACAGCGGCAGTCATCATCGCCGTCCCCCTCTCTTGGGGCAGAACCTTATCAGCCGGCGAGCCGCGCTTATCAGCCGCGACGCCGGGCCCAGAGGAAAAATTCGCGGTTGCCTTGGGGTCCGAGGATCGGGCTTTCGACGATGCCTTCTACCGCCCAGCCGGTCTGAGCGCCGACCCAGGTAGCAGCGCGGTCGCAGACCGAGCCGTGGATCGCCGGATCACGCACCACACCGCCCTTGCCGACATGCTCGCGGCCGGCTTCGAATTGCGGCTTGACAAGCGCGACCAGTGCGGCGCGCTCCGCAGCGAGCGCGAGTGGCGCCGGCAACACCGTCGTCAGACCGATAAAGCTGGCATCGCAAGTGATGATTTCGACTGCCTCAGGGACGTGCTCGCGCGTCAGCACACGCGCATTCACCTGCTCGCGCGCGACGACGCGCGGGTCCTGGCGCAACTTCCAGGCGAGCTGGCCGCGGCCGACATCCACCGAGTAAACCCGCCGCACCCCACGCGTCAGCAACACATCGGTAAAGCCGCCGGTCGAGGCGCCGATATCGAGGGCAATCAGGCCGGATACGTCGATGCCGAAATGATCGAGCGCATGGGCCAGCTTAACGCCGCCGCGCGAAACCCATGGATGGTCGCGACCTTTGACCGCCAGCACCGCATCGGCGGCCAACCGATCGCCGGCCTTGTCGACCCGCCGATCGCCAGCGTAAACAAGCCCGGCGAGGATTAGCGCCTGCGCCTTGGTCCGGCTCTCCGCCAGCCCGCGCTCGACCAGCAGCTGATCAACCCGCCGCTTCGCCAACAATCCGAAACAAGCTATGCCCGGGCCGGTTGCTCGGCAATTTCGCGGCCGAGCGCCGACAAGGCCGTGGCCACGATGTGGCGGGCGTTGAGCCCGGCCTGATCATATTGCGCCTGCGGGCTGTCGTGGTCGAGGAAGACGTCGAGCAGCACCATGGTGCGGATCTTGAGCCCGTGGTCGAGCAGGCCACTCATCGCCAGATGGTGCAACACGTGGCTGCCGAAGCCGCCGATTGCCCCTTCCTCGATCGTGATCACCACCTCGTGCTCACGCGCGAGGCGCGCGACAAGGTCGGTGTCGAGCGGTTTGGCAAAGCGCGCATCGGCGACGGTCGTCGACAGCCCATAGGCGGCGAGTTCCTGCGCCGCCTTCATGCACTCGCCGAGCCGCGCGCCAAGGCTCAGCAACGCAATCGTGTTGCCTTCGCGGATAATGCGGCCGCGCCCGATCTCGAGCGGCACCCCTGTTTCCGGCAAGGGCACGCCGACCCCGTCGCCGCGCGGAAAGCGCACCGCCGAGGGACCGTCGTCGATCGCTACGCAGGTGGATACCATATGCACGAGCTCGGCTTCGTCCGCAGCAGCCATAATTACGAACCCGGGCAGGCAGCCGAGATAGGTAATGTCGAACGAGCCGGCGTGAGTTTGACCGTCTTGGCCGACAAGACCCGCGCGGTCGATCGCGAAGCGCACCGGCAATTTCTGGATCGCGACGTCGTGCACGACTTGGTCGTAGGCGCGTTGCAGGAAGGTCGAATAGATTGCTGCGAAAGGCTTCATGCCCTCGGCGGCGAGGCCGGCGGCAAAAGTCACCGCGTGCTGCTCAGCGATCCCGACATCGAAGCACCGCTTCGGGAACTTGTCGGCAAAAAGGTTGAGCCCGGTGCCGGACGGCATTGCAGCGGTGATCGCAACGATGCGGTCGTCAGCTTCGGCCTCCTTGATCAGCGCCTTCGCGAAGACCGAAGTATAAGAGGGCGCCTTCGACGTCGACTTGACCTGCGCGCCGGTAACGACATCGAACTTGGCGACGCTGTGCCACTTGTCCTCGGCCTGCTCGGCCGACAGATATCCGTGGCCCTTCTCGGTCACGGCGTGGACCAGCACCGGTCCCGGTTCCTTGCTGTCGCGGATATTCTTCAAAACCGGCAGCAGATGATCGATGTTGTGACCATCGATTGGGCCGACATAATAAAAGCCGAGCTCTTCGAACATCGTCCCGCCGGTGATGAAGCTGCGGGCTAATTCCTCGGCCCGCCGCGCCGCATCTTCGAGCCGCCGGGGGAAATGGCGCGCCACTTCCTTGGCGATATGGCGCAACGACATGAAGGATTTCGAGGACAGCAGACGCGAGAGGTAGGCGCTCATCGCACCAACTGCAGGGGCGATAGACATGTCGTTGTCGTTGAGGATGACGATCAGCCGCGAATCCATCGCGCCGGCGTTGTTCATCGCCTCATAGGCCATCCCCCCGCTCATCGCGCTGTCACCGATCACCGCAATGACGTTGCGACGCTCGCCGCGCAAATCGCGAGCGACCGCCATGCCCAACCCTGACGAGATCGAGGTCGAAGCGTGTGCGGCGCCGAAGGGATCGTATTCGCTCTCCGAGCGCTTAGTGAATCCGGACAGGCCGCCACCTTGACGAATAGTGCGGATGCGGTCGCGACGGCCGGTGAGGATTTTGTGGGGATAAGCCTGATGACCGACATCCCAAATCAGCCGGTCGTGCGGCGTGTCGAAGACGTAGTGCAGCGCCACCGTCAGCTCGACGACGCCAAGGCTTGCGCCGAAATGACCGCCGGTGATCGACACCGCGTCGATCAGCTCGGTGCGCAGCTCGTCGGCGAGCTGCCGCAAATCCTGCTCCGGCAGCCGTCGCAAATCGGCCGGAATATGAATCCGGTCGAGCATCGGCGTCCGATTGGAGATCGGGCGATTCGGGTTCGAATCCAATGGTGCGCTCCTCACGTGCGGCGGCTGATCACAAATCGCGCCGCCTCTCTTAAAAGTTCCGCTCTTCCCCCGAACAAATCAAGATGCGCGACTGCTTGGCGGATCAGCAGCTCGGCTTGACCGCGGGCTCGCCCGACGCCGAGGATGGACACAAAGGTGGCCTTTCCGGCGGCGGCGTCGGCGCCGACCGGCTTTCCGGTCTCAGTCGCAGAGCCTTCGACGTCGAGGAGATCATCGGCGATCTGAAAGGCCAATCCGAGGTCATGGGCATAGCCGCGCAACGCGGTTCGTGGCTCGGCCGGCGCCTTGGCGAGAATCGCTCCGGCCTCGCACGCGAACGCGATTAGGGCGCCGGTCTTCATTCGCTGCAGCCGGGTAATCGCACCGATGTCGAGCGCCTGGCGCTCGGCGATCAGATCGATCATCTGACCGCCGACCATGCCGGCGGCGCCGGCCGATGCGGCAAGCGCCGCCACCAGCTCGCAGCGCACCGCCGGATCGCTGTGCGTGTCCGGACGCGACAGCACCTCGAAGGCGGCGGTCAGCAGGCCGTCGCCGGCGAGGACCGCGGTCGCCTCATCGAACTCCTTGTGGCAGGTCGGGCGGCCACGCCGCAGGTCACTATTATCCATCGCCGGCAAGTCGTCATGGACCAACGAATAGGCGTGGACCATTTCGATCGCCGCTGCTACCTGCAATGCGCACGGTCGAGCTATTCCGAACAGGCGCGCGCCTGCCAGCACCAGGAACGGCCGTAATCGCTTCCCCGGAGCCAGCGCAGAATAGCGCATCGCCTCGTAGACCCGTGCTTCGAGATCGGGCGGGACCACCAAGAGCCGATCGAGCGCCGCATCGGTCAGGGTTGCCGCCTGCACCAGGGCATCCGGAAACGGAACCGGATCCGACCAAAACGAATCAGTCAAGTTTCGCCGGCTCCGCCGATATAGCGCCGTCGGGGCCGATCACGATGCGATCGACCCGCTGCTGCGCCTCGTTGAGCTTCCTTTCGCAATGCTGTTTCAGCTGTGCGCCCCTCTCGTAGGATAGGATTGCCTCGTCGAGCTTGACTTGCCCACCTTCGAGCCGCCGCACGATCTGCTCGAGTTCCACGAGCGCCTCCTCGAAGCTCATCGTCGCGATATCGGCAACCTCTGTCGGTTCGGCCATCTGCTCTTCTGAACAAGATACGCGATGATGGTAGGGCGTCCTAGCCGCAAACGGGAATGCAAATACGGCGTCCGTAGCGGATCAGCAACAACTAGACCGACATCAGCACGCGGACATGAGCGGCAACGCTGGCACCGAGCGCAGTCAGATCATACCCACCTTCGAGGGTCGAGACGAGCCGGCCATCAGCATGGCGAAAGGCGATCTCGATCAGCCTTTCGGTAATCCAGGTGTAGTCGGCTTCCTCCAGCATAAGCTGCGCCAGTGGGTCGCTGCGATGGGCGTCGAACCCGGCGGATATCAACAGGAAATCAGGACGGAAGGCGTCGAGCGCCGGCAGGACGCGCCCGGTCATTGCAGCGCGGAACGGACCCGAGCCCGACATCGGGCGCAATGGTACATTGACGATGTTGCCAACTCCGGTCTCGCTCGCTGCGCCGGTGCCGGGATAGAGCGGGTACTGATGGGTGGAGGCGTAGAATAGATTGTCGTCGGCTTCGAACGCCGCCTGGGTGCCGTTGCCGTGATGGACGTCGAAATCAACGACTGCCACCCGTTCGAAACCGTGCACCTCGCGTGCTCGCAATGCGCCGATGGCGGCGTTGTTGAACAGGCAGAACCCCATCGCCCGATCGGGTTCGGCATGATGCCCGGGCGGACGCACCGCGCAAAAGGCGTTGTCGGCCTCCTTCGCCACCACCGCGTCGACCGCCGCGCCGACCGCTCCCGCAGCATGGAGGGCGGCCGTTCCGGAGGCCGGCGATAGGACGGTGTCGGCGTCGATTGCAGCGTGTCCGGCTTTGGGAACGGCGCTAAGGACGTGCTCGACATGATGCCGCGAATGAACGCGCAGCACGTCGTCAAGGGCTGCCTCCGGCGCTTCGCGCCGCTCCAGTTGGGCGTATTGCGGACCGGAGAGCGCGGCGAGCACCGTGCGCAGACGTGCAGGAGCCTCGGGGTGATGACTGCCGGGATCGTGATCGAGACAGCTGGAATGGGTATAGAGAAGGGTTGTCATCGCGAGACCTCGCAAGCGGAGCGCGTGAAGTGTCGCACACTCGCGCCGCCGCCATAATCGGAATCGCCACCTTGGCGCCACTCAGTGCGCGTAAGTCATTGCCGGCGTGCCGCGGCAAGCCCGAGCGCTGCCCAGCCAAGCAGAAAACTCACGCCGCCAGAAGCGTGTGATCCAGCCAAACAGCGCAATCCCCGTCAGCGCCAACGCAAAGAGGCTGAAGCTGAACAGAAAAATGCCGGCGACGAAACACCACCCGGCGATGATCGATAACCGGCCAGGCCGGTCGCGATGTCCGGGCAGCGCCGTGACGGCGACGAGCGCGGCGGCATGGACCATGCCATAAAGCGCGCCCGTACGCAGCAACTCCGCCCCGCTCGGGTCGCCGCTCGCGAGGTGTGCGGCAACGGCGCGGCTCCGACCGACAGGAAGCCGCCGAGCGCGCCGGCGGCGAGCCAGAGGCGGATCATCGCCGCGCGGCTTTTTCCGCGAGAATAGCGCGGTAGAGGGCCAAGGTCTCGCGGGCGACGATCTCCTCGGCAAACCAGCGCTCGGCCAGCGCCCGCCCAGTGTATCCCATGGCTTCGCGCCGAGCCGGATCGGCGGCCAGGGCACCGATGGCGCCGGCCAAAGCGTCGATGTCGCCCGGCGGCACGAGGATGCCGCTCTCTCCCGAACGAACCGCCTCGCGGCATCCAGGAACGTCGCTGGCGACGATCGGCCGGGCGCAGGCCGCTGCCTCGAGCAGGGCCTTGGGCACCCCTTCGCCGTAGGTCGACGGCAGCACCGCGATCGCCGCGCGGCGCCAAACCGAGCGCACATCGGCGACGGCGCCGAGCCAAGTTATCCCCGGCTCGGCGGCAAGAGCGGACAAAGATGCGGCCGACAGCGATCCTGCGTTGTCGGTGTCGGTCGGACCGGCCAGGATGAGCTCGACCGCGAGGCCGCGCTCTCGCAAGCGTCGTATCGCGGCAACCGCGTCAAGCACGCCCTTGCCGCGCAGCATGCGCGAAACGAGGGCCACGGTAACAATGCCCCCGTCCGGCATCCGCACCGGTGAAAAATGGTGTATATCCACGCCCGATCCGCGGATCAGCACGATCCGCTGAGGATCGATCCCGAGCGCGACAAGGGCGGCGCGATCTTCCGGGTTCTGCACCACGACCCGACCCAGGCCGCTCGCCGCAGCGAGGCGCAGGGCAAGGCCGAGCGGCGGCCGGCGCAGGCGGGCAGTGAAAGTCCTTTCGGTAAAGCCCGAGCCCAGGCCCATGACCGAATTAATCGAGGCCGGCGCATCGTCCGCATGCCGAAACGCCAGCGCGCGGGCGAGCTCGCCAAACAGCACCGGTTTCAGCGCCACATGATGAAGGAGATCAGGCCGCTCGTTACGGTAGAGCCGAGTAATCGCGGTCAATGCCCGTACCGCCCCGGCCAACCCGTCGCCGCGCCGGCGCCAGGCAATCGGGCATAAGGTGAAACCCTCATCGCGGATCTCGCGGCCATGCGTCTGCACACGAGTGGCGACGACGACCTCAAACCCGGCGTCGCGCGCAGCCCGTGCGACCGGAAGCCGATGCGACCAAAAATACCAATCCTCGGTGACCAGAAAGAGGAGTTTCGGGCGCCGCCCGGCCGACGGCGAAGTGGCGGGAAGAATCGAATCGCAAGCGGCCATTCGGCGACAACGGGATCGAGGGAGAAGGTGGGTCCGTCGGTCTTGTCACGAGATCACTCCCTCTCTAATGCATTTGCGCCAAGGAACGCTTGCACAATCGGTGCGCGCGCGTGGCAGCGGAGGGCCACTCTGGCACGCATTCTGGTGACCGGCGCTGCCGGCTTTATCGGCCGGGGACTATGCCAGGAGCTCGCGGGGCGCGGCCATGCCGTCCTCGGCGTGACGCGCAGGCCGACACAGCCGGTCGCCGGCGTCGAGTTGCGCCCGATTGGGGATATCGGACCGCACACCGCCTGGTGGGATCATCTTGCCGGAGTCGACATCGTCGTCCATCTCGCCACTCGGGCGCACCGGCCGGTCAACCTCGCGGCCAGCGAGGTCGAAGTCGAAGCCGTAGCGGCGTTGACACACGCCGCAGCGGCGGCTGGGGTAAGGCGGTTGGTCCTCATGAGCTCGATCCGGGCGATGGGCGCGACGACAAGGCCAGGGGCGCCGTTTCGCGCCGGCGATCCGCCGCGCCCCGACGATCCGTATGGCCGCACCAAGCTCGCGATCGAGGGTTCGCTCGTTGCGGCGGCGCAGCAATCCGGGCTCGACCTCGCCATCTTGCGCCCGCCGCTGGTCTATGGGCCAGGTGCCAAAGGCAATCTCCGGGCGTTGATCCGGCTCGTTGCGAGCGGGCTGCCGTTGCCCTTCGCCGGAATCGATAATCGCCGCAGCCTGATCTTTCTGGGCAATCTCATCGAGCTTATCGTGACTGTTTGCTTTCATCCTGCCGCCAGCGGACGGGTGCTGCTGGCGCGTGACAGCGCCGATCTGTCGACGCCCGGGCTGATCTGCGCACTGGCAGCAGGGTTCCGGCGCCCGGCACGCCTCTTCAACATCCCCCCGGCCGCCTTCGAGACACTTTCCGTTCTCCCGATGATCGGAGCGGCAGTCTCGATCCTCACATCGTCGTTACAGATCGAGGATGACGAAACCCGCCAGACGCTCGGCTGGTCACCGGCTGTTCCCACCGAAGCCGGGCTCAAAGCAACGGCGCGCGCATATGAGCGCAAGCGGTAGTGCGAACGTGGCACCGCCGGTTCTTACGGGAAAAGGAATGGCATCCCGGCTTATCCGAGCGAAAATCAGCGCTATATTGGCTGACCAAGGGGTCAAGCGGTTCCGGGAGGGTGCGTTGCCGAGCTTTGACATCGTATCGCGGATCGACCTTGCCGAGGTCGACAACGCCCTGGCCGGCATGAACCGCGAGATCGCGACAAGGTTCGATTTCAAAGGCAGCAAATGCTCGATCGAACGCAAGGAGGGCGCGCTGAGCATTCTTGCCGACGATGATCTTAAGCTGAAGCAAATGCACGAGCTTTTGAAGGTGCATATGACGCGACGCAAGGTCGAGCCTGGAGCACTTGACTATAAGCCGCCGGAAAAAGCCTCGGGCAATACGTTGCGGCAGACGATCGCGCTGCGCCAAGGGGTGGGCGCCGACCTGGCTCGCCAGCTGATCCGCGAGATCAAGGACAGCAAGCTCAAGGTGCAAGTGTCGATCCAGGGCGACGAACTGCGCGTCACTGGTAAAAAACGCGATGAATTACAAAGTGCGATCGCTGTGCTGCGCGGGGTCAAGAACGAGCAGCCGCTGCAGTATATCAATTTTCGTGAATAGATGGATCGGGCGGGCTCCCCAGCGCTTGCCCGCCTCGGCGTCAACCGCTATTTAACGGGGCGCGCCTCGTCCCCTTCGTCTAGAGGCCTAGGACACCGCCCTCTCACGGCGGCAACACCGGTTCGAATCCGGTAGGGGACGCCAATAAAATTAATGAGTTATGGGACACTCGTAAGCTATCCAGCGGCTTCGTACGGCATATTTACGGCAAAGATGCTCCCGAACACGGGTGGACGGGCGGGCATCCCGCGCACCCTGGGGGCGGCCCGAAGTTGGGGAAAACGGGGCGGGGTGGACGGGGAGCTAGAAAATCAGCCTCCCCCCCCCCCCGAAACCGCGTGCAATTTTCGGATATCAGGCGACGTTTGGGTGCTACACCGGGTCCGGTATGGGCAGAACCTTCGAAACGGCGGCGCGTGTCGTCCGCCTTGTGGTGATCTCGGCGTCGCTTGCCGGCTGTGCGACGGCGGCCCAGCGGCAATATCGCGCGATGGCGGAGAGCAACCACGCTGCGGCGGAAGAGCTGGCGGCTTGCGAGATGGCGCTTTACGACTTGCCCGAGGTAGCGCCGCTGCGATCCGATCTGCCGCTGAACGTGAACAATGCGAGCTTGGAGCAACTGTCGAACACCAGCTTCGTCAGCGACGTCGAGATACGGATCATTCTCGATAATCATCCGAAGCTGCAGGCCTGCCGCCGAGAGTTCATCGACCAGATTTCCTCGTCGACGCCGACGCTGGCGCCAATCTTCCTCGCCATGACGACGAAGGAGGATGACGACCTCGTCGACCTGATCCAGAAGAAGCAGAGCTGGGGCGAGTTTCTGCGGCACTTGCGAGAGGACAGCGCTCAAGGAAGGGCAGCGATGTCGACCGAGGCGCAGCAGATCGTCGCTGGACTGGAACAGTCGCACGAGGAGGAGCTGGCGCGCCGGCAGATGGCGATCGAGGGGATGACGGACGCGCTGGCGCGATACGGGCAGACCCAGCAGATCATCAACAGCATGAACCGTCAGATCAACTGCACAACGATCAGCATTCGGCCGGGTTTCGCCAACACGACCTGCAACTAAGGACCTCAACCCCCTGTTCGACAGGAGGCACAAACGATCAAGCGTTCGGCACGTTCAGCGGGGCAAATGGCGGCTGTATTTAGTTTGGGGCGTCGGGGCGCTTTCCGCTTTGCTGCTCCCCGTCCACGCTCAATCAACAGAACGCCGCCGAAGATCGGGCCGCGGCACCGCGTACACGCTCGCTGGAGCCGGTTCCTGGAACGAGTGCCCGACCAGACTCGCCGGCGCCCGCACGCGAAGTTGGGGAAAATGGGGCGGGGCGGACGAGTGTCACGAAAAATTACCCCTCACCCCGAAATTGCGACTGAATTTCGGAAATTGGCCATGCCATTTCGTGGATGGCGCGGAGCCACCAACGGAACAGGCGCCCAGCAGGGCGAGCGCGAAATTGGCGGCAGAGGGGCAACCTGCTTAAGGCAGGCGCCAGATATATTCCCAACTTGGCCCGGAGGAAGTGCAACTTCGTTTGACCCAGATCATGCCCGGCAGCATCCCGGAGGCCATTCCAACACTTGCGGTGGTCATCATGCTGTTCCACGAAATACAGATGTCACCCTCTCTGCCATTTACAAATGTCACTGGGGTCGGGCGCGCGGCGGGCGGGCGCGAAACCTCGGCTAGCGAAGCGTTGACCGGCGCGCGATGTACCACAGCCCGATGTCACACGATCTCGGAATGGCGCGTCAGCGTAATTTGATCTGGGTCAGTGCGTCTTCACTCTCGAGGGTTCTTTTCTGGCCTAAATGGCGCTTTGACCTGGGAGGGGAGGGACGCGATGGCGAAGAAAGCAAGAGGCGCGCTATCGTTATATTCCCGTTGGATCGTTCTCTCCGTCGGCGCCATGCTCGCCACGGCCCCGCTTGCCGCCACCTCACCCGCACATGCCGCGGCCTACACATTCACCCAAATCAACGTGCCCAGCGCGACCGGTATGGGTACGAATGCCTACGGCATCAGCGACGCGGGGCAGATCGTCGGCACTTTTGACAACGGCACCGGCGATCATGGCTTCCTCGACACCGGCGGGCACTTCACCCAAATCGACGTGCCCGGCATACCCAATGGCACGGAAGCCTACGGCATCAACAATAGGGGGCAGATCGTCGGGTGGTCTTTCAGCGGGGGCTTCCATGGCTTTCTGGCGACGCCCAATGGCATGGGCTTGGGCGACCCACACCTGACTACTTTCGATAGCCGCCCCTACAACTTTTACGCTGTAGGTGAGTTCGTGCTGGCCCAGTCGACCGTCGCCGGCGATTTGTTTGATGTCCAGATTTAAACCAGACCTTGGTATGCCGGCTCCGTGGCCTCGATCATATCCGAAGTCGCTGCCAAGCTCGGCGATCACATTGTCACCTTCGACCTCGACCGCGCCAATGCGGGAGAGAGCCTGGTCTGGATCGATGGCCACCCGGCATCGTTGAGCGCCGGCAACCACCTTGTCACTCTGGCCTCCGGCCAGATCATCGAGCTTTCGCCGAAGAGCTATCAGGTCGTCTGGGATACTGGCGAGACGCTGGACGTCACCGACGCCGGCCCGTGCCTCAATGTGACCGCCTCGCTTTCGCCGAAAGACGGGCCGGGCTCGGTCGAAGGGCTGCTCGGCAGCGACAGCGGCTGGGACGACGACTTTCAGCTTCCCGATGGCGCCATCCTCGATCCGCAGATCTCGACCGGCGAGATCGACGGCGTCTTTGCCGATGCCTGGCGGGTGAGCGACGCAACCTCGCTCTTCAACCCAGGGGCCACGGATGTCCCGGAGCCGGCCAGTCTTAGCCTTCTGATCGTCAGCCTAATCGGGCTTGCCGCGATGTGCCGCGTTGCGAGGTCAGCCAAGCCAAGCTGATCAATGAAAACTGCTCTGAGCTTTCTACGCAGCCAGGCGAGCGTCAGCTCGCCCGGCTGCGTAGAAAGCTCAGCCGACTTTGAAGACGAGCGTCGCGCTGATCGCGGCGGCGCGGCGCTTTCGTGCTGCGCCGTTCGGGGGGTCGCGGCGAAGCTGCTCTGCACGGATGAAGGCGAGCGCGGCGCCGAGCCGCTTGGTTCTCGACATTCGCCCCCTGGTCGACCTGTTGGATCTTATCGAAGGTGCGGTAGCCGAGAACTCGCCTTGATGAAGGTAAAGCAAGCGTGCTCCGGGAGCATCCGACGAACAATGCGGCAGTTTGGCTGCGGACAGAGACGGTCGCGATCGAATTTCGTTGCAGCGCGTCTTGATAAGACGGAGCATCACTCTCGAAGGACTGGGAATGCGGGGAATGTCGGCTAAATCACCTGAGAACAAAGCCGCCCCGGGACCGCCGAAACCCCACAACAGCATGATCTATACCTTCGCAGCCGCCGGCGCTGTCTACGGTAAGGTCTGTTATGTTGGTGATGTCGCCGCGGTCATTACCCCACCGGAGCAATGGGCCTACGCAATCGTTATTCCTGTCTCGTCGGCTGAGGGCGCTCCTGTCGTATCGACTACCGGCGATACCAGCCCCTCTCGCATTGCGACGTCGTCCTCGAGACCGACCGATAAAATACTGAGAACGCTCGGTCGGTCATCTGGGGACTCCCGGCGCATATTGGCCCCTCTACGCAGCGCCTACCGATTTCCGCCCGTCCAAAAACTAAAAATCAACCTCGTCGAAGGACTGGTGGAATCAGTTCGCGAAAAGAACTTGTTGTCGGAAGCTTACTTATTGGCTCAAAGATTCCAGGTCAAGATATCAGTCATGGTTCATCATGGGGCGGTCGGGATCGGCCTGCTTACCAAGGCCGGGACGGAGTTTTATCAGCATGTAGTGATTTCTGGGTGCAGCACGTGGCGTGAGGTCGAGTTGGCCACGCCTGCAATCGGAGATACGGGATCACTCGTCATCCGAAATGCGTCTCGGTCGGGTCCCAGCCGAGCGCAGTGTCGCATAGTCGAGACGGTTCCGCTCAAAATCGGAGCAGATTATGAGGACTCGGAGCCGCTTTTCCACAAGTTGCCGAAGAATATGCAGCTTTACCGCTACATAATGGGGGCAGCCGCGGCTTCCGCCGACTTCCGACAAAAGGTCTTTGAGCCTGGGTATCCTACCGAATCAGAAGATAAAATATCAACCAAGATAGGGTATATGAACAGCAATAGGAATTTAGGAGAAGCAATTAGAGATGGGTTTTATGGGGCTATGCTGATTTCCAACTACATCGACACGCATTGCGATTTAGAGGAGAATGCTAATATTCTAGATTTCGGATGTGGTTCATTGCGAGTGAGCCGTTATTTAATTCAGTTCGCCGACCGCTTCAAATACTTTGCCTGCGATGTGAATTCATTCAGCGTCAAATGGGCTCAGAGTGAATTTAAGGATCGAGCGAATGTGTTCCGTATGAACAACAAACCACCTCTGGCCCTGGGTAGCGAGAGCATGGACTTCATTGTTTGCTGGTCGATATTTAGTCATTACTCGGAACATTATAGTAAACTTTGGATCGCAGAGTTACATCGTATCTTGCGACCTAGCGGTTATTTGCTAATTTCATTTCAAAGCGATCATTTAATTCAGCAGATGACGAGCAACGACATGGTGGCGCAAACGAGATCGGAAGGCGTGGACCTGAAGAAATTTCGCAGACACTATCGCAAAGTTGGCTTTGGTTTTTACAAATGTTACTCGCAGACCGAGGATGATTTTGGATTTGATGTTGACAATTTTGGCATGGCTTTTATTTCTGCGAATTATATTAAGCGCAACTGGACACGACTGTTCGCGGTAATGTGCATCGACCCAGGGGCGATCGGGAACTTCCAGGATGGGGTGTTGCTCCGCAAATTATGATGTATCACTGTTAACGCCGATCCCCGTTACGGGACGCCGGCTGCTGCTCCGATTGCGGTTTACCCGTGGCGCTTCGCGATGGATCGCCGCGTCGTCGCAGGCAAATCCTCTCGACCCGGATCGGTGGGGGAAAGCAGGTTAATCCCGTGCGCGATCGCAGGGCGGGCTGATCGGGCCATAGCCCCGGATTAGCGAAGGCCGGATACGGCCGCAGACGGATGCACGATCCGTCGTTGAACCAGGCCGGTCACGGGTTGAGTTGTCGCTTGGGCACCTTCAGCCCCTCCCGCCGCGCCAGATCTCGACCCGCTTGTGGTTGACCAGCCAGCGATCCCCGATTGAGCAGCGCGCTTATTCGACGATAGCCAAAGCGGCCGAACTCGCTCGCCAGTGCGAGCCGCAGTCAGCGCAGCCTCATCCCTTGTCGATCAGCTTCGGATCCGCTTCTCGGTTTCCGCAAGCCGGCGCGTCAGCTCCGGCATCATGTCCGTCTGACGACCCCGCAGCCGGTTCTCGTCAACCTTTGTCTGAGTTGACAGGATCGACAAGGCCACGTCCTTCTGGATCGAGAGGAGCTTGAGGTTCTCGGGATCGCACGGCAGCTCGAGGATTTCGCGGGTCTTGTCCAAAGCCCTCCCTGTCAAGGTGTCGAGCTTCTCAGCGTGCGGCTGCTTGTTCCACGGGCTTACTGCCACCGCGGGCAGTTCGGCGCGTTCACTCGCCACGACGGAGCGTGCTCGTTCAATCACCTTCGGCTCGCGCTTTCCGACCGATTTGAAGCGGACCTTGCGGATGTAGATGTCGGTCCGCGTGGGGTCTTTTTCGGGGTCGCGATGCACGACGATCCCGATATCGACTTTGTTCGCCCAATTGGCCGAGCCTGAGATGTCGTAGAGGGTCGGGACCGGCAGCGAGCCGGCTTCGCGGTGCAGCTTCGCCGGATGCGCGACAAACCAGACGTGGACTCCGTGGTTCTGTGCGAAGCGCTTCACCTTGCCGAGCAATTGCGACGCGTATTCCGTCTCGTTCATGTTCGCCGGTCGCCGGTGCTCGATCTCGTTGTACGGGTCGACGACCAGACCGCGGACACCGTGACGCAAGACTGCCGCGCGGGCTGTCTCGAGGATCGCTTCTATCGTTGGCGCCTCTTCGTCGAAGCGGATCAAGGTGAATTGATCGTTGATCCATTCCACCGCCCGCGACAGCTCGGCCTCAGACATGCGGCGCATCGGGCCGTCCCAGAACGGCGCGCCGATAGATTTTTCGGCGAGCTTGGCGATGTGCTCCTCAGGAGGGTTCTCGAACGAGCAGACGGCAAAGCGCCAGCCGTAGCGTTGCGCCAGGTTGACCATGAGCGCGTCTATAAACTCGGATTTGCCGCTGTTCGGGATACCGGTGACAACCGACAGCTCACCCGGCCGAACGGTCATGCATTCGTCTAGCGAGGACCAGCCCGTGGAGTGCCCCCGCGCCCTGCCGTCGCGGTAGAGCGCGAGTGTCTCGTCGAGGTAGTCGAGCGCATTATGCAGACCAGCGATCGGGTAGGGCTCGGCGTGGTCGATGCACTCGCGCAGCACGTCGACGCCGTGCTGCGTCAACGTCTCGTTAGCGTCCTTGCACGGCGCGTCGCCGGCATCCGGCCATCGCACCCGCCAGCAGCGTTCCTTGCCGAGCCGACGCGCGAGTTCTTCTGCGAGCGCCCGGCCGGGCCCGTCGTCGTCGACGGCGATCACGATGCGGTCGAGCGGGTCGAGGTAATTGGCGCAATTAGCGAGGTAGGCGAATTTGGCGTCGTCGGGATCGGGCTCGCCAGCCTTGACCATATGCGGCGCGCCGTCCGGCACTGAGACGACGTTGGGCAAGCCGGCCTCATCCGATGCGAGCTTGTCGCACTCGCCCTCGACGATGATCACGGATTTGCTGTCGGCGATGTCGTCGAGGCCGTAGAGGATCTTTTCAGCGTCCTTCACCTGCGCGAACGCCTTCTCGGCGAGCGCGCGGTATTTGATGTTCACCAGCTCGCCGTGTCGAAAATATGGAAAGGCGATGCAATCGGCCTCGCCCCGAAGCGCCGGGATGTAGGTACGCTCGAAGCCGATCCGGTTGCGGCGCGCTGTCGCCTCCGAGATGCCGCGAGACGCCAGCCATTGAAGGACCGCAGGGGTCGGTTCGCCCGGCACCCTGGCCGGTTTGACGGGCGCCGCCGGCCGGCGCTGTTGTTGCCGCCCCGATCGCGCGTCGTTTGGTTCGGTCACGGCGCCTCTCCATTGGCAGTGGTGACAAAGCCAGACTGCTCGATCGCCCTTGATCGTGAGCGACAGGCAGGGGTCAGCGCGCTTCCGGCGGCTGTGGGAGCACTGCGGGCAAGGGAGCTTGTGGTTCCCGTCTCGGTAATCCCGCGGCCGAATGCCTTGTCTGAGCAGCAGCTCGGCGAGGGTCGGCACGTCAGATCATCCCCACCTGGAGCCGTGGCGGCTCGGGTGGCTGCTGATAATCGTTCCATTGTTCCTGGCGGAGCCAGGTCACAGCATGCGGGATATATCGCGTCTCGGTGCCGTTGCGCTCGAAGGCTGCCCGATAGTTCTCGGCGCCCCGGATGATCACCGCCGGATCAATGCCGCGCTTGACCGCCGCGTCGAATTTTTGCCGCGCGGGCTTTTTGGGATTTGAGTGAGGCCGCCGGGAAGGGTAGGTGTGCCAGAAACTCTCAAACGGCTTGGCGCTCTCCTCGTCAACAGCGCACTCTCGCGAGGCTTGCCGAGCGTGTGTGTTCTTATGGGTTGTTCTTATGGGTTGTTCAGTGCATCGTCCGGGATGACACCCCTTCATCACCAGAGATGACACCCTTTCATCACCTGGGATGACACCCCCTGTCATCACCAGAGATGACACCTCATCGGTGAAGACCATCACATACATCGTGTGATCCCAACCGCCGACACCGTGCTTTCTGCGTTCGCGGCGGAGCAGACCGGCCTTTTCCAGCACCCGGATCGAGCGCGGCACATTGCGTCGGTCCATACCGGCCAGAACCGCAATCCGCGCCATGCTTGGATACGCCCTGTCTGCAGCGTCGGCATGGCATCCGATTGCGGCCAACACCCGCCAGTCGCGTGCTGAAAGCTCGCGGCAGCCGACCGCTCGCGCCGGGATGCGCGCGTACCGCTCAGCCATCGTCCCCCTCGACGAGGCGTATCGGGAGAACTGGGAATCGGTCGCCTCCGACCGCGGCGAGGACATGCAGGTCGACCGCCGCATACGCGGCAAGCCGCCGGTCGATGTCTTCGCCGATGCCGTGGTGTCGGGCGAGCTCATTGAGCAGCTCGGCGATGGCGCGCGGGCCGAGCCGATGGACTTGCTCAACCTGCCGTTGCCAGCGCAGCCGCCCGAGCGGACCGCCGTCGCGGGCTACTGGCGCAACGTCGCCTCGAGTGGTATCAGGTTGCCGTCCACGACATACCTGATCGTCGGTCCCGGCCGCGGCGCCATCCGCGGCGGGGCCGTACATCTCGCGCATGGCTCAAGAGGCCTGCGATCGCTCAAGCTGCTCGATATAATGCTCAGAGGCTGGCTGCAGATTTGCAGAAATCAGTTTGTCGAGGCTCTCGATCGTTATGGAGGTTCGCGCACCGAACCGGACGACATCGAGTTTGGGGAGAATATCGGCGTAGAACTTTGAGCGTCCGATATCCCCGAGGTAGGAGCACGCGCCAGGAATATCCGTGAGCGCCGGTTGGAGTGCACCAGCCGCCGCCGCTGCACCCACACGGGGTCGGCCGTCAGCCTTTAGATGTTTACTCATTTAAATGCTCCGCTAGAATGCTCGCGGAGCCGATATAGTCCGGTATTATGCGAATTAGGCTGAACTTATATTGAAGTTATATTTGTTCGACGAATTCGAATTCAATTCCTGTTCAACGTCCTTCCAAGTTTGACCGGCAGGTGGTTCCGTCCCGAACTGCTCTCTGAACTTACGCGCCAGCCGTCGCCGAGCGCTGTCTTCGGACGCCCCGACGCGACATTGCGCGACCGCTTTGCCGGCGGCGTCAAAAACTGATGGAGAAGCATCAGTGCTCAGGAGGTGCAGCATATTCCGCAGAGAGGCGTCGTCATCGATCGCGCCCGAGCCACGTCGACGTCCGCGCGTTTGCCGCGATAGGTCATCGGTTGTCCGCCTCGGCGACTGGCGAGATTCTGCGGCTTGTGTCGGCCCGGCTACGCCGAGCCATCTGTCAACATCGGCCGTAGCAACCATAGGATTGGCGTACACGGGGCCAAGGTTTCCCCCGTCCGCCGACCGCTCCCGGTATTGCGCGTTACCGCGCGGGACGACGGCTCGCCACTCAAACGACGACCAGGGATAGCCCGCCAAAGCTTGGAGGGCACGAGTTGGACGCCGGCATCAACCCGGTGCGGCGTCCCGGCCGGAATTGGGCCATCGTAAACGCCCGGCAGATAGCCTCGATCACTGACGAGCACGTTGGCGGACGCAACAAGCTTCTCCTCCCCGAGCGCGGCAAGAACCGCCTTCCCGGCCTTGATCATGTCACACTCGCATCGTTCGGCGACGTAGCCGATTGTATCATGCAGCGACAGGCGGGCCGGCTGCGGAAGGTCCGGCATGGCACCCCCACTAGTGCGCCCACGATCGAAAGGGGGCGCGGCGGGCCGGGCGTGGGTTCCCGGCATTCGGCGGCCAAACCTAGCCGCGCCAATGGCGATGTTATCGCGTCGTGCCGAGCGGCAAAACGTTGGACGGCTCGACGATATCGAGCGAGCCGAAAGCGGAGCGGACCGTATCGGCGACGAAGGATGGCGAAAGGTGGCCGTAGTGCTTTTCCACCATACGCGTGTCGCTATGGCCTAGCTGCACGGCGATCACGGCGAGCGGAACGCTACGCATGGCAAGCCGGCTGGCATACGTGTGACGCAACCCGTGGAAATTGACCGCAGGCTCGATCCGGGCCACGACGCAAGCCGCGCTGAGCGGGCGCTGTTGCTCGGATTTGCCCCAAGTCTTGCCATTACTGCGGAGGAACAAACCAGCGCTCCCGCGCTTCCCCGCAGCAAGCTGCGCGACGAAGTCACGCCCCTCTTGAGTTAGCACGACATGGCGCGGCTTGCCGTTCTTGCTGGTGCGCACGCGCACGGTACCGGCATCCGGGTTGAAGTCGTCGCTGGTCATTGCCGCCAGCTCGCCGTAGCGACACCCCGTCAGGAGCGCGGCCGTCACCAGCGCGCGGAAATCAGGCGGGCAGGCATTTGCTAGGCGGCGGGCTTCGTCGTCGGAGAGGTAGCGGAGCTTGGCCGCATCGGCTTCGCGGAAAGCGCGCACCGTCCGCCATGCGTCATCGCTCGCGCATTTGCCTTCCCGGTGCGCATGGTTGAGCACGGCCTTTAGGATCGTCAACACCCGGTTCGCAGTGGAACGGCGCCGGCGGACGGCTTCCGGGCTCGCATCGGCTTCCCGGTGGCGCTGCGCTGCGCCCGGCTTGGTGCGCAGTCGTGCCGGCGTCTCGGCGATCTTTTGATGCCACGCGACGATACGCGCCTTAGTCAGCCTCGCCAACTCGACCGCGCCTAGCGTCGGGCCGACCCATGCCGCCGTGGACCATCCGAGTCGATCGGCCGCCTTACCGCCGCGCCGCAGATAGTCGGCGCGATAGTCGGCGAGCGCGTCGGCGACGGTGTAGGGGCGATCGAGCGGCACAAAGTCGCCAGCCTGTTCCCGCGCCTTGTGGCCGAACCAAGCGCGCGCCTGCTCTTGCGCTTGTCCGAAAGAGAACACGCTTAGCCCGTCCGCGTCGCGGGCATCGTCGGCAGCGCCGAGCGCTTCAAGGTGCCTCTTGCCGTCCGGGTCGCGAAACTTAGCAATCCAGGTGCCGCCCTTGGCTCCGCGGCGATAGCCGAGCGCATTTCCGGCCGAGATCACCGTCCAATAGGGCTCTCGCCGCTCGGCCAGCTTCACACGAGCGGACCGGGTGTCGATCTTCGGGTTGCGAACTGTGCGGGCCATGCCGGAAAACCCTTCGAAGACGTACGGCAATTATACGGCACGGATGTAGGAGGACAAGGGCGGATCGCAGTGGACCGTGTTTTTATGAAACACAATTAGATAGGCTGTCCGCCGTCGTACACGATTGATCGGAAAAGCGCGTTTTGCCCCCTCTCACGGCGGCAACACCGGTTCGAATCCGGTAGGGGACGCCATAAAAATCAAATACATAGTAGGAAGATCCGTAGTAGATGTCCAATATATGTCTAATATACGGGGCTGGATCGCGATAGACGATGATGGTCCCGCGTGGCCGCTATGGCCCCGATCGGTTGCAAGATCCGTTGTACTTTTGGCCCGCCTCGATGCTGCTGAACGGCACCCGGTGGCCCGCCTAAATCGCCCACGATGCCGATCCATCCGGGCCGGTCCTAGCCGGGTTGGCGGTCGAGCAGCTAAGACACAACATCTCCCGGGTCCGCCCACTATGCTTGCGATTTCATCCGGAACCCGGCGATTGCCGTGATCAGACTACGGTGCCTGCAGCGCACCGCCGTCGACTACGATGGTCTCGCCAGTGCTGAAGCCGGTCTTCATCAGATAGAGGTAGCTTCGGCGATATCCTCGGGCTTGCCGACCCGACCGACCGGGAGGCGGGCGCCGATGCGCTCGAATGTCGCCGATCTCTCGGCTTCCGGCAATCGATGCGCCAAAGCTCGGTGTCGACCGCGCCGGCGCACACCCCGTTGACCCTGACCGGCCGGAGTTCGGCGGCGAAGCTCTTCACCATGCCCTCAATCCCGCCAAGCACGCCGGCATAGATACCCCGCCCTGGCGACGCGCGCTGCCCGGCAAGGCCGGAGACCAGCGTGATCGAGCCCGACTTGCTGATATGCGGATAGGCCGCACGGACCGCGTTGAACTGACCCCAGAACCGCACTTCGAAGGCCGAGCGTGCCTCTTCGTCGGTGAGCTCCATAATCTGCTTGCTCAGCAGCGCATCGCCGACCGTCACCGCCAAGTGATCGAACGGCCCGAGGCCGGCAAAGAACCGCTCCAGCATCGGCTTGTCGGTGACATCGACGCATTCGCCGCTTGCGTGATTGCCGAGCCGAGCGAGCGCGCCGCTCAATTTCCCGGCCGAGCGCGAGGCGATCGTGACCCTTGCACCCTCCGCCAGGGCCGCCTTGGCAGTGGCAAAGCCAAAGCCCGAAGTACCGCCGAGGACCACCACATGCTGATCAGCGATCGAGGGCATGCATCCACCTCGCTAAATCTCAAAGCTGAGAATCAACGCTCAGATCCTCTCATCCGGCCACGATGGCGTTGCCGCAGCCAACCTGCACCACGCTCATGCTCGGCCACATGGGTGTCAACGGCGTCCATTCTGTGGTGCAGGGAGCGCTCGCCTGCCTATGCCGCTCCCCTAATGCACGCTGCCGCTGCTAATGACGGGACTAGGCGGGTCAGCTCCACATATCACGCAGGCGGACGCCGATATCGACGGGTGCTGCCGGTCGCGATGGCATCGCATCACCCGTGCAGTGTGCCGCGGCGGTGCGACGAGTGAAAAGCCCGAGGACCTCGTCCGGCAGAAAGCGCGAGCGCGGCGCCATCACGTGGCCGCGGCCCTGGCGGTGCTGATGCGTCAGGTAGAAACGTAGCGGCTGCAGTAGATGAAGATGTTCGCGCGCCCGGGTCATCGCCACATAGAGGAGCCGGCGCTCCTCGTCGATCTGCTCGGGTCTGCCGCTTGCCATATCCGAAGGAATGCAGCCGTCGACGAGGTTGAGGACAAAAACCGCATCCCATTCCTGCCCCTTGGCCGAATGAATGGTCGACAAGATCAGATAGTCCTCGTCGAGCTGGGGGCGGCCGGCTTCGGCGCCGCTGGCATCGGGCGGGTCCAATGTCAGCTCGGTCAGAAAGCGCTCGCGAGTGGTATAGCCGGCGGAGATCTGCTCAAGCTGGTCGAGGTCTCCGCTCCGTGCCGCCGCATAATCGTAGAGGCGCTCAAGCTGCGGCTGATACCATTCGCGCACCAGCCCGAGTTGCCCGCTCCACGGGGTGCCGATATCGCGCAGCCGCTCGATCATACCGCAGAACCCCGGCCACGCCACGGATGCGGCGGCAGGCGGCGTGAACTGCGCGAGCGCCGTGGTGACAAACCCTGCCTGTGCGAGCCGCTCGATGACGTTGCGCGCGATGCCCGGGCCGATACCGAGCTGCAACTGAAGCGCGCGGAGGCCGGCAACCGCATCGCGGGGGTTCTCTGCCCAGCGCAGGATTGCGAGGACATCCTTGACATGAGCGGCTTCGAGGAACTTGAGCCCGCCATATTTGACGAACGGGATGTTGCGCCGCCCAAGCTCGATCTCGAGAAGGTCGCTGTGATGAGCGGCGCGGAACAACACGGCTTGCCGCTTGAGCTCGATGCCCGCCTCCCGGTGCTCGAGGACATGGTCGGCGATATAGCTCGCCTGCGCCGTCTCGTCCTCGGCGCTGACGAGGTACGGGAGTTCAGCTGATTCCTTCGTCGAATAAAGGGTCTTGGCAAATCTCTCGCCGGCCCCGGCGATGACCGCGTTGGCGACATCGAGGATCGGCTGGGTCGATCGATAATTGCGTTTGAGCACGATGACCGCGGCCGGCGGCGAGACGCTGTTCGGAAAGTCGAGGATGTTCCGCACGGCTGCGGCACGAAACGAATAGATCGACTGCGCGTCATCGCCGACGACGGTGAGCCCGGACCCATCCGGACGCAGCGCCAACAGAATTTCGGCCTGAAGCCGGTTGGTGTCCTGGTACTCGTCGACGAGAACGTGATCAAAGCGTCGGCAGATATCGGCGGCGATGGGAGGCTCCGCCATCGCGTGACGCCAGTACAGGAGGAGGTCGTCGTAATCGAGAACGTTGTTCTGCTGCTTCCCTGCAACATAGGCCTGAAAGAGGCGGCGGAGCTCTGCGGACCACTCGGCACACCAGGGAAACAACCCGGTGAGCGTTTCTTCGAGCTGACACCCGGCATTGACAGTGTACGAGTAGATCGCCAAGCAGGTGTCCTTGCGGGGGAACCGTGACCCGGTCTGCGAGAGACCGAGCTCGCTGCGCACCAGGTCCAGGAGATCTGCCGAATCAGCACGGTCGAGAACGGTAAAGGTCTCGTCGAGCCCGATCGACCCGGCGTGGAGCCGCAACAGACGGCTGCCGATCGCATGAAACGTTCCCGACCAGGGCAGAAGCGACATCGGTGTCGAGGTGCCATGGGCAATGTCGCCGCGCGTCCAGCCGCTTGGAGACGATGCCCTCGAGCCCAAGGGCACAGGCATGTCGATGAAATGCCGGCCCTAGACCGATCTGATGGTCGCTGTAGCGGATCGCGGCGTCCGTCTGCTCGAGGAGCACGGCCAGGCGCGCTTTCGGTCCACCAGCGGCAGCGGCATCAGATCCAGCCCATCGAGGTGGAGCAGGTCGAAGACGAAAAAGACGAGGTCGGCGCCGCCCCGCCGGTCCGCGGCATTCTGGATCAGCGCGAAGGAGGTGATGCCGTCCGACTGCACTCCGCAGAGCTCGCCGTCGAGATAGGCTTGGCGAGCCGGCACCGTGCGCAGGGCCGTGACGATTGCCGGATATTTGCCGGTCCAGATCCTATGGGGTGGATAGCGGCCCGCGCTCAGGCAGAGTGGCGCTGCTGACATACCCACTCTGGAGATGATGATGCAGGATCATGAGCCCGAAGGTCAGACCGCCATCCGTACCGATCTTGGCGCTATCTTCGTCTCGTTGGAACTCAGTCGTTCGAGCTGGCTGATCACATCGCTCTCGCCAGGCGGCGGCGAGAAGATGTCGAAGCATTCTGTTCCCGGTGGTGACGTTTCAGGGCTGTTGACGCTGTTCTTGCGGCTCAGAGAGCGGGCTCGCAAGCGGACGGGCAAGGGTTTCCCCATCATCGTCATCCAGGAGGCGGGATTGGACGGTTTCTGGGTTCATCGCGTGCTAGAGCAGGAGGGCATCGAAAGCCACATTGTTGATGCGGCCTCAGTTATGACGTCGCGGCGACGCCGTCGGGCCAAGACCGACCGCATTGATGGATTAAGGGCCTGCCGTTCTCCCAAGGGATCGCATTCAAACCACTCTATGGCAATCGGCGCGCCCGGCTGGAGCAGTTGCGGACGGGCGATGGACGCGCGTTGCCGGAGCATATGAAGCGGCAGATCAGCCGCGAGCTCGACCGGCTGGAATTGCTTCTCGAACAGATCAAAGCGGTCGAGGCCGAACGCAACACAATGCTCACTGCGTTAGAGGGCGAAAAGATCCCGACGCCGGCGAAGATGTTAATGCGGTTAAGAGGGATCGGTTCAGAGTCTGCGATGGTTCTGTGGTCGGAAGGACTGTTCCGCCATTTTGACAACCGGCGACAGGTTGCAGCTTACGCCGGACTTGCACCGACACCATGGCAAAGCGGGATGATCGACCGCGAACAGGGGATCGCCAAATCCGGAAACCACAGGCTGCGGACAACCATGATCCAACTGGCATGGTTGTGGCTGCGCCGTAAGCGTCAGCTGAGGGTCGTCTTGCACTCGGCGTGTTGAGCTGGATGCTGCCGCTCTTTTGCGGGCAGCGGTGCAATGGATGACGCGGAGCTGGTCGATAAGGAGGACCTTGGGAGTACTCATACGAGGGCTCGCGAGGTCCGCGGCGAGGTTCTCACCGGTCCGGAGCGCCGGCGACGCTGGAGCCTCGAAGAGAAGCTTCGGATATTGGCGCAGAGCGTGGCGCCAGGATCCTCGCCCTCGCTGGTTTGCCGACTGCACGCGATCAGCAGCGGCCAGCTTTACACCTGGCGCCGGCAGTTCCGTACCGGCGAGCTGACCGGGTTTGCGCCGGTGAGATTGGCCCCGCCGGTCGAGGAGCTTCCACGGGCCGCTGCGTCGGTTGATCCGGTGCCGATACTGCCCGAAACCGATCGGCCGGCGGACGGGATCATCGAGGTGGAGCTGGCCTCGGGGGTGAAGCTGCGCCTGACCGGCGCGGTCGACGAGGTGGCATTGCGCCGGGTCTTGTCGGCGCTGTCGTGATCGGCATTCCGGGCAATGTCCGCGTCTATCTGGCGTGCGGCGTCACCGACATGAGGAAAGGCTTTGACGGGCTGGCGGCGCGGGTTCAGACCACCTTGCGCCTCGACCCGCATGGCGGCGCGCTGTTCGTGTTCCGTGGTCGCCGCGGCGATCTGATCAAGGTGCTGTGGTGGGACGGGCAAGGTTTGTGCCTGTTTGCTAAGCGGCTGGAGCGCGGCCGGTTTTTGTGGCCGCAGGCGAAGGACGGATCGGTGGTGCTGACGGCAGCACAATTGTCGATGCTGCTGGAGGGCATCGATTGGCGTGCGCCACGCCGCAGCTGGACCCCGGAAGTGGCTAGTTGAACAGCGCGACATAGTGACTCAGGCGGGTACGATGTCGATACTGCTCAATGCAAGCGGGAGTAAACTGATGGTTGATGCCGGACGCTGCTGACCCCGTTCAAGAGATCGCCGAGCTGCGCCTCCTGCTGGCCGAACGCGAGGCGGAATTGGCGGAAGCGCGGGCCGAGCTGACCGGCGCCCGGCTGCGGATCGAACAGTACAAGGCTCAGCTTGCCCAGCTGCGGCGCATGCAGTTCGGGCGCTCGTCGGAAAAACTCGATACTCAGATCGCGCAACTCGAGCTGATGCTCGAAGATTTGGAAGAGAGCGAAGCGGCGCGCACAGCGCCGGCGGCACAGCGCGTCCCCGATCAGCCGCGCCGCGAACGTCGCCAGCCGGTGCGACGGCCGCTGCCCGATCATTTGCCGCGCGAGGAGATCGTGCACGATCCGGGGTCGGTGTGCCCGGGCTGCGGCGGCACCCGGTTTAGCAAACTCGGCGAGGACGTGACCGAGGTCTTGGAGAAGATCCCGGCCCGCCTCAAAGTGATCCGCCATATTCGGCCCAAACTCAGCTGTCGCTGCTGCGAGCGCATCCTGCAGGCGCCGATGCCCGATCTGCCGATCGAGAAGGGTCGGCCCGGACCGGGCCTGGTCGCCAATGTCGTGGTCAGCAAATACCTCGACGGGCTGCCGCTCTACCGTCAATCGGCGATCCTGGCGCGCGAAGGCATCGCGATCGAGCGCGCCACCCTGGCCGACTGGGTCGGGCACGCTGCTTGGTGGGTGACGCCGTTGGCCGCGCTGATCGGCGCGCATGTCATGGCAGCGCCGATCATCCACACCGACGACACGCCGATCGCGGTGCTGGCCCCCGGCAACGGCAAGACCAGGACCGGACGGCTGTGGACCTATGTAGTTGACGAGCGACCCTGGCAGGGTGGGCGGGCACCGGCAGCATATTATCGTTTCAGCCCCGACCGCCGCGGCGAGCGACCGCGCGATCATCTGGCCCTCTTTCGCGGCGCGATCCAGGCCGACGCCTTCAGCGGCTACGCCGCCCTGACGCGACCGCCATCCGCCAAAGACCAGGTCGGCCGAGGGCCGCCGCTGATCCACGCAGCGTGTTGGGCCCATGCGCGGCGCAAGTTTTACGATGTGTTCGAATCGACCAAGTCGCCGATCGCCGAGGAAGCACTGAAACGGATCGGCGAGCTCTATCGGATCGAAGCCGAGATCACCGGCCAGCCGGCCGAAACCCGGCTAGCGGCGCGCCAGAACCGTGCCGTGGCGATCCTCGATGCCTTGCGCGACTGGCTGACAGCGCAGCGCCGCCGGCTGTCGTCAAAGAACGCGCTCGCTAAAGCGATCCAGTACGCGCTGAGCCGCTGGGAGGCGCTGACCCGCTATGCCGGTAATGGCCGGCTCGCCATCGACAATAATGTCGCCGAGCGGGCACTGCGCGGCATCGCCATTACCCGCAAGAATTTCTTGTTCCTCGGATCCGATGCCGGCGGCGAGCGCGCCGCAATCCTCTACACCGTGCTGGAAAGCGCCAAACTCAACGGCCTCGATCCGCAGACTTGGCTCGCCGATGTGATCGATCGCACGGCCAAGGGTCACCCGATCAACCGGCTCGGCGAACTGCTCCCATGGAACTGGAACAACCAAACCGCCAGCCTCGCCGCCTGACCGGTGTTGTGGTCCTCAGCTGACGCTTACGCTGCGCCATCAGCCAGGTTCCGCCCTCAGTCGCTGGTTCCATGAGCGCGTTGAGCGTAGCGGGGGGCGGTTCCGCAAGACAATGATCACAGCACTGGCTCGAAAGCTTCTCGTTGCACTTTGGAAATACGCCACCGCCGGTGTCGTCATCGAGCAGGCAGCGATGAAGCCGCTTTAACTAAAAGGTAACTTCAATTAAGCTAACACATTACTTCAGCAGTATTCTGCAATCTACCGGGATTTGATCAGTCCCGGCAGATCCAAGTAGGCGACCGTGGCTCGACATGGCCTTAACAGCCGAGGTCCAGATTGGTCTCGCCCTCTTGAGCCCTAAGCCCCGTCGCAAGCGGGATATTGGTACGACCGTTATAGAGCCGCGACCGTATGTGAGTTTGATACGATGCACCGGTAAACCCGCGCGGATCATAAAGGGCTCAGACTTCGGATCTGGAACACGAAGAAAGGACGATCTAATCCTCTTGACTTGAGAACCCCATGTGAGTCGGGCCCGGTGCGAGTCAGCAGCCGGATATCGCCGCGATCGAGCCGGGCGTGCGTGCGGTATCCGTCGAATTTGAGCTCGTGGCCCCACTCGTCGCCGGACGGGGCTTGCTTCACGAGTTGGCAGAGCTGCGGCTTGACCCATGCAGCAAGTCGTGCATTGGCCTCAGAGTTCGCTAATCGCGGCGATCTCGCCATGCGCCGATCATACTTGATGGATGCGACCTCGTCGGTAACGCAGCCCACGGACCGGCTCAATCGGGTCGTGTCCGTCAAGGAGGTGTAAATCGGAGCGGAGTTTGAGGTGGCCATCGGTCAGGCGGCCAGTGGTGGAAGTTTGGCCGGATCGGCGTCGATTAGCGGCAGCGTCAGCTCAGCCATTCCCTCGATCTGCATGTAACGGCACTGGAGTAGCCACTCATCGTTCTGCTCGAGCAGGACGGCGCCGATCAGCCGAGTGATGCTGGCCTCATTGGGGAAGATGCCGACGACATCAGCGCGCCGTTTCACTTCCTTATTCAGCCGCTCCAACGGATTTGTCGAATGCAGCTTGGTGCGATGCTGGGCCGGGAAGGTGATGTAGGCCAGCACATCGTGCTCGCTGTCGTCCATCAGCGCGGCGAGCTTGGGCCAGCGCGGCCGCAGCTGATCGGCAACATGGCGCCAGGTCTGATGCGCGGCCTCGGCATCGGCTTGCAGAAAGGCCTGGCGGATCGCGGCGGCGACCATGGTGTGCTGGCCTTTGGGTACGTGCGCCAAGGCATTGCGCATCCAATGAACGCGGCACCTTTGCCAGGTCGCTCCGAGCACGCGAGTGATCGCGTGGCGCAGGCCGTCATGAGCGTCGGAGATCACCAGCTTGATGCCCTTGAGACCGCGTTTGACCAGGCCCTTGAGGAAAGCCGACCAGAACGGCTCGGCCTCCGAAGGACCGATGCCAAGGCCGATGATCTCGCGCCGGCCTTCGGTCGTGACCGCCACCGCGATTATCGCGGCGACCGAGACGATGCGGCCGCCGTCGCGGACTTTGAGGTAGGTGGCGTCGAGCCACAAATACGGCCATTCGCCGTCGATCGGCCGGTCGAGGAAAGCGTTGACTCGTTCATCAATGTCCTTGCACAGCTTGGAGACCTGGCTCTTCGAAATACCGGACAGCCCCATCGCCTGGACCAGCTCGTCGACCCGCCGGGTCGAGACGCCGCCGATCCAAGCCTCCTGGATCACCGTGACCAGCGCCTTCTCGGCGGTCTTGCGCGGCTCCAGAAAGGGCGGGAAATACGAGCCCTGGCGTAGCTTGGGGATCCTCAGCTGAAGCGAGCCGAGCCGGGTGTCGAGGCTGCGCTCGCGATAGCCATTGCGGTAATTGAGCCGCTCGGCGGAGCGTTCGTGCCGCCCGGCGCCGATCACGCCTTCGACATCGGCTTCCATCAGAATTTGCAGTACCGCCTCCGCCACGGCTCGCAGAAAATCGCCATCGCCGCTCTTCTGCAGCAGCTCGGCCAGCGCCATTCTCTCATCGGTCATCGGGTCCTCGGTAGGCTTGGGATGGGTGTTACAACGCCACCTTAGCCGACCCTCCCCGGTGACCACCCGTCGCTCACGCGCGCGCCGGGCTCCATGTAATCGGGCATTGCGCCCGGCGCGCGCTCACCCTCGAATTTCCACCACCACCAAGGACGCTAACCTCAATCGTGTTGCTGTACGGAGCGGCGGCAGGAGGTCAGGGCTTGCTTAACCGAGCCGGTTGTCACGGGCGGAGAGGCGGTAGCAAGTCGGGGTGGGGAATGCGCCTTATGCGCCCCCGCCGGTGCTAATCGACCTCCGCCAAGTCACCCTGTCCGAGATCCTCGATCCGCACCGCATACAGGGGAAGCATGACTGGCCTATATTCCTGGAATGTACCGGGAAAGCGCGTAGGCTGGGAGTCGTCAACAGTCGAGCGTCAAGCACACATCTGGTCTGCAGGCCAGCCTGAGCCTTTCTGGTCTTCGGTGTCGTGCTCGCGGTATCTGATCATCCCCAGCCCTAATTCGGCGTGGCGGAGAGTGGCCCCTCTAGCGCGTTTCGATCAACGATCATCAGTTCGGATTGCCGGGCAGCCTCAGGGCTCCGCCTCGGGCCATGCCTTTGGATTAGCGAACCTTATCCTCCTGCAGAGGCGTAACGAAAAGCCGTTCTCCGATAGATATCAAATATTCGTAGTAAATTAACTTCGAATATCCGGCATCGGTAAGCGGAAGGGATTATGCTCGAAAAAATCCAGCCTCGGAGACGATACGATGACAAGCACGAGTACCGTGGACTGGCTGCGTAAAGAGATGCAGGGCGCGCTCAGGGTCGGGTTCCCACTGGTCGGGTGTTCTGGTTGGCCCGACCCGGGCGAGGCAGACCCGCCGGCATTGAGGCGCACGCTTGACGATGCCGATCTGAAGCGGGCGATTGATCTAGCGCACCGCCGCGGCATCGCGAACGGCTACGTCGTCGCCGTCTGGAATGCGGCCAAGGACGGTGAAAACCACACATGGATGAGTGATTTTATCGACCTTCTCGACAACCTCCCCCCAGGAAATCAGCCTGTTGGAGGTGGTGGCTTATAGGCCGCCGGATCTCCAGACCCCTAACCCACACCGGCGAGTAGTTCGGTTAAACTCGGGTCATTGTTCTTGACGTTCCCGACCCGCGTGCTGACCGGCCAGGCGACCATTTTTATCAGCCGGAACGGTGCGAGGAGCGCCTTGAGCCGCTCGTGCGTCCTCTCTTCGTCCGCGCCCACCTGCCAAATCGGCGGCGATCGGCAGCCCGACGACGTGCTCATCGAATGACTGCATTGGCAAATTCCTGATGCCGAGATACTCTCTCGGGGAGCAATTCCGTTCCTCCGGTTCAGAGATCCTCCGACCCTCTTGTTCGATTCACTCCAATGACAGACCTGGTTTGGTTGTGGGTTGTGTATCGCGTAGACAGTGACGCGGTGTTCGGAGCTATAAGACGGGCTGAGAGACTCTACAGAACGGCTGAAGAAGCTCGGGGTGCAGTCGGACAGGTAGCTGATCGGATGGGGGCCGGTGAAATCCTTTGGAATCAGACGGACGAAGCCACTTGGGTAGCAAGGACCACAAGTTACGTTTGCGTCGTATGGAGCATTCGGCTACCTGAGTAAAATGAGTTCATGCGTTTCTATGAACCTGACGTTCATCGAGCGGCGCGAGAACAAGATCGTCGACCAGTTCGACACCATGAGCGATCAAGAGATTGAGGCGTGGCTGGATGAACACGCCGACGCTCGGGTGAAGGTGCGGCAGCGGGCCCATGGCAAATTTTAGCCCCGCGGTCGGCGAGACCGTGATCGCGACCCGGCTGGTGGTATCGGCGGCGCGGTAATTCCCATGAAGAGGTAAACCAGGCACGCGTGCGGTGCGAAACAGCCGGCGTGCGACCGCCGCCGGCATCGCGACCAAGCTCGTCACAGCTTCCGGGCAACCGGGATCACGGTCTATCTCAAGAACGGCGGCACGCTCGAAAAGGCCGCCGCGGTGGCGAACCATGCCTCGACCCGCACGACGCAACTCTACGATCGCCGGCGCGACGAGGTGAGCTCGATGAGGTCGAGCGGATCGCAATTTGAATAATGCTATAGGATCTCAATCAAGTCGATACAACGTCAACGCGCGCAGCGCGGCTCAACGGGCAGGCCGCGGGCGCTACGTGAAGGGGCACCATGCTGCAGACACCGCTGTGCCGCGCGTTCGGCATCGAGTTTCCGATCCTATCAGTCGGGATGAGCTGGCTCGCCGGCCCTGAACTAGCGGCGGCGGTGTCTAATGCCGGCGGGTGCGGGGTCGTTGGCGTGGCCGGCATGGTCCGCGACCAGGTCCGTGCCCGAATTCGCGAAACGCGCGCCCTCACTAACAAGCCGTTCGGAGCGAACATCATTATTGCCCGTATGCAGGAGGGGCAGGTCGAAGCGTGCCTTGATGAAGGCGCGCCGCTGACCGTGTTCTTCTGGGGCGACCCGAGCCGTATATCCGGGACGCTCACCGCACGGGTAGCAAAGTGTTTCTGCAAGTTGGCTCGCTCGACGAGGCGAAGATGGCGGCGGCCGCGGGGGTGGATGGGATAATCGCACAGGGCGTTGAGGCCGGCGGACATGTCAAAGGCACGACGGCGCTCTCGACGTCGTTGCCTTCGGTCGCCGACGCGGTGAAGCCCCTCCCGGCGATCGCCGCGGGTGGCATAGCGAACGGCCGCGGACTTGCTGCAGCGCTCACGCTGGGTGCGCAGGCCGTGTCGCTGGGAACGCGCTTCCTATGCAGCGAGGAGGCCTTTGCCGCGCCAGCTTATAAGGAGAGAGTTGTCCAAAGTACCGCCGAGAACACTGAGTATACGAGCCTGTTCGACATCGGCTGGAATGCCCCGCACCGTGTGCTGCGCAACCGCGCGATCATCGAATGGGAAACGGCCGGGCGCCCCGCCAGCGGCGGTCGGCCCGGCGAAGAGATGCCGATCGGCACCGCGCTCCGCGGTGGAGAGGTTGTCGAACTGCGGAAATATTGGGCGAACTCTTATCCAACGCGTGGTTTCGACGAGAACATTGAGAATGCCGTGCTATATGCCGGACAATCCTGCGCGCTAATCGACGCTGTCAAACCGGCAGGCGAGATTTTACGAGACTTAGTGCGCGAAGCAGAGGCCGTCATTCTCGGACTTTGAAGGGCGACACCCCATCGCTCCATCTGCTCGGATCCGGCCAGCGGTGCCTTCGCCACAACCCGATTATCACGTAGAAAGATCGAGCTTGTTAGTGGATCGCGCCGGACGGCATATCAGTGCCTTTTCTCTCAATTCTACGGCAGTTTCGGGCCTGAACGGTTCTTCCAGCATAACCAACGCTCTAGTGGCGGTGCTTTTGGCGAGCGACACGTTGTTGTGCCACCACGGCGGGGAAGCAATGTATTGGTACACCCGGGCAGAACCCAAACGCGCCGTTGCGTTTTCAGGGTCGACCTTCAAGACAGAGCGAAACCAGAACAGCGCTTCGGTCGAGTTGTGAAAAGTCCAGTTTCTCTCTAAAGCTGTGTTGGCCAGAGACAAACACCGAGAGATAACCGTGACTTTGGCATTATTCATATTATGATCGCAGATCAGTGGTCCCGCTTCGTCAAATGCAGATATGATAATACTATCGTCGACCTCAATCAAATTGTACAAGAGGTTATCCTGGATAGACGCAGTCGCTTCGGCAATTGAGCCATTGGGTTCGGAACTTTTGCGACGCTGCCGCTTTTCGCAAGCTGCCAAATTAGCCGCTCATAGATTTCGAAGCGCTCTCGTGGAGTTCGGCCCTGTACCATAGCGGCGCGCGCAAATTCAGCAGTGACGCGGGTAGCCCACCGCCAGTTAGGTTCGAAATCGGGATCGGAGACGTCGACGGGCATTGGGTGTCAGGCTGGATCGTTGTAGGTGATCTGCTCGCCCTCCGGCTCATGGTTGATCCCCGGATCTCGCCGCAGCGGCGGGAGATCGAACCCCATGTTCGTTGGGATACCCATTTATCACGTCCGATAGGCCTTAGTCGAGCAAGCGCGCTTTCCCCTGTTCTTGGAACCGCCCGGGGTTGCCGTTGCAACGGCCCGAAATCGGCACTACCTCGGGGCGATCTCGGCGAAGGACCGCTCACGACCTCGCCGTTGGCTGCGCGATGAATGGCCCTTTAGGGCCAGGCGGCGACCCTTAGTCGGGTGGCTCGGCACTGGCCCAGGGCGCACGCCCAAGCGACCGGGCCTCAGGACCCGTTGCAATCCACGGACTGAACGTTCAGAGAACACCCCAGGAAGGCTGAGCCCGGAGGACGCCCCATGTTCCTTCACCTTTCTCGAAGACGCCCGCTGGAATGCTGATCGGCAGGCCGTCGAGTTCGGGGTCGAGATCGGAGAATACCGCGGCGTGGTCCGGGTCCCGCGGCGCGTGTTCCAGCGTCTGTTACCGGAGCGGCCAACCCCGGAACGATGCCTCGAAGCCTACTACCTACAACGAACTCGGTTCGAGCGGGTCGCCGAGCGCAAGCTACGTCGCCGCCAGTTGGCCGACGATGGCAATGTAGAGATCACCGAGCGCGATTTGCGCGAGGGCTCGTCGGAGGGGCGAGGGAGGGTCTGGGCGTCGCTCAGTTGCCATCAGCTACCGCCATAGAATGGCCTGCGTGCAATCTGGGCGCGAGCAAGTTGCGCCGGGACTAGGCGGGCGTAGAACGTGTCGCGCTTGAAATCGCCCACATCGTCGCCGCCACCGGTCGCCCAAGCGCTCAGCGATTGGATCTGGACGTAAGCTTCCTCTCCGGCGGCAAGGTCGATGTCTGAGGACTGGCCGGTATCGGTGCCATAGCTCGCGACGGCGATATGATAATGACCGGGTGGAACATCTCGATAGAAAGCCCCGCCGCCTGGTTGCGCATCGCCGGCACTGGCACCATTGATCGTTACCGCAGCCAGATTGAGGCTCTCAGAAGGCTGGTAATCCCGGTAGATCCAGATCCGAGCCTCCCTCGGTGAGATTGACGGGATCGCAACTGCGGAGGTGAGCGCCGGCTGGGCACAACCGGCCACCGCCAGCAACAGCACGCGCTGGAACAGCTGGAGTAGACGCCACCGATTGCAATCCAGCGTTGAGCTTCATGTGGCGCTCTCAGATAATGTGGCGCACGAGATAGGGGCCGGGGGGCGCAATGCTACAGGCACAGCCCGCTGCCGTCCCAGTACAGGCCTTTCAAATAATGACCGCGCTTGCTGCGGAAGATGAAGACATGGCCGCTGAATGGATCGGCGCCGATGATCTGCTGCACCTTGGCCGCCAGGCCGTCAAACCCAGCGCGCAGATCAATCGGCTGACAGGCGAGAAAGACCTTGGTTCCCGGCGGCAGGGCAATCATCCAGACCCCCGCAATGCCGACAATACTCGCCGCAGCGCCTTCTCGTTGACGCTGCTGTCGACGCGCACCCGAACCCCGTCTGGCAGATCGATCTCGATCACCCCGGCGCGCTCTGCCAAGGCCAAACCGGTGCCGCGCGGGCTTAGCGCACTGGCCGTTATTGGCGTTGGCGGGTTGGCGGGCTCTCGCCCGATGTGTCGGCGACGACACCGAGCTGAACAAAGCCCGCCGACTAGGGCCGACGCCCGCGCCATCAACGCCGCCGCCGCCTTCCATGCCGATCGCCAATTGTACAGCAGGCTCTTCGATATCCGGTGCCGTCGGGCAACCAGCGAAACTTGGCCGCCTGCAGCTTCCACTTCGGCTATTAGTGCCGCCTTCTCTTCCGCCGTCCACTGCCGGCGGCGCTCAACGCGCGCAACGATCTCGCCATCCACTTCCAGGCTTCCTTCTGGACGTCCAGAAGGACCTAGCTTCGCTCAGCGTGCTCCCCTCGACCACACGCCAAAGGACGGTTCAGACCGGGCGCTTACGGTCGAACTCGATCCGCTCCGTCAACTGCCGCTCCGAGCGCACCGAGTATAAGGCCTGTAGCAGAATCGCCCTCAGCAATTTCTCCGGGGGCACCGACGGCCGACCCATGCCGGAATAGAGCGCCGCGAGTTCGCTCGACAGTTCCGCCAGGGCCGCGTTCGCAATCTCGCGAATCGGCCGCAGCGGGTGATCCGCCCGAACCGTCGGAGGCGCCGGTGATCAGTCCCGGGCCGAGCCGGCTGAGCAGCCCCTTGCGGGCCGGGGGGCGGAGCGCGCGATACCGGGCGATGCGGGCCGCTAACACGGGGAGCGCGTCGAGGTCGGCGTTTCGGTCCGTCATTCCCCCGCGCTGTGTTCGGTTGCATCAGGCGGCGGCATGCTCACCCCTTCGCATATTTCCTGCCGCGTTGGCCATGGCCGGCGCGGGCCTGTCAAGTGAAACATTTCTGCTCGCAGCACTAGGTAAATTCCGAGGCTGGTAACGTGGCCATTCCGAACCCACATGCCAGACGAAGAAGAATAATTCCCGTATCTTTTATGGAAAGGAGCTCGACTATGGTCGAATCCACTTCGGTTACCTCCGGAACCCTGATCGCCGCCGACAAGGTTGAAGGGTACCAATGTCTATAATCTGGCGGGGGAAAAGCTCGGCAGCGTTGATGACATCATGATCGACAAAGTCAGCGGTCGTGCGGTCTATGCGGTAATGTCATTCGGCGGCTTTCTCGGCATGGGTGAGGAGCACTATCGGCTGCCGTGGGCGACCCTGAAGTACGACGCGCAGAGGGGCGGCGGTGCTCTCGGTCGGCGGCTTCCTGGGCATGGGCACCAAATACGTCGTGGTTTCCCACAGCTCATTCGTAGTTCGCGACAAGCAGATGGTGCTCCCCGGCGCGACCAAAAAGTCGTTGAAGAATCTTCCAGCGTTCAAGTACAGCTCCTGAGCGATCGTGGGGGAACACGGGCAGACCGTGTTCCCCCGCCGGGCCTCCAAGGAACAATACCGAGCGTCATCTGTTTGGCACTGGTAAATAGCGCGGAGATACAGTGGACAACGTCGTCGACCCAGTCGAAGGCACATATGGCCTGGACCGCCGGAGTGCTCCGTACAGACCCTGGCGGCAATGGCTGCGGAGCACGATCCACTTTTTAGCATATCATTTCATCTTGAACCGACGCACTACGAGGGTGACGCAGGCAGCGGGATTTCGCCTGACCGTGCGACCGACGGTCTTTCACCCGCGCTGCTTCATCACCAGCGAATTCTTCGCAGCCTTTATCGAGCCAGCTCGATTTGAGGGGTAGGCGGGTGGCGGATGTGGGGACCGGCTCAGGCATTCTTGCTCTTGCAGCCGCCCGGGCCGGCGCCGCCAACGTTACGGCCGTTGACGTAAACCCGAATGCAGTGCTGACGTCGGCCGAGAACGCGCGTGCGAACGGCCTCGGGGATCGCGTCACGGCCGTGTGCTCGAACCTTCTCTCCGCGCTTGCCCCTTGTGAACCCTTCGATGTGATCATATCAAACCCTCCGTTTTTTCCGGGCGAACCGCGCGATATTGCCGACCGAGCGTGGTGTGCCGGCGCGGACTACCGCGACATCGCCCCGCTCTTCGAACAGGCGCGGAAGTGGCTCGCCCCAGGTGGGCGCCTCTACATTCTAGTCTCGTCAGATTCCGACCTCGATCTGATCAGTGCGCTGATCGTCAGAGCGGGTTTCCAGGCACGGCTCGTTGCCGAGCGCTCAATCTTCATCGAGTTCCTTATCATTTATGAGCTTCGGGCTGTGATTCAGACTGTCGCGCCAACGAGCTTTATCACGGCATCGAGCAGATTGGCTGAAACCAGCTGAGCAAACCCGGCCGTGGATCGGACGACCCGGTACGTTGTCGAGGAGACGCGGATGGGAACCACCCCGAGGGCGCTCATTCCCCCATCAGGTGGAGATCGACGCCACGACCGCGCAACTCCGCCAGATAACCTTTTACGACCCCGAACGCGGTATCGAACTCCATCCGCACGGGCTCCAGGCGGTCGCTTGCGATCACGCGGGCATACCAAATCTTGCCGCGCCGGTAGGTGTCCTCGTTGCGGTCCGGATTGACTACGAGATCCTCGCGCACGACTTCGCAGATTTGCGCCGGACCGGCGAAGTTCTGATACCCGTCTGCGGACAGGGTTTTCCGCTTACCATCGGTGAAGCGGAGATTGTAAAGGCCGCTGCCGTCGAAGACGGGGACGGTCAGGGCGCAGGTGCCGCGCTGGGCGAGCTGGCGCTCCACGATGAAAAACGCCGTTAGCTGGTCGACAGTACCGCGGATCTGCTTCTCCGCAACAAGTAAAGGCCGCCCGGGTGAAGGTGGCGGCGAGGCATTGATCACCGCGCCGTCCACGCCGTAATCGACCCGATAATGCCGATCCACGCCGTTCCGGCGCACATCGGAGCGGTACTCTTCGGGACGAGGCGTATCCGTACCAAGCCGTCCATGCACCTCCGAGTGGCTCCTAAGATCGACAAATACGCTAGCGAGGCCACGGGTGTCGAGATCCGTCGCGATCCGGTATTGGTCCGCTGCTTCCTCGATTGTGGTACGGTTGGTCAGCACGTGGAAACCGGCAAAGCCGAAGACCTCGAACCGTGCTTCGACCCGGTCCGCCTCGGCCGCCGGCGCCGTCGTTGCGCCAGTAGCAACGAGGAGCGCAGCCGACGATCGCCGATAGCACGGCAGAACGAGCGAAGATCATAATCACAACTATCTTTGTTTTTGTAAAACCGTAGAGTTGAGTACCTTAGTGTGTTACAATTCGATTGTTGCGTCAAGCAATCAGTAAGACGGTGTCCGTGCCAGATGAGATGTCGGTGCCGCTCGGGGTGTGGTTGGAATTGAGGGTGGCGTAGTCTCCAGGTCTAAAACCCAAACAAACCCGGCGTTTGCGCGCCGCCGGAGACCACGCAATGAGCGAAAAATAGCACGAAGTCGGCATCCCCGCAGTCGGGAGCCGAGACGACGGTTTATCTCTTCGATGACCGGTTTGACCCGATCTAAGCCAGCCTGCGCGACCGGGTGCGCGAGTTCATCCAAGGGGATCACCACGGCGCTGACAAGTGATCCGGCACCGGGAGAGCGAGGCCAAGCAGATCGATGACGGAACCGATAAATCCTTCGGTCTGCCGAAGCAATGCCAGACCGAAGACCGCGCGCATCGGTAGCGAGAGCCTCAGCTCGCGAACGATCTGGCGGATCGGCTTGTGATCGACCAAAAACGCCAGCCTGATCCGGCCAATAGTTTCGATCGACATTATCCCTGCCCTGCTCCCGAACTCAACCAGAGGGAGCAGTTAATAATTCGCCAGGTGGTCCCTATTCGACGCGAAGCACCCCCAAGCCGGGTTGCTCTTCGTTAGCGTCCTTGGTGGTGGTGGAAATTCGAGGGTGAGCGCGCGCCGGGCGCAATGCCCGATTACATGGAGCCCGGCGCGCGCGTGAGCGACGGGTGGTCACCGGGGAGGGTCGGCTAAGGTGGCGTTGTGACACCCATCCCAAGCCTACCGAGGACCCGATGACCGATGAGAGAATGGCGCTGGCCGAGCTGCTGCAGAAGAGCGGCGATGGCGATTTTCTGCGAGCCGTGGCGGAGGCGGTACTGCAAATTCTGATGGAAGCCGATGTCGAAGGCGTGATCGGCGGCGGGCGGCACGAACGCTCCGCCGAGCGGCTCAATTACCGCAATGGCTATCGCGAGCGCAGCCTCGACACCCGGCTCGGCTCGCTTCAGCTGAGGATCCCCAAGCTACGCCAGGGCTCGTATTTCCCGCCCTTTCTGGAGCCGCGCAAGACCGCCGAGAAGGCGCTGGTCACGGTGATCCAGGAGGCTTGGATCGGCGGCGTCTCGACCCGGCGGGTCGACGAGCTGGTCCAGGCGATGGGGCTGTCCGGTATTTCGAAGAGCCAGGTCTCCAAGCTGTGCAAGGACATTGATGAACGAGTCAACGCTTTCCTCGACCGGCCGATCGACGGCGAATGGCCGTATTTGTGGCTCGACGCCACCTACCTCAAAGTCCGCGACGGCGGCCGCATCGTCTCGGTCGCCGCGATAATCGCGGTGGCGGTCACGACCGAAGGCCGGCGCGAGATCATCGGCCTTGGCATCGGTCCTTCGGAGGCCGAGCCGTTCTGGTCGGCTTTCCTCAAGGGCCTGGTCAAACGCGGTCTCAAGGGCATCAAGCTGGTGATCTCCGACGCTCATGACGGCCTGCGCCACGCGATCACTCGCGTGCTCGGAGCGACCTGGCAAAGGTGCCGCGTTCATTGGATGCGCAATGCCTTGGCGCACGTACCCAAAGGCCAGCACACCATGGTCGCCGCCGCGATCCGCCAGGCCTTTCTGCAAGCCGATGCCGAGGCCGCGCATCAGACCTGGCGCCATGTTGCCGATCAGCTGCGGCCGCGCTGGCCCAAGCTCGCCGCGCTGATGGACGACAGCGAGCACGATGTGCTGGCCTACATCACCTTCCCGGCCCAGCATCGCACCAAGCTGCATTCGACAAATCCGTTGGAGCGGCTGAATAAGGAAGTGAAACGGCGCGCTGATGTCGTCGGCATCTTCCCCAATGAGGCCAGCATCACTCGGCTGATCGGCGCCGTCCTGCTCGAGCAGAACGATGAGTGGCTACTCCAGTGCCGTTACATGCAGATCGAGGGAATGGCTGAGCTGACGCTGCCGCTAATCGACGCCGATCCGGCCAAACTTCCACCACTGGCCGCCTGACCGATGGCCACCTCAAACTCCGCTCCGATTTACACCTCCTTGACGGACACGACCTGCTCTTCCACGCTGTTCTCCACAAAGCGCTACTAGTTGCGATATGGGACAAGCGAGCCGAACGGCTCTCGCTTGAGTAGTTTCCGAGGCTACCTTCGCCGGCTCGCGGCGGGTTATAGCTCGCTGCTCGACCACGAACAGGAGAAATTCCCTTCTGCCAGGCGAAGGTGACGAAATGAAGATCCCACTCGGGTCGAAACCAGCCGTATTCAGTGCGGCCGTCGACGCTGCTGCGCTCGCGGTGGTCGGGTTGTCAACGCTCGGATGGACGCTGCGACGAGCAGAGGCATGCTGACAACATCCATATTTCGCGTCGTCGACTTCTGCACCCGGTACTCCTGGCTGGTGATAGTGCTCGCCCTCGCGCTGGCGGCTCTATCCGCCGTCTACACGGCGCGAGATTTCGCGATAAAGACCGACGTTACTGATCTCTTCCCGTCCGATTTGCCGTGGGCGCAGCGGGCGTTTCAATACATAAAGGCTTTTCCGCAGCCGGATATACTCGTCGTGGTCGACGCGCCGACCCCCGAGCTCGTTGAACAGGCGACGACCAAGCTGGCCCAGGCGCTCGCGGCACGTTCGAACCCCATTCGCGCCGTACACCAGCCTGGAAGCGGCAGCTTTTTCGAGCAGAACGGGCTACTGTATCTGCCAACCGGCGAGGTTGCCCAGCTGACCAGCGGATTGGTCAACGCCAAGCCTCTCCTCCAGGGGCTTGCCGCCGATCCGAGCCTCACGGGCGCCCTCGGCGCGCTGTCGTTCGGCCTCATGGGCGTGCAGTACGGGATGTTCGAGCTCGATAGCTTGACCCGTCCGATGACGATGGCAGCCGATACAGCGCAAGCGCTGCTAGCGAACCGACCCGCGAGCTTTTCCTGGCGCGCCCTCGCGCTCGGAAAACAGCCGGAGCCGCGCGAATTGCGGCGCTTCATCGAGGTCGAGCCAGTGCTAGATTTCAGCGCGCTCGAACCCGGTCGCGCAGCAACGAATGCTATTTTGCAAACGGCGCAGGGTCTGAAACTCGACAGCGATTATCAGGCGCGTGTTCGCCTGACCGGGCTCGTGCCGATCAATGACGATGCGTTCGCGACCCTCAAGCAGCACGCGGCTCTGAACGCTGTCGTCTCGCTCCTGGCAGTATTTCTGATCTTGTGGTTAGCGCTACGCTCGCTGCGCATGATTCTCGCGGTTGCCATTAACTTGGTCGTCGGTCTGGCGATTTCTGCGGCGTTCGGCCTGTTCCTAGTGGGCGCGCTGAACTTGATGTCGGTAGCGTTCTTCGTACTCTTCGTCGGCCTCGGCGTCGATTTCGGACTCCAGTTCAGCGTTCGCTACCGCGCCGAACGTCATGACTACGGCGATCTGCGCGCCGGGCTCAGAAGCGCTGCAAAAAAGGCGGGCGTGCCTCTGGCACTGGCGGCCGCGGCAACGGCAGTCGGCTTCTCGTCGTTCGTACCAACGGCGTATCGGGGCCTGTCCGAGCTCGGGCAGATCGCCGGCTCGGGGATGATCATCGCGTTTCTGACCAGCATTACCCTTCTGCCGGCACTGTTGACGGTACTGAACCCCCCCAGCGAGCCGCGCCCGATGGGCTTCGCCGCGCTCGCTCCGGCAAACCAGTTCCTGCAGCGGCATCGGATACCGGTCGTCGTGCTCACTCTTTTACTGGTCGTGCTCGCTTCGCCGCTCCTCGCATTCCTGCGGTTCGATTTCAATCCGTTGCATCTGCGAAATCCAAGAGTCGCTTCAGTCGCGACCTTCCTCGAGCTTAAGACGGACCCGCAGACCGGAGCCAATGCGATCGAGATCATGACGCCGAGCCTGGACGCGGCAAACGCGGTCGCCGGGCGCCTTAAGTCGCTCTCGCAAGTCGCGCAGACGATCACGCTCGACAACCTCGTGCCCGGCGGCCAGGCCGAAAAGCTGAAGCTGATAAAAGAGGCAGCCGAGGAGATTGACCCGTCGCTCAAGCCCGCGACGGTCGCCTCGCCGCCGACCGATCAGCAGATCATCGCAGCGCTGGCGTCGACCGCCGAGACCTTGACAGCGGTCGTCGGGAATAGCCAAGGACTCGGCGCAGAGGCGGGGAGGCGCCTCTCTGGGTATTTGTTGCGGCTGGCAAAGGCGGACCCATCCGTTCGCAAGGAGGCCGAAAAAGCGATTGTCTCTCCGCTCCGTATTTCGCTGGATCAGCTGCGAGAAGAGCTGAAGCCTCGGCGCATCACGACGGAGACTATTCCCCCCGATGTCAGCAGAGAGTGGGTGATCACTGACGGACGTGCGCGAGTTGAAGTCCTGCCCAAGGGCGACCCCGATGACACGCGGGTGCTCCGCAATTTCGTAACTTCGGTGTTGGCAATTGAGTCCAATGCGACCGGCCCCGCCATATTGCTGTTCGAAGCCGGCAATACCGTCGTGCAAGCCTTTGTCGAAGCCGGGGTATTCGCTCTGGCGGCGATCGCCGTTCTACTATGGGTCACCTTGCGTCGGATTACCGATGTCCTACTGACCCTGCTGCCGCTTCTCGTGGCCGGTCTGGTGACCTTGGAACTCTGCGCCGCTTTCGATCTGTCGTTGAATTTTGCCAACATCATAGCGCTGCCGTTGCTGCTCGGCGTCGGCGTCGCGTTCAAGATCTACTACATTATGGCATGGCGCAGTGGGAAGGTCGGGCTGCTGCAATCGACCCTGACCCGCGCCGTCGTCTTCAGCGCGATGACCACGGCAACCGCGTTCGGGAGCTTGTGGTTATCAAGCGATCCCGGGACCTCCAGCATGGGTAAGCTGATGGCTCTGGCACTCATTTGCACCATGGCTGCGGCCGTGTTGTTCCAGCCGGCCCTGATGGGCCGGCCACGCTCACAGACCTTGGGGACCGGCATGGCGCTCGACCTCGAGCTGCCTCCCGAAGCTGCCCTAATCCGGCGCAGGATCGATCAACCGGCCGACGATCTGGTGGATCGGTGAGCAGCGGGCTTCCCTCTGGCCCACTAATACCAAGAGCGAGCCTGGCGCTGGATAATCTTCGGGCGTTTGTGATCCTCCTTGTGCTGGCGTTCCACTCCGTGCTCGCCTATCTTAATTTCCTGCCAGCGACCCCATTTCCCTTTGACACCCCGCCTTATCTCTGGCGCAGCTTTCCGATCGTCGACAGCCGACGGTGGTTCGGCTTCGACCTGTTCTGCGCATGGCAGGACGTTTTTCTGATGTCGCTTTTCTTCCTGGTTTCGGGTCTGTTCGTATGGCGGAGCCTGTCACGCAAAGGAACATCTGTATTCTTGTACGACCGGGCCCGGCGGATCGGCTTGCCGTTCGCTCTGGTCGTCGCATTTCTGATGCCGGCGGCTCTATATCCGACCTATCTCCAGACAACGGTCGCGCCAAATTTGATCGGCTATTGGCGGCATTGGCTCGCCCTGCCCTTCTGGCCGAGCGGACCGGTGTGGTTCTTGTGGTTGCTTCTGCTTGCTGATATCGCCGCCGCCGGGCTGTACAATCTCGCGCCCCAATGGTGCAACACCCTTATGCGGCTATCGTCAGGCGCTAGTACGCACCCCACAAAATATTTCGTCGGCTTGCTGAGCGCCTCCGCCCTCGCCTATATCCCGCTGGCCGTCGCCTTCACGTCGTCGCAGTGGTTTCAGTACGGACCGTTCGGCTTCCAGCTCAGCCGCCCATTGCACTACGCCGTCTATTTCTTTGCGGGTGCCGGGATCGGGGCGGGCGGCATCGAGCGCGGCCTCCTGGCCGCCGATGGACCGCTAGCGCGCCGCTGGGCAGTCTGGCTTATTGCGGCGCTGGGGCTGTTCCTGCTGTGGCTCTCGGTTACGGCGCTGATCATGCCGGATCCTGGCTCAGCGCCGCTGGGGTTGCAAATCCTCGACGATCTCAGCTTCGTCGCGGCTTGTTTTGGCAGCTCTTTTTTCATGTTGGCCGTGTTCCTGCGATTCACCAGGAAGCATGGGCCGGTGTTCGACAGCCTTAGGAATAACGCTTATGGCATGTATCTGGTCCATTACGCCTTCGTCGTGTGGTTGCAGTATGCCATGCTCCCAGTCGCGCTGCCCGCCATCCTCAAGGCTTCGATCGTATTCGGCGGTACATTGTTGCTCAGCTGGGGCACCACCTCCGCCATTCGCTGCGTCCCGGCGGTTGCTCAAATAATTGGCACGAATCGGGCGGGGGGCGTGACGGCCTCATAGCTTGTTCTACTCCGCACGAACGCGCCGATCCGGTCGATCGCCCGACGTGCTTCCGGGATCACCGGCACGTACAAGTGCCATACATGCGGCATACGCGGCCAGATTTCGAGCTCGACCTGGCAACCCGCTGCGCGCATCCGATCGGCCATCCGCACGGCGTCATCGCGGAGAACTTCGTCGCTCCCCACCTGGATAATTGTCGGCGGAAGGCCGGCGAGATCGCCGTAAAGGGGCGAGATGTAAGGGCTACGCGGATCGGCACCGGCGAGATAATAGCCGACGAATTGCGCTGCCCCTTCGACGCTCACCAACGGGTCAGCCGCGGCGTTCAGCCTAAACGAGGGCCCGGTCAGCGTGAGATCGGTCCACGGCGACAATGCGACGGCCGCGGCCGGCAGCGGAAAGCCTCCGTCGCGCAGTCTCAACAGCAGTGAAAACGCAAGCCCGCCGCCAGCAGAATCGCCCATCACCGCAACCCGCCGCGGATCGACGCCGTCCGCCAGGAGCCAGCGGTAGGCAGTGACCGCGTCGTCGAGCGCGGCTGGAAATGGATATTCGGGGGCGAGGCGGTAATCGATCGACAGCACGCAGGCGCGGGCGGCCGATGCGATACGCCAAGTGAGGTGACGGTAAAGCGACGGCGAGCCGGTGATGAAGCCACCGCCGTGAAGATGTAGGACGTGCCGATCTTGTTGCGAGGCAGGCGTGGTTATGCGTTCCGCCCGAACGCCACCGGCATCCACGTCAAGTGTCTCCGTTTCCGCCGACGGGCCTGGAACCAAGCGCTCGGCGGCGGCCGCGCGTCTGCGCATTTGAGCAATGGTCGCCTTCTGGGGACCGTGACGCTTGATGAACCAGCGCGCGCCCAGACGCACAAGCTCTGCTCGCAAACTCATGGCACCCCACATCTCCGCGGTCGGTTTGAGCTACGCTAGGTAAGACTATGGAGTAAAGGGGGTGACACCCGCTCGTTATGCAAAGCGCCATAATTGGAGGGCGCGTCATTCGGTGGCCGGAATCGCTGCCCGGAGATCATCATGCGTCTGTTGACCGAATCTCCGGCGCGCGAGGGAGCGGGCGTCTGGGACGTTCCCGCGAGGCCGGCGCGGCGGCGCGAAACTGATCGTCCGAGACCCGATCAGTCCTCGCCGACCCGGCCGTCGATTGGTCATGACGAGGACTTCCTGAGGTTTGATCAGATTTCGGGCCTTTTATTTGAGCGAAACCGGTCCTAACCCGGAGACTTCCACGTCCCCTGGCTTACGGAGCATCTTGTCCACCTCGCCGGCGTGTCGCTCTTCAGCGAAGATCATTTGACGGGCGTACTCCTCGAGCATCACAGAACGTCCCTCAACCGCACTCAAGAGCTGCTTGTAAAGCACGAGTGCCGCTGCTTCTTGCTGCATCGATTCCCGCATGATCATCCCGACATCATGCTTGTGACTGTCGAGCAGCGGTCCTATGGCGAGCGACGGATACTCACCTAGATGCGTAATCAACTCACCGGCTTGTTGAGCGTGCGTAAGAGATTCGTTGGCTTGTTCTCGCAACCATGACACGATTGGAATGCGATGATAGCCGAACACAAGAAGCGAATAGTGCGTATACCGTACAACACCAGCCAGTTCAGCTTCCAAGATGCGGTTTAAAAGGGCTACAACTTCTCGTTTGTCGATGTCATTCATTTTGTCCTCCTACCAGGGCGCAATATCACGTCCTTTAGATGCTATCGGATGGGCACATACAGATAACGCCATTTGCGGTCAGTCATCTCCAGTCTCCGATTCGGACGGCCGATCAACAAATTGAGCGCCCGCAGCGCTTACTTCTGCAGGGCGTCCTTGAGACCGCCGACGGCGTTTTGGACCTTGCCCTCAACGTCGTCGACCTTGCCATCGGACTGAAGCTTGGTATCGCCGGTCATCTTGCCGATGGTCTCCTTAATCGAGTCCTTGATTTCTTTAGCCGATCCGGCGATCCGATTTTTATACATTACTTATTAATGACATGGATACTTTCCATTCGGGCCGTAAAATCTACCGTATCATGACAACTGGCGACTGCGATAGATTCGGAAAGTACTTAGATATCGCCGGGCGGCTACCACTGTCTTGCGCGTTGGGGGCGGGCAGCGCGCTGCGCCGCCTCGAACGGCAGACGGGGTTTAAGCCTCGCCCGCCAACTTCTATACCATCCCGCGCCATCCCTACGCATGAGTAGATTCCAATTCTATCGGGCGCAAATTGTTGGCGATATCATCATGCTTACTCTAAATCCGGGCATGCGAGGCAATCACGTCATAAGAGCATCGTTGGTACGGTCGTACCACTTCCGCTCGGAAGCGCGTTAATTCCAAAAATCGTGCCGCCACGCATATATCGGACTGACTCGTATTCTTCTAGGATGGTCGATATGGCGACGTTACCGAACGCCGAGGACGCTGCGAAGAATATTCTCGGAATCTTCGCGCATAGGCTTAATTCAAGGCCGGGGGATATCCTAAGTCTGCAGCACTTGCTCAGAGGATTTTCGACGTCCCCTTGGCGGACCGCCGACCTCAACAATGGTATCGAATACGCCGAGCAACAGGGTTGGGTCGAGCTGACCGTCAACGGTGACTATCAGCTCACCGATACGGGGTTTGCGGTGGCATAAATTTCAAAGAAGTCATTTACCGCCCGTCAAAGGCGATTGACACCCTGCTTGCGGGGCGCCCTCCGCGCGTGCGCGGTTTCAGGTGGTCGATGCAGCCACTGCCGAGGAAGAGGTCATCTGACGCTGCTCGCTATTTAGTTCCGACGGCAGCGCCGCACTTTTCGATCCAAGCCTTCATCTCGCCGCCACAAATCCGGATGTCTCCGGGGAGAACTAGTGTTCTGTTTACCGTCCACGTGCCCTTCTTAAGGGTTCTTCTTGAGTGCACCGCAGGGAACATCTCCGGGCCAATTTTGAACTACAATCACCCCCTGCGCCCACTCTGCAGAGGTAAGAAGAATGAGAGCTAGCACAAACGAGATGATCGTCTTCATTTGATTCCCTCGCAATGTTTTGCTGGGATTTGTGCCCGCTCGTCGCTGGCGGCCTTCGGGGAGTGTGGCCGGCACGAGGACCCGTCGAGAAGTTTGACGCCCCGCATTTGCGGCGCGGGCCGTGGTGCTTGACCCGCGGAGCGCTGTTCAGCTCGCCGGCAAGCTGGTTGATCCGGCGCTCGGAGGAGCGGAGGAGGAGCGCCCTCCGCACGCGGCGCCGGAAGGCGGTCGGAAGCGCTGCCGCATCCTCCGTCGAAGGGCGTGCGAGATCGAGCTGATCCTCCGGGGCGTTGTCGGCTGGGGCGCATCTGATCGATGTTGGATGCGCGAGTCTCACCTATGCGAGTCTCATCTATTACGAGGCGAGCGGCGCAAGACGATCGGCTAGCGTCAATTTGTCGGCGGTTGCCCCGCCTGCTGCCAAAGGCAGCCCCTCCGGTTGTCGCAAGTGAGCGGCAGTGCGACAATACCGGGCCGCCCGTGCCTTGGCGGCAATCTCCGATCGCCGTCATCTGTTGTAACCTGGATTTTTTCTTCCAAAGCCCCGTCCTTCACAGGGCGGGTCTCCAGCCTGCTCATTTTGTGCTAATATTTGCGAACCATGTCGTTGCGGAATCGGAGATATGAACGGTTTGCCCATGGGCTAGCTGAAGGCAAGCCGGCTTATCAGGCTTACATTGACGCAGGATTTGCTAAGGCGGGCGCTGCTCAGCTCAGAGCGCGTCCCGACTGCTTTAAAAGTCAGCGTGCCGGTATCCGTGAGCGTGTCGCCGAAATCTTACAGGAACGCCAGCATATCGATGCTGCGGGGACCCAGCTCGCCATTGAGCGCACCGCCATCGACAAAGAATGGGTGATCGAACGGCTGCGCGAGAACGTTGAACGCGCCATGCAAGCGCAGCCTGTCATCGACCGAGCCGGACACCCGACCGGCTCCTACGTCTATAACGGCGCCGCCGCGAACCGCGCCCTAGAGCTGCTCGGCAAAGAGTTGGGGATGTTCATCGAACGGCGCGAGCACAAGATCGTCGACGAGTGGACTTGCGTCGTTTTAGTGGAGAGGCATTGGGTCAACCGTCGGCCTGTTTTTCGAACTGTGCCGGGCTTGAGAAGTCGAGGGCCGAATGGCGCCGGACGGGATTGTAGAACCCGTCGATGTAGCGGGCGATGGCCTGGTTGGCTTCCCGGCGGGTGTAGAAGATCGTCCGCCAGACAAGCTCGGATTTGAGGGTCTTGAAGAACGTTTCGACCATCGCGTTGTCGTAGCAGTTTCCCTTGCCGGACATCGAGATCAGGACGCCATGCTTGCCGAGCTCGGCCTGATAATCGATCGAACAGTATTGGCTGCCACGATCCGAGTGATGGATCAACCCGGCGGCCGGACGGCGCATGGCAAGGGCTTTGCCCAGGGCGGCAAGAGCCAGATCGCGGTGCAACCGGTCGCCGGTGGCCCAGCCGACGACCCGGCGGGCGAACAGGTCGATGACGACGGCAAGGTACAGCCAGCCTTCGCGGGTCCAGACATAGGAGATGTCGGCGCCCCACTTCTCGTCAGGACCCCTCGCCGTGAAGTTCTGATCGAGCAGGTTCGGGGCAACCGGCCAGGCGTGATGGCTGTCGGTGGTGCGCTTGAACCGCCGCTTCTGCCGAGCCCTGAGCCCGTTCTCCCGCATCAGGCGGGCCGTCCGGCGGCGACCGACCGCAAGGCCGGCGTCCTGCAGCTCCCGTGTCATCCGGGGGCTGCCATAGGTGCCGTTCGACAGAGCAAAGGCCGACCGGACATGCGCCAGCAGCACCATGTCGCCGCGTAGGCGGGGGCAAGCCGGCCGACCTTTCCAGGCAAAGTAGCCGCTTTGGCTGACACCAAGCACGCGGCTCAGACGATGGATCGGGAATTCCGCCTTCGCCCGATCGATGAGCGCAAACCTCATCGACTTCCCTCCCGGGCGAAAAAAGCGGTGGCCTTTTTCAGGATGTCCCGCTCCTGGCGGAGGATCTCGTTCTCCCGCCGCAGCCGCTTCAGCTCCGCGGTGACATCGCGCTCTGCCGCCGTCGCGGGGTCGGCAGCGCGCCGATCCCGGCTCCGGCCGATCCAGCGGACTAGCGTCGAGAGCCCAATCCCCAGATCACCGGCGATCTCGCGCTGCGACCGCCCGCTGGTTTGCACCAGACGGACCGCTTCCTCCTCGAATTCCTTCGTAAACCGTCGCTGCTGCATCATCGAGTTCCTCATAGCTCATCGGGAACTCTCCACTTTTCCGATGCAAGTCCACTCCACACCTGCCGCTCGCAAGAGGAGTCGGGACCGGCTCAGTTGGGTAGAGTTGGGATGTGGCGCGGTGGCGTTCGGTCGACCATGTCGGTTGCCGCCCCTTTCGTCTGGCGGTGCCTTAGTGGGTCGGCCATAACTCCGTTTCCACACCCCGCTCATCGAACGCAGCAGGCGGATTTCCCGCACTGCGCTCTCGGACAAGACCTCACGCCTTCACCCACGACGGGCCGCGGCCGAGCCGGGTCAGACGTACGAGCCCGAAGTACCCGTAGAGGTGCGAGAGTGGATAGCTCCCGCGCTTGCGTCGCCTGCCCTTGTGCTTGAACCGCAACCACCGGCGCAACCGCACAGCCACGTATGTGTCGAGCGCGCGATACGCCTTGCTGGTGGAGCCGACGCTGAAGTAATTGGCCCACCCGCGGAGCACGCGGTTCAACTTGTCTACGAGCTCTGTGGTCTCTTGCCAGGTACGCGCGCGGACGGTCAGCGCGTGGACGGTTTCGACCATGCGCTGGATGCTCTTCTTTGACGGTCGCAGAGCCAAGCGGGCCTGGCCCGTCGTTCGAGAGTACATTCGTCCGAACGTGAATCCCAAGAAGTCGAACTCGCCTTCCGGGACCTTGCAGATCTGTGTCTTGTCCTCGTTCACTGTCAGCTTTAGCTTACCCGTAATTTCGCGCAGGCGGTGCAGCGCCGCGCCGGCGTTGCCCCTCCGGCACAGGATCACGAGGTCGTCGGCATAGGTGACCAGGCGAGTGCCGAGGCTTCGCTCAAGGCCGAGCTTCTTCCACCCCAACACAAACCGGCGCATGTAGAGGTTCGCCAGCAGTGGTGAGAGGGGTGAGCCCTGCGGAATGCCGCGCCGGTTGTCGCGCGCCTCGGTCGTGCGTGTCTTGCGGCCTCGGTCGTCGGTTTCTTCAACGGGGCAGTCCAGCCACATCTTGATCAGATGCAGCACGCGCCGATCGACGATACGGCGCGCCACCGACTTTAGAAGGTCGGAATGCGGAATGCTCCCGAAGTAGTCCGCGAGGTCGGCGTCCACGACTTCCGGATAGCCACGAAACAGCAGCTCCTCCACCGCTACCGCGGCCTGCTGGGCGTTGCGCCCGGCGCGGTAGGCGTAGATTTCTGGTGGAAGGTCGGCGTCGAAGATCGGCTCCAGCACCAGCATCGCTGCTGTCATGCAGACCCGATCCCGCACGGTCGAGATGCCCAGCGGCCTGAGTTTGCCGTTGGCCTTCGGGATCAACACGCGTCTGATCGGCTCCGGCCGGTAGGTCTCCTGCCTGAGCGCAAGCGCCAGTTCGGCCAGCCACCGCTCCATCCCATACGCCTCGATATCCGCAAAATCCTGGCCATCCACACCCGGTGCACCCTTGTTTGAGCGGCACTGGGCATAGGCGTGCGCCAAGATGTCGTCGCGGCAGATCTTGTCGTACAGCGCGTAGAAGCGATAACCGGCTTCTGCCTTCGCTTTTGCGTGTAACGCCATCTGCAGCTTTTGAACACGTTTCGGAGTTGATAGGTTGCCCAATCTCCCGGTCCCTCGCCACTTGTTGCGTCCGTCTTGAACTAAGGCCCCTTCCCTCCACCGGCATTACCCGGCTTCAGCGGTACTACGAGCCTCTCCGCCACCCCAGAGCGCCCGGCCTGTCCCTCACGGGCGTCCGGTTGATCATCCCTGATCACGCAATGGGGCTTCCCGTGTTGCGTACGCTTTCCTTGTGTACATGCTGCCGCCACTACCCCGGTGCAGCGGCTGGGCGTAGTCTTCGCTCGTGTCACCCAACCGTGTCAGCCTTCCCCGATTCCACTTTCGGGTCGGCCTGCACATCGTCCTTTTCGAGGCTTGCTCAGCGTTCACTTGCGTTGCGGCCTGCACACTCGCACGGTTACCGTATGTCGTAACCGCTATCCGAAGGCTTCAGACACTTCGTCTCCTCCATGTCTGCTCCGGTCGCTTCCGGCTGGAGCGGTCGCCGGGTGGGGCTTGCACCCACTGGAAAAGCGCCGCCTTGTCACGGCGCACGTGGGAAGCCGACCTTGGGCTGCCAGACCCGGTTGCGCCGGGCGCGGACTTGGGTTGGAAACCCGGAGGGGCTTACTCACTGCGGAGGTTCGCTTACTCTCCATAGGCGCTCGCTTTTCTGCATCTCTGGGCCGGTGTACAGCATGGTGCGGAAAGCCAACATGAAGTCGCGTGATCTAAATAAATCGAGACGCACGCGGCTGTCTGCCGGTCCTATGCCGCCTGCCGCCGCGGGCCAGCGCCGTTCGCCCGTAGCTGTAGCGCATCCCGCTAGAATTGCTGGAGAGGCGTCCCGAACACATCTGGGTAGAGAATCGCGAGAACGACCGAGAGTGTAGCGCAACAAGTCAACACTACGACCAATTGCCACGGCAGGGTTCCGGCCGCATGCGGCGCATCTGAGCGCCGATCCGTAAGGGTAGCTGACAAGCCGTCAAACATTGCTTGTGTCCCAGCTGCGAAGCGATTCGCTCATCTGATCTCCCTTCCAAAGCAATCTCAGCACAAGCGCAGTTCACTGCGAAGCCGAGCCGACGGCGTAGACATTAGGGCGCGGCGGTCTTAAGGTCTTTGGGCCAGTCGTTTAAGATTCTGAAAACTGCAAGCAATTTGATGCAGCTTTCGAATGATCCCGAGGAGATCTGCTTCGGCCGGTTCCAGTTCGACCTCCGACGGCGTCGCCTGCTGCACGATGGCGAGCCCGTAGAGCTCGGCGGCCGGGCCCTCGATGTCCTTCGTCTGCTAGCCTTGGCGGAAAGCGCCGTGGTCAGCAAGGACACGCTGATGGCACGGCTTTGGCCCGGGCGCGCGGTCGCGGAAAACAATCTGCACGTCCACATCTCGGCGCTGCGCAAGGCGCTGGACGAGCGCGGCGGGGGCGACAGTTACATCGTAACCGTGCCGGGCCGCGGCTATCGGCTGACACATCTGGACCGTTCTCAACCAGCGGGATCAAACGGCCTGGCCTCCGCACAGCATCTGCCGTTGCCCGACAAGCCCTCGATCGTCGTGCTGCCCTTTGCCAATCTCTCGAGCGACCCGGAGCAGGAATACTTCGCTGACGGGATCGCCGAGGATATTATTACGGCTCTGTCGCGCTACCCCTCGCTGTTCGTCATCGCCCGCAACTCCTCGTTTACCTATAAGGGGCAGCCAGCCGATGTCCGGCAGGCGGGGCGCGAGCTTGGCGTGCGGTACGTCCTGGAAGGCAGCCTGCGCAAGGGCGACAACCGCGTCCGGGTTACCGGCCAGCTGATCGAGGCGGAGACCAGCAATCATTTGTGGGCGGAGCGGTACGATCGCGAGCTGTCCGATATCTTCGCGGTACAGGATGAGATCGCTGCGGCGGTGACGACGGCCATCGCGCCGGCGATCGCCGACGCGGAGTTGCATCGCGCGCTCCGCAAGCCGCCTGAAAGCCTCGATACCTGGGCTGCCTATCAACGCGGGCTGTGGCATCTGAGCAAAAGCACCGCCGCGGACAATATACTAGCAGAGGACTTTTTGTTGCAGGCGACCGTGCTCGACCCGACGTTCGCCGGGAGTTACGGTGCGCTCGCTTTCGCACAATTACAGTCGGCCGGCGCATTTCAAAGGAGGACGCTTGACGATGCGCAGGCGTTGGCCGAAGCGTCTGCCCGGCGGGCAGTGGGCTTTGATAGTGCTGATGCGGAGGCGCGCTCATTCCTTGCCTGGGTGTTGTGGTTTAGCGGCGATTACGACGGGGCTCGGGCCGAGGCTGAACGAGCCTTGGCGATCAGCCCCAATTTGGCGAGCGCTCACGGGGCCCTTGGGGTGACACTGATCTTCTCCGGTCGTCCTCAGCAAGGGCTTGTCGCGTTGAATACCTGTTTCAGGCTGGATCCCCGCGACCCGATCCTCGCCGATCGGTTAAACCAGATTGCGGTGGCGTTTTATTTCGCGGGCAATTATGAGGCAGCGATCGATGCCGCGCACCACGCAATCCGGCGGTTTCCCAGCTGGCCGCACCTTTACCGATGGCTCGCGGCGGCGCTCGGCCAGGCCGGTCGGGCGGAGGAGGCGAGAGAGGCCCTCGACAAGGCGATCGTGATCGGGGCGGGGACGTTCGACATGTACGTCCGCCGGCGCGTGCCGTGGCACAGACCGGAAGACTACGAGCACATGCTCGACGGCCTGCGCAAGGCCGGCTGGGAAGGATAGGCGAGCCGCTGGCCGAGCTCTGCCGCTGCTAACGCCGAGCTGGGATAATAAGATGCGTGTTGGCCCAATCATTAGGCCATGCGAAGTCACCGAATGGCCGTCTTCTGGGGTTGAGCTTGTCATCATGAACGTCGGCAACGGGTCGACTTGAGCCGCCCGGTCGTGGTCACGCGAACGGCCGGAATCGGGAAGGATTTCGGATGCCGGCCGGGCGTGAGCGGTGGACTCGGAGTGAGGGGGCCGGCGTCCGAAAGCCTCCGAAGAACGCATCCCCTACCCAAGCCTCCGCCTTATTAAATCCACATAGACGGCAGACCGCCCACCGGCCCCCCGCGGGTTCGGCACTGGCCGGCGTAGTCGGCAATGGATTGACGATCGCGGTCGGGAGTTCGTCGCCGCGGCGGCGGTCGACGAGGCGATTTGGCATGATCGATGGCGTGGTACGCGACTTTAGCGGCGGCGGGGCGACAGCGATGCAGCGACGGAAGCAAGGTTTCCCGGCAGGCGGGTGGTGCGATGAGGCAATGACGGGGGTCATGGCATCGCGGTCCTGACCCCAGCCTTGGGCGACGGCGGGTCACGGGGCGCACCGCCGTGCTGGAAACTCTCGACGATGATCATGTTGCCGCCGCAGCAGGGGCAGCAGGCTCGGGGCGGCCCGCCGGTAGTTCGCGACAACGAAATTTCCACCCTCACCTTCGCGCAGTCGGGTGCCCTCTGATGAAACTAATCTATAATTGGCAACTCATGGCGGCCTGATGGTACAGCGCGCACAAACCTTTCTGACGCTCAAGAGGCCGAAATGGCATACGAAAGGCTCGACGAAGCACTTCGACAGCTCAAAGCAGATCGCGAGCGTGCGGAGGCGGCGGAAAACCAACGAAAAGAGGCGGCAGCGGAAGCCAGGATTCGATTCGCGCGAATTAAGTCCGGGGTGATCGGGCCTATTTTCGATGAGGTCGTGGCGCGCTTAGCGGCCGAGGGCTTCTTCGGAGAAACGGTGGACGAACAAAACGACGCCTCTGCTCCAATTTCCCTCAACGTGAATTTATCGGAAGATGAGGAATTTACCCGGCAAGGCAGCCTCCAAGTACGGTTTGATCCAGATAAATATACCTGTGAATTTGGAACGTCGACGATGGCTAAAGCATCATCGACAAGCCAAATAGTATTCGACGCTAGACATCATAAATTTGACGAAATGACTGAGGAGCTGGTTCGCGAGATAGCCGAACAATTTGTGCTCGATTTGATTGCCGGGAAACTCTTCCGATAGCGGAAAAGCCCCGCCTCACCGCTCAGATCAAAGGCTCTCACCACATATCGATCAACACGTTTTTGAGCGTCTTCATCTCTTCGAGGACACGGCCGGCGCCGAGCGCCACACAGGTCAGCGGTTCGTAGGCGATCGAGACCGGAAGCCTTGTGGCATGCCGCAGCACCAAGTCGAGATTGCTGAGCAGCGCACCGCCGCCGGCCAGCATGATCGCCTTGTCGACGATGTCGGCGGCGAGTTCGGGGGCCGTGTTCTCGAGCGCTATCTTGACCGCCTCGATGATCGAGCCAACCGGTTCGGCGAGGCTCTCGGAAATCTGACGCTCGCTGATCACGATTTCCTTTGGCACCCCGTTCATCAGGTCGCGCCCCCTGATCTCCATCATGCGGCCCTCACCGTCCTCCGGCATGCAGGCGGAGCCGATCTCCTTCTTGATTCGCTCGGCGCTGCTCTCACCGACGAGGAGGTTATGGTTGCGGCGGATATAGGCAATGACCGCCTCGTCCATCTTGTCGCCGCCGACCCGAACCGATCGGCAATAGACGATGCCGCCAAGCGACAGCACCGCCACCTCGGTCGTCCCGCCTCCGACATCGACGACCATCGAGCCGGTCGGCTCGGTCACCGGAAGACCGGCACCGATCGCTGCCGCCATCGGCTCCTCGATCAGAAAGGCCTGCCTTGCGCCCGCACTTTCAGCCGATTCCCGGATCGCGCGCCGCTCCACCGCGGTCGCGCCCGAGGGCACACAGACGATGATCTGCGGCGCGGAGAAGCTGCGGCGGTTGAGCGCCTTGCGGATGAAATGCTTGATCATTTCCTCCGTTACCTCGAAATCGGCGATGACGCCGTCGCGCAGCGGCCGGATTGCCTGAATGTTGCCAGGGGTGCGGCCGACCATTAGTTTCGCCTCCTCCCCGACGGCGAGAACTTGTCTTTTGCCCTTGACGCTTGCAATTGCGACCACCGACGGCTCATTCAGGACGATACCGCGCCCTTTCACGTAAACGACGGTGTTTGCCGTGCCGAGGTCGATCGCCATGTCGGCGGACAGCAAACCCAACATTCTACCAAACATCTGATCGCGAACCCTGGGAAAGCCTCGCCTTCTCTAAACGGCGGGCGCGACTGACCATACAGGCGTTGCGTGCCGCAATCGACGACGCATGGCGGATCCGATCCCTGGAACAGGCGAGGGTGGGCCGACGAGCCTACGGCTAGTTGGCTGCCGCCTTTTTCGGCAGCACGATCAAGGCCGCTCGGGCGGCCGATCGGCACCGGTTTTCAACCGAGGTATCCCCGGATTTTGGGGATATCCCCAACCTAAATATTGTGTCCGTCGATCGGCAGCACCAAAAAGCCGATTAGGAACTATCGTTTCGGACTCTGGCGGGGCGCGAGAATCTCGCCGTAAGCCCATGGTGTTTGCTAATTAAATGAAAAAATTACCACACTCTTTGAGTGGATGCCAATTCGCTAAAGAGATCCCAAGAATTTTCTTTGCCAATCGCAAAAATTTGTTCAGTGCGATTTGAAATCGTCCCCATATATTATTTTCAGCAATTCAGAAAAAGGATGCCAGTCATGGGTATCTCGATGAGTAGTCCTACGAGCGGGTTCAGGAAATGGTCGGAGGCGCATGATCCGAAGATCGCCGGTGCTCGCGCCGTAGCGGGCGAGCCCGCCGTCATCCCGGTTCCGGCTCTCGATCAAGCAATGATGACTCCAGAGGAGCAGCCGCATCGTCCGTGGCGCGTGCCGGGGGCCGGTACACTCTGAAGCGAATTCCGGACTGCTTGGCTGAGTGTTCCATGGACACGCCAGCAAACGAACGACGGAGGCGGAGCAGCGAGGACGTATCATGTTCACCGAAATCAATCCGGCCAACCGGGAGCGGCAGACGGACCAGATCCCCCACCAATCACACCGGCCTAAGTCGATGCCCGCCGGTGCCTATCTCAAGTTCAGGAACGACCGCGGCGTCTGCGAAATCGGCATCGGGGTGAGGGAATTCAAGTGCATCGGGGAGTCCCCGCCGCAGGACCACCCGCACATCTACATCAACATGGGCGAAGCGGACTACGATCCTCTGTCCCTACTGTGGGACGGGGTTCCGCTTCGATCCGCGATTGACACCGCCCGATGCCGAGCCACCAGACAGTTTATTCGCTGACCAGAACGCGGCCTGACCGTTCGCTGTCGGAATCTCGCAGCACCGCCAAGCTCACCCGCACGGTGCTGCCGCAGGCAAGCGCCTATGTGATGATCCGCCGGCGCCCGGCGGCGGCTGGCATCGCCACCAAGCTCGGGAACCACAGCTTCTGGGCGACCGGATCACGGCGGCACGCTGGAAAGGCCGCGGCGAGGGCGAACCACACGTCGACGCGCACGACACAACTCTACGATCGCCGGCGCGACGAGGTTAGTCTCGACAAGGTCGACCGGATTGTGGCCAACCCTTTGTCCTGCCCAGGGTCATGGACGCAATCGTGGTAATCGCAGGTTCCACCGGTGGCGTTGAGGCTCTGCGTCGCTTTGTTGCGGCGCTGCCGACTCGGTGCACGGCGTCGTTTTTCATCGTCATCCACATTGGCAGTTACCCCAGCGTGCTGTCTTCCCTTCTGGCCCGTACCGCTGGACTTCATTCGGCATTTGATTACGACGGGGCCCCAATCGAAGCTGGACGTATCTATGTAGCGCCGCCGGATCATCACATGCTTCTGGAGCCCAGCCGCGTCCGATTGAATCAGGGACCGAAAGTCCATCACACCCGTCCGGCAGCCGACCCTCTGTTCATATCCGCCGCCAAAGTCTACGGAGGAGCGCGTCATCGGGATCGTTCTTAGTGGTGGAGGCAGCGACGGGGCCGACGGGCTCCGGGCGATTAAGGAGGACGGCGGCACTGCTCTCGTTCAGCGGCCACAGGACGCCTTGACGCCCTCGATGCCGCTGTCAGCCATGGCGGCGGTTCACCCCGATGTCGTGTTGTCGATCCCAGAGATCGTACAATGTATGGTTGCTCTATGTTCCTGATTTTATCAGATTGTCCTATTTATCTGCGGTTCACTTTCACAGGGAGTTGAAGTGAATGCCCCACTATCTGCCTTCCGATTTCGAGATCGACACCGACACGCGCACGGTCACACATAAGGCGTCGGGTAGAAAATATTCGTGGGATCGCTCTTCAGAGATGGGCGACGCGACCCACTACCATCACAGCGCGGAGGGGCATACGGATATTTCGCTCCGCAATAGCCATGATCTTATCCGTTACGGGTTCAAAGCACTTCGAGAGGCAGAGTACGCGGCGGGACGCTCGTAACCCGCGGAAAATGGATGCGAATGTCTTATTTTCAGAAGCGTACCCGGGCCGGGCACGAGCGGTGGCTGATGAGGCCGCTTGGGCGAGTCATCGACCATTATCCAGACCAGCACCGTCGGCCACCACTTCGTCGCCCCCATCTGCCAGAACATCTTTCTTGATTTCTGGCTGGTGAGCGTCCGACCATTTGTTAAAGCCCTTGGAACAGCTATCTTTCAGGGAGATATACATCAAAGCAACCTTTCTTTACGATCAGGGGGTCCCGCATCGCGGAAAACGGACCCTCGGTAGGCACGTCCTAAGCTGGCGCGTCGTTGAAAATATTGCTCGAATGTTTCAAGCGCGCCACCATGCCTTCGAGCCAAAGAGCATTTTCTTCGAATAATCGGATCATCAGTGGATTCGAATCACTTAACGCAAGAACGCGATACTTTGCCGCGCAGATCAGGGCCTGTTCTATCTTGTCGCGGCCTTGTCGTTTGTTATTGTAACCATGCGATCCTCCCCTTAGCCGAGGGCGCGCGGCCAACTCTGCTCGGTCGGCGACCCAGCCCGGCACCGGTAGGTTACGAGTGGTAGGCGAGCACGGATAGGTTCGGAAACTACCTATGGCTGGGTGGCCAACACGGAAGGCGCGGCACGCACGCCGGCTCGGGATCAAGTGACCGGGCCCGAGGGAATGTTGTCTGCTGTACCGGAATTTCGCCAAGTTCTCGGGTGAGAATTACCCTTCAGACTGCGCGCAATCCATCATGCAGGCGGGTATGCCAGCGATGCAGGAACGATCACCAGACCGAGGGTCAGGCCGAAAGCGCCCCGGTGCATCCCGAGGAGATAAGAGCGAGCGTGGATCTCCGCATCGGCAAGAACGTCGCGCTAAAAGCCACGGTGCGCACGACGCCGGCCGGGCTCGTAACCGCCGGGGTCATGGTGGCCGCCATTGTCCTGTCAATCACGGTCTTGGTGCGGGCATAGGGCGTCGCGACCCGCCCGGAGGGGCTATCCACCGAGGCCGCCAATTCGCCCCTCAAAACCGACAGACCAACTCGTGCTCCCATGTACGGGGCGGTGCCGATTGCGCCGACTACGGGCTTGGGTACGAGGTCGAGCTTGCAAAAAAGCACCCGGCTTCCCAAGTGCAGCATGCGAAACTTATTGAATCTCCTTCGATATTGCGAATAGTTCAACCGTTCGGAGCAAATTTTGCTTAGCCGACAGCAACAACCGCATCCTCGCGGCGATGATGGCGAGCGCGTCACGCGAGCGCGTCAAGCGGCCGAGGCGCTGTTCGCTCCGAAAAGACAAGTTGTCGAGCCGTCGGTTTCAGCCTCTCTGTCATCGGCCGATCAACCGGCGCGGAAACCGCGCGTGCTAGGGATCTTATCGCCGGTGCCGGTCCGACTCGAGGGGATCAAAGCACCGGTCGCCCCCGAGTCGACACTGCCGCTGGCCGCTGCTGATCGACCCCTATGGTGGTTCGAGAAGATCGTAGCTGAGTACTTTCCGAGCCTACCGGGAGTCCTCGCGAACAGCGAGATTGATCAGCTATATGATGGTTTACTTTCGCGCCCACGACGCAACATCAATTGCGACGCCAGCCCCGATCGGGGCTGGCGTCATCTACACGTGTCCGATGCACCCACAGATACATCAGGTAGGCCGGGCAATTGCCCTATCTGCGGAATGACGCTGGAGCCGGTAAAGGCGACCGATCGAAATCGTCACGCATGCGGCCCGCGATGTCTATCGGCTGTGGTCCACTATCGCTTTGGGGCTGGGCCGCCTGACGCCGGGCAAGACCATGGCGGTCGCCTTCGCCCTTGGCGAGCATGGCGACCACCAGAGCGATGTCTCCTTGCGCTTTCCGTTCAATGATCCGGGTATCTCATCAAAACCGTACCCGCAGGCAGTGGAACCGCCTTCGACGCTGCCAGGCGCCAAGGCCGAGGGGGTCGAGACCAGGGCGGCTTCCGCGATCGGCAGCTGTCAAATTGGCGCAAATCATGCACGATTTTCGCCGCGGAGACATTATGCCGTCACTGACCATCCGGCACGTCACAACCTATCGCTACCGGCAGCCGGTCGCCTTTGGCGAGCATCGGATGATGCTCCGTCCACGCGACTCCCACGATCAAAGAGTGATCGAGGCGAGCCTCGAGATCAGCCCAGAGCCCAGGAGCCTGCGCTTCGTTCAGGACGCATTCGGCAATCATGTGGGGATCGCGCGGTTTTCCGGCTCGTTCAAAAGAGCTGCGCTTCGAGAGTATCGTGCGCCTCGAGCATTCGCCCTTGGACCCCGCCAACCTCGATCTCGATGACGCCGCAAGGACCTTTCCCGTCGACTATAGCGCCGACGAGATGCCGGACCTCGCCCACTACATCGAACGCCATCAACCCGATCCGGAGAACGAGGTTGGCCGCTGGGCTCGTCAATTCCTGCCCCCGAGTGGGTCGATCGGCACCTTCGAGCTTCTCACCCGGCTGACCCAGGGCATCAATCACGGCTTCCGCTACCGGCGGCGGGAAACGAAGGGAATCCAGCAGCCGGTGGAGACGCTCCGGCTCGGCCATGGCTGCTGCCGCGATTTCGCCATGCTGATGATCGAGGCGGCGCGCTCGCTCGGTCTTGCCGCGCGGTTTGCGTCCGGGTATCTCGCCGTCCCGCTCGACGATCCGGAGGAGCCACGAGCGGCCCAGCGCGCGGATCGACCCATGCCTGGGCGCAAATCTATTTGCCGGGCAGTCGGCTGGATCGATTTCGATCCCACGAGCGGCAGCGTCGGCAAGATCGACCTTGTCACCGTTGCGGTCGTGCGCGATCCGCGCCACGCGATCCCGCTCCACGGCACCTTCATCGGATCCTTGTCGGACCATCTCGACATGGAGGTGCAGGTGAGCGTCACGTCCGGTACGCCAGAGGCGATCTGGGCCGCTCCTCAAATGCTCGACGTTCGGCCAACCGGTTTGATCGACGTCGGGGACGCGGACAAGCTACGGTGATGGAAACACATCGACACTCGGCAGATCCAGTTTCGGAGCCGGGACCTCGATTTCGACGCCGCTCGTGCAATGGCGGTCGCTGAATTGCAACCCACGTGATGGCTTTGTCTTGGCCATCGGGAGACCGTGAAATCAGAGCATGTCGGATGAAGATTCGTGTTGGCTACGAGACTGATTTACGACTTTCCACAATCCACACCAGTGATCATGGTTCTAGGCACCCATTTCACCCGGGCGTCAGACATCATCGTTCCCGATTTCCTGATCACCAACCCCTCCGTGCCGATCTCCCCCTACCGCGACGTCTTCGGCAATTGGTGTAGCCGCATCGTCGCTCCTGCCGGCCGAATGCGCCTGTCGGCCGATGGTGTCATTCGTGATACCGGCCTGCCGGACATGGTTGTTCCTTCGGCCTCCCAACACGCGGTGGAGGATTTGCCGGCAGAGACGCTAATCTTTCTCCTCGGCAGTCGCTATTGCGAGACCGACCTGCTGTCCGACCTGGCGTGGAACCTCTTCGAAAATTCGCCACCGGGGTGGGCCCGCGTCCAGGTGATCTGCGATTTCGTCCATCGCCACATTGCCTTCGGCTACGAGCATGCGCGCGCGACCATGACCGCCTATGAGGTCTTCAATGAACGCAAAGGTGTGTGTCGCGACTACGCGCACCTTGCCATCACATTCTGCCGCTGCATGAACATTCCGGCGCGCTATTGCACCGGGTACCTCGGAGACATCGGCATGCCACCGCCCTATGGCCCGATGGATTTTGCCGGTTGGTTCGAGGCCTATCTTGGCGGGCGGTGGTACACATTCGACCCGCGCAACAACATGCCGCGAATAGGCCGCATACTGATCGCGCAAGGGCGCGATGCGGCCGACGTGCCGATCACTCACACCTTCGGCCCCGGCACGCTGGTCAGTTTCAAGGTCTGGACGGACGAGGTCAGCTAGCGCTCGAACCCTCGGCTGGCTTCCCGACACTCAAACGGGAGGTCAGCCCCACCGGGGTCGCTAGGCTCGATAATTCGACACGCTGTCTCGATCCGCTTTGACCGGCTGTAGGAACTCCACGACACGACGGTCGCCGAAATCCACCAAAGAGACGCTTGAATGGTTCAGTCGCCGTGAAGGCTGCTGTCAAGGTCGCGCAGGACCACGCAGACCACCGCAAAGTGGCAACCCATTGTATTCTCTTACATACCATGCTTCTGCCGTTCTGTCTGTTTCCTGGGTACTCCGTTACTTTGTCAATCAGCGCGGAAGCGGGACCCGGGATCAGCGTCCAATGGGAACCCACACCGGCGGTTGAGGAGCGGTCGTCCCCGGAGTCCATGGAGGGGACCCGCGCGCGACGCGCAGAGCCCTCACAAGCGACGGAGCGGCGCGCGTGGGGAGGTGCTGTGGGCCCCCGGGGGGCGATCCGCGATGGGCTCGGACCGTGGGGTCAGGTGCGGTTCTTGAAGCGCCAGCTCTCGTTGCCGGTTTCGAGAATGTCGCAGTGGTGGGTCAGCCGGTCGAGCAACGCCGTCGTCATCTTGGCGTCGCTGAAGACGCTGGGCCATTCGGCGAAGGCCAGATTGGTCGACAGGATGATTGAGGTGCGCTCGTAGAGTCGGCTGATCAGATGAAAGAGCATGTGGCCGCCGCTGACCGGGAATGGCAGATAACCAAGCTCGTCGAGAATGACGAGATTGACGCGGACGAGTTGGTCGGCCAGCTTTCCAGGCTTGCCGGCGCGCGCCTCGGCCTCGAGCTGGTTGACTAGATCGACGGCAGTGAAGAAGCGCACGCGGGCGCCGCTGCGCACGCAATTGGCGCCGATCGCGATGGCGATATGGCTCTTGCCGGTGCCGGTCCCGCCGATCAGCACGGCGTTGCGCTGGGTGGCGATAAAGCCGCCCTCGTGCAGCTCGCGCACCAGCCCCTGATTGACCGGCGAGCCCGCGAAGTCGAACTCGGCGAGGTTTTTCATCACCGGGAAGCGCGGCACCCCCATGCGGTAGGCAATCGAGCGGGCGCGATGATCGGCCAGTTGCGCGAGCAGCAATTCGCCAAAGATGCGTTGAAACGGGTGCTGGGCGCGCACCCCCGCCGCGACCACCTCGTCATAGGCCGCGCGCATTCCGGCCAGCTTGAGCTGGCCCATCAGCGCGATGATTTCATGCCGCTCCATGCCAGACTTCCTCGGCCGGCGGCGGGTGGCGCAGCCGGCCAGAGCGGGCACAGTCGGCCGCCGGCTCGATCGCCAGCGTCAGCGCCGCCGGGGTCGCCACCGGCCGAGGCGGGTCGGCATCGCGCCGCCGCGCCAGGATGTTGAGCACGACGTCGCGGCCGAACAGCTTGGCCGACAGCGCCTCGGCACAGGCCGCCTCGACCGTATCGAGCCCGGCCTCGGCGACCGCCGTCAGTATGTCGACGAACTGGCGATCGCCGTCGTCATGCCCGGCAAGCTGGCGCCGGATCTGCGCCAGTGCTGGCGGCAGATCCCAGTTGCGGAACGGATCACCGTTGCGCAGCGCCCCCGGCTTGCGCGCCAACACCGGCAGGTAATGCCAGGGATCGTAGGCGGTCTGGCCGCGACCAAAGCGGCGGCGGAGCTCCGCGACAATCTCGCCGGCGCACCAGACGATGATGCGCTCGGCGTAAACCCGCATCTGCGCGGTGCGCCGCGCCGCCCTGACCGCGACGCTGTAGCTGTATTAGCTCGAACTTAAGCTGACAGTCGTTGTTGGTTTCCGAAACGGAGCCGGAGGGCGGGCGCGGTTCTCACCCGGAGTTGGGACCGCGACCCGCCCTGCCGGCGGGACGGAGATCACGACCTATGACCCAGGACCAGAAGATTATCCGAGCGAAGGTTGGGCTGCTCGAACTGGCCAAGCAGCTCGGCAATGTCAGTCAAGCCTGCAAAATGATGGGGTACAGCCGCGACAGCTTTTATCGCTTCAAGGAGCTCTACGACAAAGGCGGCGAGTTGGCGCTGCAGGAGATCAGCCGCAAGAAGCCGATTCTGAAGAACCGCACCCCGGTCGACATCGAACAGGCGGCGGTCGAGATGGCGATCGAGCAGCCCGCCTGGGGCCAAGTGCGCGTCTCAGACGCCCTGAAGCGGCGCGGGCTGTCGATTTCGCCCGCCGGCGTGCGCTGCGTGTGGCAGCGCCACGATCTCACCTCGATGAAACTCCGCCTGAAGGCGCTCGAAGCCAAGGTGGCACAAGATGGGGTTCTGTGACCGAGGCGCAGATCGCCGCGGTCGAGAAGGCCAAGGCCGACAAGGAAGCCGATGGCGAGTTCGAGAGCGAATGCCCCGGCTATTGCGGCGCCCAGGATACCTTTTATGTCGGCACCCTGAAGGGCGTGGGCCGGGTCTATCAGCTGTAGGGTCTGGGGAGATCATTTCACCCGCGCCAAGGTTGTGTCGGTGACGTAGCTGGAGACTCTGATGCGCTCCTTGGCGGGATCGTAGGCCGCGTCGACCGCCTCGGCAGACGGGGTGATTGCCGTCAGTTCGCAGACCCGATCGATCGGCGATCGTCCGCCGAGAGCCGTGTGAGGCCGGTGCCAATTCCAGAAGTGCTGCCATTCGTCGAGCCGTTGTCGAAGGTCGACCGATTTGGGATCGGCCATCGCCCAGAATTCCTCGAGATCAGCGCGCTGGGTGCGCTCGACCTTACCGTTGAGGTGTGGTGAGCGTGGCTTGGTCGGGCGGAACTTGATGCCCCACTCCATCAGGCGACGCTGCACAGCCTCGGCAAAGAATTCGAGGCCCCGATCGGTTTGGATGCGTTGGATCGGAAACGGCATTTCTTCCAGGAGACGGTCGAGAAAGTTCAGAGTGCTGGAGGCGGTTCGCCGGGGATACAGACCCATCACCTTCCACCGCGAACAGTCATCAATGGCCGTGTACTGGTAAAGCGCGGGCGCGATCTTGCAGACATCCATCTGAACCCGGTCGCCCGGCACCGGCCGGCTATAACGCTTCGTGCCCTTACGCACCAATCGCGGGCGCTGGAGGCGCTGCTCGCCATGCTGGACCAACACACGATGAAGGGTATCCAGTGACAGGCGTAATCCATGATTTCGGAGGAGTTCATTGCGCAGCTGCTTGATGCCGAGCTGACGCGTGCGGCGAAGTTCGAGGATCAACGCCTCCTGTTCTGCGAAGATTTTCCGGCCGGCGGCTCGGTGCGGTCGACGGCTGTGCTCCTCGAGACCGACGATCCCCTCGGCCTGGTAGCGTCGCCACCACTTCCGCAGGGTCGGTCGAGAGATGCCACAACGCCGGCAAACTAGGCCGGCATCGCCGACCTGCTCGTAAAGCCTGATCCAGCCAAGCCTCGTCTTGGCGTTCATTGCTCGCTGCTGTCGTTCTTGATGTCGGCCATGGATCTGATGGACGGCGTCGCCGCGCCGCCCACAGTTCCACAGCCCCAACAACATCTAAAGGTCAACTTATCGGAGAGGGATAAACCGGTGAAGATGCATCCCTCCTCGTCCGGAAAGTGAAACGATCTCACCGAACCCCACACGTGATGGCTGTCCGTGGTCCGCTTGAACCGCCGCTTCTGCCGCGCCCGCAGGCCGTTGTCGCGCATCAGCCGGGCTATCCGGCGGCGACCGACCGTGAGGCCGCTATCCCGCAGTTCCCGCGTCATTCGGGGACTGCCATAGGTGCTGTTCGACAGGGCAAAGGCCGACCGGACATGTGCCAGCAGCACCATGTCGTCACGTTGGCGGCGGCAGGCTGGCCGGCTCCTCCAGGCGAAATAGCCGCTTTGGCTAACACCAAGCACGCGGCATAGGCGGTGGACGGGGAATTCCGCTTTCGCCCCATCAATGAGCGCGAACCTCATCGACTTCCCTCCCGGGCGAAAAAAGCGGTGGCCTTCTTCAGGATGTCCCGTTCCTGGCGAAGAATCTCGTTCTCACGGCGCAGCCGCTTCAGCTCCGCCGTGACATCGCCCTCCGCTGCCGAAGGGTCGACAGCATGCCGATCCCGGCTCCGCTCGATCCAGCGGACCAGCGTCGATAGACCAATCCCAAGATCACCGGCGATCTCGCGCTGCGTCCGCCCGCTGCTTTGCACAAGGCGGAGCGCTTCCTCTGCAAATTCCTTCGTAAACCGTCGTTGCTGCGTCATCGAGTTCCTCATAGCTCACAGGGAACTCCCCACCTTTCCGAAGCAAGTCCATCTGCCCCAAGTGACGATAAAGAGATGCCCAAAAGCCGAATGCCTTTTGCAACGGGAAACAGAGGTCCAAGCAACTTGTTGCCGAGCTGTTCGAGCTCGCTCCGGGTCGCGATCTGCATCTGACCGGTGCGGCTTCGGGTAATCTGGTGGAAGTTCGCGAATTTGACCTTGATTGTCACCGTGCGTCCACAAATGCCGGCGTCCTCGCAATGCCGCCAGACTTTGTCGACGATCTCAGCAAGGGCATCACGCGCGGCTTCGTAGCTGGAGAGATCGGCCAAAAACGTGTTTTCGGCGCCAACGGACTTACGTATCCGATTGGCCCGGACAGGCCGCTCGTCAACTCCGCGTGCAACCCCGTAATAGTAAGAGCCCGCTTTCCCGAAATGCTCTTGCAGGAAGGCTAAGGTCTGCGCCCGGAGGTCGAGCCCGGCCTTGATCCCGAGCCGCGCCATCTTGGCAGCTGTCGCAGGCCCGACACCGTGAAACTTTCTGACTGACAGGGTCTCGACGAATGCTGGCCCCATTGCGGGCGTGATGACGAAGAGCCCGTCCGGCTTGCGGTGATCCGAGGCAAGCTTGGCGAGGAACTTGTTGTAGGAGACGCCGGCCGAAGCGGTGAGCTCGGTTTCGGCGCTGATCCTTGCCCGGATTTCTTCCGCGATCTGCGTCGCCGAGGCGATGCCCTTGAGGTTTTCGGTGACATCGAGATACGCCTCGTCGAGTGACAATGGCTCGATGATCGGCGTGTATTCTGCGAAGATCTCCCGGATCTGCAGCGAGATCGCCTTGTAGGCATCGAACCGTGGATTGGCAAAGATCAGATCCGGGCATTTCCGCTTGGCCGTGACCGACGGCATCGCAGAATGCACGCCAAACTTCCGCGCTTCGTAGCTCGCGGCCGCGACGACGCCGCGTTCGCGCGATCCGCCGACCGCGACCGGCTTCCCGCGCAGCTCCGGATTGTCACGCTGTTCGACCGATGCGTAAAACGCGTCCATGTCAATATGGATGATTTTGCGCAACCGGCCAGCCTCGGCCGAGAAGCCTTGCTCGCGCTCTTCTCTGCCCGTTTCAGCCCTGTCCCGATCGACCTCGAGCACGACCATAACCGCTCGCCCGCAAGCCCTCCCCCGCTACCGCGTCGCGCGGGATTAGAAGTCATTTCTCAGTTGTTTAACTTAGATAAGCGGATTCATGATGGTCAACTGGCGTCGCGATAAAGCTTCGGGCGCGCGCGCACCGGATCCAAGAGGGACCAGTCGCCGTGTTCCAACTCGAAGCCTTTTGGAAATGGCGGCCTCGGTTCCATACCCAGCGACCGCATGACCCTGTCGTCTCGGTAATAGCATTGCAGGATGATCCGGGTCAGGTAGGTCAACCCCTCACCTCCAGTCTCGCGCAACTGGGCGGCAATGGCGTTTCGCCGTTGCAGGTCCAGATCGGCGAACGGGCCGCCGGCCATAGCGTAGAGCGTTCGCAGCACTGCGATCACAGGTTCCGCATCGCGCCCAAGGCTCTGTAGGATATCGGCTAAGATCGCATCATCGCCGGCACTCGGCACACCGTATTCGACGCTGGCCGGGATCATCATCTCGGCGAGGCATTGCAAGGATCGGCACTGCTTCGCTGGCAACATGGGCTCCTCAATCGAACAGGGTGGCAGCAGCCAAGCGCTGCTTGATGGTGTCGGCGACGTAAAGTGCTAGCGCCTGGATTGTCCGCGTCGGGTTAACGCCGGCCGAAGTCACGAAGATGCTGCCATCGACGATAAACAGGTTCTTCACGTCGTGGCTGCGGCCCCACTCGTTCACGACGGATCGCGCCGGGTCGGTCCCCATCCGCGCGGTGCCCATCAGATGCCACCCGCCATCCGGGATCGGCGCCACTGACCAGACGTCATGCGCTCCAGCGGCGCGCAGGATCTCGGTGGCCCGTTCAACCGCGTGATCCAGCATGCGGCGGCTGTTTTCGCTCAGCGTATAGGTGATCTTTGGGGCTGGGATGCCGTTGGAGTCCTTTAGCACCGGATCGAGCGTGACGGTGTTGTGCTCTTCCGGCAGGTCCTCGCAGATCGCCACCATACCGGTGCGATGGCAGAACAGTTTGCGATAGGCGCGGTGGTGTTCTGCGCCCCAAGGCAGGCGGCCGATTTGCATGCCATGCACGGCGGCCATCACCGGGCCCTGACCGCGAGAGAATTCGAAGGTGTAGCCGCGTACGAACCTGCGGGAGAGGTCCGTCTCGTAGAATTCCTGGCTCCAAATGCAGTTCCCCGGACCGCGATATCCGTCGAGCGTCTCGTTGAAATAGCCGGCGATCCGCGCATAGGGGTGGAACATCAGGTTCTTGCCGATCAGGCCGCTAGAATTGGCAAGGCCGGTAGGGAAGCACGCGGAGGCGGAATTCAGCAGAATGCGCGCGGTGCCGACGGCGTTGCAGGCGAGGATCACGACTTCGGCAGGCTGGAAATGCTCGACCCCATCCGCGTGGTAATAGACGACACCCGACGCCGTGCCGTGCTCGTTGGTGGTGATCTCGCGCACTCGGCAGCGCGTGCGAAGTTCGACGCCGGCGCGGAGGGCGGCAGGCCAGTACGTAATGTCGGTGCTCGCCTTTGCGCCCTGCGCACAGCCCGAAGTGCAATGGCCGAGATTGATGCACTTGGCGCGGCCTTCGTAGTCCACCGAGGCGATCGCGCTGTCCGACGGCCACCAGTGCCAGCCGAGCTTGTTGAGCCCGCGCGCCAAGGTCGTACCCGATTTGCCCAGCGGCAGCGGCGGCATCATTGGTTCATGCGGCGGATAGGCGGGATCTCAGGCCAGGCCGGACACGCCCATCATCCGGTCGTTCTCGGCGTAGTACGGCTCCAAGGTCGCGTAGTCGATCGGCCAGTCATCGGCGACGCTGTCCAGCGTGCGCGCGCGAAAATCCGACGGATGGAACCTCGGGAAGTGGCCCGCGTACAGCACCGTGCCGCCGCCGACGCCGTTGAAGTTGGCGATCTTGATCGGCAATTCGGCATCATTGTCGGATAGTCGGTATCGCGCGCTCGACGGTTCGGGCTGGGGTGGAAATCGTTGAGCTGGCGTGCCTCCCAATCGCGAGCGGTGCTGGGATATTCGGATGGCTTCATCCAGTCGCCCTGCTCGAGACAGAGGATGTGCATCTTTGTCTCGGCGAGGCTCCATGCGACAGCCGCGCCGGAGGCCCCCGCGCCGATGATCAGGACGTCAACCGGGGTGGTCATGCGAAGGAGCCCCACTTGAAATGCGTAACTGCAATCAACGGGGTCCGAGTGGGGTTGTCAACGGCATGCTGCTGTCTTGGCGGCTATCCGCGAGGAGGAGCGAGCTTGCCTGGGCCCACCAGTTCTGGGTGATGCCCCCAACATTCCGTTCAAGGCCCACCGTCGCTGGAAACGCTTATTCTCGCCTGTCTTTCCCGCCATCGCAGTGGCCTTGCCGCTACCTTGTGCTACGGGGTATCAGTCCGAACCCTAGTGGGGCGAGGGCCAACGGCTGACTCAGATCCGTTGGCTAGATCGCACCACCGATGCATTGATCAGGTAGTCTGATTCACCGAGCTCTTCAGAACCAAGCGTTTGGACGGGACCCGATGGCACGGCACCGTGCGGGGCCAGCCGCGCTGCGGCGATCCGCCGGGCAATGATCGCGCGGAAGATGACGTATTGCAGGCCGAACGCTGCGGCCTTGGCGCCAATCTCAGTCCGGAATGCGGTTGGAGGCGGCGCCGCCGGAGGATCCGAGACGAAATAAACAGGGTACCGAGGGACCCAACGAGGCCAACGAAAGGGTCGGGGTCCGTGTATGCCGTATGTGGCGCCAAGAGCCGGTGGGGGGCCCTCAGTGTTGGGTGGAACCCCTTTTGGGTTAGAGATCACGCAGTATCTGTTGCAATCAAGGGGACCCCTCGTATTCGAATGGCGGTCACCCGAGGAGTAAAGGCGGAGGGTCAGCCGTCAACCATGCGGGTTTTTTGCTGTCGCGATCGACGTCGCAACCCGTTGCCGCGGCTCGACGCCGCTACCCAACCCGGGTGAGCCGGCAGAGAATAGCTATGTTCCCAAAAGCGGGGGGAGGTTGCCATGCCGAAATTCCTAGCGAGAGTGACCTTGAACGCGGAAGGGGTTCGGCTTTTGCGCCAGGACAAGGGCTCGGGCCGCCGGGCCGCGGTGACGCGAGCGGTCGAGGCGGCCGGCGGCAAGGTCGAGGCCTTCTATTTCGCCCATGGCCAGGACGACACAATCATCATCGCCGACTATCCTGACGCGACCTCGGCGACCGCCGTGTCGCTCGTCGGCAATTCCACGGGCGTCGTGCGTGTCAGCATGACGCCGCTCATCACGGTCGAGGAAATGGACCGCGCGGTCGAGAAAGCGGCGACGCTGCCCTCGCCCGGCCCGGCACGTTGACATAAGGCCGCATTCTCGGAGAGTTCCCGACTTCGCTTCGGCGGCGGCGTTTTTGGCTTGATCTGTGCCGCGTAAGTTTTCGATTACTCGACTGGGGCTTCCGGTCGCGAAACCAGCAGGCCTCTGGCGTCCGACGGCCCCCTTGGTTTCAAACGACACCGTCCCAGATTCCGGCGGATAGAGGTCGAGGGCGGCCTATCCCGATGGGCGGGGAATCGGCAGCTCAGACCTGTTCACGCAGATGCGGCTCGCCGAGTCGGGCGGCGGAAAACGTGAGACGCTGAAGCTTAAGCCGGAAGTCATCGGCCCGGCGAACTACGCTGGCGCGCGCCAGGATACGCGGGAGGAAGGAATGGCAAAGAAACCCTACATCATCGCGCTTGAAGAGCATTACCAGGACCCCGAGGTCAAGCAGTTCGGCGGTGGTCCAGGCGCCGGTCGTGATATCGTCGAGCGGCTCGACGATCTCGGCGCATTGCGGATCCGCGAGATGGACGAGGCCGGCATCGATCTGCAGGTGCTATCGCATTCGATCCCCGGACTGCAGGCGGTTGACGCCGAAGCTGGGCCGCCCTTGGCACGCCGTACCAATGACCGGCTCCATGAGGCGGTGCGGCGCCATCCGGATCGTTTTTCTGCTTTTGCCGTGTTGCCGACCGCCAACCCGCGCGCTGCCGCCGACGAACTGGAGCGCGCCGTCACCAGGCTCGGCTTCAAGGGCGCGATGGTCAACGGCATGACCGGCGGCGTCTTTCACGACGACAAGCGCTTCTGGCCAATCTGGGAGCGGGCCGCCAAGCTCGACGTGCCGATCTATATCCATCCCGCGTTGCCACACGCTGCGGTCATCGAGGCCTATTACAAGGATTACGCGCAGTCGCACCCCGGCATCCTGCGTGCCGCCTGGGGCTTCACGGTCGAGACCGCAACGCAAGGCCTGCGCTTCGTGTTGAGCGGCGTGTTCGACGCCCATCCCGGGCTCAAGATCATCCTCGGTCACATGGGCGAGGGGCTGCCGTTTCTGCTGTGGCGCATCAGCCATGGGTTGCGCGCGACGATGAAGGAAAAAACCTTCCGCGACATCTTCTGCGAGCATTTCTGGATTACGACGAGCGGCTTTTTTTCGGACACCGCTCTCGTGTGCAGCATGATGGAGATGGGCATCGACCGCATCCTGTTCTCGGTCGATTATCCGTTCGCCGAGAACCCGCCTGGCACCCAATGGCTGAAAACGCTGCCACTCGGCCCCGAAGACACAGAGAAACTGCTGAATGGCAACGCACGCCGCCTGCTCAAGCTCTGAACCCGGCGAATAGTCATTGCGAGCAGCGCAGCGACAAAGCAATCTCGATGGCGGATCGCTGATCCTGGGTGCCGAGGCGACCGAGCTCAACGTCGCCAGGCGCCCTGGTGCTCGCCTGCAGCCGGTTCCGTGCGCTGGCCGGACGGCGACCAGCGCATCGATCGTTACGAGGTATTGAGTGGGCCCTCGGGCATTTCGATTGGTGAGGCGTGATGGCGGATCGAGAACTTCGAGTGGTCGTCGCCGGCGCGGGGGTGTCGGGACTGTTCATGGCGGAGAAGCTCAAAAGCGCCGGCTTCGATTTCACCGTCTATGAAAAGGCCGGCGAGGTCGGCGGAACGTGGCGGGACAACACTTTTCCCGGCCTCTTCGTCGATGTCCTGTCGCGGCAATACGAGTTTCCGTTCCAGCCCAACTATAACTGGTCGCGCAAATACGCCCCAGCCACCGAGATCTGGGCCTATATCAGGAAAGTCGCGCGCGACCGCGGCCTGACCAAATTCATCCGGTTCAACGAGGAGGTCGTTTCGGCCCGCTTCGGCGACGGTCGCTGGCACATCGAAACCGCCCGCGGCAACACCGACGTAGCGGATGTTTTCGTCTGTGCGACCGGTTTCCTGCACAAGCCCCTCTTGCCCGACATCGCCGGGCACGAGAGTTTCGCCGGCCCGTCATTCCACTCGGCGCGTTGGGATCACACCATCCCCTACCAAGGCAAGCGCTGGGGTGTGATCGGCAGTGGCGCCAGCGGCGTGCAGATTACCGAGGCGCTGGCCTGGGCCGGGTGCGAGGTCGCTCAGTTCATCCGCCGGGCGCAATGGGTTCATATTCGCGAGAACCCGTGTTCGACCTGGCGCGAGCGGGTGAAGCTGCGGCTGCCTGGCGGCTACGCCCGCGAACAGCGCCGGTTGTGGCAATTCATCAACGAAAACGACCGGTGGCGCCTCGAGCCCGGACCGCAGCGCGAGGCTATGGAGCGCGAGTACAAATCCTACCTCGACCAGATCAAGGACCCCGAGCTGAAGAAAAAGCTCACACCCGACTACAATCTCGGCTGCACCCGCATTCCAAAATCCGACAGGAACTATTACGCCGCGGTGCAGCTTCCCAACGCGCATATCGTCAAGGGCGACATCGACCGTATTGAACCGGACGGCGTCGTGATGACGGACGGCACGCGGGCCGTGCTCGACGTGCTCGTTTACGCGACCGGCTTCGATGTGCACGCCTATATGCGCCCGATGAACGTGACCGGCCTTAACGGCGTGACGATCGACGAGGCATGGCGGGAAAAGATCTACTCCTATGGCGGCATCGCGCTGCCCGGCTTCCCCAACCTGTTCATGCTCTACGGGCCGTTCGCGCCGGTCAACAACGTGCCGGTGCCGCTGGGTCTCGACCAGGAGATCGCTTGCATCATGCGGCTGATCGCTGAAGCCCGCGCGCACCGTGCCGCGGTGGCGCCCACCGTTGCCGCGACCGAGAAATTCCTCGCCCAGCTCGGCACCGCGTTTCCCGGCACCGTCTGGGTCGGCGGCTGCAAGAACTGGTACACCAGCCGGCAGCCCACCCCGGTCCTGTGGCCATTTCCGCAGAGCGAGCACAAGGCGTTTTTCGAGCAGGTGCCGGCCGAAGATTTCGACTTCGTCCCGATTGGATAGCCGAAAAAGGTCCTAAAAACTATGAGGGTGGGGCCTGCGCGGAGATCGGCAACGCGCCCAGAGGGCAGGGCCGGTCGCCGCAGGACCGAGGACGAAAACAGCAGGTAACGGGAGGACCCATCAAGGTAAATAAAGCCCCGGGGATGGGATAGGAACTTGGCGCGTCAGATGGGACCCACGGTTTCCAAAATCGGAGATAGACCTGGAAGTCGGCGGCACCCCCACTTTTCAAAAGGCAAAGTCCGGAGACGATTAGCCAGAGGGGCTACCCCTTCAACTATTGCGATTTTTCGGCACATCGGCTCGCGGTGGCCGGTAGCCCATCGCACCAGCGTGCTTCCATGTTCAGTTCCTTGCCCGACTGGTGGAACTGGAGTTGATCGATCGCGAACGGCGGATGATCGAGCGCCGGATCAAGGCCGCCAAGTTCCCTGCGGTCAAAAGCCTGGACAGCTTCGACTTCAAGGCAATCCCCAGCCTCAACAAGATGCAGGTGCTGGAACTGGCCCGCTGCGAATGGATCGACCGGCGGGAAAACGTCATCGCCCTCGGGCCGAGCGGCACGGGCAAAACCCATGTCGCGCTGGGCCTGGGGCTGGCCGCCTGTCAGAAGGGTCTCGCCGTCGGCTTCATCACCGCCGCCGCCTTGGTCCACGAGTTAATGGAGGCCCGAGACGAGCGGCGGCTGTTGCGCCTGCAAAAGCAGCTGGTCGGCCACAAGCTGCTGATCATCGACGAACTGGGGTTTGTGCCCCTCAGCAAAACCGGCGCCGAGTTGCTGTTCGAGCTGATCTCACAACGCTATGAACGCGGCGCCACGCTGATTACCAGCAATCTGCCCTTCGACGAGTGGACCGAGACCTTCGGCTCCGAGCGCCTGACCGGCGCGCTGCTCGACAGGCTGACACATCATGTCAGCATCCTCGAGATGAACGGCGACAGCTATCGCCTCGGCCAGAGCCGTGCCCGTAAGACCCAGGCCGCAGCAGAAGCTCGACCGTAAAGATTGGCCCTGACGGGCCAGAGCGCCCTGGCACACGCCAGCTATATGGGTAGCGCGCGTGCCACGGCGCTCACCCCTGCCCACCCGTCAGAAAACGCTGCGCTGAACTGCCCCACTCTGGCGCCGGCATGTGGCTCGGTTTTCCGCCGCCGTTGACACCTAATCGGGATCGATCCCGATTTCCGCGTCCATGTCTCCGATCGGCTGCTCGAAATCCATGATGGCCCGTTTCTCGAACTTGGGTTGAAGGGGATCGTCGGGCAGGTGATCCAACTGCCGCGACGGGCTGAGGATCGCCCGGATCGAGAGCGGCTGGCGATCCGGTTCGAGCAGTTCAAGAAAGCAGCATAATGAGGCTGATGAAGTCGAGGACTTGTTATCTGAGATAAGGCTCGCCAGTCCTGACGGGAAGGCGAGCCCCTAAGTTTTGAATAATCTCAGAACCTTGCTATCTGAGGTTCAGAGATCCTCAGTGATTAAGACCGACCGATCCTTCAATCCGGCGATTTTGGATGCTTCTGCCAGCAAGCTCTGGTACTATCTGTCTTCCAATATGGCCTGCAAGCGCGACCTCTCGGTCTGGATTAATTCCTCAGCGGGGACGTAGTCGTTAAGCATGACCCCGAGTTATTTCTCCACTCTTGCATGTAGGATACGCATTATGACACGATCGCGCACCAACTAAATTTGCGAGGCCATTTCAACTTCGGGATGACGGCGATGAGGGAGCTCATCACTGTCGAACGCCAGTTTTCCGTCAAATCTGAGATAACGCCGACATGGCACCGGCTTAGGGCGTCGGGTGCTCGTCTTCGCCGAAGCAGAAGCAGTGCGGCGCGGCTATTCGGAGATACGGCTCTACACGAACGTGTTGATGATCGAGAACCGGCGTCTTTACGCGGCGATCGGCTATAAGGAAACGGGTCGCGGGATCGGCGCTGGATTTGAGCGCGTGTTCATGTGCAAACGGCTCAGCGGGCCTTGAACCGACACCGTCCTTCCGGTCCAGCAGCAGCTTGAAGCCTAGAACGCGCGTGACTCGATGCCTTCATGCACTGGTGGGCCAACGATTGCCAATATTACGAGTTCCCGTCGTGGCTGCTCGCCAACGGAGCGGCTGAGATACGGAAACGGCATGTGGTGCGGTTCCAGGAGCCAAATCTATTCGGCCGGCTCATCAATCGCCTCTCGGTCGCCAATCTGGTGATCGATCAGGAGACCGTGACCCTGACCTTTCCGGAAGGCTCCGGCGAGGTTAATGTGATCGCCATCTACGAGGTCGAGAACGGCAAGATCGCTAAGGCTTGGTTCAGAGCGGAAACTCCGTCGGCGGCAATTCTTGCCGAAGGACTTCCCGTGGAACGAATTGCTAGAACGCGGCCAAGGCGCTTCAGACCGCACTTACGTCTCGCACAAGCCAACCAACGATCACACAGTTGCGGTCACAACTTGAGGCGACAAACCGTGCGTTGGCAACGGCGCAACAAGAACCGGACCCCGCACGTCAGCAATTACAGAATCTCCCGAAAACAACCAAAGCGCGTCTAAATGACAGCGCGTTATTCGTTCCACAAACAGCGGTCTCAAATTCTCGACGAACTAACCGACGCATGGATTGGGTTTCAACCGGGTCGTTTTGCGAAGCGTGGGATTTGGCCGTTGACCTCGACCCATGGCAACGCGTCGTCGCAAAAAATCTGTCGACCCGGTTTTGCGACGCTCGGATCATCAAACGTCCCGACATTTAGAATAATCACACCGGGCCGCGTTCCTGGCTCCTCGGCAATCGACGAGCCGCATTCAGGGCAGAAGTGCCTGAGGATCGGGTTGCCGCTGCCGCCGATGCTACTGAAGGTTTTGAGCGTGCCATCGATAGTCACCGCCTCCTTGGTCACTCGAACCAACGTGCCAAACGCGCTGCCGGTGAACTTTTAGCAATCCCGGCAGTGACACACCGTTGCGCTTGCCGCGTCGGTCTCGGCTGTGTAGCGCACTGCGCCGCAAAGGCACCCTCCTTTGATCTGCATCTCAACCTCCTTGTGCTCTACTTCGGCTCCAGATCGAAGCCGTGTTGCGCATACATCCTGCCCAGCCGAATGGCCAAGCGTAAACTTTGTCGTCAGCCGCCTGGTGGCGGGATGGGAGGAACGGCTAAATATTGCAGCACCGGCTTCCACTCTGTATTATCTCCTCGTGGAGAACACTTCAGAAATCATCCGTCGCTTCACGCACCTTGTTCACCTGCACAGAGATTGATTCGGGTGTCTTGGCGTGATTGTCGCGGCACCGCTCCCCTCCTCGAAAGTAATCTGATCCTCGGCTTCGATTACCCCCATAGTGCCAGCAGCACCGCGGTTAGCAGCAAGAGACCACAGAATGCTAACCGCATCCGTCTCTCAGGCAGGCGGCTGGCGAACTTGACGCCCGCAGAGATTGCCATGATGCCACCAAGCGCAAGCGGTAATCCGACAAGCCAATCAACCCTACCGGCTTCGGCATAAGCCAGTAAGGCGATAAGTGCGCTCGGGGAAACGAGCGCCAGCGCCAGACCTTGCGCCTCCAACTGCCGCAATCCGAAGAAAGTCGTCAGCAACGGCGGCGCAACGAACGCCCCGCCGACTCCGAAAAACCCGGAGAACGCACCGCCGATAACCCCGACGACTGTTACCCAGCCCCAGGCTCGCCTCGGCCCACCTTTAACACTCGCAGCGCCGCGCCATGTCTGGTAGGCGATGGTCGCGGCGATGGTGGCTAGAAAGAGAGCGAAAGCACGCCGCAGGACATGCGGATCTAAACCGGTCGCCAACCGGGCTGTGGGATAGGTCGCTATCAAAGCCGACCCGGCAATAGTCGCGGCCATGCGCAGATCGATGCCGAAGAGGCGTCGATAGCGGGAAAATGCCCATACGACATTGGGCACCACCATTATCAGGGCGGTGCCCTGCGCTGTCTGCTGATCCATGCCATAGAAAAACCCAAGCAGCGGGATCACGAGAAAGCCGCCGCCGACCCCGAACAGCCCGCCAAGCAGCCCGGCCATCCCGCCGAGGCCCACCGCAACAGCGACGCGAATTGCCGTTGCAATCATCCGCGAAAATGCTGCCGGGTCATCGCCGGAAGAAGATAGATCGATCGAAATTGCGGGATCGGACATCCTCCCGGCGAGAACGGCAACTCAGCACCGACAAACGGTTCCCGCTCGCCAATACACACGTGTCCATCGTCAGGGTTTTTGGGACAACGGGCTAGGCAAAATAAGGGAGGCTCTGGCGCATCGGTTTAGTGAAGTCAGGCGGCGTGCAGCTGATGCTGCAAGCGGCGGTTGGCGATGGTCTGTCGTTTGATCCTTTCTCGTTCTGCCAGGATGATCGGCCCGCGTCCGAAGTAGACGTCGGCGGGAGTGAGATTGTCGATGCTCTCGTGGTAGCGAGAGTGGTTGTAATCGGCGACGAAGGCCTTGATCTGGGCCTCAAGATCGCCCGGGGAGGTAGTACTCGACTAAGCCCATCGCCGAGAAGGCTCGGCAATCGAAGCTGCAACAGGCCGATGGCCGGTGCTGATAGACGGTGCAGCCCCGCTCCCCGAGGTGAAACGCAGGCACGTTCTGCGCGCCGTTGGAGCACCAATTCCCCATCGGCGTTCCTCCAGCTGCTCAGGTCTCGGCTGAGGCTCCGCCCTGGGGGCGCAGCTTGCGGAGCAGAAACAGGCCCCCCCGCGCCAACGAAGGAGCTGACTACGATCTCGAGAAGCATTGCCGTCCGTGTGACCGTCACGCTCCGGGCGTATTCGCAGTGCGCGCAGCGGGGCCGGAGAGACGCCCAGGCGATGCGCGATTTGGTTCACTCCGATGTCGGGATTCGCCAGCATGGCCTTGGCGGCCTCGATGTCGTCGGCGAAGATCACGGCCTGCAACGCGGGGCTTCACCGCCGCGCAGCTTGAGCAAGAACGATCTGCTCGCCCTGAAAGCCGAACAGCAGCACGAGGGTCGCCAGGCACCGAGCCGTCGGGTTGCGGCCCAGCGGAGACGGTGAGATAGCGCCGCCAAAGCGGCTTAGGTCCGACGATCGAAGCCTTGTCGATGTTGCCCCAGTTGTTGCCCGCTGGCCTAGAAGGTCTGAAGGGGTTAGGGAGTAACGCCCTAACCCCTTCGTTTTGTTGGCTCCCCGGGCCGGACTCGAACCAGCGACAAGGCGGTTAACAGCCCCGTGACATAGGGAATGCGTTGCAACACGACGCAACGCCATTGCCCCGCTAACTACCTGTAAAACTGATCAAAAATCCCCATTCAGTGTCACGCCTCGCCTCTTGGCGTTGCAGGCTGTTTCTGGTACCTTGGTACCTATCCGGTACCTACCAGGGTGTTCCCTGCCATGGCGAGCCTCAAGATGACCGTGCGGAGCGTGGAGGCGATCAAGCCGCCCGCCTCAGGGCAGGTCGATTATTGGGATACGGACCATCCGGGGTTCGGCGTGCGCGTTTCGGCCGGCGGGCGCAAGACGTGGGTCGCCATGTACCGCCACGGCAATCTCAAGCGGCGGCTGACCATAGGTACCTATCCGACCTTGTCGCTCGCCGAGGCGCGGGAGAAGGCGATAGCCGCTCACCACGCGGTGCAGTATTCGGGCGCCGACCCGGCCACCGCAAAAAAGGTCGAGCGGGCGGCTGAAACCTTTGCCGAGCTCGCCGCCGACTACATCGAGCGCCATGCGAAGCGGCAGAAGCGTTCCTGGCGCAAGGATGAGTTGATCCTCGAAAAGGATGCGCTGCCCCGCTTTGGCAATCGCAAGGCGAAGGACATAACTCGACGCGACATCATTGCGATGCTCGATGAGATCGTGGAGCGCGGCGCCCCGATCCAGGCCAATCGCACCCTGGAGATCGTCCGCAAGATGTTCAATTGGGCCATCGCGCGGGACATTCTTGCGATCAACCCTTGCTACCGCGTGTCGAAGCCGTCTGCCGAGAACCGCTCAGACCGGGTGCTGACGGGGAAAGAGATCTTTGCCGTATGGAATGCGCTCGCGGCCGAGGCACCGTTGACGGCAGCGACCTTCAAATTGCGGCTGCTGACGGCGCAGCGCGGTGCCGAGGTGCTGGCGATGCGCTGGGACCGGATTTCGAACGGCTGGTGGACAATCCCGGCCGAAATCGCCAAGAACGGGTTCAGTCATCGTGTGCCGTTGTCGGCGCCGGCTCTCGATCTGCTTGACGACATCCGGCCGCGCGGGGAGGGATCGGAATGGGTGTTTCCGGGCGCCTCGGGCGAGGGCCACCGGGTCACTATTCACAAGGCGCACAACCGCATTAGCCGCCGCTCTGGCGTCGCATTCGTGCCACACGATCTGCGCCGCACCGCGGCATCGCACATGACCGGTATGGGGATCGCCCGGCTCGTCGTGTCCAAGGTGTTGAACCACGTCGAGCCAGGCATCACCGCTGTCTACGACCGGCATTCCTACGACGCCGAGAAGCGGTCGGCGCTTGATATGTGGGCACGTCGGGTCGATGAGATCGTGACCCGCCGCGACGCGGCAGCTTCGAATTTGATCGCGTTGCGGACCGGTTAAGAACGATTCGCGACGGATATGGCGACCGCACCGACACGGCGAGTTTCCTCACTGCCTTTCCGCCGCGACCACCCGCGAAGAGCGCCCGAGGAGGCGCAGCAAATGTCAGACGACATCACCATCCTTGGTGACAACTCGATGGGCCGGCACGTGCCCGATTTCGTGGTTTGCAACCGGCACACGGTATACGAGTGGGCAATGATCTATGCCGATCTTCACCCCGGCATCCTCATCCCTCAGCACAACAGCGCCACCGTTGAGCATAGGAACGCGCGGCTGACGATGCTCGGGGCAACCGGCCAGGGTGATGCGCTTCGCCGCCGACCCTCTCTGCGGATCATCAACGCAGTCTATCGCGAGCTGGCCGCCAGGATCGCGGCGGGGCAGATAGAGCCGCGCAAGCGGGTCTATCTCGACGACTGGCCAGCCGAGATTGACGATACTCTCTACGAGATCGACGCTGGGCCAGTTCTGGAGCTGGCGCAGCGACGAGGCGACTGCGGAGCCGTCATTGCTGAGCTGTCAGCTGCGCAGAAGCGCGGCGCCGCAGAGGCGATGACCGATAGCGCCAACCAGGCGATCCTACAGCGGCAGCATCGTGCAGACGCCGACAACTTCCTCCAATCTCGGGCGGGAACGCGCACCAACAAAGCAAAGAAGGCCGAAGAGGAATGCGAAGAATTGCTTCGGGACCAGGTCACGCAATGGCGTCTCGGGCAGCAAGAACGCCCCAGAAAAGAGGACGCACGCTCGGCTTCTAAAGCCGCCGCCCAAGAGCCCGCTCGGCTCAGCGACGCAGCTTTCAATCGTGCATGGGCAAAAATAGCCCCTCTCGAGTGGAAGGGAGGCGGTGCCCCAAAGCGTGCTCATAAAAACCGCTGACCCTAAAATCAAAACCCCTTCTCGATTCTCAGAAATCGGAGACCCTATTCCTAGTAACAACTTGCCGCTACGTGTCGCCGCATACCTGAATGGAGACACGAATCCCTATGGCGCACAACGAAAAGACCGAGGCCGACGAAATCATCAGCGGATGGCGCGCCGTCGAGCGCCTCACCGGCAGGAGCAGGGTACAACTTTGGCGTGACGTCCGGGCCGGGCTGTTCCCCGCCCCCATCGAACTTGGCGTCAATTCCATCGGATGGCCTAGAAGCGAGATCAAGGCTTGGCTAGCGGATCGGCCGCGCCGGACCTACGGGCGCCCGGCCCGGTGATAAAGTCGTGTACCGCAAACGAGAACACCGCCCGGCCAGGGGCGGCGCTCGAAACCTCAAATTTGGCAAGCAACAGCGCCCCGTAGATAGCGGTTTTCGCTGGCTGGCGTCAAGGGAATCCTATTGGGTGCTGATCGCATTCGCGCCATTGCCCGGCTACGCGCGGTCGAGCAGCGGAACATCCTGGTACGCGCGCTTCCCGAGCCGGAAATCCGCGGCAGCCGCCCAGCGCAAGCTCATCGCCCTCGGGATTGGCCATATTTGCAAGAGGGGAGATGCCCGGCACGTGCGCATCGCCGCTTGCGGTGCGCGTAAATCGACGCCGCTTGGCGCCGAAACCAAACATCAGCGTGCGATAAGGGCAAAAGAAGTTCGCCGACGAGAGCTGATCGAGGAAAAACTTCTAATCGCCCAGGAGATTGCGGCGCAAAAGGCGCTGCGCGCAGCCATGGGGCCGAAGCCGACGTCAGACCGTGCCAAAAAGCCGCGCAAGCCTAAAGATCTGAGGCTCGAGCTCGAACTCGAACGGCAAGAGCTTCGCCGACAAGAAAACGAACAGATCGCTCGCGCCAAAGCAGTCCTCGCCATGGCGCGCGGCGAATATCCGGCGATCGGCGGCACGCCGTGATGGAGCGTGACTACGGCGTCCCGCGTCCTCCCCGCTCGGATGGTCCGCAACAGGCCAAGAAAGATCAACCCAGCACGAAGGGTGTCGGGAAAAGAAGGAGCAAAGCAAATGGTCGGCTCGATAGCGAGGCCGGCTGGCGCGCGAAGCTCATCATCGATCAGCATGGCAAGCCGAAAGCACTGCTGGCCAACGCCATCATCGCCTTTCGCGATGCACCGCAATGGGCTGATGTTCTTTGGTTCGACGCCTTCCACAACAGAACCACAGTTCGCGGCGCGACGCCGTGGCCGTCGAGCGCAGGCCCGGACAGGGCATGGACCGACACGGATGACACCCGGGCGACCGAGTGGTTGCAGCATGCCGGCATACAGGTGAAATCTGATATCGCCGGGCAGGCGGCCGAAGCCGTAGCACGCGATCGCCGCTTCCACCCCGTCCTGGACTACCTCAACCGCTGCCAATGGGACGGCGTGCCTCGGCTCGACACGTGGGCGACCGATTACCTCGGAGTTGAGGATTCCCCTTACGTCCGAGCCGTCGCGTCGCGCTGGATGATCTCTGCTATCGCTCGCGTGTACGAGCCGGGATGCAAGGCGGATTGCGCGCTGATCTTGGAAGGCCAGCAAGGCTTACTGAAATCGACCGCGCTCCGAACCCTCGGCGTCCCTTGGTACACCGATGACATCGCCGACCTTGGGACCAAGGACTCAGCCTTGCAACTTGCCGGTGTCTGGATAGTCGAACTCCCCGAGCTTGACAGCATCAGGCGCAGCGACGTCGCCAAGATCAAGGCCTTCATGTCCCGCCGCACTGACCGGTTTCGTCCGCCCTATGGCCGCCGCGTCATCGAACAACCTCGGCAGTGCGTCTTCGCCGGCACCGTCAACGGGGACGAATACCTCCGAGATGAAACCGGCGGCCGGCGCTTTTGGCCGATCGTCTGCACGGCAATCGACATCCCCCGCCTCGTTGCGGATCGCGATCAACTATGGGGAGAAGCGCGCGCCCGATATCTCGCTGGCGAGCCATGGTGGCTCGACACCGCAGAGCTCGATGCGGCTGCGTCCGAAGAGCAGTCGGGGCGCTACCAAGCCGATGTCTGGCAGGAGAGGATTGCCAAATTCGTAGAGCTCAGGCCCAGCGTAACGGTCGATGAGATCCTTGGCGGCGCCCTCAACATCGCGGTCAAGGACCGCAAGCCGGCCGAGGTGGCGCGTGTGTCCCAGTGTCTGCGGGCCCTTGGCTGGAAACGAAGACAAATCCGCCGCGGAGAGCTGCGCGGGAAATGGCGATACGTGCCGCCCGAGAGTGGGATGGAACCAGAGGAGCCGCCACTGGTTCCATTCTCTGGTTCCACGAAATTATGAGCGAAAGCAGATGATTACCAGCTATTGGAACCATGGAACCAGGGGAACCGGTGTTTGCGCATGTATGTACCAACACGCACACACAGGGGTTTGGAAACCGATAGGTTCCCGCGGTTCCATGGTTCCATGGCACATTTCCTCAACGTTCCTACGCAGTTAGATAGAACCACTCGCCCCAGCCGCTGGAATGCCTTTTGTGGTTCCTTACGCGCCATCGAGACCGTGGCCAACTTCGGTTTGGAGATGCTGTCCGGTTCAGGCGGTTGCAGTCAGCGGAAGCTAGTCATGGTTCAGATAAACCACTGATTGGGGCGGTGGCTATCGTGGCAGCCAAGCTGTTGTATATACTACTATTTCCGATCCGTTCCAATGATGGAAACAAAGAACAACAAGGTCACTTCGATTGTTTTCATCAATGAACGGCGCCGTTTCAAAGTTAGCGTCCTTGGTGGTGGTGGAAATTCGAGGGTGAGCGCGCGCCGGGCGCAATGCCCGATTACATGGAGCCCGGCGCGCGCGTGAGCGACGGGTGGTCACCGGGGAGGGTCGGCTAAGGTGGCGTTGTAACACCCATCCCAAGCCTACCGAGGACCCGATGACCGATGAGAGAATGGCGCTGGCCGAGCTGCTGCAGAAGAGCGGCGATGGCGATTTTCTGCGAGCCGTGGCGGAGGCGGTACTGCAAATTCTGATGGAAGCCGATGTCGAAGGCGTGATCGGCGCCGGGCGGCACGAACGCTCCGCCGAGCGGCTCAATTACCGCAATGGCTATCGCGAGCGCAGCCTCGACACCCGGCTCGGCTCGCTTCAGCTGAGGATCCCCAAGCTACGCCAGGGCTCGTATTTCCCGCCCTTTCTGGAGCCGCGCAAGACCGCCGAGAAGGCGCTGGTCACGGTGATCCAGGAGGCTTGGATCGGCGGCGTCTCGACCCGGCGGGTCGACGAGCTGGTCCAGGCGATGGGGCTGTCCGGTATTTCGAAGAGCCAGGTCTCCAAGCTGTGCAAGGACATTGATGAACGAGTCAACGCTTTCCTCGACCGGCCGATCGACGGCGAATGGCCGTATTTGTGGCTCGACGCCACCTACCTCAAAGTCCGCGACGGCGGCCGCATCGTCTCGGTCGCCGCGATAATCGCGGTGGCGGTCACGACCGAAGGCCGGCGCGAGATCATCGGCCTTGGCATCGGTCCTTCGGAGGCCGAGCCGTTCTGGTCGGCTTTCCTCAAGGGCCTGGTCAAACGCGGTCTCAAGGGCATCAAGCTGGTGATCTCCGACGCTCATGACGGCCTGCGCCACGCGATCACTCGCGTGCTCGGAGCGACCTGGCAAAGGTGCCGCGTTCATTGGATGCGCAATGCCTTGGCGCACGTACCCAAAGGCCAGCACACCATGGTCGCCGCCGCGATCCGCCAGGCCTTTCTGCAAGCCGATGCCGAGGCCGCGCATCAGACCTGGCGCCATGTTGCCGATCAGCTGCGGCCGCGCTGGCCCAAGCTCGCCGCGCTGATGGACGACAGCGAGCACGATGTGCTGGCCTACATCACCTTCCCGGCCCAGCATCGCACCAAGCTGCATTCGACAAATCCGTTGGAGCGGCTGAATAAGGAAGTGAAACGGCGCGCTGATGTCGTCGGCATCTTCCCCAATGAGGCCAGCATCACTCGGCTGATCGGCGCCGTCCTGCTCGAGCAGAACGATGAGTGGCTACTCCAGTGCCGTTACATGCAGATCGAGGGAATGGCTGAGCTGACGCTGCCGCTAATCGACGCCGATCCGGCCAAACTTCCACCACTGGCCGCCTGACCGATGGCCACCTCAAACTCCGCTCCGATTTACACCTCCTTGACGGACACGACCGTTTCAAACGACGGAAGCTGGGGAAAACGGGGGTGCGGCGGAGGGGCGCCCTGGAGTGTCGGAGGATGAGCGAGAACGCGACATGCTTGTGGTGCGACCGAGCCTTTCTTCCGCGTCGGGGCGGCTCACGGCAGCAGTTCTGCTCCGCGCGGCATCGAGCCGAATTTCATTCCGCAGCCCGCCGCTTCGCAGAGCGAGCCGTCGCGGCCGGGATCTTGACCGTGGCCGACATTCGGAATGGCGCTCCCGCAGCGTGCACGCTTCTGCTGATAAGGGAAGCGATGGCGGCCGTCACGGACACACAGGCTGGCGCCGAACATGCCTGAGCGTCCGCCTCCGGTGGATACCGATCCGCGTGACCTATCCCCGGTGGAGAGGGCTCGGCGTCGGAAAACCTCCGAGCAAGGAACCCGCGCGCCGCTCGCACCAACACCAGCTGCTGTCTCTTGATGCCCCGGACCGGACCTTACCGACGCCAGTGTTTTGAGCGCGCCAGCGTTGGCAGTTAGGCTGACGCAACCACGAATCCGGCGCGCGGAAAATGTATGCAGACCTCGGCGACCACGGGATCGCTGCGCCGGATGACGATCTCATCGGCGCTCGAGGCGACTAATTCACCGACGACCGGATCGCGTCCGGTGTCGTCCGGAGTGACGGTAACCATCTGGCCGGGCTTTCGGCTGCTGGGGTCTTGCGGGTCAGCGGTTGCGCTCGTCATCGATGTGGCAGCCCTGGCTGCATCGAGCGCTTCTTGCGAAGTCATTTGACTCCGCCTGCCATGGCCGATCGCGGCGACGCGCTCAGCCCAGTTCAGCAGCCTCGGAAAGCCGTCGAGTGGCGCGGGCGCTGATCCGAAATTCTGGCGCAAGTACCAAACCGGATGGTAGGCGGCGAGGTCGGCGAGGCCGGCGGCGGAGCCCTGCAAGAACGACCGGCCGTCGGCTAGCATCTGGTCCAGCCAATCGAAATGCGCGCGTAGCTGGTCGAGCAGGTTCGGCACTGCCGCCATAATTGCAACGGGATCGATATTCCGGCCGGAGAACTTGGCCCGGTCTTCGAGAAACCCCTCAGGCAACGTGTCGGGCCTCTTGGCGAAGACAATGCTTACGGCAGGGCTGAACATTGTCTTCTCCGCCCACCAGGCGAGCGCATCGGCCGCGCCGCGGCCGGCTGGATAAAAGCTCGGGCTGGGGTGCCGGCGCTCAAGCTCGCGCATGATCAATTGGCTGTCGCAATAGAGGTCGGCGCCGATCTGCAGCACGGGTGTCTTGCGGTAGCCTCCTGTAAGGGCCGTCAGGTCGGGTTTTGGCATGATGACCGGAATTTCGACCGATGCCCAGGCCAGGCCCTTGAGTCCGAGGCCAAGCCGGACCTTCTCCGCATAGGGAGAGGTTTCGTAATGGTGCAGGATCATATCGGTCATGAGGAGCGTCCTCGTTCGTGATGACGCAGTGTGTTCGAGGGCGCGGCATTAAGCTGGCCGCTTCCGGACATCGTCATCCGCAGAAAGGGCGGCTTTGCCAATCGGGAAACGCAAGGCTGTCAAGTCAGGGACGGGTAAGCGCGTCGTAACACCAAGACGCATCATGACCAGCCAACCCGCCGCAATGGTAACTGCCGCGATCGCGCAGCTCGCACCGACAACGAATTGACCCGGCCCGGAAAAGATTGCCATCAGCTGATCCAGTTGGTCTGACACGGCAGGCTTCGCGAGCCGGTAGATCAGGCTGCGTTTGAGACGCGCCCTATCGCTAGGTCCTCGAAGGCAGCGCCTTCATGAGCGAGCAGCCACCGTTTGCGGTCGACGCCGCCGCCATAGCCGGTAAGGCTTGCATCCGCGCCGATGACCCGGTGGCAAGGAACCACGATGGCGATCGGGTTGGCGCCGTTGGCGAGGCCGACGGCGCGAGCGGAGTTCGGGCGTCCCAGCTTTCGCGCCAACGCGCCATAACTTAACGTCGTCCCCGGCCGAATTCCGCGAAGCGCCGCCCAGACCTCGCGCTGAAAGGAAGTGCCAGCCGTCGTGACCGGAATCGCATCGATCGCGGTTAGATCGCCCGCGAAATAACCGGCAATTGCGCGCCGAATTGCCGCCGGCGTCTCGCGGCTCTTTACGACAAAATCATTTCCATCCTCACCGTAATGCCGCCTGAGGAGCCGCCGCATCCGGCCTTCGAAGTCAGGAAAGTCGAGAGCTCGTACACGCTCTTCGGGATCATGGATGAGGAGCATCGTCCCGACCGGGCTTTCGGCCCAGTCGATAAAGAACGTTTGAGGCGGCATCGGGTTGGGCATCGAGATTGTCCTTTGAGTTGGTGCGGGCGCTCGCTCTCACTGCCTCCGCATCGCCTGTCCAGAGGTGTTGAGCCGCATAAGCTCGCCACGGTCGCCAGGCCTCCGCTCTAGCAAGGACTTCGCTAGCCGCGGGCCGCGCGCCGCCCGGAGGTGTCAAAGCTCGCATAAGACCGATATCGGCGGCGGGAAAGGCATCCGGCTCACGCAACACGCGCATGGCAATGTATTGCGCTGTCCATTCGCCGATCCCGCGCAGCGAGCGGAGCTTGGCTATTGCGCCCTCCAGCGACTGCGTAGGGCGGAAAAGACCTGCATCGGCGGCAGCAGCGCGAGCCAGTGCTGACAGCGCATCCGCTCGGATAGTGGGCATTCCGAGCGACCGCAAATCGGCTTGAGCCAATCTTTCGGGTGTCGGGAACGTATGCGTCAGGCTCTCCCCGTCGATGGGACACAGCTTCTCGCCATAGGCGGCGACCAGTTTCGCCGCAAGTTTCAAGGCACCCGTTACGGTAATTTGCTGGCCGAGCATGGCGCGAACGGCGACTTCGAAGCCGTCCCACGCGCCCGGCACGCGCAGGCCCGGACGCCGGGCGACCAGCGGCGCAAGCAGCGGGTCTTGAGCAAGGTCCTCGCCGATGGCCAGCGGGTCCGCGCTGAGGTCGAAAATGCGTCGAACGCGCCGAACAATCGTGGCAAGCGATGCGATGCACGGAAAGCGGATCGTCACGCGCAGGCCGCGCTCCCGCTCGTCCTGTTCAATAGTGATCGTCCCTTGCGCACCGTCTAGTGCGATCGAGCGCCGGTAGCTTTTACTCCCGTCAACCGCTTCGATGCCGGTAATCGCCCTTGCCGCGAGGAAGCCGATCATCGCATCCCAATCGTAGGGCGGTGCATAGGGCAGCATGAGCGTGATGCCTTCCGCGCCTGTCTGCTCGCCGACGGCGCTGCTCGACCGCCGCAGCTCGCTAGGCGATCGCCGATACAGCGTGTGGAATGTCGCGTTGAAGCGACGGATGCTGCTGAAGCCAGACGCCAAGGCGACTTCCGTCATCGGCATGGTCGTCTCGACGATGAGCTGCTTTGCAAAGAGCACGCGGCGTGTCTGAGCGACAGAGATGGGCGATGCTCCCAGGTGCTGCCTGAACAGCCGCCGCAATTGCCGCTCACCGACCCCGAGCCGTTCCGCTAGTGCATCAACCGCCTCGCCATCGAGCGCGCCTTCGGCGATCAGCGCCAAGCCGCGCGAAACGGTGTTCGACGTGCCTCGCCAAGCCGCCAGGTCCGGAGAACTCTCCGGGCGGCACCGAAGACACGGGCGAAAACCTGCCTCCTGCGCCGCACTCGCTGTGGGGTAGAACGTTACGTTCTCCCGTTTTGGCGTACGCGCCGGGCAGATCGGTCGGCAATAAACCCCCGTCGTGCGGACGGCGGTAAACATCCGTCCGTCGAACCGCGCATCACGCGTCGATAACGCTCGATAGCAGGCTTCGTGATCAAGTTCCATGGGATCAGTATGCCCGAGGGCGCGGCATTAAGCTGGCCGCTTTCGGACATCGTCATCCGCAGAAAGAACGGCTTTGCCTTCAGATGTCGTGTCCGTGGTTTCACCACTCGACCAACGGCCGGTTACGGCGGATATCGTTGAAAAAGTCGGGTCTGAAATAATCGTGGTGGCAATGGCGTACAGTTGGAAGGGCCGGAAGGGCGTGGATGGTGGGTGCCGCGCCTCAGGCGGCTGAGGTCGCCGCGGGCGTCGGGATCAGCATGGCAAGTTTGCGGAGGTTTTGGGCGGTGGCGGCGAGATGGAACTCGTCGCGGGCGCCGTTCGGTCCTCGTAATCGCAGCCGGTCGAGCCTCAAGATGCGTTTGAGATGGGCAAACAGCATCTCGATCTTTTTGCGTTCGCGCCTTGAGGTGACATAGGCCTCGGTGGTGGCGATGTCGCGCGCCATATCGCGAGCGCCTTCATGGATGGAACGCAGGATCTTGCGGGCGGGCGCATTCGGACAGCACCGCGGCTTCAGCGGGCAGCCCTCGCAATCCAGCTTGCTGGCGCGATAGCGCATCATGCCGTTCTCGTCGACGAATGGGCGCGGCACGCGATAGATTTTGTGGCGCTGCCGGAGTTCCTTCCCAGCAGGGCAGATGTAGCAGTCGCGCTCGTGGTCATAGGTGAAGTCGTCACGCGAGAAGGTGCCGTCGGTGCGCTGAGATTTGTCGAACACCGGAATGTGCGGCTCGATACCGCGCTCATGCACCAGCCAAGCGAGGTTCTCGGCCGAACCATAGGCGGTGTCGGCCGTCAGCCGCTCAGGCCACAGACCGAAACGCTCCTGCGTACGATCAATCATCCGCTGCTGCGCCGTCACCTCGGCCTGCCGCACGGCGGTGGTTGCCTCGACATCGACGATGACGGCGCTCTTCAGGTCGATCAGGTAGTTGGTGCAGTAGGCGAAAAAGGCCAGCCCACCATTGGCTCCCGTCCAGCGTGCAGCCGGGTCCGCGGGCGAGACGAACTTCGGCACGACCGGCGTTGCCGCACCGAACGCGGCATCGTCGAGAACCGCCAGATATTCCCGCACCGCATGGTTTGCCGCCTCGGGGGCCTGCCACTCGCTGCCCGGTACGCTGCGCTGCCGGTTGGCATCGGCCTTGATCATGCTGGCATCGACCGCGAACCCCTCGCCGCCGACCAGGCCCTCGGCGATGCAGCGCTGTACGGTCGTCTCGAACACCTTACGCAGCAGATCGCTGTCGCGGAAACGGCCGTGCCGGTTTTTCGAGAAGGTCGAATGGTCCGGCACCGCGCCGTCGAGCCCGAGCCGGCAGAACCAGCGGTAGGCGAGGTTCAGGTGGACCTCCTCGCACAATCGTCGTTCCGAGCGGATGCCGAAGCAGTAGCCGACGATCAGCATCCGGATCATCAGCTCCGGATCAACAGAAGGCCGACCCGCCTCGCTGTAAAACGGCGCCAGTTCGCTCCGCACCCGATCGAGTTCGACAAACCGGTCGACTGAGCGCAGCAGGTGTTCCGCCGGCACATGCCGTTCGAGCGAAAACTCGTAAAATAATGCGCCCTGATGCACTTGCCGTTCCCCCATCATCGACTACCCCCCAGCCGCCGTGATGCGAGATTATACCGCGTCCGCCGCGCCGTTTTTCAACACAATCCGCCGTAAACGGCCGTTCGGCCACCGCGGATCGAATGAATCAATCCGACCCACTGCAGACCTTCATCGGCGCGCCAGCGGATCTTCGAGCCGGGCGGAAAGGGGCATTCGGATATGGCCGTGGTGTCGCGGATATGAATCTGCTTTTCCGGGATGAGGCTGCGGGGCTCGGAGTTGGGGACGGGCACCCCCGGCGATCGAGTTTCTAGCGACCGACCCGTCGGGTCATGTGACTGGAGCAGTGATCCTAATCGACGGCGGATTGGTGCAGGAGTAGCGGACACCCGACCAGCCAGTCGTGGCTGCAATCGCCATTGCCAAAAGGCATGGATATACAGCGAGGTATAGGCACAATCGTGCTCGACGCTGTCGCCAACTCTACTTTGCTCTCATCGGAAAAGTCGGTATACACTTAGCTTAAACGTGGCTGAAGCTCCGGAAGAGAGCTGGGATGAACAGCGAGGTGGACGAGGAGGCGACATGGACTATCCCTACGATCTCGGCCCCTACTCCCGGAAGGTGACCACCGCCTCGGCGGACGCCCAGCGCTGGTTCGACCGTGGCCTCAACTGGTGCTTCGGCTACCACCACGAGGAGGCGGTCGCCTGCTTCGAGAAGGCGCTGGAGGCCGACCCGAACTGTGCCATGGCGCATTGGGGCGTCGGCTACGCGGCCGGGCCGAACTACAACTTCCCCTGGGAACTGATGGACCCCGCCGGCAAGGCCGCGGCGCTCGCCCGCGCCTATGATGCGGCCCGCGCAGCCCTCGCGCTGGCCGGCGGCGTCACCGCGCCGGAACGCGCGCTGATCGAGGCGCTGCCCGCCCGCTATCCGCAGCGCGACCCCATCGACGACCAGCGCCCCTGGAACGACGCCTTCGCCGACGCCATGCGCCTCGCGCACCAGGCGCATCCCGACGACCTCGATCTACGCTGCATCTTCGCCGAAGCGATCCTCAACCGCACGCCCTGGCGCATGTGGGACCTGCGTACCGGCGAGCCCGCGCCCGGCGCCGGCACGCTCGAGGCGCGCGAGGTGCTCGAGTCCGCCTTCCGCGATCTGCCCGGGGCGATGAACCATCCCGGCCTTCTGCACCTCCACGTCCACCTGATGGAGATGTCGCCGCATCCGGAGGCGGCGCTGGTCACCGGCGACCGGCTGCGCGAGGTGACGCCCCGACATGGGCCACCTGGTGCACATGCCCACCCACATCGACATCCAATGCGGCCACTACCGCGACGCGATGCACTGGAACCAGAAGGCGATCATCGCGGACCGCAAGTTCTACGACCGCGCCGGGCCGATGAATTTCTATTCCGGCTACCGGGTGCACAATTACCACTTCGCCGCCTACGGTGCGATGTTCCTCGGCCAGTACGCGCCCGCCATCGCCGCCGCCGACGAGCTGATCGAGACCATGCCCGAGGCGATGCTGCGCATTCCCTCGCCGCCCATGGCCGATTTCTTCGAGAGCTACGTTTCCATCCGGCAGCACGTCCTGATCCGCTTCGGCAAATGGCGCGAGATCATCGCGCAGGATCTGCCGGCCGACCGCGACCTCTACTGCAACACCGTGGCGATGATGCACTACGCCAAGGGCGTCGCCCACGCCGCACTGGGCGACGTGCCGGCGGCGGAGGCCGAACAGGCGCTGTTCCGTGAGGCCGCGAAACGGGTGCCCAAGTCCCGGTAAATCCACAACGTGCCGTGCGTGCAGCTGCTGGCCATCGCCGAGGAGATGCTGGAGGGCGAGATCGCCTACCGCCGCGGCGAGCACGACGCGGCCTTCGCCCGTCTGCGCGCCGCCATCGCGCTGGAGGACGACCTGCCCTACGACGAGCCTTGGGGCTGGATGCAGCCGGTCCGCCACGCGCTCGGCGCGCTGCTGCTGGAGCAGGGCCGCGCGGCGGAGGCCGAGGCGGTCTATCGCGAGGATCTCGGCCTCGGCGGCGCGCTGCCCCGCGCGCAGATCCACCCGGACAATTTGTGGGCGCTGCGCGGGCTGCTGGACTGCCTCGAGCGGCGCGGCGAGACCGCGGAGGCCGCGCTGATCCGCCAGCGCGTGGACTTCGCCGCCGCCCGCGCCGACCTGCCGGTGTCGGTGTCCTGCTTCTGCGCCCGCGGCAAGGCCGCCTGAGCGCGGATCAATCATTCCCTCGGCATAGCCGCCGGCACTGATTGCCCTCGAGCTTGGCGAGCAAAGCGCAACAGCCTGCGGCCAGCGTCAAGGCTGATGATTGCAATTCTCCGCGGCCGGGGCGGCCCACACCGGCCGATAGATCGGATTGATCCTCTTAACCAGCCGAGTAGGTCCTTCCTCAAAGAGCCTGTGGTGATGGCAGCAGCGCAGAAAGTGCTTCTTGTTCTTAGATAGCGAACTCCGTGTTCAGTTTTTTCGGCACCGCCACGTTCTGCAGCTTAACATAGTCGGGTAGGCCATTCTTAAATGGCGGATAGGCTTCACCCACAATGAGCGGCGCCAAATAGCGGCGCGCCGCCGCAGTGATGCCGAAGCCGTCGGCGCTGATGAAGTCGGGGGGCAACAGGTTTTCCTGGTTGGCGACCTCAGAAAGCGGCACCGCGATGATGTCCCAGCGATAGGGTGCATCACTAAGCCGACGGATCGCCGGCATCACCGCACTCTTACCGGCAACTGCAAATTCCACCGCTGCGCGACCGACCGCGTAAGCCTGCTGGAGATCGGTGTCGGAGGCAACGTGACGCGCTGACCGCTGCAGGTAATCAGGAACCGCCCAATGGCATCTGCAGCCGAGCTTCGCACTGATCAGGTTGGTGATGACTGGTGCGACCCCGCCCAGCTGCGCATGGCCGAAGGCGTCCTTTGAGGTCGATGCCGAGAGGAACTCGCCGTCTGGTCCTTTGACCCCTTCCGACACAGCGATAACGCATTGGCCGTACCGCTCCAAAGCCTCTTTCACTTTGGCCAGGAAGCGTGCTTCGTTGAACTCAACCTCGGGCAGCAGCAAGATGTGCGGAGCGTCGCCTTCATGTTCAGCTGCTAGTGCGCAAGCGGCGGTTGCCCACCCGGCACGCCGGCCCATAACTTCCAAAACAAACACCTGGGTCGAGGTACGGCTCATCGCCGCCAGGTCGAACGCCGCTTCCCGAAGCGAAGTCGCAATATATTTCGCCATTGAGCCGAAGCCTGGCGAGCAGTCAGTGATCGGCAGGTCATTGTCGACTGTCTTCGGAACACCGACAGACACGATCGGGTATCCCAGTCCAGCGCCCATCTGGCTGACTTTATAGGCGGTGTCTTGCGAGTCGCCGCCACCGTTGTAGAAAAAGAAGCCGATATCGTGCGCATCAAACACTTCGATCAAGCGTTTGTACTGGGCGCGATGGTCGTGAATTGACCCGAGCTTGTAGCGACAGGATCCGAACGCGGCGCCCGGGGTGTGTTTGAGCGCAACGATCGAGGCCTCGGGCTCAACGCTGGTATCGATTAGATCCTCAGTCAGGGCCCCGATGATGCCATTGCGCCCGGCATAGACCTTGCCGATCTTCGCTCGATATTGGCGAGCAGTTTGCAGCAGGCCACAGGCCGAGGCGTTGATCACCGCGGTGACCCCACCCGACTGGGCGTAGAACGCATTCCTTACCGCCATCACAACCCTCTCGGGAGTATCGCGCTAGATACTGGTGGGACATTCGCTCGAGCGAAAGCCCCTCCTCAAAACTGCGCGTGACACCCCGTCTAGCCGCTATCGAATATGGCCTTGTTGCCGAGGGCCTGCCAGCCCGCACTTGTCCTGCCGCCCGCGTAGCGCTGCAGAGAACAATGCAGACCATCTCTGGCGAGTACCGGCCGCCTTCGTTCGCCCAAGCGGGCGGCGGTGGGGTGGTCAACGCGATGTCTGTCGTGCGTGAGTGTTGCCCACTCAGGCTCTCCGCCGTCTCGTCGTCGGCCACGAGCAGCAGCTCCCGACGTCGGCGATACGAAACGCGACGCAAGGGGCGCGGTGAAGTCCTTCCGCTTATGTACTGGCGTCAGGTTGAGGCCGATCAAATGGGGGTGTTATTCCCGGTCAGCAAGCCGCACATCGCAGCATAGGCGACGACCTATGTCCGAGATGGGCCATGTCGTACCGGGTTCGCGACGCTTGGCAACCCAGCAGTTCAGCGCCGATACCCGGCGTTCGCGGGACAGCGACTGAACCGCTGGAGGCGACCCTGAGCAGCCGTTCGAAGCCTAGCGAATTGACCTCAGGGCGTGCCGTTAGCCTGGCGGGCCGGGATAGCATTGTCACACCCCGGGTGGTCTCGAAGCTGGAGCTGCGATGAAGATTACTTCGCCTCTTTCCCGAGGTGGAGAAGCGAGCTTTGCTCCTCGAATTAGTTTAGCATTTGCCGTCGCCGATCGGCGCGCACTTTAGAAAATGCGAACGGGGAGCGCGATCATGAGAGCTTTGCGGGTCATCACCAGCGGAGGCTCGGACACCTTCCTTGACCCGGGCACGGTGCAGGACTTTGCCGCACGCCTGCGCGGCTCGCTGCTGCGCCATGGCGACGTCGCCTACGACGAGGTGCGTAAGCTCTTCAATGGTATGATCGACCATCGACCGGCGCTGATTGCGCGGTGCGGCGACGCGGCCGATGTCATCGCGGCGGTGCAGTTCGCCCGCCAGCAGGATCTGCTCGTGTCGATCAAGGGCGGCGGTCACGGCGTCGCCGGCAAGGCGGTTTGCGACGGCGGTCTGATGATTGACTTCTCGCATATGAAGAGTATCCGCGTCGACCCGACTGAGCGCACCGTCCGCGCCGAACCGGGCGTGCTTGGTGCCGAACTTGACCGGGAAACGCAGGCTTTTGGTCTGGCGACACCCGTTGGTACCGTCTCCACGACCGGTATCGCCGGGCTCACGCTCGGCGGCGGGCAAAGCTGGCTCGCCAGCAAGTACGGCTTTGCCATCGACAATCTGCGGTCGGTGGACATCGTGACGGCAGACGGGACATTGCGAACCGCCAGTGCGACACAGCAAGAGGACTTGTTTTGGGCAATCCGCGGGGCCGGGCACAATTTCGGCGTGGTGACGTCGTTCGAGTACCGCCTCCACCCGGTCGGACCGGTACTGGGTGGCTTGGTCATCCACCCATTGTCCCAGGCAGTCGAAGTCTTGCGGTTCTACCGCGAGTTCACGGCCTCCCAACCCGACGAGCTTCAGACCTGGGCGGGCATCCTGACCCTGCCGGACGGCAATCCGGTGGTCGCGCTGGTTCCCTGCTATGTGGGATCGCTCGAGGAAGGCGAGCGTTTGCTCTCACCTTTGCGGCGTTTCGGAACCCCTATCGCAGACACGGTGGCACCACTTCCCTATGTCGCCATGCAGCAGATCTTCGACGCGGCGTTCCCGCCTGGGCGGCTGAACTATTGGAAATCGGCGTTGACGGATCACCTCACCGACGAGGTAATCGAAGCGAGCGTCGAATACGCTCGGAAAGTGCCCTCGCCGTTTACAGCCATTCTCTTTGCCGAGTTGCACGGCGCCTATAGCCGAGTTGGTAAGACGGAAACCGCGTATTTTCATCGCGACCTGCAATACGACGCCATTGTCCTGTCCGGCTGGACCGATCCGGCCGATACACAGCGCAATGTCAGCTGGACGCGGGAGCTTTTCGCGGTATGGGAGCCGCATCTAGCGCCCGCGGCGTATGTCAATGATCTGGGAGATGAAGGCGAGGACCGCGCCCGAAGCGCCTATGGCGGCAATTATGCGCGGCTGATCACGCTCAAGACCAATACGACCCGACCAACCTGTTCCGCATGAACCAGAACATCCGTCCGACAGTTTAGCCATTAGTGTCTGGATTAAACCAAAGCGGCCCTTCATCGGCTTCGAACGACTGCGCGCGAATGAGCATGGTGAGCTGGGGCACTTCTCATGCGCCGGTGTTTATGCTGTGGTCGCCGCGCGGGGTAGGTGCGAACCGGTGACCGGATCGTGCGGAATTGATTCCGCCAAGCATGGGTTCGATGATCCGGACGCTTGCCTACAAAGCTATCCTGAGCGCGGCGACGCAAAAGCAGTGACCGCGCTGTATACCGATGATGCGGTGCTCCTTCCACCGGGCGCGCCAAGTGCGCGTGGCAAGGCGGCGATACTTGACTTTTTCACCAAGGAGGACATAGCGGACGCGAAAGCACAAGGCGCGGAACTTGTCTTCCCATGCGAGCCAGGCGATCGGAGTCCGGCACCGTGCAGGTCTCAGACCGAGGTCGGCCTCTCGGACAACGTAGGTTGGGAAATGGGCTACCTCAAAGTGATCGTGAAGGGTGCCGTGGTTGACACTGGTAAGTGGCTTTCGGTGATGCGCAGGAAGGATGGCAAGTGGCAGTTGATTCGCGACACCTGGAATATGGATACGCCGCCCGCACCGCTCGAAGCCAAGAAGTAAACAGGCACATTGGTGTGAGTTAGCGAAAGGGTCTCATATGAGGCCCTTGTTTTTGACGGATAATCATTGAAGGTCGCCGTAACGATACTGTCCCATGTTTACGGCGCACATTAGGCGGGCTTTCGCTGATCCAGCCGGCGCCTGACCTCGGCCATGTTCTGCGGTAGCAGCTCGTGCACCGTTCGACCGGGTGATCAGCGATGCAGGCGAGGACGCGTCCGTCTCCGCGGCGATACGCTGATCAAGCGCTTGTTCGGCCACCTCGCGATAGGCGCGTTCCCCACCGGTAAATCGATTGTTTTCAGCTCGAACCGTTCCTCGGAGGTGCCGACCGTGACAAAGTCCGGCGTCGAACGCTCGGCTTCGGGAATTGCAGCGAGCTCAATCCCACGCCCCGCCGCGAGCAGATAGAAAAGCGCCTCGTGATAGCTTTCAAAGAAGGCGTTGGCAGCGCCCGGATTCTGCGGCCAATGTCCCCCGTGAAGCGCCGCCCGCATCCGGTCCACCGGCCCTGCTCAGCGAGACGTCGTCGGCTTTGGCCCGGCGGTCGATCTCTTCGATGACGGCCCGGCAGACGAGGACCGAGGTGAGATTACCACCGTATTTATTGATTTCCTTCAGTATGGGCAGCAACTCCCCCCAGAGACGCCGGTCGTCAGTTTTCGATTTGGATGCCACGAGGCGGCATTTGGCGCGGAGGGTCGCGGTGGTCAAGCCCACATCCTTTTAGCTGAGACACCACGGACGGCCGTCCGGAATGCAGAACAGCAGCATTCGGGCAACTGCCGGCATAGTGCAGTTCATCGTCTTGCGCGCCTTTTCGTTTCACGGCCAAGCAACCAGGCTAATGAGGTCCTTTCACTCCGTCGTCGGACGGGAGCGTCGTGAATGTGCGGGCTTTCGGCTTCCAGGGGTTTGCTTGAGCGTGCCGCCGCTCAGTGATGGCGCTCGAAGTCGGTAGCGCATCAGGACCGTGGTCCGGCTGCTTCGATCTCCTCGCGGAGCATCTCTAGTCTCAGCCACCGCTCCTCGGCTGCCGCCAGTTCTTCGCGCGCGATGGCGAGGACCTCCATTGCAGCGCGGAACTGCGCCGCATCGCGTGCGTACAAATCCGGGTCGGCCAGGACCGCACTTAGCCCCGCAATCTGTGTTTGGAACGCTGCGATCTGGTCCGGCAGCGTTTCCAGCGTCCGTTGATCATTGAAGTTCATCCGGGGCAAACGGCGGGACGTCGACCGTTTACGGGTGTCCGGTTCGGATTGCTTGATGGCCCGAGCCTTGGCCGACACCGAGCCGCGCGGTGCCGCCGCTCGCTGCGCGAGCATGTCGGTGTAGCCGCCGGCGTACTCAATCCAGCGGCCGTTGTGTTCGCTGGCGATGACCGATGTGACGACGCGATCGAGGAAGTCGCGGTCGTGGCTGACCAGCAGCACGGTGCCGGCATACTCGGCCAGTTTCTCCTGCAACAGGTCGAGCGTCTCGAGATCGAGGTCATTGGTCGGCTCGTCGAGCACCAGCAGGTTCGACCGTCTAGCGAAGGCGCGTGCCAGTGTGAGCCTGGCCCGCTCGCCGCCGGACAGTACGCCAAGCGGAGTGCGGGCTTGCTCGGGGCGAAACAGGAAGTCCTTCATGTAGCCGATCACATGCCGGCTTTGGCCGCCTACCGTTACCGTGTCGCCGCTCCCGTCGGACAGTGCGTCGGCCAAGGTCTGTTGCGGGTCGAGGCTCTCCCGCCGCTGGTCGAGTACGACTTTTGCCAGGTTGGTGCCGAGCCGAACTACGCCGGTATCGGGGGCGAGTACGCCGGTCAGCAAGCTGAGCAAGGTCGTTTTGCCGGCGCCGTTCGGGCCGACAATACCGACCCGGTCGCCTCGCATGATCCGCACCGAAAATTTCCGCACGATGGGGTGATCGCCATAAGCTTTGGAGATGCCCTCCGCGGTCGCGACGAGGCGGCCGGACAAATCGGCTTGTGCCGCTTCGAGCCGGGCGTCCCCTGCCGTGGCGCGGTGCTCTCGACGCCGGCGGCGCAGTGCATGCAACTCGGCGAGCCGCCGCTGGTTGCGCGTGCGGCGCGCAGTCACGCCGTAGCGCAGCCAGTCCTCCTCCATCGCGATCTTGCGGCCGAGCTTGTGCTGTTCGCTGGTCTCCTGTTCGAGTATCGCGTCGCGCCGCGCCTCGAATGTCGCGAAACCCTGGTCCAGCACGCGGGTGATACCGCGGTCGAGCCATACCGCGCTTCGCGAGAACCGTTCGAGCAGCCGGCGGTCATGGCTGATCAGCACGATGCCGGAACGCATACCGGCCAACTCCCGCTCCAGCCACTCGATACCGGGCAGGTCGAGATGATTGGTCGGCTCGTCGAGCAGCAGGACGTCGGGCGAGGGCGCCATTGCACGCGCCAGCGCGGCGCGGCGCGCCTCGCCGCCGGACAAGGATGCGGGATCCTCGCCGCCTGAGAGGCCGAGTTCCTTGAGCAGATACAGCGCCCGGTGGCGACCGTCGATCGGCGCGGCGTCAAACCCCGCCTCGACATAATCGAGCACGGCGCTGAAGCCGTGCAAATCGGGTTCCTGCGACAGGTATTGAATAGTTGCGCCAGGCTGGGCGAAGCGTTCTCCGGCATCGGGATGTACCAGTCCGGCAGCGATGCGCAGCAAAGTTGATTTTCCGGAACCGTTACGGCCGACTAGGCAGATCCTGTCGCCGGCCGCCACGCTCAGAGCCGCGCCGGATAGCAGCGGCACCACTCCAAAGGTCAGGCTGATGTCCTGCAGCGCGAGCAACGGGAGCTGCATGTCGCAGCCTCTCGCGCTATGTCTTGCGCCAAACGGTCGCGAGCCAGGGTTGGCTGTCTCGCGGTAGGCCAGGCGGGCGATAGTAATGGTCCAGCTCGACGAAGCCGGCCGAAGTCACGTAATCGCACCAGGTGTCGAGGTCGAAGAAGCAGGCGTAGCGATCGTCGCTGAAACCCTCTTCGTTGTTTCCTCGTGGGTTTGACGAGAACAGAATACCGCGCGGCTTCAATGCTCTGAACAGTTCCAGTAGAACTCTCGGCAATTCCTGACTCGGGACATGGAACAGCGAGGCATTGGCAAAAATCCCATTAAAGCGGCTCTCCGGCAATCGCATAGAAAGTAAATCCTGGTGCAGGATCTCACATCCTGAATGTGCGCGCGCCATGGCAACGAATTGCTGAGATCCATCGAGCCCGACGGCTTCATGTCCCAAGGATCGAAAGTGCCTGAGATCGCGACCGGGTCCGCAACCGAGATCAAGAATCGAATAAGGCGGCTCGCCCTCTATCGCATTGAGGAATGCCAGGTAGTTTTGGCTGACATCGTGGTGTTGCGTACCGTCCCAGAAAGCCCGCGCGAACCGATCGTAATACGCGATCGTCGTCGCGCCGAGGCGGCAGACCTGTTCTGCATCGTACGATCTCGGGGTGCGGCTCATCGACCGCCGTCGATGTTTCCAATTCTCGCCCGAGCCTGATCGCGTTCCCAGCCAAAGACGCTGCGCCCGTCATAGCAGGCCGAGCGCTGCTCCTCCTGTGCGATCAGGTCCGGCACGCTAGGACCAGAGGCGTGGCGCTCCAGCTGTCGCGCCTGGTCGTCCAGCCGCTTGATTGCACCAAGTTCTTCTTCTCGCCCTAGTTTTGCTTGCTGCACCGCCGATTTCAGTACCTGGATGGTCTCATCGTAAACCCGCAGCGGCACCGGAAACGGATGGCGGTCCTTGCCGCCGTGAGCAAACGAGAAGCGCGCCGGATCGGCAAATCGGAATGGCGCTCCGTGCACCACCTCGGCCACCATCGCCAGTGACTGTACGGTCCGAGGTCCGACGCCCCCAACCAGCAGCAGCTGGGAAAAATCCGTCGGGCCCCGGTCTGCCGCCGCCGCCAGCGTCGCGTGCAAGCGGCGTTCGAACACATCGCTCGGGCGCACATCGTGATGCGCCGGCATCACCAAATGGGGTAGCAGACCCTGGTGCGGCTGCGGCGATTGGGCCGGAGCCTTCACCTCTCGCAATTTGCGAGCGATCCCGTCTGGACCAAGCGATTGCAACAGATCGAGCTGGGTTTGGCGGGAGACCGCGGCGCGCCGGTCGGTCAGGTTGATGATCTCGCCCTGGCCCGGGCCGTCGATCGCGGCGTGTGGCTCTTCGACAAAACTCTTCAAGCCTTCCGACAGCCAATGGTACCGGCGCGCTTGCCGACGCTCGCCATTCATTCCCTGCTGCACGACGACCCATCGGCCGTCATCCGTCACGATAAATCCGTGCAGGTAAAGATCGAAGCCGTCCTGCACAGCGGCGCTGTCGACCTTGGCGACGAGCCGGCTGGCTTTGCCCAGCCCAACGCCGTCAAACCCGACGCGCTTGCCGATGGCGACCAGCTCGTACGGCGTCTGCCGCGAATGCCTGCCGCGGCCGCCGCAGACATGGATCCCCAGTTCGCCCCCGAGCGGCGCGAGACCGCGCTTCAGCGCGCCGATAACGCTGGTCGTGATGCCCGACGAGTGCCAATCCATTCCCATCACGGCGCCGAACGATTGGAACCAGAACGGATGAGCGAGACGCCGCAACAGCTCGTCGCGCCCGTAGTGATGTACGATAGCCTCGCTGATCATCGTGCCCAGTCGGGTCATCCGATCGGCGAGCCATTTCGGTACATGTCCCCCGTGCAGCGGAAGATCGGCGGTTCCAGCTTTGCGAGCCATCGTTTATCGAGCTTCGTTGGGCTTTCTCGGGAGCTGCAGACGAGCTTTGGGTTCCTATATTGTTCGCTCTATCGTGGCAGAGCCAGCCTACGATGTCGAGCCGGCTGCGAGCGCGTTTCTGGGAATACGCCCATACCGCGGGTAAGGTCTGTTAAGCGGTATGAAGAGCGGTTCCCGTCTCCAAGGCTGAGCGTCCGCTGTCGGTTCCGTGAAGCGAGCTTCGCCGTAGCGCCCGGCGACGACAGGGTTGCGCCGATTGTGTTCTCTAATGGGTCAAGGGCGACGGCTCGGTGATGAGCGATATCGACGCTGTCGGGTGTCTGCGTTCTCTGCGTGCTCATTGTGGCACTTGATGGGGTCAGCTGGGTGCAGAGTGGCTCGGTTGAAATCGCAGTCGGCTAGCTTTGCCGCATGCTACAGAATCGGCGCCGTCATCTGCTCCCTCCCTCGGGCGTCGCTCCGCTCGGGAGCTCGGTTCGATCTCCTGTCCGGTTGATGCCGCTGGTTACGCCGGTTTGAACTCGGTGCCGTGGCGCAACATGGCGTGCATGATGATGGCCAGACGACGGGCGAGCGCGATCCGCGCCTTGCGCATCGTCGATCGTTTGGCGATCGCGAGGGCCCAGTCCTTGAGCTTCAGGGAGCCCTTGTAGGGCGTGAGCATGACGTTTGCGGCCTGGTACAAGAGGGTGCGCACCCGCCGATCGCCGCACTCCGAGATGCTGCCGGTGTAATCGACCTCGCCCGACTGATAGCGCCGCGGCACCAAGCCGAAATAGGCGCCAATCTCGCGAGACCGTCGGAAGCGCTCAGGATCGTCAATAGCCGCCGTGAAGGCGAGAGCGGTAAGTTGGCCGACACCGGGAATGCTCATCAGCCGTCGGCAATCCGAGGATGCCCTGACCATCCGTCTTATGTCGGCGTCGATCGCCACGACGGCGGCGAGCACGGCGGCACGCGCCGCCACCAGACCCTGCATGGCGGCCGACAGGCCGGCGATCCCCTCGCTCGCCCGCAGCGCCTGTCTGATGAAGGCGGGGCTGAGCGCACGGGGCAGTCGGACCCCAAAGATCACGGCGAGGCCGCGGATCTGGTTCTCCAAGGTGACCCGCTGGCCGACCAGCTTCTTACGGGCGATGATCAGCGATCGTACCGCGTGGGCCGGCAGCGACTTCACATGAACGGGCTTGAAGAAACCAGTGCGGGCGAGATGCGCCAGGCCGCGGGCATCGTTGCGGTCGGTCTTGTGCGTCCCTAACGACTTCAGTGCCTGATAGGCCTGCCGGCTCTCGACGCAGACGACGGGTAGTCCAAGCCGGCTCAAGCCATGGTAGAGCATTGGCGCCATGCGACCGGTCTCGAGCACAATGCGCCTGCAAGCCGGGGCTTGCGCGAGAGCCGCCGCGATACTGCCAGGCGTCGACGGCACCTTCACCTCGTGCATGACGGCACCGTCTCGGTTCATGACACACACGTGCGTCTCCGCCATCGAGACGTCCAACCCGGCAAAATACTCCATCTGCGGTCTCCTCTTCCTATGATCCAGCCGATCCTATCGGCCTCCAGGGAAGAGCTGCCGCCCCATTACCCTATGTTGAAAAACGGCGCGGCGGACGCGGTATAATCTCGCATCACGGCGGCTGGGGGGTAGTCGATGATGGGGGAACGGCAAGTGCATCAGGGCGCATTATTTTACGAGTTTTCGCTCGAACGGCATGTGCCGGCGGAACACCTGCTGCGCTCAGTCGACCGGTTTGTCGAACTCGATCGGGTGCGGAGCGAACTGGCGCCGTTTTACAGCGAGGCGGGTCGGCCTTCTGTTGATCCGGAGCTGATGATCCGGATGCTGATCGTCGGCTACTGCTTCGGCATCCGCTCGGAACGACGATTGTGCGAGGAGGTCCACCTGAACCTCGCCTACCGCTGGTTCTGCCGGCTCGGGCTCGACGGCGCGGTGCCGGACCATTCGACCTTCTCGAAAAACCGGCACGGCCGTTTCCGCGACAGCGATCTGCTGCGTAAGGTGTTCGAGACGACCGTACAGCGCTGCATCGCCGAGGGCCTGGTCGGCGGCGAGGGGTTCGCGGTCGATGCCAGCATGATCAAGGCCGATGCCAACCGGCAGCGCAGCGTACCGGGCAGCGAGTGGCAGGCCCCCGAGGCGGCAAACCATGCGGTGCGGGAATATCTGGCGGTTCTCGACGATGCCGCGTTCGGTGCGGCAACGCCGGTCGTGCCGAAGTTCGTCTCGCCCGCGGACCCGGCTGCACGCTGGACGGGAGCCAATGGTGGGCTGGCCTTTTTCGCCTACTGCACCAACTACCTGATCGACCTGAAGAGCGCCGTCATCGTCGATGTCGAGGCAACCACCGCCGTGCGGCAGGCCGAGGTGACGGCGCAGCAGCGGATGATTGATCGTACGCAGGAGCGTTTCGGTCTGTGGCCTGAGCGGCTGACGGCCGACACCGCCTATGGTTCGGCCGAGAACCTCGCTTGGCTGGTGCATGAGCGCGGTATCGAGCCGCACATTCCGGTGTTCGACAAATCTCAGCGCACCGACGGCACCTTCTCGCGTGACGACTTCACCTATGACCACGAGCGCGACTGCTACATCTGCCCTGCTGGGAAGGAACTCCGGCAGCGCCACAAAATCTATCGCGTGCCGCGCCCATTCGTCGACGAGAACGGCATGATGCGCTATCGCGCCAGCAAGCTGGATTGCGAGGGCTGCCCGCTGAAGCCGCGGTGCTGTCCGAATGCGCCCGCCCGCAAGATCCTGCGTTCCATCCATGAAGGCGCTCGCGATATGGCGCGCGACATCGCCACCACCGAGGCCTATGTCACCTCAAGGCGCGAACGCAAAAAGATCGAGATGCTGTTTGCCCATCTCAAACGCATCTTGAGGCTCGACCGGCTGCGATTACGAGGACCGAACGGCGCCCGCGACGAGTTCCATCTCGCCGCCACCGCCCAAAACCTCCGCAAACTTGCCATGCTGATCCCGACGCCCGCGGCGACCTCAGCCGCCTGAGGCGCGGCACCCACCATCCACGCCCTTCCGGCCCTTCCAACTGTACGCCATTGCCACCACGATTATTTCAGACCCGACTTTTTCAACGATATCGGCGCCGCACTGCCGATGCAACTGCAGGGCAACTACGCCGGCAATTGCCCCTAAAGAGACCTTGCCAACGCGTTCGAGGAACGGCGCAGGTGGACGGCAAGCGAGTCGTCGGCCGTGCATTAAGTTCTCAGCTTGCAGTAAAGGACGTGCTCTGCGGACATTCCCTTCCAAAGCACAAAAGACAAGAATTATGATGATCTCGGGATGGCAGAGGAGCTAGCCTTCAAGGACGAGGCGGCGGCGGAGTATGACCGCGCCTTCGCCCACGTCACCGCGTATTTCATGCCCTTCCTGTTCCGGGCCGCCGACGTCACACCGGGGATGCGCGTCCTCGACATCGCAACCGGCACCGGGCTGTCGGCAGCGGCGGCGCTTGCCGCGGTCGGCCCCACCGGCCATGTCGCCGCCGCCGATGTCTCGCCGGCCATGGCCGAGAGGGCGCGCGAGCGTCTCGGCAATGCGCCGAATGTCTCGGTCTCTGTGGAGGACGGGCAGGCGCTGTCGTTCGCGGATTCTAGTTTCGACGTCGTGCTGTGCAATCTCGGGCTTATGTTTTTTCCCGACCCGGTGCGGGGCCTTTCGGAGTTTCGCCGCGTGCTGCGTCCCTGCGGCCGCGTCGCCGTCTCGGTGAATACCGTCGTCGAGCGCTCCTACAACCATCAGATCAACGAAATTATCGCCCGACATACGCCAAGTCTGGCCGCGGCCGTTGCGCGGACGTTCGCGCTAGGCGAAGCGTCGCGCCTGCGGTCTCTGTTCGATCAGGCCGGCCTAGCCGACTTCGAGACCGATACCGTAAAGCACACCTTCGTGCTGCCTTCATTCGATGCCTATTACGGCCCGTTCGAACGCGGAGGGGCTTCCACCGGCCAGGCACTTGCGGAGCTGCCGGAGGAGGTACGCCGTGCCGTGCGGGAGGAAGTGCGGCGCGACCTCGCCGACAGGGGCGGGCCTGTCGAGGCGGAGGCGGAGTATCGGATCGCCGGTGCGCGAAGGTAGCGGAGTGTACTGAAGGGGACGGCCGGAATAGCCGGTGCACGAGCTCCGCGCACTGACAGCATTGGGTCGAGGCTGTGTGAAAACGCCTAATCTGGTATTCTCTCTGGGGGTTCGGGGGGACCGGGATGAAGCGTTTTGTTGAGGGCCAAGGCCGGCGCCAGCTGATCTTGCTGCCGGATTGCTTGGACGACTACGTCGGGGAAGATAACCCTGTCCGCATCGTCGATGTCTTCATTGATGAATTGGATTTGGCGGTGCTGGGCTTTGCCGGCGTTATACCGGAAGCGACCGGCCGTCCCTCGTACCATCCCGTGACGCTGCTGAAGATTTATCTCTACGGTTATTTGAACCGGGTTCAGTCGAGCCGGCGGCTCGAACGCGAAACGCAGCGCAATATCGAGCTGATGTGGCTGACCGGGCGGCTGATGCCCGACTTCAAGACGATCGCCGACTTCCGCCGGGACAATGGCGAGGCGATCCGGGCGGTGTGTTCCAGTTTGTGATGTTGTGCCGCCAGCTGGGCCTGTTCACCCGCGCCGTTGTTGCGATCGACGGCAGCAAGTTCAAAGCGGTCAACAATCGCGACAAGAACTTCACGGTGGCCAAGGTCGGCAAGCGCATCGAGCAGGTCGACGCCGGCATCGCGCGTTACCTGGCGGCACTGGACCGGGCCGACCGCGACGAGAGCGATGTCGCTGAAGTCAAGTCGGTCCGCCTGAAGGAGAAGATCGCCGGCTTGCGTCGACAGATGCAGTCCTTGAAGAAGATGGAGCAGACGGTTCGGGACGCGCCCGACCAGCAGGTCTCGCTGACCGATCCGGATGCGCGGTCCATGGCCACCAGCGGGCGCGGAACCGGCGTGGTCGGCTACAATGTGCAGATCGCCGTCGACGCCGAGCACCATCTAATTGTGGCCCACGAGGTGATCAACCAGGGGCACGACCGCAGCCAGCTCGCACCCATGGCGCTCAAGGCGCAGCAGGCCACGGGCTGCGAGCAGGTCACCGCCCTGGCCGACCGCGGCTACTTCAGCGGCGACCAGGTTCTGTCGTGCGAAGGCACCGGCGTCGCACCTATCGTACCCAAGACCCTGACGTCAAGCGGGACCAAGCGCGGCCTTTTTGCCCGGCAGGACTTCATCTACGACGCCGAGCACGACCACTACACCTGCCCGGCGGGCGCAAAACTCACCAAAATCCATCGCCGCGCCGATCACACCGAAGACTTCGATCGCTACCGCCACCTGAGCGCCTGCTTCACCTGTCCGCTCAGACCCCAATGCACGCCGACCCCGCGGCGGATCATCAAGCGCTGGGAGAATGAGGTCGTGCTCGACCGGATGCAGGCCCGGCTCGACCGCATGCCCGAGGCCATGGGGGTGCGACGACAGACCGTCGAACACCCGTTCGGGACCCTCAAGGCCTGGATGGGCGCCACCCACTTCCTGACCCGGACCCTGGACAAGGTCCGAACCGAGATGAGCCTCCACGTTCTGGCCTATAATCTGAAGCGAATGATCACGATCTTCGGTGTGGGACCGCTGATGGCGGCGATCAGAACCTGATCGCCCCGCTCAAGCCGCCGACCCAGTATCAACCGGGCCTCGACTGTCACGGCCAGGAAACCCGGCGCTTCGCTTACGTTCATATGACGCGTTTTTCCACGCCCTCGGTCGAACCCTGCTCGGTGTTAGCTTGCCTGCGACGAAAAGTAATGCGCTGCGCTCTCAGGAAAAGACCCTGGCCCGCGACAGCGCCGCTTCGGTTTCGGTCATAAGACGCCGCATGATCTCGGCCGCTGGCCGTGCGATTTTCAGGGACCTAGGTTGTGCGCCCGAAGGCCTGAGCCGCCGTTAATCGAGGGTGGCTTGGAAAAGTCTCGTCTCGACGGGCTGTTCGTAATCGTTCTTGCGGATCACAGCAACGCCGTCATCGCCGAGCAGCAATCCCGCTCCTTGCAAAGGGGCCTGCGTGACCGGCGTAAAAAGCGGTCGGGTTCTCTCATCGAGTTCGGAGAGGAATTCCTCGGTACACAGCATCGTACCGGGTGCGGCATGCGGCTCGATGCGCGCCGCAGCGCGGATCACAATGCCCGCGGTCGGGACCCGAACGCTCTGCCCGTCCGTGTGCGTCGTCGAAAACGCGATGGCGCCGACGGCGGCGCCGAAGCGAAAATCCTGCGGCATCTGGAACCGCCGTACCGCCCGCTGCAGCCCGCGCGCCGCACTCAGCACGCGGTCCGCGGAGTCATCGACCAGCACCACCGAATTGCCGGATTCGAGCGCGGCGTACTCGACCTCCTTTTTGCATTTCTCGAACTCGCTGCCAAGGTATCGCGTAAAATGCTCGCCAACCACCGGGTCGCTGAGCACCCGCGAAAAGCCGCTAAGATCGCCTTTTGCCGCACACTTGAAGATCTTGCCCTCACGCCAGCGATTGCCATGACCGATGACGTTGCGCGTGTGGAAAGCGCGAATGTAGTCGCTCGATGCTTGGGCGATGATGTCATCAAGGGCAGGGTGGAGTAGGTAATGCCGCTCTGCCGGCAGCGGCGCTTTGGACCGAGGGCGTGGAAAAACGCGTCATATGAACGTAAGCGAAGCGCCGGGTTTCCTGGCCGTGACAGTCGAGGCCCGGTTGATACTGGGTCGGCGGCTTGAGCGGGGCGATCAGGTTCTGATCGCCGCCATCAGCGGTCCCACACCGAAGATCGTGATCATTCGCTTCAGATTATAGGCCAGAACGTGGAGGCTCATCTCGGTTCGGACCTTGTCCAGGGTCCGGGTCAGGAAGTGGGTGGCGCCCATCCAGGCCTTGAGGGTCCCGAACGGGTGTTCGACGGTCTGTCGTCGCACCCCCATGGCCTCGGGCATGCGGTCGAGCCGGGCCTGCATCCGGTCGAGCACGACCTCATTCTCCCAGCGCTTGATGATCCGCCGCGGGGTCGGCGTGCATTGGGGTCTGAGCGGACAGGTGAAGCAGGCGCTCAGGTGGCGGTAGCGGTCGAAGTCTTCGGTGTGATCGGCGCGGCGATGGATTTTGGTGAGTTTTGCGCCCGCCGGGCAGGTGTAGTGGTCGTGCTCGGCGTCGTAGATGAAGTCCTGCCGGGCAAAAAGGCCGCGCTTGGTCCCGCTTGACGTCAGGGTCTTGGGTACGATAGGTGCGACGCCGGTGCCTTCGCACGACAGAACCTGGTCGCCGCTGAAGTAGCCGCGGTCGGCCAGGGCGGTGACCTGCTCGCAGCCCGTGGCCTGCTGCGCCTTGAGCGCCATGGGTGCGAGCTGGCTGCGGTCGTGCCCCTGGTTGATCACCTCGTGGGCCACAATTAGATGGTGCTCGGCGTCGACGGCGATCTGCACATTGTAGCCGACCACGCCGGTTCCGCGCCCGCTGGTGGCCATGGACCGCGCATCCGGATCGGTCAGCGAGACCTGCTGGTCGGGCGCGTCCCGAACCGTCTGCTCCATCTTCTTCAAGGACTGCATCTGTCGACGCAAGCCGGCGATCTTCTCCTTCAGGCGGACCGACTTGACTTCAGCGACATCGCTCTCGTCGCGGTCGGCCCGGTCCAGTGCCGCCAGGTAACGCGCGATGCCGGCGTCGACCTGCTCGATGCGCTTGCCGACCTTGGCCACCGTGAAGTTCTTGTCGCGATTGTTGACCGCTTTGAACTTGCTGCCGTCGATCGCAACAACGGCGCGGGTGAACAGGCCCAGCTGGCGGCACAACATCACAAACTGGGAACACACCGCCCGGATCGCCTCGCCATTGTCCCGGCGGAAGTCGGCGATCGTCTTGAAGTCGGGCATCAGCCGCCCGGTCAGCCACATCAGCTCGATATTGCGCTGCGTTTCGCGTTCGAGCCGCCGGCTCGACTGAACCCGGTTCAAATAACCGTAGAGATAAATCTTCAGCAGCGTCACGGGATGGTACGAGGGACGGCCGGTCGCTTCCGGTATAACGCCGGCAAAGCCCAGCACCGCCAAATCCAATTCATCAATGAAGACATCGACGATGCGGACAGGGTTATCTTCCCCGACGTAGTCGTCCAAGCAATCCGGCAGCAAGATCAGCTGGCGCCGGCCTTGGCCCTCAACAAAACGCTTCATCCCGGTCCCCCCGAACCCCCAGAGAGAATACCAGATTAGGCGTTTTCACACAGCCTCGACCCATCGTGTTCAATGTCATGCGGTCGCCGAAAGATCTGGATGTCTTTTTGCTCTCGGTTGCGGCGCACGACACCTAAGAGACCGAGGCGGTACAGAGCGCAGAATGGGTGCGCAATTGAGGCCTCGAGCCCCTTTTTATTCATCCGAGCGACGTAAGTTTCGGCGATGCGTTTCAGCGCGCTCCTGTCTAATACATTGCTCGGGATCAGGCCGAACAACGACCGATCCGGAACCTCGGTCATGCCGCGCATCTCTGCGAGGTAATGCCAAACGATTTCGCCGGCGGCCTGGTCGACGGCTGCCCTGAGTTGTTCCTGGGTGCGCGCGCCCGCTGGTATCTGTGCGATCTTGCCGCCGATCAGCATCAGATCGCGCGGCCGATACAGGCTGTGCCGGAGCACGAAATCGTAAAAGAATTCGCTCTTCTTGGTGATCGGGTTGACAATCATCGCGTTCGACGCGCCGATGAAGCGTGCAATCGGCGTCGCTTCCCTCGGTTGCGCCAGGTCGTCGCGCTGCATCGCCGCGATGTTTTTATCGAAAATGCGGCTTAGCTCGTCGCCCGAATAGTGCAGTTGGACGACCAGACTACTGATGTTGACCGCGTTACGATCATAATAATCAAGGTTGTTGAAGGCCTCCTTGCGAATCGAAGCAAAGATCTTGACGTGCGGATTGACGCCGAGCAGCTCGCGGATCGCACGGCAGATGCCGAGCTGACCGACGATCCAGATGCGGGAATCCTTGTTGCGGTGCAGATAGCTCGCCTCCGCTTCAGATGGGTCGCCGGCGTCGACGTAACCCTCGAAGTATTCGTCGATCGTATCGACAAACACCGCCACCGAACGCCGGATCTGGCGGTAATACGACATCAGCGTGGTTAGATCGTGCGAGCGGCGCGCCTGCTGAAATTCGCGGTCGGAATTGATCAGCCGCTTCAGCGCATCGAATGGAGAGACCGGATAAGACGACAGCAGCAATTGCCGCATGACGGACGAGCGGAAATCGGCCGGGTCCAATGGGTAAAATCTCGCGTTGCTCTTGACGACGCTGACCATCAGCGCGGCCGACCAAACCTGGCACCAGAACGCATAGTCGACAAAACGCTGCACGTCGGCTTGCGACAGGCTCGGGCTGTCGGAGATCGTCGCGTCCACCAATTGATTCTCTGGCAAGCACGACAAATTTTCCGAATTGCGCTGCAGCAGGATCCGCTTGGACTTTAGAAGAAAGGTCTTGCCATAGCCCTTCGGCGCCACGACGATGCGTTTATTGGTTTCGTTTCTCAGAAAATCGCCGATGGCCGGGGTTTCCAGCAGTATGTCATGGGCCGAGTGCAGAAGCTGCTCGGCATTGTCGAGATTGCGGGCATCCTCGACCCATGCATCCGGCGAGTTGGCCATCGAAGCTGCCTCCGTGTTTTTGCGTGCGCCCGACCCGAGTTCAGTTGAAACAGGACGGAAAGCGACGCGCCTCGGATGATGATTTTCCGGTGCTGGAGAGCGGTAGCGCGACGATAAAGCCGTTCGGCGCCAAAGGAAAGCGGTGGCGCCGTTGTCGGCAAGATCATCCTCTCGTGGCGTCGACAGCCAAAGAACGCTCTGCGGGAACCACGACCACCGAAACCCATTCCCTCTCGGCAGTGTGACCCCTGGAACGGCGCGCCGGATCGGCCAGATGGTTCCGCTGAGGATGAAGGACGCCAGACCATTTGCGCGTTCCGGCATCCGAAACCCTAACCGCAAGCGGTCGACGCCCTGCCTTCATCGCGGTGCCGCGAATGACCGGAATCGGCGGATATCGTTGAAAAAGTCGGGTCTGAAATAATCGTGGTGGCAATGGCGTACAGTTGGAAGGGCCGGAAGGGCGTGGATGGTGGGTGCCGCGCCTCAGGCGGCTGAGGTCGCCGCGGGCGTCGGGATCAGCATGGCAAGTTTGCGGAGGTTTTGGGCGGTGGCGGCGAGATGGAACTCGTCGCGGGCGCCGTTCGGTCCTCGTAATCGCAGCCGGTCGAGCCTCAAGATGCGTTTGAGATGGGCAAACAGCATCTCGATCTTTTTGCGTTCGCGCCTTGAGGTGACATAGGCCTCGGTGGTGGCGATGTCGCGCGCCATATCGCGAGCGCCTTCATGGATGGAACGCAGGATCTTGCGGGCGGGCGCATTCGGACAGCACCGCGGCTTCAGCGGGCAGCCCTCGCAATCCAGCTTGCTGGCGCGATAGCGCATCATGCCGTTCTCGTCGACGAATGGGCGCGGCACGCGATAGATTTTGTGGCGCTGCCGGAGTTCCTTCCCAGCAGGGCAGATGTAGCAGTCGCGCTCGTGGTCATAGGTGAAGTCGTCACGCGAGAAGGTGCCGTCGGTGCGCTGAGATTTGTCGAACACCGGAATGTGCGGCTCGATACCGCGCTCATGCACCAGCCAAGCGAGGTTCTCGGCCGAACCATAGGCGGTGTCGGCCGTCAGCCGCTCAGGCCACAGACCGAAACGCTCCTGCGTACGATCAATCATCCGCTGCTGCGCCGTCACCTCGGCCTGCCGCACGGCGGTGGTTGCCTCGACATCGACGATGACGGCGCTCTTCAGGTCGATCAGGTAGTTGGTGCAGTAGGCGAAAAAGGCCAGCCCACCATTGGCTCCCGTCCAGCGTGCAGCCGGGTCCGCGGGCGAGACGAACTTCGGCACGACCGGCGTTGCCGCACCGAACGCGGCATCGTCGAGAACCGCCAGATATTCCCGCACCGCATGGTTTGCCGCCTCGGGGGCCTGCCACTCGCTGCCCGGTACGCTGCGCTGCCGGTTGGCATCGGCCTTGATCATGCTGGCATCGACCGCGAACCCCTCGCCGCCGACCAGGCCCTCGGCGATGCAGCGCTGTACGGTCGTCTCGAACACCTTACGCAGCAGATCGCTGTCGCGGAAACGGCCGTGCCGGTTTTTCGAGAAGGTCGAATGGTCCGGCACCGCGCCGTCGAGCCCGAGCCGGCAGAACCAGCGGTAGGCGAGGTTCAGGTGGACCTCCTCGCACAATCGTCGTTCCGAGCGGATGCCGAAGCAGTAGCCGACGATCAGCATCCGGATCATCAGCTCCGGATCAACAGAAGGCCGACCCGCCTCGCTGTAAAACGGCGCCAGTTCGCTCCGCACCCGATCGAGTTCGACAAACCGGTCGACTGAGCGCAGCAGGTGTTCCGCCGGCACATGCCGTTCGAGCGAAAACTCGTAAAATAATGCGCCCTGATGCACTTGCCGTTCCCCCATCATCGACTACCCCCCAGCCGCCGTGATGCGAGATTATACCGCGTCCGCCGCGCCGTTTTTCAACACAATCGGCGCGTCTCGCTCATTCCCGTGCGTCCCGGCGATGGTCTCCTTTCTGAACTCATAAGCCGGCGCTCAGGCTCGGCGGCGCGAACCGCCTTCATGCCCCCAAGGCAGCCGCTTGCCGCGATCCCCCGCTAATCCAAGAATAGCGCCATGGCGACTGCCAGCAACTCGCGTCGGAAGCGATTGACGACGCTGCACGACTCCATGCGGTGGGACCAACTGGCGAATGATCGGGCCGGCATCGGCCCCATGGGGGAGGAACGTCTCTTGCTCGGTATCCTTTACGCTGCCCTCGGCGCGTTCACCTTCGCGCTGAACAATGTGGCGATGCGCCGAGGGGTGGTGACGGGTACCGTGCTGCAAGGCATGGCCATGACGGTGCCGATCGGTGGCCTTTTCTTCCTGGTCATGACCGTCGTCTTTGGCGAGCTGAGCCAGCTCGTGGTGTTCCCGTCGGGGGCGCTCGCCTGGCTGGCGGGCCAGGGTATCGTGCATTTCGTGCTTGGCCGCTACTGCAACTACAAATCCAACCAGCTGATGGGCGTCAACCTTGCCGCTCCGGTAGTCCAGCTGCAGGTGCCATTCGCGATGATGCTGGCGGTCGCGATGCTGCACGAGAAATTCACTATGCTGCAGGTCATCGGCTCGGTATTGATGCTCGGCGGCTCCTTGGTCACCCAGAGCAAAACCAAGAAGACGTCGGCGGCGCTGCCGGGGCCGACGCCCTTCGGAGCCGTGCCTTCGCAGCAGAAGCAGGCCGCGCCAGGACCGGCTTTCCGGCCCCGCGCGTTCTCGGGCTATCTCTTCGCCCTCGGCGCGGCGATGTGCTATGGCAGCTCACCGCTGATGGCCCGCCAGGCCTTCCTGAGCGCGCCCGGTGCCGGCACTGCGGCCGCGGGTTGCCTTGCCTATGCGGCGGCGACGCTGTTATTCTCGCTGATCCTGTTCAAGCCAGGCTCCTGGAACGAAATCAGGGGTATGAGCAGTGAAAATCTGCCGTGGTTTCTTTCCTCGGCCGTGCTGGTCGCCATTTCCCAGGCCTTCGTCTACTCCTCGCTTGCCGTAGCGCCGCTGATGGTGGTGACGCCGATCCTCCAGCTCTCTCTAGTTTTCCGGCTGTTCCTGTCACAATGCATCAACCGCGACTACGAGGTGATGAACGCCGCCGTCCTCGTCGGCGCCCTCACTGCGGTGCTGGGTTCAATCCTCGTCTCACTCGACACCGACGCGCTGATAAAGCTGTTGGACCTCCCGCCGTCGCTCACCGATTTCCTGCGCTACCGGCTGTCGCCTAGATAGTCGGCCACCCCCTCGCTTCTTGCCCGCTACACGCTGTTAGTGGATGGTCGGGCGTCCAAAGGTTAACGGTGTGCGCGATTGCGTTCGGTGCCTCTAGGGGACGAGTTAGGCTTTTATAATTGCGGCCCCTCACCCCGCTCATACGCATTGGCCGCGAGTGTCTGGCCGTAGATGGTCGGGGCTACGGGCTACGCCATAGAACGGATGCTGGATTCACCTCAAGCGGGGCGAACCATGAATAGAGAGTAGGTTAGTCATCGGCTGTGGGAGCGGTGAAGATGCCTCCGCGGCGGTTTCTCTGCCTGTCGCGATTCCGCGCGGAATCCGGCTGCTATTTGCCGCTTCTTTTATTTTCAGATGTCGCGGATGTGCGGCAGCACCTTCTTGCCGAACAGTTCGAGCGCTTCCATCAACTGGTCGGGATGTTCCGAGCCGGGGGTCTGGAACGACAGATCGACGACGCCGCAGCCGATCTGTTCGCGGGCCTGCTTTCAATTGCGCGACGATCTCGTCCGGCCCGCCGCAGAAGTTGATCGGCAGCGCCCGGTTGACATTGGCCGGCCGCCGCCCCTCGCCGGCGACGTTGCGCTGGTCGAGTTCCAGCAGCCCGGCGGCGACCCCGTCCTTCAGCGGGAAAACTGCCTCCCGCGGGTACTGTGCCAACGCCTGCTGCGCCTTCTCGTCGGTCTCGGCGATCAGGATGTTGGCGCGGTAGATGATCTGGTGCGGCTCCGGCTGCCAGCCATGGCGCGCGCACTCTTGCTTGTAGTAGCCGGTCACCCTGCCCATCGCGTCGAACGGGCCGAACGACACACCGAGACCGACATGGTTACGCGCCGCGAAGTCGCTGGCCTCGCGGCTGGTGCCGAGGGCATAGATCGGCGGCAGCGGCTGCTGCAGCGGCTTTGGCCACACCGAAACGGTGCGGTAATGGAAATGCCTGCCCTGCCAGGCGAAGGGCTGCGGTTCTCTCCAGGCACGCAGGATCAGCTCCATGCCCTCGTCGGTGCGCTCGCGCGATTCCGCCGGGTTGAGGTCGTAGGTCATCATCTCGTTCGAGGTGCCGCGCAGCATCCCGACAATCAGCCGCCCGTCGGCCATCGTGTCGAGCATCGCCATTTCCTCGGCGAGCAGTACCGGGTTGCTCTGCGGCACAATCGGTCCGAGCAACGCGATCTTGATGTTGTGCACGTGGGAGGCGATGTAGGCCGCGGCGAGCGGCAGCGACGGGGTCAAGATGCGCGGCGAATAATGGTGCTCGGAGACGCTGACCCAGTCGAACCCCAGTTCCTCGACATATCGGCTGCGCTCGACCATGCCGTGAAAGGCGCGCAAGCCCGCCTCCCGGTCATAGGCGCCGGCCGGCATCGGCCATTGCCGCGGCAGGTTCGAGGGCGCGTAGTAGCGGCCGGTTTCGAAGTACGAGACCTGCATTTTGGCGCCTCCCGGTTCAGCGGGTGCGGTTGTAGGTATAGTCCTCGCGCTCGCCGGCGCCGAGCCGCAGCCCCTCGGGCAAAGGCGGGCGCTGCGCCTGCAGTTTGGCGTGGGCGTCAAGCGCGGCCTGGTCCTTCCACAATTCGAGCAGGACCAGCTCGTCGGGATCGGAGACGCTCTGGAACACCTCGAACTGTTCGCAGCCGGCATCCTGCCGCGAGACCTCGCAGCGCGCCTTCATCGCCTGCGCGAGTTCGGCGCCCTTGCCGGGCGCCGCGTGGAACGTGACGACGAGCCGAACCGCCATGGCCTTTCCTCCCGTGCCCGAAGCTGTATCAACCAGTATCATGACCAGCCCGCCGCCGTCACCCGGACGCTCTTCCGCCGAACATTCCAGCAGCGTCGGTCAAACCGTCCCGCCTGAGGCAGGTCTCAATATCAGCTGTACCGCGTAATCCCTGCCCTCCGGCCACCAAGCTGTTTGCGGCCGCGGGACCGCTGCCGGCAAACGCCAAATAAAGGGAAACGAAGCAGTAGAGAACCGCCAAGTGCCTTCTTTCGAATACGGAAGAAATCCTCGGCAAGGCATGTAACACAAATACCGACCGCTGTTTCACCATAAAAGATAAAAGGAGGTCGGATGAGCAATTGGAGGCCGCCGACTGCTTCCAATATTTAGGCCAAGCCCCGAACGAGTGCCACCGGCACTGTGGGGCTCCACCTGGCAGGAAACCGCTGCATGTACAGGCGACCAACCATGATCCGCGAATGCGGTTCCCACGCCGCTCGAACAGCGCCAACGCCCGCCACGACTTAGGCCCTCAGATACTTGTTGAACCAATCAAGCGCGTGTTGCCAAGCCTCCTTCGCGGCGGCTTCGTCGTAACGCGGTGTCGTGTCGTTGTGAAAGCCATGGTTGGCTCCCTTGTAGACATGGCCTTCATGGGGAACCTTGGCTTCGGTGAGCGCGGCGTCGAACGCGACCCATCCGCTGGTGATGCGGGTATCGAGCTCGCCGTATTGCGCATTGAGGCGGCGCTTTGATCTTCGCCGTGTCCTCGGCGCTCGGCTGTGCCCCGTAAAATGGCACGGCGGCGGCTAGATCTGAACCCAACTTCACCGCCAACTGATTAACTACACCGCCCCCGTAACAGAAGCCAATGGCGCCGAGCTTGCCAGTGCAATCGGGGCGCGATTTCAACCACGCCGCCGAGGCGAGGAAATCTTCCATCAGCTTGGCCCGGTCGAGTTGGCGGAACAGCGCCGCTGCTTTCTCCTCGTCACCCGGATAACCCCCCAGTGACGTTAACCCGTCGGGAGCGAAGGCAATGAAATTGGCCACCGCAAGCCGCCGCGCTACATCCTCGATGTACGGGTTGAGACCGCGATTCTCGTGAATGACGATGATGGCCGGTAGCTTATCCGCGGTGGCCGGGCGCACCAGGTAGCCCTTGACGGTTCCGTTGCCGTGCGGCGAGGGCACCGTCACCGTCTCCGACTTGATCCGGTTGTCGTCCGGCGGCACCTGAATGGCCCAGGCGTAATTTGGCCTCAACATCTGAAAGAGCGCCGCCGCGGTCACGCCCCCAACCGCATATTTCTCCGCTCGGCTCAAAAATTGACGTCGGCTTATCCCGCCATGCACATAGCCGTTGAGCAGGTAGATCAGCTCTTGTGGAAAATCGGACGCTTTTCTGCGTTCCATGGCCAAGCCTCCTCGAGAAACATTCAATTTCCCGGAAGGAAAATAGCAGGACGGGACTTGGAGCAGTCCTCACGACTTAGTGCGCAGACGCCTTCCCTCTTACCAATGATGACGGCAATCGGCCCAAGGCGGTCGTCAGATAGGGCTGGTATCATGGTTCCCTAGTCGGTGACATGATCCAGAAAGGTGAGGGATGAAGCGAGAATGTGGCGCCAGGCGATCGAGCGGCCCCGGCTTCTGCCGGCGTCAGTGCGTGCCAGGCCGTACCCGCTGCCGCTTTCATGGCGGCATGGCCACCGGGCCAAAGACCGTGCAGGGAATGGCGAACACGCTAGCAGGAATGCAGGCCGGCCGCGCCCGCTGGCTCGAGGGTGTGCGCGCGCTTAAGAAAGCGGGCCTGATCGACAAATTTCCTTGCGGCAAAAAGAAGGGTTCGCCGCAGCGAGTGCCGAAGACCGGCGACAAAGTGATCGACAAAGCGCGCCGCCTCATCCGCAACGGGTACGGCACGGCGCCGCGCTTACAGATGCGGCAGGTTTTCGAGTTGCTGCGCCTAGTGCCGCCTACCCGCGACGAGCAATTGGCCGCGATCCGGAACGAGCACGGCGTGCGGCCACAGGAGGCCGTCGCGGCGCCCGAAGTGCGGCCGCCAGAGCCGGTCACGCCCGTCTTGACGCCGAGAGAACTTGCGGAAACCTGGCAGAAGGACGGCCGCCGGCAGGAAGCGGCGGCGCTGCAACGGGCCCGACTGGAACAGCTCGAAGCTGATCGACCAAAATTCGCGACGCCGAGGCCCTATCGCCGCCCCCCTCTTCGCCGTCGTTGAGTGTTACTTGGTGGCCTTTGCAGGGAGGAGTCGGTACGGCAACGTGCAAAGGAGGGTGACATGAGCAGGAAGCCGATCCCGGCGGAGGAAACCTTCGCCGAATGTGTGTACAAAGACCCGAAATAAGTCGAAGCCTACGGTAGTGTCTCAGTTTGAATTGTAACAGGCTTGACGCGGGTCGCACCAGCTCGGCACCGGCCGCCATGCTTAGCGGAAAGCAGTTGGTTGGGGGCGATATGATTGAATATCTAATGCGCATCTATCTGCCGGGCGAGCGGCTGCACCAAACACGATCAATTTTCGCGCCGGACGACGTAGCCGCCGAGGCGATGGCGCAGAAATTCTATGACGAGCTTGTGGCAGAATTTGAAAGCGCAGACCAATCCCAAAAATCGTAAGCGATAAGCCGTGGCCACTAGCTGAACCCCTTGACGCGCCGGTTTTGTTGACCGCCGCCGCCGGGATCAGTGTGCGGCAGCCCAGCCCCAAGGCGTGAGTTCGGCGAGCCGGCTATTGGGCCAGTTGTTGACGAGCTTGGTCAGGACATCGGTCAGATAGGCTTGCGGATTGACGCTGTGCAGCTTGCAGGTCTCAATCAGCGAGGCCAGCATCGCCCAGTTTTCCGCGCCTTGGTCGCTGCCGGCGAATAACGCGTTTTTTCGGTTCAGAGCAATCGGGCGCATTGCGCGCTCGACGGTGTTGGAGTTGATCTCGATGCGGCCGTCATCGAGGAACCGCAGCAGCCCGTCCCAGCGGTTGAGCGCATAGCGGATCGCGTTGGCCACCGATGAGCCGCCGGCAACCTGGGCCAGCGTCTTCTCGAGCCAGGTCTTCAGCGCATCGGCGAGCGGCTTGGTCTTCCGCTGTCGCACCGCCCGGCGCTCGTCGGCGCTGTTGCCGCGGATCTCGGCTTCGATCTGGTAGAGTTCGGCGATCCGCTTCAGGGCCTCGGTGGCGATCGGCGCCGGTGGCGATTTGGCAAGGTCGAACCACTGCCGGCGCCAATGTGCCCAACAGAACGCGAGCGTGGCCGGCCCGCCGGCGCGCTTGGGATCAGCAAGATTGAGGTAGGCGGCATAGCCGTCGGTTTGCAGCACACCGGTATAGCCCTGCAGCAATGCCGCGGCGTGATCGCCGCCGCGCCCCGGCGCATAGCTGTACACCACCGCCGGCGGCGCCCCGCCTTGCCACGGTCGGTCGTCGCGGGCGAGCACCCAGAAGTATCCCCTCTTGGTGCGCCCCCGTCCGGGGTCGAGCACCGGCGCCGTCGTCTCATCGACGAACAGCTTGGTCGAGGACAGCAGTTCCGCGCGCATCAGCCGCCACACGGGTTTGATCTCGGCTGCTGCGTAGCCGGCCCAGAATGCCAGTGTCGCCCGATCGATCGCGATGCCTTGCCGAGCCAGGATCTGGGCCTGGCGATAGAGCGGGCAGTGATCGGCGTACTTGGCCACGACGACATGGGCGACCAGCCGCTCGGTCGGCAGGCCACCTTCGATCAGCCGCGCCGGCGCCGGCGCCTGCACCACCGCTTCCTGGCAGGCGCGGCAGGCGTATTTCGGCCGGCGGGTGACGATCACCTGGTATTGCGCGGGGATGACGTCGAGCCGCTGCGAGCGATCTTCGCCGATCACATGCATCATGCCGCCGCAGCACGGGCAGGCGGTGTCTTCCGGTTCGATGACGATTTCGACCCGCGGCAGGTGCTCCGGCAGCGCCCCGCGGCCGGCGCGCCGCTTCTCCGAACGGGCTTGGCGCAGCGCCGGATCGGCCTTCTCCTGTTCGGCTTCGCCGGCAGCGATCGCCTGTTCGAGGTCTTCCAAGCCCAGATTGAACTGGTCAGGATCGAGCTTTTCCGAGCGCTGGCCGAACTGCATCCGCTGCAATTGGCGAAGCAGGTGGCGCAGCCGGTCGTTCTGGCCGGCGAGCTGATCGCGTTCTTCGATCAGTCGCCCCTTCTCGGCCCGCTCGGCGTCGCGCTCCGCCCAGGCCGTCAGCACCAGGGCGCGCAGCGCAGTAAGATCGTCGGGAAGGGTGTCGGGCGTCGTCACGGCCGGAATTATCTCATGTCGCCAGCGCTATGCGATCCTCAACCTCAAGGTGAGTCAACGTGACGCAGGCCTCTGATCAAGACAGTGGCGGGCGCTCAACCGGCCACCTGCGGCCGTCTGATCCTTGGGGCGTACACCCGTCGCCAATCGAGCCCCTCGAACAACGCCGCCAATTGCGCCGCCGACAGCCGCATCACCCCGTCGCTGATCGCCGGCCATTTGAACTTGGCGCCCTCCAGCCTCTTCCAGATCAGCACCAGGCCGGTCCCGTCATAGACCAGCATCTTCACCCGGTCCGCCCGCTTCGAGCGGAACACGAAGATCGTCCCGCTGAACGGGTCCTGCCGCAGCACCGATTGCACCGTCGCCGCCAGGCCATCGGCGCCGCGACGGAAGTCGACCGGGCGCGTCGCGATCAGCACGCGCACCCCCGCCGGCGGTGTACCGGACAGGGCGGGGATCATTTTATCGCCTTCAACAGCCGCAGCACCTTGCCGAGTAAGGCCAGATCGACCCCCGCCCGGACACGCACGATCGCGCTGCCGATCTCGATCTCGATCGCCACCGCGCCAGAACCGGCATCCGCCACCACCGGAACGAAGTCGGGTCCTTGCATGCCGGCCTCGGCCATCGCATGGGCAACCGCGCCCGATCCGAACTCCCGCCGCCAGCCGTAGAGTTGGTTGCGATGCAGCCCGTAGCGTAGCGCGATCTCGCTCGCCTGCGCACCGGGCGCCTGGCTCTGCGCGACAATCGCTACCTTCTCCGCCACGCTCCAACGGCGCCGTCGCGGTGTCCCTGTCAGGACTTCCACGCGACGGAAACTGTGCCCATCAATTGGCAAATTACTTGGCACACCATCCCCCTGCCTCGATCAGACCAGGCAGGTTCACCCCATCGCCGCCACCCGGCGCAACGTGGGGAGCCGGCTCCGCTTACCAAAAATCGACGATCCGCGCCTTTAGAGGTTCGTCCTTTACCGTGGCGATCGTCTCGTCTGCGAAAAGGTCAGCCGGTAATGCCGCGTGGATCCGGGGGGAGAAACGCCCCGCCCGATGTAATAGGCAACGCCGTCAAGGTCATGCGGATCGCAATCGGCGAGGAACCCGAGGAACTCGAAACCGATCGCGCTAAGAGCGCTGCGGCTGAACTGGGAAGCCGCGGCGGTCAAGCGCGCGCAGGCGAATGTCCCCAGAAAAACGATCCGCAATAGCCCGTCCTACGTCGAGCGCGCGAACCTCACAATGCGGATGGCAATGCGCCGGTTTACGAGATTTTTCGAGCTTCTTGCTGAGCGCATTGGTCACCCATGCGCACATGGTCGCGCTGTACGCGCTTTGGTATAACTTCGTCCGCGTCCATAAGACTCTTCGCGTGTCATCGCGATGGCGGCGGGCATCGAGACGCGGCTATGACGTGGCTGCGCTGATAGACGCCCGGTCGGCGAAGGTCACAGGCGAGACGATCGTCGGTTAAGCGGGCTTTATGCGATCAGCATCAACCCAAATCGTATGCTCGTCGCCATGCCCGTCTTTGAACTCAACCTCGGCTTGCCCGTAGGAAAAACCGGCGAACGTCACAGGTTTCCCTATAACGGAACTTATCGCGGTTTGATCCTCTTCTGGTAACCCAGACATTAGTGTGGGCGGCACACTGATCAGGACTACGAGATCACCCGGTCGAAGGTCGGGCATGGGATTTACTCCATTCTACCCAGAGCATCCACATTTGACGTGTTTAGGTTTCATGGCCAGGGTGTGGATTGCGTCACGCTTAGCTTGCCCGCTTGCTATCACGCAATCGGAAGCGGTAGCCGTCGCCAAGGCGTAAGGCAGGTATCCTGGCTGTATGTTCCCTGGCACGTTGTCGTCCGCGTCAGCTCGGCAAGTACATGCGCACCCGCGTGGCGGCTTCTCCGGCAACGGGATAGAGCGCGCCATACTCTCCTACTATCGTCGAACCCATATATCGGGCCTTTGTTCCCTGAATCAGGAGCCTGACCCGATAAAATCACAGCCGTCAAGGGCGGCGCATGATTAACGGCGCCGAATCTTCTCGTCGTGGTGTCAGTATAGCAATTTTATGCCACATTAATCCTGATTTGTCAATAGGTGAGAACGGCGGTGGAAAAGTCTGCCACGGTAGCGGCGGGATAGTCCCGCTGCTGGCGGAGTAAAACTCTGGCACTTTTGCCCTTCCTTTCAGCAGGGAGGGCGGGGGCATTTTCACCGTGGAACTGTATCTGAAGGTGCGTCTTGCCTGTCGGGACGGGATGAGTGGGCGCGAGGCGGCACGTCACTTTGGGATTTCGCGCGAGAGCGTGAAGAAGATGCTGAGTTTTTCGGTACCGCCGGGATATCGCCGGACGGTGCCGATTAAGCGGCCGAAGCTGGACGAGTTCACCGAGATCATCGACCAGTGGCTGAGCGACGACGTTGGCCAGCACCGCAAGCAGCGTCACACGGCCAAGCGGGTTTTTGATCGGCTTCGAAACGAGCACGGGTTCACCGGCGCTACACCATCGTCAAGGATTACGTGCGCGATCAGCTGCGCCGTAGGCGGGAGATGTTTGTCCCGTTGCACCACGCCCCTGGCCATGCCCAGGCTGATTTCGGCGAAGCGCTGGTAGTGATCGGCGGGATCGAGCAGAAAGCCCACTTCTTCGCGCTCGATCGGCTGCATAGCGACGCGAGTTACATTCGGGCCTATCCAGCGGCAACGGCAGAGGCTTGGGTTGACGGCCACGTTCATGCTTTTGCTTTCTTCGACCGAGTGCCGCTGTCGGTGCTTTACGACAACGACAGATGCCTGGTGACGCGCATCCTGGCGGACGGCACACGCAAACGCGCCCGCCTCTTCAGCGGGTTCCTGTCGCATTACCTGATCCAAGACCGCTACGGCCGTCCTGGCAAAGGCAACGACAAGGGTAGCGTCGAGGGTCTGGTCGGCTGGGCTCGGCGCAACTTCATGGTGCCGCTGCCGCGTTTTGCGTCCTGGGACGACTTCAATGCTTGGCTGGAGGAGCAATGCCGCAAGCGTCAAGCGGACATCCTGCGGGGCCATACCGAGACGATCGGACAGCGGCTCCAGCGGGATCTGCAGGCGATGTCAGAGCTACCGCCGGCCCCCTTTGATTCCTGCGAACAGGCGACAGGATAGGTGAGTTCGCAGTCGCTGGTCCGCTACCAGACCAACAATTATTCGGTGCCTGTCGCCTATGGCCATCGCGATGTCTGGGTACGGGGCTATGTCGATCAGGTCGTGATCGGCTGCGGCGGGGAGATCATTGCTCGCCATCCCCGGTGCTATGATCGCGAGGACATGATCTTCGACCCGGTCCACTACCTGCCCCTGATAAGATCGGCGCGCTGGATCAGGCGGCGCCGCTGGCCGAATGGGACCTGCCCGCCGAATTCCAAACCCTGCGGCGGCTGATGGAAGCGCGAATGATCAAGGCCGGCCGCCGGGAATACGTTCAGGTTCTCCGCCTGCTGGAGAGCTTCGGGATGGAAGACCTCCATGCTGCGGTCAAAACCGCGCTGCGCATGGGGGCGGTAGGTTTTGACGCCATCAAGCACCTCGTGCTGTGCCAGGTGGAGAAACGCCCACCGAAGCTTGACCTTAACGTCTACCCCTCTCTACCACGCGCCACTGTCGGCAAGACCTCGGCGGCCAGTTACCTGTGTCTGATGTTGAGGGATGCCGCATGACTGACACCCCCAAACTTCTTTTGGCTTATCACCTCAAGACGCTGAAGCTGCCGACCGTCCTGCGGGAATTCGACAAGGTGGCCCAGCAGTGCGCTGCCGAGGGACTGAACCATGTTCAGTTCCTTGCACGGCTGGTGGAACTGGAACTGATCGACCGCGAACGGCGGATGATCGAGCGCCGGATCAAGGCCGCGAAGTTCCCCGCGGTCAAAAGCCTGGACAGCTTCGACTTCAAGGCGATCCCCAGCCTCAACAAGATGCAGGTGCTGGAACTGGCTCCGCTGCGAATGGATCGAGCGGCGGGAAAACGTCATCGCCCTCGGGCCGAGCGGCACGGGCAAAACCCATGTCGCGCTGGGCCTGGGGCTGGCCGCCTGTCAGAAGGGCCTCGCCGTCGGCTTCATCACCGCCGCCGCCTTGGTCCATGAGTTAATGGAGGCCCGAGACGAGCGGCGGCTGTTGCGCCTGCAAAAGCAGCTGGTCGGCCACAAGCTGCTGATCATCGACGAACTGGGGTTCGTGCCCCTCAGCAAAACCGGCGCCGAGTTGCTGTTCGAGCTGATCTCACAACGCTATGAACGCGGCGCCACCCTGATTACCAGCAATCTGCCCTTCGACGAGTGGACCGAGACCTTCGGCTCCGAGCGCCTGACCGGCGCGCTGCTCGACAGGCTGACACATCATGTCAGCATCCTCGAGATGAACGGCGACAGCTATCGCCTCGGCCAGGCCCGTACCCGTAGGACCCAGGCCGCGGCAGAAGCTCGACCGTAAAGATTGGTTCTGACGGGCCAGAGCGCCCTGGCACACGCCAGCTATCTCGGGAGCGCGCGTGCCAGGGCGCTCACCCCTGCCCGACCGTCAGAAAACGCCGCGCTGAACTGACCCACTCTGGCGCCGGCATGTGGCCCGGTTTTCCGCCGCCGTTGACAACGGACGTGCACATTATCGTAGCGAGGGGTGCCGCGCTTGACGCTCCCCGGAGTATTTGAACAAGGAAATTGCTACGAGGCCGCACCGGCGGGTCATTCGACATCCTGGCCAGAGGTCACGGACGACCTATCGACGATCTTCGGCAGATTCTCGGCCAGGGCCAGCACGGTCGCGGCCGCGCCGCGGGCGGCCATGCGGCGGAAATCATCCTGGTACTCCGCGATGCCGTTCAATTGGTCGCCTTTCAGTTCCTTGATGGTGCGCGGAGCGTGTTCATAGCCCAGCATCAGGATCCGCATGCCGAGGATGTATTTCTCCGTCACCACGTCGCGCGCGATGTCTCCGCGTGCGCCAAAGCGATATTTCACATGGTAGGAGTTGTCGTAATTGATCTTGTAGAGAGTGCCGTTCTCGCCGAAGTCATCGATCTCGCCGCCGTCGAGCTCGGTGAAGTTGTCCGGCCAGGGCTGGGTGTCCTCGTTGCCGATCTTGACGGCCGTCCCTGGTCAGCAGCACGAACTGCGGCAGCCCACGGGTCGGACCTGATTCGCCGTCGCCTTCCTTGCTGCCTTTCGCGGCGGCTTTTGGTTGGATCGCGGCCTTCTTTTCCCCTCTTGGGCTCTTTCTCGAGATCCACGACCCGTACCGTCACCTCGTCGGTAACGGGTTGCGGCATGGCGTCGTCTTGCAGACCGATCTTGAGCACGAACCTGTCGCCCACATTGAGCGCATGCTCGACGGATCGAGATAGAGAGTCAGACGACCGCCGTGGAGCTGTGTGCGGATGCCGAAGCGGTCATAGATTTGCTGGTCGATGAGCAAGCGCCCCCTGTTGTCGGTGCGCTGCAAATAGCCGTTCTCGGCATCGGTGCGGGCGACCACGGGCCGTGTGCGGTTGATGGGGAGGTGAACGCCCTTCTCCTGAATGTTGTCCGTCGAACTTGAGGCGTGTCGGGCTGTATTTGCCCACGAACTCGCCGTGCCCCGGGTCGCTACCGCTTCCCGCCCCGCCCGCGGACGGGAGGGTGATGACCGGGATCGCGGCTGGCCAGCAAGGGCCGCAAGGTTGCGATCGGAGTTGACCAGCTTCTGAAAGAGGTCGTTGCGTCTCGGAGTTTACCGCTTGTTGCAGCTCCTCGAGGGCAACCTCGTTCTGCAGGTCTTGAAGAGCCTTCGATTCCTTGATGACGGCTGTCACAGCATCCTTGTAGCGTTCGCCCACGATCGTATCGCGCACATGTTCGCGGTCGCCTTTCCAAATCTCGTTGTGGGCGTCGAACGTGAGGTTGCTCGCGTCGATGATGACGACGACCCGATCCTTGAGCGCAGGAAAACCGCAGGTCGTCGAGAGATAGCCGCGGGTCTGCTTGAACTGCACCTGACCGTTGACCGCGTGGAAGACGCGATTGTTCGAGACATTGAGCCATCCCGGCAGTTTGCGTTTCAGACGAATTGCGGAAATCTCGATAGCGCCGAGTTCCTGGCTCTTGATGCTCGCCGACCGCGATGCGGCCGGTGCCGGCCGCTTCGTCCTCGTCCTCGTCGTTATCGCCCTCGCGGTGCGACCGCAGCAGCAGGAATTCCATGCCGCAGAACCCGCGCGGGTCGATACCTTCGGCGCGATCGCCGCCGCGCTTCGGGTCGGGCGTCTGGCGGAAATCCAGTATGCGGAAGGGGAGAATGGTCTCGACCAGGTTCTCGTTGAGAGCCTCGCGGGACCCTCGGAAACCGCCGGAGAAACGGGAGCCGATCTGGTAGTCGTAGAGCTTGATGACGGTGCCGGTGTTCAGGTGCACGCCGTCGTACCGCTTCCCGTCTCCTTTTCATGAACGGGAAAAGGGCGTCCTCCTCGAAGGTCGGGATCTTGCCGCCGGGCAGCACGAAATATTCGGCGACCGGCATACCGCCGCCCGGTCTTTTGCGCAGGAGCGTAAAGGCCCATGGCCCCTTGCCGTCATAGCGCCGCGAGACGATCAGCTTGAACCACCTCTGGCCGCAGTAGCTCAGAACCCCGGAGGAGCCCATGTTGTATTTCCCCTGGACGAAGGGGATGTCCTACTTGTTGCCGGAGCTGAGCGACAGAAAGGTGCTCTCGAACGCGTCCGGGTTCTGGCCTTCGCCGTTATCGACAAAGGTGTAGCAGGGTAGGCCGGTGCGCCTGGTCCTGGCCCCGGTTACGCCGATGACCAGGTTGGACTGCGCAAACTGGCGCAGCCAAGGGTCGTTCGGATCGAGATTGGTGAGCTTGCCGCCGTGCAGCGGCTTGATGAGCCGATCGACCGCCTGGTGCATGGTCGGGGGCGCGTCATTCCCCCTCGGGTTGATTCCCTTAGAAGCGCGTGCTTCATCAGCACGGCGTCGACCATGTTCGTCATCAGCTCGGTCAGGGCCTTGCCGCCGTCCGAAGCCTGATTGGACGTGACGTTGAAGTTGGTCTCACGGCCATCGAGCGGACGCCAGTTCTTCCGATCGTGCATTTCGGGAATTTCATCGATGACGGCTTGAACGGCCGCTTCGGATTCCGCATCGAGAAGTTTCCGGCACACAGTGCCGGCGTCAAATTTGCTCGCCACCGCCTATTCCAGTTCGAAAGTTGTTTTAGACTTGTTCTTCAGGGCGACATCGAATTTTCCGACGGCAGGCCGATATCTCGTCGGACAAGGCCTTCATGATCTTCGCCACGTCCTCTTCTGTGTAATCGTAATTGGATCGATTCGAGAGGTTGCCGACGAGCTGGATGTCCTTCATGGCCTTAGACACCCGCTTTTTCGCCAAATCTACGAATTTATCGCGGTCACCGTTCCGCACCTGTTTCTCCCATGCCGTATGGCACGCATGGGTTCTCGTATATTTCACTCATGTACGACGCAATAATTTTTCTGTGCGGTAGCCATGCGACATACACGACGTTTGCGAGGGCTTTGGCGTGTACAGAAACCAGATATTGCCGGCTGCGCTTGGCGCAGCCCCAGATATAGTTGGCTGGCCTCAGTGCGCGAGTATACTCGACTATAGTCATCGGGACTTGATTCGGATGGCGAGGCGGCAGGCCACTTACGGGACGGCGGAGGCGGCGAAAAAGCTCGGCGTCTCCAAGCCGACGCTGCTGCGATGGTTCGCGCAGAAGCGGATCAGCCGACGTGCGGCGCGACCAGAACAATTGGCGGGTCTTCACCGAGCGGGATTTGCGAGCGGATCAAAGGGAGGTCATGGGCAATGGCGACGACGCGGCGGCGATGAAGACGGCCCGCGAACTGAGGACGTGGCCGCCGCGGGCCCAAGTTTCTGGCGGATCGATTTTTTTGCGGTGCCGGGGGCACGACGCGGGGGCTGATCGATGCCGGCGGATACATCATCGCCGGGATCGACAAGGATGCCCGGTGCGAGCGGACTTATGTCGAAAATAATATGAACGCGTGCGTCGACTACAGCCCTGCGCGGTTCCTGCACTACGACATCTTTCCGCGGCGGCCGGACTATCCGGCCGGGCAGCAGCGCGCATCTATTCCGCGAACTAGACGAGATGATCGCCTACTACCGGCGCAAGGCCCGGAGTGTCCCGCTGCTGTTCGCGATCTGCGCGCCCTGCCAGCCTTTCACCCGGCTCGCCCGCAAGCAGATGAGCGACAAGCGGATCGAGCGGCGTGCGCGCGACATGAATCTCCTGCGGGAGGCATGCCGCTTCGTCCGTAAATACGAGCCCGAGCTGGTGCTGTCGGAGAACGTGGCGGGCATCGGCGATCCCAAATACGGCGGTGTATGGGGAACGATTCCGTAAGGACCTCGAACGCCTGGATTACGCGACAGGATCACAGATCGTCTGCACCTCGCGCTTCGGCATCCCCCAGTTCCGTAAGCGGTCGATTCTGATGGGCGCGCGGCGGAGCTGGTCCGCGCGGGGCGCTTCGCCGACCTCCTGCAGCAAGAGCTTCTGGTCCCCGAAGCGGACCCGAACGCGACCATGGTGTCGGTGGCGCAGGCGATCGGCCATTTGCCTCCGATCGCCGCCGGAGCCGCGCACGCGACCGTGCCCAATCACCGAACACGCGCACTGTCGGAAATTAATTTCAAACGGCTTTCGTCTGCCAAACCGGGAGAGTCGAACGCCTATCTGGAAAGCTACATGGAAACGACGGATCACGGAGATCTTTCATTGCGTTGCCACCGGGACGTGAATCGCAAACTGCGGGATCGCTGTTTCTCGGATGTCTATACGCGGATGTATCCGGACCGGCCGTCGCCCACGATCACTACGAAATGCCATAGCATCTCGAACGGACGGTTCGGGCACTACGATCCGGACCAGGTGCGCGCATTGTCGCTGCGTGAAGCGGCCATCCTGCAATCGTTCCCGGACGACTACGTGTTTTACCCCGACGACGAGATCGAGCCAGTGGCTCGCATGATCGGTAATGCGGTGCCGCCGAAACTCGCCGGGTTTTTCGCCGACTATCTCTCCAACTCGCTGATCGCCAAGTCGCGCCGCGCGTGAGCGAGTCTGCAAGTCGCCGCAACAGGTGTTCGGTGTCGTGCGCCGCGGAGCATTGCCAAATGACCGCAACGGTCCAGCCGGCCGCCTCAAGAGCGGCACGGCTAGCACGGTCGCGCGCCACGTTCCCCTCAAGTTTGGTGTTCCAGAACTCCACATTCGAGGCCGGCCGGCGGCCGCGCGGGCAGTCGTGACCGTGCCAGAAGCATCCGTGGACGAATACGGCGACGCGATAGCGGGGCAGCACGATGTCGGGCGAACCCGGAAGATCCCGACGATGCAGCCGGTATCGGTATCCGGCACGAAACAACGCCGACCGCACCGCCAATTCGGGGCGTGTGTTCTTGCCCCGCACGGCGGCCATCATCCGGGAGCGGACGGCTGCGGCAACCCTGTCAGCCATGCAAGCCGCTGCCGCGTTTGAAGGGCGTGCCCGACTTTCTCACTAGCACCCGATATCCATCAGTCGCCGGACCTGCAAGACTGCACCGATGATATCCTTCCCCGACGAGCGCCTTATCCTATGATGACGCTGTTAGCAACACCCGCCCGTATTCGGTGATCCGGCCGCACTCGCACCGAACGACGATTATCTCATGAGCAGCAAGGTCGAACAGCCTAATCGGTGCGTTCGTCCGGCTTGTAAGCAGCCGCAGGCCCCTCATCGGAAGATATACGAACACGCTCCCAGCCGCGTCGAGCGGCGCCGGGGCACAACCGCAAGCCAGCCCGATATCCGAAAATCGTCCGCGGTTCCGGGAGGAGAGGTGATTTTTCAGTACCCCCGTCCCTGCGGGGCCCGTTTA
>CAWEEA010000003.1:0-175231 GCA_963807985.1 uncultured Alphaproteobacteria bacterium
CCTTTCTTGAGCAGGTTCTGGTGTCGGTAGCATGCAACGGGGCGCACAGTCTCAAGCAGCGGCTGGCGCGTTGCTGCTGATGATGCGTGACCGCGGTGACGACGACGCACTGCAGATCACCCAGAGTCTGCTCGCCGAAATGCTGGGTGTCCAGCGGCCAACCGTCACCAATGCTGCCCGGGAGATGGAACATGCCGGTTTGATTGCGCGCGGCCGGCGGCAAGTCTCGATACTCGATCGGCAGGGCCTCGTGGCGGCATCTTGTGAATGTTATCGGTTGGTCCGGGCGCGCATCGCCTTTCACCTTCCCAAAACATACGCATAAAAGCGAGCCCGCACCGGATCGGTAATGTAGGTTACCGACAACATCCCTCGGCGGGCGTACAATCAAGGCCAGCCGGAGGCTGATGTGCGCTCTCCAGCGAGGTTTGATGTATCGCATGTCGGTTGCTGAACAACGTCCGTGTGGGATGCCGAAGGAACGTGCATTGCCATGAAAGGACAGCGTCCGCGTCAGGCCAAAGCGGCTGCGCGCGGCCGCGCCGCCGTTCATCGCCGCAGCGCGGTGCGGCGCATGCGGCTGATAGTTTTCCGGTGGTCGGGCTCGGCGCCTCGGCCGGCGGGCTCGAAGCCGTCCGCAGGCTGTTCGATGCGCTCCCCGGCGACACCGGCATGGCGTTCATCCTGATCCAGCATCTCGATCCGACGCATGCGAGCATGATGGTCGATCTGCTGGCCGGGCATACGCCGATGCCGGTGCAGCAGGCGGCGGACGGCATGCCGCTCGAGCCCGACCATGTCTATGTCATTCCGCCGGGCGCCTATCTCTCGATCCGCGACGGCGCGCTGCGACTGTCGAACCGCGCGAGCGCCACGGCGCGCGCATGCCGTTCGACTTCTTCCTGCGCTCGCTGGCCGAAGAACTCGGCGAGCGCGCGATCTGCGTGGTCCTCTCGGGCACCGGCGCCGACGGCAGCCTGGGCTGAAGGCGGTCAAGGAGAAGGGCGGGCTCGTCATCGTGCAGGATCCGGACGAGGCCGAATATGACGGCATGCCGCGCAGCGCGATCCTGACCGGCGCCGTGGACCTCGTGCTCCCGGTCGCGAAGATCCCCGCGGTCCTCGCCAAATACGCCGGCGCGCCGAGGGATCTGGCGCCGGAGCGATCATGCTCCGGTCAGTTGGCCGAGATCATCGATCTCCTGCGCACCAGGACCTCGCACGATTTCGCGCTCTACAAGCCGGGCACGCTGGTGCGCCGGATCGAGCGGCGCATGGCGCTGGCCGGATCAACGACATGGCCGGTATCTCGATCTGCTGCGGAAGAATCCGGCGAGATCGAGCTCCTCGCCAAGGACCTGCTGATCAACGTCACCAGCTTCTTCCGCGACCCAAGGCGTTCGAGTTTCTGGCGGAGAAGGTCATCCCCGAACTCGTCCGCCGGCAGCCGTCGGATCGGCCGCTGCGGATCTGGGTGGCCGGCTGCAGCACCGGCGAGGAGACCTATTCCATCGCCATGCTCTTTCTCGAGGAGATCGCGGCGGCGAAGCGAAACATCAAGCTGCAGGTCTTCGCCTCCGACGTCGACGATGATGCGGTGGCGATCGCCCGCAACGGACTCTATCCGGAATCGATCGCGGCGGATGTATCGCCGGCGCGGCTCGCCCGCTTCTTTACCAAGGAGGATCACGGCTACCGGGTAGTGCCCGAGCTGCGCGGGGCGGTGGTCTTCACCGTGCAGGATGTACTGGCCGATCCGCCGTTCTCGCGCCTCGACCTGGTCTCCTGCCGCAACCTGCTCATCTATTTGCGCCCCGAAGCGCAGGCAGAAGGTTCTTCTGCTGTTCCATTTCGCACTGCAGCGAGGGCGGCATCCTGTTTCTCGGCGCCTCCGAGACGGTGGGCAACTTCGACGACCGGTTCGAGCCGATCTCCAAGGCGCAGCGGATCTTCGGCAGATCGGCCGCAGCCGGCCCGGGGAAGTCGATTTTCCGATCGGCTCGGGCGGGGGCGCGCGAGCGATTTGGCCGGGAGCAACGCGCCAGGCGGCGACGCGCGGGCATCAGCGCTCGCGATCTCGCGCAGCGGCTGTTGGTCGAGACCTATGCGCCGGCTTCGGTTCTGATCAACGCAAATACGAGGGCCTCTATTACTCGGGGCCGACCGACCGTTATCTGAAGGTGGCGGCGGGCGAGCCCAGCCGGGATCTGCTCGCCATGGCGCGCGAGGGGCTGCGCAACAAGCTCCGGGCGGTGATCCAGCAAGCGAGCCGAGGAGCATGCGCGTGCGACCGTTGCGGGCGCGCAGGCGAACCACGGCGGCAATGCCGTCGCGGTCCGCATCGAGGTCCAGCCGGTGCAGCGCGACGGCGAGGAGTTGCTGCTGGTCAGTTTCTTCGACGAACCCGAGCAGGAGCCGAAGCTGGGCCGGCCGGTCGAGCCGGCCGAGACCTCTCGCGGATCACCGAGCTCGAGCAGGAACTCGATACCACCCGCAAGGAGCTGGAGAGCGCCATCCACGACCTGGAGATCGCCAACGAAGAGCTGAAGGCCACCAACGAGGAAGCGATGTCGGTCGAACGAGGAGTTCCAGTCGACCAACGAGGAGCTGAAGACCTCGCGCGAGGAGCTGCAATCGCTCAACGAAGAGCTCACCGCGCTCAACAGCCAGCTGCAGGAGACACTCGAACGCCAGCGCAGCACAGCCAACGATCTGCAGAACATCCTGGACAGCTCCGGCGTCGCGACCCTGTTCCTGGACAGCGAGCTCAAGATCCGTTTCTTCACGCCGGCGGCCAAATCGCTGTTCAGCGTCATCGCCACCGACATCGGCCGGCCGCTCGCCGATCTGACCCCGCTCGTCGGCGACCGCGATCTCCTCGCCGACGCGCGCGCGGTGCTGACCAGCCTTGCGCCGCTCGGGCGCGAGATCGAAGGCGAAGGTGGCGCCTGGTACATCCGCCGCATCCTGCCCTACCGCACCCAGGACAATCGGATCGACGGAGTGGTCATCACTTTCGCCGACATCTCGGAGATAAAGGCGGCGGAGCGCGAGATCCAGGCGGCGCGCGCCTATTCCGACAGCATCATCGACACGATCCGCCAACCGCTGGTCGTGCTCGATCGAAGAATTGCGGGTCGTCTCTGCCAATCGTTCCTTCTACCGGACTTTCGCATCCGCGCCCGAGGGAACCGTCGGCCGAATACTGGGGCTTGCTGGCGACGGCCGCTTGGAAATTCCGGGACTACGCGACTTCCTTGAGCGGGTCCAGGTCGAGCCCGCTCCCGTCGAGGATTACGAGGTTGAAATCGAGCTCCCGCTACTCGGGCGGCAGCTTCTGCTGCTGAACGCGCGGGAGATCCACGACGGGCCGCTGGGCGGACGCAAGATCTTGCTTGCGATCGACGACATCACCGAACGCAAGCAGGCGACCGAGGCGTTGGAGGCGGCTAGGCGGGAGGCCGAGCAGGCCAATCTCGGCAAGTCACGCTTCCTTGCCGCCGCCAGCCATGATCTGCGCCAACCGTTGCAGACGATCAGCCTACTCCACGAAATATTGGCGAGGAAGGTCAAGGACGAAGCCACCTTGCAGCTGGTCGGCAGGCTCGACGAGACCGTGAGCTCGATGTCGAGCATGCTCGACACGCTGCTCGACATCAACCAGCTCGAGGCCGGGATCGTCCGCCGCGAGATGGTCGATTTCCCGATCAATGCGGTGCTCGAGCAGCTGCGCACCCAGTTCACCTTTCACGCGACCGCGCATCGCCTCGGCTGGCGCGTTGTTCCGTGCAGCCTCAGCGTGCGCAGTGACCCGCGTCTGCTCGAGCAGATGATCCGCAATCTGCTGTCGAACGCGGTCAAATACACCAATACGGGCAGGATCTTGCTCGGCTGCCGGCGGCGCGGCGACATGCTGCGCATCGAGGTCTGGGATACCGGGATCGGCATCCCCGAAGAGCAGCTTCAGGCGATCTTCGAGGAGTTTCATCAGCTCGACAATCCGGCGCGCGAGCGCAGCAAAGGCCTCGGCCTCGGTCTCGCCATCGTCGAGCGCCTGGCAGGCTTGCTGGGCCATGCGGTCGATGTTCGATCACGGCCGGGCAAGGGCTCGGTCTTCGCCGTCGAGGTGCCGCTCGGACAAGACGCGCCGTACTGGCGGCCTCAGTACTTTTGGCCTGAGGCGACAGAAAAGACGTCAGAGCGGCGCAATCCTTGTCGTCGAGGACGATCCGTCGGTGCGCGAGATGCTGACCCTCTTGCTCGACGGCGAGGGGCACCGCACGACCCCCGTCGAGAATGGCAGAAAGGCGCTCGCATTGGTGGCGCAGGGGATGGTGCGCCCGGACCTCGTCATCGCCGACTACAATCTGCCGGGGGATCTGAACGGCCTGCAGGCCATCGCCCGCCTGCGGGATACGCTCGGTCACAAGGTCCCCGCAATCATCCTGACCGGCGATATCTCGACCGAAACCTTGCGTGAGATCGCCCAAGGGGGCCACCTGCATCTGAACAAGCCGGTCAAGGGGAAGGACCTGATCGACCTGATCCGGCGGTGCCTCGCCGAGTCGCAATTGCCAGTGCAGGCAAGCGCCCGGAAGCCAGCCGAAGCCTCTCGCGATGGCCCGAAACCTGCGACCGTCTTCGTGGTCGACGATGACGGCGCGGTGCGCGAGGCGCTGCGCGATTTGCTCAGCGAAGATGGCCGGTCGGTCGAGATCTACGATAGTTCCGAGGCCTTCCTCGATGCCTATCAGCCCGGCGGCGAAGCGTGTCTCCTGGTCGATGCCCGAATGCCCGGCATGGGCGGGCTCGAACTGCTGCACCGGCTCAAGAGCAATGGAAGTCGGCTGCCGGCCATCATGATAACCGGCCAAGGCGACGTGCCGATGGCGGTCGAGGCGATGCGGGCCGGGGCTGCGGATTTCATCGAGAAGCCGATACACCGCGAAGAACTGTTGACCAGTATTGAGCATGCCCTGGAACACATCCGGGATTCGGCCAAACTGTCGGTTCGCCAGGAGGCAGCAGCGATGCGCCTTGCCGGTTTGACGGCGCGGCAGCGCCAGATCATGGAGCTGGTGCTCGCCGGCCATCCCAGCAAGAACATTGCGGCTGACCTCGGCATCAGCCAGCGCACCGTCGAGAACCATCGCGCCGCGGTAATGAAGAAGACCGGCTCGCACTCGCTTTCGGCGCTGATCCGCCTGGCGCTCGCCGCCGATCCGGCCACCGCGCCGCAATCTCCCGGCTGACCGAAGAGTGTGGCGTGGCACGCCGAGAGGCGCGTTGGGCCGATCGGTGCTTGACCTCTCAGCACTCTAAATACTAGAGCATACCCCACTTAGATCGAGCCGTATCCGCCATGGGCAAGATAGCGGGAACACTCGTCAGCGGAGAACTCGTCCAGCAGGCGGCCGATTGTGGCCCACAGCGAGGCGATTGTGCGCTCGGCGCGCCTCGATCGCATCGCGCACCCCGGCAACTTTGTGGGCAGGCAGATTATCCGTGATGACAATGTCGCCGGGTGAAAGCGTAGGGACCAGGCAGCGCTCGACATAGGTGCGGAAGATCTGCCCGGTCATAGCGCGGTCGATGACAAAGGGCGCGATCAGATACCCGCCGCACCGCCCTCCCAACCTCTGGGCTTTCTCATGCCCGGCGAGGATATTTATAATATGACGCTGTAATTCGAGGGTGCTGACGCAAGTATAGCGGCAATGATCGCTAAGATGATCAGGACAAGAACCCCCGCAACAGCATCGCCCCGCAGCAGCTTTTCCGGCGGCACCGACGGCCGCCCGAGCCCTGAATAGAGCGCCGCGAAGTCTCGCGACAGCGATGCCGGCGCCGTATTCGCGATCGCGCGAATTACCCGCAGCGGATGATCCGCCCGAACCCGCGTCTCCAAGTCTATGTACTGAAAAGGCTACCGCTAATCTCGTCGTCACCGCGCATCGTCGCCCCCATCCCCAACCCGGGGACCACAATGCGACCGCCCGGCAATCACTTTTTCAACAGCCTGCTAGGAACCAGGTACCCGCCAATAGCCTACCTTGACCCCGCTCGCTGCCCGAGCCGATGCTTGCTCCGTCAGCACGGCAGTGCGGCGAGCCTTGCGTTGCGTTAAGCCCGCCTTCTCAAGGACCGGAGCCTCAGAGCAAGCGCCCCAGGAATTGGCCCGGGCGCGCCGGCCGGCTTGTCATCAGCCGCCCGTGCAATAGGTGCAGCCGGCCTCCTGCGCGCGGTTCAGACCCCACACGCCCGATGGGAGGAGCGTGATACCCGGCACCAGGTTCGCGGCCCATTCCTTTGCCGCGTCGTCCGCGCTCACGCCGGCGTTGCTGGCGAGCTGTTTGCTCAGGCCATGCAGCGCCACGTTGCAGGCGCCGAATACCGCACCTTTCCCGAGCAGCCGGTCAACAGCCATATCGTCCGATAGCAGAACGCCGGGCTTTGGATTCAGGAAAGGATTTTTCACTGCCGGGGCCTTGGTCTCCGGATCGATGATCTTGAATGATTCACCGATCTTGTATTTCTCCCACATCGCACTGTTGAGAGCGATCGGGAGCGCCTGAGCGCGCAGAACGACGACCGACGTCGCTGAACCTGGCGCCGCATCCGTGAGCAGGAACGCGTGATGCGAATACAAGCGGGCAGCCGCCGTTGACCGTATAGGCGTCGACCACCTGGCGATGGCGTCCCTTGAGCTTTCCTGGCCAGTTCGGGCCGTCGCCTGCCAGTGGTGTTGCGGCCTGTGCGCGCGACGCCGCGGACGCAAGTCCAGCGAGCCCAAGCACCGTTGCACCGGCGAGGCGAAAGAAATTTCGGCGCGGCGCGCCGTCCGTCGTGTTTGCGTTGAGAGTGTTCATCTGCTCCTCCATTCCGCGTGTGTTTTCGATGTGGTTGGCCGGCAGCTTGCTGGCCGATGGATCGGCCGGCGCGTCCTGTCGGCTAGCGCTGAGTATGCCTGAGGATAACGCGCGGCAGCGTAGCTCTGGGCACCGTCAGCGCCGTCACGTCAGGCTCCGATACAGCATGTAGCCCGACACCACGACCAGCATGCACCCCAGCACCCGCGTCAGCGTCTGGCGTTGTGCCGAGAGCCGTTTCGCCAGACGCGCGCCGATCCATCCGCCACCGATCCCGCCGGCGATGAACAGCAGCGCGATCGGCCAATTGACGAGTCCGGAGACGGCATAATTGACCGCCGTCGTCATGCCGAAAACGCCGACCGCGACCAGCGCGGACCCAATCGCCGCGATCGTCGGCATGCCAGTCCCGAGGATCAGTCCGGGCACCACGAGGAACCCGCCACCGATCCCGTAGAACCCGGAAAGCGAGCCAACCCCGAGCCCGATCGGACCGAGCCGCCATAGATTGACGGGCCGCTCCGCGCCCACCGGGCCAGAATCGGCCTTGCGCCCGCGCAGCATCATCGCCGCGACGAACAGCATCAGCAGCGCGAACAGGATCAGCAGCCGGCGTCCATCCACCGCCTTGCCGATCGACGAGCCGGCGAAGGCGCCGGCCAATCCGGCAGCCGCGAAGATCAGCGCCGGATGCCAGCGGACATGCTGCTCGCGCGCGTGCGGCACGAGATTGGCGAACGCATTGACCGCGACCGCGAGCGCACTGGTGCCGATCGCCAGATGCGGGTCTGGCATCCCCACGACATAGAGCAGCAACGGCACTGCGAGAATCGAGCCGCCGCCTCCGACCAGGCCGAGCGTGAAACCGACGATCACCCCGCTGCAGACCGCCGCCGCTGTCTGAAACGGGTCCACCTGTGCCGCTCAGCCTCCCGGAGCCGCAGAGTTGCTTCGCAGGGTTTGTGCGTTGTCCTTCTGCCATTGCCGGATCGGTTGCCACGGCCCGGTCAGATGCTGCGATGGCGGGAACGGGCCGAGGAACGGCGGATAGGTCGCGTCGGCGGGCTTGAGCGCGCGGTCGGGAAAATCCCGCTCGTTGCCGAGCCGGTGCGGCCTCGGCTGGCTGTCGATGAAAACGGCAACGTCGAACGCATCCTGCGCGCTCAGGACAGGGTGCGAATAATCGGTGCCGAACGGCATGTTGGCGCGGATGAAGTTAGCCGCCGTGATCGGCCGTGCCATGCCCGCCCCGTCGTTATAGCTGTCCGGTCCCCACAATGGCGGGAATTGATAGCGATGTCGTTGCGCCGCCTCTTCCGCCCCCCAGCGCTTCCCCTGCCCGTCAGCCTGGTGGCACACCGCGCAGGTTTTCGCGAACACCGCCTCGCCGTGCTTCGGATCACTGGCCGCGGTTGGCAATGGCACCGGCGGCGCACCCCGCCCCTCTGCGCCGCGCCCGGTCGGGACGCCGGCACTGATGAACCGGATATACGTCAGCATCGCCTTCATTTCCGGGCCGTCCGGCGGCAGCGCGCGGCCGTTCATGCTGCGCTCCATGCATCCGTTGATCCGGTCCTCCAGCGTGCGCACCTCGTTCTCGCGGCCGATGAACTGCGGAAAGACGCCCCAGATGCCCGCGAGCGGCAACCCGAACTTTCTGCTGCCCGCATCGAGATGGCAGCTCTGACATTCGAGCCCATTGCCGGAGAACCGTTTCGCGGGATCGGTGGCGTCCGGCCCGATCGTCGCCGCGGTGTGCACGATCAGGTCACGGCCGACGCGCACCGTCCGGCCGAACGCGTCCATCGGTAGCGCGTCGACATCGGGAACGGCCCATTCCTCGGCCGAGGCGCTAGTCAGGGGGGCACCGCAGATTAATGCGAACGTCAACAGAAGTCCCCGCATCCCGCCTGGCGTCGCCAGCCCTCCCCATCGTTGACGCGACGCTGTCATAATAATGTAAGCTTGTCAACCGGACGTTTCCGATGGGGTCGGAGGCAGAAGTTTCGGGCGAAACGTGGCGGGTGACCAGGTGGTTGACGCAGCACCCTCGGAGCGCTACAAACCGCCGATGGTCAGCGCATCCCCACGACTGATGAACACTACCGACTCGCGCGGCTTTGCCGTGGGGCCTGAGGGTATGCGCGTGCGCTGAACACGACCAACACGCGACTATACGGGGCCCCGCCGGTACCGGTCGGGGCCTTTGCTTTTTGGGGGTCTCTCTCGGACATCGGTGGTGGCGCCGCGACGGAGAGCAGAGAGAACCAGATGGAACCGTTCGATCCAGCCGATCGGCGCAGCCGCGGGACCGCAGATTCCGGCATCCGCGCAGAGGTTCGTGCGACCCTGGCACTGGCGGCGCCGCTCGCCGCGGCCAATCTGGCGCAGATGGCGATGGGCGTCACCAACACGGTGATGGTCGGCCGGCTCGGAGTCATGCCACTCGCCGCTGTGGGACTAGGCGGCATGTTTTATTTCACCGTCGGCGTCATGCTCCAGGGCATCCTCTTCGCGGTGGCGCCGCTTGCCGCGCATGCATTCGGCGCCCGCGATCGCCGCGCGGCTGGGCGGATTGCCGGCGCTGGGCTGGTGCTCGCAGCGCTGTTCGCATTGCCCTTCATCGCCGGGCTGACGAGTTTGGACCGCTTGCTTCAGGCGCTGGGCTACGACGCCGCGCTGGCCACCGAAATCGGCCGCTATTTGCGGGCGCTTGCCTGGGGTGCGCCCGCTTTTCTTGGCTTCGGCGTGTTGCAAAGCCTCATTGCCGCTACATCGCGAACCCGTCCCGTTATGGCGGTGGTGCTGATTTGCGTTGCCGGCAACGCCGTGCTGAACTGGATGTTGATCTTTGGCCGTCTCGGGGCGCCTGCCCTCGGCATCACCGGTTCGGGCTATGCGAGCTCCGTTAATCAGTGGCTGATGCTGGCCGGTCTAGCGTTGTGCATTAGCATCATGCCGGGTCTGGGCGGCCTGCACATGCTGCGAGGCACTTTTGCCGCCGGCCGAACCGAGATCGGAAACATCCTCCGTCTCGGCCTGCCGATCGGCGGGATTAGAGGGCTGGAAGCCGGTGTCTTCCTTGCCGCCAGCATCTTGATCGGCTTTTTGGGGGCGGCGGCGCTCGGGGCCCATCAGCTCGTCATCAACTGCGCCAGCATCAGTTTTATGGTGCCGTTGGGTCTCGGCCAGGCAGCCACCGTCCGGGTCGCCCACGAACTCGGCGCGGGCCGCGCCATGGCGGGTCGCCGTGCCGGCTTTGTGGCGCTCGCCCTAGGGATCGCATTCATGGGCGCCGCGGCGGTCGTGCTGTGGACCTTTCCGCAGGCCATCATCGCGGCCTACGTTGACATTGCCAACCCGGCCAATCGCGCGCTGGTCGAGATCGCGCGGCAGCTCATTGCGATTGCTGCACTGTTCCAAGTGTTCGACGGGATGCAAGTGATCGCGGCCGGCGCATTGCGCGGCTACAGGGACACCGTGGTCCCGATGCTCCTCGCCGCCTTCGGCTACTGGGGCGCCGGTTTCGCCGGAGGCTGGCTGCTCGCCTTTCCGCTCGGCTACGGCGCCGTCGGCGTGTGGTGGGGCCTCGCCCTCGGACTCGCCGTCGTCGCCATTCTACTGACCTTGCGGCTTCATCTGATCGCGGGGCCGATCATCAGGGGAGCCCGGGCGGTCGCCGTGCCCTGATGAGATCCGGGTCAGTAGGGGGTTCCTCCGGCCGTTTGCGCCGAGCCGTGACCTTGCGGGGTCTGGCGGCGCGCGTCGACGCATCCGCCTGCTCGGCGGGCAGCGGCACCCCGGCCTTTTCGAGGGCGGCGCGCTGGCGGGCGATCAGGGCAGTCTCGTCGAAATCCTCGATCAGCTCGTGGAACAGGCGGTGCCAGTTGATCTCGGCCTTAAGGTGCATAAACACCGAACCGAGCCCGACTGCGGCCCGGTCCATGAACACGAATTCGCGCGGCGGTCGGACCCCGCCCAAGCGGCGGATGTCGCGGTGCACGCTCTCGACCACGTCGGCTCCGTCGGCCCCATTGGCCTTTTCCTGGATCAGTCTTGCGCGATCGTCGAGCAGCGGGCAGTATACGAATCGCGCCCAGCGGTTCAGCACCTCGATCATCTCGGACGACAGATCACCAAATCCCCAGCTTCGGTAGGCATGAACGGCGAGGTCGCGATCGCCGCGTTCCAGGGCATGGTAAAGATCGATGACCCCGCGCACGAATGAGGCGCGAAATACCCGCACACAGCCGAAATCAAGCAGGTTCACGGTGGCATCCGGCGCCACGGTGTAGTTGCCGAGATGCGGGTCGCCGTGGATGACGCCGTAGTGGTAGAACGGCACGTACCAGACCCGAAACATACGCAACGCCACCTCGTTGCGCCGGGCGATCGGCGCTTTCGCAGTCTCGAGGATCGGCGCGCCGTCGAGCCAGGTCATCGTCAACAGACGCCGGGTCGAGAGGTCGGGTAGGGGCCGCGGCACGGCAATCCCGGGTTCGTCGCGCAGAATATCGCCGTACAGGCGCATATGCGCGGCCTCGCGCTCGTAATCGAGCTCCTCGCGCAGCCGGTCGGCGATTTCGGCATGGATTTCGGAGGTGGTGACGGCGCGGTCATAGCGCTCGTAGAGGCCCATTGCGAGCCTCAGCTGGCGCAGATCGGCTTCGACCGCGGAGGCCATGTCGGGATATTGCAGTTTGCACGCGAGTGCAGTGCCGTCGAGTGCGGTGGCGCGATGCACCTGACCAAGCGAGGCGGCGCGCGCCGCGGTTCTCTCGAAATCGCGAAACCGCCGCTGCCAATCGGGCCCGAGCTCCCCCTCCATACGCCGGCGGACAAACGGCCAGCCCATCGCCGGCGCATTGGCCTGCAATTGGATCAGCTCGCCGACATATTCTTTTGGCAATGCGTCGGGGATCGTGGCGAGCAACTGCGCCACCTTCATCAGCGGGCCTTTGATCCCGCCGAGTGCGGCCTTCAGATCGGCAGCATGGCGGCCTCGGTCGACCGTCAAGCCAAGGTAGCGCTCGCCGGCCAGACGCGCCGCAAGCCCGCCCATCGCGGTCGAGACCTGCGCATAACGCCGAACTCGCCCTGTAAAGGTGTCGTCGTCACTCACGATCAGACAGTAAATCGCCGCACGTCAGCCCAGCTGTTCCAGCTCGTCGATAAAGCCGGCCACCACCGACAACCCTTTCGACCAGAAGGACGGGTCGGCGGCGTCGAGCCCGAACGGCGCCAGCAGCTCGCGGTGGCGCAAGGTGCCGCCGGCGCGCAGCATATCGAGATAGCGCTCGGCAAATCCCTGATGCGCATCCTGGTAGACCGCGTAAAGCGAGTTCACCAGGCAGTCCCCGAACGCATAAGCATAGACATAGAACGGGGTGTGGATGAAGTGAGGGATATAGGACCAGTAGTGGCGATAGACGCCGTCAAGGCGGATCGCCGGCCCGAGGCTTTCGCGCTGCACGTCGAGCCAGATTTCGGCGAGCCGGTCGGGCGTCAGCTCGGCCTCGCGGCGTTCGTCGTGCACCCGGATCTCGAACGTGGCAAAGGCGATCTGGCGAACGACCGTGTTCAGCATGTCCTCGACCTTGCCGGCGAGCATGATCCTGCGTCGGCGCGGATCGGTCTCGCCTGTCAGCAAGGCGCGGAAGGTCAGCATCTCGCCAAAGACCGAGGCGGTTTCGGCCAAGGTCAACGGCGTGTCGGCCATCAAATAACCCTGCCGCCCTGCCAATACCTGATGGACGCCATGACCCAACTCGTGCGCCAGGGTCATCACGTCGCGCACCCGGCCCTGGTAGTTCAACAGCAGATAGGGGTGGACGCCGGGCACCGTCGGATGGGCGAAGGCGCCCGATGCTTTGCCCGGCCTTCCCGGCGCGTCGATCCAGGGCGCGGCGAAAAACCGCCGGCTGACTGCGGCCATTTCGGGCGAAAAGGCGCCATAGGCCGACAACACGGTCTCCTCGGCCTCGCGCCACGGGATCAGCCGGTCGTCGTCCTCGGGTAAGGGCGCGTTGCGGTCCTAGAAAGGCAGCGCCTCGACACCGAACCAGCGCGCCTTCAGTCGGTAGTATCGATGCGATAAACGCGGGTAGCTGTCGCGCACCGCCGCGATCAGCGCGTCGACGACCTCGTCCTCGACGAAGTTCGATAGATTGCGCGACGAAATCGGCCGCGCAAACCCGCGCCAGCGGTCCTCGATCTCCTTGTCCTTGGCCAGCGTATTGGTGATCAGGGCAAAGGTGCGAGCATTTTTTCCCAACACCTCACCGACACTGGCGGCGGCCTCGCGGCGCACCTCCGGATCGCGGTCCGACAGCAGGTCGAGCGCCTCGGCCTCGGTCAGTTCTTGGCCGCCGATCGGGAACCTCAGATCGGCGATCGTCTCGTCGAACAGCCGGGTCCAAGCGGCGCGCCCGGCGACATATTTCTCATGCAACAGCTTTTCGACCTCGTCAGACAGTTGGTGCTGGCGGAAGGCGCGTATGTCGCGCAGCCACGGGCGGTAGCGGGCGAGCGCCGGGTCGGCTTCCTTCGCTTCGAGCGCTGCGTCGTCGAGACGGTTCAGTTCGAGCGTAAAGAACAGCAAACTCGTCGAGATGGTGTTGGTCCGCTCTTGGATCGTTTGATAGAAGCGACCGATTTCCGGGTCGGCAAGATTGCCGGCGTGGACAAGCGAGGCATAGCTGAGGATCCGGCCGCTCAGCTCCTGCATTCCTTCATAAGCTTCGACCGCCGCCCCCAGTGCCGCGCCCGAGAGATCTGCGAGCTTCCCCTCGTAACGTTGGTGAAAGGCTGCGGCGTCATCGGCCAGCCGCGCCAGATCCCCGGTCAGTGCCGGGCTGTCGGGACCTGGGTATAGATCAGAAAGATTCCACTCCGGCAGCGTACCGAGCGCCGCCTTCTTCTGCTCCGCCGCCATCTCTGCAACTGCCTGCAAACGCATCACTCAATCCCCGATCCGGACCTATGCGAGGATATGGGGTTTAGGCAGAAAGCACCAAGCGGCATCCCGGACGATGACGCGGCGATCATTGCGATCGGCTCGAGCCGAGCCCGGGTCGGGATGACCACCAGCCGGCGGCACGCGCTATTCCACCATCGGGGCGAAACCCGTAAAAGGGCGGGGGGAGGTCGCGGAAGGATGGATTACGACAATTGGGCCAGCCTTCCGGCGATGTTCTTCGAACAGGCCGGCCGGCTTGGCGACAAGCCTTTTCTGTGGATGAAACGGGACCGGCGCTATCAGCCGATGACCTGGGCCACGGCTGCGCGCGACGTCCGCCGGCTGGCGCAAGGTCTCAGAGCGCTTGGCATCGGCCCGGGGGAGCGGGTCGCCCTGGTGGCGGAGAACCGGCCGGAATGGGTCATCGCCGATCTCGCGGTGATGAGCGCTGGGGCGATCACGGTCCCGGCCTATGTGACGAACACCGTCGAAGATGATCGCCATGTCTTTGCGACCAGCGGCGCCCGCGCGGTGATCGTCTCCAAGTCCTCCTTGTCCGGGAGAGTGCTGGCAGCTGCCAATCAGGTCGACACCGTGCAAACAGTAATCGCGATCGAGCCAACTACGGGACAGGCGAGCGCGGTCGACGTCCTGTCGTGGGACGAGGTCCTGACGCGCGGGGGGGATCAGCCGGACAACATTTCCGAGCAAATCCCCGAATTGGCGCCTGACGACGTCGCTTGCCTCATTTTCACCTCGGGCACCGGCGGCGTCCCCAAGGGGGTGATGACCACCCACCGCAACATTCTCGCCAACTGTCGGGGCGCCTATCGCCTGCTCGAACTGCTCGGCCTCGGGGATGAAGTGTTCTTGAGCTTTCTGCCCCTGTCGCATGCCTACGAGCACACCGCGGGAATGATGTTCCCGATCTCGATCGGGGCGCAGATCTACTTCGCCGAAGGTGCGGAGACCTTGGCCGCCAATCTCCTCGAAGCGCGGCCGACGATCATGACCGCAGTACCGCGGCTCTACGAGACGTTGCACCGCCGCATCCTGCTCGGAATTGAGCGCAAAGGGCGCGTGGCCCGAAAAATGTTCGACAAAACGGTCGCAATCGGGCGCAAGCGCGCTTCCTTCACAACTCCGAACCTCAGCGAGCGCTTGATCGACCTGGCGCTCGACCGTCTCGTGCGCGCGGGGGTACGCCGACGGTTTGGCGGGCGACTTAAGGCCATGGTATCGGGCGGCGCGCCATTGAACCCCGAAATCGGCAGCTTCTTCCTGGCGCTCGGGGTCACTCTGTTGCAGGGCTACGGCCAGACCGAGGCCGGGCCGGTGATCAGCTGCAATTCGCCGGCACGGATCAAGATCGACACGGTCGGGCCGCCGCTCGACGGGGTGCGGGTCCGGGTCGCCGATGACGGCGAGATCCTGGTCGCCGGCGACAATGTCATGAAGGGTTACTGGAACGATCCGCAGGCTACCGCACAGACTCTGGTCGATGGCTGGCTGCACACCGGCGATGTCGGCCAGGTCGACGAGGACGGCTATATCCGCATCACCGACCGCAAGCGCGACTTCATCAAGAATTCTGGCGGCGAGATGGTTTCGCCGGCCCGCGTCGAAGGCTATTTGACCTTGGAACCGGAAATCGCCCAAGCGATGGTGTTCGGCGACCGCCAGCCTTATCTCGTCGCAATCGTCGTGCCCGATCACGAATTCGCCGCCGGGTTCGCCGGCGAGACCGGGGGCCCACCGGATATTGCAGCCCTCGCCGCCGATCCCTCCTTTATCAGGACGATCGGCGCCGCGGTGGCGCGGGTCAATCATGGGCTGACGCCGGTCGAGCGGGTGCGGCGCTTCGTGATAGCTGCGGAGCCATTTACGATCGCGAACGGCCAGATGACGCCAACGTTGAAGGTCAAGCGCCACGCGGTCCGCGAGGTCTATGGCGAGGCGCTCGGCGCGCTCTACGACGGCAAGGGCATCGCCGCGTAAGACCGGCTGACCGCGCGGCCAACGTGGAGGGAGGATAACCATGCGGCTCGAAGGCAAGATCGGGATCGTTACCGCGGCGGCTTCCGGGATGGGACGAGCCGGTGCGTTGCGCTTTGCCCGCGAAGGGGCGGCGGTCGGCGTCGTCGACATCGACCAGGCCGGGGTCGATGCCGTCGTCGGCGAAATCACCGCCGCCGGCGGCCGGGCGCAGGGTCTGGTCGGGGATCTGCGCCAGGACGATTTCGCCCGCGCGATCGTGCGCCGCACCGCCAGCACTTTCGGCGGGCTCGATTTCGTGTGGAACCATGTCGGCCATCCCGGCCCGGCCTCGATCGAGGGCATCGACATGGCCGATTTCGACATCGCGATCGGGCTCAACCTGCGCACCATACTGCTGACGACCGAGGCGGCAATCCCCGAGCTGCGCGCGCGCGGCGGCGGCGCGCTACTCTACACCGCCTCGACCTCGGGGCTGGTCGGCTCGGCCTTCAGCCCGGTCTATTCGATGGCCAAGTTCGGCGTCGTCGGCTTTGTCCGCTCGCTGGCCAAGCGCCTCGCGCCCGACAAGATCCGGGTCAACGCGATCTGCCCCGGCCCGATCGACACGCCGATGCTGCGGGTCTTTGTCGCCCGGCCCGACCAGCAGCGCCCCCCTGGCCAAGCAGGCGGCCAGGACAAGGAGGCGTTGGTTCAGGCGCGCGCCCGCCAGATCCCGATGGGCCGCACCGGCAAGCCCGAGGAGATCGCCAACGCCGCCCTGTTCCTGATTTCGGACGAGGCCTCCTTCGTCTCCGGCGCCGCGCTCCCGGTAGACGGCGCCGCGACGGCATGAAAAGAGGGCGGACAGTCGCGGGGGCGACCGAAGGGAACAACGGGAAGGGGCCTTGAAGAGAAGCCGGATTTCACGCCATCGCCGGCGCAGCCCTAAAGCCCGCGGGTGGCTTCGCCCTTAAGCTCGACGGTGTTGCCGTCGGGGTCGAAAATGTAGAGCGACGGGCCGTAGCCCTCGGCGCCATAGCGCTCGCGGACCTCGCCGGGATCGACGCCGTGCCGCTGTAGATGCGCCTTGAGCGCCGTCGCATCGAAGCCGACGACCCGCATCGCGAAGTGATCCATGTTGCGCCCGGATTTGTCGGACGCCGTCTGCGGCGAGACCGCCGCCGGGACCAGATCGATCAGTGAAGCGCCGGCGCGCAGTTGAACTAGCTTCGGCTGTTCGAGCCGACGCTCGATATGCATGCCCAGCACATTCTCGTAGAAACCGATCGCGCGATCGAGGTCGCCGACTCTGAGCACCACATGGTCGAGCCCGCCGATGCGGATCGCGTCCTGCCTCGCCGACGTTTTTGCGCTTTCGACTGCGACTGAATCAGGCATTGCTGCCTCCCTTTCTGCTCGCTCTGTTAGGCAGAGCATGCCGCATCTCTTGACGTCGAGGCAAGCGAACCGCTCGTCGTTCGTTGAGCGACCTCCCAGATCGCGATGGGTAGACCTGAGAGAAGCTCCCACGTTTCAGAGGAAGCTGTAGGGATCGATATCGACCTGAAGGCGGACCGAGCCGGCGAGGCGCACCCGCGAGAGCCAGTCGCGCAGCACCGCCTGCACATTCACCTCGCGCGTCGCTTTGACCAAAAACCGGCGGCGATGACGCCCGCGCAGCACCGCGAGCGGGGCCGGTGCTGGCCCGAGCACGGTAACGCCGGGGAACTGCGGCGCCGCACGCGACAGCGCCTGGGCGGCGAAGTCACAGGATTCGCCGTCCGCTGCGCTGACGATCAACGCGGCGAGCCGGCCAAAAGGCGGCAATCCGGCATTGCGCCGCGCGGCGGCCTCGGCTTCGAGAAACCGGTCGCGGTCGCCGGCGGCGAGCGCCTGCATCACCGGCTGGTCGGGCATGAATGTCTGGATCAGCACCCGCCCCTTGCGCTCGGCGCGGCCCGCGCGGCCACCCACCTGGTGAAGCAGCTGATAGGTACGCTCCGCCGCGCGCAGATCCCCGCCGGTGAGCCCTAGATCGGCGTCGACGACGCCGACCAAGGTCAGCATCGGAAAGTGGTGGCCTTTGGTGACAATCTGAGTCCCGATCAGAACGTCGTAGCGCCGATCGGTCATCGCCTGCGCGAGATCCGCGGCGGCGCGCGGCCCCGATAGGAGATCACTGACCATTACCGCGGTGCGCGCCGCCGGGAACCGGGTCGAGACCTCTTCGACAAGCCGCTCGACGCCCGGCCCGCACGCGACCAAGGTCCCGGCGGTCAAGCATTCCGGGCACAGCGGCGGCACCGGTTCGGCATGGCCGCAATGATGGCACAGCAGCCGGGCGGTAAACCGGTGCTCGACAAGCCAGGCGGTACAGCTCGGGCATTGGCAGCGATGACCGCAGGCGCGGCACAGGGTCAGCGGCGCATAGCCCCGCCGGTTCAAAAACAGCAACGCTTGCTCGCCGGCCGCGAAGGTCGCGAGGAGTCCGGCGACGAGGGGTGGCGACAGGAAGCGGCCACGCTCGATCCGTTCCCGGCGCATATCGACAAGGCGGACCGCGGGCAGCTGGGCCGCCGCGTGGCGGCGCGGCAACGCGACGCGCTGGTAGCGGCCGCGCGCCACATTCACCACCGTCTCAAGCGAGGGAGTGGCCGATACCAGCACGATCGGGATATCGGCCAGGGAGGCGCGCAGCACCGCCATGTCGCGGGCTTGATAGCTGACCCCGTCCTCCTGCTTGTAAGACGGGTCGTGCTCCTCGTCGACGATGATCAGACCGAGCTCGGCAAATGGCAGGAACAGTGCCGAGCGCGCGCCGACGACGACCCGCGCCCGGCCGGCAGAGACAGCGCGCCAGGTATCGCGGCGCTCGGTCTGGCCGATTTCGGAATGCCACTGCGCCGGAGGGACGCCGAAACGGTCGCGAAAGCGCTTAAGCCATTGCGCGCCGAGGGCGATTTCCGGTAGCAGCACCAGGACCTGCCGGCCGACGGCTAGCGCCGCGGCGATCGCGGCGAAATAGGTTTCAGTCTTCCCTGAGCCGGTGACGCCATCGAGCAAGGTCACGCCAAATCCGCCTGCTTCGACGCCGCCGACCAACCGGCGCGCGGCGAGGGATTGGTCGGGGGAAAGCGCCGGACCGGACCGGGACCACTCCGGCGTCGGCGGGTCGGCAGGCTCGACAGCGACCATGCGCTCCTCAACCAGCCCGCAGGCTGCGAGATCGCGGATGACGCCGGCGCTGCAACCGGCGAGCCGCGCGGCCTCGGCGGCCGGCAGCGGCGGCGCGTCGCGCAAGACTTCGAGGACTCGCCGGCGCGCTGGGGTCAAGGGCGGGGCTGGGGGAGCAATGGTCAGTGCGTCGAGCCCTGCTGTCGAGGCAGTGCAGAGCCGCCGGGCCCGCGGCGGCTGCAACGCCTCCACAACGCTCATCGCCATGCGCAGCACCGCTCCCGGCGACGCCATCGTGTAGGCGGCGACGCGCTCGACAAAGCGACGGAGGTCGGATGCCATCCCGCGGACAGGGAGAACCCCGGCAATGGGCTTCAACCTATTTGCCGCGAGATCGCCGCCCACCCCGTCCCACACAACGCCGATCAAGTTGCGTCGGCCGAGCGGCACGCGGACAAAACTTCCTGGCTCTGGCGGCGCCATCTCCTCGGGAATGCGATAGTCGAGCGGCTCCGGCAACGGCAGCGGTAAGAGGACGCGAACCTGCCGGATTGCTGCAGCCCCCGCCGCAAGCTCGATCTCCTCGTCCAGGCGGCGAACCGCCACCCCAGCCACGGAACTGGCAAGTCGATCGGGCATCGGCTAAACTCGCTCTGGAAAAGGCGCGGGGCAAGCGCTCTTCAGCGCATCCGCAAGGGAAGTTCAGCGCCACGCCCCGGGTTTGTTTTCAGGTGGTTTCGGTATGATCGCGTTTCTTGTTGGTGCCGCTTTCTTCCCCTACTCGCGCCCGAATGCGGCGAGGCGGAGCTAGCGGTGGCCGACCGTCCGCAAGACCGGCCAAAGACGTTCTCCGGTGGAGTCTCGGCGCCGGGGCAGGCGAGCGCAACCCGAGCCGAGGATGTCATCGCCTATCTGAGAGAACATCCCGATTTCCTCGGTAGCCATCCCGACGCGCTGTCCCTGTTGCGCGCGCCGAGCCGCGACACTGGCGATGGGGTGGTGGATTTCCAGCATTTTATGCTCGAACGCTTCCGTCATGATCTGGGCCGACTGCAGCACGAGCAGAAGACCCTTATCGCGCTGAGCCGTGGCAACCTCGCAAGCCAATGCCGCGTGCACAAAGCGACGTTGGCAATGCTCAAGGCCACAAGTTTCGAGCACCTGTTGCAGATCGTCACGACGGACCTCGCCGTACTGATCGATGTAGACGTCGTCACCCTCAGTGTCGAAAGCACGGCGGCGCGAACCACCCGCATGCCGGTCCATGGTATTCATCTGCTGCGCTCGGGCATGGTCGATCAGGTGCTCGGCGCCGACCGCGACGTGCTGTTATTTGCCGATAACAAGGGTGATCCCGCGCTGTTCGGCGGCGCTGCTGGCCTGGTGCGCTCACAAGCGCTGTTGCGCCTGTCTTTCGCGCGCTCGGGGCCGAGCGGACTGATGTGCATCGGAACCCGCAAGCTGGGGACGTTTCATCCCGGTCTCGGGACCGAGCTGTTGAGCTTTCTCGCCCGCGCGGTAGAGATCACGATCGCCCAGTGGCTCGAACGGGGCCGGTGAGCGAGTCGGCGCCCGCGTCCGGCTCGGCCGCAGGCAAGCGCGAGAGCGGGGACGCAACCCGGCACAAACCGATATTCCCGGCGTCGCCGGAGCCGGTGCCGCTGGCGCGGTTTTCGGCTGCCGACGATTTGCGCGCGGCAATTGGCTTGTGGAGTGCCTGGCTGGCGGGGGAACGCCGTGCTTCGGCGCATACCATCGCCGCCTATGGCCGCGACCTCGTCTTTTTTCTCGATTTCCTGGCCGAGCATCTGGGTGCGGTGCCGAGCCTTGCCGCTATCGACGGCCTTCGCCCGGCGGATTTCCGTGCTTATCTGGCGCGGCGCGCCGGCGACGGCGTTGAGCGCCGCTCGCTGGCGCGCGGCATGTCGGTGTTGCGTGGGTTTGTGCGCTTTTTGCAGCGACGCGGGCTCGCCTCGACCACCGCGCTTTCGGCATTGCGCTCGCCCAAGCTGCCGCCTAGCGTGCCCAAGCCTCTGACGATCGACGATGCTATCGCCGCCGTCGACGCTGCCGGTGGCCTGTCTCCGGAAGGCTGGCAGGGCAAGCGCGACACCGCGCTGCTGGCGCTGATCTATGGTTGCGGCCTGCGGCTGTCGGAGGCATTGGGACTGAGCCGGGCCGAAGCGCCGACCGGCGAGCAGCTGACGATCATCGGCAAAGGCCGCAAGGAACGGCAGCTGCCGGTGCTGCCGGCGGTGCGCACCGCCATCGCCGACTATCTCGCCGTCTGCCCTCATGCGCTGGCTGCGGACGATCCGCTCTTTGTCGGCGCCCGCGGCGGTCCGCTGCATCCGCGCCTGGTGCAGCGGCAGATGGAGTCGCTGCGCGGTTTCCTCGGCCTACCGGCAACCGCGACCCCGCATGCGCTCCGCCACAGCTTTGCGACTCATCTGCTGGGGGCCGGGGGCGATCTGCGCGCGATTCAGGAGCTACTGGGCCACGCCAGCCTATCGACGACGCAGCGTTATACATCGGTCGAGACCGAACGGCTCCTCGCCGTCTACGACGGCGCGCATCCTCGGGCGCGACTGCCACATTGAGACGCGGTCGCAGCCGGCGCGACAAGGAGCGGACATGGATCTCGGGCTGAAGGGCAAGAAGGCGATCGTCACCGGCGGGACCCGCGGCATCGGCCGCGCAATCGCCGATCTGCTGGCCGACGAGGGCTGCAACCTGGCATTGTGCGCCCGCAGCAGAGCCGGCGTCGACGAAGCGGTCGCGGCTCTTGCTGGCAAGGGCGTGAAGGCCCATGGCGGGCTTGTCGACGTCGCTGACACCAAGACGCTGCGCGCCTGGGTCGCCGAGGCAGCTGACGCGCTCGGCGGAATCGACGTGTTCGTCGCTAATGTCAGCGCTCTGGCGCAGGCGATGGACGAGGATTCCTGGCGCCGCAGCCTCGATATCGACGTCTTGGGCACAGTCGCCGGCGTCGAGGCGGCAATCCCTTTCCTCGAAAAATCATCGGCCGGCGCGATTGTCGTGATCGGCACCACCGGGGCCGTCGAGATCGCTGGCGCGCCGCGCCCCTACGCCTCGGTCAAAGCGGCTCTGGCGCCCTATGTCAAGGCGCTGGCCCGCAATCTCGCGCAGAAGGGCGTACGCGCCAACATGGTCTCGCCCGGCAACGTCTATTTCAAAGGCGGGGTGTGGAACGTGCTGGAGGAGAACAATCCCGAGCTGTTCAAGACAATGGTCGGGCGGAACCCGATGGGCCGCATGGGCACGCCGGCGGAGGTGGCGAACGCCGTGGTGTTCCTCGCCAGCCCGCGCGCCAGCTTCATCACCGGCACCAATCTGATCATCGACGGCGCCCTGACCCAACGGGTCCAGTTCTGAGGCAAAAGAAAGGGCGCCGTATCGGCGCCCCTTCTTTTATTCTGATTGTTGTAAGGTTTAGTTGATGAGGCCGTAAAATTTTCCGGCGTTTTCGCAGGTGATCTTGTGCACGACATCGGCCGGTATGCCCGCGAATTGCTGCTCGATGTACTTTGAGGATTCGGGCCATACGCCGTCGGTGTGCGGGTAATCGGAGCCCCACATCAGGGTCTCGACGCCGATATCCTCATAGAGCTTGGTGCCGATCGGGTCGAGCTGGAACGTGGCCTTGCACTGGCGGCGCCAATATTCGCTCGGCTTCAACTTCATCAGATCGCGGAAGCGGTCCTCGTACTCGAAATCCATGCGATCAAGCGCATAGGGCAGCCAGCCGATGCCGCTTTCGCCAAACGATACCCTGAGCCGCGGATGCCGTTCGAGGACGCCGGCGCCAATCAGTGCGGCGATGATATGGATCAGGCCCATCTGGAACGAGGACACGCCGGTGAACATCGCCGCCCGTCGGACCTGGCCGGAAACACCTTCGCGCGCCCGCGGCGAAGTCGTCGGGAAGGTGTGGAAATGCAACGGAAGCTGCACGTCCTCGACCGCGTTCCACAACGGCTCCCAGACCGGGTGCCACATCGGCTCCATATCCCATGAGCAGGACAGTTCGAGACCCTTGATGCCCATCTTGGCGACCCGGTGGATCTCGGCGACCGCCTTGTCGATGTCGCCATAGGGCAGGCAGGCGAGGCCGATCTCGCGATCGGGATAGTGGCTGCAGAATTCCTTGAGCCAATCGTTGTAGATGCGCAGCATCTCGTTCGAGGCTTCACTGTCGTTGAGCCGCGAGGCGGCCCCGAGGATGCCGTAGATCACCTCGGCGTCGACGCCGTCACGGTCCATATCCTTGATCCGCAGATGCGGGTCGCTGCAGCGCCGGATGTCCTTTTTGCCGTCCTCGTACATGCCGGTCTCGGCCATCTTGTCGACGCGGTGGTTCTGCCCGGGAACAAAGGGCGCGCCGCCCGGTCCAACGCCGTTCTTGAGCCCGAAGGTGGCGCCGTTCTTGGCGACCCATTGCGGTCCCTGCGGCCCATCGGCGACATAGGGCATGCGGTCTTTCAGCTCCCGCGGCGCCTCGGAAACGAACAGGTCGGGCGGCATCCACGGCATGTCCAGATGACAATCGGCCGAGATTTTGCGGTATTGCATGTCGTTTCCTCGCGCAAAATTAACAAAGTCTGTGTGTCGCCGTCGACTGTACTCCCTCCGTGCGCGGAATTCCTAGCCATGCCGCTATCAATGCCCGGCGTTTTTGCAGATGCGACATGAACGAAACGCAACACCGGGAAGATGCATCACCGGCGGCGAACCAACGCCGCTGGTTGCGCCTGGTCCGGCGCTGTGCTACGGAACCCGCCGACGGCTTTGCCGGGTAGCGTGCCCGGCGCGGTATCCGAAAACAAACAGGAAATGCTGCTGCGGCCTTTCCTGCCGGTGCGGCCATCGAGGACTACTGTACATTGGCTTCCGAAACGACAGGCGTTTCCGCCTTGGCCGAGCGCTACGCGGCGGCGCTGTTCGAAATCGCCGAGGAGCGCAGGATGCTCGACGAGGTCGCCTCCGATCTGCGTCAACTGCGAGCGATGCTGGTGGCGAGCGTCGATCTGATGCGCTTGGTGCGCAGCCCGGTCCTGTCGCGTCTGGAGCAGGGTCGGGCAGTTGCCGCACTGGCGGTGCGCGCCGACCTCTCGTCGCTGGTCCGGGATTTCCTCGCCGTTGTTGCGAGAAATCGGCGGCTTTTCGCCGTGCCGGCGATGATCGAGGCCTATCTCTCCACACTCGCTCAGCGGCGCGGCGAGGTTACCGCCAGCGTCACCGCAGCGCAGCCGTTGAATGACCAGCAGCTCGAGGCGCTGAGCGAGCATCTTCGCCGCACAGTCGGCCGACGAGTCTCGGTCGATGTTCGGGTCGATCCACGGCTGATCGGCGGATTGATTGTCAAGGTCGGCTCACGCATGGTCGACAGCTCGGTCGAGAGCAAGCTGCGGCGCTTGCAATTGGCAATGAAGGGTATTGGCTAAAGAGGCTTTTCATGGAAATTCGTGCGGCAGAGATTTCGGCGATCTTAAAGCAGCAGATCGCCAATTTCGGCAGCGAGGCAGATGTTGCGGAGGTTGGCCAAGTACTGTCTATCGGCGACGGTATCGCCCGGGTCTACGGCCTCGACAAGGTTGAGGCTGGCGAGATGGTCGAGTTTCCCAACGGCGTGCGCGGCATGGCGCTCAACCTTGAGAGCGACAATGTCGGCGTCGTTGTCTTCGGCGACGACAGCGGCATCGGCGAAGGCGATACCGTCAAGCGTACCGGCGCCATCGTCGATGTGCCGGTCGGGCGCGGCCTGCTCGGCCGGGTAGTCGATGCGCTTGGCGAACCGATCGACGGCAAGGGTCCGCTGACCGATGTGACCCGGGCGCGGGTCGAGGTCAAGGCGCCCGGCATCATCCCGAGACGCTCAGTACACGAGCCGGTGCAGACTGGGCTGAAGGCGATCGATGCGCTGGTGCCGATCGGGCGGGGCCAGCGTGAGCTGATTATCGGCGACCGTCAGACCGGCAAGACCGCGCTCGCCATCGACACCGTGCTCAATCAGCGGCAGGTCAACGCCGGCACCGATGAAAAGGCCAAGCTCTACTGCATTTACGTCGCGATCGGCCAGAAGCGCTCGACCGTCGCCCAGATCGTCAAGACCCTGCAGGATTACGGCGCACTCGAATACTCGATCGTCGTGGCCGCAACCGCCTCCGAGCCGGCGCCGCTGCAATATTTGGCGCCCTATTCCGGCTGCGCGATGGGCGAATTTTTTCGCGACAACGGCATGCACGGGCTGATGATTTACGACGATCTGTCAAAGCATGCGGTGGCCTATCGCCAGATGTCCTTGCTGCTGCGCCGGCCGCCCGGCCGCGAGGCCTATCCGGGCGACGTCTTTTACCTCCATTCCCGCCTGCTCGAACGCGCGGCAAAGATGAACGACGATCATGGCTCGGGCTCGCTGACCGCATTGCCGATTATCGAGACCCAGGCCGGCGATGTTTCGGCCTATATCCCGACCAACGTGATCTCGATAACCGACGGCCAGATCTTTCTCGAAACCGAGTTGTTCTATCGCGGCATTCGTCCGGCCATCAATGTCGGGCTGTCGGTCAGCCGGGTCGGGTCGGCGGCGCAGATCAAGGCGATGAAGCAGGTTGCCGGGCGCATCAAGCTCGAGCTCGCGCAGTATCGCGAGATGGCGAGCTTCTCCCAGTTCGCCTCGGACCTCGACGCGGCGACGCAACGCCTGCTTTCCCGCGGTGCGCGGTTGACCGAGTTGTTGAAGCAGCCTCAATTCTCGCCGGTTGCGGTCGAAGAGCAGGTGGTTTCGATCTTTGCCGGTACCCGCGGTTATCTCGACACGATCGAGGTCGCCAATATCGGCCGGTTCGAAGCGGCGATGCTGAGCGAGATCAAGACCTCGCATCCAGAACTGCTCGAGGCGATCCGCGCCGAACGGGAGATTTCGCCCGCGGTGGAAACGGCGCTCTCCGATTGCCTCGACGGTTTCCTCAAGACCTTCGTATGAACCCGGCCGAGCGCGCCCGATGCCCAGCCTGAAAGACCTGCGGATACGCATTCGCAGCGTCAGGTCTACCCAAAAGATTACCGCGGCGATGAAGGTGGTCGCGGCCTCGCGGCTGCGCCGCGCTCAGGAGCAGGCCGAAGCGGCGCGGCCGTATGCACAGCGGATGGAACGGGTCCTGGCCTCGCTCGCGGTTCGCATGACCGGCCTGCCTAGCGCGCCGCCGCTGCTCGTCGGCACCGGTAAAGACGCGACCCACATGATCGTTGTCGCGAGCTCCGACCGAGGCCTCGCAGGCGGCTTCAACTCCTCGATCCTGCGCGAGACGCGGCGCCGCGTGCGCGAACTCGAAGCAGCGGGCAAAAGGGTGATGATTCTGACGATCGGGCGTAAGGGGCGCGACGGCCTCCGCCGCGATTACGGGGGGCTGATCCACGACAGCCTGACCGATATCGGCCGCCGCCGGCTGTCGTTCGACGAGGCGCGCGATGTCGCCGAGCGTATCCTCGTGCTTTTCCGCGCAGACGCGTTCGATGCCTGCACGATCATCTACAACCGTTTCCGTTCGGCGATCACCCAGATCGTGACGGCGCAGCAGCTGATCCCGTTTCCGCCGCCGGACGAGACCGAAGCGGGGACCGTTTCGGCTGCGGTGGGCGGGGTTTACGAGTTCGAGCCCTCGGAAGAAGAGATCCTCGGCGAATTATTGCCACAGAATCTCGCGGTGCAGATCTACACCGCGTTGCTCGAAAACGCGGCGAGCGAGCAGGGTGCGCGGATGACGGCGATGGACAATGCCACCCGAAACGCCGGCGAGATGATCGACCGGCTCACCATGAACTACAATCGCACCCGCCAGGCCGCCATCACCAAGGAGCTGATCGAGATCATCTCCGGCGCCGAATCGTTGCGGGCAGTCTGACTTCGAATGCACAGCATCCCCCCGTCATGGCCGGGCTTGACCCGGCCATCCACGCCACGCAAAACCGGCTGCGCGGTGGAACATGTGGATGCCCGGAACAAGTTCGGGCATGACGCAGGAGAAGAGGACGCTGCCGCTTATTGAACACGACTTAGACGAGGGCAGTTCTGAACATGCCTAGAAACAGTATCGGTACGATCACGCAGATTATCGGCGCCGTGGTCGATGTGCACTTCGACGGCGAATTGCCGTCAATCCTAAGCGCGCTGCACGTCGACGACGCGGGGCGCACCCTGGTCCTCGAAGTCGCGCAGCAACTCGGTGAAAACGTTGTCCGCACGATCGCCATGGACACCACCGACGGGCTGGTTCGGGGCACGCAGGCAATCGATACCGGCGAACCCATTATGATGCCGGTCGGCCCCGAGACGTTGGGCCGCATTCTCAACGTCATCGGCGAACCCGTCGACGAGCGCGGGCCCATCCAGACCAACCGCCGCTCCCCTATCCATAGATCGGCGCCGGCCTTCATCGACCAGTCGACCGAGGCCGAGATCCTGGTTACCGGGATCAAGGTGGTCGACCTGCTGACGCCTTACGCCAAGGGCGGCAAGATCGGGCTGTTCGGCGGCGCCGGGGTCGGCAAAACCGTGATCATCATGGAGCTGATCAACAACATCGCCAAGGCGCATGGCGGCTACTCGGTGTTCGCCGGCGTCGGCGAGCGCACCCGCGAGGGCAACGACCTCTATCACGAGATGATCGAATCCGGGGTCATCAACCCCGGAGGTGCTGGGCTCCAAGGCGGCGCTCGTCTATGGCCAGATGAACGAGCCCCCGGGCGCGCGCGCCCGGGTCGGTCTGTCCGGGCTCACCGTCGCCGAATATTTCCGCGACGAAGAGGGCCAGGACGTGCTGTTCTTTGTCGATAACATCTTCCGCTTTACCCAAGCCGGCTCCGAGGTGTCGGCCCTGCTCGGCCGAATTCCCTCGGCGGTCGGCTATCAGCCGACCTTGGCGACCGATTTGGGAACCTTGGAAGAGCGCATCACCAGCACGAAAAAGGGGTCGATCACGTCGGTGCAGGCGATCTATGTGCCCGCGGACGATCTGACCGACCCGGCGCCCGCCACGACCTTCTCCCATCTCGACGCGACCACGGTGCTGTCGCGGCAGATCGCCGAGCTCGGCATTTATCCGGCGGTCGACCCGCTCGATTCGACCTCGCGCATGCTCGACCCGCGGATCGTCGGCGACGAGCATTACCAGGTCGCGCGCGACGTACAGCGCGTCTTGCAGACCTACAAATCGTTGCAGGACATCATCGCGATCCTGGGCATGGACGAGCTGTCGGAAGAAGACAAACTGACCGTCGCCCGCGCCCGCAAAATCCAGCGCTTTCTGTCGCAGCCCTTCCATGTCGCCGAAGTGTTCACCGGCACCCCCGGCGTCCTTGTCAGCCTCGAAGAGACGATCAAGGGCTTCAAGGGCATTGTCGCAGGGGATCACGACGATTTGCCGGAGAGCTCCTTTTACATGGTCGGCACGATCGACGAAGCCGTCGCCAAGGCGCGCAACATGGCGCGGAGCCGTAGCCGCGAGACCTGCGATGCCTGATCGCGTGCAGTTCGAACTGGTGACGCCGGAGCGTCTGCTGATCTCGGAAGCCGTCGAGATGGTGGTGATCCCGGGAACCGAAGGCAATTTCGGCGTGCTGCCGGGCCACTCCTTGCTGATGTCGACAATCCGGCCCGGCATGATCGAGGTTTACGAGGGCCAGCGGGTGACCCGGCGCATCTTTGTCGCCGGTGGCTTTGCCGAGGTGACGCCCGAGCGCTGCACCGTCCTCGCCGAAGAGGCAACGCCTGCGGACGCCCTCGACCGTGCCGCGACTGAGGCGGAATTGCAGGTCGTCCAGGGCAATCTTCCGAGCCTGCGCGAACAGGTGTCGCGCAGCACCGAGGCCGAACGCGAGCGGCTGCTGATCGAACTGCACGGCCTCGAACGCGCCCAGGCCGTCGCCCAGGCAAAGCTGCAGGTGCTCGCCGAAGCGGCACGCTGATCCGCGCAGCCGTCGGCGCGTCCGTGCGAACTCACTGCACTCGTCATGCCCGGCCCACGGGTCCGCGCTTCGCGCGGCCCGAGGACAGGCTCTTGTGCCGGGCATCCACGGAAATCGGCAAAGCTTGCGTCGCTTCTCGTGGAAGGCCGGGACGAGCCCGGCTCTTCCTCGTCGCCCCCGCGAAAGCGGGGGTCCAGGTGCCGTTGGTACGGTCTTGGCTGCCCTGGGTGCCCGCTTTCGCGGGCATGACGGAAAAGGAGGTGGGAACCAAGCGTCAAATTCATAGCACTAGGGGCATTTCGTTCCTGCTTGTGTATAAGGGACGGTGCAGATGCTGGAGGGAGCGGCATGGCCTCGTGGACGCTCGACGATATTCGCTGGGACCGGTTCGATCGCAGCAAGCTCGACCCGCAGATCGTCCCGATCGTCAAGGCGGCGAGCCTGGTCGAATTGAATGGCGGCGCTTATGCGCGTCATTTGCGCCGCGTCTTTGACGACGATCCGGGCTTCCAGGCGAGTGCTGTGCGCTGGGGCGAGGAGGAGATCCAGCACGGCCGGGCGCTCGGGCGATGGGCTGAACTCGCCGATCCCGAATTCGATTTCGCCGCCGCGTTCGACCGCTTCCAGGCCGGCTATCACGTCGATTTCGACCGCGCCACCTCGCGCCGCGGCTCGCGCTCCGGCGAGATGATCGCCCGCTGCATCGTCGAGACCGGAACCAGCTCCTACTACTCGGCCTTGCGCGACGCCGTCGAGGAACCGGTGTTGAAGGAGATCTGCCGCAATATCGCAGCCGACGAGATCCGCCATTACAAGCTGTTTTCCCGGCAGCTGACCCGCTGTCTCGAACACGAGCGGATCGGCTTGTGGCGCCGGTTGCGCGTCGCCCTCGGACGGATCGCCGAATCCGAGGACGACGAGCTCGCCTACGCCTATTACGCCGCCAACGAGACCGCTCTGCCCTATGACCGCCGGCGCTGCAGCCGGGCCTACGCCCGCCGCGCTCTCGCCACCGTCCGCGCCCACCATGTCGAGCGCGGCGTCGCGATGATCTTCAAATCCGTCGGCCTCGCCGCCAACACCCCCCTCTCCCGCGCCGCGGGCCGCCTCGCCTGGGCCGCAACGCGCCGCCGCGCCGCCCGGCTGGCGAAAATCGCCGCCTAGCCGCGTAACGCGCCCTGTGCAAAATTCTGGTCGCCTTACCGCACATCCGCTCATCAGTCGATTCCCAGAAACGTTGTTTTGCTGCCTCGGGCTTCAATATCCGTCAACCAGTCGAGAAATGAATAGGCCATCAATCGGCGACCATCGGGGATAACTCTCGGCTCTACGAGATGCGCTAGATCAGGCACAGGATGCCTTGCATAATTGTTGTAACATGGGTGAATCATCATTCCTATGAAAGCTCCGTTGCTCACGGGCTGCACAGATTCCCAAACCAAAATTACAGCGTTAAATCGCCGTGACCCTCTGCAAAATCTTACAAACGCCTCAGTAAAGGTGGCATATGCTTCCGACGAAGTTGTCATCCACTCTGCGGGAACCCTGATATACATAACCGCTGGCCTGTTCGCAGGAACCTGCCCTCTCTTGTATTTGAGGGTGTTGATAATGGTTTTTACCGTTAGGGGGCGATCTTCTTTTGCAGTCACCTCGACGCTCATCGTGGTGCCATCCTTGTGTGCGATCATGTCAAAGTCATTCCCGCGCACTCCGGTTTCCGCCCTGATTTCCACTTTGAATCCGTTGTAGGCCAGAAGGCTCGCGATTTCTGCCTCAACAAAACACGACTTTGTATCGCGTTTCGAGAAACCGCCGCTTCAAGCTGTCGAGCCCTTTAGCATGCGTCCATAATAACGTATAGATGGCATCACCATGTAGGCGCAACGTGCAAATGTCAGTGCCGTCCAATTTAGAAATGTCAGTCTCTCCGGCTTTTTGGGCTGTGGGGGGCGGCATCGATGACGGTGCTGAGCGTGAGCGATGGCGAGCTGCGGCGTTTCGAGGTGTTACGGGACGTCGATCGAGGTGGTCTGCCGGTGCGTGCTGCGGCGCAGCTGTTGGGGCGTAGCGAGCGCCAGGTGTGGCGGTTGTTGAAGGCGTTTCGCAGTGACGGTGTCGCGGGTTTGATCTCGAAGAAGCGCGGCCGGCCGAGCAACCGCCGGACGATAGCCTCGGTACGCGCGGCGGCATTGTGGATCGTGCGCCACAACTACGCCGATTTCGGGCCAACCCTCGCTGCCGAGAAGCTCGCCGCCGAGCACGGTTTTTCGTTCTCCAGCGAGACCTTGCGCCAGTGGATGATCGCCGACGGGCTGTGGTGTGATCGCAAGCAGCGCAAGCGCATCCATCAGCCGCGGCCGCGGCGCGACTGCGTCGGCGAACTGGTGCAGGTCGACGGCAGCGAGCATTGGTGGTTCGAGGATCGCGGGCCGCAATGCACCTTGCTGGTGTTTGTCGACGACGCGACCAGCCGGCTGATGCATCTGCAATTTGTCGAGAGCGAGTCGACCTTTGCCTATTTCCATGCGGCCCGCGCCTATCTGGAGGCCTGGGGCAAGCCGGTCGCGTTCTACAGCGACAAGCATGGGGTGTTCCGGGTCAACCATCCGGGCGTCTTGGGCGGCGACGGCATGACCCAGTTTGGCCGCGCCCTGCACGCGCTCAACATCGACATTATCTGCGCCAATTCGAGCCCGGCCAAGGGCCGGGTCGAGCGCGCCAACAAGACGCTGCAGGATCGCCTGGTCAAGGAGTTGCGGCTGGCGGGTGCGGCAACCCTGGCGGAGGGCAACGTCCTCCTCCCGGCTTTCATCGCCGACTACAACGCACGCTTTGCCAAAATGCCGGCGAACGGCAAGGATCTGCACCGGCCGTTGCGCGCCGGCGACGATCTCGACGATGCCTTTGCCTGGAAAGAAGAACGCACCCTGTCACAGGCGCTGACCCTGCAATACGACAAGGTCGTGTTCATTCTGGAGCCAAGCGAGCACGCCAAGACGGCGATCGGCAAGCGGCTCACCATCGTCGATTATCCCGACGGGCGCCTGGCGATCCGCTATCAGGGCGTCGAACTGGCGTATCGGACCTTTGATAAAATTCGCCAGGTCTCGCAGGCCGCGATCGTCGAGAACAAGCGGCTCGGCGCTGCGCTCGCCTTTATCCGCGACCAGCAGCTTCGTCGCGAGCCCGAACATCGCAGCGATCGCGCCCCGCGCCGTCGCGATCAGCACAACTCTCGTCTGTTTAAAGTCGGCTGAGCCTCTCTACGAGCCGGGCGTGCTGGCGCCCGCCCGGTAAAACAACCGGTACGGTTTTCGAGCGCCGTGCCGCGGTCGCCGGTCGGGCGCTGCGCGATGCCGGGGCTCCGCGGTCGCCGGTCGGGCGCTGCGCGATGCCGGGGCTCCGCGCCCGCCCGCCGCCCGACCCACAGACTGACACTTTTAAATTGGGAAAATCACTGACATTTGTAATTTGCGTGGACATTAGCTCTCAAACTTCGTCGAGTTCGAGTGATCATTAGAGATAGATCAGTGATGCTCGACAGCCCCCCTCACGGCGTCACAGATATGGAAAGCCAAGGATGGAGCGAGATGGCGAACGCGGCGATGGGAAGACTCTGTTCGGTGGTGTGGGGGAAAACTGGCGAAGTCGCGCGACCAACTTGAGCCGCTCGAATCTGGTCGGGTGCATTTCGGCGCACGCCCCTTCGGAGGACGACGGGAGGACATCCGTTGCGCGAAATTAGGCGGGTGAAGGCGAACATCGCTGAGCCTGAAGGCTTGAAGCGCTAATTCTTAAATATTCAAGCTGAGTGCGGGCAGTTTAACGTCGTGCCAAGGACGAGCCGATAAGCCACCCGGCCAGGGTTCTAAAAAAAGGGACCGGACGGAGCGGGGGGCCCCGCCCGGCAAGTACCCCGAGCGATATTGGGGGAAAATGCTCAGGGGCTGGTCTGTTGGTATCGCCGATTTTCCGTCCCAGATAGGTTCGGAAACTACTCATGCGGCCAGCACGAGCGGGCGAATCGGCAAGGGCCGTCGTCGCAGCTCGGCCCCTGGGGCCGCCCTCGCCGATCGGCGGTCTGCGACCTGTTCACCGGAGCGATATCGGCGCATTCCTCAGTCGAGGGCGGCGAGACCTCGAACACCAGGCGCTCTTGCACCTGATTGGGACGCCGTCGAGGGTAGCTCCGTTGCCTAAGTCTTCCGCGCTGCCGGTGTTCAGCAGGCGTCATGCTGACGCGCATTCCCCCGGCAAACCGGGACCATAGGCGCAGTTTCGGTGCGTCGCCGGTCGGGAGGGTTCAATTCGACCAATATCGGTCGACATAAACAAACGCCTATTCAAAGCTCGCGACACAAGAGGCATGCAGCTGCGGATCATTGATCGGTCCGCACTCCTTTTTCACACGACTGGCACGGTAACCGCGGTTCGAATGCACCACTGCCTCATACCGCTGGCTGTCACGCACGTTCTGCCGCGTCGACCAAGAGTCCGAACTGTCGTGTGGGTTAGCCTGCGGACCATTGGTTATCACCTCGGCCCCATTTGCGTTCGTTTCGGCGCGAGCTGTCGGGATAGCAGCGATGGCCATCAGGAATGCGGCCGAGAAGGCCAAGCTCGTCATCATCTTGTACTTTGTTTTCATCTGAGTTCATCTCTATGCCAACGGTGGCGGTGACCGATTTCTGTTGGCCACCTTCGGAAAGAAATTCCTAACATGTCAGGAGCGGCGTTTGATAGACTCGGAAACTACTCAGATCAGCGTACTTCGACGTTCGCCCCACCGACAAAATCGAATTAGATGCGTCAAAAACCGCTTCTGCCGCTCGCGGTCACCTCTGCGAGGGAGGTTTGGATACTTGAATAAGGCCAACCTAACCGATCGATCTGCGTTTGCTGTCGCCCTTGCCTAGCTAGCCGGCTCCAGTTCAGCGAAACAGCAACACGACCAAAACGATCAGCAGTATGAGTCCGACCCACCACCCCCATAGCCAAAATGGGACGGCACGTAGCCGGAATAACCGCCCAAGAATGACAGCAGCACGAGGACAAGAACCACTACAAGCAGAAGCTGAAGCCCTGGATTTTGGGTTCTGCTGCCGGGTCCAATACGGCGCCACGTAAGTAGACGGCGATATCATCACTCCTCGCCAAACTCCGTGAAGAGTACCGCCATGTCATCTTTCACCCACCCGATTGTCATGTCCGCAGTCTTCCGGCGCTCGGTTGCGATCGCCGCGCTGATGGGCGCTACGATGCTTGCCAGCCCGTTGACTGCCGCGCGGCACCGCCAACTTGGCACCTACGGATTGACGGAAAGTGCGATGAGCTGAGCGATGTCGGCGATACGAGTGATTACGCCGCGTCGCAACGCCGGCAAAATCGGCCCAGGTGGCGAAGGCCCGGGTGCCGCCGGACCCGGAGGTTGGCGGCGGTCTCGTGGTCTCGGCGGCGGGGGAAAAGGTTGGCGAGCTGGTCATGGATGGAAAAAGGAAGCGTTGAAAGTGCCGCGGCGACTTGAACCGCTTCATCATCCGCGCTCGTCATCGACTCGTCGACAAAAAGCGGGTGATCGAGTTGCTCAACCGGATCCTCGAATCCGAGCTCGCCGGGGCGATCCCCTACACCCATTACTCGTTAATGGTCTTCGGATATACCCGCATACCGATTGTCGCCTGGCTTCGCGAGCAGCGACCGAGTTCCTCACCATGCGCAACTTGCCGGCGAAATGATCACAGATCTCGGCGCCTATCCCTCGCTCGGCATCGGACGGCTGCTGGACAGTCACAAACACGACATCGGTATGATTTTGGGCGAATCGAGCACCGTTGTGGGTCAGCAGGTTGAGCCATGTCCTCAGCTTCCTGATCGACCCGGTTGCGAATCAGCGGGTTATCCCGGCGAAATTCCTCCAACAGCTCGATCACCTTCGCCGTCTTCTGCTTGCCCAAGAGCGCCAGCTGCAAGATGAGATGCTCGCGGTGCTGGGCGCGCTGATCCTCGCGCCGCTGGGTGGCGAATATCAAGACCACCATGCAGAGCGATAACCGCGAAACCGCGCCTCGCAGCCCTGAGACGGGAGGGGGATCGATGGGGCGATAGCCAAGCGCCGCGGCGAGCAGATTGAGGCTGATCCAGCCGACCACAATGACGGTCAAGAGATCGATGAACCCGCGGCGACCGAAGAGCCCTGTCATGCGATCCACACCGCGCTGAAGCAGCGTGGCGTTCCGGTGGTGCTCGGCGTAGAGCCGAGTGATAGACCCGATGGTCTCTTCGAGATGAGCCAGAAGGATCAGCGGCGGCGTGTTCCTCTCAGCCGCTCTTATCTCTGCCTACGGGAAACGGTTGGATTCGTCGGCCCACCACGCGGATGAAGGCGCGCGCGGCTGCAGTCCATAACCTCAAATCACGCGGGCTTCGTAAGCGATAAGCCGTGGCCACTAGCTGAACCCCTTGACGCGCCGGTTTTGTTGACCGCCGCCGCCGGGATCAGTGTGCGGCAGCCCAGCCCCAAGGCGTGAGTTCGGCGAGCCGGCTATTGGGCCAGTTGTTGACGAGCTTGGTCAGGACATCGGTCAGATAGGCTTGCGGATTGACGCTGTGCAGCTTGCAGGTCTCAATCAGCGAGGCCAGCATCGCCCAGTTTTCCGCGCCTTGGTCGCTGCCGGCGAATAACGCGTTTTTTCGGTTCAGAGCAATCGGGCGCATTGCGCGCTCGACGGTGTTGGAGTTGATCTCGATGCGGCCGTCATCGAGGAACCGCAGCAGCCCGTCCCAGCGGTTGAGCGCATAGCGGATCGCGTTGGCCACCGATGAGCCGCCGGCAACCTGGGCCAGCGTCTTCTCGAGCCAGGTCTTCAGCGCATCGGCGAGCGGCTTGGTCTTCCGCTGTCGCACCGCCCGGCGCTCGTCGGCGCTGTTGCCGCGGATCTCGGCTTCGATCTGGTAGAGTTCGGCGATCCGCTTCAGGGCCTCGGTGGCGATCGGTGCCGGTGGCGATTTGGCAAGGTCGAACCACTGCCGGCGCCAATGTGCCCAACAGAACGCGAGCGTGGCCGGCCCGCCGGCGCGCTTGGGATCAGCAAGATTGAGGTAGGCGGCATAGCCGTCGGTTTGCAGCACACCGGTATAGCCCTGCAGCAATGCCGCGGCGTGATCGCCGCCGCGCCCCGGCGCATAGCTGTACACCACCGCCGGCGGCGCCCCGCCTTGCCACGGTCGGTCGTCGCGGGCGAGCACCCAGAAGTATCCCCTCTTGGTGCGCCCCCGTCCGGGGTCGAGCACCGGCGCCGTCGTCTCATCGACGAACAGCTTGGTCGAGGACAGCAGTTCCGCGCGCATCAGCCGCCACACGGGTTTGATCTCGGCTGCTGCGTAGCCGGCCCAGAATGCCAGTGTCGCCCGATCGATCGCGATGCCTTGCCGAGCCAGGATCTGGGCCTGGCGATAGAGCGGGCAGTGATCGGCGTACTTGGCCACGACGACATGGGCGACCAGCCGCTCGGTCGGCAGGCCACCTTCGATCAGCCGCGCCGGCGCCGGCGCCTGCACCACCGCTTCCTGGCAGGCGCGGCAGGCGTATTTCGGCCGGCGGGTGACGATCACCTGGTATTGCGCGGGGATGACGTCGAGCCGCTGCGAGCGATCTTCGCCGATCACATGCATCATGCCGCCGCAGCACGGGCAGGCGGTGTCTTCCGGTTCGATGACGATTTCGACCCGCGGCAGGTGCTCCGGCAGCGCCCCGCGGCCGGCGCGCCGCTTCTCCGAACGGGCTTGGCGCAGCGCCGGATCGGCCTTCTCCTGTTCGGCTTCGCCGGCAGCGATCGCCTGTTCGAGGTCTTCCAAGCCCAGATTGAACTGGTCAGGATCGAGCTTTTCCGAGCGCTGGCCGAACTGCATCCGCTGCAATTGGCGAAGCAGGTGGCGCAGCCGGTCGTTCTGGCCGGCGAGCTGATCGCGTTCTTCGATCAGTCGCCCCTTCTCGGCCCGCTCGGCGTCGCGCTCCGCCCAGGCCGTCAGCACCAGGACGGCTCGAACTACCGGGTTTTGAGCGGCGGGCGAGGACAAAGCGGGGCTGAGGACCGGGATTTTCCGCGCGGAGACCGTCTCGTCGATCTCTGATGCGTCGGTCGCCACCCTTCGCGCAGGCTCCGAGGTCACGCCGGCACGGCTCGCCCATTGAGCCAGGCCAGACGGGTGAAGTTATAGGCGAGATTGGCGAGGCCGATTTTGACGCGGGCGCGCACCATGCCGACAGTGCGCACGACAAGACCGAGCCGGCATTTCTGGGCAGCAAAGACATGCTCGACGCGCGAGCGCACCCGGGCGCGGGTGGCGTTGCCGCGGGCGATATGGGCCGGCATTTTACGGCCCCGCGGCTTTTTGCGCTGGAATTGCGGCTTCAGCCCGCGGCGCTCGAGCAGCGCCAGATTGACCGCCGAGCGGTAGGCGGTGTCGGCCCACACATCCCTGGCGGTGTTGTCATGGTCGAGCACCGCGCCGAGCTGGCCGCCATCATGGGCTGCCGCATGGGTTAGGGTGTAGCGCCGCAGAAAACCGTGCTCGCGATCGATCCCGACGTGGTTCTTGTAGCCGAACACCGGCACGGCAATCTCGACTTGGCGCTGAGGGCCGCCCAGCGCGGCATCGCGTTTGCGGCCGCGCTTGATCGTCCAGCGCCCGTCGCGGTCGATCTGGGCGCGCCGCGCCGGTTTCCAGTCGGTCGGTATACCGCCGCCCTTGAGTGTGTCTTTCTCCGCCTGCGTCAACCGCGGGCGGCGCGCCGCGATCACCGTCGCGTCGACGATCTGTCCGCCCATCGCCAGCCAGCCCTTCGCCCGCAGCAGCGCATCGAACCGGGCAAACAGCTTTTCGGCGGCGCCGGCGCGCGCCAGCTGCTCGCGGTAGAGCCAGATCGTCTTGGCGTCGGGAACCGGGTCGTGCACGGCCAGCCCGACAAACCGCATAAACGACAGCCGGTCCTTCAGCTGGTATTCGGTCTGGTCGTCCGACAGCGTGTACAGCGTCTGCAGCACCAGCACCTTGAACATCAATACCGGGTCATAAGGGGGGCGCCCGCCCTTGGCCCGATCCGAGCGCGACAGCGCCCGTTCCAGATCGCCGCGAAACACCTCAAAATCGATCACCGCGGTGAGCCGCTCCAGCGGATCGCCCGCCGCCGACAGGGCTTTCAGCCGCTCCTCGCCATCAAAAAATCCCGGTTGCCCGGCCATTGCCAATCCCCCCGCATCCCCCTCGCCGGGATCAGCCGATTCGTCCGCAAAATCAATCCGTTTTTAGAAGCGTCCACCAGGGCGCGCAGCGCAGTAAGATCGTCGGGAAGGGTGTCGGGCGTCGTCACGGCCGGAATTATCTCATGTCGCCAGCGCTATGCGATCCTCAACCTCAAGGTGAGTCAACGTGACGCAGGCCTCTGATCAAGACAGTGGCGGGCGCTCAACCGGCCACCTGCGGCCGTCTGATCCTTGGGGCGTACACCCGTCGCCAATCGAGCCCCTCGAACAACGCCGCCAATTGCGCCGCCGACAGCCGCATCACCCCGTCGCTGATCGCCGGCCATTTGAACTTGGCGCCCTCCAGCCTCTTCCAGATCAGCACCAGGCCGGTCCCGTCATAGACCAGCATCTTCACCCGGTCCGCCCGCTTCGAGCGGAACACGAAGATCGTCCCGCTGAACGGGTCCTGCCGCAGCACCGATTGCACCGTCGCCGCCAGGCCATCGGCGCCGCGACGGAAGTCGACCGGGCGCGTCGCGATCAGCACGCGCACCCCCGCCGGCGGTGTACCGGACAGGGCGGGGATCATTTTATCGCCTTCAACAGCCGCAGCACCTTGCCGAGTAAGGCCAGATCGACCCCCGCCCGGACACGCACGATCGCGCTGCCGATCTCGATCTCGATCGCCACCGCGCCAGAACCGGCATCCGCCACCACCGGAACGAAGTCGGGTCCTTGCATGCCGGCCTCGGCCATCGCATGGGCAACCGCGCCCGATCCGAACTCCCGCCGCCAGCCGTAGAGTTGGTTGCGATGCAGCCCGTAGCGTAGCGCGATCTCGCTCGCCTGCGCACCGGGCGCCTGGCTCTGCGCGACAATCGCTACCTTCTCCGCCACGCTCCAACGGCGCCGTCGCGGTGTCCCTGTCAGGACTTCCACGCGACGGAAACTGTGCCCATCAATTGGCAAATTACTTGGCACACCATCCCCCTGCCTCGATCAGACCAGGCAGGTTCACCCCATCGCCGCCACCCGGCGCAACGTGGGGAGCCGGCTCCGCTTACCTGCAATCCGTGCGCCCGCCAGATGCGCTGTACCGAACTGGGGCTGATGCCGACTGCTTTCGCCATCATCTCGGCCGTCCAGTGCCTCGCCTCGCCCGGCGGATCGCCTTGCGTCAGCGCAACAACCTTTGACGTCACCGCGGCACCCAGCGGCGCGATGCGCGCGGGCCGCGTCTTATCGCGCAACAGGCCCTCGATCCCTGCCTGCATGAACCGCTCCTGCCAGCGCCACACGGTCAGTTTGCTCGTCCCCGCTTGCCGCATGATCTCGCTGGCGCCAGCCCCCGCTGTCAGCAGCACGATCCGCGCCCGCCACACATGCTTTTGCCGGCTGTTCCGATCGCCGACGATCGCTGCCAAACGCGCTCGGTCAGCCGCTCTCACCTCGACTGTGATCCCCTCGCGCATACGCTTCGCTCCCCCGGATGGCGAGCAAAGCATACTCTGGCCGGACCCTTATGTTAGGTTTTACCCAGATAACGAGTAGCGTCTGATCTGATGTCCATCTCATTTCCATCTATGATGTTTTGCCCTTACAGCGTGTACTATATTATATGACCGATCAGTGAACTCTTTGATACACCTTTTTGATCCACCTTGTTGTTACTGCCAGATTCCCTGATTGTCTTGCGTTTACGATCTTACCCTTGTCTGATTTTGTTCGATAAGCGTGACTGCTTACCCCTGAAATGACAAACTCTAACGAGTTGCGCTTCCCGATCCGCCCAAACCCAACTTGAACAGTAAAGGAAAGGGCGGGAATGGTAAGTCATTGATTTCTTGCGGGGTGGCGGGCGAATTTTCGGCTTTTCGCCATAGTGTAGTGGAATATTTCCGGTATTATGTAGCAAGCGCCACCACAACCATATTTAGAACTGGCGACCGCCATCCTACCATATACGGATGGCTGATCCGCATGTTATTTCCGCGCTCCGGGCGAAGCGGGCAGAGGTCGCGGGGCTAATCGACAGCCTGGAACGGCAGATCGCGCAGTGCCGGGCAAACCTAATCCACCTTGATGCTGTGCTGCGGCTGTACCAGCCGGAGCGGGACCCGACGGAGATCAGGCCGAAGCGCTCGGTTCACCGCAACCGCTACTTCGCGCAGGGAGCTGGCGAGGCTTTGCCTGGCGGCGTTCCGGGATGCCGCAGAGCCGCTACCCATTCCCGATATCGTCGAGCGCGTGATCGCAGCCAAGGGCTTCGATGCTGGCGACAGAGTGTTGCGGGCCGCGATCCGCGAGCTGGTCAAAGCGACGTTGGCCCCGATGCGCCGGCGCGGGACCGTCGAAAAGATAGGCCAGGGGCGTGGCGTGCGATGGAAGCTGACAGAACGGGAGCCGTCCGCAGGCGACGATCGCGGCGGTTTTCGCGGAAATTGGCCGGCTTGACGTAGCCGCCGAAATAACCGCCGTCCACTTCTGCCTTGCGGCCAGGTCCGCCAACATGCGCGCCCCGGCTCTCAGCGGCCATCGCTTCCCTGATCTTGTGCGCCAACACGAAAGCCGTCTTGTATTGCGTCCCGAGATCGCGGGAGAGCGCCAGCATGCTCTTGCCCTTGACCTCGTTGCAGAAAATCGCGACCGCCATCAGGTAAGCCCGCAGCGGCATCTTGTGGAACGCGAATAGCGTCCCGGAAGTCACGCTGAAATCCTTGCGGCAAGCTTTGCAGCGCCAGCGCGGCGCACCGTTCGGGCGGCGGCAGGCATAGACCGTCAGGCAACCGCAGTGCGGGCAGTAGGCGTCGCCGTTGTTGTCCGACCAGCGGAGCCGGACAAAGATCCGCTCAGCTTCCTCGTCCGACATGCGCGCGACGGACGCTAGCGTGAGCGTTCTTGCGGCTGCGGTGAGGAGGAAATGAGCAGGCATCTGTCGTATTCGTTCTCTAGCGAACGAATACGTATGCTATGCCATAGCTCTTGTCAATCAAAAAACAGACGAATATGTTAGCCTAGATGCATTTTCGTGAGGCTGGGCCGATGATAGACGGCAGAGATGAATGGGCAACGCGCGCGCGGCGATTTCTTAAGGCCGAATTGAAGCGGGCCGAAGTGACCTATGAAGAGTTGGCCCGGCGGCTTGGTGAAATGGGCATCGAAGAAACCAAGGGATCGGTTACGGTCAAAGTTAACCGGGGCGCATTCCCAGCTTGGTTCCTGTTCGCGGCCATGAAAGCTATCGGGGTAGATCAGGTGAGGCTGGAAGACGTGTAGTCCCTCTATGTCAGAACCCGAGTTCGAGAACCTTACAAAACAACCACATACTCGCATATATAGGTATGCCTGCGCTAAGTACACACAATACGCCGCTTATTGTCGGGCAACAAAACAAGCCATAGGCCACTATTGTCGCTCCCGCCGCGAGACATATGGCGGCTGGGAACAAGAAAAGAAAGTCGTAGAAGTCTCCGCTGTTGTGTTGATATTTATTTACACTTCGATACAAGGGTGTCAACTGTTGGTTATCAGAGATCAAGAGCGGCGGCAATTGCGCGCCTACGTCAGTACTGACGGGGTTCAATTGAGGTGTCCAAAATGCGACGCCGCTTCCTTGTATTTCCGTAACCAGATTATATCTGGTAATGCCGTGGTCAGCCCACCAGATCTTTGCCCCGATATTAATAATCTTATATATCTGACGGTGAATAATTTCGGGCAAACCCCAGCATATAACGTATCGGTTACGCTCAGCGTAGAGGTGTTGAAACCATCCACTTTTCTCCCGGAAGATTTTAGTTATCCAGATAAAGCGCAGCCGGTTATCAGGAATGTTCTCCCAGTCGAGAGCACTGCATGGCTTGGGAACGGCAAGGGGGGGGGGATTTTACTGTATATATAACGTCCGACGCAATAAAAGGATTTGGCTTGGCGCACGTCATAGGCGAAACAGTGTACGTCTATGGCCATATTGATTATGAAGATATCTTTGGAACAACGCACCATCACCCAGTCACATTTTTGTACAATGCCAACGGCAATACTTTTGGGGATTATGGATATAGATCGGGCCCAGACTAACTGCGCCGTATTGGTGCTCAGGGCGAAAATGAGTGCTCCAATCTTCGCCCATTGCAGCACTGGCATCACGGCGCGCCTCCCTACTCTAACTGACCTTCCGTCTATGTGGTAATTCTGCAACACTTCCGCCCCGTCGCTTTGGTGGCGTTTGCTCCATAATACCGAATATTTCAGGTATATTTGGTGGTTTTGCGTGATGTTTGATCGGAATCTGCGGACAACGATTCGATGTTTGTCCGGGAGAAGACGGCGCGAGGCCACACCTACCTCGACCTCGTCGACAACGAGCGCGAGGGCGGTCGCATCCGTCAGCGGATCATCCGCGCGCTCGGCCGCAAGGCGGTGTTGATCGCCAGCGGCGAACTCGAGCGCCTGGGCGCCTGGCGGGCGCGGCATTGCGATCGCGCTATCATCCTTTGCGACCTGGCAGCCGGCCATATCGCCTGCACACGCATTGGCGGAGCGCTGCTGTTGGGGCGGTTGTGGAAGCGGCTCGGCATAGCCGCGGTGCTCGACCAGTTGCTCGCAGGCCGCGGTTTTGGGTTTGCCGCCGAGCGCGCGGTCTTTGTCAGCGTGCTGCACCGGCTGTTCGTGTCGGGCTCGGAGCGCAGCTGCGACAAATGGATGGCCGACTACCAAATCGCCGGGATTGGCCAACTGGCGCTGCCTCATCTCGATCGGGCGATGGCTTGGCTCGGCGAGGAGACGGCGCTCGCCGGGCGGGGCGCCTTGGCCCCGCGCTGTGTCAAGGACCTGATCGAGGAGCGCCGGTTCGAGCGGCGCCGCGATCTGTTCAGCGACCTCTCGTTGGTCTTTATCGACACGACCAGTTTGTCGTTCTGTGGCGCGGGCGGCGAAAACCTGGGGGCCCATGGCCACTCGAAAGACCATCGGCCGGACCTCAAACAGGTGATCCTGGCCGTCGTCATCGATGGCGAGGGGCGGCCGATCTGCAGCACCGAGATGCTGCCGGGCAACAGCGCTGATGCGAGGGTGTTGTTGGCGGTGGTCGACCGGCGGCGCGAACGCTTTCATATCGGCCGGGTCTGCGTCCTCGCCGACCGCGGCATGATCTCCGCCGCCACAATCGCGGCGTTGGAAGAGCGCAAGCTCGAATACATTCTCGGCGCCCGCGAGCGCAGCAGCGCCGTCATCCGCGGTCTGGTGCTCAATGACGAGCAGCCCCTGACGCCGCTGCTCATCGAGCGCGCCCGCGGCGAAACCCAGCTCGTTCTGAAGGAGGTCAAGGTCGGCACCGCGCTACATCCTGTGCCGCAACGCGGCCAAAGCCGAACGCGACCGCAGCAAGCGGCAGGCCATCGTCGCCGGGCTCGCCAAGCAGTTGGCGCGCGGCGACAAGGCGCAGCCTGCCCCCGCGAAGGCGGGGGCCATTCCGCCTACCGGCGCTACTTGCGCCGGACGCGGACGCGAACCGGCAAGCCCGGCCCGGCCTTCGAGATCGACCCCGGCACGCTCGCCGACGAGGCCCGCTATGATGGCCTCTTTGTGCTGCGCACCAATGCCAGGATCACACCGCTGCAAGCCGTATTGCGCTACCGCGATCTGTTGCAGGTCGAAGACCTGTTCCGCCGTGCCAAGGCGATCCTCAGGACCCGCCCGATCGACCCCTCCTCGGACGCCGCCATTCGCGGCCACGTGTTCTGCGCGTTCCTCGCGCTGATGCTGCAGAAGGAGCTGGCCGATCTCTGCAAAAGCCACGGCCTTGTCGTCGAAGGGGCCGAACTGCGGCGCGATCTCGACCGTCTCCAGTAAGCCACGATCGCGAAAGACGGCAAGCGCATCACCACCCGCACCGCCGTCGCCGGCCAGGTCGGCCGCGTCTTCCAGGCCGCCGGTATCGCCCTGCCGCCTAATCTTCACGAATACCCCGCCTGATCCTCCCGGCCCCCGCACCGGCTGTCGTGCCAACACCGAAAATCGGTGCCGTGACCTATTGAACCATCGTCGCTTTTTCTCAGGCACGGTTGATGTTGGGCCTGAGACCGATCGCGATGATCGGGCCTCCTGAACTCGTTTGGATGGGAATGCGAACCCGCGCATCCTCTATTGCCGTTGGCGGATTGGCGAAAACGTGATCCGCGGATTGCTTGCCGTAACTATTGCCGTGTTTACCGGCTTGCTCAGCGGGTGCGGTGATGACGGCATCATCGCGCGGTTCATGCTGAAGCCGGACCACATCATCGTCGAGCGACGCCCGGACCCCGCCTACGAGAAACTCTTCCCTATTTCGTGGAACTGTGTGCGACCAGCCAATTCCGTCCCAAACTGAAGGGCGATAGCGGGGTCGCGGGCCATGCGGTAATGTATATCAAAGGCGCCTGCAAGGACGAGCGCGCACCTTACCCGCAGCTACGGAGATGCCACGCGGTGGCGATCGAGCTCGACGACCCCGAGGACGGCGCCGGTGTGAGCGTGGGGCGCTGGTTTCGCAACGTCAACTGGGTGGCGGTCCCAGGCTACGAGCTTTTCTATACAGGGCAATCTCAAAGTCGGCGAGCGCCTGACCCAGGGCCAATTCGAAGCCACCGTGCACGATGCGATCAACAAAGGCGTCTACAAGGGAGTCGAGTTCCACGACTACCCGACCGCGAGTGTTCAATCGGGCCTTGCGGATTTCGTCGCGAAAGAGAGGGTCGGCACCGACTTTGCGATACTGTTCGCCCGGTCGGCCTTTCGCGCGCGCCTTCCGGTGAGCGAACCGATGGTGGACGAAATCATCGCCTTTCTGAACGACAAGAACCGCGAATACGCCGAGGGAGAAGCCGACTACAATTGGAGTGTTTGGGCCGAAAACTGTGTCCACACCTTGCGGAACGCCTTGGCGGCGGCGAGTATCTGGTCGCCTCTATCGGTTCGTGCCGTGAAGTTCCTTCAAATATTCAATCTCGCCGTGCCCGCAAACGAGTTCGTCAATCTCGCAGAGCTGGGTACCGAGGGCGATATCGAGGATTACCGGGAAATCCAACGAAACGGGCCTCAGCGCGACGCACTCCATGAATTTGACTGGCTGCCTACGCGCCATGGCGCATTGCTGAAGACGCTGCCGGTCCACGAGCCCAATGACATCTACGATACGACGTTTCGACTCTTCACACTTCAGTCGCCGTTCAGGAAGCCCAAAACGGCGCATGCGATTGAGCTGCTCTCGGACGATCGGTTTGTGGACCTGGGCGCGAACCTCCGCTCTTTTCGGCAAAGATACGAGGCTATCCTGGCAGCCCACAACCCGCGGCGCGACATGCTTGCCAGTGTTCGCGGCACGCCCTACCGGCGGGTCGAACGTCTCTTTTACAGTTATATCGAGGCGCAGCACGACGAGGTCGAATCGATGTTGGCTAGGCTTCCGGCATAGGAAAGTCAAGCAGATCAGTCGAAGGCCAAATAACAGTGCCATCAGGCGATCAGTCGGCGTGTCTCGAAATATCTCAGAATTGCAAAGCAGGCGGCCGCGGCACTAAGGTGCTTTAGCGTGTGGCCACTCAACAAGTATCCCGTAAAAAAATCGTATGATCTGAAAATTCAAACCGCTTGGCGAGCACGTATAGCCCGGCGGCGATAATCCAATAATATGTGCCGGTGTATTTCGGCGGATACAGCAAAAAAAGCACCAGCAATGCGAGGCCGGTAAAAAACTCTACCCAGAAGTATAGCCGCAGATCGTCGGTCCAGAGCCATAGCAACACGCTGAACAAACCGATTGCGAGCGCCGGCCACAGCAGGATGGCTCCCGCTCTTGCATTCACGCGCTCTGCGACCACAAGGGCGAGAATGGCGGCAAAGGCGAGCGTCATCGGCAGCCGATCCCAGAACAAGGTGCGGTAATTCGGGTTCCAGTGATAATAGGACGAGCCGATGCCGGTCAGAAAAATTCCGAGGAAGAGGACGATCGTCGCGGGATCATTCCGAAATCGCCACAGCCCCGCGGCGCCGACCGCGAGGAAAGGAAAATTCGACACGACGTTCCAGAAATTCGGGATGCCAACGATGGCGCGCTGGTCGGCGAATTGGTGATAGCTTTGATCCTGCGGGATCGGAGGCAGCAGCAATAATCCGGCGAGGGACGCCGACATCAACCCCAAGAGGACAACCACGGGCAGAGAGAACGTGATCATGGGCACGTCGTTACGCCAGCTGCGCCGCCGCAGTGGATCACACCCGACGGACGGTCCTTGCCGGAGCCCGATCCGTGATCGCGCCGATGGAGCTCGCCTCGCCGCCCTCTAAAGGCCCTCGCTCCTCTACCGATTAGTTGTTGATCCACTCACGCTCGAAGCGGGCATAGCACTCGCGTTCGCCCGGCATCTTGAGCCAGCCGGCGAGCAGCCGCGGCGTGGCGAGCAGCAAGCGGTCGCGCAGATGCGTCGAGTTTCGACCGTATTCCTCGAAGGTCGAGATCGTGATTTTCTGGTTATGCGGATCGTCCTGAAAGCGGCAAGCGCAGAGCGCGACGGTTTCCTGATAGGCACGGCGGTCGGCGCCCGATTGCAGATAGGCGTTGGCGACCGCGGTAGCGCGCGCGTAGTCCAATGCCATGATCGCGTCGTCGAGTTCGCCGAGCAGCGTTCCCGGCGTGCGACCGGACGCATCGAACCCGGCGCATTCCCGCTCGATGACCGAATTGTAGAGCTTGTTCTCGTGGGCCACGTCGTTGATGAAGCTTGCCATCAAATAGAGAATGCGGGGCTGATAGGGATTGTCGCCGCGCCGCATCCAATTGTTCGCAACATTGCAATAGTCGAATGGATGCTGGCCGTTGGTGAACTGCCGCGGCACCGTGGTGCGCAGGATCAGCTCCGCCGCGCCCAGCTGGATCGTGTCGCCGAGGCTACGGATCGACTTGCCGTTTTTCAGATGCCCAGTAAGCAGGTCCCAGACCGCACCCGCATCCGCGGTCATCAGCTGCTCGATCATCTCCTCTACTTCGGCTGGAGAAAGCGGCATCTGGTTGGTCTGGGCAAGGCTCTTGCCGGCGTCGGGGAACTCGGCCGCAATCCTGACGCAGACGGCGTCATAGAGCGAGTAGTAGAGCGGGCCGATGGCCATGTCGGGCACGCCCATGTAATAGACGCCGTGCGCCTGGTCCCAACCGATCACATCGGCGAGATCGGTCACGGCCCGCGCGCGGATCGCCTTGTGGCCGGTATTGCGCGCCTTGCGGCCGACGACCGTGTCCTGCAAATCGATAAGGCCGAGATATTCCAATTGGTCGCGGAGCTGGGGGCGTAGCCGCTCGTCCTCAGCCAGACCGAGGAAGAGGCCATAGGAACGCCGCGAATCGCCGGCTACGGTAGCGATCATGTACGCGTGCAGCCGCTCCTCGGCCGAGCCATCTTCGTGGATCGGCTCCTGATCTTCGTTCCACACGACCGGGCCGTAGCTCGGCGGCGGCACGTTCACACCTTTCATTGTGGCGTAGCGGCCGGGGTATTTGCCGCGCAACTGATTCCAGATGTCAAGCCCGGCCGGAATGTACCACACGCTCTGCAATAATGGGAGCAGGCGATACTTCTCGGGCAGATACGGCATCAGATAAAAAGAAGCGCGCAGGCCGAGGATCGTATGGTCGTTGTTAATTAGAGTGATCTGCCCGTCGCGTACGTCGATGTGGCTCGGCACCTGGACAAACGGCGCCTCGGCTGCCGTCACCACGCTCAGCGCACCGCCGATCGAGCGGCCCTCCCGCGCCACCATCTGAAAAAAGAGGTCGGTGGTGCGCGGCTGATCGCGCTCCAGGATGGCCTCGGTCAGCGGGCCAAAAGATTTATCCTCACTTATCTCTGCGCGGTTGCGTAACATCGTGGCGCTCCGTTCGCTCTTGGCGGGTAACGATCTTTGTTGCGAGCGTAGCGCGACGATCAGCAAGCCGTAAAGCAGCGATACCAGTTTGGCTGGTATGCTCAGAGCATGGATGGAGCCCGTTGGGCATGAAGCGGAGAGCGCGGGGATCAAGCCCTGGTGTCAGCGCGTCTAGCGCTCAGATGTATCGCGATCCCGATGAACCCGCCGCCGCGGCGTGGTAGAGGCGGCGTCTACTACCGGTAAGTGCCAGCTCTATCGCTCTGGGCGAGCACGCGATGCGATCGTGGCCCTTAACGGGCATCTGCCAGCAGCGATGCCGCCAATTCAGGCGGGTGGCGGCGGGGATCGAAGATTCTCCATTCTGCGTTGACAAATCCCTAGCATATCGCTACATTTCTTCGAAGACTTTCAACAAAATGCTTGAAACCACGATCGCAGTAGGAAAACAATTGTTTATCTTTCTCGGATTATTTGGGTTAGGGATCAACTCAAGGAGGGGTAGAGCAGCCGCACGACTGACAGAGCGCGTCCCGCGAAAGGTTTGCCAGGGCACGGATTGGGTCGAGAGAGAGAGCAGCATGGTCCCGATGGAGGGATGATGCGCCAACAGTTCTAGGAGACATTTGGTGGCGATGCTAGTGGAGTTTCTACACTATCTCAAAGTTCGAAAGAAGTTCTGGCTGCTGCCGGTGATGGTTATGATGGTTATATTTGGCAGCCTGCTCATGCTGCAGGGTTCGATCCTTGCCCCCTTCCTTTATACGATCTTTTGAGGCGAAAGGAATGCTGCTACATCAGCATCATAATACGATCCGTATCATTGTGGAGCGCTGACGAAGCGCCATTCTCTCTTCGCCGAGAAGGATTCGCGCAGCGGTCGTCAATCGGTTCGGTCGTCCGCCGCCGCACGCGGCGTGCGATCAGAGTGAGACGCCGCATGGCGGACCCCGTCCCACCAGGCCAAAAATGGCCACATTCCGGCCTCTCTGACACTTCCGGGCCATTCGCCGTTCGGTAACCCTGTCCCCGGCCATTCGCCTCGCTTCGGTCGGCAATAGGTGCCAAACACCACATCGTAAATCGGAAAGAACGCCGCGAAATTCTTGTCGCGATGTTCCGGTTCGATCGAGTGGTGAAGCCGGTGCAGCTGCGGCCCGACAACAAACGGCGTTAGCGGACCAAGCCGAATGCGCAAGTTCGCGTGCTTGAACCCCGCCCAGATATTTAGGACCATGCCGATGGCGGCGAATTCTGCAGCCGATAGATTGACGACGATCAGCATCGGAATGGATATGAACAGGGTGCGCAACGGCACCTCGAGCCAGTGGTGCAGCCCGGCGGTGATCACATTTAAAGAGGGGTCTGCATGATGCAGCTTGTGTTCCTGCCATAGAACAGGCCACATGTGTTGCAGTCGATGAAACCAGTAATAGAAAAAATCGAAGATAAGCAGACCGGCCAGCAGCTGGATTGCGCGCGCCCAAATGCTCGCGCCAAAGGTCAGTCGGGACCCGCTATCTCCCATCATCGCGACTGTGGTGCGCAAAAGCGGCGCAATCCCAAACCCGAGTTCGACGCTGATCGCGCTAAACACCAAGAGAAGACGGAGCTTGAACAACGAGTTGTGCAGCGGTGGCTCTCGCTGCGCCGGAAAGTATTGCTCAAGGGTGAACCCGACCAGGATGATAAAGGCCAAGCCCCAAAGCGCCCCGAGGAGCCTGAGCAGGAGCGGGTATAGGTCCATCGGGCGAATGTCCGTCGCAGCTCAGCTTGATTCCGGTCGCCCGGTCCTGTACCGATCGGTTCAAAGGGAGGCTAGCCGATTCCGTGGTGGATTGCCAGCTTTCTCGACTGACCTGCCACAACAGAACTCGCGAACCCACGCCCGCCAAAATCCGCCGCGACATATAACAGTAAATAATCGCGAAAAGTCGAGTTATAATTTCAGTAATCAGCATAGATAGCTGCACTCAAGTTTCCGGCTCCGGGTCACCCCTAAAAATATGTGTGAAACGTTTCATTCACCCAACGAGCGTACCCGGTGTTGCCAGGCAATGTGGAGAGTGCGCATTGATCATGTTATTTGGACCTGATAAAGAGCCGCGAACTCAGGCCCCAACACCCTAGCTCGGAAGGTCGGCTAAATGATCGGGTCAAGACGGTTTGGGTGGATACGCGACGCGATCTTGATCATCGTCATCATCATTGCGTTGGATGCTATTGTCAGTCTGTTCATCCCCGCGCGGATTCTGGCGGGTGGAAGTAAGGATCCGGACGTCTACGATCGCTCGGTCCCATACACTCACGATTTGCTGCCGAATGTGGGGCCGGTGCAACGGTATTGGGGACGATCGCAATATACATTCCAGACCGACCGGTTTGCGCTTCGCACCGGAAAATGCGCTCCGACCGATCCCGCGGCCGTAAAAGATAATTCAGTTTTCGTGAGCGGCGATTCCATGACCGAAGGGTTGGGCTTGCCTTACGAAAAGACGATGGTGGGGCTCATGGCGTGCGCGTGGCGCGCTAGAGGTCTAGCGGTATGGAACCTGGGCGTTACAAGTTACAGTCCGGCCATCTATTGGCGTAAGATCAAGGTGGTTGCCGCCAAGACTGGCATTCATCCGAAGGAGAATTTCATATTTCTTGACATGTCGGACGCGTCCGACGATGCCGAAGTCTACCAGGAGATGCCGGACGGCAGCGTTGTCGACCATGCGCCTGACCTGATCGCAGGAGCCTTCCAGCTGGCTCCGCACGTTGCGCATCCTCCTCCGTCGCGGCTGCACCGGGCTACCTACGAAAGTTATGAATTTCTTCGACGCAACTCGATGATAGTAGGATTTCTGGGGCAGTTGCGGGACCGCATCCTGATCTGGACTACCAGCGGCGGGCGCTTAGGGCTGCGGCGGATTCGTGGCCAACGAATAAAGCATTGTTTGATGCGTATGGCCGCAGAGGTCTAGAAATCAACGCGGCCAATCTCGACAAAATCGTCCAAATGTGCCGCGAATGGAATTGCAAGGTAACTCTTATTGTCTATCCTTTGCCCGATCAGATTGCGGCGCATGATCGCGACAGCATCCAGGTCCGCTACTGGCGTGCATGGAGCGCAAAACACGATGTGCGCTTCATCAACGGCTTTGAGCCGTTCTTTCACGAGCCCGCCGATGTCGTCTTGAACAAATACTTCATACCAGGCGATGTGCATTACAACGAGGCGGGTCACCGCCTACTCTTTGATACAGTGTACCAGGCCGTGTGGGGCAATTCGAGCCCAACGACGTCGACTGAGAAATGACCCGGCTTCCATCGAAAAGAGGGGTGCCGCTCAAAAGATGGCCTGCTCCTCTCGGAGGTGAAGCTGGGGTCCGGCTCGGAACTTGTGCCCTCGTCACCCCGAGTTGGAAGACCCGCCATCGAGCGCGGGCGCCGGCTCGACCGCGGACGCGTCGAAATCGTAGAGCCAGCGCAGGGCGTCGGGCGAGCGGTCGCGGCCTTGGCCCATTCGGCGTCGCGCGCCTGTTGCGCCGGGCCCGTCAGGCATGTGAAAGCGGGTCTTGTTGGCGCGCGACATCTCCTGCAGGCGGGTCACGCGCGGCAGGCGCAGCCGCTCGTAATGCCGCAATGCCTCGGCCGGATCGCCGGCTCCGGCGGCGAGGCAGGCGGCCAGGGTGGCGCCGTCCTCGATCGCCTGTGCGGCGCCCTGGCCCATAAACGGGTACATCGGGTGGCAGGCGTCGCCCAGCAGAGTCGTATGTCCGACCGACCAGCGCGGCAACGGTTCGCGATCGAACAATGCCCAGATGAAGCAGGTATCGGCCGCGCCGATGATTCGCCGGACCTGCGGATGCCAGCCCTCAAACGCCGCGAGCGCGCGCTCGATCGTCGCGCGGTCGGTCCAGTCCTCGCGGTTCCAGCTGTCGTGCTCGGTCCAGCCGACAAAATTGAGCAGCTCCCCGCGCGAGACGAAATAGTGCACAAAATGGGCGCCGGGGCCGACCCAGGATTGCGAGCCGATTTCGAGGCCGAGATCGGCGATGCGTTCAACCGGCACCAGCCCGCGATAGGCGACGCAGCCGGCAAAGCGCGGCGCCTCCTCGCCGAACAGTGCCGCGCGCACCGCCGAATGGATGCCGTCTGCGCCGACTAGCACATCTGCCCGGATGCGCGCGCCGTTCTCGAACCAGGCTTCGGTCCCGTCGCCGCAATCGGCAAGCCCGACAAGACGGTGACCGAGATGGATATGCTCGGCCGGGAAACCCGAGGCGATGACCGCCAACAGATCGGCGCGGTGCAGGGTCATGTGCGGCGCGCCGTATAGCTCCTCGCACAATGGATTGAGCGACGCGCGCTGCAGGGTGCGCCCGTCCTGCCAGCGACGCTGGTGCGAGCCGATCGGGCGCACCCCCTCGCGATCGAGCCCTTCGGCGAGCCCGAGCCAGCGCAGGATGCGCGTCGCGTTCGGGCCCATGTTGATGCCGCCTCCGACCTCGGTCAGCTCGGGCGCCTGCTCGTAGACTTCGACCGCGAAACCGGCCCGGCGCAACGACAGGGCGGCGGTCAGGCCGCCGATGCCGGCGCCGACCACGGCAACCTCGAGCGGGCTGGACGTCATCCCAATTCGCCGCGTCGGAAGCGTCCAAGCGTCCTTTGCCGCCCGATCGACGATTAGTGGCTCTTCGCCGTCTGCCAGCGAGCGAGCGCCTCATGCGGCTTCGATAGGGAGGGGTCCATGATTTCGCCGCGCAAGCCCGTGCTGGCGGTCAGTTCGATGACGTAGCCATTCGGGTCGCGGAAATAGATCGAGCGCACGAAGCCGTGGTCGACCGGTCCACGCACCTCGATTCCTTGCGCCTTACCCTTTTGCAGCATGCGCTCGAATACGTCGGGTTCGACCCCGAGCGCGATGTGTAGATCAAGTGAATCCTGCTTTTTGAATTCGAACGGCGAGCCGGGCACCTCGAAAAAGGCGAGGCAGGAGCCGTCATCCATCTCGAAGAAGGTGTGCAGCGCGCGGCCTTCGTTGATTTCGAACGCGCTGACCAGGCGAAGTCCGAGGAAATCCTCGTAAAAGGTTCGGGTCTCCTCCGAATCCCGACAGCGATAGGCATTATGGTGCAGACCCTTGATCATCAATTCCTCCCTGCGCAGGGGCACTCGCACGATATCGCCAATCGGCGACCGGCGCCACTCGGCTTACCCGACCGCGAAGGAACGTCCGCGAAAGTGTCGGTTGCCACTTTCTAGAACCGGATGTCGGACGGCGGCAGGCCGAATTCGGAGCGGCCGAAGATGAAGGCGGCGCGCTCGGGGTTGTTGCCGGCATGCGCGCGCATCGCGTGCACGTCGCGCCAGGCGCGCTGGATCGGGTTGTCGAGAAAGATGCCGTGTCCGCCGCTCGCCTCGAATATCAGATCGACCGCGCGCACGCTGCGGTCGATCGCTTTGCCCGAATCCCAGCGGTAGCGGGCGCGGTCGGCGAGCGGGATTTCCGCGCCGGCACGGGCCAAGCGCATCATCTCGGTGAAATTCACGAGCATGCGGTCGCGCGCCGCGTCGATCTCGGCCGCTGCCTCAGCCAAACGGTATTGCATGAACGGGTCTTCGACCGCGCGCGAGCCGTCGCGCAGATTGATGCGCTTGGCCGCCTGCTCCCGAAACGCCGCGAGAGCGCCCTGTGCGGCGCCGATTGCCGGCGACACGATGCCGTAGGTGAAGACCAGCCCGAACGGCAGTCGATAAAGCGGCGCGGTGTTGACTGCCGCACCGGGATGGTTGAGGGCGAAAGCGTCCCGGTATGAATGCGTGCGGTATTCAGGCACGAGGGCTTCTTCGACGACGATATCCTTGCTGCCGGTGGCGCACAGCCCCATGACGTGCCAGTTGTCGTCGATCCGATAATCGCGGCGCGGCAGCAGAAACACGCGCGGATCGGGCGCAGCACCCGGTGACGCCGGCGGCACGGTCCCACCCAGCACCGCCCATTGGCAATGATCGCAGCCGCTCGAAAACGACCATCGCCCCTTGATGCGAAAGCCGCCGGCGGCATGCTCGATGGTGCCGGTCGGCGCCAGCGAGGTCGACAATTGAACGCTGTCGTCCGAGCCCCAGACATCCTCCTGGGCCCGCGGATCGAGGATCGCCAAGTGCCAGTTGTGAACGCCGAGGACGCCGAGGATCCAGCCGCTCGATCCGCAGACCGCACCGACTTCGGTCACCGCTTGGTAAAAAACTCCGGGATCGAGCTCGTAGCCGCCATAGCGCTTTGGCTGCAACGCGCGGAAGAGCCCCACCTCCTGAAAGTCGGCGAAGGTTTCGTCCGGCAGCCGCCGCAATTGCTCGGCCCGCGCCGCGCGCTCGCGCACTACCGGCAATAGCGCCCGCACACGATCGAGGTAGGCTTCGGGCGTCATGAGCGGCTCGCTTTCGGTCCGTGTCGTCCAGGCAAATAACCAGCCACGGTACCGCAACGGCCCCCACCATCCAATCAGATCCGGATCGGGTCGAATGCGAAGCGTCTGCGAGCGCGCATCGGCCGAAAGGGCCGGCGATGGCGCCGCGAGCCAACCTAATCGAGTCTTTGCTTGCCCGTGCGGATTGATCGATCGCGACGACGATGCCTTTCCGCGTTTTTCAATTCTGTTTTGATCGTGTCAGTCCCGCCAACAAATTATTTTTGGAATGTGAGCTGCCTCACAGCACTCAAGCATTCCTTCAACCATTTTTGAACCGCGGCCGGACGGGCCGGCCGGAAAAGTTGGTCGGAAATCCCAAGTGAGGGAGAGTAGCGATGCCGGGAACATGGAAGCCGTTGGGGCATCAGCCGCCGGTGGCTATCGATACGATGTTGCTGCTGACTGACGGTAGCGTCATGTGTCACGATCTCCTTGCACCCGATTGGTACAAGCTGACGCCCGACGCCTTTATGGATTATGCCAACGGCAGCTGGCACAAGCTGACGCCGATGCCGGCGAACGCCCCGCCCGCGCAGAATGGGCCGTTGGACGCGCCGCTCTATTACGCCTCCGCCGTATTGCGAGATGGGCGCGTGTTCGTCGCCGGTGGCGAATACAATGTCGATGGCGGTACGGGCGTCGATCTTCTGGCCGCCGAGATCTACGACCCAGTCGCCGAATTCATGGACCAGCATCGCCACACCGACGGGTTGGACAAACATCGGCGACGCGCCAAGCTGCGTGCTGCCGGATGGGAGGGTGCTACTGGGGAACATCAACACCGTGCAGACGGCAATCCTCGACCCGGTGACACGAAGTTGGAGTGCCGGTGGCAACAAACACGACACCAGTTCGGAGGAAAGCTGGACGCTGCTGCCGGACGGCACGATCATCGTCGCGGAGGTTAACAACGATCCGCATGCCGAGAAATATCTGATCGCCAGCAACCATTGGATTCAGGCCGGCTCGACTCCGCCCGGCCACGACCTTGTCCTGAACGAGCCAGGTGTTTCCATCGAGATCGGTCCAGCGATCCTGATGCCGGACGCCCGCGTGTTTTGCACTGGTGCGACGGGGCACACGGCACTCTATCTGCCGCCGCTGCATCCCACTCAGCCGGGAACCTGGATTCCCGGTCCAGATTTTCCGGCCTCGGGCGGCCAGCTGATGCGGGCATTCGACGCGCCGGCCAGCTTGTTGCCAAACGGCTCGGTGTTGTGCGCAGTGGGCCCGCTAAACGCCGGATGGTCGGGCCCTCCGACAGAGTTCTTCGAGTTCGACGGGGCAGTCCTGCACACCGCGCCGAACCCGGCGAGCGCCGCCGGTGTAGCCACCTACGACGGCCGGCTGCTGCTGCTGCCAAGCGGTCAGGTTCTGTATTCCAATTGCACCAACACGATCGAGATCTACACGCCGTCCGGCGGCCCCGAGTCGGCATGGCGGCCGCATATCACTGAGGTGCCACGCCATCTGCGTCCAGGCGAGACCTACCGGCTGCATGGCCGCCAGCTGAATGGTCTGTCGCAGGCGGTCGCCTATGGCGACGACGCCCAGATGGCGACGAATTACCCTCTGGTGCGGCTGCTCGGCCCGCCCGGGGTAGGGATCGTGTTCTGCCGAACGTTTGACCACTCCACGATGGCAGTAGCTACCGGAAGCACCATCCATCACACGCATTTCGCGGTGCCGACGCATCTCCGGCACGGAGCCTACGAACTCGTCGTTATCGCCAATGGTATCTCCTCGGAACCGGTGGAGGTGCATGTCGGCGTTGAGGAGGAGGCGCACGAGCATCACGAGCACGATCCCGATCGTCGCGAACCAATCGGGCGCGATCGAGAGGGCGAGCGCGAGGACGACGACGGCAGCCTGTCGCTACGACTGAACGTGCCCATCAGGATCGCCCGCCGCCAACTGGGCGCGAACTGCCGATAGCCGACCTCGATCACCGCGCCACGGAAAGGGCCGTGGTCGAGGTCAAGGTCGGCAATCGCGCGAATGACAGCTATCCCAAGGGCCCCTGGAAGACCTGGTCGACATAGGTGTCGGACAACGGCTCCAGCGCTTCGGGCCAATTACCATTGACCCGTCGGCGCTCGGCTGCCGGACGGACCCGGCCGTCCCAGCCGATCTGCTCCATATAGTAATAGAGCTGAATGCAATGGCCGTCAGGATCGAGCGCGAACACCGAATAGTCGATGCCAGGGTAAAGCTCGGGCGGGATCGAGTCGACAAAGGTGACGCCATGTTCCTTCAGGAAATTGACGGCCGCGCGCAACTGCGCATAACTGCCGACTTCGACGCCGAACGACATGCAGGTCGTGTGCTCGCTGAGCCCCAACGCGCGCCGCAGCTCTTTCGGGAAGAGGCCCAGGCTGTGGTGCTCGGCGCCACAGCGCAAAAATGCGCAGCGAGCGCCGCGATAGATCGTCTCCTCGCTGCGCACAAAGCCGAGGCGCTCGCGGTAGAAGGCTTCGGCGCGGTCGACGTCGTCGACGAACAGGCTAACCGGACCGACCTTGGTGATCTTGAACGGTCGAGGCAATAATATGCCTTCGACATCATAGGTTGCGGGCAAGGTTTCTTTCGGTTGGTGACCCGACAAGACCGCGATGCCCTTGTCATACCCCTCGGCCAGCTCGGCCGCCTCGGACATTTGCGGCAGCTCGGGCTCTTCGTTGAAGCCGCGATAGTACATGTCACGCGGCTTCGACAGCTGGTTCCAGCCGATCTGTTCGATGCCATAGTAAAATTCGTTGGTGTGGCCGTCGGGATCATAGACATAGACGTGCCAGTTGCTGCCCGGCATGTCGCGCCCGACCCGCTGAATGCGGACTTGCTGTTGTTCAAAATAAGTATGCGCGTCGACGATCTCCTTGAGGCTGCCGCACTGCCAAGTGATCTGGTTGATCGTGACCTCGGGCGCGAATTTGCGGTCGGCGCGGTGGTCCATCACCCGCTTTGGAAACAAGACAAAGGCGTGGTGGTCGGTTCCGTAACGCATGAAATACCCGCGCGGATCTCCCAGATCGGCGTCTTTCGGGAACCACGGCGCGCGCGAGAAGTCGAGGGTGTCGGAGGCCTTGAAGCCGAGCAAGTCGCCATAGAACGCGCGGCCCGCGGCAAGCTTCTCGACGTTGAACCCGAAATGCCCGAGCCGGCGAACCTTGAACGGCCGCGGCAGGAGCACCCCGCCGACATTGTAGCGTTGGACAGCGGCTGACATCGCGATCGCTCCCTCCTCTGCGCGCGCCGGATCTGCCGCGCGATTCGCCTCCGCTAATTATCGCATCCGCGCCCCGACGCCAAGCGCAGCCGGCATCTTGCTCGTCTTCCGGGCGGTGCTCGGGCATAGTGGCCGGATGCAGCAGCGGGTTGCGATTGCTCAGGATCTGGTTCTGGTCGGCGGCGGGCACGCCCATGTCCACGTGCTGAAGAGCTTTGGCATGCGCCCGGTTCCGGGCGTGCGTGTAACCCTGGTCGCCCGCGATGTCGAGACGCCCTATTCGGGCATGCTGCCGGGCTGGGTCGCCGGGCATTACGCCTTCGACGAATGCCACATCGATCTCGGCCGGCTGGCCCGCTTCGCCGGCGCGCGGCTGATCCGCGACGAGGCGATCGGTCTCGACCGCGCCGCTTGCCGGGTGCTGTGCCGCGCCCACCCGCCGATCCGCTACGACTTCTTGTCTCTCGATATCGGCTCGACCCCGCGCGCGGACGAAGTCCCCGGCGCAATCGAGCACACGATCGCGGTCAAACCGATCGCCCGTTTTGCCCAGCGCTGGGAAGCCTTGCTGGCCCGCGCCCGAGAGATGCGGGGGCTGCGGCTCGCCATCGTCGGCGGCGGCGCCGGCGGCGTCGAGCTGGCGTTGTCGGCCCAATACCGGCTCGAGAGGCTAGGTGTTGCGCCACTGGAAGTTGCGCTCATCACCCGCGAGGCGTTGCTGCCGTCGCACAACTGCCGGGTCCGGCCGTTTGTTCGAGCGGATTTTCGCCGAGCGCGGCATCGCCCTGCTGACCGGCAGCGCGGTCGTTCGGGTCGAGCCGGGCTCACTGGTCTGTGCCAGTGGCCATCGGATCGGTTTCGACGAGGCGCTATGGGTGACCGAAGCGGGCGCCGCCCCGTGGCTCGCCGAGACTGGACTGCCGTTGACCTCGGGCGGCTTTGTCGCGATCGACGAGACCCTGCGCTCGCCCGGCGATCCGCGCATCTTCGCGGCCGGCGATGTCGCGACCATGGTAGCCCATCCGCGCGAGAAAGCCGGGGTCTACGCCGTCCGCCAAGGCCCGCCGCTCAGCTCCAATTTGCGCTGCGCGCTCGCCGGCAAGCGCCTGAGGCGGGCCGTGCCGCAGCGGCGCGGGCTGGCCTTGATCGGCACCGGCGACCGGCATGCCGTCGCCTCGCGCGGGCCATTCGCGGCGCAAGGGGCATATCTGTGGCGGCTCAAGGACTGGATCGACCGGCGCTGGATGCGGCGCTATCGCGAATTGCCGGAGATGGCGCCGGCGCCGGGCGAGGAGCCGATGCGCTGCGGCGGCTGCGCCGCAAAGGTGCCGGCCGCTGTGCTCGGCCGCGTCATGGCGCGGCTGCAGCCGATAACCAGCGACCTGGTCAGGATCGGACTCGACAGCCCCGACGACGCCGCGCTGGTTGCCTTCCCCGGCGCGCCGCCATTATTGCAGACCGTCGATTTCTTCCGCGCCATGGTCGACGACCCGTATCTGTTCGGGCGGATCGCCGCCACTCATGCGCTGAACGACATCTATGCGATGGGCGGCCAGCCGCAGACCGCGCTTGCGATCGCCACCCTGCCGCCGGCGCGCCCTGACATCGTCGAGCACGATCTTTTTCACATGCTGCGCGGTGGGCTCGACGTGCTCGAACCGGCGGGCGCGGTGCTGATCGGGGGCCACAGCGCCGAGGGAGCCGAACTGGCGCTTGGCTTTGCCGTAACCGGGCGCGCGCCCGCCGGGAAACTGCTGCGCAAGGCCGGGATGCGGCCCGGCGACCGGCTGATCCTGACCAAACCGCTCGGCACCGGCGTGATCCTCGCCGCCGATGGGCGCGGGTTGGCGCCAGCGCGCGCGGTCGAGGATGCGCTCGCGTCGATGACGCAATCCGCTGCCGCCTCGGCCGCCTGCCTCCTCGCGCATGGCGCCACGGCCTGCACCGACGTAACCGGGTTCGGGCTGCTCGGCCATCTGCTCGAAATGCTGCGCGCCTCCGAGATGGACGCGGCGCTTGACCCCGCGGCGATCCCGGCGCTCGACGGCGCCCTCGACCTCTTTGCCCTCGGGATCACCAGTTCGCTGCATACCGACAATCTGGCGGCGCTGACCGCACTCGACGCGGGCGAGGCACATCCGATCGCGGCGTTGCTGATCGATCCGCAGACCGCCGGTGGGCTGCTGGCCGGCGTCCCCACCGCGCGCACCGCCGCCTGTTTGGGCGAGTTGCGACGGCTCGGCTACCGCGCCGCCGTGATCGGCCGTATCGTATCTTCGAGCGGCGCCGAGCCGCGCATTCTTCTTGAACCCGATGCGGCAGAGGTCTTGCTCGAACCCGCCGTCGCGTCATGACTGCATCCGAACGCAAGGGCCGAGCCGCCCTGCCCGCCGTCGACCTGATCCTCCGTTCCGACGATGGTTGTGCGCTGATCGCGCGATATGGGCGCGCGCTGGCGCTCGACGCCGTGCGGGCGGCACTAGCCGAACGGCGGAATTCCGGCGAGGCCGCCTCGGTGTCGGCGATCGTCGCCGACGGCAGCAGCCGTCTGATGCACCTGATGCGCCCGTCGCAGCGCCGCGTCTTCAACCTGACCGGAACCGTATTGCACACCAATCTTGGCCGTGCGCCCTTGCCCGAAGCGGCGATCGCTGCAGCGGCGGCGGCGATGCGCGACCCGTCAACGCTCGAATACAACACCGAGACCGGCCGGCGCGGCGAGCGCGACGATCATATCTCGGGCTGGCTCGTCCGGCTGACCGGGGCCGAGGCGGCGCTCGCCGTCAACAACAATGCCGCCGCCCTGGTGTTGGCGCTGAGCACGCTGGCCGACGGCCGCGAGACGATCGTGTCGCGTGGCGAGCTGATCGAGATCGGCGGCTCGTTCCGCCTGCCCGACATCATGGCACGTGCGGGGACACGCTTGCGCGAGGTTGGTACCACCAACCGCACCCACCTCGCCGATTTCGCTGCCGCGATCGGCCCCGACACCGGGCTGATCCTGAAGGCGCACACAAGCAACTACGCGATCAAGGGCTTTACCGCCGCGGTGCCGGCGGCAAAGCTCGCCGCCCTCGCCCGCGAGCGCAGCATTCCGTTTGTCGAAGATCTCGGCAGCGGTTCCTTGGTCGATCTCGAACCCTGGGGCCTTCCGCACGAGCCGACTGTCGCCGAAGCGTTGGCGCAAGGCGCCGATCTCGTGACGTTCAGCGGCGACAAATTGCTTGGCGGGCCACAGGCGGGGCTTGTCGTCGGTCGCGCCGATCTCGTCGCCCGCCTTGCCAAGAACCCGCTGAAGCGCGCCCTACGTCTCGACAAGATCCGGCTCGCCGCACTCGAAGCGGTGTTGCGGCTATACGCCGACCCCGATCGTCTTGCCGAGCGCCTGCCGACATTGCGCCTGCTCTCTCGGCCCAAAGCCGAGATCGACGCCGTTGCGCACCGCTTGCTGCCTGCGGTCCGAGAGGCGTTTGCCGGTATCGCCGAGGTCGACATCGTCGAGACCCGTAGCCAGATCGGCAGCGGCGCCTTGCCCGTGTCGTTGTTGCCGAGCGCGGCACTGGCCCTGCGCCCCACCAGTGTGAAGAAATCCGGCGCCGCCGTCGAAGCCTGGGCGCGTGCCCTGCGCGGCTTGCCGATCCCCGTTATCGGTCGGATCGAAGCCGGCAATGTCGTGCTCGACTTGCGTTGCCTCGAAGACGAGGCCGCCTTCCTCGCCCAACTCGGCGAAATTCGTGTGACGGCACCATGATCCTGGCGACCGCCGGTCATATCGACCATGGCAAAACGGCGCTGGTGCGGGCGCTGACCGGGGTCGACGCCGACCGTCTGCCCGAAGAGAAGCGGCGCGGGCTGACGATCGATCTCGGCTTTGCCTATGCGACCCTGCCCAACGGTGCCGAGATCGGCTTTGTCGACGTTCCCGGGCACGAGCGGTTTCTCCCCAACATGCTGGCCGGGGTAATGTCGATCGACCGCGTATTGCTGGTCGTCGCCGCCGATGACGGGCCGCGCCCGCAGACAATCGAGCATCTCGACATCCTGGAATTGATCGACGTCGCCGAGGTCACCGGCGTCGTCACCAAGATCGACCGTGTCGCGCCCGACCGGGTCGATCAGGTCGTCGGCGGAGTCAAGGAATTGCTGGCCGCGGCGGGTTATGCCGACAGCGTGATCTTCCCGGTGTCGAGCCGCACCGGCGACGGCATCGCCGTGCTGATCCGGCATCTGGAAAAGGCCGCCGCTATCGCCGCGATGGAGCGGGCCCAGGCGGTCGCACCGGGTCTCTTCCGGATGCCGATCGACCGCGCCTTCACCCTGCCGGGGATCGGGCTTGTCGTGACCGGCACGGTCGCAGCCGGCGGTGTCGGCATCGGTGATCGGCTCAAGATCAGCCCCGGCGGCGCCGCCGTGCGAGTGCGCGGGCTGCATGCGCAGAACCGGCCGATCGATAATGCCTCTGCCGGCGAGCGCTGCGCCGTCAACATCGTGGGCTCCTTCCCCGAAGGCGGCGAGCCTCGCCGTGGTGACTGGCTGGTGGCGCCGGAACGGCACCTGCCGGCGCGGCGGCTTGACCTCCTCTTGCGCGCCTCGCGCCATGCCGAGGCGCCATTGCGCGACGGGCTGCCGGTCCATCTGCATCTCGGCACCGAGGATGTCGTCGGTCGCGCCGCGGCGCTGGGCGGCCGGACCATCGACCCCGGTGACACCGGCTTTGTGCAGATCGATCTGGAGCGGCCGGTGGGTGCGCTCCATGGCGACCGGGTTGTTTTGCGCGACCATGCCGCGCGCCACACCTTGGGCGGGGGCCGGGTCGTCGACCCGCTCGCGGCGCGGCGCGGGCGGCGCCTGCCTGCCCGGCTGGAACTGCTCAAAGCCATGGCTCCGGCCGATTCGGCGAAGGCATTCAAGCAATTGCTCGCCGCCGAAGGGGTCGTCGATTTGGCGCATTTCGGGTTGGTGCGCAATCTGGCGCCGGTTGAGTTGGACGCCCTCACCGAAGCCGAAAGCGCGCAATTTATCAGCGCTGGGCCCGAACGTGCGCGAGTCGCCGTCACACCGGCTCGTTTAGCCGCGTTCGCTGAGATGATCGTCGACGCCCTCGCGGCCTGGCACCAGACCCAGCCCGACTCGCTCGGACCAACCCGGCCAGCGCTGATCACACGATTGCGCGCGGCTGCGCCGGAGGCAGCACTCGACGCCGCGCTGTCGCAGCTCGCCGCTACCGGCCGCGCAGTGCGCGAAGGTGGCATGTGGCGCCTCCCCGAGCATCGGCCGCGGCTAACCAATGTCGACGAAAAGCTCTGGGAAAGCGTCCGGCCGCTTCTCGCCGCTGGTGACTTGCGCCCGCCGCGAGTTCGTGAGATCGCCGCCGCGCTGTTGCTCGAACCCGAGGCGGTCAAGCGGCTGTTGAACCGCGCTGAGCGCCTGGGCCGCGTCGCGAAGGTCGCCGACAATCGCTACTTTCTTCCGGACACCCTGGCGCGGCTCAGCAAAATCGCCGTTGAGCTGGCCGAGACCTCGGCCGAAGGGGCCTTCACCGCGCAAATGTTCAAGGATCGCTCTGGCGTCGGCCGCAACCTGACGATCGATATTCTCGAATATCTTGATAGGATGGGGGCCACCCGGCGCATCGGCGATGCTCGCATCGTGTTGCCCGGCGGTGAGCTGTTTGCGTGATCGCAAGGCAGGCGGACCCGGGAAGAGTATCGTCCCCGGTGGGGCGCGCGGTCTTCAAAACCGTTGGGAAACGCGAAGGCGTTTCCGGTAGGTTCAACTCCTGCCTCTTCCGCCTCCTACCCCGTCCATCGCCGTCCGTACCTGTGTGATAACCTCAGATAATCTTTACCCATCCGCACATAAAGGATGGGTTGTAGCATGGGTAACATGGGAGGGAGGGCGATAGCGCGGACGGTGGGGAAGCTCTCGGCGGCGGCCGAAAAGAGCGCGGCCCGGCTCGGCTACTACAGCGACGATGGCGGGCTTTACCTGCAAGTCAGCACAACCGGCGCTAAAAGCTGGGTGTTCCGATATAAGGTCAGCAGCAAGCTCTACGAGATGGGTTTGGGGCCACTGCCATACCGTCGGGCTAGCCGAAGCGCGGACCAAAGCGCGTCGATGCCGGGAACAGCGGCTCGACGGGCTCGATCCGCTCGCGGCGTGCAAGGGTGCACGGATGCAAGCAAAGCTCGACGCGGTCCGGGCTATGGCGTTCCAGGCATGCGCTGAAGCCTATATCGCTGCGCACAAAGCCGCATCGCGCTCGCCCAAGAGCCTGACGGCCTGGGAAGGCATGCTCGACGCCTATGTTCATCCGGTATTCGGCGCGCTGCCCGTCCAAGCGATCGATACGGCGCTCGTCACAAAGGCGATAGAGCCGATATGGGCCGAGAAGCCGGAAACAGCTGGCCGCGTCCGCGGGCGGATTGAAGCCATTCTCGATTGGGCGTCGGCGCGCGGCTACCGCGAGGGCGAGAACCCGGCGCGCTGGCGTGCCCATCTGGACAAGCTGCTGCCGAAGAAAACCAAGGTGCGTCGGGTCGAGCATCATGCGGCGCTGCCGTATCCCGAGATCGGCGCCTTCATGGCCGAGTTGCAAGAGCAGCAAGGCATTGCTGCCGGCGCGCTCGAATTCGCGATCCTGACCGCGGCGCGCACCGGCGAAGTGATCGGCGCCCCTTGGAAAGAATTCAATCTTGCCGAGCGGCTATGGACGATACCCCCACGCGCATGAAGGCGGTCAAGGAACATCGCGTGCCGCTGTCGGATGCGGCGCTGGTAATTGTCGAGAAGATGGCCGCGATCCGCCAGGGCGATCTCGTCTTGCCCAGGCGGCAAGGCTGGCCGACCGCTGTCGAATATGTCGATGCTGATGCTGCTGCGGCGCATGGGTCGCGACGACCTGACGATACACGGCTTCCGATCGAACTTCCGCGACTGGGCGGCCGAGCGCACCGGCTTCCCGGCTGAGGTTGCCGAGATGGCGCTGGCGCATACCGTGGCAGATGCGGTCGAGCGCACCTACCGTCGCGGCGATCTGTTCCAGAAGCGCTGGCAAATGATGGACGCCTGGGCGAAGTCTTGCATGGCGCCGGTGGCCGCGGGGAAGGTGGTGCCGCTGAACCGAATGGAGCGAATGTCGAGCGCGCCGTCATGAGGCAAATCCGGCGCGGGCTTTTTCGCGTCTGGATAATTGCGACGGTCCTCTGGGAGCTGTGGGTGGTAAGGGATTTAGTCGGCGAATTCACCCACAACCCGCCGCTCAGAGGATGGGACCTGATCTGGGCTGTTGGGCTCTTCGCGATCCTCGGTCCGCTCGGAGTTTTGGCGCTCGGTCGCGCGCTCTTGTGGGCAGCGGAGGGTTTTCGGAGAGAATGAGCAGAATTCGACAATCGTGGCGCGAAACGAACGGATCGGCACGCTTACGGACGGTTGCGAATTGACATATAACGCCGCGCATCATGTTTCGGCTCAGTGATCCGGTCGTTCAAGGATAGGCGGACCGAGGCGCTGTTCCGGGGCGAACCCGTGGCTGAGTTCCAGGCGATCGACAAGGTGGCGCACCGCAAGCTCGACATGCTTGACGCGGCGACCCGGCTCGCGGATTTGCGGGCGCCGCCTAGCAACCAACTCGAAGCTCTAAAGGGTGACCGGCAAGGGCAGCACAGCACAGCATCAGGATCAACGATCGTTGGCGCATTTGTTTTGCCTGGCGCGACGGCGGCGCCGAGCTGGTCGAGATCGTCGATTATCATTGAGTGATCAGGCAATGGCGCGCATCCGCACCCACCCCGGCGAGGTTGGCCGGGCCGATCTTGACCCGGGCGCGCATCACATGTATTAGTCAATACTTGATCTGACAGACGCTGTCGGCTGTTTGAGCCAGTATGGCTGTGGTCCGTGGTCAGGCGGCCATGAGTTTCTCCTTTGCCAGGGGGAGTGCGTCAAGAAAGGTCTACATCGGGGTCTTGCCAAAGCACCAGCGGCCTTGATGCGATCTGACCTCGTTGTAGTCGACCAGCCAGGCATCGAGATCGGCCTGCAGCTCGTCGATCATACGATAGATCTTCTTGCGGAAGGCGATCCGATAGAACTCGTCCAAGACGATGCGGTGAAAGCGCTCGCAGATGCCATTGGTCTGTGGGCTCTTGGCCTTGGTGCGGCTGTGGTCGATGTCCTCGACCGCGAGATAGAGCTCGTATTCGTGGCTCTGGGTGCCGCAAAACTCGGTGCCGCGATCGCTCAGCATGCGCGACAACCGGATGCCGTGCTCGTCGTAGAACGGCACCTCGTGCCTTCGCCTCAGAGTTCGCTAATCGGACCGATCTCGGCATTCCTGATTCCGCCTATGAACTTACTCAGCGACATAGGGGCGCGCAGCCGGCTTTGAGCAGCACTCTCGTCGGAGCAGATGCCGGCACCGAAACTCCTAAGCCCGGCTTTGCTGCGTAGATGGTAGTGTTGCGTGGTGAAGGGGCGGCAAGCGGGCTGGGGGGCCTTAGCTCGAAGGCGCCACGCAGAAGGCTGCGTCTTGCTGGTCGGCCTCGACACCTGGCACGGAGACCTCGCGCTCACGTCCCGGCGAAGCGGCACCCTGCACCCCGCCAAACGGGGAATGGGCGTCTCTGTTGGCGCTTGGTGCTGCGGAACCCAGGCATAGGGCGCCCGATAGGCTCGGTACACCATATTCAATCCGCGCTTACCCCAATAAGGGCTGATATATTCCCAGACCAGCTCGTGGTCTCGGGTGACCTCAAAAATACGCCCATCCGATCCTTCGGTGATCAGCGTATTTCCATTGGGCAGCCGCTGGGCGCTACTCACGAAAGGGCTGTAGAAGCGTGAAGCGTCGAGCGGGATCACGAAACCCGCTTCGACGGGCGTATACTGCCAGACAATCTTGAGTGAAATCGGGTCTATCTCCAAAACACGCGAATAATCGCGCCTTGCGTTCTGACGACCGGTCGGCGAAGCGGGGTTGGGCTTGCCGTAACCCGCCCAGCCACCATTGTCGAACACAAGTAAATTCCCTTCGCCCGGCAGGCCGCGCGGAATGATATGCGCGTGGTGCTGACCGATGATCCAACCCAGTTTGCGCTCGGCCTCGCTGCCGTCGTAGTTGGGGCCGAGCCGCCAAGTGATATTGCCGGTCTGTCTGTCGGCGATGGCGATGATATTCGCCTCCCGTAAATCCCAGATAATATTGTCGGGATGAAAACGGTGATCGCCTGCATCGAAATGCCGGTTTGGGCCGACCAAGGACGCCGAATTAACATGCAGCCAATCACCGACTGGCCCTCCCACCAATTTTCTGAGATTGGGGTCACGGAATAGGATCGTCTTTGCTGCATCATCGAAACCCAACTCGTCGAAATGCTCATGGGCGCTCCATGACCATAAGATTTCACCATCCCAGCTCACCTCGACGAGCTTGTCATCGAGCAGCGCCTGATCCGAAATTTTTGGATTCCGGACGTCTTCGTGCACCAAGAGCAGCGTCTTGCCGCGATGGTTCATTGGCGTCTGGCCAGGCACATAGTATCCGACGGGATTGCCCTCACGCTGAAAGTCGTGATGCTGGCGCGCATACCAACGCAGTTCTTGTCCCGGATCGGCGATCTGTTCCAGCCGGCTGAACCGCCAAACGATATTGCCTTCCCAATCGACTTGGACCAAATCCGTCTGATCTTGGTAACTATGATCTGGGTCGCGGAGTCCGGTGCTGCCAAAGACTTGGCCGTGCGGCAACAACTTGTTCGGAAAGCCTTGCAAATCCTTCCACAATTGGACCTCCTTACCGTTCATATCGATCAGCAAGGCACCGAGATCCGCTGCAGGAAAAATGGTGTACCCGCTCCATGCCTTGGTGGGATCGTACACAGTGACGCCGGTCGGATAGATCGTCGGATGGCCCATCGCCTTCTCCTCCAGGCCTCGAACGGCCGGATGCAAGATCTGGCCCGCCGCGCTTACGGCGTCGCCGGCCGATTTTCCCGCCATCCCTGTCCCAATTCAACCCGCTGTAGACCGCGGATCGTCGAGCGCTCGCGGCTGGGTGAGTGAGAGCAACAGACGGGGCGTATCGTGGCCTTTGCCCCGCCGATAAAGCGCCAGGGCGTTGCTCCCGACGGCTAACAACGCTGGCAGAGGCGCGGGGCGCTTCCAATCTCGTGCTTGTGGCGTTGACTTCCCGCCACCGCGCTCACCGGCCGCGCTATTAACAACCAGCTGTACGCAGCCATCGGCCCACGCCGCGCAGCATCTCATGACACAAGAGCCGCAGCTCTCTGCCAGCACCCGGCCTAGTGCACCGGGACATAATTGTCCTCAGCTAAATGTCACCGTCCGGGTCCTCGATCAGCCCTGCACGAGCGAGAAATCAAGCCAACTCATTACGCCGTCCACCATAGAGCAGCCAATCCGACGCCCCTGTTCGGACGTCGCGAACCCGGTGGGTTTCTCGCAAATCCGACCTATACTGTGCGAAGGCGTCAGATACTTAAGCACCGTCAAATAGACTTTGTGAGAATTTCTAAAAATTTGTCATAATATGCAATTATCCGGTTCCTCACAGCGCCACGCTGTAACCCCGTGACACAAGATCTAGCCGGGCATGGCGCTCCCAAGGCCGGCCGGCATTAGGCGGCCGCCGCGAATTGTGCTATAAATGCGAGACTATGGACGATATCGATCTCAGACAGCGGCAGCAAATCAGCGCGGCGGAAATGGCGCGGCGGCGCGAGCATGTGCGCCGAGCCGACGCCGAGAACCGGCTGGAAGGGATCGCTCGCAACCCGGCGACCGATCCGGTGTTCGAGGCGTACATTCGGGGTGAGATCGGCGCGACCGAAATCATCCCGCGACTAAGGGCACAGCGCGGCCCGCGGTAAACCGTGCCCGGCTACACCTATCCCGGCACGGATACCCTCAAAACAAGCTCGGCGCGACCACGCATGACGAGCTGGAAGAGCGCGAAGCGCCCTATGTTGCCGCACGGCGCATCGAGATCGAAGCGGGGCATGGGCCGCCGCTGCAACTCGACGCTGAGCATTTGAAGGCTCTTCACCGGCACCTGTTCCAGGATGTCTACGAATGGGCCGGCCACACACGGGACGAACAAATACGGCTCAGCGACGGCTCGATCGCGACCGAACCCGAGTTAAAGCGCGAAGGTAGCCGCGAGTTTGTCGCCGGCCCGCACATCGCCGGAGCACTCGACAAGATCGCGGCCAAGCTGCGCGACGCCGATTATCTCAGCGGGCTGTCGCGAGACGCCTTTGCTGAGCGCGCGGCCGATTTGCTCGCCGAGCTGAACGCCGTGCACCCGTTCCGCGAGGGCAACGGGCGCACACAGCGCGCCTTTGTCGGGCAGCTCGCGCAGGCAGCCGGCCACGACCTCGATTTTTCCATGATCTCCAAGGAACGGATGATCGCGGCGAGCATCGCCGCACATGATCAAAACGATCTCGGTTCAATGCGACGGCTGTTCGCCGACGCCATTGATCCGGCGCGGCAAGAGGCTTTGCGCGAGGCGATCGATTTTCTCGACCGGCAGCAATTCCCGTGGAATGACCGCTACATCGCAACCGTCGAACCCGGTCACCCGATAGATGTGACCTTTGTCGGCGTTGCCGGCAGGCATTTCGTGGCCCGCACCGGGTCGCAAATCCTGATCGGTAATGTCGCCGACCTCCCCGACCCCCGACCCGAGCGCGGGCAAGCCTTCACCCTCGACCCGACGCACGGGATCGGCGGAGCCGAGCGAATCGAGGCGGACGAGACGGCGGAGCGGCAGGCTGCGATCATTGACGATGATCGCCGGCGCAGGCGCGAGGATGATCCGGACAAAGCCCGAGACGATCGGTTGTCCGGCGAGCGGGCCAACGAGAATTTGGGTTTGCCCGAGCAGCAAGAAGCCCAAGAAGCCCAAGAAGCCGGACAACCGCGCTACGACCGCTACACCGGCCAGCGGATCGACGATCACGGCCGCTCCGGCGATCAGCATGGTCGCGGCGGCGGCCGGAGCTGATCGCGCTAAGGCTCAAGCGGGTGTCGCGGAACGGATGTTATGTCAAATCCCCTCAGCCCGCCGAAGCCGCACCTGCGGCGCGATCCTACGACCGCCGCTACTCCCACGGCGACCACTGCATCTTTTCACCTAGCGATTAGCAACAAAGCGCAGCTGCCTGTCGTCAGTGCCATAGACGAATTTACGCGCTTGCCGCACGATGCGGTCATTCACACTTTCAACGAAATTCCTTGTTAGCGTCCTTGGTGGTGGTGGAAATTCGAGGGTGAGCGCGCGCCGGGCGCAATGCCCGATTACATGGAGCCCGGCGCGCGCGTGAGCGACGGGTGGTCACCGGGGAGGGTCGGCTAAGGTGGCGTTGTAACACCCATCCCAAGCCTACCGAGGACCCGATGACCGATGAGAGAATGGCGCTGGCCGAGCTGCTGCAGAAGAGCGGCGATGGCGATTTTCTGCGAGCCGTGGCGGAGGCGGTACTGCAAATTCTGATGGAAGCCGATGTCGAAGGCGTGATCGGCGCCGGGCGGCACGAACGCTCCGCCGAGCGGCTCAATTACCGCAATGGCTATCGCGAGCGCAGCCTCGACACCCGGCTCGGCTCGCTTCAGCTGAGGATCCCCAAGCTACGCCAGGGCTCGTATTTCCCGCCCTTTCTGGAGCCGCGCAAGACCGCCGAGAAGGCGCTGGTCACGGTGATCCAGGAGGCTTGGATCGGCGGCGTCTCGACCCGGCGGGTCGACGAGCTGGTCCAGGCGATGGGGCTGTCCGGTATTTCGAAGAGCCAGGTCTCCAAGCTGTGCAAGGACATTGATGAACGAGTCAACGCTTTCCTCGACCGGCCGATCGACGGCGAATGGCCGTATTTGTGGCTCGACGCCACCTACCTCAAAGTCCGCGACGGCGGCCGCATCGTCTCGGTCGCCGCGATAATCGCGGTGGCGGTCACGACCGAAGGCCGGCGCGAGATCATCGGCCTTGGCATCGGTCCTTCGGAGGCCGAGCCGTTCTGGTCGGCTTTCCTCAAGGGCCTGGTCAAACGCGGTCTCAAGGGCATCAAGCTGGTGATCTCCGACGCTCATGACGGCCTGCGCCACGCGATCACTCGCGTGCTCGGAGCGACCTGGCAAAGGTGCCGCGTTCATTGGATGCGCAATGCCTTGGCGCACGTACCCAAAGGCCAGCACACCATGGTCGCCGCCGCGATCCGCCAGGCCTTTCTGCAAGCCGATGCCGAGGCCGCGCATCAGACCTGGCGCCATGTTGCCGATCAGCTGCGGCCGCGCTGGCCCAAGCTCGCCGCGCTGATGGACGACAGCGAGCACGATGTGCTGGCCTACATCACCTTCCCGGCCCAGCATCGCACCAAGCTGCATTCGACAAATCCGTTGGAGCGGCTGAATAAGGAAGTGAAACGGCGCGCTGATGTCGTCGGCATCTTCCCCAATGAGGCCAGCATCACTCGGCTGATCGGCGCCGTCCTGCTCGAGCAGAACGATGAGTGGCTACTCCAGTGCCGTTACATGCAGATCGAGGGAATGGCTGAGCTGACGCTGCCGCTAATCGACGCCGATCCGGCCAAACTTCCACCACTGGCCGCCTGACCGATGGCCACCTCAAACTCCGCTCCGATTTACACCTCCTTGACGGACACGACCAATTCCTTTGCCGTGACATCGCTCTAATCAGATCAAGTGTCTTGTCGTTCTGATATGCGACAAAAACTCTATCGGGAGATATTGGCATCAATATGTGCCCGTGCGGCGCTCTAAGCCCATCGCTCAAAATGAGAGGGCGGTCTGAAGTAAGCACAGGATAGCGTGAAAGATTGATGCGAATAACGCCCCAGCCCATCCGGCCCAAGGCCGTCCCAATAAGCTCGCTGTTCATGATCTTGTTCAAGACCATCAGGGTAGAGGTTTCCATATCTCTGTTCGTAAGCGAGGCGACGAACTCGTCGAATGTGTTCGGGTCGGCTTGGTGACGCATAGAAGTCATAATTTTTCCGGAGGAGTTCCAAAGCTTCAGGAAGTCCTTCAATGACCTGTCTCCGCGTCCGCTCAATTCCTTCTGGATTTCGGTGAAGAAGTGTCATCAAAAAGCGAGACCACGCACTGCGCGTAAGAGCATCGAAATCTAGCTGATCGGTCAACATAAATTGCAAGGCAACATGTGCGCGGTCATCAGCCTTGAGAAAGAATTGTTGCTCTAGAAAGTCTCGGATCTCCGGTGCTACATCGTCGAAGGTATAAAGACCGTGAATATATCCCGCCCCGGCCGGATGGGTCATACGTGGCTTAACTTCTTTGTGGGGTCGGCTGAACTCGCATAAGCGCCCGTCCTGCCCGGCCCACTGTTTGAGATAGAAGACCGGGAGGTAATGATGTTTTTGTCCGGTAGGCTTTGCGACGACCCGCATCCTTCATTAGATGGTGTCTGAGGCAGTTATCTGCCGCCGCCGACTGTGTATGTCCCTATCCCTAGGGCCATCCCGTGACCTCGGCTTGGTTGACCGACGCCGAAGGCTCCGCGCTTTCATATAATTCAACAATTTCGGGAAGGCCGTCCGCGCGGCAGTGTCAGCAGGTGCGTGAGCGAGTCGCTCGCGCGGGGCCGCCTCCGTCGCTTCCACCCATCTTCCTTCTGCACCCATCCGGGTTACCCGAAACGTATACTCTCTTCGTGGACTAGGAGAGAGACCCGCCTACAGCGCCCGGTGCTGTGCACAAATCAACGATTTCGGGAAGGCCGTGCGCGGCAGTGGTGTCGGCGGGCGCGCGAGAAGTCGCTCGGGCGGGCCTCGCCCTCATTTTCCAGATTGGAGGTTATACGACTTTGAGCTGTAGGCGCCCGATCAAAATGTCACCCGTGTGCCAGTTAGAGATGACACTGCCCCGGGGATTTCCGGGGGGTGTTTGGGGTGACGGTTCGGCTGATGAGCGATGGGGAGCTGCGGCGGCTCGAGGTGCTGCAGGATTTGGATCGGCGGCGATTGACGACCGAGGCGGCGAGTCAGCTGCTCGGGCTCGAGCGCCGTCAGGTGTTTCGGTTGCTGAAGGCCTACAGGATCGAAGGTCCGACCGGCCTGATCTCGAAGCGACGCGGTCGCTGCGGCAACCGGCGCAAGCCCAAGGCTGTGCGGTGCGCGGTTCTGGCGATGATCCGCCAGCGGTATTGGGATTTTGGCCCGACCTTGGCGGCCGAGAAGCTGCGCGAGGCTCATGGGATAACGGTTGGTCGTGAGACCTTGCGCCAGTGGATGATCGCCGACGGGCTGTGGTGTGATCGCAAGCAGCGCAAGCGCATCCATCAGCCGCGGCCGCGGCGCGACTGCGTCGGCGAACTGGTGCAGGTCGACGGCAGCGAGCATTGGTGGTTCGAGGATCGCGGGCCGCAATGCACCTTGCTGGTGTTTGTCGACGACGCGACCAGCCGGCTGATGCATCTGCAATTTGTCGAGAGCGAGTCGACCTTTGCCTATTTCCATGCGGCCCGCGCCTATCTGGAGGCCTGGGGCAAGCCGGTCGCGTTCTACAGCGACAAGCATGGGGTGTTCCGGGTCAACCATCCGGGCGTCTTGGGCGGCGACGGCATGACCCAGTTTGGCCGCGCCCTGCACGCGCTCAACATCGACATTATCTGCGCCAATTCGAGCCCGGCCAAGGGCCGGGTCGAGCGCGCCAACAAGACGCTGCAGGATCGCCTGGTCAAGGAGTTGCGGCTGGCGGGTGCGGCAACCCTGGCGGAGGGCAACGTCCTCCTCCCGGCTTTCATCGCCGACTACAACGCACGCTTTGCCAAAATGCCGGCGAACGGCAAGGATCTGCACCGGCCGTTGCGCGCCGGCGACGATCTCGACGATGCCTTTGCCTGGAAAGAAGAACGCACCCTGTCACAGGCGCTGACCCTGCAATACGACAAGGTCGTGTTCATTCTGGAGCCAAGCGAGCACGCCAAGACGGCGATCGGCAAGCGGCTCACCATCGTCGATTATCCCGACGGGCGCCTGGCGATCCGCTATCAGGGCGTCGAACTGGCGTATCGGACCTTTGATAAAATTCGCCAGGTCTCGCAGGCCGCGATCGTCGAGAACAAGCGGCTCGGCGCCGCGCTCGCCTTTATCCGCGAGCAGCAGCTCCGCCGCGGACTGGAGCGGCGCAGCACGAAAGCACCACGCCGGCGCGACCAGCGCGACGCGCGTCTCTTTAAAGTCGGTTGAGCTTTCTACAAGCCGAGCGGGCCGAGCCCGCTCGGTAAAAACAAGGGGAGCCGGTTTCGAGCGCCCGTACAGCGGACGGCGGGCGGGCGCTGCGCTGCGCCGGGGGCTCCGCGCCCGCCCGCCGCCCGACCCAACCATAGTGACATTTCTAAATGGCACAGACGGTGACATCTCTATTTGGTGGACACATGAGCGGGTTGTTGGCGAGAGAGTGCGAGCGAGTGGCATACTGAATTTAAAGGCGGCGGCAAACGAGGCATTACGAATGTGGGATTATCTAGCGCCGGTCACGGCGATTGTTCTCGCCACAATGGGAATAATCCCGGCCTTTATGGCTTTTGCAGGAATACAACGATGGTTGTGGATTGTAGGAATTTTTGCTGTGGTACTGATGAACGTGCTTGCGGCCATTTTTTCAGTACGATCAATGCATATGGCGCAAGAGGAACTGTTAGGTGCAACTGATTTTCTCGTTGTATACGCAGAGATTACAGATGCCAAAGATACAAAGGCGTCTTTTCCGATAGTTATAACTAACAAATCTGCTCTTCCCGCATACGATGTAAGTGTGCAAATCATCGATTATAAAGCGCTATCGAATAACGGCGGAACGTTATCAAGACAAATAAATGTCGGCACGGTGTTGCCACTCTTCGTTCCATATAAAATCGACAACAGCGCGGTGCGTGTTGGCACGTACAGAATTATTATAGGCACGCGCAGAACAATATTTGTCGAACGACTGCGAGTGTTTGAAGAGGATGGTAACGTAAGGCAAAGTTATTATATAGCGCAACAAGGAGCGTCCGAAAATATAAACAGGTGGAGAACCTGTGAGCCATATTTTCGATAAGCGGTCAGAGCATTGCATTAATCAAAACTTTCGGGCACTCACGTTGATCACGTGCTTTCAAGGGGTTACGCTGTCCGTAAGATATGTCCGGATCGAATCCGCAAATCCGCTGCCTCGGCTACGTCTGCGTCAGCACCTATGGGCAGACGCTTGACGCGCAACTTGAGCAGGTCCGGGCGGACGGGTACGCGGTGAGAGTGCATCTTCTTACCGCCGAGGCATGCGCTGGAGAGGGACCCTACGGCGCTAACACATGTCGAACCGTTTGGGCAGCTGGCCGTGTTCCATCCATTCCTGGAATTCACTCACCAGCATCGGCGGGAAATTCGCCAATTCCATATCTTCCCGCCTCATAGCGCGGATTTCCCCGCAGATCGCGTGGACCGTTCCCTGCGACATGCGCAGCGCCTCCGCGACGATCCGTTCTGCCTGGTCGTGCGCTCCCTTAGTCCGGCTCGATCGTGCCCGCTCCAGCTCGCCCCGATACAGAGCCTCGACGTGATGCTTCCACCAGGGCCAGACCTTGAACGAGCGCCGGCGTGCCTCCGGCGTCACGTCATGGCGGAACAGGAGCGACCAATTGGTCAGCTTATCGCACAGCAAGTCCTCCAGCGGGCGATGCGGTTTGACCACCGGCCGGCCCTTGCCTTTGAGCCTCGTCATACGGTGTTGCGCCACGTCGCTGACCCCAACCGACAGCAGCGGCCGAACGTCGCTCACTTTCCACCTGTGGCGCGCCCGATAGGCAGCAAGCCGCTCGCCACGAAGGTGATCCTCCTGGGCTTTCCGCGCGGTTTCCTCGGCCCAGCGGCAAAAAGCCAAATATGCCGCGCCAAGACAGAGGGCGACCGGCAAGACGCTCTCAAGGGTCTCTTTGAAAAGGTCCGTTTCGCGCCGCTCCGGAGCCGGGTCAGGAGTACGAAGAAAGGGGGAGTTGGTCATCGTCATCACACCATATGGCCGTTTCGATAACCCTGGCTGGCTCGGGGGCGTGAATCCCGCCAAAATAAATCGCCGGGCAAAAAAAGAGGCCGGGGTAGTCCCGGAGGGCCGATCCAGATTGTCCGGCCGACCGCCTGCCGGGCCATTCAGCACGTGATAATCGGGTTTATCACGTTCCACTTGCTATGGGGAGAATCGGGAACTAAGAAGAGAGAAACACGGGGCGACCATGAGCGAAAACAGAGTTGGCGCTGTGGCCAAGGCGGCGCGCATCGAAGAGATCATCCGCGCCTATATCCAGGCCTGCAACGATGCCGTCGCCGAAGCGATTGCGGCGTGCTTCCGCTCCGATGCGGTCCATTACTTTCCTGCGGGTGATCCGCGCCGAACAAAATGGCTCGGGGCGGCCACGATCGGCGGCAACTTCGCCAAGATCGTCGAGCAACAAGGCGTCTGCTGGACGGTCGATCAATTAGTCATCGATGCCGATCGCGACGCCGCGGTGCTGGAATGGACAAGATTTAACCGCGAACGCGACCGCCTCATCCGTGGCGTGGATTGGTTTGTCTTCGACCCTGAAACTCTTTCTATTCTGGAAGTGCGCCCTTATACGGCGGCGCCGATGGCGTCGAACCTGCCTCGCCAAGAGCTAGGCGGGTTTGATTATGCCGGTCGGGGATATCCGACGTGATCGCCTGAGTGCGGGGGCCGATGATGGAGAGGAACGGCACAACGAGAACCCTGCCGGTGCCGATCGACACCGAGGCTGCCCCGCCCGGGTGTCATCGATCGCCCAGCTCGCCGCGATTCCCGAAGAAGAAATCTGGCTGCAGAAGCAGAAGAGCCCGCGAACCCGTCGCGCTTACCGGCTCGACGTGCAGCACTTCATGCGCACCTTGTCGATCGCCACACCCGAGGAATTGCGTCAGGCCGACCACAAGGCGGTGATTGCCTGGGAGCGCTTTATGCGCGAGGTCGAGCGTGCCGCGTCATCGACGATCCGCCGACGGCTCGCAGCACTGTCGTCTCTTTACAAGCACCTAGTCCGCCACGACCACGCCCCGCGCAACCCGGTTGGCGAGGTCGAACGGCCGGCGATCAATCGCGACGAAGGGGCGACCGCCGCTTTCTCAAAGGCGCAGGCGCGCAAACTGCTCGACCTGCCGGGCGAGGATACGGTTGCCGGGTTGCGCGATCGCGCGATCCTGTCGATCGGCTTGCAGGTCGGGTTGCGCCGGGCGGAGATTGCGGCACTCAAAGTCGGCGACCTGCACCAGAACCGCGGCTACGATTCATTGCGTGTCATGCGCAAGGGCGGCCGCCGCGATGCGCTGGCGATCAACCCGCAGACCGCCGCACGCTTGTGCGCCTATCTCGAGAAGGCCAGACACCGTACCGATATCGACGGGCCATTGTTCCGGCCGCTCAAGCACAACGGCAAGCGCCGCGACGAGCGCCGCGGCATGGACCCCGATGCGATCGACCGCGTGGTGCGCAAATACGCGGGGGCGCTCGGCCTCGATCGCGGCTACTCGGCGCATTCGATGCGGGCGACATTCATCACCACCGCGCTCGAGAACGGCGCGCAACTGGAGGACGTGCAAAAAGCGGCCGGCCATCGTGACCCGAGCACCACTAAGCTGTACGATCGGCGCGGCTATAACCCTGAGAAAGCGGCGAGCTTCTTTGCCACGTATTAGGTAAATATCGGGGGAGGTCATGCGCAAGGATATTGCATTCAAGACAACAGATGGGACCACGCTACGGGGCTGGCAGTATCTGCCAGATGATACGGGCAAGCACCCGACCGTCGTTATGGCTCATGGTTTCTCCGCTGTGAAAGAAATGTACCTAGACAAATATGCGGAGGCTTTTGCGGAGGCAGGCCTCGCGGTGCTTGTTTACGATAACCGGAACTTCGGTGCGAGCGATGGTGAGCCCCGACAAGAAATAGATCCGTGGTTGCAGATCAGGGACTATTCCGATGCCATAACATTCGCCCGGAGCCTTGAAGAGACAGATGTAGAGCGGATCGGTATCTGGGGTTCGAGCTACAGCGGCGGGCACGTGCTGGTTGTGAGCGCGATCGATCGGCGAGTGAGGTGCGTCGTGTCCCAGGTTCCGGCCATTAGCGGTTGGCAAAACTTTCGCCGACTTGTCCGCGCGGATTTTCTTGCGCCACTGCAGGCTGGACTGGGCGCCGATCGGGACAGCCGGGCCGCGGGGCATGCGCCCTCCATGCTGCCTGTCGTTGCCGAGGACCCAACGGCGCCATCGGCTCTGCCCACCGCCGATTCCTATCATTGGTTCACCACAACGGCCGCCGCTCGAGCTCCGTCCTGGCGCAACGAAGTAACACTGCGCACGATTGAATACGGCTTCGGCTATGAGCCGGGGGCCTATATCGGTTTCATCTCCCCGACGCCGTTACTGATGATCGTTGCGCTGAACGATCATGTGGCTGTCTCGGACCTCGCTATTGCCGCCTACGAACGCGCTTTTGAGCCAAAACGACTTGTATTGATGCCGGGTGGACACTTCGATGCCTACGTCGAGATGTTCGATCGATCGGCCCCGCCCGCATGTGAGTGGTTTCGCGCCCATTTGTGCTGATCCATCCCAGGGGGAACGGGAAACGAAGGTGCGGCTCCGCTCCCCCGATACTACGTTTTGCATTCGCGGAGCCGGCAAGGCGCTTAGGCGCACAGTGGGAAACAGTAAGCGCCAATCCCGCGCTAAGAGGGGCATTCGATGAAGATCGTGCATCTAACCTCTACGGCGGACGGCGGTTCAAGCTTCGAAGAGATGGAAATCCGCGTCGATGCTTCCCCAACCCCGTCGGGCTTGGCGCTCAACCGATCCGAGACATTTCCGATTGTCGGCTCGATGATTATGGAGTTGCCCGAGGGACTGGTCTTGGACTGGCACACCAGTGGCCGCCCCAGCTTCGTTGTCGTTTTGTCAGGTACGGTTGAATTGGAAACTTCTGACGGAGCCAAGCACGGCTGGGGTACTGGCGAAATGTTCTTTACGAACGATTGCGAGGGTCGCGGGCATCGCACTCGCACCGTCGATGGTCCAGCCCGACTGTTGTTTCTGTATGCCCCTGACCAATAACGGATAAACGACATTATCAGATATAGCGGGTGCCGCCAAACCGGCCGGCGGCAACCCGCCCCGGACCCGGTTAGCCCGGGTTTCGAACCAGACCCCTAGACCCACCCTATTGAGCTCCGTCCATTCAGCGGATGCTGGTTAGTCGCTGTCGGCCGGAGCTTGCTCCAATATCGGGTGCACGGCGTCCATGTCCGACGGCTGGTCACTACGGGCGCGGCGATAAAGGTGCGGTGCCACAAGACCGCAGACGAAGCCGATCGAGAATGAGAAGACAAAGGGAAACCAAGCGGCGGTCTGGCCTGCGGTGGTCGAGGGAATGTCCAGCAGCTGCAGGCAAACAAATATTGTCGTCAGCATCGTAGCGCCACATAGCATTCCCTCTGAGATACGTCGAAGCCAGCCGGCTCCCAGTCCGAGATCAACATCGCAGAGGATCGCAATCGCGAGACAGAGCGTGAACGTCGTTGGGGCTAGTGGCGTTACGGGGAATCGAACAAAGTCGAGGGCTGAAAGGAGCTTGTGGTCAAGGATTCCGAAAGCTACGCGCTCGACAAAGAACGACACGACGACAGCCAAGACGGCAGAAACTACCCAGGCCATGTAAGGGTACCGGCCATCACTATCGGAGCGGAACCAGGACCAGCGAACCTTGGGAAGGATCGCTGCCAGGATGCCGATCGTCTTTGTGAGGCCGATCAGCAGCGCGGCGACAGCAAGGGGCATTGGACCGGAAGCGGGCCGCACAACCGCGACGACGCTCAGGATTGCGAGCATCATTACCACGCCCATGAATATGAAAGCACCGACAGGGACCTGAGCACAGGAGAGGTCCCGAATGATAAATCCCATTGTCACCAACCTACTCTGAATCCGGGATTCCGATGCCTCGACCATCAGAAGTGATGCGGCTAAGAATTCAGCCATTTGCCGGAATAGCTTGCGGCATATATCGTCGCGGTAGCGATCGCCGGCTTGCTTGAGCGCGTCCGCGCCCGCTGTACCATCCACAGTCTTGAGTTGGTCGAAGAACACGAAGAAGGCGTGCGACTGTGCTGTAAATACACGGAAATCATCACGAATTGCGTGCCACGCGTCGGCGTGCGTGCGGAACGCGCTTGCATGAGTTTGCGCTCTCTCGAGCTTTTCCAGGTCGCGGTACAGGTATAGAACCCTCGTAAGGCATCCTTTTGACGATGATTTTGAGGCGGCACTGATGCGCTCGGCGAGTTCGTTCGGGACGTCCCCGTCTTGGGCTATCCATGCTTTCAGTGCATCGACGTGTTGCTGTCGTATGGGGAGTGCCTCCATCGAAATTTTTTCTGCCAGATTCCGAACGCCATAAGGAATACGTCCCCACAACTGAAAGCGCTTGAGAAACCAGTCGTCGGCTGTGCGAAGAACGGCCACATTTGGCAGCATAGTGGTCAGGATGACCGCAGCAAGCACCGGCGGAGAGGCATACTTCGCCACCACCTTCTGTGCGTCGCTAACTCCGAGGAAGTCGAGGAAGCCTGGTTTTAAAACTATCTCGCATAGCATTAGAAATATAATCATCGATGTTGCCAAATACCCAGTACCGGTTATTAGAAAGAGCGACTTGGTCGTGGTCAGGCGATTGGTCTCTGGAGTATCATAGCGCCTAGCTGCATAGATCATTACTATGGCACTACAGAAGATGGTCACAATCATGTTTGCCATGATCGGATCGCTCACAGGCGCAGTAGACTCGCCCATAGGGCACCTCCCAGTCGGGGCTTTGCCCTTGTTTACCGTCCTGGAGACCAGTCCCTCAGTGAACTGGTTCACAGCCTTACTATCCGGGAACGGTGCTAGCGGCACAAGGACATGGCTGGCCCCAAATTGGCGTAAAATATCACTGAACATTGCCCAGGCGAGTGTGAGCTAGCTCACACAGCGCGAAAAATTAATGGAGCACGCGTAAGGTGATCTTGTTCTGTTTCATAGGAACGATTCCGGACATGCGGGGCTCTCACCGTCCGCTTAAACCATTCCTTGGTCTGGATCACAGTAAGCGGAGCCGGCTCCCCACGTTGCGCCGGGTGGCGGCGATGGGGTGAACCTGCCTGGTCTGATCGAGGCAGGGGGATGGTGTGCCAAGTAATTTGCCAATTGATGGGCACAGTTTCCGTCGCGTGGAAGTCCTGACAGGGACACCGCGACGGCGCCGTTGGAGCGTGGCGGAGAAGGTAGCGATTGTCGCGCAGAGCCAGGCGCCCGGTGCGCAGGCGAGCGAGATCGCGCTACGCTACGGGCTGCATCGCAACCAACTCTACGGCTGGCGGCGGGAGTTCGGATCGGGCGCGGTTGCCCATGCGATGGCCGAGGCCGGCATGCAAGGACCCGACTTCGTTCCGGTGGTGGCGGATGCCGGTTCTGGCGCGGTGGCGATCGAGATCGAGATCGGCAGCGCGATCGTGCGTGTCCGGGCGGGGGTCGATCTGGCCTTACTCGGCAAGGTGCTGCGGCTGTTGAAGGCGATAAAATGATCCCCGCCCTGTCCGGTACACCGCCGGCGGGGGTGCGCGTGCTGATCGCGACGCGCCCGGTCGACTTCCGTCGCGGCGCCGATGGCCTGGCGGCGACGGTGCAATCGGTGCTGCGGCAGGACCCGTTCAGCGGGACGATCTTCGTGTTCCGCTCGAAGCGGGCGGACCGGGTGAAGATGCTGGTCTATGACGGGACCGGCCTGGTGCTGATCTGGAAGAGGCTGGAGGGCGCCAAGTTCAAATGGCCGGCGATCAGCGACGGGGTGATGCGGCTGTCGGCGGCGCAATTGGCGGCGTTGTTCGAGGGGCTCGATTGGCGACGGGTGTACGCCCCAAGGATCAGACGGCCGCAGGTGGCCGGTTGAGCGCCCGCCACTGTCTTGATCAGAGGCCTGCGTCACGTTGACTCACCTTGAGGTTGAGGATCGCATAGCGCTGGCGACATGAGATAATTCCGGCCGTGACGACGCCCGACACCCTTCCCGACGATCTTACTGCGCTGCGCGCCCTGGTGCTGACGGCCTGGGCGGAGCGCGACGCCGAGCGGGCCGAGAAGGGGCGACTGATCGAAGAACGCGATCAGCTCGCCGGCCAGAACGACCGGCTGCGCCACCTGCTTCGCCAATTGCAGCGGATGCAGTTCGGCCAGCGCTCGGAAAAGCTCGATCCTGACCAGTTCAATCTGGGCTTGGAAGACCTCGAACAGGCGATCGCTGCCGGCGAAGCCGAACAGGAGAAGGCCGATCCGGCGCTGCGCCAAGCCCGTTCGGAGAAGCGGCGCGCCGGCCGCGGGGCGCTGCCGGAGCACCTGCCGCGGGTCGAAATCGTCATCGAACCGGAAGACACCGCCTGCCCGTGCTGCGGCGGCATGATGCATGTGATCGGCGAAGATCGCTCGCAGCGGCTCGACGTCATCCCCGCGCAATACCAGGTGATCGTCACCCGCCGGCCGAAATACGCCTGCCGCGCCTGCCAGGAAGCGGTGGTGCAGGCGCCGGCGCCGGCGCGGCTGATCGAAGGTGGCCTGCCGACCGAGCGGCTGGTCGCCCATGTCGTCGTGGCCAAGTACGCCGATCACTGCCCGCTCTATCGCCAGGCCCAGATCCTGGCTCGGCAAGGCATCGCGATCGATCGGGCGACACTGGCATTCTGGGCCGGCTACGCAGCAGCCGAGATCAAACCCGTGTGGCGGCTGATGCGCGCGGAACTGCTGTCCTCGACCAAGCTGTTCGTCGATGAGACGACGGCGCCGGTGCTCGACCCCGGACGGGGGCGCACCAAGAGGGGATACTTCTGGGTGCTCGCCCGCGACGACCGACCGTGGCAAGGCGGGGCGCCGCCGGCGGTGGTGTACAGCTATGCGCCGGGGCGCGGCGGCGATCACGCCGCGGCATTGCTGCAGGGCTATACCGGTGTGCTGCAAACCGACGGCTATGCCGCCTACCTCAATCTTGCTGATCCCAAGCGCGCCGGCGGGCCGGCCACGCTCGCGTTCTGTTGGGCACATTGGCGCCGGCAGTGGTTCGACCTTGCCAAATCGCCACCGGCGCCGATCGCCACCGAGGCCCTGAAGCGGATCGCCGAACTCTACCAGATCGAAGCCGAGATCCGCGGCAACAGCGCCGACGAGCGCCGGGCGGTGCGACAGCGGAAGACCAAGCCGCTCGCCGATGCGCTGAAGACCTGGCTCGAGAAGACGCTGGCCCAGGTTGCCGGCGGCTCATCGGTGGCCAACGCGATCCGCTATGCGCTCAACCGCTGGGACGGGCTGCTGCGGTTCCTCGATGACGGCCGCATCGAGATCAACTCCAACACCGTCGAGCGCGCAATGCGCCCGATTGCTCTGAACCGAAAAAACGCGTTATTCGCCGGCAGCGACCAAGGCGCGGAAAACTGGGCGATGCTGGCCTCGCTGATTGAGACCTGCAAGCTGCACAGCGTCAATCCGCAAGCCTATCTGACCGATGTCCTGACCAAGCTCGTCAACAACTGGCCCAATAGCCGGCTCGCCGAACTCACGCCTTGGGGCTGGGCTGCCGCACACTGATCCCGGCGGCGGCGGTCAACAAAACCGGCGCGTCAAGGGGTTCAGCTAGTGGCCACGGCTTATCGCTTACGGATCACACGCCGGTAGGCGATAAGCTTTTGCCATGATACCGGAGATCGACATCTGGCGCGCAGCCAGCCTGATGCTCAAGCGCTACGGCGAGATAGCGCTCGAGGAAAGTACCGCGCGCGCCGATGAGCTTTTCGCCGAGCAGGACCACGACGGCGCCGCGGTGTGGCGCCGGATCATCGACGCCGTCGGCCAGCTCACCAACACGACGCCACCTGGCCGGCTCCACTGACCACCCAGAATCCCATTCTGCAACCGGATCAACTCCGGCCGTCCACCCCCTCCCCTCGCGCCGGGTTTATTCTTGATAACAGATTTTATCCGCCCGAAATCGAGCGGTTCGCCAATGTCGGCAACGTCAGCACCCGGCACGGGAATAGCCGACCGGCAATGACAGCGCCCCGCCGCCTAAATTCGACATAGGGGGCCGCGGCGGGAGTCGGGCGCAAGCGCCGGTCCGCTCGTTGCCACCATACGGCTAAACTCCTCGAGACGGGATCAGAGCAGGGGAGGGGTCTCGGTGGCGGTCGCCCCCGCCTGCGGCGGCGCGGAATTGCTTGCCGCACTGATGCACGATCGCCGCCGCCGGTTTTGGCCAATACCGACGGCCACCGGTCATCGATGAAGGCGCCCTCGGGCGGTAATTCGCTTGACGACTTCCTCAGCGGTCAAAATCGTTGGCATTCCACGGCCCTCGCACGTGCCCGCTCCCGCGCGCTACCTGATATCGAGCCGTTCCATCCAGGGCTGAGGGTCAGCAGCTCCGCTCTATCATCAGCGGTGATATCGCGTCCTACCGCTTCAGCACCTTGGCGATGGCGCCGCCGCGCACGTCCACGGCGAGGATCGCTGCCAGACGTCTTTCGAGTGAAGGGGCCTCCATTTAAAGAGCCCTTCACGCTTCCATGAAATGACCGAACGCCATCAACGGGCGAATGCGGTCGCAGATGATCTTGGTGATTGCAAGCATCGGCGTTGAAAGGATCGCCCCCGGCACGCCCCACATCCAGTACCAGAATACCAGCGAGAGAATTACCAGCACCGGGTTGATAGTGAAGCGCCGCGCCAGCAGCAGTGGCGTCACCGTCTCGCCTTCGACGAGATGAATGAGCAGGTACAGTCCGGCCGGCAGAAATGCCCCCCACAGCGAACTGCTGGACAAGAGGCCCACGAGCAGAAAGACCACGACACCGGTCATGGGTCCCAGGATCGGAATATAGTTGAGCAGAAAGGCAACCGTTCCCCACAACAGGGGATCGCCGACGCCGCAAAGCGCCATGACCGCGCCGGTTGCCACGCCGACGGCCAGGTTCATGATCGTAATCGTAAAGAGGTAGGCCGATACGTCGCTCTCGATCTGCTTCGAGATGTCGACCGCCTGTCGCTTGTCTTTGAATCGCGGCAGGATCTCGACAAGGCGTCGGAGGAAAGTGTCGCCGCTGACGAGCAGGAAGAAGAGCACAAGCACCGTTTCGAGCAGCCCGCTGGCGAAAGAGCGCGTGCCGCTAAGCAGCTCAGTGGAGAGCCCCGAGCCCTGCACTGTCACAGGTACCGCCTTGGGTCCGTCGCCTTGCGTTAAGCCCTGGGCTTGATCGGTGAATTTTTCGAAGGCTGCAATCGGACGACTCAGAAAGCTCAGGCGTTCCTCCAATTTTGGGATCCCGGTGGGCAGCTTCTGCGCCCAACTGGTCGCCGGTACCGACAGCGCCGCCCCCAACCCGCCAAGCGTGCCAAACACCACCAGGATCATGAGCATGGCCGCGATCCCGCGCGGCAGATGGATCCGCTCGAGCATTCGCATCGCCGGCTGCAGCACGAGGCTGAGCACGAACGCAAGCACGATCGGCAAGACGATCTCCGCCGCCACATAACAGGCCGCGAGCAAGGCCAGAAGAAAAAGTCCGCCCAGGAACACCGCCTTGATATCAGACGGCACCGGCAAATCAGCTTCATCGACAGGCGCAACATCGGTTGGCACAGCGGCCGAGGGGCGGTCAGGTGCCTTTCGGCTTGCGAGCAATCTGAGTTTGTCTATTGCCGTCATTCAAAGACCGCATGAACAGATGATCACGGAAATGGAGATGCTGGAAAACGAAAGCTCCAGATCGTCGACACCGTCGCGGTTGCGAGGCGGCGCCCGCACATAGCGTCCATTCGCGGGATCTGCTCTTCGATGAGCTGGTGAAATTTGGCCTCGAGTCTCTAACTCGCGCGGCATCGCAACGGATAATGGACAAAAAGTTGGCTCGCTAACATTCCTTCGACATAAGCGGCAATTACTGGCGAGAGCTGGCAGCTGGGTCGGTGTAACCGCTACCACTGGTGCCGCCCGATGCTCGGTCCTCCTCGGCACGTTCGCGCGCGTGCTTGTTTGCCTCATGATGCCCAATGGCACAGCCTGCACCCGCCCCTAACAAAGCGTGGTGACCCGCAAGGTGCCCCGCCACCCCGCCGATCGCTGCACCCTTCAAGCACCCCGCAGCCTGAACGGGCGCAGGAATCAACCCGGCGGCTAGCACAAGGGCGAAGGCCGTTGACATCAAAATCGATTTCATCTGGGTTTCCTTCTCCGTAGAATTAAGGGGTAGCGAGAGAGCGTCGGTCGGTCGAAAATGAGAAAAGCGATTATCAGCACCGGCATGGGGCCACTGTGAGTTCATCACGATCCGGATTTCATCCGGTTTACTCCCGTTTACAGGTATCTATGTAGGCGAGAAATCGACTCAAAATAGCCTCGGAAACTACTTAAGGAGGATGTCCCCGAGCTCAGGAACTCCGAAATTTCCGCCCAGGGAAATTACGCGGCGGCGCTCCTCGAAAGAATTAGTTTTAGTGGCCTCCGAGGCTACCTCAGCCCAACCGGAACGGCACAGAGCGACGATGTCGGCTTGGGCGCTCGCAGTTCGGTGATATCGTCAGGCTAATTGACGTGCGAACTGCGCCGGGACGGTCCAGCAGGCCATGACGGCGATGCAGATCAATTTCGGGCATTACGCGGAACTCAATAATCTGGTCGAGCGTCTCGCCACGCGCCCGGCGCCTCCGGTCCGGCTCGGCCGAGATGGTAGAGCCGATGGGCGCTTCGCACTCTGCAACGCGCCAGCCCTTGCCATGCCCCCCGCGTATTTCAATAAAGAAATTGTCTGTTGTGGGATGCTCGCGCGGTGCAGACGGGAGCGCCGATGACCGTCAAGGAAATGGTCCAATGACAAGTGCCTGCTCTCCAGCCCTATCTTAATTGCCGTAAAACAATATTCTTGAGGATCGAGGCCGAAATGCTACGAGGTTCTATTCCCGTCTGAGTAGATTCCGATGCTTGCTTCGCGGCCTTAAGAACATTTAATCACTCATCGTAATGAGGAATCGGAAATCAATGTGTCCTTGGGACAAGGACGCATCTCACAATTGGAGGATCACTTGTACAAGCCCAACCTGACTGCGGCGGTCGCGGCACTGCTCATCGCCACCGCGCCCCTCGCCTATGCGCAGACCGCGCCGCACCTCACGACAGTCGCCGCCACCAGCCTCGGCGGCATCATTCAGCCCGATCAGATTCGCGCCAGCCAGATGATCGGCAGCAGCGTCTATTCCGTTCAAAACGTAGACGTCGGCAAGGTCCAGGACCTGATCGTCGACCGGGATGGCCGGGTTGCGTCAGTGATCGTCGACGTCGGCGCCTTTCTGGGGATGGGCGGCAAGGACGTCGCGGTCCGCTTGAGCGACATCAAGAGCGACAACAATCGGCTGACCCTGGATCTGACGAAAGGCCAGCTCCAGCAGGCTCAGACCTACCAGCTGGAAAACCCGGATACGGGCGCCGGGTCGTCGACCTCACCGGTCCATGGCGGCCAGCTAGGCTCGGGTGCCGGCTCCAATACCGCACCGCGTCAGTAACACCGTGCATCGGCCGGGCGGTGTCGCGTCTCCGCCTGGCTGGTGGCAGAACTCGGGCTCTACACTTTACAACCATATCAATAAGGAGCAGACGATGGATACCTATGCAACCGCCACGACCACGGGCGGCACCGCTATCGAGGAGACCGATCGCCTCATTGCCTCCGACAAGGTCGAAGGCACCGCCGTCTATAATCGCCAGAGCGAGCGTCTCGGCACGGTGCACAATTTCATGGTCGATAAGTCCACCGGACAAGTTGCCTACGCCGTCATGTCTTTCGGCGGTTTCCTCGGCATGGGCGAGAGCTACCATCCGCTGCCCTGGAGGGTACTCAAATACGATACGCGCCAGGGCGGGTTTGTCATCGATCTCGACCGCAGCCGCCTCGAGAAGGCGCCGAGCTACATGGCGAGCAACATGCCGAACTGGTCCGATCGGACCTACGGGAGCCGGATCGACGAGTTTTACGGCGTGCCGTCCTATTGGGGCATGATCTGATTGTCTAGCTAAAACCGGCTTCGGCCACCCCCGCGGGGTGGCCGCTGATCGCACCGACAGGGTATTGGGTGGGCCCATATGAGCGAAAAGGAGCCTTGAACCAATGAGACGCCGTGCGCCAGAAGGGAGACTCCCATGGCGTCCGATCCACCAGGGCGGCCGGGTTTCGCCAAAAGGAGGGTAACGATGCCGGACCACGTTTACAGAATCATCGAAATCGCTGGCTCTTCGGAGAAGAGCATCGAGGACGCGATCCACAACGCCGTCGGCCGTGCGTCGCGCACTCTGCGGCAGATCGGCTGGTTTGAGGTGGTGCAGACCCGCGGCCATGTCGAAGACGGTAAGGTGGCGCACTATCAGGTCACCCTCAAAATCGGGTTCACGCTCGACGACGGCGCTTGACCGTCGCCCCAGGCAGCGGCCCAAGGATGGCAGGCGTTTCAGAAGTAGCACTCGTGGATCTTGCCGTCAGGCGGATCGAGAAACTGGCGAGCAGTCTCCGCGATCATCTCGCGAAATCCTTGTGTATCGAGCCCCGCGCTGCGCAACACCAACTCGATCACTCGTCGTCTTGCTAGCAGCACACTCCTGCCCAAAGCCGGGCGTCGTCTCCCTCATTCCGTCGGGGTAAGCCGCCGCATTGCGGCCCAGCGGCCATTCCCGGAGAGTGATCCTGTTTGCGCTAAGATGGCCCCAGATGCCGTTGGTATTTTTTCTGAAAGGCATCGTGATCGGCGCAGTGATCGCCGTCCCGGTCGGCCCGGTCGGCGTCCTGTGCCTGCGCCGGACGATCTTCGAGGGCCGGCTGGCGGGATTGATATCGGGGCTTGGGGCCGCGACCGCCGACGCCCTCTTTGGGGTCGTCGCCGCCTTTGGCCTCACCTTTGTGTCCAACTGGCTCATCGGCTGGGAAGACTGGTTACGCGCCGCCGGCGGCGTTTATCTGCTCTATTCCGGCGGCTCCGCCTTGCTTTCCAAGCCGCAGGACAAGATCGCCGAGCAATCCGACCCGGAAAGCCTGTTCCGTGACTTTGCTTCCGCCTTTGCTCTGACCATCACCAATCCGCTGACGATCCTGGTTTTCCTCGCCATCTTCACCGCTCTCGGCCTCGGCGGCACGCAAGCAACGCTCGTTCGCGCCGCAATCCTGGTCCTTGGGGTTTGGATCGGCTCTTTCCTGTGGTGGCTGGCGCTGAGCCTAGGCATCGGAACCTTTCGCCGCTCGATCGAGCCGCGTCATCTGGCCTGGATCAGCCGCGTCTCGGGCATCATCCTGTTCGCGACCGGGACAGCATTGCTTGTCACGGTCGTGTTAGAGCATCTGGACTGAGCGCAAGAAAAGGTAGTCCTGTGGTCTATCTGCTCTCCTTTTATCGAAGCCCGGCCAGAGGTGCTGACCGCGCATACGGGGCGGCAACGATATCACTTCGTGCACGCCGCGGTACTCAATTGTGCGGGGATCGCAGACCTGGCAAAGACCAGCGAGTTGCGGTCGGTATAATTGACGGAAGCAAGGGACCGGAGGCGCCAGCTTACGCCTGATCTAAAACCACAAATTCACCTCTGCGCGGAAACTTACCCCACCGCCCCGAGCAGCCGGGCACCTGCTTCTCCCAACAGCGGCCTCTTGCCCTTGCGTACGGTGGAAACGGAAACGCCCCAGAAATTCGAGGGCGTTTCGACGTTCGGATGGTTTGTGCTCGACGTACCGATTAGGCCGCCTTTTGCTCCGTCACCTGAGGTTGCACAGTCGCGACTGTAGTGCCGATCTTGATAGTGCGCGGCTTGGCTGCCTCGGGCACTTCGTGAACCACATCGACAGAAAGCATGCCGTTGTCGAGGCTGGCACCCACCACCTTCATGTGGTCGGCAAGGCTAAATCTCCGCTCGAAACTGCGCCGGGCGATGCCGCGGTGCAGGTAGCCGCCGCCGTTCTCGTCCTCCTTCTGTGCGCCCTTGCCCGTGACCAGAAGCGTGTTCTCCTGAACGGTGATGTCGAGCTCTGCCGGCGAGAACCCGGCCACGGCCATCGTGAGCCGGTACGCGTCTTCGTCGGTCTTCTCGATGTTGTAAGGCGGGTAGGCGAGAGATGCGCTATCAACGCGAGTCGCCGCATCGACCAACCGGGTGAGACGATCGAAGCCGATCGTCGAACGGAACAACGGAGAGAAATCAAAACGATCCGTAACCATATCCTCCTATGAGCAACATGGAGACCGGCACCTCCTAAGGGACAATGCCAGTCTTCGATGCACGGATCCAAAATGGCTACCGTGTAATGATGCATGTGGTGGTCGTGGGATGATTTTTCAACTTTGGTTTAATTAATCGAGAAAATGCTCTTTGCCTTCCTAGAGGCATGAGTGTGTTAATCATCTGCAGATAGCACCTCAGCGGACGCGCTGGACCTACAGACCGACGAGGGCACACAGGGGCGACGCCGGCGACCAGCACCATCAGCCCGTGTTGAAGGCTGAAGCCCCAACGCGCGGGTTCGCGGGCATCAGGTTGCCCCGCGCCCGAGAGGATGGACAATCTCGGCAGTCATAAGGGCAAGATGGTGCGCCGCCTGATCCCGCGCACGATCGAGACCACTTGGCGGGGCATCGGCAGCCTCCTCGACCGCTTCACCCCACAGGAATGCCAATTACCTCGCCAATGCCGGCTATGCTTCAGCCTAACAGCATCATGCGCTCGAGCCGTCCGTCGCAGCGGGCAGGCGACCAAGCGCCAATCAGTCGTTAGATGGCCACCAACTCCACGACTGCCGTGCGGGGCTCGAGCAAGCGTGAACGGAGGGCGCCCCCATCGCGCGCGACTAGGCATGACCTTCAGCGCGCCAACGCTGCGCCCAGCGAATCGCCGTGCTGACGCTGACCCCAAACCTCCCCGCCGCCGCCACGCGATCGCGTCTCCCTAACGTTGCGTCATCCCCTTGCCACTCTGCTCCTCCCGACCAAAGCCTTTTCTTTTCGAAATCAACCCGTTCGGAAACCGCTCTAATGCGGAAGGGCGGATAGAAGGTGAGGCCACAACCCCGTTACACCGATGAATATGAGATAGATGGCAACGATGTAATTCAAGATTTCGAGGAATGAGGAGAATTAATAAGCCTGCGACCAGGGCAACGATTGGCTGTAACATCGACATATTGAAAGTGACAGTCATAGACTTTGCTCCATGTCCGCTCGGTTTTGTCTCAGGGCCAGGAGGAGACCCATGCCGGCGGAGGATAGCGCAGATCTGCTTGCGGGTCTGCGCCAAAGGCAGGATCACGAGCGCTGTCAACGCCGGAGAGAAAATGCACCGGCAGGCCGGAGTAAGATTGCTCAGGACGGATGGGAGGGGGCGGCCGCGGAAGCGCGGCACTTGTCCAAGCAGCCTCACCCTGAACTCAGCTTTCCAGTTCGATCCAATGAGCCTGCTTTCCCGTCCCGACCTGGGATCACTTGGGCACGGCGCGCAGCGTAGGGGATGGGAGGAGCGGAGCATACGCGCAGCGTCGGAATTGAACCCGATTATCGCGTAGAAAAACACGGGGGAAAAGGCACGTCGGAACAGCACTACAGCGCGCCGCAGCCAAACCACGCGATGCCGACGTATCGCGAACTCGAACAGTTCCTCGATGGGTATCTCGCCACCGCCGGCATCCGCGAGGCGCCGGCAAGATCCCCTTTTTGGAGCCGAAAAGAGCCGATTCGCGGCCGTCAGGTCTCCTTCTCTGCTCCCATTCACTGTGCAACTCCTGCCCACCGTGCGCCAAGGACCCACCTCTTGCCGCCCCGAGCGACATGGCGCTGCTGAGGCCAGGACACCGCGCCCTCCGTCGGGGTAAGCCGCCGCATTGCGGCCCGGTGGCCGTTCCCGGAGAGTGATTCCTGTTTGCGCTGGGATGGCCCAGATGCCGTTAGTATTTTTTCTGAAAGGCATCCTAATCGGCGCCGTGATCGCCGTCGGGATCGACATCCTGTGCCTGCGTCGGACGATTTTCGAGGGCCGGCTGGCGGGATAGGTATCGGGGCTTGAGGCCGCGACCGCCGACGCCCTCTTTGGGGTCGTCGCCGCCTTCGGCCTCACCTTTTAATGACGATGGGCGACGAGGCTTGGCCGAGCGCGAGCTCGACGGCTTGGGCTATCGGGGTGCGAGGCCGGTCAGGATCGGCAACGCCGCTTCCGGTCAGATTTCAGCTCGACGGCGAGCTCATCAACAATAAAGATTTCCACGGCGGCTATTGCTGGATGGGACAGGGCCTTTGCCCATCGAATGGGTCATCACGTTGAGACCGTTCATCTGCATCGCGCCGTCGCCGATAAAGCAGATCACCGGGCGATCCGGATAGGCCATCTAGCCGGCGAACGCGTACGGTGGCACTTCTCCGAGAGAAGCAAGCCCGTCCGAGAGCGAGCCCTTCATCCCTCGCCGGATCTTAATGTCCCGCGCATACCAATTCCGACCGATCCGCTGTCGCCGCTCATGACCACGCCTTCGGGGAGCCGCGGCGAAAGCTCGTGGAAGATGCGCTGCGGATTGACCGGCCTATAACGGCCGGCAGCGGGCAGACGGCTCAGATGTCGAGGCGCTTGGCGAGCTGATGCGCGAGCGCCACCAGCCCGACAGCCGCCACCGTCAGGAACGCGGCCTTGTGCCGGCCGGTGAACATCTCGCAACTTCGGTTGCGCGCCTGATCGTCAAAGCGGCCATGCGCGGAATAATCGCCCGGCACGGGCTTGAAGAGGTTGGCGGGGGCGTCGGGCGCGGTCGGCTGGTCCGCGAGCTGCCCCGAATAGCCGACCTTGGCGAGATAGCGGTCGAGCAGCCCCGGCGCAACGCGGTTCGCGAGGATCGCCTTTACGGTGGGCCAGCCCGCCCATACGTCGCGTCGCTTATGGGTGGCGGCAAAAAAGATCGCGCGTGCGGCTACTTCGGGTTGGAAGATGGGTGCGACGGGCTTGGCCTTGCGCCCCATCTTGTTGAGCGCCCAGTCGAACTGCGGCGTGTTCATTGCCGGCAGGTCGACGATCGTCAGCTGGATATCGAGCTTATCGTGGATGATCTCGGAGCGCAGGCTGTCGGTGAACCCACGGATCGCCGCTTTGGCGCCGCAGTAGATCGACTGCAGCGGCACCGAGCGATAGGCGAGCGCCGAGCCGACATTGACGATCGTGCCATGGTTGCGTACCCGCATCCTCTTGAGCGCCGACATCATGCCGTGAACCTGCCCGAGATAGGTGACGCGCGTGCCGCGCTCAACCTCCGCAGCCGACAGTTTCTCGACTGGCGCGAACACGGTCGCCATGGCGACATTGGCCCAGACGTCGATCGGTCCAAGCTCTGCTTCGGCGCGCTCCGCAGCCGCGTCAACCGCATCGGCGTCGGCCACGTCGGTAGGAATCGGCAGCGCGCGCACGTCGTGTCTACGCGCTTCGTCGGCCGCCTGATCGAGCCGGCGGGGATCGCGCGAGAGGAGTGCCACATCAAAGCCATGCCGCGCGAATTCCGCGACGGTCGCGCGGCCAACACCTGCGCCCGCACCTGTGATGACGGCGACCTTGGACATCTTCGACCTCCGGAGAATGACTCTACTAAGTGCAGAGGAGCCCCGTGAGTTCCCGCGCGCTCGAGCAATTTCGGCACGGCGATGAAACGGAAGCGTGGCGCCGTTGTTTATTCGCCATCGATGGCTCGGCGCTGGCGCCGTATTGGGAGCCCCGCGTGACCGAGCATTATGACCTGATCGTGATCGGCAGTGGGCCCGGCGGTGCCTCGCTCGCACATCGGCTCGCGCCAACCGGCAAGCGCATCCTCATTCTCGAACGCGGCGAGTATCTGCCCCGCGAGGAGGCGAACTGGAGCGCGCAAGCGGTCTTCGTGGACGGCAAATATCAGGCCGACGAGACCTGGACCAATGCGAAGGGCGATAGCTTCAGCCCCGCGCTGCATTACTGGGTCGGCGGGAACTCTAAGGTCTTTGGCGCTGCACTGTTCCGGCTGCGCGAGCGCGATTTTGACGAGATTAGGCATGCCGGCGGCATTTCCCCCGCCTGGCCACTAAAATACGACGCCTTCGCGCCCTATTACGACGAGGCGGAGGCGCTATTCCATGTCCATGGCGCGCGCGGCGAGGATCCTAGCGAGCCGCCGAGCGCTGAGCCCTATCCCTTCGCCCCCGTCAAACACGAGCCCAGGGTCGCCGAGCTCTCCGACAAGCTGATCGGCATCGGGCTCAAGCCCTTTCACCTGCCGCTGGGCATCCTGCTGGACCAGAAGGCCGACGGCTTCGCGACTCCGACAAGCGTGTGCATGCGCTGCAGCGCCTTCGACGGCTTTCCCTGCCTCCTCAACGGCAAGGCCGATGCCCAGGTGATCTGCATCGACCCGATGCTGGCGGAGCACCACAATGTCACGATGCTCACCGACGCCTATGTCTCCAAGCTAGATACCGATGCGGTCGGCCGCCGCATCGAGGCGGTCCATGTCACGCGCGACGGCCGCGAAGAGATGTACACCGCCAGCACGGTCGTGGTCGCGTGCGGCGCTCTCTCGTCGGCGTTATTGCTGCTGCGATCCGCGAACATGCAGCACCCCAACGGGCTGGCAAACGGCTCGGACCAGGTCGGGCGCAACTACATGCGCCATGAGATGAGCATCGTGATGGCCGTGATGCGCCACGCGAACGAGACGGTCTTCCAGAAGACGCTGGCGCTCAGCGACTTTTACTTTAGCAGCGACGACTGGGATTATCCGCTCGGCCTCATCCAGATGTGCGCGAAAAGCCGCGCCGAGCAGATCAGGGGCGAAGCGCTCCCGAGTTGGCTTGAATGGCTCCCCAAGATGCCTTTCGAGGAAATGGCGCGCCACTCAATGGATTTCTGGCTTCAGACCGAGGACCTGCCGCGCCCCGACAACCGCGTCTATTACCACGACGGCAAGGTCCATCTCGATGTCGTCGAGACCAATCCGGAAGCGCTCAAACGCCTCAAGCGCAAGCTCGAGGATGTACTGTCGCAGATCGGTTGGCCCGCCGTGCTGCTTGAGCGCTCGCTCTATCTCGGCAAGGACATCCCGCTGTCAGGCACCGCGCACCAGGCGGGCACCTGCCGCTTCGGCACCGACCCGGCGACCTCCGTGCTCAACCTCGATTGCCGCGCGCACGAAATCGACAATCTGTATATCGCCGATGCGAGTTTCTTCCCCTCGATCGGCGCCGTGAACCCTACACTCACCATCATCGCCAACGCGCTGCGCGTCGCCGATATCATCAAGGATCGGCTGTGACGACCGCCATGGTCGTCGCCCTCGTCGTCCGCTACGGTCTCGTCCTTTTGTTCCTGCCGTTCAGCGCGCTCGACAAGATTCTCGGCTTCGATCACGCGGTGCGCCAGGCGCAGCAGATGTTCAGCGCGCGCACGCTCGCCGTCGCGATGATCCTGATCGGACTCGCCGTCGAGATCTTTTGCACGATAGGCGTCGTCTCCGGCATCGCCGATCGCGCCTCCGCCTTCATAATCGCGGGCTACTGTGCTGCAACCGCGGTGCTCTACAAGCAATTCTGGGCGCAGGGCGATTTCTGGTCCGATCCGGACGGCAAGGGCCGGACCCTGTTCTGGGATTTCCTCAAAAACCTATCGCTAGGCGCCGGTTTCCTGCTGATCGTCGTCGGCACCGACGGATCGGGGCTTGTGCTCTTCCTTGCTCATCCCTTCGCCTCCAGCCATCCCTACGGAATTTACCCATGAGCGATCCCGGCCCCAAGCCCTCCGTCCCCTACTGGCATCTGCACGTCGATGAGAACGGCATCAGCCACCTGACCAGGTGCGCTCTCACGGACTACGAGCTGAAGGGGGTCGGCCCCGCCGATCCGCAGTGGAACGACAAGATGGAACGCGGCGAGGCGACCGTCGTCTTCACCGTGCAGCCGGTTGGCTGGGTGGGCGACTGGCACGAGAATCCGGCGCCTCAATGGATCATCGTGTTGTCCGGCCGCTGGTGGATCGAGAGCATGGACGGTACGCGCATCGAGCAGGGCCCGGGCGAGTTCTCCTTCGGCGAGGATCAGGGTTGTATCGAGACAGGCGGCAAGAAAGGCCACAAATCCGGGACAATCGGCGACGAACCCTGCTGCCTGATGACCGTCCAGCTCCACGTCGATCCACAGCGCCGGCCATGTCATCTGACGTGATGTTCCGGACGATCGCCGGCTTCCGGCTCGTCACGACCGAGCCCGAGCTGCTGGTGGGATTCTATCAGACGATCGGCTTCATCGCTGGCGAGATAGCGCCGATCCCCCCTGCGGAGATGACGATGCTCAGCCTCCGGGGTGCTGGTTGGCGTCGCTCGCTGACGCTCGGGAAAAGCCGGTTGGATCTCGATTCGTTCGATCCTCCAGGACGGCCCCACCCCGACAACACCAGCGCGTGTGATCTCGTCTTCCAACACCTCGCGCTCGTCACCGACGATGCCAGCGCGGCCTGGCGGCGCGCGTGGAACGCCGGCGCGACGCCGATCACCCGCGGCGAACCCGTGACGCTCCCCCAATCGTCGGGCGGAGTGACGGCCGTCAAGTTCCGCGATCCCGAGGGCCATCCGCTCGAACTGCTCGAATTTTCCGCCGGCTCTAATCCGTCATGGCAAGGCCGGGGCATCATGGGGATCGATCACAGCGCGATCTCGGTTGCCGACCTCGGGGCGAGCCGGCGCTTCTATGAGAAATATGGGCTGGTGGAAGGAAAGCGCACGCTCAACCGGGGGCCGGCGCAGGTCGCACTCGACGGCCTCGATGGGGTCGAGGTTGATGTGCTGCCGATGAACCCGCCAGACAAACCGCCGCACGTCGAGTTGCTCGCCTACCGCCGGCCCGCCGGGCGGCCGCACCCATCCCTCGCCGCCAACGACGTCGCGGCCACACGCATCGTCTGGTCGGTGAACCGCGATGCGCTTGTTCGCGATCCCGACGGGCATCTCCTCCAACTCATGCAGCAAGATCGATCGCCAGCAAATACTGCGTCGCCGCGATAAAGTGCCGCCGTCCGCGCCTCCAAACGCGCAGTTCGAGGCGACCGCCGGGTTCGGGATGAAGCCGAGCTTGCGCCGATCGGCGGACCGGACATGCACCCTGTCCGGCGCGCTCGTCCACACCCAGCTGCGCGCATCGACCTTAAAGCCGTCGGGATAGCCATGATCGGTGTGGAAGAAAAAGCGCCGATTGCAGAGCGCGCCGTCTTCGCCGACATCGAACGCGACGATCTCGTGCTTCGCTCCCGCCGCGAAACCCACCTCGCCCAAGGGACAACGGCGTGTCCGAAACATGGAGATGCGCCCGTCCGCGGTAAAGGCGAGGCCGTTGGGCTGCTCGAAATCAGCCATCCGGCCAAGATCGCCGCTCACCGGATCGAAGCGGTAGACGCTGCGGTGATCGAGTTCGGGATCGGCGAGAGCGCCCTGATTGGGCATGACGATCCCGAAAATCGGGTCGGAGAACCAGATCCCGTCGGGAGCCACCGCGACATCGTTGGGCGAGTTGATCCGCCTGCCCTCGAAATGCGTCACGATCGGCTCGGGCTGGTTGCCATAGTCGCCGCCGCGACTGATGCAGCGCCGGCCATGCTCGCAATAGACGAGCTTGCCGTCGGCCTCGACGGCGTTGGCGTTCATGAACCAGGTGCCATCGATCACGACCTCGACATGGCCATCGGGATACCAGCCGAGAAGCCGCCGGTTGGGCACGTCGGACCAGACGAGTCGCTCCTGCATCCCCTGCCAGGCCGGCCCCTCGGCGTGGATCGCGCCCTCATGCAGCTTGAGCAATGGCGCATCGGAAGGCGGCACTTCCGCCAGCCGATCATCGTCGATCTGGAAACCGCGGAAGCCACTGACCGGCGTCGGCGGCCCGGCGCGCCGCAGCAGGATTGGCGAAGAGTCGCCGCGCGATAATTATTTCGTGACGCCGTGAAGAGTCGGGCGTTGATGTTAGATGCGGAGGCGGGTTCTGCAGCAAGGCCGGGCCTTATTCTGCCCCAGAGCTCTACATACGTTAGTACGAATGAAATACGTCAACGCGCGAATGCCGATGCAGTCATGGCTGTATTGGCCCAAGCTGTGCAAAAGGAAAAGTGATGAGCGAATCGTCTTATTCTTTCGTACCGTTTCCGCCTGTCAGCAAACTCGGGGTCATAGGCGATCGTCGCACGGCGGCGATCGTCGCCGCAGACGGGACAATTTGTTGGCATTGTCTACCGAATTACGATGGGATTGCCATTTTTGGCGCGTTACTTGACGTGGAGCGAGGCGGATTCTGGCGCCTTGGTCCGCTGGCGCGCATTCTTGGCAGGCAGCATTATCAACCCGATACGGCGGTGTTGGTAACTCGGTGGGAGGAAGATGACCGCATCCTGGAATTGAGCGATGCCATGCTATGGCCCGACAACACCCGGCAGGGAGGCCTCGACGACCGCCGTACCATCGTTCGGCGACTTCGCTGTCTCAAGGGCCGCTGGCGTTGCGCGATGTCGATCGAGGTACGGCCGGATTTCGGAACTTCCGCGAGGGCGACGAGCGTCGAGGGCGGCGTTCAGTTCGCCGCAGGGTTGGGCCGCGCGGGCTTGTGGGCATCGCTTACCCTGAGTTTGACCGAGTACGGGAGCCGCTGCGAATTCGATCTCGCCGAGGGCGAAGAAATCTGGACCGTATTTGGCCCGGGCGAGAGGCTGGAGGAGTGGAATCCGCAACGCGCCGAGGAAGCGCTGACCGCCGTCTCGAGGTATTGGGAGGCCTGGACGAGCCGACTCTCTCGCGTGAAGTCTCGCGGCGACATGATCCGCCGTTCGGCGCTGACCGTGCAGCTTTTATCGTTTGCGCCCACCGGAGCGCCGCTGGCCTCGCCGACGACCTCGCTGCCAGAGCGGATCGGCGGCTCGCGCAACTTCGATTATCGCTATTCCTGGATCCGGGACGCGTCGCTGTCGGTAGCGCTGTTGTCCCAGCTTGGCCTGACCAGCGAGGCGAAGCAATTCTTTGATTGGCTTGAGGGGCTTCAGCCGGGCAAGAATATGCCGCTTCAGGTGGTCTATCGCCTCGACGGCGGCCGGGAGATGTCGTTGACCAAGCGAGAAGAGCTGAGCGGCTATCGGGAATCCGCGCCGGTGGAGCTAGGCAATGTCGCGGCCGACATGGTCGAGATCAACTCGTTCGGATATCTGGCCAACTCGGCGCTGATTTTTTTGGAGAACGGCGGAGAGTGGCGGAACGAGTTCTGGGATCTGATCCGTCGCGTCGCGGAGTTCACCGTCGGGCATTGGCAGGATCCCGGAGCCGGGATTTGGGAGCTTACACCGGTCAAGCACTTCGTCAGCAGCAAGATTATGAGCTGGGTCACGCTCGATCGCGCGATCCGGATTGGAAAGAAACTCGGCTATACGGATAATGTCAACAATTGGCGGCGCTCAATGGAAGCGATAAGGGATGAGGTGATGGAGCGCGGATGGAGCGAGAAGCTTGGCTCATTCCGGCAGCATTATGATGCAGATACCGTCGATGCAGCACTGCTGCTGATTCCGGTTATGGGATTTCTACCGGCCGATCACCCGCGCGTTCGTGGCACGGTCGAACAGATCCAGGCACGGCTCATGATCAACGGGTTCGTCTACCGCTTCGTCACGTCAGAATTGCCAAACCAAGGCGACCGGCCGCTCGGAGAAGAGGAAGGCGCGTTCCTGATGTGCACCTTCTGGCTTGCCCATGTCTACGCACTGCAGGGTGACATGGAGAAGGCCGATCGTTTGTTGCGCAGGGCTGAAGCCTTGTCGGAAGGGACCGGCCTCTTTTCAGAAGCCGTGGACGCTCGCGGACTGACGCTGATGGGGAACACGCCGCTCGTGTTCAGCCACTCCGAATACAGCAAGGCAGCTTTGGCAATAAGTGACTAAACCACCCGCCGGCCCGCCGGGGGCTTCAGAGGCCTCGGCCACGAACTCATGTCCAAGCTGCCCTAGCGCGGGGGCCAATCCGGTTGCCGACCACCATCTGCTGCCGTCTTCTGTCGAGGTCTATTCCTATAAGAGTTCTACTCCGAACAAGCTGCTGCGGCCCTGTCGTAGGGCCAAAGAATAGGTCGCCGAGCGCGCGCCGAAGAAGATAGGTGATCCGCCGCTGAACCAGGTGGTGCGGGCGATCGCGGATCATGTGGCAGCGCTGGCACAGGTTCTTGAGATTGCGCTGCCGGTTGTTGCCCGGGTTGTGATCGAGGTGTGCAGCGGCCAGAACCACGCGGGTGTGCCGCACTTGCGCCGTTTCGACGAGATCGGGCCAACACGCCCTGCGGCCATTGCGCCACGTGCGACAAGGAGTGTCGAACCAACGGCCTACCGGCAGGCAGCGAACCGTCACGCCGTGCGGTCGGCCACATCCCTGGCAAACACCGCCGGCGCTCGAACCGCACCCGCCGGCTGATCTCCGGCCAATCCCTGGGATAAAGCTCTCGCATCTCAGGCCTGATTGGCATCGACACCTCCCATTCGGCGGAAATGTGGTCCGTTTGCCGAGCAGCCGATAGACATGTCAAATCGTGATACGCTCGATCTCGAGCGTGATTTCATCGCCCCGGCGATCGTTGAGCTTGGTGGTGCGCGTATCTCGTGCGCTGCCATGGCCTGGGCCTTTTCGAGCGTGCCGCCGGCCTCGAGATAGGCGGTGATGCCGGTCGCGCGGAACACATGGCAGCCGAGCTTGATCTTGAAACCGGCTTCAGCGGTGCGCCGGCAAATCATGCTGTAGGCGTCGACCCGGTCCATGACGTTTTCGGTCAATCGCCCGGTCCTGCCGATCGTCGAACGGAAGAGGGGGGTATTGCCGGCCTCGCGGATGCCGGCCGCGGCCAGATATTCATCGAGAAACTGTTCGAGCTTGTGATGCGCCGGCATCTCGTGCTGCTTGCCGCCTTTCTCCTGGAGCCGTATCCACCAGCGCTTACCCGCCGGGTAATAATCCTCGACCTTCGTGCCGACGACGGCGCTGATGCGGGCGAAGGAGTAGGTCATGACCCCGATCAGCGCGTGGTCGCGCAGGCCGACGACCCAAGGCTGCTCGACCTCCGTGCCGTCGGGTAATTTTGTCTTCCTGACGGTTTATGCTGTCCAGCAACCGGCGCGCCTGTTCCTCGATCAGCACCGGCGTCTTGCCGCGGCGCACGATGTTCTTTGGCGCGCGCACCGCATGCGCCGGGTTGATGGCGACCACCTGGCCGACCACCAGCCAGTCGAACAGCATGCGGATCGCGGCGGGGTGCTGCTTGACGGTCGGCTTGGAAGCATCTCGCTCCTTGACCGCCGGTTTGCCGTCGGCCGATACCCTCAGCGTTTTGACATAGGCCCCGACATGAAGTGGCTCGATATCGGCGAGATCGCCGCTACGGTACTGGTCGAGCTAGAGCGTGATCCTTAGGCTGAAGCATAGCCTGCATTGGCGAGGTAATTGGCGCATTCGGCGGGGGTGAAATGGCCGAGCAGGTCGCCGATGCCGCGCCAGGCGGCCTCGATGGTGCGCGGATCGGTTTTGCGCAGCAGGGTCTTGAGCTTGGCAAAGACCTGTTCGATCGGATTGAGATCGGGCGAGTAACGCGGCAGGAAGAACAGCTTGGCGCCGGCGGCGCGGATCAGGCGGCGGCGCGGATCAGGCGGCGCACCGCCTGGTCCTTGTGAGAGCCGAGATTGTCCATAACGACGACGTCGCCCGGACTGAGGGTGGGCACCAGGAACTGCTCGATATAGGCATGAAAGCTGGTGCCGTTGATCGGCCCGTCGATGGCGCAAGGGGCGGTGCTGCGGTCGTGGCGCAGCGCCGCCAGAAAGGTCAGCGTACGCCAGCGGCCGTGCGGCACCTTGGCGATCAGGCGAGCGCCGCGGCGGCAGCGCCCATGCCGGCGGGTCATGTTGGTCTTGGCCCAAGTTTCGTCGATGAACTGTGGGGTTCGGTGAGATCGTTTCACTTTCCGGACGAGGAGGGATGCATCTTCACCGGTTTATCCCTCTCCGATAAGTTGACCTTTAGATGTTGTTGGGGCTGTGGAACTGTGGGCGGCGCGGCGACGCCGTCCATCAGATCCATGGCCGACATCAAGAACGACAGCAGCGAGCAATGAACGCCAAGACGAGGCTTGGCTGGATCAGGCTTTACGAGCAGGTCGGCGATGCCGGCCTAGTTTGCCGGCGTTGTGGCATCTCTCGACCGACCCTGCGGAAGTGGTGGCGACGCTACCAGGCCGAGGGGATCGTCGGTCTCGAGGAGCACAGCCGTCGACCGCACCGAGCCGCCGGCCGGAAAATCTTCGCAGAACAGGAGGCGTTGATCCTCGAACTTCGCCGCACGCGTCAGCTCGGCATCAAGCAGCTGCGCAATGAACTCCTCCGAAATCATGGATTACGCCTGTCACTGGATACCCTTCATCGTGTGTTGGTCCAGCATGGCGAGCAGCGCCTCCAGCGCCCGCGATTGGTGCGTAAGGGCACGAAGCGTTATAGCCGGCCGGTGCCGGGCGACCGGGTTCAGATGGATGTCTGCAAGATCGCGCCCGCGCTTTACCAGTACACGGCCATTGATGACTGTTCGCGGTGGAAGGTGATGGGTCTGTATCCCCGGCGAACCGCCTCCAGCACTCTGAACTTTCTCGACCGTCTCCTGGAAGAAATGCCGTTTCCGATCCAACGCATCCAAACCGATCGGGGCCTCGAATTCTTTGCCGAGGCTGTGCAGCGTCGCCTGATGGAGTGGGGCATCAAGTTCCGCCCGACCAAGCCACGCTCACCACACCTCAACGGTAAGGTCGAGCGCACCCAGCGCGCTGATCTCGAGGAATTCTGGGCGATGGCCGATCCCAAATCGGTCGACCTTCGACAACGGCTCGACGAATGGCAGCACTTCTGGAATTGGCACCGGCCTCACACGGCTCTCGGCGGACGATCGCCGATCGATCGGGTCTGCGAACTGACGGCAATCACCCCGTCTGCCGAGGCGGTCGACGCGGCCTACGATCCCGCCAAGGAGCGCATCAGAGTCTCCAGCTACGTCACCGACACAACCTTGGCGCGGGTGAAATGATCTCCCCAGACCCTACAGATGAACACCAGCGCTTAGGGTCAAGCCGGCCCTGATGCGTCTTCCACCGGGTCCGGCGGCGGGCGATGTCGGCGCGATCCTGCTCGCTGGCATGCAGTGTTTTTTTTAACGTGATCTCCTCGTGCTTGAAGAAACGCCACACCGCCCCATGGCTTGCCGGCGTGCCGCGCTCGGCCAGCTCGGCCATCACCGCCCGTAAGGTCAGATCCGGCTTCTCGGCGATCCGCGCCAACAGCCACGCACGTTCGTGCTTGAGCCGCAGCTGCCGCCGCCCGCCCATCGGCCTGGCCGCAGCACTGCCGGTGGCCCGCCAGCGCTGCGACCACTTCACCACGCTGGCAACGCTCACTCCAAACAGCGCCGCGGTCAACCGACAGGTGCGACCGCTCGCCACCGAACCAACCACGCGATCCCGCAGGTCCTGCGAATCGGGTCTTGCCATTCGATGCTGGCCCCCCAACCCCAGCCAGCATCTTGAATCACAAAACTCGATGCGTGGGAATATCTTTTTGATTCTCTTAGGATCATGCTCTAATTTGTATTCAAGGCGATTTTATTGAGGCGGTCGAAAAATTCGACTTCATGCGATCAGGTCATTCAAAAACTCGGACGCCGGCTTTAGGCCAGTCACCAAAAGATGGGCGCGGGCGCGGGTGCAGGCGACGTAGAGCAGATGGCGCTCGCTGTCGTAGACTTCCTCCAAGTTAGCGTAGTCGGCGACGTTCTCGATGCGCCTCTGAGACGGAATGACTTCGTCGTCGCACGCCATAACCGTGACGGAACGAAACTCTAAACCCTTCGCCAGATGCATCGTGCCGATCGAGAGCTTGCCGGGCGTGACGTCGACTTTGTCGCTGAGTTCGACCGCCTGAACACCGGCTTGTTTGAGCGCGTTTCGCGCCCGCCGAAGCTCGCGCGTCGAGCGGACAAATACACCGATCTCGTGCGGCTCAACTCCGTCCTCGACCCTGCCTTTGATCCATGCGCCAACCGCCTCCAACTCCTGCTCGAGGTCATCGAAGGTCTCCATCTCCGGGGCTGGGCCGTTGAACACCGAGACGGTGCCGCGCCTATCCTCGGCGTTCCCATCCACATCAGCCAGAGCAGGCGGCAGTAGCCGATCGGCCTGGACGCGAATTTGGTGCGAGGTTCGGTAGTTGATCCGCAACGTATAAGACCGGCCACGAACATCGACGCCCAGAGATCGCCACGAGAAAGGCTGTTGGAAGATCCGCTGGCCGAGATCGCCGGCGAAGAACAGACCGTCCGCGCGGTTTGCGGCCAGCGAGGCGAGGAACCGCAATTCGGCGACGCCGACATCTTGCGCCTCATCGACAACGACGAAATCGAACGAGGATTTGTTGGCAGTAATGTGAGCCGTTACGCGACCAAACAGATCGGGCCACGTGGCGGCATTGCGTTCCGCCAGCCCAGCCCGCACGCGCTCGAAAATCGACCACAGAATTTCGCGTTGCTTACCACCGATTCGGGTTTTGCGACCGAGCCGGGCGACATCGCGGTATTCCTCCCAGGTCGCCAGTTGCCAAGCGTCGACGACCTCGCGCCATTCGCCGATCAGAAACCGCGCTGTGAACCGATGTCCCTGAACCGCCGTCGTCGCTTGGCCCAACAACGCTTCGATCAACGTTGGCGGCGCGATGTTCGGCTGACCGAATGCCGTCGTGTAAAGCTCGTATCCGATCCCGGTCACCGGATGAACAGCGATACGGTCGGCGATGTCCGGCTCGTTACCGGTCAGAGTCCGCAACCGTATCCGCAGGGCATTCGCCAAGGCTTTGGAGAAGGTCGTCAGCAACACATGGGCTTGCGGGTGTCGTCGAGCCACGGCAACCGCCCGGTGCAATGCCACGATCGTCTTGCCGGTGCCGGCACTACCGCTTATCCGGGCGGGTCCGTTGTAATCGCGCTCGACCAGCCGCCGCTGCGCCGGGTGCAGGAAGACCGCCCATTTCTCCCATGGGTAATCGAGCGCGCGTTCGAGTTCCTCGACATTCGTCAGCACCCGGAACCGGCGTTGCGCGTCGGGATGGGTGAACGGGTCGGCCTCGATCGGCACCCGTTCCGGCATCGCCGGGGTCGTGCCGGTCGCCAGCTCCAACAGGGCCTCGGCAGCCTCTTGCGGCAGGCGGTCGGCGATGTCGAACAGGCTATCCTCTTTAGCTTGGCGGACCTGGCCGAGCCACTCGGTCGGTACGCCATAGCCGAGCAGGGTATCGTCGGTGATCCCGGCGAACAGCAGCGGTTTGGGGGCAGCTACCGTCTCGGCGACGGCCGGCAGGGTGATGTGTTCGACCCGCTCGGGCAACTCGACGAGTTGGGCTGCGCCCGTCATCGGGTGCCGTTCGATCCGCCGTCGCTCGGCCCACCCATAGGCCGTGTCGTGATGCCCGACATAACAGAGCAGGAGGCTCGTGGGCGTCCGATGGACGATCAGGCGAATGTCTTCGTTAACGCGAACCGACCAGAAATTCGGGTCACGCGGCCGGTCGAGTCGATGAAAGCGAAGGCCAGGGTTCGACAAGTTCAGTTGCAGGTCGAACGCCGTCGTCTTGACGGCCTTCTGCTGCCTCGGATGGACCTCTACATCGACTATACGATATATGCAATATTGTTCTGATCTCTGCGTTGCTATTGCCCATTCATTGTCGCTTATAAAGAAGCTCATGCCACTGCCCGTGGCCTTCACCTCTACGACGCGTGATGATCCGGTAGCCTCAAATGACTCTATGTCATATCCTCTGCCAACAGCCTTGCGACTGATCCATTCAACTCTGTCCGCAAGGTCATCTCTTCCAGCGGATCGCAATCGGCGTTTTTCGTGACGGTATGCAAAATATTCGCCTTTTTCGCCGATCTCCGCCCAGCGACGCCGAACGGCCTCAAATTCCTCGGGGGTCAAATCGGACAGTGTGTCCCAGTTGTTCTCCTCGTAAGCTTCCACAGTCGAATTGGGAGGCTTTGATCTCCGACTTGGCGAGCCGGTGATGGACAGCACCAACAAATCACCTTTCGCACTGTCATTGCGCATCGTAAGCGCTCTGGTCGGGTTGCGCGCGTGACCAATTTCTCCGGAAAATGGACCATCGCCCACGTAAGTGCCGCCGTGGATAGCACTTAGGTTGAAAATATATTCGGCAAGTCGCGGCGGCTTGAAGATCGCCTGATATTCAATCCCTCCTAAAATGCGAATGGCATGGGGTCGTATGAGAATTGCGTCGAATGGAACGTTCGCAAGAGCCTCTGGATCGACGGAACTTGAAGCATTTGCTGTGAACCGCCGAATTCAAGGCGCCTGGGGTCTAAACCGACATAGGTGTCATTTTGTCGATCATATCCCAAAACAACGTCCGAATATTCGGGAACTCGTGCAAACCACTCTGGTAGGTAGTGGTTATCTCTATGCGTCGTTCGTCTCTGCGGTGGGTCTCTCCTCTATCGCCGATTACGTAAATTGAAAATCGGGCAACAATCCGAGAGTTGAGTGTGTGGAATTCGACGATCTGACGATTACGTTCAAGTCTGCCATTTGCGGGTATCGTAATAGCTCGCCACCCAACCCTCGCTAATGCTTGAACGAGACGCTGGGTCCAGGTTTGTCGGGATAAGTCAATTGTTGCCATCTGCCACCCCCAAAAGCGGATAAGGCGATTCTCAGACCTTGAAGACTTTCATCACCTCGTCGCCGAGGTGGTTGATGACCTTGACGGCGATGCGGCCGGATTGGGGTTTGGGGAAGGGGCGCGAGGTGTCGCTGTTGAGGCTGGTCCAGGCTTCCTCGTCGATCTCGGCCCGCAGGGTCGTCTTCAGCGCCTTGTAGGGGTCGGTGGCGGCGCCGAGGAAATAAGCGTGGCGGACGAAGAAGCTTTCTTCGTTGTAATCGGTGTCGATGAACCACAGCGCGATTGTGTCGGGGCCAACGGACTCGATTTCCCCAGTCTGTGGTTTGAAGACATCGACGCCCTTGATCTTGACCTGGATCCGGTCGGAGCCGACCGAGTCGATCTCAATGTCGGGCTCGCCGAAGACGACGAACAAATTGCCGGCTCCAGTAGTTTTCAGCTCGCCGGCCATGTGCAGGTCGGGGTTCATGCGCGCCTTCAGGATCGGAATGCAGCCGATGCGGTCGAGTTCGGCCGAGCGGGCGTCGAAATTGAAGGCGCAGGCAATCACCACGTCGAACCCGGTGTCGGCCGCCTCACGTGTAGCGTCGACGAGGTCCGCGCGAGACACAATGCCGAATTCCGGTCCGACCAGGATCGCTGCGCGGCGCTCATGCGCACCGTCGCTATAGCGTCCCTCGGCCGATATGAATTTGCCCGGCCACGGATTAAGCGCGGTGAAGGAGATGCGGCCTTCCTTGTGCGCTTGCTGTACCCCGGCGGCCTGGAGGTTTTCGAGCACCATCTGCCCGAAATCCTCCCAGCCGGCGAACGGCTCGCCTAGTTCCTGAACGAGGCTATCGTCGGTATCGCCGGGAACGTAGCGGTGCGGCGACAGGCTCTCGACCGTGAACGGGCCGGCGACGCGGATGCGCGAGTTGTCGGGGTAGGGCTTGTCGTAGAGGTATTCGAACTCGGCCTTGGCGGCGATCGAGGCGTCGATTTCCTTCTGCCGGGCGACGCGCGCCGGCCACCATTCGCTGTGCGCCTGTTTTGCTTCCTTCGGCCAATCGGCTCCGACCTCGCGCGGGATCTCCCACTCCTCCCAAGGCCTCTCTTGTGTCATTCCGGGACGGCCCGAAGGGCCGGACCCCGAACCCATGAACACGGGCCGGGCGGATACAGGCACACCCGCTGGTGCACCCCTTCCTTGATCGGTGTTCGTGGGTTCCGGGCTCGCGGCACCGCCGCGCTTCAGAATGACGGGGATGGGAGCGTGAGGGCTCCGGCCCGAGCGTGGCATTGAGGCGGGCGCGCAACAGCTCCAGCGTCTGCTGCCACTTCTCCCAGATCACATCGATCTCCGCATTGTTGGCGATCGATTTCAAGGTGATGTGCGGCACTCGCTCATAGACGAAGCCGTGACGGATGTCGCCACGCGTCGGTGTCTCCTTCGGCGGCGTGCGGCTGACCTCGCCCTCCTTGCGCTGGCCCTCTGGCTATCGGCGAGCAAGTAATAGGGGTAGCGCGCGCCCATGATCCGCGCCCGGGCTAGCGCCAACGCTACCCGGGAGGTGTCGATCGTGATCCACCGCCGCCCCCATTGTTCAGCGACATACGCGGCCGTCCCCGAACCGCAGGCTGGATCGAGCACGAGATCGCCGGGATCGGTAGTCATAAGAATACTGCGCTGAACTATCCGGGTGTTGGTTTGAACGACAAATATAGGGTCTGCCGCACCTGCAATTCCGTCCCAGAGATTGGTCAGTGCCTTCACGGAGAAGTCATCGAAGAAACGGCGATATCGAAGCGCATTGGCGCCGGCGAGCAACCTTCCGGCTTTGGACACACGTGTCATTGAATCCGGAGGTAGACCCCACCACCGGTTTCCAGATTCAAAATCTCGACCGCCAAATCTAAAAACGTATTTCTGACCGGGTCCAGGCTTTGTTAAGTTATCACTCATGTACAACCGATCATTCTCGTCTTTCAAGTTGTAACCAGAACTCTTCCGGGTCAGCGTCTAAGAAAATCGGTCGGTACTTGCAATAATCGCCTTTTGAATACCACAAAAGGTAATCCAGGCGGTTTACAATTGTGTGTGTAGAAGAAAGACCCGTCGATTTAGTCAGAGCAATTTGGCTCTTAAATCGCTCTGCTCCAAAGACCTCGTCCATTAGGGCACGCACGAGCTGAATATTTTTGTCGCCGATCTGGACGAAGATCGAGCCACTGTCGGCGAGCAGATCACGGGCGACGGTTAGCCGGTCGCGCAGATAATTTAGGTAGGGGTGGATGCCGTCGCGCCAGGTATCGCGGAAGGCTTTGACCTGCTCCGGCTCGCGGGTTATGTGGTCTTTGTTGCCGTCCTTGACGTCACGGCTAGTCGTCGACCACTGGAAATTCGAGTTAAAGCGGATGCCGTAGGGCGGGTCGATATAGATGCACTGCACCTTGCCGCGCAGCCCTTCGCGCTCGGCGAGGCTCGCCATCACCGACAGGCTGTCGCCGAGGATCATCCGGTTCGACCAGTTGGCGTCGTGTTGGTAGAACTCGGTCACCGCTTCCCTGTCGGGCAGGCCGTTGAAATCGGGGAACAGGTCCGGCATCGCACGCGCCGTCTCGGCACGCCGCGTCTTCGATTGTCGCAGCAGATCGTCGATCAGCACCTTCGGGTGCACCTTCTCCTGAATGTAGAGAGGCGGCGCCTGGACGATCAGATGGGACCAATCCTGCTCGTCCTTCCCGCGCCAGACGAGCTACGGATCGAGATCGCGGTTGCGTCGCTCATAGGCGAGCCGGATCGGGCTCCTATCCTTCTCCTCCATGACCGGCTCGAGTTTGGCGGTCGGAATATTGCGGCGCTTGTCCTTGTGCCGCAGCGCCTCGACTTCAATTTGCTTCTTCGGCATCAGTCTGCCCCTGCGATTGCTCTAACTCGATGGATCGACGGGAGGTCAGCGCTTGACCAACTGCGGTTTGGCAGGGGTAGGCTTCTCAGCCGCGAGAGGTGCATTTGCCGCCTCGCGTTTGAGGCGTCGAACGAACGGTTTCTTGTCAGGAGTCCGCCTGCGGCCGGACCCCTTTTTGGTTTAGTGGTCCAGGCATGGAAACGTTTGCCGAATATCTTGTACGTTAGTTCCCCTCGGGCTCACCGTCGGCGCTTCATGCGCTCGGGCTGGCGACGGCGCGCTCGATCAGCGCGTCGAAGTTTGCGGTAATGGCGTAGACCGATTCCTTGAACTCGGCGAAGGCCCAGCGGCCGAACGTCCCGAGATTATTCACCCCAGGGCGCCTTGTCCTTGGCGTCCTCGCCGCGGTAGCCCTTGATCTCGACGACGAGATTTAACAGGTCGTCGTCCCCGCGCCCGTCATCGACCCGGACGATGAAGTCGGGCAGGTATTTCTTGGGCGTGGTGCCGAGCAGATACGGCACTTCGAACCCGAGTCCCTGGTTCTTGACGTACGCGCGGACGCGCGGGTTCGCCTCGGCAGCGCGGCAGAACTCTGCCTCCCAATTGCTGTCGCAGACGACATAGTTGACGTGAGAGCGGTCGTGTGCGGTCCGGAACAGCAGCGCCTTCGAGGTATCGAACCGGACATGCGCGGTCGAACCGGTCGGATTGTACGGATCGAGCACCGCCTTGATCGGGTGTTCGCCGGCCATCGACTCTGTAATGGCGGCTTTGATGCGCTCGCAGGCCCGATCGGCCAGGTCTTGATAAATCAGTTGCGCTGGGTAGGTGCCCCCGGTGCAGCGCAGATAGCCGCCGTCGAGCCATTCGCGCGCGACGCGTTTCAACTGGCTGAAGAGGTACATTTTCGGGTCGTGGCTGGGATCGCGGAATTTGGTGAACAGCAGCCGCGCTGCAAGGTGGTACAGGATTGTCGAAGGGCGCATGTCGTTGAGATGCGCCAAGGTCAGCTCGACTCCCTCGCCGATGATGCCCTGGTTCTTGGTGATCGACGGGCCGACGAGGTCGGGAGTCAGCTCCAGCAGTGAGTCGGAGCTAAATTTCGCGGTTAGCCGCTCCTCGGGCAATTCGACCCGATACCCCTCGACCCGCGGAAACCTGATTTCCAGCGCGTCGCGATCGGGCCGCACCGCCTCCACCCGCACGGTCTTGTGCGGCTTAGTAGGCGGCGCGATTACCGGCTTGGCGGTGAAATCGAACGGAATGCCGAGCACGTCGGCGTATTCGGGGGTGAGTAACTCTTCTTCGTTCAGCCGGTACGATTGCCGGCGCAGGCCGCGGCCGATCACCTGCTCGCAGAGGAGCTGGGTGCCAAAAGCGCGCACGCCGAGAATGTGAGTGACGGTGTTGGCGTCCCAGCCCTCGGTCAGCATCGATACCGAGACAACGCAACGGATGCCTTCGCCTAGCTGCCCCGTTTTGCCGACCGTGTTCATGACTTCGCGCAGGAAGTCTTGGTCGCTGATCTTCTCGCCCGCGCGGGCGTCGCCGGTGCGCTGAACGAGATCGCGGCGAAAACGCTCGATCTCATCGCCGGCCATATCACGAAAACCCTTGTCGAGCGCCTCGCCGGATTCAAGCTGTTCGCTGTCGATCAGCAGTGTGCGCGGCCGGGGGAGCCGTTCGCCATAGCCGTCATAATTGCGGAACACCTCGAAGCGGCCCTGGACCCAGACGCCGTCGCTCTCACGAACAAAACCCGAGATGAAGTCGTAGATGAGCTTCGAGGTCGAGGTGTTGTTGCACACCACGATGAAGACCGGGGGCACATCGATGCCTTCCCCCTCCCATAGCGCGAAGGTCTTGGCGTAATGGCCATAAAGCGCTTCCAGCGCCGTTTGCAGTTCGTTCGGCAGACTGAGGGGGCCGAGTTCGCCGGATTTGCCCCGGCCCTTTTTCGGCATTTTTGGGCCGACATGCTTCCACAGCTCGCGGAATTTCGGCATGTCGCCGCCGGGGATGTTGTCGGCGATCGGCACGCGGGGCAATTAGACGATGCCGCATTCGATCGCGTCCATCAGCGAGAAGTCGCTGACCGTCCACGGGAACAGGGTGCCCTCGGCATAGCCCGAGCCACGCAGGAAGAACGGCGTTGCCGACAGGTCATAGACAGCAGCAAGGCCGAGCTTGCGCTTGACGGTCTCGATGCCGGAGATCCACAGCCTCGCAGCCTCGTTGTTCTTTTTCGCTTCCTCCTTGTCCTCGCCTTTTAGCTTTTCACCGTCTTCGGCCTGCGGCTTCTCGCGGTAGCAGTGATGCGCCTCGTCATTGAGGACGACGATGTTCTTCAGCCCCATCAGATCGCCGCAAGCGCGGCGCAGCATCTCTCCCTCGGTTTCGAGCGTGTGCAATTCCGGACCACGGCCTTGCAACAGAGCGCGTGTGGTCTTCGATACCTCCATGCGCTCGCGCCGGCGAAAGGCGTGGTAGTTGGTGATGACGATCTTGGCCCGCTCGATGTCGCCGAGCATATCGTTCGGGACAAGTTCGCGCTCGCGGTAGTAGCTGTTCGGATCGTTGGCCTGGAGCACACGCAATCGATCCTTGATCGTGATGCCGGGGGTGACGACCAGGAAGGCGCGCGAGAAGCGGTTGCTGCCGGAATGGCGTAACGCCTTGACCGTCTGCCAGGCGATCAGCATCGCCATGACCGTCGTTTTGCCGGCGCCGGTCGCAAGCTTCAACGCGATGCGCAGCAGTTCAGGGTTCGCCTCTCTGTTGGCGCCCCGGATGTGGGTCCAGATCCTGGCGCCGGCCGCCGCCCGATCCGACGCGACCTCGGCGAGCCAGATTGCGGTCTCGACCGCCTCGATCTGGCAATAGAATGGGCGGAGGTCCTCGAATTGATGATGCCGCCAATGTTGGAGCAGCCGCGCCGTCTCCGGCGTCACCTGCCACTGGTTCGGGTTCGGCAGATTGCGCCAGGCTGCGACGTAGCCGCGAATCTCGTTGATGATCGGGGTTGGGTTGTATCCTTGCTCGGATGTCGAAATCCCGTCGCCGGTGCTGAGACCCAATTCTCCCTGACTTGCGGCCCTACGCCTTTTCTGCGGCTTCGGCACCGGTGTGATCAGCTCCGAGCGTCGCCGGCGATCTTCGATGCGGTTGGCCGGCTGCCCCTCGGCATCCAGCTCCCAATGGCGAGCGGGATAGGCATAGGGCGAGTTGAGGATCGGCCGCTCGAAAAAGCTCTCGACCATGACGTTAGGCCTCGGCTCCGCTGCTCGAACACTTTGTCGTAGACACTCAGTCAGCGTAGCCATAATACGACCAAACGTTTATCTATTGTGTAGCGGTTTCAACTCTAACTCGCCGTGTCATTCCCAACTCGGGGCTGCGTAGGATCGTTTGATAGAACTGGACCTGTCCCGAGCTCGTGGATTTGGTGTGTGACATCCTTCGCCAGCCGTGCGAGATCACAACCTTGCCGAAATGGCCGCGGCCCTCGAAACGTCGATAGGCGTCCTTTGCCGCGGCGAAAGGGAAGGTGCGGTCGATCACCGGGCGCAAGCGATGCAGAACGATGGCCCGGTTCATCGCCTCGAAATCGGCGCGGCTGCCGAGGCTGATCGAGCCGAGGGTGATGCCGCGGCCGGTCAGCGATAAGGGATCGAGCCCCGCCCCCGATAGCGACAAACTCGCGCCGATCAGGCTGATGTGTCCGCCCACGCCTAACGCCCTCAGCGACATCGCGGTGGTCCCCGGCCCCGCCAATCTCGACGACGAAATCGACACGGCGGCCTCCATTTTGGGTGCGGATTGGTTTGATCCGCTGGCGGCTGGGATTCGCCAGCGCATCCGGAGCTTCATTGAAAACATGCTTGAAGAAGAGCTTGCCGCGACTTTGGGGCGAGGCCGGTATGACCGCAGTGCTGCGGCAGCCGGCTGTCGCAATGGCCGCCGGGAGCGCCAGTTGCTCGGCCGCCATCGGCAATTTCCACCAACTTCCAGACGCGACCGTTGCCGATCGCTTCGGCTAGACCTCGTCTTGGTCTTCCCGCTGTGACCAGCCTCGACGGTCTTGAGGCCGGTCCTACTGAATTGACTGCTGTGCCGATCCAGCCCAACCTTCTCGGCTCCGGGATGGCGACCCTCGTTCCACAAATCGAGGGCGACAGAAGCGAGCCCGCCCGGATGGACAAGGAGGAAGAGCCATGCTGGAGATCGGTCTCTTCCACAACGGCGCGTCGAGCCTGCCGGTCATCACCACCAAAGACGGCGTCACCTTCAACGACGGATCGTTGGCCGAGGTCCACAAGGCGGCCCAGGAGACGTTGGTCAACCAGGTGCGCCAGGGCATCCTTGCCGAGAAGCTGGGCTTTCAGTCGTTCTGGCTGACCGAGCACCATTTCCAGCCGGAGGGGGCCGAGATGAGCCCGAACCCGCTGATGGTGCAGATGGCGGTAGCGGCCCATACCAAACGCATCCGGCTCGGTCAGGCGGCCAACATCATCGTGTGGCACCACCCGGTGCGGCTTGCTGAGCAAATCGCCACCTTGGACGTGATCAGCGGCGGGCGGGTGGATTGCGGTGTCGGCCGCGGCTATCAACCCCGCGAGAACGAGACCCTCGGCCGCCCTTACGGCTCGACGATCCAGGACCAGGAGCGCAACCGCAAGGCGTTCGAGGAAAATATCGCGATCATGAAGAAATGCTGGACCGAGCCATCATTCTCGCATCATGGCGAGAATTTCTCGGTGCCGCCGAGCTACACCAAGTGGAACCACAAGCAGACTATCGCCTACTTCCAGCAGGACAAGGCGGGGCGCGTTAGCGTCCTTGGTGGTGGTGGAAATTCGAGGGTGAGCGCGCGCCGGGCGCAATGCCCGATTACATGGAGCCCGGCGCGCGCGTGAGCGACGGGTGGTCACCGGGGAGGGTCGGCTAAGGTGGCGTTGTGACACCCATCCCAAGCCTACCGAGGACCCGATGACCGATGAGAGAATGGCGCTGGCCGAGCTGCTGCAGAAGAGCGGCGATGGCGATTTTCTGCGAGCCGTGGCGGAGGCGGTACTGCAAATTCTGATGGAAGCCGATGTCGAAGGCGTGATCGGCGGCGGGCGGCACGAACGCTCCGCCGAGCGGCTCAATTACCGCAATGGCTATCGCGAGCGCAGCCTCGACACCCGGCTCGGCTCGCTTCAGCTGAGGATCCCCAAGCTACGCCAGGGCTCGTATTTCCCGCCCTTTCTGGAGCCGCGCAAGACCGCCGAGAAGGCGCTGGTCACGGTGATCCAGGAGGCTTGGATCGGCGGCGTCTCGACCCGGCGGGTCGACGAGCTGGTCCAGGCGATGGGGCTGTCCGGTATTTCGAAGAGCCAGGTCTCCAAGCTGTGCAAGGACATTGATGAACGAGTCAACGCTTTCCTCGACCGGCCGATCGACGGCGAATGGCCGTATTTGTGGCTCGACGCCACCTACCTCAAAGTCCGCGACGGCGGCCGCATCGTCTCGGTCGCCGCGATAATCGCGGTGGCGGTCACGACCGAAGGCCGGCGCGAGATCATCGGCCTTGGCATCGGTCCTTCGGAGGCCGAGCCGTTCTGGTCGGCTTTCCTCAAGGGCCTGGTCAAACGCGGTCTCAAGGGCATCAAGCTGGTGATCTCCGACGCTCATGACGGCCTGCGCCACGCGATCACTCGCGTGCTCGGAGCGACCTGGCAAAGGTGCCGCGTTCATTGGATGCGCAATGCCTTGGCGCACGTACCCAAAGGCCAGCACACCATGGTCGCCGCCGCGATCCGCCAGGCCTTTCTGCAAGCCGATGCCGAGGCCGCGCATCAGACCTGGCGCCATGTTGCCGATCAGCTGCGGCCGCGCTGGCCCAAGCTCGCCGCGCTGATGGACGACAGCGAGCACGATGTGCTGGCCTACATCACCTTCCCGGCCCAGCATCGCACCAAGCTGCATTCGACAAATCCGTTGGAGCGGCTGAATAAGGAAGTGAAACGGCGCGCTGATGTCGTCGGCATCTTCCCCAATGAGGCCAGCATCACTCGGCTGATCGGCGCCGTCCTGCTCGAGCAGAACGATGAGTGGCTACTCCAGTGCCGTTACATGCAGATCGAGGGAATGGCTGAGCTGACGCTGCCGCTAATCGACGCCGATCCGGCCAAACTTCCACCACTGGCCGCCTGACCGATGGCCACCTCAAACTCCGCTCCGATTTACACCTCCTTGACGGACACGACCCGGGGCGCCGGCTGGAAGAGGTGATGCAGCTCGGCGATCCCGACATGTACTCGGCCGGCAACCCGGTGCAAGCGACGACGACCACGCTCACGGAGCTGCAGGTCTTTCCCCAGCCGGTGCAGAAGCCGCACCCACAGCTGTGGGAACCGCTGACCAGCGCCCGCTCGCTCAAATTCGCGGCCGAGCAGGGGATCAACGGGGTGATGATTGCCGAGCCGAACGACCGGCTGCGCCGCAACCTTGAGATCTATTTCGAGGCGGCGGAGAAGGCCGGCTTCCCCGATATGCACAACCGCGGACGCTTCAAGTTCGGCTGGGATGCCGAAAGGCGGCGCGGCATCATGACGAGCCGTTACCTGCACATCACCCGACCGGGGAAGGAGAAGCAGGCTCTCGAGCGGGCGGCGCGGGCGATCGAGCTGCAGTTCGACTACTACGGACCGTTCGGTTTCGGCGCTGTGGTGGCGCGCCTCGACGAGCCAATGTTTGATCTCAACAAGAAAGTCACCGCGCAGATGCTGCGTGACCGCGAGATCGCGATCCACGGCTCGAAGCAGTTCGTCATCGACAAGATCATGAAGATGCGACGGGAGTGCGGCTACGACGATTTCTGTTTCCTCGGCTGGTTCGAGCTCGGCGGGTTCGAGGCACAGGAGATCGAGGAGCAGATGCAGATCTTTGCCGAGGAGGTGATGCCGGTGATCGCCAGCGAATGCGGTGGCAAGGTGGAGTTGCCGGCGCGGGGGCCTGGTTTCATCAGCTGAGCTTAGCTGTCTCGCGCGTCAGCGGCGAAAGCTGAGCCGCTGTCATCAGGCTCCAGACTGGCCTCTCAGCCAGTCTGTCTTGTTGCTTAGGCCGGCAATGCGGGCCGAGAGACGCGACATCTTCCGGGGTTCGCGGGGTCGCCGAATGCAACACGCGGCCGACGGCATGGGTCTTTCGGCTGTCGCCCCGCAGCAAAGCTGCGATTTACCGCAGCCAGCGCTTGATCAGCGATCGCGGCTGGTCAGCCAATTTTAAGCGGGGAGCGCCGGTTGACCACTTATGGTGGCGTCTGTCGGGGCGCCCGTGACGATGCCACAACCCCCCGCTCATGTCGCGCGCGACAGCGCGGCGCGAGGTCTAGATCCGGTGAGCGGCGAGCGCCGCTCACCGGATCCCGGTCCGCCGGTTATTCCGCGGCTTCTTTTTCCGCGACCGGCGTCAAATCGTAGCGTTGCATTGCAAAGCTGATGGCTTCGTTCCAGCCGCGGCTGCGAATGTCGATCTGGACCTCATCGGGACCCAGATACTTTAAATTCACCGCGTCGCCCATCGGCGTCATTTCGGATCTTTCGGTCTTCGGGATGGGAACGGGCGAAAAATTCGCGTCTCTCAAAGACTTGGCGGTTGCTTGTTCGTCGTCTACATAAAATCCGATGTGGTAAATCCCGCGCAAGTCGGAAGTCTGCCCCGGACCGAGCTTTGGCGCCCCGGCCTCGCCATATTTCAGAATAGCAAAATAAATGTAGCCGTCGCTGAGCCAGACACCCTTTTCACCGGTGTCGCCGGGGCGGCGGTACAGCTCGGTCAGACCGAAGTGTTCCTTGTAGAATTCCGCGGTCTTCGCGGGATTGTCAGTCACGAGTGCGATATGCCTGATGCGAGCCATCTGCTTTCTCCCTAAGTTCCTGCACTTGTCGGCAGCGCAGATCCTGCTGTGTAGGCTCTCCAACGCGTGACCGTCAAGAGAACCCCCTCGAATTGGTGACCACTGCGCGATGAGTGGACCCGGGCGAGCGGCGCGCTCATCCTCGGTAGCGAGGCCAAAGCATTGACCAGGGCAAATTGGACCTCGGCGGGGACCGATCCCGCCTAGGCGAAATGGCTACTTTACTGCAGATACCTACTCGGCCGGGACCGTGGCTACCTGCGGCTTGCCGAAACTCGGGGTGTCGGTCCGGTCGACCAGCGCTCCGGGGCCCTCGCTCGGCAAGTTTTCAGCCCAATTGATCGCGCCGTCGATGTCGCCTTCCCACATTTCGCGCGGCAGCTCATAGAGGAATTCGACGCCATAGCCGTTGGGATCGTTGATGTAGACGCTGTGCGTGACCCCATGGTTTACGCGCCAATTGAACTTGACCCCACGGCTCTGCAGAAATGCCAACTGCTTCAGCCAGGCTTCACGGTTCGCCATGGTCAGCGCCACATGGTTGATCGCGACCCGGCCGTCGGACAGCACCCATTCGGCCGGCGCCGGCAGGTTCGGGCTCTCGACCAAGGCGACGTCGTGATGGGTCAGCTTGCCGCTGTGGTCGCCGCTGTAAAAGCGCATCTTGGGCGGGTTCGGTCGGCCCGCACGAGGATGCAGCTCGCCGACCTGTTTCAGGCCGACGATCTCCGTCCAGAACCGGTGCGATTCCTCGATGTCGCGGACGTTCAGCACCAGATGATTGATGCCCGAAGGCGTTACCGCCTGGGCGGGGGCGTCGAAATTCTGCTCGGCCATCGTCGCACTCCAAAGTTGCGCACCATTTGTTACTCCGACGCCCCCGAGCGCGCAAGCACTTGGGCTATGACCAGGAGGCCCGAAGGCGGCGCCTCCTGGCCGAAATCATCCGTTCCGCATGCCGATGACCGCCACCGGTTACGCGGGCGGCTGCGTCGCGACGGATGTCTCCTCAAATCGGGGGGCGATGAAACAGAGAAGGCTGATCCGCGGCGCAATATCGGGTAAAGTCGGTTTTTCGCCGCACCGCCGAGGGGTCGGCACGGCATTTGCCGGGGCAGCGGTCGAAGCTCGAAACGGGGAGGTCGAAGATGCTATCGCGCCGCTCTTTGCTCATCAGTTTGTCGACAACCGCCTTGGTCGGCGTTTTGGCCGGGCGGTCGGGACCAAGTTTTGCCGCCGACAAGACCGTCAAAATCGGCATTAGCCTGCCGTTTACCGGAGCCGACGCGCATGATGCCGAGCTGATCAAGGACGGCGCCATGCTGGCGATCGATGAAGCCAACGCGGCAGGCGGCGTTGCCGGCTACAAGATTGAGGTCCTGCAGCTCGACGACGGCACCGCGACCGCCGGGCAGTACGATCCGGCGCAAGCAGCGACCAACGCGCGCAAGATGGTGTCGGACGATTCGGTCGTCGCCGCGATCGGGCCGCAGATGAGCGGCTCGGGCAAGGCGATGTCGCCGATCCTCAGCCAGGGCGATCTGGCGACGATCACGCCGAGCTCGACCAATCCCGACATCACCGACCCGAAATTCGCTGCGCAATATCGGCCCGGCGGAAAGGCGATTTATTTCCGCACAGTCACTACCGACGCTTTCCAGGGACCGAACATGGCGAACTATTTCGCCGATACCCTCAAGGTAAAGTCGGTCTATGTGCTCGATGACAGCGGCGCCTATGGCGTCGGGATCGCCGACGCATTTCAGGCGCAGGCCAAAAAGCGCGGGATCAATGTGCTCGGCCGCGACCAGCTAAACCCGAAGGAAGCCGACTATACGACGACTCTCACCAAAATAAAGCAGCTCAACCCCGAGGCGATTTATTACGGCGGTGTGGCGCAGGCCGGGGTCAAAGTGGTCAAGCAATCCTACGACATCATCCCCAACGTTCTCAAAGCCGGCGGCGACGGCATGTATGCCGCCGAGATCCTCAAGGGCGCCGGCTTCCCGGCAGCGCAGGGATGGTACGCGACGATCGCAGCACCCAACGTGCTTGAAAACCCCGATGCCCTGCCCACGATCGAGCGCTTCGCCAAGAAATACGGCATGCAACCCGACAACTATTCGATCACCGCCTACGATGCGGCTCTGGTCATTCTCGACGCGATCAAAACCGTCGCCGCTTCAGGCAAGGAAGTAACCCGCGACGCGATACGCGATGCGATCCAGACCTCGCACGTCAAGACTTTGCAAGGCGAGATCAGCTTTGACGCCAACGGCGACATCGAGAACCGGGTGATTAGTGTTTTTCAGATTACCCACAACGACAAATATCCGCTCGATGACGTTCTTCACCAGTACAAGTATATAGGGGTAGCACCCGCGAGTTCATGAGCGGTCGAGCCATTCAAACCCGCATCTTAGACGGGAACGCCGCTTGGTCATGGTCATGACCGAATCCGGAGTGCTGCTGCAGCAAGTCGTCAACGGACTGAGCCTGGGCGCCATGTACGCCTTGCTGGCGCTAGGCTTCACCCTCGTCTACGGCATTCTAGAGCTGATCAATTTTGCTCATTTCAACGTGTTCATGGTCAGCTCGTTCATCGGCATGTGGGCGCTCGAGCTGCTCGGGATTTCCGGTCAAACCCGTGTGCTGACCGGCTTGGCACTCGCCGGGGTCCTCGCCTTTGCCTTCGTGGTCACGATGCTCGCGGCGGGCGGGCTCGGGGTTGCGATCGAGCGCCTTTCGCTGCGGCCGTTGCGCGGCGTAAGTGGGCCGGCAGCGATGATCACGACGATCGGGGTGTCCTACATCCTGTTCAACGTCATTCTGCTGACCGTCGGCGCAGGCTCGGAGAACTACCCCAACCCGCTGCCTGTCGTGCGTTGGCAGTTCGGCCAAGTGGTCGTGGAACTGAAGGAAGTGCTGATCTGGGGGGTCACTGCGGTATTGATGGTGGCGCTGCACCTGTTCGTCCATCGCACCCGCCTCGGCAAGGCAATGCGGGCGACTGCACAAGACCCAGAAGCAGCGCGGATGATGGGGGTCGAAGTCGACCGGGTAATCGTTACCGCATTTTTCCTCGGCTCGGCGTTGGCGGGCGCGGCGGCGTTGATCTTCGGCCTTTACTACAACTTCACCAGCTTCATCATCGGCTACACCGCTGGGCTGCGGGCTTTTACCGCCGCTGTCTTGGGCGGTATCGGCAGCGTCGGGGGCGCGATGGTCGGCGGCCTGATAATCGGGTTGATCGAAAGCCTCGGCGGTCAGCTGATCGCGGTGCGGTGGACCGACGTGATCATCTTTTCGATCCTGATCCTGGTTCTGGTGTTTGTCCCGAACGGCCTTTTCGGCCGGGCCACCCCGACCAAATCCTGAGATGGCCGAAATCGGCGAGCCGCCGCCGGTTAGGACCGTGGGTCTCTGGCCCACCCTGAGGGCGAGGACGCCCGTGCTCCGATCGATCGCGCGTATCCGACCCGACAGCCGCGCGCGCCTTGGCATTTTCTGCGTCGCGGCGGCGGCGCTGCTGTTCCCGCTCGTGCACCGGAACGACGCGGACATCGATTCGTTCGCCAATGCACTCTCCTTCGCCGCGCTGGCGCTCGGCCTCAACATCGTCGTCGGCTTCGCTGGCCTCCTCGACCTCGGCTATGCGGCGTTCTTCGCGATCGGCGCTTACGCCTACGGCATCCTCAGCTCCTGGCAGTTGCAGCCGGAATGGACCAGTTTCTGGGAGCCGTTCCAATGGCTCGGCCTGGTCGCCCGCAACCATACGACAGCCGGCGATTTCGTCCATTTCCAGGTTTCGTTCTGGCTGATGCTGCCGGGTTCGGCGGCGATCGCGGCGTGCTGCGGCGTGCTGTTCGGGGCGCCGACCTTGCGCCTCAAAGGCGACTATTTGGCGATCGTGACCTTGGGTTTCGGCGAGATCGTGCCGATCGTCGTGCGCAACTGGCCCTCGCTGACCAATGGCGCGATGGGCCTTAACGGGGTCACTCCACCGCAGCTGTTCGGCTTTGATTTCGGGGTCAGCGCCACCCCCTATTACTACGTTGGGGTGGCGCTTGTCGCCTTGCTGATTCTGATGAGCCAGCGCCTCAAGGATTCGCGCATCGGGCGCGCGTGGATGGCGATCCGCGAGGATCAGATCGCCGCCGCGGCGATGGGCGTCAATTTGGTTCGGCTGAAGTTGCTCGCCTTTGCCACCGGCGCTGCCTTCGCCGGCGCGACCGGCACGCTCTACATCGCCAAATTGCAGACCGCGACGCCGGACATGTTCATGTTTCCGGTATCAGTCATGATCCTCGTCATGGTCGTCTTCGGCGGGATCGGCAGTGTCTGGGGCGTCGTCATCGGCGCATTGTTGCTGCAGATCCTGCAATCCTGGTTTCTTGAGGATTTGTCGCAATGGCTTCACGCTCTGGGCCGTCTGGTCAATGTAGACTGGCTTCAACATGTTGAGCTAGCCTCTTCGATCGAGCTGATCTTCGGGCTCATCCTCGTTTTCATGATGCTCTATCGCCGCCAAGGGCTGATCCCGGCGTCCCGGCGAGTGCCGGTTTTGACCCTGGCCGAGCAGGCGGCGCATGTGGGAAGCGGCGGCTTCGACAATCTGCCGGCTCTGGGTGCGGTCGATCGCACGGCGCCGGGCCCTCTGCTCGAGGTTTCCGGCCTGACCGTGCAGTTTGGCGGGCTGGTCGCTTTGCGATCCATCGAATTGAGCGTGCCGGCGCAATCGGTCGTTGCCGTGATCGGGCCGAACGGCTCCGGCAAATCGACCCTGTTCAACGCGGTCACCGGCTTGCTTCGCCCGGACAGCGGCAGGATCCGCTTTGCCGGTGAGGACATCGGAGGGCGGCGGCCGGATGTCGTGCTCGACCGCGGCATCGCCCGCACCTTTCAGAACATTCGGCTGTTCCCGAACCTGACCGTCCGAGAAAACGTCATGATCGGCATGCATGCGCGGCTCGCCACCGGCCCGGTGCGCGCGCTGTTGCGCCTGCCGCGAACCCGCCGCGAAGAGGAAGCGGCGCGCGAACGTGCGTTCGAGATCCTGGCGCTGTTCGGCAACCGGCTGCTGCCGAGGGCTGACCATCTTGCCGCGAGCCTGTCCTATGCGAATCGCCGGCGGGCCGAGATCGCCCGTGCGCTCGCCTCGCGGCCAAAGCTGTTGCTGCTCGACGAACCGACGGCGGGAATGAACCCGGCCGAAACCCTTGAACTCGCCGACCAGATCAAGAGCCTGCATCGGCACGGGCTGACGATCTTGCTGATCGAGCACAAGCTCGATGTTGTCGTCAGTCTGGCGGACAAAGTCGTGGTGCTCGACCACGGCGAGAAGATCGCCGAAGGGGCGCCCGATGCGGTGCGTCGCGACGAGGAGGTGATCCGCGCCTATCTCGGCCGGAGCGCGGTGTTCGCATGAGTTCGCCGATGCTCGAGTTTCGTGCGGTCGATACCCATTACGGCGACCTTCATGTGCTGAAATCGGTCGATTACCGCATCGAGGCCGGCGAGATTGTCTGCTCTGCTCGGCGGCAACGCATCGGGTAAATCGACGACGATGAAAGCGATCATGGGGACCGTATCGCCGACCATCGGCGATATCCTGTTCGAGGAACAATCGTTGAAGGGGGTGAGCACCGCGGAGCGGGTGCGCCGCGGCATCGCCCCGGTGCTCGAGGCGCGGCGGCTCTTCCCGCGCATGACGGTCTACGAAAATCTTGAAATGGGCGCCTATACCCGCCGCCGCGGACCGGAATTCGGCGAGGATCTCGCCCGTGTCTTCACGCTCTTTCCGCGGGTCGAGGAGCGGCTGCGCCAGCTCGCCGGCACCTTGTCCGGCGGCGAGCAGCAGATGGTCGCGATCGGCCGGGCCCTGATGGCGCGGCCCAAGCTGTTGTGTATGGACGAGCCGTCGATGGGCCTCTCGCCGGCCTATGTCGAGCAGGTCTTTGACATCATCCGCGAAATCAACCGCCAGGGCACGACGATCTTCATGGTCGAGCAGAACGCCAACATGGCGCTGCAGATCGCCGACCGCGCCTATGTCCTGCAAACCGGCCAGGTGGTGCTGAGCGGCCCCGCCGCCGAACTGCGCCAGAACGAGCTGATCCGCCACGCCTATCTCGGCGAGATGAAGGTGCAATAACGCCTTAGCGCTTCCGGCCGGATGCGCGAGCGAGGAGGATAGCGGCGTAAAGTCACGGCCGATCGGTGATCTGGGCTGTTAGTAGAGTGCCTGTTCTTATGCCTGGGCGAGAAGCTCTGTTGAACCCGTTCGATCCGTCGCATCTTTTGGAATTGCTGAGACGGCTGAGCGCGTTCGCGACCTCGCAAGAGGTCCTCGATACGCTGGTCCCCCAGCTCGTGGTCGTCGTCGCGATGTTTCTGCTGGCATGGGCGATCCGCGCCGCGACGCGTCGGTGGAGCGATCGTTTGCTCGATTACGTCGGGACGCAGCTCCACCTGCCCCGCATCGCGAGCGAACTGCAGGGCCTACTGATATTCTGCTACGCGTGGCTCCTGCTGGTTACGGCAGGCAGCGTTGGCGAGCGGCTCGCCGTCAACGTCCGGCTGATCGGTGTCGCCGCGAGCCTGACGGCGCTGTGGATCGTGCTCAGGGCCTCTGCGCGCCTGATGCGTGATGCGTTTCTCGCGCGGGCCGTCGCAACGGTCGCCTGGATCGTCGCGGCGCTCGAAATTCTTGGCTTACTGGCGCCGACCGCTGCGGCCCTCGACGGCTTGGCGATAACGATCGGCACTTTGCGGCTGTCCGTCCTCCTGGTGATCAAGGCCGGGCTGATGATCGCAATCCTGCTGTGGGCGGCGCTCGCTCTCGCCCGTCTGATCAGCAGCAGGCTTCGGCGGGTTACTGCGCTCAGTCCATCGGTGCAGGTCTTGACCGGTAACCTGATCAGGATCGCGCTCGTCTGCGTGGCGCTGGTGATCGGTCTGAATACGGTCGGCATCGACCTCACCGCCTTTACCGTGTTCAGCGGGGCTGTCGGTGTCGGCCTCGGTTTCGGCTTGCAGAAAATCGTGTCGAATTTCGTCAGCGGCATCATCCTGCTCGTCGAGCGCTCGATCAAACCGGGCGATGTGATCGAAGTCGGCAGTACCTTTGGTTCGATCATCTATCTCGGCGCCCGCTACGCCTCGGTCCGCGGCCGCGACGGCAAGGAATATCTGATCCCGAACGAGAACCTGATCACCAACGAGGTGGTCAACTGGTCGTATTCGAATTCTTTGGTTCGGCTCGACGCAGAATTTGGCGTTGCCTATTCGAGCGACTTGCACGCGGTACGCGATCTGGCGGTCGAGGTGGCGAGTGCCACTCCGCGGGTACTCGCCTCCCCCCGGCCGGTCTGCCATGTAACGGGCTTTGGCGACAGTGCCGTCAACCTGTTGCTTCGCTTCTGGATCGAAGATCCACAAAACGGCGTAACCAAACATCAAGGGCGACGTTCTGCTCGGTCTGTGGGACGCGCTCCTCGAGCACCAGATCGAAATCCCGTTCCCGCAGCGCGACTTGCGCATCCGCGATCTGCCGACAACGGCCCTCGCTCGAGGCGAAAAATCTGAGTCGTCTGCGATCAAACCGATCATCCGCGCCGCGGCACCGCCGAATGCTGCGAAGGCGAGGTGACCTGCCGCGCCTCTTTCGCCAAGCCACGCGACCCTTTGTCCGCGCACCGATCGCGGCGCATCCATTGGGGGATAACGCCGAGGCTGGCCCAATCGCACCGCGCAGTCCTCGCTTGCCACAGCCGGACCGACTACTCTGCTAGCGAGGAGCACATCGATCGGAGCACCAACCATGAGCAGCGATGCAAAGACCGCCATTATCGAGCATCTCGGCCGTCAGCATCAGGCAATGGTCGCCCTGCTGGCCGAACTCGTGAACATCGATTCCGGCAGCTACAACAAGCGTGGCGTCGATGCTGTCCAGGATCGGCTGCGGGCCTGGCTCGAAGGGGCCGGCGTCGCCTGCGAGACGTTTTCGAACGAGCGGTTCGGCAACTGCATGACGGCGCGCCTTCCCGGCGGCGGTGGCGGCAATCGGCCGATCGTGTTGATGGGTCATTGCGACACGGTGTTTCCCGATGGCACTGTCGCGCAGCGGCCATTTCGCATCGACGGCAATCAGGCCTTCGGACCCGGGGTCGCCGATATGAAAGCGGGCCTGGTGATGAACAGCTTCGTGCTCGACGCGCTGCGCCGGTTCGGCGCGCCCGGCCCGTTAACCGGCCTCTACACCGCCGACGAGGAGATCGCCTCCCCTTCCTCCCGCCCGGTGATCGAGGCCGAAGCGAAAGACGCACGCGCAGTATTCAATGCCGAGCCCGGGCGGCCCTCCGGCAATCTCGTCTCGCGGCGCAAGGGGGCAGCCTTTATCGAATTGGAGGTAACCGGACGCGCCTCCCATTCGGGTGCGGCCCATGCCCAAGGGGTCAGCGCCATCGAGGCGATGGCCCGCAAGATCCAGCGCCTGCACAAATTGACCGATTACGATCTCGGCACGACGGTCAATGTCGGGCTGATCCAAGGCGGCCAATCGGTCAACACCGTGGCGCCACGCGCCACCGCAGGGATCGACGTGCGCTTCCCGACCTTGAATATCATGGAAAAGATCCTCGGCGAGGTGCGAGAGATCTGCAATTGCTGCGAATTGCCGGGCAGCGAAAGCCGCATCCTGCGCGAGGGTAATTTTCTGCCGCTCGAACAGGACCAGGCAAGCCGCGAATTGCTCGACTTCTACGCCCGCTCGGCGGCCGGGCTCGGCATGCCGGGGATCGGCGGCGAGGCGACCGGCGGCTCGGCCGACAGCGGCTTCACCGCCGCGCTCGGCACCCCGACCCTGTGCGCGACCGGCCCGGTCGGCGGCAATGCCCATACCGACGACGAATGGTGCCGCATCGACACGCTGGTTCCCCGCGCCCAGGCCTTGGCACTGACCATTCTTGAGGTGGCCGCCGCTTAGACCGCCGCCGTTGCGCTTTCGCCAAAGCCAGCGACCTCTCGGTCGATCTCCCGCGAATGTCTGGTCGCCCGTCACGACCGCCGGCGTCGCTTTACGTCGCCGGGCCGTTCGCCATGGGCTACACCGAATTTTATACATTTCCTGATCCCGCTTTACGGCCTCTCGATCGGCATGAGCGCGAGCCAGATCGGCATGCTCGTCGGTGGGCGCTCGTTGCTGGCGGTGTTTCTGTCGATCCATGTCGGGGTGCTGATGGACCGGTTTGGCACCCGCCGGGTGACATTGTTCTTCGTCTGGACGGCGATGGCGTTGGCGCCGGTGTTTCCGCTGGTGCCGTGGTTCTGGCCTTTGCTGCTGCTGCAGGTCGTCAATGGCGGCGCCCTGCAGTTCGCCTGGTCGGGCTCGCAGACCTTGATCGCCCAATTGGCCGAGGGCGAGGCCGAATATCTCGGCCGGTTCAGTTTCTTCGCTCGTTTCGGCACGACATTAGCGCCGATGATTGCCGGTGTGGCCTGGGATTTCGGCGGCGCCATGGCCGTCTTATGCGCTCGGCTTCGCCTGGGGTGCCGCGCTGACCCTCGCATTGCTGCGTGCGCCCGAGGCGCAGCTTGCGGCAGGCGAAGGCCCAGGACCCGCGCCGCCGGACTCGGTTCCGCGTCAGCGACGCGCTGCCGCGACTGCCCGACTATGTGCGCTGCTTTGCGCTGATGGCGATCCCGGCGGTGGCGACGACGATGGCGATCATCTTTCTGCGCACCGCCACCAACGGCGTGCAGAGCTCGCTCTACGTCGTCTATGTCAAGGGGCTCGGGCTGACCGGCACCTCGATCGGCGTCCTGTTCGCAGCGACCGAGATAATGGCCGGCCTGGGCTCGCTATTTGCCGGGCGGGCGATGCGGCTCGGGGATCCGCAGCGCACGATGCTGAGCGGCACCGTGGTGTCGATCTTCCTGATCTGCGTGACCCCATTTCTTGGCGGCGTCTTCGCTTTGCTGTTCGTGGCGCAGGGGTTGCGGGGCTGGCTGCAAGGCGTCGTCCAGCCGATGATGTTTTCGGTGCAGGCTAAAGCCGTCGGCCCGCACCGCCAGGGCTCGGTGGTCGGGCTGCGACAAACCATGAACCGCCTAGCGGCGATCGTGATCCCGCCGGCGATGGGCATGATCGCCGACCGTTGGGGTGCAGGTCAGAGCTTTGTCATCCTCGGCACTCTGATGGTCGTGCTGTGCGCGCCGGTGACCTTGATCACCCGCCGCTCGGCGCGGATCGCAGCGGAGCAGAAGATCGAGCCGACCTCGGCTGACTGACTTGCAGGCCGGTCTCGCTTATGCTGTCGGTAGATTGTGGAGGGTCGACGTCAATGCCGCGACGGACCTCGCTACGACGACGATTTCTATGCCTGGACCCAGCACCAGGCCGAGGTGCTGCGCTCGATGGCGGTTGCCGACAACCGCTTCGACCGCGAGCATGTCGCCGAGGAGATCGAGGATTTGGGCAAGAGCGAGCGCGATGCTGTGCGTAGCCAGATCCGCCGCATCATCGAGCATTTGCTGAAGCTCGCCTATTCGCCGGCCGAGCCGCCCCGTTTCGATTGGATGGAGACGGTGCTCGATGCGCGGCAGACCTTGTCTGACAAGATCAGCCCAACCCTGCGGCGCGATGCGGAGCAGGTCCTGGACAAGCTCTATGCGGACGGGCGCGAAAGCGCTGCCGAGTCAGCCTCGCGCAGGTACGGCGAGCCCGACGCCGCCGACGCACTGCCTCAAGCTGCCCCTATTCGCTCGACGAGATCTGCCGCGAGGATTGGTATCCCGATCGACCCGGAGGAAAGCCATGACCCGCGATTTTATCGGCTACGGCGCCGAGCCGCCGCATGCCGGATGGCCCGGCGATGCGCGCATCGCCGTCAATTTCGTGATCAATTTCGAGGAAGGGTCGGAACTCTCCTATCCGGCCGGCGACGGCGTCTCGGAGGGCGGGCTGACCGAGATGATCGGCAGCGATCTCGGGGTCAAGGGCCGCGATCTCGCCGCCGAGAGCATGTTCGAATACGGCGCGCGGGTCGGCTTTTGGCGGCTGCACCGGATCTTCACCCGTTTCCGGGTGCCGGTGACGATCTTCGGCTGCGCCCGCGCGTTCGAGGCCAACCCGCCGGCCGCGGCGGCGATCGCCGCCAGCGATTGGGACATCTGCAGCCACGGCTATCGCTGGACCAACCATCCGGGCCTGCCCGAGGACGAGGAGCGCCGCCAAATCGCCGCCGCCGTCGAACTGATCCGCAAGACTACCGGCAAGACCCCGGTCGGCTGGTATTGCCGCTATGCGCCGTCTGAAAATACCCGCCGGCTGATCGTCGAGCACGGCGGGTTTCTCTACGACAGCGACACCTACAATGACGAGCTGCCCTATTGGGTGCGGGTCGGCGACAAGCCGCATCTCGTCGTGCCCTATTCGCTGACCACCAACGATTCGAAATTCGGCCGCGGGGTGTTCGGCTCGGGCGAGGATTTCTTCGCCTTTCTGCGCGACAGCTTCGACGTCCTCTACGAGGAGGGCGCCGAGCGGCCGCGCATGATGTCGATCGGGCTGCACATGCGGCTGACCGGCCATCCCGGCCGCGCCAAGGCGCTGATCCGCTTTATCGAATATCTGCGCAGCCATGACCGGGTGTGGATCTGCCGGCGCGAGGACATCGCCCGCCACTGGATCGCCCGCTTTCCGCCGCCGGGATAGTCGAGCAGAGATCCGTTATGCTCTCACCCGGGGCGAGTGGTGGTGAAATAAGCTTCGATCGCGCGCGCCAGACCGCGGGCGAGCAGCTGTTGATAGGCCGGCTGTCGCAACCGGCGCTCCTCGGCGGGGTTCGACAGACAGCCCAACTCGACCAGGGCCGAGGGGATGTCCGGCGCGGTCAGCACGGCGAAATCGGCCGATCGCTGTGGATTGTCCAGCAGCACTACGTCTCGCCCGAGCGCCGTCACCACGTCGCGGGCGAACGCGATCGATAGATTGTCGGTCTGCCGGCGCGCCAGATCGATCAGGACGTCGCCGACCTCACGCGGCTCCCGCGACAAACGGACGCCGTCCACGATGTCCTTGTTCTCGCTCTCGGCGAGCGCCGCCGCTTCGCGGTCCGAGGCCTTGGCGGACAGGGTGAACACCGACAGGCCGCGCTTCGCCGGGTCGGGCAGCGCATCGGCGTGGATAGCCAGAAACAGATCTGCGTGCAGCGCGCGGGCGCGGACCACACGCTCGCGCAACGGGACAAACTCGTCGGGGCCGCGGGTCAGTGCGACCCGGAAACGGTGCGTCGCCATCAGCTGACCCGCCAGGTATTGCGCCGTCGGATAGACGATGTTCTTTTCGTAGACGCCATCGGGGCCGATTGCTCCAGGGTCGATGCCGCCGTGACCGGGATCGAGGACGATCACCGGCCGATAGCGCAGTGGCGGTTTCCCTCGCAGCTCCGGCTTTCCCCGCCCCGGCGGCTGCGCGGAAGCCGCACCCAACTTCACGCTGGTAACGACGCAGCCCGCCAGCAGACGCAACACGTCGCGCCGCGCGCACGCGATATCCCACATGCCCCACCCCCCGACGGCTCGCTCCCGTCCCCAAACAAGAGCGGCCCATTCGTTTATATTATGCTGTCGAAGCACGGACGAGATCGGGATTTTGGGAGTAGTGGCGCCGAAAGGCACTCACCAGGCTGCGAAAAAACCGACGTACACGGGTTTGGCCCGCGCAGACCGGGTGGGGCTGTGAGGGTGGTTGCTGCTGCTTCCCGCCGCCACTCGAACCCTAAAGTAGGGAAATTTCTCCGTATTTTCAATGTCGAGCCGCCGCCGGCTGATAAAGCCGTGGAATTGCGCGGCGGGGAGGGGCAGAGTTGGCGGAGCCCAAGAGCAACCTCGGGAGGACTGCCACCGTGCCCCAATCCGCGATCCCGCCCGGCCGCCATGCGCCGATCCGCCCGGACTGGCTCGACAGGCGGCACGAAGAGATCATCGAGCCCGAGCTGCCGATCGTCGATCCCCACCATCATCATGTGGGACCGGCCGGGCAACCGCTATCTGTTTCAGGATCTGCTGGCCGATGTCGGCAGTGGCCACAACATCGCCGCGACCTGCTTCGAGGAATGCCGTGAGATGTACTGCGCCGATGGTCCGCAGGAGCTGAAATCGCTCGGCGAGACCGAGTTCGTCAACGGCGTCGCGGCGATGAGCGCTTCGGGCAAATACGGCAAGACCCGCTGCATCGCCGGCATCATCGGCAATGTCGATCTGCGCATCGGTAGCCGCGCCAAGGGCATCCTCGAACAGCATGTCACCAGATCCGGCGGGCGCTTCAAGGGCATCCGCAACGGCGCCACCTGGCATGCTGATCCGAGCCTGGAGATCTATTGCTCGGGTGCGCCTGAGGGCCTTTACCGCGACCGCGAATTTCCGCGAGGGGTTTGCCGGGCTTGCCGCGCTTGGGCTTAGCTTCGACGCCTGGCTGTTCCAGACCCAGCTCGACGATGTAACCGATCTGGCCCGCGCTTTCCCGCAGGCGGCGATAGTCTTGAACCATGTCGGCGGACCGTTGGCGATCGGGCCCTATGCCGGCAAGCGCGAGGAAGCCTTTGCCGCGTGGAAGAAATCGATCGGCGAGGTCGCCGCCGCTTCCCCGAACACCTATGTCAAACTCGGCGGGCTCGGCATGAAGCTTTCGGGCTTCACGTTTTTCAACGATGAGATGCCGCCTTCGTCGCAGGATCTGGAGAAGGCCTGGCGGCCCTACATCGAGGTCTGCATCGAGGCTTTCGGGCCGCAGCGCTCGATGTTCGAGAGCAATTTTCCGGTCGACAAGGGCATGTGCAGCTATCCGGTGATGTGGAACGCCTTCAAGCGCATCGCCTCGGGTTATTCTGCCGCCGAGAAGACCGCGCTGTTCAGCGGCGCCGCGACCAAGGCCTATCGCCTGCCGGCGTAACGACCGCGGGCAAAAGCGTCTTGATGCAAAAGCACCGTCATGACCGGGCTCGTCCCGGTCATCCACGAGCCTCCGCAAAAGCAGGACGTGGATGGCCGGAACACGTCCGGCAATGACACGTAGGAGGGTCAGAACAATGCCATTGCCGAGGACAGAGGTGGATGCCACAACCCCGAAATACCTGCGCGACAAATATGCGATCGTCGGCGTAGGGGAGACAACCTATACCCGCGGCTCGGGCAAGACGACCCGCGCGCTCGGCACTTGGGCGGTCAGGAATGCGATCCTCGACGCCGGGCTCAAGGCCTCCGACATCGACGGCATCCTGTCCTATTCGGGCGGCGACTCGACCTCGGGGACGTTCATCGCCGGCGATCTCGGCATCCGCCCCAATTTCTACATGGATGTGGTCGGCGGCGGCTCGTCGACCGAGGCGCTCGTCGGCATCGCCATCGGTCTGATCGAGGCCGGCTGCTGCAAGACGGTGGCGATCTTCCGTTCGATGAACGGTTATTCGCAGGTCAGGATCGGCGGCACCGGCGCGCGCTCGGCAGCGCCCGTTGGTGGCGACGCCCTGCACAACCGCGCCTATGGCTGGCAGAGCGCCGGGCAAAGCTTCGCCCCGACTTTTATGCGCCATATGTACGATTACGGCACCAAGCCCGAGCAGGTTGCCGCGGTCAAAGTCGCGCACAGCCATCACGCCTCGAACAATCCGAAGGCGTACTACAAAAAGCGCTTTACGGTCGACGACGTGCTGTCGAGCCGCTTCATCTGCAAGCCGCTGCATCTGCTCGATTGTTGCGTCGAGACCGACAACGCGACCGCGGTCATCGTGACCTCGGCCGAGCGTGCCCGCGACATGAAGCAGCCGCTGGTGCTGATCCGCGGCGTCGTCGGCCGGTGCAGCAAGCCGCGCCTCGACATGCATTACCAGCACGGGCCGATCTCGACCGTCGCCGGCTATTACGCGCGTCAGATCTTGTGGCCCAATGCCGGGGTCGGGCCGGAGGACATCGACATCACCGGCTCCTACGACGCCTTCACCTTTACGACGATGCTGCAGCTCGAGGATTACGGCTTCTGCAAAAAGGGCGAAGGCGGCGAATACGTGTCGGGCGGCGCGATCCAGCTCGGCGGGCGGCGACCCAACAACACCAGCGGCGGCCATCTGTGCGAGGGCTACACCCACGGCATGAACATGGTCATCGAAAACACCCGCCAACTGCGCCACGACGCCGACGATTCCTGCCCGGTCGGGGCCGACGGCAAGCGCCAGCACACCTACGATTACCGCGAAGGCGGCTGCCGCCAGGTCAGGAATGTCGAGGTCAGCGCCAATCTTGGCTGGGCCAACCCGGCGACCGCCTCGTCGATGGTCATGCGGCGCGGCTAAGGAGGAGACGGTACATGGCTGTTCGCGGTGAATACCTTGGCATGGGGCTCACCATCGACGATCTCGATGTCGAGAACCTCGAATATTTCCGCCATTGCGCGGAGCACGATTTTCATCTGCAGGCCTGCGCCCAATGCGGCCGGCTGCGCTACCCGCCGACCACCGCGTGCCCGTGGTGCATGAGCCTCGAATCAAGCTGGAAAAAGGTCGAGGGCAAAGGAACGGTGCATTCCTACAGCGAGGTGCATCACGCGATCCAGCCGGCCTTTCGCGGCAAGACGCCCTATCTGATCCTGCTGGTCGATCTCGACACGCAAAAAGGAGAGCCGACTCCCGACGAAGCCTTGCGCGTCGTCGGCAACCTCACCACCCCCGACGGCCAATTGGCGTCGCCCGAACTGGTAAAGCGGGTCGGAATCGGCACGCGCGTGCGGATGGTGTTCAGCGATGTCGGCGCCGGCCTCGCCCTGCCGCAATGGACCATCGACGAGACCGCCGGACAGCCGGCAAACGTCTGGCGCTATCCGCAAGAGTAAGTGTCGAGAGGTTCGAAGCGCCGTCGGCCGGTCACGCGCTGCGCCGATGACCGCCGCCCTGTGCGCGGCCAGCGGTCATGGGCGGACGCGCCCTCAGCCTTCTTCGATCGGGTATTTGGCGAAGATGGCCTCGGTTCGCTTGAACGCTTTGTCGATCGCGGCTTCCGGTGTCATGCCGTTGGTCATCACGTCGATCATCGCGAGGGCGAACACATGCTCGGTGCTGACCTGCGCCCGCGCCGGGTTGAACACCTCGTAGGGCGGGATCGTCGGGCCAAGCACGCCCTGTCTGGTGTAGGCGGCGAGCGGCTCGTTCTTCGGATCGAGCCAGAACGCCTTGTCGTTCTCGACGATCGACGGCATCGGCGGCAGGAAGCGCCCGAGCCCGGTTTTCAGATAGGCGGCCAGCACTTTTGGGTCGATCGAATATTTGAGGAAGTCCTTGGCCGTTTCGATATTTTTCGCGCCCTTTGGAATCACAGCAGTGGCGACGCCGATAACACTTGGTAACGGCTTGCCGTCGTTGCTCAAGGGTAGACCCAAAGTCAGAATATCGTTGTATTCCTCCTTGTTGTCCCAGAGCGCCACCTCGGTCGAGATCGTGCCGTCGAAATCCATGGTAACGAGCTTTGCATGAAAGGCGTTGTTGTCATCGTTGTCGTTCCAGCTCAGCACCCCCGGCGGTATGAAGCCTTGCTTGTAGGGTGTCGTCAATTTGACGATCGCCTTGATCGCCGCCTCGCGAATCTGCGGGTCGTCGGTGTGCACTTTGCCGTCGGCTGTGAAGAGGTTCTGGCCGCCATAGGCGATGTTGAAATGGTCGAAGGTAAAGATGCAATCGAACCCGACCGCACCCACCTGAAAGCTGTAGGCATAGATGTTGCGCATGCCTTGCTCGCGAAGCTTGGTCTGCACCGGCATGAAGAAGTCGAGAAATGCGTCCCAGGTCTTCGGAATGTCCGATGTTTTGAAACCGGCCTTCTCCACCAACGACTTCCAGATGTGAAACGGAACAACGGCGACCCGGTGCGGGATCATGTAGTAGGCGCGCTTTTTTGTTACGTTGTTGTAAGCATTTACGGTACTTAGCGCCGCTGGGGTAAACAACGATTTCTGCGTCTCGATAACGTCGGTCAGATCGACCAGCTGATCCTTCCAGGCGCTCAGCACAGCAAAGAAGTAGTCGCCGACATTGATGATGTCGGGCACGACGCCGCTGGTTAGCGCGGCGATTTCCTTTTGCCGCTGCGCGGCGAAGGGCACGATGCTGTAGTCGATCTGGTTGCCACTCGCCTTCTCGTAGTCGGCAACCATCTGCTTGAAGCCGATGTCCTCTTGCTGGGCAAAGCCCTGTACCCACCACACGGTCGCCGTCGTGGCCGCGGCATTGGCAACGTAGGGGCGTGCGATCGCTCCGGCCGCCGCCAGCCCCATCGAACCGCGCAGCACCGAGCGTCTCGTCAGCTGGTCCATAAATTCCTCCCTGGTTTGGAGCCGACCGCATTTTGCAGCCGCATCCTCATCCCAAAGAAACTATGCGCCGACGAGCCGGCCGGTTCAACAACTCGCGCCATGGCCCATCTCCGCCCCCGGCTCGAGGCGGGGGGCTCGCCGCAGGCGCGCCGCGGCTCTAGCCTTGATGACTCAGCAACGGGCAACTCAGCCCTTGACGCCGCCCATCGTCAAGCCTGCCGACATATATTTGCGGAACCCGTAATAGACCACCACTGGCGGCAGTGCGTAAATGACCGCGGTGGCCATCATATAGTTCCACGGCGACTCGTCGCTGTTGAGAAATTGGACTATCGCTATCGGTACCGTCATGCTCCTCGTCGAGGACAAGAGCAGGAATTGGTAGAGAAATTCGTTCCACGCCGCCAGCATGGCAAAGGTGCCGATCGCGACCAAGGCCGGCGCCATCAGCGGCAGATAGACGCGGAAATAGATCTGGATCGGCGAGGCGCCGTCGATCCGCGCCGCTTCGTCGAGCTCGATCGGAATGCTGCGGCCGTACTGCTGGAAGATGAAAATCGCATAGGGCGTGGTGAAGGCGACAAGCGCTGCGATCACGGCCCACAGATTGTTCATCATGCCATAGTTGGCCATCAGGCGATAGTACGGGATCGCCAGGAACGAGGCCGGGATCACATAGGTCAACAGCGCGCAATTGGTGACGAGCCAGCCGTGCCGGACGCGCAGCCGTCCGACCGAAAAGGCCGCCAACGACCCGATCGTCAGTGTCAGCAGCACCGTCATCCCGGCGAGAAACACGCTTCTGCCGAATTGTTCCCAGAAAAACTGCAGATACCAGTAGCCCTCGGTGATCACGATCCAATAGCTATAGAGCGAGGGATGCGGCGGGAAGATATGGGTCGTCAACACATCGCTATGCGAGTCGAGCGAAACCATGACCATGTTGTAGATCGGCAAGAGCGACCATATTACCAGCACGACGCTGAGGATCGCCGCGCCGATATTTGTTAAATAACGCCGCCGCCGCGCCACCCGAACCGAGTGCAGAACGCCTGCATCCGTGCGGGCTCGCGCCCTGCCCTCGACAGCAATGACGGTCATCGTTATTGCTCCACTTGCATCAAGCGCAATTTGCGCATCAGGAAGATCACGAGCGGGATCATCAGCGGCAGCGCCGACATCACGGTGGCGACGCCGAGGTTGGGATCCGAGAGGTCGAAGGCGTTGCGGACGCCAAGGTTTGCCAAGGTATAGGTCGTCAGTGCCGGCCCGCCATTGGTGATAAAGAACGGTGTGGCGAAATCGCCAACCGTAAAGATCGTCGACAGCAGCGTGTTGACGAAATAGAGCGTGGCGAGCAGCGGGAAGGTGATATGAACGAACCGCCGCACCCCGGTCGCGCCGTCGACGGCGGCCGCCTCATAAAGCTCCGGGGCGATCGCCATCCGGCCGGCGATGAAGATCACGGTCCAGAACGGCATGAATTTCCAGATATAGCTGGTGATGATCGCGCCCAAGGCCATCCAATGTGAATCCAGCCAAAACGGCCCGTTGATGCCGAACAGCTCCCACAACAGGTTGTTGAGCAGCCCCCACTGGCCGTCGAGCATCCAGTGGACCGAGATGAAAGTCGGCAACAATGGCACCGCCCACGGTAACACATAGATCAATAGCAGCGCCTTCACCCACCAGCCCGGCCGCACGAAAAAGCCCGAAAGCAGGAAGGCAAGAAACATCTTCACGTTTACGGCGACAGCTAGGTATATCACCGTATTGATCAAAGTATTCACATAAACCGGATCGGCCCACAATTCTTTGTAGAGGGCCGGATCGTGGCCCATCCACAACCCGTAGACGATCGGATAGGCGACAAAAACGACAAATACCGCCAAATAGGGGATGACGAAGGCGAGCGCCCACAGATATTCCGAGCCTTTCAGGTGGCCGCGTAATGAATCCCACAGGCCGTGCCGCCGTCCGGCCAGCGGGCGACCGAGCTGAATAGCCGATATATTTGCCATGATCGCCCCTCAGCTCTGCACGATCGGATATTTCGCGAAAATCGTCTCGATCCGCTTGAACGCCGCCTCGACGGCGGCCTGCGGTGTCATGCCATTCTTGAACACGTTGATCACGGCGACCATTTGGTCGTTTTCGGCCCCGACCGCCGCCATTCCCGGGTTGCGCGCCTCGTAGATCGGGATCGTCGGGCCGAAAAGGGTCAGATTGGTGTAGGCTTTCCGGTGCGGATCCGAGAACCAGAACGGATCGCTCTTGGCGATTGCCGGCATCGGGATCACCCAGCGGCCGAGCCCGGCCTTCAGATAATTGTTCAGCACCTTTGGCTCGATCGCGTACTTCATGAACTCCTTGGCGACCGGAAGGTTCTTCGCCCCTTGGGGGATCACCATGCCAAAGCTGTTGACTTGCGCCGGCAGCTTTTTCCCGTCGTTGCTGAGCGGCAGGCCCATGGTCAGGAGGTCGTCATATTGCTCCTTGTCGTGGTAGAGCGCGACCTCGGTCGAGATCGTACCGTCGAAATCCATCACCATCAGCTTGGCATGGATGGCGTTGTTGTCGTCGGCGTCGTTCCAGTTGACGACAACCGGCGGCACGTAGCCGTCGGTATAGGCTTTCGCCAAGAACGTCACCGCCTTGATCGCGGCCTCCTTGACCTGCGGGTCGCTCGTCTGTAGCTGGCCCTGCGGCGAGACGATGTTCTCGCCGCCATACGCGATCAGGAAGGAATTCCAGAGGTTGATCGGGTCGACACCGGTCGCGCTCAGCTGATAGCCCAAGCCATAGACGTTGCGCATGCCCGCCTTCTTCAGGCCATCCTGCACCGGTCGAAAGAAGTTGTGGAAGGCGTCCCAGGTATTTGGAATGTCAGCGACTTTCTGGCCTGATTTTTCGACTAACGACTGCCAGATGTGGTACGGTACAGCAGCAGCTTTCCACGGTACCTGATAATAGCTGCGCTTTTTTGCAACGCCGTTATAGGCAAGACAGCATTCAACCGCGTTCTGGCTCCAGTGCTCCTTCTGCGTCTCAAAGACGTCACTCACATCAACAAAGTTATTCTTCCACGCATCCAAGTAAAGAAAATGGAAATCGGCCGCCTCCATGATGTCAGGCACGACGCCGGCGGCAACTGCCGAAACCGACTTTTGCCGCAATGGGGCAAACGGGATGATACTGTAATCGATCGTGTTGCCGCTGGCCTTTTGGTAATCGGCGACGAGGGCCCGGTAGGCTGCGTCTTCTTCCGGGACGAACCCTTGCGCCAACCACATGCTCGCGGTCGAGGCCGCGGCATTGGCAATATAGGGGCGCGCCAGAGCTCCCGCTGCCAGCAGTCCGGCGGAGCCGCGAAGCACTGACCGCCGTGTGGTACCATTCATCCGCGTATTCCTTCCCTGCTCGCGTGCCCGTTATGCGTGGCGCCTCCGGATGCTCACCGCACCGCCCTACATTAAGATAGCCGGGCGCCATGCTGCAAATGATATCGCAGCCGCCCGTCTTGCTCAAACGATATCGTGGTGTCGCCCGCGGCTCAATTGTTATCGATTCACGAAATTGTTATCGTTGCGCGAACAAGGTATAGGGCCGGCGGTACCGTTTGCGCGGACCGCGACGGCGGCTATTCCGTTGAAATTTGGGGCGACGACCGGAGCCATAGTCCGAGCCAAGTCAAGTTCCCTGCTTGGGGTCCTTGACGCATATGGCGATCTAGGTTCGACCCACGCGGTCCGCCCGCCGCAGCGTAAAGGAGCCAGGGATGAAGACCCGCATCGCGTTGATTCACGCGGTCGCCGTCGCGATCGAGCCGGTGCGGGAGGCGTTCCTGGCGCTGTGGCCCGAGGCCGAATGCGGCAACATCCTCGATGATTTACTGAGCCTCGACCGCGAGCGCGAGGGGGTGCTGACCGCGGCGATGACGCAGCGCATCCTGGCTCTGGCGGAATATGCCGCTGCGACACGCGCCGCCGGCATCCTGTTCACCTGCTCGGCCTTCGGCGAAGCAATCGAGGCCGCCGCGGCGCGCGCGCCGGTCCCGGTGCTGAAGCCCAACGAGGCGATGTTCGAGGCGGCGCTGGCGGCCGGCCGGCGCATCGGTATGCTGGCGACTTTCGCGCCGAGCGTCGCCTCGATGGAAGAAGAGTTCCGCGCGATGGCCGAGACACACCGTTCCCCGGCGACGATCGAGAGCTATTGCGTGTCGGGAGCGATGGCGGCGCTGAAGGCAGGCGATGCGGCGACGCATAACGGATTAATCGCAGAGGCGGCACCGCGGTTTGAGCATTGCGACGCGGTCCTGCTCGCGCATTTTTCGACCGCGCGCGCGGCGCCGGCGGTGAGCGCAGCCTTGGATCGGCCGGTTTTGACCAGTCCCGGCAGCGCTGTTGCCAACCTCAGATCGATCATTGCTGGGCGGGGAGCTCTGCTATGAGGGGCACCTGACCCAGGCGGCCGCTTAACGCGCAGTTGGAGCAGGCGGGCTCGCGTTCAACTTCGTCGCCGGTGTCCGCTCGCCGTGCGCCCTCACCCGTTGGCGTTATAGATCTTGACCATTTCGTCGTGCGCCCATTTGACTGAGTCCTCAGGCGCCATGCCTTGGACCGCCTTGGTGTACATATCGACGATGATGAATTTCGAGATGGCTTCAGCCGCCGCCCGCCCGGCCGGACCCGCATAGCCCGCGAAGCGGCCGCTTTCCGCGGCAGTGCGGAACGGCGCCATGATCGGGTCGATCTTCCACAACGGGTCGTTCTCCCACATCTTGGTGCTGCCGACCGAAAAGCCCTGCTGCGAGGTGAACCATTGCTCATAAATGGGCTTCGACTGAAACCAGAGCAGGAAATCCTTTGCCGCCTTCTGATTCGGCGTATAGGCAGGAACAATGTTCGAAAACGGCACGTGATAGCTGAACTGGCCGGCCGGGCCTTTGGGCAACGGCGCGTGGAACATGTCTTTGTAGATCGGCGCACCCGTTTCACTCAAATAGGTGTCGGGCTTGCTTCTGGCCAAAAGATAGATCGACGCGCCGTTGTTGGTCGAACTGATCGTGTTCGACAGAAACGCGCGGTTGTTGCCGGCATCGTCCCAAGAGAGTGCGCCGGAATCATAGCACTCCTTCCAGAACGGAACCGCGAATTTGACCGACTCGATCGTCTCCTTGCTGTTCAGCGCCACGGTCTTGCCGTCGGCCTCGACCTCCTTGCCGCCCCACGACCACAGATAGGGGTACCAAAAGGCCGGTCCGTCGCCAAACGCGTGCGCCAGGGTCTGTCCATAGGGCCGGTCTTTGGCCTTGAGCAATTTGCCGATGGCGCGATATTCGTCCCAGGTCTGCGGAAACTTGTCGGGGCCGGAGCCCACATCCTTGAACCACGAAGTGCGGTTCACCGGCATGGCGCCGAGGATGGTATAGGGAACCGCTATCCATTTCTTGCCGTCATTGGCGACCGCGTGAGCGGTTTCGTAATAGCCGCCCTGGGCCTTGCCGATCTCCTCCGCGATATCGCTGACATCAACAGCGCTGTCGGCATAGAGCTGCGACCAGTTGTTGACCGCCATCAGGATGTCGGGGCCGGTTTTCGACTGGATCGCCGAGCTGATCCGCGCCTGCACGCCGTCGCCGTTGATGGTTTCGACCTCGAGCTTGATGCCGAGCGCCTTTTGGGCTTCGTCGGCGATCTTGCCACGCAGGAGCTTGTCCGAGATCGGCACGAAGTCGACGAATTTGAGCCAATGCAGGGTCGTCCCCTGCGCGTAAGCTGGCGCCCGACCGGAGGCAAAAATTCCGGCGAGACCGCCGGTCCCCGCGGCCACCGCACCCGCGCTGGACACCTGTAGAAAGCGGCGGCGACTGGTGTGTTGCATCTCATTCCTCTCATCCAGGGATTTACTTGGATTGCCTCTGCCAGACCAGATCGTGTGAACAATAATAAGCAATCTCGTGTGCGCGCACCGTTCCTGTACGGTCTATTCTGCCTAGAGTAATTATTTCCCAACCGGGCATTGCCCCGGTAACCGTCGGTGTGGCGTCATTTCGCATCTTCAGCTCGCCCTGCGACCCAATCGTTCCTTCGTGCAGATTGGGACCGGCGTTGTAGCGCGCCCGACCGTTCACGATGGTCAGCGGTCCCACTACTTTCCCGTCCGGACATCGGCCTGTCCACGCAAATTACAAATGTCAGTGATTTTCCCAATTTAAAAGTGTCAGTCTGTGGGTCGGGCGGCGGGCGGGCGCGGAGCCCCGGCATCGCGCAGCGCCCGACCGGCGACCGCGGAGCCCCGGCATCGCGCAGCGCCCGACCGGCGACCGCGGCACGGCGCTCGAAAACCGTACCGGTTGTTTTACCGGGCGGGCGCCAGCACGCCCGGCTCGTAGAGAGGCTCAGCCGACTTTAAACAGACGAGAGTTGTGCTGATCGCGACGGCGCGGGGCGCGATCGCTGCGATGTTCGGGCTCGCGACGAAGCTGCTGGTCGCGGATAAAGGCGAGCGCAGCGCCGAGCCGCTTGTTCTCGACGATCGCGGCCTGCGAGACCTGGCGAATTTTATCAAAGGTCCGATACGCCAGTTCGACGCCCTGATAGCGGATCGCCAGGCGCCCGTCGGGATAATCGACGATGGTGAGCCGCTTGCCGATCGCCGTCTTGGCGTGCTCGCTTGGCTCCAGAATGAACACGACCTTGTCGTATTGCAGGGTCAGCGCCTGTGACAGGGTGCGTTCTTCTTTCCAGGCAAAGGCATCGTCGAGATCGTCGCCGGCGCGCAACGGCCGGTGCAGATCCTTGCCGTTCGCCGGCATTTTGGCAAAGCGTGCGTTGTAGTCGGCGATGAAAGCCGGGAGGAGGACGTTGCCCTCCGCCAGGGTTGCCGCACCCGCCAGCCGCAACTCCTTGACCAGGCGATCCTGCAGCGTCTTGTTGGCGCGCTCGACCCGGCCCTTGGCCGGGCTCGAATTGGCGCAGATAATGTCGATGTTGAGCGCGTGCAGGGCGCGGCCAAACTGGGTCATGCCGTCGCCGCCCAAGACGCCCGGATGGTTGACCCGGAACACCCCATGCTTGTCGCTGTAGAACGCGACCGGCTTGCCCCAGGCCTCCAGATAGGCGCGGGCCGCATGGAAATAGGCAAAGGTCGACTCGCTCTCGACAAATTGCAGATGCATCAGCCGGCTGGTCGCGTCGTCGACAAACACCAGCAAGGTGCATTGCGGCCCGCGATCCTCGAACCACCAATGCTCGCTGCCGTCGACCTGCACCAGTTCGCCGACGCAGTCGCGCCGCGGCCGCGGCTGATGGATGCGCTTGCGCTGCTTGCGATCACACCACAGCCCGTCGGCGATCATCCACTGGCGCACGGTCTCGCTGGAGAACGAAAAACCGTGCTCGGCGGCGAGCTTCTCGGCAGCGAGGGTTGGCCCGAAATCGGCGTAGTTGTGGCGCACGATCCACAATGCCGCCGCGCGTACCGAGGCTATCGTCCGGCGGTTGCTCGGCCGGCCGCGCTTCTTCGAGATCAAACCCGCGACACCGTCACTGCGAAACGCCTTCAACAACCGCCACACCTGGCGCTCGCTACGCCCCAACAGCTGCGCCGCAGCACGCACCGGCAGACCACCTCGATCGACGTCCCGTAACACCTCGAAACGCCGCAGCTCGCCATCGCTCACGCTCAGCACCGTCATCGATGCCGCCCCCCACAGCCCAAAAAGCCGGAGAGACTGACATTTCTAAATTGGACGGCACTGACATTTGCACGTTGCGCCTACATCGGCCGATCCGCGAATTCCTTGATATGTAAGTTTCGTTCAATTTTGTTGAAGAGACGAACGCATAGATACCGTCATACGCGGTGGCCAGTGGCTGAGCCGGAGGTGTTTGCGCGATCGCAGCGGCAGAGAAGCCGAAAATTCCGACGACCCACAACCACCCGGCCCTCTTTGGCATATGCCTGCCCTCCCGCAAGTTCTTTTTCTCCTCACGCCGCAAGCGCTTTTTTTGGCCTGGTTAAGATTGCAAGTCGCCGGCCCTCGGAAGATAAGCAACCGTTCTTACCTGATCTGCTTCTGCCAGATCAAATCATGACTACAATTATACGCGATCCGGCGTGCTCTCACCGTACCGTTTCCGTCTATCCTGCCGAAGGTCATTATCTCGCTATGTCCGCCGGAATGCAGGATCAGTGCACGCATCACCAGCTCGCCCTGCGGCCCGACTGTTCCTTCTTGTAGATTATACCGTGCGTGACCGTTCACGATGGTGAGCGGGCCGCGCGGCCGCAAGTCCGGACATCGGCCTGACCCCGAGTGTGTCTCCGTCCACGAGTAAGTTTCATTCACCTTGGCCGAGGAGACGAACGCATATGTGCCGTCGAACGCTGTTACAGGGGGCGTCGAAGGCGATAGGATTTGCGCATTCGCGGCAGCCGAAAGGCCAAAAATTCCGACGACCCACAACCAGCCGACCCTCTTTGGCATATGCCCGCCCTCTTGCAAGTTCTTTTTTTCCTCACGCGCAAGCGCTTTTTTGGCCTGGCCAAAATTGCAAGTCGCCGTTCCTCGGAATATAGGTAGCCGTTTTTTTACCTGATCTGTTTTTGCCAAACGAAATCATAGCTGCAAGAATTGCCGATCTGGCGTGCTCGTATCGTACCGCTGCCGTCTATGCTGCCGCTGAGGTTTATCTCGACTGGCCGATAGGCGCCGGCGGTATTGGGCGGCGTGATTATTCGCATCGCCAGCTGGCCCTGTGGTCCAACCGATCCTCTAAGCTTGTCGCCGGTGGCGGTGGTGTACCGCGCTTGAGCGTTGATGATGTGGAGTGGCCCCGGTCTCCGGTTCGGGCATTGGCCTAGCCGCCCGCTTCTCTCGGTGTAGGTTTCATTTACCTTCGCCGAAGAAACCACCGCGTAGGTGCCGTCAAACGCCGTCGCAGCGGGAGAAGGCGCCGGCGTTTGCGCATTCGCGACAGCAAGCAAGCCGAAAAATCCGACGACCCACAACCATCCAACCCTCTTTTGCACTGTGCTTATCCTCAAAGCTAAGTGCTGGGCCTTAGAAGAAAAGCAGTCGTCTTACGGGGTTTGTTTTTGCCAGACGAAATCATAACTGCAGGAATTACTGGTCTGGCGGACGCGTGCCGTGCCGGCGCTGTCGATATGGCCGCTGACGCTCAGATTGAGCGGCTGCGAGCCGGCGTTGTTGCTGTTGGACGGTGCGACCAGGCCCATCGCCAACTCGCCTTGCGGCCCTACCGTGCCTCTGAGCTTGTAGCCGCTGGCGGTGGTATACCGTATCCGACCGTTCGCGATGTGGAGCGGCCCTGTTCTCCAGTCAGGGCATGGGCCCGTGCGCCCGTTCCTGTCCGTATGTCGCATTGAGCCTTGCCGAAGAGACAAACCGATAGGTGCCGTCAAACGCCGTCCCAGCGGTTGAAGCCGGCTGCGCCTGCGCATTCACGGCAGCAAGCGCGCCGAAAAAGCCCACGATCCCTAGCATTCCGATCGAGCGTCGCATTTGCCGCTTCCCTCCCCGTTATTCAGGAATTTTCCCGCGATTTCAGATCACCGCTTCGGACTCTGCATCGAAGAAGTGCAGCCGCTCCGGGTTCAGCGCCAGCCGCAGCTTTTCGTGCACCGCAACTCGCACACTCGGTTCGACCGAGGCCACCATCATGTGTGGGCCCACCGCCACGTCGAGCAGGATTTCCGAGCCGAGCTTCTCGACGACCTCGACTGCGGCGTCGAAACCCAATTCGGCCGGGTCGGCTTCGGAGGCGACATGCAAGTCTTCGGGGCGGATCCCGATCGTGACCTGCTGCCCGGCATAGCGGCCGAGGCGCCCGGCGGTCTGGTCCGGCACCTTGATGCGGATGCCGTCATCCTCGGCCCACAGCGCGCCATCAGTTTGACGCACCACGACGGTGGCGAAATTCATCGCAGGCGAACCGAGAAATCCGGCGACAAAGCGGTTGGCCGGCTCGTTATAGAGTTCGAGCGGCTCGCCGACCTGCTGCACCAGGCCATCGCGCATGACGACGACGCGGTCGCCCAGGGTCATCGCCTCGACCTGGTCGTGGGTCACGTAGATCGCGGTGGTGCCGAGCCGATCGTGCAATTTTTTGAGTTCGACGCGCATCTGCACCCGCAATTTGGCGTCGAGGTTCGACAGCGGCTCATCGAACAGGAAGACCTGCGGGTGCCGCACGATCGCGCGGCCAAGAGCGACGCGCTGGCGCTGACCGCCCGACAGCTGTCGCGGCTTGCGCTTCAGCAAATCCTGCATGCCGAGGATTTCGGCCGCTTCCTGCACCCGCCGGGCGATATCGGCGCGGTCGAATTTCCGCATTTTGAGGCCAAAGGCCATGTTGTCGTAGACGCTCATATGCGGGTAGAGCGCATAGTTCTGAAACACCATCGCGATGTCGCGATCCATCGGCGACAGACTCGTTGATGACCTTGTCGTCGATCAGGATGCGGCCCGAAGAGATCGAATTCGAGCCCGGCCACCATGCGCAAGGTCGTCGTCTTGCCGCAGCCGGACGGGCCGACCAGCACCATGAATTCCTTGTCGCGGATCGACAAATTGACGTCTTTGACGGCGTAGACTTCGTCAAAATTCTTGTTGAGGTTCTGGAGGACTACCTCGGCCATCGCTCTCTCGTGTGGTTATGCTATCCCTTGACCGAGCCGGTCACGCTGGCGACGTAGTGCTCGACAAAGAAGGAGTAGACAAAGGCGACCGGGATCGAGCCGAGCAATGCCCCGGCCATCAGCTCACCCCAATAAAACACGTCGCCGCGGATCAGCTCCGAGGTCACGCCGACCGGCACCGTCTTTTCCTCGGGCGAGGAAAGAAAGACGAGAGCATAGATGAAACTCGTTCCACGACAAGGTGAAGGCGAAGATACCGGCCGACAGGATCCCCGGGACGGCGATCGGAAAGATGATGTACAGCATCGCCTTCCAGCGGGTCGCGCCGTCGATGCGGGCGCATTCCTCCAGTTCCTTGGGGATGGACTTGAAATAGCCCATCATCAGCCAAGTGCAGAACGGGATCAGAAAGGTCGGATAGGTCAGGATCAGGGCCCACGGCGAGTCGCCGAGGCGGAAGTTGCGGATGATGTCGGCGAGCGGAATGAACAGCAGGGTTTGCGGCACCAGGTAAGTAATAAAGATTGCGGTGCCGAGACACCGGCAAACGGAAACTTCAAGCGCGACAGCGCATATCCCGCCAACAGCCCGCAAAACAGCGAGATCGCGGTTGCCGACAACGCGATGATCATCGTGTTCAGCATCCAGGTGGTGAACAGGGTCTGCGTCAGCAGATCCCTGATGTGATCCAGGGTCGGATGCCAGGTCCAGAACGGGTTGTAATTGACCGAGTTCCACGGGCGATAGAGCTCACCATCCGGCCGGATGGTGGTGATCACCATCCAGTAGAACGGGAACAGCAGCAGCACGATAAAGCTGGTCAGCGGAACGTAAAAGAAAACCCACCGTCGCCAAATCGCGCCCTCGATCATGGCTCAGTGGGCCTCCGCCTTGCGGATGTAGAAGAGCTGGACAGATGACGACGAGCAGCAGCACCGGAAAGACCGCGAGCGAAATCGTCGCGCCCTGGCTCAACAGCCCGGTGCCGATACCGATCTGGTAGGCGTAGGTGGCGAAGAGCTGGGTGGCGTTGGCCGGTCCGCCGCCGGTCAGCACATAAACGAGCTGAAAGTCGGCGAAGGTCTGGATCACCGAGAACAGCGTTACCACCAAGGTCACCGGCAGCAGCAGCGGCCAGGTCACATGGCGGAATCGTTGCCACGCGCGCGCGCCGTCGATCGCCGCGGCCTCGTGCAACTCTGGGCTGATCGTCTGCAGCCCGGCGAGCAGAGTGATCGCGTAGAACGGCAACCCGCGCCAGATATTGACGATGATCACCGAGATCAGCGCCAAATTCGGGTCGCCTAGCCAATTGATCCGCGCATGGATCAAGCCGAGCCGGAACAGCCCCCAGTTGATCACGCTGAAGGTCGGATCGAACATCCACTTCCAGGCCAGGGTCGACAGTACGGTCGGAATGATGAAGGGCAGCAGGATAAAGGCGCGGGTAAGCGTCTTGCCCCTGAAATGTTCGGTTCAGCAGCACCGCCAGCCACAGGCCCAGCGCGAGCTTGAACACCGTAGCGACAACCGTGTAGACGCAGGTATTCCACACCGCGACGCGAAAGATGCCGTCCTGCCAAACGTTCACAAAATTCTGCAATCCGACGAAATGGCCGGGAACGCCGACCCTGGTGTCGGTCACCGACAACATCACGCCCTTGACGAACGGGTAAGCGATAAACAGGCCAAGCAGCACCACCGTCGGCAGCAGCAGCAGCGTCGCCAGCCAGCGCTCGTCTTCGAGCAGCCGGGTGATCGGCCCGCGCCTCGGCGAGCCGACATAGGTCCTCGGAGCGGCGACGGTGGTGAAAGTCATTTCGGGGTCTCCAAGCCGGGCGAGACTGAGGTCACGAGTAGACCTTCACCAGTTCGTCATGCGCCCATTTGACCGAGTCCTCGGGTTTCATGCCCTGTACAGCCTTGGCATACATGTCGACGATGATGTACTTGGTCTGGACCTCGGCGGCCTTCTGGCTCGGCGGCCCGGCGTAGCCCGCGAGCCGCCCCGCGCCCGGCAGGTATTTGAACGGCTCCATCACCGGGTCGACCTTCCACACCGGGTCGTTTTCCCAATACTTGGTGGCGCCGTCGGTATAGCCCTGCTGCGAGGTGAACCATTCCTCGAACACCGGCTTCTGGTGGATCCAGCGCAGGAAATCCTTGGCCGCCTTCTGGTTCTTCGAATAGCCCATGACCATGTCGATGAACGGGCCGGGCAGGTTGAAATGCCCGCCAGCGCCGGTGCCGAGCGGCGCATGCGAGATGTCGTCTTTCATCGGCGTGCCCTTGTCGGTCAGGTAGGTTTCGGGCTTCTTCTTGGCTTCGAGATAGATCGAAGCGCCGTTGTTGGTGGCGGCGATGGTGCCGGCGAGGAAGGCGCGGTTGTTGCTCGAATCGTCCCAGGCGAGCCCGCCCGGGTCGCAGCAATCGTTCCAGAACGGAACCGCGAATTTGACCGACTCGATCGTTTCCTTGCTGTTCAGCGCGACGGTTTTGCCGTCGGCCTCGACCTCCTTGCCGCCCCACGACCACAAATAGGGGTACCAGAAGCCGGGAGCGTCGCCAAAGGTGTGGCCGAGCGTTTGCCCGATCGGATGGCCGGCGGCCTTCCATTTTTTGCCGGCGTCGTGCCACTCGTCCCAGGTGGCCGGGAACTTTTCATAGCCGACGTCGGCGAGCCAGGATTTGCGGTAGCAGACGAAGCCGCCGCCGACCGCCCAAGGAACGCCGATCCATTTTCCCCCGTAGGTGCCGACGGTCTTGCAAATGTCGTAATAGCCGCCTTGCGCGCCGCCGATCTCCTCGGCGACATCGCTGACATCGGCAAGGCTGGTGGCGTAGAGTTGCGGCCAGTTGTTGAGGGCCATGATGATGTCGGGGCCGCTGGCCGACTGGATCGATGAGGTGACGCGGGCCTGGATATCGTTGGCGTTGATCGTCTCGAACCGGATCTTGATGCCGAGCGCCTTCTCGGCCTCGGGCAAGATGTTGCCCCTCAGGACCTTATCGGAAGCCGGGACGAAATCGGACCACCGCACCCAATGAATGGTGGTCGCCTGGGCATAGGCGGGCGCCCGGCCCGAAGCGAGGATTCCAGCGAGGCCGCCGCTGCCTGCTGCTATCGCGCCGGCGCCGGAAAGTTTCAGAAGCCTGCGCCGGTCGATCCGGATCATTACCACTCCTCCCCAACGTCGAGCCGCATTGTGCTGGCGAGCGCGATGTTTAGAGCCAACCGTGCGGCGGCACAAGCCGGAACGGGGGAAGCCGCTTGCCTGAGATCGGCAGGTGCGATAAGGGGTCGCTCGGTATTTTCGGGGGCGGTGTCCGACAGGAGAATAGCATGAGCGATGCCAAGGGAATTGCTGTTCTCGCCATTTGCGGCAGCTTGCGCAAAGGCTCGTACAATATGGCGGCGCTGCGCACCGCGATCGAATTAAAACCGCCCGGCATGACGATCGAGATCGCCGACATCTCCGCCTTTCCGCTTTACAATGAGGATGTCCGCGCGCAGGGGTTTCCGCCCCCGGTCGAAATCCTGCGGCAACAGATAAAGGCGGCCGACGCCCTGCTGTTCGCAACACCAGAATACAATTATTCAATGTCGGGGGTGCTAAAGAACGCGATCGACTGGGCCTCGCGGCCGCCGGATCAACCCTTTGCTGGCAAGCCGGCGGCGATCATCGGCGCCGGCGCCGGAATGGCCGGCACCGCACACGCGCAAGGCGACCTGAGGCGCACCTTCGTCTTCCTCGACATCCATCCGATCAACAAGCCCGAGGTGCGGATTGGCCAAGCGCACACCAAATTCGACGCCAATGGCGGTCTGACCGATGAAGCCGCTCGCGGATTTATCCGCGATATGCTGGTCGCGCTCGAAAGCTGGACCCGACAAATTAGCCGCAAGAACTGAGACGGGCGTCAAAAAGCAATTAGCGGGAGGGAAGCCATGGATCTCGATTTCACCGGCAAGGTCGCGCTGATCACCGGGGCCGGCAACGGCATCGGCCGCGCCACTGCGCTCGGTTTCGCCAAGGGCGGCGCCAAAGTCGTCCTCGTCGATCGCGACGCGACCGGGGGTGAAGCGACTGCCGGAATCATCCGTCAACAGGGCGGCGAGGCACGGTTCGTCAGGGCCGACGTCACCAAATCGGCCGAGGTGCGCGATTATGTCAAGGCGGCGCTCGACGCCTATGGCGCGATCGACTGCTTTTTCAACAACGCCGGCATCGAGGGCAAATGGGCGCACACCGCCGAACATGACGAGGAGGCGTTCGACCAGGTCATCGCGGTCAACGTCAAGGGCGTCTTTCTCGGCCTGCGCCACGTGCTGCCGGTCATGCTGCGGCAGGAGCGTGGCGCCATCGTCAACACCGCTTCGGTCGCCGGATTGGTGGCGACGCCGGGCATGCCGGCCTATGTCGCCTCCAAACACGCGGTGATCGGGCTGACCAAGACCGCCGCCGGCGAGGTCGCCCGCCAAGGCATCCGCGTCAATGCGGTGTGTCCCGGCCCGGTCGACACCAGGATGATCCATTCGCTCGAGGCGCAGCTCAACCCGGCCGACCCGGCGAGCGTCAGCCGGCGCTATCAGTCGGCAATCCCGATGGGCCGCTATGTCACGCCGGATGAAATCGCCAACACCGTCTTATTCCTGTGCTCCGATCTCGCCGCCGCCATTACCGGCGCGCAATACGTCGTCGATGGCGGGCGCACCGCGGTCGGCGGCGCGGTGACCCAGGCGATACAGAGCTGAGAGGGGCGGACGCGGCGGCCGTCCATGGCGGCGGGCCGGCAACTGCGCTATCGTCGCGCCGCATGCCGCGGCCGAAAACCCGGCCGGGAAGGGGAGCCATGACCGAAACTCGCACATTGGCGATCGATATTGGCGGCACCGGCATCAAGGCTGCCGTTCTAGACGATGCCGGTAATATGATCAGCGACCGCCGCCGGGTCCCCACCCCGTCCAAGCCGGTCGCGCCCGACGCGCTGGTGCGCGCTATCGACGAAGTGGCGGTGCCGCTTGGCAGCTTCGAGCGGGTATCGGTCGGTTTTCCCGGCTATGTGCGCGACGGGCGGGTGCTGACCGCGCCTAATCTCGGGACCGAAGTGCTGGCCGGCTTCGATCTGCAGGCAGCCCTGGCCGAGCGCTGGGGAAAGCCGGTTCGAGTGCTCAACGACGCCGACGTTCAGGGCTTCGGCGCGATCAAGGGCGAAGGCATCGAGATGGTGTTGACTTTGGGTACCGGCGCCGGCACGGCGATCTTTCGCGACGGCGAGGTCATGCCGCATCTCGAGCTCGCTCACCATCCGGTCAGCGGCAAGAAGACCTACGACGAGTATGTCGGTAACGCCGCCCGGCGCGCGAAAGGCAAGAAAGCTTGGAACAAGCGCGTCCTCAAGGTAATCGACATCCTCCGCGAGGTCGTGCGCTTCGATCACTTGTATATCGGCGGCGGCAATGCCAAGGATCTGAGCCCTCTGCCTGATGACGTGACGATAGTTCCGAACACCGACGGACTGACCGGTGGCATCGGTCTGTGGCGTGCCGACCCCTCGCCGCATACAGCGGTCGGCATGGCCGCGCATGACGATCGGTCGGTTGGCAGCCGTAAGCCGGGCCGCGACCGTTCGGGCAAAAGAGGCCCCCCGGACGCAGCTCGCGCCTGATCTGTCGGGTTCCCAAAGCACTTTCGCAGGATCGGACGAAATGCGGCACTCCGCCATGATCGTGCTGGCGCTGGCGCTTGCTGGCTGCGCCGCCGCCGGGCCCCCGCCGCCGCCGGCTCCGGTGCGGTTAGCGCCGACGACCGCGCTCGACGCCCACATTCCGCCGTTCGCCCGTGCGCCCTATCAGCCGTTCTCGCGCGAGGCCGCGGTCCAGATCGCGCTCGGCGAGTGGTGGGCGTTCCGCAAGCCTGTGGTGTTTCCGAATGTCGAGCTGCCGGAGGACGAAGAGCGAGAGGAAGGATTGTGGCAGCGGGTCGGCCTCTATTGGTGGCTCGGACTCGACCCGAGCTGGCCGCAAAGCGGCTGGACCGGCATCCACGACCAGAATGGCCAGGTCTTCTCCGACACCCGCGACGGGTACTATGCCTGGTCGGCGGCCTTTATTTCCTATGTGATGCGGCTGGCCGGCGCCGGCGGCAGTTTTCCCTATTCGGAGAACCACGCCGATTACATCAACGCGGCGGCCCGCCACGATCCTGGCGTTGCCCTGATGGCCGAGCGGGTCGAAGTCTACGCGCCACAGCGTGGCGATTTGATTTGTCTATGGCGCGGCCGGCGGGTGACCTTCGACCAGCTGCCCGCCGGCAAGTTCCCCGGTCATTGCGACATCGTCGTCGGCATCAAGCCGGGTCAGCTCGACGTTATCGGCGGCAACGTCGACAACGCGGTGGCGATGAAATATATCCCGGTCACCGCTGACGGCCACCTCGCCGGGCCCGACGGCGTTGTGCTCGACCCCGACCACCACTGGTTCGTCGTGCTGAAGGTACTGTATCAGCGGGACGGAACCCCGCCGCCTACTGCGATATCCGCGGCGCCCTCGCTCGGCCACGGGCCTGCTTAGCAGCGGCCGGCCGCTGCGACCTCGCGTCCGCGTCCGTTGTCGATCATTGTCTCGGCCAACCAGGGCTCGCGGTCGAGCGCCATGCGGTAATGCGCATGCACAGCGGCAACGATCTCGCCATCGCGGCCGAGCAGCGCATCGCCGAACTCGATCATCCGCAGATTGGGCCACGCCCGCGGCCGCTGCCGGACGACCTCCAGTATTGCGTGCTCGGCCGGTTGGTCGGGGTCGCGCTGCGCCAGAAGCAGGATCGCCGCTGCGGTGGATCGCGACACCCCGGCGTGGCAGTGCACCAGAAGATGCAAGTGCGTCAGCTCCTCGCCGTCCTCGGGTCGAGTAGCATCGAGGTCGCGGCCAAAGGCGAGGAGAAGCTCGACATCCCAGCGCTCCGGTGCGATCCAGCCCGCCGACGGCTCGATCACGTCGTGAAAATGAAGCTTTAAACGTCGATGGACGCCGAAGGCTCGGAGCGCTTCGGGTTCAGGCCAGCCCGGATCGAGGATCGACAGCACATGGGTTGCGTCGACCGCGCGGCTGCCGGCAAGTTCCTCCAGCCCGCAAATGGTGATCCGGAACGGTCTAGGCTCAATTCTGCTCACGCCCGGGTCTCCTTGGCCGATTTCGTCATGTTTGAGGATCGCACAGAGTTGTGGCGAATTTGTGGGCGATCAACCCGCTGTCCCCGAAACGGCGAACCAATTTCCCGCCTCGGCCCAAGGTCTGCGCGACGGAATGCTCGTCACTCGGCCGCAACGAAGGCGGGCCGCGATGCGGTGACGCGCAGCACCATCAGCGCCGCGCGCAGCACCAGCAGCGCCGCGCGCGGCTGCTCACGCCGAGCCGCGGGCGGCGCGATCGGCGAGCCGGGTCTCGATCGCATCCCAGATCTTGGGTGCGATCTCTACGCTGTCGAGCCGAGCGATCTCCTGAATGCCGGTGGGCGAGGTAACATTGATCTCGGTCAACCAGTCGCCGATGACGTCGATGCCGACAAAGACCAGCCCTTGGGCTCGCAAGGTCGGACCGATCGCGGCGCAGATCTCATGCTCGCGCGGGGTCAGCTCGGTCTTCACCGGACGGCCGCCGACATGCAGGTTGGCGCGCGCTTCGCCTTCGGCCGGAACCCGCATGACGCCGCCGACCGCCTCGCCTTCGACGAGGATGATGCGCTTGTCGCCCTGACGGATCTCCGGCAGATAGCGCTGCACCATGACCGGCTCGCGTTGGATCGATTCGTACATCTCAAGGAGCGCGGTCAGGTTCTCATCGCCCGGCCTCAGCCGGAACACGCCGGCGCCGCCGTTACCGAACAGCGGCTTCAAGATGATGTCACCGTGCTCCTTCCAGAACGCGCGGATCTCGTCGCGGTTGCGGGTCAGCAGGGTCGGCGGCATCAATTCCTTGAAGCGCAGCACAAACAGCTTTTCCGGCGCGTTGCGCACCGCGGCCGGGTCGTTGACGACGAGCGGCCCGTCTTCCGGCAGCAATTCGAGCAGGTGAGTCGCGGTGATGTAGGCCATGTCGAAGGGCGGGTCCTGGCGCATTAGCACGACATCAACCCCGGCGAGGTCGAGCTCTTCGAAGGCACCGAAACGGTGGTGGTCGCCCTCTCGGCGGAAGACTTCGAGCGGCCGGCCGCGCGCATAAAGCCGCCCGTCGCGCAAGGTCAGCGCGTCGGGCAGATAGTGAAACAGGGCGTGGCCGCGCGCCTGCGCTTCGAGGGCGAGGGAAAAGGTCGAATCCGCATCAATGTTGATCGTGTCGATCGGATCCATCTGGATCGCGACGGCTAGACCCATGCCGACCTCCCGAATTCGTTATCGGCGACTATAGGCGGTTACGCCCTGCCGCGACGCCCAGATTAGTTCAACTGGGTGCGCAGCTGCTGCAGGATTGCCGCGGCGCGGTGGCGTGCTATGCCGTCGGGGGCGCGTACGACAAACTGCTCGAGTGCTGCGGCCGCGGCCCGCATATTGCCGAGCTGGCGGTGCAGCATTCCCGCCTCGCGCCACAGATCCGCGAGATCGGGCGCCAGCATCAGCATGGTCTCGACGATTTTGACCGCCCGCTCGTGGCGCTGTTCCTGGATCAGGCGCGATTTGAGGTTGTTCTGCAGGCGCAGCAGCACGTCGCGGTCCGTGACCGGCGCGTAAAGATCAGGCGACAGTTCGCTGTTCCCGCCGGCGACCGCCTTCAGCAGCTCGCGCAATTCGGCCGCGCCGCATATCTGCGCGCCGTGAAACGGATCGATGATCAACCGCCCCGCGTGGTCGGAAAGACGGATCAGAAAATGCCCGGGAAAGGCAAGCCCGGCCGCCTCCCAACCCTGGGCGCGGGCGGCGTCGATGAACAGGATTCCGAGCACCACCGGAAGCCCTTTCCGGCGGTCGATCACGCGCATCAGATTGGCGTTCTGCAAATCGTCGTAAGTCAGCTCGTCGCCCGAATAGCCATACTTCAACAGGATGATCTCGTTGAGCGCGCGAGCGCGGCCGGCAAGGTCGCCCGACGCTCCAGGATGCCGCGCGATATCGCGGGCGATCAGCTGCAGATGATCGCGATAGCGGGCGAAATCGACCCGCTGGCGCTCGAACGAGGCCAGCACCAACGCCGCTTCGGCTATCGGCAGGATGCGTCCTTCCGAGGCGCCCAACTCGCGTAGAAAGAGCGCACAGCTCTCGGGGTCGGGATGTTCGGGGGGCTTGTTCATGTCCGTCGCCAATCGTCGACTGAGAACAAGCATATTTTTTCAGGTCGTTACCTGTCCACCCCCAACGCGGTCTTCGCGATTTCGAGTCGGCGGAACCCGCGGCTTACAGCTTTTGGACCTCGACCGGGGTCGTCGGCGCAGCGGCTGGCGCCTCCGGCCCGGGCTCGCTCGCAGCGGCAGGGGGCGTTCCTGGCGGCTGAGAACCTGGCGGCTCTCCCGGCCGGATCTCGACAAAAGAGACCACCCGCTTCACGCCCGGAACGTATCGCGCCATGGTCGTCGCGCTATTGAGCTCGTCCTGGCTCCGCGCCGAGCCGATTAGATAGACCGAACTATTCACCGTCTCGATCGAGTAATTGACCGACCGAATATGGGTGTTGAAGACGAGGTCTGATTTCACCTGCGACGTGATCCAGGCGTCCTTGGCCGATTTCCAAGCGCCTTCGGGCGGCGCTACCTCGATCTCGTTATAGACTGCGCGGACTCCGGGCACTCGGCTAGCGATCTCTTGCGCCTGGGCCTTCATTTCCGGAGTTGGCGCGGTGCCGGTCAGAAGTGTGCGGCCCTCATAAACCGTCACGTTGAGGTCCGCCTGCATCGCCGGGTCCGCCTTGATCCACGCGCTCTGGACGTTCGTCTTGATCGAAAAATCGTGGGCCGTGCCGCCGACGCCCCGCTCCTGGTTGGCGGCATAGCCCGCCGCGCCGGCCGCGGCGAGGCCGCCGACAATCGCTAGCGGACACCCGCCGAGAGCAGAAGTCAGCCCGAGCCCCATTGCGAGCCGCAGGACAACGCGGAAGTTCGACATCGTTCACCCCCCGGCACCAAGATGTCTACCCCGAATTTTCCGATAAACCGCCAGCGTTTCCAATGGCAAGTCTTGTGGCCATTTTTGTGGCAGCGGTGGCGTGACGGTTCATGGCCACACCGGGATTCGCGAACCCGATCGAATTCTGTGCTCCGGCAAGGAGTTGCCAGCGAGGCAAAGGATCGGTCGCGAGGGTGCGCCTCTACCGGTCGGCGCCCCAGGCGCCGGGCCAATGGCGCGGCACGCGCCGCCGGGCGACCAGCATCAGATCGAATTGGAGGTCGAGCTCAACGAGGTCGGGCCGGGTGCCGAGAAATGCTTCGGCGGCGCGCGCGATGCGGCGGCGCTGGCGCGGCGCGAGCGCCGTCGCTGCCACGGCGATGTCCCCGCGGGACTTGACCTCGATGATCGCGAGCACCCGGCCGCGCCGGGCGATAATGTCGATCTCGCCCGCTGGGCAGCGCCAGCCGCGCGCGACAATGCGCCAGCCACGCAGCCGCAGATGCCAGAGGCAAAGCCACTCCGCCAGCCGCCCGCGGCGTTCGGCGCGCTGCCGCCGCACGATGTTGCGGCGTCGTGTACGCCTCATCGCTCGCCGTCCCGGATCGCCTGGGCGCGGCGATAGAGCTCGCTGCGGGGAAGGCCGGTCTCGGCGGCCAGCTTTGCCGCCGCGTCGCGCACGCCGACTTCGGCGAGCGCCGCGCGCAGGCGCAGATCGACCTCGCCGGAATCCGGCAAGATCGGTTCGGGCGGGCCGACGACGACGACGATCTCGCCGCGAGGCGGCCCGATCTGCCGATAATGGCCAGCCAGATCGGCGAGACGCCCGCGCCGAACCTCCTCGTGCAGTTTGGTCAGCTCGCGTGCGACCGCGGCCTGCCTGGGGCCGAGAATTTCGCTGATGTCGGCGAGCGAGGCGGCAAGCCGTGAGGGCGCCTCGTAGAAGATCAGGGTGGCCTCGAGCGTCGTCCAGCGAGCCAGCGTCTGGCGCCGCGCTGCCTCCTGCCTCGGCAGGAAACCGGCAAACAGAAAGGTGTCCGGCGGCATACCCGATAGGATCAGTGCGGTCAGCGCCGCCGATGGGCCGGGAGCCGCGGTCACCGGCAAATTTTCGGCGATTGCCGCGCGGACCAGCTTGTAGCCCGGGTCGGAGAGGAGCGGCGTGCCAGCATCGCTGACCAGCGCCACCCGCTCGCCGCGGCGCAGCGCCGCCAGAACGACCGGCCGTATCGCCTCGGCGTTATGGTCGTGATAGGTCTGCAGCGGCGTCCTGATGCCGTAGCGAGCGAGCAGCCGCGCCGTCACCCGGCTGTCCTCGCAATAGATCCAGTCGGCCCCGCGCAGCACCTCGAGAGAACGCAGGCTGACATCGCCGAGGTTGCCGATCGGTGTCGCCACCAGATAGAGACCGCCGGCCAGAGCTGCGAACGTGCCGGCGGTCGACGGCTCGGCCGGCTCGGGTTTACTCGGAGTCGGAGCGCCGTTAGGCTCGCGCCCCTCGTCACCACCACCCGAGGTTGCCTGTGCCGCGCTGGTGTTTCCCCCGGTTCGCCTCACCCTGGCTGGTCCTTTTCGCGCTCGCCGCGCTGGCCTCCTGCGTTCCGCCGCCGATGGTACCGGCGCCGGTCGTCACCCCGCAACCTCCGTACATCCCGCCGGCGCCGCCGAAGCCCGCGGGACCGGCCGGGCCCGCAAAAGTTGCTCTGCTGGTGCCGCTGTCGGGCCCCAACGCCGGGCTCGGACAGGCCATCCTCAATGCCGCGCAGCTGGCGCTGTTCGAAACCGGTGGGGACCAGTTGACCCTGGTTCCGCGTGACACTAAAGGGACCACGGCGGGCGCCGCCGACGCCGCGCGGTCGGCGGTTGGTGACGGGGTTGGCCTGATCCTCGGTCCCCTGCTCGCGGCAGAAGTCGAGGCGGTGAAGCCGATTGCCCACGATGCTCACCTCAACATCATCGCCTTTTCGACGGTAACCGACCTCGCCGGCGGCAATACTTTTTTGATGGGCTTCGTACCGCGACAGGAAGTGGTGCGCGAGATCGCCTATGCACGTCAGCGCGCGATCGCTCGGTTCGCGGCCTTGGCTCCCGATACCGCCTATGGGCATCTGATGGCCGACGCGTTGCGCGAAACGGCGTCGGCGACTGGCGGGACGGTCGCGAAAATCGTGTTTTACGACCCGCGAACCGGCGATGTTTCGGCGGCGGTCCAGCGCCTGCTGCCGGGCAGCGCCGCGCCGCCGAGCGGCGACCCGGCGGCACCGGATCAAGCCATCCCTGCAGCGCCGGCGGTGCCGAGCTTTGACGCGCTGCTGCTGCCGGAAGGCGGGAGCCAGCTGAAAGACATCGTCCGCGCGCTATCGACGGCCGGGCTCGACACCAAAGCCACTCGCCTGCTCGGCAGCGGGCTGTGGGACGTCCCCGACATTGGCAATGAGCCGGCGCTCGACGGCGGTTGGTTCGCCGCCTCGCCGCCCGAGGCGCGGCGCGATTTCGAGCAGCGCTATCGCGCTACCTACGGCAGTGAGCCGCCAAGGCTGGCTTCGCTCGGCTATGACGCCGCCGCGCTGGCTGCGGTGCTGGCCCGCGGCGAGCGCGGCCCGCCCTTCTCGCGCGAGGCGATCCTTGGCCCGAAGGGGTTCAGCGGCGTTGACGGCCTGTTCCGCTTCACTCCCGAGGGGCTGGTCCAGCGCAGCCTCGCCGTGCTCGAGGTCGAGCCCCAGGGCAATGTCGTCGTCAGCCCAGCGCCGCAGAGCTTTCACGACCTCGGCTACTGAGCTAGGCCCGGCGCAGGAGAATGGTTGTAGATCTCCGTCGGGGGACCCATTTGACAGAAATCGTGTTTCGATAAGGGCATGGCCCCGCCGGTAAGCTTGCGAGCACCGAACAGCGCTTTCCCAAATTGAGATGTGATCTGATCCGGCGAGAGCGTCGGACCAGAATTTTCCTTGTTAAGGAAGCTCTATGAGTATCGGTACTGTGAAGTGGTTTAACACGCAAAAGGGCTACGGGTTTATCGAGCCGGAGGACGGTTCGAAGGACGTGTTCGTCCATATCTCGGCGGTCGAGCGGTCAGGTCTCGGGAACCTGCACGAGGGGCAGAAGGTGAGCTATCAGCTCGAGCGCGGCCAGCAGGGCAAGACCTCGGCGGTCGACCTGCACGCGGCATAAGATGAGCGCCGCCGCCGCCGCTCGGCGGCGTCGGCGGGCCCACCAGGCCGGGGAGATCGAGCTGGGAGAAAAGCATGTCACAGCACAAATTCCGCGTCGGGCAAGCAGTGGAGTTCTCTCCTGACCCGGGTGTCGATCGTCTAAGCAGAGGCCGCTATACGATCGTCCGTCTGCTCCCGCTGGAAGGGAATACGCCGCAATACCGGATCAAGAGCGCGGCGGATGGCCACGAGCGGATGGTCCGAGAGAGCCAAATAGGCCCCCGATAATCTGCTTTCGGCGAAAAGTCATCCGGACGCTTATCTAAACGAACGCGAAAGCACGCTGGCGGCTCGGCCTTCCTCGCCTCAGCCGATAAGGCGTCGCGACTGGTTCGGGCGCAACTTGAGTAATTGGCACGCAGCTAAGGTCCCCGACTTGAGGGTGCCCGTCAACATTGATTGGGGCTATTGAGACCGCGTGTCTGATCCCACTGAACGCTGGATAAAAAAGACAACCAACGATTTGTCTCTCGCAGGGCATTTAAGACGGAAGTCACAAACCACAGGTTGAGGCAAAGTAGAGCCAGAGTACTCAGCTCGAACCAATGGATAATTATCCAGCGGATCGTCATGTCCCACTCCGTTGCAGTCGGTTAGCATCGCCGCGGCTCATGTCGAGGGAACGATAGGGTTTTGCTCGACGCTGGCACACTGACTTTTCGCGTCGAGACCGCCGGGCTGCCCGATGGTGACGGTTTTCCCGGTTACAGGGGCTGGAAAACACGAAATACTCTTCGACTTGTGGGGCGATCGTGTCGCAGTTCTGATGGAGGGTCCGATGCCGAGTTCTGCTCGAGTGGCGCTGATCACCGGGTGCGGCAAGCCCGTCGGCATCGGCAATTCGACGGCGCGGGCACTGGCAGCGGCCGGGGTTACAGTCGTCGTCGCCGACGTGGTCGCGACGGGTGTGGCCAACGAGCACAATGTCCAAGGCGACATCGACGCCTCGTGGCGCGGGGTCGACGGTCTGGTCGAAGAACTCGTCCGCAGCGGGCGCACCGCGTCTTCGACCTTGGGCGACGTCAGCGTCGAGGCCGATGCCGGGCGCATGGTCGAGGACGTGCTGAGCCGCTATGGGCGGCTCGACATACTCGTCAACAACGCCGGGGCGCCGCAGGGCGCCGATCGCAACGAGATCGAGGATGTGCCGATCGAGGCCTGGGAGCGGACGATGGCGGTCAATGCCCGCGGCTGCTTTCTGATGTCCCGCGCCGCGGTTCCGGCGATGCGCAAAGCGCGCTGGGGCCGCATCGTCAGCGTGTCGTCGAAGGCGGCGTTCCGGCCCGGCCGCAACCGCGCGACCTATGCCGCCTCGAAGGCCGCGATCGTCGGCTTCACGAAATCTTTGGCCTTCGATCTGGCGCCGCTCGGGATCACCGTCAACGCTGTCTGTCCCGGCCCGATCCGCACCTCGCGGGCAATCAGCACCAATCGGCGCGAATATGGCGACGACCTCGAAATCGGCTTTGCCGAACGCTCGAAGGCGATCCCGGTCGGGCGCTTCGGCAGCCCTGATGAGGTCGCGGCGATGATCGCCTTCCTCGCCTCCGACCAAGCCGCCTTTGTCACCGGCCAAGCGATCGGCATCGACGGCGGCTGGTAAGCCCGGCGCCCTGCTGATCAGAGCGCAACGCGATTGAGCGGAGATCGGGCCAGGGGCTCGGACGCGTTCGAGCCGCAGAAATATCTCACCAGCCTCATCGCCGCGGTCAATGACGGGGCCAAGGCGGCGCAAGCGGGTGCGCTAGTCTTCGCCCTGGTCGGCGTCTACCTGCTAGCGACCGCCTTTTCGGCCAGCGACGAGGACCTGCTGCGTGGCCGCGGGGTGACGATCTCGCAGATCGGCGCGACCCTGCCGGTCAGCTTCTCGTTTGCGATCGCACCCTTCGTCTTCGTCTTCCTGCAATCTACACCTTGGTGCTTTACGACATGCTCGCCGCCAACGTCCGGCAGTCCCTTGCCGAACTGCGGCGGACAGTGCCACAGGAGGAGGACCGGAAGCGCTGCCGGCGACTCCTGTCCAACGTCGAATTCATCCAGGCATTGGTCGTGCGGCCAGGGTCGCCGGGATACAGCCCGGTCTGGCGCTGGCTGGTGCGGGGGGTGGTGGCCTTATTTCCGGTTATTGTGTTGACTGCTCGTCCAGATCAACGCGCTGCGCTATCAAAGCGACCTTATCACCCGGGTGCAGCAGGCTGGGCTACTCCTAGACTTCGCGGCATTGGCCTGGTTCTTCCACCGAGCCCCCCTCGACGCATCGCCGCCGCAGCGCCAGAGCAGGCTGACGCAAGCGAGAGGCTGGGCCAAGGTGCTCTGGCTGCCGGCAATCGTGATGGGATTGAACCTCGTCTATATGAACGTGGTGCCGGCGGAGGCGGATGTTGGCTTGGTTCGTTACGGAGAGCAGCCGGACGTGCTGTTCGACCAGCCACTGTTAAAAAGAACTCTGCGATATCTGGCCGATGTCATCGATAATCCGCTCGATGTCGCGCTTTGCCCTTCGCTGAAATGGGGCTGCCGGTACTTGCGTGTCGATCACCGCACACTGGTGGAGCACGTATGGGACGAAAAGGCGATGGCCGATCTGCGCGGTGGCAGCGCCGATCAAGCAAAACTTGCGGCAATCGAGGGCTTGGTGCTGCGTGATCGCTCTCTGCGCTTCGCGGTGTTGGATGAAAGCGAAAGCTCGCTTTTCGCCGCCGACCTGATCGACGCGGATCTCCGCCAGGCAAGCTTGCGGAACGCGCGGCTCCGCGGAGCCAAGCTGCGGCGGACGCAGCTCCAGGGCGCGCATTTGTACGCAGCGGGGCTGCAGGGCGCGGATCTTTTCGAAGCGGGGCTGGCGGGCGCGGGGCTGTGGCGTGCGCAGCTCCAGGGCGCGAACCTGTCCGGGTCGCGGAGCTTTGTGCAACCGCAGAGAGTGTTTCTGGATAGGGCGCAGCTGCAGGGCGCGGACCTGAACGGTGCGCAGCTGCAAGGCGCGGACCTGAACGGGGCGCGGTTGTGGCGAGCCAGCTTCGACAACCAGACCGATCTTGGGCTCTCCGACTTGCAGGGCGCCGATTTCAATACGACGACGAGAGAAAGATTCTCCGCTCCGCGCTCGATGCGATCCCCGACGCAGAAACGAAGGCAACTGCCGAGGAGCGGCTCGGCCGGTTGGTCGCGGCCGGTCAGCCGGTGGATCAGCTTCGGCTGACGGCAAGTCCCGAGCGGCAGGTACTGGTCGACAACCCGAAGGGCCCCCTCTTCACAGCTATCAACAGGGATTGGCTGATCCTGAGCCCGACGCCGGGATATACCAGTGCGCTCGTCGCCCTATTGGCCGATGAGCTTGCATCCGGCGATCCCTTTATTGCGAGCGGAATTGCCTCCCGCGCTGCGGATGAAATTCAGGCGAGCAACACGGCCGATTGGCGCCGCTCGCTTTATACCGCCGTCGCGTGCCGCCTGCTGGCCAACGCCGGGGCCAAAAAGGACACGCTCGAACAGCCGGCGATAGATGATCTTTCCGCGGGGCTACGCGCTCGAAAGTTCGAGTGCGAGCCCGCCACACCCGCGGCGCCTCACTGAGGCCGCCGGCGGCTGGCGAGGTGCATCGGCGCTAGCCGCCAGTCAGTTCGCGGCGCACGATGCGGGCGCCGTCGGCCAATGCCTTGAGCTTGGCGTAGGCGAGATCGCGCGGCAGGTATTTCATGCCGCAATCGGGGGCCGGGATCAGCCGCTCGGCCGGGATGTGCCGGAGTGCCGCGCGGATGCGGGCGGCAACGGTTTCCGGGGTTTCCGGCTGCGGGTCACCCATGCTGATGACCCCGAAGATGACGGTCTTGTCGCCGAGGTGGTCGAGATTGCCGAGATCGAGGTTGGGCTGCGCCGCCTCGATCGAGATCTGCTGCGCCACCGTGCTGGTCAATTCGGACAGAAACGAATAGCCGTTTGGCTTGTCGCGCGAGACATAGGCGTAACCGAAGCACAGATGCAGCGCCGTCGGGCCGGCGATGCCCTGCAATGCCCGGTTGATCGCCGGCAAGGCCAGCCGCCGCGCTTCCTCTGGCCGGGCCTGCAGCCAAGGCTCGTCGAGCTGGATTACATCCGCCCCGGCCCCCTTTAGATCACGGACCTCGGCATTGACTGCCGCAGCATAATCCATCACGAGCTCTTCTTCGTCCTGATAGAACTCGTTCTTGGCCTGACGCGACATCGTGAACGGACCGGGCAGCGTAATCTTGATCGGATGGTCGGTATTGCGCCGCAGGAATTCGACATCGCGGACCTCGACCTGACGCAGCCGCCGGATCGGGCCGACAATGCGCGGCACGACAACGGTGCCGCTCGACCGCCCGCGCACCTCCGCCGGGTTGTCGAGATCAACGCCCGAAAGTGCGGTCGCAAAGCGGTTCGAATAGCTTTCGCGGCGGACCTCGCCATCGGTGATGATATCAATCCCGGCTTGCTCCATGTCGCGGATCGCCAGTCGGGTCGCATCGTCCTGCGCGTGTCCGAGCCACGGCTCGGACACGCGCCACAGCTCCTGCGCGCGCACCCGCACCGGTGGCAGATGCGTCAGCCGCTCGCGGTCGATCAGCCAGTCGGGCTGCGGATAGCTGCCGACGACCGTGGTCGGGAGAAGGGTTTCGGTCATCCTTGCCGCCTCATGCTGGGCTGAGTTTTCCTCGGCCGCAGCGCGAGAATAGCGGGTTTTCGCCCAGTATTGGAAGCCGCGGCGCAGAACGGGTGTGCGGCTCTCCCGCCAGCGCCGGCTCAGGCGGCCGCGCGGGTCGGCTGAGCGGCCGCGCCTCGCTCGGCGCGGATCGCCGCGAGCACCTTCGGGTAATAGACCGGCGGGATGACGCCATACCGCGCGTGGATCGTCTCGACCGGCTCGGCCAGCAGGTTCTCCCAGTCGGCCGCGAACAACCATTCCGCTTGCCGGCCACGGCGATAGCCTTCGAACACTGCCCGCCGCACCGCATGGCCGGGACGCGCGCGAGAAATCCGCTGCGAGGCGACGATTGCGATCAGCGCGAACCCCTTCAGCCCGGTCTGCGCGAACGAGAACGCGGTCAGACAGGCTTCACCGAGCGGGTCGCGGCCGTAGCCGGTGACGATGTGCAGCAAATCGTGCATCTCGCGGCTGCGCTCGCGGAACAGGGTCATGTCCTCGCCTGCCGGCAATTTTTCGCGGAATTGCGAGGCTTCGACCAACCCTTCGGCCGACAGGTTTTCCGCCGCCATGAATTCATAGTACGAACGCCCGAGCGTGCCAGGCGGGAGCACGGCAAGGCTTTTCCGGTCGCTCAGCCGATCGAATAGCTGGCGGCGCTCGGCGAGGACCGCTCGGCCGGTCGCGGTCTGACGGAAACGCGCGAACTGGCGCAAGGAGGTCTTGCCGCGCAGTGCGTCCATAAGCAAAAACACTTGGCGCGTGTCCTCGCGATCGCGCATCAGGCCGCGCATCGCGCGGATGGCGGCGATTGGGTGGAGGTAAGTGCTAGTGGTTTCCGGCATAGCTTGATCCTCACATGAGGTCGACATCGGCAGATTATTCTTGCTGACAATTATGTCAATATAAATTTGGGCATCGAGGGGAAACATCGGGCGATGGCCGAGACGATCAAGCGGGTCCGCCGGACGCCGGACGAGACCCGGCGGCTGATCCTCGATGCAGCGCAGGCGGCGATCGCCCGCACCGGGCCCGAAGGGCTGCGGCTGCACGACATCGCCGCCGCCGCCGGCATCTCGCATCCGCTGATCCTCCACCATTTCGGCAGCCGGGCCGGCCTAGTGCGCGCTCTGACCCGCGAGGCTATCGCCGAATTCAAGGATAAACTGGTCGCCGCGATGACCGAACGCGACTACTCGATCGAACAGCAGCTCGACCGGGTGTTCGATGCCTTCCGCAACGGGCTGGGGCAGCGTCTGGCATGGCTGGCCACCGTCGATCCCGACAGTGACCAGAGCGGCGCGGCGATGATCCAGCGCGAGATCGCTGACCACCTGCACGCCCGCCGGGTTGCCGCAGCGCCGCCCGGAGCGACCGTGGCGCGCGAGGACAGCCAATTTCTGGTCCATCTGATCGCCACAGCCGCGCTCGGCGACGCGATCTACGGCGTCCAGTTCCGCCGCAGCGCCGGGCTCCAGGAAGGATCCGAGACCGACAGCCGGTTCCGCGCCTGGCTCGCCGCGCTGATACGGGGTCGCACCCCGCCCCCCTAACTCGGGTCATCTCAAGAGAGCCGAGGTCATTCGACCAGTGCGATCGGGCGCGAACCGGCTGCCGACCCCCTAAGAAGGTCGCTAAGCTGTATTAGTCAGTACTTGATCTGACAGACGCTGTCGGCTGTTTGAGCCAGTATGGCTGTGGTCCGTGGTCAAGCGGCCATGAGTTTCTCCTTTGCCAGGGGGAGTGCGTCAAGAAAGGTCTGCATCGGGGTCTTGCCAAAGCACCAGCGGCCTTGATGCGATCTGACCTCGTTGTAGTCGACCAGCCAGGCATCGAGATCGGCCTGCAGCTCGTCGATCATACGATAGATCTTCTTGCGGAAGGCGATCCGATAGAACTCGTCCAAGACGATGCGGTGAAAGCGCTCGCAGATGCCATTGGTCTGTGGGCTCTTGGCCTTGGTGCGGCTGTGGTCGATGTCCTCGACCGCGAGATAGAGCTCGTATTCGTGGCTCTGGGTGCCGCAAAACTCGGTGCCGCGATCGCTCAGCATGCGCGACAACCGGATGCCGTGCTCGTCGTAGAACGGCACCACTCGGTCATTGAGGATCTCGGCGGCGGTGATCGGGGTCTTGCGATCATAAAGCTTGGCGAAGGCGACCTTGGCATCGGTGTCGATCACGGTCTGCTGATAGACCCGGCCCACGCCCTTCAGGGTGCCGACATAAAAGGTATCCTGGGCGCCGCAATAGCCGGGGCATTCGCTCTCGAACTCGCCATGGGCTTCCTTGTCGGCCTTGGCCTTCTCGAGCGCGACGATCTGCGCCTCGGTCAACAGAACCCCATCTTGTGCCACCTTGGCTTCGAGCGCTTTCAGGCGGAGTTTCATCGAGGTGAGATCGTGGCGCTGCCACACGCAGCGCACGCCGGCGGGCGAAATCGACAGCCCGCGCCGCTTCAGGGCGTCTGAGACGCGCACTTGGCCCCAGGCGGGCTGCTCGATCGCCATCTCGACCGCCGCCTGTTCGATGTCGACCGGGGTGCGGTTCTTCAAAATCGGCTTCTTGCGGCTGATCTCCTGCAGCGCCAACTCGCCGCCTTTGTCGTAGAGCTCCTTGAAGCGATAAAAGCTGTCGCGGCTGTACCCCATCATTTTGCACGCTTGGCTGACATTGCCGAGCTGCTTGGCCAGTTCGAGCAGCCCAACCTTCGCTCGGATAATCTTCTGGTCCTGGGTCATAGGTCGTGATCTCCGTCCCGCCGGCAGGGCGGGTCGCGGTCCCAACTCCGGGTGAGAACCGCGCCCGCCCTCCGGCTCCGTTTCGGAAACCAACAACGACTGTCAGCTTAAGTTCGAGCTAATACACTTGATCGGACGCCGGCATTGCAGATCGAGCACCAGCTCGGCATTGGCCTTGGCCAGACCCAACAGCGCCGCCGCCGCGGCGGGCACGCTGGCTTTGCCGTCGTGCAGCAGCGGCAGATCCGCGGCATGGAACTGCGTCAGAAAATCGCGCGCGGTCTGCGCTGCCGGTAATTCGTGCCCCAACAGCAGCGCCAAGGCCTGGTCCCGGCGGAACTGATCGAGGTCCTCGGCGCGCTCGCCGCCGGCCGCCCACATCGCCAACAGGCTTTCAGCCATCGCCGCGGCGTTCAGCCCCCGCTTGCGACTTTTGAACTTGATCTCACGGTCAATCACCGCCGCCGTCCCGGTTTGGCGAAACGCCTCGATCAGCCCCGGAACCCCGGCATGCCCGGTGATCAACCCGGTTTCCAGCTCGACATCGATCTCGAAATCCAGTCGCTGCGCCATCCGCCTCCCTGCCCACCCCGCGGGTGAAACTTATCATCCCTACAGAACAAACGCAAAATCAACTACTTCTACCCCAAATCCAGCGAATCCCAAACCGCTACCCGGGGATTAGGGGCAGAGCTCTCGGATTGCTGTAGTCGTGGTCTGCCGCCTAACGTGCGACTGTGTGTATCTGAGATGGGCCCCCGAAAGGGGATCTTTGGTTGGAGGAGAGCCGACCATCCGCGGCTGTGGGCCTCGGATGACGCCTTCGCGTCGAAGAACGAACCCGCTCGCGCGGGATGGGGCGCGCGTGACGGTCCGTGCGCTTTGGGCGGAGTAAGCGGTAGCGCGTGACGGTCGGGCATCCGGTCCCGAGCATCGAAGGTCCAGCAACCTTCAGCTCGGGAGAGCCCCGATGACCTTCGACACGTCACCTCAGCCATCAGCCCGCTGCGGGCGCGCATGATCGAAGACATGACGGTGCGCGGTTTCAATGAGCACACCCGCCGCGATTATGTCCGTCATGTTCGTGCATTCGCAGCCTTCATCGGGCGGTCGCCTGACACCGCGACGGCAGAAGAGCTGCGCCTCTTCCAACTGCACCAGACGCAGAGCGGCATGCAGCCGCCGAGCATCAACAGCGCGGTCTCGGCCCTGCGCTTCTTCTTCACGGTGACGCTCGACCGGCCAGATCTGTCGCGCCGGCTCACCGTCGTGCCGCGGCCGCGGCGGATACCTGCGGTGCTCAGCGTCGAGGAGGTGAGGCTGCTGCTGCAGGCGGCATCGGCGCCGAAGTACAAGGCAGCGTTCGCCACCGCGTACGGCGCCGGGCTGCGCGTCTCGGAAGTCGTCGCGCTCAAGGTCGGCGATATCAATTCCGAGCGCATGCTGCTGCGTGTCGAGCGCGGCAAGGGCGGCAAAGACCGCCACGCGATGCTGTCGCCGCAACTGCTCGCACTGCTGCGCTCCTGGTGGCGCGAAGGGCGGCGGCGCAACCTGCTGCTGCCGGGAGGCTGGCTGTTCCCCGGCCGCAACCCGGTCGAGCCGCTATCGGCCCGCCAGCTCTGCCGCATTGTCCGCGCCGCCGCCCAGGCCGCGGGGATCAACAAGCGCGTCTCGCCGCACACGCTGCGGCACAGCTTCGCCACCCACCTTCTCGAGCAAGGCGTCGACATTCGCGTGATCCAGACGCTCCTCGGCCACGCCAAGCTCGACACCACCGCGCTTTACACCCGCGTCGCCAATACGACGATCCGGGCCGTCACCAGCCCGCTCGACCGGCTCGCACCATTGATCGACGGGAGGCCGCGACCCGAGGCGTAGCCGGCGGCCGTGCGCCGCGCGAAGCTGGAGGTCGCAGACATCTTTCATCGCCATGGGGCCGACTGGCGCCGAGCCAATGCCGGGCATGTGAGCCTGGGTCAGCTCCAGGTCATGTCGGCGATCGAGCAGTGCCGCTCGGCCGCGCTCGGCGGGCATGTCGAGCGCTGCGAGGATTGCGGCCACCGCCGGATCTCGTACAATTCTTGTCGTAACCGCCACTGTCCCAAGTGTCAGGGGGCGGCGGCGCAGGATTGGCTCGCGGCCCGCGAGGCCGACCTGCTGCCGGTCGGCTATTTCCACGTCGTCTTCACGCTGCCGGCCGAGATCGCCCCGATCGCCTACCAGAACAAGGCGGTCATTTACGACCTGCTGTTCCGCGCGGCGGCCGAAACGCTGCTGACGATCGCTGCCGATCCCAAGCACCTCGGCGCGCGCATCGGCGCCACCGCCGTGCTCCACAGCTGGGGCTCGGCAATGACCCACCACCCGCACGTCCATATGCTTGTGCCGGGTGGCGGGATATCGCTCGACGGCACGCGCTGGGCGCGATGCAAGCCCGGCTTTCTGCTGCCGGTGCGGGTGCTCTCCCGCCTGTTCCGGCGGCTCTTCCTGACCGCGCTCGCCGACGCTCACGCAGTAGGCCGGCTGGCGTTTTTCGGCGAGATCGCGAGCTTGCGTCGCCGCGAGGCTCTCGCCACTCATCTCGCGCCGCTGCGGCGGAAGAACTGGTTCGTCTACGCCAAGCCGCCCTTCGCCGGGCCAGAAGCGGTGCTTGCCTATCTCGCCCGCTACACGCACCGCGTCGCCATCGCGAACCGCCGGCTCGTTGCGTTCGACGAGCGCGGCGTGACCTTCCGCTACAAGGATTACCGCCGCGACGGGCAGGCGCGGTACCGCACAATGACGCTCGGCGCCGACGAGTTTATCAGGCGTTTCCTGCTCCACGTTCTGCCGAAGGGGTTTCACCGCATCCGTCACTATGGGCTGCTCGCCAGCCCCGGATCAGGCCGTCGCCGACACTGCCAATGCCCGGACCGCCATCATCAGCGGCTTTCAGCTCTCTCCAATCTCCGCAAAACCATCCCTTGCCAACGGCGCGCCGCGACCAAATCCCCATAGACGGCCAACTGCTTGTCGCTGTCCCGCGGGTTCGTTCTTCGGAGGCTTTCGGACGCCGGCCCCCTTACCCAGGGTCGACCGCTCGCGCCCGGCCGGCATCCGAAACCCTACCCGAAAGCGGACCTCGATCGGCTGTAATGGGAGCGGCACGCTCGTCTCTTGGCCAGCTTCTTTCGGAAGGTGCCGTTCCATGAACATCATAAAGGCACGAGCCTTCGCACTTGCCTGCCGCCCTGTCGGGAACACCGCCCAGAAATCGGAAGCCGGCAAGAAACCAGGGACCGGTTCGATCGCTTTTCCAGATCGTGCCGCCGGTTCCAGGGGTTCTATCCGTCATGGAACTGGGACGGGCCACGGATCGGCCAGATCGCCGACACCGGATAACGGAAGCATCCCCGGTCGATGCGGCGCATAACTGATCGCCTCGGCCGTGGGGCTGCGACCGGAAGCCTGGCTGTTTCGAACCAGTTACGCAGGTCGCTGAGGAACGGTGCGCGGTCAATCTGGCGGAGGCCAAGCCTTCGCTGGGGTCTCATTCGTGCACCAACGCGCGCCATACCGATCATGCCGGGCATCCCTGGCCTCGGCAGCTTTGCTGGCACACCCACGCACTCTGTTGACTCTGTCCGAACTGTCTTTCACCGTTCGCGAGGTATTTTTCAGCTTCGGACCACACACGCACCATGAGCCCGTCGGACGCCGCGTGGCAACAATTGATCTCCGCATTGCACGCGTCCGGCCGCAAGGCTGCACTCGCGATCACCGGGGGCGGCAGTGGGGCGGTCGGCGAGTTGCTTCGTGTTCCCGGCGGCTCCCGGCTGCTGATCGAGGCGCAGGTTCCCTACGACGCGCTGGCGCTTGCGGCGTTTCTCGGCTTTGCGCCGGCACAGGCGTGCAGTTCCGACACCGCAATCGCGATGGCACGAAGCGCACGGGCGCGCGCAGCCAGGCTGGTGCCGGCGGGCACCGATCTGGTTGGCCTCGGCGCGACGGCGGCACTGGTGAGCGATCGCCCGCGCAAAGGCGAGCATCGATTTCACATCGCATTCGCCAACTCCGCCGGCATCGCGCACTGCACTTGCGTGATGGCCAAGGGCCGACGTGATCGCGCCGCTGAAGAAGACCTCGTTTCGCGCGCGATCGTCCTGTGGCTGGCCCGCGCATGCGGGATTGCCGCACCGTCGCCGCGCAGCCTGCTCGATGCGGATGAACATTATGCGGAGACGGTCGTCGCGGCCGTGGATACGATCGATCAGCTCTTGGCGGGCGAACTCGATCGCGTCACCGTCCAGCCCGATGGCCAAATGATGCTGTCGGCGCCGCGGCCCTTTGTGCTGTTCCCAGGTTCTTTCAACCCGATGCACGACGGGACATGTATTGCTGGCGCGGGTCGCCGAAGAGCTCAGGCAGCAGCCCTTGGCGTTCGAAATCTCTGTCACCAACGTCGACAAGCCGCCGCTGGCGGGCGAGACGGTGAGACACCGGCTCGCGCAATTCGCCTGGAAGTCGCCGGTCGAACTCACCCGAGCGCCCACCTTCCTCGAAAAGTCGCGCTTGTTTCCGAGGACGACGTTTGTGATCGGCGCGGATACGGCGGAGCGGCTGGTTGCGCCGAAATATTATGGCGATGACGAGCTCCGAATGCACGTGGCGCTCGAGGAAATCGCCAATTCCGGGGGCAGCTTTCTGGTGGCCGTGCGCATCGACGCGGCGGGGCGCGTACGCGCGCTGAACGACATCCCCGTGCCGCGGCGCTATGCCGATCTCTTCACCGAAATCCCCGAGCACCGTTTCCGCGTCGACACCTCCTCATCCGAGATTCGTGCACGGCGACGCGCAGTTGGCAATTCATAGCGAGCCCGTTTCGCCTCACGCGGGCGGAGTTATTCGGTCTCCACGGTGACATCGCGGCGGCACTTGTGGCGGTGCGGGACAGCGCCGAAACCGGACAGAGGTCTGGAAACGATCACGCCACCGCTAGGCCGGGAGCGGAAGCCCGTCGAGTGCTGCCCCTGTCGGTCCACGCGTACTTCTTTGGTGGTCGGGAGCCGCTTGCAGCGAAACGCTTCCGAAGACCCTCCCGATTGGCTTAAAACGTCTGCCTGCACACTCTGCCGGTCGCGACGGGCGCGCCGGCGGCCTTAACGTCTGGAGGAGACTGTCATGCCGTTTTATCAAAAGGGCGACATTCGCATTCGCTACGAGGAGGCCGGCTCCGGCTTCCCGCTGCTGGTCACTCCCGGCGGCGGACTCAATTCGCGCGTCAGCAATTGGCCAACCGCGGTGATCAACGCGATGGAAGAGTTCAAGAACGACTTCCGCTGCATCACGATGGACCAGCGCAACGCCAATGGCGGCGAATTCGACCGGTCCGGTGCCTGTCGACAAGGCGTGGGATGCGTTCGCCGACGACCAGCTCGGGCTGATGGACCATCTCGGCATCCGCGAATTCTTTTACATGGGCTACTGCATCGGCGGCTGCTTTGCCGGGAAGCTGCTGCAGCGAGCGCCCGACCGCGTCGTCGCCGCGGTGTTCTGCCAGTCCGTCGGCCACCGGCCGGAGGACCCGGACGTCATGGTACAGGCACAGCCATGAGAATTGGCTTCCCGAATTTCGCGCCCGCCGACCCGAGGTGTCGATGGACGCGATCGAGAAGTATTTGCACAGCCTGTGGCGCGTCCAGCCCGATTTCCTGTACAGCGTGTCGCGCGAATTCATCAGGAATTGCCGCACGCCGATCCTGGTGCTGCCGGACGACACGCCGGCGCATCCGCTGCAGACCTCGATCGACGTGGCCTCGCTGGCGCCGAACTCCGAGATCACCGTCTTCCCGTGGCGCGAGCCGCCGGAACTCAAGGCACGCACGATCGACCGCGTGCGCACCTTCTTCAAATCGCACATCCCGATGCGCGCTGCAGCGCAGTAGTCGAGGGTTTCCGTCAGCCCGTCGTCCCGCGAAAGCGGGGCCGAAGGGAGCGCACAGTCGGTTTACCTTGAACCTCCGCTCGCGCGGGGATGACGACGTGAATTTGCGAAAGGGAGAAAAGCCATGCCGTTCTATGAAAGAGGCCAAGTTCGCATCCATTACGAAGAGGCCGGCTCGGGCTTCCCGCTGCTGGTGATCCCCGGCGGCGGGCTCAACTCGACGGTCGCGGGGCTCGCGACGCACCCGTTCAACCCATTCGACGAGTTCAAGGGCGAGTTTCGCGTTGATCGCGGCCGATCTGCGCAACGCCAAGGGTGGCCAGTCAACCGGTCCGCTCGAGGTCGACCGGCCATGGGACGCCTATAGCGACGACCATATCGGCCTGATGGATCACCTGGGCATCCGCGAGTTCATGGTGCTTGGCTTCTGCATCGGCGGCCCGTTCATCTGGAACCTGCTAAAGCGGGCCGGCGACCGCGTCGTCGCGGCCGTGCCGGCGCAGCCCAGCGGCTACCGCCCGGAGATGCCTGGCCTCTCCTACAACAACAATATGAAGGGCTGGGGCCCGGAGCTGTGCGCCCGCCGGCCCGACATCACGATGGCGATGGTCGATACTTTCCTGACCAACATGTACGGGGGTGCTCGCGCCGATTTCGTGTACACCGTGACGCGCGATTTCGTGCGCAGCTGCCAGACGCCGATCCTGGTGTTGCCCGACGACGTTCCGGGGCACCCCTATGCCGTAGCGATGGAAACCGTGCATCTCGCGCCCAACGCGCAGGTGAGCCTTTATCCGTGGAAGGACACCCCGGACAAGATTCCGCTGGCGGTGCGCCATATCCGCACCTTTCTCCGCGCCCATCGACCTGTTGCCGCAGCGCAATCCATGGCAGCCGCCGCCCAGTAGCGCCCGATACTTCGTTCCCGGCCTCAGGGCCTCAGCAGGCGTCGGCACGATCGTCATCGGGGCCTGACGCCGGGCAATGACGGCAATGGGATCCTCAGGAGGAATAGACGAAGGCTCTAGGTGCGAATGCGGCGATTTGCTGGAGGCCAGGCTCGGCTTTCCGGCGCGGTTCGGCCTCGGGTGCCGCTGAGCGCCAGCCTCGGTCGTCCATTTCCCGCGCTGGCCATGGGCGCCGGCGCAGCCCGCAGCTACGACGACCTGGTCTTCGTCGCGGTAGAGGCTCAAGGCTTTCATCACCGGCGCGTCGCTGAAGCTGAACAGGAAGGCCGGGCGGTCGCCGCTGTTGACGTGCTCGCAGAACGTCCAGGTCGGCACCGTGAACACGTCCTTGTCTTCCCAGTCGAGCCGCTCTTCGCCGACCATCGAATAGCCGGCGCCCTCGACGACGTGGTAATTCGTGCAGCAGACACGGCGGCGCGCCTGCGTCTTCTCACCGGGGCGCAATAGCTGCATGTGGCAGGCGATGGTCGGCATGACAGGCCCGCCGGTGACCCGGTTCTTGTATTCGAGGATGATCCCGTCGCCGATGTCAGGGGTATCGGCGGCAGCCAGGCGCTCCAGCGCGGCCCGCATCTCCGACATCGGGTAGTGCCATTGCGAGGCGTTGACGGCCGCACCAATGTCTTGCCGCTCCTCGGGGTACTCCTCGTAGAACCCGGCCTCGAGCATCCGCACCAGCGGGGTATCGAGGCCATCGAGCCACATCATCGGCGTATGGGTGTCGTTGGCGTGGTCGTGCCAGCACCAATTCGGGGTCAGGACGAGATCGCCCGGGTACATCGGAACGCGCTCGCCATTGACGACCGTGTAGCCGCCCCGTCCCTCGATGATCAGGCGAAGCGCCGCCGCGGAATGGCGGTGGGCGCGGGCGATCTCGCCCGGCATGACGATCTGGATATTGGCGACGAGCGTGTTGCTGGCGACCCCGGGCAGTTCGGGGTTGGTCAGGCGCAGCACCCGGCGCTCGGCCTGGGCGGTACCGACCAGCTTGGCCGCCCGCATCGCCTGCGGCCGCAGATCGCGCCAATGCCACAGGTAAGGCACCGCGTTGCTGTGCGGCTCGATGCTGATGCCGCCGCCGATCCAGGCCGGCGTCACGTGCTGCCTGCGCAATTGCGCGTAGTAGTCCTCAAGCTCTTGTTGCGACGATTGGATGTCCGAAAGCTCCAGCATTAGTGATCCTCCCCTGCGACAATACCCGTCATTCCCGCGGAAGCGTCGCGGAAGCGGGCATCCAGGGGTCTGATATCTGAACGTTGGCCCCCTGTTCAAGCCAGGTGCTGGCTCTGGCCCCCCGCTTTCGTGTTGTGTTCCGGGTGATTGGCAAGGATTTGCCCGGGGGTTGGTAGGCCAATCATCGCAGTCTTGTGTGGTTGTCGACAAAGCGGGTGGCCCGACCGATGGCCACGTAGGCGTAGGCGCGTTCGCCACGCAGTCGGGTCAGATGTTTCAAGTCGAGATCGATGAAGCCGCAGGGTTCGGGGGGCGAAACGGCCGGATGCTGCGGTTTTGGTTGCGGGTCGACGGGAAAGGCCGAGCCGCTGCAGGCAGCGAAGATCGCCGAGCGCGACAGGTTCGGGTCCAAGCAGCGGCGCATCGCGGCGACGATGTCGTCGAGCGGCAAGCCGAGGCGGCAGCCGCAATTCGCCGATCAGCGCCTCGCTGGTGGGGGGCGACCGGCCGCGGTGATGGCGTGCGTGACTTCCATCCAAGACCGCGGCGGCACGGTTTCGCCAGCGCCGAATGGTCGTCTGGTTGACGCCAAAGCGCCGGGCAGCTCGGCCGTCGCCGCCGAACACACTGGATCAGGTCGCGCACCGCCGGCGTGGTCGTGGCGTTCCGGTGCCGCTCAACCTGCAAAACCGAGCCTCCGCAGGACGAGAGCGATGCCCAATCTCATCCCATCTCCATCACGACAATCAGTCGAAACTAAACACGGAAGCCGGGGCGATAGAGCAAAGACGGGCCGCCCTGGAGGCCCGTTTTCACAGGCATGACGGATAAACGGGCGAGTACCAAGCGCCAAATTCGCACCGCTAGGCAACATCCAAAACCTCCCCTGCTGCGTTTTGTACGCCGAGCGTATGGCGCTCACCG
>CAWEEA010000004.1:0-205807 GCA_963807985.1 uncultured Alphaproteobacteria bacterium
CACCAGGTGCCGCTCCTGGTGGATGCCGAGCACCCCGAACACGTCCAGCAGCTCGAAAGCTGGATGAAAAGCTATAAAGCCGAGGAGCTGTTCGATGAACAGGGCCGGCTGATGCCGGAATTGGCCGAGCTGGCGCCAAAGGGCGACCGGCGGATGGGCGCCAACCCGCACACCAACGGCGGCGTATTGCTGCGCGACCTGAAAATGCCCGACTTCCACGCCCACGCGGTGAGCGTGCCGTCGCCCGGTGCCGTTGTCGGCCAGGATACGCTCGTGCTGGGCAAGTTCCTACGCGACGTGGTCAAGCTGAACCAGGATCAGCACAATTTCCGCATCTTCGGTCCGGATGAGACGCTGTCGAACCTGCTGGGCGCGGTGTTTGAAGTCACCAACCGTCAGTGGGATGCCCGCGAGGTGGAGAATGATGAGTTCCTCGCGCCCGCCGGACAGGTTCTGGACTCGATGCTCAGCGAACACCAGTGCGAGGGCTGGCTCGAAGGATATCTGCTGACCGGGCGGCATGGGCTGTTCAACAGCTACGAGGCCTTCATCCGCATCGTCAACTCGATGTTCAGCCAGCACGCCAAATGGCTGAAGGTGACCTCGGAACTGCCCTGGCGGCGGAAGATCGCCTCGCTGAACTATCTGCTTGCCTCCCATGTCTGGCAGCAGGATCACAACGGCTTCACCCACCAGGACCCCGGATTCATCGACCACGTCATCAACAAGAAAGCCGACATCGTGCGGGTCTACCTGCCGCCCGATGCCAATTGCCTGCTGTCGGTCTTTGATCACTGCCTGCGCAGCCGGCATTACGTCAACGTCGTGGTCGCCGGCAAGCACGCGCTGCCGCAATGGCTGACGATGGACGAAGCGGCCGTGCACTGCACGGAAGGCATCGGCATCTGGCAATGGGCCAGCAACGACCAAAACGCCGAGCCGGACGTGGTGATGGCCTGCTGCGGCGACACTCCGACCCTGGAGATCCTGGCCGCGGTTTCGATCCTTCGCCAGCATCTGCCCGATTTGAAGATCCGGGTGATCAATGTCGTCGATCTGATGAAATTGCAGTCCGCCAGCGAGCACCCGCACGGGCTGAGCGAGACCGACTACGATTCGCTCTTTACCAAGGACAAGCACATCATCTTCGGCTTCCACGGATACACCTCGGTGGTTCACCGGCTGACCTATCGCCGGACCAACCGCAACCTGCACGTCCGCGGCTACAAGGAAGAAGGCACGATCACGACCGCCTTCGACATGCGGGTGCAGAACGACCTCGACCGCTTCCACCTGGTGCAGGACGTGGTCGATCGGCTGCCGCATCTGGGCACCAAGGGCGCCTACCTGAAGCAGATGGTCCAGGACAAGCTGATCGAGCACAAGCACTACATCGACAAGCACGGCCAGGACCTGCCGGAAATCCAGAACTGGAAGTGGGGCAATCCCACGTGACTGCGCAAGACCTCATCGGCACCGCCAGGGCATTGGTCGCCGATGACAAGGGCCTGCTGGCGATGGATGAAAGCACGCCTACCTGCAACAGACGGTTTGCCGCGCGCGGGATTCCGCAGACCGAGGAGGCCCGGCGTGCCTATCGGGAGTTGATTGTGACGACGCCCGGTCTCGCCGAGTGCATCAGTGGCGTGATCCTCTACGACGAGACGATCCGTCAGCGGAAGAAAGATGGCACTCCGTTTGTCAAGGTCATCGCCGACGCAGGCATCATCCCCGGCATCAAAGGTCGATACCGGCGCCAAGGACATGGCGGGTCATCCTGGAGAGAAGAATAACAGAAGGTCTGGACGGATTGCGCGAGCGCCTCGAGGAATATTCCCGAATGGGCGCCCGCTTTGCCAAGTGGCGCGCGGTGATCACCATCGGTGATGGCATTCCCAGCCGGGGTTGCATCGAGGCCAACGCGCAGGCATTGGCTCGCTATGCCGCGTTGTGCCAGGAAGCCGGACTGGTCCCCATCGTCGAGCCGGAAGTGCTGATGGAAGGCGAGCATGATGTTGGAGCGGTGCTTCGACGTAACAGAGAAAGTCCTGCGCACGGTCTTCACCCAGCTTTACGCACAACGAGTGATGCTGGAGGGCATGATCCTGAAGCCCAACATGGTGCTTCCGGGATTGGCCTGCCCCCGGAAAGAAGCGGTGGACGAGGTGGCCGACGCCACGGTGAGATGTCTGTTGCGGGCTGTCCCCGCCGCCGTTCCGGGGATTGCGTTTCTGTCGGGTGGCCAACCCGCCAAACTGGCCTCGGCCCGATTGAACGCCATGAATGTCAGATTCAAGTCGCGACTGCCCTGGGCGCTGGCGTTTTCGTTTGCTCGCGCCATCCAGCAGCCGGCTTTGGAGATTTGGCGAGGCGAGGGCGCCCACGTATTAGCGGCACAGCAAGCTCTGTCGCATCGAGCCCGGTGCAACCAGGCGGCGCGCCGGGGCGAATACGATGCCGCGATGGACACGGACATGAGCGCGACAACTGGTATCCCGCAGTTCACGATACCTGCGGCGGCAAAGCGATACGGAAAGAGTTCCCGATGAAACCCGATACCGACCAGGCCAAGGCTCCCTGATCGAAGCCGACCTCGAAGCCCGATGCGAAGGACGATTTGAAAACTCTGCCCATGGCGGAGGTCGAGAAGAAATTGGGGTCGTCGCCGGACGGCCTCAGCCAAGCCGAGGCGCAGAAGCGGCTGACCCAATATGGGCCCAACGAGATCGCGGAGAAGAAGACCAATGCGCTCCTGAAATTCCTCTCCTACTTCTGGGGCCCGATCCCGTGGATGATCGAAGTGGCGGTCGTGCTGTCGGGCATCGTCCGGCACTGGCCCGATTTCTTCATCATCCTGCTATTGCTGGTAGCCAACGCCACCATCGGCTTCTGGGAAGAACGCCAGGCGGGCAACGCCATCGATGCGCTCAAGGCCAGGCTGGCGATCAAGGCCCGGGTCAAGCGGGATGGCAAATGGATCACCCCGGCGGCGCGGGAACTGGTGCCAGGAGACGTCATACGCCTGCGCCTCGGCGACATCGTGCCGGCGGATGCGCGCTTGCTGGACGGCGACGAGGTGTCCGTCGATCAGGCCGCGCTCACGGGCGAATCATTGCCCAAAACATGCAAGTCCGGCGACGCGGTATTCTCCGGGTCGATCATCCGTCGCGGCGAGATCGGGGCGCTGGTCTATGCGACGGGTGGAAAAACCTATTTCGGCAAGACCGCCGAACTGGTGGAGACGGCCGTTACCGTCAGCCATTTCCAGAAGGCGGTGCTGAAGATCGGCAACTACCTGATCTTGCTGGCGGTGGCCATGGTGGCGGTGATCATCGCCATGGGCATCTATCGCGGCGAGCCGGTCCTTACGGTGTTGCAGTTCGCCCTGGTGCTGACGGTGGCGGCGATCCCGGTGGCGATGCCGACGGTGCTGTCGGTCACGATGGCAGTCGGCGCCCGGCTGCTCGCGAAGAAGCAGGCAATCGTAAGCAAGCTGGTCGCCATCGAGGAATTGGCCGGCGTCGACGTGCTGTGCGCCGATAAGACCGGCACCTTGACCCAAAACAAGCTGACCTTGGGTGAGCCATTCTGCCTCGATAAGATCACCGCCGACCAGGTCATCCTCGCCGGCGCGCTGGCCTCGCGAGCGGAGAATGATGACACGATCGACCTCGCCGTTCTGGGCGGTCTGAAGGACAAACAGGCGCTCAAGCCGTTTCAGGTCACGCATTTCCAGCCGTTCGATCCGGTGCACAAACGCACCGAAGCCGCCGTCAAGGGACCGGACGGCAAGGTGTTCAAGGTAACCAAGGGCGCGCCCCAGGTGATCTTGGCGTTATCGGCCAATGTCGGACAGGTCAAGCCCGCGGTCGACAAGGCCGTCAACGATTTCGCCGCTCGCGGCTTTCGTGCGCTTGGTGTGGCCCGGGCGGATGGCGATGCGAAGTGGCAGCTTCTCGGCGTGCTGCCGCTGTTCGATCCGCCGCGTGACGATGCCAAATCCACCGTCGCGACCGCGGCCCAGATGGGCGTCAAGATCAAGATGGTGACAGGCGATGCCCTGGCGATCGCCAGGGAGACGGCTAAGACCCTCGGGATGGGCACCAACATTCTCGACGGCGCCACCCTCGGTGACTCGAAGACCGAGGAGACCGCGGCGGTAACCAAGTCGATCGAGGAGGCCGACGGCTTCGCCCAGGTATTCCCGGAGCACAAATTCCACATCGTCGACGTGCTGCAGAAGCACGGCCACATCGTCGGCATGACCGGCGACGGGGTGAACGACGCCCCCGCACTGAAGAAGGCCGATTGCGGCTTCGCTGTTTCCGGCGCAACCGACGCGGCGCGTGCCGCAGCCTCCATCGTGCTGGTGGCTCCGGGCCTATCGGTGATCATCGATGCGATCAAGGAGAGCCGGAAGATCTTCCAGCGGATGAACAGCTACGCGATGTACCGCATCGCCGAGACATTGCGCGTACTACTGTTCATGACCTTGGCGATTGTCATCTTCAACTTTTATCCGCTGACCGCGATCATGATCGTGATGCTGGCGTTGCTCAACGACGGCGCGATCCTCTCCATTGCCTATGACAATGTCCGCTACAGGGACCAGCCCGAAGCCTGGAACATGCGCCTGGTTCTGGGGATTGCCACGGTGCTGGGTCTTGTCGGCCCGATCGCCTCGTTTGGCCTGTTTTTCCTTGGCGACCGCGTCTTTCACCTCGGCCATCCGCAACTCCAGACGATGATGTATCTGATGCTGTCGGTCGCCGGGCATCTGACGATCTTCCAGACCCGCACACGCGGCCCGTGGTGGTCCACCCGCCCGGCGTGGATCCTGTTGGCGGCGGTATGCGGGACTCAGGCCGTGGCAACGCTGGTTGCGGTCTATGGCGCCTGGCTCGTGACGCCGCTTGGCTGGAAGTATGCGGGGATGGTTTGGGGTTATGCCTTCGCTTGGTTCCTGGTGACCGACCCGGTCAAGCTGCTCGCTTATAAAGTTCTCGATACTGTTAAATCCGAGGCTAAGCCCGAAGCCAAAGCCGCGCCCAAGCCCGAAGCCAAGGCCAAAGCCAAGGCCGAACCCAAACCCGAAGCCGAGGCCGAACCCAAACCCGAAGCCAAGGCCGAACCGGAGCCCGACGCCGAGCAGACGACGAACCCCGCCGAGGCCAAATCCGAAGCCAGGCCCGACGTCAAGGCCGAGGCCCAGCCTGACGCCAAACCTCAGCCGGTGGCCAAGCTCGAGCCCGAGTCTGCGGCCAAGGCCAAGCCCGAAGCTGAGCCGAAGCCAGATGCCAAAGCCGAGCTCGCGACACTGCTCAATACGTCGCTCGGTGACCTCCTCGTAGCGGGCCTCGTCAAAGACCCGGAGGATGCCGGGCGTATCATCGCCGCGGCTATCACCCAGGCTGAGGCGCCCACCACGGCCGCGAAGGCGCCTGAACCCAGAGCCGAAGCTCAGACTGCGTTGAAGGCCGGGCCCAAAGCCAAGCCTGAGCCGGACGCCAAAGCCAAGACGCCGGCCGATGTGACGCCGCAGGCCGCCGAGTGAACTAACGAACGATATGAGCGCCAAGGCCGCCGCGAAGGTGAACCGACCGGCCCAGCGGCGGGGATCGCCGAGAGGATCGAAATGAAAATCAGTTCAAACGATTTCCGCGTACCGGAAGGAGACGAGGTCAATCTCCGCAAGTGGCCGACGAACGTGAAGCCCGTGTACAAGTCGAAGAAGCACTATAAAGAACTGCTGGAAGAGCACGTTGCGCAACTGAGCGCGCTGCAGCGGCTTCACTACGCATCCAACCGCTATGCGGTCCTGCTGATCTTTCAGGCGATGGATGCGGCGGGAAAAGACGGCGCCATCAGGCATGTGATGTCCGGGGTCAACCCGCAGGGCTGCCAAGTGTTCAGCTTCAAACATCCCAGCGCTACCGAATTGCTACACGATTTTCTGTGGCGTACCACTCGCGATCTGCCCGAACGCGGGCGGATCGGGATCTTCAACCGATCCTATTACGAGGAGGTGCTGATCGCCCGCGTGCATCCCGAGATTCTCCGCAGCGAAGGGCTTCCGGACGCCTTGCTCGTCGAGAAGGCGGTCTGGCACGACCGGTATCGTTCGATCGTCGATTTGGAGAGACACCTCCATGCCAACGGCACCCGCGTCATCAAGTTCTACCTCCACCTCTCGAAGGAGGAGCAGCGAAAGCGTTTCCTCGAACGCATCGATGAGCCGGAAAAGAATTGGAAATTCAGCCTTGCGGACATCGAGGAGCGGAAATTCTGGGACCACTATATGACGGCTTATGAGGAATGCGTCAGTGCGACAAGCACCAGCGATGTGCCCTGGTATGTCGTTCCCGCCGACGACAAAGAGAACGCTCGGCTGATCGTTTCCCAAATTGTCCTCGATACGCTCGAGGGACTCAACATGACTTACCCAAAAACGAGCGCTGAGCGCCAGCAGGAATTGCTGACGATTCGAGAGCAGCTCGAAAAATGAGATCTGAAGTGCTCAGCTGCAAAAAGGCCACGACCAAGCGAGGACGATGAATTTTCTTCCTTCGCGCCCGTGGCGTGAGATCGTGGCGCCCTACGCCTGCTGGCGCAAGAGCCACGCCATCCATGATGCGAACTCCGGCAATCTCGACCAGCGTGGCGCCGGCGATGTCAGGACGCTCACCGTACGCGAATATCGGTCGCCTTCGTTGCCGTGGCGGCTTCGGTATCGGGCGTATCGACATCCAATGGTGCTGTATGGCTTGGGCCCGATCTTTCTGTTCGCCACCCATCATCGGATTCCGACCGTCAGCCCGTTTCGGCATCGGAAAATCTGCGGCAGCATTCTCGGGATGAACGCGGCCCTCGCGGCGATCGTCATGCTGCTGCTGACGGTGGGCGGGCGCGCCTTGATGCTCGGATATCTGCCGATGTTCCTGCTGGCCGCCTCGATCGGCACATGGCTGTTCAATATCCAGCACCAGTTCGAGCACGCCTATTGGGCATCCGACCCGGATTGAAATTTCCGTACGGCAGCGTTGAACGGCAGCTCATTCTACGATCTGCCTGCCGTGCTGCATTGGCTGACCGGCTACATCGGCTTCCACCACATCCATCACGTCTGCAGCAAGATACCGAACTATCGCATGCGCGAATGCTTCGCCCGAGAACCCGGAGTTTCGCGAGTCCCTTCGGCTTCTCGCCTTGGACCCGAGTTCGACAATTTTCTATACGCCTCGATCCGTGCACAGAAAAACGGAGTGCTGCTCAGCGTTCTGTCGGCGTCACGCGGATGGGTATCGACCCTTGACAGGAGACCGCCAAATTAGCTGGGTTGCCGGGGGAAACTGCGACGCAGCGGCTGGCGTCACTGATTGCGGAGCTGCCTGACGAACCATCGCCGCATCCGGACCCCGTGACGATCGCCGCACGCTTGATCGAGATGGCCCATGGCGCCGTAGGGCATGGCGAACGGCACCAACAGCCGCCGCTCCTCGTCCCACAAGGAGAGTCGCGCGCATTTCAGGCTGTCGAGGAGAGTGAGGTGCCTGGAGAGACGTAGGGCACCAGTCGGACTGGATCCAACCTACCCACATCGTCAGCTTCCCGGCACTCACGTGACGGTGCGAACGTCCCTCACCCCGATCTTTGCGCTAGACAACGTGGCTTCAACCCGCAAGAGGCCATTCAAAGGGCGCATTGCCCGCGTATAAGTAGTTTCCGAGCCTGCCGGGCACGAACTATCGGCGGTATCAATACGACTTCTCGCCGGTGAACCGCGCCGGCAGCATCGAGTTCGCGGATTTCCAGGAGGGCTCAATGGCGCCGAGAATTGTTGTCGGGTTGTTCGAGTTCTGAGGGCATCGCCGAGGACGCCTGTAATCGCCTCAAGACCGAGGGAATGCCAACCAGCGATATCTTCCTCAAAGTGCTAAGAGAAATCGGCCCGATCCCATCGACGATGGAGCCCGAGCTCGAAGCGTCGTTCCTCGGCCCGGTGATGCTCGGCGATTTCCGAAATAGTTTTATGAAATATATCCGTAACGGAGAAACGCTGATTTGCGTCCAGGCGTTGACCGATGAGCTGGTCGAGCTGGCGGTCGACACGCTCAAACAATACGCCCCGCTCGAGGTCAAGGTTGTTCCGAGCGCGGAGGGTGCCAATCCGTGACCACGCTAAAGCACGTTAATTCAAATAGCTCCGTCTAGAGGAGCCGCTCCTATGCGAGCGATTATGATGCGGCCTTGGCCGATTAAGGTGAAGCGCCGAAATCCGGGAAAGCCATTGAGCAGAAGCGAACCGAAATCTGCCTGGGCAAGGTCGTGGGGGAGCATTGTGGCAAGGCCTACTGCGGGAAAAAGTACTCGATCAGGCGCAGACACAGGGATGCCCCACCAATTTTCGCGTTTTGCCTTGCGCGGATCGCGGGAATGCGCCGCGCCGCGCTGGTAGAGGAAGCCGCTGAACACGATAAGCGAGGCAAGCTGCAGGACGGCGGCCTGCGCATCCGCTCGAGCCCCGATTTTAAGAAAATGGCTATCGACTGCAGATCGGTGAGCGAGGCATAGCGCAGGCTGTCGTGGACCACCTCCGGCATGGGTCCGAAGGCGACGCCCTCCTCTTTTGCGCGCCGGTCTTGAGGAAGGTAACAATGTCACTCGTCGACCGGTCGCCGACGCCCCAGCGCGGATCGGCCGATATCTCTGGCGCCAGCCATTTGTCGACCTCTCCGCCCGCGAGGCTGTGCTGCGTCTCGGTAGCGTCGAAAATGTTGCGCGGCGAAGGGTATTCACCGCAATGTCCGGTACCCTCGACGATGGAGGCGCCCCGGTTCCACTGGCCGGCACGGTTCAGGTCGGGCTGGTAGCCTCCGGGATGGAAGTACAGTTCGCGCCATACGACCAGCGTCCAGTGGATCTCGAACGGGAACGCCATGTCGTTCGGCGCCCGTGGTACATAAACCGGCTTCAGGGAGAACAGATAGGCCTTGATGGCCAGACGTCGCTTTCGCGTCATCTTGGGGTAGGACGTGACGGGCATGGCAGGGTAGCGGTACTCCGCTATGGCGATCGATCCCATCGGTCACCCCACTCTAGAATTCCTCATCGCTCTAGTGGCCGATCCCGGTGTCAGGGTCCGCCGTGATGTTCGGCGGCGTCAAGGTATCGAGGGGCGCTCATCGTCAGCGCTCATCGTCAGCCCGCTGGCGAAGGGCATGTCGCCAGTTCGGGTGTGACAAGCCCCCCGTCGGCGAGACGTGTGATATATTGGCCCCTGTCTATTGGGCTGGGCTTATTTGCCGCGGCGGCAAGGGCGATGGCGGGAAGACCTGCTAAGAGGATACCGAGTAGCGGCCAGCCCGCGCGCCCTAGGATCCGCGAGGCTCTTGTTGAACGATCGACCGACAATTGCACCTCTAACGCTAAGCGAAATAATCCCGCAGCGGCGACTTTTACCGTGCCGTCTGCCCAGCCAGCTGGTGCTCGAGACCCTCCATCGCCGTTCCGAATTTTGCCCAGTCCCCTTGCTGCATTGCCTTTCGGGCGTCATCAAGCTGCGTTGGCGCCTGCGCCAAGGCGACCGCTGCCGGACGAGGGTAGGCGGCTGCGACGATCCTTCCAGGGGTTCCACGGGTTGCTGCGTGCCGAAAAGGTCGGTGAGCGCCTCCTCAAGCGTGGGCTCCATCACAACCTTGTCGGCCGCAACCGCAATGAAGCGCTCTAGCTGCGGAAAGTTCGTGCTTCGGCTTGCAGGTACACTGGCACGATGTAGAGGAACGAGTTCTCGATCGGGGTCACGATCAGCTTCCCGCGAATCACCCTCGACCCTAGCTGGTCCCAGAGGGTCAGCTGCTGGGAAATGGTGGTGTTCTGATTGATCATCGCCTCGATTTGGTTCGGCCCGTAAATCAGCTTTTCCTTGGGAAGCTGGTAGAAGAGCGTCTTCCCGTATTCGGGGAAATCGCACCTCGCCGCCATCCAGGAGATCATGTTGTCCCGGTTTTGCGGGGTGAACGGCGCCATCAGGTATTCAAGCTGGTCGCTTCCGGGGAGCTTCATCAAGATGTAATAGGGTTCCATCGGCACCGACTGGCCCCCATACGTCTCCTTGGGCGACACCCACAGATCCTCGCGGTGGTAGAAGACCTGAGGATCCGTAATATGAAAGATTTTGTACTGGTCGGTCTGGATGGCGAAGAGATTCTCCGGGTAGCGCAGGTGCTTTTTCAGGTCCGGCGATAGCTGATCCAGATCCTTGAAAACGCCGGGAAATGCCCGCCGATGGCGGGCGGCAAGCATCACCTGATGGTAGCCGTCCGAGAGGTGGTAACGATCAACAGCGACATTGTAGAACTGATAGTAGAGGCGGATCGCCTGGGTCCGCTGATAGGTCTGTAGCAGCGGCCGGGCGTCCCATAGGCGAATGTTCTGGATGGTGTCTTCATTCTTTGCGAGTACCGCGGGCGTCAGGTCAGTCAGCGCCGGGTACGAAGTTTCCTTGATGGCGTCGAGCTGGTAGGCCTTGCGAGTAAACGCGATGTAGTTCTTCAGATAGGGTCTCGAGCGCCAGTTCGCTCGGCTGCACAAAGAATTTTTCAACGACGACGGGGACCCCGACGACATAGAGGGCCACGTAGACGCCGAATCCTACGAGCAGTGCTGTGAAGCGCGGGCGGAAGAAATTGAACACGAGCAGCGCACACGCCGCTGCCGAGACGGCGACCGTGACCCACAGGGCGATCCTCGTCACATGATCAGCCGCGAAGCCGGCTCCATAGACGATGCCAAGGGCAGAGTAGACGAGGTTATAGTGATCGAGGTAGAGCCCGAATCCAATTGGCAACCAGAATCAACAGAAGAACGGATAGATGGGAGGTGGCCTTGACGCGTGCAACGATCTTCCCGCCACCGCTGAACCACAGTAATCCGAAGAATACGTAGGTTAGAAGGACGGCCGCGAGTGCCAAGACCGTCAGTAACATCAGGCTGGTTTGCAACATCTCATAGAAGGGGAGATGAAAAACATAGAACCCGACATCGACCCCGAACAGCGGATCAGCTACTCCGAATGGATCCGTCGTAAAGAAAGCGTAGGAAGATACCCCAATTCGCGTAGAAACCAATCGCGAAGAACAGGGCGATGCAGGCACTGGCCAGGAAAACGGCCAACCTCAAGAGCCGGGGAGAGAAATCGACGCCGGGCTGCGGGACCCGATCAGCTCCGGATAAAAAGGGCAGGTCCCCGTGCGTGATCGTCAGCGCGCAGAGCAACACTGTTTCGGACAGCCTGACGCAGATTGATCCAAAGGAACAAAAAGGTGAAGGCGAACGCCGAGCAAAACATCGCCCACTGAACCGACAGCAGCGTCCAAAAGATCCCGGTGTAGTCGAGCTGCCGCATCCATAGCCATTTCTTTAAAAAGCCAGTGATGATACCGAGGACGAAGATGAGCAGGACTGCAGCAGCAATCAGGGAGCGTAACAGATGCCGGAAAGCAGGGTGCGTTCCGACAGCACTGCCGTTGCCACCCGCAAACCGCCTCGGCTGTGCGAACATGGTTCGCTTCTCGACCATGTTCCATCCCCAATCCGCTTCTGCTTCAGCTTGCTGCGTTCAGGCCGGAAGTCAGCCACCCGCAGGCATCGCTGATTGCGGCAAACTCGGACGCGCTCGTCAGTATCCGACTGAGAATCGCAACGATTGTATCATAAGCGTGCCATTCGCCTAATAAGAAGTTGTATGGAAGCGAGGTAGACCCAGCCTTTGGCGCTGGCGATGGAGGCTTCGAGGTCCTTGGCAAGTCGGCGGTTGCGATTGAGCCAGGCGAAGGTCCGTTCGACCACCCAGCGGCGCGGGAGGACTTCGAAGCCGACGGTGTCGGCCACGCGCTTGACGATTTCGATGCTCCAGCGGCCGAATTTGGCGAGTGCTTTGAGGAGCTTATCTCCGGAATAGGCGCTGTCGGCGAAGAGATGCCGCAGCCAGGGGAAGAGATGCCGCAGCCAGGGGAAGAGATCGTGGATGGCCTCGATGACGATCCTCGCCCCGTCGCGGTCTTGCACATCGGCGGGGTGGATCGCAGCACCGATCATCATCCCGGCGGTCTCGGTGACGATGTGGCGCTTGCGCCCCTTGACCTTCTTGGCCGCATCCCGCGGGTCGCGGCTGTGCCGCGCCCGAGGACAGGCTCCACCGCGTGGGCCGTCGCTCTCGGTGGTCTTAACGGACCGGCTGTCGATGACCCCGGCCGATGGGCTCGCCTCCCGTCCCGCCGGTTGCCGTGCTTCGAGCAGAAGCTCGGTCGTCTGCAACACGCCTTGGTCGCGCCAAGCATAGAAATAATACTGCACGGTTGCGTAGGGCGGGAACTCACGCGGCAACTGCCGCCACTGGCAGACGGTCCGGATCATGTAGAACAAGGCATTGACAACGCTGTGCAATTCGGTCTCCCGCGGGCGTCCTCGCTGGTGCCGGGGCGGCAGCCGCGGCGCGATCAGCGCCCATTCCGCGTCCGTCACATCGCTTGCGTAGCTCAAAACCCTTCCGATCATTCTGCGGTCGAGTGGTTTCGACCCACATGTTGTGCCCTGTGAATTATAACACACTACGGGTAGCGCAACACATTGAAATCACTCAACTCTCTTTTTTGGTCGGACACTGAGAGATTCGTTGGCTTGTTCTCGCAACCATGACACGATGGGAATGCGATGGTAGCCGAACACAAGAAGCGAATAAGTGCGTATACTGTACAACATCAGCCAGTTCAGATTCCAAGATGCGGTTTAAAAGGGCCACAACTTCTCGTTTGTCGATGTCATTCATTTTGTCCTCCTACCAGGGCATCGTCGCGTCCTTCAAACGGTGCTGTCGGATGGGCACATACAAACGTGAACGCCATATGCGGTCAGGCATCTCCCGTCTCCGGTTTGGACGGCCGATCGACCAAATCAAGTGTCCGCAGCCCTTACTTCTGCGGGGCGTCCTTGAGACCGCCGACCGCGTTTTGGATCTTGCCCTCAACCTCGTCGACCTTGCCATCGGACTGAAGCTCGGTAACGCCGATCATCCTGCCGATGGTCTCCCTGATCGAGCCCTTGATCCATTACTTACTAATCCCGTAGATACTTGCTTTAGGCCGCAAAATCTACCGTATCATGATAGCAGACGACTGCGCTAGACTGGGAAATTACTTAGATATCGCCGAGCGGCTACCACTGTCTTGCGGGTTGGGGGCGGGCAGCGTCACTACGCCGCCTCGAATGGCAGATGGGGTTTAAGCCTCGCCCGCCGGCTCCCATACCATCCTGCGCCATCCCTACGCATGAGTAGATTCCGATTCTATCGGGCGCGGATTTTTAGCAATACCGTCATACTTCGCCTGAATTCGGGGCATGCGAGGCAACGTGATGAAAATCATCGTTGGTACACTCGTAGCGTTTCTGCTCGGAAAAATGGCCGAGGCACGCTGCTATAGACGTGCCGCCAAGGATATATCGGACGGACTCGTATTCTTCGAGGAGGGTCGACATGGCGACGTTACCGAAAGCCGAGGACGTCGCGAAGAATATCCTCGGAATCTTCGCGTATAGGCTTAATTCACGGCCAGGGGATGTCCTAAGTCTGCAGAACCTGGTCAGAGGATTTTCGACGTCCCCTTGGCGGGACGCCGATCTCAGCATTGGTATTGAATACGCCGAGCAACAGGGTTGGGTCGAACTGACCGTCAACGGTGACTATCAGCTCACCGATACGAGGTTTGCCCTGGCATAAATTTCAAAGAAGTTATTATACCACCCGTCAAAGGCGATTGATGCCCTGCTTGCCGGCGTCCTCCGCGCGTGCGCGGTTCCAGGTGGTCGATGCAGCGACTGCCGAGGAAGAGGTCATCTGACGCTGCTCGCTATTTAGTTCCGACGGCAGCGTCGCACTTTCGTTCCAGGCCTTAAACCTCGCCGGCGGCGGGGCGAAGGTCCCGCATAAATCCGGATGTCTCGATGTCTCCGGGGAGAACTAGGGTGTGTCGTCAATTGAGCCAGATTGTAGCGCTGGCGAGGAAGACGGCGGCGAGGAAATTTGTGGCGGTTTTGTCGTAGCGGGTGGCGATGGCGCGGAACTGCTTGAGCCTGCAGAAGAAGTTTTCGATCAGGTGGCGCGCCTTTGTAGCGTTCGCGGTCAAATTCGCGCGGGTTCAGGCGGTTTGACCGGGGCGGGATGACGGCTGATTTGCCGGCTGCTGCCAATGGGTGGAGGACCCGTTTATCGGCATCAAAGGCGCGGTCGGCGATCAGCAGAGTGGCGCTCATCTGCGGCAACAGCACGTCGGCGCCGAGCAGATCATGCGCCTATCCCGGGGTGAGCACGAGAGCCAATGGCCGGCCCAGAGCGTCGACCAGGGCATGGATTTTCGTGCTCAGCCCGCCGCGGCTGCGGCCGATGGCTTGCGTCTCATCTTTTTTGGGCGCGCCAGCGCTGTGCTGGTGAGCCCGCACGATGGTGCTGTCGATCATCGCGTATTGGTTGTCGGCATCGGCGGCCAGATGCTCAAACACCCGCTGCCACACCCCGTTGTTGGCCCAGCGGCTGAACCGCCGGTGCGTGTTCTTCCAGCCGCCAAAGCGCTCCGCCAGGTCGCGCCACGCGATGCCGGCCCGATATCGGTACAGCACCGCCTCGACAAACCGGCGATTGTCGTGCGCGGTTACGCCAACATCGCCGGGCTTCCCCGGAAGCAAGTCCTTGATCCGCTCCCACTGATCATCACGCAAGCCATACCGGGTCATGGGTCAGCCTTGTTCCAAGCCAACTCTCCATGAATCACTTAAAATGTTCGCCGGGTAGACTCTTTTTACTATACTCGTCTGCCTCGGTGACTCGCATTACGGGTGCTCCTGCAACAATTGACGACACGCCCTAGTCTTTTCTGACGACGACCGCATTGAACACATGTTCGACATCATGACACGCGCTGCGGAGCGGACGCAGATTATTATTCTGACGTGCCGAAAGCGGCTGTTCACCAGGCTCGGCGTTCTGATGCTCCGAATCGAATCCGGCGACGCACCGACAAGCTTTTTCGCGTGAACGCGCCGCCCGATTACCCGTTATCGCCGCCCCGAATGACCGTGAATGGGATGGACCGGCTGCTTTCCCAGCTGGGCTAGCCTTTGATGGTTAGCAACGTTGAGCAGGAGAAGCAGCCATGAAGCCCCGGACAGAGTCCAACATATCGTCACCGATGGTCGTCGGCGTCGATATCGGCAAGGACGTGTTTCACCTCGTCAGGCTTGCCGCCGATGGGAAGATTGCCCTCCGCAGGAGGATCAGGCGACTGGCTCTCAAAGACGCCTTCGAGAAGCTGCCGCCGTGCATCGTCGGCATGGAAGCCTGCCTGAGCGCGCACTATGTCAGCAGGACGCTGCGTGGGTTGGGACACGAGCCGCGGATTACCCCGGCGATCTACGTCAAGCCCTTCGTGAAAGGGCAAAAGAACGACTACAACGATGCCGAGGCAATTGCCGAAGCGGCGTTGCGACCGAACCTGCGGTTTGTCCAAGAGAAGAGCCAGGATCAGCTGGACCTGCAGGCTTGCCACCGGGTGCGGTCGCGATTGGTCTCCCGGCGAACAGCGACGATCAATCAAATTCGCGCCTTTCTGATCGAGCAAGGCATCGCCGTCAGGACCGGCCCGCGCGCCCTCCGCAATTCGCTCTTCGCGATATTGGAGAACCGAAAGGACGAGATTTCGCCCCGAACGGTCAGACTGATCCGCGGTCTTTATGAAGACTGGTGCTGCCTGGACGAGCGTATCGAGACCGTCACCGGCGAGATTGAAGCCCTCAGCCGGGCCGAAGCCAAGTGCCGCCAGTTGATGAGTGTCCCCGGGATCGGGCCGCTGATCTCGACCGCCATGGTGGCGGCGATCGGCAGCGGCGAGGCTTTCGAGCGCGGGCGCGATTTTGCCGCCTGGCTAGGTCTCGTGCCGCGACAATACAGCACCGGCGGCCGGTCTATCCTTGGCCGCATTTCCAAGCGGGGCAGCAAGTATCTGCGCACGCTGCTAATCCAGGCAGCAAAGGTTCTTCTGATGCGCCCGCACAACTGGGCCCGGTATAGCGTCGGCTCGTGGCTCAACTCTGCGTCCGAGCGGTTGCACAGAAACAAGCTCGCTGTTGCATTGGCCAACAAGCTCGCCCGCATCGCCTGGAGCGTGCTGCGCAACGACAAGGCTTTCGATACCCACCTCGAGACCGCGGCAATCTAGCCGCCGTCTCGATCGAGCTCGCGATTGAGGAGATGCATGGAACGGATCGATAGACGCACCCTGAATCTGGCGACCCTAATGGCTGCGCGGCAGTCTGTCCGCTAATGAGATCAAAGGTGCGTGCGTATTCCCATCAAGGCCACGGCCCGCGCGCCGATCAGCAGGCCGGATACATATCAGCGACTTCCGACAGCACCCCTCACTTGCGAACGGCAGCCGGTCCACACATGAGGGTCGGCCTACGGGTTCGACACGCTCTACGACCCGCTGGCTCCGTCCCGGCGGCGCGGGCGGAAGCACTCGGACTGATCAGCCCCCTGGGTGCGGCAGCCTTGAACCCATCGCGCGCGTTGCCAGCCTGCTCGATCTCGGTAATCCTTGAAATTCCACCGCCGCGGTCACATACACGCGAAACGGCGCCGCCGGGAAGGGACAAGCGCCGTCTCTGACCACCGCACGCGAAGGGGCCGCAGCAATGGCTGGCACGGTACGTAAGCGCACCTGGATTACCGGCAAGGGCGAGCCGCAGATGGCTTGGCTCGCCGACTATTTCGATCAATATGGCGAGCGGCACCGCAAGCAGTTCGCCACCAAGTGCGCCGCCGATAGCTGGCTGTTGCAGACGCGCAGCGAGGTTCGCGATGGTATTCATACCCCCGACAGTTCGCGGATCACGGTAAAAGAGGCGGGCGCCCTATGGCTGCAGCGCGCGGCCGCCGAGCGCCCGGAGCGCGGCTCGCAGCGCACCTATGGGCAAATGGTGCGGTTGGCGATCGAGCCGCTGCTTGGTGAAACCCGCTTCGCCCGGCTGACCCGGCCGATGGTCGAAAGCTTCCGTGATGATCTGCTCAAACGGTTCTCGCGCGTCTGCGCCCGCCGGGCGCTCAGTGTGCTGCGTATGATCCTCGATCATGCACAGCACCGCGGCTTGCTGGCGCAGAACGTCGCCCGCGGCGTGCGGATCGCGCCCCGCGCCCGGCTGCAGGAGCAATTGATCATCGGGCGCTCGATCCCAACCCCGGAAGAGATTCGCCAACTCCTCGCTGCCGCGGATGGCAGGTTGCACGTCATGATCACGACCGCGGCCTTTACCGGGATGCGGCAAAGCGAGTTGCGCGGGCTCCAATGGCAAGACGTCGACCTCGCCGGCGAGCATGTCACAGTGCGGCAGCGCGCTGATCAACGGGGAGCGCTGGGCCGGCCGAAGAGCAAGGCCGGGCAGCGGACGATTGCGCGTGCACCGCATGTGTCCGCGGAATTGCTCCGCTGGCGGCTCGCTTGCGGGCATCCCGAGATCGTTTTCCCCGGGCGGACGGAGCTCGATCGGGCGATTTCGCAATCCGGCGTCTCTCGCTTTTGCCAAGCTGCAGATAGCGGCCGGCTTGGCGCTGTCCGATCTCGTCGACCACGACGCGGACGGCAACCAGGTCCTGCGGCCGAAATACACCTTTCATGCGCTGCGCCATTTCTTCGCCTCGGTGATGATCGGATTCGGCTACACCTCGAAATGGCTGCAGGTCACGATGGGGCACGAAAACATCGCGCTCACCCTTGGTACCTATGGTCACCCGACGGCGAGCGCGCCCGCATGGCGGCCTTCGAGACGGCGGTTTTGGGTAGTGCGCGGCGCTGATTGGCGCACTATTGGCACATTCCGCTATTAAGTAATTGAAAGGAAAGCACTACATGGAATTCGGCATGTTCCACGAGTTTCCGTCGCTCCCCGGGCGGTCCGAGAGCGAGGGCTTCGACGAGGCCATGGAACAGGTCGACGCCGCCGAGCGGTTGGGGCTAGACGTGATGTGGCTGGCCGAACTCCATTTCGAGCCGCGACGGTCATTGCTGTCAGCGCCGCTCAGCATCGCCAGCGCCATCGCCGCGCGCACCAAGCGTATCAAGATCGGGATCGCGGTGCAGGTCTTGCCGTTGTGCCATCCATTGCGGCTCGCGGAGGAAGCCGCGACGGTCGACCAGCTGAGCCACGGCAGGCTGATCTTTGGCGTCGGACGCAGCGGTGTGGCGCAGACTTACGAAGCCTATGGCGTCTCTTATGCCGAGAGCCAGGCCCGCTTTCGCGAGATCCTCGACGTGGTCGAACGGGCCTGGACCCACTCAAGCTTTTCGTACGAGGGCGCCTATCACCATTTCAAGGATGTTAGCCTCGTCCCGAAACCCTACCAGAAGCCGATGCCGCCGATCCGCATCGCCGCCAGCACGCCCGATACCTTTCCGGCGATTGGCCGCCGCGGCGTGCCGGTCTTTGCCTCGGTCCGCCATACCAGCTGGTCCGATCTCGCCGCGCAGATCCGCACCTACCACGACGCCTGGGAGGCGGCCGGCCATCCCGGCCGCGGCCAGGTCTTCGTCTCGGCCCCGACCTATATCGCCGAGACCGAGGAGCGCGCCCGCAGCGAGCCGAAAGAGAGCATCATGCATTTTTGTCACGAGCAGGCGAATTTGCTCGAAGGGGCGGCGAAACTGGTCGATCCGGTGACCGCCGCACGCCGCATGCGGCGGGTTCACGATTTGCGTTCCCGCAGCTATGAGGACGCGTTGGGCGCCAATGTGCTGATCGGCACGCCCGACACGATCGCCGAAAAGCTCAAGGTTTTACAGGCGGAGATCGGGTTGAGCGGGATCCTTGCCGAACTGAATTGCGGCGGGCTGATCCCCCATCGGCACGTGGTGGGCGCGATGCAGCTGTTGTGCGAACAGGTCATGCCGCGGTTCGCCCCAGCCGATGGGGTATCCCGGTGACGCATTTGAACCAAGCGAAGGGGGAATGCCGATGCTGACCTTATATCTATCGCCGGGATCGAGCGCGATGGCGACGCATATCGCCTTGCACGAGATCGGGGTGCCGTTCGAAAGCCGACCGCTCTCGTTTGCCAAGCGCGAGCAGCACGCGCCCGGATACCTGGCGATCAATCCCGAAGGCAAGGTCCCGACCTTGCTGATTGACGGGCTCCCGCTGACCGAGGTCGCAGCGACCCTCTACTATCTCGCCAAGCGCTATCCCGAGGCGGGCCTATGGCCGCAGGGCGGCATCGAAGCCGAGGCGCAGGCGATTTCGTGGATGTCGTTTATCGCCGCGACGGTGCATCCGGCGCGCCGGATCGGTCTCGAACGGTGGAAGGAGGTGTTCAAAACCGCAGACCCGCGGCTGGGATCGAGGGAATGGGCGGTCGGCGGCCATTATTCGATCGCCGACATCCACCTGTTCCGTCTCTATTGGCGGTTCAAGACCACGACTTCACCGGCACCAGGCGAATATCCGAACCTCGACGCTCATTTCGAACGCATGATGGCGCGGCCGGCGGTACAGAAGACGATCGAGATCGAGAGCGCGATCGGCTACAACCTGCCGTAGTTCAACCGTCGCTCCCCGTGAGACAAAGCGCGGCCGCCGCTCGCCTGTTTGTCGTCTGGGTGGAGGCCGGTACCCATTCCTCGCCATGGGCGCCGGCCTTGCCGGGGCGAGAAAGATAAGCTGCAAGCGCAGCAACCATCAAACTCAGTTGCGGCGTCAGCCCTCTCCTTTTTCCTTCATCGACCTTTGATCCCATAGCCTTAGGCTGTAGCCGTCGGGATCGCGGAGTTCTGCGCCATAACCCCAAAACACTTTCATCGGGGGGTGAACAAAGGAAACGCCCGCCGCAGTCAACCTCTGGTGCGCCGCCTCGACATCGTCTACTTGAATCGTGAATGAGATACCGGGGCAGACAGTTACTTCGCATTCATACAGAAAGATCGTCAGGTCGGCGTCATCGCGTATCGCCGCCGTTTTGCGGTCGGGCATCTCGAATTCTACTTCGAAGCCAAGACGGCTGCTGTATCAGTCGCGCGATTTTTGCCAGTCGTTGACCGGCAGAGACAGATGATCGAGCCTGACCAAACTGGCGCCCTCGGTGATCGACGCTCCTCGCTTCGATAGTCAGGTCTGCTTGAAGAAGCGGGCGGCGTTGCCCCACAGCAGCTTTTTCTTGGTGTCGTCCTTCAGGCTCTGCCAGGCGAGGATGTTGTCGACCGAATTCGGGAATTGGCATTCCGAGTGCGGGTAATCGGACGCGTACATCAGCACGCCGTCGCCCAAAAAGTTAGTGACATGAGCGAACATGTCCTCGCCTTCATGGTGCTCGATGCTGCAGAAGAAGCGGCCGCTCGCCATGTATTCGCTGGGCTTGTGCTTCAACGGCGCGGTGCCGCCGACATAGACAGCCTGCTCATCGAGCCGCCTGGCCCAGAACGGCAGCCAGCCGAAGCCGCCTTCGAGCACGCCCATGCGTAGGGTCGGGAACCGATCAAAGAGCCCGCCGCCGACGAACGAGGCGACAAACCGCATCGCCCCCCAGGGGTGGGCGGCGGCTCGACCGATAAAGATGTTCTCCCACAGATCGAGGTAGCCCGGATAGTAAGGTGGGTTCCAAGTGAAGCTGTGATTTGCGATCGGCAGATCGTGATCGGCGGCCGCCTGCCAGATCGGATACAGGTCCGGGTGATCGGCCGGCATGTCTTTGGCGAGCAACGGCAGCACCGCCACCGCCCATTTCGAGTTGCCCCATTCACGGATCTCGCGCACCGCCTCGGGCACGTTGCGCGACGAGGCGACGATCAGGCTCTTCAGCCGGTCGGGATAATCGGCGCAGAAATCGGACATGTGGCGGTGATAGGCGCGGATCATGCCGACTTCGAGCGCTGGGTCATCGAGTCCGACGACGCTGAGCCACGAGGTTGGGATCAGGAAATGGGTGTCAACGCCTTCCTCGTCCATGTCGGCGACGCGGTTGCCGGGCTGATCGTCCTGGATGCCGGGCCGCGGCATCTTTGTCCCCCGCCACTGCGTTTCGCGTCCGGTAAACGTATCGGCCGGCGCCTTTTCGCCGAGGACGCGGCGGTAGTATTTGGTCCCGACCCTATATTGGTGCATCGGGGCACCGCCCCCCACTCCCTGACCGCTCGGCAGGCGATACGGCTCCAGCTCCGGGAGCCTCGCGCGAAAGGCCGGATCGACATAGCGATCCAGCACTTCGGCGGCGGGATTGACATGAGTGTCGGAATCGTAAGCACGGTAACCGTTTCTCATCCTAGCCTCTCCTCCGCTCGGCGCTCGCGGCCGCGGTCTTTGCTCACCGCAAGAGATCATAGGATCGCCAACAGGGCTTGTCGACCACTGGCATCGTCCGGGTGATTTAACAGGACTTGTATCAGGGTGGCGACAGATAGCCGAAATGACCCGCTTCGCTCCCGCAACCCTTGTTCAAGCTAATTCATCAGGTCGTGGCATTGGCCTTCCAAAAGCCGAGGAGGCCTGATCACGCCCCTCCAAGACAGGCACAGCGGGGCGACCGCGCCAGCGCTCAGCGCAGACGCGCCAGACAATGGGCCAATTCGACGATTTGCGCGTCGTCGACCGGCTGCAGTACCTCGGCCATCGTCGCGTCATAACCGCGCCGGGCCCCGCTCTTGTACTCGCGCAGCGTCTTCAACAAATAGCGCAGTCCCGCCCACTTATCGCCGGCTATTCGGCGGAGCGGGCCACGTCGGGGTTGCGGGCGAAAGGGCCCGCGCCCGCGACTACGCTATTCCGCGGCCTGCGGCATTTGCTTGATGTCGGTCGAATAGCGCAGGTGCACCGGGGCGTCGGCTTCGAACGGGTCGGTCAGGCCCAATTCCTTGCCGTATTCGCGCATCGCCGGCATGACTTCCTGGCCGAGCAGGCGGATGCAGGTCCGCGCGTCTTCGTTGCTGACGTTGCCGTCATTGCCCCACAAGCCATAGATGCTGGGCCGGGTCTCCTCGAGCACGCGCCGCAGCTTCGGGATGACCGTTTTCGGCGTGCCAAAGATGACCCGCCCATCAGCGACCTGCTTTTCGAAGGTGGGCCGGCCGCGCGGGCTCTCCGCCCGTCCTACCGCAAACTCGACAAAATTCCGCCGAAACTCGGGCGAGAAATAGCCGGCCGGGTTCGACCATACCGGATGGGCAAGGCCGGTGAACTCGCCCTGCATCCACAGGAACTGGCGGGCGTTCTTCTCCGCCTTTTCTTCACTGTCCGAGACGTGGACCTGCTGCAGATAGCCGCGGTTCTGCGGCCCCGCCTCATAGCCAACCTCGCGCGCGACCTCATCGTAGAGCTTCCAGATGTTTTTGGTCGCCTCGATCGAGGTGTTAAGTGCGATATAGGGATAGCGCTGCTTGGCCGCCCAGATGATCGTCTCCTTGCTCAGCACGCCCGGGATCCACACCCGCGGGTAGGGCTTCTGCAACGGCACCGCCCACGGGTTGACGACGCGGTGCTGATAGTGGGTGCCCTCCCAGCGGAATGGCCCCTGCCGGGTCCAGGCGGCGACGACCAGGTCGTGCGCTTCCTCGAAGCGCTCCCGGTTGTAGGCCGGGCTGACGCCATTGGCGAGCTGCTCCTGGCCGCCACCGCGCACAAACCCCGAAACCAGCCGCCCCCGCGAGATCATGTCGATCATCGCCAATTCCTCGGCGAGCCGCACCGGGTTTTCTGCCAAAGGCAGCGGGTTGCCGAGCAGCACGATCTTCGCCTTCTTGGTCACCGCGGCGAGGATCGCGGCGAAGATGTTGCACTTGGCCTGCATGCAGAACGGCGCATTGTGGTGCTCGTTCAACATGAAGCCTTCGACGCCCATCTCCTCGGCGTAAATATATTGCTCAAGGTATTCATTGTAGAGCCGGCTGCCGGCAACCGGATCGTAATATTTATTCGAGAACATCAGAGCGGTGGCGCCGAATTCGAGGCCGATATCGGCCGGATAGGCGGACATGGGCTGCTCGGTGAAATACATCACATGCATGGCTTCCTCCTGTTCCTCTCGCCCCGCGCCGCGCGAACGCGACGCAGGCGTCCCTCAATTCTCGGCAATGAAACTGCTGACGAGCCGCGCCAGCGCTTCGGGCTGCTCCATGTCGACGCAATGCCCCGATGCGCGCACAATCTCGAACCGCGCCTTGGGCAAGGCCGCCGCATAGAGTTCTCCGGCGCTCCGCGGCACGATCTTGTCGTCGTCGCCCCAAACGACGAGTGCCGGCGCCTTCACCCCTCCGAGCAGATGCGGCAACGTCTGGCTGTACATGTACGGCTTCCAGGCGATCCGAAAGCACATCTCGCGGCAGATGTCCCAATCGACCAGCTGGTCGGTCGACACGTCGCCGTAGATGCGAGCAAACGCCGCCTGATCGTGAAATCCGGCCTGGGCGTAGTCGAGATAGCTGACGATCGCCTGGTCGAGAATGTCGCCCTCGGGCGGTTTCAGCCCCATCGCCCCGACCAGAACCAGCCGGTGCAGGTCAGTGGGCGCCATCGTCGCCATCTCGGCCGCGATCCAACCGCCAAAGCCGAGCCCGACCAGCGAGGCCCGTTCGATGCCAAGATCGGACAACAGCCACTGATAGATCACGGCGACGTCGCGCACGCTGCGCAGCCATTGCGGTCGTTCGGATTTGCCGTAACCCGGGTGGTGCGGAACGATCACGTCGAAGCGGCTCGCCAGCGCGTCGTAAAACTCGAGCTGATCGGGACTGCCGATATCGTGATGCAATACCACAACCGGGCGGCCGCTGCCGGCGCGCACGAGGTGCAGCTTGCCTCCGGCCACCTCGACCTCGCTGCGGGTCCAGTTCGTGCCCATCGCCATCGCCACTCCTCTCCCGATAGCCCGTGTCCTAGCGTAGCGCCGCGGCAGCCGAACCCGCAACCGAGCGTTTGATCATTGCAGGGTTGCGTAATAGTAAGCCTATGAGATCATAAGTACGCTTACTTGCTTGCTGCGTCGTCTTTCCGACCCGAGAGGCGATTCGGCCAGGCTTGAGCGCCCCAACCAACGGAGAAAATCATGCTGGTTGTTACCACCGAAAATATCGCCGGCCACCAGGTAACCGAGATTAAGGGTCAATGCTTTGGAGTCGTTGTCAGGAGCCGCGGCCTCGGTGGCAACATCATGGCCGGGCTGCGCTCGATCGTCGGCGGCGAGATCAACGAATATACCTTGCTGCTCTAGGAGGCGCGCCGTCACGCGATCGATCGCTTGGTTGAAAACGCCACGGTGATGGGCGCCAATGCGATCCTGATGATGCGTTTCAATTCTGCCGAGATCGGTCAGACAATGAGCGAGATCGTTGCCTATGGGACGGCGGCGGTCGTCCAACCCGTGCCCGGATGATCCCGCGGGTGCTGCGCGCGGCTCTGCTCGTCGTCGGCGTTATTCTGCTCGTTAGTGCGGCAGCGTTCGCGCATGCAGGCTGCGGCCTCGGCGTGAGCCTGCGCCTCGCTCTCCCTGGCCTCTTGCTGATGGCCGCGATCCTGTTCGAGCGCTGGCGCTACAAACACGTGGCCGGTAGCCGCCCGGGGCCGGAATGGGTCGCGACCGACGAGCGCTTTGTCGACCCCGAAAGCGGCAAGCTCATTACCGTGTACTATCAACCCTCGACCGGCGAACGTCGTTACGTCGCCGTCTGAGGCGCCTGCCTCCCCTGGATTACCGGTTTCGTTATTTGACGAAAATGTCCCCGGTCATTCCGGCCCAGTCGTGATCGGCGCATCGCATGTCGTAGCGCCCGGGCTTATTTGCGACAAAATACAGATCCTTCGTGCCTCCGGGCTGGAGCACCAGTTCCGTATGCTCCCGGTTCAGCGCCTCGGGGTTACGCATTTCGACCGTCTTGAAAAAATTCGGTGCGGTCAGCTCGTGCAGCTCATGTCCCCGGTTCACCACGTGCAGGCGATAGGCGACGCCGCGGCGAAACACTAGATGATCAGGCTGAAAGTGATATTCGACGGTCACGACGGTGACGAGCCGGGCCTTAGCCCAGTCGGCGGCCTCCGCCGGCGCCGCCCCAATCCAAGCGAGCCCAGAGACAAGCGCCATCGGTAAGATCCGCTGTGCCTCTCGTCGCATGCGGCGGCCTCTCTACTCAACGTTCCCACCGTCTCGACCGAACGAGGCCGGCGAAATATGATCGCTCGAAGCGGTTGGCGGAGGTCGGCATGAAATTCGGGCTTTTTGGCGGGGCGCGGGCCAAGGGTGGGCCGGCCGGCGACAGTTCCGCGTATCACGACTTCGTCAACTATGTCGTCGAGGCCGAGAAGCTCGGCTTTTCGAGCGTCTTTCTGGTCGAGCACCATTTCACCGGCTTTGGCCAGGTCTCGGCGTCGATGAGCCTGCTCGCCTACCTGGCAGCGCGTACCGAGCGCATCCGCCTCGGCACCGCGGTCGTCGTTTTGCCGTGGCACAACCCGATCCTGGTCGCCGAGCAGGCCGCGACGCTCGATCTCTTATCGAACGGGCGCCTCGATTTCGGCGTCGGCAAGGGCTATCGCAGCTACGAATTCTCCGGCTTCTGCATCGCGCCCGAGGAGGCGACCGAACGTTTCGACGAGGCGATGGAGGTGATCCGCAAGGCGTGGACCTCGCCCGGCCGGTTCTCCTATCACGGCAAGCGCTGGCGCTTTGACAACGTCGTCGTCGAGCCGAGCCCGATCCAGCAGCCGCACCCGCCCTTCTGGCTCGGCGCCGGCAGCGCCGATTCGATCCGCCGCGCCGCGCGCGAGGGCTACAATCTGCTGCTCGACCAGATCGCCCCGACCGATCTGATCATCGACCGCGTCGCCACCTTCCGCCAGGAATGCGAACGGGTCGGGCGGCGCTGGGACCCGATGTCGGTCGGTGTCACCCGAGGGTTGCAGATCGTCCACAACGACGAAGAACGGCGGCGCGCGATCGCCACCCGTCGCCAGGTGCTGAAGAACATCGGCGATCTCGCCCGCGGCCCGGGCGCGGATTACTATGCCCAAATCAGGGAGGAAGAGGACTCCTTCGTGCTCGACGACGCGCCGTTGCTCGGCACGTCCGAAGAAATCATCGCCCAATTGAAGCGGCTCGAGGCCGGCGGTGTCGAAAATGTGCTGTTCGCCGCCCCGGGCGCCTCCGTTGCCGGCCTGCGCACCTTCGCCGAGGAGATAATGCCGGCCTTCACCAACTCGCCGCTATCGCTCGCCCAAGTGTGACGCCGCCGGACGAGCATCGTTCCTTTCCCAAAACCGAGGCGGCACGGCACCCAACTGCATAGCCGCGCGGGTCGATCGGATTGGCGGCCACGAGCCGCCGACGGTGGCGCATATGGCGCACAAATCGACGGCGACCGCGCGCCTGGTGTCCGACCTCAGAGCTCCGGCAGGGGAGTACCCTTTGCCGTCTTGATCAGCCAATGGCCGTCGACGCGGACCAAATCTGCAGCGAGGCCCACATGCGAGTGCGGAACGATTGCGTTTGTCGCCTGGTTCAACTGAATGCATTCGAAGTAGACATGCCCGGTATTGCCGTTCATGTCATATTGAAGCGGGCAGGCGGCGTGTAGGCGACGAAGCGGTTTTGCGGCTTGAAGGCTGCGTTGGTCTGCCAGAAATCTTTGATCTGCTCCTTGCCGGTGTAAGTCTTGCCTTCCACGGTGAAGGTTGCGTCATTCGCGAAGATAGACAGCATAAGACCAAGATTCTTTGTGGTCTGCGCGGTATGCCAATCGATCTCGATCTCGTGCACCTGCATGAAATCTTCGGCATTCTCCTCGGTTGTCGCGGCCAGCGCCAAACCGGCGGAAGAAAATACCAGCGCCACCAAGATTGCCAGCGTTCGCCTCATCGCAGTTTCCTCCGGTTGCCGGATTGCATCATCAGCCTGTTGCCATCGGCGATCAGCGGCAGAGTAAAATGAGCCGGGGGAAACGGCCGAGCCGGCACGGCTGGTCGCGGAGAAGACAGAGATGGAGACAGGGAGGAACGGGGATGGAAGAGCGCAATGCGGTCGTCACCGGCGGTTTGCGCGGTCTCGGCCGGGCGATGGCGTTGGGCCTTGCACGTGAAGGGCACCGGGTCCTCGCGGTCGGGCATATCGAAACCGATGTAGCCCAAATCGAGCGCGAGATTGCCGGGACGCCGTTGGGCGACCGCATCTGAGCGCTGGTCGCCGATCTCCGCCGAGCCGGGGAGTGCGACCGGATCGTCGCAGCGGCCGAAGCTCAATTCGGCCAGGTCGACATTCTGGTCAACAATGCCGGGTTGACCTTTACCTATATCGACCCGCCGCGCTTTCGGCGGCCGACGATCCAAAAATTCTGGGAGGTCGGGGACGAAATCGTCGAGAACGTCATCGCCACCAACTATCTCGCCGGCGATCGGTTGGCGCGACGCGTGGCGCCGGGCATGGTCGCGCGCGGCTGGGGCCGCATCGTCAATGTGACGACCAAGCTCGACACCATGAATCGCGCCGGGACCCACCCTTACGGCGCCTCGAAGGCAGCGCTCGAAATGGCCACCGAGGTGTGGGCCAAGGAGACCGATGGAACCGGGCTGACCATCAACATCGTCAATCCCGGCGCCGGCGCTAACACGCCCGGAATGGCCGAGGAAATGCGTGCGATGAGCCGCAAGGGCCGCGCCGCCCGCCTCGTCGAGCCCGACGAGATGGTGCCGCCCTTGCTCTACGTCGTCTCGCGCGAAGCCGACCAGGTTAACGGCTGGCGCTTCGACGCCAATCTGTGGGAACCCTCTCTACCACCAGCCGAAGCCGCCAAACGCGCCGGCCGCCCCGCCGGCTTCGAAAATGCACCCCCAAACTGGCTGACGCTGATCAGAAATGGGCTCCTATGCCGCTTTGGCCGGGCTTGACCCGTGGGCCTTCAGCCCACGGACTAGTTCCGTAGGCATCGACGCCTGTCAGCCCTTCGGCCATACCGTCCGGGCCGGCCGTAAAATTGCCCATTTCGCATGACATATTTCAACTGGTTAAGGCCGGCTTTCGGTCGCGCGACGCAGCTGCTGCCGAATGGGGACGCTGGGAAGTATCGTCCAACATTTAGTAGAGATCCCGCTGCAAACTCGCTGCAGGTGCAGCAGGCGCGGACTCAACTATTCAACTGCAGATTGTTGGACGACCGATGGTGGGCGGTGTGGGTGTCAAGCACCGATCATACCGGTGAATGGGTACTTTCGCAAATTCGGGCGGTCCGCGAGGATTACCGGCGCGCTGTGACGACCATGTCTCGGCCCCCGCCAAACCCTCGCTTCTTTCCCTCTCGGGCAAAGCCCTATAGTGTCGCGGCGAAAGGCCGAGGGGGAACTGTTTGGTGGAGCAGCGCAATCTTGGGAAATCCGGGCTTCGCGTGTCGGCGGTCGGGCTCGGCTGCAACAATTTCGGCGGACGCATCGATCTCGAAGCGACCGCGTCGGGTTGTGCACAAGGCGCTCGATCTCGGCATCACCTTTTTCGACGAGGCCGACACTTATGGCGATCCCCGCGGCAATTCCGAGACCTGCCTCGGCCAGATCCTCGGCGATCGTCGCAAGGACATCGTGCTGGCGACCAAATTCGCCCGGCCGATGGATGGCTCGGGCCGGTTCGAGGGCGCCTCGCGCCATTACATTATGGCCGAGGTCGAAGCCAGCCTGCGGCGGCTGCGGACCGACTGGATCGATCTCTACCAGCAGCACCAGCCCGACCCGTTGACCCCGATCGAGGAGACCCTGCGCGCCCTCGACGACCTCGTCCGTCAGGGCAAGGTCCGCTACATCGGCTGCATCGACCCTGCCCGCGTGGCAGGTGGTGGAGGCGCAATGGACCGCAAAGCATCTTGGGCTGCACCATTTCGTCTCGTGCCAGGAGGAATACAGCCTGCTCGCCCGCGGCCTCGACCACGACATGATGCCGATGCTGGAGGCCTATGGGCTCGGGCTGATCCCGTTCCGCCCGCTGGCGAATGGATTGCTGACCGGCAAGTATCGGCGCGGCGCGCCACTGCCGCGGGGAGCGCGCCTCAGCTCGGAGACAAGGGCGGCGGGACGCTATCTGACCGAAGCGAACTGGATGCTCGCCGAACGCCTCGAGGGCTTCGCGGCCGAGCGCGGCCATACGCTCCTCGACCTGGCGCTTGGCTGGTTGCTGCACCGCCCGGCGGTGGCCAGCGTCATCGCCGGGGCGACGACGCCCGAGCAGGTCGGGCAGAATGTAAGCGCCGCCGCAGCATGGCGACTGACGGCGGACGAGATGCAGGAGATCGATCGGCTGACCCGATAATTCGCAAACCCAAGGGAAGGAGACTGGGTATGGAAGTTCGACTGGACGGAAAAAGCGCGATCGTCACCGGTGGCAGCAAGGGGCTGGGTCTGGCGATAGCCAAGGAATTCGCCGCCTCGGGCGCCGATGTCGCGATCCTAGCGCGCGACCCGGCGACCTTGGCCGATGCGAAGGGTCAGATCCAACGAGGTGCAAAGGGCAAGGTCGCGGCGATCAGCTGCGACGTGTCGAAAATGGCGCCGATCAAGGCGGCCTATGATCAGGTCATGTCCGAATTCGGCAAGGTCGACATCTTCGTCAACAACGCCGGCCAGTCGACCCGCGGCCCGTCCGAGACGCTGACCGACGAGCAGTGGCAGGCCGATCTCGACCTCAAATTGTTTGCCCAGATCCGCTTTTGCCGCCTGCTCTTCCCGCAGATGAAGCAGCGCAAATGGGGCCGAATCATCAGCGTCCTCAACATCGGCGCCAAGGCGCCCGGACCAGATAGCGCGCCGACTTCGGTCAGTCGCGCCGCCCAGATGGCCTTCACAAAGGCGTTGTCGCAAGAAGGCGCGCCGCACAATGTGTTGGCGAATTCGCTGCATGTCGGGGTCATCGTCAGCGACCAGATCGTTCGTCGCCATCAGCGCGAGGGCGCTAATATCTCGCTCGAAGAAATGATCGCGCAGGCAGGCCGCGGGGTACCGATGGGCCGCATGGGCCGGGCCGAGGAATTCGCCAACGTAGCCTGCTTCCTCGCTTCCGACGCTGCCTCCTATGTCACAGGCTGCGCCATCAATGTCGACGGCGGCCGCTCTCCGGTGGTGTGACCAGCTGATAACTGTGGTGGACGGCGCGAGCGGCCGGATGGCTGCTCGCACCGCCGATGCATTAGCTCATCAAAGAAGCGCCGGCGGAATCAGAAGGCGCCCTATGATCAAGTCTGCTGCGATCGCCGGCCTCGTGCTGATCATTTTCGGCAGCGTCCCCGCGCGGGCCGATGACAAGGCGGAAAGTGCCCTTCCGGCGCGGGTGGAGACGCACCACACGATTAAGCTGTCCGATCATCGCCTCGACTACGACGCGATCGCCGAGACTTTTGCTCTAACCGACCAAAAGGGGGCGACGACCGCCCAGATTTTTACCGTCTCCTATCTCGCCGCGGCCGTTACCGGCCCGACTCGCCCGGTCAGCTTTGTGTTCAACGGCGGGCCGGGTGCGGCCTCGGTATTTTTACATTTGGGGGCGCTCGGGCCCAAGATCATGGAGACCCCCGCAAACGGCGACGCGCCGAGTCCCCGGTTCGCCTCGTCGACAATCCGGCGACCTGGCTTTCCTTTACCGATCTCGTCTTTATCGATCCGGTCGGAACGGGCTTCAGTCGCGGTGAAGGCAAAGAGCAAAATCCGGAGAAGCCGTTCTGGGACGTGCATGCCGATCTCAACTCGCTCGATGCCGTGGTCCGGCTGTGGCTGACCCGCCACCAGCGCTGGCCGTCGCCGGTTTATCTCGTCGGCGAAAGCTATGGCGGGTTCCGGGCCGCCACGATGGCCCGAACCTTGGCGCGCGATGTCGATGTTACGGTCAGCGGGCTTGTCCTGATCTCGCCGGCGCTCGATCTGTCCGCGCTCAATCCGAGCGAGCGAGACCTGCTTGCTGCCGGCTTTTTCCTGCCGACCTATGCCGTCACCGCTGCCGCGCTGCACGTGCCTACGACGGTCAGCGACCTCGCGGCGGTCGAGCATTTCGCCCTGTCCGATTACCTCGTCGGCCTCGCCGGTCTCGCGGGCCGGCCGTCCCCGGGTGACCCCTTTATCGCAAAGGTTGCCGGAATGATCGGACTTCGCGAAGGGATCGTTCGCCGCTGGCGAGCGCGCGTCCCGAACCACGAGTTTGCCGGCGAGATCTTGCGCGACCGAGGCGACCGGGTCAGCCTTTACGATGGGACCTTCGTCCGGCCTGCCCCCGCCGGCGAAAACGGTGGCCCCGACCCGTTATTGTGGCAAGCGGCGGCCGCGTTCGGATCGGCATTCAATGCCTATGTTGCAGGGGCGCTGGGCTATCACACCGACCGGCCCTATCGGGTCCTGGATCGCGATATCTCCCGGCAGTGGAACTGGGAGGGCGAGCGCGAGGCGGGTGGTCGCGGCCTGCCGATGGCCTCGCTCGAGGCGGCGTTGCTGGCGCATCCCGGGACAAAGGTGCTGATCGCCAACGGCCGCTATGATTTGGTGACGCCTTATCTATCGTCGCGCTGGCTGGTCGGGCAACTGCAGGTTCCGGCGGCGACGCGCGATGCGATCCGACTTCGCGTTTATGAGGGCGGGCACATGATGTACCTGCGCCCGGCTTCACGCACCGCTCTCGCTCAGGACGCAGCCCAGCTCTATGCCGCGCCCACTACCGGCGCCCCTTCGCAATGATTTCCTCACGACGCCGGCGAACTCCGCGCAGCGAGGAAGACGAACGTCGCCGTTCTCGCGGTGGCCAGTTGCTGCACGAACGCGCGCTGCTGCGGGTGTGCGGGCTTGCGGCTGTCGGTGCGTTGTTCGATAGCGATCACAGCCGTGTCGAACGACTATACTTCGAGGCCCGTCTCCGTGGCGAGGTCGGCGGATTCTGCGGGGTACTCGCCCGTGCCCACAAACCATACCGCGAGATCGACGCGGGTGAACTGGCGCGGGTCGCCGGCACCGTGCTGCATGGCGGCATCGCCGCAATTGCCCGGCCGCGGCCGCTTTGCGGCTTCGACCCTGCGGCGGTGGCGGGCTGGGCGGGAGACGGAAAGCCGCTTTTAGTCCTCGACGGCATCGGCAATCCGCACAATCTCGGCGCCATCGCCCGCACCGCCGCGTTTTTTGGCATCGAACGGATGCTGCTCGCCGATCGCCCCGAGCAGGCCCTCCCCTCGGATGCGAGCTATCGCGTGGCCGAAGGCGGGCTGGAGCACCTGAGTCTCTACCAGGCTACGCTGCCGGCCGCTTTGGCGGGCTTACGGCAGAGCTACCGCATCATCGGCGCCGCCCTCGGTCTCGGCGCGCCCCTCGCGAGCCGCCCCGCTGGCAAGCCGCCGGCCCTGATCTTAGGCAACGAGGAGAAGGGTCTCGACCCGGCAACCCTCGCCGCCTGCGACGAAGTCGTAACCGTCCCCGGCAGCGGCCGGCTGCAGTCGCTAAATGTTGGCGCAGCGGCTGCGATCCTGATCTACCTCGCGACCCGCCCGTGACCCTGGGTCCTCACGGGAGAGCGTGTCTCGGCAATCAGGTGGTCCAGCGCACCGTTCAGCGCGGCCTCGATTTCCGGCCGTCCTTCGAGGCGCCTCAGCAGCAGCGCCGCGGCTTCGATTGTCGACAGCGCCTCGCGCCGGGGTTCGCGGCGGACCCGATTATAGTGCGAAGGACGCTGCGGATCGAGCACCAGCCGGCGCAATTTGAGGAGCCACGGGTTTCGCCACCACAGCGACTTCGCCTCGCTCCAGCTGCCGTCGAGCAATATTGCGCCGTCGAGATCGCGCAGCATCTCCTCCTGGTTCGTTGCTGGCTGGCCGTGGCGATCGAGAGCAATGACGTCGCGTTCCAGACCGAATGCCCTTGGGCGCACCGAACCGAGGTAGAGCACCGCCCAGCACCCTGGATCGACGGGGCGTCCGAGCGCCCGCCCCAAATTCGGCCAGGACAAGCCCACGGCTAGCTCGGCCCGCCGCAGCATCGCAACCGTCAAGCTCGCTGTCGCCAACGGCTCGTTCTTCTCCCGGGGATGCTGCAGGATCAGAACAAACAGCCGATTGTCGATCGCGTCGCCGCTTTCCATCTCGGTCCCCTTTCCGCTTGTCCTAACATTGGGGGATGACTGTCCACGCCAGACGCTAGCATGTCCGGTCGCGCGGTTTGCCAGACGAGGCGTGATGGCATAATCGCGGATCGACAACGTGCTCCCGAGCAGCGGTGAGAACCTCCGTGCGGGCAACTTAGCGCCGCTCCTACGTGAATCGGACGTCGCTAGTCGATCTGCGACGATGCCGCGGACGAGGCTCTCGCGCTCCGCTCACAACACCGCGAGCCACTGGACCAATCGTGAGGCAGTGCCTCGGACTCGTCGTTGCAGTAGAGTTCGCTGGCGCGGACGAGCGCGGCAAGTCCGCGCTCGGGTATATCGAGCCGCCGAATTTTAGCCTCATTCCGCCATAGGGGAGGACGCCAACATGACCGCAGCAAGGGGCTTTGTCGTACCCGCGGGAGGCGGGAAGGCTGTTTCGCGTGGAGCCATCGTGGTTTTAATCCGCAGCCACCGACCGTGGTTCGAGGCAGTACCGGATCTCGAGAAATACTCACCTCTTTTCTCATTTCGAAACGTTCGTAACACGGCGATTACTCCTGGGAACTGTCTAACCACAGGGTTCGACGAAATCTTAACGGCACTCGGAGATTGTGCTAAAGAGCAAACCTCGCCGCTTGCGGAGCCGACGCGATGAGTCGCCTCGACGAGGCGCTCGAGCGGCTCGAACGGGCCGTCGCGCGCCTCGAAACCGTGGGCGTCGTCGGCGCAGAGATCGAGGCTGGCCGACACGCGCCTGAGGCCGAGGTCGCACAGCTGCGTGTCGTCATCGGCGAGATCGGTGCCCGGGTCGATGGCGCTCTCGCCCGGATCGGCCGGGCGCTTGGGGGGGAGGGGTGAGATGAGCGAAGTCGCAGTTACCGTCAACGGCCGCCCTTACAAGATCACCTGCGACGACGGGCAGGAGCCACGGATTCGGCGGCTCGCCCAATATGTCGACGCGCGGGTCGGTGAGTTCGCAAAAAGCATCGGCCAGGTCGGGGAAGGCCGGTTGCTGCTGCTCGCGGCCCTCGTCATTGCCGACGAATTGTCCGACGCCAACGAGGCGTTGCAGCAGGAACAGAGCCGTGTGCGCTCCGCCGAAACCGAAGCTGCCGACGACGCCGATGCGGCGGCGAGCAGTGTCCACGGCATCGCCCAGCGGATCGAGGCTATTGCGGCGCGGCTGGAGAGCCCCTAGCTTTGCCCGTGCGGGGTGGGGCTGCGCGGTGCGTCAGGCCGCATGTTACCCCGGGGCCGATACCTACCTCTTGGGAGCTATCTCTGTCGGAGTCGTGGCTTCGACACGTGGCGCCCACCTGCTACGGCGGGCCACGGTGGGATTGCGCGCCAACGGCCGAGGCGGCTCCACTCCGCAGCTCTGATCCAGGGGCCAGGCGCGCGGTGCGATCATCGTGAAAATCTTGTTCTGCGGCGACGTGATGGGGCGGCCGGGCCGCGATGCGGTCAAACAGCTTGTCCCAGTGCTGCGGCGCGAACTCGCCCTCGATCTCGTCGTCGTCAACGCTGAGAACGCGGCCGGCGGTTTCGGCCTGACCGAGCGCCTCAGCGGCGAATTCTACGAGTGCGGCGTCGATATTCTGACGACCGGCAATCACGTCTGGGATCAGCGCGAGCTGATTCCCTATATCGACCGCGACCCGTGTGTGCTGCGTCCAGCGAATTTTCCACCTGGAACGCCCGGCGCCGGCTGGCGGCTGCACCCGGTCGGCGGCGGCCGCAACGCGCTGGTGATCAACCTGATGGGCCGGCTGTTCATGGACGCGCTCGACGACCCTTTTGCCCGGCTCGATTCGATCCTCGCCGATTATCCGCTCGGTGGCGGCGTGGCGGCGATCCTCGTCGATTTTCATGCCGAGGCGTCGAGCGAGAAGATGGCGCTCGGCCATTTTGGCGACGGCCGCGTCTCGGCCGTGTTCGGAACGCATTGCCACGTCCCGACGGCCGACGCTCAGATCCTGCCCGGCGGCACCGCCTATCAGACCGATGCCGGGATGTGCGGTGACTATGATTCGGTGATCGGGCTGCAAAAAGGCCCGGTGGTGCGCCGCTTTGTCACCAAGATGCCGGGCGAGCGACCGCAGGTCGCCGAGGGCGAGGGCACCTTGTGCGGGATTCTGCTCGAAACCGACGACGATAGCGGGCTCGCACGGCGGGTCGAGCCGGTGCGAATCGGCGGGCGCCTGATGCAACAGCTGCCACGCTGCTGAGCCCGGACTACCAGTAATTGGGCGGTTAGCAAGGCCGCTCGGATCGCGGCCCAGATGCCCCAATCCTGCCATATTGGATTGTTAGCCCGGTCGACAGCCCCTATGAAGGGTTTCACACCCGAGGCCGACGGGGAGCCGCGCGGAGATCGATGGCAGGCCACTCGCAATTTAAAAACATCATGTACCGGAAGGGCGCGCAGGACAAAAAGCGCGGCAAGGTCTTCACCAAGATCATCCGGGAATTGACGACTGCGGCCCGTACCGGACTGTCCGATCCCGCCGCGAACCCGCGGCTGCGCGCGGCGGTGCTGGCCGCCCGCCAGGCCAACATGCCGAAAGACACGGTCGACCGCGCGATTCGCCGCGGCGCCGGCGGTGAGGCCGATTCGGCCTATGACGAGGTGCGCTACGAAGGTTATGGGCCGGGTGGGACCGCGGTCATCGTCGAGGCGCTGACCGACAACCGCAACCGCACCGCGAGCGAAATCCGCGCCGCCTTTACCAAGGCCGGGGGTGCGCTCGGCGAGACCAACAGCGTCGGTTTCCTGTTCGATCGCGTCGGCGAAATCGTCTATCCGGCGGGAGCGGCCGGCGCCGAGGAAATGTTCGAGGCGGTCATCGAGGCCGGCGCCGACAATGTCGAAAGCGATGCCGAACAGCATCTCGTGACCAGCGCGGCCGACGATTTCAACACTGTGCGCGATGCGCTCGAACAGCATTTCGGCCCGGCCGCTTCGGCCCGGCTCGCTTGGCGGGCAAAGACGACGGCGCCGATCGACGAGGACAACGCGATCGCGCTCTTCAAGCTGCTCGAGACGCTCGAGGACAGCGACGATGTCCAGAACGTCTACGCCAATTTCGAAGTGGCTGAGGACGTAATGGCGCGGCTCGGCGCCTGAGAATGACCGATCGAACCGAGCTGACTTCTTGCCCCCTTTCCCCCTCGCCCGGGGGGAGGGGTTCTAGGCGATGCGCGTCTTGGGGCTCGATCCCGGGCTGAGGCATACCGGCTGGGGAGTTATCGACGTCGACGGCAATCGTCTTACACATGTCGCGAACGGGGTGTCGCACGCCGCGACCGATCAGCCGCTGGCGATGCGACTGGTGTCGCTGTTTCGCCAGATCGGCGATGTGCTCGAACGCTTTCACCCTGACGAGGCCGCGGTCGAGGAGACCTTCGTCAATCGCAACCCGGCTTCGACCTTGAAGCTCGGCGTCGCCCGCGGCGTCGTGCTGCTGGCTCCGGCCGAGCGCGGGCTGCCGGTCGCCGAATATTCGGCGAATTTGATCAAAAAGGCGGTCGTCGGGGCGGGGCATGCCGAGAAGTCGCAGGTGCAGATGATGGTTCGGCGAATCTTGCCCGGCTGCGAGACCGGTGCGGCCGATGCCGCCGATGCGCTTGCCGTGGCGATTTGTCATGCCCACCTCGCACTGACCCGCCGCGCCTGGGAAGCAATCCGATGATCGCCCGGCTCGCCGGGATCGTCGACTCGGTCGGCGAGGACAGCGCGGTCATCGACGTTGGCGGCGTCGGTTATCTCGCCTTCTGCTCGACCCGGACGATCGGCCGATTGCCTCCTCCGGGCGCACCCGCGCGCTTGTTGATCGAGACACATGTGCGCGAGGACCACATCCACCTCTACGGATTTATCGACGCGGCCGAACGCGACTGGTTCCGGCTGCTGACGACGGTTCAGGGGGTGGGCGCGCGACTGGCCCTTTCCATCCTGTCAGCGGTGCCTGCCGAGGAACTCGGTCTCGCCATTTTCGCCCAAGATCGCGCGGTGCTGGCGCGTGCCGACGGGGTCGGTCCCAGGCTCGCCGCGCGCATCGTCAACGAGCTCAAGGACAAGGTTGGCGGGCTCGCCCCCGCGCCGTCTTTGTCCACGCTGCCATCCTCAGCCGGCGCCGACAGCGGCCCAGCCGCCGACGCCGTTTCGGCCCTGGTCAATCTCCAATGGGGGCGCGCCGAGGCCTTTGCCGCGGTAGGGATGGCAATGAACCGGCTCGGTAGCGGCGCCGGGGTCGATGCGCTGATCCGCGCGGCGCTCCAGGAGCGCGCCCCATGAGAGCTGTCAGGTCGTGAGCGAGGCCGGATCACGCATCATCGCCCCGGAACGCGCCGAGCAGGATGCCGCCGAGGCTTCGCTGCGGCCGCTGACATTGGCCGATTTCGTCGGCCAGCGCCAGCTGCGGGACAATCTGGGCGTCTTTATCGAGGCCGCGAAAGCGCGCGGCGAAGCGCTCGACCACGTACTGCTGTTCGGGCCCCCGGGGCTCGGCAAAACCACCTTGGCGCAGATCGTCGCGCGCGAGATGGGGGTGGGCTTTCGCGCCACTTCGGGCCCGGTCATTCAACGCGCCGGCGATCTCGCCGCGCTCTTGACCAATCTCCAGCCGCGCGACGTCCTCTTTATCGACGAAATCCATCGGCTGGCCCCCTCGGTCGAGGAAATCCTTTATCCGGCGATGGAGGATTTTCACCTCGATCTGATCATTGGCGAGGGGCCGGGCGCTCATTCCATTCGCTATCCGTTGCCTCCCTTCACGTTGGTCGGAGCCACGACCCGGTCGGGGCTGATCACCCGACCTTTGCGCGAGCGCTTTGGCATCCCGCTGCGGCTGTTGTTCTACGAACCGGCCGAGCTCGCGATGATCGTCGGCCGCGGCGCCCGGGTGCTCGCCTTCGATTTGCGGGCCGACGGCGCCGCCGAGGTCGCCCGCCGCGCCCGCGGCACGCCGCGCGTGGCGATGCGTCTGCTGCGGCGGATTCGCGACTTTGCCGCGGTCGAGGGCCTGGCAATGGTCGATCATGCCGCGGCCGACGCGGCGCTATTGCGGCTCGAAGTCGACGGATGCGGGCTCGACGGCATGGACCGGCGCTATCTGCGCTGCATCGCCGAGAACTACGGCGGCGGCCCGGTCGGGGTCGAGACCATGGCGGCGGCTCTCGGCGACGAGCGCGACGTCGTCGAAGAGGTCATCGAGCCATACCTGATCCAGGAAGGGTTTGTGCAGCGCACGCCGCGCGGCCGCATGCTGACCCAGCTCGCCTTCCGCCATCTTGGCCTGCCGGTGCCGGCGGTGCTGCCGGCCCAGCTCGACCTTCTGGCGCGCCTGCCGGTCGCCGACGAGGCCGAGGAAGTGCCGTGACGCCGCCGCGGACACCGATGCCGACGCCCACACCGACGATCGTCCAAAAGACGCCATAAAAGGTTCAAAGAATGCCGCCTTCCGCTGTCGACACCCTGCCGCTCGCTGGTGCGGTTCCCCATGACCTTTCGATCATTGCGTTGTTTCTGCAATCAGATGCCATCGTCAAAATCGTCATGCTGATCTTGTTGCTCGCGTCGTTCTGGTCGTGGGCGGTCATCTTCGACAAGGTGATCCGGCTGCGCCGCCTGCGTAATGCTGCATCGAGCTTCGAGGAAAGCTTCTGGTCGGGTGGCTCGCTCGACGATCTTTACGAGCGCGTCGGCCAGCGTCCGCCCGATCCGATGACCGCGGTGTTTTCGGCAGCGATGCGCGAGTGGCGGCGCAGCGCCGCCAAGGGCCTGCTCGGCACCGCGATCATGCGCGCCAGCCTGCAGCAGCGTATCGAGCGGGTCATGAACGTCACCGTCGGCCGCGAGATGGAGCGGGTCGAGCGCTTCATGGCGTTTCTCGCCACGGTCGGCGCAACCGCGCCGTTCGTCGGGCTGTTCGGCACGGTCTGGGGCATCATGGACAGCTTTCAGTCGATCGCCGCCTCCAAGAACACCAGCCTCGCAGTCGTCGCCCCTGGCATCGCCGAATCGCTGTTCGCCACCGCGCTCGGCCTCGTCGCCGCGATCCCTGCGGTCATCGCCTACAACAAGCTGGCAACCGATTTCGGGCGCTATGCCGGCCGGCTCGAAGCCTTTTCCTCGGAATTCAGTGCGATCCTGTCGCGCCAGCTCGACGAGAGGCCCTGACCAGTGGCGCTGTCGAGCCTCAGCGGCAACGGCCGCGTCATCCGCGCCGGGCGCTATCGGCCGATGGCCGAAATCAATGTGACGCCGCTCGTCGATGTCATGCTGGTGCTGCTCGTCGTCTTCATGGTCGCGGCCCCGCTGCTGACCGTTGGGGTGCCCGTCGACTTGCCCCAGACCCAGGCGCCGCCGATCACCGAGCCGAAAGAGCCGCTGGTTATCACCGTTAACAACGAGGGCAAGATCTTTATCCAGGACACCGAGCTGCCGACCGAAGCCCTTGTGCCTCGCCTGCAGGCGATCACCGGGGCCAACCCCGACGCGCTTGTTTATGTCAGGGCCGACAAGTCGATCGATTACGGCCGCGTGCTCGAGGTCATGAGCCTGATCAGCGCTGCGGGCTTTCGCAAGGTTTCGCTGATCGCGCAGACGCCGACAGGAGTGGCGGACACGACCGCCCATGACGCGCCAGCCGCCGCGACCCCGGCACGGACTGCAAAGCACTGAGAACCGGTCAGCGGGCGCGTAAGGATGAGCCTGGCCATCGCCGAACCGGCCCTCCCGCCGGAACCCCAGCTCCCGGAGGCGATGCCCGACGGCATCGGTCGGCGCGGTCTGGCCTTGTCGGGGGTGCTGCACCTCGTCCTCGGCAGCCTTTTCATCTTTGGTCTACCGACCTTGTTTCACCCGCCGACGCCGCAGGAAATGCCGATCGCGGTTCAGCTGGTGACGATGGGGCCGGAGACCCGGGCGACGCATCCCAACCCGAATATGCCCGAGCGCGAGGCCAAGCCGGATGTGCCGGTGCCGGGTCCGCCGGGGCCAAAGCCCGAGCCCGAGCCGACCCCGCCTCAACGGCGCCGCCGCCTTCCGCCGCTGCCGCCCCGCCCAGCTCCGCCGGCGCCGCCGGAGCAGAAGCCGGCGCCACCCCCGCCGCCGCCTCCGCCGCCCGAGCCCAAGCCGGCGCCGCCGCCCCCGCCGCCGAAACCGGTCGAGAAGGTCGAAGCGCCCGAAGCCGACACCCGAAAAGCCACAGCAGATCGCGCGGGCGGAGGCAAGGGCCGAAGCCAAGAAATACGATCCCGGACAATTCGACGCGCTGTTGAAAAATCTCGCCGCACAGGACACCGCGCCATCGCCGGACGAGCCGCCGCAGAGAATGCGGACCGCCTCGGGAACCGCGTCGTCGCAGCCCCGCGCGCCTTTGGGCAGCCAGCTGAGCGCGAGCGAGGTCGACATGATCCGTGAGCAGATCTCGCGCTGCTGGAACATTCCGGCGGGCGCACGTGACGCCAAGGATCTGGTCGTCGAACTCCGGGTCGAAGTTGGACCCGACGGCATGGTCCAGCAGGCAGACGATCGTCGATCAGGGGCGGCTCGCTGCCGACCCGTTCTTCCGTGCCGCCGCGGAAAGCGCCCGGCGCGCCTTTTTCAACCCGCTATGCCGGCCGCTCCGCCTGCCACCAGACAAATACGATGTCTGGAAGGACATGGTCGTCGATTTCAGCCCAAAGGATTTGTTATGAACCAACGCCGCCTCGCTCCTTATTACGGCGCGCTGACCGTCTTGCTCGCGGCCCTGCTGTGGACGGGCGTGCCGGCGCGCGCCGAGCTGCGGATCGACATCACCAGCGGCCAAGTCCAGCCGATGCCGATCGCGATTCCGGCCTTTGCCGGTGCGGGCGGCAATGAAGCGCAGGCCGGAAGCAACATCGCCGGCGTCGATCTCGGCCGATCTCGAACGCTCGGGACTGTTTCGGCCGATCGATCCGCGAAGCTTTATTCAGAACGTATCGGCGACCGACAGCACCGCGCCCCGATTTGGCGACTGGCGGCAGCTCAACGCGCAGGCGCTGGTTACCGGCACGGTCCAAACTCAAGGTGATGGAAGGCTTGGGGTCCAGTTCCGGCTTTGGGATGTCTTTGCCGAGCAGCAGCTGACCGGCTTTGGTTATACGACGACGCCACAGAATTGGCGCCGCATCGCCCACATCATCGCCGACGAGATCTACAAGCGGATCACCGGGGAAGAGGGATATTTCGACACGCGCATCGTCTATGTCGCCGAGTCCGGCCCGGCTCAGGACCGGATCAAGCGTCTGGCGATCATGGATCAGGATGGCGCCAACAACAAATATCTGACCGACGGGCGGGCGCTGGTGCTGACCCCGCGCTTCTCGCCGACGGCGCAGGAGATCACCTACCTGTCCTATGCCACTAAAACCCCACGCGTCTATCTGCTGAACATCGACACCGGGCAGCAGGAAGTGATCGGCGACTTTCCCGGCATGACCTTTGCGCCGCGGTTTTCGCCCGATGGCAACCGGGTCGTCCTGAGCCGCGCCGAAAACGGCGCCACCAACATTTATACCTTCGACCTGCGCACGCACCGGGCAACTCGCCTGACCGACAGCCAGGCGATCGACACCTCGCCGTGTTATTCGCCGGACGGCAGCCAGATCGTCTTCAATTCCGATCGCGGCGGCTCGCAGCAGCTTTATGTGATGAGCGCCGATGGCGGCGGCGCTCAGGCGGATCAGCTTTGGCTCGGGCCACTACGGCACGCCGGTTTGGTCGCCGCGCGGCGATCTGATCGCCTTTACCAAGATCGGCAGCGGCTCGTTCTATATCGGGGTGATGCATCCGGACGGCTCGGGCGAGCGGCTGTTGACGCAGGGTTTTCTGGTCGAGGGGCCGACTTGGGCGCCCAATGGCCGGGTGTTGATGTATTTCAGCCCAGGGGCCATCCGATTCGCGCGGCTACGGCGGTTCGCCGCACCTGCAGACAATCGACTTGACCGGATACAATCGGCGTGACGTGCCTACGCCGGGAGCTGCGTCGGATCCGGCCTGGTCTCCGTTGCTGCGCTGAGCGGCGGCAGGATACTGTCCATCCCATTTCACGGGGGTTTTCGATATGCGTATGAAAGTTATTGGCTTGGTGGGAGTTATTTTTGCTGCTCGCCGCTTGCAGCAGCACGCCGCCGGCGCCGCCGCCCGGTCCGCCCGGCGCCGGGCGGTCCGCCCGGCGGTGTCGGTTCGGTGGTTCCGGGCTCGCAGCAGGATCTGGCGCAGACCGCCGGCGACCGCGTCTTTTTCGAATTCGACCGGTCGGATATCAGCTCCGAAGCCCAGCAGATCCTGCAGCGGCAGGCTAGTTGGCTGCAGCACTATCCGAACGTCTCCGTCACGATCGAGGGTCATTGCGACGAACGCGGCACGCGCGAGTACAACCTCGCCCTTGGCGAGCGCCGCGCCGCGGCGGTCAAGAATGTGCTGGTCGCCGCGGGCATTCCGGCGTCGCGCATTTCGACGATCAGCTACGGCAAGGAGCGCCCGATCGTCTTGGGCTCGAACGAGGAAGCCTGGGCGCAGAATCGCGTCGCCATCACCACAGTGAACTGAACATGGCACCCTGGCCGGGCCTATCCCGGCCATCTCCATTCTGTTTCACGGCGAGCCGGATGGTGTGCGGAGCGTAAATCGGCGGATCAAATCTGGCCCGATTGCGAGTTTCTGTTGATCTTGCGCCATCGGCCCGACTGCCGAACCGAAGGGCTGGGTTCGCCTCACCGGTGCACCCAGTCCGGCGCCACTAGCCGCGCGGCTCGTTATACCCGCCGCATACCCGCCGTTTCGGGTGGGCGAAGCTCGCAGCGCGCCCTTTTTTTGCCTAAAACCGACCCTAGCATCCGTGGTAGATGCGCATCGCTCGATCCCGTACGTCGCGCCACCCCCAGGCCGCAGCGCGCATCCAAGAGGCCTACCTGATGATCCGGCGCTCGTTCCTGCCGCAAGCCCGTCCGGCCCTGCTGCTGGTGATGCTTTCGATGGCGCCGGCGCTGATGGCTTTTGCCCCGGATGCCGCAGCGCAGGATGCCGCGACGCAGGAGCGCCTCGACCGCATCGAGCGGGATCTCAGCATGCTGCAGCGGCAGGTTTATCGCGACAGCGGCGACGCAGCGCCGGCCGGCGTTGACGGGCACCAGTACCGCCGTCAACCTTCAGGTCCGGATGGATCGGCTCGAGCAGCAGATGCGCGACCTGACCGGCCGCGTGGAGAATATGACAAACGAGGTCGAGCAGCTGCGCCAGCGCCTCGAGCAGGTGAACAGCGACATCGACGTGCGGCTCGGACAAGGCCAGGCCCAATTATCGGGGTCGGCAGAGCCTCCGCCGCCCCGGCGCCCGCCCGGCAGTCATGAGATGGCGGCGGGCGAGCCTGCACCGGTGACCGACGCGGCGGCGATGCCCTATGGCCGCCCCCGCCGCCCAGCGCTCTGCAGCCGCCAGATCAATCGGCGAGCTTTGGTACATTGACTCCCCCTGGCACGGCTGGGCCGATGCCGGACCGGCCTTACCCGAGGTCGACCGAATTGACGCCGCAGATCGCGAGCGCCGCAAGCGGCGGCACCTTGCGTCCGCCCGGCGAGGGGACGCTGCCTTCCGCCTCGACCTCTGCGCAATACAATGCCGCGTTCGGTCTGCTGCGGCGGGCAGACTATCCGGCTGCGGAAGATGCGTTACGCAGCTTTATCCAGCAGCATCCCAAGGATCCGTTGGCCGGCAACGCCCAGTATTGGCTGGGCGAAAGCTTTTATGCGCGCGGCAAATACTCTGAGGCGGCCGCCGCCTTTGCCGAGGGATACCAGCGCTATCCGAAGGGGCCGAAAGCGCCTGACGGTCTGCTGAAGCTCGGGATGTCGCTCGACCGCGCCAACCAAAAGCACAATGCCTGCATCGCGCTGATGCAGCTCGACCATGCATTTCCGCATCCGGGCAGCGCCATCAAAGACCGGGCGGCGCAGGAGAAGAAGCGGCTCGGGTGCTGAGCCCGGGAGGTTCCGCGCAACCTCTGTGCGTCGCCGAGCTTGCGCGGCTGCGCTCGACCGGCTCGCCTGTTTTGAAAGCGCCCCGTTTGTCGCGGTCGCCGTCTCGGGCGGCCCCGACAGCCTTGCGCTGGCGATTCTGGCGGATCGCTGGGCGCGGCGCGCCGGCGGCGAGATCTGCGCGCTGAGCGTCGACCACCGGCTGCGGCCGGAGAGCGGCGCCGAGCTCCGCCGGCTCGGCGGCTGGCTGTCGGCCCGGGAAATCCGCCACGAAGTCCTGGTTTGGGAGGGGAAAAAGCCGGCGAGCGGAATCCAGGAGGCGGCGCGGGACGGCGCGTTATCGACTGCTCGCCCAATGGTGCCGCGAGCATGGCTGCCTGCATCTGTTGACCGCGCATCACCGCGAAGATCAGGCCGAGACCCACCTGATCCGCCGCGCCGCGCACAGCGGCGCCGACGGCCTCGCCGGGATGTCGGCGATCCGCGAACTCGACTGTTGCCGTATTTTGCGCCCGCTGCTCGGCATCGCCAAGGCGCGCCTGATCGCGACGCTTGATGCCGAGGGCCAGCCGTTCATCACCGATCCGAGCAACCGCGATCCCGCTTTCGCGCGCGCACGCCTGCGCGCCGGCGAGGGCGGCGGCGCCAGAAGGCGATCTCGCAGCGGTGCTCGACACGGTCGGCGAGCTCGGCCGCGAGCGGAGCGGCGCGAGAACGTGCCGCGCGATGCGCTTGCTGGCGCGGGCGGTGGCCTTGCACCCGGCTGGGTTCGCGGCGCTCGATCTGCCCCGCTGCTGGCGGCGCCGGCGGAAATTGCCGAGCGGGCGCTAGCCGCGGTCGTCGCCATGCTCGGCGGCCGCCTCTATCCGCCGCGACGCCGGCGGGTCTCCCGACTGCTTCGTGTGCTCGCCGGCGATGCCGATGGTGGATACACGCTCGCCGGTTGCCGATTTGTCGCGTGGCGCGGCCGGTATCTTGTCTTGCGCGAACTCGCCGCGGCCGCCGAGCCCGGTCCGGATCGCGCCCGGGACGAGCCTTGTCTGGGACCGGCGATTCGGGGTCGCGCTGCCCGGACCGCAGCTGGCCCCGTCACTCTCGATTATCTCCGTGAAATCGGCGTTGCCGAGCTCGATGGCCGGGCTCCGGAGCTGCCGCGCACCGGGTTGCCGCTCTTGGTTCGGCCAATTTTGCCGGCGCTGTGGGACGAAGACGGCATCGCCGCCGTTCCCCATCTCGGGTATCGACGCAAGGGAGTCGGTTTGCTGCCAGAGCTCGTTTTTCGACCCGTCAAATCGTCTGTCCGATGCGGGCTTCGCCGTTGTTTAAACCGGCGCGCAGCTTATGTCTTGACTGGCTAAAAATGGTCGCGGGCCGGGCTCGATCGGCGTAGGTTGTCTGGCGCGTGCTGCCTGGCTCGGCATGGAAAGGCGTTCATCGTGAACAATTTCGGCAAGAATCTCGCCCTGTGGATCGTGATCGGGCTGCTTCTCGTCGCACTTTTCAATCTGTTTCAGACGTCGTCCAATCGGGGACCGCAATCGACCCTCGCCTTTTCCGACTTTCTCAACGACGTCAATCGCGGCCAGGTCTCCGACGTGACGATCCAGGGCAACACGATCAACGGTCATTTCACCGACAGCCGGGCGTTTTCGACCTATGCCCCGAATGACCCCAACCTGGTCGGCCGAACTGACCAAAAAGGGCGTGCGGATCTCCGCCGCCCCGGTCGACGACAACGTCCCCTCGCTGTTCGGGGTGCTGATCTCGTGGTTCCCGATGCTGCTGCTGATCGGCGTGTGGATCTTTTTCATGCGCCAGATGCAGGGCGGCGGCGGCCGGGCGATGGGCTTCGGCAAGAGCCGGGCGCGGCTTTTGACCGAAAAGGTCGGGCGCATCACCTTTGAGGACGTGGCCGGGATCGACGAGGCCAAGCAGGAACTCGAGGAGATCGTCGAGTACCTCAAGGACCCGCAGAAATTTCAGCGCCTCGGCGGCAAGATCCCCAAGGGCGTGCTGCTGGTCGGGCCGCCCGGCACCGGCAAGACCTTGCTCGCGCGGGCGATCGCCGGCGAGGCGAACGTGCCGTTCTTCACGATTTCGGGCTCCGACTTTGTCGAGATGTTCGTCGGCGTCGGCGCCAGCCGGGTGCGCGACATGTTCGAGCAGGGCAAGAAGAACGCGCCCTGCATCATCTTTATCGACGAGATCGACGCGGTCGGTCGTCATCGCGGCGCCGGTCTCGGCGGCGGCAACGACGAGCGCGAGCAGACCCTGAACCAGCTGCTGGTCGAGATGGACGGGTTCGAGGCGAACGAGGGGGTGATCCTGATCGCCGCGACCAACCGGCCCGACGTGCTCGATCCCGGCATTGCTGCGGCCGGGCCGCTTCGACCGCCAGGTCGTGGTGCCGAACCCCGACGTGGTCGGCCGCGAGAAGATCCTCAAAGTGCATATGCGCAAAGTGCCGCTTGCCGCTGATGTCGATGCCAAGATCATCGCCCGCGGCACGCCCGGCTTCTCCGGCGCCGATCTCGCCAACCTGGTCAACGAGGCGGCGCTGATGGCGGCGCGCCGCGGCAAGCGCTCGGTGGCGATGAGCGAGTTCGAGCATGCCAAGGACAAGGTCATGATGGGCGCCGAGCGGCGCTCGATGGTGATGACCGAGGACGAGAAGAAGCTGACCGCCTATCACGAGGCTGGGCATGCGCTGTGCATGCTTTACGCCGAGGGGCACGAGCCATTGCACAAGGTCACGATTATCCCGCGCGGCCGGGCGCTCGGGATCACGATGTATTTGCCGGAGCGGGACAAGTATAGCCAGTCGAAACTCGAAATCAAAGCGATGGTGGCGAGCCTGTTTGGCGGCCGGGTCGCCGAAGAACTGATCTTCGGGACCGACAAAGTGACGACCGGCGCCGCCGACGATATCCGGCGGGCGACTTATCTGGCGCGGCGGATGGTCACCGAGTTCGGGTTTAGCGAAAAGCTCGGACCGCTGCGCTATAGCGACAACGAGGAGGAGGTTTTCCTCGGTCACTCGGTCACCCAGCGCAAGAACGTCTCCGACGCGACGGCCAAGGTCATCGACGAGGAGATCCGCCGCCTCGTCGATGAAGGCGAGCAGACAGCTCGCGACATCCTGACCGCGCGCATCGACGAATTGCATGCGTTGGCCAAAGGGCTGCTCGAATACGAGACGCTGTCGGCCGATGAGATCCGCCGGATTATCAAGGGCGAGCGCATCGTGCGCGAAACCTCTGCGGCGCCGGCGCCGCAGGCCGATGACCCGCGGCCAGGCAGGCGCAGTTCGGTGCCGCCAGCCGGCCGCCCGACCGGCCTCGAGCCCGAGCCGCAGCCGGGAGGCTGATCGGCTTTCTCGGCTACTTTCGCTCTCCTCGCGTGGTTCGTCCCCGAATATGGGGGGAACCACACGAGCCTCGTTTATTTAACATTAACGAAAATGTCGTTTGACTCTGCTGTGCGTTTGTCGTGAATTTATATTGTCGCGGGGACACATTTACAGCTCTGGGGACGCTATGACGCGGAAGCTCTTCGGCACTGACGGGATCCGCGGGACTGCAAATATCGAGCCGATGACGCCGGAAACGGCGTTGAAAGTGGCAATGGCCGTCGGTGAATGCTTTAAGAACGGCGCGCACAAGCATCTCGTCGTCATCGGCAAGGACACCAGGCTTTCGGGGTACATGCTCGAACCGGCCCTGACCGCCGGATTTGTCACGATGGGCATGGACGTCGTGCTGGTCGGCCCGCTGCCGACCCCGGCAATCGCCATGCTGACGCGCAGCCTGCGTGCAGATATCGGCGTTGTCCTGTCGGCCTCGCACAATCCGTACGTTGACAACGGCATCAAGTTCTTCGGCCGCGACGGCTACAAGCTGTCGGACGAGCTCGAGGGGAAGATCGAAGCCTGTCTCGCCAAAGGCCCGAGCCGGCGCGCCATCCCGGCGGAGCTCGGTCGGGTCAAGCGCCTCGATGACGCCGGCGGCCGCTACATCGAATTCGTCAAACAGAGTTTTCCGCGCGGGCTGCGGCTGGACGGCCTGCGCATCGTCGTCGATTGCGCCCATGGTGCGGCCTACAAGGTCGCGCCGACGGTGTTCTGGGAATTGGGGGCTGAGGTCTTCGCCCTCGGGGTGTCACCCGACGGGCTCAACATCAACCGCGAATGCGGGGCGCTGTCCCCCGAGCAGATGCGGCGCGAGGTGCTGGCGCGCCGTGCCGATATCGGGATCGCGCTCGACGGCGACGCCGATCGGCTGATCATCGCCGACGAGCGCGGCGTCATTCTCGACGGCGACCAGCTGATGGCGCTGATCGCAACCGGGCTGGCCCGCACCGGGCGGCTCGTGGGCGGGGCGCTGGTGGCGACCGTGATGTCCAACCTCGGTCTCGAGCGGTTTCTCGCCGGCCAAGACATCGGGCTGCACAGGGCCGCGGTCGGCGACCGCTATGTCGTCGAAAAAATGCGCAGCCTCGGCTGCAATCTCGGCGGTGAGCAGTCGGGCCATATCATCCTCGCCGATTATGCGACCACCGGTGACGGCTTGATCGCCGCGCTTCAGGTTCTGGCCTCGATCGTCGAAACCGGCCGGCCCGCGAGCGAAATCTGCCGGCTGTTCACGCCGGTGCCGCAACATTCGAGCAGCGTGCGCCACGGTAAGGTCGTGCCGCTCGACCGGCGCGTCGTCAAGGAAGCGATTGCTGGCGGTAAGGCCCGGCTCGGCAATGCGGGCCGGCTTGTGATCCGGCAATCGGGCACCGAGCCGGTGATTCGGGTAATGGCCGAGGGCGAGGACGAGGAATTGGTGGCGGTCGTGGTCGAAGAGATCTGCGCCGCAATCCGCTCGGTCGCCGCCGATGACCCGCCTTTGTCGATACGGACGACGGCGCACCAGGACGCGGCGCAGGCGGCGGAATAGTGCGCGGTCGGGTTCTGGTTGTCGCCGGTTCGGATTCCGGCGGCGGCGCCGGCATCCAGGCCGACATCAAGACAGTGACGATGCTCGACGGTTACGCGGCGACGGCGATCACCGCGCTGACCGCGCAGAACACCGAGGGCGTCTTCGGCGTCCTGCCGATCCCGCCGGAGTTCATCCGCCGGCAAATCGAGGTAGTGCTCGACGACATCGGCGCCGATGCGATCAAGACCGGCATGCTGCACGATGCCGCGGTGATCGAAACGGTTGCCGCGGTATTGCAGCAGCGTGCGCCGGCGATCCCGCTGGTCGTCGATCCGGTGATGGTCGCCAAGGGCGGCGCCCGGCTGATCGACCCCGACGCGGTCGAGGCGCTGAAGCGTCTGCTGATCGCACGGGCCACGGTACTGACCCCGAACCTGCCCGAAGCCGAAACGCTATGCGGCAAGACGATCGGCGATGTCCCGCGATGCGCTCGGCCGGCGAAGAACTTGCTGGCGCTCGGCTGCCGGGCGGTGCTGGTCAAGGGCGGGCACCTTCCGGGCAATCCGTGTCGGACGTGCTCGTGACCGCGGCGGGCGTCAGGGTGTGGGAGAGCCCGCGCATCGACACCCGCCACACCCACGGCACCGGCTGCACCCTCGCCTCGGCGATCGCCGCCGGTCTCGCCCAAGGTCTCGATATCGAACACGCCGTCGACGCGCGCCCGCGCCTATGTCCAGCGCGCGATCGCGAGCGCTCCAGGTTTGGGCCGCGGCCACGGCCCTCTCGACCACGCCCACCCGTTACAGCGCTAACCAAGGCTGTGCGCATCCCGCTGTACCAGATCGACGCCTTCGCCGACGCGCCGTTCACCGGCAACCCGGCGGCGGTATGCCCGCTCGACGGCTGGCTGCCCGACGCACTGATGCAGGCAATCGCGGCCGAGAACAATCTGTCGGAAACGGCGTTTTTCGTGCCCGAGGCTGAGGGCTGGCGGCTGCGCTGGTTCACGCCGACGACCGAGGTCGATCTGTGCGGCCATGCGACGCTCGCCGCGGCCTATGTGATCTTCAATCTGCTGGCGCCCGATCGGCAGCGCGTCGTCTTCCGCACCGAAAAGGCGGGCGATCTCGCCGTCAGTCGCGACGGTGAATTGTTGGTGCTGGATTTCCCGGCGCGGCCGCCTACCCCCTGCGCCCCACCGCCGAGCCTCGGCGCCGGCACTCGGCCATCAGCCGACAGCGGTGCTTGCGGCACGCGACTATCTCGCGGTCTACGAGGATCCTAGCGATTTGGCGGCCCTCGCCCCGGATTTTGCCGCACTCGCAGCGCTCGACCGCTTAGCCGTGATCGTCACCGCGCCGGGACATGGCGAAATCGATTTCGTCTCGCGCTTCTTCGCCCCTGCGCTAGGGGTCGACGAGGACCCGGTGACCGGCGCGGCGCACTGCACTCTGATCCCCTATTGGGCGGCTCGGCTCGGCAAGATGCGACTTGCAGCGCGCCAATTGTCGCGGCGCGGCGGCAGCCTTTCCTGCGCCCTCGACGGCGACCGGGTCACGATCGCCGGCCGCGCGGTCCTCTATCTGACCGGCACCATCGAAATCTGACGATTGCTCCAGGCCGCAAACCGCGGTGAGTATCCTGCAACCCCCGGGGAGGATTGTCATGCCACGGATTGCGATGCTTGCCTTGTGCCTTGGTGTCTCATTCGCCGCGCCGGCGATGGCGCAGAGCAAGGCCGCGATCCAGAAATTGGAGGACGGATGGGGCGCCGCCTTCAATAAGGGCGACGCTGCCGCCGTTGCCGCCATGTATACGGACGACGCCGATGTGCTGCCGCCGGGCAGCGACATGGTCAAGGGCCGCAGCCGCGATCGAGGCGCTTGTGGCGTCAGGAAATGGCAGCAGATCGGCGACGTTAAATGCGTGCCCTCGATGTCAAACCGCTCGGCCGCAGGGCGGCGCGCGAAATCGGCACCTGTCACATTCAAGACGAAGGCGCAGCCGCCGCAGGAAGGCTCACTCAAATATGCCGTCGTGTGGGAAAGAGCGGCCGCAGCTGGAAGCTCCTGACGGATATCTGGAACACCAATAAGTAGGCTGGATCGCATATCCGGTGCCCGCAAGTCCGCGGTCGCGCACATCGCGAAGGCGATCTGCGCTATGGTGCCGCACGGCAGCGTGGAGGTGCGGGGCATGGCAAAGAGTTATCGGGTGGCGGTGATCGCCGGCGACGGCATCGGGCACGAGGTCATGCCCGAGGGGATCGCCGCAATGGAGCGGGCGGCCCGCGCCTACGGCTTTGAGCTGAGCTGGAACGAATTCGACTGGAGCTGCGAGCGCTATGCCCAGACCGGGCGGATGATGCCCGAGGACGGGCTCGACCGGCTGCGGCTCTACGACGCCGTCTATCTCGGCGCCGTCGGCCATCCCGACGTGCCCGACCACGTCTCCTTATGGGGCCTTTTGATCCCGTTGCGCCGCGGCTTTCATCAATACGTCAATCTGCGCCCGGTGCGGCTATTGGCCGGAGTGCAGTCGCCGCTGCGCGACCGCGCGCCGGGCGACATCGATTTTTATGTCGTGCGTGAAAACAACGAGGGCGAATATTCGGAGATCGGCGGCCGTCTCTACCAGAACAGCGAGTTCGAGATGGCGATGCAGCAAACGGTCTTCACCCGCCGCGGCTGCGACCGGATCATGCGCTACGCCTTCGATCTCGCCCGCACCCGCAAAAAGCACGTGACTTCGGCAACCAAGTCGAACGGCATCATCCACACCATGCCGTTCTGGGACGAGCGCTTTGCCGCCGTCGCCCGCGACTATCCCGATGTCAAGACCGACCAGTACCACATCGACATTTTGACCGCGCATTTCGTCCGCCATCCCGACTGGTTCGACGTCGTCGTCGGCTCGAATTTATTTGGCGACATCCTGTCCGATCTCGGGCCGGCGGTGGTCGGCTCGATCGGCATCGCCCCCTCGGGCAACATCAATCCCGAGCGCGAATACCCCTCGATGTTCGAGCCGGTGCACGGCTCCGCCCCCGACATCGCCGGGCGCGGCATCGCCAACCCGATCGGTCAGATCTGGTCCGGGGCGATGATGCTGGCGCATTTCGGCGAGGCCGCCGCCGCCGCCGCGGTGGAGCGCGCCATCGCCGACGTGTTGGCCGAGGGCGGCACCCGCACGCCGGATCTCGGCGGCAATGCCGGCACCAAGGAACTCGGCGCCGCGATCACCGCCGCAATCCGCTGACGGCAGATACGGCGCGATACCGAGGGAACCGGCTGAGCGCTAGACTGCGGCGCGAACGGCGATTTCTTTGACCTCGTCCGCGACGAAGGGCTCGAATTCCTTGAAATTGGCCTCGAAGCGATGGGTCAATTCGCGCGCGGTGTCGTCGTAGGCGTCCTTGTCGGACCAGGTGCCGCGCGGATCGAGCACCTCGCTCGGGACATCGGGGCAGACCTCTGGGACGAGCAGCCCGAAATTCGGCTCCCGACGCACGGGCGCGTCCGCGAGTCGGCCGTCGAGCGCAGCGCGCAGCAGGGCCCGCGTATGGGCGATCGGCATGCGCTTGCCTATGCCATAGGTGCCGCCCGACCAGCCGGTGTTAACGAGCCAGCACTGTGCACCGTGCTCCTTGATGCGCGCCCCCAGCATCTCAGCGTAGACCGACGGATGGCGGGGCATGAACGGCGCGCCGAAACAGGTCGAAAAGGTCGCCTCGGGCGCGTTGCTGAGCCCCTTCTCGGTGCCCGCGACACGCGCTGTGTAGCCCGAGAGAAAGTGGTACATCGCCTGCTCGGCGGTCAATTTGGCGATCGGTGGCATGACCCCGAAGGCATCCGCGGTCAGCATTACGACATTTGCCGGATGAGGTCCCAGCCCATGCGGGTCGGCATTGGGGATAAAATCCAGTGGATAGCAGGCACGCGTGTTCTCGGTCAGGCTCTGATCGTCGACATCGGGCTTCCGCGTCGCCCGGTCGAGCACCACGTTTTCGAGCACCGTTCCGAACCGGCCCAGCGTGGCATAGATCTCCGGCTCCGCGGTCGGCGATAGATTGATCACCTTGGCGTAGCAGCCACCCTCGAAGTTAAAGATGCCTTTGGGGCTCCAGCCATGCTCATCGTCGCCGATCAGGGTGCGTGAATTATCCGCCGACAAGGTTGTCTTACCAGTGCCGGAGAGCCCGAAAAAGATCGCGCAATCGCCCATCGGGCCGACATTGGCCGAAGCATGCATCGGCAGTACATCACGAGCCGGCAAGACGAAATTCAAATAGCCGAAAACCGATTTCTTGATCTCGCCGGCATAGGCGGTGCCGCCGATCAGCACCAGGCGCTCGGCGAAATTCACGAAGATGAAGGTTTCCGAGTTGATCCGGTCGAATTCGGGTATCGCCAGGAAATTCGGCGCGTGCACGATCGTGAAGGCGGGCTCGAACCCGGACAGCTCGTCGACCGGCGGGCGAATAAACATATTTCGGGAAAACAGGCTGTGCCAGGCGCTGTCGGTGACAACTCGTACCGGCAGGCGATAGGTCGGATCGGCGCCGGCGTAAAGATCCTGGACGAACAGCTCATGCCCTTGAAGATAGGCGAGCATACGCTGGCGAAGGCTCTCAAAGCGCTCGGGCGCAACCGGCTGGTTGATGTTGCCCCACCACACCGCTTCCTTGGTTCCCGGCTCTTCGACGATGTATTTGTCGCGCGGCGTGCGCCCGGTGAATGCGCCGGTATTGACCGAGAGGCTGCCACCCGCGGCGACCTCGCCCTCGCCGCGCCGAACCGCATGCTCGTAGAGCACTGGCATCGACTGGTTCCAATGCACGGCTCCCAGATGACGCATGCCCTGCCGTTCAAGCCCGAACCAACTCTTCGCTCCGGTCATCGGATCGTCCCTTTCATCAGACGTTTCCTCCGGTCGCGGCGCGGCCCGCAAAATCGAACAACCGGCGCCTCGTGCTGGCGCCGTACCATACCCGGGCGAGCATGTCAAAGTCTGCGCAACGCTGGCGCTATCGGCGCTCCTCTGCGACGAGCTGCGCGAGGGCGGCTCGCGCCTCCTCAACGGTCAGCACCGGGCTGGGAAAATCGAGCCGGGCGGTGTCGCCGGCGCAGCGCAGGTCGACGCCCTCGGGATCGATACCGGTCATCCGCCAGACACTGCCGGAGCGCCCGAGCACTCGCTGCGCATAAAGTGCGATCGCGTCGGCATAAACCTCGTTGATCCGCGCGAGGATCGCCGGCTCGGCTGCAGCAAGCACGTGGGTATCGGGTGCGAACACCAATTCGCTGGCCTCGATCCACTCGATCCGGCCGAACCCGGCGACGAGATGACCGCGCTCGACCTTAACTCGGTAGAGGCGGAAATCAGCAAAACCGGCGTACTGCGAGGCCGACGGGTGGCGCGCGGAAAAGCGCGCGAGCAAGGGCCGATCGTTCACTGCCTCGGCGCGTCCGAGCACGGTCAAACGCGGCCCGGCGAGCGGATCAGGGTGGCCCTCGGTCGCATCGAAAAGCAAAGAAACCCGCGGCTCAAAGGCGATGTTACGGCTGTGCTGGGCGAGGTCGGAGAGCAGCAATAGCGGGCTCGCGTCGAGATCGGCTGCGACGAGCACCAGCGAGGCATAGGGCGCGCCATGCCGGCTGGTGGCAAGCGCCGCCCGATCGCGGCTGCGCAACAGTCGCCGAGCGAACCCCGCGGGATCTCGACTCGGGCCGGCTTCGCTCATGCCGAAAGTGAACGAATATGGCGGCGGCGGGTAAAGTGCGGCGACCAGCCGTGGATGGGCCACCGCCAAAGCCGTGTAACAAAACCGCGCGCCCGGGTTTGTCTTTGCCGGGAAATGGCCATATTTACACGCGACAGCATCCGCTCTACGGCCGCTCCGTCTTGCTGCAAGATTAATGGGGGGTGCACCAAGTGGCGAACACTATTGCTCTTGTCGATGACGACCGCAACATCCTGACCTCGGTATCGATTGCGCTCGAGGCGGAGGGCTTTTTGGTGCGCTGCTACAGCGATGGGGCTGAGGCGCTGAAGGGCATGACCGCCCAGCCGGTCGATCTCGCTGTGCTCGACATAAAGATGCCGCGCATGGACGGCATGGAGCTACTCGAGCACCTGCGCCGACTGAGTCACATCCCGGTGATCTTCCTGACCTCGAAGGACGATGAGGTGGACGAATTGCTGGGCCTGCGCATGGGAGCCGACGACTACATCAGAAAGCCGTTCTCGCAGCGCCTCCTGGTCGAGAGGATCCGTGCGCTGATCCGCCGCGGCGAGCTCGCGCGCGAACGTGAGGATGCGCATGGCGAGCCGGTGGTGGTACGCGGGCAGCTGATTCTCGATCCGGCGCGGCACCTGTGTACCTGGGGCTCCGAGCCGGTCGAACTGACGGTGACCGAGTTTCTGATCCTCAAATCGCTGGCGCACCGCCCGGGGCACGTCAAGAACCGCGACCAGCTGATGGACGCGGCCTATGGCGAGCACATTTATGTCGATGACCGCACGATCGACAGCCACATCAAACGGCTGCGCAAGAAGTTCAAGGCGGTCGACAGCGATTTCGCCCAGATCGAAACCCTCTATGGCGTCGGGTATCGATACCGCGACCGCTGAACCGGCCCCGGCGCCGCCGTTGACGACGGTTGCCGATGACGAGGTCGCCGCCGACACGGTCCCGCGCTCTGTCCCCTCGCCAGACCGCGCTCGGCCCGCCGCCCAGCGATCGCGACGCCGTGGCTGGCGCTGGCCGATCTCTCCGCTTACCCGGCGTATCCTCGCGGTCAATGTGCTGGCGCTGGCGCTGCTCGCCGGCGGGTTCCTCTACCTCGGCAAATATCAGACGAGCCTGATGGGCCAGCAGATCGAGTCGCTGAAGATGCAGGGAGAAATCTTCGCCGCGGCACTGGGTGAGGGCGCCGTCCTCAATTCTGCCGACGAGGGCGAAGTTCTGCTCCCGGATCTCGCCCGCCAGATGATGCGCCGCTTGGTCGCGCCGACCAAGACGCGGGCGCGGCTGTTCGACATCAAGGGCGATATCATCGCCGACAGCCGCGTCTTACGCGGGCCGGGCGGGGCAGTCCAGGTGCTCGAATTGCCGCCTATCGAGAGCGAAGGGCCGATCCTGGACTTTGCCGAAAATGCCTACGACTGGGTCGTCGGCAAGCTGCCGCACCACAAGCGCTTCCCCGTCTATCGCGAAAGCGCTTCGCCGCGGGCTTCGAATTACGCCGAGGTCGCTGCCGCGTTGCGCGGCGAAACTGGGGACGCGATCCGCAGCGATCCGGCGACCGGCGGCCTCGTCTTCAGCGTCGCTATCCCGGTCCAGCGTTACAAGCAGGTACTGGGCGCGCTGATGCTGTCGACCGGCAGCAGCGAAATCGAGGAGGAGCTGCGCACGGTGCGGCTCGAGCTGTTGCGCATCTTCGGGGTGGCGCTCCTCGTCACGGTGCTGATGTCGTTCTATCTCGGCGGTACGATCGTCCGTCCGATACGCCGACTGGCCGCTGCGGCCGAGCGCGCGCGCGGCCGCCGCGCCCGGGTCGAGATCCCGGATTTCACTCGGCGGGGCGACGAGATCGGCGATCTTTCCGGCTCGTTACGCGAGATGACCGACGCCCTATGGCAGCGGATGAGCGCCATCGAGCGGTTCGCCGCTGATGTCGCGCATGAGATCAAGAACCCGTTGAGCTCTCTCAAGAGTGCGGTCGAGACCGCCGTACGGATCGAAGACCCAGCAAACCAGCGGCGGCTGATGGCCATTATCCTCGACGATGTCGAGCGGCTCGACCGGCTGATCACCGACATCTCCGACGCCTCGCGCCTCGATGCCGAACTGAGCCGGCTTGAGTTGGCGCCGGTCGACATCGCGGCGATGCTGCGCGCGCTCGTCGACGTGCACGACGCCACGCGCGCGGAGGACGGGCCCCGCCTCGTTCTCGATCTTCCCGAGCGCGCCCGCCCGTTGGTCGTTCCGGGGATCGAAACGCGGCTGTCGCAGGTGTTCCGCAACGTGATCGCCAACGCCGTGTCGTTTAGCCCGCCGCAGCGCGAGATCCGCCTGACCGCGCGGCTCGACGGGCGGGCGGTCCTGGTCAACGTCGAGGATGAGGGCCCGGGCATTCCGGAAGACAAACTCACCGCGATTTTCGACCGCTTCTATACCGAGCGTCCCGCCGGCGAGAAATTTGGCACGCATTCCGGGCTCGGTCTGGCGATCTCCAAGCAAATCGTCGAAGCCCATCGCGGCATGATCTGGGCCGAGAACCGAAGGGATGGGGCCGGCGTCGTCATCGGCGCCAGCTTTTGCATCCGCCTGCTGGCGCAATCGTGACCGACACGCTGCTGGTTCACGGAACAGCGATTGCGATCGACGGCGAGGCGGTCTTGCTGCGCGGCCCGTCCGGCGCCGGAAAATCGGATTTGGGCCTGCGCCTGATCGATGGCGGCGCCGATCTCGTCGCCGATGACCAGGCGCTGCTGCAGCGCAGCGGCGCGCAGGTTATGGTGCGCGCTCCCGATACAATCGCAGGAATGATCGAAGTCCGCGGGGTCGGCATCGTGCGGGTCGGCGCGGTGGCCGGGGCGCCGCTGGCGCTGATCGTCGACCTCCTCCCTTCGGGTGAGATCGAGCGGCTGCCGGAACCGCGGCTCGAGGCGGTGCTGGGCGTTGCCGTGCCGCTGATCGCGCTTGCCCCATTCGAGGCCTCGGCCGCGGCAAAACTGCGCCTAATCCTGCGCGCGTTGGCGGCGAGACCGTTGCCCGCTATAATCGGGCGATGAGGACCAAGGGTGGTCGAAAGGGTTCCGGGGCGGCCAACAGCACGGGGCCGGCTCGCGTCCTCTTGGTGACGGGAATGTCGGGGGCAGGGCGGTCCACCGCACTCAAGACTCTCGAAGATCTGGGCTACGAAACCTTCGATAATCTGCCGGCTTCGCTGGTCCCCGAGCTGATCGAGAGTAGCGCTGCCGACGGCCCAGCGATTGCGGTCGGCGCGGATACGCGCACCCGTGGCTTTGCCGCCGAGACCATGTTGGAAACCTTGGGCGAAATCATCGGTCGCACCGGGCGGTCTTTGGGCGTGCTGTTTATCGACTGTGATGACGAACGGCTCGAACGGCGCTATACCGACACGCGACGGCCTCATCCCCTGGCCGGAGACCGCTCGATCATGGACGGCATCCGCCGTGAGCGCCAAGCGGTTTTTGCCCTGCGAGACCGCGCTGATCTGGTGATCGATACCTCGGCCTTGACCGCCACCGATTTGAAGCGCGTGCTGACCGGACATTTCGCCCTGGATGCGCGCGGTATGCACGTTTTCGTTACTTCATTTGCTTATCGTAACGGCGTGCCGCGCGATGCCGATCTGATCTTCGATGTGCGCTTTCTCGACAATCCATATTATGTTGACGATCTCCGGACGCTGACCGGACACCACCCGGCGGTTGCCGCGCACATTGAGAGAGACGTCGATTTCGCACCATTCTTCGACCGGCTGTGGCGCCTGCTCCGCCCCCTGCTGCCGCGTTACGAAATCGGCGGCAAGACCTATCTTACAATTGCAATTGGCTGTACTGGCGGCCGACATCGCTCGGTCTACGTCGCGGAGCGACTGGCCGCGCGGCTGCGCGAAGCGGGATGGCGCGTCGAGGTCGCGCATCGCGACCTTCCGTCGCCTGGCCCGGATGCGCCGCTCCCGGCGGGCGCCTCCGCCGCCGCGGGTTGAACGGCGGCGCCTGGGCTCAGCAGAGGGATTTCGATGATCGGCATGGTTTTGGTGACGCATGGACGGCTCGCTGCGGAATTCGTCGCCGCACTCGAGCACGTCGTCGGCGCGCAGACCCAGATCGCCGCCGTCTGCATCGGTCCCGATGACGACATGGAACAGCGTCGCCAGGAAATCTTGCGCCGCATCGCCGAGGTCGACAGCGGTGACGGCGCCGTGCTGCTGACCGACATGTTCGGCGGCACGCCGTCGAACCTGGCGATCTCGGTGATGGACCGCGCCAAGATCGAGGTCATCGCCGGGGTCAATCTGCCGATGCTGATCAAGCTTGCCAGCCTGCGACAAAACGAGAGCCTGGAGCGCACCGTGCTCGGCGCCCAGGAGGCCGGCCGCAAATACATCAACGTCGCCTCGCAATTGCTGACCGACGCCCGGCGATGAGCGATGGCCAACCGAGCGGCGCCGATGTGGCGCCCGCAATCGTTCGCCGGATCGCGACGATCTGCAACCAGCGCGGGTTGCACGCGCGCGCCTCGGCGCGTTTCGTCAAGACCGCCGCGCAATTCGACGCCGATGTGCGGGTGCGCAAGAACGGAACCGAAGTCTCGGGCCGCTCGATCATGGGGCTGATGATGCTGGCGGCGGCGCCGGGCGCGGTCGTTGAGCTTTCCGCCAGCGGACCGCAGGCGGCCGAGGCGGTCAGCGCGCTGGCCGACCTGATCGAATGCAAATTCAATGAGGATTGACGAGGCGGCCGAACTGACCGCGGAGGCCTCTGTCGCCGAGCGGCGATTGTCCGGGCTCGGCGTGTCGCCGGGCATCGCCATCGGCCCCGCTTATCTCAGCGAAGGCGGCGATGTTCAGGTCCATGAGAGCCACATCCCCGAAACCGAAATCGATGCCGAGCGCGGCCGCTTCAGCGAGGCGGTAACGGTTTCGCTGCGCCAGCTCCGCAAGCTCAAGATCAAAGCCTCCGGCCTTCCCAAATCCGCCGCCGAGGAGATCGGCTACCTGCTCGACGCCCATCTGGCGATGCTCTCCAACTCGCGCCTGGTGCGCGGCGTCGGCGAGCGCATTGGCCGCACCCGGATCAACGCCGAGCGCGCCGTCGAGATCGAGATCGACGAAATCGCCAAGAGTTTCGCGGCGATGCGCGATCCCTACCTGGCCGCCCGGATCGAGGACATTCGCGTCGTCGGCACCAGGCTGATCCGCAACCTGATCAAAAAACCCTATGTCCCCTATTCCGCCCTGTGCGAGGGAGCGGTGATCCTCGCCGACGAGCTGACCCCGGCCGACACCGCGCTGATGGATCCGCAACGCGTCGCCGGCTTTGCCACCCAGTTCGGCGGCGCCGAGAGCCATACCGCGATCGTCGCCCGCGCGCTCGGCCTGCCGGCGGTGCTCGCGGTTCCGGCATTGACCGAATATGCGCGTTCCGACGCGACGGTGGTGATTGACGGCGCCGTGGGGACTGTGATCCTCGACCCGACGCCGGAAACAATCGCCGAGTACGAGGCGCGCCGCGACGCCTTGGTGGTCGAGCGGCGCCATCTGGCGCGTTTGCGCCGGCTGCCGGCGGCGACCCGCGACGGGGTCGAGATCAAGCTCGAAGCCAATCTCGAATTGCCGGTCGAGCTCGATATGGCGGTGGCCAACGGCGCCATGGGACTGGGGCTCGTCCGCTCCGAGTTCCTCTACATGAACCGCGACGACCTGCCCGACGAGGACGAGCAATACGCGGTGTTCTCGGCGCTGGTCCGCGGCATGGAAGGCAAATCGGTCACCGTGCGCACCTTCGACCTTGGCGGCGAAAAGCTCGCGCGCTCGTTGGCCGATGATTATCCCGCGCCCGACAACCCGGCGCTTGGTCTGCGTGCGATCCGCCTGTCCTTGCAGGACCGCCGGCTGCTCGACCCGCAACTCGCGGCGATGCTGCGCGCTGCCGCCGAGGGGCCGTTGCGCATCCTGTTGCCGATGATCTCGACCGCGAGCGAGATCCGCCGTGTGCGCGAGGCGATGGAGCAGGTCGCCCGCCGGCTGCGGCGGCGCGGCATGGCGCTGCCGAAGCCAATGCCGCCATTGGGCGCGATGATCGAGGTGCCGGGTGCCGCACTCGCCGCCGACTCGCTCGCCGCCGAGGCCGATTTCTTCGCCATCGGCACCAACGACCTCATTCAATACACCTTGGCGATCGACCGCAGCGACGAGCAGGTCGCGCACCTCTACAATCCGCTGCATCCGGCCGTGCTGCGCCTCATTCAGTTCGCGATCGAGGCGGCGTTGCGCCGCGGCATGCCGATCAGCATCTGCGGCGAGATGGCCGGTGAGCCGCGTTTTACCGCGCTGCTGCTCGGGCTCGGCCTGCGCAACCTGTCGATGGCGCCGCGCAACATCCCGCGCGTCAAGCAGCGCATCCGCGGCCTCGACATGGTCGCCGCCACCCGCCGCGCCCGCGCGATCATGGACCAGTCCGACTCGGGCCGCATCGCTGCCCTGCTCGACGACTTCAACACCGTCGCCTGGCCCCATTAGCCACCTTCCACCCGACGCCGGAACGCCCGCCTTGCCGCCATCCCGGCGCAGGCCGAGACCCGAGCCAGCCGCCGCCACGATCTCTCGCCCGCATGAGAAAGACGGTGAAGCGTAAAGCAATCGAACCCGCCTTGCGCGGACTTGTTCCGCGCATCCACGTCTTCCTAATCGGCTCGCTTCATTCGGCCCTCTCTCGCCCGCCAGGGTGAGAGGGAAGTCCCGGCGTGATCCGATGGTATCGCCACCCGCCCAACCCATCCTACGTTTTCTATTTCGCTGCCTGCTCGGGCGCAGGCGTTTCTTCACGGTGCTCAGGGAGGAAGGTGCCTGTTGGTACCGGCTCTCTCCCCTCGATGTGCTGCTTCACCAGCCGGTGGGCTCGACGCACATAATCGACCTGATCTTTTGACAGCGGTCCTTTCTCGACATGGTGGGTGATATTTCGGATGACATTTAGCCGTTGTATCCAGGCGACCTGATGAGGTTTGCCACGACGATTGCGGCTCTCGGGAAAGCTATAATAGTCTTTGAAATGATCCCAGTTGTCATCAAACTGGACAATCTCTGGGTAATTTGATAAGGTTAAGAACTGATGGAGTTTTCGTCCGTCCCGCTCGGCTGTATATCTCTCATAACTAGCTGTCTTGATAACCCTTGGCACACCTTGTTCCCACCAATCATCGCCCTCACCTCCAATTTTGTCTTTCAACTGGGCAACCACGTCTTCAAATATTATTTTGTTGATTTCGTCGATCAGAAGTTTGGCTTCTCGGGTTCCCTCAACGTCCTGTTTGCTGATATAATCAATAAGCTCCCGTGTCTCGAATGACGGATCCGCCTCGTGAATGATAGTCATCATCTGGAAGCAGTTCTGATCCACGCTAGATAGCGAACTCCCTCTGGCCCGGAAAGCCGCGATGTCATTGGCGCTTGCAGTTTTAAAATACTCAACCACATGGTCGATGTAAGGTTTGATGTTCTCGATAATTTCGTCCGGTTCGAGCGCTCTTGTCCGGATATGATTTTTGAACTCCACAAAAGCGATAACTCGACGCAGCAGAACGAGGAGCGCACGGATTCCAAGGTTGGTGCATAGATATCCGGCCTTGTCATCCCCAATACGCCAATGCTCCTCGATATTTTCAGCGAAGAGATTTAGGTATTTTGAGATCGTGATGACAGCTTTTTCGCGGGTCTGAGCGGGCAGATCAGACGGATGAGAGAGTGGCCCTGGATCGATGTCGCGGCTCGAGCGCCTAACCGTCCCGACAAGGTTATTTCCCGAAAGCCCGTCGACGAATGAGGTCAGCGTCAAACACCGAAAGTGCGTCCTCTCCTGCTCCACCATCCAGATGCGGTCCCGCGTTGGGGAACTCGGATACTCGTCGAGCCTTTTCACTATCGTGGCGTGAATGGCGTCCAGCCGTTTCCTCGGGTGCTCACTTTCGATATCGAGTGTTGCAATAATCTCATTTACGAGATTACGAGAAACCTTTACCTGCCTGCTATTGATGTCAACAAAAAGTTTTATCTCTTCTGTGGGTGTTAAGTTTTCATATGCTAATACGGGAACGACCGATCTTTCGCCTCGCTCAGCATAAGCATATCCATAGAGACGGTGCTGACCATCGATTATCCAGGCTGAGCCATACAATCCTGGAAGGTGAAGGATACCGGTTGCCGTCTCCTCAAAACGCTCTTTAATGTCGAAGTTCATCCGATTCTCGGTCTGAACGTTTATGACGATGTTGGTGGGAAATTTGCCTTCATCGTCAATGTATTCACCGATGACCTTGAGTCGCGCAGGATTTACCATACGCTGGTAAGTTTCGAGGTCATCATTGGATGTTTTCGCCTTGTGGCTGATGTAAGCAATCCGCAGCAGGTCGTAAGGGGAAATCAGAAAGTTGTAGAAAATGCGATCTCCCATGCGGCCACGCGTGGCAGGAACATCCTTGCGGAGACGATCAACCCCTTCCCCACGAAGGTAGCGACCAAGGAACTGGTACCGCGCCGCCCCTTTGATGAAACCGACGAGTTTCCGAAAATAGGCAACGTCATCATGGGTGACGACAGCAATCTGACTGGTGTTGCACCTCTCTCTATCGGCATCTCGCCAATCGATATTTCGCGTCGCAATGGCAAATTTTATCTTGAGGGATGGGTCACGGCCATAATGGCGATGAACCGCATTGATAATATCACCCCGGATCGCTTGTATCTTGTCGATCAGCGATTTTACGGATTTCGGTCCCACGTCGCGTGAATGGGTGCATTCAACAATAAATACAGTTTCATTGTCTTTGGCAAATACGTCCAGTTGACGGGGCGGATTTCCGCCTACTGTGATCGAGAAAGTTCTCCCTGAATTTAGTTCCTTAAACCCCATATTATGGAACAAGCACCACACGTCGTCTTCTAATTGACGATCTATCGGCTTGTCCGTCTTGAGACGAATTGAGTGCTTGTTGCGACGGAGGATCTCCCACCCGTCCGCCTGCTCAGCGGTGAGCCTGAGTTCGAGCACCTCCGGGCTTCCCGCGCGGATGGTCTGTTCGTCGTAGAGCTTAGATTTTCCGCCGTAAATCGGGCGCAGGCTGTCGCCCTGTACGAGACCCGGAAGAGGTTCTACCATTACCTGCCCCTGTCCTGCGTTACGGCAATGGCCTCAGGTCGGGACTTAGCTAGGCACAAGCCCCCGGATCGGTTGCCCCCGTCATCCACAAATCTGACGTAACGCCTCAGAAAGTCTACGCGCCTGTTCTCGGTTGGTCACGTATTTCGCAACCAGAGCAAGCGCTTCGTCCAGCGCAACGCCAGATCCCTCCTCTCGGGTTGAGTAGCGGTCGATCTCCTCCGCTAGATGGCTGACTTGGGACCCCAGCGTAGCCGAATCGGCTTTTGGGAGACCTTTGAGCTTCTGGCGGCACCGTAGGATCGAAGCCCTAAACCGTGAAATCTCGCTGGGGCTGAGGGGACGTTCCTCGCTGAGACGTTGCTCAATCTGTCCAACCGTATTTCGGATGATCAGGGCGGAATTCCTGGCCACCGACGCAGTTCGGCACCGCTTGGCGACGTGGGCGGCTATCGGGCCGATTTGCATGATGAGGTTGTAGGCATGGTGGTCAAGCTCGAAATTGTCCCGGCGGGCGTTAGGAATTATCCGAGGATCGACAATATGTATTTCTCCTATGGACCATCCATTAAACCGGGTCTCTTTGAAGCATTCATCCAGTAGGTTCGTTTCACCGATTTGAACATCACCGATACGTGCCCGAAGGCCTCGGACTCCTAGATTAGATTAGATCCAATACTCCGCACATAGTCGTGATGGCCCAGCCATCCTATGGCTCCAATTTGGCCGTCTACGTTGGCAAATTGGATGAACTCCATCTCGTTGATATTCAATTTGTATGGTCCGCCGGGGACTTTGATTTCATCTCGATACAACCGGCGTATCGGCTCACCATTAACGGTAAGCTCGACGGGAACCCGAGAGACGAATCGAGAAAGCATTTCCTCTATAGCAGGAGCATACGAGAAATCGTCCGCGAACGGAACTGGAGCAACTTGCGCCAAATAATGCGTGATCATCCTTTCGTTTAGTAGCATATCTTGTCGATGACGAGCCACGTTACGCATCCTGACCTCGAAGAAGTGGTCGTCAGGATTGCTTGCCTTTCCGTACCAGACCTCTGTGCACTCGGCGATTACATCCCGAACGTCTCCCTTAAAGGCGCGGTCTGCTAAACGGTTCCGTAGGAGCTTGCAGTCCCATAAGACGGATAAAACGGCCTGATCGCCTGCGGCTTTGGTTCGGAACTCTAGCTCCTGGCAATAAGCTAGACCTGACAGCCGCCCAACACCCCGAAACCCACGGGCTCCTGTTCCTCGTTTTGGCGACCCGCCAATCGCCAGCAACGTCGAGATCGCCTCGCGTTCCGGGAGCCCGCAGCCATTATCATGGATGACGACGGTTCGGGTTGCATGATCGACCTGGATTGCAATCAGCCCGCTTTCTGTTAGGCCGAGCAACCCCTGGGATCGGGCATCGTCGATGGCGTCTGCCGCGTTCTGCACATACTCGCGGTAGATGGTGACCGGGAAGACGTACATTCCGGAGGTAACAAGCTCGATCACGTCCTTCCCGACCCGCACCTCCTCGGGTCGCACGGCGACTGTCTTCGCTACGTCCTTTGGAGCCATCCTCGGTGCCATGCTAGGCCACCCTGCCTACAGGACGTTTGATCGAAGGGCGCGCGCCTGCGAAGACCGTCTCATCGTCCAAGCCGGCATCCTCAACGATCTCCTCAGTCGATAGCCGGATGTCAGGCATTGGCTCACCTCGGAGTCGAGCACGCTGGATCAACACAATCTCAGCTTCCCGCGCTTTCGACGGGGCGATGTGAAAGACCGCAACCCGCCGAAGCGCCGGAGGCAGGACACCCAGGTCACGCCCATATTCGACTGGGTTTCGCTCTGAGAGATATGCGATTAGCTCGGCCTTCTCGGAACCCGACAGCTTGCTGAGTTCAGCCCGAAACTCGTCTAGCCCGGGCCGTCCCTCATGCCGCTCGTACCAGTGGCGATGAAAAATCATGTGATGTGGGCGGGTGAGGATCTCCTCGAATTCGTCCTGGGTGGAACCGAATGCCGCCTTGTAGAACTCAGGTTCCCCAGAGACTACGCCGTGAGTGGCCTGCAATACAATTTGCACGGAACGGAGAAAATATCGGTTCCATTTCGGGCCTATGTGTGATCTATTTGGTAGATCTGTCGGCTGATAGCGCATCGGAAACGAATATATCCGAATACCCAATTTTTCATTTAAGTGTACGTTTAAGAGCATTCGCTGGAAGAGGTCTGCGGGGCTATCCTGAAAATTGTAGAGCATATAATTGGAAAGATCGTTTAGGCCGAACTCATGTGCCATGCGTATTGATTTCTCGTAAGGATCTCGAAGACCGAGATGGTCAAACGCTATTCTGAGTGGCCTCAGACAGATCGACGACAGTTCTCGCAGATACATCTTGTCGCGGGAGAAAATCCTCGCATCGACGCCTTGGTTGAAGTCGACCCTCCGCTGTGATGCAGTACGCTCATTCAGCCGTTTAAGCCGCGCACCGGGCACGAACCCCAGATCCCTGATTTCCGCAATGATTTCCTTGAACCTCGGGGACGCGACTACATTGTTGTCCATTAGGATCAGGTCGCGTTTTGGTCCGTAGAGTTCGTCGACTTTCTCGATGAGTTCAGTCAAGGGCGTGGCGTCGCGCTGGGCTCCCTCGAGTTTGGGGACGCCGCAAAAATGGCATTTGCGGATGCAACCGCGCGATGCGTACGCGAAATATGCGTCTCGGACTGGGTACCTGTAATCGATCTGGTCGAGGATGCTGTAATCGGGGACGAGATCCTCAATTGGCGTGCTCCCCAGGTCATCGGCATATAGGTCGCCATCAAACTCGTCGAGTTGCAGAGCCTTGCCGGGAGGGCTGTCCAACAGACCTTTGATGAAGCGCACTCCTCGCCATCGAGGCTCTGCGAGAAAACGTTGGTGCATCAGAGAGGCGGCGATGCCCCCAACGAAGATCCGTTGGGTCTGCTCACGGCAAAGCTCGACCGCATAGTCGATGACCTCGGAAATCCGAGGATATTCGAACGAAAATAAGGTGGTGATGTAAATGCGATCCCAAGCCGTATTTCGGGCTGATCTATCGTTCCCTTTGACGAAGGTGACGTGATCGCCCTTTCCATTCGGCCCATGGTATTGAGCTATCTTCATGAGGCCGAGCGGAGGGTACTTATTCCTGTACCCAGGCTCCATCAACAAGATGCGTTTGTTCGCCATTGGCACCCTCGGTCAACGGCTCACATTGGTAACGACCGGCGACGAGCGGATCAAGTCATTCGGGCAGGGCATGGGCAAATTCCTCCCGTCGCCGTCCTGCCGGCCAGTCTGCCGGCTGGTCACAGGATCTGGTGCATGATTTTGCCCTGCCTACTGGATCATGTAAAGGCTGCAGCGACGGCTTCGCGCGGAGCTACGGCTTTCTCGCCACAATCCTATGCCAAACTCGCAAGCGACTGGATGGTGGAGGATTGAGTGCGGCACGAGATTCAACGGCAGGCCCTGCTTTGCTGGCGCAGCTTCGGGATTTCCCGTCAATTCCCGGTTTCGGGAAAATAATTCCCGGTTCTGTCGAGAAAATTCCCGGTTATCCTGCTACGGTAATTCGCCCTCAGGATATTGATTTTGCTGTTAGTTTTGGAGGTCTACCGGCCATTTTGGGCCGCGGCGGGGGGAACATCCCGGTTATTTTCCCGGTTGCACGGGAATTGGGCAAATTGGAGCGCACGGCTTTGCCGATCGCCGATTGCGGGGTGGTAGCGGGAGAGGGATTTGAAGCCCCGACCTTGGGATTATGATTCCCCTGCGATGGGTTCACTCCCTCTAATTTCGCGTAACCAGTAAGCACTAAATCCTAATCTTTACAACACCCTTCCATAATCCAAAATCCTCTGCTATCATCCTAAATCATTTTCGCGTGCTTACTGGGTGATTGCTGGGGTGAGGGAAGGTTATGGGTGTGAAGTTGACGAAGCGGGTGATCGAGGCGGCCGAGCCCGCGTCGAGCGACCAACATCTTTGGGATACGGAGGTAAAGGGCTTCGGCTTGAAGGTGACCCCGGCGGGCCGCAAGGTGTTCTTGCTTCAATACCGGATGGGCGGGCGCGTCGCGAAGACAGAGCGGTGCACGATCGGAGAATATCGCTCGCCTTTCACCGTCGACAGCGCCCGCGCGGAGGCAATCCGGCTGCTCGCCGAGGTCAAGGCGGGCCGCAACCCCGCGGGCTCTAAGCGTGCAGCGCGGCAAATTGCGGCAAACCGCGTCCGGCTGTTCGGCGAACTGGCTGCGGAGTTTATCGAGCGCCATGCCAAGCCGAACACGCGCGATTGGCGTAAGACCGAGTACCTGCTCCGGCGCGACGTGCTGCCGTTCTGGACGACCCGGCCCGTCCGGGAGATCACCCGGCAAGACGTGATAGAGCTTATCGACCGCGTAGCGGACCGCGGTGCGCGTATTCATGCGAACCGCGTGCTCGCGGCCGTGCGCGTCCTGTTCAATTGGGCGCTGTCGCGCGGGGTGATCGAGGCGTCGCCCATCGCTGGCGTCAAGGCGCCGAGTGCCGAAATGGTCCGTGAGCGGGTGCTGAGCGAAGACGAGCTGCGCGAGGTCTGGTGCGCGGCCGACGCAACTCCGTATCCCTTCGGCCCGTTCTTCAAGCTGCTGATCTTGACGGCACAGCGGCGCGACGAGGTGGCCGGCATGCGCTGGTCGGAAATCGACGAGACGCGCGCCTTGTGGACGATCCCCGGCGAGCGGGCGAAGAACGGGCGCGCCCATGAAGTCCCTTTGTCTTCTCCGGCGCTCGATACTCTCCGCTCGGTCCGCCGCGTCGAAGATATTGACCTGGTTTTCACCACCAATGGACAAACCCCAATCAGCGGTTTCTCGAAGGCGAAGCTGCGGCTCGATCGTGACTCCGGTGTCGGGCTCACGGAACGCGACGATTGGCGCGTGCACGACATCCGCCGGAGCGTGACGACGTTTCTGGCCGAAATGGGTATCGCGCCGCACGTCGTCGACAAGTTGCTCAATCACGTCTCCGGTTCGATCCGCGGCGTCGCGGCCGTCTACAACCGTCATGGCTACACTGAAGAGCGCCGGCGCGCGCTCGACGCGTGGGCGAACCGTCTTGCGGCAATCATCGATGGCTACCGGAATGGCAATGTCGTCGCCTTTGGCCGCTGAGGGACCGGCCGCCTGGGAGCACGGCCTCACGCCGGTTGTCCTCAAGCGGCTCCGCATACTGATCAGCCCGTTCGATACGCCTGCGACCCTCGCCTTCGATCCCGAGCGCTACGCACTGCTTTGCAGGGCCTCACCGGGCAAATGGGGCGACGTACTCGCCCGATACGCGCTTTTTCAGCGGTTAAGACGGCGGGAGGGCGAGGCCGAAACCGATCATCGTAGGCGGCAGGATCGCTGGCTTGCCGAGCGACGCCAGTGGGAGCAGGAGCAGCGCACGTTCTCGCTTGGGGACCTCGATGTTCGACGGATGCTGGCGCCCGACCCGTCAGCTGGTGCCTTCATCGCGTTCGGGGCCTCGATTGCCTCGCCCGAGCAAATCGCCGGATCGAAACTCAAATCCACATGCGCTATCTCTGCAACTGGCCGCGTGCTCGTGCTCGACGTCGCCTCCGACAAAGTTAGACTGATGGCGCGGATTTCCGAGTTGATTGATCACGAGCGCGAGGCAAGCGGCATTGTGCCAGCCACCCGGCGCGGCCCCAAGACATTGGCTGAAAAAAAGCTAGCGGAGGCGCGATGCCGGCGGCCGGCTAGCGAGCACCGCGAGTTCCTGCAAAGCATTCAAAGTCACCAACTTGTCCCCTTATGGGATCTGCAACTTGCCGGCCTAACGACCGACAAGGCGACGACGGCTAGCGTGCTGTATCCCGAGCGGGCCAATCCAGCCCGAAACGTCTTGCCGCGGAGCATCCCCCGGGTGCTGCTGCAAAAGATCGATCGAGCTCGAGAACTGCAAGATCAGACCGTCGGGTGGTTGCCTCGCTTACGCGCCGTCGTCGGCTGAGATAATAAAACACCGCATTTCTTATCGCTTTTAGGCGGTTCATTCACGCCGCATCTGCCTGGGCGGAGATCATCGCATCACGAGGCAGACCAACCGTGGATCATCGCAGATATTTGAAGCCGGCGAAGGCCGCTGAAAAAATCGGCAACGTAACCGTCGGCACTCTGGCGAACTGGCGCTGGAAGGAAGTTGGCCCACCCTATTACCGGGTTGCTGGATTGATCCTCTATGCCGACGACGAAATCGACGCCTGGATTGCAGCCGGTCGGCAATCGACGGCTGATGAGATCAGCGCGAGCGCTGACGGGGGTTCTTGACTGTGAACAGACGCGCCCCAGCCGGCTCCTTTGTCACCACTGCCGATATTCGCGCCGGGATCAAAGGGCACGAGGCGGATCTTCTCGAGGCGCTGGACATTCGCTGGCGTGACGGCAAACCGCACATCCGCTGTCCCTATCAGCATCACCTCGATCAGCACGCCTCATGGCGTTGGGATCCCCACAAACGCCGCGCCTATTGCACCTGCATCTCTGGCTCGCATTCCGTGCTTGACGTGCTGATGCACGTTCACGGCTACGACTTCAATCAGGCGAAGATTTACGCTGCCGAGCTGTTGGGGCGGCCGGACCTGATCCGAACGCGAAAACAGAAAGGGGAAGGGGGTGATATTCCCCCCGAACAACAGCGCAACGGTGCAACACCTATCGGCTGCACTCTCATGGCCTATGCCGAAGCGAAGCGGCTGTCGATCTCGTTCTTGCGATCGCTCGGGCTTGCCGAGATCCGCTATCAGGGCCCGCCCGCCGTCAGGATCCCCTATCTCGCGGAGGACGGCTCGGAGGCCGCGGTGCGCTTCCGCGTCGCGCTCGATGGCAACGATCGCTTTCGCTGGCGCCGCGGGTCGAAGCCGTGCCTATACGGCCTCAACCGGCTCGGCGAAGCCCGAGAGGCGGGCCATGTCGTCATCGTCGAAGGTGAAAGCGACGCGCAGACCCTGTGGCAGCACGGCTTTGCCGGGCTTGGCCTGCCCGGCGCCGGCAACTGGAACGAACAGCGCGACGCGCCATTGCTCGCCGAGCTTACGTGCATCTACGTCGTGATTGAGCCCGATCGGGGCGGCGACAATGTTCTGCAATGGCTCGCCGGATCGGCCATCGCGTCGCGGGTTTCGCTGGTACGGTTATCCGGCGTCAAAGATCCGAGCGCACTGTACCTCGCCGACCCCGGTGAGTTCCGCGCCGCATTTCAACGCGCGCTAGACGAGGCGGAATCCTATCAGGCGATGGCCGCTCGCGAGGCCGAGGCTGACGTCGCAGCGGCGAGGGAAGCGGCCGGTGACCTGATCCTCGCGCCGGACATTCTCGACCGATTTGCTGCGGACCTAGAGCGAGCCGAACTCGTCGGCGAGGATAAGAACGCGAAAGTGCTGTTTCTGGCGCTGACAACTCGGCTGTTTGGGCGGCCCGTGTCGGTCGCGGTCAAGGGACCGTCGAGCGGCGGCAAGAGCTACATGGTCGATGTTGTGTTGAGGTTCTTTCCGGCGACTGCATATTGGTTGCGCACGAGTATGAGCGAGCGAGCGCTTGCCTACTCGGATGAGGATTTCCGACACCGACACCTTGTGATCTTCGAAGCGGCCGGCATGGCCAGCGACTTCGGAAGTTACCTGATCCGCAGCCTCTTAAGCGAAGGCCGGATCGAGTACGAGTTCGCGGAGAAGACCAAAGACGGGATCAAAGCGCGCGTAATCCGCAAGGAAGGGCCGACAGGCCTTGTAGTCACCACCACCGCGCCGCAGTTGCACCCGGAGAACGAGACGAGATTGTTATCATTGACGGTAAAGGATACCCCACAGCAGACGGCTGCGATCTTGCGGGCGCTCGCACGCGACCAGGAAGTGGGCACTGCCGTCGATTTTACCCGGTGGCAGGGTTTGCAGACATGGCTTGAGATGGGTGAGCGCCGCGTCGCAGTGCCGTATGCCGAAAGGCTCGCCGAACGGATGCAGCCGGTCGCGGTGCGCTTACGGCGCGACTTCCGACACTTGTTGGCGATGATCTGCGCCCATGCACTGCTGCATCGGGAGCGACGAGGGAGAGACGATCAAGGCCGCATCCTCGCGACGCTTGCGGATTACGCCGCGGTGCGCGAGCTGATTGCCGACTTGATAGCCGAAGGCGTCGACGCCACGGTCAAACCGGAGACACAGGAGACCATCGCCGCGGTCAGAGCGCTCGGCAAGCCTGAAGTAACCGTGACCGAGATCGCGACGAAGCTGGAGCTCGACAAGGGAGCTGCGAGCCGCCGGGTGCGACATGCGGTGTCGCGGGGATACCTCGTCAACAATGAACCCGGGAGGGGGAAACCGGCGCGCATCGCCTTGGGCGACTCAATACCAGACGAGACTGAAATACTGCCGGGCGCGAACAGGCTCGCTCAGGGTTGCAGCGTTGCGCCGTTGCGGGAGGAGAATGATACCCCCTCCCCCCGTTTCGATGAGGTTCCGGAAGACATCCCCGCCTTTGCCGAGGTTGCGATCGAATGAAGGCCCTCGACGATCTTCTCGATCGCTTTGTCGAGGTGGGTGCCACGGTCGAGGCCGCTGGCAACCGCCTTATCGTCCGCGCCGGCCCGAAGCCGATCCCTGGCGAGTTAGTGCAGTGCTTGCGTGAGGCAAAGTCCGAGGTTCTGGCCGCGCTCACGCCTGCCAGGCGGCCACCTGCGACAGCCGAAGGCTTTCACCGACGCAATCTGAACGAAGCCGCCTGGTGGCGTCGGCATTTCATAATCCGCACGATGGATTGGGAGTTAGGAGGGTTCCGATCCCATCCGGAGGCTGAACGGATTACATGGTGCGAGCTTGAGGATCGCTGGCACCGACTGAATGGCGAGCGGTTGCCGGGATGGGAATGCGCGGGCTGCCGTGCGCCTATCGGCGGCCTGCCGGCGCTTGACCTGGTGGATGGCAACCGGACACACGACAATCTCGATTGTCTGATCGGCTACGGCAAGCGCTGGCGCGGGGCCGCAACGGTCGGATTGAAGGCGATGGGGATTAATCCGCCGGGCGACGTTGGCGACCCGATCGGATGAATGCTCGGCACGACGAGTTGCCTGTGGTGCGACAACAATTTCGGAGGCGCCGCAGCGAAACGCCGCAGCGGTTCGCTCGGGCTGGGAAGCATCGCCGATTTTCGGACGACGAGGACACGCGCGGTGTGCTCCTGGAAACCATTCTCGAACGCTGTCATCCGACAAGCTTACGGCCGCGCCTGCCGGCCGCGCCGCGGCGGCTCGCCATGGTCGTTCTGCACGTCCGCCTGTCGGATGGCTTTTTATGCCGCTGCCCGCCGCTGGGCTGAGCTGGCGGTTGCATTGGGGATGCTCACCATCGCCGAGTTGCGGAATGGCGATCAGGGAGCGTGCATGCTTACTGTGGCCTGACAATTTCGGCGGACGGGTAGCCGAGGCTCAAGCACCGTCCGAGGATGCCGCAACCCCGCCGGGTGACGATCTGCTCGCGCCCTTGGGTGATCTGCTCGACAAATGTCTTGGAAGAGCTGTCGCCGGACGAACTCGGTGCGCTTCCCAACTCGGTATGGGCATTGCTCGACTACATCTTCGACAAGGCCGATGTGGGCGACGCTTAACAGCCGCCGTAGTACGACGACCGACGGTCGGCGGGAATAAATCTCGACGCCCGTCTGCCACGCCGGAAATTTCCCGGTACGCGGCAGTGGCAGAGTAAAATTCAACTCCCATCCCCGCCTGCCGGAAATTTTCCGTACCGCGGGCAGCTAGTGGTCAAAATCAAACAGATGGTACCGGGCCGGGCCGCCGGGCCAATGGGTGATCGCTGTGTAAGCGCGGCAGGGTGTATTCTCACTGCCTCCAATCCCAAAGGAGCGGGTTGTGACCCCACGGCAAGTCGTCGAGGAATTCGTCAAACGCTTCAACGCAGGTGATGCTGCCGCGCTCGCGGAATTATATCACGAAGATGCGGTCAACCATCAAGTGACGCAGCAACCGGTCGAAGGTCGCCCCGCTATTCGCGAAATGTTTGAACAAGAATTCGCTGTTGCTCACATGGTCTGTATTCCGGAAATTATCCACGAGGCTGGCGATGTCGCAATCCTTGAGTGGCGCGATCCTTTAGGCTTACGCGGTTGTGGCTTTTTCACCGTTCGCGACGGCCGAATTGCCTTCCAATGCGGCTACTGGGACAGATTGTCGTTTCTCCGGGCGCACAGTCTCCCGATCGACTAGCGTGCACGCGTGGTTGCGTCGCCTATCAGGGTACCGTCTGTCTGATCTGTACCACTAGGATCGCACGCGTGCGCACGCGTGTCTCAGCGGTTGCTCGCGCGCACTCCGTCGGGCGATGCTAGACCATCGCCGAGCTGCGGAGCGGCGATCCCGCAACGTGCACGCTTCTCTCGGGCCGCATTTCCGGCGCGAAGGTGCAGCATCGGTCGCCGGCGAGCTGACAACGATCACTGTTGCGCTCGATCGGATGACGGCGACGCAGCTTCGCGAGCTGACCTGGGGCGACCCTCATCGCTCGGCCACCGCAGAAGCGTTGGCGGGAGCCTGCGGCACTCTATTGCGGCAGGCAATTCAGGCATTGATTATGGTGCTATCGCGACGCTGAGGAATGCAAGAAAGCAGCGTGACAAACTACCCGACCTTCTCAGTTGTCATCCGGTAGATAGATGGTGTTGGTGCCTGGCGTCGGCAGAAATGGCATGTGGCCGCCGGGGGCGATGATGGTGGTGGTGCCCGGTGTCGGTATATACGGCATGGTAGCGCCGGGCGGAACATAATAGGCTGATCCCGGCGATATTCGGGCGCAAATGGGACCATGCGATGCGCGGCTCTAACCGTTATGCGCAGTCTTGTGAATTAAGGGTTGAGGGGTGTCGGTGCCCAATAGATTTTTCCATCGCTTCTTTTTTTTGTCACGAAGCGAAATTGCTTTTCGCTTCTCCCAAACCACGGGAGACGCCAAGGAATATAACCTACGGAGATAGTTATATCTGCATTTTCGACCTGGGCCGCCGCCCCGCCGTTTATTTCTTCTTCCAAGGCAATTTGCCACCGTTCATCGGCATCGAGCCATTTAATGTGCCATCCGGGATTTGACAGGCGGGTTATGGTGGCACCCGTACTGCATTGACCCGCGCCTTTCAAAATAACGCTACCGCCGCCTGACAATTTCACTGGAACTACGGCTTCGCAGAGGCCAACGGCAGCGACAACGTCCCTCAAGGGGACAATATTCGCATTAGTGATTGTGAAAGTAATAGGTGATGGAGTTGCCGGATCATAGGGGCCAGAAGGCTCAACGGTTATCCGGGGCAAAAACACGACGGCGCCGGCAAAAATCGTCAACACAGTCGCCGCCCAAGTCACGAAAGCCGGCGTGGCTGACCGAAGCCACCCGACAATTTTGCCAAGGCTATCGAAAAACTTACCGCCCGACGTCGGGGCGGCAGGCGTTTGCGGCTGTGAGGTTGGGGCTAGCAACTGGTTGGGCTGTGTTCCTTGCGCTTTTGCTTTAATGGCGGCATTAGTCGTCGCGGGTTTTCGATCCACAGGCCTCCCGCGAGGTTTGGGCATGAAAGTACGCTCCTGGTGTGGTTGGCACCGTCCAGGATAGCGACTGGCGAGCGGAGCGCTATGCTCTGCTCGCCAACTTCCACCGCATCGCCCGACCCCGGCCGATCTTCTCGACTTTGCCCATGCGAACCATGCCGCCCAGCGCCAGCGCGACCCGGCGCACGAAGTCTGTCCGCGTCAGCTTATCGTTCTCAGGATCGAGCCCTTTGTCGCGCATCGCCTGAACGGCAACCTCGAAGCTGGTCACGGTGCCGCTGGCCCGCATCGCGTCGAAGATGCGCTTCGTCATCTCGCCGTGCGCGAAGTAAGGAGATTTCGTTGGCCGGCGATGTCGCACGGGGAGTCCCTCGATCTTAAAGTCGGGCCGGAACATCCGGAGCACGGCGTATGCACAAGCTCGGTCTGCAACCGGGCGATCCGCTTCTCAGTCTCGTCGACCTCAAACAAGATTTCGGCCCGCTTGGCGACCAGCGCGTTCATCGTGATTTCATTGGTCATGCCGCGCGCTCCCGATGCCAGTAGCCAGCCGATACGGGGCTCTTAGGCGCGGCCAAAGCGGCACCCATGATCCACTTCCACTGCGTCCCGTTCGCGACCCCGGCGGTTGTCTTCCCGCCACGCCATTTCGTCGGCGTACGCTTGCAGCAGGTGGCCGCTGATTCGGTGGTGAATGCCGAACTCAGCGCGGCGGAGCCGAGAGAAATAGCCTTCCGCTTGACTTAATTTTCGCGACCCCTCGCTCCCCCTCCCGGGTTTCCCCAACTTGCACCCGCTGTCGCGGCATCGAGCTGGTAACCGGGGCTTGATGATCGCGACGGGCTATGTTCGCCACGCGCACGAGGCGTCGGAAAAACAGGCTATGTCGACCGAGCAGAAGGTCAATCTTTTCAAGAAGGCGGCCCTTAGCGCGGGCGCCGAGGACTGATACGACTGGAAACTCACACCCGCCCGGCTGTCTGTTCAATTTCAGCGTGCGTGCCCGCAGCCTCACCCCCGGTTTCCCCGAGTTTTTGCGCTGGATTGCTGTTCCGGATGACGACGAACCACATAGACTATTATGTTTCGCTCACCTCGCCGACCTGGCGTTCGTATATGCGGCGCTCGTTTATCTCGCAACCGCGGCTATTGTTGCGCGATCGCGATCACAGGCAAGCTGCGCTGCCGCTGGCATGGTGGCAGAAGCACCGGACCGCGGACGTCACAGGGTAAGGCGCGTGCGGTGGCGTCGATGACGGCGGGACGAGCTCGATGGGTGGAGCGGATGCGGAGGGCAAAGGCGATGGGCTCGATCGAGCGTTTCCCGGGCGGCCGGCGACCGAAGGTGCCAAGGCCGAGTGATAAGGGCAAGGCGGTCGAGCAAGAGCGAGCCCCGATGGTGGACGGCCGTGCAAAGCTGCTGGCGGCGCTGCCGCGTCCGGCTCTCGTGACAGGCGAGGATGCGGGATTGCGGGTGCCGGCCGAGGAAACTCTCGAGGCAAAGCTCAACCGGATCACCGGCAAGTCTCTCGACCTCATTGAGCAGATCCTCGACATGCCGTGCGCGCCCGATAACCTCAAACTCTTGTCGATCAAGAAAGATGCGGCCCTGTCGATGGTCAGCCTCGCCGCCAAGGTGAACGCGAATGAGTTGCGGAAGCGCGAGGTCGACATGATGCCGGCGATGCTGCGCCGGCTCGCGGAAATCGAGAAGGCTGATCCGAAGCTGATCGACAACAAGCCGCCGGGCAAGATGAACGAGACTACGGCCACCGTTCCCCGCAACCCAGCAGGTTAGCCATTATACTCACCAAAAAATGGTAGGTTGCAGCCAGGCATTTGGATTGTGAAGTTGACGTAAAGAATTTAAGTCGTTGGATTGTAGAACTGAATATATCCACAAAATGAGGTGTATATATAGTAATCACTCCCAAACTCCCCAGAATTATTTGGAGATCCGAGTTGTCTTATCGAGCCGGATGTCGGGGTGTTGAATATCAGGGTGATAGGGCCATCGATTAGTTGCAAAATTTGATTTCCTCCACCACCTACTGGTTGTGCTGTTTCAGAAGATATTGGTGGAACGCTCATCGTTACATTTCCGGTGCCACTTCTGTGAAATAAGGCTGGAGGTCCATTTGTTGTCGGCGGAACTGAGCAGATAACACTGGAGGTTTCGAGCCGTTGATATATTGCTGTTCCAATCAGGACCCTGTCCGGAGGATCCGCTGCATTTGCGACGGGGCTTGCAGCGATCGACAAAATAATAGCCGTCGCAGCGGCTAATCTACTAAGAAGCTTGGCTTGGGTGGCGTTCCTGCGCCGGGTGATTCCGAAACCGATTAGGGGATGCCGAGACGCGTGAGAATGGCCGACCCGCGGACAACCGCGGTCGCTGCCGTAGACCGCTCGACTTGCAGGTTTTATCCCGGGGAAGCCGGCAGCTGCCAATGCCGGTAGGAGACGGGTTGCCTCGCGCATGACGGGCGCTCCTTGTAAAAATGCTTGCCCGATCCGGAAAATTTGGGCATGGCGTTTATTTCCCGGGACTATATCGACCGCAATTTGCCAAATTTTTTAAGGTCGTACATCATGCCCCAGGGCTCAACAGATTTCAGGATATAATTGTGCCGCACAAACTATAATGAAAGGCCCTGACCGTTTATCAGATCGTCACGCTCGCGTTGTAGCTTGTCGTCGCGCCGTTCGCCGGCACCTGAACTGTCCCAGCGGCATTGTTGTAGTGGGAGCGACCGTTGCCAGCCGTGTCAAGGGCGAAGACGCTGTAGCTCAGGGCTACGCTGTCTCCAGGGCTGTATAAAGTCCATCTGTACGGAATACTTAACTGGCAGACTGCAGTTGAGCCATTAACGCTAGCCGTTACCGTGTCACTCTCGGATATACTGTCAAGTTGTCCGGATGTTAAAGTATTAAATGTGCATTGAATATTCGCCGATGCGGGAAGTTGAGAGGAAATTGTAACGGTTATACGTAAGTTAAAAATTCCGTTATATACAGTCGCCGCCGCATATGCTTCTCCTACTAAGGAGATAGCTAGTGCCATGGCGACAAATACTGAGATAACCACTTTCACGTTTTCCTCCCTTTCAAGACCGCAGCCGCTGCTAGTGTTACGAACTGGACCGATCGTTCCCGTTTTTCTTTTCTTGTCGCCACGGCAAAAGCGAGAGCCCAGGAGCAGCCGTCCGCCTTAGTCTCCCTGGGTGCCCGCGTTTGTCGTCATCACGGGATGAGTGGGCGGTATCAAAGGTCGAGTTCTCGGGAATGAGTTGATCGTTTTCGCTAGCGGCTGTCAACCAGATTTACGTTAACTCCGGCCCCGCCGGATTGCCCGGCGCCGCCTGAGTGAGGGATTTTTTGCTCCGGCCTTACACCAAATCTTGAAATCCGAGCGCGATTTCGGGGCAAGGGGTGATTTTCCTGACCCTCCGTCCGCCCCGCCCCGTTTTCCCCAACTTCGGGGCCCGCCGGGCGACCTTAGTTGCCCCGTCAGGTCGCGCTCCCACCTGGCAGACAGCGGGGCAATGGCAGACCGGGGGAGAGCGGGCAAGCCCGACCGAGTACCTTATGCGGCGGCGAGGGCTCTCCTCTCGGCCGCGAAACTGATCCGCGTGCTTTCTATGTGCTTACTGGTTCGAGCGTGGGCCGCGCTTCCGTCGTCTAAGTAGCTGAATTTATGGTAGCGGGAGAGGGATTTGAACCCCCGACCTTGGGATTATGATTCCCCTGCTCTAACCAGCTGAGCTATCCCGCCGCGCGGCGCCGCATATAGGAGATCGGATGCTGGCGGTCAAGCAGTGGGCCGCCGGCGGATCCAGCCGCCGCCCAGCACCCGCTCGCCATCGTACAGAACCGCGGCCTGCCCCGGCGCCACCGCATCGGCCGGGGCGTCGAGAACCAGCTCGGCTTCTCCCGCTGCAGCACCGGGGTAGAGCGTCGCCGGCGCCGGCATCTGCGCCGAGCGCAGCTTTGCCGCAACCCTGACGCCTGCCGGGTTCAGGGGCCGCCGGCCCAACCAGTTCAGCTCCCCCAGCGAGATCCGGGCTTCGGCCAACGCCGCCCGTGATCCGACAACAATGCGCTGCCGCTCGGGCTCGATCGCCAGCACATGGAGCGGCTCGGCCGCGGCGATCCCCAGCCCCTTTCTCTGACCCACGGTGAAATGGGCGATGCCGCGATGACGGCCGAGCACGCGGCCGCGTTCGTCGACGATGTCGCCGGGCTCGCCGGCTTCGGGCCGCAACCGCTCGACCAGCTCTGCATAGGAGCCCTGTGCGACAAAGCAAATGTCCTGGCTGTCGGGCTTGTCGGCGACCGCTAAACCGAAGCGCCGGGCCAGCGCGCGGGTCTCGCCTTTGGCCAGCCCGCCCAATGGAAAACGCAGGAAATCCAGTTCGGCGCGCGTCGTCGCAAATAGGAAATAGCTCTGATCGCGGGCGGCGTTGCGGGCGCGGTGCAACTCGGGTCCGTCGGGGCCGGCCATCCGGCGCACATAGTGTCCGGTGGCTAGCGCCGAAGCGCCGAGGTCGCGCGCGGTGGCAAGCAGATCGCGAAACTTGATGCGTTGGTTACAGCGGATGCAGGGCACCGGGGTCTCGCCCCGGCGGTACGACTCGGCGAAATCCTCGATCACCTCGGCGCGAAAGCGGCTCTCGTAATCGAGCACGTAATGGGCGATGCCGAGCCGTTCGGCGACACGCGCTGCATCGTGGATGTCCTGACCGGCGCAGCACGCGCCCTTGCGCCCGAGTGCCGCACCGTGGTCGTAAAGCTGCAAGGTGATGCCGACGACCTTGAAGCCGTGCTCGGCCAACAGCGCTGCCGTCACCGATGAATCGACCCCGCCCGACATGGCGATGACGATCCGGTGGTCGGCCGGATTGCCGGCGATGTCAAAATCCGGCGGCGTCATGGCTGCGCGTCGAGCCCCATCTGCCAGAAATCGGCTTCGAGCCGGGTAGCGGTGGCGAAACCGGCGGCGAGAGACGGAAAGCGCCCTTCGCCGCCGCGGCGGGCGAATTGCTCGTCGAGTGCCGCTTCGGCCTCTCGCGCGAGGTCCTGGTACTCCGAGCCGGCATACATTTCGAGCCAGTCGCGGTATCGGTTGCCATCGAGCCGCGTCGCGGGATCGGCCATGCGCTCGGCGGCGATCACGGCGTAGCCGATGATGCAGGGGGCTAGCGCGGTCTCGAGGTCGAGCCGATCGCCCGCCAAGCCGCGGTCGAGCACAAAGCGGGTATAGGCGATCGTCTCCATCGCCTCGGGCTCGGCGATCATCGCTGCTTCCGACAGGCCCCAGCCACAGCAATAATCGACATGGAGGCCGATTTCGACGTCGAGCGTCGCGGCGACCAGCCGCTGCGCCCGCCGCATTTCGCCGAGAGTGTCTGATTTATAGATCGCCAGGCCCCACGCGCGTGCGAAATGGGTCAGAAACAGATAGTCCTGAATCAAATAGCGCCGGAAACAGGCTTCCGGCAGCTCGCCCCGGGCGAGCAGCAGAACGAAATCGTGCTGTGTATAAGCGCCCCATGCCTCGGAAGAAGCCGTGACCAGTCGTGAAAAGAGCCCGTCCACAATTGCGCCAAGTTGCCGCGTCAGCCGCGCAACAGGTTGCGAGTCGATGCCGGCAGCCGCACCGTCAAGCCGTCGAGCTCCTCGGTAATGATGACCTGACAGCCGAGCCGGGACGTCTTGCTAAGGTTGAAGGCGAGATCGAGCATGTCCTCCTCGTCCTCGCTTGCCTCTTTGAGCAGGTCGTACCACTCGGGGTCGACGATGACGTGGCAGGTCGAGCAGGCTAGCGAGCCTTCGCACGCCCCCTCGATATCGATATCGTGGCGATGGGCGACTTCAAGCACCGACAGCCCAAGGGGGGCATCGACCTCATGGTGGGTCCCATCGCGCTCGATAAAGACCATTTTGGGCATCAGGTGAAATCCGCGCCCAATGCGGCGCCTGGGTCCGGCCGCGGCGCCAAATCCTCAGCGAGGACCGCCGCCGCCGAGGCCGGCGCCACGTCGGATGGTAGCTCGGTGGCGGCGGCGAGACGTAGAACCACGAGCCCGGCCTGTTCCGCCGCCTCCACGATGCAGGCAGCCGCGGCTGTATCCCGTAATATGCAACTCACAATCACGGCATGCGTCACCGGCCGGCCCAGCGCGCGCTCGGCCCGCAATCGCGCTCCTTCGAGCAGCAGCTGCCATCGCGCCACCGTGCCGTCCGCGCCCGGCACCGGGAGCGATTGCTCAAAGCCCTCGCGATCGGCAAGAATCACCGCGTTGCCGCCGACCGACATTGCGACCTCGATGTCGGCGCCACTCACATCGATACCGATCGCCGCACCCGGAGCGCTCGGATCGGTCGGCCCGCCCTCAGGTTCCTCTAACTGAAACAGCTTCACGCACTGGCCTCGCTCCGCTTCCAGCAATTATAGGCCTCGGCCCGGACCGGCCATCCACATCCGGCGAACGGGCCTGATAAAAATTGGAAGCTCAGACGTGAAAGGATTTACCGCAGCCGCAACGACCTTTTTCGTTCGGGTTGCGAAAGGTGAAGCCGTTCTGCAGCTTTTCCTCGACGTAATCCATCTCAGTGCCAAGGATGAACATCACCGCCTTCGGGTCGATCAGGACTGTGACGCCCTTGTCCTCGACAACCTCGTCGAATTTGCCCTTTTCATCGGCATATTCGAGCGTGTAGCTGAGGCCGGAGCAACCGCGCGACCGCACCCCGATCCTGATCCCGGCCGACGGCTTGCCGCGTTTGGCGAGCAGCGCCTGGATCCGCTGCGCTGCAGCGTCGGTCACCTTCAAGGCCTGCTGTCTCGCCCTCATCCGCTTCTCCAACGCGTGATCTCGGTGGTTATGTAGGTACGCCGCTGCGCTGCCGCACCCCATTCCCGCCCGCGAGCCTGGCTGCAGCGTCGGCCAGCGCGTCGACCGCAAAATCGACCTCCGCTGCGGTGTTGAACCGGCCGAGGCCGATCCGGATCGCGGTACCGGCGAGCCTGTCGGGAAGGCCGAGGGCGCGTAGCACGTAGGACGGCTCGATCGTAGCCGAGGTGCAGGCAGAGCCGGTCGAGATCGCGATCGCCGGGCAGGCCTCGATCAGCGTCGGCGCTTCGATCCCAGGAAAGGTCAAGTTGAGGTTGCCGGCAAGGCGGCTCTCGGCGTTCCCGTTGAGGCCGAGCCCGGGAACGCGACGCGCCAGGCCCTGATATAGCCGGTCGCGGAGGCCGCGCAGCCGCTCCGTTTCCTCCGCCATTTCGGCGGCTGCGATCGCCGCCGCCCGACCGAGTGCGACGCAAAGCGGCGTCGGTAACGTGCCGGAGCGCAGCCCGCGCTCCTGCCCGCCGCCGTCGATCAGCGGCAGCAGCCGCGCACGCGGCCGGCGGCGGACATACAAAACGCCGACGCCCTTCGGCCCATACATCTTGTGGCCGGAGATCGACATGAGGTCGATATGCATCGCCTCGACGTCGAGCGGGATCTTGCCCGCGGCCTGCGCCGCGTCGCTGTGAAACAATGCGCCCTTGCCACGGCACAATGCGCCGATATCGGCGAGCGGCTGGATCACCCCAATCTCATTGTGCGCGGCCATGATCGAGACCAGCAAAGTGCGCTCGGACAGTGCCGCCGCCAACTTATCGAGCGCGAGGAGACCGTCGGGCTCGACCGGCAGGTAGGTCACCGCGAACCCCTCACGCTCGAGCTGCGCGCAGCTTTCGAGCACGCATTTGTGCTCGGTCGCCAGGGTGATGATGTGGTCGCGGGTTTGGGCACCTTGGGGATGGGCGCGGGCAAAGCGCGCCGCACCCTTGATCGCGAGGTTGTTCGATTCGGTGGCGCCCGAGGTGAATACGATCTCGCGCGGATCGGCATGGATCAGCGCTGCGACCGCCGCCCGCGCTCGCTCGATGGCCTCGGCGGCGATATGGCCGTAGGCGTGGCTGGTGCTGTGTGGGTTGCCGAACTGCTCGGTGAAATAGGGCAGCATCGCTTCGAGCACGCGCGGATCGACCCTCGTCGACGACTGATTGTCGAGGTAGATAGGCGGCGTGTTGGTGCCGTCGCGTGCCAGTGGCTGGACGCGGGGCGGGTTCATGCTGCGCGTGCCTCTTCCGTGGCGCCGCGCCGGCGCCGGTAAAGTGCGGTCCAGGATTGCAGGAAACGATTCACATCGCGCTCGGTGGTTGTCCAACCGAGACTGACCCGGATCGTCGTGGCCGCGATATCGGGCGCTAACCCCATCGCTTTCGACACATGGCTCGGTCCGACCTTGCCCGATGAACAGGCGGCGCCGGCGCTGACCATGACGCCGTCGAGATCAAGGGCGATGATCTGCGTCTCGGCGGCGGTACCGGGCATTGCGATCGCTATGGTATTGGGTAGCCGAGGCGCCGCGTTGCCGAGGATCACCGCGTCCGGCGCTACGGCCAAAATCTCGGCCTCCAAAGTATCGCGCAATGCACGGACGCGATCGTATACCGCGATTTCGGCCGCAGCCGCGGCGGCCGCGGCGGCGAACCCGACGATCCCCGACAAGTTTTCCGTACCGGCACGGCGACTGCGCTCCTGCCCGCCGCCACGCAGGAGAGGCATCAGATCGAGCCCGCCGCGCGCGAGCAGCGCACCGACGCCCGGCGGGCCGCCGATTTTGTGCGCCGACAGGGTAACGAGATCGGCGCCAAGGTCTGCGACATCAAGTGGAATCTTGCCGGCAGCCTGCACCGCATCACAATGAAAGAGGGCGCCGTGGGCGCGCGCCACCGCCGCGATTTCGAGCACCGGCTGGATCACGCCCGTTTCGTTGTTGGCGAACATGACCGATACCAGCGCCGGCGTCGCCTCTTTACCAAGCATAAGATCGAGCAGGTCGAGCCTGACGACGCCGTCTCGGTCGACTGGGATGTGTTCGGCCGTGCGAGCCGCTTGCAGCACCGAATGATGCTCAACCGCCGAGACCAGCACACGCTGCCGCCCGGCGCCGAGAATGGCCAGATGATTGGCCTCGGTGCCGCCGCTGACAAAGACCACGGCATCGACCGGCGCGCCGACCAGCGCCGCAACCTCGATCCGGGCGCGCTCCACCGTCGCCCGGGCGACACGGCCCCAGCGATGCACGGAAGAAGGGTTGCCGCAATGCCTCAGCGCAGCGGTCATCGCAGCCGCCGCCTCAGGCCGGAGCGGTGCCGTGGCATTCCAATCGAGATAGGTCTCGGGGCCTGGCACAGCGCTCCTCGTCACGGTCCCATGGTAACGCCAGCGCCGCGAAAAGCTTCGCAATGGATGCGGCCGCTGGTTCCGAGCACGCGGTGCTCGCAGACGTCGGCGAGCGAGACCGAGCTAAGGAAGAGATGGATCTGATTGCCCAGTTCTTCCCACAAATCGTGGGTCAAGCAGCGTGTGCGGTTGCCGCGGCAGCCGACCGGTGCACCGGGGGTGCATCGTGTCGCGCGGATCGGCTCGTCGACCGCCAGGATGATGTCGGCAACGCGAGTCTCGCTGCGGTCGTTGGCGAGGAGATAGCCCCCGCCGGGTCCGCGTACGCTTTTTACCAGCCCGCTCTTGCGCAGCATCGCAAAGAGTTGTTCGAGATAGGACAGCGAAATCTCCTGGCGCTCGGCGATCTCGGCGAGCGAGACCGGGTCGCCGCCGCTATGCTGGGCGAGATCCACCATCGCCATCACCGCATAGCGCCCCTTGGTGCTGAGCCTCATGATGCGGTCCTCAGGATACGCGTTCCTTCTCGTGAGCGCCGTTCCCGAGGTGGGGTTCCGACGTTTCGACAGCAGCGATGCCATCGGCGTCAATCCGCGGCCGTAGGCCCTCGAATTCGGCTAAACGCGTCCGCAGGCTCGTGACTTCGTCGACCAGGCCATTGAGTGCGCGAGCAATAGGATCAGGAATGTTCTCGCATATGCCGTAGGGCTGAAACACCGGCTCGGACAGGGGTTGCGACGAGCGGGCACCCAGCGGACGCGCCCGGACACCGACCATCCTGGCACCGTCCGGTACTTCTGCCTGAACCAACGCGTGCGCCCCGATCCGAGCACCGTCCCCGACGCGGAATGGGCCGAGGATCTGCGCGTGCGAGCCGATGATCACGTCATTGCCAAGCGTCGGGTGCCGCTTCGCGCCCCTGGTCAACGAGGTGCCGCCGAGGGTTACGCCTTGATAGAGGGTGCAATCATCGCCGATCTCAGCGGTCTCGCCGATGACTACTCCCATGCCGTGATCGATGAACAGACGCCTGCCGATGCGCGCCCCGGGGTGGATTTCGATACCGGTCAGGATCCGCCCGAGATGCGACACGAACCGCCCGGCCAGCAGCCAGCCGCGCATCCATAGCCAATGTGATGCGCGATAAAACACGATGGCATGTAACCCCGGGTAGCATAACGCCACCTCGACCCTTGACCGCGCGGCGGGATCGCGCGCGAGCGTCGCATCGATTTCGTCGCGCAGGTTTTTCAGCAGCATCGATATCACTATATTTACGTCTCTGCGGCGTGACCGCTCCGGATTTTGCCGCGCGGAGCGCCCTGAGCGAGCATATAATTGTCCGATAAAAATGATCAAGAATTGCGGACGCGCAGAGAAACCCCAATGTGCCGGTCACCGACCTGTGCACTCGGACTTCAGCTGGAACGATCATGCCTGACGTAATTATCAACGGGCCGGAGGGCCGAATCGAGGCGCGATATCACCACAGCCGCGCGCCGGCCTCGGCGATGGCGCTCGTGCTGCACCCGCATCCGCAGCACGGCGGGACTATGCACAACAAACTTGTCTATGCGCTTTACCAGTCCTTCGTTCGCCAGGGCTTTTCCACCCTGCGTTTCAACTTTCGCGGGGTGGGACGCAGCCAGGGAAGCTTCGACCGCGGCGAGGGCGAACTGTCCGACGCCGCCTCCGCTCTCGATTGGCTGCAGACCTACAACCCGAATGCCGGAACCTGTTGGGTTGCCGGCTTCTCCTTCGGGGCCTGGATCGGAATGCAGCTGCTGATGCGGCGGCCCGAGATCGAGAGCTTCATCGCGATCGCGCCGCCCGCGAACATCTACGACTTTACCTTTCTCGCTCCGTGCCCGTCATCGGGTCTGATCCTACAAGGGGACCAGGACACGGTAGTGCCGATCGAACTCGGTACAAAAGCTCGTCACCAAGCTGTCTCACCAACGCGATATCAAGATCGATTTTCGCAAGATCCCGGGCGCCGACCACTATTTCAACGACAGTCTGGATACGATCACCGGCCACGTCGACGGCTACATCCGCGACCATCTCCGCCTCGCCGACAGGGCGCCCGTTGCTTCCCAAGGACGCGGCGTACGTTGACTAGAATGCCCGCTCGCTCAATCGGCGAAGGGGTCGCGTACCAGAACCGTATCGTCGCGCTCGGGGCTCGTCGACAGCATCGCCACCGGCGCGCCGATCAGCTCTTCGAGGCGGCGGATGTACTTGATCGCGGTCGCCGGCAATTGCGCCCAGGAGCGGGCGCCGCGGGTGCTTTCCTGCCAGCCCTCGGCGGTCTCGTAGACCGGCTCGATCTCGGCCTGCGCCGAGGCTCCGGCCGGGACGTAATCGTAGGTTTGCGCCGTCGCGGCGGTAGGCGGTGCAGATCTTGATTTCGTCGAACCCGTCGAGCACGTCGAGCTTGGTCAGCGCGATGCCGTCGATCCCTGCGGTCTTGATCGCCTGGCCGCACCGCCACCGCGTCGAACCAGCCGCAGCGCCGCGGTCGTCCGGTCACCGTGCCGAACTCGCGGCCGCGCTCGCCGAGCATCTGGCCGACCCGGTCGGTCAGCTCGGTCGGAAACGGGCCGGCGCCGACCCGCGTCGTATAGGCCTTGGTGATGCCGAGGACGAAGCCGATCGCCGAGGGCGCGATCCCCGATCCGGCCGCGGCCTGGCCGGCCACCGTGTTCGACGAGGTGACGTAAGGGTAGGTGCCGTGGTCGACATCGAGCATCGCGCCCTGCGCCCCCTCGAACAGGATGCGGCGGCCGGCGCGGCGCGCCTCGTCGAGCAGCCGCCAGACCGGCGCGGCATATGGCTGAATTTTAGGTGCGATCTCGCGCAGCCGGGCGAGCAGCTCGGTGCGGTCGAATTCCGGCGCGTCGAGTCCGCGCAACAGCGCGTTGTGGGTGCAGTAACAAATCGTCGACGCGGTCTTCGAGCGCCGCCGGGTCGGCGAGATCACAAACCCGCACCGCGCGGCGCCCGACCTTGTCCTCATAGGCCGGACCGATGCCGCGCCCGGTGGTGCCGAGCCGCTTTTCGCCGCGCCGTTCCTCGCGGGCGCGCTCAAGCGCGCCGTGCGATGGCAGGATCAGCGCGGCGTTGTCGGCGACCCGTAGCGTCTCCGGCGAAATCAACAGCCCCTTCTTTCGCATCACATCGATTTCGGCGATGAGGGCCCAGGGATCGACAACGACGCCGTTGCCGATGATCGACAATTTGCCCGGACGCACCACGCCCGAGGGCAACAGGCTCAGCTTGTATTCGACATTGCCGACGACCAGCGTGTGGCCGGCATTGGCGCCGCCCTGAAAGCGCACCACGACATCGGCGCGCTCGGACAGCCAGTCGACGATCTTGCCCTTGCCTTCATCGCCCCATTGGGCGCCGACGACGGCGACATTGCCCATCGAGCACCTCCCTTAGCCGAGCCCTTGCGGCTCGCCGTCTACAAGGACATGAGTGCAGCCGAGACGATGCGCCTCGGCCCGCCAATCGGCGGTCGGCTCGAGGGCGGAGACGGTGATCCATCCCCGCTCGCGCAAAATACGGGCATGGCCGCGGTCGGTGCCGAGCGGCAGCAATAGCCGACGCGATAACGGGCCATCAGGCAAAGTCCGAAGGATCGTATCGGTATAAAGCGTGAAGCCGGTAGCAGGCTCCGGCGCGGCCGGATCGCCGGCCTGGTAGCGGCCGCCGCGACCCAGCTCTCCTCCCGAGCCACACGCCGCGACACCACCGGCGAAGAAAGTAAAGCTGATCCCCGTATGGTACTCGAACCCGCGGTTCTCGACCGGGTCGACAGTCACCTTGAGCCCGGGTGCTGCGGCGGCGAGCCCGTCAAGCACGGCCGCGAGCCGCAACTGTTCGGCCCTTGCCCGCGTCGGAAGCTTCAGATGATCGAGGGCGGCGAGCGCGGCCGCTGCGGGACCGGCAGCCGCGAGCAGCTGACCCAGTAGCTCTCCTGCTTCCCCGGCCGTTGCCGCGACTGCAGCCGCGTCCTTATGGTCGAGCGCGGCACGCAATGGTCCCGCTTGCTGGTCGGGAAGCGCAAAGGCCTCGGTTACCGCGGCCACCAATGTCGGCAAGGTAATGTCTACCGAAAGATGGGGTACGCCGAGCGCCTCGAGCGCCTCGCCGGCGATCGCAATCGCCTCGACATCCGCGACCGGCCCCGCGGCTCCAATCAGTTCGGCCCCGACTTGGCCGATCTGCCGCTCAGGTCGAATCTCCGAGCCTTTAACTCGTAATACTTGGCCGGCGTAACTCAGTCTCAAGGGCCGCGGCGCGTTGCCGAGCCGGGTGGCGGCGATGCGGGCGATTTGCGGGGTCATGTCGGCGCGCATCGCGACCATGCGGTGCGAGCCCGGGTCCATCGTGCGGAAGGTCGCGGTCGCCATCGCCGCGCCGGCGCCGGAGAGCAACGTCTCCTCGAATTCGACGAGCGGCGGCTTGACCCGCTGATAGCCATGTGCAGCGAGCGTCGTCATGAGCTTGGAGACGACCTGCGCCTCGATCTCGGCTTCGGGAGGCAATAGATCGTGCATGCCGACCGGCAGCAAAGCCGGGTGCGGAGCGTCATTCATCCCATGAGTTTGCACTACCCCGGTGCGCAGCACACGGAGAAACGAGAGGAGCCTGGCCTAGAACCGCAGCGATTTGACCTGGATCACATTGGGCAGGCCGCGCACGGTGTCGAGGATCGCCGCCGAGATCGGCTGATCGACCTCGACAAGACAGATCGCGTCCTGGCCCGGCGCGGTGCGGCCAAGGTGGAAGGTCGCGATATTGACCGATGCGGCTCCCATGGTCTGGCCCAGCCCACCAATAAAGCCCGGCTTGTCGAGATTGCGCACAAATAGCATGTTGCCGCCGAGCTCAGCTTCGAGCGGGATGTCCTCGACCGAGACGAGGCGCGGCTTGTCGCCGCCGAACAACGTGCCCGAAACCTCACGCGGTCGGCGCTCGGCGAGCGGTCCGTTCGGCGTCACCTCGACCCGGATCAGGGTCTGGTAATTGCCGGGCTCGGCGCGGCGCGTCTCGCTGACGCGGATATCGCGGTCGCGGCAAATGACTGGCGCATTAACCATATTGACGCTGGCGAGCTGAGGCGCCAGCAGTGCGGTCAGCGCGATCGCGGTCAACGGCTTGACGTTAAGCTCGGCGATCGCCCCTTCGTATTCGACCGAGACCGCGGTAATGCCACTCTCGGTCAGTTGGCCGGCAAAGCTGCCGAGCTGCTCGGCGAGGGTGATGTAAGGCCTGATCCGCTTTGCTTCCTCGGCAGTCAGCGATGGCATGTTGACCGCGTTGGCGACGGCGCCGGTCAGTAGAAAATCCGCCAACTGCTCGGCGATCTGGACCGCGACGTTCTCCTGCGCCTCGGTCGTGGCGGCGCCCAGATGCGGGGTGGCGACGACGTTGTCGCGGCCAAAGAGCGGGTTCTTGCGCGCCGGCTCCTCGACAAAAACGTCGATCGCGGCACCGGCGACATGGCCGCTGTCGAGAGCGGCGGCGAGATCCTCCTCGACGACGAGACCGCCGCGTGCGCAATTGACCAGCCGCACCCCCCGCTTCATCTTGGCGAGTGCCGCGGCGTCGATCATGTTTCTCGTCGCGTCGGTTAAGGGCGTGTGCAAAGTCACGAAATCCGCGCGCGACAGCAATTCGTCGAACGACACCTTCTCGACCCCGAGATCGATCGCGCGCTCCGCGGACAGGAACGGGTCGTAGGCGACCACTTTCATGCGCAGCCCGAGAGCGCGCACCGCGACGCTGGCGCCGACATTACCGCAGCCGACGACCCCGAGTGTCTTGCTCGTCAACTCGACGCCCATAAAGCGCGATTTCTCCCATTTGCCGGCCTGAGTCGAACGGTCGGCGGCCGGGATTTCGCGGCACAGCGCGAACAGCATCGCAATCGCATGCTCGGCCGCGGTCGTCGAGTTGCCGTAAGGGGTGTTCATGACAACGACGCCGCGCTGCGTCGCGGCGGTCACGTCGATGTTGTCGACACCGATACCGGCGCGGCCGATGATCTTAAGCTCGGGCGCGCGGCCGAGCAGTTCGGCGGTGACTTTGGTCGCCGAGCGCACCGCCAGCCCGTCATATCCGGAAATCCGGGTTTTCAACTCCTCGGCAGTAATACCCGGCAGCATGTCGACTTCGATCCCGCGCGCGGCGAGGATCTCTGCCGCACGCGGGCTCAAATCATCGGAAATCAAAACCTTTGGCATTTACGATGCTCCAACTGAAATTCGTTGTAGATTAAGCTGCTTTTGCTGCTTGGCGCTGCTCCTCCCAGGCCCAATCGAGCCAGGGCATCAAGGCTTCGACATCAGCGGCCTCGACCGTGGCCCCGGTCCAGATGCGGATCCCCGGCGGCGAGGCGCGATGGCTGGCGATGTCGTAGGCGGCGTGCTCTTTTTCGAGCCGCGCCGTCATCGTTCGCACGGTCTGAAACCGGTCATCGGGCGACAGTGCGGTAAACCACGGCTCGACGATTTTGAGCTGCGGCGAGGTGCAGGAGATCGTGGCCGGGTCCTCCGCCAGGAACTCGATCCAGGGCGTGCGCTCGGCCCAGGCGGCAACGACCGAGAGGTTTTTTTCCGAGCGGGCGATCAGCCCGTCTAGTCCGCCAACCGATTCCGCCCACTCGAGCGAGTTCGATCGCGTCTTCGACGCACAGCATCGATGGCGTGTTGATCGTCTCTCCCTGGAAGACACCCTGGATTAATTTTCCCTTCGAGGTCAGCCGGAACAGCTTCGGCAATGGCCAGGGCGGGGTGTAGCTTTCGAGCCGCTCGACCGCGCGCGGCGACAACGCCAGCATGCCGTGCGCCGCCTCGCCGCCCAGCGCCTTCTGCCACGACCATGTCACGACATCGAGCTTATCCCAAGGCAAGCGCATCGCAAACACGGCCGAGGTCGCGTCGCAAATGGTAAGGCCCGTGCGGTCAGCTGCGATCCAATCGCCGTTCGGTACTCGCACTCCCGAGGTCGTACCGTTCCAGGGAAAGACGACATCACGCTCCGGATCGACCGCGTGAAGATCGGGCAGCTTGCCGTAAGGCGCGTGCAGGACGCGTACATCAGCAAGCTTCAGCTGTTTGACGTCTTCGCCCCAGCCGTCGCCGAAATTCTCCCAAGCCAGCATGTCGATGCCGCGCGGGCCCAGCAGCGACCACATCGCGATCTCGACGGCACCTGTATCAGAGGCCGCCACGACGCCGACCTGCCAATCAGCGGGGACGCCGAGGATCGCGCGCGAGCGGTCGACTACATCGACGATCCGGGCCTTGCCGATACCGGAGCGGTGCGAGCGGCCGACCAGTGCCGCCTCTAGCGCCGCCGGGGACCACCCCGGACGCTTGGCGCAGGGGCCGGATGAAAAACAGGGGTTGCGCGGGCGCCGGGTCGGCTTCATCACGCCAATCCTCATAGTCCTTAATTAATCGAGATGACCCATCAGGGGCCCGATCCCGCGCCGGAACTTATGGAGGACCCGGGGCCGCGTCAATGTGGCGGTGCAGCACTTTACCTCGAATCCGGCGGGTTGAGCGCGTGTGGGAGATCAACCGTCCTGCCTTAGCCAGCCTGGCAGCAGTTCGCCGCGTTTTTCGATGACCGGATGGGCAGCGGCCGCGATGTGCGAGTTGATCCGCTTCAGGTCGCGCAGCATGTCGCCTGCGCGGCGGCAAAGCCCTCCCAACCCGCCTGCCGTAACAAGCAGGCCGAGCACTGACCGCAGCCATAGCCCCAATCGTGGCAGTGGGTGCGATCGCCAAGATAGCAGCTGTGGGTCTCGTCACGGATCAGGGTTACGAGCGCGTCGCTGCCGAGATCATGGGCAAGCGTCCAGGTCGCTTTCTTGTCGAGCCACATCAGCGGCGTGTGGATCACAAAGCGATGATCCATGCCGAGCGACAGGGTTGCCTGCAATGCTTTCAACGTGTCGTCGCGGCAGTCGGGATAGCCCGAGTAATCGGTCTCGCACATGCCGCCGACGAGATGGCGCGCGCCGCGGCGATACCCGACCACCGCGGCCAGCACGAAAAACATGAGGTTGCGGCCGGGGACAAAGGTGTTCGGCAGCCCGGTTTTGTCGAAGGCGATCGCGGTATCGCGGGTCAGTGCGGTGTCGCTGATTTGCCCAAGCACACCGCAGTCGACGAGATGATCCTGCCCGAGCCGCGCGGCCCAATCCGGAAATTCGCGGCGCAGGCGCGCCAACGCCGCTATGCGGCAATCCAGCTCGACACGGTGGCGCTGCCCATAATCAAAGCCGATCGTTTCGACCTCGGCAAAGCGCTCGAGCGCCCAGGCGAGGCAGGTGGTCGAGTTCCTGGCCCCCGGATAAGAGGACGAGCCCTCTTTCCCTGCGCATATTTGGCGTTTGGCGCGAGGCGGCGGTCACGCGCCACGAAATAAGGGCTAGCTGCGCCTAGATCAATAAAGGCCGCGACCCGCCGCTGCCCCGCTCAGCGGCGGACCAAGCTCGCGACCAGAAAGCCCACCGCAAAAGCAACCGCCAGACTGGCCAGCGGGTTATGCTCGACCTGCTGCGAGACGGTGCCGACCGCACGCTCCCCTTGCGTGCGCAGCTCCTTCGCCATCTCGGACGCGCGCTCCTGAGCCGTCTGTGCCCACTGTTCGCTTACTTGCGTCAGCTCGCGTATGGACCGCGACGCTTGGTCGACGACCGAACGCAGCTTTTCCACCGCATCGCTCGCCTGGCCAAAGCCGAGCCCGCTCTTGCCGCCATCGCCGCCCGAGTGTTCGTCTGCTTCCTGTTTTTCCGCCATAACCACTGCTTCCCTCGAAATGAAATGTGCGCCGGAGCGAATCATTTGGGAAAACGCCCGGAAAGGCGAATCACTCCGCTTCCTTCGCCGCATCGGTCGTTATAGTGGGGACCGATCGCTATAGTGGGGACCGATCGCTGTCGGAGGCGTCATGATCAGCAACGTCAACCCGTATCTCGCGCTCGGCGTGCGGCCGTTCATCAATTGCTGCAGCGTCCGCACGCTGCATGGCGGCAGCCTGATGCTGCCTCAGGTCCGCGACGCGATGGCCGCGGCATCACACTGGTTCGTCAATCTCGACGAGTTGATGGAGGCGGCCGGAAAGCGGCTGGCCGAGCTCACCGGGGCCGAATCGGGCATCGTGACCTGCGGCAGCGCTGCCGCGGTGGCGCTGGGCACGGCAGCGTGCGTGGCCGGCAACGATCCGGTCAAGATGCTTCGCCTGCCTTTCACCGAGGGCATGGTCAACCGGGTTATCATCCCGAGCAGGCAACGTTTCGCTTATGACCAAGCGGTGCGGATGATCGGTTGCCGCATTGTCGAGATCGACACCCGAGAGGATCTTGACCGGGCGCTGGAAGAGCCGGTGGCGATGGTCGTTTTGTTCGGCAAGAACGAGCATCTGACGAGCGTTCGGCTCGAGGAGATTGCCGCCGTAGTCAAGCGGCGCGGCATCCCGATCATGGTCGACGCCGCCTCCGAGCATCTCGAACGGCCGAGCCCGTGGCTGGTGCGCGGCGCCGATCTGGTCGTCTACAGCGGCGGCAAGTTTCTGCGCGGTCCGCAGACCAGCGGGCTTTTGCTCGGGTCCAAGCCTTTGGTCGAGGCGGCCTGGCGCAACGCCTCGCCGCACCAAGCACTAGGCCGCCCGATGAAAGTTTCGAAGGAGGACATTATCGGCGTGCTGACCGCCGTCGAGTACTGGTTCGAAGCGCGCGACAGCGCTGCGCAGCGGCAGCGATGGTACGATGATTGCGCGGTCATTGCCGAGCGGGTCGGACGGGTACCGAGAGTTCGAGGCGAGGTCATCGAGCCCGTCGGCGTCGACCTCGTGCCGCGGTTGTCGATCTCTTGGGACCGCTGGCATTACCCGATCGACGGGCTCGAGCTGCGCCAGCGCGTGCTCGACGGCGAGCCCCGCATCATGCTCGACGATAATTCGGCGACCGAGGACGGGATCGCGATCGACCCGTTTCAACTGCAGCCCGGCGAGGCGGAGCAGGTCGGCGAGACTATCGCCGAGGTTTTGCGCGCAGCCAGCGCGGCCGAGCCACTGACCGTACGTGCTCCGGCGGTCGAATTGGCCGGCGAGTGGGAGTTGTGTGTCGATTTTTTGCGGGGCGGGCGGGTCCACCAACTCGCGATCGAGCAGCGTGGCCCCGAGCTTGTCGGCCATCACCGCTCGGCCCAGTTCGAAGGCCCGGTCCAAGGTTGGCTCGACGGCACTCTCGTGCAATTTTCGTTCACTTCACGCTACGAGGGGAGCGCGATCTCTTACCTTTTCGAAGGTGAGGTTCGAGACGGGGAGATGAGCGGCACCGCCGTACTCGGCGCAGCAAGCGATCAGAACTACGGCATCGTCAACCGCAGCCAATTTGGCGCGGGCCGTTGGCGGGCCACCCGGACCGCATGAGCAATGCGATGCCAACCCGCCACGAGCGTTAGGGCGGAACATGCACCCGTGATAGCCGTTAAGGGTCAGCGTGGCTGGGAGGACGGGTGGGCGGCGGCGACTTCGGCACGCATACCGCTGCCGGCCATCAGCATTTCCGCCGTGAAAGCGCCGATTGCACCGATCGTGCAGATCACGGCGAGTCCAAATGTTGTGAACAGCACCGAGGCGACGGTCGCTTCCTTCAAGGCACCGACGAAGAGGGTTAGCACCGAGGCGCAGGTAAGACCGCCCGCGACAGCGCCGAGTACTACGGCAACATCGAGCGCTAGAGATCGCCGGCGCAGATGCGATAGGTACGCGCCCAGTTCCGCGATGTCGGCCACGTCGCCCCCGTCCGTCGCCTTCGCGATCAGATCGGCGACGCGCGCGAGCCTGGTCGAGAATACGTTCAGCAGGGTTGCGATGCCGGACAACAGGAAGACCGGCGTCAGGGCCACCTGTATGACGTGCGCGACGAGGTCGAGTGGTGAGATCGGTGTTGAGAGGCCGGGCATGTTCGTCGCGTGGATGGGCTAGCACCGCGGCCACCATATACCGCCGGGTGCCGTGTGCGGGAGGAAGAAGCCGAAATCTCGTTTTGTGCTTAAACCGGCGTTGCCGGTGTGCGATGCTGCAAAATTCACATCAGGGATAGGAGGACGCCGTGCCAAAATACATGCTGGTCAGCTTCAAGACCTGCCCGTGGGTGCAACGCTCGGCTATCGTGTTTCGCGAAAAGAATACCGAGTTCGAGCTGCGCCATATTGAGCCTGACAATCGGCCCGATTGGTTTCTCGCCATCTCGCCCCACAAGAAAGTACCGGCGCTGAGCATCGACGATCGAGTGTCGCTGTTCGAATCGAACGCCATCAACGAGTATTTGGACGAAACTATCGCGCCGCGGCTGCATCCCGAGGACCCGATCGAACGCGCGCTGAACCGGGCCTGGACCGATTATGTACCGACCTTCGCCAGCATCGTGACGGCAACCGCCTACGCCGATACCGAAGACGAGTACAACAAGGCAGCGGTCGGCATCCCGATCGCGTTCGAGCGGCTTGAAAAGGCGCTTGAAAAGCAGGGCCGTGGCCCGTTTTTTAACGGCGCGAAATACTCGCTGGTGGACGCCGCCTACGCGCCGTTTTTGCAGCGCTATTTCTTCCTGGACCGGGTCAAAAAGCTCGGCTACATCGAGAAGTTCCCGCGCCTCAAGGCATGGGGCGAAGCGTTAATGAGCCGGCCTTCTACCCATTCCTTCGAGCCCGCCGAATTCGAGGCTATGTACCGCGACGGCCTGAGGCGCCGAAACAAATGGGTCTCGCAGTTTGTCGAGCCGGCGAGGGCCGCGGCGGAGTAGCCGGACCGATCTTGCCAGGGCGCAGGCGACGCGAACTCGCACACGCCGCCGCGCATGCGCGACGAGATCGCCGGGCGGAATCACCGGTGATCAAATCTTACTGGCCCCGCGCGGGCACGCCTCTCAGCGCAGCGAGCTGGTCCGGGTCTTCAAGCAGCGCCAGGCTTGAGCCGAAGAAGACGATGGCGCCGCGGTCGAGGACGATCGCGTCTTGCGCCAGCTCGAGCGCGAGGCGGGCGTGCTGTTCAACCGGCAACAGCGCCAGATCGTCCTCACGTTTGAGACGGTCGAGCCCGGCGAGGAGCGCATCGATGATGACCGGCGCCAGCCCTTCCAGCGGCTCGTCCATCAGCAACAGCGACGGGTTGCCGATCAGCACCCGTCCTTTTGGTCCATCGACAGGATCATCGCTGCCACAAGATGCGAGCATCTTCGAGCGGGATCGCGACACCGTCGCGGTGCGGCATCAGACGCGCTGTGTAGTCCGCTGGCGGGCGGGTCGCCGGTACGGCCACGCTATAAACATAACCGCCCGGCCCGCTAAGCAGCTGGCGAACGCACTTCATTTCCTGCTGTACGGGATCCGCGTTCCCGATGCCATCGGCGTACAGCTCTAGCCGCACCGCTTTTGGGTCGAGGTCATTGAGATATGCCTCGACCTCGAAGACGTGCTCGGCGCCATCGGTCTCGAGCTTCACTTCGCCAAAGCGCACGGCGGACCACTTTTGGTCAAGAGTGTGCCGCCAGTTTACGATATCGACGCCGACTTTGCCTTTATCGCCAGCCCGCTTGCGGTAGGAGGCGGCCGCAGGAAGGTAGTGTTGCTCGGTGTATTCACGAACCGTGCGGTTGGTGGAAAAGCGCGGAGTCAGCTGCGCCATGCTTTCCCGCATCCGCGCCACCCAGGCGATGGAAATTCCCTGCTCGTCGCGAGCATAGAATTCGGGAATCACCGCATTCTCCAGCAAATCGTAAAGCGCTTCGGCTTCGGCTGCGTCCCAGGCCGGGTCGTTGCCATGTTCCTCTCCATCCCCCAACGCCCATCCTAGCTGGGGCGTGTAGGCCTCCACCCACCAGCCATCGAGCTCCGACAGATTGATGCCACCATTGACGAGCACTTTCATGCCGCTGGTTCCGCTCACTTCCCAAGGTCGGCGCGGCGTGTTGAGCCAGACATCTACTCCCTGAACCAACTGCTCGGTCAGAAGCATGTCGTAGTCGCTGAGGAAGATCGCATGGCGCCGAACTTCGGGTTGCCGGATGAAATGCGTCCATTCTTTAATTTCGGCTTGGCCCGCCTGATCTGCAGGATGGGCCTTGCCGGCCATGATGAGCTGCATCGGACGCCGAGGATTGGTCAACAGGCGCAGCAGCCGCTCGGGGTCATGCAACAACAGATTCGGTCTTTTGTAAGTTGCAAAACGGCGCGCAAAACCCACAGTCAATGTATTGGGATCAAACAGATTCTTCGCGACTTCAACCGCTTCGGGCGGCGCGCCGGAGGCAGCGAGTTGCCTCGACAATCGTTCGCGAGCGTATTCGACAAGTGCCGGGCTGGCGGCGGTGCGGAACTGCCACAGGCTGGCGTCAGAGACGCAGCGAATGTCCTGCTCTAGCGTGTCCGTCGTCCCCAGCCACCGATTTTTGCCACAAGCGCCCGTCCACAACTCGTCCGCTGCCGGCAAGTCCCAGCTCGGCACGTGAATCCCGTTGGTCACACGACCGATGGGAACCTCGCGCGTCGGCCACCGCGGAAACAGCGGCTCGAAGAGATCCCGGCTGACCTTGCCATGCAAGCGGCTCACGCCATTCACCGCCCCGCTACCGCGGATCGCCAGATACGCCATGTTGAAATTCTCAGACGAGTCGTCCGGGTTCTGGCGACCGAGTGCCAACAGATCGTGGAGCGTTATGCCGAGCTTCTGCTCGGCATAACCGCCAAGGTATCGTTTGATAAGGTCCGGCGCGAAACGGTCGAAGCCGGCCGCCACCGCGGTGTGTGTGGTGAAAAGATTGCCCGCTCGCGTCACGGCCAGGCGACGTCGAAAGGCTGCCCGCTCGCTTGCATGAAATTGTGCGCGCGCTCCAGCACCGCGAGCGCCGCATGCCCTTCATTGAGGTGACAGACTTCCACCTCGATGCCGAGCGCGACGAGTAACCGCCACCCACCGATCCCCAATATCAATTCTTGCATCAGGCGCAGGTACGGCCCGCCGCCGTACAGCTCGCTGGTAATCCCGCGATAAGCGGGAAAGTTCGCCGCATCATTGCTGTCCAGCAGGTACAGCTTCAGTCTGCCGACCTGAACCTGCCAGGCGCGCAGCCAGATCGGGTAACCCGGTAGGTCGAGCTGCAAGCGCAGCCACTCGCCGTCGGGTGCGCGCAACGGAACGATCGGCAATTGTCCGGGGTCGTTGTAGGGGTAGAGAGCTTGTTGCGCTCCGTCCTGGTCGATCACCTGGCGGAAATAGCCTTGCTGGTAAAGCAGCCCGACGCCGACGACAGGAACGCCCAGATCGCCGGCCGCCTTGAGCTGATCTCCGGCCACGTTACCCAGGCCGCCCGAGTAGATCGGCAAGGCTTCGCTCAACATGAATTCCATACTGAAATAAGCGACACCCCTCAGCGGCGATTGCGGATGGGCTTGCTGAAACCCACGTGGGCGCCTCCGCCGCATCGCGCCTGGCCTTCAACAGCTCGTTAACCGTTTTGCGGAACGCCGGATCGGCCAGATCGCGCGCTAACTTTCCCCGCGAGACCGTCTGCAGCACGACCCATGGATTGTTGGTGAGTTCCCAAAGCACGGGGTCCAATTGACGCCACACCTGATCGGTGGCGTGGTTCCACGACGACCGCATGTCGAGAGCAAGCTCGGCCAGGGAATTGAACCCCTCGACATCCGTGGACAAAGGAGGTTTGGAGTTACCGATTAGCGTTTGTTCGCTCATCGCCCTCCTCTCATACGTATTCCCAGGCGCGATCTCCGACCGTTACAGGGGCTCCGCCAGTGCGGTATCGACGATCGCCTGGGCCTTCGCCAGGATGCGGCGCAGATGGTCGGCGCCACGGAAGCTCTGGCCATAGATCTTGTAGATATCCTCTGTACCGGATGGGCGCGCGGCAAACCATCCGCTCGCGGCGCTCACCTTCACACCGCCGATGGGGGCCGTTACCATGAGCGTGGGTCAAGATGCTCCCACAAACCATTTGAAGTTCAACGGCACCTCATAGAGATTTCGGCCGAGCCTGGCGGTGACACGATCGATCATCTGGCTGCTCACGACCGTCTTGCCGACTGCGGCGTTCGCGCTCCACTTAGGCCGATGCCCGAAGAGATAGGAGGCATCCATACCAACCAGATCGTGCGGCCTCGGTACGGACAGAAACGGCGGCGCGGTGAATGGGGTGGCCACACTTACCGTGCCGCTGGTCCGGCCAGCTGATGCTCGAGGCCGTCCATCGCCGTTCCAAAGGCTGCCCAATTCCCTTGCTGCATCGCTTTGCGGGCCTGATCGAGCTGCATTCTCGCCTGCGCCAAGGCCGGCTGCGGGGTGGCGGCTGGCTGCGACGATCCTCCCTGGGTTTCCGTGGGTTGCTGCGTACCGAAAAGGCCGTTCAGCGCCTCATCGAGCGTGGGCTCCATCACCACCTTGTCGGCTGCTACCGCGATGACGCGTTTCAGCTGCGGGAAGTTCGTGCCTTCGGCTTGCAGGTACAACGGAACGATGTAGAGGAACGAGTTCTCGATCGGGGTCACGATCAGCTTCCCGCGAATCACTCTCGATCCTAGCTGGTCCCAGAGGGTGAGCTGCTGGGAAATGGTGGTGTTCTGATTGATCATCGCATCGATTTGGGTTGGCCCGTAAATCAGCTTTTCCTTGGGAAGTTGGTAAAACAGCATTTTCCCGTATTCGGGGAAATCGCATTTGGCCGCCATCCAGGAAATCATGTTGTCCCGGTTTTGCGGCGTGAACGGCGTCATCAGAAGGTATTCCAGCTGGTCGCTTCCGGGAAGCTTCATCAGGATGTAATAGGGCTGCATCAGCTGCGCGGCGCCTGCGTAGGTCTCCTTGGGGGACACCCACAGATCCTCGCGATTATAGAAGACCTGGGGGTCCGTCATGTGAAAGGTTTTGTACTCGTCGGCCTGGATGGCGAACAGATCTTCCGGGTAGCGCAGGTGCTTTTTCAAATCCGCCGACAGTTGATCCAGGTCTTTGAAAACGCCGGGGAAGGCCCGTCGATAAACGGCGAGGACGGGGTCCTTGGGGTCCATGATATAAAAGGAAACGGTCCCGTCGTACATGTCGACGACGACCTTCACCGAGTTTCGAATGTAGTTCAAATTATTCCCGAAGCCAGCCCAATGGGGATCTGCATACGGGAATTGGTCCGAGGCCGTGTAGGCATCCTGGATCCAGTACAGCTTGCCGGCGCTCAGGACGGGGTAGGGATCGCTGTCGAGGCGCAGGAACGGAGCGATCTGTGCTACGCGCTCCTGAACCGTCCGCCAGATCTGGATGCGGCTTTCCGGCCTGAGATAGGAGGTCAACAGAATGTTGACGTCTTTCTGGGTCCAGGAGAACAGGAGCCTTTTCCACAAGCTGTCGAGCGGGATACCGCCCTTTCCGTCGTAGCTGGTGTAGACGTTGTCGTTGCCCTTGGGGTAATCGAACTCCTTGATACCGGTCGCAACGATCCGATAACCCGGCATTGATTCTCCGTAGTAGATCGCCGGCTGGGTTATGTTCAGGCCGTAGGCGGATTCGGCAGGGACGTTCTTGATAAGGTATTGCGGAAATCCTCCGCCGACCTTCTTCGAGACGAAGTTCATGACCACGTCGTAGCCGTGGGTGAACTGCAGATACTGGTTGACCCAGGTTTGCGCTTGTACGGGGAGCTCCGGCGAAAGCTCACGCGTGGCAAGCATCACCTGATGATAGCCATCCGCCAGATGGTAACGGTCGACACCGACATTATAGAACTGGTAGTAGAGGCGGATCGCCTGGGTCTGTTGGTAGGTCTGCAGCAGCGGGCGCGCATCCCACAGGCGAATGTTATTGATCGTGTCTTCATTTCTTGCGATCACCGCGGGCGTCAGGTCGGCCAGGGCCGGATAGGAGATTTCCTGGATTTTGTCGAGCTGATAGGCCGTCCGCGTGAAGGCGATATAGTGCTTCAGATAGGGGGTCTCGAGCGCCAGCTCGCTCGGCTGCACAAAGAACTTCTCGAAGACGGCCGGGAGCAGAAGGACGCCGACGATATAGAGGGCGACGAAGATCGCCGATCCCACGAGCAGCGCCGCGAAGCGCCGGCGGAAGAAATTGACCGCGAGCAGCGCGCATGCCGCCGCCGCGACGGCGACCATAACCCACAATGCAACCCTCGTCACATGATCGGCCGCGTAGCCGGCGCCATAGACGACGCCGAGAGTGGAGTAGACGAGGTTGTAGTGATCGAGGTAGAGCCCAAAACCCCAATTGGCAACCAGAATAAACAAAAGCGCGGACAGATGCGACGTGGCCTTGCCCTCGGCCACGATCCTTCCGCTGCTGCTGAACCGCAGTAATCCGAAGGACACGTAGGTCAGGACGACGATGACGAGGGTCAACACCGTCAGCAGCATCAGACTGGTTTGCAGCAGGCCGTAAAACGGCAGATGAAAAAGATAGAAGCCGACATCGACGCCGTAGAGCGGATCCGGCACGCCGAAGGCCCCGCCGTAACGAAAGCGCAGCCATGTGTCCCATTGGGCATAGTAATCGACCGCAAAGAACAGGGCGACCCCGGCGCTCACCAGGACAACAAGCAGCTTCACGAACCTGGGAGAAAAATCGACGCCGGGCGGCGCGACCGCATCGGCTCCGGACAGAAGGCCAAGCCGCGCTGCCCGGCCACCTGCGCGCAGCGCTGCGCTGTTGCCGGCCGCCTGTCGCAGATTGATCCACAGGAACAGAAATGTGAAGGCGAAAGCCGAGCAAAACATCGCCCACTGAACCGACAGCAGCGTCCAGAAGATGCCCGCATAGTCGAGCTGCCGCATCCACAGCCATCTCTCTAGATAGCCGGTGATGATTCCAAGGACGATGAGCAGTAAGACCGCAGCAGCGATCAAAAGGCGCAGCAGCCGGAAAGGACGGTTCTTTCCAGCAGCACTCATTGGTTCGCTCCAGTCTGCTTCGATGTACGGGGCGCGGGGGGAGGACTTGTCGACTCGCCAGCACCGCTGAATGCGGCAAACTCCGAAGCGCTGATCGGTGCAATCGCAACCTTAGCCATCGATAAGTCCAGAATCTACTTAGTTACCGGTGGTTTCCTATCTTGTTCGCATTTTAAAGCGGTCGGATCTTTGATCTGCATCAATATGGCCCGTTACTCAGACGGGAATGGCTAAGGCTGCCCGGCGGGGTGGCGCGTTGGCTGTCCCTCATCGGGATCATCCGCATGTCGGTGAGGATACACGGACGGCCGGCGATTCGGAAGCCCGGCATCGGAAGGTAAGCCGGCGGTGGAGGGCTGCCCCGGCTGCTGTCGTGTAGATTGCCGCAGCATATCTCGAAGCGTTAGGGCCCCGCGAACTGGGATTCGGCGTTGCCCATGGACTCATGGTGGGGTCGAGATCGCTTGCCCAGCGGCGGCCCTCAAACCCCGGTTAATGCGGGTCGGTTGAGGGCGAAGCGGGTGCGGGGCGGGTCGGCGAGGGCGCGGGCGATCGCCTGGGCGTAGCGCAACAGGGTCTGGCGGGCGTGGCGGACGACCTTGCCGACGGTGTTGAGCAGCAAAAAGCGCAGCCGTTTGGGCCGCGCGGTGTGCAATTCCTCGGGTAAGCCGACGCGCTTGTAGGCCGAGAGCAGGTTGTAAAGGATCACATTGAGGCGCAGCCAGGCGGCATTGGCCCCGAATTTCTGACTGGGCAGGGCGGCGCCGGCGAATTCGTTGATCAGCACGTCGTGGGCATGCTCGATGGTTCCGGCCTTCTGTCGGTGCCAGCGGATCAGATCGAGACCACAGCCGCCTTCGGGATCGGAGCGGTTGGTGACGATGCAGAAATGCCGCATGCGGTTGCCGTCGCGCAGCAATTCGCCTTGGCGCGGGCGGATGCGGATCGCCAGGTAGCGCCGCGGCGAGACCGCATCCCTTCTTCGAGATGCCGTCGCTCGGCAAATAATTGACCTCGGCCCATTCGCGGATCCGCTCTCTTCCTGATCGCGCCGCCAGTGGTCTTGCGGCAGGGCGGCGATGCATTCGGCCAATTGCGGGCTCATATCGGCCGAGATCGCGTAACCGATCGCCTGCTCATCGAGAAAACGCATCGGCTCGTGCTCGTAGAGCGCGCTGTCGCCCCGCAGATAGACTTTCTCGCGGCCGCCGGGCAGCGCGGCAAGCGCCTTTTCGACCACCCGAAGATTGCCCGCGCCGGCCGGGACATTGCCGTCGCGGAATTCGTCGGCAACGATCACGTCCTGTTCGGCCCACAACGCCAGCACCGGCTGGTAGCCGCGATTACCGTCGTAAGTGCGTTTGGCCGCGCGCTTGTCGCAGTGGATCAAAGTGGCGTCGATATCGAGGGTCGCGGTCTTGATGTGTATTAGTCAGTACTTGATCTGACAGACGCTGTTGGCTGCTTGGGGTTCGGTGTGGCTGTTGGTTGTGGTCAGGCGGCCATGAGTTTCTCCTTTGCCAGGGGGAGTGCGTCAAGAAAGGTCTGCATCGGGGTCTTGCCAAAGCACCAGCGGCCTTGATGCGATCTGACCTCGTTGTAGTCGACCAGCCAGGCATCGAGATCGGCCTGCAGCTCGTCGATCATACGATAGATCTTCTTGCGGAAGGCGATCCGATAGAACTCGTCCAAGACGGTGCGGTGAAAGCGCTCGCAGATGCCATTGGTCTGTGGGCTCTTGGCCTTGGTGCGGCTGTGGTCGATGTCCTCGACCGCGAGATAGAGCTCGTATTCGTGGCTCTGGGTGCCGCAAAACTCGGTGCCGCGATCGGTCAGCATGCGCGACAACCGGATGCCGTGCTCGTCGTAGAACGGCACCACCCGGTCATTGAGGATCTCGGCGGCGGTGATCGGGGTCTTACGATCATAAAGCTTGGCGAAGGCGACCTTGGCATCGGTGTCGATCACGGTCTGCTGATAGACCCGGCCCACGCCCTTCAGGGTGCCGACATAAAAGGTATCCTGGGCGCCGCAATAGCCGGGGCATTCGCTCTCGAACTCGCCATGGGCTTCCTTGTCGGCCTTGGCCTTCTCGAGCGCGACGATCTGCGCCTCGGTCACAGAACCCCATCTTGTGCCACCTTGGCTTCGAGCGCCTTCAGGCGGAGTTTCATCGAGGTGAGATCGTGGCGCTGCCACACGCAGCGCACGCCGGCGGGCGAAATCGACAGCCCGCGCCGCTTCAGGGCGTCTGAGACGCGCACTTGGCCCCAGGCGGGCTGCTCGATCGCCATCTCGACCGCCGCCTGTTCGATGTCGACCGGGGTGCGGTTCTTCAGAATCGGCTTCTTGCGGCTGATCTCCTGCAGCGCCAACTCGCCGCCTTTGTCGTAGAGCTCCTTGAAGCGATAAAAGCTGTCGCGGCTGTACCCCATCATTTTGCAGGCTTGGCTGACATTGCCGAGCTGCTTGGCCAGTTCGAGCAGCCCAACCTTCGCTCGGATAATCTTCTGGTCCTGGGTCATAGGTCGTGATCTCCGTCCCGCCGGCAGGGCGGGTCGCGGTCCCAACTTCGGGTGAGAACCGCGCCCACCCTCCGGCTCCGTTTCGGAAACCAACAACGACTGTCAGCTTAAGTTCGAGCTAATACAGCTAAGCAAATGACGACACTGCTTGGCTAGCTGTTTCGAATGAACGGCGCTTTCGGGTTTTCACTCCGGCTGCGCCGCCGCATAGTGAGGCGCATCCAAGATGGAGGAACCACATGGCTGATGATGGCGGTCAAGGCAAATTGTTCGACAAGGGCCTGGCGATGCGGCGGGCAGTGCTCGGCGCCGAATATGTCGACCGCTCGATCGCCAATGCCGACGCGTTCACCCAGCCTTTTCAAAAGCTCGTCACCGAATGGTGCTGGGGCGAGGTGTGGAACCGGCCCGGGCTCGACAAGAAGACGCGCAGCATCATCAATCTGGCGATGCTGACCGCGCTCAACCGGCCGAACGAGGTGCGGCTGCATGTGCGCGGCGCGCTCAACAACGGCGTCACTCGCGAGGGGATCCAGGAGGTATTGCTGCACACCACGGTCTATTGCGGCGTACCCGCGGCGCTCGAAAGCTTCCGCATCGCGGCCGAAGTGTTGAAGGAAGAGGACGCCAAAACGCGGTGATCTTGTTTCGCCCGACGCGCAAGACCCTGACCGTCGCGGCACTCGGAACGACGCAGACCCTGGCCTGGGCATCAAGCTATTACCTGCCGGCGATTTTGGCGGGACCGATCGCGGCCGGGCTGCACGTCTCGAAATCGCTGTTCTTCGCCCTCTTTTCCGCGTCCTTGCTGCTGCAGGCCGCACTCGGGCCGGCGATCGGACGGGCGATCGACCGCAGCGGTGGGCGCGGCATCTTGATGCTGTCGAACCTGGTGCTCGCGGCCGGGCTCGCCTGGTTGGGTATCGCAGGTGGTGTGATCGCACTGGCCGGTGCGTGGGCGGTGCTCGGTTTCGGCATGGCGCTGGGGCTCTACGACCCGGCCTTTGCCGCGCTGACCGCGATCTATGGCCGCGAGGCGCGCAGCGCGATTACCGGCATCACCCTGATCGCCGGGTTTGCCAGCACGGTCGGCTGGCCACTCTCGGCCTGGCTCAACGGCAGCTTCGGCTGGCGTGGCGCCTGCTTCGGCTGGGCGGCGCTCAATCTTTTGGTCTGTCTGCCGATCAACCGGTTTCTGATCCCAAAACCGGCCGCCCCAGCGCCGATCGCCGCACCGCAACCGCTCGCAGCGGCTTCGGCTAATGGGATGATCGTGCTGGCCTTTGTCTTTGGCGCGGTCGGCTTCGTGACCGGCGCGATGGCGGCGCACCTGCCATATCTGCTGGAAATGGCGGGCGCGTCGACGACCGCGGCGATCGCCGCTTCGGCCTTGATGGGTCCGGCGCAGGTCGCAGCTCGGCTGTTCGAGTTCGGCGTCCTGAAGCGGCTGCATCCGCTGGTCTCGACCCGGATAGCGCTGGTATTGCACCCGCTCGGCGCGGCGTTATTGGGCGTGTTCGGCGCCCCGGCGGCGGCGGCTTTTGCGATGCTGCATGGCGGCGGCAATGGATTGCTGACGATCTCGCGCGGGACCCTGCCCCTGGCGCTCTATGGCCCAGTCGGCTACGGCCGGCGAACCGGCATCATTGTCGCCCCGGCGCGAGTGACGACCGCCGCGGCCCCGTTGCTCTTCGGCCTGTTGATGAGCCGGATGGGACTTGGCGCGCTGGTCGTCTCGGCCGGGCTCAGCCTCGCCGCCCTGGGCGCGCTGTCATTGCTGCGGATACAGCCGGAAGCGGCGCCTGTGCGGGGCAGTTAGCACGCGGTGCGCGCCATCGACGGGTCGCGATCCGACCTGTTCGGCGGCCGGCGCGCGGGAACGTCGGACCCGTGCCGTATCTTTCGAGGACGAGCACCTTTTTCAAAGATAGCCGCCAGCCTGCTTTCGTTCACCGGTAACCACCAAACGCGCTAGACTGTATTGATGTCCGAGCGTGAGGGAAGACCGTCCCCCGAGGCGCTGCTGGCGGCGGCGAAGCACGAAGGCCGCGGCCGGCTGAAGATCTTTCTCGGCGCCGCGCCCGGGGTCGGCAAGACCTATGAGATGCTGCTGTGCGCGCAGGCCAAGCTGCGCGACGGGGTGGACGTCGTCGTCGGCATCGTCGAGCCGCATGGCCGGCGCGAGACCGAGGCGCTGCTCGACGGTCTCGAGACGATCCCCCGGCAGCAGGTCGAGTACAAGGGCCACCTCCTGGCCGAGATGGATCTCGACGCGATCCTGAAGCGCCGCCCGCAGCTCGTTCTTGTCGACGAATTGGCGCACACCAATGCTCCGGGCAGCCGCCATCCCAAGCGCTATCTCGATGTCGAGGAGGTGATCGCCGCCGGCATCGACGTGTTCGCGACTTTGAATATCCAGCATGTCGAGAGCCTCAACGACGTGATCGCCCGGATCACCCGAATCCGCGTGCGCGAGACCGTGCCCGACAGCGTGCTCGACCAAGCCGACGACATCGAGGTCATCGACCTCTCGCCCGAGGATCTGATCAAGCGCCTGCAAGAGGGCAAGGTCTATGTGCCGCAGCAGGCCGAGCGCGCGGTTCGCCACTTTTTCTCGACCGGCAATCTGACGGCGCTGCGCGAGCTGGCGCTGCGGCGTACCGCCCAGCGGGTCGACGAGCAATTGCTCTCGCACATGCGCGAGCATGCGATTTCCGGCCCGTGGCCGGCCGGCGAGCGGGTGCTGGTCTGCGTCAGCGAGGCGCCGAGCACGGCGGGGCTCATTCGTTATGCAAGGCGAGTCGCCGATCGCCTGCGCGTGCCGTGGACCGCGATCTATGTCGAGACCGCGCGCACCCAGCGGCTCAGCGACGCCGAGCGCGACCGCATCGCCGACCATCTGCGGCTGGCCGAGCGCCTGGGCGCATCGACGATCACGATCCCGGGGCGCAACATCGCCGACGAACTGGTCGCCTATGCCGGCGCCAACAACATCACCCAGATCGTCATCGGCAAATCGGCCCGCTCGCGCTGGTTCGAGATGGTGCATGGCTCGGTGGTCCGCGAGCTGATGCGCAAGACCGGCCAGATCAGCCTGCACGTCATTTCGGCCGATGCCGAGGAACCGGTCCCGGCGAAATCTGTCGCGACCCACCCGACAACGGAGACAGTGCGCGTCGGCCCTTATCTCGGCAGCGCCGGCGGCGTCGCGATCGCCCTCGGCATCGGCCTGTTGCTCAAGGAATTCATCGCGGTGCAGAGCATCTCCCTGGTGTTCTTGACCGCGGTCTTGGCCTCGGCCGTCGCCTGGGGTCTATTGCCCTCACTGTTCGCCTGCGTTCTCAGCGTGCTCGCTTACAACTTCTTCTTTCTGCCGCCGCTTTACACGTTCTCGGTCGGCGATCCCGAAAACGTCGTCGCGCTATTCTTTTTTCTGATCGTTGCGGTCATCGTCAGCAATCTGACTGCGGCGACGCGCCGGCAGGTGGTGACCGCGCGGGCGCGGGCCAAAACAACGGCCGAGCTTTACGCATTCAGCCGCAAGGTCGCCGGGATCGGCGCGCTCGACGATCTGTTGTGGGCGACGGCCTTTCAGATCGCCTCGATGCTGAATGTGCGCACCGTGCTGCTGATGCCGGTCGGGGACGGGGAGGGGCTCGAGGTCGCCTCGGGCTATCCGCCGGAGGACCGGCTCGACGCCGCCGACATGGCGGCGGCGCGCTGGACCTGGGAGCACAACCGCCCGGCCGGGCGCGGCGCCGACACCTTGCCGGGCGGCAAGCGGCTGTTTCTGCCGTTGCGCACCGGCAGCGGCCCGGTCGGCGTGATCGGCATCGACCGCGAAACGCCGGGGCCGTTGCTGACCCCCGACGAGCGCCGGCTGCTCGATGCGCTCGCCGATCAGGCGGCGGTGGCGATCGAGCGCATCTCGCTGGCCAAAGGGCTCGACGAGGCGCGGGTGCTGGCCGAGACCGAGCGGCTGCGCGCGGCGCTCTTGACCTCGATCTCGCACGATCTGCGCACCCCGCTCGCCTCGATCATGGGTGCGGTTTCGAGCCTGCGCAGCTACCCGGAGAAATACGGCGCCGCGGAACGCGAGGAATTGCTGGCGACGTTGCAGGACGAGGCCGAACGGTTGAACCGCTTCGTCTCCAACCTGCTCGACATGACCCGGCTCGAATCAGGCGCGATCGAGCTGAAGCTCGATCTGATCGATGTCGGCGAGATCATCGGCGCGGCGTTGCAGCGGGCCGCGAATGTTGCTCGCCCGCCACCATGTCGAGGTCACGGTCGAGCCGGAGTTGCCGATGCTGCGGCTCGATGCGGTGCTGTTCGAGCAGGTATTGTTCAACCTGCTCGACAACGCGGCGAAATATTCACCGGCCGGCAGCCGCATCGAGATCCGGGCGAGCCGCGACGGCGAATTGGTCGAGATCGAGGTCGTCGACGAGGGGCCGGGGATACCGCCCGACGATTTCGAGCGCATCTTCGATAAATTCTATCGGGTGCAGGCGCAGGATCGGCGCCGCGCCGGGACCGGGCTGGGGCTGGCGATCTGCCGCGGCTTTGTCGAGGCGCTGGGCGGATGGATCGTCGCCCGCAACCGCCGCGACCGCTCCGGCGCGGTGCTGACGATCCGCATGCCGGTGGTGCCCGAAATCGGCGCCGAGCGGCAATCGGCCTTGGCTCATGGCTAGGGAGCCGACCGTCCTCGTCGTCGACGACGAGCCGCCGATCCGCCGGCTGTTGCGCACCACCCTGACCGCTGCCGGGTATCGCGTCGCCGAAGCCGAAAACGCCGCCGCCGGTCTGCGCTCCCTGGCCGTCGAGAAGCCCGACCTGGTGATCCTCGATCTCGGCCTGCCGGACCATAGCGGGATCGAGCTGATCGCCGAGATCCGCAAGGACCTCGCAGGTGCCGATCGTGGTGCTGTCGGCGCGCCACGACGAGCGCTCGAAGGTCGCCGCACTCGATCTCGGCGCCGACGATTATGTCGCCAAGCCGTTCGGCATGGCCGAGCTGATGGCGCGGCTGCGCGCGGCACTGCGCCACGCGTTTCAGGCGCAGGGCGAATTGCCGGTGTTCGCCTCGGGCGATCTGGCGGTCGACCTGGTGCGCCGCCACGTGACCCGCGCCGGCCACGAGATCAAATTATCGCCCAAGGAGTTCGACCTGTTGCGCCATCTGGTCATGCATGCCGGCAAGGTGTTGACCCATCGCCAGCTGTTGCGCGAGGTGTGGGGGCCGGCTCAGGCCGACGAGGTGCAATATCTGCGGGTGTTCATCCGCGGGTTGCGGCAAAAGCTCGAACCCGACCCGACCCGGCCGACCCATATCCTGACCGAGCTCGGCGTCGGCTACCGCCTCCAACTCCCGCCCGAGCAGCGCGCCTGAGCCGCCCGGAGGGTGTCAGGCCCGAACAAATTTTTTCTCCGTAGCGACCGGCACTCTGAGAAAGCTCAGGAAATAGACGAGGCAGCTCAGCAGCACGATCCAGAATGTGGTCGGCCAGTCGGTGACATAAGCCAAGACAATGCCGCCCCAGGTCTCGGCGAGGGCGAGAATGACCGCAAGGGCGACACCCGCGCGGAGCCGCGAGGCCAGGCGCAGCGAAGCGGCTGCCGGCCCGACCATCAGCGCGAAGACCAGCAGCACGCCGACCACCTGCGCCGCCTCAGCCACGGCAATAGCGACGATTGCCAGAAACAGCACCGAAACGAGGCGGAGCGACACGCCCTTGGCCTCGGCTAGCTCGGGCGCCAGGGTGGCGAACAGCAGCGGCCGCGAAATCGCCGCGAGCGCCAGCATGCCGACAACACTCAAGGCCACCAGACCCCACAACGTCTCGATGCCGACGCCGAGCAAATTGCCGAACAGGATCGCCGTCGCCTCGCTCGCGCTGGTGGTGTATAGGTACAAAAATAAAACACCGAGGCCGAGCGCCAGCGACAGGATGATGCCGACCGCGACATCGCGATTGCGCAGCCGATCGCCGAGCATTCCCATCGCGACCGCCGCCGCCAAGGTGAAGGCGAGCAACCCCCACAGCGCACCGATGCCGAGCAGCACCGAGCCGGTCGCGCCGGCGAAGCCGACATGCGACAGCGCATGACCGGCAAAGGTCAGATTCCGCAGCACCAGGAAATACCCGACTGTCCCGGCGACGATCGCGACGACGCCTCCCGCCATGAACGCGGTGCGCATGAAATCGTATTCAAACATTGTGGCCATAGTCATCGTGGCGATGGGCTTCGGCCTCGACCGGGCCATGCCCCGCGACCACCACGATGCGGCCGTTTACCCGCAACACCTCGATCGGCGTCTGGTAAAGGCCGGACAACACCGCGTCGGTGATCACTTCGTCAACCGTGCCGAGCGCGGCATGCCCGTGCCCCAAATAGAGCACCCGATCGACGACACCAAGCAGCGGGTTCAGGTCATGCGCGGTAAACAGGACGGTGATGCCGCGGTCTTGCTGGATCTGCTTAACCAGTGCGACGACCGCCTGTTGGAAATGCGGATCGAGGCTGATCAGCGGCTCGTCGAGCAGCAGCAGCCTTGGCTTTCCGAGCAGCGCCTGGGCGAGCAGCAGCCGCTGTAGTTCGCCACCCGAAAGTTCCCGCAAGGACCGGCGAGCGAGGCTTTGCGCCGCGACGGTCTCGAGCGCCTGGTCGACCTCCCGCCGGCCGTCGCGAGCGAACAGCGGTAGCCCCCAACGCTCCCCGTTCAAGGCGCTGGCCACGAAATCCCAGCCGCGCAGCGGAAGGTCCGCCACGGCGGTGCGCTGCTGGGGCAGGTATCCGGCCGCGCGATCGCCGCGCCGCGGCTTTGCCCCGAAGATCCTGATCTCGCCGGCGGCGGCCGGCAGCAGACCCAGAATCGCTTGCAGCAATGTAGTTTTGCCGGCGCCGTTCGGACCGAGGACTGCGATGAACTCGCCGGGGCTTATCGCCGCGCTGACATCGGCGAGAACGGTGCGCGCGCCCCGGGTGATCGTCACTCGGTCGAGCTCGATCGCAAACTCCTCTAGCGAGCCAGCGCGCGGTCGAGCGCGTTGAGCTGCGACAGCATCCACTCCTGATAATCCTTCCCTCGCGGCTCGGTCTCGGTCACGCCGACCACGGGCACGCCGGCTTGCGTCGCGATTTTCTGCATCCGCCGGGTCAGCGCCTCGCTGGTTTGGCTGTTATAGAGCAAGACCTTGACGGCCCGCGCGCGAAGATCCGTTTCGAAGGCCGCAATGGCGCCGGCGCTGGGCTCGGTGTCGTTCATGACCGCAAGCTGGAATCTGGCGTTGCGCATGTCGAGACCCAAGGCCGCCGCCATGTAGCCGAACACCGGTTCCGTCGCGGTCACCGGCTTACCTGAATATTTTGTGAGCATCTCGGCAATTCGGTCCTCGAGCGGCTTGATCGACCTCCGGAATATCGTCAGACGCCGGGCGTAATCGGCCTGGTGAACCGGATCGAGTTTCGCGAACAGGCCGCAGAGGGCCTCGGCCAATGCCGGCATCGCGGCGGGGTCGTACCAGACATGCGGGTTCTCGCCGGCCGTCTTGTGGATGAGCGCCGCGACGACGACGACCGCGCGCGACGCGGCGGGTGATGCCGACAGAAGCTTCTCCGCCCACCCGTCATACCCGGCCCCGTTGACGATGACGACAGCAGCATCGGCGAAAGCGCGCGCGGTTGAAGGGCTCGCCTCGAATTCGTGCGGGTCCTGGTCCGGGTTGGTCAGGATGCTGGTGACCGCGACCTGGGCGCCGCCGATCTGCCGCGCGATGTCGCCATAGAAATTTTCGGCGGCGACCACCGTGATCGGGGTTGCCGCGGCCGTGGACACCATCATGACAAGGGCTGTGAACCCGCCGACGATGAGATGGCGCATATGGGAGATCGCAAGGCGTGAAATGTTATAACGATCTCTATCAGAATTGTCGCGGCGAGCAAACGGATCAGCTGCCGGCCATCGCCTGACGTGCCGGCGCACGAGTTCGCTGGGCGGGGGCGACGGAGTCAAGGTGGCAAAGTCTAAATCGACATAACGAAGCGCTGGAAATCGGCGCAGAAAACCGCAGGGGTGCGGCGCGCTGCCCATAGCAAATCGGCGCGGAAGCAGGCAAAATCCGGCCGGCGGGGATTTTCCCGCGAATTGGGGGTTCATCGGAATGTTCAAAAAAGTTGGTTTGGCAATCGGCGCGGTCGGATTGGCAGCCGGCCTTGTCGCGCAGGGGACGCCGGCGCAGGCTCAATCGGGGGTGCGGGTCGGAACGCTGAACTGTAACGTGGCCGGCGGCTGGGGCTTCATATTGGGTTCGTCGAAAGCATTGCGCTGCGCCTTTTCGCCTGGGACGGGCCATCCCGAACGCTACGCGGGCACGATTACAAAGATTGGCGTCGATATCGGTTACACGAAAGGCGGCGTATTGGTCTGGGGAGTGTTTGCGCCGACCACCAACATCGGACCGGGCGCGCTTGCCGGCAGCTATGCCGGTGCCACGGCCAGCGCGACGGTCGGGGTCGGGGCCGGGGCCAATGTGCTGATTGGCGGTTCAAATCAGTCAATTTCACTGCAACCGATTAGCATCGAAGGCAATACCGGGCTCAACGTCGCGGCCGGTATCGGCGCAATCACGCTGCGTCTCGTCCGCTGAGTCGATCGGGCGAGAACGCCGGGGGTCGCGGCAATGAACTATTCCGGCGTCTTCTACTTGAGGAGGTGCCGTGACCCCGGCTGAACCGGGCTTTCCGGAAGTCGTCGCGCGGATCCGGCTTGCCGAAGAGTCCGGGCATGGCGTCCACTGTTTCTCCGAGCATCGTTTCTCGAATGACGGCATGCGCGGCTTACCCTGAACCTGATCCTCGAATCGTTCGGCGCTTTTGGCGGTCTTCGCGACGTGGATCCCCACCGCAGGCTTAGGCACGCCAGCGCGGCGGGTCAATTTAACGGATTCGTCATGGGTTTGCGGTAATTTGAGCGAATTCATGGATCGGCTGCCGTTGCGCGGCGGGCTTGCCCGCGCTCCGGCGCTGGGGGACGCTGCGCTGCGGCCGATGCTCCGGCTCCTCTATTATCTCTACGCTCGCAGGCTGGTTCGCGGCGTACGGCGGCAGTCGCGGCCACGCCATATCGGCATCATCCTCGACGGCAACCGTCGTCATGGCCGCGCGCTCGGCATCACCGAGCCGCGGGCGGTCTACGATCTCGGCGCCGAAAAGCTCGACGAAGTCCTGGAGTGGTGCGTCGAGCTGGGCATTCCGACGGTCACCCTATGGGTGTTCTCGACCGAAAATTTCCACCGGCCGGCGGCCGAGGTGTCCGGCATCCTGGCCTCGGTTGCAGCTAAGTTGACCGCGCTCGCTGACGATCCCGCGATCCACCGCCGGCGGGTCCGCGTGCGCGCGATCGGTTGCCTGGCAATGCTGCCGGCGCCGGTTCTAGCGGCGATCAGCGCTGCCGAGCGCGCCACCGCGGGATATGACGGGTTCGAGCTGAACATCGCCGTCGCCTATGGCGGCCGCCAGGAGATCTCCGACGCCGTGCGCGCGCTGCTCGCCTGCCTCGCCGCCGAGCAGACGACATTGGTCGAGGCGATCGACCACGTCACGCCCGAGGCCATCGCCCGCCATCTCTACACCGCCGGACTCCCTGACCCCGACCTGATCATCCGCACATCGGGTGAGGTCCGCCTCTCCGGTTTCCTGATGTGGCAGAGCGTGCACAGCGAATTCTATTTTACCGACGTGTTGTGGCCGGCGTTGCGCAAGATCGATTTCCTGCGCGCGATCCGATCCTTTCAAGAGCGCCAACGCCGCTATGGCTGCTGACTGAGCTATCCGACAGCGGGATCCGGGTGGCCGGCTCGCGGATAGGGCCGCACCCGCTCGCAGGTAGCGATAACACCGGCCCATGCTGTCGACACACCGGTTCTAAGTTCAGAAGATCGGCCGGGGCAGTCACTCGAAGCGGAGGGAATATGAACATCGATCTGATGGGCAAGCGGGCGGTGGTGGCCGGGGGCAGCCGGGGGATCGGACGGGCGATCGCGCTCGCTTTCGCCGAGACGGGGGCCGGCGTATGGATTTGCGCACGGGGGGCGGAAGGGTTGGCGGCAGCTCGCGAGGACATCGCGCGGCATGGTGGCGCGGCGCATGCAGCCGTCTGCGATCTCGCCGATGCGGCGGCGGTCGCGCCCTATATCGACGAAGCAGCCGGGGCGCTCGGCGGGATCGACATCCTGGTCAACAACGCTTCGGGTTTCGGCACCAGCGATGATGAGGCCGGCTGGGCAGCCAGCATCTCGGTCGATCTGATGGCGACAGTGCGTGCGACGCGGGCAGCCTTGCCTTTTCTCGAACAATCCGAGGCCGGCGCGATCCTTAACATCTCGTCGATTTCAGGGTTTCGCGCGTCGGCCCGCACCCCGCCCTATGGTGCGGTCAAGGCGGCGATCCTCGAATACACGCAGACGACAGCCGCCCAATTCGCCCGCAAGGGCATCCGCGTCAATTGCATCGCTCCCGGCTCGATCGAATTTCCCGGCGGCACCTGGGAGCGGGCGAAGAACCACAACCCTAACCTCTACGGCGCAATCCTGCGGAGCATCCCGTTCGGGCGTCTCGGCAGGCCAGAGGAAGTGGCGCGGGTCGCACTCTTCCTGTGCTCGCCGCTCGCCGGCTGGGTCACCGGGCAGAACATCGCCGTCGACGGCGGCCAGATGCTCTGAAGGCGGGCGCCGGCGGCCGGGTCAGAGATCGAAGAAGGCGGTCTCGCGCTCGCCTTGCAGGATGACGTCGAACCGATAGGTCGGCGGGCCGGGTCCGTCGCGGCGGGTGGCGATCAGAGTCTGGCGGACCGCAGGATCGTCGATCGACGATAGCACCGGATCGCCGGCGTTGGCCGGCTCGTCGGCGAAATAAATGCGCGTGTAAAGCTGCTTCAAAAGCCCGCGGGCAAAGAGTGCCACGGCAATGTGTGGCGCCTGCAACGCGTTGCCGCGGCCCGGCACCGCCCCCGGCCGGATCGTCGTGAAGCGGAAGCCGCCATCGGCATCGGTCGACACCCGGCCAAAGCCGCGAAAATTCGGGTCGAGCGGCTTGTCGGTCCTCGCATCGTCGGGATGGGCGTAGCGGCCGGCGGCGTTGGCCTGCCATAATTCGAGACAGGCATCCGCGACCGCGACGCCGTCGCCATCGATTACCCGCCCCTCGACGACGATCCGTTCGCCGGTAGGATTCCCTCTGGTGAGATCGGCCCATTCCGGCCGATCGAGCGCCAGGTGGAAAAATGGGCCAACCGTTTGCGACGGCGTGACGATCAGTTCAGCCGCCATCTCACGCGCTCTCCATCGGGGTCGCTTCGCGGCCGCGCAGCACGATGTCGAAACGATAGCCGAGCGCCCATTCCGCCTCGCTGAGGTTCGGGTCGTAGGCCGAGATCAGCCGCTCGCGCGCCGCTTTGTCGGGCGTGCCGAGGAAGATCGCATCGAAAGCCAATAGCGGGTCGCCCGGAAAATACATCTGGGTGATCAGCCGGGTGGCAAAAGCCGGCCCGAAGACGCCGAAATGAATGTGCGCGGGCCGCCACGAATTATGGGTGTTGCGCCAGGGATAGGCACCGGGCTTGATCGTCAGAAAGCGGTATTCGCCGCGCTCATTGGTCACGACCTGTCCGACACCGTCGAAATTCGGGTCGAGCGGTGCGTCGTGCTGATCGACCGGATGGCGGTAGCGGCCGGCGGCGTTGCACTGCCACAGCTCGACCAAGGTTCCCGGCGCCGGCCTTGCGTCCTCGTCAAGAACGCGCCCGGCAACGATGATCCGCTCGCCGAGCGGCGCCCCTGTGTGACCCCGGGTCAAATCGACCGCGTCCGGCCCGGCCCAGCGGTCGGCAAAGACCGGGCCGGTCACCTCGGTCAAGGTCTGCTCGAGCCGGATCGGCGAATTTCTCGGCGCGCGCTTGACCGTGCTGCCGTAATCGGGGTGTAGGTAAGGCGGTTGCGCGCCCAGCGGACTGCGCGCGAACGGCCGGATCGGGTCGGTCATCGGATCATCCTCGTTGTGGCCGCTTCCGGGGATTACGACGCAGCCTGCGCGTAGCCCCCGCCGCCGGTCAAGAGGCCGCTGCTCGCGCCGAATCGGCGAGACTAGGCGGCCGCGCGCCGCCCACGCTTCGGGCGATGGTCGATCGCCTGCCCCAATTTCCGTTGGGTGTGGTGAATGTGGATGTGGTGGGCGCCGGCGCACTCGAGGGCGGCGAGTGCGCGCCTTCTGCGTCTTCGTCGGCAACTTTGACCCACAGGATAAAACACCCTGCGCAATTTGTTCCCTGATACACTTAGCTTGATGCCGAGCAATAGCGCCAGCCAGCAGACCGCCCAGGCTGACCCCGGCAGAACTGCCCAGGATCGCAACCGCGATCGCGAGAGCCAGGGCGCTCCCCCCAAGCGACGACCGCAGCCACGCCGGCAAGCCCACCGACATACAGGGGAAATACGACCGCTGCCGTCTCGTCTTTCATTCGCTTGTTCGTGGAAACGAATGAGGCTCGCGAGGCGCCCGCATCATCCTCGATCGCCATCACGTTCCGGTAGAGACGGCCGACGCGCTTTCTGACCTCGTCATAGGAGCCGAGCACCGAGATAGTGGTCCTGTCAAATCCCGACATTTCGAGCTGATTTACCGCTGCTTCCAAGGCATCAGGTTCAGCGAAGACGCCCACGGCTTCCCGTGCGCGATATGCCCATGGTTCTTTAGCGGCGCCATTATCAGCCATGTGCTTACTCCTTTCGCTGCGTTCGCTTCGGCCCACCCCTGGACCAGGTTCGCTTGACGGAGTTCGCCGAACTCGGGCGGATGACGCCGCCCAGTTCACCCGTTCTAGACCCGCTCTAGAGCAGATCCAATCGGCTTATGTAGCCCAAGCGGTGAGCGCGCCGACTCACGCGGGCCATGCAATCTAACCGTTTCTGAACCAGTCTAACCGAGCCAGTTTGCGATCCGTGTCCAGTTTTCGTGGAGCACTTTCCGCCCAATGAAGAGGCCGATATGGCCTTCCGCATATCCGTCTGGATGTGGGAAGGCGGCGTTCCGAGCAGATTCTCGGCGGCCAATACCTACTTTTTCGGGTCATGTCGTCGCTGGCGCCGGCGAGCAGCCCGCCGAGGCTGGGATTGGGGACAAATTTACCAACTGCTCTCGGCTTCGACCACCATGACATGGCACAGCTTGCGGGGCCCGTAACGCCAATACTTGGCGTTGGACCTTCACATAGCCGCTGTCGTCCTTTTCGATGCCGGGAATACCCGCGACCTCGGCACCGGGCCGTGCTGTTCGGCATAGTCGACCAGGAACTCGGCGCTTCCTCCATCTCGGCCCGGGTGGCGCGATACCGTTTTATGGGGGTAACGTCATAAAACTCCGCGGCGGTCATGCTAACCCCACAGTCTACAAACAGGACACATCGACGGGGTCGAATGACGCTCGCCTACCAGGGGTCATTCGGGCAATCGCGTATTACCGGCAGGCACATGTTCCTTGATGAAGCGATCGGCGACCGCGGCGAAGGTCTTGACATCACGTCTTGCCTCGCCATCGTCGTCGTGCGGCGTTCAGCAACCGGATTGACCCCGGCGCGGGCTTTCTCAAGGCTCGCCAGGGACCGTCTGCGCGCATTGGCGACATTCGGGACCCTGGCCAGGGTGCTGAGCGTTTCGCGCACCTGCCGCCCGTCGACACGGTACATGACAATCCAGCTCTTTGCACCTGATGTGGAAACCCGCAGGACGAGACCGGGCTGATGCTTGTCCCAATATTCTGTCGCTGTTACCCGTATTCTCCTGGGGTACCGATTTTGCCGATTTTCGTCGGTTATTGCTGTGCCGTTTCCTATCGTACGATATCGTTATATTCTGTCGCATAGACAAGGATTTTCGCCTGATGCGAGCGGTTTTTTGTGACGATGGAAGACGACCCGAACCGCTATCGGATGCCGTTGGTAAAGGGGAGGCCGTAAGTTCAATCCTTACCGGTAGCACCGGCCAACCTGAAGAAACGCTGCCCTTCTGGCCAGACCAAATTGAAGCCGCCTGGGCCGCGGCCATGCCGGCACCAGCACGCCACCAAGAAGGCTCGACCCTATAGGCAGAAGCGGATCGGAAGGTCGAACGGACGGCCGAGGATCATGACCGCACCGAGGCGATGCGCGCCGTTCCATACCATCCGCCCGGCGCGATTGGCCGTGGCATGGGCCACGACCGGATCATCGTCGCCCCGGTCTTCCCAGGCGCCGGCATCCATCGCCGCAGCATAGCGGGCCGAGATTTCAAGCAGGATCGTCCGGGCCTGCGGCGTGTAGAAATGGGATTGCAGCCAAGTCTCGGCGGTCACCGGTCTAATCGTGCATCGGATCAATTCGGGGGCGTGCTGACGATAGACGCGACCACCGAAGGTCGGCGGAGAGCCAGGGTGTCGGCGCCGGTAGTCTGCGAGCGCATCAGCCGCGTCTATCATCTTCAAAGCTCCCCGCGCTCTGTATACCCTCTTCGGCGCACCACTCGCGGCCGCGCGCGGCCCAGGCGTCGAGTGCCGACTGCGAATAGCCAGCGGGTTCGTCTCCAGCGCAGCGGCGCAGCCTCGCATAGACGAAATCGGCGGTAATGTCGGTGATGGCCGGATATTTCTCGTCGTCGACGAGTGCGACCGCAGTTTTGTGCCGCCTTAGCAGCTGGATGAAGGCCGGTGAGCCAAAGCTCGGGTGCCTTACCTCGACGACATGGCGCACGGCACGGCCGTCGATCTCGCGCGGCAACAGCGCGAGAAAAGCGGCGAAGGCAGCCTCGTCGAAGCGCATGAACGGAGCGAACTGCCACAGGATCGGGCCAAGTTTGGCACCCAGTTCAAGCACGCCGCTCGCGAAGAAGCGGTCGATCGATAGGCCGGCGGTCGCCAAGTCGCGGCGGTGGGTGACGAAGCGCGGACCTTTCACCGAGAACACGAAGCCGTCGGGGGTCTCGTCATGCCAGCGGCGAAAGCTCTCTGGCCTCTGGCTGCCGTAGAAGGTGCCGTTGATCTCGATCGCGGTGACCCGCCGGCTGGCATGGGCCAGCTCGCGCGCCTGCACCAAACCCGACGGGTAGAACGTCCCGCGCCACGGCGCGAACACCCAGCCGCCGATACCGACGCGAATGGTCGCTCCGGGGCTCATCGGCGGATCAAGAACGACGGCGCCGCGCGCCGTTCTTCCCACCCCACGGTTTCGAGCAGCGGCACGTCCTCCTCCTCTATCGGATAACCGAGACAAAAGTAGCCGATCAGCTTCCACTCTGCCGGAACATCGAGGATCGCAGCGATTTCGCGCGGATCGAGGATTGACACCCAGCCCATGCCGATCCCCTCGGCGCGCGCTGCGAGCCACAAGGTATGGACCGCGACAACAGTCGAATAGTCTATCATCTCGGGCATCGTGAAACGCCCGAGACCATGCCCCTGCGCGGTCGCGCGATCGGCGAAGACGGCGAGGTGACACGGGGCCTCGTCGAGCCCTTCGAGCTTCAGCCGCGCGTATAGCGCCACGCGTTCCGGAGCCTGAGCGGCGAGCGCGGCGGCGTTGGCGGCGGCGAAATTCCGCCCGACTGCTCGGCGGGAGGCCACATCGTCGACGACGACAAAGCGCCAGGGTTGGCTGAGCCCGACCGAGGGCGCCAAGGCGGCAAGCTCGATCAGCCGCTCGACCGCACCCGGCGGCAGCGGATCCCGCCGAAATCGCCGGACGTCGCGCCGCCAGGTCAGCAGCGTCCGCAGGCGTTGGCGAAATCCCTCGTCGAAAGCGGGCGCTGACGGCATCGTTCCCCTCTGTCGCACCGGGTGCCGGATAAATGGGTGTGCGCCGCCACGACATCGAGCTTACCTCGGCCGGCGCGCCTTCCACCGAGGGGCGCCGAGAGGCGCTGTTGATTTCTCGACCCCGGCACTTTAGATGCAAGCGTCGGCACTCCTTGCGTCCCCATCGTCTAGAGGCCTAGGACATCGCCCTTTCACGGCGGTAACAGGGGTTCGAATCCCCTTGGGGACGCCATACAAAGCAATAACTTACGAACACGCGCCGCCGGTTCTATCCAACATATGTCCAATATACGTGGGTGGATCGCCGTAGGCGGTGATAGTCCCGCGTGGCCGTTATGGTCCCGGTCGATCCGTAATCGGTGCGGCGGGCGGCATCGGCAGGGCAATGACGCGGGGCTTGTTGGCGGCGGGCATCCGGGTCGCCGGCGTTGATCGCGACCGTAAGCCACTGGCGGCGCTTGGTCGCAGCGCGTGAACAGGGTAAGGCCGTCGAGTTGCTTACCCTGCACATTGACCTGACATCGGATACGGCCGCCGATGAGATCATAAGCGCGACCCGTGCCCGGTTTGGTCGCATCGACATCCTGGTCAACAATGCCGGGATCGGCCCAGGTGCAATCCGGCCGGACAGCTGGCAGCGTCCGCTCAAATTCTGGGAGGTCACCCCCGATCAGTGGCGCCGCTTTGTCGCGGTCCACACGACGGCGCCGTTGGCGCTGACGAACGCTGTCGTGCCCGAGAAGATGCGCCAGGGATGGGGCCGGATCGTCAATGTCACGACTAGCCTTGGCACGATGCTGGCCGCTGGCTCTCCGACCTACGGCCCGTCCAAGGCCGCGCTCGAGGCGCTGAGCGCGATTATGGCAAAGGACCTCGATGGCAGCGGAATGACCGTCAACGTTCTGGTTCCAGGCGGGATCACCAACACGCCGATGATTTCCGACGAAGCGGCTTCGCTCGCGCCCCGATGATCCAACCGGAAGTGATGGCACCCCCGCTAGTCTGGCTCGTCTCCGATGCCGCCGGGAATGTGACCGGTCGGCGCCTTCTCGCCATCCAACTGGGACCCCGCGCTAGCACCAGAACAAGCAGCGGAGAAAGCTGGCGCCTCGGTCGCCTGGACCAGCATCGCGACGATGCCAATCCGGCCGAGCCGCTCTTAGGTCGATCCCAGAGCCTACATCAATTGGAAAGATGCCGCACGACGTCGGGGCTGAGTTCACGCGCGAGCGCCTGGGTTTCCTTGACTTTGGGCTAGACGAGGCCGAAGGCTTTCCATCCCCTCAGGAGATTTTCAAATGCAGCTGATCCTCTACTACGCCCCCAACGCTTGCTCGCTGGTGCCCTACGTTACGCTGACGGAAGCCGGCGCCCCGTTCGAGATCCTCCCGCTGAATTTCCGCAAGTCGCAGCACATGACGGCCGAATATCTGCAACTCAATCCCAAGCACAAGGTGCCGGTGCTCGTGATCGATGGCGAGACGCTTACCGAGAATGTTGCCATCCAGATCTGGATCGCCCGGAATTTCCCGGCCGCAAAGCTGCTCCCCGCGGACCCGATGCAGGAACTGCACGCGATCTCTCTGTTGGCCTGGTGCGCTTCGGGTATTCATCCCTTCCTTTCACGCATTAATTCGCCCCCGCGCGTCTGCGACCTACCGGGCTCAGAGGAGTCCGTGCGGCGGCTTGCCGCGGAGCAGCTGTTCGATAACTACAAGATCGCGGACAATGTGCTCGCCGATCGCGAATGGTTTTTCGACCACTTCACCGCCGTCGATGCCCACTTCTTCTGGTGCTTTCGGCGAGGCACCCAATTCAACCTCGATCTCTCCCAGTTCAAGAATTGCATGGCACATTTCGAGCGGATGAAGCAGCGGCCAAGCGTACGGAAATTGCTAGCCTATGAGAAAGACGTGCAGACCGCGTTCGCCCAGGCGGCCTGAGCATATCAGCCGCATCCTCACGGTCGCCAAAGAGAATGAGTTAAGTACGAGAACTAGCTCAGGCTCGAAGCTTGGATGTAAGAGCCCGGCGCCGCGCTCTCCCTCGATCCCCGGTTTGTTGCGGCCGCGTGTCTTCACGAAGCCGAGGTAACCGCGTCGTCCCGGGGCTGCGGTTCAGCCTTGCTCGGCTGGTGCGTGGCGTTACCGGGAATTTGATGTCCTAGGCATCGCGCGATCAGGGCCAGCGGCGCGATGTTCGGGGTCGACTGATGCGGCGGGATCGAGAAGACGAGTTTGATCTCGCAGACATCGGAAAGAGAGCAGGACGCGACCTCACATCGACGAGGACATAGCGTCGCCAGCAGCCCGGGCAATCCCTTCCCGTTGCCAAGACAACCCAAACCGGGCACCTTGCGATCGGCACAAACAGGGAACAACGATGGCCGCGAGTTCCAAGCTGATGATCGTCGAAGCCGAACTGCGCTTCCCGTGTCGGATCAAGCTCGGCATCCCCACGGGCGGCTTTGGCGCGCGGCTTACCGAGATACACGCTTGGCTTGACCAGAACTGCGGCGCTGACGGCTGGGCGATGACACCGGCCGGCCTGCGCGGCGTCGTCAACGATGCGGTCGCGATCTACTTTCTCGACGCCACCTCGGCCGCGGCTTTCGTATCGCGATGGTGCGCCGGGTCGAAGGTTGAGGTGAACGAAGGGGCGTTCCGCGTGCGCGAGGATCCGCCGGTGCGAAGGACCGTTGCCGGACCGCATAAGACGTTCTGAACGAGCGCTGAGAATGGGGTACCGCCAGCTTAATTCGCTTGGTGCAATGGTCGCCCGCCCGGCGCGTCGGACAAGGGTACTCCAACACGAGAACCCTCTCGTGAGGACGGCAAAGAAAGGAGCTCGAGGCGAGCAATTATCGGCGGCATCGTGTTCGGACTGTGAATGGGCGATATTGCCCTAACAATCGGCGGCTCGAAGAATGCCGCTGCGGCGCATCAGCGGGAAGCTCACTCGTGAGTGACGCCTTGTCTCGTCATTGGGAGCGTGACGATGAAATTCGCGCTTGGCCAAGCGGTGCCGCGTACCGAAGATCCTCGCCTTCTGACCGGTCGCGGCCGCTACACCGATGACTTCGTGTTGCCCCGGCTCGCGCATGCTTACATTTTGCGCTCACCTCACGCGCACGCGCGCATCCGCTCGCTCGACATCCGCGCCGCGCAGCAGACACCAGGCGTGCTTGCCATCTTGACCGGCGAAGACTGGGCGGCGGAGACGTTCGGCGTCCCACGTCCTGTCATTCCGCGCCAGCGTCGTGACGGCTCGCCGATGTTCGTGCCGCCGCGCCCGGCTTTGGCGCAGGACCGTGCGATGCTGGTCGGCGAGCCGATCGCCTTTGTTGTCGCCGAAAGCGTCGATCTGGCGAGGGACGCAGCGGAGCGGATCGCGGTCGAGTACGAGCCGCTCCCCTGCGTCGCGGCGACCGAGGAGGCGCTTTTGCCCGACGCGCCGCAGCTCTGGGCGGAAGCCGCGGGCAACGAATGCTTCTTCTTCACGCTCGGCGACAAGCGCGCCGTCGAGGCGGGTTTTGCCCGGGCCGATCACGTCAGTCGCCTGAAGCTCGTCTTCAACCGAGTTACCTCCGCCACGATGGAGCCCCGCGGCTGCATCGGCGAGTGGGACGATCGGCTCGGCCGCTTCACGCTTTATGTCGGGACCCAACGTCCGCACACCGCTCGCGCCGACCTGGCGCGCCGGATCCTCCACATCCCCGAAACCCAGCTGCGCGTCGTCGCCGGCGAGGTCGGCGGCAGCTTCGGCATGAAGGGCGGGCATTATCCCGAATACGCGCTGGCATTGTGGGCCTCGCGCAAAATCGGTCGGCCAGTTAAATGGATCGCCGAGCGCGGCGAGGGCATGCTGACCGACGACCACGATCGCGACCATGTCAGCGAAGCGGAGCTGGCGCTCGATAGCAACGGGCATTTCCTCGCACTTCGCGCGCGCAATATCTCGAATATCGGCGCCTACCTCGCACCCGGCGGCATCATCTCGCCGACGATGCATTTGGGCGGGCTCGCCGGGACCTACACGACGCCGGCGATCTACGTCGAGGTCTCGGCGGTCTTCACCAACACGACGAGCATCGGCCCCTATCGCGGGTCGGGGCGGCCCGAGGCGTCCTACATCGTCGAGCGCCTGATCGACACCGCGGCGCGCGAGATGCAGATCGACCGAGCCGAGCTGCGCCGCCGCAACACGGTGCCGGCGGGTGCGATGCCGTTCAAGACCGGCCTCGTCTATACGCTTGATTGCGGCGAGTTCGGCAAGAACCTCGAACAAGCGCTCGCCATGGCGGATTACGCCGGGTTCGAGCGCCGCCGCGAAGAGGCTCGGCGGGCGCGGCCGGCTGCGCGGCATCGGCTTTGCCAACATCATCGAGCAGACCTCGCAGGCGCAGGGCGAGACGGTGATGGTACGGCTCGACCCGGGCGGCACGGTTACGGTGATCCCGGGCTCGATCTCGCACGGCCAGGGCCACGAGACGATGTATAAGATCCTGTTGAGCCACCGGCTCGGGCTCGACGAGGCCGATATCCGCGTCGCGCATTCCGACACAGATCTGGCACCCGATGGCGGCGGCACCTATGCCTCGCGCACCGCGGTGCTCGGCGGCAGCGCGGCGTCGATCGCGGCCGACAAGATCGTCGCCAAGGCGCGCAAGATCGCCGCGCACGCGATGGAGGCGGCCGAGGCCGATATCGAATTTTCCGGTGGGCTGTTCCGCGTCGCCGGGACCGACCGCGCGGTCTCGTTCAAGGAGGTGGCGCAGGCGGCCTACGTGCCGTCGCGGCTGCCGCCCGGGCTCGAAACAGGGCTCTTCGAGGTCGCAAGCTTCTCGCCCGAGATTCCGAACTTCCCCAACGGCTGCCATGTCTGCGAGGTCGAGATCGATCCCGAGACCGGGTCGACTCAAGTGCTGCGCTACGTCGTCGTCGACGATGTCGGCACCGTGATCAACCAGCTGACCCTCGAAGGCCAGATCCACGGTGGGGTGGTACAGGGCATCGGCCAGGCCTTCACCGAGCATCTCGTCTACGACAGGCGATCGGGCCAGCTCCTCTCCGGCTCGTTGATGGATTACGGCATGCCGCGCGCCGACGAGGTCTGCGCCTTCGAAATGGCCGAGAACCCGGTGCCGACCAAGACCAACCCTCTGGGCGTCAAGGGCGCGGGCGAGGCCGGCAATGTCGGGGCACTCGCCGCGATCATGAATGCCGTTGTCGACGCGCTGGCGCCGCTCGGCATCACTCATATCGACATGCCGGCGACGCCCGAAAAAGTCTGGCGCGCGATGCGTGCGGCGCAACCGGCCTGAAACGCGAATGATGCAAGACCTCGAACGGAGACTTATTCGAAAATCGCCTTGCTCTACCATCGGCACGACGCCGTTATAGTGGCGCTGAGGACCTCGCCATTGTCGGCAATTGCTCTTTGGGCATCATTGGCGGCGCCACTCGACAATCCGCTCTATACCATTCCCCGACCAATTTTGTGCCCGACAGAGCCGAGGGTTTGAACGACATCGAGGCGCCGGTCATTCTGTTTGCCGAAATATGCCGTCGGGGTCTCAGCGCTCGCCCCGGTGATCTCGTAGATGGCGCATCTTCCGGCGTCCTCCTACAATCCGCGCCACCCACCGTCGAGATATCGCTAGGATTCGGCTAATTCTGGAAATGGCGACAGGGAGGGACGTCCATGAGCGAAGTGAGTTTTGGTGTGTTCGATTGGATCGACCGCGGCACACAGCCTTTAAGCCAGCTCTACGAGGACCGCTTGCTGCTGTTGGCGGCAGCCGATGAGGCGGGCTTTTTCTGCTACCACTTGGCTGAGCATCATGCGACCCCGCTCGGCATGGCACCGTCGCCGGCACTGTTCCTGACCGCGGCGACGCAGCGCACGCGCCGCATCCGCCTCGGGCCGCTGGTGTACCTGCTGCCGCTCTACGATCCCTTACGACTGATCGAAGAGGTCGCGATGCTCGATCAGCTCTCGGGTGGCCGTTTGGAGCTCGGTGTTGGGCGCGGTGTATCGCCATACGAACTGCGCAATTTCGGGGTTGAGCCGGAAAACTCGCGGGCGATGTTCGACGAGGCGCTGACGGTCCTGCTGACCGGTCTTACCCAGCCGCGACTGAACTTCGCCGGGGTGCATTACCAATACCGGGACGTCCCGATGGAGTTGCATCCGGTGCAACAGCCCTATCCGCCACTATGGTATCCGACCCACACACCGACCAGCATCGAGTACGCTGGCCGGCACGGCTTCAATTTCGTCGGTCTGGGCCCTGCAGCAGCGGTGCGCGAGCATACCGACGCGTACAAGCGGGCATGGAGCGCCCATCGGTACGACCCAGACCGGGCGAACGGCCACGTCGCCGCGCCGAAAGTCGGCATTTTGCGCCTCGTTGTTGTGGCCGACCGAGACGCCGATGCAGAAGCGGCAGCACGCGCCGCCCATCAGGTATGGTTCCGGTCGATTACACAGCTTTGGCATGAGCACGGCGACCACAGCATCGATGGCCTGTTCTCATGGGAGACGGCGATCAAGGACAAGAGCATCATCTCCGGGTCGCCGGAACGCGTGCGCGCAGAGATGCAGCGCGTTGTCGCGGAAAGCGGCTGCAACTACGTCATCTGTTCTTTTGCTTGGGGAACCTTGTCGCGCGAGCAAAGCATGCGCTCGTTGCGCCTGTTCGCCTCGGAGGTGATGCCAGCCTTCGCCACCGGCTAGTTGTAGAACCTCCGACCAGGGCGAGGCGACTTATGGTGTTTGAGAATCTAAGCCGGCTCGGGTCAATTCAATTTTACAAATGCAGCGCTAGACTGGGAGTGCACCTGCTCGGTGATGCGAGATGGCTGGGTATAGGCTCATTCATGCAACGCCGTCTGGACCCGACCGCCCTGATCTGGCACCCCGCGTCAGCACTCCATCAGCTCGATGCTCACACCATCGGGTGCTGCGACATAGCACAGCAACCTCCCGCCAACCCCTTTCTTCAGCGCGACCGGAAAGGCGACACCCTTCGCCCGCAGCTCGTCGCAGAATGCCGTTAGATCACCCTGGTACATGAAACCAAAATGGTCGATCCCACGGGCATCATGGCTGGAAAAGTCGGCGAATTGCCGGATCGGCCTGGCGTCGACTGGGGCCTCGCCCGGGCGTTGGCCACGAATGAGGATTGTCATGCCGCCGAGATCGACGAATATCTGTGGCGCGCCGCGTGCCATCGTATTGGCGGTGATCGTGGCCCCGAACATCTCCACATACCAATTCGCCGAGGCTTCCGGAAGGCTCGGCGAATTGGCGTGCATCGGTTCAAAATCACCGACTTGGTTTTTGGGTGGCTTCGGCCAGCAAGCACGCTAGCGCCCGTTCCAATATCGCCTGTTCGCCGGATTCGGGGAACAATTCCCGCAGGTGTCGCATCTGCCCGGGCGCCAAAGCCTCGGTCTGTTGCAGCGGGACACGCATACCGGGCGGCAGTAGCTCAGTGGCCATCTGCTGGTTCCGCAGACGCAACGGTGCCTGGTGAGGCGCTTTCAAGGTGATCGGCTCTTCGAGCAAATAGCGTTTGAGGAAATAGGTCAACATGCATTGTCGGACCCGGGCCACCTTGATTCCTTCTTTCATGCCGTACTGCTGTTCAATTAGTAAGCGGACGGCGTCACCGAGATCCGGGTTCGGTACCAGTTCGAGTTCGACAATCGCCTGCCACTCTGCATCGCCCCCGACCAGCGCCGGTTCGGCGGCCCAAGATTGGGGGAAGACCTCCTCGATACGGTCAAGAACCAATTCACCCCAGTGGCCGGCGCCGGTTTCGGGCCTGATGTAGCAACGAACCGACCAGCGGAAGCCATCACGCAGGAGAGCGTGAGGAAAGATGCGGTATCGCCTTGCTGCCTCGGAGCGGGGCGATTGATAGAGGAGTTCGATTTCGCGGCTCTCCCGAATTGCACGGACAACGGTCTGCAATACGATGCGATCGATCGGCCGGCGATCGACGTCCGGAACAATGGAGATCGGCACTGCCCCGTCGCGGCGGCGTGCTAGCCGATCGAGATAGATCTCCGGATCTGGCTTCGAAATCCGAGACTCGTAGTCGAGCGAGACACGATAAATGTTATCGCGCGGATCAGGTTTCAGGTCGGGGGCATATCCGCGACGGTAGTCACGCAAGTCGGCCTTAGCGGTTTCTTCAGACACGCCGAAGTTTTCCTCGATCGATCGGCGAGTGACCTCCCCGGCCCAAAAGAGTTCCTCATCGATGAAATTGAGGCGCTCTGCCTTCTGGTGATCGCGTGGCGCTATGCGTTCGCTTTTTAGTCTCATTCGCCGGGTCTCCCGGGGGTAACCCCGACCTCTCTCAGCAGTGGATCGGCGCAAATATATTCCACCTGCAACATCTCATAAACCGGCGGGCAATATCTTCATCGAGGGTTGCACCCCGGCCGGCGCCGTGCGCCCTCAGCTGCACGGAAGCCGGTCATGTAACAGTGCTGAACGGGAGCTGCCATGAGTGAGTTTTGCTTTCTGCATGCCGCCGATATCCACCTCGACAGCCCGATGCGGGGCCTCGAAGCCGATCCCGATGCGCCAGCAAAACTGATCCGTGAAGCTTCACGCGCGGCATTCAGAAACCTGATTGATCTGGCGATCGAGGAGCGGGTCGCCTTTGTGCTGATCGCCGGCGACCTCTACGATGGCGACTGGCAGGATTGGCGTACCGGCCTGTTCTTCATCGAGCAGGTCGCGAGGCTGGTGGATGCCGGTATCCGCATGTGCATGGTCGCCGGCAATCATGACGCGGCATCGGTCATCACACGAAATTTGCGGCTCCCACAGCACGTCACCCTCTTCCGGCACGAAAAAAGCGAATGGCTGCTTCTCGAGGAGTGGGGGGTGGCTGTTCACGGACAAAGTTTTAGTACCCGAGCGGTCACCGAGGATCTGAGCCGCAATTATCCGACGGCGGTGCCCGATCTCTTCAACATCGGCCTGCTACACACGTCGCTAACTGGACGGCCCGGGCACGAGAATTACGCCCCGACCACAGTGGACGCGTTGATTTCCCGCGGATATGACTACTGGGCCCTCGGTCACGTTCATGCGCGCGAGATCGTGAGCCAAGACCCGTGGATCGTTTTCCCAGGCAATCTACAGGGCCGGCAGGTTCGGGAAAGCGGCCCCAAGGGCGCCACTCTCGTGAGGATCCGAAACGGTCGGGTGGCAGCGGTGGAGCATCGCGTTCTCGACGTCTTTCGGTGGTCCCGGGTCGAGATCCCGATCGCCGGCGAACTCCATCTCGACAGTGTTATGGATCGCATCGGCCTGTCGCTTTCAAAGGAACTGGAAGCGGCCGAGGGGAGACCGATTGCCTCGCGCGTTACTTTGACGGGTGCGACCCCACTGCACGAGCGGCTGCTCGCGGAGATCGAGCGGGTTCGCGAAGGCGTTAACGCTGAAGCCCGCCGGTACGGGGCTGATGCAGTCTGGATCGAGTTTGTTGTGACCGATACCGTCTCCACCGCAGATCTTCAATGTTTGGTCGCTCGCCCCGATGTTGTCGGCCGCTTGAGCAGAATATTGGACGATCTGGCTGGCGCACCCAGCGCCGAATTGCTCGGCGACTATCCGGACCGACTGCGCCACCGCATTCTCGCGATGGACCTGCCGGCCGAGCATCCGCTTCGCGAAGGCGGCACGACCTTGCTCAAAAAAGCCCGCGAGTTGGTTCTTGCCAACCTGCTAGGTGAGATCTGAACGCGATGCGGCTCACGTCATTCACCCTCGAAAATTACGGATGCTTTGCACAGGCACGGTTAGCGCTCGATCCCGAGCCTGGTCATGTCAACCTAGTCGCCGCGCCCAACGGCAGCGGCAAGACAGTGCTGCGCCAGGCCTTCCGCGACTTGCTGTTCGGCATTCCAGGCCAGACGAAGATGGCGTTTCTCTATGGTTATCAGGGTATGCGCCTTTTCGCCGAAGGGATCGACGCGGCTGGTTCTGCTTTCGCGTTTGGACGCCGCAAGGGGATCGGCAACACACTCGTGGATGCGGCGGGCATCAGCCTCGATCCAAGAATACTGGCGCCGCTGATAGGCGAGGCCGACGAGGCACTCTTCGAACGATTGTTCGGGCTGGATAGCCAGCTGCTGCGCTCCGGCGCCGAAGCAATGCTCGACTCGGGGGCGCCCTTGCCGAGGCGTTGTTTGCCGCAGGCAGCGGCATCGCGAGCGTTCGGCAGCTGCGCGAGAAGTTCGAAGAGATCCGCGACCAGCTGGCGCCCGGGAGGCAGGCAAAAGCCCGGCCCTTTTATAAGGCGCTAGATAAACTTGCCGGCGCCCGCCGGGATTTGCACGCTGCCATGGTACGACCCCGAGATTGGCAGGAACTTCAGGTCCAGCTGGCGTTTATCCGCGATCGTCGGTCCTCGCTTGCCCGCAAACAGGCGGAGATCCGTTGCGAAATCGAGCGGTTCCAGAGGGTCAAGCGGGTTCGCCCGTGGCTCGACCGATGGCAAGATCTCCGGCAGCGATGTGCCGACGCGGCCCGAGCGCCTCGGCTTCCCGCCGATACGCAAGACCGCTGGCGCAAGACGCAGCAAAGGGCCGACGTCGCTGGACGTACGTTGAACAGTGCCACGGAGGCGCTTCAGGCCGTTGCCGAGGAACTTTCGGGCGAACAGCCCGACGAGATGCTGCTCGACCAAGGGCCCCGCATCGAGGATGCCGAGCGAGCCCAGACCCAGATCGCCGCGGACCAGCGCGATCTGCCACGGCGTGAGGCCGAGCGGAGGCAAGCAGCAATCCAGATCGAGAACGCTTTGTCGGCGCTCGGTCATGAAGCCTTTGACGAGATTGGGGCGATCACACCGCGGGGCCCGCGGATTGCCGCGGCGCGCGATCTAGTGAAGCGCCACGGCGTTCTGACAGAGCGACTAGAAAACGCCGCGAGTGAAGCAGAACGCTGCGCGCTCGCGATCGCGCCGCCCGAAAGCGACCTGGAGCGCATTGGGGAACCGCCGGATATCGGTGATCTCGCGGCCCTGCTCGCCGAAGCGCGAGCCGAGGGCGAGCCGCGGCGCCGGCTTTCCAACCTCCAGGCTAAATTGGGGCAAGAGGAAGCGAAGCTGACCGCGGCGCTCAGCAAGGTGCCGCTATGGGATCAGGGTCTGGAGCCGCTAGTTACCCTGGTTCCGCCGACTCGCAAGATCATGGAGCGGGCAGCGGCGGTGCTCGCTTCCACAGCCACGGAGCTTACTGATGCCGAGCGCGAGATTGATCGGCTGCGCCAGGAGCGCGCCGAAGCGGCGGATCGCCGGAATGAGGCGCGGCAAGGAAAGCCAGCTCCCGATGAAGCGGCGATCGCCAAGGCCCGCTCTCGTCGTGATCGCGGCTGGTCGCTGATCCGTCGCAGTAGGTTCGAAGGCGAGCCCCTTGAAGCTGAGATCGAGGCTTATGCCACGGAGGTTGGCCTTGCGGCGTCGTTCGAGCGTGCGATCGGCACAGCCGACGAGCTTGCTGATCGTCGCGACGAAGAAAGCAGCCGGCTGGCCACAATCGCCTCTCTCGATAGCACGATCGTCAGGCTCGATCGGCATCTCGTCGCTGCCGAGAGTTGGCTAGCGGAAGCGCGTCAAGTGCGTGGCGAAGCGCTACAGGCGTGGACGACTGTTGCCGGGACGCTGGGTTTTACCACAGCGCCAGATCCCGACGATCTGCACGATTTTCTAGCGGCGCGCGCGACGGTTCTCGATTCTCGGGCAGTAAGGGATACGGCGTGCGAGGCGGTTACAGCCGAATTGGCGCAACAGGAGTTGATGCGGTTGCGGTTTATTCGGCTGATGCCGCTTGATCAAACGACATCGCTCTGCGAAGCCATTGCTGCAGCCCAACAGTCGATTGAGCGCGCCACAGCGTTGAGCCAACAACGGAATCAGCTTCAGACAGAGCTGCAGACCCTCCGCCGGCTGCATCACCAGGCAATAGAAGATCACCAAGCCGCTCAGGCTGCATTTGCGAGCTGGCAGGTCGCTTGGGGCGAATGCCTTTCGCAGCTGAATTGACCGGCTGAGGAAAGCCCGGCCGGGCTCGAGAGAGCGATCGAGCTTATCGAGGAGGCGCATGGCGAGCGGCAACATCTTGCCGAGCTCGATCACCGAATCTCCGGTATGCGAGCGAATATTGCCAGCTTCGAGTCCAAGGTCTTGGCGACGATCTTGGCCGTGGCGCCCGATCTACGCGATCGGCCCGCCGAAAGCGCCGCTCAAGAACTGCGGCGTCGGCTCGATGCACATCGCATCATCGCGGCCAGACGCGACCAGTTGCTCGAGCGGCAGAAGGAATTAAGGGCAAAACTCGCGCTGGCCAAAGCCGAGCACCGACAGACCCAGGCCGAGGTCGAAAGTCTTCGTCTCGAAATCGGCGGCGGTTCAGACGAAGAGATCATGTCGCAGATCGCATTGGCGGCCGAACGCACTGGGGCCGAGGCTCGCTTGCAGGAATGCGAGTCCGAACTCGTCAAAATCGGCGATGGCTGGCCAATACCCGCCCTCGAACGAGAAATAGCCGCAGCTGCGGCCGAAATCGTCGAATTTGAACTTGCCCGACTCGAGCTCGACTTTGACCGTGCAACCGTAGAGCGCGAGCAGGCCGCTGGCGAGGAGCAGCGCCTGAATGACGAACTACGACGGATCGAGACGGGTCAGAATGCGATAGCGGCCGAGGAAAGCCGCCAGTCTGCGATCACGACGGTTACCCGCATTAGCGCCGACGCCCTGCTTTACCATGCCGCCTCCTGCCTGTTGCAGGCCGGTCTCGAACGCCTGCGCGATGACGAAGACGGCGGCCTCCTACGCCGTATCGCGGACGTCTTTGTGCGAATTACCGGAGGCGCCTATGCCGGGATCGTCGCCGACGAGGACAAAAACGGGGCGCCGTTCCTGATCGTGATTGAAAACGACGGCACGACGACCAAACGGATCGACCAGCTTTCGGAAGGTACCCGCGATCAGCTCTTCCTGGCACTGCGTCTGGTGATGCTGGAGGACTACGCAACAAAGGCACCAACTCCGCCCTTTATCGCCGACGACCTGCTCCAAACGTTTGACGATTACGGGCGAACTGCGAATGCGCTTGCCGCGCTCGTTGACCTGTCAAAACACGTGCAGGTCATCGTGCTGTCCCACCACCGACAGCTGATCGAGGTTGCGAGAACCCTCCCGACGAACGCGGTCAATATCTGCGAAATTGCCACCTGATGTGGCGAGATGTCATTCGTAAAACAACCAAATCGGTTGTGTTTATGCTAGCTGAGCTTGTGGGTTCCGGCGCGCTCAACCCTGCTCAACGTTGGTAAGGCGTGAGGGTTCGCAGGCTCATCCGGCTCAGGCGATAGCATCCGTGTACCCTCGCCGGAAACGGTGATTATATTGTTACCACGGCCCGGTTCGCAGATGCGGGCTGGTATTTGGCGTGCTTCCGGTTATCAGGGAAAGCCCGCGGAATTGCTCAGGTTGTGGGAGCCCTCCTTTCGAATTGAGCTTAGATGATCGCGGAGTAGCCTCGCACTCAAATCGCGAGTAGCATGGCCAGAACGCACTTTCCGGATGATGCCGGATGGAAACGAGCGACAACGATACCGCGGGGCGTCGCGTGATGCCCTTGTTGCACGTGCTTCGGCTGAAATTTCATTCCATTTCCCTAGGGCTGAAACGGGGTTTGGACTATCACGAGCAACGCACGCCCGCGACACCGTTGAACCCATCAATTCGACCCGCACCCCCGCCACAGACGTCAGGTTTTGGAGCGCCGCTATGTGCCGGTGCCGCTGAGTGTGACGGCCTACCGCAAAACGCGCCCGCACAAGCGTCGACGTCGGAGCCTGAAAAATGCGCGTAACTCTTTTCCCTTGTGGACCAGCGGCAAACGAAAGCGAGCTAAAGGCCTTCGAGCATCTGAAATCTCGCCTGCTGTCTGAATCAGGCGAAGGTAGTTGGATCCTTCTCACAAACGTCTCGTTTTCGGTCACCCATCAGCTTCAATCTGACGAAATCGATCTTATCGCTATTGGACCGCCAGGTGTTCGTGTAGTCGAAGTCAAGCATTGGACGAACTCAATGGTTCGACGCGCATAAAATAGAAGTAGGGGATGAAGCCGAGAGGCTGACTAATAAGGCCCGCAAAGTGGGCACCACCCTCCGCCGTCTTGCTCCCAACCTACCCCGAGTGGATGGTGTCATCCTGGTCACGCAGGAGTTGTCGAAAGTAAGGCGGCTCGAAGATCAGAGGATACGGGGAGTCACGTTCCATACTCTCGGCAATTGGAAGACAGCCATTGGGCTTGAAGGGCCGCGGGCTCTGTCGCCTGAACAGGTGAGTGCGCTCGCCCGTGCCCTACAACCTCGAAGCGCAGTGGCTATAGATGGCTCGCTGAGACGGCTGGCTGGGTACGTCAATCTGGAACTGCAAACCCCCAGGGATGACCGTTTCCACAGGATCTATAAAGGGAAGTCATCCAGCTCGACGGGATCGAGTGGTGCTGCATCTTTATGATTTATCCGCCACCGACGACAAAAACGCCGAAGCCAAGTCGAAACGCGAGTTTGAAGCGCTGCGCCGGCTCCAACTTTACCCGTGGGCTCCTAGGATTTTGGATTCCCACCAAGAGGCACCAGGTTACGCGGGGGAAATGTCCTTCTTTACCTTAGTTGATCCAGCGGCGCCGTGTATTGCAGAAAGGGCCGCAGACAAAACCTGGTCTACAGAAAGCCGCATCGCGTTCGCGCGAAATGCGGTGCAAGCCCTGACACAGTTGCATTCAGCGGGCACTGATGGCGAACCGATAGTCCATCGCAACCTTACCCCGCGCACGATTCTGGTAAAGCATGACAATTCACCGATTCTCACGGGCTTCGAACGCTCGAGGATACCGTTCGAAGTTAGCGTCGCCTCGAGCAGCTTGCCGCGAGGGTTAGATCCGGACTCAGTGGCGCCCGAAGTTCGAGCTCAAGGCTTAACGGTCGCCAGTCACCGCTCCGACGTTTATTCGCTCTCTGCATCTCTGAGCCTGCTGTTCGCGGGGCGAGAAGATCACCTACGTCGCCAAGCCGCCGACGCGTTCGAGCATGGATGCGCACAGGAACCGGACCAGCGCGCCTCACTGAAGGACATCGAGGCAACTCTTTCAGAGCTCCTAGGCGAACCGCCTGCACCGGAGACCTCCCTGCCCGCAAGATTCTGGACAGAAGATCAAGTCGTCCGCTTTCACGAACGGGACTATCGCATCGTCTCTCGACTCGGTTCTGGCGGTGTAGGCATTACGTTCAAGGTCGTCGAGATTGACCGAAGCACAGGAGATGAATTGGGCACGTACGTCGCAAAGGTTGCACATGACGGCGACACAGGCCAACGTGCGCTCAGGGCGTATCGATTGGCGAGATCTCACCTTCGGCATAGCGCCCTGTCATCTATCTTCGAGGTGTCCAACGAGTGGCAGGAAAACCAGTTCATCGCATTAATGACTTGGATCTCCGGTGCACCGTTATCTGAGTTCACAGGCGTATTTTCTCTCCTCGCCGAGGAGCAGCAAGAAATCTCAAGCGAAGCTCTCGCGTCGAGGTGGCTGCAAACAACATGCGAAGGCCTTGGGGTTCTGCACAGAAATGGTCTCATTCATGGAGATGTCAGCACCCGGAACCTAATCGTATCAGGGGGCGATCTGGTCCTCACGGATTATGACTTCGTGTGCAAGATTGGAGAACCGATTGCCGCTCCCGGCACCGTGGTCTATTGTTCGCCGTCGCACGAGAAGAAGTCACCCGCGACTCCCTCTGACGACATTTATGCGCTAGCAGCTAGCTTCTTCCATATTGTTTTTGATAAAGAGCCGTTCAGGTACGGCACAGAATTGGACAAGAACCGGGGCCTCAATTGGGAAGGTTTAAGCAGAGAAGATTACCCAGAACTGGCTTCGTTTCTCGACAAAGCGACCAAACCCGATCCTTCTCTACGGTTTGCCGACGTAGCTGGGGCCCTTTCCGCCTTAAGAACGTCACGGTCAGCAGAGATTTTTTCTTCCGCTGAGGATGTGGAATCGGAACAGCCGCGGATCGCCTCCACCTTGGAGCTACCTCAACGCGAGGGGTTGCATACAGAACTCCGTGAGCAGCGGGTGGAGTGGCTGCTTTCCTTATTACAGTCCTATCCGGGGTCGCGTTGGGGAAATAGCGAAACGCGCGGGCTTGATACCAATTTCGCTGCAAAAACATACGTTGAAACTGCACTGGAGCAAACACTCGTTCGCGACATCCTAGAGCGCCGCGTCCGCCTCGTGGTTCTCTGCGGAAACGCTGGCGACGGAAAGACTGCGCTGCTTCAGCACTTGGCGTCGCGCCTTGGCCTGGGCGAGCACAAATCGGCTGTGCAAATCCTTGAGGGGCGTGTTCCTGATGGTCCGCTGGTCCGTATGAATCTGGATGGCTCCGCGTCATGGCAGGGGCGCTCAGCGGACGAGATCCTTGACGAGTTTCTAGCGCCGTTTCAGGAGGAGTCACCAACTCAAGATATCGTACACCTCTTGGCAATTAATGACGGTCGGTTGTTGGAATGGATAGAGGGGAACGAGGCACGCCGGGGGGGAAATGAAACGCCGCTTACAGCAGGACTTTTTCAGCTACTCCAGGAGGAAGCTGCTACACACCATTCCTTCATTCGCTTCATAAGCCTGAATGAACGCTCTCTCGTGGGCGGAATAACTTCGGATCGGAAGGAAATAGACACCGGCTTTCTCGATCACCTCCTGAATCACCTGTACGGAGGCGAGAACGCACCAGAGATTTGGACTCCGTGCCAAACTTGTTCCGCCAAGGACCGCTGCGAGGTCTTCCGGGCAGCTAAATGTTTCGGACCCTGTCGAACAGATTCAACGAAGGCGATAGTGTCTTCACGTACCCGGCAGCAACTCTTCGAGGCGCTGCAAGCTGTCCATTTGCGCGGAGAGACTCATATCACCATGCGGGAATTACGGGCCGCGATGGTCTACATTCTTTTCGGATCCCAGTTCTGCGACGACTATCACGCACGCTCCGTTGAGGATGCTATTCCATACTGGGATCGGGCCTTTTCCGCGGTTTCGCCCTTCCGGCAGGGGGAATTGCTGCACGAACTCGCTCGTTGTGACCCAGCACTCGAGGCCCACCCACAGATTGATCGATACCTGCAGACAACCCCTGTCGGTGATAGCGCCAAGAATGCTCCACACTATCATCAGCTGACCCTCGAATCCGCTAGGCGCCGCGCGTTCTTTGAATGGACCCACGAAGACATCGAGCAAGTTGCGGCCGATCGCGACGCATTAGACCTTGCCCGAGGTCGCCACCTGCGCAAGTTTCGGAACTTGCCGCTGGCGGACGACCGCGAGCTCTTTGATATTTGCCGAACTCCTGTGCACAGGAATTTCGCGGCTTGAGGATTTACCGCCTCAAGCCCTCGACCGATCAGGCGTGGTGCCGTTGCGTGTAACGCCCCGAACCCCGACCGAAACAGCTTTTTGGGTGGAGAAACCCCTCGCCGCCTTTCGATTAGAGGCAGATCTTCCGCCCGAAACTGAAGGCGTCGAGCGCCTCCATTGGCAAGCCTTTCTTATCTACCGGTATCGCAATGGGCGTGACGAAGAACGGCTGCGGCTCGGGGCAGAGCTATTCAATGTTCTGTTGGACCTGGCTGATGGGTACCAACTCGGCGATGTTTCGGCAGACGACACCTTCGCTCATCTCTCCATTTTTGTTCAGCGGTTGGTTCAAGAAGACGAGCGGACCTTGCTCGCGTGGAATCCGATGCAGGATGAAACCATCTACCAATTGTCTGCTGCCGTCTGTAATACGGAAAATGGCGACCAACAGCGGATTATCGTCGATAAGATGTCGGCGGAGACGACAAAGTGATCACCGGGAGCACCCAAATGTCCGGGAGAGAGATAGTTGATGATGTTCTTGGCCGGGGCAAAACGCGTGAGATCTGGACAGGCAATTACGATAAAGTGCTTCCAGTGACCGTGCAGGACTTCGACCTTTCGGCAGTTCTTCCTGCCGTATTTTTCATGTTTCGTTTTGGCTATCGTCGGGGAAAAGGCAAATTTCTCGACACATTTGGTAACGGCTCGGATGCCACAAACAATCGCAAATCCGTGGTCACGATTGAGGCCGTGGCAAACAAATTGGCGGAAACTGCTGAGTTTACAGGATTTGACGACGATACGACGAGGGCCATCCTTGGAGATTTACTACTATGTTTTTGTCTAGAGAATACTAAAAAATCATTAGGGAGAGGTGAAAAAGTCCAACGAGTGGCACCCGCCCATTACATGGCGGGCTGGATAGATCTCCCGGAAGCGATAGCCAATCTTCGCTATGTACCAGAGATGATTGTGGCGATGTTGGCGGATCAGAGAGGTGAACGTGTACAGCAGGATCAAGATCGTGATCGGACCTGGTTCGCCGTTGGGCGGGGCTTCGAAAACAACGTGTTGCTGAAAGCTTTCCATCAGGGCCTGGTCGTGCGCCATGGCCCGTTGGGTCGCACGTCCGATCGCTTCGAGGAGAGAACAGCGGTAGGTCTGGATCAGCTGTTAATGATCCGCCTGGCGGAGCAGCTCAAAGAAGCCCCCGACAAGCTGCGCGGTAAGGACGGAGAGCGGATCTCCAACCAGCGTCCAATTGCCGAACAGGCGGCGAGACATTTCTCTGAAGATATCCGCTCCTTCGTTCGTGCCTATGCGGGCGTCATTCCCCGTCATGCCTTCGTAGAGCTTCTTGAGTCTTGCATGGCAGTCGGGCTCACTACAATTGTGACCAGTGTCATTGAACTGCTCTTCGAGTGGGCGGACACGGGAAAAATCCGCGAGAAGCGAGAGCAGCAGCCGGCGGCTTTGTTTGTAGATTGCTCGAACGGTGTCGAGCGCAGTTTGCGGTCGCTCGCCGAGCAGTCAATGGAAGATTTCAAGCGGCGCATCGAACGGCTCCCTCTGATTCTGATGGTGCTGCGATTATTAGATCACGGCGCGCGGTCAGACCCTAAAATCCGGAAGCTGGACATCCAAACACGACCCTACGCAACCGAGTGGCTTGATTTGCTAGGCGATCTCCTGCACCAGCGGCGAGATGAAGCGAAAGCAATTCTCGACGACTGGGAGAGAAGAGCGATTGAGCTGGCTGACCGACTAAATGAAGACTATCCAGATGCTTCAAATATACTCCGAAACGATAGCGGTGAACCCAACCCGGTTTGGCGGCTGGCGGAGGCGCTAACACTGCTCCAGGGCCGAAAGAACACACAAAACAATGTCATATCGCTGTTGGATTCGGTGATGTTGATCGGGCGGCCGAATGGTTTAGCTGCCAGACGTGTGGTGATTCGAAAAGTTGCTGTCGGGGGCCAAAGCAAACGAAGCGATCTACGATCACCAGTTTTTTCAGATGCGGTACTCGATTACCTAGTGCATCGTCAGGTTTTGCGGACTGCCAATAAGAGCGGCTACAGGCCCTTGCCGCTCAAGAATTTCTTGATACGCCTGCGTGAACGGCACGGGTTCTGTGTCGATCAGGCACCGCCGGGAATGACCATTTCCAATGAGCTATTAAGAGCCAATCGGATGGTTTTAGAGCGACGGCTGCGCGATCTGGGACTGCTCATCGGAGTTAACGACGCTGAAGCGATGAAACGCCTCAGGCCGCGCTTCGACCACCTAGAGGAAGACGGTAGTGATGTCGTTCAATGATCTGCACGCCCGCCTACTTTCCGGCACCCTCGAAAGGGTTCTTGGCAAGCCCGACCCGGGTTCCGTGGCATTCGTGAGATGTTTAACGCCGGATGTCGTCGAAGCATTGGCCAAGGACAGGATGTTTGCACCGTCTCGTTGGGACGTGTGGCGGGTGGCCGACTTCGATGCCATACAGGATCGGACTATCACTGCCGATCGTGCGGTCGAACTTCGGGAAACAAAAGCCGCGCCGGTTCTCCTTTTGGTAGACACGGCTCGAGCCGGTGCCGGTATGGATGGCATTTACAGCGCAGCACAGGAAATTGACGAAGTAACTTTATTCGACGAAGCACTGCGATTGGCCGGAAGTGAAATAACCCAACGGCTCTCCCGTAGCGACCGCCTTTATTCGGAACATGGGATCAAGAAGGCCCGGGGTTTCGGCCACCGATTTAGCATTTCTCCATGACGGAGTTCGACTTTCTGGTCCGCATTGCGGCGGAGAAGCGCCATGCCGGGGAACTTCTCTACCTTCTCGGACTATGGCCCGTGAAAGAGCAAGATGATGAAGTGGACCCACGTGAGGGCTTAGACGCCTCCCGTATGTTCGTGGATCGCCTGCTGGGGACGTCAGTCGCTGGTTTCACTCCTGCGCAACGAATTGATTCGCTCAGGCTGCTCAATCCGTCGAGGGATCAGATCGACGATTTGGAATGGTTTCTGCGGTCTGCTGCGACAAAGCCATTCCTTCCAGCATTGGCCGATTTGGCCGACAAGCCGCATCTGTGGGTTAACGCACTAAGGCTCGAAGGATCGGTTCAGGACATCCAGAGCATAGAGCTTGTGCCATGGCGCACGAATACTGGACGGATCGCCAGGTGGACCGGGTTGAGCGAAGCAGAGGACGGCGATGACCCGCCCGTGCTCATCTTAGATCCCGAAGCCGACAGGACAGGAGACTACTCTAAGCTCGAGGTCCGGTGGAAAGCCCGTCCAGATAACCTAGAAAAGGCTTCCGTGGACTACCGCGTCGTTATTACGACGGACATGGACGAAGAAATTGTATCCCGCGACGTTGCGCATACGGGCAAGAGGGACGAAAAGTACCGCTTCACGAACGACGATTTTCTCTTCTTAAACGACGATGTTCTCATTGGCGCCAAAGTTAGTGTTTCAGTGATTGGAAATGATCAAATAGAGCCACAGGAAAGCGAAGAATTTACCATACGCTTTGGCAAGCCGCTTGAACGCGAACCTGCCGGTCTCGGCAAGAAAGTTCGAACACTTAGCGAGGGGTTGATCGAACTGAGGGACCGCAAGGATGTGTCAGTGGTGGCGTCTTCTACGGAACAGCTGGCGGTGGACGCGAAGGGATTTGTGCTGTTGCGCACACCGCAACGTGGCAAGAGCTTTCGTGTCTTTTATCCCCCCTTAATCCGCGAGATAGAACGGGAGTGGGCTCACCGAACCGGAGCTATCGGCCGGTGGCGGGTCAAGGTACGGGCATCAGGCGCGCGTGCGGCCCCACCGGAATTCGTCAGCTTCTCTGACCCCGCGTCGCGATCCTCGATAAGAGCGCTCTGGGATCGCGTGAGCAACGCTAGCCGTCGAATGGCTGACCGATTCGTAGCTTGCAGCGGGGTGGGTCAAGTCTATGACGAGAAGTCCAAAATCTTTGACACGATTGTAAAGGAATATCTTTTGGCGTGGGCAGCGCTTTTGGAAGACGGCGATCCGTCCCTTGCGCTGGCAAATACGGTCGAGGTGCAATCGTTATCTGGCCGAACGATTGGGTTGATCGTGCTTCCGAGCCACGCCTCGCGCGTAGCTTGGCATGTCGCTTACGACAATCTTGTACTTCATACTGCTTTCGAACGTGCCGCGGCGCCGAAGGAGATTCGGGAACAATTCTTGGCGCTGGATGGTGCAATGTTCCCGGCGTTTCTACCTGCCTCGGAAGACGGTAGCCCATTTGTTTTCGCGGACACTCTCGGTTTCCACGCCGTGGGTATGGTGCCCGACCGCGACAAGGAACCGAAGGCGGCCATAGCAATGCTGGCCAGGGCGCTGGGCGAAAGTGATACGGCTGACACGGTGCCGACCGTTGGAGTACAAAGCGCCCTGGTGCTAGGAAACGAAATACGCAAGTATATTAGCTGTCATAACTCATCAAAGTTGCTCCATATCCATGCCCTCCGGCCGGGCGACGGTCTAACTGTGGTCAGGTCGCTGAGTTGGGTCCAGGATTTATATCGGGAATCGCCGTTACCCGAAGAAGATCTCGACGGAAACGTTGAAGAAATCGCGCCAGCCTTCGTTTTGGAGCTATATCCTTCGCCCGAGCAGCGTGGCCTCGCTGGGCGATTTATTGCCGAGGCATGCGAAAAGCGGCGCAGTGGGGCGGGCGTGTTGCCTGTTGAAGACCGCTGGATGCTTGAATCGCTGAGTCTGCCGGGGGGAATGAATCTTCCCAAGCTCCGTTGGGCTCGAAAACTCGAGCAGGATCCTAAGACACCTGCTCACCTTGCCGTGGCCTTCGACACTTTCGAATCCCAGGTTGTGCCTGACGAGATTGAACCGCGCGCGAGACCACTCTTTGCCTACGGACTGCTTTCGTTCTTTGAGCGCGAATATACGAGCAGCCCGTCTCCTTTGTGGAGGGCTAGAGCGTTGGCCCCGACAGACGGCGAGAGACATCCTTCCGACCGCACGCACACAGATCGATTGATCCGAGTTCAGGACGTGATAAATCGGTGTGTGGCCCGTAGTTTAGGCGAAGCTAATCGATCACCTATCTTGACAACCGAGATTTCGCCCGAGAAGGCCTACAGCCTACGCGAGCTCCACCGACTTTGTGATTGGATCATTACCCTCGACCGCACTGCTGGCATCGAATATTTCGATTCGCCTCGCGATAATCGAGAAATATATGATGCTTACGTAATTGACTGTGTCCCTGAGCGCGAAGATCTTGGATGCCTTCAGTTGATTACGTCAACAAGCAACCTTGAGGAGGTTCGAAACCTCTTGGATAGCGCTCTTGACCAAATGGGGCTGAGTCGCAGCCGGCGTAACGCTGAGTTCCTCATGGAGCACCTCAAAGCGCTCAGTGGACGTTTGGCCATCCGTCTCACTGGTCAAAAGGCTCCCACATCAGAACTCATTGCGCTCGCACTTTCTCATGCGAACTGTCTGCGGATTGGCGAGGGCAGCGACTGCTGGGTATCGCTGGATGCGGGTTTTCTAATTCCCGTTGACGACATATTGGATTTGATCCCTCCGCTATCGGCTCAAGAGACAGATGATGGCGAAGATCAGGGCAACGGGTCCGCCGGCGCGGCGCGCCCTGATCTCATTTATGTTTCGGTCATCCCGCGGAGAGGGCTATCATTCCAGTTCATGGAGGTGAAATACCGGCGACATTTGCGAGCTGCACGAAGCCCCGAGGTGCTGGAGGGGATCCACAATCAGGTACGTTCTCTACGCAGGCGCTGGGATAGATGGTATTCCAACGAAGACATATGCGGGTCCTTCCGAGCGGTCCGACGCGCAAAACTCGCCAGAGTGTTGCGCTTTTACGCGGACAAGGCTCGCCGTCATTACCTGGCCGACGATCGCTATATCAGCGTTGTCGCAGAGATCGATCGCATGGTTGAAAAAGGCAGCGAATATTCGTTTCTGGCTTGGCTAGCGCGGATAGAGGTTGGGTGTTCTGCCCAGAGTATTACGGCGTCGCGCCATTAGAGATTTCGGCTGCAGGCTGGGAAACACGAATTTTCCTTTTCGGTCCCAGCTTTTTGCCGGACTCGGATTTGTATCGCCAAGTTGCTCCAGCTACCATGAATTCCGGAGAAACTGCTGACAGTCCTTCTGCCCGATCGGGCACCGAGCAACTTAACGACGAACCATCGCCCGGTCCATCTGGCGGCGAAATGGAGGATCAGGAAGAAACCTCGCAGGACGAGTTACAGGGGACGATTACAAATCCGCCGCTTCGCGATCCCAAACGAGGATCGGAGCCTCCCTTCTGTGCGCCTCGGGAAGGATTTGTTGACCGGCTCGGACGTGAGGTGGCCGCTAACGGTCAAGGGCAATCCTCATCTTCTTGTTGCCGGTCTTCCGGGAATGGGCAAGACAACATGTCTGTTGAACCTGTGCCAACAGATGTTGGAGTCAGGTATTCGTCCGATCGTATTTTCCTACCATCAGGATATCGACGAACGGCTCCGGCAGCTGGTTTCAGACGTGCGCTTCCTGGACTTCCATGGTTTAGACTTTAACCCATTGCAGGTAATTGACAGAGAGTCGCGAATGGCCTATCTCGATGTTGCCGGTGCGATGCGGGATATCTTTGTCGCTATCTTTCCTGAAATAGGCGATATTCAAGGTGAAAGGATCCGTAAGGCAATAAAGGATAGTTTCATAGAGCTCGGGTGGAACCAACATGATAGTGATTTTAAGAATTTTACAGAGCCGACATTTCGGCGATTTTTAGAGATTTTTCGATCCGACCCTAAGCCCGACCGCGGCTTACGTACGCTGTTGGCGCGATTGGAGGAACTGGATGATTACGGCTTCTTCGGTGTTAGTGAAACCACGGGGAGCCTATGGGAAAGCGAACAGCCGACGGTAATTCGCATTCACGCAACACAGAATGACAATTTGCAAAAGGCGTTCTCATCACTGATTTTCTATGGTCTTTACAAGGATATGTTTCGTCGAGGCATACAGGACCGAATAACGTAAGCGTCAGCTGAGGGTCGTCTTGCACTCGGCGTGTTGAGCTGGATGCTGCCGCTCTTTTGCGGGCAGCGGTGCAATGGATGACGCGGAGCTGGTCGATAAGGAGGACCTTGGGAGTACTCATACGAGGGCTCGCGAGGTCCGCGGCGAGGTTCTCACCGGTCCGGAGCGCCGGCGACGCTGGAGCCTCGAAGAGAAGCTTCGGATATTGGCGCAGAGCGTGGCGCCAGGATCCTCGCCCTCGCTGGTTTGCCGACTGCACGCGATCAGCAGCGGCCAGCTTTACACCTGGCGCCGGCAGTTCCGTACCGGCGAGCTGACCGGGTTTGCGCCGGTGAGATTGGCCCCGCCGGTCGAGGAGCTTCCACGGGCCGCTGCGTCGGTTGATCCGGTGCCGATACTGCCCGAAACCGATCGGCCGGCGGACGGGATCATCGAGGTGGAGCTGGCCTCGGGGGTGAAGCTGCGCCTGACCGGCGCGGTCGACGAGGTGGCATTGCGCCGGGTCTTGTCGGCGCTGTCGTGATCGGCATTCCGGGCAATGTCCGCGTCTATCTGGCGTGCGGCGTCACCGACATGAGGAAAGGCTTTGACGGGCTGGCGGCGCGGGTTCAGACCACCTTGCGCCTCGACCCGCATGGCGGCGCGCTGTTCGTGTTCCGTGGTCGCCGCGGCGATCTGATCAAGGTGCTGTGGTGGGACGGGCAAGGTTTGTGCCTGTTTGCTAAGCGGCTGGAGCGCGGCCGGTTTTTGTGGCCGCAGGCGAAGGACGGATCGGTGGTGCTGACGGCAGCACAATTGTCGATGCTGCTGGAGGGCATCGATTGGCGTGCGCCACGCCGCAGCTGGACCCCGGAAGTGGCTAGTTGAACAGCGCGACATAGTGACTCAGGCGGGTACGATGTCGATACTGCTCAATGCAAGCGGGAGTAAACTGATGGTTGATGCCGGACGCTGCTGACCCCGTTCAAGAGATCGCCGAGCTGCGCCTCCTGCTGGCCGAACGCGAGGCGGAATTGGCGGAAGCGCGGGCCGAGCTGACCGGCGCCCGGCTGCGGATCGAACAGTACAAGGCTCAGCTTGCCCAGCTGCGGCGCATGCAGTTCGGGCGCTCGTCGGAAAAACTCGATACTCAGATCGCGCAACTCGAGCTGATGCTCGAAGATTTGGAAGAGAGCGAAGCGGCGCGCACAGCGCCGGCGGCACAGCGCGTCCCCGATCAGCCGCGCCGCGAACGTCGCCAGCCGGTGCGACGGCCGCTGCCCGATCATTTGCCGCGCGAGGAGATCGTGCACGATCCGGGGTCGGTGTGCCCGGGCTGCGGCGGCACCCGGTTTAGCAAACTCGGCGAGGACGTGACCGAGGTCTTGGAGAAGATCCCGGCCCGCCTCAAAGTGATCCGCCATATTCGGCCCAAACTCAGCTGTCGCTGCTGCGAGCGCATCCTGCAGGCGCCGATGCCCGATCTGCCGATCGAGAAGGGTCGGCCCGGACCGGGCCTGGTCGCCAATGTCGTGGTCAGCAAATACCTCGACGGGCTGCCGCTCTACCGTCAATCGGCGATCCTGGCGCGCGAAGGCATCGCGATCGAGCGCGCCACCCTGGCCGACTGGGTCGGGCACGCTGCTTGGTGGGTGACGCCGTTGGCCGCGCTGATCGGCGCGCATGTCATGGCAGCGCCGATCATCCACACCGACGACACGCCGATCGCGGTGCTGGCCCCCGGCAACGGCAAGACCAGGACCGGACGGCTGTGGACCTATGTAGTTGACGAGCGACCCTGGCAGGGTGGGCGGGCACCGGCAGCATATTATCGTTTCAGCCCCGACCGCCGCGGCGAGCGACCGCGCGATCATCTGGCCCTCTTTCGCGGCGCGATCCAGGCCGACGCCTTCAGCGGCTACGCCGCCCTGACGCGACCGCCATCCGCCAAAGACCAGGTCGGCCGAGGGCCGCCGCTGATCCACGCAGCGTGTTGGGCCCATGCGCGGCGCAAGTTTTACGATGTGTTCGAATCGACCAAGTCGCCGATCGCCGAGGAAGCACTGAAACGGATCGGCGAGCTCTATCGGATCGAAGCCGAGATCACCGGCCAGCCGGCCGAAACCCGGCTAGCGGCGCGCCAGAACCGTGCCGTGGCGATCCTCGATGCCTTGCGCGACTGGCTGACAGCGCAGCGCCGCCGGCTGTCGTCAAAGAACGCGCTCGCTAAAGCGATCCAGTACGCGCTGAGCCGCTGGGAGGCGCTGACCCGCTATGCCGGTAATGGCCGGCTCGCCATCGACAATAATGTCGCCGAGCGGGCACTGCGCGGCATCGCCATTACCCGCAAGAATTTCTTGTTCCTCGGATCCGATGCCGGCGGCGAGCGCGCCGCAATCCTCTACACCGTGCTGGAAAGCGCCAAACTCAACGGCCTCGATCCGCAGACTTGGCTCGCCGATGTGATCGATCGCACGGCCAAGGGTCACCCGATCAACCGGCTCGGCGAACTGCTCCCATGGAACTGGAACAACCAAACCGCCAGCCTCGCCGCCTGACCGGTGTTGTGGTCCTCAGCTGACGCTTACCGAATAACGCACGCCGTGGTGTTTGATGAAGCACATCGTGCTGCCCGACTCAGTTTAGTTCCGACAATGGCCAAGGAATGTCGGAAGTATGGAATTTCACTAATCCTGGCGTCTCAAGAGGCCAAGGACTTTAACATCTCGCTGTTCTCAGCAATCGCAAACTACCTGGTGCTCAGGCTCAACGAAGTGGACGCCAAGGCGCTAGTGCGGAACGTGTCAAGCTCCGATCAGGAGCGAGCGCTCGTCGACAAGCTTAAGCAGATGGACCAATTTAAGGCGCTGTATTTCTGCGAGGGCAACAAAAGGCCTTCGTACCTTTCACTGCCACCGTGAAAGCCGACGGCTAGCCCAATTTATTGTGTTGCACGATGATCCGATGATCGAGGTATTGCAGAGGATTTGGAGAAAGGTCGTGGCGATCACATGGGCGCTCAAGAGCTCAAGACCCCAAGCATCCAATCAAATTGCAGCGCAAAGACCGACAATCCGCCCTTCTCCAGTCCATTGTCGATGGCCGCCTGACCCCCGTAAATCCGGCGACCGGACGAGCTTGGCCGGCGACATTGCCCGAGAGCGGCTGCGTGAAGCATTCCTGCTTTCTGCTCAGCCTGTCCATCCTTTGTCGGTCGCCGGCACCGCGGCGAGGCGGCGAGGCATCCACACAATGCAGGGCAGAACGCCGCCAGCCTTGCCGCTGCGGTGTGAAGGCCGCACGCTGCGTGATCGTACCGACGCGCAAGCCATAGCTCTCCGGATTGTCCAACGCGCAGGCATAGATCGGCGTGCCGCAATTGCCGCAGAGCCGCAGAAGGCGTGAAGGCGTTTGTTGCCGCTTTCGGCCGTCTTCAGAGGTCTTTGGAGTGCCGCTGAGGAGCACGAAATGCTCAGCCGGTGCCTGGGTTAATACGAAAGGCCGAGCCGGAGAGCGTCTGGCAATCGGTGCAGTGGCAGATGTTGAGCCCGTTGGGATCGACCTCCGCCTCGAAGGTGATCTCGCCGCAATAGCAGTGTCCGTCGATCTTCATCCGTCTTGTCCGGCGATTGTCAGGGCACCGTGAATGCAACAGTGGATCAGGCCAAAGCCCGATCCGCCCGATGTGGCCCGTGCCGATCATAATACGCTCGTCGCCGGCAGGGGCCGTACGATGTCCAAGTCGCTGCTCAATTAGCCTCAAAGCGAAACCGTTTAACCGTTTCGCATTTCGCGCGGCAGCGGTCCGCCGGGGCGCAAGTGCCGATCGCCATCGATCACCAGCTCCGTGCCGGTAATGAACGAGGTTTCGTCAGAAGCCAGGCTTTGTATGCGCCGATCATGACCGTGACGGCTCGCTCGTCCCCGGGCGCAAAGGAGAACCGCTGGGCGACGGCAAGCGCCGTAACCCGGCACCGGCCATCCGGCGTGCATATTCCCACACGGAAGGCATCGATCGCCTAATCGCGGACGATCGGGCAGCTCTCATCGCGCGCCCAATCCGCGAAGCTGAGGTAATACACGCGGACGTCGTCATATCCGGCACGGACCGCCGCGGCTGCAGCCAACGCGGCCCTTCCACCGCCTTCGCAATGGGTCACGATGTGATCACCAGGGCCGAAGCCCACGCGCTCCATCATCGCTCGCAGAACCGGCGCCGGCCGAACGACGCCATTGTCTGAGAGATCGGTATGCGACAGATGCCGAGCACCGGGGAGATGCCCACTGCGCGTGCGATTACGCATATCCTCCCCGGTAAACTCAGCGCGCGTCCGGGTATCGAACACATGCGCGTCACCGTCGAGCTGACGCTTGAGGGTCTCCCGGTCGGCCAAACCAACGGACCCTGCTCCGGGGATCGCGCGGAAACCGCTCTTCGTGGGCATGGCACCCTCCGGCAATCGGGTCGCTGAGGAAAGTGCGGGCCACCCGCCATTTAGGATGACGGCCTTGACCCCAAAATACTGCAGGATGAACCAAACCCGCGCGGCGTTGGTCATGCGGCCGTCATCGTAGGCCACCGCCATAGCCGAAGGATCGAGACCGAGCGACCCGAGAGCCTCATCCCAATAAGCGGTCTTGGCGAACCCGATGTCGGCCGCCTTGGCCGCTTTATCCCATTCTTCGACCGGCACATGCACAGCACCGGGCGCATGGCCGGCGTCAAACGTCGCCCGATCGCGCACATCCAAATACCGGACTGTACCGAGTGAGGTCAGGGCGGCGACATCGACGAAGGGATCATTCGGCATCGTAGATCTCTCTTTCAGAGGCTATCGACTCGAGGTTTCGCAGGATCACGCGGCACGTTAGCGCGTGCGAGCCACTCCTGCAGCTTTGACCACCGCCGCCGTGCGCGCTCCAGCGCCTTCCGCTGCCCGACGAGGACCACGAGCCGCTTGCCGCGGGTGACGCCGGTGTAGACCAGGTTCCGCTGCAGCATCGGGTCGTGTTGCGTCGTCAACGGAATGACCACCGCCGGGTATTCCGAGCCCTGGCCCTTGTGGATCGTGGTCGCGTAGGCCAGCACCAGCTCATCGAGCTCGCCAAGGCCGTAGGTGACTTTGCTGCCATCGAAGTTGACTGCGAGCTCGCCTTCCTCCATGTCGATGCGCGACACCACGCCGAGATCGCCGTTGTAGACGTCCTTGTCGTAGTCGTTCTCGATCTGCATGACCTTGTCGCCGGGACAAAAGGTCCAGCCGAACCGGTCGATGCGGATCTCGCCGGGCGGGTTCAGCGCCTTCTGCAGCTCGATATTGAGCGAGCGGGCACCGAGGCCGCCACGGTTCATCGGGCAAAGCACCTGGATGTCGCGTATCGGGTCGAGCCCGAAGCGCTTCGGGATCCGCTCCCGCACGATCGCCAGCAGCTTCCGGACACCCTCCTCTGCCTCCGGCGCGTCGACGAAGAAGAAATCGCCCGCCTCGGCGGTGGCGAGATCGGGCATCACACCGTGGTTGATGCGATGCGCGTTGGTGATGATCCGGCTCTCGGCCGCCTGGCGGAACACCTCGGTCAATGGCACAACCGGCACGGCACCCAACTCGATGATGTCAGCCAGTACCTGCCCCAGCCCGACCGATGGCAGCTGATCGACATCACCGACCAGCAATAGTGCCGATCCCTCCGGCAGGGCGCGCAGGACAGCCCGCATCAGCGGCACGTCGACCATCGAAGTCTCGTCGACGACCAGCAAATCGCAGTCCAGCGGTTCGTTCTCGTCGCGCCGGAAATGGCCGGTCCGGGGATCGGTTTCGAGCAGGCGATGGATCGTCTTCGCCTCGAGGCCGGTGCTCTCGGTCAGGCGTTTGGCGGCGCGGCCGGTCGGGGCGCAGAGCGCGATCGTGACGGATTTGGCGAGGAGGATCTTCAGCAGCGAGTTGACGAGCGTGGTCTTGCCGACGCCGGGCCCGCCGGTGATGACCATTACCTTGGAGACGAGTGCCGCCCGGAGCGCTGCCTTCTGGCTGTCGGCTAGCGCCAGCTTCGTCCGATGCTCGACCCACGGGATCGCCTTATCGACGTCGATGGAGGGCCAGGGCGGCTTTCCGACGGCGAGCGTCCTGAGCTTCTCGGCGATTTCGTGCTCTGCTCGGTACAGCCCGGCAAGAAAGATGCAACGGCGACCTTCGAGATCGTCGGCAACAACGGTGCCGTCGTCGAGCTCGAGGCACAGCGCCGTCTCGACCAGTTGGGTTGGCACTTCGAGCAGCTTTTCGGTGAGGGGAACGAGCTCCTCGGCCGGCAGACCGCAATGCCCGTCGTCCATCGCCTCGGCCAGCGCGTAGGAGATCCCGGCACGCACACGGATCAGCGCGGTCTTCTCGATGCCGAGCTTGGCTGCGATCTGATCGGCGGTGCGGAAGCCGATGCCGCGGATATCGCGAGCCAGCCGGTAAGGGTTCTCCGAGATCAGCCGAACGGCATCGGCACCATAGGTCTTGTAGATGCGGACCGCGCGTGACGTGCCAACGCCGTTGCTGTGCAGGAACAGCATGATCTCCCGGATCACCTTCTGCTCGGCCCAGCCCGCAACCACGCGCTCAGCGCGCTTCGGACCGATCCCGGTCACTTCACGCAGGCGGCCCGGCTCCTGCTCGATGATTTCGAACACGGCTTCGCCGAAGGCTCGGACCAGCTTCTTTGCGTAGACCGGTCCGATGCCGCGGATCATCCCGGAGCCGAGATATTTCTCGATCCCCTCGAGCGTCGGCGGCGGCGTCGCCTTGAGGAACGACGCCTTGAATTGGACGCCGTGCGTGCGGTCGTTGACCCAGCTTCCGCTCGCTTGGACGAACTCGCCGGCCGAGATCATCGCCGCGTGGCCGAGAACCGTGATCAGGTCGCGTTGCCCGCGGGCTTTGACCTGCAGAACGCAGAACCCGTTCTCGCCGTTGTGGAAGGTGACGCGCTCGACCAGGCCGGCCAGGACCTCAGTCGGGGTGCTTGGGCTCGATTGTTGCCGCATCGGCATATGATGGAGATCGGTACGCGAGAGCGCCACTCAGTTCATCACGGCCAATCAGCGAAGTCGGAAGCCGAAAGCCGTCGCCGAGATCGAGGTGCTATACACGGGTCGATCGGAGATACTTAGCAACAGCTAGCTAGGTATTTTGTCTCGAAACATCGCTATTCAGCTTATTTTATGCCGATACCCAAGAATTTATGTTGTTAGATACTTGATATTCGGTGAGCTAATCACTATTTACTTCTCATTAGAGGGCCGATGAAGCATCTTTCTCGGCATTCTTGTCATTAAGCCCCACAAAGAGAATCAGGCAGCTCGACGTGCAGCAGTGCGTCGGGCTGCGGCCGTTAGGAGCATCCCCCGCTCCCTAACGGAGACATCATCCATGTCTGAAGTAAACCGCCCCCACGGCAGCCGCTTTCGGGACGCGCTGGCGATCGTCGATCCCGGTGCTGCAATCCCAGCGGTATCGCGCTGTCGATCGCCGAGGCCTGCCGCGAGATCCGCGCGCACGAAACCGCCGGCACCAAGGAGACGTGCCAGGACCCGGCGATCCGGCTGATGGTTTACCAGCTCGCCTCGATCTGCGGTGTCGCCGAGTACGCACTCGAGCGCTACATCGCTGATGAGGCCGCCTGCAAGGAACGCCTCGCTGAGCTTGGCCTTCGGCCCTTCGGCGCCGGCTGAGCCCTCCCACCCCTGCTGACAGTAGTTGGCAGGGGTCGGGGCGTCGGAAACATCCAACAGGAGAAATCCCGATGCCCAAATTTGTCATCGAGCGCCAGTACCTGGTTCCGATGTACCAGCACATCGTCGTCGAGGCCGAAACCCTCGAGGCGGCCTGCGCGATGGCCGTAAGCGACGACATCGACTGGGACACCCAGGAGATTGACAGCGACAACGCGCGGGCGACGACCATCACCGAAGCCAAGGTGATCCGCGAAGGCTACAGCGTGGATCATTTCCAGCGTGTGCTGATCGCCAGCAGAGACCCTAAGGGCCTCCCCTTGGACATGCTCAGCCTCGCTAACTTTCTTTACGAGGACGAGGCCAAGACCGGCCCGCTGCTCGAGATCCCCGCCCAATTCACCGACGGCGAATAATCCGCCTCCGCCCCTTCAACAGCCGTTGAGGGGGCTTCGGGCGTCGGAGCCGTCAGGCCATCGCGATCGTGCCGGGGGCCAAGCAGGAACAGACCTGCGGTCCGCGGCGCGGCCTTCGTCGGAGATCTGTCACGCGAGAGGGGCTCAGGCTTCGTGCCGAGTTTAATCCCTGCGCGCGCTCCCACCAGCACGGCCTCTCACCCTCACGAGCAGCAGCTTGTGAGGGGCGAGGCGTCAGGAGAGAGCAACCCGCCCCTCCTGATCTGAAAGGAGATCTACGACATGACCACCACTTTGACCCAAGCATCACAGCAGTGGATGAGCCGCCCGTCCGATGAGCGTTTCACCAACCTCATCGAGATGCAGTCGTTCAAGCGCCGCATCAAGGACGCCAGCCGGACTGACGTGATCAGCAGCCGAGGGCTTTCGGTGTACCCCGCCGAGAGCGGCCCCCGTGACCTGCTGATCGAGACCCCGGACCGCGCTCTCTCCACGCTGACGCATTGGTCATTTGGCCAGTTGTGCTCGCTCGCCAGCCCCGGCAACTCGCCGGCCGGCTACTTCCGCGAGACCCGCATGCCGGCTCAGATCATCGCAGCCAGCCTCGAATACAATCTGCGCTTCACCCGCGGCATCGAGGACATCGGCGTCCTGACCACCCTCGGCCAGGGCGACGATCTCGGCGAGCTGCGCTCCGTCAACGGCCCCAACTACGGCCGCGTCTATGACGCCGACGTAGTGGACGCCCTGGTCGACAAGTTCGGCGACGGCGTCTCCGGGCAATGGCGGGTGCCGGGCGAGTTTGGCCGCAAGGTGACCGTCACCAAGGACAACACGACCTTGTTCGCGAGCGATCGCGACATGTTCGTGTTCCTGGCCGACGAGGAAAACCGCATCGAGATCCCCAACCGGCGCGCCGGCCGCTTCGGCTCGTTCGCCCGGGGGTTCTTTGTCGGCAACTCGGAGGTCGGCAAGACGTCCTTGTTCGCCGGCTTCTTCCTCTTCGACTACGTCTGCTGCAACCGCATCGTTTGGGGCGCAGACCAGTACACCGAAGTGCGCATCCGCCACACCAAGGGCGCGCCCGATCGGTGGCTCGAAGAGGTCACGCCCGTCCTGGCCGAATACGCCCAGGGCAGCGCCAAGCCGGTCGTCCAGGCGATCGAAGATGCGCGCAACAAGCGCATCGAGGCCGATCTCGACCAATTCCTCGCCACCCGCTTCGGCAAGCGCATGGTCCCCGCCATCAAGGCGATCCACGAGACCGAGGAAGGCCGACCGATCGAGACCCTGTGGGACGCGACCGTCGCCGCCACCGCGCATGCCCGCTCGTTGCCGAACAGCGACAAGCGGCTCGAACTCGAACGCTCCGCGGGTGAGCTGCTGAAGCCGGCAGCCTGACCTAAGCCTCGCCCTCGCCAACAGCAGTTGGTGGGGGTCGAGGCGTCGGAGCATCCCGCTCCGAGGAAATCCCGATGAACCTGATCAAACTCGACGCGGTGCGTCGTCATACGCGCCGCGAACTCACCCCTGATCAAGCCAAGACCCTCGTCAGCCACCCGAACATCTCGGTCGTGAAGGCCAGGCGGCAGCCCTGTCATTACATCCCTGGGGCAACAGGCCCGAGGAGTGGCTGCGGCTCGAAGCCTGCCTCGTCCTGATCGAGGAACGGCAGCATGGCCGATGAGCTGAACCTCGACGTCGACGCCCCCGACAAGGTGGCCGGCGTCATTAGCGCAGCGGCCAGCGCCTATCAGGCCAGCGCCGTCGAACTCACCGCCGCCTGGCAGGATCAGCGCGTCCCGATGATCTGGGCGGCGATCGCCGGCGAACTCGATCTCTCGTGGAAGATCGAAAAGATCGTCCAGCAGCGGCTCGACCCGCGGCAATCCCCACGCCGTAAGAAATAGCCTCCTCACCCTCGTCGGCAGCAGCTGGCGGGGGTCGAGGCCTCGGAGCACTCCGCTCCGATGGAGGCACGCCAATGCGCGATTTCCTGATCGCCGATCACGGCTCGATCATCTCGATCGTGCCGAACAGCGAAGCCGCCCTGAAATGGATCGACGAGAACGTCGTCTCCGAGCCCTGGCAGTGGCTCGGCGGCGCCCTCTGTGTCGATCGCCGCTATGCCCGCGATCTCACCGACGAGATCGCCGCGGCAGGTTTCGACCTCCCGATCTGATCGGCCCCTCGCCCTCGACGTGCAGCCGCGCGCCGGGGTCGAGCCGTCGGAGCATCCCGCTCCGATGGAGACATCAAGTGAAAGTACACTTCATTGCCGTCTCGCAGAACGCGAAGACCGGCCCGATCCCTGTGTCGATCATCGAACGGGCGTCGTGCTGGCCCGGCTGCGCGCTCTACGAGAATGGCTGCTACGCCGAAACGGGGGCGCTTGCCATGCACTGGGATCGTGTTTCCCACGGCCGACAGGCGGGTCCTGGTCGGCGTTCTGCGCCAAGATCGCGGCACTCCGGCCCGGCCGCTTGTGGCGCTATGCCCAAGCCGGCGACCTGCCCGGCTACGGCCCAGCAATCGATGGCAGGCTCCTCCAGGAGCTCGTCGCCGCCAATACCGGCAAAAGGGCGATCGCCTTCACCCACAAACCCGTCCTCGGTGATGATCCCGTCACTGCCGAGAACCGGCATCTGATCGCCGCTTCCGTCGCGGCCGGCTTCATGGTCAATCTCTCGGCCAACAATCCCGCACAGGCGGACAGATTGGCTGAGCTGGGGATCGCCCCGGTGGTGACCGTGCTCGCCCGCGCCTACGCGCGCCGAGCCGTCAGGCACCGGTTCAAGCGACGGCGCGACCAGTGGGCCGAGACGATCGGCGAATGGCGCGAGCGCACGGCTTTGTTGCCGCGATACACGCCGGCCGGAAGGCGAATCGCGACCTGCCCCGCCACCTACAACGACGCCACCTGCAAGAGCTGTGGCGCCTGCGCCCATGCCCGGGATGCCGTGATCGGCTTTCCGGCCCACGGCGCCTGGCGGCAAGTCGAGGCGGCCACCGCTGCCCGCGACGTGTCCGTCGGCGACAGCTGGGCCTTCCGCGACCACCGCACGGTAGCCGAGGTTATCGCCGACGAGGCAGCGGCAGCCTGACGCCTTCACCCTCCAGATCTGCGGGTCTGGAGGGTCGAGGCGTCAGAAACAATTCCGCTCCGAAGAGATTTTCAAGATGATGACAAGACCCCGCTTGGTTGTGTGCCCGACGGGGTTTTTGCGTTTGGGCCCAAGCTACTTGCCGTCGATTTGAGGTGACGCAAGATTTGCGTCGGCGGAGGGAACGTGTGTGATGCGCCAAGGAGCGGCAGCTCGCCGTGATGGCAGCGTAAGGCCGGGTTTGCCCCCTAAAGAGCCCTTGCCAACGCGATCGAGGAACGGCGCAGGTGGGTGGCAAGCGAGTCGGCGGCCGTGCATTAAGTTCTCAGCTTGCAGTAAAGGACGTGCTCTGAGAACATTCCGTCCAGAGGACAAAAGACAAGAATTATGACTATCTCGGGATGGCGGAGGAGCTAGCCTTCAAGGACGAGGCAGCGGCGGAGTATGACCGCGCCTTCGCGCACGTCACCGCGCATTTCATCCCCTTCCTGTTGCGGGCCGCCGACGTCACACCGGGGATGCGCGTCCTCGACATCGCGACCGGCACTGGGCTGTCGGCAGCGGCGGCGCTTGCCGCGGTCGGCCCCACTGGCCATGTCGCCGCCGCCGATGTCTCGCCGGCCATGGCCGAGAGGGCGCGCGAGCGTCTCGGCAACGCGCCGAATGCCTCGGTCTCTGTGGAGGACGGGCAGGCGCTTTCGTCCGCGGATTCTAGTTTCGACGTCGTGCTGTGCAATCTCGGGCTTATGTTTTTTCCCGACCCGGTGCGGGGCCTTTCGGAGTTTCGCCGCGTGCTGCGTCCCGGCGGCCGCGTCGCCGTCTCGGTGAATACCGTCGTCGAGCGCTCCTACAACCATCAGATCAACGAAATTATCGCCCGACATACGCCAAGTCTGGCCGCGGCCGTTGCGCGGACGTTCGCGCTAGGCGAAGCGTCGCACCTGCGGTCTCTGTTCGATCAGGCCGGCCTAGCCGACTTCGAGACCGATACCGTAAGGCACACCTTCGTGCTGCCTTCATTCGATGCCTATTACGGCCCGCCGAACGCGGAGGGGCTTCCACCGGCCAGGCACTTGCGGAGCTGCCGGAGGAGGTACGCCGTGCCGTGCGGGAGGAAGTGCGGCGCGACCTCGCCGACAGGGGCGGGCCTGTCGAGGCGGAGGCGGAGTATCGGATCGCAGGTGCGCGAAGGTAGCGGAGTGTACTGAAGGGGACGGCCGGAATAGCCGGTGCACCAGCTCCGCGCACTGACAGCATTGGGTCGAACCCTGCTCGGTGTTTAGCTTGCCTGCGACGAAAAGTAATGCGCTGCGGTCTCAGGAAAAGACCCTGGCCCGCGACAGCGCCGCTTCGGTTTCGGTCATAAGACGCCGCATGATCTCGGCCACCGACAGGATTTCCTTGATGCCTCCCGCGGTCTGCCCGGCAGTGAGTAATGTTTCGTGCGGTCGGCCGGCTTGGTGCGTCGCCAGGATTTCGCCCCTCAGGCGGTCGCGGTCGCGGCGCGCCTCCTCGCGTTTGCCGCTCCATTCGTCGAGAAATGGTGTGGGTAACGAGCGCAGAACCGTGCCAAACCCGACGGCACCCGGCACCGGACTGATATCGTTGAGAACTTCGACTTTTATCGAATCCTCCGACTTGGCGCGGACGATCGCTTGCTTCCATTCCTCCGAGCCGGGAGCCTCCTTCGAGGCGATAAATCGCGTGCCGAGGTTGACGCCGACCGCGCCCAGCATCAACGCCGCCGCGATGCCGCGTCCGTCGAAGATGCCACCGGAGGCGACGACGGGGATCGGCGACACGGCGTCGACCACTTGAGGCACCAGCGTCAACGTGCTGACGTCGCCGCAATAGCCACCCGACTCACCGCCCTGTGCGATGATCACATCGACGCCTCGTTCTGCCGCCTGGACCGCCTGAGCGACGGTCGTTACCTGCACCATCACGCGCGCACCAACATTGCGAGCCTGCTGGACCAGATCGCCGGGATCGCCGAGCGTGAACGAGATAACGCGCGGCCGCGCCTCCAACGTGTAGCGAAACGCCTCCGCATCCAGGGCTTGCGGGATGTGGTTTACCGCAAACGCCCGGTTGGTCAGCGTTTTTACCACATCGATGTCGCGCTTGACGTTTGAGGTGGGCCGAAACAGCGATCCGATGCCGCCCAACCCTCCCTCGTTGGATACAGCGGCGGCGAGCTCAGCCGATGTGCACGTACCCATCGGCGCCAGGATGATCGGCACATCGAGGCCGAGGAGTTCGCACAGGCGTGTCTTCAACATTGCCCCCTCCACGACTTGCGTGTGGCACCAGCCGGTGAGCTGCCGCTAACATAATCCACATTTTGGCAAATGTTGCGCTCGGACGTCGCTCAAGTACTCCGATGCGACAGCTTCCCGCCATACTGACCGCGGGCGAACGGCCGCTTGCGGCGCGCATCTTCCTCCTTTCGGCCCATCCCGGCGGAGGTCTCATCACCCAACCGACGGCCGCCGTTCAGACTTGGCCGCGGGAACTGGTCTTCATGCCCCCCATAACTGCCGTTCGCTGTACCTGCCGGGATCAACTTAGCTGAATGGAGAGCGGACCTTTGCCGCCGGCCACGTCCGACACTTCGGTGTAGGAGCCTTCAAAAAAAATCCTACGCATATTTGTGGATGCTCAAACCGGCGGTTGGTCGGCGCGCCTAGCTGTGGCGGCTCCTATCCCTTGGTCCGCCTTCAAGACATCGACGGCGGATTCGAGGTCGTCCAGAGTCCAGGGGACGAACTCGCCATGGCTGTCCTGACGACGCTCCCCGGGAGGACCACTATACCGGCGCTCTTCCTCCTCTCCTAGCAATTCAGCGTCCTCTGAAATCAAATCAGGGCTTGCACGAAGCACTTCTTGAAAATGAGGAAGTGCACGCTCTCTTATTATCTTAGTCTCGCCCATTCTGGCCAAAATCATTAGCGCATCATGTGCTTCCTTTACTTCATGAATTTTCCACCTGCTATTTCTTTTTGTAGCCTCTATACTGTAGATGACATACGGGATACCGTCTATTGTATTTCTCTTGGCATCCAATAAGGCGCCACTCTCGCTCAGCTTCAGAGGCCGTCGGGAACTCAAGTCACCGCGACACAGCACGTGCGTGCCTGTGGAGACGTTTTCGAAACTTTTGTCTATCCCCACCTCCAGACGGATTCCCTTGTGAGCACCGCACAGTAAGTCGAAACCCTTCTGCAGTGGTTGAACATAGCCCAATGCGGTCTTCGCCATGGGCCCAACGCCAGTTTGATCAGCGACGTCAGTCAAAAACTCAAGGTACGGTCCGACTAAATCGCCATCGACCGTTGGGATCGAAAAAAGACCTAATTGAAAGCTGAGATCACCGCGATATGGTATTGTATCAAGCAAAATAATATCTTTAACTAAAACACGGTCTAGGCTAGATTCGTCGATTCCTTTTAGGTAATCAGGAATGGTAACTCTATGGTAAACGGCTTCTCCAAGCCGCAAATCCACAGCCCGAAATTCGCTGTATACGCACCCAAAATACTTGTAAGTCCCCTTTCGACCGTGGGCAAGCTTGAGTGTATTTAAGCGGACCCGCACATACTCGCGATCTCGCTCCAGAATACGACATGTCGATCCCTCTAAACTAATCATTTGTTCTAAGAGAGCCTGTGGGCGCCCGGCTACAAGGTTTCTGAACCAATTTCCTGTCATGGCAGCACCCATCTACTTAATGGTGAGATCAAGAGCTTCAACTACGGAGTGTGCCCAAATCCAGCTAGACGGGTCAGTCGTGTTTTTGGTCGTCGCTTCCTCGAAGGCGAATCCAATGATAAATCCATCGGAAGTTACCAGCGCTGATCCGGAATCGCCCCTACTTAGATCATTGGTCGTATATACTTTGTCCTGGCGGTACAGGTTTAACTGGGGCAGTTCTACTGCCCAACCACATATTGTCGTAGACTGAAGAGTCTTTGAACTCCCCCGACCAAAGTTGGCTGGCTGCTTACCTCGGGGTAGCATATTGCGCATAACTCTGTATGCGGTCGTCCCCACGCTGGGTGTGGGATCAACTTCGATGAAGCAGGAATCAGAGATAGGATCTGTGGCAGCGACCGCCCCGGTGGTCCCGTCTACCGTAACCGATGTATGTATAACCCCTGTATTACTCCGAATGCCGTGAAGCGCCCCTGTCACGCCGTCCTTCCCGCGGCGCTGCGCTACCGCGCCGGCCGTTGAGTTTCCGGCGGGGCATTGAATCTGGGCTGGCGGATCGGGGGTGGCGACCGGCGTCATCGGCGGACGAGCGAGCAACACCATGCCGAACTTGCCCAGTGATAATGCCTCGACCGCTAGTTGAGGATTCCACATCACGGGATCCAAACGCCCAGGAATTTGCCTGCTCCAGGCGATCCATCCGTCGGCGATTTCGTGGGCGTTGGTTTGAACTTGAAAGCCTTCTGCCCCTCGTGGCAAGGGGCTGTATATGACCAAATCAAAACGGTTGCGAGTAGAGCTAAATACTATAATTTTTTCACTAGCTGACAAAATCTGGTGGTTGAGTCCAAAAAAGTTATTGTCAGGGAAATAATTTGAAGCAATCAGCGCTTTCCAAAAATTAGACGCTATGAAGGAGTTTGCTCGTGCTTCTTCCCCCAGATAGCTAACTAGCCGAGTGCTCGCCGGTCCCGCCTTCGCGAGATCGGGGGCCGACGTTCCGCCAATGGAACGGTCGATCAACTCTTCTAGGCCGGGCATTCGTTTCCTCGCGCCGACGTCGATCGCGAAAAATTTTAAAGCGTACCCCGTCGATAATCAAGCAACCGTGAAGATCGTCTCGGGCAGAAGGACCGCCCTCGATAAACGGCCGGTTTCGGCGCGTCTCGCCCCTCATCGTCCGTCCCGGCGAAGGTCGCCTGACCGAGCCGACAGAGGGCGCTCGGTCCCTGGGCGCCGGCAACTGGTCTTCCTGCCCCCAACCGGTCGTTGCTAGTTCATGGCAGAGGCGTCAGCCAGGGAAAAAACGGGAGCGTCCGGTCAGGGCTACTACTCAAACGACAGGCGTCACTAGCTAGTTCCCGTCCTGCAAAGTGGGCGACGAGATTGGCGAGGACGAGGTCGGCCATGGCTCGGCGCGTCTCGACCGTCGCGCTCGCCTGAGCGCGGCTGGAGCACGACGTTGTCTATGTCCCCAAAGCGCCTTCGAAACGTCGGGCTCGTGCGCCAAACACGTCCAGCCCCGCTCCACCCAGACGCCCTTCGGCGAGTGCGGCAACCAGCGCGGGCTCGTCGACGACGCTGCCGCGTCGATTAACCGGATCGAGTACACCGTCCTCATTTTGTAGAACTCTGCCCCCCAATCCAAAATTGGCTCGCCGACCAACCTGTAACTGTAGAGCGCTCGGGCTGTCGCTAGCCGATTTCCGCAAGGACAACGAGCCAGCGATCAGGGCGACCTGCCGCCAGTTCGTCATGCTTTGCCGACGGCTGGACTTGTTCTCCGAGACCGTGATCGCGATCGACGGTAGCCGGTTCAAGGCGGTGAACACTCGGGACAAGAACTGCACGCATGGTGCGATCCAGCGTCGTATGGAGCAGGTCGAAGCCAGTATCGCACGCTACTTATCGGCACTGGACACCGCCGATCGGCAAGAGGGCGAGGTCGCCGAAGCCAAATTGCTGCGGCTAAAGGACAAGCTCGCCCGCCTTAAGCAACAGATGCAGCACCTGCGAGAGATGGAGATCGCCGTTCAGGCCGCACCGGATCGGCAGATCTCGCTGACCGATCCAGATGCTCGCGCAATGGCAACCAGCGGCAAAGGCACCGGCATTGTCGGCTACAATGTGCAGACCGCCGTCGACGTCGAGCACCACCTGATCGTGGCGCACGAGGTGACCAATCTGGGCCATGACCGAACCCAACTCGTACCGATGGCGCTCAAGGCGCAGGAGGCGACGGGAAACGAGGAGATCACGGTGCTGGCCGATCGGGGCTATTTCAACGGCGACCAGGTATTGGCCTGCGAGAACACCGGCGTGCTGCCCTTTATACCAAAGACATTGACATCAAGCAGCGCCAAGCGCGGCCTCTTCACGCGGCAGGACTTCGTCTACGACGCCGAGAACGACCATTACACCTGCCCGGCCGGCGAACACCTCACGAGAGGGCTTGTCCGATCGGACCGCCGCGGCGACATCGACCAGTACCGCCATCTGACTGCGTGCTTCAGCTATCCGCTCAAGCCCAAGTGTACGCCGGACAAGCTAAAACGGATCAAGCGCTGGAAACACGAAGGTGTCCTCGACGCGATGCAAGCCCGGCTCGATCGGATGCCGGAGGCCATGGGCGTGCGCCGGCAAACCGTCGAGCACCCGTTCGGCACCATCAAGGCCTGGATGGGCTCGACCCACTTCTTAACCCGCACCTTGAACCGGGTCAGCACCGAAATGAGCCTCCACGTCCTGGCCTACAACATCAAGCGGGTGATCGCGATCATTGGTGTCGGACCACTGCTGCAGGCGATCCGGGCCTGAGTGCCTGGATCACTCGCAGACCCTGCCACAATCTGACTGCGGAGGCCGGCCCACCGTCCTCTGCAAATGCGTTCTTCCACGGCCTGCACCCGATTTCGCCGTCGTACCCTGGCGATGGCAACGACATTAAGGGGCATCTCCTACCGTCAGAGGAGCGACCGCTAATGGGATGGACCGGCTGCTTTCCCAGCTGGGCTAGCCTTTGATGGTTAGCAACGTTGAGCAGGAGAAGCAGCCATGAAGCCCCGGACGGAGTCCAACATATCGTCACCGATGGTCGTCGGCGTCGACATCGGCAAGGACGTGTTTCACCTCGTCGGGTTTGCCGCCGATGGGAAGATTGCCTTCCGCAGGAGGATCAGGCGACTGGCTCTCAAAGACGCCTTCGAGAAGCTGCCGCCGTGCATCGTCGGCATGGAAGCCTGTTTGAGCGCGCACTATGTCAGCAGGACGCTGCGTGGATTGGGACACGAGCCGCGGATTATCCCGGCGATCTACGTCAAGCCCTTCGTGAAAGGGCAAAAGAACGACTACAACGATGCCGAGGCAATTGCCGAAGCGGCGTTGCGACCGAACCTGCGGTTCGTCCAAGAGAAGAGCCAGGATCAGCTGGACCTGCAGGCTTGCCACCGGGTGCGGTCGCGATTGGTCTCCCGGCGGACAGCGACGATCAATCAAATTCGCGCCTTTCTGATCGAGCAAGGCATCGCCGTCAGGACCGGCCCGCGCGCCCTCCGCAATTCGCTCTTCGCGATATTGGAGAACCGAAAGGACGAGATTTCGCCCCGAACGGTCAGGCTGATCCGCGGTCTTTATGAAGACTGGTGCTGCCTAGACGAGCGTATCGAGACCGTCACCGGTGAGATTGAAGGCCTCAGCCGGGCCGAAGCCAAGTGCCGCCAGCTGATGAGTGTCCCCGGGATCGGGCCGCTGATCTCGACCGCGATGGTGGCGGCGATCGGCAGCGGCGAGGCTTTCGAGCGCGGGCGCGATTTTGCCGCCTGGCTAGGTCTCGTGCCGCGACAATACAGCACCGGCGGCCGGTCTATCCTTGGCCGCATTTCCAAGCGGGGCAGCAAGTATCTGCGCACGCTGCTGATCCAGGCAGCAAAGGTTCTTCTGATGCGCCCGCACAACTGGGCCCGGTATAGCGTCGGCTCGTGGCTCAACTCTGCGTCCGAGCGGTTGCACAGAAACAAGCTCGCTGTTGCATTGGCCAACAAGCTCGCCCGCATCGCCTGGAGCGTGCTGCGCAACGACAAGGCTTTCGATACCCACCTCGAGACCGCGGCAATCTAGCCGCCGTCTCGATCGAGCTCGCGATTGAGGAGATGCATGGAACGGATCGATAGACGCACCCTGAATCTGGCGACCCTAATGGCTGCGCGGCAGTCTGTCCGCTAATGAGATCAAAGGTGCGTGCGTATTCCCATCAAGGCCACGGCCCGCGCGCCGATCAACAGGCCGGATACATATCAGCGACTTCCCACAGCACCCCTCACTTGCGAACGGCAGCCGGTCCATACCTTAGGGTCTGCGTCGGCGACTCGATCTCGGTCCTGCCAATGACCAGAATCGGCGCATCTTACTCCTTGCCGCCGTAAGCGTCAGCTGAGGGTCGTCTTGCACTCGGCGTGTTGAGCTGGATGCTGCCGCTCTTTTGCGGGCAGCGGTGCAATGGATGACGCGGGGCTGATCGATAAGGAGGACCTCGGGAGTACTCACACGAGGGCTCGTGAGGCTCACGGCGAGGTTCACGGGTCCGGAGCGGCGTGACGGCGCTGGAGCCTCGAGGAGAAGCTGCGGATATTGGCGCAAAGCGTGGCGCCGGGATCATCGGCCTCGCTGGTTTGCCGGTTGCACGGGATCAGCAGCGGCCAGCTTTACACCTGGCGGCGTCGGTTTCGCACTGGCGAGCTGACCGGATTTGCGCTGGTGAGATTGGCGCCGCCGGTGGAAGAGCTCGCACTGGCCACAGCGCCTTGCCGCCCATCCCGACGGAGGTCGCTTTTACCCGATCGACAGCCGCCGCTCAGGCTTGGCAGCCGGGACTGGTCTTCATGTCCCCATTTCGGTCATACCGATTCGCTCTCTACGGCGGAACGCGCCGTCGCCGAATGCGGTGCTGAACGGCGGGTTCTGAGGCTGAAATAGCCTCTACATCAAGTCATTGACTGGAATTTCGCGAAAGCCTCGGAACAGATATGGAACAAGAAGGTTTGTTGGATACGGTGGGACCCGCCCCCGCTGAATTTGGTGAGAAAACTCTGCGAATGATGCACACTCAGAACAACCTCGCAATCGCCGTCGTGGGAACACCTACGTGGCTCGGCCGCGCACGATCTGCCAATTCGGCCCGGGACCTGGATCGGGTGGAGCTTTCATTTGCGACACCCCGCCTGAGAAGCATCTGCCAAAATCGCCGGACGGCGAAGACAGCTCTCGGCGAGGACGCGGCTCGTGAGCTGGCGACCCGGCTCGCGGATTTCGTCGCGGCAACGACCGTTGCAGAGCTTTCCGATCTGTTCGGCGACGATATCATCGATCGTCCGCCTTCGGAGCGGTCCTTGCGCCTCCATACCGGGTACAACCTCGTCTTCCAAGCAGGGCATGTCACACCACCGATCGATGCCGATGGCACGATGGACTGGACTCGGGTGACCCGGATACAGGTCGTTGCATTGGAGGCACGCAATGCCTGAGCAAGCATTTCATCCAGAATGGTTCTCGAAACCAGGAGACACGCTGCGGACGCTGCTCGACAGGCGTGACCTGTCGCCCGTGGCGCTCGCCGAGTGCATCGGCAGAGATGCCTCTGTCGTCCACGGGCTGCTCTCAGGCAGTGTGTCGATCGACGATAGCCTAGCGGGCCAATTGGCGGGGTGCGTCGGCGGGTCGGCGACGTTCTGGAAAACCCGGCAGCAGCAGTTTGATGAGGACCTCCGGCGGATAGCAGAGGCCGTGCCGACTGAGCAGGCGAAGGCTTGGCTAAAGACGCTGCCCATCAAGGACATGGTTGCATCTGGCTGGTTGCCCGCCACCGATCGACCGCAGGATACATTCCGCGCAGCGTTGACCTATTTCGATGTCAACGATCCCGATGAATGGCGGGAACGGTATGCAGAGTTCCAGAACCGATTTTTGTTCCGGACCTCGCCGGCATTCGAGTCAAAGGTCGGTGCCCTCGCGGCGTGGCTGCGGCAAGCCGAAATTCAGGCCAGCAGTGTGCCGTGCCGGCCCTGGAGTGCGTCCGGATTGCGGGCATGTCTTGTCGAAATGCGGGTGCTCACGAAGGCCACAAACCTCACGTATGTCATTCCACGCCTGCGCGCGCTGTGCGCCGAAGTGGGCATTGCCATAGTTTTTCTGCGTGCACCAGCGGGGTGCGGTGCGAGTGGTGCAACGAGATTTCTGTCCACGACTAAAGCCATGATCGTCTTGAGCTTCCGCTATCTCTCTGATGATCAGTTCTGGTTCAGCTTCTTCCACGAAATCGGCCATTTGCTCTTGCACGGGGATCGGTCGACGTTCGTTGACGGCCACGTCGCTGATGTGACCGACAGGGAAAAGGAGGCGAATGCCTTCTCAGAGAGCTTACTGGTTCCGCCGGAGCGTCAAGAGGAGCTGGCAAAGCTCCGCCCACGAGCGCGGGATGTAATGAGGTTCGCCGTGTCAATCGGCATCTCGTCCGGCGTCGTTGTCGGTCAGATGCAGCACCGCCGGATGATCGGCCCACAGCAGTTGAACTTCCTCAAGCGTCGGTACGGGTGGGACCAAATCCAGGCAGCGGTCGCCTAGCCGCGAAAGTGCACGAAGTGGTTCGGGCTCTTTTGCCAGTTACACACGGAGTCCTCCAACACCTGCATGCCGACGTGCAACACGGCATCCAAGTCGCGGAGTCGGTCCTCAAGTGTGGTCGCGCCGACCCGAGCATCCGTCCGACCGCCAAATAGCAGGCGCGCGCCGGCAAGAGGTCCGGTGGCACCCACGAGGTACGCCGATCCGGGAATGAGGTTGGCGAACCCCAATCTGCCGAGCAGGCAAAGGTAATCGAATTTTCCGAGACGACCGAACCGGGTGACGGTCATCGCATTGTAGCAGTGGTCGAAAATGCTCTCCGGACTGTTGCCGCCGGCCTGGGTGAGACCGGCCATCAAGGCAGCGTGGGAATGTGCGGGCCCTACCCAGGCGACGTAACTCTCCACCACGGCAGCGGTGCCGCCAGGAAGGTCAGCCCTGACGCTCTCGCGCTTCCGGTGGCTGCCGAATCCACCCCCGATATGCCCCTGATTGGCAAGCAGCCACGCTCGAAATGCCGCCGGGTTAGCGCTGACGCGCGCCCATGTCCAGCGGCCTGCGCCGAGCCCAGAATACACCTCGCGAAGCATCCGCCAGCCATGCTTCAGACTTTTGCCGAAATGAGTGATGAGGAAGACGAGCCAGAACGCCTCGTCCAGCCGACCAGCTCGAAAATGGAGAACCGTCGCCTTCTCCGGATCGAATAGCTGGCTCTGCGGATCGGCGCGATCCGGACTAACGTTCCGAGTGCTGATGATGAGCCAGTAGTCCAACCGACGTAGGCTCGCGATCATCTGTTTGACGAGCGTTGCCCTCGCAACGGGATCGGCAATTCCCGGCAAGGCGCACTGGTTCGCGGAGAATGCCTGTAGGTCCGCGTCGAGTTGGTCCGCTCTCGCCTGCCGCGTCGGCCACACGCACTCACACTCCTTTGACGATCGCCGGTTCGGCCGATGTCTCGGCGGGTGATGCTTCATTCTTCTTCGGACGAGATCGGTGCTGGCGGATGACCTGGATATACGATGCGTAGCCACCGAAGACCATTTTCGCCTTGAGGGCTTCGATCGTCTTGGGGTCCTTTGCCGAGAAGATTTGCAGAAGCCGTATGAGGTCTGCCCAATAGGCGTCGACACCGCAGTCATTCGCATCGAAGGTTTCGCCGGCTCGGATACGTGCCTCCGCAGCCATTACCGTTCGGATAGACGGCCACGGGTCGCCCTCAGGCATGGCGGGCATCTCGACGGCGGATTGAAACCCTTCGTCGATGTACTGTTGCGCGGCAACCTCGTTCTCGTCGTATAGGTGGAGATTGCCGACGAACTGCTGATACGGCCCTAGGTCGACGCCAAGCGTTCTCGCCACGACTTCTTGAAGCATCGTGAACGCAAAGATGTCGTGCGGCAGTCCCTTATATGCATCATTCGACCGCATGCTGACGATCAGATGCAGCTTGTCGTCCCGCAGCATGAATTGCAGCGTGCAAGTGCAAGGAATTTCTCGCCGGCGCTCTTTCCCCGCGATGTCCTCGGCGTTGAATAACTGGATAACAGCACGACGGGATGTGGGGTGTTTACCTAATAGTCTGATGACGTTTTCCAACTGGTTATGCCCACGCTGGCAAAAAATGCGCGGGCCATATCCGCCGTATACGGTCTTTCCGTCGTCTGATTCCTTCTCGTAATCCTTGATGTAGTAACGAATGAAATCGAGCTGGTTGTCCCCAGAGAAATACCAGAGAAACTCTCCGAGGCAACTGAAAGCCCGCCCGCGAGTTCTCGCTGCGACTGAGTCGAGCCCGTGGGCGCCTCAGCTTCAGCAGGACACCGATCAGCTCCCGCGCTGTGCCGCGCGACGCAGTGATCTGATGCTTGCTCGCCAGCAGCCTGCGAAAAACCTTTCGGAGTAGATCATCCAGGATGTGATCGGAGATTTGCATTTGCAGACGGCTGACCTTTCGGGTCGGTCAGAGCCATTTCCGCCCCGATACCGCGTTGTGTGGCGCTTCCCGCGCACGGTCAGATAGTTCTTCTTTGCCGCGGTTCAAGAAATCCGCCAGATGAACACGCCGGCCAGGGTGATCGGGACGGCAAACCGGCGCTTGGTTAGGCCGCGCTCAATCAGCGCGTCGAGCACCGAATCCCCGGTTCAGGCAATTGTTCAGATCGAGTATTGCGGCAGGAGGCGAGCTACGTTGCCGCGGTTGATCGTCTGGCGGTCGGCAGCGGTCATGCTAATCTTGGCGAGGCCCTCGACATTTTCCTCCAGCGAGAAATACGGGTAGTCGCCGCCGAACACGATCTGGCTCGTCGGCCATCGCCATCAACGCCGCGATTGACGGGGCCGCCGAGGCGTTGGCGGTGTCGTAATAGAGCTTGTTGAACTCGGCTACGGCGCCGTGTGGCGCGTATTTGGCAGCGTGCTTGTCGCGGTCGACGAAATTGGCGATGCGCCCGGAGAGCGCCGGCAACGCGCCGCCGGCATGCGAGAAGATGAAGCGGATGTCGGGGTAGCGCACGAGGCAGCCGCTGTAGAACAGGCTCAAAATCGCCCTTGCCGTATCAACCGGCCACTCGATCGTTGCCGGAGCGACGCCGGGGATCAGGTTGCAACAGCAATTGGCCATCGTCGGATGGAAATAGACAACCGCCTTGCGCCGGTTCAGCTCCTCTGGAACGCTGGGTTGCCCGGCCACTTGTCGCCGTAGCTGGTCATCAGCCCGATGCCGTCGGCCTTCAGCGTGTCGAGCACGTAGGCGATCTCCTTCAAGCTCGCATCGACATCGGGCAGAGGCATCGCCGCAAACAGGCCCGGCCGGTCGTTCCGTTACCCGCGGATCGATGCTGAGTACTCGCATTCCGAAGGCAGCACATTGTTTGCTGGCCTCGCTACCGGCGCCGCCGACGCCGACGATCAGCACCGTCTGCGTCGGCAGATCGATCATCCCTGGACCTCTCTGCCACCGCTTTTGCGGCAGGTAGTGCTCGAAGCGGCGGGCGAAAGCGAGCGAAAGCGCCACCGCGTGAGTGGAGAGATGTTCGTTATAGCTGCCGTGCATGCCGGTGACGACGACATCGCTGTTGACCAGCGCATCGTAGAAATACGCGCCGCCCAGTCCGGCGCGACGCGCAAATCCAGCGTAGTTTCTTCGCGCGGGCGAACAGTTCGGGCGGCACCGTCCCGTAGGCCGCATCAGCGGTCTCGATCTCGGCGAGGGCGTCTTTGGGATCGGCGAATGTCTTTGCGATAGCACCTGGGACGGCCTGCTTGATTTTCTTCGGCCACGACGGGTCGGCATCTGGGGACAGCAGCAGGATGGTGAAGCTCATCGGACAGCTCCTGCGGAGTAGAGGAGAAGGACGGGCTTGGCTACCTTACGGGTGAATGGCGTTCTGCAGCGCCCGCAGTCCATCGGTGAGGGCAGCCGGTCCCGGTTGCAAAATCAGCGACGACTTGATTTCCCAAACAGCGCCGTTCCGGATCGCTGGGACCTGAGCAAACCCCGGTCGCGCCGCCACCTTCTCGGGCCGAAATTTCTTGCCGCACCACGAGCCGATGATCACCTCGGGGTCGCGGGCAATGACCTCATCGATAGTAACGATGCGGTCTCTTGCAGACTTTCCGCTCGCGCGATCGAGAAAGATGTCGATCCCGCCGGCTACTTCGATCAGTTCCGAGACCCAAGCGATGCCGGAGATCATCGGGTCGTCCCACTCTTCGAAATACACCCTGGGCCGCCGCGGTATTTGCGCGGCCTGCTGACGGGCGGCACCAAGCTCGGCGGCCAGCTCCTCAGCGAGCCGATCGGCGCGGTCCGCCGCTCCAACCATCGCCCCCAACATGCGGATCATGTCGAAGATCTCCTCGAGGCTGCGCTGATTGAAGGCGTGGACATTGATGCCCTGCCGGACAAGTGCAGCGACGATTTCGGCCTGCAGGTCGGAGAAGCTGAGGACCAAATCGGGTCTCAGATTGAGGATCTTCGGGATATCGGCCGAGGTGAAGGCCGAAACCCGCGGCTTCTCGCGTCGGGCCTGGGGTGGACGCACGCAATAGCCAGAGATGGCGGCAATGCGATCCTGCTCTCCAAGGAGATAGAGCGTCTCGACGGTTTCCTCAGTCAGACAAACGATGCGCTCGGGTGGGAACATTCCGCCAGCTTTTCCTCGTGCCGGAACGGAAAGCTATTCCTAAACGCGAAGGGTGCACAGGAGTCGGCCCGCGTCCGGAAATGGCCCCGGTGTACCGCAGCAGGTCCTGACGAGTGCTGCGGTCCATCCGAGCCTCAGCAGAAGCGATATGGCCGACGATTGCCGGTGTGAACGCGTCTGCGAGGGCCACGGAGCGGGCCGCACCCCGATGGGTTCCTCCGCGAACCGCGATAAGCCCGGAGTTGCCCCTAAAGAGACCTTGCCGATGCGATCGGCGAGCGGCGCAGTTGGGTGCATATCGTCGAAAAAGTCGCCGTTGAGCGAACTAATGACCGATCCGCGTAATTACGGTTCAATAATCGTGCAAATTTTGGGATGTTGGTGCTAATTAGCTCCACCAAGACACAACAATATTATGTGAGAACTTTGCTGAATGACTTTTTCAACGATATTGGTGGTGAGCCGACCTTCGCCGAACCCACGGCGAACGGGGAGGATGCGCCGACACCAGCCGTAATGTAAGTTTATTTGGCTGGGGAGGGGCGCATGCATTTTCTCAGGACAATTGTAGAATGGCTTCACGGTACATTGGCAACGTTGGGCGGGGGCTTGCCGGCCGATAGCTCGGCCCTTAGTCGGAAATATGCACTTGTTGGCCTCCTTATTGTTTTGGCGGCGGTCCTTGTCTTTGGGATTCGACGTGTCGGCGGAGACCGCCGCGCGACAAAGAAGGCGGCCGTGGTTTTTTGGAGGCTCCTGACGGCTCTTCCCACCAACTCGAAAACGACAGCACGAGGTGCGTTCAAGGAGGTCTATGAAGCCTGGGTGGCGATCAGCGCCGATCCCGACAAAAAAGGGGTCGCCGCGACCTTTAATGCTGCAATGCTGGACCTTCTGGAGGACGCACTGCGGCCAGTGTGGAAGCGCACTAAAGGCAGGGCCGCCCGCAAAGAGCTCGCGGCCGCAATAAGTCGAGCTGGCAAAGCTTCCTTAAGTCCGGAGGAGACTGTTGCAGCGCTCGATCCAAAATATGCCTTGGGCAAGTTGGCTGGTGAGCAACTCAGCGAAGCGTTCTTGCAGAAGGCTGAGAAGGCTGTCGGAGACGCAGCGCTCTTTAACGTACTGCGGGAAGAAGTCCTCTGCAAAGTCTACCCTCGACTTTGCCTCCAAGACGCGGCGCAAGCTTGGCTGAGGCATGCGGCGGAAGCCGCGAGCGCAGAGGGGCACCGGCGCATCGAAACTAGAATTTGGGCGATCGACGAACTCACCACCGAAACGCACGTCAAAGTGCATCAAACACAGACGTCGATCGGGAACGTGGCTCGCAGCCTGACGGCGATCGAGCGCGAACTCATCAAAGATCTCGATCTTGTAACCGGGTTCAGTCAGCTACCAGCAGAGCATGTTCGACGCTTGCCGACGGCGCTTGTTGTGGCGGACTATGGAGTCGTCCCTTACGATGACAGCCGCGGGCTACGAGCGGACCTTCTATCCTGGGCAACGGACGGGTCCCCATTTGTCGCAGGACGACTGTACGCAGCTCCCAGTGGCTACGGAAAGACGCGGCTAGCGCTCGAAGCTGTGACGGAATTGCGAAACCGAGGCTGGCGTGCCGGCATCGTGCCTAGAGCTTCCTTTGAAACAATGGACCTGCATGGAGAGCAGGATGCGGAAGCTCGTTTACGACGCTTTTTTGAAGGCCGCGGCGACAACGGCGCGCTGCTCGTGGTGGACTATGCTGAAGGTCGACTTCGTCAAATTGAACGTGTGACGAAAGTCGCCCTCAGTGCGCCAATCGGCGGGCCGATCCGCCTTGTGTCACTTGCTCGGAGCGCGGGGTATTGGTGGAGCGAATTACAGAACGAGAGCAGAGACGTCCAAATTGTGTACGATAGCAAGCCAATCACAGCTATTTCGGACGATATCGAACCCGCGCATCGCGAAGCGTTCTTTTGGAACGCGGCGAACACCTTCGCACAATATCTCGGCGACGCCCGAAGCGCCCATATCGATCTTCTTCGTCCTGACTGGGCGAGATCGCGTGCACCATCTGACCGCCTTCTATCCGAGGGCGGGAGCCCCTTATCGCTTGCCTTCGAAGCGTTTCTTCACGTGCGTGGCGTTAGGGGACAAGACTCCCCTGTCGTCGAGATGGCTCGCGAAGAACGCCGCCATTGGGCCCGCGCACTCAAGATTCCTGCAAGCGACGTCGCGCGAATGAATGATCCGCGCGTCGCCATCATGCACCTGTGCGTTGCCGGGCTTACGCTGATTCAAGGCCTCTGGAATGCCACTCAAGATGAAGTCGATCGTCTCCTCGACAGTTTGCTCGAGATAGCCATCAGCAGCCATTCATTACCTATCGGCAGCAACATTGCGTTGTCTCGCATCTACGCCGACGTAAGGCGCGGAATTGAATATTTGTATAGGCACCTCTCGGAGCGAGGTGATTGTCTATACCCGATATCGCCGGACCTCCTTGGGGAACAGATCGCTGGAACTGTAATCGAGCAGGTGCCGGCGCTAACCTCTCTGGTTCTCGATAAGTTGCCGAGATTTGCTGGCGACGTGTTTACCACGCTCAATCGGACTCGCAGACTTATTCACGGTAGGGATTTTCGGGCTGCCCTGGACGAGGCCCTCGCGCTCGCACTCGTCCCCGCTGGCAAACTTTGCACATTTGCTCCCGCCTTAATAAGAGGCTGTGCCAGTGCAGACGGGGAGCTTGAAAATGCTGTCATCCCAATCGCGCAGTGTGTTTCAAACAAGGACGTTGTGGCTCTCATCTTTGCACTTCCTCACACTTCCGTGCGGTTCGCGGCACTTCGAGCCGCGACCTCCGCGAGGATGGAAGTCGACGATGACGTTCTAAACAAAAGTCCGGAGGAGACAGCAGTTAGGGTTCTGAGCGCAATGCAGTTTTTGGCGTCGTCGCCCATGACAGATGGTGAAATTCGTGAAGGCGTGACCAAAACACAAGAAATTGTCACGATGCTTAACAAGCTAACGACGATACGCCCGTCTAAGTTCGAGGGGGAATTAGAGGACGCCAAAGTCGCATACGGCAGATTGACGGCCAACACAGCTGCGGTCGACGCGCTGATCACAGCTCAGTCAGCGCTGGGTCTTGCTGAAACGTCGGGAGGCCTCGATGAAGCAATTCGCAGAACAGACATTGCGATCCAAACTCTCACCCAACTCAACTCAAAAGAAGAAGGCGAGTACGCGCATGAGCTTGCGACAGCGTTATCCAATTATAGCAGGATGTTGTTGAGGGCGAGGCGACCAGATGAGGCGTTGTCGGCAAGTCGCGGGGCGATGAACCTGCTCGGGAAACTGCTAGCCAATAAAGGTGTTGAGGCCCTCCCGGCTTGCGCTGCGACGCTAGACGTAGTCGCGAAACTTCAGTCTTACTTTGGCAAGGGAGGCGATGCAGTGATGACGATGGAACTTGCTGTCCGAGTCCAAAAAGCGGCCCTTGAGAACGGCATTGGGCGCGTTCCCGGCCTAGCGATGATGTTGCATAACCAAGCGGTTGCACTGATGGACCAGGAAAGGCGGGTGGAGGATACGGGAGAGCATATCGATGTTGAGAAAATTCTCTCTGTGAACAGCGAGGCGCTTGACATGTACCGCGGCTTGATTGAGGCAGATCGCGACGCAAATCTTGCTGCTTATGCTGCGGCTGCTGCTACGCAAGGAGCAGTTCTTTGGACAATGGAACGTTTCGACAAATCCCTTTTGGCGACGGAAGAAGCGCTTTCGCTTCGACGAGAAATGGCGAGAAAGAATCCAGATGTCTTCTCGGACGATTTGGCCGAGTCACTGTTAAATGCCGCGTCGTCATATTTCCAGGTCAGCAGGGCCGAACAGGCGATTGGACTTTGCAAAGAGGCCGTAGCGATCTTTCGTGTGCTCTCGACCAGGAATGCGGCTGTTTATACGTCCAAGCTGCGCGAGTCGTTGGAGAGCCTGTCAATAAAGCTGTTTAAATTGAACCTTCCGGATCAAGCGGCTGAGACAGGGTTCGAGGTCGTGCGCATTGCGGAGGAAGCGGTTCGTTCCAAAGGCGATGTCGCTACCCCAGATCTTGCGCTCGCGCTTAGCAACTATTCAGTGCTGCTGAGCCACATCGGTCGTGACCAGGAGGCAACCAGATTTTCGTCGCGAGCTGTCGAGCTTTGTCGAGAACTTGTAAATCGAGCCGGTAAGGAGCACGAAGGAGACTTGGCTCTGAATCTTAGCATCTCTGGGTCAATCTTACGCGCGGCCGGCGACTCCCGACGGGCAGCCAAATGTTTTGAAGAAGGCTACAAGCTACTCGAGCAATCCAGACATCCGGCATTAGAAGGCCTGAAGGCACAGCTTCGTAGAGACTACGAGGCGGTGAAGGCAGCTACTTCGGCGTAAATCCTTCGCTCAGTCTGATCTTCCCCCGAAAAAGTGGACGGGGTTAGGCCGCCAATTGCTCGGCGAGAGCTGGGCTGAGATAACCCAGAGCCGAGTGTAGGCGGCGGGAGTTGTAGAAGCCCTCGATGTACTGGAACAGATCCCATCGGGCCTCGGTGCGAGTGGCATAGATGCGGTGATGAACCCGTTCGGCCTTGAGAGTATGAAAGAAGCTCTCCATGGGCGCGTTGTCGAGGCGTAAGCGTCAGCTGAGGGTCGTCTTGCACTCGGCGTGTTGAGCTGGATGCTGCCGCTCTTTTGCGGGCAGCGGTGCAATGGATGACGCGGAGCTGGTCGATAAGGAGGACCTTGGGAGTACTCATACGAGGGCTCGCGAGGTCCGCGGCGAGGTTCTCACCGGTCCGGAGCGCCGGCGACGCTGGAGCCTCGAAGAGAAGCTTCGGATATTGGCGCAGAGCGTGGCGCCAGGATCCTCGCCCTCGCTGGTTTGCCGACTGCACGCGATCAGCAGCGGCCAGCTTTACACCTGGCGCCGGCAGTTCCGTACCGGCGAGCTGACCGGGTTTGCGCCGGTGAGATTGGCCCCGCCGGTCGAGGAGCTTCCACGGGCCGCTGCGTCGGTTGATCCGGTGCCGATACTGCCCGAAACCGATCGGCCGGCGGACGGGATCATCGAGGTGGAGCTGGCCTCGGGGGTGAAGCTGCGCCTGACCGGCGCGGTCGACGAGGTGGCATTGCGCCGGGTCTTGTCGGCGCTGTCGTGATCGGCATTCCGGGCAATGTCCGCGTCTATCTGGCGTGCGGCGTCACCGACATGAGGAAAGGCTTTGACGGGCTGGCGGCGCGGGTTCAGACCACCTTGCGCCTCGACCCGCATGGCGGCGCGCTGTTCGTGTTCCGTGGTCGCCGCGGCGATCTGATCAAGGTGCTGTGGTGGGACGGGCAAGGTTTGTGCCTGTTTGCTAAGCGGCTGGAGCGCGGCCGGTTTTTGTGGCCGCAGGCGAAGGACGGATCGGTGGTGCTGACGGCAGCACAATTGTCGATGCTGCTGGAGGGCATCGATTGGCGTGCGCCACGCCGCAGCTGGACCCCGGAAGTGGCTAGTTGAACAGCGCGACATAGTGACTCAGGCGGGTACGATGTCGATACTGCTCAATGCAAGCGGGAGTAAACTGATGGTTGATGCCGGACGCTGCTGACCCCGTTCAAGAGATCGCCGAGCTGCGCCTCCTGCTGGCCGAACGCGAGGCGGAATTGGCGGAAGCGCGGGCCGAGCTGACCGGCGCCCGGCTGCGGATCGAACAGTACAAGGCTCAGCTTGCCCAGCTGCGGCGCATGCAGTTCGGGCGCTCGTCGGAAAAACTCGATACTCAGATCGCGCAACTCGAGCTGATGCTCGAAGATTTGGAAGAGAGCGAAGCGGCGCGCACAGCGCCGGCGGCACAGCGCGTCCCCGATCAGCCGCGCCGCGAACGTCGCCAGCCGGTGCGACGGCCGCTGCCCGATCATTTGCCGCGCGAGGAGATCGTGCACGATCCGGGGTCGGTGTGCCCGGGCTGCGGCGGCACCCGGTTTAGCAAACTCGGCGAGGACGTGACCGAGGTCTTGGAGAAGATCCCGGCCCGCCTCAAAGTGATCCGCCATATTCGGCCCAAACTCAGCTGTCGCTGCTGCGAGCGCATCCTGCAGGCGCCGATGCCCGATCTGCCGATCGAGAAGGGTCGGCCCGGACCGGGCCTGGTCGCCAATGTCGTGGTCAGCAAATACCTCGACGGGCTGCCGCTCTACCGTCAATCGGCGATCCTGGCGCGCGAAGGCATCGCGATCGAGCGCGCCACCCTGGCCGACTGGGTCGGGCACGCTGCTTGGTGGGTGACGCCGTTGGCCGCGCTGATCGGCGCGCATGTCATGGCAGCGCCGATCATCCACACCGACGACACGCCGATCGCGGTGCTGGCCCCCGGCAACGGCAAGACCAGGACCGGACGGCTGTGGACCTATGTAGTTGACGAGCGACCCTGGCAGGGTGGGCGGGCACCGGCAGCATATTATCGTTTCAGCCCCGACCGCCGCGGCGAGCGACCGCGCGATCATCTGGCCCTCTTTCGCGGCGCGATCCAGGCCGACGCCTTCAGCGGCTACGCCGCCCTGACGCGACCGCCATCCGCCAAAGACCAGGTCGGCCGAGGGCCGCCGCTGATCCACGCAGCGTGTTGGGCCCATGCGCGGCGCAAGTTTTACGATGTGTTCGAATCGACCAAGTCGCCGATCGCCGAGGAAGCACTGAAACGGATCGGCGAGCTCTATCGGATCGAAGCCGAGATCACCGGCCAGCCGGCCGAAACCCGGCTAGCGGCGCGCCAGAACCGTGCCGTGGCGATCCTCGATGCCTTGCGCGACTGGCTGACAGCGCAGCGCCGCCGGCTGTCGTCAAAGAACGCGCTCGCTAAAGCGATCCAGTACGCGCTGAGCCGCTGGGAGGCGCTGACCCGCTATGCCGGTAATGGCCGGCTCGCCATCGACAATAATGTCGCCGAGCGGGCACTGCGCGGCATCGCCATTACCCGCAAGAATTTCTTGTTCCTCGGATCCGATGCCGGCGGCGAGCGCGCCGCAATCCTCTACACCGTGCTGGAAAGCGCCAAACTCAACGGCCTCGATCCGCAGACTTGGCTCGCCGATGTGATCGATCGCACGGCCAAGGGTCACCCGATCAACCGGCTCGGCGAACTGCTCCCATGGAACTGGAACAACCAAACCGCCAGCCTCGCCGCCTGACCGGTGTTGTGGTCCTCAGCTGACGCTTACGTCGAGGCAGTCGCCCTTGCGGCTCATCGACGGCGTGATTCCTGATCGGGCAAGGACGTGCCGGTAGGCCTCGGCGGCATACTGGATGCCGCGGTCGGAATGATGGATCAGTCCCGGCGCCGGCCGCTGCCGCTCGATTGCCATGTTGAGCGCCTCCAGCGCGATCTCGGTGTAGAGGCGCTCGCGCATTGACCAGCCGACGATCTTGCGCGTGCGCAGATCGAGCACGGCGGCAAGATAGAGCCAGCCCTCGCCGGTGGGAATGTAGGTAAGGTCGGCGAGCCAGACCTGGCCGGGCCGGCTCGCAACGAAGTTTCGGCCGAACCGATTTGGTGCAATCGGATAGGTATGCCGGCTGTCGGTTGTCCGTGTTCGTCGCGGCAGCGCCGCCAAACCGCGTAATCCGGCGTGGCGCATCAGCCGCTCGATGCGCGAGCGCCCGATCCGTCGGCCACGGTGGCGCAGCGCGGCGTGCACCCGCGGCGAGCCGTAGGTGCCGCTGCTCTCGGCGTGGATCCGGCGGATATCCTCGAGCAACGCTCGATTGGCAACAGCGCGCCGGCTCTCCGTCCGTGTCCGCCACGCGTAGTAGCCGCTAACCGACAGGCCCATAGCGGCACAGATCATGCGCACCGGCCAGAGACCACGATGCTCATCAACGAACCCGAACTTCATCGGGAGGCCGATCCGAGGATGAGCGCGGCTTTTTTTAGGATATCGCGCTCCATCCGCAGCCGTTCGTTCTCGCGCCGCAGACGGGTCACCTCGGAGATCAGGTCAGACGGCGACGGGGCCGGTGCTTGCGTTATGGGGCGCGGTCGTGTCCGTCAAGGAGGTGTAAATCGGAGCGGAGTTTGAGGTGGCCATCGGTCAGGCGGCCAGTGGTGGAAGTTTGGCCGGATCGGCGTCGATTAGCGGCAGCGTCAGCTCAGCCATTCCCTCGATCTGCATGTAACGGCACTGGAGTAGCCACTCATCGTTCTGCTCGAGCAGGACGGCGCCGATCAGCCGAGTGATGCTGGCCTCATTGGGGAAGATGCCGACGACATCAGCGCGCCGTTTCACTTCCTTATTCAGCCGCTCCAACGGATTTGTCGAATGCAGCTTGGTGCGATGCTGGGCCGGGAAGGTGATGTAGGCCAGCACATCGTGCTCGCTGTCGTCCATCAGCGCGGCGAGCTTGGGCCAGCGCGGCCGCAGCTGATCGGCAACATGGCGCCAGGTCTGATGCGCGGCCTCGGCATCGGCTTGCAGAAAGGCCTGGCGGATCGCGGCGGCGACCATGGTGTGCTGGCCTTTGGGTACGTGCGCCAAGGCATTGCGCATCCAATGAACGCGGCACCTTTGCCAGGTCGCTCCGAGCACGCGAGTGATCGCGTGGCGCAGGCCGTCATGAGCGTCGGAGATCACCAGCTTGATGCCCTTGAGACCGCGTTTGACCAGGCCCTTGAGGAAAGCCGACCAGAACGGCTCGGCCTCCGAAGGACCGATGCCAAGGCCGATGATCTCGCGCCGGCCTTCGGTCGTGACCGCCACCGCGATTATCGCGGCGACCGAGACGATGCGGCCGCCGTCGCGGACTTTGAGGTAGGTGGCGTCGAGCCACAAATACGGCCATTCGCCGTCGATCGGCCGGTCGAGGAAAGCGTTAACTCGTTCATCAATGTCCTTGCACAGCTTGGAGACCTGGCTCTTCGAAATACCGGACAGCCCCATCGCCTGGACCAGCTCGTCGACCCGCCGGGTCGAGACGCCGCCGATCCAAGCCTCCTGGATCACCGTGACCAGCGCCTTCTCGGCGGTCTTGCGCGGCTCCAGAAAGGGCGGGAAATACGAGCCCTGGCGTAGCTTGGGGATCCTCAGCTGAAGCGAGCCGAGCCGGGTGTCGAGGCTGCGCTCGCGATAGCCATTGCGGTAATTGAGCCGCTCGGCGGAGCGTTCGTGCCGCCCGCCGCCGATCACGCCTTCGACATCGGCTTCCATCAGAATTTGCAGTACCGCCTCCGCCACGGCTCGCAGAAAATCGCCATCGCCGCTCTTCTGCAGCAGCTCGGCCAGCGCCATTCTCTCATCGGTCATCGGGTCCTCGGTAGGCTTGGGATGGGTGTTACAACGCCACCTTAGCCGACCCTCCCCGGTGACCACCCGTCGCTCACGCGCGCGCCGGGCTCCATGTAATCGGGCATTGCGCCCGGCGCGCGCTCACCCTCGAATTTCCACCACCACCAAGGACGCTAACTGGGGCGCCTCACCGTCCCCGTCGCCTGCGGCGAGAACTGCTTCACCCATCGCCGCAACACCGTCTCGTGCAAACCCAGCTCGGTGGCGACCTTCTCTACCGACAGGCCGCTGCTGGCAACCCGATCAACCGCCTCGCGCGTGAACCCTTCTGGAAATATCCGGCGCGTCACACTCATCTGACACCGTCCTCCTGGCTCGAAAGCCTAGCATCGGTGTCCACCAAACCGGGGGAGGATCAGTCGGCGATCTATGACCGTAGGAGCCGCCGAGGCGGCACGACGGTACGAGATCAATCGTGGATTGCTGCAGACGTGGCGACGGCAGTTTCGACAAGGACTGCTCAGAGACGGATCGCCGCCGATGTTGGTGCCGATCCAGATCGCCGAGACCGGCGACGTGCCGTCGCTTCCGGTGCCTGGCCCGGGTCGCGAGGCCAGGCGAAAATCGGCTTAGCCCGGAAAATTCATCAGGTGACGTGAAAGGGCTGGCGGGAGCGGACTAAACCGTTGGTTTCGCGTATGATTTGGTTGTCGAAGCCGGATCATCCGAAGCAACGGAGTTCGCGCGCGCCATGGTTGCCGTCGGGATAACCCGCCGATCGCCGCCAGCAGCAAGATGCCGGCATCCGAGGTCAGCCGGCCGCCGTCGAAACCGACTTGCACCGGCTTGCCGCTGACCGCTGGCAAACCCGGCAAAATCCCCGTATTCTCATGCGACGCGCTCAAATCCGACCCGGCGTTCAAGATGGCGGTCGGCCGCTTGCCTGAGAGCCGCGATGATTTGTGCTCGCAACCGACGATCAGCCGGCTGGAAAACCTGCCCGGCGCGACCGCGCTGAAGCGCATGATGGCGGCGATGGTCGATCTGTTCTGCGGCAGCTTTGAGGCGGTACCGCGGCGCATCCCTGCTCGACATCGACGACACCGAGGACCAGGTGCACGGCGGCCAGCAACTGGCGCTGTGGAACGCCCATTACGACAGCCGCTGCTTCCTGCCGATCCACATCTACGAGGCGACGAGCGGTAAGCCGGTCGCCATCATCCTGCGCCCCGGCAAGACCCCGGACGGGGCCGAGGTGGCGCTGGTGCTGCGCCATGTGATCGGCCATATCCGCGCCCGCTGGCCGGCGGTCGAGATCATCGTCCGCGGCGATAGCCATTACGGCCGGCCCGAGGCGATGGCGTGGTGCGAGCGCAAGGGCATCGGCTACATCTTCGGGCTGGCCGGCAACCCGGTGCTGCTGCGCCAGGTCAGCCTGCTGGCCGAGGACGCCGCCCTTGGCCGCCTCGCTGGCGAAGACGAAAAGGTCCGCCGCTACGGCGATTTCCGCTACGCCGCCTAAAGCTGGAAGGTCGAGCGCCGCGTCGTCGCCCGCGTCGAGGCCGGACCCCAAGGGGCGGACAGCCGGTTCATTGTCACCAACCTACCGGGCCTACCGGGATCGCTCTACGAAAAGGTCTATTGCGCCAGGGGGCAGGCCGAGAACCTGATCAAGGCGCACAAGCTGCACCTCGCCTCCGACCGCACCTCATGCCACAAAGCCACGGCCAACCAGTTCCGCCTCTTGATTCCACACCGCCGCCTACTGGCTGATGCTCAGCCTGCGCGACCTGGCACCGCGCAATTCCTTCTGGCGCGATGCCCAGTTCGACACGATCCGCCTGTGCCTGATCAAGGTCGCCGGTCGGGTCACCGTGGACTTGCGTCGTTTTAGTGGAGAGGCATTGGGTCAACCGTCGGCCTGTTTTTCGAACTGTGCCGGGCTTGAGAAGTCGAGGGCCGAATGGCGCCGGACGGGATTGTAGAACCCGTCGATGTAGCGGGCGATGGCCTGGTTGGCTTCCCGGCGGGTGTAGAAGATCGTCCGCCAGACAAGCTCGGATTTGAGGGTCTTGAAGAACGTTTCGACCATCGCGTTGTCGTAGCAGTTTCCCTTGCCGGACATCGAGATCAGGACGCCATGCTTGCCGAGCTCGGCCTGATAATCGATCGAACAGTATTGGCTGCCACGATCCGAGTGATGGATCAACCCGGCGGCCGGACGGCGCATGGCAAGGGCTTTGCCCAGGGCGGCAAGAGCCAGATCGCGGTGCAACCGGTCGCCGGTGGCCCAGCCGACGACCCGGCGGGCGAACAGGTCGATGACGACGGCAAGGTACAGCCAGCCTTCGCGGGTCCAGACATAGGAGATGTCGGCGCCCCACTTCTCGTCAGGACCCCTCGCCGTGAAGTTCTGATCGAGCAGGTTCGGGGCAACCGGCCAGGCGTGATGGCTGTCGGTGGTGCGCTTGAACCGCCGCTTCTGCCGAGCCCTGAGCCCGTTCTCCCGCATCAGGCGGGCCGTCCGGCGGCGACCGACCGCAAGGCCGGCGTCCTGCAGCTCCCGTGTCATCCGGGGGCTGCCATAGGTGCCGTTCGACAGAGCAAAGGCCGACCGGACATGCGCCAGCAGCACCATGTCGCCGCGTAGGCGGGGGCAAGCCGGCCGACCTTTCCAGGCAAAGTAGCCGCTTTGGCTGACACCAAGCACGCGGCTCAGACGATGGATCGGGAATTCCGCCTTCGCCCGATCGATGAGCGCAAACCTCATCGACTTCCCTCCCGGGCGAAAAAAGCGGTGGCCTTTTTCAGGATGTCCCGCTCCTGGCGGAGGATCTCGTTCTCCCGCCGCAGCCGCTTCAGCTCCGCGGTGACATCGCGCTCTGCCGCCGTCGCGGGGTCGGCAGCGCGCCGATCCCGGCTCCGGCCGATCCAGCGGACTAGCGTCGAGAGCCCAATCCCCAGATCACCGGCGATCTCGCGCTGCGACCGCCCGCTGGTTTGCACCAGACGGACCGCTTCCTCCTCGAATTCCTTCGTAAACCGTCGCTGCTGCATCATCGAGTTCCTCATAGCTCATCGGGAACTCTCCACTTTTCCGATGCAAGTCCACCGAGATGGTCACCCGCATCAAGATCGCCCTGCCGACGGCCTTCCCGTACCAGGCCGGCTTCGCCATGCTCACCGGCCAGATCGCCAAACTGCCGCCGCAACCGACGGGGCTGTTGCCCCAGACCGAACCCTCCGGCTTCACACTCAAACCCGAACTCCCGCGTTATCAACGCCACCGAAAACCGCGCCGCCGCCGCGCTGCCGAACTGCGGTTTCAAGCCCCCGGTGAATGAAGCGGGTTAGCTCCTTCGTGGAGCAGGCGGACGAGCACGGCGCGCTCATCAGCCGAGAACTCAAACGGCACGACCCCATGACGCCGCCACCCAACCCGGGTGAGCCGGCATAGAATATCCACGTTCCCAAAAGCGGGAGGGAGGTTGCCATGCCGAAATTCCTAGCGAGAGTGACCTTGAACGCAGAAGGGGTTCGGCTTCTGCGCCAGGACGAGGGCTCGGGCCGCCGGGCCGCGGTGACGCGAGCGGTCGAGGCGGCCGGCGGCAAGGTCGAGGTTTTCTATTTCGCCCATGGCCAGGACGACACCATCATCATCGCCGACTATCCTGACGCGACCTCGGCGACCGCTGTGTCGCTCGTCGGCAATTCCACGGGCGTCGTGCGTGTCGGCATGACGCCGCTCATCACGGTCGAGGAAATGGACCGCGCGGTCGAGAAAGCGGCGACGCTGCCCTCGCCCGGCCCGGCACGTTGACATAAGGCCGCATTCTCGGAGGGTTCCCGGCTTCGCTTCGGCGGCGGCGTTTTTTGGCTTGATCTGTGCCGCGTAAGTTTTCGGTTACTCGACTGGGCTTCCGGTCGCGACACCAGCAGGCCTCTGACGCCCGACCGCCCCCTTGGTTTCAAACGACACCGTCCCAGATTCCGGCGGATAGGGGTCGAAGGCCGGCCTATCCCCATGGGCGGGGAATTGGCAGCTCAGACCTGTTCACGCAGATGCGGCTCGCCGAGTCAGAGGGCGGAAAACGTGAGACGCTGAAGCTTAAGCCGGAAGTCATCGACCCGGCGAACTAGGTTGGCACGCGCCAGGATACGCGGGAGGAAGGAATGGCAAAGAAACCCTACATCATCGCGCTTGAAGAGCATTACCAGGACCCCGAGGTCAAGCAGTTCGGCGGTGGTCCCGGCGCCGGTCGTGATATCGTCGAGCGGCTCGACGATCTCGGCGCATTGCGGATCCGCGAGATGGACGAGGCCGGCATCGATCTGCAGGTGCTATCGCATTCGATCCCCGGACTGCAGGCGGTTGACGCCGAAGCCGGGCCGCCCTTGGCGCGCCGTACCAATGACCGGCTCCATGAGGCGGTGCAGCGCCATCCGGATCGTTTTTCCGCCTTTGCCGTGTTGCCGACCGCCAACCCGCGCGCCGCCGCCGACGAACTGGAGCGCGCCGTCACCAAGCTCGGCTTCAAGGGCGCGATGGTCAACGGCATGACCGGCGGCGTCTTTCACGACGACAAGCGCTTCTGGCCGATCTGGGAGCGGGCCGCCAAGCTCGACGTGCCGATCTATATCCATCCCGCGTTGCCACACGCTGCGGTCATCGAGGCCTATTACAAGGATTACGCGCAGTCGCATCCCGGCATCCTGCGTGCCGCCTGGGGTTTCACGGTCGAGACCGCAACGCAGGGCCTGCGCTTCGTGTTGAGCGGCGTGTTCGACGCCCATCCCGGGCTCAAGATCATCCTCGGTCACATGGGCGAGGGGCTGCCGTTTCTGCTGTGGCGCATCAGCCATGGGTTGCGCGCGACGATGAAGGAAAAAACCTTTCGCGACATCTTCTGCGAGCATTTCTGGATCACGACGAGCGGCTTTTTTTCGGACACCGCTCTCGTGTGCAGCATGATGGAGATGGGCATCGACCGCATCCTGTTCTCGGTCGATTATCCGTTCGCCGAAAACCCGCCTGGCACCGAATGGCTGAAGACGCTGCCACTCGGCCCCGAAGACACAGAGAAACTGCTGAATGGCAACGCACGCCGCCTGCTCAAGCTCTGAACGCGGCGAATAGTCATTGCGAGGAGCGCAGCGACAAAGCAATCTCGCTGCGGCGGATCGCGGATCCTCGGTGCCAAGGCGACCGAGCTCAACCTCGCCAGGCGCCCCGGTGGTCCCTTGCAGACGGTTCCGTGCGCTGGCTCGACGGCGCCCAGCGCGTCGATCTTTACGAGGTATTGAGTGGGCCCTCGGGCATTTCGAATGGTGAGGCGTGATGGCGGATCGAGAACTTCGAGTGGTCGTGGCCGGCGCGGGGGTGTCGGGACTGTTCATGGCGGAGAAGCTCAAACGCGCCGGCTTCGATTTCACCGTCTATGAAAAGGCCGGCGAGGTCGGCGGAACTTGGCGGGACAACACTTTTCCCGGCCTCTTCGTCGATGTCCTGTCGCGGCAATACGAGTTTCCGTTCCAGCCCAACTATAACTGGTCGCGCAAATACGCCCCGGCCACCGAGATCTGGGCCTATATCAGGAAAGTCGCGCGCGACCGCGGCCTCACCAAATTCATCCGGTTCAACGAGGAGGTCGTTTCGGCCCGCTTCGGCGACGGTCGCTGGCACATCGAAACCGCCCGCGGGAACACCGACGTAGCGGATGTTTTCATCTGTGCGACCGGTTTCCTGCACAAGCCCCTCCTGCCCGACATCGCCGGGCACGAGAGTTTCGCCGGCCCGTCATTCCACTCGGCGCGTTGGGATCACACCGTCCCCTACCAAGGCAAGCGCTGGGGTGTGATCGGCAGTGGCGCCAGCGGCGTTCAGATCACCGAGGCGCTGGCCTGGGCCGGGTGCGAGGTCACGCAGTTCATCCGCCGGGCGCAATGGGTTCATATTCGCGAGAACCCGTATTCGAGCTGGCGCGAGCGGGTGAAGCTGCGGCTGCCTGGCGGCTACGCCCGCGAACAGCGCCGGTTGTGGCAATTCATCAACGAAAACGACCGATGGCGCCTCGAGCCCGGACCGCAGCGCGAGGCTATGGAGCGCGAGTACAAATCCTACCTCGGCCAGATCAAGGACCCCGAGCTGAAGAAAAAGCTCACACCCGACTACAATCTCGGTTGCACCCGCATTCCAAAATCCGACAGGAACTATTACGCCGCGGTCCAGCTTCCCAACGCGCATATCGTCAAGGGCGACATCGACCGTATCGAACCGGACGGCGTCGTGATGGCGGACGGCACGCGGGTCGTGCTCGACGTGCTCGTTTACGCGACCGGCTTCGATGTGCACGCCTATATGCGCCCGATGAACGTGACGGGCCTTAACGGCGTGACGATCGACGAGGCATGGCGGGAAAAGGTCTACTCCTATGGCGGCATCGCGCTGCCCGGCTTCCCCAACCTGTTCATGCTCTACGGGCCGTTCGCGCCGGTCAACAACGTGCCGGTGCCGCTGGGTCTCGACCAGGAGATCGCTTGCATCATGCGGCTGATCGCTGAAGCCCGCGCGCACCGTGCCGCGGTGGCGCCCACCGTTGCCGCGACCGAGAAATTCCTCGCCCAGCTCGGCACCGCGTTTCCCGGCACCGTCTGGGTCGGCGGCTGCAAGAACTGGTACACCAGCCGGCAGCCCACCCCGGTCCTGTGGCCATTTCCGCAGAGCGAGCACAAGGCGTTTTTCGAGCAGGTGCCGGCCGAAGATTTCGACTTCGTCCCGATTGGATAGCCGAAAAAGGTCCTAAAAACTATGAGGGTGGGGCCTGCGCGGAGATCGGCAACGCGCCCAGAGGGCAGGGCCGGTCGCCGCAGGACCGAGGACGAAAACAGCAGGTAACGGGAGGACCCATCAAGGTAAATAAAGCCCCGGGGATGGGATAGGAACTTGGCGCGTCAGATGGGACCCACGGTTTCCAAAATCGGAGATAGACCTGGAAGTCGGCGGCACCCCCACTTTTCAAAAGGCAAAGTCCGGAGACGTAAAGCCGGAGGGGTCAGCCCTCAACCATGCGGGCTTTTTGCTGTCGCGATCGACGTTGCAACTCGGCGCTGCGGTTCGTAGCCGAGCGCTCGGGCGTGCTTCTTGACCGTGCTGTATGGAATCCGTGTCGCGATGCTCACCGCATGCCAGCTTTTGCCGCCATCGAGGGCTGCGCGCAGTTTCTCCCGGTCACCATCGCTGAATTTCGGCCGGCCAAGACGCTTACCCATTGCCCGCGCTCGCTCGAGACCGGCTTTCGTCCGCTGGCTGATCTTTTCTCGTTGGCACCCAGTAGCGGTAAGCGACCTGACCCGGTCCCACGCGGGCATGAACGCCGGGTGGAGAAATGAGCGAAAGCCGTGGTCCAGCGCTTCGAAATTTGCTGTGGGAAAATTCGCGTCGACAAGTGCCTGCTGAATGATCTCGCCGACCTCGTCGGTAAAGGGGTGCCTATCGGACATTTTTCTGACCTTTGATTGAGAGCTGCCAGCCCAAGGCCGGGGTTTCGAAGCCACCATACCAGAGATTACGGCGCCGATCAATATATATGAGAACAAAAAGTGAACCGTAGCTAGCTCTTGATTCCATGGGTGCCTATTGGCAGCTCTGGCGAAGGCCCGCGATAAACGAAACGGGATCCGGTGAGGACAGTTACCCCAACGGCGTAACGCTGGTCGCCTGATCGGCGAGAGCGGCCGGCGACCAGAGGCGCGGGCGCAGCGATAGAGTAGTGGGGGATCCCCCTCATCATTTCGGCGCGCCCGCGCTTTCGATTTGGCAACGTCGCGGAAGGACCCTGGCTGACAAGCGCGGCGTGGTTGGTCCGCTGCAGGACACCTGGTGCCAGGCTTCACCCGCACTAGCGCAGTGTCGAACGGTAATCGGAGCCTCTAGGGTTTCCTAGATATCGGGTAGGTCTCGCAATCAAGGGGACCCGCTGATTTCGGACGACCGAGGCCGGAGGAGTAAAGGCGGAGGGGGCCGCCGCTTAGCCATACGGATTTATCGCTGTTTCTACTTCTTCACTGTGCCGGACCGGGCTCAGGGCGTGCCAATTCTGGTCAGTGTCGAGCACTGCACGCAGTTTCTCCCCTGTCGCCATCGCCGGATCGTGGACAACCGAAGCGCTCCTGAGATCGGGATGTGCGTTGCCATCTGGCAGCGGGTCAGTTAGCCCGCCGCACGATCGAGGAGATTCTTGACCGTTGTTGCATACCATTGGCCGCCGCGAGCCGTGAGGATACCACGACGGTTGAGTTCCATTGCTATCCCATGAAGGCTTGTCGTCCCTGCTCTGCGGATGGCATCGATTACCGGCAGGACGCGATTCGTACGCGCATCCGCCCCGGCTTTCACGACCGCGACGGCATGGGCATTCCCGAGGCCGCGGAGAGCGCGTGCACCATTCGGGTTGCCAAGCTTGACCCCGCGGGCTTTGGCGGCGGCCAAGGCGGCAGTGGTTCGTTGGGAGATCATCTCGCGCTCATGCTCGGCGACGGCCGCTAGGACGTGAACCGTCAGCCGGTTGGCCATTGGCATATCGGCCGCGACAAATTCGACCCCACTTTCCATCAGGTTCGAGATGAACGCGACGTTGCGCGAGAGCCTGTCGAGTTTAGCGATGACCAAGGTGGCCCCCGTCGCCTTCGCATGGGCCAGCGCCTTCGCCAGCTCGGGGCGATCGGACCGCTTGCCTGATTCGATCTCGACATACTCGGCGAGTAGCTCCCACCGGCCGCCATTGAGGTAGTCCGCGATGGCCTTGCGCTGCGCCTCGATCCCGAGACCGGACTGGCCTTGCTTCTCGGTGGAGACCCGCAGATAGCCGATGAATTTGCCTCGCGCCATCAGTCCAAAACTCCGTTTCGTTCGTTACGGAGATTTATACAGCAGGTCATAGAACAAAATGTCGTCGAGCACGCCATCGCCGATGCGGCTCATTTGCATGGCGTCTCTCGCTGCCGCCTTCGTCGTTCCGACCCCCTGTCACCTCAGGCCGCCATCGAAGGCGCCCCCGCGGCTTCTCGTTGCCGACGGCACTGAGCTGCGATCGCCGGAGGAGCGTGACCATCATCGGTGAGGCGGATACGTATCCGTGGGTAATCGACAGTCCCGTCCAGCGCCTTATTAGATTCAAAGACTCCCGAACGAGAGATGATGGTCCTGAGGATGCATCGTGAGGATACCTCAGTGTGGCCGCGATGATCGCCATTCTGAAGCCTAATTTTCGATTTCATTCAAATGGTCAGGAGCCTTCGGGGCCGGCTGTCGGAGTTGCGCTGACCATCACGCATTTTCCGCCCTCGACATTGTGCAGAATCCCGAAGACGCTTGGGAAATCAATGCTTAAGCATTTGGCGAAGGTTCTTTATCGACCTGAGCGGTGACTGAACAGTTTCCAAAACCGGCTCGAGCTGGGGCTGGCAGCGGGGTTTTGGCAGGCCACCAGTCTCATCATCATGGCATCGCCGATGCTCCGGAACCACCCAAAAGCCGATAGTTGCCCCCTAACTAATTGATATTGATAATTTGGTCGGGGGAGTCATCGCGACGATCGGCTCCGAGGCCGTCTTCGCTGGCAGAATGTCGATCGAGCCGCCGATGATGGTATACCATCACTGCCCAACCATCACCGCCTTGGGCTGTGAGATCACCACGCGGATGGTCGCAGAGCGGTCCGCGCCGCAGAGCGCTTGTCTTCATCTCGAGATACCCGGTCCCGGTCCGGTGAACGTCGGTGAAGCTCAAGTGAAGCCTTCTTCGCCGCTAACCCCCTGAAATTGGCTAGGTGTGAAGGTGTGAAGGACTCTATCCAAACTAATTCATATAGCGGAATTGCCTATCAGGAATTGAAGGCGAAGCCGAGAATGACATGACTAAGCTGATAATCCGAAGTGTATATAGAAATGTCGAGCCTTCTGCCTTCACACCTTCACGCGTGATCTAAATCAACCACTTACGGAGCGATCAGCGCTCACCTTCCCTTCATCGAGGCTTCACTGGGGCCGACGGAAAGAAGTCGGTTTCGTCGGCTGTACTTTCTGCCGAGACAATGCGGATGCCGGTGAGGAAATTGCCGCTGTTCGTGTGCTTGACATTGATCGAGGGGCGGTTGGCGCGCAGCCGGTGGACGAAGCCGTTGACGGCGGGAAGTGTGATCTCGCGGAACCCTTCACACTTCGCCCAGCGGACAAAGTCGGCGTGAGCATCCTTGCTCTTGATCATTGCCCCCTTCGCCTCCGGCGGCTTCGCGTCGATCTCCTCGACGCATGCCTGGATCCAGGCGAGCACGGGGTCGGCGCTAAGGAGCCAGTCGCGCAAGGCCGTTTCGCTCGAACGAGGTATGCTAAAGCCGCGCCGGCGGATGAGCTGCGAAGCGCCGGCCACAGCCCAAGTCAGCAGCATATTGGCTTCATTCTCGGCGATGTGTAATCCGATGTTCTCGACGCGCTCGTCCTTTGGGATTGTGCGGTTAAAGGGGATGACCAGCAGGCGCCGCTGCACGCCCCGATCCATGCCCCCCTTGAAGCTGGGGAGCGTGTTCGTTGCGAATACGTTCAACGCGACTGAACGGAAGGTGATCGCCGAACGGTACACGTCGCGGCCAGTCACGGGCTCGCCGGTGACAACACCCTTGAAGACGTCCGCGGCGATCGCGTCTGCGACCGACAGCTCGTCCGAGGCGTTGAGGTGTTTCCCGACGAGCCCGACGACAAAGCGCTCGTCGCCCATCTTCGCCGCCGTGATCGAGGCAGTTGCGTCGGGCGGAAGCAAACCGCGGAACAGGTCGAGCACTTGGCTCTTGCCGTTTTCTGCAGTCTTGCCCTCGAGGTTCACAGCCTTGGGCTCTCGCAATTTCGTGCCGTAGCCGAGTGCTGCCGCGCCGGCAATCTCGGCCAGCAGCCGACGCTTCTCTTCGGCGTCGGGATCGCCACGAAAGACCCCCTCGAGTAGCTGAGCCAGCAGATCTCCGAAGTCCTGGCATAATTCAAAAATTTTCTCCGGATCGAGGGTATTCGCCTCCATCAGAAAGCGCCCTTTCAGAACATGCCGACAGCGATGCTCGGGCGAATGTGGCTGTACGGTGGGTGTTCCGTCTGGCGCGAACGCGATGAAACCTGATGCACAGTTTATTCCTGGTGGCGCTTCAGCAAAGAATTTCGGGCGTGCTAGAACCGCCTTCATCTCGTTAAGAGCGCTGTCGACCCGCGCCGAACCGAGCCTCACGGGCGTCGTGCTTCTTGGGACGGTCGCTCCATCGTAACGGTGTGCGGCCAGACGCAGCTCATGGTCGTCGAATTGGCGCCAGTGCGACCCCGCGTAGTACCAAAATCGGCCCTCTGCGAAGATGACTTCGCCATGTTGTTGGCGAAGAAACTGCGCTACACAGTTGGCGATCTCCACGTCGCTACCGAGTTGTAGTGCCGGCGGGGAGTTGTTCGGCGTTGCGGCACCAGTATCACCCGTATTGTCAGCGGCATCATTATCCGGCGACCACTCTTCTGCATTTTCGAAGAGGGTGCAAATCTCTTCGTCGCTCATGGCCCCCTCCTTGCCAGGTCATTGAAGTCCAGCTTTCCGGGGGGCTTGGCAATGCGCACAATGCGTCCCTCTGCGTGCCAACGTCGTGCTGCGGCCTTCGCCGCCTTCATCCCAACGTCGTCCGGGTCGGCTGCAATGACCACCTCGCACACTACGGTGGGCAGGAGAAGTGCCTTCATGCCTGCGGTTGAAAGCGCCGCGTAAGTCGGGATCCCTGTTGCCTGCTGTACCGACAGCCCGGTCTCGATACCCTCCGAAACCGCGACCTTCGGACCCAGCTTCGCGAGCGGGACCCCGGCTCCGCGTAAATTCCCTACCGACATCTTTGCCGGCGTTAGCAGCGCTTTTCCTGAGCCATCCTCGAGGAGAAACGTGCGATGTACGCCTACGATCTCGGGAGGATCGCCTGGGAGCATGGCCGCAGCAAGCATTATTGGATGCGATTTCTGATCGGACCGATGCTTGCCCTTCACGTAGTGAAGTGAAATAGGAATGGGTCCGAAATACCCGCGTGCACGGAGATACGTCTCCACAATCGTCCCTGGCGCCGGCTGCGAGCTGCCCCAAATCTCAAGAGCGGCCTCGATTCTGCTGGACTTCCGTGTCGGTGAAGGATGCACGATAGGAAGGTCACCCGGAAATTCGGCAGCTTGGGGAGACGGGCTTCCCCATAATCCGTATTTGCGAAGGGCGTGGATGAGCTCTTGCTGGGTGCACCCGCCAGCGTGGCAATGGAATAGGGTTCGCTTGTCCTTGTCGACAATAGAAAAACCGTTCTCATATCCACAGCACGGGCAGTCGCCGACGAACTCATCCCCGGATGGGGTAAGGCAGAGCCTTTCGGCGATTAGAACAGCGTTCGTCATGACGAGATCCCTCCAACATTGCCGTATCGGTTGCCCCGCCATCCCTCGGCCTTCGCCGGAAAGCCCTCCGCCCAATCCGGCAACTGGCACATGATCTGCTCGAACTGCCGGACGTCGCCGTATCCGAACGGAACCTCAGCTACCACCTCGTCGTGGACGCTGAGGACGATCGGGTAACCAGCAGCCTCAAGCATCAACATTGCGTTAGCGAGCAGGTCTCGGCAGAGCCCGGAAACCGCGTTCTCGACCCATCTGCCCCCATAACCATCCTGCCGGCACCATTTATCCTGTTCATCTTGTCCATAAAAGCTGACGCCGTTAGCGTCCTTGGTGGTGGTGGAAATTCGAGGGTGAGCGCGCGCCGGGCGCAATGCCCGATTACATGGAGCCCGGCGCGCGCGTGAGCGACGGGTGGTCACCGGGGAGGGTCGGCTAAGGTGGCGTTGTAACACCCATCCCAAGCCTACCGAGGACCCGATGACCGATGAGAGAATGGCGCTGGCCGAGCTGCTGCAGAAGAGCGGCGATGGCGATTTTCTGCGAGCCGTGGCGGAGGCGGTACTGCAAATTCTGATGGAAGCCGATGTCGAAGGCGTGATCGGCGCCGGGCGGCACGAACGCTCCGCCGAGCGGCTCAATTACCGCAATGGCTATCGCGAGCGCAGCCTCGACACCCGGCTCGGCTCGCTTCAGCTGAGGATCCCCAAGCTACGCCAGGGCTCGTATTTCCCGCCCTTTCTGGAGCCGCGCAAGACCGCCGAGAAGGCGCTGGTCACGGTGATCCAGGAGGCTTGGATCGGCGGCGTCTCGACCCGGCGGGTCGACGAGCTGGTCCAGGCGATGGGGCTGTCCGGTATTTCGAAGAGCCAGGTCTCCAAGCTGTGCAAGGACATTGATGAACGAGTCAACGCTTTCCTCGACCGGCCGATCGACGGCGAATGGCCGTATTTGTGGCTCGACGCCACCTACCTCAAAGTCCGCGACGGCGGCCGCATCGTCTCGGTCGCCGCGATAATCGCGGTGGCGGTCACGACCGAAGGCCGGCGCGAGATCATCGGCCTTGGCATCGGTCCTTCGGAGGCCGAGCCGTTCTGGTCGGCTTTCCTCAAGGGCCTGGTCAAACGCGGTCTCAAGGGCATCAAGCTGGTGATCTCCGACGCTCATGACGGCCTGCGCCACGCGATCACTCGCGTGCTCGGAGCGACCTGGCAAAGGTGCCGCGTTCATTGGATGCGCAATGCCTTGGCGCACGTACCCAAAGGCCAGCACACCATGGTCGCCGCCGCGATCCGCCAGGCCTTTCTGCAAGCCGATGCCGAGGCCGCGCATCAGACCTGGCGCCATGTTGCCGATCAGCTGCGGCCGCGCTGGCCCAAGCTCGCCGCGCTGATGGACGACAGCGAGCACGATGTGCTGGCCTACATCACCTTCCCGGCCCAGCATCGCACCAAGCTGCATTCGACAAATCCGTTGGAGCGGCTGAATAAGGAAGTGAAACGGCGCGCTGATGTCGTCGGCATCTTCCCCAATGAGGCCAGCATCACTCGGCTGATCGGCGCCGTCCTGCTCGAGCAGAACGATGAGTGGCTACTCCAGTGCCGTTACATGCAGATCGAGGGAATGGCTGAGCTGACGCTGCCGCTAATCGACGCCGATCCGGCCAAACTTCCACCACTGGCCGCCTGACCGATGGCCACCTCAAACTCCGCTCCGATTTACACCTCCTTGACGGACACGACCCTGACGCCCAGTTTCGTAACTGACCGACCACCCGAGGTTTCCCACGTCATCTCACGCTCTCGCAGATGTGCCTGTGGGTACCAGAGGAGCCGGCCACTTGGCAGATGCATAACCAGCCATTTGCCTATCTTGCCGAAGGCTATCCGGCGCCGGGCGCACCACACCGCGCGTCCCTCGTGTCGCATCGCTTCGACCGCTCCTGCTTCGAGTTCGGCCCAGAGATTGGGGATTTCCGGGTTCGTGTCGCGGTAGATACGTTTGACCCTTTCGGCCTCGTCCTCTGTGATCTCGACACCGTCTTTCTCGCAGGTCTCCATGAACCTCTTCGCACCCATCTGGTATCCGAGCCCGAGGATCGCGGTTTTCCCCAGCTGTCGCTCACGACTCGTCTTGCCGAAGTTCTCAGGCGGCCGCTGATAGATCTGGGATGCCATATCCAGGTAGGGGTCTTCTCCGCGCGAAAAGATGCCTAGCATCCGATCGGCACCTGCGAGCCACGCCGTACCCCGGGCTTCGACAGCGTTGTAGTCGGCGGCGATCAGGTCGTGCCCCGGGGCTGCTATCAGCATTGGCCTCAGGCACGCCGCGATGATCTCGAGCCCCCGGGCCCGCATCAATTTCTCAATGTCCCCAAGCGCCCACCCGGCACCAATGAATTTGAGCGCCCAGTCGATATCGGCCGGATTCATACTTGCCGGCGGCCGTGGCAGGTTCTGCAACTGCGCGCCCTTGCCCGACCATCGGCCGGTTCTCGCCGCACCGTCGTACACAAGGTTATCGCGGATTCGACCGTCGGCGCTCGTCCGGTTGGCAAATGCATCAAACTTAGCTGTGCTGTTTTTGGCGGCCTCAAGGCGGATTTCGAGGGCACGTCGAACTTGGGTGGGCAGGTCGCGCTGAAGCAGGATGTTGATTTGGTCCTTGCTCAACCCATTGCTTTCCGCGCTTCCAGGAAGCGTCACGCCCTCTGACCTGAGCCAAGCGACCAACCTTTCGATCTGCGTCGCAGCGGCTACTGCGCCTCCGGTCACTTCCTTGAGCTCTGCGTTCAGCTCCCCTACCCTGTCCTCGACGATACGCTGCGCTTTTCGGGCCAACTCAAGGTCCACAGAGATGCCCCGCTCGTTGATGAGCTGGTCCAGGAGCCACACCTTTCGCTCCGAAGCCGGCAGAGGCTGCAGCTTTGTCAACAGCTCGCGCTCGGTCTCCACCGCGCGGACGCAGTATTCGGTACCACGCTTGATAATCTCGGGATCGTCACGCCTGATGAGCTCCCTCCGTAGCAGGGGATCGCGGTGACATCGGCAACTCGGGGATGCCGACGGCTCGCCGACGTCGGCGCCGCAAATGCGGCAGGGGATCTCTCGGCCTGGGCGCAGCTTCGCTATCTGTGCCATTAGCGCCGAGTCCGACATGTCCTTCTGAAAGCTGAGGCGAAGCACCCTAGCCGCCTCATCGAGCTCGCGAGGTAGAGCCATGGCTGCAGCCATGGCTCCGATGCTATGCCAATGTTCGAGTTTGGGTTCCGGCCAGCCGTGGCGCGGCGTCATGATTTTCGCCCAGATCACCCGCTCAAACCCGGCGTCGTGCGCGAGGATCGGCAGTTCAGCAAGCACATGAGCCACGAGATCAGAAGGCGGGCTGTCGCCGGGACGCCAGACGCGCACCGGACCACTGCCGATCGCGTAACAGGCGATCCACACTTCGGTGCTCCAATGTTCCGCGCACACGAAAGTCCCCGTCTTGCGCAGGTTGAGAGCCGACCGGGTCTTGAAGTTGATCAACAACGCTCGCCGGGCAAGGCCAGCGATTTCGTTCTGATCCACTGGAGTGCTGTCGGTTGGCCTACCGTCCTTCCAGGGCATTGCCTCTGCCAGGAGCGTGCCGGGAGAACCGTGAAGCGGCGGAGCGATTGGGGAGGTCAGTGGGTACATCACGCCCCTCCCCATCCAAACTCAGCTGCGATGACTGCAGCGAACTCGCCAGCCGGCATGGTCTCAGGCGCGATATGTCGCGAACCATCCGGGAGCATCTGAAGCTGCTCCATCATGGCTGCTCTCCTCCGCGGATGCGCTTGGCGCCCGCCAGAGCTTCCATTCGCCGGCGCCATTCAACGGCAGCTTCCGCCGAAATCAGGGTTCGGCGCCCGACCTTCATGACGGCGGGGCCGTCACCACGCTTGAGCAGGTTATAGAAGTGAGCTCGGGATATGCCGTGGTCTTGGCAGAAAGCCGCGACGTGAGCGGCTACTCGTGTTTGTGCGTCCATCGTTCGATCCATCCATGGTTGAGGATGGACGATAAATATGCGGCAAATTTGTCCTTTTATACCCGCTTTTCGCACCGGTTTTGGGACAGTTTTCGGTCAGCCGCCACAACACCGTCGCCCACGCGCCCAGCCGCGCAACGGGACCCATTCGCTACGTTCGCTCCGTCTTCGGGCCAATCGTGCTACCAGGGTGCACGAGCCACGCAAATGAAAGACCGACCGTATTGATCTTCGATCCAAACAAAATTCAGTTCATCGGGTCAGGGGCAAAACGAGCTTCATCATCGTCGACACTTCCTGGCATATGCAAATTCCATCGCCCCTTGCCGTCCGGCACAAACTTAAATCGCGATGTATCTACTCTCACAGTTCCTCGCGGAGCTTCGAAAGAATGTTGTTGGCAAATTCCTTCGGTTCTCAGAATCTCTAATACGAAGAGCATAGCTATCGAGAGAACCGGCATCATCATGGTGTTGTTACTGGCCAACTCACTTGCTAAATCATGAAGTCGTTGCTTGAAGGGAGGGCCTCCATAATTAGAAATTACCAAACTCCTATACCTTTTATCGAAATCTGCAAAATTACTTTCGGCTTCGTAATATAAATGACGGACCCGCTTCTGTCTAAAAACGATTTGATTCCTTACTTTGTCGTCTTCCTCGTCATAATACTCAAATATTCCACCGATTTCTTCGATTCTCTTACAAGCTCCGTCTACAGTAATACGTTCAAGTTGCAAAATATTCTGTATTATGAACCAGAGTGTAAAGAGTCGCAATTGGTACCACATTTTAGGATGCCCTATCGCCTTGGATGGCAGGCGCCTAATTGCGGCCTTCACCTCTTCCTCACCAAACGCCACTTTAAGGTAGGTTACTTTCTCCTGAAGCTCTGCGACATCTGGACGATCGCTGAGCCCATCGGGGGGCTCGCTATACATCCCGTCGAACGTTAATTCGCAAAAAACGATATCGCTCGCCATTGACACATGAGTGCAAAACAACGGTTCGTACCAACGCAAATCTTGGGCATACGCTGCAAGCCGCGTCTTCAGAGATCCGAAGATCGTTCGATCTAACCAGAAATTAGGGGCATATCGTGTTTCAAATTCGTCGAGTTCGGTGTCACATTTATAGAACATTTTGCGGATTTGTTTGGATGTTGACAGGATCACGGGGTTACCGATTGCAGGGTAATAAGTTAGACCACCCATTTTCTCCAAGCCTCGGCAAGCACTTTCTATTTGTCCATTTTCACGTAAGGCCCAAGTTTGGATAATTAACCACAGGGTGAATAGACCTAAGTGATCCCATATTTTGGGCCGTCCGTTGGGTCTCGGCTTGGGGCGACGTCTGATTTCTGCCGTGACCTTGCCTATGCCGAAGTTGGCAATGAGATCAATAATGAGGGCCTTAAGGTCTTCATTTTCGGCTAAGCGCAATGGGGATTGATCTGATGGAACTTGCATGGTTCTCGGCCGCCTGTTCTGTATCCCCGAGGTCATCGGGATGGCTGTCGAGAACGTGCCGCCTATGTGAATAAGAAAATGTAAAGGTCGTGTTTGAGTTCAGGCAAGCTTTGAGATCGATGATGTCCCTACAGTCCCTCTCTGACTCTTTTACAAGGTATTGTCCAAGACGGCTTATGCCTTTGCTTCCGGTAAGATCAACATCTTGTAGCTGAGAGGCGGGTGCGCGGTGGCGATGCCGAGCAGGGAACGGAAGGCGGCGTGCCGGGTTCGGCGGCGGTTGAAGCGGAAGACGAACTCGTCGAGATAGGACTGCAGGTGGTTGCGGCGCAGACCGTGATAGACGCCCAAGGCCCAGACTTTGAGATTGGAGAAAATCCGATGCAACCACGGCAGAACGATGTGGGCGGCGATTTTACCGACGATATGCGGATCGTGGTTGATGCCGGGGGCGCCGGAGTATCCCGACCATCCGTCGGTCTTGGCGGTGGCGCCACGGGCGAGATTGGTTTTGATGAAGGCATGCAGGCTGGCGGCCGAGTAGTCGGGCAATTGGCTGAGCCGGATGCGGCCGGGGCCGGCTCCGCCGTCCTCGACCTCGACCGCGCCGACGACCAGGATCTTGCCCTGATGGCTGCGTCCGCCGCCACCGGTGAGCGGATCGTTCTTGCTGCGGCAGACGATTTCGGTCTCGTCGACTTCAACCAGGCCGGCCAGCGCGCTGCGGCCGGGTGCCACCATGCTGCGGCGCAGCTTGGTGGCCATCAGCCACGCCGATTTGTACGAGCCCAAGGCGAGCTGGCGTTGCAGTTGCAGCGCCTAGATGCCGTTGGAATGAGTGGCCATCAGATAGGCCGCCCAGAACCAGGTGGTCAGCGGCAGCTTGGAGTAGTGCATAATCGTGCCGGCGGTCACCGAGGTCTGCTTGCTGCAGCCAGCGCATTCCCAGGTCCACGCCTTGGTTTGCAGCTGCCAGGCTTTGTTCCCGCCACATGCGGGGCAGATAAAGCCGTGCGGCCAGCGCGCCGTAAAGAGATAGGCGACACAGGCCGCCTCATCCGGAAAGCGGCTCTGGAACTCGATCAGCGAGCGGGGAAAATCGGTCATGGCGATCTCGCGAACAGACAATGTTCGCTTTACGTTCTACACCCGGCCGGGGCCGCCACGCCACCACAAATAGAGTCCCCGGACGCAGAGGGATAAGCCTTTGTCCAAGATCCCGACGAGCCCGAACAAGACCATGCGCTCCGCTACGCCGTCACTGCTGCTGCCTACCAGTCACCGCGGCGACCTTGTTCCAGAAGCAGCCTCGACCTTGTCGCCGACAGTGTGTGCGAGCGCCATCTCCGCTACTTCGTGCGGGAAGTTCGTTCGCTCGGCCGCCCAATCGCGGAAGCTGCGACCGAAACCCCCGGGCGGTGAGCTCATTCCCGTCGGCAGCCGACGACCTCGACGACGGTCGTATCGCGCGTTGCGTTCGAGCCCGAACCCCTATTGGCCGCCCCGCAGGGGGATGACGTGCGTCACGGGCCCGAGATCGAAACGCGGTGCAGCCTTTCTGATCTCGCTCGCGACATAGTCGGCCGCAAGATGGCCATAGTGCTTTTCGACCATCCGGGTGTCGGAATGGCCAAGGTTTGTCGCGATCACAAGGAGCGGGGCCCCGGCCATGATCGACAGACTAGCGTAGGTATGCCGCAGTGTATGGAAACTCGCGAGCGGGGTTATCTTGGCCTGAACACAGGCTTCGCGCATCGGCCGGGTCTGATGCGACTTCAGCCACTTGCTGCCATCCCGTTTGACAAGGATCCATTCGGTTGCGGCCCGCCCAGCACAGAGCGCTGAAAACTGCCCGATGCCCTCTTCGGTTAGGACGATATGTCGCCCCTTTCCGCTCTTGCTCGCCCGGACGTGCACGGTCCCGGCATCGGAGTTAAAGTCGTGGACCTTGAGATTGGCGAGTTCGCTAAAGCGAGCACCGGTTGCCAATGCTGTCCGGACAAGGCCTCTGAAGTCGGGCCCGCTGGCGTTGATGAGTCTTCGCGCTTCATCAATCTGGAGATAGCGCACGCGGGCGGCGTCCGCCTGTTCGAACGGAGTAACTCGGCGCCAGGCATCATCGGAAGCGATCTTGCCCTCGCGCCAGGCCATGTTCAGCGCCGCCTTCAGGATCGTGAGCGTGCGATTTGCCGAGGCTCGCCGCCGCCGAACGGCCTCCTCATCCTTGACGTCGATCGCGCGAAAGCGCGGACTGTTGCCCTTCTCTCCTCGAATGCGTGCCGGCGTGTTCGCGACCTCTTGTAACCATCCGCGGAGCTCGCCCGCCCTGAGCTTTTCGCATCCAATCGCCCCGAGCTTCGGAACGATCAGCGCCTCTGCCCGGTAGCGAGCATCCTTTGCACTCTTTCGGTTCTGCTCCATCCAAGTCAGATATTCGGCGATGCACTGGCTGACGGTATAAGGCCCCACATCGACCGGCATGCCGGCTGCGATCCGTGCGGCACGCGCACGCATTTCGCGGGCGACCCCTTGAGCCTGGGTGAAGTTCAGGATCGCCACCCCGTCAGCATCGGCGACGTCATCCGCGTTTGCGATGGTTGCGGTCTTGTATTCCTGATCGCCGACGTACCAGCGGACGACCCACCGCCCGCCGTTCTTGCCCCTTCGGTAGCCAAGATGGAGGCCGGGATCGATCGTCCGGTAATAGGGCTTTGGCGCTGGCTTCAATCGGCCGCGTGCCGACCGCGTTTCTAAATTCTGATCACGGACTGTGCGCGCCACAGCTACCTCCGCCCATGCCACCCGGTGGACAGCCTCATGCGTGTGTCCAACATATGTCCAATATACGTGGCAGGATCCTGGTGGACAAGAGTAGACAGGAACGCTTCTTTTAAAAATAAATCAAATTACTAACTAACACCTATATGGACATTGATAGACTATTTAGCGTCTCTTTCACGGCGGTAATAGGGGTTCGAATCCCCTTGGGGACGCCAAAGATATCAATAAGTCATATGTGGACGGCCCCTGCCTGCGAAGGGGTTGAGTTCAGTTTTGGCGAAATGGTCGGGTGCAGCCATATGTCCGGCCCTTGGGTGGGCGCCTGCCGGCCCTGATGGAGTTCGCTGATCGGATCCCTATCAAGACTACGCGCTGCTTTGCGCCTTGAATTACTCGGGTCTGCCCGATCCGCGGCTCGACCGCTCGCCATCATGTTCTTTTCACCCTCACATGCTGGGCTGGCGGCGCCTATGCCGGCTGCCCAAAACTTCCTTAGGCCGGTAGCCATCGCCGCGCATCATCACCGCCCAGACGATGCGGGCGGTCTTGTTGGCCAGCTCGACCGCGGCAAGTTTGGTCGGTTTCCGCGCCAGCAGAGCGTGGACCCACTCGCCATCGCGGGTCGGTCGATTACGTGCGCGGCGCAGCACGGAAACCGCGCCTGCGGTGAGCGGGCTGCGGATGTATTTGTCGCCGCGCTTGATGGTCCGCCCCAAGCGTACCGATAGTAGTAATCTCCATAGTGGACGGCTCCTCTCATGTGGCGTTCACAGACGACCACGTTGTGGCACATCGATGCTGGGAGCGGGGGCCGTCCCCCCCATCAAGATGGTCACCCCAACGGTATGACGGGCTAACTGTGATACGTTCGGAGACTACGAAGCGACCCGCTAGCGTTCTGATTTCCGAGATCTTTCGGTCCTAGTAAGGTGGACCCCGATCGTGAGACAGCCGGAGCCGGTTTCTAAGGTGTAGCCCGGCCGAGTTCCGTACCGGCTCCGATCGCGCTCGTCGCGACGGTCGTGGCATTGCTGCTGTTCCTCCTCGTCAACATCAATCCTGTGGTTGGTGGTTGTGCCGGTGGGGATATGGGCGAAGGCGCAGCCGGTCGGCAACGCCGATCGTCACATATCCACGGGCATTCTGCTTCGTAGACTTGGCGCGGCGTACGATAGCCCAGGCTCTGGTGCTGGCGCTCCTGGTTATAGAAGTCGAGCCACGAGCCGATGCCGGCCTTGGCCTCGGCGAGGCTGGCGCAGGCGTTGAGGTAAACCTCCTCGTATTTGAGGCTGCGCCACAGCCGCTCGACGAAAATGTTGTCCATCTAGCGACCCTTGCCATCCATGCTGATTGTGACTGCGTGGTTCTGCAACGTGCCGGTGAAGTCGTCGCTGGTGAATTGGCTGCCCTGGTCGGTATTAGTCAGTACTTGATCTGACAGACGCTGTTGGCTGCTTGGGGTTCGGTGTGGCTGTTGGTTGTGGTCAGGCGGCCATGAGTTTCTCCTTTGCCAGGGGGAGTGCGTCAGGAAAGGTCTGCATCGGGGTCTTGCCAAAGCACCAGCGGCCTTGATGCGATCTGACCTCGTTGTAGTCGACCAGCCAGGCATCGAGATCGGCCTGCAGCTCGTCGATCATACGATAGATCTTCTTGCGGAAGGCGATCCGATAGAACTCGTCCAAGACGGTGCGGTGAAAGCGCTCGCAGATGCCATTGGTCTGTGGGCTCTTGGCCTTGGTGCGGCTGTGGTCGATGTCCTCGACCGCGAGATAGAGCTCGTATTCGTGGCTCTGGGTGCCGCAAAACTCGGTGCCGCGATCGCTCAGCATGCGCGACAACCGGATACCGTGCTCGTCGTAGAACGGCACCACCCGGTCATTGAGGGTCTGAGACGCGCACTTGGCCCCAGGCGGGCTGCTCGATCGCCATCTCGACCGCCGCCTGTTCGATGTCGACCGGGGTGCGGTTCTTCAGGATCGGCTTCTTGCGGCTGATCTCCTGCAGCGCCAACTCGCCGCCTTTGTCGTAGAGCTCCTTGAAGCGATAAAAGCTGTCGCGGCTGTACCCCATCATTTTGCACGCTTGGCTGACATTGCCGAGCTGCTTGGCCAGTTCGAGCAGCCCAACCTTCGCTCGGATAATCTTCTGGTCCTGGGTCATAGGTCGTGATCTCCGTCCCGCCGGCAGGGCGGGTCGCGGTCCCAACTTCGGGTGAGAACCGCGCCCACCCTCCGGCTCCGTTTCGGAAACCAACAACGACTGTCAGCTTAAGTTCGAGCTAATACATCTCATGCCGGCCATGTGAGCCCCGACCAACTCAAGGTCATGTCGGCGATCGAGTGCTGCCGAACGGCGGCGTTGGGCGGTCATGTCGAGCGCTGCGAAGCCTGCGCCCACTTGCGCATCTCTTACAACTCCTGTCGCGATCGGTATTGCCCAAAGTGCCAGGCCGCCGTTGCCAAAGAGTGGCTCACCGACCGCCGAGCCGAGCTGCTGCCGGTACCCTATTTCCATGTCGTCTTCACCCCGCCGCGACCGGTCGCCGATATCGCCTACCAGAACAAATCGGTCGTCTATGACCTATTGCTCAAAACCGCCGCCGAAACCTTGATCACCATCGCGGCCGACCCAAGCACCTCGACGCCCTCATCGGGCTCACCGCAGTGCTGCACACCTGGGGATCGGCATTCACCCACCATCCGCACGCCCATATCATCGTCCCCGGCGGCGGCTTCTCGCTCGACGGCCAACATTGGATTGCCTGCCGACCCAGCTTCTTTTTGCCCGTGCGGGTGCTCTCGCGCTTCTTCCGCCGCCTGTTCCTGGAAAGGCTGACCGCCGCCTACCAAGCGGGGCGGCTGGAGTTTTTTGCCGACCACGCCGCCCTGGCCGAGCCTGCCGCCTTCAAAGCTCGCCTGGCCGCACTGCGCAAGCACGAATGGGTGGTCTACGCCAAGCGGCCTTTTGGCGGACCCGACGCTGTGCTCGCCTACCTGTCCCGTTACACGCACCGGATCGCTATTGCCAATAGCCGGCTCGTCGCCTTCGACGGCGAGCGCGTGACTTTCAAATGGAAGGATTACCGGACCAAGGCCGACGCCCGCTACAAGCTGATGACGCTCGACGCCGACGAGTTCATCCGCCGCTTCCTGATCCACGTACTGCCCGACGGATTCTACCGCATCCGTCACTACGGGCCTGTTCGCCAACGGCAACCGGACCGGTAATATCGCATTGGCTCGCCGGCTGCTCGGCGTACCCAACCCGCCGCCCATCGATCGGGCTCGACAGCTCATGACCATCACACCGCTGTCGCCATCCCCCATCACCGCTTCCATCCGACGCCGCTATCTCACCGGCACCGGCCACGCTTCGCCGACAGCAACCGGCAGCGCCGCCTTCGGCCGGCAAAACCTGGAGCATCGAATGCCAGATCACCCGGCCGATCGCATCCAGGGCGGCCAAAGCCAGCGCCCCGCTGGTCACTCAACCGTCGTCCTCTCCGGAACCGACAAATCAGATCAAGCACCGGCGGAAATTCCCCATTTCTGCGACGGTCCCGGTTGTTTGGACAGCTTCCGGGGAGAATAAGCTAAGGCTGGTAGCCAGCTGATGGGTTCACCTTTCCGGAATCAAGTTCATAGCTTGTTGCTGTGGCGCTGTGAAGCTTGTGGGCAGCCGCCGACCTATGGGCAAGGCGAGGAAAACGCGGGCGTTTTTCCCGGCTTGTCCATGGGGGACCGCGCTGGCGCGGTCAGGCGGGGATCGGCGCAGCCGACTGTCCACAAATTCACAGCACGTCCTCGGCATGGCGTCAGGCGGCCCGTGCCGTCGCCGTCGATTGGCCGCGGTAAGCCTCGTCCGGTGTCCGCCAGCCGAGCGCTTGATGCGGGCGCCGTAGATTATACCAGTCGAAGAACTCGCCAAGGCTGCGCTTTTGTTCGATGCCGTTGGCTGCCGGGCGCAAGTAGACCCATTCATGCTTCACGGTCCACCACAAGCGCTCGACGAAGATGTTGTCGCGGCAGCGCCCGCGTCCATCCATGCTGATCTCGATCCGGTGATCGCGCAGCATCTTGGTGAACTCGTCGCTGGTGAATTGCGCGCCTTGATCGGTATTGAAGATACCGGGCTTGCCGAACCGGCCGAGGGCCTCGCTCAGCGCATCGACGCAGAACCCCGCCGTGAGCGTGTTCGACAGCCGCCAGGACAGCACCCGCCGGGTCGCCCAGTCGATGATCGCGACCAGGTATAAAAACCCCTGTCGCATCGGTATGTACGTGATATCAGCTGCCCACACCTGGTTCGGCTGGTCGATCGTCTTGCCGCGCAGCAGGTACGGGTAGACTTTGTGCTCGGGATGCCGCTGGCTGGTGTTCCGCTTCGGCCTGACCGCCC
>CAWEEA010000005.1:0-427500 GCA_963807985.1 uncultured Alphaproteobacteria bacterium
TGTCGCCGGCGGTCGGCAGCGCGTAATCCATCAGCGAGCCGCTGACAGCAACTGGCCGTTCGGCGTCATAGGCGATCGCCTCGCAGAGGATGCCGCCGAGCCCCTGCGCGGCGCCGCCCATGATCTGGCCCTCGACCAGCATCGGGTTGACGACGATGCCGCAATCATGCGCCACCGCGTAGTTGTCGATCGTGACGCGGCCGGTTTCGCGGTCGACCTCGACGATCGCGACATGCACGGCATAGCTCCAGGTGACGGTCTGCGGCTGCCAGTAGTAGGTCTCCTCGAGGCCGGCCTCGACCCCCGGCGGGCGCCGGTGACTCCCAGCCCGGGCGCGCGGCCTGGCGCCACCTTGGCGAGGCTGACCGTCGCGCCCGGCACGCCGACGACGCCGACCGCCGCCGTCGCGCAATTCGAGATCGGCGGGCGCGCATTCGAGGAGGTTGGCGGCGATCGAGAAGACCTTGTCGCGCAGCCGCTCGCTCGCGTGGTGCATCGCCGCCGAGGCGGTGACGGTGCTGCGGCTCGCCATCGTGCCAAAGCCGATCGCGATCGCCGCGGTGTCGGCGAAGGTCGAGCGACGACATCCTCGGGCGCGACCTTCCACAGATCGGCGACGATCTGGGCAAAGATCGTCTCCATGCCCTGGCCCTGCGGGGCGGCGCCGCAGGAGACGTAGATCTTGCCCGACGGGTCGATGCGGACAAAGGCGCTCTCGAACGGGCCGACCCCGGTGCCCTCGATATAGCAGCCGATGCCGAGGCCGAGATAGCGGCCCTCGCGGCGCGCCTCGGCTGCTGGCGCTGGCGGAACGCCGCGACGCCGCCGACCGCGTCGAGCGCCTTTTCGAGCGCGCCGGGATAATCGCCGCTGTCGTAGACGATCGGCTCGCCGTCGCGATAGGGCATGCCGACCCGATAGGGCATCTCGTCGGCGCGGATCATGTTGCGCCGGCGCACCTCGGCCGGCTCCAGGCCCAGCGTGCGCGCGACCAGGTCGATCGTGCGCTCCATCGCGAAGGCGGCTTCCGGGCGCCCGGCGCCGCGATAGGGGGCGTTCGGGCACCTTGTTGGTGACGACGATCCTGCCCGAGGCCGCCAGATTCTCGATCTTGTAGGGGCCGGTCAGGTGGACCGCGGTGTTGTAGGCGACGCCCGAGCCGATCGGGTTCCAGGCGCCGCAATCGACGATGTAGTCGTCGCGCAGCGCGAGGATGCGGCCCGTCGTCGTCAAAGCCGACCTCGACATCGTGCAGTTGGTCGCGCGAATGGGTCGCGCTCATCATATGCTCGCGCCGCTCCTCGATCCAGCGCACCGGCCGGCCGAGCCGGCGCGCGAGAAACGTGATCAGCAGGTCCTCGGGGTAGACATGGCCCTTGCCGCCAAAGCCGCCGCCGACATCGAGCGCGATGCAGCGCACCCGCGCCTCGGGCAGGCCGAGCAGTGCCGCGGCCTCGCGCCGCACCCAATGCACGACCTGGGTCGAGGACCAGATCGTCACCGAGTCGGTGCGCGGATCGTAGGCGGCGACGACGCCGCGGCACTCCATCGGCACCGCGGCGTAGCGGTGATGGTAGAAGCGGCGCTTCAGGCGATGCGGCGCCGCGGCGAACGCCGCCTCGGCGTCGCCCCGGCCGACCGAGAACGCGCCGATCAGGTTGGTGCCGAACCGCTCGTGGACGATCGGGCTGCCGGGGCGCAGCGCCGCCTCGGGGTCGACGACCGCCGGCAGCTCTTCGAGGTCGCAGGCTGACCAGCTCGGCGGCGTCCTCGGCCTGGTCGCGGGTCTCGGCGACGATGATCGCGATCGCCTCGCCGACATGGCGGACCTTGTCGTGCGCCAGCAGCGGCTCCTGCGGGTTGAGGAATTTGTGCTGGATCACCGTCGTCCATTTGCTCGGCATCGAGATCTGGCCCTCGGGCACCGGCGGCAGCAGCTGCAAGAGATCGGCGCCGTTGAGCGCGAAGCACGACGCCCGGCATCGCCGCGGCGCGCGACAGATCGACCGAGCGGATGCGGGCATGCGCCAACGGGCTGCGCACGAGCGACCGCGTGCAGCATGCGCGGCAAGACGAGATCGGCGATGAACTGGCCTTGCGCCGGTCAACAGGCGGCGGTCCTCGCGCCGCAGCAGCGAGCGCCCGACATAAGGGGGTCCGATGTCGTTCATGGATCAACCTTCGCTGCCACCGCGCGAGTTTGTGGGAATTGCTCGAGGAGGTCCAGCCGAGCCGCCCGTTGCGGCCTCCGCATCCGAGGCGAACTGTTTCGGTTGCCAAACAGGTAGCGTCGCACCGCGCCGGCGGCTTAGATTTCGCCCGAGCGTGATCAACAAGGGGACGACGGGAAATGGCCATCGGTGCAGAATTGTTGACCGGCGCGCTCGCCGGGATTGCCTTTGTCGGCTGCAGCCTGACGCGTGCGCGGCCGGCGCACGCCGCCCAAGGCAGCGGCGCAACCGGGGCGGCGGCGCGAGGTCGTCGTCAACGGCAAGCGGGTCAAGACCGTCGATGTCCATGCCCACACCATCGTTCCCGAGGCGGCGGCGGTGATCAACCATCCGCTCGAGGCGCCGGGGCTGTTGTGGTCGAACGTGTCCGACCGCATCGCCGAGATGGACGCCGAGGGGGTCGACGTCGAGGCGCTCAGCATCAACCCCTATTGGTATCGCGCCGAGCGCGACGCGGCGGCCGAGCTGATCAAGATCCAGAACGAAAAGCTCGCCGAATTCTGCGCCGCCACCCCCGACCGCTTTGTCGCCTTTGCGACCGTCGCATTGCAGCATCCGCAGCTCGCCGTCGAGCAGCTCGAATACGCGATCAAGACCTTGGGGCTGCGCGGCCTGTCGGTCGGCGGCAGCGTCGCCGGTCAGGAACTGGCCGACCCGAAATTCCACCCGGTCTGGGCCAAGGCCGAGGAGCTCGGCATCCTGATCTTCATGCACCCGCTCGGCACCCGGGAATTGGAGCCGAGCGGCCGGCTCAAGGGCAGCGGCCTTTTGACCAACACGATCGGCAACCCGCTCGAAACCACGATCGCACTTGTCGCATCTGATCTTCGAGGGGACGCTCGACCGCTTTCCGGGGCTCAAGATCTGCGCCGCGCATGGCGGCGGCTTTTTGCCGTCCTACGCCAACCGTTCGGATGCGGTGATCACGACCTTCCCGAACCGGGTCGGCCCGCTGCCCAAGAAAAAGCCGACCCAATACCTGAAGGACGGTCAGCTCTATTTCGATTCGATCATGTTCACCGGCGAGGCGATGCGCCATCTGATCGCCGAGAGCGGCGTCGGCCAGGTGGTGATCGGCACCGACTACCCGTTCCCGTGGAACAAGGTGCCGGTCGATCACATCCTGTCGACCCCGGGCCTCAGCGACGACGACAAGATCGCGATCCTCGGCGGCACCGCCGCCAAGCTGCTCGGCATCAGCTGATAAACCAAGCGCGGGAACCGACGCCGCGAAAGACATTCGACGTCGTAGTGGGCGACGCGAAGCAATCCTTCGAAATTGCTTCGTCGCTCCGCTCCTCGCATCACAGCGGAGGGACCAGGCATGAAGGCGGATTATGTCATTGTCGGCGCCGGCTCGGCCGGGTGCGTGTTGGCCAATCGGCTCAGCGAAGATCCCGGTACGCGCGTCGTGCTGATCGAGGCCGGCGGGCCGCGACCGCAACCCGCTGATCCACATCCCGGCCGGCTACATGAAGCTGCTCGATCATCCGACCATCACCTGGGGCTACACGGCCGAGCCCGATCCGCGGCACCAACGGGCGCGCCATCCCCTATCCGCGCGGCCGGGTGCTGGGCGGGTCGAGCTCGATCAACGGCATGATCTATGTCCGCGGCCAGCCCGAGGATTTCGACCATTGGGGGCAGCTCGGCAATCGCGGCTGGTCGTGGGACGATGTGCTGCCCTATTTCAAAAAGGCCGAGAGCTGGGAGCGCGGGCGAGGACGAGTTTCACGGCGCAGGCGGCCCGCTGTTGACCTCGAACGCCTCCGACCAGCCGCTCTTGTGCCACACGATGATCGAGGCCGGGCAACAGATCGGTCTCGAATATCATCGAGGACGTCAACCATCTGCCGCCCGGCTCCGGCGACAATATCGGCTGGGTCCAGCAGACCCGCCGCGGGCGGCGCCGGCAGAGTGCCGCGCGCACCTATCTGCGAGCGGCGAAAAAGCGGCCGAACCTGCAGATCGTCACCGGCGCGCTGGTGCACCGCGTGCTGTTCGACGGCAGCCCGCGCGGTCGGCGTCGAATACGGGCGCGGCGACGGCACGTGGAGCAGGTCGATGCGGCGCGTGAGGTGATCCTATCCGCCGGCGCCATCGGCTCGCCGCACGTCCTGCAATTGTCCGGGGTCGGCGACCCCGATCATCTCGGCCGCGTCGGCATCCCGGTCCAGCATGCGCTTGCCGGGGGTCGGCAAGAATTTCCAGGACCATTACATCGCGCGGGTCGCCTGCTCGGTCGCCGGCGCCAAGACCTTGAACGAGAAATCGCGCGGCCTGCCATTTGCCGGCGAGGTATTGCGCTACCTGTTCGGCGGGACCGGGATGCTGACCTATGCCTCGTCGCTGGTCTGCGCCTCGGTCAAGGTGCTCGAGGAATCGGCCACCCCCGACGTCCAATGCCTGTTCTCGCCAGGCAGCTTCGCCCCGGGGCCGATCCGGCGGCTCGACGACAAGCCCGGCATGACCATCGGCATGTGGCAGATGCGCCCGCTTAGCCGGGGCTATGTCGAGGCGAAATCGCCAAACCCGGCCGAGCAGCCGGCGATCAATCCGCGCTATCTCGCCGAGGACACCGATCGGCGCGCGGTGATCGGCGGGTTCAAGATGGCGCGGCGGCTGTTCGCCGCGCCGGCGATCGCCAAATACGTCGTCGGCGAGACCATCCCCGGCGAGGATGTTCAGACCGACGACGAATTGCTCGACTACGCGCGGCAATACGGCTCGACCGTGTTTCACGCGACGTGCAGCTGCAAGATGGGCCGCGACCAGATGGCGGTGGTCGACGACCAGCTGCGCGTTCACGGGCTCGACGGGCTGCGGGTGATCGACGCCTCGGTGATGCCGGCGGTGACCTCGACCAACACCAACGCCCCGACCATCATGGTCGCCGAAAAGGGCGCCGCGATGATTCTTGCCGAGGCTCGGCAGAAACTGGCGGCATGACTCGCCGCCGTCATTCCTGGATTACCGTACGCAACTTGTGAGGAAGGGTAATCGGCTCAAGGTGAGATTGGCACGGGCTGCGCCTGCTATGGCAGCCACCCGCCGCGCTTCGGGCACAAAAAACCGGGAAGGATGTCTATCCCTCCCGGTTTCAGCGAGAGACCGAAATGGCCGGTCGTGGCGCGTTAGTGGCCCTCCAATTGAAAAATTTCGTCCTTGATGCGGAGCTTCTGACGCTTCAGATCGGAGATCGCGTCGTCGTTTGGCAGCGGACGGCTGTTCTCCTCATCGATGGCGCGTTCGAGTGCCGCATGCTTTTCTCTCAGCGCTCCGATGCGATCCTGCAGCGACATGCACAATCCTCCTGATAGACGATCACCGCCCCCGATGGTAACGCCGGGTCGGGGGACCGGCCAGGGGCCATGCACCCCTCGATGACGAAAATATGTCAAGACCGCAAATTTCAAAGAGGTCTCGATGACAGAAACATCCGCAATGCCGCGCATGATCGTCGGGATCAGCGGTGCCTCCGGCGCGATCTACGGCGCGCGGCTGCTCGAGCTGTTGCGGCCGTTGCCGGTCGAGACCCATCTTGTCATCAGCCGGGCGGCCGAGGTGACCTTGGCGCTCGAAACCGATCTGAAACCGGCTGTGGTGCGCGCCCGCGCCGATGTCGTGCATGCGATTGGCGACATGGCCGCGCCAATCTCATCCGGCTCGTTCCGGACGATGGGAATGGTCGTCGCCCCTTGCTCGATCCGCAGCATGGCCGAGATCGCTAGCGGCGCCACGACGACATTGCTGACCCGAGCGGCGGATGTGGTGCTGAAAGAGCGGCGGCGTCTCGTGCTCGTCGTACGCGAAACCCCACTGCATACCGGCCATCTGCGGACGATGACCGCGCTGTCGGAAATGGGCGCGGTCATCGCCCCGCCGGTCCCGGCCTTTTACGCAAAGCCCGCAACGATAGCGGAGATGATCGATCAGACCCTCGGCCGCGTGCTCGATCTATTCGGGCTCGACAGCGGGACGGTTCGCCGCTGGGGCGAGAGCTGAATCATCGCCCCAGCTCTTCGAGGGCTCGGCGGACGACACCCGCCGCCGCGCCGTGCGCCCAATCGGCACCGAGAGAGACAGTGAGATTTGCCCCGGCGGCGGCAAGGCGCTCGACCGGATCGACGTCGGTGGCAGGCGGCCCCGCGCAACCGGCGAGTCGGGCCTGCGCAATCCTTTCAGCGTCGAGCTCGAGCGCCTTGATCGCCTCTCGCAGGCGCTGGATATCCGCATCTGGGTCGGTGCTCAACCGCCGCCGCAATGCCCGCAACGGCATGACGATTTCCGTCTGGATTGCGCGGGCGGCCTGGTCGGCGACCGCCAACCTCTCGTCATCGAGCCGGCCCCGCCCCGACAGGCCGTGCCACAGCGCGAACAGGATCAGATTGACGTCGAGGCCGACGCGGTCCTGCAACTCGATCAGCGCCGCCGAGACACCGGGCCGGCCATAGAAATCGAGCGAAAATTGCCAGAGCTCAGCCGCCGCGTCGGCGAGAGGTATGTCGGCGACCCCGGTCATCAAAAGTGATATGGTGCCCGTCAAATTTCGCGCCAACGGCCATGGACCTCGACACCGAAGCATTGAAGGCGAGGCTCGCCGTGCTAAAAAGCGAGCACCGCGACCTCGACGATGTGATCGCCCGCCTCTCCGAGCACGCCCCGTTCGACCAGCTTCGGCTGCAGCGCCTCAAAAAGCGCAAGCTGCTGCTGAAAGACCAGATCTTGAAGATCGAAAGCGAGTTGCTGCCCGACATCATTGCCTAAACGCCGCGGTTCGGGGCCTAAACGCCGCGGTTCGGGGTGGTTGTGCGCCGCTGTCCTCCATCTATAATACGGGCAGATTATGGAAAGAGCCGAATGAGCGAGGCCGGCCCGGCAGTGGGAATCATCATGGGCAGCCAATCCGATTGGCGCACGATGCACCACGCTGCCGGAACGCTCGATCGGCTGGGAATCGCCTATGAGACGCGAATCGTCTCGGCGCACCGCACGCCCGACCGGCTTTATGACTATGCCCGCACCGCGCGGTCGCGCGGCTTGCGGGTGATCATCGCCGGCGCCGGGGGTGCGGCACACCTGCCGGGCATGGCCGCTGCCCTGATCGCCGCTGCCGGTGCTCGGCGTACCGATCGAAAGCCGGGTTCTCAAAGGCGTCGACAGCCTGCTGTCGATCGTGCAGATGCCGGCCGGGATCCCGGTTGCGACCTTTGCGATCGGCGAGGCCGGCGCCGTCAACGCCGCGCTTTTTGCAGCCGCGATTCTCGGGCTTTCGGACGCCGCCGCGGCACAGGCTGTCGACGGCTGGCGGCAAGCGCAGACTGAGCGTGTGGCCGACCGCCCGGACCCGCTGTGATGCCTGAGCGGGTGCTGGCTCCGGGGGCGACGATCGGGATTTTGGGCGGCGGTCAGCTCGGGCGGATGACGGCGCTCGCCGCGGCGCGGCTCGGCTATCGCTGCCATGTTTTTGCGACGGAACCGGACAGCCCGGCCGAGCAGGTGTGCCGCGCCGCTACCGTCGCCGAATTCTCCGATCTGGCGGCGCTCGACCGCTTCGCCGCCGCGGTCGACGTGGTCACCTTCGAGTTCGAAAACATCCCGGCCGAGGCGGTGCGGTTCGTGGCGGCGTCGAAGCCGGTCCTGCCCCGCGCCGAAATTCTCGAAATCACCCAGGACCGTTTGCGCGAGAAGGATTTTCTGCGTTCGATCGATATCGCGACCACCGCTTACCGGGAGGTGTCCAACGCGGCCGCGCTGGTCCGCGCGATGCACGATTTCGGCTACCCCGCCGTGCTGAAGAGCGTGCGCATGGGCTATGACGGCAAGGGCCAAACGATGCTTAACCCCGAGACCAAGCCGGAAGAGGCCTGGCGGAATATGGGCGGCGAGATCGGCATTCTCGAAAGCTTTGTCGATTTCGCCTGCGAGATCTCGGTCATCGTCGCGCGGGGCCGCAACGGCACCTGGGCAACTTACCCGCCGGTCGAAAATCAGCATACCGCGCATATTCTCGACACCACCATCGCCCCAGCACGGATCGGGGCCGAGACCGCAATGCGGGCCGAGGCGATCGCCCGCCATATTGCCGAAAAGCTCGATCTCGTCGGGGTGTTGGCGGTCGAAATGTTTGTGACCCAAGCTGGTGAGGTTCTGGTCAACGAACTGGCGCCGCGGCCGCACAATTCAGGACACTGGACGATTGACGCTTGCGTCACCAGCCAGTTCGAGCAGCTGGTACGCGCATTATGCGGACTGCCGCTCGGCTCGGTCGTGCACCATTCCGACGCAGTTATGAAGAACCTGATCGGCCGCGATGTCGAGAAGTGGCGCGAGGCGCTTGGCGACCCGCTGGCCAAGCTCCACCTCTACGGCAAGACCGAAATCCAGGCCTGGCCGAAAAATGGGCCATGTTACGCGGCTCATCCCCCACCGCTGAAAGCGTGGCTTTAGCGTAGCGGGTGCAGCAAGCGAAACGGGTTCGGCAGGCGCTCGACGAGCGTTGCGAAGTCGCGGCGGGCGCGGCCGATGCGGGCGACATCGGCGAGGCGGCGGTCGAGAAAGGCGCGGGTGTCGGCTGAACCCTCGGAGTGGTCGTCGAGCCAATAGAGTACGGTGGCGCTATAGACCGCCGCCAAGATCAGGCGCTTTGTGTAAAAGCTGAAGTCGGTGGCGTTGTCGCCGGCGGCGTACCAGATTCCGTCGATCGTCTCATAAGTCAAGACGCATGGCCAGCGGAGCATGCTGCGGCAGCGCCAGGACCGTGAGCGCCCGGCGCACCGCCTCGCGCCACGGCGCGACAATGTCGAGCCGGGTGCCGATCGCCAATGCGATGCGTTCGGAAACGCGCAGCGGATCGAGCGGCAAGGCTTCCAGGCGGTCGAGCATGCGCCGGTCGGCCCAGCGGCTGAAGCCGGCGACAAGATCGGCGGCCCCGCCCGGGAACAAAGCCAGCGCCTCCGCGACCGGCATGTCGAGTCGCCGCGCGGCCCTGCGGAGCCCGGCGCGGGTCCAACCGTCGAACGGCGCATCGGGCAGCATCGCCTCGATCAATGCGTCGCGCCGTGCTTCGGCAAGCGGGCTTTTCATTCCGGCCGCGTCTCGGCGAGAAGATCGGCAAGATCGATCGGGTGGCGCTGCAATTCTTCGAGAAAGACCAACAACCGAAGGTCGGTCATACGCTGGGGGTAGAGGACCCCGTCGAGGTGGTCGCATTCGTGCTGAACGACGCGGGCGTGGAAACCTTCGACCTCGCGCTCGATTGCTTCGCCGTCGAGGCCGGTTGCGCGGTAACGGATGCGCAGGTGGCGAGGGACGACGCCGCGCAGACCCGGAACCGACAGGCAACCCTCCCAGCCGAACGCCCGCTCGCGGCCCAACAACTCGACCACCGGATTGATCAACACGGTCAAATCCTGGGCGACGTCGCCCGGCATTCCGCTTAGCCGCTCTCCGGACACGAAAAATACGACAATCCGCCAGGGCTGGTGGACCTGCGGCGCGGCCAGCCCGGTGCCGCCGGCGTCCTCCATCGTCTCGATCATGTCGTCGACAAGCCGGCGCACCCACGGCGCCGCGGGGTCTTGGACGGCCGCCGCCGGATTTCGCAAAACAGGGTTGCCCATGCGGGCGATTTTCAAAAGAGCCATGGTCGCAAATATGTGCCGGGCGGCGATCCCGGTAAAGCGCCGGCCCGCCCATCGCGATCGTCCGCCTTCACAGCCGGCCGTCGAGGTGCTAAACGAGCCTCTCAACGCCACGCCGCCTGGGGCGGCAGATACCCTACCGGAGAAGAACCCCCGTGCAAGTCCTCGTTCGCGATAACAACGTCGACCAGGCCCTGAGAGCCTTGAAGAAGAAAATGCAGCGCGAGGGTGTGTTCCGTGAGATGAAACTGCGGCGCAGCTACGAGAAGCCCTCCGAGCGGCGGGCGCGAGAAAAGGCCGAGGCGGTGCGCCGCTACCGCAAATTGTTGCGCAAGCGCATGGAGCGCGAGGGCTACTGAAGCCGCAGCGTGAGCGGGAAGCAGGACGCCTGAGATCGGAGCCCGCCACAGCGCGAGCACGCTGGGCTAAAAGGAAGCGCCGGCGAGAGGTTGCTCACTCCATCGCCTTGACGATCTCCTCAGACATTTTCTTGGCGTCACCGAACAGCATCATCGTGTTGTTGCGGTAGAACAGCTCGTTCTCGACCCCGGCATAGCCCGACGCCATCGAGCGCTTGACGAACAGCACCGTCTTGGCTCGCTCGACATCGAGGATGGGCATGCCGTAGATCGGCGAGGAGGGGTCGGTCTTGGCCGCCGGGTTGGTCACGTCGTTGGCGCCTATAACGAAGGCGACGTCGGTCGAAGGGAAATCGCGGTTGATTTCGTCGAGCTCAAACACCTCGTCATAGGGGACGTTCGCTTCGGCGAGCAGCACGTTCATGTGGCCCGGCATTCGCCCGGCGACCGGATGAATCGCGTAGCGGACCTTGACCCCCTCCTTCTTTAACTGGTCGGCCATCTCGCGCAGCGCGTGCTGAGCCTGGGCCACCGCCATGCCATAACCCGGCACGATAATGACCGACCCGGCATTCTTCAGGATGAAGGCGGCGTCCTCGGCGCTGCCCGACTTGACTGAGCGGTCGCCCGTCCCGGCGCCGGCGGCGACCACCCCGCCCTCGGTGCCGAACCCACCGAGGATCACGTTGATGATCGAGCGGTTCATCCCCTTGCACATGATGTAGCTGAGGATGGCACCCGACGAGCCGACGAGCGCACCGGTGATGATCAGCAGGCTGTTCGACAGGGTGAAGCCGATGCCGCAGGCGGCCCACCCCGAGTAAGAGTTCAGCATCGAGATCACCACCGGCATGTCGGCTCCGCCGATCGGCAAGATCAGCAAAAAGCCCAGCGCCAACGACACCAGCAGGATCAGCCAAAACATCGCCGCCGCCCCGTTGGCGACAAAGATCACGATCAGCAAGACCAGCAAAATCCCGAGCCCTGCATTCACCAGGTGCTGGCCGGTGAAAGAGAGCGGCCTGCCGCTGACGAGACCCTGCAATTTTGCGAAGGCGACGATCGAACCGGTAAAGGTGATCGCCCCGATCGCCATACCGATCGACATCTCGACGAGGCTGGCGCGCTCGATCGCGCCGGGGATCCCGATCCCGAATTCCGCCGGAGCGCTGAAAGCGGCGGCCGCGACGCACACGGCGGCAAGGCCGACCAGACTGTGAAACGCCGCCACCAGCTGCGGCAGCGCCGTCATATGGATGCGCAACGCAATATAGGTGCCGATTGCGCCGCCAATCAGAATGCCAATGACGATCAGCCAAAAGCTGACCACATGCGGGGTCAGCAAGGTCGTGGCGACTGCAATCACCATGCCGGCGATGCCGTAGAAATTGCCCACGCGCGCCGTCTGCGGCGACGACAGGCCGCGCAGCGCCAAGATGAAACAAACCGAGGCGATCAGATAAAAAAAAGCCGATAGGTTATCGCTCACCGCGGCCCCACTATTTCTTTCTCTGGAACATCTGGAGCATGCGCTGGGTAACGATAAAGCCACCGAAGATATTGACCGCGGCCAAGGTGACGGCGAAAAATCCCGCGAGTTTGGCAAAGCTGAGGCCGAGCGGACCGGCCGCAATCAGCGCGCCGACAATAATCACACTCGAAATCGCGTTGGTCACGCTCATCAGCGGCGAGTGCAGCGCCGGGGTGACCCGCCATACCACATGGTAGCCGACAAAAACCGCGAGCACGAAGATCGTCAGCTCAAAGACAAAGGGCGTGCCGCCTGCTGCCGCCGTCGGCGCCTGCACTGCCAATTGCCGGGCTAAGGCTTCGAAATTGTGTGCTAGCGCGCCGGCATCGCCGGCTAGCTCCCTGGCGCGCTCGGCCAGAGAGACGGGGTCTGCCATTACTTTCTCCGTCAATCGTCGGGGATTGAAGCCGGGCTAGCGGCCTCCGCCGCAGGCGAGATCGCGAGCGCCGGATTGACCACCTCGCCATCCCGGGTCAGCAGGGTTGCCTTGATGATCTCGTCGTCCGCGTCGATTGCGAGCCGGCCGTCCTTATCGACGAGAAGTGTTAGAAACGACAACAAATTGCGAGCATAGAGCTGGCTCGCGTCGGCGGCGATCCGGGAAGGCATATTGACATGGCCGATGATCTTGACGCCGTTCGCGGTAGTGACGATCTCGCCGGGGCGGCTGCCCTCGACATTGCCGCCGGCCTCGATCGCCAGGTCGACGACGACCGACCCCGGGGCCAGCTCGGCCACCATTGCTTCGGTCAGCAATATCGGCGCGCGGCGGCCGGGAATGAGGGCCGTGCAGATGACCACATCCGTGCGCTTCAGCACCTCGGCGATTTTCTCGCGTTGCCGGCGCTGGTAGTCCTCGCTCATCTCGCGAGCATAGCCTTGAGCGGTCTCCGCAGAGCGGGCGGCCTCGTCATCGACGGTGACGAATGTCGCACCGAGGCTTTCGACCTGCTCCTTGGCGGCGGCGCGCACATCGGTCGCGGAAACGATGGCGCCGAGTCGCCGCGCGGTGGCGATCGCCTGCAAGCCGGCGACGCCGGCTCCCATCACCAGCACCCGCGCCGCCTTTATCGTCCCGGCGGCGGTCATCATCATCGGAAAGGCGCGGCCGAACTCCTCGGCGGCATCGATGGTCGCCTTGTAGCCGGCCAAGTTCCCCTGCGAGGACAACACATCCATCGCCTGCGCGCGGGTGATCCGCGGCAACAGTTCCATGGCGAAGGCCGTGATCCCGGCGCCGGCATAAGCCTGGATCTCGACAGGGTTCTGCAATGGCTGCAACAGGCCGATCAGCACCGCGTCGCGTTTCAGGCATTTGAGCTCGTCGACCGCGCCCTCGCCGGATGTCTGCGGGCGCTGCACCTTGAGGACGATATCGGCAGCGCCGAGCGCCGACGCCGGATCCGCCGCGATCGTGGCACCCGCCGCCGCAAAGGCGGCGTCGGTAAAGCCGGCCCCTTCGCCGGCGCCGCTTTCCGCGATGACTTCGAGGCCCATCGCGATCATCCGCTTGATGGTGTCGGGCGAGGCTGCGACACGGCGCTCATGCGCCCGTCTTTCCTTGACGACGGCAACCTTCATCGAGCGGATTTTCCTGAATGCTCAAGCCGGCAAGTCCGCACAATGCCGCCAAGGGCTCGGTTTGTGAAGAGCGAAGCCCCGGCCGGTCGCGCTGGCGCGATTTTGTCCACGCCCCGCACATCACTCGTTCCGCAGTTCTTCTACCGAGCGCCGCAGTTATTCGAAGTCGTCACGCTTTCGCCCCATTTCGCCGCCGTGGTAGCTTGCGGAACGGAGAGCCGATCCGATGCGACCCTAGAGACATCAAACGCTGCGGCTGCTCCGGACGGAAGAATGACAGGCCGGCATCAGCCGGTGGTGCAATACCGCCGGGAATAACCTTTCAGGAGGTGCGTTGTCGTTCGGACATAGAGTGGCGGGATCGCCGGCGCGCCGAGTTGCGGACCAGGATCCGGCTAGCGAGCGGTTCGGCGACCAGCTGATGGCGGTACTTCCGCGGCTTCGCCGCTTCGCGCGCGGGCTGACGGGGTCCAGCGTCGAGGCAGACGATCTTGTCCAGGCGGCCTGCGAGCGCGCGCTTGCGCGCCGGCATCAATTTCAAGAGGGCACCCGGTTCGACAGCTGGATGTTCCGCATCGTGCAGACGATATGGATCGATCAGATTCGCTCGCGCGAGGTGCGCAAAGAGGACGGCGATATCGGCGAAGAGCGTCTCGGATCGGACGAGCCGGTGCGCCGCGTCGAGGCGCGCTTGGCGCTCGCCGAGGTACGCCGGGCCGTCGACCGCCTGCCGCCGGATCAGCGCGCGGCGCTGCTGTTGGTGACGGTCGAGGGGCTCAGCTACAAGGAAGCGGCCGAGGTCGTGCAGGTGCCGGTCGGGACGATCATGAGCCGCCTCGCCCGTGCTCGGATCGCGCTGCAGCTTCAGCTCGAGGCTGGCGGCGGGATGCGCAGGAGTAGGAAGGATGCAGAAGCGCAGTGACGACCGGCTCGTCGCCTATCTCGATGGCGAGCTCGAGCCGGTGGATCGGCGCGAGGTCGAAGCTTGGCTCGACAGCGATTCGGCCGCGCGCGATCAGCTGGCGGCTCTCGCGAATCGGCAAAGCTGGTGCGTCGCGCCTTCGACGAGGTCCTTCACGAGCCGGTGCCAGAACGGTTGATCGCTGCTGCGCGTGCGGAGACGGCCGCAGCGGAGGCTGGTCCCCAGATCTTGCCCTTCGCGCCGCGGACGGGTGCCGCACGATTCGCTCGATCGCGCTGGCCGCGTCTGGGATTGCCGATCGCCGCCTCGCTGCTCGGTCTTATTGTCGGCGGCGGCGGCGTCTATTTCGGCGTCACCAAATTTGCCTCTGGCGCCGCCGCGATTGCCCTCGCACAACCTGCGGTCGAGGCGGCGGTCGCAAACAATCTCTGGCTCGACAACGCCGCCGGCTATTTCAAGCTGTTCGTCAGCGCCGGCGACAACATGCTCGTCGACATTCCCGCGACTGGCGACACCCGTGAGGCGCTGCAAAAGATCAGCCAGAGTTTGCCGCAGCAGGTCCGGCTGCCGGACCTCAAACCCTGGGGCCTCAATTTCCACGGCGCCCGGCTGATCGTCGTCGACGGCCGTCCGGCAGCTCAGCTCGTCTACACCACCGACAACAAGGCGATCGGCCCGCTGGCCTTGATCATCGGGTCATCGAATCAGCCGGATATGCCACCGACTTTTGATCACCGCCAGGACGTAAACCTAATCTATTGGCGGCACCAAGGGCGCGCCTACGCCCTCGTCGGCCAGGCCAATATCGGCTATCTATGGGGAATCGGTAACGACGTCGCCTGGCAGCTCGACGCGATCTGAAGCCGAGGGTAGCCCGTCATCAGGGGCGACAAGCGGAGCGTCGGCCTCCTGAGCCGTTCCCTCGGAGCTCGGAGGGTTCTCGCGTCGCAGCGCGATGCACGTCTACGGCGATACGGCCGGAATCCATAAGGAGGGGCCGAGCCCGATAGGAAAGACCCGATGCGGTTGCTGCTCATCGAGGATAACGAGCGCTTTGCCGAGCTGCTCAAGCGTGGTCTTACCGCGGCCGGGTTCGTCGTCGACGTCCTGGCGACGGCCGCGGACGCGACTGCAGCCTTGCAGGCCAGCCGCTTTGAGATCGTCGTGCTCGATCTCGGGCTGCCCGACGCCGATGGGCTCGAGGTGCTGGGCGAGATGCGCCGACGCCGCGATGCGACGCCGGTGTTGATCCTGACCGCGCGCGGCAGCCTGAAAGATCGCGTTACCGGTCTAGGCGACGGCGCCGACGATTATCTCGTCAAACCGTTCGCGCTCGAGGAACTAATCGCCCGCCTTCGGGCGCTGCTGCGTCGCCCAGGCAATCTGTTGGGCGTCCCGCTCGAGCTGGGCAACGTCACGCTCGACACGGTAGCCCGCCAAGTTTTTGTGAGCGAGGAGCCGATCTTCTTTTCACCGCGAGAGATCGCCGTGCTCGAGCATCTGCTGCGTCGCAGCGGACGCGTGGTAGGTAAGAACCTGCTCGAGAACAACCTGTACGGTCTGTCACAGGAGATCGGGTCGAACGCGGTCGAAGTTTACATTCACCGACTGCGCAAGCGCCTCACCGAAGTCGATGCCTCGGTCCAGATCCACACTCTGCGCGGGGTCGGCTATCTGATCTCCGAGAGAAAATGAGGTGATCCGGTTTCACTCGGTCGTCTCGAGGATCATCGGGCTTCATCTGCTGGCGATTATCGCAACCTCGATCTGCATGCCGCTAGCGCTGTTCCTGATGCTGAACCATGCCGCGCAAGAGCTGCAACAACGGGCCTTGCGCGACCAGGTGGCCGAGATCCTGCGCTATCTCGACAAGGGACCGGATGGGGCGGTTCGACTGTCGCTGCCATCAGGCCTCGCCGCGTTCTATTCCGCAGGCTACGGGCGCGCTGCCTTTGCCGTGCTCGATGGCCACGGCCGGGTGCTGTTTTCCTCATCGTCCGGAAATGGCCCGATTGCGCCGATCCCGCCAAAGCCAATGCCGTTCCAATTCTTCTCGCAACGCCGCGACGGCGACGATTACGATGGAGTAACGGTGGCGGCCGAGACCGGGGGTCGGCCGCTCTTTGTCCAAGTCTCCGAAGACCTCGCCCATCGCGATGTGCTGATCGACGATATCGTCGCCGAGTTCTTTACCCGCGTCGGCTGGATCACCGTGCCGCTGCTGCTTTGCGTTGCTGTTTATCGACGTTGTCATCTTCCGGCGCGCCGTGAAGCCGATCGTCGCGGCCTCGGCGCTGGCCGAAGAAATCGGTCCCGACCATACCGACCTCAGATTGCCCGAAGCCGGTATGCCGCGCGAGGTATTGCCGCTGGTTCGCGCCGTCAACGACGCACTTGATCGGCTCGATGCCGGGTTCCGCGCTCAGCGCGAATTCACTGCCGATGCCGCTCATGAGCTGCGCACGCCGCTGGCGATCCTGCGGACTCAGATCGACATGCTCGATGATCGCGAAGTGGCCGCGCCCCTGCGCCACGACGTCGAGAACATGAGCCGGTTGGTCAACCAGCTGCTCGAAATCTCCGAACTCGAGACCCTCGTCGTCGCCGAGGACGAGATCGCCGACATCGTTGCAATCGCGGCCGAAGTGGCAGCGTTTCTTGCCCCGTTAGCCCTGTCGCAGCGCAAGACCCTAGCGGTGACTGGCGCGCGGCGCCCGGTACGGGTCCGCGGCAACAGCGACGCGCTCGTCCGCGCCGTGAGAAACCTCGTCGAAAACGCGCTCGCCCACACTTCCCCCGCAACGACCGTCGAGATCGCCGTAGCGACCGAGGGCGTGATCCGCGTCATGGATCGCGGGCCTGGTATACCAAAAGCCGATTGCGAGCACATATTTCAACGCTTCTGGCGCCGCGACCGTCGCCGCGGCGGGAACGCCGGTCTCGGTCTGGCGATCGTCGCGCGCATCGCCCAGATGCACAACGCCACGGTCGACGTCGACGAGCGGCCGGGCGGCGGGGCCGTGTTCGCGATCCGTTTTCCCACCGTGTTGGCGCCGGAAACTGCCGCGACAACGCGATTTGAGACGGCGCGCTGAGCGGCTCGCCGAGCACCGCGAGACCGAAGATTTCCTAGACGGTTTCGGCAGCATCGGGCATCATCGCGGCCTGTTGCTGATTTTCAGCAAGACCTCCGGTTTCCACTTTTCGGGATGTGGACGAGATCGTGCTTGTGCTGGCCCCTTTAAGTATCGCCAAGAAAGGCTAGACAATGGTTGCTATCGAATCGACCCCGGAAATGGCGGCTGCCGTCTACGCGACAATGGCGCGCAATCTTGCGGTGGTCCGCCGCCGGCTCGATAAGCCGTTGACCTTGGCGGACAAGGTCCTGCTCGGGCATCTCGACGATCCGGAGAACCAGGAGCTGGAGCCCGGCCACAGCTATCTGCTGCTGCGCCCCGACCGCGTCGTTTTTCAGGATGTGCTGGGGCAGACCGGTTTGCTCCAGTTCATGCAGACCAGGCGCGACAAGGTCGCGGTCGCGGCCACGATCCATTGCGACCATTTGATCCAGGCGCGGGTCGAGGGCGCCGCGGATCTGCGCGAATCGCTCGCCGAGAACAAGGAAGTCTATGACTTCCTGCGCTCGGCCGCGGCCAAATACGGCTTGGGGTTCTGGGGGCCGGGCGCCGGCATCATCCATCAGGTGGTGCTGGAAAATTACGCCTTCCCCGGCGAACTGATCATCGGCACCGACTCGCACACGCCGAATGCCGGTGGTCTCGGTGCTTGCTCGGTCGGCGTGGGCGGCGCGGACGCGGTCGAGGTCATCGCCGGGCTGCCATGGGAGGTGCTCTATCCGCGGCACATCGCGGTGTACCTGACCGGCCAGCTCAACGGTTGGACGGCGCCGAAGGACGTGATCCTTTACGTCGCCGGGCGAGTTGACCGTCTCCGGTGGCACCAACGCGATCGTCGAATATATCGGCCCCGGCGCGCGCACGATCAGCGCCACCGGCAAGGCGACGATCACCAACATGGGCGCCGAACTCGGCGCCACCACCTCGATGTTCCCGGCCGACGAGCACATGGCTCGATATCTGCGCGCGACCGGCAAGCCCGACCTGGTGCCGCTGTTCCAGCAGCACCAGCATCTGCTGGAACCCGACAAGGAGGTCGAAGCCGACCCAGCCAAATACTACGACCAGCGTCGTCGAGCTCGACCTGTCGAAGCTCGAACCCCACATCGTCGGCCCGCATTCGCCCGACCGGGCGCGCCCGATATCGCGGCTCGCCGCCGAGGTCGCCGATTCGAAGAACGGGTTCATCGACCAGATCTCGACCGCGCTGATCGGCAGCTGCACCAATTCCTCCTACGAGGATATGAGCCGTGCCGCCGATGTCGCCGAACAGGCGAAGGCGCACGGCATCAAGGCCGGCAGTGCCGTTTCTGGTCACGCCGGGGTCGGAGCCGGTGCGCGCGACGATCGAGCGCGATGGCCAGATGCAGTCGCTGAAGGACATCGACGGCACTGTGCTGGCCAATGCTTGCGGCCCGTGCATCGGCCAATGGCGGCGCTCTGCTGCGGAAGGTGCAGTGCCGAACACGATCGTCACCTCCTATAACCGCAATTTTCCGCGCCGCAACGATGGCCAGCCGACGACGATGAATTTCATCGGCAGCCCGGAGATCGTCACCGCAATGGCGCTCGCTGGACGGCTGTCTTTCAACCCGATGACCGACACGCTCAACGACGCCCACGGCAAGCCGTTTCGGCTGGACCCGCCGAAGCCGGCGCCCGAGGTGCCGGCCCACGGTTTCGACGCTGGGCACGCGACCTATGTCGCCCCGCCCGCGGACGGCAGCGGTATCAACATTGGCGGTCGATCCGAACAGCGAGCGGCTGCAATTGATGGAGCCGTGGCTCGCCTGGGACCATAAGGATTTCGTCGATGCCCGGTACTGATCAAGACCCAGGGCAAGACCACGACCGACCACATCTCGCCGGCTGGTCCGTGGCTGCGATATCGCGGCCATCTCGACAAGTTCAGCGACAATATGTTCATGGGCGCGATCAACGCCTTTACCGGCGAGGCCGGAACCGGCGTCAATGTGCTCACCGGCGAGAAGGGGGTCATGGTCTCGAAGGTCGCCCGCGACTACAAGGCGCATGGGGTCAAATGGGTGGCGATCGGCGACCACAATTACGGCGAGGGCAGCAGCCGCGAACATGCCGCGCTGTCGCCGCGACTATTGGGCGGTTGCGCCGTGATCGCGCGCAGCTTTGCCCGCATCCACGAGTTCGAACCTCAAAAAGCAGGGTCTGCTGGCGCTGACCTTTCAGGACCCGGCGGATTACGATCGCATCCGCGCCGATGATCGGCTGAGCCTGGTCGGATTAGAGGAGATGGCGCCGGGCCAACCGGTCGAATGCCGGATCAGGCATGCCGATGGGAGCAGCGAGACGCTCCGCCTCAACCATACGTTCAGCGTTTCCCAACTCGAATGGTTCCGCAAAGGCTCCGCCCTGAACCTGTTCCATCATTAAGTGCCCCCACGCCGGTCGATGTTCTCGCTTGACGAGAGGGCGGCCGAAACCAACCAGCGAACAACCGTCGGCGGGGTGTTTTCACCGCCCGGCGGGCGCACCCTGTGCAGACACCCGGGCGATCGGGTAATTCGCCGAAACCAGGCAGGCGGAATTAGTTGGCCTGATTCAACCTGGTAATCCGCGTCTGAGGATGTCCGGGCATCGGCTCAGGAGACCTCAGACGTGGAGATCACGGCGTGCGTTGCCGGGAGGATTTCGGGCAAGCCGTTGGAAAACATCAGTCTGCCTCCACACGGCGCGAGCGCGGGTGAATTTGGCGCCTGGCGGTGCGATATTCCCGGCATGCCGCTCGCCGATTTTATTCATTTGCGCGTTCACACCGCTTATTCGCTGTCGGCCGGGGCGATCCCGGTCAAGGAAGCGGTGCGGCTGTGTAAGGTCGATCGCATGCCGGCGGTGGCGATCACCGATACGGGGAATCTTGTTCGGTGCGCTCGAATTCGCCACCGCCTGCGCGTCGGCGGGGGTGCAGCCGATCATCGGCTGTGAGGTGGCGCTCGCCGGCCGCGACGAGGCGGCGCGGACCAATGGGCCGCCGGGGCGCAGCGTAGAGCCCGACCGGATCGTGCTGCTGGTGCAGAGCGAGGCCGGGTATCGGAATCTGCTGGCCTTGGTCAGCCGCTCCTATCTGGCTAGCGACGGGGCCGCGGAGCCGGCTGTGAGCCTCGCCGATATCGCTGTGGCGAGCGAGGGGCTGATCTGTCTCTCGGGCGGACCCAAAGGGCCGCTCGGAAGGCTGCTGTCGGAAGGGCAAGGGGATGCCGCCGAGGCGCTGCTGGGCGAGCTGACGATGGCCTTTCCGGGCCGATTCTATATCGAGCTGATGCGCCACAATGGACCGGACGAAGCCCGCAGCGAACCCGGCGCTGGTCGAGCTCGCCTATCGCCACGATCTGCCACTGGTCGCCACCAACGACGCCTATTTCCCTGATCACGAGTTTTATCAGGCGCATGATGCGCTGCTGTGCATCGCGCAGGGCACAGTCGTCGCCGACAATGATCGCAAGCGTTTGACCCCGTTCCATTATTTTCGGTCTGCGGCAGAGATGCGAGATGTGTTCGCCGATCTGCCTGAGGCCTGCGACAACACCTTGGTCATCGCGCGGCGCTGCGCCTTTATACCTCAGCCGCGTCAGCCGATCCTGCCCGCCTTTCCGACCGAGGAAGGCGACACCGAGGAGTCGGCGTTGCGGCGCGCGGCGCGGGCTGGGCTCGACGCGCGTCTCGCCCGGCTGGGCATCGGTGAAGCCGAGGCAAAGGCCTATCACGAACGGCTCGAATTCGAGCTCGCCACGATCATCGCGATGGGGTTTGCCGGTTATTTCCTGATCGTCGCCGACTTCATCCAATGGGCCAAGCGCGAGGGCATCCCGGTCGGTCCCGGACGCGGCTCCGGAGCGGGATCAGTCGTCGCCTGGGCGCTGACCATCACTGACCTCGACCCGCTGCGCTTTGGCTTGCTGTTCGAGCGGTTCTTGAACCCCGAGCGCGTGTCGATGCCCGATTTCGACATCGATTTCTGTCAGGACCGGCGCGACGAGGTGATCCGCTACGTCCAGCAAAAATATGGTCGCGACCGGGTTGCGCAGATCATCACCTTTGGCAAGTTGCAGGCGCGCGCGGTGTTGCGCGATGTCGGCCGGGTCTTGGCGATGCCCTATGGCCAGATCGACCGGCTGTGCAAATTGGTGCCCAACAACCCGGCGCATCCGGTCACGTTGGAAAAGGCGATCGCCGGCGAGCCCGCCTTGCAGCAGGCTGCGCGAGAGCGACGAGGCGGTCGCCCGGCTTATCGAGATTTCGCTGAAACTGGAGGGGCTCTATCGCCACGCCTCGACCCACGCCGCAGGTGTCGTGATCGGCGACCGGCCGTTGGTCGAACTGGTCCCATTATATCGCGATCCGCGCTCCGACATGCCGGCCACCCAGTTCAATATGAAATGGGTCGAAATCGCGGGCCTCGTCAAATTCGACTTTCTCGGGCTCAAGACCTTGACTGTTTTGGCGCGCGCCCGCGAGTTGCTCGCGGCGCGCGGGATCGAACTCGACCTCGAAGGCCTGCCGCTCGACGATCGCGCGACATACGAATTGCTGGCCAGCGGCGATACGGTCGGGGTGTTCCAGGTCGAAGGCGCCGGCGTGCGCGACATGCTCAGACGGCTGCGCCCGGACCGCTTCGAGGACATCATCGCTGCCAATGCGCTGTACCGGCCGGGCCCGATGGAGAACATCCCGCGCTACATCGCGGTGAAGCACGGCGAGGAGGCACCCGATTACCTGCACCCGACGCTCGAACCGATCCTGAACGCAACCTACGGGGTCATGACCTACCAGGAGCAGGTCATGCAGATCGCCCAGGTCTTGGCCGGCTATACGCTCGGCAGCGCCGACCTGTTGCGCCGCGCGATGGGCAAGAAGATCCAGTCGGAAATGGATGCGCAGCGCCAGCAATTCGTCAACGGAGCCGTGGCGCACGGTGTCGAAAAGGGTCGGGCCGAGCTGATCTTCGACCAGATGGCAAAATTTGCCGGCTATGGCTTCAACAAACCGCATGCCGCGGCTTATGCGCTGATCACCTATCAAACTGCTTATCTGAAGGCGAACTCCCCGGTCGAGTTTCTCGCCGCATCGATGACGCTCGATCTCGGCAACACCGATAAGCTGAATCATTTTCGCCAGGAATTGGACCGTCTCGGAATCCGGCTGTTGCCGCCCGACATCAATCGCTCGCAGCCGACTTTTTCGGTCGAGATTGACCCCAAGAGCGGAAAGCCCGCGATCCGCTATGCGCTAGCCGCGGTCAAGGGTGTCGGTGCGCAGGCGATGGAATTGCTGGTGGCCGAGCGCGAGCGGAATGGCCGGTTCAAGGACCTCTTCGACCTGGCTCAGCGCCTCGATGCCAAGACCTTCAACCGAGGACAATTCGAGAGCCTGGCGAAAGCCGGAGCATTCGATCCGCTCGATCCGAACCGCGCGCAAACCTTCGCCGCCGCCGAATTGTTGCTGCGGCAGGCAAGCCGATCAGCGAGCGAGCGACAGGACGGCCAGGGCAGCCTGTTCGGTCTCGGCCTCAGCGACCGCCCGTCGTTGCCGCTGGTCGAGGATTGGCCGCCGGTCGAGAAACTGCAGCACGAATTCGCGGCCATCGGCTTTTACTTGTCGAGCCATCCACTCGACGCTTACGGCAAGAGCCTCGAACGCGCCGGCATTCTGCGCTGGGCCGAGTTGCCGACGGCCCTGGCGGCGAACGGGACGACCCGGTTCCGGCTCGCCGGCATCGTCGTCGGGCGCAAAGAGCGAACCTCGGCGCGCGGCAACCGATTTGCTTTTGTCCAGATGTCAGACACGAGTGGTATCTTCGAGGTGACCCTGTTCGCCGAGATGCTGAGTCAGTCTCGGGCTCTGTTCGACGCCAGCCAGCCGCTCGCGGTCACTGTCGATGTCCGCAACGAGGAGGACAATTTGCGGCTAACCGCGCAGAAGGTCGAGCCGCTCGACGATGTCGTGGCCCACGCCGCGGCCGGGCTGCGCGTGTTTCTCGGCGAGGAGCGTGCGCTCGCCACTCTGAAGAGCCTGATGGGCCGCGAGGCGGGCGGCGGCCGCGGTCGTGTCTCGGTGGTGCTCGACCTGGCCGAGCGCGAGGTCGAGATAGCGATCCCCGGTGGCTTCCGCGTCGACCCCAAGATCCGCGCCGCGGTCAAGTCGCTGCCCGGGATCGTCGACGTACATGACATCTGAGTTTTTCTCTTCCCGGGCTCTATTGGGGCGCTGCAGTCTGCGGCCAACGCGCATCAACGCTGTTTACGACCCGTTGGCGAAGGTCGGAGCCGACGCGTCCGCCGCCTGATGATCCCGTACTCTATTCGCGAACGGCTTTCGCCTAATCACGAAAGTCGCGGCGAGCCGCCGCGGATCGATATGCTGGTGTTGCATTACACCGGAATGCAGAGCGCCGAAGCGGCGTTGAACCGGCTGTGCGATCCGGCGGCGCGAGTCAGTGCTCATTATGTCGTCGAGGAGGACGGGGCCATCTGGCGGCTTGTGCCCGAAGCACGGCGCGCGTTTCACGCCGGGCGGTCGTGCTGGGAGGGCGAGCACGACCTCAATTTTGTCTCGATCGGGATCGAAATCGTCAACCCTGGCCACGAATGGGGCTACCGTGCCTTTCCCGAGGAGCAGATGGCCGCGGTTGAACATCTGTGCCGCGACATCCTTTCGCGACGCCCGATCCCGCCGCATCGCGTGGTGGGGCATTCGGATATAGCGCCCGATCGCAAGACCGATCCCGGCGAGGCGTTTGACTGGCCGCGTCTCGCTCGTGCTGGCATCGGGATCTGGCCGGAACCGTCCCGGCAGCGGTCCGACGCCGTGCTCGACCGCCCACGCGCCGTCGCCAACTTGGGCTTAATCGGCTATTGCGTGGCTCCGGCCATCGAGGAGGCGACCGTTGCCGCCTTCCAGCGGCGCTTTCGCCCCACCCGCGTCGACGGCGTGATCGACGCCGAGACCGCGGCGCGTCTCGCCGATGTACAGGCAGCCTTTATGCGATCGCGCACAACATCGTCCGCCGGCCGCAGCGCGCGGAATTCTCGCGTCGATCGGGAAACGAACGCGGCGCGGGGCTCAATTGAGCCGTGACGGGGGACGCCGCTCCGCCTGGCGGCGGACGATCTGGCCGGCATGGTGGTGGGCCATTCGCCACCCACCGTCCTCGCGGACAAACAGGTTGCTGGCGGCGAGGGTGCCGCCACCTACCTCCTCCTCGCACAGTACCAAGGCCGTGTCGCCGTAAAGTAGCACGCGCTCGTCGTAACAGGCGATGCGGGGCGCGTCTGGGCTCGTCAGAATCGCGATCCAGCTCGAAATGATCTCCTCCCGGTCGGTCAGCACCGTCCATCCCGGGTGGAGGCAGGCAACGGGCGCGCGGCGCGCCCACAGCGCGTCCATGGCGGCGACGTCGCGCGCCGTAAAAACGCGGTAGAATTCGAGGTTGGCGGCGAGTACGGCGTCGCTGTCGGTCATGATGATCCTCGGCCTGGCATAAGCCAAAGCTACGTCGGGAGATCATCCGCCGCCAGTTGCTTCGCGTGCCCGGGTTTTCGACTGGCGGCCTTATCATCGTAGAGCGGACAATCGCCGCGCTCGGCCGCCCGCTCCGATCGCGCTCCAGCGCCAAATACCTTGCCACCCGCGCCGCGGGCCCGCACCCCAAATCCCGGGCTGGGGGGCTTTCCATCGGCACCGCTCGTCTGCCGCAAAACCGGGACCCTCATCTGTGACGGATGAGGCCTCGCCACGGGCTTGCATTTCCCCCTCCGCCGCGCGACCCTCTTAGATAAATTGAATTCAACCGGACGATCAGGAGACAGAGCCGTGAACGATATCGCACCGTCGCGCTACAAATGGGTGGGAACTCGGCCGATCCGTCCGGACGGCGTGCCGAAGGTGACCGGCCGGGCGCTCTACGGCGCCGATCTGGCGATGGCCGGCGCGCTTTACGGCAAGATCATCCGCTCGCCGCACGCCCATGCGCGCATTCGCTCGATCGACGCGTCGAAGGCGCTGGCGTTGCCCGGCGTCAAGGCGGTGGTGACCGCGGCCGATTTTCCCGACCATAAGTTCGAATATGTCGGGCCGGAGCGGGTCGCGCAGAATTTCTGGCACATCACCCGCAACGTGATGGCGCGCGAAAAGGCGCTCTATGAGGGCCACGCGGTCGCCGCCGTCGCCGCGGCCAGCAAGTCCGTCGCCGAAGAGGCCGCCGCGCTGATCGACGATCGATTACGAGGTGCTGCCGCACGTCATCGATGTCGACGAGGCGATGGCACCCGACGCGCCGCTGCTGTTCGAGGACATGATCACCCGCGGCGTCGAGCCGACGCCGACCAAGCCCTCGAACATCTCGAAGCGGCTCGAATTCGCGATCGGCGATCTCGACACAGGGCTTTGCCGAGGCCGATTTCATCGTCGAGAAGGAGTTCAAGACCGCGGCGGTGCACCAGGCCTATATCGAGCCGCACGCCACCGTCGCCCGCGTCGATGCCGACGGCCAGGCCGAGATCTGGGCGTCGAGCCAGGGCCATTTCGTCGTCCGCGCCCTGACCGCGAAATTGCTCGGCATGCCGGTCGGCGACATGCGGGTCAACCCGGCCGAGATCGGCGGCGGGTTTGGCGGCAAGACCGTGGTCTATCTCGAACCGGTCGCGGCTGCGCTGTCGAAGAAAGCCGGCCGTCCGGTCAAGATCGTGATGAGCCGCGACGAGGTGTTCAAGGCCTCCGGGCCGACCTCGGGCGCCTCGATGTGGGTCAAGATCGGCGTCAAGAAGGACGGCACGATTCACCGCCGCCGACGGCGTCTTCAAATTCCAGGCCGGCGCCTTCCCGGGCTCGCCGGTGATGAATGCGTGCCTGTGCGCCTTTGCCCCTTACAACATCCCGAATGCGCGCACGGTCGGCTACGATGTCGTCAGCAACCGGCCGAAGATCGGCCGCTTACCGCGCGCCGGGCTCGCCGATCTCGGCCTTCGCGGTCGAAAGCGTGCTCGACATACTGGCCAAAAAGATCGGCATGGACCCGCTGCAATTGCGGCTGAAGAACGCGGCGCGGCCGGGCACGACGATGATCTACGGGCCGAAGATGGCCCATGGCGGCTATGTCGAGACCCTCGAGGCGCTGATCAACCATCCGCACTACAAGGCGCCGCTGGGCCCGAACCAGGGGCGCGGCGTCGCCTCGGGCTATTGGTTCAACGGCGGCGGCGAATCGAGCGCCACGCGTGCAGGTCAACGAGGACGGCACCGTCCTCGTCGCCACCGGCAGCCTCGATATCGGCGGCTCGCGCGCCTCGATGGCGCTGATGGCGGCCGAGACCTTCGGCGTCGATTACAGCCAGGTGCGGGCGATCGTCGCCGACACCGCCTCGATCGGCTACACCCATGTCGACCGGCGGCTCGCGCGTGACCTTCGCCACCGGCATGGCCGTCGTCGACGCCAGCAAGAAGGTCGTCGACGAATTGCGCGCGCGGGCGGCGATGATCTGGGATGTCGATGTCGACGGCGTCGTCTGGGAGGACGGCCAGGCCAAGCCGGCCGAGCAGCAATGTCGGCGATTTCGCGCCGTTGTCGCTTGAAGGAGCTCGCCGCCAAGAAGGCGCTGACCGGCGGTCCGCTGACGGCGCTCGGCCTCGGTCAATGCCGGCGGCCAGGCGCCCGGCTTCGCCACCCAGTTCTGCGATGTCGAGGTCGATCCCGAGACCGGCAAGGTCACGGTGTTGCGCTTTGTCGCGGCGCAGGATGTCGGCAAGGCGATCCATCCCTCCTATGTCGAGGGGCAGATCCAGGGCGGCGTCACCCAGGGCATCGGCTGGGCCTTGAACGAGGAATACATCTACGACAAGACCGGGCCGGCTCGATAATGCCGGCTTCCTCGACTACCGGTGCCCGGTCGCCTCCGACGTGCCGATGATCGACGCGGTGCTGGTCGAGGTGCCGAACCCGGCCCATCCCTTCGGCGCCAAGGGCGTCGGCGAGGTCAACATCTGCCCGCCGATGGCGGCGATCGCCAACGCGATCGACAACGCGATCGGCCGGCGCCTGACCGAATTGCCGATGTCGCCGCCGAAAGTGCGCGCTGCCCTCGATGCCGGCGCCGGGGATTAGGGACCGCAGCCATGGCTGAGACGACCGCGCGGGTGGTTTTGTCGAGCGGGTTCAGCCGCCGCTACACCGGCGGCGTGCGCGAATTCGAGATCGAGGCAAAAAGCCTGCGCGGCGTCATCAAGGCATTGGACCAGCTCTACCCCGGCCTCGGCGAGCATCTCGAAGGAGAAACCACCGTCGCCATCGACGGCGAGATCCACGAGGTCGGCTACCTGCAGCCGCTGCGCCAAGGCAGCGAAGTCTTCTTCATCCCCAAACTCGAAGGGGGGTGAGGCGGGGCGGTTTGCCGGCGACCCCACCAGGGAGTCCCGCGCAGGCGATAGGCGCGATAATCTCGCGGCCCTCTTTCTCCCGGGAGAGGGGTTTTGTTGATTTGGATCGTCATCAATGGTCGTTGCCACTGCCGCCAATCTACCCGCCTCGGTCGACGACACTCTGGCCATGCTGGGCAGCGCCGATTACATCGCCGACCGCAGTTTAGCGACGGCGGTACATCTCGCGCTGCATCTGAAGCGGCCGCTGTTTCTCGAAGGCGAGGCCGGGGTCGGCAAGACCGAGATCGCCAAGGTGTTGGCGAGCGCGCTGATGCGCCGGTTGATCCGCTTGCAATGCTACGAGGGTCTCGACGTCGCCTCGGCAGTCTACGAATGGGACTACGCGCGCCAGATGATCGAGATCCGACTGGCCGAGGCGGCCGAGGAGGACCGCTCGGAAATCGAGAGCACGATCTTCTCCGACCGGTTTCTGATCAAACGTCCGCTGTTGCAGGCGTTGGAGCCCAACCTCGCGGGCGCGCCGGTATTATTGATCGACGAGCTCGACCGCACCGACGAGCCATTCGAGGCCTATCTTCTCGAGCTGCTCTCGGACTTCCAGGTGACGATCCCGGAAATCGGCACGATCCACGCGGCCGACCCGCCGATCGTGATCATCACCTCAAACCGAACGCGCGAGATCCACGACGCGCTAAAGCGGCGCTGTTTCTACTATTGGGTCGATTATCCGACTGCGGCGCGTGAACTGGAGATACTGAAGCGTAAGGTGCCGGGCGCCAGCGAACATCTGTCGCATCAAGTGGTCGCCTTCGTCCAAAAACTGCGCACGATGGACCTGTTCAAGCTTCCCGGTATCGCCGAGACAATCGACTGGACCGAAGCGCTGATGCAATTGGACGTGCTTGAGCTGATCCCCGCATGCGATCAACGACACCTTGGGCGTTTTGCTCAAATACCAGGACGACATCGCACGCATTCACGGGAGCGAAGCCGCTCGGCTCCTGGACCAGATCAAGGCCGAAGCCGGCGCCGCGACGGGGTGATGGTCTACCCACTGTGGCTTTTCCTAAATGCTTACTGACGATTTTGTATCTCGGTTCAATCGGTACGCGATTGCACCTGTGCGCTCGCAATGACACCACGGACGTCATCCTTCGATGAGTGAAGCGCCGAAGCAATCGCCGAGGTCCTGAAGTTGCCCGGCCCAACGTCTCCCCTATCATCTGCCGGCGGGTCGCTGCTTGCCAATCTGATGCATTTTGCGCGAACCTTGCGCGCGGCCGGTCTGCCGGTCGGCCCCGGCAAGGTCATTGACGCAGTCGAGGCGGTCAAGACGGTCGGGATCACCGACCGGCGCGATTTCTATTGGACATTGCACGCGGTCTTCGTCAACCGTCCGGACCAGCGGCTGATTTTCGACCAGGCCTTTCATATTTTCTGGCGAAACCCCGATCTGCTGAAAAAAATGATGGGGCTGGTGCTGCCTGAAATTCGCGTCGAGGCCGAAGAGGATCGGGGCGCCGAGATGGCACGGCGCCTCGCCGACGCGCTCCACCCGAACCGGCAGCAGGAACCTCCCGGCGAAGGCGAGGAGACCGAAACCGAGATCGACGCGGTCATGACCTTTTCCGACCGCGAGCAACTGCGCAGCATGGATTTCGAGAAAATGTCTTTGGAGGAGCTGGCGCGCGCCAAGGCCGCGATCGCGCGGTTGTGCCTGCCGGTGCAGGACATGCCCACACGCCGCTTCGCCCCCGACCGACACGGCGCCCGCGCCGATCTGCGGGCGACAATGCGCGCGGCGCTGCGCTCGGGCGGGCTGATCGAGTTGAAGCGCAAGAGCCCGCGCCGGCGCCCGCCGCCGCTCGTCGTCCTATGCGACATCTCTGGCTCGATGAGCCGCTACAGCCGCGTCTTTCTGCACTTTATGCACACCGTCACCAACGACCGCGACCGCGTCTACACGTTTGTCTTTGGCACGCGGTTGACCAACATCACGCGCTATCTGCGCCACCGCGACGTGGACCTGGCATTGGAGCGGGTCGGCGAGGTGGTCGCCGACTGGTCGGGCGGGACCCGCATCGGCCACTCGATCGCCGAGTTCAATCAGCTATGGTCACGGCGCCTGTTGGGCCAGGGAGCCATCGTCCTGTTGATCACCGACGGGCTCGATCGCGATGCCGGTACCGGTCTCGCTCACGAGATGGATCGGCTGCATCGCTCGTGCCGAAGGCTGATTTGGCTGAACCCGCTGTTGCGCTACGAGGGTTTCGAGCCAAAATCTCTCGGCATGAAGGCGATGATGCCCTATGTCGACGAGTTCCGACCGGTGCACAATCTTGAAAGCCTCGAAACCCTGATCGCGGTGCTGAGCGCCCCGATCGCGCGCCGCGGCACCACAGCCGCAGCATGGCAGCACAATGGAGAGAGGGCGGCATGAGCGACACAGCGGAAATCCTCGAACAAGCTGCCCGGTGGCGCGAGGCGGGGTCGCGCGTGGCCTTGGCGACCGTCGTCACCACATGGGGTTCATCGCCGCGGCCCGTCGGCGCCAAGCTCGCGGTCGATGAAAAAGGCGCGATGGTCGGCTCGGTCTCCGGCGGCTGCGTCGAGGGTGCGGTGGTCAACGAGGCACTCGAAGTGATCCGAGACGGCAAGCCGCGGCTCCTCGATTTCGGCGTCACCAATGACCAGGCCTGGGAAGTCGGCCTCGCTTGCGGCGGCAAGATCCAGATATTTGTCGAGCCCGTCGAATGAAGGGACGCATTCTCGATCGCGTCGTGGCGGCAGAGCGAGAGCACCGCTCGGTCGCTCTTGCAACCCACCTTACTACGGGACGGCAATTGCTGCTCGACGGCGAACATGCCGAGGGCGATCTGGCGCTCGACGACGCGGTGCTCGACAGAGTGCGTGAGGCTTGGCGCAGCGGCCGCAACCGAAGCATCGAGACGGCGGCCGGTCCCGTGTTTGTCGAGGTGCTCACGCCGCCGCATCGTTGCTTCATTATCGGCGCGGTGCATATCGCCCAGCCCTTGGCGAAGATTTTGGCGATGACCGATTATGCCGTGACGGTCATCGACCCGCGTGAATTGTTCGCCACCGAGGCGCGCTTTCCAGGCATAGAGATGACCTCGGAGTGGCCCGACGAAGCCCTTGAACGGCTGAAGCCGGACCGTGGTTCGGCGGTCGTGGCCTTGACCCACGACCCAAAGCTCGACGACCCGGCGCTGGCTGCTGCGTTGCGATCGGAAAGCTTTTACATCGGGGCGCTCGGCTCGCGGCGTAACCACGCCGGACGCTGTGCGCGATTGAAGGAGCAAGGCTTCACCGACAAAGAGATCGGCCGCATTCACGGGCCCGTCGGTCTCGCGATCGGAGCGATATCGCCGGCCGAGGTCGCGATCTCGATCGTCGCCGAAATGACCCAGATACTACGCCGCGGCAAGGAAGCTGAGGCGGCATGAGGTTCGGAGAGGTCCCGGTCGCCGAGGCGGAAGGTGCGATCCTCGCACACAGCCTGAAGCTTGGGACGACTGCGCTCAAAAAAGCGCGCGTTCTGTCGGCGGACGACCTCGAGCTGATCGCCTCGGCCGGCTTGTCGCGGATTGTCGTCGCCCGGCTCGATCCCGACGATATCGGCGAAGACGAAGCGGCGCGGCGGGTCGCCGCGGCGGTAGCGGGAGCCGAAATCGAGGCGGCGGCACCATTCACCGGCCGCGCCAACCTTTTTGCCAAGGCGCGCGGGGTCCTGGTTTTCGAGCGCGAGCGAGTCGACCGGATCAACCTCGTCGATGAGGCGATTACACTCGGCACGTTGTCGCCTTTCACGGTCGTCGAGCCGCGGCAGATGGTCGCCACGGTCAAGATCATTCCGTTCGCCGCGTCCGCCGAGGCGGTTGGCCGCTGCGCCGAGGCTGCCGCCGCGGGCGGCCCGCTGCTGCGCGTCGCACCCTTCCAGGCGCGCTCCGTCGGGCTGATCCAGACTCGTCTGCCTGGGCTGAAAGAAGGCATCCTCGACAAGACCCGCGAGGTGACCGAGGGCAGGCTCGCGGCGCTCGGTTGCGAGCTCGTCTTTGAGGAGCGCTGTAGCCATGCGACCGGCGAGCTCGGCGCAAGAATCCGCGACGCGCTCGGGCACGGGATCGACATTTTGCTGATCCACGGCGCCTCGGCGATCCTTGATCGGCGCGATGTGATCCCGTCGGCGATTGTGGCTGCCCGGGGCAGGATCGATCATTTCGGCATGCCGGTCGATCCCGGCAATCTCCTGCTGCTTGGTCATGTCGGCGAGCGTGTGGTTCTGGGCCTGCCCGGCTGCGCCCGGTCGCCGAAGGTCAACGGCTTTGACTGGGTACTGGAGCGACTGGTCGCCGGGCTTCCGGTCGGCGCGGCCGAGATCATGCGCATGGGCAGCGGCGGCCTATTAGCCGAGATTCCATCGCGCCCGCTGCCCCGCGCCGAAGCGAAGCCGCCGGCGCCTCAGGAAAAGCCGCAGGGACCACGGATCGGCGCCGTGCTGCTCGCCGCCGGTCAATCGCGGCGAATGGGCGGCCCGAACAAGTTGCTCGCTGAAATCGAGGGCGTGCCGATGGTGGCGCGGGTGGCGCAGCGGCTTCTTGCATCGCGGGCGCGCCCGATCATCGCCGTTTTGGGCAACAAGGCCGACGAGGTCGACCAGGCGCTCGGCAAGCTGCCGGTCGAACGCGTTCGCAACCCCGACTTCGCCGACGGGCTGTCGACCTCGCTGAAGCGGGGGATAGCCGCGTTGCCTCCCAATCTCGACGGCGCGCTGGTCTGCCTCGGAGACATGCCGCTCGTCACTGGGCGGCTTATCGATCGCCTGCTCGCAGCGTTCAACCCGCTCGAAGGCCGCGCGATCATTGTGCCGACCCGGCGCGGCAAACGCGGCAACCCGGTGCTGTGGGCAAAGCATTTCTTTCCGGAAATGACCCAGATCGCCGGCGATGTCGGCGCCAGGCATCTGATTGGCGAGCATGCCGAGCTGGTCGCCGAAGTCGAAATGGACGACGACGCGATCCTCGTCGATATCGATACCCCCGAAGCGCTTGCGGCTTTCAAGCAAAGAGCAGGTCACGGCTAGACCGGAGATCCGCTGTCGTGGTGAAGCGCGAACGGGGAAGTCCGTGCGAAGCTCCGGCTCGGGCAAGCCAGGCCGCGACGTACGATCACGGCCATCGTCAGCCACATGAGGATCGGCCCGATTTGAAAACCGGCCAGTGCGGGCATAAGTGAAAGAGCTGGGAGAACCAACAAGATTAAAATGGCGATTTTTTCCCATGGCAGGAAACCCGTCTTGACCGCTTCGTTGGCGAGCCACGCCGCGACGAAGATCAGAATGATCATGTCGTAATAATAAGCGTGCGGGGTTACTAAAAAAACGCCTACTGCCAGCCCTGCCGATTTGACGCCGAACGGGCTTCGTCGATACCACAAGATGGCGACCGCCGCGGTAGCAGAAATCGCCGAAACTGCCTGCATCAGGTATGCCGCTGTCAGGTCCGCACCCGCCATGCGCATAAGCACGAACACCGTCGGCATCCCAGCCCAGGTCGAACTATCGAATTGCAGCAGTCTGCGCTCCAGGACCATTTGGTCGAAGAAACCGAACCAGGCGTCAGGTCCGAGCAGGATCACACTAGCCGCGACCAATAGGGTCACCCACGCCGCCGCCGCCGCCAGTGCCCGCCACTGTCTGCCGGCGACCAGCGCGACCGGCAGCAGGATGCCTAATTGCGGCTTGGAACACAGCATCCCCAAAAGCACGCCGGCCAACATGGGACGTCGATCGGTGAGGGTGAGCCCCCAAACCAGCAGCACGGCGCTGAAATACCCGTTCTGTCCGTCGATAAGGTTAAAGAAGGCGGCGGGCGCGCCGATCGTTGCCACGACCGCCATTCTCCACCCGACCAGCCGCGACAGGGACCAAGCGCAGAGGCCAATTCCAAATACGCTCCACGCCAGCAAAGCGGGCACAAGCGACAATAGAGTGAGAGGCCAGCACAACAGCATCATGACCGGCGGATAGGAGTAGATCCTCCATCCAAATCCGGTCCCGACCAGTGCCTGCTGAAACGCCAGATAATGCTCGGGATCGTATGCCAATCCCGCCCGGCCATCGGCGGCCAAAAGGGCACCCGACCAATAATTGATGAAATCTCCACCCCTGCTGACACTGCTTGGGGCAAACGCGACGGCGTTGTGGGCAAGCAGGACGAGCGCCAGTAATGCCGAGAATGTCCCCCATTGCATCAGGCCTTCGCGCGTAATCCAGCGTGCAGATTTTACGGTGCCGAAGGCATATTGAAGGTATTGCCGCATCTTCCCGTCTGCCGAAATCTCCGGCGTCGGGCAGCCGGACGGCAATCAAATTGGGGAGATAGGCTAAACTTACAGTTAAATTTTGCTGCAGCGCGACAACAGGAGGACGAGGGTCAAGAAATCCACGCACTCGGCGGTCAAACGCGGTCCGACAAGAGCTACACGGCGACGCGTTTGACCGGCACCTTGACGAAGTGTGGCATGACCTCGCGAGCGAAGCGGCGCAGGCTGGTGCGACCCCGTGCTCCGCCACCCGAGCCGCCGCCATTGATCAGCACATAGCCAGCACCCGCCGCGTGCAACTCTCCGAGCCGTTCGCCGATATGATCGGCGGTGCCGTACATTGCGCTGATTTCGTTGACCGCGCGCGGATCGCCGGTGGCGCGGTCGGGACCGCCATGCACGGTGCCGTCGGGCATGGTCGCGAGCTTTAATTGGCGCACACGGTTAGCTAGCCGGCGCTCCATCGCCGCTTCCCGTTCGGCGGCGCTGTCGCAGACAAAGAAGGCGCGGGTCACCGCCACCTGCGTCGGGTCGAAGCTGCGCCCGCGAGCCTCGACTTCGGATCTGTAGATCGCGACGTTGGCGGCGACGTCGGCGGGCGAGGCGTATTGGCCGAGCAACAGATTGTAGCCCTGCGCGGCGACCCGGCGGATCGAGCGCTCGCTGCCGGCGCCCATCCAGATCGGTGGATGCGGCTTTTGCGCGGTTGGTGGCTCAACAACGATGTCGTCGAATTGCCAATGCTTGCCCCGGTGCGAGAACGGCTCGTCGGCGCTCCATGCCCTGATGATCACGTCAAGCGACTCGTCGAAGCGCTCATCGGCCTCGTCCATCGGTATGCAGAACCCGGCGAACTCGTTGTAGCGATAGCCCTTGCCTATGCCGAAATCGAGCCTTCCGCCGGACAAGAGATCGAGGGTCGCCGCCTGCTCGGCCAGCAGCACCGGGTTATGCCACGGCAAGACCATGACCGCCGTGCCGAGTTGCAGGTGCCGTGTGCGGGCACCGAGCCAAGTCAACAGATTGATCGTCGCGGAGACCTGGCCATACCCCGCGAAATGGTGCTCGACGACAAAGGTGCTGTGAAAGCCGAGCGCCTCGGCTTCGATATTGTACTCGATGAAGTCGCGATAACCCTCTGCGCTGTCGAATTCAGGGCCGCCGCGCCTTGCCGCCGCACTGCCGAACAGGCCGAACCGCATCGTACAGCTTCCTCACGCTAAAGTGCCGTGATAGACACTACGCCGGATGCCTCTTTTGATCGCCGACATCGTTTACGCCATCACGGCCAACCCCAAGGGTCCCCGTCCCAATCCCCCTGGGTTATGATCGCGGTCATTTGGGCCTCGTCGGCGAGTTGCTTGGCAAACATTTCCTGCTTGTAGGCGTCCCAGTTCTGCTGGGTGCCGAAATAGACGCAATTGCAGTCGAGCGGGTCGGCATACAGATAGACCGGATTGCCGTTCACCACCTTGGTGACAAACTTGTTGGGCGGCAGCCTTTTTATCGCCTCGATACGATGCGGCGAATCCGCGGGCCTGACCTGAAACCCGGCCGCCGCGAGCAGATCCTCCTTTTGCGTCACCTGCTGTTGCGGGCTGACGCACCCGGCAACACTGAGCGTCAGGGCGCCGGGTGGTGCCGTTCTACGACGAGCACGGCATCCGGTTGTCGCGCATGCTGACCGATCGCGGCACCGAGTTTTGCGGCACCCAGAGCCACGAATACGAGCTCTATCTCGCGGTCGAGGACATCGACCACAGCCGCACCAAGGCCAAGAGCCCACAGACCAATGGCATCTGCGAGCGCTTTCACCGCACCGTCTTGGACGGGTTCTATCGGATCGCCTTCCGCAAGAAGATCTATCGTATGATCGACGAGCTGCAGGCCGATCTCGATGCCTGGCTGGTCGACTACAACGAGGTCAGATCGCATCAAGGCCGCTGGTGCTTTGGCAAGACCCCGATGCAGACCTTTCTTGACGCACTCCCCCTGGCAAAGGAGAAACTCATGGCCGCCTGACCACAACCAACAGCCACACCGAACCCCAAGCAGCCAACAGCGTCTGTCAGATCAAGTACTGACTAATACATGTGATGCGCGCCCGGGTCAAGATCGGCCCGGCCAACCTCGCCTATAACTTCTCTCGGCTGGCTTGGCTTGAGGCGCGAATAGCCCCCGCGTGAGGCACCCGCCACCGGTTGGATCGCCAAACACAGGCTACTCGCGACCGCCCGCCCCAGGGCTGTCCTCAACAGCTCGCAAATCCCGCGCCGGCCGATCACCGGCCTGATCACATCGTGAAACCGGGTTCTTCGAGCTGTCCTGTAGGCTCCGGCCCCCGATCCCGACGGCCGGCTGGCGATCCGCTACCGCGGGGTCGAACTCGCCTACCGTACCTTTGACAAGATCCAACAGGTCGACCAAGCGGCGATTATTGAGAACAAACGGCTCAGCGCTGCCCTCACCTTCATCCGCGACGAGCAGCTGCGCCGTGAACCAAAGCGGCGCAGCACCAAAGCACCGCGCCGGCGCGATCAGCGCGACGTCCGTCTTTTCAAAGTCGGCTGAGCCATTCTACGAGCCGAGCGCGCTGACGCCCGCTCGGTCAAACAACCGGTGGGGTTTCGAGCGTCCGCACAGCGGGCGTCGGTCGGGCGCTGCGCTACGCCGGGGGCTCCGCGCCTGCCCGCCGCCCGACCCCAGCTGCTCTGACGTTTCTAAATTGGGGAAAACACTGAATACTGTTGAAAAACTCGCCCGTCGCGTGACAATCGCAATTTTACACCCAAGGTCGCAGCCCGGCTGCAATAAATGGTAATGATTGAGGTCTATCTAGCCATATCATTGCCGATTGCCGCGGTCGTTCGGGCAGCCCAGAGTTTTTCAACGGTATTGTTGACACTTGTAATTTGCGTGGGCACGCCATGATCGCCGACTTGCCGAGGCCGATGTGTGGCCGTGCGCCGGCGCCAAAAGAAGGTCCCTGACCGATCTTGCCCTGGCTTCACGAAAACTGCATCTAACGGCGCCTCACCGCCTCCGCGCCGCCTCCCCCATCCGCGTAACAATCTCCCTCAGTATCGCCGCCGGCGTCGCAAAATTCAGCCGCGCGAACCCCGCGTAATCCGCACCAAACGTCTCGCCAAAATTTAGCCCAACCCTGGCCCGCTCCAGAAAGAACTGCCCGGCCGGGCATTGCAATTCCAGCGCCCGGCAATCGAGCCAGGCCAGATACGTCGCCTCCGGCACGCGCATGGTTACGCCCGGAAGCTCGGCGGGGAGCGTCGCCGCCAGCCAATCGCGATTTGCCCGCAACTGCGAGAGAATCTCATCCAGCCACGGCTGCCCGTCATCCCATGCCGCGACCGTAGCATCGACTCCGGTCACCCCCGGCGAACCGAGCAACCGCGACGGGATGCGCTTCTCAAACCCCTGCTTCAGCGCGGGCGCGCCAAAATGCATGACGGCGCAGCGCAGAGCCGGGATGTTGAAACTCTTGGTCGCCGAGGTGATGGTGATGGTGCGCGCCGCGATCTCCGGATGCAGCGACGCGAGCGGAATATGCGTGTTGCCAGGATAGACGATGTCTGCGTGGATCTCGTCGGACACCACCAGCAGATCATGCCGGATCGCGAAGTCCGCCACCTCCTCCAGTTCCGCCCGGCTGAAGGCGCGCCCGGTGGGGTTCTGCGGATGGCAGAATATCAGTATGCGCAGGCGCGTATCATGGGCTGCCTCATAGGCGCCCAAGTCTAGCACCCACCGCGTGCCGTCATCGCGCATCGGGTTGGCGATCAGACGGCGGCCCGTATCCTCGATGGCGCGCATGAAGGGCGGATAGGAGGGAAGCTGCAACAGGATCGCGTCGCCCGGTTCGCTGAACGCTATGACCGAGGAGAAGCTGGCCTGCACCAAATCGCCGATCGCGATCGTGTCGGCGGGATCGGTATGCCAGCCGAAGCGCCGCTCCATGCGGCGGACGAAGGCTGCGGCCAGCACGCCGTCGCGCGCGGCATAGCCGTATTCCTGGTCTCGCGTCAGGCGCGCCAGCGCAGCGGTGATCGAGGGCGCGACGCCGAAATCCATGTCCGCGACCCACGCCGGCAGCACATCTGGCGGAAACTTGTGCCACTTGTTGGTGCGCCGCGCCCGCAACCCGGCGATATCGAAATCGGTTGCTCCGGTCATTGTCATGCGTCTTCTCTCCACTGTCGCGCGCGACCCCTGGGGCTGCGAGGATCAGCGGACTTATCACCCGGCGACGACGCCTACGCCACATCATGAATTCTAATTGTAGAAGACCGTTCTCGCACTCGACACGAGCGGATCAGAGAGCAAAAGAGCGCGAGCGAATCCTTCCAGCCTCGCTTGGCCCTGATGCCGGACATGCTCGCCCAATAGCGGCATCTCGCGGTCATGCTAGACCAGATGTCCGCCTGAGGGCGGGGCGACCCGTCTCGCAGTATGTGGGTAGCGAAGGTTGCATCGGATCAGTTACCCCGACAAAAGCACGATTTCCTAAGCGATTCTAGACGCTTGGAGTTTATGGATGGGCACTAGCTAGGTCCGAGAACGGCCTGATCTCCATAAGCCGGCGGCATTAGGCCGAGCTTCCGGATGCCGATTTCGGCAGGGCCACGCGCGCACGACAGCCCGCGCACGACCAAGCTCTACGAGCTGCGCGGCAATGAGATCACGCTCGAAGAGATCGAGCGGATCGCGAATTAGTCGTCCTCGCTTGCTTGTTGGATCCGTTAACAATGATCCCGTACATCAAAAACACAGTCTGACTTCGCGGTTTTCGTAGCAGGTAATCGGTTCATCAGAAACCCTGACTGCCCGCTCATGATCAAGATACCACTCGTCACTGTCTGCTTTATGGTTCTCGATGATAAACCTTCGCCCATTCGCTGTACTAACGATTTCAACTACAGCCCGCTGAGATGCATCAATACTCACGATGCAATGCGTCGAAACTGGCGGCTCCCCGTTATAAGAGAGGATGCATGGCAACTTGAATGTCGATTTGAAGGCGGATGCCGCATTCGGATAGAACAGCGAAACCGTCGCGATTAACAATGCTCCGATTAGCTGCAGGCGAAACATGGGTAATTCTCCATGATGCTGAGCACCCGCTCTAACGATATTCCAGTTGTTGAAGGCAGACGAAAACGTCTCCTGCCGGCCCGTCCCAGGACGGCGACGAAATAGGCTCCAGTCATTTAGGGATATCTATCCGGCGCAATAAATATTTGTTCAACCCGTCTACGGGCATGTCCTATTTTTGCTCCATGTGCGCCCGAAGCGCTTTCGCCATATTTATCGTGATCGGCCCGCCCCACCGGGAGAAACCCATGCGCATACGCCAAATTGCGGTTTCGGCCGCATTCGCCGCCGGGCTCGCCGCTGTGCCACTCGCGACCGCCAAGGCGCAATATTATTATCCGCCTTGCTCGCCATTTCCGCTGTCTTGGCCGTTCTGCGTGGCGGGCGCCACCGCTGCGACGATCGTCACCGCCCCGTTCGTGGCGCTCGCCGGACCGCCCTACTACTATTACGGATATTACGGGTGGCCGCGACACCATTACGCGCGGCGACACTACGCGCATTATTATTACGGACCGCGCTGAGCCCGCCCCTGCCGGTCCTGACTTAGCGAAGCGTCGCGGTCTGATAAGCTTGGCCCCACCGCATGGGAGTCGTGCCGCGTCGTCTATCGCTTCCGGCGCGAGTTGCTGGCAGTCGCCATGGCGCTATTCTTGGATTAGCGGAGGATTGCGGCAAGCGACTGCTTTGGGGGCAAGAAGACCAGTTCACACTCTCAAGCGTGAACGGCCGTTGTGGGTCGACTTCCGCGGTTCGATCGCGGTCCCACGAACGGCGGCGATCTGGCGCAAACCCGATGTCAGAGGCGGCCGGCGCCAACCGCCGGGTCGGGTGCAGGCCGTGGAAAAACGCATTTGCAGAGGACGGCGGGCCGCCCTCCGCAGTCAGATTGTGGCAGGGGTCGGCGAGCTGATCCAGGCACTCAGGCCCGGATCGCCTTCAGCAGCGGTGCGACACCAATGATCGCGATCACCCGCTTGATATTGTAGGCCAGGACGTGGAGGCTCATTTCGGTGCTGACCCGCTTCAAGGTGCGGGTCAAGAAGTGGGTCGAGCCCATCCAGGCCTTGATGATGCCGAACGGGTGCTCGACGGTTTGCCGGCGCACGCCCATGGCGTCTGGCATCCGATCGAGCCGGGCTTGCATCGCGTCGAGGACACCTTCGTGTTTCCAGCGCTTGATCCGCTTTAGCTTGTCCGGCGTACACTTAGGCTTGAGAGGACAGGTGAAGCAAGCGGTCAGATGGCGGTACTGGTCGATGTCGCCTCGGCGGTCCGATCGGACCAGCCCTCTCGTGAGGTGTTCGCCGGCCGGGCAGGTGTAATGGTCGTTCTCGGCGTCGTAGACGAAGTCCTGCCGCGTGAAGAGGCCGCGCTTGGCGCTGCTTGATGTCAATGTCTTTGGTATAAAGGGCAGCACGCCGGTGTTCTCGCAGGCCAATACCTGGTCGCCGTTGAAATAGCCCCGATCGGCCAGCACCGTGATCTCCTCGTTTCCGGTCGCCTCCTGTGCCTTGAGCGCCATCGGTACGAGTTGGGTTCGGTCATGGCCGAGATTGGTCACCTCGTGCGCCACGATCAGGTGGTGCTCGACGTCGACGGCGGTCTGCACATTGTAGCCGACAATGCCGGTGCCTTTGCCGCTGGTCGCCATTGCGCGAGCATCTGGATCGGTCAGCGAGATCTGCCGATCCGGCGCAGCCTGAACGGCGATCTCCATCTCTCGCAGGTGCTGCATCTGTTGCTTAAGGCGGGCGAGTTTGTCCTTTAGCCGCAGCGATTTGGCTTCGGCGATCTCGCCCTCTTGCCGATCGGCGGTGTCCAGGGCCGATAAATAGCGTGCGATACTGGCTTCGACCTGCTCCATACGACGCTCGATCGCACCATGCGTGTAGTTCTTGTCCCGAGTGTTCACAGCCTTGAACCGGCTACCGTCGATCGCGATCACGGTCTCGGAGAACAAGTCCAGCCGTCGGCAAAGCATTACGAACTGGCGGCAGGTTGCCCTGATCGCTGGCCCGTTGTCCTTGCGGAAATCTGCGATGGTCTTGAAATCCGGCATGAGGCGTCCGGTCAGCCACATCAGTTCGATGTTACGCTGGGTCTCCCGCTCCAGGCGCCGGCTCGACGGGATGCGGTTGAGATAGCCGTAGAGATAGATCTTCAGCAGCGTCGCCGGATGGTAAGCGGGGCGCCCGGTGGTCTCGGGGACGACACCCTCGAAGCCCAGTGTCGCCAGATCCAGTTCGTCGATGAACGCTTCAATCACCCGGACCGGGTTGTTCTCCGTCACATGGTCATCCAGGCAGTGAGGCAGCAACACTCCCTGCAGCCGGTCCTCGCCTTCCACGAAACGTTTCATCCCGCCATCCCCCAATAGCAGGACACTAAACTACCACGTTAGCACGTTTTCACACGCCCTCGGTGGAAAAGAGGCATTCCTCATTCATCCGCCCCGTGGTGCCATGACTTGAAAGTGGTCATTTACCGCCTGAAGCTGTGTCGCCGACACAGTCGCGCGGTACGCCGGGGTTGTCGCCAAAAGCGCTGATCTATTTCGGCTATCCGAACGCGAACGAGCAAGATACCGGCGGGCGGTCTGGGCCGGACTCGCCGTCATCGACCCGGTCGGGCGGCTCGCGCCGCCGAACGGCGCGGGTGCCGCACAGGAGCGCGGGGTCGTCGGGGAGATGCGGAACCTCGCCGCCCGGTGGCAAGCGCTGGCCCAGCCGGTTACGGGAAAACCGGCCAGTGCCGGGGAGATAAAGGGCGAAGCCGGACGGCGGTGTTCGGGGTGAATAGCCGATCCAATGACGCTGGTGATCAAGATCGAGGCAGCGCAGACCAACGATGTCCGCGCCATACGTCATTTCTCCGTCACCCCGGCTTGGCGCAGACCGGTAAAATAGGTGGTTTCGAGCAGGACCCGGGTTACCGGCACGGTAAAATCCTTGGCACTACCGGTCCGCTCCGCGGCGATGCTCGTGGGCGACCCGTTCCCACTTAATCTGCGGGCTTCAGCGAGTTCGGCGGGGGCGCGCGGCAAATCACCTTTGAGGCCATAGGCGGCGGCGAGCCAGGCGGGAACGAACGGATATGCCGAATTAGCGTTGTGCGCTTTTTCGAGCCACTGGATCGCCTCGTCGATCCGCGACTGCAACAGCCTCGCCTGACCGATCCGGAAATACCAAACGCCGAGGAAGGGGTCGCGCGGGCTCAGACGGATAGCCTGCTCTTCGAGCGCCACTCCGTCGTCCATCAGCCCGAGATAGATCTTGCACCGACCAATATTCCCGATGGAGGAGAGGGCGTTGGGATTGTCGGCGAGCACGGTCTCGTATTCGGGGATCGCCGCTTCGCAATGGTGCTGCGCGCGTAGCAGCTGAGCTTTGGCAAAATGCGCAAGCGGGCTCGCGGGATCCTCCGCCAAGGCTTGCTCGACCAGCCCGTTTCCCCGTGCGATGTCGGCTTTAGCCACCCCGCTCATGTCGTCGAGCACCCGGCTGGCAAGCGCGATAGCCAGTCGGCTCTGCGCCTCGACAGAGCCGGGATCGAGCGTCAGCGCCTGCTCGAACTCGGCAATCGCCTCTGCAAAACTCTGACGCGACGCCGGCTTGTATATCGCGGCGCGTCCCCGGAAAACGTGGTCGAGTGCGTCAGGGTGCTGAGTTGGCCGGGCCGCTTCCGATGCGATCAGCGCCAGGTTGAGAGCGATCGCGATGCGCCCAGTGATCTCGTTCTGCAAGGTGAACAGATCGCCGATGTCGCGGTCGAACCGTTCGGCCCAGAGATGCGTATCGGTCTCGGCATCGATCAGCTGAGCGTTGATGCGCACTCGATTGCTGGAGCGCTGAACGCTGCCTTCGAGCACATAGCGTACGGCGAGCTCGTGACCAATCCGTTTTGCATTGACCGGTTTTTCCTTATAGGTGAAGGCCGTATCGCGCGAGATCACCAGCATGTCGGCGAGTCGCGACAGGTCGGTTGTCAAATCCTCGGTGATGCCGTCGGCAAAATATTGCTGGCCGGGGTCGCCGCCGAGATTGGTAAACGGCAGGACGACGATTGATAAGTGCGGCACCGGGCGAGCGACTACGAACCACAGCGGCAGCAGGTTCCAGGCGGCGGTCACGGCGGCGGCGAGCACTAGAGCTCCGACGACCCCTGCCATGATGGCACGGCGGGTCCGGTAGCGCGATCGCGATTTCAGGGCGGGGCGAGCCGCATAATCCTGATCGCAAGGATGCAATGGTTGGACAGGTATCAGTTGTGCTGGGGGCCCTGCCCGAGTCACCGGCGCGACGAAACGATAACCGCGCCGAGGAATCGTTTGGATGCAGCTGGGCATCGCCTCGCCGTCGTCGAGAACCCGGCGAATCGCGGCAATCTGCATGTTCAGATTGTTGTCGCTGACGACCGCCTCCGGCCAGGCCGCGGCGATAATCTCGTCCCGCGAAACGAGATCCCCTGCACGCGCGACCAGCACGCCGAGAACATCGAGCGCCCGCGGACCGATCGGCACTGGGGTAAGGACGCCGTCTTCGCCGCATTGCAACAGGCTGCCGGCGCGCCGGTCGAGGCAAAACCCTTCAAATAGGAAGATGTCGTCGCGGTCGGCCATCGCCACGCCGGAATCTGTCACCGATAGTCGCTTCTTGCCAAGAATTGCGCGCAATTTAGAACTTTTTAGCGCCGCCCCATAGCGCACGTCCGGTCGCGCAAGGTTCGATCGACTCCGCTTCCCAAATCTTCACCGACGATCCCATTGACATGGATGTGACGGATCGCCCCGACCGACCGCTGCAGCAAATTTATCAAACGACCGTGAGCTGGGTCACAGGCGGACGCCGCCCGACGCGCCATCATCTCCGCATCACAATGCGCCGGATGCGGTGATGGCCGAGCGTCAAAGGAACAAAACATCGACGGCGGCATCGCGCCAGCGGCGGCGGCTTTTCCGCGGCCCGGGACCGTGGCAGGCCTTGGCCGCGCTGGCGCGGGCCTGGACGGTGACGACGATCGCCACCGTCGTCTTCCTCGTGACGCTCGCCATCGCACCGATATGGGACGGTGCGATCTTTACGCAGGCGCTGCGCGATGCGTTGAGTGGCGATCCGCAGCTGATGCAGCCGGTCGACGAGGCTCCCGCCGACGACCCGGCACGCGTGTCTCGCCAATCGAGCACGGGGTTCACCCTCGTCCGAGCGCAATAAAGGGACATGTTCGATGCGGCTAAGCCTTTCCCTTTCGGGCCTCGCGTTAGTGACATTGATGGCCGGCCCCTCTACCTCGGTACTTGCCCAGAGCGCCCTGCCCACACTCGCGGGGGCTAATGCCAACGCTCAGGAAATGCTTAAGCTGTTCCCGGACGGTGCCCGGAGCAGTCAAGCAGCACCGAGCCTGATTCCGAAACTGGAGATAGACCTAGACCCAAGCGGAGCGGTTGCGACCTTGCAACCGAGCGGGCCGACCCTTACTGCGAGTAACGCCTTTTTCCAAAACCTCGGAACCAACGGGCGTACCTGCTTCACCTGTCATCAGCCGCAGGACGGGTGGACGATCAGCGCAGAGCACGTGCGCGATCGTTTTGCAGCGGACAACAACGACCCGCTCTTTCGCTTGGTCGACGGTGCCACCTGTCCGTCGGACGATGTCTCGACGCCGCAGGCGATGCGGACGGCGTACGGCCTGCTGCTGGACAAGGGCCTGATCCGGATCGGGCTACCCCTGCCATCGGCAGCGCAGTTTCAGATCCTGAGCGTCAGCGATCCTTATGGCTGCAACACCGACCCGTTGACCGGACTAACCAGCGCTACGACCGGAATCGTGTCGGTGTACCGCCGACCGTTGCCGGCAACTAATCTGGGGTTTTTGAGCACGATCATGTGGGACGGGCGCGAGCCGAACCTTTTTAGCCAGGCCGTCGACGCGACCCTTACCCACGCGCAAGCCGGCGCAGCTCCCGGTGCGGCGCAGCAACAGCAGATCGTGACCTTCGAAGGCTGCACGCAGGCCGATACCCCGTCCTTGTGCGCCAATATTCTTGTCGGCTCCGGAGTATTCACCGCGCAAATCTTCGACAACGATGCCTTCTACCTGGACGCGGACGGTGCGAGCGGCGGCCCGGCAACTCTATCTCAACAACTGGCGAACTTCTTTATTGGGATCAATGATCCGCTTGGCAACAATCCGACAGGAGCGCCCTTCACCCCGGATGTATTTGGCCTCTATGACGCATGGAGTAGCCTCGGCGGGGATTCCCCCAAAACCGCTGCTCGCGAGGCGATCGCAGTTAGCGTCCTTGGTGGTGGTGGAAATTCGAGGGTGAGCGCGCGCCGGGCGCAATGCCCGATTACATGGAGCCCGGCGCGCGCGTGAGCGACGGGTGGTCACCGGGGAGGGTCGGCTAAGGTGGCGTTGTAACACCCATCCCAAGCCTACCGAGGACCCGATGACCGATGAGAGAATGGCGCTGGCCGAGCTGCTGCAGAAGAGCGGCGATGGCGATTTTCTGCGAGCCGTGGCGGAGGCGGTACTGCAAATTCTGATGGAAGCCGATGTCGAAGGCGTGATCGGCGCCGGGCGGCACGAACGCTCCGCCGAGCGGCTCAATTACCGCAATGGCTATCGCGAGCGCAGCCTCGACACCCGGCTCGGCTCGCTTCAGCTGAGGATCCCCAAGCTACGCCAGGGCTCGTATTTCCCGCCCTTTCTGGAGCCGCGCAAGACCGCCGAGAAGGCGCTGGTCACGGTGATCCAGGAGGCTTGGATCGGCGGCGTCTCGACCCGGCGGGTCGACGAGCTGGTCCAGGCGATGGGGCTGTCCGGTATTTCGAAGAGCCAGGTCTCCAAGCTGTGCAAGGACATTGATGAACGAGTCAACGCTTTCCTCGACCGGCCGATCGACGGCGAATGGCCGTATTTGTGGCTCGACGCCACCTACCTCAAAGTCCGCGACGGCGGCCGCATCGTCTCGGTCGCCGCGATAATCGCGGTGGCGGTCACGACCGAAGGCCGGCGCGAGATCATCGGCCTTGGCATCGGTCCTTCGGAGGCCGAGCCGTTCTGGTCGGCTTTCCTCAAGGGCCTGGTCAAACGCGGTCTCAAGGGCATCAAGCTGGTGATCTCCGACGCTCATGACGGCCTGCGCCACGCGATCACTCGCGTGCTCGGAGCGACCTGGCAAAGGTGCCGCGTTCATTGGATGCGCAATGCCTTGGCGCACGTACCCAAAGGCCAGCACACCATGGTCGCCGCCGCGATCCGCCAGGCCTTTCTGCAAGCCGATGCCGAGGCCGCGCATCAGACCTGGCGCCATGTTGCCGATCAGCTGCGGCCGCGCTGGCCCAAGCTCGCCGCGCTGATGGACGACAGCGAGCACGATGTGCTGGCCTACATCACCTTCCCGGCCCAGCATCGCACCAAGCTGCATTCGACAAATCCGTTGGAGCGGCTGAATAAGGAAGTGAAACGGCGCGCTGATGTCGTCGGCATCTTCCCCAATGAGGCCAGCATCACTCGGCTGATCGGCGCCGTCCTGCTCGAGCAGAACGATGAGTGGCTACTCCAGTGCCGTTACATGCAGATCGAGGGAATGGCTGAGCTGACGCTGCCGCTAATCGACGCCGATCCGGCCAAACTTCCACCACTGGCCGCCTGACCGATGGCCACCTCAAACTCCGCTCCGATTTACACCTCCTTGACGGACACGACCCGATCGCACGCGGCGAGCAGGTCTTCAACACAACGAAGATCAATATCACGGGAGTGGCAGGGCTGAACGACGTGCTCAAGCAACCCAGCATAGCCGGGTTCTGCGGGACCTGCCACGATACACCCTTCGCCGGCGATCACTCGGTAAAGGCGCCGCTGAACATCGGCATCGCCAACGCCGGTACGAATAGCCCTCCCGCCTTGGACATCTCCGGGCTGCCAGTCTTCACCCTCTGGTGCGCGTCGGGACCGGTGGCCGGACAGATTTTCGAGGTCACCGACCCCGGGCGCGCCCTGATCACCGGTCAATGTGCTGATATCGGCAAGCTGAAAGGGCCGATCTTGCGCGGGCTAGCCGCGCGCGCACCATACTTTCACAACGGTTCAGCCGCCACCTTGCAGGACGTCGTAGAGTTCTACGATCAGCGCTTCACAATCGGGCTGACGGACGTGGAGAAGGCCGATTTGGTTGCGTTTCTGAATTCGCTCTGACGATACTGGGAGGCTCTCGGCCGTGGACATCGGAAATTGGCCGCATGGAGTAAGTCCGGCGCGAATGGCTGCTTTCTGGCCGATCCGATCACCCACTGGCGAGGTCGTGAAGGTCGGGTTTGGGTCGACTTCATTCCTTCACCCGTAGGCATCCGAACGGCCGGAATCGGGGCGCAAACCCGATGTCAGGGGCAGCCAGTGCGAACCGCGGGATCGGGTTCAGTAAGCCGACCTTCGCTGGAACGCTTGGCAACAGGCGAAACGCGCCGTCAACGGCCGTTCGCGGCACCACTCTCGAGGTCCGCTTTCGGGTAGGGTTTCGGATGCCGGCCGGGCGCGAGCGGTCGACCCTGGGTAAGGGGGCCGGCGTCCGAAAGCCTCCGAAGAACGAACCCGCGGGACAGCGACAAGCAGTTGGCCGTCTATGGGGATTTGGTCGCGGCGCGCCGTTGGCAAGGGATGGTTTTGCGGAGATTGGAGAGAGCTGAAAGCCGCTGATGATGGCGGTCCGGGCATTGGCAGTGTCGGCGACGGCCTGATCCGGGGCTGGCGAGCAGCCCATAGTGACGGATGCGGTGAAACCCCTTCGGCAGAACGTGGAGCAGGAAACGCCTGATAAACTCGTCGGCGCCGAGCGTCATTGTGCGGTACCGCGCCTGCCCGTCGCGGCGGTAATCCTTGTAGCGGAAGGTCACGCCGCGCTCGTCGAACGCAACGAGCCGGCGGTTCGCGATGGCGACGCGGTGCGTGTAGCGGGCGAGATAGGCAAGCACCGCTTCTGGCCCGGCGAAGGGCGGCTTGGCGTAGACGAACCAGTTCTTCCGCCGCAGCGGCGCGAGATGAGTGGCGAGAGCCTCGCGGCGACGCAAGCTCGCGATCTCGCCGAAAAACGCCAGCCGGCCTACTGCGTGAGCGTCGGCGAGCGCGGTCAGGAAGAGCCGCCGGAACAGGCGGGAGAGCACCCGCACCGGCAGCAGAAAGCCGGGCTTGCATCGCGCCCAGCGCGTGCCGTCGAGCGATATCCCGCCACCCGGCACAAGCATATGGACGTGCGGGTGGTGGGTCATTGCCGAGCCCCAGCTGTGGAGCACGGCGGTGGCGCCGATGCGCGCGCCGAGGTGCTTGGGATCGGCAGCGATCGTCAGCAGCGTTTCGGCCGCCGCGCGGAACAGCAGGTCGTAAATGACCGCCTTGTTCTGGTAGGCGATCGGGGCGATCTCGGCCGGCAGCGTGAAGACGACGTGGAAATAGCCGACCGGCAGCAGGTCGGCCTCGCGGGCCGCGAGCCAATCCTGCGCCGCCGCCCCCTGACACTTGGGACAGTGGCGGTTACGACAAGAATTGTACGAGATCCGGCGGTGGCCGCAATCCTCGCAGCGCTCGACATGCCCGCCGAGCGCGGCCGAGCGGCACTGCTCGATCGCCGACATGACCTGGAGCTGACCCAGGCTCACATGCCCGGCATTGGCTCGGCGCCAGTCGGCCCCATGGCGATGAAAGATGTCTGCGACCTCCAGCTTCGCGCGGCGCACGGCCGCCGGCTACGCCTCGGGTCGCGGCCTCCCGTCGATCAATGGTGCGAGCCGGTCGAGCGGGCTGGTGACGGCCCGGATCGTCGTATTGGCGACGCGGGTGTAAAGCGCGGTGGTGTCGAGCTTGGCGTGGCCGAGGAGCGTCTGGATCACGCGAATGTCGACGCCTTGCTCGAGAAGGTGGGTGGCGAAGCTGTGCCGCAGCGTGTGCGGCGAGACGCGCTTGTTGATCCCCGCGGCCTGGGCGGCGGCGCGGACAATGCGGCAGAGCTGGCGGGCCGATAGCGGCTCGACCGGGTTGCGGCCGGGGAACAGCCAGCCTCCCGGCAGCAGCAGGTTGCGCCGCCGCCCTTCGCGCCACCAGGAGCGCAGCAGTGCGAGCAGTTGCGGCGACAGCATCGCGTGGCGGTCTTTGCCGCCCTTGCCGCGCTCGACACGCAGCAGCATGCGCTCGAAATCGATATCGCCGACCTTGAGCGCGACGACTTCCGAGACGCGCAGCCCGGCGCCGTACGCGGTGGCGAACGCTGCCTTGTACTTCGGCGCCGATGCCGCCTGCAGCAGCAGCCTCACCTCCTCGACGCTGAGCACCGCAGGTATCCGCCGCGGCCGCGGCACGACGGTGAGCCGGCGCGACAGATCTGGCCGGTCGAGCGTCACCGTGAAGAAGAAGCGCAGGGCCGAGACCGCGCTGTTGATGCTCGGCGGCTGCATGCCGCTCTGCGTCTGGTGCAGTTGGAAGAGGCGCAGCTCTTCTGCCGTCGCGGTGTCAGGCGACCGCCCGATGAAGGCTGCGAATGCACGAACATGACGGACATAATCGCGGCGGGTGTGCTCATTGAAACCGCGCACCGTCATGTCTTCGATCATGCGCGCCCGCAGCGGGCTGATGGCTGAGGTGACGTGTCGAAGGTCATCGGGGCTCTCCCGAGCTGAAGGTTGCTGGACCTTCGATGCTCGGGACCGGATGCCCGACCGTCACGCGCTACCGCTTACTCCGCCCAAAGCGCACGGACCGTCACGCGCGCCCCATCCCGCGCGAGCGGGTTCGTTCTTCGACGCGTCTCGCCCGTTCCCGTTCGTCCTGGCGAAGGTCCCTTTAGTGAACCGAGAGCGGGCTCTCAGCCTCGGCGGCGGAGATCGGTGTTCAAGCTTCGATTGCAATCTTGGACGCCCTCGGCGAAGGCGGCCATCGGGCAATCGCGGCGATCGGCCGGTCTGGGATTGTGCGGTGCGTTTTGGCCGGGGATACGCGACGGGTATTGGGGCAGGTCATCGGTGACCGCGAACCAAGGCGCCTTGTCGATGATAAATGCGTGCGCGTCGGGGCGGACGCCGGGGTCGTCGTCGAGCGTCGCCAGTGCAACGCCATAGAGCGCCACGGCGCCGGGGTCGGTCTGCGCGCTGCGCGAGCGTTCGTCGAATTTCACCAGCACCGGCGCGCCACACACTTTGCAGAAGCCGCGATGCGTGCCAGGTGGCGACTCGTAGAACGAGACAAGCTCCTCGCCGGCGAGAAAGCGGAAATTGGCGGCAGCAACTCGCGCGCGCGCACGGAATGGCGCGCCATGCGCCTTTTGGCACTGCCGGCAATGGCAATGCGAGGATCGCATCAAGGGGCCGTCAATCTCGAAGCGCACCTCGCCGCACAGGCAGCTGCCCTGCAGCGCCGTCATTCCGCCGCGCCCTTGGCCTGGTCGCCGAATACGTTATAGGTCCGCGCCTGATAGCGGATCATGTAGTCGGTGTAATAGGTCGTCTCGTACCGGAGCGGGCGGCCGGGGCAGACGCAGGTCGGTACGGCGGCGATCGGCCAATCGATCTGGGCGTCGCAGAAAAAAGCCAACGCGTAGCGCTCGACGCCGGTGCGGTTGACCGCGCGGTGCGGCGTTGCGAGGAAACAATCGTTGGTCCAGCGCAGCAATAACTGGCCGCCATTGACGATGAACGCATCGGGGACGGTTGGGACGTCGATCCAATCGCCAGCCTGGGTGCGGAATGCGAGGCCGGGCACGTCGTTGGGCGCGAGCAGCGTCAGGAAACTCGTATCGGTGTGTGGCGCGATGCCGAATTCGTCGTCAGGCGCTTTCGGCTGTGACGGGTAGTGGGTCGCCCGCAGCTTGTACTGGAAGTCGGCGAAGGGGGCATCGAAGTATGTGGCGGGCAGGTTAAGCGCGCGGGCATAAACGCGCACCAGGCGTTGCACCAGCTGCTCCAGCGCGTCGCAGTATTCGACGAGCGCTTCGCGGAAGCCGGACAGGCCCGCGGGCCACTGATTGGCGCTCCGGAAACGCCGGCCGGAGACGACGTCGGGGTGGTCGGGGGCGAGATCGCGCGCCATGAAGAACGCCTCGTTCGCATTGGGCTTGGTGACGTTCGCCACGACCGAGGTGCGCAGGGTGTCGCCCATCAACGGCAGATAGCCGACATTGTGCTTGTCGAGTTTGATCGTGAGCTTCTCGTCGAGCGGCCGGGCGTGAAAACGGGCGACCTGCCGGTAGACCTCGTGCACCAGCGCCGAGGGCACGCCATGATTGACGATCGAGTAGAAGCCGATCTCGGTCAGCGCGTGGTGCAACTCGGCCGCGGCGCCGTCGAGCGCCCCGCGCTCGCCCGCGAGATAGGGCCCGAGATCGATGACCGGAATCGCGTTGGCGTCGGGCATGGTTTCAGCTGGCACTGAACTGCACCCCGTTTCGACCGGACACGGGCGATAGCCGGAGGGCCTAGGAATAAGCCTAGGCGTAAGCCTATGTCCGATACGTTCTCGAAGGTCGAAGTGATCAGCGGTGTCGCGCGCCGGCGGCGCTTCTCGACCGAGCTGAAGTTGGCCGTGGTTGCCGAGACGATGCAGCCCGGCATGTCGATCAGCTACGTTGCCCGCCGTCACGGGCTGTCGCCGAGCCTGGTATTTCGCTGGAGGCGACTGATGAGCGAAGGGGGCAAGGAAGCCGTGCGGGCCGATGACGAGGTCGTTGCGGCTTCCGAGGTCCGGCGCCTTCAGGATCGCGTGCGCGAGCTGGAGCGGCTGCTGGGCCGCAAGACGATGGAAGTCGAGATCCTCAAGGAGGCTCTCGAACTGGCGCGGGCAAAAAAACCGATCTTGCTGTCGCACTCGCCGGCTCCGGGAGATACCCGGTGAAGGCAATCAGCCGGACGCTGGGCGCCGCGCGCTCGAACGTGATCCAGCGCCGGGATGGCGCCAGACCTCGGCGCGGCCCGCAGGAGCGCCCCGGCGACATCGAGCTGGCCGACGCGATCCGACGTCTTGTCGACGCACGACCGACGTATGGGTACCGGAGGATCGCCGCGCTATTAAAGCGCGAGCGGCGATCCGACGGTTTGGCCCCGGTCAACACCAAGCGCGTCTATCGGCTGATGAAAAAGCATGGCCTCTTGTTAGAGCGCCATACCGGCCGCCGCCGGCCGCGCGAGCATGACGGCCAGGTGGCGACGATCCATTCGAATTGCCGCTGGTGCTCGGATGCCCTGGAGTTCACTTGCTGGAATGGCGAGGTGGTGCGTCTCGCCTTCGCCCTCGATTGCCACGACCGCGAAGCGATCTCCTGGGTGGCGACGACTGCCGGCATCTCCGGTGAGATGATCCGGGACATGATGGTCCGCTGCGTCGAGCAACGCTTTGCCGCAATCCGCGCCCCGCATTCGGTGCAGTGGCTTTCCGACAACGGCTCGATCTTCGCCGCCCACCGAACCATCGAGATCGCCTTGGGACTCAACCTGGTGCCGTGCTTCACCCCGGTCGAAAGCCCGGAGAGCAACGGCATGGCCGAGGCCTTCGTGAAGACCTTCAAGCGCGACTACGTCCGGGTCAGCCCGATCCCGGATGCCGCTGCAGCCCTCGCTCTCGTCGATCGCTGGATGGAGGACTACAACACCGTTCACCCGCACTCCCGATTGAGATACCGATCACCTCGCGAATACATCCTGTCTCAACCCGTTGCGTGTCCGGTTTAACGGGGTCAACTCCAGGCACCCATCGGATTTCAACGGTATCGTGGCTAAAATCGCGCCTTTGAACGCGTTGATCAACGGCAAATCGCAGTCGCCCGACCAGAGAACGAGAGGGCTGCGCCGCGGAATACGGTCGCGTTCTTCGACCTCGCACCGAATCTCGAAGCGCTCTTGCCTCCGGCGTGAGTGAGGGCAACGAGGCAACGAGAGAGGCCGCTACCAGTTCAGGCCGCCTTAATGTTGGTGCGCTTGACGTGATCGAGATTGGTGCCCTCGATGCGGACCAGCTTGGTGACGCTGTCCCTTTTCGGCGAGCGCACGACACCGACATCATAAAAGTGCGCGTCGCCCGGCTGCAGCATATAGGTCCGCTCCGGCGCGACCAGCGTCGCGTTGTTGTCATCGCCCCGCTGAACGATGCGCCAATCGGTCATTTCGGTGTCGTCGACCGCGAGCCCGTAGATCGCCCAGCTCGAACCGTGATCGTGCGGGGTTCCATGCGCCGGGGTTTCATAGACATGCCCGCAGATGCAAAAGCCGAGCTCCGGATCCTCGTACAGCACCTTGCGCGGCCGGCACTGGTCCGCGGTCAGGTGCTGGGCGATAAATTCCTTATCCCAGTGACACCTTGGACACGAGCGCGCAGACTGTCTGTTTCCCGGCAGGCCCGGGATCCGCCTTGAGGGCGCTGCGGATATCGGCGCCCAACTGCTCCAGCGTATAGGCCATCTATTTGCTCCTGTGCTTTGCTTGCCTGCGTCACGACCAAGCCCGTCATTATCTCATGCGCTGGCGCCGGTAAACAGCGCGACTCGATTGTCATGCACGGGATGGGAATTGCGGCTAAGCACTTACTCGGCCGCATCCTGGCAGGCATTTTCTCGGCCCAATAAAGGCCAGCAGGCTGGATTGCCTGGGGACACACGCTAGTCGACCAGGCCGAGAACCCTGTGCGCTTCGTGGGGCGTCATGTCCCGGCTTTGCTCATCAGTATAACCCCGTTCGCGCAAATCCGCCTTTTGACGCCGCGTAATCATCAGAGAAAACCCGGCGAGAGGTGGCTTCGAGATGGGCTCAGCGTGCTCCTGCAATGTATCACCCAAAGACACCAAATCGTTTGGGAACCAGGGATCAGGATCGCTCTCAACCGCGCGGCTCATCGTCTCCTGCGCTCCGACTCGGTCCGGCTCAACGAATTGCAACCGGCCCGAAAACGAAGTCGCAAATGCTGCCGCATAATCTTCGTTGTAGAAGCCGAAATCGTATGGCGACGCCACACCCTAGCAAGGTGCGACTAAACTCATCAACCTTGGTTTGCCGCCGATCGAGCCATGAGCGCATGTCAGCCACTAGATCGGCCCAATCGATCCCGGTGTACCGCACTTCCACGATGTACTTCACGATAGGTCCTCAACATATTCTTAGTAATGGGCGGTGCACCATCCGGAGGCTATGATTTGCGTCAGTGCCGAGTGAGCCAACTTGATGCGATCGGTCGGCCCCGGCTGGACCACGAAAATTCGCCGCGACCAAGTGGGATCGGCAATGCTTTGATGCGCGGGGTGTGCGCTAGCCCTCCGCCTTCAGCAGGCCACTTGGAGAACACCCGCTGCAGACGAGACCGCGACGACTGCACAATCGCGCGATGGTTGCAGCCGTCGGCCGTCGCGGCAAAATTCGGTCCAAAAACGATCCGACTTGTCAAGCAACGTCCGCCTACGGCGCGTTTCGTCCGTCGAGGTTCATTGCCGGTGAAGGTCTTCTTGCAAACCTGACGGCAGCGAAGATCAGAAATGGGGATTTGCCTCAAGGTCGGGGTGCAACACCGGCGTGTAGCCGGCGCGGATCGCGCGCAACGTGGAAGGCGGGGTCAGCAGCCCATCGGCGCGAGGGATTTGTTGCGCCGCCTGGTAGCCTTGCTCGTTCCAGCAAAACGCGCGGCCGTGCGCGATGGTATAGGCCTCGCCAGCCGCGACAATCACCGCACCGTCCGGCAGCTCTGCAACAGGACCAGGTACGGCATGGACCCGTTTGCGGCCTTGGTCCAGCCGCTCTTCATGCAGGACCGCATCGATCTCCGGCGCCCGAGGCGCCTCCCCTCCCTTCGCCTTGCCCCAGGCGGCACGAAATGCTTCAGCATCCGCGGCAGCAGAAGAAGCACGGGCGGTGACCGGCCGCGAGCGCCACCGCTTCATGGAGAAAGAATAGCTCGGTCCAGCTGCGGCCGACCATCACTTCCCGGTGCCGCCCCTTGTAGTCCAGGAGACAAACGAGCCACGCCTTGGTCGTCCAGCGCCTCCCGAGCAGCGTTTTGGTTGCGGGGTCGTAACACCGCCCCGCCGCGTTGAAAACGCGGGCCGGATATCGTCGCGGCGGCGGTCGTCCGTGCTTCGCGCGTCTGTTCCGCGCGATTCGACGGTGTATTCATCACTGATCCACTTAAGGTGTATTCATCACTGATCCACTTAAACGGAATCCCGTCACGTGCCGTTCCACCGCACCGCCCTCGGCCGAGCCGAATGACCACAGTAATGACGTCGGCTGGCGAAGCGCATTCGTAAGCTTGGAGCAAAAAAAGAGGCAGTGTCGATGACACTGCCTCCTTCCGTGGCAGCCGCGTATCTCAGCTTGTCGGAGCCTGTTCGAGCAGGGCGGCAACCTTGGCGCCGTCCGGGCTGCCGAGGCCGGTGCAGGCGTCCCAGCCCGAACTCGCCGCGTAACTTCCGTTATTGCCGCTGGTTATGTCGTTCAGCGTCGACGGCGGGGGGTAGAGCAGCGGGTTGATGAACCCGATCGGGCCACCCTTTGCCGCGTTGATGCGGGCGATAAGGCCAGCCCAGAGCGGCGCCACCGCGCTGGTCCCACCGATAACGGTGTTCGTCCCATCGATCCGCACATCGTATCCGGTCTCCGGGTCGGCATCGCCGCCGACATCCGGCACGCCGCGCATCGTCAGCGCGGAAGCGCCACCCGATGTCAGCGTCACTCCCAGCCCATCCTGCCAGGACGGCAGCGGGAAAACGCTGCTGACGCCGCCACCGCCGGCACCGCCCTGTGCCCCGTCGTTCCAGACGGATTCGGCGGTGATCGTCGTCCCTGAGGCCTGGAGGCTGGTCCCGCCGCAGGCAAGTGCGTGCGGGCTCGATGCCGGGAAATCCACGTGATCGCTACCATCGTTGACGCCGTCGCTCGATCCGTTGTCGCCGGAGGCAACGCAGACCGTGACGCCCATCGTCGCCGCGGCTTGGAACGCCAAGTCGAACGCGGTCAGCGACTGCGGGGTCCAGGACAATTCCGGCCCGCCCCAGCTGATCGAGATGACCGAGGGCTTGTTTGTCGTATCATGGATCGCGGTGGTGATCGCATCGAGGAAACCGGCATCGGTATTGGGCGCGAAATAGACCGCGATATGGGCTTGAGGCGCGATTGCACCGACGACCTCGATATCGAGCATCACCTCCCCGTCGGGTCCGTTCGGATCGCCAGTTGGATGATTCTTGCCGTGGTCCACCGAGATCGCGGTGACTTTTGGACCCGCGCTGATGCCGAGCGACGAGAAATACGCGTTCAAATCCGCGTTTCGCTCACCGCCGCCGAGTTCGATAATCCCGACGCACTGCCCCGCCCCCGTTCCGGCGGGGAAGTTATAGAGCGCCGCGATCTGGAGCGGCGTGAAGGAGGTGGCGCCGCCGCTATCGGCGTGCCATTGCACATTCCCGGGCGACGGCCGCGCACGACGGAAATGCGGCTTTGCGACCGGCCGATTGTCGAGGCCGAGCACGGCTTCGACGCGGTCGTGCAATTCGTCCGGCAAATGGATGCTTCCGACCCGCCCGCGATATGAGCCGGCGGGATGCTCGAACCGCTGCAGGTCTACACCGAACGCGGCGTTGAACTGAGCGACCGTTCCCGAGAGCACCACGGTGCGCCGCCCGGCGTGTTCCTGGACGACTGCGAGGCCATGGGTGGCGGCAAATGTCTTGACCGCCGCCATGTCAGCGCTGTCGGCACCAAACTGCCCCTCGAATTCCTCACGCGAAAGATGGCCGCCGCCCTGACCCCGCCTGCGGAGCCTGGTCACCCGCTGCTCCAAAGCGTCGGCGTTGCGACGGCGGAGAAGCACGCTGACCTCCATTCGCTCCGTCGGGTCGGCCTTGCCGACGGCCGTCGCCCCGGGCAATGGTTTTCGTTCACTGCCCTTCAGTGGATTCTGTGCCATTTTGCTATTCCTCTCCCCTTGCTAGCGGCGGAACGACCGGCAATGTGTGGCTAAAAGGATCGCACGCCGCAGTGACGTCGGTTTGATTGCTTTCAGCGATTTGAAGATTTTTCTTCGACCGTTTTGTCGCTTGAGATTTAGTTAATCTTGTCCTCCGAAAGGCACAACATCGAGAAAGTAATCGGGGTGATGGACCTATATGGATAGGTTAACTTCTGCACGTTTACGATAAGTTCTATGGCCTAGTCTGCCAGGACACACGTTTGACCGCCTCGCGGCGCGGCTCGGGGTCACCGCGGGCCGTCGGCGTGATATCGTACTCACCCTTCCAGAACCGGCCCTGAGCCTCTTCCCCTCCCGTTTCTGCAGTGAACCTGCAAGCAGGGCGCTCCTTCTTGGCGCACGCTCTCAAAACGCCGTCGGAACGGCACGTGGAAGCACCTCATTCCGGGCCGCCGCAGGCCACCGCCAATGTAACGCGGATCGCAGAGTTGACGTGCTTCCCGTCGAGATAATGGTCGCGGCGTGGCGGGCCAATGGATCAAGTTAAAAGACCCTTGCTTTTTCTAAAAGGAACCATCGCCGTTGATTCCACCACTGCGGCGTTGGCATGCGCCGGCGCTGCGGCCTCCCACCGCGTCGGGTGACAGTCGGGGAAGTGGACTTGCCCCGGTTTAGTGGAGAGGGATTGGTTCAATCGGCGTCCATTTTTTCGAACTGAGCCGGGCTTGTGAAGCCGAGGGCGGAATGGCGCCGGACGGGATTGTAGAACCCGTCGATGTAGCGGCCAATGGCTTGGTCGGCTTCTTGGCGGGTGTAGAAGACAGTCCGCCAGATGAGCTCGGATTTCAGTGTCTTAAAGAACGTCTCCACCATGGCGTTGTCGTAGCAATTCCCCTTACCGGACATCGAGATCAGGATGCCGTGCTTGCGGAGTTCGGCCTGATAGTCGATCGAGCAATATTGACTGCCACGATCCGAATGGTGGATCAGCCCTGCTGCCGGACGGCGCATGGTCAGGGCTTTGCCCAGAGCGGCGAGAGCCAGGTCCCGATGCAGCCGGTCGCCTGTTGTCCAGCCGACGATCCGGCGTGCGAACAGGTCGATGACAATGGCAAGATACAACCAGCCTTCGCGGGTCCACACGTAGGAGATGTCGGCACCCCACTTCTTGTCGGGCCCTGATGCTGCGAAGTCCTGATCAAGCAGGTTTGGCGCAACCGGCCAAGCGTGATGGCTGTCCGTGGTCCGCTTGAACCGCCGCTTCTGCCGCGCCCGCAGGCCGTTGTCGCGCATCAGCCGGGCTATCCGGCGGCGACCGACCGTGAGGCCGCTATCCCGCAGTTCCCGCGTCATTCGGGGACTGCCATAGGTGCTGTTCGACAGGGCAAAGGCCGACCGGACATGTGCCAGCAGCACCATGTCGTCACGTTGGCGGCGGCAGGCTGGCCGGCTCCTCCAGGCGAAATAGCCGCTTTGGCTAACACCAAGCACGCGGCATAGGCGGTGGACGGGGAATTCCGCTTTCGCCCCATCAATGAGCGCGAACCTCATCGACTTCCCTCCCGGGCGAAAAAAGCGGTGGCCTTCTTCAGGATGTCCCGTTCCTGGCGAAGAATCTCGTTCTCACGGCGCAGCCGCTTCAGCTCCGCCGTGACATCGCCCTCCGCTGCCGAAGGGTCGACAGCATGCCGATCCCGGCTCCGCCCGATCCAGCGGACCAGCGTCGATAGACCAATCCCAAGATCACCGGCGATCTCGCGCTGCGTCCGCCCGCTGCTTTGCACAAGGCGGAGCGCTTCCTCTGCAAATTCCTTCGTAAACCGTCGTTGCTGCGTCATCGAGTTCCTCATAGCTCACAGGGAACTCCCCACCTTTCCGAAGCAAGTCCACAATCGAGCAATCGCGGGATTAAAGAGACTTCGGGATCGCGGCCACTTCCAGCAACCGAAAAGCTCGGCTGAGATGATCGAGATGATGGAGCACATCGCAAGCCCACTCCTCAGGTTTCTGAGCGATGAGTGCAAGACTGGCCCCAAGTACAAGGAACCCCTGGAGTTTTTGCATGGGAGATACAAAACGTGGTGCGAGGCTAATGGTCACAAGCCAATGTCGACTCCCCGCTTTCAGCAGGCTCTCATCTCGGCAGCCCCCGACGTCGAGGTGCGGAAGTTGGGACCGCGTGGCCAGCAACGCCGGATGTGCTTGGGCGTTGGGCTAAGGAGCGGGAGCGTCAAACCCACCGAGGCCACCAAGCCGGAAGCCGAGGGGAATGTGGTGAAGTTTCGCTCCGTCGCCTCAGCGTAAACTCTCTAACATCTTGTATCTCGGCGCGGTCGGAGCCCTAGCCTTGTGCGGGGCTCCCCGTATCCCACGGTATCTCAATGGTATTCCGATCTAAGTTACTGAGATAGCTGCCGTATCCAGGTATTCCGGTATTTGTCTATAAAATCTTTGTAGGAATTGCAGGTACTAGGAAAAGGAAAGGTTTCGGCATAAAGTCCAGATACCGAGATACGGAAGCCGGATCAATGGTTTAACCCCGGATGTGAACGGGAGACCGACCCCGAAATCTGAATACCGCGACGCGCCACATTTGGCGGAATGTCCGACCGTAGGACCCCTGGCTGGTCCGGGAGCTACCTTTTATTAACCAGATCAATGGTATGTCGGGGAAGCGAGTTTTGTCTCTCCTCTGGACGAGCCTTTTGTCCGGGACGCGTGCCTCAGGAGTGCCTGATATTTCAGCGGAAACTGTCCTGCGTGACGACCACAAGAAGGCATCTGGCGAGCGCGAATTTTACCGCAACCGCCAGTGGGCGGTGACAACGCACGGCCTTACGGGAGCTAACGATTATCGGATAGAGCCTAATCGCCTCCACAAGGGTTTGGACTCCGGCAGGCTCGGCTGGGTCGAACACCTTGCCGAGAAGGGCTGGGTTGATCTTGATGCTTTCATCGAAGCCTATCTCATCGCATGCGTCGTCTTCGGAGTGAAATCGGAATATATCGGTAAGCAGGTTTGTCGAGGGCGAGCCAAGAGGGCGAGACGAGGATCGACTTTTGCAAACCCTGACCCAGTAGGCCCCCTTTCAGGATCAAAAGGTTAACGCGCAACCCATTGAAATCCCTACAGCCGATTTTCCGGAAAATGCAGTTAGCGTCCTTGGTGGTGGTGGAAATTCGAGGGTGAGCGCGCGCCGGGCGCAATGCCCGATTACATGGAGCCCGGCGCGCGCGTGAGCGACGGGTGGTCACCGGGGAGGGTCGGCTAAGGTGGCGTTGTAACACCCATCCCAAGCCTACCGAGGACCCGATGACCGATGAGAGAATGGCGCTGGCCGAGCTGCTGCAGAAGAGCGGCGATGGCGATTTTCTGCGAGCCGTGGCGGAGGCGGTACTGCAAATTCTGATGGAAGCCGATGTCGAAGGCGTGATCGGCGCCGGGCGGCACGAACGCTCCGCCGAGCGGCTCAATTACCGCAATGGCTATCGCGAGCGCAGCCTCGACACCCGGCTCGGCTCGCTTCAGCTGAGGATCCCCAAGCTACGCCAGGGCTCGTATTTCCCGCCCTTTCTGGAGCCGCGCAAGACCGCCGAGAAGGCGCTGGTCACGGTGATCCAGGAGGCTTGGATCGGCGGCGTCTCGACCCGGCGGGTCGACGAGCTGGTCCAGGCGATGGGGCTGTCCGGTATTTCGAAGAGCCAGGTCTCCAAGCTGTGCAAGGACATTGATGAACGAGTCAACGCTTTCCTCGACCGGCCGATCGACGGCGAATGGCCGTATTTGTGGCTCGACGCCACCTACCTCAAAGTCCGCGACGGCGGCCGCATCGTCTCGGTCGCCGCGATAATCGCGGTGGCGGTCACGACCGAAGGCCGGCGCGAGATCATCGGCCTTGGCATCGGTCCTTCGGAGGCCGAGCCGTTCTGGTCGGCTTTCCTCAAGGGCCTGGTCAAACGCGGTCTCAAGGGCATCAAGCTGGTGATCTCCGACGCTCATGACGGCCTGCGCCACGCGATCACTCGCGTGCTCGGAGCGACCTGGCAAAGGTGCCGCGTTCATTGGATGCGCAATGCCTTGGCGCACGTACCCAAAGGCCAGCACACCATGGTCGCCGCCGCGATCCGCCAGGCCTTTCTGCAAGCCGATGCCGAGGCCGCGCATCAGACCTGGCGCCATGTTGCCGATCAGCTGCGGCCGCGCTGGCCCAAGCTCGCCGCGCTGATGGACGACAGCGAGCACGATGTGCTGGCCTACATCACCTTCCCGGCCCAGCATCGCACCAAGCTGCATTCGACAAATCCGTTGGAGCGGCTGAATAAGGAAGTGAAACGGCGCGCTGATGTCGTCGGCATCTTCCCCAATGAGGCCAGCATCACTCGGCTGATCGGCGCCGTCCTGCTCGAGCAGAACGATGAGTGGCTACTCCAGTGCCGTTACATGCAGATCGAGGGAATGGCTGAGCTGACGCTGCCGCTAATCGACGCCGATCCGGCCAAACTTCCACCACTGGCCGCCTGACCGATGGCCACCTCAAACTCCGCTCCGATTTACACCTCCTTGACGGACACGACCAAAATGCAGGGAAGCCAAGGGCCGCTACCCTAGTAGCCTGACGCCGTTCCACCCCCTGTTTTTCGCCCAGCTTGGGGATGCTCAGGTCTTGGCTGAGGCTACTCTACTGGGATGCGCTCGCATCTTGTGCCACAGGAACAGGCCGCCACCGCCGGCGGCTACTGCCACGAATGCCGGAGCGCCGGCATCCACCAAACAGCCGATTAGGATCTCGATCGCGATGGCTAGCAGGAGTGCGATCACCGGGCTCAGCACCACGCACGGCACGACAACTCCCCACACGGCCCAAGTCGGAAGGCTATCCATCGAAGAAGGGTCCAAGCAGTTGCAACTGGGCTATTCTCCGTCGCGAGGGTTAGCGAAGGGTTGAGCGGTGGCTAGGGTCCGGCGCTGAGGGTAACGGAAATCAGAAGCGCGAAAAGAGCGTTTTACGGGCTCGCAACCCATTGAAATTGTGGATATCGCAAAACAGGAAATGGGCCCATTTTCGCCGGCCCCTACTGATGAGCAGGTTCCGGAAAACGTCGCCATACCTCAGTCTGGTGGCATGCCCGCTGAAAAGCGTCTGAGCGGAGAATATCATGCAAGAGAAGGGAAACAGCTCGGCATTGGCCGGCCCCTACGAATGAAGAAAGAACCACCGGCCTAGCGCAATCGTCCAGGCAGCTCCCGTAATCATCTCTGGCATTCTGAATGCAGTTCGCCAAATCTTGGGCGTCGGCTGGATCATCGCCAAAGTTAGAGTGGCAGTCGTCTACGTCAGACGAGTACTGCTGGTCGCATTCCTCGCCGCAGGTCGCTTTGACCGTACCGGGCGAAATGGCGCAGGCGACAAAAAGGCAAGCGCTCGCCAGCAAGCGTCGAGTTCGAAAGGGTCATCACTGGGTAAGCTGGCTCGGATCGCTCAGGATGATCTCCGGCTTGCCACGGTAATTCCGCACCTGCCCGGTCACACAGATGCGCTTTCCGCGAAGCGTCGTTTCGGGCCCCCCGAATTTCGCCCGGTCGGTCCCCCAAATGACGGCGGTAAAAGTTTCCTTCGGGTAGGGCTGCCCCATGTCCAGAAAAGTCGGCTGCGCTCGCGAGTTGGCCGCGTACTTCGCGGATGCGACCACGCCGCAGACTGTGGCGGTTTGGCCTAAATGAGCCGCTGCGTTCTCTGGGCTTATTTCCGCCGCGACAGCCGGCATGGCCGACAGGAAAAGCAGTGCCGACGAAACGGCCAGCTTGTTCACCTCGATGTCCTTCCGTCAAAACCAGCAGAGGCGCAACGAAGGTCGAGTTGCAAGATGGATCATGATAGGCTCGATAGTTGTGTAGAGCGCCCTTGCGACAAATTCGGGCTCACGCCACGGTCGCTCATCGGCGGGCGCACTTATGCCAGTCCTGTTCGGCACCGATTTGTCCTGGTTCCCCGTAGCACCATCCGTCGGCGCGCAGCAATTCGCCTATGAAATCACGCGCGCCGCAATGCTCCCAGGTTTCCGGCTTGTCGCCACTGTCGCCGCGACAATGCTCGTTCTCGATTGCCCAGCGTTGGAGGAGCCCTGTGTCGGACACCGCCGCTGCCACAGGCACCGCGTGCAGAGAAGCAACTACGAGAGCCGCCAGGCCGAGCGAGACAAGGATGATTAGCGGTATCTGCACGATCCTGGACTTCGTCGCCGGTCCCCCATCGTGCATCTGCTCTCGCCGCAAGGCAAGCCACCGGCTCTATCCGACCGCGACCGCCTGCTTGTTCGGATCAACGCGACGACAAGCAACCTTAACCTCGCCCGACCTTGAGCTAGCCGCTTGCCTGCCCGAATGCCTGAGCAAGCATCGTGCCGTGCCGAAGCTCGCGTAGGTCAACTGGACGGTCAGCGACGTGGCCCGGAAATCGCCAAGCTCGCCTTAAATGCGAGCCGGCCGAGCTGCTGAGGGTGTCGGCGCCGGAATGAATGAGGGGTGGCGTTTTTCTGACAGCGGTGGTGACGCGGCACGGACGTCCGGTCTCTATCATTGACTATGCGACCAAACAGAGAGGGATCATTCGATGGACCAAAGGAATATAGGCGACGATAACGCCGCACAGATCGCCCTACTCTGCAATGGATCAACCGAAGGTAAGCCCACAGCGGCTCGGGACGTACCGGCGGGTCAGCCTTGGGTGTTTCCGGATCACCGCTCAATGGCGGAAGTAATTGCCGAAGAGCGCCGTGCGCGGGGAACTGCCCATCGGCTTCGTCGATTACCGGCTTAGAGCGGCGCTTGCTTGCCAGCGTATCGAGCACACTCGCCCGAGCAATGGTCTAGCTCGGGCTGGCGCTGCGTTCTTCGGCTGTTCCGGTCATGATCGTCATCAAAAGCGTCAAAATCGCGGGATGTTCATGACCCACTGGTGCGAATTGGCCCGCAACGCTCGGACGGCGGTGCTCTAGGGTTCGCCGGAGCGAGGCTTCGGATCAAGCGACCGCCCACCAGTCAAGCCCAGGAGGAGGGGCAAACCCTAGAGCCGGACCAGAGTGAACCGAGGAGATTGCGAAAGGCTTACTGGGGCGATTTTTGGACGACGACCGTGATTTGATGAGGGATGTTTCGTCGCTTCGTCTTTGCAGCGCTCGACCACGCCGGCTATCTGATGACACTCGCTCTGCTGCGGCTGTACGACCGGATTGCCGGGCCGCCACCGGAGACGCCGATCGCGCTATCCGAGAAGACGGCGAGCGGCTACGCAAAGCCTTCCCCGAGGTTGATTTCGGCGACCCCAGGCCGAGACGACACTACAATGGATTCTCGATCTCGTAGTGCGGCGCACTGCCGACTTCCTAATCTTGAAACACGGTGCCGACGCCGAGCTTGCAGCGGCAAAGCGGGCCGATATGGCGTTCGATCGCGGCGATATCCAGGGGCAGCTTCTCTGGGCGCGCGTCAGGCGGACGATCAAGGAACTACAAGGCAACGCCCGCCAGCAGGGCTCACTAGGCTGCCGCCGCTCGTTCCGGTCACGATGAAAATCAACGTTGACGCACCGCGAGCACACAAAGCGCAGCGTGTAGTAGCGCCCCTGCTAAGCCTCCTCAGCCCGCTCCGACCAGGGTTCCCCGAGTGATCCCTCGCTGAGTGCTCGCGCCATGAAGTCAGATGCCGGAATATGGTCGATCGCTGCCGATATGATTGCGCAACATGGCGTGACGGCAGAGCGAGAGACGATCAAACTGGCGAACTTGATGCTCGATCACGGCGACCGAGAGAGACAGGTCGAATGGCTGCGGGTATGGACGGCGATTGTCCTACTTCGGCTAGCGCCTCAGCCCTAGTCATGGCGGCCAGCGACTAGGGACACGTTTTCAGTGACGCCGCGGCTCAACTCGTGATCGAGCGCTACCGCCGCTCGGCCCCGTGACGACCATATCGCCCCGCCGCCTGGATAGCCTGAGGCTCCGCCGACGCATGATTATTCCTCGCCCTCCGGCTGGGCGTCGTCCTCTTCGCAACAATGGATCGTTCCGCACCCGCCGCATTCTGGGCACGCGATCATTATCGCGGCGTCACGCAAACGCGAGACGGGTTGGCCGTGTTTGTCGATCAGCACTTCTCCGATGCCGAAGCAGGTCGGGCAGTTCATCCGTTCCGGCTCCTCGTCCAGCCGCGCCTGTGGCGGGGCGATTTGTGGCTAGAGCCCGCCTAGCGAAACACCTGGAGCATCCAAAACACGTCCGCCTTGCTGCGGGATGGCATGCTCCTAGCGCGGCTAACTAAATCCCTCTATGTCAACGCGCCGGCTCTTGGTCTGTGAACGCAAAGCCGGGTGTGCCAATCCAGGACGGGGCATTTCAGCGCCGTGGCGCTCGGCGAAAATCCACAGGGCCATGAAGAGAGCCCGCCGCGCCAACGGCTGCGGATTTCTTCGGGCCTAGCCCGCTCCCGCAAGACCGGGTAGGCTTCTTCTCCTTCGCGCGTTCGACAACCTTCGTTGGTCTTGGCGCGCCGGGTCCAAAACCGGGAAACCCATGCGTATCCGCCCAATTACGATTTCGGCAGCGTTCGCCGTCGGGCTTGCCACTCTGCCGCTCTCGACCGTGAAGGCGCAATCCTATCCCCCGCCATCCTATCTCCCTCCCCCGCCATCCTATCTCCCTTGCTCGCCGTTTCCACTGGAGTGGCCGTTCTGCGCGGTGGGCGCCATACTCACTACCGCCGCGATAATCATCACCGCGCCATTGCGGGCGCTCACGCCGCCGCCCTTCTACTACGGCTACGGGCCGCCGCCCTATTACCCACCGCCGTCCTATTACGCGCCGCGTTATTACCCGCCGCCGCCGAACAATTACGTGCCACGCTGAGCCCGCCCGTCTCACGGCGCGGGGCATAGTGGGGGGCCGCAGCGGCGTTGCCAAGGGTCATCGGCGGGCCACGATAGGCGTTCATAATCGTCGGCTATCCGCGCCCAACAAGTGCTCTACGTGCCGCCGTAGTAGCCAAAAAAGGTGCGAACTGCGCCTGTGGTGGTTCCGGCGAACACCCGAAGTGTTTTAACCTGTCGGGTAACAGAGTGTCGCCCGCGCATAACGACGCCATCTTGCGCCACGATAAACTTTGTTTCTGTCAAAAATCCTTTGGGAAAGGGCAATCGAAGGAGGAAGGAAAGCAAGGTGACAAGCATATTGGCGATCCGCACTACGTCGGCGGATTTTCCTTTGATTATGATAATGCCGGGCATCTTGTCATGGGAAAAACGATAAAGCCTGTCGTCGTTAAAATCGTCGTCGAGAGTGACCAGTGTGTATCCATGCTGCTGGCAATGTGAGTAATGAAACCGGTCGGACTGCCCCCGGTGACCTTGCTCGGCAGCGCTGGTAGTCCAGACGCGGCTCTTCCAGTGAGGTGATCGAAAATGCTCGATCGCCTCGGCAGGAAAGTTTTCATCAAAATACAGCCGTGGTTTGTGCTTGACGAACATGTCAGCGCCGCCTACCTCGGCCAACACTCGGCCCTATGCTGGGTTTCAGCGGTGGCAACGATTTGGGCTGCGGCGTCGGAACGGCAAGAGAACACGCCGGGGGATTGGCACCAGAGCCCTTCAAGCCGGCGAGTTGGCACCGGCCCCTATGATATAGGTAGTCTGCGGCAGTCGCGATGAAACGGAGAAGGTCGGATGGTCAGGACTGTGCTGATTAGGACGACGAGCCGCCCTCTCGTTGCCGCTGCCTTCGCTTTGTTCGCTGCCTGCGAACCGAAGTTACCGCCGGTCCAGGAGGGCCAGCCGATCCCGCCCCGCCCGACCCCCAGCGAGTTGGCCGATTACGCGACGGCACAAATGCAATACCGCCTCGGGCTGGCTACCGGCAACGGCGATGCGGTACAGAAGGCGAGGGAGACATTCTACCAAATTCCCCGAGAGATTTTCTCCAGGCAGGACCCGAGACTGTTCGCGGCGGAAGCTGTATGCGATGAATATCTGGTGGCCGCCAACAGCTTGCCCACGCCGCGATGTCAGAACATCGAATGGCGGTACAACGAAGCAACGAAGGCCATTCGGCGGGACGTGGAGGCGCGGATCGTGGCTGCCAATTTCGCGACTATCGCGCAAGCCGGCGCCGCACACCCTTGAAGGGCAGGGCGCTGCTGATCGTGCGGCCAATCTGCTGATCCGAAAGCACGGAGCCAACGGCGAGCTTGAAGCGGCGAAGCGCGCCGACCTGATGCTCGATCGCGGCGATGACGAGGGCCGGCTCCTGTGGATGCGGATCAGGCTTGCAATTGAGACGCTACGGGCACCTGCCGGCGCTAACCTCAATTAGGCAAGCGACCGGGTCGGCGCGGTAACAACCCCTTTGCTCCTGCCCGCCTTTGGTCAATTTGGTAGGCCCGTTGTGAATAGTCCCTGATGTCGTATCCTAGCTATCGTCCACCGTATTGCGAACCAGAGGAGCAACCCATCCCGGTCGCCCCACGCCAGCATCTGATCGGCGTACCGCGCGGCCTCCAGTTCGGCATTGTTCCCATACCCGTGCATCATCAGGTACGCGGCGCGGTAGAGATCCACATGCGAGAACATCATGTCTTCCTCAGTACTTTACATAAAATGCGAGCGGTTCTCGAATTTCACGAATCCGGCTGTCAATACGACTTAACCGCCTGCGATTTATTCCATCGAATTGGTGTTAACGGGAGCACCTATGGGCGCGGATCAGGCGGGCGATTGAAGACCTGGAGGCGCTGCGGCGTGGTCGGTTAAACTAGGCTTGCGACGGAACGAAGGGGGTATCTGCCGCCACAGGCGCGTGGCGCCTAACGTGTCTTCTGGAAAAATCGCCGATGGAAGAGTGGGCTACATTTCTGATGAGGGCTGGCGTGCGGAGCTTCTTGGGGTTGATCGCAGACTCTTCCCGAAAGTTGTCATCGCGGGAATTAGGGGATTAGCGTTTCCAGCGGACGACACGCGCCACCCCTATGGATCATCGCATGACAATTTGCACAAACCACGGCGAGGTCTTTCAGGGTTGTGCGTTGGCCTTGTTGTGGTGCCGCGCCCAGCGGCCTTTTATGATGCACTTGGGCGTATCCGCCGCCTAACTGACCATAGAACTTAAAAAAATCGAACTTACATTTTGCCACTTCACAAATTAGGTGCCCATTATTTTCTTTTAGCGCTTCACGTATTTTCTCGCGGCGGAAATGAGCCTCACGTTTTCTGTGGTTGATGAATTGCCTCCTCAGTTCTCCTTCAAAAGCTTGAAGCTCTGGATCGATTGGATTTGCTGTGGCGAAGCTGTCTCCCCGCTGCGGCGTCGGGGCAGTGTTTTTGACGTTTTCTCTAAGCCGATTAAAAAACCTGCGCAGAGAAGGGTATTCAGCGCCATTTGCCCTATCGCGCCATGCCCATCGGCGCGTACCCATGCCCACGGGCCACGATTTGACTAGCGAGCGCAGTCCAACAGGGAGGAGCATCGCATTTTTTGTCCGAACTTGAATCCAATCGTCTTCCGTTTGTACAATTGAGGCTGCAGCGTAAATGCCAACGACTTTCATTCTTTGATCTGATGGGTCGCGCGCGACGAATACCACATGCAATTGGGTATGAGGGATCGCTCCGCGTCCGACGCCACAATAAAAATTGCCGCCTGCGCCTTTCAGGAAGGCTTCCCTTTCCCAATTTTCTTTGGGATGTTCTCTTATCCAGCTAAAATTTCCGTCGATCGGTTCCGTACCGTCGTAGAACTCGGCCCAACCAATGTGTGCGAACAGAACAGGAAGTTGTTTTCCTAAGGCAGTTTTGAAGGCCACAATGGTCATCGATGCCCCGCTGTCCCACTTCTGATGTTTATCCGGTCGATTCTCCGCCGCAGCGTGTCTCGCTCCTGCCGCAACGTGTCAACCCCGGGCTCGGGGTTTTCATAAACCCCGGCTGATGGGAAGGGAAGGAAAAGCGGGCCAGACGAGGCTGGGCTTGACCAGCGATCAAGATGTTGTAGTTGCCCCTGAATAACCGGACAGGGAGTTGTTGTCAGGGGTGGTCCACGGCTGCGCTCGCGTCAAGGCTGGCGCTGCGCGCCACCGCCTGCGGCGGCTTCGGCCTTGACCCGACCGCCTCCGTGGACATTCGTTCTTCATTCGGTCGACGCCGAGCGCCGACCGCGTTCTCGGTCGTCTTCTCCACCAGCTGGGTTCGGAACTCGCGGGGCGATCGGTAGCCCAGTGCCTTGTGCGGATGGATATTATTGTAGTGCTCAAACCAAAAGTCGAGCTGGCGCAAGACGCTGGCTGCATCGGGTCGAACGGCGACGCGCGCGTAATCGCGCTTGATAGTTTTGACGAAGGCTTCGGCCATTCCGTTTGACTGGGGGCTCTCGATCGGGGTTGTTCGTGGCACCAAGCCGATTTCGCCGGCAAAGACCCGGGTCTTGTGCGCGGTATAGGGCGAACCGTTGTCCGACAGCCACTCGATCGGCACCGGCAATCGGTCCACCAGCCCAAAGCGGCGCTCGACGCTGTCGAGCATCAGGTCGCGGATGTCGCCGCTGTTGATGCCGCCGGTTGTCGCCACCCAAGAGATCGCCTCGCGGTCGCAGCAGTCGAGGGTGAAGGCGATGCGCACCCGCTCGCCATTATCACAGCCGATCTCGAACCCGTCCGAGCACCAGCGGGTATCCGGACGATCGACCGCGACCCGACCGTCATGGCGGCGTTCCTCACCTTTGCCGGTGTGCCGTTCGAGCAAAAGGCCGTGTGCCTTCATCACCCGGTAGACCCGCTTGACGTTGACCGCCGCGCCGCCTTGCTCGCGACGCTGTCGCCGGATCAGAGCGTGGATGCGGCGATAGCCGTAGGTCGGCTGGCCGGCGATGGTGGCTTTGATCTCGGCCAGCAGTTCGTCTTCCGGCGCGGGCCGCCGGCCGCGGCGCGCTCCGGTCGTCTCTGTTGCCGCCTGCACGACCAGGTTCGAGCGCGCCACCCCGAGCGTCTCTGCGATCGTCTTCACGGCATGTCGCCGCGAGTGGACAAGGGCGACCGCAACAGCCGTTTTTTTAGCTGGGCCAGGTCCAGCGCGTCGCGCAGGATTTCGTTCTCGAGGGTCTTCTTACCCAACAGCCGTTGCAGTTCACGAACCTGGTGCTGCAAAGCCCGGTACACGGACGCCGCCACCACCTCTTCGCCGGCCCCGACCGCTGATAGCGCGCCCTCGGCGTAGAGCTGCCGCCATTTGAACACCTGGTTCGGCGCGACCCCGTGCTGTCGCGCGACCAGCGACACCGACATCCCCGGCGCGTAGGTCTCCTGAACGATCCGCGCCTTCTCCTCCGCCGACCAGCGCCGTCGTCGCTGAACCGACGTGATCACTTCAACCCGGTCGATATTCCCAGTCATAGGCATAGGCATACTCCTGGTTCTTAACCAAGGGGCAGGCCTGTCCGGTCATTTATGGGGCCGCTTCAGATGTTGTGGTTTGCGGCCCGCCCGCCGGGTCTCGGCGAAAGCCGCATAAGCCCCACTCTGGAAGCTTTTTAGGTACTCGTGAAGTTGGCATCCGCGCTCCGAAATACCGGGGGGTGATGTCTGAAGGCACGGTAATGCACGCCCAGCTTGCCGACCCATTCCCGCATCCGTGGCACCGGGTCAGAGCGGGTACAGAACCGGGGCAGGGATGAACTCCCTCAGGGCTGCCGTGCTGCTGATCCTATGGACGCTCGCGGCCTGCGCGCAAGCCGGGCCGGTATCTGGACCAATCTCGCCCCCTTCGCAAGATGATCGCAACGGCTTGCATTAGCCGGTCGCCGCCGTCAGGCCAGCAAGAACCCCCCGAAGGCTCATATAATATATAATTAGGGTTTAGGGGGTTCTTAACAGCACCGCTACCTCCAACGCTGGCAACAGGCGCTGGAACGCGCGCCGCGGGACCCGGACCACTCCTTCGTACTCGCCGATCTCGACCCCGAACTCCACGGCCTGCGTCTCGACATTCCAGCGGGCGTCCTCAAAAAAGGTAAAGAACATCGGGCGTCCTCCAGGCTCGGCCTTCCTTCGGACGTTCTCTAAACGTTCGGTTCGTGGATTGCAACGGGTCATGAGGCCCAGTCGCTTGAGCCAGTGCCGAGCCGCTCGACTAAGGGTCGCCTCTGCCCCAAACCAGACCTTGCTTACCGTTTAGGAGGCTCAACGGCCCGGCGCCAGAAGCGCCTAGAGACCAGGCCGTGTGCCGGTCCCGGCGCCGCGAGCGATACCCAAAGGATGCGTCTCTCGTGGACGCGTGGAGCAGATGACCTGATCAAGCGACCAGTACCGCCGTTTACCGATCGGAGCCAAGGACCGCACTTAAACGCTTTCAAACGCGCGCGCCCAGTCTTCGATCATGGATTCACAACCGGGCGTGATTTGCACGACCACTTCGTCGTAACCCGCCTCCCGAAGGCGTCGCATCCGGTCTCGCAATTCTGACGCGGTACCGCTGACGGTCATCGCGCGTATCAGATCGCCTGTGGCGAAACGGTCCTCCTCCGGCCGCACAAACATCAAATGCCCCTTGTGCAGCGTCAGGTAGCGCGCATCTACCGGCGCATAGGCTTCATAGACGGTGCGGTATTCCTGCACGATTTGATCCAATGCCGGATTGGGTGGTATCGAAGATTCGAACTCCCCGATCAGGCTGCCGTAATTCTGCTGCTCCATCGCATTGTGCAGCATCATCATGGCGACGGGTCCGACTTCTGCCTTGACACGCGGGCTGTCGTAACCTTCGCCCTCTTTCAGCACGGAGCCGAAGGAGAATATGGTTTTCCTCTTGCCAGCAGGGTCCCTTCCGACGGCGCGATACTCTGCCTCCATCTTTCTGGCCGCGAGGTCTGAAAATTCCTCGGTGAAATTGACATTGATCCAATGTGCGTCGACGTCTGCCGTCATGCGGCGCGCCTTCGGACCTAAAGCGGAAACGTAAACCGGAATTTGCTCGTCGATATTGATGAGCTTAGTCTCCGGATTGAGAAATCCGACTTTGCGTGTTTTGCCTTCGATATGTAGCTCCGGCTTCTCGCCTCGCAGCATTGCCGTGACCACCCGTATGTACTCGTCCATATCAGAGAGCTTGTGCGGCCCGAGGCCCATGCTCCGCCGACCGGTGTAGCCGGTCCCGAAACCAGCGTCGATACGACCCGGAGCGAGCGCGTTCAGCGTGGCAAGCCCATTGGCTGCTACGGGCGCAATACGGTTGGAAGGAATCAGCACACCGGTGCCGAGCCGGATCCGATCGGTCTTCACGGCGGCGGCACCCATGGCGACGAAAATATCGGCACTCAAAAGCTGAGTGTCGTAGAACCACGCGGTACTGAACCCGGCGTCCTCAGCGCGCTTTACGGTCTTCCAGGAATCGGCCGGCGTGGGAAGCGCGATACCAAAATTCATTTGGTGTTCCTCCTGTTCAAATTCGCCAGATTCCCCACGGTTCTGAGGCCAGGATCGTCCCTTTGACCGGCTTGCGCAACGACGAACCCACCAGCACGGACTCGAAAGAGACAAATCCGAGCGGTCACGCCAACGAGGGGGTAAGGCCGAAGTAGAGCTCACCGCCGATAACCATATGGTAGATGAGGGTCAGGATCGAGGCGGCGAGCGCGCAGATCGGCTTTTTGGCACCGCGAAGGGCGCGCAGGCGATGAAACTGCGTCTGGAGACTGTTGAGTTGAATCTCAGGGAGGACGCTTCCGCCGCGAACGGCCGCTTACGGCGGATATCGTTGAAAAAGTCGGGTCTGAAATAATCGTGGTGGCAATGGCGTACAGTTGGAAGGGCCGGAAGGGCGTGGATGGTGGGTGCCGCGCCTCAGGCGGCTGAGGTCGCCGCGGGCGTCGGGATCAGCATGGCAAGTTTGCGGAGGTTTTGGGCGGTGGCGGCGAGATGGAACTCGTCGCGGGCGCCGTTCGGTCCTCGTAATCGCAGCCGGTCGAGCCTCAAGATGCGTTTGAGATGGGCAAACAGCATCTCGATCTTTTTGCGTTCGCGCCTTGAGGTGACATAGGCCTCGGTGGTGGCGATGTCGCGCGCCATATCGCGAGCGCCTTCATGGATGGAACGCAGGATCTTGCGGGCGGGCGCATTCGGACAGCACCGCGGCTTCAGCGGGCAGCCCTCGCAATCCAGCTTGCTGGCGCGATAGCGCATCATGCCGTTCTCGTCGACGAATGGGCGCGGCACGCGATAGATTTTGTGGCGCTGCCGGAGTTCCTTCCCAGCAGGGCAGATGTAGCAGTCGCGCTCGTGGTCATAGGTGAAGTCGTCACGCGAGAAGGTGCCGTCGGTGCGCTGAGATTTGTCGAACACCGGAATGTGCGGCTCGATACCGCGCTCATGCACCAGCCAAGCGAGGTTCTCGGCCGAACCATAGGCGGTGTCGGCCGTCAGCCGCTCAGGCCACAGACCGAAACGCTCCTGCGTACGATCAATCATCCGCTGCTGCGCCGTCACCTCGGCCTGCCGCACGGCGGTGGTTGCCTCGACATCGACGATGACGGCGCTCTTCAGGTCGATCAGGTAGTTGGTGCAGTAGGCGAAAAAGGCCAGCCCACCATTGGCTCCCGTCCAGCGTGCAGCCGGGTCCGCGGGCGAGACGAACTTCGGCACGACCGGCGTTGCCGCACCGAACGCGGCATCGTCGAGAACCGCCAGATATTCCCGCACCGCATGGTTTGCCGCCTCGGGGGCCTGCCACTCGCTGCCCGGTACGCTGCGCTGCCGGTTGGCATCGGCCTTGATCATGCTGGCATCGACCGCGAACCCCTCGCCGCCGACCAGGCCCTCGGCGATGCAGCGCTGTACGGTCGTCTCGAACACCTTACGCAGCAGATCGCTGTCGCGGAAACGGCCGTGCCGGTTTTTCGAGAAGGTCGAATGGTCCGGCACCGCGCCGTCGAGCCCGAGCCGGCAGAACCAGCGGTAGGCGAGGTTCAGGTGGACCTCCTCGCACAATCGTCGTTCCGAGCGGATGCCGAAGCAGTAGCCGACGATCAGCATCCGGATCATCAGCTCCGGATCAACAGAAGGCCGACCCGCCTCGCTGTAAAACGGCGCCAGTTCGCTCCGCACCCGATCGAGTTCGACAAACCGGTCGACTGAGCGCAGCAGGTGTTCCGCCGGCACATGCCGTTCGAGCGAAAACTCGTAAAATAATGCGCCCTGATGCACTTGCCGTTCCCCCATCATCGACTACCCCCCAGCCGCCGTGATGCGAGATTATACCGCGTCCGCCGCGCCGTTTTTCAACACAATCGGCGCTGAGGCGTCATCGCGAACGAGCCGTCGTTTCAGTCAAGTGGGGGAGCTAGGCTAGGGTGAACTGCGTGGCCCTGTCCCACCCGCCTGCAGCGGATTTCCACCGAGTTCTTCGGCCCTTTTTCGGGCGTTTCGGAAGCCGGTCACGAGACGGCCTCAGCCCCGAAATCCCAGTGGTGACAGTCAGTTAGCCGTACCTCGCCTAAAGCTACCCAGGATTTCGTCCACAGAATTATCGCTAACCTCATGATTTCAATATCGAAAATTGATATTCTGCGCTTGCTGGACTCCCCTCGCGCCGAGGGACCCGTGAAGGCCGGCATGGGGGAAAAGCCCCCGGAGGGTAGCCAGATCAATGAGTTATGAGCGCTCGGAGCCGTGAACCCGCGATCCCGGTGGAACCTCGCTGTGGGATGATGCTCTCGCGCGAGGGCGGCGGGGCGGACGGAGGGGGCACCTGAGCCCGATACCCGCTTCCCTATAGGCTAGAAATGCCGACAGTCGAGCCGGAGCCGGCCACTAGCGCTCACCGGCGTGCACCCCAATCTACGCTACGATTGCGGGTTTAGTTGTGGGTAAGATAAAGTGGTTTAGAAATGACTATCGTTATATCAATAACTTACTAGAGATATCTGGCGGATGGGGTGGGATTCGAACCCACGGCGGACTTGCGCCCGCGCCGGTTTTCAAGACCGGTGCCTTAAACCGCTCGGCCACCCATCCAATGCGTCAATTTATTGAGCCTTCTCTAGTGCCCGTCCTATCACGGTCTCGCAGATGCTACCGAAATTGCTACCGAACTCGGTCAGCGACCTCACTCGCGGCCCGTTATAGCACCCCGGAAGACGGCATCGAGGCGAGTTGCCGCGTCTTCCTGCATCGTCGCGGTGACGTGCGAGTAGAGGTCGAGGGTAACGGCGATGGTCGAATGACCGAGACGTTCCTGCGCTACCTTCGGATGCACCCCAGCGGTCAAGAGCGCCGTGGCGTGACTGTGCCGCAGATCGTGGAAGCGCATGCTCGGGATGTCCTTCACGCGGCTGACTAGCCGAGTGAACTCGTGCGTAAGGCTCCGCGGCTGCATCGGCTCCCCATCAACGCGCGCGCATAGCAGCGTGGCCCCATCCTGGCGAACCCCGAGCTTCAATAGCTCTTCGGCTTGCTCGCGCTTCAGTCGGCGTAACTCATCGATCGCGAAAGCGGGGAGGGTGATCGCCCGCGCCTTCTCGCTCTTGGGTGCCTTCGCGCGGAGCCCCGCGCGCGTCTGCTCCAAGCTCTCGACGACCCAAAGGCTGCCACGCTCGATATCCACATTGCGCCAGCGCAGTGCCAGGATCTCGCCTCGCCGCATACCAGTAGCGAACACGATTAGCACCGGCCAGTAGACGCGGGTATGCCGGATCGCGTTGAGTAGCCGAGCCAATTGCTGGGCGTTCAACGGCGTCATCTCTCGCCGCTCGACCTTCGGCAGCCGTTTTTTGAAGGCTTCGCACGGATTGCGAGCGATCAACTGTTGCTCGACCGCTCGACCCAGCGCTGCGGACAGGATGCGGTGAATGTGGCGCCGGGTCGTTTGCGAAAGGCCCCCTGCCTTTCCGTCCCGCCGGCCGCCGGTGGCCCAAGCGCTGTAAGCGTCCTGTAGATGCGCCGGGGCGAGCTTGGCGAGCGGCAGGTTGCCGAGCGTCGGGGTGAGGAAATTGACGACAATCTCGCCGTAACGCTCATGCGTGCGGGGGGCGACTTCCACCCCGATCGCCGCGAGCCAGGTTGTGAGCCACGCCCGAACGGTGATCCGGTTCGGATCGACGTGCTCGCCAATATCGACGGCCCGCAATAACCGCCGAAGCTCGCGGTCAGCATCCTTCCGGCTACCACGCACCGTCGCGGTCGCGGTCCGGCGCTTGCCGGTGGCGGGATCGGTCCCGAGTGAATAGCGCAGTTCGAACGCGCCAGGCGAGCGTTCGCGAATGTGGCCCGTCCTACGCATGCTCAGATCTCCCTCTACCGCGCTTCCGGCTGTTGAATGCGATCCGATGCGCATCGCAACAAAATTTGGCGTCTTCGCGCCTGCCCGCCCCCGGGCCGGCTTCGAACCATCCCCCGCAATGCAGGCAATTTCTGATGCTTGCATCGCTGGAGAGAGATTGCCCAAGTTCCAGCCACAGCGCGTTGATCAAGGTGGGTGGCGTCAACCTGAATTGTGGCTTGCCGGTCAAGGGATTGAAGGCGAGAGCCACGTCAATTCGGCTCCATGCGAGCCCCTTATCGCCGAATCGAGCAAAATATTGGGCTCGGTCTTGAGGAGAATTGGATACAACGTCGTGCATCGCAGTTGCCGAAGACACAGCAAAACGAATGTCTTCGCCGCAATTCGGATCAAAACCTTGCTGTGTCAAGGGCCCAAATCTCGTGTAAAACTCGAGTAGTCCTTCAACAGAGTTTCCTCTAGCTGCAAAAATCCGATGAAGCATCCCACCGGTATGCTCAAAGGGGCGATAGGACACCAGTTCGCCTCCACGACAAACAATGCGGTCTCGTCGGTTCGGCTCGCCTCCCTGGCCTAACGGCAAAAGGTCAGCAAGAGCGTCTTCAATGGAACCGTGAGGGGCACCTGGCGCAGCCGGCACGTAGTCGTACCCAGCGTCATCGCGCCACCACTCGAAATCAATGCTGAACACGGCCCGTTTCGGAATGTAACGGATATCCAATCTATAGGTGACGAACGAGCACTGCAACCGATATTCCGGGAGCATGGCGAACGTACCCGGAGAACGGATGATGGAAATTGCCAAGACGCTTTCGGTGCCCGAGGCAGGGCTGCGCTATTTCAGCCTCGGTCGAAATGGGGCCTATGACGCGGTAAAGCGGGGCGAGATCCCGTCATCAAAATCTGCAGAAGGCTAAGGGTGCCTGTCGTGGCGCTCGAGCGGATGCTGTTCGGCGCGGCGGGCGAGCTATGACGGCCGAGTTCCTCGCCGAATACCGGCGCCGCGGCTGGGTGCTGGTCCCAATCCCAGCCGGAACGAAGGGGCCAGTCCTTCAGGGCTGGCAGACACGGATTTTCGCACCTGGCGACTTCCGGACGGCTGCAACCTCGGGCTGCTCGTTGGCCCGCGGTCAGGCGACGTGGTCGATGTTGATCTCGATTGCGAGGAATCACTGGCGCTCGCCGATATCTTCCTGCCGGCAACCGATGCCGTATTCGGCCGCGCGGCAAAGCCACGCTCACATCGGTTGTACATCTCGACTGGCGCCGTGTTCGAGGCATTTGCCGATCCCCTATCCGATGGCAAGAACACGCTGCTCGAATTGCGCGCCCAGGGAAGAGACGGTGGCGCGCATCAAACCTTGCTTCCGCCCAGCATCGCTGGAGAACGTCGGGAGTGGGAAGGCGACACCATCGAGCCCGCGATATTCGATGCCGCAAAGCTGCGACGCCGCTGCGCCTATCTCGCCATCGGGTGCTTAATCCGCCGTTATGTCTCCGTACATACGTCCGAACGCCCGGCGCCCGATTTCCCGCATATCCTGCACGAGGCCGAGCCGATTCTCGGCCGGGCGGCCTATCGCTGGCTCGGAATGCCCGATCCTGACGCGCCAAAATGGCAGCCAAAAGCGAGGGGCGACTACACAAAAGCCGAGATCGACCTCGCCGAGGTTGTCGCCGCAATCCCCAATGATTGCGACTGGCACGGCTGGAACCGCATCGGCATGGCGATCTTCGCCAGCTCCGGCGGCTCGGACCAGGGCGGCATCGTCTTCGATACCTGGTCCGCCAAGTCGCCGAAGTACGACCCCTACGTTACCGTCACCCGCTGGCACCACTGGCATCGCTCGCCACCGTCGCGCCTGTCGGCCGGAACGCTGGTCTATCTCGCTCGGCAAGCCGGCTGGCAGCCGCCACGCTCTCGCGAGACGGCCTGATGATGACAAGCATGGATTTCGTTGATGAGGAAGCGGACGGCGTTCTCCCAGGGAGTCCGCAGCCCAATGGGCATGACCCTCCCCCCATCCTCGATGCCGGCGAGGACGATGCGCCGATCCCGCCGCGCGGCTGGCTCCTCGGTAATACATTCTGCCGAGGCTTCATATCCGGGCTTCTCGCCCAAGGTGCGGCCGGCAAAACTGCGCTGCGTATTGTCCAAGCGCCGGCGGTAGCGATCGGAAGAGCACTAACCGGAGAGCATGTCTTCCAGCGCTGCCGGGTGCTGATCGTTTCATTGGAAGACAGCCTCGACGAACTGAGGCGACGGCTCCGAGCCGCCGGCTGCACCACGGCGTCACTTCAGGCGATGTCCGCGGTTACCTGTTTCTCTGGACACCCGCGGGGCTGAAGGTCGCGGAGATGCGGGACGGGTCGCACCAGGTAGTGCCCGGCGACCTGGAGCGACAATTGCGTGCCATCATAGCGGTGGACTTGCCCCGGTTTAGTGGAGAGGGATTGGTTCAATCGGCGTCCATTTTTTCGAACTGAGCCGGGCTTGTGAAGCCGAGGGCGGAATGGCGCCGGACGGGATTGTAGAACCCGTCGATGTAGCGGCCAATGGCTTGGTCGGCTTCTTGGCGGGTGTAGAAGACAGTCCGCCAGATGAGCTCGGATTTCAGTGTCTTAAAGAACGTCTCCACCATGGCGTTGTCGTAGCAATTCCCCTTACCGGACATCGAGATCAGGATGCCGTGCTTGCGGAGTTCGGCCTGATAGTCGATCGAGCAATATTGACTGCCACGATCCGAATGGTGGATCAGCCCTGCTGCCGGACGGCGCATGGTCAGGGCTTTGCCCAGAGCGGCGAGAGCCAGGTCCCGATGCAGCCGGTCGCCTGTTGTCCAGCCGACGATCCGGCGTGCGAACAGGTCGATGACAATGGCAAGATACAACCAGCCTTCGCGGGTCCACACGTAGGAGATGTCGGCACCCCACTTCTTGTCGGGCCCTGATGCTGCGAAGTCCTGATCAAGCAGGTTTGGCGCAACCGGCCAAGCGTGATGGCTGTCCGTGGTCCGCTTGAACCGCCGCTTCTGCCGCGCCCGCAGGCCGTTGTCGCGCATCAGCCGGGCTATCCGGCGGCGACCGACCGTGAGGCCGCTATCCCGCAGTTCCCGCGTCATTCGGGGACTGCCATAGGTGCTGTTCGACAGGGCAAAGGCCGACCGGACATGTGCCAGCAGCACCATGTCGTCACGTTGGCGGCGGCAGGCTGGCCGGCTCCTCCAGGCGAAATAGCCGCTTTGGCTAACACCAAGCACGCGGCATAGGCGGTGGACGGGGAATTCCGCTTTCGCCCCATCAATGAGCGCGAACCTCATCGACTTCCCTCCCGGGCGAAAAAAGCGGTGGCCTTCTTCAGGATGTCCCGTTCCTGGCGAAGAATCTCGTTCTCACGGCGCAGCCGCTTCAGCTCCGCCGTGACATCGCCCTCCGCTGCCGAAGGGTCGACAGCATGCCGATCCCGGCTCCGCCCGATCCAGCGGACCAGCGTCGATAGACCAATCCCAAGATCACCGGCGATCTCGCGCTGCGTCCGCCCGCTGCTTTGCACAAGGCGGAGCGCTTCCTCTGCAAATTCCTTCGTAAACCGTCGTTGCTGCGTCATCGAGTTCCTCATAGCTCACAGGGAACTCCCCACCTTTCCGAAGCAAGTCCAGTCCTCCTCTAATACGTTTTCGAGGAGTAAACGCCCTAATCGGATTGAAGTTTCGTAGTCATTGGCTGCGCGCGGCATAACCTGTCGCAAAAGTGCACCGGGCAGGTGGAAGTCCGATGGTTGTGAGGTCGTTGTCTCGGCAGGCGCTTTCAAAACACCCGCAAGCTAACCACGGTGACCCTGGCTTTCGGCGAAGCGTTACGGCGACTTTGACGGTCCCCAAATTTGGACCACCTGCCGCTAGAATATCCCGGCTTATTCGGTCGGCGGGCTGGCCAGGGTTGCCGGCCGACCGATAAAGCACCACACGCACTTTGTTGCCGATCGCACGGTGCGGACAGGCCTCATTGTAGTCCCTACGAACGCGATGATCCCGGGGAGGTGTGTGGTGAGATAACCGCTTGCTATCATTTGTGGTACCCGCTTGGCGAAAGCGGGTGCTCCAGGACGAACCGAACCATCTCGCCGGTGGCATCGGGTCCCCGCGGAAGGGTTTAGGAACCGGCGGGGCTGCCGCCCGACCAAGCGTGACCGGCCCCATGAATAACCCATTGTTCTATGACCGTCTCGCCGCGGGCATCGGTATGCACCATGCGGCTGTACGGGAGCCCACCCGCTACCTGTCCTGTTTCGACCCGCCTCCCGAGCACCGCGCCCTGGCCCGACTGCGCGACAACTGAATCGGCGTTCCTGGGGTTGACCGTGGTGTCCTTGTCACCATGGAAGACGATCGCCGGGACAACTCGCGATGCCACGGATCGGGTGCACGCGCGTCTCGGCGCCAAACCGCCATTGCCCTGCATCGCCGCAAATGCCGAGGGCATGTCGCACGCCGCACCGCAAGCAAGCCCGGAATGCACGCCGATCGCGGCGTATAGGTCGGGGTAGGCATCGCCCATGATGGCTGCCGCGGCGCCCCCCGCCGACAGACCCGCAATGTAGACGCGCCGCCGGTCGATGGCGTAGTCGCGCATCGCTTCGCGCGTAATTCCCGCGATGAGCGAGGGCTCGCCGACATCGCGCTGCTGATCTGCCGCGCTGAACCAGTTCCAGCATTTCTGCATGTTGGCGGATTTGGTCTGCCCGGGATAGGCGACGAGGCAGGTATGTTCCTCAGCCGCCGCGTTCATGCGCGTACCGGCCGCGAAGTCGTCGGGGGACTGGGTACAGCCGTGCAGCATGACCATCAAGGGCACAGACTGGCCATGGTAGCCGCTGGGCACGTAGAGCTTGTAAGGCCGGCTGCCGGCCTGATTGCTGAATGTGTAGGCCAGGAATTCTGCGCCGTTCTGCAAATCGGCGGGGATGAGGCCCGGTACCCTGTGGCCCAAGCCGCCGGGCAATCGGAACCTGTGGGGGCCTGGCTGGTCGATAAAGCCAAGCAACGAATTGGCCAGCACCTTGTCCTTGATGCTGAACACCGGGTTTTCGACGCCGTCGCTGAACGTCCTGTTCCCCGGCGCCGCGAGCCAGGGGCTGGGCCATTTCCCGGCCATCGCCCATGCCATCGTTGGTCGGGGAACCGTGTCGCGCTTGCAAGGATACGTTGTTCACCGGCAGCCCGGCGCCCAGCATGCGCTGCAATGCCCCCGTTGCTTCGGTTAGCTGTCCGGCTTTGGTAAGGCGCGTTGCTTCGAGCAGTTCAGCAGGAAGGGAGAAGTTCATGGTCATGGCCTCCTGTGTGGGACCCTGATAGGCATCCCAGTTCGGAACCGAATCGGCTTCCGTCGGCGTTAGATCAGTGCGTTGGCTGCCAAGCTAGATCGGGTGTGGTGGAGGCTAGGTGCGTGGCAGCGTCAGTGTATTCGGTCGGCGAGCGCCGCTCTGACCTCGGCGCTTGCCTGCAAGGCGCCCAGCACGGTGACTGAGGCGATGGTTGCACGCGCCAATTCAGCCGTGACGTCGTAGGCAATACTAGCGAGGCCCAAGACATTGATATGCAGCAACTCGCCACTTGTCCGTACTGCCTCAAGGTCGGTGCGACTATAGTGTCTGAGCCCAAGCTCGAGGGCCTGTCGACCGACCGATTGCCGGACCACGTCGGCGTGGCGATCGAGCTGGTTTCGTATGGCAGTCCGGATGAAGTCCGTCCTGTTTGAGTAGAAGCCGTCCCTCACCATCAGGTCGACCTGACCCAGATCAACGTAGCCGAGATTGATGGTGATCTTTTCACTGTCGGCGGGCCGACGGCGAAGCTCCGAGACGTTATTTGGCATTGTCGAGACCCTCCATATACCATCCATACAGATGGCATATGGAAGCCGTAAAGGTTGTGCGCAAGGCCTTGAGCGTTCCCATATGGGCTGTCAAACGTTGACAGCTGGCCGGCGCGCCTCGTAACTCAAGCCATGTCAGGCAAGTGTCAACGCCGGAGAGAAAATGCATCGGCGGGCCGGAGTAAAAATGCATCACGGGCGGGGCCAAGCAGCACCGCGGCGAACTGCGCTTTTCAGTTCGATTGATTGAGCCTGCTTTTCCGTCCCGACCTGGCAACTTCCTGGCCATGGCGCGCAGCGTAGGGGATGGGAGGCGCGGAGCCACGCGCAGCACCGCGAGCATGGCGAGCACCGGACCTTCCCCGTAGTGAGCACCGTGGCAGGCTGAGCGCCAGCCGGGTTTTACGTCCGACGCTGGCGTTGCTTGCTCTGCTTGAGGCGATAGCTGTCGCCGTTCATTTCGAGGATGTGGACGTAGTGGGTCAGCCGATCGAGCAGCGCGCCGGTCAACCTCTCGGACCCGAAGATACCGGTCCATTCGTCGAACGGCAGGTTGGAGGTGACGATAGTGGCGCCGCGCTCGTAGCGCTGGCTGAAGACCTCGAACAAGAGCTCGGCGCCGGTTGTCGACAGCGGCACATAGCCGAGCTCGTCGATGATCAGCAGCTTATAGGCCGCCAGTTGGCGCTGAAGGCGCAGCAGTCTCTTGTCGTCCCTGGCCTCGATCAGCTCGTGGACCAGGGCAGCCGCGGTGATGAAGCCAACCGACAAGCCCTTCTGGCAGGCCGCCAGCCCCAATCCGAGAGCAATATGCGTCTTCCCGGTGCCACTATTGCCGACCGCGATCACGTTCTCGCGGTACTCGCAGCGGGCGAGCTCCAGGACCAAAGTCTTGTTGAGCGAAGGGATCGCCGTGAAGTCGAAACTGTCGAGACTTTTCACCGTCGGGAACCGTGCCTGCTTGATGCGGCGCTCGACCATCTGCCGTTCCCGCTCGATCAGTTCGAGTTCGGCCAGGCGCAGCAAATAGCGAGGATGGTCGACGCCCTCGGCGGCGCATTGCTGGGCGAGCTTGTCATATTCGCGCAGAAAGGTTGGCAGCTTGAGCGCCTTGAGGTGATGGGCGAGCAAAAGCTCGGGCGGATCGCTCATGACGCGACCCCAACGAGCAGGTCGAGATAGGCCTTGGCCGAGGTCATCGCTACCCTTGCTCGGGGCAGGTAGGAATAGACCGTCAGATCGAGCCGCGGCGGCCGGCGCTCGATCCGGCACAGCACCAGATGCTTGACCACGTCAAAGCCGATCGCGCCACGCGCGATGGCTTCTCTGACACCGGCCAGCACGTCCTCGGGGCGGAATACCTCCAGTAGCCGCAGCACCTGGACGAACTCGCGTTTGCCGGTCGTGTCCGTCAAGGAGGTGTAAATCGGAGCGGAGTTTGAGGTGGCCATCGGTCAGGCGGCCAGTGGTGGAAGTTTGGCCGGATCGGCGTCGATTAGCGGCAGCGTCAGCTCAGCCATTCCCTCGATCTGCATGTAACGGCACTGGAGTAGCCACTCATCGTTCTGCTCGAGCAGGACGGCGCCGATCAGCCGAGTGATGCTGGCCTCATTGGGGAAGATGCCGACGACATCAGCGCGCCGTTTCACTTCCTTATTCAGCCGCTCCAACGGATTTGTCGAATGCAGCTTGGTGCGATGCTGGGCCGGGAAGGTGATGTAGGCCAGCACATCGTGCTCGCTGTCGTCCATCAGCGCGGCGAGCTTGGGCCAGCGCGGCCGCAGCTGATCGGCAACATGGCGCCAGGTCTGATGCGCGGCCTCGGCATCGGCTTGCAGAAAGGCCTGGCGGATCGCGGCGGCGACCATGGTGTGCTGGCCTTTGGGTACGTGCGCCAAGGCATTGCGCATCCAATGAACGCGGCACCTTTGCCAGGTCGCTCCGAGCACGCGAGTGATCGCGTGGCGCAGGCCGTCATGAGCGTCGGAGATCACCAGCTTGATGCCCTTGAGACCGCGTTTGACCAGGCCCTTGAGGAAAGCCGACCAGAACGGCTCGGCCTCCGAAGGACCGATGCCAAGGCCGATGATCTCGCGCCGGCCTTCGGTCGTGACCGCCACCGCGATTATCGCGGCGACCGAGACGATGCGGCCGCCGTCGCGGACTTTGAGGTAGGTGGCGTCGAGCCACAAATACGGCCATTCGCCGTCGATCGGCCGGTCGAGGAAAGCGTTGACTCGTTCATCAATGTCCTTGCACAGCTTGGAGACCTGGCTCTTCGAAATACCGGACAGCCCCATCGCCTGGACCAGCTCGTCGACCCGCCGGGTCGAGACGCCGCCGATCCAAGCCTCCTGGATCACCGTGACCAGCGCCTTCTCGGCGGTCTTGCGCGGCTCCAGAAAGGGCGGGAAATACGAGCCCTGGCGTAGCTTGGGGATCCTCAGCTGAAGCGAGCCGAGCCGGGTGTCGAGGCTGCGCTCGCGATAGCCATTGCGGTAATTGAGCCGCTCGGCGGAGCGTTCGTGCCGCCCGCCGCCGATCACGCCTTCGACATCGGCTTCCATCAGAATTTGCAGTACCGCCTCCGCCACGGCTCGCAGAAAATCGCCATCGCCGCTCTTCTGCAGCAGCTCGGCCAGCGCCATTCTCTCATCGGTCATCGGGTCCTCGGTAGGCTTGGGATGGGTGTCACAACGCCACCTTAGCCGACCCTCCCCGGTGACCACCCGTCGCTCACGCGCGCGCCGGGCTCCATGTAATCGGGCATTGCGCCCGGCGCGCGCTCACCCTCGAATTTCCACCACCACCAAGGACGCTAACCGTTTGCCGCGCTTTGACGCGGTGCCGGGCGACGTGGAGCTGCCCAACATGGCGCGCGCGGGGGTCGAAATTCGCCATGTCGCGGCACTTCCGACGCGACCTATGGTGAAAGCGTTTGAAGACGAATTTAATGCAGTTGCAGCTCAACGTGCATCGGCTGGTCGTCGTCTACCGCGTACCGGCGCTTGACGCACTCGATGCCGCCACCTTAGCCGTACGTCTCGATCGTTGGCGCATCGGCGCCGAGCATGCCGGGTGGAAGTTCGGCTGGCGCGACGCGCCGCACTATGTCGAGACTTATTGCTACGCTTTTGCCGGTACCGATTTTCGCGAAGACGAACAGCAGCAGCTTTATTGGCGCACTGACATCGTCCAGGTGACGCGTTATTACATGCTCGAGGCTGCCCGGTGCGGCATCCGCCTGTCGCCGCGCCACGCCGGGTTCCCTGTTTAGAGTTCATCAGCGCCACGGTGTTGACACGCTCGGGCCCAGCCCAGCTTCAACGATTGCGCTACGGTGGCATTGACGGCGAAACCTCGGCCTTACCAGGCCATCAATGATTGACACTGGCTAGACCAAGCTAGCTAGGAATCTGGCGAAGAGAGACGTGCGCGTGCGAGTCCGGCGAAATGGCCATTGGGATGTTGCTCGAGGTAGGCTTCCAGCTCTTCGCGTCGGTTGCTGTCCTTGACGGAATTCCAGAAGGCAAGGTCGAGAGCATCAGCGGCGACTTCCTCGGCGGTCGGCGTCGCGGGCGCCGGCGAAAGCGCCGCTGCCTCAAGTCGTGTTTGGGCGAGCGAGGCGAAGGTCCCCTCCGGATACTGCTCGAGATAGGATTCGAGCTCCGCGGGACTGCCATCCTTGACGCTGTCCCAAAGTGCCAACTCCAGGGCGACTTCATTGTCGGCCGACAATTCGGGCATCGCCGCCGCAGCTGCAGGCAGTTCGGATGGTTCGGGGTCATCATCCGAGTCCGGCGCCTGTTGTTCGGATGACCCCTCGCCGATGCGGAGCCGAAAGGCTCGGATCGGATGAGCGATGTTTTTGACCAGCTGCTCGCCCAGATCCTCGAAAAGAAGGCCGCCACGGTGTCGCAAATGATCACGTACACCTCGTGACACGCAGATCTCGCCGCCCCTGACCAGCCCCTCGAGCCGAGCAGTGACATTGACGCCGTCGCCGAAAAGTCGCCCTCCTTGGCCATGACGTCGCCAACATTGACGCCGATCCGAAAGCGCATCTGTCGCTCTTCCGGCTCGCCTTCATTCGCCTTCTGGAGTTCCCCTTGGATCTCGACCGCGCAGTGAACCGCATCGAGCACGCTGACGAATTCCGCGAGCACACTATCCCCGGCAGTGTTCGCGATCCGCCCACGATGCCGCCCGATGAGCTGGTCGACTAAGGCGCGACGGGCGGACAATGTCGCCATCGTCGCCTCTTCGTCGCCATGCATCAGACGGCTGTAGCCCTCGACATCGGCGGCGAGGATCGCCACAAGCCGTCTCTCGACCGGCGGAGCCTCCATCCTCGACAAACCCCTATCCTTCGGGAGCCGGCCGTATCAGATGCCCAATTGCGACTTCGAGCTGGTGGATAATCGCGATCAGTTCATCTGTCTCGAAATAGATTGTTGTCCCGCACGGACAGGTGACTTCATGATTTTCTCTAAACCAGGCAATGGGCTTCTGTATGTGTGCGGCACATTTCGGGCAAACCACCGGCAGCATATAGTTCTCGACCACACCGGACACGTATTATTCCTTCAGGATGAATAGGTTTAACTCATCGTACATCGCTACGCTGCATGGTCTAAATCCATTGCGTGTTTACGGCAATGTTCGAGATACGCCGCCTCGTGACTGGCAACCAGCTCGACAATGCTCGACCACAACCAATTGGGCGCCTCTAAATTCGCAGCGCGATTGCGGCCGAGCTCGTCACGCCATTTCGCACGCGTCACGACGTCCATCTGACGGGCATGCGCCTTCCCGACCACCATCGTCAAATACCGAGCGGCCTTCATTGCCTCTTCACGACTGATCTGGTCGATCTCGAGCTTGAGGTCCTCGGGGAGGAGCTCGCGCATGAAGATGGCGCGGTCGAGGAAAGTTGCGCCCAGCATGCGATCGCCGAGCGCCGACGACAGGTGCCGAGCGCCCTCGACGACGCGCATCCCATGGTCCGCCGGCATCGCCGCCTCAGAATGGCGCGGTGCCGCCGCCGGCACCGCCTCCTTGATGTCGATCAGACAGAGGCCGCCTTCTTTTGTGTGGCTTTTGCCTACTCCGAGCAATACCGCAAAACGCAGCCGTCCGAGCGAGCTGCACCCTTTCATCCAGTAGGCGGCATCGAGCACTTCGACGCGCGCGTCGTTTTCGCGCGAGCGCAAGGCGGTCACCAATAGTCGCACGTCCTCGGTCGCAAAAATCCGTTCTATCTCGTGCCTCTCGTCCTCGCTGATCGGCCAAAATCGCTTGCCCAGCGGGATCGTCGGGCTGGTATCCTCGAGACGCTCTTTCGCCAGGTGGTCCCAGGTTCGTCCGACAGCCTGCCGCATGACGACCCGGACGCATTCCGGGCGCCGGCTGCGCAAATCCGGGTCTTTGTCGGCGAGCGCTTCCTCGTAGCCCTCTACCATCTGCTCGATCATCTTGGCGGTGGTTACCCCCGGCAGGTCCGAGCCGCGCGCCGCCGTTGCCAGCGACAACCCGAGGCGGATCAGGTCGTGCGCGGGATTGCCGATCACGGTATGATCGAGATCGCGGATCTCTATATCGATCTGGCCGTCGGTATCGGCCAGCGGACCCAGGTTGCCGACATGGCAATCTCCGCAAATCCAGGTCGGCGGGCCTTGCGGCACTTTGCTGCTGTCCGAGGCGGCGAGCCACTCGCAGAACTTATGGGTATTCCCCCGGACATAAGCATGCGCAGAGCCAGCCATCTTCAGATTGCGGGACTGCCGAAGCGCGGCGTCCCGCTCGGAAATGGATTTGATCTGTCGCGAGGCCTTTGCCATGCAATGCCCTAACCGCCCTGGAAGGCCTCAAAGATTGAGGTTCGCTGCCGGCATTCTCGAACCTCAACCCTGGATTGTTTGCTCAGCTAAACCCCGCCCCCGATATAGCGGCCGCGCTCCGCAGCAACCTGCTCGGGAGTGTAAGGCGGCGCGCTTTCGTCGAACGTAGTCCAGCCGGTTTCACGATATGCTGCACCACGAGCGATCGGGTCCACCCATTTGTGATGTTGCAGGATCTCCCGGGCTGCCGGGGCACGGGCATTGTCGACCCGAGCAGTGACGAGGGTCCCGCCACGGCGCACGCCTTCGGCATAAAAGTTGGCGTCATGTTCGGGGATGCCGGCCCCGGTCAGCGAGCCGACAATTCCGCCCGCCGCACCGCCCACGACCGCTCCCCCAACCGTACCGACGGCGGTGGCAACCAGCCAGCCACCTGCTACCACCGGTCCGACCCCGGGTATTGCCAACAGGCCAAGACCGGTCAGCAGACCGCCAACACCGCCTACTGCGGCTCCGATGCCGGCCCCCGTCCCGGCGTCCCCGGCAACGTTGGTCGGATGATCCTTATCATACCGGTGGTCGACGCTGTTCGAGACCAGGCTGATGTCGGCGTGCGGGATGCCGGATGCCTCGAGGTCATTCACCGCAGAAACCGCGGCGTCATAGGTGTCGTAAAGGGCGGTGACTGTCTGTGTCATAACATTCCTCAATCGATGAAATAAGATTTGTGAGCATCCTTGTGGACACAATTACTTCGGGACGACGTTTCCTTGATAATCGAGGGCCACTGGGACGTTAGCGCTTCCATTGTTCGCTTTGCCTCTCCAAATCCCGTCTTTGTCCTTGGTCAGACCAGAAATATCTGTGTAACCGGCTTTTGCAATGCGAGATTTCGCTTGAGCCTCGGTGAAGCTGTTGGCGCCGACGGCAGGGGCGCCTGGATTGTCCGTGGTTGCAATTGCAGGGGTGCTGGGGTGAGGGTTTGCCTCTAGCGGCGTGCTTTGTGCAACAGCGCCATGCCCAGAACACCCATCATCACAGTGATGGCGGATGCAGCCAAAAAGCGTTTCATAACAAGTTCCTTGATTACCTGATTACATGACTTCAACAATTTCGGCTCCATTTCGTTCCATAAATCGACAAGCTGTGTGGATTAAATCCCGCATCACTATTTGTTTAGATTGATCGGTCATCTACTGCCAGCGGCGTTCGCGTTGAAATTGCTCCTTTCCAAAGGAGCCAGCCTGACGGTGACTAACCCGAAGAAACCGCCGATCCGATGACCCCACCCCTACCCGTCGAAGCCCGCAGCGAGTGAATTTTTTTCGCGACGTTGGTCTGATATTCCGGCAAATCGCCTGCCAGGTGCGCGAGCTGGGTCCCGAGGAATGTGCCGATGCCGCCGATTCTTGAGAAGGCGAGTAGGACGGCCACAATTACCGCCGGCACCCGACCGAGATGCCAACGACGCAGTAGCAAAACCAGCGGCCCGAGAGCGAAACTCAGCAGGATAGCGAGGGCCACGGGAACAAAAACTTCCCGCCCAAAATAGAGGCTTGCAACGATGACGACTGCAACCGCCAAGGTCCCGAGGCTGGTTGGGGGCGTCCGGGAAGTGCGGATCTCCACGCGATCACCGCCCGATCCGAGGCGAAACGTCATTTGCCATGATCGGCAACCTCACTCGGATCGTCGTGCCCGGCCGCGTCAGGCACGCTGCTGCAGCCCAGGATGCGCTCGCCAGTCCTCGTCACGGTGCTGACCCCCGAGTGCCGCCCCGGCCGCGGCGATGAACGCGCCGATCAACATCGACACGGGGTGAAGACAGATACGTGCCTGTTCCGTGGTTACGCTATCAGCCTGCGCCGCTATTTTCGCCGACCGGCTCTCCTTGTTCAAGCGCGTGGCCGGTGAAGGTTCGTGTCTCCGGCGCGGGTATGCCGCTCGTCTTATATTCAGCCAGAATCGCCTCTTTCCGCGTCTTTAAGCGATTACCGAGCTCGTCCATATCGAGACCAGCAGCCCGGGCTTGGGAGAAGATGCCGTCCGAACGCCGTTCCTCCTCGTGAACGTGGTGCTCAATCTGTTCGGACAACACCTTGACCTTGGCGTCGTAGAATTCCTCATTTGGTGCGCTGGCGAGGAGCTCGGCTATAAGCACCTTACCGCCGTCGTGCTCGACATACCCCTCGTTCAGCAAGTCGTCTTCGACCTGTCCACGGCAGGCCGGATAAAAGATTTCCTCCTCGATCACCGTATGCGCGCTGAGTTCGGTGCAAATCTGCCGGACCAGGGTCTGTTTGTTGGCCGCGCCTTTGGCGGCTTCGAACTTGGCGAACAAATCCTCGACCCTTCGATGGTCTGCTTTCAGCAGGGCGATGGCGTCCGGTTGATTTTGGCTAGGCATCACGGCTCCCTTGGAATAAGCAGTTTCCGACGTTTCGCGCTCTCCACGGCCGATCGACCGGGACGCCGCAGGGTCAGCGCCCCGAATTGGAGTTGGCCTGGTCGTCGTTGCTCGAGCCCTGCAGCTGTTGCTGGTTCTTTTCCTGGGCGTGCTTGTTCGCCTCATGATGACCAATGACGCAGCCGACACCGGCGCCAAGAACGGCGTGATGGCCGGCGAGATGCCCGGCGGCTCCACCTACGGCAGCGCCCTTCAGGCAGCCGGCTGCTTGGACGGGCGCGGCGACCCCGCCGGCCGCCATTAAAAAGGCGACGGCGGCCGCCAATAACCTGAATTTCATTTGAGTTTCCCTTCGGGACACGCACGGGTAGTGCGTGGAAGACCAACGCGGTGGCATGCCATCAGGTTCCAACTAGGTTCCCGTCGGCTTCCGCCACTTGGCATCGTGTGGTTAATGCATATTCAGTTCAAGTCGACCAGTATCCGCCAGGGCTCGTCTCGGTGCCGGCCTCCGAGCGCGGCCGCGGCCGCCGCGATAAATGCGCCGATCAGCATCGATACGCCGGTAAAGATTGACAGATACGCGCCGGCCTTTCGGACCGCGTCCGCATCAGCCTTGGCCCGTGCCGTCACTTCGTCGACTCGCTTCTCGGCATCGGCCTGTGAAAGCCCGGTGCCCGCCGCCACGAGTTGAGTAAGATAGGCCTTGTCAGCCGGAACATAGTCTTTTTTCACCCCAGTCTCAAAAATGCGGGTGGCCTCGGCCCGAATCTCCGGGTTAGCTGCAATCGTCGTCGGGTGGTTCGAGCGAACAGCGTGTCCACGTAATAGGCCGATGGATCTGCGCCACTTGCCCCTTGGGTCGGGCCAGCAGAGCCTCCCGATCCATTCGTTCCGGCTACGTGATTCCCACCAGCGATGACGCCGCCGACGCAAGAACGGCCGCACCGACAACCGCAGCAACGGCCCACCCCAAAAAGCCGTTGGCAGTGTCGCGAAAGAAAACTTCATGAGTGTGCACGCCGGCCCAGTTCGTCCGCAGCCGGCCGGTCAGATAACCGCCTAAAGCGGCAGAGACCCATTGGACGATGATCAGCCATATCGCGGCCATTATGGTGAAGGTCGTCGCCGAGAGTCCGGAGTTGGGCCAAGGCGACACCGAAGCCAGACCGAAACCAGAGCCTAGAGCAAGAAGGATCATAGCCAGAGCGGCAGCTGCAAACGCCCCGCCCAGGATCGCGGCCAGGCAATGCCAAAGGCCGCGATCTCCGGGGTGCGGCCCGCGACGCCGCGACCGGCAATTTCGCCACGACGAATTGTAGGAGCGTCTACCATTTCCGTTCTCCGCTCGTGAATTGCTCGATCAATGCCAGATCAGCGCGAGCAGGATGATTATCGGAATGGGTACCCCCAACAACCACAGCAGGATGCCTCGGCCCATGATTTCCTCCCGTAATACGGCGTACGAAGGCGCCCTGTTGTATCCGCCTTAGATTACGAACCTTCGGCGGCATAGAGGGCCGCCGGAGGTTTCGACATTACCTCTTCGCCGCGTCGCGGATGGCATCCTTGGCGCCGCCCACAGCGTTTTGAACTTTCCCCGCCGCTTTCTCCGCGGCTCCTTCCGCCTGAGTCTTGGCGTCGCCGGTCACCTTGCCGACGGCTTCCTTGACCGCGCCTTTGACCTGATGAGCGGCGCCGACGACTTTATCTTTGTCCATGACAATTTCTCCCGGTGAGTGTCATTATCAACACTTCTGCGCTCAAAAAGTTCGCAGAGCCCATTTATTTTCAGTTGATCATTAACGTCTTACCTTTAGGGAGCACCCAACGTCTCAGGTCGACAGCGCCGAGCGAAGGGCGAACAAGAGAACCGATCGGTCGGTCGCGCCGTATTGGTCGCCGGTCGCGAAACTTTTCGGTTCTACATCTTCGACGAGATTGGTGTCGATCAGCAGCGACCACTCGCCGCCGCCCGCCGTCTTCGGGAGAGTGAATTCATTCAATACCAGCAGCAATGTCGCATCCTCTCCGCGGCGCCGGATACCGGTCGGCTGCGCCCGGCCATCCATCAGCTTGCCAAAGCAATGCATATTGCTGTCGTCCCACTCCTCGGGACGCGTCTCCGTGCCCGGAGGCATTGATCCAGGTTACGTTCTTGAGGCCGAGCTCTTCGTTGAACTCGCCGGTTAGAAACCGGCTGCGACGCAGAATCGGGTAATGACGGCGCAGCTCGGTCAGCCGCCGGACGAAGCCGATTAGTGATCGGCCCTCTTCCTCGATATCCCAATCGAGCCAACTGATTTCGCTGTCTTGGCAATAGGCGTTGTTGTTGCCGCGCTGAGTCCGGCCAAACTCGTCGCCGGCGAGCAGCATCGGAGTGCCCTGCGATAGCAGCAAGGTGGCGAGGAGAAGTTCTTGATCTGGCGTCGGCGCAGCGTAGGCTGAATCGCTCGCCCCAACTCAGTCGCGATGCGGCCGGGTCGATCGCGGCGATCAGTAGCGTCGGCAGAGCGTGGGCACGCCACGAAAGGCGCAGCACTAATTGAGCAGCGCCCGAAGCTCGCGAATGTGGTGCACCACGTGATCGAGATGGTAGGGCTTTGGGATGAACCGGCTCCCTTCAGGCATCGCCCCTGCGTCCACGTTGCCGCGTCCCGACGCCACCAATAAGCCGATGCTGGGCCAATGCCGGCGGACGTGATGCGCCAGCATCAATCCGTCCATCGGACCGGGCATGTGCACATCGGTAAAGACGACATGAACGCGGACCGCCTCACGTTCCAAAATAGCGAGCGCCTCACCGGCATGACCCGCTTCGATTACCTCAAAATCCGACGCCTCCAAAGCGCTGACCACCGGAAGGCGGATCATTATCTCGTCTTCCACGACGATAACGCAGGGCGGCGACATTGGGGCCATGGAAGTAACACAGCCTGGAATGCTAGCGGTTCCCAACATCGGCAAAACGGTTCGGTCGCCGGCAGCGACCCGCCTGGAACACGATAACCACGACCGCACCCCGTAGCCGCGAAGAGTAGAGGTCGCCGACCGGTCCTCCGGATCCGGCCTCCCGAATATCACGTAGAGTGCTGTCCAATCACGGAACCCTGCAAACTTGCCCGAGGTTTCTCAATTTGATGTCGCTCTTGCCGAAGGCTTTCCGCCATGACGCGAATGCAGACAAGGCTTTTAACGGTTGGCAGACCCCATCCGGCTGCATCGATTATCGATTTGAGCACGCGCCATCCGTTCGAGTTGCCGATTGGGAATGACAACGAAGACCTTGTCTGTGGTGCATGAGGCACGGTCGTGTTGGCGGGTTGGTCTCGATCGTCCACTGCTGAGCGCTTCGTAGTCGATAGCCAAATGTTAATCAGGTGCGGCAAGTGCCGGGCCTATAACGTCGTGCCGACCGCAAGGTTGGCTGAGGAGCCGCGCAAGGCCCTGGCCATGGTCCATAATCGGCTGAAGGACCTCTACATGCGTAGCTCACCAGCTGCGGAATGCGAGCTTGGAACCCTACCCGACTCGCGACTTCGTCGTGATCGCCATTTCCGATACCGAGCCGACTCTGGGATGTCGGCGGCAAGCTTGAAACGCACGTAAGCCATTTTTTTGCGACGACGGCAGAGGGTACGGTGATGAAAGTTCGGGGATTTGAGCAATGTGTTCGGCAGCTTGAGAACGGAATCAGGCGCCGCAGCAGCTCGCCAAGGCGTTCGCCGTGGCAAATGCTTTCACCGTTGTTATACCGGGCCGACATGAGCCCGATGGCAGGTGATGACTGATTCGAGATCCACCTCCGCCGCAGCTTTAGCGCCGAAGATGCGCGAGAGCGAAGGCGGCTTATCTCGTCCAACTTCGCGAATACGATCCGACGAAGGATCCTGATGCTAAGCGAAAGCTAAATCGACCCACCCGCTTACACGCCGGGGGAGCTGGAGCCGCTCGAAATCGCGCTGAAGCAGCTGATGGAGCAGCGGACCGTGGGCTGAAGAGCCGGGTTGGGTCGCGATCCCTGTGGATCCCATAGGCCGGGAAGATCAGCGAGAGCGGCAACGTTGTCAGGCCGGCTCAGCCATTTCGACACGAACGCACTGGGCCACAGCCGGGGGCAGTGTTTACGCTGCCCGTTGATCATATACGCTGGCGGGCGGCGGGACAATTGCGAGGATCTCGCAGTCGTCGGACGGCACCTGCACCGAGTAGATTTGGTCCTCAGGGCTGCGCACGACATAAAAGGTAATACGCAGGTTGAACGCGAGCTTTTCAGCGTAATAACGGGCCCGTTCTTTGGTCATCGCTCTCTCTCTCCTTCGCGGTGGCGGCCGGACAGCTTTGTGAACCTTCAGAACATCGCTCGGTTTCATCGGCGTAATCAGCCAGCTCCGCGGCCCAAAGCCTAACTGCTCGTTCACGTTCGGCTGGAGCGAAGGTTTCGTCATCATTCGGCACTTGCGTGCAAGGCCGCGCAAATCTTGGGGATCATGCATGCATTCCTCCGGGAAAACGGTGCAGGCCCCCGCAAGAATGTGCGTTCCTAGCTCCCCTAACGTTGCCGTTAACCGCTCAACAAGCGCTTGCAATAAGGGTTCCTGTCAGGTGGGTCTAAAAAAGGTCAAAAACGACAAATAACCATCGAGGATTGGTACACCCGCGGGAGCCAATTCTCTAAAGTAACCAGCAAACACCAGCCTGTGACCGCTCGCGGCATATCAAAACCCTCTGACTAGCAGGTAGAGCTGGACCCGGAAAACGAGACAGTAGGTTAAGGTGGGGCCCTGCCCCTAGGAAGCGCCGACGGCGCGGTAGCAGGACATGAAGCAGACACGCAAGAAGCACGGGGCGGGGTTCAAAGCGAAGGTGGCGCTGGCGGCGATCACGGGCGATCGGACGGTGGCCGAGCTGGCGAGCGCGCATGGGGTTCACCCGAACCAGATCTACGCCTGGAAGAAGCAGCTGCTGGACGGAGCGGCGGGCGTTTTCGAGGGCGGCGGCGCGACATCCGAAGATACCGTCAGCGCGGCGCAGGTCGATCTTCTGTATCGGCAGATTGGCCAGCTGAAGGTCGAAAACGATTTTTTGTCACGAAAGCTCGGCAAATGAGCCCGAGCGGAACGGCGCGCTGTGGTCGAGCGCAAGCCCCCGGCGCTGCCGGTATCGTGGCAATGCCGGCTGTTGGCGGTATCGCGCGCTTCGGTCTACCGCCGGCCGGCCGAGATCAGCAAGGAAGACGGCACGATCATGGCGCTGATCGATCGGCAGTACCTGGCGCGGCCGTATTACGGCTGCGGCTGGCTGGCTTGGCGGCGATCTACCAGCGGCCGAACACGAGCAAGCCGGCGCCGGCCCACAAGATCTACCCCTACTGCTCGGTGGGATCTCGATCGAGCGGGTCAATCAGGTCTGGTGCGCGGACGTCACCTACATCCCGATGGCCAAGGGCTTCCTCTATTGGGTGGTGATCATGGATTGGGTGAGCCGCGCCGTGCTGGCGTGGCGGCGGTCGAATACGCTCGGTGCAGAGTTCTGTGTCGAGGCCCTCGAAGAAGCGCTCGCGCGGCACGGCCGGCCCGAGATCTTCAATACCGACCAATGCAGCCAATTCACCAGCGACGACTTCACCGGCACGTTGCAGAACCACGCAGTCACAATCAGCATGGATGGCAAGGGTCGCTAGTGTCCTGAACCAGAAATTCGTGGCATTAGCTCATGCCTTTGCCGGAGCATTGTGGAGGCAGAAGCGCTCGATCGAGGCGAGAATATCGTCGGCTGATTTGGTCCAGCGGAAGGGTTTTGGATCGGCATTGTGCCGCTCGATGAAGTCGGCGATGGCGGCTTGCAGGGCATCGATGCTGCGATGGACCCCGCGTCTAATCTGGCGCTCGGTGAGCAGGGCGAAGAACCGCTCGACTTGATTGAGCCGGGAGGAGCGGGTCGGGGTCAGATGCACATGCCATCGGGGGCGCTTTGCTAGCCAGTCGTGGATCAGCGGTGTCTTGTGCGTGGCCTCGGGCGGCAGGCTCTCCAGCGTGCGCACGATCACCGCCTCGATCCGGGCGTCCTCGATGGTGCGCGGCGCCCCCGATCGCGGCTCGTCCCGCAGACCATCGAGACGCCGCTCGTCAAAGCGCCCTCGCCACTTGCCGACCGTTGCCGGATCGAGGTGAAGCTGCGCTGCCACCGTCTTGTTCTGCGCCCCCGCGGCACAGGCCAGCACAATCCGCGCGCGCAGCGCCAGGGCCTGCGCCGTGTTGCGTCGAACCGCCAATGATCTCAACTCGACGCGTTCATCCTCGCTCAGCTCCAAGGCTGCCAGCCGCCGACTCGCCATCGATCCCCCCAGATCAAAGACCCGCGAAGTCTCGCATTCCTTCACCAATCGGCGATACCGCGAACTTCAGATTCGGGACACTAGGTTCGCACCCTATTAGGGCCACCCCTCGCATCCCTCCGGAGTATTTTTAGTAATAAAATGTGGACTTCATAGAGATCTTGTACGGCACAAACGGGAACGCCAATCACCTTCAAGGAAAAGACGTGTAGTTTCTACCTGAGTAGATTCCGAACCTTGCTCTATCGGCTTTATGCGATTTAATTCAGTTTTGTAAAATGAGAAACCGCATCAGTGCGTCCTTGGGACAAGGACGCATCTCACAATTGGAGGATCACTTGTACAAGCCCAACCTGACTGCGGCGGTCGCGGCACTGCTCATCGCCACCGCGCCCCTCGCCTATGCGCAGACCGCGCCGCACCTCACGACAGTCGCCGCCACCAGCCTCGGCGGCATCATTCAGCCCGATCAGATTCGCGCCAGCCAGATGATCGGCAGCAGCGTCTATTCCGTTCAAAACGTAGACGTCGGCAAGGTCCAGGACCTGATCGTCGACCGGGATGGCCGGGTTGCGTCAGTGATCGTCGACGTCGGCGCCTTTCTGGGGATGGGCGGCAAGGACGTCGCGGTCCGCTTGAGCGACATCAAGAGCGACAACAATCGGCTGACCCTGGATCTGACGAAAGGCCAGCTCCAGCAGGCTCAGACCTACCAGCTGGAAAACCCGGATACGGGCGCCGGGTCGTCGACCTCACCGGTCCATGGCGGCCAGCTAGGCTCGGGTGCCGGCTCCAATACCGCACCGCGTCAGTAACACCGTGCATCGGCCGGGCGGTGTCGCGTCTCCGCCTGGCTGGTGGCAGAACTCGGGCTCTACACTTTACAACCATATCAATAAGGAGCAGACGATGGATACCTATGCAACCGCCACGACCACGGGCGGCACCGCTATCGAGGAGACCGATCGCCTCATTGCCTCCGACAAGGTCGAAGGCACCGCCGTCTATAATCGCCAGAGCGAGCGTCTCGGCACGGTGCACAATTTCATGGTCGATAAGTCCACCGGACAAGTTGCCTACGCCGTCATGTCTTTCGGCGGTTTCCTCGGCATGGGCGAGAGCTACCATCCGCTGCCCTGGAGGGTACTCAAATACGATACGCGCCAGGGCGGGTTTGTCATCGATCTCGACCGCAGCCGCCTCGAGAAGGCGCCGAGCTACATGGCGAGCAACATGCCGAACTGGTCCGATCGGACCTACGGGAGCCGGATCGACGAGTTTTACGGCGTGCCGTCCTATTGGGGCATGATCTGATTGTCTAGCTAAAACCGGCTTCGGCCACCCCCCGCGGGGTGGCCGCTGATCGCACCGACAGGGTATTGGGTGGGCCCATATGAGCGAAAAGGAGCCTTGAACCAATGAGACGCCGTGCGCCAGAAGGGAGACTCCCATGGCGTCTGATCCACCAGGGCGGCCGGGTTTCGCCAAAAGGAGGGTAACGATGCCGGACCACGTTTACAGAATCATCGAAATCGCTGGCTCTTCGGAGAAGAGCATCGAGGACGCGATCCACAACGCCGTCGGCCGTGCGTCGCGCACTCTGCGGCAGATCGGCTGGTTTGAGGTGGTGCAGACGCGCGGCCATGTCGAAGACGGTAAGGTGGCGCACTATCAGGTCACCCTCAAAATCGGGTTCACGCTCGACGACGGCGCTTGACCGTCGCCCCAGGCAGCGGCCCAAGGATGGCAGGCGTTTCAGAATGCAAAATAGCACTCGTGGATCTTGCCGTCAGGCGGATCGAGAAACTGGCGAGCAGTCTCCGCGATCATCTCGCGAAATCCTTGTGTATCGAGCCCCGCGCTGCGCAACACCGACTCGATCCTCGTCGTCTTGCTAGCAGCACACTCCTGCCCAAAGCCGGGCGTCGTCTCCCTCATTCCGTCGGGGTAAGCCGCCGCATTGCGGCCCAGCGGCCATTCCCGGAGAGTGATCCTGTTTGCGCTGAGATGGCCCCAGATGCCGTTGGTATTTTTTCTGAAAGGCATCGTGATCGGCGCAGTGATCGCCGTCCCGGTCGGCCCGGTCGGCGTCCTGTGCCTGCGCCGGACGATCTTCGAGGGCCGGCTGGCGGGATTGATATCGGGGCTTGGGGCCGCGACCGCCGACGCCCTCTTTGGGGTCGTCGCCGCCTTTGGCCTCACCTTTGTGTCCAACTGGCTCATCGGCTGGGAAGACTGGTTACGCGCCGCCGGCGGCGTTTATCTGCTCTATTCCGGCGGCTCCGCCTTGCTTTCCAAGCCGCAGGACAAGATCGCCGAGCAATCCGACCCGGAAAGCCTGTTCCGCGACTTTGCTTCCGCCTTTGCTCTGACCATCACCAATCCGCTGACGATCCTGGTTTTCCTCGCCATCTTCACCGCTCTCGGCCTCGGCGGCACGCAAGCAACGCTCGTTCGCGCCGCAATCCTGGTCCTTGGGGTTTGGATCGGCTCTTTCCTGTGGTGGCTGGCGCTGAGCCTAGGCATCGGAACCTTTCGCCGCTCGATCGAGCCGCGTCATCTGGCCTGGATCAGCCGCGTCTCGGGCATCATCCTGTTCGCGACCGGGACAGCATTGCTTGTCACGGTCGTGTTAGAGCATCTGGACTGAGCGCAAGAAAAGGTAGTCCTGTGGTCTATCTGCTCTCCTTTTATCGAAGCCCGGCCAGAGGTGCTGACCGCGCATACGGGGCGGCAACGATATCACTTCGTGCACGCCGCGGTACTCAATCGTGCGGGGATCGCAGACCTGGCAAAGACCAGCGAGTTGCGGTCGGTATAATTGACGGAAGGAAGGGACCGGAGGCGCCAGCTTACGCCTGATCTAAAACCACAAATTCACCTCTGCGCGGAAACTTACCCCACCGCCCCGAGCAGCCGGGCACCTGCTTCTCCCAACAGCGGCCTCTTGCCCTTGCGTACGGTGGAAACGGAAACGCCCCAGAAATTCGAGGGCGTTTCGACGTTCGGATGGTTTGTGCTCGACGTACCGATTAGGCCGCCTTTTGCTCCGTCACCTGAGGTTGCACAGTCGCGACCGTAGTGCCGATCTTGATCGTGCGCGGCTTGGCTGCCTCGGGCACTTCGTGAACCACATCGACAGAAAGCATGCCGTTGTCGAGGCTGGCACCCACCACCTTCATGTGGTCGGCAAGGCTAAATCGCCGCTCGAAACTGCGCCGGGCGATGCCGCGGTGCAGGTAGCCGCCGCCGTTCTCGTCCTCCTTCTGTGCGCCCTTGCCCGTCACCAGAAGCGTGTTCTCCTGAACGGTGATGTCGAGCTCTGCCGGCGAGAACCCGGCCACGGCCATCGTCAGCCGGTACGCGTCTTCGCCGGTCTTCTCGATGTTGTAAGGCGGGTAGGCGAGAGATGCGCTATCAACGCGGGTCGCCGCATCGACCAACCGGGTGAGACGATCGAAGCCGATCGTCGAACGGAACAACGGAGAGAAATCAAAACGATCCATGAACCATATCCTCCTATGAGCAACATGGAGATCGGCACCTCCTAAGGGACAATGCCAGTCTTCGATGCGCGGAGCCAAAATGGCTACCGTGTAAACATATATATGGTAGTTGGAGATCGTCTTTCAAGCTTTGTTTATATAATAAAGCCAGGAAATGCTCTTTGCTTTCTGAGAGGTATCAATGTTTTGATCGCCGCTGATGGCACCTTAGCGGACGCGCTGTGCCCACAAACCGACGAGGGCGCCCAGGGCGACGCCCGCGACCAGCAGCATCAGCCCGTGTTGAAGGCTGAAGCCCCAGCGCGCGGGTTCGCGGGCATCAGGTTGCCCCGCGCGCCGAGCAGATAGCAGCTACGACTGCCGGTTCGGTTTGCCGCGCCGCCACGGTCGATGTTGGCAATCCTTCGGCCACTACGTCGTTCATCTTCGCTCAGCCTTTCCGGACGCCGATTGCCGGCGTCCCAGCCTGACTACGCCTGTCGCGACATTAGTCCTTTGCCGGGGCGTTAGCCGTTCCTCCGAAGAGGGCGTCCCCCACGACGAGATATGAGATTCGCCAGATCAAAAGTTAAATCCATGCACTCCGAAATAGCCCGCAACCAAAATTACGACGACCACTACGCCGATGATAGTGAAGATGTTCATTGCTTCTGCTCTCGTATGAAATGACAGCGCACGGTGTGACGGCGTGATCCCACGTCTTGTCTACGACAAATCACGATAGATTTGCTACCACCGCCGGCGATATCCGTAATAGCCACCACCTCCGAAAAGCAAGATAACCACAACGATAATCAGGATCGTTGTCATGGCTTCCTCCAAATTTACAATGGGAGATTTTCCCTATTTCATGTTGGTCTGAAATCACTGCGCCACCAGCCTCGGAATCTACCTAGTGCTGTCAGCGGAAATGTTTCACTTGACAGGCCCGCGCCGGGCCATGGCCAACCCCGCGGCAAAATATGCAGGGTGAGCATGCCGCCGCCGGATGCAACCCAACACGGCGCCGGTCGGATTAACGGCCGCGAAGGTCGAAATCGCGGCGGCTCTCCCAAGCCGCGATTGTCGAGAACAAACAGCTCGGCGCCGCGCTCGCCTTTATCCGCGAGCAGCAGCTCCGCCGCGGACTGGAGCGGCGCAGCACGAAAGCACCACGCCGGCGCGACCAGCGCGACGCGCGTCTCTTTAAAGTCGGTTGAGCTTTCTACAAGCCGAGCGGGCCGAGCCCGCTCGGTAAAAACAAGGGGAGCCGGTTTCGAGCGCCCGTACAGCGGACGGCGGGCGGGCGCTGCGCTGCGCCGGGGGCTCCGCGCCCGCCCGCCGCCCGACCCAACCATAGTGACATTTCTAAATGGCACAGACGGTGACATCTCTATTTGGTGGACACAACGGCTGTAGGCCCAATGACGTGTAGGCGCCGATCAAAATGTTACCCGTCTGCCAGTTACAGATGACCCTGCCTATGGGAGTTCCAGGGATGTTTGGGGGTGACGGCACGGCCTTTGAGCGAGCGAGCTGTCTGAGCTTGCCAATAGGCTCTTCAGTTCCCAAGTCCAGCTTGCCAAAACCAACAAATCGACTTTTCGATATCGGGAACAGGTAATTGTCGCGAGGAAATCTTGCTTAGCCGACACCAACAACCGCACAGCACCGGTGATCACGAGCGGATCACCAGAGCGCGTCAAGCAGCCGAAGCGCTGTTTACAGCGAAACCGCCAGTCAACGTGCCGTCAGTTCCGGACTCGGTGCCGGGCGACCAATCGGCGCGCAAACCACGCGTGCTGCGAACAGTCTCGCCGGCGCCGCCAGCTCGCCATGAGCACCAGCTCGAAACTCCTGTTAGCCGCGAGCCACAGACGCAGCGCCAAATTCCGCGGTGGCAATTTTCACGCATCCGCACCTTGGTAAAATACGGCATGACGGGTCGCCAAGTCGCCGAGGTCTACGGGGTTCCCGTTGCCGAGATCGCCCGGGTTCTCCGCGAAGCCTGATCACAACTCGGCCTCTCCACCACGGAGCGCGGGGCTGCCCTCCGCCGCGACCCTTATCCGGCGCAAGGGTGGCAGAACGAAAGATCTGACGCCCGACAGAACGAACCACACTCTTCGACCCAGACCTCCTGAATTTGGGGAAGGCGGGGCCGCCGACTGCTCAGCGGCCCTCGGGTCCGGCATTCTCGCGACGCGCTGACGAAGATGCCGCCGCTGAAAAGATAGAGGAGCCGCCTGAGCGGGGAATTCGTCGACGCAGCACGCAGCACGGGCTGACGTTCAATCCGCTCGAGCCGGACGCGGGCGTCGCGCGCCCGCTGGTCGAGCTCGACCCGCGGCACGCTTTTGTTCCACATCTCTGCTTTCGACATGGCGCCCTCCATAGCGCGCTCCCGGCCGCAGCCGGGGGCGGAGCCACTTTTAATATCGCGCCGGTCTCCGAACCCGTGTGATCTGCCTCACACTGCCCGAAAACTTTTTGCGCTTTATGCGTCGGCGACCGCGAGGCGCGCGCCGATTGTTAGTGCGGCGAGCTGATAGACCGCATTGCGGCCAGCATGCCAGTCGGCAAGCTCCTCGTCGTCGAGGCATTCCGGCATGCGCGGGTGCCATTCGCCGAGTACCGGCCGGATCACCGCGCCGGGGTCGAGCTGGCCACAATCGATGCGCATCGTGCAGCGGAAGCGGCGGCCGACCTCGAACGTCAACTCGATGATGGTGTTGCGCGCGAGGCGCGGCGGCACCGGTTCGAAATACGTGACTTTGCGGGGCGGGCTGCGGCGGGCCATTCCGTTCCTCCTCGTTAGGTCAAGGCGCGGTGCGCAAGGTCGTCCCCAATTTCCCTCCGGTAAAGGGAAAGCGCCACGGGGGGACATGGCGCTTTCAACCTTATCGAGAGCAGCGTAGTGGGGGGCCACACTCCGCAGGGGCGGGCTCTCGGATAACAAATGGCGCGTGAAGGCCCCGGGTTCCAGCGCGGCCGCGCCGGCTTGCAGTCCCCGGCCCGCCCGTGGAAATCTTGCGGCGTGATTCCCGAGATCGACATCTGGCGCGCCGCCACCCTGATGCTCAAGCGCTACGGCGAGAAAGCAGCTCGAGGAAAGCGCCGCGCGCGTTTACGAGCTCGCAACGGCCGGCGATGACGACGGCGTGGCCGTCTGGCGCCGGATCTCGGACGCCGTCGGGCAACTCGCCAACACAACACCGCCCGGCCCGGTCCACTGACTTGCCACGCCGCTGGCGGGACGAGGCCGGGCGTACCCCCTCCCCTATACCGCTTCAACTAATACCGTATTATCAATTTCTTAGGGCCGACACGACGCTTACCGCATTTCGCGCCGTCCTTGTCTTTTCGGTCCAACGATATATATTCTCCATAAGGAGAAGATATATGCAGACGCACGACACCCTGTTCACGCCGGCCGAGGCCGCCGTCCTCACCGGGCTGACGCTCAAGGCGGTGAACAACGCGATCGACAAGAAGACGATCGCCGCCGTCGCCGGCGAGGAAGGCGGAAGGCTGCTCGATGCCCGCGCCCTCGTTTCCCTCGCCCTTGAGCGGCGGCTCGCCGACCGCGTCGCACCCGAATTGCGGCGCCAGGTGTTCGACGCCCTGGCGTCGTCCCCGCGCAACACCGTGTCCCTCGAGGGCGGCCTGGTGACGATCGACCTGCGCGAACCGCGCCGCGAGGTGGCGACATCGCTGCGCGACCTGCGCCGCGCGCGCCGCCTGGTCGTCAGCGATCCCGACATCATGGGCGGCGAGCCGGTGTTTCGCGGCACCCGCGTGCCGGTCCACATGATCGCAGGGCTCGTTGCGCAAGGATCGACGGCGACCGAGCTGCTCGCCGGCTATCCTCGCCTCACGGCGGAGATGATCCGCCTGGCACCGGTCTATGCCGCCGCCTATCCGCGGCGCGGCCGGACGCGCCAGCAGCCGTGGCGCGATAACCAGCCGGTGCGCCGCGCGCGCCGGAAGCTCGACACCATCGCGGTGCCGTGAGGTTTTTGATCGACGAATGCCTCAGCACCGACCTGGTTACCGTCGCCGGGCAGTGCGGCCATGAAGCCCGCCACGTCGCGCATGTCGGCCGCGCGGGCTGGAAGGACTGGAGCGTCACGCGCTACGCGCGCGACAACGACCTGATCCTCGTCACCAACAACGCCAGCGACTTCCGGCAGCTCTACGCGGCCGAGCCGCTGCATGCCGGCCTCGTCATCCTTCTGCCCAATGTCGGCCGCGACCTGCAGCAGCGCCTGTTCCGGGCCGCGCTCGACGAACTCGCCGCGACCGGCGAGCCGGTCAACCGCGTGCTCGAGGTCGATCTCGACGGCGACGAAGTCACGCTCACGCTCTACGATCTCCCTCCCGCCGCGCCCTGAAATTTCCGGCCGTACCCGGCAGCCGATCCCTTGGCGATAGGAACAGGGGCGTATCCCTCGCGGGACCGCGCTCTACTCGCCCGCCTTCGCTGCGCTACGGCGTGGCTCCCCGGGCCGCGCGGCGTCCCGGCCCTCCGGTGACGATCGCTTCTGTAATCGGAAGGCCCGTCAAGTCCCTGCTTCTTCTTTTCTGGATAGTGTCTCATGTTGCAACTTCCGCTTTCCGCAGCACGCGCCCGCTCGCCGCGACGCCGAGCAGCAGGAATGCCACCATCAGGAATGCCGCCGAGAGGCTAGCCACATGCCCCGCGAAGCCGATTGCCGCTGGGCCGACGAGGATGCCGGCGTAGCCGAGAGTCGTGATCGCTGGAACGGCCACACTCTCCGGCATGATGGTTTGGCGGCCGACACTGGTGAACAGGACAGGCACGATATTTGAGCAGCCGATGCCAATCAGTGCATAGCCGAGCAACGCCACTTGCCAGGCAAGAACCAGCGTCGCGAGCGCGAAGCCCGCCGCGGCGCAGAGGCCACCGAAGATGATGATGTTTGTGCCGCCAAACCGCTGCACGATACGGTCGCCCAAGAGCCGACCAATTGTCATGGTCAGAGCGAATGCGGCGTAACCCAGGCCCGCATAGGACGTCTCCATGCCGCGAGCCGAAGTCAGGAACACGGCACTCCAGTCGAGAACGGCGCCTTCCGTCATGAACATGATGAAGCAGAGGACGCCGATGAACAACACGATGCCGCGCGGAAAGGCGAAGCGAGGCCCCTCGCTCTTGCTGCCATAAGGGAGCAGATGCGGAGCGGCTATTGCCAGCGCAACGACGATGCCAGCGGTCACAACCAACGTCGCGATGAGCGGTGAGGCTCCGGCACCCAGAAGTGCAGCGATGCCGGCAGCACCAGCAATGCCGCCAAAGCTGAAGAGGCCGTGAAACCCCGACATCATCGACCGCCCACTCACCCGTTCGACGATGATTGCCTGGATGTTCATGGATACGTCAATCGCGCCGACCCCGGCGCCGAAAACGAGCAGCGCCGCAACGAGTAGGGGCAGGCGCGAGACCGACACCAACAGGGGCAAAGTAAGGCAAAGGAGCAACGCCGACACGGTAATGACGAAACGGCACCCCAATCGTGCGGCAAGAGCGCCTGCCAATGGCATCGTCACAATCGAGCCAATGCCAAGGCACAGCAACAGCAGCCCGAGCACGCCCTCGTCTACCCCAACTCGTGCCTTGGCGAACGGCACGAGCGGAGCCCACGCCGCCATGCCGAACCCGGCGATAAAGAACACGATACGCGTGGAAAGCTGTTCAAGGCGCGCGGGTGCGGAACTCGTGCGAGTGCTGACGGGTGCCATGGGGCTCCCATGGTGAGGTTGGGGCGTGTGGAAAGCGATAGATGATCGGTACCCAACACGATCTCGTGCATAAGCCGATCCCGGCGAAGCGCGACCTGCGCAACCGCATCGCGATCACGAGCCGATTTTTAGCCGCACGCGGGCGGCCGAATATCAGACCATCTCGAGGTCACCGGCTGGATATGCGCCGACACCCGCGTATGGGTCGTGCATCACAGCACGGTCCCCACGGTTCTCTATCGGAGCCGATTACTTTGCCGTGAGCGAGCGCTGATACAGCCTACTACGACCGGTGAGAGGCTTGTCGCATTCCCCCGGACCGGAAGCTATCAAACCAAATGCCCGAAGCGGAAATCGGAAAAGCGGTGCAGCTGCTCGATCTGATGCTCGAGTTTTTCACGGACGACGCGCACTGGGCGCGCGGCCGTTATGATGACGGCCACGGCGGGCACTGCCTTGTCGGCGCTCTCCTGCATCTCAGCCGCGAGCATCGCCTGCCTTCGGCGCCGGCGATCGCGCTCCTGCAGGATGCGATGCCCTGCCCGGGCCTCCCGCTTGTGCACTTCAACGACAATCGCTGCGGCACCGTCGCCGAGTTGCGCTCCGTCATCGTCAAGGCGCGCCGGCTCGCGCGCGACAATGCAGAAAGAGACCGCGCCGCGACGGCGGTGAAGACCTGGCTGCTCGCCCAGATCGAGCAAAAACGAGCTGCAGCGGCGCCGCAAAACGAGCCGCTCGTCCCCGAACGCCTCGCCGCTTAGCGACCGCCCTGTCCCCGAGGAATGACGGGACTGACCCATTCCTGACCATCGACCCCTTTTGCGGGGTGTCGGCCGGATCCCGTCGCGATCTCGTAAAGCTAGGCGAGCCGCTCGGCGATGCACCCGAGGCCTTGTCACCCTTCCGCGAGGAGCGGATAGGGCCGAAGGCGGGGGCCACGCGAGCCGCCCCTTATGCGTCGGCGACCGCGAGGCGCGCACCGATCGTCAGGGCGGCCAGCTGATAGACTGCGTTGCGGCCCGCGCGCCAATCCGCAAGCTCCTCGTCGTCGAGGCGTTCCGGGATGCGCGGGTGCCACTCGCCGGGTGCCGGCCGGATCACCGCGCTGGGGTCGAGCTGACCGCAATCGACGCGCATCGTGCAGCGGAAGCGGCGGCCGACCTCGAACGTCAACTCGATGACGGTGTTGCGCGGGAGGCGCGGCGGAACGGGTTCGAAATAGGTGACTTTGCGGGGCGGATTGCGGCGGGCCATTCCGTTCCTCCTCGTTCGGTCAGCGGCGAGCAAAGGCTCTCTATCTTATGTGGGACCAAACGGTCCGGCCTGCATCGGTGCTGCTTGGCGAAAAGAGGCAAGTGGCGGAGAAGATGATGAAGGTGCTTCTGACAGGAGGGTCGGGGGATCTCGGCCTGACCCTCGTCCCCATGCTGCTCGACAGGGGTGATACGCCGGTCATTCTCGATGTCCGTGCGCCACGGGCTTTGCAACAGGGGGCAGTGTTCATCCAGGGATCCATTCTCGACCGGCCGCAGTTGCCGGAAATGTTTCGCGGTTGCGATTGCATCGTCCACATTGCCGCGTGGCACGGCATCCACGAGGATCGAGGCGAGAAAAATGCCCACGATTTTTTCGACCTGAATGTGCGTGGCACCTTCGAGGTCTTCGAAGCCTCGGCTTCGCTCGGCATCGACAGGATTGTCTTCATTTCGTCAACCAGTGTCTATCGGCCGGATTCACGGTATGGCAGCAGCAAGATTCTGGCCGAAGCGATTGCCGAGGATTACCGAAAACACCGTGACATGAATGTGATCACCCTTCGCCCGCGAGGCTTTATTCCATATTGGAACCGCGAGGTGTACGCCAGCTATAGCGACTGGGCCCGGTGGTTCTGGAAGGGAGCGGTGCACATCGATGATGTTGCTGCGGCGGTGATCTTGAGCCTGGACCTACTTTCCCGGCAGCGCATTGAACAGCAGCTCGTCCTGACGCTCGACGGCGCCTATCAATACATGGATGCCGATCTTGCTGATTGGGATGCCGAGGGGCCAGGTTCGACATTCAGAAAACACTATCCCGAATATTACGATCTGGCGACCTCCTATGGACTCGATCCGGCCTTGAAGCCAACCAGACTGGATATTTCCGAGACAGTGCGCTGGCTGGGCTACAAGCCGTCCTATAGTCTGACGAGTTTGTTGTCGGAACTGGCAACCTACGGCGATAGCGGACCACCACAATTTACTTCGTCGTGAAGAGAGCCATGCTCCCTCGCCCGCTTCCGGCATGTCGCGACCGCTAGCGCCCCGCTCACACGCTGGCCTGCCGAACACGACCTCCTCCATCCGCCCGAAGATGACGCGCCCGGATTGAACCATCGATTTCCTCCCGTAGGGCTTTGCCGCTTCGCTCCTGGTGGCGCGCGGCTGAGCGACACAGCTCTGCTACACGCAATGATACGATAGCAACCCGCCTTCGGGAAACGCAGTAAAAGGCCAAACGACGCACGGTGACAGGCCGGCCGGTCTTTTTGTTTCTACACGAAAGTACTGAAGCCCATCATAAATACTGCAAACAGCAAGAAAACCTTGAAATACGCCCACTCCATCACTATGTTTTAGGTGTTCGATAGAACATCTCAACATATTCGAAATAATCGCTGACAAACCTGTATGTAGCTCGATTCACAGGTGTGGGTCGGGCTGCGGCCGTTAGGAGCATCCCCAGCTCTCTAACGGAGATATCATCCATGTCTGAAACAAAACGCCCCCACGGCAGCCGCTTTCGCGATGCGCTGGCGATCGTCGATCCTGGTGCGTGCAACCCGAGCGGCATTGCCTTGTCGATCGCCGAAGCCTGCCGCGAGATCCGCGAGCATGAAACCGCCGGCACCAAAGAGATGTGCCAGGACCCGGCGATCCGCTTGATGGTTTACCAGCTCGCCTCGATCTGCGGTGTCGCCGAGTACGCGCTCGAGCGCTACATCGCCGATGAGGCTGCCTGCAAGGAACGTCTCGCGGAGCTTGGTCTTCGGCCCTTCGGCGCCGGCTGAGCTTTCCACCCCTGCTGACAGAAGTCGGCGGGGGTCGGGGCGTCGGAAACATCCAACAGGAGAACTCCGATGCCCAAATTTGTCATTGAGCGCCAGTACCTGGTGCCGATGTACCAGCACATCATCGTCGAGGCCGAAACCCTTGAGAAGGCCTGCGCGATGGCCGTCAGCGACGATATCGCCTGGGACGCCCAGGAGATGGACTGCGACAATGCACGGGCGACGACCATCACCGAAGCCAAGGTGATCCCCGACGGATACGATGTCGACGCGTTGCAGCATGTAGTGATCGTCGGCGCTGACCCGAACGGCCGTCCCTTGGACATGCTCGGCTTCGCCGCCTTCCTCTACGAGGACGAGGCCAAGACCGGCCCGCTGCTCGAGATCCCCGCCGAGTTCACCGACGACGAGTAATCCGCCCCGCCTCCTCAGCAGCCGTTGAGGGGGTTTCGGGCGTCGGCGCTGTCAGGCCATCGCGATCGTGCCGAGAACCACCGGCAAGAACCGAATTGGGGTTCTCGGCGCGGCCTATGTCGGAGATCTGTCACGCGAGAGGGGCTCAGGTCTCAGGGCCGAGTTTAATCCCTGCGTCTGCTCCCACCAGCACGGCCTCTCCCCCTCACCAGCAGCAGCTTGTGAGGGGCGAGGCGTCAGGAGAGGGCGACCCGCCCCTCCTGAGCTGAAAGGAGTTAAACACTATGACCACGCTTACTCAGGCGCATCGGCAATGGGCCACCCGTCCGGCCGATCAGCGTTTTACCTCCCTGACCGAACTGCAGGCCTTCGCCGCCCTGTCGCGGCAGACCAGCCGGTCGAAAGTCGTCAGCACCCGGGAGATAGAATTGTTTCCGGCCGCCGACGATCACCGGGGATTGCTGATCGGTGCTCACGACGGGACCCAGGCCGCGCCGACGCACTGGTCGTTCGGACAGCTGTGCTCGCTCGCGGCGACGCCATCCCCGGCGTCCTACTTCCGCGACAGCAGACTGCCCACCCCGATCATCGCCGACTGCCTCAACTTCAACCTGCGCTTCACTCGCGGGGTCGAAGATGTCAAGCTGCTGGTCTCCAGCCAGGGTGATGATGTCGAGCTCCGCGCCGCCACCGGTCCCCGTTACGGCCGCATCTGGAATGCCGATGTGGTCGACGCCCTGGTCGAGCGTTTCGGCGACGGCATCTCGGGACATTGGCGGGTGCCGGGCATTTTCGGCCGGCATATCACTGTCGACAAAGCCAACACGACCCTCTACGCGAGCGATCGCGACATGTTCGTGTTCCTCGCCGACGAGGATCGCCGCATCGAGATCCCCAACCGCCGTGACGGCCAGCCGGGATCCCTCGCCCGCGGCTTCTTCGTGTGGAACTCCGAGGTCGGCAACACCACGCTCGGCGCCGGGTTCTTCCTCTTCGATTATGTCTGCTCGAACCGCTACGTCTGGGGTGCGGACCAGTACACCGAAATCCGCATCCGCCATACGAGTGGGGCGCCCGACCGCTGGCTCGAAGAGGTGACCCCGGTGCTTCGCGAATATGCCGAGGGCAGCGCCAAGCCGGTATTGCAGGCGATCGAAGACGCCCGGTCCAAGCGGATCGAGGCCGATCTCGACCAGCTCCTGGCAAAGCGCTTTGGCAAGTCTCTGGTCCCGGCTTTGAAGGCCGTTCACGAGACCGAGGAAGGCCGGCCGATCGAGACCCTGTGGGACGCGACCGTCGCCGCCACCGCGCATGCCCGCTCGTTGCCGAACAACGACAAGCGGCTCGAGCTCGAACGCTCCGCCGGTGAGCTGCTGAAGCCGGCAGCCTGACCTAAGCCTCGCCCTCGCCAACAGCAGTTGGTGGGGGTCGGGGCGTCGGAGCATCTCGCTCCGAGGAAATCCCGATGAACCTGATCAAACTCGACGCGGTGCGTCGTCATACGCGCCGCGAACTCACCCCTGACCAAGCCAAGACCCTCGTCAGCCACCCGAACATCTCGGTCGTGAAGGTCCAAGCGGCAGCCCTGTCGTTGCATCCCTGGGGCAACACGCCGGAGGAGTGGCTGCGGCTCGAAGCCTGCCTCGTCCTGATCGAGGAACGGCAGCATGGCCGATGAGCTGAACCTCGACGTCGACGCCCCCGACAAGGTGGCCGGCGTCCTCAGCGCCGCGGCCAATGCCTATCAGGCCAGCGCCGTGGAGCTCTCCGCCGCCTGGCAGGATCGGCATATCCCGATGATCTGGGCGGCGATCGCCGGCGAGCTCGACCTTGCCGCTTGGAAGATCGAAAAGATCGTCAAGCAGCGGCTCGACCCGCGGCAATCCCCACGCCGGAAGACATAGCCTCCTCACCCTCGTCGGCAGCAGCTGGCGGGGGTCGAGGCGTCGGAGCACTTCCGCTCCGATGGAGACCGGCCAATGCGCGATTTCCTGATCGCCGATCACGGCTCGATCATTTCGATCGTGCCGATCACCGAAGCCGCCCTGAGGTGGATCGACGAGAACGTCGTCTCCGAGCCCTGGCAGTGGCTCGGCGGCACGCTCTGCGTCGACCGCCGCTATGCCCGCGATCTCACCGACGAGATCGCCGCGGCAGGGTTCGACCTCGCGATCTGATCGGCCCCTCGACCTCGACGTGCAGCAGCGCGCCGGGGCCGAGCCGTCGGAGCATCCCGCTCCGATGGAGAAATCAAGTGAAAGTACACTTCATTGCCGTCTCGCAGAACGCGAAGACCGGCCCCATCCCCGTGTCGATTATCGAACGGGCGTCGTGCTGGCCCGGCTGCGCGCTCTACGAGAATGGTTGCTACGCCGAAACGGGGGCGCTTGCCCTGCACTGGGATCGTGTTTCCCACGGGCCGACAGGCGGGTCCTGGTCAGCGTTCTGCGCCAAGATCGCGGCACTGCGGCCCGGCCGTCTGTGGCGCTATGCCCAAGCCGGCGACCTGCCCGGCTACGGCCCGGGAATCGACGGCAAGCTCGTCCGAGAGCTCGTGGCCGCCAACACCGGCAAGAGGGCGATTGCCTTCACCCACAAGCCGGTACTCGGTGATGATCCCGTCGCTGCCGAGAACCGGCATCTGATCGCCGCTTCCGCCAAGGCCGGGTTTACGGTCAATCTCTCGGCCAACAACCCCGCACAGGCGGATCGCTTGGCCGAGCTCGGGATCGCCCCGGTGGTGACCGTGCTGGAGCGTGCCTATGGGCGCCAAGCAGTCAGGCACCGGTTCAAGCGACGGCGCGACGAGTGGGCCGAGACGATCGGCGAATGGCGTGACCGCACGGCTTCATTGCCGCGATACACGCCCGCTGGCAGGCGGATCGCGATTTGCCCGGCGACCTATTCGGACGCGACCTGCAAGAGCTGTGGCGCCTGCGCCGGCGCCCGGGATGCCGTGATCGGCTTTCCGGCCCACGGCGCCTGGCGGCAGGTCGAAGCCGCCACCGCGGCTCGCGACGTGCCCGTCGGCGACAGCTGGGCCTTCCGCGACCACCGCACGATGGCCGAGGCCGTCGCCGACGACGGAGCAGTAGCCTGACGCCTTCACCCTCCGGATCTGCGGGTCTGGAGGGTCGAGGCGTCAGAAACAAATCCGCTCCGAAGAGATTTTCAAGATGATGACAAGACCCCGCTTGGCTGCGTGCCCGGCGGGGTTTTTGCTTTCCGAGCCGAGGCGGACTTCAGTGACTTCCGGCGACGATCATAGCGGGCCGATGGTGCGCGGCGGGGAACGTCTGAGGTGCGCCGATTGTGTTGAAAAACGGCGCGGCGGACGCGGTATAATCTCGCATCACGGCGGCTGGGGGGTAGTCGATGATGGGGGAACGGCAAGTGCATCAGGGCGCATTATTTTACGAGTTTTCGCTCGAACGGCATGTGCCGGCGGAAGACCTGCTGCGCTCAGTCGACCGGTTTGTCGAACTCGATCGGGTGCGGAGCGAACTGGCGCCGTTTTACAGCGAGGCGGGTCGGCCTTCTGTTGATCCGGAGCTGATGATCCGGATGCTGATCGTCGGCTACTGCTTCGGCATCCGCTCGGAACGACGATTGTGCGAGGAGGTCCACCTGAACCTCGCCTACCGCTGGTTCTGCCGGCTCGGGCTCGACGGCGCGGTGCCGGACCATTCGACCTTCTCGAAAAACCGGCACGGCCGTTTCCGCGACAGCGATCTGCTGCGTAAGGTGTTCGAGACGACCGTACAGCGCTGCATCGCCGAGGGCCTGGTCGGCGGCGAGGGGTTCGCGGTCGATGCCAGCATGATCAAGGCCGATGCCAACCGGCAGCGCAGCGTACCGGGCAGCGAGTGGCAGGCCCCCGAGGCGGCAAACCATGCGGTGCGGGAATATCTGGCGGTTCTCGACGATGCCGCGTTCGGTGCGGCAACGCCGGTCGTGCCGAAGTTCGTCTCGCCCGCGGACCCGGCTGCACGCTGGACGGGAGCCAATGGTGGGCTGGCCTTTTTCGCCTACTGCACCAACTACCTGATCGACCTGAAGAGCGCCGTCATCGTCGATGTCGAGGCAACCACCGCCGTGCGGCAGGCCGAGGTGACGGCGCAGCAGCGGATGATTGATCGTACGCAGGAGCGTTTCGGTCTGTGGCCTGAGCGGCTGACGGCCGACACCGCCTATGGTTCGGCCGAGAACCTCGCTTGGCTGGTGCATGAGCGCGGTATCGAGCCGCACATTCCGGTGTTCGACAAATCTCAGCGCACCGACGGCACCTTCTCGCGTGACGACTTCACCTATGACCACGAGCGCGACTGCTACATCTGCCCTGCTGGGAAGGAACTCCGGCAGCGCCACAAAATCTATCGCGTGCCGCGCCCATTCGTCGACGAGAACGGCATGATGCGCTATCGCGCCAGCAAGCTGGATTGCGAGGGCTGCCCGCTGAAGCCGCGGTGCTGTCCGAATGCGCCCGCCCGCAAGATCCTGCGTTCCATCCATGAAGGCGCTCGCGATATGGCGCGCGACATCGCCACCACCGAGGCCTATGTCACCTCAAGGCGCGAACGCAAAAAGATCGAGATGCTGTTTGCCCATCTCAAACGCATCTTGAGGCTCGACCGGCTGCGATTACGAGGACCGAACGGCGCCCGCGACGAGTTCCATCTCGCCGCCACCGCCCAAAACCTCCGCAAACTTGCCATGCTGATCCCGACGCCCGCGGCGACCTCAGCCGCCTGAGGCGCGGCACCCACCATCCACGCCCTTCCGGCCCTTCCAACTGTACGCCATTGCCACCACGATTATTTCAGACCCGACTTTTTCAACGATATCGGCGCAACCTCGCTGTTGGGACGCGTCTCCGGGAAGGACCGCTCACCATCCCACCCGGCGGTTCGCCCTAGCCGCCCTGAACGCCGCGTTTGACGCCGCTTGCCGCCCTTCGCGTAACGACGACGGAGCCACTGGGTTCAAGCCTGACCCCACCTTCAGTGGCCGCGACCCGCGATGGTCGGGTGTATCGCGAGCCGACATTCGGTAAAGGTCAGGCGGCGATAGCCACGGCCTGGGCAGGGGCTTATCGGGCGACACTGCTTGGCCGGCCGGTGGTGCCGCGATCCAACGCGGCCGCCTAACAACTCGTCCGTCAGTTTCCACACACCCCCGGGGCGTCAGCGAACTTCAACTCGATCCGCAATTAGGTGGCCAAGCCGTCGCCCATCGTCGGCGCGATCATGGTGATCCTCTACTACGCCATTTTTAGTCGACGTATCTACCGGGCAGCGTGCATCCTGACCCGGAAATCTCGGCGACGCCGCCTTGAACTGCGAGAGGAAAATTCAATGAACGCGACTGTCGCACCTCGGAGCTCCATCGGCTTCAAGGCCGAGGCGCATCGCGATCCCTGGTCTGTGCCGGTGCACGAGATCGACGTCAGTAATCCGTACCTGTATTCCGAGGACACGTGGCACGGTTTTTTCGCTCGGCTGCGGTGCGAGGATCCGGTGCACTTCGTCGACAGCCCTTTGTACGGTCCCTACTGGTCGGTAACCCGGTACCGGGACATCATGATGGTCGATACGTCACACCAGATCTACTCCTCCGACGCCGCCCTCGGGGGCATCACGCTGAAAGACGTCCCCCTCCAGTACCGGAAAGAAAGTTTCATCGCGATGGATCCGCCGCGGCACGATGAGCAGCGCAAGATCGTCTCGCCAATTGTCGCGCCGCCGAACCTGGCGAAAATGTCCAGCACGATTCGCGAGCGGGCGATCCGCATCCTGGAAGACCTGCCGCGCGGCGAGGTGTTCGACTCGGTCGATCGCGTCTCGATCGAGCTGACGACGCAGATGCTGTCCACGCTGTTCGACTTCCCGTTCGAGGAACGACGGACCCTGACCCGCTGGTCCAACGTCGCCACCGTGAACACGCACGCCGGGACAGAGATCGACTCGGAGGAAAAGCGCGATGCCGTCCTGCGGGAAATGGTCAGCTACTTCGCCGGTGTCTGGAAAATACGTGAGAAGCAGCCGCCGAAATTCGACCTGATCTCGATGCTGGCGCACGGAGAGGCGACGCACGACCTGCCGTCGCGGCCGCACGAGTTCATGGGCAATCTACTGCTGCTGATCATCGGCGGCAACGACACGACGCGTAACTCGATCAGCGGCGGCCTGTGGTTTTTGAACCAGTTCCCCGAAGAATACGCGAAGCTGCGCGCTGATCCCGATCTGATCCCGAAAATGGTGCCGGAGATCACCCGGTATCAATCGCCGGTCGTGCACATGCGCCGGACCGCGTTGTGCGACGCGGAGTTGAACAGCAAGCACATCCACAAGGGCGAAAAGGTCGCGATGTGGTATATCTCGGGCAACCGCGATCCCGAAGAGATCGAGGACCCCGATCGCTTCATCATCGACCGCGCGCGGCCCCGTCAGCATCTGTCCTTCGGGTTTGGTATTCATCGATGCGTCGGCAACCGCTTGGCCGAGATGCAGTTGACGATCTTGTGGGAGGAAATCCTGAAACGGTTCCCGCCGATCGAGGTGGTGGAGAGACCGAAGCGGGCTTACTCGAACCTGATTCACGGTATTACCGAGATGAACGTGCGGATTCCGACATAAAGGTTTGTCACCGCCATCTTCGACGAGATCGCCGCAGCTCTGGCGCGGGGTAACCGGGCCGTGCTACGCGGCTTCAGCGCCTTTTCGGTCAACGGCGCAGTGCCCGCGTCGGTCGCGGCCTGCAACAGGAAGAACGCGTATCCACGCGGACTTGTCGCCAAGCAGTTACTGCCTTATCGTTTTGCTGGCCGCAAACGGACGCGGCTGCCATCCATGGTGCTCATGGGCCAACAGCACCCGCTCGCGCAATTCCACCGAATAAGGTAGATCCATGGAGCCCTCCAGGGATCTCGATCCTGCCCCTGAGGACGACGGCCCTTCACCTTTATTCCGTCACCCCGACCCAAAAATCGCTCCAGCTAGGGGGACGGCAAATAGCGGGCCTACACCATCGAGTACCTAAATCGTCGTCGTGTTTGTAAATGCTGTTGGACATCTTTCGACTGCCGCTATGAATATAGCGGTGCTCAGCCTCAGCTAATCAGGCCTATTCAAATAGAATAGGCTCTGAGTGAAGGACAGTTGCCGTTCCAGGGTGTTCTGTGGCGCGCGGGCGAGGCCGAGACCGTTCCGAGATCAAACTATTCGGGCTGACTCCAGCATGATATCCTGATCGAAGTCTGGAGACCAGAATCGAGATCCTGACTCAGGATGTCCAGCAGGGTAACGGCTTTCGAGTGCACGTAAAAATCAATCAGGGGCGCCGGACGGCAATCATCTTCATGCTTTCTGCAAACATTCCGGTCGAAACGTGCGGAGCAAGGATGCTAGGGTTTAGTCGTCGGCGATGATGCGGAGTACGCCTTTGCGTGCACGATGATCTCTCTGTGGGAAGGAGCACGCGCATGATCGTACGGATATATACGGGCCACGACGGCCAGACCCATTTTGAAGATCTCCCTCTGCCGGCCGAGGAGAGCCACAACGTTGCGCTTCAGGCGGGTGCCAACCTCGTGTTCCGCTGTTTCCCTGCGGACTATTGGAGCGATTGGCACACCGCGCCCCGGCGACAATACATTTTTATTCTCGTGGGGCAGATGGAAATCGGGATCGGCGATGGCACCACGCGCCGTTTTGGACCGGGTGATGTGGTCCTTGCTGACGACCTCACAGGCCAGGGCCATACGACGCGCTCGTTGGGAGTTCCGCGGATCAGTGCCACCGTGCCGGTGGGCGCCTAACGCGGGTCCTGCCCCCCATCCACGTATGAGGACACCCCATGGCCCGTCAGCTACTGTGCTGCTCTGAGGCGCCGCGAGGCATCTTGGCATGAGCCGGGGAGGCGCTGGCTGGCTGCCCGGCACCATGACGCACCCCGCGACGCCAGGACGGTTCGGTTACACACGAGGAGACTGCGTATGCCAGAGCGTCAACGTATGACGACCCGACTGAAGACCCTGTTTCAACGGCCCGAATTATTTGTCTTAGCGGGCGGGATCAATCCCATTGGTGCGAAGATGGCGGAAGCGCTGGGCTATGACGCCTTCTACATGTCCGGGGGCAATACCTCGGCGCACCAACTGGGCTGGCCCAACTCCGGGACCAGTATGCGCGACATGGTGGACAACGCCCGGAAAATTGTCCTGACCGTGCAGATCCCGGTCTTCGCGGATGCCGACACAGGCTACGGTGATGCCATCAGTACGCATTACACCGTGCGGGAATACATTCAGGCGGGCATCGCTGGCGCCCACATTGAAGACCAGACGTTTCCGCCGAAATCCGGCCCCCGCCGCCGCTGTATCTCGATTCAGGAGATGGTCGGAAAGCTGCGGGCGGCGATGGATGCCAAACAGGCTCTCGACCCGGACTTCGTGATCATGGCCCGGTGCGATCTCGGCGGCGTGCCGGGCGCCAGCTTTGCGGAGATTATTGAACGTTGCCAGGCCTACAAAGCCGAAGCGCAGGTCGATGTCATCTGCCCCAATGGCTTGCGCACCTGGGAAGAAATTCAGGAGGCGATCCGCCTCATTCCCGGGCCCGTCGTCCCCCTCATTCCCGCCGACCTGTCGCCGTATCCCTCCTTACAGGCGCAGCAGGATGCCGGGGCCGCCGCGGCCTGGTTTCCCGCGCTGACCACCATGGCAGGCTTGCAGGCTAACTGGGATTTCTTGAGTGATTTTCAGCAGCGCGGCACATTGGCCCTGGATGCGCTCCGTGCCCAGGCGGCTCAGAGTCCCTGGGGCGTCGCCAGCAATGGCCGCATTCTGGACGAGCCGCGTCTGCGCGCCATGGAGGAGATGTATCTTCCAGACTAAGGCTGGGAGACGCTGTCCCGGGGGCACCGCCAACTTGGCATTCACAGATTGACTTAAACGCGATGGGCTGAGCGATGCCCGCAATAGGGGTCGTCATGCCGCCATGGCCACGCCAGTGACGTCGGCCCATGTGGCGAAGGCCTGGGTGCGGCCAGACAGGAAGTTGGCGGCGGTATCGTGGTCTGAGTGGCGGGGGAAAAGGTTGGCGAACTGGCGAAGGCCGGCGTAAATCGGATCTCGAGGCGTCATCATCCCGCTCGTCTATCCGACCAACCCGCCTCCTACCAGCCGGCTCTCAGCCAACTTGACGGTGCCGTTGCAGGGTACTATCTCGGGTGTCCGAGCCAAGGTGATGGCCAAGGAGAAAGCCAGCGTTCGAACATGGAGGCCTCAGGTGAGGTGACCAAATTGGTCATCTGGTCTACGGCTACCCCTCGATCTTTGAGAATAGGTAAGCGCCGATCGCGAGTAGAATTGCGGCGAGGAGGCCAAGGACTGCGAAGTCGGTCGCGGCGCCGAACGCGAAACCGCCGCTGAGCGCGCCGCGCAGGCCGTCTACGCCATAGCTGAGCGGGTTGAGCCGCACGGCGAGCCGCACCGGGCCCGGCAGGTCCGGCACCGGGAACAGGGCGCTCGAAAAGAAGAAGAGCGGCAGCACGATGAAGTTCATGATCAGCTGAAAGCCTTGCATGTCCTGCAGCACCGAGCCGACGGCGGTGCCGATCGCCGTGCACATGATGGCGATCAGCGCCATGAATAAGAGCGCCAGCGGCAGCAGCAGCGAGTGAGCCGGGCGGAAGCCGGCGGCGAGGCAGACGAGAAACACAATGCTGCCCTGGATCAGCGCGACCGTCGCACTGCCGAGTGTGCGCCCGAGCACGATCTCGAGCCGCGACACTGGCGCAACCAAGGTTTCCTTCAGAAAGCCGAACTGGCGGTCCCAGATGATCTCGATGCCGCTGAAGACGGCGGTGAACAGAATGCCCATCGTGACGATGCCCGGCGCCAGAAACTGCACGTAATCGCCGCGGCCGGCGCGGGCGAAGGTGGGCCCGAGCCCGAAACCGAGCGCTAAGAGGAACAGAATCGGCTGGCCGAGCGAGCCGATTATGCGTGCGCGCGAGCGGAAATAGCGCTTCAATTGCCGCAGCCACAGTATGAAGACGGGGTTCATCGGCGGCCGCGCCACACCTGACGCATCATGCGCATGCGGTCGACGGGCGCCGCCTCGTCTTCGCGGATGCTGTGTCCGGTCAGCGCGATGAACGCGTCCTCCAGAGTGCGGCCGCCCGTCTTATGCCGCAGCGCCGCGGCGGTGCCCTCTGCCACAATCCGGCCGTGGTCGATGACCGCGATCCGGTCGGCGACGCGTTCCGCCTCCTCCATGTAGTGCGTCGTGAAAAACACCGTCACGTGCTCGTCGCGGCACAGCCCACGGATAAATTCCCAGATCTGGTTGCGGGTTTGGGGGTCGAGCCCGCTGGTCGGCTCGTCGAGGAACAGAATGCGCGGCCGGTGCTGCACCGCACGGGCGATCTCGAGCCGGCGCTTCATGCCGCCCGAGAAGCGCTTGACGTAATCATCGCGCCGTTCCCACAGGCCGACGAAGCGCAGCAGCGCCTCGCCACGCTCGCGGCGCTGCGCCCGCGGCACGCGGTAAAGGACGCCGTGGAGCTCCATATTCTCGGCCGCAGTCAGCTCGTCGTCGAGGCTCGGATCCTGGAACACGTTGCCGAAGGCGCGACGCACCAACAGGGGCTCCGTGACCGGGTCATGGCCGGCGATCAAGAGCCGCCCCTCGCTCGGTGTCAGCACAGTGGTCAGCATTTTGATCGTCGTCGTCTTGCCCGCGCCGTTGGGCCCGAGAAAGGCGAAGATGACGCCCTCCGGCACCGCGAACGAGATGTGGTCGACCGCAGTAAAGCCGTCGAAGCGCTTGACCAGATCGCGGGCCTCAATGATCGCGGCCGTCATTTTACCGACAATTCTCCTCGGCCGGGCCTGTCCATGTGATCCGCTTCGGTGGTCTTTATGGTCACCCTGAGCCGACCTAAGCGCAGGTACTAATCTGTTTTACACTAGGAGCCCGCCTTAAAATGGCAGAGCATAAACGAATTAGCTCTCGTAATCATCGAGCTAGTCGCTGGCGGGCATCGCCATCCCGAACTTTTTGTCCCCAATAGAAGACACCTGCTTCGTATTGCGTCGAACTGGCGTTAGCTCTATCATGGCTCTTGCAGCATCAACGCGGGTGACCGGGCAAGATGGACCGGCCGCAGCCAGCAGGGTCGATGGCCAGCAGCATCGAGGCAAAGAGCATCGAAGCCGTGTCGAGCCGCGTGAGCCGGCCGCTTGGCATCGCCAGCGATTTTGGCCGGGGTAAGCCGGTGGGCGCGGTTGTGGCCGCGGCAAAGGTGCTGCGGGCGTTGCATGGTCGGAGCGGCCATTGAATGCCAGCGAGGTCGCCCGCGCCGCTGGGCTCCATCGCGGGACCGCGTACAACATCCTGCGTACGCTGCAGGCCGAGGGCTTTGTCGGCTACGACGAGGCGACGCGCAGCTACTCGGTCAGCCTGCATATCCTTGAGATCGCCTATGGCGTTTTGCGCCGCAGCGGGCTGATGGACATCGCGCGTCCGCTGATGCACGCGGTGTCCGATGCGCACAGCGTGTCGGTCTATCTGTCCAAGGTCGTGGGACCCTCGTTCGCTCCTGCTGTTGGACTGGGTTGGCGCGGCGTTCTGACCGATCTCTACGTGACGGTCGGGCGCCAGTATGCCGGCCCGGCGGGCGCGTCGGGCGTGATCATGGCCGCGTTCGGCAACAGCAGCGAAGCAGGAACTCGAAGCGCTGTTCTCGCAGGTCGCCTGGTACCAGAAGCCGTCTTTTGCCGATTTCCTGGCGCGGGTCAAAGAAGCGAGACAGTGTCGGTTTCGCCGTCGATCGCGGCACCATGTTCCAGGGCATCACGCTAGCTGTCGGTGCCGGTTCTGTCGCCGTCGTGGAAGCTGCTGCTGATCCTGACTGCCGCGGGCACATTCGCACGACATCGGCATTGACGCGCGTTGGGCCGCTTGAGCCGCGCGATGCAATCGGCCGCTGCGCGGCTTTCCGAAAGCGTGCGATTGTTGCGTCTCGGGTGAGGTAGGGTTTGGATCGGATTCCATCTTCGGTCGAGGAAAGACAGATGGATGCGATCGCAAGCGGTTCCGCATCGATCGTCAACTGAGCACACGCTCTGGATTTCGACGCGATCGTCATCGGCGCCGGCGTTTCCGGCCTCTACCAGCTCTACAAGCTGCGCGAACTTGGGCTTCAAGGTGCGGGTGTTCGAGACCGGCACCGGCGTCGGCGGCACCTGGTACTGGAACCGCTATCCCGGCGCCCGCTTCGATTCCGAAAGCTGGACCTACGGCTACTCCTTTTCCCAGGAACTGCTTGGAGGAGTGGGATTGGGAGGAGCACTTCGCCGCGCCAGCCCGAGACCGAGCGCTATCTGAATTATGTCGCCGACAAGTTCGATCTGCGTCGCGACATCCAGTTCAGCAGCCGCGTGGCCGCCGCGCACTACCAGGAGGAAACGCGCAGCTGGGACGTCATCCTGGAGGACGGCCGGCGCTACACGCACGCGCTTCCTGATCACCGCCATCGGCGTGCTGTCGGCGGCGACCATGCCGCGCATCCCCGGCGTCGAGACGTTCCACGGCCAGTCCTGCCATACCCATTACTGGCCCAAGCAACCGGTTCGCTTCGAGGGCAAGCGCGTCGCGGTGATCGGCACCGGCGCGACGGGCATACAGACCATCACCGAAGTGGCCAAGACCGCCGGCCACCTGACCGTGTTCCAGCGCACCCCCCAATGGAGCGCGCCATTGCACAACGCCAAGATCGGCGAGGAGGAGATGAGCCGGATCCGGGCCAACTATCCCGAGATCTTCGCGCGCTGCCAGGAGACCTATGGCTGCTTCATCCATGCGACCGACCCGCGCGCCACCTACGAGGTGACGCGCCGAGGAGCGCGAGGCGTTCTGGGAGAAGCTCTACGGCGAGCCCGGTTTCGGCATCTGGATGGGCAATTTCCGCGACATCCTGGTCGACCGCGAGGCCAACACGCTGATCTCGGATTTCGTCGCGCGCAAGATCCGCCAGCGCGTCAAGGACCCGGCCGTCGCCGAGAAGCTGATCCCGAAGAACCACGGCTTCGGCACCCGCCGCGTGCCGCTCGAGAGCGGCTACTTCGAGGTCTACAACCAGCCCAACGTCAAGCTCGTCGACATCAACGAGACGCCGATCGAGCGCATCACCCCGACCGGCATCAAGACCAGCGACGCCGAGTACGAGTTCGACATCATCATCTACGCGACCGGTTTCGACGCGATCACCGGCAGCCTTCGACCGCATCGACATCCGCGGGGTCGACGGGGCGTCGCTAAAGGAGAAGTGGAAGGATGGGCCGCAGACCTTTCTCGGCATCCTGGTGGACGGCTTCCCCAACATGCTGATGGTGATGGGCCCGCATGCCGGGCTCGGCAACTTTCCGCGTGCCGCCGAATACAGCGCCGATTGGGTGACCGGGCTGATCCGCTTCGCGCGCGAGCGCGGCCTGACCCGGATCGAGGCCACCGCGGCGGGTGCCGCCGCCTGGACCGACCACGTCATTGCGTCGAGCGAGGGCTTGCTGTTCACCGAGGTCGACTCGTGGATGACCGGCATCAACCGCAATGTCGAGGGTAAGCAGGTCCGCCGGATCATGCGTTACAGCGGCGGCCACCCCGCCTTTCGCGAGCGCTGCGAAGCGGTGGCGGCGGACGGGTACCGTGAGTTGGTGCTGGCTTAAGGCGCCGCAGCCGCGGCTGCAACTTACCGTCGGGAGCGCGCCTGTGAGAGCCTTTCCTAACCGGGCGGGACACAACGAACCAAGGAGCGGTCCATGGATGTCGGCATGATGATGGTGTTCGCCAGCTACGGCTGGGAGAACTGCTCCGACGCGCGCGTGTGGGACGAGGAGATCCGACTGGCGCGACTCGCCGCCGATCTCGGCTTTGACTGCTTCTGGTCGGCCGAGGTTCGGGAGGCGGCCGAGTGAGCACTTCTCATGGGAGAGCCCAAATGCCGGTACGCGCCTCAGAACTCGCGAAATTCGATGCGATTATCGTCGGCGCTGGAGTCGGCGGTCTCTACGCGATTTATCGGCTGCGCAAACTCGGCTTCAAAGTGCGCGCCTTCGAGGCCGGCAGTGGGGTCGGCGGCACCTGGTACTGGAACCGCTATCCAGGGTGTCGCTGCGACGTCGAAAGCATGGAGTATTCGTATTCCTTTTCCGACGAGCTGCAGCAGGAATGGCATTGGCCTGAGCGTTACGGCACCCAACCTGAGATCCTGCGTTATATCAACCATGTGGCCGACCGCTTTGACCTCAGGCGCGATATCGAGTTCAAGACTCGAGTTAAGGACGCTTTCTTCGACGGTAAGACGAATACCTGGACGGTGAAGACCGATAAAGGTCATACCGCGACCGCACGCTTTTGCATCATGGCGACGGGCAATCTTTCGACGCCGCGGACGCCGAACTACCCTGGCTTGGAGAGGTTCAAGGGGAAGTGGTATCATACTGGTTTATGGCCTCATGAAGGAGTTGATTTCACCAGATTGCGAGTAGGAGTTGTTGGAACGGGCTCGTCGGGCGTCCAGTCGATCCCTATCATCGCAAGACAGGCGAAGCATCTATACGTCTTTCAGCGGACAGCTAATTTCAGCCTGCCCGCGCGAAACGGGCCGATGGATAGGGCGAAGGAGCGCGCACACAAAGCCCGAGTATCCCGAGCGCCGCCGCGCCGCCTTCGATACCCCCTTCGGAATCGCCGGCTACCCGCCGCCCGTGAAATCCGCGCTCGACGCAACCGAGGCGGAACGGCGGCGGGCCTACGAGGCGAAATGGGCCGAGGGCGGCAGCATCAGCTTTCTATATTCCTACACCGATCTGTTGCTTAACAAAGAAAGCAACCAAACGGCATCGGAGTTCGTGCGCCAGCAAGATCCGCGCGACAGTCAAGGATCCCAGAACCGCAGAGCTACTGTGTCCCAACGATCATCCGATCGGCACCAAACGGTTGATCCTCGATACCGACTACTACGAGGCCTACAATCGCGATAACGTGACCTTGGTGGATATCAGGAGCAAGCCGATCACAGAGATTACGGAGAGCGGACTGCGCACGGCCGATGCCGATTACGCGCTCGATGCGATCGTCTTTGCCACCGGCTTCGATGCCATGACGGGGGCGATGAAAGAGATCGATATTCATACGGATGCCGGAATGTCGATCAAAGCGAAGTGGGAACATGGCCCGCGTAGCTACCTCGGTATCATGATCGCCGGAATTCCGAATCTATTTATGATTACCGGCCCGCAGAGCCCCGGCGTCAAAAGTCAGATGATATTGGCCTGCGAGCAGCACGTTGATTGGATAGCCGATTGCGTGCAGTACCTACGCAATCGCGGGTTATCGCGTATAGAAGCCGAGGAAGATGCCGAGGACGCCTGGGTGCAGCATAACAACGAGGTCGCGGATCGTACGCTCTATCCGTTGGCGAACTCATGGTATGTCGGCGCTAATATCCCGGGGAAGCCTCGCGTATTCATGCCGTATGTCGGTGGCGTAAGCGCATATAAGAAGAAATGTGATGAGGTAGCGGCCAAGGGATACGAAGGCTTTCGTTTTGACCCTTGCGTCGATGAGCAGCGGTTTGCGGCGAAGTGATCGTACGGATAACCGTTTGCTCGCGGTCGCCTGACCACGGGGCCGGCCATCACGCAACTCCATCCTCATTGGTCGACTGCTGAGTTGCGGCGGCTTCAGCCGGAATCGGCCCTGAACTGCTGACGAGACGACTGCGACAGGTACGAACGCGCCCGGATTATCCATTATCGGGCAGCGAGAAACACGGCGGCGCGAGTCGGGGCTGGCCGCCACGGTGACCTCGCTGTACCTGCCGATACGCATGCCGCTACAGTGGCAAGAGACACTGCCCCATGGCCGGAAAGCTGGGCGATGACGAAAGAGATCCGCCTCATCGCCTTCGACATGAACTGCGTTGGCCATATTCAACACGGAATGTGGACGCATCCGCGCGATCGCTCGACCGCGTACACACGATCGAATACTGGCAGGATTTGGCGCGGCTGGCGGAACGCGGCAAGTTTGATGGAATCTTTCTGGCCGACATCGTCGGCGTCTACGATGTCTATCGCGGTGGCCCGGCCCCGTCGATCACCGACGCTGTGCAAATCCCGGTCAACGACCCGATGATGGTCGTGCCTGTTATGGCGGCGGTGACCGAAAACATCGGTTTTGGCGTCACCGCCAGCCTAACCTACGAACCGCCTTACCTGTTTGCCCGACGTATGTCGACGCTGGATCACCTGACCCGCGGGCGCATCGGCTGGAATATCGTGACCGGGTATCTCGACAGCGCCGCCCGCGGCATGGGGCTGGCCGCTCAGCCCGACCATGACGGTCGCTACGATGCGGCCGACGAATATATGTCGGTCATCTACAAATTGTGGGAGGCCAGCTGGGAGGACGGCGCTGTGTTGCGCGACAAGTCCAATCGGATTTTTGCTGATCCGACCAAGATCCATCGCGTTCGGCATCAGGGCCGCCATTACCAGGTGGACGCAATTCACTTGGCCGAGCCGTCGCCGCAGCGCACGCCGGTGCTGTATCAGGCCGGCTCTTCGACCCGCGGGCGCGAGTTCGCCGCGACGCATGCCGAGTGCGTCTTCGTGTTTGGTGCAGACAAGCGCGTCACCCGCGATCTCGTCGCCGACATCCGCGCCCACGCTATGGCGCATGAGCGCGACCCGAGCGAAATCCTAATCTTCTACAACCGCGCCGCCGTCGTGGGCCGCACCCGGCGCGAGGCCGAAGACAAATACCGGGAATATCACGAACACGCCAGTATCGAGGGGGCGCTGGCGCATTTCTCCAGCTCGACCGGCATCGACTTCTCACGCTACGAGCCTGACGAGCCAATCCGCTATGTGAAGAATGATGCGATCAACTCGGCGGTCGACACCCTGACGACAAGAAGTGCCGAGCCCTGGACATTGCGGCGCATCATCGGCCGGATGGGGCTCGGCAGCCGCAATCCAGCCGTCGTCGGCTCCGCCGAGGAGGTCGCCGACGATCCGATCGCCTGGGTCGAGGAAACCGATATCGACGGCTTCAATCTGAGTCGCATTGTGACCCCCGAGAGCCTCGAGGACTTCGTCGACTAGGTGGTGCCGATCCTGCAGGAGCGCGGCGCCTACAAGCACGATTACCCTACCCGGTTCCTTGCGCGAGAAGCTGTTTAGCCACTCGCCGCTGCTGCCGCCTAGCCACCCGGCCGCCGCGCATCGCCAGCGCGCCGGCAACAGCAAGCAATCCAGGTAAACTTCGGTAACCTCGCCGGCGAAATCAGCGAATGATCGCTTCAGCCGGCGGCTGCCTATTTCTGTTTCCCTCCCGAGACAGCCCTCCGATAGCGGTGGAACGGCAACATGACCCCAGACCCGACCTTGGATCGCGGGCAGCCAGTCTTTACCGGCCAGCGATTAACTGGCGCGGCTTGCCATTGCATCTGGATCGGCCCTTTGGGCACATGCCCGAAATAATTGGCGGCGGTCGGCTGCCGGTAAGCGGCCATGTCGAGCTTGAGGGCGTCTCGCGAAGCTGTCCGGCACGGCGCATCGAGGGCCGGCCCGCGTCGCCGGCTCTCTCAAATTGCCGAAAGCAACAAGATAGACTGGCTCTGGGACTGGGATTCGAACCCAGGCCAGGGGAGGCAGAGTTCAGAATCGACCCCGTCAGTGAGGGACGCGAGACGACGCCACGGGACAATTTCCTAGAAGGACAGCAACAACAGACCCAGGAACCTACACAAACCCGAGAGAGCCGGCGACGCGTGCCGGCAAACGCCGCATTTTCCTGAGGTTCGCGGGTGAGAGCATCGCCCGCCTCAGCGACGTAATCCTGGTGGCGTCGAGGATGATAAATGTTCAGCTCCTTGCCCAGGGTCAGCGCGCCGGTCTGTCCATCCAACCGCACCGTCGCTCGGCGTTCGGAAACTGTTATCTAACCCCTTCCCCCACCTTTCTGGTCACTATCCGGCGAGGCCGTTAGCTGCGATGGCGTACAGGGGCGCGGCTCCGACGCTCCCCGATAGAGAAGACGGCTGTCACGCGGCCCTCACAGTTACGGGCATCAAGAACAGCATCGAGATTGCCAAGGCACGTCTCGGTTTCTTCGCACGTGGCGTTGCCGGCGGCGGTCAACAGTTGCACCGGCAAATTGGGTGAAATTCCGTCCGCAAGTAGTTGTTCCGTGATCCTAAGCAAGCGATCGGACCGCGCCGATGCCGTCAGATCACCTTTGACGAGCCGAATAACGCTCCAGCCATCCAGCGCAAACCTCAGGCAACGATCGACATTTGACTTCTCCGCGGGGTGACCGCGCGCTGTGGCGGGCTCGGCATAGTTGCCCAAGGGTAGAGCCGCCGCCAGCAGCGGGCTTAACACTCGGTCGTAGATCACGACGTTTGCCGAGACGAAGGCGCGGTGTTCGAATGACGGGAGTTCCGACGCCTCGGGTGAGACCTCGACGAGCCAGAGCTGACCCGGTGCGATATTTCGTAAGTCCGGGCGTTGTAGGCGTCGGAACCCGGCTGTTGCAGCTTTTGACATTTGGGTTGTTGCCGCCGTGGCGCCCGAAACGGCGGTGAGCTGGACCATGTCGCACCCTCTGTCGAGACGCGGGCGGCGAATGCCGCTCGTACGATGTAGTCAATGTGCTTGTTATAATCTGTCAATAAAATCATATTCCACCTGACAAATATGCTATTAACGATCAACCCTCTCTTTGTCCCTTTCCGGCTTCCTCGTCGGCCTTCTGGTCGGACTGACGGGCGTCGGGGGCGGCTCGTTGATGACGCCGCTCCTCATGCTGATTTTCGGGGTCCAGGCTACGATCGCAGTCGGGACTGACCTCCTCTATGCCGCGGTGACCAAGAGCGTCGGTACCGTCGCACATAGCTCACGCCGTGCCGCTGACCCTGATCGCCGGGATCGGCCATTGGCTGCTCGGCTCGGTGAATTGGTTGCTGCTCTCGTCGCTGCTGATCGGTTCGTTGCCCGGCGTCTACTGGACTTGCTTCGGAAAGGTGGGGAGTTCCCTGTGAGCTATGAGGAACTCGATGACGCAGCAACGACGGTTTACGAAGGAATTTGCAGAGGAAGCGCTCCGCCTTGTGCAAAGCAGCGGGCGGACGCAGCGCGAGATCGCCGGTGATCTTGGGATTGGTCTATCGACGCTGGTCCGCTGGATCGGGCGGAGCCGGGATCGGCATGCTGTCGACCCTTCGGCAGCGGAGGGCGATGTCACGGCGGAGCTGAAGCGGCTGCGCCGTGAGAACGAGATTCTTCGCCAGGAACGGGACATCCTGAAGAAGGCCACCGCTTTTTTCGCCCGGGAGGGAAGTCGATGAGGTTCGCGCTCATTGATGGGGCGAAAGCGGAATTCCCCGTCCACCGCCTATGCCGCGTGCTTGGTGTTAGCCAAAGCGGCTATTTCGCCTGGAGGAGCCGGCCAGCCTGCCGCCGCCAACGTGACGACATGGTGCTGCTGGCACATGTCCGGTCGGCCTTTGCCCTGTCGAACAGCACCTATGGCAGTCCCCGAATGACGCGGGAACTGCGGGATAGCGGCCTCACGGTCGGTCGCCGCCGGATAGCCCGGCTGATGCGCGACAACGGCCTGCGGGCGCGGCAGAAGCGGCGGTTCAAGCGGACCACGGACAGCCATCACGCTTGGCCGGTTGCGCCAAACCTGCTTGATCAGGACTTCGCAGCATCAGGGCCCGACAAGAAGTGGGGTGCCGACATCTCCTACGTGTGGACCCGCGAAGGCTGGTTGTATCTTGCCATTGTCATCGACCTGTTCGCACGCCGGATCGTCGGCTGGACAACAGGCGACCGGCTGCATCGGGACCTGGCTCTCGCCGCTCTGGGCAAAGCCCTGACCATGCGCCGTCCGGCAGCAGGGCTGATCCACCATTCGGATCGTGGCAGTCAATATTGCTCGATCGACTATCAGGCCGAACTCCGCAAGCACGGCATCCTGATCTCGATGTCCGGTAAGGGGAATTGCTACGACAACGCCATGGTGGAGACGTTCTTTAAGACACTGAAATCCGAGCTCATCTGGCGGACTGTCTTCTACACCCGCCAAGAAGCCGACCAAGCCATTGGCCGCTACATCGACGGGTTCTACAATCCCGTCCGGCGCCATTCCGCCCTCGGCTTCACAAGCCCGGCTCAGTTCGAAAAAATGGACGCCGATTGAACCAATCCCTCTCCACTAAACCGGGGCAAGTCCATACCATCGGCGGGAAACGATCGATTGGCAGGTGACGCGGCGCCTCGCCACCGGCAACATCGGCAGCCATTTCGCCGCGCGCGTCCCCGACAGGATCCTGCGCCCACTGCTGGCCGGGACGCTGTTGCTGGTGGGCATAAGGATGTTGCGTTCGTGAGAACCGGCCGTATCTGTTGCAATGAGGGGGACCCCTCATTTTCGAATGGCGATCGCCGGAGGAGCAAAGGCGGAGGGGTCAGCCGTCAACTATGCCGGTTTTTGCCGCCCCGATCGGACATCGCAATCCGTTGCCGCGGCTCGACGCCTCTACCCAACCCGGGTGAGCCGGCATAGAATTGCTATTCCCAAAAGCGGGGGTGCTGTCCTAATTCGGTCGACACTCTGCACCCGAGGCTCGTGAGGGGTCCGCCGCTCCCTTCTGACAGTGAATAAAACCTGACACGGTAAAGCCGGTGCCCGGCGGCCAATGAATCCGGGACACACGCCTACATAATCGCGGAAATTAGGTCAGGAACACTAACCGACCGAGCGATGGACACCCTTACCACGAAGCAATTCGGTGATGCCTGCGAGCATCTTGTTCTTGCGGAATTGATGCTCGCAGGCTGGCCGGCGCACAAGATGCCGGATGGCTGGCCGGGCTATGATCTTGCGGCCTCGTCGCCGAATGGCGAACCTATCCGCATTTCGGTCAAGGGGCTACGCGCCGGGGCCGGCAAACTTGCCAGCTTTTACCGCTTTGATCCGAATGGTTGGGACTGGCTCGCGCTCGTCAGGATCAATACCGAGACGGGTACTCGGCAATTCTTCCTGCTCACGCGCGAGGTGGCGCTTACGCTCAGCGTGGCGGAAAACGATGGTCGGCGACCCATCAACTACAAAAATTCGGGCCTCGCTGCCTACGAGGGAATCGCAGCGCTAAAGCCCAGCGTGGCAATTTAGGACACTAGCAAGTTGGACTTGGGACAATGGCGTCCGAGTTAGGACAGCACCAAAGCGGGAGGGAGGTTGCCATGCCGAAATTCCTAGCGAGAGTGACCTTGAACGCAGAAGGGGTTCGGCTTTTGCGCCAGGACAAGGGCTCGGGCCGCCGGGCCGCGGTGACGCGAGCGGTCGAGGCGGCCGGCGGCAAGGTCGAGGCCTTCTATTTCGCCCATGGCCAGGACGACACAATCATCATCGCCGACTATCCTGACGCGACCTCGGCGACCGCCGTGTCGCTCGTCGGCAATTCCACGGGCGTCGTGCGTGTCAGCATGACGCCGCTCATCACGGTCGAGGAAATGGACCGCGCGGTCGAGAAAGCGGCGACGCTGCCCTCGCCCGGCCCGGCACGTTGACATAAGGCCGCATTCTCGGAGAGTTCCCGACTTCGCTTCGGCGGCGGCGTTTTTGGCTTGATCTGTGCCGCGTAAGTTTTCGATTACTCGACTGGGGCTTCCGGTCGCGAAACCAGCAGGCCTCTGGCGTCCGACGGCCCCCTTGGTTTCAAACGACACCGTCCCAGATTCCGGCGGATAGAGGTCGAGGGCGGCCTATCCCGATGGGCGGGGAATTGGCAGCTCAGACCTGTTCACGCAGATGCGGCTCGCCGAGTCGGGCGGCGGAAAACGTGAGACGCTGAAGCTTAAGCCGGAAGTCATCGGCCCGGCGAACTACGCTGGCGCGCGCCAGGATACGCGGGAGGAAGGAATGGCAAAGAAACCCTACATCATCGCGCTTGAAGAGCATTACCAGGACCCCGAGGTCAAGCAGTTCGGCGGTGGTCCAGGCGCCGGTCGTGATATCGTCGAGCGGCTCGACGATCTCGGCGCATTGCGGATCCGCGAGATGGACGAGGCCGGCATCGATCTGCAGGTGCTATCGCATTCGATCCCCGGACTGCAGGCGGTTGACGCCGAAGCTGGGCCGCCCTTGGCACGCCGTACCAATGACCGGCTCCATGAGGCGGTGCGGCGCCATCCGGATCGTTTTTCTGCTTTTGCCGTGTTGCCGACCGCCAACCCGCGCGCTGCCGCCGACGAACTGGAGCGCGCCGTCACCAGGCTCGGCTTCAAGGGCGCGATGGTCAACGGCATGACCGGCGGCGTCTTTCACGACGACAAGCGCTTCTGGCCAATCTGGGAGCGGGCCGCCAAGCTCGACGTGCCGATCTATATCCATCCCGCGTTGCCACACGCTGCGGTCATCGAGGCCTATTACAAGGATTACGCGCAGTCGCACCCCGGCATCCTGCGTGCCGCCTGGGGCTTCACGGTCGAGACCGCAACGCAAGGCCTGCGCTTCGTGTTGAGCGGCGTGTTCGACGCCCATCCCGGGCTCAAGATCATCCTCGGTCACATGGGCGAGGGGCTGCCGTTTCTGCTGTGGCGCATCAGCCATGGGTTGCGCGCGACGATGAAGGAAAAAACCTTCCGCGACATCTTCTGCGAGCATTTCTGGATTACGACGAGCGGCTTTTTTTCGGACACCGCTCTCGTGTGCAGCATGATGGAGATGGGCATCGACCGCATCCTGTTCTCGGTCGATTATCCGTTCGCCGAGAACCCGCCTGGCACCCAATGGCTGAAAACGCTGCCACTCGGCCCCGAAGACACAGAGAAACTGCTGAATGGCAACGCACGCCGCCTGCTCAAGCTCTGAACCCGGCGAATAGTCATTGCGAGCAGCGCAGCGACAAAGCAATCTCGATGGCGGATCGCTGATCCTGGGTGCCGAGGCGACCGAGCTCAACGTCGCCAGGCGCCCTGGTGCTCGCCTGCAGCCGGTTCCGTGCGCTGGCCGGACGGCGACCAGCGCATCGATCGTTACGAGGTATTGAGTGGGCCCTCGGGCATTTCGATTGGTGAGGCGTGATGGCGGATCGAGAACTTCGAGTGGTCGTCGCCGGCGCGGGGGTGTCGGGACTGTTCATGGCGGAGAAGCTCAAAAGCGCCGGCTTCGATTTCACCGTCTATGAAAAGGCCGGCGAGGTCGGCGGAACTTGGCGGGACAACACTTTTCCCGGCCTCTTCGTCGATGTCCTGTCGCGGCAATACGAGTTTCCGTTCCAGCCCAACTATAACTGGTCGCGCAAATACGCCCCAGCCACCGAGATCTGGGCCTATATCAGGAAAGTCGCGCGCGACCGCGGCCTGACCAAATTCATCCGGTTCAACGAGGAGGTCGTTTCGGCCCGCTTCGGCGACGGTCGCTGGCACATCGAAACCGCCCGCGGCAACACCGACGTAGCGGATGTTTTCGTCTGTGCGACCGGTTTCCTGCACAAGCCCCTCTTGCCCGACATCGCCGGGCACGAGAGTTTCGCCGGCCCGTCATTCCACTCGGCGCGTTGGGATCACACCATCCCCTACCAAGGCAAGCGCTGGGGTGTGATCGGCAGTGGCGCCAGCGGCGTGCAGATTACCGAGGCGCTGGCCTGGGCCGGGTGCGAGGTCGCTCAGTTCATCCGCCGGGCGCAATGGGTTCATATTCGCGAGAACCCGTATTCGACCTGGCGCGAGCGGGTGAAGCTGCGGCTGCCTGGCGGCTACGCCCGCGAACAGCGCCGGTTGTGGCAATTCATCAACGAAAACGACCGGTGGCGCCTCGAGCCCGGACCGCAGCGCGAGGCTATGGAGCGCGAGTACAAATCCTACCTCGACCAGATCAAGGACCCCGAGCTGAAGAAAAAGCTCACACCCGACTACAATCTCGGCTGCACCCGCATTCCAAAATCCGACAGGAACTATTACGCCGCGGTGCAGCTTCCCAACGCGCATATCGTCAAGGGCGACATCGACCGTATTGAACCGGACGGCGTCGTGATGACGGACGGCACGCGGGCCGTGCTCGACGTGCTCGTTTACGCGACCGGCTTCGATGTGCACGCCTATATGCGCCCGATGAACGTGACCGGCCTTAACGGCGTGACGATCGACGAGGCATGGCGGGAAAAGATCTACTCCTATGGCGGCATCGCGCTGCCCGGCTTCCCCAACCTGTTCATGCTCTACGGGCCGTTCGCGCCGGTCAACAACGTGCCGGTGCCGCTGGGTCTCGACCAGGAGATCGCTTGCATCATGCGGCTGATCGCTGAAGCCCGCGCGCACCGTGCCGCGGTGGCGCCCACCGTTGCCGCGACCGAGAAATTCCTCGCCCAGCTCGGCACCGCGTTTCCCGGCACCGTCTGGGTCGGCGGCTGCAAGAACTGGTACACCAGCCGGCAGCCCACCCCGGTCCTGTGGCCATTTCCGCAGAGCGAGCACAAGGCGTTTTTCGAGCAGGTGCCGGCCGAAGATTTCGACTTCGTCCCGATTGGATAGCCGAAAAAGGTCCTAAAAACTATGAGGGTGGGGCCTGCGCGGAGATCGGCAACGCGCCCAGAGGGCAGGGCCGGTCGCCGCAGGACCGAGGACGAAAACAGCAGGTAACGGGAGGACCCATCAAGGTAAATAAAGCCCCGGGGATGGGATAGGAACTTGGCGCGTCAGATGGGACCCACGGTTTCCAAAATCGGAGATAGACCTGGAAGTCGGCGGCACCCCCACTTTTCAAAAGGCAAAGTCCGGAGACGTAAAGCCGGAGGGGTCAGCCCTCAACCATGCGGGCTTTTTGCTGTCGCGATCGACGTTGCAACTCGGCGCTGCGGTTCGTAGCCGAGCGCTCGGGCGTGCTTCTTGACCGTGCTGTATGGAATCCGTGTCGCGATGCTCACCGCATGCCAGCTTTTGCCGCCATCGAGGGCTGCGCGCAGTTTCTCCCGGTCACCATCGCTGAATTTCGGCCGCCCGAGCACTTTGCCCATCGCACGCGCTCGTTCGAGGCCGGCCTTTGTTCGCTGGCTGATCTTTTCACGTTCTAGCTTGGCCAGCGAGGCGAGGGTCGCCAGCAGAATGTTGCGAACGAGTTCGTTGTCGGTCGACAGGTGCTCTTCGGTGAAGCTGTGAAAGCCGACACCATGCGAGCTTAGCCGTTGCAGGTGGCCGATCGTCGGTGCCATGCCTTCGCGGCTGAACCGGTCGAGTGACCATACCAGCAACAGGTCGAACTCGCGTCGTGCGGCGCCGGCAAAAATCGCCCCGAGCTGCTTTCGATATTCGACGCCCTTGCCGCCATTCTCATGCTCGACATATTCGCGCACGACCGGATGCTCCATCTGTCGGCACCATTCGCGCAGCTGCCGCAGCTGGTTCTCGGGATCTTGGCCTTTGTCGTCGGTCGATACCCGCGCGTAGATCGTGACCTGAGCCCCGTTTGTCATCCACCGATAGGTAGAGTCGGTTGGCCGTCTTGCAGGCTCGATGCTGCAACGGGACGGGGCGCGAAGCCCCCGATTGAGCGCAGCGTCCCGTCCCGTTGCGATGCCGGAACACCGAGCTTGGCATAACCGACCGGCGGCAGGTTGCCGAGGCTGCTGTGCGGCCGGACGGTGGGAGAGATATCGGCGCTGGCGCGGCCGGCTGCGAGCATGGCGAGAATCTCGGTCCGTTGAATAGCCGTATAGGGCAATATCGGCTGCCGTCCGCTCGACCGGACGGCAAGGCCGAGATCCTGGGAGCCCGCCATTCCAGACCCTGTAGCTAGCCCGACAAAAAAGACGCCGGCCAATCAGTGGGAACATCGATATCTCGGTGAGGAGCGGCTTCCCGAGACGCTGTCAGCACTCGAGATCGAGCACTTCTTCACGCTCGACGAGAGAGAACTTGCCTCGATTTGGGAGCGGCGCGGCCCCCTGAACCGGCTGGCGCTCGCTCTCCACGTCGGTTTTCTTAAGATGACCGGCGGAACGCTCAACTCCGTGGAGGGCAAGGAGAAAGCGACGGCGATTTTGTACCAACCCGTGTCTCAGCAATCGTCACCCCAAACACCCCCGCAAATCCCCTGGGCAGTGTCATCTGTAATTGGCAAACGGGTGATATTTTGATCGGGCACCTACATTAAATGTAGGCGCCCGGTTAAAATGTCACCTCGGTGCCAGATTGAAATGACACTCGCCGAGGATTTTCCGGGGAGGTGCGTGGGGTGACGGTTCGACTGATCAGCGATCTGGAGCTGGGGGCTCGAGGTGCTGGGGATTTGGATCATCGGCGGTTAATGACCGTGGCGGCGGTGCAGCTTCTGGGGCTCGAGCGGCGTCAGGTGTTCCGGCTGCTAAGGGCGTACCGCAGCGAAGGGCCGGCTGGTTTATCTCGAAGCGCCGCGGTCGCTCCGGCAACCGGCGCAAGCCTGAGGAGCTCCCACCGAGGCGTTGTCGATCATTCGCGAGGTCGGTGCGATCGAGCCGCACTGTTCGCATCGCGGCACTCTCTCGAATGGAGAGCGCGATCGATCCGAAATAGCTCCGGAAATGGGAGGGCGGACCGCCTCACTGGACGTCTCGGCCGGCCCAGACCGTAGGGCGCCCATTGGCCACTGCGCGATAGGCCCACAAAGGCGAAACCGTATCGCGTTTGGCCAAAGCCCGGGAAAACGCGGTATGCCGCCTGGCCCAGCGAGCCTTGTGTTTATCAGAACCTGCGCTTGGCGGGCTGAATTTCAGAGGCGTGTCACTCCGGAGCGCCGATCGCAGCCTCGATGCCGCGCGCTACGGCGAGGAGGTGCCGGTCCCCACCGTGCTCGCCGACCACCATGAGCCCGATCGGCATCGCGCCCGCCTGATGGATCGGGAGCGTCACGGCACAGCGGTCAAGGAAGTTGATGATCGAGGGGTTGCTCAGGATCAGGGCGTTGAGCCGAAAGTAATCCTCGTCCCGGGCGAAGGCGGCGATCGGCGGCGCGGTGATCGCCACGGTGGGCATCAGCAAGGCGTCGAAATCCGCAGTGCGGGCCGCGACCAGTGCGATCAAGTCGGCGCGGGCGGCGCAAAGGTCGACGTACTCGACTGCCGTCATGCCGCCACTGCGCTCTATGCGCGTCCTGACCCTTGGATCGTATTCGTCGCCGCGTCGGGCCAGCAGCGGCCGATGCCAGGCATAGGCCTCGATCGGGGCGAAACCGCCCTTGACGTTGATCGCCCGGTACTCGCCAAGCTCGGTGAGCGGCAGATCGACGATTCGCGCACCCCTGCGCGACAATCTCGTGCATGCGTCTGCGAATGCCGTTGCCACCTCAGGTGCGAGGTCATCGAGGACGAAACTCTGCGGCACGCCCAGGCGCAAAGCCTCGACCGGGACCGGCGGCGGCGCGATGGGTTCCTCGCCTGCCATCACCGCGTCGGCGATCGCGCAGCAGGCAACGCTGTTGGCCAAAGGTCCGATCGAATCGAGGGTCGTGGACAGCGGCGTCGCGCCAGCGCGCGAAATCCGCTTTTGTGTCGGCTTCAGGCCGACAAGTCCGCACAGCGCCGCCGGGATGCGCACTGAGCCACCGGTGTCGGTGCCAATCGCCACCACAGCACCGCCGTCGGCGACCGAGACCGCGGCACCTGACGAGGAGCCGCCGGGGATGCATCGGCGGTCACGGGGATTGCCCGGCGTGCCGTAATGCGGGTTGATGCCGACACCGGAGAAGGCGAACTCGGTCATGTTGGTGCGACCGATCAGGATGGCGCCGGCGGCTCGCAGACGAGCGACAATTGGCACGTCGTGTTTGGCTGGTGGCATGTCGTCGAGGGCCTTGGACCCGGCCAAGGTGCGTTCCCCCGCCACGTCGAAGAGGTCCTTGATCGACACCGGCAATCCGGCGAGCGATGAGGCGACATAGCCGGCAGCGCGCAAGCGGTCTTGGGCATCGGCGGCGGTGCGCGCGGTGGCGCTGTAGACTTTGATAAACGTGCGCGCCCCCTCGCCCGTGGGATCAGCAATCGCGCCAGCGCCGCCTCGATTAGCGCCCGACTGGTGGTTCGGCCGGCCGCAAGATCCTCGGCCAGGCTCAATACGGTCGGCTTCGACTCGATGGCAGGGGGCATAACATCCTCGCAGAGAGCAACAACTACGATGGCCTGGTGACTTATCTTGGCATGCCCGCTCGCGCGTATGCTGAGCTCGACTAAATCGGCGAGCGAGGCCGCGGAATTGCACTAACGAACGGCCGGTGTCTCTACTATCCCGAAAAAGCGACGATGATCAAAGGCGTCCGGCCATGAACCTCAATTCGGATTTTGGGGCCCGCGCAGCTGTCCACGCTGCCCGGTTAGACTGGACACCGTCGCCCATCCCCGGGGTCGACCGGAGAATGCTCGACCGCATCGGGGATGAGGTGGCGCGCGCGACCTCGATCGTTCGCTACGCCCCGCATAGTCATTTCTCGGCGCACACTCATGGCGGGGGTGAGGAGTTCCTGGTGCTGGACGGCGTCTTCCAGGACGAGCACGGCGACTATCCTGCGCTCACTTACGTTCGCAACCCGCCGACCAGCCGCCACACGCCCGGTTCCGAGCCGGGTTGTACGATTTTCGTCAAGCTCTGGCAGTTCGACCCGGAGGACCGGACCCAGCTGCGCATCGATACTCCGGCGCTCGCTTTCGGCCCAGTATCGGATCTCCCCGGCGTCAAGTCGGCCACGTTGTTCGAGAATGCTTGCGAGCGCGTCCGTCTGGAACGCTGGGCATCGGGGGCGGTGATTGATATGCCGGTTCAGGGCGGGATCGAGCTGCTCGTTCTGGACGGCAGCTTTGAGGAGGCCCGCGAGGAATTCACGCCGCATTCGTGGCTCAGGCTCCCGGCCGGCTCGAGATTGGAAGCCACCGCGGGACGAGACGGGTGCAAGGTTTGGGTCAAATCAGACCACCTCGCGCGTGATCTGCGCTTTCCGACTGCCGCGGCGACGGGCTGAAACAGGATTCAGCTGGTAGAGAACCAGCGTGGTTTCCTGAGGCCCAAACCCCTCACTGCGCGATGAAGCCGCCATCGATCACCAGCTCCCCGCCGGTGATGAACGAGGCTTCGTCGGAAGCCAGAAACAGCACGCCATAAGCCACTTCGATGGGCTTCCCGATCCGTCGCAGTGGCGTCGCAGCGATCTTGTCATCACGCTCGCCGGCATTGGTGGCGTTCAGCATCGGCGGCATGTAACCGGGGATGGACGGTGTTGACCCGCACGCCGGACGGGCCGTACCGCACGGCCGCGGCTTTGGAGTAGATCCGCACCGCCCCCTTGGACGCATGATAGCCAGGATGGCCGCTGGTGCTGCCGACAAATCCCATGATCGAGCTAATGTTGACGATCGACCCGCCGCCGGTTTTCGCCATCTGCTCGGCGGCAAGCTTGGCGCCGAGGAACACGCTGGTCTGGTTGACCGCGATGATGCGGTCCCAGCCCTCGACACCGTCACGGTCACCGACCGAACTACCGGAAATGCCGGCGTTGTTCACCAGGATGTCGAGCCGGCCATAGGCCGCCACCGCTTTGGCGATCAAGGCGACCCACTCCGCCTCGTTGGTGACATCGATCTTTGCGGCTGTGGCTTCTCCGCCACCGGCGCGGGTGTCCGCGGCAACCCGTTCGGCATCGCTGCCCAGGATGTCGGCGACGAGGATTTTGGCGCCTTCGATCGCGAACAGGCGAGCCTCCGCCTCACCCATGCCATGCGCGCCGCCGGTGACGATCGCAACTTTGTCTTTCAAACGCATAACGCCCCCCGATTTGCCTGTGCAGCGATCATAATCATGAGCCTCGATCCTTGCCATCCGCGCTTGGGCGCTGGACACCGCCACAGCGGTTTGGGGGCCTAGCTTGACCGTCCCCGCGCCGCTTACGAGGTCGTGATGCCGAAGCAGATCCGCTTGAACGCCTTCGACATGAACTGCGTGGGCCATCAGTCGCCGGGACTGTGGACCCATCCACGGGACCAAGCGGATAAGTACAACACCCTGGATTACTGGGTGCAACTGGCTCGCTTATTGGAGTGGGGGAAGTTCGACGCACTGTTTCTGGCTGATGTGCTTGGCATTTACGACGTCTACAAAAGCTCACCCGTCACGGCGCTGGAAAATGCAGTGCAGGTCCCGGTGAACGATCCGCTGATGGTCATCCCGGCGATGGCCTACGTCACCCGCCATCTCGGCTTCGGCGTGACCTGCGCGCTGACCTACGAGCATCCCTATCCTTTCGCCCGGCGGATGTCGACGTTGGACCACCTGACCAACGGGCGTGTCGGCTGGAACATTGTCACCGGGTACCTCGAGAGCGCTGCGCGCGGCATGGGCATGACGAGGCAGGAGGGCCACGACACGCGTTACGAGATCGCCGAGGACAATATGCAGGCCGTCTACAAGCTCTGGGAGGCGAGTTGGGAGGATGGAGCCGTGCTGCGGGACCGGCGAGGGCGGAAGTTTGCCGACGCCGACCGGATCCATCGCGGTCCCTATTTTCAGCTCGACGCCATCCATCTTTGTGAACCGTCGGCGCAGCGCACGCCGGTACTGTACCAGGCAGGCGCCTCGACCCGCGGCCGGCAGTTCGCCGCGCAGCACGCGGAATGCGTTTTCATCAATGGCCCCTCGAAGAAAGTCATCGGTAATATCGTCTCCGATATTCGCCACCGCGCCGCCGCCTGTGGCCGCGACCCGGCACAGATCCTGATCTTCACAATGATGACCGTGATCACTGCTGCCACGCGCGAGGCCGCTCAGGAGAAGCTGCGAGACTATTTGTGCTACGTCAGCGAGGAGGGCGCGCTTGCGTTGATGTCGGGGTGGACGGGGCTCGATTTCTCCACCCTGCCGCCGGATCAGCCGGTGCGCTTTGAACAGCGCGATGCGATGACCTCGGCGCTCGAAGCTTTCACCACCGCCGACCCGGAGCGCAGCTGGACGATGCGGGAGGTCGCGCGGCACGCAGCAATCGGCGGGCGCGGGCCGGTTATCGTGGGCTCGTTCACCGAAATTGCCGACGAATTGCAAACCTGGATGGCGGAGACCGACATCGACGGCTTCAATTTGGCTTACGCAGTGACACCGGAAACCTTTGCCGACATCGTGGATTTGGTCGTGCCGGAATTGCAGCGCCGCGCCGTCTACAAACTCGACTACATGCCGGGCGCCCTGCGAGAGAAACTCTTCGGTCCCGGCCAGGCCCGTTTGCCGTCAAACCATCCGGCGGCAAGGGTTCGCCCAACCGCAAGTCGTCGCGGAGACTCGATAACGAGCTAATCTGTTCTTTAACAAAGACGCCGACCGCCCCGATGCGGGCGACGACGGGTCACGGGAGGAGATCGATGGAGCACGCCGACATTGGGCATGTCGCGGTAATCGGGACCGGCACGATCGGCGCCAGCTTGGCGGCGGACCGGTCGCTGCTGTTAGCCCATAGCGGCGGTAGGCCTCGTTCGCCCGCCCACTCTTGATCAACACATCCTCGCAAAACCTATCGATCGCGGTCTGGTCGTAACCTTGCGGCGTGCGACAGCCATCGGCATAGGCGACCGCGGCATCCCACGCTCTCTGCCTTGCGAGCGCCTCGGCACCAAAGTGATGCCAGTGCCACCACCTCATCCGAGCGCACGCCAGCAGCTCAATGAGGTCGCCGTACCGCCCAATCTCCAGCAAGCAGGACAGGCAGATCGCCGTGCCGATAACGTGACCGCCGGGTCGCTCGTCGACCCAGACGCGCCGGATCAATGCGCAAAGCCGCTCTGCGTATTCATTCATAAGCTCGGGGTAGACGGCGATCTTGCCCCACCGGTCCTCTACCGGCGCGAGGCACTGCACCCCATCGTCCATGACTGCCTGGAACAGACGCTCAAGCCATGCGCTCCGCGTCATCACATCTGCCGGGGCCGAGATCAGTATCGGTATCAGCTCGTCGAGTGTGCGATAGACAGCGCCACCGAGGGCGCCGGAAGAAGTGTCGATCCCCTGCAGCGCAGGCCATAGCCGCTCCATCAGCGAAACACAGCCTTCGGCTGCCACAACGCGATCCGACTTGGCGACGAAATTGATCTCGCGGACTGCCTCCTTGAGCCGTTTTCCGGCAAGAGCAGATCCGCGCCAACCGTAGGCACGCGCACGAAATCTCGCTTTGAAAGCCCATCGATAACCGTTCGTCATCGGTCTGATTCCTCGATCTGCCGCTCGAGAGGGACCGGTGCCTGTCGCCCCAACCACTCCTGCAGCTTTGACCACCGTCGCCTCGTCCGCGCTCCCTTAACGGCGATCGCCAGCGCCTTTCGCTGCCCGACGAGGACCACGAGCCGCTTGCCGCGGGTCACCCCGGTGTAGACCAGGTTCCGCTGCAGCATCGGGTAGTGTTGTGTCGTCAGCGGAATTACCACGGCCGGGTATTCCGAGCCCTGGCTCTTGTGGATCGTTGTCGCGTAGGCGAGCACCAGCTCGTCGAGCTCGCCAAAGCCGTAGGTGACTTTGCGGCCATCGAAGTTGACTGCGAGCTCGCCTTCCTCGATGTCGATGCGCGATACCACGCCGAGGTCGCCGTTGTAGACGTCCTTGTCGTAATCGTTCTCGGCCTGCATGACCTTATCGCCCGGACAGTAGGTCCAGCCGAAGCGCTCGATGCGGATCTCACCGGGCGGGTTCAGCGCCTTCTGCAGTTCGATATTGAGCGAGCGGGCACCGAGGCCGCCACGGTTCATCGGGCAAAGCACCTGAATGTCGCGTATCGGGTCGAGCCCGAAACGCTTCGGGATCCGCTCCCGCACGATCGCCAGCAGCTTCCGGACATCGTCTTCCGGCTCTACCGCGTCGACAAAATAGAAATCGCTACCCTCGGCTGAGGCGAGATCGGGCATCACACCCTGGTTGATGCGATGCGCGTTGGTGACGATGCGGCTCTCGGCAGCCTGGCGGAACACTTCGGTCAAGCGCACGACCGGCACGGCACTCGAACTCGATGATGTCGGTCAGTGCCTGCCCCGGCCCGACCGATGGCAGCTGATCGACGTCTCCAACCAGCAACAGTGCCGATCCCTCCGGCAGGGCTCGCAGGACCGCCCGCATCAGCGGTACGTCGACCATCGAGGTCTCGTCGACGACCAGCAGATCGCAGTCCAGGGGCTCGTTCTCGTCGCGCCGGAAGCGGCCGGTCCGGGGATCGGTTTCGAGCAGGCGATGGATCGTCTTCGCCTCAAGGCCCGTGCTCTCGGACAGGCGTTTGGCGGCGCGGCCGGTCGGGGCGCAGAGCGCGATCGTGACGGCCTTGGCGATCAGGATCTTCAATAGCGAGTTGACGAGCGTGGTCTTGCCGACGCCCGGACCCCCGGTGATGACCATCGCCTTGGAGATGAGAGCGGCCCGGAGTGCTGCCTTCTGGCTGCCGGCAAGCGCCAGCTTCGTCCTCTGCTCGACCCACGGGATCGCCTTATCGACGTCGATGGAAGGCCAAGACGGCTTTCCGACGGCGAGCGTCCTGAGCTTCTCGGCGATTTCGCGCTCGGCCCGGTAAAGCCCGGCAAGGAAGATGCAACGGCGACCTTCGAGATCGTCGGCAACAACGGCGCCGTCGTCGAGCTCGAGGCGCAGCGCCGACTCGACGAGGTTAGCTGACACTTCCAGCAGCTTTTCGGTGAGGAAAACGAGCTCCTCGTCCGGAAGACCGCAATGCCCGTCGTCCATCGCCTCGGCGAGCGAGTAGGAGATCCCGGCGCGCACACGAATCAGCGCGGTCTTCTCGATGCCGAGCTTGCCCGCGATCTGATCGGCCGTGCGGAAGCCGATGCCGCGGATGTCGCGAGTCAGCCGGTAGGGGTTCTCCGAGATCAGCCGAACGGCTTCGGCGCCGTAGGTCTTGTAGATGCGCACCGCGCGCGACGTGCCGACGCCGTTGCTGTGCAGGAACAGCATGATCTCGCGGATCACCTTCTGCTCGGCCCAGCCCGCGACCACGCGCTCAGCGCGCTTCGGGCCGATCCCGGTCACCTCACGCAGGCGGCCCGGCTCCTGCTCGATGATTTCGAACACGGCCTCGCCGAAGGCTCGGACCAGCTTCTTCGCGTAGACCGGCCCGATGCCGCGGATCATGCCGGACCCGAGGTATTTCTCGATCCCCTCGACCGTCGTCGGCGCCGTCGCCTTGAGGAACGACGCCTTGAATTGGACACCGTGCGTGCGGTCGTTGACCCAGCTTCCGCTCGCCTGGACGAACTCCCCGGCCGAGATCATCGCCGCGTGGCCAAGGACAGTGATCAGATCGCGTTGCCCGCGGGCTTTGACCTGCAGAACGCAGAACCCGTTCTCGTCATTGTGGAAGGTGACGCGCTCGACGAGACCGGCCAGGACCTCGGTCGGGGTGCTTGGGCTCGATTGTTGCCGCATCGGCATATGATGGAGATCAGTACGCGAGAGCGCCACTCAGTTCATGACGGCCAATCCAGCGAAGCCCACGCGGGCCAAACATCGCAGGCGCTTCTCGAGCTGCTGCCATTGCTCGAACAGCGTGCCGCGCGCCGCGAGCAGGGCCTCGGCAATCGTCGAAAGCGTGGGATGTCCGGCGACCAGTTCGCGAACCCGGCTCGCAAAGGGTTCGCGGTGTCGTCGGGCCAACTTTCAGCCCAAAGCCGCGTAGTATTCCGCGCAGGCTCATCTCGATGTCATGGTTCTTGGTCTGCAGCAGCTTGCGCGCTGTCAACATCGCCCGTACCTCCGGACACCCCAGCTTCCCCCGCTGAAACGACAACAACTGCCCTCCCGACGCCGATCGTACCGCAGACGCCGATCGGACCAGCTCTCGTATCGCCCAATGCCGATGTCGCGCCCACTCCGCCAACGTCACCTGCACCTGCAGCTCCTCGCTCCCTACCCGCCAATCTTTTCGCGGCTTACCCCGCGGCGCCGACGTACGAAGGACGGCACGCCCCTCCCGACCTCAGCAAGCCCCAGAACTACAACTTTCGCACGCGCATTCGCGGGGCGAGCCGCGAGGATCCGAATTTCGCCGGCCGTTGGGTACTCGCAAACTGGGGCTGTGGGACCGGTTGTAACGACGGTCGCCTCGTTAACGTGGCCACGGGCGCCGTCCTCCCCCTTCCCAACGCGGTAATCACTGAGCCCCTTCGCGACCCAACGATGGATGTTTACGAATACAAGCGGACAGCCGCTTATTAGTCGTAAACGGCCACGACGGGGAAGGCGACACGACGCCGTACAATCCTCGGTGCTACGTTCTTTACGACAGCGAGGTATCGCACCTAGCTCAGCGGGAGTGTGTCGCGCCGACTACCCCTGAAAGCCCGCCTACCCTCGTCGAAGTGATGCCGGCCGCGCAGCCCCACTAGCGCGGTCCGGTGATGGGCGAATTGCCCGAGTCGCACCCCTACCGTCCTCCACCGCCGGAACCTATGCCTGCTAAGTGCTTCACGGTTTACCCGGCGGTGCCGCCACCTGATTGCTTCAATCGGCGCTAGAGGGGGCTGGCGCCCTCACCACCGGTTTCGCGACCCTTGCCCTCCCGCGCCTCAGTGTTCTTGCGCGCGCACCCGGCCGCGGCTAAAAGAGTGTGATAACGTCCTTATAACACGGTTTCTATGGATCATGCCCCTCGAACAGCTGTTCTCCAAACGCAACCGCTTGTCAGGCCGCAAGGAAATCGTCATCCGGGAGGACGCCCCGGAGAACCTCCGCTACTTCGTCGTGCAAACCGCCCTCGACGATCTCGGTTGGCCGCCGGGGCGCTTCCGTGATGTTTTGTGCCGGGTGCTGCGCGTGCTTCCGGATGCGCGAAACCAGTGGCGTGGACCAATCCGCCATGAAATTCAATCGCTAATAAACGGCTGCGACTGGTTTAAGGTTTACGACCTCATCGAAGTCTTGTACGCCAGTTTTGCGCAGTCCGACGAGGATAGCGATGGAGACAACGCGGGGGTTTTTGCCCGAGAGATTAACGACTTCTTTACTGACGAGGGCATTGGCTGGCAAATTGCCGATGGAAAAATCGTCACGCGCGGAACCGAAGCCTTTGAAACCGTGGTGACCGAAGCGGCCTCGGCGCTGGCGACGGCAGAGCGGCCCACGGCGGCGAAACACCTGCACGAAGCCCTTCAGGACCTCTCGCGTCGTCCAGAGCCAGACCTACCCGGCGCTGCTTATCACGCTATGGGATCGCTCGAATGTGTAGTCCGCGACCTCACCGGCGACCCCAAGGCCACCTTGGGCAAAATTCTTGAACGCCGTCCCGGCTTGCTGCCAAAGCCGCTTGACACGGCTCTGTCGCAGGTCTGGGGCTATGCCTCGAATGAAGCGAGGCACGTCCTCGAGGGGCGAGACATCAGCCGGGAAGAGGCCGAGCTGCTTGTCGGCCTCTCCGCAACCGTCATCACCTACCTGTTGCGCAAGGCAGCGTCATGACGACCGCCCTTATCCTCTTCCCTGCCCCCGCCATGCTTCCCCTCCGGCTGTTCGCGCCGACCCCGAAAGCGGCAAAGCGCGTGATGGAATTCTTCACCGCGCAGATCAACAACGACCACACCCGCAAAGCCTATTTGAACGCCGCGCACCGCTTCGCCGAGTGGTGCGAGGCCCACGACCTCGACCAGCTCGCGCATGTGCAGCCGTTCCATGTCGCGGCGTTCATCAAGGAGCTGCAAAGCCAACTCGCCCCGCCGACGGTCAAACAGCACCTCGCGGCGCTCAGGATGCTGTTCTACTGGCTGGTCACCGGCCACATCATCGACACCAATCCGGCCCACGCCGTGCGCGGCCCGAAATTCGTGGTGACGAAGGGCAAGACCCCGGTGCTCGCCGCCGACGAGGCGCGCGCCCTGCTTGACGCGATCCCGACCGGCACGCTGACCGGGTTGCGCGATCGAGCGCTGATCGGCGTCATGGTCTACACGTTCGCCCGCGTCAACGCCGTAATCGGCATGAAGGTTAAGGACTACTTCGTCCAGGGACACCGTGGCTGGGTTCGCCTGCACGAGAAGGGTGGCAAGGAGCACGAGGTGCCATGCCACCACACGCTCGAAAAGCTCCTGGACGAATACCTCGCCGTCGCTGGCATCGCTGGCGACGCCGAAAGCCCACTATTCCGCACGACCGGACGCAAGACCGGCCACGCGCAGCCGATGTGGCAGCAGGACGCGTACCGGATGATCCAGCGCCGCGCGTCGACGGCGGGCATCAAGACCAAAATCGGCAACCACACCTTCCGCGCGACCGGCATCACCGCCTACCTGAAAAACAACGGTACGCTGGAGCACGCCCAGACGCTAGCCAACCACGCCTCCCCTCGCACGACCAAGCTCTACGATCGGCGGTTGGACGAAATCTCGCTCGACGAGGTGGAGAAGATTTCGATTTGACCGGCCAGACTCAGTATCGGCCCGCAACCCGACACCGGCCGGGGGTATGGCGAAGGGCGCACCACACCGTTAGTCAGACGAGGCGGGGCCTATTGATGGCGATGCGCTCGCGGCGCTTTCTGCTGCCGGGACCCCGTTAAAGCAACCACGCAATGGACGAGGAAATTTTCCGATTTCGCGCCGAGCTCAGGCTGCGCGCCGCCCGGGATATGTGCCGTCGTTTCCTCATCTTCGGCAGTTGCATACAGCTTGACGACGAAAGCTATTACGGCCTGAAAGCCGCGGTCGCCGAACAGTTTCAGATTTACCCCAACGAGATCATCGTCGTGGGCTCGGCCAAGCTGGGTTTTTCGATCGCGCCGACGAAACGATATAGAGCCTTTGGTGAAACCTCAGACATCGACGTGGCCATCATTTCGCCGCAGCTTTTCGACCATGTATGGCATGAAGTGCTTCGATATCTCGAACTCCGCAAGGTCATGGGAAAATCGTCGGCAGTTTTCGAATTATTTTGTCCGGGGGTGGGTTAGGCCCGACAAATTACCGCCGGGGGAGAGCTTTAAGTTTACCTCCGAGTGGTTCGATTTCTTTCGCGCATTGTCGAATACCCGCCAGTTTGGCGAGATCAAAATATCCGGCGCCCTGTACCGCGACTGGATTTTCCTAGAGACGTATCAGGAAAGCTGCATCTCGAAATGCCGTGAAGCAGAGGAGGTATCCCGGTGAAGACCACGGCCACAAACAAACGTATACGCGAACTTCTTACTGCGATCGGAGATGGCACGCTCATCCCGCGGCCGGAGTTTCAGCGCCGCCTCGTTTGGGCATTGCGCCACAAGAATGCATTCATTCAGACCGTGCTTGAGGGCTTTCCGATCCCCGAGATCTACATCGCCGCCGGCGACGTCATCTAACCACGGGCGCCGGGAGCCTCATGCTGGTCGACGGCCAGCAGCGTCTCTCGACCCTTTACGAGTATTTCCACGGCAGCAGTGAACTCCGTTTGAAGGACATCCCCCCCTACGAAAAGCTCAACGACACAGAAAGCTCAACTTTCTCGAATATGAAGTCGTCGTACGCGATCTCGGATCGCTCGACATCGACCAAATCAAAGAGGTGTTCCGGCGGATCAATTCGACCTCCTATTCCCTCAACGCCATGGAGATCGACAACGCCCGCTATGACGGTGAATTTAAAGCGCTGGCTGACGAGTTCGCGCAAGCCCCCATTTTCGAGGAAGCAAAATTCTTTAGTCCCACGGAAATTCGCCGCATGCTGGACATGCGGTTTGTCCTGTCACTGATGGTCACGATGATGTCGCAGTATTTCAACCGCGACGAAGAAATCGAACCTTATTTAAAGCGCTATAATGATGAATTTCCCGACTGTGACGCTGTTCGACAACGCTTTGCCAAAGTCACATCGTTTGTTCGGGATTGCCAGTTGGAACCGTCGTCGCGCTTCTGGAAAAAAGCGGACTTCTTTACCGCGTTTGTCGAGCTCGATTACCTGCTGAATATAAAGAAGATCCGCCTTGATCCTGCCGCAGCCAAGAACGCATTGAACAACTCATCCCGTATTCCCCGGATGAAGCCGCGATTTTGAGCGCATTTGCGGCGGTTCTGCGCTAAAATTCAAGGACCTGCGGGGGATCGATTGGGGCGGCGATGGGGGACCCGACTGGTGAAGCGGGCAAGGGCGCTCTTAGGCTCGATTTTGACCGCCGTCTGATGCTCCAGTTTCGCGGCAGTGTGATCACCGCCGATGCCGGGCTGCTGGCTTACCGCGAGCTAGATGACACGCTGCGCCTGACCGACACGGGTGCCGAAACGCTGGCGGACGCACGCTCCGGTAAGAACGCTCGACATCGGCTGGCCGGCTTGCTGCGCCAATCGGTGTTCGGGCGGCTGGCCGGCTACGAGGATGTGAATGACGCGGATCGGCTGTGCCGTGATCCGGCGATGCGCTGGGTTGTTGGCGACCGGGCGATCACCGGGTCTGCCGCCTCGGCCAGCCAGATGGGCCGCTTCGAGACCGAGTGGCTGACCCGGCCGGAGAACCTCGCTGCCCTCGCCGATCTACCTGGCCAGTGGATCGACACTGTGCATAGGCGGCGCCCGCCGAGAATTGTTGTGCTCGATATGGATTCGAGCGAGAGCCCAACTTATGGGGAGCAAGAGGGGAGCGCCTACAACGGTCATTTCGGCTGCACCTGCTACCACCCGCTGTTTGTGTTCAACCAGCTTGGCGATCTGGAGCGGTGTGCGCTACGGTCGGGCAAAGTGCACTCGGCCGACGGCTGGCGCGCGGTACTAGAACCGGTGGTGGCCCGCTACTGGGGCACGGCGAAGCGGCTCTATTTTCGCGGCGATGCGGCCTTCGCCAGCCCGGACATCTACGAGTTCCTCGAGGCCGAGGGCATCGGCTACACGATCCGGCTGCCGGCCAACAGGGTCTTGCAGGAAAAGATTGGATACCTGCTAAAGCGCCCGGTCGGTCGACCGCCGCACGAGGTGCGCCGCTACTACGCCAGCTTCAGTTATCAGGCGCAGAGCTGGAAGAAGCCCCGCCGAGTAGTGGCGAAAGTCGAGTGGCACCCCGGAGAGCTTTATCCGCGGGTCGGCTTCATCGTCACCAACCTGGCGCGGCCGACCGAGCGCGTGGTGGCCTTCTACAATCAGCGCGTCACGGCGGAGCAGTGGATTAAAGAGGGCAAGGGCGCGATCAAATGGACGCGGCTGTCATGCCGTACCTTCGCGGCCAACGCTGTCCGTCTCCAGCTCCATGCCCTAGCCTACAACCTGGGCAATTTCATGCGGACGCTAGCGATGCCCAAGAGGGTGGAGCCATGGTCCCTGACCAGTCTGCGCGACAAGCTGATCAAGATCGGCGCCAAGGTGTTTAGCCACGGGCGTTACATTACGTTCCAGATGGCCGAAGTTGCGGTGCCGCGGCAAATGTTCAAGGACATCCTGCGGTTGATCGCTCAGTTGCGCGGGCCATCGCCGGCGCCGGCATGACCGGGAGATGGGCTCAGATGCGACAAAGACGCGGGCAGAGGTGCGCCTTGATCACGGAAAAGCGGTGGGTTCCGACCCTACCAGGCGGGCGATCCAATGGTTTAACTGGCGAACAGGGGCGGTCGCAATCAAACTTTGTTGCGGGAAACCTCCAGGGACGGAAGATCAGGTCCGACGGGGGCGGGAATCTGGAGAATGTCAGATTAGCCGGCGCGCCCTTTACCGTCCATCACCGCATTGGGCGGGGCGGCCGGGATCGCATCCTCGGAGACGGTGCGGATCGGTCGATATCCGTCAGAGTTCGAAATAAGAGGTGAGGAAATGTCCAAACAAAAGGGCAGGCGCAAGCTAATCAACAGTCGTGCAACTCGGGGATGGGCATCGCGCATTCCTCATTCGCGAGTTTATGACTTCGCGGTAGCGCGCATGAACACGTTCGGCAATTCGCAAAGAAGTATCCCGGCGCGGGTGCTTTTGAATTCGCTACCGGTCCGGCGATCCATCGAGCGAGCAACTTTTCCTCGACCAAGTGCCGGGGCCCCGGAACGCATGGGATTATAAAATTAATGGCCGTCGTGCGAGATCCGTAAAAACCCGGCGGTCAGAAGCCTCTCTCTTGCGTCGGATCGGGCTGATCGCCGCTCTGCTCCTGCCCGCGCTAGCGCCATTGCCGGCGTCCGCGGCTAAGGCCGGCAAGATCCTGCGGGGCATCGTCAGCATGGCGGAAGCGCCGGTCGGCGCCGGAACCATACTGCTCTATGACGGGGCGAACCTGGTCCAAAACGAGCCCTACCAAAGCTTTTACAATGGCACCTTCGCCGTCACCTTGAGCGAGGCCGCGGCGAGCGCGCTCTCAGCGCGTGTCTTGCGCGTCGAAGTCGCCATCGATCCGACCACGACGCTGATGGCCGATCTGGGCGAGTTCCATCCTGCCACCCAAGTGGTCTTCATCAACCCGGTCACGACGATCACGGCGGCCTATCGCAATCTCAGGCCGGCGACCTCAGTCGCCAAGGCCGACGGCAGCGTGGCCGCGGCTCTCGCGGTCAGCAGCCCGACCGCGACGGCCTGCCAGACCGTCACCGGCTTCAATGGCCCGACGGTGTTGTCCGTGAGTGCATCCTCGGGCGGCTTCAATGCTTACGTGCAGAGCGTCGCCCAGCAAATCGCCGAAGGCAAGACGCCGAGCCTGCGCAGCACCCTCGGCCTTCCCCAAGATTTCAGGGATTTCTTTCTCGAGACGTTGAGCGAGATCTTCGGTGAGGCTCTCGGCGGATTTCCGGGCACCCAGCCTCTCGCCGGCTGGATATTGGGGGGGATTTTCACGGCGCCGAACGAACCAAACGAACTGCCACAAATCGAAGCTCAGCTTCAGGCGATTTCAGGCCAGTTGAACCAGGTACTTGCAGGTATTTCGCAGCTTTCGGCGCAGATTGATAATCTCGAGCAGGCCCTGGCAGCGAGCCAGGCACTGACAAATTATCAGAACGACGCGGCGACGGCCCAGACCTGGATCAACGGTCTATGCAATATGAACAAGACCTTGATGGTAGCGGCCAACTCGGACCCCACCCAACCAGCTACCCAGCAGTTTGCCGCAAACCTTCAGGCTCAAATTCAAGCCGAAGCGGGTAACGATCTTGCCAACATGTGGAGTGTGCTGGAGGGAAATGGTGTCACAGGGACGCGATCGCTAATCAACGAATGGGCCAATGCGGTCGGCCCTGGCGGGGGTGCTCCGAGGTTTGCCAATGTCGGATATCTGACGAGTGCCATTCCCAATTTACAATATTATCAGGGCGCCATGCTGGTCGGGTACAATCTGCAGATCGAGGCGGCGCATTGGCTCGAGGTCAAGGGCTCTACCACTCTTGCCTCTAGCCTCATAACCCAGGCGAGCCAGGATTTCGAGCAGAATGAAGACGTCTTGATGAAGCTCGTCGGGCAAAATCAACAGATCGGCTCGGGTCCGACTGGGCTGTACGCGGCCGTACTTCCGCCGTTTTTTGCGGCGGCTGTGCCGCCGGGCGGGGCTACAAAGCCCAACGTCTACAATACCGATCCGACCAACGCCTACAATTGGAGCATCGACACAAGCTCGGGGCTGCTGTGGATGAGGAGCCGGTCGTGCGACGGCAGTAACTGCAATTTCGCGATGTACAACCAGGCAGGCGGCCTTCCCAGCGGCGCTGAGCTGGCGCAACCGTATATCAACAACACCAACTCGACGTTAAACAGCAGCTATCCGGACGAGCTGCTCGCCTTGACAGCGCCAAGCCGGGCTCAATGGATCAGCCTGCTGAGTGGGATCCCGCTGCCCCCAGGTTACAGTCCAAGTACATACCTGGCGTCAATATACTTTTTCGGCTCCCCCGTCCCAAACAAGGCCCCCCTCGCGGATTACAATATGTTCTGGACCTCGGACATCGGTAGTGAAGCGTCGGGAGCCCAGCTATTTCCGGCCTGGGATAATTGGACCGTGGACACCAGGTTTGCCACATTCTCCTGCTGCGACCCAACCCAGAATCTTGAGCTTGTCTCGGCAGCACCGCTAACCGACCCGTACCATTTCCTGTATCGGTCGCATCAAGACGACTTTTCGATGAACGTCTTCACGTCCGGCCCGGCGTTGGGCGTCGCCCGCGCCGATGCCACCGTGACGCCGCTCCTCAACGGCAAAGTGCTGATCGCTGGCGGCGTCGGACCAAATCTCACAGTGCTCAACAGCACCGAGCTGTACGACCCGGCCACCGGCAAATTTACCGCCGGGCCTGCGATGAAAATCGCCCGTTGGGGGGCGACGGCGACGCTGCTGCCCAACGGCAAGGTGCTGATCGCCGGCGGGGCGATCGCGTACCTTAACGTTACTGCCGATGGTGTGGCCAGCACCGAACTGTACGATCCAACGACCAATACCATCGTCGCCGGCCCGACGATGAACGGTGCTCACCGAAGCGCCACCGCGACCTTGCTGCCCGATGGCAAGGTGCTGATCGCCGGTGGCAGTGCTCAACAGTCTACGGATCTGTACGATGCCTACGCCAATAGCTTCGCACCCGCCGTTTTTCAGCCCGCGTTGAACGCCGTCTACTACTTTGCGACGGCGACGCTGCTGCCCAACGGCAATGTGCTGATCGCCGGCGGCAGTGGCGATGCGTTTGGGTTTACTGCGATCAGCAGCACCGAACTCTATGATCCCGCCACCAACACCCTCGCCGCCGGTCCGACGATGAGCACGGCTCACAGCGCGGCGACTGCGACATTCTTGCCCAACGGCAAGGTGCTGATCGCCGGCGGGTCGGCCGGCGTTACTGTCTATGCTGTGGCCAGCACCGAGCTGTACGATCCTGCCACCGACACCTTCACCGCCGGCCGGGCGATGAACGCTGCCCGCTCCCAAGCCGCCGCCACCTTGCTGCCCAACGGCAAGGTGCTGATCGCCGGCGGCTATGGCGATGGGGGTGGTGTGCTCAACAGCACCGAGCTGTACGACCCCGCCATGAACGCTTTTGCCGCATCCAGCCCGATGAACGACGCCCGCTCTGACGCGGGCATCGTGGTGTTGCCCGACAGCCAGGTGCTGATCACGGGCGGCTTTGGAGGCATCCCGCTGAGCACGACAGACCTTTATACCGAATAAGGCCGCAATCGCTTTCGGCGACGACACGGAACCCGACGCGCGATGCCGCGCGTCCGGTTCCGTCCGTGGCGCGCGCTACGGTCGTCCGGTTGCTTCGCCGCGATTGCCAAGCGGCACCGCACGCAACCCGTGAGCCTAAGGGTCCCCGCTCATACAACTTCTGCACCCAGACGAATTGTACCTAAAACCACCCAGGTTTTTTGGAGGTCTCCAGTTTTCGTTTTGGGCTCCGAAATCTGGTGGGTCGCAACTTAAATGAGTCAGTCGATAGGGTTTAGGTTTCTAGGCGGGTTCCTATTTCGTCTACCACGGCCGGCCGCGGATAATGGCGCATCCGCATTTATAGGGGTGGAGCGTCGCCTCAGTCGCCCGCGAGAGAGAGTGAGACGCTCGACGAGCTTGAACATCTCGAAATCCTTGTCGCCGGGAAAAAAGCGAGTTGTGGCCGGGAAGACACCTCAAATAGGAGGCCTCCGCCGGCCGCGCTTATCGATAGCATGCCCATAATTAAACTGACATCTCGTTAGCGTCCTTGGTGGTGGTGGAAATTCGAGGGTGAGCGCGCGCCGGGCGCAATGCCCGATTACATGGAGCCCGGCGCGCGCGTGAGCGACGGGTGGTCACCGGGGAGGGTCGGCTAAGGTGGCGTTGTGACACCCATCCCAAGCCTACCGAGGACCCGATGACCGATGAGAGAATGGCGCTGGCCGAGCTGCTGCAGAAGAGCGGCGATGGCGATTTTCTGCGAGCCGTGGCGGAGGCGGTACTGCAAATTCTGATGGAAGCCGATGTCGAAGGCGTGATCGGCGCCGGGCGGCACGAACGCTCCGCCGAGCGGCTCAATTACCGCAATGGCTATCGCGAGCGCAGCCTCGACACCCGGCTCGGCTCGCTTCAGCTGAGGATCCCCAAGCTACGCCAGGGCTCGTATTTCCCGCCCTTTCTGGAGCCGCGCAAGACCGCCGAGAAGGCGCTGGTCACGGTGATCCAGGAGGCTTGGATCGGCGGCGTCTCGACCCGGCGGGTCGACGAGCTGGTCCAGGCGATGGGGCTGTCCGGTATTTCGAAGAGCCAGGTCTCCAAGCTGTGCAAGGACATTGATGAACGAGTCAACGCTTTCCTCGACCGGCCGATCGACGGCGAATGGCCGTATTTGTGGCTCGACGCCACCTACCTCAAAGTCCGCGACGGCGGCCGCATCGTCTCGGTCGCCGCGATAATCGCGGTGGCGGTCACGACCGAAGGCCGGCGCGAGATCATCGGCCTTGGCATCGGTCCTTCGGAGGCCGAGCCGTTCTGGTCGGCTTTCCTCAAGGGCCTGGTCAAACGCGGTCTCAAGGGCATCAAGCTGGTGATCTCCGACGCTCATGACGGCCTGCGCCACGCGATCACTCGCGTGCTCGGAGCGACCTGGCAAAGGTGCCGCGTTCATTGGATGCGCAATGCCTTGGCGCACGTACCCAAAGGCCAGCACACCATGGTCGCCGCCGCGATCCGCCAGGCCTTTCTGCAAGCCGATGCCGAGGCCGCGCATCAGACCTGGCGCCATGTTGCCGATCAGCTGCGGCCGCGCTGGCCCAAGCTCGCCGCGCTGATGGACGACAGCGAGCACGATGTGCTGGCCTACATCACCTTCCCGGCCCAGCATCGCACCAAGCTGCATTCGACAAATCCGTTGGAGCGGCTGAATAAGGAAGTGAAACGGCGCGCTGATGTCGTCGGCATCTTCCCCAATGAGGCCAGCATCACTCGGCTGATCGGCGCCGTCCTGCTCGAGCAGAACGATGAGTGGCTACTCCAGTGCCGTTACATGCAGATCGAGGGAATGGCTGAGCTGACGCTGCCGCTAATCGACGCCGATCCGGCCAAACTTCCACCACTGGCCGCCTGACCGATGGCCACCTCAAACTCCGCTCCGATTTACACCTCCTTGACGGACACGACCACATCTCCCGGATACCCGGGCTGTTGGGTGCGATTTTCCGTCTCATCGCGGCGCACCGCAACGAAATTTGGCCGCAACCAACCCCGTTGGCAGCCAACATAGCGACTCGCCCGGCCGCCCTGCCCCGGAACTCGTGGCTTTGCCTTCATCAAGGCGCACCTCTGCCGTCGTCGGCTGTCGCATCCCGCGCCATCGCCCGGTCATGCCGGCGCGGGCGCCGCCCGCAGCCGGGCGATCAGCGCTTATATGCGGCGGTCGATCAGGTGGCAGACATCGATCGGGTAGAAGGCAGCCAAGGCATTTGGCCCGATGCCATCCGCTATGCAAGGGCGGCGCTGCAGGCGACCAATGACCGTTCCAACCGGCTGACGCGCGGGACCGTCGTTCGCGAGCTGCTTTCGAAGGCCGCTATTAGCCCTATGGCTGCGAAATGATGGTATGGGCATACCCTTGCACACGCTACCCAACTCCTGGGCCGGCACACGGTTGAACGCGGCCCCGGCGGATTTTCCAGAACGGCGGTTATGCGGCTTTTGACTGTAGGCGCCCGATCAAAATGTCACCCGTCTGCCAGTTAGAGATGACACTCCCCGGGGATTTCCGGGGGGTGTTTGGGGTGACGGTTCGGCTGATGAGCGATGGGGAGCTGAGGCGGCTCGAGGTGCTGCGGGATTTGGATCGGCGGCGATTGACGACCGAGGCGGCGGGTCAGCTGCTGGGGCTCGAGCGCCGTCAGGTGTTTCGGTTGTTGAAGGCCTACCGGATCGAGGGTCCGACCGGCCTGATCTCGAAGCGACGCGGTCGCTGCGAGCAACCGGCGCAAGCCCGAGGCTGTGCGGTGCGCGGTTCTGGCGATCATCCGCCAGCGCTATTGGGATTTCGGCCCGACCTTGGCGGCCGAGAAGTTGCGCGAGGTTCATGGGATCACGGTTGGCCGTGAGACCTTGCGCCAGTGGATGATCGCCGACGGGCTGTGGTGTGACCGCAAGCAGCGCAAGCGCATCCATCAGCCGCGGCCGCGGCGCGACTGCATCGGCGAACTGGTGCAGGTCGACGGCAGCGAGCATTGGTGGTTCGAGGATCGCGGGCCGCAATGCACCTTGCTGGTGTTTGTCGACGACGCGACCAGCCGGCTGATGCATCTGCAATTTGTCGAGAGCGAGTCGACCTTCGCCTATTTCCATGCGGCCCGCGCCTATCTGGAGGCCTGGGGCAAGCCGGTCGCGTTCTACAGCGACAAGCATGGGGTGTTCCGGGTCAACCATCCGGGCGTCTTGGGCGGCGACGGCATGACCCAGTTTGGCCGCGCCCTGCACGCGCTCAACATCGACATCATCTGCGCCAATTCGAGCCCGGCCAAGGGCCGGGTCGAGCGCGCGAACAAGACCTTGCAGGATCGCCTGGTCAAGGAGTTGCGGCTGGCGGGTGCGGCAACCCTGGCGGAGGGCAACGCCCTCCTCCCGGCTTTCATCGCCGACTACAACGCGCGCTTTGCCAAACCGCCGGCGAACAGCAAGGATCTGCACCGGCCGTTGCGCGCCGGCGACGATCTCGACGACGCCTTTGCCTGGAAGGAGGAGCGCACCCTGTCGCAGGCGCTGACCCTGCAATACGACAAGGTCGCTGTTCATCCTGGAGCCGAGCGAGCAGGCCAAGGCGGCGATCGGCAAGCGGGTGACCGTCGTCGATTATCCCGACGGCCGGCTGGCGATCCGCTACCAGGGCGTCGAACTGGCCTATCGGACCTTTGACAAAATGCGCCAGGTCTCGCAGGCCGCGATCGTCGAGAACAAACAGCTCGGCGCCGCGCTCGCCTTCATCCGCGAGCAGCAGCTCCGCCGCGGACTGGAGCGGCGCAGCACGAAAGCACCACGCCGGCGCGATCAGCGCGACGCGCGTCTCTTTAAAGTCGGCTGAGCTTTCTACGAGCCGAGCGGGCCGAGCCCGCTCGGTAAAAACAAGGGGAGCGGTTTCGAGCGCCCGTGCAGCGGGCGTCGGTCGGGCGCTGCGCTGCGCCGGGGGCTCCGCGCCCGCCCGCCGCCCGACCCAACCATAGTGACATTTCTAAATGGCAGAGACGGTGACATCTCTATTTGGTGGACACAGTGGCGGCGCGGGGTTGAGGCATGGGGGCGAGCTTGCGGATAGCGCCTCGGCTTCCCAAGTCCAGCTTGCCAAACTTACCGAAACGTCCTTTCGATAATGGCGAATAAATCAACCGTTCGGAGCAAATCTTGCTTAGCCGACAGCAACAACCGCAACCGCGCGGCGATGATCGCGAGCGGGTCGCCAGAGCGCGCCAAGCCGCCGAAGCACTGTTCACATCCAAACCACCAATCAGCGAGCCATCAGTTCCGGACTCGGCTCTGAACGACCAATCGGCGCGCAAACCGCGTGTGCTGCGAATAGTCTTGCCGGCGGGGCCAGTTCGCCACGAGCAGCTCGAAACTCCTGTCAGCCGCGAGCCACAGACGCCGCGCCAGATTCCGTGGTCACAATTTAGCCGCGTCCGCACCTAGGTAAAATACGGCATGACGGGTAGCCAGGTCGCCGAGGTCTACGGGGTTCCCGTTGACGAGATCGCCCGGGTTCTCCGCGAAGCCTGATCGCAACTCGGCCTCTCCGCCAAGGCCAGGCGTTGGGCCTCCGCCGGAGGCGGGCGTCGCGCGCCTGTTGGTCAAGCTCGACCCGCGGCACGCTTTTGTTCCATAGCTCTGCTCTCGACATGGCGCCCTCCGTAGCGCGCACGCTCCTGGCTGCAGCCGGGGGCGGAGCCACCAATATCGCGCCGGTCTCGAAACCCGTGTGATCTGCCTCACATTGCCCGGATTCTTTTGCACCTTATGCGTCGGCGACCGCGAGGCGCGTGCCAATTGTCAGTGCGACGAGCTGATAGACCGCATTGCGGCCGGCGCGCCAGTCGGCAAGCTCCGCGTCGTCGAGGCGCTCGGGGACACTCGGATGCCATTCGCCGGGGACCGGCCGGATCACCGCGCCGGGGTCGAGCTGGCCACAATCAATGCGCATTCTGCAGCGAAAGCGACGGCCGACCTCGAACGTCGACTCCATGATCGTGTGCGCGCCAGGCGCGGCGCGACCGGTTCGAAATACGTGACTTTGCGGGGCGGGTTGCGGCGGGCCATTCCGTTCCTCCTCGTCAGGTCGGGGTGCGGTGCGCAAGGGTCCTCAATTCTATGCGAGCAAAACACGTTCTCTGTCACCTCTGAGTTGATCTATGTCTGTTCCGTAGGAACGAATCGGAGCCGTGATTGCGGCAAGCGCGGTGATCTCGGCCTACACAGCCACAGCCGCCTCAACCACTTCGCGCGACACAAAACTGTCAATGTCGGCGCGCCATTCCGCACCATATTCAGCCGCAGCGCTGGCAGGGTCTTCCTCGTAAGCCTCGGCAATGATCGCCGGGTCAATCGTCTCGTTCATCTCGGCAGTCGTGCCGCGCCAAACCAATACCCGCGCGCCAGCCTGCCCCCAATGACGGCGGAAGGCGTTAAACAGAACCCCTTTTTGCCAATAAGGCGAGCTCGCCATCAACAATAGCGAATTCGGGATCGATGCCAGACCCGGCCGAACCGACGCGATAACCTCGGCGTCAGGGTTCGCCGCTTCGGCGGTCGCCGGCCAGAAAGCAATTTCGTCAGCCAGGATTGCGATGAAGATCCGACCGCGCGGCGAAGCGATCGTTGCAGTGTGAATTTCGATCACGACGCCGTTGGCGAGCCGGACGCTCTCGGCCAGTTCGTCAACCAGTAGCGGCGCCAGCAGTGGCACAGCCCTCAGCAGACCGCTAACACAGCGCAGCAAGACCGCGGCCTGTCGTCGGTTTGCGGCGATGATCGCAACCACCGGCTGTTCACCAGGCGCGAGAAAAGTGCTGTAGTCGCGGAAGACGGCCAGATAGACCGCGAGCAACGCGAGGATGCGGCTTTTGCCGCCACGACGACCGCAGATGATCGCAGCCTCACGGAAAGCGCCAATCGGCGGGTCGACACGTTCTGTGTGGTGACCATACGTTGACAACTCCCCGGCGGTCATCCGCTCGCCGAACAGCGCCTTGAGGAAAACACGCCACCGTCGCCACGACCGGCTCGCGAACAACGGAGCGAAGAGATCCGGATCATCGAGCGCAGCAGCAAAGCTCACTGCGGGAGGAGGGCTGATCATGCCGCTGCCTCACGAGCCGCAGCCTCCGCAGCCTTACGCGCCAGGTGCTCGGCCAGGCTCGGCGGGCGCGGAGCCGTGCCTTTCAGGCCAAGCTGCCGCATGCCGCGACTAATCGCGTTCGAAAAAGCCATGTAGGCACGCTGATCGTGCGCGCTCATCAGCGAGCCGCCCGCCGCCTTTTCGTCGATTAGCAGGACGTGCAGCCGCAACCACGACAATCGATCGATCAGAACGCGTTCCGCCGGGCTCGGGCTGCCGCCGACATGTTGCGCCAGCTCGTCACGGCACGCTGCGAGAAATCGGCCTTCCCGGCTGCGACCATCGATGCAACCGCGGGCGAGTAGCCGCGAATGCGGCGTGAGCTTACGGTGATTTTCAGCCATTAGATCACAACCGATCCCCTCGCCCGGCACCACTTATCGTCTAAATATTGGACAAAGTGCTAGAGATAATCAAGTATTACAATCATCTAACCGTGTCTATTCAGGTCTTTTTCCGCCTTGAACAGGGCGGTGACCACCGATTCCTCGGCCTTCGGCAGCGGCTCGGCGCGATGGGACGGGGCAGCCGGTGTCGGATAGGGCGGAAGTACGAAAACAGCCCCGGTGACGATCCGCGGCGGAATTGGTCGGGGGTTCGGGTCCCTCAGGACTGCGAAGAAATCTCGGCTCCGCCACCATACAACCGGACGGACTTGCGACAGCAGCTTCTGTCCTCCGAGCGTTCTGTGCGCGTCGCCGCTCCCACGTCCGCCTGCTAAACCCTTCCTGTTGCCAGGGCTTCATGTGCGAGAGGCTATCGGCGAGATAGATCTCGCGAGAAACGGCACCGCCCACTCGGCGTTCTGCGATCTTTCGTCGGCGGTCGCGCTCGCGCTTGATTTCCTCAGTGACCAAGTGGCGAAGGCCGAGCACGCGCATCTCCTGCTCCCTGACGCCGAGCAGCTCGATCAGCGTGGAATCCTTGTAACGGTAGCGTGGATCTAGTTGCGCGCCGAGGTACTTGAGCCGCTCACCGCGGAATGCCGCGTCCGCGCGCGAGAACACACTCGACAGGCGCGATCTGACCTCATGCTCCGGCCAGCCACAGACGTCGTTGGCGATGCTAAACATCTCCTGGCGCAGTCGTTCAGGGTTGTCGACGAGGTAGCTCATTCCAATCCCATAGAGCAGCATCAGGTGATCGCGCTCGCCGCTCGGCAGCGTTAGCGCGCCATAGCGATGGGTAATTAGCTTCTGGAAATCGTCGAGCCGGCTGGCCCAAAGGCTTGCCGCGCTGAATCCGGCGGGCGGAGCGAATTTCCGGCCGCTCGCATCGTTGCGCCGACGGCGGTTAATCCGAATCTCGTCACGGGTGATCGGGAGGATTTCCAACGCGAGCGTGTCGAAATCCCAAATATCGCCGACTTCCGCGATCGTCTCGACCATCGTTCCTGATCGACTGTTGCGGGTGCCGACAAGCCGAAGTACGCGGGCAGCATCTCGCGCGTTCGCGTCGGCGCCGAGCGTCCTGAGCACGTTGTAGATAATCCCCTGACATGCCTTCCAGCGGGGCAGCGCTCGGCGCGGTATAGGAGTGTGCAGCCAGACGAGAGCAAGCCCGCGGCCGGTGGTCGTCGCGAATGTAGCAGCCGGTATATTCGCCTCGTCGAGGAGCCTCAGCGCTAGGTCAAGGATGTGCCGCGGATGATGACCACCGAACGCGGTGTTGTAGTAATCCAGATCTGCGAAAAGCGCGTCGGCCTGTAGGAGATATGCTATTCGCCGGCAGGGCAAAAAAAGCGATTTTGGCTGATGTAACTGTCGAGCGCGGGGTCGATCTGCCGCAGGAAATAGTCAAGATCGGCTACGCGAATCCCTCGCTCTCGCCACGACCCGCCGACTCGCTGAGCGATCGTGATGAACCCTCGTCCTCCGTCGTGCAGGATCAGTCCGTGATCGGCCGGTGTCAGAAAGTTCCGGCGCGCCGGTAGCGCAGACGACATTTCACGCCGCCTGCCCGTCTTGAGTTGAGACGGTCTGCCGATTTGCCTCGGTGAATGCGCTGACGTCCCCCGGCGCGTAGGGAATGGCAGCGCCGACTTCGGCTTCCCGTTCACGCTGCCAGTCCTCGTCGGCCTCGTGACTGATCCGAGTCCTGGCGCCGACCTTCATAATGCGCGGAGCTTTGCCGCGCTTAAGGAGATTGTAGAAAGTCGCGCGGCAGACGCGGCGCTTATAACACCACTCTTGGATCGTATACGAGCGCCGTTCCATGATTTACCTCGTCTATTATTGACGAGGGCCGGAGATAGCGCTGTCGCATCGGGCAGTCGAGTTACTTAGTCGGGGTCAGTCTTTGTGCGCGGACGGCCAAATTTTTTAACTCCACGTCGCCGGGAGGCCACCATTTTTGCCAGAGGGGACCAAGCAAATTCGGCGGGCAACGAGTTACGACCATAAGGTTGTCGTCGCAATCGGCCGAACACCCGCGCCACCACCGCGTCTTCGGAAATGCCCAACTCCGCGGTCCAGTTCTCCCGCACCACTTCACGGATCCGTTCTTTGACTGATAGATAATACCTCTCTGGAGAGTTGCGTCTCTGCTCGGCCATGTACACGATCCAGAAATCGCGAACCCCATAACGGTCCCCGCGCGGGCCCTTGCGCTTAGCCTGGTCGGCCAGCATGCGGCGCAGCCGGTCCAGAAATTGGGCTTCGGCAAGTCGGCGCGCGGCAGAATTCCGGCGATCGATTGCCATCAGTGCCGCCCATTCTTGGCGCGCTCGGTAGGCGGCTAAAGCGGCATCCTCATCATCAGTGTCGCGCACCGCTTCCGCCCAGCGCATCAATTCTGAGACATCCCCGCCCGTCGCTGACAGCAATTTGCGCAGACGGCGCATGTCTCCAGTTTCTGGTTCTCGACGTTGGTCAGCGGGGAAGCGTCGATACAGCCGCTCGAGGGCGAAGCGCGTCGGCGAGAGATCGTGGATCTCCATCATCGCCGACTCCCTATCGCGGTCACCTTGGTATCTATGCCGACCGTCTCGAAACGTGGCGCCGCCGCCCGAATCGCATCGGCGATGTAGCTTTTCGACAGGTGTCCATAGTGCTTTTCGACCATGCGTGTGTCGGCGTGGCCGAGGTTGCGCGCGACTACGATCAGCGGCGCGCCCGCCATAACCGAATGGCTCGCGTATGAATGACGCAGGCAATGAAAATTCGCCGGCGGTTCGATCTTGGCGCGGACGCATGCCTCCGCCATCGGGCGCCCTTGGTTGCTCTTGCCCCAGCGGTCGCGGTCGGGCTTGCGCAGCATCAGCTCGAGACCGGGTCGGCCCGCCGCAAGCCTGGCGAAGAGCTCTACCCCTTCGTCGTGCAGCACGACGTGGCGCGCCTTGCCGCTCTTGCTTGTCCGGATATGCACGGTCCCGGCGTCGTGGTTGAAGTCGCGCACCTGCAGCGCGGCGAGTTCGCCAAAGCGGCAGCCGGTCAGTAGTGCGGCACGAACCAGATCACGAAACTCGCTTTGGCTGGCATTGATCAGCCGCCGGCATTCCTCGATCGTCAGATAGCGCACACGCGCGGCGTCGGCTTCTGCGAATGGCTCGACTCGGCGCCAAGCGTCATCGCTTGATATCTTGCCTTCGCGCCACGCCCGATTAAGCGCGGCCCTCAGGATCGTCAGCACCCGATTCGCCGTCGCTCGCCGCTGTCGGCAAGCCTCGTCGTCATCTTCCATGATGCGATATTTCTGCTTTTCGCCTTTGCGGGTCCGTAGCCGCGGCGCCGACTTGCCCGCGGTTTCGAGCCATTTGCGCAGCATGCCGGTTGTCAGATCGACGCATGGGAGATTGCCGAGCGTCGGGAGGATTAGAGCCTCGGCTCGATAGCGGGCATCCCGCGCGGATTTGCGGTTCCGATCGAGAAAATTGAGATATTCCTCGATGCAGCGCCGGACCGTGTAAGCACCGTCGGCGGCCGGGAAGCCCTGCGCGACCCTGATCCGCTCGACGTGCATCTCACGGATACGAGCTTGCGCCTGTTTGAAGTCGAGAACAGCAACACCATCGGCGTCGGCCTTGTCGTCGGCCGTCGCGATCGTCTCGACTTCGTACCGGCCATCTTCGATATAACGGCGCATCACCCACTTGCCGCCGTCCCTGCCCTTGCGATAGCCAATGTGAAGGCCGGGATCGATCGCCCGGTAATGAGGCTTACCGCTCTGCGCGAGGCTGAGACGCCCCGAACGGGTGCCTAAATTCGTATCTCGAACTGTGCGAGCCATCCCCGCTCCTCCGCTACACCGCCGCGCACTCCGGAAACGGCGTGTCCAACAACTGTCCAATATATGTGGCTAGACGGCATTCGACAAGCGTAGACAGGAATGCATATAATAATGTTATATCAGATGCCTATGTGCTACGGATTTAGACACTCTTGCACAGTTTAGCGTATCTCTCACGGCGGCAACACCGGTTCGAAATCCGGTAGGGGACGCCATAAAATCCAACAACCGACGAACGCCGCGGTCGGCGACAGCGGCGAAATTCGCTGGAGGCGGCAAATGCCCTACGTCACTACTTCCCAGCTGCCGCCGGCGGTGCGCCGTCTGCCGTTGCATGGCCAAGAGATCTTTCTGTCCGCGTTCAACAATGCCTGGCAGACTTATGCCGATCGCGGCTTCAACGAGCGCGAGGAAATCGCTTTTCGGTCGCCTGGGCCGCGGTCAAAAAGCGTTACCGCAAGCGCGGCGAGATATGGGTCGCCGGGGGCGTGCAAACGGGCGGATAGGGAAAGGCATGGCGCCGACCAAGGTGAGGGTGGCCAAGACGGGAGAAGCAAGCACCGGACGCGCGCCGGCCGGGACGGATCTCGTCGAATGGTATTTCGAGCAGGGCTGGACCGACGGGTTGCCGGTGGTGCCGCCGACCCGCGAGCAAGGTCGCCGCCTGCATCGCCGCGCTCGGCGGCGAGCCGCGATCTCGTCGAATGCAAGGTGCCGCCGCGCCACGGCAGCCTGACCCGCGAGGTGCTGGCGATCAACATGGTGATGGCCGGCTGCAAGCCCGAATACGCGCCGGTCGTGCGCGCGGCGATGCTGGCGCTGACGGCGAAGGCGTTCAACCTCAACGGCGTGCAGGCGACGACGCACATGGCCGGGCCGCTGCTGATCGTCAACGGGCCGCTGGCGCGCGCGATCGGCATGAATGGCGGCGGCAACGCGTTCGGCTCGGGCAACCGCGCCAATGCCACGATCGGCCGGGCGATCCGGCTCATCCTGCTCAATGTCGGCGGCGGCTGGCCGGGCGATCTCGACAAGATCGACCCTGGGCCACCCCGGCAAATACACCTATTGCGTCGCCGAGAACGAGGCCGACGAGCCCGTTGGCGCCCTATCACGTCGAAAAGGGGTTTGCGCGCCGAGGATTCGACCGTCTTCGTGATCGCCGCCGAGCCGCCGCACAGCGTCACCAATCACGTCGCCGATGACCCCGAGGGCATCCTCGACAGCATCTGTTCGGCGATGAGCACGATCGCCAACAACAACGCCGTGTCGAGCGGCCATTGCGCCGTGGTCATCGGGCCCGAGCATGCCCGCACGATCGCCGGCAAAGGCTGGACCCGGCACGACGTGCGCAGCTATCTGCACATGAACGCCTACAATCTGTTCTCGCGAGCTCGCCTTCGACCACCGCTACGGCAAGGTCTACAACCGCAATCTGCCGCGCTGGTACAAGCGCGAGCAAGGTTCGCGCATCCCGGTCGTGCCGAGCCCCGACCACATCCATTTGTTCGTGATCGGCGGCGCGGCCGGCCGGTTTTCGGCCTTCATCCCCGGCTGGGGCCATATGTCGTCGCCGGTCTTGCGGGGGATCGAGGGCGACGCGGCCATCGGGCGTGGAGCCGGTTTGCGTCGACGGGACGTGTTATCTGTAAGACGGGAGATTTCAGCGATGACCAACAAGCCCGACGCCATCGTCTTCGACCCGCGCGGGCGTGGTCGAGGCCGAGCTGGTGGCGCTGGCGCCGCGCGCCGGCGATCTGAATGGGCTGCGGCTGGGCGTGCTCGACAACACCAAATGGAACGCCAACCGGCTGTTGCGCAAGACGGTGGCGCGGCTTGGGGCAGGCGACATTTGCCGCGGTCAACTACTACCGCAAGGAAAGCTTTTCGAAGGATGCCGACCCGGCGCTGATCGAAGCGATCGCGGCGAGCAACGACATCGTTCTGACCGCGATCGGCGATTGAGGGTCGTGCACATCGTGCTGTACGCATGACGGTGTCAGTCTCGAAGCCCTGGGCCGCCCGACGGCGGTTATCGTCACCACCGAATTTCTGCACGAGGCCCGAGATGCAGCGCGACGCGCTCGGCATGCCCGACCTCGCGCCGGTCGTCATCGACCACCCGCTCAGCACACCCTGTCCGACGCAGAGATCGACCAGCGCGCGGAGCAGGCGGCATCCCAATGCATCTCGGTGTGGCGCGGGCGATAGACAGAATCGGTAAGCTGCCGTCGCGCTCGCGCTCAGGCGCCTGCTCTGCTTCTTGCTTGAAGCATCCGGTCAATGACAGCCAGGAGATTGGCGCGTTCGTCGGGGTCGTTCGCCGGCAATCGCCGCCAGTCGCCGCCATCCCGCAAGTCTGCGAAGAGACCGGTGCGGTCTTCATGAAAATGCAGAAAAGCCCTGCCTCTGACATAAAATATTCCGGGCCGCCTCTCGACAAGCTCAGCCCGCGCCCTGAGGCTCATCAGCAAATCGTTCAGCGCCTCCAGTGCGCCTGTGCCAGCGTGTTTCATGCCCATTCCGCGCTCAACCGGCGGCCTCGATCTGTGCGGCCCGAGCTTGTAGAGTAGCACCTATCGGAAGCGGCACGTGAGGTCCGGAATGAATGTCGAAGGCGCCTATAGCGGGTTGCGGGTGCTCGATCTGGGGCAGGGGGTGGCCGCACCCTATTGCGCGATGCTGCTGGCGATGCACGGGGCCGAAATCGTCAAGCTCGAACCCCTCGCCGGCGACTGGTCGCGCGGCCTCGGCACGCAATATGGCGACCACACCGCCATGTCGGTGCATTACAACCGCGGCAAGCGCAGCCTCGCGCTCGACCTCAGATCTCCGGCGGCGCGCGAAATCGCGTTAGCGCTCGCAGACAGCGCCGACATCGTCATTGAGGGCTTTCGGCCGGGTGTGGCGGATCGGCTCGGCCTCGGCTACGACGCGCTCAGTGCGCGCAATCAGCGCCTGCTGTATCTGTCGGTCAGCGGCTTCGGCCAAGATGGACCTTACGCGTCGGTTCCCTGTACCGACTCGGTGGCGCAGGCTTTTTCCGGATTGATGTCGGCCAATCTCGGCAATGACGGCGCGCCTCACCGGGTCGGTGCAATCATCGTTGACACGTTGACGGGCCTGTACGCTGCGCAGGCGGTCGGGGTGGCGCTCTATGCGCGCGAGCGCAGCGGCCGGGGCCGGCGGATCGAGGTCAGTCTGACGCAATGTGCAGCGGCGATTCTCGGCCACAAGCTTACCGAGCACATCCTCGAAGGCGGGGCGCCAAGGGCATTGAACGTCCCCACCGGCGCCTATCAAACCGGTGATGGCTGGATCATGATCGCTTTGGTCAAGGAGGAGCAGTTCGCCCGTCTCGCAGGCGCGCTCGGCCGGCCCGATCTCGCCGCCGATCCGCGCTTTGCCGATTTCGCAGCCCGCGCCCGCCATGCCGCGCCACTCGGCGAAATTCTCGGCGCGATCTTCCCGACCGACACTACCGCCGGCTGGCTCGCGCGAATGCGCGCCGCCGATATTCTCGCCGACCGGGTCAACAGCTTTGATGACTGGCTCACCGATCCGCATGTCGTGGCCACCGGCGGGGCGATTGCTGTCGACCAGCCCGGCATGGGACAGTTCCGCACCCCACGAACCCCCGGGATTTCGGTGGAGGCCGATGCCGGGTTGATGCCGGCCCCTGATATCGGCGAGCATGGGCGCGAGATCCTCGCCGAGCTCGGCATCAATACCACGGCGATCGAGCGGCTCGTCGCCGAAGGCGTGCTGCGCCTTTCGGTATCGCCATGAGCGCGGGGTTCGATCGTCATCGGCACCGGCTTGCCAACAATCGCTGGTTCGAGGACCTCACCATCGGCGAGCGCTTCGCGATCCCGAGCCGCACTATGACCGAGGCGCATTTCGCCGCGTTCCAGACCGTTTCGGCCGACAATCACCCGATCCATTACGATGTCGAATATTGCCGCGAGCGCGGCTATCCGGCGCCGCTCGCCCATGGCTTCCAGATTCTCTGCTTCACGGCCACCGGCGCCGGCACCTTTGCCCATGCGATTGGCGACGCGCTTTTGGGGTTCATCGAGCAATCTTCGAAATTTCTGAAGCCGGTCTATGCCGGCGACACACTCTACCCGATGCTGCAGATCGCGGCGCTGACCCCGCAGCGCACCACCGGGATCGTCTCGGTCGCCGTCACCATGCACAACCAGAAGGGCGAGCTGGTGCTGACCGGCGAACAGAAATACCTGCTGCGCAAACGCAACCCGGATCTCAACCCCGCTCAATGATTGCGGCGAGAAGGTCGGCGGCGCGGCGGCATTGATCGCGACTCACGTCGAGATGGGTGACGGCGCGTACCGTGCCCGCGGCAAAGGCCGAGACCAGCACGCCCCCATCGCGCGCCCGGGCTACAATCGTTGCCGCGTCGGGCATGTCCTTGGCCAAATGAAAGATCACGATATTGCTTTGCACGGTCGCGAGATCGAGCTCGACGCCGCGCAACCCGGCCAGCCGCTCGGCCAGCAGCCGGGCATTGGCGTGGTCTTCGGCGAGCCGGTCGATGTTGTGATCGAGTGCCCACAGCCCGGCTGCGGCGAGAATACCGGCCTGCCGCATCGCCCCGCCGAACATGCGCCGCGCGCGGTGGGCGTGGGCGATCTCTGCCCGCTTTCCGGCAAGCACGCTGCCAACCGGGCAGCCGAGCCCCTTCGACAGGGCCACCGAGACGAGATCGAACGGCTCCGCCAACTCAGTCAGCTTCCGGCCCGACGCCGCGGCGGCATTGAACAGCCGTGCGCCGTCGAGATAGCTCGCCATCGCCAGTTCGCGCGCGGTGGTGCAAACCGCCACCGCATCCTGCTGGGGAAAAACCACGCCGCCGCCGCGATTATGGGTGTTCTCGATCGCGACCAACGTCGTCGGCGGAAAAACGATATGCCCTGGCGGCTTATGGGCGGCGCGCAGATCGGCTGCGGTAAAGAGACCGCCGCTGCCGACCGGAGTGAACTGCACGCCTGAATTGGCCGCGCCGGCGCCCGATTCATGCCAGACAATATGCGCCTCGTGACCAAGCACAACCTCGTCGCCCGGCCGGGTCAGAACTTTGAGGCCGATCTGATTTGCCATCGTCCCGCTCGGCACAAACAGCGCCGCTTCCTTGCCCAGCAACTCGGCGATCCGCTCTTGCAACCGGTTGACCGACGGGTCCTCGCCATACTGGTCGTCGCCGACCGGCGCGGCCGCCATCGCTCGCCGCATGTCGGCTGACGGAAGGGTTACCGTATCCGAACGAAGGTCGATGCGTTCCATCAAGTGGCTCCGATTCTATCGCGCGGTTCGCTGAGGCCCTCCCGGTGCAGGCATCGTGTTTGCCGCCGCCTGGGTCAAATACAGCCGCGGGGTGCGATCGACACCCGAAAGGGCGAAAGAACGCGACCACGGGCGAGAACATTACCGATCCTAGCGAACTCGTTTTGCAAGCGGTTCGACTGGACCGGATCGACAAGCCAATGGAAGAACTTAAGGTGAAGCTCTACACTTATTACCGCTCGCAGGCGAGCTTCCGCGTCCGCATCGGCCACCCGGCAAAGCAGCCCGACGCCGAATGAGGCTGGTGCGCTGCTCTTGCGTGCGATCGAGGGCTGGACACGGCGTTAACGATTTGGCACAGTTGTTGCGGATGCTTTTCCAACGCGGCACGCTCAGATGAAGTTTTGGGTCTTGACCGCTGTGACCCTCGCCATCGGCGCCGCTTCGGTGACGAGCCCCGGCGATGCCGCATCATGCGGCACAAAAAAGCACGCCAACTGCCTCGGCCTGCCCGCGACCGTCAACTTCAGCTCGGTTCCGGACATTTCCAAACAGATCGTCAGCGAAGAGCCGGCGGCCGCGAAGCCGACGACCAGCACGCTCGAAGCGCCGCCGATAACCACCTACACGGGTCCGATCGCCGGGTACAGTTCGATGGCCCGCGTGCCGACGGTCGGCTACTACTGGTCGCTGGAGCCGCAGAGCGATACGCATTAAAGCTTATCCAGCCGGGCACTTGCCGGCCAACGTCCGACTTGCGGTTCAAGATCGCGCACCGCGGCAATCAACAGCGCGGCGATGACCCTGCCGGCGATGACGGCACCACCTCGCCGCCCGGCCGAGCGTCGGGCTGATCTGTGCGTTCTGGTCTGCGGCTTCCTGCTCGGTGCGGGCGGCGCGGTCGCACTTCTGGCGCTGGCATTTGCCAGATGCGACGCCCGGATTGTCCTCGGCCTCATCATCTATGTCGTCGGGCTGCTGGCGATGCTCGGAAGTTCGCTCGCCTACCACGCCACCACTTGCTGGCCGCGCCGCCGGCTTTTGCGCCGCCTCGACCACTCAGCGATCTTCGCGATGATCGCCGGCACCGTGACGCCGTTTGCGCTCAGCCGCGGCGACGTGGCCTCTGGCGTTGCCATGACCGCGGCGATCTGGGCTGCTGCGGCGATCGAAATCGTCGTCAAGCTGCGCTTGCCGATCGGCAGCGCCCGCCGATCAGCACCCCCCTATCTGGTCCTCGGCTGGGTCGGCGCGGCCGCACTCGTGCCGTCGATCTCGCCCGTGACGGGTCTGAGGATCGTCGCCGGCGGCGTGCTATATTCGATCGGCGTCATGTTCTATCTCTGGCGGCGACTGCCGTTTCACAGCGCGATCTGGCACGCCTTTGTCCTGGCTGGGGCGACCTGCCATTATTTGGCGATCGTCGACGGCGTCGTTATGGCATGAGACCGATGCTTGCAACCGACCGCGACCAATCAGTCAAACGCAAGTAGCAGCGGCGCCGCCCGCGCGCGGATCTCATCCAACAACGGCGCCGGCCGCCGCGCATCGAGGTCAAGTTGCACCCCGAACTGGCCGAGCTGCGCGAACTCCGCGCCACTGCGCGGATCGGACATGCGATGGAGAAAGCGGATCGAGGAGCTGCCGAGATGGGCGATCCCGGTTTCGACCAAATACGGCGCCCCCAGCCTCGGCGCGTCGGTGATCCGCAGGGCGAGCTCAAAGGTCGAGAAGCCGCGGCGCTGCGTCTTTATATACTCGGTGGTCATGCCAATCGCCGCCGCCGCCTGCAGCAACGCATCGGTAAATCGGTGGATATAGGCGGCGAGGGAGAAACGCCCGAATTCGTCGAGATCCGTAGGTTTGACCCGGCCGCGCGCACTTGGAACGGCGCCGGCCATTGTCCGCGGCTCGGGGCGCGCCTCCGACGCCGGCCCTTCCCAAGTCGCCAGCCGCCGCGCGATCACATCGCGCCGTTCAGTCGTCAGCAAGGCGGGCGGCACGTCCCACGCCTCCTCGATCCATGTCACCCGGTCGCCGTTCGCCGAATCGACGACGCGGTGCCCGAGCCGCAAGCCCGGGTCGAGCCCGATCGCAGCGCTCTCGACATGAAAGCTGTCGCCAGCGCGCAGCTCTCGAGTAAAGCGGAGGTTGAACTGGCGAGCGAAGCTGCCGCTGCCCAGACTGTCGGCGACGCCGAGGGTTTCGGCAATGTTCGCGGCGGCCTGATCAACCCGATCAAAATAACAGGCAATCGTAAAATGTTCGGTGACGTCGCATTCCCAAGGCGCCACGGTGCCGCGATAGGTCTCGGTCCACTCTGTCATTTAGGATCCGATATTTTAGCCGCGCCGCCCATACTTACGAGATCCGCCAGCTTCCGTCGGGCAGCAGGCAGCTATTCAGCATGTAGTGCTCGGGTGACGTCGCCATCTTTCGCGTCGCCAACGTATATCCGACGGATTCGCAAGGCCGGCCGTTGGCGCTGTACTTTTTGAGCAGCTTTATGCTCCCGTAATTGCCTGATTCGGAATTGCTCCATGAAGCGGTCGTGCCGACGGCTTTGCCGTGGACCTGCTCGTCGACAACGCGGTGAATGATTGCGAGGTCGTTTTTGGTCAGCTCGATGTTCAATTCGAGACCGAGCCCCAAAAACTGCGCCTCGGCCGGCAGCCACGCCATCAGCGCGACGATCAGAACCATCACCTTCAACGACATCGACATTCCTGTTCTCCACCGCGACCAAGCTGAATTTTCGGCAGAAAGCTGCCGTCGCGCGTTGATCAAGGTCAACAAAAAACCCAAAAGCCAAGACATGGACTTGCTCGAAACGCGGGCTGGCATGGTTATTTGCGGCAACCCGGATATTTATGGCGAGCCTCTCACCACCCGTAGGCGGCAGGGCTGATGGAGTTGGGTATAGTGTCTGGACGCAATAACGGCGCCGGCAGGCGGGCCCACCGCAACGCGGTACAACGCGCGACGACCGCGGCTGTGCTCGGCTTTCTGCTCGGCTGCTGCGCTGGCTGTGCCGCTCGGTCGGACGGCGCACGGGCCGCGACCGATACCGACACCGTCAACGACCCCGGCGAGCCGGTCAATCGAGCGATCTTCAAGGCCAATCTCGCCGCCGATCATGCGGTTATGCGCCCGGTAGCGCAGGCCTATGTCGACCACGTGCCGCAGCCTGTTCGCCAAGGCGTTGCCAACGTCGTGCAGAATCTCAAGGAACCGGCGATCACGGTCAACGATCTGTTGCAGGGGCATATTGCGCAGGCATGGCAATCGGTTCGGCGGCTGGCGGTCAACACTACCGTAGGCGCAGGCGGCATCGTCGATGTCGCAAAGAAGTGGGGGCTGCCGCTGCACAGCGCCGATTTCGGCCAGACGCTCGCCGTCTGGGGAGTCGGCGAGGGGCCCTTTGTTGAATTGCCGCTGCTCGGCCCGTCAAATCCGCGCGATGCGCTGGGTACCGCGGTCGACCTGGCGCTGAACCCGCTGACCTTCCTCGGCGGTGCGCCTGCGACCTATGCGAGCGCCGCCGCTACGGGCGCCAATGTGGTCGACAGCCGCGCGCAGCACCTCAAGGATCTCGACGAATTGGAGCGTAACTCGCTCGATTATTATGCCGAGCTGCGCAGCATTTACCGGCAGCACCGGGACGCCGAGATCGCCGCGGCAAAAGCGCCGGAAAACCCCCCACAGGGTCGCGTCGACATCACCTTCCCCGATGCCAAGCCATAACCCCTCTTATGCTGGCGTCGCGCCGGGGAAGGGAAGCCTCGGCGCAATTACCGCGGCAACAGGCTGGTTCCCATCAGGAACTCGTCGATAGCGCGGGCGCATTGGCGGCCTTCGCGGATCGCCCACACGACGAGGGACTGACCGCGGCGCATATCTCCGGCGGCAAACAGCTTGGGGACGGAGGTGCGGTAGTCGACGGTATTCGCCCCGACGTTGCCGCGGGGGTCCAGGGCGACGCCGGACTGCTCAACCATCCCCGGCTTATGCGGCCCCATGAACCCCATCGCCAGTAGCACGAGATCGGTCTTCAGTGTAAAGGCGCTGTCCGGGATTTCCTGCATCACGAAGCGGCCGTCGGGGCTCTTAACCCATTCGACGCGCACGCATTCGAGCGCAGTGACTCGGCCGTCCGAGGTTCCCCAGCCTGACCCGGGGATCGCCCGCTTGGTCAATACCGACCAGTCGCGCTCGCAGCCTTCCTCCTGTGAGGACGAGGTACGCAATTTCAATGGCCAATCGGGCCAGGTTAGCGCCTTGTTCTCGCGTTCGGGCGGCTTCGGCAGGATTTCGAGCTGGGTGATCGATGCCGCCCCATGGCGCACAGAGGTGCCGATGCAATCCGATCCGGTGTCGCCGCCACCAATTACGACAACATGTTTGCCGGCGGCCGTGATGGTTCCATTGGGAGCTGCCCGCTCCTCGCTGTCGCCGGCATTGCGTTTGTTCTGCTGCGGCAAGAAGTCCATTGCGAAGTGTATGCCGTCCAGTGCGCGTCCCGGCACTTCGAGGTCACGCGGCGCCGCGGCGCCGCCGGTCATTGCGACGGCGTCAAATTCCTCAGCCAGCGAGGCCATCGCCAGATCGACCCCGATTTCGACCTCGGTACGAAAGGCAACCCCTTCGGCCTGCATTTGCGCGACACGCCGGTCGATCAGCGACTTGTCCATCTTGAAATCGGGGATGCCGTAGCGCAGCAGGCCGCCGATGCGATCACTCTTTTCGAACACCGTCACTGCGTGCCCGGCGCGCGCCAGCTGCTGTGCGCAGGCCAGCCCCGCCGGCCCCGACCCGATGACGGCGACGCGCTTGCCGGTCCGCCGCGGCGGAAGCACCGGCTCGATCCATCCCTCCTGCCAGCCGCGGTCGACGATCGCGCATTCGATCGTCTTGATCGTGACCGGATTGTCGTCGATGTTCAGCGTGCAGGATGCCTCGCAGGGCGCCGGGCAGACACGGCCGGTGAATTCCGGAAAGTTATTTGTCGAGTGCAGCGTCTTCAGTGCCGCCAGCCACTGATCGCGATAGACCAAATTGTTCCAGTCGGGGATCAGATTGTTGACCGGGCAGCCGTCATGACAGAACGGGATGCCACAATCCATGCAGCGCGCCGCCTGCTTGCGAGTCTCCGGTTCCGGCAATGGCTTGACGAACTCGTGCCAGCCGCGCCGACGGATGTCGGGTTTCTCGTAGGGCCGGTCGCGCCGCTCGATCTCGAGAAAGCCGGTCGGCCTAGCCATGAGAGGATGTCACACCGGCGAAAGCCGATGCCCATGTCAGAACAGGTCCTGGCCTCCGCCGGGACGACGGGAGGTGGACGAAATTCGACGTCATTCGGCGGCTTCCGTGCGGACGGTCTGGCGCTCGGCCTGCATTTCGAGCAGCGCACGTCGATAGTCCCTAGGCATCACCTTGACGAAACAGCCTAGCGCATTGTCCCAGTCTTCGAGCAGCGCACGGGCGCGCGCACTGCCGGTCAGCAGATGATGGCGTTCGAGCAGGATGCGCAGACGCGCCGCATCGAATCTCAAGAAATCGCCCATGCCCGCGTCCTCGACACTCGGCGAACGCTGGTGCGGCCGATCGGGGTCCTCGTTCTCGCCCGGATCGGGGCCGGTGACGGCTTCGAGACCGACCGTCGCAAGATTGCATAGGCTGGGAAAACGGGCCTTCGGGTCCCAGACATAGGCGATCCCGCCCGACATGCCGGCGGCAAAATTGCGCCCGGTGCCGCCGATCACAACGACGACCCCGCCGGTCATGTATTCGCAGCCGTGATCTCCGGTGCCTTCGACCACCGCTACCGCGCCCGAGTTGCGCACCGCAAAACGCTCGCCGGCGACGCCCTCGAAATAGGCCTCGCCTGCGATCGCCCCGTAGAGCACGGTATTGCCGATGATAATGTTTTCGGTCGGCTCGCGTATGGCTTCGGGCGGCTGGCGAACGATCAAGCGGCCGCCCGACAACCCTTTGCCGACATAGTCGTTGGCGTCGCCGAACAGCTCGAGCGTAACGCCGCGCGCAAGAAAGGCGCCGAAGCTCTGTCCCGCGGTTCCGCGAAAGCTCGCCCAGATCATGTCTTGCGGCAGACCAGCGTGGCCATAGCGCTGTGCCACCTGGCCCGACAACATCGCGCCGACGGTGCGATGGACGTTGCGGATCGGGCGCTCGATCCGCACCGGTTCGCGGGCGTCCAGTGCCGATTGCGCCGCCGCGATCAGCTCGTTGTCGAGCGCCTTGTCGACATGATGGTCCTGCCGTTCGCAATTGTAGACCGCCACCCCCGGCTTGGGCGCCATATAGTGAAGCAGGCGCGAAAGATCGATGCCTCTGGCCTTCCAGTGTTCGATCGCCGGGACCATGTCGAGGCGGTCGGTGCGGCCGATCATGTCGCTGAATTTGCGGAAACCAAGCCGCGCCATCAACTCGCGCACTTCTTCGGCGACAAAGAAGAAATAGTTGATTACGTGCTCGGGCTGGCCAGTAAAGCGCTCGCGCAACACCGGGTCCTGGGTGGCGATGCCGACCGGGCAGGTATTGAGATGACATTTACGCATCATAACGCAACCGCTGGCAATCAGCGGAGCCGTCGAGAAACCGAACTCGTCGGCGCCGATCAGCGCCGCAACGACGACATCTCGGCCTGTCCGCAAACCGCCATCGACCTGCACCGCGATGCGCCCGCGCAAGCCGTTCAGCACCAAGGTTTGCTGGGTCTCGGCGAGGCCGATTTCCCAGGGCGAGCCGGCATGGGTTAGCGAGGTCAAAGGGCTCGCGCCCGTGCCGCCCTCGAACCCGGCGATCGTCACATGGTCGGCGCGCGCCTTGCTCACCCCGGCTGCGACCGTGCCGACCCCGACCTCGGAAACCAGCTTGACCGACACGGCGGCCTGCGGATTGGCGTTCTTCAGATCGTGGATCAGTTGCGCTAGATCCTCGATCGAGTAGATATCGTGGTGCGGCGGCGGCGAGATCAGCCCGACCCCCGGTGTCGAATGCCGGACCTTGGCGATCGCCTTGTCAACCTTGTGGCCGGGCAATTGTCCGCCTTCGCCGGGCTTCGCCCCTTGCGCCATCTTGATCTGCAGAACATCGGCGTTGACCAGGTATTCGGTGGTGACGCCGAACCGGCCCGAGGCCACCTGCTTGATCGCCGAGCGCTTCGAATCGCCGTTTTCAAGCGGCTTGAACCGCTCGGCCTCCTCGCCGCCCTCGCCGGTGTTGGATTTGCCGCCGATGCGGTTCATCGCAATCGCGAGTGTGGTGTGCGCCTCGCGGCTGATCGAGCCAAAGCTCATCGCTCCGGTCGCAAAACGTTTGACGATCTCGGCCGCCGGTTCGACCTCGTCGAGCGGCACCGGCTCCGGGCGCGAAGTCGAGTGACATCAGTCCGCGGATGGTCAGCGGGCGCTCACTCTGGTCGTTAATCGTCGCGGCATAGGCCCGGTACTCGTCGAGCGAATTGCCCCGCACCGCGTGCTGCAGCCGAGCCACCGACTGCGGCGTCCAGGCGTGGTCCTCGCCGCGCAGGCGAAATGCATAATCGCCGCCGACATCGAGCAGCTCATGGTAAATCGGGTCATCGCCATAGGCGTGGCGATGGCGCTCGACCGCTTCCTGGGCGATCTCGCGCCAACCGACTCCCTCGATCGTCGTCACAGTACCGGTGAAATATTTGTCGACAAAACTCGTGGCCAGTCCGACCGCGTCGAAGATCTGCGCACCGCAATAGGACTGGTAGGTCGAAATGCCCATTTTGGACATGACCTTGAGGATGCCTTTGCCTAGCGCCTTCAAATAATTTTTCTGCACGGCTTCGGCGCTGAGCGCGAGCCCGTTCTCTATCCGGATCTGCTCGATCGTCGCAAAGGCGAGATAGGGATTGATCGCTTCGGCGCCATAGCCGGCGAGCGCGCAGAAATGATGGACCTCGCGGGCCTCGCCGGTCTCGACGACGATCCCGGTCAAGGTGCGGTGGCCCCGTCGGATCAGGTGATGGTGCACTGCAGAGGTGGCCAGCAATGCCGGGATCGGCACCCGCTCGGCCGAGGTTGCGCGGTCGGACAGGATCAGGATGTTGTGACCGGCCTCTACGGCCTCGGTGGCCTCGCGGCACAGCCGCTCGAGGGCCGGCGCCATGCCGTCGGCGCCCTCAGCCGCCGGCCAAGTGGCGTCCAGCGTATCGGTGCGGAATGCCGGAACCAGTGTCTCGATCGCATGGATCTTCTGCAGATCGCCATCGGTCAGGATCGGCTGAGATACCTCCAGCCGATGATGCGTACCGGCTTCGTGGCCCAACAAGTTCGGCCGCGGTCCGATCATTGAGACCAGCGACATCACCAGCTCCTCGCGGATCGGGTCGATCGGCGGATTGGTGACCTGCGCGAAGTTCTGCTTGAAGTAATTGTAGAGCAGTTTGGGCTTAGTCGACAGCGCAGCGATCGGGGTGTCGGTGCCCATCGAGCCGACCGGGTCGTCGGCATCGCGCGCCATCGGCTCCAAAAAGAACTGGATGTCTTCTTGGGTATAGCCGAACGCCTGTTGCTGATTGAGATGCGTCGTGGGGTCGTTAGGCCGCGCCGACACCCCAGAGGCCTTTCCAGCATGCTCTCCCGACAATTCCGGCAGCTCGGCAAGCTTGAACTGCGTCGCCTGCAGCCAAGCTTCATACGGGTGCTCGGCGGCGAGTTTGCGCTTGATCTCCTCGTCGTCGACGATCCGCCCCTCTTCGAAGTCGATCAGCAGCATCTTGCCCGGCTGGAGCCGCCATTTGCGAGTGATCTTTTCCTCGGGCACCGGCAATACGCCCGCCTCCGAAGACATAATCACATGGTCGTCATCGGTGATCACATAGCGCGCGGGCCTGAGCCCATTGCGGTCGAGGGTGGCGCCGATCTGGCGGCCATCGGTAAAGGCGATCGCCGCCGGACCGTCCCACGGCTCCATCAACGCCGCGTGGTATTCGTAAAAAGCCCGCCGCTGCGGCTCCATCAGCGGGTTGCCGGCCCAGGCCTCGGGGATCAGCATCATCATCGCGTGGGCGAGCGAGTAGCCGCCGCCAATGACCAGCAACTCCAGTGCGTTGTCGATACAGGCGGTGTCGGATTGGTTCGGGCCGATCAGCGGAACCATCTTGGCCAAATCGGCGCCCAGCAGCTCTGAGGTCATCGCCTGGCGGCGGGCATGCATCCAATTGACATTGCCGCGGACGGTGTTGATCTCGCCGTTGTGGCACAAAAACCGATACGGATGGGCCAGCCGCCACGACGGGAAGGTGTTGGTCGAAAACCTCTGATGGACGAGAGCCAGCGCCGAGACTGTCAGCGGGTTGCGCAGATCCTCATAAAAGCCGCCAACTTGCGGCGCCAACAACAGTCCCTTATAGACGATGGTGCGGGTCGAGAAGGACGGCATGTAGAGTTCGGGCAGACCGGGCACGCCGTGCTGCTCGGCCAGCGCCAGGACGCTGTTCAGCGCCTGTTTGCGGATCGTCAGGATCTTGCGCTCGAACGCATCCTGATCGGGGAGCGACGGATCGGCGGCGACAATCGCCTGGCGGATCGCCGGCATCGTTTCGATCACCCGCTCGCCGAGCCCGTTGGTGTCGATCGGTACGACACGCCAGCCGATCAGCGACTGCCCCTCGGCCTCGATGAAATGCTCGATATGTCGAATTGCGAAATCACGCGCTGCCTGGTCGCGCGGCAGAAAGCACATGGCGACGGCATAGCGCCCAGCTGCCGGTAAGGAGAGAGCCTGCGCGCGCGCCCAATCGCGCAGCAACGCGTCCGGCATCTGGATCAAGCACCCGGCACCGTCGCCGACCAACGGATCGGCCCCGACCGCACCGCGATGATCAAGATTGACCAGGATCTGCAGGCCGCGCTCGATGATGGCGTGCGATTTTCGTCCCCTTATGTTGGCGACGAAACCTACGCCGCACGAGTCGTGCTCGTTGCGCGGATCGTAAAGACCCTGTCTCCCAGGCAATGCCATCGCGGATGCTCTTCACCAAGCGTTGTTTCACGAATTGCGTCAGCGCTTCCGCGAGCGGAGGCGCAGAATTGATAATAGGCATGTCCTTGCGCGCGAATTGAGGCTTAATCTCGTCGCGCCGGCAAACCGGACCGGCGATCTTCCAACCTCGCCGCGCAGCCCTTTCGGCAAGCAGGGCAAAGGCGGTAGCGGATGCGATCCCGCGCCCGACGTTGAGCTTCCAATCGCGGCCTCTCGGTCGCGGCACATTTGAAAGCGTGTGAGAACTGTCAAGATTTTACTATTAGAGGCCTTTACTCGCCGATCAATCCATCGACAGGAGGAGAACATCATGGTCAAGAGCTGTCTGGTAGTCCGCGCAGAAGTGACTGAAAAGGCCGATAGGGACCGGTTCGATCACTGGTATGCGGCCGATCACTTGCCGCTCGCGGTCAAAACCTTTGGAGCGCGGTGGGGCTGGCGCTGCTGGAGCCGCACCGATCCGGCAGTCCACTATGCTTTTTATGAATTCGACGATCCGCAGCAGGCTGAAGCTGCGCCCGCGCCCGACAGGACTAAGCCGCTAATCGCCGATTTCGATCGCGTCTGGGGCGACCGGGTCTCGCGCCGCCGCGAAATCCTCGAAATCGTGCAGGAAATGGCTGGATGACTTCTAACTGCGGTTTTACGCTGGAATTACCGTGATCGTAAGGCGAACTTCCGGGAGGATCGGGCATGTCGGTGACGGCTTTTATCGAAGCGCGTGACTTTCTGCTCGCTCATCGCGAGGAATACGAACGCGCCTATCGCGATTTCCGCTGGCCGGTGCTCGATCGGTTTAATTGGGCGCTCGATTATTTCGACCCGATGGCGCAGGGCAATGATCGCCCGGGTCTGTGGATCGTGGATGAGGGCGGGGGCGAAACCAAACTGTCATTCGCCGAACTCGCCGAACGGTCGAACCGGGTCGCCAATCATCTGTGGGCGCTCGGCGTACGGCGCGGCGACCGCCTCTTGATGATCCTCGGCAATGTCGCTCCGTTATGGGAATGCATGCTGGCGGCGATGAAATTGGGCGCCGTGATCATCCCGGCGACGACCCTGTTGAACCGCGACGATCTCGTCGACCGCTTCGCGCGCGGCCAGGTCCGCCATGTCGTCGCCAGCGCCGACAACGCCGGCAAATTCGCCGATCTGCCCGGCGATTACACGAGGATCGCCGTTGGCGGAGCGGCCCCCGGCTGGCATAGCTGGGAGGCGGGTTACGACGCGCCGCCAGCGTTCGTTCCGGATGGCGAGACCAGGGCGAGCGACCCGCTGTTGCTCTATTTCACCTCGGGTACGACGGCCAAGCCCAAGCTGGTCTTGCACAGCCATCAGAGCTATCCGGTCGGGCTGCTGACGACGATGTACTGGCTCGGCGCGAGGCCGGGCGACATCCACCTCAATATCTCTTCGCCGGGCTGGGCCAAGCACGCCTGGAGCTGCTTTTTCGCGCCGTGGAACGCGGCGGCAACGGTATTCATGCTGAACCAGCCGCGTTTCAGCGCTACGGGCCTGCTCGATGCGATTGCGCGCTGCGGTGTGACGACGTTCTGCGCCCCGCCCACAGTCTGGCGCATGCTGATCCAGCAGGACCTGGCGGCGTGGAAGGTCAGCCTGAGGGAGGTCGTCGGCGCCGGTGAGCCGCTCAACCCCGAAATCATCGAGCGGGTCAGGGCGGCGTGGAACCTGACGATCCGCGACGGCTACGGCCAGACCGAAACGACCTTGCAGATCGGCAACTTTCCGGGACAGCACGTTAAGCCGGCAGCGATGGGCCGGCCGGCGCCGGGGTATCGCATCGAGCTGCTCGACGCGGAGGGCGCGGAGCAGCAGGAAGCGGAAATTTGCCTCGCGCTCGACCTGCCGCCACTCGGGCTGATGCAGGGCTATCAGGGCGATGACGGCGCCATTCTGCCGCTGGCCGGCGACGCCTATCGCACCGGCGACGTGGCGATGCGCGACGCCGACGGCTATTTCACCTATGTCGGCCGGGCCGACGACGTGTTCAAAGCCTCGGATTACCGGATCAGCCCGTTCGAGCTCGAAAGCGTCCTGATCAAACACCCGGCGATCGCTGAAGCCGCCGTCGTCCCCTCACCTGACCCCCTCCGCCTCGCAATCCCGAAAGCCTTCATCTCACTGGCGGGGAACCATCCGCCCGACCGAGACACAGCACTGTCGATCTTCCGCCACCTGCGCGCCCATCTGGCGCCCTACAAGCGGGTCCGCCGCCTAGAATTCGCCGATCTGCCCAAAACCATCTCCGGCAAGATCCGTCGCGTCGAGCTGCGCGCCGCGGAAGCCGCACGCGGGGACGAAAACCGCCGCGCCGAGGGCGAATTCTGGGAAGAAGATTTCCCGGAATTGAGGTGAAGCCCGAGATTTAAGAGCTCACGGTGATCAGGACGGCGGCGACGATGGCGATGGCGTCCTCCCACGCCCTCTGCGCGCGTGAGGTGACTGAGGATTTTTGGGTCGAGCGGGGCCGGGGACCGTCCGCGCGCCTACGTCACCAGCGTGAGCAGGCGCTGGCGTGGCACAGCGGCCGATCGGGGAGACCCGATGCGGCTGATGATGATCGCGTCGAGGCCGAGGGCGCGGCCATAGCGGTGCACGGCAAAAATCAATTGCAGCAAGAGCAAAAAGAAATAGGTCCATGGCCATTCGCCCGGCGCCCAGTACAGCCCGAGCCACAAATTGAGGATTTGCAATGCGCCGATCAGCCCCCACAGGCGCACGAACAGGCCGAGGATCAGGGATACTGCCGGTCAGGAGCTCGGCAGCATAGACGATCGGCGCGAACAAATAAAAGTGGGGCAGCACGATATTGTTGACGAAATCGGACTGCAACGGGATCGCGGCGTACTTGCCCATCAATCCCATCCAATAAGCGAGCCCGGTCGTGCCGAATAGCTTATCCGGATGGTCTGTGTAATAGGGCGGCAGCTTCCATAGGCTCTGCTGCCACCAGAACGCGCCGATGATAAAACGAGCGGCCCAGCCGAATAAATTCGTCCCGGTGCGCTGAGCGGGGATCGTGCGCCAGGCGTAAACCGCGATCGCAATGCTGGCGATGATCAGCAGCCAAAAAACCGGCGTCGGCCAGCCCGGCTGGATCAGGAATTTGGAAACATCAGAGATCGGGTTCGGGTCTCATCACCGCCGTCTTTCGCAGGCAATCCGGGTCAGGGTCGTGCCGATCCGCAGGCTCGCCTTAATCGTTCCCGAAAGGCTGCCGGAAACCTTTGAGACGCCACCGGCCCGCCGGCGGTGGTCGACCGGGATCTCGAGGATGCGCAAGCCGGCGCGCGCCGCCCGCATCTGCATCTCCAGGTTCCAGCCATATGTCATCTCGCGCATGTCGAGCCGCGCCAGTGCTTCGCGCCGTATCGCGCGAAACGGGCCCATATCAGTGTAGCCGACGCCATAAAGCAGGCGCAGCGCAAAACCGGCGGCATAGCCGGCGATGATCTGGTGTGCGCTCATGCTACCGCGCTCGCGGTGTCCGCGGGTGCGCGAGCCGATTACGAAATCATACCAGCCTTCGAGCATCGGCGCGAGCAAGGCCGGAATCAATTCCGGCCGATCACTGCCGTCGCCGTCGAGAAACACGAGGATGTCGCAGTCTACCGCGGCCTCGGCGCCGGCGCGGCACGCCCGGCCGTAGCCGCGGCGGTTCTCCGTGACGATCCGAGCCCCACCAGCACGGGCCCGCTCGACCGTGCGATCAGCGCTGCCGCTGTCGGCGACGATGACCTGATCGACCACATCGCGGCGGGACCGCTGCGAGAACCCCGCCGATCGCCTCCTCTTCGTCGAGGGTCGGGATGATCAGCGCGACTCGCGGCCGCGCCATCGTCACAAGCTCCAGCGCAGTCCGCAACCGGCGCAGGCAGGTGAGGGCTCCTCGCTCAACAAGGCGCTGCGGAATGCCTGGTAGCGCTCGCCGTTCCAGATCTCGCGAAGACTTTGCTGGGTCGCGTCACCGAGCGTGAAGCCGTCATAGCCGCGCATCGAAAACGGAGCGATGCAGCAAGGAATCGCGCGGCCATGGGCGGTGAAATACATCAATGTCCAGGGCCGCCGGCACAGGGACCAGGGCTGCCTGTCTTCCTCCTGCTTCAGGCTGGAGGAAGGATCGGTGGCCCCCGAGGCGTTGAAGCTGATCCCGAGCTGCCGCGCCAATGCTTCGGCCTGGCGAACCAGCCGACCCTCCTCGCCATCATCATCTTCGAACAGGGCCGATTGCGCGCGCGCCAATCCTTGCCCTTCGGCGAAGTACACCAGCCGCTGGAGATAAACCTCGGGAATGCCGAGGTCGTGGGCCAGGCTGACAAAATCGTCCAGCTGATCGATCGTCTCTTTGAGGCCGGTCAGCCACAGCGACAGGCGTGGCTTAGCCGCGCCGATCTCCTGCTGCAATGCACGGAAAGCGCGAATATTGCGCACGATCCGGGCAAACATGTCGCGCCCGCGCACCAGTTCGAACGCCTTGCGGCTCGGCGGCATCGAGCGACAGCCGCAATTCGTCGAGCCCGGCCTCGATCAGTTCGCGCCCCTTGCGTTGGGTCAGCAGGGTGCCGTTGGTGTTGAACAGCACATAGGTGCCGCGATCCTTCAGATAGCGGATCATGCCGCGGCAACGCCCGCACCATCATCGGCTCGCCGACACCATGCAGGACGACGCGGGCGATCCGCGGGAATTGGTCGACGATTTTGGTGAACAATTCCCAGCTCATATCGCCGGGCGGCTCGAGCGCTTCGAAGGTGCGCGGACAGGTCGTGCACAACAGATTGCAGCGGTTGGTCGTCTCGAGATAGAGGCAGACCGGCTCGATTTCGGCGAGTGGGCCGCGCTCGTCCCGCGACATGGTCGAAATAACGCCTCGGATCGGCGGCGGTTGGGATGCCAAGTGTGTCGGACATGCTCAACAACTCCGGGCTGTGGCTTGCCGACGAAGCCAGATATCGACCATCGCCAGGACGGTGAACGGCACGTAAATCGCCGCTTCCATCGGCAGCCGGTAACCTTCTCGCGCGAGGGGCGACCCGACTTGAACGAGGTAGAGCAAAAGGGCGGCGTTGGTCAACCACAGCAGCGATAAATAGGGGACGAAACAGACGAAAATAATCAGCCAAGCAAAATACCAAGGATAATGCGGCGACAGCAGAAACATGAATGTGCTCGCCAATAACGCAGCGCGGGCGAGCTGGTCGGTGCGAGGATCGCGGGTGAAGGCTATGGCAGCGGCGAGCGCAGTGAGAACTGTCGCGGCGCCGGCGATATAAAAGAGCGTCGGCAGCCCGGTAAATGGCGGGAAAGTCTGCAACACGTTCCATAAAAAGAAGCCCGCACCGTTCGCCGTAAAGCCTTCCTCTTTGGCATATCCCGGCAGGAAACCGAGGACTCCCCAGCCAGCTCCGATAAAGGGCAGGTAGCCGAGGACCGCTGCGACTAAGAATGCGATCGGCATGCCGCCACTCCCAACGGCGATACACGCCGGCAGCAGTACCGCCGGGTAGAATTTTACCAGGGTGGCGCCGGCAAGCGCGAGCCCGGCGAACCATGAACGGCCTTGCCGACGGGCCCATAAGGCCAGCACGACCAAGGCAATCAGGGCGGCGTCGATATGGCCGCTGCCGGCAAATTCCCAGATCGGCAGCGGGTGCCAAGCGTAAACGAGGATGTGCCCAGACGGCAGACCGATGGCCTTGAGCAACCACAACAGAGCGGCGATGGTAATGGCTTCGAAGACGACCATCGCCGCTTTCATCGCGAACAGCGACTGGCTGATCCGGGTAACGACGAAGAAAATCGCCTCTGCCACCGGGGGATAGATCGTCGGCGCGTAAGTGCTGCGGTTGATGTGGGGGAAGATCTGCGAGTCGCGCAGCCGGCTAAGGTGCGGGTCGATCGGGATGTACCGATAGGGGTTGATGTCGGCACCCTCAACCCGCCCATCCCAGACATAGCGATAGACGTCGCTCGACAGATAGGGGGGCGCACAGAGAACTAGCAGGCGAGACAGCGCGGCCACGGCAAGGATGACTCCCAGCGCATCCCAGGACGCTCGCCGGTTCCAGACGAGCCCGACCGACAGCAGGTAGACGACGGCTTGTGCCAGGGCGACCATGACAAAGCCGTCGATGTCGTCGCGCTTTTGCTGATAAAGGCCGACCGCGGTGAGGCCGAGAAGTGCTGCTGCGCAAGCCAGCAACGAGAACAGGCGGCATCGCGTCACAGTCGCTGGCCATGGATCCCGGCTATCGGCGAGCGGATACCAATCCGCCGGTCCCCGCCATTCCCGAGCAGGTGCAGCAGAAATCGGGCGGTATGTGGCGCCGCGAACCGCGTTCGCCGATTTTCTTGGATGGGGCTGCCCAGCAGCTCTTCAGTCAGACGGCGCAAGGATGCCAAATCATCGACGTCGTACCACACCGGCAGGAGTGCAGTGTTGAGGCCGATTTCGCGTGCCCGTTCAATGGTTTGCGCCAAGACTTGTCCGGTGCTCCAGGCGATATCCTCGAACAGACGCGCATGCGGGCTCTTCAGGCCGACGCAATAGTAGCCGCCATCCTCGGCCGGGCCGAGCACGACCCGGTCTCCTGATGCCTGCAATGTCTGAGCAGCCTCGATCAAGACCGAGGTCGGCAAGGTCGGGCTGTCCGAGTTGACAAGACAGACTGACCCGTAACCGGCGGCGAGCAAATCTTCGGCCGCATCGGCGAGACTGTAGCCGAGGCCGGCGCGCCGCGACGGCAACAGCCGGATCGGCTCCGGCAGCAAAGCGCGAAACACCGTCTCGGACCCCGGGGGCGAATATGCAACATGGCCGTGAATCGGGGCCGATTGCGCCGCGGCAAGGATGTTGTCGGCGGTGTCCCGGATGAAACAACTGCTCAAAGCCGCCGCCTCCGTCTCCGATAAGGGCGGAGCTAGCCGCGTCTTGGCGTCGCCGATCCGTGGCGCCTTGGCCATCATCGCCATGGCGCAGAATTTGCCGAGATTCGGGGGGGCTTCGCTCATCGCCGAGGGCCGGCAGTACTGCGCCACGCCCGCGCCGCGGCGGCGATCACCGCCAAGGAAGCCTTGGCCCCGTCAGCTTCGCCCTTCTCGAAATCGCCGGCGACCACGGCCATCCGGTTCGTCACATGCGCGAAGCACAGAACTGGCTTCCCCCGCGCCTGGGCGAACGCGTAGAGCGCCGCCGCTTCCATCTCGACAGCTAGGATATTTTGCGCACAGCACCTTTCGATCGCGCCGGAGGTCTCGCGAAATGGCGCATCGGTCGTCCACGAGGCACCGCGGTAGACCGGTTCGGCCAGGTCCGAAAGGACGCCGAAAGCGCTGCCGGCCAGCGCCGCGTCTGCCTCGGCAAATTCTGCCGGCGGCAAGTAATGGTAGCTCGTACCTTCATCCCGAAGGGCACGATCGATCAGCACGAAATAAGGAGTTGGCCCTCGGGCGACGATCTGACCGGCCGAGGTCATGCTGATCAGAAGGTGGCAGCCGGAGACGAAGAGCTGTTCCGCGAGCAGCACCGCAAACGGGGCGCCGACCGCGCAGCCGATGATGCCGAAACGCTCGGGGCCGCAGTCGAACTCGTAGAGATCGGTGTGGTAGCACGCCCAGCCTGGCGAACGCCGCGCCTCCCCGGCTCGGCGCAGCCCGCGTAGAATGTCGCCGTCGGGGTCGAGGATGCAGATTTCAGGGACATCCGCGGCCGCCAGCCCCTTCTGGCGCCGCGCCTCGCGCAACAGGTTTGCCGGCTCGAAGACCGATGCCGCCGCAAAATCCTTGCCCGCCAGGAGCGGTGCCACGGGCGCGCGGCCGCCGTCGTTCATGTTTCCCTTACTGGCCACGGTATCAGGACCGGTCAAGACCGCAGGATTTGCAGGCGCGATGGGCAAGGGATCCACAGACGCTCGGGGTCGCAGGAATAGCGGTGTAACCTTAGCCTTAGGGATCAATTTCCTGTGAGAGGAAACCGCCATGTCGCTGAGCCGCGAGTTCGCTGCCTTCGTCGCCAACCTCAAATACCAGGACCTGCCGCCCGCGGTGATCGACCGGGCCAAGGGCGTCACCTTGGAGGCATTCTCCTCGGCGCTGGTCGCGCACGACATGCCGGCCAGCAAACAGGCGCTGGCGCTGATGCAGGCGGAGGAGGCAGGCGGCGGCGGGGTTGCGACCGTGCTGTGCAATGGCGCAAAGCTCACCAAGGCCGGGGCCGCGTTTGTCAACACCGAGACGATCTTTGCCGGCGGCAAGTGGGACACGTTCCGCATGCTGACCCACCCCGGCACGGCGATCTTGCCGGCGGCTCTCGTGGCGGCGGAGGTGGCCGGCGCTTCGGGCCAGGCGTTGCTGACCGCGGTCGCTGCCGGTTACGAGGTCATGGAGCGCATGGCTGCCGAGTTCATTCCGACGGTGATGTCGAGCGGCTTTCACGCCGGTCCGGTATTCGGCATCTTCGGGGCCGCGATTGCCGCTGCCAAGCTCGGCGGTCTCGACGAGAACCAGATCAACGGCGCGATCGCCCAATGCGTCAATCTCGCTGCCGGCAATCTCGAAGGCGCGCGCAGCGGCGGCCGCTCATTGCGCGAGGGGGGTGCGGTACGCAATGCGCTGCTGGCGGTCGCACTGGCCAAGCACGGGACGCCGGGCGGCGAGACCACGTTGGAAGGCGAGGCCGGCTTCTACCACGCCTATGCCGGCAACAATCGCGGAGAGCTTCGCTACAGCTTTACCGGCGACAACCGCACCGACATGGCCAAGATTACCCAAGGCCTCGGCCGCGACTGGATCTTTCTCGAAACTCTGTACCGCATTTATTCGACCGCCGGCTACAACATCGCCCATATCGACGTGACCGCGAAATTGTGCGAAGAGCACGACATTCGTCACCAGGACATCGACCATATCGAGGCCTTGGTCAACTGGCTGGAGACCGAATATCCGAGCCCGGCCTTTCCGAGCCGCGGCATCGACAACCCGCCACAAATCGGCAGCACCCAGTATTTCACCGCCTATGGCGCCGTCGCCCGCGGCTATCCGCTGCTGCGCGGCGACCGGCCAGCTCCCGGCGAGAGCGACCCGCCGGCGGTGCTCGAGCTGATGCACCGCGTAACTCTGATCCCGACGGTGCGCCGCACCCTGTTTGGCCCGCGCATCACCGTGTTCTTAAGGGATGGCCGCAGTTTCACCAAAGAAGGCACCGGCCGCGAATTCATCTGGGATTTCGAGGAAGAAGCCCGACGCATTCACCCCGTCGCCCCCGGCCTTGCCATCTCCGAAACGCAATTCGCCGAGCTGATCGACACCTGCCGCCACCTCGACCGCGCCGAGCGCGCCGCGCAAAAGCTGATCGCGTTGACCATCCCCGCCTGACCGGCACGATGGGCAATCGCCTTTGGGTCAATGTCCTGCCGGCCGCGGTCACGGCTTGCGGAACGGGCTGACGATCGGCTGAGCTTGCGCGTCGCCGCGGGCGAGCGGCGCCAGCCCGTAGAAATCCTCGATCGTCCGCAGGACGGAAAAATGGTCGATCCGGTCCTGGTATCGTCCCGGCACGACACCCTGCCCCGCCATCACCGTCGGTATCAGGTTGATGTAGCGCTTGGCGACGCGCGCGCCTGTGGCATCGGTGACCGGGGTATAATCGTCCTCGTCTTCATCCCAGGTGATGATCAGCAGGCTGTTGTGCGTCATCGCCCAGCGGCGGTAAGGCTCGATGTGGGCGCGCAGCCAGGCATCCATCGCGAGACCGTAATTGGTCCTGGGCGGAGCGGCCGTTGATCCATGCGCATCGTTGATCTGATTGGGTACGATGATGGCGACCGTCGGCAACCGAGCAAAACCCGCATCGTCGGCGGGAAAGGCGGTAAACGGCAGATTGACCGTGGAGGGCAGCTGGTTGCGGCCGATGTCGGCGTCGCTCGCCGCCTGCCAATTGACCCATGGATTGTGCTTGCGCTGATAGTCGATGCCGCTTCCCGCCGGGCCGGTGTGCGAGACGCTGGTGAAGCCGGGATAAGGGAGATCCTCGGCATATCCGGCAAAGCTGTGGCCGGCGCGGATCAGCGCCGCCCCGAGATTGGGCGTGTCGAGGGGAGTGCCGGCTAGCGGGTCGTCGGTGCCGACCTGGGTATGACCGCCGACGATCGGGTTGGAGCCGTCGGGAGTGCGTTTTGCCTGCGACCCGGTGCCTTGCGCGTCGCCCGAGAACAGCGCCAGGTAATTGGGCTGCGAGGGGTGGTCGATGGCGTGCGAATTGGTGAAGTTCGCATTCTCGCGCATCAGACCGGTCAAATAGGTCAGTTCCGGGACGAGATCGCGCGGCGAGAGATTTTCTTCGATGACGATGACCACATGGTCCGGCGTCCATACCGCGGCCACGGCCGGCCATGCGGCGACCAGGACGAGCGCGCCCAACCCGCCGGCGCTGGCGCGCCAAACTTGGCGGCAAAGTTCCATCCCGCTTCCCCCAATCAGTGCCCAAGCCGTCGATCGGCCACGTGGCGCAACCTTTCATTGAGGAGATGAAAACAGCTGGCTGCTCCTGCAGCAAATCAGCAGCAAAAGACCTGTTGTGGTTGCAGTCTGCGCCAAACCCTGGCCGCCACACTCACCACAGCGTGCTCATCCGCCACAATGTTCCGACGCCCCATTGCTTACGATAATTGCGACCATCCTGTTCTGCGACTCTGCCTTTTCATCGGCAGTGGATACAAATGGTAGGCGCTCGCCTGTCCAGTGCAATTGCACCCGGTCCTCTGGCACCTTGTTGGCATAAACAAGAGCCTCGAATACCGCTTCGGCGCGTCGTTGCGATAGGTGCGCATTAAAATCCGCAGATCCAACCGAATCCGTCTTGCCGACGATCGTCGCGACGAAGGCTGGGGTGCTATGCATCAGTGCGGCCACGTCGCGTATGTGGTTTCGGTCTTCGGGCGTCAACGCGTGGCTGCTCGTGGAAAAATAAACAAAATGTGTCGTGCACGTCGGTGGCGGATTCTGCGTCTGCTGTGCTGTGGCAGCATGAGCTGCAAAAAGGCTCATAACCGCCGCAGCTGCAAGGCTCTTCGTTACTATGCTTCTTGACATTGGCCCCCCCTTTTTCGGATTTGACCGGGATTGCCTATATAGCCGTCGATCCCCAGCCTTCTTGGCTAACCGTAGCCTTCGCCCAAGCCCCTTTCCAGCGGATTTTGTTGGCTCGCGCCCCGCTGACGCCTCTACTGCCCCGCGGCGATGGATCAAGTGTCGCGCCTTCTGATCCGCGGCGCTGGATCTCGACACACCTCTTCCACGGGTAAGACGAGCAGGTGAGCCTCGACATCGGGCCGGCATCGATCGACGGCATCCCGGCGTCCGCGCACCAGGCCAGGAATTCCTCCTCGGCGCGGGCATGGGCGCGTGCGGGTGCGGCGCGGGCGCGGGTTGCGGGTGTCGGCGGCATCGTATTTGGCTCGGACGCGGATACGCAGCACCGCAGAGGCGCCCGGGCGATAACAAGCTCATCGGGCCACCCGCCGGGGGCAGAGCGGTTGAGGCGATCGGCGGCGAGCTGGGATTGCCCGAGGACCTGTCACAGTGGCCGTTCCGGGATACGCTGTCGGATAAGTCAGGTGAGGCACGACACAACCCTTCATTGGAAGGGAAAAAACAGCTGGCTGCTCCTGCAGCAAGTGAGTGTTTCTTGCCAGAACAATAGCTTGCACTGTCTAGGGGTCCCTAGCGCGCCTCAACATTATCAATGCGATAATTGGTGACTGTCTAGACCAGCGGCGCGTTGATCATGGCCGCCGGCCGTATGCGCCTGGTGCGGTGGAACCCGCTGCGCAAGGGGACGTTGCGCGGCCTCGCCACGGTCGAATTGCCGATCGGCCTCGAAATCGTCGATTGCCCGGTTCTGACCTCCTACGGCACCGCCTGGGCGACGCTTTCGGGTAAACCGCAAATCGACCAGGACGGCTGTCAGCGCCGCGACGGAGCCGGCGAGCCGCTCTATGTCGCCATGCTCAACTCTTGCAACCGGGCGTTGCGCGAGGCTTTCTCGAACCGCGTCGAACTGGTTCGGCAGACCTGTCCCGGCGATCTCGCCGAGGCTGCGGAATGACTGCCGAGGCGGCGCTCGAATATGCGGGCCGCGGCCTGCCGGTGTTTCCGTGTCAGGCCAACAAACGGCCGCTGATCGAGAACGGCTTTCACCGGGCGACAGTCGAGAGTTCTCAGATCGAAGCTTGGTGGCGGCGCCGGCCGCAAGCGCTGATCGGCGTCCCCACCGGCCGCGCGTCGGGGCTAGTCGTGCTCGATATCGACGTCAAAGACCCGCGTGCCTACGGCTTCGACACGCTCGCTGATCTCGGTCTCTCGATCCTGCCCTCAACTCCGATGGTGCATACCGCCAGCGGAGGACTGCACGTATATTTTGCCGCGATAGCGACCGAGATCCGTAACAGTGTCGGCAAGCACGGGCTCGGCCCCGGTCTCGATGTGCGCGGCGAAGGCGGATACGTCATCGCCCCCTCGCCCAGTTCCGGGTATGCCTGGGATCCCTATTACAATCTCAAAACTGTCGCGTTGTTGCCGGCGCCGGCGTGGCTCGCTCATCGGCCGGGTCGTGACCGCTCGTCGACCGCGACGAGGCTTAATCCGCAAGCGATCCTCGATCGCGCTTGCGAGAACATCCGCGGCGCCGTCAACGGCAGCCGCCACGACGTTCTCAACCGCGAGGCTTTCCGCGTCGGCTCCTTGGTAGCCGCCGGTGCGTTGCGCGAGCGCGACGCGTGGCACGCGCTCGAAGCGGCTACGGCGGCGATGGTCTGGACCAGCGCCGGCGACCGCAGAAAGGCGGCGCGCGACCTCGTCGACGCCTTCCGCGACAGCCTCTCCAAACCACGCAGGGCCCGGCGATGAGCGATTGGTATTCCAATCCCTATGCGACCCCGGAAACCGGTGATATCCCGCGGTTCAACCCTATCAAATTCAGAAACGTTCCACTGACGACGCAGCCTCGTTGCCTAATCAAAGACCTGATCCCGCGCGACAGTCTGGTTCTGGTCTGGGGGCCGCCCAAATGCGGCAAGAGTTTCTGGGTCTTCGATCTGGTCATGCATATCGCGCTGGGATGGGAGTACCGCGGCCGGCCGGTCGAGCAAGGCTCCGTTATCTACATCGCAGCCGAAGGCGAAGTCGGCATTCGTGCCCGCCTGCATGCCTTCCGCCACCGTCATCTCCCCGAGAACGCTGATCCGCCTTTCTGGCTGCTGACGACGCGGCTCGATCTTGTCGAGGATATCGACCGCCTGATCACCGAGCTCGCCGCTGTTCTCTCGGACGGGTGCGTTGTTTTGGTGATCGACACCCTCAACCGGCCCATCCGAGGCTCCGAAAGCAAAGACGACGACATGGGCGCTTATCGCGACGCCGCCGATCGACTGCGCGAGCATTTCCACTGCGCGGTGATCATCATCCATCATTGCGGCGTCGACGGCTCCCGGCCGCGCGGCCATACCAGCCTCTCTTGCGCGGCCGACGCTCAACTGGCCGTCAAAAAGGATGTCGACGGCTCGATCCTCGTCACTCTCGAATTGATGAAAGATGGTCCCGAAGGAGCGATGATGCGCGGCCGCCTCGACGTGGTCGAAGTCGGCACCAACGATTCCGGTGAGCCGATCACAAGCTGTGTCGTCGAGCACCTCGACGCGCCGGCATCCACCGGGCGCCCGGGTAAGCAACGCAAGCTGTCGCCGAGCCAGGTCATCGCTTTGCGGATGCTCGGCGCGGCGGTCGCGGCGGCCGGCCAGGTTCCACCTACCGACAACCACGTCCCCTTCAATGTCGAATGCGTCCCGTATGATCTGTGGCGGCGATATTGCTACGAGGGCGGCATTGCCGAGAGCGATGATGCCAGCGCCAAGCGTAAAGCCTTCTCACGCGCGGCCGAAGCGCTGATCGCCGAAGGCCGGGTCGGAAAATGGAGCGATTGGGTCTGGCCTGCAACGCAAACGACCCACACTGCAACGTGAGCAAGTAGAGGGCGGGACAAAACCGGTCGATTAACTGTAGCGGTGCAAGCGGGACAAGTTGCGTCTGTCCCACTGCCTCGCCCGGCAAACTAAAACTGAGAGGTTCTGCGGTTTACAGGCGGGACAAGCGGGACATGTCCCGCGGGACATCATACCCGGCCGAGGCCCCTTTAAGCGGGACAGGACAGGGACACTTCTCTTAAGGAAGTGTCCCTGTCCCGCTAAGCCTGTCGCGTGTCCGCCCCGACTGGATAGAGGTGGAACTGACCGAGCGGCAATGGCTGAGTTAGCGTCCGCGGTCGTGGTGGAAATTCAGGGGTGCGCGCGCCGGGCGCAAGGCGATGCGGGAGACAGTCGCACGCGAAGTGACCTCGCTGGCCGCCGGGCTAGCCGACTGCCCCGACACGACGCGGGCATCTCAAAGACGGCCCAGTCGGGGCCGTTGCTGACCGCACGCCAGGAAGAATCGCCGCGATCATGGGGTCGTGTCCGTCAAGGAGGTGTAAATCGGAGCGGAGTTTGAGGTGGCCATCGGTCAGGCGGCCAGTGGTGGAAGTTTGGCCGGATCGGCGTCGATTAGCGGCAGCGTCAGCTCAGCCATTCCCTCGATCTGCATGTAACGGCACTGGAGTAGCCACTCATCGTTCTGCTCGAGCAGGACGGCGCCGATCAGCCGAGTGATGCTGGCCTCATTGGGGAAGATGCCGACGACATCAGCGCGCCGTTTCACTTCCTTATTCAGCCGCTCCAACGGATTTGTCGAATGCAGCTTGGTGCGATGCTGGGCCGGGAAGGTGATGTAGGCCAGCACATCGTGCTCGCTGTCGTCCATCAGCGCGGCGAGCTTGGGCCAGCGCGGCCGCAGCTGATCGGCAACATGGCGCCAGGTCTGATGCGCGGCCTCGGCATCGGCTTGCAGAAAGGCCTGGCGGATCGCGGCGGCGACCATGGTGTGCTGGCCTTTGGGTACGTGCGCCAAGGCATTGCGCATCCAATGAACGCGGCACCTTTGCCAGGTCGCTCCGAGCACGCGAGTGATCGCGTGGCGCAGGCCGTCATGAGCGTCGGAGATCACCAGCTTGATGCCCTTGAGACCGCGTTTGACCAGGCCCTTGAGGAAAGCCGACCAGAACGGCTCGGCCTCCGAAGGACCGATGCCAAGGCCGATGATCTCGCGCCGGCCTTCGGTCGTGACCGCCACCGCGATTATCGCGGCGACCGAGACGATGCGGCCGCCGTCGCGGACTTTGAGGTAGGTGGCGTCGAGCCACAAATACGGCCATTCGCCGTCGATCGGCCGGTCGAGGAAAGCGTTAACTCGTTCATCAATGTCCTTGCACAGCTTGGAGACCTGGCTCTTCGAAATACCGGACAGCCCCATCGCCTGGACCAGCTCGTCGACCCGCCGGGTCGAGACGCCGCCGATCCAAGCCTCCTGGATCACCGTGACCAGCGCCTTCTCGGCGGTCTTGCGCGGCTCCAGAAAGGGCGGGAAATACGAGCCCTGGCGTAGCTTGGGGATCCTCAGCTGAAGCGAGCCGAGCCGGGTGTCGAGGCTGCGCTCGCGATAGCCATTGCGGTAATTGAGCCGCTCGGCGGAGCGTTCGTGCCGCCCGGCGCCGATCACGCCTTCGACATCGGCTTCCATCAGAATTTGCAGTACCGCCTCCGCCACGGCTCGCAGAAAATCGCCATCGCCGCTCTTCTGCAGCAGCTCGGCCAGCGCCATTCTCTCATCGGTCATCGGGTCCTCGGTAGGCTTGGGATGGGTGTTACAACGCCACCTTAGCCGACCCTCCCCGGTGACCACCCGTCGCTCACGCGCGCGCCGGGCTCCATGTAATCGGGCATTGCGCCCGGCGCGCGCTCACCCTCGAATTTCCACCACCACCAAGGACGCTAACGATCATGGAGAGCCGGAAGGCCAAAGAAGCCGTTCTATAACTGACCTTGAGTCGGACGTACCAGGCTACCGAATAAGCAGGTCCTGAGCAGCATCAATAGCTTCACATCCCCCGAACGATATGCCATGGTTGATTTTATTGGCCAAGCGATGAGTAACCGTCGTGGGCACTTTCCCCCTGTTCGCCAATGCGCTTGATTTGCTGCTAGCGATATCGGTTTTCGCGACCGAATGTACCCCGCTTGCTGTAGCTGGCTGAGGTGCGACGGGGGGCTTTGATCGATCTATCCGAGCTCCCGCCCGTCTGTCTGACGCGGGCTCTTCCGCAGGCTAGATCCGCCTCTCTCTCTCAGATCCGGGGTCCGCCTCCTTGCCCGCAGTAGCGACCTGCCTCTCGATGGGCCTGCATGCACTGGCCGCCATGGGCACGGTGGTCCTGCCCACGAGCTGGCCCTGGATGTTCGGCGCGATCGGCCTCAACCACCTCGTCCTCGGCGGTTTCGGGATGTGCCCGCGGAGCCGTCTGCTCGGGCCAAACCTAGTCCGGCTGCCCGACGCTAGCGCCCTCCGCGGCGAGGTGGCCCTGACCTTCGATGACGGGCCAGATCCGCGGGTCACACCTTTGGTGCTCGATCTGCTCGATCGCTACGGCGCCCGGGCGAGCTTTTTCTGCATCGGTCGCAGCGCGAATGCATACCCGGACCTTGTGCGGGAGATTGCGTCCCGCGGTCACTTCGTGGAGAATCACAGCCAGAACCATCCCAAGGCGTTCGCCTGCTACCCGCCCGCACTCCTCATGCGCGAGGTGCGTCAGGCCCAGGAGACGATCGCCCGGATCACAGAGCGGAGTCCGCGCTTCTTCCGACCGCCGGCCGGGCTTCGTAGCCCGTTGCTCGATGCGGTGGTGAGACGGCTCGGGCTGCGCCATACGTCCTGGACCCGTCGCGGCTTCGACACGTTGAGCGGCGATGCGGTGACAGTGCTCCGCCGGCTGATCCACGGCTTGGCCGGGGGAGATGTGCTGCTGCTGCATGACGGCGGCAGCAAAAGGACGAGGCAGGGGCAGCCCGTCGTGCTCGCCGTGTTGCCGGCGCTCCTGGACCGGATTGCCGCCTCTGGACTGCGGTCCGTGCCGCTAGCAGCGGCGCTGGGGGTCGGCTGAAAAGGTTGTCGTGGAAGGCAAAAGGCGTTGGCGCCTCACGCACAGAGCTCTGACCGCAACAGATCCAGATGCAAGCTCCGGTGCACCGTCAAGGCCAGCCAGCGCGCGTTCCTGACTCGCTCGCAACCCGAAGCCTTGACGAAAACGGTGTAGCGTCCGCCTTGCACAGCTTCCGCCATCGTGTCTCGACATACATCCAACTTGATTTACCGCGGTCCCACCAACTCGCGCGTGTCGATCCTTGCCCGGGTATGGCGCGCGCTGCGGCAACACGCAACCGGCGACGAGCCCCCGCCCCAGTGCACGCGGACGTCATCGACGTTGGCTAAAAAGTAAACCGAACCGCAAGCCATGGCGCCTTGAGCGCACAGGTAGTCGAAATCAACGCGTGATATAAGTCGCGGAGAGCCTATTATACGTGATCATGAGTGTCAGCCGCTGCAGCCAACTCATGCTCGAAATAGGCTTCTAGTTCAGCAACGAAGGCGTGAATCTCACCCTTCACTTCGAAGCGGTCGCCGAGGCGCGCCCGAAAAGCCAACGGCAACGCCGGCTTTCGGAACAGCGGCCACCCCTTTCCTAGATAGGGGGAGGAGGCTTCGATAAACACGGCCTGAACTGGAACGCCGGCCACCTTCGCCATCAACGCGAAGCCTGGCTTGAACGGGTCAAGCGGCGCATGGAGGGTACGACTGCCTTCCGGGAAGATCAATACAGCGTGGCCCCCACGCAATTCCTCTATACCTAGCCTGACCAACCTCAATGGCCTGTCGCTGCGGATATACGACGCCAATCGGACGGCGCCTCCGAGGAACCAGTTATCCCAAAGACTTGCCTTTGTAATGCAAACCACCCGTGGCAAGCGTGAGAGCACCAGAACGGCGTCCAACAAGGAAGGGTGGTTTGACGCGATCACCAGCCTTCTTTCGCACCTCAGCGCATCGAGCGCACCGATATCGCAACGGAAGACGCCGAAGATTTGCATCAAGGCAATGAAACACTGAAATCCAGCCATGATCATGAACTGCCCAAGCGGCGCGCGCAGGCGGTGGGGCAGCAGAATGTTCAACGCGCCTGCGAGAAAGCTCCACAGTAGGCTGCTGAGGCCAAATATTATAAGAGCGCTGTAGAACAGCCCGTACTCGGCAATGCGGCGCGCACCACTCGACGTCGGAGCCATCGTACTAGAGGGTCGGCGCTTGGCTTGATCTGAGAAAAGGGGTTGCACCGTCCCCTCACCCCTATTGACCATCGCCAGACGAGAGGCAACGGGTGGGAAAAAGCCCTCTACGAGAATCGATGTGTTCGCTCCAACGACGTGTTATATTGGGTTGTGGTGTCATTGAACGCCAGCGGACAGATGAGTCAACACGCGAATTCTGATTGCATTCAGCCCCATCCGCCGTTGCCGGGCTACCACACCTCGGCTGCGGCACGCGCTGCGGTCATTCGCACGCTGTTCAATCGCACTGCAGCGCAGTACGATCGCATCAACTGCATATTCTCGCTCGGTTCGGGCGCGTGGTATCGCCGACGAGCGCTCCTCGAAGCCGGGTTGCAGCAGGGCCTGCAGGTCCTTGACGTAGCAGTGGGTACTGGGCTCGTCGCGCGAGAGGCGGCGCGAATCTGCGGCGCGGCATGCCGCGTGACCGGTCTCGACGTGAGCGAGAACATGCTCGCGATAGCCCGCCGCTCTCTTGGTATCCCAGTCATACAGGGGCGTGCGGAAAACTTGCCGGTCGCTGATGCGAGCATGGACTTTGTCACCATGGGCTATGCATTGCGCCACGTTGTAGATCTTGCGGCGACGTTCCGCGAGTTCCGGCGTGTACTGCGGCCCGGTGGGAGGGTGCTTATACTGGAGATCAGCCGGCCCGTTAGCGCTCCCGCGCGAACCCTTGCCCAGCTCTATTTCCGGCAGCTCGTTCCGGCGGTGTGCCGCCTGCTCTCTGCAGGCGAAGAGGCACGCGATCTGATGCGCTACTACTGGGATACGATCGAAGCTTGCGTTCCCCCGCCGGTCATCCTGGCGGCACTTGCCGGGGCGGGGTTCGAAAGCCATTCCTGCGACACCGCGCTTGGCCTCTTTCGCGCTTACGAGGCGCGAAAGCTGGACGTGGCCGGATCCCCGGCTGACGGCGCGGTCAGCCCTGTTCCGGATGGAAGGTATTGCTCTCGGTATTGTTCTTGAGCAACCGCGGCCTCGCACCGGGGGCGGTCTGGTGCCATGTCACGTCGTTATGGGCGCCCGTGATCTCAATCGTCGCGTCGGCCCCAACCTCGATGTCGATGTCGTTGTGCTCGCCTGCGACCCTAACATATCTGCATGCACCCTTTAGAGTGATGTCGGTGTGGTTACCCGTTAACAGAATCGGTTGGGGTGCGCACGGAATTTGCTGCGTGGCATGCGAATCGGAATAGATCAGCCAGCCATTCTGCTGAACAGGGGTAGGGGGAGCAGCCCAGACCGAGAAAGAGATCGCCCCGCCAAGGAGCGCTGTGAGCGTTACGGTGCGCATTCTATTCACCCGATTTCTTTGTATCACTCAGCATATGTCACGTGCAGAGTCTCTGCAAGCTCGCTCTTGCCGGTGTGGCTGGCTCGTGATCTTCGGGCCTTTTAGCATGTGATCTGTCCTGTTCTAGAAACCTTCGAAAAGGAAGCAGGAGATGGGCCGGGCGACATCTGGGTGACACCGCGCAACCTTTAGCACGAACCACCAACGAGCGGACGATTGACGCGCCACAACTATCGGCCAACTTCACGCGTCAGTAAGAGGTCCATCTTCGTCAGCACTGGACCGAACGCCAATGAGCACGTCGCCGAGCTGCCCTCGACGCCGACATGGGGCTCGATCTGATCGAGAGACGCATGGCTGATCTGGGCGATTAAGCGCCGAAGCGGCTGCTCGCCGGGCAGGCGGCCACTCGGGATTGGGCACGGGCGACTCCGACTACGTCCGCCAAGAGCCTTTAAATGCATCCAAGCACTGGCACAGCGCGGCGGAAGATGTTATAAACGGAGGAGCTGAACGGACGGATCACGACATGAGTTCATCCGATCTCTAGGACGGCTCAAGAAGCCGAACTTGCGCGACTGATCGTAGCGGCGCTGAACCTCGAAGTTCGGGCTAACGAAATTGATCCAGAGGCTCCTCTTTACGGAGAGGGGTTGGGGCTCGACTCCATAGACATGCTTGAAATCGCTCTCGTCGTGTCGAAGGAGTTCGGCGTCAAACTTCGTGCCAACGACGAGAACAACGAAAAGATCTTCAGTTCGCTGCGCAGTCTAAATCTTTACATCCGTCAAAATCAGGTGGACTAAATTTTTTGGCTTCTTAGGATAAGCCTATTTCCTCTTACCCCGAGGGTGAGAATTCTACCTGCCCGCGCGTCGCGTTCAGCATTTCGATCGAGACCCTGTCAAGGACCCTGGTCTTCGCGCGTAAGATCAGCGGTCCTTGACATATCCGTCATATGCACGTTGTTCATCGTATCCTCATATTTGTCTTTGTTTCGTAGCAGCGCAGGTCTATGGTTTCCTTCTGTCGGCCTAGCTAGACTAGCAGGCTGCGGAAAAAGTGCTCATTTTGGAAAAATCGGACATGAAACAGCCTCTGTCTCGGAATTTTGATCACATTAAATCAAATGGGTCACGGACCTCCCGCAGGCAGCCCGTCAATGGAAAACGAAAGTACGATCAACGGACTTTTCCCGCAGCCTGCTAGCTAGGACACTAGCTAGGACCGGATCCTGGCACGCCACTCTGGTCATTCATGACTGCGCTCTTCGCGCTGCTCCTTCATGAGCATCCCGCCGCAATCGTCGCTCGCGACCGGGGACGGGCGATCACGACGGCGGAGTTCCTCGGCGATGTTGCAGCTCTCGCGCCGCAGCTCCCCGCTCGTCCCCACGTAATCAATTTATGCACAAATAGATATCGCTTCTCGGTCGGTCTAGCGGCGGCTTTATCGCGCAAGCTCGTCACCCTGTTGCCGCCGAACGACAAGGCTTTCGTCCTCGCTGAACTCGCCGCCGATTTCCCGGACCTCTTTTGCCTATATGACAACGTACCGCCCGAAGCGGCAATCGAATCGTTCGCGTTTCCCAGCGATCTCCCGGGTAGTTCGGCACACACGGTTCCCGCCTTCTCGGCGAGCCAAGCTGCGATCGTGCTCTTCACCTCAGGATCAACTGGCCGGCCGATGCCGCATGTCAAATCCTGGGGCACCTTGGTTATAAGTGCGCGTGCGGCGGGCCGTCGTCTGCTGGCCGCGTCCCTGCGCGGCGGCACTGTATTCGGGACGGTGCCGCACCAGCACAGCTACGGCCTCGAATTGACTGTGCTGCTAGCTTTACAAAACCACCTTGCATTTGACGCTGACCGGCTCTTCTACCCGAGTGACATCACTGCAGCTCTTGCCGCGGCGCCAAGGCCGCGGATCCTGGTGTCAACCCCGATCCATCTCCGTACTCTGCTTGCCGATTCCGACAATCTAGCCCGCACCGACCTGGTGCTATCGGCAACTGCCCCCTTGAGCGCGCAACTCGCCGCCGCCGTGGAGGCGAGTTTCCGAGCCCCGCTCATCGAAATTTATGGATGCTCCGAAGCGGGCCAAGTCGCCACGCGGCGCACCGTCGAGACGAAGGTCTGGCGCTGTCTCGACGGGATCTCCCTCGTGCAAGACGAACGCGGCACATGGGCGCGCTCCGATGCGGCAACCGGCCCGGTCGAGGCACCAACACTGCTCGGTGACGAGATTACCCTGTGCGCCCGCGACACCTTCCTCTTGCGCGGGCGGCTCGCCGATCTCATCAGTGTCGCCGGCAAGCGCACTTCTCTCGCCTATCTCAACCATCAGCTCACCGCAATCGAGGGCGTCCGCGACGGTGTCTTTTTGATGCCTGAGGAAGACGCCGAAAAGACCATGCGCCTAGTAGCGTTCGCGGTCGCACCCGATCTTTCTCGCGATGTCATCCTTGCCGCCTTGAGCCGGCGCATCGACGCCGCCTTCATGCCGCGCCCGCTTTTTCTAGTGGACGCGCTGCCACGCAGCCCGTTAGGCAAGCTGCCGCGCGCGGCTCTCCGAAGGCTTGCGATGGAGATGGGGGCAGTGACTGACAGCAGGAGAGAAGTCGAACTCCAAATTCCGGTGGACCATCCTACTTGTGCCGGTCACTTTCCGGGCAATCCGATCATCCCCGGCGCCGTCCTCCTCGACGAGGTGCTGCGCGCGGTGGCAAAGCGATGCAAGCATGCAGCCGGCCCCTGCGCAATAAGGCAAGTAAAATTCTTGCGGCCGGTGCGCCCTGGAGACCGGCTTCTCATCCGCTGGACCGCGGTGAGGGAGGAGAAGATTCAGTTCGAATGTTGGCTGTACGGCACAGAGCAACCCGCACTCACCGGTACTCTGCGGATCGGTCGGCCGAGGCAGTGACGGAGCCGAGCGCCGCGATCGAATGGCCCGACCAGGAGGGGCGCCACGAGCGCGGTGCCGTTCCGGTCATCCGCCTATTCGTCTCGATCGCGCTCATGCTCGGCAGGCCCGCTGCGCGATGGCTGCTATACCCGATCTGCCTTTATTTCTTGATCTTCTCCGGCCGCTCGCGCGACGCCTCGCGGGACTACCTTGCTCGCGTGTTCGGCCGTACCCCGGGCATCGTCGATCTTTTTCGGCACTATTATTGTTTTGCCGCCTGTGTTCTCGACCGTGTGTATCTCCTTAACAACCGTCCCGATCTCCTCGATCTCGCCATTCACGGTGAGAACATCGTCCTCGACGTGGCCCGCAGCGGTTCGGGCTGCTTTCTCCTAGGCGCACATATTGGCAGTTTCGAAGTTTTGCGTGCGGTAGGGCGGCGCCAGCCGAATCTTCGCATCAGCATGGTGATGCGCGAGGAGAATGCCCGCAAAATTAATTCTGTGCTGAACGCAATCAGCCCCGACCTCGCGATAGATGTGATTAGTCTTGGCCGGTCCAACTCGTTATTGGAGGTGGAAGAGAGGCTGAGCGATGGGCATTTCGTCGGGGTCCTCGCCGATCGCGGGTCAGGCAGGGAGTTCGAAGTCCGTCTTCCATTCCTCGGCACGCCGGCTGCTTTCCCGGTCGGGCCGTTTCGGATGATGGCTGTGCTCGATCGGCCGGTGGTCTTGATGTTTGGTCTATATCGCGGCGGCCGCCGCTATGACATCTATTTCGAGCGCCTGATCGGCGTTGGCACGCCCGCGCCGCGACCGCGCGCCAAGATGGTCGAGGCCGCTATGCGGCGCTATGTAGAGCGCCTTGAGCACTATTGCCGCTTGGCACCGTACAATTGGTTCAATTTCTATCGCTTCTGGAATTGAGATGCGTTTGCCACTAATCATCCTGACGGTCCTGGCAGCACTCGGCATCGTAGGGTCAGGGCAGGGCAGGAACCTGTCCCCAGCATCCGCCGGCTGGGATCTCTCCCGACTTATGACGGCCATGCAGCAGGTGAAAGCCGCAAACGCGTTGTTCGTCGAGCGCCGCTACCTGAGCATGCTTAGCCGGCCGATCGAAACCTCGGGCAAACTCTCCTATTTTGCTCCCGACAAGTTGCGCAAGCAGACGCTGTCGCCGACAGCTGGGCTTCTTATCGTCGATGGCGGCAAGCTTACGATCGAGGAGGGACCTGGGGGTAACAGCCGCACGCTTTCCTTAGAGGAGTATCCGCAGTTGGGCGCCCTGGTGGAAGCTATCCGTGCTACGCTCGCCGGCGACCTCCCGTCCCTCAGGCGCTATTTCGATGTGAGTCTCACCGGCGGTCCGGCGGATTGGCAGCTGCGACTTGAGCCTCAGAGTAGCCGTCTTCGCGATTTCATTAGGTCGATTCGCATAGGCGGAAGCGAGCACGAGATCCGCAGCGTCGAGACCACGGAAGGCGACGGCGATCACTCGGAGATGAGCGTCGTCGCAGACCACCGGTGAGGATCGGACCATACGGTGCGATCGCGATCTGGATCCTCGCCGTCCTCGCCTCGATCATTCTCATTGCCCGCACCGAGCTCACCACCGACATGTCCGCCTTTCTTCCCCGCTCTCCGGGGCCGGTGCAGCAGGCGCTCGTCGATCAGGTCCGCGAGGGCGTCGCCTCGCGCCTCGTGCTTCTTGCCATCGAGGGCGCGCCGAGCAGCACCCTCGCCGAGCTCAGCCGCGATTTCGCCGCGCGTTTGCGCGGCAACCCTCGGTTCGTCCTCGTCAATAACGGTGCGGTTGCGGGGCCCGATCGGGACCGGGAATTCCTGTGGCGCAACCGCTATCTCCTTAGTCCGGGCGTCACCCAGGAACGTTTCACCCCAGTTGGGTTGCGCCGGGCGCTCGAGAACGATCTCCGGCTGCTCGGTTCGGACCTCGCTCCCCTGGTCAAATGGAGCCTCGCGAGAGATCCGACCGCGGAGTTCCTCACCCTCATCGAGACTATGGCTGGCGACACACGGCCGGCGACACTTGACGGCGTGTGGTTTTCGCCCGATGGCAGCCGCGCCTTATTGTTGGTGCAGACGGCGGCGGCGGGGTTTGACATCGACGCTCAGCGATGGAACCTTCAGCTAATCGATGACACTTTTGCCGCGGCACAGGCCGCTGTCGCTAACTCGGAGCGGACTCGCCTCCTCGAAACGGGGCAGAGCGTGTTCGCGGTGCGTTCGCGCGCTGAGATAAAGCGGGACGCTACTCGCTTCTCCATCTTGGCCTCGGTGCTAGTAGCCGGCCTTCTGCTCTTTGCGTATCGCTCCCCGCGCATGCTAGTTCTCGGCTTCCTGCCGGTCGCGAGTGGCGCGCTTGCCGGACTTGCAGCCGTTAGCCTTCATTTTGGCTCGGTGCATGGCATCACTCTCGGTTTTGGGGTCACCCTTATCGGCGAGGCGGTAGACTATCCCATCTACTTGTTCACCCAGACCATCCCGGGCTGCTCGGCAGAAGCAACGCTTCGGCGCATCTCGTCGACTCTCCTCCTTGGCATGACGACCTCGACATTCGGCTTCAGCGCAATGCTGTTCTCGAGCTTCACTGGCTTCGCCCAACTCGGGCTCTTCTCGATCGCCGGACTCGTGGCCGCCCTTGGCGTGACACGGTGGGTCCTCCCCGGCTTGCTCCCTGCGGGGTTTGCGATTGAAGCCTCAGCTGATTTTGCAGCACCACTCGTTGCAATCGGACGCTACGCGCGACAGTTGCGCGTGCCGGTCCTGCTCTTCGTTGCTCTTGCATTGGCCAGCTTCCTCCTTCATGCCGGCGCTTTCTGGCAGCAGAGCCTCGCCAGCCTCAGTCCGATCCCGCCCGAACAGCAAAGGCTTGACCAACGGCTGCGCGCCGATCTCAACGCGCCCGACATGCGAGAGCTCATTCTTGTCACGGCGCGAGATCGCGAGGATGCGCTCGCCACAAGCGAGCGGTTGGGCGCAGTCCTCTCCTCACTCGTCAGGGAGGGCGTCCTCGCCGGCTTCGACGCACCTGACCGCTACTTGCCGAGCGCGGCAACCCAGCAGTCACGCAAAGAGGCGATCCCGAACGAGGCCGAGCTCCGCGTCACGCTGCAAGAGGTGCTCCGCGAACTCCCCTTCCGGGCACAATTCTTCGACCCGTTTCTCGCCGAGGCCGCTGCGGCCAGGACCGCGCCTCTCGTCCGCAGGGCCAGCCTTGAGGGCACCAGCTTTACCCTCAGGCTCAACTCCTTGCTTTCCCGGCAAAATGGTGCGTGGGTTGCTATGCTTCCTCTGCGCGGCGTCGTGGCGCCCGATCGGCTTGCAGTGGCGATCGCGGGGCTTGGCGAGAAGAGCGTCGCCATCGTCGACCTCAAAGTCGAAGCGGATCGGGTGCTCGCAATCTATCTGCGTGAGGCGCTACTTCTCAGCCTCATCGGCGGCATCGCGATTGTCATACTGCTAGCCGCCTCACTCCGCTCGCCGGCGCGCGTCGCCACGGTGCTTATACCGCTGGCCGCTTCCGTGATTCTTACTGTCACCATTCTGACGATCGGCGACCGGCAGCTGTCGATCTTCAACCTCGTCGGCCTTCTATTGACCGTCGCCATCGGCTCGAATTATGCTCTTTTCTTTGAACGTCAGCAGCCGGGCGCAAATGATTACAAGCGAACCCTTGCCTCGGTAGCCCTCGCCAATCTCTGCACCGTTATCGGCTTCGGGGTCCTTGCCCTCTCGGACATTCCGGTTCTCCGTGGCATTGGCTCGACGGTTGCTATGGGCGCCGCGCTTGCCCTTTGCTTTTCTATTGTGTTCACCGTCCGACGGTAGGCAAGACGCGGCCGAAACGGCGATCCCGCTTCCCGCTTGGCGGCGTAACGCGATGGCGACCGCAGTCCGGTCTTCAGCCTGATCGGCGCCATGGCAAACTCGGACGATGAAAAACGCTTCTATCGATGAGAAACCTGGGCGTGCAGACGGCGCTTTAGTATCATCATCCCAAGCCTCTCCGATCCGCCGACCACCAACACAAACCCGACCCTCTTGCGGCATTGTTGTAAATGCCCCAAAATTTTGGGCGGTCGGCCCTCTGCGTGATCTTATCAAGCCGTGCAACCACTCGTCCTCCGATGTCCGGCAATCGCCACCTGCCTTGGAGCGGGTCTGGACGCGACCATGGCGGGGCTGCGCAACGGCGTCAGTGGATTGCGGCGTTGCCGATTCCCCGAGGTGCCATTCTCTACCTTTGTTGGCGAGGTTACCGGTCTCGACGACATCGCAATCGCGCTCGATGAAGGCTTCGATTGCCGGAGCAACCGGCTGGCAGCCCTCGCTTTCGCGCAGGATGAATTCCGCGACGGGATCGCGGCCGCCCTTACAAAGTATCGCAGCGAGCGGATCGGTCTCTTTCTCGGCACGACCACTTCAGGGATTCTGGCGACCGAAATTGCTTACCGACAGCGCAACCTTGCGACCGGCACCCTGCCGCCGGAATTTGATTATTCGAAACTCAAAACACCTTCTCGCTTGCCGCATTCGCCCGTCGCGAGCTCGGGCTTCGCGGGCCTGCCGTAGTTCTCTCGTCGGCTTGCGCGACGACCGGGAAAGTCTTCTCCTCGGCAGCCCGAATGATCGCAGCGGGATTTTGCGACGCGGCGATCGTCGGCGGCGCGGATACGCTATGCGCGACGACGCTGTGCGGCTTTCACGCCCTAGGCCTCGTTGCAGAAGAGCCGTGTCGGCCGTTTGACGCCGCCCGCAGCGGCATCTCCATCGGCGAGGGTGCCGGTTTCGCGCTCCTCGAAAGGCAGGACCGCGCGGCCTCGGACGAGGAGGTCGTGCTGCTAGGTGTCGGCGAGAGCAGCGACGCCTATCACATGTCAACACCGCATCCGGAAGGGCTTGGAGCGCAGCTCTCTATAAGTCGCGCGCTGCGCGCCGCGCGACTAGGCCCGGAAGACATCGACTACATCAACCTGCATGGCACGGCGACCTCCGTTGGCGACGCCGCTGAGGACCAAGCCATCGCCGGTCTGTTCGGTCGGCGAACGCCGTGCAGCTCGACCAAAGGGTTCACCGGTCACACCCTTGGGGCTGCCGGCATTGTGGAAGCCATCATCTGCTTTTTGGCTCTGCGCCACGGAGTTATTCCAGGCAGCCCCCATACGAAAACCGTGGATCCGGCTTTCGGTTGCAATTACGTGCGAGAGAACAGGTGGGGCCCGATCGCTCGCGTGATGAGTAACTCATTCGGTTTTGGGGGAGCCAATTGCAGCATCATTCTTGGGCGCCTGCGGCCGTGAGAGTCCACGTCGAAGGCATTGCGGTGCGCGGGCCAGGAATCGCCAACTGGCTCGACGCAAGCGCGGTTCTCACAGGGAAAGCCCCCTACCGGCCGGTGCCCGTTGTAGTGCCCCCGAGCCCGCTGCTACCGCCCAACGAACGCCGGCGGACTGTTCCGGCCGTGAAGCTTGCCTTGGCGGTAGGCAGCGAGGCTTTTGCAGATGCGGGACGAGATGCGGCGGCGACGGCGGCGGTTTTTGCTTCATCCGGCGGCGACGGCACAACCATACACGGAATCTTAAGCACGCTCGCTTCGGGCGAGTGGGAGTTGTCACCAACCCAGTTCCATAATTCGGTCCACAACGCGCCGGCTGGCTATTGGGGCATCGCTACCGGATCGCGGGAACCGGTCGGCAGCCTGTCCGGCTATGACGCAAGCTTCACGTCAGGGCTACTAGAGGCCGCGGTGCAAGCGACAATCGATCGACGAGCGGTAGCCCTCATCGCTTACGACTTACCGTATCCCGAGCCGCTCAACGCGGCCCGCTCGATCAGTGCCATTTTCGGCGTGGCGCTCGTGCTCACGCCCGAACCCAATGAGCGGACGCGCGCGGTGCTCGACATCGCGATAGCTCAGGGTGCACCGGAGGGCCGCCGGATGCCGGATGCCGCGCTCGAGCAGTTGCGCCTCGGCGTTCCAGCGGCGCGAAGCTTGCCGGTGTTAGCCTCGATTGCCGGGAGTACGAGGAGCGAAACCATTCTCGAGTACGTTCCCGGGTCCTCGCTTTTGGTCGCGATAACGCCGCGTCCTGACGCGCGACGATAGAGGGCTTGATGCGGATGGAACTTGGGCGGGAAGAGATCGCCCGTCTCATCCCCCACGCAGGTTCGATGTGCCTGATAGATCGGGTGGATTCCTGGGATAATGACATGATCCGCTGCCGTACGACACGCCACCGGGCGCTTGACAATCCGTTGCGAAGTGAAGAGCGCCTCGCGGCGGTATACGGCGTAGAATTCGCGGCCCAGGCAATGGCACTGCATGGTCGGCTCGCGGCAGGCGACGACAAGCCGCCCCGAGTTGGTGTTCTCGCCAGCCTCCGTGACGTGGAATGCCGGGTAGAGAGGCTCGATCTTATCGCGGGCGACCTGTTCATCGAAGCCGAGCGCTTGATTGGTGACGAACTTCAGTCTCTTTACTGCTTCACTATCCGCGACGCCAACTCCGTACTGGTCACCGGCCGCGCGTTCGTACTCCTTTAGGAAACCCTGCGATGAAATGTGCCTTGGTAACCGGCGGAAGCGGCACGCTAGGCGCCGCGATCTGCCGAGCCCTGGCAACCGACGGACATCATGTCTACGTGCATGCGCACACCGGGATGGCGCGCGCCGACCAAGTCGTAGCCGCGATTACCGAAAGCGGGGGTTCGGCGGCTACGGTCAGTTTCGATGTCACGGATGTTGCTGCAACCGGCGCCGTGCTCGAAGGCATCCTTGCCGCCGGACCGATCCAGATCCTGGTCAACAACGCCGGCATCCACGATGATGCGGTGATGCCGGGAATGCGCGCGGAACAGTGGATGCGGGTAATCGATGTCTCTCTTAATGGTTTCTTCAACGTCACCCAACCCTTGCTGCTGCCCATGATCCGCACGCGCTGGGGCCGGATCATCAACATCTCTTCCGTCGCCGGTCGCCTCGGCAACCCCGGACAGACGAACTACGCAGCTGCCAAGGCGGGGCTCCACGGCGCGACACTCTCGCTCTCCCTCGAACTTGCGAGCCGGGGGATCACCGCCAATACCGTGGCGCCCGGCATTATCGCCTCGCCGATGACGGAGAACGTCTTTACGAAGGAACAAATCGACCAACTCGTTCCTATGAAGCGCGCCGGACGGCCCGATGAGGTCGCAGATCTGGTTGGCTTCCTCGCCTCCGAAAAGGCGTCCTACATTTCCGGCCAGATCATCTCAGTGAGTGGAGGAATGATCTGATGCGGCCGCCCATCAGTCGCGGCAAGCGCCGCACAAGGCCTCCAAGGAGGCGGAAGTGCATCCAGGCAAGCAATAGGTTGTCGCGCAGGTAGTTGAAGTGCGAGACGCCACCTTCCTCAGGTCGCAAGTAGCGCACGGGGACCGATCGGTTGACCAGTGGCAACCCGCGCCAGACCAGGCGGACGGCAGCTTCTGGATCAAAGTCGAAGCCTCGCATCCAACGCGAGCTCGACATAACCGCGAGGAGATCCCCGATTGGGTAAACGCGGAACCCGCATAGCGCATCACCGATGTCCGCCCCCAGGGTCTCGGCACGAGCAAGCCAATTGGAGACTTTACGTCCCTTCACCCGCACGCTAGGGGCGGTCCCATCGAAGATTGGCAAGCCTAGGATTAGAGCCTGCGGGTTTGCCGCCGAAAGTGACATGAATTCTGGAATGACGGCCGCCGGGTGCTGGCCATCCGCATCCATGGTGAGTGCGTGTGTGAACCCTGCCGCCGCGGCATGGCGGAACCCATCTAACAAAGCCGCCCCCTTGCCGGCATTGTCGGGCCTTATTAGGAGGTGCAGCCCAGGGTCCTCCGCTGCGAGCCGCGCTAACCCTTCGCCGGTTCCGTCGGTGCTACCGTCGATGATCAACCAAACTGGCGTCCAGAATCGTCGGGCTTCGCGGACCGTCTGCTGCAGTCTTGGCCCGGTATTGTAGCTCGGGATTAAGACGAGTTGAGTCGACCCGCGGGAGCCCGAAAAAGGGCGTCGGCCGTCGGCTCGGCTCGCGCCCAAGCTTCCGCCCGTAGCGGTCGCGCAGGTCTCGCACAAACCCATGTACTTTCAAATAGTCCAACAGCCCTTTACAAGCGAGTGCGGACCCGGTCGCGAGGCAAGGCCCTTTCGTCCCGCCCGTATATAATACAGACGACCCTGTGGACGATGTGAAAGTTTAGAGGACAGCATGAGCGTGAGCAGCCAAGTTTCACATGCCCAAGCTGCGGTCGAGACATGCGACGTGCTCATTATTGGCGGCGGCCCCGCTGGTTCGACCGCGGCCGCGTTGCTAGCCAAACGCGGGCGGCACGTCACGCTGCTGGAGAAGGATGTCCATCCGCGCTTCCATATCGGTGAATCGCTACTGCCACGCAATCTTGCCATCTTGGAGCGCCTGGGGATGCGCGAAGAGGTAGCGGCAATGGGCGTGGTTAAGCCCGGCGCGGAGATCGTCTCCGATGACACCAGCGAGGTGGTCGCATTTCCCTTCGCGCTATCGCTCAACAAATCCTATACGTATGCCTATCAGGTCCTCCGCTCCGAGTTCGACGCGGCACTGTTAGCCAATGCGCGGCGCAAGGGCGCGCGTGTTTTTGAGCGTACACGGGTGACCGACCTCGTCTTCCCAGAATCAAAGTCTTGCGCCCGGGTGATCGCCCAAGGGGCGGAGGGTCGCACCCGCATCTTCGCGCCGCGCTTTCTGCTCGACGCGTCGGGCCGCGACACGTTCATCGCCAGCCATCAGCGCATCAAACAGGCCAACAAGTACAACTCGACCGCGGCAATCTTCGCGCATTTTCGCAACGTCCAAGCGCGCACAGGAGCGACCGAAGGCTACATCAGCGTGCATCTTGGTGAGGACGGTTGGTTCTGGATGATCCCCTTGCCCGATGATGTCATCAGCGTGGGGTTTGTCGGCAACCAGACAGCATTCAAGAAGCGGCTTGGGAGCATGCAGGAGTTCTTCCTGCAACGAATCGAGTCGAGCCCAACTGTGCGGACACGGATGCTGTGCGCCGAACGCATCTCTCCGGTCTACAGCACCGGCAATTACTCGTACTGCGCCCGCGCCGCCTGGGGCGAGGGCTGGTTCATGATCGGCGATGCCTTCGCTTTCATCGATCCGGTGTTCTCGAGCGGGGTGCTATTGGCGATGACCGCGGGGGAGCTGGGAGCGGACGTCGCGTGCGCATGGCTCGACAATCGACGGGCCGGCCGCGCCGCTGCGCGACGGGCCGAGGCAAAGATTCGCGCCAGCATGGACAGCCTCTCCTGGCTGATCTATCGCATCAACACACCAACACTGCGGGCGATGTTAATGTCGCCGCGCAACACCCTGTACATGCGTGACGGGCTGATCACCATGCTAGCCGGAAATTTTAAGCTCGATTGGCGTTCCAGGCTGCCGTTGCTGATATTCAAGAGCGTGTTCTACGCGGCATGTCTGGCAATGCGCCTTGGTAGGACGACCGCGCAGCGGGTAGCGCCACTCACTTCTCAAGTTAACGCAGTCGAGGTGAAGCATTGAAGCGGCCTCCGATCGAACGTTGCCAGTCCGACAGGTGCATTCGAACATCGCTGCTATGACAAATGCTGCGCCAGAGATGGGGCCAGCGCTTTGGCGGACCGGTGAGCGCTATCGCGACTGCGGCCGCTTCGTCCACGCTTACGTCCGCGCGAAGCTGCGCCACGATCCGATAAATGCGGATCTGCTTTCACTTGGATCCGGCGAACGGTTCGGGACGGTGCTGGACGTCGGGTGCGGCCGCGGCCAGCTTGGAATTGTGCTGCTTGAGTCCAGGCTTGCCTCGTCCGTTCTTGGCCTGGACCTGAACCCACGTCACCTGCAGCACGCGCTCCATGCGGCGCGGGGGCTCGCATTTCAGGCTGAGCAGCAGGATCTGTCGCGCGACCAAGCACTGACGGTAGCCGACACAATCCTCATGGTCGATGTCCTCTACCAGCTCGAGCCGGCGTCGCAGCGGGCGCTGCTGTGCGCGGCAGCAACGGCAGCTCGACAGCGGATCCTAATCCGGACTGCCGATCCCGACCGCGGCCTACGGAGTGTCATCACGCGCATGCTAGAGCTGCTCGGACGCAGGGTTTGGCCGCATTCCGGCGCGCACGTCAACCTGCCAGAGGTCTCGGTGATTGACGAAACCCTAGCTACTGCCGGCTTTTCGATCGCTGAAGCTCCGTGCTGGCGCGGCACGCCGTTCGCGAATATTCTATTGATCGCCCGGCGCGACGACAGTTGGCGTCTACCGCTGTAGCGCGAGGCGGATGTAGCGGTCGTTGCCGCGGTGTAGCGGGTGTACTAAGAAGCTACTACCCGAATTCGCCGGTCAATGTACTCGCTAAATTTGAGTATGAACGCCGGTTTCGCTTGCCGCATTTTGGTTCTGCAGCGCGCGGATTAGGATGTTCAGGTCGCTATCGTTGGGCAGCAGGAAGGAAGTGTAGCCACTCTCCCGGGTCACGCGCATGCTCAGGCCCTCCACGATGACATCGATGATCGTCGCGCTGGCGATCTCCATGCTAACGACCCATGTCACATGGACGGCCGGTTTGCCAGGCCGCTCGACATCCGTCGGAACATAGATGCCGTCGACCGTCGACCGTCTCGACGGGCCGGTTAATCGCTACGCGTGCGGCGCCCCCCTGATAGTCGCCGGGCGAACGATGACATCGTTCAACAGCACCTCGTGGAAGGCCCGCAAATACTCGTGCTGCTTCTCCGGCGTTGCGACCCGCCGGAACCGCCCTAGACAGAACCGCGCGACCGCGTCGACATCCACCACGCGATCGATGAAGGCCCGTAGCTGGACGCGACCTTCGGTGGAAGCCTTTCCGGCGCTCGTCAGCGCGAGTTCGTTCCCGGATTGTGGGATGAACTCCGCTCCTTGCGATAGCCGATCCTACGCCGCGGCCAGTTTGGCAAGGCCCGGCAGCTGACAAACGGGTGCAAGCCCAACAACGAATCTCCGCGTGAACACGGAACCCCTGGTTCATCGAACGAACAGCTAGGACGCGGAATACGGAATACACCAAGTCGCGCTGCTTACCCCTCGCTACGTGAGTGGGTGGATTTTGATAACCGACGGCGAGGCCCAACTTCCTCTCTCTACTTGGCCCGCCGTTGACCTCGGAGCGAGACGGGACGCGATATCATGCTGTTACCAACAATTACTCGATCGACAAGTCGACAGGTGCCCGCGGGAGCTCTGATGGATTTGTAGCAATTGCCTTCGCATCATCTGAAATATATTCGGGCATGATCGCGAATAGCCTGCAAGCAAAAAGAGATACCACGCAACACCAAATCAGAACGCCGCTATCAGGCCTAGCAGGCTGTTGAAAAAGTCGTTGGGGATTTGTCGCTCTGTGGTCCCCTGGGTCAGGGGATGGGGGTGGCGATGCGCGGCGGCGACGAGATTTGCGGCAGATTTTTCAGCTACATAGACTTGGAGGAGCGGGTTCGGGCGGATCATCCGCTACGACCGATTCTGCGAGATTGCAAACGCCGCCTTGGCGGCGCTGTCGGGCGACTTCGCGGCGCTCTATTCCGGCATGGGGCGGCCGTCGGTTCCGCCGGAGAAATTGCTGCGGGCGATGCTGCTGCAAGCGTTCTATTCGGTGCGCTCGGAGCGGCAGTTGATGGAGCGGATCGAGTTCGACCTGTTGTTCCGCTGGTTCGTCGGCATCGGCATCGATGATCCGGTGTGGGACCATTCAAGCTTCACGAAGAACCGCGACCGGCTGCTGGAAGGCGAGATCGCGGCCAAGTTTCTGGAGGCGGTGCTGTCGCAGCCGCGGGTCAAGCGGCTGCTGTCGAGCGAGCATTTCTCGGTCGACGGCACTTTGATCCAGGCCTGGGCGTCGATGAAGAGCTTCAAGCCAAAAGAGCTGCCGGGCGAGGATGGCGGCCGCGGCGGCGGGCGCAACCCGCCAGCCGATTTTCGAGGCCAGAAGCGCTCGAACGACACGCATCAAAGCACGACCGATCCTGATGCGCGGCTCTACCGCAAAGGGCCGGGCATGGAAGCAAGGCTCTGCTTTATTGGCCACGGGCTGATGGAGAACCGCTCGGGCCTGATTGTCGATGCCCGGCTGACCCGCGTCTCGGGCCACGCCGAGCGGTTGGCGGCGCTCGACATGGTTCGGCAGCGGGCCGACCGGCCGTGCGCGGTCACACTTGGCGCCGACCGCGGTTACGACGCCGCTGACTTCGTCGAGGAACTGCGCGGCCTGAACGCGCGCCCGCACGTGGCGCAGAATATGAGCGGCCGGCGCTCGGCGATCGATAGGCGCACGACGCGGCACCCGGGCTACGCCAACAGCCAGCGCATCCGCAAGCGCATCGAGGAAGCGTTCGGCTGGATCAAGGGCGTCGGCGGACTGCGCCAGACCAAGCTCAGGGGTCTCGCCAAGGTGGACTGGGCCTTCACCTTTGTGGCGGCCGCCTACAATCTGGTGCGGCTGCCGAAGCTGATCGGGGCGACGACATGACCAGGCGCGCGCCGGGCTTCGCCCGCGCCTTCGCCGGGCGCTGGCGGATCACTGAGTGGACGAGTGGGACGAGATCGACTTGCTCGGACCGGCGCATATTACGTTCAGCGGAAACGACAGCGGCGAACTGGTGTTCATCGCCATCGAAGCCGATCTCGACGTGCGCTACGGTTCCCGCGACGGCGCCGCCTGCGCCGAGTTCTCCTGGGAGGGCTTCGATGACGGCAGCCCCGCCAGCGGCCGCGGCTGGGCCGCATTGGGCACCGCCGGGCGTCTCGTCGGCCACATCTTCATCCATAAAGGCGACGATTTAGGCTTCGTCGCCGAACGCGAATGACTTCTTCAACAGCCTGCTAGGAAGGGTCTCATACTTTCTACCCTTGTGTACGGGAAATCGGGCATCATCCGCGAACGGGCGGCTGTTCGCAGCAGCCGCCCGTCGCTGGACCTGAGCCCGGTCAACCCGGAGACAAACCCTGAGGGAGGGCGAGGGACAGGTTCGGTGTCCTCCTTCAAACCCGAACAATCGCCTGGGGGTGCGAGCCCGGACGAGCAAGTGAGGGAGTCGAAGGATGCCACAACAGGTCCGAATTGTCGGCGTCGATGTTTCCAAGGCGACAGTGGATGCGTGCATCCGCTCGTTGCGGCCCGGCTGTCGCAGCGGAGTAACGCCACAAAGGGAGCGCGAGTTGGTTGCCTGGCTGTGCCAGAACCGGGCCGGTCTGGCTGTGATGGAGGCCAGCGGCGGTTACGAACGCGGCTGGCCGACCGACTACGGCAGGCCGACTTGCCGGCGTGCTGGGCCCATGACCGGCAGATGGAGCGCCGGCTGTGGCAAGCGTATGGGAGGGAGATAGGAACAAACTCCGTGCTCGAGGGGGATAGGGGGGTCGAAACTTTTTTCGAGTCACGCTGTAGATCGCGATGGAGTGGAATTTTTATTTTGGCAAAATTGGAGTTTCAGACTCGGAGGGGAGAAGAAGACAATGCGCGGCCGGAAACCGACACCAACGGGCTTGCTACGCACCCGCGGCACGTTTCGGCCTGACCGGCACGGAATGCGGCAAGACGCTGAGGGTGATCTCTACGCCGCACCGACAGGGTTGACGCCAGCGCAGCGCGCGAATTGGCGCTACGCGATCGCACATGCGCCGAAGGGCGTTTTGAAAAAGATCGACCGCGGCATCCTGAAAATCTGGGTCGAAGCCGAGGATCGGCACTTCATCGCGATGCAGATGCAGGCGAAGCTCGACGTGAACAGCGAATTAAAGCTGCTGGTCCGCGGTCAATTTGGGCTGGAACCCTCGCCGTACAACAAGATTCTGAAGGAAACCGCGCAGACGATGTTTCGCGCTGCGCAAGAGCTCGGCTTCTCACCGACCGCACGGCCGCGGCTCTCGGCGGAGCCACCGCTACCCACGCGCGATCCCGACGACCCGTGGACGCAGTTGCGGCTCGTGCCAGGCGGCAGGCAAGGGGATCCGGGCTAGCCTCCGGCAAGCTCGCGCCTCCTCAAAAGGGCAGCACGCCGTGGTCGAGTTGCTGACAACGCGCCGGAAGAGCTGTGAAGGGCGCTCTCGACCTTAGCCGCCGCCGACGCTAGCCGACAGCGACGGTTGATGGCCCCTGAGCCGTCATTCGCGGTGCGCACGTCCGGCTCGGCTGGGTGGGAACCGAACCATCGCTCTTTGAACCGTGCCGGCAGCGCTGCCGCGAAAGTCGCACTCGAACTCGAACGGAGCTCGGTCAGCGGCAGATGTTTAGGGCCGTTCGTCAACGCACTCCATTACGCTGGTCGTACTGGACGCGGGCGGCCTCGAATTGTGCGAGATGGCCCCTGACCCATTGCCCGAACGCCAATACAGGCTCCGACATCGAAAGCCCCAGTTCGGTCAGGCTGTATTCGACCTGCGGCGGGCTGGCCGGGAGGATCGTCCGCGTCACGATGCCGTCGCGTTCGAGGCCGCGCAGCGTGCGGGTCAGCATCTGCTGCGAGATCCCGGCCGTATTGCGCTTAATGTCATTGAACCGGCGGGGACCGTCGCGCAACAGCATGACGACGAGCATGCTCCATTTCTCGCCGATGCGGGCGAGGATTTGGCTGACCTTTTGGCAATCCTGGTGCAGCGGATGGGACATTGTAGCGGTCATCTTGGTGTGCCTTGGTGACGCAAAGCTGCGTTCTTGCGATGTGGGAATGGTCACATATTTCGTGCAGGTCACAGACTTTGACTAGGACCATTCCCATGAAACTTCTCCACATTGACTCCAGCATCTTGGGGGAGGGCTCGGCCTCGCGTCGGCTTTCCGCCGCGATCGTTGCGGCGTTCGCCCGCGCGGTGCCCGATCTCGAAATTGTCCGGCGCGACCTGGATGTCGATCCGATTCCGCACCTCGACAGCAGACGGCTTCCTACGGTGCGGCCGGCAAATGCCCCGCAAGGCGCAACCGGCGTCCCGGACGACAAGGGAGCCGGAGCGCTCGACGAGTTCCTCGCGGCGGAAATCGTCGTGATCGGCGCACCGATGTACAACTTCACGATCCCGAGCCAGCTGAAGGCCTGGATCGACCGCATCCTGATTGCCGGAAGGACCTTCCGGTACAGCGAGGCCGGGCCTGTCGGGCTGGCCGGCGGCAAGCGGGTCATTATCGCGTCGTCGCGTGGCGGTCTCTACGCGCCGGGAATGCCGTTTGAGGCGAACGACTTCCAGGAGCAATACCTGCGCGCAGTGTTCGCCTTTATCGGCGTTGACGATATCGAGATCGTTCGCGCCGAGGGTCTTGCCTTGGGACCGGAACAGCGCGATGCGGCGGTGCAGGGCGCTTTGGCATCTGTGCCCTCTGCAGTTGCGAGCTTCGCGACGCGACTCGCTGCGTAAGGGGCTGCGGCGAACTCGCCGTCAAAAGAAAATGGAGCATGTCATGAAAACCGGAATCAGCGAGCCACGTGAGGTCACGAAAATCGTCACCGCGCATCGCCAGCGCGAGGGCGGCGGCTTCATCGTGCGGCGTCCCTTTCCTTCGGCTGGTTTCCGCCATGCCGATCCGTTCCTGCTCCTCGACGAAATGGGACCGGTCGAGTACGGACCGGGCGAGGCTATCGGTGCGCCCGATCACCCGCATCGCGGGTTCGAGACCGTGACCTATGTGCTCGACGGAGAACTGGAGCACGAGGATTCCGCCGGCCACCGCGGCAGGCTCGGCGCCGGCGACGTGCAGTGGATGACGGCCGAGCGCGGCATCGTCCACTCGGAGATGCCGTCGCGCGCGATGCGGCAACGCGGCGGCAGAATGCACGGCTTCCAGATCTGGGTGAATCTGCCGGCGCGCGACAAGTTGACGGCCCCGCGCTATCAGGAGATCCCGCACGCCGTGGTCCCGCAAGCTGCAACGCCCGATGGTCGGGCCTTGGTACATGTGATCGCCGGCGAGGCGCTAGGCGCGAAAGCGGTCATCGAGACGCGCACGCCGATCGGCCACCTGCACTGGATTTTCTCGTCGGGTGCGTCGGTCGGTGTGCCAGTTCCGGCGGACCACGCCGCCTACGTCTACGTCTTCGAGGGTACAGTTCGAGTCGCCGGTCGCGAGGTGAAAGACGGCCAACTCGCCATTCTCGGCGATGGAAGCCGCGTGCAGCTGGAGGCGAGCGAGCGGGCGCAAGCGCTCCTCCTGACCGGGGTTCCTCTACGTGAGCCAGTCGTGCAATACGGGCCTTTCGTCATGAATACCGAGAAGGAAATCGTCCAGGCCATCGAAGACTATCAGGCCGGACGGCTCGGCGAGATCGCACGATGGGTGGTGCCGTCCGCACAGCAAGAAAGCCTCGGCTGAACCAGCCGAGCGGGAGAGAGAGCATGAGCGTATTTCCGACAATCGACCCCGCGTGCTCGCGCAGCGCGGCGGCTCAGGGGATCGCGACTGTGGTCGATGCCCGACCGCGCGATCTCGGCGGCTTTATCGTGGGCCGCGTGCTTCCCGCAGAGGCGTGCCGTCATGTCGGGCCGTTCGTCTTCTTCGATCATATGGGGCCCGCAGATCTCGCTCCGGGACATGGTCTCGATGTCCGGCCGCACCCGCATATCGGCCTCGCGACGGTGACGTATCTCTTCGATGGCGAGATAGTTCATCGCGACAGCCTCGGATCGCACCAGCCCATTCGGCCGGGCGATGTCAATTGGATGACCGCAGGACGCGGCATCGTCCATTCCGAACGCACGGGTCCCGAACTGCGGCGTACTGGTTCGCGCACGCACGGTCTCCAGCTCTGGGTCGGGCTCCCGCTGGCGCATGAGGAGACCGAGCCCGAGTTTCACCATCACCCGGTGGCAACCCTGCCGTCGCTGGAAGTCGCAGCAGCGCGCATTCGCGTTCTGGCCGGCAGTGCCTTCGGCGAGACATCGCCAGTCAGGACCTTGTCGTCGCTGTTCTATGCCGATGTCGTCTTGCCGGCGGGACGCGAGTTGCCGCTCCCGAATGAGCACGAGGAGCGTGCCGCCTATGTCATCGATGGTACCATAGCCTGCGACAGCGAGCGCGCAGAGCGCGGCCGGATGATCGTGTTCGCACCGGGAGCCCAGGTGGCGCTGCACGCGATCACTAACGCACGCATCGTGCTTTTGGGTGGCGCACCTCTCGACGGCGAACGGCACATCTGGTGGAATTTCGTCTCGAGCGCAAAGGACCGGATCGAGCAGGCCAAGGAGGACTGGAAGCAAGGCCGCTTCCCGAAGGTGCCCGGCGACGAGGCCGAATTCATTCCGCTCCCAGAATGACCCAGAGCCCAGAGGCTTGGGTCGAACCACGCCGGTTTGTGGGCGCGGCGTGCAGATGGCGGCTTTCGGCGCAAAGCACACGGGCGGGCGGAGTTGTTGTTGCTGCGGCCAAGACACGGATATCTACGCGTAGGCTCGCGTAATCATCGGCGGCAAAGCTGCGCTGTCTTTGTCGCAACCGACGGAAGTACGATCACGCCCCTGCGGCACCGCCCCGCTGCTCATCCAAGCCAAGCGCGGCCTCCCAGGCCTGCTGCATCGCGATCTCCTCAGTCCACGGGCGCATGAGTGCTGCGGCCCGCGCGTCGCGTGCGTAGCGCTCGATAGCGCTCAAGGAAAGCCCGTCCGCCACAGACACGGATCGCCTCCTGGGTAACCGCGACCACTGCGCGTTGCACGGTAACGTGCGCCGCCCGGGCGCGCTGGACCGCCTCCGGCGGGGCATCGACCTGGGCCTCTGAGATTGATCGGTAGTAGATCGCGCGGGCCGACTCGATCGAAAAGAGCATCTCTGCGATCGCATGACCCTTCGCCGCGATCTCGGTATCGGTCTCACCCTGCTCCACCGGCTCGCTGTGGGGCTGTCCGTAGAAAACGCCTTCACGACCTCGCGGAACTTGGCGGCCCGGAGCTGCTCGTGGCGCTCGCGCACGGCGGGAGGCATCGCCATGTTATCCGCAATCGGACCCATCATCAGCATCGTGAGGCAGTGCATGTTGAAGGTGAGCGCCGTGGAGGCATTGCCCTGCGCCAGCTGCTCCGCCACTAGGCAGGAGGTTTCGTAGTCAGCCCCGAGCCCACCGTAGCGTTCGGGCACGCACAGGCCGAGGAGCCCTCGGCGCGGAGATCGGCATAGTCGTCGAACGGAAAGGACGCGTCGCGGTCGTGGCGGTCGGCGCGCGGGGCGAAGCGCTCGCGGGTCAGACAGCGGGCAAGGGCGATCAACTCGCGCTGCCGGGAGGAAGGCTGGAGGTGCATCAAAGGGCTCACCGCGCTGACCAGATTTGCGCCAATAAGCCACCTCGCGAGACCCGACTTCAAGCCCGGCGGGCTCAACCTGCCGTAGTCCCATTTCCTCGCAGCCGGTCGTCATAGGTCTTTTTCGGCGAGCGTGCGGAACGCGTCCGGAACGGAACGGGAAATCCCCAACGCGACCGATCCATATCCGACCGCCCCCCAACCAAAGCGCTCGCGGATTTTGTCGACTGCGCGATCGGCCGCCCAACGAGCGATACCTTTCTTGCTGCCCGGCCGGCGCCTCTCGTCTTCGAGCCCAAGCGGAAGTTCGAGCTGCAAAATCGGGTCGTTCTCGAGATGCGACACCGCGATCGCCAACAGCGAGATGTTCCTCTCGTGAGCGTGATTGGTGAGGACCGCACGCACCAGTTCCTCAGCGATCTCGGCAAGGATTGCCGTCGCCGAAATCGGCGCGTCGAGCGTCACGGAGCGAGTGACCGAGCGGAGATCGGCAAAGCGCACGCGGACCGTCACGGTCCGACCCGACAGCGATTTAGCCCGGAGCCGGGCACCGATCCTGTCCGCCAGATGACGCAACGTCGGTCGGAAAACCCGCTCCTCGGCAGGCCTCCTGCCGATCGCCGACTGCGCTCCTGCCGATCGCGCGCGGCGCAGTGTGGTGATTTCTCGCGGGTCGCCGTTCCATGCCAGCGCCGCGAGCTTGTCGCCTGCCGCGGGACCCAGCAGCTGCTCGAGCGACGATCCCGGTGTTCTCGCCAATTGCCCAATCTTAAGCACACCAATTTCGGCCAGCCGTGCCTTGATGACCGGGCCCACGCCCCACAGCAGCTCGACCGGAAGGTCGTGAAGGAACTCCAGTTCCGTGTCGGGATCGACGACCACCAGCCCATCGGGCTTCGCCACTTGCGATCCGATTTTCGCGAGGTGCTTGGTGCGCGCCACGCCGACCGAGATCGGCAAGCCAAGCTCCGCCCGCACGCGGCGGCGGATCGTCTGCGCAATTTCGGCGGGCGGACCAAAGAGCCGAGTGCATCCCGCCACATCGGCAAACGCTTCGTCGATCGAAATCCGCTCGACGAGCGGTGTGAAATCACCGATCACCTTGATGGCTGCGTCGCCCAGGCGTTGGTAATGCTCGAAATGGCCGCTGACAAAAGTGAGCTGCGGGCAAAGCTCGCGCGCCTGCCGTCCTGCCATGCCGCCGCGGACGCCGAACGCCCTGGCTTCGTAGGAAGCGGCGAGCACGACCCCGCCACCGACGGCGATGGGTTTTCCGCGTAAGGACGGGTCGAGCAGTTGCTCGACCGAGGCATAAAAGGCGTCCAGGTCCGCATGGAGGATCGTGGCTTCCATCTCGGCGGCCCGCCTGCAGAATGTGAACATAAAGCGAACACAGGGGTCGATTGTCAATCGCAATTTTGTAAAGTCCCCAATCGTCGAGAAACAGGCTCTTGAGACGACACCGGCTTACCTCTGCTGTCATTGCGACTCCAGGACGGCCGTGAGCCTGGCGGTCCGTTCCGCCGCAGAACTCCGCGACCGCGAGATTGCCACGGCGCCTCACGGCGCCTCGCAATGACCGGGGTGACTTTCAACCCCGCGGGTCGGCAAGGCCGGTGGAGGACTGATATAATCGGGTCGCAACGGGGATAAGTCTGTTCCGATCCCGAAGCGGGGTCCGTTCTTGACTCCTATCTGCAGTCCCGATTGCGCGCCGTTTGAACCGACCAGGCGGCGAATTATCCCGGGTAGCGGGTTTACCACGCCCGAACGATTGGGGATCGACGCATCCCGCGCTATGCTGCTCGCGGGCGCCGATTTCGCAAAACCGTGGAGCAAGACGTGGAGGGTCTTATGCCGTCAGTTGAAGACACAACCACGTCGGTGCAGCGCGAAAAACCGGCGCCGGCGCTCAAGCTCAACTTTCTGTCGCACGGCACGCTGGAAAGCCGCGACCTCGCCTTCTCACGCCGCTTCTACGAAGAGTTTCTCGGGCTCGAGGTTATCCAGACGAGCCCGATCTCTCTTCTTGTTCGTTTGGGCGGCCCCAACACCATTGCCGTCGTCTACAGCAAGAACGTCGGCGGAATGAATCTGCTCAACCATAACGGGCTCGATGTCCGCACCCGGGAAGAGGTGCATGAGGCGCACCGCATCGTCTGCGGACAGGCCGAACAATGGCGCCTCAAAAAAATCTCGAAACCGCATCTTCAGCACGGCACCTATAGCTTCTTCTTTTGGGATGGCGACGATAATTGCTGGGAGATTCTGACTAACCCCGAAGGCGGCTATAGTTGGTTGTTCGAACAGGGCGACCAGCACGGCAAAGGACATCTCGACCGCAACTTCACGCGGCCCGGCGTCGTCACCTGAATCTGCTGCCAGGCAGCCGCACCGCGCTTCGCGCATCTGCCGGCCCCTCCGCCCCTGCGCTTTACAGATCGCCAAGCCTTCCCGCCCCCTCGATTGGGGGCGGGTTCGGGTGAGCGTGATAACCGCCGAGCATTCCGCAGTTCGCCATGATGTGTGCGGCGGCAGTTGCTTGCTCACTTGGCGGCGTTCACCTCTTCCCGGCCCGCCCTCATCGGTGGCTATGGCATTCACAGATCTCGGAAATGCAAGCGCCGCCACAATCTTCCTCTCCGCCCTCGGGGGCGGAGAGGGGATCCCGGGCAGGTTGATACCGCGCCAAAAAATTGCGTGGATACCGCAGCCCATCGAGGGAGGGATTTGCAGCAGCTGGTTTGGTACTTCCCTCACCTCGTTGCGGCATCGGAATTACGCCGAGGCGGCTGACGAACGCTGCCACATTGGGTGCGAGGTCGCCATCACATACCGCGCGGGGTAGAACGTGACCCGAGGTTCCCTGTTGAAGTGGCTGATTCCGGGCCGGAAGGAGCAGAGCGATGAGCGAGACACTCGTGATGCGGGGCGCCTATGCGATCACCGACGCCCGATTAGGGGCGGCGGGAGTCATCCGCGGCGGGGCGGTAGCGATCGCCGACGGCAGCGTCCTCGAGACCGGAACGTTTGCGGAGCTGGCGGCGAAATATCCGGGCGCGCGCATCCTCGGCGACGGCACGCAGCTGCTGCTGCCGGGGCTCGTCGACGCCCACAGCCATGGCCGCGGGATGTCGCCGATCCAGAAGGGTGTTAAGAACGACTTTCTTGAAAACGCGTTGTTCGACTGGGCCTACATGCCGGTGCTGCCCCCCGAATTGACCGCGGCGCTGTGCGCCTGGCGGCATCTGCGCAGCGGCTGCACCCTCCTCCACCACAACGGCTTTGACGATGACGGCCCGGAAGGCGCACGGCGCGCTCACGCCGCGATCGCGATCTATCGAAAAACGGGCATTCGGCTTGCCTTCTCGCCGGGCGTGCGCGACGAGAGCAAGCTCGCAATGGGCGGCGAGGATTTCCTGCTGACCCTACCCGCCGATCTGAGGGAAGCGGCGCGGCCATTCGTCCATTTCGACAAGACGGGGGTCGCCGACGAATATTTCCACTTATTCGACGAGCTCTACGAAACCTACAACAACGCCGACACGCGGATCCTCCTGGCACCCTCCTGGGCGCATGGCGCGAGCGAGGCGTTCCTGCGCCGGGTGCGGGAGACGGCGGATGCGAAGGGTGGCGTCATGATCCACATGCATCTGCTGCAGACGCCGCTGCAAAAGGCCTATGGCCTCTCCCGGCACAACAAGCCGACGGTGTTGTGGCTCGACGATCTCGGCCTCGTCGACAGCAATGTCGCCTATGGCCACGCGATCCATGTGACCGAACCCGAGATCGTGCTGATGGGCAAGCGGCGGGTCACGGTCACCAGCCATCCGAGTTGCAACTTCCACATGCGCAACGGCATCACGCCGGTCATGCCGTTGCGCGCCGCGGGCGTCAATGTCGCGATGGGGCTCGACGACAAGACCATCAATGACGACGAGGACGCCGTCATGGAGGTGCGGATCATGCACAAGGTGCACCGCCTTTACAGCTTTGAGTTGATGGCCCCGGCGATGAGCGCCTACGAGGCGCTCGAGATCGCGACGGTGAACGGCGCGCGGGCTGCCGGTTTCACGGACGAGGCCGGCGCGCTCGTGCCGGGCTTCAAGGGCGACGCGATCCTCGTCGATCTCGACCGGTTGGCGCGCGATCCGTGGATCGACCCGGAATTCGACATCGCCGAAGCTTTTGTCGAGCGGGCGATGGGCGCCGATGTCGCGGCCGTCGTTGTCGGTGGACGCGTCGTCGTCGAGGACCACCGGGCCCAAACCATTGATGTCGAGGCACTCTACCGCGAGGTGCGCGATTTCTGCGCCAAGGGCCTGACCCGCGAGCAGCGGGCACGTACCGATCTCCTTGCCAGGATTAAGCCCTACGCCCAGGCCTGGTATGCCGATTGGCACCGGGAGCTGGTCGAACGACCCTTCTACCGCGTCAACAGCCGCACGTAGTATCCGCCATTCACCATTCATGATGTGTAAATGACAGTTGAGAGAGAAGCTCATGTCCGGGAGCTAAGTGTTGCAGCTGATATCCGATTTAGTCGACAGGGTACGGGCCGCCGACGATCGCGGCAAAGTGCGGGCCTGCGTCGATGAAGGGCTAGCCGTCCCAAAGCGGCTGTTTCCGCGCAAGGGACGACCGTTGCTTTGTTCCCGAGCAGGGTCGGCCTACCATTCTACTTCGCGCATATATCATATATACTCACCCGCGGCCCGAGTAACGCCGGACAGGTAGAGTTCGCGGTGTTCGGCCTGACGCAGATAGCCCCGGGTCCGGTATTACAATGGGCGCGACTGTGCGCAGGCGCGCAATGACTGGTGCGGGCCTCGTGGACAAGCCGCCCAGCCCCGCGTCTTGGGGCAACATTGGGTCAGGATTCAATCGGCGACGTCCGCCAAAGCGGGTAAAGATTCAACCGGGGTCGACCGCGCCGCTGAGCCACCCGGATGCCCCCATGCCTTCGGCCGCGACCATTGCCTCCTGTGGGTAAGCAGCGAGTGTGGGGGTTCGTAGAGCATTGTGCGCAGCAGGGCGTCGCCACATTTGGACACCCCGCCGTCGTGGTCGATCTCGCCAGACTGGTAGCGTTTCGGCGTCAGGCCGACATGTGCGCCGACCGCCCGGGAATGGACGAAACGTTGCGGCTGGTCGACCGTCGCACGGTAAGTCAGCGCTACCACGGCGCCGACCCCTGGGGTGGTCATCAACCGCCGGCACACCGGATCGCCGCGGACCATGTCGAGCAGCATCTTGTGCAGGACGGCGAACTGCAGGCGCGTGACCCGGCGGACGCTGAGCAGCGGCTCGACGATCGCCAACCCTGGGGAAGCCCTCGACGAGCTCGCGTCTCCACGCAGATCACCGCAGGTCGGCCGGCGTCAACGCATTGACCAGCCGCTGCAACAGCGCTGGTTAGACCTGCCAGCGGCTTAGGATCTGCGCCGCGCACGTCAGGATCGGCCCTCCCCTGCTCACGAGATTCGTCTCGGCACGGTCCGGGTGAAGGAGGCCCGGTGTTATCCATGGAGGTCCAGTCGTAGTGTCCCTGCGAATTTATTGAACCCGCGACACAATAGACAAAAAACGCCACTATCGGCGGGGCAGCGTATGGTTGACGAACCTGACGTTCGGAGCGCTCGACGAGGGAGAGATGCCAGAATCATCCTACCAGGATCGCGTCAAGGCTTGGCTAGCCGCATGTTTCCCGCCGGCCGTCCGCTCGGATCGCCAGGAGCGCGCACACCGATTTCTGGAGGAAGCACTTGAGTTGGCGCAGGCTATGGGTTGCTCGCGCGAGGACGCGACAGCCCTCGTCGAATACGTCTACTCCAGGCCGGCGGGCCGCCCTGAACTAGAAGTTGGCGGGGTGATGGTCACATTAGCCGGGCTATGCAGCGCGACCAGCATCAACATGACGGAAGCCGGAGATCGTGAACTCCAGCGAAACTGGGAACGGATCGACACAATCCGACAGAAACAGGAGTCGAAACCTCTCGGTTCGCCCCTACCACGGTGAACTTCCGCTGAGCCATAACCTGAGCAGGTCGGAGCCCGCGGCCAATACTTCCGCGAGGACGACGAGGTTGATTATTTCTTTCGATAGCCGTAACCTACTGGAATGCTGTTCAACACTTGAAGCAGCCGAGCAGCGGCTTGGTAGCGCCTACGCTCAGGCGCTCTTAAGCTTGATTGCTGACGCTGAAATCCTTCGAGAATGCTGCCGAGCTTATTGAATTCTTCGGGCCTGCTGCGCACGTCGGGGACGGTGATACAATCTCGATCGCTATCGGGTCCGACTACCGGATAGAGTTCGTCGCTGCCGGAACCAGATTCCGACGCAAGGCTGGGGGCGAGATTGCCTGGACCAGCGTCCAACGGTTGAAGCTCGTAAATCTGTTGAGGTGCACATGACCGACGAGCAGTTCGCACCCGACTGGTTCTCTAAGCCAGGAGACTCGCTTCGATTACTTATTCAACGTCGTAGTGTAGCGCCTATCGACTTGGCACGAAGCCTTCCGGGAGGGATTTCAGCGCTTCGGGGTATTCTCGACGGCTCAGTAGCCATTGAGGCCGAAATGGCGCGGGCGCTCGCAAAGGCCATCGGCGGTACCGCCGCTTTCTGGCTGAAAAGACAAGCCAAATATGCTGATGCGCTCGAACATGCCGTCAGCATTGCCACAACCAAGGAAGGGGACGAATGGTTAGGTCGCGTACCGACACCGGAGCCAAAGTCGCGAGGGCAACTCAGCCAAGCCAAGCGCCGGGAGGAGATCCGGCGACGTCTGATATTCTTCAATGTCGCGAACATGCGAGCGTGGGATGCCCGTTATGGTCGACTGCGCCAGGACACGCGATTTCGAAGCTCCGGGCGTTTAGTCTCCAAGGACAGCGCGGTCTTGCTATGGCTGCGTCATGGCGAACTAGAGGCCGATCTCGTGCTCACGCGTTCCTGGAATCCGGGTAACCTTCGGGATCGGATCGCCGCGATCCGCAAGCTTTGCACAGTAAGCCAGCCAGCCCGTTTCCTTCCGAAGCTCCGAGAGCTGTTCGCCGAATGCGGGGTTGCACTTGTCATCGTTCGTACGCCCAAAGGCTGCTACTCGAGTGGCGCAAGCAGGCTTGTGGCGCCCGAAAAGGCGATGGTCTTGCTTAGTTTTCGTCATCGGGCAGATGATCAATTTTGGTTTACTTTGTTCCACGAAATTGGCCACCTTTTACTTCATGACGCCGAAACGTTCGTAGATGACGAAGACACGCCTGACGACAATCTCGAGCGAGAAGCCAACCATTTCGCTAGCTCCTGCATTCTTCCGGAAGCCAGATTGGCGGAATTTGATCGGCTCCCCGCCGAGCGCAATGCGATCATCAGGTTTAGCGTTTCCATCGGCGCATCACCGGGCTTGATCGTCGGCCAGATGCAGCATCGTAATAAGATCGGCCATCATAATCTCAACTACTTGAAACGCCGCTGGACATGGCCCGAAATCGAGGAGGCTTTGGCTTAACCTCGGAAGTGCTCGAAACTGAGTGGGTTCTTCTGCCAGTTGCAGAGTGCATCTTCAAGTACCTGCATACCCACTCCGAGATACCCGTCCAGCTGATCCAGCAACTGCTGAAGGACCTCGCCGCTAGTGAGCCCATCTACCCGGCCGTCGAACAGCAGGCGTGCGCCGCGTAAGGGACCGGTCGCCCCGTCGAGGTAAGCAGAGCCAGCACTGATTGGTGCAATCCCATAACGTCCAATCAGCGCTAAATAATCGAACTTTGCTAGCCTGCCGAAGCTAGTGATCGTCATCTTATGGTATAGTCTATCATAAATGCGGTGGGGGTCGTTCCCTGCTGTTCGGACTACATCTGCGAAAAATCGCCTGTGCCCCTGAAGACCAATCCAATGAACATAGTCTTCGACGACGCGGGCCATATTGCGGGCGCTGTCAGAACGTAGGGTCTCATATTTACGGTGGCTTCCGAATTTTCCTCGGACCTGACGCCAGTTAGCGGCCAGCCAAGCGGTAAACGCGGCGGGATCAGCGCTGACAGCGGCCCAGTTCCAGATTCCTTGGCCGAGGCGGCCATAGACGTCTTGCAGCCTTACCCAACCGCTATCAGCGGGCCTCGCGAAGTAGGTCATCAGGAATATAAGCCAAACGGCCTCATCAACATTGCCGTTTTGAACGTAGAAGGCCACCGCTCGCTCAGCATCGAACGTCGGATGATGTGGGTCCGCACGCGTGGCCGAGATCCTTTTCTGCTGGACAAGCCGGTAATAATCCTCACGCCGCATGCTGGCGACGCATTGCATGGCAAGGGTTGCAACCGCTCGCGGATCTTCGAGACCTGGGAGGCGTCGCACTGTCGTGTGGTACGTTTGAAGTGCAGCGATAAGCCTCAGCCTATCGGCCTCGCGCGACGGCCACATTTTATTTCTCTCATGCTTTAGGCTTGGTTGCTCTCAGCCCGAACCTCAGCGGTACGTGGTTTAAAGTGCCGGCGGCCTTCAAGATAGGAACGATATATCGGACTGGCGAACTCCTCTTTCAGTTCGTCTAGCCGACCCTCATGATCCGCAGCCCAGAAGACTTGCAACAAACGAATGATGTCCGCCCAATAATCATCGTTCATCGCTTCAGACGCCACCACATGCTCAGCGTGTCGAATGCGATCCTCGGCAGCCAGCAGGTTCGGCACAATTGCGAACGGATCGCTGAACGGCATTGGTGGCATTTCAACTACCTTCTGGTGTCCCTCTGCCAGATATTCAGATACGCTTTCCAAAAAATTTGTATAAATATGCATACTGCCGACGTATTGGTAATATTCGCCTAATTCAACTCCTAATCGCCGAGCCATCATTTCCTGAACCATTGTGAAACAAAAAACGTCATGGGGAAGACCCCAGTAGGCATCATTCGATCTCAATGTCACAGAGAGATGCAGGTGGTTGTCGCGCAGATGAAATTGGAGGGTCGTTGTGCACGGAACTTCTTTATGCTCAGAAGCAATGTCTTCGGCATTAAAAAGCTGTATGACCGCTCGACGTGACCCAGGCTTCGCTTTTAGGAGCGCTGTGATCGTCTGTAGCTGATCAATGCTCCCGCGCATCGCGAAGAGCCGTGGTCCATACGCTCCGTACAGTATCCCGTTTTCAGCGTCTTTCCGATATTCGGCAACATACGGCTGAATGAACTCCAACCTATTTGAGGCCGCCAGATACCACAGGAACTCGCCAAGAGCACTGAAAGGCTTCCCACGATTTTCCGACCGACTGATTCGGGCTCTCGGCTTAGTTAAGCGAAGCGCAACACCGAGAAGTTCGAAAGTGGCACCACGGGTGCCCTGGTTACGCAAGGGACTCTTCAAGAGGCTCTCGTAAAGTTGGATCAGAAGCGCATCCACGCTGTTGCCCACGATCTCCATCTAACCTCCTGTCCGTGTCGATGCCACGATCATACGAGCGATCTGCCGCGCTCACTCAACATTGCCGCCCGGTCTGACTCTATGAGCCGCTGGCGCCGCCCTCGGCCGGCGCTCCGATTTTAGCACCGCGACACAACAGAACATGTAGCCGTTTAACTTTCCTTCGCGGGTAGCGAGCGAGATGCACAGCGGCTGGACCGCTTACGGTTGCTTCCACAAACCGAAAGAGAACCTCAAGTGACCGTTTTCCGCGTGCAGCGCTGACACCCCCGCAAACCCGATATGCGGCAGTTGGGCCGCGGCGGTCGGCGAGCAAGTGGAGAGGCGGCCAGCTGCGAGCTTGATCACCCCCGAACCCCTGGGATAGTGCTTGCGGACCAAGCGGGCATCGGGGCCGCCTGCGGCGCGGAGACGAGGGCCAACCGCTCTTGAGGGTGTCATCGCCTCGGGCCTGATCTTGCAAGCCCGGCCTGCCCGGCGGCTGCGAGGGCACCAGACATGCAAACCTACGATTACATTGTCGTCGGCGCCGGGTCGGCCGGCGCGGCCGTCGCGAACCGGCTGTCGGCAGACCCGCGCAACAAGGTGCTGTTGCTCGAAGCCGGTCGGGCGAGCCATCCGTGGTCGCCTATCCCGATCGGAATGGCCCGGCTGATCACCAATCCCGCAGCCAACTGGCTCTATTCCTCCGAGCCCGAGGCGAGCACCAACGGCCGCCGGCTCCCGGTGCCGCGCGGCAAACTGCTCGGCGGTTCCAGCTCGATCAACGGCATGGTGTTTGTCCGCGGCCAGGCCCAGGACTTCGATACCTGGGCGCAGATGGGCAACCGGGGCTGGAGCTACGCCGAGGTCCTGCCTTTCTTCAAGCGCATGGAAAGCTATGCCGGCGAGGGCGACGATGCCTTTCGCGGCCGCGAGGGCCCGCTGCGCGTCACCAACCCGGAACCGCGCGATCCGCTTTTCGCGACGATCATCAAGGCGGCGGCGGAGGTCGGCATCCGGCACAACCCGGATTACAACGGCGCCAGCCAGGAAGGCATCGCGATGAGCCAGGCGACGATCGCCGCCGGCCGCCGCATGAGCACGGCGCGCTGCTATCTGGACCCGATCCGCAAGCGCCGGAACCTGCATATCGAGACCGAGGCGTTGACCGAGGGGCTGGTGCTCGACGGCAAGCGCTGCACCGGCGTGCGCTACTCCGTCGCCGGCGATGTGCGCGAGGCCCGCGCGATCGCGCGAGGTCGTCGTCAGCGCCGGCACGTTCAACTCGCCGCAATTGCTGGAACTATCCGGCATCGGCCAGCCCGAACGCCTGCGCAATCTCGGCATCGAGGTGCGCCATGCGCTGCCCGGCGTCGGCGAAAACCTGCGCGACCATTACGTGCCGCGCACCCGCTGGCTGGTCGGCAAAAAGGGCATCACCTTCAACGATCGGGGGCGCGGCCTCGGCCTGGTGCATCAGGCGATGCGCTACGCGCTGTTCCGGCAGGGCATGCTGGCCATGGCGGGCGCCCCGATCCGTGCGTTCGTGTGCTCGCGCGAGGGCCTGGAGGCGCCGGACCTGATGCTGGGCTGGATCCCGATGCTGACCGAACCCAGCCCGAGAGGGCCGAGGATATCGCGCCAGTCGGGCGTGACCCTCTATGCCCACCCGATGCGCCCGGAGAGCAAGGGACACGTTCACATCACCGCCGCCGATCCGCGCCGCCCGCCTGCGATCAACTTCAATTTTCTGTCGTCGCCGCCCGATGCCGAGCTGACGGTGCGCGCGGTCCGCATCGCCCGCGCGATCATGACTGCTCCTGCCATGGCTCCCTTTCAGGTGAGCGAAGTCGCGCCCGGCGCCGATCGGACCACCGATGACGAAATCCTGGACTGGGTGAAGAAGGCGGCGGAAACCACCTACCACCCGGTCGGGACCTGCAAGATGGGGTCCGACCCGATGGCGGTCGTCGATGCCCAGCTTCGCGTCCATGGCATTGCGGGCCTGCGGGTCGCCGATGCCTCGATCATGCCGACGCTGACATCGGGCAATACCAATGCGCCATCGATCATGATTGGTGAAAAGGCGGCCGACATGATGCTGAATACCGCAGCCTGACCATCCTTTGACCGGGAACGACCGGGTTTTGGCGCATCCTCGTCGTTCGAGCGTGTCTCGCTGACGGACCGATGCTCACCGAGCCGACTTCCGGCATAGGTACTGGTGTCAGATATTGAACGGTTGCGTGTCCCCTGCCGCTGCGAAATGGTGGCAGGCGGCTCCACGACTGTGATTACCCATGCCAGGGCGCCGACGGAGGCAATGGCCACGATATCATCGCTGCGGCTGCACTGCACCTTTAGCGGGCGGCGCCACCCGCAGCGGGTATCGATTGGAGCCGTGTGGGCACTGAAGACGGATCGAAACAACCGAACATGCTGATCGGTTGAGCGTCATTGTGCCGGTGGCGCGCGAGTATCGCGTGCACGGCGAGCGCATTCTCCCTCGAAAAGCGACGGGCGCGCGGTGGAGAAACGGATTGACGATATCTCTATAGAGAGATAATGGTTATCCCATGCCGCAACTCACTCAATTCCGCGACGCGCTCGCGCCACTGATGGTCACCACCCCCGATGCCATCCTCAACCGGCAAAAGAGGCTTCATGCTTTGATGCGGGCCGAGGCCCCAGATGCCGCTTTCAGAACTGGCGTCCCCGTCGAGGCGACCCCGATGAATGCCGCGATGGTACTTTTGGTCGTGCTCGATAACGGCAACATCGCCGAGATCCCCGAGCGGATTGACCGCCTTTGGCGAGCGCATATCAGCCGACGGGACAAGTGTCCGGTGACCAAAGTCCGGACCATCGGTCAGGCGCTCACGGCACTGATCGAGCAACCCAAGCTGCGCGCCAAGCTGCAGATGATCGAGCTCGCGCGCGAAACGGACACCATCAGCCTCGTCTGGCACCCTCCGAAGTCCCACAGGCCGGCTCCCCGTAAGCAGAAACCGGAAGGTTTTCCTTCATCGGTGTTTTACCCGGATGCCAGTGCCGTCGAATGGGCCCGGCGGGTTCGGCATATTCAGGCGACGCGACCCGTTCACCTCGCCCGGCTTGACGGTTCGATCTTCGCCCGTATCGCCGATCTGATCGCCGAGCATCGGAAGCCGTGAGGGCGCGGTGGCTCGCAGTAAGGCTCCGCCCTTCAAGCAGCGCCTAGAGGTGTCGACCGCTGTCGCGAAGGCTGCCGGCGCGACTCGGCTAAAAGTCAATCCCGATGGAAGCGTCGAGCTCGATTTCAGGCCCGACGATGCCAAGTCTTCGCCTCCCGATGGCGAGGCCGAGGCCAATGATTTCGACTTGATCATTAAAAGGCGCAAAGGAAAAACACGTGAAGAGAAGCCGTAACCCCCGCTTCCTTAAGCAATATCGCGATCCGGCCGGCAACTGGGTCAACCAATACCGGCGCAATGGTCGGCTTGTGCGGCTGCCTAATGGCCGCGATTTCACCGACGAGTTCTGGAAAGCCTATTACGAGGCCGAGCGCGCTGTTCTCGGCGGCGAGACACATTCATCCGGTGTCAAGCGCCTCAAGGTCGGTAGCGTCGATGCGGCGTTGGCCGCGTTTTATCGATCGGGGCTATTCCTCAACCTCGCTGCCAACACCCGGCGCACGGTGCGCACGAGCCTCGAACGCGACTTCCGGCCGGTCTACGGCGAGGCCCGCATCAGTCAATTCCTACCGCGCCACGTGACGTCAATCATCGACGAGAAGGCGAAGACAGCGCCCGCCGGCGCCCGCGTGCTGCTGACCGCTTTGCGCGCGTTCACGCGCTATTGTCTCGGGGCCGAGCTGCTCCGCAAAGACCCCGCGGCCGATGTCCTGCCACCAAAGCACAAGGTCGAAACCGATCCACACCTGGACCGAAGAGCAGATCGCGCAATTCGAGGCCCGGTGGCCGATCGGCAGCCTACCGCGCCTGGCGCTTGGCCTGCACATCTACACCGGGCAGCGGCTCTCCGATACGACGATCATGGGTTGGCAAAACGTCCGCAACGGGATGATCTGCATCGTGCAGGTGAAGACCAAAGCCCCGGTTTCGATCCCGGTCCATCCCGAGCTCCAGCGCATCCTCGACGCGCTCCCTCGTAACAACCTGACGTTTCTGCTCAACGGCCGCGGAGCCCCGTTCAAGCACGGCTACGTGACCCGGTTCAAGACATGGTGCGCCGCTGCCGGGCTACCGGACGAATGCACCTCGCACGGGCTGCGCAAGGCCGCGTGCCGGCGGTTGGCCGAGGCCGGTTGTAGTGTTCATGAAATCGCGAGCATCTCCGGCCACAAGACGCTCGCCGAGATCGAGCGCTACACCCGGGCGGTCAATCGCGAGCACCTGGCCCGCCGCGCGATCGCCGCCATCACGCCTAAAACAGGAACAGATACTGTCTAGGCTACCGCGGGTCTAGACAAAAACGCCTTGCAAACGATTGAGAACAAAGGGGGCAAGCCGATGTGTCGATTTCTGCAGCAAATCAGCAGCGGGGAATCCCGCTGTGGTTGTAGCCCCCGTCTGACCCGCAGCCGTCCGACCGGCTCGCCCAAATAGCCGCCCCCGGCAATGGCCACCCGCCCGCCCGCTTCGCTGCTTTTGCTGTTATTTGCAGCGAAATATCCGCGATCGTTCGCTTCGTCACTGTCAACCCTGCCGCCCATTATCCAGCCGCACCGAGGCAAGGGCATATCATGTGATCATGGCAACTTTGTCGTCGCCGGTTACGCTAATCAGGGCGGGTTTGCCCATTTGGAAGCATAATAAGCATGGCGTAGCGCAAACAGCGCATCGCCAAGGCGCTCGAAAACGGCGCCCAGCTTGCTTCAAATTAGCCGTTCCTGTGCAGAGATCTCGAGACCGAGCCAAAACGCTGGATTGATGGAAAAGGCCCGCTGGTCGGGCGGCACTAGCTGAATCAGGGCCTTCAGCCGTTTCATGGTAAGCGGAGCCGGCTCCCCACGTTGCGCCGGGTGGCGGCGATGGGGTGAACCTGCCTGGTCTGATCGAGGCAGGGGGATGGTGTGCCAAGTAATTTGCCAATTGATGGGCACAGTTTCCGTCGCGTGGAAGTCCTGACAGGGACACCGCGACGGCGCCGTTGGAGCGTGGCGGAGAAGGTAGCGATTGTCGCGCAGAGCCAGGCGCCCGGTGCGCAGGCGAGCGAGATCGCGCTACGCTACGGGCTGCATCGCAACCAACTCTACGGCTGGCGGCGGGAGTTCGGATCGGGCGCGGTTGCCCATGCGATGGCCGAGGCCGGCATGCAAGGACCCGACTTCGTTCCGGTGGTGGCGGATGCCGGTTCTGGCGCGGTGGCGATCGAGATCGAGATCGGCAGCGCGATCGTGCGTGTCCGGGCGGGGGTCGATCTGGCCTTACTCGGCAAGGTGCTGCGGCTGTTGAAGGCGATAAAATGATCCCCGCCCTGTCCGGTACACCGCCGGCGGGGGTGCGCGTGCTGATCGCGACGCGCCCGGTCGACTTCCGTCGCGGCGCCGATGGCCTGGCGGCGACGGTGCAATCGGTGCTGCGGCAGGACCCGTTCAGCGGGACGATCTTCGTGTTCCGCTCGAAGCGGGCGGACCGGGTGAAGATGCTGGTCTATGACGGGACCGGCCTGGTGCTGATCTGGAAGAGGCTGGAGGGCGCCAAGTTCAAATGGCCGGCGATCAGCGACGGGGTGATGCGGCTGTCGGCGGCGCAATTGGCGGCGTTGTTCGAGGGGCTCGATTGGCGACGGGTGTACGCCCCAAGGATCAGACGGCCGCAGGTGGCCGGTTGAGCGCCCGCCACTGTCTTGATCAGAGGCCTGCGTCACGTTGACTCACCTTGAGGTTGAGGATCGCATAGCGCTGGCGACATGAGATAATTCCGGCCGTGACGACGCCCGACACCCTTCCCGACGATCTTACTGCGCTGCGCGCCCTGGTGCTGACGGCCTGGGCGGAGCGCGACGCCGAGCGGGCCGAGAAGGGGCGACTGATCGAAGAACGCGATCAGCTCGCCGGCCAGAACGACCGGCTGCGCCACCTGCTTCGCCAATTGCAGCGGATGCAGTTCGGCCAGCGCTCGGAAAAGCTCGATCCTGACCAGTTCAATCTGGGCTTGGAAGACCTCGAACAGGCGATCGCTGCCGGCGAAGCCGAACAGGAGAAGGCCGATCCGGCGCTGCGCCAAGCCCGTTCGGAGAAGCGGCGCGCCGGCCGCGGGGCGCTGCCGGAGCACCTGCCGCGGGTCGAAATCGTCATCGAACCGGAAGACACCGCCTGCCCGTGCTGCGGCGGCATGATGCATGTGATCGGCGAAGATCGCTCGCAGCGGCTCGACGTCATCCCCGCGCAATACCAGGTGATCGTCACCCGCCGGCCGAAATACGCCTGCCGCGCCTGCCAGGAAGCGGTGGTGCAGGGCGCCGGCGCGGCTGATCGAAGGTGGCCTGCCGACCGAGCGGCTGGTCGCCCATGTCGTCGTGGCCAAGTACGCCGATCACTGCCCGCTCTATCGCCAGGCCCAGATCCTGGCTCGGCAAGGCATCGCGATCGATCGGGCGACACTGGCATTCTGGGCCGGCTACGCAGCAGCCGAGATCAAACCCGTGTGGCGGCTGATGCGCGCGGAACTGCTGTCCTCGACCAAGCTGTTCGTCGATGAGACGACGGCGCCGGTGCTCGACCCCGGACGGGGGCGCACCAAGAGGGGATACTTCTGGGTGCTCGCCCGCGACGACCGACCGTGGCAAGGCGGGGCGCCGCCGGCGGTGGTGTACAGCTATGCGCCGGGGCGCGGCGGCGATCACGCCGCGGCATTGCTGCAGGGCTATACCGGTGTGCTGCAAACCGACGGCTATGCCGCCTACCTCAATCTTGCTGATCCCAAGCGCGCCGGCGGGCCGGCCACGCTCGCGTTCTGTTGGGCACATTGGCGCCGGCAGTGGTTCGACCTTGCCAAATCGCCACCGGCGCCGATCGCCACCGAGGCCCTGAAGCGGATCGCCGAACTCTACCAGATCGAAGCCGAGATCCGCGGCAACAGCGCCGACGAGCGCCGGGCGGTGCGACAGCGGAAGACCAAGCCGCTCGCCGATGCGCTGAAGACCTGGCTCGAGAAGACGCTGGCCCAGGTTGCCGGCGGCTCATCGGTGGCCAACGCGATCCGCTATGCGCTCAACCGCTGGGACGGGCTGCTGCGGTTCCTCGATGACGGCCGCATCGAGATCGACTCCAACACCGTCGAGCGCGCAATGCGCCCGATTGCTCTGAACCGAAAAAACGCGTTATTCGCCGGCAGCGACCAAGGCGCGGAAAACTGGGCGATGCTGGCCTCGCTGATTGAGACCTGCAAGCTGCACAGCGTCAATCCGCAAGCCTATCTGACCGATGTCCTGACCAAGCTCGTCAACAACTGGCCCAATAGCCGGCTCGCCGAACTCACGCCTTGGGGCTGGGCTGCCGCACACTGATCCCGGCGGCGGCGGTCAACAAAACCGGCGCGTCAAGGGGTTCAGCTAGTGGCCACGGCTTATCGCTTACGTTTCATGTCATAGTTGATCGAGTAAATAAACGCGACATCCCCGTCCTCGCAAATCACCCCCAGCACACCATACCACAGCAAGATATCGAATAATTTTTGACGCTCCTCTATATTGAACTTACCCAGCAGCAGATTGATATCATGCTCAGTTAGGCGAACAGATTGTCCAAAGAAGCTGTAGAGTACATCTTCGGCAAATGGCAAAACATCACGGATCTCAAGATCTATGTCATAGATTAAGTCGGTCGAGAACGCGTCTAGTCCCCTATGAATGTCATCAGCTTCAATCTTGTCGTGGCCCAGATTTACAGCGAACCCGCGGCAATGACTGAGAAGGTTGAGCAAGAAGCGTGGCCGCATCATCGATCGCTGAATCAGGTATTCAGAACTTTCTTCCCCATCAACCAAGCTCACCGCGATCATCCGCCAGAGCTGTTCGAACGATGCCCTCCGATCGAGGCCGTTGTAAATCAGGCGGCGTTTCAGCATATCACGGAGCAGCTCGGGCTGGCTCCAATCGAGTGATACACGTATCTCCTTGCCGCGGTCCGATGTAGCTTCGACGAGCAGGGAATATATGTCATTCCTGAGAAAGACAACGGTGTGACAGTCTATCCCTTTTCGTTGCAACCCTTGCTCGACTTTGCGGCTCGCGTCCAGCGAGACATCGGATTATCAAAAGATCATCATCCGTTAGTCCGTGGGCCGACCATCCTTTATCCAAATTATCGAAAAGGATCCATAGGCCTCTCTTAAGAGCTAAATATTGCTCGATCTGGATACGCAACTGGACGGCTCGAACTACCGGGTTTTGAGCGGCGGGCGAGGACAAAGCGGGGCTGAGGACCGGGATTTTCCGCGCGGAGACCGTCTCGTCGATCTCTGATGCGTCGGTCGCCACCCTTCGCGCAGGCTCCGAGGTCACGCCGGCACGGCTCGCCCATTGAGCCAGGCCAGACGGGTGAAGTTATAGGCGAGATTGGCGAGGCCGATTTTGACGCGGGCGCGCACCATGCCGACAGTGCGCACGACAAGACCGAGCCGGCATTTCTGGGCAGCAAAGACATGCTCGACGCGCGAGCGCACCCGGGCGCGGGTGGCGTTGCCGCGGGCGATATGGGCCGGCATTTTACGGCCCCGCGGCTTTTTGCGCTGGAATTGCGGCTTCAGCCCGCGGCGCTCGAGCAGCGCCAGATTGACCGCCGAGCGGTAGGCGGTGTCGGCCCACACATCCCTGGCGGTGTTGTCATGGTCGAGCACCGCGCCGAGCTGGCCGCCATCATGGGCTGCCGCATGGGTTAGGGTGTAGCGCCGCAGAAAACCGTGCTCGCGATCGATCCCGACGTGGTTCTTGTAGCCGAACACCGGCACGGCAATCTCGACTTGGCGCTGAGGGCCGCCCAGCGCGGCATCGCGTTTGCGGCCGCGCTTGATCGTCCAGCGCCCGTCGCGGTCGATCTGGGCGCGCCGCGCCGGTTTCCAGTCGGTCGGTATACCGCCGCCCTTGAGTGTGTCTTTCTCCGCCTGCGTCAACCGCGGGCGGCGCGCCGCGATCACCGTCGCGTCGACGATCTGTCCGCCCATCGCCAGCCAGCCCTTCGCCCGCAGCAGCGCATCGAACCGGGCAAACAGCTTTTCGGCGGCGCCGGCGCGCGCCAGCTGCTCGCGGTAGAGCCAGATCGTCTTGGCGTCGGGAACCGGGTCGTGCACGGCCAGCCCGACAAACCGCATAAACGACAGCCGGTCCTTCAGCTGGTATTCGGTCTGGTCGTCCGACAGCGTGTACAGCGTCTGCAGCACCAGCACCTTGAACATCAATACCGGGTCATAAGGGGGGCGCCCGCCCTTGGCCCGATCCGAGCGCGACAGCGCCCGTTCCAGATCGCCGCGAAACACCTCAAAATCGATCACCGCGGTGAGCCGCTCCAGCGGATCGCCCGCCGCCGACAGGGCTTTCAGCCGCTCCTCGCCATCAAAAAATCCCGGTTGCCCGGCCATTGCCAATCCCCCCGCATCCCCCTCGCCGGGATCAGCCGATTCGTCCGCAAAATCAATCCGTTTTTAGAAGCGTCCAACTGTCGAATGTCGTGCACGTATAGCAATTCAGTTATTTGCTCGCGGGTTAGTCGTAATTCAGCCGTCCCGGGGTGTTGGTCTTTGAAGGTATCTCCAATTTGTTCTACCAGGCGCAACATCCGCTCGGAGAAATCGCCCTCCTGCGAATATTGGTCCTCTTTATAGACCTTAGCCAGCTCTTGATAGGGGTGGTAAATTTCATGATCAGTAAGATGGAGCGTACGATCTTTCTCCAGAATTTTGTAGGCGACCTCAAGTAGCAGAATATACTCCCAGAATGCTGTAATCGTGTGTTCACGCGTACCTTCTTCGAGGAGATCGAGGACCTGTTCCTTGAATTTATGAAGCTGATACCCCTCGGGCTTGAGATCGAGCACAATCTGTTTGCGATCGGCGCGGATGTGATCTCGGACCTGGGCAAATACCGCTGTTTTTCCCTGAGCCCTTACGACCGACTACAATACGCACCTCACCGCGCAGCGTTCGCCTGTATTGATCAGTTTGAACATAATACTCGCCCAGGCTAACGAACTCGTTTTCAGCCGTGGACGACCCCATGTCAAGAGACGCAAGAAGTCCCTCCTGCCGTGGCGTGGCGTTGACCTTTGGCTGGAGCGCGCCGGTTACGTCAAGGGCAAAGCGTTCGATGATCTCGTTGATCTGATCGGGATGCCGATAACTGTTAACCAGATCGCGGTAGTCGAGCGGGACCGGGTCATCCCCATTCTGTATCAAGGTCGCGGTCTTGCTCATACCCTGAGCGAGACCTGCGACAAACGCCGCTCGGAAATTGTGCACACGGGCGTCTGCCATTGCGGCCGAGGCCAGAGGCACTACGACCCCCAAGGATGAGGCCACATTATCGATAGCCTCGGGTGCTGGAAGACGTATCTGCTCGCTCGGATCAAAGCTTCTGTACCGCAGACACGCCTTCTTCAGGCGCGCAATAATCCGCCCTTGTGCATCAGTGTTGAAGGGTAGCTGCAGCAAGTAAACGGGTGCGCCGGAGTTGATTGTTGTCTTAGTGCTTAGCGGCGCGAAGTCCTTCATACCCACAAGAGTACGATAGAGTTCTTCAGCATTTTCATACGTAATGTAGCCAAGGGTGTCAAAAATACCGACGTGTTTCAGTTCCGTCTCGTCGCCGGCGATTGCCTTGTTCTTAACCAGGAAAACCCGTCTGCAAGCGCCGATAGCGTAGCCGATCTCATACGTAACATTGAAGTTAAGGGTGCTTATGTCGGCGATAAGACACTGGTTCGCGGCGATGTTCTCCAGAGTGCTATCGATAAGGAAGCGACCCGCGATGTCGTTCTCGCGCCAGGAGGCGATTCGGCCCCCACCCTGTCGCGATGCGTAAATCTCCACTGCCGCCTCAATGGTGTCACCAACCATCTGCGGGGCTGAGGCGTAAGCGATGAAGCCGATGGAGGGCATTCGCCCCTATCGAAACAACATGGAATCTAAAGGACAATACCATATGTAGGCCAGCGCAGCACAGCGTGCTTCGCTTGCCCGTTTCCCTGTTACGGGGATGCCCGAGGATACCGTGTTCGTCGAACCTGGTCAGCCCAATCCCGGCTCGCTGTGATCAAAAGCAGCGCAGCGCCGTAACAGCGGTGCTGTCAGGGGGTGAGCCTCGCGGAGGGCTATTCCAAATGGCGCGGGTGGGGTTCGTGCCGGGGCGAGGACGGCACGGCTTGCCTGCGACGAGTTCCCGCCAAATGATCTGGAATCAGGTTGCCTCACACGGCGTTGAACACGCTTGGCTAGCGCGCATTTGCCAACGGTCGACGCGCATTTCTGCCACCCGCGGCGGGCGCTGGCGGCGGCTGAAGGCTGGGTCTAGAGTTGGCGCCGGCGTTAGGGAGGAGGGTTCGCATGTATGATCTGGTGATCCGCGGGGCGACGGTGGTTGACGGGCTCGGGCGTGAGCCGCGGCGGGCTGATGTCGCGGTCGAGAACGGGCGCATCGCCGCGATCGGCGAGGTCGGCCGCAGCGCCGAGCGGGTGGTCGACGCCGGCGGGCTGACGTTGATGCCGGGCATCATCGACATCCACACCCATTACGATGCGCAGGTCACTTGGGACGCGACTTTGTCGCCCTCGCCGTCGCTGGGCGTCACCACCGCGGTCATGGGCAATTGCGGCTTTGGCATCGTCCCCAGCCCGCCCGATCTGCGCGACCTGATCATGCGCAATCTCGCCGTCGTCGAGGGCATGGACATCGACGCGTTGCGCGCCGGCATCAATTGGGAATTCCAGAGTTTCGCGGAATATCTGGCCGCAGTCCGGCGGCGCGCGCCCTATGCCAACCTCGCGGTGTTTGTCGGCCATTCGGCGGTGCGCACCGCGGTCATGGGCGAGGACGCTTCGGTCCGCAAGCAGCCGACCGCCGCCGAGCTTGCCGAGATGAAGCGGCTGGTGGCCGAGGCGATGAAGGAGGGTGCGGTCGGGCTCGGCGCCTCCTATTCGCTGAACCATTCCGGCTGGGGCGGCGTGCCCATGCCGTCGACGATCAGCGAATTGGGCGAGTTCGACGCGCTGGTCGGCGCGATGGGCGCGCGGGGCAAGGGCGTGGTCGAGATCTCATCGGGGCAACATAGCGTCGCCGAGATGGAGGAGATCGCCGGGCGCCACGGAAGGCGCATCTTTATGGGCACGGCGCTGGCGCTCTACAACGAGCAATACCCGCGCCGCGCGATCGAGATGTTCGACGCCTGCTCGGCCGCACAGGCGCGCGGCAACAATGTGCATATCCAGCTGACCTGCCAGCCTTTGTCGTTCGATTTCACCTTGGCGAGCGCCTATCCGTTCTACAGCCACGAAGCCTTCGAGCCGATCAAGGCGTATTCGCCCGACGAGCTCAAAGCGGTGTTCCGCGATCCCGGCTTCCGCCAGCGGTTCCGGCAAAATCTGGCGCAGCCGCGGCCGGGAACGGTGTTCCAGGGCAACTGGAACCGGGTCGTCGTCGCGGTTCCGGCATTACGCAAGAATGCCGGGCTCACCAACCGGAACATCGCCGACATCGCCCGCGAGCAAGGCCGCGACCCGCTCGACGTGATGCTCGATCTAGGCCTCGAGGAGGATCTGCAGACGGCGTTCCTCGGCCTGTTCTTCAATGCTGTCGACGAGGGCGTGGCAGAGTTGTTGAAGCACCCGGCCGGGGTCGTGGCGTTGTCCGATGCCGGCGCGCATCTGATGTATTTGTGCGACGCCGGGTTCGGGCTGTACCTGCTCGGGCATTGGGTGCGCGAGCGCGGGCTGTTCGATCTGCCCGAGGGCGTGCGCCGGCTGACCAGCCATCAGGCTGGGCTTTACGGCATCGCGGGTCGCGGCCGGATCGAGACCGGCGCCTTTGCCGATCTGTTGCTGTTCGACCCGGACAATGTCGGGGTGTCGCCGGCGCGCCGGGTCAACGATTTGCCGGGCGGCGGTCCGCGCACGATCCGCGACCCGAAGGGGGTCCACGGCGTCTTTGTCAACGGGGTCGAGGTGTTCGACGGCAAGGATTACCGCCCGATGCCCAAGGGACCCGGACAGGTGCTCGACCATTTCCTGCCGACCGGGCCGGGTCTGATCCGTAGCGCGGCGGAATAGCCCGTCGCCGCAGTCCGAGCGCTTAGCCGCGGCGCTGGCGCTCGACCTGCATGTTGGCGAGAAACGGCACCAGCGGGTGGCCGCCCATCGCAACGATCGCGCGCGTGTCTAATGCGACGAGCGCCTCGCGCTGCAGCGGGGGCAGGCGGAAGCGGTCGACGTAGGCGCCGGGATCGGCGAGAAAGGCGGCGCGGCTTGCCTCGTCATGGGCGAGCCCCTGGAGCGCCACGGTCAGCTCGACGAGGTCGGGCCTGATCGACGGGTAATGCGGATCGGGCGGGGGCTCCGGCGGGCCGAACCAACCGAGCGAGGCGTAATTGTGGTGCCAGCTCGGCTCCAAGGAGACGATGTCGGGCTTGCGCTCGCCGAGCGCCCCGGCAGCGCAGGCCCAGCAGCGCAATTCGACATTGCCCGAGGCGTCGAGCTCGGCCGCGTCATAGCCGATCAATGATTTGAGGTGGCCAGCGGCGAGCCGGTCGAGCGCCCGCTGATCCCAGGCGAGATCGGGCTCGGCATAGCGCTCGGTGCCCGGGTAATGCGACATGCCGCCGCTCGCCAGCACCGCCGTCTTCAACCCCATCGCCGTAACAATCCGCGCCAAGGCCTGGCCAAAGGCATAGCAGCGCTCCATCGTCGGCTGCGGCGGCAGATAGGCGTTGACATAGATCGGCAGGACCGGGTCGCTGACATCAAGATGGGTCAGCGGGATGGCGAGCGCGTAGTCGATCTTGGCGACGCTGGTGAAGGCCGGGTCGAAACCCTCGGCGTACATCCGGCGCACGATCTCGAAGCCGATCTCGCCCGGCACCCGCCAATCAAACTGACGGCCGGCGAAGGAGCCTTTGGCTTCGCCGCCGACATGGATCGTGAAGGGCGGGGCTGCGGTATGAAAGAACTGCTCGGCATGGTCGTTGGCAAAGATGACCCACAGATCGGGGCGCAGCGCCTGGAGCCGAGCACCAATCTCGGCGGCCGCCTGTTTGACCCGCGCGACCGTGCCTCGGTCCTCGGTTTCCGGCATCGTAAAGAATTGCGGGGCATGGGGCAGCATCGCCCCGCCAATCACGCTTGACATCGCCGCTCTTTCTCCGGATCGATCGTCGATCGATAATATCGCCGCTCATACCAGGCTCACGAGCAAGAAAATGCTGCCCGAGGAAACGCCCCAGATGCCGCCAGCCGCCGACGATCCACCGAGCGATCGGGTCAGCGCCGACCTCCCCGCGGGCCCATCCGCAGATGCCGCGCCGGGTGCGCCGCCCAGCATCGCAAGCGAGCCCGAGGGGCAAAGCGATACCTCGCCCAGTGAACAGCTGCGCCGTCGACGGCGGCGACGGCGGCGACGCCCGCCCCTTGAGGCCGGCCCCGCGGCGGCCAGCGACCCTGCCGCAATATCGGCCGATGAGGCGCCGTCAGGCGTGGATACCAGCGTCGTCGATCCGGAGGGCAACGGCGGCGGCGCCGCCGAGGTAGGCCCGACGCCGGATACGGGGGCACATACGGCCGGCGATCGCCCGCCCCGCCGGCGGCGGCGTCGGCGCCGTCCGCCGCCTGGTGGCTTGGGATCCGCGCTGCCGCGAGACGATCGCGGTGCGGCGACGCAGAACGCCGCGGGTGACGGTTCTCAGGAGAGAACCGCTAACGGCGAAGCTGGCCCAGCCGCGGCCGCGTCCTACGGCGCTGGTGGTACGACAGGTTATCTCCGGTTGCCGGTGCGCCGCCGGCGCCGGCTTCCCCGCCCGCCGGGCCTGCAACGCGGAACGGCGGAGGTAGCGCCGCCAAACGGCGATACGCCCGCGGGCGACACTGCGACCAGCGCGCCGCGTGCGGAAGGCGAGTTCCCGCCCCGCCCGCGGCGGCGACGCCCACCCCCACGTATCGGCGAAGCTGTGCCGGCCGGCCAAGACCAATCAACCGATGGCGCGCGTCGGGATACCCCTCGACCGCCGCGCGGGTGGGGACCCGACCGCCGTCCCGGGGAGGAAAGACCGCGCGACGGTCAACCCCAGCGATTTGCCGAGCAGCAACATCGCGAGCAAGGCCGTGGACTGCGTGACGGGGACAGCAGCGGCCCACGCGGCCGCGAACGCGGCGATCGCAGCGACCGAGGTGCGCGCGGCAGAGGTCCGGGCGGCCCGCGAGACGGGCAGCGCGGGCGGGGGCGCGACGCGCCGGCAAGACGCGTCGAGCAGAAGCTCTATACGTTAGAATCGATGGTCGATCGCGGTTTCGAGGATGTCTCCGACGAGGCCGAGGATAGTGGGACCCGGCGGGTTCACTGGACGATCGTCAAGCGATCGGTCGCCGACCAGAAGAGCGGCAAGGCGATGTCGACCACATATGTCCTGCAGCGCGAAAGCGCCGAGACCGAGTTTCCTAATCTCGGGGCCGCCCGCGCTGCCGCCAACAAGACCATCGTCCACCCGGAAAAGCTGACGATGTCAAAGGCCGAACACGTCGCCGCCAAAAACAGCAAGTGAGCCGAGCGCCCCCGCGGCGGCCCGGTTATCGGTGGAGCTATTCGGCGGCGCTGCGCTCCTGCATTTTCTGGTACCGTCCCTGCGGCACGATCTCGGCGACGGTGCCGTCGGGCGAGCGGTATTTGATCGGGATCTCGCCGGGCTCGGACAGGATCGTCCCGCCATTGGCGACGACCTTCTCGGCGAAGCCCTCGTGGTCCTCGACTTCGATGCCGAAATGGTGGATCGCCGGGCCAGGGCCGACCATCTTAGCCTCGGCGTCGTCCTCGCTGTCATAGACCATCAGCGCCAGATCGATATAACCGTCGGTCATGTGCCGCGAGATGTGCCCGCGCGAACGCCCGGTCCCGACCTGGCGGAAACCGTAGACGTTCTCGTAGAACTGGGTCGCTTTTTCGAGATCGGTCACCTTCAGCGCGACGTGGTTGATCCGTGCCATTATCTTTCTCCTATTCACTGCCGCCGTCGTAGGGCGCGACCACCGTGCCTGTCCGGTATTTCGAGGGCTCGAGGATCACCTCGGTTTTTGTATCCTTGAACTGATCGAGGCTGTTGCTTTTGATGTTCTGCCACTGCACTTCGAGCACCCTGGGCTTCGACCATTCACCGTCCTTGCCGAAGGTGATGTCGCCGACGATGGTCTTGAAGTCATGGCTGCGGATGTAGTCGGCGACCTTGTCCTGATCGACGCTGTTCGCACCAGTGATCGCGTCAGCCAGCACCTGCAGATCGGCATAGGCAAAGGGCGGCAGGTACCAACCCATCGGGTCAACCCCGGCCTTGCCGGCCTTCGACTGGTACTCCTTCAGGAAATCGAGGATGCCCGGGAACTGCATCGTCGGCGACGGTATCCAGAAATCATAGTCGATGACGCCGTTGAGCTTGGGCCCGAATTGCTCTTTGACCGCGGTGTATTGCAGCCCGACCATGCCGCCGCCGAAGAACCGGGTTTTGAGCCCGGATTCGGTCGCGGCGCGTAGCATCCCGACCGAGCCCGGCGGGTAGGACGCGACATACACCATGTCTGGGTTGGTCGCCTGGATCGCATGAACGATTGGTGTGAAATCGACCGTGCCCGGCGGATAGGTCTTATCATAGACGAGCTGGAGCCCGTTTTGCTTGACGATGTCGCGAATGCCCTCCGAGGCGTGTCTCGGGAACTCGGAATCCTCGGCGAGCAGAGCCAGGGTCTTGGGTTTCGGGTTGGCTGCCAGCGCAACGTCGAAGAACGGCTGGGCGTTGGCATGCTTAGGGTCGGGCCCCATCGGGAGCATCGAGAAATATTTCGGATAGTGGAACTCGCTGTTGACCGCGAGCCCGAACAGGCCGAGGAACACTTTGTCATGCGCAATCGCTATCGGCATCGCCGGCGCGATCTGGTTGGTGCCGTAGCCCGAAATGATAAAGTCGACTTTGTCGACGTCGAGCATCTTGGTGTAGATGCCCGGCACCGTCGCCGGGTTCGACTGGTCGTCGTAGTAGATCAGCTTGACCGGCCGGCCCAGTAGACCGCCCTTGGCATTGATCTGATCCTGCCAAATTTGCATCGCCAGTAAGGCAGATTTGCCGCCGCCGGCGAGCCCTCCGGTCAGCGCCATGCCGAGGCCGATCGTGATCGGCTCCGCCGCCTGTACTGCACCTGATACCAACACACACGCAGCCAACCCTGCAGCTGCGCCGCCGATCACATAACGAATCTTCTGTCGAAACATCTACTTCCCTCCCCGTTTGCCTGTTCCCCGTTTAGCCGCTCGGCCGACAAATCGATAGACACCGTCGGAACCGAGCACGCGGTCGAGCGCGCCCTGCGCCATCAAATAATGCAGGTGGGCGAGAGCCTCGCCAAGCGCAAACGCCGTCTGGTGCTGATCGAGCGGACGACGGAACAACAGCGGCAGCAGATCCACGGCGCTCTGCGGGGTAACGCACGCGCTCAGGATCTCCCTGCACCGCGCTTGGTGATGCGCGGCGAGCGCGTCGACGCGCGGATGCAGACCGAAAAAAGGCAAGTTGTGCGACGGCAGCACCAGGACTTCGGGCGGAACCGCGGCCCGTAACTTGGCGAGCGAGGCGAGATAGCGCGCCAGCGGGTCGCCGTCAGGTTCGTGCGCCTGGACCGAGACGTTTGGCGAGATCTTGGGCAATACCTGGTCACCCGAGATCAACACGCCCGCTTCGGCGCAATAGAGACAGGCCAGTTCGGGGGCATGGCCCTCGCCGACGATAACCCGCCATTCCTGCCCGCCGATCGCCACACTCATCCCATCGGCGAGCCGTTCGAACGAGGGCGGCACCGAGGGCACGCCGCGGCGATACCCCTTTCCATGCTCGCCGAAGAGCTCGCTCGACGCAGCGTCGAGCCCGGCGCGGCGGGCAAATTCGCGGCGCGAGGGCGCGAAGTCGTCGCTCTCGCGGCTCATCACCCGGGCATGAAGCCACTCCTTTTCGGTGGTCCACAATCGCACGCGCCAGCGCTCGCACAGCCAGCCAGCCAGCCCGATATGGTCGGGATGGTAATGGGTGACGATGACCCTGGTGACTGGCCGCCCACCCAACTGCTCGGCAAAGATTCGCTCCCATAACGCCCTGCTCTCGGGCATCGCATAGCCGGTATCGACGATCGTCCAGCCGTCGCCGTCCGCGATCAGCCACAGATTGATGTGATCGAGGGCAAAGGGCAGCGGCATCCGCAACCACAGCACTCCCGGCGCAATCGGCACTGTCTCGCCCGGCATGGGCGGGTCGGCAACCGGAAAGCGCAGCGGGGCGAAACTTCCATCCATGGTCGATTTTCTTCCCGGGTCGCGAATTGACGCCTAGGGTAAGACCGTGCATTAGTCCCGAGCAAGCGACGAGCCCGCCGGTCAGCTTTGCTGCGCTGGCGGGCGCTTTGCACTTGGCAAGGAAGACTTGCGCTTCGGGCGAGGATGGGGCGATGCGCGACTTCAATATTCCCGGACGCTCGGCGGCAATGGCGGCGAACGGGATGGCGGCGACCTCCGCCCCGATGGCGACATTGACGGCGCTCGACGTGCTGCGCTCGGGCGGCAATGCCGCCGACGCAGCGATTGCCGCGGTCGCCGTGCAATGCGTCGTCGAACCGCAAAGCACCGGGATCGGCGGCGATTGTTTTGTTCTATATTCGCGCGGTGGCGCGCTTCCGGTCGCACTCAATGGCTCGGGACGGGCGCCGGCCAAAGCCAAGGTCGAATGGTATGTCGAGCATGGCATTTACGAAATCGAGGTTCCCACACCGCACGCCGTGACTATCCCCGGCGCCGTCGACGCCTGGTGCATGTTCAACCGCGAGTACGGTACGCGGCCGCTCGCCGAATTGCTGGAGCCGGCGGCGCGGGTGGCCGAAGCGGGTTACGTCGTGACCCCGCGGGTCGCGGCCGATTGGCAGCGCAACAAGGCGAAATTGCGCGATCCGGTGACCGCCGCCTTGTTCTTGCCCGGCGGCAAGCCGCCCGAGATCGGCGATCGGATGGCGAACCCGCCGCTCGCAGCCACGTTGCGCCGGATCGGCCGCGAGGGTCGCGAGGCTTTTTACGACGGCGCGGTCATGCGCGACATCGTCACTCGACTGAAGTCGCTCGGCGGATTGCACGAGGAGGAGGATTTCGCGGCGCAGCGCTCAAACTGGGTCGAGCCTATCAGTGCCCTCTATCGCGGCTACGATGTCTACGAGTGCCCACCGAATGGGCAGGGCATGGCCGCGCTGATGATCCTGCGCACGCTCGAAGGCTATGCGCTCGGCGGCGATGGATTCAGCGAGGCCGACCGTCTGCACCTGCTCGCCGAGGCGAACAAGGCCGCCTATTGGGTGCGCGACAATTTCATCGGCGACCCCGATCATGTTTCGGTCGACGTGGCGGAGTATCTGTCGGAGGCCAGGGCAGAGAAGACTCGCCGCACGATCCGGCTCGATCGGGCATTGCCAGGGCCGCATTGGGCCGAGATCGAGCAGAAGGACACGGTCTATCTCTGCGTCGTCGATCGCGACGGCAATGCCTGCTCGTTCATCAACTCGCTGTTCTCGGGCTTCGGCAGCGGGATCGTGGCGCCCGAAAGCGGTGTGTTGCTGCATAACCGCGGCACTGGGTTCCGCACCATCCCCGGCCATCCCAATGCGATCGCGCCGCGCAAGCGCCCGCTGCACACGATCATTCCCGGCAATGCTGGTCAAGGACGGCCGCGCGGTGATGCCGTTTGGCGTGATGGGCGGGCACTATCAGTCGGTCGGCCATGCGCATTTCCTGCACCGCATGCTCGACCGCGGCCTGGACCCGCAGCAAGCGGCCGAGCAGCCGCGCATTCTCGCGCTCAACGGCGTCTTACAGGTCGAGCGTGCGGTTCCCGAGCCGATTGTCGCCGACCTCGCCCGCCGCGGCCACGAAATCGCGGTACAGGAGGTGCCGCTCGGCGGCTGCCAAGCGATCTGGATCGACCATCAGCGCGGCGTCCTGATCGGCGGGTCGGAGCCTCGCAAGGACGGCCTCGCGCTCGGCTATTGACGCACGGGATCGCCGAAATCGGCTTTGCCCGCCGCGACGGGGTCACCCGCCTCGCCCATCTTTATCAGGCCGACCCGCTGCGCGTGCTGTTCCCGACCCCGGAAGCGGATGATCCGATCCAGGCAGCGCTCGTCACAACTTCGGGCGGGCTTGTCGCCGGCGACCAAATCGACATCGCCGTTCGCGTCGATCCCTATGCGAGCGCGCATGTCACGGCCTCGGCGGCGGAGAAGATCTATCGCTCGACCGGCGCGACGACGGTGGTGCGGCAAGCGCTGACGGTGAGCGACGGCGGCGCACTCGAATTCCTGCCGCCCGAGACGATCTTATTCGACGGCGCGCGGCTGCGAGCGCGAGACGTGTGATCGAGCTTGCGCCCGATGCCGCGTTTCTTGGCGGCGACATCGTGGTTTTTGGCCGCCGCGCCCGCGGCGAGCGCTTCACCCACGGATTTTTGCGCGAGGTCTGGGAGGTGCGGTGCGACGGCTGCCTCGTTTGGGGCGATGCGCTGCATCTCGACGGCGATATCGCCGCGATCGTCGCCGATCCGGCCTGCTTCGACGGCGCGGCGGGTTTTGCCACCCTGATGCTGGCGCCCGCTGGTCGCGATCCGCAGAGATTTGTCGATGGTGCGCGCGCGGTCCAGGCTGCCGCGCCGGAAGGGGTCAGGGCCGGCGTTACCGCTATCGCCGGACTGGTCGTCGCCCGCTGGCTGGCCGCCGACGCGGCTCTGCTGCGCCGCGCCTATGCCGATCTCGCTTGCCATTTGCGTTGCGAGGCGATGGGATTGCCGCCGCCGCCTGCCGCGGATTTGGCACGTATGATGCTGGGTTATCAGATGCGATGAACCTGACCCCGCGCGAAAAGGACAAGCTGCTGATCTCGGTCGCGGCGATGGTCGCCGAGCGCCGGCTGAGGCGCGGCGTCAAGCTCAACTATCCCGAGGCGGTGGCGCTGATCACCGATTATGTGCTCGAAGGGGCGCGCGACGGCAGGAGCGTCGCCGAATTGATGCGCGACGGCGCCACCGTGATCGGCCGCGAGCAGGTCATGGAGGGGGTGGCGGAGATGATCGCGGAAATCCAGGTCGAGGCGACCTTTCCCGACGGCACCAAGCTCGTCACCGTCCACGAGCCGATCCGGTGAGTTGGATATTGATCGCAAGCATCTTTCTGTCGTCACCCCCGCGAAAGCGGGGGCCCAGGGATACCGCCGAGACGCCCGCCGTCCCTGGGTTCCCGCTTTCGCGGGAAGCGACGAGGTCGCAATGATCCCCGGCGAGCTGTTTCCCGCTGCCGGCGACATCGAGATCAACGCCGGGCGGCCGACCGTGACCTTGACCGTCGCCAATACCGGCGACCGGCCGATCCAGGTCGGCTCGCATTATCATTTCTACGAGACCAACTCCGCGCTCGCCTTCGACCGCGAGCAGGCGCGCGGCTATCGGCTCGACATCCCGGCCGGGACCGCGACCCGCTTCGAGCCGGGCCAGAGCCGCGAGGTCACGGCTCGTTGCCTATGCCGGCGCGCGCCGCGTCGTCGGCTTCAACGGCAAGATCAACGGCGGGCTGAACTAGCGTGATGGCGATGACCGTTTCGCGCGCCGCCTATGCCGGGATGTTCGGCCCGACTACCGGCGATCGGCTGCGGCTCGCCGACACCGAGCTCGTCATCGAGATCGAGAGCGACCGCACGATCTACGGCGAGGAGGTCAAGTTCGGCGGCGGCAAGGTGATCCGCGACGGCATGGGGCAGAGCCAGCGGAGCCGCGCCGAGGGGGCCGTCGACACCGTCATCACCAACGCCGTGATCATCGACCATTGGGGCATCGTCAAGGCCGATATCGGCATCGCCGACGGCCGCATCGCCGGCATCGGCAAGGCCGGCAACCCCGATATCCAGCCGGGCGTCGACATCGTGATCGGGCCGGGCACCGAGGCGATCGCCGGCGAGGGCCGCATCGTCACCGCCGGCGGCATCGACTCGCATATCCATTGGATCTGCCCGCAGCTTGCCGAGGAGGCGCTCTACAGCGGCATCACGACGATGCTCGGCGGCGGCACCGGGCCGGCCGCCGGCACCGCGGCGACGACCTGCACGCCGGGGCCCTGGCATCTCGCGCGGATATTGCAGGCGGCGGAGGGAATCCCGGTCAATCTCGGCTTTTTCGGCAAGGGCAACGCCTCGGAGCCGCGGGCATTGGTCGAGATGGTCGAGGGCGGCGCCTGCGGCCTCAAACTGCACGAGGATTGGGGCACCACGCCGGCGGCGATCGACACCTGCCTCGGGGTCGCCGAGCAGCTCGACATCGCGGTCGCGATCCACACCGACACGCTCAACGAATCCGGCTTTGTCGAGGACACGATCGCCGCGTTCAAGGGCCGCAACATCCACGCCTTTCACACCGAAGGCGCGGGCGGCGGCCATGCCCCCGACATCATCAAACTGTGCGGGCTAGCCGAACGTCCTGCCGTCCTCGACCAACCCGACCCGGCCCTACACGGTCAACACCGTCGCCGAGCATCTCGACATGCTGATGGTGTGCCATCACCTCGACCCGCGCATTCCCGAGGACGTGGCCTTCGCCGAAAGCCGCATCCGCCGCGAGACGATCGCCGCCGAGGACATCCTGCACGATCTCGGCGCGTTCAGCATGATGTCGTCGGACAGCCAGGCCATGGGGCGCGTCGGCGAGGTCATCATCCGCACCTGGCAAACCGCCGACAAGATGAAGCGCCAGCGCGGCCCTTTGCCGGAAGACAGCGAGCGCGCCGACAATTTCCGGGTCAAGCGCTACGTCGCGAAATACACGATCAACCCGGCGTTGACCCATGGGCTCGCCGAGCACATCGGCTCGGTCGAAGCGGGGAAGCTCGCCGATCTCGTGCTGTGGTCGCCGGCCTTTTTCGGGGTCAAGCCCGATCTGGTGCTGAAGGCGGGGATGATCGCCGCGGCGTTGATGGGCGACCCCAACGCCTCGATTCCGACGCCGCAGCCGGTCCATTATCGGCCGATGTTCGGCGCCTTCGGCCGCGCGCTGTCCGCCTCGGCCGTGACATTTCTGCCGGTTGTGGCGATCGACCGCGGGCTGCCGGCCCAACTCGGGCTGCAGCGGATGGTGCTGCCGGCGCGCGGCATCCGTGCGATCGACAAGAAATGCATGGTCCACAACGCCGCATTGCCACATATCGAGGTCGACCCGGAGACCTACGAGGTCCGCGCCGATGGCGTGCACCTGACCTGCGAGCCGGCCACGGTATTGCCGCTGGCGCAGCGCTATTTTCTCTATTGAGCCGATGGGCGTGGCTTTCACCTTCGTCATTGCGAGCGCAGCGAAGCAATCTCGCGCCAATGGAGCTTGGCCTGACCAGATTGCTTTGTCGCTTGCGGCTTCCTCGCAATGACCGCCGACCGACGCATGCGCCGGGCGATCGCTGTCCATCCCTGCGGGCACTGGCCAGAAGTCGGAAACGGCCGACACCGTGACGCTCGCCTATGTCGACCGGCATCGGCGCCGCATTCGCCTCGTCGCCGATTCGGGCGTGACCTTTCTGCTCGACCTCGCGCGCGCCCAGCATCTTGGCGATGGCGATGGGCTCGAACTCGACAGCGGCGGCTATGTCCGCGTGCGCGCGGCGCCGGAGCCGGTGTTGGAGATCGAGGCGCCTGATCGCGCCGGTCTGTTGCGGATCGCCTGGCATCTCGGCAACCGCCATCTGCCCTTGCAGGTCGCGGGCGACCGGCTGCGCATCCGCGCCGACCACGTCATCGCCGAGATGGTCGCCGGGCTCGGCGGGAGGCTGACCCGGCTCGACGCGCCGTTCGATCCGGAAATCGGCGCCTATGCCGGCCCCCAGCATCACCAGCACGATGACCACCATCACGAATGACGCCGGCCTCGCCGATGTCGGGCTCTATCGGATGCTCGCTTGGTTGTCGCCGGGCTTCCCGATCGGCGCCTTCAGTTATTCGCACGGCCTCGAAGCTGCGGCCGAAGCCGGCGGGTACGCGATCGCGCGTCGTTGCAGGGCTGGATCGCCGGGGTCGTCGCGCGGGAAGCGGCCGGATCGATGCCGACATCCTGCGTCATGCGCATCGCGCAGCCGCGGCGAACGACTTCGAGTTGCTGTCCGCCGCCAACCGCCGCGGGTTAGCGTATCGTGCCACAGCCGAGCTGGCGCTCGAAACCAGCGCCCAGGGCGAGGCGTTTCTGGCGACGTGCTGCGCCGCCTGGCCCGAACCGTTTCTGTACCTTGTGGGCGACGAGCCTCGACGCGGTGTGCCATCCCGCGGCCGTTGGCGCGGCGATGGCGCGCGCCGGAATCCCCATCGCCAGCGCGTTAACAGGATATTTGCACGCGATGGCGGCAAATCTGACATCTGCTGGGCTGCGGCTCGGGATCATCGGTCAGACCGATGGCCAGCGGATCCTGGCCGCACTCGACCCGGTCGTCGTCAAAGCGGTCGCGGCGGCGATCGCGCGCGATCGGGCCGATTTCGGCGCGGCGACCTTCGCGGTCGACCTCGCCTCAATGGCGCACGAAACCCAATATACGAGGCTGTTCCGCTCATGAGCGAAGAGGCAAGGCGCGATCCATTGCGGGTCGGAATCGGCGGGCCGGTCGGGTCGGGCAAGACCGCGCTGATGGACTGGTTGTGCAAGAGCATGCGCGGCCGCTGGGAGATCGCCGCGATCACCAACGACATCTACACCCGCGAGGATGCCGAGTTTCTGACCAAGAGCGGCGCACTGCCGCCTGAGCGCATCCGCGGCGTCGAGACCGGCGGCTGCCCGCACACCGCGATCCGCGAGGACGCCTCGATCAACCTCGCCGCGGTTGCCGAAATGAGCCGGCTGTTTCCTCGTCTCGACCTGATTTTGATCGAGTTGGGCGGCGACAATCTCGCGGCGACTTTTTCGCCCGAACTGGCCGATCTGACGATCTACGTCATCGACGTCGCCGCCGGCGACAAGATCCCGCGCAAGGGCGGTCCCGGGATCACCCGCTCCGACCTCCTCGTCATCAATAAGATCGACCTCGCCCCGTTGGTCGGCGCCAGCCTCGAGGTCATGGACCGCGACGCCAGGCGCATGCGCGGCGAACGGCCCTTTGTCTTCACCAATCTCAAAGCCGGCGATGGGGTCGACGCGATCGTCGATTTCATCGTCGCGCAAGGCGGGCTTGGCGTCTAACCGCGCGGATCAGCTGATGCCGAATTCTTTCCTGCCTCGCTGCCGACGGTGGCGGCCCGCAGGGCCGGGTGGATCGGGGCGACGCCGCCGAGCCGCTCGCGATCTACATCCATTGGCCGTTCTGCCGCTCGAAATGCCCTTATTGCGACTTCAACAGCCATGTCCGCGACGGCATCGACGCGGCTCGCTGGACGCGGGCCCTGCTGGCCGATCTAGACGTCAGGCCGCGCTGTTGCCGGGGCGCGCGATCGGCTCGGTCTTTTTCGGCGGCGGTACACCCTCGCTGATGCCGCCCGAAACGGTCGCTTCATTGCTCGAAAGGGTGCAGCGGCATTGGGCCGTTGCGGCCGATGTCGAAATCACCCTCGAAGCCAACCCGAATTCCGCCGAGGCCGCGCGTTTCCGCGCCTTTGCCGAGGCCGGCGTCAACCGGCTGTCGCTCGGCGTCCAGGCGCTCGACCCAGCGGCGTTGCGCTTTCTCGGCCGAGCGCATGACCGCGCCGAGGCGATCGCCGCGATCGAGCATGCCCACGACAATTTCGCCCGGTTCTCGTTCGATCTGATCTATGCCCGTCCCGGCCAGGGCATCGCCGCCTGGCGGCGCGAACTCGACGAGGCGCTGGGCCTCGCCGGCGACCATCTCTCGCTCTATCAGCTGACGATCGAACCCGGCACCGCCTTTGCCACCTTGGCGCGGCGCGGGCGATCTGGTCCCGCCCGACGAAGACACCGCCGCCGCGCTGTTCGAGACGACCCAGGACCGCCTCGCCGCCGCCGGGCTTCCGGCCTACGAGATCTCGAACCACGCCCGTCCCGGCGCCGAGTGCCGCCACAATCTCGTCTATTGGCGTTATCAGGACTATGCTCGGCATCGGCCCAGGCGCGCATGGCCGGCTGACCCGCGCCGGCGTCAAATACGCTACCCGTCAGCGGCGCGCGCCCGAAGCCTGGCTCGCCGCGGTCGAAGCCACCGGCGGCGGCCTCGAAGAGACCGCCGCGATCGGCCGCGACACGGCGATCGAGGAAATGCTGATGATGGGGCTGCGGCTGATCGAAGGAGTCGCGCGCCCGCGGCTGGAGCAAGCCGCCGGCCAGATCACCGAGGCCCTGTTCGCCGATACCCTCCCGCCGCTGATCGAAGGCGGCTTTCTGACCCTCGACCGCGACCGCCTCGCCGCGACCCCTGCCGGCCGCCAGCGCCTCAACGCCGTGCTTGCCGCCCTCCTCAGTTGAGCGAGCGGCCCAGAGGCTGGCGCCCATTGTCGATTTCGTCATCACTCCGGGCGGGCTCTAGCTAAACCCAAGATCGTCAGGGCCGAATGCGGTAACCGGATATCGGATTTACCGAACAGGCGCGGGCCGGAAGACGGCCTTCGAGGCCGAGGGCATCAGCAATTCTCGGGCCGCCCCGAAGGTCCGTCATCACTTGAAATCGTTGACAGTAAATTGACGGTTGATCGCCTACAGGTGCAGTCGACGCAATCGCCAGTGCTAATCGGCGATTGGGGCTACCAAATCTACGGCCCAGCCGGGAATCCGTATCAACAATTGGGCTTGGCGCAATACCAGTCGCCATGGGGCCAGACTAGCCAACAGGCGACCCGCGAGGCTGAGCACCGGTTTCCCGTGCGGATCAGGATCGATCAGGCTTCGCCTTCGACGAAGCTGCGCGTAGCGTAGGCACCCGTGACATCGTCAAGGATGCGGTAGTGATCCAATCTTAAGGTTTCGCCGATGCAATGGGTGTTCCTCGTCCTTGCCTTGTTGGCCGCGCTGGCCGAGTTGCATACCGGCACCTTCTATCTTGCCGGCGTCGCTGCCGCCGCCCTCCTCACCGCGCTGATCGGCTTCTGGGTTCGGGGCGATCTGCTGATTTTTGCGTTTGTGGTTCTTTGCGCGATCCTGACGGCCGCAGTCATGCTGAGTCGGCGGCATCAAGCACGCACCAAGGGTCTCGCGGATTTCGACATCGGCCAGACCGTGACGATACGCGATGTCCCGCCGCAAGGAAATTGCCTCACGGTCAGTTATCGCGGCGTGAATTGGCAGGCCGTGATGGAAGACGGTTCCGTCCCCGCTCCCGGCAGCACCGCCATCATCAAGCGTAAGACCGACAAGCTCCTGCATCTCGCCTTGCCGGGCCGACGTAGGCGCAGACATAAACAATTGAGGAGATGCTTCATGTCGACCGAGTTCCTCACCTCGCTGATAACCGCTCCTTCTGCTTCTGCTCTTCGGATTTGCCATACTGCGCTCGGCACTGCGCATCGTGCCGCAGCAGCAATCATGGATTGTCGAACGCCTTGGCCGCTTCCACCGCGCCCTGTCGCCGGGGTTGAACGTGCTCGTGCCCTTCATGGATCGCGTCGCCTACCGCTTCGACCTGCGCGAAGTGCCCTCAGAAGTGCCGGCGCAGGTTTGCATCTCTCTCGACAATACCACCCTCACCGTCGATGGCTTCCTCTATCTCCAGATCACCGATGCGGTGAAAGCGGCCTATGGATCGAGCAATCCGATGAACGCCGCAATGCAATTGGCGCAGACCAGCATGCGCTCGGAGATCGGCAAGTTGCATCTCGACCAAGCCCTGTCCTCGCGGCAGATGCTGAATGCCGCGGTCGCTGCGGCGGTGGAGGAGGCCGCCGTCAATTGGGGGATCAAGGTCCTCCGCTACGAGATCAAGGACATCACGCCACCGCAGGCAATCCTGCACGCCATGGAGTTGCAGATCACAGCGGAACGGGAAAAGCGCGCGATGATCTTCAAATCGGAAGGCCAGCGCCAGCAGCAGATCAACACCTCCGAGGGCCAGCGTCAGCGAGAGATCAACCTCGCCGACGGGCGACAAGCAAGCCGAGATCCTGCGCGCCGAGGGCGAAGCCAAGGCCATTGAACTCGTCGCCTCGGCCACCGCCGATGCCATCCGCGCCATCGCTACAGCGGCGGTCGTCGACGGCGGCATCGAAGCGCTGCAGATGCAACTCGCCAAGGACTTCATCGACAAATGGGGCAATCTCGCCAAGCAGGGCACAACCATGATCGTCCCGGCCGATCTCGGCAATATCGGCGCAATGGTGGGAACTGCTCTGCAAATCGTCAAGGGAAACTCGGCGGCGTCGCACACAGCGTCGCCACGGTCTGGCGGGTCAGTGCCGCAGGCGGGATGACAACGATGTGCTCCGCACTGCCGACCTTCTCGAACGCGCCATGCCCAATGTGCGACATCAAGAACGCGGTCACCGTCCGTCAGACCATTAAATCGGATCAACAGTGGCGCAATCCACCCACTTCGCCGATCAGCCCAAAGACCACGGCGATGGCAGCGACAAGCCCGAGGGCGGCTAGGCCGATCCAGCCGAGCGCCATGCCGCCGGTGCCGATCGACCACAGTGATCCGCGGGCCGCCGTCGCGGCGACGACGGCCGCGACGGCGAGCCCCAGATTGGGTCTGAATGTCTTCGCCGGAGGCCAGTTCGGAGCGGAGATCCACAAATAGAGCATCCCGAACAGCAAGGACGTGAACAGCGTACCATCCGCGATCAGCGTAAAGTTAGCGCCCACCACGGCGGCGAACCAGCCAGCTCAGTATGCGGCGCCACGCTGACGCCACGGCCCACCGGCGGCGGCCCGTAATCCCGGTTCTATACCTCCCATGAGTACTTCATCTGGGGGCCGAACGTAATGATGGACGCGATCGAACGGGCGCTTGGGCATATGCGGGTGCCGCTGTCGAAATATCATTCCGAGCGCTATAGTTTCGTTTAGGGTGTTGCCAATGCGCCGCCTGTGCCGAACGACTGGTCGTCATCACCGGGGTAATTGTGGTGTTGATGTCGCTACTGTTAGCGTTTCTGCGTTAGGCGGATGGGCGTTAGCCGAATGCGGCGCTATCCCGCTCTCAGTGTCGCCCGCTCTAAACAGAAGGCTCGTTCTGTAACGGACCTCCCCGGGCCGCGGATTTCTGGCATCCCTGAAAGATTTGTCATGAGGTAGAGCGGGCGGTCGCGCCAGTTTGAGACGGCTGCAGCGAGAACCTCGCCGAGCGCCGGGGTTATAGCCGCCGTCGAGCCAGAGTTGCCAGTCTCGCGGTATCATTTCGACCAGCGGGCCATGGGTCAGGCGCTACAAGCGCGCCGGCCAGTCGATGCGGCGCAGGCCGTCGGCGATCATCTCGCACGACAGCCGGAAGCCTGCGAGCCTCTTCGCCGCGGACGACCTCGGTGCAGGCATCGGGTCAGCGATCGAACGGAACACGCCGCGGCGGATATGTCGGTTGGCCGATTGGAACCATCCCTTCCAGCGAATTTGGATCGATGATCGACGGGTGCGATAGCTCCGACGGGCTGGCGGCCCCGATGACCCAAGCGCGGGTCTCCGCGGCCGACCACCAGCTGACCACGAGATGGGGAGCGATCGCCGCAATGCGGATTGCCTGCTCGGGCTCGCTTTCAATAAAATTCGTGCAACCCCAGCGGGTCGCCGCCATGGCCTTGTAGCGCGCGACCGAGGGCAGATCCGCCGGAACCTCGTTCGGACGGCATTCCAATTTCAGCGCGTGAAATCCCCAACGCGCGAGCCAAGCCTCGGTGTGCTGGCGGTCGCTCTCCGGCCGGCCGGTGATGATGACGGCGCGCTCCGGCGAAAAGGGCGGCAACACCGCGAAAGGCTCGATCGCGTGACGCCGGCTGAGCGCGCCGGCGAGGTCGGCGTCGTAGTGCGCCCGTGGAATTTCGGGGAGAAAGACGCCATCGAGATCGAGTCCGAAAAACGGGCGCTCGGTCGACAGCTCGGGTGGTGCGCCGGTAAGGCGTTGAGCAACCGCCGCCGGGGTCGCTTCCCCGCGTTCCCAAGGAAAGCGAAAAAACTCCCGCATCGGGTGCGAGAAATTCGGAGTGTAGCGCGTCGTATCAGGATCATAAAGCACCGTCAAAGTCGCGCAAGCATGGCCCCAAGCGACGAAGCGCCGTCCGCACCGAGGCCATCGTCGCCCCAGTCGAGCAGGCGTCGTCGACAACGAGGATGCGGCGGGCGTCGGGCAGCCGCCGGTCCGATCCACCGGGTAACACCGGTCGCGCGGTCCCAGCCGATCATGAACAAGGGCAGTGCCAGCATGCAAGATGCCATCGTCGCGGGCACGAGACCGCCGCGCGCGATGCCGGCGACGGCGTCGGGCGCCCAAAGCGAGACGCGGTCGAGCAAGGAGGCGACGAAGCGTTCGGTTTGGTCGTACGAAATGAAGACCGGCAGCCGGCCCGTCTTCAACCCTTCGCGGGGCGTGGCGGTTCCCCGGTCATCGGTCCGGCGGAAAAAGCAGGCTTCCTCAGCGCTCGATCTCCATGCCGACGCGCTTGTCGACGAACCGCGTCGTATAGGCCTTTTCGATATCGATCCCCGGCTTGTAGACCCCGACCGCAGTCATCGCCTGGTAAAACGCCTTCCACCGGGCGTCCGTCATCGCACCGATGCCGAGGGTTTTGGCATCGCCTGAATTGACGATACCGCGGGCGATCATCGTCTTGCGCCCGAAATCGATAAGGTCGGCCGGCATCTCGGAATTGGCCTTCATGATCAGCCGGTTCGCCGGCGTGGGATCGCCGTAGAGGTAAGAGTACCACCCCTCGATCGAGGCATCGACAAAGCGCTGGACGATATCCGGCCGTTCGCGAACGAGCCTCGCGCTCGTTGTGATGATGTTCGCGTAGCCCTGATAGCCTGCTGTCGGACAGCGGCAAGACGACCGGCTCGATCCCCGTCTTCTGGCGGATTAGAAAAGGCTCGCTGCTGGCGTAGCCTTCTTGGATCGCCTTCTTGTCGGCAAGAAACGGCCCCAAGTTAAAAGTATAGGGCCGGATCTGGCTGTCGTCATAGCCGAATTTTGGCGGCGAGAAAACGCCACCAGCCGATGCGCGCGTCGGCGCCGATCATGATCGGCTTGCCCTTCAGCGCCGCGAAGCTGTCGTTTCCCTGGCCGGGATGAGCGATCAGCACCGCGAGATCTTTCTGAAAGATCGCCGCGACGGCGAGAAACGGCAGATTCTGCTGCGGCGAATTCGATCGCCCGGCCGCCTCCGAGATTAAAGTCGAGCCGGCCGGCCATCAGCAGCAGCATGTGATTGACCTGCGGCCCGCCCTCCTCGATCGTCACGTCCAGCCCGCGTTTTGCGTAAAGTCCGGTCGCGAGCGCCTGGTAATAGCCGCCATATTCGGCCTCGGCCTTCCAGTCGAGACCAAAGGCGACGCGGTCCTGCCCGCGCGCCGTGGCGGCGACGAACATGGCAGGGACGACCATGGCGGCCAGGGACAACCGCCAAAGGGACAGGTGACCCACAAGGAAAATCCGCGGTCCAGACGCTGCCTTGCCACTTGGCGATCGCGGAACTTTGCCGCAGGCGGCGGATAACCGGCGCCCGATCGAGCTCCTAAGTCTCCGCATGCGCGTCTCCTCGTATTTTATCCGGACAAGATAGCGTCGGAAAAGGTCTTCTTCCTCATATCGTCTGATCCAAAATCCGGCGTCGGATTAGACCGGTACGGCGGGTCAAGGCGAGAGTTGAAGTGTCCGCAGTGACCCGGCAGCCGCCATTCAATATCGAGCCGTGATCGACCCCAATCAGCTGTTTTCGGCGAGCACCGCTCCGGCGAGGTGGAGGGAGCCGCAGATCAGGATACGGGCAGGGGTCGGGTCGGCCGTGATCACGTTGAGGGCCGCCGCGACCGAGGGCGAATTCGTGGGCGGGGAGCCCGACCGAATTGGCGGCGGCGGCGATGGCGGGTGCTGGCAGCGGGTTTTCTTCTCCGGGGATCGTGACGGCCCATAGGGCGCGGGCGTGCGGGGCGAGCGGGGCCGAGGAAGCCCGCGGCGTTCTTGGTATTCAACATGCCGACCACCAGGTAGAGCGGACGGGCGGCCCAGTTTGAAACCGCTTCGGCCAGCACCTCGCCGGCGCCGGGGTTGTGACCGCCGTCGAGCCAGAGTTCCCAATCTCGCGGCATCATTTCGACCAGCGGGCCGCGGGTCAGGCGCTGCAGGCGCGCCGGCCACTCGATGTGGCGCAAGCCGTCGGCGATCGTCTCGCGCGACAGGCGGAAGCCCAGGAGCTGTTCGAGACAGGCGATCGCGGTTCCGGAATTGGCGATCTGATGCGCTCCGAGCAATGACGGGAGCGGCAGATCGAGATGCCAGCGCGGCCCCTCGTAGCGCATGCCATCGGCGTTTGCTTCGCAATGCCACTCCCTCCCGAAGCGGTAGAGCGGGGCCGCAACCGCCGCGGCGATGGCCGCGATGACAGAAGCCGCCGAGTATGGCTGCGGGCCGATGATCGCCGGCGAACCGGTTTTCAGGATGCCGGCCTTTTCGCCGGCGATCGCGGCAATCGTGTCACCGAGAAAGGCCTGATGGTCCAGCGATATCGGCGTGATCGCGGTTGCCGCCGGGTGGCGGATCACGTTGGTCGCGTCGAGCCGGCCGCCGAGCCCGGTTTCGAGCAGCACGATGTCTGCCGGGGTGCGGGCAAAGGCGAGGAAAGCTGCAGCGGTGGTGATTTCGAAATAGGTGATCGGCGCCCCGCGATTGGCGCGCTCGCATTCCTCGAGCAGTTCGATCAGCCGGTCTTCCTCGATCAGCTTGCCGGCCAGCCGAATGCGTTCGTGAAAGCGCACTAGGTGCGGCGAGATATAGGCGTGGACGCGCCAGCCGCTGGCTTCGAGGCAGGCGCGCATCGTCGCCACCGTCGAGCCCTTGCCGTTGGTGCCGGCGACATGGATCACCGGCGGCAGATGTTCGTGCGGGTCGCCGAGCGCCGCGAGCAGCCCCTCGATCCGGCCCAAGGACAGGTCGATGAGTTTCGGATGCAGCCGGGTCAGCCGGGCCAACACGATGTCGCTGGTCGACACGCTCAAGCGGCCTCTGGGGTCGGCGCGACGATTTCTGTCCGCTGCGGTTCGCGCAGCAACCCGAGCAGGCACCCGATCGTCACGCGCAGTTCCCCGCGCGGCACGACCATGTCGACCATCCCGTGATCGAGCAGGTATTCGGCGCGCTGGAACCCGTCAGGCAGCTTTTCGTGGATCGTCTCCTCGATGACCCGGGCGCCGGCAAAGCCGATGACGGCACCAGGTTCGGCCAGGGTGATGTCACCGACCATTGCGAAGGATGCGGAGACGCCCCCCGTCGTCGGGTCAGTCAGCAGCACGATGTAGGGCAGCCCGGCCTCCTTGACCATTTCGGCGGCGATGATCGTGCGCGGCATCTGCATCAGAGAAAGCACGCCCTCCTGCATGCGCGCTCCGCCCGACGCCGGGACGGCGATCAGCGCGGCCTCCTGCAATACCGCGAGCTTGGCCGCGGCCAGCAACGCCTCGCCGGCCGCCAGCCCCATCGAGCCGCCCATGAATCCGAACTCGAACGCGGCAACCACGGCCGGGTGCCCGTCGATTCGCCCATGGGCGACGACCACCGCGTCACCGCCGGGCTCGTACGTCGTTTGCGCTTCCTTTAGCCGATCGGTGTAACGCCGGCGGTCGCGAAAATGCAGCGGATCGGCGACGGTCTTCGGCAGCTCGATTCGCGAATAGACGTCGTCGTCGAACAAGATCCGCAACCGCTCAACGGCGCCGATGCGCAGATGATGGCCGCAATTGCGGCAGACATAGAGACTGGCCTCGAGCTCGCGGTGAAACAACATGTGCTCACAGGCCGGGCATTTCTGCCACAGATTGTCTTGTGTCGTCTTCTTGCTGACGACCGCCCGAATCTTTGGCAGGACGAAATTGGTTAGCCAGTTGACCAAGGCGGAACTCGTGGAGTGTTGCGCGGCTGAAATTGTATCGAACGGCGAGCCGCTGCAATACCATTCGCACCCGTCGCGCGGGCGCCGCCGGGCTGTGGCACTTCCTCGGGATGCGCTGCGATCGCACAGCGGCGTTCGCCTCGGCTGGAACAACGGCAAGGCCTGAGACAGGAAAGAGGGAAATGCTCGGCCAGACCTTCAGGACCTCCTCTCGCGGAGAGCGGTTAGCCCGCAACCCGGTGAAAGCGGTCTTTGCGCCGCTGTTGTTTCCAACCCGACGAGGCGGCGTCGTCCGGCTGCCCCTCGGCGCCATGATCTACCCGATTTCGATTGCGCTCGTCGCCGCCGCGACGGTCGGGGTGTTTTTCGGACTTGGCTTTTGCCTGATGGTCCAGCGTCCCGCCGCCGGCGCGTACGGCCAAGCCCAAGCGGCCTCGGCCGAAGCGACACCAACCCCGCTGGATGCAACGCGACCTCCGGCGACACCGGCAACCGTGTTGCCGGCCGCGGCGGCGACCCCATCGGCGCGCAACACCAGTGAAGTGCGCGGGAGGGCGCCGATCTTCGCCGCGAGCGGACCGCCCGCAGTTGTCGGCGCGGCATCCTCCGGCATCGCTGATCGGGCCACCGGATCAGTCGGCGCGGCCTTGGCCCGAATGGCGCCCCCCGACACCGCATCCGCCCAGCAGGCGGCGAAGCCCTCGGCAGCGCCGCGTGCAGTCGTTCAAGCGTCGAGCCCGCACCTCTCCCCAGCTGAGATCGGCGCGCTCTTGGCACACGGCAACGCCGCTTTTCGCAAAGGCGACATTGGGGCGGCGCGCCTCCTCTTTCAGCGCGCTGCGGATGCTGGAGAAGGGCGGGGCGCGTTGGGGATGGGCGCCACTTACGATCCGGCGTTCCTTCGCCTCAGCCCGCTTCGCATCCTGTACGGCGATCCGGCCCAGGCGCGCGCATGGTATTTGCACGCCCTCGTGCTCGGCGCGGTCGGCGCCGAGCGGCGGCTGATCAATCTCCAGGCAAGAGCGGCCCGGTAGCCGGCAGACCAACCGAGGCGGGGTGAACCGGCTGGACTCCCGCGCTCAGTCGAGGGTTAGCGGCTGCCCGTCTAGATCTTCGGCGCGTTCGATGTCGATCAAGACGGCATAGCCGTTCTTTTGCGGGTCGCGGTCCTTCTCGGGCTGGACGAGGCGCCGCCACACTTCGTCATAGACCGGCCCGGATTTGTGGACATGGGCCCGGCCATAAAACCGGGCGATGCCGCCCTTCGGCAGAAGGCCTTCCTCCCGCAACTGCGGCTTTCGGAAGTACACCGTCAGCGCGGTGCCGTCTGCGAGGTTCGCGTTGGTCGACCCCTTGCCGCGCTCCCACAGCGCGATATGCGTATCGTCGTACACCATCGTCCCTCCGCGCGGGGTGATCTGCGCGAACCCATTGGGCAGCACGCTGCCGACGAGGCACACATTTGCCGGAAACGCGGTGTTGATGTGCGATTGCAGGACCGTCGGAATCTTTGCCATCGTAGAGTCCTCACGAAAGTTAGGCCACCTGGTCGAGGGTTGAAGCCACATCGCGGGTCGTCGCGCGGCGCAGATCGCGGGTCTCGCGCTCGTCGAACGGCCGGCCGCGGTGCATCGTGCAGCGATTGTCCCAGATCACCAAGTCGCCGGGGCGCCAAACATGCCGGTAGACAAACCGGCGCTCGGTCGCGAACTCGATCAGGTCGCGCAGCAACAGGCGGCCTTCCGGCACCGGCATGCCGACGATATGCGAGGCATGTGCGGCAAGGTAGAGCGTCTTGCGCTTGGATCCCGGATGGACGCGGACGACCCGCTGCGGCACCGCGGGCAATACCTCGCGCTCGCCGAACAGCAATTCGGTGAAGCCGATCTGGGCGCGCGAATAGGCGATGTCGTGGAGTGCGACAGGTCCGTCAATCTGCGCCTTGGTCTTGTCGGGCAACGCGTCCCAGGCCGCGCGCAGATCGGCGAACTCGGTCTCGCCGCCGCTCGCCGGCACGCGATGCGCGTAGAGCATCGAGAGAGCGGCGGGAACCCGGCGAAACGAGCCGTCGGTATGCCACAGCCGGTTGCCGAGCTGATCGAAGCGACGCGGGTCGTCGGCGGCGCGCAGCCTGTTGTTCTCGTCGAGATTTGAGATGTCGGAAATTTCGGGACGCAGCCGGTGCTTGGTCGCGCTGCGGGCGCTGCGCGGCGCCTCGATCTCGCCGAAATGGGCAGCAAAGGCCAGCTGACCCTCGTCATCGAGATCCTGATCGCGCAGGACCAGCACCGCATAGCGGTCAATCGCCTGCACGATTTCGCGCGCGGTTTCCGGCTCCAGCGGACGGCCGTTGTCGACTCCGCTGATTTCGGCGACGAACAGCGGGTGGAGCGGGTAGAAGTCGATTGACGTCGCGACGCTCATCGCCCGGCCTCAGCAAACTCTCGGAGCGCCGCGATCAGATCAGTGATGTCGGCCTGCAACCGCGCAAAGCCGGGCGTCTTTTCCATGGTCTTCTGATCCATATAGAGCGCGCGGTCGACTTCGATCTGCAGGCTGTGGCGCCGTGCCGCCGGGCGGCCCTGGCGTTTCACAATCTCGACACCCTTGTAGATTTCATTGATCCGCACGTCGTAGCCCCGGTGGCGCAACACGCTCGCGACAAAATCGGTAAATTCCTTGGCGCAAGTGGTGCCGTCGCGATCGCCGAGCACGAAATCCGCCGGACGTCCAACATCGCGGGCGCTGCGCTTCGACGGCATCGAATGGCAATTGACGTGCCACACCGCGCCGAATTTGGCATGGAGCCGGTCGCAGGCCTCGTCGAGCACGCGATGATAGGGGGCGTGGCAGCGCTCGATCCGCGCCAGGACCTCGTCCACGGTGAGCTTGCGGTCGTAGATCGGCGTACTCGGCCGGGCGACGCGGCGCACGAGGCCCAGCCCGGCGCGCGTCGGATGCGAAGGCTTCAATGCGGTCGGCCATTCGCCCTCTATGAGCGCTTCGTCGATGTCGTCGGCCGCACGGTTTGGGTCGAGATAGCTGCGCGGAAACAGCGCGCCGATCAAGGTCGCGCCATGTGCCGGTGCCGCCGCGTAAAGCTCGTCGACATAAGCGTCCTCGGCGCGGCGCAAGGTTTCGAGCGCACAGGTAAAGCGGAAATCCTCGGGGTAGTGCGAACCGCTATGCGGCGAGTCGAAGACCAGCGGCACTTCTGCCGCCTCCGGGTCGCGGCGCCACAGCACGCCTGGGATTTCGAAGCTCATCCGATCAGGCTCGCCGCTTCGAGCAATTCCAATCGCCGCTCGGGCTCGCCGCGATCAGCCATAATCTCGCCCGCATGACCCGGAGATGTTCTAGAACCAGACCGGCGATTTCGTCGAGCATCACGCATCTACGGATAGGCTGGAGTGGGAACCGATATAAGCAAAAATGCCTGTTGCCCTCTGTTGGAGCAAATCTACGGATAGCGCGGCCGCTGGGCAAGCCGCGACGATCCGCGGTGTCTATGGCGCCGCGCCGCGGTTGAGCATAACCTCGCAGGATGAGTAAACTGGCGATCGACAGCGTCGAGATGGTGCGCCGGCTGGTCGGCTTCGACACGACGAGCCGGGGCTCGAACCTCGCGCTGATCGAGTTTGTGCGCGAGCTATCTCGATAGCCACGGCGTCCCTAGCGAGCTGGTCTTCGACGAGACCGGCAACAAGGCCAATCTCTACGCAAAACTCGGTCCGGCGGGGATCGGCGGGATCATGCTGTCGGGCCACACCGACGTGGTTCCGGTCGACGGCCAGGATTGGCACAGCGACCCGTTCACGGTGCTCGCCAAGGACAGCAAGCTGTTCGGCCGCGGCACGGCGGACATGAAGAGCTTTATTGCAGTGGTGCTGGCATTGCTGCCGAGCCTCGCTGCGCGCCCGTTGCGGATACCGCTCCACCTGGCCTTGTCTTATGACGAGGAGGTCGGCTGCCGCGGTGCGCGCCGGCTGATCGCGGCGATCGCCGAGCGCGCCGGACCGCCCACGCCTGTGCATCGTCGGCGAGCCGACGATGATGCAGCCGGTAACCGGCCACAAGGGCAAGCGCAGCTTTCGCTGCCGGGTGAGCGGGTTCGAATGCCACTCGGCGCTGGCGCATCTTGGGGTCAACGCAATCGAAGCCGCGGCCGAGCTTGTCGCTATGCTCAAGGCGATGGCGCGCCGCCGGCGCGATGCGGGTCCGTTCGATCGGGAATACACGCCGCCCTACACGACGATCCAGACCGGCGTGATCCATGGCGGCACCGCGCTCAACATCGTGCCCAAGGATTGCAGCTTCGATTTCGAATTTCGTCTGCTGCCCGGCGAGGATCCCGATGCCGGGATCAGCGAACTGCGCGCTTTCGCCGAAAACCGGCTGTTGCCGGAAATGCAAGCGATCCGCGCGGAGGCGGCGATCGAGTTTGAGGAATTGAGCGCCTTTCCCGGTCTCGATACCGCCGACGATGCCGAGATCACGCGGCTCGTCGCCGCGCTGACCGGGGCGAACGGCACCGCCAAGGTAAGTTTCGGCACCGAGGGCGGGCTGTTTCAGCAGGCCGGTATCCCGACCGTCGTCTGCGGACCGGGATCGATCGAGCAGGCGCACAAGCCCGACGAATTCATCGATCTCGATCAGATCGCCCAGTGCGAGCGGTTTATCGGCCGCATTTTCGACAGTATCGCCGCCTGAGGGAGCGTTTTGTGGCCGAGCCGGACTACGCCGTCGAGCTGACCCCACCCGATATCGAGCCCTATCGTGCCGGCAATACCGGGGTTGACTATGTCACGACCTTCGACAGCGGCGTCTCGGGGCCGCATGTGCTGGTCACGGCACTAACCCATGGCAACGAGGTCTGCGGGGCCATCGCCCTCGACCGGCTGTTCCGCGCCGGGCTACGGCCGCGCCGGGGACAGGCTGACGCTGGCCTTCGACAATGTCGCCGCCTATCGCAGTTTCGATCGGCGCTATCCGGTGGCCTCGCGCTTTGTCGACGAGGACTTCAACCGGCTATGGGACGAGGCGACCCTCGACGGTCCACGCCAATCGATCGAACTCGCGCGCGCTCGGGCCTTGCGCCCGTTTGTCGACGCCGCCGATTTGCTGCTCGACATCCACTCGATGCAGTATGCGACCGCGCCCTTGATGCTGGCCGGCACCATCGATCGGTCGGTGGCGCTGGCTCGCCAGGTCGGGATCCCCGAGCTGATCATGTGCGATGTCGGCCACGCCGCAGGAAAGCGGATGCGCGACTACGGCCCGTTTGGCGATCGCGCGTCGCACCAAGACGGCGTTGTTGATCGAGGCCGGGCAGCATTGGCAAAACCGCGCCGCCGAGGTTGCGACCGATGTTATGCTGCGGTTTCTGATCGCCGTCGGCGCTTTGACGCGTGATGACGCCGCGCCGATCGCCGGGCCGGATTTCGACGCGCATCCGCAGCAGCGGATCATCGAGGTGACTGAAGCGGTCACGATCGCAAGCGACAAGTTCGAATTTGTCGCCGATTTTCGCGGGCTCGAAGTGCTGTCGCCAAAAGGGACCCTGATCGGCCGCGACAATGGACGCGAGGTGCGCACCCCTTACGACGATTGCGTGCTGATCATGCCCTCGCGTCGGCTCGCCAAGGGGCACACGGCGGTTCGCCTCGGCCGCTTTGTCGCGTGAGGACCGCGCTCGACCTCGCCGCAGCCGCCCCGGCCAAGCGCAGCTTCCCACCGGTAGTCGACGGGCGGGCGCGGGTGCTCGTGCTCGGCACTCTGCCTGGCGAGGAATCCTTGCGCCGCCAAGAATACTACGCCCATCCGCGCAATCTGTTCTGGTCGATCCTGTTCGCCCTGTTCGACGCCGCTCCGGCCGCCGATTATCGGGCAAAGCTGGCATTTGCCGGCGGCGCAGCGGGTGGCGCTGTGGGACGTGTGCGCGATCGGCGAGCGCGAGGCCAGCGCCGACGCGACGATCCGCCGGGAGCAGCCGAACGCGATCGACCGGCTGCTCGACACTCATCCGCTGATCCGCGCCGTCGCCTTCAACGGCACCGGCGCGCGGCGGCTCCATGATCGCCATTTCCCACGCCGTGCCGGACCTCGCCTATCTGGCATTGCCGTCGACGAGCCCGCCCATGCCCGCCTCGACTTCGCCGCCAAACTCGGGCAGTGGCGGGCGCTGCGCGAGGCGCTGGACGCAGGATCAGCGTCGGCGCCAACCGGCATCCGATCCCCGTAGCAAATCCCTGCGCGACTCACACGGGCGAGGAAGCGGTGCACCTCGAATTGGCATGCTATGATCGCCGGGCGAGAGCAGCCGGCGGAAGACAGCAGCGATGAACCGCGAATTTGAGACTATACGGGCTGAGGATCGCGGCGACGGGCTGGTGCTGCTGACCCTCAACCGGCCCGCAGGTCGCCAATGCGCTGAACACCCAGATGGGCCGCGACCTGCTCGCGCTTTTTCGACGAGGTCAACGCCGCGCCGGCGCAAGCGCGCTGCATCGTGCTGACCGGCGCCGGCGAGCGGGCGTTTTGCGCCGGCGGCGACCTCAAGGAGCGCAACGGCATGACCGACGAGCAATGGCAGGACCAGCACCTGCTGTTCGAGCGCATGGTCCGCGCCTTTATCGCCTGCCCGGTGCCGGTGATCGGCGCGGTCAACGGCGCGGCCTATGCCGGGGGCTGCGAATTGGCGCTGTGCTGCGACTTCATCTATGCCGCCGAGACCGCGCGCTTTGCGCTGACCGAGGTGACGCTCGGCATCATGCCGGGCGCCGGCGGCACGCAGAACTTGCCGCGCGCGGTCGGCGAGCGCCGCGCCAAGGAGATCATCCTGACCGGGCGCCCGTTCACCGCGCAGGAAGCCTATCGAATGGGGCATGGTCAACCGCCTGTGCGCGCCGGGAAAGGTCGTCGAGGAGGCGCTGGAGACCGCGCGCCGGATCGCCGACAACGCGCCGATCTCGGTGCGGCAGGCCAAGCACGCGATCCATTACGGGCTGCAGATGGACCTCGCCAGCGGCATGATGCTCGAGATCGAGGCCTACAACCGCATGGTCCCGACCGAAGACCGCCGCGAAGGCATCGCCTCGTTCAACGAAAAGCGCAAACCGCGCTTCACGGGGCGTTGACTTGGGTACCGTGATGGGTGGCCGGCCCCTCCGGTGCAAGGGTAAAGAGCGGATCGGCAGCGTCGGGTGCGGTCAAACGACGAACTTCGGCGACCTATTGATCGGGTAAGCCCGCAATGCAGAAGAACGCACAGGCGTGCAAAAGCTGAGCTCTCCCTTGACGAGCTAATCTGCCGCTGCGCGGTGTGGGGGTTCGGGGCGCCAGCGCAGGACAGGCTTGCGGGCGGCGGCGGTTTCGTCGAGCCGGCGGCGCGGGGCGAGGAGCGGGGCGGCGTGGAACCGGCCCGTATCGCCTGCTCGCGCGGCGGCGGCCAGCGCCTTTACGACCGTGGCGAATTCGTCGAGCGTGGCTTTGCTCTCGGTTTCGGTCGGCTCGATCAGTAAGGCGCCATGCACGACCAGCGGGAAATACATCGTCATCGGATGATAGCCCTCGTCGATCAGCGCCTTGGCGAAGTCGAGGGTGGTGACGCCGGTGTCCTTCAGAAACCGGTCGTCGAACAGGACCTCGTGCATGCACGGGCCGGGGAAGGACAGGCTCAGGTCGTCTTCGAGCAGCACGCGCAGATAATTGGCGTTGAGCACCGCGTCCTCGGCGACTTGGCGCAGCCCGTCGGCGCCGTGGCTCATCATGTAGGCGAGCGCGCGCACGAACATGCCCATTTGGCCGTGAAACCCCTTGAGCCGCCCGATCGTGTGCTCGGCCGGGCCGCTCCGGTGCTCGACCAGTTCGAGCCCGTGCGCGCCATGCACCAGCCACGGCAATGGCGCATAAGGGGCGAGCTCCGCGGCCAGGGCCACCGGGCCGCTGCCCGGACCGCCGCCGCCATGCGGCGTCGAGAAGGTCTTGTGCAGGTTCAGATGCATGCAGTCGATGCCGAGATCGGCGGGCCGCACCCGTCCGACGATGGCGTTGAAATTGGCCCCGTCGCAATAGAAGAAGGCGCCGGCGCGATGCACCGCCGCGGCGATCTCGATGATCTCGTCCTCGAACAGCCCGCAGGTGCTGGGGTTGGTCAGCATCAGTGCCGCGACATCGGAGCCGAGCTTGGTTTCGAGCGCCGCGCGGTCGACCCGGCCGCACGCGTTGGCGGGGATCGAATCGACCACATAGCCGCACGCCGCCGCGGTCGCCGGATTGGTGCCGTGCGCCGATTCCGGCACCAGCACCCGCCGGCGCGCATCGCCGCGAGCTTCGAGCGCCGCGCGGATCGTCATCATGCCGCACAGCTCGCCATGCGCTCCCGCGCCGGGCGACAAGGCGATCGCCGGCATGCCGGTGAGGGTCTTGAGCCAATGTGCCAGGGTGTCGATCAGTTCGAGCGCCCCCGGCACGGTCGAGAGCGGCTGCAGCGGGTGGATGTCGGCGAGGCCGGGCAGCCGCGCCAATTTCTCGTTGAGGCGCGGGTTGTGCTTCATCGTGCACGAGCCGAGCGGGTAGAGCCCGCCGTCGATCGCATAGTTTTTTTGCGACAGCCGAGTGAAGTGGCGCACCACCTGAGGCTCGCTGAGCCCCGGCAGGCCGATCGGGCCTTGCCGCTCCAGCCCGCCTAGGCGGGAGACAAACGGCGCCGGCTCGGGCAGATCGACGCCGCACAGACCTGGCGAGTCCTGCTCGAAGATCAGTTTCTCCTCGATCTGCAATCCGCGATTGCCGCTGAAAGTCGTTCGGCGGCGCCAAATCCTCCGCCGCCCGCACGCTCAGCGCCCGGCTCCATTCGCTCACGACAGCGCCTCCGCCAATCCCTGCGCCAGCCGGTCGATGTCCGCTTCGGTTACGGTTTCAGTTGCCGCCACCAGCAGCAGATCGGCCAATTCCGCTCGGTCCGGATAAAGCCGGCTGACCGGAATGCCGGCGAGAATGCCCCTCGCCGCGAGCGCCTCGACGACCGGCGCGGCTGGGCAAGGCAGGCGCAGCGCGAATTCGTTGAAAAAGGCGCGGTTGACCAGCCGCACGCCGGGGATGTCTTCGAGCCGCTCCGCCAAGGCGACGGCTGCGGCATGGTTGAGGCGCGCGAGCCGGGTCAGGCCGGCCTCGCCGAGCAACGCCAGGTGGATCGTAAAGGCCAGCGCGCACAGGCCCGAATTGGTGCAGATGTTGCTCGTTGCCCGCTCGCGCCGGATGTGCTGCTCGCGCGTCGACAGGGTCAATACCCAGCCGCGCTTGCCGTCCGCATCGACGGTCTGGCCGACGAGCCGGCCCGGCATCTGGCGGACGAATTTGTCACGGCTGGCGAACAGGCCCAGATAGGGTCCGCCGAAATTGAGCGCATTGCCCAGCGACTGGCCTTCGGCGGCGACGATGTCGGCGCCCATCTCGCCGGGCGGCCGAACCGCGCCCAATGACAGGATTTCAGTCACGACGACGATCAGCAGCGCGCCGCGATCGTGGCAGGTCCGCGCCAGCGCCGACCAGTCGCGCAACTCGCCCCAGAAATCGGGGTTCTGCACGACGACGCATGACGTGCCGTCATCGACCAGTCGGCCCAAATCCTCGGCTTCGCCCGGTGCAGGTTCCTGGGCTGACAGCTCGAAGCCGACAAAGCGGGCGTAGGTTGCGCACACCTCGCGGTAATGCGGATGCAGCCCGCCCGACAGCACCGCCTTGTTCCGGCCGGTAAGCCGGTTGGCCATCATCACCGCTTCGGCGCAGGCGGTGGCCCCGTCATACATCGAGGCGTTGGCGACCTCCATGCCGGTCAGCAGCGCCACCTGGGTCTGAAATTCGAACAGATATTGCAGCGTCCCCTGTGACACCTCCGGCTGATAAGGGGTGTAGGAGGTCAGGAACTCGCCGCGCTGGATCAGATGGTCGACCGCGGCCGGGACATGATGGCGATAAGCCCCGCCGCCGATAAAAAACGGCGCCGACCCCGCCGCCAGGTTGCGCGCCGCCATCGCGGCCGATCGCGCGCTCGACCTCGATCTCGCCCATCGCCCGCGGCAGGTCGACAAGCCCGTCGAGCCGCGCCGCGTCAGGCACTTCGGCAAACAGCGCGTCGATCGACGGAACCCCGATCCGAGCCAGCATCTCGCCGCGGTCGCGCGGGGTCAGCGGCAGATAGCGCATCTAATGCTGCTCCTCGACAAAGCGCCGATAGGCCGCCTCGTCCATCAGCCCGTCGAGCTGCTTGGGGTCGTCGAGGCGCAACTTCATAAACCAGCCTTCGCCCATCGGGTCGGCGTTGACTTTGGCCGGGTCGGCGGCGAGCGCCTCGTTGACTTCGGCGACCTCGCCCGAGACCGGGGCATAGACCTCGCTCGCCGCCTTGACCGATTCGACGACCGCGGCCTCCTTGCCCTGCTCGACCCGATGGCCGGGTTCCGGCAATTCGACATAGACCACGTCGCCGAGCTGCGACTGGGCGTAGTCGGTGATGCCGATCACGGCGAGATCGCCGTCGAGCCGAACCCATTCGTGGTCTTTGGTAAAGCGAAGCGCGGTCATCGGCGGGTTCCTTCTGCGGCGTCAGCCGCGGTGATAGCGGTGCGGGACAAAGGGCAGCGGCGCGACGCGAGCCGGTCGGGGCGAGCCGCGCACCAGCAGGGACAGGGCAGCGCCATCGGCGGCATGAGCGGCGTCGACATAGCCCATCGCGATCGGACCATTGACCGAGGGGCCAAAGCCGCCGCTGGTGACCCGCCCGATCGGGTTGCCGGCGGCGTCGACGATCGGCGTCGCCTCGCGCGCCGGCGCGCGGCCATCGGGGCGGATGCCGACCCGCTTGCGCGACGCCCCCTCGGCGAGCTGGCGCAGAATGATCGCGTCGCCGGGAAAGCCGCCCTCAGCCTTTCGACGCTCTGCCGATGGTCCAGGCGAGATCGGCCTCGATCGGGGTTGTGGTTTCGTCGATGTCGTGCCCGTATAGGCACAGCCCAGCTTCCAGACGCAGCGAATCGCGGGCGCCAAGGCCGACCGGCATGACTTCCGGTTCGGCCAGCAACCTTTCGGCCAAACCGAGCGCGTCGGCGGCCGGCAGCGAAATCTCGAACCCGTCCTCGCCGGTATAACCCGAGCGGGTGACTAGGCATTGCCGCCCGTCGAGCATCAGTTCGGCCGCGGTCATGAACGGCATTGCTGCGACGCCAGCGGCGAGGCGCGACAGAACGGCGGCAGCGGCCGGCCCCTGCAACGCCAGCAAGGCCCGGTCTTCGAGCGGCTCGACCGTCGCGCCGCCGTCGAGATGTTCGCGCAGATGGGCGAGATCGGCTTCTTTGCGTCGCCGCGTTGACGACGACGAACAGCCCATCGTCGAGCCGGGTCGTCATCAGATCGTCGAGGATGCCGCCCGAATCGTTAAGCAGCAGCGTGTAGCGCATCCGCATCGGACCCAGCGCGCGGATGTCGCCGGGAACCAACGCCTCGAGCGCCGCGGCCGGGTCGGAGCCGGCAAGCCGCAGCTGGCCCATATGCGAGACGTCGAACAGCCCAGCCCGGGCGCGGGTGTGCAGATGCTCGGCGAGGATGCCGGCGGGATATTGCACCGGCATCTCGTAGCCGGCGAACGGCACCATCCGGGCGCCGAGCGATTGGTGGAGCGGGTAGAGCGGCGTCCGCCTGAGCGGCGACGCAGCATCACCAGGGGGCACCCGATACCTCCGACAGAGCGGACGCCAAGCGTCCGGCGATGCCCCCTCTGTCGTGGACCCTGAGAGATTCACCCGTGCCCCGATTTACCCTCCCCGGCGAGCGACAGGGTCGGTGGGGGACCGGGCTTACTCCTTCGGTGAGCGGATGGGTGTGCGAATCCCGCCCGCTGCTTTCCAGAGCGCCCTTCCGCCCGCAGTCCTTTTGCCTGAGAGTTTCCGGGGCGGTTGCTCCTTCGGCGCCGCGCTTTCGCGCGGCCTCTCCTGCGGGCGTGCAATCAGCTCGACTTGTGTAGCATCGGCCGAGCCCGGAGGCTAGCCGGTTCCACGCCATCTCGGCTCGAATGTCCGCAAGCAGGCGGTTTATCCGCATGCCAGCCGGGAGTTTGTCATGGCGGGGTTTGTCTGGAGCAACAACCCGGCCGCTCCTGGGCCGGGTTGTCTGGGCAAGGCCGCCGGCGCAAAGGCGAACGCTCCGCCTCGCGCGTTTATTCAGCGGCGGCCAGGTTTGGGGTCGGCTCCAACGGCAGCCCCGGATGGCCGGTCAACTTCTCGCCCAATTCCCACATCTCAAGCGCCTGTTTCTTCATCGCCGGCAGGACGGAGCGGATCTTTTCGACGTCGAGATCGGCCGCGATCCCCGGATAGCCGGCCCGCTCGATCATTGCCGGCAATTTCCCGTTTTCGAACTGCTCCAACGTCCATGCGAGCGGATCTTCGACCAAGGTCCGGTCCCAATAGATGCGGTGGTTCTTGTTGCGCGGGCCATAGTGGTAATGGGCGCCGTTCCAGAAGTGATCGAAGGCCAGGAGCTCGGTTTCTTCCGTGTAGTGCTTACCCGGCGTCCCGCCGATATCGGCCAGGACGTGGATGGCGAGGCCGCCATCGCCCATCGGCAGCCGCCGCATCTCGAGCCCGAAGCGGATGTTGCCGGCCTCGAAGATATGCGTGCCGCGGTTGTGTTTGACCGTATTCCGCTTGGTCGCATAGAGCTCGCGGGCGCAGGCTTCCAAATCGGGCAGGATATCCCGCACCTCCGACATATCGATCGCGACGGCGATCTGCGGGTAGCCGGCCCGTTCGAGCATCTTCGGCAGCTTCGTCCCGAGGGTCCTCACGGTCCAGCCGATCGGGTTGCCGTCGGCGATCGGGTCCATCCGGTACAGGTTGGTCAGGGACGCGCCCCCCAGCATCTCCGGCCCGGCGACCTTCAGATCGGGATTTTCCGGCCCGTACTCGTAGCTTTTTTCAAAATCGAAGCAATTGAAGCGCAGCAGAGTTGCCTCTTTCCCGCGGACATCCGCCGTCACCGCGATCGAGACACCTTGGTCGGCGTGATCCTGGATGTTGCCGTCCCACAATTCGTGCCTGACGGTAAACGTCAAGGGACCGGCGGCGAACCGCTGCGATGCTTGTGCCATATGCAAACACTCCTTCTTGATAGGTTGGTCAGAGCGTAGATAACCCGTGGGATCATTGCACGATTTTATAGGCGTTAAAAAGCGAACATCGCCGTATCGGGCGCGAGGCCGAAGAGGACCCGCCCGATCGTCTCATAATGCGCCTGCTGCCCCTGGGCCTGTTGCGAGGCGGTATGCATGTCACGGAAGCGGCGCTCGAACGGGCGATCGTCGAAAATCGCAGTAGCACCAGCGCTGTGATAGAGGGTGCTGACCACCTCGCGAGCCTGGTGAATAGCCCAGGTCGAGGCGAGGCGGATCATCGTGTTTTCCTCCAGACTCAGCTCGCCGGTCTCGCCCACCGCTTCCCAGATCTCAGCCAGACCGCTCAGCAGGAAGGCGCGCGCCGAACCTAGCCGCGCCTCGACCTGCGCCAGCTGCGACTGGATCACCTGGTTCTCGCACAGCCGCTGGCGGGCGCCGCGCGGCACCTTCTTCGTCGCGAGTTCGGTGAAGTCGGTAACCATGCCGCGGGCGATGCCGAGCGCCACCCCGGCGACGCCCAAGGCATACAGATTGCTGCTGCTGAAGCAGTAAAGCCGGCCCGGCCGGCGCGACGTGATCTTCGGGTCGCGCAGCACAGTATAGCTCTCGGGGATGAAGAGATCGGTGACCGAATAGCGATCGCTGCCGGTGCCGCGCAAGCCGACGACGTGCCAGATATCGGTTATCGTCGCGCGGTTTTTGGGAAACAGTAAGGTGCGCAGGATCTCGCCGCCATCCGCGCGGCACAGCGGCTCGCCATTGGGGCCGAGCGTCACGACATGGGCACCGAGCCAGCTCGCATGATGGCTGCCGCTGGCGAAATTCCAGGCGCCTGTCAAACGGAATCCGCCAGGGACAGCGCGCAACTCGGCCGGACCGACCGGCCCCCAAGCGACGATCCCGTCCGGTGGCCCGAAGATTTCTTGCGCGACTTCGGGATCGAGAAAGGCGGCAGCCATCGAGCAGCCGTTCGCTTGTTCGACACACCAGCCCGTGCTGGCGTCATGGCTGGCGATTTGCTCAACCACCCGAACGTAGGTCATCGGGTCGAGTTCGGCGCCGCCGAGGGAACGCGGCTGCAACAGGCGGAAAAGCCCGTTGTCGATCAGTGCCGACACGATCGATGCCGGCAGTTCGCGGTTGCGCTCGATCTCGTCCGCCGCCCCGGTGAGAGCAGGCCCGAGCGAACGAGCCCGCGCGACGTAATCCGGGCCGTCGTACAAAATCTCGCCCATCTCTCAACCTCCTGTCTGCGCGTGGTAGCGCAAGCAGCATTCAACCACTTCCCCGCGCGACTTGCCCTTGATCTGGATCAACGACAAGTATCGGCGGCTGCTGGTTATGACCGAGATCGTGATCGCGATCAGCGCGAGCAGGCCTAAAACCCCCGCCGCTGCAACCGGGCGATAGCGGGAAGCTGCCCGAACCTCACGCCGTGGGTTCGGCAAAAAGGCTGTCGAGCTGCGCGTCGCTCGGTTCCTGTTGATAGGAGAGCGCATAAAAGCGGCGCGCCTCGGCACGGATGTCCTGCGGAAAAGACGCAGGATAGAGCAGCTTACCGAGCCATAAGAGGCCGATCAGCCGATTGGGCGCCGGCGGATCGTCGAGCCACGAGAACGGCGGGTCGGGGACGAAATGGATATGCCCCGCCTGCACGGCCTTGAGCTGACGCCAGACCGGGTCGGTGCGGATTGCGGCATGAAAGCGCCGGTCGATGGTCAGGATCATCTCCGGTTGCCACGCCAGCACCTGCTCCGGAGAAACATCGACGATCGTGTGCGGCCCGGCCTCTTTGCCGACAACATTGCGCGCGCCGACCAGATCGACGACCTTGCTGCCGATCGAGCCGGCGACGGCGCTTTCCAAGCCATGGGGACCGCGTGCGATATAGAGGGTGGGCCGCTCAGCCGGCGGAACTTTTGCGATCTGCTTTTGCACCCGACTCAGCACCGCCTCGGCATAGAGGGCGAGCGTCTCGGCGCGTTGCTGAACATCGAGCAACCCGCCGAGAATTCGCAAGGTCTGCGGCGTCTGGGCAAGGTGGCCCGCGATCAGCACGTCCGGAATATGCGTCTGCGCCTGCACCCGATTGGCAAGCGAAACATAGGTCTCGGTCGTATTGCCGACATCGAGCACCAGGTCGGGCGCGAGCTTGACGACATTTTCGAGATTGACCGTGTTGCCGCGACCGGTGAGCCGGCCGATTTCGGGCAACTCGGCGTAGCGCTTGGGGATGAAGGGTCGCGCCGCCTCGCTCGGCGCCCGGGTCCAGCCCAGCATCTTCTCGGGTGCCACCGTGAACAGAGTAACCGAAGCCGGCTGCCCGGCCGGGAAAACTCGGCGCACCGGGCTTGGGATGTCGACTTGTCGACCGGCCGAGTCGGTGAAGGGTTTCGCCGCGGCGCGCCACGACGGCCAAGTCAGCGCGGCGAGGGCGCCAACGCCGAGGAGGCTGCGTCGCCTCACTTGGCGACCATCACACGCGACGCCTTGATCACCGCAAACGCGTCGTCGCCAACTTTGAGGCCGAGATCGTCGACCGCCTCGTTGGTGATCGACGAGGTGACGATCACCCCGGCGCCGATATCGATGCGGACATGCGCGGTTGTCTGACCCTTGGTCACCCCGACGATCTTGCCCTTGAGCTGATTGCGGGCGCTGAGCTTCATCAAACTCTCCTGTTAATAAATTCGGCTATTGGTGGTGGCAGCGGCGGTTCCTAATATGGTCAGGACCGCTCCGCTCGCTGCCGAGATCCTTTGCCGCAGTGTGCGATCGATCTATCTTACCGGATATGGCGATGCCAGCATGAAAAGCGGATCCGTCTATGCACAGCGATAGCAGAACTATCCTCGGCGAAACCATCGCAGCGATCGGCGCCATCCTCGGCCGCGAACTCGACGAGATCGTCGTCGAGCGGGTGGTCGTCGGGTTGTTTTTCACCGGGGTCAAACTGACGAACGGCAGCGCCGGCAGCTGTGCCACGCCGATCAAGACAATCCCCGAGGCGGTGTGCTGTCCGAGCTCGGCGATGGCGATGCCGTTTCCCGGCAAGCTCGCCGGCCGACGTGCCGCCGACCTGGCGCGCGAAGCGCTCTCCGGCCACGGCATTCGCCGCGCTGTCGGGATTGCCACCGTCAACGCGCTGGCCGATTGCTGCTGGGAACGCCGTCCCCACCCCGATATCGAGCTGCGCCCCGGGGTCGATGCCTTTGACGCGACCGAAATCCGCAAGAGCGACAAAGTCGTGGTGGTCGGGGCTTTCGTCCCGTTCCTCAAAGAGCTGAAACGGCGGGGTCAGGCCTTTCTCGTCCTGGAGCAGGACTCGGCCACCTTAAAGGCCGATGAGCTGCCGTTCTTCCGGCCGGCCGAGCAGGCTGCGGAGATCGTGCCCGAGGCCGATGTTGTACTGATCACCGGCGCGACCCTGGTCAACAATACACTCGAAGATCTGCTGGCGCTGGTCCGGCCCGAGACCCGGGTCACGATCGTCGGGCCAACGGTCGGGATGCTGCCGGACGCCTTTCTCGCCCGCGGCGCCGATGTTTTGGGCTGTGTCAAGATCACCGACGCCGATGCGTTCCTCGACCTCTTGGCCGAAGGCGGATCGGGCTATCATTTCTTTGGGCGTTCGGCGCAAAAGCTGGTGCTCGCGCGGCGGCCGGTTGAATACCCCGCCAAAGTCGCTTAAGCGACCGCCCCTCCGAGACGGCTATGAGCCCGTGATCGGGTCAGCCGCGCTCGTCGTCGAGATGCGCGATCGGGTCCTCTTCCATCCACGCCTGCAGCAGGGTGTAGGCGACCGCGAGCACGACCGGGCCGAGAAAGATGCCGACCAGGCCAAAGGCGATCAAGCCGCCGATCACCCCAGCCAACAGCAGAATCATAGGCAGGTGCGCACCTTTCCGGATCAGCATCGGGCGCACGATGTTGTCGAGGCTGACGACGATGAGGGACCATATCAGCAGGAACGTCCCCCAGCCGGGCCCGCCGGTCCAATACTGCCACACCACCGCCGGGATCAGCACCAGGCCAGGCCCCAGCTGGGCGATGCACATCATGAACATCACGGCGGTCAGCACCGGGGCGAACGGCACCCCGGCAATCGCCAGGCCGATACCGCCCAGCACTGATTGCAGCAATGCGGTCAGGACCACGCCCAGGGCCACTCCGCGGATCGCCTGACCTGCCAGCAATACCGATTGCCGGCCCCGCTCACCGGCGAGCCGATGGCCGAACAACTGGACGATGGCCGCGGCCCGCTCGCCCCCGGCATACATGACCGCGGCGATGACGACGGTCAGGACAAACTGCACGACGACGATCCCGAACCCGCCCAATGCGCCGACGAACCAGCCGGCTGCACTGCCGGCATAAGGGGCGGCTTTGGCCGTCAAGTCGGTGATGCCGCTCGCCTGTAACCGATGCCACAGCGAAATCAGTTGGTCGCCGAACAGAGGAATATCGTCGAGCCATAAGGGCGGGGACGGCAATTTGAATGACGTGATGGCATTCACCCAGCTGACGATTCGCTCGAAGTTTTGCGAGATCGTAGCGATCGCGAGCCAGAACGGCGCGACAAAGACCAGCAGCAAGGCTGTGGTCATGACCACTACGGCGAGCCAGCGACGGTGCCACAGCTGCTGCTGCACACGCAGCATCAGCGGCCAGGTTGCGACCACCAGGGTCGTCGCCCAGATCGTGGCCGGCAGAAACGGCCAAAGTATCCAGACCGAGGCCGCGATCAGCCCGGTGACAAACAGAATCGCGAGGATTATTCGGACGAGATCGCGTTTGCCTTCCAGGTCCGGAGGCAGATCGCCGAGGTTTTCGCTCGGCTGGGGCGTCGGAGGCGCCCCCTCGATTTGGCTCAGACCCTGCGACAGCGGGATTTGGCCGCGCATCAGCAGTCTTGGGAGCGGAGCACAGTCACGCCGAACCGGTGGATCGAACCACGGCGGCTCGGCTGCCGGATGAGCGTCGGTCGCCGATCAAGGCCGCGGCCACGGTCAACAGCATGAACACGGCGCTGGCGCCGAAGATCCAGCGCGGTGTCCCGCGGTCCATGATCCAGCCGAACAGCATCGGCCCGATCATGCCGCCGACGCTGAGGCCGATCGTGACGACGCCAAACGCTCGCCCCATAGCGCCGGCGGGCGCCGCCGCGCGCACCAGCATGTCTCGCGACGGCATGATCATGCCCGACAGAAATCCCGCCAGACCCATGACCGAGACCAGCAGCGTTGAGCCGAGGCCGATCGCGCCGATCAGCAAAACCAGTGCCGCGTTCACCCCGAAGCCGATGGCGGCCACTTCGCCGTGGCGGCGCGTCATATCGGCGACGAACCCGCCGCCGAGCACGCCGAACGCGCTTGCCGTAAGATATGCGGTCAATGCCAGACTGGCCGCCGCGAACGGCAAGTGAAATGCGCCCATCAACGCCGGGACCGAAAAGTTCGTGATGCCGCTGCTCGACAGGCTGAGCAGGGCGAAAAAGACCATCAGGCCCAGGATAGCCGGGGTAAAGACAGTGCCGGTTCGGCCGGGTTTCGCTGCCTTTCGGCGCGAGCCTTCCGCCCGTTTCGCCAGCGCATCCCCTTCGACCGTGCGCGCACAGATCAGCGGGATGGCGACCAGCGGGCCGACCAGCCCCGCGACGATCAGCGCTCCTCGCAAACCCACCGTCGGCGCGAGGACCAGCATCGTCAGCGGCGCCACGGCGTTGCCGAGCATGCCGGAGAACGTATGGATCGAAAAGGCGCGGCCGATACGCGCTGGCGTGATCCTCGCCGACAGGATCGTATAATCGGCCGGGTGATAGACGGCGTTGGCGATGCCCGCTACTCCGGCCGCGACCAGGAGCCAGGCATAGCGGTCGACGACGCCGATCGAGGCGAGCGCCAAGCCGCCAAGGAACAGCGCCCCGATCAGCAGCTTGCGCGAGCCGAAACGGTCGGCGAGATAACCCATCGGCATTTGCGCCGCCACCGAGGCGATAGCGTAGACGGTCAGCGCCAAGCCCAGTTCGACAAAGCCCACACCCCAGCGCGCCCGCAGCAGCGGAAATAACGGCGGCAAAACGAGCGACTGAAAATGGGAGACGAAGTGGGCTGCCGAAACCAGCCCCAAGGCGTGAACCTCGCCGCCCTTGATGATCCGCGGGGCGGCGATCGACCCGCTCGCCATTTTTTTACCCTATGACCGGTTTCATGATAACGCGAACATAAGCGCGCCGGGGTCGCCGCGGCAATCGCTGCTGCCTTCTATTTCGGCATTTCCCTCATGCGCCGGCAGTGCGCGGCAATCTGAGCCGCCGGAACTCGGCCATCACGGCCTTTCCCGCTACCAGAAGCCGACGGCGCGACGCGCGGGTTCCTGGGTACGGTCGGCCAAGGGTTTCGCTCGGCCGATCAGCGCTTGGAGAACTGGAAGCTGCGGCGGGCTTTGGCCTTGCCGTATTTCTTGCGTTCGACGACGCGGCTGTCGCGGGTCAAGAACCCTTGGCTCTTGAGGAGCGGATGCAGGCCAGGCTCGTAATAGGTCAAGGCCTTGCTGATGCCGTGGCGCACCGCGCCGGCCTGACCGGAGAGCCCACCGCCCTTGACCGTGCAGATGACGTCGAATTGGCCAAACCGGTTGGTGGCGACCAACGGCTGGTTGATGATCATGCGCAGCACCGGGCGCGCGAAATAGATCGGGCTCTCCCGATTATTGACCTTGATCGCCCCGTTCCCGGGCTTGATCCACACCCGAGCGACCGCGTTTTTGCGCTTGCCGGTGGCGTAGGACCGGCCGAGCGCATCGATGCGCGGCTGCACATCGACCGGCGCCACCGCGGTCGGAACCGCTGCCGCAGGAGGGGTCCGGGCCGCTTGCATCGCCTGGCGCAGGCTCGCCAAGCCCTGAAAGGTCTGGCCGGCTCCCCTTTGTCCGCTGGGCTGGCCAGCCGGCGGGGTTGCCGGGGGAGTGATCGGTTGATCGTCGTCGGCCATCGTCCTCACGCCCTCGCATTCTTGCGGTTCATTGCACCGACATCGAGCGGCGTCGGTTGCTGCGCCGCATGCGGATGTTCAGGTCCGGCAAAGACCCGCAAATTCTTCATGATCCGGCGCCCGAGCGGGCCGCGCGGCACCATGCGCTCGACCGCCTTTTCGACGACCCGCTCGGGATGCTTACCGTCGAGGATGGCGCCTTTGCTGCGCCCCTTGATGCCGCCCGGGTAGCCCGTGTGCCAGTAGAAAATGTCGTCTTTGCGCTTGTTGCCGGTTAGCTCGACCTTTTCGGCGTTGACCACGATGATGTTGTCGCCACAATCCATATGCGGCGTGTAGGACGGCTTGTGCTTGCCACGCAGGCGGGTGGCGAGGATCGCGGCGAGGCGACCCAGCACCAAACCCTCGGCGTCGACCAATAGCCACTTTTTCTCGATATCGGAGGGTTTTGCAGAAAAGGTTTTCATCGCCATGGCCGAAAGGGCCAGCGCCCGCATTCTCGCGCGCCGGCAAGGGCCGCCCATTTAGGCGATCGGCGGGCCGAGGTCAAGGCGCGCAGTCAAAACGGCGCTGCGCCCCGTGCTGCCGGTGCGCTACTCTGCGGCGATGAGCGAGAAGTCGAAACCGGGCGGTACCGAAACCGCGCTGGCGCTATTACGCTGGTACGTCGAGATGGGCGCAGACGAGACGATCGGCGACGAACCGGTGAACCGGCTGGCGCCCCGCGAGTCGCCGCGCGCCGCCGCTATTCGGCCGACCGAGCCCGAAGCGGCGCCGCCGCAGTCGGTGCGCGCGGTCGCGGCGGCGCCGCCCGCCGCCTTTGCCGACTCTCTGGGCGAAGCGGCGCAATCGGCGCGGCTTTTGGCGGCGGGCGCCGATACGCTCGCCGCACTCGAAGCCGCGATCACCGGGTTCGACGGCTGCGCGTTGAAGCGCACTGCGACCAACACGGTCATCGCCGACGGCAACCCGGCCGCGCCGGTCATGATCATCGGCGAGGCGCCGGGGGCCGATGAGGACCAGATCGGACGGCCCTTTGTCGGCCGCGCCGGCCAGCTTCTCGACCGCATGCTGGCGGCGATCGGCCTGGACCGCGAAGGCGTGCTGATCACCAACGTCATCTATTGGCGCCCGCCCGGCAACCGCACGCCGACCACGGACGAGATCGCCGCCTGTCTGCCGTTCGTGCTGCGTCACATTGCGCTGGTCCGGCCCAAGGTGCTGGTGCTCGCCGGCGGCACCGCTGCCCGTGCGCTGCTGCCGCCCGGCCCCGGAATCACCCGGTTGCGCGGACGCTGGTTCGACCTCGCCATTCCCGGACTTGACCAGCCGGTGCCGACCTTGCCGATGTTTCACCCGTCCTTTCTGCTTCGCGCCCCCGAGCGCAAGCGCGAGGCCTGGCGCGACCTGCTGGCCTTGCGCGCGCGCCTCGACGAACTGCTCCGCGTCGAGCCCGCTCCCGGCTAGCTGCCGCCGCCCTGCCGGGATATCCTAACGGCATCGACAGTGGGAGCGATCGCCATGCCCGGCCGGCTCGATGAAACCCGACCCTTTCTGCCCGTCAACATCGCGCTTCTGACGGTTTCGGACACCCGCGATGCGGCGCAGGACCGTTCCGGCGACACGCTTGCCGATCTCGCGACCACCGCCGGGCACCAGATCGCCGCGCGGCGCATCGTACGCGACGAGCAGGCCGAGATCGTGGCGCAGCTCGAAGCCTGGATCGCCGACCCGCAGATCGACGTCGTGATCTCGACCGGCGGCACCGGCGTCACCGGGCGCGATGTGACGCCAGAGGCCTTTCACAGCGTCTATGAGAAGGAAATCGCCGGCTTTGGCGAGCTGTTTCGCTGGCTCAGCTTCGAGAAAATCGGGACTTCGACGATCCAGAGCCGGGCGACGGCCGGGGTCGCGGGCGGCACCTATCTGTTTGCATTGCCGGGCTCGCCCGGCGCCTGCCGCGACGCCTGGGAAGGCATCCTCGTGCACCAACTCGACAATCGTTTCCGTCCCTGCAATTTCGTCGAGCTGATGCCGCGATTGCAGGAACACTTAAAGCGCTAGGCCACAGACCACCGGGTACTTGACTTCACTCACCCTGCTGGCGGGGGCAACCCGCGAACTACCGAGCTCCGCGGCTAGACAGCGAATTAGGTAGATCCGCGGCCAGATTGTGCGTCCCACCCGTGACGGCGAGATTTGTGCCGCAGTCCCGACATGGACGCCACGACTCTGCCGTAATTGAACCGTTCAGGCAATGAAGGAAGCCTCGGACGGGTGTCATTATGCGCCTTCTGTTCAACTTCGTCCTGTTGATCCTTGCCGGTGCCCCGCTGGCGCTGGCGCAGGCGCCGGAGCCGCCTTCCCGCGTCGGCCAGATCAGTTATGTCTCGGGCAACCTCGCCTTCCGCGTCGCCGGCGACACTCAATGGTCCGCAGCCGGGATCAACTATCCGGTCGCGACCGGAGGCTCGTTTTCGACCGATCCACAAGCCCGCGCCCAAATCCAGATCGGCCCGACCACGATCGGCATGGCGGGCGGGACCGAACTGGACGTCACCAATTTGAACGACCAAGTGTCCCAGTTCAGCCTGCCGCAGGGGCGCATCAACCTCCATCTGCGTCAGCTCGATAACGGCCAGAGCTTTGAGGTCGACCTGCCGCAGGGTGCGGTGTGGCTGCTGCAGCCCGGTTCTTACGACATCGACGCCGGGACCGCGGACCAGCCAGCGCGCGTCGCGGTGTTCGCCGGCAGCGCGCGTTTTGTCGGCGGCGGCGCCGATATCGGCATCAACCGCGGCGACGCAGCGGTGCTGACCGGGGCGAACCCGGTTGTTGCCCGCATCGAGCACGCCTCGCCCGATGCATTCGTCGAATGGTGCGCCACGCGCGACTATCACGCCGAGGGGCTGGCAGCGACCCATTACATTTCGCCGCAAATGACCGGCTACGCGGATCTCGATCATTACGGCGGCTGGCAGGCTAACCCGCAATACGGCGAAGTCTGGTATCCGAGCCAGGTGCCGGCAGATTGGGCGCCCTATCGCGACGGCCGTTGGATCTGGGTCCCGCCCTGGGGCTGGACTTGGGTCGACCAGCAACCCTGGGGGTACGCGCCATTTCATTATGGCCGCTGGGCCTATTTGGACGACCGATGGCTCTGGGTCCCCGGGAGCTACGTGGCGCAGCCGGTCTATGCGCCGGCCCTCGTCGCCTTTGTCGGCGCCGTCGCGGGAATTGGCCTTGCCACAGGCGGCGGACCGGCTGTCGGCTGGTTTCCGCTCGCCCCCGGCGAAACCTATTGGCCGAGTTATACCCACAACGTGTACTACATTCGCAACGTCAACATTAGCAACGTCAAGAATATCAATAATATTGTGGTCCAATCGAACGGGGCGCCCCCGCGGCAGGTCGCGAACGCGAATTTCGCCAATCGGCGGTTTGCGACCGTCGTCCCGCAACGGGTCTTCGCCAACGCCAATCCGGTTGCGCCGGCGGCGATCCATGTGTCGCCCGCGGCGTTGGAGAAGGCGCCGGTGGTGCTCCATCCGCCTCAGGTCAAGCCGTCGCCGCGGCCCGCCTCCGCGGCAGCACAGGGGCCGCAGCATCCGCGGTCGGTGCCGGTCGGCCCTGGTCACGCGCCGCCCGCCCGTCCGGCAGGGGCGGTGTCGACCGCGCCGGCTGGTCAGCCGCACCCGCCGGGGACACAGCCGGAACACGCCGCCACACCCGGCCGCCCAGGCACGCCGCCGAATGAGGCCTTCATCCCGCCGCATCCCGGCGCGGCCAACCTGTCCGAACGCAGTCCGCATATTCCCGAAGCCGCGGGTGCCGTGAAGAAGCTCGCACCGGATGCGCTCGAACACGGCGTTCCCCATCCGGTTGCTGCACCGAACACGGCCGCACTGCTACCGTCGCACCCGCTGAGGCTCCCGCCGGCGCGTGAGGCGCGGCCTGGTGTAGTTGCGCCGCCGCGACCGCCCGCCGTGACCACCGCTCGCCGCGAAGAGCCACCGCACCCGGCTGCTCTGCCGGAACCTCGCCGGGCGGCAGTAATCGAGACCCGTCCCGTCGCTCCGCCACACCCGGCGCCGCCGCCGGCGCGAGCCTTTCACCGGCCGGCCCTTGCCGTCGCCCACCCGGCCGAGGCCCTTGCCCACCCCGTCGCCCCGCCGCATCCCCAGCCGGTACATGCTCCCCCGGCTGCCCATGGCGGCGGCAAGCCGGCGCCAAAGGAAAAGGGGAAGGACGGCGACAACCGCCCCTAGTCTAATTCCCGACCGCGCGGAGCGGCTGACGCGCGCCTTCGATCTGCCGGCGGATCAGGCGGGCGTAGAGGCCGTTGCGGGCAAGGAGTTCGGCGTGGCTGCCGGTTTCGACCAAGCGTCCATGGTCGAGCACCGCCAGCAGATCGGCGTTGCGCACGGTCGAGAGCCGATGGGCAATGACGATCGTCGTGCGGTCGCGCATCAGCACGTCAAGCGCGCCGCGTACCTGCGCCTCGCTCACCGCGTCGAGATGCGAGGTCGCCTCGTCGAGCACCAGGGTCGGCGCGTTCTTTAGAAAGGCGCGGGCGATCGCCACCCGTTGGCGCTGGCCGCCCGAAAGCTGGACGCCGCGCTCGCCGACCGGGGTGTCGAGCCCCTCGGGCAGGCTCTCGACAAACTCGGCGAGGGCGGCCTGGTCGAGGGCGCGGTGGATCGCCGCCTCGTCGGCCTCGGGCCGGGCCAGCGCCACATTGGCGCGCAAGGTATCGTTGAACAGATAGGTGTCCTGCGAGACCAAGGAGACCCGGCGGCGCAGATGGTCGAGCTCGAACTCGCGCAGATCGACGCCGTCGATCAAAATCCGCCCGGCGCTCGGGTCCCAGAAGCGCAGCAACAAATTGGCGATCGTCGTCTTGCCGGCGCCCGAGGGGCCCACCAGCGCCAATGTCGCGCCCGCCGGCACATTCAGCCGGATGTCGGTCAGTGCCGCGCGCCGCGCGCCCGGATAGGTAAAACTGGCTCCCTCGAAGCGGATCGCCGAGCCACCGTCGGGCTCGGGTGGGCGCAGCGGGCCATCGATGACAGCGGGTTGCTCGCGATGCACGGCATAGAGCCGGCGCGTCGATGCGATCGTGTCGGCCAGCTGGCGGCTGACCTGAGCGATCTCCGAGATCGGCAGAAACGACGACAAAGACAGCAGGATCAGCAGCGGCAGCATCGTCGGGGCGAGATGATACTCGGCGGCGAGCCGGGCCCCGACGACCGCGACCGCGAGCCCGCCGAGCCCGGTCACGGTTTCGAGCCGGGCGGTCTGGGCCGACAAATCGCCGAGCAGTTCGAGACGGATCTTTTGATAGCCGCGCACCAGCTCCATAAAGCCGCGGCGCCGGCCGCCAACCGCCTGAAACGCGACCAGGTCGTTGAGACCTTGGATCGTCTCGGTCACATACGCGCCCAGAAGCCCAAGCGCGTCCCGCGCCGAGGCGCCGAGGCGGTCGATTCGCGCCCGGGTCACCCCCGGCCCCAGCGCCGCGAACAATACGAACGGCAGCAAAGCGAGGGCGATCGGCCAGGCGGCAACGGCCAGAACAATCAGCACCGTTGACGGCACCAGCACCGCCACCAGCGCCGGCGCCACGGTGTGGGCGAAGAAATATTCGACGGTCTCGACATCCTGGCTGGCGAGCGCGATCAGATCGCCCGAGCGTCGGCGCATCAGATAGGCCGGCGCCAGGGCATCGAGCTTGGCGAACAGCGCGATCCGCATTTCCGCCAGCAGGCGATAGGCGATATCGTGCGCGAGCCAAGATTTCGAGCCAATGGAGCAGCCCGGCCAGCGGCGCAGCGAGAGCCAGTAATATCAAGAGGTAACCAAACGGCGATGCCGTCTTAACCGCGGCTACGGCAAGCGCGCCGATAATGCCGACGCCGATAAAGGCGGCCACGCGCGCGATACCCGAGCCGACGACGATCGCGAACCGCCGCCGCCACGGCTTGATGATCTCGACCAGGGTACCGAGCGTCGCCACCCAGCCAACCGACGCGGCCTCGGCTGCGACTGCCTCCGGCGCCGTCACAGCAGCCATTTCGATCTGCTCGCGCTCGCCAGCAGCGCCCGGCGCGAGGCTGTCCTCGACCAAGGCGATATCGTCTTCGCGCTCTTCGGCCTGCGCCCCCATCAGCCGGCGATAGGGCCCGTCGCGGCGGATCAGCTCGGCATGCCGGCCGGATTCGACGACGCGGCCCTTGTCGAGGACGAGGATGCGGTCGGTCCCGATCACGCTCGACAGCCGATGCGCCAGGATCAGGGTCGTGCGCCCGGCCGATAGTCGGTCGAGGGCCTGCTGGATCACCGCCTCGTTTTCGGCGTCGACCGAGGACAATGCCTCGTCGAGGATCAAAATCGGCGCGTCGCGCAGCAGGGCGCGGGCGATCGCCAGCCGCTGGCGCTGTCCGCCCGACAGCATGACCCCGCGCTCGCCGATCATCGTCTGATAGCCCTGCGGCAGAGCTGCGATGAACGCGTGGGCGTTGGCGTCGCGCGCCGCAGCTTCCAGTTCCTCGCGGTCGGCGTCGGGCTTGCCGAGCCGCAGGTTCTCTTCGACGGTGCCGTGGAACAGATAGGTGTCCTGATGAACGACGGCGATCATCCGGCGCACCGCCTCGGGATCGAGCGTCTTCAGATCGCGCCCGCCGATCAGAACTTTGCCTCGTTGCGGGTCGAACAGGCGCAGCAACAGGCGCGCGACCGAGGATTTTCCCGATCCGCTCGGGCCGACGATGCCGATCTTCTCGCCCGCGGCGACGGTAAAGGAGAGCCCGTCATGGGCGGCGCCGCGGCCGCCGGGATAGGCGAAATGAACATCTTCAAAAGCGATCGTGGGCATTAGTGGAACGACCGTCTGCGCCGGGTTCGTCGGGTGCGGCGGCACCAGCGGCTCGGCGGCCAACAGCGCGTTGATGCCGGCTGCGGCCGATTGCCCGACCATCCCCTGATGCAGCACCATGCGCAGGTCGCGCAGCGGTCGGAATACCTCGGTGCCGGCCATCAGCACGATCAACAATGCCTGGATGCTCATCAGTCCGTGCGACACCCGCCACACCCCGAGCGCCAGTGCGGCGGCGGCGCCGATCGCCACCCCGCAATCGGTGATGCCGCGGGTCATCACTCCGGTCGACAGCACGCGCAGGGTGCTGTCGCACAGCTCGCGCGCCTTGTCGGCGAGCCGCATGCCAAAGGCCCGGCTCTGACCGAACGCCTTCAAGGTCGGCAGGCCCTGGACGCCGTCGAGAAACTCGGAGCCGAAAGCTTTGAGGGCCCGTTGGCGACCGTGGCTGGAACGCTGCTCGAGGTGCACGAAGACGGTCGGCGCGAGCAGAGTCACCAGCGCAAAGACCAGCATCACCGTCGCCACCGGGACATCCCAGAAGGCGATGAAGACGAAGATCGCAATCGGCGTCAGGACGGCGATCGACAGCTGCGGCACGTATTGGCCGAAAAAGGTCTGCAATTGTTCGACGCCGTCGACGATCGACAGCATGACCCCGCCGGTGCGTTCGCCGGCGAACCAGGCCGGCCCAAGGGCGGCGATCTTGTCATAGAGGCGGCCGCGCAAGGTCTCCTGCACCTGCGTCGCGGTGCGGTGCGAGACCATCGCCCGGTGGTGCTCGATAAATCCGCGCAGCAACACCGCGGCGGCGACCCCCACGGCCGGGATCGCCACGCCGAGAAACCCGGCGCCGTTGAAGACGTGCGACAACAGCACGCCGAGGATCGCAAAGCGGGCGATGCCGACGACCGAGGCGACGAGCCCGAGCAGGATCGCGAAGGCGATCCACCCCCGCAACCCGCGCGTCAGTTCCCACAGACGTCGGTCGAAGTACATCGGCGCTACTCCCTGGTACGGCCATGATGATAGCCGACAATCCTGGTTCTTCAGGTGAATTATAGATGCGCCCGGCCGATGCCGATATAGTGCGGCGGTCGGATCTGCTCGATCTGCCCAGTGCGCACGTGCGCAATGATCGGCCGGATCGGGCAACTCTTCGACCAGCGCCGGGACGCGCGGACCCGCGGCGCGCATATCCGACCCGGCACCCCCCCGATCCTGCTCCGCTCGGCGTTGCTGCTCAATGACGGCGAGCGGCGACCGCTCGAGGATCGTCGACACCGCGGCGCCGTCATCTGCGGCGCTGCTGCCGCGTTCTACTGGACGGCCGGTCTCTTTGCTGCTATTATACTCATGGGTTATGGGCAGCGCCGTCGCGACTCGGACGGTTAACTATATTGGAAATTCCAATCAGCAATGCAGCTCAGACTGTTCAGACATTTTGTCCCTATTTCGGTCGTGCTGCTGGTGTCGTCGGACGCTCTGCTGATCACTGGCGCATTCTACCAGATGTTGTCTCAGTCGAACGAGAGTACGCCGCTAATATTTGGCGTCGCGAGCTTCCCCGCCCAGTTCGCTGCGGGCTTGTCGATCGCCGCGGTCGGCGCGATGGTTTCCGTCGGTCTCTACGGCGAACAGAGCTTTGTCGATTTTCGGCTGCTGATCGGCAAGATCGCCGTCGCCTTTGTGCTGGTGCTGATGCTGGTCCTGGTCTCTGCGTCCTATTGGCGCGAAGGGTTTGCAGCAGTTGCCGGACACCGGAAATCTGCCGCTGAAGGCAGCCTTGATCTGGCTCGGCTGCATATCGGTGACGCGCGGGACTTTTCTGGTGACCCTGGGCCGCGGGCTGCTGAAGCGGCGGATCGTCGTCCTCGGCAACGGAACCCAGGCGGCGCGCATTGCTAAATTGGTCGAGGCCGGCGAGAACCAGCATTTCATACCGGTGTCTTTTGTCCGGATGCCGGGCGAGCGCGCAGCGGTCGGCGCCGACGCGCCGGGCTGGTCGGAGGGCGGGCCCGACTCGCTCGCCGATCTCGGCTACCGACTAGGCGCCAGCGAGGTCGTGGTCGCGACCGACGACCGCCGCGGCCTGCCCGTCCGTCAACTGCTGCATTGCAAGCTGGCCGGCATCAGCGTCACCGATTTCCTGGATTTCTGGGAGCGCGAGACGAGAACGGTCGATCTCGAGGCCTTGCGCCCCAGCTGGCTGTTCTATTCCGACGGGTTTCGCTGTGGCGTCGTCGACGAGGGGCTGAAGCGCGCCTTCGACATCGCGGTCAGCTTGGCGCTGCTGATTTTCTCGCTGCCGTTGCTGGCGGCGACCGCCTGCCTGATCAAGCTCGACAGCCCAGGGCCGATCCTCTATCGCCAGGAACGGGTCGGATCGCGCGGCAAGGTTTTCACGATCTTCAAATTCCGCAGCATGCGGGTCGATGCCGAACTGGACGGCAGTCCCCAATGGGCGGCGAAAGGCGATCCGCGGGTCACCCGAGTCGGCGCGATCATCCGTAAGCTGCGCATCGACGAGCTTCCGCAAATTTTGAACGTGCTGCGCGGCGACATGAGCTTTGTCGGGCCGCGCCCGGAGCGCCCCTTTTTTGTCGCCGATCTGGCCGCGGCCATTCCCTATTATGCCGAGCGGCATTGGGTGCGCCCCGGCATTACCGGCTGGGCGCAGATCAATTATCCCTACGGCGCCTCGATCGAGGATGCCCGACGTAAGCTTTCTTTCGACCTTTACTACGTAAAAAATCAAAGCATTTTCTTGGATTTTTTAATATTGCTGCAGACGGCGCGGGTGATATTTTGGAATCACGGCGCAAGATAGGACAACGAAGCTGGCCAGAGCCGTCATCGAAACGGTTTATTCGGGATGTGCGCTAGCGTTCGTCCTGATCATCGTGCTGATGGTCTTGCGCGGCCGGACCAGCAGAACCGGCATCGCGATCATCGGCTGCTGCCTGGCCTCGGCCGTCTGGGCCGCGGCGACGGCGGCCACGGGGGTCCTTCCGTCCGGCGTTCCAGCGCTGCTCGACAGCATCAGGCTCTCGGCGTGGCTGCTGTTCGCGGTGGCCCTGGTTACCGCGCACGCCGGCGACGGCTCGGAGGTCGAGCGGCGCTACTGGGTCGCGGCGCTGATCTTCTGCGCCGTCGCGATCGCGATCGACCTGTGGACGCTTGATCCATCGGCGCGGATGTCCTGGCTCTCTACGCACAGGTGCTGGTCCGCGTCGGGTTTTGGCGTCTTCGGGCTGCTGACGATAGAAAACCTGTGGCGCAACACCGCAGCCGTCGCGGCGCTGGCACGTGTGGCCGGTGTGCCTGGCTCTCGGCCTGCTCTTCGCCTACGAGCTGTTTTTGTTCTCGGACGCTGTTCATCACCCGCGGCCGGGTCGATCCGGGCCTGGCGCTCGGGCGGCGCGATCGCCGCGGCGTTCATGGCGCCGCTGCTGGCGCTGGCGATGGCGCGCAACCGCGAGTGGCGGGTCGACATCCATGTCTCCCGCCAGGTCGTGCTGCATACCGCCACCTTGCTGGCGAGCGGCTGCTTTCTGTTGGCCGTGGCCATCGTCGCGATGCTGCTGCGCGGGTTCGGCGGCGATTGGGGGCTGGTGCTGCAGCTGGCGATGCTGTTCGGCAGCATCGTCGTGCTGGTCACGGTGCTGTCTTCGGGAAGCTTCCGGCAGCGTCTGAAATTCCTGATCTCGAGGAATTTCTTTACCCATCGCTACGATTATCGCGTCGAATGGCTCAAATTCATCGAACTCGTTTCCGACACCGCGGCAGGCGGAAGAGCTGCAGGTCAGGATCATCCGCGCTCTCGCCGAATTCGTCGACAGCCCGGCCGGGATGCTGTGGTCGTTGGGCCCGGGGATCGGATATCGCCCGACCGCGGCATGGAAGCGTCGCGCCGAACATGGGGCGGAGGTGGCGGCCGACGATCCGTTTCGTCGCGGGCTTTCGCGACGGCGGGTGGATCCAGGAACATTCGCCACGACGCGGCAGGCGAGGCCTGGCGGTTCGCCTCGCCGCGGGCCTGGCTGGCCGTGCCGTTGTCGCATCGCCACGAAATCGTCGGCTTTGTCGTGCTCGATCGTGCCGACCCATGCGGTCGGGCTCGATTGGGAGGCGTTCGATCTGCTGCGCGCGGCCGGCCGCCAAGCCGCCAGCTATCTCGCCGAGGAGCGCTCGACGAAAGGTCTGCGCGACGCCGAGCTGTTGACCGAATACAGCAAGCGCTTCGCCTTCGTCGTCCACGACATCAAAAATCTTGCAAGCCAGCTCGGTTTGATCGTGTCGAATGCGCGCCGCTACATCGACGATCCCGAATTTCAGCGCGACATGCTCCAGACGGTCGAGGATTCGGTGGCGCGCATGAACAACCTGCTCAGCCAGCTCAAAGCCGATGCCGCGCCGCGGCCAACCCCGCTCGCCGACCCCGGCGCCATCGTCGCCGCGGTCGCAGGCGAGTTCGCATCCGGGTCGGTCATCGTCGAGACCGAGCGGCGATGATCCGGACACAGCGTGGCGATCGCTCCCGACACGGCTGCGCTCCGCGCTCGCCCATCTCGTGCAAAACGCCCTCGACGCCTCGCCGCCGGGCGATCCGGTCGTCGTCTCGACGCGCCGGCTCGGCCGCCAATTCATCATCGACGTCGTCGACCGCGGCGCCGGGATGGACGAGGCCTTTATCCGCGACGAGCTGTTCCTGCCGTTCCGTTCGACGAAATCGGGCGGCTACGGCATCGGCGCCTTTCAAACCCGCGAGCTGATCCGCATGGCGGGCGGCGACCTCGAGGTGATTTCGCGAGCCGGGAGCGGGCACGACGATGCGCATCGTCTTGCCGCTCGTCCGACGACCGCGAGCCGGCGACTCCCTCCGCTGCGGCATGAGACACCATGCCGCCGACCGCCAAATCGCTGCTGATCGTCGATGACGACAGCGGGCTGTTGCGCCAGCTTCGCTGGGCATTTGCCGAGCACAAGGTGCATGCCGGCCGCCAACCGCCAGGAAGCGATCGACGATCATCAGGGCGCACCCGGTTCCGGTCGCGATCCTCGATCTCGGGCTGCCGCCGGATCCGGACGGCGCCTCGGAAGGCTTGGCGACATTGATCGGAAATTCGCGAAATCGCTCCGGCGACCAAGGTCATCATCGCCACCGGCAACGAGACCCGCGAGCACGCGCTGCGCGCGATCGCGCTCGGCGCCTACGATTTCTATCAGAAGCCGATCGACATCGAGGTGCTGCGGATGATCGTCGGCCGCGCCGAGCAGATGTTCGAGCTCGAGGCCGAAAACCGCCGGCTCACCGAAGCCGCGACTGGCTCGCCGATCGACGGCATCATCGCCACCAGCCCCGAAATGCTGCGGGTGCTGCGCAACATCGAAAAGCTGGCGCCGACCGACGTGGCGGTCCTGCTGCTCGGCGAAAGCGGCACCGGCAAGGAGTTGCTCGCCCACGCGATCCACAAGCTCAGCCGGCGCGCCCACGGCCCGTTCGTCCCGATCAATTGCGCGGCGATTCCCGAGACATTGCTCGAAAGCGAGCTGTTCGGCCATGAAAAAGGCGCCTTTACCGGTGCACTTAGGCAAAACATCGGCCGGATCGAGAGCGCGCATCGCGGCACGCTGTTTCTCGACGAGATCGGCGACGTGCCGCTGCCGATGCAGGTCAAGCTGCTGCGCTTTCTGCAGGATCAGATCGTCGAGCGGATCGGCGGCCGCAAGCCCGGTGCAGGTGGATGTGCGGATCGTCTGCGCGACCAACCAGGACCTCGACCGGATGATGGCCGAAGGCCGCTTCCGCGAAGATTTGTTCTATCGGCTGAACGAGGTCACGGTGCGGGTTCCGCCGCTGCGCGAGCGGCCGGCCGATGCGGTCGTCCTGGCCAGCTTCTTTCTGCGCCGCTTTGCCGCCGAATATGGGCATGCGACGCGTGGCATCGAGCTCTTCGGCGCTCGCTGCGATCAGAGACTATTCCTGGCCCGGCAATGTGCGCGAGCTGGAAAATCGCGTAAAGCGCGCCGTGGTGATGACCGACGGCGCCGCTGGTCTCAGCCGCCGACCTCGACCTGTCGACCGGCGAGGACGAGGCGAAATCGCTCGACATCCGCTCGGCGCGGCGCGCGCGCCGAGCGCGAGGTCATCCAGCTGGCGTTGGCCCAGGCCGGCTCCAATCTGTCGAAGGCGGCCAAGCTGCTCGGGATCAGCCGGCCTACGCTCTACGATTTGATGCAGCAGCACCAGCTCGGCCTCGATGCGTGACGGCCGGCAGGCGGGTGAAAGGAAATGCCAATGCCTCAGGCTCGACGCCGTCTCTTATGGCTACTGCGCCGCATTTGCCGCATGCCGTGCTGACCCTTGCACGCCCCGCTGTCCGGCGCGGCCGAGTCGCCGGCCTCGGTCAAAAACGCCGACCAGTATGTCGCCAGCGGCAATCTCAAGGCGGCCGAGATCGAGCTGCGCAACGCGATCCGCGAATCGCCGCAGGATCCGATGCTGCGCAGCCAACTCGCGCGCGTCTATCTGCAGCTCGGCGATCCGATTTCCGCCGAGCGCGAGGCGCGCGCCGCACGCGAGCGCAATGGCAAGGAGGCGGATTATCTGCCGGTGTTGCTCGACGCCCTGCTGCGCCAGGGCAAATTCGCCGACCTTGCCGATCTGGTCAAGCCGGGCAATCGCGCCCCCGCTCTCGAAAGCAAGGTGCGCTTGGCGCTCGGCATCGCGGCGGCGGGCCTCCACGATCGTGCCAAAGCCGAGGCGATGCTGCACGACGCGATCCGGCTCGATCCCGAACGCGGTGCCGCCAAAGATCGCCTTGGCGCGGACTGCTGGCGGCGACCAACCCGGCCGAAGCGAACAAGCTGCTCGACCAGGCGCTCGCCGTCGATCCGCGCTCGGTCGAGGCGCTGCAGGTCAAGGGAGAATTGGCGCGAGCCCATGGCGACGCGCAAGGCGGCGATGAGCCATTTCGACGCGGCCCTCAAGATCGACCCCAAGAATGTCGCGGTGCGTTTGAGCCGCGCCAGCCTCAACATCGCCGAAGGCAAATACAAGGCCGCGGACGAGGATCTCGATCCGATCCTCAAAGCCAATCCCGACAACTTCATGGCGAATTACCTGCGCGCGTTCGAGCACGCAAAACAGCAGCAATACGCCGCGGCCGACCGATCTGTTCGACCGCTTGTCGCCGATTTTCTCGAAGTTCCCGGCCGGCTATTATCTGCAGGGAGCGACCAAGATTCGCGCTCGGACAATATGCTCAGGCGGAAGACGATCCTCGAGCAAATACCTCGCCCAATTGTCCCCGGCGATGCCAGGGCGGCGCGCCTCGCCGCCACGGCCGCTTTGCGCCAGCGCGCTCCGGCGCGCGCGATCGAATATCTCAAGCCGGTCGTCGACCAATCGCCCCGGAGCCGACGCGAGACGCTGACCTTGCTCGGCAACGCCTATATGGCGAGCGGCAAGCCCGAACTGGCGCTTCAGCAATTCGAAAAGGCGGCGGCGGTCGATCCGGGGAACCCGGCGATCAAGACCCGGATGGCGATTTCGGAGATCGGCGCCGGCCAGGGCAAAGAGGGCTTGGCCGAACTCGAGCGGGTGTTCGACACCCAGTCCGGCGCGCCGGTCGCCGGTCCGACCCTGGTGCTGACCCAACTGCGCGCTGGGCAGGTCGACAAAGCCGCCCAAGTCGCCGCGGCATTGGTCAAGCGCGATCGCCAAGAATCCGCTCTACCAGACCCTGACGGGCATGGTCAAAGCCGCGCAGCAGGACTATCCGGCGGCGGAGGCCGCGTTCCAAGCGGCGCTGGCGGCAAACCCGATTTCGCGCCCGCGAGACGCGATCTGGCGGCAGCTCTATCTGGCGACCGGACAAGCCGAACGAGGCCAAGAAGGTGTATCAGCGATGCGCTCGCCAAAAAATCCGGATGACGAGGCCGCTCTGCTCGGCTTGGCGAACATCGCCATCGCCGAAAAGAAGATGGCCGGAGGCGACCGATTACATCAATCGCGCCCGCACCGCCGCGCCCAACGACCCGGCGCCGGGGCTGGCGCTGGTGCGCGTCTACGAGCTGCAGCAGGATTGGGCCAACGCCAAGGCGGTGGCGGGCGCGCTCAGCGCTCAATTCCCCTCCGATGTCAATGTCCTGGAGGCGCAGGCCCGGGCCCAGCTCGGGGCTGGCGACACGAATGGCGCCATCGCAAGCTATAAGCGGGCGTACGAGTTGGCGCCCGAATTCGATACCGCTCCTGTCGCGCTATCTCGCCTTGCTCACCTCTGCGGGCGATTACCGCGAGGCGAGCGGCGTCCTCAAGGACGCGATCGATCGCGATCCCAAGAACGCGCGCTGAAGGCCGACCTCGTTCGGGTCACGGCCCAGCTCGACGGCGTCGATGCCGCGGTTTCCCAAGCAAATCTCTATGCCAAGGATGACCCGAACAATAACGCTCTATCCTGTCGTCGGCGAGCCAGGTTTACGAGAATGCGGGACGCTGGGACGACGCCGCAGCGCTGCTCGAAAAGGCGATGGCGGCGCGACCGACCGACGACGCGCTGACGGTGGCGCTGGCCCGCGTCTATATCCGCACCGGACATTTCGGCAAAGCCGAAGGGGTGCTGACCAGCCGATTGAAAGCCGATCCGAAAGACGCGGCGGTCAGCATGGTGCTCGGGCCGCTGTATCTGGCGACCGGACGCACCGCCGATGCGAGAAAAGTCTATGACGATCTGTTGGCGCAAAAGCCGAACGACGTCACCGGCGCTGCTCGGCCTCGCCGATGTCTCGATCGCGGAAAAGAAATGGGCGGAAGCGATCGACGAGATCAAGCGCGCGAGCGCGGCGGCGCCCCAAGACCCCGCCCCGGGGTCAAGCTCGTCAACCTTTACCTCGTGCGCCAGGATTGGAAAAACGCCACGTCGACGGCGAGCGACCTCGCCGCCAAATTTCCGTCAAATGTCGAGGTGCTCGACGCGCAGGCCCGCGCCCAAATCGGCGCCGGCGACCTGCAGAGCGCGATCGCCACATACAAGCGCGCCTACCAACTCGCGCCGAATTCGACCGAATCCTGTCGCGCTATGTTTCCGCCTTGAACAAGGCGAAAAATTATGTCGAGGCCCAGTCGGTGCTGCAGGCGGCGCTCAACCGCGCGCCGCAGAACCCGGCGATCAAGGCCGACCTGATCCGGGTCGCAGGCGAAATCGGCGGCGTCGACGCCGGGTTGGCCGAAGCGCGCGATCTCGCCAAGAACGATCCCGACAACACCCTCTACGATCTGGTGTCGGCTGAGCTGTTGGATAAGGCGGGACGCGGCAAGGAGGCGATCGGACTGCTCGAAACGCGACCTCGCGGCCAAGCCGACCAACGACGGCCTAATCACCGCGCTGGCCCGGCTTTACAGCCGCGCCGGCGACGCCGACAAGGCCGAGACGCTGCTGAGCGCCCGCCTCGAAGGCCGATCCGACCAATTATGTCGTCGGCTCGACCCTGGCGTCGCTCTATCTCGAAAATAAGAATTATGATGCGGCGATCGCCGCAATACACCAAGATCCTCGACGCGCATCCCGTCGATCCGGCCGCGCTGAACAACCTCGCCTGGCTCTATCAGCAAAAGGGCGATCTGAACAAGGCGCAGGAGCTGGCGGAGCGGGCGGTGGCCGCGGCGCCGAATGCCCCGCAGATCGACGATACGCTCGGCTGGATCCTGCTGGCCCAAGGCGACGCCGGTAAAGCGGTGACCTACCTGACCGCGGCCAATGTCTCGGCCCCCGCCGATCCGGCGATCGCATATCACCTCGCCGTGGCGCTCAATCGCTCCGGCCGCGCCGCCGACGCGCAGGCCATGCTCGAAAAGCTGCTCGGCTCCGGCGCCGTCTTTGCCGACAAGGCCCAGGCCGAAAAGCTGCTCGCCGAACTCAAGCACAGCTGATCGCGCCGCTGCGGCCGGCTGCCGTCGACAATACAGCCGGCGTGCTGTTACGGGACGGTCCCGATCTCCTGCAGCAGCTGTTTCAGCTGGTCGGCGAGATCAGGCTGAGCCTCTCCGCGCCGAGCGGCGAGATCGGTGCCGGGCGCCATATCTCTGCGTGGCGGCGGGTCCTGTCGGGATGCGCTCCAGCGCCGCGGTCAGGGCCACCATGGCTTGCCGAAGTTGCGATAACTCCGCCATGTCGGCCATTGCCGGCATGCGCCGGCAGCTGGCGTTGCTCGGCCACGCGAAACGTGCTTTCGAGGGCTTCAATCGAAGATTGGGCGGTGGATGCGAGCCCGTCGGTCGTCGCCGATAGGCGCTCGATGGCATCGGACAGCGCGCGATGTCCCTCTTCGAGGGCGCCGACCAACCGATCGGGAATCTGCGAGATCGAGGCAGGGTCACCAAGATCGCGGTCCGGGTCGCAGCGTCGGGGCAGCTTCGAGCAGCTCCACTGCGCGGCGGAGGAGCGAGACGTCCATTCGACTCGGTCGGGAACCCGGAGATCGCCTCGATCAAAGGATCGATCGTAACGTCGACGGCGAGGCGGGCGAGGGCGGCGAGAAGAATCAGCCCGACCAGGATCAACCCCGCTGGGACGGTTGGGATGGTCCGGTGACAATCGGCAACAGCCCGTGTTGCTGCGCCGCGCCCAATGCCACCGCGCGGCGAGTGCGATCAATGCGCTGAAGAAATGCGTGCGCGCCGCCCAGATATAGTAAAGCCGCGCCACTTCTTTTCGTGCTTCCCCCGGATGAAACCGGCCTTGCAGCACGACCATGCCGTCCGGTCTTGCCGAGCGCGGCTGGGGGTTAGCCGAGGGCGGCGCCAGCCGCCGCAGCCCGCTGTCGGCGAAGGCTGCGTCCAGTCGGGGCGAGCCGGACCTTGATGCGTCGGGCTGGGAGCCAGATGGCGGCGCAGACAGCAGGCTGAGGACGACCAGATTGCCGGCTGCAAGTACAATCGCGCAGAGCGCATAGACGGCGAGCGCCGTCACCGCGCAGCGTCGGCATCAGCGGCATCAAGGCCGGCGCGATCGCGGCGGGGGGTGTCAGCGACAGCGCAGGCCAGGCCATTGCGGCCGCCGCGGCGATCGCGACAGTCGCGCTCGACAAGACGATGATCCATGGTCGCATCGCCGATCCTTAAACCTGGCCGGCAAGCCTGTGCGCTATCGCGCGGCCTGCGGTGTAATCGTTGATCAAGGTGCTCGCAGCCTACGACATCTGGAGAACCGTAATTCGCAGCGACTGTGGGTCGCCTTACCCTGATAGGGCAATGGCCCGAAATCCATGCTGATGCTACGTAAAGTTATTGCCTGCTTTTAAGTCGATGGCAACAGAAGCCGGTTAAAATTTCGTTAAATTGCCGCCGCGATCGCCTCGGTCCCATGCATAGCGGGCCGGATCGCTCCCGACGGATAACGGTTGCCGCGCGTCGTCGCTGCCGGAGCACGCGCGCCAGGATTTCGGTCAGAAAAAGATGCTGACGTTTTTGGCCGAGCAGCACGTTCTGGTCGAGGACCAGCCGGCGGCCGGCGATCTTCCAGCGCGCCATCGACCCGGCGCAGCACGTCCCGTCGGGCGCCGACATAGAAATCCTGCTCGGTCTCGGCGCGGCTGCGGTAGACGATGAAATTCGAATGGACCTTGACCTCCGCTCGCCGCATCGCCCGGCTCCACCTCGATATTGGTGATCAGATGGCGCGTGCGCGACGGCGGGTCCTCGGCCCAGGCCATGCCGGTGTCGAGCCGCGCGACGCGGCTGGTGAGGCTCGCCTTGTCCTCGTCGAGGATCGCCAGCTCGTCTCGCCTTGGTCAGATCCTCCTCGACGTAGCGGCCGGGATCGAGGATCGCGATCGCCTTGCTGGTCCTCGGATAGCGGTTGCTGCGCGCGCGCCATCCAATAGCGGACGTCGTCGGTCAACAGCTCGAGCCAGTCGTGAAACCGCCGCTCGTCCAGAAGCCGCGCCTCGCGATAGAGGAATTGCTCGACCTCGCGGATGACGTCTTCATTCATGCCGGCATGCCCGGCCCCCGCGCCATCCGTTGCGTGCACGGCACGTCGGCCCAGCGTCCGCCTGCCATCAGCTCGGCCCAGCGGCCGATAGAACTGGCGGTGGTTGCTCTCGCTGAAGCCGGAATCGCTGGCCCAGGCGCCGAGCGCCGCGATCAAAGCGGTCGTGCCCGAGCCCATCTGGTTGTTGAGCGGCATCGCCGCGAGACGACGCCGCGACAGGTCTGGGTGCATTCCTGCCAGTTGTCCATGTCGTCCTGCTCGAACGTGCCGGACGGGCTGAAGCCGCGCACCCCGGCGAGCCGGAACGCCTCGCTTGACCTCGGGCGGCGCCGCCTTGTCGACAAACACATAGGACCAGACCTCGGTCTTGTCCGGGCCGCGCGGCTGCCACACGCGGAACGTGCGCGAGGTGCCGCGCAGCAACGAGAAATTCGGGAAGACGGTGCCGACGATCGGGTTGATCAGCGTCGCGCGCGGCCCGAGCCGCTGCGTTGACCTCGGGGCGGATCTCGCGCTCGTAGGCCTGGATCTCCGGCATCGGCGCGTCGCCGAAATCGTCGGGGCCGACGCAGATCAGCACATGGCCGTTGCCGGGCGACACCATCCGGTTGCCGTGGACTCGGGCTCGCCGTGACGCCGACGCTGAACCCGGTCGTCGACCGCCGACAGGTGGCTCCATGACACGTGATAGGCGTCGCCGCCGAAATTCTCGGCCGGGAACTTCCAGTTGCACGGCATGACCCATTTATGGGTCGCGACGATCTCGATCCCGCCCTCGCGCCGGTCGACGAACGTGTCGAGGTACCACGCCATCTCGCCGAGATACTCGCGCAGCGGCGGCGCCTCGGGATCGAAGGTGGCGAACCACAGCCCCTTGTAATTGTCGAGCTGCGCCACCGGCACGAGTCCCCAGCGCTCCGCGGTCCAGCTCGTTGTGGTAGGCCTCCTTCAGATACGGCACGCCGGTCAGCCGCCCGTCATTGCGATAGGTCCAGCCGTGATAGGCGCAGGTGAAGCTCGCGGCGTTGCCGTGCGTCGGCGCGGCACAGCCGGTTGCCGCGATGGCGGCAGACATTGAGAAAGGCGTGCACCTCGCCGTGCGGTGTCGCGCACCACCAGCACCGGGATCTTCGCCCATATAGGTGGTGAGGAAATCGCCGGGCAGCGGGATCTGGCTCTCATGGCACAGAAAGAGCCAGCAGCGGGCAAAGATCTGCTGCAGTTCCTGCTCGTAAATCTCCGGCTCGATGAAGATGCGGCGGCTCAGCAGCCCGCGTTCGCTGTCGACGAGGCCGGCGCAGTCATTTGCCATCGGCGCCCCCATTATTGCCCGTCCGCCGGGCCGGTTCCACTCGCTCGCCATCCATCAGTTCGGCCCAGCGGCGGTAAAAGCCGCGATGATTGCTCTCGCTGTAGCGGTAGTCGCTGGCCACGGCGCCGAGCTCCGGCGTCAAAGCGCTCGCGCCCGAGGCCCATCTGGTAGTTCAGCGCATGCGCCGCGCGACGACGCCGCGGCCGGTCTGGGTGCAGCCCTGCCAATTGTCCATGTCGTCCTGCTCGAAGGTGCCGCCGGGCCGAAGCACGCGCGCGCCGGCGAGCCGGACCGCCTCCTTGACTTCGGGCGGCGCCGCCTTGTCGCAGCATAGACAAAGGCCCAGCATTCGGTCTTGTCGGGACCACGCGGGTGCCACACGCGAAAGCGTGCGCGAGGTCGGCGCGCAGGATCGACAGATTCGGAAACACCGTGGCGGCGACCGGGTTGCCAGCGGTCGATGCGCGGCCCCAGGCGCTGCTCGAGCTCCGGCCGGATCTGCGCCTCGTAGCCGAGCACGGCCGGATGCGGCATGTCGCCGGCATCGTCCGGGCCGGTGCAACATCAGCACTGTGGCCGTTGCCCGGCGACAATCGCCCGTCCGGCATTGTCCGGCTCGAGTGCGGAAATCGCCGCCCGAGCCGGTCTGCACCGCCGACAGATGGCTCCAGTGCACGTGATAGCCGTCGCCGGCAAAGTTCTCGGCCGGGAACTTCCAGTTGCACGGCATGACCCATTTGTGCATGCCGCCGATAATCTCGATGCCGCCCTCGCGGCGGTCGAAGAACATGTCGAGATACCACGCCATCTCGCCGAGATAGTCGCGCAGCGGCGGCGCTTCGGCGTCGAAAGTGGCGAACCACAGCCCTTTGTAACTGTCGAGCTGCGCCACCGGCACGAGACCCCAGCGGTCGCGGTCGAGCTCGTCGTGATAGGCTTCCTTCAGATACGGGCACGCCGGTCAGCCGCCCGTCATTGCGATAGGTCCAGCCGTGATAGGCGCAGGTGAAACTCGCGGCATTGCCGGTGTCGGCGCGGCACAGCCGGTTGCCGCGATGGCGGCAGACGTTCAGAAAGGCGTGCACCTGCCACCGCTGTCGCGCACGACCAGCACCGGGTCTTCGCCCATATAGGTGGTGAAGAAATCGCCCGGCTGCGGGATCTGGCTGTCATGGCACAGAAACAGCCAGCAGCGCGCAAAAATCTGCTTCAGCTCCTGCTCGTAGATTTCCGGCTCGATAAAGATGCGGCGGCTGACGAGGCCGTTTTCGCTGTCGACCAACCCGTTCAGATCCCTCACCATCCCTGTCTCCCGATCGGCTCTCGCTGAGATCCGCGTTTCGCTGGCGGTTTCACGTCCCTACGCCCGGCGGCCGGGCTTGATCCGGCCTTGCCTCAACTCCGCCGCAGCATGCGCAAGGTCGATCCGGCGTCGACCGAGACGACTGAGCCGGTGATGCCGCGGGCGTTGGCCCGCGACGCCAGAAACACATAGGCGCCGGCAAGGTCGGCCGGGTCCAGCGCCAGTTGCAACGGGTTGCCGCGCGGCGATCCGCTCGGCCGCGCCGGGAAGATCGAATTGCGAGCGATCTTCGAGCTGACAAGGCCGCGACACTGCGCAGATCGGTCATCGTCCCGCCGGGCGCGACGCCGTTGACCCGGATATTCGGCCCCAATTCGACCGCCAATTGCCGGATGATGCCGACCACCGCATGCTTCGAGGCGGTATAGATCACCCCGCCGCCGGCCGAGGTAAATCCCGCCCCCGATGCGGTAAAAATCATGCAGCCCTTGCTTTTACCGAGTTCGTGGAGCGCCGCCTTGGCGCCCAGGATGCAGCCCTTGACGTTGACCGCAAACAACTCGTCGCAGGCGGCGGCGATGCTGGTCTTCCGCCAAGTCGGCGAGCCGCAGGAAGCCGTCGAGCACCCCGGCATTGCCGACGAAAATGTCGAGCCGGCCAAAGGCGGCGACGGTCTCCGCGACGGCGCGCTTGTTGTCGTCGAGCCGGCTGACATCGCCGCTGATCGCGGTCACCTTGATCGCCGAACCGCGCTCGCAGCTCCTCGCCGCGGCCGGCGACGCGGTCCATGACCGCGACCCGCGCGCCCTCCTCGACATAGCGCTCGACGACGGCCCGGCCGATGCCCGAGCCGCCGCCCGTGACCAGCGCTACCTGCCCGTCGAGCCAGCCCATCGACGCTCTCCCGCTTACGGTGCCCCGCGAGCCTCAGCGGGTGCGCTTGTATTCGTAGTCCTCGCGCTCGCCATTGCCGACCCGCAGCCCGGAAGGCAGCGGCGGCCGCGTGGTGTTGACCTTGGCGTGGACGTCGAGCGCCGCTTGGTCGGTCCAGCGTTCGAGCAGTGCCAGCTTGTCGGGGTTGACGACGCTCTGAAAGACCTCGAACTGCTCGCAGCCCGGTTCCTTCATGACCTCCACACAGCGTCCCCTATAGGCCTGCGCCAGTTCCCCGCCCTTGCCGGGCGCGGCGGTGATCGTGACCACCAGTCTGAGCGACATTTCTTCCCTCCCGACAGCGATTCGCCACCGACGGCAAGACGTCACCGGGGCAGCGCCGACGGCTTGCGCGACGCCGCCCCGCGCAGCCTCAGTTCAGCCCGTACAAGCCCATGGCGCCGCCCGCCATGACCTGGTGCTTGGTCTCGGGCGACAGACCTTCCATGCGATCCATGATCATTTTCGGGGCGCCGGGGAAGAAGCCGTCCGGGTGCGGATAGTCGGTCGCCCACAGGATCTTGTGCGGCCCGATGTAATCGGCCAGCGCCTTGATGCTGCCCTCGACCGGCTCGAACGAGATCCAGCAATTGCGCTGGAACAATTCGCTCGGCCGCGTCGTCAGGCCGGAATCGTTGAAGCCCTGGTCGTCGAAATGGCGGTCCATGCGGTCGAGCCAGGGCGCGATCCAGCCGCCGCCCGATTCAAGGAAGGCGATGCGAATTTTCGGATGGCGTTCGCACACGCCGCCCCAGATCACGCTCATGCAGGCCAGCATCATCTCCATCGTGTGGCTGATGATGTGGCGGGCGCCGCGGCCCTCGAAGCGGTCGACGCCGACCGTCGGCATGCCGCTCGATGCGCCCTCGTGAAAGCCGATCGCGAAATCGAGATCCTCGGCCGCCTGCCAGAACGGCTCGTAGCGCTCGTCGTGGATCATCTTGTCGCTGTACGGGTTGGGCCGGATAAAGCCGCCGCGGAAGCCCAATTCCTTCTTCGCGAACTGCATCTCGTCGATCGCCAGCTCGACCGATTGCAGCGGCAGCATGGCGACGCCGAACAGCCGGTCGGGATAGGGCTTGCAGTAATCGGCGAGCCAGCGGTTGTAGGCGCGGCACACCGCGGCCGCGAGCTCGGGGTCATGGATCGCGCCCGAGAACAACCCGAGGCTCGGATAGAGAAAAGCTGCGTCGATGCCGTCGGCGTCCATGTCGGGGATGCGCTTATGCGGGTCGAACCCGCCGGGCTTGCCGTCCTTGTATTCCATCGTGTCGGCCGCGACCACTCCCTGGCGGGCGCCGACCGCGCCGATCCGGCCGATGCCGAGCTGGGCGTTGCCGACCGTGTGCTCCTCGATGACCAGCCGCTCCTTGCCGTTCTCGCCCTTGACGATCTTCGGCGCCCGATCGCGAAATTTCGGGTCGATGTATTTGTCCCATAGATCGAGCGGCTCGAGGATATGACCGTCGGCATCGATGACGTTGTAAGCGTTGCGCATGATCCGTCTCCTATCAGACACCAGAGAGCAACCAACCAAGGGCGATACCAAACAAGCGTTTGGTAGCGAAAAAGTTATCCTCCCGATCGGGCGTTGTCAAAGCCGGGCAGCGCGGCGGCGAGCGCCCGCCTCGACACTGCCGGGCGTCGGGCGGCTGCCGGCCGGCGCGCGGCGTGGTTTGGCCGCGGCGAGACCGGCGAGCGCTAGCGAGGTGAATTGCTCGGCGACCTCGTTGAACGCTCAGGCGACCCTGCGGATCGTACCATTTGTACGCCCAATTCAGCATCCCCAGCAGCCCATACGACGTCACCTGGATATCGAGCTCAGCGCGAAATTCCCCATTCTCGACCCCATCGCGCAGGATCTGCTGCCAGCACCCCTCATAATCTTTTGGCGAAAAGCCGATCATCTCGCGAAACCGGCGCTTCACCAACTCGCGCTCGCGCAGATAAACAAAAAGATGCGGGTAATGCCGGTCGAACGCTTCCAGATGGGCCAAGATCGCCCGGCGCAGCTTCTCGGTCGGCGCCAGATCCGCATCGGCGATCGCGGCGATCGTCCGATACATTTGCGCGATCGGCTCCTTGACGACGAGATAGAGCAACGCCTCCTTGCTCTCGAAATGATGATAGAGGCTGCCCTTCAGGATGCCGACCTCGTCGGCGATGTCGCGCACCGTGGCGGCATGATAGCCCTTGGTCCGGAACACCTTCGCCGCCGCCGCAACGATCTCGTCGAGCGTGGCCATTTTTACATGATCTCCCGATTAAGTGCCGCGGCTCCAACTGCTTCGTGCAAATGCGGGCGGTGATCGTAGCGTGCTCTTGCCGTCGACGCGAGCCCTTATGCCTCCACTGCCCTTTCGCGTTGTCGCGGTTTCGCCATCGGCGCATGCTGACCTCCGCGGGAGGGGCCAGAGGAGAACAAAATGACCAGCGCCAAGATCGGCGGCACCCTGCTGCCGACCCCGGAGGAGCTGATCCGGCGCGCCCGCGATCTGGTCCCCGAGATCCGCGCCCTCGCCGAGGAGACCGAGCACAACCGCACCATTTCCCCGCGTATCATCGCCCGGGTTCGCGATGCCGAACTGTTACGCACGACGCGGCCAAAGGAGTTCGGCGGCTTTGAATTCGACCCGACCGTCGCGCTCGAAATCGCCTTGACGATTTCGGCCGCCTGCGCCTCGACCGGCTGGGCGGTCAACGGCGCGCTCTCCAACGGCATCTCGTTTGGCCATTACCCGATCGAAACCCAGCGCGAATTATGGGGCGATGGCGCCGACCCGTTCAGCTGCGCCTGTTTTGCCCCGACCGGCGGCGCGGTCACGACCGCCGGCGGCTATGTGCTGAACGGCAAATGGTCGTTCGCCAGCGGCGTCGATCATGCGAGCTGGATCCGGCTCGGCGCTTTCATCAAATCGTCGGACGCTGCCCCGTCCTCCGATGGCGCGTTCTTCCTGCTGCCGACGGGCGAGGTCGAGATCGAGGACAATTGGTTCGTCTATGGCCTGTGCGGCACCGGCAGCAAGAACATCATCGTGCACGACGCCTTCGTGCCCGAACATCGCGTGTTGCGGTTTGCCGACACCCGCGCCGGCCGCACCTCGGGCGCCGAACACCACCGCAACCCGCTCTATCGCTTGCCGTTATTGGTGTTGGGCGCCTCGATGCTGGCCTCGACCGCGGTCGGCGCCGCCAAGGGTGCCGTTGCCGACTATCTGGAAATGACCACGGGCCGCAAGACCCGCGGCGCGCTCGCCGGCGGCGGGCTGCCGATGGCCGAGTTCGCCACGGTCCAGCTGCGCTTCGCCGAAGCCTCGGCCGCGGCCGAAGCCGCCGAGCTGATCCTGATGACCAATCTCCGCAATGGGATGGCGAAATTGCGCGCCGGGGAAGAAATCACCGTCGCCGACCGCATCCACGCCCGCCGCGACCAGGCCTATGCGACAAAGCTCGCCTTACAGGCGGTCGAGGCTCTCAATGCCTCGACCGGCGGCGGCGGGCTGTTGCTCGGCAATCCGATCCAGCGCGCCTGGCGCGACGTCAATGCCGTCGCCCGCCATGTCAGCCTGAATTGGGACGCGGTCGGCACGATGTACGGTCAGCACGCCTTCGGCCTCGAACCCCGCGGCCAATATTAAGCCACCTCGGCCCGAACTCGGCGGCCCTCCTGGGCGCTCCCTATCCGCGGCGTGCGCGAAGGCATGACCATTACCGAACAACAAGCCACTCAGCTCCTGCAATAGGACTTGGCTGATACCGAGACGGCCGTCAATTCGATGACGTCAGCCGCTCCAACCACCAATAACCAATATGCCGCCATGGTTTCCCTCTGTTTTAATATTGGATCTGGTAATTTTAGAACATCGTCGGTTCTGAGAGTTCATCTCGCGCGCGACTACACCTCTGCTGCGGACGCGTCCCTGCTTTGGGACAAGCCATGTGAACGGGCAGTTGGTCGAGGTCCAGGGCTTCTCAATCCGGCGGCGGGCGGAGCGGGATCTGTACTTGACCCCAGACGCGATGTGACCCTGCGAACCGCTCGGTTTGTGGCGCTGCTGGCGTGGTCGGGTTTTCTCTACAGCGCTTCGGGTGCGGCCGAATTGGAGCACGCGCCGGTGGCGTGGGCTGCTGGACCGGGACGCCGGAGCATCGGCGGTCAGCGGCCTCGCTGCCACGCAGACGCGTGCGTTGCTCGGCACAACCTTGTCGCTGGACGGAGGCGCGGCGCTTGGCGAACCTCCTTGCCCGTCACTGAGTTTTCAGGTGTCGAGCGAGGCGAAAGAAGAGTTCACTGTGGATTTTCCTATCCAGCCAGCCGACGTTGGTATCAAGGATGATCCGGTAAGCGTGTTAAACGTCGAGTGCGGGAATTATGTAGGCGCAACGTGCAAATGTCAGTGCCGTCCAATTTAGAAATGTCAGTCTCTCCGGCTTTTTGGGCTGTGGGGGGCGGCATCGATGACGGTGCTGAGCGTGAGCGATGGCGAGCTGCGGCGTTTCGAGGTGTTACGGGACGTCGATCGAGGTGGTCTGCCGGTGCGTGCTGCGGCGCAGCTGTTGGGGCGTAGCGAGCGCCAGGTGTGGCGGTTGTTGAAGGCGTTTCGCAGTGACGGTGTCGCGGGTTTGATCTCGAAGAAGCGCGGCCGGCCGAGCAACCGCCGGACGATAGCCTCGGTACGCGCGGCGGCATTGTGGATCGTGCGCCACAACTACGCCGATTTCGGGCCAACCCTCGCTGCCGAGAAGCTCGCCGCCGAGCACGGTTTTTCGTTCTCCAGCGAGACCGTGCGCCAGTGGATGATCGCCGACGGGCTGTGGTGTGATCGCAAGCAGCGCAAGCGCATCCATCAGCCGCGGCCGCGGCGCGACTGCGTCGGCGAACTGGTGCAGGTCGACGGCAGCGAGCATTGGTGGTTCGAGGATCGCGGGCCGCAATGCACCTTGCTGGTGTTCGTCGACGACGCGATCAGCCGGCTGATGCATCTGCAATTTGTCGAGAGCGAGTCGACCTTTGCCTATTTCCATGCGGCCCGCGCCTATCTGGAGGCCTGGGGCAAGCCGGTCGCGTTCTACAGCGACAAGCATGGGGTGTTCCGGGTCAACCATCCGGGCGTCTTGGGCGGCGACGGCATGACCCAGTTTGGCCGCGCCCTGCACGCGCTCAACATCGACATTATCTGCGCCAATTCGAGCCCGGCCAAGGGCCGGGTCGAGCGCGCCAACAAGACGCTGCAGGATCGCCTGGTCAAGGAGTTGCGGCTGGCGGGTGCGGCAACCCTGGCGGAGGGCAACGTCCTCCTCCCGGCTTTCATCGCCGACTACAACGCACGCTTTGCCAAAATGCCGGCGAACGGCAAGGATCTGCACCGGCCGTTGCGCGCCGGCGACGATCTCGACGATGCCTTTGCCTGGAAAGAAGAACGCACCCTGTCACAGGCGCTGACCCTGCAATACGACAAGGTCGTGTTCATTCTGGAGCCAAGCGAGCAAGCCAAGACGGCGATCGGCAAGCGGCTCACCATCGTCGATTATCCCGACGGGCGCCTGGCGATCCGCTATCAGGGCGTCGAACTGGCGTATCGGACCTTTGATAAAATTCGCCAGGTCTCGCAGGCCGCGATCGTCGAGAACAAGCGGCTCGGCGCTGCGCTCGCCTTTATCCGCGACCAGCAGCTTCGTCGCGAGCCCGAACATCGCAGCGATCGCGCCCCGCGCCGTCGCGATCAGCACAACTCTCGTCTGTTTAAAGTCGGCTGAGCCTCTCTACGAGCCGGGCGTGCTGGCGCCCGCCCGGTAAAACAACCGGTACGGTTTTCGAGCGCCGTGCCGCGGTCGCCGGTCGGGCGCTGCGCGATGCCGGGGCTCCGCGCCCGCCCGCCGCCCGACCCACAGACTGACACTTTTAAATTGGGAAAATCACTGACATTTGTAATTTGCGTGGACACCAAGCCTGTTAACACGGCTATTATATAGTAGCCGCCCTATACCATCATCACAATGTAAATTGTGCATCCATTCATCACCGTCATCTCGAAAGGCGATCTTTCGTTCATGCCAATCCAATCCAAAGAACAGACATAATAGTCGGCTAGCTACTGCATGTTCCATCAGTTGCCTTACGCCATTAGTCTTCTGTTCGATTTTGGGCAGCTCGTTTGCGATAAATTCAAATATGTTGGACATCTTTGGGCATCATTTTCCCTTGGTTGACCTTTGCGCCGCGAGAGCCCCGGCACTGTCGGACCGCCTCGTCATACTGTCAGTCGCGAAATCGTGCTCTTTCCTACGCCGTAGCTGCGCGCGAGTTCAGCAAGGGTCGCGCCCAGCGCCTGCCGCCGCGGTGCTTCGGCTTTCTGCGCGTCAGTGAGTTTCGGGGGTCGGCCCATGTGCTGCCCGCGCTTCTGCGCCCGGCTTCGGCCCTCGGCGGTGCGCGTACCGATAACATCGCGCTCCACGCCAGCTAAGCCGCCCAGCACGGCGATCGTCAAGTGCCCGGCACTGGTGCCCGTGTCGGCCCACCAAATTTCCCAACCACCGCGCCGAGCCTCGACGTAACATCGCCGCGATTACCCAGCAGTTGGGTGAGGGCTAAGCCAAAGGCCTTTGATAACATCCTCCGATCACGGTGCGATCGGGTGGGGGCCTTGAATTGATTTAGTTCAATGATTGGATCAGGAGTTTGGCCGACAAAAGCGCAAATGCTAGGGAGCACGCCCATGCAAAGACTCGTCATCGTGGTCGCGGCAATCATCGCGAGTATGGGGACCGCTTCGGCAGGTCCCGTCACTCCGACCGGTTGCAGCACATGCACTGTTGATGCGCAGCCTTATGCCGGCGGCGCAACGCCCTTCACGCTGGTGAACCTTGGAACAGCAACCATACCGAATGCCCGGCAGCCAATCACTAGCCCGATCAGCTTCCCCGGTGAGACGATCACATTCCCGGCCACCGGCTCTGGTGTTTATGCCGGTGACACAGGCGTCTCCGGTGGCTTGATAAAGTCGCCTTTTGGCGACACGACTACGAATTATCTGGGGGCGGTACCCGGCGATTCGGGCATCACGATCTCCTACGACGCACTGCCCCAACGCCAGCTGAATCTTCTGTGGGGTACGGTCGGCATCGCTCCCGTGTTCCGTGATCAGATTGTGTTTGTTTTCAGCGACGGCACGACCGGCACCGTCATCGGCGACGATGTTGCTCGCTCTTTTGCGGCCGACGGTTTGCCGTTTGACAGTGGCAACGCGACTGTCGAGATCACCACCATGCAACCATTTACGACGGCGATCTTCACCGCCGGCGCGGCCCCGTCATTTGAATTTGTGCCTGCGGCCGTGCCCGAGCCGATCTCGCTGGCCTTGCTCGGTACCGGCCTTGCCGCGCTTGGCATCATCCGCCGGCGGCAGGGGCGCCCGGTTGCGCGGTCGTAGCTTTCGGCCCGGCACCTGCCGAGCGATTTCTAGATTTAGTAGGTCGCCGAGCTTAAGCAGAGTTTGAGCATGTCCACGCAAATTATAAATGTCAGTGAATTCTTCAATTTAAAAAGTGTCAGGGCGCTGGGGTTGGGCGGCGGGCGGGCGCGGAGCCCCGGCACAGCGCAACGCTCGACCGGCACCCGCAACGCGGACGGGCGAAACCGCCCTCGGCCTTTTTACCAGGCGGAGGCTAGCTCGCTTAGCTCGTCGAAAGTTCAGCCAACCTTGAAGAGACGGGCGTCAGGATGATCGCGGCGGTGCGGTGGTTTGGGTGCTGCGCCGCGGCGATAGGAGGATGGCCGCTTAGGCTCCCCGTGCGTCCTTCACGCTTTCGTGCTGCTCTGTCACCATAGGCGGGGCCGGCAACTCTGTCGGGTGCGGCCAGCGGCGCCATTGCCATCGATCCCAGAGGACTAGCGCGCCACACACGATTGCCAGCCCGCCCAGCATGGCTACTTGAGCTGCACGGCCGTGTCTGATCGCCTGTTTCAGTAATCCAAAAAGGATGACAGCCGATGCTGCTGCTTGGATACCATTAATAACCGCCCTTACGGGCCTTCCGACCCTGTTCTTCTTCATTTTGCCCTAAAGGTGGTGGGCCTTGGCGCGAAGTCAAGTTTAACATCTCGTAAAGGGGGCGGCCGCGTGGTTTTTTAGATCGCGCTAGTTTGAGGTAGCGCTTTTCGGCCGCCATTCACTGCAGAGATGGCCCGAATTATGCCCGCAATGGATTATGCAGCCCTGGAGCACGCTGCCGCCGTGGCCAGGTTCTGACCCGGAATTTGCGACACCGACAACCACGAAATCGCCATGGTCTCATTGTATCGTTGGAGACATCGGCACCCGTGGAGCGCGCGCCGGATTTTGCTCGAAGGGGTTGCCGGTGCCTGATCTCGACGTGATCAAATAGGCGGAACTGGCGGTGCCGCGGGGGCGTCGCGCGGATTTCATCACGGGCCGGTCCGACAATCCCGCCGGCCCGGATCCGGATCGGCTCTGGCGGCAACCAATGCGGGAGCATCGCTGCAGATTTGCTGCAGGTGGAGCAAACCGTTCCTCTGATTTCAATAAGAGGTTGTACCTCTCCGCGGCTCAGGCGTCGGCCGGCGGCAGCTTGGTTTAGCCGAGGAGCCGGCGCGCCTCTGCCGCCTGCTCGCGCATCGAATGCAGCAGGCGCGCCTCGGGGGTTGGGGCGCAGTTGGTATAGCCGGCGCCGAGTTCCTTGAGCTGTGCGGCGTTGCGCGGAAAAGCCGCGTGGTTGAGCGGCAGTGCGAGCTTGGCGCCGGCGCTCTTTTTTGCTGCTTCCCGCACCCGGTCGATCGCCGCCACCAGCCGTGGATGGTCGGGCGTTCCGCTGACCCCGAGCGAACGCGAAAGATCCGACGGCCCGACCGCCAACAGATCGACCCCCTCGACGGCCGCGATCTCATCGATGCGCTCGACCGCTTCCATGTCCTCGATCATACAAGCAAGCAGGATCTCGCGGTTCGACTGCGCCATGTGCTCGACCAGCGGGATCCGCCCGTATTCGGCGGCGCGGCTGCCGGCCGCCATGCCGCGCTCGCCCTGCGGCGGATAGCGCACCGCCTGCACCGCCGCGCGCGCCATTTCGGCGCTGCCGACATGCGGCACCTGGACCCCCTGCACGCCCATGTCGAGGAGCCGCAGGATAAAAGCCGGGTCGAAGCCCGGCGTGCGCACGATCGGAGTGATCCCGACCCGCTCTGCCGCCATGACCATCGCCTGCACGTCGTGCAGATCGAAGCTGGTGTGCTCCATGTCGATAAAGGCGGCGTCAAAGCCGGCCAGCCCGATGATCTCGACGATTTGCGGGTCGGGAATGCCGCCGACATGGGTTCCCAAGGCGAGACCGCCCTCGCGCAGGATGCGCTTTACCCGGTTTTCTCTCATGTTGCCCTCCCTTCGCGCTCGGATGACGAGGCTAAGCCGCCCGCGCCGATTTCACGCGCCGCAGATTGGCGATGATCATGTCGGTGTCCATGACGTCGCCGAAGACGTTGTAGAAGGCGGTCAGCGAGGCCTCATGCTCCTCCTGGGTGCTCGCGGCATTGCCGTCGCTGACCATGATCGTGCGAAAGTTCGTCATATTGGCGTCGCGCGCCGAGCTTTCGCAGCAGACGTTGGTGACGGTCCCGGTGATCAGCACGGTGTCGAAGCCGCGCGCGCGCAGCCGCCCGGGCAATTCCGAAGTCCCCGGCATAAACGCGCTGTAGCGATATTTGTTGACGATTTCGTCCTCCGGCCGCACGTCGAGATCGGGCCACAGCTGATGACCGAGTGTTCCTTCGGAAAGAGCGGCAATGCGTTTCTCGCGCATTTCGGGCGAGGCCATCTCGTGCGCCACCGACCATTCGTCGAGGCAACGCGCGTCGTGGGTCATCTGGATCCAGAAGACGCCGCCGCCCGACTCCCGCAGCGCCGCCGCCAGACGGTTGACCGCCGGCACGATATCGCGCGCCGCCGGGCACACCGCATGCCCCACCCCGTCAGTCATAAAGGCATGCTGCAGGTCGATCACCACAAGCGCCGTGCGCGCCGGGTCGAGATCGGCAAAGCAATGCTCGGCGCCGCGCCTTGCAATCACCCGCTCGACGATTGCATCGGGAATGGTCGCGCCCTTCAGTTTCATTGCGATGGCTCCCTCAATTGACGGGCGGCAGGCATGCGCCGGCTGACACCCGACCTAGGTTAGTGTGCCTGTCTGTCGGAGATCGGACATAGTTCGATGATTGTCGTCTTCGGCTCGATCAATGTCGACCTGATCGTTCCGGTTCCGCATTTGCCGGGGCCGGGCGAGACCGTGCTCGGCGGCGACTACGTGGTTCTTGCCGGGGGCAAGGGCGCCAATCAGGCGCTGGCCGCGCGCCGTGCCGGAGCCGAGGTCCATCTGATCGGCGCCGTTGGGGCGGATTCCTTTGCCGCCCCTGCACTCGACCCGCTGCGGCGTGCGGGGATCAATCTCCGGCTGGTGCAAATCGTTGCGGAACCCACGGGCTGTGCCGCGATCATGGTTTCCGCCGCCGGGGAGAACGCGATCGCGGTCGCCTCGGGCGCCAATTCGAGCGTGCGCTCCGACCAGGTGCCGGATGAGTTGCTTGGTCCAGGCACGCTTCTCGTCTTTCAGATGGAAGTCCCCGCGAGCGAGACCATGGCTGTGATACGACGAGTGCGCGACCGCGGTGGGCGCAGCCTGCTCAATTTCGCGCCCGCCCTGCCGATCAGCCTCGATCTGCTGCACGACGTCGATTTTGTCGTCGCGAACGAGGGAGAGGCGGCAGCGCTGGGCACGGATCCGACGTCGATCGCGGCGCGCTTGCGGCGGGGGCTCGTCGTCACCCGCGGCGCGGCCGGCGCGATGGCCTATCTCGCCGACGGCGCGGCGTTTGCCGTGCCGGCGCTGCCGATCGTCCCGGTCGATACCACCGGCGCCGGCGATACGTTTGTGGGCGTGCTGGCGGCGGCGCTCGACGGCAACGCGCCGCTTGAAACCGCGCTGCGGCGGGCAAGTGCGGCCGCCGGCCTCGCCTGTCTCGCGCGCGGGGCGCAGACGGCGATGCCGGATGCCAGCGGCGATCGATGCGGCAACGGCGCGGCTGCCGACAGTGTAAGCAATGGATCAGCCGCCTCGGTCCGCGCAACAGCAATGCTGGCGGAACTCGGCCAAGATATCGATATAGAGCTGGCGCTTGAACGAAACGATCAGTTCGGGCAGCTGTTCGGGCGCGACCCAGCGCCAAGCGTCGAATTCGGGATGTTCGGTCGCGACGTCGATATCCGCGTCGCGGCCGGTAAAGCGCATCACGAACCATTTCTGCCGCTGGCCGCGATAGCGCCCGCCCCACATCCTTCTGGCGAGTTCGGCGGGCAGGTCATAGATCATCCATTCCCGGCTCTCGGCGATGATCTCGGCGTTGCAGGTGCCGATCTCTTCTGCAAGCTCGCGCAGCGCCGCCTGGCGCGGGGTTTCGCCCGGGTCGATCCCGCCCTGCGGCATCTGCCATGCCGGCATCGTCGGCATGTCGGTGCGCCGGGCGACAAGGACCTGTCCCAGCCTATTGAGCAGCATGATGCCGACCGCAGGCCGGTAGCCCGCGATCTCGCCATCGTGATGCGTCACTGCGACCGCCTACGCCTCGACCGCTCCGCTGAGCGCCTCAGTTGATCATACGCCCGTTGAACAGCGACATGCCGCGCAGCATGTCGACGGCGCGCGTCAACTGGTAGTCCCGGTCGGTTCCCATGATCGACGGGTCGACCGAGCTGGATGCCTCGAGGTCGCCGCCCGAATCATCGGAGTTCCCCTCGGATGCGTCGGCGACCTTCGCCTCTTTCTTGCCGGGGGAGGCTCGATCTTGGCGGCCTCGACGACGATGTCGGGCTCGATCCCCTTGGCCTGGATCGAGCGGCCCGAAGGGGTGTAGTAGCGCGCCGTCGTCAGCCGCATCGCGCCGTGACCGGTCAGCGGGATGATCGTCTGCACCGATCCTTTGCCGAACGACCGGGTGCCGACCAGGACCGCCCGGTGGTGATCCTGCAAGGCGCCGGCGACGATCTCGCTGGCCGAGGCCGATCCACCGTTGATCAGCACGGCGAGCGGCAGCCCGGCGGCAACATCGCCCGGTCGCGCATTGTAGCGCTGCGCGTCGTCTGAGCGCCGGCCGCGGGTCGAGACGATCTCGCCCTTGTCGAGGAACGCGTCCGAGACTGCGACCGCCTGATCGAGCAGGCCGCCCGGATTGTTGCGCAAATCGAGGATCGACTCCGCGCAGCTTGTCGCCGGCCTGCTGCTTGATGTTCTTCATCGCGTTGTTGAGCCCGACATCGGTCTGCTCGTTGAACGAGGTGATCCGGATATAGCCGATATCATCGCCGATCAGGTGCGAGCGAACCGACTGGATGTGGATCGTCGCCCGGGTCAGCTTGACGTCGAACGGGTCCCGTCCCTTTCGCCGGATCGTCAGCTTGACGTCGCTGTTGACCGGGCCGCGCATCTTTTCGACCGCTTGAGGAAGGGTCATCCCCTGGACCGGCTGGCCGTCGAGCTGGGTGATCAGATCGCCGGGTTTCAGCCCGGCCCGCGCGGCCGGGGTATCATCGATCGGCGAAATTACTTTGACGAGGCCGTTTTCCATCGACACTTCGATGCCAAGCCCGCCAAACTCGCCGCGGGTCTGAACCTTCATATCGTCGAAGTTCTTGGTGTTCAGATAGTTCGAGTGCGGATCGAGCGAGGTCAGCATGCCGTTGATCGCTGATTCGATCAGCGAATCGTCGTCGACTTTGCCGACATAGTCGGCGCGCACGACCTCAAACACTTCACCAAACAAATTCAGTTCTTTATAGGTGTCCGAGGAGTTAGAAGTCGCCGCGCTGATGTCCTGGCGCAACGAAAACACCAAAACTGTTGCCGCAACTGCCGCGATCAACCCTACCCGTTTCATTCACGCACCCATTAATCGCTCCGATCGGCGAGCCCCGATGATATTCGCCACCATCCTCGATGATCAAGATCGGAGCAGAGGCGGCCAGCCGGTGCCGCGCCGCATTTGCTGCGGCGGGATCAGAGTGTGACCGGTCATCGCCGCGGGCTTTTCGAGGCCGAGGAGGTCGAGCAAGGTCGGAGCGACATCGGCGAGACGACCATCTTCAAGATGCTCGACCGTCCTGGGCGGATTGACCACGAGGAACGGCACCGGGTTCAGGGTGTGCGCGGTATGGGGTTCACCTGTTTCCGGGTCGCGCATCATCTCGGCATTGCCGTGATCGGCGGTGACGACAAGGGTGCCGCCGGCCTTTTCGACCGCGCTCGCGAGCCGTCCCAGGCACCGGTCGATCGTCTCGACCGCCTTGATCGCGGCGTCGAGACGGCCGGTATGCCCGACCATGTCGGCGTTGGCGTAGTTCAGCACGATAACGTCGAACCGATCTGCGGCAATCGCCTCGACCACCTTGTCGGTGACCTCCGGCGCCGACATCTCGGGCTGCTGATCGTAGGTCGCGACCTTGGGCGATGGCACCAGGATGCGTTCCTCGCCGGGGAAGACCATTTCTCGCCCGCCATTGAAAAAGAACGTGACGTGCGCGTATTTTTCGGTCTCGGCAATGCGCAACTGGGTCAGCCCGGCGTTCGACACGACCTCGCCAAAGGTGTCGTCGAGGTTCTCGGGTGGGAAAAGGGTCGCCAGATAGTTGTTGAGCTCGGCCGAATATTCGACGAGCCCGAGCGCACTGGCAAAGTTGACGCGTTTGGCGCGCGCGAAGCCGGAAAAGTCCGGGATCGACCAAAGCCGCGGCGATCTCGCGCACCCGATCCGCACGGAAATTGCCGATCAACAGGCCGTCACCGTCGCGCATGCCTCGATATCCGCCAATCGAGGTCGGCCGCACAAACTCGTCGGTCTCGCCGCGCTGGTAGGCCGCCTCGATCGCCGCCGCCGCGTCGGCCGCGCTCTCGCCGTCGCGGTCAACAATGACCCGATACGCCTGTCTCGACGCGGTCCCAGCGCTGGTCGCGATCCATCGCGTAGTAGCGGCCGGCGACGGTTGCGATCCGCAGCCGTCGTCGAGCCCGCGCGACATCGGTCTCGAATTTCTTTATGTAGGACAGGGCGGCTTGCGGCGGCGTGTCGCGGCCGTCGAGAAACGCATGGACCGCCACCGGCACCCCGGCCTCGGCCAGGATGCGGCCGAGCGCCGCGATCTGGTGCTGATGCGAGTGCACGCCGCCCGGCGACAGCAACCCGAGCAGATGGGCGGTGCCGCCGGTCTGCTTCAATCGGTCGATGAAATCGCGCAGCGCCGGTATCCGGCCGAGTTCGCCCGACGCGATCGCCGCATCGATACGCGGCAAATCCTGCATAACCAGCCGGCCGGCGCCGAGATTGGTATGCCCGACCTCGGAATTGCCCATCTGTCCGTCGGGAAGTCCGACATAGTGCTCGCTGGCCTCCAGCCGCGCATGCGGCCACCGCGCCATCAGCCGGTGCCAGACCGGGAGGTGCGCGCTCTCGATGGCGTTGTCCCGGGTGTCGACCCGCTCGCCCCAGCCGTCGAGGATGCACAGCACCAACGGACGCGGGCGAAGGAAGGAGCGCATAACGTTCGACCTCGGACAAACAACACGATCTCTATACGCGAAGCCGCGCCAATCCGGCTAGTGTTCCCTCGCAAACGCACGCCAAGTGGGGCGAGCCCGCCCGGTAAAGCAACGCGTGATGGGCTACCTCGCCTGGCGACTCGGCTGGCGGGTCGGCGCCAACCTCACAGCGGCCATGCTGGCGCTTTTTGTGTTCGAGACGAGTTTTTCCTTCCTGCTGGCGCCGCACTGGCTTTATGCGTGGGACTATCTCGACGTCATCGTCTTTCTAGTGTTCGTCGACTTCGTGGTCGCTGGCAAATCCTGGCCATGGTTCGTCGCGCTGTGGGCGATCGCCATCTTCAGCCGGGAGACGGCGGCTTTCATCTCGGTCTGGATGATCTTCGAGGCGTTGTCGCGCCGGTATTTCGCGCGACAACCGGTCGGGATCGGGGAGAGGCTCGACCGCGGCATGTTGATCGCCGGGATCGCCACGCTCGTCCTTAGCGTCGCGATCGTCGAAGCGGTTACCCGCGCCCTGTTTATCGAGGAGGTCGGACCAAAGATCTTCAATGATGTAGCAGGCGAGAACGGCCGGATGTTTTATGCCCTGCGCATTGCCAAAAATTTTGACATCGCGATCGGTTCGCTTACGCGCTTCCAGTACGAAATGCCGTTCGTCATCCTGATTTATGTCGGGGTTACGCTGGTGCTGGCGCTCGGCATCACACGGGCTGACCGCCGGCGCTATTTGGCGTTGGGGCTGACCTATATCGCGCATATCACCACTACCCTGGTGTTCGGGATTCTGGACGAAACCCGGATCTTTGTTGAGCAGATCCCTCTATTGATCCTCGGCACGCTAGTGCTGACTCAGATGGGCGGCAGGCCCGAGGGGGCGCCACGCTTCGGCATTGGCGATGACCCGTGATCAGGTTAGCGGGTGCAGAGGATACCGCTCGTTATCCGCGCGCGGGAGCCCTCCGCATTGCGAAAGGCTCCCCGATCGAGGCGGCTTGACTTAGCCGAAGCGCGAGACGTCGACGGCCTTTTCGGTGATGAATTCGAGCAGCGCCGGCGTGCCTTCGCGGGTCTTCTCGATGCCGCGGCGGATCGCCGCCTGGATTTCGCCGGGTTCGGTGACGCGCTCGCCATAGCCGCCGAGCGCCTTGGCGAAGTCGGCGTAATGGCCGCTGATGTCGGTCGAGCGGTATTTCTCGGTCGCGACCGGCATGACCTTCAGTTCGATCGCCATCGAGAAATTGTTCATCAGGATCGACAGGATCGGGAGCCGCTCGCGCACCGCGGTCTCGAAATCCATGCCGGTGAAGCCGATCGCGGCGTCGCCCCAGACATTGATGCACAGCTTGTCGGGCTTCGGCAAGCTTCGCGCCCATCGCCAGCCCCAGCCCATAGCCGAGCTGGGTGGTCTTGCCCCAGCCGATATAGGAGAGCGGCACCTCGCTGACCCAGAACGGCGACAGCTGGTCGCGCGGGCTGCCGGCATCGTGGGTGATGATCGTGTTCTTGACGTCGACCGTGTGCAGCAATTCCCAGATCACGCGATAGGGCGACAGCGGCTTGGTGTTCTGGGTCAGCCGCGGCATCCACTGCCCCATCCATTCTTCCTTGAGCCCGCGGATCTCGCGCGTCACCGCCGGCAGCCGGTCGCGGGTCTTGCCATGGAGCCGGTCCTTGACCTCTTCGAGCAGCGCATCGAGCGTCAGCCCGGCATCGCCCACCGCCGCGAGATTCGACCGGCACGTCCTTGTTGATGTCGTATGGGTCCAAGCGTTGCGTGCGCGATCTTCTTGCCCTTTGGCATCGCCGTGCGCAAAGCGACCGGGTAAAGCTGCAGCCGATGCCGAAGATCAAATCGGCGTTCTGCAGGAATGTGCCAGAGATGCTCGCCGATGCCGATGCCGCCCGAGCCGAGGGCCAGCGGATGGTTTTCCGGGAAGGCTGCTTTTGCCCGGCGAGCGTGGTCATGACCGGCGCTTCGAGCAGTTCCGCGAGCGCCTTCAGCTGCGGCCACGCCTTGCCGTAATGGACGCCCTGGCCGGCGACGATGACCGGGCGCTGCGCCGCGACCAGCGCCTCGGCGATCTTCGCGACTGATTGCGGGTCGGGGCCGCTCTTGAGCCTCGGCGTCTTCTGGTATTCGGTGACGAGCGCGTCCGGCACCTCCTCGCGCAGCAGGTCGGCTCGGGAACTCGACCAGGACCGGGCCGGGGCGGCCGTTCTTGACCGTCGTAAAGGCGCGGCGCAGCGCCTCGGCCGTCGCGTTGGCGACCGTCACCTGCTCGCACAATTTGGTGACGTTGCGGTAATTGAGCGCGGCGTTGAAGTTCGGGTGCACCTGGTTGATGTTGCGGGCATAGCCGGCCGGCAACACGACGACCGGGGTCGAGTCGCCAAAGGACTGCGCGACGCCGCCAAAGGCGTTCTCGGTGCCGGGGCCGTGCTGCATGGCAAAGACGCCGATCCGGTCGCCCGAGGTGACCTTGGCGATCGCGTCGCACATATGCAGCCCGATCCGCTCCTGGCGCACCATGATCGTGCGGATATCGGCCTCGGCGGCGGCCTCGATGATCGGATTGACCGGATAGCCGATCAGAAACTCGATCCCTTCGCGCTTCAGGATTTCGGCGACGGCGTTGGCGACTTTCATGGAGAATCCTCCTCGGTGTCCAGCGGCGGTGACGCGATTGTGACACAACCGAAGCTTAACATCACCCAGCGAGGCTGAATTTCGGCGATTGCTTTGCCTATGCCCTGGCGCGCGCGACGGGTGAGCCGCTGTTGTTCAAGGGTAACGATTTCGTGCACACCGACATCATACCGGTATTGCGATAATATCTTTGAAAGTGGGGAAAGTGGGATTTCAGTGCGATCCGCCGACTTAGCTCAACCATAAGTCAACACCTGAGGAACGCTCGACGACGGCTTGCCGCACTCTGGGGCGCTGCTTATTATTCGTAGTTCAAACGCATCGTAAAGCCGACTTGTATGTGGTTCTGTTGCGTCCCCAACCTCCGCCGATCGCGGCGGGGGCCGCGCTGACCGAGCAGCGGCAGGCGATCGGATCGGCGATGGCGAACGATCTCGAATTGCGCGGCCCGTCGGTTCGCGGCGTTCCCGAAGGGCGACAACCGCGAGCGCATGATCTGCGCCGATTGCGGTTATGTCCTTTACGACAACCCGAAAATCGTCGTCGGCTCGGTCGCCCGATGGGGCGAGCGCATCCTGTTGTGCCGGCGCTCGATCGAGCCGCGCCACGGTTTTTGGACCCTGCCGGCCGGCTATCTCGAGCTGAACGAATCGGCGAGCGCCGGCGCCGAGCGCGAGGCCTGGGAGGAAGCGCGCGCCCGGATCGAGATCGAGGGGCTGCTGGCGATCTACGACATCCCGCGCATCAGCCAGGTGCAGCTGATCTATCGTGCGCGGCTTTTGGACGAAGCAGTTTCGGCGGGGCCGGAGAGCCTGGAGGTGCGGCCTCTTCGGCTGGGACGAAATCCCGTGGACCGATCTCGCCTTCCCCTCGAACCGCTGGGCATTGCAGCACGATCGCGAAGCCCAGCCAGCCGCGACTTCACCGCCCGCATCAACCCGCCCGGCTTCTGAGGAACTTGCCTCTAGCTCGCCGGTTAGGGTTCGAGCCCGACCAGGCTGCGGGCATAGGCGCGGGCCTCGAACGGCCGCAGATCCTCGGCGGTTTCGCCGACCCCGATCGCATGGATCGGGATGCCGTATTTCTCGGCCAACGACACCAGCACGCCGCCGCGTGCGGTGCCGTCGAGCTTGGTCATGACGATACCGGTGACGCCGACCATCTCGCGGAAGATTTCGGCCTGGGCGTGGGCGTTCTGGCCGGTCGTCGCGTCGAGCACGAGCAGCACCGAATGCGGCGCCTGCGGATCGACCTTTTTCAGCACGCGGACGATCTTCTGCAATTCGCCCATCAGATCGGCCTTGTTGTGCAGCCGCCCCGCGGTGTCGATCAGCAGGATGTCGGCATCCTCGGCGCGCGCCTGGACCAGCGCATCATAGGCGAGCCCGGCCGCATCCGACCCGGCCGCCCGCGCCACCACCGGCGCGCCGATGCGCTCGCCCCAGATCTGCAGTTGCTCGACCGCGGCGGCGCGGAAGGTGTCGCCGGCGGCGAGCACGACCCGCAGCCCCTGGTCGCGATATTGCTTGGCGAGCTTGGCGATCGTCGTCGTCTTGCCGCTGCCGTTGACGCCGATGACGAGGATGACGAACGGCCTGCGCGTCGCGGTCGATGCGCAACGGCCGGGTCACCGGCTCGACCAGCCGGATCACCTGCTCGGCGAGCGCCGTGCGGACTTCTTCGGGCGAAACCTCCTGGTTGAAGCGGGTGCGGCGCAGCGCCTCGGTAACCTCGCCGGCGACGCCGACGCCCATGTCGCTCGATATCAGCAGCTCTTCGAGTTCGACCAGCGCCTCGTCGTCGAGCCGGCGGCGGTTGAAGATCGCGTTGATGCCCTCGTTGAGCCTCGCGCCGAACTCGCGCCAGACCCGCGCGCGCAACGGCTCGAACCAGCCTCGCTCGGTCGGTGCGCCTCTCGCAAGGCTTTCGGCTGCAGATCGGCGGTGGTCCTCGATCCGGCTCGAAGCCGGCTCGCGCCTGCGGCGCGCTCCGATCGGGTTCTGCGGTCGAGCTCGCGACGGCTCGGGGTCCGGCGCGCAGTCAGCTGCCTCTTCTTCGACCGCTCCGGCGATACGAGCGTCGTCTCTCGACCTCCGGCGTCGGTTCGGCCGGGACATTGCGGCGCCAGAACCTCATTCGACCGGCACTCCGACAAGGCTGCGCGCGATCGCTGTCGACAAGCCGCATACGCTGCACCGACCCTACGGCAGCCCGAACCGATGAAAAGTCGACCGTGGCGTAAAAGGTGGCGCGGCCCAGATCCCCGGACGCTCGATCAGGACCTCGGTCTCGCTGCCGACCCGCGACTCAGCTCGGCGGCGAGCGCGGCCTCCCCCGCCTGCCCGCAACCGCGCCGCCCGCTCCTTGACGACAGCATTGGCAACCGGCGGCATGCGAGCCGCCGGGGTGCCCGGGCCGGGGGCTGTAGGGAAACACATGGACAAAGGCGAGCCCGCATTCCGCAATGAGATCGAGGCTGCGGCGAAACATGTCCTCGGTCTCGGTCGGAAAACCGGCGATCAGATCGGCGCCGAGCGCCAGCTCCGGGCGCAGCGCGCGGGCGCGCTGTGCGCGACCGTCGATCGCATCGGCGCGCGAATGCCGCCGCTTCATGCGCTTCAGGATCAGATCGTCGCCGGCCTGCAATGACAAGGTGCAGATGCGGCATCAGCCGCGGTTCTCCTCGGCCGACGAGCCGCCACAGCTCGGCATCGATCTCGGCCGGATCGAGCGAGGAGAGGCGCAGACGCTCGCAGCTCGGGCACCGCGCGCGAGCAGCCGGCGAACCATCTGGCCGAGGCTCGGCGTGCCTGGCAGATCGGCGCCATAGGCGGTCAGATCGACGCCCGGTCAGCACGATCTCGCGATAGCCGGCGGCGACAAGCCGGCGCGCCTGCTCGGCGATGGCGCCCATCGGTACCGATCGGCTCGGGCCGCGCGCATAGGGGATGATGCAAAAGGTGCAGCGATGGTCGCAGCCCTGCTGGACTTGCAGAAATGCGCGGGCTCTGCCCTCGAAGCCGTCGACCAGATGCGCCGCGGTCTCTTCGAGGTTCGGCGCCTCGAGCCCTGGCGAGCAATAGCTTTGCGCCAGCAGTTTCGCGCGGTTGTCGAGCACCCGGTCGACCTCCGGCATTGCGGCGTAGCGCTCTGGAGCGATCTCGGCGGCGCAGCCGGTGACGATGATCTGCGCCTCGGGATGCCGGCGGCGAGCCCGGCGGATCGCCTGTCGCGCCTGCCGCTCGGCTTCGGCGGTGACGGCGCAGGTATTGACGATGACGGCGCCCTTTCGCCCGGCCTCGGCCGCGCGAGGCGAATGACCTCGGATTCGAATGCGTTCAGCCGGCAGCCGAAGGTGACGATCTCGTTCCCCTCCATGCTCGGGTCAACTTCCGGCGAGGAGTGCGGGATCGAAGCACCCTCGAAGCTCAGCGCCGCCGGCCCGGTCATGATCACATGCCCGTCCTCGCGCCATTGGATGTCGAGACTGCCGCCGTCGAGTGTCGACCGACGGCGCGGCGTTCGGCGAGGCCGCGGCGATGCGCGGCGACCAGCGCGGCGCAGGCGCCGCTGCCGCAGGCCCGGGTGATCCCGGCGCCGCGCTCCCAGACCCGCAGCCGGATATTGTCGCGGTCGCGGATCGCGGCGACGCCGATATTGGCGCGCTGCGGAAACAGCGCGTGATGCTCGAGGCGCAGGGCCCAGCGCCGCCAGATCGATCGCCTCAACATCATCGACAAAGAAGGTCGCGTGCGGGTTCCCGATATTGGTGCACACCGGCGCGGACAGCGGCCCGAACGCCAAGTCGACGCGATCGGTGTCGGCCGCGCGTGCGAGCGGGATGTCGTGCCAATGGGTGCGCGCCGGCCCCATATCGACCGCGATCCGGCCGTCGGCCGCGATCTCGGCTTCGAGCAGCCCGGCCACGGTCTCGATCCGCACCCGCGGATCGCCGGTCTCGCGGCCGAACAGCCAGGCGACGCAGCGCGTGGCGTTGCCGCAAGCCTCGGCCTCGCTGCCGTCGGGGTTGCGGATGCGCATCGACAGCTGCGCCGCCGGATGGCGCGGCGGTTCGAGCACGATCAGCTGGTCGCAGCCGATACCGGTATGCCGGTCGGCCAATGCGCGCGCGCCCTCGGCCCCGACGGCAATCGCGCCGCCGCGGGCGTCGAGCACGACAAAATCGTTGCCGAGGCCATGCATCTTCAGAAACGGCACCTTCCCCATAGCGCCGCTTATATGGCGGCCCCGCCGGCTCTGTCCAACTTCCGCGGCGGGACCGGGGCAACCCGTGTCCCGTGTTACCCCCTTCGGGCGGAGGATTTCGCTGCTGCGTGCCGAGCACTCGACTTGGCCGGTCTTGCAATTCCGGCTCCCTCAAATTTTGCTTTTGGTGGAATTCGTGGTCCTACCCGTGTTCCGGGTCGATCTGACCGGTGCGCCGACTGACGCGATCCTGGTTTTGTTCGCGCTCGCGACATGAGCCGAGCGCCCCCTGGCCGTGAAATTCACCGCGCTGTACTTTTCCCGCCGATGGGACGCGGCTAGCCCGCCGTGCCGCCGCGTCACCGTTCGGGCTGAATGCATCGGCGCGGTCTCGGATCGCGGCGCGCCGATAGTCTGATCGACCCCGTCATCCGACGTTGTTTCGTCTACGGCCGCCACACCGGAGACCGCGCCATTCTCATTGGTAAAGTAAGACGGCGCATCGCTGCCCGGGACGAAGTTTTTGGTGCCCGACCCCGGCATGTCGGCAGCCAGCGCCGGCAGGCTGGCCAGGGCCACCATGGCTGCAATCCAGATTTTTGTCAGCTTGACCGGCATCAGATCCCCCTTTTGCCGTCCCCGCCCGAGAAATTAGCCGAAAATTTGGCCGCCAGCAGCCGCCGTCGCCACCACGTTTATGCCTAGCCCTGAACGCTACCTCTCGCGGGGGAAAACTTTGATCGGACCCGGAGCAACGCGAGCTCCTTCGTGATTTCGACGGCGAATCGACGCGAGCGCGATCCGCGACCTGACCTCGCCGCGAGCGCTGCTCACGCCCGGGCTTGATCACCATCGACCTCCATCATCTATAGGCGTCCGTCGTCGGGATTCGCGCTTGGTCGAAATGCACCTTGCTCCAATTTTCCGCGTGCATCGTTAGCTCGGGGACGATGCAAATCCTGCTGCCGACCACGCAATTGACAGCAAATCGTCCTGGCGCTAGCTTGCGGAAGCGCTTCCCAGAGGAGCGAACGATCACCCCCGCATAGGGGGCCGCCAGTCCGCGAGTGTCGCGCACTGGCGTTTTGTGCCTCCGGGACGACGCTGCGAGATATCGTATGTTCGACAGTCTGACCGATCGCCTCGGCGACGTTTTTGACCGGTTGCGCCGACACGGGGCGCTGAGCGAGGACGATGTCGGCGCCGCTTTAAGGGAGATCCGCGTCGCATTGCTCGAAGCCGACGTGGCGCTGCCGGTGGTCCGGGATTTTGTCGCCTCGGTGCGCGAAAAGGCGCTGGGCCAGGAGGTGTTGCGCTCGGTGACACCGGCCCAAATGGTGGTCAAGATCGTCCACGAACACTTGGTCGAAGTGCTGGGGGGAGGTCGGGGCACCGCCGAGATCGACGGGCTCGATCTCAATGCCCCGTCGCCGGTCGGGATCATGCTGGTCGGGTTGCAGGGCTCGGGCAAGACCACGACTGCGGGAAAGATCGCCAACCGGCTGAAGCAGCGCGACCGCAAAAAGGTGCTGCTCGCTTCGCTCGACGTGCAGCGCCCGGCGGCGCAAGAACAACTCGCCGTGCTCGGCCGCCAGATCGGCGTCGCCAGCCTGCCGATCGTGCCCGGGGAGAAGCCGGTGGCGATCACACGGCGGGCAATCGAGACCGGGCGGACCCAAGGCTATGACGTTGTCATCCTCGACACCGCCGGGCAACTCCATGTCAACGAAGAGCTGATGCTTGAAGTAGCGGCGGTGCGCGAAGCGGCGGCACCGCATCAGACATTGCTTGTTGCCGATGCGATGACCGGGCAGGACGCGGTCAACCTCGCCAAAGCCTTTGGCGAGCGCGCCGGCATCACCGGGATCGTGCTGACCCGAGTCGATGGCGATGCCCGCGGCGGGGCCGCTTTGTCGATGCGTGCCATCACTGGCAAGCCAATCGTGTTCATCGGCACCGGCGAGCGGATTGCCGCGCTCGAACCGTTCCACCCTGAGCGGATCGCCGGGCGTATCCTTGGTATGGGCGATGTCGTTAGCCTGGTCGAAAAGGCGGCCGAGACGGCCGACCATGACGAGGCTGAAAAACTTGCCGCCAAGATGGCGAAGGGCAATTTCGACCTCGACGATCTGGCCGGCCAGCTGCGCCAGATCCGGCGGATGGGCGGGATGGGCGGAATGCTGTCGATGCTGCCGGGGGTCGCCAAGCTGAAGAAGCAACTTGGTGAGGCAAATATCGACGAGGGCATCGTCAAGCGCCAGGAGGCGATCATCTCGTCGATGACCAAGAGCGAGCGGCGCAACCCCAAGCTGTTGAACGGTTCGCGCCGACGGCGCATCGCCGGCGGCTCAGGAACCTCGGTGCAGGAGATCAACCGGCTCCTCAAACAGTATCAGGACATGGCCGACATGATGAAAAAGATGAAGAAGCTCGGTCCCAAGGGCGTGGCACGCCATGGCCTCGCCGGACTGATGCCCGGCGCCGGCTTTCGCCATTGAGACAGGGGTAACAGGATGTCGCTGAAGATCCGCCTCGCACGCGGGGGGGCAAAAAAGAGGCCCTATTACAGCATCGTCGTCGCCGACTCGCGCAGTCCGCGCGACGGCCGCTTTATCGAACGGGTGGGGACCTACAACCCGATGCTCGATCGCTCCCATGCCGACCGGGTCACCCTGAAGCCGGAGCGAATCCGGCACTGGCTCGGGGTCGGCGCATTGCCGACCGACCGGGTCGCGCGCTTTTTGGGCGATGCCGGCCTGATCGACAAGCCGGCGATGCGCGAGACTCCGATCAAGTCGGCGCCAAAGGCCAAGGCGCAAGAACGGCTGAAGGCCGCCACCGAGGCGGCTGCAGCCGCCGCCGGCCGCGGCTAAGAGCCGAACCCGTCAGGCCTCTCCGGGCGAAACCATGACGGCGGCGACAAAGCAGGTCTGCGTAGGGGTCGTTACCGGCGCACACGGGGTCAGGGGCGCCTTGCGGATCAAGAGCTTTACCGCGCGCCCCGAGAACATCGCTGCCTATGGGCCGCTCAGCGACGAAGCCGGTCGGCGCCTAGGATTGCACGTTATCGGCGCGGCAAAGGGCGTGCTGATCGCGCGCTTGTCGGGGGTAGAGGATCGGAGCGGCGCGGAGGCGCTGCGTGGCTTGCGCCTCTATTTGCCGCGTTCGGCCCTGCCGCAGCCCGACCCGGAAGAATATTATCACGCCGATCTGATCGGGCTTGAAGTGGTCCTCAGCGACGGGACGCCGGTTGGGCGAGTGCGTGCGGTCCACGATTTTGGCGCCGGTGACACCCTCGAAATCGAGCGCCCAACAGCGCCGCCGGCGATGGTGCCCTTCACCCGCGCGGTCGTCCCGGTCGTCGAAATCGAGGCAGGCCGGCTGGTCATCGAGCCGCCACCGGGTCTGCTCCCCGAAAGTGGGGCGACCGTTGGCCCCGCCATGAAGGAATACGCATGACCTGGCGGGCGACGGTATTGACGATCTTCCCGGAGATGCTGCCCGGCCCGCTGGCTTATTCGCTTGCCGGGAAGGCACTTAACGCGGGACTGTGGCGGCTCGAAACGGTGGACATACGCGCGTTTGCGCGCGATAACCACCGTTCTGTCGATGACGCGCCGTTTGGCGGCGGGCCGGGAATGGTCATGCGGCCGGATATTTTAGACGCCGCGATTGTGGGCTCTGGCGGCGTCGGGCCCGCGATCCTGTTGTCGCCGCGCGGTCGCCGGCTCGACCAGCTACGGGTCGCGGCGCTCGCGTCAATGACCGGGGTCACCCTGATTTGCGGCCGTTTCGAAGGGGTAGACGAGCGTCTTCTCGAGGCCCGCGCGATCGAGGAGTTGAGCCTCGGCGATTTCGTGTTGTCCGGCGGTGAGCCGGCAGCAATCGCGGTGATAGATGCCTGCGTGCGCCTCCTCCCTGGCGTGGTGGGCGCTGCTGACGCCTTGGCCGAGGAGAGCTTCGCCGACGGCCTGCTCGAATATCCGCAATACACGCGGCCGCAGATGTGGCAGGGACGCGCGGTGCCTCCGGTGCTGGTGTCGGGTGACCATCGTCGCATCCGCGACTGGCGCCGGGGGGAAGCCGAGCGGCTGACCCGTGAACGGCGCAGTGATTTGTGGGAACGCTATCTGGCTGCGTCCGGCCATGCCGCGGGGCGCGAAGCCAGAACGGATCGAGAGGTCGAGTTATGAATCTTCTGCAGAAATTGGAGCGCGAGCAGGTCGAGAAACTCGCCGCCGCCCGACCTGTGCCAAAATTCGAGCCGGGGGATACCGTGCGCGTCAGCCTGCGCGTCGTCGAGGGCGAACGCGAGCGCATCCAAGCCTTCGAAGGCGTGTGCATCGGGCGAAAAAACGCCGGGGTGAACTCGAACTTCACATTGCGAAAGATCTCCTATGGCGAAGGGGTCGAGCGCATCTTTCCGCTGTACTCGCCACGGATCACCGCGATCGAGGTGGTCCGCCGCGGGGTCGTGCGGCGGGCGAAGCTCTATTATTTGCGCGGTCGTACCGGTAAGGCCGCGCGTATTGTCGAGCGTGGCCGCGACAGCGTGCGCCCCGAAACCGCGCCGCCGCGGGCGAAATCCAATAGTGGCGACGCATAATCGATCGAAGGGATGGAAACTATGGCCGCGCCGCGCACGCTCTTTGACAAAATCTGGGAAAGCCACGTCGTCGACCGGCAGGACGACGGCACCTGCCTGATCTATATCGACCTCCATCTGGTTCACGAGGTGACAAGCCCACAGGCCTTCGAAGGGCTGAAGCTCGCCGGCCGCAAGGTTCGCCGCCCCGACGCGACGATGGCGGTCGCCGACCACAACATCCCGACGACCAACCGCAGCGCCGGCGCCGCCGGCATCCACGAACCCGAGTCGAAGCTCCAGGTCGACACGCTCGAACGCAACGTCAAGGAATTCGGGGTTCCGTACTTCCCGATCACCAGCATCGACCAAGGCATCGTCCATATCATCGGCCCGGAGCAGGGCCTGAGCCAGCCGGGCATGACCATCGTCTGCGGCGACAGCCACACCGCGACGCATGGGGCGATGGGCGCGCTCGCCTTCGGCATCGGCACATCGGAGGTCGAGCACGTGCTCGCCACCCAAACGTTGATCCAGGCTCCGGCCAAGAACATGCTGATCAACGTCGAGGGCACGCTCGGCACCGGGGTCAGCCCCAAGGACGTGATCCTGGCGATCATCGCCAAGATCGGCACCGCCGGCGGGACCGGGCACGTCTTCGAATATGCCGGCAGCACCTTCCGCGACATGTCGATGGAAGGGCGGATGACGGTCTGCAACATGTCGATCGAGGCCGGCGCGCGGGCCGGGCTCGTCGCCCCCGACGAGAAGACCATCGCCTATGTCATGGGCCGGCCCTATGCGCCGAAGGGTGCCGCCTGGGAGCAGGCGGTCGCCTATTGGCGCACCCTGCCCTCGGACTCCGGCGCGAAATTCGACAAGGAAGCGCATCTCGCCGCCGCCGATATCGCTCCGCACGTCACCTGGGGCACCAACCCCGAACAGGCCGCGCCGGTCACCGGCCGGGTGCCCGATCCGGCGCAAATCGACGACCCGTTGAAGCGGGCGGCGATCGAACGCGCGCTGCAATACATGCAGCTCAAGCCGAACACCTTGCTGACCGACGTGCCGGTGCAGCGCGTGTTCATCGGCTCGTGCACCAACAGCCGCATCGAGGATCTGCGCGCCGCCGCGGCGATCGCCAAGGGCCGCAAGGTTGCCGACGGCGTCGTCGCGCTGGTCGTGCCAGGCTCGGGCCATGTCAAGCACCAGGCCGAGGAGGAAGGGCTCGACCGCGTCTTCCTCGAAGCCGGGTTCCAGTGGCGCGAAGCCGGCTGCTCGATGTGCATGTCGATGAACGACGACAAGGCGATGAACGGCGAGCGGGTGGCCACGACGTCGAACCGCAATTTCGAGGGCCGCCAGGGCAAGAACGCCAAGACCCACCTGATGGGCCCGGCGATGGCCGCCGCCGCCGCGATCACCGGCCATCTGGCCGACGTCCGCCAGTTGGGCTGACTGGATTTAAGCGGGCAAGAACCGAATCGGTGGCTGGGCCGGCGGGAGGGACAAAAAGGTTGTTGAAGCTCGCTCGAGGGAGCTAAGGGGCCGGTGATCCGGTTGGACCATTGGAAATAGAGGAAATTCGATGGAAAAATTCACCGAACTGACCGGCGTCGCGGCACCGCTGCCGATCGTCAATCTCGACACCGACAAGATCTTTCCGGCGATCTATCTGAAGACGATCAAGCGAACCGGTCTGTCGCAATGGCTGTTCCAGGAGATCCGCTTCCGCCCGGACGGGTCGGAGAACCCGGATTTCGTGCTCAATCAGGCGCCCTACCGCAAGGCGAAGATCCTGATCGGCGCCGAGAATTTCGGCTGCGGCTCGAGCCGCGAGCACGCGCCCTGGGCATTGCTGGATTTCGGCATCCGTTGCGTCATCGCCCCGAGCTTTGCCGACATTTTCTACAATAACTGCTTCAAGAACGGCATTCTGCCGATCGCTCTGCCCAAGGAGATCTGCGACGAGCTGATGGAAGACGCGAAGAAAGGCGCCAACGCGGTGATGACGATCGACCTCGAAGCGCAGACGATTACCCGTCCCGACGGCGAGGAGGTGCATTTCGAGCTCGATCCGTTCCGCAAGCATTGCCTCCTGAATGGGCTCGACGACATCGGGCTGACCCGAACAGAAGGCCAAGGCAATCGACACGTATGAAGAAAAGAGTCGACTGGTTGCGCCGTGGCAATTGGGTATGACCCACGCCGGAGCCTGAGCATGCGGTCCGCCCGCAAAGTTCTGGTGCTGCCGGGCGACGGCATCGGCCCAGAGATCATGCGCCAGGTGCTGCGTGTCGTCGATTTTTTCGATCGCCGCGAAATTGCCAGCTTCGAGATCGCCGAGGGACTGGTCGGCGGCGCTGCCTATGACGCCGACGGCGCCCCGCTTACCGAGGCGACGTTAGCCCGGGCGTTGGCCAGCGATGCCGTGCTGTTCGGCTCGGTCGGCGGCCCGAAATGGGAGAGCCTGCCATTCGAGCTGCGTCCGGAACGCGGCTTGCTGCGGCTGCGCAAGGAGATGGATCTGTTCGCCAATCTGCGCCCGGCGGTGGTGTTCGACGCGCTCGCCGACGCTTCGAGCCTGAAGCGCGAGCTGGTGGCCGATCTCGATCTGATGATCGTTCGCGAGTTGACCGGCGGTATCTATTTCGGCGATCCGCGCGGGGTCGAGACCCTGCCTGACGGCAGCCGGCGAGGCATCAATACCGAAGTTTATTCCGAAGCCGAAATTGAGCGCGTCGTCCGTGTCGCCTGCGAGCTGGCGACAAAGCGCCGGGGCCGGGTCTGCGAGGTCGACAAGGCCAACGTCATGGAATCGGGCGGGCTGTGGCGCGAGGTGGCGCAACGGGTGCGCGACACGGAATATCCGGGGATAGAGCTGTCGTTCATGTACGCCGATAATTGCGCGATGCAGCTGGTCCGCAACCCGAAGCAATTCGACGTCATCGTCACCAGCAATCTGTTCGGCGACATCCTGTCGGATTGCGCAGCGATGCTGACCGGCTCGCTCGGCATGCTGCCCTCGGCCTCGCTCGGCGCGGCGGACACGGCGGGGCGGCGCAAGGCGCTTTACGAGCCTGTCCACGGCAGCGCTCCCGACATCGCCGGCAAGGATGTGGCGAACCCGCTGGCTTGCATCCTCTCCTTCGCGATGATGCTGCGCTATTCGTTCGACCTGGGCGAGGAGGCCGATCTCGTTGAAAACGCGGTGCGCCGCGCGCTCGCCGCCGGGGTGCGCACGAATGACATCGTCCAGCCCAACACCACTCGCGTCTCGACCCGGGTGATGGGCGACACGATCCTGCGCGAGCTCGAAAAATCGGTCTGAGACCTTAGAGACTCGGAGGCGCGCGAAACGACGGAGGAAACACATGCAAACACGGACGCTCGGACGCACCGGGGTCGAGGTTTCGGTTCTGGGCTTTGGCTGCGGTGCGGTCGGCGGGCTGATGGTCAAGGGCAACGCCGCCGACCAGGAGCGGGCGGTGGCGCGCGCCCTCGAACTCGGGATCAATTACTTCGACACCGCCGCGATGTACGGCAACGGCGAGTCGGAGCGCAATCTCGGCCGCGTGCTGCAAAACCTGAAACCCGAGCTTTACCTCGGCACCAAGGTGCGCATCCCGGCCGCCCATCGCCGCAATATCGCGGCGGCCGTGACCGCCTCGTTGGAGACGAGTCTGCAACGGCTCCAGCTCGATCATGTCGATCTGTTCCAGCTGCACAACCACATCATGCTCGACGGCCGAGACGCCGACCTGACGCCTGAGATCGTGCTCGGCGAGGTCGTGCCGGCCTTCGAGCGGCTGCGCGCGCAAGGCAAGACCCGCTTCTACGGCATCACCGCGGTCGGCGACACCGCGGCGCTTCACCGGGTCGTTGATGCCAACGCCTTCGATACTGCGCAGGTCAGTTATAATTTGCTCAACCCCAGCGCTGGAATGACCGTGGCGCCGGGCTATCCGGCGCATGATTTCGACAATCTTTTGGTGCATACCCGGGCTGCCAACATGGGCGTGATCGCGATCCGCGTGCTCGCCGCCGGCGCCCTGAGCGGGGTCGAGGACCGCCATCCTCTGGGTTCGCCTAGTGTCGAGCCGATCGGCTCAGGCCGCGACTACCGCGTCGATGTCGAGCGCGCCCGACGGCTCGAACCGCTGGTGCGTGAGGGGTTCGCCGACAGTCTGGTCGAGGCGGCGGTCCGCTTCGTGATCGCCAACGACGCGGTGTCGACCGCGCTCGTCGGCTACTCGACCCTGGAACAGCTCGAATACGCCGCCGCCGCGGCCAATAAGGGGCCGCTGCCGCCGGCCGCCCTTCAACGGCTGAAGACATTGCACGACGGCTTCGTCGGCGAGGCGCGCTGAGGGGATTTGGCCGCTCCCTAGCGATCGGCGTCGCCCGGCACGGCGTGTCGCTGAACACCGGTGGATCTAGCTCGTTCGTCCGGGTGACCAATGGCAGCCTGACTCCTTTCGGATTTGCCCCGCGACCGAGCGAGAGTAGCTGAGATACCGCTGACGCCGGCCGCCGACCGCGGTAGAGGCCCGAGCAGTTCGCGCCGGCTAAGACCCGCGACCACTTGGCTGAAATGGGCAGCGGCAGAGCGCTCGAGACCCTCGAGCCAGTTCTGATCGAGAAACGACGCTAGGGCCGGCTGGTCGAGCTTGGCTTCCCAGATGATGCCCAGGAGCGAGGCCTCCGCCTCTTCCTCCGCGCGAGCCAACGACGGCAGCAGCGCGGCCCGTTCGGCCGTATCGAGGTCGATCGTGTCTGGCCCGGGACCCAAGCCGAAATCGACGAGCCAGCGGCGTTCGGGCGGGGCCAGCATGAAATGGGCGATCTCATGCAAAATGACGTAGGCTTCGGTCGCTCCGTTCAGCGCCGTGCCATCCCAACTGAACCCGCACCTGACCCCTGGAGGATGCACCGCCATGCCGCAATTCCGGGCCAGCGCCAACGCTGCCAGGCGATGCTTTTCCGCCTCCGACCCCTCGGCGCGATCGGGAGATGTTGCGCGGATCCTCCGAAACACGCAGCGATCGAGGTCGTCTCGCAGAGCAGCGCCAAAGCGGTCGAGCGCCCCGGCCAGATCGTCGGAACTTATAGGCGTCAAAATCATCGGTTCGCGCTCTGTGGCCCGCGCATCGACACCGATCTCGCCGAGTGCGGACCGGTCAGCTGGGCTTGCCCGGCTTTGGTGGGATCTTTGCTTTGGCGCCGTCGGCGGACATCTGTTGATAGACGATCTCTGAGAGCCGCAGCAGAAGGTCTCGGTCAGCCTTGGCCGCAAGCGCGTAGCCAAATCCTTGATCCGACCAGTAAAACGCGCCGACCCCGTTTTCTTCGCTGTAGCGAAACGCAGTCTCGCCTCCAATGCCGGTGCGGAGATACAAGGTCACGCGCTCTTTGCCGTTCTCATACATGAACTGTGCGGCGGGCCCTGCTTCGGCGGGCAGAAGCCGCCCTCCCATCAGCCGGAAACCGGCGGCGGTCAAATCGGGCACGACGAGCGGCTGCCCGAGGCGCTTGGACAGCCATTGCACGAGATGCGCTTCCTGGCCAACGTCGACCTCGACCGGGTGGCGAACCTCGACCGAGAAGACCTTATACGCCGCGATCGCATCGGCGGTGATCGTGCGGGCATTGGAAGCGGCCGGGTTAGTCGAAGGAAAAAACGGTGTCGCGACGTCACGGGCGGCCCACCCGCCGATCCCGCCCGCGACGAGCAGGACCACGCCCGCGGCGATGCGGGCGAACCGCTGATAGCTGCGTCGGCGCTGCTCCGCGAGAAGCCGGGCAACCCGCAACCGCGCCGGGATCGGCGTTGCCGTCTCCTCGGCAAAGGCCGCGCGCAGCAACCCCTGCTGCTCGACATATCGCTGCAGGCGGGCCCGCATCTCGGGTTGTGTCGCGAGGTAGGCGTCGACCTCGGCGGCGCGCTCGGGCGACAGGCGGCCGTCGAGGCGGGCGTGCAATTCATGTTCTTCGACCGCGCCGGGGATCGCGCTCATTTGGTCCTCCTCACCGCCTCGCCCCGCTCGGTGGAATCCCCCCGCTGGAATCTCCGTTGAGAATTTGGCGCAATCGCTCGCGCCCGCGCGACAGCCGCGACATCACCGTGCCGATCGGCACCCCCAGCACACGCGACGCCGCGTCGTAGGACAGAGCCTCGACCCCGACGAGCAGAAGCACCGATCGTTGCTCCTCGGGCAGCGCCGCAAAGGCTCGCAACAGATCGCGATGCTGGAGCGCCGCGTCCTGACCGCCCCCGATCTGCGGCAACTCGGCTTCAATGGCGTCGGTCAACGCGTCGTGCGCCCCTCGCCGCTTTTGGCGCTGCTGCTCACTGAGGAACCGGTTGTAGAGGATTGTATAAAGCCAGCCGCGCAGGTCGCCCTCGGCGCGGCGCAGGTGCCATCGCGACAGCGCCCGTTCGAGGCAATCCTGCACAAGGTCGTCGGCGCGTTCCCGGTCGCCGCGCATCAGCCCGGAGGCGAAGCGGCGCAGGCCCGGAATGTGCGCTTCGATCAGGGCGGCATCTGCCGGCATAGCCTCCCCTGCGGACGAAAACTTCACAGTCCACAGCACCCGCGTCCGCCCTGCCAGTGGCAGCGCGGACCCAGACGCCAGACCCGATGCAGCCGCAAACACCACTATCGAAGCAATTGCGCCCACCGGTGATCATATTCCTGTTAACTGTACACCTCCTTTCGGGCCAGGTCTTGCAATTTCTCTACTCACGTCGAAAGCGGCCGCCTACTGCGGCGTACTTCCTACGACTCAAAAAAGTGTCATTTATTCCCGAAAATGCCGTAGCCTTGCATATGCGCCTCTGGTTCAGCTGATACGGTGAGGTTGTGAAAGCGCTGTTTCTCGGCGGAGTTGCCGCCGACACGGGCGAAGGGATCAAGGCACAGCTGCCCCCTTCGCTCGCGGTCGAAATCCTCGACGACCCGATCGACCTTGCCCTGTTGCCCGCAGCCGCCGCCGAGGCCGACATTCTCGTCAGCAATCACTGGCGCGCCGACTATCCGCCGGCGCCGAAGGTGCGGCTCGTGCAGTCGGTCGCGACCGGTGTCGACCTGTTCGACATGGCAGCGCTGCCGAAAGGGGTCATTGTATGCAATGCCTTTGGCCATGAGACCGCGATCGCCGAATATGTCCTGATGACGCTGCTGGCGTTGCACCATCGCCTGTTCGAGATTTCCGGCGAGTTCCGCGAGCGTGCCTCGTGGCGCACCAGTTGGGTGGAGGGTGGCGAGCCGCGTGGCGAATTGCGGGTTCAACCTTGGGGATTGTCGGGTATGGCCGGGTCGGACGCGAGGTGGCGCGCCGCGCGGCGCCGTTCGGCTGCCGTATCCTTGCGGCCAACCGCTCGGCGCGCGAGCCGGGAGCCGGCGTTGAACGCGTCTATCCACTCGACGAGCTTGATCAGATGCTGCCCGATTGCGACTGCGTGGCGCTGTGTACCGCGCTCGGTCCGGAGACCACCGGGTTGATCGACGCAAGACGCCTCGCGCTGATGAAGCCGACCGCGTTCCTGATCAACATCGCCCGTGGTCAGGTGGCGGAGGAGGACGCCCTTTATGCCGCTTTGCGCGACCGGACGATCGCCGGCGCGGCACTCGATGTGTGGTGGGATTACCCGAATGCCGCCGATCCTAATCGCCGCGGCTCGCGCCATCCGTTTCACGAATTGCCGAACGTCATCGTGACGCCGCACAATTCCGGCTGGACCGCGGGGATGGTCGGACGGCGTTGGAACGAGATCGCCGAAAATCTGGGTCGCTTCGTGCGCGGCGAGAAGTTGATCAACATCGTCACCACCGGTTGAGAGGCATCATGGATTTGTTTCGCTACCCCGGGGCGCGGCGATGAAGGCGCTGTTTCTGGGTGCGCTCGCCACCTCACAAGCAGCGCCGATCACCAGCTTCATAACTGAGGACATTCGCACGGAAATCCTCGACGGCGGCGACCCGCCGCGCCTCGCTGCGGCGCTCGTTGATGCCGACATCGTGCTGACCGGGGCCTGGCGCGCGGGATACCCGCCGGCGCCGCGGTTGCGGCTGCTGCAAGTGCCGCTCGCCGGCACAGACGGCATCGAGGTCGCCGCCCTGCCCGAGGGCGTCACCCTGTGCAACGCCTATGGCCACGAGCCGGCGCTCGGCGAATTCGCGATCATGATGATGCTGGCCTGGAGGCATCGCCTGTTCGACATCGCCACCTCGTTCCGCGCCGGGTCGTGGTACTGGAGCCCGACGGTCGGCGGCCCGGTGCGCGGCGAGATCGGCGGCCAGACCGTCGGCATCGTCGGGCTTGGCCATATCGGCAGGGAGGTCGCCTGGCGCGCCGCCGCACTCGGCTGCTGGGTGCTCGCGGCCAACCGCACGGCGCGGGAAAAGCCGCCCTCGGTCGAGCGGATTTTTCCGATGTCCGAACTCGACCGGATGCTCGGCGAATGCGACATCGTCGTCTTGAGTTGCGCGCTGACGCCCGATACCACGGGGCTCTTCGGCAAGCGCCGCCTCGCCGCGATGAAACCCAGCGCCTTTCTGATCAATCTGGCGCGCGGGCCGATCGCCGACGAGGACGCGCTCTATCGGGCCTTGCGCGACGGCGTGATCGGCGGCGCCGCGCTCGACACTTGGTGGCGCTATCCGAGCGCCTCGGAACCCGAGCCGCGGCCGTCGCGGTATCCGTTCCACGAACTTCCCAACGTGATCATGACGCCGCATTGCTCGCCCCGGACCGGCGGGACGATCGAGCGCCGCTCGCGCGATATCGCCCGCAACATCGACCGGTTCGTTCGCGGCGAGCCGCTCGAAAATGTCGTGGCCGTGACCTGAGGAAAATTGGATGACCGACGATCTCGCCTTTATGTCCGCGACGAGAGCTGTTGGCGCGTTATCGTCACAAGGCGCTGTCGCCGGTCGAGGTAATGGCCGAGACCCTGCGCAGGCTTGAACGGTACGAGGGGGCGCTGAACGCCTTCGTGCTGTACGACCCCGAGGCGGCGGCGTCACAGGCGCGCGCGTCGGAGGCGCGTTGGCAAAAGGGCGAGCCGCAGGGTCTGCTCGACGGGGTGCCGGTGGCGATCAAGGATACGCTGCTGACGTTAGGTTGGCCGCGGCTGATGGGCTCGCGCACGATTGATCCCGACCAGGCGTGGGACGAAGATGCACCGGTCCCCGCGCGGTTGCGCGCCCAAGGCGCCGTGTTCTTCGGCAAGACGACGACGCCCGAATTCGGCTGGAAGGGGGTCACCGACTCGCCGCTCACCGGCGTCACGCGCAACCCGTGGAACCTCGAGCGCACCCCCGGCGGCAGCAGCGGCGGCAGCGCCGCCGCGGTAACTTCCGGGATTTGCCCGCTCGCGGTCGGCACGGACGCCGGCGGGTCGATCCGGATTCCGGCTTCATTTTGCGGGATTGTCGGCCTGAAGCCGACCTTCGGTCGGGTGGCGGCCTATCCGCCGGGGGCGTTCGGCGACGTCGCCCATGTCGGCCCGATGGCGCGGACGGTCGCAGACGCGGCACTGATGCTTGATGCGATCAAGGGGCCGGATTCGCGCGATTGGCACAGCCTGCCGGACGACGGCATCGATTATCGTGACCGCCTGGGCGAAGGCTCGCTCGAAGGCAAGCGGGTGGCGCTGTCGCCCACTCTCGGCTTCGCCGAGCCGTCGCCGCCGGTGCGCGCAGCGGTTGAGCGCGCCGCGGGGGTGTTTGCGCACTTGGGCGCCGTCGTCGAGCACGCCGACCCGTTTTCCGAATCGCCGATGCCGATCTTCGAGACGCTTGCTCTGGGCGGGTTCTGGGCCTTGTTGCGCGCGCAGACACCCGAGGCGATTGCGGTGATGGACCCGGGTCTCGTCGAGATGTGCCGCCGTGGCGAGGCGGTGACGCAGACACAATATGTCGACGCCGTGGCCCAGCGGGTGGCGCTCGGCCAGAGGCTGCGGCGTTTCTTCGACCGTTTCGACCTGCTGTTGTCACCGACCATGCCGATCCCGGCCGCCTATGCCGACGCTCGCGCCGACAATATGCCGAACCCCAACAACTCGTGGAGCTGGGTCGCCTATACCTACGTCTTCAACCTGACCAAGAACCCCTCCTGCTCGATCCCGTGCGGCGTGGTCGACGGGCTGCCGATCGGTCTGATGGTGACTGGCCCGCTCTACGACGATCTGGGAGTGTTGCGTGCTTGCCGCGCCTACGAGGCCGCGGCCGGCCCGGTCTGGCCGAGCCCCGAACTCGCCGCCAGTCTCGCCCGGATGGCGTCCGCGGCCGACGCGGGGGTCGAAGGGAAGCGATGGACGCCGCGCCCGTGAAGGTGAGATCAGCGGTTGCATCGGTGCGCATCCGCAGCATATTCGCGATGACCTATGATCACGGGAGGGTCCGATGGCAAACAAGGAGCAGAAACGGTCGAGCCGAGAAGCCAAAAAGCCCAAGCAGAAGAAAAAGGGCGCCGACAAATCGGCAGGTAAGGGTCAAGCCGCGAAACCCTGAAGGTCTTCACGGTCGGGGGCCTGTGCAGGGTAGTTCCGATCGTTGTCGCTACCCTTCGAGCGCAGCTTCGGTCACCTGCTCGGCCCGCTCGGCCCATAGAAAGCGCAGGCTGTTGCGCGCGCTTTCGGGGATGTCGTCGTAATCCTTGCGGTTGCGCGCCGGCAGGATGACGGTCGCGAGCCCGGCGCGGGCGGCGGCGACGACCTTTTCCTTGATGCCGCCGACCGGCAGCACCAGCCCGCGCAGGCTGATCTCGCCGGTCATCGCGGTGTCGCTGCGCACCGTGCGGTTGGTCAGCAGCGAGACGAGCGCGGTGTACATCGCCACCCCGGCGCTCGGCCCGTCCTTGGGGATCGCACCTGCCGGGACGTGGACATGGATGTCGCTCTTCTCGAACATCGCCGGATCGAGCCCGAGCGTCGACGCCCGGGCCTTGACCAGGCTCAGCGCCGCCTGCGCGCTTTCGCGCATGACCTCGCCGAGCTGGCCCGTCAGGATCAGCCGGCCGCTGCCGGGAAAGCGCGTCGCCTCGATAAACAGGATGTCGCCGCCGACCGGGGTCCAGGCGAGGCCGGTGGCGACGCCCGGGACGCTGGTGCGCATCGCCACCTCGCCCTCGAAGCGCGGCGGCCCGAGGATTTCCGCCAGATCGCCCCAGCTCGATGGCGACGTGACCTGCCGTCCCCTCGGCGATGTGCATCGCGGCGCTGCGCAGGGCTGCGCCGATTTCGCGTTCGAGCTGGCGCACGCCGGCCTCGCGGGTATAGTCACGGATGATCGAGCGCAAGGCATCGTCGCTGATCTCGGCCTGCTCGGCGGTCAAACCGTTGGCCTTGAGCTGGCGGCGCAACCAGGTAGCGCCGCGCGATCTCGAATTTTTCGTCCTCGACATAGCCAGGAAGGTCGATGATCTCCATGCGGTCGCGCAGCGGGCCGGGGACGCTGTCGAGCACGTTGGCGGTGGTGATGAACATGACCCGCGACAGGTCGAACGGCACCCCCAGATAATTGTCGCGGAAGGTCGAGTTCTGCTCGGGGTCGAGCACTTCGAGCAATGCCGAGGCCGGATCGCCCTGGATGCCGCGGCCGAGCTTGTCGATCTCGTCGAGCATCATCACGCAGTCGCGGCTGCCGGCCCGGCGGATGCCCTGGATGATGTTTCCGGGCAAGCGCCCCGATATAGGTGCGGCGATGGCCGCGGATCTCGGCTTCGTCATGCGTGCCGCCGAGACTGACCCGGACGAATTTCCGGCCGGTCGCGCGGGCGATGCTCTGTCCGAGCGAAGTCTTGCCGACGCCGGGCGGCCCGACAAAGCACAGGATCGGGCTGCGGCCCTCCGGATTGAGCTGGTGGATTGCGAGGTTTTCGAGGATGCGCCGCTTGACCTTGGCCAGGCCGTAATGATCGGCGTCGAGGATGCGGCGGGCCTCGGCGATGTCGATCGGCTTACCCGATTCGATCGACCACGGCAATTCGATCAGCCATTCGAGGTAGGTGCGCGCCATCGAATATTCGCCGGCCGCCTCGGGCATGCGCTCGAGCCGGGCCAGCTCGCGCTTGGCATGCTCCTCGACCTCCGGCGGCATCTTGGCCTCGGCGATCTTTTTCGCCAGCTCGGCGATCTCCGCGCTCTTGGCGTCGTCGCCTTCGCCCAGTTCCTTTTGGATCGTCTTCATTTGCTCGCGCAGCAGGAACTCGCGCTGGCGGTCGTCGATCTTCTCCTTGGTCTGCTCGCTGATCTGGCGCGACAGCCGCAACACCTCGGTGCGATAGGCCAGCATCGCCGACACCCGTTCGAGGCGGCTTTCGATATCGACGGTTTCGAGGATCTCCTGCTTCTCGGCCGGGGTGATGTCCATGAACCCGGCGATCAGATCGGCGAGGGCCGCGGCCGAGGTGGCCGATTGCACGGCGTTGACCAGCTCGACCGGGGTTTGCGGCAACAACTGCAGCACCTCGAGCGCCTGGTTACGCAGATTGAGCATCCGCGCTTCGATGTCCTTGCTGCTGGCCTCGACCTCGGCCACGCGCTCGATCCGCGCCACGAGAAACGGGTAGCCGTCGAGAAAGTCGAGGATGCGAAAGCGCCGCTCGCCCTGGCTGATCACATGATGCTGGCCGTCGGGGCTGGTCACATAGCGCAGTATGTTGGCCTCGGTGCCCATCCGGTGCAGATCGACCGGGATCGGGTCGTCGGTCGCTGGATCGCGCTGCAAGACCAGCCCGATTGGCCGGTTGAGCCGGATCGCAGCCTGCGCCGCCGCGATCGAGCGCTGGCGGCCGAGCGTGACCGGCAGCACCGTGCCGGGAAACAGCACGAGACTGCGCGTCGGGATCAGGATCAGCGCATCGGCGGGAAGCGCCGGGATCCCGGCCAACGCGCTTTCGATCCCACCTGGTGGCGGGGGCGCGGCGGGTTCCGCCGTGCGCAATTCATGTTCCTCGAGGGGCATCTGAAAGTATCCTTGGAAACGAGCTCGATGGCGGTGCGCCGCGCGTTCGTCACAGCTTTTGCAGCTGCACCATCAGGCAGCCATTGGCGAGATGCCGGCCGGAAATCTCGAAGCGGACGGGCGGCAGTTCGATCCGCCGCTGAAAATGCCCGTGCGGGATCTCCAGCCGATGAATTCGGGCATGCGCCATCTCGGGCGGCAACGGGCGCTCGCCGCTGACCATCAGCACCCCGGCGCTCAAGCTCACCTTGATCTCTTCGGACGCGACGCCGGGCAGGGCGACCAGGATGGTCAGCGTATCATCGGTTTCGAAAATGTCGCATGGCGCTTCCCAATAGGGCGTCGCATGACCGCGGTGAAAGAATTGACGATGCAGACGGTCTGCACGTTCCATCGCCTCGCAGGCCTTCGCCCACATCAACGCTTCGAGCTGTCGTTGCGGCATTATCGGCTCCGAACGGGGTGGCCCCGCCCGGTTCGACCCCGGCGACGCCTAATCTGGTTGATATAGTCACACTCCCACGGTCGGGGAGAGCGAATTACGCATTTGGTCGGGCTGGCAGCGACAGGCATACGGGACTAGGCCTGCCATGCGAAACCGGTTATCAGCCTTGTCGAAACCACTTTCAGAGGCGATCGGTGGCTGAGATCAGCGCAGAGACCAGAGCTTTTGTCGCCGGAATTGCGGCCGAGGCAGAACTTGTCGAGACCCCCTGCGGGGATGGTCGGATGGTGTGGCGCATGTGGGGCGCTGGACCGCCTTTGGTCCTGTTCCACGGCGGCTATGGCTCGTGGACGCATTGGATCCGCAACGTGCTGCCATTGTCGCGCATGTTTACCGTCGTCGCCCCTGACCTGCCCGGGCTCGGCGAGTCGGCAACGCCACCCGAACCGCATACCGCCGAAGGGCTGGCGCGCATCCTGGTCGATGGGCTCGACACCGTGTTCCCGGGACATGAGCAGTTCCATCTCGCCGGATTTTCGTTCGGTGGTGTCTTGGGAGGGCATGTCGCTGCGCAGCTCGGTGACAGAGTGCGCGCCTTTACCGTCGTCGGCTCGAACGGGCTGGGGCTGGTCCGCCAGCCAACCGATCTCAGGCGCGTGCCTCCCGGCGCCGAGACCGAGCAATCCCTCGCCACTCACCGCCACAATCTCGGCGCTCTGATGATCGCCGACCCGGCGAAGATCGATGAACTCGCGGTCTATATCCAGTCGAAGAACGCGCCGCGCGGCCGGGTCAAAAGCCGCCGCTTCTCGCGCGCCGACACGCTGGTCCGCGCATTGCCGCTGATCAAAGCGCGGCTCGACGGGATCTGGGGCGGGCGCGACGCCACCGCCTATCCCCATCTCGACGAGCGTGCCCAAACCCTTCGCTCGTTCCAGGCCGGTGCCCGTTTCGAGGTAATCGACGGGGCCGGGCATTGGGTGCAGTACGAAGCGGCCGACCGCTTCAACCCGCTTTTCGCCGAGATCGTCACGCAGCGGCTGGGTGCATCGCCATGACTACCGAAAATCTCTCCTCGCTCGCCGGCAAGGTCGCCGTCGTAACTGGCGGCAGCAGCGGCATCGGTGCCGCGAGCATGCGGCTGCTCGCCGGGGCGGGGGCACGGGTCGTCGTCGGCTACAATAGGGGTGCTGAGCGGGCGGCGGCGCTGATCGGTGAAGTACCGGGCAACGGCCACAAGGCGATGCATCTGCCATTGGAGGACACTGCCCAGATCCGCAAGGTGGCGGCCGCGGTCAGGGAGGAGTTCGGCCGAGCCGACATCCTGGTCAATTCCGCCGGCTTTACCCGGATGGTCCCACACGACGATCTCGAAGCGCTCGACGACGATCTGATGGACGCCGTGTTGACTGCCAATGTGCGCGGGCCTTTCGCGACGATCCGGGCCTTTGTCCCGCTGCTGCGCGAGTCGGGCGACGGGGTGATCGTCAATATTTCTTCGGGGGCTGCACAGCATGGTACCGGCAGCTCGATCATCTACGGGGCCTCGAAGGCTGCTCTCAACACCATGAGCATGGCGTTAGCGCGCGTGCTAGGCCCCGAGATCCGCGTCGTGATCGTGGCGCCGGGGATGGTCCATACCGGCTTCGTCCCCGGCCGCACAGAAGAGACGATGGCGGCCGCGGCAATGGCGACGCCGCTGAAACGCGCGATCGAGGCACATGACGTGGCGCTCGCAGTCATGGCCTCCATTACCCATCTGAGGCACACCACCGGGTCCATCGTCACCGTCGACGCTGGCCGTCATCTGTGAAGACCGTATTTTGGAGCTAACGGGTGGATTTCGGTTTTCATCCCTATATATCTCGCTCGGCGGTCGCTCTTGGCCACCGCGGGAGGAAACCTGTCGGGGCCGCTAGCGCCTCGCAGCCGAGACGGAAGACCATGGCGAGCATCGCGCGGCAACGCGAGATCATCGACCGGCGGGTGCTGGCCGAAGAATTGTCGGCCGCTTCGCACTCCGTCAAATCGCCGAGCTTTGACCGCGCTCCGTTAGTGAGACCGCTGAAAGAGGCTTTGACCGCGGGACGCACCGAGATTCGCCGCCGCTTTGAAGCCACCGGCGACGGCACTGCGGTCGTGCGCGAGCAATGCTTTTTGATGGATCAGTTGATCCGCGCTCTGTTCGACGTGGTCACCGGAGAAATTTATCCGCTGCCCAATCCGACCTCGGGCGAGCGGCTGACTCTCGTCGCGGTCGGCGGCTATGGGCGCAGCGAGCTGGCGCCGTTCTCCGACATCGACATGCTGTTTCTACTGCCCTACAAGCAGACCCCCCACACCGAGCAAGTCATCGAGTTGCTGCTCTATTTGTTGTGGGATCTCGGGCTCAAGGTCGGACAGTCGACGCGCTCGGTCGAGGAGTGTCTGCGCCAGGCTAAATCCGATTTGACCATCCGCACCAGCCTGCTGGAAGCGCGTTATTTGTGGGGCGACGAGGCATTATTCCGCGAGCTCAAAAGGCGCTTCGACAGCGAGATTGTCCGCGGCACTGCCCCGCAATTCGTCGAGGCCAAGCTCGCCGAGCGGGATGAGCGCCACCGCCGAGTCGGCGACAGCCGTTACCAACTCGAGCCAAACGTCAAGGAGGGCAAGGGCGGGCTCAGAGACCTGCATACCTTGTTCTGGATCGCAAAATATATTTACCGCATCGACGATGTCGCCAAACTCGTCGATCTCGGCGTGCTGTCGGACGAGGAATCGCGCCGCTTCGCCCGAGCCCAGAGCTTTCTGTGGACGGTGCGCTGCCATCTCCATTATCTCGCCGGACGCGCCGAGGAGCGGCTGACTTTCGACCTGCAGAGCGAGATCGGACAGCGGATGGGATATACCGACCACACGGGCAGCCGTGGGGTTGAGCGCTTCATGAAGCATTACTTTCTGGTCGCAAAGGATGTCGGCGACCTGACCCGGATTTTCTGCGCAATCCTCGAAGCTGATCAGAAGCGCAAGCGACGGCTCTCCTGGGTACGCTGGGGGGTAGGCAAGCGCGCGCTCGACGGGTTCGTGCTCGACGGCGAGCGGCTGACGATCCCATCCGAGGATTTCTTCAAGAAGGACCCGGTGGCGCTGCTCCGACTGTTTCATGTCGCCCAGCAGCACGAGCTCGACATTCACCCGCGCGCGCTGCGCCGGGCCGGTCAATCCCTGCGGCTGATCGACGGGCGGCTGCGCGAAAATCCCGAGGCTAATCGCCTATTCCTCGAAATCCTGACCTCGCGCAAGGATCCCGAGACGGCGCTGCGCCGAATGAATGAAGCCGGCGTCTTTGGCCGGTTCATCCCCGATTTCGGGCGCGTCGTGGCGCAGATGCAATACGACATGTATCATCACTATACGGTCGACGAGCATACGCTGTTTGCGATCGGCATTCTTCACCAGATTGAGACCGGACTGCTCAAGGACGAGTTGCCGATGGCGACAGCGCTGGCGGCGACGATCGTATCGCGCCGCGCGCTTTACCTCGCAGTTTTGCTCCATGACATCGCCAAGGGCAGGGGCGGCGACCATTCGGTGCTCGGCGAACGCGTCGCCCTCAAGCTCGGGCCGCGGCTCGGCCTGTCCGCCGAGGAGACGGAGACAGTGGCTTGGCTGGTACGCTGGCATCTGCTGATGAGCGGCACAGCGTTCAAGCGCGACATCAGCGACCCGCAGACGATCGGCGACTTTGTTGAGCATGTACAATCGCCAGAGCGGTTGAAGCTGCTGCTGATCTTGACTGTCGCCGATATCCGGGCGGTCGGCCCGCATGTGTGGAACGGCTGGAAGGCGGCGTTGTTACGCGACCTCTTTCAGCGCGCCGTCGAGATGATGTCGGGCGGATTGACGGTAGGAGCACGGGATTCGCGGGTTGCGGCCGCACTGACCGCGGTGCGGGAGCGATTGCCGGATTTCAGCGACGAGGAGTTCGCGGCGTTCGCCAAAAGCGGCTATCCCTTCTATTGGCTATCTTTCGATCCCGATACCCATGCCCGGCATGCGCGACTGATGCGCGAGGCGGAGTTGAGCGGCGCGCCGCTTACTGTCGAAAAGCAAGTCGATACCCACCGCGCTGTAACCGAGATTACTCTTTATACGGCCGACCATCCCGGATTGTTTTCCCGCATCGCCGGAGCCCTCGCGGTCAGCGGCGCCAATATCGTCGATGCTCGGATCATGACGATGTCGAACGGGATGGCCCTAGATACCTTCTGGGTTCAGGATCTGGCTGGCCGAGCGTTTGATCGTCCGGACAAACTCGCCAAGCTCGCAGTGGTCTTCGAGAACGTCTTGACCGGCGACTTGAAGCCGCATCGCGAGCTTGCCCGCCCGCCCGCGTTTCTCAGCCGAACGCAGGTATTTACCGTGGCGCCTCGCGTTCTTGTCGACAACAACGCCAGCGCCTCGCACACCGTGATCGAGGTCAACGGGCGCGACCGTCCAGGCCTACTGTTCGAGCTGACCCGCGAACTGACCCGCCTCAGTCTCCAGGTGTCGAGCGCGAAGATCTCGACCTACGGCGAAAAGGTCGTCGACGTCTTCTATGTCAAGAATTTGTTCGGCCATAAGATCGAGCACCCGGTCAAGCTCACCGAGATCCGCACCACTCTCGAAGCGGTGTTGGCCAAGGGCAATCCGGTTTTCCCCGCAGCCGAACGCGAACCCGCCGCAGCAGAGTAACGCCGCACTGCGGGCCGGAACTCGCCCAAACCTACCGATGTTCAGTGAATGAGCAGAAGTCACTCGCTGGCATGATCGCTAAGGAGATGGGTAATGCGGCGGTACTGGGTTTCCGCGATTTGCGTTCTGGCCGTGCTATCGCTGGCGGGTTGCGGGGTCACGCCGGGATGCCGTGCGGTGAGTACAGGTGCGGCTGGCGCCGCCGCCGGAGCCGCGCTCGGTGCGATCGGCGGCAATGCCGGATTGGGCGCTTTAGTCGGCGGATTGACCGGGGCGGTCGGGGGTGCGGCAACCTCACCAAGAGTTGCCTACGCCGGTCCATCGCCGGTCTGCTATTGACCTTCGGCGCTTGCTGGATGGGAGCGAACCCTACGCGCTATTCGCGCAGGTCTTCGAAGAATTCCTTGACCCGGGCGAAAAAACCCTCGCTCTCGGGGTGGGTGCGGTTGTTCTCGCCTTCCTTATCGAATTCGCGCAGCAGTTCCTGCTGGCGCTTGTTCAGGTTGACCGGCGTCTCGACGGTCGCTTCGATGAACATGTCGCCGCGCGCGGCCGACCGAAGCACCGTCATGCCCTTTGCTTTGAGCCGGAATTGATGTCCTGACTGGGTCCCGGCCGGCACCGTGACGCGCGCCCGACTGCCGTCGACGGTCGGAACCTCAATGTTGCCGCCAAGCGCCGCCGTGGTCATCGGGATAGGTACCCGACAATGGATGTTGGCGCCGTCGCGCTGAAAGAGAGAGTGCGGCGCCACGCTGACGAACATGTAGAGGTCGCCGGGCGCGGCGCCGCGCACCCCGAACTCGCCCTCGCCAGCTAGGCGAATGCGGGTGCCGTCCTCGATCCCGGGCGGGATGTTGACCGACAAAGTTTTCTCGCGCCGCACTCGGCCCTGGCCGCCGCAGCCTTTGCACGGCTTCTCGATGACCCGTCCCGCGCCCTGGCAGCCGGGGCAGGTGCGCTCGACCGAAAAGAAACCTTGCTGGGTGCGAACGCGTCCGCGCCCGTGACAGGTGGGACAAGAGACCGGTTTGGACCCCGCCTCGGCCCCGCTGCCGTTGCATTGGTCGCAGGCGACGAGGTTGGGAACACGGATAGTCGTCTGCTTGCCGCGAAAACTTTCCTCAAGCGAAATTTCGAGGTTGTAGCGGATATCGCTGCCGCGGCTCGGCCCCGACTGGCCACGCCGTCCACCGCCCATGAACTCGCCGAACATCTCGTCGAAGATGTCGGCAAATCCGCCGGAAAAGCCGAAATCGCCAGGGCCGCGGCCGCCGGCTTGCTCAAAGGCAGCGTGGCCGAACCGGTCATAGGCGGCGCGCTTCTGATCGTCCTTGAGGACATCATAGGCCTCGCTGATGTCCTTGAATTTCTGCTCGGCGCCCTTATCGCCCGAGTTTCGGTCCGGGTGATATTGCATCGCCAGCTTGCGATACGCTTTCTTAAGCTCATCCGCACTGGCGGATTTGGCGACGCCGAGTACCTCGTAAAAATCTTGCTTGGCCATGTTCGACGGGCGTTCGCTAGAGAGGGGTTAGCCGCCGCGCATCTCCCCGGCGAAAATCCGCCGGGGAGAGCGCATTCGATCCGAATTTACGCGGTAGCGTCGGCTAAGCCGAACCGCGCTTTTTCTGATCGTCGACTTCCTCGAAATCGGCATCGACGACCTTGTCATCTCCGCCGGGTCCTCCGGGGCCGCCCTGCGACGCCCCACCCGAGCCCGAGCCGCCCTCGCCCGCCCCGGCTTCCTGTGCCTGCTGGGCCTTGTACAGCGCCTCGCCTAGCTTCATTGAAACTTGCCCGAGGGCCTCGGTCTTTGCTTTGATCTGCACGGCATCGTCGCTTCCGAGCACATCCTTCAAAGCCTGAATCGCCTGCTGCACCGAGTTCACGGTCGCCCTGGGCAACCTTGTCGCCACTTTCGCTCAAGGTACGCTCGGTCGTGTGGATCAGCGCATCGGCGTTGTTCTTGGCCTCGACCAGTTCGCGACGCCGCTTGTCTTCCTCGGCATGGGCCTCGGCGTCCTTGACCATCCGGTCAATATCGCCTTCCGAGAGCCCGCCCGAAGCCTGAATTCGTATCTGCTGCTCCTTTCCGGTCGCCTTGTCCTTGGCCGAAACCTGCACGATTCCGTTGGCGTCGATATCGAAAGTGACTTCGACTTGCGGCATGCCGCGCGGCGCCGAGGGAATGCCGACCAGATCGAACTGACCGAGCAATTTGTTGTCCGCCGCCATCTCGCGCTCACCCTGGAACACGCGGATCGTTACCGCAGTCTGGTTGTCCTCTGCGGTCGAAAAGGTCTGGCTCTTTTTGGTCGGGATCGTCGTGTTCCGGTCGATCAGCCGGGTGAAGACACCACCCAGGGTCTCAATGCCGAGCGACAAGGGCGTCACATCGAGCAGCAGGACATCCTTGACCTCGCCCTGCAAAACACCGGCCTGGATCGCCGCGCCGATGGCCACGACCTCGTCTGGGTTGACGCTACGATTGGGCTCTTTGCCGAAGAACTGCTTGACCGCCTCGATGACCTTGGGCATCCGGGTCATTCCGCCGACAAGGATCACCTCGTTGATCTCGGAGGCCTTTAGCCCGGCATCCTTCAGCGCATTGCGGCACGGCCCGATCGTCCGCTGGATCAAATCATCGACCAATGCTTCGAGCTTGGCCCGCGTCAATTTGATGTTGAGGTGCTTGGGCCCGTGTTGGTCGGCGGTGATGAACGGCAAATTGACATCGGTCTGCATTGAGGAGCTGAGTTCGATCTTGGCCTTCTCCGCGGCCTCCTTCAGACGCTGCAGTGCGAGACGGTCATTGCGCAGATCGATCCCCTGCTCTTTCCTGAATTCATCTGCGAGGTAATCGATGATATTCTTGTCAAAGTCTTCGCCGCCGAGAAATGTGTCGCCGTTGGTCGATTTGACTTCAAAGACGCCATCGCCGATCTCAAGCACCGAGATGTCGAAGGTGCCGCCGCCCAGATCGTAGACCGCGATCGTGCCGCTGCCCTTCCGCTCCATGCCATAGGCGAGCGCCGCCGCCGTCGGCTCGTTAATGATGCGCAAAACTTCGAGCCCGGCGATCTTGCCTGCATCCTTGGTCGCCTGACGCTGACTGTCGTTGAAATAGGCCGGTACGGTAATGACGGCCTGCGTCACCGTCTCGCCGAGATAGGCTTCAGCGGTTTCTTTCATCTTTTGCAGGATGAAGGCGCTGATCTGCGAAGGCGCGTACTTCTTGCCGCGGCTCTCGACCCAGGCGTCGCCATTGTCGCCCGAAATGATCTTGTACGGGACGAGATCGATGTCCTTTTTTACCATCGGGTCGGTGAAGCGTCGGCCGATCAGTCGCTTGATCGCAAAGAACGTGTTTTCGGGATTGGTCACCGCCTGGCGTTTCGCCGCCTGGCCGACGAGACGTTCGCCCAATTCGGTGAACGCCACCATCGAGGGCGTCGTCCGCATGCCCTCGCTGTTCTCGATTACCTTGGCATTCCTGCCTTCCATCACGGCCACGCAGGAATTGGTCGTGCCGAGATCGATACCGATGACCTTGCTCATGGACACCTCATTTCAAAAGCAGAACCGGGCGGCCTGGGGAAGCACCGTCCCGATCCCCCAGGAAGTGGTTGTACAGTCATCCCCTTACTTTCAAAGTTATATAAGTCAGCGTTTGGGGCGCTACAACGGCTCGGCCGGTTTCGCCGGCGGCTTGGCGACGCCAACCATGGCCGGCCGCAGCAAGCGGTCGTGCAGCAGGTAGCCCGGCTGCAGCACCTCGATGATCGTGCCGGGTGGACGGCCGCCGTGCTCGACCTCAAAGATCGCCTGATGGAGATTGTGGTCGAAGCGCTCGCCCAGCGGATCGATACGACGGATACCGTGCCGCTCGAACACCGACAAGAGCTCGCGTTCGGTTGCGGCGACCCCAGCGAGCAGGCTGCGAGTACGCTCATCCCCGACCTCCGCCTCGGGCAGGCTGTCGAGGGCGCGGCGCAGATTGTCCGCGGCTGACAGCAGCTCCTTTGCAAAGCCGGAGATCGCATATTTCGTGGCATCGTCGCGCTCGCGCTGGGCCCGGCGGCGGGTGTTCTCGGCCTCGGCCAGGGCACGCAGCAGCCGGTCCTTATGCTCGGCAAGCTCGGCCTCGAGCACCGCCACCCGCGCTTCCGGCGAAAGCTCGGGGGCCTCGTCGAAATTGTTGTTGGCGGCGACCGACTCCTCATCGGACGTCGTCCCTTGGTGATTTCTGTTGTCGTCCATCATCCGTCCTATCCGATAAGGCGCCCGATCACCTTGGCCGTAAAATCCACCATCGGGATGATCCGGGCGTAGTTGATTCGGGTTGGGCCGATCACCCCGATCGCGCCGACGATCTGCTCGCGGCTGTTTTGGTAGGGAGCGATTACCATCGAACAGCCAGCCACCCCGAACAAGTGGCTTTCGGCGCCGATGAAGATCTGCACGCCCTCGCCCTGCTTGCTGGCGTCGAGCAGGCGCAAGATGGTCTCGCGGGTCTCCAACATCTCGAAAAGCGTCCGCAGCCTTTCAAGGTCGGCCAGCGCGGTCACGTCGTCGAGCAAGTTTGCCTGGCCGCGAACGATCAGGGCGCTGCCAGCTTCTCCCCCAGCCCAGTCCGCCAGCCCCGCGGCAACGAGTTTCGAGGTCAGTACGTCGAGCTGAGCCTGGTGCGATTCGATCTCCTGCTGGATTTCGTCCCTGGCCTCCTCGAGGGTCCGGCCGACCAACCGGGCGTTCAGATAATTGCCGGCGGAGACCAATGCTGCGGGCGGCAGGCCCAGCGGCACCTCGATAACTCGGTTTTCGACAAGCCCATCCTCGGTGACCAGAACGACAAGCGCGCGGCCGGGGCCGAGATGGACAAACTCGACATGCTTCAGCGGCCGGTCCTGCTTTGGAGCGATGACCACCCCGGCGCAATGCGCCAGCCCCGAAAGCGCGCTGATTGCTTCCTCGAGCGCCTGCGGCAGGCTCTTGCCGCGAGCGACGCACAGGCTTTCGATGCTGCGGCGCTCGTCCTCGGCGAGGCGTCCGACTTCGAGCAGGCCGTGAACAAACAGGCGCAACCCCGCCTCGGTTGGGAGCCGCCCGGCCGAAGTGTGGGGCGCATATAGCAGCCCCGCTTCCTCAAGATCGGCCATGACGTTACGGATCGTCGCCGGCGATAAATTCTGGCCCAACAGCCGCGACAAGGTGCGAGAGCCGATCGGCTCGCCGGTGGCGACGTAGCCGTCGACAATCAGGCGAAAGATCTCCCGGCTGCGCTCGTTCAGCTCGTTGATTGGCGAGGGGGTGATGGGTCGAGGCATATCAAGGTTGCGACAGTCCGATATAACAGCCCGGTTCCCGCCGAGAAGCCTCGCGTGCAGCGGCGATCCAGCCGGTCGGCGATCGACCCCGGCGTTGGCGTGATTTGGTAACGGAGGCCAACAACGTCAACTCGGGGCGGCCGGGCGGCGGCTAGGGTGTCTGCTTGAACGTTGCGTCGAAACTCTGGCCTTTGGGATCGATCATATGCCCGACCATATCGACGATCCCTGGGCGAAAGGCGAACTGGCTACCGTCGGAGTTCTGAAATCTCAACTCACCTGCGCGGATCACGCCAGTGCCGTGCAGCACGCCGCCAGGCACTGGCGTGCTCGTCCCTTGCGGTCCGAAGACATAGATGATCGACGCAGTGCCGTCCTCTTTGACGTCCTGTACGATCAGCGCGGCACAGGTATGCACGTCCCACGCCGCATCGCTCCACACGCCGACAAACCGCCGGAAGTTTTCGGGAATGGTCGATGGGTCGGAAAGCTGAAAGCTGACATTCTGCTCGCAGAAAACGCGGCCCGACTGCGTGCCGCTGGTTTGCGGTGCCGCCGCAGGCGGCTCGCCGATAGGCGAGGTCGGGGCCTGGGCCGGCGCCGCGGCAGCGATCAGCAGAGTCAGGCAAAAAGGTGCGACGGCACGAGAAATCACAGTGGGCTCCAGCCGGTGACGGCCCAGCACTTTTACGTCGAAAGCACTGCACGGGTCCGCTCGAACCCTCCGGCCGCTATAATTCGCCACCGGTCGCCGGTTGAGTAGGTGACGCCGGATGCGGTCCCACAACGGGGTTTTCTTCCCGCGAGCCATGCGGGTAGGGAGGGCGATGTAGGCCAGTCGGAGAGATCGTGAAGATCTCGTAGCCGGCGGCGGTCACTCCGACGCTGTGCTCGAACTGCGCCGACAGAGAGCGGTCCTTGGTCACTGCGGTCCAGCCATCGCCCAGAATCTTCACCTCCCAGCGTCCGGCGTTGATCATCGGCTCCACGGTGAAGATCATCCCTTCGTGCATGACCGGCCCCTCTTCGGGGCTGCCGTAATGCAGGATGGAAGGCGCATCGTGAAAGATGCGACCCACGCCGTGGCCGCAAAAGTCGCGCACGACCGAAAAGCGGTGGCCCTCGGCGTAGCGCTGGATCGCGTTGCCGATGGCGCCGATGCGAGTACCGGGACGTACCACGGCGATGCCCCGCATCATCGCCTCATAGGTCACATCGACGAGGCGTCGCGCCTTGATCGGGACCCGCTCGCCAACGAAAAACATCCGACTGGTGTCGCCGTGCCAGCCATCGAGAATCGGGGTCACGTCGATGTTGAGTATGTCGCCCTCGATCAGTCGCCGCTCGCCCGGAATGCCGTGACAGACGACATGGTTGATCGAGGTGCAGATGGATTTCGGAAAACCGCGATAGTTGAGCGGCGCCGAAATCGCATTGTGGTCGGCCGCGAAATCGTGGCACAGCCGATCGAGTTCACCGGTGGTGACACCCGGGCGAACAAAAGGGGTGATGAAGTCGAGCGTCGCTGCCGCCAGCGCGCCGGCGCGCCGCATACCCTCGAACGCCTCGGGCCCGTGGATCTTGATCCGGCCGTCGCGTGCCTCGCCGACCGCGAGACCTCTCATCAGATCCTGCTGCATGCCGCGTATTCGCATCGTCGTTGGTGGGTCACGCCGCGACCTTCTCGTATCAGATTGAACGTAGGGATTCCCGCGCGGCTGGGCAACCTTGCCCGCGATTGTGCCGCGCCATTCATTCGCCTATGAAAGACGAAGGCGCGGAGGCGAAAGAGGCTAAAGAGAGAATGACGACGAGCATCCCCGATCGCGGCGCCGCGGCTACAGAATCCAAAATCGTTACCGCCTGCGTATTGATAATCGGCAACGAGATCCTTTCCGGACGCACCCAGGATGAGAACCTGAGCTTCCTCGCTCGGGGCCTAAACGAGATCGGCATCCGGGTGCGAGAGGCGCAGGTCATTCCTGACGATGCTGATGTCATCGTCGCTACGGTCAACGATGTACGCAGGCGGTTCGATTACGTTTTCACCACCGGCGGGATCGGCCCGACCCATGACGACATCACCGCCCAATGCATGGCCGACGCGTTCGCGGTGCCTCTGATCCTCCATCCGGATGCCAAGCGGCTGCTCGAAACCCATTATCCGGCAGGCCATCTGAACGAAGCGCGGCTGCGCATGGCGCGGGTTCCCGATGGCGCCGTATTGCTGCCCAACCCGATCTCCCGAGCGCCGGGCTTCCAGATCGGCAATGTCTTTGTCCTCCCCGGGGTGCCCAGCATCATGCAGGGGATCTTCGAGCAGCTTAAGCACCGCCTCGCCGGTGGCGAAAAGATGCTGAGCCGCAGCGTCAGCTGCCGCCTCGGCGAAGGCACTTTGGCACAGGATCTGTCGGCGCTGCAGGACCGCTACCCCGATGTTGAAATCGGCTCCTACCCCTATTTCCGGCGCGGCGACTTCGGGGTAACTCTGGTGCTGCGTAGCACCAATCGTACCAGGCTTGGCGCCGCAACCGAAGAGCTCAAGACGCTAATCCAAACGCTCGGCGGCGACCCGCAAGAGGGCCTCAGCGAGGGCTAGGCTGCCGCCCGCGGGCGGATATGCTGAGAAGGAGATCTGAGCGAACGCGGACGTGGCGAAATCGGTAGACGCAGCAGACTTCAATTGGAGTGCCCGCGGGGAAACCCGTGGAGCAGAACCGCTCAAAATCGGGGAAAGCTAAGGGGTCACCTAAGCCAATCCCGAGCCAAGCCCTCTTCGAGGGAAGGTGTAGAGACTAGACGGGCGGCGCCTACGGCCATCGCGCTAGGGCGAAGGGATAGTCCAGACCACGAACGCCGATGAGGCGGCGGCGAAAGCCGAAGTGGTACGAAAATCTGCTCCTCGGAAGGGGGTGCGGGTTCGAGTCCCGCCGTCCGCACCAGTTCTCCAAAACCTGAGTAATGGCTGAACAGCCGGTTTTCAGCATCCATTGCTCCAAAAGCGTGGCTGCAAATCATTCCCTGCTAGAAGGAGTCCTTGCTGCTCGGCATGTCCAGCTCCAACTCGAAGAGTTAGCGTCCTTGGTGGTGGTGGAAATTCGAGGGTGAGCGCGCGCCGGGCGCAATGCCCGATTACATGGAGCCCGGCGCGCGCGTGAGCGACGGGTGGTCACCGGGGAGGGTCGGCTAAGGTGGCGTTGTGACACCCATCCCAAGCCTACCGAGGACCCGATGACCGATGAGAGAATGGCGCTGGCCGAGCTGCTGCAGAAGAGCGGCGATGGCGATTTTCTGCGAGCCGTGGCGGAGGCGGTACTGCAAATTCTGATGGAAGCCGATGTCGAAGGCGTGATCGGCGCCGGGCGGCACGAACGCTCCGCCGAGCGGCTCAATTACCGCAATGGCTATCGCGAGCGCAGCCTCGACACCCGGCTCGGCTCGCTTCAGCTGAGGATCCCCAAGCTACGCCAGGGCTCGTATTTCCCGCCCTTTCTGGAGCCGCGCAAGACCGCCGAGAAGGCGCTGGTCACGGTGATCCAGGAGGCTTGGATCGGCGGCGTCTCGACCCGGCGGGTCGACGAGCTGGTCCAGGCGATGGGGCTGTCCGGTATTTCGAAGAGCCAGGTCTCCAAGCTGTGCAAGGACATTGATGAACGAGTCAACGCTTTCCTCGACCGGCCGATCGACGGCGAATGGCCGTATTTGTGGCTCGACGCCACCTACCTCAAAGTCCGCGACGGCGGCCGCATCGTCTCGGTCGCCGCGATAATCGCGGTGGCGGTCACGACCGAAGGCCGGCGCGAGATCATCGGCCTTGGCATCGGTCCTTCGGAGGCCGAGCCGTTCTGGTCGGCTTTCCTCAAGGGCCTGGTCAAACGCGGTCTCAAGGGCATCAAGCTGGTGATCTCCGACGCTCATGACGGCCTGCGCCACGCGATCACTCGCGTGCTCGGAGCGACCTGGCAAAGGTGCCGCGTTCATTGGATGCGCAATGCCTTGGCGCACGTACCCAAAGGCCAGCACACCATGGTCGCCGCCGCGATCCGCCAGGCCTTTCTGCAAGCCGATGCCGAGGCCGCGCATCAGACCTGGCGCCATGTTGCCGATCAGCTGCGGCCGCGCTGGCCCAAGCTCGCCGCGCTGATGGACGACAGCGAGCACGATGTGCTGGCCTACATCACCTTCCCGGCCCAGCATCGCACCAAGCTGCATTCGACAAATCCGTTGGAGCGGCTGAATAAGGAAGTGAAACGGCGCGCTGATGTCGTCGGCATCTTCCCCAATGAGGCCAGCATCACTCGGCTGATCGGCGCCGTCCTGCTCGAGCAGAACGATGAGTGGCTACTCCAGTGCCGTTACATGCAGATCGAGGGAATGGCTGAGCTGACGCTGCCGCTAATCGACGCCGATCCGGCCAAACTTCCACCACTGGCCGCCTGACCGATGGCCACCTCAAACTCCGCTCCGATTTACACCTCCTTGACGGACACGACCCTCGAAGAACGGTCCCGCGAACCGAAGGGCTGCTGGCGCGACGCACCGATGTCGGTTGGCTGGCAGCCCGTGTAAAAACAGCTGCGAAGGCCTCGGATTCGTAGCAGAAGCAGTTCGTCAACTATCCGAGAAACCTATTTTCGTTATGCCATCTGAGGGAATCTAAGTTCGGGCTGCAACTCGCTGCGGTCCGGGACCGCAATCAACTTGCCATGCATCGCGTAGTAGTCCCGTCCATTTTCGAATTCGTCGCGTATCCGACAACTCACCTCGAAACGGCGAGCTGGCGTCACGGTTACGTAGCCTCGATCGAACAGGCTGTGGATATCACGACGAAGCAGGAGCCCGTTACTCGGTTCATGTTCACCGTGATCGGCATATGGGCGAATGTGGGCCGCGTCCAATGCTGGAAGAGTTCTTTCGCCCGTAACGGCGCAACGACGAGCGTAATTGTCAGTGACGACGATACGAAATGCGCCCTGACCAAGCCGGGGGCGGATTAGCGCGGGCTCGCCCCAACGCACTTGGGGCACCTCTGACGCACCGCCGTACTGGGCCGAGATATGGTAGGGAGCCGCAGGCTGGAAGTGCGAATACGCGGCTTCCCATAGCATCATCCCGTCGGGGTCGTCGGTGCTGTAATTTTTGAAGCCCTGGAAATGAGGCGGCCAGCCCGGTGCCTCAAACCACTCGCTATCTGGAAGGAAGAACGGCTGCGCCAAGATGCGACACCCGATGACAAAATCAGTCCGTTCCTCAGGTGCCGCCCTCCGGTAGCGCGCAATCCTTGTTCGCATTTACGCCAGGGTGTCTGCACCGTTTGCTTCTCCAAACGCCTCCCAGGCCAGAGAGCAAGGCAATGTATCCGCATGCACGAAAACACCGCCGCCAACGATGACGCTGTGAGGAGCGTGCAATCTGAACAAGAACACCTCCCCAGCGGTGAGCGCCCGGAAGGAACGACCCGAGGGAGCCCAGAAGTTCACTTCCGGAAGGTCGGGCTTTCTCCGGAGGTGCTCAAACCACTCAGGGTCTGTCAGGGCGACAACAAGTCTGATGGGCATCCATGCCCCCAGTTCTTTCTACTCCAGAGAGAATCGCCGCGCATACTGCTCGAACGTGTGGGTAGAGCAACTCCAATTCCGGCGTCACCTAGACAGAATAACTTTCTCGCGTTTGCTCGATGGAAATTCGAGCGACGAGCCATCGGCATTACGGTATTCCCGATTACCTGGCCGATGTATACTGGAAGTAACCAACAAGAGCAATCTTAGGTGCCCGCCGCGCAGCTCGCCCTTGTGGCGAGTAGAAAGAAAAATTGAACGAGGAGGAGGCCGGCAAGGAGGCGGGTGGCGGCGGAGAGGACGGGGTTGGCCGGGAATGCTAAATGCTAAGGTGCGCATAGCGTACCGTTCCCCAATAGAACTCAGCGCGATCCTGGGCTCGGCATGTCCCCTCTCATTCCGGGAATGGCACGAGAGGGGACGGGGCGACAACCCCAATGTGATATGGCGAGAAGTCGCTGCAACCATATAGTTCAGACAGCAGCAGAGCGGAGTTAACCCGCCGCAATCCAGTCGACGACTCGTTCGCCGATCATGATCACCGTTGCATGGGCGCCGCCTGACCGGGGAATACGCGGCATCACCGACGCGTCGGCCACCCACAACCCCTGGATGCCCTTGACTCTGCAGTGTTGGTCGACGACCGCCATCGGATCTGCATCCGGTCCCATCTTACAGGTCCCGGACACGTGCCTGGCCGTGCCCACGGTTTGGCGGATCCACAGGTCCAGACGCGTCGTCATCGGCCAAAACGTCGTCCGTGGGATGGATCCGGTGATCGGCCACGTCTTTAAACGCGTCGGATTCCAGCAGTCTCGCCGCCATTCGCAGGCCTTCCCGGACCCGTCGAATGTCGTTTGGATGCTGAAGATAACAATAATTGAAGGACGGCTGGACGCTCGGGATCGGCCGAGGCCAGCTTGACGTAGCCTGAGCCGTCGGGCAACCCGAGCGTGCAGTGAATCCGCGCCGCCCGCTCGGGAGGGACGTCGCCGACCAGGTATTTGGTTCGTACGCCGGGCACGCGCTCTCTCCGCGGGTCGACGACCGGGCTGGTCCGCAGCACCATATCGTTGACGGCGCTCGACCCTTCGGCGGTGTAATGCAAGGCGAAATGCGCCGCGTCGCGATGCGTCTCGAGCGAAACGCCGTCCTTGACCTTGAAGGTCGTCTGGGCGCTGAGATGGTTCATCAGGTTCTGGCCGACGCCGGGAAGATGGTGGACTGTCGGTATCCCGAATTGCCGCAAATGGTCTTCGGGGCCGATGCCCGAGAGCATCAGCAGATGCGGCGATCGGATCGCCCCGGCGCTCAGCACCACCCGGTCGGCTTCGACCTGGAACACCTTGCCGCCGCTTTCGGCTTCGACGCCGACGGCTTTGCCGTCCTTGATCAAGATCTTGCGGACGAACACCCGGCCCCGCACCGTCAGGTTCAGATGGTGGCGCACCGGATTGAGATGCGCCATCGCGGTGCTCACCCTGACGCCGTCGAGGTTATTCGACGGCGTCACGCCCAGACCGGCGGGGTGCAGGCCATTCTTGTCGTTGGTGGTGCCGAACCCCGCCTGCACACAGGCCGCATGGAACGCCTGTTGGATCGCAGGCGTCGGACCTGTCTGACGGCGCCTGACCGGAATCGGTCCGTCCGAGCCGTGGCAATAATTATCCTGAATGTCGAGATCGCGCTCCGATTTGCGAAAATACGGCACGACCTTTTCGTACGACCATTGATCGTTGCCGAGAGCCGCCCAGGAGTCGAAATCCTCGGGGAAGCCCCGCTGCATCGCCTGACCGTTGATCGACGACCCGCCGCCGATCACCTTGCCTTGCGCGACGTGGATCTCCCCTTGCTCCTCGGTGATGGTGCCCCGCAAGGCCCAGTTGTGTTGTGAGTCCGGGGCTTCGGCAAAACGGGTGTGGCCGAATTTGACGTCGTCCGGAAGATGGGCTGGATCGGGGTAATCGGGTCCGGCTTCCAGCAGCAGCACCGAAGTCTGCGCGTCTGCCGCCAATCGGCTGGCCAACACCGATCCGGCGGCTCCCCCGCCGACGATCACGACGTCATATTTCATTGGCCTTTCCTTCACCGACATTCCGCGGATTCTCGGGTCCGCGTTGGCTATCGTCTCGCCTTTTCGCGGCTGTCGCAACGCGCGGCACCCATGACGAATCCTCATGGGCCGACGAAGCCGCACCCGATCATGGCGGCGGTGCCCAGGCGAGAGCTTTAGCGCAGGGCCTCGAAGAAGGCGACCATCCGCTGTCGCTGCGCTGCGTCGGGTAGACGCCCCCTGCCGGCCGCGAGATTGTCCGCCATGTGTTGCGAGTTACTGGTGCCGGGGATGACCGCGGTGACCGCCTCGTTGCCGAGCAGATATTTGAGAAAGAACTGCGCCCAACTCGTCGCGTCAAAGTCGCCGGCCCATTCCGGCAGCTTCTGTCCCCGTACCGCCGCGAACAGCCGATTGCGGCCGAACGGCAGATCGGTCAACACCGCCGCGCCGACTTCGCCCGCGGTCGGGATCACCCGCTGCTCCGCCATGCGATCGGCGAGCGAGTAATTGACCTGGAGAAAGTCCGGGTTCTGCTGCCGGAGCACGGCTTCGACGGCATCGAAGTCGCCGGCGGAAGAGGTGGTGATGCCGATGTACCGGCACAGACCTTGCGATTTCCATTCGCGCAGCATCGCCAGATCCTGGTGTGGATCGCTGACGTTGTGGAGCTGCATCAGATCGACCCGATCGGTGTGCAGCCGCTGCAAGGAAGCTTGCAGCTGAGCCGCACCGGTGTTGCGATCGTAGTCTTCGAGCTTGGTCGCGAGAAAGACCCGGCCTCGCAGTCGCGTTGCGGCAAGAAGGTCGCCAACAACGCTCTCCGCTGTCCCGTAGGAGGGTGCCGTGTCGATGAGTTTGCCGCCCCCTGCCACCAGGGTCTCTAACACCTCGGCGCATGCTTTTCGGCGCGCAGGGTCGTCGCCGACATCGAAGACCTCGGAGGTGCCGAGCCCGATCACCGGCAAGTGCTCGCCCGAATGCGGGATCGGTCGCGCGATCAACCCCGGCGAGCCGGTCTTCTCCTCGCCCACAGCCGGCAGCCAGGCCGTGGCGGCGAGACCCGCACCAGCGCTCAGCAACCAGCGTCGAGAGGCCGTCAAGCGCATGAGTCTGTTTCACACCTCTTTGGCCCCCGCTGCCGCGCCCCTCCCGGCAATCCGGCCGAAGACCAGGCCGGACATCAGCCCGGTGCCGCTGGCGTAATTGTGATAGAAGAGCCCGCCGACCATCTCGCCCGCGGCAAAGAGGCCGGGGATCGGGTGGCCGGTGGTGTCCTCGACTTGCGCCTCGTTGGTGATCTTGAGCCCGCCGAAAGTAAAGGTGATGCCGGTCGTCACCGCATAGGCCTCGTAGGGCGGGGCTATCGAGGCGCTGGGCCCAATTGGTCTTGTCGATCGCCAGACCAGTCGTTCGCAGCCCGTCATGGATATTGGGGTTGAACGGCACCTCGGGCCGCGGGGCGGCGTTGAACGCGCGCACCGTATCCAGAAAGCGGGCCGGATCGACACCTTCGAGCCGCGGCGCCAAAGCCTCGAAACTATCGGCCTTTTCCTTGGTGATGCGCGGGATGCGGTATTCCTCGCGCAATAGATGCACGACTTTCTGGTCGAAGATCTGCCAGGCGAACATGCCCGGCTGGTTCAGGATCTCGCCGCCGTATTTGGCATAGGTGTAGCTGTGGAAATCGAGGCCTTCGTCCAAATAACGCTCGCCGCGCGCGTTGACGATGATGCCGAACGGGTAGTTGTGTTTCTGGAAGCGGTCGCCGACATCGAGATCGCCAAAGGGCGGCGCGTTCAAATCCCAGGCGACCGAATGCGCGCCCGACCAGTGGCCGGCGACCGCCGCACCCAGATCGAGCGCCATCTTCAATCCCTGGCCGGTGTTGAAGCGCGAGCCGCGCACCTTGGCGAGGTCCCAATTCGGCCCGAGATAGCGCGCCCGCATCTCGGCATTGGCCTCGAACCCGCCGCAGGCCAGCACCACCGCCTTTGACCGCAAGTCGCGGGCCGCCCCTGGTGGCGCACCCGCACCCCCTCGACGCCGCGGTCGCCGGTCAACAAGGCGATCGCCGGCGTCTCGTAAAGCACCGTGATCCCGTCGCGCGCGGCGCGAGCGTGCAACGCCTTCACCAACTCCTTGCCGCCGCCCCAGATGTGGCAGGCGAGCCCGCCCCAGAATTTGAACTTGCCGTCGACCCGGAACGCCTGGCGGCCGAGCCCGAGCTGAAACCGCACGCCCTTTTCGCGCATCCACACGCCGGCGGCAAAGCTGCTGCGGATCAGGATCTCGGTCAAATCGGGGTCGCAACGATACTGGGTCAGCCGGCCCATATCGTCGAAATACTGCTCCTCGGTGTAGGTGCCGAAATCGACGTCGTTGAGTTCGGTCTCGTTCATGTCGGGGATCAGCCGGCGCGAGATCCTCGCCGCCGTGATAGACGACGCGAAACGCGCCGCCGGTAAAGGCGGAGTTGCCGCCGCGCTGGTCCTCGGGGGCGATTTCGAGCATCAGCACCGTGGCGCCGTTTTCACGCGCCGACAGCGCCGCGCAGGTCGCGGCATTGCCGGCCCCGACCACGATCACATCGAACTGTTCGCGTCCGTCGATTTCCATCGCCAGACTCTCCCGCCGTTCCTTATGCGTTTCGCAAAGCGTCGCACCCGCGTCTGGCAATGGTCAATCTGCGCGCAAAGCCGCTCGCCAGTGTCGGAGCAAGCGGATAACCTTGCTGCTGGGCGATCGGGCGGAAGGGTGCTGTGGCCGAAATCAGCTGATCGACATGCGGACGGCACGGCGCGGGTCAGCCTGCCGGCGATTTTCGCCGCGTTTTTCCGGCTCGGCGTGACCAGCTTTGGCGGCGGCACCGCGGCCTGGCTCTATCGCGCGTTTGTGCAGCGCCGGCATTGGATCACGATCAGACGTTTCTGATGGATGTCGGGCTCAGCCGGCTGATGCCGGGCTCGGCCGGGGTCAATCTGACGGTCCAGGTCGGGCAAAGGCTGCGCGGCGGCTGGGGCGCGTTGACGGCGGTGTTGGGGCTGCTGTCGGGACCGCTGGTGATCGTGGTCGGCGTTGGCCGCGGGATATGCCAGGATCGCCGGCAGCCAGGTGGCGCACGCCGTTCTCGACGGGGTGGCAGGGGCGGCGATCGGGCTGACCTTTGCGACCGGGCTGGTGCTGGTGCCGCGCGGCGCCTCGCAGATCGGCCAGATCCTGGTCACGATCGCGACCGTACTCTCCGTCGGCGTGCTGCGCTGGCCGATGCTGCCGGTCATATTGTGCCTGGCGCCGGTTGAGCATCGGCCTCGCGCTCGTACAGCGGCCGGGGCGGAGCTGACATGCCCGACGACTGGCGGGTACTGCTGGCGCTGATCTTCGTCTTTGGCCCGCTGTCGTTGTTTTCGATCGGCGGCGGCGCCTCGCTGCTGGCCGAGATCGAGCATCAGGCGGTCGCGCGTCCACCATTGGACGACGCAACGCGAATTCGCCGATTTGTTCGCGATCTCGCGCGCCGCACCCGGCCCCGGCACGATGCTGTCGGCGCTGATCGGCTGGAAGGTCGCGGGCTGGACAGGCGCGCTTGACCGCGACGGTGGCGCTCTATCTGCCGTCCTCGCTGCTGGTCTATGGAGCGGCGCGAATGTGGGGAAGGTGGCGCGGCTCGCGCTGGCACGGCGGCAATCGAGCAGCGGCCTGGCGCCAATTGCCGCCGGGCTGGTGCTGGCCGGCGGGCTCGCGGTTTTGCAGGTGTCCGGCGGCCGCGCGGTATGGGCGGGCGGCGATCGTGGCGACGGTCGTGCTGTTGCGCTGGCCGCGGCTCAATCCGCTGATCTTGTTCGCCGCCAGCGGCGCCTTGTTCGGCGATTGCCGCCTGCCTCGGCCGGTGAGCGATTGCCGTTGGAGGAACAGATGAGCGACGCGCTGCCGGCCGGGTTTGTGCAGCGGCTGGCGACCGATGGTCCCGACGCGGTCGTCTATGCCGATCGGGAGGGCAAGATCCGGTTCTGGAAGCCGTCGGCGACGCGGATCTTCGGTTTCGAACCGAGGCGAGGCGCTGGGCCAAACCCTCGACCTGATCGTGCCCGAGGCTCAGCGCGCCCGTCATTGGGAGGGCTACCACCGGGTCATGGCGGGTGCTGCGAGCCGTTATGGCGCAGGCGAGGTGCTGGCCGTGCCCGCCATGCGCAAGGACGGAAAACGGATCTCGATCGAATTCACCATCCTGCCGGTGCACGACGATGCCGGTGCGATGGTCGGGATCGCCGCCTTTCTGCGCGACGTCACCGCCCAGTTCAACGAGTTGCGCGCGCTGCGCCGCGAGCTTGCCGCGCTGAAGGCGCAGTCGAGCGGGGCGTAACCGGCAGACTGGCCGGCGCGATCAGCCCGATGTAATCTTCGGGCTGCGCCCGTCAGCGAAAGCGGGCGATCTCAGGGAGGTGCGGAAATGCCCAAATATCTGATCTCGGCGTCTTACACAGCGGAAGGTCTGCGCGGCTTGCAGCGAGACAAGGCCTCCGGCCGCAGGCAGGCGGTCGTCCGCGGCGGTCGAGGGCGTCGGCGGCAAAGTCGAGTGCTTCTACAATGCGCTTCGGCCCTGACGACGCCTAGTGATCGTCGATCTGCCTGACAATGTGACCGCCGCGGCGCTGGGGATCGCGGTATCGGCGGCCGGGCTTGGCGCGCACCCGGACCACGGCGTTGTTGACCGTCGAGGAAGTCGACCAAGCGCTCGCCAAGAGCGTCGACTATCGCCGCCCCGGCGGGTAACAACCGGGTGCGCGCGGCTGTAACGGCGTGCTCAGAACGTCGCGCCCGACTGCAGCCAGTGGCGCACGATCTCCTCGCCGGTGGCGAACCAGACGCCGTCATGCGCGCGGATATATTCTAGCGCCGAGTCGAGCCCGGCGATGCGGTGCGGCACGCCGATCAGATAGGGGTGCAGGCAGATCGCCATCACCCGGCCGGACTGCGCGCCCTCGGCATAGAGCGTGTCGAACTGGCGGCGGATCATCGCCTCGAACTCGCCGATCGTGCCGTTTCGGTAATTGAAGTGCGGCGCGTCGTTGATCTCGTAGGAATAGGGGATCGAGACCAGCGGCTTGCCGCCGATATCCATCATATAGGGCTGGTCGTCATTGACCCAGTCGGCGACGTAGAGACAGCCCTCCTCGGCGAGGAAGTCGAGCGTGTGCCAGGTCTCGGCGAGGCCTGATGCCGAGCCAGCCGAGCGGCTTTTTGCCGGTCATCTCGGCGATGCGAGACAGCGTGTGCGCGATCGTGCGCCGTTCCTCCTCGGGGCTCAACGCGTCGAGCCATACGCTGTTGGTCTGGTTGTGGCCGAGGATCTCCCAGCCGAGCTCGATCGCGGTGCGGACGATCTGCGGGTGATGGTCGCAGATGTCGCTGTTGAGGGTCGGGCTGGCGCGGATGCCGTGCTTGCTGAGCACATCCATGATCCGCCAGATGCCGACCCGGTTGCCGTAATCCCGTTGCGCCCAGGCCCGCACTGACGGCGGATTGCCGGCCGGTATGCCAGGATGGCCGGAAATACCCTTGGTCAACGGAAAGAACTCGATATTGGGGATGACCCACACCGCGAGCCGAGCGCCGCCCGGCCATTCGAGCTTGGGCCGGTCGTTGATCGGCGCGTACGGAAACGGGCCATAGTCGCGCGGTTGCATGACGCTTGCCCTCACTGGAGAGATGGAGAGAAAGAGCTTGCCAGAGATCACGCCGGAAATCTCGTTCGAATGGCGGCGCTTCGAGCAACTATCGGCGCAGGAACTCTACGAGTTCTGCGATTCCGCCAGGACATCTTCGTCGTCGAGCAGGGATCGCCTTATCCCGACCTCGACGGCCTCGACCAGACCGCACGGCATCTGCTGCTGCGTGAAGCGGGCGTGCTCGGCGGCTATCTCCGCTTGGCGCCGATGCCCGGGCCGCCGTCAGTCAGCCTCGGCCGGGTGGCGCTTGCCCCGCATCTGCGCGGGCGGGGGCTGGGACGGTTGTTGATGAAGTGCGCCCTCGGCCTGTGTCGGGACGCAGTACCCGGGGCGGCGCATCGGTGTTGCGCGCGCAGCGCCATCTGGTGCCGTTTTACGAAGGCTTCGGCTTTCGCGGTGACGTCCGAGCCCTTCGACGATTTCGGGGTCACACATGTCGAGATGGATGATTGCGCGGCATTGACGATGCGTGGCAACTGCGGGACTAAAGCTTACAACAATATTAACTATGGGAGGTCGAAAAATGGTCGACGAAGCCAAACTACATCAATTTGTTGGACAGATGCTGGCGGACCTCGGCGGCGCGGCAAGCGTCGCCTTGGTTCGCATCGGTGACGCGCTCGGTCTCTACAAGACCCTGCATGAGCGGCGGCCCGATGACGGTGGACGAACTTGCCGCCGCGGCCGGCGTCAACCAGCGCTATCTGCGCGAGTGGCTGTCGCATCAGGCCGCGTCGAACTATCGTCGCCTATGACCCGGCGACGCAGAAATTCACACTGCCGCCTGAGCAGGCCATGGTGTTTGCGATCGAGGATAGCCCGGTCTACATGCTCGGCGCATTCGATGTTCATGGCCGCGTTCCTCGACAACCAACCAAAGGTCAGCCGGCGTTCAAGACGGGCGCGGGGCGTAGCTTGGGGCGATCAGGCGAGCTGCCTGTTCTGCGCGGTGGCGCGGTTCTTCCGCCCCGGCTACCACAACAATCTGGTCAGCAACTGGCTGCCGGCGCTCGATGGCGTCGTCGCCAAACTGGAGCGGGGCGCCAAGGTCGCCGATGTCGGGTGCGGCCATGGCTGGTCCGACCGTGATGATGGCCAAGGCCTTTCCGAACTCGCAATTCATCGGCTACGATTTTCATCCGAGTTCGATCGAGCACGCTCAGGCCCACGCCCGTGAACATGGGGTCAGCGGCGAATCGCCGATTCGAGGTCGGAACCGCAAAGGATTATCCGGAAAAAGACTTCGATCTCGTCACGTTCTTCGACTGCCTGCACGACATGGGCGATCCGGCCGGCGCGGCGGCGCATGTCCGGCAGTCGCTGAAGCCCGACGGCACGTGGATGATCGTCGAGCCGATGGCCGGCGACAAGCTCGAAGACAATCTGAACCCGATCGGCCGGATCTATCTACGCTGGCTCGACGATGGTTTGCGTCCCGACCTCGCTGTCGCAGGAAGTCGGCGCGGCGTTGGGCGCGCAGGCCGGCGAGGCCAAATTGCGCGAGGTCATCACCGCCGGCGGCTTCCGCAATGTCCGCCGCGCCACTGAAACGCCGTTCAACATGATTCTGGAAGCGCGGGCTTAGCGACTCCCCGCGGTCGGACGGTATCGCCGCTATTCGGCGGCAGCCGCGACCTGCTGCTGTTCCGCCGCGGTCGCGAAGAACCGCCGGCCGGTGGCGCGCTGGTTCTCGTAGATCGAGCCTTGATACTCGGCCGGGGGCAGTGGCAAGCGGACCGGCACCGGGGCGAGGCGCGGCATCAAGGTCGGCTCGCCGGCGAGCAGCAGCTCGTCGAATTTCTCGATCCCATCCTTGAAGCTGAGCAATGGCCAGGCGTCAGCAGCGCGATATTGGAACAGCAGAAACCGGCGTTCCTTGCCCGAGAAATTGGTCGCCGAGCCGTGTACCGCGCGCACATGGTGCACGGTGATCGAGCCGGCCTTGCCGAGACACGGCATCGCCCGCGAAATGCCGATATCGCAGGCGTTGGGGTCGATCGCGCCGCAAAACCGTCCGTCTGGGCCGTGATGGTCATAAATCGGGCCCCGGTGGCTGCCGGGGACCACCATCATCGGCCCGTTCCCCATCTCGCAATCGTCGAGCATGATCCCGACCGCGGCGAGGTCCTCGTTGGTATGTGGATAGAACGCCCAATCCTGGTGCCATTCGATCGGCGCGCCGTAGCCGGCCGATTTCATGTTCAGCTTGCCGGTATCAAAGCGCACCGTGCCCCACAAATCCTTCAGCACCGCGACGATTTTCGGATGGCGGGCGGCCCGCGCGTATTCGGGGTGATGCAGATGCGGGGTCTTGATCCGCCGCACCCGCGGCTCGGCTGTGGAATGCGAATCCTCGAGGTCGTAAATCTCGTTATTGGCGGCGACCGAGCGCGCGCCCTGCACGAACCCGTCGGTGACTCGGCGCAGGGCCTCCACCTCGCTTGACGTCAGGATATCGGGGAGCACGACAAACCCGTCGCGCCGATAGGTGGCGAGGGTGGTTTCTGAAAGCATTGTTCCTCCAACAGGCGCAACCGCCGCCCGAATTGCTGACCCCCGCTCCGGAATTTGTCAACCGCTACCGCCAGCCGCCAGGTGGGCGAAACCCGCTGGTGGGCTGGGCCGGCCGTCGAGGTGCTTTTCAGCCGGTTTGGCGGCGGACTAAGCTGAGGCTCTTTAAGGGAGCAGCCCATGAGCAATATCACCCGCGCCACGAGCTCCGAAGTGCCCGAGCCGCAACCCGGCACCTGGTCGAACTGCCTGGTGGCTGGCGGCTTCGCCTATATCGCCGGGATGACCGCGCGCGGCAGCGAGGCCGCCGGCGATGAATACGTCCAGGCCAAGGCCATCTTCACCAAGATCCGCTATCTGGTCGAGGCCGCCGGCGGCACCATGGCCGACGTCATGAAGGTCACGATCTTCGTCACCGACATCACACAGCGCGAAAAGGTGTGGCAGGCCCGCCGCGAATTTTTCACCGGCAATTTCCCGGCCTCGACCCTGGTGCAGGTGGCCGCACTGGCCGACCCGTCGCTCAAGGTCGAGATCGAAGCCGTCGCCCATATCGGGGCCAGCCGGAGCTGACCGGCCAGCCAGCACAACCAAGGATACGCCCGATGCAGCGGCAGTTGCACCTGAACCTGTTCATCCACAGCCGCGGGCACCATGAGGCGTCGTGGCGGCACCCGGACTCCTCGCCATTGGCGCTGACCGACATCCGCTATTACCAGGATCTGGCGCAGCGAGCCGAGGCGGCGCTGTTCGACTCGATCTTCTTCGCCGATCAGCTGGCGCTCGGCGGGGACGTGGCGCAGGCGGCGCGCACCTGGCTCGAACCCATCACCGTGCTGGCGGCGATAGCGGTCTCGACGAGCCGGATCGGGCTGATCGCCACGGCGTCGACCACCTATACCGAGCCGTTCAACCTCGCGCGCCAGTTCGCCTCGATCGATCATATCAGCAACGGCCGCGCCGCCTGGAACATCGTCACCTCGTGGCTCGCCACCGCGGCGCGCAATTTCGGCGGCGCGGGCCAGGTCAGCCACGCCGACCGCTATGCCCGCGGCGAGGAATTCATGACCGTGGTCAAGGCATTGTGGGACAGCTGGGCCGAGGACGCGGTCATCGACGACCGAGGACCGGCGGGCAATACGCGCGGGCGGACCGCATCCGGCCGATCAACCATCGCGGCGATTTCTACCAGGTGGCCGGGCCGCTTAAACCTGCCGCGCTGCCCGCAGGGCCGGCCGGTGCTGGTCCAGGCGGGATCGTCCGACACCGGCCGCCGCTTTGCGGCGCGTCATGCCGACGCCGTCTTCACCGCGCATGTCGAAAAGGCGACGGCGCAGGAATTCTATGCCGATCTGAAGGCGCTGGCGGCGGCCGAGGGACGCAACCCCGAACAGGTGCTGATCCTGCCCGGGCTCAGCGCGATGATCGCCGCGACCGAAGCCGAGGCGCAGCGCCTGGCGCGCGAGGTCAACGATCTGACCGACCCCGAGGTCGGACGCAAGCGGCTCTCCAACCGGTTCGGCGGGCACGATTTCTCGCACCTGCCGCTCGACCGCCCGCTGTCGCCCGAGGATTTTCCCGACCCCGACACCGTCGAGGCGGCGCGCAGCCGGACCGAGGTGATCCTGAACCTGGTGCGGCGCGACCGGCTGACCTTGCGGCAATTGCTCGGCTACCTCGCCGGCGCCCGCGGCCATTACGTCGCCGCCGGCACGCCCGAGCAGATCGCCGATCTGATCGAGGACTGGTTCACCAGACGGCGCCGCGGACGGCTTCAACATCATGCCGCCGCTTGCTGCCCGTGCAGCTCGACGTCTTCAGCACCGAGGTCATCCCGCTACTGCAGCGCCGCGGCCTGTTCCGCACCGAATATATCGGCGCCACGCTGCGCGAACACTACGGCCTCCCCCGGCCCCCCAGCGCTTTCAACGAAGCCTTCGCCGCCGGCGGGGCCGCGGGCACGGTGACGCGGGCGAGGCCGAGATGGTCGCGCAATGTCGTCCCCTGATACTCGCGGCGAAAAAGACCACGGCGCTGCAATTCGGGTACGACGAGATCGACGAAATCGGCAAACCCGCCGGGGAAATAGGGCGGCAAAATATTGAACCCGTCGGCCGCCCCGTCGACGAACCATTCTTCGAGCGTGTCCGCAATCCGTTGCGGGGTGCCGCACACAACCCAGTGACCGCGCGCCGCGGCGGTCAAATTGTAGAGGTCGCGCAAGGTCATGTTCTCGCGCCGGGCAGTCTCGAACAGCACGCGCGAGAAGGTGCGGCCGCCCTCGCTCGGCGGCGGCGCAGGCACCGGCCCGTCGAGCGGAAAGCCCGAGACGTCGTAGCCGATCCGGCCGCTGACCAGGACCGCGGCGTTGGTGGGGGTCAGCCAGCCCTGCAACAGCGACAGCTTGTCCTTCGCCGCGGCATCGGTATCGCCGATGATCGGCATCATTCCCGGCAGAACCGCCAGCGCTTCGGGTGCGCGCCCGTATCTATCAAGCCGGCCCTTCAGATCGGCATAGGCCGCCTTCGCGCTCTGGAGCTCTTGCACTACCGAAAAGACGACATCCGCGGTCCGCGCCGCGAGTTCGAGCCCCGAGGGCGACCCGCCGGCCTGGATGATGACCGGATGGCCCTGCGGGCAGCGGGCGATGTTCATCGGCCCTCGGACCTGAAAGAACTGCCCCTTGTGGTCCAACGGCCGGACCCGCTCGGCGTCGATATAGACACCCAACTCCTTGTCAGCGACGATCGCATCGTCGTCCCAGCAATCCCACAGCCCTTTGACGACATCGACGAATTCGTTGGCGACCTCGTACCGCAGATTGTGGTCCATCTGCCGCTCGCGACTGAAATTGAGCGCGGCTTTAGGCTGTGCGCTGGTGACCACGTTCCACGCGGCGCGGCCATTGCTGATATGGTCGATCGAGGCAAAGGTGCGGGCGACGTGATAGGGCTCGCCATAGCTGGTCGAGACCGTGGCGCCGAGCCCGATATGCCGGGTCACGGCGCTGAGCACCGAGATCAGGGTGGTCGGCTCGAAGCGGCACAGAAACGAAGGGTGGTCTCCTGCGTCCATGACCAACCCGTCGGAGATGAATAACAGGTCGAATTTTCCGCGCTCGGCAATGCGGGCGATTTCCGTGGTGACGGACAGATCGTTGTTGCTGACCGCGGCTCCCTCGTAGCGCCAGCCGGCCGAATGGTTGCCGGTGCCGAGTACGAACACGCCGAGGTGCATCTGACGAGTGGCAGCACACATTCGCGCGATTCTCCTTTGATGGTGGCCGAGCATGCCTTGCCAGCGTCGCGTGGCCTGACGTCTCCGCTGAACTCAGCGCCACCGGCAACGATGGCATATGGCATAGTGAAAACGGCGGCCGCGACGCCCTATTCGGTCGCCTATCTCGGCATCAGCTTTCGCGACGCGATCGCCAAGATCGGGCTCGGCACCGCGATGCTGAAGAATCAGAACGGCAAACTCGTGTTGCCGACGCCGGAGAGGATCACGGCCGGTGCCTCGGTGCTCGACCCACGTACGCCGCCGGACCAGCGCTTGAGCCTCGTGTTTGCGACCGGCGACAATACCTACCTGCTGATCAATTACGAATACGCCGTGGTTTCGACCCGCCAGCCCGACGCCGGAACCGCGGCGGCGCTGCGCAAGTTCCTGCTGTGGGCGATTTCTCCCGAGGGCGGCTCCCCGCACTCAGCGAGAACCAGATCAACCTGATCAAATGAATGTATGGGAGACCAACCGGTGCCGCCCGCCGTTCATGGGCTGCGGCGAATGTTGGCGCTTTGCTCGGGTAGGCCAGTTTGCTCGTAGCAAACGCGCGCCAGGGTGGCGACACCCCTGCGGATCACGTCTTTCGACGGCAACGCAAAGCAGAGCCGCATGTGCGCCTTAGTCTCCGCCGGATTGCACGACCATTCGGGACCGGGGTTGAAGACCAGCCCTTCTTTGGCGGCGGGCGCCACCAGCTTGGTCACGTCGATCCGGTCGGGGAGCTTGATCCACAAAAAGATGCCGCCCTTCGGCCGCCACATTTTTTCGACCGTGGTGCCGAATTCGCGTTCGAGAGCGTCGACCATCGTGTCGAGCTTTTCTTTCAGCACGCCGTTCAACTCACCGACATGCTCAGTGAAGTTCTGCGAGAAATACTCGGCGACGACCATTTGCTCAAGCGCACCGGTGCCGCTGTCGGTCTCGCGCTTGCAGCCGACGAGGCGGCTCATGACCTCCCAATCGGCGACGACGTAGCCCAGGCGCAATGCCGGCGACAATGTCTTCGAGAACGAGCCGACATGGATCACTTGGCTCGGGTCCATCGAATAGATTGCTGCCGGCACCCCGTCGCTCCAGGTTAGGTCGGCATAGCACTCGTCCTCGAAGATCGGCACGCGGTGATTTCTTGGCGAGGCCGAGCAGCTCCCGGCGGCGCTCAAGCGGCAGGATCGAGCCGGTCGGGTTCTGCACCGTCGGGATCGTATAGATGTATTTCGGCACGGTTCCTGTGCGCTTCAGATCGTCGAGGATCTGCCCAAGCGCGTCGATGCGCAGCCCGTCGTCGTCGAGCGGCGCGCCGACCACCTTGACGCCGCAACGCTGGAGCTTGGTCAGCGCCCCGCCGTAGGTGAATTCCTCAAGGATTACGGTATCGCCACGCTCCAGCAGTACCCGATTGACCAGGTCCAAACCCTGGCCGGACCCGGAAGTGATCAGCACCTCGTCGGGCGAACAATGGATGCCCCGCCCCGCGACTTTGCCGACGACGAATTCACGGATGCCATGGAAACCTTGCGGGCCATGCGGGTTGTACAGCGCGAGGTCGGCGCCGTCGCGCCGCAGCACCGCCGCCGCTGCAGCGGCCAACGCTGCAGCCGGGACATGCTCCGGATCGTTGTGGCCGCCGATAAAATTGTATTTGGGAAAGCCGGTCCAGCGCGGCGCCGCCGGCGGCAGGTCCTTGGTGAACAGATGGCTGTAGGCGAAACCGGAGGCGGCCATGGTTCTTTCGTCCTTCGTAGAGTAGCGCTTCCGCTACCTTGAACAAGGCCGGCGGATTTGAGAGCGCGGACAGGTAAACCCCTGTGGTGGTGCTCCACGCCTATTTTTCGAATAAGCGCGCGGATGGCCGGAACAAGTCCGGCCATGACGACTTTGAACGTGACTGTCCTCGCGGTCAGCCCGACTTGGCGTATTTGCCCGAAACTTGCGGCGTGATGTCGGGATAGGCGCCGGCGGTTTTTTGCGCCGCCTGCTCGTGCATCTGCAGCCGCGTCCGCCGCTCCCAGGTACGTTTCAGATCGTCCTTCACGTTAAATGCGAGTTTGCCGACGCCCTCGATGTCGAGCTCGATCTTGTCGCCATCCATGAACGGGTTCAGACCACGGTGGTTGGTCCCCGTGGCGACGATGTCGCCCGGCTCTAGAGCGTGGACCGAACTCAGCCACTCGATGCAGCGGGGGATCTTGTGCGCCATGTCGCTGGTGTTGAAGTTCTGCATCAAAGTGCCATTGTTCGACAGCCGGATCTGCAATTTCTGCGGGTCCGGAATTTCGTCCGTGGTCACGATACAGGGCCCGATCGGGGCGAAGGTATCGCGCGACTTCATGGCAAAAAAGCCGGGGGCGGGCAGGCCGCGCGCCGAGCCGTCGATAAAGCAGGTATAGCCAAAGATGTAGTCCATCGCGTCGGCGGCTTTGACGTTGCTCGCCTTTTTGCCGATCACCAGGGCCAATTCGGCCTCGCCCTCGAAGATCGTCGCCGGCGCATCGGGCAATACCATCGTGTCGCCTGGTCCGCAGATCGCGTTTGCAGTCTTTTGGAACGCATTGATCGGCGCCGGCGCGCTGCGGGTGCCGTCTTCCATGTAGTTGACCGCCATGCAATCGATATTGTCCGGCTTTGGCAGCGGAGCGCGCAGCTTGACCGACGACAACAGCACACCCTGACCGCTTGCCGCCGCGTCTTCGAGCTTGCCCTTGTATTGGTCGAACCGGGCGATCAGCCCATTAATCAGATCGCCCGGGCCGGTGTGCGGAATGTCGCGCACGACTTGCGACACGTCGACGACGCGATCGCCCTTGACCACGCCCAGCTTGTAGTCATCGAAGTATACTAGCTTCACTTGAGCCTCCGTTATTCGACAGGGACGAAGATGCAGTTGCGGATCTTGCCGTCCAGCGCCTTGGACAGATGTCCTTTGCCGGTCGTGTCCTCGACCAGCACCACCTCGCCGGCGCCGATCTTGCGCGCCTCGCCGTCGCTTGCCGTGATTTGGACACCGGCGTCGAAATTGATGATGTATTGCCGTCGCGGTGCCGGATGCCAGTCGAGATCGTAGGTAGGCGGCACCTCGCGGAAGATGATACCGGTCGCCGGCAGGCGCTTCGACAGCTTGCCTCCCGGGGTCTCCTCGACCCACTCGATTTCAACGTCGCGCCAATGCGACTGGCCGTTTGCGTCGGCATAGAGGTTGTGCACCCGCATCGCTGCCCCTCCCAGGCAATCGGTTGTTGATGGCGGGCATACTAGCGGCGGACTGATCCCCGACGCCAGCCTCTCGACGAGCCGGCGCCAGATCATGCCCGTTGCGGGGCGGCGGAAGAGGGGAATACGGCGGGCCACCGTGCGCCCGGCTTGAGCCGCAATGCCGGCCGCTCGATCAGGTGCCAGGATAGGAAAGCGATTGCCGCAGTCGCCGGCAAGGCGATTGCGAATACCTGCCACCATAAGGCGCGGCCGCCCGAGAGACCAGATCACCGCCTGCCTCGACCGGCCAGCCATAGATGTAGAGGCCATAGGAGAGATCGCCGAAACGCGCCGCCGGGATCACCGGCAAGGCCGGGTTTAGGGCGAGCCACAGCGCCAAATAGCAGCCGAACAGCGGGAACAATGGAATGAACTCGCGCAATGGTACGCTGAGGACGAGGCCTGCCAACGCCAGGAGTGCGACGCGCCCGTCGAAGATGCGGGTCGCGCGCAATTTGTAGAGGACCATGCCGGCTGCGAAAAAGCCGAGCAGCCAGCCCCAACCGCCCAGCACGTCAAGCGCGTGGAAATGCAGGCAGGCGAGACCGAGCGCCAGCATCAGCAGCGACACGGGCAAAGTCAGCAGCCGCGTCACGCCTAGCCCGAGGACCATCAGGTACATCATGAATTCGAGGCGCAACGTCCACATCGAACCATTGATCTCGAGCCCGACCAGGTTGTTGACGAACATGACCCCCGGCAATTCGTGCACGGTCGGATCGAGCAAGGTGTTGCCGATGACGTATTGGTACGGCTCAGGCCGGCTGAAATAGGCGCCTGGCTCCAGGGTGGTGACGAATGGCGCGAGCACGAAAGCCGACAGCAAGGCGGCGACGAAGAGGCCGGGAAAGATGCGCAACGCCCGCTTAGCGAGGAAGCGCAGGGGATCTCCGGTTTCCTCGAAGCTCTGAGTCACCAGAAAGCCGCTGATCGCAAAAAATACAAACACCCCTGTTAGGCCAAGGATCGACTGATTGCCGGTCAGCCGGATCAGCCATTCGTGCTTTTGCGTGCCCTCGGCGATCAGAAAGGAATGCGAAAAGATCACCGAAACCGCCGCCAACAGGCGCAGCGCGTCGAAGTTGTTGCGTCTCGACATCGCCGGTCTGGCCGCCGTCGCGCCACTAGCCGTTGATCAGGCGTGCGACCCGCTCGCGGTACCAGGTCGCATCGCCAAAGGCGACCTCGGCTGCTTTGGCGCGCTTGAAATAGAGCTGCAGATCGTGCTCCCAGGTCATGCCGATCCCGCCATGCAATTGAATGCCTGATCCGGCGACCTTGCGCGCCATGTCGGAAGCTGCGGCTTTGGCCATGGACACGGCGAGCGGCGCCTCCTCCGTCGCCTGATCGACCGCCCAGGCGGCGTAATAGGTCAGCGACTTGGCGTTTTCGATCGCCACCAGCATATCGGCGGCTTGGTGTTTGACACCCTGATAGCTGCCGATCGGTTTGCCAAAGGCGACGCGCAATTTGGCGTAGTCGACGGTCATGTCGAGCACCTGCTGCGCGCCCCCACACATCTCGGCGCAAAGCGCCACGGTCGCCCGCGCGATGACCCGCGACAGCGGCGCCCAGCCCTCGTGCTTTTCGCCGAGCAGCGCCGAGGCCGGCAGTGCGACGTTGTCGAGCCGGACTTCGCACAACTTGCGGGTTTCGTCGATCGTTGGCATCAAGGCGACGGTCAGGCCGGGAGTGTCCTTCGGCACCAAGAACAGACTGACGCCGTCCTCCATCGTGCTGCCGTCGTGGGTGCGCGCCGCAACGACGAGGATATCGGCGAGATGCGCGTCCCCGACGAAGAGCTTGGTACCTGAGAGGGTGAAGCCGCCAGCCGTCTCGCGCGCCGGCATAGCGATCCCAGCAGCGTCCCAGCGCAGCGCCGGCTCGGTCCAGGCCAGCGCTGCCTTGGCGTCGCCGGCGGCGATCCGCGGCAGCCATTCCTGGCGCTGCGCTGAGGCGCCGGCCTCGGCGATCGTCGCACCGCCGAGCAACACGGTCGACAGGAACGGGCCAGGCATGACCCGGCGCCCCATCTCTTCCATCAATACGACCAGATCGACGAGCGCCAAGCCCGCTGCCGCCGTCTGCCTCGGGATAGACGATCCCGAGCCAGCCCTGGTCGGCGAGTTTTTTCCAAAATTCGTCGGTGACCGCCGCCGGCTCGGCCATGCGCGCTCGCACAAAGCGGCTATCGCATTCGCTGTCGAGGAATTTGCGCGCGGTCTCGCGCAGCAATTCCTGCTCTTCCGTAAAACCGATATCCATCGGTTGCTCCCAACCGTTAACTCTGCCGGCTAAGGCACCACTTGTTTCGCCGCGTCATGCGTCTTGCTCTTACTCTGAGGCTCTCGAACCTCATTTCAGACCTAGATCCTCATCTCTAATGTATTGTGTATGAAATTCGGCCAGGTCCGATGATAGGTCGATCGGAGGTCCCCATAACTTACTGCGGTCGGCCGACGACAGCTTCCAGAAACGTTCAAGGGCGGCAGGACTTGAGAAATGCGACCAGAGCGACTTGGTCAACAAGACGTGCCCTACACAATGCCGGGACAGGTGTTCCATAAGCGCGGCCTTCCAGAGAAGATCCTCGCGGCTGGACCGGCTGGCCGGCTCCAGGATCTCGTATTCGCGTAGATGCTCCGCCGCGCTGCGTACGTCGTAGATGCTACCCATCTCCTTTTGCCAGTTCGCCCCGATAAAAGTCTCAGTCCGGGCGATGAAGTGCCTCTTCGTCTCCCCAGAAATTAGCCCCTCGACACAACGCGAAAATTGGTGGATCCGCTCAAGAGGATCTGGGCTTGCCCGTGCAGAAGCATAGATCTGCAGGACGTGATTGAAATGCCACGATCCCCCAGCTTCGGCCCACTCTCGCAGCGCCAAGGCTATCTCGCCGGCTCTACCCAAGCTATCCGCCGTCACCGGTTGCGGGCGAAGCCCCGGGATGGGCTCCGCTCCCGTAACGGTCCCGATTTCGCGCACGTCGGAACGGCCATCTCGCGTTGCCCCGGTGAGCAGCAATGGATCATCAAACGTCGTCAATCGAGCCGACAACAAAATTCCCAAATAGAACCAATAAACATCTCTCTTGAGCTTAGCATTTTCTTGGTCAAAGGTGCTCAATGTGGTTGAGGGCGCTTCCGTTACTAAGAACAAATTTGCGTCAGTTAGATGATTTTCTCTAATCGAGCCGAGCCACAACTTCCAGTTTTCGTCGAATAGGATCGGGGCCGTCGTCGATACCGACAAGCCCGATGGACCAACGGTCTGAAAGGCGGACGAGAGCTCAACCTGAGCCGCTAGTGCTATTATAGCGAATTTGCTGTCATTTTGTAGAAGGCGAGCTCTACGAGCCATCAAGCTGCCTCGCTGAATGTGTAGTCAAATATTGCGCTGCGTCGACGGCCCATAGAGAAGAGCTCTCGGGGCGTGAATCTCTCGCGATGCTCGTTAAAAACTAACCAGTTTTCCATCGGTTCGGTCGGCCACCCGACGTCGCCGAAGGTGTAGCCCTCGAACGAACTTAGGAAACCATCTCGAATGAACAATGTGAAGGCGACCAGATCGGCGGGCTCGTCCAGGGACGTGTGGAGGTCTTCCGATAACTCAGTATTGACCTTATCTATACGCGGAAATTGCTCTGGATTCGTGAAGTGGGCAAAGTAACCGGTGCCTGTCATATGGCGAATATCAAATTCGAGGGATGCGATCTGATCAAGGGGCGGCGAGGCCGACCCGAACTCCTTGATCAGCATCGTGCGGATTATGCGCAGTTCGGGTGAACAGAGCCTAATCATCGGAGTTTCCAGTTCCTAACGGCCTGATCCAAGCCGATCCAACGCGGACGAGGCCGTTGACAATTCTCCCACCCACTGTCACCAGATGACCTCCGACCTCTAATGCCTGTCTATACCGGCCGAGTGCATCGCAGATAAGTCTTCCAGCGCGATATTCTCGGTCCACTGCCTCGACGATAGCGCTGAGCGCTAATTCCCGGTTTCCGAATTGGTCCACGAGCGCATCGAGATTGTGGTCCGGGTTGCCGAAAATATGATGGAGCTTATTCTGATCATCCACGGGTCCCGGCAGCGTCTCACCCCCTCGGCAAGCCGAGGACACGCTCGCCGATGATGTTGCGCTGGATCTCGCTGGTGCCGCCGGCGATCGTGTATTGGCGGGCGCCGAGCACGCGGTGGTGCCAGCGCGCGGCGTCGGGCACCGCCTCGGTCGCGGCGTCGACCGTCGCGTAGGGGCCGAGCAGGGTCGACGAGAAATCGGCGATGCGCAGGGCCAACTCCGAACCGAACAGCTTCAGGATCGAGCCTTCCGGCCCTGGCGCCTCGCCGCGCAGGCGCCGCGTCAGCCCGCGCAATCGTGTCACCTGGAGCGCCTTCACGTCGATTGCGAGCTGAGCCAATTGTTGACGGATGTGGCTCTCGCTCCAGGCCGGCTCCTGGCGGTTCGGGAATTGCTTGGCCAATTCCGCGAGGCGAGCAATCTGGGCAGCATGGTCGCGCCCGCCGGCGCCGCTCCTCTCGAACATCAAGGTCGTGATCGCGACTTTCCAGCCTTCGTTCAGCTCGCCGACCAGATTCTCCTTCGGGACTTTCGCATCTTCAAAAAAAACTTCGTTGAAATGCCGGTGGCCGTTGAGCAGCACCAGTGGGCGGACGGTGACCCCCGGCGTCTTCATATCGACTAGCAGATAGGAAATTCCGTGATGCTTGGGTGCCTCGGGATCGGTACGCACCAGTAGGAAGCACCAATCGGCGAAATGGGCGCCCGAGGTCCACACCTTCTGCCCGTTGACCAGGAAATGATCGCCTTGATCGATGGCGCGTGTGCGCAGGCTCGCAAGGTCGCCGCCGGCGCCGGGCTCGGAAAAGCCCTGGCACCACCGCTCCTCGCCGGCAAGAATGCGCGGCAGATGGCGCTTTTTCTGCGCCTCGGTGCCGCACTGGATCAGAGTCGGACCGAGCAGGTTGATCGCGCTCGCCCCCGGCAGCACGGGGGCGCGGGCGCGGAAATACTCTTCGTCGAAAATGACCTGCTGCATAAAATTGGCGCCGCGCCCGCCGTATTCCTTGGGCCAGGAGATCCCGACCCAGCCGGCCGCATGCATCTTTTTTTGCCAGGCGATGCGCTTTTCGAGAATATCGCGATAGGGCGCCACCCGTTGGTCGGCAGCGTCGTCGACCTTGATCTCGGCCGGTAGATTGGCTTCCAGCCAATCGCGGAACTCGGCGCGGAAGACCGCGTGCTCCGGACTGTCGGCGAAATCCATGACTGGCACCCTCCCGCGCTGCCGATATTCGGCAGAAAAGCTGCTTGATTCAGGGTATGCGGATTGCGCCGATGCAAGCGAAAACGCGAGGCTTGCCGCAAACGCGTTCGGCATCGAAGTCCCGAGGCGTTAAAGCTGTGCCGCAAGCAGATTAGTACGGCGGCTGCAAGCCGCCTCCTTCGCGCGTCTGCCGCGCAGTTTGATGATGAAACTCCTCCGTTCGCGGCGCCTCCCTGATGAGACAGCTGAGTAGCGCCTATGGCCAAAATGGCGGATCGCCTACGCCTGGTGGTCGATCCTCTTTCCAAGTTGAGCGGCACACCCCATATTTGGGCGCGAACAGATCAGAAACGGAGCCGTTGATTGAGAATGCAGTTGCGATCTTCCGTTCCCGTCTATTTCCCGGTTACGCCGAATATTCTCCCGGTTCGGGGGCAAAAAGTTCCCGGTTATTTCGCCACGGGAATTCGCCCGCAACCCATTGACAAATCAATGCTGTTTTCAGGGCCGAACAGCCGCAGAAAGGCTAAATCGACAAGATTCCCGGTTATTTTCCCGGCTCACGGGAATTGGCGCCGGCATCGGTCGAGCGCCGCGCTACCCGGGGGCTCCGCGCCCGCCCGCCGCCCGACCCAGCTCGAGCCGATGGGCCACTCGGCCGTTCCACTGCGCCGCTCGGGCGCGACCGGCGGTGCAATGTCTCGCGGGAAAGCTTTGCGACAAGTCGCGGCGGAAGCGTATGATCGGCGCCAGGTTTCAGCCAAGGGAGGAGATCATGGCGGCTACACATGTTTACGCCGGCGCGGCGGCTACGATGGAGGGGACGCGCGGCGGTATCTATCGCCAGGCGACCGGCGACACTGGCTGGCAACACCTGACGGGCGGTCTGCCCGATGGGGCAGAGGTCCACGCGATCACGGTACATCCCGACCATCCGGATACCGTCTATATCGGGACCACCAAGGGCACGTTCCGCAGCACCAATCGTGGCGATCGCTGGGAGCGGCTCAGCCTGCCCGACCCGGAGGCGGATATCTGGTCGATCTGCATCCATCCGAAGAACCCGCGGATCATCTATGCCGGCGCCACCCCGCCCGGGGTCTACCGCAGTGACGATGGCGGGGACACCTGGCGCAAAATGGCTGATCCTGGCCTGCCGGATCGCGTCATCATGGCGTTTGCCTGTCGAGTCATGCGCCTCGATGTCGATCCCAACTCGCCCGACGACGTGTACGCGACCCTCGAAGCCAACGGGGCGATGCGCAGCCGCAATGGCGGCGAGAGCTGGGAAGATTGCACCGCCGATCTGATCCGCTTCTGCGAACAGCCGAAATATCGCAGCCGGATCGGCAGCCAGACCGAGATCGAAGGCATGCTCGATGGTCACGCGCTGGCCTGCAGTGCCGCGGCGCCCGGCACCGTATTTCTCGCCAACCGCATGGGCCTGTTCCGCAGCAACGACAAGGGCCAGAGCTGGCAGGACATGGAGATCGGCCGCTTCTCGCCGCTGACTTATGGGCGCGACATCCGCGTCTCGCCACATGACCCAAAGGTCATGTACGCCTGCCTCAGCCCAGCGGCGCGTAGCACCGACGGGGCGATCTATCGCAGCGACGATGTCGGCCAGACTTGGAAGCGCTTCGACCATGGGGTCAAGGCCGAGGCGACGATGATGGGCGTCGCGGTGCACCCACACGACGCCAATCAGGTCTACGGGGTATCCCGCTTCGGCCAGGTGTTCGGCACCCAAGATGGCGGGCGCAGCTGGCACGAGCATCGCCTGCCGGAGGGCGTGCGCGACGTCTACGCAGTCGCCTGCGGCTGAACTAGCGCTGCCCCTCACCCCTCCCTGTTCCGTATGGGGGATAGGGAGGGGCCCGCGTCGGCGGGTGCGGCGCGAGGAGGACGCCGATGGCCGCAGACGCGACCCGCACTTCGATCAAGCAAAAGCCGCGCGTCAAGAGACGACGGCGTTGCGCGCGATACCGCTCGGGTGATGAACCGCCGTCCGGCCGCGATTGGCGATCTATTGAGCGGCGGCGTGTCGTGCGAAAGCAGCAAGGCGCTTGCCGGGGGGGCGGTGTTGCTCCGCGGCTTCGCACGCCCGGAGGGAGCGGATCTGCTCGGGGTGGTGAACCAGATCGCCGCCGCTGCCCCGTTCCGCCACATGGTGACACCTGGCGGCTGGCGGATGTCGGTGACGATGACCAATTGCGGTCGGGTGGGCTGGGTGACGGAGCGAACTGGTTACCGCTATGATCCGATCGATCCGGCGACCGGAGAGCCTTGGCCGGCGATGCCGGCTTCGTTTCGCTCCTTGGCCGCGCGTGCTGCGGCAGCGGCAGGGTTCGCGGGGTTCGAGCCCGATGCCTGCCTGGTCAACCGCTACGAGCCGGGAGCACGGCTGTCCCTGCATCGCGATGAGGACGAGCGCGATTTCACGGCGCCGATCGTGTCGGTCTCGCTTGGTGTGCCGGCGATATTCCTGTTCGGCGGCAACCGCCGTGGCGACCGGCCTCGGCGCATCCGGCTCGAAAGCGGCGATGTCGTCGTGTGGGGCGGACCGTCCCGGCTCGTCTATCATGGGGTGGCGCCGCTTGCCGACGCCTACGATCCGCTGACCGGCCATCACCGGATCAATCTGACGTTTCGCAAAGCGCTTTGATCAGTGCGGCCAGGTACCGCTCAGAATGGACGGCGGGTTCTCACGAATGTCCAAGACGGAGACCGGACCTCTCGCCCGAACGCAAATTCCATGTTTCTTCGGCCGGAACGGCGACCGGTTCACCAGCAACGCGATATTGGAAAATCGGCAGCTCTGCGGAAATTCCCTTGATCTTTTCCGAGCCGATCGGTCGCAGCCGGTCCTCGGATTCGGCAAGCTCTTGCGCGACATCGCCAGAGATCGCGCATAAAACACCGTGTGCTTTTGCCGCCTCCTCCATACGCGAGGCAATGTTTATCGTAATTCCATAGATACCAATCGACCGCTTGGTGTCGCCTTGCTCGCTGACCACGACATCGCCGCCGTGGACCCCGATCCGGAAAGTCGGAACGACGCCAAATTGCCGTCGATATTCTCCCTGCTCTCGTTGGACATTGGCAAATATCGCGTCGATCGCCCGTAATATCTTGCCCGATCGGATCGCTTCCTGCCAATCCCACAGCGCTATCAAACCGTCGCCTTTGTAGAGATAGATTTCGCCGCCGTGATCGGTAACCAACCGGGAAATGTCGAACAAAAACTTGCCGACCAGCGACTTTATCTGCATTGCGCCCAGCCGCTCGGCCAAGCTGGTCGAATCGTTGATATCCAGAAACACGATGACTTTCTTTTCGATCACCGGACGGTGATAAGTCCCGATCATCAAATGAAACAAGGTGTCGATTCCGATGAAATGGACCGCCCGCATCACCACGATGCCGACGACGGCAATTGCGATCACCCTCGGCAACACGAACGGCAATCGCTTGTACGGGACCGGTGAGGGATATACCCCCCGCAGCAGCAGATGAGAGAAATTGGTGGCGGCGACGAACAGCACGGAAACCACGATCGTATAGATAAGGATCGATAACAGCGGGTGGATGCCGCGAAACCACCGCCCGCGCGAGCTCTGCACGTAAAACTGTTCGAAGAGGCCGACGCCGGTGCCGACGAAAATGGCGTTGAGAACACCAAAGATCGCCGGGCGGCCTTCCACTACGGTGACCAGACCGGCGAGGAACGCGAAAATAGCCACCGCCAGCAGGATCGAGGCCAGCTTCTTGCGGGTGGAAATCGAGAGCCGGGTAAAGGTCAACGCCATGCGAGATCGCTGCTATCGTTAAAGCAAATGTTCAGCCGGAAGCGATTGTGCTCCCGCAGCGCGCCCCGACCGCTCAATTTTGGAAGAGCGTCATCAAAGAACAAGGGGCGGGATGCCGCCTCAGCCAACTTGGCAAAATCTTTGAACGAGGGTTTGATGCCGGGGTGGAGTGCACATGGGGGAACCCTGCGATGGTTGGTCAATTGCCCGAGCCCGGCGCAGTGTTTCTGGACCATGTCGCCCACTTCGTGCCGGATATGGACCCGGCGGCTGCAGCCCTGGAGCAGTGCGGCTTCCGCCTGACCCCGTTCACCGCCCAAACCAACCGGGTCGATGGCAAGCCGGTCGCGGCGGGTACCGGCAACCGTTGCGCAATGTTCCGCCGTGGCTATGTCGAAATCCTCGCCGCCGTCGCCGATACGCCGCTGGCGCGGCAGCTGAACGAGCGTTTGACGCATCATGTCGGGCTGCATCTCGCAGCGTTCAGCAGCGCCGATGCAGCAGCCGAGCATGATCGGCTGGCTGCCGCAGGGTTCCCGGTGCTGCCGCTCGTCGACATGCGCCGACCGGTCGCAACCGATAAGGGCGAGGAGGAGGCTCGCTTTACGATCGCTCGCATCGCCCCCGGTTCGATGCCCGAGGGACGCATACAGTTTCTGACCCACTACACCGAGCATCTGGGGCCGGCCCTATCTCGACCATCCGAATGGGGCGCAGGCGCTTGCGGCGGTATGGATCGCCGCCGCCGATCCGGCCGAGCCGGCGGAGCGCTTTGCCCGATTTACCGGCCGTTCGGCGCGCCGCGACGGCGCGATTATGACAATCGCGCTCGAGCGCGGCGCCTTGCGCTTTGCCACTCCGGAATTTCTCGCCCGCGAGTTCGGCATAGCGCCCGGACCGCCGCCCCCCTATCTCGCCGCCAGCGAGATCGAGGTCGCCAGCCTCGATCGGCTGCGCCGGCGTCTCGACGGCGCCGGTCTCGCCCATCAGGCGATCGCCGATGGGACAGCAGTGTCGTTGCCGCCATCGGCAGGCGGAACAATCCTGTTTCGTGCTGGAGTAGGCTGAACGGGTGCGCGGCCTTCTCCAGCCGGAGCGGTTCAGAGGACGAGCTGGGTCTGGGTGACGAGTGCGACCAGCCGGCCCTCCGGGTTCGTGACCCGTGTCTGCCAGATCATGGTCCGCCGGCCGCGGTGGCCGGGTGTCGCCTCGCCGATAACCTGTGTCCCGACCGGCGCTGGCACGATGAAGTTCGTCTTGCTCTCGATCGTCGTTGTCGTCGCACCGGCGGGCAGGTTGACAATGGTGCCGGTGGCGCCGAGCGTGTCGGCAAAAGCCATGACGGCGCCCCCGTGAAGGACTGCAGGGCGGGTACAGAGATCCTCGCGCACGGTCATTCGCGCGACGATCCTATCGGTCGAGGCGCTGGTGAACTCGATGCCGAGTAAGGCCGCGAGGGGCAGCATCTCCTCCTTGATCCGAGCGAGCAGATCCATCCGATCGTCCTTTTCTGTGACGAGTTCCGGCGCAGGCGGCCACAATCATGGTAATGCCATCATTGGTCGGATAGGGTCCGGATTTATCGAGCGGGCCCCACCCTTGGCCCTTGCCCCCGCCCCGAGGGGCAACCGGGAGGGTGGCCGCGCTTCAGCGGAGGGTGTCGGGCGTGCGTAATCTTTCTTGGTTGGTCCTGGCGACGGCTTTGGCTGCCCCGGCCGGCGGTACACTGGCGCAGCAGCAGGGCGGCAAGGACGCTGTCTACGAAGAGCTGAACTTGTTCGACGAAGCCTTCGAGCGGATTCGCCAGGACGCGGTCGACCCGGTCGCCGACCCCAAGCTGATCGGAGCGGCGATCAGCGGCATGCTGTCGGGGCTCGATCCGCGTGCCGCCTATCTTGACCCGGCCGAATACCAGGCATTGCACACGCCGGCCACCGGCAACGAGGTCGGCATCGGCGTGGTGCTCGCGCTCGATAAAGGCGAGCTCAAGGTAATCTCGCCGCGCGATGGCTCGCCGGCGGCCGCAGCTGGGATTGAGCCCGGCGATGTGATCTTCTCGATCGACAAGGAGCCGATCTACGAACTCACCTTGACCGAGGACCAGCTCAAGCTGAAGGGGGCCCCCGGCAGCACGTTGGCGCTGGTCTTGCAGCGCGGCGAGAGCCCTCCGATCAAGCTCACGGTCAAACGAGCCGCCGATAGTCTTCAGACCGTCACGGCGCGGGTCGAAGATGGCGATCTCGGCTATCTGCGCCTCGCCGGTTTCGATGACGGGACCCCGGCTGCGCTAGCCGCTGCCGTGCAGGATCTGCGGCAAAAGACCAGCGGCAAACTCCTTGGCCTCGTCCTCGACCTGCGCAACAATCCGGGCGGCAATTTCCAGGATGCCGTCGCTGCCGCGGCCGCCTTCCTCGACAAGGGCGACATCGCCCTACTCAAGGGTCGCCAACCCGACAGCCTGAAGCATATTACTGCCCCCCCGGGCGATCTCGTCAAAGGGTTGCCGATCGTTGCGCTGGTGAATGGCGGCACCGCGCGCGAGGCCGAGCTCGTCGCCGGCGCGCTGCAGGATAACCACCGCGCCATGCTGCTCGGCACCAAGACCTATGGCGAGAGCGGGGTCGAGAGTTTGATCCCGCTCGCCGACGGAGGCGCCGTCCGCTTGACCACCACCCGTTTCGCGACACCCGACGGGCGGGAGATCGACGGCAAAGGCCTGGAGCCCGACCTTACCGTGACGCCGCTAAAGCTTCAAAAGCTGGCTCAGGAAGAGGGGCTTCACGAAGCCGATCTGCCGGGAGCCCTTAAAAACCCGGATCAGCCAGCGTCTGCGGCATCACCCGCCCAAGGAACGTCCGCGCTTGGCGGCAAACCGCCGCCGACAGCCAAACCGAACCCGACCGCGCCTCCTCCGGGTGCAGCCACAACGCCGAAGAAGACCGCACCATCGGTCGCGACCAAGGAAATCGGCGGGGCGAACGACGAGCAATTGACGCAGGCGTTGGATATTCTGCGCGGGCTCGTCGTGTTCAATCGCCACGCCTCGGGCTGATCCCGGATCGCCGACCCTGCGGCCCTCCCCTAGGAGCTCCGCGCGCCGTAGCGGTCGATGTGGTAGGGAGCGCGGGCGAGGCCGGGGCAATGGCTGCCGACCACCGGCTCCAAAGCTTCGTAGAGGCGCCGGTTGTCTGCATTGGCGGCGGCGAGCCGGTCGCGCGCCGCTTCGACGCGATTGCGCAGCCCGTTGAGATCGACGGTCACGACCCGCCGGTTGTCGACTACCAGACGGCCGCCGATCATGACGCTCGCAACCGCGGTGCCGTCCTCGGTGTGGACGAGCTGGTTGACCGGGTCGTTGAGCGGCAGCCAATTCGGGTGGTCGAGGTCGAGCATGACGATGTCGGCCTTGTAGCCGGGTCTCAACCGGCCGATCTGGCCCTCGAAGCCCAAGGCGCGGGCGCTGCCCTCGGTCGCCGCCAACGCCGCCTCGCGCGGTCGAAAGCCACCGCCGCCAATCCGGTCCCCGCACCTTCGATACGAACGAGGCAAGCCGCATCGCCTCGTACATGTTTTGGTTGTCGGAGCAGTTGGCCCCGTCGGTGCCGATCCCGAGATTGACCCGGCGATCGAGCATCGCACGGCTGTCGGCGAGACCGCCGCCGAGCCGCATGTTGCTGCCGGGATTGTGCGCAACCGAGGCGCCATGGTCGCCGAGCCGGGTCATGTCGTCATTGTCGAGCCACACCCCATGCGCCACGGTGAAATGCGGGCCGAGCACGCCGAGCGCATCGAGATGCGCTGTCTGGGTGCGGCCGTAAAGGCGGATGCCGGTCACCGCCTGCACCTTCGACTCGGCGACATGGCTGTGCAGCCCGACATCGAACTCGCGCGCCAAATCGGCGCAGCCGAGGATGAACCCGTCCGAGCAATGGTGCGGGATCGTCGGCGCGACCGCCGGGCGCACCAGGTCGCGGTCGAGCGGCCAGCCGGCGAGCGCGGTGCGGATCGCCGCCAAGGTCGACTCGGCCGGCGGCAGGCGCAATTCGGCGACCCGCGCCTGCAGCGCCGGCGGCATCGCCTCGATCAGGCCGGGGATCGCCTCGTAGAAGCTGCGGTCGGCGACCATCGGCGCCACCACCGCGCGCATGCCGACATCGGCATAGGCCTGAGCGGCGAGCGCCAGACCCTCGGCGGTCGGCAGCGGCCATTCGAACGAAAGATCATAGCAGGCGGTGCAGCCCTTCATGACCATCTCGACGGCGCCGAGCTGGGTCGACAGGTAACGGTCGTCGAGGCTGCGGTTGCCGGTGATCCAGGGCGCCGCGGTCAGCAACAGTTCGAGCGTCCAGCGGTCGCCCATTCCCTTGGCGAGGTTGCCGTGGCCATGGGTATGGGCGTTGACGAGGCCGGGGTGGAGCAGCCGGCGCGCCGCCGAGATCTCGATTGCCCCCTCGGGCGCGGGGCAGCCGGGCGGGCCGATCTCGCGGATCGTGTCGCCCTCGATCAGGATGTCGGCGAATTCGGCGGTGCCGGCGGCGATATCGAGCACCCGGCCGCCGCGCAGGATCGTGTGGGTCATGCTATCGTCTCCGCAAAGCGCACAACATGATACGCCCGAGCGGGCGGGGAGCTGAGCCATGCCGAACGTCATCGTCGAGCGACGGGGTGCGGTGTTCGAGATCACTCTGAACCGGCCGGACGTGCTCAACGCTGTCGACCGGGAGACGATCGCCGCACTCGCCGCTGCCGCCGCCGAAGCCGCCGAGGATCGCGCGGCCCGGGCTGTGCTGTTGCGCGGCGCCGGTACCCATTTCTGCGCGGGCGGCGACATCGGGATGTTCGGTGAGCTGATCCAACTCTCGCCCGACGAGCGACGAAGAACGCTCTATCAGACCGTCGATGCGCTGCACCCGCTTCTGGTTCGGTTGCGGCATATGCCAAAGCCGGTCGTCGCCGCGGTGCAGGGCGCTGCGGCTGGGTTCGGTCTCAGCCTCGTCCTCGCCGCCGATCTGGCGGTCGCCGCCGAGGATGCGGTCTTCACCTGCGGCTATATCCATCTCGGCACCAGCCCCGATGGCGGCATGACCGCGCTGCTGCCGGGGATCGTCGGGCTCAAGCTGGCGAGCGAGCTGACCCTCCTCGGCGAACGCTTTGACGCGCACCGCGCCCTGGCGCTCGGTCTCGTCAACCGCATCGTCGCGCCGGACCAGCTCCACCACGAGGCCGAGGCATTGGCCGCTCGGCTCGCTGCCGGCCCGACCGAAGCCTATGCCCGCACCAAGGCGCTGCTCCAGGCGACGGTCGGCGACGCCTTCGAGGCGCAGTTGCGGCGCGAAGCCGAAAACTTTGCGGCCTGCGCCGCGACCGACGATTTTGTCGAAGGGGTGCACGCCTTTCTCGAAAAGCGCCGCCCAAGTTTTACCGGCCAGGGACGAGGTGCGTGATGCGATCGGTGTCGATTTTGGGCGGTAGCGCTAATCCTTTTGGCCAGCGCGGGCGGGTTGTCCGGGTGCTATTACGATCCGTACACGGGCGGCTACTATCCCTATCCGCCCTATCCCTACCCTTATCCTTACCGCCCGCCTTATCCCTACCCTTACCCCGCTCCGCCGCCACCGGCGAACCCAAACGCGCCACTCCAGCAAATGCCGTTACCGCCGCCGCATTAGGGCGAAGCGCCCTTCACGGGGGTTCCGCGTGACCAGTCTGGTACGGACATCGGCGACGCGCGCCGGCGCCCATCTCGCATGCTCCTCGGGACCCCGAATGCCCACCGTAATCGAGGTTCAGTGGCCTCAGGGTCGTCGCGTGGCTACGCCGTGGCGAGCAGGGCAGCGATTGGTTTCGAGGGTAACGTGGACGGTGTCCCCGACAAACCTCCCCGTGACCCGGTAGGCTCGTGCATGCGTCGTTCCGACGACACCGGCCGGCGTCGTTCCGGAGAAGCTGCCGTCCGGCGCAAGCGCGAGATTCTGTATCGGCACGCTGGCTCGCGTCAGCGAGAGGACACCGGATAAACTACCTTGCGTATTGGTCAAGCGGACGAGCCAATGACCGCATCGGGTGCCGGGGATCTCCCGTCCCTGGACGGTCCAAGTTCCGTTGGCGAGCGTGCCAAGCGCTGTGGCGGCCGGTTGCGACCGCGCCGGCGATACCGCTGCAAGTGACGCGCACATCCCGATAACGAGGAAGCGCTGCGATCTCGAAGGCATGTTCTAGCCTTTCGGTATACGGATACCGCACGCGACTTTGAACACGCATACGGTAGCAACGTCCTGCTGTTTGGCCGGCCGGCGATGCTCCGCAGCGCCGCGCTTACTGGTTTCCTCCTGAGGTCGCCTTTCCACCGACCGGCATCCGGTTCATCGTGGTCGGATTGGTGGCCTGCAATTGGGAGAGTTCTTGCCGGTTCAGCTGGTCTGCGGTGCTACCGGCGGCCGGGTTCCGCGCAGCTCGAGCGGTATGGTGCGGGTGGTGGGTGCGCGGCACGGGGCCGGTGCCCCTCGACGACGTCGCCCTCCCTCCGGCCGGCATCCGGTTCATCTGGTTTGGCATTGCCGATGAGCTGCCGGAGCGGGCGCGCTCGCCCCGGGCGGCGCCGCGGACGGAGCCGGTTGGGCCCATCCTGGCGCGGCAATCGCGAGCGCGGCAGCCGCCGCCCCGCCGATCAACAGATGCTTCATGGAGTAGCCTTCCTTATCCAGAATAGAAGATACATCCTACGCGAAAGCCCACCGTGGCAAGTACCACGTGAGCATAGCATCGTTTATATCAAATCGCCGCGTGCTGCTATTGGGCTAACTGTGTCTCTTCCGCGCGCAGCGCGGCCATGACTTTGAGGCCGTCGGCGAGCGGACCGGGGTCGTGCGTGCGGATGTAGTCGGCGCCCTTTTCAGCCGCGTAGAGCTCGGCCGCCAAGGTCGAGGCCCCGAGCTCGGATGCTGCGGCCCGGCCAGTGATCGCGCGCAGAAAGGACTTGCGCGACACGGAGATCAGCACCGGTAGGCCAAAAGCCTGCTTCAGCCGGTCGAGGTCGGCAAGAACGCGCAACGATGCTTCCGGCCGGCTGCTCAGGAAAAAGCCCATGCCGGGGTCAAGGATAAGCCGCTCCCGCGCGATACCAGCCCGTTCGAGGGCCTCCACGCGGTCCGCAAAAAAGGCGTAGATGCGGTCCCACATTTCGTCGGCGGACAGCTCGACCCGCTGTGCCCGGCCGCGACCGTGCACAGCGTGCATGACGACGAGCCGGCAGCTGGCGGCGGCCAACTCGGGATAGAAGGACGGGTCGGGAAAACCCTGGGTATCGTTCAGGAACGCCACCTTGCGAGCGATCGCGAAGCGCTGGACCTCCGGCGCGAAGCTGTCCACCGAAACCGGCATGGCGTCGGCCGCAAGCGCGGCGATCAGCTGGATCGAGGCGGCGGATCTCCTCGGCGGCAGCGACCGGCTTGGCGTCGACATTGCTGGCGGCGGCGCCGAGATCGATAATCGCCGCCCCAGCTGCGACGAGCGCGCGGGCATGGGCGAGCGCGGCGCCGGGGTCGAGAAAGCGGCCGCCGTCGGAGAACAAATCCTCGGTGACGTTGACGATGCCGAAGATGGCGGGCGCTGGCACGGCTCAGCCAGGGCTGGGTTGCACCGGGCGGCTACGTTCCAGGATGGCCCCGACGCCGTCCGAATCGGGAAACGCGTCGAGCTTTTCGACCCAGACGCGGGCCCGCGCGACCCGCGGATCGACAAAGCACGCCGCGCAGACCCGCTCGGCGAAGCCTTCGCACAGGTCGATATGGCCGGATCCGGCTATCTCGCGGATCGCTGCAACGACCTTTTCATAATTGATGATGCGGCGCCGGTCTTCGCCGGGAACCGCGGCTGCAGCGGTCGATGTCAGGTCGACCGACACCCGCACCCGCTGCTTGTGCTCGCGCTCCCGCCGGCGGATGCCGATGCTGCACATCAGCACCAGGCCGCGCACCGTGACGGTGTAGGAGGTCGCTTCGGCAAGCGGCTCTAAGCAATGCTCGATCATCCCCCACCATGCCCGAGCCCACCCGATCGCCGCAATGGGTTCGCACCGCTTGCATGCTATGCTGACGGAGGGCCCGGGGTGGGCGAGCTATGGGCCTTCTTTATTTCCTGATCGGCGTCATCGTCGGCGCCTTGCTGCTGATCGTCCTGCCGCTGTTCATCGCGGTGTTGGGGGTTGCCCTGGCGGTCGGCTTCGTCATCGCGCTGCCGCTGATCCTGGCGGTTCTGATCTTGATCGGGTTCGTCGCCGTGGCCCCGGCATTGGGCTGGGGTCTGCTGCTCGCCGCCATCCTGATCGCGCTGTGGTCGAGCGACCGCAAGCGGCGCCAGTCACGCTAATCGCTCAGCCTTTAAACAGCGAGGGGTCGTGCAAGGTCGTGTCTTGTCCGCGCACCGGATCGGCGAGCGCGTCTTCGAGGCTGCGCGCGCCCTTCCACTCGGCAGCCGGGCGGACAGCACCGTCGCTGCCGATCTGGTCGATGCCCCAATAGATTTCGAGCCGGTGATTGTCCGGGTCGCGGAATTCGACCGCGAGCTGGCAGCCGGCGCGGCGACGGCCCTCGAAATCGATCTTGACGCCGTGCCGGCGCAGATGGTCGCGGGCCCGCAGCACCTCGTCGAGGGTCGCGACCTCGAAGGCAATGTGGTTCAGCTCGACATTCTCCGCCGGCGCATTCGTCGAGCCAACGAGAGCGATGCCGTGATGGTCGGGGTTGCAGCGCAGAAACACCATTCCGCCCGGCACCATCTCCTCGGGATAGACGTCGGAGATTTGGAACCCTAGCACCTGTGTATAGAACTGCGTCGAACGTTCGACATCCTGCACATTGAGGACGACATGGCCGATCTTGCCGATGCTGAACGGCAGGCCGTGCGGCCGCTTCATTTTCCTGACCCGGTCGGGATCGTAATCAACCATCCCCGTTCTCCTCGCGTTTCAGCCAGCAGCGAAAAAACCTTGCTGGCGCCGGGCATTCTCTAATAAAGCCTGGACCCCGACAATCCGCCGGAGGAAAGCCCCTATGCCGCGCCTGCCCAACCCCGCCGACCTCGAGGCTTTGAAGGCGTTCGACACGCCGACGATCTGCAACGCCCTCGAGCTCGTCGCCCCGGCGCGCCGCGCGATGGGCTTTATCCGCCGGCCACTAATCGCGGCCTTTCCGGAAATGAAGCCGGTCGTCGCCTTTGCCCGCACGGCCCATATCCGGTCGCGTGAACCCCATCCGCGCGGCCGCGACGAGGCGAAAGAGGTGCGGCTAGGCTATTACGCGCATATCGCCGCCGAACCATTGCCGAGCATCGCGGTGCTTCAAGACATCGACGCCCCCGACCAGGGCTTCGGCGCGTTCTGGGGTGAGGTGCAGACCAATGTCCACAAGGGGCTCGGCTGCGTCGGCGTCGTTACCGACGGCTCGGTGCGCGATCTCGACGCGATGGCGCCGGGCTTCTTTGTGCTCGCTGGCTCGATCATGCCGTCGCACGCGCATGTCCATCTGGTCGATTTCGGCGGCACGGTCAGCGTCGCCGGGATGCTGGTCTCACCCAACGACATAATCCACGCCGACCGCCATGGCGCCGTCATCGTCCCCCACGAGGCGGTCAAAGAACTACCCGCCGCGGTCGACCTGCTGACGCGCCGCGAAAAGGTCATCATCGACGCCGCGCGCGCCCCCGGCTTTTCGGTCGCCCGCCTGCGACAAGCCTTCGACGAGCAAGAAGACATCCACTAAGGCGCCTGACAGCAGGCGCCAATCACCGGTCAGAGTTCGGTCTGGCCGCCGAGCTCGACTATGCGGTTGACCGGGATGCGGAAGAACTCGGTGGCGTCGAGCGCCACATTGGTCAGCAGGATGAACAGCTTTTTGAACGGCAGCATGATCCCGGATGGGCGCTTGGCGACGATTTTCTCGCGGCCGACAAAAAACGATGTCTCCATCAGGTTGAAGCGAAAGCCGCCGACCCGGCAAAGCGCCAGCGCGCGCGGGATGTCGGGCTCTTCGAGAAAGCCGTAGTGGATCGTCACGGTATGGAAATTCTGGCTCAGATGGTCAATCTGCAGCCGCTCGGCTTCGGGCAGCCGCGGCACGTCCTCGGTGCGCACGGTCATCAACACGTTGCGTTCGTGTAATATTTTATTGTGTTTCATGTTGTGCAGTAGGGCCGCGGGCACGTTGTCGACGCGCGCGGTCATGTAGATCGCGGTGCCCGGAACGCGGGCCGGGTGATCGGGCTTCAAATGCTCGATCAAGCTAACGAGCGGCAGGGCGCCGCTGGCGCGCTGGATCGCGACGCGCTCCCGGCCCCACAGCCAGGTCATCATCACCGCGTAGATCGTTCCGGCAATAGCCAGCGGAAACCAGCCGCCATCGACGATCTTCAATAGGTTGGCGCCAAAAAACGACAGGTCGACGAGCAGAAACAGCGCAAACAGCGGGATCAGCCGCCACAGCCGCCACCCTGCTCCGCGATAGAAGTAGACAAAGGCGAGCACGGTCGTGACCGTCATCGTGCCGGTGACGGCGACGCCATACGCGCCGCCAAGCGCGTCGGACGAGCGAAAGCCCAACACCGTGACGACGACAGCGACAAGCAGCATCCCGTTGATCGCCGGCACATAGACCTGCCCGATTTCCTGTTCTGAAGTGTGGCGCACCAGCATCCGCGGCAGATAGCCCAGCTGGACCGCCTGATGGGTGATCGAGAATGCTCCGGATATCACCGCCTGCGAGGCGATAACAGTGGCGGTCGAGGCAAGCGCCACAAGCGGATAAAGCGCCCAGCTGGGGGCCAAAAGAAAGAACGGATTCTGAATCGCGCCGGGATGTGCGAGCAGCAGCGAGCCCTGGCCGAAATAATTCAACAACAGCGATGGAAAAACAAAGCGCAGCCAGGCGCGACGGACCGGCGAGGGCCCGAAATGTCCCATATCGGCATAAAGCGCTTCGGCCCCGGTCACCGCCAGCACGACCGAACCCAGCAAAACAAAGCCGTGCCAGGGATGGTTCAGCAACAGATCGATCGCGTACCGCGGGTCGACAGCCAACAGGATCGAAGGGTGGCGCGCGATCTTCAACCCGCCAAGGATGCCGATCACGCCGAACCAAAGGATCATGATCGGGCCGAAATAGCCGCCGACGAGCCCCGTGCCGCGCCGCTGGACAATGAACAGGGCAACCAACAGCAGCAAAGTCAGCGGCACCACATAAGATTCAAGCGCCGGGGTTGCGACTTTCAGCCCCTCAACCGCGCTCAGCACGGAAATCGACGGTGTGATGACGCCGTCGCCGTAGAACAGCGCGGCGCCGATCAGCCCGGCCCACATGATCCAGCGGCTACGCCTGGCGGCCGCGGCGCGCAGGGCCAGCACCATCAGCGCGAGGATGCCGCCTTCGCCGCGATTGCCCGCCCGCATCATGACGAGAACGTATTTGATGGTGACGACCAACGTCAGCGACCAGGCGATCAGCGAGAGCACTCCGAACACGCGGGACTCATTAACGCTGGCATTCTCAAAGCATTGTTTGACGGTGTAGAGCGGCGAGGTGCCGATATCGCCATAGACGATGCCGAGCGCCGCGACCGCCAGGTTCCGTCCGATCCCTGGGCGAGTTTCGCCATTAATCACAGCCGTATCTGGCATCGATGCGCTCGGTCGGTGTACCAAGCTAACGCCACATTCTCAAAATCGGGTCGGCGCCGAGGGGCGGCTTCGGCGAGCCGACGAGTTTCAGGCAACGCGGCGGAGGCACCACCGGGGGCGGGTTATAGGCAGAAGTTTCGTCGGCGAGCCAGCAATTCTACCAAACCCGGAAAATTCTTTTTTTAGCGGGGCCGATGGCCGGAGAGGACGGGGCCGGCGGACCGCCGTTGGAGCGAGCGGGCGAGTCGATCCAGATACAGGTAGACGACGGGCGTCGTGTAGAGGGTTAGCCATTGCGAGACGAGGAGCCCGCCGACGATCGCGATGCCGAGCGGCCGCCGCAGCTCCGACCCAGCGCCGGTTTCGAGCGCCAGCGGCAGGCCGGCGATCAAGGCGCAAAATGTCGTCATCATGATCGGCCGGAAGCGCAACAAACATGCTTGGTGGATCGCCTCGACCGGTGATCTGCCTTCGATCCGCTCCGCCTCGATCGCAAAGTCGATCATCACAATCGCATTCTTTTTGACGATGCCCATCAACAAAATGATGCCGATAACCGCGATCAAGGTCAGATCGTATCCGAACGCCATCAGGATCAGCAACGCCCCGACCCCGGCGGGCGGCAGCGAGGAGAGGATCGTGATCGGGTGGATAAAGCTCTCGTACAGCACCCCCATGATCACGTAAATCGCGGCGACCGCGGCGGCAATCAGCAACGGGATCGTGACCATCGATTGCTCGAAAGCCTGGGCGGTACCCTCGAAGGCGCCGTACAAGGTTGCCGGCGCGCCGAGTTTCGTGCGCAGCGCGCCGATTGCGGTGACGGGTCCACTTGGACGGTAACCGCCGGCTGCTGCTGGCCCGCGATAATGACCTGGCCGACGCCGTTTACCGTCGACAGCTGTTCGGCGAGCATGACGTTGGCGTATTGGTCGAGCTGATAGAGCGGCATCGCATCGGAGTGAACCGCATAGATCAGCACCGGCCGCTCCGAGGGATTGGTTTCGCGATAGGTCGGGGGCGTCGGCAGGTTCTTTGGCAAGAGCCCGCCGGCCTCATTGATGGCGGTCTGCACAAACTGGGCGTCGGCGCTGATGTCGGTGTCGAGATCGAATTGCAGCGTGATCGAGGTCGAGCCGGTACCGCTGGTCGACGACATGAACGACAAGCCGGGGATCGCCGTAAACTCCTCCTCGAGCGGAGTCGCAACGGTATCGGCCATCGTTTCGGGGCTGGCGCCGGGCAGCTGCGCCGACACCGAGATCGTCGGGAATTCCACATTCGGCAGCGCCGAAACCGGCAGCAACGTGTAGAAAATGATGCCGAAGCCTAGCAGTGCGGCCATCAGCAGCGCGGTCGCGATCGGGCGGCGGATAAAGGGTTCCGAGATGCTCATCGAGCGCTCACTGGGCGGCCGCCGGCTTTGCCGTCTCGAGGGTTACGGTGACGCCGTCGGTGAGCCGATACTGGCCCGCGGTCACAACGTGCTCACCTGCTTGCAACCCCTTGCCGATGACCGAGAGATTACCCTGCGTTGCCGTTACCGTTACATCGACGCGGCGCGCTTTGTTTCCGGGGCCGATGGCATAGACGTAGGGTCCGGCCGGCCCGGTCATCACCGCCTGTGATGGAACCGTGATCGCACCCTTTCGGATGAACTCGATCAGCTGCACCGACACGAACTGGTTGGGCCACAGTATCTCGCGGCGGTTGGGGAATGTGGCTTCTAGCATGACCGTGCCGGTCGCCGCGTTGACCTCGTTGTTGATCAAGCTCAGCTTGCCGGTGGCGAGCAGCTGACCGGCCTGCGAATAGGCCTCTACCGTTAACGGGCCTTTGGCCTGGTTCTGGCGGATCGTTTCGAGCTCCGTCTGTGGGACGCTGAAACTCACATAGATCGGCGTCATTTGCGTGATCGTCACCAGCGGCGTCACGCCCGCTACTGTTGACGAGGATTCCTCCGCACTCGCGGCTTGCACGTAATTGCCGAGATCGACTTGCAACGCGCCGGTGCGCCCGGCGATCGGGGAGTTGATATGGCAGTAGCGCAGGTTGAGCTCGGCATTGGCGACGTTGGCCTCGTCCTGCTTGACCGTGCCCTCGTCCTGGTTGACGAGATAGCGCTGATCCTCGGCGGTTTGCCTTGCGATCGAATTCTCGGCTAAGAGCGTCTCGAAGCGGGAAAGATCGGTCTTGGCCTCGGCCGCCGTCGCGCCGTCGTGGGCGAGCTGGCCTTGCGCCTGTTCGAGCGCTGCCCGATAGGGATGCGGATTGATCAGGAACAGCTTTTGTCCCTTGGCAACTTCGTCGCCCTGCTTGAAATAGATAGCATCGATCCGGCCGTTGACCCGCGGCGTTATATTTACCGCGTCGATCGACTGATCAGTGCCCAGTGCGGGCACAATCGCCGGTACATTCTCGCGCTTAGCCGCGGCGGCGATTACCGGAACTGCCGGTGCGGGTGCTGCGGCCGGGCGGTGGGTCGAAGCGGCACTGACAAGCCGCCAACAACCCCATCCCACTGCCAAAGCAACGGCGACGGCGAGAGCGATCATCAGTCCTCGCCCCGACGTCCTCATCTCTCCCTTCCAACAAGGGTCCATAAGTGCCAACAAGTTCCCGGAACGGAAGTTCGGCACTGCCTCTTGGAGCACCCGCTTTCTGTCAAGATTAGGGAGTTAACCGGCGTCACGATTTCTCGGTGGCGTCGATGCGACTCTGCCGCAATCGGCCGCCAACCTGTGCGGGCTGACGAGGAGGAAATCAGCGTCGGTAGGTGCCGGTCAGTTCCGTCTGCTGAATGACATAGGACTGGGCCGCTTGCAGCACGTCGAAAGCCGAGGCCGACGGGGTCAGATCGAGCGTCGGTCGACTGATTGCAAACAGGCGGAAGTGATAATGGTGAACGCCATGCCCTTTAGGCGGGCAGGGACCGCCATAATCAGGTGTACCGAAATCATTGCGCGCTTCGCGAAATCCGGTGGCCGGCCGGTTCGAGCCATAGCCAGCCGCGAGCCCGGTCGCGCTGGGTGGGATGTCGAAAGCGGCCCAATGCCGGAAAGTGCCTGAAGGCGCGTCGGGATCCTCGACGATCAGGACGAGGCTCTGGGTCGCCGCGGGCAGGCCGGACCAGGTTAGGGGCGGCGAGATGTCGGTGCCGTCGCAGGTATATTCCGACGGGATTGCGCCGCCGGGCGAAAACACCGGGCTAGCGAGCAGCAAAGGCATAGCCGTCTCCCTGTTGCCGGAGCCGGACTCTACCGATAAACAGATAGCGGCTCCAGCGGGGCCGGCTCTCTAGAGAGAGGCAATGAGCGACCCAAATTTCCGCAGCGGGATGCTGGTGTTTCCGAACCTGACCCAACTCGATCTGACCGGCCCCTATGAGGTGCTCTCCCGGCTGCCGGGCGCCGAGACGCTTTTGTTGTGGAAGAATTTGGCGCCGGTGCGCACCGAGCACGGGCTGACGATCCTGCCGATGGCGACCTTGGCGGATTGTCCGCCGCTCGATCTTGTTTTCGTGCCGGGGGGGCCTGGGATCAACCCATTGCTCGAAGATCAGGAGGTGCTGGACTTCCTGCGCCGTGCCGCGACGTCGGCGCGCTATGTCGTGAGCGTTTGCACCGGCGCGCTGGTGTTAGGCGCGGCCGGTCTGTTGCGCGGACGGCGGGCGGCGACCCACTGGATGTCGCGCGAGATGTTACCCGCCTTCGGCGCCGAGCCGGTTACCGAACGCGTCGTTGTCGACGGCAATGTGTTTACAGGCGGCGGCGTCACCGCCGGTATCGACGTGGCGCTGCGTGTTGCTGCCGAGATCGCCGGCCGGGCGGCGGCCAAAGCGATCCAGCTCGCGATCGAATACGATCCGGCCCCGCCCTTTTCCTCCGGTTCGCCCGAAGCCGCGGACCCCGCCATTTTGGCGAAGGTGCTTGCGCGCGCCGGGCCACGGCAGCGCGATCGTGCCGAGCGCGTCGCCCGCGCCGCGGCGGCGCTCGGCCGATGACCGCAGCCATGTTCGCAAATTCGTAGACGATCTGTTCCGGCTCTGGAGACAGCCGCCCTCGGCGTTGGCCTCGCTTGCCACGGGCATAGCTTGTGCATAGCCTGACCCGGTCGGCGTGGCAGGGGGGCGGCAATGAAGAGCATCACGGTCGATTACGGCAAACGCCTCGCCCAAGAGCCTGAGAAGGGCCACAATCGCTGGCACGAGGCGATCGCGCCAGTGGTCGAAGCAGCACTCGGCGAAGAAGTCGAGATTCAGACCCGCGACGCCTTCGACGGCCAGATCACCACCGCGACAACGGCAGAGGATCTGCGGCGTTGCGACCTCAACCTCGTCCACCCGCTGACCGGTCCGGTCTTTGTCGCCGGCGCCGCTCCGGGCGATCTGCTCGAGGTCGAGATCCGCGACATGAAACCCGCCCAATTCGCTTACACAGTCCAGGTGCCGGGCTTCGGCTTTCTGCGCGACTCCTTCCCCGAGCCCTATATCGCCAAATGGATGATCAAGGACGGCTTTGCCGAATCCGCCGATCTGCCCGGTGTGCGTATCCCCGATGGTTCGTTTGTCGGGGTCATCGGCGTCGCCCCATCGAAGACCTTGCGCGAGGCCGTGCAGGGCCGCGAAGCCAACCTCGCTGCGCGCGGCGGCATAGCGCTGCCGCCTGAGGCGCAGGGGGCGGTTCCAGGCGGGGCAATCGCTTCGGAAGCGCTGCGCACGATCCCACCCCGCGAAAACGGCGGCAACCTCGACATCAAGCAACTGAGCAAAGGGGCTCGCCTGTTGTTGCCGGTATTTGTCGATGGCGCGTTGTTCTCGGTCGGCGACGCGCATTTCGCGCAAGGCGATGGCGAGGCCTGCGGCACCGCGATCGAGATGTGCGGGTCGATCCTGGTCCGCTTTTCGCTGCACAAGGGTGAGGCTCAGCGCCGTGGCATCCGCTTTCCGCGCTTTGCCCGCGACGATTATTATTTTCCGCCTGAACTGGCCGCACCAAAGCGCTTTCTCGCCACCACTGGCATGTCGATCCGCGCCGACGGCGTCAACGAGAGCGAGGATGCGACCTTGAGCGCAAAGAACGCGCTGTTGTCGATGATCGACCTCTTGGTCGAGCGTGGCTGGAGCCGCCAGCAGGCCTATGCAATCTGTTCGGTCGCGGTCGATCTCAAGCTCAGCGAACTGGTCGACGTGCCGAATATCGTCGTCAGCGCCTTCCTGCCGCTCGACATCTTCGGTAAGTGAGAGCTGGTCAGCCAGTATGAGTGAAGAATGAGTGTTTTGGCAAAATAGAGAGGAAGAATTGATGGACAGTACGGTGGTGACGGAGCGGCGACGGCTCGGCAAAGGCGGGCCGGAGATTTCGGCGATCGGCCTCGGCTGCATGTCGCTGTCCGGAGTTTACGGCAAATGCGATGACGCGGCCGGGATCGCACTTATCCATCGCGCGATAGAACTCGGCGTCGATCATTTCGACAGCTCCGACATGTATGGCTGGGGCCAGAACGAAGAGCTGCTCGGCCGAGCGCTGAAAGACCACCGCAACCAGGTGCTGGTCGCAAGCAAATTCGGCCAGACCCGGCGGCCGGGTGGCGCCAACGGCGTCGACGGCAGCCCCGCCTATATCGTCCAGGCCTGCGAGGCGAGCCTGAAGCGGCTCGGGGTCGATGTTATCGATCTCTATTACCAGCATCGGGTCGATCCGGCGGTGCCGGTCGAGGACACGATAGGCGCGATGGCGCGGCTCGTCGAGCAAGGCAAGGTGCGCTATCTGGGTCTGTGCGAGGCGCGGCCGGAGCGCATCCGCCGCGCCCACGCGACCCATCCGATCGCCGCGGTGCAGAGCGAATTCTCGCTGCTTTACCGCCAGGAGGCGACTGAGACGCGCGAACTCACCCGCGACCTCGGTATATCGTTTTTCGCCTACGCGCCGCTCGGCCGCGGCTTGTTGACCGGCGACATCCCCGATTTCGACAATCTCGCCGAGGGCGACACGCGCGGCCGTCACCCGCGCTTCATGGGCGATAATTTCGCCAAGAACCGGGCTCTCGTCGAACATATCGAGGCGATCGCGCGGGAGAAGGAATGCACCCCGGCGCAGCTGGTGCTCGCTTGGCTGTTGGCGCAGGGACCCGACGTGATCCCGATCCCCGGCACCAAGCGGATCCCCCGGCTTGAGGAAAATCTCGGCGCGCTCGATGTGGGCCTGAGCCCGGCCGACATCGACCGCATCTCGGCCGCGATCCCGATCGGTGCCGCCGCCGGCACCCGCTACCCCGAAGGCGGCATGCGCGGGGTGTATATCTGAGACCCGCGACCCTCGCCCTTTCATTGCTTTCGTGATCGGCCCCTTTCCTCTCCCGCATCGGGGGAGAGGCGCCGAGCGTAGTGGCAGCGGGTGAGGGGAAACGGTTCACGGCATTACCGCAGATCGACGATCTCTACCCAGTTCGGCATCTTGCCCATTGGGTACTGGTGGGCGACCGACAGCGCGCCGGATTGCGGGTCGATGCGGTAGACAGTCATCGCATTCGAAATCGAGGCCGACGGCGAGCAGGAAACGGCCGCGTGGATCGATGTTGAAGCCGCGCGGGGTCTTCTCGGTGGGCCAGCGGCCGATCGGTGACAGTTTGCCGGTGGCCTCGTCGATCGTGAAGCCGGCGAGCGTGCTCGATTTGCGCTCGCTGCCATAGATAAACCGGCCGTCCGGTGTGATATGGAGATCGGCAGCCGCCGGCTGCTCGTGGAAATCGGCCGGCAAGGTGTCGACGATTTCGATTTCCCGAAGCGTCCCGGTTGCCGGATCGATGGCAAAGACGGCGATGCGCGCCGTGGTCTCGGTGATCAGATAAAGGAACGGCCGGGTCGGGTGAAACCGCAGGTGCCGCGGTCCATTGCCGGGCTTAAGCGCGATCGCGTCAGGCGAGTTCGGCGACAACCGCCCGGTGGTGGCGTCGAACTTCCATTCCATGACGATATCGCCGCCGAGGCTCGTCGCGTAGCAGTACTTGTTCGTCGGATCGACCAGGATGCAGTGCGCCTTGGGTTTGGTCGGGATGATTTGCGTCGGCTGACCCTGGACCCGGCCCTGTGCGTCGATCGGGTTGATCGCCAGCATCGAGCCCGGATAGGAGGCGCACAACAGAAACCGGCCGCTGCGGTCGGTCACGATATAGGCCATGCTGGCGGCCAAGGGCGCGTTGGCCAGATGGGTCAGGCGGCCGGTTGCCGGGTCGAGCGTGAACCTCGCCACCGTATAGGGCTCGCTGCGCAGCGCGGCGTAAAGAAAGCGATGGTTGGGGCTGACCGCCATCGGCATGCTTGTCGGCGACGGCTTGTCGGTACCGGGAACCGGAACATCGGCCATCATCGTCAGATCGCCGCTGTCGCGGTTCATCGAAAAAACCCCGACTGCCGGGTTGCCTGCGTTGGAGACGTAGACGACCGTATCGGGCAGATTATCGGCCATGGCTGTTCTGACCCTGATAAAGGGTTTCGGGACCAAAGCGCCGGCCAGCCCAAGAGCCAGCGTCGCGCGCCGCGTCAGCCGCGTTGCCGCCATCGTTTCCTCCCCATCGAGCCTGCGTTGACGCGACCGAGGTTAGGATCAACGCGGCGCGTACACAACGCTGCCCGCTTATTCCCGTTGCAGCTGCCGGGCCGCTTGAGCGGCTGGCCGATCATGGCAAGTCTTGAGCCATTCCGCCGCCTTGGGAAACGCCGACAAATCGACCCGCGCCTGGCGCGCCCAGGAAAGAATGCTGGCGACGTTCAGATCGGCAACGGTGAAATGATCGCCGAGCAGGTAAGGCTGCGCAGCGACGGCCGCGTCGAGCACGCGGAGCGGGGCGGCGAGCGTGCGCTCGGCCTCATCCGCGGCGCCTGCATCGCGCTGGTCTTCGGGACCGATCCGGTTCAACAGCGCGGTCAGCGCCGGCCGTTCGATCTCGGTCATGCCCCAAAAGCTCCATTGCCACGCCCGTGCCTCGTCTTGCAGAGCTTGCGGGTAGAGACCGGCAGGGCCGCTGCCGTATTTCTTGGCGAGATAAAGATTGATCGCCATCGATTCCCACAAGGCGAAGCCGGCGTCGTCGATCGCCGGAACGTGGCCATTCGGGTTGATGGCGAGATATGCCGGCTGGCGCGTGCCGCTATCGGCGAAATCGACCTTGACGTGCTCGTAACGGGAGCCCGAGCTCGGCCGCCATCCACAGGGTGCGAAACGCGCGCGAACGGGCGACCCCGTAAATCTTCAACGCCATGGAACCGCCTCCTCCTCCGATAGGGCCGACTTGTTGCGTGCGGCCGGCGGCCGCCGACAACAGTAGCGCCCGATCTTACTGCAGCTGCTGCGGCAACGCTGCGATCGCGGTGTCGATCAAGGCGCCGCCGCGCCTTTCGTCGAGCTCGGTGGCGATGACCTGACGGGCTGCGGAGATCGCGACATCGACGGTGACGGCGCGGATCTCCGCGAGGGCCTTGGCCTCTTCCTGGGCGATCCGCTCTTCGGCGAGGCGATGGCGGCGCCGCAGCATCTCTTCGAGATCGTGGGCCGACTGCGCGGCAAGGCGCTCGGCCTCGGTCTTGGCATGGGCAATGATCGCCGCGGCCTCCTCCGCCCCTTTGCTCAGATTGAGCTGATAGCCGGCGAGAAGGCGCTCGGCCTGCTCGTGCAAGTTGCGCGCTGCTTCGAGCTCTTCACGAATGCGTGTCGCGCGATCGTCGAGTGACCCGATCAAAATCCGCTTCGCCGGCTTCCACAATGCGGCGATCAGCACCACGAACGCGACGAGCACCCAGAACTCCGGATCGGCGAAAAGACGCAGCATCAGCCGGCCCTCTCCGCAACCACGCGATCGACCGCAGCGGCTACGCTCGGCTCGTCGGCTTCGGCTCCGATCAGCTTTTCGGTAAGCGAGCGGGCGACGTCGACGGCGACGCCGCGGATCTCGGAAAATGCTTGCGCTTTTGCCACCGAGATCTGCCGCTCCGCTGCCTTTATCTGCTCACTCAATGCTTCGGCGAGCTGGTGCTGCCGTTCGGCGGCCTCGGCGGCAGCACGCTCGGCGGTTTGTCTAATCATTTCGTGGGCCTGCGCGCGCGCCGCCGCCAAACCCGCTTCATATTCGCTCAGCACAGCCTGTGCTTGCGTCCGAATTTCCGCGGCGCGAGCAAGATCCTCGTCGAGCCGGCTGCGGCGCAAAGCGATTGCCGCTCCAACTCGCGGCAGCGCAAGCAGCCGCATCAGCAAGTAGAGAACAAGAAAACTAACCGCCAGCCAAAAGAGCTGCGGAATAAAGGTCGCGACATCAAGCTGCGGCATCGGCGCGCGGCTCTAACCGATGATGACGCTCAGAGGACGAACAGCAGCAACAGCGAGATGATCAAGGCGTAGAACGCCACCGCCTCGGTCAGCGCAAAGCCGAGCATGCCGATGCCGAAGACCTGATCGCGAGCCGCCGGATTGCGCGCGATCGAACTGACCAACGCGCTGAAGACGTTGCCGATACCGACCCCGACGCCGGCCAGCGCAATAGCGGCGAGGCCTGCGCCGATCATCTTGGCAGAAGTAGGGTCCATCATATCTTCCTTTCCGTGAGAGGGTTTGTTCTGGGGCGGCGGGGGTTGCGACGGGCCCGGCGGTTAGTGCAGATGGATCGCGTCGCTCAGATAGAGGCAGGTCAGGATCGCGAACACGTAAGCCTGCAAGACGTTGATCACCAATTCCAGCGCAATCAGCGCCATGTTGAAGGTGAGCGGCAGGAAACCGAACAGGCCGAGCGCGACGGTGAACCCGGCGAATACCGCGATCATCGTGTGTCCGGCCAGCATATTGGCGAACAGCCGGAGGCTTAGGCTCACCGGCCGCGTCAAGTAGGAGATGATCTCGATCGGGACAAGCAGCGGCGCCATCACGATCGGGGCGCCGGGCGGAAAGAAGAACGTGAAAAAGCGGATCCCGTGGCGGATAAAGGCAATGATGGTCACCAACGCAAACACAAACAGCGCCAGCGCGAAGGTGACAACGATCTGACCCGTAAAGGTAAAACTGTAGGGAATCAGTCCGAGAAGGTTGCCAAACAGAATGAATATAAATATCGAGAACACCAGCGGAAAGTATTGGCGACCCTCCGATCCGACATTCTCCTGCACCATCCCGGCCACGAACTCGTAGGTGAGTTCGACGAGCGACTGCAGCCGGCCAGGGATCAGGGCGGCGCGGGCCGTCGCGCCGACCAGGAGCACCGTGGCGAACACCACGGCGATCGTCATCAGCAGGGCGGAGTTCGTATACGAAACGTCGATCGAGCCGATGTGGAGAGGAATCAGCCGATGTATCGTGAATTGCTCGAGAGGTGAATGTTCAGCCGCCAATTTCTTCCCCAACCGAATGCTGACTTTGCCGGCGCCTAATCTTGACCCGACCGATCGTCATTGCGCGTCGGCCGCGGCGTGCTCGGAGATCCGACGCCCTTTGCCGCGCGGAAGACATTGACCATGCCCGCCGCCACGCCCAGAAAGAAGAATATAATCAACCCCCACGGGTGCGTCCCGAAGACGCGATCGATGACCCATCCTAGCGCCAGTCCGACGATGAGCGCCGCCGCCAGCTCGGTCGCCATCCGAAGCCCAAGGCCCATGGCGCCCCGTGGGACCCCGCCGCGGCCGCTGGCCTCCTGCCCGAGCCGTTCCGCGCGGGCCCGGTCGATTTGCTCGCCGAGCCGCGCCAAGGGGTCCGGCGGCGGATCTTCGCTCATTCGCGGAGGCTGACCCAATCCAATACCCGCTTCGGCTGTATTGCTGCCGAAACGCGGCGCACCATAGTGGCGTGCCCAATGCCTGTCAAGATCGCCCCGCAACCACGGCCAGGCTAGAAATCCTATATTTGCCAACATATTACAAATCATCGGCGGCGATGCGGGTCAGGCCGTTCGGCGCAACCGGGCAGCTCGCGCGAGATCGACCGAGACCAATTGCGAGACGCCGGGTTCCGCCATCGTGACTCCGAACAGCCGATCAGCGCGCGCCATCGTGATGCGGTGATGGGTGATTAACAGGAACCGTGTGCCGGTGGTGTCGGCGATCTCGGCGGCAAGACTGCACAGACGGTCGACATTGGCGTCGTCGAGCGGGGCGTCGACCTCGTCGAGGACGCAAATCGGCGCCGGTTTGGTCAGAAAGACCGCGAACAGCAGCGCCAACGCCGTCAGCGCCTGCTCGCCGCCCGACAGCAGGGACAGGGTCTGCAGCCGTTTGCCGGTCGGGCTCGCCATGATCTCCAGCCCGGCGGCGAGCGGATCGCCGTCGTCGGTCAACGCCAACTGCGCCGTGCCGCCGCCGAAGAGCCTGGCGAACAGGGAGGCGAAATGCCCGTTGACCCGCTCGAAGGCGGCCGCGATCAGCTGCCGACCTTCCTGGTCGAGCGCAGCGGCGACGCGGCGAAGCTTGGCAATCGCCCCGGTAAGATCGGCGCGCTCGCGCGCCAGGGCGTCGGCCTGCTCGCCGAGCTCGGCTGCCTCGCTCTCGGCCACCAGATTTATCGGTCCGATGCCGTCGCGCTCATGTGTCAGACGCGCCAGCCGCGCCGCGGTCGCAGCAGCATCGGCCGGCGCCTCATTCGGGGCGAGCCCGGTGAGATCGCGCAAGGCATCGGGAGCAGCATCGATCCGTTCGCGGATTTCACGGGCGAGGCTGGTCACGGTCTGCCTGGCGCCGTCGCACTGTATTTCCAGCCGAGCGCGGCTCTCGCGGGCCTCGGCCAGCGCCTGATCGGCGCGCCGCGCGCTGTCGACCGCGGCGCGCAGCCGGCTCTCTCCGATCGCCAACCCATCGACGGCACGCTGGCAGGTCTCGGCCGCGGCTGAAAGCTCGCCGCCTAGGATCTCGCTTTGCTCCGCAATCGCCGCCGGTCGCTGAGCAATCTCGGCGATCTCCGCTTCGAGCTCGCGCCGGCGTTCGTTCAGGGTCGCGCGCTGTCGTATCGAGCCATCGGCGCGGCCGCGCCACGACTGCTCCTCCAGGTCGATCGACCCTAGGCGCTCACGCCGGGATTGGTTTTCCCGGGTCAGTCGATCGATCGTGCCTTGCGCTTCCACCTCGTCGCGGCGCGCCTGCGACACCGCCACGCGTGCGGCGTCGAGAGCTGCGCGCGCCGGCCCCGGCTCGGGCAGCGCCGCCAACTCCTGCTGGGTCCTCTCGGCCTGCGCCAGCGTTTCGGCCAATTCGGCGGCGAGCTTGTCGACGTCGGCGGCAGCGGCGGCCAACCGGGTTTCGGCGGTAAACGCCTGGTGTGCGAGTCCCGCCTCCATCTTGCGGGCCTGGGCGAGCGTCGCCTCCGCCTCACGCACATCCAAGCGCGCGAACCGGTCGGCTTCGGCCGCAGCCTGGCGCGCCACGGTCGCCGCGGCGGCCTCGGTCTCAGCCGATCGGGCCGCCGCCGCCGCCGCCCCGATTTCCTCGGCGAGCATAAGCAGGCGGTTTTTGTGGCGCAGATGCTGGGCCGCGGCAGAGGGACGGGCGGCAAGGCGGGTGAAACCGTCCCAGCGCCACAGGCACCCGTCGCGGCCGACGAGCCGTTGGCCAGGGGCCAAGTTTCGCTGCAAGCTGCGGCCCGCTGCCGTATCCTCGACCCAGCCGACCTGCGCGAAGCTACGATCGAGCGCCGGCGGTGCGTTCACCACTTCGCTCAGCGCATGCGCACCGTGGGGCAGCGCGCAGAGCCCCTCGATCGCTCCGAGATTCACCCAGAATTGTAAGGCGTCGCCATCGCCCTCGACGAGCGGCGCGGAGAGCTCGTCCTCGAAGGCGGCGCCGACCGCCGCCTCAAACCCTTCGACGACGCGCAGCGCACTCAGCACCGGCACGCCATCGCCGGCGTCCGGGACCGGCGCGAGCAACGCATTGAGAGCTGCAGCCTCCGCCTCAAGTTGGGAGAGCTGGCCCGCCGTCCGGCGCGCCGCTTCGAACGCCACGGCTTCCTGGCGATGCCGCGCCGCGATCTCGCGCTGCGCTGCCTCCAACGCAGCGCGGCAGTCCTCTGCCCGCGCTTCGGCCTCGGCGACTGCCGCAACGGTTGCCGCCATCGCATCTGGCGGCACTGTCGCGGCGGCTAAGGCGGTGCGCCGTCCGTCCGCTTCGGCGAAGCGACCTTCGAGACGGGCATGGCGCTCGGCGAGTTCCCGGCGCCGGTGCGCGATCGCGTCGCGCTGCGCCGCGGCGGCAGCCGCAGCTTCGGTTGCGCGCTGCAATGCGGTTTCTGCCGCGGCGAGGCGCGAGGCGATTTCGTGCAGCCAACTCGCTGCCATAACAAGCGCGGGAGCGTCTTCGGCCTCGGCGGCGGCGAAGGCTCGGCGTTCCTCCTCGAGCCGAGCGAGCGCGGCCTCGGCATCGATTAGGTTCGCATCCTCGCGGCCCAGATCGGCCAACAGCTCGGCCAGCCTCCGCTCGGCCTCCTTGCGCGCCGCGACAACCTGCGCGAGCTCGTGCTCGAGAGCGTCGCGGCGTTGGGTCAATCGCTGCAATTCGGCCTCGGCCTCAGCCCCGGCACGACGCAGCGGCGGCAGCGCCGCTTCGGCCATCTCGTGAGCGTGCCGTTCGGCCAGGGCGCGCGCCGCTGCCTCGGCCACGTTGCGCTCGGCAGCGGAAAGCTCGGTGGCGCGGTTTTCGGCCTCGCTTTCGGCCGCGAGCCAGCGGGCGTGAAACAGCAACGCCTCGTGGCGGCGAATCTGGTCGCTGAGGCGGCGGTAGCGCCGCGCCTGACGCGCCTGCTTCTGCAAGACCGTAAGCCGCGTCGTCAAGGAAGTGGCCACATCATCGAGCCGCATGAGATTGTTTTCGGCGGCGGCGAGCTTGAGTTCGGTCTCGCGGCGGCGGGCGTGAAGTCCGGCGGTGCCGGCGGCCTCTTCGAGCAGGAACCGGCGTTCGGCGGGCTTGGCCTCGATCAGCGCGCCGACGCGTCCTTGACTGACGATTGCCCCCGACGGCCCACCAGTCGCAGCATCGGCGAATAAAAGCTGCACGTCGCGCGCTCGGACCTCGCGGCCATTGATCTGCCAGAGCGAGCCGACGCCGCGCTCGATGCGGCGCACGATCTCGATTTCTTCTCGGTCGTTAAATGCAAAGGGCGCGTCACGAGCGCGGTTGTCGAGGCTCAGCAAAACCTCGGCCACGTTGCGCGCCGGCCGGCCGGCGGCGCCGCCGAAAATGACGTCGTCCATTGCGGCGCCGCGCAGTCGCCGGGCCGAATTCTCGCCCATCACCCAGCGCAGCGCCTCGGCCAGATTGGACTTACCGCAGCCGTTCGGTCCGACGATGCCGGTGAGCCCAGGCCCGATCGTCACCTCGGCGGCGTCAGCGAATGATTTGAACCCGACGAGGCGAAGCCGGTCGATCTGCATCCGCCTTCCCGCAGACGATCACGATTTTGCCGACAGACCCGATAGCAGCTTGTCGAACTCCTCGACCGTCGGGGCGCCGGTGAATTTGGTGCCGTTGACAAAGAATGTCGGGGTCGCATTGACACCGAGCTGGTTCGCGGCGACGAGGCGGCTGGAGAGGACCTGGTTTCTTAGCGTCTCGTCTTTGAGGCAGGCGTCGACCTGGTCCTTGCTCATACCACCCAGCTCGGCCAACCGCGACAGGGCCGCCTGATAGTCGGGCGCCGCGGCCCAATTCGCCTGATCCGCGAAGAAGGTGTCGATAAACGCGTAAAACCGGTCATGCGGCGCGCAACGTGCGATCATCGAGGCATGCACCGCCTCGTCGTCGAGCGGAAAGTCGCGCAGCACCAATTTTACCTTGCCGGTGTCGATCCACTTCCTCTTGATCTCGGGCAAGACCTCGTCGGTGAAATGGGCGCAATGCGGACAGGTCAGCGAAGCGTATTCGACGATGGTGATCGGCGCCGTGGGGCTGCCAAGAATCCGATCGTCCTTGCTGATCGCCAGCAGGCTCGCCGCGTCGCTGGCGCCGGGACCCAAATCGGCCGCCGGGGCAAAGGCCGGCAAAAGCGTCGCTGCGGCGAATATCGCCAAAAAGAGCACCCATATTTTCCGCATCGCAAGCGTCCTTACTACAATATGTTGAGAATAGCGGCATCCAAATTCCGGCGCAACGCCGCTGACCCGGGCTCAACGCCGAACGGCGATCACCGCCCGGCCAAGCCGAGCCAAGGCGGTGCGAAGCCCGGGATCGTCGATATTGGAGACGCGCTCGTCGAGCGCTGCCGCCTCGCCGTGGGCAAGTGGTGGTGGTGGAGACGAGCTGCTCGGCGACGCGGGAAGCGGCAAAGGCCCCTGCACGAGGATCAGGCGGGTCACGGCTGGACGGCCGAGGAAAACGTTGACGCGCTCGATCAACAGCGGCGCTCGGTGCTGCAATTCGAGTGCGGCAGCGGGCGTCGTGCGCAGCTTCAAACAGCCGTCACGGGCCACCGCCGTTGGCCAGCTCACCGCGGCCCAGTCGGTACCTACGATCGCGGGCCAATCGGTCTTGAGCCGGACGAGAAGTGCGCCGCCACGCTTGCCGACAATTGGCCCTCCGAGCTTCGAGACGGCGACGCCGACGGCGCGAAATCCGTGCCCCCGCTCGCTTGCGGGCTCCGGGCCGGTTAGGCTGTGCGGCCGTTTCGCTGCGTTCATGTCGCCGGTCCAATTCGATTTGCCCCGATCCGAGTTGCCTTTGTCCGCAAGCCGGCCCGACCCGGCCGATCTGCTCGCCTGGTACGACCGTCAGCGCCGAGAACTGCCGTGGCGGGCGCCGCCCGGCACGACCCCCGATCCCTACCAAGTCTGGCTCAGCGAGATAATGCTGCAGCAGACGACGGTGGCGACTGTCGGACCGTATTTTGACCAATTCATGGCGCGCTGGCCTGACATTTCGGCCCTCGCGGCGGCCTCACTCGACGAGATCCTGCACGTGTGGCAAGGGCTTGGCTATTACGCGCGGGCCCGCAATCTGCATGCCTGCGCGCGCGTCGTCGTGGAGCAACACGGCGGCGCATTCCCCAGCGAGCGGGCCGCATTGCGCGCGCTCCCGGGGATCGGCGACTACACGGCGGCGGCAATCGCCGCGATCGCCTTCGACCGGCGCTACGCTGCCGTCGACGGCAATGTCGAGCGCGTCGTCGCCCGCCTCTACGCCGTCGTTGAGCCGTTGCCAGCGGCGAAGCCGCGCCTGAGAGAACTCGCCGCGGCATTGGTCCCCGAGCTGCGGGCGGGCGACTTCGCGCAGGCAATGATGGATCTCGGTGCAACGATCTGCATGCCGCGCCGGCCGCGCTGTGTGCTCTGTCCCTGGCGCGGCGCGTGCCTCGCGGAAGCGGGCAGGCTCGCGGAGGCGCTGCCGGCGCCGGCCGAGAAGCCGGAGCGGCCGCTGCGTTACGGCGTCGCGTTCTGGCTTGCGGACACCGACGGTGCGGTGCTGCTGCGCCGCCGCCCTGAAAGGGGCCTGCTCGGCGGCATGATTGAAATCCCTTCTACCGCGTGGCGTGCGACCCCGTGGACCTTCGCCGAAGCCATCGGCGCCGCGCCCGCGGCGGTCGAATGGTCGGCGTTGCCGGGTATCGTTCGCCACGGCTTTACTCATTTCCAACTCGAACTCACGGTCGTCGCGGGGATGGGGACGGCCGACGGGCTATGGAGCCCGATCGACAAGCTCAGCGAACATGCGCTGCCGACCCTGATGAAAAAGGTCGCCCGTCACGCGCTTTCGGCGATCGCGACAGGCGCCGACGAGAGCGCGGCGAACAGCGACAGCTCGCGGGCGAGGGCGAGGCGCACCGGGGCGAAGGAGCGGCGATGATGCGGGGTGGGTCCGAGCTTGAGAATCGCGTCACCGTGCTCGCGGGTCGCGTAACCGACATTGGTCTCCCAGCCATACCCACGATAGCGTTGGGCGAGCGCGCGCATGATGCGGTCGCGCGTGACCTTGGCGACGACCGAGGCCGCCGCGATCGAAAAGCTGAGCGCGTCTCCCTTGACGATTGTTCGCACGGGGCATGCCAGGGGCGGCGCGATATTACCGTCGACGAGGGCCACGTCCGGGCGAACCCCGAGGGCGGCGACGGCCCGGGCCATCGCCAACAGGGCGGCGCGCAGGATGTTGATGCTGTCGATTTCGCGCGCACTCGCCGCGCCGACCCCGATCTGTGCGACGCCGCGATCGACGCAGCGCCCGAGCGCCCGCCAGCAGGCGTCACGCTCCCCGGCGGTCAGCACCTTCGAATCGTCGAGCCGCTGGTGCAAGGATCGAGGGAAGCGGCGTGCGTCGAGGATCACCGCGGCGGCGACCACCGGCCCGGCGAGCGGCCCGCGCCCCGCCTCGTCGATGCCGCAGACGATCCCTTCGCAGCGCCGTTCAATCGCGAAATTCGGCATCGCCCCTCCGACGAGCGGCTTTTGCCATGGGCGTGCGGAGCCGAGCAAGGAAAGTGTCTGTCGCACCGTGGCGCGGGCGCGAAACATCGCTATGTTGATCGCATGTTCCAGCTTGGCCGCCGATTTCTCGGACATGCCATGCTTGCGTGCCGAGCGACGATATTGTCGCTGGCGGCCTCGGCGGGGTGCCTGTTCACCGAATTGCCGGCTTGCGCTTTCGACCTCTTTACCACGCACGAGGTCACGGCCCAGTTCGCGACCGCGGACGGAAAGCCGATGTCCGATGCTCCGGTGCGAGTTTTCGCGCCGGGTGATCTGAAGACGCCGGTGGAGACCGGCCACACCGACTCCCAAGGCAAATTCGTCTTCGATGCCGGTAGCGACGGGATGTGGACCGCCGAAGCACACACAAGCGCCGAGGTCGCCCGGGTGATGATCCGCGTCGGCGCCGGCGCGCCGCAGCAGCAACGGTCCCGCGTGCCGCCCGCCGTCGTGCTCGGGGGACTTATTTTGCTCGTGGCGATGGGGTGGTGGTACCTGCTGTTGCGACGGCGGGGCCGCTGGCGGCAGCCCTGAGCCGCGCGCCGGATGGTAAGCCCGAGAGCCATTAGGCATGGCGCCTCCCCGGCGGCGCGATTATCGTGATCAGAGCGAAGCGCTATAAAAGGTTGGGGGAGATGGCGACAAAGATGATCCTGACCGGTGACGTAAACCTGATGAACGTCACCGATCCGACGGTTCCATTCGCCCTGGTGCGGGACGAATTTCGCGCGGCCGCCATCGTCTTCAGCAACCTCGAATGCTGTCTCTATACGCCGCCCGGCGGGCATTCCTTCGAACGGGAGGGGTTTTTCGCCGACCCGTCGGTGGCGGGCGAGGCGCTGACTTCGGCTGGCATCGCCGCGGTCGGCATCGCCAATAACGTCAATTACGGCGAGGCCGCGATCCTGGGGTCGATCGCCCGGCTCGACCAACTCGGCATCGCCCATACCGGCGCCGGAGCGGACCGAGAGGCGGCGCGCGCGCCGGCGATCGTCGAGCGCGACGGCGTGCGCTTCGGCTTTTTGCAGCGCAGCTCGGTCTATTGGCCGACCAATCACGAAGCCGGCGACAATGCCCCCGGCATCGCAGTGATCCGCGGGCATACCGCTTATCAGGTTCCAACCCACGGTTCGCGCCCGCCGGCCAACCGGCCGGGGGTTCCGCCGCAGATCGTCACCTGGGCGGACAAGCAATATCTGCAATGGCTCGCCGACGACATCGCCGCGTTGCGCGGCGCAGGCGGATATCGTCGTCGCCTCGTTTCATTGGGGGCTGCACCGCGAAGTGCTGCAATACATGACCGAGATCGGCCATGCGGCGATCGATGCCGGCGCCGACCTGGTCATCGGCCACGGGCCGCATTATTCGCTGCCGGTCGAAGTCTACCGCGGCAAGCCGATCTTTTACGGGCTCGGCAGCTTTTCGTTTCATACCGGGCATGGCGGGGTCCAGCACGGCGACTGGCTCGGCATGATGGCGCGGATATCCTGGGGCGGCGGCGGGATCGAGAGGCTGCATTCCAATTCGTCCGCCATGACGCGCGCAACCGCACGGTGCCGCGCGCGCTCGCGGATGAAGCCGCGGCGTTCGACGAGATCGCCCGCGAGAGCGCCGGTTTCGGCGCCGCGCTCGTCGCGCAGGGCGATCAGGTCTCGATCAAGCTGCGGGCTTGACGCCGAGGGGCCGCTGTCGGATTTAGATCCGATCCGCCGCGGGTCGCGTCTCCAACCGATAGGAAGAAAATGCCCAGCATCACCTATGTCCATCCCGACGGAGCGCGCGAGGTGCTCGACGTCCCGGTCGGCACCAGCGTCATGCGAGCGGCGATCCTCAACGGCGTTGACGGCATCGTCGCCGAATGCGGCGGCGAGATGATGTGCGCGACCTGCCATGTCTATGTCGAGGAGCCGTATCTCGACCGCACGCCGGCGCAGTCGGACGACGAGAAGGCGATGCTCGAATTCACCGCCAGCGAGCGCCGGCCGAACAGCCGCTTGAGCTGCCAGCTGGTGGTCACCCCCGAGATGGACGGCCTCGTCGTCTATCTGCCCGAGACGCAGGTCTGATGGAGCTGATCCGGTCGTCGCCGTCGTCGGCGCCGGCCAGGCCGGTTTCCAGACGGCGTCGTCATTGCGGCAGGAGGGTTTCGCCGGCCATGTCGTGCTGATCGGCGACGAGCCGGGGCTGCCGTATCAGCGCCCGCCCTTGTCGAAATCCTATCTCGCCGGCGAAAGCGGCCTCGACGAGTTGTTGCTGCGGCCCGAGGCGTTCTACGAGAAGCAGGAGATCGACCTCGTCACCGGCGAAACCGTGACGGCGATCGACCGGCCCGGGCGTCGTCTGCGACTGGCTTCCGGCGGCGAGATCGCCTGCGACCATATCGTCCTCGCCACCGGGGCGCGGTTTCGGCCGCTCGCCGTGCCGGGCGCCGAGCTCGACGGCGTGCTTGCCGCTGCGCACCTTGGCCGACGCCGACATCTTGCGCGAGCGGTTGGCCGAGGCGCGCGAGGTGGTCGTGGTCGGCGCCGGCTTTATCGGCCTCGAATTCGCCGCGGTCGCGCGCGCCGCCGGTGTCTGCCGTGCACATCGTCGAGGTCACGCACCACCCGATGGGCCGGGTGGTGTCGGCGCAGACCTCGCGCTTTTTCACCGCGGCGCATATCGGCTGGGGGGCGACGATCTCGCTCGGCACCGGAGTCGCCCGCATCCTCGGCGACGACGGCCGGGTCGCCGCGGTCGAGACCAGCGACGGCCGGGTGCTGCCCGCCGATCTCGTCCTGGTCTGCATCGGGGTCGTGCCCAATGCCGAACTCGCCCGCGACGCCGGGCTCGCGGTCGACAACGGCATCGTCGTCGACGAATATCTGGCGACCGGACGCCGCAGCGATCTCCGCGATCGGCGATTGCGCCAATTTCCCGACCCGATTTGCCCACGGCCGGGTGCGCCTCGAATCGGTGCAGAACGGCGTCGACCAGGCGCGACTCGGTTGCCGCCCGGATCGCCGGAAAGCCGGCGCCGTACGACAAGGTGCCGTGGTTCTGGAGCGATCAGGCCGATCTCAAATTGCAGATCGCCGGCATCACCGCGGGTCACGACGCGTCGGTCGTCCGCGGCGAACCCGAAAGCGGCAGCTTCTCGGTCTTCTGCTTTCGCGATGGCCGGCTGATCGGCGTCGAATTGGTCAATCGGCCGGCCGACCATATCGTTGCGCGCCGGCTTTTGGCAGGCGACCCGCGCCTCCTGCCCGAGCAAGCCGCCGACGAGAGCTTCGATCTGAAGGCGCACGCAGCGCGCAAATCATGACCGGCGACATCCTGATCCGCGGCGGGCTCGTCATCGACGGCAGCGGGCGGCCGGGCGAGGTCGGCGACGTTGCCGTTCGCGACGGTCGGATCGCGGCGGTCGGACGATCTCTGGCGGCGGGCTCGGCGAAGGTGATCGATGCCGAGGGGCTGGCGGTCACGCCCGGCTTTATCGACATCAAGACCCATTCCGACTTTACCCTGCCGATCAACCCCAAGGCCGAAAGCAAGGTGCGCCAGGGCGTCACCACCGAGATCATCGGCCATTGCGGGTTTTCGGTGGCGCCGGTGCTGCCGGGCAAGCTGGAGCTGATCCGAGATTATCTCAGCGCCAGCGCACCCTGGCTGCCGTTCCGCGAGATGCGTTTTCCCGAATATCTCGACACCTTCCCGGCGACTGCGGTCAATGCCGGCATGCTGGTCGGCCATCACACCTTGCGGCTGAACGTGATGGGCATGGCCGCGCGGGCGCCGACCGGGTCCGAGCTGGCGCAAATGACCGCGCTGCTCGAAGAAGGGCTAGACGCCGGGGCGCTCGGGCTTTCCACCGGGCTGTTCACGCCGCCGAGCAGCTACGCCGACCGCGACGAAATCGTGGCGCTGTGCACTGTGCTGAAGCGCCATAACGCCGCCTATTTCACCCATATCCGCGACGAATCGAACAAGGTGATCGAGTCCGTCGAGGAGGCGATCGACATCGCCCGGACCTGCGGCGTCCATGTCGAGATCGTGCATTTGAAATGCTCGGGGCTCGACAATTGGGGGAAGGCCGCGCGCATTTTGGCGATGATCGAGGCGGCGCGGGCCGAGGGCCTGGCGATAGATTGCGACGCCTATCCCTATGCCGCCGGCAGCAATCCGCTGAAGAATCTGCTGCCGCAATGGGTCCAGTCGGGCGGCATGGAGGCGATGCTGGGGCGTCTTGCCGCGCCCGAGACACGCGCGCGCATCCGCGCCGAGATCGAGCGCGACGGGCTCAACAATTGGGGTCGCGTCCCGTCCTGGGATTGCGTTCAGATCTCGATTTCTCCGCATCTGCCGCAGCATGCCGGCGAGACGATCGCCGCGATCGCGGCGGCGCGCGGCTGCTGACCCGATCGACTGCGTGTGCGACTATCTGATCGAGGACAAGGGTGCAACGCGCGTTCTGATCACCTCGATTGCCGAGGAGGACATTCGCGAGATCCTTCGCTCGCCGTCGGCGCTGGTCGGTTCGGACGGCAATTGCGTTGCCGATTACGGGATTGTCGCCCAAGGCATGCCGCATCCGCGCTTTTACGGAACCTTTCCGCGGATTATTGGCCATTACGTGCACGAACAGCGCCTGCTGCCGCTCGAACAGGCCGTGTATAAGATGACCGGAGCGACGGCGGCGGCTTTGCGGCTGCGTGATCGCGGGCTGCTGAAGGAAGGCTATCGAGCGGACATCGCGATCTTCGATCCGGCTGATTTCAAGGATCGCGCAACCTACGCCGATCCCCACCAATACCCGACCGGCGCGCGGACGACGGTTTTGGTTAACGGCGCCGTCGTCGTCGAGGATGCGCGGCACACCGGCGCACTGCCGGGAACGGTCCTGCGCCGCGCATCCGACGGCACGATCGGGTAAGGTGCTTTAAACTCTAACCCGCGAAGGCGGCGATGCCGGTCTGGGCGCGGCCGAGGATCAGCGCGTGGATGTCGTGCGTGCCTTCGTAGGTATTGACGGCTTCGAGGTTCATCACGTGGCGGATCACATGGTATTCGTCGGAGATGCCGTTGCCGCCATGCATGTCTCGGGCAACGCGGGCGATGTCGAGCGCCTTGCCCGCATTGTTGCGCTTTAACAGCGAGGCCATCTCGGGCGCGGCGCGGCCCTGATCCTTGAGGCGGCCGAGGCGCAGGCACGCGTTGAGGCCGAGCGTGATCTCGGTCTGCATGTCGACGAGCTTTTTCTGGATCAGCTGGTTGGCGGCGAGCGGGCGGCCGAATTGCCGGCGCTCAAGGGTATAGTTGCGCGCCGCGTGCCAGCAGAACTCGGCAGCTCCCATGGCGCCCCAGGCGATGCCGTAGCGGGCGTTGTTGAGGCACGAGAACGGGCCGCGCAGCCCCTTCACTCCCGGCAGCAAATTCTCCTCGGGGACGAACACGTCGTCCATCACGATCTCGCCGGTAGACGAGGCGCGCAGGCTGAACTTGCCCTCGATCTTGGGCGCGCTCAGACCCTTCATGCCCTTTTCGAGGATAAAGCCGCGGATCACGCCGTCTTCGGTCTTGGCCCAGACGACGAACACATCGGCGATCGGCGCGTTGGAGATCCACATCTTGGCGCCGTTCAGCCGGTAGCCGCCCGGCGCCGCGGCGGCCCGCGTCGTCATGCTGCCCGGGTCGGAGCCGTGATCGGGCTCGGTCAGACCGAAGCAGCCGACCCATTCGCCGGAAGCGAGCTTGGGCAGATATTTCCGGCGCTGCGCCTCGGTGCCGAAATCATAGATCGGATACATGACGAGGCTCGACTGCACGCTCATCGCCGAGCGATAGCCGCTGTCGACGCGCTCGACCTCGCGCGCAATCAGCCCGTAGCACACGTAATTGACCCCGGCGCAGCCATAACCCTCGATGGTCGAGCCGAGAAAGCCGAGCGCGCCCATCTCGTTCATGATTTCGCGGTCGAACCGCTCGTGGCGGTTGGCTTCGAGCACCCGCGGAAACAGCTTTTCCTGGCAATAGGCGCGGGCGCTGTCGCGCACCATCCGCTCGTCCTCGCTCAGCTCGTCCTCGAGCAGGAGCGGATCGGCCCAGTCGAAGCGAGCCTCGGATTGCAGGAGTGGTGCGAGCGGAGGGAGCGGGACAACGGAGTTGACTGCACAGTGACCTCGGCGGCGGCATTGATCGACCTCGGCGCGCGACGATAGGTCGGCCGCTTATACCGCGCTGGCTCGCCGCCGGCGTCAGAAATCCGTCAATCTTCCCGTCGTGTCGCGCGGCAAGCGCGGTCCTATTTCTTAGCCGCGGCGCGTTGCCGAAGCCCGGCCGGCGCCGCGGCCGAGACCGATCTTCTTGGCGAAGGCGGAGCGTTGCTCGGCGTAGTTGGGCGCCACCATCGGATAATCCGGCGCCAATCCCCATCGCGCGCGATATTCATCGGGCGTCATATTGTAAGTCGAGCGCAGATGCCGCTTCAGCATCTTCAGCTTTTTGCCGTCTTCCAGGCAGATCAAATAGTCCGGGGTGATCGACTTGCGGATCGGCACCGCCGGTTTCACCGGTTCCGGCGGCGGTTCCGCGACTTGGCCTGTCCAGGCCCTTCAGCGAGCCGTAGACGGCATTGATTACCTCAGCCAGCTGAGCCGTCGGCAACGTATTGTTGCTGACATAGGCGGCGACCACATCCGCGGTCATCCGCAACAACTCTTCCTCCGCCATCTTCGGCGCTGTGGTTTCTGCCATTTTCTCGCCCCGACAAAGCCTGGAATGTTCACGTCAATGCCATAATTGCCGCACGAATTTCTTGTGTCAACAGAAACTTATGAGAGAGAAGAGTAATCGTCATTTGTGCGCAGGCGCAACGACTTGCCGGCGCGCTTGGTGCTCCCGCTCGACTCTGGTCTCCGGCAGCACAGTCCGTGGCGGGGTCATCCTAGTCGAAATAAAGCGAATGAATTGATCAGCCGCTCGCGACGGTAGCACGACGCAGTGCGGGCGCCGTACATGGCGCTGACCGCGATTTATGGTGGATGGTTGGCATTCTCAAGCGAGATATGGTAGCTCATCAACCGTTGACGAAGTTCGTTGCCGCGCCCCTCGGTAACGCCGCCTCCTTTTTGCGTGGCGGACTTCGGCAACGCCTCTTGGTCGCGGCGCGCTCAACCGCTGCTCAGCGAGTGATTAGTTGATGGTTTCAGGTTCACTCCCGCCTCGCATCGCTGCAGCAGATGGCTTTTTTTCCGGTAGGTTGGCGGCGGCTGATCCAGAGGTGGCGGCCGCCGTCGAGCATGAACTCGCGCGCCAACAGTCGCAGATCGAGCTGATCGCCAGCGAGAACATCGTCTCTCGCGCGGTTCTGGAGGCGCAGGGCTCGGTCTTGACCAACAAATATGCCGAGGGCTATCCGGGGCGCCGCTATTACGGCGGCTGCGAGTTTGTCGATCTCGCCGAGAGCCTTGCGATCGACCGCGCCAAACGGCTTTTCGGCTGCGCCTTTGCCAATGTCCAGCCGCATTCGGGCGCTCAGGCGAACCAGGCCGTCTTTCTGGCACTGCTGACGCCGGGCGACACGATCCTCGGCCTGTCGCTCGCCGCCGGCGGCCATCTGACCCACGGCGCGCGGCCGAACCTCTCCGGCAAATGGTTCAACGCGGTCTCCTATGGCGTCCGGCGCGAGGATGCCCGCATCGATCTCGACGAGGTCGCGCGGCTGGCGCGCACCCATCGGCCCAAGCTGATTATCGCCGGCGGCAGCGCCTATCCGCGGATCATCGATTTCGCCCGCTTTCGCGCGATCGCCGACGAAGTCGGCGCCTATCTGATGGTCGACATGGCGCATTTTGCCGGTCTGGTCGCCGGCGGCGTCCATCCGAGCCCCTTGCCGCATGCCCATGTCGTGACCACGACGACGCACAAAACCCTGCGCGGGCCGCGCGGCGGACTGATCCTGGCCGCGGACGAAGAGATCGGCCGGCGGATCAACGCCGCCGTCTTTCCCGGGCTGCAGGGCGGTCCGTTGATGCATGTGATCGCCGCCAAGGCAGTGGCGCTCGGCGAGGCACTGCGGCCGGCTTTTGCCGCTTATGCCGCTGCGGTCGTGGAAAACGCCGGGATCCTGGCTGGGATATTGGCGCAAGCGGGGCTGGCGATCGTCTCGGGCGGCACCGACACACATCTGATGCTGGTCGATTTGCGTCCGCTGGGGTTGACTGGGCGCGATGCCGAACTATGCCTGGAACAAGCCGGCATCACCTGCAACAAGAATGGCATCCCATTCGACCCGGAGAAGCCGACGGTGACCTCGGGGATCCGCCTCGGTTCGCCGGCGGCGACGACCCGCGGCTTTGGTGCAGACGAATTCCGCACGGTCGGCCGGCTTATCGTCGAGGTGTTGCGCGCCCGGGCACGCGGTCCGGACGACAACGGCGCGGCCGAGGCGCGGGTGCGTGGGGAGGTCCGCGAACTCTGCCGCCGATTTCCAATTTACGGGCAAGCAGAGGCCTGACGCGAGCAGGGGTGGGAGGAGAAAATGCGCTGTCCGTTTTGCGGCACCGACGATACCCAGGTCAAAGATTCGCGACCGACCGACGATCGCGGCGCCATCCGCAGGCGGCGGTTTTGCCCGAACTGTGCGGCCCGGTTTACGACCTTCGAGCGGGTGCAATTGCGCGACCTGACCGTGGTCAAAAAAAACGGACAGCGCGAGCCCTTTGACCGCGACAAGCTGGCGCGCTCGATCTACATCGCCCTGCGCAAGCGTCCGGTCGAGCCCGAGCGGGTCGAGCGCATCATCAACTCGTTGGTCCGCCAGCTCGAAAGCTCGGGCGAGACCGACATCCCAAGCGACATGATCGGCGGCCTCGTCATGGAGGCGCTGGCGAGCCTCGACCAGGTCGCCTACATCCGTTTCGCCTCGGTCTATCGCAATTTCCGCGAAGCCAAGGATTTCGGCGATTTTGTCGGGCGGATCGCGGCGGATGGCGAATGAAGATGGGGCATCGGGCCCGAGCCCAGCCGGCGAGAAGCACGTCGATGTCCGTTGGATGCGGTCGGCGTTGGCGCTGGCCCGCCGCGGGCTCGGCGCGGTGTGGCCGAACCCGGCGGTCGGTTGCGTCATTATCAATGAGGGCCGCGCCGTCGGCCGCGGCTGGACCCAGCCCGGCGGGCGTCCGCATGCGGAGACCGAGGCGCTGCGGCGGGCCGGGCAAGCAGCGCGCGGCGCCACCGCCTATGTCAGCCTCGAACCTTGCTGCCATTGGGGACGCACCCCGCCCTGCGCCGATGCGCTGATCGATGCCGGGGTGCGGCGGGTCGTTGTCGCCGTCGAAGATCCCGACCCGCGCGTTGCCGGCAACGGAATCGCCCGGTTGCGCGCGGCCGGGCTCGCGGTCGATGCCGGGCTCGGCGCCGAGGAGGCGACCGAGATCAACGCCGGCTTCCTCACCCGCCTCGCGCTCGGCCGGCCGCTCGTCACCTTGAAGCTCGCGACTTCGCTCGACGGCCGCATCGCGACCAGCGGCGGCGAAAGCCAGTGGATCACCGGGCCGCCGGCGCGCGACCGGGGGCACGCGCTGCGTGCCGCACACGACGCGGTCATGGTCGGCACCGCGACCGTCCTCGCCGATGATCCGCAACTGACCTGCCGCCTGCCCGGGCTCGGCCAGCGCTCTCCGCTGCGGGTCGTCCTCGATCGGCAGCTGCGTATCCCGCGCTCGGCCGCAGTGATCGCCGATGCCCGCCAAACCCCGACCTGGATTCTGACTCTGCGCTCGGCTGATGCGGCCCGGCGTGCGCCGCTGCTCGCCGCCGGCGTTACCCTGATCGATGTCGATCCGGACCCCGACGAATCGGATCGATCTCGTCGCGGCGCTCGCAGCCCTCGGCGAGCGCGGCGTCACCCGGCTTCTGATCGAGGGCGGCGCTCGGCTCGCCGCCGCGCTGCTGCAGCGCCGCGTCTCGTCGACCGCCTCGCCTGGTTTCACGCGCCGCTGCTGATCGGCGGCGACGGCACTCCCGCAGTCGCCGCCCTTGGCCTGGATAGGCTCGCCGACGCACCCGGTTTCGAGCGGTTGTCGGTTGCGCGGATCGGGGACGACATGCTGACGACGTTTCGGGCGCGTGCATAGCGGCATCCCCGGCGGCCACACCGCCCGATCCCCCCGACCCGAGCTCCCAATCCCCGATATCTCCAGACGAAGGCGGCTCGGAACGCCCTATCCGCGCGCTCCCGCCGTTTTGGCGGAACTTTAAAGGAAGTGATTCTCCGAAATACGGCACCGGCGTTTGGCGACGGCAGCCGATCACGCTAAGGTCTTCGCCTTGGGCAGCGCCTCGATTCCGGGCTTCTCCGCCTTGTTCGCCGCTTTGTCGATCATCACAAAGCGGTCTATCCTAGAACTAGTGAGCGCGACGTGAAGTCACAGTGGTCTTAATTCAATGATCAGTGCGATTTAACTTGTTCGGACGGGAGACCAACGCTTGATTTGATCGCTGGCGCAGTAGAATATATGGTCGAGTCCAGCTACTGTTCCGCGCCGATGAAATTTCCCGTCATCCTTGTCTGCCTCGGCGGCGCTTTGCTGGCCGGATGCACCGCGCTCCCCACCGCCGGGCCGACTGTGAGCCAAGTCTTTGATCAGGCTGTAACGGACGGGCAGCGACACTTCGACATTGTCGATGTCGACAACCATGTCGTGGCGACGCTATTGGCGCAGCCGGCCGAGAGCTTTCACACGCGATTTCAAAAATTCGGCAAACCTCCCGACCCGAGGATCGGGATCGGTGATACGGTCTCGGTGTCGATCTGGGAGGCCGCGGGCGGAGGACTGTTCAGCCCGGCGGCGACGACCGGG
>CAWEEA010000006.1:0-43399 GCA_963807985.1 uncultured Alphaproteobacteria bacterium
CAGTTGCGGTTGCGGGCGAAATTGTCGTCGGTGATGAAAAACCGGAAGACGCCTTGGGCCAAATTGGCGCGCACCAGGCGCTCGACATCGTCGGCGTCCCGCCAGCGCGATTTGCGCCCCTGGACGTTGATGATCGTGCAAAAGCTGCATTGAAACGGGCAGCCGCGCCCGGCATCGAAGGCGCCGATGGTCTCGCCATAGCGGCGGACGATGTCGATCGGCAGAAACGGGGTCACCTGCTGCTGCAGCCCCGGCAGATCGTTCATGTAGTTGTAGATCGGCTGCAGCCTGCCGGCGAGCGCATCGGCGAAGAGCCCTTCGAGCCGGCCCTCGGCCTCGCCGGCGAACAAGGCGATCCCCAGTTGCCGCGCTCTTTCGAGATCGGGTGGCAATTCCGGTAGCATCGCCAGACACCCGGAGACGTGAAACCCGCCGACCGCGACCGCGATCCCGGCCGCGCGGAACGGTCCGGCCAGATCCATGGCCCGCGGGAACTGGTTCGACTGCACCCCGACGAGGCAGACCAGGCCGGCGTCGGCCTGTTTAATGCGCCTGATTATCTGGCGAATCGGGATGACCGTGTGGCACTCGTCATAGGCGTGGATTTCTAGCGCAACATCAGGGCCGAGCGCGCGGCGCTGCGCAATGTCGCTCGCGATGCCGTAAAGAGAAGCGAGCGAATTCGACGGGATCCAGGATTTCCACCACTGGATCACATAGCCGTCATCATCGTAATGCGACGGCTTGATCAGTTCGACGACGAACCGGCGGTCCCCCAACCTTCCCTCGCCCGATACAAATCTTCATCGCCTTCTACCTGCATTGCGCCCCGGGGGAAAGGCCCCGCTCGCGACCGTTGATCGGATCGCTAACCTCCATCCGACGCGAAGACAGAAGACTGCGGATGTTCGAAGGGTTCACCCGGACCGAAATCGAGACCGCGGGGGCGCGGATTAATTTGCGCCATGGCGGCGACGGACCGCCGCTTTTACTGTTGCACGGCAATCCGCTGACCCACGCCTCGTGGGGCAAGATCGCCGGCCGGCTGGCCCGAGCGGTTTCATGTCGTGGCCGCTGACGGTCCCTGGCGCGCGCTCAGCTCGCTTCCGCCAGGATGTCGCCGATGATCAGGACGCGCTTGCCGCTCGGCGGAGCCTCGACCGGGAATTGCCAGTTCTGTGCCGCCGCGAGATCACCGAGAAACCGCTCGACCGCATGTATATTGACGGTGGCGTCGAGTGCCGCACGATTGCATGCGCCTTCGCAGGGATGATAGCAGACACCGCCGTGTATCGCGGGCGACGGTTGTTGCAGGACGGCAGCGGCTCGACAAAGACCGGCCAGCGGGTCCGGACCGGACCCAATGGCACAGTCGAGCGGCCGGCGGCTTGATCTACATCAACGCGGCGCGGCGCTATCCGGTAGCAACATTGCCGTGACGACGCAGACGGCAACAGGAGACCTCTTATGGCCGCCAAAGATCGGGTCCGCTGGTTCGAGGATATCCGGCTGCAGGATGTGCCTACCGTCGGCGGCAAGACCGCATCGCTCGGCGAACTGCGCGCGCTGCTCGGCGACCGGGTGCCCGAAGGCTTCGCACTGACCGCGCAGGCCTATCGCGAGGCGCTCGCCGAGGCCGGGATCGAGGGCGAGTTGCACCGGCTGCTTTCGGGCTTCGACCATCATGACGTGGCGCAGCTCGCCGAGCGCGCCGCCGTCGCGCGCCGTCTCGTGTATGACGCCACCGGCAATGCGGCGATTTGCGCAGAGATCGCGGCCGCCTATCGCAGTCTCGAACAGAAATGCGGCATCGGAGTCGCGGTCGCCGTACGCAGTTCGGCGACCGCCGAGGATCTGCCGACCGCCAGCTTCGCCGGGCAGCATGAGAGCTTTTTGAATGTGCGCGGCGAAGACGAGGTAGTCGAGGCCTGCCGGCGGTGCTTTGCCTCGATCTTTACCGACCGCGCCATCGTCTATCGCATCGACAACGGTTTCGATCACTTCAAGGTGGCGTTGTCGGTCGGGGTCATGAAGATGGTCCGCTCCGATCTCGCGGCGAGCGGCGTCATCTTCACGCTCGACACCGAATCCGGCTTTCGCGATGTGGTGTTCATCACCGGGTCTTACGGGCTCGGCGAGAACATCGTCCAGGGCAAGGTCGACCCCGACGAGTTCTATGTCCACAAGCCGACCTTCCGGCTGGGCTGCCGCGCCGTGCTGAGCCGCGCGCTCGGCGGCAAGGAGTTGCGGCTCGTTTACGCGCGCGGGCACGGCGACGCCAGCACGCGCAATGTGCCGACCCATCGCGCCGAACGCGAACGCTTCTGCCTCGCCGATGCCGAGGTCTTGGAGCTCGCGGATTGCGCAATCCGCATCGAGGACCACTACTCGAAGCTCGCCGGTCAGCCGACCCCGATGGACATCGAATGGGCCAAGGACGGCGAGGACGGCAGGCTCTATGTCGTCCAAGCCCGCCCCGAGACCGTTGCCTCGCAGCGCAAGGCCGAGGCGTTCGAGACTTACGCGCTGAAGGCCATAGACCCGGTGCTGGTCACCGGCCGCGCGGTCGGCGAGAAGATCGCCTCCGGGGCGGTCCGGGTGATCGCCGATGCGCACGGGCTTTCGCTCTTCCGCCCGGGCGAGGTGCTGGTCGCCCAATCGACGAGCCCCGATTGGGAACCGGTCATGAAAACGGCCGCGGCGATCGTCACCAGCCGCGGCGGCCGCACTTGCCACGCTGCGATTGTCGCCCGCGAATTGGGCGTGCCGGCGGTGGTCGGGGCGGAAGGCGCCACCGAACGGCTCAAAACCGGTGCGATCGTCACGGTCAGCTGCGCCGCCGGCGAGACCGGCTCGGTTTACGAGGGTGCACTGCCGTTCGAGGTGACGCGGGTGCCGATCGGGACGCTGCCGCGGCCCCGCACCGAGATCATGGTCAATCTCGGCAATCCGGAGCTCGCCTATCACACGGCGATGCTGCCGAATGACGGAGTCGGGCTCGCCCGAATGGAATTCATCATCAGCGAGCATATCGGCGTCCATCCGATGGCGCTCGTTTCGCCGGACAAGGTCGTGTCCAAGACGGCGCGCGCCGCGATTACGAGGCGGGTGCGCAACTACGCCCGGCCGGCCGATTATTTTGTCGAGAAGCTGTCGGAAGGCGTCGGCACGATCGCCGCGGCCTTTTATCCAAAGCCGGTCATCGTGCGGCTCTCCGATTTCAAGACCAACGAATATGCGAGCCTGATCGGTGGCGCCGGGTTCGAGCCGAAGGAGGACAATCCGATGCTCGGCTTCCGCGGCGCCTCGCGTTACGCGCACCCGGCCTATGCCGAGGGCTTTGCGCTCGAATGCGCCGCCCTCGCTCGGGTGCGTGGCGAGATGGGCCTGACCAACCTGAAAATCATGGTGCCGTTCTGCCGCCGCGCCGTGGAGGCGAAACAGGTGATCGCCGCAATGGCGCAGCATGGGCTGAAGCGGGGCGAGAACGGGCTCGAAATTTTCGTCATGTGCGAAATTCCAAACAATGTCATTGCGATCGATGCCTTCGCCCGAGTTATTCGACGGCTTCTCGATCGGCTCCAACGATTTGACGCAGCTGACCTTGGGCGTCGACCGCGATTCCGAGATCGTCGCCTTCGATTTCGACGAGCGCGATCCGGGCATGCTCGAAATGCTGCGGCTCGCCGTTACCGGGGCGAAGCGCAATCATCGCCATGTCGGGATCTGCGGCGAGGCGCCGGCCAATTATCCGGAGATCGCGCGCTTCCTGGCCGGGCTCGGGATCGACTCGATCAGCGTCAACGCGGCGAGCCTGCTGCGCACCATGACCGTCGTACACGAAGCGGAGCAGGCGGCAACGCGAAGCCGTCGCGCGCTGCGCAATAGCGCTCGCGAGAGGTGCCGCCATGGCAGCGATCGTCACTTTGACGATGAACCCGGCGCTCGACATCGCCACCGCGACCGAGCGGGTCGAGCCGGTGCACAAGCTGCGCTGCACGGCACCGCGCTACGATGCCGGCGGCGGCGGCATCAATGTGGCGCGGGCGGTCCATGCGCTCGGCGGCGAGGCACTGGCGATTTTCCCGGCCGGCGGTGCCGCAGGCGAGATGATCCGGCATCTGTTGGACGAGGAAGGTGTTGCTTACCACGCCGTCGCCATTGCCGGGTTCACCCGCGAAAGCCTCGCCGTCGAAGAGCGCCGGAGTGGCAAACAATATCGCTTCATCCTGCCCGGACCCGAAATCGGCCCCGCCGATCAGGAGCGCTGCCTCGACCAGCTTTCGGCCGCGGCACCGCAGGCAGACTATATCGTCGCCAGCGGCAGCCTGCCGCTGGGTGTGCCCGACGATTTCTATGCGCGGGTCGCAGCGTTGGCGAAGCGGCACGGCAAGCGGCTGGCGCTCGACACCTCCGGCGCCGCGCTGAAGCAGGCGGGCCAGGGAATTTATCTACTGAAGCCGAGCCTGCGCGAACTCGAGCAACTCGTCGGACGAGAAGTCCGCGGCGCGCGTGACGAGGAAGCGGCGGCCCGGGAGGTGATCGCGCAAGGCCGCGCCGAGATTGTCGTTTTATCGCTCGGCGCCCGCGGCGCCCTGCTCGTCAGCGCAAGGCGAGAGCGCCCGGGTTCCGGCGATCCCGGTCGAGGCGCGTAGCACAGTCGGCGCCGGGGACAGCATGTTGGCGGGGATCCTCGTCGGCCTGACGCGAGGCCTGCCGCTGGCCGAGGCTGTCCATTTCGGCATGGCGGCCGGCGCGGCGGCGCTGTTGGGTAGCGGCACCCAGCTCTGCCGGCTCCCCGATGTCGAGCGGCTCAGCGCGCAATTGTCATCGACCCCGTCCCGGCTCGCACCGGGGCAGGCGGCACCGGGGTGAAGGCGCGATTGGATTTCGCTTCCTGCCCGGTGCTCGGAGAAGGGGGTCCCAAGGGCAAGAAGCGATGATTGATGTGGATCAAAGCCTGAGCCGGCCAGGACGATAGCCTGCGACATCTGGGTGTTTCGGTCATCCGAGCAACTGAGCGACAGGGATGATTGCGCCCGCGGCGAAAAGGAAAGGCGAAGAGCAATGACAGTCAGAATTGGGATCAATGGCTTCGGCCGGATCGGACGGTTGGTTTTGCGCGCGCTGATCGAGAATGGACGCGATGATCTTCTCCCGGTGGCGATCAACGATCTTGGGCCCATTGAGGCCAACGCACATCTGTTCTGCTACGACAGTGTCCATGGGCGCTTCCCCGGCCAGGTGGCTATTGAAGGCGATGCCCTCACTATCCGCTATCAAGGACGAAGCTACGGACCAATCCGGGTTTCGGCCGAGAAGGACCCGACGAAGGTGCCGTTCCATGGCGTCGACGTAGCGATGGAATGCACCGGGCACTTCACGAAGAAGGAGACGGCCTCGCAGCTCCTCACTGCCGGGGCGCGCAAGGTATTGGTATCCGCACCAGCCGCTGGAGCGGACGCGACGATCGTTTACGGCGTCAATGAGAAGACGATTACTCGCGACATGACGGTGGTCTCTAACGCTTCGTGCACGACAAATTGCCTGGGACCGATGGTAAAGGTCCTGCATGACGCGTTCGGCATCCTGAGCGGCTACATGGTGACGATCCACTCCTACACCGGCGACCAACACACGATCGACACCCTGCACCATGATCTGCGCCGCGCCCGAGCAGCGGCGCTGTCGATGATTCCGACCAGTACCGGCGCCGCGCGGTCGATCGGTCTGGTGATCCCGGAGCTCAAGGGCAAGCTCGACGGGACCGCCATCCGGGTGCCGACGCCCAACGTGTCGCTGGTTTCTCTCGATTTGGTTCTGAGGACGCAGGCGACGGCGCCGCAGATCAACGATGCGATGAAGGCCGCGAGCCAAGGGCAAGCTTCGTGGCATTCTGGAGTACAGTACCGAGCAGCTGGTCAGCGTCGACTTCAATCATAACCCGGCCTCCTGCATCTTTGATGCGACGCAGACCAAGGTGGTTGACGAAGGGCTCACGCACGTCACCGGCTGGTACGACAACGAATGGGGCTTTTCCTGCCGCATGCTGGATACCGCGGCGCTGTTGGGCAGCCTCTAGAAGATCGGCGAACTGTTGTGGGGAGCGGCGATGCAAGTAGCTGATGTTATGACCCGCGGTGTGATCTCGGTCTCCCCCGGAGATTCGATGCGGAGGGCGGCGCAGCTGATGCTGCAATACAATTTGAGCGGCTTTCCCGTGGTCGACCACGGCAAGCTTGTCGGCATGGTGACAGAGGGTGATTTCTTGCGTCGGTTTGAAACCGGAACCGAACGGCATCAACCGCGATGGATTGAGCTCCTGACGGACCCAGGGCGGCTCGCTGAGGAATATACGCATGCTCATGGGCGCCACGTCGGAGAAGTAATGACCGCCGATGTAGTGACGATCGCCGAGGATGCCTCTCTCGAGGACGCCGTCCGATTAATGGAACGTCATCATATTAAGCGACTTCCCGTTGTCCGAGGCGAGGCCTTGGTGGGAATTGTCGCTCGCGCCGATATCTTGCATGCGTTTGTTGTGGGATCGCCAAAACCGGCCGCTGTACGCCGGTGAGTGATGCTGCGATACGCGAGCAACTCTTGGCGGAGCTGGCGCGACAGGCCTGGGTGCCGCACCATTCGGTTGATATCGTCGTCGATAATGGCGTGGTTGAGTTACAAGGCTTTCTAACCGATGAGCGGCAGCGAGTTGCGCTGCGCATCGCCGCCGAGAACGTCCCCGGGGTCAAGGAGGTCCGCGACCTGCTTCGGAAGCTCGAACCGGGCGCGGGAAGGTAATCGCGATGCTCCGAATAGCGCACGGCAAGCCTGTTCACAAACGCGCCTCGCTATTCGGCACCCTTCGCTGAGCGGATACGCGCCGCGGTTTCGTCGACTGTTGTACGCCGCAGCCGGCAATGATTGCGCGCCCGGATAATACGTAGTTTCCCGTAGGTAGCATCCCGTAAGGACCAATACGGATTTCTGCGGCCTCCGGGCTTCGCCATTGTCCCGACGATCCCAAGCGGATGGAGGGACAGATGTTCAGACAATTCGATCAGTTCGGCGCCAACGGCCTCACCGACGCTTCGCGCCCTTTCGGCCTGGGCGGCACCGCCATGGCCCAGTCCGGCCAGCTCGACGCGCTGGTTGCGCTCGAGCGGATCGGCTCTCGCCGCAGCTTTGCGCGCGACGAAGAGATCTATGCCGAGGGCGATCCGTCGGATGGATGGTACAAGGTGGTCTCGGGCACGGTGCGGATCTCGAAGCTACTGGCCGACGGCCGCCGCCATATTGCCGAATTCTGCTTCGGCGGCGACTGCTTTGGGTTCGAAAACATCAGCGAACGAGTGTTTTCGGCGGAAGCGGTGGGCGAGGTTATCGTGATGCGCTACCCGCGTCGCGCGACTGAGCGTTTGATCGACGAGAACCCGCTGCTGGCCCGCCGCCTGTGCGATATGACCTTGCGCGATCTGGCTCATGCACAGACCCGGATGCTGTTGCTAGGGCGGATGACTGCGCCGGAGCGGGTAGCGAGCTTTCTGCTCGAGATGTCGGAGCGGCGCGACACCAGACGAGCGGTCGACCTGCCGATGTCGCGCAATGACATTGCCGATTATCTCGGCCTGACGATCGAAACCGTGTGCCGCGTACTGTCCGCCTTCAAGCGCGCCGGGTCCGTCGCGATCCCAAATCCGCACCGGATCGAGCTGCGCGACCTGGGTGCGCTCGAATTGGTCGGTGAAGCCTGAGCCCGCTCGCATGGCAGGAAGCCCGAGGTCAGCGTGAGCCCTGATCGTATATGGCAATTGGCACACCACCGCTGATCCAGTTGCGCTCCCCGCGTGACATCGGCCGGTGCACGCCGCAGCCAGCGTGCTCCCGATCGCAGCGGAAGTATCTCTCCAGTTGCTGCTACAGTTGACGCATTGCAACCCGAAGCGGTTTTTCGTTCCGACGATGCCGATCAGCGGCCGGCTCGATGCGCCATCACCGAGCGCGGGCAAACTCGGGGTCACGGCAATTTTGGAGAAACCACTTGTCGTTGCCTGGGTTATCGAGCTCGATCCACGCCAGCCCGAACAACCCTGCTGCATGGCTCCGGTGCCATAACGCAAACCCGGATCACGCCGATGACCACAGACAAGACACCCGATATCCGCGCCGAGAGCCCCGCATCCCGTGCCGAGATCATCGGGCCGTCGGCCTCCGTCCAATTGCCGGCGGTGGTACCGCCGATGCCGAAGGGGCGCGCCCCGCGGCGCTGGTTCAGACGCGCTGTACTGCCCCTCGCGCTGCTGACCGCCGCGGCTGCGGCCGGTTATTGGTGGCTTCACTTGGGATCGGGCCTGCCGCCCGGCATCGCATGGGGCAATGGCCGGCTCGAGGCCGACGAAATCGACATAGACACCAAGTTTGCGGGGCGCATTTTGAAGCTCTTTGCCGATGAGGGCGATTTGGTAAGGACGGGCCAGGTCGTCGCGGTGATGGACACAAAGGATCTGCAGGCGACACTCAAAAAGGATACAGCCCTGGTGGAACAAGCGCGTCGCGCGCTCGACGAGGCCAAGGCCAATCTCGCGCAGCAGCAGACGCAAGTGAAGTTTACCCAGCAAGAACTCGACCGCACCAGCGCCCTCGTCCCTCGGGGCTTATGCCACGGTCGAATTGCTCGACCAGCAGACACAGCTGAGAAATGCCGCGGTGGCCGCCGAAAACGCGGCGACCGAAAGGGTCGCCGAGGCGCAGCACGCGCTCGACGCCGCCGAGCACGATGTCGAGCTGTACCGGGTCAATATCGTTGACAACGCCCTCGTCGCACCGAAGGACGGTCCGATCGAATACCGTGTCGCCAATGTCGGCGAGGTCCTGCCGGCGGGCGGCAAGGTCTTCACGATGCTCGACGCCTCCTATGTCTACATGGACATTTATCTGCCGACGGCGGAAGCCGGCCGGGTCAGGATCGGCGCCGAGGCCCGCATCGTCCTTGACGCCTATCCCGCGCATGTGATCCCGGCCAAGGTCGTGTTCGTCGCGAGCGAGGCGCAGTTCACGCCGAAAACCGTCGAGACCAAGGATGAGCGCGACAAGATGATGTTCCGGATCCGGGTGCGGATTGATCCGGAGCGGCTCAAAGGTCGCGAGGCGATGGTCAGAAGCGGGTTGCCGGGGGTCGCCTATGTGCGCACCGATTCTTCCGTTGTTTGGCCGGCCAGCCTGCAGCCGAGCGCACCTCCCCGCGTTCCGGCCCCGTCATGACCGCAAGCGCACAGCGACATGGCCGCAGAGACACGGTCGCGCGCATCGCGGGAATTACCCAGCGTTATGGCAAGACCATCGCCATTGACGGCGTTACGCTCGCGATCCCGAGCGGCCGCCTGGTCGGGCTGATCGGGCCCGACGGCGTCGGCAAGTCGACATTGCTCGCCCTCATCGCCGGCGCTCGTCATATCCAGTGCCGGGAATGTTTGGGTGCTCGGCGGCGACATCGCGGATTCGGCGCATCGGGCGGCGGTCTGCCCGCGCATCGCCTATATGCCGCAGGGTCTCGGCAAGAACCTTTATCCCGACCTCAGCATCCGCGAGAACATCGAGTTTTTCGGCCGGTTGTTCGGGCAGTCCGCGGCTGAGCGAGAATGGCGTATCGCCGATCTCCTCGACAGCACAGGTCTGGCGCCTTTGCCGACCGCCCGGCAAAAAAATTATCCGGCGGGATGAAGCAAAAGCTGGGGTTATGCTGCTCTCTGATCCACGATCCCGATCTGTTGATCCTCGACGAGCCGACAACCGGCGTCGATCCACTGTCGCGCCGCCAGTTCTGGGAATTGATCGACCGGATGCGGTCACGCCAGGCCGGGATGAGCGTAGTGGTCGCGACCGCGTATATGGAGGAGGCCGAGCGCTTCGACTGGCTCGTCGCAATGAACGCCGGCAAGGTGGTGGCGACCGGGTCACCGGCCGAGCTTAAGGCAGCGGGTCGGTGCGCGTAATATCGAGGAAGCATTCATCGCGCTGCTTCCCGAAAGAGAGCGCGCCGGGCATCACGCATTGCAGATTCCGCCGCGCAATATCGTCGATGGCGAACCGGTCATTCAGGCGCGCGACCTCACTCGGCGGTTTGGCGATTTCACCGCCGTCGATCACGTCAGCTTCGCCATCGAGCGTGGCGAGATCTTCGGCTTTGTCGGCTCGAATGGCTGCGGCAAGACGACAACGATGAAGATGCTGACCGGCCTGTTGCCGGCGAGCGAGGGTGAAGCGCTGCTATTCGGGCGTCCGCTCAACGCCAGCGACCTGAACGCGCGCAACCGCGTCGGTTATATGTCGCAGGCATTCTCGCTCTACGCCGAACTGACCGTCCGGCAGAACCTTGATCTCCACGCGCGCCTGTTTCATCTGCCGGCCCGTAAGGCAAAGGCCCGCATTGCCGAAATGATCGAGCGCTTCGGCCTTGCCGAACACGTCGATCAATGCGCCGAGGACTTTGCCGCTCGGTATCCGCCAGCGGCTCTCGCTCGCCGTCGCGATCGTTCACGAGCCCGAAATGCTGATTCTCGACGAGCCGACCTCGGGCGTCGATCCGTTGGCGCGCGACCGGTTCTGGGAATTGCTGATCGATCTGTCGCGCAACAGGGCGTGACGATCTTCGTTTCAACCCATTTCATGAACGAGGCCGAGCGCTGCGACCGCATTTCGCTGATGGATTCCGGTCGCGTGCTGGCGACCGATACGCCGGCGGGCTGATCAAGGCGCGCGGCGCCGCTCACGCTTGAGGATGCATTCATCAGCTACCTCGAAGAGGCGATCGGATCGCGGGCGAGCTCGCCGGCGGCGGCGCCGGCCCCCGTGGCAACCGAAGAGACGGTCGGGAGAGCGGCGCGCCGACGGCCGACTGAGCGGCGCGCTCGTCCTTCAGTCTGCGGCGCCTGTTCGCCTGCACGATCCGCGAGACGTTGGAGCTGGTGCGCGATCCGATCCGGATCGGCTTTGCCTTGTTCGGCACGACGTTCCTGATGCTGGTCTTCGGCTTCGGCATCTCGACCGACGTCAACAATCTTACCTTCGCCGTCCTCGATCACGACCAGAGCCACGAAAGCCGCGCCTATCTCGAAGAATTGCGCGGCTCCACCTACTTCGTCGAAAAGCCCCGCTCGCGGATTATGCCGATCTCCAAAAGCGGCTTGCAGAACGGCGACATCGAGGCCGCAATCGAAATCCCGCCCGGCTTCGGCCGCGACATAGCGCGCGGCCGGCCCGCCTGGGTCGCCGCCTGGATCGACGGCGCGAGGCCGTTCATCGCCCAGACGATCCGCGGCTATCTCCAGGCCATGCATCAACTTTACCTATCTGATCCGATCATGACGACGAGCCAGCCGGCGCCGCCTCCGCCCGCCGATATCGAGGTCCGCTTCAAGTACAACCAGAATTTCGACAGCATCTATGCGATGGTGCCGGCGACATGTCCCTGCAGCTGGCGCTGTTCCCGGCAATACTGATGGCGCTTGCCATCGTCCGGGAAAAGGAGCTCGGCTCGATCACCAACCTTTATGTGACGCCGGTTACCCGCACTTGAATTTCTGCTCGGTAAGCAACTACCCTATATCGGGCTGGCGATGGTCAATTTCGCCCTGATGTTCGCGATGGCACTGTTCGTTTTCCGGGTGCCGCTCAAAGGAAGTTTTCCGACGCTGCTCCTCGGCACGCTGATTTACGTCACCGCGACGACGGCTTATGGCATGATGGTTTCGGCATTCGCCCGCACCCAAATCGCCGCGCTGTTCGGCACCGCCATTTTGACCGTTCTGCCGGCCACAATGTTTGCCGGCATGGCAGGTCCCGGTATCCTCGACTCACGGGGATCGCACGGATCATGGGCCGTCGGTTTCCCGATGACCTATTTCCTGCCGGTCAGCGTCGGCACCTTCACGAAGGGCCTCGGCTTTTCCGTTCTTGCCGGCAACCTGGCGGCATTCTCGCGCTCTTCATTCCGGTCCTGACATCGCTCAGTCTCCTTCTGTTGCGCAAGCAGGAGCGTTAGGAGGGCGCCGCGATGCAAAAAATCGCCAACATCTTCTGGCTCGGCACCAAGGAATTGCGCAGCTTCCTGCACGATTACGTGCTGCTGGCATTGGTCATCTACGCGTTTTCCTCGCCGTCATCGCGCAAGCGCAAAGCAATTCGCAGGAGGTGCACAATGCCTCGATCGGCATCGTCGACGAGGATCATTCGCGAACTGTCGCGCCGCATCACGCGCGCGTTTTTGCCGCCTTACTTCCAGATGGCGCGGCCGATCGCCGAGCGCGACATCGTTCCACTGATGAATAGCGGCAGTTATACCTTCGTTGTCGACATCCCGCCGAATTTCGCGCGCGATGTCCTCGCCGGCCGCCACCCCGCGATCCAACTCAACGTCGATGCGACCGCGATGGTGCAGGCCGGGCTCGGTTCCGATTATGCGCAGCAGATCATCATGACCGAGATCAACGATTTTCTCTCCCGCGCCGAAGGCGCCGCGCTGTCGCCGGTCAATCTCGTGGTGCGCATCGAATTCAACCCGAATGTCGAGACGAGTTGGTTTACCAGCGTCATGGGGATCATCAACATCATCACGATGCTGGCGATCGTTCTTTCGGGCGCCGCCATCGTCCGCGAGCGCGAGCACGGTACGATGGACCATCTCTTGGTCATGCCGCTGACCCCGTTCGAGATCGCGATGGCGAAGATCTGGGCAAACGGACTAGTCATCGTCGTGGCGGTCGGCGCTCTCGCTTTATCTCGTCGTGCGCGGGTTGCTCCACATTCCGATCGCCGGGTCGGTCCCGCTGTTCATGGTCGGCGTGGCGGTATATCTGTTTTTTGCCACTGCGGTCGGAATTTTCCTTGGCACCATAGCGCGTTCGATGCCGCAGCTCGGCCTGCTCTTTATGCTTGTCTACATGCCGCTGGCGATGCTTTCTGGCAGCAATACGCCGCTCGAGAGCATGCCGCCATGGCTCGCGATGATCATGCAGGCATCACCGACCGCGCATTTCGTTTCGTTCGCGCAGGCGATCCTCTATCGCGGCGCCGGCCTCGCCGTTGTGTGGCCGCAGTTCGTCACCGTCGCGCTGATCGGCGGGCTATTTTTGGGCCTCGCCTTGCTGCGCTTCCGCAAGGTCACCGCTGCTGCGATGTAAGACCCGCTCCCACGGCGAGCAGATTCTGATTTGGATCAACGCGCATCTCCGGTTTTCGGTCGTCTGATACACGCCCGCTCCGCCTGAAGAGGCGCACATGAACGATAAGCTCGCCAAGCCCGACAACTATTACCCCGTCTCGCCGGCTTGTACACTTCGCGCGGCCTGTCAAAACAGGGGACACGATGATGGCGGGAAACGTTGCCCTGTATGTCCGCTGAAAGACCTTTGCGAAAGCGAAGAGCGCTGGCTCGTCGAACTGGCCTCGCGGTCTCGATGTGTTTAGTGGACGATTGATACTTCCGACGAAATCGTACGAGGCGCCTCGATGCAAACGGCTGCGGCCTGTGCTCCGGCGGGTTGATCTGGGTCAATGCGGTATAGCGGCTCCCGCAGTCTAGTGAACTGGAAAGCAACTCCGGAGGCGTTCCGATGCGCGCGGTAGAAGTAATGACGACTAAAGTGATAACCGTCGGCGAGAACGCATCCGTGGCCGAGGTCGCAAAGCTCCTGGCCGAGCGCGGCATCAGCGCGGTCCCAGTGGTCGATAAAGACCACCGTGTGGTCGGCATAGTCAGCGAGGGAGATCTCTTGCATCGTAGCGAAACCGGAACTGAGCCGCGCCGCTCTTGGTGGCTCGAAATGATGGCGTCAACGAACCAGCTCGCCGGGGATTACATCAAGTCGCATGGCCACGAGGTGAAGGACGTGATGACGCGCGATGTCATCTCGGTCAGCGACACGACCCCGCTCGCCGATATCGCTATTCTGCTGGAGACGAACCGGATCAAGCGGGTGCCCGTCGTACGGGACGGCAAACTCGTCGGCATCGTCAGCCGAGCGAACCTCGTCCGGGCGCTCGCGATGACGGTCAACGAACCGCCGAGCAGCGTGGAACTCGACGACCGTACGATCCGGGACGAGCTATTGGCCGAGCTGAAGGCGCAGAAATGGGCCGAGATTTCACCCGCCAACGTAACCGTCAAGGATGGCGTCGTGCATTTGTGGTCCTCCTATCTTTCCGAACAGGAAAAGCGAGCACTCGTCGTCGCTGCCGAGAACACCCCGGGCGTTCGGCGCGTAGAAGACCACATGAGGCAAGTTGGGGTTTACCTGTTGAGCTAGGACTTTTTCGCGACCGCCAGGCGGTTGTCAGTGGAGCAAAGAGATGACCATGCATCCGATTGCCGACAAGGCAGAGGTCTCCGTCGATTTTCCAGATAAAGCTTACATCGGCAGTTTCAGCCGGCATTCGCAATTCGATGCCTACGCTGACGCGGACAGCGTCGCCGTCCGGCTGGTGCGGCCGGGCGAGGATCGGCGCGAGGCCGTGATCCATCTGCATTATGGTTTGTTGGCGGATATCCTCGCGGAGCTCGCGAGATCATTGACCGCGCGCGAGCCGCTCGACGAGCAGCACCGCAGCGAACTCAGCGAGGCGGCAAAGCAGCTTTCGGCATCGCTGGAGCCGAGGGAACAGCGCTGAATCCCAGCCACTGCATTGAATTCGGATTGATGCGACGACGATGCAGCCGGCGCCTATAATAGCCCGAAAAATCGCTGGTATCGCGACAAGCCGAAAGGGTGCACCACAGTGTTTGACAGGCGGCTCGTTATCACGTTGATCTTTCTGATGCTCGCCCTGGGCAATGCTCATCCGGCCCGGGCCGCCGCCGCCGCCGACAACGGCGCACAACTCGCTCGGCAATGGTGCGCCAATTGCCACGTCATCGGCAATAATTCCGCCGGCCCCGTTCCACAAGGTCCGCCGAGCTTCCAGATGATCGCGCGCAGTGGAAAGACCGCTGACCAGCTTCGGGCTTTCCTGTCGCATCCGCACGGTGCGATGCCGGATCTGTCACTGACGCGGACCGAAATCGACGAGTTGATCGCCTACATAAACACGTTTCACTGAGCGTGCGGCTTACGACAGCGGGGCATTGCAGCCGGCTCTCGCTGCGGGCGATCAGCCGGCGCCGCTATCCGGATCGGTGACCAAACTCCCTGCTCAGTAACGGGCCCTGTCGTGATGGGCGAGATGGACGGGTTGCCGTAGCGATTGATCCAGGTCAGTGCGCAATATTCGAACCCGGATCAGATTGGGGCTATTCACGACGAGGTCAGCATGCCCGTTTCTTGGGAACGCCGCCCACCCGAACAGACCCGCGAGCGTATTTGCATCATCGATGATGACGAGGCGGTGGCCAATTCGCTAAAGGCATTGCTCGAAACTTTCGGGTTCGGCGTGCAATCATACAGGTCGGGAGCCGATTTTCTTGCCGATGATCGGGTTAGCAGGGCGGGCTGCCTGATCATCGACCAGCAGATGCCTGGTATGAGTGGTCTCGATGTTGTCGACCATCTGCGGCGAGAAGGCATTCGGCTGCCGGTAATTCTGATCTCGGGTCGGCTTGACACAAGCACGAGGGAGCGTGCCGCTAACCTCGGCGTGACCAAAATCGTGGACAAACCCTTTGCCGCCAGCCGTCTGGTCAATCTTTTACAGGTGACCTTGTCGGAGCCTAACTGACGCCCCACGGCCGGCCTTGAGCCCGGCAATTCGGCAGCATGTTGATATGAAATCAGTGGTGCTCCTGCGAAACATGTCAATTTAGCCGATGGGCTGGCATGTGCATTATCGGCGTGGCGATCAACAATATCGTTTTCCGGCAGCAGACCGAGGGGCTGCGATCGCGGTGGCCTGCATCCTCCTTCGTGATGGCCACGAAGTGGTGAAGCTCGAATCGCCGACGGGTGACACGATCGAGGCACACGAAATAAAGCGACTTTGCGAGCGCTGACACCGCTTCTTCGAGGGTTCCGCCGAGCAGTTTGTCCATGCTATTCAGGACTCGCTTCCGAAGGGGGGCCGTCGGCGAGCCCAACTTCGAGGGTTCGGTGAATGGGTGCGGCAGGGTCGAGCTCGGAAAATGAAAATGGCGGAAGTCTCGCCGACTCGCTCTATCGGGCAATCGTCGACACCGCCGTCGACGCCATCGTGGTCATCGACCGGACTGGCACGATCCGCTCGGTCAATCACGCAACCGAGAGGCTCTTCGGCTATGCCGCGGAAGAGCTGATCGGATGCAACGTTAAGCGCCTGATGCCCGAGCCCTATGCTGGCCAGCACGACACTTATCTCGCGAACTATCTGCGCACCGGCAACAAGAAGATCATCGGGATCGGCCGCGAGGTCGTCGGACAACGCAAGGACCGGTCGGTGTTTCCGATGGACCTCTCCGTCGGCGAGGCGCGTGACGGCGATGAACCGGTCTTTATCGGCATCATTCGCGACATCACCGACCGCAAGGCAGCAGAATTCGCACAACGCGAAAGCGAGCTGCGGCTGCGCTCGATCATCGACACGGTCCCCGACGCGATCGTCGTCATCGATGCGCAGGGAACGATCCAGTCCTTCAGCCCGGCGGCGGAGCGGCTATTCGGCTATGACAGCGGCGAGGTGATCGGGCGTAACGTCAACATCCTGATGCCGACGCCTTACCGCGAAGCGCATGATGGCTATCTCGGCCGGTATCTTCGCACCGGCGAGCGTCGGATCATCGGCATCGGACGGGTGGTCGTGGGTCTGCGCAAAGATGGCGAGGCTTTCCCAATGGAGTTGCAGGTCGGCGAGTTCGTCTTCATGGGCAGCCGGTTTTTCACCGGATTTGTTCGCGATTTGACCGAAAGACAGAAGTCCGAGCGCCGAATTCAGGATCTTCAGGCCGAGCTGTTGCACGCCTCGAGGCTCAGCGTCATGGGACAGATGGCCTCGACGATGGCGCACGAGCTCAATCAGCCGCTCACGGCGGTGACGAATTATCTGGAGGCTGGTCGGCAACTGCTGGCCACCGGCGCCGGCAGCCCCGAACGTCTCGGCGAGGTCATGGAGAAGGCGGTCGCTCAGGCGCAGCGCGCCGGCGAGGTCATTCGTCAGTTGCGCCAATTCGTCAGCAAAGGCGAAACCGACCGCCGCATCGAGAGCCTCAACCAATTGGTCGAGGAAGCGCTCGCCCTCGCTCTCGTCGGCGCGAGGCAACGCTGCGTGCGTACCTCGCTAGCGCTCGATCATTCCTTGCCCCCGGTCCTCGTCGACCATGTGCAAATTCAGCAGGTCGTGCTCAATCTCGTTCGCAACGCCATCGAGGCGATGGAGGAAATGGAGCTGCGCGAACTCGTCGTCGCCACGCGAACTGTCCCGGATCAGGAAATGGCGGAGGTGATCGTCGCCGATAGCGGCCCTGGCATTGCACCGGAGCTGGCCGATCGGCTGTTTCAGCCATTCGTAACGACGAAGAAGACCGGAATGGGTCTCGGATTGTCGATCTGCCGGGAGATCGTCGAGGCTCATCACGGGCGATTGACCACCACGCCCGGATCGCTGCGTGGCACGGTATTCCGGATGACCTTGCCGATCGCGAGCCGCCAGGAACCGGACGACGCTCGATGACCGATATAATTTACGACGTCGACGGCGCCGAGGCTGTATGTGAACCGAAGGCTACGCTGTAAATTGGCGGTCCGCTGAACGGGTCATATATTCGATCTCCAAGCAACGTTGATTTTCTGAACAATTCTTTTGACCAGCTTAATAGATCCCGGATCATTCATCGATATCGACACTCTCCAACCGGACATCCTGTGCATGCGGAGCGTGAGGATCGTCCGACACAGCGATTTCCAATACTGCCCCCGCGGCGAGGGTGTCTCGCGCTTCGATGACGAAATGCTCGCGAAAGTGTTCGGCAGAAAGATGGCTCAGCGCGCCGAGCCAGACTTTGGCCCCAGTCACGCGACGCGCGCCCGCCGAGCGCGACAGGTCTTCGATGCGGTGAACGATATCGCGGACCAGAGCTGTCTCATGCATGGTCGGCCGATCCTTCCTGAAGCGCCGCCGACCTCCGCGAAAGTTCGGCGAGGATGTTCGCCGCCACTCTATCGACGGCCTCGTTGACCGCTGGCGACATTCGCGCTCCGATGTCGAACCGTTCGCCTTCGACCAGGTACACGACGAGGTGGCGGGGCAACCGGCCGAGAATGCGGGCGAGCTCTACCGCCTCGGCGATCCCGACGGCATGCGTGGAGCCGCGCGCAAAGGTGACAAGGGGTGACGGGCCGTGGAGATCAAGACGATGGATGCGGCCCGGTCGACCAATCGGCGCTGCCGCATCGACGACCAGGACCGCCGAGAACCCGGCCCACTCCTCAATTAGGCTGAGGATATCGCCGCCGCATTCGATAACCCGAACCCCGGCCGGCACCCTTCCCTGAAGCCGGTCGGCGACGGCCGGCCCAAAGCCATCGTCGCCGCGATCCGGATTGCCGATCGCAGCGACCAGCACGCTGAATGGGCCGCCGCCGCTCATGCTCGGTTCACGCGCAGCGTCAAGAAATGCGCCGCGCAGGAGATGCACGGGTCATGGTTGCGGATGCTCTGCTCGCAATTGGCTTTCAGCGCGTCCTCGTCGAGATTGAGACCCGCGGTTGCGACCTGCCGCAAGTCCTCTTCGATCACGTCCTGGTTCTGCGCGGTCGGCGGAACGAGTCGGGCGTCGATGACGATGCCCTCGTCGTCGAGCCGGTAGCGATGATAGAGGATGCCACGCGGCGCCTCGGTGCACGCATAGCCGACAGCGGCCCGCGGCTCGGCCGGCACGAAGGCCCGCGCCGGCGGCTCGTAGTCGGCGATCAACCGCAGTGCCTCGCCGCAGGCGTAGACCACCTCGACGGCGCGAACCAGGATGCTGCGGAACGGATTGCGGCACGTCGGGCCGAGGCCGGCCTCGGCCGCAAGCGCGCGCACCTCCGCCGGCAATCGGTCGCGGTTGAGCGCATAGCGCGCCATCGGTCCGACAAGATAGGCGCCGCGCCGTCCCAGCACCGAATGCAGCGCCGTTGAGTACGGTACCTGGCGCTGGATAAACTCGGTTTCGTAATCGGCGGCGGCAATGTCGAGACCGGCCGAGGACACGATCCGCCCGCCATTCATCGGGTATTCGTCCGGATGACGCAGGGCGACGAACTCGTAATCTTGGGTGAAGTCGGGAAACGAAAAGGTTGCGGCCCAGCGCAAAGTTGCGATCGCCAGGTCGCGCGCATGTTTCAGCAATTCCTCCACCGGGGCGAACTCGCCGCGGCTCGGCACCCGGTAGAACCCGCCGACCCGTACGTTCACCGGATGGATCGCGCGGCCGCCGAGCAAGGTTAGCAGCTCGTTGCCGGCCTTTTTGAGCGCGAGCCCCCGCTGCACGGCGTCGGGGTGGTCGCGGGCCATCGCAATGCCGTCGGGATAGCCGAGGAAGTCGGGGGCGTGCAGCATCACGATGTGCAGCGCGTGGCTCTCGATCCACTCGCCGCAATAGAGGAGCCGGCGCAGCACGCGGGTCGGCCGGTCGACCACGATCCCCAGCGCCTCCTCGATAGCGTGCACGCCGCTCATTTGGTAGGCGATCGGACAGATCCCGCAGATCCGCGCGACGATGTCGAGCACCTCGCCGAACCCGCGTCCGCGCAGCAACGCCTCGAAAAATCGCGGCGGCTCGAAAATGCTGAGGCGGACACGTTCGACCTTGCCGTCGCGAATTCGCAGATCCAGCGAGCTTTCGCCTTCGACCCGCGCGATGTAATCGACCCGCAGCGTCCTATTCGCCATGCTCCTCGGCCTCTTTCCGGAACGCCTCGGCGGCGGCGTTGAAAGTGCGGAATACCCGGGCGATGTCGCGGCGCGCCATGCCGAGCGACGCAAATTCGCGGGCTATCGCAGCGGTGTTGGCGCCGTCGACCGGGCCGAAGCAACCATAGCAGCCACGGTCGTAGGACGGGCAGATCGCGCCGCACCCGCTGTGCGTAACAGGACCCAGGCATGGCGTCCCGTGCGCGACCATGACGCAGACATTGCCCCGGCGCTTGCAATCGATGCAGACGCTGTGATCGGCGATCGCCGGCTTGCGTCCCGCGAGAAACGCCTTGATGACCTCGAGTAGCTGACCCTTGTCGATCGGACAGCCGCGTAGCTCGAAATCGACGGGCACATGGGCGCCGACGGGCGTCGAGGTCGCCAGCGTCTTCAGGTATTCCGGATGAGGATAACCCGCGGCCGCAAACTCGCGGACGTCGGCGAAGTTGCGCAGCGCCTGAATCCCACCGGCGGTGGCGCAGGCCCCGATCGTCACCAGGCGGCGCGAGCGCCGGCGCACGCGTAGAATGCGTTTCGCGTCGGCCGGCGTCGTGATCGAGCCCTCAACCAGCGACAGATCGTACGGCCCCGCCATGATGCGCCGCGACGCCTCGGGGAAATAGGCGATGTCGATCTTCCCGGCGAGGGCGAGCAGCTCATCTTCGCAATCGAGCAGGCTCAACTGGCAGCCGTCGCAGGAAGCGAACTTCCACACCGCGAGCTTGGGCTTCCGCCTGGTCGTCGCCATCTCACAACTCCCGCACGGGCAACAGCCGGCTGACCCGGTCGTAGCGCATGACGGCTCCGTCGCGGCATACCAGGGTCGGGCCGAACTGGCAGTGACCGCACTGCCCGACGGCGCATTTCATGTTGCGCTCCAAGGAAAGAAAGATCCGCTCCGGGGCGACGCCGGCGGCCTCGAGCGCGCCGGCGGTAAAGCGCATCATGATCTCCGGGCCGCAGACCAGGGCGACGGTGTGGTCCCGATCGAAAGCAGCGCGGCCGACCAAATTTGTGACGACGCCGACATGGCCGCGCCATCGACTGTCCGCGTGGTCGACCGTCACCTCGATTTCGATGTCGAGCCGGCGACGCCAACGTTCGAGCTCGCGCCGGAACAGGATGTCCGCCGGACTGCGGGTACCGTAGAGTATCACGATGCTGCCGTAGCGGTCGCGCTCGGCGATCAGCCGGTAGATCGCCGGTCGCAAAGGCGCGAGCCCGAGCCCGCCGGCAACAACGACGACGTCGCTGCCTTGACTTTCCGCGACCGGCCAGGCGGTGCCGTAAGGGCCGCGCACCCCGAGCGCATCGCCCGGCTTCAGCCGCGTTACTGCCTCCGACACCGCCCCGACTGCGCGGACCGTATGAATGAGAGGACCGGGCGTCCCCGGGTCACCGCTGACACTGACCGGAATCTCGCCGATGCCATAGACGTAGAGCATGTTGAACTGGCCGGGCCGGAACTCGAGGCCGCCGGCATCGATCGCCAACGTCCAGGTATTGCGCGTCTCGCGGCGGCGGCCGCGGACCCGCGCCACGACCGGCACGATCGCCGGCTCAGGCGCCGGGGCCGTAGACATCGAGGATCTGCAGCTGCGCGGCGTGCAGGCGCTGCACCAGCATCGCCATGAAACGCCTCATCATCTCGTAGCCGAAATCGTGGTTGTCTTCACATTTGTCGCGCAGGCATCGGGCGTCGATCGACAACGCGCGGGTCAACTCCAGTGCCTGCGCGTCGAAGATCCAGCGATACGGCGCAACGAGCCACGCTTCCCCGACGATCTCCCCCGTATCGACGGTCAGAAAGCGTAACGGCCCGCGGCCCGGCGCCATAATCTCGAGCGACACTCGTCCGTGCCGGATCAGAAAGAATTCGTTGGCAGGCTCGCCCTCGCGAAACAGGTACTCACTCGGCCCGAACCGGACGTTTCTGGCGCAACTGCCGATCAGGTCGCAATGCTCCGGCGCAATGCCGGCGAAGAACGGGTGCTCGGCAATCAGCCTTCCGAGCCCATGCACCTGCATGCCGTTACCTCCCCTGTTCCGCATCGGCGGTGTCAGTACCTCGGATTGCCGCCACCTCCTCGGTGATGTCGATCCCGACCGGGCACCAAGTGATGCAGCGGCCGCAGCCGACGCAGCCCGAGCTGCCGAACTGGTCCCACCATGTTGACAGCTTGTGGGTCATCCACTGGCGATAGCGCGAGCGCGGCGAAGTGCGCACGCTGCCGCCGTGGAGGTACGAGAAATCGATCGTGAAGCAGGAATCCCAATGTCTCATACACTCGCTCTCGGCGCCGTCGAGCGAGGTGACCTCCTCGACAGTGGTGCAGAAGCAGGTCGGACAGACCATCGTGCAATTGCCGCAGGTCAGGCAGCGCCCGGCGACTTCCTCCCAGCGCGGATTCTCGAAATTGCGCCGCAACAGCTGCGGTACCTCGTCTGCGGCTGGCATGACGCGACCCATCAGCGCGGCGGACCCAGCGATGACGGCATCGCCCGCCACCACTTCCTCGGGCATCGCGTCGCGGTGCGGCAGCTCGGCAAGCACCATGCGCCCGGCCTCGCTGCCCGCTTCGACGACGAACTGGTGTTCCCCTTGGCCGATGATCTCGGTCAACGCCAGATCATAACCGCTCGCCGCTTTGGGGCCGGTATTCATCGAGGCGCAAAAGCAGGTGCCAGCGGGCTCGGCGCAATTGACCGCGACGAGGAAGGCCCCTTCGCGTCTGGCCCGGTAGTGCGGATCGGCATAGGCGCCCTCGAGCAGGACTCGGTCCTGGATCGCGATCGCGTGCAGCTCACAGGCTCGGACGCCGACAAACGCAAGCCGTTCCGCGGAAATCGGTTCCGGAACAATGTGCAGGCCCTCGGGTCCGTGTTCAGCCTTCCACAGCCGTTGCGCCGGCGTGTGCAAGAACCTCTTCCACGAATGCGGCCCGACCGCATAGCCGAAGAGCGCATTGTCGTTGCGCCGGTGCAGCCGGTAATGCCCACCATCCTGCTCGTCGGTCCAGCCTTGCGGCAGGTCGGCGAGCGAGGCGATGTCGTCGTAGACGATCGCCCGGTCGCGCACCGTCGGGCCGATGATGCGGTAGCCCCGCTGGCGCAAGGCTTCGAGCAGCGCAGCGACGCCGTCGGTCGTCAGGACGCTGCGCGGAACCGTGTTCATCGACAAGCCTCGTGCTGGGCGGCCAGTGATGCGTGCGCGTTCATTCGGGATCTCACTTGACCGGGGTTACAGGGATACTTGCAAGGCGGATGACGTCTGTCGCCACCGAGCCAAGGATCAGTCCAGGCTGCCCTATCGACCGGGACAATGATCCTCACGACCACAGCCACCCGCATTTTCGCCTTCCACAAGACATCCGGGTCATATGCGGATCGCGTTCGTTCCGATCCGCCCCATGCTTGGCCGTCGGCCGCATCGCAGCCTTGATCCACGTCAAAGGCGACGGGCCATTGTCGCACTATCATGCGCTAATTGGGCACGCCCTGCCCGCTTCCGCAAAAATGACCGCCGCCGCGATGTAACCGTCCAGCTACGGCGATTGACCTGAGTCAAAGCCATTTCGACGACATTGGCGATCAATGGATTAGGCGATGCCCGAACCCCTTCCAAAAGGACCTGCCGATGATCAAGACCATTCTCGTCCCGGCGCTGGGCAATGAGACCGATGTCGCGGCCTTTACCGTGGCACTGCGGGCTGCCCGGTCCTTTGCGGCCCATCTCGATGTCCTGCACGTCCGCCTCGACACGATCGAGGCCGTGGTCGCCATGACCGCCGATGGCGGGGGCGGCGCTCTGTCCTCTGGGCTGATCGATCAGCTGGACCAGGAGGTCCGCGAGCGCGAGGCGAGAGCCCAGCGCATTTTCTCTGAATTCTGCGCGCACAATGGCTTGACCATAACTGCGTCGCCGGAGGAGGGGAGAACCAAGCCGTCTGCGCAATGGCATGTCGAGACTGGCCAAGAGCCGCGCTGGATGGCGGCCTACGGGACGACCGCCGACTTGATTGTGGCATCGCGGGGCAGCGGGGATGATGCTGCGTCGCGCTCAATCCTCGAAGCCGTGCTGCTCGAAAGCGGCCGACCCTTGTTGATCCCGGGTGCCGCCGCGCCGGCGGTAATGATGGCCGAAAAAATCGCGATCGCTTGGAAACCAACGCCGGAGGCCGCTCGTGCGGTCGCCCTGGCAATGCCTTTTCTCGCGCGCACCAAGGAAATCGTTGTGATGACGGTCGAGGAGGAGGAAGGCCGCCGTGACGACGCCGATCGGCTGGCGCGCAGCTTGGCGTGGCACGGCCTTGCCGCCACGGTAGAGCGGCTGACACCCGGGGTACACGGCGCCGCTAAGACGCTACTCGCTGCTGTCAGCACCAAGGCCGGTCTTCTCGTCATGGGCGGGTACGGCCACAGCCGCCTCAGGGAATGGGTGTTCGGCGGCTTCACTCAACGCGTCCTCGCGGATACCCCGCTACCTGTCTTGATCGCCCACTAGGCTGGGATCGATATACCGCCCCGCGGGATCGGCCAACCAGCGTCGAGTTCCGCCGGCTTCCGCGGATAACACCAAATCCATTTATCCAATCTTCTCCTCCGCTCGTGGCAAAAATAGCCTGGCCGAATCCGTGCTGAGCTGCGGCGCCAGTCAGGCCGCGAGAGAGCGAGCCGCTCTGAACTTGAACGTCAGGCCAGGGTGCGGCCAAATAGCGAGGCCGAACCCGGTTTGGCGGCGGACACCGGAGGTAGGTCTACATAAGGCGGATTTGGCGCCCCCGAAGCGGCACCGTTCCGCACCACTTCGCCGGTGCTGTATGCTGAGGAGGCTGGCGATGCCGGCAAGTCAGTTCATTTACGTCGTCGATGATGACGAGGCGGTGCGCGACTCGCTTTCGCTCCTGCTCGAAGCGCGGGGCTACACGGTGAGCAGCTTCGAGGGGGCGCCGCAATTTCTCGCCGCGGCGCCAGGCTTGCGTCCGGGCTGCCTGATTGCCGATATCCGCATGCCCGATATGGACGGGCTCGAATTGCAGCAGAGCTTGGTCGAGCGAGCATTCTTGTTCCCGCTGATCGTGATTACCGGACATGGCGATGTCCCGCTGGCGGTGCGCGCGATGAAGGCAGGTGCGGTCGATTTCATCGAAAAGCCTTTCGCCGCCGAGACGATCCTCAATAGCGCCGCGGCGGCTTTGAACCGGCTTGCCAGGCCTCCCGATCAGGATCCTGTGGCGGCGGAGCGGCTAGGGATGTTGACGCCGCGCGAGCGAGAAGTCCTGTTGGGTCTGCTCGCCGGATTACCTAACAAATCCATAGCCTATGATCTCGCGATCAGCCCGCGTACGGTCGAGGTCCACCGTGCCCGGATCATGGACAAGATGGGCGCGCGCAGCCTGTCGGAGCTGATTAGAATGAGCCTCGCTGCCGGCATCCTGCCGCCCGTGAACTGATCACCGGATGATGGGTGACCAGCACGGAGGTGGCAGCACAGGGTGCCGGTGACGCCGGACCTCACGATCTCGACGATCAAGTTACGGGCGATCCCGGCAGCACGGGCAAGAACAGCGTGACCGGCTGAGTGTTTTGCCGTGATCAACGCTCTGGTGCGTCGCTCGCCGCCGCCGGCGGCGGGGTGCGGGCGATGAGACCGGTTACCTCCGCATCGCTCATTTGATGAAAATCCCGGTAGTAGAATCCGATCGCACCGAAGGCCGGCGGCATCGCGAGGCAGACGATCTCGTCGGCTGCCTCCGGAATGTATCGAGCATATCCGGCGGCGCCACCGGCACGGCCAGGACCAGCCAAGCAGGGCCCTGCCGCCGCACCGCGTGCAGGGCGACCCGCATCGTCGCCCCGGTGGCGATGCCGTCATCGACGACGATAGGGGAGCGATGAATCTCGCGGCGCCGCTGTGGGACTTCGCGGGGTGGCTGCCGCAGCCGGAACGACAACGGACTCTGCCGTCAGTCTAGATTCGAACCTGGTCCATCAGCCAGTCTAACCTGGGGCCTTCGGAGCGAGGTGCTGTTCGGTGACGGCCGTTTAGCGGGGCGTGCTTCAAATATCGGATCAGCGCCCGGGACTCGTCATCGGTCAGATCGAGCGTCATAATCTTTACACACATGGAGTGGTTGGCCCGCCGGGTCATAGCGCACCTTGCGATGGTTGTGTGGCCACTTTGCCGAAATCAGCCACCGGCGCTAAGTCTAGCTCAGAACCACCAGCCAGCACGTCGTTCGAGGGCGGATCGAACGACCAAGAAGAGCCGGAAGGCGGTGTAGTTCGCAATTGCTCCAACTGTCGTAACCATGGAGGAGACCGATGCAAGAGGCTCTCGTCGTTCGCCGCGAGACGCACATCCCGGCGCCGCCCGCCGCGGTGTTCGCCCTCCTGACCGATCCGGAGAAAATCCTGCGCTGGATGGGAACGGAGGCGCAGGTCGAGCCGCAGCCCGGCGGGCTCTATCTGTCAATGTACGTCAATGTCACCGGGGCTCGCGTCGCCCGCGGCTCGTTCCGCGAGGTGGTGCCGGTGCACCGCCTGGCCTACAGCTTCGGCTGGGACGGCAGCGAGGTGGTGCCGCCGGGGTCGAGCCTGATCGAGATCGACCTGATCGAGCAGCCGGACGGAACGCTGCTGCGCCTGACCCACACCGGCCTGCCCAATGCCGAGCAATGCGCCGGCCATGCGGAAGGCTGGGCCCATTACCTCGGCCGGCTGGCCGAGGTTGCCGCCGGGCGCGACCCGGGCCCGGATCCCTGGCACGGCCGCACTGGCAGGCGAGTGACGGCTTTCCGCGCTCGATATCGCCGCATTTGAGCCGCTTACAATTTCATCGCGAACGCCGGCTCGCAGGCGTGTCGAAGCGCGTGATCGAGGATTGGATCTGCGGGCGCCGGGGTCGGGCCAGGATAGACCGGCGGGGCCGGCTGCGCATCGCCGCGGCGGGATGACAGGCCAGGGGCCGTGGCCGCATGATCGCGGCATGGATCTGCCAATGGATCTGCCCGGGCCTCTCGCCTGGCTGGTGGACGAGGCCGGCGCCTCGCCCGGCCCTGACCGGTTCCTGGCCGAGCTCGGCGGCCGGCTGCTGGCTGACGGCCTGCCGCTGGCCGGCGGCGCCCTGACGCTCGCGGTGCCGCATCCGATCATTGCCCGCCATACCTGGCTGTGGCGAGCGGAGACCGGGGCGGTGATCGAGGCGTTGGGCTTCGCCGGCGGTCGGCTCGCCCGGCCAGGCAAGCCGGGCGCGACTGGCTGGCCGGGCTTGGCCCGGTGCAGGAGGACACGGTCGGCCCACTATCGGACCGTCCAGGGCCGGACAATCCGGTGCTGGGCTGGGCCGGGACCCGGCCGTTCGGCCCCGCCGAGGTCGGCCGGCTGCGCCAGGCCGCGCGCTTCGTCGCGGCGCCCTTAGCCGCCCTGGCCGCGCGGGCGGCGCTGGCAGCGTTGCTCGAGGCCTATCTCGGCCGGCGCAGTGCCGCCCGGGTGCAGGCCGGCGCACTGCGCCGCGGCACCGGAGAGACCATCCGCGCCGCACTGCTCTCTGCCGATCTGCGCGACTTCACCGCCCTATCCGAGGCGACGCAGCCGGCGGCGACGATTGCCGCCCTCGACGCCTGGTTCGACCGCGTCGCGGGGGCGGTGCACGCCTTCGGGGGCGAGGTGCTGAAGTTCATCGGCGACGGCGTGCTGGCGATTTTCCCGGTCACCGGCGCGCCGGCCGAGGCCTGCGAGGCGGCGCTGCGCGCGGTCGTCGCCGCCCGCGCCGGCATGGCCCATCTCGATGCGGTGCGGCGGGCGCAGGGGCTGCCGCCGCTGCCCTTCGGCGCGGCGCTGCATCTCGGCGAGATACTGTGGGGCAATATCGGCGCGGCCGATCGGCTGGATTTCACCGCCATCGGCCCCGCGGTCAACCTGGTCAGCCGGCTGGAGGGACTGTGTCGGCCGCTCGGCCGGTCGGTGCTAATTTCGGGCGCGGTCGCCGCCGAGATCACCACGCCGCTGGTGCCGCTAGGCGAACACGCGCTTCGCGGCATCGCGGCGCCCTGCACCGTCTTCACCCTGCCGGATGCGTGAGCGGCTCGTCGCAAAGCATCGGAGATTGGGATCGCCTTAGCGAACTCGACGCCAAACCCGGTCAATGTCGGGGGTCGCGACCGCGAACCCAACCTGCATCTTGCGGGCCTCACGGAAACGATGGCGCTCCTCAACCGTTGATGCAGAAAACTGCATTGGATTTGACAACTCCTGGTGAACAGCATTGATGGCGCGGTCGTGGCCTTTCGGAGTCAGGAGGGCTCGTAGCTATCCAGTGGCTCGGCTTCTTGATCAAGGATGACTGCGCAATGCGGGAGAGGCGGAGGGAGGCGCGGCAATGGCGCGCGTATTCGTAACGGGATCATCGGACGGCCTCGGTCTGATGGCAGCGAGGCTCCTGGTCGACGAGGCGCACGAGGTCATCTTTCATGGACGAAATGACCGTCGCAGCCGCGACGCGCTCGCGGCCGCACCCGGCGCCGAGGGGGTCGTCACTGGAGATCTCTCGACCATCGCCGGGACAAGGACCGTTGCCGAGGCAATCAACAAGCTCGGCCGCTTCGACGCCGTAATCCACAACGCCGGCGTCGGTTATCGCGAGATGCGACGGGTGGAGACGGAGCCCGGAGTTCCGAGCGTCTTCGCCGTCAATGTGCTGGCGCCCTACATTCTGACGGCACTGATCCAAAGGCCGAAACGGCTGGTCTATCTCAGCTCCGGCATGCACCGCGGCGTGCGACCGCGGATGGACGATCTGCTCTGGACCAAGCGAGCTTGGAACGGCGCTTCGGCCTACGCCGAGAGCAAGCTTTGCGATGTCCTGCTCGCATTTGCCGTTGCCAGGCATTGGAAAGACGTCAAATCCAACGCGCTGGAGCCCGGCTGGGTGCCGACGAAGATGGGTGGGCCTTATGCCACGGACGATCTTCGGCAGGGATATGTGACCCAGGCGTGGCTCGCCACCAGCGAAGACGCGGCGGCGCGATCGACCGGCGCCTATTTCTATCACCAAAGACAACGTACAGCGAACAGCGTCGCGAGCGACGTCGGGACCCAGGAGGAGCTACTCGCCGAATGCCGCCGCATCTCGGGTGTCCCTCTCGATTGATCGCAGCGCGCGGCGCCGTCGCGCTACGCGCAGCGGCTTGTTCCTATTGCGCGCAGATCGGCGCCGTCGTCGACATCGCGGTGCTGGCGGCTGCATTTGCGGGATCGGGGCGAACCCTCAACCACAGTGATGCGGTGAAGGCGGCTTCGCAGGTCGCAGCGGGACGCATGACCGTGCGATCATGCCCGGCGAAGGATGTCGGTCAGTATTTCCCGCTGCAGACTGAACAGGGGTGTCCGGTGGAAGGGAAATATCCATCGAATCCGCAGCCCCTCCACAGCGATCTTCGGTTACACCGCCGATCTCGGGCGCGGAGTGGTGTCGCCGCGGCTGTCAAGCGACGTCCGGAACCGCTGCAGGGTTTCGGATGCCAGCCGATCGCGACCTTGCCAACCGAACTAACGGCCGGCTTCCGAAAGCCTCCCAGGAAGGAACCCGCGGGGACTGGGTGAGCAGTCTGGCGTCTATGGCGCCGCGCCGCCGACCCTCTATCCACCACCGCGTAGCAGATCGAGCAACTGCGGCGACAGCATGGCGTGGCGGTCCCCCGCTTTCGCGAGGTCAGGCTCTTGCGGCCTTTGCCCTGCTCGACCCGCAGCAGCATGCGTTCGGAGTTGATGTCGCCTACCTTGAGCGCGACCACCTCGGAGACGCGCAGCCCGGCGCCCCACGGGTCCGGCCTTCGGCCGGCCTGAGGACAGGCTCCGGCGGTGCCCAACGCCGCCTTGTACTTCGCACCCGGCGCCGACTGGAGCAGAAGCGTGATCTCCTCGACGCTCAGCACAGACGGCAGCCGGAGCGGCTCGCGCACCACCGTGAGCCGCTGGGCAAGGTCCGGCCGGTCAAGCGTCACCGTTGAAGAAGAAGCGCAGGGCCGAGACCGAGGGTCGTGTCCGTCAAGGAGGTGTAAATCGGAGCGGAGTTTGAGGTGGCCATCGGTCAGGCGGCCAGTGGTGGAAGTTTGGCCGGATCGGCGTCGATTAGCGGCAGCGTCAGCTCAGCCATTCCCTCGATCTGCATGTAACGGCACTGGAGTAGCCACTCATCGTTCTGCTCGAGCAGGACGGCGCCGATCAGCCGAGTGATGCTGGCCTCATTGGGGAAGATGCCGACGACATCAGCGCGCCGTTTCACTTCCTTATTCAGCCGCTCCAACGGATTTGTCGAATGCAGCTTGGTGCGATGCTGGGCCGGGAAGGTGATGTAGGCCAGCACATCGTGCTCGCTGTCGTCCATCAGCGCGGCGAGCTTGGGCCAGCGCGGCCGCAGCTGATCGGCAACATGGCGCCAGGTCTGATGCGCGGCCTCGGCATCGGCTTGCAGAAAGGCCTGGCGGATCGCGGCGGCGACCATGGTGTGCTGGCCTTTGGGTACGTGCGCCAAGGCATTGCGCATCCAATGAACGCGGCACCTTTGCCAGGTCGCTCCGAGCACGCGAGTGATCGCGTGGCGCAGGCCGTCATGAGCGTCGGAGATCACCAGCTTGATGCCCTTGAGACCGCGTTTGACCAGGCCCTTGAGGAAAGCCGACCAGAACGGCTCGGCCTCCGAAGGACCGATGCCAAGGCCGATGATCTCGCGCCGGCCTTCGGTCGTGACCGCCACCGCGATTATCGCGGCGACCGAGACGATGCGGCCGCCGTCGCGGACTTTGAGGTAGGTGGCGTCGAGCCACAAATACGGCCATTCGCCGTCGATCGGCCGGTCGAGGAAAGCGTTGACTCGTTCATCAATGTCCTTGCACAGCTTGGAGACCTGGCTCTTCGAAATACCGGACAGCCCCATCGCCTGGACCAGCTCGTCGACCCGCCGGGTCGAGACGCCGCCGATCCAAGCCTCCTGGATCACCGTGACCAGCGCCTTCTCGGCGGTCTTGCGCGGCTCCAGAAAGGGCGGGAAATACGAGCCCTGGCGTAGCTTGGGGATCCTCAGCTGAAGCGAGCCGAGCCGGGTGTCGAGGCTGCGCTCGCGATAGCCATTGCGGTAATTGAGCCGCTCGGCGGAGCGTTCGTGCCGCCCGCCGCCGATCACGCCTTCGACATCGGCTTCCATCAGAATTTGCAGTACCGCCTCCGCCACGGCTCGCAGAAAATCGCCATCGCCGCTCTTCTGCAGCAGCTCGGCCAGCGCCATTCTCTCATCGGTCATCGGGTCCTCGGTAGGCTTGGGATGGGTGTCACAACGCCACCTTAGCCGACCCTCCCCGGTGACCACCCGTCGCTCACGCGCGCGCCGGGCTCCATGTAATCGGGCATTGCGCCCGGCGCGCGCTCACCCTCGAATTTCCACCACCACCAAGGACGCTAACAGACCGAGTTGTTGATGCTCAGCGGCGGCATGCCGCTTTACCTCTGGTGCAGCTGGGAGCGGCGCAGATCCTCCGCCGTCGCCGTGTCAGGAGGCCGGCGGATGAAGGCCGCAAACGCCCGCACCCGCCGAACGTAGGCGTTACGCGTCTCCTCGGTGAAGCCGCGCACCGTCATGTCCTCGATCATGCGGGCACGCAGCGCGCTGACGGGCCGGGGGAAGAGGCGAGGTCATCGGGGCTTCCTCTCGAGCTGAAGGTTGCTGGACCTTCAACGCTCGGGATCGGATGCCCCGATCGTCACCCCTTACCGCTCACCCGCTGACCGCCTCAGGATGAGGCGGTTTCTAAATGCTATCAATAACGTACGTCATGGTGAGGAGCGCCGAAGGCGTGTCTCGAACCACCGAGGGCGTGTGAAAACGTGCTAACGTGGTAGTTTAGTGTCCTGCTATTGGGGGATGGCGGGATGAAACGTTTCGTGGAAGGCGAGGACCGGCTGCAGGGAGTGTTGCTGCCTCACTGCCTGGATGACTATGTGACGGAGAACAACCCGGTCCGGGTGATTGAAGCGTTCATCGACGAACTGGATCTGGCGACACTGGGCTTCGAGGGTGTCGTCCCCGAGACCACCGGGCGCCCCGCTTACCATCCGGCGACGCTGCTGAAGATCTATCTCTACGGCTATCTCAACCGCATCCCGTCGAGCCGGCGCCTGGAGCGGGAGACCCAGCGTAACATCGAACTGATGTGGCTGATCGGACGCCTCATGCCGGATTTCAAGACCATCGCCGATTTCCGCAAGGACAACGGGCCAGCGATCAGGGCAACCTGCCGCCAGTTCGTAATGCTTTGCCGACGGCTGGACTTGTTCTCCGAGACCGTGATCGCGATCGACGGTAGCCGGTTCAAGGCTGTGAACACTCGGGACAAGAACTACACGCATGGTGCGATCGAGCGTCGTATGGAGCAGGTCGAAGCCAGTATCGCACGCTACTTATCGGCACTGGACACCGCCGATCGGCAAGAGGGCGAGGTCGCCGAAGCCAAATCGCTGCGGCTAAAGGACAAGCTCGCCCGCCTTAAGCAACAGATGCAGCACCTGCGAGAGATGGAGATCGCCGTTCAGGCCGCACCGGATCGGCAGATCTCGCTGACCGATCCAGATGCTCGCGCAATGGCAACCAGCGGCAAAGGCACCGGCATTGTCGGCTACAATGTGCAGACCGCCGTCGACGTCGAGCACCACCTGATCGTGGCGCACGAGGTGACCAATCTGGGCCATGACCGAACCCAACTCGTACCGATGGCGCTCAAGGCGCAGGAGGCGACGGGAAACGAGGAGATCACGGTGCTGGCCGATCGGGGCTACTTCAGCGGCGACCAGGTATTGGCCTGCGAGAACACCGGCGTGCTGCCCTTTATACCAAAGACACTGACATCGAGCAGCGCCAAACGCGGCCTCTTCACCAGGCAGGACTTCGTCTACGACGCCGAGAAGGACCATTACACCTGCCCGGCCGGCGAGCACCTGACGAGAGGGCCGGTTCGATCGGACCGCCGCGGCGACATCGACCACTACCGCCATCTGACCGCTTGCTTCACCTGTCCTCTCAAGCCCAAGTGTACGCCGGACAAGCTAAAGCGGATCAAGCGCTGGAAACACGAAGGTGTCCTCGACGCGATGCAAGCCCGGCTCGATCGGATGCCGGATGCCATGGGCGTGCGCCGGCAGACCGTCGAGCACCCGTTCGGCACCATCAAGGCCTGGATGGGCTCGACCCACTTCTTGACCCGCACCTTGAAGCGGGTCAGCACCGAAATGAGCCTCCACGTCCTGGCCTACAATATCAAGCGGGTGATCGCGATCATTGGTGTCGCACCGCTGCTGAAGGCGATCCGGGCCTGAGTGCCTGGATCAGCTCGCCGACCCCTGCCACAATCTGACTGCGGAGGGCGGCCCGCCGTCCTCTGCAAATGCGTTTTTCCACGGCCTCGGTGGATTGCGGGCCTTCCCCGAGAGGCGTCCCAACAGCGAGGTTGCGCCGATTGTGTTGAAAAACGGCGCGGCGGACGCGGTATAATCTCGCATCACGGCGGCTGGGGGGTAGTCGATGATGGGGGAACGGCAAGTGCATCAGGGCGCATTATTTTACGAGTTTTCGCTCGAACGGCATGTGCCGGCGGAAGACCTGCTGCGCTCAGTCGACCGGTTTGTCGAACTCGATCGGGTGCGGAGCGAACTGGCGCCGTTTTACAGCGAGGCGGGTCGGCCTTCTGTTGATCCGGAGCTGATGATCCGGATGCTGATCGTCGGCTACTGCTTCGGCATCCGCTCGGAACGACGATTGTGCGAGGAGGTCCACCTGAACCTCGCCTACCGCTGGTTCTGCCGGCTCGGGCTCGACGGCGCGGTGCCGGACCATTCGACCTTCTCGAAAAACCGGCACGGCCGTTTCCGCGACAGCGATCTGCTGCGTAAGGTGTTCGAGACGACCGTACAGCGCTGCATCGCCGAGGGCCTGGTCGGCGGCGAGGGGTTCGCGGTCGATGCCAGCATGATCAAGGCCGATGCCAACCGGCAGCGCAGCGTACCGGGCAGCGAGTGGCAGGCCCCCGAGGCGGCAAACCATGCGGTGCGGGAATATCTGGCGGTTCTCGACGATGCCGCGTTCGGTGCGGCAACGCCGGTCGTGCCGAAGTTCGTCTCGCCCGCGGACCCGGCTGCACGCTGGACGGGAGCCAATGGTGGGCTGGCCTTTTTCGCCTACTGCACCAACTACCTGATCGACCTGAAGAGCGCCGTCATCGTCGATGTCGAGGCAACCACCGCCGTGCGGCAGGCCGAGGTGACGGCGCAGCAGCGGATGATTGATCGTACGCAGGAGCGTTTCGGTCTGTGGCCTGAGCGGCTGACGGCCGACACCGCCTATGGTTCGGCCGAGAACCTCGCTTGGCTGGTGCATGAGCGCGGTATCGAGCCGCACATTCCGGTGTTCGACAAATCTCAGCGCACCGACGGCACCTTCTCGCGTGACGACTTCACCTATGACCACGAGCGCGACTGCTACATCTGCCCTGCTGGGAAGGAACTCCGGCAGCGCCACAAAATCTATCGCGTGCCGCGCCCATTCGTCGACGAGAACGGCATGATGCGCTATCGCGCCAGCAAGCTGGATTGCGAGGGCTGCCCGCTGAAGCCGCGGTGCTGTCCGAATGCGCCCGCCCGCAAGATCCTGCGTTCCATCCATGAAGGCGCTCGCGATATGGCGCGCGACATCGCCACCACCGAGGCCTATGTCACCTCAAGGCGCGAACGCAAAAAGATCGAGATGCTGTTTGCCCATCTCAAACGCATCTTGAGGCTCGACCGGCTGCGATTACGAGGACCGAACGGCGCCCGCGACGAGTTCCATCTCGCCGCCACCGCCCAAAACCTCCGCAAACTTGCCATGCTGATCCCGACGCCCGCGGCGACCTCAGCCGCCTGAGGCGCGGCACCCACCATCCACGCCCTTCCGGCCCTTCCAACTGTACGCCATTGCCACCACGATTATTTCAGACCCGACTTTTTCAACGATATCCGCCGATAGCAGTCGTTCATCCGGCGTTCATCCGGCACAGCGACCTTTGCGCGGTCCCTCGAGCCGAGAGGGCACCCGTGCGTCTCGCTCATGTGACCTTGAGGCTTGCGGCTACAGGCGGCACCGCAAGAGGCTGGCGCGCCGCGTAACGGCGAGCCAGCGAGGCGCAGACCATAAGCTGGATCTGTTGGAACAGCATCACCGGGAGGATGACGAGGCCGACATGGCCCGCGAACAGCAGGGTTGCGATCGGCACGCCGTTAGCGAGGCTCTTTTTCGATCCGCAGAACACGATGGTGATTTCGTCTGCTCGCGAGAAGCCGAGCCGCCGGCTCGCGAAGGTTAGGAACGTTATCACCGCCGCGAGCAGCGCGGCGTCGACGAGCGTAAGCCGGACGAGCTGGGCCGCATCGACTTGATGCCAGAGACCGTTCACGACGCCCTGGCTGAAGGCCGCGTATACGATAAGCAGGATCGACCGTAATCGACGCTCTTCAGGACGAGCGGCTTGCGCGCGATGACAGCCCCGATCCAGGGCCGCGCCAGCAGGCCCGCCGCGAACGGCAGCAGAAGTTGCAGGACGATGCCGATCATGGAGCGCATGGAGACGATCAGCGCCACGGCCGGAGAGCAGGAAGCCGGCGATCAGCGGGGTAAGGAAGACGCCCAGCAGACTCGATGCCGACGCGCTGCACACGGCCGCGGGCACGTTGCCGCCTGCCACCGAGGTAAAGGCGATCGAGGCCTGAACCGTCGAGGGCAATGCCGTGAGCAGGATCAGGCCGGCCCAGAGCGGCGGAATGAAGAGCCGGGGAGCAGCACGATGCGCGGCGGTTCCGAGCAGCGGAAAGAGCACGAAGGTACTCAGGAACACCATGATGTGCAGTCGCCATTGCCGTGCGCCGAGCAGGGCTGCGCTGGGCGACAGCCGAGCGCCATGCATGAAGAACAGCAGCGCGATGGCGGCAATCGTCAGCCAGTCGAAGGCCGCCGCCACATCGCCGCGCGCCGGGAGAAGCGAGGCGAGCCCGACCGTCAGCAGCATGGCGGCCAGGAAGCGGATCGATGCGTGACCAGAGGGAGCGGAGCCGGGTCATGGGGCGTCGTCTCCAGCGATCGCCCTAATATCAGCGGTCGGCGGGTAATTGTGAATACGCGTATACTGATGTTATTGTAATCGTAGATCATGATGACCGGACATGCTCGAACCCATCCTGCTTCGGACTTTCCTGACGTCGCCCAGACCCGGAGCTTCACCCAGGCCGGCCGAACGTCTCGACTTGCGCCAGTCGACTGTCAGCCAGCACATCCGCAAGCTCGAGGCTGGAGGCCGGGCGTCGGCTCTTCGTCCGCGACACCCATTCGGTGACCGATGACCGCCGACGGCGAGGCGATGATCGAATTCGCCCGGAATATCCTGGCCGCGAACCAGCGCGCGCAGCGCTATTTCGCCGGCTCCCAGCTGCGCGGCCGGCTGCGCTTCGGCGCCTCGGAGGATTTCGTGGCATCGCGCCTGCCGGAGGTATTGCGGGAGTTCGTCCGTACGCATCCGCTGGTCGACGTCGAGCTCACTGTGGGCCTGAGCGGCGAACTCAACCAGAAACTCGGCGCGCGGCGAACTCGACCTCGTCTGCGGCAAGCGTCGTCCGGGCGAGGACCGCGGACGCCTGGTCTGGCGGGACCGGTTGGTCTGGGTATCGGGCGAGTCGGCACCCTCGATCCCTCCGCGCCGACGCCGCTGATCCTCTATCCGCCGCCTAGCATCAGCCGGGAGATCGCGCTCGCCGCGCTTGAGCGCAGCGGCCGCGCCTGGCGCATCGTGTGCACCAGCGGCAGCTTGAGCGGCTTGCGTGCGGCGGCGCTTGCTGGGCTCGGCGTCACCGTCGTCGCGGCGAGCTTGATCCCGCCGGGGCTCGTCGAGATTGGGAGCGGTCTCGGTCCGCCTGATCTTGGTACAGTGGAGTTCGTCCTGCACGGATCGGGCAGGGTTATACACGGACCCGCCGCCAAGCTAGCAGACGCGATCCTCGCGAGCGGCATTCGGTTGCAGCGTTTGGAAGGAGGGTCGCAATCTAGCGCTGTGTGACGGTTGGAAACCAAGTCGGGATTATGCCTCGCCGCCGGTAGTTCCAGCGTGAGGTCTCACACGGCAGCGTTCCATCCGAGCCGCGCTGTATACAGCGGTGGCGAGCTGTCGAAATCGGTGTCGGCGAATTGCCGAGCGAGGTAGTCCACGAGCGCACGCACCTTTCCCGACAACAGACGATTGTGGGTGAAGACAGAGTTGATCGGCCGCGGGGGCAATTCGTGCTCGGACAGGATGACCTTCAACCGCCCTGCCTTGACGAAGTTCATGACCGACCAAGCCCCGGGGCGCGTGCTCGTAGTCGATGTGGTCGAACGCCGACTGACGATCGCTGGAAAACCGGCGCGCGTCTTCCTGTTCGTTGCCACTTTGAGTTTTTCACGACGGCTCTACGTTAAAGCCTATCGGGATGACCACCAGGCGTCGTGGCTCGATGGCCTCGAAAACGCGTTTCTTTACTTTGGCGGCGTGCCGCGCGAAGTGCTGTTCGTGAATTCCCTGCCCTTCTTCCGATGTGACCCCAAAACTGAAGAGATCCACGCCGATAAGCGGCTCCGCGCCTTCGCGTCGTATTGGCACTTTTCGCCTCGACCGGGTCCCGTCGGCCATGATTCCGATGGCCCTCTCGGAATCGGCTTTCTCGACGAAAGCGCAGCTCAAGGGCTGTCTTCGCAAGCGAATTCGATCTTCAATGCTTTCTCGATCGCTGGGTAGGCGAGGTCGGCGATCGGCAAACGGACCTTGACGGCATCAAATCACCAGTCGAGCGCTTTCTACGGGCGGAAGCATCGGCACTTCAGCCAATCGACGGCCGACCACCTTTTCGTCAACAGTGCCAATCCGCGAAGCGCCGGGTGCTGCAGTCCGAAGGGATCGAGAGCCACGTGGCCGACGCCGCCTCGATGCTGACCTCGCGCCGGCGTCGGCGGGCGAAGACCGATCAAATCGATGGCGAGACCCTAGCGCACCCTGATGGCCTTCAAGCGTGGCGAACCGCGGGTGTGTTCGATGGCCAGGGCGCCGACGCCGCAGGAGGAGGACCGCCGGCGTCTGCCGCGAGCGCCGGACGCTGGTGGGCGAGCGGGTGAGGCACGTCAACCGGATCAAGGGGTTGCTCTTCGCCCAGGGGGTGTTCGGCTACGAGCCGCTGCGTAAAGGCGGCGTGAGCGGCTGGAGGAGCTGCGGACAGGCGACGGCCGGCCGCTGCCGGTGCACCTGATGGCGCAGATCCTCCGCGAGCTGGATCGGCTCGAGGTCGTGCTGGAGCAGTTGAAGACCGTCGAGGCGGAACGGAACACCTTGCTCAAGCCGGCAACCGGCGCGGCGGCCTCGCCGCCGGCCATGCTGCTGGAGTTGAAGGGCATTGGCCCCGAGACCGCCGCCGTCCTCTGGTCGGAGGGCCTGTTCCGCCAGTTCGACAACCGCAGGCAGGTGGCCGCCTACGCCGGTCTGACGCCGACGCCATGGCAGAGCGGCTCGATCGATCACGAGCAGGGTGTGTCCAAAGCGGGCAACCCGCGGCTGCGGACAACAATGGTCGAGCTGGCCTGGCTGTGGCTGCAGAACCAGCCGGCCTCGGCGCTCAGCCTGTGGTTCCGCGAACGGGTCCGACGCCTTGGTGGGCAGATGCGCAAGACGATCATCGTCGCCCTGGCGCGCAAGCTCCTCATCGCCTGTGGCGGTACGCGACCGGCGGCGTCGTCATCGAGGGGGGCCGTGATGAAGGCGGCGACGATCTGACCCCATCCGCAAGGACCTGATCAGTCCTGCCGGATCCAGGTGGCCGAACCGAAATGGCCGTTGGCCTCAACCGCCGACCGAAAGAATGGTCCCGGCCTCCCGAGCCCCACCCGCCGGATGCGGGATGTTGGTACAGCCGCAGCAAGCGGCGACCATATGTGAGCTTGATCTGGTGCAGCACGCCACCGGGTCATGGAAACGGGCCCAGACCTCCGATCCGAAATAACCACCGGAGAACTGCCCATGAACCCGTAAACCTGCCCCTTGACTGCAAACATGCCCATGTGAGCGGCCACTCCGGTCTTACCGATCAGGCCTGGCATCGAGCCAGGGCTGCTCTTCGGCGAACCGGTCGACCAGCATGTCGAGGAACAGCCGGACCTTGGTGCTTAACTGCCGCCGATGCGGGTAGAGCGCGACGATCTCCATCTCCGGTCTTCCGTAATCGGGCAGCAGCGGCACTAGCGCTCCGGAGGCGAGAAGATCGGAAATGATATACGGGGGGCAGAACCACAATCCGAGTCCGGCAGCGGCAGCTGTGCGCATTACGGCAATGCTGGTGGTGACCAGGTTGCCCGACACGCGAGCGCTCCCTGGATTGCCGGCAGGATCGATGAAATGAAACTCGGGGCCGAAGATCGAATAGGCGTAAAGCAGGAAGTTGTGGTCGGCTAGGTCGGCCGGGCAGCGGGGCGTGGGATGCGTTTCGAGGTAAGCCGGCGCACAGCACAATACGTAGTGCCATTTCGCCAGGGTCCGTTTGATCAGGGTCGAATCAGGCGGTGATGCTGGCATGATCGCTAGGTCGAACCCCTCCTGCACGAGATCGATCATCGCGTCGCCGATGTGCAAATCTAGCGAGACTTCCGGGTAATCGCCCACGAAGCGGGTAGCGACCGGCGCGATGAACCGGTCCAGTCCTGTCGGCAATAGAGGCGAAGCCGGCCGCGCGGATTCACCTGCAACGCGCTGGCAACCTCGTCCGCTTCCGCCAGCTCCTGCAGGATTTGTGAGCAGCGCTCGAAATATTCGCGGCCGATCTCGGTTAGATTCACACGGCGTGTGGTGCGGTTCAACAGACGCACACCGAGGCTGTTTTCCAGCGCCTGGACGTGGTTGCTGACCGTCGTCGTCGATAGGTTGAGGCGACGCGCCGCCGCGGTGAAGCCGCCGCTTTCGACGACGCGGACAAAGGCGGTGAGGCTGGCCATACGGTCCACAGGATCTCCGATTATCAGGTGATGGTCGATAGTCCTTTCACTCGATAGCCGATTATCGCGAACGGTTCGAGACACGATTTTCTGGAGCGAACCACTTGGCTGAGGAGCTGTCCAATGTCCGAAGCGCGCTCGATTTTCCGGTCCGGCTTCGCCGATCGCGTTGATGCGGTTTCGGCCAGGATACGGCGCCGCCGCTGGTCGCTGCGGCAGCTCTCGATCGCCCTCGCGACGGGGCTGTCGCTGATCCTCGCCAGCCTCTATGGCGACCACTGGTGGACCACCGGCCGTTTTCTGGTCTCGACCGACGACGCCTATGTCGATGCGCATTCGGCGCTGATCGCTCCGAAGGTTCGGGCTACATCATCGCGGTGCCGGTCGACGACAACCAGCCGGTCAAGGCGGGCCAGGTCATCGCCCGCATCGACCCGCGCGACTATCAGACCGCGCTCGACCAGGCGCGCGCCAATGTCGCGGCGGCGCAGGCGAGCATCGACACGCTCGACCAGCAGATCGCGCAGCAAAAACTCGCGGTCGAGCAGGCCCGCCAGCAGGTGGCCTCGGATCAGGCGGCGCTCGTCTATTCGCAGCAGAATTACCAGCGCTACACCGAGCTGGCGCAAGGACGGCTACGGCACGGTGCAGCAGGCGCAGCAGGCGACAGCCGACATTCGCGAAACAGCGGCGGCTTCGCAGCGGACACGACGGGTGTCGCTGGCGCCGAAAAGCAGATCGCCGTTTTCAGGCGCAGCTCGCGCAGGCCAAGGCGACGCTGGCGCAGCAGCAGGCGATCGAGCAGCAGGCCGAGCTCAATCTCAGCTACACGACGATCACCGCGCCGTTCGACGGCACCGTCGGCGTGCGCACGGTGCCGGTCGGGCAATATGTCCAGCCCGGCACGCAGCTGATGGCGGTCGTGCCGCTGCACGCGGTCTACATCACCGCGAATTACATGGAGACGCAGCTGACCCACGTGCGGGCCGGCCAGCCGGTCACGATCGATGTCGACACGTTCCCCGGGACCGTCGTGCACGGCCATGTCGACAGCCTGGCGCCGGCCAGCGGCCAGCAATTCGCGCTGCTGCCGCCCGACAACGCCACCGGCAACTTCACCAAGATCGTCCAGCGCATCCCGGTCAAGATCGCGCTCGATAAGAACGATCCGCTGGCCGGCCGGCTGCGCCCCGGCATGTCGGTCGAGCCGACGATCGACACCAAGCCGGCGCGATGCGCCAATGGCTGCTACTGCGGGACGGCGCATGAGGCGACCATGGACGCCGACCGCGAAGCGGTCGTCCGCTGAAGACCTGGATCGCCGTCGGCGGCGCGTTGCTCGGCGCCTTTCTGGCGGTGCTGAACATCCAGATCACCAACGCCTCGCTGCCCTATATCGAAGGCGGCATCAGCACCGGCGGGGTCTACGGCACCTGGATCTCGACCGCCTATCTGATCGGCGAGATCATCGTCATTCCGCTCACCGATTTCATGTAGCCGGGTGTTTTCGCTGCGCCGCTATCTGCTCGCCAACACGGCGCTGTTCCTGTTGTTCTCGGTGCTGTGCGGCCATGCGCACAGCCTCAGCGAGATGATCGTGTTCCGCGCGCTGCAAGGATTTACCGGCGGCGTCCTGATCCCGCTGGCTTTCACGATCGTCATGACCATGCTGCCGCCGCTCGAAGCAGCGCGATCGGCCTTGCCGGATTTGCGGTCAGCGCCACCTTCGCGCCGGCGATCGGGCCGACGATCGGCGGCTATCTGACCGATTATTACGGTTGGCCTTGGGTGTTTTACGTCAATCTTGTGCCCGGCGTCGGTGATGCTCGCGGCGCTCTGGTACGGCCTGCCAAAAGCGACGACGCAGCTCGGTCTGCTGCGCCAGGGCGATTGGCTCGGCATCGCGCTGATGGCGGTCGGCCTCGCCGCGCTTCAGACCGTGCTCGACGACGGCAACGTCTACAACTGGTTCGACTCGCCATTCATCGTCAAGTTGAGCCTCGTCGCGGCGGTGGCCCTCGGCGCGTTTGTCGTGTGGAGTTCATCACGCCGCCGCCGCTGGTGAATTTCCGCCTGCTCGGCCGGCGCAATTTCGGCCTCGGCACGCTCGGCAATTTCCTGCTCGGCTTCGCGCTCTACGGCTCGGCCTATCTGCTGCCGCAATATCTCGCCGTCGCACAGGGATTCGACGCCGAGCAGATCGGCGAGGTCATGGCCTGGACCGGGTTGCCGCAGCTCCTGGTGATCCCGCTCGTGCCGCTGTTGATGAAGCGGATCGATGCGCGGTTGCTCGTCGGCTCGGGCTCGTCGTTTTCGCCGCGAGCTGCTTCATGAACCTGTGGCTCGACCAGGACTACGCCGCGCCGCAGCTGTTCTGGCCCGACGTGATCCGGGCGGTCGGCCAGGCGATCGTCATGACCCCGATCTCGGCGATCGCGATGGTCGGGATCGCGCCGGCGAGGCGGGCGCCGCCTCGGGCCTCTTCAACATGATGCGCAATCTCGGCGGCGCGATCGGCACCGCCGCGGTCGAGACCTTCTTCACCCAGCGCGAGCAGTTCCATTCGGCCATGATCACGCCGCAAGTCTCGCTGCTCGAACCGGCGACGCGCGAGCGGCTCGCCGACCTTCAGCGATACTTCATGGCGCACGGAGCCGCGAGCCCGTCGATCCGCAAGCAGCGGCAACCTGCAGCAATACTCGATGGCGCAAGGGGTCGCGGGCGTGGCGGGGGCATGCACCGCGCCATCATCGCCGTGGGCCAAAGGATCCGGGCTCAGGCCACGATCATGGGCTACGCCGACAGCTTCGCGATGATCGGGGTCGTGTTGCTGGTCGCCGTGCTGGCGGTCACAATGCTACGCAAGGGCGCTGCAGCCGGCGGGGCGGCGCATTAAAGCGGTATGAAGCAGCTGCAAGGAGGTCGCCATGAGCCAGAAGGTCGCCATTGAGCGCGTCGATCACATCGGCATTCGCGTGCGCAATCTTGACCGCGCGCTCAACTTCTATCGAGTCCTAGGGTTCGATCTGTTGCGCAGGGCCGAAGGCGACGACGTCGCGATCGTTCGAAACGGAAACGGCGTCGAACTGAATCTGATCTTCAACGCCAATACCGGTGAACCGGGCACGAATGTGCTGATGGACGTTCGAGAAAAATATCCGGGCTACACTCACATGGCGCTTCGCGTGGGATCCATTCCGGCGACGATTGCCGCTCTGAAGGCCAACGATATCGCGATCACACAGGGACCGGTCAGCTTCGGCGAGAGTGGGCAGGTCTCGGTCTTCGTCCGCGATCCGGATCGTAATGTCATCGAGCTGCGCGGCCGCGATCAGGATGTCGTCGAAGGTGTCACCCGCTACGTGCCATAGACTGCGGCGTTCCGATATGGAACGCCGACGAGGTCCGTTGAGGGGCATGAAGACCAGCTCCCGCCCCCAAGGCTGAACGGCCGTTGTAGCAATACAT
>CAWEEA010000007.1:0-282610 GCA_963807985.1 uncultured Alphaproteobacteria bacterium
GTGCTCGGCTTCGCGATCCCGATATTGCTCGCCCATCACGTCGTCGGACCCGCATCTCCGAAGATTTCTTCGGCACCTACGATCTTTATTACCGCTATTTTCTTGTGGGTCTATTTCGTTCGTTCGCCGTGGGCACGGCGTGCTGCAGATGGCGACCCTCGTGGTCGCCTGGACGCATGCGATGTTCGGCCTGCATTTCTGGCTCAGGGTCAGGCCGTGGTACGCGCGGGTGCATCCGGCGGCGCTGGTCGCGCGGTGCTGGTGCCGGTGCTGTCGCTGCTCGGCGCAATCGAGGCCGGCCGGCAGGTCGCCGCGCTCGCGGCCGATCCGGCCTGGGCCCGCGCGGCCTTCGCCCATATGCAGCTGCCGTCGCCGGCGGCGCAGCAGACACTCGACCCATCACGCACGATCCTCAGCTGGTCGTTTGCGCGGCTTGGTCGCCGCGGTGTTGCTGGCGCGTCTGGTCCGCCGAGTTGTGGCAGCGCCGCCACGGCCTCGTCCGCATCGGCTATCCCGACGGCCGCTTTGTCGATGTGACGCCCGGCACCAGCGTGCTCGAGGCGAGCCGCTCGCCGGCATCCCGCACGCCCATATCTGCGGCGGGCGCGGGCGCTGCTCGACCTGCCGGGTGCGGGTGCGCGGCGCCATCGGCAGCATCGACCCGCCCGGCGAGGCCGAGCGGCGGGTGCTCCGCCGCATCGGCGCCACTCCCAATGTCCGGCTCGCCTGCCAGCTGCGGCCGAAAGGCGCGGTCGAGGTGACGCCGTTGCTGCCGCCCTTCGCCTATGCCCGGGACGGCGCCGCCGGGTCGATTTCGCCCAGGGCAGCGAGCGCGAGATCGCGATCCTGTTCGCCGACATCCGCGGCTTTACCGCGCTCTCCGAGGGCCGGCTGCCCTACGACGTGGTGTTCATCCTCAACCGCTATTTCGCCGCGGTCGGGCGCGCGGTCGAGAGCGCCGGCGGGCGGGTCGACAAATTCCTCGGCGACGGGGTGATGGCGCTGTTCGGCGTCGAGAGCGGCGCGCGGGCAGGGCTGCCGCGGCGCGCTGGCTGCAGCCCGGCTGATGTCGGAGCGGATGGGCGAGCTGAACGCTTCGTTGCGCGGCGAGATCGACCAGCCGCTGCGGATCGGCATCGGCATCCATGCCGGGCCGATCATCATCGGCGAGATGGGCTATGGCGCGGCGTCGTCGATCACCGCGATCGGCGATGCGGTCAATACCGCGAGCCGGCTCGAAGAGCTGACCAAGGAATATGGCTGCGAGCTCGTCGTCTCGGAGGAGGTGGTGGCGCGCGCCGGGGTCGATCTGTCGGCCTTTCCGCGCCACGAGATCGAGATCCGCGGCAAGCGCGAAACGCTGGCGGTCAGAACCCTCGCCAGCGCCGCCGAACTGCCGGCATCGGCTGCCGCGCCGGCCCGCCGGCACCGCTGACCGCTAGTGCTTGAAGAGCGCGTTGACTGCCTGAGCTCGGCAGCTCCTCGCCCAAGTGAGCGGCTACCGACACCGGGTTGAGGCGGCTGCGCGGTTCGTGGCTGATAGCGCGCGTCGTTCTTGCATGGAAACGCTCGATGCTAACCGGCGGTCTGCGGAGGCAGCATCTTGTCGATTTCGCCGGTGATGCGGCGGTCGCTGGGCGCGACCTGGGACGGCCAGGCGCCGGCCAGTTCGCCATCGGGCGCGATCAGGAATTTGTGGAAGTTCCAGCGCGGAGTTCCGGCTTCGCCCAAGACTGTCGGCGATCCAGCGGTAGAACGGATGGGCCTGGGCGCCGACGACCCGGCATTTCTGCGCCAGCGGAAAGTCGACAGCGTAATTGGTTTCGCAGAATTGCTTGATCTCGGCCGCCGATCCCGGCTCCTGCTGGCCGAAATCGTTGGACGGCACGCCGAGCACCACGAGGCCGCGGTCGCGGTAGTTCTGCCACAGCGCTTCGAGACCGCGGTATTGCGGCGTATACCCGCAGAACGACGCGGTGTTGACGACCAGCACCGGCCGGCCCCGCCAGGCGTCGAGCGGCAGCTTTTCGCCGTCGATCGAAACAAATTCGAATTGGTGGGCATTATCGGCGGCGGTCATCGGCAACCCTCCGTGCGGCAGGGGTTCGGTCTGCGCGGCCAGCATAGCGCGAGTTGCGCCGCGGGAAAGCCGCCGCATTTCGCATTGCGTCGCCTCGGCCGTTCCCGGAGACTGAGCCCGGTTTCCGCCCGGGCAGCTCGGCGATGCTTTTGGTGTTTTTTTTGAAGGGCATCGTGGTCGGCGCGGTGATCGCGGTTCCGGTCGGCCCGGTCGGCATCCTGTGTTTGCACCGCACGATCTTCGATGGCCGGCTGTCGGGATTGGTATCGGGGCTCGGCGCAGCAACCGCCGACGCGCTGTTCGGGGCGATCGCCGCCTTTGGCCTCACTTTCGTTTCCGATTGGCTTTTCGGCTACGAAACTTGGCTGCGCGCCGCCGGTGGCGTTTATCTGCTCTATATCGGCGGCTCCGCCCTGATGACCGAGGTGCGGGACAAGATCGCCGAGCAATCCAGCCCGGAGACCCTGTTCCGCGACTTTGCCTCCGCTTTTGCGCTGACCATCACCAATCCGGTAACGATCCTCATGTTCCTCGCAATTTTTGCCGCGCTCGCGCTCGGCGGCTCGCAGGCGACGCTGGTCCGCGCGGGGTTCCTGGTGCTCGGGGTGTGGGTCGGGTCGTTCGTGTGGTGGCTGGGGCTGAGCCTGGGCATCGGGTTATTTCGCCGCTCGATCGAGCCGCGCCATCTGGGCTGGATCGGCCGAGCCTCGGGCATCATCCTGTTTGCGACCGGGGCAGCCTTGTTGGCCACGGTCGTGCTAGAGCATCTTCGCTGACCGAAAAGAGAAGGTGGTTTCGTGGTTTATCTGCCCCCGGCTTTTACCGAGGCCCGCCCCGAGGTGCTGATCGCGCATATCGAGCGCCATGATTTCGGTCTGCTCGATCAGCCACGGCCCGGCAGGGCTGGTGGCGAGCCACATCCCATTCCTGGTCGACAGCGAGGAGGATGGATTACACCTCGTCGGCCACCTCGCCCGCCCGAACCCGCAGGTCGCCGAGCTGTCTGATGGCGGCGCGGTGCTGGCAATCTTCAGCGGCCCGCATGCCTATATCTCGCCGGGATGGTATGCGAGCGGCCCGGCGGTGCCGACCTGGAACTACGTCGATGTGCACGCCTACGGAACCTTACGCCTGATCGACGACGTTGACTGGCTGCGGATGGTGCTGCGCCGACTGTCCGACCGGCATGAGGCCCGCAGCGCAGAGCCCTGGAAGATGCAGGACCTGCCGGAGCCCTATTTGAGCGGAATGATGAAGGGGATCATCGGGCTCGATATCGCGGTTGCGCGGCTCGAGGGCAAATACAAGCTTAGCCAGAACCGCCCGGCGACCGACCGGCCGCGCATCGCCGCCGCGCTCGAGGCACGGGGCGACGCCGATGCCGTCGGGGTCGCCCGGCTGATGCGGGAGCGCGAGCGCCAGCGCAGGCTGAGGCGGGGGATGCTCGGCACCGACGCTCTCCAGACGCGGGGCTCAGTATCAACCGCCCGCCGAGGGCGGCGGCTTTGGGCGGCCCGGATGGCGCTATTTTGCGGTGCCGTGGCGCTTTCGTCGGCGGGTCACGCCGCAGCACCTATCGCGACGCCCGCGCCGAAACCGGCAATGCAGCCAGCGCCGGTTTCGGTCGACGAGCTACAGCGGCTCGTCGATACGCTTCAGGACGGTACGGAGCGGGCAAGGCTCGTAAACGAATTGCGCGCGCTGATCGCCGCCCAGCGCCATACCGAGCCAAAGAAGCCCGAGGGCATGGAGCTGCTCGGCCGGCTGTCACGCCAGATCGACGCCTTTACAGGCGATATCCTGACCGGCGCTGCGATCGTTATCGACGCGCCGCGGCTGATCCGCTGGGCGCGCGAACAGGTGTACGACCCAGCCGCCCGCCAGCGCTGGATCGACGCGGCCACCGCTTTTGTGCTCGTCTTTGGCGCTGCCGGCGTGGCCGAATGGGCATTGCGCGCAATTATCGCCCGGGCGCGGCCCAAGTTTCCGGTGCGGCGGCGCGACACACGCGCAGTCAGAGGCTTGTTCGCGCTGTTGGGGTTGGTCTTCGACCTGGTGCCATTGCTGGTTTTCGCCGCGATCGCCTATGGCACGGTGGCGATGGCGCTCGACCCCCTGACGCCGACGCGAATCACCCTCTCGGTACTGGCGGTGGCGACGATCGAGGCGCGTCTGATTTTGTGCCTGGCCAGGGCCGTGCTGCTCCCGGTCGATGAGGGCGCACTATTCCTGCCGATCGCCGCCGAGACCCGCCACTATCTCTACATATGGGTCAGGCGGTTCACGTTTTGGGCAATCTATGGCTATGCCGTGCCCGAAGCGGCGTGGTGGCTCGGCATACCCGGCCCGCTCTACACCTTGATGCTGAACCTAGCGGGGCTGGTGCTGGCGCTGCTTGCGATCATCTTTCTGTTGCAAAATCGGTCGTCAATTGCCGACTGGATCGGCGGCGAGGGGTTGACGGCGTCGGGCTGGGGCCGGGTCCGCCGGTCGCTTGCCGATATTTGGCAGTTGCTGGCGATCTTCTACATCGTCGGCCTCTATGCGATTTACGCACTGCGCATCGAGGGCGGGTTCGTTTATGTGGCCCGCGCCACAACGCTGAGCGTCGTTGTGGTTGTCGCAGCACGGCTTATCGCGCGCTCTATCCGTAGCCTCAGCCGGCGCGGCTTTGCGGTCTCGCCGCATCTCAAGGCGCAGTTTCCGACATTGGAGCAGCGCGCCAACCGTTATGTCCCGATCCTGACCGGGATTGGCGGGCGGCGCGCTTTATATCCTGGCGGCGCTGACGGTGCTGCAGGCCTGGGAAATCAGCGCCTTCGCCTGGCTCGATTCCGGTCTCGCCCGGAGATTGGGCGGCGATCTGTTATCGATCGGCGTGATCGTGCTCGCCGCGCTAGCCGTGTGGGAGATCTTCGCCTCGGCGATCGAGCGCTATCTCGGCAAGATCGACGCCGGCGGAGTGCCGCGACGTACCCGCATCCGCACCCTGTTGCCGTTGTTGCGCACGGCGATGCTGTCGCTGATCGTGGTCATGAGTGCGCTGATCATCCTGTCGCATCTCGGCATCGACATCGCGCCGTTGCTGGCCGGGGCCGGCGTCATCGGCGTCGCGATCGGTTTCGGCAGCCAGGCATTGGTCAGGGACGTGATCACCGGCCTGTTCATCCTGGCCGAGGATCAGCTCGCGGTCGGCGACATCGTCGATGTCGGCAAGGACCATGCGGGCGTGGTCGAGGCGATATCGGTGCGCACGATCCGCCTGCGCGACCAAGCGGGCACCGTGCACACGGTGCCGTTCAGCGAGGTGACGACCGTCAAGAACATGACCCGCGACTTCGCTTTTGTCGTCGCCCGGGTCACGATCTCCTATGGCGAAGACATCGACCGAGTGGTCGAGATCCTGCGTGCAGGTTAGCGCCGAATTGATGGAGGACGAGACGCTGCGGGAGGTGATCCTCGACCCGTTCGAATATCTCGGCGTCGACGAGCTCGACGAGTTTTCGGTCGTCCTGCTGGTCCGAATCCGCACCCTGCCGTCGAAGCAGTTTGCCGTCGGCCGCGCCTTCAATCGCCTGGTCACGATTGCCTTCGACAAACACGGCGTCGCCACCCGCGACCCAGCCCCGGTGCTGATGATGACGCCGCCGGCCGCACCCGTTGAAACCGAACCGGCCACAGCCGGCGAGCGGCGGCGGGCGTGAACTGATGCCTCAATCGGGCTCGGCGCGGGCCAACGCCTCGACCGCGTCGATATCGGCGCAGGCGAGCACCCGCTCGGCCACTCGCCGGGCGAACCCGGCGCGGGCGAAGATGCCGAGCTCGCGCGACGGGTTGGCAGCAGTCCGGCGATAGGGGCCGAGCCGGCGACGGCGGGCAAAGGCGCAGGCGGCGGCGAGATCGGGGTCAGCGGCTTCGGCGCGCAAGGTCCGCACCGCTTCCGCGGCAACCGAACTCTCAACTCCCTTGGCTGCGAGCCGGGCGCGGATCTTGGTCGTGGACTCGCCCCGCCGATGCAAGGATTGCACCCGCTGCGATGGCATACGCCGCGTCGTCGAGCAGCCCCGACAGGCGGTAGCGCTCGACCAGCGCATCGACCAATCCCGCTACCTGCTGCGCCGCCTCTGGTGATGCCGGGACACGGCTGCCGGGCGCGCCGCAGCAGTACCCGCCGCAAATTCTCGGACGAGCTGGCGTACCGTCCGAGATAGGCGAGTGCCCAGCGTTCGAGAAGCTCGGGCCGATTTCGCCGTGGTCCACCTTTGCCGCCCCACCGACGGTTCACGATCGGCTATGGTCCGGCACGCGAGCGGTGTCAACGGATAGAGCGGGCGCGCGGATGAGCCATTGCTACCCGGACCATGGGGCCGGAAATGCTCGATCAACCTCGGCCGAGCCCGCAACCGGGAACGCGGCGCCGTTGAGCGAGCCCGGTCTCTCTTGCGATCCGGCCCGGCAGTCGCGGCGGGCCATCGTCATCGCCCTGATCGTCGGCTGCGCTTTTTTCATGGAGGGACTCGAACTCGACGATGATCGCCGTCTCGATCCCGGCGATGGCGAAGAGCCTCGGGCAGAACCCACTGCGACTCAATCTGGTGATCACGACCTATCTGCTGAGCCTCGCCGTGTTCATTCCGGTCAGCGGCTGGATCGCCGACCGGCTGGGGACGCGCATCGTGTTCTGTTCGGCGATCGCGATTTTCACGGCCGGATCGGCGCTGTGCGGGCTGGCGACAAACCTGCCGATGCTGTTGGCGACGCGGGTGATCCAGGGTTTCGGCGGGGCGATGATGACGCCGGTCGGTCGGCTAATTCTGCTGCGCAGCTTTCCGCGCGAGCGAGCTCGTCTCGGCGATGAACTGGATGACCATTCCGGCGATGATCGGTCCCACGGTCGGCCCGGTCGTCGGCGGTTTCATGACCAGCTGGGTTTCGTGGCGCGCGATCTTCTTTTTGAACCTGCCGATCGGCGTGCTCGGTTTGGTCTTGGCGCTGCACCTGTTCGAGAATTTTCGCGCGCCGGCGCCGACTCGTTTCGACTTGCGCGGGTTCTTGCTTTGCGGGCTCGGCCTGGCATTGCTGCAGCTGACCGTCGAAAATCTCGGCCGGCCGATCTTTCCGGGCGCGCTGGGCGCGGCATTTTTCCCGGCCGCGTTGGCCATCCTCGCGGTTTACGGATGGCATGCGCGGCAGCGCGAAGATCCGGTCCTCGATCTCCGCCTGTTGCGCATTCGCACCTTCCGGATCGGCACCGTAACCGGCGGATTTTGCCGGGTCGGGCTCGATGCGGCGCCGTTTTTGCTGCCATTGCTGTTTCAGGTCGGGTTCGGGCTGAGCCCAATTCAGTCGGGCCTCTTGTCCTTTTCATCGAGCGTCGGGGCGATGTTGGTGCGCACCCTCGCGGGATCGCTGCTGCGCTTTTTGGCTTTCGCCGGCTGCTGGTCGGCACGGCGTGTCTTGCCGCTGCGGTGACCGCGGGCTGCGGGTTGCTGGAGGCAGATACGCCGGCGTGGGTGATCGTGTTGCTGGTGCTATTGTCGGGATGCGTGCGCAGCGTTCAGTATCTGGCACTCAACGCGGTCAGCTATGCCGACATGCCGGGACCGCTCCTCAGCAAAGGCACCAGCGTCGCCGGGGTAGCGCAACAAGTGGCGCGCGGCTTCGGCGTCGCTATCGGTGCGGCGTTGCTGGCGGTCATCGCCGGGCCGATGAAGGTCACCGTCGCGGATTTTCGGCTTGCGTTTTTCCTGATCGGGCTGATCCCGTTGCTCGCCGCTGTTGGCTTCCTCCGGCTGGCGCACGACGATGGCTGCGCCGTCAGCGGGCACGTTCAGCCGCAGAGGCGCGCCGCATAATAGAATTTAAACGAAATTCGCCGCACCTACGTTGGATCCGGTCAGTCCGGGATGAACTTGGCGGTGAGGTACACGCCATTGCTGATCCCCATTAGCAGCAGGATGCCCTGCGGAATGTCGGGGATGACGTAGCTTGTGAGCACCTTCATGCCGACGAACGTCGCCGCCACCAAGGTGAAGAACAGCATCTGCGCTCGGGTCACGTCGACCTCGCCGCGCCCGTCGCCGGTCACCACCAGATCGGCCCATTGCGGGTTGCGCAGCGTGCGCGCGGTGACGACGGTGGACCATAGCCCCTGACCCGTGGCGTTGACCGCGGCGACTCGGAAGTCGTAGGCGACCCCGCTGGTCAAGCCGTCCACTGTGCACTCGGGCTGGCTTGCGGGCTGGGGCACAGCCGTCCACCCTTCGACGGTGTCGTGGCGGCGGTACTGCACCGAGTAGCTGGTCGGCGCACCGTTCGCTGGCGACCACGCCAGCTCTACGCGGTTCAGCGTCGGCGCGCTGGCGACACTCAGGCCGCCGGTCGGGGCCGGCGCGCCCGCCGGAGGAGCCGCATGGGCCTGGGTTTGAATGGGGCCGATCGGGTCTGTCGGGTCGCCTGGACCGCCGGCATTCACCGCGCTGACTCTGAACTGGTAGTTCGACGCTGGTGCGAGGCCCAGGACGGTGTGATGTGGCAGGATGATGGTCTCGCCGACTGCGCTCCAGACGGGATTGGCGGGAGCACCAGCCACTGGAGCCGGCTGGTATTCCACCATGTAGCGCGTCACCGGCCCGCCGGTCGTGGGCGATGTCCAGGCGAGCCGCACCTCGTTGTCGGTGGCGGTGCCCACCTCCACGAGACCGAGCACCTTGCCGGGAACCGCCGTCTTGCCGTCAGTCTGGGCCGTAGCCGTGGCATCCTGCTGACTGTTCTGCAGCTTAGAGCCAACGGTGGCTACGCCGGCGATGCCGAGCAGTACCAATGTGCTGTCGGTGATGTCGATCAGCACGCCGGACAGTGCCATGACATAGACAGCCGAGGCACCGATCAGGAACGTCCACAGCACGATCTGCGCCTGTGACAGGCTGGCGACCCCATTTCGGGTGGAAATCATCCAAAGCACAAGACCCTTGCCCGGCACGCCACGGTTGCTGGCGAAGACATAAAAGGCTCCGAAGGCGATCGCCACCGCCAAAACGGCCAGCAGCAGCGCCAACAGCGGGAAGGTGACGCCGATGTAGGGCTGGACGTCCACCGTTGGCGTCGCTACGCCGCCACGGGCCATTATCCGCACGGCCGCGAGCGGAACCGTCCAAAGCGCGGTCCGATATGCCCAAGACACATGCGCCCAGTCCAGGTTGGGGACGACGACGCTGTAAGTCGCAGAGTTGGTGTCGAACTTGGAGAGCGACACTCGCCCTTTGAACGGAAACTGCGTCTTTGTCCAGTCGTCCGCGGGCCAGCCGAAGCAGACGATGACGTTGACGCCCTCGAGCGAGACGTTGTTGCCGCTAACCGTGAAGCTGACTGTCCCGCCGCGCGGTTGCCATGCCGTTTTCGGGTCGAGGGCAATCGAGACCTTCGGGTTTTCCACCGCCTCGGGCCGGATAGGGTCCGTGCAGCTCGGCGCCGTTTGAACGCCGGCGGACGCCTGGGCCGCGGCAGCGGATCCGCCCGGCTGGGTGCCGGCGCTGGAGGATGCGGGCGCGACAGCCGTATCGGCCAGGGCCCCGACCGGAGTAGACAGAACGACGCCAAGCAGCGCCGCGAGACAGATCAACAAGCTGCGCATTGCGATACCCTCCCCATGCCCGCGGCAAAGCGCCTCTTCATTTCAATTCAATCGAAATTGGCGTCCGACGCCAACCGGCGCGAAACCGTGGCTGTCGTCGGAGAGTGCGCCGGCCCGTGGTCCATTCACAAATGAGACACTTGATACATCTCAAGCGAGACGATATGAGACAGATGAGACAGCTGAAGCGTCATGGCGAGCCATTACCTGTGGCGTTAACCTATTCATTAAGCGTACATTTCTGCGTCTAGAATATGGTTGGCACGCAGATTGCTGCCGTCCTCTCGGGGCAGAGAAACGGTCGGTAAGACGGATCACGCAGTTGATGCGCGGTCGGTTGCCGCCTCGGGCGCGGGCTCGCGATTCATGCGTCTCAAAGCGGGTATGGAGGCTGGAGGATTATATGCTGGTGTTTATTGCGACTTCTAATGACTTCACGTCCGCCAGCATCAAGATGATGCTGAGGAAGGAAAATTTCATCTGCGACACGACCGATCTCGGTGAGGACGGGCTGGAGATCGGCAAGCTCTATGATTACGACATCATCCTCCTCGATCTGATGCTGCCGGACATCGACGGGTACGAGGTGCTGCGGCGATTGCGCGCGGCGCGGGTGCACACGCCGATCCTGATCCTCTCCGGCCTGGCCGAGCTCGATCACAAGCTCAAGGGCCTGGGCTTCGGCGCCGACGATTTCTTGACCAAGCCGTTCGACCGCCGCGAACTGGTGGCGCGCATCCATGCCATCGTCCGGCGCTCCAAGGGTCATGCCGAGTCGGTCATCCGCACCGGCAAGCTGGTCGTCAATCTCGACGCCCGGGTTGTCGAAGTCGACAACCGCCCGCTGCATTTGACCGGCAAGGAATACGGCATCCTCGAGCTGCTCAGCCTGCGCAAGGGCACCACCCTGACCAAGGAAATGTTTCTCAATCACCTTTATGGCGGGATGGACGAGCCGGGACATAAAATCATCGACGTCTTTATTTGCAAGTTGCGCAAAAAGCTAGCTCAGGCCACCGGCGGCAAACACTATATCGAGTCGGTGTGGGGACGGGGCTACGTGTTGCGCGACGCGCCGGAGCCGCTGGGGGCCACCACCGCCGTGGCTTCGGGGGCGACCCAGGACCGCATCGAGCCTGGGCACGACAGCGCGGCGGCATAGGAGCGACTGTCAAGTACGGCGAAAACCGACGGAGGACCGAGGACCTCGCCCGCGCGTCGTGCTAACAGCGGGACTTGCCCTGTTCGGCGCCGCGCTCACACACGGCTAGGTTTCGAGCACGCCGCTTTCCGCTTCGTTGCCGACGATCTCATCCGTAACCGGCATTTTCGCCCGAGCTTTACCGACTGCTTCTTCCAGTTCCTCGAGCGTGCATAGCCCCAGCCCGACCGGGTGCCGCGGCTTGATGTTCGGGCTGTTCCAGTGGGTGCGGTCGCGCACCGCGGCGATCGTCGGTTTGGTCGTCCCGATCAATTTGGAAATCTGGCCGTCGGACAATTCCGGATAGGTCTTGAGCAGGAAGCTGATCGCATCGGGCTTGTCCTGGCGCTTGGCGATTGGCGTATAGCGCGGGCCCTTGTGCCGAAACATCTGGGGCGCGCATGGCCTGCGGCGAGAGCGCGAGCCGCGCATTGGGGTCGGCTTGGCAGCGCGCGATCTCCTCCGCGGTGGTCTGGCCGTTCGCCACCGGATCGAGGCCCTGCATCTGCGTTGCCACCTCGCCGTCGGCGATCGCCTGGATCTCGAGCGGATGCAACGCGCAGAAATCGGCAATCTGCTCGAAGGTGAGAGAGGTGTTTTCGACCAGCCATACGGCGGTCGCCTTTGGCATCAACGGAGCTGGCATGATGGAGTCCTGGTTTCGGCGACGCCCCGCCGCCAGAGACAGTCGGCGCGCGGGCGAGCGCAAAAAAGCTCACCATTATATAGTCTGGCGGCCAATCGAGGGAAGACGGCCGCGGAGAGCGGAGGATCGATGGACGAATTGGAGCTTGAACCGCGGCGCAAGCCGGCGGCGCCGAGGGATCTGAGCCCGATGGGGATCGCCGAGCTCGAGGCCTATATCGCCGAACTCGAAGGCGAAATCGCCCGCGTGCGGATCGAGATCGCGGCGAAGCTCGGGCAGCGTCAAGGAGCGGAGGCATTATTCAAGCGCTGATCCCACAGCGACGGCAGGTCCCGCCCTGCGCGGGGGTGTGGGATCATTTGAGGAGTTCGAAGATGGCGAAGATGCGCGCGGTGCAGGTGCCACGGCCGAAAAGGCCGCTGCAGCAGGTCGAGCGGGAAATTCCTGACCTCGGCCCTGGACGGCGCGGATCAAGGATGAGCGGCAAGCCCGGTTCCGCGTCGTCCTGACCACCGGGAATTGACGGGGCGCGCCGCGGCAATCATGTTTGATGGCGAGGAGGATCGGTCATGCCCGTCAATGCGGCGCAGCTCTACGAGAAGGATTTCGTCCGCTGGACCGAGCAGCAGGCGGCGGCGCTGCGCGATGCCGCCGAGTCTGAGCACAAACCTTCCTCTCGATTGGGAGAACCTCGCCGAGGAGATCGACAGCTTGGGCCGGTCACAGAAGCGCGAGTTGCGGAGCCGGATCGCAGTCATCATCGAGCACCTAATCAAGCTCGAATGCTCTCCGGCCGTCGACCCACTGGCCGGGTGGATGGAGACGATCGGGCGAGAACGGTCCGATGTCGAGCTTTTGCTTGATGATAGTCCGAGCCTCAAGGGAGAGGTGGGCGGCATGGTTCCGGGTGAAACGGCTCGGGCGGCGCGACGCATGATTCAGACATCTCCGCCACCGCGGCGAAGCCACCCCGGACTTGATCGGCAAAATCACGGCCGCAAAGTACACCGAGGATCAGGTGCTCGGCGACTGGTTTCCAGGGATAACGCTCACTCCCGCCCCTCTCCCCGCGAACGGGGAGAGGGAGTAGCGGCAGTCGGCTGAGGGACGCCGCGCTTCTTACCCGAGGTGCTTTTTGAAGAAGGCGGTAATCGGGTCGTACGAAGCGTTCGACTGCCGCTTTTCGTTGTCGATATAGACGATCTCGATGTCGCCGCCGGCATTGCGGTAGTTCGAGATGAACCGCTCGGGCTCGTTGCCGGGGAAGCTCGAATCGTCGTCATGGTAGTCGTGGACGATGTCGGGCCGGCCCTGGACCCACAGCGCCGGCGGCATCGTTACCTTTTCGCCGCGTTCGAGCATCAGCATCGGGTTGCCCTCGGCCATCGCGGCCTCGGTCTTCCAGTAGAGGTCGTGCTTTTCCTTCATGCCGATCGAGAAGGCCGGCGGGTTCGGGGTCTTCGCCGCCTTTTGCGCATTGCGATAGCGCGACAGCGGGTTGATCACCGGCCACGACATCGCGACCGCGCGCACCGTCGCGTCGACCGCCGGCGAGCCGGCCGGCAGAGGCGCCGAGGCGTAGCGCTGGTCATTGGGCCGCATCGCCGCCAGCATCGCTAGATGGCCGCCGCTCGACGCGCCGCCGATGCCGACCCGGTTGGGGTCGACCTTGAGATCGCGGGCATGCGCCTTGATCCAGCGGATCGCGTAGTTGATGTCGATCAGCGAGGTCGGATAGCCGTCGGCGTTGTGGCGGAATTCGAGCGAGGCGACGACAAAGCCGTTTTTCGCGAGGGTTTCGTCGAGGCCTTGGGTCCCGGTCAGATCGCCGCTGGTCCAGGCGCCGCCATGCAGATCGACCACCGCCGGGAACGGCCCGTCGCCCTTCGGCTTGTAGAGCCGAGCGATCAGCTTCTTGTCGCCGTGGCGGAGATACTCGACATCTTCGGTCGTGATTTCATAGGTTGGCATCGTCACTCCCTCCCGGAGTTGTGCATGCTGCGGTTACGGCGCATCGGCGATCAGCTGTCGGGATCCCCGAGGCCGGCGCATGAGCCTACTCGCTCTTGGCCGCCCGGGGAAGGCGGCAGGCTCCGAGGGACCACAGTAAAGGCTGCCTATGGCGCATAAGAAGTCCGCCGTCTTGACGGCGGGTCCCGGTGCCGGTTCGCGATCCGGTCTGCGGCATGACCGTCGATCCGGTGGCGTCCCGCACCACAGCCGGCATGCGGGCCACACCTACCATTTCTGCAGCAGCCGGTGCCGCGAGCGGTTCGATGCCGACCCGGCGCGTTATCTGAGCCGCTACCCCTTGCCGCGCTAACGCAGCGGGCGCCCGGTACGGTCCAGTGGACCTGCCCGATGCATCCGCAGATCGTGCGCAGCGCGCCGGGCAGCTGCCCGATCTGCGGCATGGCGCTCGAGCCGATGACGCCGGCTGCCGGGCGAGGCCGCCAACCCCGAGCTGCGCGACATGACGCGGCGGTTCTGGGTCGGGGTGGCGCTGTCGGTGCCGCTGGTGGCGATCGCGATGGGCGAGCACGTCGCCGCAGCGCTCGCTGCGCGGGCCCGCGCTGCGGTTTGGGTGCAGCTGGCGCTGGCGACGCCGGCGGTGCTGTGGTGCGGGGGGCCGTTTTTCGAGCGCGGCTGGGCCTCGGTGGTCAACCGCCGGCTCAACATGTTCACGCCTGATCGCGCTCGGCACCGGCGATCGCCTACGGCTACAGCCTGGTCGCGGCGCTGCTGCCGGGAATGTTTCCCGCCTCGTTTCGCATGCCGGACGGCACGGTGCCGGTCTATTTCGAGCCGGCGGCGGTCATCGTCACCCTGGTGCTGCTCGGGCAGGTTCTCGAACTGCGCGCCCGCGCCCAGACCGGCAGCGCGATCCGCGCACTGCTCGACCTCGCGCCCAAAACCGCGCGCATCGTCGGCGACGACGGCGCGCGAAGGCCGATATCGCCGCTCGAACAGGTCGTCCCCGGCGACCGGCTGCGCGTGCGGCCGGGCGAGAAAGTGCCGGTCGACGGCGTCGTGCTCGAAGGCGCGAGCACCGTCGACGAAGCGATGATCACCGGCGAACCGATGCCGGTCGAAAAGGCGCCGGGCGACAAGGTCACCGGCGGCACCGTCAACGGCACCGGGTCGTTCGTCATGCGCGCCGAGCGCGTCGGCAGCGACACCTTGCTCGCGCGGATCGTCCACATGGTCGCCGAGGCGCAGCGCTCGCGCGCGCCGATCCAGGCCTGGCCGACACCGTCTCCGGCTGGTTCGTGCCGGGGGTGATCGCCGCCGCGGTGGTTACGTTTCATCGTCTGGTCGATGTTCGGGCCGGCGCCGGCGATGGGCTTCGCGCTGGTCAACGCGGTCGCGGTGCTGATCATCGCCTGTCCCTGCGCGCTCGGGCTGGCGACGCCGATGTCGATCATGGTCGGCACCGGGCGCGGCGCCAGCGCCGGCGTGCTGGTCAAGAACGCCGAGGCGCTCGAACTGATGGAAAAGGTCGACACCCTGGTCGTCGACAAGACCGGAACCCTGACCGAGGGCAAGCCGCGCCTCGCCGGCGTCGTTGCGATTGGCGCCATCGACGAGAACGAATTGTTGCGGCTGGCCGCCAGCCTCGAACGGGGCAGCGAGCATCCGCTCGCCGCTGCGATCGTCAAAGGCGCCGAGGAACGCGGCCTCAATCTCGCCGCCGCAGCGATTTCGCCTCTGAAACCGGCAAGGGGGTGCTCGGTGTCCGTCGACGGCAAGCGCGTCGCGGTCGGCAATCAGGCGCTGTTTGCCTGCGCTCGGGATCGATCCCGGCGGCTTGCCTGAGCGCGCGGATGACGCTGCCGCAGAGATGGCCAAGGCGGTGATGCTGGTCGCGGTCGACGGCAGGGCGGCGGGGCTGGTCACGGTCGCCGATCCGATCAAGGACAGCGCGATCGGCGCGCTGACGGCCCTCGCACGACGAGCGCATTCGGGTGGTGATGCTGACCGGCGACAGCCGCACTACCGCGCTCGGCGGTCGGCCGCAAGCTCGGCATCGACGAGGTCGTCGCCGAGGTACTGCCGGATCAGAAGGCGCGCGGTCGTCCGGAAATTCCAGGCAGCAGCACCGTTTCGTCGCGATGGCGGGCGACGGCATCAACGACGCGCCGGCCCTGGCCCAGGCGCAGGTCGGCATCGCCATGGGCACCGGCGCCGACGTCGCCATGGAGAGCGCCGGCGTCACGCTGGTCAAGGGCGACCTGCAGCGGCATCGTCCGCGCGCGCCGGCTGTCGCGCGCGGTCATGCGCAACATCCGGCAGAATCTGTTCTTCGCCTTCGTCTTCAATGGGCTGGCGATACCGATCGCGGCCGGCGTGCTCTATCCGGCGTTCGGCCTGCTGCTCAACCCGATGATCGCCAGCGCGGCGATGAGCCTGAGCTCGGTGCTGGTCATCGGCAACGCGCTGAGGCTGCGCGCGGCCCGCCTGTGATCGACCTCGAGGCGCTAATCTGACCGATAATTCCCCAAGCCCGGAGCTCCGCCCGGGCGCCGAGCCGACCCTACACCTTGTTTTTGTCGCATGTCGCCCTCGCACCGATCCGGGCCCCATTCGCGGGGCCCTGATAGGATCGCGCAAATCGACCCGAGCCGAGAAGCCTCCGGAACTTGACACCCGAGATGCTGCTCGCGATCAAGTTAGAAAGGAGATTGCGATGCTGCCGCTGGTTCTCTCGTCTGACTCTCACGCCTTCGAACCGCCCGATCTGTGGCAGACCCGCATTGATGTGGCGCTCCGCGATCGGGCGCCGCGGATCGAGCGCATCGACGGCGGCGACTACATCGTCGTCGAGAAGGATCAGATCCTCTGCGGGATCGGCCTGATCTCGAACGCCGGCACGCGGTTCAAGGCTCCCGAGACGATCTCCCCCCGGGGGCGCTTTGAAGATGTGCGCCGCGGTGGCTACGACCCCGAGCAGCACCTCAGGGACATGGAGCTCGACGGGGTGGCGGGTGAAGTCCTCTATCTGAGCCAAAGGCTTTTTTATTCAAAGTGGCGGACCCGCTGCTGATGTCGGCCATCTTTCGCACGTACAACGACTGGCTCGCCCAGTTCTGCCGCACGGACCCCGCCCGCCTCAAGGGCATCGCGATGATCAACCTCGACGACGTCCCGGACGGGATCAAGGAGTTGGAGCGCGCCGCCCGCCTGGGCCTCGCCGGGGCGATGATCACCGAGTATCCGCTCGAGCTCCGGCGCTACGACTAACCCGAGTACGAGCCGTTCTGGGCCGCCGCCGCACTGGCGCAGCCGCTCGTCGCCGGCGCGGCTGATGCCGCCCAGGCGCTGCTTGCCGGCGGTCGAGCATTCGCGCGGCACCAGCCCGAGCCAGGCGCGAAATGGCGCGCCGATGTGAACTGCGTCGCGTCAACCCGCAATGCCAAATTCAGCGCCGTGATCGGTCCGATCCCCGGGATCGCGGCCAGCCGCCGGCTGACCGGATTGGCCTTGTGCTGTTGCATCAGCGTGGTGTCGATCGCCGGCAGCCGCATCTCGATGCACTCGGCTTCGCGGCCCAACAGCGCGATCGCCTGCTTTGCCGCGGCGGCACCGCCGCGTCATCGGCCGCGGCGATCTCGGTCCGCAGCTCGGCCAAGCCCTTCTCGCCGAGCGGCGCCACCACCCCGATCTCGGCGGCATGGCCGCGCATCGCGTTGATCAGCTGGGTGCGCTGCCGCACCAACAGCTCGCGCACCGACAACAGCATGGCCGCGGCCTGCTGCTCGGCCGATTTGACCGGCACGCTGGCGATCGACGGCTGCGCCGCGGCGAACGGCTCGATCGCCTCGGCATCGTTGCGGTCGTTCTTGCCGCGCTTGACAAGGACGGCCTCGACATATTGCGGCGGGATCAGCCGCACGCGGTGCCCGAGTGCCGCCAGTGCGCGCCCCCAGTGATGCGAGCCGCCGCACGCCTCCAGTGCCACCTCGAGCGGGGCCAGCCTTTCAAAGAATAGCAGCAGGTCGCGTCGCCGCAGATTGCGCCGCAATACCGCGCGGCCCTCGAGGTCAACCCCGTGCAGGGTAAACACCGACTTGGACGTGTCGATGGCAATGCGCGTAATCTCGGTCATGGACGGTCTCCAGTTCGCGAATTCGACGACCGAACTTTGGCACCAGATGCCGCGGGGCCATCCACCCCAACGGTTGAGCAGTGCGAAACCCCCGTGTTCCGCGAGAAGGCGGGCCTTCGCTGCACTCTGCCCACCCTACGTTCCGACAAAAATGGGAGTAACAACGCCATGCTGATCGTCGACGCACAGGTTCACATCTGGTCGGCCGGACCGCCGACCAATCCGTCGCACCGCCAGGTCAATTCCTATACGGCCGAAGAATGCATCCGCGACATGGACGCCGCCGGGGTCAACGCCTGTCTGTTGCATCCGCCGGGATGGGACCCGAATTCGGGCAAGATCTCCGAGGAGGCGGCGGCCAAATACCCGAACCGCTTCGGCAATCCTCGGCAATTTCCCGCTCGACAAGCCGGAGAGCCGCTCCTTGATCGACGGCTGGAAGCAGCCGGCCGGGAATGCTCGGCCTGCGCTATGCCTTCACCCAGCCGCACCAGGCCAATTGGATGACCGACGGCACGATGGACTGGCTGTGGCCGGCGGCCGAGAAAGCCGGCATCCCGATCGCGCTGATGGCCTCGAACTATCTGCCGCAGGTGGGCCAGATCGCCGAGCGGCACCCCGGGCTCAAGCTGCTGATTGATCATTACGCCCGGGTGCGCGACGGCAAGGACGACGCCGCGCACGGCAACCAGCCGGCGCTGCTGGCGCTTGCCAAGCATCCCAACGTCGCGGTCAAATGCACCGGCGCGCCGGGCAATTCGAGCCAGCCCTACCCCTATCGCAACATCCACAAATACACCCAGCAGATCGTCGAGACGTTCGGTCCGCAGCGAGCCTTCTGGGGCACCGACATCACCCGCATGCCATGCTCGTGGAAACAATGCGTGACGATGTTCACCGAGGAGATGCCGTGGCTCAAGGGCCGCGACCTCGAACTCGTCATGGGCCGCGCCGTGTGCGACTGGATCGGCTGGAAACTGCCAGGCTGATCGTCAACCGGCGCGCGCGGCGCCGCGCCAGCGCCAGCATCGCCTGGCGGCAAAGGGTCTCGGCAGGAAGACCGGTCGTCTTCATGTCGATTTCGGCCTGGGCGATGCGGTCGAGTGCGGGTCGCAGCCGCGCCTCGCTCCATAGCCCGAGCTGGCGTTTGAAGCTGTCCTGATGCTTGTAGAAAATCGGCGGGCGAGCGTTGCGCAGCGCCTCACCGAGCGGCGTCCCGGCCGCTACCAGCGCAGCGAGAGCGTGCAGCCGATGCAGATGGCGCAAGACCGCGCGGACCACCGTGACCGGCGATTCGCCCTTCCTGGAATACCCGGTCGAGCACGCGGTCGAGCCGGGCGGTGTCGCCCTCGGCCGCGGCCATCACCGCGTCGTCGAGCTCGAGCGCCGCGCTGTCGCCGACCGAGAGCAGCGCGTCTTCGAGCTCGACCCGGCCGCCCTCGCCGGCATAGAGCGCCAGCTTGTCGAGCTCGGAGCGGGTCAGCAGCCGGTCGCCGCCGAGGTGCTCGACCAGGTACTGCGTGGCGTCGCGGCTCGCGGTGACACGGTGCGCCGCCAAACTCTCGCGGATCACCGCGGCGCGGTCGCGCGGCGCGTCCGGGTAGCAGCCGATCGCCGCCGCGCGGGGCGAGCCCTCGAACGCCCGCCGCAGCGGCGATCCGGCCGATAGTTCGCCGGCCTCGACCACGACCAGCGCTTCGCCCGGCAGGTCGCCAAGAAAACCGGTGAACAGCCGCGCCAAGCCCGTCCGCGGCGCCGCGCACCCGCACCACTCGGCGACCGCCGGCGAGGCTCAGCTGTGCAGCCTCGTCGGCGAGGCGCGCCGGATCGGCGGCAAGCACACCGCCGTTCAGATCGGCAATGCGGAACGGGTCGCTCAGATCCGGGCAGACGGTGCGGGCTAGAGGCGTCGGCGCGCTCGCGCACCAGACCCGCAGTCCGGACCATAGAGCAGCACGGCGCGGATCGCCGGATCGGGGCGCTGCAGAAACGCGGCGACGCGCGCCGGGGCGATCTTCACGGGTGTGTCAGCTCGTCTTCGGCGCGTCTTAGCGCGGCGCGGTGCTCCATGAACAGCGTAAGCCGCGTCACGATTTCCTGGTTCAGCTCAGCGACGCTGCGAACCCGGGCATCATCCTCGCCGACAACGGTCGAATACTGGTTGGGGTTGAGCGCAAACGAGTTCTGCACGTGCACGCGAATTGCTCAGCAAGGTGCTGCCTTTGCGGTTGTCGACCAAGACAAAGGTGGCAGATACATCGATCCTGCCCAAGGTTGCCGTGCCTTGCGATTGAATGCCGAGGGCGCTCAGCGAGACAGTGAGCGTCGTGTGCAGCGCATAAAGGAACTTGGTCGGCTCGCCGGTCGGGTTGAGCGAATTGCGCAGCGCCATATCGAGCTGCTGGCCGATCCGTTCGGAAATCGGCAATACCTGGATCGCCCGCAAATCCGCGCTCGCCGGGCCGCTCTGGGGATCGGCATAGAGCGGCTCCCAGCCACAGCCCGGCAATGACAGCACGAGCACGAAGCCAAGGGCCAGCAGCTCGCGGCGTCGCGCCATGTCAGGCGACGATGCTGACGATCCGGTTCGGAACGACGATGACCTTTCGCGGCGGGCGGCCGTCGAGCCAGCGCGCCACCTGCGGCAATTCAAGAGCGGCGCTCTCGACCGCGCCGCTTTCCGCATCGCGCGGGAAATTCGAGCGTGCCGCGCAGCTTGCCATTGACCTGGACGGCGATCGTCACCTGCTCTTCTCGGGCTAGGTCCGGATCGGCGATCGGCCAGGGCTGCTCGGCGAGCAGACCGGCGCCGCCCAGGGTCAGCCACATCTCTTCGGCCAGATGCGGCATCATCGGGCCCAACAACCGCGCTAAGGTTTCGAGCCCCTCGCGCAGCACCGCGGGCGCCCCGGATTCGGTCTGCAGGGTCTGCTCGGGCAACTCCTCGATCGCGTTGGTCAATTCGCGGATGCGGGCGACGGCGCGGTTGAAGCGGAATTTGTCGAGATCGTCGGTCACTGCGGCGATCGTCTGGTGGATTGTGCGGCGCAGGGCCGCCACAGGCGGCGACAACCCGGCGCCGGCTTGGGTCCCCGGCGGAGGCAGCGGCACCGGCGGTTCGCTCACCATCCGCCACAGCCGGTTGACATAGCGCCAAATGCCCTCGATCCCGGTCTCGGTCCATTCGAGATCGCGCTCGGGCGGGCTGTCCGACAACAGGTAGAGCCGAGCTGTATCTGCACCGTACGTTTCGACGATTGCGTCGAGGCCGACGACGTTTTTTTTCGATTTCGTCATTTTTTCGTGCCGCCCGGCAGTCACCGGCCGCCCGGCAGCATCGACGAAACCGCCTAAGCCATCGGTCTCGACCTCCTCCGGAAACAGCCACTCGCCGGTCTCGCTGCGATAGGTCTGGTGACACACCATTCCTTGCGTGAACAACCCGGCGAACGGCTCGTCGAGATCAAGGTAGCCGCATTGCTTCAGCGCCCGGGTGAAGAACCGCGAGTAGAGCAGATGCAGTACGGCGTGTTCGACCCCGCCGATATACTGGTCGACCGGCATCCAATAATCGACCGCCTCGCGGCTCGAAGGCGACGGGCGCGCGCGCCGAACAGAAGCGCAGGAAATACCAGGACGAGTTGAAAAACGTATCGAGCGTATCGGTCTCACGCCGGGCTGGCCCATGGCAGCGCGGGCACTCGACATATTGCCAGGTCGGATGATGGGCCAGCGGGTTGCCCGGCACCGCGAAGCTGACATCCTCGGGCAGAGTCGACCGGCAGATCGCCCTCCGGCACCGGCACAATGCCGCAATTCGGGCAATGGATGACCGGGATCGGACAGCCCCAATAGCGCTGGCGTGATACCCCCCAGTCGCGCAGGCGATAGGCGATCGTGCGTTCGCCGCGCCCCAGCGCTTCGAGCCGCTCGCCGGCGGCGCGCTTGGCCTCGGCCACCGGCAGGCCGTCGAGGAAATCCGAGTTGAATAAGGCGCCGTCCTCGACATAGGCCACCTCGCCGATCGCGAAACGCGCCGGGTCCGCGCCCGGCGGCAAGACCACCGGGATCACCGGCAGCCCATATTTGCGGGCGAATTCGAGGTCGCGCTGGTCGTGCGCCGGGCAGCCGAAGATCGCGCCGGTGCCGTATTCCATCAGCACGAAATTGGCGACCCAGACCGGGACTCGGCGATTCAGGTCGAACGGATGCACCGCTTCGAGGCCCGTGGCATAGCCGCGCTTCTCTGCAGTCTCGATCACCGCCTCGCTCGTCCCCATGCGGTTGCATTCGGCGATAAAGGCGGCGAGCTCGGCGTCGTTCTCGGCCAGCCGCTGGGCCAGCGGGTGGTTCGGCGACAGCGCGACAAACGACGCGCCGAACAGCGTGTCCTGCCGCGTCGTGAACACCTCGATGCGCTCGTCCCGTCCGGCGATGTCGAAATAGACGCGGGCACCTTCCGAGCGGCCGATCCAGTTCTCCTGCATCAGCCGGACGCGCTCGGGCCAGCGCTCCAAGCCCGTGGATCGCGTCGAGCAATTCCTCGGTGAAAGCGGTAATGCGCAGATACCATTGCGCCAACAGCCGCTTTTCGACGATCGCATCGGAGCGCCAGCCGCGCCCGTCGACGACCTGCTCGTTGGCGAGAACGGTGTTTTCGACCGGGTCCCAATTGACCCAGGATTCCCTGCGATAGGCGAGCCCGGCCGCGAGGAAGTCGAGAAACATCTTCTGCTCGTGCCGGTAATATTCCGGGTGGCAGGCCGCGATCTCGCGCGACCAGTCATAGGCGAACCCCATGCGTTCGAGCTGCGCCCGCATCGTCGCGATATTCTCGCGGGTCCACACTGCCGGGTGGATCTCCTCGGCGATCGCGGCATTCTCGGCCGGCAGCCCAAAGGCGTCCCAGCCCATCGGGTGCAGCACGTTGTATCCTTGCGCGCGCCGATAACGGGTGACGAGGTCACCCATCGTGTAGTTGCGGACGTGGCCGACATGCAGCTTACCGGAAGGGTAAGGGAACATTTCGAGGACATAGTATTTCGGCCGGCTGGGGTCGGCGGCGACCTCGAACAGCCGCCGCTCGCGCCAGACCTGCTGCCATTTCGTTTCGGTTTCTCGGAAATTGTATCGCGACATCGCGAGTTAATGTTTCGCTGTTCCGACGGGTAGCGGTCGGCGCAAATTCCGAACACCCGGATCCAGCGATGCCGGGCATCAGGCTTCAGCCCTTGGCAGAGATAGTGCGCACGGCGACCGCCAAGCCGCGAGCGAGATGCTGCACCGCCCCACGCGAGCGGGCTTTCAACCCGACTGCGCACTCCTTCATCCAGGCCCGTTTGAGCTGACCCGCCCGCCGCAGGATCGCGGTTTCGAGATCGTCCTCGACCTTTCGCGCGATCGTCGTGGGTTCCCATTGGCCAGTCGCCGAGCGCTCCTGGCGATCCACCGTCACCGCGAGCGAATCGGATCTGAGCTCCCGAGACAGGACGAACACATTGATCTTGTAGCGCTCGTCGGGCTTGCCTGTGGGCGAATACCAGTCGGTGACGAGCAGGCCGGTCAGCGGGTCCTCCGAGCTGAACTTGACGAAGTCCAAGGTGTCGTGCGCCGCCTGCCACAAGATCGGGCTGACCGTACTGCCGGTTTGCGGTCCCGGCTCGTGCTCCGACGGCTTCTTGGCAAGACCGAGCACCGTCCAGATCGTCGCCTCGGTGTCCATCTCGCCCGGCGGGTCCTTGGCGACGGCTGGGCATTGGTCGCGCTGGGCGCCCCGCTGGCCGCGCCCGCGCTTGCCGACAGGCGGGCTCGAACCGCACCCGACCAGGACCAACGAAAGACTTGCGGCGAGCGCCGTCGGACAGGCGGTAATGAGCAGCAGACATCCGGCGATCCCCGGCGAAACGGCCTTGCTCGCAGCCGGAGCGAGCAACGCAGACTTTTGCCAGGAATGGAGCTGATATGGAAGGGGTCATCGCAGCCAATTTGGCAGCCGTGCGCAGGCAGGATCGAGGCGGCGGCGCGGGCGGCCGGACGCCGGACCGACGACGTGGCGCTGGTCGCCGTCAGCAAAACCCATCCGGCCGCGGCGGTGCGCGAGGCGCTCGCTCGCCGGCCATCGGGTCTTCGGCGAGAATCGGGTGCAGGAGGCGCAGGCGAAATATCCGGCGCTGCGCGAGGCGTTTCCCGACCTGGCGCTTCATCTGATCGGGCCGTTGCAGACCAACAAGGTCAGGGACGCGGTGGCGCTGTTCGACGTGATCGAGACCGTCGACCGGCCGCGCCTCGCCGAGGCGCTGGCGCGGGAGATGGAACGTACCGGCCGCCGCCTGCCCTGCCTGATCGAGGTCAACACCGGCGAGGAGGCGCAGAAATCGGGCGTCATGCCCGCCGCCGCCGACGAGTTTATCGTCGAATGCCGCGACCGGCTCGGCCTGCCGATCGTCGGGCTGATGTGCGTTCCGCCGCTCGACGAGGAGCCGTCGCCGCATTTCGCGCTGTTGCGCGAGATCGCCCGGCGCACCGGCCTCGACCTTCTGAGCATGGGGATGAGCGCCGATTTCGAAACCGCGATCCGCTTTGGCGCCACCCACGTCCGGGTTGGCACCGCGATCTTCGGCGCCCGCGGCGACGCATAGGCAGCGTGAGGAGCGGCCGATGCGCGTATTTACGACAGTGCCGCAGGAGAATCTGCGCGAGGTCGCCGCGGCGGCGCGGACGCTCGAGGCCGAAGGCTATGACGGCGTCGTCGCGATGGAAAACAAGCACGACCCGTTTCTGGCCCTGGCGATCGCCGGCGCCGCGACCGAGCGTATCGAATTGCACACCGGCGTGGCGATCGCCTTTGCCCGCACGCCGATGGCGGTCGCCAATGTCGGCTGGGACCTCGCCGGCGCCACCGGCGGCCGCTTCGTCGTCGGTCTCGGCTCGCAGGTCAGGGCGCACAACGAGCGGCGCTTTTCGGTGCCGTGGACGCCGCCGGCGCCGCGCATGCGCGAATACGTGCAGGCGTTGCGCGCGATCTGGCATTGCTGGAAAACCGGCGAGAAGCCGGCTTTCGAAGGCGAGCATTACCGCTTCACCTTGATGACTCCGAACTTCACGCCCGAGCCGATCGACGCGCCCCCGCCGGCGGTCATGATCGCCGCGGTCGGTCCGGCGATGCTCAAGGTCGCGGCCGAGGAATGCGACGGCGTCAAGTTGCACGGCTTTTGCACCCGGAAATATCTGACCGACGCGGTCATGCCGCGGCTCGCCGCCGGGCTCGCCAAGGCCGGCCGCACCCGTGCTCAGTATGAGATCTCAGGCGGCGGGTTTCTCGCCACCGGGCCGGATGACGAGACCGTCGCCTGCCGCTTCGAATGGGTGCGCCAGCGGGTCGCGTTTTACGGCTCGACCCCGGCCTATTACCCGGTGCTGGCGGCGCACGGGCTCGAGGATCTCGGGCACAAGCTCAACGCGCTGACGCGGCAGGGAAAATGGACCGAGATGGCGAAAGAAGTGCCGGACGACGTTGCCCATCTTTTCGCCGCCGTCGGCCGCCACGACCAGATCGTCCGGGCGATCGGCGAGCGCTTTGGCGGGCTGGTCGACGCCCTGACCCTGCGTGCGGACGGCACCGGTGAGGTGCCGCCCGATCTCGTCCAGGACATCCGCCGCCTGCCGCACACCTTCCGCCGGTTCGCGCCGCAGGATTGATCTCGCGGTTAGCCGGTCGCGGGCTCCGAGAAAAATTTAGCCAAAAACAGCAAAAACCGCTTGCCAAGCGTGTTCATGTGTTGTTCTGTAACGAACATCTCATGAACACATGGAGGATCTCGATGAGACGATGGACGCTTGCCGCCGCGGCTTCCGCCCTGTTCGCGGCAGCGCTCTGGCACCTGCCCGCGATTGCGCAACGCGTCGCCGCACCTGCATCCACCCCCGCAGCCGCAACGGACACGGCCGCGACGCCCACGGCGACACCGCCTGCCGCCCAGTCCGCAGCCCCGCAACTGATCACCTTCGACGAGTATCGAGATTTCCGCATGCAGAATATCGGGCAACGTCAGGTCAGGCTCGCCGAACAGCTGGCGGCTCCCAATCTCTCCGCGGCGGAAAAGGCGGCTCTCGAACAGCGCAAGGCCTATTACGATCGGCTGGCGGCGATGCCGGCCGGGGAACGCGACGCGATCTTTCGCGCCCGCTTTGACCAGATCGACACGAACCACGACGGCACGATCGATGCCCAGGAACGGGCAGCGTGGCGCGAGAAGCAGCGCGAGCATTATCGCCAGGCGGCGGCCGACCGCGCTCAATCACCGACCGCCCAACACTAGCCCTCCATAAACAACAGCGGAGCGGCCGGAGCGAGCCGACCACCTTGCCGTTCGCGCCGTTCAACGCCGCGCGGAACGCGGCTCCGCCGATAGCTGTCTCCATCACGGACACCCGCCGGAGAACGTTCGCCGGCGGGGGCCGCGCGTCCCCAACGCCATTCCAGCACTGCTCCGGCGAAGGACTTCCGGTAAGTCTGGCCGGGTTCGGCGGCGCCGTGCTACGGTTGGGATGGAAGGAAACTGCTGGTTCTAATAAAGGAGAAAACCATGGCGCAATCCCGACCCTCGGCTGCCCGCGACCAAGTCCGCCACGTCGTGCCAAAGCTGATCGATCTTAGTGAAAAAGTGCTGTTCGGCGATGTATGGGAACGCCCCCAGCTGTCCAAGCGGGACCGTAGCCTGATCACCTGCGCCACGTTGATCGCGCTCGGCCGCGAAAAACAGCTCGTCGGTCATCTGCAGCGCGCGCTCGATAATGGCGTGACCAAGGACGAGATCGGCGAAATCATCACTCACCTCGCGTTTTACGCCGGCTGGCCGGCGGCGATGACCGCCGCCCTGGTAGCCAAGGACGTCCTGATAGCACCACAAAGTCGCAAGACGGGCGGGAGGGCGAGATGAAGATCGGATTTATCGGTTTGGGCATGATGGGTTCGGGCATGGCGGCGAATCTGCAAAAGGCCGGGCACGAGCTGGTCGTCCACGATCTGCGCCGGGCCGCGGCCGAGCCCTATCTCGCCGCCGGCGCCGTCTGGGCCGACACGCCGCGCGCTGCCGCCGAGGCCTCGGAAATCGTCTTCACCTCACTCCCCGGCCCGCCCGAAGTCGAGGCGGTAGCGCTTGGCGAAAACGGCATCCTTGAGCGGGATGAGTCGCGGTAAGGCCTATTTCGACTTGTCGACCAACTCGCCGACTGTTGTGCGCAAGATCAACGCCGCCTTTGCCGAGCGCGACGTGTACATGCTCAACTCGCCGGTCAGCGGCGGGCCGCGCGGCGCGCGCACCGGCAAGCTCGCGCTGTGGGTCGGCGGCGACGAGCAGATCTTCAACCGCCACAAGAGCGTACTCGACGCGATGGGCGACAAGGCGCGCTATGTCGGCCCGATCGGGGCCGGATCGGTCGCCAAGCTGGTGCATAACGGCGCCGGCTACTGCATCCAGACCGCACTCGCCGAGATGTTCACGGTCGGGGTCAAGGCCGGGGTCGAGCCGCTCGCGTTGTGGGAGGCGGTGCGCGACGGTGCGACCGGCCGGCGGCGCACCTTCGACGGGCTGATCGACCAGTTCCTGCCCGGAAAGTACGACCCGGCCGCCTTTGCGCTGCGTCTGGCGCACAAGGACGTGACGCTCGCCACCCAGCTCGGCCGCGATTTCAACGTGCCGATGCGGGTCGCCAATCTGGCGCTCGCCGAGCTGTCCGAGGCGCTGAACCGCGGCTGGGGTCATCGCGACTCGCGCTCGCCGATGCTGCTGCAGGAGGAGCGCGCCGGGGTCGAGATCCGCGTCGATCCAAAGCGGATTCAGGAGGTCCTCGACCGCGACCCGCCATAAAAGACGATCCCAAGAACACCATCCTGCGAACCGCTTGCGTCCACGGCGCGCCCACACACCGCGGGCGCAAGTGCCGCGGGATCAGCGGCCGATGAATTTCGGCGTGCGCTTTTCGCGGAAACGCGGCGACCCCTTCGGCGTTGTCGGCGGTCATATGCAGCTGCGGCTGCACCAGGCTCTCGATGTCGAGATATTCGTCGAGGCTGGGGCCGACAGCGGCGTGAAACAGCTTTTTCGCCAGGCCGAGCGCAAAGGTCGGCGCCTCGGCGAGGTCGGCCGCGAGCGCCTCGGTCTTGGCCATCAGCTGGTCGTCGTCGACGACATGGTTGACCAGCCCCAGCGCCAGCGCCTCCTCGGCCTCGACAAATCGCGCTGTAAACACCAGCTCCTTGGCCTTCGCCATGCCCAGCCGGCGGGTCAGGAACCAGATCGCCCCGCCGTCGGGCGCCAAGCCGATCCGCCGGAAAATCTGCGAAAACCGCGCGGTCTTCGACGCCACCACCAGGTCGCAGGCGAGTGCAATGCTCCAGCCGATGCCAACCGCCGGGCCGCGCACCGCGGCGATCACCGGCTTTTCGATCGCGTGCAGTGCGCGGATGAAGGTATGGCCGCCCTGTTGCAGCCGTTGCCGCCCGCCGCGCAGATCATGATGCTGCCCGGCCATGCGGTCGACATCGGCGCCCGAGCAGAACCCTCTGCCCGCGCCGGTGACGATCACCACCCGTACCGCATCGTCGTAGCGCAATCGGGCAAAGTGCTCGCACAGGCTCTCGCGCATCTCGACGCTGAGCGCATTCAGTTTTTCCGGACGGTTCAGCACCACTTTGGCGACCGCTCCCTCGACGGTCAGATCAACCGACATTCCCGACCCCCATCAAATCCCACGCAAATTATACCGTCTCGACCCGGCGCTCTAACCCCGACCACCTCGGGTCTCACTCATTCCCGCTCGTCGGCCGTCTCGCCCCGGGGCTCCTTGACCACTCGCGGCCGGCGCGCTCGCTCCTTGGGCACCGCGATTCGGGTTGCTTTCACCCGCGCCAGCCGGCGCGCGCCCATTTCGGCTTCGACCGCCGGCAGCAAAGCAGCGGCATCGGTCCGCTGGGCCGTTGTCCCGGATTGCTGGAGCCGCTTGGCGTTCGTCCGAAGATTGGTGAGCGCGTCATCCGACATCCCCGGCAGCTTGGTAATCAGATCCATGATGGCTTTCCTGGGCGCCCGGACCGGGTGCCCGCGAGAAGACGGCGCCCTTTAAGCCAGGCGAGGGGCAAATTTCGCCTCGAAAAGGCCGACCCCCGCGCCGTTCGGACCAGCTCAAACCGCCCAACCGACATCGACCTCAGGATATTAGACCCAATATAGTGACTGTGCGCCGCAGCGACCAGGAGGAAGCAAGCCATGACCGCGATCAGCCAGCCCGAAGACGGCCGCGCCGACACCCACAAGCCAAAGCTCGTCGGCATCAACCACATCGCCCTCGAGGTCGGCGATATCGACCAGGCCCTTGCCTTTTACGGCAAGATCTTTGACTTCACTCTGCGCGCTAAACGGCCGGGAAACGCCTTTATCGAGCTCGGCGATCAATTCATCAATCTGATGCAGAGCGGCGCCGAGCATCACGACTGGCGGCGCCATTTCGGCCTCGTCGTCGACGATCGCTCGCGGGTGCGCGCACTCGTCGAGGCTGCGGGCGGCGAATTGCTGCCGGGACCTTTTCTCGACTTCCTCGATCCCTGGGGCAACCGGGTCGAAATCGTCGAATACCGCGACATACAGTTCACCAAGGCGCCTCACATCATGAATGCGATGGGGCTCGACGCCGGCAAGAGCGAAAAGGCTCTGCGGGAGCTTGCCGACAAGGGTATGGCGCCCTAGAGGCATGGCGCCCAAGCCGCGCCGTCAAATCTTGTCGGAGGGATCATGCAGATCGCCAAGATCGCGGCCGCAGCGCTGATCTCGGCAGCGATCGCTCGCGCCGCCGGCTGAAACTTTGCACCATCAGGCATTCCCGGCATAGCATCTCAGGGTTTTCGACCACCGGAGGAAACGACCATGTCAAAGGGTCAATTGATCGCCGCATTCGACTTTTCGAATGTCACCGAGGACGAGTTCAACGACCTCGAACACATCCCGGAACGGCAGCGCGTGCCGGGGTTCCTGACCCTCCAGCGCTGGATTGGCGCGGACAACGCCAAACAGTCGGTCGCGACCTACGATCTCGACAGCCTCGCGGTGCTGCAAAGCCCGGCCTATCGCGCGATCGGCGGCGAGAATTTGTCGGTCTGGTCAAAGCGGGTCACGGCAAAGTGCCAGCGGCTGTTGCGCTTCGAAGGCGAGCAGATCCTGCCCGGTGACGCAGTTGCGCCCGCAGAATGCCGGCGGCCTCCTGCTGGTCGGGATGACCCCGGCGCCGCAATATGAGACCGAGTTCAACGCCTGGTACGACACCGAGCACGTGCCGGCATTGTCACGCGTCCCGGGTGTGCTGAGCGCGCGGCGCTTTCGCGCGGCCGGAAACCCGAAATATGTGGCGCTTTACCATCTGACGTCGCCCGATGTGGTCAGCGGCCCCGACTGGAAGCGCGCCAGCGAGTCGACCCCGATGCCGGCGCATGTGCGGCCGCACATCACCGACCGCCTGCGCCTCGTCTGCCGCAAATACCAGCGCAGGGGCTGAGCAGCGCGGCCGGGTCACCGCTGGATCGAGGGCGAGCATGCGATACGAGCTGTATTATTGGTCGTCGATCCAGGGACGCGGCGAGTTTGTCCGGCTGGCGCTGGAGGAGGCCGGCGCCGACTATATCGATGTCGCCCGACAGCCGGGCGGCGAAGCCGAGATGATGCGCCTGCTCGATGGCGAAGAGGTTGCCCGCCCGTCTTTCGCTCCGCCCTTTCTGAAGGCGGGGGCGTTGCTGATCGGGCAGACCGCCAACATCCTGTTCTATCTCGGGCGGTCAGCTCGGCTTGGCGCCTGCGGCCGAGGCCGGCCGGCTGTGGGCGCATCAGCTGCAATTGACGATCGCCGATTTCGTCGACGAGGCGCACGACACCCATCACCCGATCGCCAGCAGCCTCTATTACGAGGATCAGCGCAAGGAGGCCCTGGCCCGCGCCGCCGATTTTCGCCGATCGCGGATGCCGAAATATCTCGGCTATTTCGAACGGGTCCTGGCGCGCAACAACGCGCGCGGCGGTCATCTCGTCGGGGCGCGGCTGAGCTATCCCGATCTGTCGCTGTTCCAGATCGTGGCGGGGCTGCGCTACGCCTTCCCCAAGCGCGATGGCCGGCGCTCGAACCGAAATATCCGCGGCGTCGTCGCGCTGCACGACCGGATCGCCGCCCGCCCGCGCATCGCCGCCTATCTCGCCTCGGACCGCCGCATCCCGTTCAACCAGCACGGCATCTTCCGCCACTATCCCGAACTCGACGGCGGCTCTTAACTTCGCCGCCGCTCCTGGCGCGCCATCAGCCAGAAGGCGAGCGCCACCAGCACGAAGACGACGGCCAGAAACAACGTCGCGAGCGCGTTGACCTCGGGGCTGACGCCGAGGCGCACGCTCGAAAACACCGCCATCGGCAGGGTCGTCGCCGACGGGCCGGTGACAAAGCTGGCGACGACGAGATCGTCGAGCGACAAGGTGAAGGCAAGCAGCCAGCCCGACACCAGCGCCGGGCTGATCCCCGGCAGGGTGATCCGCGCCAGCACGGCCCACGGGCCGCGCGCCGAGATCGAGCGCGGCCTCTTCGAGCGTGCGGTCGAACGCCGCGAGCCGGGCGCGCACCAGCACCGCGACAAACGAGGCGCCGAACGTCGCATGCGCGATCGTGATCGTCAGGATGCCGCGGCTCGTGCGGCCACCCGATCACATTGCTCGCAGGCGACAAACAGCAGCAATAGCGACAGGCCGAGGATGACCTCCGGCACGACCAGCGGCGCCAGCAGCGCAAAGCCGAACAGGCGCTCGGCCGGGAAACCGCGCAAACCGCGCCATCGCAAACCCGGCCAAGCGTGCCGAGCACCAGCGCCAGGCTCGCCGCCATCGTCGCGACTTCGAGGCTCGTCGCCGCCGCGGCGCGAAACCCTTCGTCGGCCATCAGCACGCCGTACCAGCGGGTCGAAAACCCGGCCCAGACGGCGACCAGCCGCGATTGGTTGAACGAATAGAGCACCAAGCAGCGCGATCGGCGCGTAGAGAAAGGCAAACCCAAGCAGCAAGCGTGCCGACGCGGAACGCTGCGGCCGCCGCGGCGCGGTCACGCCGCCTGCTCCCGATCGAGGAGGCGCTGGGCGAACAAGATCGGCACCGCCAACGCCGCAACCAGCGCCACGGCGACCGCCGCGGCGACCGGCCAGTCGTGGTTGTCGAAGAACTCGTCCCACAACACCTTGCCGATCATCAAGGTATTGGGGCCGCCGAGCAGGTCGGGGATCACGAACTCGCCGATCGCCGGCACGAACACCAACAGGCATGCCGGCGGCGATCCCCGGCAGCGACAACGGCAGGGTCACGCCGAGGAAACGCGCGCCAGGGCCGCGCGCCGAGATCGGCCGCCGCCTCGATCAGGCTTTCGTCGAGCGCCGACAGGCTGCCGTAGATCGGCAGGATCATGAACGGCAGGTAGGAATAGACGAGGCCGAGCTCGACCGAAAAGCCGTTGTTCAGCAACGGCAACGGCGCTCGATCAGCCCGGCCGCGAGCAGCAGCCGGTTCATCAGGCCGTTCGGCTCGCAGGATCGCGATCCAGGCATAAACCCGGATCAGAAAGCTGGTCCAGAACGGCAGCATGACCAGGAACAGCAACGGCTGGCGCCAGGCCGTCGGGGCGCGCGCGATCGCGTGGGCCATCGGATAGCCGACGACCAGGCACAAGCCGTCGCCAGCGCGGCATAGCCAAGCGAGCCCAGATAGGCGCGCAGATAGAGATCGTCGCTCGGCGAGCAGCGCGAAATTGGCCAGGGTTGCGTGCAGTCCAAACCTGGCCGCTGTCCGATGAGCAGCGGCGTATAAGGCGGGATCGCGATCGCGCTATGGGCAAAGCTGATCTTCAGCACGATCAGCAGCGGCAGCAGAAAGAACAGCGCGAGCCACAAGAAACGGCACTCCGATCAGCACCAGCCGCCCGAGCCGCCCGATCCCGATCATCGGGCTGATCACGACGGCGTCTTCGGGCGTCCAACTCGCCCATACCGCCGCGCCGCGGCCGAGGCCGCGCGGCGGCTGCGCTCGCCAGCTGCGCCTTCAGCAGCCGTCCAGGCCCTGCGGCGAGATGGACGATCGACGACCGCACCCTGGTAGTCGACCGAGGCGACCGTCGCGCTGACCGCGAAACCCGCCGGGCGCTGCGCGCGACAGAACGCAGCTTCTCCGGGCGCAGCGCCAGCACAGGTCTGCCGCCGCTGCCGCATCGCCGCCGCGGGCAGCGGGATCGGCTGCTCGAAGCCCGCGACCTTGAGGCGACGGTCCGTGAGGCCCGGCGATCAACTCGCCCTCGAACAGATTCACCTCGCCGACAAAACCGGCGACAAACCGCGAATTCGGCCGCTCGTAGATCTCGGCCGGGCGTGCCGATCTGGACGACGCGCCCTTCATTCATCACGGCGATGCGCGAGGCCATGCCGAGCGCCTCCTCCTGGTCGTGGGTGACGACCAGGAAGGTGGTGCCGACCCGTTCCTGGATGCCGATCAGCTCGCGCCGGGTCTCGTCGCGCAATTTGCGGTCGAGCGCGGCCAGCGGCTCGTCGAGCAGCAACAGCTTGGGCATCTTGGCCAGCGCCCGCGCGAGCGCGACGCGCTGGCGCTGGCCGCCGGACAGCTGGTGCGGCCGGCGGCGCGCATAATCCGACATCTGGACCAATGCCAGCATCTCGTCGACGCGCGCGTCGCGGCGGCGGCGGTCCATCCGCTCCTGGCGCAGGCCGAAGGCGATGTTGGCGGCGACGTCCATATGCGGGAACAGCGCGTAGGACTGGAACATCATGTTGACCGGCCGCGCATAGGGCGGCAGCGCGCGTCACGTCGATCCCGTCGATGACGATCCGGCCGCTGTCGGGCGTCTCGAACCCGGCGATGATCCGCAGCAGGGTCGTCTTGCCGCAGCCCGACGGCCCGAGCAGCGCAAACAGCGCGCCGCGCTCGATCGTCAGCGAGACGTCGTCGACCGCTGCGACGGCCGCCGAAACGCTTGCTGACGCGCGGCGACTTCGAGCAGCGGCATGCCGCGCATCAGTCGCCCGATTTGAGCCGGGTCCAGGCGCGGGTGCGCGCCCGCTCGTATTCCGCCGGCGCCGGCAGATCGACAAAAAAGCGGCGGCGGACCGATCGCGGGCGGGTAGACCGCGGGATCGTCGCGGATCGCGGGCTTGACCAGCAAGGTGCCCGGCAAATTCGGGTTCGGGTAAGAGACCGCGTCGCTGATGTCGGCGATCACCTGCGGGCGCAGCAGGTAATCGATAAAGCGCAGCGCGTTCTGCGGATGCGGCGCGTCGGCCGGGATGCCCAGCATGTCGACCGACATCTGCGCGCCTTCCTTCGGGATCTCGAACGCGATCGCCACCCCGTTCTTGGCCTCGCGCGCGCGGTTGCGCGCCATGATCACATCGCCCGAATAGCCGAGCGACAGGCACAGATCGCCGTTGGCGAGATCGTTGATGTATTCCGAGGAATGGAACTTGCGGATGTAGGGGCGGATCTTTTCGAGCGGCGGCGAATGCCTTATCGAGATCGCCCAGGTCACGGCTCTTCGGGTCGAGCCCGAGATAGGCGAGCGTCGCCGGAAACACCTCTTGCGGGGTGTCGAGCAGCGAGATCCCGCAACCGCGCGAGCTTCTTTGCGTTCGCCGGGTCGAACAGCAACGCCCAGCTATCCACTGGCGCCGCGTCGCCGAGCGCTGCATGGACCATCGCCTTGTTATAGCCGAGCCCGGTGACGCTCCACAGATAGGGCACGCCATGCGCGTTGCCGGGATCGGCGGCGGCGACCAGTTTGAGGATGCTCGGGTCGAGGTTTTTCCAGTTGGGCAACGCCGCCTTGTCGAGCGTCTTGATAGACGCCGGCGGCGATCTGCCGCGCCATGAACGGGCTGGCCGAAGGAACCACGATGTCATAGCCGGATCCGCCGGCGAGCAGTTTTGCTTCGAGCACCTCGTTCCCGTCATAAACGTCGTAGGTGACCTTGATCCCGGTCTCGGCTTCGAATTTCGGGATCGTGTCGGGCGCGATGTAATCCGACCAGTTGTAGACGTTGAGCCGTGGCTCGTCGGCGGCGGCGAAGCGCGGAACTCCGCCAACCGCCGCCATTGCGAGAACCAGGATCAAGCCTGCGATCGTCGCCACTCTCATCCGCGCGCCATAACACGGTCGCGCCGGCTGTTGTCAACGGCGCGGAAAGCGAGGTGCCCGGCATCGCGATCGAATGCTAGACTCGGTCCTTTGTGAATCAGGGGTCAGCGGCGATGACGGTGTTTCATCTGGTGCGGCATGGCGAGCATGTTTTGGCCGGTCGGGTGCTTGCCGGGCGCACGCCCGGGGTCGGGCTGTCCGAGCGGGGCCGCGCCGAGATTGCCGCGGTCGCCGACCGTTTCGCCGGCGAGGACATCGCGGCGCTCTATGCGAGCCCGCTGCAGCGCACCAAGGAGACGGCCGAGATCCTGTCCGCCCGGCTCGATCTGCCGGTCGGCTATCGCGACGACGTGATGGAGCTGGATTTCGGCGAGTGGACCGGGCTGACCTTCGACCAGGTCCGCGCGGACGAGCGCTGGGAATTGTGGCGAGCCTGCCGGAGCATTGCTGCCGTACCCGGAGGCGAAAGCATGCGCCAAGTCCAGGACCGGGCCATCAGCGCCTTGCTCGATCTGCACTGCACCCACCGCGACGCGACCGTGGTCATCGTCAGCCACGGCGACGTGATCCGCGCGGCGTTGCTGTTCGCGCTCGGCATGCCAATCGATTCCTATTCACGGATCGAAATCGGCCTTGCGTCAGTCAGCACGGTCCGCATTGACGATGCGGGTCTCCGCGTGTCGGTCCTTAACGAACGCCCCCGGCTTCGGGCGCCATTATAGTCAGTGGGTGACCGGAGGCTTGCAGGCGCTTCGACAATAGCAAGCACGCTGGCCCAACCGATCACGCAGCCGCGCGCACCTCTCGATTTCATTCCTCGAATATGTCGTGAAAACGCCCGTTAAGGTCGCCGATCAGAGCAAGCGCAGGCTTCCATGGCGCGTCTTCCGCAAAATAAGAGGGCGCACCAGTATACTTTCGGCGCCAAATCGAGATAGTCGCTCTTGCTGAGCGGTAAACGATCCAAGGGCGTTGAGCCGGGTTGCGTCAGGCGGCTTTCACCACCACGGGACGCTCTGTATCGCCGCCTACGGCTTTCGGATCGCCGAACGCGGCGCCCTTCCCCCCTCAGGATCGCCTGCTGCCGCGCAGTTCCCGGGATAAGGCCTCTTGGCGGCGCCCAGTTGTCGAGGGCTTGCTGGAAATAGGCCTCGGCCGCGAAAAAAGACGAAGCTCGCCTTTGACGCGCAGCAGCTCGGACATATTCCAGCGTCCTTCCCGTGCTCCGACCGTACGAGCGCCTCTCCGACATGTCCCAGACAAGTTGATCGGTGGAGGCTTTCTCAAGTTTGCGGCGTCTTTTTGCGCGATTCCATGGTGTTGCCATCTTGGGTGCTCCCTGACAATTGCTTAGGTGAGGGTGCTCCGGCGGTGGATCTCCTCCTGCTCCGCTGTCGCCTTATCGATCTCGATTTGCAGTTCTTGCGCTCGGTCCCATTCCCCTGCCCTCCGCGTCTCTTCCTCCTGCACATAGGGGGTCGGGCCACGCCGGCGGCGCTTGTCTTCGCGGCGCTGTGCGGCCATGTTGTTAGGTAAATTGCAAGAGGAAAGCGATGCCGAGCGAACCTTTGATCGGCGGCGCGGCTGCCAACCCCGTCAAGGACGTCACCACCGCGACCTTTATGGCCGAAGTGGTCGACGGTTCATTCGAAACTCCGGTCATCGTCGATTTCTGGGCGCCGTGGTGCGGCCCGTGCCGGCAGCTCGGCCCGATCCTCGAAAAGACGGTACGCGCCGCCAACGGTGCGGTGCGCATGGTCAAGCTCAACATCGACGAAAACCCCGAGATCGCGCAGCAGATGCGCATCCAGTCGATCCCGGCGGTTTACGCCTTCAAGGACGGACGGCCGGTCGACGGCTTCGTCGGCGCGCAGCCGGAGAGCCAAGTCAAGCAGTTCGTCCAGCGGATCAGCGGCGGCAAGGGCGGCGGCCCCTCGCCGGTCGAGGAAGCGATGGCGATGGCCAAGGAGGCTTTGGCGGCGGGCGACCACGCCAGCGCCGGCGCGGTCTATTCGCAAATCCTGCAGCGCGAGCCGGCCAATGTCGAGGCGCAGGCCGGCCTCGCCCGGGCGATGATCGCCAAGGGCGACCTCGCGAAGGCGCGCCAGGCGCTCGACCGCGTCGCCAAGGAGAACGCCAGCCATGCCGAGATCGCCGCGGCGCGCACCGCGCTCGACCTCGCCGAGCAGGCGGCAAAGGCGATGGCAGGGGCAGGCAAGCTGCGTGCGCGGCTGGCGCAGAACGCCGACGATCACGAGGCGCGGCTGGAACTCGCAACGGCGTTGTTCGGCAGCGGCGAGCGGGAAGACGGCGATCGACGAGCTCTTGACCTTGTTCAAGCGCGATCGCGAATGGAACGACCAGGCGGCGCGCAAGCAGCTCGTCAAATTTTTCGAGGCGATGGGAGGCGCCGATCCGTTGACCTTGGGCGGGCGGCGGCGCCTATCCTCGCTGATGTTCTCATAAGTGTTCTAGGGAGGGAGCGGATGAGCGAGCGTCCAGGCGCGATCGCGCTGTGCGAGACCCTGCCGATCTTTCCGCTGCCGGGCGTGCTGTTGCTGCCGCGGGGCCAGCTGCCGCTCAACATCTTCGAGCCGCGCTATCTGGCGATGACGCGCGACGCGCTCGCCGGCGACCGCCTGATCGGCATGGTCCAGCCGAGCGATCCGCATCAGTCGTTGGCGGGAAGCCCGCCGGTCTATCCGACCGGTTGCGCCGGCCGCATCACCTCGTTTTCCGAGACCGAGGACGGGCGCTTTTTGATTACCTTGACCGGCCTGTGCCGCTTTCGCATCAGGGAGGAATTGCCGATCGAGAAGGGCTACCGGCGGGTCGTGCCGCAATGGGACGAATTCGCCCGCGACCTGCGCAACGAGCGCGGCCCGGCATTTGACCGCGAACGTCTGATCCGGGGGCTGCAGAGCCTATTTCGAGCGGCACCAGATCAAGGCCGAATGGGACGCGATCAGCTCGGTGCCGGGCGAACGACTGGTGACCTCGATCGCGATGGTCTGTCCGTTCGAGCCCAGCGAAAAGCAGGCTCTGCTCGAAGCCCCCGATCTCGAGGCGCGCGCCCAATTGTTGACCGCGATCGTCGAGATGGCGGTGCTCGACCGGCTCGAGCGGCGGCGAAGCGCGGCACTGACGCGGAGCTGGGCCGGCGTTGGCGCGGAGGAATCTATGGAAGGCTCGTCGGAAATCGACCCCAAGCTCTTGGAAATCCTGGTCTGCCCGCTGACCAAGGGGCCACTGCGCTATGATCGCGAGGCCCAGGAGCTGATCAGCGAGGAGGCGGGCCTCGCCTATCCGATCCGCGACGGCATCCCGATCATGCTGGTCGACGAAGCGCGGCCGTTGCGCGACGACGAAGCGGCGACCAAGCAATTGCCGCCGTCCTGAGAGACGCTTTGAGCGCCGGCGGGACAGCGCGCTGGCCGGTCGAGCTCCGGCTGAAAAAGGCGGAAAAGCTGCTCGAAATCAGCTTTGACGACGGCAGCCATGTTTCGTCTTCCGGCCGAGTATCTGCGGGTCGAGAGCCCATCGGCCGAGGTCCAGGGCCACGGGCCCGGGCAAAAGACATTGGTCCCCGGCCGCGCCCATGTCGGGATCATCGGGCTCGAACCGGTCGGCAATTACGCCGTGCGCATCATCTTCGACGATCTGCACGACACCGGGATCTATTCCTGGAGCTATCTCCATCAGCTCGGCGTCGAGCACGATAAACGCTGGCGCGCCTATGTCGACGGGCTGGCGGCGAACGGGCTGAGCCGCGAACCCGCACGAACATGAGCCGGGCCGGCGCAGCCCGCCCGGCGACCTCCGGTCAGCTGCGCGAGGCGACCGCCGCACTCGGGCCGGCGGCGCTGCGGCGGTATTCGGGCACCAGCCGCTCGAGCAGCTGGAGCATCCGCTCTTCGCGCCGCGCGCGGGCGTGCTCCTCCAATTCGTCGATCGAGCGGGCCAGCATCGCGTAATCGGCGGTGCGCGGCGCGGCCAGGCGGATCGCCGGGCTGCGGGTCGGCATCAGCGGCTCGGCGCGATGGAACAGCTCCTCGCTGCAGCTTTTCGCCCGGCCGCAACCCGATGAATTCGATCTCGATGTCGCGGTCGGGGCGCAGCCCGGCGAGGCGGATCATCTGCCGCGCGAGATCGACGATCTTGACCGGCTCGCCCATGTCGAGGACGCAGATCTTGCCGCGGTCGGCGGTCTCCGGGCGCGGGCGACAAGGCGGCCGCCTGCAACACCAGCTCGACCGCCTCGCGCACCGTCATGAAAAAGCGCGCGACCTCGGGATGGGTGACGGTCAGCGGCCCGCCGGCGGCGAGCTGGCGCGCGAACAGCGGCACCACCGATCCGGTCGAGCCGAGGACGTTGCCGAACCGCACCGTGACGTAGCGCGTGCCGGGCACCGCCTGCCTGGCCTCGTGCAGATCGAGCGCCTGGCAAAAGCTTTCGGCGAGGCGCTTGGTGGCGCCCATGACGCTCGTCGGGTTGACCGCCTTGTCGGTCGAGACCATGACGACGATCGACACGCCGAAGGCGCGCGCCGCCTCGGCGACGTTGCGGCTGCCGGCGACGTTGGTCAGAACGCCCTCGATCGGGTTGGCCTCGACCATCGGCAGGTGCTTCAGCGCCGCCGCGTGAAACACGATCTCGGGCCGCTCGGCGGCGATGACCGCGTCGACTTGCGCGCGGTCGCGCACGTCGCGCAGCAGCGGGACCTGCCCAAGCTGCGGGAACCGCTCGCGCAACTCCATGTCGATCTGCGTAAAGCGCGATACTCGCTGTTGTCGAGCAGCGACCAGCCGGCCGGGCGAAAAGGCGGCGATCTGGCGGGCCAGCTCGGCGCCGATCGTCCCGCCGGCGCCGGTGACCAGCACGCGGCGTCCGCGGATCAGCCGCGCCATTCCCTCGCGGTCGAGCACCGCCTGCGGGCGGCCCAGCAGATCTTCGAGCGCGATCGGCTCGAGCGCGTGCTCGGGATTGTCCGAGGTTGCGTCTGAAAATCGGTCAGCTTCGGCAGGCGCGCCAGCGGGATGGCCAGCGCCTCGGCGCGGTCGAGCAGCCGGCGCACCTGATCGCCGGGCAGGTTCTGCGCGGTGATGATCAGTTTTTGCGGGCGCTTGCCGCGACGGTCCAGCCGCGCGACCACCGCTTCGAGCGAATCGATCGTGCCCAGCACCGGGACGCGGTAGATCTCGCGGCCGACGCGCGAGGGGGTGTCGGCAAGGACGCCGACCACGCGATAGACGGCGCGCGGGTCGCGCATCATCTCGCGGATGAAGGTGTCGGCCCCGTCCTTGGCGCTGATCAGCAGCACCGGCACGCTCTGGTGCTTGGCGCGTTCGAGAACGTGGTCGAGGCCGCGGTCCTTGAACAGCCGGTAGGCGAGGCGCGGCGCGCCCAACAGCGCGATCAGCACGAACCAGTTGATCAGCAAGGTCGAGCGCGGCAGCGCCTCGAGCCGGGTCAGAACGAACATCACCGGCAGAAAGACGAGCACGGTCAGGCTCACCGCGCGGGCGATGTTGAACAGATCGGGCAGCGAGGCATAGCGCCAGATGCCGCGGTAGAGCCCGGTCAACAGGAACACGCTGCCGCGATCAGGGTGAAGCTGACGACGTAGAAGGCGGTCAGGCGCGGCTGGTAGCCGACGATTTCGGTGCCGAGGCGCAGATACAGCGAGACGACGAGCGACAGCGCCGCCATCGCGATGTCGTGAACGAAGGCGAACACGGCCCGCCGGTTGTTCGGAAGGATCGCCACCGCGCCCCTATAACAGGAAACGCCGCGAACGCGAAAGATCGCTTGGCGGCGGCAGCCGAGGCTGCTCGATCCGCGCTGATCCGCCGTGCCGCGACAATGACGCAACAGCGGTCGATGCCGCTCTATTTCGGCTGGGCGGCGCGACCATCTAGAATGACGCATGAGCTGGGAGCGCCTCTACCGGGTCCTTCAGCCCGAGACCGCCGGCACGCTGCCCGGGTCTTTCGCATCGTCCATCACGCGATGGTCGCCCTCGGCATCGCGATCATGCTCGCCGACACGGTGGCGGAGATGGCGACAGGCGCATCACCAGGCGCTCGACGCCGGGTTTCACGATCGCCTGCGCGTTCTTTTTCGCCGAGTATCTGTTGCGGCTCGCCGCCGCTCCGGGCGCGCCGGCTGCCTACCGCCGCGGATGGCGGGCGCGGCTCAGCTGGGCCGTGTCGGCCGGGGGCGTGTTCGATCTCCTTGGCGCGCTTCCGGGGGTCCTCGACGTCGCCTTCAGCCCCAACTATGCCAGCCTCTACGGCTTTATCTGGGTGTTCAAGCCGGTCCGCTATGCGCCGGGGCTGGCGAGCCTGCAGCGGGTCATCAGCCGCGCCCGCCACGCACTGCTCTCGGTGCTGCTCGGTTTCGGGATCGTGCTTCTCGCCGCCGCCAGCCTCGCCTATCTGCTCGAGCGCGACGCGCAGCCCGAGCTGTTCGGCTCGATCCCGCTCGGCGCTGTGGTGGGCGATCGTAACCCTGACAACGACCGGCTACGGCGATGTGACGCCGATAACCCCGCTCGGGCGGATTCTGGCCGGGGTCGTCATGGTTTCCGGCATCCTGGTTTTCGCGCTGTGGGCCGGCATTCTCGCGACCGGCTATGCCGAGGAGCTGCGGCGGCGCGAGTTTCTGCGCACCTGGGACCTCGTCGCCAAGGTGCCGTTCTTCCACAACGTCGGCGCCTCGGTCATCGCCGACGTCGCGCGCCTGCTGCGGCCGCGCGACTACCCGGCGCGCGGCGGTCATCATGCGGCGCGGCGAGCCCGGCGACTGCATGTACTTTATCGCCTCGGGCGAGGTCGAAGTCCGGCTGAGACCGGGGACGGTTCGCCTCGGGGCCGGGCGAGTTCTTCGGTGAGATCGCGCTGTTGACCGGGGAACCGCGCAACGCGACGATCGTCGCGTGCAGCCCTGCACGTTGCTGACCCTCGACATCGTCGATTTTCGCCAGCTGCTCGGGCGTCAGCCTGATCTCGCCCGGGTCGTCAGCGAGGAAGCCGAGCGTCGCCTCCAGGTCCGTCCCGCAGAACAGCAATCGCCGAAGGCGCCGGTAGAGCCGCCCGGATGATCAGCCCTCGCCACTAGAGCATGATCATAAGAGTTCTAAATCAAAAAGATATTCCCACGCATCGAGTTTTGTGATTCAAGGTGCTGGCTGGGGTTGGGGGCCAGCATCGAATGGCAAGACCCGATTCGCAGGACCTGCGGGATCGCGTGGTTGGTTCGGTGGCGAGCGGTCGCACCTGTCGGTTGACCGCGGCGCTGTTTGGGGTGAGCGTTGCCAGCGTGGTGAAGTGGTCGCAGCGCTGGCGGGCCACCGGCAGTGCTGCGGCCAGGCCGATGGGCGGGCGGCGGCAGCTGCGGCTCAAGCACGAACGTGCGTGGCTGTTGGCGCGGATCGCCGAGAAGCCGGATCTGACCTTACGGGCGGTGATGGCCGAGCTGGCCGAGCGCGGCACGCCGGCAAGCTGTGGGGCGGTGTGGCGTTTCTTCAAGCACGAGGAGATCACGTTAAAAAAAACACTGCATGCCAGCGAGCAGGATCGCGCCGACATCGCCCGCCGCCGGACCCGGTGGAAGACGCATCAGGGCCGGCTTGACCCTAGGCGCTGGTGTTCATCGACGAAACTTGGGCCAAGACCAACATGACCCGCCGCCATGGCCGCTGCCGCCACGGCGCGCGGCTGGTCGCCAAGGTGCCGCACGGCCGCTGGCGCACGTTGACCTTTCTGGCGGCGCTGCGCCACGACCGCATCACCGCCCCTTGCGCCATCGACGGGCCGATCAACGGCACCAGCTTTCATGCCTATATCGAGCAGTTCCTGGCGCCCACCCTCAGTCCGGGCGACGTCGTCGTTATGGACAATCTCGGCTCTCACAAGGGCCAGGCGGTGCGCCGCCTGATCCGCGCCGCCGGCGCCAAGCTGTTCTTCCTGCCGCGTTACTCGCCCGATCTCAATCCGATCGAACAGGTCTTTGCCAAGCTCAAGACCCTGCTGCGCAAAACCGATCCGCGCACCATCGAGGCCGCCCGGCGCGGCATCGGCGACCTGCTCGGCCATTTCACCCCCGCCGAGTGCGCCAATTACCTCGCCAATGCAGGCTATGCTTCAGCCTAACAGGATCACGCTCTAGTCGGCGCAGCCAATGGCCCGTAATAGGCGGCGGGGAAGCCGGCAGCGGCGCGCGCCGCGTGGTTGAAGGGCGGCTTCAGCGCGCCCTTGAAACAGCGTCGGACGCGCTCGTGGAAGACCTGCTCAGGGGAGAGGCCGCGGTCGCGGCAGAGCCGATCGAACCAGCGCAGCCCGACCGCGACATGGCCGATCTCGTCGCTGATAGATGTGTTGCAGGATCGCGGCGCTGCTAGCGGTCGCCGGCGCGTTCGAGCCGGCCGGTCATCTCCGGCGTCACGTCGAGCCCGCGCGCTTCGAGCACCAGCGGCACGACCGCGAGCCGCGCGAGCAGGTCGTGCGCGGTCGCCGCCGCCGCTTCCCACAGCCCGTCATGCGCCGGCAGATCGCCATAGGCGCGCCGAGAGCGGCGAGCCGCGCGGCGAGCAGCGCGAAATGGCCGGCCTCCTCGGCGGCGACGCCGACCCAATCGTCGAAGAAGTCGCGCGGCAGGCCGCTCGCCGGCAAAGCGCGCGACGAGGTCCCAGGCGAGATCGATCGCGTTGAGCTCGATATGCGCGAGCGCGTGCAGCAGCGCGATCCGCCCGGCGCGCGAGCCGAAATTGCGCGGCGCTTCGGCATGTCGCGCGGCGGGCGCAGCAGCGGCCGTTCCGGCCGCGCCGGGCCGCGGCGGCGGCGCGGCACGGCCGATCGCCAGCGCCCCTTCGGCCCAGGCGCCGCCAGCGCGCGGCTCAGCGCCGCCTTTGCCGCCGGGTCGGCGGCGGCGAGGATCGCGACCGCGCCGGCAGCTAAGAGTGTATCGACCGTCAGAGGGCGCTGCACCGCCTTCAGCACTTCGGCGACATGGCCCGGCACCTTGACCTTGTGCCAGACGCCGCGCACGACCCCGTCCTGTCGATCAGGAAGGTGGTGCGCTCGATGCCCATGTATTTGCGGCCGTACATGCTCTTCTCGACCCAGACGCCGTAGTTCTCGCAGACCTCGCCGTCGGCGTCGGAGGCGAGGATGAACGGCAGCTCGTGCTTCTTCTTGAACTTGTCGTGCGAGGCGACCGAATCCTTGGAGATGCCGATCACGACGGCGCCGGCGCTGCCGTAATCCGGGAACGAATCGCGAAAGCCGCAGGCCTCGGCGGTGCAGCCCGAGGTGTCGTCCTTCGGGTAGAAATAGAGCACCACCTTTTTGCCGCGCAGCTCGGCGACAGCGTGACCTGCCGTTGCCGTCGGTCGGCAAGGTGAAATCGGGGGCCTTGTCGCCGAGCTCGACGCTCATGATGCGCTCTCTCCTGCCGGTTCGGCCGCCTCGCAGCGCCGCGCGCGCTGCGCCGGCGCGTCGATCAGGCGGTCGTACCAGTCGCCGACGCGCGCGGCGGCGGCAGTGATATCCGCGTCGAGCCGGGCGAAGTCAACCGCGCCGGCGCAGCGCGCCAGGGTGGCGGCGTCGGGCCGGGGAAAGCGCCCTCGCCGCGACGCACTCTCGCCGAACAGCGTCAGCAGCGCCTGCACCTGGCGCAGCAGGGCCAGCGCCTCGCGCAGCTCGTGCGCGGCCTGCGGCGGCGAGCAGCCGGCCGCGCCCAGCGCCCGCAGCGCCTCGGCGGTGGCGCGACGCAAGCACCTGCGGCGACGCGCGGCCTCGCGCAGCATCAGGTATTGCGCGATGAATTCGAGGTCGATCAGGCCGCCGCGCCGGTTGTTCAGATCCCACGGCGAGGGTCGCGGGTGCTCGCCGGCGATGCGCCGGCGCATGTCGGCGACATCGGCGACGAGGCGGCGCGGGTCGCGCGGGGAACGGAGCACGGCGCCGATCGCCGCGGCGATCCGGCGGCACAGCGCCGGGTCGCCGGCGACCGGCCGCGCCCGGGTCAGCGCCATATGCTCCCAGGTCCAGGCGGATTCGCGCTGGTAGCGGGCGAAGCTCTGCAGGCTCGAGGCGATCGGCCCGGACGCACCCGAGGGCCGCAGCCGCATATCGACCTCGTAGAGCCGGCCCTCGGCGGTCGGCGCGGTGATCGCGCCGATCAGCCGCTGGCTCAGCCGGGCGTAATAGGCCGGCACCGAGAGCGGCTGCGCGCCGTCGGAGCCGCCGCTGTCGGGCGGCGCGTCGTAGATCAGGATCAGGTCGAGATCGGAGGCGAGGGTCATCTCGCGGCTGCCGAGGCGTCCCATCCCGATGACCGCGAAGGCGCCGCCCGGCACCCGGCCGTGGCGCGCGCGAACTCCGCCTCGACCGCCGGCAGCAGGGCGGCGAGCGCGGTCTCGGCGATGTCGGCGAGGGCGCTGCCGGCCGCCTCGCCGTCGAGCGCGCCGCGCAGCAGCTGCACCCCGACCTGGAAGCGCCGCTCGCCGGCCCAGCGCCGCAGCAGATCGAGCGTGTCCTCGAAATCGCCCGCGCCGGCGAGCACCGCGGCGAGATCGGCGGCGAGCCCGGCGCGGTCCGGCAGCGGCGCGAAAAACTCCTTGGGTCAGCACCGCATCGAGCAGCGCCGGCCGCTGCGCCAGCTGCTCGGCCAGGCGCGGCGCCCCGGCCATGATATCGGCGACCAGCGCCAGCAATCCCGGATTCGCCTGAAACAGCGAGAACAGCTGCACTCCGGCCGGCAGACGCGACAGAAACTGGTCGAAGCGCCGCAGCGCCGCGTCGGGATGCGGCGTCGCGCCGAAGATGCGCAGCAACTCGGGCACGAGCTCGGTCAGGATCTCGCGCGCCCGCTGGCTGCGGGTCGCGCGCATCCGGCCGTGATGCCAGCCGCGCACCAGCGCGCCGACCGCCGGCGGATCGGCAAAGCCGAGCCCGGACAAGGTGCGCCAGGGTTTCGGGATCGTCCTCGGCGCCGGTAAAGACCAGATTGCCGGGCCCGGCGAGGCTCGGCGCCTCCTCGAACAGCTCGGCGTAATGGCTCTCGACCGAGCCGAGATGTGCGGTCAGATCGGCGACGAAGGCATCGGCACCGCGATAGCCGAGAAAGAGCGCGAGGCGGGCGATGCCGTCGCGGTCGGTCGGCAGGCGGTGGGTCTGCGCGTCGTCGACCATCTGCAGGCGGTGCTCGACGCGGCGCAGGAAGCGGTAGTCCGCGATCAACGCTCGCCGCTGTCGCCGGATCGATGCGGCCTGAAGCCGGCGAGCCGGCGCAGCGCCTCGCAGGTCGCGCGGACCCGCAGCTGGGGCATCCGCCCGCCCCAGATCAGCTGCTGCGTCTGGGCGAAGAATTCGATCTCGCGGATGCCGCCGCGGCCGATCTTGATGTCGTGGCCCTCGACCGCGATCCGGCCGCCGCCGCGATGGGCGTTGATCTGGCGCTTGATCGAGTGGATGTCCTGGATCGCCGCGAAATCGAGGTGCTTGCGCCAGATAAAGGGCCGCAGCTCGCGCAAAAACCGCCGCCCGGCAACGCGGTCGCCGGCGACCGGGCGCGCCTTGATCAGCGCCGCGCGCTCCCAGTTCTGGCCGACGCTCTCGTAATAGGCCATCGCCGCCGCGACCGACATCGCCGGCGGCGTCGAGCCCGGGTCGGGCCGCAGCCGCAGATCGGTGCGAAACACGTAGCCATCGCCGGTGCGCTCCTCGAGAATCCGCACGAGGTCGCGCGCAAGCCGGCTGAAGAAGGGTTGTACGCCGTCGCGCGCCGTCACCCGCGCCCGCGCCGCGTCGTAGAGCAGGATCAGGTCGATATCGCTCGAATAATTGAGCTCGGCGCCGCCGAGCTTGCCCATGCCGAGGACGATCAGGCCGCTGTCGCGCTCCGGATCGTCCGGGTCGGGCAGTGCAATCGCGCTCTTCGCGGCCGCCTGGCGCAGCAGATGGCGCAGCGCCGCCCCGACCGCCGCCTCGGCAAAGCGGCTGAGCGCGCCGATCTGCTGTTCGAGCGACCATAGTGCCGGCGAGTTCGGCGACCGCGGCCAGAAGCGCGGTGCGGCGTTTGGCGATGCGCAGACGGCGCATCAGTGCCGCCGTGTCTTCGCCGAGATCGTCGGGTTTTTCGATCTCGACAGCGATCTCGTCGAACAGCGGGTCGGCGCCTTCGTCGATGAGGCGGGTCAGGAAACGCCATTCCTTGACAGCAAGCCCGCTCAGGAACGGGCTGTTGCCGAAGATCGCGGCGAGCAGGCGCCGGCCTATCGGAGGCGCGCTCCAGTCGCGGGCGGCACGCGCCGCGGCATCGTCGGGGGCCGCGGCAAGCGCCTCGTCCCAGGCGTCGAAACCGAGCGCGAGAAGGCGCGCATCCGCCGGCTGCGGCAGCCCGTCGCCATCGGGAGAGAGGTGGGACAGCAGCTTCACGCCGCCGCCGAACTTTTCACAGACTGGTCAATCCGGCGAGGGCGCCAGGTCAGCCGGCGGCGAGCCGCGCGAGGCTGCCGATCTCGCCCAGGCCGTCGAGCCCGGCCACCATCTGGTGCAGCTCGCGGGTGCGGGGGGCGCCGAGGACCGGCTCGACCAAGGCCTCGAATTTGGCGGCGAGGCGCTCGCCCTTGCTCGGCGATGTCGGTAGCCGGAATGCCGGCATCGTGACGCGCCGAGACACGCCTGCCATCGGCGGAGGGCGACCTCGATCTCTGCCAGAGTCTGACGGCCAGCCCTCGCGGAAATCGAGCGCTACCATTTCGCGCAGCCGGATCAGCTCCGGATCGCGCGCATTCTTCTCGCTATAGGCGCCAAGGCTCGCGGTATCGACCCCGGCCAGGGCCATTGCCACGGTCTGACGCAAGCTGAATTTGCTCTGCAGCCCGTCCACGGGGGCGGGAATATTGCAGATCCGGTCGCATCCGGCATCAAGCCGCAAGGTGATGGCGGCGATCGCATCGGGGCTCGGTGCGTGATCGCGGCGCACCCGGCGGGCGCACTCGATCGGGGCATGCGTCATGTAGCAAGCGGCGTGATATTTGAAGAGGTTGGCGGACAGGTGAAAGCCGTTCTCGGGCGGCGTCAGCGCAGCTTCGGGCGAAAAATCCGAGCCGTGGGTCGCGGCGAAACCCTGCACGCATTCTAGAAGATCCGGGCGGCTCGAAAACCCGCGCGCGGCGAGACGCGCGGCCAGCAGCCCATTCTGCGAGGCCTTTCCTGCATGGAAGGGCTTGCACATCGTGCCGAATTGCGATTTGAGCCCGGCCGCCTGGGTCCCGGCGATGCCGAGCGCCACCGCCGTTGCCTCGGCGTCGAGGCCGAGCAGCTGCGCACAGGCCGCCGCCGCGCCAAAGCTGCCGATCGTTGCGGTCGAGTGGAAGCCGAGCGCGTAATGCCCGGGCTGCAGCGCCATGCCGATACGGCAGGCGGTCTCGTAGCCGGCAACAAAGGCGGTGATAACCTCGCGTCCCGAGCTGCCCTTCAGCTCGGCGAGGGCGAGCAGCCCCGGCAGGATCGCGACCGAGGGATGGCCTGGCATCGCCAGGTTGACATCGTCGTAATCGAGCGCATGACCCGCCGCGCCGTTGACCAGCGCCGCCGCCAATGCCGGCAGGCGCAGGCGATGACCGATGACGCTCGCCTGAGCCATCCCGCCGGCTTCCGCCATCTCGTCGAGCAACATGCCAACCAGCGGATCAGCCGGCGCCCGCCACCGCGCAGCCGAGATAGTCGAGCACGCATTGCCGCGCCAACTCGCGCACCGGCTCGGGTAGGTCACTCCATCCGAGCTCCCGCCGACCGCTCCGCCAGCACTCGCGTCAGATCGGTCGTCTCTGTGCGGCCCGCCAGATCGCCGTCCATATTTCTCCTCCTAACGACGGAATGCTCTCGCCTCGCACTGTCATGCGTGGACGGCCACTGCGGTGCAAGGGAAAAAGAGCGGACGGGCAGCGTCGGGTAGGTCTCGATTTTGCTCGTTCACTGGCCCCTCATCGAATTAGTGTGCGGTCGAGTGCGCACACTCTTGAAAACGCCCGGGGAGCCATCCCATCGAGCAATCGCCGCTTCTTGTCAAACCGTCGCGACGGGCGGTGCTGTCCGCGGCGACCGTCGGCATGCTCGCCCCGCTCCCCGTCCTGGCCGCGCCCCCGACCCTGGCCTCGCCTTCTCAGGTTATGCCGAGACAGCAGGTCGAAGCTGCGCTGCCGCAGTTGCAAAAGCTGACGGAGGACGCTTTGCAGCGCAGCGGCATTCCCGGGATGGCGATCGCCGTCGTGTATACGGATGAGGTCATCTATCTCAAGGGGTTCGGGGTGCGCGAGGAGGGCACGCCCGCAGAGGTCGGTCCCGACACAGTCTTTCAGCTCGCTTCCTTGTCAAAGCCGATCGCCGCGACGGTCGTGGCGGCACTGGTCGGGGACGGCGTGGTCGCCTGGGACGACCCGATCATCCGGCACGATCCCGGGTTCCAGATGTATGATCCATGGGTGACGCGCCAGGTCACCTTGCGCGACATGTTCGCCCATCGCAGCGGGTTGCCCGACCACGCCGGCGACTTGCTGGAAGACATCGGCTACGACCGCGCCGAAATCCTGCACCGTTTACGCTACCAGAAGCCGGACAGCAGCTTCCGCTCGCACTACGCTTACACCAATTTCGGCTTTACGGAGGCCGCGGTGGCGGCGGCGATGGCGAGCGGGAAGTCGTGGGAAGATTTGTCGGCCGAGCGGCTTTATCGACCGTTGGGCATGACGCATGCCAGCTCACGCTTTGCCGATTTCGCCGCTTCGGCAAGCCGGGCGCATGGCCATGTAATGGTGGACGGCAAGTGGGTTGCCAAATACACGCGCGACCCCGATGCACAATCCCCGGCTGGCGGGGCCAGTGCTTCGGCGCGCGATATGGCAATGTGGCTGCGCCTGCAATTGAACGGCGGTAAGTTCGGCGGCAGGCAGATCGTCGCGGCCGAGGCGCTAGCCGAAACCCATCGTCCGCAGATCGTTCGGACCCCGCCGAAAAATCCGGCGGTCGACCACGCCGGTTTCTATGGGCTCGGCTGGAATATCGATTACGATGCTGACGGCCGCGTTCAGTGGGGCCATTCCGGAGCATTCGAACTTGGGGTCGCGACCAGCATCAATCTGCTGCCTGCCCAAGGGCTCGGCATCGTCGCATTGACCAATGCACAGCCGATCGGTGTGCCGGAGGCGGTCAACCGCAGCTTTCTCGACCTGGTGCTCACCGGAAAGGTCGAAAAAGACTGGCTCACGCTTTACGGCCAGCTGATGGCGACGGCGCTCGCGCCTAACTATGGAACCGCCATCGACTACGCGAAGGCGCCGGCGCAACCGTCCCCAGCATTGCCCGCCGCTGCCTATATCGGCCCTTATCGCAACGATCTGTTCGGTCCGATCGAGATTATCGTGGGCGATCAAGGGCTTTGGGTAAAGCTCGGGCCGCAGCAGCAGCCTTACCCGATGCAGCATTTCGACCGCGACGTGTTTACCTATCAGCCCGCCGGGGAAAACGCCGCCGGCCGGAGTGCCGTCACTTTCACGATCGCGGGAGACCAAAAGGCGACAGCGGTGACGGTCGAGAACCTCGACATCGACGGCCAGGGCACCTTCACCCAGGAGCCTGCTGCCAAGTAAACCGCGGATCAGCTAGGTGCGATGGTCGTGCCGCCGTCAACGACGATGGTCTGGCCGGTGATGTAATTGCCCGCGCGCGCGGCGAGCATTAGCGCGACCCCGGCGATGTCCTCCGGCTCGGCCAGACGCTTCAGCAATGTCCCGGCTTCGCGGGCAGCACGGCGCTGCGGGTCTTCGTAAAGGACGCGGGCGAACTGGGTCGTCACGACGCTCGGCGCGATGCAGTTGACGCGCACATTGTCGGGTCCCCATTCGGCGGCGAGATTGCGGCATAATGCGTAGTCGGCAGCTTTGGTAACGCCGTACATGCCGAGCATCGTGCTGGCCCGCAACGCCGCCGTCGACACGATGTAGATGATCGAGCCGTCGCGCCGCTCGCGCATCTCGGGTGCCACCATCCGCGACAGCCAGAGATTGCTCAACACGTTGTTGACCATCATCCGCTCGAAGACCTCGTCGGTCAGCTTTTCGAGCGAGCCGTAATGCGGGTTGACCGCGGCGTTGCAGACCAGGACGTCGATGCGGCCCCACGCCTCACGCGTCTTGGCGACGAGGTTTTCGAGCTGGGCCTTGTCCGAGATCCGCGCCGTCACCGCGATTGCCTCGCCGCCCTTCGCCCGGATCGCCGCAGCAACTTCCTCGCAGGGTGCGGCGTTGCGCGCCGAGATCACCACCCGTCCGCCGACTTCGGCAAACGCCTCGGCGATCGCGCGGCCGATGCCGCGGCTGGAGCCGGTGACGATCGCGACTTTTCCGGACAGGTCGAACAGGTTCATGACGGTCCCCCAAGCGGGTTCTAAGTCAGGAAATACCCCATGCCGGCAAGCAGGATCACCAGGAAGACTAGTACGTATTTGATCAGCCGGGTGAAGCCGAGCCACGTCTGATAATGCTCGATGTACTGGGGATCCATCGTCGACGCCGCCATAGCATCCTCATCCGTTGCAGAAGCTCTGCTCTGGTATAGCCTAACCGCGTTTGGAGACAAGAGGATCGGGCGGCAGCTCACGCGGGTTCAGCGCCGCCAGTTCCTCGACTTGCCAGCCGTCGATCTCGACCTTGCCGGCGACGATCCGGGTGCGACCCTCGGCAATCAGCCTCACCGCGAGCGGATAGAGCCGATGCTCGGCTGCAAGGATGCGCGCGGCCAGGCTCACCTCGTCGTCATCCGGATGCACCGGAACGACGGCCTGGGCGATTATCGGCCCGGTATCGATCTCGGGACGCACGAAATGCACCGTGCAGCCGGTAAAGCGCACGCCTGCCGCCAGCGCCTGGCGCTGCGGGTGAAGTCCGGGGAACGCCGGCAGCAGCGAGGGATGGATGTTGACCATTCGATCACGCCAAGCCTCCACAAAACCGGTGTCGAGAATGCGCATGAAGCCGGCGAGGCAAACCAGTTCGACCCGGTGCTCACGCAGCCGCGCGTCGGCCTCCGCTGCAAAGCTGCCGCGATCGTTGTGCGGGATCACCACACTGGGAATACCGGCCGCGGCGGCTCTTGCCAAACCCGCGGCATCCGCCCGGTTGCTGGCGACGAACGCGATCTCCGCAGGATAGGCGGGTTCGGCGCAAGCGTCGATCAGCGCCTGCAGGTTCGATCCACGGCCCGAGATCATCACGCCCAGCCGCATCGTTACCTCTGCAGCAACAATCTGCATCCGGGCATCCGCCCGACATGTCCGACCGGGCTGCCGATGGCGCTGCCGCGAAAACTGCGCTATGACCCGGACAATCGGGCAAAGTGCCAAAATAAGGGATCGGAGGCGGTTTGCAATGACCCTGCGGCTGGTATCCGCGATCGCCGGAGACCGGACCGCCCGCCGCGCTGCCGGCGCCGGTTTGTTGCTGCTGGTATTGCTTATCGGACTCGGACCCGCTCGGGCCGATGAGCCGGATGATCCCTATTCGGCGACGGTCAAGGTCGACGCCACCGCTGACAGCGCCGCCGCAGCGCGGACCCTCGCTCGCCACGACGGGCAGCAGCGCGCCCTAATGGAGGTGATCGAACACCTTACCGGCTCGACCGACGAGAGCAAGCTGCCAAAGCTCGATGATAAGGCAATTACCGACATGGTCGGCAGTTTCGAGGTGGCGAACGAAAAGATGTCGTCGGTCCGTTACCTTGCCGACTACACTTTTCATTTTCGAAAGGCGAAGGTTCGCCAACTGCTGCGCAATGCCGGCATCGCCATTTCGTCGAGCCCCGGAAAACCGGCGATCGTCGTGCCGGTGTTTCAGGACGGAGACAAAGCCGTGCTGTGGGATGACCCCAACCCGTGGCGCCAGGCCTGGGCGCAAATGCCGGCCCCGTCGGGTCCCACCCGGCTCAGCGTGCCGCTCGGCGGCCTCGGCGATGTGAGCGCGATCGATGCCGATCAAGCCCGCTCCGGCGACCCGCAGGCGCTGACCGCTATCGCTCAGTACAACGATGCTGACGAGGCGCTGGTCGCCGCGGCTACCGCCCAACGGCAAGGCGACAAGCTCATCGGCCTCGATGTCAGCCTAAAGCGATACCGCTTGGGACAGCTCACCAGTAGCCAAACGACGTCCATCACGGCCAATCCCGGCGAGAGCGAGACCGACTTCATGAACCGGGCCGCGGCCGCAGTCGCCGCCGACATCGAGCACGGCATCCCGCCGACCAGCAACAAGGAGGCAAGCCTCGATGCGATTGTTCCGATCGCCAGCCTCGGCGATTGGGTGGCGATGCAGCAGCGCCTTGCCGCTGTACCGGAGATTCACAAAGTCGACCTCTTGTCGCTTAGCCGACAACAGGCGAAAATCGAAATCAAATACGTCGGCAGTCCCGATCAGTTGAAATCCAGCCTCGCCGGGGCCGACCTCGATCTCGGTGGCGGCGATCCCGAGTGGCGGCTTTCGCCCTCGGCCGCTAATTCCATCGGACCGGCAACGTCGGGGACGCATTCGAACCGCAACGATGAGCCGGCTCGGGGTCAACCTCCCTAATCTGATCTCGCTGGGGCGCCTGCTGTTGGTGCCGCTTGCGATCTGGCTGATCCTCGGCGGTCGCTACGGCGTCGCGTTTTGGGTCTTTGTCGCGGCCGGCGTGTCCGACGCACTCGACGGGTTCATCGCCAAGCGCTTCGATCGGCGCACGCGCCTCGGCGCTCTGTTGGACCCGGTTGCCGATAAGGCGCTGCTCGTCAGCGTCTATGTCACCTTGGGTCTAGCGCACCAGCTATGGACGTCGCTGGTGATACTCGTCGTCTTTCGTGATGTGATGATCGTCGGAGGGTTTCTGCTGATCCAAGCGATCGCTGCGCCAAAACACTATGATCCGTTGTATATCAGCAAGATCAACACCGGTCTGCAGATCGCGCTGGTTGCTTTCGTACTGGCGCGGCTCGGTCTCGGTACCGGCAGCAGCATGGTCGACGTCCTGCTGAGCCTCGCCGTCGCCGCGACGACCGTGCTGTCGGGACTGTCCTATTTCGTGCGCTGGGCGCGCATCCTCGCGCGCTCGGAGCAGGTTTTGTGAACCCACGCCTTCACCGAGTACTGTTGTGGTTCGGCATGGCCGCCGTCGCCATTGTCGGCCTGGCGCCGCCGCGAGAGGTTCCGGCGCCGTTCGTGGCCGCATTTGCGATCGGCTATTTGCTTCGCGCGGCGGTAGATCGGCTCGAACTCTACGGGACGCGCCGCAGCTGCGCGGATCTGGCGGCGTGATTCAACTGACCTTCCAGCTTGCGGGTGGAGCGGCGTTCGGGCGGGCGGATTTTGTTGTCTCCGGCAGCAATTCGGCAGCCCTCGCCTGGCTCGACCGCTGGCCCGATTGGCCTGCGCCGGCGCTGCTGTTGCACGGCCCGCAAGGTTCCGGCAAGACCCACCTAGCCCATTTGTGGTGCGCGCGCACACCGGCCGCTCTCGTCTCGGGAGACGCGCTGGACGAGGCCGGGCTGCGGCATCTGCTCGACCATGGCGTTCATCGGATCGCGGTCGACGATGCCGATCGCGCCGAGGAAGGCCTGTTGCTGCATTTGTTCAACGCCTGCCGGGAAGGCGGCGGCAGCCTGTTGCTGACGGCGCGTGTGTCGCCAGGGATGTGGCGCGTGAAACTGCCCGACCTCGGCTCGCGACTGCGCGCCGCTTTTGCGGTCGGGCTCGGGCTTCCCGACGACGCGCTGCTCGGCGCCGTCCTCGCCAAACATTTCGCCGATCGGCAGGTGCGCGTGGCGCCGGAGGTCATCGCTTATCTCGTCAGGCATATGGAGCGCTCGCTCGCCGCTGCTGCCGAGGTCGCAGCCAGCCCTCGACCAGCTAGCGCTGAGCAATGGCGGCGCGATCACCGTGCCGCTCGCGCGCCGGTTGCTGAACGACCGGACCGATCAGCGCTTGCCGCCCGACAGCGACGCGGCGGTGACGTAGTCGACGAGCCGGTGGCGAGAGCCGCCCAGCGCCGCCCAGCGCGTCGCCACGCACAGGCTGACGCGCGCCGCGGTCGGAAACTTTCCCGAGGTCAAGGCGCGCGCGTGCGGGCTGTCGGGCTCGGCAAGCGCCACCGCGAGTTCGTGAAGTCCCGGGTTATGGCCGATCACGAGCACGTTGACCTCGGCTTTCGTCAAGCTGTTGCAATCGTTCGATCAGTTCGTCGCGATCGGCAAGGTAAAGCCCGTCCTCGATCACGCAGCGCGGCCGCGGCGTGAACCCGGCTAGAACCAGATCGAGAGTTTCGCGGGTGCGCACCGCGCTCGGAGCACAGAACCAGATCGATAGCCCCGGCGGTCGCCGGGAGATGCTGGCCGACCAGCCGCGCCGCCTCACGGCCGCGCCGGTTCAGCGGCCGCTCGTGATCCTCGACATTCGTCTTTCCAGCTCGATTTGGCATGGCGCAGCAGGTGCAGCAAATGCATCGTCGGTTTCCTCCCCGGCGGGCTCGACCCCATGGCCTAGTCGCGGCGACATGACACGCTCGCCTGCGCACGATAGGATCGCTGTTCAATCAGGCGTCGCGTGCGAACGCAAGGGGAGACCAGGGTGAACACCAGCGTCCAGGCAGTCGAGATCCAGCCGCTCGAGTCCCGTTCCGACGGCCCGCTTTATCAATCGGGAACTGTCCTGGCTCGCCTTCAACGAGCGCGTCCTGGCCGAGGCCGACAATCTGCGCCATCCGCTGCTGGAGCGCCTGCGCTTTTTGTCGATCTCGGCGAACAATCTCGACGAGTTCTACATGGTGCGCGTCGCCGGGCTCAAAGGTCAGTTTCTCGCCGGGATCAAGACGCCGAGCCAGGACGGACTGACCCCGGCCCAGCAGCTCGACGCGATCCGCCAGCGGACCGGCAAGCTGATGGGGGACCAGCAGGTCACCTGGCTGGCGCTGCGCCGCCTGCTCGCCGAAGCGGGCGTGGCGGTGGTCGACCCGACCGATCTCGAGCCGGGCGACCGCGCCTGGCTCGAAGAACGGTTCATGGCGGATGTGTTTCCGGTCCTGACCCCGCTGGCGATCGACCCGGCCCATCCCTTTCCTTTTGTCGCCAATCGCGGTTTCGGCTTGGCGCTGGAGCTCGAACGGGTCAGCGACGGCGAGCGCTTGCAGGCGCTGACCCTGATCCCGCCCTCGGTCTCCCGTTTCATCCGTCTGCCGGGGGACCGAATCCGCTTCCTGCCGATCGAACAGACGATCGCGCTGTTCCTCGACCATCTGTTCCCGGGCTTCGCCGTCGTCGCTCTGGGCGTGTTTCGGGTGCTTGCGCGACAGCGAGGTCGAAGTGGAGGAGGAGGCGGAGGACCTCGTCGCCATTACGAGACGGCGCTCAAACGCCGCCGGCGCGGTCACGCCATTCTGCTCGCCGTCGATTCGACGATGCCGATAGAGCTGCGCCGCTTTCTGATGGAAAAGCTCGACGCCGCCCCGGCCGACGTGTTTGCCACCGACGGTATCCTCGGCCTCAACGACACCGCGCAGCTGATCATCGACGAGCGCCCGGATCTGGTCTTCACCCCCTATAATGCGCGGTTCCCCGAACGGATTCGCGATTTCGGCGGGGATTGCTTTGCGGCAATCCGGCAAAAGGACATCATCGTCCATCATCCCTATGAGAGCTTCGACGTCGTCGTGCAGTTTCTGCGGCAGGCGGCGCGCGACCCTGCCGTGGCGGCGATCAAGCAGACGCTCTACCGCACCAGCGAGGACAGCCCGATCGTGCGCGAGCTCGCCGAGGCCGCCGAAGCCGGCAAGTCGGTCACGGCGATGATCGAGCTCAAGGCGCGCTTTGACGAGGAGGCCAATATCCGCTGGGCCCGCGATCTCGAACGCGCCGGGGTGCAGGTGGTGTACGGATTTTTGCAGCTGAAGACCCACGCCAAGGTCTCGCTCGTCATCCGCCGCGAAGCCGGCCAGCTCTGCTCCTATGTCCATTTCGGGACCGGCAACTATCATCCCTACACGGCCAAGGTTTACACCGACCTGTCGTTTTTCACCTGCGATCCGGCGCTGTGCCGGGACGCCGCCCGCCTGTTCAATTTCATGACCGGCTACGCCACCCCGGCCAGCCTGGAAAAGATCTCGGTCGCGCCGATCAATCTGCGGGCCCGGCTGTTCGAGCTGATCGAGGCCGAGATCGCCAATGCGAAATCGGGCAAGCCGGCGCAGATCTGGGCCAAGATGAACGCGCTGGTCGACCCGGCGATCATCGATCTTCTGTATCGGGCCTCGCAGGCCGGGGTCGGCATCGATCTCGTCGTGCGCGGCATCTGCTGCCTGCGGCCGGGCGTGCCGGGCCTCTCGGAAAACATCCGGGTCAAGAGCATCATCGGCCGCTTTCTCGAGCACGGCCGCATCGTCTGCTTCGGCAACGGCAACAAGCTGCCATCGGATCGGGCCAAGGTGTTCATCAGCTCGGCCGACTGGATGCCGCGCAATTTCGACGGGCGCGTCGAAGCGCTGGTGCCGATCGAAAATCCGACCGTGCATCGCCAAGTGTTGGACGAGATCATGGTGGCGAATCTGCGCGATACGTTGCAGAGCTGGAGCCTGTCGCCGGACGGGACCTATGAGCGGGTGCCGTCCGACGAGGAGCCGTTTTCCGCCCACACCTATTTCATGACCAATCCCAGCCTGTCCGGCCGCGGCAAGGCGCTGAGGCGCGCCCAGCCCAAGCTCGTCGTTCGCTGATCCGATGTCCGAGCGGCAAACGAATTCGCGCAACCGGCCGCATCGGCATCATCGATCTGGGCTCCAATTCGCTGCGTCTCGCCGTCTTCGAGCGTCACGGCGGCGTGTTGTTTCCGTTGATCAACGAAAAGGTCATGTGCGGGCTGGCCCGCGGACTTTCGACGAGCGGGCGGCTCAACCGCGACGGCATGGCCTGGCCCTGGTCAATCTGAGGCGCTTTGTCGCTCTGGCGCATGCGATCGGCGTCGATCACCTGGCGGTGCTGGCGACCGCCGCGGTTCGCGATGCCAGCGACGGCCAAGCCTTTGCCGACGAGGTCGCGCGCGAGTGCCGCGTGCCGGTCGCAATCATCGACGGCGCCGAGGAGGCGCGGCTGTCGGCCGCCGGCGTGCTTGCCGGCATCCCCGAGGCGGAAGGGATCGTCGGCGATCTCGGCGGCGGCAGCGTCGAGCTGGTCCGCGTCGGGCCGGGCATCTGCCGCCGAGCGGCGGGCGGATCGGCCGCGGGATCACCCTGCCGCTCGGGCCGTTGCGCCTGGCCGAGCTCGGCGACAACGCAAGGGCCGTATCGGAAGCCGTCGAGCGTGCGCTCGCCGCCGCGCCCGTCGCGCGCGCCGGGATCGGGCAAGACCTGTACCTGGTCGGTGGCGCGTCGCGCGCGCATGGCCCGGCTGCACATGGAGCACACGCACTACCCGCTGCACATCGTCCACCACTACACGATCGCTCGCGCCGAGGCCGAAGCCTTCTTCGAGATCATCGGCCGGCTGTCGCGCAAATCGCTCGAACGGATCACCACGATCTCGCGCAAGCGCCTCGAAATGGTGCCGCTGGCGGCATTGATCCTGCGCAAGCTGGTCGCCGTCGCCGGTCCGCAACGCGTGATCGTTTTCCGCCTTCGGGCTGCGCGAGGGCTACGCCTACGGTCTCATTCCACCCGCGGAGCGCAGCCCCGATCCGCTGATTGCCGCGTGCATGGCGATTGGCCGCACCGAGAGCCGGTTTGCGCCGAACGGGGACCGGTTGCAGGAATGGACGGCGCCGCTTTTTCCTGACCTGTCCGATCGAATGCGGCGGCTGCATCGGGCCGCGTGCTGGCTCGGCGACATCGCCTGGATCGAGCATCCCGACTATCGCGCCGAGCAGGCCTTCACGCGCAGCCTGCGAATGCCGATCGCCGCGATCACCCACCCCGACCGGGTGTTTGTCGCCGCGGTGCTCCATACCCGCTACGGCGGGGCAGCCGACGACCCGGTCAGAGACCCGACCCGGCCGTTGCTGGATCCGCAAGCCGCCGCCGCAGGTGCGCACGCTCGGCCTCGCGCTGCGCCTCGCCTATACTTTGTGCGGCGGCGTGATCGAGCTGCTGTCCGAGACCTGGCTCGGGCGCGACGGTGCGAGCCTGGTCCTCGAAGTTCCGCCCGCCGACGGCTTGTTTACGGGCGAGACGGTGCAGCGGCGCCTCGACGCCGTCGCCCGCTCGCTCGGCGCGACATCGGTGCTGCGCCGGCGCGAGCCGAGACGGCTGGCCGGCGACTAGACTAGCGGGTCAGCGACTGCCGCCGTAGCCGTCACGGCTGCATTGCCGGCTCTACCAGTGCTATTCGATTGTCACGAACGCTCAGCGCGAGCCGACCATGTTTCAAGGCGATGGCGTCCTTGCCAAAGACTTCATAACGCCAGCCGGACAGCGCCGGCACCGGTGCATGATCGTCGGCGGCGATCGCCTCGATGTCGTCGGCCGAAGCGACCAGTTTCTGCGCGACCTGGTGCGCCTCGCAGCGATGCTTCAACAGGACGCGAAACAGTTCGATCAGCGGCCCGAGACCCGGTGGGCGTATCGGCGCGCGGCGGCGCCGGCGGCTCGATCGCGGCCGACTGGGCTAGTCCGCGACGGACCGCGTCGAGGATCTCGCCGCCGAACCTGCCCTCGGCCACTCCTTTGCCGAGGCTGCGCGTGCGCGACAGCGCCTCGATCGTCTTTGGCAGGTGGGCGGCGACCTCCAGCACGGCTTCGTCTTTGACGATGCGGCCGCGCGGCAGATTGCGCTGCTGCGCCGCGGCTTCGCGCCAAGCCGCGACCTCGCGCAGAACGCCAAAAAAGCGCGGGTCTATGCGCCCGCGCAGGCGAAAGCGCCGCCACGCCTCGGCCGGATCGGCGCGATAGGTTGCCGGCTCGCACAGCACCGCCATCTCCTCGGCGAACCATGCGGCGCGGCCATTCGCCGCCAAGAGCTGCTGCAGCTTGTCGTAGACGGTGCGCAAATGGACGACATCGGCCAGCGCGTAGCGGATTTGCCGCTCGGTCAGCGGCCGATGCGACCAGTCGGTGAAGCGCGAGGATTTGTCGAGCGGGGCGCGCGCGAGCTTGCCGACCAGGGTTTCGTAGCTTGCAGCATCGCCGAAACCGCAGACCATGGCGGCGATCTGGGTATCGAACAGCGGCGCCGGGACCGCACCCGACAGGTTGAAGAAGATTTCGACGTCCTGGCGGGCGGCGTGAAACACCTTCAGCGTGTTCTCGTCCGCGATCAGGGCCAACAGCGGCGCCAGATCGATCCCCGGCGCCAGCGCATCGATCGCCGCGGCTTCGTCCGGGCCGGCCACCTGCACCAGACACAGGATCGGCCAATAGGTTCGCTCGCGCATGAACTCGGTGTCGACCGCGACGAAATCCGCACCGTGCTGCCGCGCGCAGAATTCCGCCAAGCGCCTGGGTTTCGGTAATGACCGTCATCGGCGACGCTATACAGCGAAAACCACGCGGTCGAAACCGTTGCGCGTGCGCTGCAGGCCCGAGCGTGGCGAATTGACAGGGGTGTTCACCATCCCCATACTCCGCCGCTTTCCTGCTCGATGGCGGGTCGCCGAGTCGGCCCGCCGTGACGAGGAGAGTGCCGATGATGCGCGATCCCGGCAATCTGCGCCGGTATTGGCGGCGGGTCCGCAGGACCGGGCCGGTAGGGTTCGGGCGACGACGATAATTTTGCGTCGCCGACCCGCGTTTCCCAACCCCCTCGCGCAGGAGAAATTCCGTGATTACACCCGTTATGCCGACCTACGGCCGGTGGGACGTCGCCATCGATCATGGCGAAGGTTGCTGGCTCTACGCCACCGACGGCCGCAAATTCCTCGACTTTACCAGCGGCATCGCGGTGACCGGGCTTGGTCACTGCCATCCGCATCTGGTCGATGCCGTAACCGAGCAGGCCAAGCACCTATGGCACGTCTCGAACCTGTTCCGGATCCCGGGGCAGGAGCGGCTGGCCCAGCGCCTAGTCGACAACACGTTTGCCGACACCGTGTTTCTTCGGCAATTCGGGGGCCGAGGCCTGCGAGTTGGCGATCAAGATTGCCCGCAAATACCAGCACGACACCGGCCATCCTGAGCGTTATCGGATCATCGGTTGCGAAGGCTCGTTCCACGGGCGCACCCTCGCCACCCTCGCCGCCGCCGGAAACGAGAAATATCTCGAAGGGTTTGGTCCCCCGATGGACGGCTTCGACCACGTCGCCTTTGGCAATCTGAATGAGATGCGCGCCGCGATCGGCGGCGAGACGGCCGCGATCCTGATCGAGCCGGTGCAGGGCGAAGGCGGTGTGCGCCCGGGCTCAGACGAATATTTGCGTGGCTTGCGGACGATCGCCGACGAGTTCGGCCTGTTGCTGGTTTTCGATGAAGTGCAATGCGGGATGGGACGGACCGGCAAGCTGTTCGCCCACGAATGGTCGGGTGTGACGCCCGACGTTATGGCGATCGCCAAGGCGCTGGGCGGCGGCTTCCCGATCGGCGCCTGCCTCGCCACCGAGCGCGCCGCCGCAGGCATGGTGCCTGGCACCCACGGCTCCACCTTTGGCGGTAACCCGTTGGCGGTGGCAGCGGGCAACGCGGTCCTCGATCTGATGCTCGATGCGGATTTCTTCGATCGGGTCCAGGCCAGGGCGCGGTTGTTGCGCGGCAAGCTTGAGGAATTGGTCAAGGCCTATCCCAAGCTTTTCGCCGAGTTGCGCGGCTCAGGGCTGCTGCTCGGCATTCGCTGTGTTGTGCCGGCCGGCGACGTCGTCACCCGGCTGCGCGAGGATGGCCTCTTGGCACTGACAGCAGGCGACAACGTGTTGCGCCTGTTGCCGCCGCTCGTCGTCAGCGAGGCGGAGATCGGCGAAGCGATGGACACCCTGTACAAGGTCGCGCGAGAATGGCCGGCGTAAGACGCTGCACCGGCGCGGCGGCACTGGTCGACGGGCGGCTGACGCTACCCGCACCGCGCCACTTTCTCGATATCGACCAGTTCGACAGCGCCGAGCTGCGCGGCATCCTCGAGATTGGCGTCGCTTACAAGCGTGGCCGGCGCGATCGGCCATTGGCCGGCAAGACCTTGGCGATGATCTTCGAGAAGCCGTCGACGCGGACTCGCGTCTCGTTCGAAGTAGCGACGCGCCAACTCGGCGGCGATACGATCTTTCTGAACACAGCCGACAGTCAGCTCGGCCGCGGCGAGACCGTGGCCGACACGGCGCGCGTGCTGTCGCGCTATGTTGACGCGATCATGATACGCACCAATCTGCCGCATAAGCTCGACGAGCTGGCGCGCCATGCGACCGTTCCGGTCATCAACGGTCTGACCGACGCATCGCACCCATGCCAGATCATGGCCGATGTGATGACTTTGCAGGAAAAAAAGGGCTTGGCCGTCGATAAAACCGTGGCCTGGAGCGGCGACGGCAACAATGTCGCGGCGAGTTGGGTTCATGCCGCCGTTCGCTTTGGCTTTGTATTGCGGCTCGCCTGCCCTGAGGAGCTCAGCCCGCCGCCGAGGCTGCTCGATTGGGCGCGGCGCGAGGGCGGCCGCGTCAGTCTGACGACCGAGCCGCACGAGGCCGTCGCCGGCGCTGACTGCGTCGTCACCGATACCTGGATCTCGATGGGCAACGACGCGAACGTCAATCGTCACAATCTACTCGCCCCCTACCGCGTCGACGAGCAGCTGATGGCGCAGGCCAAGCCCGACGCCATCTTTATGCATTGCCTGCCGGTCAAGCGCGGCGAGGAGGTCACTGCCGGCGTCGTCGACGGCCCACAATCGGTCGTCTGGGACGAAGCCGAAAACCGGCTTCACGCACAAAAGGGGATCCTCACCTGGTGCCTCGGGTAGTATGTGGAGCGGCTAACCGTCGTTCCGAGGCGCAGGCAGACTTCGCCTGCCCGGTATGACGGTCCGGCCGGAATTGGTACAAAGCCTCGACCCCGGAGCCCACAACCTTGACAACCTCGCTCGGCACTACACCCCCCGACACCAACCCCGACGATCTGATCCAGCCGTTTCGCATCGACCCGTTTGCGTTGCGCGGCCGTCTTGTGCGGCTGGGCCCGACGATCGACCATATCCTTTCGCAACACGCCTATCCCGAGCCGGTCGCGGCGATGCTGGGCGAAGCGATCACGCTCGCCGTGCTGCTGGCCGGCGCACTCAAATATGACGGCGTCTTCACCCTGCAGACCAAGGGCGATGGGCCGATCCGATTGATTGTGGCGGATGTGTCGACCGATGGCGCGGTGCGCGGCTACGCCCAATACGACGAGACAAAGCTCCAGGCCGCGGTCAACGACGCAACCCCGGCGCCCCTCTCGGTGCCGCGCCTGCTTGGCGCCGGCTATATCGCCTTTACCGTCGACCAGGGCGAGGACACCGACCGATATCAGGCGATCGTCGAATTGTCGGGAGCGACCTTGGCCGACTGCGCGCAGCATTATTTCCGCCAATCGGAGCAAATCCAGGCCGGGATCAAGCTCGCGGTCGCTCGCGCCGGGCGAGATAGAGCTTGGCGCGCCGGCGGATTGATGCTGCAGCGGGTGCCGCCTGAGGGCGGGTATGGCGTCATCGCCGACGATGTCGAAGATGGCTGGCGCCGCTCGATGGTGCTGATGAGTTCGGCGACGGCCGACGAATTGGTCGACCCCGAGTTGACGCCACATCGGCTGCTGTTCCGGCTGTTTCACGAGGATGGCGTGCGTGTCTACGACATCCATCCGCTCGAAGCTCGTTGCCGCTGTTCGAGAGAGCGGATCGAGACCATCCTGCGCGCCTTTCCAGCCGACGAGATCGACGACATGGCCAAGGAGCGAGTCACCACGGTGACCTGTGAGTTTTGCAGCCGCCGCTACACCTTCGACGCCGATGAAATCAGCCGTCTCGCTCCGGCGTGAGTTGAAAGGGGGGAATACATGGCTGTAGGAACCGGCTGGCAGCTTTCGGGAGACTATTTCGAAAACTGCAATTGCAATGTCGTCTGTCCGTGCCTGTTCTCGCCGGCTCCACCGCTGACCGCGCAGCCCACCCAAGGGGTCTGCGATGTTGCGCTGGCCTTTCACATCGATCGGGGCAGCTACGGCGAAGTCCCCCTCGACGGGCTCAATCTGGCGCTGATCGCACATACCCCCGGGCGGATGGCGGACGGCAATTGGGCCATTGCCGTCTATGTCGACGAGCGCGCCGACGATCGGCAAGCCGAGGCGCTGGCCGCCATCTTCGGCGGTGCAGAAGGGGGGCCGATGGCTAACTTTGCTCCGCTGATTGCCACCAACCTCGGCGTCAAGAAGGTGCCGATAACGTATCGGATCACCGGCAAGACGCGCTCGACCGAAATTCCGGGGATCATGCACATGTCTGTCGAGCCGTTGCCGAGCCTGCACCAAACCGGGGAAACGTGGGTGGCGGGCGGCCATCCGGTCGCGCCCGACAAGCTGGCTCTCGCGGTCGGCACAGCGGGTAGCACCTTTACCGATCACGGGATGCGCTGGGACAATTCCGGCAAAAACGGCCATTACGCACCGATAAGCTGGTCCAACCAATAGGTGTGGCTGGCCGTGTGGGTGATGGACAGACTAGGAGACTAACGTCGTGCCCGAACCGCTGTGGACGATGCGCGGCGAATACATGGAAAGTTGTAACTGCGATTATCTTTGCCCGTGCATCTATACGAACCCGCAAGGCCCGGTAACCTATGATCACTGTACTGCGGTGATGGTGTTCCGCATCGACGAAGGCCGGCATGGCGGCACGAGGCTCGACGGGCTCAAATTCGCGCTGGTGATCCGCTCGGGCAAAGTTATGGCCGACGGCAACTGGGTGTTCGCTGGCGTCGTCGACGAAACCGCGGACGCCGGTCAACGCCAGGCGCTCGCCGCGATCGTTGGCGGCGACGCCGGTGGCCCACCTTCTTTCATCCGGCAAAATCTGGTCGGGGATTTCCGTGGTGTGGAATACAAGCCGATCGAGTTTACGATGTCGGGGCTTGCGCGTAAGGCGGTGATCCCTGATGTCGCCACCTTCGAGATCGAAGGCGTCGCCTCGCGCAACCGTAGCGGCGATCCCTATTACATCGATAACGTGGGGCACCCGGCGAACCGTCGGCTCGCATTGGCGCGATCGAAGGAAACCCATGTGCACGGTTTCGGCCTCGATCTCGATCTCGTCGGCAAAGGCAATAACGGTCACTTCGCGCCGTTCTCGTGGTCGGCTTAGGCGCGGACCGGACTACCGCTCGCCTGCCGCGGCGCGAGCGGGTTGTAATCGCCGCAGCACTCGGCGCCGTCACCGCGCTGTCGTGGCTTTATCTTTATCTACAGATGCAGCCGATGGCGGACATGGCCGACATGGCCCCGGCCATGTTCGCGCCTTGGACGGCGGCCGATTTCGCGCTCAACCTGGCGATCTGGTGGGTGATGATGCCGGGCATGATGCTGCCCTCGACCGCTCCGATGATCCTGACTTTCGCCACGGTCAACCAGCGCAAGCGGGAGCGCGGCCAGCCCTTTGTCCCAACAATGGTGTTCACATCGGGCTATCTGGTGGCCTGGGGGTTGTTCGGCGTCTTTGCCACCTTAGCCGACTGGGCCCTCGAGCGCGCCGCGCTGATCTCGCCGATAACGGGAAAGCTACCCCAATTCTGGGCGCGATCGTGGTCATCGTCGCCGGCATCTATCAATTGTCGCCGCTGAAATCCGTATGCCTGACGCATTGCCGCTCGTCCTTCGACTTTGTCCTGAACCACTGGCGCGATGGCGCCTCGGGCGCGCTGCGCATGGGGCTGGAGCACGGACTCTATTGCCTCGGCTGCTGCTGGTTTCTGATGGCGCTGATGTTCGCGGCCGGGATCATGAGCCTCTTGTGGATGGCGGTAATCGCGGTCTTCATCCTGCTCGAAAAGCTGCTTCCCGCGGGAACTTGGCTCGCCCGCGCCGGCGGGGTGGCGATGTTGGGCTTCGGCGTCTACCTGCTGGTCGCCGGCTGAGGTGTGTCGACGCCGCCGTTTACCGGCCGATCTGGGTGATTGTAGCCGAGCGGTGAGCGCAAAAGGCTCAGGGGTTGATTCCGCGCAAATTACCCCTTCATCTTGTTGGCGCCGGGGAGCGCGGAATATAGCTGCCGGCGCTGGGTCTACTGCGAGTACGCCGTCATCGACACGCTGTCCGCCTCGACCCCATCGAACGAACTGACCGCCTTGTTTCATCCGGCCGTCGCCGGGTGGTTCGAGCGCTGCTTTAGCGCACCCACCGCGGCGCAGACGCAGGCCTGGCCGGCAATTCAGGCAGCTCAGCACGTTCTGATTGCGGCCCCGACCGGGTCCGGGAAGACGCTCGCCGCCTTTCTCGCGGCGATTGACGGGCTGGTACGGCAAGGGCTCACCGGCGAGCTTAGGGACGAAACGCAAATCGTCTACGTCTCACCGTTGAAGGCGCTGTCGAACGACATTCAGCGAAATCTGGATGCGCCCCTCGCCGGCATCCGCTGGGCTTTGCAGGCGCTGGGATTGCCCGATGTCGACATCCGCAGCTGGGTGCGGACCGGCGATACGCCGCCGGGCGAACGCGAGCGCATGCGACGCCGCCCGCCGCACATTGTCGTCACCACGCCGGAATCGCTCTACATCCTGCTTGGCTCCGAATCCGGGCGAAAGATGCTGGCGACGACGCGCACCGTGATCGTCGACGAGATCCACGCTCTGGCGCCGAACAAGCGCGGTTCCCATCTGGCGCTCTCGCTCGAACGCTTGTCCGCTCTTTGCGGCGATCGGCTGCTGCGCGTTGGCCTGTCGGCAACCCAGAAACCGATCGAAGCAGTCGCGCGCTTTCTGGTCGGGCCGAGCGCCGAATGCCGGATTATCGACACCGGCCATCGCCGGGCGCGCGACCTCGCCCTCGAAATGCCGTCGTCCCCGCTCGAAGCCGTCATGTCGGGTGAAGTCTGGCAGCAGGTTTACGACCGATTGGCCCAGCTGATCGAGGGGCACCAGACCACCTTGATCTTCACCAATACCAGGCGGATGGCCGAACGGGTAACTCGTCAGCTGTCCGAGCGGCTTGGCGAAGATCAAGTGACTGCGCATCACGGCAGTCTGGCCAAGGAGCAACGGCTGGACGCCGAACAGCGCCTCAAGGCGGGAAAGCTGAAGGCGTTGGTGGCGACCGCTTCGCTCGAGCTCGGCATCGATATCGGCGAAGTCGACCTGGTCTGCCAGCTCGGTTCGCCGCGCTCGATCGCGACGTTCCTGCAACGCGTCGGCCGCTCGGGGCATGCGGTGGCTGGGACGCCGAAAGGCCGGTTGTTCCCGTTGTCGCGCGACGAGCTCGTCGAATGCGCTGCACTGCTCGACAGCGTCCGCCGCGGCGAGCTTGATCGGCTGGCGGTTCCAGAGCAGCCGCTCGACGTATTGGCGCAGCAGATCGTCGCCGAAGTCGCGGCGCAAGAGTGGGGCGAGGACGAGCTCTATGCGCGTTTGCGTCGAGCGTGGCCGTACCGGGGACTCGCTCGGGAGGATTTTGCCGCGGTCGTCGCGATGTTGGCCGGGGGATTCAGCACTCGCCGAGGCCGCCGCGGCGCGCTGATCCACCACGACGCCGTCAACCATTTGCTCCGCGGCCGGCGCGGGGCGCGGCTGACCGCACTGACCTCGGGCGGCACGATCCCGGACACCGCCGACTATCAGGTATTGCTGGAGCCAGAGAACCAGATAATCGGCACGGTCAACGAAGATTTCGCGGTCGAGAGCATGGCCGGCGACGTCTTCCAGCTCGGCAACAATGCCTATCGCATCATGCGCGTCGAGCGCGGCACCGTCCGAGTCGAGGATGCGCATGGCATGGTGCCGACCATTCCCTTCTGGCTCGGCGAGGCGCCCGGCCGCACCGACGAGCTTTCGGAGTCGGTGGGGCGTGTGCGGAGCGAAATCGCAGCATATTTGGCGCATGAGCCGACTGGCGAAAACGCTTTGCGCTGGCTGATCGAAGAAGTCGCCACCGCCGAGCCTGCCGCGCGCCAGCTCGTCGATTATTTGGCTTCGGCCTACGCAGCGCTGGGGGTTCTGCCAACCCGCGACACGTTGGTGTTCGAGCGGTTTTTCGACGCGGTCGGCGGCATGCAGCTAGTCATCCATTCGCCCTATGGCAGCCGCATCAACCGCGCCTGGGGGCTGTCGCTGCGCAAGCGTTTTTGCACCAAGTTCAATTTCGAGCTGCAGGCGGCGGCGACCGAGGACAACATCGTGCTGTCGCTGACCACCGCGCATAGCTTCAATTTGGACGAAGTGCAGCGTTACCTGCATCCGGCCAGTATCCGGCCCCTGTTGATTCAGGCCTTGCTCGACGCGCCGATGTTCATGACGCGGTGGCGCTGGGTTGCCGGCGTGGCGCTGGCGCTACCTCGCTTCCGCGGTGGAAAAAGGTGCCGCCCCAGCTCGCCCGCATGGAGGCGGAAGATCTGATCGCGGCGATCTTTCCCGACCAGCTCGCTTGCGCCGAGAATCTGGTCGGCGAACGCGAGATCCCCGACCATTTGCTAGTCCGCCAGACGATTGCCGATTGCCTCGGCGATGCGATGGATCTGGATGGTTTGGAGCTGCTGCTGGCCCGGCTCGCATCAGGCGAGATCCGGGTCGTCGCCCGCGATCTGACCGAGCCGTCGCTGCTTGCTCTCGAAGTGCTGTCGGCACGGCCTTACGCCTATCTCGACGACGCACCCTTGGAGGAGCGACGCACTCAGGCGGTGATCAGCCGGCGCTGGCTGGCGCCGGAGACCGCTGCCGACCTCGGCCGTCTTGATCCCGAGGCGATTGCGCGGGTGCGGGAGGAAGCCTGGCCCGACTCCGCGAACGCGGACGAGTTGCACGATGCCCTGGTGTGGCTCGGCTTCCTCGGCGCCGACGAGGCGCGGCCCGGCTGGGGAGAATGGCTGGCAGGTCTTGAGCAGGAGCGACGGGTCGCGCGGCTGCAACTGCCGGCGGCGACTGTCTGGGTCGCGGTCGAGCGATTACCGCAGTTTCAGGCGGTCTGGCCCGCAGCTCGGCTCGATCCCGCGATCAACGTCCCACCACCTTATGCCGAGCGAAACTGGTCGCGCGACGAGGCGCTGACGGAAATCCTGCGTGGCCGGCTGGAAGGTTTGGGCCCCGTCGTCGAGGGCGCACTTGCGGCTCCGCTCGGGTTCAAAGCAGAGCAAATTTTGCCGTCGCTTCTGGCGCTTGAAGCGGAAGGTTTTGCCATGCGCGGCCGCTTCACGCCGAACGTGGCGATCGAGGAATGGTGCGAGCGCCGGCTGCTCGCCCGCATTCACCGCTACACGGTCAAGCGGCTGCGCGCGGAGATCGAGCCGGTCGCCGCGCGCGACTTCCTGCGATTTCTATTCGGATGGCAACGGGTCGCGCCCGACACCCAAATGGAGGGGCCGGACGCCGTAGAAACCATCGTCGGCCAACTCGAAGGGTTCGAGGCGTCGGCTGGCGCCTGGGAAACCGAGATCCTGCCGGCGCGTATCGCCGAGTACGAACCGGCCTGGCTCGATGATCTCTGCCTTGCCGGACGGATCGCCTGGGCGCGCCTGCGGCCGCTCAGCGGTCGAGCTGATGGCACCGGCCACGCTGCGACACCAGTGCGGACGACGCCGATCACGCTTCTGCCGCGACGTCAAGCACGGCTCTGGGCGCTGTTTTCGGCGACGGAAGAGGCAATCCGTCCGAGCGCCCAGGCGCAGCGGGTTGCCGCCTGCATTCGCGAGCAGGGCGCGTCGTTCTTCGACGAGCTGGTGGAAGGCGCTGGGCTGCTGCGCCCGCAAGTCGAAGAGGCGCTGGCTGAGCTGGTCGCCCTGGGCCTCGTCAATTCGGACAGCTTTGGCGGGCTGCGCGCTCTGCTGATGCCATCCGACCGTCGTCGGCCCAACGGCGGGCGGCGGCGACGCGGCGCTGTCTTCGGCATGGAGGACGCCGGTCGTTGGGCGCTCGCCGGCCGCGCCCGGCCGACGCAAGCGGGGACGCAGGGCGAGGCGATCGAGCACGCAGCACGCAGTTTGCTGCGCCGCTACGGGGTGATGTTCTGGCGTCTGCTGGAGCGCGAGGCCGCCTGGCTGCCGCCCTGGCGCGATCTATTGCGAGTTTATCGCCGGCTTGAAGCCCGCGGCGAGATCCGCGGCGGGCGCTTTGTCGCCGGCTTCTCCGGCGAACAATTTGCATTGCCCGAGGCGATCGGGCTATTGCGCGAAACCCGGCGCAAACCAGCCTCCGACGCCTGGGTCTCGGTCTCCGGCGCCGACCCGCTGAACCTCGCCGGCATCCTGACCCCCGGGCCGAAGCTCGCGGCGCTGACCGGCAACCGGCTCCTCTACCGCGATGGCCTGCCGATCGCATTATTCACAGGCGGCGAGGTCCAGTATCTCGAAACCATCGACCCCGGCGAGCAATGGCAGGCCCGAAAAGCCCTGCTGCGCGGCGCCGTGCCGACCTCGCTGATTGCCCTATCCTGACCGGCCCATCGCGGTTTTCGCCAAATTATCGAGCGATCGTACTGAGACCTTGCGGACAATATGAGCATAACGCCATATATCATTGATATCTGGCGGAGAGAACGGTCATGGCAACCGCTAAGCTTTTTTGGTCCGGGCGATCACAAGCAGTACGCCTTCCCAAGGATTTTCGTTTTCAAGGTGCTGAGGTGCACATCCGGCGACGGGGCAACGCCGTCATCCTCGAACCAGCGGCGGCGGATTGGAGCTGGCTGGATATGATCAGCGGTAAGCTCGATGATGATTTTGTTGAAGCTGTCAACGAACAGCCGCAGCAGCAAGAGCGCTCGGGGCTCGACAAACTTTTTAGATAATGCGCTATCTCCTTGACACTAATGCTGTCATCGCCCTGTTGAACGACGCGACCTCGAAAACGGCCCGACGCCTACGGCAGCAACAGCCGGCCGACGTCGCGATATCAGCAATCGTCATGCACGAGCTATATTACGGTGCCTTCAAGAGCCGTCGAACTACACGAAATGCAGCGCTAATCGAGGCCCTGCAATTCTCGGTACTCGATTTCGACAAGGAGGATGCCCGGCAAGCTGGCGAGATCCGTGCTGTACTCGCCGCCAAGGGGACGCCGATCGGCGCTTATGACGTTCTGATCGCCGGGCAGGCCGCGGCGCGAAACATGATCCTCGTTACGCACAACACGAAGGAATTCGGGCGCGTGCCGAGCCTGCACTTCGAGGATTGGCAATCATGATGCTGCGCGGGGCGTTGATCAGCCCGTCAGCGGATTGCGCCGGCCTCGCGGGGAGCCAGTGCGTCGAGCAGGGCCTGGATGTAGCCGTAGCAATAGGCGAACGCGACGCCGGAGGGATCGCGGCCATCGATCTCCGGCACATGGTCGGGCATCAGCATGTAGTGGTAGCCGACCTCGTGATACACCGCGATCGAGCGTGCCATGTCCATGTCGCCCTCGTCCGGGAACACCTCCATGAAGTCGAGCTTCCTGCCTCTGATGTTGCGGAAATGCACGTTGAATAATTTGCCGCGCTTGCCAAACCAGCGGATCACGTCGAAGATCTCTTGTGCCGGGTCGTCGAGCATCTCGCCGACCGTGCCCTGGCAGAAATTGAGCCCGTGATACGGGCTTTCGTGCATCGTCACGAAGCGCTGCAGCCCCTCGACCGTGCCCAGCACGCGCGTCACTCCACGATAGCCGGGCGGCGTGTAGGGATCGTGCGGATGGCAGGCGAGCCGCACTTTTGCTGCGGTCGCGACCGGCACCACCGCGGCCAGGAAATTATCGATCCGTTCCCAGTTCTCGTCCTCGGTGACCATGCCGGCGGCGGTGGCGGCGCGGCCTGGTCGGCGCTGCTCCAGCGGAACGCGGCGTTGCGCGAGCCGCCTCGCCCGGGCTCCTCGGTGCGGGGAATGCCGATCAGGTTCAGATTGTATTTCGCTGCCGCGATGCCCGCCGCGGCGATCCGCTCGATCGAGCCGCAGATGCTGTCGAGCTCGCGCTGCCGCTCCGGATCCTTGCGCCAGCAGCACGTGCGGACTTTCCTGCTCCTCGATCGGGCGCGAGGCCATCGGCAACTGCACCATGTCGAGCGACAGGCCGAACCACTCGACATGCTCGCGATGGCGTCCGCAGGTCGTCGAGGCTCCAATCATGCGGATCGCCCGGCGGGTCGACGCAGACATGGGTGACGCCGAGCTGCGCCCAGATGCGGTAATCGGAATCGTCCCGCGGCTTGATCTGCGTGCCGACATACATGACCGTTTCTCCACCTGCGACCCGTAGCCAGGATACACTTCCCGGCTCGCCATGGAGATCTGCAATGATCACCGGCATCAGCGCCATAACTCTTGCCACCCACGACATGCGGCGCGCCGTTCGCTTCTATCGGCTGTTGGGGTTCGAGATGCTTTACGGCGGCGAGGATGCCGGTTTCACCAGCTTCAGTGCCGGCGGCGCGTTTCTTAACCTGATCGCCCAGCCGGCAGAACGGCGCTGGTCATGATGGGGGCGGATCATCTTTTACGACTCCGATGTCGACGCGCTCCACGCCCGTCTCGTCGCCGCCGGCTGCCCTCCCGACACCGCACCGCGCGACGCCGAATGGGGCGAGCGGTTCTTCCATATAACCGATCCCGACGGGCACGAACTCAGCCTCGCCTGGCCGCTCCGGCGCTAGACCCAAATCCGCCCGAGTACGCCGCGACCGTTGGTGACGAGGATGGCGGCGGGTTATCGTCAGGGATTGCAGGCTGGCGCAGCTCGAGTAATGAGGGGCGGGATGCAGAACCTTCAGGTCAATGGCGAGCGGCTGTGGGCGAGCCTGATGGAATTGGCCCGGATCGGCGCCACGGCAAAGGGCGGGGTGTGCCGGCTCGCCGCCAGCGATCTCGACGGTGAGGCGCGACGGCTGTTCATCCGTTGGTGCGAAGAAGCCGGCTGCACCGTCACGGTCGACCGGATCGGCAACATCTTCGCCCGCCGGCCGCGGCCGACAACCCGAATCTGGCGCCGGTCATGACCGGCAGCCATCTCGACACCCAGCCGACCGGCGGCCGGTTCGACGGCGCCTATGGCGTAATGGCCGGGCTCGAAATCGTCCGCACCCTCAACGATCTCGGCCTACGAGACCGAGGCGCCGATCGAGATCGTCGCCTGGACCAACGAGGAAGGCTCGCGGTTCTCGCCGGCAATGGTCGGCTCGGGGGTGTTCGCCGGGGTGTTCGATCTCGCCTACGGGCTTGAACGGCCGGACAACATCACCGGAGTGACACTCGGCGAGGAGCTCGAACGGATCGGCTTTGCCGGTCCCGAGCCGGTCGGCGAGCATAAGGTCGCCGCATATTTCGAGGCGCATATCGAGCAGGGGCCGATCCTCGAAGCCGCTCGGACAAGCCGATCGGCGTCGTCACCGGCGCGCAAGGGCAGCGCTGGTACGAGATCACCGTCACCGGCCAGGAGGCGCATGCCGGGCCGACGCCGATGCCGCGGCGGCGCGACGCGCTGGTCGGCGCCGCGCGGATGATCGATGCGGTCAACCGGATCGGCCATGCGCACGCGCCCTATGCCTGCGCCACGGTCGGTTTTGTCCAGGTCAGCCCGAATTCGCGCAACACGATCCCCGGCCGGGTTTTCTTTACCGTCGATTTCCGCCATCCCGAGGACGCGGTGCTGAGCCTGATGGACCGCGAGCTGCGGCTAGCCTGCGACGATGCCGCGGCGGCTAGCGGCGGGCTCGAAGTCGAGGTCAAGGAATTCTGGTATTTCCCGCCGACCCCGTTCGACCCGACGCTGGTCGCCGCGGTGCGCGATGCGGCCGCGGCGCTGGGCTAACCGCACCAGGACATCATCAGCGGCGCCGGCCACGACGCCGTCTACATGGCCCGCGTCGCGCCGACGGCGATGGTGTTCGTTCCCTGCGTCGGCGGCATCAGCCACAACGAGATCGAAGACGCCAAACCCGCAGACCTGACAGCCGGCTGCGCCGTGCTGCTGAACGCCCTGCTCGAAATCGCCGATGCGGCGGTAGTGAGTTCACCAACGTCCTCTACATGAGGAGTTCCGCCACGATGGCGTTCCTCTGCCAGAAGAATTCGGCTCTTCGCACAATATAATCCGGCGTCAGCGGAACCATTGCCTGAGCTCGATATGGAACCCGTTGGGGTCGCAGATCTCTGCCCTCGCATAAGTTTCGGTAATTCTCGGGCCCCAGACGATGTCGATCCCCTTTTGCTTCAGATAGTCGGCCGCTTGCTGCATGTCGTCGACTTCGAGCGCGATCATGCGATAGCCGAGATGCTCCCGCTGCGGCGAGGGATCGACGGCGACGCCGTCATACGAGATCAGCTCGACCACGGAGCCGCCGAGCTCCAAATAAACGAGATCGATCGGCACGCCGAGCCCGGGACGCTCGATCCGATCGCGCGCTTTCACCCTGAACCCGAGCACGTCGGTGTAGAAATTCTCCGTCCGGTCTGGCTGATCGGTGACGACCTCGACATGGTCGATCCGCTTGAACATCTGACGCTCGCTTTCAATCCGCCGCCTGGGCGCGGGTGACTTGCACCGAATTGGGGCCGTAGCGGTCGCGGTAGGGCTGGGTGTCGATCTCTTCGAGTTCGATCTCGCGGTTCAGCACCTGCTGTTTCCAGGCCTGCTGCTCGGGCTCGTGGGCGTGGAATTCGGGCATCACCTCGCGGGCGAAGAGTTCGAGGCTCTCGCAGATGTGCTCGTGCGTGTTCTTGCCGGCCTGGTTCAGAAAGATCACCTGGTCGATATGCGAGGTCTCGAACCGCCGCAGTTTGCGCCGGATCGTCTCGGGCGAGCCGATCAGCCCGCCCGACAGCGCGCGGGCAAGGCCCTCGGGGTTGGCGCGCTTCCACTTTTCGTATTCGTCCCACAGATTGACCTCGCCCGGCTTCGGCCGCTCGCGGGTCGGGCTGAGGCCATAAAAGCGCAGCGCGAACTGGAAGAACGGGATGCCGTCGGCGCGGCGGCGCGCCTCCTCGTCGGTCTCGGCGCACATGAAATAGCTGGTCAGCGCCAAATTCGGGTTGGTCACATAATCGGCGAGCTTTTCCTGGCGCTTGGTGAAGGCGTTGTAATAGGCGTGGACCCAGGCATGCGCCGCCTCGGCGCTGAGGAACTGGAAGGCGAGCGCGCCCAGGCCGCGGCGCCCGGCCATCTCGATCGTCTCCAGTTGCGAGCAGGCGCACCACAGCGGCGGGTGCGGCTTTTGCACCGGCTTGGGCACGACATTGCGCAACGGGAAATCGAAATAGGGGCCGTGATATTCGCAGCCGCCATCCTTGAACATCGGGATGATCGCGCGCACCGCGTCTTCCCAGACCGCGCGTTTTTCCTCGAAGGCGCGGCCGAACGGTTCGAGTTCGGTGCTGCTGGCGCTCTCGCCCATGCCGAATTCGACCCGGCCGCGGCTGACGAGGTCGAGTGCGGCGATGCGCTCGGCGACCCGCGCCGGCGGGCTCGTCGTCAATTGCATGATGCCGTGGGCGAGGCGGATCTGCTTGGTGCGCTGGCTCGCGGCGCCGAGAAACACCTCGGGCGCCGGCGAATGCGAATATTCCTCGAGGAAGTGGTGCTCGACCTCCCAGGCATAGTCGTAGCCGAGCCGGTCGGCCAGCTCGACCTGGTCGAGCGCGTTCTGGTAGAGGCGCAATTCGCCACCCGCCTCCCACGGACGCGGCAATTGCAGCTCATAGAAAATGCCGAACTTCATCGTTTTCTCCTCGCTTGCCGCGTTAGCCCGCTCTAGCGCGACCGCATGGACCGACGGGGCGCAATCTGCTACCCCGTTCGCCATGCCGCTCACTCTCTATAATTCGCTGACCCGCCGCAAGGAGGCGTTCGAACCGCTCGATCCGAACAACGTGCGCATGTATGTCTGCGGGCCGACGGTCTACGACTTCGCCCATATCGGCAATGCCCGCGCCGTCGTGGCGTTCGACGTGCTCTACCGGGTGCTGCGCCACACCTACGGCAAGGACCATGTGCGCTATGTCCGCAACATCACCGATGTCGAGGACAAGATCATCGCCGCCGCCCGCGAGAACGGCGAGCCGATCGACGCGCTGACCCGCCGCACCACGCGCGATCTTTCACGAGGACATGGCGGCGCTCGGCAACCTGCCGCCCGATGTCGAGCCGCGCGCGACCGAATATATCGCGCAGATGATCGCGATGATCGAGCGGCTGATCGCCTCGGGCCACGCTTATGCGGCCGAGGGCCATGTGCTGTTCCGCGGTCGCCTCCTACGCCGAATACGGCGCGCTGTCGCGGCCGCAGCCGCGACGACATGATCGCCGGCGCCCGGGTCGAGGTCGCGCCCTACAAGGAGGACCCCGGCGATTTCGTGCTGTGGAAGCCGTCGAACGCCGGACAGCCCGGCTGGGACAGCCCGTGGGGGCGCGGCCGGCCCGGCTGGCATATCGAATGCTCGGCGATGAGCGAGGATACATCTGGGCGAGACCTTCGACATCCATGGCGGCGGGCTCGACCTGATCTTTCCGCACCACGAGAACGAGATCGCGCAGAGCGTGTGCGCCCATGCCGGCACGCCCTTCGCGCGCTACTGGATGCATAACGGCATGCTGACCGTCGGCGGCGCCAAGATGGCGAAGTCCGCGGGCAATTTCTTCACCGTGCGGGAGTTGCTCGACGACGCGCCGGGCGAGGCGATCCGCCTGGCGCTGCTGCGGCGCATTACCGCGACCCGCTCGATTGGACGAGCGAGAAGTTGCGCCAGGCGCGGCAGAGCCTCGACCGCTTCTACCGCGCGCTGACCCTGTCGCGCGACCCGGTGTTCGAGCGGTTCGGCGAGGCCGACGAGGCATTGCGGCCGGTGCAGGATGCGCTTGACGACGATCTGAACACGCCGCTCGCGCTGACCCGGCTGCACGAGCTCGACCGGCGCGATCAACCGGACGAGTTCGGATGCCGAGCGCTCGGCCTTGCAGCGGGCGCTCGAGCGGGGCGGCCGGCTGATGGGGCTTGCTCGAACACAATCCGTTCGAGCTGGCTGCGGGGCAGCGCCCAGGCCGATGCCAAGCGGATCGAGGAGCAGATCGCGCTGCGCGCGACGGCGCGCCGGCAGCGCCGCTTCGCCGAAGCCGACCGGATCCGCGCCGCGCTCGCGGCCGAGGGCATCCTGCTCGAAGACAAGCCCGACGGCACCACCACTTGGTGGCGCAAGGACTGAGCATGGCCGGGACCGATCATCGGCGCCGGGCGGTGGCGGGCGGGCCGGCGATCATCCTGGTCGAGCCGCAGCTCGGCGAGAATATCGGCACCGCGGCGCGGGCGATGATGAACTGCGCGCTCGACGATCTGCGGCTGGTGCGGCCGCGCGACGGCTGGCCCTCGGACAGGGCGATCGCCGCGGCGAGCGGCGCCGATGCCGTGCTCGACAAGGCGCGGTTGTACCCGAGCATCCCGGCCGCGATCGCCGATCTCGTCCATGTCTACGCGGCGACCGCGCGCGACCGCGGCATGGTCCGGCGCGAGGTCACGCCGCGTCAGGCGGCCGGCGAGATGCGCGCCCATCTGGCGGCAGGCGAGCCGTGCGGCGTGTTGTTCGGGCCGGAGCGCACCGGGCTCCTGAACGACGATATGACCCTGGCCGACACGGTGCTGACGGTGCCGCTCAACCCCGGCTTTTCGTCGCTGAACCTCGCCCAGGCGGTGATGATCGTCGGCTACGAATGGTTCACCGCCGGCGCCGAGGCGCCGTCCGAGACCCTGCACACCGGGCTGAGCCGGCCGGCGACCAAGGACGAGCTGCTGAATTTTTTCGAGCATCTCGAAGAGGAGCTGATCAGGAACGGCTTTCTGCGCAACCGCGAAAGCCGCCCGAGCATGGTGCGCAATCTGCGCAGCCTGTTCCAGCGCGCGCATGCACCGAGCAGGAATTGCGCACCTTGCACGGCGTCGTCACCGCCTTTGCCGGCCCCCGCGAGCGCGGCGAAAGCAGCAGGGTCGGGCTAGACCGTCGGCAGCAGCCGCAGCCCGTCATGGGCGGACTTGTTCCGGCCATCCACGCCTTCGGCCGCGGCGGAAGGGCGTGGATCACCGGGACGAGCCCGGTGATGACGATTACGTGGGTATCGAGGCAAAGTCCTCGTCGTCTGTCGAATAGCGCCGCAGCGGCAGGAGGGAGAGAATATGCAGCTGCACTTGCAGACTTGGCCGGAAGTCGAGGCCTATCTCCAGACGAGCCGCGGCATCATCCTGCCGATCGGCTCGACCGAGCAGCATGGCCCGGTCGGGGTGATCGGCACCGATGCGATCTGCGCCGAAGTTATCGCCCGCGGCGTCGGCGAGGCCGCACCGGCGCTGGTCGGGCCGACGATCGGGGTCGGCATGGCGCAGCACCATCTCGGCTTTCCCGGTTCGATCACCTTGCGGCCGAGCACCCTGATCGCAGTGCTGCGCGACATCGTCGAATCCCTGGCCGGACACGGCTTTGAGCGCTTTTATTTCATCAACGGGCATGGCGGGAACATTGCCACCGTTGCCGCCGCGTTTTCCGAGATCTACGCGACCCGCAGCTTGGCGCCGGCGGGGAGCGTCGCGCCGGTCAAATGCCGGCTCAGAAACTGGTGGCAGGGCGAAGGCGTCGGGCAGATCGCCAAGGAACTTTACGGCGATGCCGAAGGCAGCCACGCGACGCCGAGCGAGGTCGCGGTCACCCAGTTTGCCTATCCCGAGGCGATCAAATCGGCGCCGCTCGACCCGGTCATCGCGCCGCGCGGCGACTTCTCCGACGCGGCGGACTATCGCCGCAACTTTCCGGACGGCCGCATCGGCTCCAACTCGGCCCTGGCGACTCCCGAAGCGGGAAAGCGCCTTTACGACGCGGCGGTCGCGGCGCTGACCAAGGATTACCTGAGCTGGGTCGGCGCGTAGCAACAACCTTCGGGCAAGCGGGCTCACAGGCCGAGCTTGCGCAGCACCGCCCGAGTGATCGTCTGCCGAACCGTGCCGATCTCGGCCCAGGGGTCCGACTTCAGCGCGGTGAGGCGAACGGGGACGGTCGCGACGGTAAATCCTTCGGGCCGGACTCCTTCCTCGACCTCGCGCCAGAACAGCGGGGTCGCAATTGGCGCGCCCGGCCGCGCGCGGGTGGAATAGGCGCCGATCGCGGTGGCGCCTCGGGCATTGCGAAGATAATCGATGTAGATCCGGCCTTGCCGCGCCCGCTTCGATTGGTTGGTGGTGTAGCGCTGCGGGTGTCGCGCCGCGATGTGATCGGCCAGCGCCTTGGTGAAGCCTTTGGCCTGATCCCAGTCGAGTTCCGGGGTAAGCGGGACGACGACATGCAATCCCTTGCCGCCTGTGGTCTTGGCGAAACTCTGCAGCCCGAAGCCTTCGAGCGCGTCACGGATTTCGAGCGCGGCGGCGGTAACCTGCGACCAGGGCAGGCCGATATCCGGGTCGAGATCAAAGGTGATCCGGTCGGGTTGCTCGACATTGTCGATGGTCGAGCCCCAGGGGTGGATTTCGAGCACGCCGATCTGAACCAGCGAGACCAGCCCTGCCAAATCCTCGATCGCGAGGTGGGTCTCGCCATCGATCTTTATTGGCACGATCGCCTTGGGCGTGCCGGCGCCGGCGTGCTTCTGGAAAAAAGTCTCGCCGCCGAGGCCGGTCGGGCAGCGCACCACGCTCAACGGCCGTTGCACCAGCTCGGGCAAAGCCCAGTCGCGGATGTCGCGGTAATAGCGCGCCAGATCGAGTTTGGTGATGCCCTCTTCCGGATAGAGGACGCGATCGGGGTTGCTTAGCCTCACCCCTTCGAATTCGGTGCTGCCGTCGCGGGCAGTGCGCCGCGAAGTCACCGGCTTTGCCGCCGCTGCGGGGACGATCGGCGTCGGCATGTCGGTGTCGCGCACGACCTCGGCCGCCTTCTTGTCCTCGCGCAGCGCCACAAAGGCCGCGTGCCGCAACACCTTGTCGGCCGTCCAGTTGCCATAGCGCACCTCGGCGACCAGCGCGGGTTGGGTCCAATGCACCCCCTTGAGCGAAGCGCCCTTGGGCAATGCCACGACCGGGGCGTTAGCGCGCTCGAGCGGTTCGAGCTGCGCCCTAAGCGCCGACAGTTGGGCGTCGGCGAAGCCGGCGCCGACGCGGCCGGCATATTGCAGGCCGCCCCGCCGGTCATAGTAGCCGAGCAGCAGGGCGCCCAAGCCCTGCCGCCCGCCGGCGGGGTCGGTGAAGCCGATTACGATGAACTCGTCGCGGTTGGCGCATTTGACCTTGACCCAATCGTTGCTGCGCCCCGGCCGATACGGCCGGTCGCGGCGTTTGGAGACGATGCCTTCCAGGCCATAGGCGCAAGCGTGGCGAAGCAGCTCGGGACCGCGGCCGACCTGGTGATCGCTGTAGCGCAGCATGCCGGTGGAGTGGGGCGGAACGAGGTCGGCCAGCAGCGCTTTGCGGTCTTCGAGCGCAGCCCCGGTCAGGTCGTAGCCGTCGAGGTGGAGCAGATCGAACGCATAGAAGACCAGCGGATTGGTGCGTTCGTTGGAGATCGCGTCCTGCAGGTGGCCGAAATCGGTCGTGCCGTCCGGTTCGAGATGGACGATCTCGCCGTCGATCAGCGTGGCGGCAACCGGCAGCTCGGCGAGCCTAGCGGCAAGCGCCGGAAACTTTTCCGTCCAATCGAGGGTGTTGCGGGTCAACAGCTGCGCCTTTCCGTCGCGGACCCGGGCGAGCAGCCGATAGCCGTCATATTTGATCTCGTGAAACCATTGGGATCCGTCCGGCGCCTGATCGGCCGCGGTCGCCAGTTGCGGCTTGGGGTCGGTCGCCATCCGCCCCTTTTTGGCGCCGGGAACGCGCGCGAGGCGGTCTTGCGGATCCGGGCCGGAAGCCGTGGGGCCCCGTTCTTCGCCGTTCGGTCCCCAGACCCGGTCGCGATCGGCGGCGATCTCTTCAAGCGCGCGGCCGGTCACAACGCTGCGAGGGTTGTCGACAACGACCGCGTCGCCGCTTTGCGGCATCGCCGCAGCGTCGCGCTCCTTGATCAGCAGCCAGTTCTCGTTGTGCCGGCCGGCATGTTTTCCGCCCATCCGCACCAGCGCCCACTTGCCGTGCAATTTCTCGCCGTCGAGCGCGAATTTGAGATTGCCCTTCGCATAGGCCGCATCCGGGTCGGGATCGAGCGGCGTCCAGGTCCCGCGATCCCAGATCAGCGCGGTCCCGGCGCCGTATTGCCTCTCGGGAATGACCCCCTCGAACCCGCCATATTCGAGCGGGTGGTCTTCGACATGGACCGCCAGGCGCTTTTCGGCAGGATCGAGGCTCGGACCCTTCGGCACCGCCCAGCTCTTCAGCACACCGTCGAGCTCAAGTCGGAAATCGTAATGCAGCCGGCGCGCGGCATGCTTCTGGATCACAAACGACAGCGGCCGTGCTGCGCTCTTGCGCGCCACGACGCCTGCCGGCTCGGGCGTCTTCGCGAAATCGCGTTTCCGTCTGTACTCGGTGAGCGCCATGGGAGCGATCGATCGGTGGAAGCGTTGACGTTTGGTTGACGCTGGCCGCGACGTTGCGGAGCGCCACATAATGTGCATTCTAAGGCGGCAATATAGGAGTTCGGCATGCCGCGCGCGAGTTGGAGCGGGTTTTTGCGTCTTTCTCTCGTCACCTGCCCGGTCTATCTGACCCCGGCGACGACCGAAGTGAAGCGGATCAGGCTCAATCAGCTTAATTCAAAGACCGGAAACCGGCTTTCACAGCGTCTTGTCGACTCCAAGACCGGCGAAGAAGTCGGCCGGGACCAGATCGTCAAAGGGTACGAATTCGATCGCGACCGCTACGTTACGATCGATGACGACGAGTTGAAGGAATTGCAGGTCGAGTCGTCGAAGATCATCGATCTCGACCGCTTCGTCAGCCGCGACGAGGTCGATCCGCTTTATCTCGATGCCCCCTATTACGTCTATCCCGAGGGCGAACTTGCGGCCGAAACCTTCCGGGTGATCGGCGAGGCGATGGCGCACACCAACAAGGTCGGTCTCGGCCGCATCACGATGTCGGGCCGCGAGCGTCCGGTCCTGGTCGAACCGCGCGGCGAAGGGCTGTTGATGTCGCAGCTGCGCAGCAGCGACGAGGTTCGCCCGGCGGAATTTGCCCACAAACAGGAAGAGCAGATCGACCCGGATCTAGTGGCCCTCGCCGAGACCATCATCGAGCGCAAGTCCGGCACATTCGAGCCTGCCGCCTTTCGCGACCGCTATCAGGATGCATTGCGCGCGCTGGTCGACAGCAAGCTCAAGGGCGAGGTGACCGCGGCGCCGCACTCTATCGAAGAGCCACCCAAGGTGGTCAACTTGATGGACGCGCTGAAGCGCAGCCTCGCCCGCGAGGAGGCCTCCGCCCCGCAAAGGACCGCCGCCGGATCATCGGCCAAACGGCCGCGGCCGGCTGCCGACCGGCGACAGCCGCCGTTGTTGTTGCCGGTATCGGGCGGGCGGGGTGCGAAGGCCGAGCCCGAGGCTCAGCCGGCAGTTCCGACAGCCCCGAAACGCCGTAAAGTCAGGGCGGAAGCCCCGACTGCGCCGCCCGAGACCGAGCGCCGACGAAAGGCCTGAGGCGCAGTCCTCAACCTACGGGTCGCGCCAACAACGCGGCGACCACCGGCCCAAAGTTAAAACGCCCGCGCTTCAGATCATGACCGGCGCTCGCTATCGGGATGATCTCGGTCGGCATCGGGATTAGCGAAACCGCCGAGCGCAGCTCCGGGATCGAGCCGAACGGGTCGGCGGCGCCTTGGACAAATACCGCCCGGACACGCAGCCGGGGAAAGTGCTCGATCCGCAACCGGTCTGGCTTACCCGGCGGGTGCAGCGGATACGAGAACAACAGCAGCGCCGCCACCAGCTCGGGTTCATCTGCCGCCAGCATCGTGGCCTGGCGGCCGCCATAAGATTGCCCGCCGAGAAATATCTGCCCCGGCGTCAGCGCGCGCATCGCCTCTACGGCGCGGCGCAGGCCCTCGCGATCCGCAGCGGCCGTCGAGGGAGACGGCGGCCCCGTCCCCGCCGCTGGCGAAACGGCAGATCGCAGCGCAACACCGCCACACCCTCGGCGCAAAAGGCCTCGGCGGCCGCGATCAATGACGGCGCACGGCAATTGCCGCCGGCGCCGTGGGTCAGCACCAAAGCGTGCGCGCCCGCGCGGTCCGGCCGATGCAGAAAGCCACGAACGCCGGTCTGCTCGAACGGGATGACGCTCATCCCGTCCTCGGCCCCAATCGGATCGTGGTCACAACGGGTTCCATTCGGCCGCTAACGATATTCGTCGCCGCAATCGCCGATAACTGTCATCAGGTCTCGCGATTTGGCGAGAACCGCCTCGATCAGCGCCAGATCGCCATCATCGAGCGCAAAGCCGAAGACGCGCGTATTGTCGGCCAGATGCTGGGCGACGCCGAGCCGGGCACCGACGATCACGCCGGCGACTGATGGACGATCGAGGACATAGCGGACGCCGACATTAGCGACGCCCACCCGGTGCTTGTCGGCGATGTCTTTCAGTACCGCGAGGAGTTCCTGAAACAAGGTCCAGCCGCCCCAGGCGTCGATCATGTTCTTGTATTTCTGCAGGGAGGCGGTGTTGAGCTCGGACCGCTGCGGCTCGGCGCGGCCGAGATATTTCTCCGACAGCAGTCCCCCGAGCAAGGTGCCATAGGCGAGAAATGTAATCTCGTGATCGTAACAGAACGGCGCCATCCTCGTTTCGGGCCGACGATCGACCAGCGAGTATTGCACCTGGTTCGAGACGACGCCGATGCCGTGATCTGCGATCACCCGCAGTCGTTCGGTGTCGAAATTGGTCAAGGCGAGGTGGCGAATTTGGCCTTCGTCACGCAAATCGGCGAGATGCTTGAGCGCGTCGAGGTAGCCCGCGTCGGCGTAGTCCCACCAATGGAACTGGAGCAGGTCGAGACAGTCGACACCCATTCGGCGCCGCGAGATGCCGACCGCTTCCTCGACGGCGCGCCTTGTCATCCGGCCGGGATAAGGCACCCATTTGGTGAACGCCTGGATCTCGGCCAGCCGCTCGGCTCCGCGGCTCGTGGCGAAGCGGCACCGGAACTCGCCGATCAAATCCTCGGCCGGGCCATAGTGATCGGCGAGGTCCCAGCTGGTAAATCCAGCATCGTGATAGGTGAACATCTCCTCGACTGCCCGGGCCGGGTCGATGGCGCCATGGGCGCCCGAAACCTGCCACATCCCATTTAGAATGCGGCAGATGCTCAGATCGGGGGTGAACCGAAAAAGGCTTGATTCGGGCAGTGTCATCTCTCGTCTCCGGCTGAGCTGACGGAACGAATGGGTGCGCCAGCAGCCTAGTCCAAGAGCTGGCGTAAGGCGCGGCGCAATTCGCCGAGCCGACGCCAAATTTCGGTTAGGCGCACTTGACCTGCGAGCCTGTTACGCCGGATCGTCCGATCCGGATGCTGGGCGGGCACGCGGAGATCTAAGGAGAAACCTCATGGCAACGAACGGCAAGATCCGCGTGGGCATCGTCGGGGTCAGTCCGAACCGTGGATTTGCCTCGATCGCGCATATCCCTGCTCTGCAAGCTCTTCCGGAATTTGAGATCGCTGCGGTCTGCACGACCCGGCAGGAGTCGGCCGAGGCCGCGGCCAGGCATTTCCGGGTTCCGATGGCGTTCTCCGATCCCGAAAAGCTGGCACAACACCCCGATGTCGATCTGGTCACGGTCAGCGTGAAGGTGCCTGATCATTACCGGCTGGTCATGGCCGCGATCGAGGCCGGAAAGCACGTCTATTGCGAGTGGCCGCTCGGCCGCAATACCGCCGAAGCGGTCCGAATGCTCGATGCCGCCGACCGCCGGGGGATCCGGCATGCGGTCGGACTTCAGGGCCAGATGTCCCCGGCGATCAATTACGTCAAGGCTTTGGTCGCCCAGGGCTATGTCGGGCGGGTTCTGACGGCGACAATGATCGCGTGCGCGCCGAACTGGGGAGCCACGATCGACCGGGCCTACCAAGCCGACCGGGCCAATGGCGCCAACCTACTGACGATTACCGGCGGCCACACGGTTGATGCGCTCTGCCATTGCCTCGGAGAATTTCGCCAACTTACCGCTTTCGTCGTCAGTCAGCGCGACCACATCCCGCTCGAATCAACCGGCGAGATCGTCGCAAAGACCGCGCCAGACCAGCTCGTCGTCAATGGCATTATCGGGGATGGAGCGGTCGTGTCATTCCAGATCCGCGGCGGCATGGCGCGCGGGACCGACTTCCTGTTCGAGATTCACGGGGAAGCGGGCGACCTCGTACTCGCCGCCACATCGCGCACCTCGATGCAGCGCCAGGAGCTGACCGTGAAAGGAGCGCAGGGCGAGGGCGCTGCACTCGCCGATCTGCCGGTTCCTGGCAAATACCGCTGGGTGCCGGACCAGGTGCCCCCGGGCTCTCCGTACAATGTCGCGCAGCTTTACCTCAGACTGGCCGAAGGCATCCGCAACGGCACATCGGCCAGACCCGGGTTCGATGCGGCTGTCGCCCGCCATCGCCTGCTCGATATGATTGTGCGCGCCTCGGAGACCGGGATGAAACAGATTGCGCAGGCGGTTTGAGCCCCTGGCTAGGGCGGGTCGAGCGGGACGGCGCCGGTCAACGGACCGCCTCTCGCAATGCGGCCTGTACGGCCGCATCGAGCGCGCTGAGGAACCGGGACCTGTCCCGCTTGGTAAACGGGGCTGGCCCGCGGGTGTTCGTTCCAAGTTCCCGTAGGTGCCGAGATATTTCACGACCCGCGAGAGCATCGCCGATATTCGCCAACGTCCAGTGCTTTCCGGTAGAGGAGACGACCCGCGCCCCTTTCTTGAGGCAACGTGACGCCAACGGGATATCGGAGGTGACGCAGACGTCCTCAGTGGTGATGCGCTCCGCTATCCAGTCGTCGGCCGCGTCCGCGTTGTCGCCGACCAAAACCATGCTCACATTTGGGCCGGCCGGCGGCCGGATCGGACGCGAGCCGTTAGAGACGACAAAAACCTCGAGCCGAAGGCGTGCCGCCACGCGGTAGACCTCCTCGCGCACCGGACATGCATCAGCATCGACGTAGATGTTCGTCATCGTCTAAGGATTTGAATATCAGATACCGGGAATACGAAGCCGCGCGCGATCATTGATGGCCGGGGAGAGCCTCGCTCCTTCCGAACAATAATAAGGTCGGGGTTAATCGTAGCTCCTCATATCGTAGAGTATGATCGGGGGCCACAGGACATATGCGGAGAATGGGAGATGGCACGATGGCTGTTTTCGAGAAGCGCAGGATCGGACGGACCTCGCTCGAAGTTACGCCGCTGGGTCTCGGCTGCGCGACCCTCGGGGGTAGTCGCGTCGAGGTCAGCCGCCGCGAAGCCGAAGCCATCGTGCGCGCCGCCTGGGCCGCCGGGGTGCGCTATATCGACACCGCACCCTTTTACGGTTTTGGCCAGGCCGAGCGTTGCGTCGGCGATGCGATGCGCGCGGAACCGCGCGACGAATGGGTGCTGTCGACGAAGGTTGGACGTCTGCTCCGTCCGCACCCGATGCCCGCCGAGGCCGGGACACATGGCCCCCCAATGCCATTCGATCCGATTTACGACTACTCGTACGATGGGATCATGCGCTCGTTCGAGGACAGTCTGCAGCGGCTTGGTTTGGCGCGGATCGACATTCTCTAGGTGCATGACATCGGCACAATGACGCACGGCAACGAGGCTCATCCACGGCTGATGGATACATTGCGCGACAGCGGCTATCGCGCGCTCGAAAGCTTGCGAAGCGGCGGCGCGGTGCGGGCGATCGGTATCGGGGTCAACGAACACGAGGTGTTGATCGAGGCCATGCATTGGGGCGCCTGGGACGCATTCCTCCTCGCCGGCCGCTATACCTTGCTCGAACAGGCGCCGCTTGATGACTTGCTGCCGAAATGCCTTGAGGCCGGCACATCGATCGTGGTCGGCGGCCCGTTGAACTCCGGCATCCTCGCCGGGCGCGACACCTGGAACTACCGGGCCGCGCCGCCCGAAATCGTCGCGCGGGTCGACGCCATCAAAGCAGTCTGCGACAGCCATCGGGTGCCACTTGCGGCGGCGGCGTTGCAATTCCCGCTCGCCCATCCGGCTGTGGCGGCGATCATCCCCGGCCCGCGCAATGTCGCCGAATTTCACGCCAATCTGGAGTTGTTGCGCCATCCGATCCCGGCCCGATTGTGGGCTGACCTTCGCGACGCCGGATTGCTCCACCCGGAGGCGCCGACGCCAGCCTGACCCCGGAGTGTCCGGTGTTGCGTTCAGCATTGACCGCGGTGCGAATAGCGGCTGTCTTGCCGGGAAATGGGTTGGACGATTTGCTTTCCAACATGAAAGGACGCCGATATGCCGAGTTTTGACCATCACGGCGCTCACCTCTACTACGAGGAGTTCGGCCGCGGGTTTCCGATCCTCACCTTTGCCCCCGCCGGCCTGCAATCGGTGATCGCAGTCTGGGGCCAGCCTTCCGCGCCGATCAACCCCACCACAGAGTTCGCGGCCAATTTCCGCGTGGTTGCGATGGATCAGCGCAACGCCGGCGGCCAGTCTCGCGCTCCGATCACCGCGCAGGACGGTTGGGATAGTTACACCGCCGATCACATCGCCCTCCTCGATCACCTCGGCATCGACAAATGCCATCTCTACGGCCAGTGCATCGGCGGGTCGTTCATCATCAACATGCTCAAAAAGCAACCCGAGCGCATCGCCAGTGCGGTTCTGGCGCAGCCGATCGGACGCGTCGGCCCGATGGCGCCGGGCCGCCCCGTCCGGTTCGACGGCTGGGCCGAAACGCTGACCGACCACCCGGAAGCCACCCAGCCGGTGCTCGACGCGTTCTGCCGGAACCTCTATGCCCCGGGTTTCGTTTATTGCGCCGACCGCGACTTCGTAAAGACAGTGCGTACGCCATGCATGGTTTTGGCAGGCAACGACGAGGCGCATCCTTGGCCGATTTCCGAGGAGCTCTCGAAGCTGCTGCCGAACTGCGAGTTCATACCGGAGTGGAAGACCGAACCGGCGCTGACGCCGGCAAAGGCGCGTGTTAAAGAGATCCTGGCGAAGCACACACCGTAGGCTGGCTCGGCTCGCATCCCGTTGGCGGGACTTGCGCAGGTATCCTGGCAGGTCAACATCCCCGGCCGAAGGCAGCGGCGCTCGGCGGCCCCAAGCGGCAAAATCGGGGGACGTCATAAGCCTGTGTCCCGGCGCGGCATCACTCCGACCCGCCTTTTCCAGCTTGTCAATCAACCCCGTATAGGGTTGACAGGAGCATGGTGAGATTTGATGTCCGCGCTGCCCGGGTCGATAGCGGGGAGCGATTGGGTGCACTGTTGTCTCGTCGGACGGTCTTTGCCGGCTTGCTCGTGGTTATCGCCGTCTATTACCTGTTTCTGCTGAGCAACGGCACCTTCGAGCTTTTTGCGCCGGAGATGTTTAGCCGAGTCTTTGACAACATGTTGGTGCATCTGCTGCACGGCGAATTCACCGTCGATCGCAGCATTATTGACTACGAAGCGTTCACCCGGAACGGAAAGACATATTCGTATTTCGGCATATTTCCCGCGCTGCTACGACTTGTGGCAATGCCTTTCACCGATGTTGCGACGGTCGAGCTCGCCCGGGTTTCCTGCTTGACGGCAGTGGTCATCTTTGTGGCCCTCCAATTGCGGATGCTGCTGATTGCCCATAACAGCCTCCTGCCTGGGAGCCGGTTGCCCTGGGCTCTGACCGTGATGGCGGCGGCGGCGGTGTTCAGCGGTCCGCAGCTCTATATTCTTGGGACGGCCTATATATATCTGGAACCGATCTTGTGGTCGGCGGCCATGGCTGCCGCGTTCAACTTGATCGTCCTGGGGGCTGCTCTTGGCGGGACCGGACTTCGTAGCCGCGATCTGGTGTCGATGGCGGTTCTTGCCGGGCTAGCGATCAATACCCGGCCAACGATCGGCGTCGCGCTGTATCTCGGGACGGTGCTTTTGGTCATGTGGACAGCGTGGCGCCGGCATGAAGGCGAGTGGCGATTGTCGGCCAACCTGAGAGGCATTGGGACGGCGATAGCAGCGCTGTTGCGTGACCGGTCTGTCTTATGGCCGGTCGTTGTGCTGGGACTCCTTGGTGTCGCGGTTAGCGTGGTCAATTTCGAACGCTGGGGCAATCCGCTCAGTTTCGGCAACTTCCATTACAACTACTGGATTCGACATAATCCCACCCGTCTTGCCGCGCTTGAGAACTACGGTGACTTGAACCTTGGTCGGATGTGGATCGGGGCACTCTATTATGCGACCGGCATCCCCTATCTGCTGAAGAGCGTGCCGCCGTTCGGCGCTTATCTTCACGCCCGGTACGTCGCCATCGAGGCACCGCCGATCATCCCGCTCCTCACCAACCCGCTCACCATCCTCCTCGCCGGCATCGGCCTTTACCGCCTCTGGACGAGGCCGCTGCTGCCGACCGACAGCGTGGCGATCCTGCGCCTTGCGCTGATCGGTAACGCTTCGGCTGTCGCGATGATATTTATGGCGAGTGGTCTTGCCCTGCGCTATCGCTTCGACTTGGCGCCGTTCATGACATTGGCCGCGGTCGTCGGATACCGGTCGGTTTCCCTCACGGCCGCCGAGTCGTCCGAAGGGTCGCGCAAGCGGATGCGCATCGCAGCCGTGGGCCTGTGCGTGCTCGGCATTCTTGTCAGCCACTATGTGCTTTTGATCCACAAGGTGTGGAGCATCGGCTCGCCGATGGAAGTCCGCCGGGCGCTTTCCGTTTTCGCCCCCTTTGCATTCAAGCCATAACAGGGGGTCGAAGTCTGTGGTCGGAACGTATCGCATCGCCGTTGCTTGTGTCGCGTTCGCAAACCTTATAAGAAGGTGCTTAGTGATCGACTACCGTAATCGACGCCGATGTCCGAGTTAGTTAAACGCGCCGACCTCGGCGATCGTTACTTTATTGTCGGCGGCGCTGGCTTTATCGGCAGCCATTTCGTTGACCATTTGCTCGGCGACCGTAGCGTTGCTGCGGTCACGCTGTTCGATAATTTCTCGTCGGGCCGGGAGTGGCACAGCGAACAGCATTCGAGCGATCGACGACTGCGGGTGGTGCGGGGCGATGTCGGTGATCTGCGCCGGCTAACAGAAGCGATGGCCGGACACGATGTCGTCATTCACCTCGCCTCGAACCCGGATATCGCGCGCGCCGCGACCGAGCCAGAAGTCGATTTCTATCAGGGAACCCTGCTGACCAACAATGTGGTCGAAGCAATGCGTCGGATCGGGGCGCGCCGCATATTGTACGCGTCAGGGAGCGGGGTCTACGGCGACCTCGGCGCGCTGGAGGCGCATGAGGATTACGGGCCGTTGCTGCCGATCTCGACCTACGGCGCAAGCAAGCTGGCGGGCGAGGCGTTGATCGCCGCTTACTGCGCGATGTTCGGTCTCACCGGCTGCGCTTTTCGTTTTGCCAACGTGGTGGGTCCGCGGCAGACCCATGGCGTCGGCTTCGACTTTGTCCGGCGGCTGCTCGCTAACCCGACCCGGCTCACCGTCATGGGCGACGGCAGCCAAAGCAAGTCTTATATCCACGTCTTTGATATCGTCGCCGCCGTGCTGCACGCCGCGCGTTATTCGCCTGCCGATTTCGATACGTATAACGTGGCGACCGGCGACTACATCACCGTTACCGAGATCGCCGAGCTTGCCGTCGAATGCCTGGGTTTGCCGGCTGCGCCGCGCGTCGAATATTCGGGCGGAGATCGCGGCTGGAAGGGCGACGTCCCTGTGGTGCGCCTCAACACCGATCGGATACGCCGCCTCGGCTGGACCTGCCGTCGCGGCAGCCGCGACGCGTTGCGCGTCTCGCTGCTGGCGCTGATCGAGGATGCCACAGCCGGCCGGATCTGAGCGCCGGCCGGCATTGGCGTTGCTGGCGGGCGGGTTGGCGACGCGGCTTCGGCCGGCCACGATTACCACACCGAAATCGATGATCGAGGTCGCGGGTGAGCCGTTCGTCGCTCACCAGCTGCGGCTTCTGGTTTACCAAGGCGTTAGCGAAATTGTCATCTGCGCAGGCTATTTGGGTGAGCAAATCGAGGCATATGTCGGCGATGGTGGAACATTCGGCTGCAATGTGCGGTATTCCTTTGACGGAGACAGGCTGCTGGGCACCGGCGGCGCGCTCCGCAAAGCGTTACCGTTGCTGGGTGACCGGTTCTTCGTAATGTATGGCGATAGCTACTTGCCGACGCCGTTTGCCCCGATCCAGCAAGCGTTCGAACGCGCCGGGTTGCCCGCGCTGATGACGGTGTTTCGCAACGCCGGGCGGTGGGACACCAGCAACGTCGAATTCGTCGACGGCGTGATCCGTGGTTACGACAAAGTCGATAGAACGCCGGCGATGCTCCATATCGACTATGGTCTGGGCATTCTCGCCGCGAACGTCGTGCACGATTGGACGGCGAACCGCACTTTCGACCTGGCTGATCTCTATCGAGGCCTGGTGCGCCGCGGTCTTCTCGCCGGCTTCGAAGTTCACGAGCGCTTCTACGAAATTGGGTCACCCGCCGGGATCCGCGAAACCGATATGTTTCTTCGGCAGCAATCGCGCGCAGGACCGTCATGATCATCACCCGCACCCCACTGCGCATTTCGATCGGCGGGGGCGGCACTGACCTGCCGTCCTATTACCGCGAGTTCGGCGGGTTCGTGATCTCTGCCGCGATCGATAAATATGTCTACATCACGGTCAATCGCAGTTTCTTCGACGGCTATTTTTTGAAGTACTCCGAATTTGAGCACGCCGAGAGTTACGATGGCATTCGCCACCCGCTGATGCGCGAGGCTCTCCGTTTTCACAAAATAGAACGTGGAATTGAGATCGTCAGCGTCGCCGACGTGCCCGCCGGGACTGGCCTTGGCTCTTCCGGCAGTTTTCTTGTCGGCTTGATGCACGCGATGCATGCCTATAAGCGGCAGCCGGTAGACGCTGAGACCCTGGCCTGTGAAGCGATAGAGATCGAAATGAACCGCCTCGGCGAGCCGGTCGGCAAGCAGGATCATTATATTGCCGCCTATGGTGGGCTGACCTGCCAGGAATATCGGCCCGATGATACCACTGTAGTGACGCCGCTGCGGATCGGCGAAGCCAAGCTTCACGAGCTGCGCGATTCGCTGATGCTGTTCTTCGTCGGCTACACGAGACAGGCCAATGTGCTGCTGCAGGATCAGCAACAGAAATCCTTGCAAGGCGACGCCCAGATGCTGGAAGGCCTGCATTTCGTCAAGGAGCTCGGTTATCAAATAAAAGGTGCTTTGGAGGCCGGCGACACCTCCCGCTTTGGCGAGCTGATGCACCAGCACTGGCTGCGTAAGCGGACGCGTTCGTCGGGTATGAGCAGCGGCCGGATCGATCAACTATACGAGCTTGCGCTCGTTCGCGGTGGCGCAACCGGGGGTAAGCTGGTCGGCGCCGGCGGGAGCGGCTTCCTGCTGTTTCACACACATGACCGCCGAAGGTTGCGCTCGGTGATGACCGAAGCCGGCGTTCATGAGATGGATTTCAGCTTCGACTTCGACGGTTCGGTGGTGATCACCCGGAGCTGAATGATCGCGGTCGCGAGCGCGCTTGCCATCACCGCGTCACATAGATTTCATTTTACCTTGCGCCGAGTCGGAATATCGTTATCGATGGTAACGGGTGCCGCCTCTTTCAACTGATGAGACGGTTGAAATCGAGCCGTATATAGCCTTTTCAGAGTGGCCGGCGGCGCGCCGGACGCCGGATCTTTTCGAAACGGCGGCCTTCAGCAGAATCTTATCGTTTTTGGTTATCTAGGGAATGCCGGTGGAATAATGGCTGGTCTGGTCGTCTACCTGGAGAATGCCGGTGGATCCTTCTGGAGGAATGTGGCGCTGCTGGTGATCTGGGGAATTTCGCTGTGCTGGCTCGGCGCCGCCGTGATTCGGATGCGTAACGCGACCTCGAAGTCGCGGTTCCTCTGGTGGCTTCCGATTCCGGCGGTCGGGGTACGAACCGCCGCGTTCCTGATTATCGGCATCTTGTTTGCGGCAAGCCTTCTATTGGTGTGGGTCCTGCGTGCCTTTCCCAACTCAGCCGATGAGTACGGATATATCTACGAAGCGGAAACTTTCCTTGCCGGACGGCTGTGGAACCCACTTCCGCCGCATCATGAGTTTTTTTCGTTTCTCCATATTTTCGAGAAAGACGGCAAATGGGTCAGCGAATACCCTCCGGGATGGTCGATCGTTCTCGCTGCCGGCCGATTGCTCTATCTGCCTTACTGGCTGGTCTGTCCAATCGTCGGAGCCGTGCTTCTGTTGGCCGTGTGGAAGCTCGGCCAACGGCAGAACGGATCTCTAGGAGGAATTTTAGCGGTTTTGCTGGTCGGCTGTTCGCCCTTCTTCCTGTTCAATGCGGCGTCGTATTTCAATGTTGTTCCGAGTGCGACGATGGGCATCCTGTTCTGCTGGGCGATGCTCGAATTTTTAGACCGCCCAAGTGTTTCGAATGCGCTCTGCGCCGGAGCGGCACTGGGGATGGTCGGCCTCATCCGCAGCTACGACGCGGTTGTGTTCGCCATTCCCTTCGCCATTCAGTTTCTGCGCGTCGCCCGCCGACCGCATTATGCATTAGCGCTGTGGATCATCGCGGCCGGCCTCCCGTTTCTTGCCGTCCTGCTGCTCTCCCAGCTGGCCATTACCGGCTCGGCGTTGACCCCGGTAACCACTTGGGGCTATCCAAAGTTTAAGCTGGGTCTGTTTCCGAGCTATGAAAATGGCCATCAAACCACGCCATTAATGCAATTGTCCTTTGCGGTCTTCAACATGATCGACCTTGCGCGCTGGACTTCGTGGATGCTGGTGATTGGGTATGTAGCCGCTTTTATATGGAAATATCAAACACGGCAACTTCGCCTTTTGGATTTTATCTTTCCATGGGTCGTCGCGGCCTATCTGCTATATGTCGGGTTAGGTGGTAACCGGTACGGGCCGCGAATGTACATAATTGGCTATCCCTTCCTGGTTTTGACTATCGTCTCGCTACTGACGCCGGTGCTTGAAAATAAAAGCGAGCCGAAACGGGCTGTGTTTGCCGGCACACTTTTGAGTGCCCATTTCGCGACTTGCATATCAGTGACAGTCGTTTTTGCGTTTTTTTTTCGGGACGTGGTTAACGCACGCATGAACATGTACGACCAGGTACGTGGGCAAACGCTGCACAATGCGGTGGTTATCGTGCGCTCCGGTGGTGGTGCATACCTGCCCTTTACCCCTAAGGATCTCACCAGAAACGGCATCGCCATTGGCGACCAGGATGTTATCTACGCACTCGATATCCCGGGACGTATGAGCGAACTCAGGGAGATGTTTCGTGGCCGGGCTTTTTATATCTATTCGCGGAAAACCGCTGCCTCCGACGGCGTGTTGGCGCCGCTGGCGATCCGAACCGACGGTCCGCGACCAACCGTGTCCGGAGCCGCCCCGACATTTGAGTAATCAGCAGCGGCAAAGCGATGACCCGCACCGAACCGTTCGGGCTTGGCTATTCGCCGACCCTCGTCGATCGCTTTGGCCTTTGGCTTTCGAGTCGTCAGATCAGGTCGGCCGTGCGCGATTTCCGTCAATTGCGCGTCGCCGATATCGGCTGCGGCTATAACGCCCACTTCGCACGCACGCTGCTGCCCCAGGTGCGATCACTGGCATTGGCGGATCTGGCGATAGCGGAGGATCTCAAGAAGGAACCGAGGATCACCGCGCTCGAGGGCCGATTGCCGGATTCGTTGGCGCCGCTCGAGGATGGATCGCAAGATGTCGTGATCTGCAATTCCGTTATCGAACATCTTTTCGAACCGCTCGATACCCTGTCGCATCTCGCCCGCATTTGTGCGGGGGGCGGCGTGGCTCTAATCAATGTACCGACGTGGCGTGGGAAATGGTTTCTGGAATTCGCCGCCTTCCGTCTCGGGGTTGCACCGGAGGCCGAAATGAACGATCACAAAATGTACTATGACCCGTCCGACTTATGGCCCTTGCTCGTCAGAACCGGTTTTCGGCCGCAGGATATCAAGTTATTCAAACATAAGGGCGGCCTAAATACGTTCGCGATTTGTCGCAAACAGGCGACCGGCGGACCGACGGCAAAGTGAAGAGGGGCGCTGAAGCGCTGCTATTCCGGCGGGGGTAAGCACAATGGATGTTTCAAAAGTTCCGGGCACGCGTGAAATCCGAGTTCCGTACGACAATCAGATTGTCTTGCGCGTGCCGGCTGGCGAAACGGCCTGCGCGCCGCTTCTTTCAGTGGTGATCCCCGCGATGGACGAAGAGGCCGTGGTCGGGGAATTTCTCGACTGGTGCCGCGTGGGAATCGACAAAGCGAGGATCGCCGCCGAAATCATCATAGTCGACAGCTCGAGCGATCGCACGGGAGAGATCGCCCTTGCCAGAGGCGCACGCGTGCTCAGGACGCCCAGGCGCGGGCTCGGACGGGCCTATATCGACGCGCTTCCCTTTGTGCGCGGCCGGTACGTGCTGATGGGCGACGCCGATTGCACCTATGATTTCCGCGAACTGAGCGGCTTTGTCGAGAAGTTTGAGCAAGGCTGCGAGTTCATCATGGGATCGCGCTTTGCCGGCGCTATCCAACCCGGCGCCATGCCGGCGCTACATCGATACTTCGGCACACCCCTGACGGGCGCGATCCTGAATCTGATATACGGCACGCATTTTTCCGATATCCATTGCGGGATGCGCGGTGCGACGCTCTCAGCGTTGCGCGCGATGCGGATGCAGTCCCAGGGATGGGAATACGCCTCGGAGATGCTGATCAAAGCGGTGCGTCTGGGCCTGCAAACGGCCGAGACGCCGGTTAATTACCTGCGCGACCGCCCTAACCGTGTAAGTCATCATCAGCGCGCGGGATGGCTCTCTCCTTGGGCGGCCGGCTGGACCAATCTAAAGGCGATGCTGGTTGGCGGCGCCGACTTCTTCCTGATCAAGCCCGGCCTGGTGTTGCTGGCCATCGGCCTTGGGCTGATGCTCGCGCTGGTCGGGGGCCCGATCGCGATCGAGAGAATCACTCTCTCGTTGAACGCGATGACGCTGGCGCTGACCATGTCGGTCGTGGGGCTGCAAGCCTGCCTGCTGGGCGGCGTGGCGCGCTCGCTGTACGACCTCCTCGGGCGGCACCGGACACGTTGGCTGCAAGTGTTTTCATACACGCGAACGACGCTCTGCTCGCTCGTGATGTTCATCGCGGGACTGTGGTTGATAGGCAGTTTCGTCGCAAAATTCGTCAGCGCCGACTATGCGATCCTGCCGTACGAAACGGCGGCCAATCATCGGGCGGTCTTCGGTTTGTTCCTGATTATCGCGGCGTTTCAGATCTTCATGGCGATGCTGCTGATGCATGGCGTGGCCGGCTTCGCCCCACTGCCCGAGGTTCAGCGTGACCTCGCCGGAGAAACTGGCCGCGTCGAAATCGAACCCTGCAAAGCCAGCGGTGCCGTGCTCTGAATCTCCATGCCGAGCCTTGGGAAGTTTATGGTTTATTGATAGATTTATCGTAGACAATGGAGGCGCGGTTTGATCCAAACTTCGCGTCTGCGCGACATGATAATGCGGGAGCCGCATAGGCGATTGGTGACTGCTCGGCGCTCCCGAGTGCTGCTCGGGCACCTGCTCGAATTGATACCGTCGGACGCGCGGATCCTAGACGTCGGGTGCGGGGATGGGTTGATCGACGAAATGGTGATCGCGGCAAGGCCGGAAGCCTTGATCCACGGGATCGACATTTTCCTCAGGCCGCGGCTGCGGATCCCAGTGTTGAGATATGATGGCGTACGCATCCCGCATCCGGACCAGAGTTTTGACGTCGTCTTCTTCCTCGACGTCCTGCATCACACGACCGACCCAATGTCATTATTAAAGGAAGCACGCCGAGTATCGCGAAAATATATAATTATCAAGGATCACAACCGTGACGGTTTCGCGGCCGGAGCGCTGTTGCGTTTCATGGACTGGATGGCCAATGCGCCGCATGGAGTGGTCCTGCCGTACAACTACTGGTCAAGCGGGCAATGGCGCTCGGCGTTCGGCATACTCGGTCTCAAAATGTCGGAATATCGCGGCCAACTGGGATTGTATCCCTTTCCGGGTAACTTGGTATTCGAGCGGTCGTTGCATTTCATCGCCCGGCTGGAGATTGGTCAGGGCGATCGGCAGCAGACGAATTGAACATTCACCGCAGCGTTTTAGAGATTCAAGACAATGCTTGGCTTGACGATCTTCACACCCCTGCCTGAGGTTCAGATCGGCCGCGTCGAAATGAAACGCCCGGAAGTCGAATCTCCTCTCTTCGTGCACCCCGGATCGGTGGACCCCGCAAGTCTTGACAGGGTCCGGCCGAGCCCGCATCTATCGCCACGGCCCAGCCGGCAACCAGGTTAGCCCCATCCGTAAATTCCTGATCACGAGCCTTCGGCTCCTTGCCACGGCCGGGTTGTTGTGGGCTTTGGCCTCGCGGGTCGATTTTAGCCGGGCAGCCCAGATCATGGGCCATGCCTCCCTGCCGCTGCTGGCGGCGGCGCTCGTCGCACTGTTGGCGGGGAGCCTGGTCACCGGGTTCCGCTGGCACATCATCCTGTCGGCCGAGGCGCCTTCGCCGGGGTCCGCTGCGTTGCTCAAGATCGTCCTTGTCGGGCTGTTCTTCAACCAGGTGCTGCCTACCGGTATCGGTGGCGACGCCGTTCGGGCTTGGCGTTGCCGTAAGCTTGGCATCGGCTTGGGGGCGGCGGTCAGGAGTATTCTGCTCGACCGCGCCTGCGGATATCTGGTGCTGGTCGCCCTTTACGCAGCGAGTTTGCCGATCCTGCTGCAGGTGCTGCCGGACGCGCGGCAGCGCGATGGGGTCGTGGCGGTGTTCGCCGCCGCTCTGCTGGGCCTGCTCGGGCTTGTGTTGCTCGATCAACTGCCGAGCCGCATGTTGCGTCACCGAGCGATTGCCCCGCTGGCGGAGCTGTCGCGGGCAAGCCGGCGTCTGTTTACACATCCCCGACGTTGCGGCGCCGTTCTCGGCCTCTCCGTCTTCACGATTGGGTTCACCATCCTCGGCTTCAAGCTTGTTGGCGACGCTGTCGGCAGCCGCCTTTCTCTGGAAAGCTGGGTCATGATCGTGCCCCCGGTCTCCTTGATCCAGCTGCTGCCGGTATCCTTGGCCGGTTGGGGAGTGCGCGAAGTGGTGCTGGTGGTCGCGCTTGCTTCCTTCGGGATTCCCGCCGAGGCGGCGCTGGCGACATCGGTATTGTTGGGACTGTGCCTCATCATCGTCGGCTTGCCCGGAGGCCTGATCTGGCTCGCCGATTGGGACGTCGCGCGATCGGGCGGTCCGCGCGCGCGCAAAGCGATCGGATGAGCTTCGCGGACAGCGCGATAATTCCGATCGTGTTCCGGACCAAATGGGCGGTTGTCTTTCGAACCAAGAGCTGCAGCTATGATTGAAGACGTTGCCTCCTCTGCCCGTGCCGCCCCGCCGCCGGCGCCGGATGCGCCCGGCGCGGACATCTCCATCGTGATGATCACAATGAACGAAGAAAAGGCGGTCGGCAAAGTGATCGGCGACATTCGGACGCTATTGCCGGCCACTGAGATTGTCATCGTTGATTCGAGTTGAGACGCCACGCCTCAGATCGCCGCCGCCCTCGGGGCCACAGTGATCAGGCAGTTTCCGCCGCAAGGCTATGGGCGGGCGATGGACCTAGCTCTGCGTTCCTACACGCGGCCGGTTGCGGTGACGATGGATTGCGACGACACCTATCCGGTCGACTTCATCGAACCGATGGCCCGGATGGTTTTGGACCAGGGTTACGACCTTGTCGACGGTTCGCGCCTCGAACGCAGACCGCCGGCGATGCCATGGATTAATTACTTGGCCAATTGGGGCTTCGCCCTGATCGCGTCGGTGCTGTTCGCCCGCCGTCTTACTGATCTGCACAGCGGGATGCGGGCCTACCGTAGCGGACTCATTGCGGAGTTGGGCTGCGATGCGAGTGGTCCGGCATTGCCTGTCGATTTGATTTTGCGAACCGTGCACAAGGGCTACAAGGTCAAAAGCATCTTCATCCCTTATCGGGAGCGAATTGGACAGAGCACGATGCAGCCGATGCGGAGCGCATACTGGACCGCCAAGCGCATCCTTGGAGCCCGCTTCAGCTGATCTCGCGAATTGCCCCGACGAGCACGATGCGAAAGGACAGCAATTCCCGCCACAGCCTGCTGAGCGATGTTTCGGCGGGTAGCACCCAGCGCTCATACAAGCGATAGGAAGAGGAGTTCAGGATCTCGCCCGGGTCCAGCGGGCCAGAGCCGCTCTTGAAAAAGAATTGCTTTATAAAAGGCAGAAAGGCGCGCGTGATGCCAGGCGCATGTCTAACCGAGCAGATGGCTAGACCTGCTTCCCTGAGCAACGCTTGCGCCGTGCGAAAGGTGAAGAAGCGCAGATGGGTGCGGTCCATTATCCCGGAATCTGCGTAGTCGAAATGTCCGAAGAGCAGTGCCAGCCGTCGATCCCAGCAAGCAATATTGGGCAGAGAGACCACTATTCTCCCACCAGGCTTCAGAAAACGTAGGTAAAACAGTAACACAGATAAGGGATCAGGCGTATGTTCTAAGACATCGGCAAAAAGAATGATGTCAAACTTTCGATCATCGAGCGCTGCTGTGACCTTTTCCTGATCCCCAAGATCGACGGGCAGGAGCTCATCCACCCTGTTTCGCGCCGCGTCCAGCGCGGCCGGATGGCATTCGATGCCGGTGACCCGATAGCTCAAATCTCGCGCCGCGCTCGCGAGCTGTCCGCGGCCGCAGCCGATGTCGAGCAGCGCCGGGGCATCGGCCAGAGAGGGGCGTAGCCTTTCCAGGATATCAACCACCGTGTTGTTGAGGTCCTCGAAGGCATAATAATTCGCGGCAAGGTCGAACATTTTTCACCCTCTACAGGGCTTCGACTGCGGCGAGACCGCGGCGCACCGCCTCGTCCATGTTGATGTATTCGAATTCGGCGTTGCGTCCGACGCTGACGATCCCCAAGCCGTTCAAGTAGTCGAGCGCGGTCGTAAGATTCTGGCGATAATCAAAGCTGCGGACGACATAGGCGTGCTTGGTGCGGTGCACCTTGCAGAAACGCACATCGCCTGGATCGATCAGCCCCATCTCGACAATTCCGTTCACGACACGCCGGCTGATCTCATCATCGCTCGCTTCGTGAATGCCATCGCCCGGGTTGGTGGTGATCTCCGCGGTAATCGCGATATGACCGGGAGGCGCCCCTTCATCGGTGAAATTGAGCGGAAACGACAGCCGATGAAACGGCAAGCGCATGTCGGGTACGTAAAGGGCGGTGTAGAGCAGCGGCGCAGTCGAGCCCGCGCCGATCATGACCGTCACCAGCGAGTTGTAACGCAGTCCGCGCACGCATCGCCGCACCTGCTCCGGGACCTCCGGCAGCGCGTCTATCAGATCCTCGATCGGGATGGTCGAGACGATCTTGTCGTAGCTCTTGATCGTGCGGCCGTCACTGACCTGCCATTTTCCGCCGTCGCGGCAAACCTTCCGTACCCGATAATTCAACGTGATGTGGGGACAATCCTTGGCGAATGAACGCGGCACTGCCTCAATGCCGCCGGTCTTGGGGTAACCAAAATTCAATTGATGGGTATAGCCCTCGGTTTCCACGCCGACCGCCGACTTGACGACATCGGCGATCGGCGGGCGCGGCACCCGCCCCTCGACCCAATCAAAGGCCATCTCTTCCGCCGGCACGTTCCAGATCTTCTCGTTGTAAGGGATCAGGTATTTCTCGGCGATACCCTTGCCAAACACGTGGTAGATCCATTCTTTGAAATTGGTTGGCTGCGGGTAATCATTTTTCAGATAGTGGTAGAGACATTCGAAACGATCTTCTGGAGCCAGATCGTAAAGCCCATTTTCGAACGGATATTTAACATATCGCCCGTTGTACCAAATCTTATTGTTTCGACGACGTTGGGCGACGTTGTCGCCGAGCTGCCGGTGGAGAAGAGCGAGGATTTCCTTGTTATTTGAAAACAGTATGTGGGGGCCGCCAAGATCGAAGGTGTATCCGTCCACGACGAGGCTTTGGCAGTGACCGCCAACCTTCCCTTCGAGTTCGAGAATTTCGCATTGATGTGCCGTACAGCGGCTGCCGACGACCAGGCCGACCAGTCCTCCACCGAGTATCCCGATCCTCATGGTTCCCGCTTTCCCGAGCGCAGCTCGGCGAATGCGCCGCCCCGCTCGCCAAAGAGAACCAGAAACGGCCGCGCAGCCGAGCGAGAGGCGAGATTAATTTCGAACTCTCTCATTAAGTGTTGTTCATGTCAATAAACATCTAATAATTGAATATCTGTTTCGAGGAACCCATACCGCGGTCAGCTTGCCCGACCGGGTCCACTTCCGATCAAAATCCGAGCAGGCAGGAGGCATCGGGTCGGTCTGGCCTGACCCGATCGCCTGGCCGCTTCGGGATCAACGACGGCATCCAGCTCCGCGCCGATGATTTAGGCGAGAAACCACCCCCGCCCACGCCGGACCGCGTCGTCGGCGCCCAGCTCTTCATCGACGATCGCCCGGCTCCTGCGGGCTCGGATCGCAGGTAACGACCAGCGGACGCGCAGGCATCGCACCCGCATTCACGGGTGAATGATGATGTCGACGCGGCGGTTGAACACCGAAGGATCCCTCGACCCGGTCTGGCCGATCGGCTCCTGCTGGACCATCGCCGGTGCGATGCCGTCCGCTTCGAGCTCGTCGGCTACGATCGAGGCGCGCGTCATTGCCAAATATTTGTTGGTTTGCACGGTGCCGGTGGCGCTCGCCCGCGCCTGGACGGTGATGGTCTTGGCGCCCACCGCCTTGGCCTGCTTTGCCGCGCGCGCAATGATCGACTTTGACTGAGGCGACAGGTAGGCGCTGAATTCGTCGAAATACACCAGATAGCGAGGAACCGAAGTTTTGGCCGCGACCGGATTAGTCTGGGCGCGCGCCCCGATCGGATAGGCGAGCGTCGCCCCCAGCAGCAGCAAAAGGCAAAATCTGCCGAATACAGAACTCATTCATATCCCCCACTACAACCGCACAAAGCTGGATGCTGGCGATTGTATGCGGATTTGGCGGCCGCGGCGCAAGGCTCACCCGTCCCCTTTTCCCGAGCCGAACCCGCGTGGCCAGGCTGCCCGACCCACGGCCGGCACACCACATTAGGCATCCCGGCCCCGCTGCCGACGTGAACAGAAAGATCTGCCGCATCGGGTCAACTAACGGGGCAAGCGAGAGAAAGCCGTCATGGATATCGTCTTCACCGCACCCTTGCCGCCGGCTTCGTCGTTGCGCGCCGCTGTCCGTGACAGCACTCGGATCGAGGAGACCCTGGCGGTGGCGCGCATCCTCGCCGCCGCCGAGATGCCATCGGCCGCACGTGACCGTATTGCCGAGACGGCCCGCCGCCTGGTGACTGCGGTCCGCCGCGAACGGCTCGGCAAGGGTGGCATCGACGCATTTCTGCATGAATACGCACTGTCCTCGCAGGAAGGCGTGGCGTTGCTCTGTCTCGCCGAGGCGCTGCTGCGCATCCCCGATTTGGATACGGTCGACCAGCTGATCCGCGACAAGCTCGGTGAGGCCGACTGGGCGCGCCATCTCGGCCATTCGGAATCGATGTTCGTCAACGCCTCGACCTGGGCGTTGATGCTGACCGGGAGGCTGCTGCATTCGCAACCCGACGCCCATGATCTGCGCGCGGCCCTGCGCCGCTTCGCGGCCCGCTCGGGCGAGCCGGTGGTGCGCCAGGCGGTGACGGCGGCGATGCGCATCCTTGCCCGCCAGTTCGTCATGGGGCGCACGATCGAGGAAGCGCTCGAACGCGCTCGCGCGGCCCGGGATCAGGGCTACCGCCATTCCTACGATATGCTGGGCGAGGCCGCGCATACCGCGACCGATGCGGCGCGTTATCTCGCTGCCTACGATCACGCCATCGCCGCGATCGGGCGCTCCGCCGCCGCCCGGCCGGTCGTCGAAGCGTCGGGCATTTCGGTTAAGCTCTCGGCCTTGCACCCACGCTACGAGACGGCGCAGCGCGATCGCGTTCTGGCCGAGATGGGGCCGCGTCTGTTGGCGCTGGCGCGGCGTGCGCGAGATGCCGGCATCGGCTTTACGATCGACGCCGAGGAGGCCGATCGCCTCGATCTGTCGCTCGATCTGGTCGAGGCATTGGCGCTTGCGTCCGACCTCTCCGGCTGGGACGGGCTGGGCCTCGCGGTCCAGGCCTACCAGAAGCGCGCCTTGCCACTTATCGACTGGCTGGCCGATCTCGCCCGGCGCGGCAAGCGGCGCCTGATGGTCCGCCTGGTCAAGGGGGCCTACTGGGACAGCGAGATCAAGCGCGGCCAGGAGCGCGGGCTCGACGGCTACCCAGTCTACACCCGCAAGCTCGCCACCGACGTCTGCTATCTAGCTTGCGTCCGGCGGCTTTTCGACAGTGGCGCGGTCTTCTATCCGCAATTCGCGACCCACAACGCACACACCGTGGCGGCCATCCTTGAACTCGCCGGCGAACGCCACGACTGGGAATTCCAGCGCCTGCACGGCATGGGCGAGGCCCTTTACGAGGAGATCGTCGGCGCGGAGTGTCTCGATCGGCCGTGCCGGGTCTACGCCCCGGTCGGCAGCCACGAGGAATTGCTCGCCTATTTGGTGCGCCGTTTGCTCGAAAACGGGGCCAACACCTCTTTCGTCAACCGCATCGTCGACGAGCGGCAGCCGATCGACGAGATTATCGCTGACCCGATCGCCCGCCTGACCCGGCTCCCGGTCAAGCCGCACCCGCGCATCCCGCTGCCAGCAGATCTCTATCGGCCGGCACGGCAGAACTCCCGGGGGCTCGATCTCAACCATCCGTCGGTGCTAACCGCGCTGCGCGACGAGCTTATCGGGGTGCTTCGCCGACCGTGGCATGCCGCCCCGATCATTGGCGGGGTCGAGCAGCCAGGCAAAAGCGAGCCGGTCCTCGACCCCAGCGATCGCCGGCGTCAGGTCGGCGCCGTCGTCATGACCGGTTCGGAACAAGTCGACCACGCGCTCGCCCGCGCCGTGTCGAGCGCCCCCAATTGGGAGCGCATGCCGGCCGGCGAACGGGCAGCCATCCTTGAGCGTGCCGCCGACCTGTTCGAACATCACCGGGCCGAGCTGATGGCGCAGATCATCCGCGAGGGCGGGCGGACGATCCCGGCGGCCCTCGCCGAACTGCGCGAGGCAGCCGACTACCTGCGCTACTACGCCCTGCGGGCGGGCGCCGATTTTGCTTCCCCCGAAGCGTTGCCCGGCCCGACCGGCGAGCGCAACGAGCTAGCGCTCCACGGACGTGGCGTCTTTGCCTGCATCTCGCCGTGGAATTTCCCGCTGGCGATCTTCACCGGCCAGATCGCAGCCGCGCTCGCCGCCGGCAACGCGGTTGTAGCCAAGCCCGCCGAGCAAACCCCGCTGACCGCTGCCGCCGCGGTGCGGCTGTTGCACCAGGCCGGCATCCCGGGCGACGTGCTGCATCTGCTGCCCGGAACCGGCGAGGCGGTCGGCGCTCCCTTGGTCGCAGATCCCAGGGTAGCCGGCGTCGCCTTTACTGGATCGACCGAAACCGCGCGGCTGATCAACCTCGAACTCGCCCGCCGTCCCGGCCCGATCGCGCCGTTGATCGCCGAGACCGGTGGGCAGAACGCGATGATTGTCGATTCCTCGGCATTGGCCGAGCAGGTTGTTGTCGATGTCTTGACCTCCGCCTTCGAGAGCGCCGGACAGCGCTGCTCGTCGCTACGCCTTCTCTATGTCCAGGCCGATATCGCCGATCGGCTGCTGGCGATGCTGACCGGCGCGATGGCGGAGCTGACGATCGGCGATCCGGCATTGATTTCGACCGATGTCGGACCGGTTATCGACGAGCCCGCCTGCGTACCGCTGGAGCGCCACGCCGCCCGGATGGCCCGCGAGGGCCGGCTGCTCTACCAGTGCGCGCTGCCGACCGGAACTGAGCACGGTACCTTTTTTGCGCCTCGCGCCGTCGAGATCGACAGCGCCCACCGGCTCGACCGTGAGGTTTTCGGCCCGATTCTCCACGTCGTGCGTTGGTCCGCCGATCGCCTCGATCAGGTGCTAGACGAGATCGAGGCCACCGGCTACGGCCTGACGTCAGGCATCCACAGCCGTATCGACGAGAACGTCCGCCACGTCGTCAGCCGCCTGCGATCAGGCAATAATTACGTCAACCGCAACATGATCGGCGCCGTCGTCGGCGTGCAGCCTTTTGGCGGCGAGCGGCTCTCCGGCACCGGTCCCAAAGCCGGCGGCCCGCATTATCTCTACCGCTTCGCCACCGAACGCACGGTCTCGACCGACACCACCGCCGCCGGCGGCAACGCCACCCTGCTCTCGCTGCAGGAGGAGCATTGACGGTCCTGTCAACTGCACCCAACGCTGTGTCGTGCCGCTGGTGTGCGCACCTAGCGCTTGCAACGCGCCGTCTCCAGCTCTTGTCTTCCCCGCGACCGAGTATGTGAGCGGATTCGGTTTTTGGCGCGCCGCGACCGCGACAGGCACCATCCCGATAGCCGCGCCGCCCCAGCCCGAATATCAATACCGACGCGCAACCGCATGTTTTCGAGCGTCTGCTAGTGGCGAATCAATTCGCGCGTCACGCTGTCGGGCCTGAACATGACGGGCTTCGAGTTTCAACCCGGACGCTCCGGCAGAGAATCTTCGCCGATTGCTTGCGTCCTCGTCTGCCGTCGTATTGATTTGCGAATGGCCGATCAGCCTACCCGTCTATTCGGGGCGCAACGAGGGAGCTTTGGGTCGGTTTCTTGGTAGAGTGCTTGTTTGTCGATGATTTCACTGGTTTGGTCTTGGTCTTCTTCTTTGCCGCATGCTTGGTAGTCTTGTGGGTCGGCTGCTTCGCCGTTGGCGCCGGAGCGGCGCTCTCCGGCGCCGGAGCCGGGGTCGTCGCACCGGGGGCGGGCTGAGCGTAAACCACGGACGGCAAGGTGTTGGCGGCAAGAAAGGCGAGCAGTGCGAACGCGGATACAAACATCTTCATGAGGGGCTCCTGGATCGAAATAACAATTCGCGGTTTTTCTCGCACCTGTAAAGAGTACGGATAGCGGTTTACGCCACATCAGTTGCATCCGCGAACGACGACTTACCCTACCACAAATTAGCAAGGCGTAGATAAGAATTGTCAAAGATACGCGCCAACACTCCACATCGTCCTCGGACTGCCTTAGCACATGCCAGTTCGGCGACGCGGCCGTACTCTCGCGGTATCTCAGTCGGTGTAAGCTTTAGCCTGAAGGCGCAGCTCTTCTAAACAATGTTGGAATCGAGCAGCGCCGCCGGTGCTTGCGTCGCGCTCTCCCGAAGAACCGCCGTTTGTCCTCGAGGTCGCCTGCGGCTCTCGGACAGGCAAAGCGCGCGGCCGAGCGAATAGAAGGTCACGATCGCAGCGCAAACAATGCGCAGGCGTGGCGCCGACAAAAAAATCCGCCGCGGGATTACCGCGGCGGATTCCCGGAACCCCTGCAACGGGTTCCGGGGTTTCGGCCGGTGAGAAACGCGCCTTACGGGAAGACGATCTCGACGCGCCGGTTTTGCGGCTCGCGCACGCCGAGCGGCGTGGGAACCCGAGGATCGTTCATGCCGCGACCGGCGACGATCATTTCGTTGCGCGGCACGCCCATCCCTTCGAGGGCGATCGCCACGGCGTTTGCGCGCCGCTCCGAGAGCCGCTGGTTGTAGCCCGCCGAGCCGGTCAGATCGGTATAACCGGTGACCTGGATCTGCACCGCGCCACCGGCTTTGTAATGGGCTGCCGCGGCTTCGAGGATCTGCGTGCCCTCTGGCGTGATGTTGTATTTATCCCAGTCGAAGAACACCAGATAGACCTGATGCGGCGGTGGCGGCGGCGGGGCCGGCGGGGCCGGCGGCGGCGCTGCCGGCGGCGGCGCCCCGAACATCATCGTCAAGCTGGCTACTATATTTTGCGTGTTGTAGCCCGATCTTGAAGCTGGAAAAGACGCAGCAAACCTTGCTGACTGGCGAAAGGTTAGCGGCGTCGATCGTCCGAGTCGGGCGTGGAGAAGTAACGATAATCGACGTCGAGGGCTATTGCCGGGTTAATAAACTAGCGGATGCCGGCGATCGCTTGATAGCCGAATACCCACTGGCTGCCGTTGAAATCAGGATTGACTGGCTAGCTCATGGAGCTGGAGGTATATTCAAATTGCCGGTGCCACTGAACCCACGGTCGAGATTCACCCCGCCAACTCCGGCCCCGACATGTGGAGTGATCGGCCAACCGAACGTGAAATCGTAAATGGCGTTGGCCATGATGGCATTGGAATGGCTGTTGCCGCTTGCGTTCGTTAGCCCGCCAATGGTGTCTACGCCGTTTTCCCGGTAGCTGTATTCACCCTCAAAACGCCACGGACCCCACATGTAGCCGGCGCGAACACCGGCGTTGAAGCCGCCGTCAAAGCTTATGTGGGCGCTGCGGCCAGCGACATGTCCGTGCAGGATCCATGCACAACGAGCGTGGGATTCTCGCTGGTCAACGAGGTCCACCCACCTTCAGGTCCCAGGTAGAAGGCGCCTGGTGGATAGGGCCCAAAAAATGATTGGCCCGCGACTTGGGCATGTGCCTGAGCGCACCCGAACGCCACGGCAAGCGCTACGCCGGCGCCTAGCAGACAGCCATTTCTCATCTCATACCTCCGGCCGCAAATACGCGTGTGACGATGGTCGTCGCGCCACCGTTCGCCTATCTTCACTATCATCCCCGCCGATGGCAATGGGTTTTTGGGGCTACCACGCCGTTGGCTGAAAAATCCCTGCAAAAGGTGATGCGCCGCGACATTCCTGCAACAGTTTGCCTATAACCCGGCCAAAACCCGCCCACCGCACTGCGGCTTTTTGGCAACACTATACGAGAGATCAATCGACTCGAACGGCTTGTGCGGAGGCAACGATCGAACTCGCGGAGTTGGTTAGGGGTCGTGCGGCTCCTCTTCCGACTCCGACCCGACGCTCTCCGACCTAATTCAACGTCCGGTAAAGTCGAGGTTATTCAAGGATCGATCAGCACACCGGGATTCAGCAGCCCCTGCGGATCGAGCGCGTGCTTTGTCGCCCGCAACGCCGCCGCGAACAGATCGGGACGTTGCCGATCGTACCACGGCCGGTGATCGCGGCCAACCGCGTGATGGTGAGTGATGGTCCCGCCCGCCTCGATCAGCGCGTCGCCGGCGGCGGTTTTGATCGCCCGCCATTGCTCTTCGAGATCGCCGTGCCGCCCGAGCGCGTGGAACGAGAAATACGGCGCCGGGCCGTCGGGATAAACATGGGTGAAGCGGCAAGTGACCTGGCCCGGCCGACCGGTCGCCTGCCGGATGGCCGTCTCGGTCGCGTCCTTGACCTTGTCGTGGAACTCCTCGAACCGCTCCCAGGTGATCGCGGTCTCGAAGGTGTCGGCGATGATCCCGCGCCGACCATGCGCTCGCGGGCAAAGGGCATGCGGATGAAGGCGTTGCGCCACGCTTCGGCGGCGCCCTCGCGGTGGGCGTCGGCTTCGCCCGGGCGTTCCGGCGTGCCGCCATGGTCGGCGCAGCATTCGAGCGCGCGGGCGATCCAGGCATCGAGCGGGTGGTCACCCGATTCGAAGGCCAGCACCATGATCGCGGCGCTGCCGTCGCCGGCCCCGGTGTTGTGCGCCTCCTGCGGATCGAGGATGCGGCAGTTCGCCGGGTAGAGGCCGGCCTGGGCGATCGCCTTGACCGCGCGCGCGGCGGCGAAGAAATCGGCAAAGCGGACGGCGCCGCCGGCGCGAAAGCGCGGCCGGTCCTGGAGCCGCATCCACGCCTCGGTGATGACGCCGAGGATGCCTTCCGAGCCGATAAGCAGACGGTCGGGGCTGGGTCCGGCGCCCGATCCGGGCAGCCGGCGGGTCTCGATCGGACCCTTGGGCGTGACCATGCGCAGGCTTTCGACAAGATCGTCGATGTGGGTGTAGAGGCTGGCGAAATGGCCGCCGGACCGGGTCGCGATCCAGCCGCCCAAGGTCGAATATTCGAAGCTCTGCGGAAAATGCCGCAGGGTCAGCCCGTGCGGCTTGAGCTGGGCTTCGAGCGCCGGACCGAAGACGCCGGCCTTGGATGCGCGCGGCGCGCGAGCTGCGGTCGACCTCGAGCACCCGGTCAAGATGCCGCAGGTCGAGGCTGACCGCGGCCTTGCAGCCGGTGCCCTCGAGCCGCGCTTCGACCCCGCCGACGACGCTGCTGCCGGCGCCGAACGGGATCAGCGCCGCCTGGGCGCCGCCCGCCCAATCGATGACCGCGGCGATGTCGGCTTCGCTCCGCGGATAGGCGACGACATCGGGGGCGGCGTCATAGCGGCCGGCCAGACCGCGCGCGTAGTCGGAAAACGACTTGCCGTAGGTATGGGCGGTCCGATCGTACGGCTCGGCCGAGCAGAGGCGCGCCAGCGACGCGGGCGGGACGATGCGCGGCGGCCGCAGCCGGATCTGCGAGAATGCCGGCGGCGCCACTTCGTCGAACCGGTCCACCCGAAAGAGCCGGCGGTAGCGGTCGAGTGCCGCCGCCTCCTCGGCGTCGGTCAGTCCCTCGCCTTCGCGACCCCAGCCGAAATATTTGAGCCGCCCCTCAGTCATCGCGATTGGCTGTTGGCATCTCGATCGCTCCTGGCATCCCCGGTGGGGAACCGGCGGGCGAGAATAGACCGCGCCCCGGCGCCGAACCAGCCTGCCGTGGCAGCCGGCAAATTCCCGTGAACCGGGAAAATAACCGGGAATCTCGCCGATCGTCGTCCCGAAGGGCCCAATCCGGCGCAAAAAAGCTAGGCTAGACAGAGACTTATAGGCAAATTCCCATTGCGCTCGGAACCGGGAATTTTTTCGCCGTAACCGGGAAATAAATCGGCCGAACCGGGAATGACGGGAAATCAACATCGGCCTGCCCGGTGCACATCGACGCCCACGACCTGTTTCGGCTTTAAAGTTGCCGGCGCGCGTTTCTCCTTTCGAGCGAGCCGGCGCGGATGCCGCCGACCGCCGCACCATAATAGGCAAATCTGGCAAATTTATCGGCGGCTCGCGTCGGTCAACCCTTGACGCCACCCATCGTCAGGCTCGCCACGACGTAGCGGCGCAGGGCAAGCAACAGCGCTATCGGCGGCAGCACGTAGATGATCGCGGCGGCCATCATCGCGTTATAGGATGCGTCGACGTCTTCGAACAATTGGCCCTGCGTGACCGAAAGGGCCATGTTCCGTACCGAGAGCAAGGTGGCCTGGTACAGATAATCGTTCCAGGCGAGCAACAGGGCGTAGATCGCGACGATCGCCAGCGCCGGCGTCATCAACGGCAGATAGATCCGCAGATACAGCTGAACGGCGGATGCGCCGTCCGCCCGGGCCGCGTCGTCCAGTTCATACGGGATCAACCTCGCATAGAGCTGCAGGATCAGGATGGCAAACGGCGTGGCGAACGTCGTCTGCGAGGCGATCACCGCCCAGGGGTCACCCAAAAGCCCGTAGCCGTGCATGATCCGATAGTAGGGGACGATCAGAAAGGACGCCGGGATCGCGTAGGTGAGGAGTGCTGCGTTGGTGAGCAGCGAAGCTTTGCCCAGCCGCAGCCGGCTCACCGCGAAACTCGCCAACGAGCCGATCAGCACGGTCAGAACCATCGTCGACAGACCGATCAGAAGGCTGTTGCCGAACTGGTGCCAGAAATTCTCGAGATACCGGGCCTGCTGGGTCACGACCGCGCGGAAGGCCTCGAGCGACGGGTGCGGCGGCCAGAGATTGCCGTCGAACTCGATTTCGCCTTCCTCGGGATCGAGCGCGATCAGGAACATGTTGTAGACGGGAAGGAGCGTCCAGATCAGGAGGGAGACGGCGAGCATGATCGAGCCCGCTTCGGCAAGAGCCCGTCGCAGCCGGTAACGGCGGCGCGCCGGCCGGCGGAGACCGCGGCGACGCTCATAGCTGCACCTCGTTCATCTGGACCCGGCGCATCAGGATCAGCACGATCGGGATCAGCAGCGGGAGGGCCGTCATCACGGCGGCGACGCCGAGCGCCGGATTGCCCATGTCGAAGGCGTAGCGGTAACCGAGCGTCGTCAGCATTTCGGTGGACCACGCCGCCCGCTCGAGACAAGATAGAGGGTGGTAAAGTCGCCGAGCGCCCAGAGGCGGAGAGCAATGTGCAGATCAGATAGAGGTTCGCCAGCAGCGGGAAGGTGACATGGACGAAGCGGCGTAAACCGACCGCGCCGTCGACCTCGCCGCATCATAGATATCCCGGGGGATCGTCATCCGGCCGGCGAGGAAGATACGGTCCAGAACGGCATCCATTTCCAGAGATAGGCGGCAATATCGGCGACCGAGCGCCAGCCAGCGGTCACCGAACCAATCCGGGCCGGCGATGCCGAACAGCGCCGACAGGGCGCTGTCGACCAAGCCCCAAGGGGTGATCAGCATCCAATGGAACGAGACGCAGGCTTGTGTCGCCGCGATCAGCCAGGGCAACACATAGACCGGCAGCAGGGCCCTGATCCACCAGCGGCGACGCAGGAAGAAGCCCGACAGCAGCAATGCCAGGAACATCTTCAGGTTTACGCCGATGGCGACGAAGAGCAAGGTATTGACGAGCGTTGTCAGGTAAAGCGGATCGGAATACAGATCGGAATACAGCGACGGGCCTGCCGGCCATCCACAGCGCATAGCCGAAGGGGTAGACGACGAAGGCGAGGAACACCGCCGCATAAGGCAAGACAAAGGCGATCGCCCACCGGAATTCGGTGCCGTGCACGCGGCCGCGCCAGGGCGGCCGGGGTCGATTGACCGGAAGGGGCATTCCGCCTACGAAAGCCTGCGCGCTGCTCATATCCGCCCTCCCAAAGCAGACCCCATTTTTGCGCCTCGATCCCCGGCAAGGATGAACCGATCTGCGCGACCACAACGGCTTTTTTTTGGCGTCAGTTAACCGCCTTGATACAAAACTCCCAATCCCGCAAAATCTCAAGCTACCCCAGCTCCCGATCGCTGATCAGCCGAACTGTCACCCCAAACGCCGCCCGCAAAATTCGCGGGAAGTGACATCTAAAACCGACACACGGGCGACATTTTGATCCGGTGCCTAGAAAACCCTGTGCCAGTTTGAAATGGGACCTGCCCGTGGATTTCGGGAACAGGGATAATTAGCGCTTGCATCGCGGAAGCGCGAGGGCTAGCAGGTACCAGCTAACCTGAAGCTGTCAGTCAAAGACGGTCGAACCCGGTGGGAGGTCACGCAAATGTATAGACGGGTGTTCTGCTTCTGCTTGCTTACGGCGGCGATGCTTTGGTGGCGAATCCGAGCTGGGCGAACCTGATCGTCAACGGCAGCTTCGGAAGCTTCATCATCGGCCCAGACGACACGAATTTCGGTGGATTCGTCCGGTTCTTTTCACCGCCCCCAAACACCAACATCGCCGACTGGACTATTACCGGTAGCAGCGGCGGGAACCCGAACAACGTCGATCTCGTCTTCAGCTCCTTCTACCCGGCCTATGCGGGAAGTGGTCAATCACTCGACATGTCGGGCGCTGGCGGTGCGGCCGGAGTGATTTCCCAATCCTTCGCCACAATGCCGGGCGTCACCTACGATCTTTCCTTCGCCTATGGTAATAACCCGGGTGGCACTGGGGCGACCATGAACGCCCTTGTCACTGGAGCGGCTGTGCTGCTGAGCCAAGACGTCAGCCACAACACCTCGACCGTTGCGAACATGGACTATCTCTTGTTCTCGCAGGACTTCGTAGCGGATTCTGCCACCACGACACTGCAATTTTCCTCTCTGACCAATTCCGGGTTCGGCATCGCTCTCGACGCCGTCTCAGTCTCGGTCGCGAGCGTCGTGCCAGAGCCGGCCTCTGCGACTGTGCTCGGTGTCGGTTTGCTCGGCCTTCTGGGCGCCGTCCGTCGACGGCGAAATCGCGGCCTTCGCTTCGCTCACCGATCAGAGTTCCACCGGAAGGGCTTAATGAACCTGGTCGATAGCCACCGAATGCCGTTCGTGATTGATGGCATCCGGCTTCATTCCGCGTTGTAGGTAGAGCAAGCGTAAGGCGGAACAGCGGAGCGCGTTCCGCCTTTCTCAGATACAAGGCATAGTCGCTTCATGCCGGAGTATCGTCGCAATCGAGTTCCGGGCGGGACCTTCTTTTTTACTTTGAACCTGCTCGATCGCCTCTCCGATCTGCTGGTGGCGCATGTCGATGTTGCGCGAGACGGTGCGACGGACGCGCCTCCGGTCGCCCTTTCGTATCGATGCCTGGGTCGTTCTGCCCGACCACATGCATTGCCTGTGGACCCCGGCCTGCGAGCGTGTGAAGGAATTGTTGTTTCCAAAAAAAGTCATTCCGGGGCGGCCCGAAGGGCCGAGCCCGGAACCCAAGAACGCCTCAATTTCCAATACGTTCGACGACCGGTGTTCATGGGTTCCGGGCTCGCAGGCAGTGCCCGCGACCCGGAATGACGACGTTTGGCATTTTTTCACACGCTCTTCGCCGGGGCAGGCTCCTGCCGCCGGGCGATGCCGACTTCCCCGGTCGCTGGCGCGCCATCAAAATCGCCTTTGCGAAATCCTTGCCAAAAGGCGAGCCGAGATCACCGGTTGTGACCCGCCGCAGCGAGCGCGGGATCTGGCAGCGACGGTACTGGGAACACGCGATCCGCGACGAACGGGATTTCGTCGCGCGCATGGACTATACGCATTTCAACCCGGCCCGGCGGACTGGCCGCGCTCGTCGTTCCGCCGGTGTGTCGCGTGGCCGCTATCCCGCCGGATGGACCGGCGGCAGCGCCGAGCCGCAAGCGACCGGCGAGCGGCGGTTAAATCCGCAACAGGTGAGCACCGCGCACACCCTTAAGAGGAGGCCGAAGGCGCTGTGAGCTGTGAAAGAATCGGGATTGACGCATACTTTTGGTCGCCTTCCCGGCGAAGCCCGGGATCCTTCTTTCCACACAACTCGAACCTTTCACGTATTGGCAATTACTTGCGGATTTTGACCGGCTTGTGCCACGGTGACATGGACCCCGACCTTCGTCGGGGAAGCGATCTTTGATCGGATCGTCGGGATTCGTTCACAAGCGCTGCGCTGTTCCGCCCTACGCTTGCTTAACGGTGATTGGGGGAGTCTGAGGGAAGGCTGATTGACCGCGTTGATATGCCGACCCTAGGGTCACCGCCATGGTTCCCCGAAAAGGATGAAATGACGTGACCAGCGGAGAGGTCGTCATGGTCAATTTGCTGACACGAACCTTCGGTGACCGCTCAGCCGAGCTGCGCGGTCGGCTCATCGGCATCTATTCACTGCTGATCCTCGCCAACCTCGCCGCCTGGGCATGGGCGCTATTGGCCTTCCGCGAGCATCCGGTGCTGCTCGGCACCGCGCTGCTGGCCTACAGCTTCGGCCTGCGTCACGCCGTCGATGCCGACCATATCGCCGCCATCGACAACGTCACCCGCAAGCTGATGCAGGAAGGCAAGCGCCCGGTCAGCGTCGGCTTCTTCTTCGCGCTCGGCCATTCCACCGTGGTGATCCTGCTCGCGTTGGCGATTGCGCTGACGACCACCGAAATCGCTCGCGCATTTCGACGCGTTGAAGGGCGTCGGCGGCGTCGTCGGCACTTCGGTCTCGACGTTGTTCCTGTTCTTGCCGTCGCGGCAATGAACATCGTGATCCTGGTCGGGCGTCTGGACAGACCTTCCGGCAAGTGCGCGCGGCGGCGGCACGTTCGCCGATCAGGACTTCGACCTGCTGCTGAACAGCCGCGGCCTGCTGGCGCGGCTGTTCCGGCCGCTGTTCCGCCTGATCTCGCAAAGCTGGCACATGTTGCCGCTCGGCTTCCTGTTCGGGCTCGGCTTCGACACCGCGACCGAGGTCGGCCTGCTCGGCATTTCCGCGACGCAGGCCGGCGCAAGGGCATGTCGATTTGGTCGATCATGGTGTTCCCGGCGCTGTTCGCCGCGGGCATGTCGCTGATCGACACCACCGACGGCGTGCTGATGCTCGGCGCCTACAACTGGGCGTTCGTCAAGCCGATCCGCAAGCTCTACTACAATCTGGTCATCACCGCCGTGTCGGTGGTCGTGGCGGTGCTGATCGGCGGCATCGAGGGGCTCGGCCTGATCGGCGACCAGCTTGGCCTCGAGGGCCGGTTTTGGGACGGCATCGGTGCGCTGAACGACAATTTCAACGGCATAGGCTTCGTCATCGTCGGCGTGTTCATCTTCGCCTGGATTGCTTCGGTGATCTTCTACCGTTACGCACGGCTCAACGACTTGGACGCTGCCCCGACGCAAGGCTGATTTCGCGACGGCGGCAAAGGCAGTGGCGGAACAGCCGACCGTCAAAGAAAGTCCGACGGGCCGCTCCTCGCCCTGCGTGGGGAGGGCCCTGCGTGTGGGCGGTGTGCTGCCTTGTCGTCGCCCAGGGAGGGCGGCCCTAAAGCGCGCCTCTCCGAAAACCTGCCGGGATGGTGGCTCCCCGGCACCGCTAGCGGTGCGCATCGGACAGATGGTCGGCTTGCTTGGCCGGGAGGCTCGGGATGGGGTATGGTGGCGGGAGCCGGTTATGGCCGGAGCGTCGGATGCAGTCAGGGAGGATGGTGTGATCAAGTTGAAGGGTATCGGCCACGTCAATCTGCGGGTTGCCGACCAGGAGGTTTCGAAGCGGTTCTACCGCGACATTCTCGGCTTTGCGATCGCCGAGGAGGACCCGGATCATGGCGGCGTATTCATGACCCTCGGCGAGAATTTCCATACCCTCGACATCGGCCAGCATCCCGCGCCGGACGAGGCGCAGCGCCCGCAGCGCGGCCAGATCGGGCTCGGGCACATCGCCTTTCAGGTCGGCAGCTACGCCGCCTTGCGCGACGCTTATACGCATCTGGTCCGGAACGGCGTCGCCATCATGCGGGCGACCAACCACGTCAATCAGCGCAGCTTTTACTTCGCCGACCCGGACGGCAACACGCTCGAAATCTATTACGAGATGCCGCATGCGCTGCAGCTGTTCGCCGACGGGCGCACCGATCAGGACGAGATGCTCCCGGTCAGCAGCGCCGATGAGCCGTTGCCGGCGTGGCTGCTCGAAGACTGGCCGGGCCCCGAGATGGAGGCGCGGATCGAAGGACTGCGCGCTCAGCACAAGGAACGCGCGCCCGCGTGAGCCCCTACCCCGGCGCCGGCGCTCCTATGCGGGGGCTCGGGACCTCGCCGCGGCTGGGGACATAGGCCGGCCGAGGTTTGGCAAGAACGCGGTCAGCAGACCGATCGCCGGCAGAAACGCGCAGACCTGGTAGACGAATTCAATGCTGGTGGCGTCGGCCAGCCGGCCGAGCAACGCCGCGCCGACGCCGGCCAATCCGAAGGATAGGCCAAAGAACAGCCCGGCGATCGTGCCGATCTTTCCCGGCACCAGATCGAGCGCATAAACGATGATCGTCGACGAGGCGGAAGCCAAGGTCAGCCCGATCACCACGATCAACACGACGGTCCAGAACAGGCTGGCGTGCGGCAATAACAGGGTGAACGGCAATACGCCCAGGATCGAGCCCCACATCACCGACTTGCGGCCGATCCGATCGCTGAGCGGGCCGCCGATCAAGGTCCCGACCGCCACCGACGCCAGAAAAACGAACAAATAGATCTGCGCGCTGGCCAGCGAAAGGTGGAACCTGCTGATCAGATAGAAGGTGAAATAGGTGTTGAGGCTGGTCGTATAGAATGCTTTCGAGAACACCAGCACCAGCAGGATTACCAATGCCCAGCCGATCTTTCGCCGCGACAAATCGGGCCCGGCGACCGCGTGGTGCGCGCGCGGCCGCGGCGGCGCCGAGTGCTCTCTGCGGTACCAATTGCCGACCGAAAACAGCACCGTCATCGCCAACAGGGCGACCAGCGAGAACCAGCCGATGCTGCCCTGGCCCTTTGGGATCACGATAAAGGCAGCCAGGATCGGCCCCAGGGACGAGCCGATATTGCCGCCGACCTGGAACACCGATTGCGCCAGGCCATGTCGCCCGCCCGACGCCATCCGCGCCACCCGCGAGGCTTCCGGATGGAACACCGCGGAGCCCATGCCGACCATGGTCGCCGCGAGCAGCAGCATGACGTAGCTGCCGGCATGCGCGAGCACCAACAGGCCGATCAGCGTCACGCCCATGCCGATCGCGAGCGAATAAGGCTGCGGGCGGCGATCGGTGGAAAGGCCGACCGCCGGCTGCAGCAAGGACGAGGTCAGCTGCATGGTCAAGGTGATCAGCCCGATCTGGGCGAAGCTCAGGCCGTAGGAACCTTTCAGCATCGGGTAGAGCGCCGGCACCAAGGACTGCATCATGTCGTTGAGGAAATGCGAAAAACTCAGCGCCATGATGATCGAGAAGACCGCACCTTCGGCGGCTCTGCGGCGGCCCGTGCTGCGTTCCGCGGAAAGGGTCGTGCTCATAAGCTCGCTCCGATGCGGGCGGCCTTGGCATTCGCCGCCCGTCTGGAGCGAGAATAACCCGCAACACAACGCGCGTGTCGGGAATGGTGCGCGGGCGGGGGCATGGCAGCCATTCAGTGGCGGGCGGCTTCGCGGATCATGACCGCACCCTTTTCGGCGATCATGATCGTCGGCGCGTTGGTGTTGGTCGAGCTGACCGCCGGCATTACCGAGGCGTCGATGACCCGTAAGGCGTCGAACCCGTGCACCCGCAGCCGGTCGTCGACCACGCTCATCGCGTGATTGCCCATCATGCAGCTGCAGCTCGCATGATAGACGGTCGAGCCGTTCTGCCGCGCGTAATCCAGGAGCTCGTCATCGGTCTGCACATCGGGTCCCGGCATCTTCTCGGCGACGACGTATCTCGCCAAGGACGGCGCCGCGAACAAGCGGCGCAGAAACTTGAGCCCGCCGACCATCGCCCGGCGGTCGGTGTCCTCGGCCAGGTAACGCGGGTTGATCGCCGGCTGCTCGCGCGGATCGGGGGAGCGGGCCAGCACATAACCACGCGACTGCGGCCGCATCTGCCACGGCCCGCCGGTGATGCCGGGCCTGTCGTCGAGCTTGCGGATCAGCCCCGGTTTGTAGCTCGCGGGGGCGAACACGCATTGCACGTCGGGGGTCGCCGATTCCTCGAGCACCTTGACCGAGGCGGCGCACAGCGAGGCGCTGTAGGTCAGCATCCCGGACCCCGAGCCGAGGTAGCGCAGCACTTCGCCGGCGAAGGACAGGCCGCGGCCGCGCTCGTTGAGGGTCTCGATGTCTCTCACCTCGCAGGACATGCGGGCGATGTAATGGTCCTGAAAGTTCCGCCCGACCCCGGGCAGCGCGTGATGGACCGGGATGCCGGCCTTGGCCAGGCTCTCCGGCTCGCCGACGCCCGACAATTGTAAGAGATGCGGTGACCCGACCGCGCCGGCGGCGAGGATCACCTCGCCCGCCGCATCGGCCCGTTCGATGGAGTTCCCGGAGCCGCCGCGCGAGAACTCGACGCCGACTGCGCGCTTGCCGTCGAAGATCACGCGGAGCACCAGCGCCCCGGTGACGACCCGCAAATTCGGCCGCTTTGCCGCCGGCCGCAGATAGGTGCGCGCGGCGCTGGCCCGCCGCCGACCGCCGCGGGTCTGCTGGCACCACCCGATGCTGTCCCCGGTGCCCGGCGGCAGATTGTTGACGTCCGGCCGGTATTCGAGCCCGATCTCCTGGCCGGCATCGATGATCGCCTGGCACGCCGCCGGGCGCTCGCTCATCGGCGAGGTGGTCAGGAACCCGCCTTTGCCGTGCAGCTCGCTGGTCTCGCCCTGCCAGTTCTCGGCCTGCTTGAAATATGGCAGCACATCGTCCCAACCCCAGCCGCGATTGCCGAGCTGCGCCCAATGGTCGAAATCCTCGGGTTGGCCGCGGATATAGATCAGCCCGTTGATCGACGACGAGCCGCCGAGCACCCGGCCGCGCGGATAGGGGATCGGACGGCCATTGGTGCCTGAGTCGGCCTCGGCCTTGAAACCCCAGGTCAAGGTTGGATGGTCGAGTAGTTTCATGAACCCGGCCGGGATGTGGATCAGCGGGTTCCAGTCGCGCCCGCCGGCCTCGATCAACACCACTCGCGTCGCGGGATCCTCGGTCAGCCGGTTGGCGAGCACGCAGCCGGCCGAGCCGGCGCCGACGATGACGTAATCTGCCTGCATTTCCTGCCCCTCTACTTTCGGCTCGGCTATTCTACGTGTCCCGCGCACGCGGAGTCCTGAGCCTGCTGTGGGTTTGATCGGGACGACAGTACCTTGGCCTCGCGCTCGTGCGTCGCGAAAATTCGCGGCGGGATGACACGCGAACAGTCGATGATCGGCCTCGACATTCTCGCGAGCCGCCCAAACCATGCGGTCTATCTTCATGCTACGCCGTGGGACCAGGCCTGAAGACACCAACACGGAGAAATCCCTGATGAGCGATGAACTTCCGACCGCCGCACGCGTATCGGACCCCGGCATCCGAGCGCTCTACCGCCAGGAAAATCGCTGGCAGGCCTGGCTCGATGTCGAGGCGGCATTGGCCAAGGCGCAAGCCGAGCTCGGCATCATCCCGCAGGCGGCGGCCGAGGCGATCGGGCGGGCGGCGCATCTCGAACTCCTCGACCGCGCCCGCATCGACGAGGGTTTCGCGCGCACCGGCCACACGATCGTGCCGTTGGTCTGGGAACTCGGCCGGGTCACCGGCGAGCCTCATGGCGGCTGGGTCCATTGGGGGGCGACGACCCAGAACATCACCCAGACCGGCGATCTGCTGGTGCTGCGCCAGGCGCATAAGGTTTTCCTCGGTCTGATCGCCGATGCGCTCCGGGCGATGGCCGACCTCGCCGAGCGCGGCGCCGAGATGCCGATCGCTGGGCGCACCCACGGCCAGCATGCATTGCCCGCGACCTTTGGCTACAAGCCGGCGGTGTGGATCGACGAGCTGATCCGCCATGTCGAGCGGCTGCATCAGGCGGCGCCGCGGATTTTCGTCGCGATGCTGGGCGGAGGCGCGGGCACCTTCGCCTCGCTGGGCGCACAGGGGCCGGCGGTTCAGGCCGGCATCGGCAAACAGCTCGGCATGCTGCCAATGCGGGTGCCGGCGCGCACGATCGGCGATCACCTGGCCGAGAACATTTGTCTCCTCGGCATGCTGGCCGCGACCTGTGGCAAGATCGGGCGTGAGATCTACACCTTGATGAAAACCGAGTTCGGCGAGGTCGAGGAGCCGGTGCCGCCCGGCACCGTGGGCAGCTCGACGATGCCGCAAAAGCGCAACCCCAAGCTGTGTCAGGACATCATCGCCGCCTCGGCCGAGGTGCGTGCGATGGTGCCATTGGCGTTGGAGGCGATGCAGACCGAGCACGAGGCCGACCGCACGACCAGCCTGATCATGGACACCGCCGACGCGCGCGCGTCGATCGCGACCGGTGACATGCTCGCCCGGCTGGTCGAGGTGATGCGGGGGCTGCGGCTCGATCCCGAGCGCATGCGCAGGAACCTCGATCTCGGCGGCGGACTGATCATGGCCGAGGCGGTCATGCTGAACCTCGGCGCCGCGATCGGAAGGCAGCACGCGCACGACGTCGTCTACGATGCGGCCCAGGCGGCGTTTGTCGAACACCGGCCGTTCGGGGAATTGCTCGCCGCCGACCCGCGGGTATCAGCGCATCTCGACCAAGCAGCGATCAAGGCTCTGCTCGACCCGACCGCCTACACCGGCCTGTGCGCCGAAATGGCCCGCGACGCCGCAGAGCGTGCGCGGGAAACCGCCGCCGGCATTGCCCGAGAGACCGGCGCAACCTAGGATCGCGTCAACGAACACCAACAGCAGGACACAAGCCATGGAATTCGGCGCTTCGATCTTTTTCACCGACTATTCGATCTCGCCGGCCGAGCTGGCGACGGCACTCGAGGAACGCGGCTTCGACTCGCTGTGGGCGGCCGAGCACTCGCACATTCCGGTGCCGCGGCGCACGCCGGCGCCGGGCGGCGGCGAATTGGCCAAGCGCTATTACGACGTGATGGACCCGTTCGTCACCCTGACCGCGGTCGCCGCGGCGACCAAGCGGCTTAAACTCGCGACCGGCATCTGTCTGGTGATCCAGCGCGACACGATCCAGACCGCGAAGCTCGTCGCTTCGATCGACCAGGTCTCGAACGGGCGGTTTCTGTTCGGGATCGGCGGCGGCTGGAATGCCGAGGAAATCGAAAGCCACGGCACGGTCTTCGGCACCCGCATGCAGAAGATGCGCGAGCAGATGGAGGCGATGAAGGAGATTTGGACCAAGTCGACCGCCGAATATGACGGCGAGATCGTCAAGGTCCCATCAATGATGACTTGGCCCAAGCCGGTGCAGAAACCGTGGCCGCCGATCCTGCTGGGCGGCGCCTTTCCGTGGGCGGCGCGCCGAGCCGTGCGTTACGGCGATGGCTGGTATCCGAACGCCAGCAGCGGCGATCCCGAGGAATACATGCCGCGCTTCCGTCAGATGGCGATCGACGCCGGCCGCGATCCGGCCAAGTTGCCGGTGACGATCGGCGGCGCGCCGGAAGACGCGGACCGGATCAAGCGCTTCCGTGATCTTGGCGCGGTGCGGGTTAATGTCACCTTGCCGGCGGAAGGCGCGGACCAGATCCTGCCGGTGCTCGACCGCTGGGTGAAATTGATCCGCCGGCTGCAATAGGGGTGGCCTGATCTCCGAAAAGTAAGGGCTGGCGAGGAAGCCCCTCGCCCCGACCCTTTGCCGCGTGCCCCGACCGAGGTGCTCGACATGTCCAAGTGCCTGCAGGGCAGGTATGCGGAGATGATATTGCGAATTGATCGCAATTCGGCTACATCGCAAGGGCCTGATGGGTCGAGGGGACGCGAATGTACGTTTGTCTCTGCAACGCGATTACCGACCGCGACTTTCGCGCCCACGCCGAACGCGAGGGCAGCACGGTATCGGCGGTCTATCGCTCGCTGGGAAAGAAGCCGCAATGCGGCAAGTGCGCGCCCTTTGTTCGGCAATTGCTGCGGCAAGTCGTCGAACTCCCGCAGCGGCAGCCAGCCCCGGCAGCTGGCTGACCTCGCTCTGGTCTTGCGCCCGGACGGCGCCGCGCCCAACATGACCTTGGGTCAGTTCCGCGGAGGGCGACAATGCGTGGCGATGCGACCGTCCTGCAATATTTGAATGCGGTGCTGAAAAACGAGCTTACCGCGATCAATCAGTATTTCCTGCATGCCCGCACGCTGCGGCATTGGGGCGTCATCAAACTAGGCGCCTACGAGTACAGCGAGTCGATCGACGAGATGAAGCACGCGGACAAGCTGATCGAGCGCATTCTGTTCCTCGACGGCCTACCCAATCTGCAGGATCTCAACAAACTTATGATCGGGGAAAGCGTGCAGGAGGTGCTCGAATGCGATCTGCGGCTCGAGCAAGATGCCTTGTCGGCGCTGCGCGAGGGGATCGCACATTGTGAGACCGTCCGCGATTTCGTCACCCGCGACCTGTTCAGCGAGATCCTCGAAGCCGAAGAAGATCACGTAGACTTTATCGAGACGCAGCTCGACCTGATCCCCAAGGTCGGCATCGAGAATTACATCCAACTCCAATCCGGCCACGCCGAGTAGCGGAAAGCAAAGCGTCGGACGGAACGGCGCAGCGCCGTGCCCGTCCGGCGGCTTAGTTACGGGGGGCGTGCTTTGAGAGAATGCGCTGCAGGGTGCGGCGGTGCATTTTGAGGCGGCGAGCGGTTTCCGAGACGTTGCGCTCGCACAGCTCGAACACCCGCTGGATGTGCTCCCAGCGCACCCGGTCTGCCGACATCGGGTCCTCAGGCGGCTCGGGGGCGCCGTCTTCCTGGGCGAGCAAGCGCACGCTCGACAGCGTCGGCATCGGCCGGCTTGGGCAGGTAGTCGATCGCCCCCGCCTTGACCGCGGCGACTGCGGTCGCGATGTTGCCGTAGCCGGTCAGCATCACGATGCGGGCGCCGGGCCGCGCCTGGCGCAACGCGCTGACGACTTCGAGCCCGCGGCCATCGCCGAGCCGCATGTCGACGACGGCGAAGGCCGGCGGATGCTCGCTCGCCGCGGCGGCGCCGGCAGCGACGCTGTCGGCGGTGGTGACGACAAAGCCGCGCCGCTCCATCGCCCGCGCCAGGCGCTGGCACAAGGGCGCGTCGTCATCGACGATCAGCAGGGTGCGCTCGGCCTCGGGCAGCCCGCGCAGCGCGGCCGCAGTCCCCTCCGGGGAAGCGGGGCGGGTCGGTTCGATCGGTCGCGTTCATCATCCTCGCCTTCGGCGTCTGCCGCGGCCCGGCTGCCAATTAGCGATGAGCGTGCGCCGATGCCGCGGGTTGACGGATCTTGTCTGAGGTTTCCAGATTGGCACGGTTCCAGGAAATCGCAACATGGGCGCCGCCTTCTTCGAGATTGTCGAAGGCGAGCTGTGGCGCCGCTGCGCTCCAGCAGGCTCTGCGCGATGAAGATGCCGAGCCCCATATGGTCGGCGGCGCCGGCGCGGGTCGACAGATAGGGCTCGCCGAGGCGGCCCAGCAGATGGAGCAGAAACCCCGGCCCGTCATCGGCTGATCTCGACCGTGACCGTCGCCGGGTCCCAGAAGGTGGTGACCGTGACTTCGCGAGCGGGCGAATTGAACCGCGTTCTGGATCAGGTTGTTGAGCCCGTGCATGATCTCGGGGCTGCGCCGGACCTGGGGCTCGTCCTCGATCGGCGCCCCGGCGGTGGCAAAGATCAGCCTGACCCCGTGCTGCTGGTGCTGCGCCGCGGCCGCCTCGACCAGGGCCGAGATCGGCAGCCGCGTATAGGGCGAGCCGCCGTCCTCCTCCGGCCGCTGCGAAAGTTCGGCGAGGATGCGGCGGCAGCGCTCGGACTGGCTCATCAGCAATGCGGCATCCTCGGCGTGCGGGACTGTCGGGCGGCAGTTCGTGCGCCAGCTCCTTGGCGACGACCGCGATCGTCGCGAGCGGGCTGCCGAGCTCGTGCGCCGCCGCCGCGGCAAGGGCGCCGACCGCCGAGACCCGCTGCTCGCGGGCGAGCGCCAGCTGGGTCGCCGCCACCGCGTCGCGCAAGCCGGCGCGCGTCCTGCGCCACGCTCCAGGTGTAGCCCGCAATGAACAGCGTCGCCAGCACCAGCGCGGTCCAGATCCCGACGATGATTTCCGGCGGAAACACCAGGGGCCCGGGATCGGTGCGCCAAGGCAATGGCAGATGCCACAAGGCCAACGCGCTGATCGCGGCGACGGCAAAGATCGACAGCACGATGACCGGGCGCCGCGACAGGATCGTCGCCGCCACCGTCACCGGCGCCAGGATCAGGATCGAGAACGGGTTCTGCAATCCGCCGGTCAGATAGAGCAGAATGGCTAGCTGGAGGATATCGTAGCCGAGACACAGCGAGGCATAACGCTCGCCGAGCCGGCGCGCCACCTGGCGATAGACAATCAGCACGAGATTGAGGAACGCCGAGCCGGCGACGACGGCGAGCGCCGGAACGAGCGGCAGATGAAAGCCAAGCCCGTAATGGACGGTCAGGATCGCCAGCGCCTGGCCCGCGATCGCGACCCAGCGGATCGGGACCAGCGTGCGCAGGCTGATGCGGCCCGAGCCGGCGGCTGGCTCGCTCGCGGCGGTCAAGGGGATATCGGTCACGGTGTGTCTCGTCGTTTCGCGTCCGGCGCCGGTGACCGAGCGTGGCCCTTGGCCGCCGCCCCGTCCAGCCCCATGCTGGCTGATTGTGCGCTGATGCGCTAGATAGGGGCAGATGGCGCGCCGAGCGGGGATTGTGAAACCTGCGTCGAGCGTGCAGGATCGCGATGCCGCTCGATAAAACAAAAGGGAGGGCGACGTGCAGCTGAGCCGCGAAGAACTCGTCAAGGCTTACCGCGCGATGGCAACGATCCGCCGCTTCGAGGAGCGGGTCCAGGAGGAATTCTCGAAGGGCGGAATTCCAGGCTTCGTCCATCTTTATGCCGGCGAGGAGGCGTCGGCAGTCGGGGTGTGCTCGCATCTGCGCGACGAGGATTACATTGCCAGCACCCATCGCGGGCACGGGCACTCGATCGCCAAAGGCTGCGACCCGGTCTTAATGATGCAGGAATTGTTCGCCAAAAAGGGCGGGCTGTGCGGCGGCAAGGGCGGCTCGATGCACATCGCCGATCTCGACCGCGGCATGCTCGGCGCCAATGGCATCGTCGGCGGTGGACCGCCGCTGGTGGTCGGCGCGGCGCTGAGCGCCAAGACCTTGGGCCGCGGCACCGTCGCGGTCTCGTTCACCGGCGATGGCGGCTCGAACCAGGGCACCACTTTCGAGGCGATGAACATGGCGGTGGTGCTGAAACTGCCGGCGATCTTCGTCTTCGAAAACAACCAGTACGGCGAAGGAACCGGGTTCGCCTATGCCGTCGGCAGCCATGACATCGCCGGGCGCGCCAAGGGTTTCGGTCTGCCTGCGGTCAAGGTCGACGGCGACGATTTTTTCGCGGTGCACGAGGCTGCAGGCGAGGCCGTCGAGCGTGCCCGCGGCGGCGGCGGCCCCAGCGCGATCGAGGTCGACACCTGCCGCTTTTACGGCCACCACTCGGGCGATGCCCAACTCTATCGCGGCAAGGACGAGGTCCGGCGGCTACGCGAGGAACGCGACTGCCTGAAGAACTTCCGGCGCCGGGTCGGTGAGGCGGCGCTGCTCGAAGCCGCGGAGCTCGACGCGGTCGAGGACGAGGTCGCTGGGTTGATCGACCGCGCGGTCGAGGTCGCGCGCGCCGGTGCGCCCCCCGACGAGAGCGCGCTGCTGACCGACGTCTACGCGTCGTATTAACCGTGCTGAGAAGGGGGTAAATCATGGCCTTTAAACCCGGCTTGGAGCTTATTGAGGCTTCGCTCGTTGGCCCCGCCGTCGATACACTCTGGTCGATCACTTTTGTGGAAGGTCCAGATAGCGAGGATCAATTTACCCTCAGACTTAACTACCTCTGGGGTCGAGAGATAAAAAGTACCGAGATTGAAGTGAGAAGTCCGCTCTTTACAGCCCTCAATGACGCCGCTCACGCCGGCGACCCGCTTATGTCCCTTGTCGGACAAAAAAATGTAGATTTTGAGGTATTGCTAGAACCAGGAGAATGGATTTCGAAACTGGAGCGAGTACCCTCCAAGTTAGGTTTCCGAGGATCAATTTACCCAAGTCCGGATAGTATATCAAAGGTGTTGATTGATTTTAATTTTTTTGATGTTATCCCAAATCTCACTGTTTCAGGGCGTCGACTGGCCGATGGGTTCGTGGCGTCAGCGGGTTTCGTGGTCCTGGTGCTTGGTGCTGGGGCGCTCGTAAGCTTCACGGGGCTCAAGGCGCAGCAGCAATCTAACGACCTTCAGGTCAAACTTAAAGCTCTAGAGATTTGTGTTTCTCTTGACACAAAAGCGGCTGCAAACTTGCAGGCACGGGTCAGCGGAGCCCAAATTCATGCAGCACCGAGGTTGAGCATGAAGGATGAAATGTCCTTGCATCCGAAACGATAGACTTCTTTTACGCGATTGTTCCAGAGGAGGCGCCGCGATGCCGCAAAAATCGATCCGCCAGGCGTTGAACGAGGCGTTGGCCCAGGAAATGCGACGCGACCCGCGCGTCGTCGTGATCGGCGAGGATGTCGCCGGCGGCGCCGGGACCGACGGCCAGCGCGATGCGTACGGCGGGGTCCTCGGCGTGACCAAGGGGCTTTTCGCCGAATTCGGCGAGAGCCGCGTGATCGACACCCCGATTACCGAGTCCGCGATCATGGGTGCGGCGGCGGGCGCAGCGGTGACCGGGTTGCGCCCGGTTGCCGAGCTGATGTTCTCCGATTTCTTCGGTGTCTGCTTTGATCAGATCTTCAATCAGGCGGCCAAGTTCCGCTACATGTTCGGCGGCAAGGCCAAGACGCCGCTGGTGATCCGCACGATGATCGGTGCCGGCCGCAGCGCCGCGGCCCAGCATTCGCAGAGCCCCTACCACATCTTCACCTCGGTCCCGGGGCTCAAATGCGTGGTGCCGTCGAACGCCTATGACGCCAAGGGGCTGCTGATCGAGGCGATCCGCGACGACGACCCGGTGATTTTCTGCGAGCACAAGCTGATGTACGATTTGCGCACCGAAGTCCCGGACGAGCCCTATACGATCCCGTTCGGTGAAGCCAAGGTCGTGCGCGACGGCGACGATGTGACGGTTGTCGCGCTGTCACGCATGGTGCATCACGCGAATGAGGCGGCCGAGACCTTGGCCAAGGAGGGGATCGAGTACGAGCTGATCGACCCGCGCACGACCTCGCCGCTCGACGAGGATACGATCCTCGAAAGCATCGAGCGCACCGGCCGGCTCGTCGTTGTCGACGAGGCGACGCCGCGCTGCAATATGGCCGGCGACATCGCCGCACTGGCGGTCGAGAAGGCGTTTGCCGCGCTCAAGGCCCCGGTCAAGCGAGTGACGGCGCCGCATACCCCGGTGCCGTTCGCCCCCTCGCTCGAAAAGCTCTATATCCCAAGCCCCGAGCGCATCGCCGAAGGGGTGCGCGAAGTGTACGGGTACGGGCGATGAAAGATAATCGTCGCCGACGCGGTTAAACCTGCCGGCCGCCAGGACTTGGTTGCGACGTTCCTCATCATCCAAATTGGCACGGCGGCGCAAAAACAGGTATGCACAAGCAATGACAGGTCCTAGACTAAGCTTAGTTTAGTCGGAGCTGGCCGATGCGTACCGTCAACATTCACGCTGCAAAAACTCAGCTCTCGCGGCTCGTCGACGATGCGGCTAAGGGCGAGGAGATCGTCATCGCCAAAGCTGGCAAGCCCGTCGCCCGGCTGGTGCGCTCTAACCGACTCGCGGCTGCCGCGCCGCCTTGGAGGACTGCGCGGCAAAATAAAAATTCCCGAGGATTTCGACGCGCCGCTGCCGGACGACATTCTCGACGCGTTCGAGGGCCGCGAGTGAGGATCTTGCTCGACACCCATGTTCTATTGTGGGCATTGGCGGAACCCGACCGGCTCGATCAGAACACGCGCGCCGCAATCCGCTCAGTCGAAAACGACGTGCTGTTCAGCGCTGTCAGCATTTGGGAAATCGCGATCAAGGCGGGATTGCGGCGCGCCGATTTCGTAGTCGATCCCATAGGAGTTCTCGGGGAAGCGCTCGACGCCGGACTGACCGAACTGGTCCTCGATTCGAGCGTTGCAGCACTTGTCGCCGAATTGCCCCACCTGCACCGCGATCCGTTCGATCGGATGCTGGTCGCACAGGCGATCGCCGAGCCTGCGTTCCTCTACACGGCTGATCCGCGCCTCGCCGCGTACTCGGAGCTGGTTCGGCAGATCGGCCGTGCGATAGCGCCGGCGGCTAACGCCCGATGATGCCGGCAGCGCCGCCGGGGTCGTAGCCGACGGCGACGCGGACGTCGACGACGCAGACCTTGCCGGCGCGGACCGCGGCGACCGCCTCGGTTATCGCCGCGACCAGCTTTTTCGGGTCCTCGACCGGGCCGATGCCGAGGCAGCCCTGGCCGCGCGCGAGGGTGGCGAGGTCGATGTCGGGATCGCGGATCGACTGGCCGATCCAGCGGTTCTCGACCGGCCGGCCGCGGTCGCGCGCGACCCGCTCCTGGTGCAATTCGTCGTTGAAGAACGAGCGGTTGTTGGCGATCACGACCAGCAGCGGGATATGGTTGTGCACCGCCGTCCACAGGGCGGTGACCCCCATCAGGAAATCGCCGTCGCCGAGGATCGCGACCGGCAGCCGCCCGCTTCCGCTGTCGCGCAACGCCAGCGCGGCGCCGACCGCCATCCCCGGCCCCGAGCCAATGCCGCCGCCGCCATCGGTGCCGAGAAAATCGAGCGGGTGGCGGAAATCCCACATGTGCTCGCCCCACGAGAGCGGCAGGCGGATCATCGTCGCCGCGCCGTCGCCCAGCACCTCCTTTAGCGCGGTCGCCAGCATCGGCACCTCGATGATCCGCGCGGTATCCAGCGCCGACTAGTGGCGGCGGCGAGCGCCGCGCGAGCGGCGCCGGCTAGCGGCGGTGGGTTCGGGCGCAACTCCCTGACCGCGGCCAGCAGCGGCGGCACCGCGGCATCGGGCTCGGCCAGCAGATAGACATCGGCCGGCGGCAGGCCTTGGTAATCCATGCTCCAGCCGTTGTGGACGTACTGGTCGAGCGAGATCTGGATGACCTTGCCGGCCGGCGATCTCCCGCGGCAAGCAGTCTTCAGGGTGCCGGCGAGATCGACCCAATCGAGGCTCAGGATCACGTCGGCCGCCGGTAATCAGCTCGACCGCTTCCGAAGCGGCGGCATGCAATGGATGATCGGTCGGGAACACCGCGCCGGTCTTGCGGTCGGTCATGACCCGCGCGCCGACCGCCTCGGCCAGCGCCACCCGGCGCTGCCACGACTCGGGATCGCGCGAGGCGCGGCCCATCAGGATCACCGGCCGCTCGGCCCGCGCCAGCAATTCCGCCGCCTGCCGCACCAGCGCGCCGCCGGGCTCGGGCGACAGTGGCGGAGCGAAGCGCGCGATGTCGGGCATAACCGGCACGGTTTCGATCTCGTCCTCCTGCAAGGCCAGATCGAAATTGAGATAGACCGGCCCGCGCGGCGCCGTCTGCGCGATCATGTTGGCGCGCAACACAGCCTCTTGCGCCGCGCCGATCGAGGAAGGCTGGTCGTCCCATTTGGAGAAATTGCGGATCAACGCACCCTGGTCGCGCGCGGTGTGGATCCATTCGATCCATGGCCGCCGCCGTGTCGCATCGAGCGCGCCGGTGGCGCCGAGCACGATCACCGGCGCCCGGTCGCACCAGGCGTTGAAGATCGCCATCGTCGCATGCATCAAGCCCGACATTGGCGTGGACGATGGCGAGCATCGGCCGGCCGGTGACCTTGGCCCAGCCATGCGCCAACGCCACCGCACTCTCCTCGTGCAGGCACAGCAACATGCGCGGGCGGCGATTGCCGAGGTAGTTGACGAGGCTGTCGTGCAGCCCGCGATAGCTCGACCCCGGGTTCAACGCGACATAGGGGATGTCGAGTTCGCGGATCGCCGCGGCGATCGCGTCGCTGCCCCAGGTCTTGTTCGACGGCGCGCTCGGCAATGGCCGATCGATCTCATTCCTGGCGGCCTCCACCGGCTTCTCGGATGGAATATCCACAGCCTTTCTCCCTCGCGACGCCGCTTCCGCGCCGGATTACGCCCATTCCGCCGAGTCGGGCAAGATCCGCGGCCGATCGCGCCGGCTGGCTGGAACATCGCCCGCCGCGGGCGTCCTTCCGCCGGACACGCGGGACGACATACCCGCGCTGTGTCCGGCTTCCTCTTGAGTTGCTGCTCAGCCCTTTCGCACGAACTTGTCGACACTGCGCTCCTGGGTCAATCCGGCATAGATGTCGCCATGCGAGTCGACGCCCACGCCATGGACATGGCGGCTCTCCAGGCGGGTGAGCACTGCTCCGTTCGCATCGCGCACGCACACATAGGCGGGCTTGCCGTCATCTTCCTGCTCGGCGATGTAGTAATTGCCGTCCTTGCCGCGGCTGATGTCGTTGGGGCCCCCCATGCCGGTCCACTGGCCGAGGAAGTCGCCCTCCGGCGAGAAGATCTGGATGCGCTTGTTCGATCGGTCGGCGACGTAAAGCTTGCCGTCATCGTCGAACGCGATGCTGTGCGGCAGGTGGAACTGGCCCGCGGCCTGGCCCGGCGTACCCCAGGATTTGACCAGCCGGCCATCGCGGGTGAAGCGGTGCACGCGGGCGTTGCGGTAGCCGTCGGTGACGTAAATGTCGCCGTTGGGATGGGCCATCATCTCGGTCGGGTGATTGAACGGCCCCGCCGCGCGCTCGACCAGCCAGTTGGCAACATGGCCCGTGTCGGAGTGGACGCCGCGCTGGCCAAGCTCCAACACGGGCTTGCCGTCCAAGGTGAACGACTTCGCGACCGAGTCGGAGCGGTCGGTGGTGTAGACCGTGTCGCCGACGATTTTCAGCCCGTGCGGGTCAGTGACCGCACCGCTGCCCCAGGAGCCCAGATGCTTCCCCTCGCGGTCGAAGACTACGACCGGAGGATCTCGGCGCTGGAACACGTAGATGCGGTCCTGCGCGTCGGCCGCCACCCGGCTGACCAACCCGAACGGTTCTCCATCGGGCGATTTGAGAAAATCGCGGACTAGCTCGTAGGTGTATTTGCCCGTGCCAACTTGTGCCATTGCTGTCTTCCTCCCAAAGAAATGGTTCCGAAAGCGCGTCTCCGCTTACCGCGCGTGACGCCCTGCCCACATCGCTTTCGCATTCGGGCATGTAGGCCGACATTCCCTGGACGCCCGGTCTATAAAAGCAAATTCTCCGTCTCGGCGAGGCGCGTCGCAACGAAATTCGATCCCCCCAACTCGTCGGCAGCAAAAATGGCGAGCTAACAGCAGCTGCCTTGGTTGCGCCACCGCAACGCCGATCGATATGCTCGACCCGCGATTACGGTGGTTGACGATGCCCCGCAGCTGCGCCACACCCGCCGGGAGCGGAACAGGCAATGGGAAAGGTCGGACAATGGCGCTTTCGGATGTAAAGGCCCTGACTTTTGACGTGTTCGGCACGGTAGTGAACTGGCGCGACAGCATTGCGCGCGAGGCTAAGGCTTTTCTCGGGCCAAAGGGCTACGACAAGGATTGGCACGCTTTTGCCGATCAATGGCGGGCGCGCTACCAGCCGGCGATGGCGAAAGTGCGCAATGGCGAGCGGCCGTGGACCCGGCTCGACGACCTGCATCGCGAGAACCTGGTCGAGCTGTTGCCGGAGTTCGGAATATCAGGGCTCAGCAAGGCGGAGGTCGACCATCTCAATCGTGCCTGGCATCGCCTCGACGGGTGGCCGGACACCGTCGAGGGCCTGACCCGGCTCAAGCGCAAATTCATCCTGGTGACTTTGTCGAACGGCAATGTCGCGCTGATGGTCAACATGGCCAAATACGCAGGATTGCCATGGGACGCGATCCTCGGCGCGGAGGTCGCCCACGCCTACAAGCCGCAGCCCGAGGCTTATGACCGCACCGCCGCCTTTCTCGATCTGAAGCCCGAAGAGTGCATGATGGTCGCGGCACATAATGGCGATCTGGTCGCGGCGCGCGGCCGCGGCTTCCACACCGCCTTCGTCAGCCGGCCATTGGAGCAGGGCCCCAACAAGACCCGCGATTTCAAGGCCGAGCACGATTTCGACGTGATTGCCGACAGCTTTATCGACCTCGCCGCCAAGCTCGGCTGCTGACGTGGCCGGCAGTACCGCGCAGCTTCAGGCGTGGCGATCGACGAACTCCTTGATCAGCCGGTTGACCTCGCCGGACTTTTCCAGATGCGGCAGATGTCCGGTTTCGTCGAGAATGTGCACCGGCCAGCGGGAGGCGAGCGCCTCGGCGTGCGCGACCGGGATGATGCGGTCGTCGCGGCCCCAGATCAGCTGCACCGGGAGCGTGAGTGCGCCGATCCGGCCGGTCAGGTCGAGCGCTTGCCGGCCACCGGCGAACCACGCTCCGGCGATCGTCGTCAGCGCCGCGGTGACGCCGTCCAGGCGCTTATAGCGCAAGACTTCCTCGACCATCGCGCGGCTGACCAGCGCCGGGTCGTGAACCAGTTGATTGAGCGCCTCGATCGCCTCGCGGCGGCGCGCGGCGCGGACGAAGCCGTCGATAAAGGCGGTGTTGAGCTCCGGCCCAAACCCGGCCGGGGCGATCAGGGTCAGGCTCGCAATCCGCTCCGGTCGACGCAACGCCGTCAATACCGCCAGCGCGCCGCCCATCGAGTGCCCGACGAGATGTATCCGGCCGACCGCGAGCCCATCCACCACGGCCTCGATCGCCTCGGCCAAGGTTTCAGGATCGCCCGACCCCACCTCCTTGACCGAGCCGCCATGCCCGGGGAGGTCGAGAGCGATCGCGCGCCGGCTCTCGGCGAGCGCCGGCTGGATGAACATCCAGGTGTTGAGGTCGCCGCCGAAGCCGTGGATCAGTACGACCGGGAGATTGTCGCCCTCGCCGAGTTCCAGGTAGCGCAGCCGCCGCCCCGCGGCGTCGATCTCTCGTGGCTGGATCGCCTCAGCTTCCGCGCCGCTCTCGACCGCGGGTTCAACGGCGGCGAACTCGGCAACGTACGCGTCGATCTCGGCTTGGGGTACAGTCTCGGCGCGGCTACTGCAAGCAAGGCGCCGACCGGCAAGGTGGCCCCGGCTTGCGCCACGATCCGCCGCAAGACACCGCCCTCCGGGATTTCGAGGACATTGGTGATCTTGGTCGTCTCGATCTCCAGGAGTTCCTCGCCCGCCGCGAAATGCTGTCCTTCCTGCTTGAGCCAGCCGACGACCTTGCCCTCGGTCATCGTCAGCCCCCATTTGGGCATCGTGATCGGGGTGATCGCAGGGTTCATTGTCGTGGGACGAGCCGCGAGGCTCAATCAAACAGGCTCGAGACCGAACGTTCCTCGCTGATCCGGCGGATCGCCTCGGCCATCAGCGGCGCAATCGACACCTGGCGGATGTTGTTCGCTTGCCGCACCGCGTCGGTCGCGACGATGCTGTCGGTCGTGACCAGCATTTCGATCGGCGAATCGATGACCTGCGCCACCGCGCCGCCCGATAGCACCCCGTGCGAGACGTAGGAGAACACCGCGGATGCGCCGGCGCCGATCAACGCCCTGGCCGCGTTGCACAAAGTGCCGGCGGTGTCGACCATGTCGTCGACCAGGATGCAGCGGCGCCCGGCGACGTCGCCGATGATGTTCATGACTTCGGACACGCCTGCGCGCTCGCGACGCTTGTCGATGATCGCGAGGTCGGCGTCGAGCCGGCGGGCAAACTGCCGAGCGCGAAAGACGCCACCCACATCCGGCGATACGATAATGAGGTCGCGGCGGGCGTGATTATCGAGGATGTCCTTCACCAGCACCGGCTCGGCGTATAAATTGTCGGTGGGGATATCGAAGAAACCCTGGATCTGTCCGGCGTGGAGATCGAGGGTCAGCACACGGTCTGCGCCGGCCGCAGTGATCATGTTGGCGACAAGCTTAGCCGAGATCGGGGTGCGCGGCGCGGATTTGCGGTCTTGCCGGGCATAGCCGTAATAGGGGATCACCGCCGTCACCCGCCGCGCCGAGCTGCGCTTCAGCGCATCGAGACTGACCAGCAATTCCATCAGGTGGTCGTTTGCCGGAAACGAGGTCGATTGGATCACAAAGACGTCCTCGCCGCGGACGTTTTCCTGAATCTCGACAAACACCTCCATATCCGAAAATCGGCGCACGATGGCCTTGGTCAACGGTAAGTCGAGATAGGCGGCGATGGCTTCAGCGAGCGGCCGATTGCTGTTGCAGGCAAGAATTTTCATGACGCAGCGGCCAGCAACGGCGCCGACGGGCCGAATCCCGCGGCTGCACGTAGCAGTAATGTAACAATTCGTGCTCAGCCTGACAACCGCTCGGGCCTCGCTTCGTAGTCAACCACCGAGGGCGGATTCAGCTTTTGCCTGCGGATGGCGGGGCGCCGCGCGCGATCAGTGCCATGATTCCGTCCTGCGCCGAAATGGCGACCGTGTAGGCGACATCGCCCCACGACCCGTCGAGCAGGCCGGCCGGGACATCGTTTTCCTGGGCGACGTTGCCGATCTCGCTGCCGTCCTTGTTGCGCACATGCCAGACGATCTTGACATGCTGTTTGCCGGCATTCGGCTTGTCGACGACGACATCGGCGTCGAGCAGAAGATCGGCCTTTGCCTGCGGATCGGAGACGATCGCGAGATCCTGCCGCTTCAACAAGGTCGAAATGGCGCTTGCCAAAGCTGTTCCGCCATCGCCGGGCGCGCCCTCGACCCCGCGGATCAGCAGCCGGGTCCGCCCCTCGTCGGCAGCCTCGACCGGGGCTTTGTCCTGCAGCATGGCGGCGATCTGCTCGGCGCTCGCGGCGGCGAGACGGGCGACGGCGTCGTCTTTTCCTTGTTGCCAATCACCATCGGTCGCCTCGACCCGCTCTGCCCGCTCGCCGAGCGATTTGCCGGCGGGATCGCGCAATTCCCACAGCACGACCACCGCCGTCTTGCCATCCGCGGGAGGCATGCCTGCAGCCGGCCGTCGAGCTGGTAGCTGGCGATGCTCGTCGTGCGGTCGCTGGCGGCAATTTCGCGCTTCTGCAGCGCCTGGGCCATCGCCGGCGCCAGCTTTTCGGCGGTTGCCCGCGGCCCGCCTTTGAGTGGCGAGATTGCGACGGTGGCGCGTATCGCGCAAAGTCAGCATCGGCGAGCCCGGTTTTGGCACGTCGTCGGCAAAAGGATGCGGCAGCGGCTGACAAGCCGCCAGCAACAGCGCCGTCGCCGCCCCAGCCCGCCGCCATCCGGTCATTCGGTCGAGCACGATGGCTGAAAGCCCGCGGCCGAAGGTGGTTTCGCCGCGCAGGCAGGCGCGGCGATAGCTGAAGAACCGCTCCTCATCGGCGGCGGTATCGTGCCGAGCATGCTGCACCGATCTCACCCCGGCCCGGCCAAGGCGGTGCTCGACATAGCCGGCGAGGTCGAACATGAAATGACCCGAGCGCCGCGCCGGCGCAAAATAAGCCGCAGCGCCGGGATCTTCGGCGACGATCGGCTGCGGAAATTCGGCACCGACCTCGTAGGAGGCGGGGCCGATGCAGGGGCCGATCCCGGCGCGGATATGGCGAGGCTTGGCCCCCAGCGCCGCCATCTGCATGATGGTCGCCTCGACGACTCCGCCGAGCGCTCCACGCCAGCCGGCATGCGCGGCGCCGATCACTCGGGCGACCGGATCGTGGAGCAGGACCGGCGCGCAATCGGCCGCCAAAATGCCCAGCGCCACGCCGGGAACGCGGGTGACCATACCGTCGGCCCGCGGCGCAGTCCTCGCGGCGCCAAGGGTCTTCGACGATGATCACCACGGCGCTGTGGATCTGCCGACAGGTCACCAGCCGGTCGGCCGGCAGATCCAGCCGGTCCATCGCGATCGCGCGGTTGCGCGCGACGTTCTCCGTAGGATCACCCGAGCCGAATCCGCAATTGAGCGATCCGAACAGGCCCTGGCTGACCCCGCCCTGCCGGGTAAAAAAGGCGTGTCGAACTGCGCCGTTCGCGTCGAGTACATCGAGAGCGATCATCACTGCGTTTCCGCAAATTCGAAACCCGAAGGGCGCCGGCAGCCACGGCGAGACGAGGGCCACGGCCTTGAACAAATTGCCCATTTGGGCGGGGTCGAGCAAGCGCTCGACGCCGCTTTCGAGCCGCTGCCGCTGGTCGGCGGTCGCCCGCTGGAGCAGAGCGTCGAGCCGGGCGCCGGCGCCGAGCATGCCGAGGAAATGGCCCTGCGGCACCGGCCCATGGGCGTCGGCGCCGGCTGCGCGGGCTGCCTGCGCGAAGGCGGCAAAATCGACATCGGCGCTCAGATCGGCGCTCCCCGGGGATTCCAGCACGTCGACCGGCCGGTGGTGGGACAGGGCGCGCAAGGTCGCCCCGGGCGCGCTCGGAAAGTAGCCGTAATCGATGAACAAGGCCGCACCCGGGATCGTGCTCGAGGCGGGCGCCGAGGGTCGCCGCCAGTGTCAGCGCCGGGGGGCAGAACTCGAAGACGGCGCCCGGCGGAGCTGTATCGCGCAGGTTATCGGGGACCAGCAGCGAGAGGGCCGGGCTCTCGGGACTATCGGCAAAGACCAGCCGATCGTCGCGATCGAGCGCCACCATTCGCTCCGACCAGTTTCGCTGCCCGCGCACGAGCTGGCGGATCGGCAGCGCGTCGAGGAATTCGTTGGCCACGAGCAGCAGCGGACCCGTCGGGCAACTCATCGAACCGGGTCAGCCAAACCGGGTCGGCAGATGCGAGCCGGCGCTGTTGCTCGACCGCGCAATACCGGGCTCGCTTCGACCAGATGGAGGCGCAATGCGCGGCGAAATTCGGGCACGGCGCCGACCGCGCGCAACAGATCGGCGGCGAGTACGCCGCTCCCCGGCCCCAGCTCGGCCAGGATCACGGGATCGGGTCGACCGATCTGCTCCCAGACCAGCGCGCACCACAGCCCGATCAGCTCGCCGAAGATCTGGCTGATCTCGGGCGCCGTCACGAAATCGCCGGCGGCGCCGATCGGCCGGCGGGTGGCGTAATAGCCGAGATCGGGATCGTGCAGAGCGCCATCGCCATATAGGCCGCGAGCGACAGCGGCCCCTCCGTCGCGGATGCGGCGGGCGATCTTGTCGGCGAGCGCGTTCGCGGTCACGGCGGCGCAGGACGAGGGCGCCCGCCGGGCCCACAAGATGATCGCGATACCCGGCGATCAGCACCGGGATCGACAGCAGCTGGCCCATCGTCGTGCCGAAGATCAGATATCCGAGTTGCGGGTCCGGCTGGCGGAACAGCTCGCCCGACATGCGGGCGACGGCATAGCCGACCAGAAACAGTCCGGTCTCGATCCCCGGCCTGCGCCGGGCGCCACGCCGCTCGGCGACGAACAGCAGCAGGAACAGCAGGATGCCTTCGCAAAACGCCTCATAGAGCTGGCTCGGGTGACGCGGTACCGGGCCGCCATTCGGAAAGATCATCGCCCACGGCACATCGGTCGGCCGCCCGTACAACTCGCCATTGATGAAATTGGCGATGCGGCCAAAGAACAGGCCGATCGGGATCGCCTCGGTGATGATGTCGGAAAAAGCGAAGACCGGGATTGTCCGCGGGCGCGCGTAAACAGGATGATCGCGAGCGTCACGCCGATGGCGCCGCCGTGAAACGACATCCCGCCATGCCACACATAGAGCGCCTGGAGCGGATGGGCGAAGTAGTAGCCGGGATTGTAGAACAGCACATAGCCGATGCGTCCGCCGAGGACGACGCCGAGCGTCGCCCAGACCAGGAAATCGTCGACATCCTGACGGCGGACGAGATGCGGCGGCCGACCGGCGAGAGCCAGGCAATAGCGCCAGCCGATCACCAGCCCGGCAATATAGGCGAGCGCGTACCAGCGGATCGCAAACGGGCCGAACGAGAGCGCGACCGGGATCGATCGCGGGAAACGGGATCATGAAAAGCGGCATCGGCCCATCATCGCAGGCGGAGCGGCGAGCGCGAAGCGCCGCGCAGCGTTGGGGTTATAGGCATTGGATTGCTAGATCCAGACAGGCGGCTATGTCGCTGACCGCTGCGCAGCAGCCGGTCAGCCCTCGGTGAACAGGAGAATCGCGCCGCTCGCTTCGCGCGCCGGCACGGCAAGAGTGCCGCCGGGCATCTCGTCGAACGCGACGTGCCGCCGGGTCAGATGGTCGATCGTGCGTTGGAGTCGTTCGACGCCGAGTTCGAGCGCGACAATCCCCGGCGGCGGAAAATCCGGGATCGATGTCGATCCCAGGATGCATCGTCTGAAAATCGTCGGGCGTGCTGAACACCAGACGCTGCCGGCCGATATGGACCGACCGCGACGGCGTCGGTCGTCGTCACCTGCACGATCCCGAACAGCCGATCGTAGGCCGGCAGCAGCGGGGCCGTGCTCTCGACCAGGACATGCACCGCCTTCAGCCCGATCGCGCCGTTGGGGTGGGCCAGCCACTCGGGCCGCCGCATCAGCTCGGGCGTCAGGTGGCTGCACAAAAAACTGTCGAGCCCCGGGGTTTCCTCAGGCGGCAACGAGATCAGGCTGAAGCGGGGCAGGACGGTTCCCTGCGGCAGCTCGATCTGGCGGGCGAGCGGGCGCGGCTCGGACGGGTGCAGCTGCCGGCGCAGCAGCGCCGCGCGGGCCTCCTCCGCGGTCCCGGCTGGGGCAACGCGCGAGGCCAGGCCCCTCGCGCCGCGCCAGAAAAGCATCGAGGCGTTCGACCGAGTCGGCCGCGTCGACGATGCCGAGCAGCTCGAGATAATCGGAAGGGAACATGACGCAATAATTGGCGGTGCCCTGCCCGATATGCCGGCCGCGCGGCGATAGCGTAAAACCAAGCCGGCTCCAGACGGTCCGGGCATTTTCCAACTCGCGGACAGCCGACGATGACGTGATCGATGCCGGCGATGCCGTCCATCGCAGAGCCTCCTTTGCGCTATCGCAACTGCCGGCTCAGCAGCGATGCTCCGGAAACAGCGAGAACAGCCCGGACCGCGAGGCCGGGCAGACGCCGCGCTCGGTAATCAGCGCGGTGACGAGCCGTGCCGGGGTCACGTCGAAGGCGTAATTCTCGGCGGGGCTGCCCGCCGGGGTCAAGCGCACCGAAACCCGCTCGCCCGCCTCGGTCCAACCTTCGACATGGGTGACCTCGCGGCTGTCGCGGCGTTCGATCGGGATCGCCGCGCCACTCTCGATCTCCCAGTCGATCGTCGGCGAGGGCAGCGCCACGTAGAACGGGATATCGTTGTCGTGCGCCGCCAGCGCCTTCAGATAGGTGCCGATCTTGTTGGCGACGTCGCCGCCGGCGGTGGTGCGGTCGGTGCCGACGATGCACAGATCGACGAGGCCCTGCCGCATCAGATGGCCGCCGGCATTGTCGACGATGACCGTATGCGCGAACCCCGTGCTGGCCGAGCTCCCAGGCGGTCAGGCTAGCGCCCTGATTGCGCGGCCGGGTCTCGTCGACCCAGACATGGACCGGGATGCCGTCGTCATGGGCGCGATAGATCGGAGCGAGAGCGGTGCCCCAATCGACCGTGGCGAGCCAGCCGGCGTTGCAATGGGTCAGGATATCGACACGACCGGTCCGTGTTCTTGCGCCGCCACGCCTCTTCGATCAGCCGGGCGCCGTGATCGCCGATGGCGCGGCTGATCGCGACATCGGCCTCGGCGATTTCGCCGGCCCTGGTGAGGGCGGCGGCGAAACCGCTGCGGCAGCGGGACTTCGCGCAGCGCACGTTCCATTTCGCCGAGCGCCCAGCGCAGATTGACCGCGGTCGGACGGGTCGCGGCGAGCGTCGCCGCCGGCTAGCTCGATCGCCGAATTAGAAGCGTCCTCGACCATCGCCAGCGCCATGCCGTAAGCCGCCGCAGCGCCGATCAGCGGCGCTCCGCGCACTTGCATCGTGCGGATCGCGTTTGCGGCATCGTCGAGAGTCTTCAGCGCGACGATCGACCAGCTCGTGCGGCAGCCTTGTCTGATCGATGATCTCGACCGCTGCGCCCGTCAGCGGCCAGCCAGATCGTACGCATCGGCCGGCCGCCAACGTTCATCTCATCTGGTCTCCCCGACAATCGGCGGCCCGAGCACGCGTCCGGCGACGGCGTCGAGACGGGCGAGCACCGCCGGGTCGCGCCGCTCGGGCGCGGTGATCAGCGCATGGTCGAGGGCATGCCTGGCAGCCCTGCCGGCACGGGCCGGTATGGGCGGCGAGGAGGGGGACGACCCGGCGGATCAGCGCCTTGGCCTTTTGCGCATTGGCGAGCAGAACCCCGACGATCATCTCGACCGTCACGGCGTCGTGGCCGGGATGCCAGCAATCGTAATCGGTAACCATTGCCACCGTAGCATAGCAAATCTCGGCCTCGCGGGCGAGCTTGGCCTCGGGCATGTTGGTCATTCCGATCACGTCGCAACCCCACGATCGGTAGAGCCGGCTTTCGGCGAGGGTGGAGAACTGCGGCCCCTCCATGACCAGATAGGTGCCGCCGCGCTTCAGCACCAGCTCCGGCCGGCGCCGCGCCCGCCGCCAGCGCGTCGCCGATCCGGCCGCACACCGGATGCGCCATCGACACATGGGCGACGCAGCCGGCGCCAAAAAAGCTCTTCGGCCGGGCAAAGGTGCGGTCGATGAACTGGTCGACGACGACGAAATCCCCGGGCGCAAGATCCTCGCGCAGGCTGCCGACCGCTGAGAGCGAGACGATGTCGGTGACGCCGCAGCGCTTCAGCGCGTCGATGTTGGCGCGGAAATTGATCTCCGAGGGCGGCAGCACATGCCCGCGGCCGTGCCGCGGCACGAACACGACCGGTTGGCCGTCGAGCGTGCCAAAGCAGAATTCGTCCGAAGTCGGCCCGAACGGGCTTTCGACCCGCCGCCATGCGACGTCGGCCAGCCCGTCGATCTCGTAAAGCCCGCTGCCGCCGATAATGCCGATGACGGGTGCGGTCATGTCAGGTTCAGTGGACGACCGACCAGATTTTGCGCTTGGCCGCGTAGAAGATGCCGACGGCGACAATCAGGAACAGGAACACCTTGGCCCCGATGCGGTGGCGGGTGTCGAGATTGGGCTCGAAGCCCAGGCCAGGAAGGTGGCGACATCGTGCGCCATCTGCGGCACCGTCGCCTTGGTGCCGTCGGCATAGGTCACTGCGCCATCGCTGAGCGGCGGCGGCATCGCGATCAGATGCCCAAGGAAATACTCGTTGTAATATTTGCCCGGCGGCACCGTGAACCCCGCTGGCGGCGGCTTGAAGCCGTTCAGGATCGCAAAGACATAATCGGGGCCGCCGTCGCGCGCCTTGACGATCATCGACAGGTCGGGCGGCAAGCGCACCGCCGTTTGCCGCGCGCGCCGCCTGTCGTTCGGGAAACGGGCCGGGGATCGGGTCCGAAGGCCGGCCGGGCCGCTGATACATCTGGCCCTGGTCGTTAGGCCCGTCGGTGACCTGGTCGCTCGCGGCAATGGCCTTGATTTCGCTCGGCGTGTAGCCGAGCCCGGCCAGGTCGCCGAAAACACAGATGCTCGACCGGATGGCAGGCCGAGCAGACTCTGCTTGTAGACCTGAAAGCCGCGCTGCATCGCCGCGCTGATCGTAAGTGCCGAAAACCCCGTCGAACGACCATTGCTGATGCGGCAGCGACGGGGCCTCCTGGGCCCGGCGTGGCGGCAGGGGCCAGCGCACAGCATCGTCAGCAGCGACTGCCGCTGCAGCCGGATATCGACTTCGACCATCATGTCAGGCCTTCTCTATCGGCGAGCCGGCGCCGGCCAACGAAGCTGTGCCGCCGCCCAACACCGCGGCGGCGATGCTGGTCGGCAGCGGACGCGGGCCGTTCGATCTTGCCGATGACCGGCAACAGGATCAGGAAAGTGAACGTAGTAATACAGCGTCGCGATCTGGCCGACGGTCACGACGATGCCCTGCGGCGGGTTGAAGCCAACCCAGCCCAGCGCCAGCACGTCGATGACGAGCAGCCAAAACACCCATTTGTAGATCGGCCGAAACCGCGCGCTGCGCACCGGCGAGGTGTCGAGCCACGGCACGATGAACAGCATGAACAGCGAGCCGAAAGAACAGATGACGCCGAGTAGCTTAGCCGGGATGCCGAAGATCGAAAACGTGATCGAACGCAGGATCGCGTAGTACGGCAACAGATACCATTCCGGGACGATATGGTTCGGCGTCTGCATCGGGTTGGCCGGGATGTAATTGTCCGGGTTGCCGAGAAAATTCGGCGCGTAAAATATGAAGAAGGCATAGATCAGCAGAAACACGCACAACCCAAACAGATCCTTGATCGTGTAATACGGATGGAACGGGATCGAATCCTGTGGCCCCTTCATATCGATGCCCAGCGGATTGTTGGAGCCGAAGCGGTGCAGCGCGACGAGGTGCAGCAGCACGACCAACAGGATCACGAACGGCAGCAGATAGTGCAGCGCATAAAAGCGGTGCAAGGTCGGGTCGCCGACGTTAAAGCCGCCCCACAGGAAGGTGACGATGCCGTGGCCGACCAGCGGGATCGCCGAAAACAGACTGGTGATGACGGTCGCGGCCCAATAGCTCATCTGCCCCCAAGGCAGCACGTATCCCATAAAGGCGGTGGCGATCATCAAGATCAGGATGATGACCCCAAGGATCCACAACAAGTTCGCGCGGCGCCTTGTACGAGCCGTAATAAAGCCCGCGGAAAATATGAATGTAGACGATCGCGAAGAACATCGACGCGCCGTTGGCGTGCGCGTAGCGCATCAGCCAGCCGTAATTCACGTCACGCATGATGCGCTCGACCGAGTCGAAGGCGAGCGCCGCGCTCGGCGTATATTGCATCGCCAGGAAGATGCCGGTGACGATCATCACCACCAGCATGATCCCGGCGAGCGAGCCGAAATTCCACCAATAGGTCAGGTTGCGCGGGGTCGGATAATCGTAAAGCTCGTGCTCGCATGGCGCCACAAACGGCAGCCGATGGTCGATCCAGCGGATTATCCGGCTGGTCCGGCGCCGGGGCGGTCGTCGGCCATGGTGCTCTCCTAGCCGATCTTGCTGATGGTGCTGCCCGTATACGCGGAAAGGAGAACCGCGAGGTTCGCAGGCGCCGAACTCAGAAGGACACGCCCAAATCTATACACATCGGCAATATGCTGGTGCGCCAAATCGGCCATTCAAAACCTCGTCACTCCGCGCCGTTCGCCGGCCGCAACCGTCGCGCGAAGCTATACTGTTAAAGAAGGCGAACTATGCGACAGACTGCCGCAGAAATGACTGCCAGGGCGGTGGTCGCTTGGAACCGTGTAATACATTTGGATGCCGCGAAGAAAATCGAACGTCGAGTGGTTTCACCGGAGATTAGCTTGCGCCTCGCCCTGTTTGAGCCCGACATACCGCAGAATACCGGGGCCTTGCTGCGGCTCGCTGCCTGTTTCGGTGTCGCAGTCGATTTGATCGAGCCATGCGGGTTCTTGCTCGACGACCGTCGCCTGAGGCGCGCAGCGCTCGACTATGCGGCTATCTGTCCGATCGTGCGCCACGCGTCGTGGCAGGCGTTTCTCGCGAACCGCGACCCTCGGTCACGGCTGCTGTTGATGACGACCTCCGGCGCCGTGGCGCTGCACCGGTTCGCGTTTGAGGGCAACGATACGATCCTGCTCGGTCGGGAAAGCGCCGGGGTTCCGCCAGCGGTGCATGCCGCTGCCGCGGCGCGAATCGTGATTCCCTTGCGCGCGCCGGCCCGATCGCTCAACGTCGCCCTTGCCGGCGCGGTGGCGCTCGCCGAAGCGTTGCGACAGACCGGCTTGTTCCCGTCGCCATGAGCCAAGCCGCAACTTTTCCCTCCGACCCCGACCGGTGCGACCGCGCCACCGCCTGGTTTGCCGCGCTGCGCGACCGCATCTGCGCCGCGTTCGAGGCAATCGAGGACGAATTTGCCGCCGAGCGTCCCGAGGATGGGCCGGCCGGCCGGTTCGAGCGCACCCCGTGGCAGCGCCCCGGCGGTGGCGGCGGGACCATCTCGGTCATGCGCGGGCGGGTGTTCGAAAAGGTCGGGGTCAACATCTCGACGGTATCGGGCGAGTTCTCGCCCGAGTTCCGCAACGACATCCCGGGCGCCGCGGCGGATCCGCGCTTTTGGGCGGGCGGGATCTCGCTTGTCGCCCATCTGCGCTCGCCGCTGGTCCCGGCGGTGCATATGAACACCCGCTATATCGTCACCAGCAAAGCCTGGTTCGGCGGCGGCAGCGATCTGACCCCGATTTATCCGGACGCGAATGCGGAAGCAGGCGTTTCACGCGGCCCTCGCTGGCGCCTGCGCCGGCTACGACCCCGACTGCCACGCGCGCTTCAAGGCATGGTGCGACGAATATTTCTTCCTCGAGCACCGCGGCGAGGCGCGCGGCGCCGGCGGGATCTTTTTCGATTATCTCGACAGCGGCGATTGGGAGCGCGACTTCGCCTTTGTCTGCGCCGTCGGCGAGGCGTTCCTCGAGGTCTATCCGGCGATCGTGCGGCCGCGGATGCGGCTGCCTTGGACCGACGAGCAGCGCCGCCATCAGCTCGTCCGCCGCGGCCGCTACGTCGAATTCAATCTGCTCTACGACCGCGGCACCCGGTTCGGGCTGAAGACCGGCGGCAATGTCGAGGCGATCCTGATGTCGTTGCCGCCCGAAGCGGCTTGGCCCTGACCCGACCCTTCGTCGGCTGGGTCAGACCTGCTGGATCGCGGAGAGCAGCCAATCGCCGCCGCGCGGGCGCACAAAGGTCCATACCTCCTCGGCCTCGACCGGTGTGCGGGGATCGCCGCCGACGACGATCCCCACGCTGTCCGGGCGAGGCCCCGAGGCGGACGACATAGTCGATCGCCCGCCAGCGCAGAAACGCCGTGGCGTATTGCCGATCGCGTTCCTCCCAGCTCTCGGTCAGCTCGCCGTTGACGAGCCGCACGTCGGAGACGACGTTGCGCACCCCGCGGCTCGTGTTGCGGGTCAGCTCATCCGCGAAATAGCTCAGCATCTCGGGCGTCATCAGCCGCCCCAGGCGCGCGAGATCGCCGGCGCTCCAGGCTTCCTGGATCGCCGCGTGCAGCCGCTGGAACGATTGCAGATCAGCATCGGCGAGGTTGACGTCGCGGCCGCGATCTCGCGACCGCGGGCACCGCCGCTCCGGCCGAGCGCGCCGTGAAGCCTCCTCCGCCAGGCCAACCCGACGGATCCTCGTGCGCGGCGGAAGAGGCGCAACGCCAACCAGATCAAGAAACCGATGATCGCGATCCACAGCAGGCCGCCGATCGCCGATCCCGCTCCGCCGCCGGCCCCGGCATTGCCGGCGTGCCCGAACAGCCAGGAGCCGAACAGCCCGCCGGCGAGCCCGGTCAGGAACGGATGGCGCTGAAAAAGGCTGCCGCCGTAAGCGGGGTAGGTCGGCCCAGATGCGTAGCCGGACTGGCCTGGCTGCGGGGTCAGGCTGCGGTTCAGCGGCTGCGCGCCGTTGTTCTCCCAACTGCGCGTTCCGCGGCTGCCAATGCTCGACGGCCGGCCGCCAAAGGAGCCGCCGGCTCGCGCCTCGGCCAGGGCCGGCGCCAGGGCCAGGAATGCGCAGCACAAGAGCGCCAGGATGACGCGCCAGTTCCGTCCGGGTCTCGACATGGCCTCACCCGACTGCTGATGCAGAGATCGCCGTGCCGGATGGATATGGTGCGCTCCCTGCCCGGCGGAAGCGCGCGGTTCGGAATATCGCGATCGCCTGCTCGGGGCAGAGCGGTCCCTTCGCTTGATCGGCGGTTTCCCCAACCCAAATATCACGGTAGAAATGTGATCCACGGTCGGGCGCCGCGTACGGGCCCGACCGGGGTTTCTCGCTCGCCGATGAGGAGAAGAACGGATGTCGAGGTTGTCGCTGTTCAACTCGCCCCTGCTGCTGGGCTTCGACCATTTCGAGCGGGCGCTCGACCGGGTCAGCAAAATCTCGAGCGACGGCTATCCGCCCTACAACATCGAGCAGCTGGGCGAGAACGCGCTGCGCATCACCCTGGCGGTCGCCGGGTTTACGATGGGCGACCTCGGCATCACGGTCGAGGACAACCAACTCGTCGTCCGCGGCAAGCAGGTCGACGATGCGCAGCGCGTCTATCTGCATCGCGGCATCGCCGCGCGGCAATTTCAGCGCTCCTTCGTGCTGGCGGAAGGGATCGAGGTCAGCGGCGCCTGGCTCGACAACGGGCTCCTTCATATCGATCTCGTCCGTCCCGAGGTCGAGACCAAGGTGCGCACGGTCGAGATCAAAAGCGTCGGCCGAGGTCGGCCGCTGCGCTCACAGGAGTAAAGATCAGCCGCGGCCGAAGGCGCGGTTGGAAGGAAGGGATCAAATGGACAAAATCGAGCGGATACGGCAGATGTCGGCGCGCGAGCTGGCGCTGTTCGGCGTGCAGGACCTCGCCTATATCAAGGCGGTCGTGGTCGATGGCACGACCGGCTACGCCGTGCATGCCGCGGACGGCACGCAGATCGCGGTGCTGCCCGATCGCGACGTCGCCTTCGCGACGGTGCGTCAGCACGATCTCGAACCGCGTGAGCGTGCACTAACCGGTCAGGCGGCGTCGCTGGCGGTGAAATCGGTCAACAGGGCGTAGAGCGCGTCGGCGTTGTCGGTGCCGCGCAGCTTGTCGCACACGGCGCGGTCGCGCAGCAGCCGCGAGACGCGGGCGAGCGCCTTCAGATGGTCGGCCCCGGCGGTTTCCGGGGCCAGCAGCAGAAAGATCAGGTCGACCGGCTGGTCGTCGATCGCCTCGAACGGGATCGGGCGCTCGAGCCGGGCAAAGATGCCGTAGAGCTTGTCGAGCCCGGGGAGCTTGCCATGCGGGATGCCGATGCCCATCCCGATACCGGTGGTGCCCAGTCGCTCGCGCTCGATCAGCACATCGAAGATCGTCCGCTCGTGAACCCCAGTCATCGCCGCGGCGCGTTTGGCGAGCTCCTGCAGCGCCTGCCTTTTGTTCGCCGCGCGCAACTGCGGCACCACGCTTCGCGGCGTGATCAGATCGGCGATCTCCATGGCTCGACCCGGCAGGCTCGGCGCGTCCTCAACGCTCGTCCGAGCGGCGCGACGGTCGCGTCGCAGGCGAGCCCGATCGTCGCGATCGCCCGGCGATCGCAAAAACGGGAAGGTTCAGCCATCAGCGATCGCGCGCGCTCAGGCTTGGCGGTGCGGTGCCTGCCGCGCCGGATCGAGCTCGGGATCGATCCAGCCGATATTGCCGTCCGCGCGCCGATAGACCAGGTTGAGCTCGCCATGCGCGCGGTTGCGGAACAGCAGCACCGGCGCGTCGGCGAGATCCATGCGCATCGCCGCCTCGCCTACCGTCAGGCGCGGCAGCTCGGTGCTGATCTCGGCAATGACCGCCGGCCCGCCGGCGGGATCATCTCCGTCCCGCTTCCTCGGCCACCGGCGCCAACACGTAGTCCCGCGCCCGTTCTTCGACCTCGGCCGGCTCGCGGAAATTGGCGTGGTGGTCGCGAAGGCGCCGCTTGTAGCGGCGCAACTGCTTGGCGACACGCTCGGCGGCGGCATCGAAGGCGGCGTAGGCTTCGCCGACCGCGGCGCCGGCATTGACAACGATCCCGCGTCCAATGTGAAGGGAGATCTCGGCCCGGATCAGATGGGCCTCCCTCGCCACCACGACATGGGCTTCGATCGCGGTCTTGAAATACTTCTCAAGGATCGAGTCGAGGCTCGCTTCGATATGGCCGCGCAGCGCATCGCCAACTTCGATCTGCTTGCCCGTGACCGTCAACTGCATGAACGCACTTGCCTTTCCCGCTTGCACCGGGCGGTCGTCGAGACCTCCCGCGAGCGAAATTGGGAACGCCCTCGAACGCGGTCAAGCAGCGCACGCTAGGCGTCCACCGTCTCTGCGTCAATATCTGGCGGACACCGTGACAGCGCCGCTAGGGCGCGAGCAGTTTCTCCCGGCGGCGCTGCACCGAAGATGGGATGCGCATCGCCTCACGGTATTTGGCGACGGTGCGCCGGGCGATATCGACGCCGTCGCGCTGCAGCAACTCGACGATCCGCTCGTCGGACAGCGTGGCGGCGGCGGGCTCGCTGTCGATCAGCGCGCGGATCTGGTGGCGCACCGCCTCCGCCGAATGCGCTTCGCCGCCGCTCGAAGCGGGGATCGACGAGGTAAAGAAATATTTGAGCTCATAAAGCCCGCGCGGCGTGGCCATGTGCTTGTTGCTGGTCACCCGGCTGACCGTGCTCTCGTGCATGCCGATCGCTTCGGCGATATCTCGCAGGATCAGAGGCCGCAAGGACTGCACCCCGCGGCGGAAAAACGCGTCCTGCTGGCGGACGATCTCGGCGGCGACCTTGAGGATCGTGGTGGCCCGCTGATGCAGCGACTTGACCAGCCAGTTTGCGGCCTGCAGCCGGTCGGTCAAATAATCCCTTTCCGCCTTGCTGCGCGCCGCCCGGCTGACTTGGGCATGGTATTTGTTGTTGACCAGCACGCGCGGCAGGGTTTCAGCGTTGAGCTCGACAATCCAGCCGCCGTCGGGTTGCGCACGCATCAGAATGTCGGGCACGACCAGCTGCGCCAGGGGCGGGTCGAAGGCGAGGCCCGGGCGAGGGTCGAGCGATTTGATCTCGGCGATCATCTCGGCGACGTCCTCGGCGTCGACTTGGCACACGCGCATCAGCGCCGCGATGTTGCGCGCGGCGAGCAGCGGCAGGTTGTCGAGCAGGGTTTGCATCGCCGGATCGAGCCGGTTGCGGTCGCGTAACTGCAGCGCCAAGCATTCCGGGAGATCGCGGGCGAAGATCCCGGCGGGATCGAATTGCTGGAGTCGGGCGAGGACCGCGTCGACCCGGGCTTGAGCGCAACCGAGGAGCAGCGCCACGCCATCGAGCGCACCGCCGAGATAGCCCGTTTCGTCGAGAAGGTCGAGCAGGTGCAAGGCGATCAGCTGGTCGCCCTGGTTGGTCAAATCGGTTCCGATCTGCTCGATCACATGCTCGCGCAAGGTGCGCGGCCGAGCCGCCGTCTGCTCGAAACCGGGGCGGTCCCCGACGCCGAGTCGTTCCGGCGCGGCTACGCCAGGACTGAGGCTCGCCGCCGAGATCGACCGAGCCGTCACCCTCGGCTCCCGCGGCGACGTGCCACTGCTCGGCGGCATCGGGCGCAAAGTCAACCGGCAACGCCTCCGGCAAAGCTGTCGAGATAATGTTCTCGGCGGCGACGCCTGAAGGGCCCACTGGAGCCGCTTCTTCGGTGCTTCGCTCGCGGCGTTCGAGCAGCGGGTTCTGCTGGATTTCGGTGTCGACGAAATCGGTCAGCTCGAGGTTCGAGAGCTGCAGCATCTTGATCGCCTGCTGCAGCTGCGGCGTCATCACCAACGCCTGCGACTGCCGCACCTCAAGCCGCTGGGAAAAACCCATCCTATTCACATCATGCTCCGCTGGGAGCGGCTTATAGGCTAAACCGATCGCCCAGGAAAACCCGTCTCACGTCGGCATCGGCCACGATTTCTGCGGGTTTTCCTTCCATCAAAACCTGACCGGCGTGCAGTATATACGCTCGATCGACGATTTCCAAGCGTCTCGCGCACGTTGTGATCGGTTATCAGCACGCCAATCCCGCGATCCTTGAGGTGGCCGATCAGATCACGGATGTCGCCGACTGCGATCGGATCGATGCCGGCCAGCGGCTCGTCGAGAAGGATAAAATGAGGCTGGGTCGCAAGCGCCCGGGCGATCTCACAGCGACGGCGTTCACCGCCTGAAAGCGCCATCGCCGGCGTCCGACGCAAGTGAGTGATCGAAAACTCGGCCAAGAGCGAGTTCAGCGCCGCCTCGCGCAGCTCGGGTTCTGGCTCGACCACTTCGAGGATCGCGCGAATATTCTGCTCGACGGTAAGGCCGCGAAAGATCGACGCCTCCTGCGGCAGATAGCCGATACCCCGGCGAGCGCGGCGATACATCGGAAGATCGGTGATGTCCTGCCCGTCGAGGCTGACCACCCCGGTATCGGCAGCGATCAACCCGGTAATGATGTAAAAACAGGTGGTCTTGCCGGCTCCGTTGGGTCCGAGCAGCCCGACCACCTCGCCGCGCTGGACCGAAACGTTGACGCCGCGCAATACCGGCCGCCGCTTGAAGCTCTTTCCCAGCCCCTGCCCCTGCAGCCCGCGGCTGGAAAACGCGCGGCCATGCATCGCCCGATTGTGGGCGACAAGGCGCGGTCGCATCTGCTCGGCTTCGGCGCCGGGGGAGGAACCGAAAGGCCTTTCCAGCCAGCTCATGGCTTGGACCGGCCGCTGGAGGCAGGCTTCGCCCCGGTTGCTGGGCCACCGCCGGATGCGGCGGTTGTTGCGTCCTGGCGAAAGAACAGCCCCTCGACCCGCGGCGCCGGTTCACCCGGTTTCGTGGCGACGGTCATCATGCGGCTGACATTTGTGTTAAGATCGAGGACGGCATAGTTGCCTCTGATGACATTCTGTCCACGGGTAATCGTAACGTTCCCCAGCAGTGTGACAATACCGGTATCGGCATTGTAGACTCCGTAATCGCCGCGACCGACATCTGTGGGGTTCCAGGCTACGACGTTTCCCTGAGCGTCGACGCGGCTGATCCGCGAATTCTCACTGTCGGCGCCGAGCGGCCCGGACGGCGAAGCCCGCTTGGCGGCGCCTGATTGCGGTTCGGCCGGCGTTGCTGCTGATTTGATCTCGGCAGGATTGATCGCACCCGGCTTGTCACCGGCCGGGTTCGGCTTCTCCTTCGTCATATGCGCGGTCAGCACGTCGGCGCGAATGTGCTTGTCGCCGCGGGTCGCAACCGCGTCGCCACGAGCGACGGCAATCTGCGTCGCATCGTACCATTCGAGACTGTCATGTGCAGTTACGACATCGGTCGGGGTCGTCAGCTTGAGCGCCTTGCCGGTAACGATCGCGATCTGCTGGTCGAGGTCGTAGACGGCCTGGTCGCCGACCACGGTCTGCGTCGGCCCCTTCAGAACGACATGGCCGTCGGCGTCGAGACGGTAGACCTCGTTGCCGCCCTCCGCCGTTTTGCTTTTGCTCGGGCGGTAATGGGCGGTCAACGTATCGGCATGCACCTCGGATGTTCCGCGCGTGGCCACGGCGTTGCCGCGGGCAATATAGACCTGTGCCTGCTGTTGCCACTCGATACCCGAATCGGCGGTGATGTCGATCGGGCGGTTGTCGGTGGAACCCCCGCCGAGGTTCAAGCCCTGCGCCGCCGCATCGAGCGAGCCTAAAGCCACGACAGCGAGCAATGCGGCGAGCCTCGGCACAACCCGGCGCCGCCGCAACACCTGCTGCGGCGCGACCATTGTTGCGATCCCGTGATTAGCCGGCATCGGGTTCGACCTTGCGGGGGGCTGGCGTGCGCTTGACCGGCTTTTCAGCGACTCGGCTTTTGGCAGGGGATGCTTTGATGGCCAGTCTTTTGTTCGGGTGCGATCTGCCGGCGGAATGATGCATAGCCGAGGGCTTGGCAGGAGCCGGCCGAGCGGCAACGGCGTGGCGATGCACGCCGGCCGGGGAGGCGCCGGGCAGGGTGGCGGCAGCTTCGATTTGCGCTGCGGTTGCAGCGACCGCAGTCGGCAGCGCTGGAGGCGTCCTCGTTGCTTTGGCCGGCCTGCTCTCGATCAGAATGGCATGCGACCGACCGGTAAAGATGATGGTGTCGCCTTTATCGAGAACGATGAAGCCCTGGCCCCAAATGTCGCCCGCCGGCCCGTGTCCCTCGATCGGATCATGGCCCGCGGCGGTGTTGTCCGAAAAATTGGCATGGGCGCGTCTCGTCACAAACCGGGTGCCGTTCTGGTGTGTCAGCGTGACGCCGCCGAACAGATCGAGCAGCTGCGTTTGCGACTGGTAGATCCCGGTCGCGGCAGTCAGCACGACCTTGGCGCCACCATGCACGGTCATCACTGCCCGGGGCTGTTCGAGCGACATCAGATTGTTGTGGTTCGGCACTTGGCGACCAACAGCCGCGGTTACGACATAGGGCCGGTTGAGCCGATCGATCCCGGCATAACGGGGGTCGAGCATTTTGAGCTCGCGCGCCTCGCGCAGATCGATCGCGGCAAAGCCGAGGCGGACGCTGTCCAACAACGGGGATAACCGCGGCCATGCGGCTACCAGCAACAGCAATGCGCCGCCGATTATTGGCAACACTCGTTTGAGCAGGGCGACGCGCCGGCTGTAGCGGTCCGCGGCTTTCGGCCGCCACCAGGGTGCCTCCCGCAGCGACCTCGCCGCAGCGGAGACCGGGCCTCGTTCGGCCTGTGGTTCTAGGGATCTCATCCCGATGCCCGTTACGCGACGCCGGCGCGCAGGCAGTCGTGCATGTGGAGAAAGCCGATCGGGTGCCCCTCGTCGTCGATGACGAAGAGCGACGTGATCGCGGTCCGGTTCATCAACCCCAAGGCCTCCGCCGCCAACGCCGCGGCGGCAATCGTCTTTGGCGAGCGATGCATGATTTCCGCTACCGGCCGGGCGAGCAGTGAAGCGCCCATATGCCGGCGCAAGTCGCCATCGGTAACGACTCCGATCAGCCGCCCCTCTCCATCACACGCGCCAACACAACCAAAACTCTCGCGCCGTCATTACCAGGATCGCCTCGGACATGGGCGCGGTGGGCGAGACCAGCGGGACCTCGCTGCCGCCATGCATGATATCGGAAACCCGCAACAAGCCGCCGCCCGAGCCTGCCGCCGGGATGGAACACGCGAAAGTCGGCGGTAGAAAAGCCGCGGCGCTCGAGCAAGGCGATCGCGAGCGCGTCGCCCAGCGCCATCATGACCGTCGTCGAGGTCGTCGGCGCGAGGCCCATCGGGCAGGCCTCGGCGGCAGGCGGCAACAGCAGCACCGCGTCGGCCGCCGCGGCAAGCGTCGATCCTGCTGCCGCCGGTGACCGCAATCAGTGGGATCCGAAAGCGTCGCGAATAAGCGATGATGTCGGCGAATTCGGCGGTCTCGCCGGAATTCGACAGCGCCACGATCGCGTCCTCGGCGCCGATCATGCCGAGATCGCCGTGGCTCGCCTCGCCGGCGTGAACAAACTGCGCCGGGGTTCCGGTCGAGGCCAGAGTGGCGGCGATCTTGCGGCGCCACGTGCCCGCTCTTGCCGACGCCGGTGACGATGATCCGTCCGCGCGCCGCGGCGCATAAGGCGACTGCGGCGGCAAATGCCTCGTCGAGCCTCTGCGCCAGACTTTCGAGGCCGCTGATTTCGGCACGGATCACGCGGCGGGCGACCGCGACATCGACTCGTTGCCGGCATCCTTCCCGCGCAAGGACCGGTTGCGCGGTCCCTGGCTCGGAGGCAATGAGAATGTTGCTCATCGCCGCCCGGCGGCCCGCCGATTTGAATAATTGACAGCGTCGAGAGCCCTCTTCCCCGATTGCGCGCTCAGTGCGCGAAGATGTCTTGCTCCGCCCAGCCCCCAAGATCAAGCAGCACGCGATGCGGCAAAAACTCGAAAGCTGGCCCGTGCCAGCGCGTCGCGGCCCTCGCGGGTCAGCATCGCGTCGAGCCGGTCTCGCAGCGCATGAAGATGGAGGACGTCCGAGGCAGCGTAGCGCAGTTGCTCGTCGGTCAGGTTCGGCGCGCCCCAATCGGAACTCTGCTGCTGCTTCGACAGATCGACGCTGAGCAGATCCTTGCACAGATCGCGCAGGCCGTGCCGGTCAGTAAAGGTGCGCGCCAGCCGCGAGGCGATCTTGGTGCAATAGACCGGCAGCGCCATGACCCCGAGGTAGTGGTAGAGCATGGCCAGATCGAAGCGGGCGAAATGAAACAGCTTGGTGACGCAGGGATCGGCCAGCAGCCGCCGCAGACGTGGCGCGTCATAGGCGCCGGGGCGAACTGAACGAGATGGGCGTCGCCGTCGCCGGCCGACAGCTGGACGAGGCACAACCGGTCGCGATGCGGGTTTAGCCCCATCGCCTCGGTGTCGATCGCCACTGCTGTCGCCGAAATCGACGCCCTCGGGCAGGTCGCCATGATGAAGCCGGATAAGTCATCGCACGCGAACCGGCTGACTACGGCGATCGCCGAGTGGTGCCCAGGAGAAGACTCGAACTTCCACGAGCAATCGCCCACTAGAACCTGAATCTAGCGCGTCTACCAATTCCGCCACCTGGGCCTCTCGGAGCTAGCCGAGATAAGCCCGGGCTCGGGCGATGTCAACGAGCCAAGGGTGGCGGTGGTTATCGCGGTGGTGGCAACGATCTTCACCGGATATATCCCGGCCGCCACGAGGGCGGCATAGTATGACCCGCCCTGCGATTTACGCTTGTTGAGAGCGCCGGCTGCCTTCATCCTGCATACGTCTTTCAGGGAGGCAAAGGGGTAAAAAAATGGACCCGAATATGCCGGAATTTGATCAGGCGGCTTCGCGGTCGACCATAATTGATCTTGCGCTTCAAATCGGACTGGTAGGCTTATTGGTCTACGCCTGCAGCCGGTTCATATCGCCTTTTGTCGACCTCCTGCTGTGGTCTGCCATCCTGGCGGTTATGCTGTTTCCGCTGCATCTCCGCCTGGCCGCCCGGCTCGGTAATCGCTGGTCGGCGCTGCTGATCGGTCTGGTCGGCGTCACGGTGATGTTGGTGGCGATGGTCAATGTGGTGACGTCGATTGCGTCTTCCCTGTATTCGCTAGTCACGGGCTTGCATGATAAAAGCCTCACCGTCCCGCCGCCGCCGCCATGGCTTGCCGGGCTCCCGCTGGTGGGTCGGAAATCTGGCGGAGGCCTGGGTGCTCGCCGCCACCAACCTGCCGGCGGCGTTTGCCAAATACGGCGAGGCGTTGAGCGCAACCAGCGGCAAGGCTCGTGTCGTCTGCCGGTGGCCTAGCCGCGGGCCAACTATCGTTCGTTCTCTCTTTCGCGATTGCCGCCGTCATCGTCGCCTACGGCAGGGGCGCCGCCGATTTCGCTCGGCGTCTGCTGGGGCGTTTTACCGGCAGCGAGGCGCAGGGGGCCCATCTGGTTACGCTTGACGGCCGCTACGATCCGTGGCGTGGCGCTCGGCGTCGTCGGCGTAGCGGTGATCCAGTCGCTTCTCCTCGCCGTCGGATTCTTTGCCATCGGCGTTCCGGCAGCTGGGCTTTGGACGGTCGGTGACGCTTTTGTTTGCTATTGTACAGGTGCCGGCGGTACTGGTGACACTGCCGATCATAGTCTATGTCTTTGCGACGAAAGCAACGCAGCCGGCTATCATCTTCCTGGTCTGGACCCTCGTCGCCGGGCTCAGCGACAATGTCCTAAAGCCATTGATGCTCGGCCGCGGACTGGAAGTGCCGATGCCGGTAATTCTGATTGGCGTCATCGGCGGCATGATAGCCGACGGCCTTCTCGGCCTGTTTGTGGGGCCGGTGGTCCTGGCGGTCGGCTATGTGCTGCTCATTGAATGGATGCAACAGCGCCGCGCCCAGAGCGGGCCGCAGACCGCCGAGCGGACGCCGTAAAATGCGACTTTTGCTGGCGGCAGGCCTCGGGCGCCAGAAAGCTGGCATCGGTGCCAGGGCCTGCCAAACGCGTGTTGCCTCGATGAGCACCGAGTTCTGAAACCACCAACAAAATTGCGGTGGAGGAACGCACGCCTGCGAAGCCCGCTCCCGCGGACACCAACTCTGCGAACCCACTGCGCAGGACGGCGCTCATTGTCGTCGCGGTGACCATTCTGCTGTTTGCCCTGTCGATCGTCATGGAGCGGTTCACGCCCTTGTCATCGCAAGCGGTCGTACAAGCATATGTTATCCGCATGGCTCCCGAAGTCGCGGGCCGTGTTATAGGCGTCGACGTCGTCGACAATACTCGCGTCGAAGCAGGGCAGGTCCTGTTCCGCATTGATCCGCGCCCCTTCGAACTTGCGGTGGCTGAGGCGCAGGCCCAGGTCGAGCAGATCGGTCAGACGCTGGGAGCCTCTACGGCCGCCGTGGAATCGGCACAGGCGAAGGTCGTGAAGGAGACCGCCGAACTCGAGAACGTTCAGGCCCAGACGGAGCGGGTTTTCGAACTTGTCAGACGGGGCGTCTATCCCGCTGCCAAGGCCGACACGGCCCGCGCCACACAGGACGCCGCACGGGCGGTGCTGACGGCCAGCCAGGCCGACCTTGCCAAGGCGCGGGAAGAGCTTGGCCCTAAGGGTGCTGACAATCCCCAGCTCAAGGAGGCGCTTGCGACGTTGGGGCGTGCGCGGCTCAATCTTCTTTATACAACGGTCAAGGCCCCTGCCGCCGGCGTGGTCTCCAATCTCCAACTGGCGACCGGTCAGTTCATAGGGGCAGGGCAGGCGGCCCTTACCTTCATCGACACGAGCACGGTCTGGGTTTCGGCGGATTTCAAGGAGAATAGCCTCGAATACATGTCTCCGTCCGATCGGGCCGAATTAGTATTCGACTCGTTGCCAGGCTCGGTCTTCAAAGCTCACGTCGAGAGCATCGGCTGGGGCGTCTCGCCAGAATAGCGTTGATCCCAATACCGGCCTGCCAACGATCAAAAACGCCACGGGCTGGGTGCGCGACCCGCAGCGTTTCCCGGTGCGTTTGATCGTCGAGGAGACGCCGCCGCGGGGCAGCGTGCGGGTCGGTTCGCAAGTGAATGTCGTCGTCTACACCGGCAACAATCCAGTCACGGACGCCCTGGGTGCGGTATTTATTCGCCTCATCTCCATCCTGACCTATGCCAGCTGATGCGTTCCGCCGCGGCGGCGGTCTGTCGCGCCAGCGCCGCATCGGGCTGCGGGTCGCGCTCGCGGTCGCTGCCGGCCTCACCTGGAACCTCGCGACGGGCGAGGTCATCCCCTTCTTTGGGCCGCTCCTCGCGGTGCAATTCCTGATATTCGGCGCCGGGCCGATGCCGCTATCGAAGGCAATCGCGCTGGCCGGGCTCGTGCTGGTTGTCGGACAGGCCTTCATTGTTCTCAACGGCATCTTTGGCGACCAGCCGGTCCAACTGCTGGCATTGCTCGGTCTATTCTTCTTCGTGTGCTTCTTCGTACAGGCGCGGGGACAGGGTGGCCCTGTCATCTTCCTCTGCTTGGCGATCGCGATCACGGTTACCCTGCTCGACCGCGTCCACGCCACGCTAGACACAGGTATAATCGCAATATTGCTTCAAGCTTACCTGAGCGCCGTGGTCTTGTCGTGGCTCGCCCATGCGGTTTTGCCAGGCCACGATGCGACCGAGGACGCGCAGCAGACGGCCCCGGCCATCGACAGGCCTGCCATCCGGGCTCTCGCCAATGCGGCTATCCTGCTCGGCGCCATGACGCTGTGCCTGACCAACAACGCCCTCTCTTTGGCGATCGTACTTCCGATCACCGTCGCTTCCGTGCTGCTTCAGTTTGACTTTGCAACCAGCGTCCGCTCCGCCCTTAGCACTGTCGCCGTCAATCTGCTGAGCGGGGTGCTTGCCTCACTGGCCTTTGCCTTCGTCGAGTTGCGCCCGTCGCTACCCTTCTTGTTCCTGACCGTCTTTCTCGTCGGGCTGATCCTGGGTGGGCGAGCGGCGGCCGGTAGTGCCAAGATGTATGCTGGAGCGCTGACGACGTTCCTGATTCTGTTCGGGTCGGGCATAGCGCCGCTGCCGACGACGACGCCAGAGTCGTTCGCGACTCGGATCGGCTACGTCCTGTTGGCGGTCGGGTACACTCTGTGCATGACGGCGCTACTATGGCCGGGCGAACGACGTGCTTCGACACAACTCTCCCTGCCCCCGTGAGGGCGCAACGCGACACGGCGAACGCGCTTTGGCAGCTCGGCGCCGATTGTGTTGAAAAACGGCGCGGCGGACGCGGTATAATCTCGCATCACGGCGGCTGGGGGGTAGTCGATGATGGGGGAACGGCAAGTGCATCAGGGCGCATTATTTTACGAGTTTTCGCTCGAACGGCATGTGCCGGCGGAACACCTGCTGCGCTCAGTCGACCGGTTTGTCGAACTCGATCGGGTGCGGAGCGAACTGGCGCCGTTTTACAGCGAGGCGGGTCGGCCTTCTGTTGATCCGGAGCTGATGATCCGGATGCTGATCGTCGGCTACTGCTTCGGCATCCGCTCGGAACGACGATTGTGCGAGGAGGTCCACCTGAACCTCGCCTACCGCTGGTTCTGCCGGCTCGGGCTCGACGGCGCGGTGCCGGACCATTCGACCTTCTCGAAAAACCGGCACGGCCGTTTCCGCGACAGCGATCTGCTGCGTAAGGTGTTCGAGACGACCGTACAGCGCTGCATCGCCGAGGGCCTGGTCGGCGGCGAGGGGTTCGCGGTCGATGCCAGCATGATCAAGGCCGATGCCAACCGGCAGCGCAGCGTACCGGGCAGCGAGTGGCAGGCCCCCGAGGCGGCAAACCATGCGGTGCGGGAATATCTGGCGGTTCTCGACGATGCCGCGTTCGGTGCGGCAACGCCGGTCGTGCCGAAGTTCGTCTCGCCCGCGGACCCGGCTGCACGCTGGACGGGAGCCAATGGTGGGCTGGCCTTTTTCGCCTACTGCACCAACTACCTGATCGACCTGAAGAGCGCCGTCATCGTCGATGTCGAGGCAACCACCGCCGTGCGGCAGGCCGAGGTGACGGCGCAGCAGCGGATGATTGATCGTACGCAGGAGCGTTTCGGTCTGTGGCCTGAGCGGCTGACGGCCGACACCGCCTATGGTTCGGCCGAGAACCTCGCTTGGCTGGTGCATGAGCGCGGTATCGAGCCGCACATTCCGGTGTTCGACAAATCTCAGCGCACCGACGGCACCTTCTCGCGTGACGACTTCACCTATGACCACGAGCGCGACTGCTACATCTGCCCTGCTGGGAAGGAACTCCGGCAGCGCCACAAAATCTATCGCGTGCCGCGCCCATTCGTCGACGAGAACGGCATGATGCGCTATCGCGCCAGCAAGCTGGATTGCGAGGGCTGCCCGCTGAAGCCGCGGTGCTGTCCGAATGCGCCCGCCCGCAAGATCCTGCGTTCCATCCATGAAGGCGCTCGCGATATGGCGCGCGACATCGCCACCACCGAGGCCTATGTCACCTCAAGGCGCGAACGCAAAAAGATCGAGATGCTGTTTGCCCATCTCAAACGCATCTTGAGGCTCGACCGGCTGCGATTACGAGGACCGAACGGCGCCCGCGACGAGTTCCATCTCGCCGCCACCGCCCAAAACCTCCGCAAACTTGCCATGCTGATCCCGACGCCCGCGGCGACCTCAGCCGCCTGAGGCGCGGCACCCACCATCCACGCCCTTCCGGCCCTTCCAACTGTACGCCATTGCCACCACGATTATTTCAGACCCGACTTTTTCAACGATATCCGCCGAAAGTCGCCATTCCCTGTGCGGCGGGTCGCCAAGATGTTCGCCCTGAAGCAGCCATTTATCGGGACTGATCGTTCGACCCGATGATCGGAGACCCGAAGGAAAGCGTGACATAGGGGCGAAACATGCCCTTGTCCGTACCGCAATCGGGACAGCACCAATCGGTCGATATCTCGGCGAACGGCGTGCCCGGCGCGATATCGGTCTGCCGCGCGCCAATCGCCTCGTCATAGATGTAATAGCAACCCCGGCAAATGAAGCGGCGCTGCCCGACAAGCGGCGCCGGCGCAGGGGGCGGCGCTGCGGCTGCAACGTGATCGGGTACTGTGACGGCGTCGCCGATGACGACCCTGCCGCCTTCCCGCACGACCAGATAGACGCCCAAATCCTTGTGGCCGAATGCTGCGCGTAGCGAGCCGGGTAGATCGAGGTCGCGCTCGCCGGTGACGGGATTGACGTTGGTCGCGCTGCAGCGTCCGTTGCGGCGATCGACCCGAAAGCTCGCATCGCCGATGCCGATATCGCCGCCGACCCAGTCGAATTCCTCCCATGGCCGGCCGCCATCGATATAGAAATTGGCACGAAATCGTAAAGGATCAATGGCATAGCCCCAGCGCTCTTCAAGGTTGCGCACGGTCGCGAGATTGATCAGCGACAGGACATTGTCGGGCTTGTCCATGAAATGGCCATCGCGCGCCCGCACTAGGCGCGGCGCCGCGCGCAGTTTGGGCATCAGATTGTAAAAGAACGCCTCGAGTTCGGGCACTGCCGCGGGATCGCCAAGATCTATCGCGAGCACCTGCCGGTTGCCTTGCTTCAACGTAAAGGCGAGCGTGTCGACATCGAGATGACTTTGTACCCGCGCCAGCGCTTCATCCAGCATCAGCATCACGAAGAGGCCTTTCTTGCCCCAGCGCGGCGCATCTGGGTCGATTGGGCTGCCTGGCCGGGCAAAGGCGAAGACGCGGTCATGCGGGAACGGCTTTCCAGGCTCAAGCTCGATGCCGGGAACGGATTGCGGACTGAGTCCCTTGATCGGATAGCGATAGAGTCCTCGTAACACCCGCATCGAGCCGCGGCCCTCCTTTGTCAAAAGCTGCCTTGAGAATGCCAGAGGCAGAACCTTGGCCCGTAGAGCCGGACGATGACGAAAACGCGGGACCGGCTGCGCCGACGGAAGCGGTGGCGGCGGCGCCAGCAATTCCTCGACAAATTCATGGCGTCGATCGAGGGCATCGTCGATGGCATCGGAAAGCCGCGCCACGCCCTGTTCGATCTGGTGCTGGGTCAGAGCGGCGTAGCCGAGAACCAGGCCACGCTGGGTCAGCCACGATGCCGGGGTTTCCGAGGCTCCCGCGGCGGCAAGGGTATAGACGCCGACCCGCGCCCGGCGGGCCAGCCCCTCAAGGGTCGCGCCATCGGGAACGCCCGATGGCAGATGCCACAGGAGATGTTGCCCCGCCGACTCGCCACTGACGGTCACGTCGCCGAAATGGCGGCGCAATGATGCGAGCAGACCGTCGCGGCTATCGCGGTAATGGGTTCGGATGCGACCGATATGCGCGGCATAGCTGCCGCTGCGTATCATCTCCGCCAACGCGGCCTGCTCAAGCCAAGGCGGACTGCCGGCGAAGACCTGCTTGGCGGCTCGCATGGCATCGATCAACGCCGGCGGCACCACCATGTAGCCGAGGCGCACCCCGGCGCCCAGCGACCTGCCGACACCATTGAGATAGATCGTGCACTCCGGCGCGATCGACGCGACTGCGGGCAACGTCGCGCCTTCGAAGCGATAATCGCCGTCGCAATCGTCTTCGAGAACATAACAACCGACACGACGCGCCCAATCGGCGATCGCCTGGCGCCGCGCGAGCGCCAATATATGTCCGGTCGGAAACTGATGCGACGGGGTGAGATAGAGCAGCGTCGCGCCGGCTTGCGGCAAGCCATCGCTTTGCAACCCCTGCTCGTCCACCGCAACGGGGCGGAGTTCGGCGCCGGCGAGCGCAAAAATGCTCCTCGCCGCGTCATAGACCGGGTTCTCCAGAGCAACGACGCGACCCGGCAACAGCAGGAGGCGAGCCGCCAGCGCGATGCCTTCGCGGATACCGCTGGTGACGAAAATCTGGGCCGGATCCGCCGTGATCCCGCGCGTGGCGGCGAGGTGATACGACAGCGCAACGCGCAAGGTGGCAAGCCCTGCCGGATCGCCGACTTGTGACAGGCCGCCCGCGCCGCCATGCGACAGTGCCGCTTGCAGCAAGCGGCGCCATGTCTTCAGCGGGAACATCGCCGCCCCGGGCGCGCCGGAGCTGAAATCGAACGAGATGCCGCCGCGCGGTCTGGGTGCGACCGTCGGCGACAGCACGGCCGGCGTCGGTAAGGGCGCTGCTGTCGTGTCGCGGGCCGGAACCGGCGGCAGCGCGTCCCGCGGCACCGAAAGCGGCGAGGGCAGGGTCTCTGCGGCGAACAAGCCCGAGGCCGGTCGCGATTCAATGTACCCCTCGATGATCAGCGTCTCATAGGCGCGCATCGCCGTATTGCGCGCGATCGCCAGCTGGTCGGCGAGGCTTCGCGACGATGGCAGCCTTGCCCCGGGCGCGATCCGGCGACGGCAGATTGCCTCGCGAAACTGATCAGCGAGCTGTGCCGTCAAGGTCGCTGATCCGGATCGGTCGAGCAGCAAGGGAATTGCCACGCGCATGGAGCAGTTCGTCCGTAGCGCCAAAAACCGGCGATCGGAAAATATCTCATGCTGCAATGCAACAGGAAAGTCCCATCGACGGAACCAGATGGGAAAAGCAGGCAAACTGGCACTACATACGACAAAAGAACTGGCACCAGTACCGGACCCATCGCCGTTTCGTTTGTTCGATCGCTAGGCAAACCCTGCTTCAGAATGGTCGCGACCGCCGGTTTTGCGCGCAAACGAGACATATCCGGTCGTCACGGATCGCTGCGTCCGGTGCTCCCTGGCGCTATCTGGTTTTTGTGGAATGGCTCTCAAGAACAGCGGCGGGAGGGTGCACCATGTGCCGCAGTGCAACATGCGATGACGGAGATTTGCATGACATCGAAGCTGCGTTCCCTGCGCCATGCCGCGGCTGCCGGGCTTCTGCTCGTCATCGCCGCGACCGGGAGCGCGCGCGCCGCGGACACGATCAAGGTCGGCATCCTGCATTCCTTAACGGGTACGATGGCGATCAGCGAGACCATTCTGAAGAACCTGATGCTGTGGCAGATTTCGGAACTCAATGCCCATGGCGGCCTCCTGGGTAAGAAGGTCGTGGCGGTCGTCGTCGATCCCGCATCGAATTGGCCGCTCTTTGCCGAAAAAGCGCGCGAGCTCCTGTCGCAGGATAAAGTGGCGGCAGTGTTCGGCTGCTGGACCTCGGTATCGCGAAAATCGGTCGTCCCGGTGTTTGAGCAGCTCAATGGTCTTCTGTTCTATCCGCTTGAATATGAAGGCGAGGAGGCCTCTTACAACGTCTTTTATGGCGGCTCGGTGCCGAGCAACAAGGCGATCCCCTCGATTGAATATCTCATGAGCCCCGAAGGCGGGTTGGTGAAGCGTTGGGTGCTCGAAGGTACCGACTATGTCTATCCACGCACCAGCAACAAGATCATCCGCGCCTTTCTCCATGCCAAAGGCGTAGAGGACGCGGATATTCTCGAGAACTACACCCCATTCGCCTTCTCCGATTGGCAGACCGAGGTCGGCCGGATCAAGGCATTTGCTTCGGAAGGCAAAAAGACCGCTGTGATCTCGACCATCAACGGCGATGCTAATGTGCCGTTCTACAAGGAGTTGGCCAACGAGGGCGTCAAGGCGACCGACATCCCGGTCATCGCCTACTCTGTCGGCGAGGAGGAATTGGCCGGGGTCGACACTAAGAACCTGGTTGGCCACCTCGCGGCCTGGGCCTACTTCCAATCGGTGGACACGCCGGAAAACCAAGCCTTCATCGCCGCTTGGCATAAATATATCGGCAATCCGAAGGCGGTCACCACTGACCCCATGCAGGCCGAATATCTCTTGTTCCATATGTGGGTCCATGCCGTGGAGCAGGCCGGCACCACCGATGTCGATGCCGTTCGTCAGGCGATGATCGGCCAGCAAATGAAGGATTTGGCCGGCTTCACCGAGGTGATGCAACCCAGTCACCATCTCACCAAGCCGCTGATGATCGGCGAGATCCAGCCCGACGGGCAATTCGCCATCGTCTATCAGAGCAAGACCGTGATGGAGCCGCATCCCTGGAATCCCTATTTGTCGGCGGACAAGGGCAAGGTGGCGAATTGGGACTATCCCTGGGTGTGCGGTAACTGCACTACGCCGAAAGATGACGATTTCTGAGGCTGGTTCTTCGCGCACATCGTTCCGGTTGCGGGCGCCCTGACCTCGGCGCCCGCGGCTTTTTGTTAACGGCGTCGAATTGGCAAATCGACGACTACGAAAGATTTGCGTTTCGACCGCTCCGCGAGAGACCGCTCCCCAGCCCGCTGGTCAGTCTGCGTCAACCTCTCCGACAATCTCGGTTTCGGGGCATGAAGGGCCGTTCCCGCGCCAAAGCTGGCCGGCCGTCATGGCTCCGAAAGCAGTCCTCGGCCGCGATAATTGAGCCGCTCGGCTTTTGGGTCTGGTTCTAGGCCGCCCGAGGAGAAGGCCGGTTCGCCAGCGAAATCCGCCGCTGGATAGACCTCAGGCCTGGTTCTTGACCACGACCTTGATCGCGTCGTCGATCCGCTCGCGGGCGTATTTGAGCGCGGTCGGCAACTCGTCGAGCGGGAAGGTGTGGGTGTGGATCAGCCTCGCGTCGAAGCGCTTCTGCTTCATCAGCGCCATCGCCCGGTGGGTGGCGCTCTGGCCTTCGCCGCGGATGCCGTAGACATAGATGTTGTTGCGCACCAAGTAGGCGAGATCGACCGGCACCTTCTCGTGCGGGAAGGCGGCGAGGCAGATCCGGCCGCCGCGGTCGACCATCTGCGCCGCCTCGTTCAGCGCCTCGGGCGCGCCCGAGCATTCGACGACGAACTGGACGCCCTTGCCCCGGGTGATGCGCTTGACCGCGGCGACGGCGTCCTCCTGGCGGGCATTGATCGACATGGTCGGCGCCGAGCTTTTTGCCGAGTTCGAGCCGCGCGTCGCGGGTTCCGGTCAGGATCACCGGGTCGGCGCCGAGCGCCTTGGCGACCGCGACCCCGAGCAGGCCGATCGGCCCCGGCCCGGTGACGACGACGCCTTCGCCGGCGATCAGCCCGCCGAGCACGTCGAGCCCGTACATCGAGGTGCCGGCGGTGACGACCAGCGTCGCCTCCTCGTCGCTCATATCGTCGCGGCACATGGACCAGAGTGTTGATGTTGTTGACCGCATATTGGGCGAAGCCGCCGTCGGTGGTGAAGCCGTTGGCGCGATGCCCCTTGGCGAGATCGCCGTAATTGAGGCACGAGGTGTACATGCCTTGCCGGCAGCGGGCGCAGCGGCCGCACCCGGCGTGGACCTCGACGGTGACGCGGTCGCCGATCGAATATTCGTCGACTGCCGGCCCGAGACTTGACCACCGTTCCCATGTATTCGTGGCCGATCGTGAAGTTCTTGTGGAACGGCAGGCCGCCATCGACCATCGCCGGCAGCCCGTGGCGCATGATTTCGAGATCGGTGGCGCAGATCGCCACCGCGTCGATCCGGACCAGCACTTCGGCCGCGCCAGGCTGCGGCACCGGCTTTTCGACCGGCATGATCTCGCCCGGTCCGCCAAGCACCCAAGCCTTCATCCGCTCCGGCACCGGATACTCGTTGTTCAACCGGGACTGATCCGCCATCGCTCCGCTCTCCTGCTCGACCTTGCAACGCAATGGCGAGGTTCTAACGCAACCCGCCGCGGGTGAGAAGGGACGCCGCCTTTCGGCAATGCGCGCGCTGCGTTATAGAAGGCAGGCGCCGAGGCCAGAGAGCGGGCGGTGCATGGCCGGAGGACTCATGAGAAATCGCCGGACCGCGGTGCTGGGCGGATCGGGCTTCATCGGCCGCTACGTCGTCCAGCGGCTCGCCGCGCGGGGCGATGTGATTCCCGTCGGCTGCCGCCGCGCCGAGGAAGCCAAGTTTCTGAAGCCGCTTGGCAATGTCGGGCAGATCGCGACGCTGAACTTGGCGATCGACGACGAGCAGCTGTTGCCGGCCTTTCTCGCCGGCAACGAAGCGCTGGTCAATTGCGTCGGCATTCTGCGCCGAAAGCGGATCGCAGACATTTCGAGCGGGTGCACCATACCGGCCCGGCGCGGCTCGCCCGGCTCGCCCGCGAGGCCGGCATCGAGCGCTTTGTCCACATCTCGGCGATCGGCGCCGACCCGCGTTCGCCCTCGGCCTATGCGCGGACCAAGGCGGCGGGCGAAGCCGCCGTGCGCGACGCCTTCCCGACCGTGACGATCCTGCGCCCGTCGGTCGTATTCGGGCCGGAGGACCAGTTCTTCAACCGATTTGCGGCGATCGCGATGGTCTCGCCGGTATTGCCGCTGATCGGCGGCGGCCAAACCCGGTTTCAGCCGGTCTATGTCGGCGACGTCGCCGATGCGGTGCTGAAATGCCTCGACGACCCGGCGACGGCCGGCCGCACCTATGAGCTCGGCGGCCCGAAAATCTATACCTTCCGCGAGCTGGTCGAACTGCTGCTGGGCGAGATTCGGCGCAAGCGATTGCTGGTCGACCTGCCGTTCGGACTGGCCGCGATTCCAGGCGCGGCTGATGTCGATTCTGCCGAACCCGCCGTTGACGCCCGACCAGGTCGAGCTGTTGAAGCGCGACAATGTCGTTTCCTCTGGGGCTCTCACCCTCGCCGCCCTCGGCATCGCGCCGACCGCGGTCGAGGGCATCCTGCCAAGCTATCTCGACCGCTTTCGCCGCGGCGGCTGGTACGAACGGCGATCCTGAACCGCTTTCGCGCCGCCGGCGCTTCGGCTAAGGTCGCCGTCCTTCCCGATATGCAGGATCAGACTGATGGCAGCGTTGGGTCGGCTCGTCGTGCTGATCGCCGCGCTCGTTCTCGGAGGCAAGGCGATGGCGGCGGATCTCGAAAACACGATTTACCTCGACGTGCCGGCGGGGCGCGTCGTCATCGAAATGCGGCCCGATCTGGCGCCGGCCACCTGCGCCCAGATCAAGGCGTTGGTGCGCCGCGGCTTTTACGACGGGCATCGTCTTTCACCGGGTGATCGACGGCTTTATGGCGCAGACCGGCGATCCGAACGGCGACCGGCACCGGCGGCTCGGGCCATCCGCTCAAGGCCGAGTTCTCGAACGAGAAGTTCGTCCGCGGCACGGTGGCGATGGCCCGCACCTCGGACCCCAACAGCGCCGACAGCCAGTTTTTCATCATGTTCGCGCCGGCGCCCTCGCTCGACGGCAAATACACGATCTGGGGCAAGGTCGTCTCCGGCATGGAGTATGTCGACCAGATCAAAAAGGGCGACCCGCCGTAACGGCGCGGTCACGAACCCCGACAAGATCATCAAGATGCAGGTCGCCGCCGACGCCCAAAAGGCGCCGCCGAAGCCGTAGGCTGTTCCCCGACTGCCGGATGAAAATGGCCCGCTCGCCGGCAGCCCTCTCACCCTCCCGCTGCGCAGGGGCCTGCGCTCGCCGCGCTTGCGGGGCGAGGGTTGGGGTGAGGGGCTACCGCCGGCAGCCGGCTTCGCGTGGTTCTCCTCGCTTGCGGTCTATCGCGAGCCGCGGCTGGTCGCGGTGCTGCTGATGGGGTTTTCGAGCGGGCTGCCGCTCGCCCTGACCTTTGCGACCTTGTCGTTCCGGCTGGCCGAGATCGGCGTCTCGCGCACCGCGATCGGGCTGTTCGCGCTGGTCGGCGTGCCCTACAGCGTCAAGTTTCTGTGGTCGCCGCTGATCGACCGGCTGCCGATCCCGCTGTTCACCGCGAAACTCGGGCGGCGGCGCGGCTGGGCCTTGGCGATCCAGCCGCTATTGGCGTTGGCGATTCTGGCGCTCGGCCTCGCCGATCCGCGAGCGGCAGCCGGGTCTGACCGCGCTCGCCGCCGTCGCGGTCGCGTTTCTGTCGGCGAGCCAGGACATCGTCATCGACGCCTACCGGATCGAGCTGTTGCGCCCCGAGGAGCAGGGCGCCGGCGCCGCCGCGACCCAATGGGGCTATCGCTTCGGCATGCTGGCGGCCTCGGCCGGAGCGCTTTACGCCGCGAGCTTTGGCGGCTGGCGGTTCGCCTATGGGCTGATGGCGGCGCTGATGCTGGTCGGCATGGCCACCGTCTGGTTCACCCCGGAGCCGGGCGGCGTCCAGCCGCCGGAGCCGTTGCCCGGCGCGCACCGCCCTTGCCCGGGTCGCGGCCTGGCTCGAACGCGCCGTCCTCGCCCCGTTCAGCGACATGCTGACGCGGCCGGGGGCCTTGGCGATCCTCGCTTTTGTCGATCCTCTACAAGTTCGGCGACGCGCTCGCCGCCACGATGTCGAACCCGCTCTATGTGTCGCTCGGCTTTACCAAGGTCGAGGTCGCCAATATCGGCAAGATCTACGGTTTCGCCGCGAGCCTCGCCGGGCTCGCGCTAGGCGGGGTCGTCGTGCTGCGGCTCGGCGTGATGCGCGCGCTGCTGGTCTGCGGCGTGCTGCAGATGCTGTCGAACCTGATGTATGCGCTGCAGGTCTGGGCCGGGCACAATCTGGTGGCGCTGGCGCTGACGATCGGGGTCGAAAACTTGACCGGCGGGATGGGGTCGGCGGCGTTCGTCGCCTATCTCTCCGGGCTGTGCAACATCGCCTTCACCGCGACGCAATACGCGCTGTTGTCGTCGCTTGGCGGCGGTCGGCCGCACCACTCTGTCGGCCTCGGGCGGCGCGCTCGCCGACGCGCTCGGCTGGAGCCCGTTCTTCCTGCTCAGCACCGCCGCCTGCCTGCCCGGTCTCGCCCTCCTCGTCTGGATCATGCGGGGGCCGGCTGACCACCGACCCTGAGAAAATCGTAGGCGCCGACACCTTGCACCAGCAGAAAGCGGGTATCCGCGTCCGAGCGGTTCGAGATCAGATGCGCCGTCTTGGGCGGGATGTTATAGCGCGCGCCGATCGTCAGGATCCGGCGGTCGGCGGGCGCGCGGGTTTCGATCGACAGCGTCGCCTTCGAGCACGAAATACCAGTCCGTCACGGCGCTGTGGAAATGCCACGGGATCTCCTCGCCCGGCGCCAGGGTGAAAAGGCGCGCCTGGACATCGCTGCCGATCGCCACCGGCTCGATCGACTTGACCGCGTATCCTGATGCATTGCGCCATCGCTTCGCCTCCTTCGGTACCGCCGATCAGCCATAGGAGAGCAATCGTGCGCGGTGCCGATCGAGCCAGGCGCGCGGCTGCGCATTGCCCGGCGCCAGGCTTTCCACCAGCCGCCAGAAGCGCGGCCCGTGGTTCATCTCGGCGAGATGCGCCACTTCGTGCGCCACGACATAATCGATGACCCGCTCGGGGGCGAAGATCAGCCGCCAGCTGAACGACAGATTGCCGCTCGCCGAGCAGCTGCCCCAGCGGCTCTTGGTATCGCGCACGCTGACTCGCGCGATCTTGCGGCCGATGCGCGCGGCGAGCGGTCGCGCGCGCCGCGCCAGCTCGTCACGGGCGAGCGCCGCGAGATGGTCGCGGACCCGGCGCGGGATATGCCGCGGATCGCCGCGCACGCGGATTTCGCCGTCGGCGATCGTCACCGGCGGCGCCGCGGGATCGAGCGATCGACGAATCCGATGCGGCACGCCCAGCACCGGCACGATCGCCCCTTCGACAAACGGCACCGGCCGCGGCAGGGCATCGAGGCGGCCGGCGATCCATCCGCGCTTGTCTGCGCAGAAAACGCAGGCCGAATTCGGCCGGCACGCCGCGCGGCAACACCAGTTCGACCCGGCGCTCGGCGGCGTCGATGCGCAGTCCGACGCGTCGCGCCCTCGGGCTGACCCGGATCGCGAGCGGGGCGCCGAGGTCGAGCGCCGCCGCTTGCCGGCCGATCTCGGCGAGCGCCGATTCGCCGCGCGGCCGGTCCGAGCCGGGAGAGATGCCGCGAAAACCCGCCATTCCGCTGCCTTTGCCGAGAATTTGCGAACGCATGTGCGAGACCGTCACAAAAGCTTTTCGCCTCTGTCTTGATTCCGCAAGCGGGTTGGCGCTAGGTCGCATATGGGGCAGAAAAATCGAACGCTAGGGGGGCCGAGATGAGAACGCGTATGCTGGCCGCCGCGGTGGCGGCGCTGTTCGCTGCGTCGGTCGGCGCCGCGTCGGCCGACCGTATCGAACTGCAATGGTGGCACGCGATGACCGCGGCCAATGCCGAGGTGGTCAACAAGATCGCCGCCGACTTCAACGCCTCGCAGAGCGAATACCGGGTCGTGCCGGTGTTCAAGGGCACCTATGCCGAGACGATGAACGCCGGCATCGCCGCCTACCGCGCCGGCAAGCCGCCGCGACATCATCCAGATCTTCGAGGTCGGCACGGCGACGATGATGGCGGCCAAGGGCGCGGTGAAGCCGGTCTATCAGCTGATGAAGGAGGCCGGCGAGCCGTTCGACCCGAACGCCTATCTGCCCGCGGTGACCGGCTATTACAGCACCGCCGACGGCAAGATGCTGTCATTGCCGTTCAACAGCTCGACCGCGATCATCTATTGGAACAAGGCGCTGTTCAAGAAGGCCGGGCTCGACCCGGAGAAGCCGCCCAAGACCTGGCCCGAGACCTTTGCCGTGGCCGAGAAGCTGCGCGCCGCCGGGGTGCCGTGCGGCTTTACCGCCGGCTGGATCAGCTGGACCCAGCTCGAACAGTTCAGCGCCTGGCACAATTTGCCTTTTGCCAGCAAGGCTGACGGGTTCGACGGCCCCGACGCCCGGCTCGAATTCAACAATCCGACCGTCGTCAGGCACATCGCCAATCTGGCGGCGGCGCGAAAAGGACAAGAGCTTTGATTATGGCGGGCGCACCAGCGAGCCCGAGGGCAAGTTCCTGAACGGCGAATGCGGCATGATCCAGACCTCGTCCGGCGCTTACGGGATCTTCAAAGCCGGCGCCAAATTCGATTTCGGAATGACCGAGCTGCCCTATTACCCGGATGTGCCGGGCGCGCCGCAGAATTCGATCATCGGCGGCGCCAGCCTGTGGGTCATGGCGGGCAAGACCCCCGCAGGAATACAAGGGTGTCGCAAAATTCTTCACGTTTCTGTCGCAAACCGGTCTGCAGCAAGAGCTGCACGAGGTGACCGGCTATCTGCCGATCACCAAGGCCGCCTACGAGGCGACCAAGGCCTCCGGCTTTTATCAAAAGAACCCGGGCCGCGAGATCCCGGTCCTGCAGATGACGGCAAAACCGCCGACCGAGAATTCGCGCGGGCTGCGCCTCGGCAATCTGGTGCAGATCCGCGACATCATCGCCGAGGATCTCGAAGCGATCTTTGCCGGCAAGGAGAGTGCGCAGGCAGGTCTCGACGATGCGGTCAAGCGCGGCAACGCGTTGTTGGCGCAATTCGAGCAGAACACGCGATAGTTCGAGCGCAATTATCCGCCTGTCCCTCTGGCCACGGTCAGGCTCAGCACGGCTATCCACGCGCCGCCCCAACCACGACGCTGGTTTTCGGGGATGCCCAGCACAAGGCCAGAAGATCAAGGCATCTTCACTACACGACCTGAATCCGCCGAAACTATGGGGCGCGGCACATGTCAATAAACAAATCCTTCCCGGTGGCGTGATTTTTTGCCCGGTGTGTGGAGTAGATCACAGCACCGACAAGAAGCCCGATCTTTAGGTTGAGAAGCGCAAGTTTTGCGCCTGAAGCGGAGGAATCCATGTCTGCAAATAAGTTCGTGCACCTCCTCTCCGCCATCGTGTGACGCAACATCTTGTAACTTGATTTGACAATGTCGCTACATCATGATAGAGAAGTAAGCGGTCGGGCGAATTAAACTCGACCGCTCTACCTCCGCGAAACCGTTGGAGCCGACGCGGACGCAATCTTACATGGGACCATGGCTCCGCCCCGAAAAGACGTGAAGCATGTCAGGCTTTTTCGATGACGACTCCATCGATATCCCATGCCCTAAGTGTGGACAGAAGCATAGCAAAACGATTGGATGGTTGAAGGCGAACAGCGATCTTGCGTGTTCCTGTGGCACTACCCTTCGTCTCGATACGGAAGGCCTTTTGGGGCCACTCAAGCAAGTCGAGGATGAGATCGCGGGCGTCCCCCGCAGCATCACGATCAAGTTCTGATTTCAACTCCGCGATGGCCTCCAGTGCGCGACCCACACCCATCGGTCGCAAAGCGCGGGACCCTCACCGGGCCGGGCGCTCGAAGCTTTGTGCCGCGCGGATGCGTTGAACGCCCGCCGCAGCGCATCCTTCACGCGCTGCTCGGTCTCCTCGACGCTGTAGGAATTGTCCGATGATGCGTCGCGGCGCTGTTCGTCGGCACATTGACGGCCACTCATCTCAGAGAGGGCTCCGTGCGTTCGGCATTCTTGCTAAATTCCTTCACGCCCCGGAAATACCAGCGAGTTGGGCGGTGCATTTACTGTGGCGCATCTAGCTACGATCCTCATGACCCAAGCCGCCGGCTTGGCGATGAGCACATCATCGCATGGAAGTCTCGGCGGAACCTTGCTGCTCCCCGAAGCAAGCTGCCAGATTTGCGAGAAGCTCACCAGTGGGTACGATACCCATTGTGCCGAACAATTTATCGGGAAGAATCGTGAACATCTGGGACTTCGGGCTCGGCGACGGAATAGACCCCGCTCGCAGATCGCTGTAGAGCGTCAGATAGGAGAAGGGTACGTGCAGCGAGCGACGGTTCCGCTCAGCGATCATTTCGCTGGATTGGTCATGTTCAATTTCGGATTTCCTGGTGTATTGGTCGACCTACCTCAGACTGAAGTGTTCTTGGGGGAAATCGTGATTAGGTCGCTGCACCCAGACCCGGAACGGCGCTCTAGGCGCACGGGACAGGTAAGCATTGTTAGCCGCGGCGGATTCCACGCTCCGATTTTCGGACGGATGCTGGCCAAGGTGGGGCATTCCTTCGCCGTTGCCGAACTCGGACTGGACGCTTTTGACCCAGTTCTGCCGGACCTGATCCGACAGAACGGGCCTCAATATCTTGCCCACTATATTGGAGGATCTTTGGGAGAAGAAGAACCAAAAAGCACCAACAGACACGAAATATCTATTAGTACCTATAACAACATCAATGGTGATGATTACATAGTTGTTCGGATTCGCTTATTTTCCAACTATGGGATGCCTACATATTACGTAGTAGTCGGGAAACTTAAGATAGGAATACCCGCTGGGTGGGGTGGGGTAGGCGCCCCGAAGAGGAAGGACTCCTGGAACGCCGCGTAATCTTTGCCGGCCGGCTGTTTCCGGCGCTGCTGCTCGCGCCGCAGCTTGGCGGTGACGATCGTCTTTTTCTTTTGGCCGGCGGCGCAGGCGTTGCTGCAATCGGTACGGCGCGAGGACGCCTTTGGCTTGTCGACGCGCTTTGTCGGGCTCGACAATTTCGCGGCGATTTTCGCCGATCCATTCTATCTCGCCTCGGTCGAGGTCAGCTTTGTCTTCAGCCTCGCCGTCGCGACTCTGGCGCTGGCCTCGGGACTGCTGTTCGCGGTGATGGCCGACCGGGTCGTGCGCGGCGCGGCCTTCTACAAAACGGTGCTGCTGCTGCCCTATGCGATCGCTCCGGCGATCGCGGGCGTCCTTTGGCTGTTTCTGTTCAATCCAAGCTTTGGCGTCGTCGGGTCGGCTTTGCGGCATATCGGCATCGACTGGAATTTTCTGCTCAATGGCCGCCAGGCCTTGCTGCTGGTGATCCTCGCCGCCGCCTGGAAGCAGATCGGCTATAATTTCCTGTTCTTTCTCGCCGGGTTGCAGGCGATCCCGAAATCCTTGCTCGAAGCCGCCGCCCTCGACGGTGCCGGCCCGCGCCGCAGGTTCTGGCGGATCACCTTTCCGCTGCTGGCGCCGACAAGCTTTTTTCTGCTCGTCGTCAACATCGTCTACGCCTTCTTCGACACTTTCGGGATCATCCAGAACGTGACCCAAGGCGGGCCCGGACAAGGCCACCGAGATCCTGGTCTTCAGGGTCTGGTACGACGGCGTTGTCGGTCTCAATATCGGCGGCTCGGCGGCGCAATCGGTGATCCTGATGGCGATCGTTATCGCGCTGACCGCCGCTCAGTTCCGCTTTGTCGAGCGGCGGGTGCATTACGCATGACCCCCGAGGCATGATCGGCTGAAATGGCAGGTTCCGGCAGAGGCGCCTGGATCCCGCACGCGGTGCTGCTGGCCGGGCTGGCGCTGGTGTTGTTCCCGGTCTACGTCGCGTTTGTCGCTTCGAGCCTGACCTTGCGCGATATCCTCGATGCGCCGATGACGCTCGATTCCCGGCCCCTATTTTTTTGCCAATTACCGGGCGGCGCTGACGGCAGGGGACGATCGGGACCAGCGGCCAGGGTGTCGCGGCGATGATGGCGAACAGCCTGGTCATGGCGCTGGCCATCGCCATCGGCAAGATCGCGATCTCGCTGCCCTCGGCCTATGCGGTCGTGTTCTTTCGCTTTCCGCTGCGCCGGCTATGCTTCTGGGCGATCTTCGTCACCTTGATGCTGCCGGTCGAGGTGCGGATCATTCCGACCTATCAGGTCGCCGCCGATCTGCGGTTGATCGACAGCTATGCCGGGCTCGCTCTGCCGCTGATCGCCTCGGCGACCGCGACGTTGCTGTTTCGCCAGTTCTTTCTGACGATCCCCGACGAACTCGTCGAGGCGGCAAAGCTCGATGGCGCCGGCCCCTGGCGCTTTTTGGTCTGGATCGCGATCCCATTGTCGCGCACCAACATCGCCGCGCTGTTCGTGATCCTGTTCATCTATGGCTGGAACCAATATTTGTGGCCCCTGCTCGTCACCAACAGCCCGGCAATGACGACGATCGTCGTCGGCATCCGCCAGATGATCGGCACCGGCGATGCGCAGACCGCCTGGCACCTGGTCATGGCGACGGCATTGCTGGCGATGTTGCCGCCGGTCGCGGTGGTACTGGCGATGCAGCGCTGGTTCGTCGCCGGGCTGATCGAGCCGGAGAAGTGACCGCCGGCGGAGGGCCGCCAGCTCAGCGGTTGGCGAAACACGCTTCGGCAAGCTTGGCGAAGGCGCGGGCACGGTGGCTGATTTGATGCTTCTCGGCCGGGTCCAACTCGCCGAAGGTTTGGGCACCGCCGCCCTCGGGAACAAACATCGGGTCGTAGCCGAAGCCGCGCTCGCCGCGCGGCGGCCAAACGAGATGGCCCGCGACCTCGCCGCGAAACCACTCGATGCCGCCGTCGGGCCAGGCAAGGGCGAGGACGGCGACAAAAAACGCGCTCCGGTCACGATCTCGGAGCTCGCCGTGGACGCGGGCCATCGCGAGCCGAAAATCCTTGGCCGGGCCGGCCCAGCGCGCGGAGAAGATCCCGGGCGCCCCGTCCAGCGCCGGAACGACGAGCCCGGAATCATCGGCCAGCGCCGGCAATCCGCTCGCCTCGGCTGCGGCCGTGGCCTTCAACACCGCATTGGCCTCAAAGCTGTCGCCGGTCTCTTCCGGCTCGGGGAGGGCGAGCGCGCCGGCCGAGACGGCGCCGATCGCGAACCGCGCCAACAGCGCGGCGATCTCCTCGATCTTGCCCTCGTTGTGGCTGGCAATGACCAGCCGGTCTCGGTCGAACCGACGGGGCATCACGCAAGGTCCAGGCCGAGCGCGACGCGCTGACGCCGGGCGAGGTCGGCGATACCGGCGCGTGCCAGGCGCAGCATCTCTGCAAACAACCCCTCGTCGAACAGAGCGCCCTCGGCGGTTGCCTGGATCTCGACGATGCCGCCGGTGCCGGTCAGCACGAAATTGGCGTCGGTCATCGCCTGCGAATCCTCGGCGTAATCAAGGTCGAGAACGGCATGGCCGGCGACGACGCCACACGACACCGCGGCGACGCTGTCGGCGAGCGGCAGCGCCGGCAACTGGCCGGCCGTGACAAGTTGCGCCAAAGCCTGATGCAATGCGACGTAGCTGCCGGTGACGGCGGCGGTGCGGGTGCCGCCATCGGCCTGCAGCACGTCGCAATCGATGCGGATCTGGCGCTCGCCGAGTTTTGCCAGATCGGTGACCGCGCGCAGGCTGCGCCCGATCAGCCGCTGGATCTCCTGGGTGCGCCCGCTCTGCCGGCCGCGCGCCGCCTCGCGGTCAGTGCGGGTATGGGTCGAGCGCGGCAGCATGCCGTATTCGGCGGTGACCCAGCCCTTGCCGGAATTGCGCAGAAACGGCGGCACCCGCTCCTCGACGGAGGCGGTGCACAACACATGGGTGTCGCCGAATTTCGCCAGGCACGAGCCCTCGGCGTATTTGGCCACACCCGGTTCGAGGCTGACCGGGCGCATCTCATCGGGGCCGCGTCCCGAAGGTCGCATCGCTGTCTCCGCCGAAGATGATCGGGTTAAGCGACGCTACTCGCCCCGCCCAGCCGCGTCCACTTTTCCGGAGGCACCTACGGCAGCGATACGTCCGCTCGACGTGACAAACTGAGGGTCATTGGCGTTCTTGGCTTCTTGGTCCGGTCACCACGCTCAGCGCGTCGCCGGTCAATTGCAGGATGGTCAGGCCCGAGCCGGCGCGGTCGAGATTATAGATATAGCCGCGGTCATCGACCTCGCCCAGATCGGAGAAGGTCGCCTTGCGGCAATAATGGGTATTGCCCTGATAGGTCCCGCAGCTTTGGCGGGTGTTTTTGTTCGGCGCCTGAATGAAATAGGCGACGCGTCTCGGGTTGTAGGGGTCGCGGATGTCCCAAACCTGCAGCCCGGCGTTGAACATCGCGACGATCAGCAGCCTGCCGTAATAGGGCGGGTAAATTTGGCGGTTGATCTCGTGCACGCCAAATCGCGATCCCCTGGCGCAGAAATCTCCGGGGAACTGCGGGACATCGAGGATCGCTATCGGCCACGGCGTCCGATCGTCGGTGATATCGAGCAGAAACGGGTTTTTCCATGATTGCCCCAGGCAATCATTGGTGGTGTCCTCGGAAGTGACTGCCAGCAGATCCCATTTCTGCGGTTTGCCGTCGAGAAAGTTTTGCTGTGCCTCCGGAATCGGCACGCCGAAGATCGGGATCGAGGTGTGCCCGCCCTGGTTGGGATTGGTCGTGATGTAGCTGATCTGCGGATAGAGCAGGTCGGCGTGGGTGGGGCTGTTGGCGCAGTTCGCCGAAGCGGTCGGGACCGTGCAGCCGGTCAGCAGTTTCTGCCGGTCGACGATCTGAAAGACGCCGTCTTTGTCGACGCCATAGGGAAGGTACACCCGGTTTTTCGCTACCCCCGCCGAATACACCTGGTGGACGCCGCCCGGCGGATTGGTGACGCCTTCGTAGCAATTCGGGCCGGGAGCGTTGGTGCAGCTCTTTGCCGTGGCGAGGTCGGCGCCGGGCTGTTGGCCCACCAATCCGAACTGGCGGATGAAAACCGGCTTCGCCGGATTGCTCAGATCATAGATATAGACGTGCTGGTGCGACCCGGTTTCATGCCAGCCATCGGTCTTGGTCTGCGAGATCGTGTAGGCGATCCCGGTGTCGCACTCCCACCAGTCGTGGTGCGTCCCGGTCAGCCCGCTGATGAGGACCGTGAGGCGAACCGGCGCCGTCGGGATCGGTGACGTCCCAAATCTCCTGATTGGTCGATCCGTCATGGCGCAGCATGTACCAGCGGTTTTTCTGCGCATGCGGCAGAATATTGCCGCCGCACACCGCGACATGCGTCGCGCCGCCGCTTGGTTTCGGTCGGAATATGGTGCAAGAAGACCGGCTTGGCGGGGTCGGTGACGTCGATCAGCGAGGTGCCGTTGTTCTCGACCTTGCCGGTCTGCGGATTGAGGCCGCTGCCGGGGCTGTTGGTCATGTACAGGATATAGCGGCCATTCTGGTTTTCGATCCAGCCGTCATCCGAACTGGGACGCCCCTGGTTGTCCTGAAACCCGACGACTTCCATGTTCCAGATCGACTCCTGGTCCCATCCCTTGGGCGCAGGCACAGGCAGCGGCGCCAGACCCGGCGGCCCCGCTCTGATCCTCGTTGAGCGTGACGACCGGAACGTTTGGCCCGTCCGGCAGATAGCCCTGCGCCGAAGCGCCGCCGCTCAATCCGAACGAGAGACCAGAACAGGCAACGAATAAGCGACAGCGCCAAGTCCCGGACTATCCGACGCAAGCCCCTCATAGCAGGTTCCTCACGGGCTCTCCCTCGGAGCCGGGCCATACCTTTTCAGCAGTTCTGCAAGGCCGCAACCCTCAGTACTGCCCAATAACTGATTGTCGATCGTGCCGTCCCCGCCCGATTAGGCTTGTGTCACGTTCAGACTCGGTTATGGGCCTTTTTTGGGGAGGTTCACTGGGCCAGACGTTGGTTTCGCAACCCTCGCCGGCGCCTCTCCTGTACTGTCAGGGACCTTCGCAATAAGAGTTGTTATGTCGTGACTGTCGAATTCAATGTGAACGCGGTAGGTGCCGTTCGAATCTTTACCACGATATTCCCAAACGACAGGGCCCGGTTCATCCGCGTCATCGGCAAAAGTTGTCCGCCACGGCTGGCCGAGCAACGCCTCGATCTGCGTTTTGGTGGTTTGGCCTGGGGTAACTTTAGCGAGAGTTGCCGCGCTGAAGTCCCGAGCCTGCCCGGGGTCAGCCGTGGCATTCGCACAATAACCGGACGACGCTGCGATCCAGCACAGCATGAACGCTACTGCCGGCAAGGCCCACTTGGCGGTCATGGCTTTCCTCCCTGCGGGTTCGTTTTTCGCTGCCCTGAGTTGGTCCTCGGCAATCCATGACGGCACGATGGATGTCCTGCCTGATACGCAGCAACCGGCGGAACCCAGCCAAGCTTCCGAAAGGAGCTTGGCACGGGTTCCGTCAACGAGTGGGAACCTATTCTTCTTTTAGCGGCGGTGGCATTGGTACCGGTTGCATTGGCGGCGACGTTATCGGGGGTGCCGTTGCCACTTTCAAGGCGTCGCCCGTTAGTTGCAACACGGTCAGGCCGGAACCGGCACGGTCCAGATTATAAATATAGCCTCGATCATCGACCTCCCCTAGGTCGGAGAAGATCGCATTCCGACAATAACTCGCATTACCCTGGTACGTCCCACAAGTTGAGATGGTGTTTTTATTCTTCGCCTGAATGAAATAGCCAACGCGTCTCGGGTTGTAGGGGTCACGGATGTCCCAAATCTGCAGGCCGGCGTTGAACATCGCGACGACGACGACCTTGCCATAATAGGGGGCATAGATCTCCCGATTGAGCTCGTGCGAACCAAAACGCGCTCCCTTGGCGCAGAAATCTCCCGGGAACTGACCGACCGTCATCGAGGAAATCGGCCAGATCGCCAGGTCGTTGGTTATGTCGAGCAGCTGCGGATTTTTCCACGGCTGCCCAAGGCAGTCGTTGGTGGTGTCTTCGGAAGTGACCCCCAGCAGATCGTACTTTTGCGGTGTACCGTCGAGAAAATTCTCCTGCGATTGCGGTATCGGCACCCCGAAGATCGGGATACTGGTATGCCCGCCCTGGTTGGGATTCGTCGTGGTATAGCTGATTTGCGGATAGAGCAAATCGGCTTGGGACGGATGGTTCGGACAATCTGACGAGGTCGACACCGAGCAGCCGGTCAGCAATTTCTGCCGGTCAAGAATTTGAAACACCCCGGTGCTACTGACCCCATAGGGCATATATACCCGATTTATCTTCACCCCCGCCGAGTAGACTTGGTGAACCATTTCAGGATCGGCGGGCCCGTTGGGATTGGTGACGCCTTCGTAGCACGGACCGTTGACCCCAGTAGGATCGTTGTAACAGCTTTGCGCCGTGGCCGATGCACCAGGCTGCTGACCAACCAGCCCCCACTGGCGAATGAAGACCGGTTTTGCTGGATTGCTCAGATCAAAGATATAGACGTGCTGCCCCGAGTACCATCCATCGGACGCGCTGCCGGCGATAACATACGCAATCCCGGTGTCGCATTCCCACCAGATATGGTGCGTGAAGTTTAAGCCCGTCAGGATCTGCTCGAGTTCAACCGGCGCCGTTGGAATCGTGACATCCCAAACCTCCTGATCGATCGATCCGTTATGCCGGACGATGTACCAGTGGTTTGCCGGCAGCCCAGGCTTCGACGGCGCGTTATTCAAAGTGTTGCTGCCGCACACGGCGACATGCGACGAGCTGCCTTGCGACGCCGGGATGTGCCACAGGAAGACCGGGTTGTTGGGAAAGGTGACGTCGATCAGCGACGTCCCGTTTCCCTCCACTTGTTGGGTTAGCGGGTTGTAAGCGCTACCGCCACTGTCGGTCATGTACAGGATGTAACGGCCATTTTGGTTTTCGATCCAACCGTCGTCCGAGCTGGGGCGCCCCTGATTGTCGTTGAACCCGACGACTTTCATGTTCCAGATCGATTCCTGGTTCCATCCATTGGGTGGAGGAACCGGCAGCGGCGGGAGGCCAGCCGCCCCCTCTTCGCTTTCATTGAGCGTGATATTCGGGACGTTCGGGCCGTCGGGTAAATAGCCGAGCCCAGCTTGGCCTCCTGCCCAGGCTACGCCGCCCAATCCGAAAACGAGACCGGAAAAAGCAGCAAGAAACGATAGCCCAAAGCGACGGGCCATTCGACGCAGGTCACGCATGTCAATCCCTCCTAGGTTGTCCTCCAACCGCACGATTTTTGTCTCTTACTCGCCAGCGCCACGCTTGGTCCGCAACAAACGTCAGGCGGCGTCAGCTTGTTGTAAGATTTGTTCCTAGTCCTCCTGTGGCAATCTCGGGATGTTTAAACAATATCAAACCCAGACACCGATCCTTAGCCAAGCTAGAGCGAGTTTTCCTATCCCGTGTCCCAAGCTCAACCGTGTTGCTCGATGAAATCCTAGCGTTTCACCGATTTTTCGGGCTGTCAATGGATTAGCCGATCGCTAAGCGTCTTGTTAACGAATTGGTAAGCTGTACGGTCTTCGCCACGGACCGCTCGTCACGCTCAACCAGAGCGTTTAGCCCAGGGCCCAGCAGATCTCCAGGTCGACACGCGCTGCGGGACGGCGTAAATCCACTGGTCGTCAGGCCCGAGCCGGCGCGGTCGAGGTTATAGATATAGCCGCGGCCATCGACCTCACCCAGATCGGTAAGGTCGCCTCGCGGCGATAATGGGCGTAGCCCTGATAGGTTTCACCGCTTTGGCGGGTATTTTGTTCGGCGCCTGAATGAAATAGGCGACGCATCTCGGGTTGTAGGGGCGCGGACGTCCCAAACCTGCAACCCGCGTCGAACATCGCGACGATCAGCAGCCTTCCGTAATAGGGCGGCGGGTAGATCTGGCGATTGATCTCATGGACGCCGAACCGTGACCCTTGGCGCAGAAATCTCCCCGAATTGCATTCAGGCGGATGGGGCAACGCCGTTGGCGGCGCGCTCAAGCGCCGCGATGTCGATGCGCTTCATTTGCATCATCGCGCCAAAGGCGCGTCTTGCCCGGGCGGGATCAGCATCGCCGATGAGCCTGATAAGCTGGCGCGGAACGATCTGCCACGAAACGCCAAAGCGGTCTTTCACCCAGCCGCATTGTTCCGCTTCGGGCACTGCCGAGAGCGCGTCGGCGAGGCGGTCGGCCTCGGCCTGAGTCTCCACGGGTATCTGGAAGGAGATCGCCTCATTGAACCGGAACAGGGGTCCACCATTCAACCCGGTGAATGGCCGACCCATCAGGGTGAACTCGACCGTCAGCACGTCGCCTGCCTTGCCCGAAGGGTAGTCACTCGGGGCGCGATGGACGGCATCGACACGGCTGTCGGGAAACAGCGAGGCGTAGAAATCGGCTGCCTCTTCAGCTTTGCCGTCGAACCAGAGGCAGGGGGTAATGCTCCGCATGGGTTCTCTTCCTATTGGCAGTCGTGTCGATTATGCGCGCGTCGCTTGCACATGGCCCTTCTCCGATAGGCTGCGGAAGGTGATCGACCAGCGCGTCGCCGCCATCCCGGCGATGCTGTGCTCCCATACATGCCGGGCCTCGCCGGTCAGATGATAGATCGATCGCGGCTCCAACAGCACCGACGCGCGATCGAAACCACCCGGCCTGCGTCGCCGGAAACGCATCGTCGCTGGGCTGCCCAGCGAGATACCGAGGACATGCTCGAACACCGGCCGGTCGCGGTGCCAGCCGATTCCGGCCCCCGGGTCATAGCGGATCAACAGGGCCTGGACGAGTTCGTCCGGTTGCAGGCAGGCTAACCGCGCCGCCCTTTCGCGACGCGGCAACAGCCAGTCGGGGATCGCCTCGGACGGCGTGAAACTGGCATCTTCGAAGTCATAGCGCGAGCCGTAGGAGGCGGTCAGCCGCTTGCCCTGCCAGCCATGGAAACGGAACGGCGAAAGCTCCGCGGCGTCGATCGCCGCTATCAACCCGCGCTCCTCGGCCGGCGTGACGATGGCAGCGGCCTGGGACAATCCGGCAAGGCGTGGCCCACCAAACAGATCGGGCTGGGCAGCGGTCAGGGTCATTTCTTCCGGAGGCTGGTATCGCATCCACCCTATGTGGGCAGCGATCGGAGACGATCCACCGAATAGAGGGGTTGCTTCGGGGCCGTTCCGCGGCCAATCGCGTGCTCCATGATGCAGCCACGCATATCGACGGCCGACCGCTGAGGGTGGGCGCATGCGTGCTCGACCCAGCGCGGTTGCGATCGAATCGGGTTGTCATGCGCGACGATCGGATGGAGTATCATGCCCATCGGTCCAGGCATCCGGGGAATGTCGATTCTGGTGTAACTCATTTGTCGCTTATTGGAAAACTGAGCTTATGAGCGTCTAAAATTGGCCAGTTGGAGAAATCATGCCAAATAAAACGGTTGTGGCTTTCACGTTTACCGCGGCACTGTTGGCGGTCCTATCGGGATGGGCGCAGAATCCCGTGGACCAAGTCTACATAGGTTCGACGACGACCGCCAGCGTGCTCAATTATTCCGGGGTTACTCCGCTGAACGGCGTCGTGACGGTTACCTGCGTGGCAACCAAAGGGCGCCTCGGCGGTGCGATCGGCGCGGTCACGAGATCCACTACGAAGGGCAACCAGGGCGGCGGCCTATGCCCGAGCGCCTTCGCCGTCACCGGCTCAGTGCAGCTCGGCGACGGACCGCAGGTGCAATGTGAGGGAAAGAGCGTCGACCGACCGCCGAACGGCTGGAACAGCGGGAATACCCCGATCCATCACGCCTTCTACGATAGCGTCGACGTCAACAATAACCAGGTCTTCTGCGTCATGGGCGCGGACTGAGCCACCCGGCGGGCGGCCACAGTCGGAGAGCGGTTAGGGAGCGCGTCGATCACCCCCGCGAGCCCCCACCGGCCAGAGGAGCAGGGCATCGGCGCCGCTCGGGTTTCGCGGCCTGCAACGAGCATTCCCATCTCTATTCGGCTGCCGCGCTCTGCCGTTGCGTGACGAGTCGCAGAACGCCGACGAGATCGGCCTTACCCGAGCCGAGGACCGGCAATTTGTCGACCACCATCACCTCTGCCGGCGCCAGCAAATCCGGAGCTCCCTTGCTCTTGGCATAGGCTTGGAAGGCGGCGCGCGTCGCGCCCTTTTTTTCGGTGACCAGCACAAGGCGTTCGCCCCGGCGCGGATCGGGTTCGGTGACGACGGCCGACTGGGCATCGGGCCACAGTTCGGATGCGAGCGTCTCGACCGCCGCCAGTGAGATCATCTCGCCGCCGATCTTGGCGAAACGCTTGGCCCTGCCCTTGATCGTTACAAAGCCGTCGCGGTCGATCGTCACGATGTCGCCGGTATCGTGCCAGCCTTCTTGCGGCGGCACCAGAACGCCCGGCCGATCGGATTTGAGGTAGCCGAGCATGATGTTGGGACCGCGCACGTAAAGCCGTCCACCTTCCTCGACGCCGGGCACCGGTTCGAGTCGCGCTTCGATCCCGGGCAACAACCGCCCGACCGTGCCGAAGCGGTTGAACATCGGTGTGTTGAGGGCGAGCGCAGGCGCGGTTTCGGTGACACCGTAGCCCTCGAGAATCCGCAGGCCGAATTTCTCGGACCACAGCCGGCGGGTCGCCTCCTTGACCGGCTCTGCGCCGGCGAGCACGTAGCGCACCGAGCGAAAATCGTAAGGATGGGCCGCGCGTGCATAGCCCGACAGAAAGGTGTCGGTGCCGAACAGGATCGTCGCGTTGGCGCCATAGACCAATTCGGGAACGACACGATAGTGAAGAGGCGAAGGGTAGAGAAAAACCGGCACTCCGGATACCAGCGGCAGAACCAGCCCGACGGTCAGCCCGAAGGCGTGGAACACCGGCAATGTGTTGAAGACCTTGTCTGTGCGGCCAAAGTCGATGCGCGCCGCGGCCTGGGCTGCATTGCACAGCATGTTGCGGTGCGAGAGCACGACACCCTTGGGTGTGCCCTCCGAGCCCGAGGTGAACAAGATCGCGGCCGGCTCGTCCGGGTCGCGCGGCACCAGAGCGCGGCGATAGCGAATGAACCCGCGGATCTTGTCGACGGTGGAAACCGTCGCGCGCAGATCCTCGAGATAGATGATGCGGGCCTTTTCGGTGAGCGCTTCGACCAGCTTGTCGAGCCTCGCCTTCTCGACAAAGGCGCGCGACGTGACGATCGTTCCGACCTCGGCGGCGGTGCACGCGGCTTGGACGTTGGCGACGCCCGCGGTGAAATTGATCATGGCCGGCACGCGTCCCGCCGACATCATGCCGAGCAAGGTCGCCGCGGCACCGTTGGCATTCGGCAGCATCACGCCGACCGCCTCGCCCTCGCCTGCAAGCGTGGTGAACTTGCCGGCCAACACCCGGGCCGCAACCATAAGCTTGCGGTAGCTTAACTTGCCGGTGACCGGGTCCTCGACCGCGATGCGACTCCAGCCCTGGATCTTCCCCGCTTCGACGACCGCATCAACGACGGTGCGGTCGGTCGGCGTCGTGCGGAAGATCAGGTCGGACATGATCTGGTAGAGCATCGCACCCGCCGCCTGGCGGCGTGCCCTGCCCTTCAGCGCCTCGTCGACTGTGAGACGCACCGGCTCGAGTACCGTGACCCTGACCTTGGGAAACCACCGGCGGCGAACCTGCGCGCGGCTGAGGCGCGAGAAGATCGTGGCCTCCAGACCCTCGATGCGGACGGGCACAACCATTGCGCCGGATTTCTCGGCAATCAGCGCGGCCCCGTCATAGACCTTCATCAGTTGGCCGGTGACCGTGATGCGCCCTTCCGGGAAAATCACCAAGGTGTCGCCGTTCCTGACGGCTTGAATGAGCGTTCGCGTCCCCAATGGCCGGGCGGGGTCGAGCGGCATCGCGCGGGTCAGCTTTATCAGAGGCCTTGCCCACCACCGCTGGGCCATGCCGTGATCGACCGCGAAGATCGGTTCCTGGTTCAGGATCGAGAGGGCGACGGCGCCGTCGAGAAAGCTCACGTGATTAAGCGCGATGATCGCGTTGGGGCCGGCTTTGTCGAGATTTTCACGGCCTTTGACCTCAAGCCGATAGAATGCACGCAGCAGGATCGACAGAAAGTCGTGGAAGGCATTGGTCGGCATGGTCTTGCCGATCCACAGGGCAGTGAGAAGACCGACGCCAGCAATGCCGAGGAACAGCGTCGGGATGCCGACCCCCGCTCTCTGCAACAGCGCCACGACAAGCGCACCTGCGACCATGAATGCGGCGTTGAGGACATTGACGGCGGCAACGGCGCGGGCGCGCCGCTCGGGTAGGGCCCAGGCTTGGATTGCCGCGAAGGACGGCACGATCATCAAACCGCCGGCAACCGCGAGGACGCCGAGAGCGATCACGGTATGCCAAGCAATCGGCCGTGCAAAGAAGGCCGATGGCGCCAAAGCGGTTGTCAGGTCGGTCGCCCGCAGGCGCAGCAATGCGAGGCCGAGGTCGAGCGCGCAGAGACCGATCAGCAGCGCACCGATAGCGGTGGGCAACAGGATTATGCGCCCTGCCGAGAGCCAAGCAGCAAGGCCGGAACCGACGCCGATAGCGATTGCGAAAACCGCGAGGAAGATCGTCACGACGGGTTCGGCGCCGCCAAGCGTGTGCATAACGAGGGATGGCAGCAGCGACAGCAGCACTGCGCCGACCAGCCAAAAAACGCTGGTGACGACGGCACAGCGCCACAGCCGGGTATCCGCCCACAATTCGCCGAGCAACCTTGCGGTCGAGCGGAGGAGATTGGGATCGATGGCCAGATCCGGCGCCGCACGCGCGGTTTTCGGGATGAACAGGCTGGCGCCCCAGCACAGGAGGGCAAAGAGCATCATCGTGACCGCGAGCACCATGGGATCGCCGCCGTCCTTCATCGCGACGCCGCCGGCAATCGTGCCGCCGAGGATCGCCAAGAAAGTGGCGCCCTCGATCAGCGCATTGCCGGCCGGCAGCTCTCCCCGCTGCAAATGATCGGGAAGGATGCCGTATTTGATCGGCCCGAACAGAGCGCCGATCAGGCCGAACAGGAACAAGGCCAGGAACAGGAGCGGCAGCGAATGCAATTGGAAGCCGGTGATGGCGATGGCCGCCGCGCCGATTTCGACGAGCTTCAGGATGCGGGCCACCAGCGCCTTGTCGAAGCGATCGGCTAGCTCACCGCCGACAGCCGACAGCAGAAAAAACGGCGCGATGAAGACGCCGCCCGCCGCTGTCACCAGCGACTCGGCCGCCTGGCCGCCGATCTTAAACAGGATCAGCAAGGCGAGGGCATTCTTCAGAAAGTTGTCGTTGAAGGCAGAGAAGAACTGGCACCAGAACAAGGGTGCAAAGCGCCGGGATGCGAGAAGTGCTTGCGACATCTTTACCTCCAAGGTTCGCGGCGGGCGGGAGCCTGCGGTTCAAGGCTGTCCCTTGGCGACATCCATCAGTAGGCGCTCGGTCTTGGCGTCCTCGATCCGGTTCGCCAGCTTACTCGCTTCCTCGTTATCGCGGATCGTCTTGGTCAGCGTGATGCAGGACTGGATCAGCATGACGATGCCCATGGCGAGATAGCCTTTCAGCGCGAGATCGATCGGCATCAGGATGATGCCGCCCACGACCATAGCGAGCGCGGCGACAAAAGAGGCATAGGTGAAGGCGATCCACGACTGACTGTGGTGAACGACTGGGTTGTTCATCGTAATGCTCCTGTGGTTAAGCGTGCGGAAACAAGATCAGACGCCGGGCGCCGGCTCGCCGCCGGCAGCCCGTTGCCGCAACCGGGCGAGCACGTCGGCGGCGTTGGGTTTGAGGCGGGGACCGAAACCTTCCGCCGAGAGTTTCTCTGCGATGGCGATCGGGCCGGTCGCGGCATCGAGGGCGTCGAATGCCGCTTCGGCGGCATCGGCCTCGACCTGATGTTCGCGCAGGCGGGAGAGCGTCGCCTCGGCTTCCGCGAGCGTGCCCGCAAAAATCGATCCGCCCTCGCCGCGCGACCCGCACCGCCTCTCCCGCCCGTGCGATCCGCCGCCCACGCTCGAGCTGCGAGAGCCGCATCTGCTGCTGCAGGACATGGCTGCGCAGCTTTGCGATCTCGGCGGCAAAAAGGGCGCGAGCAGTCAGCGAAGCATCGCGTTCGGCCTCGAGGGTCGCAATAGCCTCTGCGGCCTCTGCCGCGAGGTCGTCGCGTTCGGCCGCGATGGCGGCAACGGCACGCGTCTCGAGATCCTCGATCCGGGCCCGAGTCGCGTCCAGCCGCTGCCCCTCCTGGCTCTCCTGGGCGATGGCGACCGCCAGCGCCTTTTTGGCTCTGTCGAGCGCCCCGGCGGCATCGCGCATCTGCTGGTCGAGGATCGCCAGGGCATTCTGATCCGCGACCTCCTCACCGATCGCCACGACGCGTCCGCGAACCAGCGTAACCAGGTTTTTGAGCATCCTTGCCTCCGTGATGAACATCGTTCAAAATCGAATGTAGCATCTCTGTGAACGACGTTCAAGAGAGAAATTGAACGAAGTTCAAACCCGGAGGAATTTTTGCAAGCGGACCATCACGCGGCGCTGCGGGAGAGGCTGGTGGATGCCGCCGAACGCACCATCGCCGAGAAAGGGCTTGGGGCCCTTAAGGCGCGCGACCTCGCCCGAGAGGCCGGGTGCGCGGTCGGTACGATCTATAATGTCTTCGAGCATCTCGACGAGCTAATTCTGTGCGTCGGATCGCGGACGTTGGCGATGCTCGACGCCGCGCTCGGGGTCGTCCGATCGGCAAGCCCATATGGTTCGACCGAGGAGGCCGTTGACGATCTGGGGCGGCTTGCCCTGGCCTATCTCGAATTCGCCGCCACGCACACGATCCGCTGGCGCGCACTCTTCGAGCACCGCATGAGCGAGGCCCGCCCGCTGCCGGACCGGTTCGTCGAGCAGCAGCACCGACTTTTCACGCAAGTCGAGCGGCCATTGGCGGCGCTGCTGCCCGAGCTTGAGCACGACGCCCGCCGGATCCTGGCGCGCACCGTATTTTCGGCGGTGCACGGCATCGTCGCGCTCGGGCTCGACGAAAAGCTCGTCTCGCTGCCGTTGCCGGCTCTCCGCAGTCAACTCGCTGCGACAGTGCGCGCGATTGCGACCGGCCGCCACGAGCTTCGCTCGCGCTGCCCGAGGTGATGAAGCGGGTGATCGACGGGCTCGTCGCCGCCCGGACGACGCGCGGTCGAGTCCACCGGGGAGGCGCCTGTTTACATCGGGCGGCCGGGTTTGGCGTCGCGCAGGGGGGTGTTGGTTTCGGCCAGGTGCCGGAGCAGGGCGGCGGGGGCCCAGCGCTCACCGTAGCGCTGGTGCCAGGCGGCGATCTGGCGATAGACCTCGGCCACACCGATGCCGTCGGCCCAATACATCAGCCCACCGCGGTAGCGCGGAAAGCCGAAGCCGTTGAGCCACATCACATCGATGTCGCTGGCCCGGTAGGCCTTGCCTTCTTCAAGGATCTTGCAGGCTTCGTTGACCGAGGCGAACAGCAGCCGGCGCAGGATTTCCTCGTCGCCGAAGCTGCGCTGGGCTATCCCGAGTTCGGCCGCCTTTTCCTTGATCATGCGCGCGACTTCGGGATCAGGGTGCGGGGTGCGGTCGCCCTTTTCGTAGCGGAACCAGCCGGCTCCGCTCTTCTGGCCCAACCGTCCGATTTCGACCAGATGGTCGGCGATCGGCATTTTGCGATAGTTCGGGTTCTCGGCCGCGCGCCGCTGGCGGCTGTCATAACCGATGTCGAGCCCGGACAGGTCGGCGGTCGCGAACGGCCCGATCGGGTAGCCGAAATCGACCATTACCTTGTCGACCTGCTCGGGCAGGCAGCCCTCCTCGACCATGATGTTCATCTCGGTGCCGAACGGGGTGCGGCTGCGGTTGGCGACAAAGCCGTCGCAATTGCCGGCCATCCCGCTGATCTTGCCGATCTTGCGGCCGAGATCCATCGCCGTCATCAGGGTGTCGGGCGCGCTTTTTGCCCCGCGCACCACCTCGAACAATTTCATGACGTTGGCCGGAGCGAAGAAATGCGTGCCGGCGACGTCCTGTGGACGTTTGGTGGCATTCGCCATGATGTCGATGTCGATGCCCGAGGTGTTGGAGAATAACAGCGCCCCCGGCTTCATCGTTGCGTCGAGCTTGGCGAAGACCTCCTCTTTGACCGGGATGCGCTCGAACACCGCCTCGATGACGACGTCGGCCTGGGCGATATCATCGTAGCTCTGCACCCCTTCGATCAGTCCTAGCCGGCGCTCCATTTCCGCCGTCGAGAGGCTGCCGCGGCTGACGCTGGTCTGGTAATTGGCGCGAATGCGCGCGAGGCCGCGGGCCAGCGCGTCCTCGTCGACTTCGAGCAATTTCACCGGAAAGCCGAATTCGGCGAAGCTCATCGCGATGCCGCCGCCCATCGTGCCGGCGCCAACAATCGCCGCGGCCTTGATCAGGCGCAGCGGCGTGTCGCGCGGGATGTCGGGCAGCCGTGCTACCTCGCGCTCGGCAAAGAAGGCATAGCGCAGGGCGCGCGCCTCGGCCGAGTTTTCGACCTCGTTGAACAGCTCGCGCTCGCGGGCAACGCCGTCGTCGAACGGCATCGTGCAAGCATTTTCGACCGAGGCGATACATTGATAGGGTGCCTTCTGGTTGCGCGCGCGGCGGGCGATCGATTTGCGCATCGCGTCGAAGATGCCGGGATCGGCATTGGCCTCGGCGAGCTTTTCGTCATGGTCGCGGATGCGCGGCAACGGCCGGATGTCGGCGACGCGGCGGACAAAAGCGATAGCAGCTTGGCGCAGATCGGCGCCCTCGGGGACTAGTTCGTCGATGATGCCGAGGCGTTTTGCCTCCTCCGCAGGCACGTGACGGCCTGACACGATCATCTCGAGCGCGGCCTTCGGGCCGATCAGCCGCGGCAGCCGCTGGGTCCCGCCGCTTCCCGGGATGATGCCGATCAACACTTCGGGCAGCCCGACCTTCGCGCTCGGCACCTCAATGCGATAGTTGGAGGCGAGCGCAATCTCGAACCCGCCGCCCAAGGCATAGCCGTGGATCGCGGCGACGACCGGCTTCTGGCTGGCGTCGAGGACGTCATGCGCGCGCTTCCCCAAGACCGGCGGCGGGCGGTTGCCGAAAGTGCGGATATCGGCGCCGGCAATAAAGCTGCGGCCGGCGCCGATCAGCACCATCGCTTTTACCGCCGGATCGGCGTTGCCGCGCTCGATATTCTCGATGATGCCCTCGGGCACGCCCGGAGACAGCGCGTTGACCGGCGGGTTGTCGATCGTGATGACGCCGATCCCGTCTACATTCTCAAACCGCACCAAGGTGTTTTCGGGCATGTCCCGTCCTCCCGCTCGATTCATTCACCAGTGAGGCAGCGAGACGTTTCATAACATCAGCCGCCGCATGCCGTCCTTTGGCAGGTTGTACCGAAGCTAAGCAACCGCCATCTGCTGGCGTGGTTGAAATTGCCAGATGCCGATAGAGCCATTATCGCGCGCGGTAAACCATCCCTTGCCGTCTGAGAGAACCGGACCGACGGTCTCAATCCATACACGCGCTCCTGTGTCATCATCCGCCGTCCATGGCAGCGGGCAACCGAGGCTAGAAAATATTCGGCATGGTCCGACTATATTCATTTGCCATGAGCAGAAAGAACGCCAATCCCACTTCGCGTTCTCGCATCGATACAGATGAACCGTTAGCGGCGGTCGCTTCCCCTTTTTTAGGAATCGGAGTTGAATATATAAATATAATAAATCCTTATTCTTGTATGGCGCGTCTATCGTGGAATCAATCTTCGCCACGTTATCTGTGGTGTCGATCCAGATGCTGTGCGGCTTTCTGCCGTGTTCATAATAGATTTTTGAGGGATCAGCTAGGTCCACTCCGTAGACCCATTGATCGCAGCCGCGCCGCTGAAGCCCTATCGGCGGCTTTGCGGAGGATCTTGGCAGTTGTCGGCGGCTGATAGGAATGTTTCCCTTTATCCGATCCCGGCTGACCATATCAGAGCCATCTGCCGTTTCCAGACATGTGTCGCGGTCTTCCCTAGCTGGCCCCGAGCCGTCCCCAATCCTAGTCACACTGCGGATCTGGGTTCGTGAATGGGGATATTGCGCGTTTTTGCGCTGCGTTGCCGCGCGCTCGGCCTCTCGTTGTCTAACTGCCTCTTTGTTTAACAAGAATTATACCGTGGCTTGAGTGCCGAGAATCACGGTGGCCTGCGAGGACAGCACACCGCCATTGCCATGCGCTAGTGCGACTTCGCAGTCGGCCACCTGGCGGGCGCCGCATTCGCCGCGCAGTTGGCGGGTCGCCTCAATCAGTAGAAAGAGGCCGTACATGCCGGGATGGCAATAGGACAGGCCGCCACCATTGGTGTTGACCGGTAGGCTACCGCCCGGCGCGATCCGGCCGCCCTCGACAAAAGAGCCGCCCTCGCCCTTTGGGCAGAGGCCGAGGTCTTCGAGGAACAGGATCGTGTTGATCGTGAACGCGTCATAGAGTTCGAGCACATCGATATCGCCGGGGCCGAGTTCGGCCATCTGATAGGCAGCACGGCCGGAGGTAAGGGCGCCGGTCACGGTCAGGTCCGGCATGCTCGAAATGTTGGCGTGGGTGATCGCCTGACCGGTCCCGAGCACATAGGCCGGCGGCTTTTTCAAGGAGTGGGCGCGGTCGGCGGAGGTCATGATCACCGCGCCGCCGCCGTCGGTCACCAGGCAGATGTCGCGCACGGTGAACGGATAGCTGACCATCCGCGCCGCCAGCACCTCGGCGATCGTCAACGGCTTCTTTTCCCAGGCGACCGGGTTTAAGAGGGCCCATTGGCGCGCCGCGACCGCGACCGCGGCCAATTGCTCGCGCGTGGTGCCGAACTCGTACATGTGACGCGAGGCGGCCAGCGCATAGGCGGTCGACGGCAGGAACGGCCGAAACGGCGTCTCATAGGGGTTATATTCACGCACCGAGGCGTGACGCCGCCCGATCGTGCGCTGGGTACTGCCATAGGCGATGACCGCGACCTTGCACAGCCCGAGCTGCAACGCCGCCTGGGCATGCGCCACGTGGAACATGAAGGACGAGCCGCCGAGGATCGTCGTGTCGACGAAGGCCGGCGAGATCCCGAGATATTCGGCGAGTGCCAAGCCCGAGGTACGGCTCTGCGCGGTTGCGCAGATCAGGCCGTCGATGTCGCCCAGCGCGAGCCCGCAATCGGCGAGGGCGCGATGGATGCCTTGCGCCATCAAATCGATCGGGCTCATCTCGGCGGCGACGGCGCCCAGATCGGATTCGGCGACGCCGACGATCGCGGCACTGCCGCGCTGCAGCCCGTCCATCAGGCGCCCTCGACGGGTGCGAAGACCGGATAGGCCGGCTCGTCGCCAGCAGGACGATGGATCCGGAACTTGACGCGCATGCCGATAACCACCGCCTCGGGCGCTACATCCTCGACCCGGCTCATCAGCCGGAAGCCCTCGTCGCAATCGATCAGGGCGACGTTGTATGGAGCCCCCTCGCGCGGATGTGTGACCGTCGTCGCATAGACCGTTCCGAGCCCGGCGCTAACCCGCCACTCGAGCCGGTCGCTGCCGGTGAACGGGCAGATCACGCGCGGGAAGAACACCGCCCGGTTGGCTTCAAGGCTCCATTGATAGGCCAACTCGCCGCGCTCGAGATACGACTGATAGACCGCAAGCGGCGATTGCGATATCCGATCCATTCCCCCGCCCTTTCTCGAAGCACCGCATTGTGTCGGGTCATACCCGCAGCGGCAAGCCCTGGGTCGGGCGGTGACTCCCGTCTGACGCTCGCGGCGGGCCGGCTCAGCTCAGAGAGATCAGGGTCCCGATCAGGTCGGCCGGCCAGACCAGGCTGACCGGCGCGCTGGTAAGGGCCGCGCCGAAGGACGGGTCGCCTCGGGCGATGTCGAACGCCATGTGGTGACTGAAATGCGCCAGCACGCCCGCTAGGTATAGCCCGGTTGCCCATTTCCAGGCGTGGTGATGCTGTCGCGTGCGACCTGGCTTTGCAGGCGCAAAGGAGAAGACTCGGCGTCCGAATTTGGGCAGTCCCGGCGGGCCGATCATAATCTCACCTGGTCGTTTACTTTGCCGCGAACAAAGCTACGCGAAAACCGGCCGCACTGCCCTTGAAGATCGGAACGACATTCCGCGGCGAAGAGCGACCGCTGTTCCATGATACTCGGCGTGGTCGGCGCCGTCATCATGCTAGTCACCGGCTAGTCACCGGCCGCCGCTCTGGAACCCCGCGGCGGCAAGAGTATATAGCCCAGCCGCCCCGAGCAGGCCAATGGCGAGGGCGGCAAAAGCGTCCTCGCCGAGGCGATCGCCGAGCGGCCGACCAACGAGCCCGCCGACCAGAGCGAACGGGATCAGGAAGCCGGCTGCGATCCAGGTCGGCGCCGCAACGCCGATAGTCGCCGCATGGGCGGCGAGCGTCACCGTATAGCTCAGTGCGAAGAACGCCAGCAATGTCGCGCGCACGGTCCCCGGTGGCGCTCCGGTAAGCATCAGATAGATCAGCACCGGGGGTCCCGACATCCCGACAAGCGCGGTAGCGGCGCCGGACACCGCCCCGGCGGCAAGATCGCGCCCGGGTATCATGGCGAGCGTCGTGCGCTTGCCGCGGCGCGAGCCTCGCCGCATCGCTGCGATCACCACCGCGAAGGCAAGCACCGTCATCCCGGCCGCCACTCGCACCAGCCGGGGATCGCTATGGCGGAAGGCGAGCAATCCGAGCGGCAGCCCGAGCAAGCTGCCTCCTGTCAGCCGCAACAGCAGTCGCGGCGCGATCGCCCGCCACAATCGCGGCAGCACGACGATGGAAAGGGCCGCGGTGACGATTATGACGAGCTGGATCGCGCGCACCGGCTCGACCAGCAACAGAAATAGCGGCGCCGCAACGACGGCGAAGCCGAAGCCGCCGACAGCCTGAAGCACCGCCGCGCCAAAGGTCACAACCGCCAAAGCGGCCCAGTCGAAAAGGCTCATTTGCCGCGTTCGTCGAGGGTTCGACTGCCGTATCGCAGAAAAACTAGCGTCGCGGCAGCGCCGAACGGAGCGCCCAGGTGAGCGGCAAGGTCAGCAGCACAACAGCAGCGATAAGCACCATCATCCGCGGCACTCCGGCGGCGTCGCTGACCAGCCCATAAAGCGCTGGAGACAATGCGCCGGCGCCGATCGTTCCGGTATAGAAGATGCTGAAGGCGCGCCCGCGGCGCTCGGGAGCGACGAGCTCGGGCACCGTCCCGTACAGCACCGAAGAGGTGCCGTTGAGTGCTACGCCGATCAGCGGCAGCACCGCCAGCCCCGCCGCGAGAGGCAGGGGCAACAGGATCAAGATCCCAGCGGCGGTCAGGCCTTCGGTCAGAAAGACGGCGGGAACAACCCCGAGCCGCGCGCCGAGAAAACCGCAGACAAGCTTACCCGCCGCACCACCGGCGAAGATCGAGGTCAACGCCACGCCGATTACCGGCAAATCGGCGCCTTTTGCCCGCAGCAAAAATGGCAGAAAGGTCAAAAAACCCATTCGCGTCGCGCTGTCGATGATGCCGATCGCCAGCAACAGCGGAAAGCCATGTCCGGCCACCGGCGACGACCCCGGCACGGAAGTCTCGGCATGGCCGGTGACAGCCGCGGTCTCGTCCGGCAGGCCACGCCGCGACAGAAAGATCGCGATCGCCGCGGCCAAGCCCACGATGCCCAACAGTGTCGTCGCCGACCGCCACGGCATCATGGCGACCAGCCACGCGGTGGCGGCGGGCATCGCCATCTTGCCGAGATCGCCGGAGAAATTGTAGCTGGCGAGGGCGCCGCGCGAGCGCTGCCCGGCAAAGCTGCGGGCGACGAGACTGGCGGCGATCGGATGCTGGACGCTCGAACCGAGGCCGCCGATGACAAGGGCTGCGGTCAGCATCGCAAAACCGGTGCCGGCGCCGGCGAGGAGATAGCCGATGCCGGCGAGCGCGGTGCCGGCCGCCAGCAGCGCAGGACCGCCGACACGCTCGGCGAGCTGACCAGCGGGGACCTGAAACCCGGCCATCGACCCGGCATAGAGGGCGCGCAGAATGCCGATCTCGGCATAGCCAAGGCCAAACTCCGCCTGCCACAACGGCAACAGCACATAGAGCAGATCGGTAAAGCCGTCGTGCAACGCGTGGGCGCCGCAGGCCACGGCCATCGTCCGCCGTTGCCCGCCGCGATCGACGCTGCGGACCAGTGCCGTAACCAGAGACAATCCACACTCCTTTGCCGCCGATCAGCCCGGATCGTGGCCTGCGGCGCCGGCGAATACAATTGTTTCCAAATTATGACAGGCCGGCGACGGCGGAATGGGTGCCCGGACGACCGCCGCGGCAGTGTCTTACGGGGTTTTGTGGGTGGCGGCGCTACGGCGGGGCGCCGGCCCGTCCCTGCGCACGGCGAAGGCGCCGGCGATCGTCTCGACCCGATAACCGCAGCAAAACCGGGCGACAAAGGCGTGAGCGAACGCTGCATCGGCAAAATAAAAGGCGATCGCATCGTTGACAACGCCAACGCTCCCGGCCGGCGCTGCCGCCCAACCCCTGGCGCCGCAGGTGTCGTCGAGCCAGGCGTGCATCAGGGCGAGTTGTTGTCCCAGGCCCTCCGGCGGTACCGCGATGCGCACCCGCACCGGATAGCGCCGCTCGGCTTCGCGCTGCTGATGTTGTGATGATCGAGCCATGCGACGTCTTCATTCATGATCTGTTCTACAGAGGATTATCATGGCGCCGCCAACCCTGTCGATAGGCGGCGCAACCGCTTCCGAGCGCGAGCCGCGCGGCTTGACCTCCGATTGCCCACGCGTCAGGGTTGACGACACGGGTGGCTGGCGGGGGCAGGGCATGAGCGAGCCGCGGACAATCTCGATCGACATCAACGGGTTTCCCGCTCGGGTGTGGCAGAAAGGCGAAGGCCCGAAGCTCGGCTTTCTGGCCGGCTTTGGCGGGCTGCCGCGCTGGGTCCCGTTTCTCGACGCGCTGGCGCGTGAGCGCACGGTGATCGTGCCCTCTCTGCCGGGGTCCCCGGGCGGCGATCGCGGGCATACCGTGCTCGACAGCCATCTCGACTGGGTTTTGGCGGTCCGGCAGCTGCTGCAAAAGGCCGGTCTCGACGGCGCCGACCTTGCCGGCGGCTCGGTCGGCGGCTCGTTCGTTGCCGAGATCGCGGCGATTTGGCCGCAATCCGTGCGTCGGCTCGCCCTGATCGCGCCGTGGGGCCTGTTCGACGACAAGGAGCCGCCGACCGACCCTTGGGCACAGCGTCCGCCCGAGGTGCCGGCGCTGTTGTGCGCCGATCCGGAGCGCTGGAATGAGCTCAAGGCCGCGCCCGAGGGCGCCAATTCGCCAGAATGGCCGATCGAGCAGACCCGTGCGGCCGAGGCGGCGGCCCGCGCCTTCTGGCCGCTCGGCAACACCAGGCTCGAAAAACGCCTGCCGCTGATCAGCGCTCCGACCCTGCTGATCTGGGGCGCTGAGGACAAGATTATGCCGCGCAGCTACGCCGACCGCTTCGCGAACGCGATCACCGGCCGCACCGAGGTCGCGACGATATCGGGGGCGGGCCATCTGGCCGAACTCGACAAGCCCGACGAGGTCGCCGCAGCGATCCTGCGCTGGACCGACTGAAGCATTTTCTCCGCCCGTAATCACCCGCCACGCGAGCATCAGGACAGGGGGGCGAATATGGCGACAGAAACGGCGGCCCGTCCGATCGAGGCTCGCCTGCTGGACTTGTTTCGGCAACTGGGGATCGAGCGAGCTCACATCGCGGCCGGCGGCCCCCCTCCGCTTCTCGACTGGTGCAACTTGGCGACCCTTCATCCCGAGCGGGTCTCCTCCCTGACGCTGATTTCTCCGCCTATCCTCAACACGGTCCCCCTTGCGGGTTTGGCCTCTCGGCTGCTGACCGTCGCAGGAGATCGAGGCCAGCTGGCGCGCGGCGCGGCCAAACTTCTTGCCGATCTTCCGGGCGTGTCGTCACACATTCTGCGTGACTACGAATGGCACCCTTGGTCGGACGTCATCGCCGATCGTGGCGCAGAAATCGGCTCGGCCATGGTGGATTTTCTCGACCGCCATTCAATCCCGCCGGCCGCGTTTTCTGAAACGGAAGGCGAGGTCGCGAGCATTGCGTACAGCATTCGCGGCGCCGGTCCGCCGCTCGTCTTGATGCCGCTTTCATTGGCGCCGTCGCAATGGCAACCCCTGATTGCGAGTCTCAGCGCGCGGTATTGCACGATCAGCCTGGGCGGGCCGCTCCTTGGCGTGGTCGGCGTCCTCGAAGAGCGGGGCCGCTCGAATTACCTGGCTCTTGTGCGAAGCGTTTTGGATGTGGTTGCAATACGGCCGGGCGAGATGGTGCTCGAAATCGGCGGCGGGTCGGGGGTCGTCTTGCGCGAGATCGCGCGCCGCACCGCCGGCGCCAACCGCATCATCGACGTCGACATCAGCCCGTACCTGCTCCGCGAGGCGGCGTCCCTGGCAAGACAGGCGGGGTTGGCCGATTGTATCAGCTTTCAGGAGGGGCATGCCGAGGCGATCCCGCTCAGCGCCAACAGCGTCGATGTTGCGCTCTCGTTCACCGTAATGGAGGAAGGCGACGCCGACCGGATGCTTGCCGAATTAGTGCGGGTCACGCGCCCGGGCGGACGCGTCGCGGCCATCGTGCGTTCCCTCGACCTTCACCCTTGGACGAATGCAGCGCTAAGCCCCGCCGTCCGGGCCAAAGTCGATATGCCTGGAATGGGGGACGTTGCCCCAGCCGGGTGCGCCGACGCCTCTCTATATCAGCGCTTTCGTAGAGCAGGCCTCATCGGGTTGACCTGCTTTCCCCAGTTGGCGTCCGTCGACCCGCCCCAGATTTCCCGGATGGCTGTTATGAAGCCGAGAATTCTCACAACTCTCTCGGGAGAGGAAGGTGCCGAATGGGAATCTGCTGTCGCCCAGGCCGAAGCTGACGGGACGTTCTTTATCGCTACCCCCCATCACTGCGCGGTGGGCACCAAGCCGGGGTGACTGGACACCGCATAAGTCGGCACTGCGAAGGGATTAACGGCGGCAATCGATTACCGAAAGGGAGCGCTACCGATGAAATTCGGGCTTTTCTACGAACACCAATTGCCGCAGCCTTGGGGCGAGGATTCCGAGCTACGCCTTTATCAGCAAGCGCTCGATCAGGTCGAGCTCGCCGACCGGCTCGGCATCGATTACGTCTGGGAGGTCGAGCACCATTTCCTCGAGGAGTATTCGCACTCCTCCGCGCCGGAGGTGTTTCTCGCGGCCTGCTCACAGCGCACCAAACAGATCCGGCTCGGCCATGGCATCGCGCTGATGCCGCCCAAATACAATCATCCCGCTCGGGTCGCCGAGCGGATCGCGACGCTCGACCTGGTGTCGAACGGCCGGGTCGAATGGGGCACCGGCGAGTCGGCAACAGCGGTTGAAATGGGCGGCTTTGGCGTCGATCCCGACGACAAGCGGGCGATGTGGCAGGAAGCGGCCGAGCAGGCCGCCAACATGCTGGCGATGCGGCCTTATCCGGGGTACCAGGGGCGCTGGTTCGACATGCCGTGCCGCAACCTTGTGCCGAAACCGGTGCAACGACCACACCCGCCGATGTGGGTGGCGTGCTCGCGGCGAGAGACCATCCACTTGGCCGCACGCAATGGGCTCGGCGCCCTGACCTTCTCATTTCTCGATCCCGACCAGGCGGCGAAGTGGGTCGAGGAGTATTACGACATCATCAAATCAGCGGAATGCGTGCCGATTGGCCATCGCGTCAACCCCAATATCGCGATCGTCACCGGCATGTCCTGCCATCCGGACGAGGCCGAAGCGGTCCGCCGCGGGCTCGATGGGTTCCGCTTTTTCGGGTACTCGCTCGGTTATTACGCATTGTTTGGCGAGCACATGCCGGGCCGGACCGATCTGTGGCAGCGCTTTCTGCAGGTTAAGGACCAGCTACTGGATAATGCCGGGCGTGGCGGGATTGGCACCCCCGACCAATTGCGCGCACACCTAGCCCGCTACGAAAAGGCTGGCATCGACCAGGTCATGTTCATCCAACAGAGCGGCGGCAACCGGCACGAGGATATCTGCGAGTCGCTCGAAATTTTTGCGTCTGAAGTGATGCCGGAATTCAAGGAGCGCGAGCAGGCGCGTGCGATGGAAAAGCAACGCGAACTGGTGCCCTTCATCGAGGCCGCACTGGCGCGCAAGCCGCGCATGCCGCCGGTCGAAGACGCAAACATTCCGCGCGTCGAAGCGTTCGGACGCAAGGCTCCTTCGCCGCTCCTCAATTCCGATCGGGGCGGGGCGATATCGATCCCGACCATCGACCCGCTCGCAGCGCGCGAAGGCGCACAGCCCTGAGCCAATGGGACCCTCGGACGGCTCGCGCGAAGGACCGGAACGTTAGGTTTCATAGGTACCCGCCGGTCAGCGTGCGAGATCAGCGGCAATTGGCCGACGCTCGACGCCAGCCCGTCGACCCCCCGGCCAAGCCAGGGCCGGGCCCAGGGGTGACGGGCGGATGTGCCGGCTCGTCGCTGCTTGTTCTCCGAGTTTCTTTAGCGACGCTTATTTGACTGCGGAGAAATTGGTTGGCTGCAGGATGCTGTTCTCGACTCGGGCGACGATCGCGCCGTTTTTTTCGGTCTCGGCGCGCTTGGTGTGCCATTCGGGGTCGGCCTGGAACGCGTTCCATTTCTTTTCGCGGTCGGCGAGCGATTCCCATTTGAGCAGGTAATAGAGCGCCTGGTTCGAGTCGCCGATTGCCGTGGTCCAGAACCCGGCCTGCTCGATGCCGTGCCGCTTCCAAATCCCCAAAGTGACCGTGTCGAAGCGCTTGAGAAGATCCGGCAGGCGGCCCGGCACGCAATGATAGACGCGCAGTTCATAGAGCATGTCTTTTCCTCGCTTTTACTTTACCGACGAAAAACTGGTCGGCTGCAGGATCGTGTTGGTGATCGACGCGACGATCTGGCCGTTTTTTTCGGTCTCGGCCCGCCCCGATATCCACGCTGGATCGGCCTGGAATCCGGCAAATCGCCGCGCCCGGTCGTCGAGCGATTCCCATTGCAGCATGTAATAGAGGTCCTGGTTCGACGACCCGATCGCCACCGTCCAGAATCCCGCCTGCTTGATCCCGTGCTTTTCCCACAATGGCAGGGTCAAGGTATCGAACCGCTTGATCAGGTCGGGCAGCCGGCCCGGGACGCAGTGATAGACTCGCAATTCATAGATCATGTCGTCTCCTCCGGACGATGAGCCTACACAATGCTGCCGCGGAGCGCCGCCGGCAAGCATGCCGGTTCAGCCGAGCCGGGCTTCGACCCAGGCGGCGGCGTCGAGCAAGGCCTCGTCGCCAAAACGTGCGCCGACCAGCTGGACGCCGAGCGGCAGGCCTTTCCCGCCGCTGCCGGCCGGCAGGGTCACGCACGGCGTCCATGCCAAGGTCCAGATCGCGTTGAAGCGCGCGTCGCCAGTCGAGCCCAACCCCTCGGGCGCCTCGCCGACCGCACTCGGCGTCAACAACACATCGAATTCGCCGAAGAGATCGTCGAGATAGCGGCGGAACATCTCGGCGGTCTCGATTGCCACGATATAGGCGGCGAGCGGCAGTGCCCGGCCCGGCGCCAGCAGCCCGTCGCGCAATGCCGGACTGAGCTTGTCGCCATGCACCTCGTATTCGTAGGCGTAGTTGCGCGCCGCCTCGAATTCGAAGATGCGGTGCTGGTAGTCGAGGATATCGGCCGGCGTCAGGGTCACGTCCTTGACCGCCGCCCCCGCCGCTGCGAGCTGGCTCGCCGTTCGTTCGAGCAGTGCATGGGTATCGGCGTCCGCGCGGTCCCACTCCGGCGTGCGGCAGAAGCCGATGCGAGGGGCGGCCGAGCGCCGGTCGACCGGGCGGAGCGGTTGCACCTGCAATACCGCGCGCATCAGCGCGACGTCATCGAGGCTGCGGCAGATGATGCCGAGCGTGTCGAGGTTGTGACACTGCATCTTGATGCCGACGCGGCTCAACTCGCCAAAGCTCGGTTTGTAGCCGATGAGCCCGCAGAATGCGGCCGGGCGGATCGTCGAACCTCCGGTCTGCGTCGCGAACCCGATCGGTACTTGGAAATCGGCGACCGCCGCGGCCGAGCCGCTCGACGAACCGCCCGGCGTGTGTGCCGGGTTCTGCGGGTGGACCGTTTCGCGCGGATGGCGGTTGGCGAATTCGGTCGTCACCGTCTTGCCGAGAATGACCCCGCCCGCCGCACGGGTCAGCGCCACGCAGGCGGCGTCGGCAAAGGGCCGATTGCCGCGGTAGATCGGCGAGCCGTGCTGGGTCGGCATGTCGTAGGTGTCGATTACGTCCTTGACCCCGACCGGAACGCCCTTGAGCAGGCCCGGCCGCCCGGCGCGGTCGGCGTCGCGCGCCTGGGCCAATACCAGCTCCGGGTCGAGCCAAACCCAGGCCTTGACCGAGGCGCGGGCTTCGGCGCGATCGAGGCAATCGCGGACCAGCGTCTCGGCGGTCAAGCTGCCGGTTTCGAGGCGGGCTGCCGCCTCGCTCGCGGTCAGCCGCTCGGCGCCGCTCATCTCGCGTCTCCCAACCGGCGCTCGACCCATAACCCGGTTTCCAAGAGCCTGGCGTCATCGTGACGGCGGCCGACCAGCTGGATACCGACCGGCAACCCGTCCGGCCCGTGCCCGGCGGGGAGGGTGAGACCGGGCATCGCGAATTGCGTCCACAACGCGTTGAATACCGCCGAGCCGGTGTCGGCGAGCCCGCGAGGCGCCTGACCAGGCGCCGGCAGGGTCAGGATCGCGTCGAACCCCGCGGCCCATTCCCGTGCGGCTATGCGCGCCTTTTCCGCCGTGCGGCAGGCATTGCGGAATTGGTCGAGGGTCAACCTGCGTCCGAGCGCGATCTTTTCCTCGCGCAAACGTGGGCTCAGCAAGGCTTCGTGGCGATAGAGCTCGGGCATGTGGTTGCGCAGCCCCTCGAAGGCGCCGAGGATTTGCTGGATCTCGTCGGCGTCGGCGCATTCGGATGGCAAAGCGGCGTCGGCGATTGTCGCACCGGCGGCGGCGAGCCGGTCGGCGGCGGCTTCGAGCACGGCTCGTCCTTCCGGCTCGGCGTCGTCCCAATGCGGGCCGCGGCACAGGCCGAGGCGAGGCGGGGTCTCCGACATCGAAGGCGGCTCATATGGGATCGCCATCATTGCCGCGCGGAACAGGGCGATGTCGCCGACCGAGCGCGCCATGATGCCGACCGTATCGAGGGTTTCGGTGTTGATCCGCATGCCGGCCGGCGGGAACAGGCCAAAGCTCGGCTTGAACCCGACGACCCCGCAATAGGCGGCAGGGCGAATGACCGATCCGCCGGTCTGGGTCCCGATCGCCAACGGCACCATGAAATCGGCGACCGCCGCCGCCGAGCCGCTCGATGAGCCACCCGGCGAAAAGGCCGGGTCGTGCGGCTTCGAGGTCGGACCGGGCTGGCGATTGGCGAATTCGGTCGTCACCGTCTTACCGAGCAGGATCCCGCCCGCCGCTTTGGGCAGCGCCGCCGCACTCGCATCGCTCGGCGGCCACCACCCGGTATAGATCGGCGAGCCGTAGGTCGCCGGCATGCCGGCAGCATCGAAGATGTCTTTGATGCCGAACGGTATGCCGCCGAGCAGCGCCTTTCTTCTAGCGCGGTCGAAGGCGCGCGCCTGGGTGAGCGCCGCCGCGCCGGCAAGATACGCCCACGCCCTTACCACCGGCTCGCGTTCGGCTATCCGTTCGAGACAGCTCGCCACCACCGCCTCCGCGGTCAGGCCCCCGGCCTCGATCAGGCGGAGGATATCGGTCGCAAACAAGCGGTGCGGTTCGACATTCGGCATTGGCGCAGTCCCCCCGGGCGAGCCCCGGCACTCTATCACTTTATTTAGCCACAGCGCCGAGCAACCCGCATGCGCGAACTTTCTTTGATCTCCTTCCCGTGCGAAAGCGACCCAAGGCTAGGAGGTCAAGGGGCCAGCACTTGCACAGTGACGGCGACATCCGCGGTAGTGTAGCCGGGGGCTGAGGCGGTCAGGTGGATAGTCTGCGGGCCGGCCGCGATCGTGCCCGTCCACGTCGTCGTCAAATAATAGGTGCCGGCGTTCGTATTGGTGTTGCTGACCTTGAAGTTCAGGTTGTCGCTAGTCCAGGTGACACCGCTGTCCAGATTGCCGATGGTCCCGTTTTCTTGTGAGACGACAAGAGAAGATGCGATGGTCGCCGACGGCGAGTTATCGTAAACCGGCCCCACCGGGGTGGCGGTGACAAGCATCTCCTGGGCCGCCATGGTGCCCGTCACAGTGACGGTCAACGCTTTGGACCCGGGTGTATAGCCTGGCGCCGAAGCGGTGATCGTCATTGCCTGGGGGCCGGGAAGGATGATGCTTTCCCAACCGGTGTGAAGATCGCCGAAAAAGTCGGTGTAGAAATCGGGGTTGTTAACCGACCAAGTAACCCCGGACATCACTCTTGCCCCAGCGCTGTTAAACGCCATGGGGGCGCCAACGACCGTGCCATAAGCGGCGGTGTTAGCGACGGTGGGGTTTCCCGCGAAGTTGATCGTCAGCGGACCCGCGGCTTGAGCATGGGCCGCCGGGAGGACGAGTGCGGCGAGTAAGAACAGGCGCTTTAACATGTCACGTTCCTCGAAAAGATAGTCCCCGCGCCGAAGTTTGGGAGGAAAATATTTCCTCTAGATTAAACTTCGATCACTTCTGGGAATTCCGAAGAAACCGGATAGCGTTACTGCAACAGTCTCCGACGATTAGTCGATTTTTATCTAAATGGCGACGGAAGTCGTCCGTCCGTTCAGGGGGCCATTAAAGACAAAAACTTGCTAAGTGCTTTTATCGCTACGGGAAAGTAAACGCGGCGAGCGTCAATTTATAGTTGGTGAACCGGCGTCTGATGTCAGCACCCGGTCACACCTTCCCCTCCTGCCTCGCCAACAACGCACTAGCCGGCACGACGCTCAATTCAAGCAAGCGTGGGACTGAAAGGCGCGCGGCGCATTCCGGCTTTTTCCGAGACCGGGCATGCCCGCTTCACGCCGGATTGATTTCCTCGGCACGGCGGAGAAAGCGTCGGTTCGGGGCGCTGCGCGGGCGGGTCGCAAGACGCTCGTGAGCGAGCGACAAGGCGACGTCACGCTGACCGGCGCGCACCGCTGCCTCGGTCAATGTCCAGTCGACGACGTCGCGTTGCGCGTGGCTGCCGCCGATCTGCCATAGATCGACGCGAACCGGCAGCAGCAGTTCGACCGCCTCGGCATAAGCGCCGCGGTGGAACGCGGCGAGGCCCTCGACCACCGGAATCCCAACGGTGCGATAGAGGCCGGCCGCTTCGACGCCGCTGGCCGCGGTCTGCTGCATCGCCTCGAGCCGCCGCTCGACCCGCGCGACCCGGCCCGAGCGCAACTCGGCCATCGCGGCGTGGATATCGGCGAAGACCAGGCATTTCCCGTCGGCGTGATGCTCCCACAGATCCACTTGCTCCCGCCAGCGCTCGCCGATGTCAACGCCGAGCATGTCGAGGCGCCACAGCAGCGCGGTGGCGTTGGTGAGGCTGAGCGCAAGAGCGCGTTGCGTGGCGCTCATCGGCCCGTCATAGAGCGCGAGCGCGGCGTCGTACTGTCCGAGTTCGAGGTGGAACAATGCCTTGTGCCACCAGATATGGACCTGGTTCAGGTGGCCGGGGGTCGACCACAGCGCCTCACGCGCCGCCATCCAGCCCAACCCGTCTTCCGGGCGCCCGGTCATTTCCATCACGTGGGCCACGGTGTGATGCGGCCAGAAACTCAACGGTTCGAGTTCGGCGGCGGCGCGTAATTCGTCCTCGGCGCGGGCGTAATCGCCGGCTTCCTCCGACCCGAACCCGTGGAAAGCCAACAGGGTGCCATAGCCCGGCCGGTCCTTGGACCACAGCGGCAGGGCACGCGCCGACCGATCCCGAACCCAAGGGAAGCGCCCCAGAAACCCGTCGATCAGCGCGGCAGCCTGATGCGCCACAAGGTCGAACGGATAATGCATCAGGTGGCGGTCGAGCACCGCAACAGCGGCGGCCCGGGCGCCCTCGACCAGATGTGACAGAGCGGCGAGGTGGGCTTGCTCGCGTTCGTTCAACCTCAGGGGGCGGGCGGTTTCGACCAACGCCGCGGCCTGGGTCATCAGGCCAGGGTCATTGGCCAGGCCCAACACCCAAGCCTTTCCGAGATATGCCATCGCGAAGTCGGGCGCGGCCTCGTGTGCCGCGTCGAACAGAACGATCGAGTCGCCGTGAACCAGGTTAAACGCCCGCACCGCCTGATCGTATGCGGTTACCGCCTCCGCCGTCGCGCCGGAGAGGTAATGTCCCTGAGCGTCCTGGGTCATGGTTGGCTCAATAGGTGGAGATCTCGATCGAGTTCTGATCCGGGTCGTCGATATAGACCGATTGAATCGTACCGATCGCCCCGGCGCGGGGTCCCTGCATCCGCACTGGCACGCCGCATTGTTCGAGATGGGCCGCGACCTCGCCCATCGGCGCCTCGGTGATAAAGCAGATATGCGCCGGCATCCGCTTTTCTCCGCTCATCGCCATGGCGCCGCCGGCGGCATCGAGGTGGATTTTCTGCTGGCCGAAATGCAGCGCCGCGCGGCCTTCGCCCATGCTCTCGATCTCCATGCCGAGCACGCGCTTATAGAACTCCACACTGCGGTCCATATCGGCGACGGTGATGTTGAGATGGTCTATGCGTTCGATCTTCATGGCCGGCCTCGTCGGTTTCGAGAAGATCGACAGCTTGCCACGGCGCGGAGCCTCCTGCCAGCCCAACCGCGCGAGCCGATCATGTTGCGGCTTTGACGAAGCCGGCTTGCTGCGATGGCGCATGTGAAAAGGCAAGCGCCTATCGCCAGGAGGTCGCGCTAATCGACCGTTAGCGTGAACTGCGAATTCGCGGAGCCGACCTCACGGCGAACGAAGATGATCTTGCCCGAAAGCTTATGGGTATCGATGATCGTCAGAAATTTGAAACCCGGACCACCTGAATCCGATATCTGCAGTCCGCCGCTCCCCGAGGCGAACTGGGCGTCGGTACCGGCAAAGAGGCCGAGATTGGTGCCGGAGGTATTGTTCTCGAACGCGATCTTCAAGACGGCATGAACTCTGTATCGACCGGCATCCCGGTGACGAGATACTTTCCGCTGCTTCCGACAGTACCCGTTATGGTAAACATGGTCGCCTCCCGATTGGGCCAAAGACTAAGTGGCAGACATGTGCTGTAAGGATATCCATGCGCCCGCGCCCAGCAGTATGGTCCCGGGAAGGGGTCGAGGGTGTGAGGCCGCTCACACTTCGACAAATTTTTGTTAAGGGGCAGATCACTCCGCAAAGGCCGATTTCACGAGGCTGCTATTGACGGTCTCGGCCGGTTGCGCCGCAGGTTGTGGGCGACTATCATCGGCTCTTCGGCGGGAGCCGTCCCGGTCGGAGCGTAGCGCAGCCTGGTAGCGCATCAGCATGGGGTGCTGAGGGTCGAGAGTTCGAAATCTCTCCGCTCCGACCAATCCCGTCTCCCTCGCCGCTGGCCGAAGCACCGACGAGGAGGACGGCATGAACGCCCGCAAACCCGATCTGGAACCCTGGCAGTGGCCCGAGGAGGAGTGGCGCAAGCGCGTCGAGCGCGTCCGCGCCGGGCGCAGCCTGCGGCCAGCGGAGTGGCCGGGCGGAGCGCGCTGCGCGGTGGCGCTGTCGTTCGACAGCGATCACGAGACCAGCGATCTGCGCGAGGGCGGCAACTCGATCGGCCGGCTCGCCTGGGGCCAGTATGGCAGCCGGGTCGGCGTGCCGAGAATTCTGAAAGTGCTCGAAAAATACGGGGTCAAGGCCAGCTTTTACGTGCCGGCGGTGACCGCGCTTCTCCACCCGGACGAGCAGCGCCGGGTCATCGCCGAAGGCCATGAGATCGGCATCCACGGCTGGATTCACGAACTGAATTCGGTTCTGCCCTACGAGGCCGAACGTGACCTGATGCGGCGCTCGGCCGATACCCTGGAGCAGATTTCCGGTGTCACGGCCGGTCGGCTTGCGCACCCCGTCCTGGGATTTCAGCTGGCACACCCTGGAAATCGAACAGGAGATGGGGCTCGCCTACAATTCCTCGCTGATGTCGGACGAGGATTGCTATGAGCTGCTGCTCGACGGCGTGCCGATCGGAGTCGTCGAATTGCCGGTCGAGTGGGTGCGCGACGACGCGGTCTATTTCATGATGAACCGGTTTTCGGCGCTGCGGCCGTACACGCCGCCCGGTGACGTATTCGACATTTTCCGGCGCGAGTTCGATGCGGCCCATGCCGAGGGCGGCCTCTTTCAGCTGACGATGCATCCGCACGTCATCGGCTATCGTTCGCGCATATGGATCCTCGACGAGATCATCCGCCATGCGAAGGCGCAAAAGGGGGTCTGGTTCGCGACCCACGCCGAGGTGGTCGATTGGGCGAAGCGTCACGCGGCTTGACTAAGGTGTGTTCTGATCGCGGTGCGTATGGCTGAGGGGGAACCACAAGCATCCACGCGCTGCGGCTATGTCGCGCTAATCGGCGCGCCCAATGCCGGCAAGTCGACCCTGCTGAACAGACTCGTCGGGCGTAAGCTGGCGATCGTCACTCCCAAGGCCCAGACGACGCGCAGCCGGCTCCTCGGCATCGCGATCGAAGGGCCGGCGCAGATCGTCTTTGTCGACACCCCCGGCATCTTTGCGCCCCGGCGGCGCCTAGACCGGGCGATGGTGTCGGCGGCCTGGTCCGGAGCCGAGGATGCCGATGAGACCGTGCTGCTAGTCGACGCCGCGCGCGGGATCGATCGGGATACGCGGCGCATCCTCGACCGCCTGGCCGAGCGCGGCCACAAATCGGTCCTGGCGCTGAACAAGATCGACCTCGTGCGTCGCGATACGCTGCTCGGCTTGGCTGCTACCTTATCAAAGGAAGGCCGCTTTGACCCGGTATTTATGATTTCGGGACTGAGCGGTGATGGGGTCGAGGATCTAAGGCGGCACCTTGCTGCGGCCGTGCCGCCAGGTCCGTGGCTGTTTCCCGAAGATCAATTGTCGGATGCGTCGGAACGCCTGATCGCCGCCGAGGTCACCCGCGAACAGGTCTTTCTGCAACTCCATGACGAGCTGCCCTATGCCTCAACCGTCGAGACCGAAAACTGGGAAGACCGCCGCGACGGCAGCGTGCGCATCGAGCAGGTGATCTATGTCGAGCGGCAGAGCCAGCGCGCGATCGTGCTCGGCGATCGCGGGCAACGGATCAAGGCGATCGGCGCCCGCGCCCGCGCCGAACTTGAACAGATGCTGGAGCGGCGGGTCCGCCTGTTTCTGTTCGTCAAGGTGCGCCAGAACTGGGGCGAAGACCGTGAGCGCTTCGCCGCCCTCGGCCTCGATTACGACGCCTGATGGAGTGGCGGGACAACGGGTTTGTCGTGGCCGTGCGCCGGCACGGCGAGAGCGCACTGATCGCGGAGCTGCTGACCCGCGAGCACGGGCGGCATCTGGGGCTGGTGCGCGGCGGGCAGTCGCCCAAGGCGCGAGCGGTATTACAGCCCGGCAACGAGGTCGCGGCGGCTTGGCGCGGGCGCCTTTCCGAGCATCTCGGCACGATCTCCTGCGAATTGGTGCGCGCACACGCCGCCCGCATGATCGACGATCCCGACCGGCTCGCCGGCCTCGCCGCGGCAACCGCGATGATTGCCGCCACCTTGCCCGAACGCGAGCCGCATGCCGATGTCTTCGCCGCGTTCGGCGCCTTGCTCGAGGCGCTCGATTCGGCGGCCGACTGGCCGGCTCGATACGTCGGATGGGAGTGCAGCCTGCTGGCGGCGCTGGGCTTCGGCCTCGAATTGACGCGCTGCGCCGCGACCGGCGTCACGACAGACCTTGCCTATGTCTCGCCGCGCACCGGACGCGCGGTATCGCGCGATGCGGGCCGGCCCTACCACGACAAGCTATTGCCATTGCCCGATTTTTTGTGGCGGGACAGCCCCGCTGATAATGCCCAGGTCGCGCTTGGGTCGCGCCTGACCGAGCATTTTCTCGTACATCACGTCCTGTCGCCGCATGGCCGCACCCTGCCGCCGGCGCGCGCGCGCCTTGCCGAGCGCATGCGACAGCGGTCCGCCAATGCTACGATCAGCAGCTAAACCACTGAGGTCATAGACGCATGCCTGTGACGGCTCTGGCCGGCGAGATCCGCAACGTCGACTTCGCCGAGGCGCTCGGCGAGCGGTATTTGTCTTATGCGCTGTCGACGATCATGTCGCGCTCGCTGCCCGATGTGCGCGACGGGCTGAAGCCGGTGCATCGGCGGATATTGCATGCGATGCAGCAGCTGCGGCTCGACCCGGGCTCGGGCTACAAGAAATGCGCTCGCGTCGTCGGCGACGTGATCGGCAAGTTCCACCCTCATGGCGAGCTGGCGGTCTATGATGCGCTGGTCCGCCTCGCCCAAGATTTCTCGCAACGCTACCCGTTGGTCGATGGTCAAGGGAATTTCGGCAATATCGACGGCGATAACGCCGCGGCGATGCGCTACACCGAGAGCCGGCTGTCGGCGGTGGCGCAGGCGATGCTCGACGGCATTGACGAGGACGCCGTCGATTTCCGCGCGACCTATGACGGCGAAGACCACGAGCCGATCGTTCTGCCGGCGCGGTTTCCGAACCTGCTCGCCAACGGCGCCTCGGGCATCGCCGTCGGCATGGCGACCAGCATCCCGCCGCACAATGCCGGCGAATTGTGCGCGGCGCTGTTGCAGCTGATCGACGATCCGGCCTCGTCGATCGAGGCATTGCACGCCCACACCCCCGGCCCGGATTTTCCGACCGGCGGGGTCCTGATCGAACCCGCGGAGAATATTCGCGCGGCCTATGAGACCGGCCGCGGCAGCTTTCGCCTGCGCGCGCGCTGGGAGAAAGAGCCGCTGGGGCATGGCGCGTATCAGATCATCGTGACTGAAATGCCCTATCAGGTGCCGAAAGGACGGCTGATCGAGAAGGTCGCGGCCTTGCTCGAAGAGAAGAAATTGCCGTTGCTCGCCGATATTCGTGACGAGTCCACTGAGGATGTCCGGCTCGTGTTCGAACCAAAGACGCGCAACGTCGAGGCGGAGATGCTGATGGAGCAGCTGTTCCGCCTGACCGAGCTCGAAGTCCGAGTGCCGCTCAACCTCAATGTCCTCGATCCCGCCGGCGTGCCCCGGGTGATGAGTTTGAAGGAGGCGTTGCAGGCCTTTCTCGACCATCGCCGCGAGGTATTGTTGCGCCGCAGCCGCCACCGCCTGGCCGCGGTCGCTCGCCGCATCGAGATCCTGCGCGGCCAGATGGTCGTCTACCTCAATCTCGACGAGGTAATCCGCATCATCCGCGAAGCCGACGACCCCAAGGCCGAGATGATCGCGCGCTGGGAGCTGAGCGAGGTTCAGGCCGAGGCGATCCTGAACCTGCGGCTGCGCGCCTTGCGCCGGCTCGAAGAGATCGCAATCCGCAAGGAAATGGACACGCTGTCGGCCGAGGAAGCGAGGCTGACGCGGCTACTGGACAATGTGCGCGGGCAATGGCGCGCCGTCGCCAAGGAGGTTCGCGAAACCGCTGCCGAATTCGACGGCGACACCGCGCTGGGCCGGCGCCGCACCGCGCTCGCCGAAGCGCCGGCGTTGATCGAGATCCCGGCCGAGGCGCTGATCGAGCGCGAGCCGGTGACGGTGCTGTGCTCGGCCAAAGGCTGGGTGCGCGCGGTCAAGGGGCACAACATTTCGGCCGCGGAACAGAAATACAAGGAAGGCGACGCGGCGCGCTTTGCCATCACCGCCGAGACCACCGACCGGCTGATCGTGTTCGCGACCAACGGCCGCTTTTATACGATCGGCGTCGACCGATTGCCGGGTGGCCGCGGCCAGGGCGAGCCATTGCGGCTGATGGTCGAGCTGCCGAACGAGCACGACATCGTCGCGATGTTCCCCTATCGCCCCGGCATGGAATTGCTGGTCGCGGCGAGCGACGGGCGCGGCTTTGTCGTCGACGGCGAGGAGGCGGTGGCCCAGACTCGGGCCGGCAAGCAGGTGCTGACCCCAGGCGAGGGCGCGGTCGCGCGGATCTGTTTGCGCGCCGAAGAGGGCGACGCCGTCGCCTTTCTCGGCGACAACCGCCGGATGCTGGTGGTCAAGCTCGACGACATCCCGCTGATGACGCGCGGCCGCGGCGTGATCCTGCAGCGCTACAAATCGGGCGGCCTCGCCGACGCCAAGGTGTTCCGCCTCGCCGACGGCCTATCATGGCGACAAGGCGAAAACCGCACCCGCACTGAGATCGATCTGACCCCCTGGCTCGGCGCCCGCGGCGCCGCCGGCCGCCTCGTCCCCAACGGCTTCCCCCGCTCCAACCGCTTCGGGTGAATTTCTGCGGCCGCTGTCAGTAGCTGGGCTTGGTCGAAAATGGCGTCAGCTGAAGCTCGTGCGTCCAGCACGACTTGTCCTGGGTGTGCAGGTACCAATAGGCCTCGGCGATCTTGACCGGGTTGATGATAAACTCGCGACGGTTCTGGTTGCGCGGCAGCTTGCGGCTTCCCGGCGAATCGATCGAACCATCGATGACAATGTTGGCCACGTGCACCCCGTGCTCGGAATAATCCTCGGTCAGCACCTGCGCCAAGGTGCGCATCAGCACCCGCGGATAGTATAGCGACTGGCCGGTCATCCGCTTCTTGCCGCGCAGCGAGCTCGAATTGTTGGAGAAGAAGAACGAGCCCCGGCCATTCTTGCGCATCGCCGGCAATACCTCCTGGGCCACGAGGAAAGGCCCTCGGGCCGAGATATGCAACCCGGTATCGAGCATCTCGACCGGCACGTATTCGAGCAGTTCCTTTTCCGGCGGCAGATCGCGGCCTTCGAGATAGCCGGCGTTGTAGATCAGCACCTCGGGGTCGCCAGCCTCGCGCCGGATCGTGGCGAATGCGGACGCGATCGAATCCTGCGAAACGAGGTCGAGTTCGACGATCATGCAGTCGCCGCCCTGCTCACGGATGGCCGCCGCCAACGATGCGGCGTTGGCCTCGTTGCGTGTCGTTAGGACGGTAAAGAAACCCTCCTGGGCGAATTTTTGCGCGACCGCACCGCCGACGCCCCAGCGCACACCGACCTCGACGTCGCTGTCGTCGACCGGATGTCCGTGCGCCAGCACCGTATTGCGGCCGTCGGACTGCCACTTCGAGGTGGCGCCGATCACCACGGCGACTTGCTTGCCCTTCGTGTTGGTTTTCATTCTCGACCTTCCTTTTTGTGTGTAGCGTCAGTTCCGTTCCGGCGAAGGGATCCATCCCGACGGCAAGGGCGATGTTCTACGTCTACATGCTCGCCAGCAAGCCCTATGGGACGCTCTATGTCGGAACGACATCCGATCTTGCGCGGCGGATGTGGGAGCACAAGAACGAGGTCGTGCCGGCGAGCCGCGGGGCGCCGCCGCTCGCGCCCTCGGATGGCGCTTCCTGCCCCAACGCGGTCCTGGCTGAAACGGGGCCGGCGCCGGCCCCGATCAGCCGCGGGCGACGTAGCCGTAGGCGGCGTTGCTGCGCGCTGGCGAGCCCGACAGACAGGCCGCCTTGATCGTCGCCATTCCATCAATCTCCCAAGGCATCAGCCCGGCGTGCCGTTCGACGTTGTAGTGGCGCGCGGCGTTAAGGCTGTGCAGCTCCTTGGCCTCCGGCGGCGGCGTCCAGGGCTTCGCCGCACAGTCCGAGTAATTCCGAGTAAGCATCCGGCTATGGCAAGCGGTGCAAGGCGCCACCGGCTTCCAGCAATCGACCGCGGCAGCAGATACCCGCGGTCCGCCAGCGAGCCAGACGGCCACGCCGACGACAAAGGCGCAACCAAGGAGACGCGCCATTCTGATCGCCTCCTCCCGGGGCCATGTTACAGGAAACCGATCGACATCCAAGCGACGACCGCGACGATCGGTGGTAAAAACAATCGGCCTGCCTAGAGCATGTTCCGTTTAGATTGAGGCGTATCCGGCGTCGGCGAGATATTGGGAGCACTCGTCCCCCGGGAAGTCGTCCAAGAGGCGGCCGATTGCTGCCCATAAGGACGCAATGGTTCGCTCGGCGGCCTGACGCAGCAGCGCCTTCAGCTTGGCGAAGAGCATCTCGATCGAGTTGAGGTCGGGCGAATAGGGCGGCAGGTAGAGCAGGATGGCGCCGGCCGGCTCGATCGCATCGCGGACCCGGGCGACTTTATGAGCCGGCAGATTGTCTATGATGAAGAGGTCGCCGGGCACCAGGGTGGGGACCAGGCACCCGCCTTCGCAGGGGCAGGCGTCGGTGCGGAAGATGTGCCCGGTCATGGCGCGGTCGATGACAAAGGGCGCGGTCACCGCATCGACGCGCAGACCCGCTACAAACGTGGTTGTTTTCCACTGTCTGTGCGGTACCCGCCCGATCAAGCGGGCACCGCGTCGGCAGCGCCCGCGCCAGCGAGCCATGTTGGTCGCTGTGCCAGTCCCGTCGGGAAACACCAGACGGCGTGGATCAGTGCCGCCGATCGGCTTCCTCGCGCAGCCATTGTCGGAATGCCCGCACTTTGGGCCGTTCGAGCGCCCCTGGCGCAGTGACGATGTAGTAGGCGAACAGGTCGGGCAGCGCTAACGAGAACAGCCGCACCAGCCGGCCGGTGACGAGATCGGCGGCGGCGATCGTGCTGTGCGCCAGCACCACGCCATGGCCGGCGATCGCCGCGTCCAGCGCCAAATGCATGTTGTTGAAGCTGAGGCCGGCCGTCGCTGCGACATCCTTGACGCCGGCGGCTTTCAGCCACATCGGCCAGGTTGGCGCCAGCGGATCGCGCTCGACCGCCTGATCATGGATCAGCGCGTGGTGGCGCAAATCGTCGGGGATGCGTAGCGGCGGCCCGGCCGCGAGCAGCTGCGGGCTGCACGCCGGAAACACCTCGTTGGTAAACAGCAATTCGACGTCGAGCCCCGGGTAATGCCCAGTGCCATAGCGGATGGCGATGTCGAAATCGCCCTTGCTCAGATCGACGACCTCGTCGGTGGCAGAAATCCGTACGTCGACCTCGGCGTATTGTTCCTGGAACCGGTGCAGGCGCAGCACCAGCCATTTAGCGGCAAACGAGGGCGACGCGGTCACGGTCAGCGATCCGGTATCGTTGTGCGCCCGTAAGCGCCTGACCGAGGCCTGGATCCCGGAGAACGCCTGCGACAGCCCGGGCAATAGCACCTGCGCCGACGCAGTCAGCGCGATCGACCGGTTGAGGCGGTGAAACAGTCTGACCCCGAGGTCCTGCTCCAGGGCATGAATCTGATGGCTAATTGCGGCCGGGGTCACGAACAGCTCTTCGGCCGCTTTGCTGAAGCTCATATGGCGGGCGGCCGCTTCGAAAGCGCGCAGCGCGCTGAGCGGCGGCATATGGTTATTCATCAGAGATGAGGAATTCTAATTCGGGCCTGAAAAACTCTCGTTTGTGGATCGATGCCATCGCCCGCATTTAAGCGATAGCATAGTTGTTTGCAAGCGTAGTCACGCGCGGACACGGTTTACAGGCTTTCACATGAGTGCAATCAGGTTCGAGGATTTGGGCGGGCGTAATGCCAGGGCAGGCCGCTCTGCGCATTCCGCAGGCAATGCAGTCTCTCGGCTAATCGGGGCGTTGCGAGAATGGCGTCAGCGTTCAAAGGGTCGCGCCCAACTCGCTGCGCTCGACGACCGGATGCTCGCGGATATCGGCATCAGCCGCGCTGACTCCGAGTTTTTGGCTAACAAGCCGTTCTGGAGGGAATGATGATGATGCGAATACATACCGACGAGCACAAATCGCCCCGCATCGGGACTTTGCGCCGGGCCGCGCGCGCCATCGGCGCGCTGTTGGCCCGGGTTCCACTGCCAGGCAGCAGGCCGGAACAGAAGCCCTGGGCGGAAACGTTGCGGTTTCCGCCTTTTTGAGCGACCCTTTGAAACTCCAAGGAGGATCAGGCTATGAGTAATTTCGCGACCCTTCCCTATGTCGAGGCCGAGCTGAATTATCTGGCGCCGATGGCCGAGCGGCCGCGCTATTACGCCTATGACGCCGGCGAGGTCAGCTCGAACATGACGCCCGAGCCGCACCGAGTACACATCCGTGACATGCGGCCGATCGCTGCGGAAATCGAACTCGATCGCCAGGGCTTCGCCCTGGTCGAACAGCACACAACGGTTCGCGACTTCTGGGATGATGAAGAGGTGCGCCGGGTCTATTACCCCGAGGCGGAGCGGTTTATCGCCGAGAAAACCGGCGCCAGCCGTGTTTTCATCTTCGACCACCTGCAGCGCCGCCGCGTACCGGGCGCGACCAGGCGCGCGCCGGGCGTGCCGTCGCAGCCGGCGACGCGGGTCCATGTCGACCACACCGCGCGGTCCGGCCCGCAGCGCGTGCGCGATCTGCTGCCTGACGAGGCCGAGGAATTGCTCAAAGGCCGTGTACAGGTGATCAATCTGTGGCGCCCGATCCGCGGGCCGCTGCTGGATTCCCCGCTCGCAGTGTGCGACGCGCGCACCGTCGATCCAGCCGATCTGGTGCCGTCGGATCTGGTCTATCGCGAGCGCGTCGGCGAGACCTACTCGGTTACCTATAACCCGGCCCACGAGTGGTACTACGTGCCCGAGATGCGGCGCGAACAGGCGCTTCTGCTCAAGATCGCCGACACCAAGACCGACGGGCGTGCGCGCTTCATGCCGCATACCTCGTTCACCGACCCGACGACTCCGCCCGACGCCTTCCCGCGCGAAAGCATCGAGTTGCGCACCCTCGTCTTCCACCCCAACTGATCAACACTGCTGAGCTCCGGCCCGGCCCCACGCGTCGGGCCGGAGCAAGTGAATGTCATCACTGCAGGCGCCGCCGACGATATCGCTAACCGCCCTGCGCGATCGTATCGGACCTATTCGGATGCCGCCCTGCGCGTTGCGGCAGAACGACAACGCAGGCGATGATAAATGCAGCGATCGGCCGAAGCCAGCGGGCGGCTGAGCGCAAGCCCGCCATGGTTCAGTGGCTTATCGAGGAAGTCGCCGACGGTGGCGCCCAGCGGCCGGGTAAGGATGAAGGCCGCCCAGAACAGCAGCACTCGCGATAGGCTCGTCCAGAAAGATAGTCCGGCGATCACGGCGAGCCCCGCGGCAAACACAAGCGCGCCGTCGCCATAGCCGAGCCCGCCGGTATCGGCCATCCAGTCGCCGAGCGCTGTGCCAAGCGTCTGCGAGACGGTGATGGCCGCCCAATAGAACGCTTCGACCCTCGGCGTGCTCACCGTGTTCACCGAGATGGTGCCCTCGGACCAGTACCAGAGGCCCAGCACCGCTATCAGGCTGACGAACAGCAAGGTCGAGCCGCCAGTGTAACCGATGCCGAGCGAGCGGTCGGCGAAGTCCGCCATGGTGGTGCCGAAGGTGGTGGAAGCGACGATCGTGGCCCAATACAGGCAGGGGCTGAACCTCTTCGCGAGGATCTGCGCCGTTACCAGCGCGATGAGCAGGCCGAGGAAGAGGGCGGTGCCGGCGAGATAACCCCAGTTGAAGGTCATTGTGACCGAGTCGCCGCCGGTCTCGCCCAAGGTCGTCGCTGCGATCTTGATGATCCAGAAGACGAGAGTGACTTCGGGGACCTTGCTCAGAGCCCCCGGCTCAGACCTGCCGTTCATCGCTTTGGCGCCCACGCGGTTGAAACCAGAACCCTATTTCTTTATCGACTAAACCGTGGCGACAGCGTTTGCCGGGGAGCCGACGGCGCCGGGGAGGCGCAAGGGCGGGGCGGTCAGCAGAAAGCGCGAGCGGCTGTTGGCGCGCAGCCAGTCGGCCAGCTCCGACAACCACCAGATCTCGCCGAGATAGACGCCGAGCTTGAACAGGCAATGGGCATGTAACGGCAGGGAGGCGCAGTGATCTTCCTCGCAAGGCCGTGAGGGTGAGGCCTCGACCGCGCGGTTATCGGAAATCAATGCCACCACGCCCGACCGAGTAATCCAGTTCAAGATACGCTCGTCGCGGCCGTCGAGCGCTGCGCAAGGATATTGTTCGAGGATTGCCGCGTCGGGGTTCTTGTTCATGCCGAGGATGACTCGGTCGTAGCCGGTGCGGAAGCAGACCAGATCGCCTTCCTCGACCGTGACCTTGTCCGCGTCCATGATCCGCATCAGCTCGTCATAGCCGACGAATTTACCGCCGCGGCCGAAATGAGCTTCGAGGTCGATCATCACGCCGCGGCCCTGGATCGGATGCGCCGCCATGTTGTCGACCCCAAGCGCCGTGGCGCCGACATGCTCGCCCGATTCGACCGCCTGGCCGCCGCGGTAGTCCATCGGTCCGACGATGTGCTCGCCGGCGCGGTAGCCGTTATAGAAGACGATCTCGGGCTCGCCGTCGCCATCGGCGTCGAACAATTGCCCGACATGGGCGAGGCTGTCCCACTGCGTCGAGTACTGCAGCGTCATCTCGACGATGTCGTCGCAGATCACATCGACGAGACGCGGGTCCTCTCGGCTGAGCGGATAGGTCATGTAGGGCATGCCATTACGCTGGTTCGCGATCAGGCGCGGCGGATGCCGGCGCGGGTTGACCACGGTGCCGCCCGGATAGTCGAGCGGCAGGCTCAGGCAAAAGGTCTTGCCCTCCTGTACCTCGGCGATGCCGTTGAGCACCTTGTCCGCGGTCAGCAGGTTGAGCCGGCCAAGTTGGTCGTCGGGGCCCCAATCGCCCCAAGTCGAACCCGGTGGGCGGCGTTTCCAGCGCGGATTATCGGGCATCATCAAGCTCCCCTAATTTTGCTGCCTCCGCAGCAAATCCGCAGCAAATTTCTAGTCTCTCGCTATCTGCCGGCCTCTGATCCGTCTATCATGCATCGCGATAGCGGCATTTTTTGAGGCGATCGTCCGGTCGCACGATCGTCGCTGGACGAGCCTGGCGGGCGGCGCTTCCAGCACGGATTGTCGGGTATTACTCAATGCTCCGTTGCGTGCCTCGGATGGTTCGAGACGCGCCCCCGGACGCTCCCCAGCATAAAGAAAGCCCTGAAGGGCCGGGGATTTCGTCATCCTGAGGAGCGGCCCTTGGGCTGCGTCTCGAAGGACGCACGGGCGATAGCGCGTGTTCCGCGCGGGGAGAGGGACGGAAGCAAATGATAATCTCCATGGATTAGCGCCTCTTTCTTCTCGCGGCGCCAGCCTTTGACCTGGCGCTCCGCCGAAGATGCATCCTCGCACCGCTCGAAATGTTGATGAAATACCAGAGCTACTGGTCGTCGAACGCTGGTGTATCCGCGGTATTCACCAGCCTGATGTTCGGCTATTCGCTTGTCGAGGCTGCCGATTGTGGTGCCGACGTAATAGGAATTGTCGGCACAACGGAGAATGTAGAGGTAGGCGGTCACATCGACCTCCGACCTTAGTGCGTCCTTCGAGACGGGCGCTTCGCGCCCTCCTCAGGATGACGGGGAGTTGCGATGGCTAAACGACCTTCGCCAGCTTTTGCAGGCTGCGCAGGCCGGGCGGGATTTGTTCGCCCTTGGCGCGGACGCGGCGGCCCCAATTGGTGAACGAGACCTCGCCGACATAGATGTCGCCGCGCGAATCGACGGAAATCCCGTGCGGCGAGATGAATTGGCCGGAATCGAGGCCGGCATGCGCAGGCCCGAGCCGCGCCAGCAATTCGCCCTTGGCGGTATAGATGCTGACCCGCGGCCCGCAATTCGGCAGGTCGATATTGACCGCCATGTCCGGCCCGATCTCGCCGACGAAGAAGCGCGGTGTCTTGGTGCCGGCTTCCATGTAAAGGCCCGAGGGGCGGTGCATGTTGTTCCATTGGGTCTCGTATTTGCCGTTGCCGTCGAACACCTGGACGCGATGGTTCTCGCGGTCGGCGACATAGACCCAGCCGTCCGGGTCGCAGCAGATGTTGTGGGCGATGTTGAACTGCCCAGGGTCGGTGCCGGGCTCGCCCCACGACATCACTCGCTTGCCGTCGGGCGTGTATTTGTGCACCCGCGAATTGCCGTAGCCGTCGGAGATGTAGAGATAGTCGGCCTGCGGCGACAGCGCGGTATGGGTGCAACGGTGGAATGGCTCGCCGCTCATATAGGGCGCGGGCTTCCCAGGGATGCCGATCGTCAGCAATACCTTGCCGGCGAGGGTGCATTGGCGGACCGTGTGATCGCCGTCATCGGTCAGCCAGATCGTCTCGTCAGGCGCCATGTGGACGCCATGTGGGCGCAGGAACACGCCTTCGCCCCACGAACGCAGGAAGTTACCGTTGCGGTCGAACACGCACATCGGATGCTTGCCGCGGTTGAAGGCATAGACATTGTCGTTTTTGTCGACGCCGACCGCAGCGACATCGGCGTTGAACTCATAGCCGGGCGGCAGTTTCGCCCAACCGTCGACGACTTCGTACCGGTAGCCGTCCGTTCCGAGAATAACCGCCATTGCGTTTTCCTCCGTCGCTGGATTTGCGGGATTATAGGGCCGTACCGCGCCCGCTCAACTCACAGGGCACCACACAAGGCGGCATGACGAAGATCTGCGGCCGCAGCGACTGCCTGACATGCTCGTTTGGGGTCGGGGTTGCCACCTGCATCCCGATGGCGGACCATGAACGCCGATCTGCCAGGGAAGGGGGCGGCGATGAAATACGATCTTCTGATCACCGGCGGCGAGGTGCTCGACCCCGCCGCCGGGTTGCGCGGCCTATGGATATCGGCATCGCCGGCGGCAAGATCGTTGCGGTGGCGCCGTCGCTGCCGGCATGCGGAGGCGCGTCGCACGATCAGCGCCAAGGGCCGGCTGGTGACGCCGGGCCTGGTCGACATCCACGCCCATATCTTCGTCAATGCGCATGATATGGCCGGCGACACCGATCGCTTCTGCCGGGCGAGCGGGGTCACCACCTTGTGCGACGCCGGCAGCGCCGGCTCGGCCACTTTTGCCGGGCTGCGCCAGGTCATCGACCGTGAGGTGCGCACCCGCACCCGCGCCTTCGTCAATCTGTCGGCGATCGGCATCGTCGGCACCTCGCGCGGCGGCGAGCTGTCGCATTTTCCCTATGCCGACCCCGAAGGCTGCGCCCGCACGATCAGCGAAAACCCCGACCTCGCGATCGGCGTCAAGCTGCGCTACGGGCCCGGGCCTGGTTTGGGAATACACCCCCGAGCCGGTCAAATTGGCGCGCAGGACCGCGGATATGGCCGGCGGCGTGCCGATGATGATGCACATCACCAACTCGCCGATCCCGCTGCCCGAACTGCTCGCCCATCATGAAGCCCGGCGACATCGTCACCCACTGCTATCACGGCCGCGCGCACGGCATCATGGGCCAGGAAAAGCAGCTGGTTCTGAAGGAGGTCGTCGAGGCGCAGCGCCACGGCATCATCTTCGACTGCGCGCATGGCCGCAGCCATTTCAGCTTTCCGATGATCGAGAAGGCGCTCGACCAGGGTTTTCTGCCCGACACGATCTCGACCGACCTGACCTTTACCAGCGCGACCCAGGGGCCGGTATGGGATCTGCCGACGACGATGTCGAAATTGCTGCATTTCGGCATGTCGCTCGACGATCTCGTCATGCGCTCGACCGCGGCGCCAGCGAAGATCCTCGGCTATGAGGGCACGGTCGGAACCCTCGCTCCCGGCGCCAATGCCGACATCGCCGCTGTTCGAGCTGCGCGACGGCAATTTCCAATTGCGCGACAGCGACGGCAACACCGTCACCGCAAAGCGCCGGCTGATCGCCCAGATGACGATCAAGGACGGGCGCATGTGGTACGAGCGGGCGGCCGAATAAACCACGCTTCATCGCCGTGGGCGCGCAAGCTGTCCCCGTGACCCCGTAGAATGATCGCGACCGGGCAGACCGCGGAGCTCTCCGAGGTAGCCGCGGAGCGAGCGCAGAGCTGGCGGGCGGCGCTTGCCGCGATCGGCGACAGCGTGATGGTGGGCTTCATGCCGATCATCACCTTGCAGCTCTACAAGGCGGGGATCAGCGCGTCCTCGATGCTGGCTTGGCGCTACGGCTTGGCGTTGGTCCCGCTGGCAGCGGCCTCGGTGACGGCTGGGCACGACTTCCGCGCAGCGCTACGCAGTGGCGCGTGGCGGATTGCCGTGGTCGGGGCAACGCTCGGGGCCGGGCAGACCTTGTGCTTCTGGGAAAGCCTGCACACCCTCGACACCAGCGTCGCGATTCTCTTGTTCTACACCTATCCGGCGCTGACCTTGGCGCTCGACCGGCTGATCTTCAAGCGGCGGATCCGGCTGCGGGCGGCGGCGTGCGTCGCGATCATCCTGATTGGCGCCGGGCTGATCACCTTTCCGGGGCTGCATGGCGGCAGTCTCGACCCGCGCGGCCTGATGTGGATTTTGCCGTCGCCGTTGATCTACGCGCTCTACCTCGCCGCCAGTTCGGTGCTGATGCGCCCTTATCCGCCGCTGATCGGCGCGGTCTTCCTTTATCTCGGACTGATCACGACCTTTGGCGGTGCGAGCCTCTATCTCGGCCTCGACATTCCGGCCGCGCTTGGCACGTGGCTACTGGTCTTGTTCATCGCCTTGGGGCCTGGCGCGCTGACCGTTACGCTGTTTTCCTACAGCGTGCCGAGGCTTGGACCCGTCAGCTATGCGGTCGTCGCCAATTGCGAGCTGGTGACCGTAATCCTGGTTGGCGTGCTGGCCTTGGGCGAGAGACTGACCGCGGCGCGGGCGACCGGCGCCTGCCTGATCCTTTGTGGCATCCTGCTGCACGGGTTTTTCCGCAGGCCAAACCCGCGCTGAACCATGAGGGTGCCTGCTATGCCGAAACATCGAGAGCGAGCGGATTACACGTGATTCGATAATTACGAAAAATCTATCGATCGAAGAGAGAATTTTTAGAAACAATGCGTCCGCGACGCGATATAAGTGCTCTCCATTAGGGTAAACGACCGCTTAGCGTCCTCTTCGCCGCCCTCTGCGGGGCGCCCTTGCCCGGAAAGGAAACAGCATGGCCCTCCGCCCGAATTTCGTCCAAGTTGTTCTCGTTATGTCCTTGTTGGCGGCTCCGGCGCACGCCGCGACCACCGGGGTGAACCAGTTGACGACGGCGAGTGCCTCTACCTGCCCTGCCACTTCCTGGATCGATGTGCGCTGCTACGGTGCCACCGGTAACGGCAGCACCGACGATACCGCCGCGATCAACCGGGCACTGTCCGCAGCGCTCGCTGCCGACCAGCCTTTGTTCCTTCCGCATGGCACGTTCAAGCTCACGAGCCCGCTGGTCATCGACTACGGGAGCCGATCGGACACCGGATTTCGCGTGATTTCGATGGGCGCCATCCTCGACGGAAAGACGATCGCCGCGCAACCGGTGCTCGAAATCCTGTGCTCCGGCGGCACGCCGATTTCGCCAAAAGGATGCTTTTATTTCAACGAGCAAGGAACTCTGTTCGTCAATGGCCGCAGCGATAGCTACGCCGTGGTGATCGGCCAGCGCGATTTTTCGGACGCGCAGAACTCGCTGAAGATCGATCATCTGATCGTCAACAACGCCGACGCCGGCGCGCGGGCGGGCGGGCTCCAGCTCAACTACGTGCTGAGCTCCGAAATCTTTGCGGTCGCCGACGCCGCCGGAGGGGCCGCAGGCATCGCGCTGGAGCAGACCCAAATTTCCCGCATCAGTGGCGCTGGCTCGGCGGCGGCCAAAGGCGGGGCGGCGCTGCTGATAGAGAACGGATATAGCTTTGCCAACACCATCGACGCGATGGACCTCGAAGTCGCGCCGACCTGCCTAGTGATCAATTCGCGCAACGCCGCTCACAACACCTTCATTTCACCTTACATGGCATGTCCGACGGCGGTCGACGCAAGCGCCGGCAACACCACTCGTCTCGTCAACCCGCTGTTTGGCGGAAACGTGAAAAAGGAGTTCGCTGCGGCGGTCGGCATCACCACGAGTCCGTGACCGCGAGCGTCGGAGCTCGCGGCCTTTGACAAAGGCGGCCTCGCTGGCCAAATCTGGGTTGCCAGACGGCCGGACGGCCGCTCTCCGCCGCCGTGCGGGGAGAGGAAAGTCCGGGCTCCACGGAGGTACGGTGCCGGGTAACGCCCGGCGGGGGCGACCCCAGGGAAAGTGCCACAGAAAGTATACCGCCGAGCCCGCCCGCGGCATCCCTCGGGCGGGCGGCAAGGGTGAAACGGTGCGGTAAGAGCGCACCGCGCCGCCGGCAACGGCGGCGGCAGGGAAAACCCCACCGGGAGCAAGACCAAGTAGGAGCGGCAGGCATCAGGGAGCGATCCCGAGGTGCCGGGCGGACCTTTGCGCCGCCGCTCGGGTCGGTCGCACGAGGCGTCCGGTAACGGGCGTCCCAGAGGAATGGCCGTCACCGTCCCGCAAGCCCATCGGGCGGACTGGGGCGGTACAGAACCCGGCTTACGCGCCGTCTGGCATCGCCCGGCCCCGTACAGCTCATCGGGCAGTAGTTTGTGGCGTGGACGATGTGCCGGACCAAACGGGGATAACTGCGCTTTTTTGGGGAAAACCCTGTGGATCGCCGATTGCCCCGTTGCCGCCCGCCTTCATCCGCCTAAGCTTGCCCGCGTGTGGTTGCGCCGCTGATGCCTAAGGTTGCGGCGGGGAGCCTGCGGGCGATGTTGCCGAGCCCGCGCGCCACACTTGGGGGGACGGGGCGGGCGACCTCCGGAGGTCGCCCGTTTCTCTTGAGCGCCATCTCGAACTCGGTGCCGAGCCGCCGCCCAACAGCCCCGGCTCTGGCGCCGCAGATATTTTCCTCTGGTCAATATCACCATATTTATGGCATTCTTTTGCCATAGTTTCGATAATGGCGGTTGCGATGGCGAGAGATGTAAATCCGTTGAAATCAGAGCTGATCACCTTGTCGCTTAACGTCCAGACCGTGTGGTACCTCGACCGCCTGGTCGAGACCGGTCTCTTTGGCAACAACCGCACCGAGGCGGCGCGGGTCGCCCTTTACGACCATTGTAAATTACTCGTTGCCGAACGGAAGCTGGAGATGGCCCCGCGCCTGCCGAGCAAACTGGTCGCCATGACCGAGTAGTCTGGCCATGCCGTTCTGTATCCACGAAGCAAAAGTCCAGCCGGCGATCCCATTGCCACGTCGCCGACGGGTCGGACCGGCCACGGCACTCGGACGTAGGCCGCCGGTCAGCAGCGTCCCCAACGCCGGTCCAAGCATAACCGGTTGTCTCACCACTGGAATGTCAGCGCGCTCGCCGGCGATGCGATGCCCTGCCCCCGCGTCAACCGCCTTACCCGCGTCGTGTCCGGACGTGGCCTATCCGAAATTTCTGACATATCGGTCGCGGCGGCCTGGCTTGCCTCTGAGACAGTCATTCCGCCGCTTGTGTCCGGGACGCCTACGGCGACTACATAAGGTGGCCAAGCCATCTCGCATGCAATCCCTACAAAATCAAGAGTTTTATTTCACAAAGCCATTGACGACCATGAAGTACCATGCTATCCCATGTTCACCCATGGACGGATGTAGCCGATGGGGGGAACTTCGGCGGCATCTATCGGGCGCCCCTTGCCGAGCGTCCAAGGGCGAGCGTTGGGGGAAGAAGTGGCATGTTTCTGTCCACTTACGTGAACAAGGTCGACCGCAAGGGGCGAGTTTCAGTGCCGGCGACCTTTCGCGCCTCATTGGCGGCCCAGCGTTTTCCGGGCATCGTCGCATTTCCGTCGTACAAATATCCGGCGATCGACGCCAATGGCATCGAGCGAATGGAGGAGCTGGCCGCCCGGCTCGAGACTCTCGAGGAATTTTCCGACGAGCACGAGAATCTGGCGGCGCTGCTGTTCGCCCCCTCGCAGCGGCTCCCCTTCGACACTGAGGGACGGGTGGTGTTGCCGGCGGACCTAGCCGCAGCATGCCTTTATTACCGACAGCGCAGCCTTTGTCGGTCTAGGCAAGAGTTTTCAGATCTGGGAACCCGGCCGTTTCGCCGAACATCTGGCGAATCTGCGCGAGCGCGCCCGCCGGCAAGGGACCAAGATCCCGCCGCTCGGCGGTATGCCAGACCGGCGCCGGGAATGACCAGAAGCCGCCCACTGCCGCCGCGGCGCGAACACCGCGCCGGTCGAGACGAGAGTGAGGCGATTGGAGGGGCGGAGCATGTGCCAGTGCTGGTCGAGGCTGTCATCGATGTACTGTCGCCGCGCGACGACGCCCTCTATGTCGACGGCACATTTGGCGCCGGCGGTTATAGCCGGGGCGCTGCTCGCCGCAGCTGATTGCCGTGTCGTCGCGATCGATCGTGATCCCGATGCGGTGCGGCGCGGCCGCGAGCTGGCGCGCGTCCCATGGCGGGCGGCTCGCCATCATCGAAGGGAATTTCGGCGATATGGAGCGGCTGCTGGCGTCGCCGGGGTCGATGACGCCCGCGCCGATCGCCGGGATCGCGCTCGATCTCGGCGTCTCCTCTATCCAGCTCGACACTGCCGAACGCGGGTTTTCGTTCCGCTTCGATGGACCCCTCGACATGCGCATGAGCGGGGCGGGGCAGACCGCCGCCGATTTCGTCGCTACTCTCGCCGAGAGCGATCTCGCTCGCCTGATCCGCGAATTCGGCGAAGAGCGCTTTGCTCGCCGAATCGCCCGCGCGATCACCGCGGCCCGGCGGCTCCAGCCGATCGGCCGTACCCTCGAACTCGCCCAGATCGTGCGCACCGCGGTGCCCAAGCCCGCGCCCGGGATTGACGCGGCGACGCGCACGTTCCAGGCACTGCGGATCGCCGTCAACGACGAGCTCGGCGAACTCGATCGCGCGCTCGGCGCGGCCGAACGGCTGCTGATGCCGGGCGGACGGCTCGCCGTCGTGTCGTTTCATTCGCTCGAAGATCGGCGGGTCAAGGACTTCCTGCGGCAGCGCAGCGATAGCGGCACCTCGCGCCTCGCGCCACGAGCCGGTTCCCGCCACGGTTGCAGCGCCGAGCTTCCGGCTGCTGCATCGCCGGGCGCTCAAACCTGACATCGAGGAAATCGACCGCAACCCGCGTGCACGGGCGGCGCGGCTGCGCGCGGCGGAACGCACCGCCGCCCCACCCTGGCCGCCGAGTCGCGACCGACAACAGCGGCACGCCGCATGATCAAGCTCTCCGCACTGTTCTGGTTGCTATTGGTCTCGGCGACGGGCTTCGCAATGTTCGCGATCAAGTACGAGGTCCAGGCCGTCGCCGACCAGCTGGCCCAAACAACCAAACGGGCGGACGACGCCGAGCGCGACATCCGCGTCTTCGACGCAGAATGGGCTTATCTGAACCGGCCCGACGCGCTGGCCCAGATGAACCAACGCTATCTGTCTCTGGCGCCGATCGCGACGAAGCAACTGATCGCCAATATAGCCGAGATTCCGATGCGACCGGCGCCGCCGCCGCGCGGCCGAGACAGCGGCTGCCGTCGCCGAAAACTCACACCCGCAGAACGTATCGCCCGCGGCATCCCCTCCTGCTTGTAGAACAGCCGGCCGAAAGCACCAAGCCGCCGGCAGAAAAGCGGGGCCCCCGTCCTGACCGTCGCACTCGAAACCCGAAATGCGACACCCGAGCCGGCGAGACCGGTGCCAACCAAGGCGACACCGCACCCGAACTCGGCAAACCGGGCCAAATCGCTCGATGAATTGATCGCGCAGATCGCGGAGAACCGGTGATGAGCGCGGTCCACCAGTTTGACGACAATCCGTGCCGGCCGCGCCATTTCAAGCCGCCGCACTGCGCCCCGGTCGTTCCGGACGGTCCGGCAAGGCGAGCGCTCGACGGCTGCCGCGCCCGGCTCCTCGTCGCGACTGTCGTCATTCATCATGGTCTTTGCGGTCATCGCCGGGCGGCTCGTCCAGGTTACATTGCTGCCGGGCGCCGTCACCGTACCCTCTATTGCTCGCTTCCATCCGCCGCCGCCGCCCCGCCTGGCCGCGCCGACATTATCGACCGCGAACGGCAAGCTGTTGGCGACGACACTGGACAGTCCCTCGCTTTACGCCAATCCGCGGCAGATCGTCGATGCCGCCGACGCGACGCGCAAACTCCTCGCCGCACTGCCGGGTCTCGACCGCGCTCAACTCTTGGCCAAGCTGAACTCGGGCAAGGGTTTCGTATGGGTCAAGCGCCATCTGACCCCAGACCAGGAATATGCAGTCAACCAGCTCGGGATACCGGGGCTGCAATTCGAGCATGAGGAGCGCCGCGTCTACCCCTATGGCAATCTCCTGTCGCATGCGGTCGGCTATACCGGGATCGACGACAACGGTCAGGCCGGGATCGAGCGCGGCCTCGACGATCAATTGCGCGGGCGCCAGGAGCCGCTGCAGCTGTCGATCGACCTGCGTCTGCAATATATCCTGCACGAAGAACTGCAGCGCGTGGTCGACGATTTCACCGCCAAGGGCGGCGACGGGCTGATCATGAACGTCAACACCGGCGAGGTCCTGGCGATGGTGTCCTTGCCGGATTTCGATCCGAGCCATCCCGGCACGCTCGATCCCAACCATCCGAACATTCCGGTGGCCGAGCGGATGTTCGACCGGGTCACGCTCGGCGATTACGAGATCGGCTCGGTGTTCAAGATCTTCACCACGGCGATGGGGCTCGATTCGGGCGCCACCACGATGACCGGGGTCTTCGACGCGACCCATCCGATCCACATCGGGCGGTTCACGATCTCCGACTATCACGGCAAGCATCGCCCGCTGACCGTTCCCGAAATCCTGATGTATTCGTCGAATATCGGCGAGGCCAAGATCGCGCTTGCGGTCGGCGCCGATCGGCAGCAGGAATATCTGCGCCGATTCGGGCTGTTGACCTCGCCGAGTTTCGAGCTGAAGGAGATCGGCCGGCCGCACTTATCCGGCGAAGTGGCGCGAGGTCAACGTCATGACGATCGGCTTTGGCCACGGCATTTCCGAGACCCCGTTGCAGATCGCCAGCGCGAGCCTCGGCGCTGGTCAATGGCGGCGTGCTGCGCCCGGCGACCCTGCTCAAACTGCCGCCCGGCGATGCGCCGCAAGGCCGCCAGGTGATTTCGCGCGGAAACCTCGGAGCACATGCGCAAGTTGTTGCGCATGGTCGTCCTCTACGGGACCGGCGAAATGGTGGACGCGCCGGGCTATGTCGTCGGCGGCAAGACCGGCACCGCCGACAAAGTCGAGGGCAAGCATTATGCCGAGCAGAAGTTGCTCTCGAGCTTTGTCGGCGTCTTCCCGATGACCGCGCCTAAATATCTGGTCCTGGTGATGGTCGACGAGCCGCATGGCACCAAGGCGAGCCACGGCTTCGCGACCGCCGGCTGGACCGCAGCCCCGGCGGTCGGCCGCACCATCGTGCGCATCGCGCCATTGCTCGGCGTGCAGCCAGTCGATGAATCCTCGCCGGCGATCGCGCAAGCGCTGACGCCCGAGAGCATGCAAGGCAAGCGGATTGAAGCTTACTGAGCTGATCGACATCGCCGAATGCCCAGCCTGGCCCGGCCTCGCGAGGCGATCCGGAAATTGCCGGGATCACCGCCAATTCGCGCGCGGTACTTCCCGGCTTCCTGTTTGCTGCGCTGCCCGGCACGCGGCTCGACGGGCAGGTTATTCGCTGCCGATGCGGCGGCGCGCGGCGCGGTTGCGATCCTGACCGACGATGCTGCGGCGCTCGGCCTCGCGGCGGAAGACCGCGCGCGGGTCGCGATCGTCGCCGACCCGAACCCGCATCGCCGGCTGGCGCTGCTGGCGGCGCGCTTTTACGGCCGGCAGCCGCGAACCATCGCCGCCGTCACCGGGCACCAACGGCAAGACCTCGGTCGCCCATTTCATCCGTGAGATCTGGACCGCCGCCGGCCATCTCGCGGCGAGCCTCGGCACGCTCGGGTTGGTGACGTCCGTCCGGGCGCCGCCCGGGCGCGCTGACGACGCCCGACCCGGTCGCCCTCCATCGCGATCTCGCCGCGCTTTGCGCACAAGGGATCGAGCATGTCGCGGTCGAGGCGTCGAGCCACGGTCTCGCCCAGTTTCGCCTCGACGGCCTGTCGGTCGCCGCTGCCGCCTTTACCAATTTGACCCGCGATCATCTCGACTATCACCGCGACATGGCGCAATACCGCGCCGCCAAGGAACGGCTGTTTACCGCGCTGCTGGCGATCGGGGCAGCCGGCGGTGCTGAACCGTGACAGCGCCGAATTTCCGCGACTGGCGGCGCTGTGCCGCGACCGCGGCCATCCGGTTATCGGCTATGGCGGCGACCCAGCTGCCGAATTGCGGCTCGTCGCGGCGCGGCCGGGGACAGCGGCCAGCGCCTGGTCCTCGAGATCTTTGGGCGGCGCCACGAATTCTTGCTGCCGCTGCTCGGCGAGTTCCAGGCGATGAACGCGCTCTGCGCACTCGGTCTGGCGATTGCGACCGGTGTCCCGGCGGCGGCGGCGACTGCGGCGCTCGCACAGCTCACCGGGGTTCCGGCCGGCTCGAATTCGTCGCCGAGGCCAGCGGCGGGGGCCCGATCGTCGTCGATTACGCCCACACTCCCGATGCGCTTGCGACCGTGCTCGCGGCGCTGCGCCCGCATGCGCCGGGCCGGCTCGTGGCCGTTTTCGGCTGCGGCGGCGACCGCGATCCGGGCAAGCGGCCGCTGATGGGGCGCGTCGCAGCGGACGCCGCCGACCGGGTTTACGTGACCGACGACAATCCGCGCAGCGAAGATCCCGGCCGCGATCCGCCGCGCGATCCTTGCCGCCGCCCCAGGGGCGATCGAGATCGGCGACCGGCGCCGCGCGATCGAGACCGCGATCGCCGAACTCGGCACCCGGCGACCTGCTGGTCATCGCCGGCAAGGGCCACGAAACCGGCCAGATCATCGGCGGACGAGACATTGCCGTTCGACGATGCTGAAATCGCCCGCGAAATCGCCGGCACGCTGCGGCCGAGCGTGCCGGCGGGCCAGCGGATGACGCCGCTGTGGACCGCGGCCGACGCTGCGCGCGCGACTGGCGGGGCGGGCGCCGCCGATTGGGCGGCGACGGGTGTTTCGATCGATACCCGCACGCTGGCGGCGGGCGACCTCTTCGTCGCGCTGCGCGGCCCCAACCATGACGGCCACGATTTTGTCGCGGCGGCGTTCGAACGCGGCGCCGCCGCGGCGATGGTCGATCGCGACAGGTCGTCGGGCTGCCGCCGGGGGCGCCGCTGCTGCGGGTCGGCGACACGCTCGCCGGTCTCGGCGCGCTCGGCCGATTTGCCCGCGCCCGCAGCAGCGCGCGGATCATCGCGGTGACCGGCAGCGTCGGCAAAACCGGGACCAAGGAGGCGCTGCGCTTGGCGCTCGGCGCCTGCGGCAGCGACTTTCGCCTCCGCCGGCAGCCTCAACAATCACTGGGGGGTGCCGCTGTCGCTGGCCCGCATGCCGCCCGATGCGGCTTATGGCGTGTTCGAGCTCGGCATGAACCATCCCGGCGAGATCGCCGCACTGACCCGCCTGGTGCGGCCCCACATCGCGGTGATCACGACCGTCGAGCCGGCGCATCTCGGTTTTTTCGGCTCGGTCGAGGCGATCGCCGACGCCAAGGCCGAGATCTTTCTCGGGCTCGAACCGGGCGGGAGTCGCCGTCCTCAACCGCGACAATCCGCATTATCCGCGCCTTGCCGCATGGGCTGAGCGCGCGGGGGTGGATCGAAGTGATCAGCTTCGGCGCCGATCCCGAGGCCACAGTCCGGCTCGTCGATTGCTGTGCTGGAGCCTGACGGCAGCACGATCGCGGCAAGATGTTGGGGCGTTCCCGTGCGCTTCCGTTTGCCCGTCCCCGGCCGGCACTGGGTCATGAACGCGCTCGCCGTGCTGGGCGCAACGATGGCGGCCGGCTGCGATGTCCGATTTGCGGCCGAAGGCGCTCTTGGGCCTCGAAGCGATGCCGGGCCGAGGCCGCCGCCATCGGCTGGCTTGGCGGGGCGGGATCTTGACCCTGATCGACGAGAGCTACAATGCGAGCCCGGCGGCGATGGAGGCCGCCATTGCGGTGCTCGCCGCGACTTTGCCAGCGGCCGGCGGCCGGCGGGTGGCGGTGCTGGGCGACATGCTCGAGCTCGGCGATGCGACCGAGCGTTTCCATCGCAATCTGGCAGCACCTCTTGCCGCGGCCGGGGTCGATCGCGTGTTCCTGGTCGGCAAAGCGATGGCGGCGCTGCACGAGGTCCTGCCCGCGGCCAGCCGGGGCGGATTGTGGCCGTCTGCCGATCAGGCTATCCCTGCGCTGTTAAGCTTTCTTCAGTCCGGCGACGTCGTGACGGTCAAAGGCTCCTACGGCGTGCATGTCGGCCGCATCGTCGAGCGGCTGATCGCCGAATCGGCGCGACGCGAGACCTGATCTGATGCTTTATCGGCTGCTCTACCCGCTCGCGGACCAGTTCCAGGCTTTCAACCTGTTCCGCTACATCACCTTTCGCTCGGGCGGAGCGGTCGTCACCGCGCTGTTGATCAGCTTTCGTCTTTGGCCGGCCGATCATCGCCTGGCTGCGCTCAAAGCAGACCAACGGTCAGCCGATCCGCCTCGACGGCCCCGCCGGGCATCTGGTCCGCAAAAAGGGAACGCCGACGATGGGCGGCTTCCTGATCCTGCTGGCGCTGACGGTCGCGACCTTGCTGTGGGCGGATTTGACCAACCCCTATGTCTGGATCGTGCTGCTGGTCACCGTCGGGTTCGGGCTGATCGGCTTTTTTGACGACTATAAAAAGCTGACCAGCAATTCGCATCGCGGGCTGTCCGGGTCGACCAAGATCGTGCTCGAAATCGGGGTCGGCGTGCTCGCCTGGCATCGCGCTCGGCTATGTGACCCCGGCGCCGCTGGCGAACACGCTCGCCGTGCCGTTTTTCAAAAACGTGCTGATCCCTCTCGACGGGCTGTTCGTGCCGTTCGGCGTCCTCGTCATCATCGGCGCGTCGAACGCGGTCAACCTGACCGACGGGCTCGACGGGCTCGCGATCGTGCCGGCGATGATCGCCGCCGGCTGCTTCGCGCTGATCGCCTATTTCGTCGGCAATGCGGTCTTCGCCAACTACCTGCAGATCCACCATGTTCCGGGGGCCGGCGAGCTGACCGTGTTTTGCGGCGCCATGGTCGGCGCCAGCCTCGGTTTTCTGTGGTTCAACGCTCCGCCGGCGATGGTCTTCATGGGCGACACCGGGTCGCTGTCGATCGGCGGCGCGCTCGGGACGATCAGCGTCGTCACCAAGCACGAGCTGGTGCTCGCGATCATCGGCGGGCTCTTCGTGCTCGAGGCGGTGTCGGTCATCGTCCAGGTCGCCAGCTTCAAGATCACCGGGCGGCGCGTCTTCCGGATGGCGCCGCTGCACCATCACTTCGAGCAAAAGGGCTGGGAGGAGCCGACGATCGTCATCCGCTTTTGGATCATCGCCTCGATCCTGGCGATCGCCGGGCTCGCCACCTTGAAGCTGCGGTGATGCGCGATGACCGATGGGGGGATCGCACAAATAGTAGCTAGATGCGGCCACAGCCGCTATATATCCTCTCTCGACGAGGGTCGGGGGGCTGGGTCCGGTGGCGAGCCTTGCCCGAACGGCGAGGATCGATCCCGATGAGGTTCGCCCGCATCGATCAGAGCCCGGTGGCGCGCTGGTGGTGGACCGTCGATCGATGGAGCCTCGCCGCGCTCTGCGTCCTGATGGGTTTCGGCGTGCGTCATGAGCCTGGCGGCGAGCCCGGCGGTCGCCGAGCGAATCGGCTATGACGGCATGCATTTCGTCCGCCGTTATCTCGCCCTCCTGCCGGTTACGATCGGCGTGATGTGGCTGGTCTCGCTGCAAACGCCGCGGACGGTCCGCCGCATCGCCTTTATCGTCTTCGGCATCGGACTCGTGCTGCTGGCGCTGACTTTTGTCGTCGGCGCCGAGATCAAGGGGGCGCGCCGATGGATCAATCTGCCGTTGCTGTCGTTGCAGCCCTCCGAATTTGTCAAGCCCGTGCTTTGCCGTCGTCGCCGCCTGGCTGTTCTCCGAGCAAAAGCTGCGCCGGGGCTTTCCGGGCAACCTGATCTCTGCGGCATTGTTGCTGCTGATCGTCGGGATGCTGATCGCGCAGCCCGATATCGGCATGGCGGCGGTGGTGGCGACAGTATGGTTCGGACAATTTTACATGGCCGGTCTGCGGCTCTATTGGGTCGTGTTGTTCGGCCTCGGCGGGATTGGTGCGCTGGCCGGCGCCTATACTTGCTTGCCGCATGTCAGGGTTCGGGTCGATCATTTCCTCGATCCGGCAGCCGGCGACAGCTATCAGGTCAACCGCTCGCTCGAAGCATTCGCCAATGGTGGATTGTGGGGGCGCGGCCCGGGCGAGGGCACGATCAAATATGTGCTGCCCGACGCGCACGCCGATTTCGTGTTCGCCGTTGCCGGCGAGGAATTGGGGCTGATCGTCTGCCTTGTCGTCGTCGGGCTGTTTGCCTTTGTCGTGCTGCGCGGGTTTTCGCGGCTGCGCCAGGAGGGCAGCCTGTTCGTGCTGCTGTCGGCGACCGGCCTGTTGATCCAATTCGGGCTTCAGGCGGTCATCAACATGGCCTCGACCTTGCACATGATGCCGACCAAGGGGATGACCTTGCCGTTTTTGTCTTATGGCGGCTCCTCGATGCTCGCGCTCGGGTTGGGGATGGGGATGCTGCTGGCGCTGACCCGCCGCCGGCTAGCGGGAAGCGCTCTGTGAGCACGCGCTGTTGCTCTCGCCGCAGGCGGCACCGGCGGGCACTTGTTCCCGGCCGAGGCGCGTGGCAGCCGAACTGGTCGAACGCGGCCGGCAGGTGCATCTGCTGACCGATTCGCGAGCCGATGCCTTTGCCCGGGCGTTCCCGGCGTCGCGATCCACAGCGTGCGTGCCGGAAGGCTCGGCGGCGGGCCGGTTCGCGCCGCCTACGGCCTGGCCGAGCTGGCGGCCGGTGCCGTTCAGGCACGCCGGCTGCTGCGCCGGCTGTCGCCGCAGGCGGTCATCGGCTTTGGCGGCTATCCGTCGGTGCCGACGATGCTGGCGGCGGCGTCGCTTGGACTGGCGACCCTGATCCACGAGCAGAATGCGGTCCTCGGCCGCGCCAACCGGCTGCTGGCGCCCCGGGTGCGGCGGATCGCCACCGGTTTCCCGAGACCGCCGGGATGCGCCCGGCCGACCGAGCCCGCGCCGTCCATACCGGGAACCCGGTCCGGCAGGCGATCCTCGCCATCGGCGAGCCCGGCTATGAGCCGCCAGTGCCGGGCGGGACAGATCGAGCTGTTGATCCTCGGCGGCAGCCAAGGCGCTCATGTTCTGAGCGAGATCGTGCCGCCGGCCCTGGCGGCGTTGCCGCCGGGCATGCGCGCCGCGCTCAGGGTCAGCCAGCAGGCGCGCCCCGAGGATCTCGCCGCGGTTGCCGAAGCCTACGCCGAAACCGGCATCGCCGCAGAGATCGAAAGCTTTTTCGCCGATGTGCCGCAGCGGCTGGCGCGCGCGCATCTGGCGATCTGCCGGGCCGGCGCCTCGACCGTGGCCGAGCTCTCCGCTATCGGCCGGCCGGCATTGCTGATCCCTTACCCGCACGCGACCGACGACCACCAGACCGCCAACGCCCAGGCTTTCGCCGCAGCCGGCGGCGGATGGGTCGTCGCGCAGGCGGATCTGCGCCCCGATACCCTCGCCGCTCGGCTGCAGGATCTGCTCGGTGACGGCGCTTCGCTGACTCGAGCGGCGCAGCGCGCGCAGGGCTTCGGCCGGCGCGATGCGGCCCGCCGTCTGGCGCTGCTGGCGCTGGCGCTTGAACCCGGCGACGCGTTCGAGGGGTATGCGGCATGAGGGCGTTGCCGCTGACCATCGGGCCGTTGCATTTTGTCGGCATCGGCGGCATCGGCATGAGCGGCATCGCCGAGGTTCTGCACAATCTCGGCTATCGCGTGCAGGGCAGCGACCTCGCCGACGGCGCCAATGTCCGCCGCCTGGTCGAGCTCGGCATCCCGGTCGCGGTCGGGCACGACGCGGCCAATCTCGGCGCCGCCGAGGTCGTCGTGATCTCCTCGGCGGTCGCGCCCGACAACCCCGAAATCGCTCGCGGCCCGCGCGCGACGGCTGCCGGTCGTGCGGCGCGCCGAAATGCTGGGCGAGTTGATGCGGCTCAAATGGTCGCTGGCGGTCGCCGGCACCCACGGCAAGACGACGACGACCTCGATGATCGGCGCTCTGCTCGAAACCGCCCAGCTTGATCCGACCGTGATCAATGGCGGCATCATCAACGCCTATGGCACCAATACCCGGCTCGGCGCCGGCGACTGGATGGTGGTCGAGGCCGACGAGAGCGACGGCACCTTCACCCGGCTGCCGGCGACAGGTCGCGATCGTCACCAATATCGATCCCGAGCATCTCGATTTTTACGGCGGCTTCGACGCGCTGCGTCAGGCGTTCGAGACCTTTGTCGGCAACATTCCGTTCTACGGCTTCGCCGCGCTGTGCATCGATCACCCGGTCGTGCAGGGGATGATCCCCAAATTGTCGGATCGCCGCGTGCTGACCTACGGGATGAGCCCGCAGGCCGACATCCGCGCGGTCGATCTGCGGCTCGGGCGCGACGGGGCGCGCTACGACATCGTCGTTTCGGATAGCGTGACGGAGCGCGGACGGACGGTTCCGGACCTGTATCTGCCGATGTTCGGCCGGCACAACGTGCAGAATTCGCTGGCCGCGGCGGCGGTCGCCGAGGCGCTCGGGCTCGGCGACGACGCGCTGCGCGCGGCATTGCGCAATTTTAAAGGGGTCAAGCGTCGCTTTACCAAGACCGGCGAATGGAACGGGGTGACGGTGATCGACGATTACGGCCACCATCCGGTCGAGATCGCGGCGGTATTGAAGGCGGCGCGCGCGATCGTCTCGGGCAAGGTCATCGCGGTCGTGCAGCCGCACCGCTACAGCCGCGTGTCGCATCTGTTCGACGGGTTCTGCACCTGCTTCAACGATGCCGACATCGTTCTCGTCGCCGACATTTATGCCGCCGGCGAGGCGCCGATCGAGGGCGTAACAAGGGACGCGATCGTCGCCGGGCTGATCGAGCACGGACATCGCAACGTGCGCGCGCTCGCCGACCCTGGCGATCTCGCGCCGCTGGTCGCCGAGCTGGCGCGGCCCGGCGACATGGTGGTGTGCCTCGGCGCCGGCTCGATCACCGCTTGGGCCAACAGCCTGCCCGGCGAACTCGCCGCCCTGGAAAATCGCGAGCGAAGCGGATGATCGCGCTGCACGCGGAAGCTATATGCCCCGCCGATTGCGGCGCTTGGCCACGTGCGCGGCCGGCTGATCACGAATGCGCCGATCGGCCAAGCAGACCTGGTTCGGCGTCGGCGGACCGGCGGAAATACTGTTCCGGCCCGCCGATCGCGAGGACCTCGCCGCCTTCCTCGCGGCGTTGCCGCCGGAAGTTCCGGTAACGGTGATCGGCGGCGGCGCCAATATACTGATCCGCGACGGCGGGCTTCCCGGCGTCACGATCCGCCTCGGCCGCGGTTTTGCCGGCAGTCGCCATCGACGGAAGCGAGGTCGTGGCCGGTGCCGGGGCGCTTCACCTCAACGTCGCGCTGGCTGCTGCCAAGGCCGGGATCGCCGGGCTTGAATTCCTCTCCGGAATCCCGGGGACGATCGGCGGCGGGTTGCGGATGAATGCCGGCGCCTATGGCCGCGAGATCAAGGATGTGCTGGTTTCGGCAACGGCGCTCGACCGCAGCGGCGCTTCCCACCTGATTGCGGTCGAGGCGATGGGGTTTTCCTATCGCCATTGCGGGGTCGACCCCGACTGGATTTTCGTCGAGGCGCGGCTGCGCGGCACCCACGGCGATCCGGCTACGATCGTGCGGCGGATGGCCGAGATCAGGCAGTCGCGCGAGGCGACTCAGCCGATCCGCACCCGCACCGGCGGCTCGACCTTCAAGAACCCGCCGGGCGACACGGCCTGGCGCCTGATCGACCTTGCCGGCTGCCGCGGTCTCGTGCGCGGCGGGGCGATGGTATCGCCGCAGCACGCGAATTTTCTGATCAACACCGGCGACGCCACCGCCGCCGATCTCGAAGGGCTCGGCGAGGAAGTGCGGCGCCGGGTCTACGAGGCGACCGGGGTCGTGCTCGAATGGGAAATCCGCCGGATCGGCCGCCCGCTTTCCGGGGTCGAGCCAATCGCTGAGGGGTGCTGAAGCGGTGACCAAAACCGTCGCATTGCTGATGGGCGGCTGGTCGCCCGAGCGCGAGGTGTCGCTGTCGAGCGGGCGGGAATGCGCCAAGGCGCTCGTCGACCACGGCTATCGGGTCAAGGCTGTCGATGTCGGCCGCGACCTGCCGGCATTGCTGCGCGCCCTCGAGCCGCGCCCCGAGGTGATCTTCAACGCCTTGCACGGCATCGGCGGCGAAGACGGCACGATCCAGGCCGTCTTCGAGATGCTGCGCATCCCCTACACCCATTCGGGCGTTCTCGCCTCGGCGCTGGCAATGCACAAGCCGACCGCAAAGATGGTCTTTCGTGCCGCCGGGCTGCCGGTCGTCGAGGGTGTCGTCGCCAGCCCCGAGGAACTCGCCGGCACGATCCGATGCCGGCGCCCTTTGTCGTCAAGCCGACCAATCAGGGATCGAGCGTCGGCGTGCGCATCGTCCGGATCGGCGACAATTCCTGGCGCGAGGAGGTCGCGGGCTGGCGCTTCGGCGACGAAATCATGGTCGAGCGCTTTATTCCCGGGCGCGAGCTGACCGTCGCGGTGATGGGCGATCGCGCGCTCGGGGTCTGCGAAATCGTCCCGCGCGGCAGCTTTTACGACTACACCGCAAAATATGCGCAAGGCGGCTCCGATCACCTGGTGCCGGCCCCGATCCCCGTCCGGATCTACGAGGAGGCGCTCGACATCGCACTTCGCGCGCACTGGGCGCTCGGCTGCCGCGGCGTCAGCCGCGCCGATCTGCGCTACGACGACACGCCGGAGGGCGACGGCCGGCTTTATCTGCTGGAGGTCAACACCCAGCCGGGCATGACCCCGACTTCGCTGGTTCCCGACATTGCCCGGCATGCCGGCATCGGCTTTGACGAACTGGTGGTGTGGATCGTGGAGAACGCGGCATGCGAGGGGTAAGGGCGGCGGTGCCGATGCGGCGTCGCCGCGCTGGCTGGACCGGGCGGCTGCGCCGCCTCGCCTGGTGGATCGGCGTTCCCGCTTTTCTCGCCGTCGCCGTTTACGGCACCGCGCTGTTCGGCCGATCCCCGCTCGGCCAGTCCGTCCTCCACGGCGCCTCGAGCCGTTTGCTCAGCGCCAGCGCGGCGATTGGCTTTCGGGTCGCCGACATCCGCGTCGAGGGGCGCGAAACCACCGATCGCGAGACGATCCTCGAATGCGCTCGGCGCTCGGCCCGGCACCCCGATCCTGGCGGTCGATCCGGTCCGCGCCAAGCAGCAGCTCGAAAGTCTGCCATGGGTCCGCTCCGCGCTGATCGAGCGTCGGCTTCCCGATACGCTCTACGTCCGCCTTGTCGAGCGCGAGCCGATGGCCTTGTGGCAGCACGGCGGCAAGATCGAGTTGATCGACCGCACCGGCGCGGTAATCCCGGTCACCCGTCTCGACCGGTTCGCCAAATTGCCGCTGGTCGTCGGTGAAGACGCGGCGAGCCACGCGAGCGAACTGCTGGCGATGCTGGCGAGCGAACCCGACCTCGCCGCGCGCGTCACCGCGGCGGTGCAGGTCGGCGGCCGACGCTGGAATTTGCGCATCGACAATTCGATCGACGTTCTGCTCCCTGCGGACGACCCAGCGGCGGCGTGGGCCGATCTCGCCCGCCTCCAACGATCGAGCGCTATTCTAAAGCGCGACGTTCAGGCCATCGACATGCGTTTGCCCGATCGGCTCGTCGTGCGTGTCGTCCCAGAGCCGCCAAAGGAAGCCCCGCCAGCCAAGAAAGGACGCCCGCCGGCGAAGAATACATGACCGCGATCGACGAGGTGTTGATGCGCGCGAGCGACCCGAAGGAGACCGCGACAACCGCAAAGCGCGGAAAGGGCGAAAAGACCAAATCGCGCCGGGCGCCGCGACCGCCCAAGCCGCCGCATCGGCCGCGCGGCAGCCTGATCGCGGCGCTCGATATCGGCACGACCAAGGTGTGCTGCTTTATCGCCCGGGTCGAGCCCGAGAAGCCGCAGGTCATCGGCATCGGCCATCAAATCTCGCGCGGCCTGCGCAACGGGGCGATCGTCGATCTCGAAGCGGCCGGCGCCTCGGTCGCCAACGCGGTGCACGCCGCCGAGGAGATGGCCGGGGAAACGATCCAGCAGGTCGTGGCCAATTTGTCGGGCGGTTTCTCGGCTTCGCGCATCATCAAGGCCGAGATCGGCGTCGCCGGGCGCGAGGTCGGCGAGGCCGAATTGCAGCGCGTGCTCGATCAAGGCTATCTGCTGCGCGAGCCCGGCGACCGCCAGATCATCCATTCGGTGCCGGTCGGGTTCTCGATCGACGACAGCCGCGGCATCCGCGACCCGCGCGGCATGTATGGCGAGCGGCTCGGCGTCAACATGAACGTCGTGACGGCTGGCGCCGCCGGGGTGCGCAACCACAGCGCGGCGATCGGGCGCTCGCATCTCGACGTCGAGGCGTTGGTCGTCAGCCCTTACGCCGCCGGGCTCTCCTGCCTTGTCGAGGACGAAATCGGGCTCGGCGTGACGGTCATCGACATGGGCGGCGGAACGACGACGATCGGCGTGTTTTTCGACGGCAATCTGATCTTTGCCGATTCGGTGCCGGTCGGCGGCTGCCACGTCACCAACGACATCGCCCGCGGGCTGTCGACCCCGGTCGCTCATGCCGAGCGGATGAAAACGCTGTTCGGCACCGCCATTTCCGCCAGCACCGACGAGCGCGAGATGATCGCCGTGCCGCAGATCGGCGAGGAGGAGGAAGGGCACGTCAACCATGTGCCGAAATCCCTGCTCGTCGGCATCATCGCGCCGCGCATCGAGGAGACCTTCGAGCTGGTGCGCAACCGGCTCGAAGCGAGCGGGTTCGACAAGGTCGCCGGCCGGCGCGTGGTGCTGACCGGCGGGGCCTGTCAACTGCATGGCGCGCGCGAATTCGCCGGCCTGATCCTCGACAAGCAGGTCCGCATCGGGCGCCCGCTGCGGGTTGCCGGCCTCGCCGAGGCGACTGCTGGTCCGGCCTTCTCGGCCGCCGTCGGTCTGCTCCATTTCGCGATGTCGGAGCGCGCCGAGACGCCGCACGCCGGGCGCGCGCCGGCCGGGCCGCCGAGCGGGATTCTCGGCCGACTGGGTCACTGGCTGAAGGAGAACATCTGAGGCAAATTGTCGTTTTGATGCCGGCGCGGCTATCGGTACCGGATAAAACCGGCTAAATCGATGTCGGCCAAAAGAGGGGGAAGCCCGGATCCGTCCGGGCATGATCGAGGCTGCGCAGCAGTGGAGGACATATGATCAATCTGAGCATCCCGAGGGACGAGCAGGAGATGAAGCCCCGCATCACCGTTGTCGGGGTGGGCGGCGCCGGGGGAAACGCCGTCAACAACATGATCCGCTCGAATTTGGTCGGGTGTGAGTTCGTCGTCTGCAATACCGATGCGCAGGCGATGCAGCAATCGACCGCCCACCGCAAGATCCAGCTGGGGATCGGCGTCACCCGCGGGCTCGGCGCCGGGTCGCGGCCCGATGTCGGGCGCGCCGCCGCCGAGGAGGCGCTCGACGAAATTCTCGAAGCGATGCAGGGCTCGAACATGGTGTTCATCACCGCCGGCATGGGCGGCGGCACCGGCACCGGCGGCGCGCCGGTCATCGCCCGCATCGCCCGCGAAATCGGGAATTCTGACGATCGGCGTCGTGACCAAGCCCTTTCATTTCGAGGGCAGTCACCGCATGCAGATCGCCGAAGCCGGGATCGAGGAACTGCAGAAATTCGTCGACACTTTGATCATCATCCCGAACCAAAATCTGTTCCGTGTCGCCAATGAGCGCACGACCTTTGCCGACGCCTTCAAGATGGCGGACGACGTCTTGCATTCGGGCGTGCGCGGCGTCACCGACCTGATGGTGATGCCGGGGCTGATCAATCTCGATTTCGCCGATATCCGCACGGTGATGAGCGAGATGGGCAAGGCGATGATGGGCACCGGCGAGGCCGAAGGCGACCGCCGGTCGATCGACGCCGCCGAGGCTGCGATCTCGAACCCGCTGCTCGAGGACGTGTCGATGAAGGGCGCCAAGGGCGTCCTGATCAACATCACCGGCGGCCCCGACATGACCTTGTTCGAGGTCGATGAAGCCGCCAATCGCATCCGCGAGGAGGTCGATCCCGAAGCCAACATCATCTTCGGCTCGACCTTTGACGAAACCTTGTCAGGCAAGATGCGGATCTCGGTCGTCGCTACCGGCATCGACGCCGAGGCGCTGACCCAGGCGCGGCCGGCGATCAGCCTGGTCAGCAGCCGGGAGACGGTGCCGGCGCTCGCGCGAAGCGACCTCCGGGGGCTATACCCAGCCGGTGCTGACCCAGAACGCGGCGCAGCCGCCGCTCGAAGCAGGACGAGACGCCGCCCGCGCCGAGCATGACAGCGAGCCGGTGCCGCAGGCGGCGGCAGCGGCCGAAAGCGTCGCGATGCGCGGCGGCGCCTTCATCGCCCCCAAGCCGGTCGATGCCGGTCCCGCCCGTCCGGTGCCGCTGACCCAGCCGGCGGTTCCGGTAACGCCGCCGATGCGCGATGCCGCGCCAAAACCGAAAGGGCGGGTGCCGAGCTTGATCGAGCGCGTCACCGGAGTCGGCCGCGCTCGCTCGGCGCCGCCGGCGCCGGAGCGGACGGCGCGGCAGCCGATCCCGCCCGCCATCAATCCGGCTCAGCCGCGGCTCGCTTCGCTGGAACCGGAGGATCGGCCGGGCTCGAAGGAGGACGATCTGCTCGACATTCCGGCCTTCCTGCGGCGCCAGGCGAACTGAACCCGATCAGGACGTCGCACCTCGCCTCGTCCCAGCTGGAACAGCGTCGGTATATTAATTTCAGGACTGCCGCACCGGCTGCGTGATCATGGCTAAATGCTTGATCCGGGTAGTGTTCTCTGTCACCGCAATGCAACAATCGGCAATAAAGAGTGATTTGAGGCGGCCCGTTCGGCGCGAGTAGGTTTATCCGGTCGGGGGACAATGTTCGAGAAGTCAGTCGCATGTTGGGGGAAATCACGGCGCCGCTGCAACAGACGCTGAAAACTGTGATTGGTTGCCGCGGGGTCGGCCTTCATTCGGGCCGGCGGGTGGCGATGAATTTGTTGCCGGCGGCGCCGGGAACGGGGATCGTTTTCCGCCGCACCGACGCCGGTGGTCGAGATCCGCGCGAATTGGAGAACGCGGTCGAATCGGCGCGCTGCACCGCGTTGTCCGATGGCGAGGGGACGAGTGTTGGTACCGTCGAGCATCTGATGGCGGCTCTGGCGGGTACCGAGATCGACAATGCGATCGTCGAGCTCGACGGGCCCGAGGTGCCGATCATGGACGGCAGCGCCGCGCCCTTCGTTTTCCTGATCGAATGCGCCGGCATCGTCGAGCAGGATGCGCCGCGGCGCGCGATCAAGGTGCTGAAGCCGGTCAGCGTCGTCGCTGACGGCGCCATGGCGGTGCTTTCTCCCGATCACGGCTTTTCGATGAGCTTCGAGATCGATTTCGAAAGCTCGCTGATCCGGCGCCAGGGGATGAGCATCGCCATCGACGCCGGCACCTTCAAATCCGAACTCAGCCGCGCCCGCACCTTTGGTCTTCTCGATGAAGTCGCTCGCCTGCGGGAGGCGGGATTGGCGCGCGGCGGTTCGCTCGACAACGTCATCGTCGTCAATGGCGACCAGGTGCTGAACAGCGGCGGCCTGCGCTACGATGACGAGTTCGTTCGCCACAAATGCTCGACGCGGTCGGCGACCTCTACCTGGCCGGGGCGCCGATCATCGGCCATTTCCGCGGAGTGCGCTCGGGCCACGCTCATACGCGGCGGTTGCTGGCGGCGCTGTTTGCCGACCCTGAGGCATGGGACTATACGACCCCTGCCCCAACATTCCGGCCCGTGGCGCTCGATCGGCCGGACGAAAGAGCGCGCATCCGCGCCTGACGCGTGCTGCCGCTCTGCTGGCCTTGCGCACTTTCTGCAGAGCAGCCATAAATCCGCAGTAGACACATATCGTCGGGTTTTGCCAGGTTTGCCGATGCGTCCGTGGTCCCCGTCCCGGTGGTTTGGCTTGGCCGCGTTGACCGTCTCGCTCGCTGCCTGCGGCGGCGTAAACAAAGATGCCTATATCGAAAAGCCGGTCGACGATCTCTACAACCAGGCAATGGACGAGATGGTCGAGGAGCGCTACGACCAGGCGGCCAAAACCTTCGAGCAGGTCGAAAGCCAGCATCCCTATTCCGTCTGGGCGACCAAGAGCCAGCTGATGTCGGCCTACGCCATGTACGAGGCCGAGGATTACAGTGGAGCGATTATCGCCGCCGACCGTTTCATCCAGCTCCACCCGGGCAATCGCGACGTCGACTACGCCTATTATTTGAAGGCGATCTCCTATTACGTTCAGATCGTCGATGTCGGCCGCGACCAGAAAACAACCGAACTTGCGCTCAAGGCGCTCGATGACGTGATCCGCCGTTTCCCCGACACCAAATACGCCCGCGACGCCAAGCTCAAGCTCGATTTCACCCGCGACCATCTGGCCGGCAAGGAGATGGAGATCGGCCGCTATTATCTCAAACGGGGGCAATATCTGGCGGCGATGAACCGCTTCAAACGCGTCATCGACAACTACCAGACGACAACCCACGTCCCCGAGGCGCTCGAACGACTGGTCGAATGCGATCTGGCGCTGGGGCTCAACAAGCGAGGCCAAGCGCAACGCCGCGGTCCTCGGCTACAATTATCCGGGCAGCGAATGGTACGGCGACGCCTATGCCATGCTGAAGGGGGCGCCGGAGCCCGACGCACAGACGCAAAGCTGGCTCAGCCGCTTGTTCTGACGCCGATCTCGTGCGGTCGGGTCAGCCGAAAAGAGTAAATCGTTCGGCAAGGCTGCGATTCGCCGCGTAGCTGCGACTTAGCCTTGCCGTCCCGGGAAAGCCGGCATTCTCGACCGCACCAGGCGGCGGCTTCCAGCCAGGACGCCGCCGATCCGATTTATATGACCGCGGCGGGATGCTTGGTGAGAACTGGCCTGCCATCCGCGGCGCCTGTATCATTCGCCCTCGCCATGCTGCTCGGTCTCTCCATTCGCGATGTCGTTTTGATCGACCGGCTCGATTTGGTCTTTCGCCCGGGACTGTGCGTGCTGACCGGCGAGACCGGGGCTGGGAAGTCGATCCTGTTGGATGCGCTGGGACTGGCGTTGGGAAAACGGGCCGAAGCCGGGCTGGTGCGCGACGGCGCCGCCGAGGCGGCGGTCACCGCCGAATTCGCCGTCGGTCGCAATCACCCAGCCTATGCGATGCTGCGCGAGGCTGGGCTGGCGCGCAACGGCGACGGCGAGACGATCGTGCTGCGCCGGCTGTTGCGCGGCGACGGCCGCAGTCGCGCCTTTGTCAACGACGAGCCGGCGAGCATCAACCTGCTGCGCCAGCTCGGCGACAGCCTGGTCGAAATTCAGGGCCAGTTCGAGCAGCGCGGCCTGCTGGACCCCGCCAACCACCGTATGATCCTCGATGCCTTCGCCGAGCATGTCGGCGGCATCGCGGCACTGGCGCAGTCCTGGCGGGATTGGCGCGCTGCCCGCTCGCGCGAAGAGGCGGCGGCGCGCCTCGTCGCCGCCAGCCGCGAGGAGGAGGATCTGCTGCGCCACCACCTCGCCGAACTCGATGCGCTCGCACCCGAAGCCGGCGAAGAGGATCGCCTCGCCGCACGCCGCACGCTGCTGCAGAGCGCCGAACGGCTGGCTGAAACTTTAGCCGAGGCCATCGGCGAACTCGACGGCGAGGCCGGGGCACAAGCCGCCGCTCGCCCGTGCAACCCGGCGGCTCGAGCGGGCTCGCGAGCGCGCCCAAGGTCTGCTCGACGAGGCACTGGCCGCGGCCGAACGCGCCGCCAACGAGACCGCTGAGGCGCTTGCCGTGCTCGAAACCGCCGCGCGCAGCCTCGAACTCGACCCGCACGAGCTCGAAACCGTTGAGGAGCGGCTCTTTGCTCTGCGTGCCGCGGCCCGCAAGCATCAAGTGGCGGTGACCGATCTGCCGGCCGTTGCGCGAGGCGATGGCCGCACGGATCGACGCGATCGAGGCCGGGGTCGAAGGTGTTGAAAGCCTGGCGCAGGCGACCGCCGCCGCCCGCGCCGAATATGTCGCGGCGGCCGAGCGCGTCTCGCGGGCGCGAGCCGGCGCCGCCGATCGTCTCGATGCCGGGGTCGCGGCCGAGCTGAAACCGTTGCGGCTCGACAAGGCGCGGTTTCGCACGGTGCTGGCGCCGCTCGCCGAATCCGATTGGAGCGAGCATGGCCGCGAGCGCGTGCATTTCGAGATCGCGACGATTCCCGGGGCACCATTCGGCCCGCTGGCGCGCATCGCCTCGGGCGGCGAGCTGTCGCGCTTCATGCTGGCCTTGAAGCTGGTGCTGGCCGGCACCTCCTCGGTGCCGACACTGATCTTCGACGAGGTCGACAGCGGCATCGGCGGCGCGGTCGCCGCTGCGGTCGGCGAGCGGCTGCAGCGACTCGGTACCAGCCTGCAGGTCCTCGTCGTGACCCACTCGCCGCAGGTCGCGGCGCGCGGCGCTCATCATTGGCGCGTCGCCAAGCGGCTCTCCGAACGTCAGACCGTGACCCGCGTCGAGGAGCTCAATTCGGATACGCGACAGGAGGAAATCGCCCGCATGCTGTCCGGCCGCACCGTGACCGTCGAGGCGCGCGCCGCCGCCGCGAGCCTGATCGCTGGGGGCCGCGCATGAGCGCCTCGCAAGGCCGCACCGAACCCGACCCTCGACCCGCCGATCAGCTGACCGAGGAGGAGGCCCGCGACGAGCTGGCCGCGTTGGCCGAGGAGATCCGTCATCACGATCGGCTTTACTACGCCGAAGCCGCGCCCCGAGGTTTCCGATGCCGATTACGACGCACTGCGCCGCCGCAATACCGAGATCGAAGCTCGTTTTCCCGAGCTGGTCCGCGGCGACAGCCCGTCGCGGCGGGTCGGCGCCGCGCCAGCCGCCGGCTTTGCCAAAGTCACCCATACGCGGCCGATGCTGTCGCTCGAAAACGCCTTCGAGGAAGCCGATGTCCGGGATTTCTTTTCCGGCATCCGCAATTTCTTCAGCCGGCCGGCGGACCGGGACTTGGTCGCCGAGAACGCGATCGAGATCATGGCCGAGCCCAAGATCGACGGGCTTTCCCTCGGCTTGCGCTATGAACAGGGCCGGCTCGTTCAGGGCGCCACGCGCGGCGACGGCATCACCGGGGAGGATGTGACCGCGAATATCCGTACATTGCCCAGCGTGCCCAAAGTGCTGGCCGGCACAGGCTGGCCGGAAATGATCGAGATCCGCGGTGAAGTCTATATGGAGCGCACCGGATTTTTCGCGCTGAACGAGGAACGCGCGGCTGCCGGAGAGCCGGTTTTCGCCAATCCGCGCAACGCCGCCGCCGGTTCTCTGCGCCAGCTCGATCCGTCGATCACCGCACGCCGGCCGCTCAAATTCTTCGCCTATGCTTGGGGCGAGGCGAGCGCGCCCTTCGCCCGCACCCATGCCGAGGCGTTGGCGCAATTCCGCAAATGGGGGCTGACGGTCAACGAACGCTCTCGCCTATGCCGCGGCGTCGATGAGGTGCTGGCCTATTATCGCGATATCGCCGCCGATCGGGCGGCGTTGCCCTACGACATCGACGGCGTCGTTTACAAGGTCAACGATCTCGCCTTGCAGGAGCGACTCGGCATGGTCAGCCGAGCGCCGCGCTGGGCGCTCGCGCACAAATTCCCGGCCCAGCAGGCGCAGACGGTGCTGCGAGATATCCTGATCTCGGTCGGACGGCAGGGTGCGCTGACCCCGGTCGCGGCGCTCGAACCGATCACCGTCGGCGGTGTGGTGGTGCAGCGCGCCACTCTGCACAACGAGGACGAGATCGCGCGCAAGGACATCCGCATCGGCGACACCGTCATCGTCCAGCGCGCCGGCGACGTCATTCCGCAGATCGTCGGGGTCGTGACCGAGCGCCGCCCGCCCGGAACCCAGCCCTACCATTTTCCCGAGCATTGCCCGGTCTGCGGCAGCCTCGCGGTGCGCGAGCCGGGCATGGTGGCGCGACGCTGTACCGGCGGGCTGATTTGTGCCGCGCAAGCCGTCGAACGGCTCAAGCATTTCGTCGCCCGCGATAGCTTTGACATCGAGGGGCTCGGCTCCAAGCACATCCAGGCGTTTTGGGAGGACGGGCTGATCCGCCAGCCGGGCGACATCTTCCGCCTTGATCCCGATGTGATCGCCAAGCGCGAGGGTTGGGGCGAGGTCAGCGCCAAAAAGCTCGTTGCCGCAATCGACGAGCGCCGGCGCATCGTGCTCGACCGCTTTATCAATGCGCTCGGCATTCCGCAGGTCGGACAGGCGACGGCGCGGCTGCTCGCCCGCCATTACCGCTCGTTGGCGCGTTGGCGAGCGGAGATGGAGATGGCGCAGGACCCGGAAAGCGAGGCTCGGGCCGGGCTGATCGATATCCACGGCATCGGCGAGGACATGGCCGCCGACATCATCGGCTTTTTCGCCGAGCCGCATAACCGCGCCGTGCTCGACGATCTCGGCACGGAAGTCACCGTGCTCGACTACGAGGCAGTGGCGCGTCGCGCCGCGTCGCCGCTCGCCGGTAAGACCATCGTCTTCACCGGTGCGCTCGAAACCATGAGCCGGTCCGAGGCCAAGGCCCGCGCCGAGGCGCTGGGCGCCAATGTCACGAGCTCGGTCTCGGCCAAGACCGATTACGTCGTCACCGGCGCCGACCCCGGCTCGAAGGCGACGAAAGCGGCGGCGCTCGGCGTCACCTTGCTCGACGAGGCCGCATGGCTGGCGCTCGCCAACGAGGCCGGCGCAGCCGGATGATCGCGGGCGGTGTTCCGCATCGACGCACCGATCGAGGAGGCTCGTAACGAGCCTCTTTTCTTGCCGCATCCGGGGGCGGCGCAGCGGCTGCGGCTGTCGGCTTCGCCTACGCCGATCGCAGACGGTATCCCCGTCGATCGTCGCGAACCGGCAATCCCCGCTGGCCGAGCAGCGGCTGCCCGGATCAGCGGCTCTGCCCGACCGCGAACGACCGGTCGAGTCGGAGCCGCGCCGCCGGCCGTTCGGTCCGATCGTCTCGCTGATCCTGCATCTGCTGCCGTTGCTGCTGCTGATCGATTGGCCGATGCATCCGCCCGCCGAGGTCGCGCCGATCCCGGTGCAGCTGGTCTTTCAACCGCCGCCACCCCCTCCGCCAATACCGAAACCGGCGCCGAAGCCGGCTGAAGCCGGAAACGCGGCCGACCGCCCGGGCGCATCGCGTCCGCAGATATGGGTGACACCAAGACCAAGGGGCGGGACCAGGCGAAGAGCGAGGAGCCCAGCCCTAACAAGGAACCGCCGGCGACGATGGAATCGCCAGCTCGAAGCGCCGCAGCAGACCGCTTCCATCCCTCCGCCGCTGCTGCCCTCGCCGCGCCGAAATCACGCCGCAGCCTATGGACGTGTTCGCACCAAAGCCGCTGCCGAAGCTGGCGCCCGCCGCGCGTCAAGCGGTCGCCCGGGTGCCGCAGCGGGCGTATCTCATGCCGCGGCCGGCGCGATTTCCGGGCCCTGCCGCCACCCGCGACGAGTATCTCGCCTATCTCGCCTATCTCTGCGGCACACATCGGCCTGCTGTCCCGGTCGCTGATCGCCGGCCGGCGCGGCGAGACGATCATCTAAGTCTTGGTGCTCGACGATGGCACGGTGGCGATGCTGAGCGTCGGGCTAAGCTCGGGATATCCCGACATCGATCTAAGGGTCGAGCAGATGATCCGCGCGGTCGGCCGGTTTCCGCCCTTGCCGCAATGGATTCAAGGACCGAGCATGCGGCTCGAGTGTCTGCATTTCCGTTCCCCGGAGGCGCTCGAAGATTGAACGAGCCACCGCTCGCCCGTGGCCGAGCCCGGCATCCGCGTACGCGCGCCGCGCTGACCCTCGCCGGGCGGATCGCGCATCATTGGATGCCGCGCCGGCCGCGCAAGCGCGGGCTTCTGGCGTTTCTCGGCCCCGGGCTGATCACCGGCGCCTCCGATGACGATCCGAGCGGCATCGCCACCTATTCGCAGGTCGGCGCGCAGTTCGGCTACGGCATGGCCTGGGTCATGCTGTTCACCTGGCCGCTGATGGCGGCGATCCAGGAAATCAGCGCCCGCATCGGCCGGGTTACCGGCGAGGGCATCGCCGGCAACATCCGCGAGCATTACCCGCGCTGGCTGCTGCTGGTCATCGTCGCGCTGCTGCTGGTCGCCAACATCATCAATCTCGGCGCCGATCTCGGCGCGATGGGCGCCGCACTGCAAGCTTTTGCTGGGCGGCTCGGCGCAGCTCTACGTCGTCGGGTTTGCCGTCGTCTGCGCGCTGCTCGAAGTGTTCTCGCGCTATGAACAATATGTCCGGATCTTGAAATGGACCGCGGTGTCGCTGTTTGCCTATGTCGCAACGGCTCTGGCGGTCGATGTGCCCTGGGGCAAGGTCGTCTATCAACACCTTGGTGCCGACCCTTGTCTGGCGGACCAGGACTACCTCGTGGCGATCGTCGCGGTCCTCGGCACCACGATCACGCCCGTATTGCTTCTTCTGGCAATCCTCGGAGGAGGCGGAGGACGAGCGCATCGATCCCGCCGCCCACCGTGCTGATCGACGCACCCGGCGAGGCGCCGGCCCAGATCAGCCGCATCCGCATCGACACCTATATCGGCATGGGGTTTTCCAACCTGATCAGCCTGTTCATCATCATCACCACGGCGGCGACGCTGAACGCGCACGGGATCACCGACATCCAGACCTCGGCGCAGGCGGCCGAGGCGCTTGCGGCCGATCGCCGGCGACTTCACCTTTGCCGTATTCGCCGCCGGCATCATCGGGATCGGCCTGCTCGCCGTGCCGGTGCTGGCCGGCTCGGCCGCCTATGCGCTGGGCGAGGCGCTCGGCTGGCCGACCGGGCTGAGCCGGTTGCCGCGCGACGCCAAGGCGTTTTACGGCACGATCGCGGTCGCGACCCTGATCGGCATCTTGATCAATTTTGTCCACCTCGATCCGATCAAGGCGCTGTTCTGGTCGGCGGTGATCAACGGCGTCGTCGCGGTGCCGCTGATGGCGGTGATCATGGTCATGGCCCGACAGCCGCGGGTGATGGGCCCGTTCGCCATATCGCGCCCGCTATGGGCGATGGGCTGGCTGTCCACCGCAGTCATGGCGGTTGTGGTGGCTGGGATGTTCGCGACCTGGTGACGGCCGGGATCAAAGCCTTTCCGGCTCGCGCAAGGCGGGGTCATCCGGGGCGGGGTCATCAGGAGCGTCGTCGGCGTCGCCGGCCTTGCGAAATGCGGCGCGCTCCTGTTGCAGCTTGATCTTTTCTTCCTTCTTGGCCTTTTTGACCCGGTCGCGTTCGGCGCGTTCGAGCCGGTAGTTCGGTTTGCGCGGCATCAGGCAAAGCTCCTATCGTCTCGCCGGAAGGCGGCGAGCAAACCAGGTAAGGACCGTGGCAGATCGAGTCGATCCGGTTGTAGCGTCGGTCATTCGGCATCGCCTCCTGGCGATCGTCGAAGAGATGGGCGAGGCGATGCTGCGCACATCTTATTCGCAAATCCTCAATTCGAGCCGTGACTTTTCGACCGCGATCTGCGGCCTCGACGGTAGGCTGATCGCCCAGGCCGAGCACGTGCCGATCCATGTCGGCGCATTGCCCTATGCGGCCAGGGCGGTGACCGAGTTTTTCGCCGACGACATCCACCCGGGCGATGTCTTTCTGCTCAATGATCCCTATCACGGCGGCAACCACCTTCCCGACCTGACCGTCTTTGTGCCGGTGTTCGCCGGCGAACGACCGCGTTTCTGGTCGATCAACCGCGCCCATCAGAGCGACATCGGCGGGGCGACGCACGGCGCCTACAACGCCGCCGCCACCGACATCTGGCAGGAAGGGATTCGTATCACCCCGTTGCGGCTTTATGATGGCGGCGAGCTGCGCCGCGACGTCTTGGAGATGATCGCGACCAATGTGCGCCATCCGCGCGATTTCCGCGGCGATCTCGCGGCGATGATCGGCTCGGCCCATGTCGGCGAGCGGCGTCTGTTGGCATTGGCGGCCGAATTCGGCTGGCCGATGACCGACGCCGCGATCGAGGCGGTGCTCGACGGCGCCGAACGCCAGACCCGGGCGGTGATCGCGCAGTGGAAGGACGGCGTCTACCACGGCGAGGCCTTGCTCGACGATGACGGCCGCGGCAACGAGGACATCCACATCCGCGCGACGGTCGAAAAGCGCGGCAGCGACCTGGTTATCGACCTGTCCGATTCGCATGCCGGAAGTCACGAGCTTTGTCAATTCGTCCTACCCGAATATGTACTCGGCGGTGGTCGTGGCGCTGTCTTATCTGATCGACCCGGACACGCCAAAGAACGACGGCACGTTTCGCCCGATCACTGTCGTCGCCAAGCCGGGCACGGTGGTGTGGGCCAATCCGGGCATGCCGGTGACCCTCGCCACCAACCATTGCGGTCAGGAGATCATCGAGGCGATCGTCAAGGCGTTGGCGCCGGCCTGCCCCGACCGGGCGATGGCCGGCTGGGGCCGCCGCTTCCGCATCGCGATTCAGGGCAAGGACCCGCGCGTCGAGTGTCCCCGGGGTCCCTGGGGGCAAGCCGTTCATCTGGCATTTCTTTCAGGCGCGGCCCGGGCGGCGGCGCCTCGCCGGCCGGCGACGGCTGGCCGGGCGCCGGCGAATGGCAGTCGGCGGGCGGGATCAAGTTCGGCAGTCTCGAAGTGACCGAAGTACGCTTTCCGCTGTTCTTTCGCCGCCACGAATTCCGCGCCGATTCCGGCGGCGCCGGCAAGTATCGCGGCGGCCCGGGCGGGATCGTCGAGATGGTCGTCGAGACCGCCGAGCCGGCCATCGCCAACACCGCCGGCGACGGGGTGCGTCACGGCGCCTGCGGCATCCTCGGCGGCGCCGACGGCCTGCCGCACCGCTACACGCTCTATTCCGGCGGCAGGCCGCCGCGCCCGATCAAGACCAAGGAAACCGGCATCACGATCCACCCCGGCGACGTGCTGATCCTCGAATCCGGCGGGGGCGGCGGCTGGGGCAACCCCGCCGACCGCGACCCCAAGGCGATCGACCGCCGATCTCGACAACGGCTTCGTAACCGCCCGGGCTTCAGCGGGGACCGACTAAAACATCTCTTCCGGCTGGATTATCGTGGACCCCGCCTCGGGGGATGTGGTGCTTACCGATCATCCTGGCCTTGGGGCCTAATCTCCCAGAGAGACTTGTGGACTGACCGTGGACAATATCTGCGGAGGTTCAACCGCTGAGAACGATTGTATTTTCCACGCCAAAAATGGTCGTTCGAGATATCGGTAAGAGAGAGCCGCAACAGCAACGGTAATAGTAAGGCCAAAGAGGAAATTAAGAATATCTGCACCACGCGCTGAAAGATCGAAACCGCTCCACCGCAGAATGACCAACGAAGATACTAACGTAATCCAATTGAAACAGTACATGGCGTACGACCGATCACCTAACCATTTCAGTGCAGAATAATCGAGGCTGAAAATTGCCTTCTGGTTTATCGCGACATTCACGATCAACCATAGGAACAGCGTCGAATAGACCAGCTCATCGGCTGCCCCGAATCCCACTCCCCCTCCCACACACCCAATTATGATACAGAGCATGACGACCTGACCAGCGCGCGAAAATACGCTGCGCATCAGAAAGCCTGGGAGGTTCGGCCTCGACGTAACGAGGATCGCTCCGAGAGCGCCGATTGCCATGCAATCAAAGCGGATTTGGGTAAGGAGATAGAACGGCGCCCCTTCCTGAAATTCGTGTCGTGCAACCATCAGCCCTATGACGATCGCGGGCAGAATGAACCACGTTCTTTTCGTCGCGCCCATCAGAAGAAACGGCCAGCAGACATAAAACCACTCTTCCACCCCGACCGACCATAGCACCCCTGCATAATTAACTGGCGGTAACAACGACGCCTCAACTTGAGGCATGAAGACGGCGTAGAGGGCAAATTTGTTCCAGAAGTCGCCGTCCAGCACCGGCGGAAAGCTCGGAATTGAATAAGCCGGGAAGAACGGCAGGACGAAGAAACCGAGCAGTGTGATCACGATATAAACGGGCCAGATGCGCAAAATGCGTCTTATATAAAAGCGTTTGATCGAAATATGGCCACGCTCCTGCTGCTCATTAAGGAGAAGGTACGTAATCAGGAATCCGCTCAATACAAAGAACAGCGAGACGCATAGCTGCCCCAGTCGCTCCACCGCGACATAAGTCCATATGTTTGGTAAGCCGTAAACGAACCTGATCTGCGCGAAATGATGGACCGTTACCCCGAGTGCAGCGAGCGCACGCAATCCGTCGAGGCCGGGTAGCCGGCTTTTCACTGCATCGGCCTAGGAATCAAGCGGAATAGCACAAATAGCGCCGGTCATTACGGTTGCCTTGCCGCCAGCTCCTCCGGTACTCATGAGCACGGACGCATAATGGTACCCCTCATTCGTTCCATTGGAACCAACATTGAACGAGGTGACCGGGCCCACGTCGTCCTCGGCATCTTGCCGCCGCCCGACCACTCCGCACGGGACCCCGTCAATCGCGATTGAGAGCTGTATAAAAGAACCAACTTTCGAATTCGCGACCGTGGCCGTGACTATGATGTTTGGAGAATTCGCACCCTGTCTGAATGTATTATTTATACCCCATTGCAGCCATTCGATACGGTGAGCGTTGTTGGCCTCTATCAGCGTTGGCGACTCAGTTGAATCATTGTCGATCATCTGAACGACGCCGAGCCTCACCCGATTGCACCAAGAAAGTGTCATCTGTGAATTCGCACTGCCGACGAACTTGCCGTTGGCGTCCGTGTGCACCATGCCGACGAGGGAACGCGATGGATCGGTGGCGTGAACCTCATTACCGTAAGTCGCGTCCTCGATATGGCCGGTGAGGCTGAAATCCATCGTCATGACAGACGCAGCCATGTAGACATAAACAAAATAGGTAGTGTTGGGAGCGAGAACCTTCCCTGGGACCTTATCGATCGAAGCATTGTTGTAGATTCCGATCACACCGCCTGAGATCACCCCGACACCCGGGGGTATTATTCGGCTTAGGCCGGCGACGATAAATTGATTGCCGTTCTTTGGGAAGAAATGGACCTGGGTGAAGGGAGAGCCGCTGCCAGCCACCGGGGTAAATTCACCCTGGCAGTCAGCATTCGCTGGAAATACAAAACCGCTGCCCAGGAGCAACGTGAGGAAGAGGGCCCGCAAGTTCATTCGACCCCCAAGTCTAATGTTCTTGATCCGAATATGCGGTTTTCGCAAAATACGACCGTCCCCACTGGCTAAAGCATGCGCAAATCGAAAAGGCTGGACCAGCCACGCGCCTCCTTTCGAGATGGCCAAGCCTATGGGCGTCGCCTCTCGCGGGCTCAGTTCCCGGCGTGGCTCACTCCGCGGCTTGGGCGAGGGGGCGGATCGCGGTGCGCTGCTGCATGTCGTAGGCGTCGCGCCAGCTGATCTTGGCGTCGGCGAGGAAGTCGCCACTGCGGACGTTGGTGTAAACATCGGGGTTGTCGACGCCGGGTGGCACGGCGCCGTCCTTTTTCAGCGCGCGGGCGGCGCGCAACAGGCGGCGGCGGGTACGGGCGATCATGATATCGCTCGGTCCCAGATTCTCGAAAGCATGGTCGGTGATCGGCCCCATGCTTTCGGTGACCGCCTGATCCTGCGCCTGGATGCCGACGATGCCGGTGTAGATCCCGCCGTTTTTCTGCGCCTCCCGGTCGATCATCCAATCGTTACCCTCGACCCCGGCAAGCCGCCAGCGGCCATACCAATCGGTCGTGTTCGGCATGAAATCCATCGTCAGCTTCGAGCCGGGGAGCGTTCGGGTGTTGCTGCGCGCGGCGCGTTCTGCGGGCAAACCCTTCCACGAGAGGCTGACGAACATCGTATGACCGTCGTCCATCGGAACCCAGGCCCGGCTGTTAACCCGGTCAAACGCGCCTTGCGGCGTCTGCGTCCAGAACGGGAACAGGAAATTGGCAAAGCGCCAGTAGGTCTTGCCCGCCTCGCCCGGGCGGTAGGCGGCGTACATGGTGCCCCAATCGGTGTCGGTCACGTGGTATTCGGGCGCGCGGTTGGCGACCGTCCAGCGGATCAGATTGTCGCCCGGAATATTGGCCGGATCAACCGAGCCGGCATGCAGAAAGCCGAAATGCGAGGTGTCGATGTCGCCTTCGAGCGCCTGCAGCCAGTTGCATTTGCGTTGCGCGAAGGTGACCTGCAATTCGCTCTCCGGCAACAGCGAGGCCTCGATGCCGGGCAGTGGCGGCGCCTTGGCGCGCTCGCCCATATAGACCCAGACGAGGCCGTTGCGCTCGGCCGACCTTGTAGGCCTTGGCCTTGACTTTTGCCTTGTAGTCCTGCTTGGCCGGCGTGTTCGGCATATCGATGCAGTTTCCCGCCACATCGTATTTCCAGCCGTGATAGACGCAGCGGATGCCGTCCTCCTCGTTGCGGCCAAGGAACAAGGAGGCGCAGCGATGCGGGCAGCGGTGGTCCATGACCCCGACCCGGCCACTGCTGTCGCGAAACGCGATCAGCCGTTCGCCGAGCAGCATCAGCCGCATCGGAGCGCCGTCGCGTTCCAGTTCCGACGACATCGCCGCCGGCAGCCAGTATTGCCGCATCATCTCGCCCATGGCCGTGCCAGGGCCGACGCGGACGAGATCCTCGCTGTCCTTCTGTTTGCTCATTGCCGACCTCACTGGAAAACGGCGAAACCGAGCCCGGTGCCGGACCCGGCGGGCGTGCGGTAGCCCGGGACGTAATGCGACCAGGCCAAGTCGAGATGCTCGACGGCGCCGCCGACGGCGATCCACATGCGGATCTCCGAGCTGCCGGAGTTCAGTTTTTTGCGCGGCAATGATTGCAGCGCCTCGCCGTCCTTGCGCGCGAGCGCGTCGATGATGCCGCGGTCGAACTCCTCATCGACGACGAAATGGCTGAGCCCGCCCGATCCGACGATGCCGATGCGGGCGTCGCCCGGCCAGCTCTCGACCGCCTCGCGGATCGCCTGGCCGAGTTTGTAGCAGCGCCGCGGCGTCGGCTGGTTCGGCGGGTAATAGGTGTTGAGGAAAACCGGCACGACCGGCAGGTCCTGGCCTTCCATCAGCCGCTTGCGCACAAAGGCGTGGGCGTGGCCTTCGCCGTGTCCCGGAGGCAGCCCGTTCGACGAGGCGATGTCGAACTCGCGGTCGATCAGCTCTTCGATCAGGTGCAATGCCAAGGGTGCGTCGACCGGATAGTCGCGCGGCTCCTTCTCCTCGTAATATCGTGCGGTAGCCAGCCGCGACCATTCCGGGCCCTTGAAACTGGGCGAAAGCGGCACGTTGCGGATCGTGTCGCCGTAATAGACGAGAATGGACGGCAGGTGATCCTCGTAGAACAGCTCCTTCTGGTCGTCGCCAACGATGATCAGCGCGTCGAGTTCGGCGCGGCGGATGGCGCGCTTCAACTCTTCGATCGCCGCCTGGGCCTCGTCGTGGCGGGCCGCGAAGCGCTCCGGCGTCAATTCCGGCAGCGCCCTGGGGTCGGGGCGGCTCAGCAACTCCTCGTAGGTCGCAGGGTCGCCCTCCTTGTCGAGAAAATCGCGGACCCCGTCGCGGTCGATAAAGCTCGGCCAGTCCTTGGCCGGGGTATTCAGCATCGGGGTGTGCGATGTAGCGATCCCGAGGACGATTTTGGCCATCCCGTTCCTCCTTGCGCGTGTCGCGGGCGTGGTAAGGCGCGACAGCAGCGTATCGTCGAGCGCCCGAGCGCGTCAACCGGCGCGGGAGTCGCCCAACACTATGGCCGATCGCCCGTCGTCGCTTTGGTCTCTACTGGTCTGGATAGAGGCTCGCCGACTACCGCGCGCGAATTCCCGGGAACCGGGAAAAATAACGGGAAGCATGCAATTCGGCGACAAAGTGGCTCAAAAATATCTTTTGTAATCAACGGCTTGTGCCCCAATTCCCGTGCGGCGGAACCGGGAATTTATTTCGCTTAACCGGGAATTTATTTGGCGGAAACCGGGAAATAATCGGGAATTGGCTCGAGACCATCACAAGGAGAGGCCGAGCAGGGAGAGCAGGCCGTGCCCGACGGGTCCGAGCCAGGAGGCAAGTGCGGTCAGGGGAGGCAGCAGCTTTCCGGCGTTCTCGGTGAAATCGCCTGCCGCCTTTGCGTATTTGACCGCGCGTTCAAGCGCGCCGCCGACCTCTTCCTTGTCGGGTTCGGGTTTGGCGGTTTCCTCGACCGCGTCCTCGATCGCGCGATCGAGCTTGCCGCGATCGTGCTGGGCGCTCTCGGGCGCCGCGAGGAGGCGTTGGGCGCCGCCGAGGAAACGGTTGGCCATTATCGCGCGCTGGCGGCCGCCCGCCCCGACGCCTTCATTCCCGACCTGGCCCTGTCGCTGAACAGCCTCGCCATTTCGCTCAGCGATTTGGGACGGCGCGAAGAGGCGCTGACGGCGGCCGAAGAGGCGGTCGGACTCCGCCGCGCGCTGGCCGAAGCGCGGCCCGACGCGTTCATTCCCGACCTGGCCCTATCGCTGAACAACCTCGCCAACATGTTCAGCGAGCCAGCCAAATTGGGGGTAAAGGCGTCGGGGCGGGCGGCCGCCAGCGCGCGATAATGGCCAACCGTTTCCTCGGCGGCGCCCAACGCCTCCTCGCGGCGCCCGAGAGCGCTCAGCCTGACGGAGAGGTTGTTGAGCAAAGCGGCGGAATAGATCACAGCGAGGGGGGCATCGTCCCCCTTCGCCTTCTCGACAAAATAGTCGGCGAGGGCCCGCGTCAGCTGTGCCGCAGGCTCGCGCAGGATCGTGGTCTGCTCGGGCAACGCCGCCGCAAGCGGAAGCAACCGCTCAATGTCCGCGGTCTCCCCCGCAAGCCTCAGCAGCCAGTTGAAGAGGCGCAATCCCGTCGCCTTTTCGTCGTCCGATGCCTCGGGATCTTCGACCGGGTAGGCGAAGTCCTGCACGAGGTGAACCAGCGCTTGGGCCGCCGCGTCAGGCGCCAGCTCGTAGGCGCGGCGCACGACCTCGGCGGCCTCGGCCTCGCGGGCCGGATCGCCGGTGAAGGCCGCTACGATCGCGGCTTCACCGATCAGATCGGGCTGGATCGTCGCGAGACGTGGTTGCTGCGCCACGTCGCTCCGGGGTAGAAATTCTTGCTGCAGCAGGTCGAGCAATCCATCGAGGTGGTCTGCGGATCGGTGCGATGCCCGCAGCTCATCGGCGATCGCGTTCCGCAGATCGGTAACCGGCAGGCCGCCGGCGAGACCGTTAAAGGCGACGACATGGCGCATTTCGCCTTCGCCGATCTGGCGGGTGCCTGCCAGATCGGTCAGGCGGTGCAATTCGCGGCGGGCGATCTGCCGGGCGGCGTCGAGGCGACGCAGGGCCAGTGCTGCTTGTGGGCCGCGGTCTAGCGCGATCACGCCCGCCATGACCAGGTTCAGCGGATTGCCGAACTGGGATTGGGCGAGGCGGCGGTCGAAATCGACGTCTTCGTTCCTCGCCGGAATGGGCGGCGAACTCGATGGTTCTGTTCGCAATTTGCGGGCGGCCTCCAAGGCCCCCGTCATCAGCGCGCGGCGTTCTTCAAGGTTGGACAGGTCCGGTAATTGCCGGGGGCGCAACTCGTGGAACAAATCGCGGCGGCCCGGTGGGCCCAGGACGGTCAGCTCGTGCCACCAGCCGAAAGCCTCGAGCGCTTCGCGGTCCAGCAGCAGGATGCGGAGCTTGGTGTCGAGCTTCTGGTCGGCGAGGCGGTCAAGCCAGCGCGCGAGGGCCTGATGACACTGGGCGGCGTAGTCGATGATCAGAAGGGTTCGGCGCTCCCAGGTGAAGCTGTGCGTGGCAAGGGTTTCGACGACCGGGCTCAAATCTACCGGCGACAGAAAGCCGGCGATCCATTTGCCTCTGCCGGTCGGGTCGCTGTCGATCGTCTGACAAAATTCGATCGCGAGCCGCGTCTTGCCGGTTCCGGCGCGCCCGATCAGCCCATAGACCGAGATATCGGTCTGGTCGTCGAGCCACGCCTGAAGCTCGGCGAGAAGGTCCTTGCGGCCGATAAGCGGCAGCCTCCCGGCCTCGGCGACGAGGAGATCGAGTTCGCGCGGCGGCTCGCCCGCGCGTGGCCGATGGCGGCGCACGGGCGGCGGGAATTGCTTGCGGCCCAACGGCAAAGCGATACCGGTGTCGCCGAAGGTCAGCGCGACATTGTTGCCGTCGCCGGTCACGACGACGCTCTTGCTTATGTCGCGGGCGTCAACCGAGCGATCGCCCATGTGCTGCCTCTCTCGTGTCGTGGGAGAGAGGTTACACCAAAATCACGGCAATTTCGCGGTCCGCGCGCATCGCTGTTTTGAGGAGGTGCTCGACGGAGTGGCACTTCCCGTTTCGTCTTGGCCAGGCTTGTCCTGTGGGCCTTCGGCCCACGGACTAGTTTCGCGGGCGTCCACGCCTTCACACTCTCGAAACAAGACGTGGATGCGCGGGTCGAGTTCGCGCATGACGACCGGGCGCTTTCTGCGAGCGGTTCATTTCGGCCGGATCCCGTCAATTCGTCTTGCCCCGGCGGCGACCGAGTTGCCCTGGGTCCCCGCTTTCGCCGGAACGACGACGGAATTGGACATCCTGGCCAAGCCTTATGGCGGCGCTCTGTTCACCGCGGCGGCGAGGGGCGACACCCATGGCGGAAATGGGTTTCGGCCTGCGCGGGATGAGGCGGAGGGAGGATCGCGGATGAGTTTGCGGTGGGCGTGTTAGAATGCGCGGGATCAGGGATGATGGGGTTGGCGATGATCGAGAGTTATGAGGGCAGCTGCCATTGCGGGGCAGTGCGGTTCCGGGTGCGGGCCGATTTGTCGAGTTTGCTCGAATGCAATTGCTCGGTGTGCACCAAGAAAGGGATTTTGCATTTGATCGTGATGCCGGAGCATTTCGAGCTGTTGCAGGGCGGGGAGGAGCTCGCGACCTATCAGTTCAATACCAACACCGCGAAACACACCTTTTGCCGGCATTGCGGGATGCACCCGTTCTATGTGCCGCGGTCCGACCCGGACAAGATCAGCGTCAACGCGCGCTGCCTCGACGGCGTCGATCCGGCGGCTTTGCGCCCGTCGAGCTTTTTCGATGGGAGGAACTGGGAAGAGGCGCAGCGAGCGCGACGCGAAGCCGCCGAGGGTAAGAACTAATCCGGTCGGCAAGCGCGCCTCTGGTCCGCATCGGCTCCGCAAGATTTTCACGCCACCGGGGCCGCGAAACTACTATTCCTAACTGCTTGATTTTATGGTGGGTGCACAAGGACTCGAACCTTGGACCCGCTGATTAAGAGTCAGTAAAATACCTGGCACATCGGGTATCATCCGATAACATGGGAACCGCAAAAGCCCTTGCATTTCCCCATCTTATCGCGGTAATGTATCACCTTCGGTAACAAGCTGCAACAGCGCAGAACGCACGGAAATTGTTACCCAGGTGTTACCCGCGCTATCGAGGTTCGCATATGCCGAAGGTTCAGCTCACCACCGCCGCTGTGGAACGGTTCAAAGCCGCGCCTGGGATCCGAACCGAGTATTTTGACAAGCTGCTCCCAGGGTTCGCATTGCGAGTTTCCGGACCGAGCCCGAGCAATCCGGCAGGGGCGAAGTCCTGGGTCGTCTTCTACCGCTTTGGCGGCAAGCTGCGGCGCGACACGATCGGCAAATGGCCGGTTCTCGAACTCGGGGAAGCGCGGGAGAAGGCGCGAAAGCTGCTTGGCGCCGTCAGCGAGAACCGGGACCCACATCCGGCGGCGCAAGCGACCAACAGGGTCGAGGATGCGGTCGATGAGTTCATGAAGCGTCACATGGCCGCGCATCAGCGTAGCCTCTCCTACGTCAGCGAGACGCGCCGCATATTCGACAGCCTTGTCCTACCCCGGTGGCGGGGGCGTGCCCTGCAGGAGATCTCTCGGCGGGATGTGCTTGAGCTGCTCGATCTGATCGCCGACGGTCGGGCATCATCGAGGACGGAAAAAGTGGGCAAGCGGGCGCCGATCATGGCGAACCGTGCCCTGGCCACACTGCGGGTCTTCTTCAGGTGGGGGGCTGGCCGCGGCCTCATCGACAGCAGCCCGGTGTTGAATATTCCTCGACCCGCTGCCGAGAATCCGCGCGATCGAGTGCTTTCCGATGACGAAATCGTCGCATTCTGGAAAGGATGCGAGAGCCTCGGGTGGCCCTTCGGTTCGCTCTTCCGCCTCTTGCTCCTGACGGCGCAGCGCCGCGATGAAGTCGGCAACATGACGTGGCTCGAGGTAGATCTCGAGGGCGGTCTGTGGATGCTGCCGCGCGAGCGTGCCAAAAACGATCGAGCGCATGAAGTGCAGTTATCGCGCCTCGCCCTCGAAATCCTGGCAGCGGCTCCGCGGATCGACGGAAGCCAATTCATATTCACGACGACCGGTCAGCGGCCTGCGAGTGGCTTCTCAAAAGCTAAACAGCGTCTCGACACCCGGATGGCACAGGTGTTGACCGAAGAGTTGGCCAAAGGCGATGCCGGAAAGGACAAAATCGCCGCCGGGGTTCCACCTTGGACGCTTCACGACCTCCGCAGGACGGCGGCGACCGGCATGGCGAGCCTGAATGTTCCGCCGCATGTGGTCGACCGCATTTTGAACCATGTCTCGGGCACAATCCGAGGCGTGGCTGCTGTCTATAATCGTCACGCCTATCTCGAGGAGCGCAAGGCTGCGCTGGAGGCGTGGGGGTGCCACGTCGAAAGCCTTGTCCGGCCAGGAGCGACGAACGTCGTTCCGCTCCTGGCGGCGCGCTAACCCATAATCAACCACGCTCGACCTATGAACGTGGAGGTGCCGTCTAATCGCACCTTGACGCGTCTAGGGAGGTGGATAGTGGTCAAGCTGCCGTGGCTATGGCTGAACGAGGCAGCGTTCGTCGTAGCCGAAAGGATCGCAAAGGAGCAGCCGCAGAGATTTGGCGATCTCGCATCTGCTTTGGAGAGCGCTCGACAAGAGCTACTCGATTGGGCACATAGAGGAGCGTTGGAGATCCAGGGGAAATATTGGTCTTTCCCTGACACGGCAGAAGATTCTACTTATTTAGACGATAAGGATTGGGAAACTCTCAAAGCATCTATATGGGAACCGGGAAGGTTGCGTCATTACACGAGCTCGGGCCCCGCGGCCGTTTCTCCTACTTCACCACAAGATGGAGAACAACTTTTACAGACAGTCGATATTATGGATTTTTTACTAGCTTCTAAATTAGAAACTGCCAGTGATCCGACCGCAGTTAACTGCCATATCTCTGTAAATTGGCCCGACAATATTCTCACAATTGATGACCCCGATGGCTCTGATCCTTATGGTTATCGTGATCTCCGAGTTCGTGCACTTGAGATTGACGAGATACTTCCACCTGCGGAGGCCGAGACCGCGACGCCCGACGCGCCAAACGAGAAAAGCGGATCGTCCACCGGCGCGCCTCGGACAGATCGGGGTGGCGCACCGAGAAAATTTCGGGACGATCTTTTTATTGAAATTATCAAAATCGCGAATTTAGATGGACTTCCAGATAACAAATCAGACCTTATGCATCGCCTCCGCGAGTGGAACGACCCAGATAAGGAGAACCATTTGCCGTCAGATAGCACCATTTACCAGATAGTCACGGAGGTCTATCGACGATTACGTGTTCAAAAACCATAGTTATTGAGGGTTATTGAGGGTTATTAAATGACAGATTGACGGAGATTTTATTTACTCCGATCGCGTCGCCGAACATGGCATAGCATCGGAGGTCAGTATGAAGCGATCAGGTTTTGCGCGGGTTGCCAATTCTTCGCAGGTCGACATCCCATCCGCTTCTTCGCTAGCGTTTCTTGGCCTGGCTGGGGCGCGCGGGAATGAGGAGCGATATCTCAGCCGCCGGGAACTGCGTCAGCTCTTCCCGGTCTCGGACATGACGATCTTTCGTTGGCAACGCGATCCGGACGTGGCCTTTCCCACCCCGGTCAAACTAGGACGGAACGGGCGAAACTACTGGTGGTATCCATCGATCGTAGAATGGGAACGCCGGCGCGCGGCTAAGGGCGCCTCCAAGGGGAGGGCCGTCCGATGAGCACCCATGAGACTCCCCGGGAAGCTCGACTAGGTCCCCAAACGCGAGAGCGCCGCCAGGCTGGACCCCCGGCAGCGCTCGACGAGAATGTCGAAAACCCACTCGACGAAAGTGAGAATAGCAGGAGGACCCCGCAGGAGGAAGCCTTCGCTGTCCGCTGGCTGATCGAGCGGCACGGGCTGCGCACTTGCGTCGCCAGAGTTCTCGCTGCGGAGCTTGGTCTGGGGGGCGCCCCATGAGCGCGCTCACCAATACTGACCTCGAAAAACTTCTTGCGGAGGCGCAGGCACGGGTAACTCCGATTGTCGAGACGGAGCGCGACAGGCCGGCCGCGTATTTGGTGATCCAGCCGGGAACACCGGTTGAGGAGCCGACACCTCAAAATCCGGACGCCCGATGGCTGGCGGTCGTCCGCGACGACCTGGGCGCGGGTCCCGCCGCCTTTCATGAACTCAGTCTACAGCGCGTTACCGGCCGCGCATCGCATCTCGCTGTTGTTTTTGATGGAGGCACATCGGCGGCCTATAGGCGTTTTGCGGGTACGGCAACATTCCTCGGCCGTGTGCTGGTTGTTGAAACAAGCCCTGCGCTCTACGCCGTATGGATGCGCTTCTGGCTAGAGCATTCGCTGCGGGCTCCCCTTCTCCTCTTGCAGGAGGGCCGGCCATGACTGCGAACGGGGTGCCGGAGATCGTCCCGGCTTGGATCCGCGCGCATGTCACGCTCATCCACCAGCTTGCGGCGCCGCTGGTTGGGAAGGGGATAGTCGTGGTCACGGCCTATGGCGAGGATCCCGGCGAGATTGGTCCGAACGCGAAGAAGCCCGGGCGGGCGGTTCGTCCAAAGGTAAGCCACGCTGCAATCGGGGAGATCAAGGAAACCCTCAGAGGCATCGCACAATTCATCGAGCAGCCCCACTATAACCTCTACATGCCGCTCGCAATCTATGGGCCTGACTTACCCTCGGGCGCGAAGGGATCTGAGCGGGACATCGTCGCCTGTCTCGGGATCGTCGCGGATTTCGATGATGCCGAAGCGAAGAGGTGGGCAGAACGCTTGCCCTTACCCCCGAATTACGTGCTGGAGACTAGCGCGGGCCGGTTTCAGGCGTTCTACCTCTTCGACGAGCCTGAAGCGCCGGAAGACGTCAAACGGGTGGCCAAGCGCCTCAAAGCCTTCGCAAAATGCGACCACGGCACGATAGACGTCTCCCACGTCTGGCGCGTTCCCGGCGCATTAAACTGGCCCAACGCAAAAAAAGTTGCCGAGGGACGCGCGCGCGACCCGCAACTCGTGCGTCTCGCTAAATTCGACGACAGTAGGATCTCGCTTCAGTCGCTAAGCGATGCGCTTCCCCAAGGTGAGCCCACGGCGGAGCGCACTGGGACGATTTCGGCCTCTGGTGCTCGTCACCCTCGCTGTCTCGACGCGGCTCTCGACTACGCCAAGCGCGGGTACTCGGTCATCGTTCTGTATGGGATCGACGACGAAGGGATCTGCGCGTGCGGCAAACCCGGCTGTTTCAGAGCGGGTAATCATCCGATCGGAGGATGGAAGAAGTATCAAACCAAGCGACAGACCCCCGAGCAGCTGGTCGAAGCCTACAATCGACATCCCGACGCGAATGTCGGGATTATCACAGGCGAAGTCTCCGGCGTTCTCGTGGTCGACAGCGACGATTCAGAAGGTCTTGACGCACTCTGTGGGTTTTTTGAGGGTGGCCTGCCCACCCTCCCGGCAGTCAAAACAGAAAAAGGGTTCCACGTCTACGGGCGGCATCCGGGAGGAACGCTCAAGAATTTCACCAAAATCCATCCGGGCCTCGATGGTTGTGGCGACGGCAGCTATGTCATCGCCCCGCCATCGCGGGATGGGAGTGGGCATGATTACACTTGGGGAACAGGGCTCACGTCACCGTTGCCGGATCTACCGGTGAACCTGCTCAATCTGTTCACCCCTTCTGACGAGCAGCCAAACTCCACGCCTGCGCGCGGCGCCGGGAGCACTGGTGAGACCCCTGGCCAGCAAGCGGCCAACGGAAACATACGTTCGCCGCATCAGGCTGCCGTCGACGGTACCCCCGAGAATCTGGACGCGCAGCAGCGTATGCTGTCTCTCCCAGCAGAGCTGCAAGAGGAGATCAAACGGGCTGCGGTGGGAGATCGCAGCAAAGTGCTCTTTAGCGTCATCTCCAAGCTGATCAGCCAGGGCCTCGAAGACAAAGCGATCGAGAATATCGTCTACGCGCACCCGAAAGGTATCGGTGCTAAGTATGCCGACCGGAAAGACATAGATAAAGAGATTTCCCGTATCAGAGCCAAAAGAAGCATTGTGGCTGCTCGACCCATTATTCAGGTAAGAGGCGGCGCGCTCCCCACTATCATTGATCAGGCCGAAGAACACCTGGTCGAGGGAGGTTACGACCTGTTTCAACGCGGCAGCTTGATCGTGCGGCCGGTACAAGATCGCGTACCTCGACCCGCCGGTGACCAGATCGTGAACACCCGATTGGTACAGCTGCGGTTGCAGCCAATGAGGGAACATTTTTCCAAGGCCGTTGATTTCCAGCGCCTCACCGGGCGACCGCGCACGTGGGTCTCCATAGATTGTCCCAGGGATGTCGCCGAAGCCTATCTGGAACGCGAAGGGAGATGGCGCCTGCCTCGCCTAACCCGGATCATAACCACGCCGACGTTGCGGCCTGATGGCTCGGTGCTCGAAATGCCGGGCTACGATGAAGCAACTGGGCTGCTATTCGAGCCTCAGGGGGTCGGATTTCCGCCCGTACCGGTAACGCCGGACCTGTTCGAGGATGTATACCCGGCGGTGGAGCTTCTGCTCGGGCTACTCAAGACATTTCCCTTTGTGGACGAGCCCAGCCGTGCTGTAGCCCTCTCAGCCATTCTCACCTCCCTGGTCCGGGCATCGCTTCCGAGCGCACCATTGCATGCGTTCACCGCGCCGACGGCCGGATCAGGCAAGTCTCTTCTTGTCGACCTCGCCTCAATGATCTCGACCGGCCAGGAGACACCTGTGATGGCTCAGGGTAGAACCGCTGAAGAATTTGAGAAGCGTCTCGGCGCGGCGTTCATCGCGGGTGACGGCACAATCTCCATAGATAACTGCGAACAGCCGCTAGGAGGTGAATTTTTATGTCAGGTTCTGACCCAGTCCCTCGTAAGCATACGGATCTTGGGGCAATCAAAGAACGTTAAAGTGCCGACAATATGCAGTGTCTTTGCCACGGGAAACAATCTGCGTATCCTCGGCGATTTGACCCGCAGAACAATTGTATGCTCATTAGACCCAGAATGTGAAAGACCTGAATTACGCGACTTCGCTGAAGATCTATTAGAGTTAATTCGCCGAAACCGGCCCCGCTATGTGGCCGCGGCACTAACAATTTTGCGGTTCGCCGTGATCACGAAGCTACCAAAGTGGTGTACGCGAACTCCGCTCGCTTCCTTCGGAGAATGGTCCCGATGGATTCGCGAAGCCGTGATCTATGTAACTGGTGCAGATCCCTGCGACACGATGGACCGTGCGCGGGCCCAAGATCCGGAGCGCGAGATGCTGCGGAGCGTAGCCCACCAATGGGCCTCGGCGGTGGGTGACCGTCGGGTCTCCGTAGCTGAAGTGATCGACATAGCAACAAAACCCAGTTCCGAGTTCGAACCAGATCAGAAAAGGTTTGTGAACCACGCCTTCCGCGAAGCGCTGCTCGTTATTGCCGGAAATGGCGGCGCGATCGACAGCCGCAGGCTTGGAACCTGGCTCGGTCGGCACAAGGACCGGATCGTAGATGGCAAAAAGATCATCCTGGATAGGATGTTGAACGGCAACAACCAGTGGCGGCTGGTACATGTCTCGGGTTCGAGCACTGGCCGTGCCGAGGAGGTCGACGCTTTGCAAATTGCAGCTCAACCTTACAACGAAGAAGTTGGATAGAGCACACGCTGGCCGCGCGACGTCGTTGCTCCTTCTATCGACGAGATTTTGTCAGCTTCGACCCGGATCTACGGGCCATCATTCGGGCCCGAGATTGCCACTTCGATGCCGCGCGCTATGGCGAGGAGCTGCTGGTCTTCACCGTGCTCGCCGACCACCATGAGCCCGATCGGCATCGCGCCCGCCTGATGGATCGGGAGCGTCACGGCACAGCGGTCAAGGAAGTTGATGATCGAGGGGTTGCGCAGGATCAAGGCGTTGAGCCGAAAGTAATCCTCATCCTCTGCGAAGGCTGCGATCGGCGGCGCGGTGATCGCGACGGTGGGCATCAGCAAGGCGTCGAAATCCGCAGTACGGGCCGCGACCCTTGCGATCAAGTCGGCGCGGGCGGCGCAAAGGTCGACATACTCGACCGCTGTCATGCCGCCACTGCGCTCGATCCGCGACCTGACCCTCGGATCGTACTCGTCGCCGCGTCGGGCCAGCAGAGGCCGATGCCAGGCAAGGGCCTCGATCGGGGCGAAACCGCCCTTGACGTTGATTGCCCGGTACGCGCCAAGCTCGGTAAGTGGCAGATCGACGATCCGCGCACCCATACGCGATAACCTTGTGCAAGCGTCTGCGAACGACGTCGCCACCGCCGGAGCGAGATCGTCGAGAACGAAACTCTGCGGTACGCCCAGGCGCAATGCCTCGATCGGGACCGGCGGCGGCGCGATGGGTTCCTCGCCTGCCATCACCGCGTCGGCGATCGCGCAGCAGGCGACACTGTTGGCCAAAGGTCCGATCGAATCGAGGGTCGTGGACAGCGGCGTCGCGCCGGCGCGCGAAATCCGCTTTTGCGTCGGCTTCAAGCCGACAAGTCCGCACAGCGCTGCCGGGATGCGCACTGAGCCGCCAGTGTCGGTGCCGATCGCCACCACAGCACCGCCGTCGGCGACCGAGACCGCGGCACCCGACGAGGAGCCGCCGGGGATGCATCGGCGGTCAAAGGGATTGCCCGGCGTCCCGTAATGCGGGTTGATGCCGACACCGGAGAAGGCGAACTCGGTCATGTTGGTGCGACCGATCAGGATGGCGCCGGCGGCTCGCAGGCGAGCGACAATGGGCGCGTCGTGTTTAGCTGGCGGCATATCGTCGAGGGCCTTGGACCCGGCCAAGGTGCGTTCCCCCGCCACGTCGAAGAGGTCCTTGATCGACACCGGCAATCCGGCCAGCGGTGAGGCGACGTAGCCGGCAGCGCGCAAGAGGTCTTGGGCATCGGCGGCGGCGCGCGCGATGTCGCTGTAGACTTTGATGAAGGTGCGCGTCCCCTCGCCCGTCGGGTCGGCGATCCGCGCCAGCGCCGCCTCCATTAGCGCCCGACTGGTGGTCCGGCCGGCCGCAAGATCCTCGGCCAAGCTCAATACGGTCGGCTTCCGCTCGACAGCGGCAGCGGACATGGCATCCTCGTCTCGATGACAGCACCACGGCCAGGAATGACGATGGCGGGAGGCATCCTGAATCTAATCTACATCGCGAGCGATACAAAGCCGTTGATTATCCCCAGAGCTCAAGAGACGTGTGTGTGAGCCGACGATCCGGACATGAGTTCCTCGGGTTCGGCGGTCGTCGTTCGCCGGTGGGCAATTCGGAGCTCGACCGCGCCACCTTGGCGCCCGACGGATCGAATCAGTTGGTCCTTTTAGCTAGGCGAAGATCGGCGTTGCTCACCCACACCAACCGGAGCGCGAGCGCGATGTGGAGCACGCCGCCGGCGTTGGTCGGAGTTCTTCTTAACCTCTCTGTGCAGATAGCCCATTACCACGACAGCACGCGAACGCGGCCCGCTTTACCGTCGTGGTCAGTGGATGTAGTGGACCTAGTGGATCTCTTTCTGGTCAATGCGTATAAATTGTCAGGGCATTAGAAGAACGATGAGGCGCAATTGACACTCTCTATAGGGCGGGGCGAAACCAATCCACTGGAGCCACTAGATCCACCTGTCCTAAGTGTACGCCGCCGGCGAGCGCGCGCAGACCGTGATGGCAGGGCTCACCTTACCATCTCACGGGAAATCGATTGACAGTCCGATGTGAAAGAACCGATCGCCACGAACACGGGGCGGTTATGTAAGCTAATGGCTGTAATCCAGAGGTTCGGCTGGCAGAGGATCGGGCCGAGCTATCGGCGATGCCATGATGATGCGAGCCGTGGCCCCGCCAAAACCCCGCTGCCAGCCCCAGCTCGAGCCGACTTTCGAAATCCCTCAGTCACCCAAGACAACAAATTGCAATGGTTCGACAGTTGGGTCAAAAAGTGAATAAAATCCGTGCTCTGCCGGTTTTCCGCCAGTTAGATGCAGCTCACGAGAGGCGCAGAAACTGGTGGAAAATGCCTGATGACCTAGGTTACCTCGATGATCTCCAAACGCTTGGAATCGGTGTACGTTGCTGAGCAGAACTGTGACGGTTTTGGGATACCCCTGAATCTACGTAATCTGTTGATATAAATCACAAATAAGGCGTTTATGAATGACGATAAGCAGTGATCGACGGGTACGGTGTCGGATACGGTGTCGCCTCACCGATGATGGTCGCTCTCCTCCGGCAATCGCTGCTCAGTGCCGTCGGCAACGAGAAGCCGCGGGGTGCCCTCCTTCGATGAGCGTCGGCGATAGACACAAAAGGGGCCCTGATGTCGCCGAGGCTATCGCCTTGAAAACGCGCCCGTGCTAGTGGCCGATTTGGACGGACACAAAGGGAACGTTCTATGGCTAGGCGGGTTGCGATCTACGCGCGGGTATCGACCGACGACAAAGGCCAAGATCCCGAGAACCAGCTGCGGCAGCTGCGCGAATGGTGCCGACAGATGGAGCATCCGGTCGTGCGCGAATATGTCGAGCATGAGAATGGCGGCAAGGGCGTCGAATATCGAAAGCAGCTCGGGGCGATTTTTGCCGGCGCCGCACGACGCGAGTTCGACCTGTTGCTGGTATGGTCACTCGACCGGTTCAGCCGCGAAGGCATGGCACCGACGATCGGCCACCTGCAACGGCTAAGCTCGCATGGTGTCGGCTTTCACAGCTTCACCGAAGAGCACCTGTCGACCGACAACGAACTCGTTCGCAACATTCTGCTGGCGACCCTCGCCTCGCTGGCCAAGCTAGAACGTGAAAAGATCAGCCAGCGAACAAAGGCCGGCCTCGAACGAGCGCGTGCGATGGGCAAAGTGCTCGGGCGGCCGAAATTCAGCGATGGTGACCGGGAGAAACTGCGCGCAGCCCTCGATGGCGGCAAAAGCTGGCATGCGGTGAGCATCGCGACACGGATTCCATACAGCACGGTCAAGAAGCACGCCCGAGCGCTCGGCTACGAACCGCAGCGCCGAGTTGCAACGTCGATCGCGACAGCAAAAAGCCCGCATGGTTGAGGGCTGACCCCTCCGGCTTTACGTCTCCGGACTTTGCCTTTTGAAAAGTGGGGGTGCCGCCGACTTCCAGGTCTATCTCCGATTTTGGAAACCGTGGGTCCCATCTGACGCGCCAAGTTCCTATCCCATCCCCGGGGCTTTATTTACCTTGATGGGTCCTCCCGTTACCTGCTGTTTTCGTCCTCGGTCCTGCGGCGACCGGCCCTGCCCTCTGGGCGCGTTGCCGATCTCCGCGCAGGCCCCACCCTCATAGTTTTTAGGACCTTTTTCGGCTATCCAATCGGGACGAAGTCGAAATCTTCGGCCGGCACCTGCTCGAAAAACGCCTTGTGCTCGCTCTGCGGAAATGGCCACAGGACCGGGGTGGGCTGCCGGCTGGTGTACCAGTTCTTGCAGCCGCCGACCCAGACGGTGCCGGGAAACGCGGTGCCGAGCTGGGCGAGGAATTTCTCGGTCGCGGCAACGGTGGGCGCCACCGCGGCACGGTGCGCGCGGGCTTCAGCGATCAGCCGCATGATGCAAGCGATCTCCTGGTCGAGACCCAGCGGCACCGGCACGTTGTTGACCGGCGCGAACGGCCCGTAGAGCATGAACAGGTTGGGGAAGCCGGGCAGCGCGATGCCGCCATAGGAGTAGATCTTTTCCCGCCATGCCTCGTCGATCGTCACGCCGTTAAGGCCGGTCACGTTCATCGGGCGCATATAGGCGTGCACATCGAAGCCGGTCGCGTAAACGAGCACGTCGAGCACGGCCCGCGTGCCGTCCGTCATCACGACGCCGTCCGGTTCAATACGGTCGATGTCGCCCTTGACGATATGCGCGTTGGGAAGCTGCACCGCGGCGTAATAGTTCCTGTCGGATTTTGGAATGCGGGTGCAGCCGAGATTGTAGTCGGGTGTGAGCTTTTTCTTCAGCTCGGGGTCCTTGATCTGGTCGAGGTAGGATTTGTACTCGCGCTCCATAGCCTCGCGCTGCGGTCCGGGCTCGAGGCGCCACCGGTCGTTTTCGTTGATGAATTGCCACAACCGGCGCTGTTCGCGGGCGTAGCCGCCAGGCAGCCGCAGCTTCACCCGCTCGCGCCAGGTCGAATACGGGTTCTCGCGAATATGAACCCATTGCGCCCGGCGGATGAACTGAGCGACCTCGCACCCGGCCCAGGCCAGCGCCTCGGTAATCTGCACGCCGCTGGCGCCACTGCCGATCACACCCCAGCGCTTGCCTTGGTAGGGGATGGTGTGATCCCAACGCGCCGAGTGGAATGACGGGCCGGCGAAACTCTCGTGCCCGGCGATGTCGGGCAAGAGGGGCTTGTGCAGGAAACCGGTCGCACAGACGAAAACATCCGCTACGTCGGTGTTGCCGCGGGCGGTTTCGATGTGCCAGCGACCGTCGCCGAAGCGGGCCGAAACGACCTCCTCGTTGAACCGGATGAATTTGGTCAGGCCGCGGTCGCGCGCGACTTTCCTGATATAGGCCCAGATCTCGGTGGCTGGGGCGTATTTGCGCGACCAGTTATAGTTGGGCTGGAACGGAAACTCGTATTGCCGCGACAGGACATCGACGAAGAGGCCGGGAAAAGTGTTGTCCCGCCAAGTTCCGCCGACCTCGCCGGCCTTTTCATAGACGGTGAAATCGAAGCCGGCGCTTTTGAGCTTCTCCGCCATGAACAGTCCCGACACCCCCGCGCCGGCGACGACCACTCGAAGTTCTCGATCCGCCATCACGCCTCACCAATCGAAATGCCCGAGGGCCCACTCAATACCTCGTAACGATCGATGCGCTGGTCGCCGTCCGGCCAGCGCACGGAACCGGCTGCAGGCGAGCACCAGGGCGCCTGGCGACGTTGAGCTCGGTCGCCTCGGCACCCAGGATCAGCGATCCGCCATCGAGATTGCTTTGTCGCTGCGCTGCTCGCAATGACTATTCGCCGGGTTCAGAGCTTGAGCAGGCGGCGTGCGTTGCCATTCAGCAGTTTCTCTGTGTCTTCGGGGCCGAGTGGCAGCGTTTTCAGCCATTGGGTGCCAGGCGGGTTCTCGGCGAACGGATAATCGACCGAGAACAGGATGCGGTCGATGCCCATCTCCATCATGCTGCACACGAGAGCGGTGTCCGAAAAAAAGCCGCTCGTCGTAATCCAGAAATGCTCGCAGAAGATGTCGCGGAAGGTTTTTTCCTTCATCGTCGCGCGCAACCCATGGCTGATGCGCCACAGCAGAAACGGCAGCCCCTCGCCCATGTGACCGAGGATGATCTTGAGCCCGGGATGGGCGTCGAACACGCCGCTCAACACGAAGCGCAGGCCTTGCGTTGCGGTCTCGACCGTGAAGCCCCAGGCGGCACGCAGGATGCCGGGGTGCGACTGCGCGTAATCCTTGTAATAGGCCTCGATGACCGCAGCGTGTGGCAACGCGGGATGGATATAGATCGGCACGTCGAGCTTGGCGGCCCGCTCCCAGATTGGCCAGAAGCGCTTGTCGTCGTGAAAGACGCCGCCGGTCATGCCGTTGACCATCGCGCCCTTGAAGCCGAGCCTGGTGACGGCGCGCTCCAGTTCGTCGGCGGCAGCGCGCGGGTTGGCGGTCGGCAACACGGCAAAAGCAGAAAAACGATCCGGATGGCGCCGCACCGCCTCATGGAGCCGGTCATTGGTACGGCGTGCCAAGGGCGGCCCAGCTTCGGCGTCAACCGCCTGCAGTCCGGGGATCGAATGCGATAGCACCTGCAGATCGATGCCGGCCTCGTCCATCTCGCGGATCCGCAATGCGCCGAGATCGTCGAGCCGCTCGACGATATCACGACCGGCGCCTGGACCACCGCCGAACTGCTTGACCTCGGGGTCCTGGTAATGCTCTTCAAGCGCGATGATGTAGGGTTTCTTTGCCATTCCTTCCTCCCGCGTATCCTGGCGCGCGCCAGCGTAGTTCGCCGGGCCGATGACTTCCGGCTTAAGCTTCAGCGTCTCACGTTTTCCGCCGCCCGAACTCGGCGAGCCGCATCTGCGTGAACAGGTCTGAGCTGCCAATTCCCCGCCCATCGGGATAGGCCGCCCTCGACCTCTATCCGCCGGAATCTGGGACGGTGTCGTTTGAAACCAAGGGGGCCGTCGGACGCCAGAGGCCTGCTGGTTTCGCGACCGGAAGCCCCAGTCGAGTAATCGAAAACTTACGCGGCACAGATCAAGCCAAAAACGCCGCCGCCGAAGCGAAGTCGGGAACTCTCCGAGAATGCGGCCTTATGTCAACGTGCCGGGCCGGGCGAGGGCAGCGTCGCCGCTTTCTCGACCGCGCGGTCCATTTCCTCGACCGTGATGAGCGGCGTCATGCTGACACGCACGACGCCCGTGGAATTGCCGACGAGCGACACGGCGGTCGCCGAGGTCGCGTCAGGATAGTCGGCGATGATGATTGTGTCGTCCTGGCCATGGGCGAAATAGAAGGCCTCGACCTTGCCGCCGGCCGCCTCGACCGCTCGCGTCACCGCGGCCCGGCGGCCCGAGCCCTTGTCCTGGCGCAAAAGCCGAACCCCTTCTGCGTTCAAGGTCACTCTCGCTAGGAATTTCGGCATGGCAACCTCCCCCGCTTTTGGGAACGTGGCTAATCTATGCTGGCTGACCAGGGTTGGAACGTGAAAAGATCAGTCAGCGGACGAAAGCCGGCCTCGAACGAGCGCGTGCGATGGGCAAGGCGCTCGGGCGGCCAAAATTTAGCGATGGCGACTGGGAGAAACTGCGCGCAGCGCTCGATGACGGCAAAAGCTGGCACGCCGTGAGCATCGCGACGCGGATTCCATACGGCACGGTCAAGAAGCAAGCCCGAGCGCTCGGCTACGAGCCGCGGCGACGGGTTGCGACGTCGGATCGGGGCGGCAAAAACCGGCATGGTTGAGGGCTGACCCCTCCGGCTTTACGTCTCCGCGATTTACTTTTTTGAAACCGAGGGTGCCGCTGAGGGCAAGATCGATTTCCAAGTTTGGAACCCTGGGTCCCATCCGCGCGTCCAGTCTGTTTGAGACCTCCGCCATTTGTTGGTCTCGCCGGGTCCCTCGGTGCCTTCTACTCTCGTCTCGGATCGTCCGACGGCGCTGTACTGGCCGTGTCACTGCCTTCGATGGATCCCCTTGCCCTTCGTTGCCGGCGGGGACCCCACTGCACTCCTTGCCAGGGCGGGCGCTCGTTAATGGGCGTCGAAGATCGTAATCTACCGCGGCATTCTACGGTCAGTACTGTCCTGCTGCTGCCTAATGGCGATGTAGACGATGCCGAGATAGCCAACCTGATAGCTGTACTGAGCAAAATGGCGCCGAAGTGATTCCCACGGCTGCCGCTTGGCGACCTCGAGGGAGACCGCGAACGGTCGAACCAGCCAAACAAGCGCCGGTGCGAGATGGCGAAGCCAATTGTCGGGCATCCGTAGGTCCAGGAGCACAAAACGGCCGCCCGGCGCCAGCATTGTCGCGGCCTTGGCGATAGCTTCGTCAAATCGGGGCTCCAGCGAGAGTGCGAAGGTCGAAAATATGGCGTCCGCGGCCGCCGGAAATTCGAAATCCGCGGCGCGAGCCTGGATGAGCTCTACGTTCTTCCACCCTTTGACCGCGCCCCGCCGGCGCGCCCGCTGCAACATGTCTGCGCACAAATCGACACCAAGGAGACGTCCGCTCGAGCCGATCCGCCGCTGAAGCAGGCCGAAGTTAAGTCCGGTACCGCAGCCGATCTCTACTACTGTCGCGCCACGCTGCAGCTGCAAGGCTGCTACCGCGCGACGCCGATACATCCACCACCGGAAGCCGATCAGGTAATAGGCGTTTACCGACCAACCGTAGAAGCGCACCCGGCGGCGATAGTCTTCGTTTACCTCCTCGGGCGTCGCGAAGTCGCTCCAGGTCACGGCCGGGTCCCGACGCTGATGGCGCCGACGGTAATGCCGCGGCAGGTGAGCAAGAGCGCATCGAGCCCGGCCCCTGAGGGCGTCAGGCTCACCCCGATCAGGCTAATGTGTCCGCCGACGGCCAAGGCGCTCAGCGACATCGCGATCGTCCCCGGCCCGCCGTTCTCGACCACGCAATCGACGCCGCGGCCACCGGTCAGCTCGCGCGTTTTCTTGTCCCAATCCGGTGTCTCGCGGTAGTTGATCACATCGGACGCCCCGAGCGCCCTGAACCGGTCAGCCTTCGCCTCGCTCGATGTCGTAGCGATCACGCGGACGCCGAGAAGCCGGGCGAATTGGAGCGCAAAGATCGATACGACCTCGAGCCCTGCGTCAGCATTGTGTCAGCGCCGGTAACCTGGCGATGGCCAGCGCCACCCAGGCCGTCACAGCCGCGCACGGCAAAGTCACTGCTCCCTCGAAGGAAAGATGGCCCGGCATAGGAACCAGCGCTTCCTCGCTCAGGACCGCCTAATGCTCCAGCATCCCGTCAAGGTTGGCGCCGAGCCAGTCGGTCAGATAGTCCGCGGTGATCGGGCCGCCAAACCGGCGCAGATGAATCGTGCCGATGATCCGATCGCCAACTTTGAACCGGGTCACGGGGCGCCGACGCCGCAGCTTCGCCAGCGCCATCGCTCAGCGGCACGACGCCCACCTTTGCGGGGCCGCGACCGCCGCCCTTGAGCACCATCAGCTCGTGGTAATTCAGCGAGCTCGCGCGCATTCGCATCAGGATCTCTTTCGGCCCCGGCAGGGGATCTGCGCTCGATCGCAGCACGATCCCGTCAACGCCGCCGAAGCGGTCGATATGGTACGCTTCTATGCTCTTCGAGAACCTTGCCGAAAGCCTGGTCACCTTCGTCATCCTCGCCTCCATCCGGCTCGCCCTCAGGCGACTTGCTAGGGCGTAGGTCGTGCACTCAACAAAAACTGGTTGAGCTGATGGCGCGTTTCCCGCGCCTAAGGCCGAGCGACCGCTGTCGGTTCGGAGAAGAGACCTTCCCCGGGACGAGCGCCAACGGGCAAGATGCGCCGATTGTGTTGAAAAACGGCGCGGCGGACGCGGTATAATCTCGCATCACGGCGGCTGGGGGGTAGTCGATGATGGGGGAACGGCAAGTGCATCAGGGCGCATTATTTTACGAGTTTTCGCTCGAACGGCATGTGCCGGCGGAAGACCTGCTGCGCTCAGTCGACCGGTTTGTCGAACTCGATCGGGTGCGGAGCGAACTGGCGCCGTTTTACAGCGAGGCGGGTCGGCCTTCTGTTGATCCGGAGCTGATGATCCGGATGCTGATCGTCGGCTACTGCTTCGGCATCCGCTCGGAACGACGATTGTGCGAGGAGGTCCACCTGAACCTCGCCTACCGCTGGTTCTGCCGGCTCGGGCTCGACGGCGCGGTGCCGGACCATTCGACCTTCTCGAAAAACCGGCACGGCCGTTTCCGCGACAGCGATCTGCTGCGTAAGGTGTTCGAGACGACCGTACAGCGCTGCATCGCCGAGGGCCTGGTCGGCGGCGAGGAGTTCGCGGTCGATGCCAGCATGATCAAGGCCGATGCCAACCGGCAGCGCAGCGTACCGGGCAGCGAGTGGCAGGCCCCCGAGGCGGCAAACCATGCGGTGCGGGAATATCTGGCGGTTCTCGACGATGCCGCGTTCGGTGCGGCAACGCCGGTCGTGCCGAAGTTCGTCTCGCCCGCGGACCCGGCTGCACGCTGGACGGGAGCCAATGGTGGGCTGGCCTTTTTCGCCTACTGCACCAACTACCTGATCGACCTGAAGAGCGCCGTCATCGTCGATGTCGAGGCAACCACCGCCGTGCGGCAGGCCGAGGTGACGGCGCAGCAGCGGATGATTGATCGTACGCAGGAGCGTTTCGGTCTGTGGCCTGAGCGGCTGACGGCCGACACCGCCTATGGTTCGGCCGAGAACCTCGCTTGGCTGGTGCATGAGCGCGGTATCGAGCCGCACATTCCGGTGTTCGACAAATCTCAGCGCACCGACGGCACCTTCTCGCGTGACGACTTCACCTATGACCACGAGCGCGACTGCTACATCTGCCCTGCTGGGAAGGAACTCCGGCAGCGCCACAAAATCTATCGCGTGCCGCGCCCATTCGTCGACGAGAACGGCATGATGCGCTATCGCGCCAGCAAGCTGGATTGCGAGGGCTGCCCGCTGAAGCCGCGGTGCTGTCCGAATGCGCCCGCCCGCAAGATCCTGCGTTCCATCCATGAAGGCGCTCGCGATATGGCGCGCGACATCGCCACCACCGAGGCCTATGTCACCTCAAGGCGCGAACGCAAAAAGATCGAGATGCTGTTTGCCCATCTCAAACGCATCTTGAGGCTCGACCGGCTGCGATTACGAGGACCGAACGGCGCCCGCGACGAGTTCCATCTCGCCGCCACCGCCCAAAACCTCCGCAAACTTGCCATGCTGATCCCGACGCCCGCGGCGACCTCAGCCGCCTGAGGCGCGGCACCCACCATCCACGCCCTTCCGGCCCTTCCAACTGTACGCCATTGCCACCACGATTATTTCAGACCCGACTTTTTCAACGATATCCGCCGATAGGGGTCATTAGCAGGGGCAGATCACACATTTCTGCAGGTTATCCCCGGTCCGAACTCCGGCGGTTATTCCCGCTCGCACGAACAGTGCGGCCCCCGGCAAATACGACGTGGGCATACGAGGACTCACTACTCGGACAGAATGCCGATGCCGATTGCCGTCAAGGGATTGCCAAGTTGGACCCCTATTGGGTATCCGACTGCTCATAAAGAGGGGTTCTGATGGACATCCGGCCAGTCGGCCCCGGCCCGATGACCGCCGCCGATGTGGCTGCGGCGGCGGGGCGCAACCAGGTCCCGCTCGGGATCGCCTACATGGTCGCCTCGACCGTGATGTTCGCCGGCGGGAACGCGGTCGTGAAGTGGCAACTTGCCAGCTATCCGCTGGGCGAGGTGGCGTTCGGGCGCACCCTGTTCGCATTCTTGACCGTGGCGGCGATCGTATTGCCGCGCGCCGGGTGGGGCGGTCTTGCGGACGCGACGCTACCGCGAGCATCTGCAGCGCGGGCTATCGCAGTTCGGCTCGATGCTATGCTGGTTTTTCGCGGTCAGCGTGCTGTCGCTCGGCTCGGCGACGGCGATCGGCTTCGCGGCGCCACTGTTCACGACCCTGCTGTCGATCGTGATCCTGAAGGAGAAGGTCGGCATCCACCGCTGGTCGGCGCTGATCGTCGGGTTTGTCGGCGTCCTGATCGTCACCCATCCCGGCGCCGGCGCGCTGACTTACGGCGCGCTGTTCGCGCTCGCCAACGCGGTCTTAATCTCGACCGTGGCGATCGCGATCCGCCGCATGAGCATGACCGAATTGGCCGAGACGCTGACGCTCTACCAGATGATCATTATGACCTTGTGCACCGCCGGCCTGCTGACGTTCGGGTTCCGAGCCCCACACTGGGGCGACGCGCTGATGGTCGCGCTTGCCGGGGTCGGCAACGGAATCGCCCAGTTCTGGTGGACGCGCTCGCTGTCATTGGCGCCACCCTCGGCAGTCGTGCCGTTCAACTATCTGTCGCTGGTATGGGCAATGATCCTCGGCTTCGCGGTGTGGGGGGACGTGCCGACGGCGGGCCTGCTGGCCGGTTCCGCGATCGTTGTCGCCTCGGGCCTTTACATCCTGTGGCGCGAGACCTTACGCCGCCGACGTCCGGCGGTCCCAGCGCCGCAGCGGGCGTAGCGATGCAGGTCGACCGCTGCTTGCAGCGGCACAGCATCTCTACCCGTCTGACCCGGCAAAAGGCCGCGGCCGCCGCGTTCCATACCGATGCCCCGGCCGGCTTTATCCATCTCGATGTCAAATACTTGCCGCCGCTCGACCGCCGCCGCCGCTAAGCCTAGGTCGCGATCGACCGCGCCACCCGCTTCGTCTATTTCGAGATCCTGCCCGATCGCCGCGCCATCACCGCAGCCGGCTTTCTCAGCCGCTTTCTCGACCGCTTTCCGCTCACCGTCCACACCCGTGCTGACCGACAAGGTTCCGAGTTCACCGACCGCTTTGCCGTCGACAAAAAGGCTAGCCGCACGACCAGCCGTCCGGCGAGCATGCCTCGACCGCATCTGCACCAGCACAAGATTACCCACCGCCTGATCCGCCCGTTTCACCCGCAAACCAACGGCATGGTCGAGCGCTTCAACCGCCGCCTCGGCGAGCATCTCGAGCAATGACCGCAACTGCGTTTCCCATCGCCGCTTTCGCGACCATCTCGAACGCGACGCCTACCTCTACACCTTCGTCGCCGACTACAACCGCACCCGCCTGCGATGTCTACGGTTACAAGGCACCTGCCGAGCTCCTCGCTAATCTCATCGGACACACGAAGGGCGGGGCGTGCAAATGCGCGAAAGGCCGACCAGTCGCGGCCGGAGCGCCTAGTCAGACGACGCGGAAGTTTTTGAATTGCCAGGGGTCGTCGCGGTCGAGGTCTTCCGGAAACAGGATTTCGCGGCCGTCGAGCGGGCTCCAATCGCCATAAACGCCGACAACCTCGCCGAGATAGGGGCGCGGCGATGTCGAGGATGCGCTCGAAATCCAGATCCTCGGGCTCGACAACGCCCTCATGCGGATGCTCGAACGCCCAGACCATCCCGGCCAACACCGCCGCGGTCACCTGCAGCGACGTGGCGTTGTTGTGCGGCGCCACCCGCCTCGCCTCTTCGATCGTCAGCCGCGAGCCGAACCAATAAACCCCTTTGGACGGGCCCATCAGCAGGACCCCGAGCTCGTCGATCCCCGCTGTGATCTCGTCCATCATCAGACGTTTCGCGGTCCTGCAGCCGCCAGTTCTTGCCGGCGAATTCGTGCAAACTCAGAACCGCGTCGTCGCATGGGTGATAGGCGTAGTGGCAGGTCGGCCGGAATCGACCCCGCCGCCATCCGCGACGGTCAGAAAGTCGGCGATGGAGATCGATTCGCCGTGGGTGATCAGAAATCCGTGATAAGGGCCTTCAAGCGGCGTCCAGCTGCGCACCCGCGTCGCCGCCCCGGGCCGCAGCAGATAGATCGCCGCACCGCAGCCGAAATCATGGCGGCCGCCATCGGCCGGGAAATGCCGTTCATGCGTCCCCCAGCCGAGCTCCGCCGGCTGCGAGCCTTCGCTGACGAAGCCGTCGATCGACCAGGTGTTGACGAATTCGCCCGGCTCCTTCGGGATCGCCGCGACCTGGGTATCGCGTTCGGCGATATGAATAACCTTGATGCCGAGACGCTGGGCGAGGCGGGCCCAATCGCCGCGCGCTGTCGGGGATGCTGGCGCCGAGCCTCGAAGTCGCGAGCGAGATCGATAAGCGCCTGCTTGACGAAATGCGAGACGAGGCCCGGATTGGCGCCGTGGGTCAGGACCGCGGTGGGCCCTCGCGGAAAGCGCCGGCGCAGCGCCAGTGCACTCTCGCGCAGCGCATAGTTCGAGCGCGCCGAAGGCGGCAGGCTCGGATCGGTGTAGCCGCCCGGCCACGGCTCGATGCAGGTGTCGAGATAAAGCGCGCCCTTTTCCTGGCAGAGCTCGATCAGCGCCGTGCTCGACACGTCGACCGACAGGTTGAGCAGGAAATCTCCAGCGGCAATCCGTGGTGCCAGGAGGCCCGGTAATTCTCGCGGGTCAGCGCGGCTTCGATGAAGGCGACGCCATATTCGGCGGCGACGTCACGGCCGCGCGGTTCGGCGGTGAGATCGTGATCTGAGTCCGGGCTCGATCTCGAGATGGCGCAGCAGCAGCGGCAGGACGCCCTGGCCGATGCTGCCGAAGCCGACGATCACCAGGCGCCCGGGGAAAGCGGCGTGCTTCTTGTCGAACATGACGGTCCAGCGCGATCGGAGAGGCGGGAACCCCTACGGTCGCCGCAGCAGCATGTCAAGCCGTCGGCGAATGACCCCGCCGCTGCGAGCGCGGTGGCGATGCCGGTCTGCTGGCCGACCCTGTGACAATTGAAGTTTTACCTTTGAGCTTCATTCTCTCCTGATATCGCCAGCCAAGGCGATGCCCAAGCTGCTGTCGTCGTATTACACCGCAAGCCGACCGGCGATACGCGGCAATTGGTCCGGGGCGGGCCCGATGACGGACGATGACGTTTCGCAAAACCTTGGCCATATCGCACAGCGATCCCGCCGGATCGGCGTCGGCACACGGGGATTGCTCCGATGTGGGAGCAATCGCTGTCGATATGTCAGGGACCCAAAGGTGATTGATGCCGATAATCGCGGGCCGGCCCGGATTCTCGCCATCGCGACCGCCGGTCAGCCCTCGGTCCGCGTGGTCACTTACAACATACATGCATGCGTCGGGGTCGATCGCCGCTACAACCGGCTAGGATCGCGGCGGTGCTTCGCGAGATCGATGCCGACATCGTCTGTCTACAAGAGGTCGATGTCCGCGCTAGAACCCGGCTCCACGGCGATCAAGCTGCTTATCTCGCCGAGGCGACCGGCTTCCAGGTCATCCTCGGCGCTGGCCCCCGCGACCATCGCGGACGTTTCGCCAATGC
>CAWEEA010000008.1:0-67737 GCA_963807985.1 uncultured Alphaproteobacteria bacterium
GTTGTGCTCGGTTTCGCGGTTTTGTCGCGGCGCCCGCCGCTGGCCCAGATGGGTTCCGCGATCCACTCCCAAACGGATGAGAGACCCACCCACGCCCTACGCTTGCTGGCCAACTTCGCCGACCGGGCGACCCGGCTTTCTGAGCAGGACCGGGAGAGGCCGAAACGCCCCTCCCGGCTCGGGGCCTGTGTCAAGCGCTGGTGTACCTGGGCGAGCGGCGGGCTCGACATGGTTTGGCCAGCCTTACCGCCCGCTGCGGTCGATCTGGCCGCGGCGGGTCTAGGACGTAACCGGCTTAGACCAACGCTGTCGGCGACGGACAAGCGCCATGATGGCCGTGCGCCCTTGCCAAAAGAGGAGTGCCAGGACGCCGGCCAATAGGCCGGGAATGCCGGCTCCTGCGACGGGAGCTGGGGCAGTGACCGGGACGGCGCTGCCGGTAACCGCGGTGCTGTTGTTGATGTAGGTGAGGGAGTCCGGCGCGGTGGTCAATGCATCGGTGAACTCAAAGAAAAATTCGTCTTCAGTTGCGGATGCGATGGCATAGAACGAAGAGGCTTTTGCAACGGCGGGGGTGTTGATCTCCTCCGGTGACACCGATAGCGGGGGGATTGGGCCGGATGCCATGACGGCAATGGAAACCAAGCTATTGTTGGATGGTCAAAGGTGAACGTGCCGGTGAACGTTACGGTGCCGAGCGAATCGAACGTGGCTGAGGCGTCGTCAAACATATACGTGATTGGGGTTGCGCTGGCGGGGGTGGGCACCAAAACGTATGCTGCAGCCGAAACCAACAACGCTCCGAGGAGGCTGCATCGGCGGGTGCCGCTGACGGACCTATCACCGCGATGCCGGCGGCCTCCCGTGGCTTTGGCCCGCTCTCCGCCAGCAGGTGCGGTGGCGTCGGCGAGGAGAGGCGGAAAGAAGATCGCCGCCGCCGTCAAGCTGGAGATGGTGACACGGCGGCGGCGAGGAGAGGCGGAAAGAAGATCGCCGCCGCCGTCAAGCTGGAGATGGTGACACGGCGCAAAAGTGCGGGTGGCGGACATTGGGCGGCACGACCCTTTGTGATCCCTCGTTGCATCGAATTTCCCTCCGCTGCGGTGTTGAGCGGGTTCTGACGGGGAGGCGTCCCGGGCGCTCGCCCGCGAGAGACCGCGTAGAAATTAACCTTACCCTAAAGTATAGGGAGCGGCAGTAGCTTTTTTAAATCGCAGGTTTTTCCGGGGGCGGGCGCCTCCTCGGTCTCCAGCAAGCGGAGGGCGCGTGTGGACGGCCTCGTTGGTGCAAGGGGTGAGGGAACAGAATTCGATGCGGTGCGGTTGCAGTCGTGTGTCCGGCCTGTTTGTCGCGACGGCCACCGCTGGCCCAGATGGGTTGCGCGATCTCCATCCAAACTAAACACGAAAGCCGGGCCCAAGGGCCTGCGCACCGGACTGGCCGCCCTGGAGGTCCGTTTTCACAGGATTACGGCCGCCCGGCCTATTGCGCCGCCGCCTTGATCGGCGCTCGCGCCACCAGTGCCGCATCGAGCTCCTCGAGCGTGCGGCCCTTGGTCTCGATGCCGATGAACAGAGAGGCCACGGCTGCCAGCACATACCAGATCGCGAAATAATTGAAGCCCGGTACGAGAGCGGCCAGCGTCGCCTTTGGGCTGACATAACTGGACGCGCCGGCGATGACCGCGACCGGCGACGCGGTCAATACCGCGAGCCGGCTCGAAGAACTGACCAAGGAATACACAGTCGAGCTCGTCGTTTCGGAGGCGGTGGTGGCGCGCGCCGGGTTCGATCTGCCGGGTTTCCCCGCCAGGAAGTCGAGATCCGCGGCAAAAGCGAGACGCTGGCGGTCAGAACCCTGACCAGCGCCGCCGAGTTGCCGGCATCGGCCGCCGAGCCGGCTCCCCGCACCGCGCCGGCCCCGGCCTGACCTCAGCCTCCTGGCAACAGCCGATCGATTTCGCCGGTGATTCGGGGACGGGCCGGCGCGACTGAGGCATCACGACAATCAGCCGAAACTAAACACGAAAGCCGGGGCCCAGAAGCCTGCGCACGGGACTGGCCGCCCCGGACGCCCGTTTTCGCAGGATAACGGCCGCCCGACCTACTGCGCTGCCGCCCTGACCGGCCCCCGCCGCACCAGCGCGGCGTCGAGCTCTTCGATCGTGCGGCCGCGGGTCTCGATGCCGACGAACAGGAACGCGACGACCGCAAGCAGGAACCAGACAGCAAAATAGTTGAAGCCCGGCACCAGCGCGTCGAGCGCCGCCTTCGGCGCGACGTAGTTGGAGGCGCCGGCGATCAACGCAAGGCCGGCCGGGCCGATAAACTTGGCGAGGTTTGAGCAGCCGTAGACGAGACCGAAGCCGCTGGCCCGCAATTGCGCGGGCCACAGCTCGGCCATGTAGGGAAAGACGACCGAGAAGCTGGCGTTTGCGAAAAAGCTGGTCAACATCAGCAGCAGGAAAAACATCGACACGCTGCCGAGAAAGACGCCGTGCAGATAGCCGGCGAGCGCCATCGCACCGCCCGCCGCAACCGAGAGCAGAACCCCGGCCGGGCGGCGTCCGAGCCCATCCGACATCAACGCGCCGAGGCCGCGACCGGGGATTCCGACCAGTGCTATCCATACCGACAGGTACGCGGCTGCGGCGGGCGTCACCTTGAGCACCAGCACCAGCAGGGTGGCTTGCCACAGCGCCACGCCCACCGCGCCCGTCGAACTCAGCCCAACCATGATCCCCGCGGCGATACTGCGCGGATATTTGAACAACTCGCGCCACGGCACATGCGGCTGCTCGGGGAGCGATGCCGGCAGCTGGATCTCGCCTGGGTCCACCCTAAGCGCCCAGGCGAGCGAGCGGCGCGCCTCCTCGAACCGCCCCTGGCCGAAGAGCCAGCGCGGCGATTCCGGGACCCAGAGGCGGATCACGAAGGCAAACGCCGCCGGCACCAGCCCGATCGCGAAGAGGCCGCGCCAGCCGATGATCGCGCCGAGCGAAGCGCTAAACAACGCGGCCAGCAGCGGCCCCAGTGGCAACAGGCCGATTGACAGGCCGCTGACCCAGCCCCGCTTCGAGGCGGGCACAAACTCCTGCAGCAGCGGCAAATCGACGGCGGCGAGACCGCCCACTCCCAAACCGACAATGAACCGCATCGTCGCGATAAATATCCACCCGTTCTCCGGCGCCAGCGCCATCACGCCGGTAGCGAACGAGAGGGTCAGGATCATCATCATGAACACCTTGCGTCGGCCGATCTTGTCGCCAAGCCAACCGAAGAAAATCCCGCCCGGTATCGCTGCCACCCCCGAGGCGAACAGGATTGCGCCCGATTGCCCGAACGTCAGATGCCAGTCCTTTACAAAGAACGCCAGAACAAACCCTATCAAGGCAAAATCAAAGAAATCAATAACTATCGAGAATAGGCAAGCCGTGAAGATTTTCCACTGATTGACCGTCAGCGACTTTTGCTGATCGAGCAGTTCCAGCATGAGTTCCTCCAGTTCCGACTTCCATTTTTTGAGCCGCCCACTTTTCAAACGGGGCGACCCTGATCGCTCACACAACTAGTAGCCAAACCCGCGCCTGCCGTCAAAGGCGTCGCGTCGCGCGCAGCCCGTGATTTTCGTGAAAAAATCGACCGGGGGGCTCGGCTATGCGCCAATCTTTTCGTTCCCGGTAGCGATACGTCATTTATCGTATCGGCGCGAGGGCGGGGAAACCGTGCCGAGACCACCATCCGATCGACGACAAGGAGCGGCCTCAGCCGGAGCGTCCGGGCTCGTCATCGAAACCCCGCGGCTGCGAATCCGATCGCTGCTTGGTCGCAGCCATCATCATTATGGGTCATGCGATGACCGCGCGAGGGGGAGGGATGGCTAACTCCATCAAGGACGCCCGACGTTGGTACGCGGAGGAATTACGCTTCGCGGCAAAGGTCAGTTCAAGAGCCTTGACCGACGCCTTCGCAACGGTCCCGCGTGAGCGGTTCGTCGGACCGGGACCGTGGCGGGTGAGGAGCCCGCTGCGGATGCGAGAGTATTGGACGACCGAGGATGCCGATCCGCGCCACGTATATCACGACGCCTTGATCGCACTCGATGAGGCACGGGGAATCAACAACGGCCAGCCAAGTCTTTGGGCTTTGCTGCTCGACGAGCTTGTCATCAGGACCGGCGAGAGCGTCCTGCATCTTGGTTGCGGCACCGGTTACTACACCGCGATTATAGCCGAGCTGGTCGGCTCCGCAGGCAAGGTCACGGCCGTAGAGATCGATGGGGGGCTCGCCGAAAAGGCGTGCGCGGCGCTCGCTCTGTGGCCGCAGGTCACGGTCCGCAACGCGGATGGGTCTCGCGGCGGCTTTGACCCGGTCGACGTAATCGTCGTGAGCGCCGGCGCAACCCATCCGCTACAATCCTGGCTCGACGCCCTCAACCCGGGCGGACGGCTCCTGTTTCCGATGACGACAACCCGCGACGGCCCGGGCGCTGCCATACTCGTAGCCCGCGGCGCCAACGGCGCTTTTGCCGCTCACTTTGTGTGCCGGGTCGGTTTTATCCCGTTCGAAGGCGCGCGCGATCGCGTCATTAGCCGCAGGCTTACCGCGGCTTTCCGGCGCGACGGCGGCGCTGGGGTGAACTCGCTGCGCCGTGATACCCACGACAAAGACGAAACCTGCTGGCTGCATGGCAAGGCGTGGTGCCTCTCTCGTCTTGCTCCCCGTGGGATTGGACCCGCAACTCCGTGATCGGAGAGGAAATCCGGCCTGCCAGCCGCGCGCGGGCCGCGCGGCGCGGCCGGGGTCAGGCTCTGTGTGTCAAGCCAAGCGTCACGACAACGCCCCGACCCCCACCCTCCCCCGCTCACGGAGGAGGGCGTCGGAGGGGGTAGAAGCTCAGCGACCGTCAGTGCAGCGGCGAGAAGGCGGCGGGGACGACCAGCATGTTCTCTTGGCGGATCATCATGTTCGGCCCGCCGCCCGAGGGGGGCGGCCAGATGCCCTTGGCGCGGGCTTCCTCGCGGATGCGGAAGCGGTCGGCGGCGTCTTTATAGGCCCAGATATGGCACCATTTGTTGAGCCCGCCGAGCTCGGAATGCCAGGCGCCGACCAATGGCGAGAGCTCCATGCGGCGGGCGATGTGCCCGCTCCAGCGGTCGATCACGCCGGGGATCCCGCCGGGCTTGAAGGTGTAGATGCGGATCTCGTAGAGATTGCCGAGCTGGCGCGGCTCGAGCTTCGGCGAGAACGGCGCCGGGATGTAGATGTCGCTCTGCAGCTCGACTTCGAGCTCCCGGACATTGGGCGGCCAGCCCTGCAGCTTGGTCGCCTCCTCGCGCAGGCGGGTGCGCGCCGCGAGGTCGTCATAAGGCCAGACATGGATCACCCGATTGAGCGGGCCGACCTCGGTGTGCCAGAAGGCGGCGAGCGGCGAGACCTTGGCTCGCGCCGGCAATGCCTGCCCAAAGCGCTCTTCGAACGTGGCAACCGTGCCCGGCTGCAAAGTATAGGTGCGCATCTCGATGATCATCGGATTTCCTCCGTTTCGAGGGTCAGCGCGCGGACGCTAGCCGGTCGGGTCGCCCTGTCAAGCACGGCGTACCTCATTCCGCCGCTTAGCGCAGGGCCTCGTCGTGCTCGACATTGCCGCCCATCAGATAGACCAGATATACGATCGCGTCGCGCTGCCGCACGAAAGGGATGGTTTCCGCGGTGATGCTGTTGGCGGCCGTCATCGTATCGAACTGGTTGGGGAAGGCGATCTTGTGGGCGCATTGCGGGCTGGCGAGCCGGCACCACAGCCGCACCCGGTTGACGTAGCTGACGTTGTTTTCGAGCGCATCGACGCTGCTGACGTCGAGCGGGCTCATGCACCAATAATATTGCGGGAGCAGCTCCAGCGGTATGCCGGGGACGACCGATCCCAGAAAACACAGCTCGCCGGTTCCCGAAACCAAAAATCGGGCGTTTCCGGCGATGTATCTGAGCCCGTCATCGACGTATTTTATCGTTTCCAGATACCCGGGCTGTCCCGGCGGCGGCGGTCGCCTAGCGTAAGCGAGGGAGTTGATCGGCGGCAACGGTTGCGGCGCGCATGCCGCCAAACTCGCCACGATGCCGATGATAGCAAAAATCGATGTCGCTCGCATGCGACCAGTCCCGCGATGATCGTTTAACGCGCTGTTCGACCGGGAAAGTACCCTAATCCGGCATTTTCCACCAGAATTTCTCGATATTTGCCTTCGTTCGCTCGGCAGCGATAATAAAACTGAAAGCGGTTCACCGAGCTCGGAGAAATCAATGCCTATCATTGCCGAGGTGCGCGACTATCAGGATGATCTGGCGGCGATCCGCCGGGATATCCACGCCCATCCTGAATTGGCCTTCGCCGAGCGGCGCACGGCTGATCTGGTCGCGGCAAAACTCATCGAGTTCGGTTGCGAGGTTCATCGTGGGCTCGCCCGGACCGGGGTGGTCGGCACGATCCGGCGCGGCAATTCACCGGCGGCGATCGGGCTGCGCGCCGACATGGATGCGTTGCCGATCCACGAGATGAACGATTTCGCCCACCGCTCGACCGAAGACGGCAAAATGCACGCCTGCGGTCATGACGGGCATACGACGATGCTGCTCGGCGCCGCCAGATACCTGGCCGCGACACGAAACTTCGACGGCGCCGTGCATCTGATCTTTCAGCCGGCCGAAGAAGGCGGTGGTGGCGGCCGGGTCATGGTCGAACAGGGGCTGTTCGAAAAATTTCCGTGCGATGCAGTTTTTGCGATCCACAACAAGGCCGGGATCGCGGTCGGGCGGATCGCGGCAAAGTCGGGGCCTCTATTGGCCGCCTCTGATCGCTGGGACATCCGCATCACGGGCCACGGGACCCACGCCGCGCACCCGCATCTCGGCATCGATCCGTTCGTGATCGGCGCGGAGATCGTGCTGGCGTTACAGACGATTGCCAGCCGCAGTGTTGATCCGCTCGATTTCGGCGGTGGTCAGCATCGGGTTCATCATTGGCGGATCGGCCTACAACGCGATCCCCGATTCGCTGCATATCGGCGGCACCGCGCGCAGCTTCCGCCCGCAAGTGCAAGATTTGATCGAGCGCCGCATCGGCGAGATCGCCCGCGGTGTCGCCACCGTCCATGGCGGTGGCCGAAGCGGATTACCGCCGCTCCTATCCGCCGACGATCAACCACCCTGCCGAGACGGAATTCGCGGCCCAGGTGGCGGCCGAAATCTGTGGCGCCGATGCGGTGTTGCGCGATATCGCCCCGTCGATGGGCGGCGAGGATTTTTCGTTCATGCTGAACGCGCGCCCCGGCGCGATGCTGTGGCTCGGCAACGGCCCCGGCGAGGGCGACTGCTTCCTGCACAATACCCGCTACGATTTTAACGACGCCGCTCTGCCGATCGGCGTCAGCTTTTTCGCGCGCCTTGCCGAGCGGTTTTTAGAAAAAGCTGCGCGCTGAGGTGCTCGATCCTATCCGGCGCCGAGGCCGAGCAGCCGGCGGGCGAGGGTCAGATGCGGGCGGTCGATCATCTTGCCGTCAAGCGCGATCGTGCCGGCATCGGGGTTTGCGTCGAACAGGGCGACGACTTTCCGCGCCCAGGCGAGTTCGTCGTCGCTGGGCATGAACGCCCGGTTGATCACCGGTATCTGCGCGGGATGAATTGCCATCTTGGCGGTGAAGCCCGAGCGCCGAGCGGCCGCAAACTCGGCGGCGAGCCCGGCTTCATCCTTGAAATCGGTATAGATCGTGTCGATTGGTGTAACTCGCGGCTGCGACCGCAGCCATCAGGCACAGCGAGCGCGCCAGGCGATAGACGTCGTCGTAAATCCCGTCGAGCCGGCGGTTATTGCCGCCGATACATGCGGCGAGATCCTCGGCGCCCCAGGTGATACCTTCGAGCCGCGCCGACACCCCGGCGTAATTGCCGAGGGCGAACATCGCCGCCGGGGTTTCAGTTGCGATCGCGATAATCCGGATCCCGCCTAGCGGCAAGGCAGCGGCAGTCTCGAACGCCGACAGGTAATGGTCGAGCGTGCGCAGATCGTCCGGTACGCATTTGGGCAACAGGTGCCCTCGGGCTTTCCGGGCACGATCACGGCGAGGTCGTCGAGGGCGGCGCCGCTCACCAGCGGGTTGATCCGCACCCAGCGGCGAAAGCCGGCAGAACCGGTCGCGTCAAGAAAGGCGCGCGCCAGGCGGCGTGCCACCGGTCGGTTCGCCGGCACGACCGAATCCTCGAGGTCGAGGATCAGCGCGTCGGCCCCCGATTCGGGCCCGCGCGCGAGCTTGCGCTCGCTATCGGCCGGAACGAACAGAAAGGACCGCATTCACTCCTCCGCCTTATCCGAGGGCCGGCATTTCATTAGACCGGCGCGCCGGCAGATCACGACGGTCTCGCCCCGCTGGTTGACGCCCTGATGTTCGAACTCGACGATGCCGGCGTCGGGGCGCGATTGGCTCTTGCGTTTCGAGCGCACGATTGTGCGCGCCCGCAAAGTGTCGCCGTGGAACACCGGCTTTGGAAAGCGCACGTCGCTCATTCCAAGATTGGCGACGGTAGTGCCGAGCGTCGTCTCGCCGACGCTGATGCCGATGACCAGGCCGAGAGTGAACAAGCTGTTGACCAGGCGTTGGCCGAACTCGGTGGATTTGGCGAATTCCGCATCGAGATGAAGCGGTTGCGGGTTCATCGTCAGAGTACTGAACAGCACGTTGTCCATCTCGGTGACGGTGCGGCTGATCGCATGCTCGAAGACCTGCCCCTCTTCGAACTCCTCGAAATACAACCCTGCCATGATCCCTCCAGACCGCCGGCACCGGCGCTCCGCTAGCTGGGAAAGCTGATCCCGATGCGACCGGCCGTCAACGCCATCCTGGCGCCCGCCGATAGCCGACATCGGGCTCAATGCTGTCACCAGCATTTGCGAATTTTGGTACTCGATGGTCCGAGGGCAAACATTCCTTCGTTAGTCTGAGATTAAGATCTTGTGACTGCGGTAATTCTGCTCGACTGTCATCGCTGAAAGACCTAGCATGGCGACGATCGGAGGGGAGCCGCGCCGCTTGCGTCAGCCGGAACCGTTGGGGGTATGGAGATAAATCGGCTGATCGCGGAACATGGCGCCTGGTTTTACCTGATCGCTTTCATCTGGACTTTTCTCGAAGGCGAGACGGTTGTGCTTTTTGCCGGTTTTGCTGCGGCGCAGGGGATGCTCAATCCTTTTCTGCTAGTGGCAGCAACCGGGCTCGGCAGCTTCGTCGGGGACCAGAGCTGTTTCTGGGTTGGTCGCCATTTCGGCTCGAGATTGCTCGACCGTTTCCCCCGTTGGCGGTTTGGCGTCGAGGCGGCGCTGCGCTGGCTCGAGCGCTACAACACCGGCTTCATTCTGTCGTTTCGTTTCATTTATGGGGTGCGCAATTTCTCGTCTTTCGCCATGGGGATGAGCGCCATCCGCGGCAAGCGCTTCCTGGCGCTGAATTTCCTGGCGGCCGCACTGTGGGCGGCGAACTTCATTGCTGTCGGCTATTTTCTCGGCCACGCATTTCGCGCGGTTCTCGGCGATCTCGCCCGCTCGTTCAGCTTAGCGATGCTGGGTGTGTTTGTCGCCATCGCCTGCGGCGTCGGGCTGGTCCATCGGGCGCAGCGCCGACGTCAGCTCAGAGTCCCGCCGGGAATCAAGGTCGCCGCGCCGCCGTCGTGACGACGTGGCCATAGCGCGAGCTCAGAGTCCCGCCGGGAATCAAGGTCGCCGCGCCGCCGTCGTGACGACGTGGCCATAGCGCCGATTACGGCAGCACCGAGACCGGAGTTCCGATGGAAAGGCTCAGCGCGCTGTCGGCGCGGCCTGCATTGACCGCGATCTCGGCGAGCCCGTTCGAATTCTCGTACCAAAAAACCGCGCCTGGCGGCGCGTCGGAAAAGGTGCGGGCGCGGGTCAGCACTCGTCCCTTGACGGCAAGCTCGCTCTTTTCGGGCAGAATCGCGGCGCGTAGCCCGGTCATGGCATTTCCGTAGCTGTCGATATAGACGATCTCGGGCAAGTCGTCCGGCCAATCGGGCAGCCGGCTGATCCCCGCGCCGCGCAGGGCCCTTGCTGGCAACGTGCCGGCGGCAAGCCGTGCCGCCACCGGAGCGAACAGATCGCGTGCGTGAAAGCTTGCCGACAGCCTGTCGGGCCGCCACAGGATCTCGGAGGTTTTGAGGGCGCCGGCGCGGCGCAGAACGATCTCGAACAAGCCATTATCGGGACCGACGTAGGAGCGCCCATCCACCTCGACGACGACCGCGGCGCGGGCGCCCATCCACCTCGACGACGACCGCGGCGCGGGCGCCGCCGACCCCAGGATCGACGACCGCCATCAGCACTGTCCCAGGAGGGAACCACGGGCCGTAGGTGGCCAGCAGATAAGCCGCGGGTTTGGGCTTTGCGGCAGGCAAGTCGGCAAACAGATCGACGATCGGAACCCCGGCAGAGAGCTGATGCAGCACCGCCTTGACCTGGCCGGTATAGGGCCCCGAGAGGCCAAAATCGGTGAACAGCACAATCATCGGTGGTTCCATTGCTTGGCGCCCATCATGAGATTACCAACAGTTTATAAACAAAAATTCGCGGCGGACTTTTGAGATCAGACTGCCACCGGCCCCGGGCGTCGCGCGAGGCACGTCTTGATCAATCAAAGGTTGGAAGATAACGCTGCGTTACCCTGGATTACGAGGGGTTCTGCTGCTGATCGAGCGGCGGTAAGACGCCAGCCCGAATGGTTTCTCTTGAACATGCTAGCTGACTGCGTATCCTGTGGTGGTTGTAGGGGATATTTGGGGGAAGGCGATGAGAAAAGCCATCTTGGCCGCCGCGATCTTTGCAGCGGCGTCGCTTCAGGGTGCGTTGGCTGCCGACAGGCATTGCTATTCGGCGGCAGATTTGGAGGCAGAGCAGGCGATTAGGTTCCAGACCAATCTGATGGTGATTAGCTCCGCCTGCCGGGACACCGTGTATGGCGAGTTTCGTGCGCGCAACACGGCCGCGATCATCCGCTACCAGAAAATCATGATCGCTCATTTTCGACGGGATGGGGCCCGCAACGCCCAGGGCGAGTTCGATGCCTGGAACACCAGCCTGGCTAACGAGCTCTCGCTGCAGCAAGGGGTGCAGTCGACGGCGGTCATATGTCAGAAGGCGGTCGATCTCGAAAAAATGGCCAGCACTCTCGATTCCAAAGGTTTCCATGACTACGCGGTCGCCCAGGCGGCAAGCCCGGCGGAAACGCATCCGAAATGCGGCAGGTAGAACGATCGGCACGCTGCTGGCGTCTATCACGGAAGGGCGGCCTCGACGCTGCATGAAGCAGTGCCTATGTGGCGAGGGTGCTGATCGAGGTTAATCAACTCGGCGCGCTGCTGTCGGTCGTCATCATCGACGTGGTGCTCGCTGGCGACAACGCGGTCGTCGTCGGAATGGCAGCCTCGGGCCTGCCGGTCGAGCAGCGCCGGCGGGTCATCCTGTTCGGCATCGCCATCGCCACCGCGCTGCGCATCCTGTTTGCGTATTTCGCGGCGCAGCTGCTCGTGATCATCGGGCTGACCTTGGCCGGTGGCATTCTGCTGCTGTGGGTGTCGTGGAAAATGTACCGCGAGATACGCGCGACGCCGACCAACGATCAGCTACTCACGGTCAGGGGGGAGTGCCGGCCGCCCGTCCGGAAAAAGAGCGCCGCGCAGGCATTAGGGCGAATTGTTCTGGCTGACGTGTCGATGTCGCTGGACAACGTGCTCGCGGTGGCGGGAACCGCACGCGATCATTTTTGGGTATTGGCCTTCGGGCTGGTACTCTCCGTCGCGCTGATGGGTATCGCCTCTAACTACATCGCGCGCTTGCTTGAGCGCCATTTCTGGATTTCATGGGTCGGGCTCGGCGTCATTACCTTTGTGGCCCTGCGCATGATCTGGGACGGCTCGACCGAGGTCATCCAGCAGACCTCGTCGGCGGGCCTGTCGGGGCTTTAATCGGGTGGCACCGGGTCAAAGCGCCAATTCCCAGGTCTCGCCAATCAACTCGTGGCCGAAGCTGAAATGCGGCTGCGCCTCGATGAGGCGAAATCCCTCCCTTTCATAAAGGCGGCGGGCGGCGATCAGCACGCTGTTAGTCCACAACCGGACGGTTCGATAACCCGCCTGACGGGCAAAACACAGGCATTCCTGCACCAGCCGCACCCCGATCCCCAACCCGCGCGCCTTCGGCTCGACCAGCAGCAGCCGCAACTTCGCCACGGCCGCCGCTTCTTCGACGAGAACCACCGAACCGACATTCTCGCCGTCTTTCTCGGCGATCCAGCAGCATTCCCGCCGCGGATCGAAGGTCCGGATGAATTTCGCCACGATCTCGGCGACCAGCGCCTCGAACTGAATGTCCCACCCGTATTCCCGCGCGTAGAGCGCGCCATGGCGCTGGGTGACCCAACCCAGATCGCCCGGCCGATGCGGCCGCAGCAGATAGGGCGCTCGGTCTTCAGAATCGGGATCGAGCAGGCGCTCGATCGTCCGCGCCGCCGCGACAAGCCGGATTTGCTCGTCCTCCGTCAGATCGCGCAGCATGGTGCCGATTTGGTCGTGCGAGCGGGCGTCGAGCGGAGCGAAGGCGGTTTGCCCCTGTGCCGTCAGCGACAACAGCCCCAGCCGCCGATCGGACTGCGACGGGGTCCGGCGAATCAGCCCGCGCCGCTCGAAACTACGCAGGATCCGGCTCAGATATCCGGGATCCAGCCCCAATTGCGCGCCGAGACGCGTGGCCGTCGACTGCCCCTCGCGGGCGAGCTCATAGAGCACCCGAGCCTCGGTCAACGAAAACGGGCTTTCCAGCAACCCTTCCACCAGCACACCGATCTTCTGCGTATAAAAACGATTGAACCGGCGTAGATCGGCAATACGCCGATCGAAAGCGGTCTCGACCATTTTCATCGCCTCGCACCCGAATTGATTCGACGGGTGCGATCGTCAACCAATTCATTGACTGAGTCAACTAATGGCGGCGTACCTATTCAGCTGCGGATACAACGCAGACGATCCGGTGCGGCTGATGGTCTTTCCCCAGATGGACGCCGCCGCCGACAGAGATATTCCGCGGCATCGCGCGCTGTTTCGCCGGTTCGCCCCTCTCTTGACTGGCCCGGCGCCCCGAGCAGCAGCGCAAACCAGCGGGAATTGCGGCACTTTCCGCCGCATCTCGCCAGCTCTCTCAAATCGCCGAAAGCATTGAGATAGACTGGCTGGGCGGTCAGTCTTGAGCGAACCCGTCTCCGTTGCCCCAATTTCGCTGTTACCTGGGAAGATACTGGGAATGTTGCGCGATCGGCGGACCTCGAGCCTCGAACCCCCAGAAATGATAAGCGATGCCAGAGGCTTGCGGATCAAATTCCCTACGCACCCGAACAGGGAATTTTGGATGGCGAGCAGGGTATCCCAGGAGCCGTGGGAGGTGGTGTCCTTCCCGGCGATCGCCGAAACCGACGACCTGCACGAGATCGAGACGATCCAGGGACCCAGACGTTTCACACGCCGCCGCGGCGAGGCCTTGCATCCGGCGCGCGAGCCGATCACCACCCTCGACCATATCCGCCGCACCCTCGGCGAATACAATTTCGCCGGCCAGTATCAGCAATCCCCGGCCCCCCTCGGCGGCGGCGTGGTCAAGGCCGACTGGTTCGAGCGCTTCTGCGCCAAGGACCAACCGGAGCGCTTCGAGCAGATCGTCCAGAGTTGGGACACCGCAAACAAGGCAACGGAGCTCAGCGACTACAGCGTCTGCACCACGTGGGGCATCAACGGCAAAACCTCTACTTGACGGGCCTGTTCCGGCGGCGGCTCGAATACCCGTCACTTGAACGCGCGGTGCGCGACCAGCAGAGCCTCTACAATGCTAATGTCGTACTGATCGAGGATAAGGCCTCGGAGACCCAGCCGATCCAAGAACTGATTATCGATGGCTGCCACGGCGTCACCCGTTACCGGCCCGATGGCGACAAGATCATGCGCCTGCACACCCAGACCGCGATGATCGAGAGCGGCTTTGTCCGCCTTCCCGAGACCGCACCGTGGCTCGCCGAATACCTGAGTGAAATGACTACTTTCCGTAGGGGCAAGCGCGACGACCAAGTCGGTTCGACCGCCGAATTCCTCGACTGGTTCAAAACTCCGATGCCAAATTGGGAAATATTTGAGTACACGCGAAGAATGGCCGAAGAGCTAGAGCAGCGCCGCAAGCCGCCCCGGTCCAGACCGAATGGGCTAGGCCGGCCAACGCGCAGTAGCTGGGGGCTTTGCAAAGGTTTTTCGGGCCGGGCGCCGCTGGGCTCAGCCTTCGCCGTACCTCGCACCCGATCTTCTCACGGCCCTATAAATTCGGGTCGTTCAGTAAGTCGTTGGGCGTTTGCTCGTCCTCGCCATATGCCTGTCCATCTTCCAACCTTGCATAGAGCCTACGCCCCTCGGCGATCTGCGCCGCTAGCGCGGCAGTCGCAGGAAAGGACACAAAGTCATCATCCGGTTCCTCGCCTTTCGCGGCGGCGATGGCCTGTCGGGCGGTGTCGTCAATCGGAAAGACAGTCGCAGACGGATCGCCAGCCTCGTAATGCACAACTGCGATGTATTTTTCAGTGGTTTTTGGCATGCCAACCTGCCCGACCGTCAACATGGGCCCTGGCCTCTCTCAAGGCGTCCTCTGCCGTCGGATAACGAAAGGGAAGCTGCAGATCTCCAGCGCGTGCTAGCCAGGTTTGATCCTCTTGCCGCGTCGCGACGACGTCGACGCGTCGATAGCGTTCGCTGATCATCATTTTGTGCTTTCGGGTGAGCTGAGCGCCGCAGCGATATAGCGGCGGAACTCAGCCCCTCTGAAGCTGGTAGCGGCGACGGGTGGGGACAAGGCCCCTTTTGGCGCGACAATTGTCTAGCCGGCGGATGGCGCTTCAACGATCATTGACGCCGTCTTTCTGATCGCCCCTTAGCACGCCATATAGAGACCATGACGATGACGCACCCTCACGCTGGGGCGACCTACCGCACTGTTCAGTTGAAAGATGGGAGCTTCGGCGTCGAGATCGTCATACCCGGCAGCTATCCAACCACGATGAGTAGCTTCAGCACCGAGGCGAAAGCGGGGGAATGGATCGCGAGGCATAAGAGCTTTGTGGAATTGAACCCCCGTTTTGATCGGGTGTGGCGGCGATAGGCCGGTGTGGCCAGGACTGATATCCACCGCTTTAGCCATTAACAGACTGCGAAAGAACGCGGATTTGCTTGCGGTTTACGGGTAGGCCCGGGCGGTGGAAAGGGTGAGATGACGGGAATTTCCGGGTGCCCGACCGGGGCCGCAGCGGATCGTCGGGGTTGGGTGAAGGCCCAGCCGACGTCGTCGACACCTTTGTGCCGCGTCTTTCGCAGCCCGCCGACGGTCTGATCACGCTCCCGCCAACTGACCCTTCGCCATGGCTGCCTACAATCTTGTTCGCCTGCCCAAGCTGATCGGTGCGGCAGCATGACGGGTGGTGGGCGGTCGATCGCCGACTTTCAGTTGGCGGTGTTCTGTGCCACGCACATACGGCGTCAGCTTCAGACCGCATAACGATGGATCGGGGGCGGCGCCTTACTTATGCGACAGCCCAAGGGCCAATTCGATAAAGCGCTCATACGCTTGAATGCACCCGATTGCGGTCGGCACTCTCGTCCCAATGGTTGTTCGAGAGTGGCTAGCAGATGTTGGGGGTTGACAGCAGGGGCTGCTCTCAAGCTGCCGAACACATTGCCCAAATCCCCGAACTTTCGTTACCGTATCCTCTGCCGTCGTCGCGAAAAACGGCTCGAAGGCACGTTTCAAGATTGCCGCCGACATCCCAGAATCGTTATCGGAAATGGCAATCACGACGAAGGCGCAGAGTCGGGTAGTTGTCGTTGGCGCGGTTCCAAAGTGACATTCCGCAGCCGCACCGGCTGATGAGCTACGCATGTAGAGGCCCTTCAGCCGATTATGGACCATGGCCAGAGCCTCTCGCGGCTCCTCAGCCAACCTTGCGGTCGCCACAACGTTATAGACCCGACACCTACCGCACCTGATCAAGATTTGGCTATCGACGACGTGGCGTTTGGCGGTGGACGATCGAAACCAACCCGCCAGCACAACCGTGCCGCAGGCACCGCAGAGAAGGTCTTCATTATCATTCCCGATCGGCAACCTGAAGGAACGGCGTGCCCTCAAATCGATAATGGATGCCACCGGATGGGGTCTGCCAACCGTTAGGAGCCTTGTCTGCGTTCGCGTCACGGCGGAAAGCCTTCGGCAAGATCGACATCAAATTGAGAAACCTCGGGCAAGTTTGCGGGGTTCCGCGAACGCCTCGAAGGCGTGTTGTAGGGTTTCCGCCGCCATCTCAATTCCTGTATGCCTGGTCACATTTCGGACACACCCTTACCAAAACACGATCCTCGAACCCTTTCTCACGGGCAGGGGAACCTTGGGCTCGCGCAGATGTACGGATTGGTGAGCGCATCGCGCGCTTCATCCGCGTCGATAGCGACGTCGGGTGCGGTGCGGCATTTCGGCTCTATTTCCCTTGCTGCGCTGAACGCAATTGACCGGAGCGCACCATGTCGGCTTCGCAGTTCTTTTCACATGCCGCCCAATGGACTTCTCGTCAGTGTGGTCGACCCCTAACGTTCGGCCTGGCATTTGCGATCGTTCTCGTTTGGGCGATAACCGGGCCGGTGTTCAATTACTCCGACACTTGGCAGCTCGTCATCAACACGGGCACCACCATCGTCACGTTTCTGATGGTGTTTTTAATCCAGAACACGCAGAACCGCGACAGTGCCGCGGTTCAGCTCAAACTGGATGAGTTGATCCGAGTGAGCGAAGCTGCCCGTAACAAGCTCCTGACGCTTGAAGATTTGACAGAGGCAGAACTTGATCAAATGAAAGAAAGCTTCGCCCGAATTGCCATCCGAAGCGGGATCGGCGAGGGTGCGCTTCGAGAAGTGGAATTTGGCGTCGAGCAAGCCGAGGAGGGAATTGAAAAGGCGAAGGGTAAGATCGCTGCCGAAAAAGCTTAACTGCGGCTGTCGACTTAGCACGGAACTGGGTTATTGGGCCCCTGCCGACATTCACAGAGGGCCGACCTACCGGACATTTGGCAACGGTGTGATCTGCGGTCTTGGCCGCAGCCTTCAGCATGCCAACCGTGCTAGAGCGAGCCCGTGAAGGGCGTCTGTGAGCCCGCACTGCCTAGGGCTGCCGTTCGACCTGCCGGAATAGACCGATGAGATCTGGCACGGCTACGTGCCAGGGGTTGCGCGGGGCACAATCTACGGCTATCGCGTGCACGGCCGCCTTACGAGCCGGACCAAGGTCACTGTTTCAATCCGACCAAGCTCTTGCTCGACCCCTATGCCAGGGGTCATTTCCGCGAGCTAAAAGGTCGTGTCCGTCAAGGAGGTGTAAATCGGAGCGGAGTTTGAGGTGGCCATCGGTCAGGCGGCCAGTGGTGGAAGTTTGGCCGGATCGGCGTCGATTAGCGGCAGCGTCAGCTCAGCCATTCCCTCGATCTGCATGTAACGGCACTGGAGTAGCCACTCATCGTTCTGCTCGAGCAGGACGGCGCCGATCAGCCGAGTGATGCTGGCCTCATTGGGGAAGATGCCGACGACATCAGCGCGCCGTTTCACTTCCTTATTCAGCCGCTCCAACGGATTTGTCGAATGCAGCTTGGTGCGATGCTGGGCCGGGAAGGTGATGTAGGCCAGCACATCGTGCTCGCTGTCGTCCATCAGCGCGGCGAGCTTGGGCCAGCGCGGCCGCAGCTGATCGGCAACATGGCGCCAGGTCTGATGCGCGGCCTCGGCATCGGCTTGCAGAAAGGCCTGGCGGATCGCGGCGGCGACCATGGTGTGCTGGCCTTTGGGTACGTGCGCCAAGGCATTGCGCATCCAATGAACGCGGCACCTTTGCCAGGTCGCTCCGAGCACGCGAGTGATCGCGTGGCGCAGGCCGTCATGAGCGTCGGAGATCACCAGCTTGATGCCCTTGAGACCGCGTTTGACCAGGCCCTTGAGGAAAGCCGACCAGAACGGCTCGGCCTCCGAAGGACCGATGCCAAGGCCGATGATCTCGCGCCGGCCTTCGGTCGTGACCGCCACCGCGATTATCGCGGCGACCGAGACGATGCGGCCGCCGTCGCGGACTTTGAGGTAGGTGGCGTCGAGCCACAAATACGGCCATTCGCCGTCGATCGGCCGGTCGAGGAAAGCGTTGACTCGTTCATCAATGTCCTTGCACAGCTTGGAGACCTGGCTCTTCGAAATACCGGACAGCCCCATCGCCTGGACCAGCTCGTCGACCCGCCGGGTCGAGACGCCGCCGATCCAAGCCTCCTGGATCACCGTGACCAGCGCCTTCTCGGCGGTCTTGCGCGGCTCCAGAAAGGGCGGGAAATACGAGCCCTGGCGTAGCTTGGGGATCCTCAGCTGAAGCGAGCCGAGCCGGGTGTCGAGGCTGCGCTCGCGATAGCCATTGCGGTAATTGAGCCGCTCGGCGGAGCGTTCGTGCCGCCCGGCGCCGATCACGCCTTCGACATCGGCTTCCATCAGAATTTGCAGTACCGCCTCCGCCACGGCTCGCAGAAAATCGCCATCGCCGCTCTTCTGCAGCAGCTCGGCCAGCGCCATTCTCTCATCGGTCATCGGGTCCTCGGTAGGCTTGGGATGGGTGTTACAACGCCACCTTAGCCGACCCTCCCCGGTGACCACCCGTCGCTCACGCGCGCGCCGGGCTCCATGTAATCGGGCATTGCGCCCGGCGCGCGCTCACCCTCGAATTTCCACCACCACCAAGGACGCTAACAGCTAAAATGGGATCCGGCGATCTTTGGTTACGTGATGGAATTGGGTGACGACACGAGTTTTGATGAGCGCGACAGCGCCGTTTATGCCTAAATGCGTGGTCGTCGATCCCAATTTCGACTGGAAGGGCGCGCCCGGCGGTCGCGGTCCCTTGGGATCGAACCATTCTGTCTGATCCGCATTTGCGTGGTTTTGCCAAGCTCCATCCCGAGGTGCCGGAAGCGCACCGCGGGACCTACGAGGGGCTCGGCAACAAGGCGGTAGTCGATTACATAAAATCGCTCGGCGTGATCTCGGGTCGAGCTTTTGCCAATCCACACCTTCATCAATGATAGCTATCTGCTCGAACGAGGCCTGACCAACTATTGGGGCTACAACACGATTGGCTTCTTTGCTCCCGACCCACGCTATACGCATGAGCGGGAACAGACCTTGCGAGAATTCAAGGAGATGGTAGCGCGCTTCCACGATTCCAGGCTCGAGGTGATCCTCGACGTCGTCTACAACCATACCGCGGAAGGCAACGAGCGTGGCCCGACCCGGTCTTTCAAGGGCATCGACAACGCCTCCTATTATCGCCTGATGCCCGATCAGCCACGGTACTACATCAACGACGCCGGCACCGGAAACACGCTAAACCTGAGCCACATGCGGGTCATCCAAATGGTTACCGACAGCCTGCGCTATCGGGTGACCGAGACTCATGTCGACGGGTTCCGCTTCGATCTCGGCACCATTCTCGTTCGCGAGCCAAATGGCTTCGACGATCAGAGCGGTTTTTTGAAGACATACTGTCAAAATCCGGCGCTAGAATGCAGCGCAGGAGTTGCGGGTGATCAGGCCGACCGATTGCTGGTGGAACTTGGTCTTGTAGGCGTCGATCACCGCCGATAGCCGGCGCGCGAGATCGGGGTTTCGCTTGGCCGCGACCAGCAAGATCTTGGTCGGATCGCGGGCAATGTTCCCGGTCCGAGGGTTGCGCCATTGGCCCTCGCCGTCGAACACGGTGAAGCCGTCGGGGAAATTCGGCGTGACGGTTTGCGCCGCAAAATCGGCCCATTCGGCGTCGGTCAGCGGCCCGCGCCCCTTTATGCTGCGGCCGAAGAACAGCTCGGCGACGAGCATCCGTTGTTCCACCGGCAATAGGCAGACGTACGGAGAGGGTTGCGACGATGGGGGCGGTGCCGGTGGAGCGGCGCAGCCGGTGAGCAAGACAAAGAACAGCGCGGCCGGCAGTCGGCAATGCCCGATTTGCTGTGGCGAGATTGCTTCGGCGCTACGCGCCTCACAATGACAACCCTTATCGTCATTGCGAACGAAGTGAAGCAATCCCGGGCGGAGCTACTCGGCGGCTGCCGGGATCACAACCGGCTCGACCTTGGCGGCGCAGAATTTGTATTCGGGGATCTTGCCGAAGGGGTCGAGCTGCGGGTTGGTCAGGATGTTGGCGGCGGCCTCGGCATAACAGAACGGAACGAACACCTGACCCGGCGCCACGGCGCTGTCGGCGCGCGCCTTCAGTTCGATCGTGCCGCGGCGGGTGGTGACCCGCACCGGTTCGCCCGCCGATATGCCGAGCCGGCGCAGTTCGGCGGGCGCAAGGCTGGCGACCGCCTCGGGTTCGAGCTCGTCGAGCACGCTCGCGCGACGGGTGATCGCGCCGGTGTGCCAATGTTCGAGCTGGCGGCCGGTCGTCAGCACCATCGGGTAATCCGCATCGGGCTCCTCGGCGGGCGGAATGATCGCCGCCGGCACCAGCTTGGCGCGGCCCGAAGGGGTCGGGAAGCCGTCGCCAAAGACGATCTCGTTGCCGGGTTTGTCCGGGGCATCGCAGGGATAGGTTACCGAACTCTCGCGTTCGAGCCGCTCCCAGGTGATGTTGTCGAGCGACGGCATCGCCAGTTTCATCTCGGCGAACACGTCGCGCGGATGGGTATACGACCAGTCGAGCCCGATCCGCCGCGCGATCTCCTGGATGATCCACAGATCCTCGCGCGCATTCCCCGGCATCGGCAATGCACGACGGCCGATCTGCACTTGGCGGTTGGTGTTGGAGACGGTGCCGTCCTTCTCCGGCCAGGCCGAGGCCGGCAGCACGACATCGGCGTATTTCGCGGTCTCGGTCAGGAAGATGTCCTGCACGACGAGATGTTCGAGATGGGCCAGCGCGTCGCGGGCGTGCTGGACATCGGGGTCCGACATCGCCGGGTTTTCGCCCATGATGTACATGCCCTTGATCTCGTCGCGATGGACCGCGTCCATAATCTCGACCACGGTCAGCCCGGGCTTGTCGTCGAGCTCGGTCTGCCACAGCGCCTCGAATTTCTCCCGGATGTCAGGGTTCGCGACCGACTGGTAATCGGGATAGACCATTGGGATCAGCCCGGCATCCGAGGCGCCCTGGACATTGTTCTGGCCGCGCAATGGATGCAGGCCGGTGCCCGGCCGGCCGACCTGCCCGGTGACCATCGCCAGCGCGATCAGGCAGCGCGCATTGTCGGTGCCGTGGACATGCTGCGATATGCCCATGCCCCAAAAGATGATCGCGCGCTCGGCGCGGGCATAAGTGCGGGCGACATCGCGCAGGGTCGCGGCGTCGATGCCGCAGATGTCAGCCATCTTTTCCGGCGAATAATCGCGGATGTGCTCGCGCAGTTTCTCGTAATCTTCGGTGTGCGCCTGGATGTATTGGCGGTCGGTCAGGCCCTCCTCGATGATCGTGTGAAGCAGCGCGTTCAACATCGCCACGTCACGCCCGGGATTGAAGCGCAACGTCCTCGTTGCGTGGCGCACCAGGGTATGGCCGCGCGGGTCCATGACAAACACCTTGGCGCCGCGCTTGGCCGCCTGCTTGAAAAAGGTGGCGGCGACGGGATGGTTCTCGGTCGGCCGTGCGCCGATGACGATGATGACGTCGGAATCCAGCGCCGCGGTGAAGGGCGCCGTCACTGCGCCTGACCCGATCCCCTCCATCAGGGCCGCGACCGAGGAGGCGTGGCATAGCCGCGTGCAGTGATCGACATTGTTGCTGCCAAAGCCGGTGCGCACCAGCTTCTGGAACAGGTAGGCTTCCTCGTTCGACCCTTTGGCAGAACCGAAGCCGGCCAGTGCGCGGCGGCCGTCGCGATCGCGGATGCGCACGAGACCCTGGGCGGCTCGGTCGAGCGCTTCCTCCCAGCTCGCCTTGCGGAAATGCGTGTACGGGTTCGCCGGGTCGATATCGGTGTCGTGTTTCGATACCCCTTCCTTGCGGATCAGCGGCTCGGTCAGCCGGTCGGGGTGGTGGGCATAGTCGAAGCCGAAGCGGCCCTTGACGCAGAGCCGGTTGTGGTTGGCGGGGCCGTCCTTGCCCTCGACGGCGACGATGCGGTCGTTGCGGATCTTGTAGGTCAGCTGGCAACCGACGCCGCAATAGGGGCACACACTGTCGACTTCGCGGTCGGGTGCGTTGGCGTAGACGCCGTTCGCATCGACCAAGGTCGCCGGCATCAGAGCGCCTGTCGGACAGGCCTGCACACATTCGCCACAGGCGACGCAGGTGCTGCTGCCCATCGGATCGTCGAAATCGAACACGATCTTCTCATGATGGCCGCGCGCCGCCATGCCGATCACGTCGTTGACCTGGACCTCGCGGCAGGCGCGCACGCACAGATTGCACTGAATGCAGGCATCGAGCTGCACCGCCATCGCCGGATGGCTGCGGTCCGGCGATCGGCGGTGCGTGCAACGGAAAGCGGCTCTCCTTCACCTCGAGCCGGTCGGCCCATTGCCAGAAGCGCGAGTTCGGATCGTGCGCCGCCACCCGCGCCGGCTGGTCCCCGACCAGCAGTTCGAACACCATTTTGCGCGAAAATTTGGCGCGCTCGCTTGACGTCTGGACCTTCATCCCTGGCGTCGGCTGGCGCACGCAGGAGGCGGCGAGCACCCGCTCGCCCTCGATCTCGACCATGCAGGCGCGGCAATTGCCGTCGGCGCGGTAGCCGGGCTTGGGCAGCCAACACAGATGCGGGATCTCGGTGCCCCGCCGGTCGGCGACCTGCCAGATCGTCTCGCCGGGCTCGGCCGAGACCTCGGCGCCGTCAAGAAAAAAGCGGATCGGATCGGTCATGTCACATCTCTTACTTTCATTCGGCCGTCACACTCGTCAGACGCCACCGTGTTGAGAGGGGAGCCACCCGGTGTTCGCGTAACCTATCCTACCTTCCTCATCGATACAGTCGATCCTCCGAACGCGGATCATATCAAACATTGTGGCATCGCCTTCGGAGTCCTTCGGACCACGTAAGATCATGCCGACTGGATACCAGCGGTGTATCTTGTTCAACGTCTGATGGATCACCGCCGAGCCTCCGCTGCACCCGCTGAGATTGAATCCGAGTGGCAGAGGGCTCGGTTCGCCAACGCACTGCTTGGGATCGTAAATCGTGATGATCTCTCGATCGCTGTAGTCTTCAACCAATGCCAACGCACCGTAGGCCCGACAAGCCACTGAGTGACCTGCATAGTCGATCTCCCTCAACTGCTCCGGAAAGCCGACAAGCTGGATTGGCATTTGCCTTGCCACCAGACCTTCTGGAGGCGGCCAACGAACCGAAATGTCGAATGGTTGTATTCCAGAGTTCCTGACTTGCTGATCAGAGATAGCAAACGTAGCTATGTCGAGTTTTTGATCCCAATCGATAATAACGGCTGGGAGGTAAAGTGGCATCAACCCGATGCGGCAATCTAAAGACGCCGTACGACTCCTAGCTTCCATAATCGCTTCTACCACATGGGCTGCCGTCACGCCAAAGCACTTTGTCTTTGACCTTAGAACGAAGCAGGACGCCCCAGACATTGACAACTGCTCGAATGGTTGTTTCCAATCATACCACCATGCGGGACGCCCCCACCGCAGCGCCGTTTGGGTGATCTGCTTCTGAAATTTATCTGCGTCCTCTTGCGACTTAAAGCGCATCGCTGTCCGTCTTGCCCGAACAACCCCTGATAGAGTGTCCACGATGCACCAACTGGCGGGCTGCGGTCATGCCAGATCCGCGCGGAAATGCTTCAGCACTTGCTTGACCGGGTTCATCGCAGCCTGGCCCAGGCCGCAGATCGAGGCGTCGCTCATGACGCGGGTCAATTCCTGCAACAGTGCTTCGTCCCAATGCGGCGCGGTCATCAGCTTGACCGCCTTTTCGGTGCCGGCGCGGCAGGGCGTGCATTGGCCGCAGCTCTCATCCTCGAAAAAGCGCAACAGGTTCAGCGCCACTGCCTTCATGTCGTCCTGGTCGGACAGCACGACAACCGCACCCGACCCGGTAAAGCAGCCATGCGGTTCGAGCGTGCCGAAATCGAGCGGAATGTCGGCCATCGCTGCCGGCAATATGCCACCCGAGGCGCCGCCCGGCAGATACCCCTTGAACGCGTGGCCGTCGGCCATGCCCCCGCAGAACTCGTCGATCAGCTGGCGGACGGTGATCCCGGCAGGGGCCAGCTTGACCCCCGGCTCGCGCACCCTGCCGGAGACCGAGAAGGTGCGCAGCCCCTTGCGCCCGTTGCGGCCCTGCCCGGTGAACCAGTCGGCGCCCTTTTCGACGATGTCGCGCACCCAATAGAGCGTCTCGATGTTGTTGCACAGGGTCGGACGGCCGAAGAGCCCGACCTGGGCCGGAAACGGCGGGCGCTGTCGCGGCAATCCGCGCTTGCCCTCGATCGATTCGAGCATCGCCGATTCTTCGCCGCAGATATAAGCGCCCGCGCCTCGGCGAAGATGGATCTTTGCACGCGGCGACAGCCCCGCCGCCGTCAGCGCTGCAATCTCGCTTTCGAGGATCGCGAGGCACTGCGGGTACTCGTCGCGCAGGTAAACGTAGATCTCGGCGGCCTCGACCACCCAGGCGGCAATCAGCATGCCCTCCAGGAAGCGGTGTGGGTCGGTTTCGAGAAAGTAGCGGTCTTTGAAGGTGCCGGGCTCGCCCTCGTCGCCATTGACCGCCAGCAGCCGGGGCGCGGGCTCCTGGCTTACCAGCCGCCACTTACGGCCGGTCGGAAAACCGGCGCCGCCGAGCCCGCGCAGGCCGGAATGCTCGAGGGCTTCGGTCGCCTGATCACGGGTGCGCTCGCCCGCCAGGCAAGCTTGCAGCAGGTGATAGCCGCCCTCCACGCGGTAGCTGTGGAGGCTGACAAATTCCGGGACAGGCGCATGCGTCTCACCGGCGGCAATCGCGGAGGCGACCGAGCCGGGGCTCGCATGCTCGTGCAACGCGTGACCAATCGCCACGACCGGGGCCTTGTCGCAGCCGCCCATACACGGGGCGCGCACGACGCGCACGTCAGCGCCGAGCCGGCTCTGGAGATCGCTCAGCAGGGTCACGGCGCCGGCGAGCTCGCAGCTGAGGCTGTCGCACACTCGCACCGTCAGCACCGGCGGCGGTTTCTCGTCGTCCATCACGATGTCGAAATGGGCGTAGAACGAGGCGACCTCGTAGACCTCGACGAGGGCCAGCCGCATCTCCTCGGCGAGCGCCGCCAGATGGCGCGCGTGGAGACAGCCGTAATGGTCTTGCAGCAGGTGCAGGTGCTCGATCAGCAGATCGCGCCGCCGCTCGCGGTCGCCGAGCAATGCTCGGACCTCGTCCAAGGCCGCCGGATCGACCTGCCGGCCCTTCGGATGATCGAGGCCGCGCCGCCGGCCCGAGCCCGGATGGATGCGGCGGTCGTGCCTTGTCGTTGCTGCCAAGGCTGATTCCTTAGCTCTTCTCTGTCATTGCGAGCGAAGCGAAGCGATCTCGGCGCGCTGGGGCGAGGAGGCTTCCCCGAGCCGGATCGCTTCGTCGCCTGACGGCTCCTCGCAATGACAAGGCAGGCGGATCATCGTACCTATACCGCCCCTTCCTCGCGCAGGGCCGCGATCTCGTTCTTGCCGTAGCCGAGCCAGCCGAGGACCTCGTCGGTGTGTTCGCCCAACAGCGGCGAGCGCTTCACCTCGACCGGCGAGTTCGACAGATTGATCGGCGACCCGACCTGGACATAGCGGCCGCGGGTCGGATGGTCGACCTCGACCAGATAGCCGCGCTCATATTGCGATTGGTCCTCGTAGATGTCCTTCATCGACAGGATCGGGCCGCACGGCACGTCGACCTCGTTCAGCGCGTCCATGACCTCGAACTTGGTCTTGGTCATCGTCCATTTCTCGATGATCGAGAAGCATTCGGGGATCTTCGGCAGACGCGCCTGCGGCGTCGCATAGGCCGGATCGGCGATCAGCTCCGGCCGGCCGGCGAGCTTCATCAGCGGTTCCCAGCATGGCGGCTGGATGATCACATAGACCCAGTCGTTCTGGCCGCCCGGGGCGCAGCGCAATGCCGCCCCCGGCTGTCCGCCACCCGAGGCGTTGCCGGCGCGCGGCACTGCGTCGCCGAATTCCTTGTTCGGATATTCGGGCAGCGGGCCCTTCATGATGCGCTGCTGGTCGCGCATCTTGACCCGGCACAGATTGAGGACGGCGTCGGTCATCGCCACTTCGACCCGCTGGCCTTTTCCTGTCCGCTCGCGCTGGAACAGGGCCGCCAGGATGCCGGCGACGGTGTGCACGCCGGTGCCGCTGTCGCCGATCTGCGCCCCGGTCACGGTTGGTGGGCCGTCCTCCCAGCCGGTCGTGCTCGCCGAGCCGCCCATGCATTGCGCGACGTTCTCATAGGCCTTGCAGTCGACATAGGGACCGGGGCCAAAGCCCTTGATCGAGGCGTAGATGACCCGCGGGTTCAGTTCCTGGAAACGCTCCCAGGTGAAGCCCTGGCGGTCGAGCACGCCCGGCCCGAAATTTTCGAGGATCACGTCGCAGCGCCGCACCAGCTCCTCGATAACCCGTTTGCCGCCTGGCGCCTTCAGGTTGACGGTGATGCTGCGCTTGTTCGAGTTGAGCATCGTGAAATAGAGGCTGTCAGCGCCTTTCACGTCTTGCAACTGGCCGCGGGTGATGTCGCCGCGCCCCGGCATCTCGATCTTGATCACATCGGCACCCATCCACGCCAGCAGCTGGGTCGCGGTCGGCCCCGCCTGCACATGGCCGAAATCGAGGATGCGCACACCTTCCAGCGCTTTGCTCATCAGCGGCTCTCTTCAGCAAAAGAATTATCGGCCCGGGACTGCTTCGTCGCTTGGCTTCTCGCAATGACACCTTTTGTTTCGGTCATTGCGAGCGCAGCGAAGCAATCTCGCAGCCATTCTGGGCATCGGGCATTATCGTCTTCCTTCCCGGCGAAACTCAAACATCGTCGCCCATCCGGTCGAGAAAATCGCCATGCTGCTCGACATGGGCGGCGAGCCCGAGCGTGTGCTCGCGCGCCAGCCGCTCGGCGAGTTCGGGGTCGCGCCGCTCGAGCGCCTCGATGATCCGCATATGGTCGACAACCGAACGCGTTGCACGATTGTCCTGGTGGATCGTGATCTTGCGGATCGCGCGCATGTGGATGAACAGGTTTTCGGTCATTTCGGCGAGCAGCGCGCAGCCGCTCATCTTGATGATCGCCTGGTGAAAGGCGATGTTCGCCTCGGAATAATCGTCTAGTCGCTCGTCTTGGTTTCCGGCGCTGAACTCGGCCATCAGGCGGCGCAGCCCGGCGATATCCGCGTCGGCGGCGCGTTCGGCGGCGAGCCGCGCCGCCATGCTTTCAAGCGCCGCCATGACCGTGATCATTTCGACGATCTCGCGCTTGGTCTTGCGTACGATATAGATGCCGCGGCGCGGCAGGGTGCGGACAAAGCCTTCCTGCTCCAACAGGGTCATCGCCTCGCGGATCGGCGTGCGGCTAACCCCGAGCCCGTCGGAAAGCCGCCGCTCGTCGAGCCTGATCTCTTGCGCGATGGTCGTAGATGTCCATCGCGGTGATCGCCCGCTTCAGCGCGGCGTAGGCTTCCTTGCGAAAGCTGGCGCTCGTATCCAGCCGCGGCACGTCGAGGGTGGGACGATCGATCTTTTCGACGGGGCGCGCGCCGGATTCGGGCATGACCAAGATATATGGTATACCAGAAACCTCGGCAACCCACTTTTGCGACCCGGCGGAGCCTGCTCGCCGTCGCGCGGGCTTTTGGTATAAGAACCGTTCGTAAAGCGGATCGGCAAAGGCGATGATTGTCAATCTCAACAAATTCCGTAAGAAGCGCGAGCGCGCCGAGGGCGAGCGTCGCGCGGCGGAAAACCGGGTTCGCTTCGGCCACAGCAAAGCCGCTCACGCCAAAGACCTACGCGAACACGAGCAGGCCGAAAAATCCCTCGAAGACAAACGCCTCGACTAAGTCGCGTGTGCGCTTACCCTTTCCGCCCTTCCCGGACCGGATCCGGGGGAGGGGCCCATTGCCTAGCAATGGGAAGGTGAGGCGGCTCGCTCTGGAAACAACTTCAGGGGCTCAGCCGTCACAGGCGGCCGCAGATGGTCGACTGGAGCGATTTGTTTTCTCTGCCGATCGTCGCCCCGGCATACTGTGCTCGGCCTGTAAACCGTGTTCTGCCTGCGAGGCGGAGACGGCGGGCATATGTGATTCTGATGAGGAGAACACGGAATGTTCAGCCATGTTATGGTCGGGAGCAACGACATCGCCCGGTCGAAGAAATTCTACGACGCAATCTTCGGAGTGCTGGGCGTCAGTCCTGCTACCCCGGACGCCAGGGGCCGGCTGGCCTACGCGCACAATGGCGGGCGCTTCATGGTGTCGAAACCAATCGACGGCAAGCCTGCCTGCTCTGCCAATGGCGGCACGATCGGCTTTTTGATGAGCAACACCGAACAGGCCAAGGCGTGGCACGACGCCGGCGTTGCGAATGGCGGCACCTCGATCGAGGACCCGCCGGGCGTGCGCCAAGGGGCTGCCGGGCAGATGTATCTCGCCTATCTGCGCGATCCCGATGGCAACAAGATCGTCGGGCTTTATCGCATGCCGGTCTGAATTATCGCGCGGCAAGGGTCGCCCTGTCCGGGCGGCCCTTCTTTTGTTCATTGCGCTTTGATCCAGTCGTCTGATCCCGCCAGTTTGACCGACACATTCGAAAGGGAAATCCGCACCGGCTTGCCGTCCGCCGTCCCGCGGTGATCCGTGGAGACAAGGAGCGGACCAGCCTTTTTGTAGCCGGCCCACGTCGCGATCACAATGCCGGGCTTCCCGGTTCCGCCCCGGCGGTAGACCATCTGCTCGACCCGCTTGTCTGCGCCGACATAGAGTTCCCACGTGTCGCCCGGCGCGTAGCCGCCGTGCGAAGGATATTTCATCACGATCCTTTCAGCGGCGCCGTTCCCTATGGGCAGTTTGTGCATGCCCGTATCGGTCACCGTCGCGCTGCCGTCCCATATGACGTGAAACGGGAGGAGCAACCAATACTGGTCGTTGATGAATGCCGGATCGATTTGGTTCTTTACGGCATCGCTTTGGCTGCCGAGTTGCGAGCGCTGATAAGTAACCTTTACCGGTTTGCCTGACTTATCTTTGCTCTGGTAGGAGACCGTGTCGGTCTTTGGGTTCCATTCCCATGAGCGAGAAAGTTTTACACCACCAGGAAGTGCCGCAGTGAAGGTGTAGCGGATTCCGTCGATTTGCCCGAACGAATCGAGGCCGAAGGTCTTGGCCATCTGTTCGGCAAGCGGTGGGCGCTGCTGCGCCCAAGACGTCGCAGGGAAGAACAACAGCAGCATGCTGAACGCTAAAAGGCGGATCACATCGAGTCGGCTCAATTTTGTCATGAACATTCCTCCTCGATGAATGAACGGATGTGTGTGGATCGGAACCAGGGGCTCCGGGATTGAGTTTAATGAGCACGGACTCGGGCGGAACGTCAAATCCACCACACCAGGCATCAGCAGTTTTGGAGCCGATAGCGCAGCCAAACCGCGCCACCCTCCAGCACCTCGCAGCTCGCCAAGGTCATTGAGCGGATCGGCGCTGCGACGCCGGCATCCTTGTCGCCGGAGTCGAAGATGCTCGGCGCGCCCTTCGCTCCATCGACGGCGGGGCAGATCGCAACGCTGATCTCGTCGATCAGGCCGGCCCGCAGAAAGGCCCCGTTCGAGCCGCCGCCGCCTTCGAGCAGCAGGCGTTCGAGCCCCAGCTCGCGGTTCAGGATCTCCAGCGCCAGCCCCAGATCGAGCTCCTGCTCGCCGGCGAAGATGTAGGAGACGCCGTCCCGGCGGAGGCCCGCCAGATGCGCGTCGGAGACCCGCTCGGTCAGCACCGCGACGATCGGGTCGCCGCCGATGTCGGACCGTCCCCAGGCGATCTTGCCCTGCGCATCGAGCGCGATGCCGTAGGCTTTCGCGTCGCGCCGCGCGAACCAAGGTTCCCGCGGATAGGTCTGGTCGGTGTGATCGGGGTAGGAATCGGCCTTGGCGTATTCGCTGCCGGTCACCCGGCCGATCAGCCAGGAGCCGCCGCCGAGCTCTTCGTGCAGGCGCTCGAACAGCCCCGCCATGCGGTTCTCGGCGGGTCGCCACCGGCTGCCGAGAATGCGGCCGTCGACGCTCGCGTTCATGTGGCAGATCACATAAGGCTTCATTTCCGCACCACGGCCATGTCGCTGTTTGCCCTTAACGGACGCTCCAAAGCCACGGGTTTTCGAAAGCGACGTCTTGGCGGGTTTTCTTAGTTCTAGCTACTTAGGACAAAGGAGCTTATCGCAATCAGCGCTAACTTCGGCATGGTCAAATGATCTTACATCTAAGTGATGCGCAAAATTATTGCGAATTCGTTTGATAGCTATGAGGTCACTCTGTATCCGGACTCCGAACAATTGGAGTACAAAGCCAACTTGAATTTTTGCTGCGAATGCACCGAGTGCCGAGTGTTCTTTATCGCATAATTCCTTTTGTTGAGCAGGATCGAGTTCACGAAAGCGAGAAAGAATCGCCATTGCAAGGTTGTTTTCCAGAAAATCCTGCAGTAACAACAGCCACCGCCCTGTCGTCGGCAACGTTCATCTAGTGCAAGATCGCGACAAAATCGATTTTATCGAGAGGTAGGTTACGGGGTGATTTCGGCTTCTTCTTTTTTGCCATTGTGGGCCTTGGGTGATCGGGTTCCGAGACGCGAAATGGTGCTTTGGCTCACGTCGTATCGAGTACCACGCTTGAGGGTCGTCGACGGTTGGATTACGCTCCAGGCCCCAAGTTCATGGTCAATGCTATCAATAAATCGAAGGCAATCGATTTTGCCGAGGAGCTTCGCATCGTGGGCGACGTGGTTTCGGGCAATTCTACCTGTTTTGACGATACCGTAATCCACCCATGGAAGATGCGCACGGGACGCTCACATTTTTGCGGCAAGCATCGGCCTTCGAATAGGCTTATTGTGTTTGTAGTCGACCGGGCGCGGAAACGTACCTTGCCCCGTTAACTCGTCAAGTACCTGATCCAAAACGGCGTAATCTAGAACGAACGGAAGATTATAGAATTCCTCAGGGGGCATGACATTTATATCTCCTCCCGCTCCCGGTATCGGAAATGCCCGGCGGCTGCCCCAACTTAAGAGTTTCACCGCTGCCCATTGTTGAGCAATGTCTGATCGCACCGTCGGATCATTTATCATAGCGTGAGCCTAGAAATCGTGTTTTGGCTGACGTTATAGCTGCGCGCGGGTCTTGGCTCCGCTTACCACTTCGCGAAACACCCTGCCCGGCCCATGTTTCCTCAATTCCGCCACCTGAGCCGTGACGCTCTGGCCGTCGGACGATACTCGCTCATACCCGTAAATCATGGGTTTATTTTGCAGAGTTCGCAATCGAAGTCAATGAGGAAAGGGCAAGGAGGCTCGCCCCATGGATATCCGCCCGATCCGCACCGAAGCGGACTGCAATGCCGCCCTCAAGGAGATCTAACTGTACTTCGATCGGGAGCCGGAGCCGAGTTCACCCGAGGCCGATCGGTTCGACGTGCTCGCGGCGCTGGTCGCGGCATATGAACGGGAACACTGGCCGGTCGATCCTCCGGACCCGGTGGAGGCCATCCGTTATTGCATGGAGCGGCAAGGTTATACCCAAACGGACCTTCGGACCCTGATTATCACCGGCCGGGTTCGCTCATGGTGAGCGGGTGTTTGCGCAGGAAGTTAAAGTCGCAGCCGCGGTCGGCTTGCAGGATCTCCGTGCCGTAAGGCGGGCGTAGCCCCCACTCGGGAACCGGCGGCGCGGCACCAGGGGTTGAGCAAGCTCGTCCGGCGGTACCGGCAGATCATGCGGTGCTCCTTCACCGACAGGCGAACGTGATTGCCGTCCCGGCCCGGTCAAGCGGCCCAGCCGACTGCGGTCCCAGGCCGTAGTCGGCGATGGCTCGCAAGCCGATCTTGCCGCGCGTTAGTGGTGGCGGAAAATGGGTGGCGGTGTTAGGAACGAACATCGAACACATGCTACCGCGAGGCTTATCGTGAGCGACTTTCCCCGCTCGCTGATGGAGTTCCAGCAGTGCTTCCCGGATGAGGCCGCCTGCGTCGCTTACCTTTTCGCGGCGCGCTGGCCCGACGGCTTTGTTTGCTCTGGCTGCGGTAAGACGAAAGCTTGGGAGTTGCAGACCAAGCGGTGGACGTGGGAATGCGCCCAGTGCGGCAGGCAGACCTCGGTAACCGCCGGCACCATCATGCACCATTCCAAGCTACCGCTGACCACCTGGTTCTGGGCGGCTTATCTGATGGCGACCCATGGCCCGCGACCCCGCTATCGCCCTTCAGTTTGGGACGGAATTGGCTGGTCGCACACAGTTCCACGAAATAGGGAAGAGTTTCTCGTAGGCGGGGTCCGGGCGTCGCTCGACGATGATGTGGTCCGGCTTCAGCATGAACCGCGCGATGATGCCGTCATCACCGCACCCGCTGAGCAAGCCGGTAAACACGGCAATAGTTACGGCAAGCAATCCGCGGATCACGTTTTCGCCAATCCGCCAACGGCAATAGAGGATGCGCGGGTTCGCATTCCCATCCAAACGAGTTCAGGAGGCCCGATCATCGCGATCGGTCTCAGGCCCAACATCAACCGTGCCTGAGAAAAAGCGACGATGGTTCAATAGGTCACGGCACCGATTTTCGGTGTTGGCACGACAGCCGGTGCGGGGGCCGGGAGGATCAGGCGGGGTATTCGTGAAGATTAGGCGGCAGGGCGATACCGGCGGCCTGGAAGACGCGGCCGACCTGGCCGGCGACGGCGGTGCGGGTGGTGATGCGCTTGCCGTCTTTCGCGATCGTGGCTTACTGGAGACGGTCGAGATCGCGCCGCAGTTCGGCCCCTTCGACGACAAGGCCGTGGCTTTTGCAGAGATCGGCCAGCTCCTTCTGCAGCATCAGCGCGAGGAACGCGCAGAACACGTGGCCGCGAATGGCGGCGTCCGAGGAGGGGTCGATCGGGCGGGTCCTGAGGATCGCCTTGGCACGGCGGAACAGGTCTTCGACCTGCAACAGATCGCGGTAGCGCAATACGGCTTGCAGCGGTGTGATCCTGGCATTGGTGCGCAGCACAAAGAGGCCATCATAGCGGGCCTCGTCGGCGAGCGTGCCGGGGTCGATCTCGAAGGCCGGGCCGGGCTTGCCGGTTCGCGTCCGCGTCCGGCGCAAGTAGCGCCGGTAGGCGGAATGGCCCCCGCCTTCGCGGGGGCAGGCTGCGCCTTGTCGCCGCGCGCCAACTGCTTGGCGAGCCCGGCGACGATGGCCTGCCGCTTGCTGCGGTCGCGTTCGGCTTTGGCCGCGTTGCGGCACAGGATGTAGCGCGGTGCCGACCTTGACCTCCTTCACAACGAGCTGGGTTTCGCCGCGGGCGCGCTCGATGAGCAGCGGCGTCAGGGGCTGCTCGTCATTGAGCACCAGACCGCGGATGACGGCGCTGCTGCGCTCGCGGGCGCCGAGAATGTATTCGAGCTTGCGCTCTTCCAACGCCGCGATTGTGGCGGCGGAGATCATGCCGCGGTCGGCGAGGACGCAGACCCGGCCGATATGAAAGCGTTCGCGCCGCCGGTCGACCACCGCCAACAACACCCTCGCATCAGCGCTGTTGCCCGGCAGCATCTCGGTGCTGCAGATCGGCCGCCCCTCGCCATCGATGACGACGGCCAGGATCACCTGTTTGAGGTCCGGCCGATGGTCTTTCGAGTGGCCATGGGCCCCCAGGTTTTCGCCGCCCGCGCCACAGAACGACAAACTGGTCGTGTCGATAAAGACCAACGAGAGGTCGCTGAACAGATCGCGGCGCCGCTCGAACCGGCGCTCCTCGATCAGGTCCTTGACACAGCGCGGGGCCAAGGCGCCCCGCCCGGCGAGCGCCGTCTCCTCGCCGAGCCAAGCCATCGCCCGATCGAGATGAGGCAGCGCCAGTTGGCCAATCCCGGCGATTTGGTAGTCGGCCATCCATTTGTCGCAGCTGCGCTCCGAGCCCGACACGAACAGCCGGTGCAGCACGCTGACAAAGACCGCGCGCTCGGCGGCAAACCCAAAACCGCGGCCTGCGAGCAACTGGTCGAGCACCGCGGCTATGCCGAGCCGCTTCCACAACCGCCCCAACAGCAGCGCTCCGCCAATGCGTGTGCAGGCGATATGGCCGGCTGCCAGGTCGCAAAGGATGATAGCGCGATCGCAATGCCGCGCCCGCCAGGCGCCCAGGCGCTCGAGTTCGCCGCTGGCGATCAACACCGCCTTGCGGCCGAGCGCGCGGATGATCCGCTGACGGATGCGACCGCCCTCGCGCTCGTTGTCGACGAGGTCGAGGTAGGTGTGGCCTCGCGCCGTCTTCTCCCGGACAAACATCGAAATCGTTGTCCGCAGATTCCGATCAAACATCACGCAAAACCACCAAATATACCTGAAATATTCCACTACACTATGGCGAAAAGCCGAAAATTCGCCCGCCACCCCGCAAGAAATCAATGACTTACCATTCCCGCCCTCTCCTTTACTGTTCAAGTTGGGTTTGGGCGGATCGGGAAGCGCGACTCGTTAGAGTTTGTCATTTCAGGGGTAAGCAGTCACGCTTATCGAACAAAATCAGACAAGGGTAAGATCGTAAACGCAAGACAATCAGGGAATCTGGCAGTAACAACAAGGTGGATCAAAAAGGTGTATCAAAGAGTTCACTGATCGGTCATATAATATAGTACACGCTGTAAGGGCAAAACATCATAGATGGAAATGAGATGGACATCAGATCAGACGCTACTCGTTATCTGGGTAAAACCTAACATAAGGGTCCGGCCAGAGTATGCTTTGCTCGCCATCCGGGGGAGCGAAGCGTATGCGCGAGGGGATCACAGTCGAGGTGAGAGCGGCTGACCGAGCGCGTTTGGCAGCGATCGTCGGCGATCGGAACAGCCCGCAAAAGCACGTGTGGCGGGCGCGGATCGTGCTGCTGACCGCGGAGGGCTCGGCACCAGCGAGATCATGCGTCGGGCCGGCACGAGCAAACTGACCGTGTGGCGCTGGCAGGAGCGGTTCATGCAGGCAGGGGTTGAGGGCCTGCTGCGGGATAAGACGCGGCCCGCGCGCATCCGCCGCTGGCGCCGAGGTGGTCAGCGGTTGTTGCGCTGACGCTAGGCGATCCGCCGGGCGAGGCGACGCACTGGACGGCCGAGGTGATGGCGAAAGCAGCCGGCATCAGCGCAGTTCGGTGCAGCGCATCTGGCGGGCGCACGGCCTGCAGCCGCACCGGGTGCGCCAATTCAAGCTGTCGCGCGATCCCGAATTCGTGCCCAAGCTGCGCGACATCGTCGGCCTCTACGTCGATCCGCCGGCGCATGCGATCGTGCTCAGGGTCGACGAGAAGTGGCAGATCCAGGCGCTCGATCGCACCCAGCCGGGTCTGCCGCTGAAGCGCGGCCGATGCGGGACCATGACCCACGATTACAAGCGCAACGGCACGACCACGCTGTTCGCCGCGCTCGACGTGCTCGAAGGCAAGGTCATCGGCCGCTGCATGCAGCGCCACCGGCATCAGGAATTCATCCGCTTCCTCAACGCGATCGAGGCGAGATCCCGGCCGGCAAGATCATCCACGTCATCCTCGACAATTACGGCAGCCACAAGCATCCCAAGGTGCGGGCCTGGCTCGAACGCCATCCCCGCTTCGCCTTCCATTTCACCCCGAACTCGGCGTCCTGGCTCAATGCCGTCGAGGGCTTCTTCGCCAAAGCTCAGCAAGCGACGACTCAAGCGCGGCGTGTTCAGCTCGATCGTCGATCTCCAAGCCGCCATCAATCGCTTCCTCGCCGAGACCAACGACAACCCCAAGCCCTTCATCTGGACCGCCGATCCCGACAAGATCATCGCCGCCGTCAGGCGTGGGTACCAAGCGTTAGATTCGATCCACTAGCTGGTGAGCGCAGATGCGAGGGCATTCTCCTGTAGAACGGTAACGTTCAATCATTCGTACCATTTCGATGAAGAGGAAAGATGAAATATAATCTTGGATGTGTCGTCAGCCTGTGTCGAAATCATCGTCGACCAATTCTTTGCTTCACGTTTTACAGGCCTCTCAACTTATAACGCGCGTACCAAGATAACGAAGGCTGTTAGCCAACGGCTCATGCTGATCGCACGCACATGGTTAAGTCAAGGCTACGATCTGAGCTGATGAAATTGAATTCGCCGATCGATTGACCGACAACTGCCTCGGAAAGCGAGATACCTCAAGCGTAGAGTTCCGCCGCTAATACCGGTGCGGCGCGGCCTCGGGCATGCAGATAGGATTGCCAGAACAGGCAGGCGGCAACCGATCGCCAAGGCCGCCAGGCTTCGCCGATGCGCCGCAGCTCGGGCTCCGGTGGGCGCGATGCAAGGCCGAGCCGCTCGCCGGCCGCGATCTGCAGGCCGAGGTCGGCGGCGGGCCAGATATCGGCCCGCCCCAGCACGAAAATCAGATATATTTCGGCGCTCCAGCGCCCGATGCCTTTGAGCGAGACCAGTACTGCCTGCGCGGCCTCGTCATCGGCCTCGGCGAGGCGGGCGAAGTCGAATTCGCCGGCGACGACCTTTTCGGCGAGGTCACGGGCGTACCCCATCTTCTGCCGGCTGAAGCCGCAGGCGCGCAGAGTAGCATCATCGAGGGTGAGGAACGCATCGGGCTTGAGCGGTCGGCACAACCCGCTCAACCGGCGGTGCATTGCCGCCGCGGCGTCGATCGACACCTGCTGCTCGAGAATAATGTGCAGCAAGGTCGCGAAGCCGTTTCGGCGGCGGCGAAAGCGCGGCGGTCCCGCCTGCTCCAAGATCGCGGCGAAGACCGGATCGGCCGCAAGCACGGCGATTCCGTCAGCCAGGCCGTCAGGCGCATACAGCGCCGCATCTTCGGCCGACGCAGCTCTCACGGTGTCGTCCGGATCCCGATCAGAGCACAAAAACCGAACGTCGCTCGCCTGGGCGCCGGCGGGCCGGCGCCAAGACCAGTCCGCTGACCGAGGATCAATCCCAAGGGCTCCGCGGCTTGCGATAGGGGCGGCCGGCCGACGGCACCGAACCTCCACGCGCTCGGCGGCTGCTGGCAAACGCGCCAGGGTGCGCCGTTGCGAAGACTGAGCTGCGCGGCGGCTGCAGCAGGGTCACGCCACCCGGCCGCAATATGGTCACGAGGATCATCCCGCTGACAAAGCCGCCGATATGCGCCCAGAACGCTACACCGGGGGTCCCGGGTCCCCTTTCCAGCCCGCTCACCAACTGCATCGCAAACCACAAGCCAAGCAGGATCGAGGCTGGCACGTTGATGATGCGGAAAAAGATCACAATCCAGATAAAAACGTGAACGTTGGCTCGTGGGAACAACAACAAATAGGCGCCGAGCACGCCGGCTATGGCGCCGCTCGCCCCGATCATCGGCACGTGCGAGGCTGGGCTTGATGCCGCCTGAACCAACGCTGCCGCAATCCCGCTTGCCAGATAAAGAAAAAGATAACGCGTGTGCCCGAGCGTATCTTCGACGTTATTTCCGAAAATCCACAAAAACAGCATGTTGCCGATCAGATGAAACCATCCGCCATGCAAAAACATGCTGGTGAGCACTGTTGCCCAGGACGGCACGGCGCGCAAGTATGGCGCCAGATGGGCCGAACCAAACAGCACCGCCGGGATCATCCCGAAGCCGAACAAGATCTGATGCTGGTTCTGACCGAGCTGCCATAAAAAAGCGCCGATACACAGCCCGATCAAGAAATAGTTGACGACCGGCGGGCGTCGGACCGGGTTGTCGTCATAAAGCGGGACCGCGAAGATCACGCGCCCTATGCTCTCGTGGGTCTTTCTGGTGGCGGATCCAAACGCTTCGGTCAGGAGCCAACCAGGCCCAGCTGCGGGCTCGACGGCTCCGCGAATCGTTGCTTGGGAACGCGCCCGGCCAAGCGGGCCAGGCGACCAGCCTCGACCGCCGCGCGCATCGCCGCCGCCATCCGCACCGGGTCGTGCGATTTGGCGATCGCGGTGTCGATCATCACCGCGTCGCAGCCGAGCTCCATCGCCAGGGCGGCATCGGACGCCGTACCGATGCCGGCATCGAGCACGACTGGGACCGGGCTGCGCCTGCAAATCAGCTCGATCGCGGCTGGGTTAGCAATGCCCATACCAGAGCCGATCAACGAGCCCAATGGCATCACCGCAGCGCAGCCGACATCGGCGAGCTTCTGGCAGCTGACCGGGTCCTCATTGCAGTAGGGCAGCACGGTGAAGCCCTTGCGCACCAGCTCGTCGGCGGCGTGCACCAGCTGCTCGACGTCGGGGTAGAGCAGCTCCCTGTCGCCGATCAGCTCGAGCTTGACCCAATTGGTCTCCAGCGCCTCGCGCGCCAATTCGGCGGTCAGGATCGCATCGCGCGCGGTGACGCAGCCGGCGGTGTTTGGCAGGATGCGGTAGCGGTCGCCCAACAAATCGGCGAGGCTCTCGGCGTAGCCTTCGAGGCTGATGCGGCGGATCGACATCGTCACCATCGCCGGGCCGCCCGCCGCGAGCGCATCGAGCATGACCTGCTGGTTCGGGTAGCGGGCGCTGCCGACAAACAGCCGCGAGGGAAGCGTGGCGCCGGCGATGACAAAAGGATCGCTGCTCATGGACGATATCCTAACCGAAAAAATCAGCCGCCCTGCAACGGGCGAACGATCTCGACCGCGTCGCCGGCATTCAAGGCTGCGTCGTCCCAGACGGCGCGGCGCACCACCGCGCCGTTGACCGCGACGGCGAGAAATCGCGCGCCGGGATCGATGCCGCGCGCGGCGAGAAGCTGGGCGACCGTCGACGCCGCAACCTCCTCGTCAAAGCCGTTGATCTTAAGACGGATCATTGCGCCGCCTCGGCGGGCGCGGGGCTGAACCGGCTTGGCGCGAACGGCACCGCGCTGTCGGGCAGGATGCCGCTCAGCACATATGCGCTGATCACTGCGGCGGTAACCGGGGTCAACAGGATGCCGTTGCGGTGATGCCCGGTGGCGATCACCAAGCCGTCGATACCGCTGGGGCCGAGGATCGGCGCGTCGTCGCGCGAGCCGGGACGAAAGCCGACCCAGGTTTCCGCGATCGGTAATTCTTCGATCGTCGGCACCGCGCGCCAAGCGCCTTCGAGCAACGCCAGCAGCCCGCCCGCGGTCATGCTGTCGTCGAAGCCGCGCTCCTCGACCGTGCCGCCGATGATTAGTCGTCCGTCGCGGCGCGGCACTAAGTAGCCGCGCGGCAGCCAGATTACGTGCCGCAATAGTGGCGCCGCCGAGTCCATGCGGAGCGCTATCATCTGTCCTTTAATGGGACGCACCGGCGGAAGGTAAGCCGTCGGGATGCCGGCGATCTCGCGCGACCAAGCGCCGGCCGCCAACACGACCATGTCGGCCGGCTCGCGACCGCGATCGGTGACGACCGCGCGAGCCCGGCCGTTGACAATCTCGACCTCGCGGACCCTGCAGTGTTCTTGGAGCAGCGCGCCAGAGCGCTGCGCCGCAATCGACAGGGCGCTGGCCACCAGCCGGTTGTCTACCTGATGGTCGCGCGGGCTCAGCACCGCGCCGGGAATGCTGGGGCGCAGATGCGGCTCGCGCCGCCGCGCGTCCGCACCCGAAAGCCATTCGAGGTCTAGGCCAAGACCCTTCTGGAACTGATAGGTAAAGCGCAGCTGCTCGGCGTCGTCGCGGGTCAGGGCTACGACCATCGTGCCTTCGTCCCGGTAGCCCACCGAGATCCCGGAAGCGGCCTCGATCTCGCGCGCGAAATCCGGCCAGAGGAGCTGACTTTCCAGGGTCAGCGCCAGCAGTGTTTCTTCGCCGGGCTCGGTCTCCACTGCGGCGGCGAGCATACCGGCCGCGGCCCAGCTCGCGCCATGACCGGCCTCGCCACGATCATAAACCGCGACCGGACATCCCGCCCGGGCCAGCCGCCAAGCGATCCCCAGGCCGATGACCCCGGCGCCGATGACGACGGTCTTCGGCCGATGCGCGGATAAGGTGATCGACGTAGTAATCTCGGACTCCCTTCGCCGGGCGTGCCCGGCCAGGTTCATTGGGTCTGATCTCAGCCGATCCGCCCACGCGCTCCACAGCGTGGCCGGACGGCACCCCAGCCTCGCGCCAATGTCGGCTGAGGGCCCTGCCGTTGCAAGAATTTTCTCGCGATGCAAGAGAAGCCGCTAGGCAGTTTTCGGAGCGCTCGCTGGCCGGACGCATCCGGAGCGGGAGCTTCCCAGCGAGGTCGGCGCGCTTCGCTGGTCGTACGGGACGAGGACCCTATCCTGAGTATTCGCGACCGGTCTGAAAACGGTTGACACTCGGCAAATCCCGACGCCGATGACATATCGTCGGCACGTTGTAGAATATTCCGGGCCTGCACGGGACATCCGTCGGTGCACGAACGACCCAGCTGGCGCAGGAGCAAGCGATGAACAAGGTCTACCCCGATGCAACAGCGGCGCTCGCCGGCCTGCTGCGCGACGGCATGACGATCATGGCCGGGGGGTTTGGCCTCAGCGGGATACCGGAAAAATTGATCGCCGCGATCCGCGATTCCGAAGTAGGCGGGCTGACCGTAATCTCGAACAACGCGGGGATTGACGGGGCCGGCCTTGGCCTGCTGCTCGAAAGCCGGCAGATCCGCAAGATGATTTCGTCCTATGTCGGGGAAAACAAGCTTTTCGCCGACTTATATCTGAAGGGCGAACTCGAACTCGAGTTCAACCCGCAAGGGACGCTGGCAGAGCGGATCCGGGCCGGCGGCGCCGGCATCCCGGCTTTCTTCACCAAGACCGGGGTCGGGACGCTAATCGCCGAAGGCAAGGAAACGCGCGAGTTCGACGGCGAGGGTTATTTGATGGAGCGCGGCCTCGTTGCCGATCTGTCGCTGATCCATGCTTGGAAGGGCGACCGAGAAGGCAACCTCGTCTACCGCAAGACGGCGCGAAACTTCAACCCGGTGATGGCGACCGCGGGACGGGTTACCGTCGCCGAAGTCGAGCACCTGGTCGAACCGGGCGAGATCGAGCCCGATCACATTCACACACCCGGAATCTTCGTCCAGCGGATCGTGCACCCGACTGCGTTCGAGAAGCGCATCGAACAGCGCACGGTGCGCAAGCGGAGCGAGTGAGGAGGAGCCCGAACATGCCCTGGTCACGCGACGAAATGGCGCGCCGCGCCGCGGCCGAACTCGAGGACGGCTTTTACGTCAATCTCGGGATTGGTATCCCGACCCTGGTTTCGAACTTCATCCCGCCGGGCATCACGGTTCAGCTGCAAAGCGAAAACGGCATGCTCGGCATGGGACCGTTTCCGTTCGAGGGCGAGGAGGACCCAGACCTGATCAACGCCGGCAAGCAGACCATCACCGAATTGCCGACGACGAGCTATTTCGACAGTGCTCAATCCTTTGGGATGATCCGCGGCGGGCACATCGACTTATCGATCCTCGGCGCGATGCAGGTGGCCGAGAACGGTGATCTCGCCAACTGGATGATCCCCGGCCGTATGGTTAAGGGCATGGGCGGCGCGATGGACCTCGTCGCCGGGGTGAAGCGGGTCATCGTACTGATGGAGCACACCGCCCGCAACGAGCCGAAACTGTTGCACCGTTGCACCCTGCCGCTTACCGGCCAGGGTGTCGTCGACACGGTGATCACCGATCTCGGCGTGTTCACGATCGACCGCGCCGGGATGACCTTGGTCGAGCTGGCGCCGGGCGTTACGCTCGACGAGGTGCGCAAGAAGACCGAAGCGGCTTTCGCGGTGCATCCGGGTCTTGCGTGACGCGAAGCCTGATCCGCCGGCCAGCAGGGCTGCCGCTAGGTACGTTCACGGCTGATAATGGCTTGGCAGGAAGAAGAGACGATCGTTGCAAACGCGACGGTTGTTGCGGCGGAGCCCATTTAACGGACTGCGACAGAACGCCGCGGTCATTCGCATTCGTGCCATGCGCTGACCGCGCTCCCGCTGCGTGCCGGGGTGACAATCGCCATTTTTAACCTACATTTTTATTGGGATTTCCTGATACCCAATATATGCTGATGGGGATTGGGAAGGCAGACACAACATGTTGTCGGAAGCCCGTGCCATGGCGCATCAGACGGGACAGGCCATTGGGCCGCTTCTCAGTTGTCGCAGGGTGCCTTCAAGGTCCGCACTCTTGCCACAAAGCCTTGGCATACTGATTGCGTCGAGGTTGGCGGGGAACGATGCACGTTCGGCGACGCTGATGGTGGGGGCGGCGGGCTGTGCGGGCCGGTTAGAGAATGACGGTCGCGGGCTGCCGAGCCGCGGTCGGGGGTTTGTAGGGATCGGCGGATGTTTTTTGTCGCGCGGCGTTCACTCATTGCGGCTACTGGGAGCGGATGAGTTGAGCGCTGACGCTGCTGAGGTGTGACATGAGATTCGACGACGATGGAATTTTTGGTCTCTATTCACGGTTGTACGACACCCGGCGGGAAGTAGAGCTTTCGCTGGAGGACTATCTGAGGAAATGCTCGGACGATCCCTCCTTCTATGCTGGTGCGGCCGAGCGCATGCTCAAGGCGATCGGCGAGCCCGCTATGGTCGATACAAGCCAGGACGGGCGGCTTGGCCGCATCTTCATGAACCGCACCATTAAAATCTATCCGGAGTTCGCGGATTTCTTCGGGATGGAGGAAACGATCGAGCGGATCGTCGGGTTCTTCCGGCACGCCGCGCAAGGACTCGAGGAACGCAAGCAGATCGTTTATCTGCTGGGCCCGGTCGGCGGCGGCAAATCCTCGCTCGCCGAACGGCTGAAACAGCTGATGGAGAAAGAGCCGGTCTATGTGCTGAAGGCCGGTAAGGAGATCAGTCCGGTGTTCGAAAGCCCGCTCGGGTTGTTCGACCCGGTGACGCTGGGCGCCGAACTTGAAAACCGCTATGGTGTTCCGCAACGTCGGCTGACCGGCACGATCTCGCCTTGGGCGGTCAAACGGCTTGAGGAGTTCGGCGGCGACATCACCAAATTCACCGTCGTTCGCCTGCAGCCCTCGCGGCTCAAGCAGATCTGCATTTCCAAGACCGAGCCGGGCGACGAGAACAACCAGGACGTCTCGAGCCTCGTCGGCAAGGTCGATATCCGCAAGCTCGAGTTTTTCAGTCAGAACGATCCGGACGCCTATTCCTATTCGGGTGGGCTCAACCGCACGACCCAGGGCCTGCTCGAATTCGTCGAGATGTTCAAGGCCCCGATCAAGATGCTGCATCCGCTGCTGACCTCGACGCAGGAAGGCAATTACGTCGGCTCCGAGAATATCGGCGGCATTCCCTATCAGGGCATCGTGCTGGCGCATTCGAATGAGGCTGAGTGGCAGACTTTCAAGAACAACAAGAACAACGAAGCCTTCATCGATCGTATTTCCGTTATCAAGGTGCCGTATTGCCTGCGTTCGACCGAGGAACGGAAAATCTACGAGAAGCTGCTGCAGAACAGCGAGCTAGCCAATGCGCCCTGCGCGCCGTCGACGTTGGATATTCTGTCGCGGTTCAGCGTGCTGTCTCGGCTAAAGCCGCATGAGAATTCGAATTTGCATTCAAAGATGCGGGTTTATGACGGCGAGAGCCTAAAGGATACCGATCCGCGCGCAAAATCTGGGCAGGAATACCGGGACGCGGCCGGAGTCGACGAGGGCATGGACGGCATTTCAACCCGCTTTGCCTTCAAGGTGCTGTCGAGCACCTTCAATTTCGACACACAGGAGGTGGCGGCCGACCCCGTCCATCTGATGTACGTGCTTGAGCAGGCGATCTGGCGCGAGCAGTTTCCCGATGACGTCGAGAAGAAGTATCTGAACTTCATCAAGGCCGAACTGGCCCCCCGCTATGCCGAGTTCATCGGTCACGAGATCCAGAAAGCCTATCTCGAATCGTATTCCGATTATGGCCAGAACCTGTTCGACCGCTACGTCGCCTATGCCGATGCGTGGATCGAGGATTCGGACTACAAGGATCCTGATACCGGCCAGCTGATGAACCGCGAACTTCTGAACCAGGAGCTCTCGAAGATCGAGAAGCCAGCCGGGATCGCCAACCCGAAGGACTTCCGCAACGAGGTCGTCAAATTCGCGTTACGGGCGCGCGCCGCCAACTCCGGGCGCAACCCGTCCTGGACCTCGTACGAGAAGTTGCGCGAGGTGATCGAGCGGCGCATGTTCTCGCAGGTCGAGGATCTGTTGCCGGTGATCAGCTTTGGCTCCAAGAAGGACAGCGAGACCGAGAAAAAGCATGCCGACTTTCTCGAGCGAATGGTGTCGCGCGGCTACACCGAGCGTCAGGTCCGCCGTCTCGTCGAGTGGTATATGCGGGTGAACAAGGCCGGGTAGGCGGCTATGATGCCCGGTCTGGAGGGAAGACGATGAACATTGTCGACCGCCGGCCCAACCCCAAGGGCAAGAGCCTCAGCAACCGGCAGCGCTTCTTGGCGCGGGCGCGCGCCGAGGTCAAATCGGCGGTGCAGAACGCCCTGCGCAAGCGCAAAGTCGCCGATGTCGAGCACGGCGAAAAGGTGGCGATCCCGATGCGCGGGATCGTCGAGCCGGTCTTTCACCACAGCCGGCGCACCGGCCGTAATGAGCATGTCGTGCCGGGCAACAAGGAATACGTCAGAGGCGACGAGATCCCGCGCCCGACCGGCGGCGAGGGGCGCGGCGGCTCGCAGGGTAGCCCCGACGGATCGGGTGAGGACGCGTTCGAATTCACCCTGTCGAAAGACGAGTTCCTCGACATGTTCTTTGAGGATCTCGAGCTACCGGACCTCGTCAAGAAGAGCTTGCGCGAGACGTTTGCCGTCGATCTGCAACGTGCGGGCTACACGGTGACTGGAAGCCCGGCCAATCTCAGCATTCGCCGGACTATGCGCAACAGCATGGCGCGCCGCATTTCGCTGCGCCGGCCAAAGACGTGGGAGGTCGAGGGACTGCGCGACGCGCTCGCCGACGCGCGCGCCCGCGGCGACGAAGAAGAGGCGCGAAAACTTGCGCTCGAACTCGATCGCGCCGAGTTCCGCAGCAAGATCATTCCCTATATCGACCCGATCGATGTCCGCTACAATCGCTTCGAGCGCGTGCCGCGGCCCAATACCGAGGCGGTAATGTTCTGCCTGATGGACGTATCGGGGTCGATGACCGAAGCGATGAAGGATCTCGCCAAAAGATTCTTCATGTTGCTGCACGTCTTTCTGATTCGACGCTACCGTCATGTCGACGTCGTCTTCATCCGACATACGAGCACGGCCGAGGAGGTCGATGAGGAGACGTTTTTCTACAGTCGGGAAACCGGGGGCACCGTGGTGTCGACGGCGCTCGAAAAGATGCTGGAGATAGCGCGGGCGCGCTATCCGACGGACCGCTGGAACATCTATGCTGCGCAGGCCTCCGACGGTGACAATTACGGTGCGGACAGCGGCCGCTGCGTCGCCTTGCTGGGCGGCGAGGTGTTGCCGCTGTGCCAATATTTTGCCTATGTCGAGGTCGGCGACGGGATGGGCGGCAGCCTGACCGGCCTGGCGCGCGACAGCGATTTGTGGCGCGCCTACAGCGAGGTGGCGCCGGCCCACCCGCATTTCGCGATGCGGCGTGTCGGCGATCCGTCGCAGATCTTCTCGGTCTTCCACGAATTGTTTGCGAAAGGGGGCGTCCGTGCCTGACACGCTTTCCGTGCCGATGGCGCGGCTTGAAACCGCGGCGCCGCTGTTCAACGGTCCGAACTGGGATTACGGCTCGTTGCGCCAAGTCCATGACGCGATCGAACGCATCGCGTTGGACGAACTCGGCCTCGACGTCTATCCGGTCCAGGTCGAGGTCATCACCTCCGAGCAAATGCTCGACGCCTATGCCTCGGTGGGCTTGCCGCTGATGTATCGCCATTGGAGCTTTGGCAAGCGCTTCGCCTTTCACGAGACGCTCTATCGAAAAGGGCTGCAAGGGCTCGCCTACGAAATCGTCATCAATTCCAACCCTTGCATCTGCTACATCATGGAAGAAAATTCCATGACGATGCAGACGCTCGTCATGGCGCACGCCGCCTTTGGCCATAACCACTTCTTCAAGAACAACTATCTGTTCCGGCAGTGGACCGATGCCAACGGCATCTTGGACTATCTGAGCTTTGCCCGCGACTATGTCGCCAAGTGCGAGGAGCGGCACGGGGCCGAGGCGGTCGAGCGCGTGCTCGACGCCGCGCATGCGCTGAAGGACCACGGGGTCAACCGCTACGCCCATCGCACCAAGCCAAACCTCGCCGAGGAACGGCGCCGGGCCGAAGAGTGGCAGGCGCATGCCGAGGCGACCTACAACGATCTTGTGGCGCACCGTGCCCGGCAGCGGCAGGGACAAGGAAGATCCGGACGCGGCCGAGGCGCGGCTGCAGGAAATCAAGCGCGAGCTCGGCCTGCCCGAGGAAAACCTGCTGTATCTGATCGAAAAGCGGGCGCCGCGGCTGGAGGATTGGCAGCGCGAACTGGTCCGCATCGTCCGCCTGATCGCGCAATATTTCTACCCGCAAAAGCAGACCCAGATGATGAACGAAGGTTGCGCCACCTTCGTCCATTACGAGATCATGCGGCGGCTGCACGACAAGGGGCTGATCACCGAGGGCTCGATGCTCGAATTTCTGCATTCGCATTCGAGCGTCGTCTTTCAGCCGGATTTCGACGATCCGCGTTTCAGCGGGCTGAATCCCTACGCGCTCGGGTTCGCGATGATGTCGGACATTCGCCGCATCTGCGAGGAGCCGACCGAGGAGGACCGGGTCTGGTTTCCCGACATCGCCGGCAACGGCGACGGTTATGGCGTGCTGCGCCATGCCTGGGCGAACTACCGCGACGAGAGCTTTGTGCTGCAGTATCTGAGCCCGGCGATGATCCGCAAGTTCCGCCTGTTCCACGTCTCCGACGACAGCACCAAGCCGTCGCTTCGCGTCGAGGCGATCCATGACGACATCGGCTATCGCAAGATCCGCACCGCGCTGTCGCGGCAATACGATCTGTCACGGCGCGAGCCCGACATCCAGGTCGTGGACGTCGATCTGAGAGGCGACCGCTGCCTAATTCTTGCGCATTATGTGCACAACGGCGTTCTGCTTGCCGAAAAGAGCTGCCGTGCGGTGCTGCGCCACGTCGCCGTGCTGTGGGGCTATTCGGTCAAGCTGCTCGAAATTGACGCCGCGACCGACAAGACCCTGAAGACCTACGAGGTGGCGCAGCCCGGCTGAACGCCGCGGCCGACTACAGTCCGAACCGGAGGTCGGCTGCCGGCGCAGCAGTGCCACCCGATGATCGTCCTCGGCATTGAAACCAGCTGCGACGAAACCGCCGCCGCGGTGGTGGCCGTGGGTCCGTCGGGTCCGCAGATCCGTTCGAATCTGGTCCATTCCCAGCTCTCCGACCATGCCCCCTATGGCGGCGTCGTGCCTGAGATCGCGGCGCGCGCGCATCTCGACCATCTCGACAGCCTCGTGTTGCGCGCGCTGGCCGAGGCTGCGACTAGCCTGGCTGAAATCGACGGGGTCGCGGCAGCCGCCGGCCCCGGACTGATCGGCGGGCTGATCGTCGGCACGATGACGGCAAAGGGGATCGCCTGGGCCGCCGGTAAACCGTTTATTGCGGTCAACCATCTCGAAGCTCACGCGCTGAGCGTCCGGCTTACCGACGACGTCTCCTTCCCCTACCTGCTTCTTCTCGTCTCGGGCGGACATTGCCAGCTGCTCGCCTGCACCGGGATCGGCCGTTACACCCGCCTCGGCACGACCCTCGATGATGCCGCCGGCGAAGCATTCGACAAGACCGCAAAACTGATCGGGCTCGGCTATCCGGGCGGACCTGCGATCGAGCATGCGGCACGTGGGGGAGACAAGCGGCGGTTCGCCCTGCCGCGACCCGCTCGCCGGCAGGCCAGGCTGCGATTTCTCATTTTCCGGGCTAAAGACGGCCGTTCGACGGATCACCCTCGAACGCGGCCCGCTGGAAGCCCGCGAGCGGGCGGATCTGGCGGCCTCGGTCGAATTCGCCATCTGCGAGGCATTGTGCGACCGGACCGCCAATGCCATTGACTGGTTTCTGCGAGACTGCCCGGAGGGCAGAAGCCTCATCGTGGCGGGTGGGGTGGCAGCCAATGCCCGGCTGCGCCAACGCCTCGCCGAGCTCGCCTGCTCGGCTGGCCTGGACTTTTTAGCGCCGCCGCTGGGATTGTGCACCGACAATGCAGCGATGATCGCCTGGGCGGGGTTGGAGCGGCTACGTCTCGGCCTCGTTGACGGTCTCGATACGCCACCGCGCCCGCGTTGGCCGCTCGATGCCGAGGCTCGGCCTCGTCCGGGTGCCGGGGTCAAGGCGTGATCCCGTGAAGCGGCTCGCGGTCATTGGCGCTGGCGCCTGGGGCACGGCGCTGGCGATCGTCGCGCGGCGCGCCGGTCTGATCCCGGTGCTGTGGGCGCGCGACCCCGATGTCGTTGCCGCTATCAATGTGCGGCATGAAAACCGAACCTATCTCCCTGGCATCGCGCTCGATCCGGCGGTCGCCGCAACCGACGATATGCGAGCGGCCGTGGCCGATGCCGATGCCGCGCTGCTCGTCGTCCCCGCGCAATTTCTGCGCGGCGTGCTCGCCGCCCTGCGCCGGGTCCTGCCGCAGGGCCTTCCGCTGCTGCATTGCGCCAAAGGGATCGAGGCGGGTTCGCTCGCCATGATGTCGCAGATCGGGGCCGAGATGCTGCCGGCTTCGCCCTTTGCGGTATTGTCGGGGCCGAGCTTCGCCGCCGAAGTCGCCCGCGGCCTGCCGACCGCGGTGACCATCGCCAGCGCCGATGCGGCGCTTGGCGAGAGTTTTGTAGCGGCGCTCGGCAGCAGCCGCTTTCGCCCCTATCTGTCGCCGGATCCGATCGGCGCTGAAATCGGCGGTGCAGTCAAAAATGTGCTGGCGATCGCCTGCGGGATCGTTGTCGGGCGCGGCCTCGGCGACAATGCTCGGGCCGCGCTGATCACCCGCGGGCTCGCCGAAATGGTGCGGCTCGGGCTGTCTCAGGGGGCACATGCAGAGACCTTTCGCGGGCTCTCCGGCCTCGGCGATTTGGTCCTGACCTGCAGCGCTGCCCAGTCGCGCAATCATGCCCTCGGGCTTGGCGCTCGGCCAAGGGCAAAGCCTCGATGAGGCGCTCGGCGGGCGCCGCTCGGTCGTCGAGGGGGTCGCGACCGCGGCCGCCGTCGCCGGGCTGGCCGCGCGGCTCGGGATCGAGATGCCGATCAGCGAGGCGGTCGACGCGGTGCTGCATCACGGCGTGCCGATCGATGCGATGACCGACCGGCTGCTGCGCCGGCCCTACCGGGCGGAGTAGAGCGGTGATGTCGCGGGCTGCGCATGGGCTCCGACCACGGAAAATACTTTTCCGCGCCGCCGGAAAGCCAATATCATGAGACAACGAGCAAGGCGATCGGCCCGAGTCGATATGAGCGACAACGGAAAGCGCGGCGAGGAAGGACCGGGTACGGGCGTCGTCGTCAAGGCCAAGCCGAAGACGAAGAAGCCCTCTATGTACAAGGTATTGATGCTGAACGACGATTACACGCCGATGGAGTTCGTCGTCCACATACTGGAGCGATTTTTCGGCAAGAGCCGACAGGAAGCGACCCGGATCATGATGCACGTGCATCGCCGCGGGGTCGGAGTGTGCGGCGTCTACACCTACGAGGTGGCCGAAACCAAGGTGACCCAGGTCATGGATTTCGCCCGGCAGCACCAGCATCCGCTGCAGTGTACGCTGGAAAAGGACTAGGCAAGGAAGGAAGGGCGGGAGTGCTGTCACGCAATCTCGAAAAGTCGCTGCATCGGGCGCTCGCCCATGCCAACGATCGCCGGCACGAATTCGCCACCCTCGAACATCTGCTGTTGGCGCTGACCGAGGATCAGGACGCGATCGCCGTGCTGCGCGCCTGCAGCGTCGATCTCGACCGGCTGCGCCGCGAGGTGCTGACCTATGTCGACAACGAGCTCGGCAATCTGGTCGCCACGCAAAAGGACGACGCCAAGCCGACGGCGAGCTTTCAGCGCGTGCTGCAGCGCGCCGCTATCCATGTCCAATCCTCGGGTCGCGAGGAGGTCACCGGCGCGAACGTCTTGGTCGCCATGTTCGCCGAGCGCGAGAGCCACGCTGTCTATTTCCTGCAAGAGCAGGACATGACCCGGTTCGATGCGGTCAACTACATCTCGCACGGGATCGCCAAGGCGCCTGGCCGCTCGGAAACGCGGCGGGTTCAGGGCGCGGACGAAGACGAACGTGGCGAAAAGTCGCAAAAGCGCAGCCATGACGCCCTCGACGCTTATTGCGTCAATTTGAACAAGAAGGCCAAGGGCGGCCGTATCGACCCGTTGATCGGACGCGAGGCGGAAGTCGAGCGCACGATCCAGATCCTGTGCCGGCGGTCGAAGAACAACCCGCTTTATGTCGGCGATCCCGGCGTCGGCAAGACCGCGATTGCCGAGGGGCTGGCGCGCCGCATCGTGCAGCGCGAGGTGCCTGAGGTGCTGGTCAACGCGACGATCTATGCGCTCGACATGGGGGCATTGCTCGCCGGCACCCGCTATCGCGGCGATTTCGAGGAACGGCTGAAGGCGGTGCTGTCCGAGCTCGAGGCGCAGCCTGGTGCCATCCTGTTCATCGACGAGATCCATACCGTCATCGGCGCCGGGGCGACCAGCGGCGGGGCGATGGACGCCTCGAATTTGTTGAAGCCGGCATTGGCCGGCGGCGTCATCCGCTGCATCGGTTCGACGACCTACAAGGAATACCGCAACTATTTCGAGAAAGACCGCGCGCTGGTCCGCCGCTTTCAAAAGATCGACGTCAACGAGCCGACGGTCGAAGATTCGGTCAAGATCCTGCGCGGCCTCAAACCCTATTACGAGCGGCATCACAAGGTCCGCTACACCGCCGACGCGCTCCGCGCCGCGGTCGAACTGTCGCATCGCTATATCGGCGACCGCAAATTGCCCGACAAGGCGATCGATGTGATCGACGAGACCGGTGCCGCGCAGATGCTGGTCCCGGAAAACCGTCGCCGCAAGACCATAACCGCGCGCGAGGTCGAGGCGGTCATCGCGACGATGGCGCGGATACCGCCAAAGAGCGTGTCGCGCGACGATCGCGAGGTGTTGCGCAACCTCGATCGCGATCTGAAGACGATGGTGTTCGGCCAGGACAGCGCGATCGAGGCGCTGGTCTCGGCGATCAAGCTCGCGCGCGCGGGGTTGCGCGACGCCGAAAAGCCGATCGGCAGCTATCTCTTTTCCGGCCCGACCGGGGTCGGCAAGACCGAGGTCGCGCGCCAGCTCGCACGCACCCTCGGCATCGAGATTACCCGCTTCGACATGTCGGAATATATGGAGCGGCATACCGTGTCGCGGCTGATCGGTGCGCCGCCGGGCTATGTCGGCTTTGACCAGGGCGGATTGCTGACCGATGCGATCGATCAGCACCCGCATTCAGCGTGCTGCTGCTCGACGAGATCGAGAAGGCCCATCCCGATCTGTTCAACATCCTGTTGCAGGTGATGGATTACGGCAAGCTGACCGATCACAACGGCAAGAATGTCGATTTCCGCAATGTCATCCTGATCATGACGACGAATGCCGGCGCCGCCGAGTTGGCCAAGCAGGCGATCGGCTTCGGCAGCGGCATCCGCACGGGTCACGACGAAGAGGCGATCACCCGGATGTTCACGCCGGAATTCCGCAACCGGCTTGACGCGACGATCTCATTCGCCCCGCTGTCGCCGGAGACGATCGGCCGGGTCGTCGATAAGTTCGTGCTGCAGCTGGAGGAGCAACTGGCCGACCGCAACGTCACGATCGAGCTCGATCCCGACGCCCGCGCCTGGCTCGCAGAGAAGGGCTATGATCCGCTCTTCGGCGCTCGCCCGCTCGCCCGGGTGATCCAGGAACACATCAAAAAGCCGCTCGCCGAGGAATTGCTGTTCGGGCGGCTGGCAAAGGGTGGGATCGTCCGCGTCACCAAGAAGCGGGAAGACGACGTGCTCGCTTTCTCGTTCGAAGAGGGGCCTGCGGCGCCGGCCGAGCCTAAGGAGCCGGCGCTGGTAGAATAAAGGGCACTACTGCACGAGCACTGAGCCGTGGGAGTAGATCCTCTCAGTCTTCGTGCCGGAACGGCGAATACTCGGCCAGCCCCTCGATCTTGCGCTCGACCATAAATCGCTCGCGCTCGAGGAATTGTGCGACGGCGCGGCGAAAGCCCGGGTCCGGGATCCAGTGGGCGCTGTAGGTGCGGTACGGCAGATAGCCGCGCTGTAATTTATGCGGTCCCTTGCGCGCCGGCCTCGACCCGTTGCAGCCCGCGGGTGATCGCAAACTCGATCGCCTGGTAATAACAGCACTCGAAATGCAGGAATTTGTAATCGCCGTAGCTACCCCAATTGCGGCCGTAGATCGTCTCCTTGCCTAATAGGTTGAGGGCGCCGGCGACATATTTGCTGCCGTGCTGCGCCATCACCAGGACCACATTTTCCGGCATGCGCTCGCCGATCAGCTCGAAGAATTTACGATTGAGATAGGCTTGGCCCCATTTACGGTCCGAGGTCGCGAGATAGAATCTGTAGAACGCGTCCCAATGGCGGCTTTTCAGATCGCTGCCGGTCAGCACCTCGATTTCGAGGCCATCAGCCAGCGCTTCGCGACGCTCTTTCTTGACCGCCTTACGTTTGCGCGAATTGAGCGCGGTGAGATAATCGTCGAAATCGCGATAGCCGTTGTTGGTCCAGTGGAATTGCTGGCCGATGCGCTGGAGAAAACCGGCCTCGGTCAAGGCCTCGGCGTCGCCCTGCTGGGCGAAGGTGACGTGCACCGAAGAGATGCGGCGGCGATTGCAGAGTTCGACCATTGCCGCAATCAGATGGTCGCGCGTTTGCGGGCGGCGGCATCGGGGCGCAGCAGCAGGCGCGGTCCCGGCACCGGGGTGAACGGCACGGCGGATATCAGCTTTGGGTAGTAGCGGCCGCCCGCTCGCTCAAAGGCGTCGGCCCAGCCGTAATCAAAGACGTACTCGCCATAGGAATGGGTCTTGGAATACAGCGGCACGACTCCGACGATGGCGCCGTCGGCGCCGGCAAGAGAGAGATGCTGCGGCGCCCAGCCGGTGCGTGACGTCGTCGATCCGCTATCCTCGAGCGCGCTCAAAAAAGCATAAGAGACGCTCGGATTGACGTCGCCGGCGCAGGCATCCCAAGCCGCCGGCGGAATTTCTGCTATTGCCGCGTGGACGCGGACCGTGACCGAGCCATCGTTGTCGTTCATTGCCGGGCTCGGGATCCGAGTATCGGGAAATGTCGTGCGTCGCTCGTTCTCAATCATCGCCGATGCCCTGCCTGGACCTCGTAATTCCGCCCGGCCCAGGATAGGATTTGTGCGATCCATGTCCAGCGCCGCGAAACCGCCGTATTCGCTGACTAACAGCCACCAACGGTGGTGCCAAGAACCAATATGCGTGCGTTTCTCCTCGCTCTGATCGCGTTCTCCGCGCAGCTGACGATCGACACTGCGGGATGCGGCGTCGAACCTTGGGTGACCCTCAGGTAGGTTTCAGCGCAGACCGCGTCCTGGTATTCAACGGGCACAGCTATATCGGCCGGATGTGGAACATGCCAGGCGAGCAGCGGCATGAGCAGGACCTGCCGTCGCTGAAGCCCGTCTTCATCCTGCGCGCCGACAGCACGGTGGCCGACATCCTGCTGCCGCAGTTGCATACAGCGGTAGAATTTGCGCTGCCGACCGCGTTGGCGGTCTTGGGTCAGCCGGGCTAGCTGGGGAAACCGGTCGGTCAAGTGACAGTCAACGGGCTTGCGACGACCGAAATATGCGGTCGACAAGGACATTCCCGAAGGCCATTTGGCAGGCTCGCTGTGGCTGACCGCAGAGGGTATCCCGATGCGCTGCGACGGCAGCTTTACCCGCAGAAATGGCAAGATCTCGAAGATTCACTGGGAGTTGAGCCATGTTGCGATCGGTAGCCAGGATCCGGCGCTGTTTGAAGTGCCGGCTGGATATTCGAAGTTGCCGCCCGAAGCGGCCGCGACCCTGCTCGGCCTCCGCCTTTCAGCACACTCGAAGCATTGAGCTGTTTCTGAGCAGCTCCGCCGCAGGCGGTCGCAGGAAATTTACCGGACATCCCGGCCTGGTTATAAATCCTTGTCCGGTAAGCGGTGGCGAGGGCTGTGCAGGAGAATGTCATGACCGTCGCGACGACGACATATCGGCTTCCGCTACAATCTGTTGCGTCATCTCCCCGGCCTCGGCTTCCTCCTCGCTGCGGTCGCCATGGTTCTGCTGGCACTTGGCCCGGTCGGGTGGCGGGCCGGTTGGTGGAATTTTCGCGTGGGGTTTTTCTATCTAATGCCGTGGGCGGGTTATTTCGGCATCGCCGCCGTGTTGGTCTTCGCTCTTGGCCCTCGTCTTCGGGCGCGCGGTGATCGGCTGGCGGGGCGTCGCGATCGGCGTCGTCGCCTGTATTGCGGGCGGGCTGGCCGCCTACGTGCCCATGCATTACTACGCGATGCGCGGGAAATATCCGCCGATCGACGACATCACGACCGATACCGCCAATCCGCCCAGCCTTTGTCGCTGTGGTTGCCGCGCGCCTGGCCGAGGGCGACAATCCGGCCGCGTACGGAGGCGCCAGAATTGCCAGCAGCAACGGCGCGCCTACCCCGATATCGCCCCGTCTGACCCTCGCGAATACCGCCGGTGCGGGCCTTCTCGCATGCACTCGACACCGCCCAGCGCATGGGATGGACAATCGTCGATGGGGATCCGGTCACCGGCAGGATCGAGGCGAACGACAGGAGCCGGTGGTTCGGCTTCACCGACGACATCGTGATCCGTATCACCGCGTCGGGTAGCGGGCAGCAGGGTCGACATGCGCTCCTCGTCGCGGCATGGACGGGGCGATTTCGGCGTAAATGCCGCCCGCATCCGCGCCTATCTGGCCGCGTTGCGCCAGTCTGTCGGCGGGCAGAGCTAGCCGAAACGGCTGAAGCCCGGGATATAACGGAAACCCCGCTAAAGTCGGGTCCGATCGTCACTTGAAGAGATCGCGCCGAAGGGTTAGATTCATACCTCCGGAAACCAAATGGTTCATGCAACGTTCGCCGAGGGCGCCGGAGTTCGGCTCCTACCTGGAGATATCGAGCGCAAATGAAGCGCGCCTTTTCAATAAATTACCGTTCGGAAATGACCCGCTAGTGATCGAAATTACCGGCGTTAACCTGGGCCAAGCTTTAAGGCTCCCGCGATGAGGCGGGTTTTGACGGCGCTCGTTTTGTCGGGCGGGATCTCTCTGACAACGGGCATGCTGCATCGCCGGCTGGCCGGCGCACCGATACCCGAAGCGGGCGGCGCCGCGGTGACCAGCGTTGCCGGCGTCGTGAGCCGGATTACGCCCGGCGTCGTCGGCATCGCGGTGCGCGGCGAAGTCCGCGAGAACAATCCGTTGGCGCAGGACCCGCTGTTCCGGCAATTCTTCAACTTCGGCGACCAGCCGATCGAGCGCGAGACCGAAGCGGTCGGGTCCGGCGTCATTGTCGACGCTGCGCAAGGCTATGTATTGACCAACAGTCACGTCGTCGAGAACGCGACCAACATAGAGGTCACGACCAAGGACAACCGCCGTTTCAAGGCGAAGCTGATCGGCCGCGATCCTGCTACCGACATTGCCGTGCTGCAGATCCCGGCGGACGATCTGACGGCGGTGCCGATGGGCGATTCGAGCCGTCTGCAGGTCGGGGATTTCGTTCTTGCCGTCGGCAACCCGTTCGGTCTCGGCCAGACCGTAACCTCGGGGATCGTCAGCGCGCTCGGCCGCAGCGGGCTCGGCATCGAAGGCTATGAGGATTTCATTCAGACCGACGCCTCGATCAATCCCGGCAATTCCGGCGGCGCGCTCGTCGATCTGCAGGGTCGGCTGATCGGCATCAACACCGCGATCCTGGCGCCCGAGCGGCGGCAATATCGGCATCGGCTTTGCCGTCCCGATCAATATGGCGCGCGACGTGATGGATCAGCTGATCCGCAACGGTGCGGTCAGGCGCGGCCGGATCGGGGTGGCGATCGAGGACCTCACCCCCGACCTTGCTCGGGCCCTCGGAACGACCCGCATGCGAGGGGGCGCTGATCGCGCGGGTCGAGCCCGGTTCGTCTGCCCAGCGCGCAGGGCTGCGCAGCAGCGATCTGGTCGTTGCCGTCAATGGTGTGCCGATCCATAACGCGGCCGATCTGCGGAACCGCGTCGGCCTCTTGCCGATCGGCGACGAGATCGCGCTGACCGTCGACCGCGCGCGGCTCGGAGCGCAATGTGACGGTCCGCATCGAGCAGGCGACCGCCGAGCGCCAGCGCATCGGGCGGCGCTGACCGCGTAATGGCGACGGAAACCCCCTATCAGGTCCTCGGCGTCAAGCCGGAGGCGAGCGCGGACGAGATCCGCAAGGCTTATCGCAAGCTCGCCAAGCAATTGCACCCCGATTTGAACCCGGGCAAACCCGAGGCTGAGGCGCGTTTCAAATCCGTCTCGGCCGCCTACGATTTGCTTTCTGACCCGGAAAAGCGGGCGCGTTACGACCGTGGCGAGATCGACGAGAGCGGCGCTGAGCGCCCGCCGCTACTCCTATCGCAATTACGCCGAAGGTCCCGGCGGCGGCAAATACCAACCCGAGGGCGAGATGGATCTGGGTGACCTCGAGGATCTGTTCGCCGCCTTCGGCTCGGCCGGACGAACGCGGCGGGGACGGGGCGGCGAAGGGATTCAGGGCGCGCGGGGGCGATCGGACATTTCACCCTGACCGTCGATTTCGTAGAGGCGGCGAACGGCGCCAAGAAACGCTTGGCGCTCAGCCCCGACGAATGGCTCGACGTGACAATCCCGGCCGGGCTCGAGGACGGCCAGGTGCTGAGGCTTAGAGGCAAGGGCGGCCCGGGCTTCGGCGGTGGCCCGCTCGGGCGACGCGCTGATCGAAGTGCATGTGGCGCCGCACCCCTTGTTCCGGCGCGAAGGCGACCACAATCCGGATTGAGCTGCCAGTCAGTCTCGCCGAGGCGGTGCTCGGCGCCAGGGTGGAAGTGCCGACGGTTACCGGCCCGGTGGCGATGACGATCCCCAAAGGATCGGATACCGGCACCCTGCTGCGCCTGCGCGGCAAAGGGATTCAGAGCCGCGGCGGCGCCGGGGACCAATATGTGACTTTGAAGGTCGTGATCGGGCATGGCGGCGACCCGGAGCTGGCGAAGTTCCTCGAAGAATGGGCGCGGCAGCATCCATTCGACCCGCGACAGGGGATGCGTTCGTCATGATCGCTTTCGACGAGCTGCTCGGCCGCCTCGTGCGGGCTCGACCGGCACGAGCTCGCGCGCTGGGTCGAAAACCGCTGGGTGTTGCCCGAGCGTCACGGCGAAACTTGGCTGTTTCACGAGGTCGACGTCGCTCGGGTCGAGCTGATCCTCGAAATCCGTCACGAATTCGCGATCGACGACGAGGCATTGCCGATGGTGCTCGGCCTGCTCGACCAGGTCTATGGCTTGCGCCGCCAATTGCGCCGGCTGTGCGACGCGTTGGCGGCCCAGCCGCCGGAAGTGCAGGCAACAATCAGGCGCGCGCTCCCGCAGGTAGGCGGAGCCGAATTCCCGCGGGACTGACCCGACGTTCCCCCAAGACCGCGCTTCGGGAGAAGGTTCCTACAGCGTCTGAAACCGTGCCCTGGCGCCGCGCTCGATGGCGGCGGCGGTCAGCCGCTCGATGTCGAGCCGGTGGCGCAGCAATTCGAGGATGCGCAGCTCTTCCTGCGTCGCTTCGCCGTCGGTGGCGACGAGATCGCAGGCGATCGCATAGGCGGTCTCGCGCAGCTTTGGCGGCAGCCCGGCCTTGATCGCCTTCAACGTCTCGTCGAGCCCGTTTTCGCGGCTGATCAGTTCGGTGCAGTCATTGAACAGGCCCGGCAGCTCGTCGCGATCGAAATCGCGGAAAATCGGCAGATGGCCGACGATCTCGGCAAACGCGTGCAGCTCGGAATCGGGCATGTTGCGGTCGGCCGCCGACACGATGACCATCGTGTAGATCAGCGCGCGGTGGTGGTCGAGCATAACGCGTCCTCTCGGGTTTCGCGGGCTGACAGACCAAAACCCGGGCGCCGCCTGTCAAGGCGTATCCGCGGTGCCGAGAAACCGCGCCGTCTCGTCCGCCGCCTCGACCAGCGGCACGCGCGCGACGGCGACCCCGCTCGGGAAAGGCCGACAGCAGCCGCGACGGCAGGGCGCGATCGAGGACGACAAAGACGCCGCGATCGTCGGCGCGGCGGACCAGCCGGCCATAGGCCTGCCGCAGCCGCAGCCGGGCGATCTGGTCGGAATATTGGGCGCCGCCGAAGACCGGCTTGCGGGCGCGGTGCAGGATGTCCGGGCGCGGCCACGGCACGCGGTCGAAGACCAGAAGGCGCAGCGAGCGGCCCGGGACGTCGACGCCGTCGCGGATCGCGTCGGTGCCGAGCAGGCACGAATCCTCCTCGGCGCGGAAGATGTCGACAAGTGTCGCGGTCGACATCGCCTCGACATGCTGGGCCAGCAGCAACAGGCCGCGCGCTTCGAGCACCGGGGCGATGCGCTGGTGCACCGCCCGCAGCCGGGCGATCGCGGTGAACAGTCCGAGCGCCCCGCCGCCCGCCGCCGCGAACAGTGCCGCATAGGCCGCGGCGACCTGGCCGATGTCGTCGCGCGGGATGTCGGTGACGACAAAGATGCGGGTCTGCGCCGGATAATCGAAGGGCGAGGCGATACGTGCCGCGGCAGGGCTGGCCGCCAGATGGCGCAGACCGGTCGCGGCCTCGGCGCCGCGCCAGGCGAGGTCGGGGTCGGGGTCGCCATCGGTCAAGTGTCGCCGAGGTGACGACGAGGCCGTGCGCCGGGCGCGCCACCAGTTCGGCGAACGGGATGCCGGGGTCGATCCAGCTGCGGGTGACCGCGACATCGGTTTCGAACCCGTCGATCCGGTCGAGCGAGAGCCATTCGACGGTCTCGGGCCGGGGCGGCTCGGCGAGGTCGCGCAACAGCCTGACCCAGGCGGCTAGCTGCTGATCGGCCCGCCGGTCGAGCCCGCGCACGGTGGCGTCGAGGCGCTGGCGCAGGCCCGGCTCGGGCGGATTCTCCGGGTCTTCGAGCCGGATGCGCAAGATCGCGGCGAGCCGCCCTAGAGCGGCGGCCAGGCGTTCGAGTCCCTGGCGCGAGCGGCACCGCGAGATCGACGAGCCCGTCGACCGGCGGTCGCGCCTCGGCCTGCAGCCCATAGCCGGCATCGGCCAGTGCCGCCCGCGCCAGCACCTGTTGCCGGACCAGCGCCAGGAAGCTCTCGAACCCTTGCAGACCGCGCCCCTCGGCGACCCGCTGCGCCCAGCCGTCGCCGGGAGCACGCGAGCGGCGGCGAGGACATCGATCAGCGCCTGGCGCCCGTCGTCATCTGCTTCGACCAGGTCGCCGATGCGCCGCCGCAGACCGCGGGCGCGCGATCCCCCCGATCCTCTCGGCGCCGACGATCCAGCGGCGCAGCTCGCGCCCCTCGCGGCCCGACAGACGGACCGAAAAGGCGTTGTCAGCGGCCTCGAGCAGATGGTGGCCTTCGTCGAAGACGTAGCGGGTCGGCACCGTCGCATCGTCGAGGCCGCCGAGGGCCGCCTGGGTCATGACCAGCGCATGATTGGCGACGACGATGCGCGCGCCGCGCGCCTTGCGGATGTTCTTCTCGACAAAGCAGCGGCGAAAATGGGGGCAGGCGGAATGGACGCATTCGCCGCGGCGGTCGGCGAGCGCACTCACCCGCGCGCGGCCGATCAGCTCGGCGAGCCAGCCGGGAAAGTCGCCGGCGACCAGATCGCCGGCCTCGCTCGCGGCGATCCAGCGCGCGATCAGCCCGAGCTGCGCCGCCGCCCGCCCCGGCCGTGTCATTGCCGCGAGCGGCGGCTTCCTCGTAATTCAGCAGGCACAGGAAATTCTCCCGCCCCTTGCGGACGACGACGCGTCGGCGCTTGTCGTCGGGGTCGGGATAAAGCCGGTCGAGCTCGCCGGCGATCTGGGTCTGCAAATTGCGGGTAAAGGTCGAGATCCACACCGAGCCGCGGTTCTTCTCGGCCCACAGGCTTGCCGGCGCGATATAGCCGAGCGTCTTGCCGACGCCGGTCCCGGCTTCGGCGAGGACCGCGTGGGGCCGGTCGGGGATGTCGCGCGGCGCAAAGGCGGCGGTGACGGCGGCGGCGTAATCGGCCTGTTGCGGGCGCGGCTCGGCCTCGGCGCCGAGCAGTTGCGCGAGGCGCGAGCGCGCCTCTTCGGGCTGTACCGGCTCGTTGCCGGGTGCCGGGCCCGGCGCGGTCTCGGCCCATTCGGCGAGCCTCGTCCACACCCGCAGCCCCGATGCCTGCCGCCGGGCAGCCGGGATCGGCCGGCGGCAGCGCCGCCAGCACTGCCGGCGCCCACAGCCAGCCGCCGCGATCCATCGCCTCGGCCACGGCGCGGACACTCGGCATCGGTCTCCTGCCCGAGCGCTTCGAGCAGCGCGCGCGCTGCGGTCGCGAGGGTCACGCAGGCTTCGGCCGGGCGGCGCGGCGGCGGTAGTCCGAGCGCCTCGGCGAGGCCGCGCGGGGTCGGCACGCAAAACCGCGCCGGATAGACAAAGGCGAACAGCTCGAGCAGGTCAAGCGCCGCGAACCCCGGCGAATCGAGCCGCCGCGCGGTGGCGTTCGCGTGGCACAGCATCGGCGGCTCGATCTCGACCCGGCCGCGCGCTTCGGCCGGCGACAGCGCTTCGATCTCGCCGTCGGGCGTCAGCCACAACACCTCGCGGAAGCCGGCGACCAGCACCGGCGCCTGCGGCACCAGCACGCTCGCCGCGGCCGCGGCCGGAAGGTTGCGATCGCCGTCGGACATGGCCAGCATGATCTAGCACAGGTGCGGTGCCGCCAGCGCGCTGGTATCGTCGATTGGAAGCCGGCGACCCGATCGATGCCCAACCTCTACCCGCTGATTCGCCCGGTCCTGCGCCGGCTGCCGCGCGAAGCGGCGCACGAGCTGAGCCTGCGCGCGCTGGAGGCGGGGTTGGGCCGGCTCCTCGTCGGCTCGGCGGCGCCGCAGCCCGATCCGCCGATCCTGGCGCAGAATCTGTGGGGGCTCGACTTCGCCAACCCGATCGGGCTCGCCGCCGGCTACGACAAGGACGCCCGCGCGCCGGACGCGATGCGGCGGCTCGGCTTCGGCTTTGTCGAGGTCGGCACCGTGACGCCGCGCCCGCAGCCGGGCAATCCAAAGCCGCGGGTATTTCGCCTCGACCAGGACCGGGCGATCGTCAATCGGATGGGGTTCAACAGCGGCGGGCTCGACTCAGGTCGCCGACCGGCTGTCGCGACGCGCCCGCGCCGGCATCGTCGGCGTGAACCTGGGCAAGAACCGCGACAGCGCGGACGCCGCCGCCGATTACGCGGAGGGCATCCGCCGCATGGCGGGGCTGGCGGACTATCTGGTCGTCAACATCTCCTCGCCGAACACGCCCGGATTGCGCGACCTGCAAGCCCGCGCGGCGCTCGATGCGCTGCTGCGCCGTCTGCTCGACGCGCGCGCAAAGACCGGCTGCCGGGTGCCGCTGCTGCTGAAGATCGCGCCCGATCTGACCTCATGCGGAGCGCCGCGACATCGCCGAGGTGGCGCTCGATACCGGCATCGACGGGCTGATCGTCGCGAACACGACGGTCGAACGCCCGGCCGGTCTGGTCAGCCGCCACGCCGCCGAAACCGGCGGCCTCAGCGGGCGCCCGCTGTTCGCCCCTCGACCGCGGTGCTCGCCGATATGTATCGGCTGACGCAGGGGCGGCTGCCGCTGATCGGGGTCGGCGGCGTCGCCAGCGCTGCCGATGCCTATGCAAAAATTCGCGCCGGCGCCAGCCTGGTGCAGCTCTATACCGCGCTGGTGTTCGAGGGTCCGGCCCTGGTCGGCGCGGATCAAGCAGGGGCTCGCCGACCTGCTCCGCCGCGACGGCTTTGCCTCGGTCGCCGAGGCAATCGGGACCGCGCACGGTTCGCAGGCGATGCCGCCGCCGGTCGCCGCTGCCGACAGCGCCGCCCGTCAGCTGTCGAGGCGATGCACGGGATGATTGGCTCCGGCCACGGTGCCTTGAAGTGCTCCGGTTGCGAGCTATCGCTCGTTGCAGTGTCCGCCATCGGCGTTTGTCCGCTCGTCGCGGGCGGCCGCCATCAACTGCTCGAATTCCGCCAGGGTCTCGCAGACGTGGACGCGCAAGCGCGGGTCGGACCCGGCTTCCGCGATCATCGCCCGTCGATCGTATCGGGCTTGCTCGACTCGTCGGATAGCGAAACGAGCTGCGCAGACCCTCGGTCAGCGAAAACGTGTCATAGCTGAATTTGCCGCTGCGCTCGATCAGCGGGCCGATAAACAGATCCGTCTTCATGATCTCTCCTCGTCACGCGCACTGCGCCCTCCGCTCTACTCTAACGAATGGCTCGGCCATGTTCCGATCAATTTCGCAAATATTAGTAAAGATCATACGCCATGCATGTGACAACATCCACGGAGCGCGTCAGTATCTCGTCAGTAAATCGTGCTGATCGGCGCGCCTGGCAGGGCGGCCGCTCGCGCAGGGCTTGACCGCCGCCGCGCCATCACCGAGGTTGCCGCCCATGGCCGTTCTGTCCATTCCCGGAATTGCCGCGGTGGCGGAGCGCTACGACGGGTTCATCCTCGATCTGTGGGGCGTGATCCATGACGGCGTCGCGCCGCTGCCCGGCGCCATCGACTGCCTGCGCGCCTTGATCGCCGCCGGCAAGCGCATCGCCCTGTTGTCGAACGCGCCGCGCCGCGCCGACGATGTCGTCCGCCGCATCACCCAGATCGGCGTGCCGGCCGGCGACCTATCATCACGTCATGTCGTCGGGGGAAGAGGCCTGGCAGTATCTTCACCGCCGCGACGACCCGTTCTATGCGGCGCTCGGCCGGCGCTGCCTGCACATCTGCTCGGACCGCGATCTCGAAATCCGCGACGGCCTCGGGCTCGAATATGTCGACACCGCCGAGGCGGCGGAGTTCATCCTCAACACCGGCCCGGCCGGCTGGGACGACACGATCGAGGATTATGCGCCGCTGCTGCGCCGGGCGTTGGCGCGCGGTCTGCCGATGGTCTGCGCCAATCCCGATCTCGTCGTCATGCACGGCGCGCGGCTCGCGCTGTGCGCCGGCGCGCTGGCGCAATGGTACGAGCAGCAGGGCGGCCATGTGCGCTGGCACGGCAAGCCGTACCGCTCGGTCTACGACAGCTGCCTCGCACTGCTCGGCATCGACGACCGCTCGCGCATCCTCGCCGTCGGCGACAGCCTGCGCACCGACATCGCCGGGGCCGCAGCGGCCGGTCTCGACAGCCTGTTCATCGCCGGCGGCATCCACGCCGAAGAGTTCGGCATGGCCGGCGCGGGGAAGCCGGATCTCGCGCGCATCGAAGCGGCGCTGACCGCCGGCTGCTATCACTCCGGTGGCCGTCGCCGGCAGCTTTTGCTGGTGACGCGATCGCCGGCTCAATGCGCGGCCGGTTGTGCAGGATCGTCTCGCGCAGCCCGGTTTCGTAGCCGAGACCCGGTCGGGGTCATGATCGCGGTCGGCGGCGACGACCGGATCAGGCCCTTGCGCTCGAGCGCCGTCCACACCGCCGGGTTGCGCAGGCCGGTGGCGTCGCGCGAGGCCACGACCGCCTCGCCGACGTGGAAGTGATCGCCATGCGGGTAGGGCAGGCGGGTCAGAACGACGCTGCCCGGCTCCTCGCCCGGTCGCGAATAGTCGGGCAGTCGCGCAAGCTCCTGAAGCAGGGTCAAGGTCTTCAGCTGCAGCGCATTGAGATTGAGCGGGTTTCGCTTGGGTGCCATGCCCCCTGATTAGCCCGCCGCGACCGCGGCGCAACATCGTCGGCATCGCCGTAGGCCGGTCCACTCGGTCTGCGCCGGTCAGCTCGCGATCAGTCGAGCCGCGGCGACGTGGCCGGATCTCCGCTCTCCGCTCGCGGCTTCCGCGCCCCGCTCGCGGCGGCGTGTCTCGCCATCGGTCCACCACAGGCTTGCCGACCAGCGGCAGATGATCGGAGGCGAGGCGGGCGAGCGGCGAGCGGTAGACGCGGACGTCGCGCAGCACCGCCGGTCCGTCGGCATAGATCCGGTCGAGCGGCAGCACCGGCATCCAGGACGGGAAAGGTGCGGCGGCGCGGCACTCGGCCCGAGGCACCGATCGAGGGCGCGGATGCCGCCGCTGCGCCCGCGCCATTCGTTCAGATCGCCGACCAGCAGCACCGCATGCGCGGCCCGCCGGCCGGGTGTGGAACGGCTCGCCGAGCGCGGCGATCAGGCGATTGGCCTGCAATCGCCGCTCGCCGGCGTGGAGGCCGAAATGGGTGGCCAGTACGCGCAGCACCCGATCGCCGATCATCAGCTCGGCATCGAGCGCCGCGCGCGGCTCGTAATCCGATACCGCGAGGTCGATCGCGCGGGCCGCGGCGACCGGAAAGCGGGTCAGGATTGCGTTGGCGAAACGTCCGCGATGACCGCGGGCGCCGGCGCCGAGAATGACCTGGCGGCCGGTCGCCTCGGCGAGATAGGCCGCTTGGTCGTCGTTGAAGCCGGTTGGCGCGGCGCATCCGACCTCCTGCAGACAGGCAATGTCGGCATCGATCTCGTGCAGCACGGCCGCGATCCGCGCCGGGTCGTAACGGCGGTCGACCCCGACGCAGCCATGAATGTTGTAAGTGGCCACTTTGACCGAGGGCTGTCCGGCGGTCGCGATGGCGAGAATGCGGGCCGCCCCGCGGTTATCTGGCATCAATCGCCTTTGGGTCCCTGACATATCGACGGCGATTGCTCCCACATCGGAGCAATCCCCTGTGCCGACGCCGATCGGGCGGGGATCGCTGCGCGATATGGCGCGGGTTTTGCGAAACGTCATCGTCCGTCATCGGGCCTGCCCCGGACCAATTGCCGCGAATCGCCGGTCGGCTGCGGTGTAGTACGACGACGGCAGCTCGGGCATCGCCTCGGCTGGCGATATGAGGAGGAGAATGAAGCTCAAAGGTAAAATTGCAATTGTCACCGGGTCGACCAGCAGACCGGCATCGCCACGGCGCTCGCGGCCGCGGGGTCATTCGCCGCCGGCTTGACATGCTGCTCGCCGACCGTAGGGGTTCCGTCCTTCCTGATCGGCGCTGGACCGTCATGTTCGACAAGAAGCACGCCGCTTTCCCCGGGCGCCTGGTGATCGTCGGCTTCGGCAGCATCGGCCAGGGCGTCTTGCCGCTGCTGCTGCGCCATCTCGAGATCGAGCCGGCTCAGATCACGATCCTCACCGCCGAACCGCGCGGCCGCGAGGTCGCCGCCGAATACGGCGTCGCGTTCGTCGAGGCCGCGCTGACCCGCGAGAATTACCGGGAACTGCTGGCACCCCGGATTGCCGACGGAGATTTTCTCCTCAACCTGTCGGTCGACGTGTCGAGCATGGCGCTGATCGAACTGTGCCAGGAAAAGGGCGCGCTTTATCTCGACACCTGCATCGAGCCGTGGCCGGGCGGCTACACCGATCCGAACCTGCCGCCCTCGGCGCGCTCGAATTATGCGCTGCGCGAGAGTGCGCTGGCGCTGCGCCGGCGCTTTCCGCGAGGGCCGACCGCGGTCGTGACCCACGGCGCCAATCCGGGCCTCGTCTCGCATTTCGTCAAGCAGGCGCTGGTCGATCTCGCCCGCGATTCGGGGCTCGGCGTCGGCGTCCCAGCGACCGCGCGCGATTGGGCCGCCTCGCCGCAGCGTCTCGGCATCAAGGTCATCCATATCGCCGAGCGCGATACCCAGGTCGCGGCGATCGCCGAAGAAGCCGGGCGAATTCGTCAACACCTGGTCGATCGACGGCTTCGTCAGCGAAGGCTCGCAGCCGGCCGAGCTCGGCTGGGGGACGCATGAACGGCATTTCCCGGCGGATGGCGGCCGCCACGATTTCGGCAGCGGTGCCGCGATCTATCTGTTGCGGCCCGGCGCCGGCGACGCGGGTGCGCAGCTGGACGCCGCTCGAAGGCCCTTATCACGGGTTTCTGATCACCCACGGCGAATTGATCTCGATCGCCGATTTCCTGACCGTCGCCGATGGCGGCGGCGGTGCGCTACCGGCCGACCTGCCACTACGCCTATCATCCGTGCGACGACGCGGTGCTGAGCTTGCACGAATTCGCCGGCAAGAACTGGCGGCTGCAGGACCGCAAGCGTCTGATGATGGACGAGATCACGCAGGGGACCGACGAGCTCGGGGTGCTGCTGATGGGCCCGCCAAAAGGGGTCTACTGGTACGGCTCGCGGCTGACGATCGAGGAGGCGCGGCGGGTGGCGCCGCACAACAACGCGACGTCGCTCCAGGTGACCGCGGCGGTGCTGGCCGGGGTCGTCTGGGCGTTGGAGCATCCGCGCGCCGGGCGTGGTCGAGCCCGAGGATCTGGATTTCGCCCGCATCCTCGACATCGCCCGGCCCTATCTCGGCGAGGTCGTCGGGGTCTACGGCGATTGGACCCCGCTCGACGGCCGCGAAACGCCTGTTTCCGGAAGACCTCGACCGCGACGACCCGTGGCAATTCAAAAACATCCGCGTCGTCTGACTAGGCGCTCCGGCCGCGACTGGTCGGCCTTTCGCGCATTTGCACGCCCCGGCCTTCGTGTGTCCGATGAGATTGGCGAGGAGCTCGGCGGGCGCATGATAGTCGAGGCATCGCAGGCGGGTGCGATTGTAGTCGGCGACGAAGGCGTGGAGATAGGCGTCGCGCTCGGCGTGGTCGTGGAAGCGGCGGTGATGGGCGGCGCGGTTTTGCGGCATGCGGTCGAGATGCTCGCCAAGGCGGCGGTTGAAGCGCTCGACCATGCCGTTGGTTTGCGGCCGGAACGGGCGGGTGAGGCGGTGGGTAATGATGTGCTGGCGCAGAGCGCGGTCGAAGGGATGCTGACCGGAGGGCTTGTCGTGCGGTTTGGGCTTTTTGTCGACGGCAAAGCGGTCGGTGAATTCGGAGCCGTTGTCGGTCAGGACGGTGTGGACGGTGAGCGGGAAGCGGCGAGAAAGCGGCCGAGAAAGCCGGCGGCGGTGTCGGCGCGGCGATCGGGCAGGATTTCGAGATAGACAAAGCGGGTGGCGCGGTCGATGGCGACATAGGCGTAGCTGCGGCGGCGGTCGAGCGGCGGCAGGTATTTGACATCGATGATGGATGAACCCGGCCGGCGCATCGGTTTGGAACGCGGCGGCCGCGGCCTTGTGCCGGGTCAGGCGGGCGGACATGCCGTGCCGCTGCAGGCAGCGGTGGACCTGCATCGCTA
>CAWEEA010000009.1:0-200442 GCA_963807985.1 uncultured Alphaproteobacteria bacterium
TCTGGTTTCGTGCCTCAATGGGTTCGCGGACGGGAAGCCGCGATCAGATCGTCGGTCAGAACGAGCCGCGCCCGCGCCACGCTTGCCAGCGGCAGACGCGTTTCGCCCGCCTCGGTGGCGAGGCGAACCTCTCGTCAGCGGTGCCGAGCAGGCGGCCGCGAAAGCGCTTGCGGCCGGCGAACGGCTCCGTCAGCTCGATCCTGGCCTCGAAACCGCTGAACCGGTCGTAGTCCTCGGGCCGAACCAGCGGCCGATCGATACCGGGCGAGCTTATTTCGAGAAGATAGGCGCCCGCGATCGGATCGGCGACATCGAGCAGGGCGGAGACGGAACGGCTGATCAGAGCGCAATCATCGACCGTCATCGGGGCGTCGTCGATCCGCTCGGCCATAACCTGCAAGGTCGCGCGGCGCCCGCTGGTCACGACGACCCGAACGAACCGATAGCCCATCGCCGCGAGCGACGGCTCGATCATCTGCGCGATCTCGTTCGTGTCGACCAAAAACCCGACCTCTGCTCCCGAACTCAGTGTCGCTATAAGAAAAAGTGGGCTCTCGGCCCACCTGCGAAGAGTCCGCAGTGCGGACCTATGCGATTAACTAGTCAATATAAGCGAACTCCACGGCCTCGCAAGGGTGTTGCGCGATCAAGCCGCCTTCGCATCCTCGCGGATCATCGCCGCGCCCTTTTCGCCGATCATGATCGTCGGCGCATTGGTGTTGCCGGTGGTCACAGTCGGCATCACCGACGCGTCGATGACGCGCAATCCGACCACGCCTCGGACCCTGAGCCGCGAGTCGACGACCGCCATCGGGTCCTCGCCCATCTTGCAGGTGCCGACCGGGTGATGCAGGTTGATGCCGCGTTTGTGCACAAAATCGGTCAGTTCGCGCTCCGTGCGTGCACCGGGGCCGGGCATGGTCTCGGCCGCGCTGTGCCGCGCCAGCGGCGAAGCCGCGAAAATCCGCCGCGCGAAATCGATGCCGGCCAGCAGCACCCTCACGTCGCTCTCCGCCGAAAGGTAATTCGGCCGGATCTCCGCGCGCGCCAGCGGGTCGTTCGAGCGCGCCATGATCGTGCCGCGGCTGTCGGGACGAACCGCGCAGACCACGATCGTCATCCCGGGCTCCCGCTCGAGCCGGCCGATCGCACTCTGGTCGTAGCTCCCCGGGGTGAACAGCAACTGCAGGTCGGGGCTCTCGAGCCCCTCGCGGCTGCGGCAGAACACCATCGCCGTGGTGACGCCAAAAGTCAGCGCGCCGCGGCCGGACGCGGCATAGCGGCCGATTTCGCGGACCAGCCTGACGCCGCGCGCCAGCTGGTTGATCGACACCTCGTCCTTGACCCTGTGGGTCACCCGCGCCGCGATATGGTCGGAGAGGTTGGCGCCGACCCCCGGCAATTCGTGGACCACCGCGACCCCGATCGAGCGCAGATGACCGGCCGGACCGATGCCCGAAATCTGCAGAAGGTGCGGCGAATTGACGGTGCCGCCGGAAACGATCACCTCGCGCGCCGCAGGCGCCTGGCTGTCCTGCCCATTCTGGCAAAAGGCGACGCCGGTGCAGCGCCGTCCATCGAAGGTGAGGCGGGTGGCGACCGCTTTGGTGACGATCCGCAGATTGGGGCGCCGCCGCGCTTCGGCGAGAAAGGTTTGCGCGGTTGACCCGCGAAAACGGCCATGCCGAGTCATCTGCGAATAGCCCACCCCCTCCTGAGTGGCGCCATTGTAATCCGAGGTCAGCCTAAAGCCGGCCTGCTGTGCAGCTTCGACAAAGCGGTGGGTCAAGGGCAGGATCGTGCGGTAATCCTCGACCGGCAACGGGCCGCCTTTGCTGCGGTATTCGGGATCGCCCGCGGCGTAATTCTCCGATTTCTTGAAATAGGGCAGCACATCGGCAAAGCTCCAGCCGCGACAGCCCATCTGCGCCCAGCCGTCGTAATCGGCCGGGTTGCCGCGGACATAGAGCATGCCGTTGATCGAGCTGGTGCCGCCCAGCACCCGGCCGCGCGGCCAATGGACCGCGCGATTGCCGATGCCGGGCTCGGGCTCGGCGTAATAATTCCAGTTGACGAGCGGGTTGGCGCGCAGGCGCAACGCCCCGGCCGGCACGTGGATCATCGGATGCCAGTCGCGCGGGCCCGCCTCCAGCAGCACCACCCGTGCGCCATCCTCGCTCAGCCGGTCGGCGAGCACGCAGCCCGCCGATCCAGCCCCGACGATCACGTAATCGGCGCGCAACTCGCTCATCGCCGCGGCCTCAACGCGGCACCCGGCGCTCGATCTCCGTAGCCCATCTCTTCACCCCAGATCCTCGGCAAGAATTGTTTCGAGATTTGCTCGGCCGGGCTCGGTATGACGCCAGCGCCCCCACGGTGCTGGCCGGGTTGTAGCCGGCGTTCTGCGGAAAGGCGGAGGCGCCAACGACAAAGACGTTCGGCACATCCGAGCTCTGCAAGTGCTTGTTGATTGCGATCTCTGTTTGTGCCTCAAGGCGTCAGCACAACGCGGCCTTGGCTCCCACGCTCCACTGCGGCATATGCCTCCCTGGCGGAGGCCAGCGGATAATGAGCGTTGACAATCGGTGCCGTGTAAACGCCCCGCTCGAAGCCGTCCGTCAGGTTCGCGAGCAGGCGCGCAGAGGCTATGGCATCGCGCTTGCGACTGTCGGCGCCGATGAGGCGCGTTTCATTGTGGTAGAAATCGGTCAAATCGAACTCTACGCGCCGCTTCCCGGTAGACGCGATTTCGACGACCCGGCCGCGATGCGCGGCCATGCTCAGCGCGGCTTCGAATAATAGGCCTCCGACGGTATCGAACACGAGGTCGGCGCCTTTGCCCGCAGTCAAGCGACGTACCTCATTAGGGGCTCCGTCGTTGCCGGGGATGTATGCGCTCAGCACTCTGGCTGCGGGCGCGGCCTGCGGTGGTTCCCTGCGATCGACGCCGAAGACAATAGCACCTTGCGCAGCGGCGATCTGTGCGACGGCACCGCCGACGCCCCCGCCAGCTCCGATGATCACGACCGTCTCGCCAGATTGCAGGCCGCCATATTCGATAGCACCCAGCCACGCGACGACAAAGTTCACGCCGATTGATGCTGCCTGTTCGAAGGAGAGGTTTGTCGGCTTGCGTACGAGAGCTTCAGCGGGCAAGAGGATCGCTTCGGCGTGGCTGCCATCGCGGGTGAAGCCGATATCGCCCCCGGTGCCGAAGACCTCGGCGCCGACCCACTGATGGGGGCCGTCTACGACGATGCCCGCGAAGTCGCGTCCGGGGGTTCGCGGCAGCACCGTTCCCTCCATTTGGCCGGCGACGTTCTTGACGTCCGAAGGGTTGATGGCGGCGGCTGATATCTGAACGAGGGCGTTGCCGTCTGTCGCTTTCGAGGTCGGTAGATCGATGAGCTCAAGCACGTCTGGCGGCCCAAACCGCGTGAACTGTATGGCTTTCATTTCAACCTCGATTCTCCGAATCTTTTGAAAGCATCTCAACCGGAAAGTCTCGCAGTGACACCTGGGTCAGTCAGGCACTGGGGATCGCACCTTCAGCGCTCTCCGGAACCGGCACATCGAGCGTCACTGACACCATGCAGTACAGACTCTGGCACCGGTTTCGTACCGCCTAAGCCGGAATGGGCGCTTTTGGCTGCATCGAAATCCCACGCCTCAGCGGAAAGTCGTATTGAAGCCGGAACCGGTCTCCGTCAGGGGTGAAGTCGCCCATCATGTTTTCGCTCGCGGTGAAGACGCAGTCGTCTGCGGTCTGATCGTCTCCTTTCTTGAAAATCTGTGTTACGAGCGTCTCATGATCGGGGAACGACACGATGACGTGGATATGCGCTGGCCGGTAGGCCCATCTCTTGGCTACATGCAACAGCTCTCCCATCGGGCCATCGGTGGGAACGGGATAGGCGGTCGGCATCAGCGCAACAAACTCGTAGCTGCCGTCTTGATCCGTCTTGAACCGGCCTCGCAAATTGTAGTCGGGCTGGTTAGCGTCCTGGTTTTCGTAAAGCCCATTGGTCGCCGCCTGCCAGACATCCAGAATGGCCCCTGCGAGCGGTTCGCCGTTCTCGATACCGAAGACTTTTCCGGAAACACGGACGCGGGCGCCGGGCGTATCATCGCTGGCGATCGAGTCGCCTCTTTTGCGGAATGGAGCATCGGCGCGCAAAAAGGGCCCGACCAGCGCGAAGCCGACCGGTTGTCCCCGCCGATCGTGATTAAGGGTTTCGATCAGTTGACTGACACCTAGTATATCACCCGCCAACAGGTACTCGTTTCTGTCCGGAACCGCCGCCATCCTGCCCATGAAATTCCAGGCGAACTCCCATTCTTGATCCGTCAGCTTCGTCTCCGCGATATATGTGTGCAGATGCTTGATCAACGCGAGAACCAGTGATCGGAGGCGTGGTTCTTCGATGCCGGAATATGACTTCAGAACCCGGTCGGTGAACCCGCGGTCCGCGTCTGGTGCGTCGCTCATGCTGGACTCCTCTGCTGGATCGAACTCGATCTTGACCAATAACTGTCTCTCCGGGATACTTAGGCGCCTCGCCTCATGAGGAAAGTTACAGCTCGTAAAACACGGTAAGGCGCCGTGATCATCCGCCGCGCGGACCGCCGGCGTGACCTCCTCGGCGAGGTCGAGGTGCGCGCGAATGTCGTCGCCGGCGGGATGCTGGCCGCGCACGATCAGGCGCAATTGCGTTCACTACCCCTCTTCTTTACCGCCCCAAACATTGTCTTCGGCGCGGCGAGGATGCAAGCTCGCGCGAGCCGCAAGCCGAGGGAGGACACAGCCATGCCGATCGCGCCGATGCTGACTGAGGAGATGCCGGCGAGCGCGCTCGTCGCCCGAGTGCTCGAGGAAGCCGGGATCGAGATGGTCTTTGGTATTTCCGGCGGCCATACCGGCCGCATCGTGTCCGGGCTGAGCAAATACCAGAATTCGATCCGCACCGTGCTGGTGCGCGAGGAATTGCTGGGCGGAGTCATGGCCGAGGTCTACGGCCGACTGACGCGACGCCCCGGCGTGCTCCTCGGGCAAGGACCGTGGGTCCTCGGCAACGGGCTGATCGGCACGATCGAGGCGCATTTGTCGAGCTCGCCGATGCTGCTGTTGACCGATTTCAGCGACGCCCCGCGGTTCACCTTGCACGCACCCTATCAGCAGGCAACCGGCGACTGGGGCAGCTGGGACGCGCGCCGCGCCTTTGGCGGCGTCACCAAGCACGTCATGCAAGCGCACGACCCGATCGCCGCCGTGCAGGCGACGCAGCTCGGCATCAAGCATGCGCTCTCCGGGCAACCGGGCCCAGTTGCGATCCTCTACAGCCATGACTCGCTGGCCGGGACGGTCGCCCCGGAGTCGCAACCCATGCTGTACCCGACCGGCCACTATCTGCCGACCTTGCCGCCGCCGGCCGAGCAGAGGCAGGTCGAGGCCGCCGCCGCGGCATTGCTGGCCGCGCAAAGGCCGGTACTGATCGCCGGCAACGGCGTGCGCATCGCCCAGGCCTATGATCAGCTGCGCCGGCTGGCCGAGGCGGCCGGGCTGCCGGTGGCGACGACCGCCGCGGGCAAGGGCTGCTTTGCCGAAACCCAACCGCTGGCCTTGGGCGTGTTCGGCACTTTTGGCACCGAAGCGGCGAATGCCTGCATCGCCGAAGCCGATCTCGTGCTGGTCGTCGGCTCGAAGCTGTCGCCAAGCGATACTGCCTGGGAAAACCGCGCTTTGCTCGACCCGACCCGGCAGACCTTTGTCCAGATCGACGTCGAGCCGCGCAATGCGTCGTGGAACTACCCGGCCGAGCATGTGCTGCTCGGCGACGCCGCGGTAATCCTCGGCCAGCTGCTCCAGGAGGTACAGGCGCGTGGGCCGGCGCGGCGGCAGCAAGCCGAGCGCCGGGTCGCCGGCCATCGCGAGCGCCACGGCTATTTCAACGACCGCGCCTATTTCGCCGACGACAAGCCGATCCTGCCGCAGCGCCTGATCGGCGAGCTGTCGCGCGGCCTGCCGGAGGATGCGATCGTCACCTGCGACGCCGGAGAGAACCGCATCATGATGACCCATTTCTACCAGACGAAACGGGCCGAGGGGTTCTTGCAGGCCGCCGGCTCGGGGCCGATGGGGTTTGCCATTCCCGCCGCTCTCGGCGCCAAGCTCGTTCATCCCGACCGGCCGGTCGTCGCGGTCTGCGGTGACGGCGGGTTCGCGATGACGATGAACGGCCTGATGACCGCGGTCGAGCGCGACATCCCGATCATCACCGTCGTCTTCAACAACAACGCGCTCGGCTGGGTGTTGCACGGCTCCGGGCCGTTTGCGGCGGAGTTCAACGATTGGGATCACGCCGCGATCGCCCGTGCGTTGGGTTGCCGCGGGGTGCGGATCGAGGACCCGGCGGCGATCGCTCCGGCCCTTTCCGATGCGCTGGCGACGCGGGCGCCGACAGTGCTCGACGTGCGCACCTCGCTTGCGGTCACCTTTGCCGACATCACCTCGCAACTCGCGAAGGACGCGTCGCCGCGTCGCCGCTGAGGAGAGAGAATTGCGGCGGCAATTACCGAGGTCGATGCGGTCTTGCGCCGCGCAGTAGAGGCCGGCCAGGTATCGGGTGTCGTCGCCTTGGCGACAACGCCGGAACCGACAATGACTTTGCACTATTTCCGGGCATGCAGTCCAATAGGGGCTGGGCTGGATGATCAGCCCGCAACCGGGCCCTCAAGAGGCTTGATACGTTCAAAAGCTCTCTTGTTCAGTGGTCGAGGGGGCGGCGCGGTTCGAGAAAGTAGGGCCCCGCATGGGGCTTAAGGCTCTGACCGGACCATGCGAAGCATCGGAGAGTTTCGTCGCCGCCACAACAGTGTGGAAAGCCATTGGTGTGCATGGTTTCGACTGCCAGGGCTTTCAAGCAATCAGCGTGCGTCGGGAAGACGTTGACCGTATGAACGCCAAGTTCCTCCCCCCATCCAGATCGTCAGGGCGAGGAGAACGCAGATTGTGGTGATCATCTTGGCTGCTCTAGTGGATCGAATTTAACGTTTGGTACCCACGCCTAACGGCGGCGATGATCGTATCGGGGTCGGCGGTCCAGACGAAAGGCCTGGGATTGTCATTGGTCTCGGCGAGGAAGCGTTTGATGGCGGCTTGCAGATCGATGATCGAGGTGAACACGCCGCGCTGCAAGCGTCGCCTGGTGAGCTTGGCGAAGAAGCCCTCGACGGCGTTGAGCCATGAAGCGGATTTTGGCGTGTACTGGAAGGTGAAGCGGGGATGGCGCTCGAGCCAAGCCCGGACCTTGGGATGCTTGTGGCTACGGTAATTGTCGAGGACGACATGGATGATCTTGCCGGCCGGGATCTCGGCCTCGATCGCGTTCAGAAACCGGATGAATTCCTGATGCCGTGAGGCTGCATGCAGCCTCCGATGACCTTGCCATCGAGCACGTCGAGCGCGGCGAACAGCGTGGTGGTGCCGTTGCGCTTGTAATCGTGGGTCATGGTGCCACACCGGCCGGGCTTGAGCGGTAGACCCGGCTGGGTGCGATCGAGCGCCTGGATCTGCGATTTCTCGTCAACGCTGAGCAGGATCGCATGCGCCGGCGGGTCGACGTAAAGGCCGACGATGTCGCGCAGCTCGGGCACAAACTCGGGATCGCGCGACAGCTTGACCTGTATTAGCTCGAACTTAAGCTGACAGTCGTTGTTGGTTTCCGAAACGAGCCGGAGGGCGGGCGCGGTTCTCACCCGGAGTTGGGACCGCGACCCGCCCTGCCGGCGGGACGGAGATCACGACCTATGACCCAGGACCAGAAGATTATCCGAGCGAAGGTTGGGCTGCTCGAACTGGCCAAGCAGCTCGGCAATGTCAGCCAAGCGTGCAAAATGATGGGGTACAGCCGCGACAGCTTTTATCGCTTCAAGGAGCTCTACGACAAAGGCGGCGAGTTGGCGCTGCAGGAGATCAGCCGCAAGAAGCCGATTTTGAAGAACCGCACCCCGGTCGACATCGAACAGGCGGCGGTCGAGATGGCGATCGAGCAGCCCGCCTGGGGCCAAGTGCGCGTCTCAGACGCCCTGAAGCGGCGCGGGCTGTCGATTTCGCCCGCCGGCGTGCGCTGCGTGTGGCAGCGCCACGATCTCACCTCGATGAAACTCCGCCTGAAGGCGCTCGAAGCCAAGGTGGCACAAGATGGGGTTCTGTGACCGAGGCGCAGATCGTCGCGCTCGAGAAGGCCAAGGCCGACAAGGAAGCCGATGGCGAGTTCGAGAGCGAATGCCCCGGCTATTGCGGCGCCCAGGATACCTTTTATGTCGGCACCCTGAAGGGCGTGGGCCGGGTCTATCAGCAGACCGTGATCGACACCGATGCCAAGGTTGCCTTCGCCAAGCTTTATGATCGCAAGACCCCGATCACCGCCCGCCGAGATCCTCAATGACCGGGTGGTGCCGTTCTACGACGAGCACGGTATCCGGTTGTCGCGCATGCTGAGCGATCGCGGCACCGAGTTTTGCGGCACCCAGAGCCACGAATACGAGCTCTATCTCGCGGTCGAGGACATCGACCACAGCCGCACCAAGGCCAAGAGCCCACAGACCAATGGCATCTGCGAGCGCTTTCACCGCACCGTCTTGGACGAGTTCTATCGGATCGCCTTCCGCAAGAAGATCTATCGTATGATCGACGAGCTGCAGGCCGATCTCGATGCCTGGCTGGTCGACTACAACGAGGTCAGATCGCATCAAGGCCGCTGGTGCTTTGGCAAGACCCCGATGCAGACCTTTCCTGACGCACTCCCCCTGGCAAAGGAGAAACTCATGGCCGCCTGACCACAACCAACAGCCACACCGAACCCCAAGCAGCCAACAGCGTCTGTCAGATCAAGTACTGACTAATACACCTCTTTCGTCATAAGAAGCTGCGCTATCGCGGGCTGGCCAAGAACACCGCGCAACTCCACACCCTATTCGCCCTAGCCAATCTGATGATCGTCAAGAAGACGCTGCTCGCGCCAGCCCAGGCGTGAAGACCCGGATACTACCCCATGCCAGAGCAATGCACGAATATCGAGGCATCACGCGGAATCGACCTCGAAATTCTGCCGACTGAATGCGCCTCCCCGCGACCTGCTTTCCTCAAAAAACACGCCCCGCCCGGCGAGCGCCGTCTCCTCGCCGAGCCAAGCCATCGCCCGATCGAGATGAGGCAGCGCCAGTTGGCCAATCCCGGCGATTTGGTAGTCGGCCATCCATTTGTCGCAGCTGCGCTCCGAGCCCGACACGAACAGCCGGTGCAGCACGCTGACAAAGACCGCGCGCTCGGCGGCAAACCCAAAACCGCGGCCTGCGAGCAACTGGTCGAGCACCGCGGCTATGCCGAGCCGCTTCCACAACCGCCCCAACAGCAGCGCTCCGCCAATGCGTGTGCAGGCGATATGGCCGGCTGCCAGGTCGCAAAGGATGATAGCGCGATCGCAATGCCGCGCCCGCCAGGCGCCCAGGCGCTCGAGTTCGCCGCTGGCGATCAACACCGCCTTGCGGCCGAGCGCGCGGATGATCCGCTGACGGATGCGACCGCCCTCGCGCTCGTTGTCGACGAGGTCGAGGTAGGTGTGGCCTCGCGCCGTCTTCTCCCGGACAAACATCGAATCGTTGTCCGCAGATTCCGATCAAACATCACGCAAAACCACCAAATATACCTGAAATATTCCACTACACTATGGCGAAAAGCCGAAAATTCGCCCGCCACCCCGCAAGAAATCAATGACTTACCATTCCCATCCCCTCCTTTACTGTTCAAGTTGGGTCAGGGGGTCGGTCGCAGTTGGGCTAGCCCCTCATGCGACCCCATCAGGTGGCGGCCCAGCCGACCCCGGACAGAAGAAAGACCCCGGCGGCAGGATCAAGGCTCGGAGGGATTGACCGACCGGGGCCGTCACAAAAGAAGAAACGTCAGAGCGGCTAGGGTCGGGCGATGGGCGGGCGCGGAGCCCCCGGGCGCAGCGCCCGACCGGCGCTCGGAATGCGGACGGGCCAACCGCTCTGGGTTTTCACCGAGCGGGCGTCAGCTTCCGGACGCCCTTGCAGCCCCACCTGCCTCTACCTACCGATTTAAATCTAATATTAGCTGGGAATAGTCCTTTTTTTGTCTAAGTAGTTATACTCGACACGGATTATATTGTATCGGCGAATTTAATTCCTATATTTTATTTTCTCTGACAATACCAACACGATGCGACGATTACTGTAGTGGATCGGAGGTTCCGATGCTCAAAAACTTGGCAATGGTGCTTGGATTGGTGGCGGGTCTGACGGCTTGCACGGGTCCATACGGTTACAGCAGATACGGTAACACCGGATATGGTTACAGCGCCATAGACTCCGGGTATCGCTACAACAGAAACGGTAACGCCGGAGACGCCGGGTATGGCTACGGCAGATACAATGACGCCGGAGACGCCGGGTATGGCTACAACGCATACGCTTTACGATTTTAGCCGAACAGAGAAGGACAAAAGTTATGAAGATGTACAGTGCGATCCTACTCCTTACCGGACTTGCTGCGTGCACGTCCAACCCTGTGGCTAACACGGCGGACGGTGGCATGGGAGGAGCTGCGACCGGCGCAGTAATTGGGTGTATTGCGACGATACCGATCGGTTGCGTTCCGGGTGCGGCAGTCGGGGCGGCAATCGGTGGGGGCGTAGGCGCTGCCGGTGGCCTTGCATCGACAACGCCGCCGCCCGCGCCGCAGCAGGCTTACGCGCCTGCCCCAGCTTACGCCCTTGCTCCAGGTTACGCGCCGCCAGCCCAAGTTTACGCGCCTGCCCCAGCGGGTGCCCCTGTTCCGGTGTATGGGCCCCCTCAGGCGTACACGCCGCCGCCGGCGTCCTTTTGAGCACGACGGTGGAAGCTTTGCGCGGGGTCTGAGACCTCAGTCTATCAATTCTGAGCTGTAAGCGTCGGCTGAGGACCGCAAGAATGGTCAGGCGGCGAGGCTGGCGATTTGGTTGTTCCAGTTCCACGGGAGCAGTTCGCCGAGCCGGTTGATCGGGTGACCCTTGGTCATGCGGTCGATCACATCGGCGAGCCAAGTCTGCGGGTCGAGGCCACTGAGTTTGGCGCTCTCCAGCACGGTATAGAGAACGACGGCCCGTTCGCCGCCGGCATTGGATCCGAGAAACAAGAAATTCTTGCGGGTAATGGCAATGCCTCGGTCATTCTGACCTGTATTAGCTCGAACTTAAGCTGACAGTCGTTGTTGGTTTCCGAAACGGAGCCGGAGGGCGGGCGCGGTTCTCACCCGGAGTTGGGACCGCGACCCGCCCTGCCGGCGGGACGGAGATCACGACCTATGACCCAGGACCAGAAGATTATCCGAGCGAAGGTTGGGCTGCTCGAACTGGCCAAGCAGCTCGGCAATGTCAGCCAAGCGTGCAAAATGATGGGGTACAGCCGCGACAGCTTTTATCGCTTCAAGGAGCTCTACGACAAAGGCGGCGAGTTGGCGCTGCAGGAGATCAGCCGCAAGAAGCCGATCCTGAAGAACCGCACCCCGGTCGACATCGAACAGGCGGCGGTCGAGATGGCGATCGAGCAGCCCGCCTGGGGCCAAGTGCGCGTCTCAGACCCTCAATGACCGGGTGGTGCCGTTCTACGACGAGCACGGTATCCGGTTGTCGCGCATGCTGAGCGATCGCGGCACCGAGTTTTGCGGCACCCAGAGCCACGAATACGAGCTCTATCTCGCGGTCGAGGACATCGACCACAGCCGCACCAAGGCCAAGAGCCCACAGACCAATGGCATCTGCGAGCGCTTTCACCGCACCGTCTTGGACGAGTTCTATCGGATCGCCTTCCGCAAGAAGATCTATCGTATGATCGACGAGCTGCAGGCCGATCTCGATGCCTGGCTGGTCGACTACAACGAGGTCAGATCGCATCAAGGCCGCTGGTGCTTTGGCAAGACCCCGATGCAGACCTTTCCTGACGCACTCCCCCTGGCAAAGGAGAAACTCATGGCCGCCTGACCACAACCAACAGCCACACCGAACCCCAAGCAGCCAACAGCGTCTGTCAGATCAAGTACTGACTAATACACTTGAATTGCCGCACCCGGTGCGGCTGCAATCCGTGCGGCCGCCAGATGCGCTGTACCGAAGAAACGCTGATGCCGGCCGCCTTCGCCATCATCTCGGCCGTCCAATGCGTGGTTTCGCCCGGCGGATCGCCCAGGGTCAAGGCCACCGTGCGCTCGTGCACGCTGGCCGGCAGCGGTGGGATGCGCGAGGGCCGCGTCTTGTCACGCAACAGCCCCGCGACCCCTGCCTGCATGAACCGCTCCTGCCAGCGCCACACGGTGACTTTGCTCGTGCCGGCCTGGCGCATGATTTCGCTGGCGCCAAGTCCGTCCGCCGTCAGCAGCACGATCCGCGCTCGCCAGACGTGCTTTTGCCGGCTGTTGCGGTCGGCGACGATCGCCTCCAACCGTGCCCGGTCGTCCTTGCTGACCTCGACTGCGATCCCCTCGCGCATGCCCACCCCCTTGTCGGCCGGCACGAGTATACATCTGATCCGGATTCTTATGTTAGACTTATACCACTAGCTGATCTTTACGCGGCTTGTCATCGAGTTGGCCATCCAAGAGATTTCATGGCCCGATGCCCCACAGACGAGCGAAGAACGGGATAGCATCATAGGGGGCGAGCACAAGGAAGGTACAGCTTCCGAGAAGCACGGCAGCAAAGCATAGACAAATACAAGCCAGTGGTTTCATATCACGGTCAATTGTCACAGTGGGTGCTACGGCGGCAGTGCTGCAAGTCATCCGGCTCGATGACACCGGGTTGCCCAGCGTGGGCTTGCATGGCGCGGATCATCAGTGGCACCCTCGGCGCAGGAAGATGCAGACAATTCCGAATATAAGTGTGACGGTTGGTGAGAGGCTCGCAAAGCTGAAACCCGAGGTGCGAGTATCGTGACCAACGCCAATTAGCAGACCTCCTGCGCTGTAGATATCTAGGCCCAAAACCTTCACGCAAAACCACCGCACCCAGGAATAGGCCGCCTAGGGAAACGCGGAACAATGGCGGCGTAGGCGATGGTTTGCCGACCGAGGCACAATTTTGCTATATCGGCGTGCTCGGTAATGGACTGTATAGGCAGAAGACTGGGTTTATGCCGTGGTCTTGCTGCGTTGTTTTCGGGATCAAGGCACAGTCCAGGCGTGATCAGACACGGCCTTGGGCGAGCAGCGCTTTCTTGACGATTACCAGGTTGGCCAGCGCGAACAGGGTGTGCCGCTGCGCCGTGTTCTTGGCCAGCCCGCGATAGCGCAGCTTCTTATGGCGGAACCGGTTCTTGACGATGTGGAACGGGTGCTCGACCCAGGCCCGCACCTGTGACAGCGCCCGCTCCGCTGCCCCGGCCCAATTCCGCAGCCGTTCGGGCAATGCCTTGATGACGCTGCGCTTGATCGCGATGTTCCAGCAGACATCGCAGTCCTCAAATTCGGGCCGCTTGTCCGCCCCGGTGTAGCCGGCGTCGGCGAAGACATCCGTCTCCTGGCCGTGCAGTAAGGCCGCTGCCTGATTGATATCGGCCTCGTTGGCAGCGGTGCCGATAACCGTGTGCACCACCCCCGAGGCGACATCGACCCCGATATGCGCCTTCATCCCGAAGTGCCACTGGTTGCCCTTCTTGGTCTGGTGCATCTCCCGGTCGCGCGCCTTGCTTTTGTTGTTCCTCGAAGGCGGGGCGGCGATGATCGTGGCGTCGGTCCTCGCGAAAGCGGAGATTGTTCCCTGGCGCATCAACAAGCCGCGCTCCTCCAGCATCGCACCGACCTCGTCGAACAGAACTCGGGTCAAGTCGTGCTGCTCTAGCCAATGGCGGAAGTTCAGCACCGTCGTCGCGTCCGGAACTGTCGCCCCCGACAGATCGATGCCGGCAAAGCCGCGCAGCGCCTGGCTATCGTACAGCGCGTCCTCCAGGGCCTCGTCGGCCAGCCCGTACCACTGCTGCAAAAAGTAGATCCGCAGCATCCGCTCCAGCCCAACCGGCGGCCGGCCGCGCTCTCTCTTCGGGTAGAAAGGTCGCAGACGATCGACCAGGCGTGCCCAGGGCACAACCTCTTCCATCTCGGCCAAAAACCGGTCCCGTCGCGTCTGCCTTTTCTTCCCGGCGTATTCCGCCTGCGAAAAGCTCCCCTGCCGCTGCATTGCCCGCCCCTTGGTCCCCCCCGGACCCGCGGATTTTACCCGATGCGCGCGCCCCTGCCTCCGCTTATTTCAGCGTTTCCGTAAATCGCGAGCAACCAATCTTGCGCCGAGATGAAAGAAGGTTGTTGCCGCCGCGCCGCGCTGGTCTTCCGGCGCATCATTCGAGAGGTCGCCATGAATGATTAGTTCGGTCTATTCATGGTGAGTTCCGTCTTATACCTCTGACGATTTGGCAGCAGCGCGAGGGCGGCCGCTGCCACGGCATCTAAAATCAAATCAGGCGGCGCGGCGGTGGCGGCTGCGCACGCGGGTCTGGTCGCCTTCCTCCTCGAACAGTTCGGCGAGCTTTTCGAGCATGACGCCGCCCAATTGCTCGGCGTCGACGATGGTGACGGCGCGGCGGTAATAGCGGGTCACGTCGTGGCCGATGCCGATCGCGGTGAGTTCGACCTCGCCCAGCCGCTCGATGTCGTGGATCACCTCGCGCAGATGCTTTTCGAGGTAGTTGCCGGGGTTGACCGAGAGCGTCGAATCATCGACCGGGGCGCCGTCGGAAATCACCATCAGGATGCGGCGCTGTTCGGTGCGCTCGCGCAGCCGGTTGTGCGCCCAGGCCAGCGCCTCGCCGTCGATGTTCTCCTTGAGGATGCCCTCGCGCAGCATCAGCCCGAGATTGCGCCGGGCGCGGCGCCAGGGCGCGTCGGCCGGCTTGTAGACGATGTGGCGCAGATCGTTGAGCCGGCCGGGGTTGGCCGGCTTGCCGGCGGCGATCCAGCGCTCGCGCGACTGGCCGCCCTTCCAGGCGCGGGTGGTAAATCCGAGGATCTCGACCTTGACCGCGCAGCGTTCCAAGGTGCGCGCCAGGATGTCGGCGCTCATCGCCGCGACGGTGATCGGCCGGCCGCGCATCGAGCCCGAATTGTCGATCAAGAGGGTGACGACGGTGTCGCGGAAATCCATCTCACGCTCGCGCTTGTAGGCGAGCGGCAGGATCGGGTTGGCGACGACGCGCGACAGCCGCGCGGCGTCGAGCAATGCCCTCGTCGAGATCGAATTCCCAGGCGCGGGTTTGCTTGGCCAGGAGCTTGCGCTGCAGACGGTTGGCGAGCCGGGCGATCACGCTCTGCAAATGCGAGAGCTGCTGGTCGAGCAATTGGCGCAGCCGCGTCAACTCGTCGGAGTCGCACAGCTCGTCGGCCTCGACGACCTCGTCCGACAGGGTGCTGAAGGCGCGGTAGATCGCGGTGTCGTCGGGGCGGCCGCGCGGCATCGTGCCGGGCCGGCCCGGCCGGCCGGGGTCGTCGTCGCTCGAACCCGGCATCATTTCGCCGTCGCCGGCTTCGGCCGCATCCTGCGCGTCCTCGGCCTCGCCATCGGCGGGCGAGCCGTCGGGCGAGGGCTGCGCGCCGGACGTGGCGCCCTCGCCTTCGCTCTGGTTTTCGCCCTCGGCCTCCTCGCCCTCCTGCTGCTCGTCGTTTTCGGAATCCTCGGCCTCGCCAAGATCGATGTCGAGGTCCTGCAGCATCCGGCGGGTGACCCGGGCATAGTCGTCCTGATCGAGGATGGTGCGGTCGAGCTCGCCGAGATCCTTGGCGATCCGGCGCTTCGAGCCACGGGCGCCACAGATCGACGACGCGCCGCGCCGCGGGCGGCGGCGCGCTCCTTGGTCAGGGCCTCGCGGGTCAACAGCCGCACCGCCTCGGCCATCGTGCTCTCGGTGCGCTCGGTGATGCGCTCAAAGCCCTGCCGGCGATATTGCTCGTCGAGCATCGCGGCGAGATTGGCGGCGACCCCGGCCATGCGACGCGAGCCCAAGGCCTCGACCCGCGCCTGCTCGACCGCCTCGAAGACGGCGCGCGCCAGCGGGCTGCCCGGAACGCGCTTCGGCTGTGCACCGCGTCGTCGTGATAGCGCAGCCGCAGCGCCATGCTGTCGGCGGCGCCGCGCAATTGCGCCGCCTCGTCGGCCGGCAGGTCGCGCGGCGGGTTCGGCAGCCGCACCCTGGTGCCGCTGACAGCCCGGCGGCTCCGGCCCGAAAGCCGACGGTCAGATCGTCGCGCTCGGCGATCGCCCGCAGGGTCGCCGCGGTCGCCCGCTTGAAGATCTCGGTCGGGGAGAAGTCCTGCGCCATTTTGAGCTGCCGGGGTTAGATCCCAAACCTACATCAGCGTCGCGTTGACGCCGGTCTCGGCCAGTTCGGTGCCGAAGCAGCGCTGGTAGTATTCGGCCACCGCCGGGCGCTCGGTCTCGTCGCATTTGTTCAGAAAGGTCAGCCGGAAGCCAAAGGACAGATCGCCGAAGATCGCGGCGTTTTCGGCCCAGGTCATCACCGTGCGCGGCGACATCACGGTCGAGATGTCGCCGTTGATAAAGCCGGCGCGGGTCAGATCGGCGAGGGCCACCATCGCGCTGATCGTGCGCCGCCCGTCCTCGTTGTCGTAAGTCCGGCACCTTGGCCAGCACGATCTCGACCTCGGCGTCGTGCGGCAGGTAGTTCAGCGTCGCGACGATGTTCCAGCGGTCCATCTGGCCCTGGTTGATCTGCTGGGTGCCGTGATAGAGGCCGGTGGTGTCGCCGAGGCCGACCGTGTTCGCGGTCGAGAACAGGCCGAAACCCCGAATGCGGCCGGATGACGCGGTTCTGGTCCAGCAGGGTCAGCTTGCCCTCGACTTCGAGTACGCGCTGGATCACGAACATGACGTCCGGGCGGCCGGCGTCGTATTCGTCGAAGCACAGCGCCACCGGGTGCTGCAACGCCCAGGGCAGCAGGCCCTCGCGGAACTCGGTGACCTGCTTGTTGTCGCGCAGCACGATCGCGTCCTTGCCGACCAGGTCGATGCGGCTGATGTGGCTGTCGAGATTGACCCGGATGCAGGGCCAGTTGAGCCGCGCCGCGACCTGCTCGACATGGGTCGATTTGCCGGTGCCGTGATAGCCCTGGATCATGACCCGCCGGTTGAACGCGAAGCCGGCGAGGATCGCCAGCGTGGTGTCGTGGTCGAAGCGATAGGCGTCGTCGAAATCGGGGACGTGCTCGCTCGGCCTGGCTGAACGCCGGAACCTGAAGGTCGCTGTCGATCCCGAAGGTCTGGCGGACCGAGATCGTGATGTCGGGTTTATCCAGTGGGAACGCGCTGTCGGGCGCCGTTGGCTGAACGGATGGCATTCTTGTCTTCTATCCTGTGGTGAAGCGTGAGAAATTTGAACGCCGCATCCCGATTGTTCAGCCGAAATAGCTGGCTTTCAGGGTGGCATAGGCCTGGTTGATGATCTTCAACTTCTCCTCGGCCGCTTTGTCGCCGCCATGGGCGTCGGGGTGATGGAGCTTGACCAGCACCTTGTAGCGCGCCTTGAGACGCACCGGAGTGAACGGCGGCTCGATTTCGAATACCGCGAGCGCCTGTTCCTGCGCCGAGAGCGCCCGCCGCACCGCCTCGCGGTTCGGCCGCTCGCGCTCCTGCCCGCTCCGCGACCACCCTGGCGCGCCCGCCGGAGAAGACCCCGAACGGGTCGCGCACCCGCGCCGCGTAACCGGGGCCGTGGCGCTCGCCGAGCCGCCAGCTCGGCCGCTGCCACACCGTGTCGCTGCGGATCTCGGCCTCGATCTCGTTGTCGCTCATTCCGGCGTAATAGTTCCACGCCGCATTGTAAGCGCGCACGTGATCGAGGCAGAACCAGTAATAATCGCGCAGGTCGAGACGCGATTTGGGCGCGCGGAAATCACCGCCGGCCTCGCAGCCCGGGTGGTCGCACACCCGCAGCGGCGGCTCGGCCGCCGCGAAAACGGGATCCAGCATGGGGCGCCGCATACGGGTCAGTATGGGTGGAGCACTGCCGGCTGGCAAGCGCGCGCGGCTGCGATCGATCGGGGACGGCGGCCGGGGAAGCAAGGCAGGGTTGCGCCAGGCGCAATCGAAGCGGGCGGATCAATACGCGCTGCGGATCGAGCCGGCCGCCGAATTCCCCTTCGGGTCGGTCCACTGCATTAATAGTAAGGGCCGCCTGCCCGCGGTTCGGCGGACGGGCGGCCCTTACAGGGCAATTCCTTGGGACGGCTTAGAAGTCCATGCCGCCCATACCGCCCATGCCGCCCATGCCGCCGCCCGGCGGCATCGCCGGCGCGGTCTTGGGCTCGGGCTTCTCGGCCACCATCGCCTCGGTGGTGATCAGCAGACCGGCGACCGAGGCCGCATCCTGCAGCGCGTGGCGCACGACCTTGGTCGGGTCGATGATGCCGGCCCGGATCATGTCGGTGAACTCGCCCTTTTGCGCGTCATAGCCGTAATTCGGGTCCTTGCTGTCGAGCAATTTGCCGACGACGATCGAGCCGTCGGTGCCCGAATTCTCGGCGATCTGCCGGGCCGGGTAGAGGATCGCCTTTTTGACGATGTCGATGCCGACCTTCTGGTCGTTGTTCGCCGGCTTCAGACTGTCGAGCGCGCGGGCGGCATAGAGCAGCGCCGCGCCGCCGCCGGCGACGACACCCTCCTCGACCGCGGCGCGGGTCGCGTGCATCGCGTCGTCGACCCGGTCCTTGCGCTCCTTGACCTCGACCTCGGTCGAGCCGCCGACCCGGATCACCGCGACGCCGCCGGCGAGCTTGGCCAGCCGCTCCTGCAGTTTCTCGCGGTCGTAGTCGGAGGTCGTCTCCTCGATCTGCTGGCGGATCTGGGCGATGCGGCCCTGGATGTCCTCGGGCTTGCCGGACGCCGTCGATGATCGTCGTGTTCTCCTTCTCGATGCTGACCTTCTTGGCCTGGCCCAGCATGTCGAGCGTGACGTTTTCGAGCTTGATGCCGAGGTCTTCGCTGATCACCTGGCCGCCGGTCAGGATCGCGATGTCCTCGAGCATCGCCTTGCGCCGGTCGCCAAAGCCCGGCGCCTTGACCGCCGCGACCTTGAGCCCGCCGCGCAATTTGTTGACGACAAGCGTCGCCAGCGCCTCGCCCTCGACATCCTCGGCGACGATCAGCAGCGGCCGGCTGCTCTGCACCACCGCTTCGAGCACCGGCAGCATCGCCTGCAGCCCGGACAGCTTCTTCTCATGAACAGCAGGATGTACGGGTTTTCGAGCTCGGCGATCATCTTCTCGGCGTTGGTGACGAAATAGGGCGAGAGATAGCCGCGGTCGAACTGCATGCCCTCGACGACGTCGAGCTCGGTCTCGAGGACTCTTGGCCTCCTCGACCGTGATCACGCCCTCGTTGCCGACCTTCTGCATCGCCTCGGCGATCATCTCGCCGATCTCGCGCTCGCCATTGGCCGAGATCGTGCCGACCTGGGCGATCTCCTCGTTGGTCGAGATCTTCTTCGAGCGCTTTTTGATGTCCGCGACGACCGCCTCGACCGCGATGTCGACGCCGCGCTTCAGATCCATCGGGTTCATGCCGGCGGCCACCGCCTTCGCACCCTTCGCGCACGATCGCCTGCGCCAGGATGGTCGCGGTGGTGGTGCCGTCGCCGGCCTGGTCGCTGGTCTTCGAGGCGACCTCCTTGACCATCTGCGCGCCCATGTTCTCGAACTTGTCGGCGAGCTCGATCTCCTTGGCGACGGTGACGCCGTCCTTGGTGATGCGCGGCGCGCCGAACGATTTGTCGAGAACGACGTTGCGGCCCTTCGGCCCCAGCGTCACCTTGACCGCATTGGCGAGAATATCGACGCCGCGCAGCATCCGCTCGCGGGCATCGGCATGAAATTTGACGTCTTTGGCAGCCATTTCTGATTCTCCTCAAGCGACCTTTCTGCAGCGCGGCGGTCGATGACGCCCATGATGTCGGATTCTTTCATGATGATCAGTTCTTCGCCGTCGAGCTTGACCTCGGTGCCCGACCATTTGCCGAACAGCACCCGGTCGCCCGCCTTGACATCCAGCGGCTGGATCTTGCCGTCCTCGCCGCGCGCGCCCGGACCGGCCGCGACCACCTCGCCCTCCATCGGCTTTTCCTTCGCCGTGTCGGGGATGATGATGCCGCCTGTGCTCTTCTCCTCCTCCTCGACGCGCCGGATCACCACGCGGTCATGCAGCGGACGAAATTTCATGAAACCCTCCTCGACTCTCGATGCCAATTGAGCGATTAGCACTCTCTACCCAAGAGTGCTGCTTAGATAGACGGGGCCGTTCGGCTTGTCAAGCGGCATCGGCGGCCCGCGACGGTGTCGTCGATGGCGCGCTCCGGCAAGCGGGACGGTTGCCAAGCGTTTTGACAAGAGCGCGAGCCACGGCGCACTCTTTGCCGGGTTATGATTGAACTCAGGCGCCACTGACGAGCCGCCGCCATGCCGCGAAACGTAGACTGGGAAATCCCGGGCGAGATCCAGCCGAAGCCCGACGAGTGCAGCTTTGACCTGGACCGCGCGCTCGGCGCGGTGCTGGGCCTGCGGGCGACGGTTCCGGAGGACGCCTTCACCGCCGGCACGCTCGGCACCGAGCGCGCCGGCAGCGGCGTCCTGATCCGCGGCGACGGTCTCGTCCTGACGATCGGCTATCTGGTCACCGAGGCCGAGACGATCTGGCTCACCTCCGCCAGTGGCGGCGCGGTGCCCGGGCACGTCCTCGCCTATGACCAGGAGACCGGGTTCGGGCTCGTCCAGGCGCTCGGCCGATTGAATGTCGCGCCGCTCGAACTCGGCGATCGGCATGCGGGTCGGCGCCGGCGACCACGCGATCATGGCCGCCGAGGGCGGCCGCCGCCATGCCATCGCGGCGCGGGTCGTCGCCCGCCAGGAATTCGCCGGCTATTGGGAATACGTGCTCGACCGCGCGATCTTTACCGCGCCGGCGCACCCGTTCTGGGGCGGCGCGGCGCTGATCGGCGCCGACGGCAGGCTGATCGGCATCGGCTCCCTGCATGTCCAGCATTCGAGCGGCCGCGAGCTGCGCCGCGACGTCAACATGGTGGTGCCGATCGACCTGTTGCCGCCGATCCTCGACGACATGCTGACCTATGGGCGCCCGAACCGTCCGCTGCGCCCGTGGCTCGGCCTATACGCCGCCGAGGTCGAGGACGCGATCGTCGTCGCCGGTCTCGCCGAGCGCGGCCCGGCAAGCAAGGCCGGGTTGCAGCCCGGCGACCGCATCCTCGCGGTGCGCGACGAGCCGGTGGCGAGCCTCGCCGGCTTCTGGCGCCGGGTCTGGGCGGGCGGCCCGGCCGGCAGCGAGATCCTGCTGCAGGTGGCGCGCGACGGCGAGACGCTGACGGTGCGCGTCCTGTCGGCCGACCGCACGCGGTTTCTGAAGGCGCCGAAGCTGCATTGACCGGCGCCGCAGCCGGCGCGCCCAGCGTAACCGCCCAGTGCCCGAGGCCTTAACCGGACGTAGAGGCTCGACCGCCGATAACAAGCGATGGCGAGGTGCGATATCCTCGCGGGGATTGCCGTGCGGTTACGACAGCGCTCGCGCCGGTCGCTAACGGGGATGGCTCGCGAGCCTCGACAATAAAGCCTCACGCATAAACCTCACGAAAGGGTGTCCGTGTCCGCCGTAGCCGAAGCTCCGCCGATCCTGCGTAGTGTTGCCGGCGCCATCTGCGCCGGCTCGAAGCCGAGGCGATCGGCATCATGCGCGAGGTCGCGGCCGAGTTCCGCAAGCCGGTCATGCTCTATTCGATCGGCAAGGATTCGAGCGTCATGCTGCATCTGGCGCGCAAGGCGTTCTTTCCCGGCAAGCCGCCGTTTCCGCTGCTTCATATCGACACGCTGTGGAAATTCCGCGAGATGATCGCGTTTCGCGACGCGACCGCGCGCCGGCTCGGGCTCGAGCTGATCGTCCACACCAACGAAGAGGGCGTGCGACCGCGGCATCAACCCGATCGCCTCGGGCTCGGCGTTGCACACCGCGGTGATGAAGACCGAGGCGTTGAAGCAGGCGCTCGATCGCCACGGCTTCGACGCGGCATTCGGCGGCGCGCGGCGCGACGAGGAAAAGAGCCGGGCGAAGGAGCGCGTCTTTTCGCTGCGCGGCGCCAACCACGACTGGGACCCGAAGCAACCAGCGCCCCGAACTGTGGCGGCTCTACAACACGCGGCTCGCGCGAGCGCGAGACGATGCGCGTCTTTCCGCTGTCGAACTGGACCGAGCACGACGTCTGGGAATACATCGCCGCCGAAGAGATCCCGGTGGTGCCGTTGTATTTCGCCGCGTTGCGGCCGGTGGTCGAGCGCAGCGGGACCTGGATCATGGTCGATGACGACCGCTTGCCGCTGAAGCCGGGCGAAGAGCCGGAGATGCGCCGCGTCCGCTTTCGCACCTTGGGCTGCTACCCGCTGACCGGGGCGATCGAGTTCGGCGGCGAGCGACGCCCGCCGAGATCATCGCCGAATTGCGCGACACGCGCCGCTCCGAGCGGCAGGGCCGGCTGATCGACGGCGACGAAGACGCGGCGATGGAGCGCAAAAAGCGCGAGGGCTATTTCTGATGGCGGCTTCGCGTGCGACGCGCGGCTCGCCCGCGCGACCGGGACCTGTTGCGCTTTCTGACCTGCGGGTCGGTCGATGACGGCAAATCGACCCTGATCGGCCGGCTGCTGCACGACTGCGCGCTGATCTTCGACGACCAGCTGGAGGCGCTCGAGCGCGAGTCGCGGCGGTTCGGCACCACCGGCGAGCGACATCGATTTTTCGCTGCTGCTCGACGGGCTCGAAGACGAGCGCCAGCAGCGCATCACGATCGACGTCGCCTACCGCTTTTTTGCCACCCCGGCGCGCGCCTTCATCGTCGCCGATACGCCGGGGCACGAGCAGTACACCCGCAACATGGCGACCGGCGCCTCGACCTGCGATCTCGCCGTGATCCTGGTCGACGCCCGCAACGGCGTCGTCGCCCAGACCAAGCGGCACGCCTTTATCTGCTCGCTGCTCGGCATCCGCCATCTGGTGCTGGCGGTCAACAAGATGGATCTCGTCGGCTATCGACGAGCGCCGGTTTGCCGAAATCGCCGCCGGCTTCTCGGGGTTTGCCGCGGGGCTGGGTCGAGCGCCGAGATACGCGCGATCCCGCTCTCGGCGCTTGTCGGGCGACAACATCACCCGGCGCATCGGAACGGATGCCCTGGTATCGGGGGCCGAGCTTGCTCGATCATCTCGAAACGGTCGAGGTCGGCGGGTGACGGCGAGCGGCCGTTCCGCTTTCCGGTGCAATGGGTCAACCGACCCGAATGCCGAGTTCCGCGGCTTTTCGGGGACGGTCGTCTCGGGCTCGATCGCACCCGGCGACCTGGTTCTCGTCGCCGGCTCGGGCCGATCGACCCGGGTCCGGGAGATCGTCACCTTCGACGGCGCGCTCGATCGCGCCGGGGCCGGCGACGCCGTCACCCTGACCCTCGCCGACGAGATCGACATCGCTCGCGGCGATCTCCTTGCCGACCCGCGCGATCCGCCCGAATTCGTCGATCAGTTCGCCGCCCAGGTGATCTGGATGAGCGAGCACCCGCTGGTCCCCGGCCGCTCCTACCTTCTGAAGATCGGCACCCGCACCGTGCCGGCCACGGTCACCGCGCTCAAGCATCGCATCGATGTCGAAACCCTGGCGCATCTCGCCGACAAGACCCTCGGCCTCAACGAGATCGGGTTCTGCAATCTGTCGACCGCGGCGCCGGTGGCGTTCGATCCCTATGCCGACAACCGCGACACCGGCGCCTTTATCCTGATCGACCGCTTCACCAACGAGACCGCCGGCGCCGGGATGATCGCCTTTGGCCTGCGCCGCGCCAGCAACATCCACTGGCAGGCGCTGACCGTCGGCCGCGACGAGCGCGCGGCGCTCAAGGGCCAGACCCCGGCGGTGCTGTGGCTGACCGGGCTGTCGGGCGCCGGCAAATCGACGATCGCCGATCTCGTCGAAAAACAGCTGCTCGCCGTCGGCCGCCACACGATGCTGCTCGACGGCGACAATGTGCGGCACGGGCTCAACCGCGATCTCGGCTTCACCGACGCCGACCGGGTCGAAAACATCCGCCGCGTCGGCGAGGTCGCCAAGCTGATGGCCGAGGCCGGGCTGATCGTGATCTGCTCGTTCATCTCGCCGTTCCGCGCCGAGCGCCGGATGGTGCGCGAGCTGACCGAGCCCCACCGCGTTTCTCGAGATCTTCGTCGATACGCCGATCGAGGAATGCATCCGGCGCGATCCCAAGGGCCTCTACGCCAAGGCCAAGGCCGGGCGGATCGAGCAATTTTACCGGCCTCGACTCGCCCTACGAAGCGCCGGAAGCTCCGGAGCTGCGGCTGACCACGGTCGGCGCGCGCCCGAAGAGGCCGCCGACACAGATCATCGACGACGCTGCGGCGCCGCCGGATTATTTGACCGGCAGCGGCGCCGGACGCACCGCGCGCCGGCCAAGCTCGGGGTCGCGCTGCGACAGCAGTTTTTCGAAATAGGCGATGGTGCGGGTAAGGCCGTCGTTGAGGTCGGTGCGCGGCTGCCAGCCGAGCATCGCCTGCGCCTGGGCGATGTCGGGGCAGCGCTGGACCGGGTCGTCTACCGGGAGCGGGCGCCGCGTGATCGTCGAGCGCGAGCCGGTCAGCGCGATGATGCGGTCAGCGAGCTCGGCAACGGAGGTTTCGACCGGGTTGCCGAGGTTGATCGGCCCGGTAATGTCGTCGGGAGCGGCCATCAGCGCGACAAACCCGTCGATCAGATCATCGACATAGCAAAAGGCGCGGGTCTGCGTGCCGTCGCCGTATAGCGTGATCGGTTCGTTCCGCAGCGCCTGCACGATGAAGTTGGAAACGACGCGGCCGTCATTGGGGTGCATGCGCGGACCGTAGGTGTTGAAGATGCGGGCGACGCGGATCTTTAGATTGTGCTGGCGGTAATAATCAAAAAACAGGGTCTCGGCGCAGCGCTTGCCCTCGTCATAGCAGGCGCGCGGCCCGATCGGGTTGACGTTGCCGCGATAGCTTTCGGGCTGCGGATGCAAGGTGGGATCGCCATAGACTTCGGACGTCGAGGCTTGAAAAATCTTCGCCTTTAGCCGTTTTGCCAGCCCCAGCATGTTGATTGCGCCGATAACGCTGGTCTTGGTCGTCTGCACCGGGTCGAATTGGTAATGAATCGGCGAGGCCGGGCAGGCAAGATTGTAGATCTCGTCGACCTCGACAAACAGCGGATGGGTGATGTCGTGCCGCATTGCCTCGAAATGCGGGTTGCCCAGCAGGTGAGCCACGTTGTCCTTGCGCCCGGTGAAATAATTGTCGATGCAGAGCACGTCGTCGCCCTGGGCCAGCAGGCGCTCGCACAGATGAGAGCCGAGAAAACCGGCGCCGCCGGTGACGAGAACGCGTTTGGCGACAATGCTCATCGGACGATCTTTATTGGCGGTCACGCTAGCACTCGCAATTCGGGACGCACGATCCGCGGCGGGCGGCCGACGCTGACATAGGATAGGCCCGCGGCGGTCATTTCCTCAGGCTGATAGATATTGCGCAGATCGATCACGAGGGGGGCCGCGAGTAAGCTTCTGACGCGGCCGAGATCAAGCGCGCGGAAGGCGTTCCATTCAGTCAGGATGACCAGCGCATCGGCCCCGACCATCGTCTCATAGGCATCCCCGCAATAGGTCAGGTCAGGCAGCAGCTTTTCGGCCTCGACCATCCCTCCCGGATCGTAACCGCGGATGGATGCTCCGGCGGCCATCAACGCCGGCAGGATCGCCAGGCTCGGGCTGTCGCGCATGTCGTCGGTGTTCGGCTTGAAGGTCAGACCGAGCACGGCAAGGGTCTTGCCGGCAAGCTTACCGCCGCAAGCGGCGGCGATCTTGTCGGCCATGCGCTCTTTGCGCGTATCATTGACCTGCACCACGGTTTCGACGATCGCCAACGGCGCCTCGACCTCGCGCGCGGTGCGCACCAGTGCGCGGCAGTCCTTCGGAAAACACGAGCCGCCAAACCCAGGCCCGGCATGCAGAAATTTGCTGCCGATGCGTCCGTCGAGACCGATGCCCTTGGCCACGTCCTGAACATCGGCGCCCACCCGCTCGCACAGATCGGCGATCTCGTTGATAAAGGTGATTTTGGTCGCGAGAAACGCGTTGGCCGCATATTTGATTAGCTCAGCGGTCTCGATGTCGGTGAACATCATCGGCGTTTCGAGCAAATAGAGCGGGCGGTAAAGCGCCCGCATGACCGTGCGGGCGTGCTCGCTGTCGGCGCCGATCACGACCCGGTCGGGCCGCACGAAATCCTCGATCGCCGAGCCCTCGCGCAGAAATTCCGGATTGGAGGCCACGTCGAACCGGCCCTGTGGCCGTATCCGGCGCAGGATCTCGGCAACCTCGCGACCAGTGCCGACCGGCACCGTCGATTTGGTCACCACGACCGCATAATCGGTCAACGCCCGCCCGATCTCCTCGGCGGCGGCAAAGACGTAAGAAAGATCGGCATGCCCGTCGCCGCGCCGCGAGGGCGTACCGACGGCGATGAACACGGCATCGGCCCCAGCGACAGCCGCCGGTAGATCGGTGGTGAAGGAAAGCCTGCCCGCTGCGGCGTTATTGGCGACGAGTGCGTCGAGACCCGGCTCGAAGATCGGCATTTCGCCCTGCTGCAGCCGCGCGATCTTGGCCCTGTCCTGGTCGACGCATGTGACCTCGACGCCGAACTCGGAAAAGCACGCCCCCGAGACCAGCCCAACATACCCGGTACCGACTATTGCAATGCGCATCTCGGCCGACCCTCACGCGAATGCAGCAAAAAACGGCGACCCCGCCGGCTTATTCCACCGGAAGTGGCCCGCGGCAAGCCGCCGCGCCCGGAAAACCGCCAAGTGGGGGAAGAGCTGGCGCAGATGCCGCGTTGTGCTGCCATCGTTACGGTCTGATCCAGCAGGCGGTATGTCACAAGCGATCCTGGTAACTGGCGGAGCGGGATATGTCGGGTCGCATGCCTGCAAGGTGCTGGCGCGCGCCGGATACCGGCCCGTCGTCTTCGACAATCTGTCGCGTGGACGGCGCGAGGCGGTGCGTTGGGGGCCACTAGTCGAGGGGGAGCTTGCGGATATGGCGCGGCTCTCCGCCGCACTCGCCGAGCATCGGGTGTCGGCGGTCATGCATTTCGCCGCTTACGCTTATGTCGGCGAGTCCGTGGCCGACCCGGCGCTCTACTATCGCAATAATTTGGGCGGCACCCTGTCATTGTTGGAGGCAATGCGCGATGCGGGCGTCGGCGAAATCGTCTTCTCCTCGACCTGCGCAACTTATGGCACGCCCGATGCGGTCCCGATCCGCGAGGAGGCGCCGCAGCGTCCGATCAACCCATACGGCGAGACCAAGCTCGCAATCGAGCGGGCTTTGCATTGGTATGGACAGGCCTATGGAGTGCGCTCGGCGGCGCTGCGCTATTTCAACGCCGCCGGAGCCGATCCCGAGGGCGAGATCGGCGAGTGCCACGAGCCTGAAACTCACCTCGTTCCGCTGGTGTTGCAGGCGGCACTCGGGCGACGCCCGCAGATCGATATCTTCGGCACCGATTACCCGACGCCGGATGGCACCGCGATCCGCGATTACGTCCACGTCCAAGACCTTGGTGTCGCGCATCTGCGCGCGCTGGAACGGCTGCGCGGGGGCGGCGGCAGCATCGCGGTCAATCTCGGCACCGGCAGCGGTCATTCGGTGCGCGAGGTGATCGCCGCCGCCGAGGCGGCCACCGGCCGCAAGGTCCCGGCGCAAGCCGCACCGAGGCGGCCGGGCGATCCTCCGGCGCTGGTCGCCGACCCCAGCCTTGCCGCCGAAATTCTTGGCTGGCGCCCGCAGCATTCGGACCTCGACACGATTATCCGCACTGCGCTCGCGTGGCAGACGCGCCAGTCACGGTGAATACGCCCGCATTCTCATTCGTGCGGCCGGCGCCGACCCGGTTCCCGGAATGAATCCCGCGGTGGCCCGTTGTGCGAGCGCTGCCGCTGCCGGGAAGGGGGCCGGCGCGGCATCGGTCCCGGGAGCTTCCAAGATGACCTTGGTCGATGTCGACGAGGTTGCACGGCGTGCTTCGATCCCGATGGAGCGGGTCCCATCGCTCGCTCCAATTCGCGTGAGCGGCAAATTCTTCTTCGCCGGCGAGCACAAGCATTTCGTCAAAGGCGTCACTTACGGCCCGTTCCCGATCGGCGACCATGGCGCGCCCTTCCCCGAACCGGCGACTGTCGACAAAGATTTCGCGCTGATGGGTGAAGCCGGGATTAACACGGTCCGGGTTTTCACCGTGCCGCCGGCTTGGCTCTTGGACGCCGCTCACGAGGCGGGTTTGAGAGTTCTCGTCGGGCTTCCTTGGCCCCAGCACGTCACCTTTCTCGATAGCCCGGCGATCCAGGCGGATATCCGCGAAGCGGTCGCCGCCGGCGTGCGCGCCTGCCGCCGCCATCCCTCGGTCTTCGCCTATCTGGTCGGCAACGAGATCCCGCCGGACATGGTCCGTTGGCACGGCGCCGAGCCGGTGCGCCGTTTTCTGCGCGGTCTCGTCGCCTTGGTCAAAGACGAGCACCCCGAGGCGCTGGTCAGCTACGCCAACTTTCCATCGACCGAATACCTGACCGTCGACTTCACCGATTTCGTTTGCTTCAACGTCTATCTTCACGATGAAACCGCGTTTCGGCGTTATATCGGGCGGCTGCATAATCTCGCCGTCGACCAGCCGCTGGTGCTGACCGAATTCGGCGTCGACTCGATCCGCGAAGGAGAACAGGGGCAGCAGCGCGTTCTGTCGTGGCAGGTTCGCACCGCCTTCGAGGCGGGAGTTGCCGGGACTTGCGTGTTTTCCTGGACCGACGAGTGGTTCACCGGGGGTCACCTGGTCGAGGACTGGGCGTTCGGCCTTGTTGACCGAAAGCGCCGGCCCAAGCCTGCTCTGGCTGAGGTCGAACGCTCGTACAGCGGTCCCCTGCCGCCGCCTCTGCCGCGCTATCCGAGGGTCTCGGTGGTGGTTTGCGCATACAATGCCGAGCGCACGATGGATGCGTGTCTGGCCTCGCTCGCAGTGCTGAACTATCCCGATTACGAGGTCATCGTCGTCAACGACGGTTCGCGCGATCGCACCCTCGAGATCACCGAGAGCTATCCGTATTGCCGGATCATCAGCCAGCCGAATAAGGGCTTGAGCGTTGCCCGCAATGTCGGTGCAGATGCCGCCACCGGCGAGATCGTCGCTTATACCGACAGCGACTGCGTCGCCGATCCCGACTGGCTGACCTATCTCGTCGCTAAGATGGAAGCGAGCGGCCTCTCGGCCTGCGGTGGGCCCAATTTTCCGCCGCCCGAAGACAGCCTTGTCCCGGCCGCGGTCGCGGTGGCGCCGGGCGGCCCGACCCATGTGTTGCTGAGCGACGAGGTCGCCGAGCACATCGCCGGCTGCAACATGGCATTCCGCCGCGAGACCCTAATGGGTCTCGGCGGCTTCGATCCGGTCTATCGCGCCGCCGGCGACGATGTCGACATCTGCTGGCGCTTTCAGGATGCCGGCTATGTCATCGGCTTCAGCCCGGCGGCCATCGTCTGGCATTTCCGCCGCAACACGGTCAAAGCCTATTGCAATCAGCAGCGCGGCTACGGCAAGGCCGAAGCCCTCGTCTATTCGAAGCATCCCTTCCGCTTCAACCTCTTTGGACAGGCAAAGTGGCTGGGGCGCATCTACGGCGACCTCTCGACCTCGCTGCTGCTGTCGCGCCGGCCGGTGATCTATTCGGGCGTGTTCGGCCGCGGCTTGTTCCAAACCCTGTACGAGCCGCCATCGTCGCTGACCGCATTTCTGCCGCTGACCTTCGAATGGAGCGCTGCGGCCCTTGTCTTGGCGCTGGCCGCGACCGTTGGCGGCGGGTGGTGGTGGCTGCTCACGGTGCCGCTGCTCGCTACCTGGGCGATGTGCGTCAACGGCGCGCTCAAGGCGCAGATCGACAGGCGTTTCACCGGGTTCAAAGCCCGGGCGCTGGTGGCGCTGCTGATCTATCTCGGCCCGCTGCTGCGCGGCTTGGAGCGGATCAGGTGGCGCATCCGCGAGATGCGCGCACAGCCGCACGTCGCCCCCGCCGAGACCGAGCAGCGCGCCCGGATCTCTTGGCGCCAGCGAGCCTTCCAACTTGCCTATTGGAGCGAGGCCGGAACTGAAAAAGAAGCGCTGATCGGCGGGCTGATGGAGTTCCTGGTGCGGCAGAAATATTTCGTCGTGCCTGATACCGGGTGGAGCAGCTGGGACCTCAAGATCGCCCGTGGCCTATGCAGCCGATCCCAGGTCACGGTCTGCGTCGAAAATCATGGTGGTCCCAAACGGCTGTTGCGGGTGCGTTGTACCATGCGCCTGTCGCGTTTCGCCTCGTTCCTGCTGCGCAGCTATGCGGGATTGACCGCGTTCGCGCTAATCCTCGGCTGGCCGCTGGCGGCAGCGGTGATCGGCGCGACCGGGCTCGTCAATTTCGTGGTGATGAGCTGCAAGCTCGCCGGCTTTGCTCGGTTGATGCACCGTATCGTCGAGGCCGTCGCCAAACCGGTGGAGCTCACTCCGGTCGAGCGGGTAACGCGTCCTCAGATGGCGGTCGTCGCGACCCAGACTGCATGAGAATGCGGGGTCGGCTCGACGGCGCGCGCCTGAGGTTGCAACGGAACCCGGCGCGATGCTGAAAAAATTGCTGCCGTATTTGCGGCCCTATCGCGGTCAGGTCGCCTGGGCGTTGGCGCAGGTATTTCTGATCACCGCCTTCGAGCTGCTGAAGCCATGGCCGCTGCAGGTGGTGATCGACAATGTGCTGGGCGGCAAGCGATTCCCGATTGCGGCGCTGCAAGATGTGCCGGCGAGTCGGTTGCTGCTGCTTGCTTGTCTCGGGATCGTGCTCGTTCATCTGGGCAGTGGCGGGCTGACCCTGCTGCATTACTACACGACGATCCGCGTCGGGCAGAAAATGGTCAACGATCTGCGCGGCGCTCTCTATGCCCATCTCCAGCGTCTTTCCTTGGCGTTCCATGATCGCCAGCGGGTTGGCGACCTGCTCTACAGAGTCACTTCGGACAGCTTTGCCGTTCAGACGATGATCATGAACGGGGCATTGCCGATCCTGTCGGCCGTGGTCCTGCTGGCCGGCATGTTGGTGATCCTGTTTCCACTCGATCCGACCCTGACGTTGCTGGCGCTGACCGTCGTGCCGGTGCTGTTCGCGCTGATCGCCGGGTTCAACCGTAAGATCATCGACGTCGCCACCGAGGTGCGCACGACCGAGAGCCGGGTCTATTCACTGGTGCAGTGGGCAATGTCGTCGATCAAGGTGGTGCAAGCCTTCACCAGGGAGGAGGACGAGCAGCGCCGCTTCATGGGGGCGAGCCGTGAAAGCCTGCGCGCGACCCTGCGCCTTTACAGCTGGCAGACGCTCTATTCCGGGACGGTCAACGTCGTAATCGCCGGCGGCACCGCGCTCGTCGTCTATGCCGGAGCGCGAGCGGTGATCTCGGGTGCGTTGACGGTCGGCCAGCTGATCGTCTTCATCTCATATCTGGCTCAGCTTTACGCGCCGATCAACCAGATCACCCAGAGTTGGGGGCAGATCGCCGGGGCCCGGGTCGGAGCCCGTCGGATCTTCGAAATTCTCGACACCGAGCTCGACCTCATGGACGGGAGCCGCACCTTTCCCGCGGAAGGAGCGCACGGCGCGGTCACCTGGCGCAAGGTCGACTTCCGCTATCGTCCGCAGACCCCGGTCCTAAAGGACATCAATCTGGTGGTCCCCGCCGGCGCCAAGATCGCGGTCGTCGGTCCGACCGGGGCCGGCAAATCGACCTTGCTCGGCCTGTTGCCGCGCTTCTACGACCCGACCGCGGGGGCGGTCGAGATCGACGGCGTCGATCTGCGGGAATATCGCTTGAAGTCCTTGCGCGGCCAGATCGCGCTGGTATTGCAGCCGCCGCTGATCTTTCCGCTCTCGGTGCGCGACAACATCGCCTACGGCCGGCCGGGGGCCGATGACGCGACAATCGAGCGCGCGGCCCGACTGGCGCACATCGACGATCTGATCACGTCGCTGCCGGCGGGCTACGACACGGTCATCGCCGAATCAGGCGTGGCGTTGTCCGAGGGCGAAAAACAGCGAGTGACGATCGCCCGCGCGCTGCTGCGTGACGCGCCGATCCTGATCCTCGACGAGCCAACCTCGGCGCTCGATGTCGCCACGGAGGCATTGGTGATGGCCGGGATCGAGCGCCTGATGGAGGGGCGCACGACCTTCATCATCGCCCACCGGCTGTCGACGGTGCGGCGCTGCGACCGGATCGTCGTCGTGCAAGCGGGCGCCGTCGTCGAACAGGGCAGCCTGACCGAACTATTGCGGCGCGACGGTGTGTTCGCAGGCTACTACCGCAGCCAGTTCGCCCCGGAGCCCGCCCGTACGACCGAGATCGCGGCTGTCGACTGAGCGACAGCCCACCCACTGGCTCAGTCCAAAGGCAGCGCCACCAACAGGAAATAGCCGTTGACCATCAGCAAGGTAGCGACCACGGCGAGAACCCCGCTCAGCTTTACGAGCGGGCGCGAGGCCGCGACGATGCTGACCGAACCCAACACGATCGCGATCTGAAACAGGGCCTCGGCAAAGTCGAAATTCGGGTCCCGTCGGGCGGCGCGGTCGCGCTTCGCCTGCCATTCCTTTGCCGTGGCGAGAAGTTCTTGCTTGCCCTGGCCGCCCGACGGGTCGCTCTCATAGCGGTCGGCGGTTGTCCGCCAGCGCTTGATGTGCTCTTCGATCTTCGCCTTGGCCGCTTCGGGCATCGCCGGGTTGGCGGCGGCTAACACTTCGAGCTGGTCGGCGGCGAGCCGATACGAAGTCTGGCGGGCGTATTTCGATTGGTAAAAGCCATAGATGTCGGAGGCTTGAATGTTGGCGTTCACCATCACCTTGGTCGCGTTCGACCCGCCTAGTGATGTAATCGCCAGCAGCATCGCGATGATACCGAGATAGATGGCGGTGAACCTGCGGAAAGTGGTGTCCGCCTCGGCCCTGCGCTCTTCATCTTCCGCGCGTATCGTTTCCGCGATCTCGCTTGCTTCCACCCGTCCCTCCATAGGCAAAAACAGGCAAACGACATTCGCTGATTCGAAGGCGGGGTCAAGCTCGATCCGCCCCAACCTGCGCCCGACCTCCTGCAAGGGAGGCAGGGCCGTGATCGTTACGCAGCGCGCCGGCCGCCGAACGGGAATTATTGGTAGTTGTAGGGCGGGTAGCTGTAAGCCGTCGGTCCGTAATAGGGTTGTGGCGCATTATAATAAGACGGCGCCGGAGTGTTGTAGTAGTAACCCTGCTGCGGATAATAATAGTAGGAAGGCGGTGCCGCATAAACCGGGGGTGTTGTCGCCGTGATCGCCGCTCCGGCAATGCCCCCGCCCAGGATGCCGAGGCCAATTGCGGCGCCCGCGCCCGGACCGTGGGCACGAGCCGTCGGCGGCACTGCGGTCAGCGCAACCCCGGCGAGCGTCCCCGCGACCGCGACCCCACGCCCGAGTTGCTTGGCGCGGGTAATCACCGAGGTCTGCGGATCGGATTGGGGGTCCGGCCGGGATTGCAATTGCTTGGTCGACATGACGCTCTCCAACTTGGCCGAGCCCGACGCGGTTGTGCGTCGGCGATCGGAACTCTCAGAGCGTCAAATCGGTGCGCCGAAACCGGACTGCCATGTCGCAGAATCCGCCGCCAGCCTCACCCATAGTCATCCAACCAGGCTGGTCCATGCGGCCGCATCAAGGCTCGTGCACGTCTCCGATACGTTCGCGTCCAGCTCAGGAGGAAGCTGAGGAAACCGGTGCCGCGTCGTCGATGACCAGCTGCACCGCGTCGCCGCCGCGCCAGGTGTCGCGGCGCAGATGGCCGGCAAGATGGATTGCAGCGCCGCGCGTCTCGGCGAGGAAGCGGCCGAGCGGCGTCTCGGCGACCTGGAAGGCGATGGCCGGCAGCCGGGCGCCGTCGAACGGGTCGGCCAAGCCACAGCGCAGATGGGCGCCTCCGACCGTCTCGGTATGGAGGACGCGCAGCGCCGGGAAGACAAAGCGTGGCTCTGGATTTGCTGCCCCAAACGGCGCCAGCCGATCGATGTGGCCGATCAGCTCGCTCAGCGCCGCGGCGGCCGAGAGCGCGCCGTCGACGATGAGTTCAGGAACCAGGCTTAGTTGGTCGAGCCCGTCCCCCAGCCGCTCGACCAGAAATTCGCGCAGGGCGTCAAGCTTATCCGCTGCGACGGTAAAGCCGGCCGCCATCGCGTGGCCCCCGCCGTTGATCAGGAGCCCGGTCTGGCGCGCCGCAATCACTGCCGGACCGAGCGCGACGCCGGGGATCGAGCGCCCCGAGCCGCGGCCAACCCCACCGGCCAGCGCGATAACCAGAGCCGGGCGCTCATAGCGCTCCCTTAGTCGCGAGGCGACGATCCCGATTACACCGGGATGCCAGTCGGCCGCCGCGGCAAAGGTCAGCACTGCGGCTTGCGGTGCGGCTTCGACCATCGCGATCGCCGCCGCCAAGGTCCGTGCTTCGATTTCCCGGCGCTCGCGGTTGTGGGCGTCGAGGCGCTGCGCCAGCTCGGCGGCCAGCGCCGGATCATCGGTGGCCAGCAGTCGCGCCCCGAGATCCGGCGCGCCAACCCGGCCGCCGGCGTTGACCCGCGGTCCGAGAACAAACCCCAGATGGTAGGCGTCGATCGGCTCCTTGATCCCGGCAATCGCGGCCAGCGCCGCCATGCCCGGATTGGTGCTGCGCCGCGCCACCCTGATCCCCTGTGCGACCAAGGCCCGGTTCAGTCCGGTCAGCGGGACGACATCGCACACCGTACCCAGCGCGACGAGGTCGAGCCAGCCGAGGAGGTCGGGCTCGGCGTGGCCGGCCCCGTACCAACCGGCCCGGCGCAGGGCGCGATTGACTGCGACGACGAGCAGAAAGGCCACGCCGACGGCCGCCAGACCGCCGTGCGGGCTCGCCTCGTCCAGTCGATTCGGGTTGACCACAGCAGCAGCACGCGGCAGCAGCGGCTCGGCGACATGATGATCGACGACGATGACGTCGAGCCCGCTTTCCGCGGCTTCGGCCAGCGGCAGATGCGCCGTCGTGCCGCAATCAACGGTGACGACGACCCGTACTCCCTCCGCCCGCAAGCGGGATAGGGCCGCGCTGTTGGGCCCGTAGCCCTCACGCAGGCGGTCAGGGACATAGATTCGGGTGGATGTCCCGATCGCTGCAAAGAACCGAGCCAGCAGCGCCGCCGAGGTGGCGCCGTCGACATCGTAATCGCCGAAAATGGCGATCGCCTCACCGTCGCGAACGGCCCGAACGAGCCGTGTGGCGGCGGCCTCCATGTCCAGCAGATCCGAGGGGTCCGGCAGCAGATCGCGCAGGCGCGGCCGCAGGAACCCCGGGGCATGGTCGAGATCGACCCCGCGCTGCGCGAGCAGCCGCCCGACGATTTCCGGCAGCACGAGCCGTTCGGCGATCTCCTGCCCAGTCTGCGGATCACCGCCGCGCCAGCGCCAGCGCCGACCGCAAGCCGATCGCTCGACCGCCAAAACGCTGGTGGGAAGGGCGGCGCCCCCCGCGCCGTCCATCATCCCGCCTCAGCGCGCGAACGGGGCGAAGCTCTGCTTGCGGGTAAAGTCGTGATGGGCCTCGACATAGCGCACGGTGCCAGTTTTCGAGCGCATAACCACCGAATGGGTGAAGGCCCCGCTATGAGAGCGCCGCACGCCCTTGAGCATCGTGCCGTTGGTAACCCCGGTAGCGGCAAACATCACGTCGCCGGAAGCCAAGTCCAAGAGCTTGTATTTGCGGTCGAGATCGGCGATCCCGATTTTCTGGGCCCGGCCACGCTCGTCATCGTTGCGAAACAGCAGCCGTCCCTGCATCTGCCCGCCGATACAGCGCAATGCTGCCGCCGCCAGCACGCCCTCGGGCGCGCCGCCCGAGCCGACATACATGTCGATCCCGGTCTCCGGGCTCGACGTGGCGATAACGCCGCTGACATCGCCGTCAGAGATCAAGGCGATGCGGGCGCCGGCCTCGCGTACCTTGGCGATCAGCTCGGCATGACGCGGGCGGTCGAGGATGCAGACGACAAGGTCGGCGACTTCGGCCTGTTTCGCGCGCGCGAGGTTCTTGAGATTGACCGCCGGCTGTTCGTCGAGATCGACCAGATCGTCAGGTAATCCGCCGCCGACCGCGATCTTGTCCATATACACGTCGGGAGCGTTGAGAAAGCCGCCGGCATCGGCCATCGCGATGACGGCGAGCGCATTGGCGCCGCCCTTGGCTGTGATCGTCGTCCCTTCGAGCGGATCGAGGGCAATGTCGATCGGCGGGCCGTTTCCGGTGCCGACCTTCTCGCCGATAAAGAGCATCGGCGCCTCGTCGCGCTCGCCCTCCCCGATCACGACGGTGCCATCGATCGCCAGGCTGTTCAGCGCCTCGCGCATCGCATCGACCGCGGCCTGGTCGGCGGCTTTCTCGTCGCCGCGCCCCATCAGGCGCGAGGCCGAGAGCGCCGCAGCCTCGGTCACCCGGACGGCTTCCAATGCCAGATTGCGGTCCATTCGCGACGTCTCAGGCATGACGTTCCTCCTTGGCGTTCGTGAGCAGATGATTGTCAGAGCCAGACCGATAATCAAACCTATCGGCTGAACGTGTTGCCTCAGCACACCGCCAGCGGGTCGGCCGAGCGGAGCGCGCAGGCCGGGGCATCCGATCAATTCGGCGACGCTTGCAAATCCGGCTCAGCACAAACGGGCGCCGCGGCGCCGAAGCTAAGCGTCGGGTCGGACGCCGTCAATGCGCCGCGCCGGCGGGCGGAAGGAAAAAAGAGACGATACATCTGTGTGATGGTTAATCTGTGCTAGATAAGGGGCTGACAAAACTCAGGGGAGGATTGAAATGAAGACGATCTTCGCTGCGGGTCTGCTTATCGTGGGGGCGGCCGCGATCGGCGTCATCGGCCCGGCGGCAGCCGCGGAGCCCTGCAATCCTGCAGGTAAGCTAGATTTCATTTGCGGGCCGCTGAATCGGAGGATCTGGTCCAGGTGCCGGGGACGCCGTGGATCGTGGCCAGCGGCATGGATGGCGGCGCCGCCGGGTCGCGCGGCAGCCTGCATCTGGTCGATACCCGTGACAAATCGTGGAAGGTGCTGTTTCCCGGCAGCAACCCGCAGGTCCAGCCCGACAGAACGACCTATGGCGACTGCCCGGGCGCGCCCGACCTCAGCAAATTCGGGGCGCACGGCCTCAATCTGCGTCCCGGCAAGGATGGCATTGACACGCTCTATGTCGTTAATCACGGCGGCCGTGAATTGATCGAAATCTTCACGCTCGACGCCAAGGGAGCCGAACCTACCGTTACCTGGATCGGTTGCGCGGTAATGCCGAGCCACACCTGGCCTAATTCGGTGGCGCCCTTACCCGACGGCGGCATGGTGGTCACCGACATGTTCGATCCGAAGGACCCTAAAGCCCCGGACAAGATGGCTGCGGGGGAGAACACCGGCGCGGTCTACGAGTGGCAACCACACAAGGGCTTCGTGTTGGTTCCTGGCAGTCGGATGTCCGGCAACAACGGCATCGAGGTCTCGCGCGACGGCAAATGGATCTATGTCGCGGCCTGGGGAAACAAGTCGGTGGTTCGCTTGCCTCGAGCCGGCGGTGCGCCTGCTAAGCGGCTGCCGGTGGGCTTCCTCGCCGACAATTTGCGCTGGGCGCCCGATGGCGAGCTGATGGTCGCCGGCCAAAACGTCCCCGCGAAGCTGGTATTCGGCTGCTTCCAAAGCCACAACACGCGCTGCATCCAGCCCTGGCGCATCGTCAAATGGGATACCGCGGCGATGACGATTAAGCCGGTGGTTAGCGAAAAGGGCAACCCGGAGTTCGGCGACGCCACCGTCGGGTTGGAGATCGGCGACGATATGTTCGTCGGCACCTTCCGCGGCGACCGGATCGCCTATTTTTCGTTGAAATAGGCTATCGCTTACATGCCCCTCGGGTGGCGCGGGAGCAGCGTCAAGGGGATTGCTGCGCGCCGATCGGTTGTGCCCGCGCCGGGAAACACTCATGATGATTCCGCATAAAAGGCCGTGGCGGCGATGCTGAAGATCGAGATTGAACGCGAGGCGGATGGCCGTTGGCTGGCGGAGGTGCCCGCGCTTCCCGGCGTCCTCGCCTACGGCGCTTCCCGGGCTGAAGCGCGGACCAAGGCGACCGCGCTTGCCCTTCGCGTTATCGCCGATCGAATCGAGCACGGCGAGCCGGTGCCGGTTGATCCCGCTACCATATTTGTTGCGGCGTGAGCGCGTGGCCGGCCGCGAAATCCGGTCGGGTCCTGAGAGCGCTCTACCGGATCGGCTGGACGGTTAAGCGGCAGGCTGGTTCCCACCGCACGCTACAGCGGCCAGGCTGGCCTGATTACGTGTTCGCGTTTCACGACGACGATGAACTTGGACCGCGGATGCTCGGGCGCATCGCCAAGCATACCGGGCTTCGGCCAGAGGATCTTTAGCAACACTCGCTGGCGGAATTCAGAAATCTTCGATACGGATCATTCGCGGCGGCTCGAGCACGGTGTCGAGCGCTTCGATTTTGGCCAATGCCCGGCGCATCGCCGCCTCGACGGTGACATGGGTGGTCAGCACGACCGGCACCGCCTCGCCCGGCGCACGCCCGCGCTGGATCATCAATTCCATCGACGCCTCCTCGTCGCGCAGTGCCGCGGCGACATCGGCGATGACCCCCGGCTGGTCGACCACCATTAGCCTGATGTAATAGGCGCTCTGGTGCTGTTCGATCGGCACGCCGGGAAGTGCGCGCAAATCGGCAGCCGGAATTCCGAGCGGAAAGACCCGGCGCCCGGCGGCAATATCGACGAGGTCGGCGGCGACCGCGGAGGCAGTCGGAAAGGCGCCCGCACCGCGCCCTTGCAGAACCACCCGGCCGACGAAGTCACCCTCGGCCACAACGGCGTTATAGACGCCCTCTACCGCCGCGATCGGGGTCGCCCGCGGCACCATGCACGGGTGGACGCGTTGCTCGAGCCCATCCTCGGTTCGCCGCGCGATGCCGAGTAGCTTGATGCGGTAGCCAAGCTCTTCGGCAAAATCGATGTCCAGCCGCGAGACGTGGCGGATCCCTTCGGCGTAGACCCCGGCGAGGTCAACCGGGCGGCCGAAGCCGACGCTCGCCAAGATCGCCAGCTTGTGGGCCGCGTCGACGCCGTCGATGTCGAAGCTCGGATCGGCCTCGGCATAGCCGAGCTTCTGCGCTTCGGCGAGCACCTCGGCGAACTCGCGGCCGGTCTCGCGCATCGTCGTCAAGATGTAGTTCGAGGTGCCGTTGAGGATGCCGTAGACGCGTTCGAGCCGGTTTCCCGCGAGTCCCTCGCGCAGCGCCTTGATCACCGGGATGCCGCCCGCGACCGCAGCCTCGAACGACAGCGCCAGGCTGTGCTCTTCGGCGCGCGCCGCGAGCCTCGTCCCGTGATGCGCCATCAGCGCCTTGTTGGCGGTAACCACGTGCTTGCCGTGATCGAGCGCGGCATCGACGACCTGCCGGGCAATCCCGTCGGCGCCGCCGATCAATTCGACGACGACGTCGATTTCGGGATCGGCCGCCATCGCCGTCGCATCCTCGTACCAGCGCACCGCCGACAGCTCGACGCCGCGGTCGCGGCGCCGGTCACGGGCCGAAACCGCAGTCACGACGATGCGGCGGCCGCCGCGTTCGGCCAACAGCTCCGCCTGGTCCTGCAACAATTTGAGAGTGCCGGCACCAACCGTGCCGAGACCCGCGACGGCGATTTTCAATGGCGGCTTCACGACCCCGGCGACCCCGATGCGTTATGCCCGAAAAGCGTTCGAGCGGGTGAAGGCGGCACCACGCAAGGCGCCCCCGATCCCGCGTTTTATCGTGCGTATCCCTAATTTTCGATAATTTTCGGCTCCACCGCTGTTCGTGATGCGCGGCGGCGGTCGCCGCGAATATCCGAACTCAGTGCTCGAGCACCACCTCGGCACGGCTCTGCCCCGAATCTTCACCGACCGGCGCTGCTTCTATCAGTATTTTGTCCCGCGGTATTCCAGCCTTCGCCAAGGCGGCGGCGACCGCCTGCGCGCGGTCGAGAGCGGCTTGGAAGCCGTTCAGCTGTTGGTCGGCGCTATTGCCGACCCCGGTGTAGCCGATCACCCGCACCTTGCCGGGATCGCGCCGGTAAAGCGGCACGATCGCGCCGAGACTCTGCCGGTCGGCATCGCTGAGCGTTGTCGAATCGGCCGCGAAGTTTATCTGTGCAACCCGCATGTCGACCGGCGCCGCCGGCGGCTGTTTTCCGCTCTTGCCGGGACCCGTCTCCGCGGCGGTGCGGGTGGCGCCGGCGGGTGGAATCACCGGCGGCGGTGGCGGAGGCTGGAACTCGGTCGAAGCGATCGCAGCCGGCATCGGCGCCGGGGCCGGCGGCGCCGGGAGATGCGCTGCCGCCGTTTTGCCGGCCCCGGCCGACGCCGCTGGCATCCGCAGCAGAGGCGGCGGCGGGGGTGGCGGCTGGCTCTGCTGCGGCTCAGGCAGCGAGGAAATCTGCGGCGATTGCAGGCTCGATTCCATTGGTCCGGGTTCGGGCGGCTCGCCGGCCTTGCGCGGCCCCTTTTCTGTGGCCGCTGGTGTCGCGCTCGCCACCTGACCCGGGGTCGGCGGCGTTCCAGCGACGGAAGGTGCGGTTGCCGTCTTTGGCCCGCCGGCGGGAGCGGCTGGCGGCGCCCCGTCGGAAGGTGCGGTTGCCGCTTTTGGCCCGCCAGTAGGAGCCGCCGATGGCTCCGCGGCGCCGGAAGACGCGGCCGCGCCGGGAGGAGCTGGCGGTGGCGGAGGCGGCGGGGCTGGGCCGGCCCCTTCGTCGAAGCCGGCCTGCAGCTGCTCGCTGGTGTATTTGGCGTTCTTCCGGTCGGCGATCAGGCTCTGCGTCAATTTATCGAGCTCGGCCGTGGTCAGCGCCTGGGTTGGCGGCGGCGGAACCGTCGCCAGGTTCGGGTAAGGAGACTTCTCTCCGGCGGCCAGATTCTGGGTATTCGGCGTCGTCGCCGGATCGGGGTCGTTCTTGCTCGCGCCGGTCAGGTGGCGATACCCTTCGATCGGGTTACAGGCGCCAAGCCCGAGCAACACCGCCACGACCACCGCCTTGCAGCGTCCGCAGCCCGAACTTTCGATCGACGCCGCGACCGCAATAACGGGTTTTGCCTACCGCCATGACCACATACCCGCCGTACCGGCCGTGGTGCCGCGCGGGCGGCAAATCCCCGGCCGCTGCCGATTAGATGGGCGCTGGTCTATTCGATCCAGGCCGCCGCGTCACCACATTTGATCCGGCGAACAAGCGGCCGATGAATCCGACAAACGATCGATGGCAGGCGTTCCGGCTGGTGGGTCCGGGTCGCAGACCTCCGATGTTGGCAAGGAAGCGGTGATGAACGACAGTGACCGGCCGATACCCGGAGAGGGGCCCGCCTCAGCTGCAAACGCCGAGGCGAGTGGCGCTTTCCCCGACGCCGACGAACTGGCGCGGCAGCTCGCCGATGTCGCCAAAAAAAGCCAGCACCTCGTCACCGAATTCCTCTCGCGGCAATCGCCCGAGGAAGGCATCGGGATGGCCAGTCCCGCTCGCCATCGGCGCCGCCTTTTTCGAGATGACGGCGCGGATGATGTCGGACCCCTCGCGCCTGGTCCAAGCGCAGCTGTCGCTGTGGAACGACTATATGACCTTGTGGCAGCGTACCGCCCAGCGGTTTCTCGGCGGCAACCCCGAGCCGATGATCGAGCCGTCGCAAGGCGACCGCCGGTTCCGCGATGCCGCCTGGAACGACAATACCCTGTTTGACTTCATCAAGCAGAGCTATCTGCTGACCGCCCGCTGGCTGCAACGGACCGTGCGCGATGCCGAGGGCATCGACGAGCGCACCGCGCGCAAGGTTGATTTCTACACGCGCCAATTCGTTGATGCGCTGGCGCCCTCGAACTTTCTGATGACCAATCCGGAAGCATTGCGCGCGACGATCGAAAGCCGCGGCGAGAATCTGCTCAACGGGCTCAAGAACTTGCTTGACGACCTGGAGCGCGGCAAAGGCCGGCTGGCGATCCGGATGACCGATATGGCGGCGTTCCATATCGGCGAGAATATCGCGGTGACGCCGGGCAAGGTCGTCTACCAGAATGACTTGATCCAGCTGATCCAATACGCGCCGACGACCGAGACGGTCAAACGCCGGCCATTGCTGATCATGCCGCCTTGGATCAACAAGTTCTACATCCTCGATCTGCGGCCCGACAATTCGTTCATCCGCTGGGCGGTGGCGCAGGGCCACACCGTCTTTGTGATTTCCTGGGTCAACCCCGGCGAGCATCTCGCCGGCAAGACCTTTTCCGATTACATGATCGAGGGTCCGCTCGCCGCCCTCGCCGCGATCGAGCAGGCGACCGGGGAGCGCGAGGCAAACGTTATCGGCTATTGCCTCGGCGGCACGCTGCTCGCGGCCACGCTCGCCTATATGGCGGTCAAGCGCGACAGCCGGATCAAAAGCGCCACATTCTTCGTGACGATGGTCGATTTTGCCGAGGCCGGCGAACTTTCGGTGTTTATCGACGAGGAGCAGCTCGCGGCGCTCGAACAGCGCATGAACGCCAAGGGCTATCTTGAAGGCCGCGACATGGCGACGACTTTCAACATGCTGCGCGCCAACGATCTGATCTGGTCGTTCGTCGTCAACAACTATCTGCTCGGCAAGTCGCCGTTCCCGTTCGACCTGCTTTACTGGAATGCCGATTCGACGCGGATGCCGGCGGCGATGCACGGCTTTTACTTGCGCCATATGTACCAGGAGAACCTGCTGGTCAAACCGGGTGGGATCACGCTCGATGGGGTGCCGATCGATCTCGGCAAGGTCAGGACCCCGGCGTTCCTGCTGTCGACCCGCGAGGACCACATCGCGCCGTGGCGGTCGACCTATGCCGCGACCCAGATTTACAAGGGGCCGGTCAAATTCGTGCTGTCCGCCTCGGGCCACATCGCCGGCGTCGTCAATCCGCCCGGCAGCAAATACGGGCATTGGGAGAACCCCAAAAACCCGCCGACGCCGGAGGAATGGCTCGCCGGCGCCACCCAGCATCCCGATTCATGGTGGCCGGTGTGGGAGCGCTGGATCGCCAAATATTCAGGCGGCGACGTGGCGGCGCGCCGTCCCGGCGACGGCAAGCTCAAGCCGATCGAGGACGCCCCCGGCTCCTACGTCAAGGTGCGGGCCGAGGATTGATCTCGCATCCCCCGAATTAGTTCGATATGGCCGAGGTTGAGCCGAGGCCCCCGCCCCTCCGCATCGCGATCGTCTGCCGGATGCGGTGAGGCGCGTGTTTGGGATCGCTGGACAAGGCCGCGCTGCCGGAGTCACTCTCGACCGATGGACAAACGAGAGTTCAGCGTAAACGCGATCCTGGCCGGACAGGCGCCGAGTGACATCCCGGTCACGGTCAAAGGCTGGGTGCGTACCCGGCGGGAACTCGAGGGCGGGCATTTCGTTCATCCACCTGTCTGACGGATCGTCGTTCCATCCGCTGCAGGTCGTCGTCCCGAACGCCTTGCCCAATTACACCGATGAGGTGTTGCGGCTGACGGCCGGCTGTGCGGTCGAGGCGACCGGGTCGATCGTGCCGTCGCCGGCGAAGGGACAGCCATTCGAGATGCAGGCGAGCACCGTCAAGGTGATCGGCTGGGTCGACGACCCGGAGACCTATCCGATCCAGCCAAAGCCCCACACCCTGGAGTACCTGCGCGAGGTGGCGCATCTGCGGCCCCGCACCAATGTGATCGGCGCCGCGACGCGGGTGCGGCACACCTTGGCCCGGGCGATCCATCGCTTCTTCGACGACAACGGCTTTTTCTGGGTCAATACCCCGATCATCACCGCGTCCGACGCGGAGGGCGCAGGGGCATTGTTCCGGGTGTCGACCCTGGACCTCGCCAATTTGCCGCGCACCCCTGACGGTAAGGTCGATTTCTCGCAGGATTTCTTTGGCGGCGAGGCGTTCCTGACGGTGTCGGGGCAGCTCAACGTCGAGGCGTACTGCCTGGCATTGACCAAGGTCTATACCTTCGGCCCGACCTTCCGCGCCGAGAACTCGAACACCAGCCGCCACCTGGCCGAGTTCTGGATGATCGAGCCGGAGATCGCTTTCGCCGACCTTTCGGACAATGCGGCGCTGGCGGAAGGGCTGCTGAAATACACCTTCGAGACCTTGCTGAGCGAAAGACAGGAAGATCTCGCCTTCTTCGACGAGCGGATCGAGAAGGGGCTGGTCGCGAAACTCGAGGGCATCGTCGGCTCGGAATTCGAGCATATGGATTACGGCGAGGCGATCCAAGTGCTCGAGCGGGCCAACCAGAAATTCGAGTTCCCGGTCAAGTGGGGCATCGACCTGCAGTCGGAGCACGAGCGCTACCTGACCGAAAGACATGCCAAGAAGCCGGTCATCGTGATGAACTACCCGAAGGACATCAAAGCCTTCTACATGCGGGTCAACGACGACGGCAAAACGGTCGCGGCGATGGACGTGCTGGCGCCGGGGATTGGCGAGATCATCGGCGGCAGCCAGCGCGAGGAGCGGCTTGACGTGCTCGATGCACGCATGACCGAGCTCCACATCGACCGCGAGCACTACGCCTGGTACCGCGACCTGCGCCGCTACGGCACGGTGCCGCACGCCGGCTTCGGCCTCGGCTTCGAGCGCACCTTGGCCTACGTCACCGGCCTTTCGAACGTCCGCGACGCCATCCCGTTCCCGCGCACGCCGGGGAATGCCAGGTATTGACGTTTATTACCTCTGCACTCGCATCCCCCGATAGTGAACCACGTCTCCACGCGCACACCGCAGCTCTGCGATCTCGAGCGCGACCAGATGAGCCTCGATGAGCTCGAGCGGATCGTGATGTAGTTCGAGTGGAAAACTACCGTGACGGTGCTGGTATCGGGAGGATATTAGATATTTTCCAGCCGCTGGCGGTCTTCAACAGCAGTTGGTTCATCAGGAAACGTGTTGGCTGAGCCGGTTGGCCCGAGGGCCCGATCGTGAACATGATCGAGACATAGAGTTGTGCCGCGCCATCTCCTATCGTGATCACTTTCAGACTGGCGGCTTCCGGTTCGAGGTGCCATGTCCCTTGGTAGAGCGCAGTGAACCGCTTCATTGTCGCGTCGATGCCCCACACGGGGTGCCTCGGGTGATCCAGAGAAAATCGGGCGAATCGAGCAGTAGCGCTTGGACCAATTTGACATCGTGCGCGTTCTGTGCGGCGACAAAGCGATCGAAAGTCGCGCGCACCTCATCTTCAGGCGCCGCGGCAAGTGGCCGGATCAATAGGGCGAGGGCCACCAGCCCAGCGGCCGCGATCAAGGAGCGCTCGATCCAACGGTTCGATAATTTGCTCATTCCCGTACTCCGGTCGTGGTTTGATCGGGGGGCCATGATCAATCCATTCGACCGATGTCGTCTTTGCGAGCAACCTAAGATTTTCCTGTAAATTTCCGATGCCGTCGCGATGACCCTTAATAAAGGTGAGATTTTCCAGTTTGGCGGCTTCGTTCTGATCCCCGGCGAACGATTGTTGACGCGCAATGGCGAGGCCAAACCCTTGACCCCCAAGGCTTTCGATCTGCTCGTTGCTTTGGTGCGACGCAGCGGACATCTCGTTAGCAAGGACGAGTTGTTGCAGGAGGTTTGGCCCGGCCGCTTCGTCGAGGAGGTGAATCTCAGCGTCAATGTCTCGGCTGTGCGCAAGGCGCTCGGTCGGGATCCTGGCGGTGCGGAGCTGATCCAAACCGTGTCCAAGGGCGGTTATCGCTTTGTTGCCCCGGTTGTTGCAGGCAGCGTAACTGGAGCGTCGCTCGACCCTGGCGTGACACGGGCGGTCAGCGCAAACCCCGACGCGTACCGCGCCTATCTCGAAGGACGTCATCACTGGAGCCAGCGCTCGGAAGCGGGCTTGAAGAAGGCGATCGACGATTTCCAGCGAGCCGTTGCGTTCGATCCCCGGTTCGCCGCAGCTTATTCCGGTATGGCGGATTCCTATGCGGCGCTCGGTTATCTCAGCTTTGTCTCGCCGGCCGATGCGTTTCCTTTGGCACGAAGGCATGCGTTGTTGGCGCTCGAACGGGATGCCGCGCTAACCGAGCCGCACGCCTCGCTCGGTTATGTCAAATTCTATTTCGACTGGGATTGGCCGGGTGCCGAGGCGGAATTCCAACTGGCGATTGCGCTCGACCCCGCCTGGGCGGCAGCGCATCAATGGTACAGTATCTATCTTCTCGCCGCGGGTCGCTCCGTCGAGGCATTACGCGAGATACGATTGGCACGCGAACGCGATCCATTGTCGCTGGCAATTAACACTGACATTGGCTTCCACTACTACTACACCCGCCAGTACGACGAGGCGATCAAGCAGCTAAAATCCGTACTGGCTATGAAGCAGGATTTTGCGCCGGCGCATTTGTGGCTTGGGCGAGTTTATCAGCAGATAGGCCAGTTTGACGCTGCGCTGGGAGAGTTCCGTCAAGTTGAAGAGGGTGTCCGAGAGTGGTCGGTCGCGGTCGCCGCGCGCGGGTCTGTCGAGGGGGCTGCTGGCCGCCCTGACAAGGCCAAATCCGTGCTGGCGGAGTTGCGGGAACTCGCCGGACATCGGTTTGTCACTGCCTATGGCGTGGCTCTAGGGTGTGTCGTCAATTGAGCCAAATTGTAGCGCTGGCGAGGTAGACGGCGGCGAGGAAATTTGTGGCGGTTTTGTCGCAGCGGGTGGCGATGGCGCGGAACTGCTTGAGCCTGCAGAAGAAGTTTTCGATCAGGTGGCGCGCCTTGTAGCGTTCGCGGTCAAATTCGGGCGGGTTCAGGCGGTTTGACCGGGGCGGGATGACGGCGGCTTTGCCGGCTGCTGCCAATGGGTGGAGGACCCGTTTATCGGCATCAAAGGCGCGGTCGGCGATCAGCAGAGTGGCGGTCATCTGCGGCAACAGCACGTCGGCGCCGACCAGATCATGCGCCTGTCCCGGGGTGAGCAGGAGAGCCAATGGTCGGCCCAGAGCGTCGACCAGGGCATGGATTTTTGTGCTCAGCCCGCCGCGGCTGCGGCCGATGGCTTGCGTCTCATCTTTTTTTGGGCGCACCGGCGCTGTGCTGGTGGGCTCGCACAATGGTGCTGTCGATCATCGCGCATTCATTGTCGGCATCGGCGGCCAGATGCTCAAACACCCGCTGCCACACCCCAGTTTTGCTCCAGCGGCTGAACCGCCGGTGCGTGTTCTTCCAGCCGCCAAAGCGCTCCGGCAGGTCGCGCCACGGAATGCCGGCACGATATCGGTACAGCACCGCCTCGATAAACCGGCGATTGTCGTGCGCGGTTACGCCAACATCGCCGGGCTTCCCCGGAAGCAAGTCCTTGATCCGCTCCCACTGATCATCACGCAAGCCATACCGGGTCATGGGTCAGCCTTGTTCCAAGCCGACTCTCCATGAATCACTTAAAATGTTCGCCGGGTAGACTCTTTTTACTATACTCGTCTGCCTCGGCGACTCGCATTACGGATGCTCCTGCAATAATTGACGACACGCCCTAGTCTATGCCGGCATCGGCGACAACGATGCCGCCTTCACCTGGCTCGACAAGGCGTTCGCCGAACGATCACACTGGCTGGTGTGGCTGCGCCTTGATCCGCGCTTTGACGGTCTACGCACCGATCCGCGCCTCATCGAGTTGCTAGGCCGAATGAAATTTTCCTGAATTGAATAGGGCGATGTGAGGCTTTCGTGCAGGTGGCGCGATAAATCCCAGCGGTGGCCGCCGCACGAGCCTCACCGCCCGGCGTTCGCGGAACGGGTTCTTCTAGAACACGAACACCAGCCGCCACCTCGTCGAAGGGGGACTCAGCGCGGTCCGCTATAAGAGGGCGGCGCGTAGTATCGCGGTGCATAATAGGGCGGCGGCGGGTAATAGGGCCGCCCGTAATAGCCATAGTAGTAGGGCGGCGCTGTGAGCGCCGCGAACGGCGCGGTGACGATCATCGCGGCGGTGTCGACGATCGCGCCCGCCACGCAGAACGGCCAGAACAGCGGAAACGGCGAGCACGGGGGATAGAGTTGCGGGGAATAGGGTTGCGCTTTGGCGGTTGCGAACGGCAGAGCGGCCAGCCCGGCGGCGACCACGGCCGAAACCGCGATTTCGGCGAATACGCATGGGTGTCTCCCCGATCGGGCGCACCGATCACGATAGCCGGCTACAAGTCGAACGCAAATCATATCGTCCAGCTAACACAGTGAGGTGTGGAGCGGCGCCGCACCTGGGAATCCATCCCTGACGCGCCGGCCAATGCGTCCGCCGTCGCGCGACTGCCGGGACGACCTGCTCGTTAGACGGGCACGGTTTTATTTAACGCTTAGATTCTCGTCATGAACGAAGGCCACACCGCGGTAGTCGGTTTTTCGACCGTGCGCGGCGAACTCGGCCGCAAGTCTACGCAGGGTGAAGTCCCGATCGCTGATTCTCCAATCGCCTGACCGCTGGCCGGAGGCAGGCGATGCGCCATGGCCCGCGGGGCCATGCAATCCCGTGCGGCGGCACGCTTATTGCACCGCAGCAAACGGCGGAGGGGACCCCACAAGTCTCGGTTTTAAGCCGGTCGGGAGCGGAGGTCAGCGATGGCGATTGCAGCGCAAGCGACTCAAAGGGCGCAGGTCGCGTGGTGGAAGGAGCCGACGCGGGAGCAATGGCATGCCTGGATCGCGGCGTGGCTCGGCTGGACCCTCGACTCCTTCGACTTCACGATCTTTCTGTTGCTGATGCTGCCAATATCGCGGAGTTTTCATGTGCCGCTGGTCGATGTGACGGCGGTGCTGGCACTGACGCTGTGGATGCGGCTGGTCGGCGCCACGATCTCGGGTTGGCTCGCCGACCGGATGGGCCGCAAAAAGCCGCTGATGATTTCGATCGCCTGGTATTCGGTCGCCAACCTGCTGGCCGGGCTGGCGCCGACCTTTGGGCTGTTGTTTCTGTTCCGCGCGCTCCTGGGCATCGGCATGGGCGCCGAATGGCCGGTCGGCGCGGCACTGGCGATGGAGCAATGGCCGATCCGCTCGCGCGGCTTCATGTCCGGCGTGCTGCAAGGGTCGTGGGGGATTGGGGCTCTGTTGTCGAGCCTCGCCTATGGCCTGCTCTACAACTGGATCGGCTGGCGAGGTCTCTTGATGATCGGCGTATTGCCGGCCTTGGCCATCATTTACGTCCGCATCTACGTCAAGGAGCCGGAGGTGTGGTTGGAAAACCGGCGTCGGCAAAAGGCGGAGAACCGCGAGGTCAAGGCGCCGCTATTCAGCATCTTCAAGCCCGCCATCCTCGGCAATACCGCGACCGCCTGCTGGTGGATGGCCAGCGCTTTCGTCGTCGCTTATTCGATCACCGCGATGTTCGCGACCTATCTGCAGAAGGATCTGCAGTTGAGCCCGGGGCTGGTCGCGTTGCCGGTCATGCTGATGAGCATCGGGCAGTTCGGGTCCGGTCTCGCCTGGGGCTGGGTGGCGGACCGTCTCGGCCGCCGTTGGGCGATGATCCTGCCGGCACTGATCGGGCTGCCGATCGTCCCGCTCTATCTGTTCACCCACAGCTACGCGTTGATCGTCGTGTTCTTTGGGCTGCAGGGATGGTTTGCTGGCGGCGGCATCTGGAGCCAGGCCCCGAGCTATCTCGCCGAGCGCTTTCCGACCGAGGTGCGCGCGACGGCCTCCGGGTTCTGCTATCACCAGGGTGCCATCTGGGGCGGCTTTGCGGGGCCGGTTGTGACCTATTTCGCGATCAACTGGCACCTGGGGTTTGGGCTCCCGATGGCGATCGGCACAATTGGCGGGCTCTTGAGCTTCCTCTTGGCGCTGACCTTCAGCCCGGAAACCCGCGGCAAGGAACTGGTGGCGGACGTAGTCCTGGCCTGACCGGAGCAACGCGCGGCACCGACCGCAAGCGCTACGTGGGAGCCGCGATCTGCGCCGCTACAGCAAGGCCGTCGCGCGACGGCCTTCGGTCTCGGCAACTCGCCTCAGAAAGGGCGGCTCGACGCACACCGCCTATTTCGCATTGGCATGAACATCGCGGCGATCCGTAAGCCGCCGGTCATCCCACATCGCCGTTGAAGTCGCCGAGATCGGACGGTAAAGGGTTTGCCGTGATGCCGACCCGTTCGTTACCGCGGTCAGCGTGACTGCCGAGTTGTCGGCTGCGTCGGTGTCGCAGCCCAGGTCGGCTCGGCGCGTCTTGTTGCGCCGGGAATAGCTGATCTGGTTTGGACGGGGCGGCGCCGTCAATGGACGTTTTTCAATAGCTGAAAAATTCTCGAATTCGACACCCGGTTGAATGACGATTGAGGGACGGCATGTCCACCTTCAAAGCCCCACTGATAAATCTCTACTCGCGCGATCTTCCGCGGGCGATGGCGTTCTATTCGGAACTAGGCTTTGTTGAGACGTTTCGCACTCCGGCTTCAGGTGAACCAAGCCATGTCCAGCTCAAATTGGACGGGTTCACCCTCGGAATTGCGACAATAGAGGCAGCAAGAGAGCACCACGGCCTTCGTCCGGAAGGAGAAGGGCGCTGGATCGAAATCGTTGTTTGGACTGATGACACCGATGCCGCATTGAGCGCCTTGATCGCCAAGGGGGCGCCCTTGCTGTCTCCTGCCCATGACTTTCTCGCCGGCAAGCTACGCGCCGCTTGGATCGCCGATCCGGACGGCAACCCTATCCAGCTGGTTCAGCGGAAAGGTTGAAACGGGCGCCGGGAATCGCGGTTCGGGTGAAAGGCCGAGGTTACGGTTGCGGCGCTGTTGGCGGGGGGTCATCATGGGTTCCGCCTAAGGAGAACGCCGGGAGGGAGCCCCATGGCCCAGAGCGTGTCGACGAATTTGCCGCCCGAGCAGCAGCGCGAGATGCTGCGCCGGATGCTGACGATCCGCCGTTTCGAGGAGCGCGCCTCGGCCGACTATCTGGCCGGCAAGATCTACGGCGTCGTGCATTGTTACATCGGCGAGGAGGCGGTCGCCGTCGGCGTCTGTTCGGCGCTCGGTCAAGGCGACCGGATCATCTCGACCCATCGCGGCCACGGCCACTGCATCGCCAAGGGCGCCGACCTCAACCGCATGATGGCCGAGCTCTACGGGCGGCAAACCGGCTACTGCAAGGGCAAGGGCGGCTCGATGCACATCGCCGATTTCGGCATCGGCATGCTCGGCGCCAACGGCATCGTCGCGGGCGGGATCGCGATCGTCACCGGCGCCGGCCTCGCGGCGCAGATGGAAGGCAAGGGCGGCGTCGCGGTCTCGTTTTTCGGCGATGGCGCATCCAATGCCGGGCCCTTCCACGAGTGCCTCAATATCGCGGCGACCTGGAAGTTGCCGATGCTCTATGTCTGCGAAAACAACATGTATGCCGCGAACACCGCGGCCGCCGCGACCCACGCCTTGAGCGATGTGGCCGCGCGCGCGGCCGGCTACGGCATTCCGGGCGTCGTCGTCGACGGCAACGACATCTTTGCGGTCCATCAGGCGGCAAACCGCGCCGTCGAGCGGGCGCGCTCGGGCGACGGCCCGAGCTTGATCGAGTGCAAAACCTACCGCCAGCGCGGTCACACCGAGCGCCGCGGGCAGGCCGACGTGCGCGACCCGGCCGAGATCGATGTGTGGAAAGGGAGGGACCCGATCACCCGGCTCGAGCGGCAGCTCAGAGACCAAGGCTACCTCGATGACGCCGGGCTGCAGACTATGGAGCGCGACATCATGGCCGCGCTGGAGACCGCCGTCGCCTTTGCCGAGGCAAGCCCGTTCCCGCTCCCCGAGCAGGCGACCGACGACGTGTTTGCGGCTTGAAGCGAGGACCGGACGATGCGAGAGCTGACGTATAACGAGGCCGCGCTCGAAGCCATCGCCGAGGAGATGCGGCGCGACCCCAAGATCTTCTACATGTCGACCGACGCACTGCCGCCGCTGCTAAAGGAGTTCGGCCCGCAGCGGATCAGGGCGACGCCGATCACCGAAGCGGCGCTGACCGGCATGTCGATCGGCGCTGCCGGCTGCGGCTTCCGCCCGATCGTCGACTGGCGGCAGGTGACGTTCTGCTTTGTCGCGATGGACCAGATCGTCAATCAGGCGGCGAAGATCCACTATATGTTCGGCGGCCAGGTGACCTTCCCGATCCTTTACCGGGCGGCCGTCGGCGGCGGCGGCCTGGTCGCGGCGCAGCACTCGCAGTCGCCCTATTCGATGTTCATGAATGTGGCCGGCTTGAAAATGTTTCTGGCGTCGACGCCCTACGACATCAAAGGGCTGCTAAAAACCGCGATCCGCGACAACAACCCGGTCATCTCCTTCGAATCGAGCCGATTGATGACGCGCAAGGGACCGGTGCCGGAGGAGGATTACACGATTCCGCTGGGCCTAGCCGACATCAAACACGAGGGCAACGACGTAACGGTCGTGGCACTGGCCTGGCTCGTGCACGAGGCGCTGGCCGCGGCCGAAGAGCTGGCCGCGGAAGGGATCTCGGTCGAGATCGTCGATCCGCGCACCCTGGTGCCACTGGATACGCAGACAATCCGCAACTCGGTGCAGAAGACCGGTCGCCTCGTCATCGCCGACGAGGCCGGGCCGACCGCCGGCTTTTCGGCCGAGGTCGCCGCGGTCGCGACCGAGGATATGGCGACATTCGCGCGGCTCAAGGCCCCGGTGAAGCGGGTCTGCGCCTTGCAAGTGCCGATACCCTACAGCCCCATCCTGGAAAATCATGTCTTTCCGGACCGCAAGCGGATCATCGCCGCGATCCGCGAGGTGCTGCAAGGACCGGGGTCCGCCTTGGCCGCGTGAGGGCGACGCCGCTCGGTCGGGCCTTGGCGAATGGCCGCCAGGGATCGCGGTTGGCGAGAGGCGGCGCCGGGCCCAAAAGCATGGTCCGACGCCAAGTGGCCGACATAAGGCCTTTAGCCCCACAAAACGGGATAGCGCTTTTCGCCGAATCGCAGTAGTCCTGTGCGCTGGGGCGGCGGAGGACTTACGCCCGTAAGCGCCACCCACCCGCGCTCGCCGGCCCGCCGAGTCGTTGCTCCGGAGGGGGTGAAACCTCCACGCTTGACGAAGAAGAAATAATCCCGAACGAATTTAGTTGCGGAGACGCTTAGCGGAAGCGAAAAATCACCTTGAGGGCTGCGACCGGGGGACGTCGGGCTGAGCAGACCGACAATTCGTTTGCGGGGGGCAAGGACATTGAAGCTCGCAAAATTGGCGCCGATTTTTCCGGGACTGATTCTGGCTGCATGCTCCAGCCCACCGACTCCACCTCCGGCCCAGGCAATCGAAGTGCCGCCCAGCCCTAAATGGGGGCGAGGGCTCGACCTGCCGACCAACGCCAGCGATGTGCTGACCAGAGCTGAAGGAAGGCCGGGTCGACTTCGTCGCCCGCTATTACCGAGAACCGGAATCCCGGTGGCCGGCACTTTCGGCGAGCGAGGCTCAGCAGCTGTCCTCACTGGGCCTGAAGATTGTCGCCGTCTGGGAATCGCATTCCCGCAAGCCGTCGCATTTTTCCTATTCCTCCGGCTATAGCGACGCAATGGCGGCATATCCGCAGGCGCGAGCGGTTGGTCAGCCTGCTGGCAGCGCCATCTATTTCGCTGTCGACTTCAATGCACAGTTGCTTGAGCCGATTGACGAATATTTTCGCGGCATTGCAGCAGGTCTAGGCGCGGCAAGTGGCGGAAATGCCTATTACGCGGTCGGCGTGTATGGCTCCGGGGCCGTCTGTGATGAGGTGAAACGAAACAGCCTGGCACAGTACTGCTGGTTATCGAACTCGATCGCTTGGACCAATTCGATCGGCTATCAGGACTGGAACATACGGCAAGGCGGCCGGTTGCCGGAGCTGTCGTTCAACCATGATGGCGACGAAGCCAGAGACGAGTACGGCGCGTTCCAGGTTGCCGACAACGGCGTAGCCACCTCCTATAATGCTGCCATGCCCCGTGATCTTGTTGCGCCTCAAACGCCGCAAGACCGGCAATCACCTACACCCGTGGTCATTTCTTCGCGCTGATACCGTCGAGCAGCGGCCCCGCCAGGTTCCAGCTGCTAAACCGCCGACTTTCTTGGTGATCGCGGCGGCAGTTCCGCCGAGCCTTCGTGGCGCGTTAAACGATGGTAGGTTGAGGCGGACCAGAAATCGCCCGCGCTAGTATTCCGCTAACTGGGCCCGGGCGGTATTGTCGCTAGCATTCTGGATCGGGCTTTTGGGTACTCCAACCGATCCGCAAGGCTCAAAGGGAGGTATGCGATGCAGATCGTCGACGCCCAAATTCACCTCTGGGGAACCGGCCTGCCGAGCAACCTCTCGCATCGCCAGGTAACGGCCTTTACCCCCGAGGAGGCCATCTCCCTGATGGACGAAGGCGGTGTCGACGCCGCAATCATTCATCCGCCGGGTTGGGACCCGAATTCGACCGAGATGGCGTTTTCGGCGGTTCGTAACTACCCCGGCCGGTTCGCGATCATGGGTGCGGTGCCGCTTGATCGGCCGGAATCTCGCAGACGCATCGCAAGCTGGCGAGAACAACCGGGAATGCTCGGCCTGCGCTATGGGTTCCTCAACGATCCCTCGCGGCGCTGGCTGCACGATGGCACTATCGACTGGCTGTGGGCGGAAGCCGAAAAGGCCGGCGTGCCGATCGCGATGCTGGCGACCAACTCGCTGACCGACATCGGCCGGATCGCCGAGCGTCATCCCGGGCTGCGGCTGACGATCGATCACCTCGGCGGCCGAGGCGGCACCTCGACCTTAAAGACGCCGCGGCGATGGCCCACATGCCGGCGCTCTTGGCCTTGGCGAAACACCCCAACGTGGCGGTCAAGGCAACCGGCGTGCCACATTATTCGAGCGAAGCTTACCCGTTTCCGGCGCTGCACCCCTATCTGCGGCAGGTCTTCGACGCCTTCGGTCCGCACCGCATGTTCTGGGGCACCGACATCTCCAAGATGCCGTGTTCCTGGCATCAATGCGTGACAATGTTCACCGAGGAGCTGCCATGGCTCAAAGGCCAAGACCTCGAACTGGTCATGGGCGACGCGCTCTGCGCCTGGTGGGGCTGGAACCGGGCCGCCTGACATGCTTGCGTTGGAAGCACACCGCATTCCGCCAATGCCGCGGTAGAGCAGTTACGGACCACACCGGCGAAGGCCCGTGCCTGCTTTCGCCATGGGTCCCGGACTTCGCCAGGCTGGACTTCATTACAACGTCACGGTCGAGTATAGGTCCCGCCAGTGGCGATTTTCGCGCTCGATCAGGTTGATCTTCCAGTCCCGCTTCCATTCCTTGATCTGTTTTTCACGCTGCAATGCCGCGTCTCTTGATTGGTGAGCCTCGAACCATACGATTTGATCGACCCCGAATCGTTTGGTGAAAGCCCGGTCGTCGTAACGGGCCGGCGGTTACGCCGCGAGGCGCATCCGTTGTCGCACCATGTCCGATACCTTCTCGCCGATCATGATCGTCGCCGCATTGGTGTTGCCGGAAACGACGGTCGGCATGATCGAGGCGTCGGCGACGCGCAGTCCCACGAGCCCGTGCACCCGCAGTTCGGGGTCGACCACCGCCATCGCGTCGACCCCCATCTTGCAGGTGCTGGTCGGGTGATAGACGGTGCCGCCGCGCCGCCGCGCGTAGTCGAGCAGTTGCTCGTCGGTCTCGATCGCCGGGCCGGGCTGAAATTCCGACGCGATAAAGCGCTGCATGGCAGGGGTCGCCATGATCCGGCGCAACAGTTTGAGCCCGTCGACGATGGTCTGCTGGTCGGTCGGGGTCGCGAGGTAATTCGGATAGACCGCCGGCGGTCGCGCCGGGTCGGCGCTTTTCAGCTCGATCCGCCCGCGGCTTTCCGGGCGGAGTTGGTAGACGATCGTCGTAAATCCCGACCATGGATGCAGCCCGTCCTGCGGCCGGTCGGCGCTGAACGGCGAGCATGAGCACTTGATGTCGGCCGAGGCCAGCTCCGGCCGGGTGCGCGCGAACAGCGCCGCGGGCGAGGTCCCCATCGCCAGCGGGCCGGTTTTGAACGCGTAGTATTGCAGCCCGGCTTTGAGCTTGCGCAGGTTGCTCTGCATCACGTCGTTGACCGTGATCGGCAATGCGCATTTGAATTTGAGCGGCGCCGAATAATGGTCCTGCAGGCTCTGCCCGACCCCTGCCAGATGGTGCACGACCGGGACGCCCTGTCGCCACCAGATGCTCGGCTTTGCCGATCCCGGACAGCATCAGCAATTGCGGCGAGTTGACCGCACCACCGCACAGGATGACTTCGCTCGCCGCCCGCGCGGTACGGATCTGCCCGTCCTGGCGGAACGTGACGCCGGTGGCGCGCCGCCCGTCAAAGACGATCTTTTCGGTCAGCGCATTGGTGACGACGCGCAAATTGGCACGGCTCATCGCCGGGCGCAGATAGCCGACCGCGGTCGAGCAGCGCTTGCCGTTGCGGGTTGTCGTCTGGTGATAGCCGACGCCGTCCTGCCCGGCGCCGTTGAAATCGTCGTTGCGCGGAAAGCCCAAACTCATCGCGCTTTCGATGAACGCCTCGCAGATCGGGTGCTTGTCCGGGACGTCGGAGACGCAGAGCGGCCCGCCGGTCCCGTGAAATGCGTCCGCGCCCCGCGTCTGGTGCTCGGAGCGCTTGAAATAGGGCAGCACGTCGTCGAATGCCCAGCCGGTGTTGCCGAGCTGCCGCCAATGGTCGAAATCCTCGGCCTGGCCGCGGATATAGACCATGCCGTTGATCGAGGACGATCCGCCCAGCACCTTGCCGCGCGGCCAGAACACACGGCGATCGGCCGCGCCCGGATCAGGCTCGGTCTCGTAGCACCAGTTGACCGACGGGTCGGCAAAGGTCTTGCCAAAGCCGAGCGGGATATGGATCCAGCGGTTTTTGTCCTCGCCGCCGGCCTCAAGCAGAACCACCCGCGTCGCCGGGTCCTCGCTCAACCGCGCGGCGATCGCGCATCCGGCCGAGCCGGCGCCGATCACGACGAAATCGGCCTCGATCACATCCTGTTGTGCGGGCATCTGATCGTCCCTCTGTTCTTGCCAACGGGACTATAGTCGCCTCGCCGATCGGGCAACATCGAAACAAGGGAGGAATTGCCATGCCAGCCTATCCGTTTCGCATGGGCGGCGCTCGCGGTTTCGCTCGCCGCGCCGGCGAGCGCGCAACTGCTCGACCACAAGGATCTGTCCCTGGCCACGGCCTTGGCCATCGCGACGACCGCGGCCGATACCTGCAAGGCGCAGGGCAACCGCGTGTCGGTGACTGTGGTCGGTCGCGAGGGCCAGGTAATCGTGCAGCTGCGCGGCGATAATTCCTCGCCGCATACGATCGAGAACAGCCAGCGCAAGGCCTACACCTCGCGCACCTTCCGGATCTCCTCCGGAGAGTTCACCCAGCGCGTCAAAAACAACCCGACCAACGGCGCGGTGCATCTTGCCTGGATCGTCGCCAACCAGGGCGGCTTGCCGATCAAGCTCGGCAACGAGGTCATTGGTGGAGTCGGCGTCTCCGGTTCTCCCGGCGGCGACAAGGACGAGGTCTGCGCCAAGGCCGGGCTCGACAAGGTCGCCGATCAGCTCAAATAGCGATTGCGCCTTTCGGGCCACCGCGAGTTTCTGTATGCCTCGGGCCGCCGCCAGAAAAGGACGCGCCACCGATGACCCAGACCGTTGCCCGGCTGCTCGCCGAAAGCCTCGAAGCGCACGATGTCGACCAGGTCTATTGCGTGCCCGGCGAAAGCTATGTCGGGCTGACCAGCGCCTTGATCGAGAAGAACTCGATCCGGGTCATCGTCTGCCGCCACGAGGGCGGGGCCGGCTATATGGCGGTAGCCGACGGGCGACTGCGCGACCGCGCCGGGGTGGCGATGGTGTCGCGCGGTCCGGGGCTGTCGAACGCGATGGTCTCATTGCACTCGGCCTATCACGACGCGACCCCGGTGGTGATGCTGGTGGGCCAAGTCGAGCGCAAGGATTTCGGCCGGCTCGCCCTGCAGGAGCAGAACTATTCGCGCCTCTTATCGGACGTGACCAAACAGGTCATCGAGGTCAACGAGCCCGAGCAGGCATCGGAGGCGATCGCCCGCGCCTTCCATATCGCGGAGAGCGGCACCCCCGGGCCGGTCGCGGTGATCCTGCCCGAGGACATCTTCGACGAGGAGACCGACGCCACCCTCGACCCGGCGCGGCCGCGCGTCGTCGCCGGGCCCGCGGCCCAACGATCTCGACCGCCTCGCCGTGATGCTCGAAGCGGCCGAGCGGCCATTGGTGCTGGTCGGCGGCGCGCTATTGGCCGACGCGGTGCACGACAATGCCGTCTTCGGAGATCTAAATCGGCTGGCCGAGGAATGGGTGTTGCCGATCAACCCGACCCATCGCCGGCCGCAATTGTTCGACGCGACCCACCCGCATTACGGCGGCTATATGGGCATCCGCGTACCGCCGGCCTTGATCGGCGAGATGAAGCGCGCCGATCTGATGGTAGCGCTCGGCGAGCGCATGACCAACTCGGTCAGCCAGTCCTACAGTTTCCCGTCGGCGCCGCAGCCGCAATTGCCGTTTGTCCATATCTGGCCCGACCCGAACGAGGTCGGCCGCGTCTGGCGCCCGGATCTCGGCATGCCGTGCAGTCCCTACGAGGTGATCAAGGGGTTGTTGCGCCGGGCCGTGCCATCCGACGCCAGGAAGCGCCGCGGCTGGGTCGACGGGCTGCACGCGATCCATCGCAAATTATTGGCCAAGGAATGGGAGCCGACCTCGGACGGGATCAACTTTGCCGCGATCGTCTGCGAGGTCGACAAGCATCTCGCCCCGGACGCCACGGTCACCACCGACGCCGGCAATTTCGGCAGCTTCGTGCACCGCTATATCGGCTTCCGCCAGGGCCAGGTGTTCCTGGCCTCGGTGGTGGGCGCGATGGGCTCGGGCGTGCCGATGGCGGTGGCGGCGGCCTTGCGCCGGCCGAACACGCAGGTCGTCGCGTTCGTCGGCGACGGCGGCGCGTTGATGACCGGGAACGAGATCGCCACCGCGCTTCAATACGGCGCCAATCCGATCATGATCATCTCCGACAACAATATGTACGGCACGATCGGCATGCATTCCTATGTGCGCTACCCCGAACGCCCGTTCATGGACGGCGTGCGGCTGACCAACCCCGACTTCGCCCAATGGGCCCGCTCGTTCGGCGCCGAAGGCATCACCATCCGCACCGAAAACCAGATCGCCGACGGCATTGCCCGCGCCTTCGCCGTCAAGACAAAGCCCGTCGTCGTCCACTGCCTGACCTCGGCCATCCAGATGAGCGCCTGGCGCCGCTACACGCACTCGGAGACCTTGCCTTAAGCGCGTTGTTGTCGGCACTCATCACGGTGACAGCCGCCAAGCGGCTAGCGCACATGGGCGCGGCCGCTGACTTCGGCGCCGGCGTCGGGCGACATCCGCAGAAAGAATGGCACCGACAGCAGGGAGATCATCGCGACGCCGACAAAGACCGGATAGAAATCGGCCGCGGCGAGGGCGGTGCCGCCGCGCAGGGTCAGCACTATGTGCAGCAGCAGTGCTGCCGTGGCGACGCCGGCAGTCTGCGACAGTTGCTGAGCCATGCTGGTCAGGCTGGTGGCGCGGCTCAGCATCGAGGGCGGCACATCGGCGTAGCTCAGGGTGTTGATGCTGGTCATTTGCAACGAGCGGAAAAACCCGCCCGCCAGCAATGCGAGAAAAATCACCAGATGCGGCGTCGAGGGCCGAAACAGGCTGTAGCCAAACAGGAACGCGGCGCTGATCACCGCATCGCCGACGAGCACGACACGAAATCCGAGAGTGCGCAGCACCCGAACCGCTGTCGTCTTCATCAACATCGCCCCGGCGGCGCTGGCGAAGGTCAACATGCCGGAGTTCAGCGCGCTGAGGCCGAACCCGACCTGCAGCATCAACGGCATCAGGAACGGCAAGGCGCCCAGCCCCATGCGAAACAGAAAGCCGCCGATCGAGGCCATCGCGTAGGTCGGGATCTTCAACAGCGCGAGATCGATGATCGGATGCGAGACGCGGTGGGCGTGGCGGACATAAAAGGCGAGGCACACCGCGCCGACGGCCAATAATGTGATCACCAGGATATTCGGTAATGCGCCGCGCCCGACATTCTCGAAGCCGAAGGCGAGGCTCGCCAGCCCGATCCCGGTCAGCGCGAAACCGGCGAGGTCGAACGGCCGACGCCCGGTTTCCTTGAGGTCGCCGACCAGCAGATTGACCAGCACGATGCCCAACACCCCGATCGGAATGTTGATGAAGAAGATCCAGCGCCATGACGCATAAGTGACGATGAAACCGCCGACCGGCGGTCCCATGACCGGCCCGATCAACGCCGGCACGCTGACATAGGACATCGCCCGCACCAGATCGGATTTGGGCACAGTCCGCAGTAGGACGAGGCGCCCGACCGGCACCATCAGCGCTCCACCCATGCCCTGGAGAATGCGGGCCGCGACCAGAGCCGACAGGGAATTCGAGATGCCGCAGGCGATCGAGCCCAGGGTAAAGACGACGATCGCCGAGCCGAACACGCGGCGCGCCCCGAAGCGGTCCGCGGTCCAGCCGCTGATCGGGATGAAGACGGCGAGGCTCAACAGATAACAGGTGATCGCAACGTTGAGACGCAGCGGGCTTTCGCCGAGCGAACGCGCGATCGTCGGCAATGCCGTGGCGATCACCGTCGAATCGAGGCTCTGCATGAACATCGCGCAGGCGACGATCAGCGGCACCAGGATCCGGCTCGACAAGGTCACGCGCATGCACGTTTCCCCGCCGCTCGGCGGCAGCCGATGGAAATGGCCGTCAACGCGGTCGCCAGCCGATCCGCAACGTCTTGCAGGCCGGTCGGAGACTCGTAAAAGCGGTTAGCGGCATTCCCGTCGTCGGCCGTCAGCTCTATCCTGCAGAAGGCACCCGACGAATTATGGTCAGTGCATATCATAGACAAAGTATACCGCATAACGAGATCACCCAGAAGCGCGTTGGCGTCGGGGGTCCGTTGCGCGTACCGGTGAAATACCGCTGGCTGGTTGCTGTCGCGGCCCTCCTGACCTTAACCAGGTGCGATCCCGTGCAGGTTATCGAGGGCTCGGACACCCATGTCTCGGTCCGCTACGATGGCGTCATGAACGGCCTCGACCAGGCGACCGAGCTCGCCAAAACCGCCTGCGCCGCGCATGGCAAGACCGCAAAATTGCGCAAGACCTATTACGAGGGTCTCGGCGCCGGCGAGCGCTTTGCTTTTTTCGATTGCGTCTGAACTTCAGCCGACCCGTCTACATTGCTGGCGCACCAAACTACCGCCGCAGATAAGGCCGGGCAGCGTAGTGACAGCTCACTCACCCTCCCCCGCAAAGGGGGAGGGCAAAGAGGTGGCGACTGAGGCTATTGGTGCAGCTGGTAGAGGCGAATCACGTTTTCGTTGGTGATCTTGCGCCGTACCGCTGGCGAGATCTGGGCGAGGTTGCGGTCGAGGGTGGCGCGCGAACCGGGCCAGATGCAGTCGGGATGCGGATAGTCGGCTCCCCAGATAATGTTGTCCTCGCCGATCAGCGGGATGATCGGTTCGAGAAACTGGTCCTGCTGATAGGTGACGAAGCCCTGGCGGCGGAAATAATCGCTCGGCTTCAGCTTGAAATTAAGGCTTTTCGCCCGATCGGCATACTCAGTATCGAGCCGGTCGAAGACGTAGGGCAGCCAGGTCACTCCGGATTCGCCGAGGACGAAGTTGAAGTCGGGGTATTTCTCGCAGGCGCCCGAGGCCAGCACTGACACCAGCACTTCCATCGTGTCGAGCTGGAACAGGGCCGAGCGCACCAGCCGCCACTGGGTGAAGTATTTCCGCTCCTGCTCGGGATTGTCGGGCGCGCGCAACGCCTTGAACCCGGTCGAGTGGAACGAAATCGGGAACCGGCACTCGGCCGCGGCTTCCCACAACGGAAACCACAGATCGGTATAGAGCGGCGGGGTCATCCGCTTGAAGGCGAGATCGCCGCCGCGCAATCCCAGCTTGGCGCAGCGCCGCACCTCGGCCGCAGCCTCGGCCGGGTCGGTGTTCGGGATGATAGCCAGCGGAAAGACGCGGTTGGGATCGGCGCGCTTGGCGAAATCGGCGACCCAGTCGTTATAGGTCTTGTCGGTCCAGGCGCGCAGCGATGCGTCGTCGATCAAATCGTTGACCATCAGGCAGCCATAGATGATTTCGGCATCCTGGCCGTCGCGGTCGAGATCGGCGATGCGCAATTCGGGCGTGGTCGGCCGCGGCTTGGCGCCTGGTTTGGAGCTCCACTCGAAGCCGAAATCCTTCATCTCGTCGATATGGCCGAACATCCCTTTCTGGTACGGCAGGAATCCCGGGCCGATGCCGTTCCACATGCCCCGGTCCTGGTCGTCGACAAACCAGTGCAGCCCATCGTCCTTTTCCACGACGCGCGGCGCCAGTTGCTTCCATTTCTGCGGCGCCTCCGACGACCACAGATCGGGCGGCAGGTAGGTCAGGTCGATGTGATTGTCGCCCGAGATCAGCTTTTCCGGCATGACGCGCTCCTGTTGCCCTTACGCAAAGATGTCGTCGGTATTCGAACCGCATCGTACGTGGAGCGCGCCGGCCATGCCACACAAATGCGGCATACGCCCCTCGCGCAATGCGCATATCGGGGGCTATGATCGGCCAGCAGCAAGCACCAATACGGAAGGGAGAGGACGCATGGCGGTTCAACTCGGCAGCGGCCAGTTCACGTTCGCCGTCCGACAGGATTGGGCGAAGGTGCCGGATGAGATGGTCTTGGGCGACGTGGCGGCGGTCGGGGTCGACCGGCAGGACCGGGTCTACGCGTTCAATCGCGGCGAGCACCCGATCGCGGTGTTCGACGCGGAAGGCAATTTCCTGCGCTCATGGGGCGAGGGTGTCTTCACCCGCGCGCATGGCGTTCATATGGGGCCGGACGACACGATCTGGCTGACCGATGACGGAGACCATACGGTTCGCCACTGCACCCTCGATGGCAAGGTGCTGATGACCCTCGGAGTCCCCGGCGAGCCCAAACCCTATATGAGCGGCGAGCCGTTTCATCGCTGCACCCATACGGCGATCTCGCCAAAGGGCGAGCTCTATATCTCCGACGGCTACGGCAACGCGCGCATTCACAAATTCACTTTGGACGGCAAACTCCTGATGTCCTGGGGCGAGCCTGGGACCGATCCCGGCCAGTTCAACGTCCCGCACAATATCTGCTGCGATCCCGATGGCTGGGTCTATGTCGCTGACCGCGAGAACCACCGGGTCCAGGTATTCGACGGCAACGGCAAGTTCGAGACCCAGTGGAACAATCTGCACCGACCAAACGGCATGTGCATGGCAGCCGGCCGCGACCCGCTAATCTATATTGGTGAAGGCGGCCCGTCGGGCGAGATCAACCGGGATTGGCCGAATATCGGACCGCGGGTCAGCGTGCATACGTCCAAGGGCCAGGTGCTCGCCCGGCTCGGCAAGATGCATGCCGGGCTGGAGCCGGGCCACTTCACCTCGCCGCACGGCATCGCCGTCGACCAGCACGGCAACATCTTCGTCGGCGAGCTGTCCGGCCGCAGCTGGGGACGGTTTTCGAAAGGCCCGCCGCCAAAGCGCATCCGCGTGCTTCACAAACTTGAAAAGTTTGACGGCTAGCGCGAGAGGCTGCCGGGCTTTACGGTCGCGAAAGCCCGATACCCTTCTCGTTCGGCGGCAAGGAGTCCGCCCACCCGGACAATCAATCGAGATCTTCGCTCTCCGCGGGAGGAAAGAATGCGGAACGGTTATTTTTTTGGGTTCGCTGCGCTTTTGGGATTGTGGATTTTATTGCATGGGGCAGCGGTGAGAGCAGACGAGGCGCGGCTCGCGATCGGTGGTTACGATCCCGTTGCCTATTTCACCGACGGGAAGCCTGTCCCGGGCGTGAGCGATATCGAATATTCATGGCACGACATGCGCTGGCGCTTTGCCACTGCCGCCCATCGTGACCTTTTCGTTAAGGACCCAGAGCATTACGCGCCGCAATACGAAGGCTATTGCGCTTTGGGCGTTTCGCTCGGCAAGGGCGCTGCGCATAAGGATACCGTCGATCCCAACGCCTGGGCGGTCGTAGATGGTAAGCTTTATCTGACGCATTCAACTCGTGCGCTGGAGAGATGGCGGCAGAACACCTCTGATAACATCAAGCGCGCCGATGAGCACTGGTCTACAGTCGCGCATCAGCCTGAGCCTGTTGTTGTCGGTGCGCCGTGCCGACCCAATCCGCCCTCCGTCGTAATCTCATTTAAGGACGGCGGCCGGCGCCTCCTCGTCGGAGCTCAGGACGCCGTCGACAAGGACGGTAACCCTGTCGGCAAAGGAGATATGCGGGCGCAACTCGAACGGGTCGCGAAGAATGTTCAGGCCTGTCTCGCAGCAGGCGGGGCGAAGGTCTCCGACATTGTCCTGACGCGGGCCTACGTCACCGATCCGGACGCGTTCGAAAAGAACGCTGATGTCCTCGCCCGCGATCTCGGTCCGAGAACGCCGAGCAGCAGCGTGGCTACCGTACCGAAATTGCCGGCTGGGCCTGACTATCTGGTCGAGATCGAAGCGGTCGCCAAACTCCAGTGATGTGCCGCGACGGGCTAGGCTGGGGATGGCTCGAGCCGGCGTCGCCCGCGAATTTGACGTAGGACGAGAAAGCCGATCACCAGCAGGTTCGCGAGATTGAACAAGGCGCCGGCGGCGAAGGCCGGGGCGTAGAAGCCAAAGCTGTCATAGAGCGCGCCGGCAAACCAGCTGCCGAACGCCATTCCCAGCATGCTGGTAAACAACAGGATCGGCACGCGCCATGACGCCTCGGACGACGGAAACAGCTCGCGGATCGCCACGACATAAGCCGGAATGATGCCGCTGAAGCCGAGACCGTAGGCGGCCGAAACCGCGAACAGCCCGGCTTCGTTCCTGGTCACCGAGAACGCAGCGATCGCCAGCGCCTGACAGGCCGAGCCGACCAATACCGTGCCCAGCCCGCCGATCCGGTCGGCAAGCCAGCCCCAGAACACCCGGCTGGCAAAGGCGCAACCGAGCAATACCGACAGCATCGCGGCGCCCTGCGCCGGCGAAATACCGAGATCGCTGCAAAACGCGACGAGATGGCTCGACGGCATCGCCATTGGCACGCAGCACAGGAACCCTGCTGCGCACAGCAGCGCCTGCACGGTATTTCGCCGCAAGCCGAGCGCCTGCGTACCACGAACCAGGAATGGCGCCGAGCCGAGGGCACGCCCTGGTTGTGGCGCCGGCCGCAGCATCAACGCCAAGGGCACGATCGCCGCGATGGCCGCGACAAAACCCAGCATCGTCGCCTGCCAGCCGACCCAGATCAGCGCGTGCTGAAAGACCGATGGCCAGATCATGCCGGCGACGTATTGCCCGGACGAAATCAGCGCCAGCGCGGTGCCGCGGCGGCGGTCGAACCAGCGGCTGATATAGATCAGCATCGGCGGGTAGAGCGCGCCACCGCCGAGAAAGCCGATCAGCACCGCATGCCCGAGATAGAGGGCCCAGATCTTGCCGGTCGCCGAGACCGCCAGCCCGAGCGCCGTCATCATCGCGCCGAAGATTACCATCCGCCGCATCCCGACACGGTCGGCGACCCACCCCATCAACATGCCGCCGCTGCCGGTCCCGACCCAGACGAGGGCAGCGGCCAGCGCCACCACTGAGCGGTCACTGCCGAGCGCGATCGCGATCGGCTTCAGCCCGACGACGACGATCAGCGGCGCGCCGTACGAGATCGAGAGGATGCAGATGGCGAGCAGCGCCGCGAGCCAGGACGCGCGGCTTTCGATGCTGTCCGGAAAGCGGCCGGGACGTGTGGCCGCGCCTCGCTGATGCGCGTCGATCTCGGCCGCGTCGGCCATGCCGCTTTTCTCCCTCCTGCGTGGTCCTTTGCCCAATTTAGCAGCACTCTTGCGATTGCGGATGCAATTCGCCGCTGCCTGCAGGCAAGATCGGGCGGCCGGGATTTCGATGACCGAGGACGCTAAGGAGAGCCATAGCGCCTGGGCGGGAGCGGCGCCGCCCTGAGGTATGCGGCAAGTGATTGGGCTGGAACCAGGTCCTAGCCCGGCCTAGAGTTGCACCTCGCGACAAACAAGGGAGAAACGCATGACCGCCTTCACCTATGACCACATCCATCTGCGCAGCCCCAACGCCGAGGAGACCGCCCGCTGGTACGAGCGGATGTTCGGCGCCGAGATCATCCGTTCGGTTCAGTCCGACGGCAGGCCGCGCCTCGACCTCAATCTCGGCGGCGTCGCGGTCTTCATCGCGCAAGTTCCTGACGAACAAGCCATCGCCCCGCCGCCCGAGCCGCCCTATCTCGGGCTCGAACATCTCGGGCTGCGGGTCGACGGGATCGATGCGGTCGTCGCCGAGCTGAAGCAAAAGGGCGCCGAATTCACCGTCGAGCCCAAGACGATCCGTCCCGGCGTGCGCATCGCCTTTCTGCGCGGCCCGCAAAACGTCCATATCGAGCTGCTCGACCGCAACGCCTGACCAGCCGGCGTCTTTGTGCGGAGGCGCGCACGTCCGAGACCGCCGACCCTGAGATTGCTTCGTCGCTCTGCTCCTCGCAATGACAACTTATCCTGGCGTCATTGCGAGCCCACGGGTCCGGCCGTAGGCCGGCCCGAGGACAGGCTCCACGAAGCAATCTCGTTACAGATCATCGTACAGATCACGCCATTCAGGATTGAACCCGTTGATCAGGTCGATCTTCTTTTGCCGTGAGCCTGCCTTGATCTGCTTTTCCCGCGCGATTGCACTGGACGCATCGTATCCCGCCTCGTAATAGATGAGTTTGGACACGTTGTGGCGGTTCGTGAACCCGGGCAGGAGCTTCTCCCGGTGCTGATACACCCGCGCCCCGAGGTCGCCGGTGACGCCGGTATAGAGGACCGTGTTGCGCTGGTTGGTCAGAATGTAGACACACCGCCCTCTCCCTGTCGCGAGATTGCTTCACTCTGCTCGCAATGACCGCAAGAGGACCGTCGTTGCGAGTTTATCACCGGCCGGGCGGCCGACCCGCCGTGGATGAAACGAGGAAGCTGTCATTGCGAGCGCAGCGAAGCAATCTCACCCCTCTGCGGCAATCGCCGGCTCCGTCAGGTCGGCGAGCAGGGTGCGGGCGGCTTGCAGATCGGCGGTGTCGAGGCCTTCGGTGAACCAGGTGTAGATCGGGGCGAGGAGGGCGACCGCCTCTTGCGGCCGGCCCTGCTGCCGGCGCAGGCGGGCGAGGCTCACCGCGCCGCGCAATTCCCAGGACTTCGCGCTCTGCCGGCGCGCGACGTCGATGCCCTTCTCGATGGCCGTCTCGGCCTCGCTCACCGTCCCGGCGCCGGCGAGCAAGGCCTCGCCTCTGAGCCGATAAAGCTCGGCTTCAAGCCGCGCTACCCCCATCTTCAGCCCGGCAGCGACCGATGCAAGCGCCGCTTCGGGCTTGCCGATCGCCAATAGAGCATCGGCCTGCAACGACAACATGACTTGTTGTTCACCCCCAAGACCGTAGCTTTCCAGCCCTTGGGCAATTTGGGCCAAGCCCTTCTCGCCTTCGCCGCAGGCGCTGAGCGCCCATCCGCGCGCGCAAAGGGCATACGCTCGAACGTTCGCGATGCGCTGCTCCTCGCAGATCCGCAAAGCCCGTTCGGCATAATCGGCGGCCGCCGGTGGCTCGCGGCGAAAGATGTGAATGAAGGCGGTTTGACACAGCGTTTGGGCGAGGGTCAACGGGTGCCCGAGCGTCTCGGCGCTTCTTACCGCTGCCCTGAGCTCCTCGAGGGACCGATCCGGGTAACCGAGCATCCAGGAGATCAGCGCCAGGACGAACTGGCATAACACGCCGGGGTGGGAGCCTGGCCAATCCGGGAACTGCATGTTCGGATCGAACATCTCGAAGCCCCGCAGAAAGTGCGCAAGCGCCGGCTCGAGCTTCCCCTGGTAGAACAGCGTCACGCCGAGCGTGATGTGCGCCCCGACGAGACGGGCCGCATCGTCAAGCCGTTCGGCGACTCGCAACGCCTCCTCGGCAAAATGCTGCGCCTTCTCCATCTCGAGTAGGTTGATGATGGTAGAGCCACAGGCCGCGGAGCGCCGTGAACTCGCGGGAATAATCATCGAGTTGCCGACAGAGCTCCCATGCCCGCGCATAGGTTCGGCCGATGTCGGGGTGGCTGCAGCTCTTGGTCGCGAACAGGGCGGGACCAAGCGCCATTTGCAAATCCAGCTCGCGCTCGGCCCGTTCGCGCACGTCCGATAGCGCTTCGACCAGTGCCAGGCCTCGGTGAAATTGGTCGATCGCTTCGAGGTTCGCCGACTGTCTCGCCGCGGCGGCGCCGGCTTTATGCCAGTATGCGATCGCCTGCGCCGGACAGTTCGCTTCGGTATAGTGATGGGCCACCAACTCCGGCTGTGTGCTCGCCAGCTCGGGAAAGCGATCCTCCAGCAGCTTTGCCACCCGCTCGTGATATTGCTGGCGGGTGCGCTTCAGCAGCGATTGATAAGCCGCATCCTGGATCAGCGCATGCTTGAACAGGTAGCGCGAGCGCGGCGGGCGGCCGCGCTGGTAGAGCAGCTCGTCGACCACCAGCTGACCGAGACCGCTCTGCAGCATCTCTTCCTCGATCCCGGCCAGTGCGCTGATCATGTCATAGGCAAACTCGCGTCCCAGCACCGAGCCCAATTGTGCCACTTCGCGCAGCCGCGGCGCCCGATCGAGCCGCGCCATCAGCGAATCCTGCAACGTCTCCGGGATGTGCAATTGCGCCAGCGCGCCCGTGAGCACATAGGCGTCACCGCGGGCCTCGAGCACCCCTGAACCGAGGATGGCCTTGGTCAGCTCCTCGACGTAGAGCGGCACGCCGTCGGCTTTGGCGACGATATGATCGACCACCTCGCCGGGCAGCGACCGGCCGCCGGTGAGATGACCGACCATCGTCTCGACCTCCGGCCGCTGCAGCCGGTTGAGCGTGATCGGAATCATGTGCGAGCGTTGCGGCCAGGGCGGCGTCAATTCCGGCCGATAGGTCGCGACGACCAGCATCGCCGCCGTCGGCGCCTGCTCGATCAGCATGCCCAAGGTTTCCAATGTCGTCGGGTCGGCCCAGTGCAAATCTTCCCATGCCCTCAGCACCGGGGCGCGCTCGGCCGTCTCGATCAGCCAGGCAACGATCGCATCGAGGGTCGCATCGCGCTGCTGCTGCGCCGTCAAGGACAAGCGCGGATAGCGGTCCTCGGGCAACGGCACAGACATCAAATCGGCGAACAAGCGCACGCTCTCGGAGCGGGGCAAGGCCTTGAAGCCGGCGAGCCCGGCTTCGAGCTTCGCGAGGTGCTGAGGTGCCGTATCCTCCGGCTGCCAGCCAAACACGCGCTTTAGATGTTCGATGATCGGGTGAAATGCGTTCGCCGTGTGAAACGGGGAACAGCGGATAGCCACCCAGATGCGGTCCTTGCCGGCCGTCTCTCTCAGGCTCTCCACCAGGCGGGACTTGCCGACCCCGGCTTCGCCCTGGATCAGCACGACCTGGCCGCGGCCATGGCAAGCACCGTCCCAGGCCCGCAATAGCAGCCCCATCTCCTCCTGGCGCCCAACGAGGGGTGCGGTGCTCCCGCTCCGGGTCGCGGCAAAGCGGCTCTCGACATCCCGCGGCGACAAGACGCGCCACGCCGGCACCGGCTCGGCGAACCCCTTCAGCTCAGATGCCCCCAGATCCTCGAGGTCGAAGTGATCGCCGAGCATCGCGCGGGTGGAGGCACTGACGACGATCTGGTTCGGCTGCGCCAATGCCTGCAGACGCGCCGCCAGGTTCGGCGTCTCGCCGACGACCGTGGTTTCCGATGCGGTGCCTTCGCCGATCTGGTCGCCGACGATCACTGGCCCGGTGGCGATGCCGATCCGCACCGCTAGCTCGACCCCGGGCGGCCGGGCGACCGCGGCATTCAGCTCGGCCATCGCATCGACGATGTCGAGACCCGCGCGCACCGACCGCCCGGCCTCGTCCTCATGGGCGCGCGGGTAGCCGAAATAGACGAGGATGCCGTCGCCCATGTATTTCGCGACAAAGCCGTCGTAACGCCGGATCGCCGTGCTGCACCGGCTCTGATACGACGCGATCACATCGCGCAGATCTTCCGGGTCCATCGCGGTGGAGAGCGCCGTCGATCCCACCAGATCGCAAAACATCACGGTCAGCTGGCGGCGCTCGGCCTCCGGTGCCGCGGCGACCGCGACAGGCGCGGACAAAACGGGCGGCAAGGTGATCTCCGCCGCGGCCGGCGCGAATGCCGGAGGCGGGGCGTCACCGGTCTCGAAGAGGGCCGCTCCGACAAAGGCGAGCCCTTCTCCGCCCTCGTCGACCGCCAAGCGCTTGACGATCAGCTCGTGACACAGATCATCGAGCGTCTCGTTATCGATCCCGAATTCCTTGCGCAGCCGCCGATAGCTGACCCGCTTCTCCAGGTACAGCAGGCCGGTGACGAAGGTCAGGGTCTTCGAGAAGGTTATTAAAGTGCCTCCGGTGTGGCCCTACAAAGCGTAGGTCCTTCTTCGCGCTATTGCACGCGGCGGATCAGTTCGGCCCAGCGGTCGAGCACGGGCAGGATCTCGTCCGCTTCGGCCGAGGGCAGGCTGACCACAGCGCGCGCGATCCCGCGGTCCCGATAGGACTTCAGCCGGTCAAGATCCTCGGGCACACCAAATACCGTCACCGGAACCTCATCGAGGCTCCGCCCGGCGGCCGCCGCCATCTCTCGAAACTGCGGCAGGAAATCGGTCACGTCCGAATATTGCGGCCGGCCCGCATGCGGGACCCAGCCATCGCCATAAGCGAGCGCGCGCCGCGCCGCATACGGAAAAGCGCCGCCGACGATGATCGGCGGGTGCGGGCGCTGCACCGGCTTCGGCCAGGTCCGCATTTTTGGAAAGTCGACGAGTTCGCCGTGATATTCGGGCTCGGCCTCGGTCCAGATCGCCTTCATCGCCGCGACCCGCTCGCGCATCAGCTTGAAGCGCGTCTTGAACGCTGTACCATGATCGGCCATTTCCTCGGCGTTCCAGCCGCCGCCGACACCGAACAGAAACCGCCCGCGCGAGATCTGATCGATCGAGGCGACCAGCTTGGCGGTCTGGATCGGATCGCGCTGGGCGACGAGACACACTCCTGTGCCGATCTTCAAGGTCTTCGTCGCCACCGCCGCCGCGGTCAAGGTGACGAAAGGGTCCATCGCGTCGTAATATTTTTTGGGAAGCTCGCCGCCTTGCGGGAATGGGGTCGCGCGCGAACTCGGGATATGCGAATGCTCGGGCGCCCAGACCGACTCGAACCCGCGTGTCTCCAGCGCCCGGCCTAGCTGGGCCGGACCCATCGAATAATCGGTAAAGAACATCGCCGCGCCGAAATCCATCACTTCCCCCCAAAAAAGCGCCGGCGCCGGCGCCACCGTTCCGATCTAGGCGAGGCGCACCCTTACCGCTTCAGGCCCCTTGCGGCCCTCGGCGATGTCGACCAGCACCCGTTGACCTTCATTGAGAGTGCCGATGCCGGAGCGCTCGAGCACCGAGGCATGGACAAAGGCGTCCTTGCCGCCGCCCTCGCGAACGATGAAGCCAAAGCCCTTTTGGGCGTTGAACCACTTCACCGTGCCCGCCTCCTCGACCGCCACCTCGGAGGTTTCATAAGACGGCCGGCCGGCGGCCGGGAATCCCGAACGCCGTGCAGCCGCCGGTGTCGCCGTGCTGCTGTCGACGCTAAGTACCTCGGTGACCTGCGGTCCCTTCTGCCCCGGCGAGACCCTAATCTCGAGGGTTTCGCCAGGCTGGACCGCGGTGATCCCGTTGCGCTCGAGGACGCTGGCATGGAGAAAGGCGTCGCCCGAACCGTCGGACAGCTCGACGAACCCGAATCCCCTTTCGGGCTTGAACCATTTGACGACGGCGCGGACCGGCGGTCCGGAGGGCGCCGCATCGAACCGGGGCGGACTGAAGCGCGGCGAGCTGCCGAACTCGCGCAAGTGCGGATCGTAACTATCATCGTCGAAGTCGCGGCGGCGCGGCTGACGGAAGTTCCTGTCTCTGATCAAGTCGGTTTCCTGTCGAGTCGAGACGCGGCCCGATTGAGACCGCGGAACTCGATTGTTCCAAAAAATCGCCCGGGACGCGAGTGCTTAATTTAAGCAAATGACGCGGGCTGTCCGAGAGGGTCCGTAGGACGCATCCGACACCGTCACAGGTGCAAAAAGCGGGCGCATCATTGCCCTTCCGTGAGCGCTGGCGTAGCGATTTTGCCAGCCATCGTAACGCCGAAATCCGAGGGCCTCGCGCGAGAACGCCGGCCCCAGCTATCAACCCGACCTAACCAATCCAGACGCGGATTTCGGACCAGGGGCTTGGAGCGGTGGGAGCAGCCTTGAGTCAATCTCGGTTGCGGCACTCCGCAGCGCTGCGTGTCTGGCCGCTCAATCGCACCCGCCGACCGGCGGATTGACCGCGCAATGCAAGGCGCATCGCTGCTTCGGCGCGCAGCGCCAGGAAACCGATTTGGTGCTGCTCGGGAAATAGCAAACGCCCTGACAGTCGGTGTCGGCCCCGAACGCGCGAGCGAGTTGGCTGACGACCCCCAGCGCCTGATCGTATTTCTGGATGCGCGTTTCGAGCTGGCCGATATCGGGTTGCTCAGCGGTGATACGCCCTCCCGCCTACTCGGCGACGGCAGGGCCGCCGATCAGAACCGCAACAACAATCGTCGTCGCCAATAGAGCCGAGGAACGCATCTCTATCTTCGATCGGTATGGTGCGACCGGGCCTCGCAGCTAAAGACAGTAGTCTCAAGGTCGATCCCGGACAATCGGCAACGGCATTGTTTAGTTGTGGTGCTGCAGGGCTGGTGAGCCCGGCGAGCGGGTTGCCAGCCCCGAACCACGGCGTACAATCGTCCGGAAATCGATCGGCGGTTCTCCCGTGGAGGTCATGGCATGATTACCAAATTCGACAGTCTGTTCGCCGGGCACGTCGATATCGAAAACGTGGGCTATGGCGGCGTCCCGGTGAACGACCGGCGCTATCCCAACGAGCATCTCGCCACCGTCTTCGACAAGGCGCAGGCGATGGCGCAGGTGATGGATCGCTTGGGCTACAACACTTTCTGGATGGCCGAGCATCATTTCCAGCACGAGGGCTACGAATGCATCCCCAACGTGCTGATGATGGCGCTGCATCTGGCGCACATGACCCGGCGCATACGGATCGGGTGCGGCTTCAACATCACCCCGATGTGGCATCCGCTGCGGCTGGCCGAGGATTACGCCACCGCCGACATCCTGAGCGGCGGACGCATCACCTTCGGCGTCGGGCGCGGCTACCATACCCGCGAGGTCGAGACCTTCGGCTCGCCGCTGCTCGACCAGCCGGCCAATCGCGAACTCTTCGAAGAACAGGTCGACATCATCTTCAAGGCGTTCAACAACGAGACGTTTTCGCACAAGGGAAAGCATTACACCCTCCCGCCGCAGGTGCCCTATCGCGGCTACACCCTCGAAGAGCTGACCGTCGTGCCGCGGCCGTTGCGGCTGCCGGTCGAATGCTGGCAGCCGGTTCAGGGCGGGACCGAGCGGGCGCTCGATTTCATGGCCAAGCACGGCATCCAGGGCCTGATCGGCGGCGGCTCGGCCGAGGGCGGGGCGATGCACAAGGTCGTGGTCGACTGGCAAGCGGCGCATGCCCGCATCGGCAAGCACCTCGAAATGGGCGAGCGGCTGTGTTTCGGCTTCCACTTCTATATCGCCGACAACCGCGAGCAGGGCATCCGCGAGGCCGGGAAATATTACGAAGAAAACATGAAGATGTTTGGCGAGCTGCGGCTGGTGCGCGCGCTCAGCGACGAGCAGATCGAGATCATGCGCGATCCAAAGCGGGCGCCCCACGCCAAGCTGCCGCGGATCGAGGACGCGATCGCCGCCGGCGGCGTGCTGTGCGGGTCGCCGGAGCAGATCATCGAGCATTTGAAGGCGCTCGAACGGCGCTATCCGGGGCTCGACCGGGTATCGGTCAGCCTCAGCGTCGGCGTGCCCAAAGCTGTCGCCCTCGAACAGCTCGAGCGCTTCGGCAAGGAGGTCATGCCGGCCTTCGCCCAGGCAAAGACACCGGAGCTGGTGCCGGCCAAGTAACGCTCGCACCCCGCGATCAGCGGCCGGGAAACAGCCGGCCGCCGGTCGTGGGCCGGGGAACCCCGGTCGTCGAGGGCAGGCTGAGCGGCAGCCCGATCGCCGAGCGGACCGCGAGATAGGCGAAGGCCTGCGCTTCGAGCGCGTCGCCGTTCCAGCCGACGGCTTCGACCGGGCGCACGGGGACGCCGAGCCGGCGGGCGAGCGCCGCCATCAGCGCCGGGTTGTGTCGGCCGCCGCCGCAGACCAGCCACTCGCGGGCCGGGGCCGGGAAATGCTGGCAACCCGCCGCGACCGCGGCGGCCGTCATCTCGGTCAGGGTGGCGGCGCCGTCTTCCAGCGAAAGACCCTCGGGCATGGCATCGCGGAAATCGTCGCGGTCGAGCGATTTCGGCGGCTTGCGGGCGAAGAACGGCCGCTCCAGAAATCGCGCGACATGCGCCTCCGAGGCGCGTCCAGCGCCGGCGAGCACGCCGCCGAGATCGGCCGCGGCGCCGGTATGACGCCGCACCCAGTCGTCGATCAGCGCATTGCCGGGGCCGGTGTCGAAAGCGAGGATGTCTGCCGTCCCCGCCGATCCTCCCGCTGCCGATCCAGGTCACATTGGCGACGCCGCCGAGATTGAGCACCGCGAGCGGCTTTGGCAGCGCCGCGGCGAGAGCGGCGTGAAACAGCGGCGCCAGCGGCGCGCCCTCGCCGCCGGCGGCGACATCGGCCGAGCGGAAATCGGCAACGACGTCGATCCCGAGCCGGCGCGCCAGTTGAGCGCCGTCCCCCAACTGCCAGGTGCGCCGCTCGGCCGGGCGATGCAGGATCGTGTGGCCGTGCAGCCCGACGATGTCGGCTGTCGTGCCAGGATAGCGCGCGAGAAACTGCTCGACCGCTTCGGCATGCAGTCCGGTGAGCTCGGCTTCGACCTCGTCGACCGGGCCGACGCCGCCGAGCACCGACGCGCAGCCTTTCGCGAAATACATCAGGATAGGGGATCGTCAGCGCCGGGCCGGTGATCACGCGCTCGCGGCCATCGGTTTCGATCATCGCGACATCGATGCCGTCGAGCGAGGTGCCGCTCATCAGCCCGATCGCGCGCCGCACCCCCTCCCTTTCCTCCCCCGCACGCGGGGGAGGGTCAGGGTGGGGGCTGGAGTGTTGTGGTTCGGGGGGCGTGCCTATGTTAGATGACGGCGCCATGTCAAAACCCCGCTCCGCCTTTCTCGCGACCGCGCTCGAACGCGGCTTTGTCCATCAATGCACCGATCTCGACGCGCTCGACGACCGGATGAGCGCCGGCCGCGTCACCGCCTATGTCGGCTACGACTGCACCGCCGACAGTCTGCATGTCGGCAGCCTGTTGTCGATCATGCTGTTGCGGCTGCTGCAGAAGAGCGGGCACAAGCCGATCGTGCTGATGGGCGGCGGCACGACGCGGATCGGCGACCCCTCGTTCCGGGATGCGGCGCGGCCGTTGCTCGACGATGCCGAGATCGCGCGCAACATGGCCGGGATCCGCAAGGTTTTCACCAAATTCATCGATTTCGGCGACGGCCCGACCGACGCGGTCATGGTCAACAACGCCGATTGGCTCGACGAATTGCGCTACATCCCGCTGTTGCGCGATGTCGGCCGGCATTTTTCGGTCAACCGCATGCTGACCCAGGACAGCGTGCGCTTGCGGCTCGAGCGCGAGCAGCCGCTGAGCTTTCTCGAATTCAACTACCCGATCCTGCAAGCCTACGATTTCGTCGAGCTGGCGAGGCGCTTCGGTTGCGAGGTGCAGATCGGCGGCTCCGACCAATGGGGCAACATCGTCGGCGGGGTCGAGCTGGGCCGGCGCATGGACGGGCGCACCCTGTTCGGGCTGACGACGCCGCTGCTGACGAGCGCATCGGGCGACAAGATGGGCAAGACCGCGCAAGGGGCGGTATGGCTCAATCGCCGAGCGGCTGTCGCCCTACGAATACTGGCAATTCTGGCGCAATACCGAGGATGCCGATGTCGGCCGTTTTCTGCGCCTGTTCACCGAATTGCCGTTCGACGAGATCGCCCGGCTCGAAGCAGGCGAGATCAACGAGGCAAAGGTGAAATTAGCGACCGAGGCGACGGCGCTATGTCATGGGCGAGGCGGCTCAGACAGCGGCAGCCACAGCCCGCGCTTTATTCGGATTTAAGGGGGTTTCCGCAACCGCAACCGCGGCGAGCTTTGCTCCTTCTAGTCGCCGATGCGTAGCGGCGCGGCAACCGCAGCCGCGGCGAGCTTTGAAGTGCCGCGCGACCTATTCGAACGCGGCATGTCCGCTTTTGAATTGTTCAACCGCGCTGGGCTCGCTGCCTCCAACAGCGAGGCGCGGCGGTTGATCCGCGGCGGCGGCGCTCGCATCAACGACGCCGTGATAGGCGACGAGATCCGGATCGTCCGGCTCGACGATCTCGGCTCGGACGCAACGTAAAGCTCAGCGCCGGCCGCAAGCGCCATGCCCTGGTCCGCGCGGTCTGACAATACTCCCAGCTCCGGTCCAGCTAACGGCTGATTCGAGCCGAGATCTGTCTGATTGGCCGGGGTCGCGCCATCCTGTCGCGCGGCCCGGGACTAGCCCGGCGGCGGCCTTTTTTCTTCGTGCTGTGGCGCGGGGCGATGCGGTGCGGGAGCTGGATGCGGTGCTGGTCGAGCGGCCGCAGAGTGGACCGGGGCCGGATGCACCGGGCGAGCGACGACAGGGTAGACCGGCGCCGGGTGGACCTGAGGGGCGACATGCGCCTGGGGGACAAGCTCGTGGGCCGCCGGAACTCGCGCCGCGCGTCTTGCCGCAGCTTCACCCGGACCGACCGGATGGCCCGCTTCAGCGGGGGTCCGAAGCGCCGGAGAAGCCCCGAGCGCCGCTGGCGTGCCGCGGCATGCTGACCGGCCACGGTGGCCCGCCGGACCTCCGGGCCGTGTTGCCCTTGACCGTGGCCAGCCCAAGGGCGACTCCCGCATGCTCCGCCGCTGGCCCGTGCAGGCGCTGGGATTGCTGGTCCAGGCGCAACGCCGGCGCGCACGGGCGCGACGGCATTGCGCGCCGGGACGACACCCGGGCCGCTGAACACGCTCGGCCGGGGCGTCGCGGCGATCGGCGGATGTCCCTGGTTGACCGAGGCCAACAGCGCGTGATCGGTGCTCGCGGCCTGTCGGTGCTGCGACCTGCACTGATGTCGGCGGCATACGCTGCGCTCGCGCGCAAGGCCTGTTCTTGCGGCGTCGGCCGCGCCACGGTCCCGCCACTGCCGCCATTATAGCTCACGTTGTTGATGGTCGTGTTGTTGACCACCGTGCGGTTGTAAACATTGGTGATGTGCGTATCGCTGATATTGTTGACGGCGCGGTTATAGTTGAACGCGCCGTTATTCCAGTAGCCGCCCTGGTAGCCGACGCCACCATAGCCGAAGCCGTAATTGATGCCCCCGTAAAACCCGACATGCGGTCCCCAGTAGCCGGGGTTGAACACATAGACGCCGTTGTTCCAACCCCAGTAGCCAGGCGTCCAGAGCAAGCCTACCGCAGGGGGCTGCACCCAGGTGCCCGGCACCCAGAAATACCCGTACGGTCCGTACGCCCAATAGCCCGGCGTCCAGATATAGCCGGGCGCCGGGATCGGTGGCTGCACATAAACGGGAAGCAGCGGCGGCGCGATCGTGATGCTTAGCCCGATCCCCATCTGTGCGAAGGAAGCGGCCGCGCCCAACAAGATCCCTAGCGATAGCAGGACAGGAACGACGAAGCGGTACCAGTGCATGTCAGCGCCTCGTGGTAATGAGGTGTCGGGTTCTCGAGAACCGTCGTTCCGTGGCGCCCCTCGGGAGGAGGCCGACAACGTATATTAACGCCGGCCTGACCGAGACATCGCATGCCGTCCTAAATAATTCGGGGGCGCGGACCAAGCCCGCGCCCCCGAATGACAGTCATCAGCCGTCAGTTTGGATCCCCACCCCGCTTAGGCGGGAGTGACGCATGACTGTTCGAAGCCCAAAAACAGATTTCTACGACGGCATCGGGCCCATGAAGTCGCGCTTGCCGATCTCGATGCCGAGCGAGCGCAGGATGTTGTAGGCCGTCGTCGTGTGGAAATAAAAGTTCGGCATCGCCAAATGATAAAGATAGACCTGGGCGCGGAAGTTACGCGGCTGGCCGCCCTGGACGAGCGTCACCTGCAAATCTTCCTTGCCGTCGAGCTGGTCGGGACGCAGGCCTTTCAAGAAATCGATGGTCTTGTCGAGCCGCGACTGCATCTCGGCCCAGCTGTTGTCGATCGCCGGTAGCTGCGGCACCTCGACGCCGGCGGCGCGCCCGGCTCCGAAAGCATGCTCGCTCGCTTGGCGGACTTGGCGGGCCAAGGTGAACATGTCGGGGTACAGCCGCAAATTCAGCACGGTGGCCTCATCCCATTTCTTCTCGGTCGCGTGCTTCTGAGCCTTGTCGAGCGTTCCTTTCAAGCCGGTGAGCAGCTGCAGAAACACCGGCACCGATGCGTGGTACATGCTGATGGCCATGTCGCGGTCCTCCTCGGGTTGGTAAGGGTGAAGCCGGCTGCATCTTAACCGCGCTTGAGACGGGCGTGAAGGCGCGATCGATCGCCGCGGACAGCGGAGCCCTCGACGATGACGCCGGCGGGATCTAGTCTCTGGCGGTCAAAGCGAGAGGAGGTGCCGCGCGTGGCCAGAGAACGGCGTCTCGGAGCGCGTCAGGTCGAGGAGATCTTTCTCGCCTTTGCCGAGGCCATGCGCGAATTGCCGCCCGACATCGAGGCCGGCTGGCTCGACGCCCAGGGCGATCTCAGGCTGGCGCCCGACATCGCCCGCAAATTGCGCACGGCGCGCCGCGTGCGCCAGTTGCTGCAGGAGTTGCGGCAGCACGATCAGCGAAGACGGTGGCTCCGAAAGCGGAGGCGCTCGCTAGCGCCCGTCCGGGCCGGCGACTATCCGGTGATTGTGCAGCCGGCCGATCTCGGCCTGCGATAGGCCAAGCACCTCAGCGAGAACAAGGTCGGTATGTTCGCCGAGACGGGGCGCCGGGCACGGCGGCAGGCGTGGCGTAGCCGCAAAGTCGAGCGGCAGACCCGGCATCAGGTAAGGCCCGATCCCGGGCTGCTCGACCTCGGCAAAGAGCGGGTTTCGCCGCCGAGCAGCGCGGGTCGTCCTGCACCAGCTGAAGAAAGTCCTGGAACTGACCCCACAACACCCCGGTCCCGGCAAAGGCTTGGCGGATCTCGTCGAGGCTGCGGCCCGCGCACCATCGGCCGAGCAGGGCGGCGATCATGTCGCGCGCCTCGTAGCGTCCGGCCTCGGTGTCGAGATCGACCTCCATCATCGTTCCGATCATGGCCAGCCGCTCGGCCAGCCCGGTCGCCTGGCCCAACGCGCGCCATTGCCGCGGGGTCAGCGCGATGATCATGACCCGCCGCCCGTCTGCGGTGGCAAAATCGCGGCCAAAGCTGCCGTAAAGATCGTTGCCGATCGCCGGCCTTGCATGACCGTTGACCTGGACGTCGCCGATATAGCCGAGGTTGCCGACGGTCGCGAGCATCACGTCCGACAATGCCGCCACCACCTCCTGCCCCTCGCCGGTGCGGGTGCGGTGGCGCTCCGCCGCCAGCAGGCCGGTCGCGAGATAGAGCCCGGCGGCGATGTCCCAGGCCGGCAGCACGTGGTTGACCGGCATGCCGCCGCCCGCTCCGGTGACCAGCGGAAACCCGCTCGCCGCGTTGACCGTGTAGTCGACGGCCGCCGAGCCGTCGCGGTTGCCCATCAGCCGCAGCACGATCACATCGGCGCGCCCGGCCTTGAGGCTGGCAAAATCGAGACCGCGCAGCGGCGGCAGGTTGCTCAGCAGGATGCCGGCGCCGGGGCCGGGCGCGGTGACGAGGGCGCGGGCGATCTCGCGGCCCTCGGGCTTGTCGAGCGCCAAGGCCAGCGAGCGCTTAGCCTTGTTGAGGCCGGCCCAATAGAGGCTTGCGCCATCCTTGGTGACCGGCCAGCGGTGGAAATCGATGCCGCCGCCGATCGGATCGATGCGGATCACGTCGGCGCCCATCTGCGCCATCGTCATGCCGCCCAGCGGAGCGGCGACAAAAGCCGAGATCTCGACGATGCGCAGATCGTGAAGCAGCCGGTTCATGCCCCATCCTGTCGGTGCCGGGGCGACCCGGCAAGGCGCAAAGGCGGAAGCGGCCCGCAACGGCAAATTCCCGTAGAACGGGGAAAATAACCGGGAACTTTGTCGATTTTCGCTGTTCCGGACCCAGTCGAACACCAAAATAGTAGGATAAACCAATTGGTTAGGAGCGGCTTCCCGTCGCCGAGCAACCGGGAATTTTTTCGGCCTAACCGGGAATTTTTTTGCCCAAAACGGGAATTGACGGGAGTGGGCGCGGCGGAGACAGGAAAGCGCCACCGCCGCAGGGCCGTCTGATAAATCTCGCGCGACGGTCAACCCGCACCCTCCTCGTTCAGAATGCTCGCGAAATCGCCAGCTCGAACCCGGCGGGCATCGTAACGCAGGATTGTGGCGAGAACGCCGTTGGTCCGGGCAGGCGGGCTCGGGGGTGTCGCGGCGTTGCCGGAGGCATGTCGGCACGTTCGATGCGTCTCCGGCGTCCGGAAACACCCTTGCGCCAGGTTTCCTCAGCGAGAACAATGAGAAGTGCCGCAATAAAATCGCGTTCACTCGCCAAGGGGAGAGAGTGCCATGGAACTCGGATTGCAAGGCAAGCATGCGATCGTGACTGGCGGCAGCCGGGGCATCGGCAAAGCCATTGCGCGGGAATTGGCCCGCGAAGGGGTTGATGTGGCGATCGTGGCGCGCAACCAGGGGGATCTGGAGGCGACGGCGCGGGACCTGGCTGCCGAGACGAACCGGCGCATCATTCCCCTCGCAGCCGATGTCACCAGCAAGGAGCAGGTGGACCATATGGTCGCCGAGGCGGCGCGGCAGCTGGGCGGCCTCCACATCCTGGTCAACAGCGGGTCGGCGCCCGGGGGCTCGGCCACCGCGACCGGCCCGATCGAAACCGTCATCGACGAGGATTTGATTGAGGATTTCAACGTCAAGTATGTCGGCGCGCTGCGCTGTTCCCGCGCGGTGATCCCGTTCATGAAGACGGCGGGCTGGGGGCGCATCATCAACATCAGCGGCGGCAACGCCCGCAACGCCGGCAATCTCAGCGGCGGCGCCCGCAATGCCGGCCTGGTGCACATGACAAAAACGCTGGCGGTCCAAATGGGCCGTCATGGGATAACGGTCAATTGCATCCATCCCGGCACGACCCGCACCGAGCGCACGCCGAGCCTGCTCGCCGCCCGCGCCGCCCAGCTGGGCGTATCCCCGGAAGAGGCGGAGCGGCGGGACTTCGCTCCGGACTCGCCGCGCGGCAACGCCATCTGCCGCATGGTGGACGCTGCGGAGGTCGCGTTCGTCGCGGTCTTCCTGGCCTCGGAAAAGGCCTGGGCGGTCTCCGGTGAGCTGGTGTCGGCAAGCGGCGGCGCCGGGCGGGCGGTTTATTACTGAGCGGCAATTTGAACGCGTACCCATCGATTTCGTAGGATGGGTTAGCCGAAGGGAAACCCATCATTCCTCGAAACACTGGGATGATGGGCTCCGCGATGTTCAGCCCATCCTGCGCGCTATCGGTACATCGCAGCCGCACGAACCGCGAAAACCCCAGGCGTTTGACAACGGCGGCTCTAAGCTTGATCGTGACTATAGGCAGGCCGCGATGGGACATGCTCGATGACGTGGCCGTTGGGACCGAGGCGCCTGTTCGTCGCCGCGGTCGTGTTGATCGCGGCGGTGGCGGGATCATGGGTGGTCTGGCGCCTGGTCGACCGCGATTCCGATCCTTCGGTGCCGGACGTTCATCCGACGGCTGAGCTGATCGAGCGCGGCGAATATCTCACGCGCGCTGCCGATTGCGCCGCGTGCCATAATGTTCCTGGGGGCGAGCCATTTTCTGGTGGGGTTGCGTTCAAGCTGCCCTTCGGCACGATCTATTCCACCAACATCACCGCCGACCGCGAGACCGGCATCGGAACCTGGAGCGATGATGATTTCGTCCGCGCGCTTCATCGCGGGATTGCGAAGGACGGCACCCATCTCTATCCGGCGTTCCCGTATACCTCGTACACAGGGCTGAGCCGTGACGATGCCGTTGCGATCAAGGCCTATCTGTTCAGCCTGCCCCCCGTGCATGCGCCGGCCCGGCCGGCCGATCTGACCTTCCCCTTCAATCAGCGCTGGACCATGCGGTTCTGGAACCTGGCGTTTCTCGACGAGCACCGGTTTCGGCCGGACCCGAATTGGAGCGCCGAGGCAAACCGCGGCGCCTATTTGGCCACCGCGCTCGGCCATTGCGGCGAATGTCATACGCCGCGCAATTTCGCCTTCGCCCTACGCCCCAGCAAGCAATTCGCAGGCACGCTCTTACAAGGCTGGCACGCCTACAACATCTCCCCCGACAGGCAGTCCGGCATCGGCAGCTGGTCGGATACGCAAGTCGCCGACTATCTCGGGACCGGCCACGCGCAAGATCGCGGCTCCGCCGCCGGGCCGATGGGAGAAGCCGTGTCGAACAGCCTGCAGCATTTGTCGGCTCAGGACATCAGTGCCCTGGTTTCCTACCTGAGAACCGTGAAGCCGCAACCCGGGCGAACCGAGCGCCGCCGGCGCACCGGCAGCAGAGAAGACGGCGGGAGGTCCCGGTAGCCGCATCTTCGAGGGAGCCTGTGCCGGCTGTCACGAGTGGGACGGCCGAGGCCGCGAGACGCCTTACGCCGCGTTGGCCGGCAGCCGGACGCGTAAACGATCCCAAGGGCGAGAACCTCATTCAGGTGCTGCTGAGCGGAGCGAGCCTCCAAGTCAAGGGCGAGCACGATCTTCATGCCCGGTTTCGCATCAGCCTATTCCGATGCGGAACTCGCGGCGGTGGCCAACTACGTCATCGCGCATTTCAGCGGCAAAACCGGACAGGTGACAGCCGAAGACGTCCGCAAGGGCCGCTCGGAAGCGGCGCCGGTGGCCATATCTCTCAACTCAAGCGAGTGAGGATCAATGCTGACGCTCACGATCAACGGAGAGGACCGTCAATTCGACGTTCCGGAGGATATGCCTTTGCTCTGGGTGCTGCGCGATGTCGCGGGCCTGACGGGCACCAAGTTCGGCTGCGGCGTGGCGCTCTGCGGCGCCTGCACCATTCACCTCGACGGTCAGCCGATACGTTCGTGCGTGATGGCGGCGGGCGGCCGCGGTCGGGCGGAAGATCACGACGATCGAGGCGATCGGCGAAACGCGCGGCCGGCGCCAAGATCCAGCAAGCCTGGCTCGCTCTCGAGGTGGTGCAGTGCGGCTATTGCCAATCGGGCCAGATCATGTCGGCGGCGGCGCTGCTGGCGGCGAACCCGAAGCCTTCCGATGCGGATATCGACGCGGCAATGAGCGGTAATATCTGCCGCTGCGGCACCTATCGGCGCATCAGGGCCGCGATCAAACAGGCTGCGGCGGTCTGAGGGAGACGGCGATGAGCGAGACGCTTGCGACGCGAAACGGCCTTCCGCTGAATCGCCGTGGCTTTCTCGCCGGCGGAGCCGCCCTGGTGCTGGCCGCCGCGCTTGCCGGTGGGCAGCCGCATCGCGCGGGCGGCGGCCGGCATCTTCGAGCCCAACGCCTTCATCCGCATCGGCGAAGACGGCCGAATCATCCTGATCATGCGCGATGTCGAGATGGGCCAAGGCATATGGACCGGGGCCTCGATGCTGCTGGCCGAGGAACTCGATGTCGGGCTCGACCAGGTGACGCCGGACTTCGCGCCGCCGAACGAGAAGCTCTATGCCAATCCGCTGCTCGGTCAGCAGGCGACCGGCGGCTCGACATCGATACGCGCCGACTGGAGCGATCTGCGCAAGGCCGCCGCCACCGCCCGCGCCGTGCTGGTGCAGGCGGCGGCGCAAACAATGGGGCGTCGACCCCGCCGAGTGCAGCGTGACGCGGGGGACGGTGACGCACGGCGCGTCGGGGCGCACCGCGACTTATGCGTCGCTCGTGCCGCTTGCCGTGACCCTGCCCCTGCCGAAGGACGCGCCGCTCAAGGATCCCAAGGACTGGACATTGATCGGCACGCCGCAGAAGCGCCTCGATACGCCGGACAAGGTGCACGGCAAGACCGTCTACGGCATCGATGTCCAGGTCCCGGGCATGAAGATCGCCACCGTCGCGCTGTGCCCGGTCCTCGGCGGCAAGCTCGCGCAGGTCGACGACGCCGCAGCGCGCAAGATCGCGGGGGTGCGCGACGTCTTGCGGCTCGACAATGCCGTTGCCGTCGTGGGCGATCACTTCTGGGCGGCCAAGCAAGGGCTCGACGCGCTCGACATCGAATGGGATCTCGGACCGAATGCGGGCCTGACGCAGGCCCAGATCGTCAAGGGCCACGCTGACGCCTCCTCGCAGGCGACGGCATCGTCGCGCGCCTGGTCGGCGATCCCGAAACCGCCATCGCCGGAGCGGCCGTCAAGCTCGACGCGGTCTATCAGCTCCCGTTTCTGTCGCACGCGCCGATGGAGCCGATCAATTGCACGGTCCATGTCCGTCCCGACGGCGCCGACGTCTGGTGCGGGACCCAGGTGCCGGCGCGCGCCCAGGCGGAGGCTGCGGCGGCGACGGGTCTGAGCGCCGACAAGGTGACCGTGCACAACCACATGATCGGCGGCGGTTTTGGCCGCCGGCTGGAGGCCGAATACGTCGGCATAGCCGCGTCCTTCGCCAAGCAGGTGTCCTATCCGCTGAAGATGGTCTGGACCCGCGAGACCGATATTCGCCACGACCGCTATCGCCCCTATTACTACGACCGGATCGCGGCCGGCCTCGATGCGGATGGCAGGATCGTCGGCTGGACGCACAAAGTCACGGGGTCGAGCGTCATGGCGCGCTGGGCGCCGGCCGGCATGCGCAAGAACGGCATCGACCCCGACGCGGTCGAATGTGCGGAGGAGACGCCCTACGACATCGCCAGTTTGCGCGTCTCCTGGGTGCGCCATGAGCCGCCCGGCGTGGTGACCGCCTGGTGGCGCGGCGTCGGCCCGGCGCACAACATCTTCGTCGTCGAAAGCTTCATCGACGAGCTGGCCGCCGCCGCGAAGCGGGACCCCGTGGCCTTCCGGCGCGCGCTGCTGCAGAAGAATCCGCGCGCCCTCGGGGTTCTGGAACTCGCGGCCGAGAAAGCGGGATGGGGCGGCCCGCTGCCAAAAAACGTCGGCCGCGGCGTCATGGTGCAATTTGCCTTTGGCTCGTTCCTCTCCGTCGTCTGCGAAGTGGAGGTTTTGTCGGCAGGCGAAATCCGCCTGCGCCGCATCGTCGCCGCCATGGATTGCGGTCAGGCGGTCAACCCCAATTCGGTGCGGGCGCAACTCGAAGGCGGCCTCGTCTTCGGCATGACGGCGGCGCTCTATGGGGAGATCACGCTCGATCAGGGCCGGGTGCAGCAATCCAACTTCAACTCCTATCGCATGCTCCGCATGGACGAAACGCCGCCGATCGAGGTCCATCTCGTCAACAGTACCGAGACGCCCGGCGGATTGGGCGAGACTGGCTGCGCTGCAGCGTTCCCGGCGCTCGCGAATGCCGTCTATGCGGCAACCGGCCAGCGATTGCGAAGGCTGCCACTCAATCTCCCCCGAGAGGCAGCGGTAACAAGCTCTTAATTGAAGAGGCTCTTGGGCGTTATCGGATCGCGTTATTCATTTAGCCGGATTTTCCCGGTATGGACCGGCGGCCCGAGAATCAGATCGCTGGCTCGATTTAACTCGGACAATGCATGCGCGGCACCGAGGGTCGCTGTCTCAGGCCGGCGCACGGCGGCTTGGGCTGCGCTGTTCCATCATCCCCGAGAGTGAGCGCCGCGCCACCCCGGCGGGGTCGAAATTGCTGTCATCGAGGCAGACCTTGATGATCTCTCGGACCTCCGGCCATTCATCATCGAGTATCGAATACCACGCCGTGTCGCGGTTCCTGCCCTTGAAAATCATGTGGTTATAGAAACCCCCTCGAAACGGACGCCGAGCCGCCTTGCCGCGTTGCGGGATTTGATATTCAGCAAGTAGGGTGGATGCAATCCGCCATTATCCGCAAGACCCGGTACCTCCCCCGTTCATCAGGGGCACGAGGCGAACCAAGCGGCGATAGCGAGGGTTCGGGTCGAGCCCCCGGCGCCGGCGAGCCCGCGACCTGCCCAACCGCCGCAGCCGTCGGCAACGCGGTGTTCGACGCCACGGGGGTCCGCTTGCGCCGGACACCGTTCCGGTCCGACCGGGTCAAGGCTGCCTTCACCTGAGGGCTGCTCCCGCACTTTCGTCGCCCACATTTTCGCGGGCCGAGCAGATGCCCGGCAGGACAATGATGCCGCTGGGAATGCCGCAGGCGACGAACCAACCCCGAAGAATCCGGGTGCGTCGGCAGGGGATTGCTTCGCCGCGCTCGCAATGACGATCCTCGGATTAACTGCGCGAACTTCCGGCACACGACACTAATTTAATTTGGCACCCAGACTGCGGCCCTGATCTCGCCGAATTCGCGCGCGATCTTGCGCCAGGAGGCGCCGGCATCCTCGGTGACGTAGACCTCACCGAACAGGCTGAACGCGACGATGCGGTTGGCGTCGGCGGGATGCGTGGCAAGGCCCCACACAGTGGCATTGGGCTGGGTCGGGAGCGGCAGGATCTCCCAAGTCTCGCCGAAGTTTGTGGTGCGCAGCACGTGCCCCTTTTCACCCGTCGTGGTCTCGCCACACCCGGCGAACAGCACGCCGGGATCATCGGCCTTGACCGCCATGCCGCGGGCATAGGGCAGCGGCCATTTCTCCTTGATGCCCAAGGGCTCCCAGCTGTCGCCCAGATCGTTGCTGATAAACACTTCGCGCGCCGTGCTGGCATAGAGGCGCTTGGGCTGCGTCGCCGCGATCGTCACGGCGTGAATGTCCGGATCGTACAAACCCGTCTCAGTCGAGGTGGGTCCAAGTGTCCCCGCCGTCCAGGCTGCGGAAGACGCCATCGATTTCGACCCCGGCCCAGACCATACGATGATCGTCGGGGTCGACGACGAGGCTGGTCACGAAGGGTGTGCCGATCGAGCACTCGCGGGCGATGTCTACCGCCAATTTCTCCCACTGCCGTCCGCCATCCCGCGAGCGATAGACCGCAGCCGGGCGCGTGCCGGCAAAGAGAATATCGGGATCGACCGGGTCGATGGTCAGCGACCAGATCGTCGGCAGAGCCCCATCGGCGCCGATGCGCTCCCACCGCGCCCCGCCATCGTGGCTCACGAACAAGCCCGGTATCGCCGCCGGCGAAAACGGTATGCGCCTCTGTGGGATGGGCGACCAACGCCTGTATGCGGCTATTGAGCGGAAACGGGGCGCGATGCCGTATCCACGACTTTCCGGCATCCGGACTGTGCCATACGCCCCAGCCGGCCGTTCCAAGACATATGCTGTAATCCGCTGCCATACGCTGCCTCCCTTACCCCGATAGCTCCACAACGGAGCACCAGTCTTTAGGCTCGATCAGAAGATTCACACTGGGTCTGCCCCTATCGTCTTACCGGCCCATGGGTCCGCGCCGAGCGCGGCCCGAGGATAAACTCTGGCCGGGATCCGTCTCAGCCATGGGCACCGGCCTCCGCCGGTGTGACGAGCACCAGGCGAATCATGTGCTGACCCTAAGCACCGGGCTAAGCTTTCTTCGGCGACCAGCCATAAGCCTTGGCGCAGGCGCCGCCCATCAGCATCGCCCGCTCGGCTGTCGCTCAGGCGGTCGGTCTTGAGGAAGGGCTCGACGGCCTGCTCGTAGTTGACGACGGCGAACGCGCGCGTCCAGTCCGTGCCCCACAGGCAGCGATCGAAACCCCAGGCATCGAACACGCGGGCCAGCGGGTCCCAAATGTCCGGGAAAGGATACGGCTCCCGCGACAGCGTGCAGGCGCCGCTGACCTTGATCACCGCGTTCGGGCGCTTGGCGAGTTCCAGCACCTTCGGGAGGTCGGCCCAGGGCTGCGGCGGCGCGGGCGGCACGCGCGGCTGCAGGATGCCGAGATGGTCGATGATGAACCGCGTGTCGGGATGGCGATCGATCAGCGCCGTGCCCGCGTCCACATTGCCCCAGAACAGGACGTTGACCGGAAAATCGTGGCGGACGGCCGCGCGCGCGATCCGGTCGAGGCCCGGGTCGTCCGGCGCGCGGTTCGCCTCCTTCGTCAGCATGATGCGGATGCCGACCGTGCCCGGCGTCTTCTTCCAGTCGGCGATGACATCGGCCACCGCCGGATCGTCCGGGTTGACCGGCTTGACGATGCGCGAACCGGCCGGGATGGGCCCGTTGCACCTCCACCGCATAGCTGGCGTCGTACTGGTACATCGAAAAGGCGGAGATGAAGATCGCGCCGTCGACGCCGACCTTGTCCATCGCCGCCACCATCTCGTCGCCGGTGACGTGATCGGGCCAGTTCGGCACGCTGTGCCAGGGTCGCTTCGGCGTGTTCGCCTCATACACGTGGACCTGGGAATCGATGATCGTCATCGGGGAAGCTCCTCTGTGCCTACGCGAGTTTGGCTATCACAGCAGGTTCGTGTCCAGAGGGCCGAGCCTGAGGCGATCCGTTAGCGCATGTTGCCGGTGTGGCCGAGCGAGTAGCGGCCGGGCTGCGGCCAGACGGTCAGGCCGTGCGGCTCCTTGCCGACCGGGATTTTCGTCACGGCGCCGGTCGTCGTGTCGATGTCGTAGACGACATTGTCGTAGCGGCCCGGACAGCCACAGCTGTTTGCCGTCGGCGCTGACATTGCCCATGTCGGGGCTGCCGCCGCCCGGGATCGGCCAGGTCTTTTCGACCGTGCGGGTGGCGAAATCGATGACGCTGATGCTGCCCGGCCCGTGCGGCGGGCCGTGGACCTTGTGCGAGCCGCGGTTGGAGACATAGAGCTTGGTGCCGTCGCGGCTCGGGTAGAGGCCGTGGGTGCCGATGCCGGTGTGGATGAAGCCGACCCTGGTGAAGCTGTCGCCATCGACGACAAACACCCCGTCGGCGAGCATGTCGGCGATAAAAAACACCTTGCCGTCGGGCGAGATGCGGATGTCCTGCGGCATGCCGCGATGCGTCGAGCTTCAGATAGCCCAGCACCTTGCGGTTGACCATGTCGACCTTGACGAGCCCGCCGCCGCGGAACTCGCAGGTGAAGATCGCATAGCGGCCGTCGATCGAGAAATCGGCGTGGTTGACGCCCGAGCAGCCCGGCGTCGGCACCGACTGCTCCAGCGCCATCGTGTGCGGATCGCGGAAATCGAGCCGCTTCAACCGTTCGGCGACGACGATCGCGGCCTTGCCGTCGGGGGTGAAATACATGTTGTAGGGGTCGGCGACCGGGACGCTGGGGCCGGGCCTGCCGGTCTTCGGGTCGATCGGCGTCAGGCTGCCGTCGGAGCGGCGGCGGCCGTTATTGGCGACCCACAGGGTCTGCAGGTCCCAGGCCGGGACGACGTGCTGCGGAAGGAACCCGACCGGAAAGCGATCGACCACCTTGCGGGTCGCCGGATCGATCACATAGACGTCGTTGGACCGCAAATTCGGCACATAGACGCGCGGCAACGCGCCGGCCACGGCCGGGCTCAGCATGTTGGCCCCGGCCGCGCTGTAGAGGTTGGCCGGGTTCAGGACCGGCGGCATTCCCGGCACGGTCTGGATCGGCGCGGGGCGCGGCGCCGCTGGATGCGGCTGCGCGGAGCCGGCGCGGCCGGGTGCGGCGCGGCCGGCGGCGCGGCCGCGGATTGCGCCACGTGCACGATCGCCGCGGCGGCCGAGCACAACGGCCAAAGCCGTCTTGCACGCCGCTCGGCGGGCCAGATCGGCAGTCCGCAGACCCCGGCGCCGAGCGCCAGCAAGCGGGACGATCCACAGGGCGATGCGGAACCAGCGGCGGATCTGCTGGTGCAAGGAAACCTCCGAACAAAAGGTGCGAAAACGACGGCTGGTGCCGCGCGGCGCAGCTCGATGGCCTCAGCGGTGGGCGGTAGCGGTTCTGATCGCGGCGACGGTGCGCGTCACGATCAGATCGACGCCGAGCTGGCCGAGTGCCGCGCTCGACATGGCGCGGGTCGCCGTGGGTCCCGTCGCCGGGCTTGGTCTCGCCCAGCAGGTCGGTGCGCACCAGGCTCGGATCGGTCGCCATCATCAGCGAGGTGTCGAGCAGCCCGGCATGGGTCCCGATCTCGGCCTCGCTGTAGCCCTTGCTCTTCAGCAACTGGCCGAACTCGTCCTCGCTCGCGCGGTAGTATTCGGTCAGCGCATAGGCGCGAACCGGCGTCGCCGCCCATTCGCGGTCGAGCCGCTGCGCCACCGCCTCGTCGATCCTTTTGGTAGCCGCCATGGTCGCCGAGAAAGACGATGTTGCGGAAGCCGGCGAGCTTGAAGCTCTTCGCGGCGTATTCGAGGGTCTTGCTCGAACGCGTCCGGCGGCACAGTGATCGTGCCGGGGAATTTCAGATGCCCCTCCGGCTGCTCGACGTTGCCCTCGGGCACATAGGCGATGACCGGCGCCACCAGCGCGTTGCCGAGCGCCTGGGCAATCTTGCCCGCCAGCACATTGCACCCGGACATTGTGCTTGCCGAGCGCCATCTGCGGGCCGTTCTGCTCGGTGCCGCCGATCGGCACGAGGATCGTCGTCTTGCCCGCCTGGATGTCGGCCCGCAGCTCGGGCCAGGTCAGCTCTTCGAGATAGACGCTCGCCGACGGCGCGGCGGCCCGCGCGCCGGCGCCCCGATCATCAGAAACCACAGAATAAGCAACCCCCTCGCCATCGCCGCATCCCCCCGGTGCCGGCACATCGCGCCCCGTCGCTTAACCCGATCCCGGGATCCAGGCAACGATCGTCGCCGCCAATGCTCCATCGCGCTGCCGCAAGCTCTGGCCGCAACGGCGACGCCGCAATCAGCGGCGGGAATGACGGCAGGAAAATGGCGGACGAGACAGACGAGCCGCCGCGCGGCGGCTGCGCTGGCGAGACGGTATCGGATTAGGCAGCGACAGCGGAGCGAATCGGGGTCCGGACATTGCTGCCGCGGACTACCGCGAGCGTCAGCGAACGAGGCCGATATCAGCGCCGCGCCGACGCAAAAGATCACGATCGCGAGCGGCGGGACCCGCCAGCGCTCGAGCAGCAGGAAGCCCGCCAAGGCGATCGCGACATCGCGGCCGTTGCCGACGGCGCTCAGCCAGATCGGGTTGTAGAGCGCCGCCCCGAGAACGCCGACGACGGCGGCGTTGATGCCGGCCAGCGCCGCCCGCGCGGCCGGGTGATGCCCGAGCCACAGCCACACCGGCAGACCCGCCAGGGCGATCAGCAATCCCGGCAGAAACATGAATACCAGCGCGACGCCCGACCACAGCAACGCGCGCCTGCCGGCGGGCGCCACGATCGCGCCGAGATAGGCGGAGAAGGTGAATAGCGGCCCCGGTATCGCCTGGGCCACGCCGTAGCCGGCGAGAAAGGCGCTGTCCGACAGCCAGCCTTGCGGCACCAGCGCGTCGCGCAGCAATGGCAGCACGACATGGCCGCCGCCGAACACCAGCGCGCCCGCCTTGTAGAAGATGCCCGCCAGCGCCAGCAAGCTGTGCGGCGCCGCGGCGCCGGCGAGCGGCAATGCCACCAGCAGGATCAGAAACAGCGCCAGCGCCACCCCGCCTGTCCGCAAGGTGACCGGCATCGCCGGCAGCGCCGGAGCGTGCAGGGAGGTCGCGGCACAGCAGCGCCCCGCCGACCGCGCCGATCAGCAATGCCGCGATCTGGACGAAGGAGCCGCTGACGACCAGCAGCAAGCGCCGCCGCGAGCAGCGCCAGAGCGGCGCGCGCGCCGGTCGGGGCACAGATTCCGGGCCATGCTCCACACCGCCTGCGCGACAACCGCGACCGCGACCAGCTTCAACCCGTGCAAAACCGCGTCCGTCGTGGGCCCTTCGAGCCGCGGCGCCAGCAGCGCGAAGCCGAACATCACGATCGCCGAGGGCAAGGTAAACCCGGCCCAGGCGGCAAACGCGCCAGCCCCAGCCGGCGCGGCGCAATCCGATCAGGATAGCCGACCTGGCTGCTGGCCGGGCCCGGCACCATCTGGCACAAGGCGACGAGCCCGGCATATTCGTCCGGCGACAGCCATTGCCGCTGTCGGACATAGGTCCGCTCGTAATAGCCGAGATGGGCGATCGGGCCGCCGAACGAGGTCAGCCCGAGCCGCAGCGCCACCGCAAACACCTCGCCGGCGGTGCCGCGAGGATGCCGCGCCCCCTGTGTCGTCACTGACTTGGTCGGGTGCGGACGCCACCTATCACCCTTAGGTCTCGGACCCCCGACCTTACGTCCTGGGGGCGGCGGCGCTCCGCGGATTGAGGCTCTGGATGTGCCCGCTCTCGGTGCCGGCCGTCGGGTCGATGACGGCGTTGATCAGCGCCGGCTTGCCCGACGCGAGCGCCTCGGTCAGCGCCTTGGTCAGGCTCGGCGTGTCGGTGCAGTGATAGCCGGCCCCGCCGAACGCCTCGATGATCTTCTCGTAGCGCGCGTCGCGCAGAAGGCCGGTCGGCGAATAGGCGCGTGCCGGCCGGGTCGCCGCGGTAGACGCCGTTATTGTTGAAGATGACCGTCGTCACCGGCAATTCGTAGCGGCAGATCGTCTCGATCTCCATGCCGCTGAAACCGAAGGCGCTGTCGCCCTCGATCGCGACGACGGGCTTGCCGGTCACCGCGGCCGCGCCAATGGCATAGCCCATGCCGATGCCCATGACCCCCCAGGTGCCGCTGTCGAGCCGGTGGCGGGGCTTGTCCATGTCGATGATGTTGCGGCCGAAATCGAGCGTGTTGGCGCCTTCGTTGACGATGTAGACATCCGGCTGGGTGGCGAGCGCGTTGCGCACGGCGCGCAATGCGGAGGAAAAATTCATCGGGCTCGGATCGGCGTTGAGGCGCGCCGCCATGCGCTCGACGTTCTGCTGCTTGCGCTTGCCGATCTCGTCGGCCCAGGCCGCCTGGCGCCTGATCTGTCCCGGCTTCAGCGCGGCGTTGAACGCCGCGAACACCGATTTGATGTCGCCGGCGACCGGCGCCGCGATCGCCCGGTTGCTGTCGAATTCGGTCGGCGAGATGTCGATCTGCACAAACTTCGTGTCCGCGGACCACAAGCGGCGCCCGGCCGTGCGACAACAGCCAATTGAGGCGCGCTCCGGCCAATACCACGACATCGGCGTTGCCGATCGCGTAGGAGCGGGCGGCGGCGGCCGATTGCGGATGGTCGTCGGGCAACAGGCCCTTGGCCATCGACATCGGCAGGAACGGAATGCCGGTCGTCTCGATAAACGAGCGGATCTCCTCGTCCGCCCGCGCATAGGCCGCGCCCTTGCCGAGGATCACCAGCGGGCGCTGGGCGTTCGCCAGCAATTCGATCGCGCGCGCGACCGATCGCGGGGCCGGGGGCTGCGGCGGCGCCGGGTCGACGACCTTGACCAGCGACTTCTTCGCCGTCTCCACATCGAGAGCCGAGCCCAGCACCTCGGCCGTCAGGTCGAGATAGACGCCGCCCGGGCGCCCCGAGGAGGCGGCGCGGATCGCCCGCGCGATGCCGATGCCGATGTCCTGCGGGCGGTTGACGCGGTAGGCCGCCTTGGCATAGGGCCGCGCGGCGGCGAGCTGGTCCATCTCCTCGTAATCGCCCTGCTCGAGATCGACGATCGCCCGGTCGCTCGACCCGCTGATCATGATCATCGGGAAGCAGTTGGTCGTGGCGTTGGCCAAGGCGACCATTCCGTTCAGGAAGCCGGGGGCCGAGACGGTCATGCAGATGCCCGGCTTCTGGGTCAGATAGCCGGCGATCGCGGCCGCGTTCCCGGCCGACTGCTCGTGGCGAAAGCCGAGGTAGCGGATGCCTTCCGCCTGCGCCAAGCGCAAGAGATCGGTGATCGGGATGCCGGCCACCCCAAAGATCGTGTCGACCCCGTTCAGCTTCAGCGCCTCCACCACCAGGTGAAAGCCGTCCGTCATATCGCCAGGCATTTCCTCTCCGCTCATATCGTCCCACCATTCTTAAAGTGGGGCAGGGTCTAATCAGAGTTGGCCCCACTGTCCAGAATTCCGAAGTTCGCACGCGGTTGCCTGGCCCATCATTGTGAGCCCCCTGACTGTTCCCGCGTTCGTCAGCGGTTCTCCGCGAGGGGGTTTGTCCATTTGAGCCCGGAAAACCGTGAGAAGTCGCGATCCGTCGTGCAGACCGTAGCGCCATGTTCGAGTGCGATTGCGGCAAGCACGGCGTCCATGACCAGCGGACCTGCAGCCTGTCCGTCGCGAACGAGACCGCGCAGGATGTCCCAGTGCCGTTCGCCCGGCTCGAGAATTCCGGCGACCGGCTCAGCGAGCCAGAAGGAAATCGCCGCTTCGGCTTCGGTCGTGGACAGCGGACGTTCGAACACTCGGCGATTTGTCGCGATCCTGAAAAAGGCCCAGAGCGTAAGCCAAGCGAAGCGGACGAGATCAGGCCCCGAGAGCACGGCTTCGAGCTAGGCGCGGCTCTGCTCGTGCTGCTCCGCTCTCGGGTGATAGGCATAAAGCAGCAGGTTCGCGTCGACCAGGATCACCGGTAAAGCGAGCCCTCCACATGCTCGATGAGCTCTGCGACATTGTCCAGGGAAAGCCCCGGTTTGAGCTTACCGAGATCGCGGGCGGTTACCTTGAAGGCCCGCCGCTGGGCCGTGGCGCGCCGGCTTTCCAGCCCTCGGCGCAAGGTCTCGTTGACGATCTCACGGAAAGGCCGGCCGGCGCGTGGCGATTCCGTCTTGAGCTTGGCCACGTCGTCATCCAGGGTCAGCGTAGTCCGCATGCGTTCTAACGCTAAACGCAAGACATCATGATGTCAAAGGATCGCATCGTCGATGCCGATGTTCCTGCCGGCGGTTGATGCGATAGGCCGCCTTGGCACGTTCTTCGCGCGCAAAACCAAGCGCGCGATCGTCGATATGATGACGGCGAAAACAAACATCGGTGCAAACACAATAGACATTTTTGCATTCCAGCTCTACGGTTGGGGTATAGGCCAGGCAACAGGGCCGATCCGCAGGGGAGGGAGCGATGACGCGAGGGTTCTGGTTCTGGGCGGCTGGTTTTGGTGTCGCCCTCGGGATGGCGACACCCGCGCGGGCGCAGGAAACGCCAAAATATGGCGGCACCTTGACCTACATGATCCCGGCGGACTCGCCGCCGAGCTTCGACGAGCAGCGCGAGGAGACCTATGCGACAATTCACTCGGCGGCGCCGTTCTACAGCGTCTTGATCAGGATCAACCCGTACAATCCGGGATCGACCACCGACATCGTCTGCGATCTGTGCGCCACGATGCCGAAGCCGACCGATGGCGGCAAGACCTATACCTTCAAGATCCGCGATGACGTGAAATTCCACAACGGCGACAAGCTGACCGCCGAGGACGTGGCGGCGAGCCTCAACAAGATCGCCTTTCCGCCGGAAGGAGAACCAAGCCCGCGTTCCAGCAATTTCATGATGGTCGACAAGATCGAGGCCACAGACCCGAGCACCGTCGTCATTCGCCTGAAGTTCGCAACCAGCGCCTTTCTGCCGGCGCTGGCCGACCCCTATAACTGGATCTATCAGAAGAAAGTGCTCGACAAGGACATCCACTGGTACGAGCACAACATCCTGGGGTCCGGCCCGTTCAAGTTCGCCGGATACGAAGCCGGCCAGTTGATCAAGGGGGTGCGCAACCCGGACTATTACCACAAGGGGCTGCCTTACCTCGACGAGTTCATCGGCATCTATGCGCCAAAGCAGGCGGTGCAACTCGATGCGATCCGCTCCGACCGCGCCGCGACCGAGTTTCGCGGCTATCCGCCCTCCGCGATCGACCAGCTGAAGGAAGAACTCGGCGACAAGATCGTGGTGCAGCAGAGCGACTGGAACTGCACCTTGGGGGCGTGGATCAACCACAAGAAAAAGCCGTTCGACGACGTGCGGGTGCGTCGCGCCCTGACCCTGGCGCTCGACCGCTGGGGCAGCGTGCCGGGTCTTTCCAAGGTAAGCCTGATGCACACGGTCGGCAGCCTCACCTTTCCGGGCTCGCCGCTGGCGCCGAGCAAGGACCAGCTGGAAACAAATTGCCGGCTTCTGGCCCGATATCCAGAAGTCGCGGGCCGAGGCGCGCCGGCTGCTGAAAGAGGCCGGCGCCGAAGGCCTCAGCTTCGAGCTGGTGAACCGCAACGTCGATCAGCCATACAAATATCTGGGGATTTGGCTGATTGACCAATGGAGTAAGATCGGACTGCATGTGACGCAGCGCGTCGTCCCGACCGGTCCATGGTTCGCCGCGCTGCGCAGCGGCGATTTCAGCGTCTCGACCGGCGGCAGTTGCCACGGCATCGTCAACCCGGTGTTGGATGTCCAACCCTGGTTGCCGCGCTCGGTCAGCGACGCGAATTACGGCTACTACGAGGATCCGCAAGAACTCGACATTTACCAGAAGATGCTGCACGAGACCGACCTCGCGAAGCAGCGCGCTCTGATGCTCCAGTACAACAAGCGCGTGCTGGACGAGGAGGCGCATTATATCCACACGTTTTGGTGGAACCGGCTGGTGGCGCTGCGCTCCTACGTCCACGGCTGGATGATCGGCCCGAGCCACTACTCCAACCAGGATTTGGGGACGATTTGGCTCAGCCCTCCCCAATGCGGGACGTGTAGTGCACACCCGACAATGGAGAAAGCCGAAGTCGAGACCGGCAAATAACCTACGGCGTGTCGTCAATTGAGCCAGATAGTAGCGGCGGCGAGGTGGATGGCGATGTGGAGCGGGTGAGGGGATTCGAACCCCCGACCCCAACCAGTCGGAGTTAGCCAAGGGTTAGCCGTAAATGCAAACACGATGGAGTTCGAACAGATTAAACGCCCCATTGTACTTACGCCGCTTCTAAACCCCCGCCGCAACCGTATTCTGTCTGTCGCCGGCGCATCGAGCAGCGATCCGCACGACAGCACGCGGAAGAGCCTGCCGTACCACGAAGTGTCCGATTTGCGGTCGGTACTATCCGGCAGACCTATGACGGCACCGTCTCCATTCCATTCGAGCGATCTTGCCTATCAACCTCAACCCACCCCGCAAACGGGATCGACGGTACGGCGCGATGATCGTTGGCGAGGAGCGAATCGTGATTGGAAAGCGAGGCAGCGAGGTTTTGCTTGCGCTACAGACAAAGTCACGGAGGCGCTTCCGGTATCGCGCATGCGGGGCAGTCTATCCTCTAGGCGAATCACCCGCCGGTTCAACCGATAGTTGCCCCAGGAGGGGACGCCGACCGCAACTGTTGGCCTGCCATATCTGCCCCATGACTGCAGTGGCGCCGCCGTTCTTCGCAACCGCGCCCAACTTCGAGGAGGAGCGGCGGCTGCCCGCCCGGCCCGCCGTTGTGATCGCCGATCCGAAGGGAATGGTCAATGTCCCGCGAACCGTTTATTCTTGAGGGAGCAATGATCAGGAGGGAGCCTGACCCTGACGGCAGTCGAATCCCGTCGCTGCCCCGCCTTTTGACCGAAGAAGAAGTTGCCCAGGCGCCCGGCTGCTCGACGCAAACGGTCAAGCGCGAGCGATAGCGCGGACGGCTCGGCTCCACGGTGTCGGACGCGGCCGCACCCGTTACACGGAGGAGCAAGTCGCCGCGTACCTTGAAGACCAACGAGAGGGACCATGCAAAATGGGGAAGGCCGGCTTGGCCAGATCGGCGGATATTGGCTCAGCCGGCGACGGAATAGCGCAGCCTGGTGTCGGACTTGGTTGACCCATCGACCCGACAGACTTGCCGCGCATCGCTTGGCACAGCGGATCTTGACGAAGCCAAGCTCGCGCTGGCCGCGTCGATAACCGCCAACGCTAAACCGGCGCGGACCCAGCCGCAGGACGCCCCGCTCGAAACCTACCTTGTGCGATATCTGGAACAGCACGCAAGGTACTTGCCGAGTGCCGAGCGAACGCGCTTCGGGCTGGTCAAATGGTCCGAATTCTTCGCCGGGGCTCTCGTTTCCGAGGTCACCCCTCAGAGACAGCGCGAATTCGTCGCTTCACTCCGTGGCCAGGGGGTTTAGCAACGGCTATATCCGCCGGATCCTTTCCGTTGGGCAGGCGGCATTGAACTGGGCGTATCGGGAAGGCGAGATTACCGCCGTGCCGCAGATTTTGCTTTCGTTGGCGCCCGAAGCCGGAGGCGCGGGAACGGCTCCTGACGATCGACGAGGCGAGGGCGCTTTTCGCGGGCGCCAACGAGCCGCATCAGTTTCTCTACCTGATGCTTGCCTTCGCCCCGGCGGCGCGCCCGGCGGCGATCCTCGAACTGACGACCTTCCTAGTGGATTGCGAGGCGCGCCTGATTCGGCTCAACCCTGCCGGCCGAGCGCAGAATAAGAAGCGCCGCCCGACATTGCCGATTTGCGATGCCTTGCTGCCCTGGCTGCGTGGTCTGCCGGCCGGCCCGGTTGTGCAATATAGGGGGAAGGCGCTAAGCAGAACGAAGATGATCTTCCGCCATCTTACAGCACGGGTGTCCCGGCGGATCCGCCGAGAGGCGGCCGCTGCCGCTCGATCGCTTCGGCGTGCGGGCCGACGCACCGAAGCTTGGGGCGTGATTGAGGGCGGGCGGCAGCGGGCGTCCGCCATCATAGAGGTGACCGCCTACACGATCTAAGGTGAGCCCCGATCGTGAGACAGCCGGAGCCGGTTTCTAAGGTGTAGCCCGGCCGAGTTCCGTACCGGCTCCGATCGCGCTCGTCGCGACGGTCGTGGCATTGCTGCTGTTCCTCCTCGTCAACATCAATCCTGTGGTTGGTGGTTGTGCCGGTGGGGATGTGGAGGAGATGGCTCGGTAATCGTTGGAGTCATATTGGGACCACTTACCGAGATATTTTGGACCAGTATACCGCTTTGCGCCCCGGAATAGTATGTAGACGCCGGATTGGACGACTGGTCGAAGGTGTCAGAGTTTCCCTTATAATACAAGAGGGAAGGGCAACCCGACGAATCGTCCGATTGTAATAGATTATATTGTGCCGCCGACGGCTGTACAACAACGTTGCGTTGATGACGGCCAGCGACAAATTTATTGAAGGAGTTATCATTTTGATCGCCGATGCTTGAGTCGATGTGCTGAATCAACAGACCTCCCTGCCAGGTTCCACTCAGCAGCTGAGACATCCCAGCGTCCCAACCAACTGGCGGACGGTTTTCTACGAGCCAATATTCGCTTGAATTCAGGCTAGAGTTTATCAACAGGACGGCCGAGCTGGGATCCGACCGAGGGCTCGTGAGGGTGACCGTCGTTCCCGGTGTCGGATAGCGCGGCGTTGACCACCCGAGGTACAAGTGTGTCCACGCGTCAGGGGCAACCGGCGTTGCCCCTGGAATCTCCCCTGCGCGAGCGCCCCACGCGCCCGCTGCCATCAAACTGAACGCTCCCAGCCCTGCGTTGGTGTTACTGATATCGTAGAGGTCGGGCAACCCACCCATCGCATGTCCCATCTCGTGAGTGATGACGCCCATTTGCATCGGCGTCGTCGGACCATACATTTCACCGTTCAGAGCCCAGTTATTGATACTCTTTCCGCTGACTGCGACGTTCGGGCCACCCCACCGGTGCGCCCACACTGACGGCGTGAGGCCTGAACCGGCAGCAGTTTCATATCCAGCGAGTACAAAGTAGATTAGCGCTCATCCACGGTGATCGTTCCGTCTCCATTGGTATCGAGTGACGGAAAGTCAACGAATGCTGCAGCTGCTGCGAGGGCCTTATTTACCCACGCCGTCTCCGTCGAATAATCAGACTGGTTGCCGTAGTTCGGGTTTGGTTCAGGCAACGTTACCGTAACGATCCCGGGCGGACTGGATGGCTGCGTGTTGGCCACAGGAGTGATAGTGACTTTCCCGTATGAGTTGTCACTATAATATTTGGCGACTGATGGCCCGTTCGCGCCGAATACGAGATTGCTCCAATAGGAGGCTGGCTCCTTAAGCGTAACATCCTGAAAATTGACCAAAATCAGCAACAGCTTTTTGGGGCCGATCACCGGGTGAGGTGCCCAGGTCCCCGAGATCGTGGGGAGGGTTCCAGGTGCACTGGGCGCACCGGGTGGTAGACCGAGTTGAGGCGTGACGCGCAAATGGAGATCCAGCCGAAGCTGCCTAAGCCAGTCCTGCTGCTCCTTCGCCAGCGCGATATTCGGACGCGGACGTAAGCCTTTAGCCGGCCTCACACCGGGCAAGCCCTGAACATGCAATCTTGACGGAGTCGCAACAACGCCCGAGGGAACTAAATCTCCCTGAGGATTGAGATTTGCGTATTCGAAAAATCTCGTCCTCTTATTTCTAACAACTGTATAACCTTCTGTCGTTTCTTGCCAACCCTGATATTCGTCTCCTTTAGTAATCACGTTAAGCTTTGTACCGTCCGGTTGAACGATCTCCCTCACGGAGGGGTTTGCTGGCATTGCATTAGCGCAATGAGGAACAGATGTCCAGAATGCCGATAATGCGAATATCGACAACTCGATAAAAGTAATGGGGCGGCTTACATTCATGTTCTTCATTTGAGACATTCCTCCAGTGACGACAGGTTATTTCGGCGAATTTTGCAACTCCGGTCGAAGCCCCTTCGGGGGGCGTTGGCTTGCAGGAATATTTTCGGCAATGCCTGCATGAGTTACGGGCACTCCTGAGGCGATTAGCGTCCCATTCGGGCCCGGCAAAGCATACTCAAACCAACATTCCTTAGTATCCCTCATACAATTCTCACTGTTTTTTATGATGCTGTAGCCGTCTCGCAACTCCCACCAGTATTGGTGTCCAGCTGTGTGCATCCTTGCAGTAAACGTAGTACCATCGGGCTGCCTCATCTCGATAAAATATGGATTAGGCGGCAATCCTTGGGCCGCGCAGTTGGTTATCGTGCCGATAATCGTGATGATGGAGCCCGATAGCCAGTGTCGATCGTGCAGAGTCCCTCTTAGCCACTTGAATGGCCCATGACTAATTGGCGTGCTCACGGCTCATCTCCGAAACGGAACGCTATTTCCCATGCAGACAAACGAGCCTGCGCCACTTCCAGCGTCGATGCTCACGGTCCACCAATCGTCTCGGATCGTCCAGAGGTAAGTCATCGGCGCACGCGTCGGCCACGCTCAGGCGCATTAAACTCGGCATGGCCCACTGCACGCAAGCCGGCGCTACTTTTCATTCCGAACCGCAGCAAGGCATGCTTGGGTGCGCTCCCGGATCAGGGAGTGCTCGAATTCCGCCAGCGCACCAAACATGTGAAAAACCAGCCGCCCCTGTGCCGTGGAGAACCTGCGGGTGAGGGGTATCGGGTTTCGCAGCTTGACCGAAGCCCTCGATCAACTACTTCATTGAGCGCGCCAGGCGGTCGAGCTTCCAGACGATCAGCGTGTCGCCGTTGCGCGCGAATTCGACCGCGTCATGCAAAGCCGGGCGGTCTGTGATGCGGGCAATGCAACTACGAGCTTTTGGTCGCAGCAATCTGAGCCCCAAACCATTGGTTGATAAGCACGGCGTTTTTTGTTATTATCCGTCGGATTCTACCGGGAGGTAACGACGTGACGACGCCCAAAAATCCATCCCGACGTTTTATGGTCATCGGGGTAGCAACTAGTATAATTGCCCTATCGGGCAGCGGTTGTTGCATTATTCCTGGATTGCCGTGCCCGAATTTAGTAGGAGGTGTGATCCAATATATAACGAATAATATTGGTAAGGTCATGAGTGCGCTAAGCGCAGCCGGGTTATCTAGCAATCCGACCTTTCAGGCACTCAGTGGTCTTTATAATACCATAAAGACGACTGCTGCCGATATTTCATCACTGACTAGTGACTCCTCTACCTTTGTACAGAAACTTGTAAAGTTGGTGGACGATTTTATCGATACAATCGACAATATATCCGCTCTATTGGCATCACTACCATTTGTCCCTGGTACTGGTTTATTCTCAGCTATTGTGGCATTTCTTGCTCCGGTGAAAAAATACGCCGATGCCGCGCGGGGGGGCCTGACGGGAGCATCGCCCCAGGCGCAAGCATTGGAGGCGCAGCTGCGAGTCGGTCCTCCATCATTAAAATCGTCCATTGGCGCCTATGCGGCTTCGATGACACTTGACCAAGCGAACGTGTTGTTGACGAACCCGTCCTAGCAGCGTCTTTAAAAAAACAAGCCTATACCCAGGTCTCCGGGCGCTACAGTCCGTTCTATACACAGGTGATCGCGGCGACGGTGAACGAGGCGCCATACGTCCTCGACGGCCTGCACCTGCGAAGCAGACACTTGGGAGTTTACTGCACACAGAGCGGCGGCCATCGCCAGCGGCCAGCAGCATTTTTGGCTCGTCGGCGAGCTTATCTACGATGATATTTTTGACTATGTAACCGTCATGGGATTTTGCCTCCGCTACTATGTCGCAACCAAGACATTCCACGAGGACGGCGGCAGCGAATACAATTTTCGAACATTGTGAACCGCGGGCAGCCGGGCACGCCGCTTGCACCGTCTACTACCTGAATTTTGCGCGCAGGTCGAACGTTACGGCCCGCTAACTTCCCGAAAAGGGAAGATTCTCCAGAACACCGATTATGCGCCAAAAGCATGTAGGCGCCCGATCAAAATGTCACCCGTGTGCCAGTTAGAGATGACACTGCCCCGGGGATTTCCGGGGGGTGTTTGGGGTGACGGTTCGGCTGATGAGCGATGGGGAGCTGCGGCGGCTCGAGGTGCTGCAGGATTTGGATCGGCGGCGATTGACGACCGAGGCGGCGAGTCAGCTGCTCGGGCTCGAGCGCCGTCAGGTGTTTCGGTTGCTGAAGGCCTACAGGATCGAAGGTCCGACCGGCCTGATCTCGAAGCGACGCGGTCGCTGCGGCAACCGGCGCAAGCCCAAGGCTGTGCGGTGCGCGGTTCTGGCGATGATCCGCCAGCGGTATTGGGATTTTGGCCCGACCTTGGCGGCCGAGAAGCTGCGCGAGGCTCATGGGATAACGGTTGGTCGTGAGACCTTGCGCCAGTGGATGATCGCCGACGGGCTGTGGCGCGATCGTAAGCAGCGCAAGCGCATCCATCAACCGCGCCCGCGGCGCGACTGCGTTGGCGAGCTGGTGCAGGTCGACGGCAGCGAGCATTGGTGGTTCGAGGATCGCGGGCCGCAATGCACCTTGCTGGTGTTTGTCGACGATGCGACCAGCCGACTGATGCATCTGCAATTTGTCGAGAGCGAGTCGACCTTTGCCTATTTTCACGCGGCGCGCGCCTATCTGGAGGCGTGGGGCAAGCCGGTGGCGTTCTACAGCGACAAGCATGGCGTCTTTCGGGTCAACCATCCGGGCGTCTTGGGCGGCGACGGCATGACCCAGTTCGGCCGCGCCCTGCACGCGCTCAACATCGACATTATCTGCGCCAATTCGAGCCCGGCCAAGGGCCGGGTCGAGCGCGCCAACAAGACGCTGCAGGATCGCCTGGTCAAGGAATTGCGGCTGGCCGGCGCCGCCACCCTGGCGGAAGGCAATGCCCTGCTCCCGGCGTTCATTGCCGACTACAACGCACGCTTTGCCAAAATGCCGGCGAACGGCAAGGATCTGCACCGGCCGTTGCGCGCCGGCGACGATCTCGACGATGCCTTTGCCTGGAAAGAAGAACGCACCCTGTCACAGGCGCTGACCCTGCAATACGACAAGGTCGTGTTCATTCTGGAGCCAAGCGAGCACGCCAAGACGGGCGATCGGCAAGCGGCTCACCATCGTCGATTATCCCGACGGGCGCCTGGCGATCCGCTATCAGGGCGTCGAACTGGCGTATCGGACCTTTGATAAAATTCGCCAGGTCTCGCAGGCCGCGATCGTCGAGAACAAGCGGCTCGGCGCTGCGCTCGCTTTCATCCGCGAGCAGCAGCGCCGCCGTGGACTGGAGCGACGCAGTACGAAAGCACCGCACCGACGCGATCAGCACAACCCTCGTCTGTTTAAAGTCGGCTGAGTCGTTCTACGAGCCGAGCGTGCTGCGCCCGCTCGGTACAAACGCGGGAGCAGTTTCGCCCGTCCGCGTTACGGGCGCCGGTCGGGCGCTGCGCTGCGCCGGGGGCTCCGCGCCCGCCCACCGCCCGACCCCGACGACAGTGACATTTCTAAATGGCAGCGACGGTGACATCTCTATTCGGTGGACACACGTGTGTCCCGCACGATCGATTGCCCACAGACGCTAAGACGACCCTCGACGATGCGGCGCTGACCTGCGCCGCAAACGGCTCTACAGTCCGAGCGACATGCGGGACTCTTCTAAATGAGCTTGGCGCGCGGCACGGACCGGCTGGAGGCGGCTCGCCTCGTGCGGCGGCGGATCGCGGCGAAAAGGGCGATGCCGGCCCCGAGCAGGGCCAGCGAACCAGGCTCTGGAACCGTCACGCCGCCACTGACGTAATCGAGCGCCATCGCCGAGGTCGCGACGGCTACGCCGTAATCGACGCCGCTGCCGAGATCGCCGTTGCTCCAGAAGTTCACGACCCGGCCATCGCCGATATCGAAGAGCAGCCGGTAGATGTCCAAGAACCCGCCACCGAACGGGTAGTCGCTGGCTGTCGGCGGCGACCCGCCGGGCCAGAACAGGTTGTCGTAGGTCAGAAAGCCGTTGTTAACGGCCGGCAGGCCCGCCGCGATGATCGACTTCCCGCGCCGATTATAGCCGGCCGGCGGCGCTACTCGGCGCGCGGCGCCGATGGTGAGGAAAAAGGGCCAATTGACCCTGGCGCGCGCCACCAGTGGCACACCTGTTTAGCCATTACCGTTCGACCAGACCTGGCCTATACGTGGCATACCCACCATTCGCCCCTCGACGCGAGCCGCCGGGGTAAGGGATGCATCCGCGGGAGGAAAGGTTATGGACATGCGTTCTCTTGCCATGATGTTCGCCGGCCTTATGATGGGCGTCGCAGCGATTGTCACGATGGCGGGGTGCACGCCGGCCGCAAGTGCAGGCCAGCCTTATGCGTGCCCGGCGGGAGTGCCTTGGGTTCCTGACGGCTACGCCAACGGCAAGTTTGTCCCCGCCCACTGCCAGGGCCAAGCGGCGCAATAAAGCGCGATAATCCCAGAATCGACCTTCTGCGCCAAGCGCCGCGCTGACCCGCGCCGCGAACGGCTCTACAATCCGAGCGACATGCGGGAGTCTCCTGAATGACCCTGGCGCACGGCACAGACCGGCTGGAGTCGGCTCGCCTCGTGCTGCGGCGGATCGTGCCGGACGATCTGGAGTTCTTCACGCGCATCCATGCGCTCCCCGAAGTCACGCAATATCTCTATCCCGGAGGTGGGCCGCGCTCGCCCGAAGAATTCCGCTCTGTGGCTGCAGTCCACTCTGGAGGGCTATGAGCAGCTGGCAGTTGGCTGTCTCGTGGTCCTGCGCAAGCGAGACGGAGCGCTGATCGGGCGCTGCGGCTTGACCGACCTTGTTGTCGGTTCGGTGGCATCCGAGCACGGGGTTCGCAAAGGATGGTTCGGGCGCACACGGGCGCCCGCCGGGGGCGCCCTGACATTCGAGTGTGAGCTCAGCTACACGTTCGATCCGGCCGTCTGGGGCCAGGGTTTCGCGACCGAGGCAGTGGGTTGCGTCCGCGATTACGCGCGCGACGGGCTGCGGCTGTCCTACGCGATCTCGGCCATTCTTCCGCAAAACGCCCGCTCGCGGCGCGTCGCCGAACGGTTCGGCTTGCGGACCGACGGCCAAATGGCAGTGGTCGGTCTGGTGTTTGACCGCTACGTGTGGCCGCTCGCGTCAGGCGGTGCGGCTCGGCTCCAACCGGCATCCACGAGATAGGCCTGGCTCCTACAGCGGCGCGCGGACTTACTGCCTTCCGCCACAATCCAGCGTTATCCTGACGAGCGGGCAGAACAGGAGGTATCGGATCGAGTGCGACACGAGATTCATCGGCAGCCCTGCGGCGGCGGTGCTTTGCTTTACTTGCCACCGCCACGGTAATTCCCGTCAATTCCCGGTTCGGGCGAAATAATTCCCGGTTGTGTCGAAAAAGTTCCCGGTTATGCCATTACGGGAATTCACCTGTACGGCATTGATTTGCCTGGTACTTTTTGAGGCCGATCGGCCGTTTTTGGGGCGCGACGGGGAAATTCCCGGTTATTTTCCCGATTGAACGGGAATTGACGGCGAGGGTCACGGCTTGGCGATCGTCCAGTTGGGGTGGGTGTTGTAGAGCGAGACAGTCGCCAGGCCCATCTTGGCGCTGGCGTCCTTGATCTGTCGGCTGTAGGCGACATAGATCAAGGTGTCGTTCTTCTGGTCGTAGATCCGGCGCACCGCGATCGACTTGAAGAACAGACTCATCCGTTGCGAGAAGATTTCCTCGCCCTTGGGGCCGAGGGCGATCTTGCCGACCGTAATTGGCCCGGTCTGGGTGCAGGAAATCGCGCTGGTCGACGGGTTCTCGAACCAGTTCCCCTTGGTCAGCCGGTCGAGCACGCTGCGGTCGAAATGGACGACATGGCAGGTGACGCCGGCGATCTGCGGGTCGGCGAACGCCTCGACAACCATGCCGTTGCCGGTCCAGTCGTTGCTGAAGCTGCCGACCTGTTCCGCCCGCGCCGCAACCGTGGCGAGGCAAACCAGCACTGCCGCCAATAGGTACGATAGATACGATTTCATGTGATCATCCCTGAACGGCTTTGCCCGGCGAACCCATCAGCGCCGGGCGGCGCTGACCATGGCAGATTCCCCGCCCGGAGCGTTATCCCTCTATGGCGAACGCTGCATCGATCATCGAAACCGACATCCCGGCACGGCTCGACCGTCTGCCGTGGACCCGGTTTCATACCCTGGTCGTCGTGGCATTGGGCGTCACCTGGATCCTCGACGGGCTCGAGGTGACGGTGGCCGGCTCGATAGCCGGCGCCCTGCAGGAAAGCCCGGTGCTGCGTTTCTCGGCCGCCGAGGTCGGCGCCGTCGGCAGCGCCTATCTCGCCGGGGCGGTCTTGGGCGCGCTGCTGTTCGGCTATCTGACCGACCGGTTCGGCCGCCGCAAATTGTTCTTCGTCACCTTGGGTCTCTACTTGACCGCGACCGCCGCCACCGCCTGCTCGTGGGATTTCGCGAGCTTTGCGTTGTTCCGCTTTGTGACCGGCGCCGGCATCGGCGGCGAGTATGCGGCGATCAACTCGGCGATCCAGGAACTGGTGCCGGCGCGGTTTCGCGGCCGCACCGATCTGGCGATCAACGGCAGCTTCTGGCTGGGCGCCGCACTCGGCGCGGCCGGTGCGGTCGCCTTCCTGCAGCCCGGCCGGCTGCCGCCGGATATGGGCTGGCGCGCCGCGTTCGGGATCGGCGCGGTGCTCGGCCTCGGCATCCTGCTGCTGCGCAGCTACCTCCCGGAAAGCCCGCGCTGGCTGATGCTGCACGACCGGCTCGGCGAGGCCGAGGCGGTGATCGGCGCGATCGAGCGCCGGGCGGGGGCCGGCGAAACGGGGTCGACCCGGGCCGGCGGACGGATCCGGCTTGCCGTGTCCCGCGCACACCGCTCGCGCGCATGATGCTGGGGATCCTGCGTGACTATCCGCAGCGCGCCCTGTTGGGGCTCGTGCTGATGACCGCGCAGGCGTTCTTTTACAACGCGATTTTCTTTTCCTACGCTCTGGTGCTGACCCGCTTCTACGCGGTCCCGTCGGCCTCGGTCGGCTGGTATATCCTGCCTTTCGCGCTCGGCAATTTTCTCGGACCATTGGTGCTCGGTCCGCTGTTCGACACGCTCGGGCGCAAGCCGATGATCGGCGCCACCTACGCGCTGTCGGGGATATTGCTGGCGATCGTCGGTTACCTCTTTCGCGAAGGACTGCTCGACGCCGCGCAGCTTACCGCCTGCTGGACCGTCATCTTTTTTTTCGCCTCGGCTGCCGCGAGTTCCGCCTATCTGACGGTCAGCGAGAGCTTTCCGCTCGAAGCGAGGGCACTTGCCATCGCGTTGTTCTACGCGCTCGGCACCGCGACGGGCGGCGTGGTCTCGCCCTGGCTGTTCGGCATATTGGTCGGCACCGGCGAGCGTAGCGCGGTTTTTGCCGGCTACCTCTTCGGCGCGGGTCTGATGATTGCTGCCGCGATCACGGAATTCGCAATCGGCGTCAAGGCCGAGCGCCGGCCCCTGGAAAGCGTCGCCCGCCCGCTCTCCAGCATTGCCGATTAGTGTTCGGGGGGGACGGCGCCACCTCGGCTGGTCAGGTCTTGCCCCACAATTCCTTCGTGGCCAGGCGCGCTCCTTCCGCCAATGCCGCCAGCTTGGACCAGACGACGCTCGGATGGACCTCGCAGGACGTCGAAAAGCTGGCGAAGCCGCAATCGGCGCCGGCGATGACGTTTTCGCAGCCGACGACACCGGCAAACCGCACGATCCGCTGGGCGACCGCCTCCGGATGTTCGACGAGGTTGGAGGAATGGGTGACGATGCCGGGGATCAATACCTTGCCCTCCGGCAATTTGACCGTTTCCCAGACCCGCCACTCGTGCTCGTGACGCGGGTTCGCCGCCTCGAACGAATAGGCGCCGGCATTGATGCGCAGCATGACATCGGCGATGTGCTTCAGTTCGAGCTCATGCACGCGCGGGCCAATATTGATGCCATAGCAGGTGTGATAGCGCACGCACTCGGGCGGAATGCCGCGCAACGCGTGGTTCAGCAGCTCGACCGTGGCATTCGCCCAGCGCCGGCATTCGGCGATGTCGAGCTCCGGATGGGTCGTGTAGTGGCTCGCCAATTGCGGATCGTCGATCTGCAAGACGAGGCCGGCGTCGACGATCGCCTTGTATTCCTCGTTGAGCGCGTCGGCTACCGCGACACGAAACTCCTCGTCGGTTTGATAGAATTCGTTCGTGTTCCAGCCAGCGAGTTGGGCCGGCGACACCGCCGGCATAAAGGCTTCCTCGTAGGCGATTCCGACGAGCGCGGCTTTCAGGGTGTCGATGTCGCGCTTTAGTGCGTCGTGTCCCTTGTAGGCTATCGGGCCGGTGCACGCCCATCGCGTTGGCGGCGCCCTTCCCGCCGTCCCCGGCATCTGCGCGGCCCAGCTGTAGTATTCGGGAAACGCCAGAGTACTCACGCGAGCGTGCCCAAGTGCCCTCGCCGCCCGGGTTCTTACGCGGCTGGATCCCGGCGAGGCGCTCGTTGACGTAGGGGATGAACCCGAACCGGCCCATCTCGCCATCAGCGACGATGTCGATGCCGCTGTCGGCCTGCCTGCGCACAACCTCCTTGACTGCGGTCGCGACCCGGTTCGCATAGGCCTCGGCATCGAGCGGGTCGCCTCGTTCTTTCGCCTGGATCATCTCGAGCAGATCCGGCGGCCGCGGCAGGCTGCCGACATGGGTTGTAAGGATCCGCTCCGTGCTTCGCTTCATCTCGTCCCTCCCGTCGGCCTTGTCGCCAGGCACAAGCCTACCCTCGGGAGCCGTCTGGTGGGAAGGACGAGCGCGGCAAAGGCTAAGCGGCGTCTTCGAACGCCGCGCTTCTGTGGGGGGTAGACCTACGCTCGCGCGATCTTGTCTCCGGTCGGTCCGGCAACTAAAAATCAGCCAGGTTGCAGTGACGCGCTTCGATTGCAGCCGTTCGTATCCAGGAGTGGCCCGTGGTTGCGATTATCGAAGGCAAGGAAGAGGCCGGCGGCGCGCGGTACATCGAATTCAAAGTCAACCAAAGCCCGACCGATCCCACGCGCATTGTGGGGAGCTGGCGCTTCCCCGCGAGCAAGTCAGCCGGAATGGTTATCGGCCAAAGCAGGCTCGATACGACGATCGAGACAGAGTTTCGGCACGCTGTTGATTGCGCCGATCAGCACGGCATACCCTTCGTGTGGGTCAACGATCCCGACGAATTATTTCCGTCCTATAATCGCCCGTGAGATCCTCGCACCTGGACGACTGGCATCGTGGCCCCGATCGGGTATCACAGAACCGCCGGAGCGCGGGTGATCGACGCCTAAGCGGCCGTCACCCCCCTTTTGCCCGGGGACCAGACACTACCCTTGCGCAGCTTGCATCCATTCCGCGGGGATCGATTGCGCCCGCTGGTCCGCCACCAGTTTTCTGCGGCGGAGCTGCTCCTCCGGGCTGATCGACGCCGGGTCCTCGCGGAACTCCGGCCCCATCGCCATCGCTTTCTTGACGGCCGGCCGCTCGCCGATTTCCTCAAGCCAGCGCTTCACGTTCGGAAATTCGTCAATGTCGATCTTGCGGGTTGCCCAGCTCGACGCCCATGGGTAGCAGATCATATCGGCGATGGTGTATTCGCCGGCCGCGAGATAGTCCTTGTTGAACAATCCGAGGTTCATGACCCCGTAGATGCGATGCGTCTCATTGTCAAAGCGGCGAATGGCGTAAGATAGGTCGCCATTGTTGCCGCTCTCGAGCGCCCGCCGGAAATGGCCCTGCTCGCCAAGCTTGGGGCCCTGATTGCCGAGCTGCCAACTGACCCACTGAGCAACATCGTATTTGCCGCGCGGGTCCGACGGCAGGAACCGTCCTTCTTTCTCGGCGATGTAGGTCATGATTGCCCCGGATTCGAAGATCGAAATCGGGTCGCCGCCGCCCATCGGCTCGTCGTCGACGATCGCCGGCATCCGGCCGTTGGGAGAAATCTTCAGGAATTCGGGGGTGAGCTGGTCCCCGCGACCGATATTGATCGGCTTGATCGTGTAGGGGGTTCCCAATTCCTCGAGCAAAATGATGGTCTTCTTGCCATTACCTGTCGGCCAGAAATAGAGATGGATCATCGCTTTTTCTCCTGTTCAAGGTGACAGCGTGAGAATCGCGGCTATTGCCATGCCCCGATCGTCCACCCGTGGTGAATGGAGCGTCTGGTCAGCAGATAGCCGATCCGGCAGCGACCGTCTACTGGCTCCCGCGGCGGATCAAGTCTCGTCATTGATCTCAGTGGCGCGGTGAGAGGGCGATGTCGATCCAACCGAGCGGGGTTATCGTGGCGCGATCGCTGGGGCGCAACAGCACCGTGGTCATCGCGGATTCGATGATCGCGGGGCCTTCGACGACTTGCCCCGGGGCTAAGGCGTCGAAATCCCAGACCGCCGCTGCGATCCACTCGTCGAGCCAGATTCGCCGCTGACAGCGGGGCCTCGCCAGCTCCGCCTCGGGCAAACAGGGCTCCTGCGGCAATGCCGAAAGGATGCCGGCGACGGCGACGCGAGCATTGACGAGGACCGTCTCCTGGTCGGGTGAGGAATAGGTGTAGAGCTCTTCGTGGCGGCGGTGAAACCGCTCGACGATCTGTGCGAGCGGATCGGGCATGGTCCAGTCGACATCGTCGAGCGGCACGGCAATCTCGAACACCTGCTCGCCGTAGCGCATATCGACCGAGCGCGTGGCTTGCGCAGGCCCGTCGAATGAGGAACGCAGCCGCGTCAGCCCCTCGGCCTCCATCTCATCGAAAAGCCGTTTGATCGCGGCCCCGTCAAGCGCGCGGGTGTCGCCGATATGGGTGCGCGCGACCTCGAAGCGCAGATCGGTGGTGAGCATCCCCCAAGCCGACAGCACTGCCGCAACCCTTGGCACAATGACCCGCGTCAGGTCGAGTTGGCGGGCGATATCGGTCGCGTGCAGCCCCGAGGCCCCGCCAAAGGCGAGTAGGGCGAATTGCCTGGGGTCGACGCCGCGGCCCACCGAGACCAGCCGCACCCCCTCGGCCATGTTCGTGTTGACGACGCGATGGATCCCCTGAGCCGCGGCGAGCCGTCCGGTGCCGAGCGCGGCGGCGATACGGTCCACCGCGGCCTCGGCCGCGGTCCGGTCGAGCCGTCGCCGGCCGCCCAGAAAGCTCGCCTCGTCGAGATAGCCCAGCACCAAATTGGCGTCGGTGACCGTCGCCTCCGCGCCGCCGTTGCCGTAACAGGCCGGGCCCGGAACCGCGCCGGCACTGTGCGGGCCGACATGCAGGATGCCGCCGTTATCGACCCGGGCGATCGAGCCGCCGCCGGCGCCGATGCTGGCGATGTCCAGGCTGTTCAGCGCGATTGCCTGGCCGGCGACACGGCGGCCGGTCGACAGGATCGGACGCCCCGCGACGATCAGGGAGATATCGGTGCTGGTCCCCCCCATGTCGAACGGGATCAGATCGGCGGCGCCAACCAGCCGCGCCGCATGGACGCTGGCGGCGACACCGCCCGCCGGCCCCGAAAGTACGGCGCCCGCCGCCAGACGGCCCGCCTCGACTATCGGTGCGACACCGCCATGCGACTGAATAATCAAAGTCGGGCTGCGATACCCGGCCTCGGCGAGGCGCCGCTCGAGCCGCTCCAGATACCGCGATAGAACTGGCCCGACATAGGCGTTGACCACAGTCGTCGAGACTCGCTCGAATTCCTTGATCTGCGGCAATACCTCGGCGGACAGCGACACATAAACGCCCGGCAGCTCGCGTTCGATGGCTAGGCGGGTGGCGCGTTCATGGCTCGGATCACGCCAAGCATGCAGATAGCACACGGCCACGGCCTCGACCCGTTCGCGCTTGAGCACGGCTATGGCTTGGTCGAGTGAGGCCGGATCGAGCGGCGTCTCGACCCTGCCGTCGCCGCGCAGACGCTCTCGCACCCCCAGCCTCAGCCGGCGCGGAACGAGCTGCTCGGGCGGCGGCAGACGCAGATTGTAGCGGTCGTCCTTGAGCCCTTCGCGCATCTCGATCACATCGCGATGGCCATCGGTCGTCAGCAGCCCGACGCGCGCGCCATTGCGCTCCAGCAGGGCGTTGGTAGCAACCGTGGTGCCGTGGATGATGCGGTCGGTCTCGGCCAGCAGCGCCGCGCGCCCGCGACCGAGGCGCTGCGCCAGCAGCTCCAGCCCGTCTAGCACGCCGATCGACGGATCGTCGGGAGTCGAGGGAACCTTTTCTAGGGTCGCCGTGCCGAGATCGTCGACTGCGACGAGATCGGTGAAGGTTCCGCCGACATCGATGCCGATGCGGTATATCGCCACCTCGCCCTTCCGCTTCCCCAAAGCTCGATATTCAGCGGGGGCGCGGCGCGATCGTCTGTGGAGCTTCCTGGGTAGCCTCGATGACGGTCCCGGAAACGGGCTCGACCCAGACCAGGCGATCCGAGATCCCCTTGACCCCCGGTATGTTCTCGGCGGCGACGCGGAGCGCCTCGCGTTCGTGCTCGTCGAAGACGACCCCGCTCAGCTCGACGACGCCGTCGGCGACGGCGATCGTCAACCCGTCCCGCGGCGCCCACTCGACCTTTTCCAATTCGGCGAGAATTCGCGCGCGGATATCCTCGTCGCTCGCCGCCGGGGCTACCTGCGTGTCGAGCGCTTTTCCGAGCGCGGCGAGCAGATCGGCGCGGCTGACGATGCCGGCAAGTTTACCGTCGTCGATTACCGGCAGACGTTTGACGTGGTGATGCTCCATCATAGCGACGATGTCGCCGAGCGGCGTGTCGACGCCGATGGTCACGACCTCGCGGGTCATCAGCTCGGCGACGACGCGCCCATGGGTCTTGACATATTCGCTCGCCATATGTCCCGGCCCCAGCACGAATTCGAGCCACCGCCAGTGATGCTTTTCGGTGGCGATCTCGCTGCGGTGCAAGAGATCCCCTTCGGTCAGGATTCCGATCACTTTGCCGCCGGCATCCATCACCGGCAGGCCGCTCACCTTGTTGTCGAGCATCAGCCGGATGGCGTCGCGGATCGGCGCGTCTTGCCCGATCGACACGATGTTGCGGGTCATGACCTCCGAGGCCTGCATACGGCGTCTCCTGTGGTTCCGCGGAATGTGCCGGGCGGCCGGAGCAGCGTCAATCTTGGCGAGCAGCGGCGACCAATGCTGCAACGCCCGGCAATTCTCGCCCCTCCAGCCATTCGAGGAAGGCGCCGCCTGCGGTCGAGACATAGGACAGCTGATCGGTCACTCCCGCGGCGGCGAGAGCAGCTACTGTGTCGCCGCCGCCGGCCACGCTGCGCAGCCGTCCCATTCGGGTGAGTTCGGCGACCTTCTTCGCCACCGCCAACGTACCGCGGTCGAAAGGCGGGGTCTCAAAAGCTCCGAGCGGCCCGTTCCAGACGAGGGTTCGACTCTCGTCGAGTGCGGCGGCGGCGCGCGCTACCGTCGCGGGGCCGATGTCGAGGATCATCATGTCAGCGGCGACCGCGTCGATCGCGACGGTGTGCGACGCAGCTCCGGAAACGAGCTCACCAGCAACGACGGCATCCTCAGGCAGGATGACGCGGCAGTTGCGTTCGGCCGCCAAAGCGAGGATTCGGCGCGCGTTCTCCGCCATATCGCGCTCGCACAGCGAGCGGCCGACCACTATGCCCTGGGCGTACAGCATGGTGTTCGCCATTGCCCCGCCGATCGCCAGCACATCGACCTTGCTGAGCAGAAAGCGCAACAGGTCGAGCTTGGTCGAGACCTTGGCGCCGCCGATCAGCGCCAGAACCGGCCGCACCGGATGTTCGAGCGCCGCCGACAACGCATCGAGCTCAGCCTCCATCAGCTTGCCGGCGGCAGCCGGCAGCAAATGCGCGAGTGCTGCGATCGAGGCATGCGCGCGGTGCGCCGCCGAGAACGCGTCGTCAACATAAACCTCGCCAAGTTCGGCCAATGCCTGGGCAAAATCGGGCGAATTGGCCTCCTCGCCAGGATGGAAGCGGAGATTTTCGAGGAGCGCTACTTGCCCTGGCCGGAGTGCGGCAACGACTTGCTTGGCCGGCTCACCGATGCAGTCCGTGGCGAACGCGACCTCGCGGCCGCCGAGCGCATGCCGCAGCGGCGCGATCAACGGGCGCAGCGACAGCGCCGGGTCGGGCCCGCCCTTCGGTCGACCGAAATGAGACATTACGACGACCGCTGCACCCTTGCCGAGCAGCGCTTCGATCGTCGGCGCGAGGCGCTCGATGCGGGTCGCGTCGGTGACTCTGCCATCCTTGACCGGGACGTTCAGATCGGCCCGCAACAATACGCGCTTGCCGCGCACGTCGATGTCGTCGAGGGTCAGGAATTTAGGCATGAACGCCTCCGCCGGGCTGATCTCTACTGCGGATCTTAGTCTTGTCGAGCCGCCCCCGTCTCTATCGGCTGAGCTGAGCCAAGGCATCGCGCATGGGTTGGCTCGAGACCATGAACAGCCCGCTGAACGGCGTGTCGAGATCCAGCATGACAAAAATCACCGAGGCGATCGATAACGCCCCCAGCATAATCGTGACGTAGGACAGCAGATTTTGCGGCGCGCTCAATCCGAAGCTGGCGAACACGATCACAAGCCAAAAGGTGAGCACGCCGTAGAAGGGGATCGAGATCGAGTTATGAACTCCTCGATCACTTTCCAGCGCATGCGCATCAACAGCTCGAACTGGTTGAGAATGGTCAAGGAAAGCTGCCGGTGCATCGGGTCCAGCGGGTGCAGGTCACGCAGGTCGGTTTCGAGTTCCGTCAGCAGTCGCCCCAAATCAGTGTTTTCAATTTCCTCGCCGCTCGGGCTGCGCGGCGGATTTTTGGGGTAATAATCTCCTGGCGGCGCCGGCTCGTTGGCCCAAGTGGCCGCGATCTTCGCCGCGGTGTAGCTGCGCAACAGATTGCGCGCCGGTAGGGTTTCGCTGCCATAGATGCGCAGCGAGCGGTCGAGCTGGATCAGCTGGATAGCGACGCCACGCAGATCAGTGTCGACGGTGTCGAACGACGCCTTGACCGAGCTGGTCAGCAATCCCAACACCAAGGCGGCAAAGGTCACCAGCATGGTAACCACCAACCGGATCAGATCATTCGTCTCCGAGCTGCGATGACGTTCGGACAGAAACCGCCGCGCGAACACGCCGAGTGCGCTGCCGCCGAGCAGGATCAGCAGCAGGATCGCGGCGCCGGACAGCTCGCTCATAACCCCCGTACCCCCTTCGCACCGCTGACCCGACACGGCAGCGCGGGCGATCCCATGTCGCCGGACCGCGGATTTGCGGTAATCTCACCCTGGCGGCTGGGGTGCGCCAAAGGAGCTCCGATGATCAAGACCATTCTCGTTCCCGCAACCGGAACTGATAAGGATGCTGCGGTTTTCGCCGCGGCCCTTGCGGTCGCCCGCCGGTTCGCTGCCCATCTCGACTTTCTCCATGTTCGCCTCGACGCAGCGGCGGTCGCGGTCGGCCTGGCGTCGGACGCCAGCGGTGCGGCAATGACTGGCAGCCTGCTTGAAAGCCTCGACGAGGGGGCAGACCGTCTCGAGGCGCAGGCAAGACAAATGTTCGAGCAGTTTTGCGCAAGTGAAGGGCTGGCGATGGTCGATACCCCACCCGGCCCCGCGGGCCCCTCGGCACAGTGGACGCGGCAAATCGGCACCGAAACTTATTGGGTCGCCGAGTATGGCCGCACGGCCGATCTGATGGTCATCGGGCGCTCCGCTGACGGCGACGGCCTTGCTCCGGAGACGATCGAGGCCGCGTTGCTCGAGAGCGGCCGCCCGATACTGATCCCGACCGCTACGCCGATGACCAGCGTGCCCGAGACCATTGTCATCGCCTGGAAAGCGACGCGCGAGGCCGCCCATGCGGTGACCGCAGCGTTGCCATTTGTCGCGTTGGCCAAACAGGTCCTGATCCTGACCGTCTCGGAAGATGAGAGCTCACCGAGTGAGGAGGGAAGCCGACTAATGGCCAGTTTGCGCTGGCGGGGAATCGAGGTCTCGGCCAATCAGCTACAGCCCGATGGGCGCAGCCCGGCCGATACCATGCTCGCCGCCGCGGCCGAGCGCCAGGCCTTGCTGGTGATGGGAGGGTACGGCCACAGTCGGTTGCGCCAATGGATGTTCGGCGGCTTTACTCAGCACGTGCTGCAAACGGCGGCGGTGCCGGTTCTGATCGCGCATTGAGGGTGGTTGACCGGTCTGACGGTCATGCCCGATCGCTACGACGTCGTCATCATCGGGGCCGGGCCGGGCGGCTATGTCGCGGCGATCCGGGCAGCGCAGCTTGGGCTCCACACAGCCTGCGTCGAGGGCCGCAACAGCCTCGGCGGGACCTGCCTCAACATCGGCTGCATCCCGTCTAAGGCATTGCTGCAATCCTCGGAGAAATTCGCCGAAGCCCGGAACGCGCTCGCCGAACATGGGGTCAAGGTCGGCGACGTCGGGCTCGACCTCGGCGCGATGATGGCGCGCAAGGATCGGGTGGTAACCACCCTGACCCGCGGCGTCGAGTTCCTGTTCCGCAAGAACAAGGTCGATTGGCTCAAAGGCTTCGGGCGTTTCGCGGCGCCTGGGCTGGTTGCCGTCGCCGCCGCTGATGGCGCCGAGCACGAGGTCGAAGCCGGGTCGATCGTCATCGCCACCGGCTCGGAAAGCGCGCCGTTGCCGGGCATCGCGATCGACGAGCGGCGCATTCTTTCCTCGACCGGGGCCTTGGCGCTCGATCATGTGCCGAACCGCCTCGTCGTCATTGGGGGCGGTTATATCGGGCTCGAATTGGGCTCTGTGTGGCAGCGGCTCGGGGCCAAAGTGACGGTGATCGAGCTGCTCGATCGGATCGTCCCGAACATGGACCGGGAGCTCGCGACCGCCCTGCAGCGGGTGCTGACCCGTCAAGGGATCGAGTTCAAGCTCGGCGCCAGGGTGACCGGGATCCGTGAAGCGGGCGACGGCGTGACCATCGAGATCGAGGGCGCCGAGCGCGAGAGCCTCTCCGCTGACGCGGTGCTGGTGGCGATCGGCCGGCGCCCATACACCAAGGGGTTGGGGCTCGAAACCATTGGGGTCGCGCGCGATGCCCAGGGCCGGGTTGTGGTCGATGATGGCTTTGCCACCAGCGTGCCCGGGATCTACGCGATCGGCGACGTAATCCGCGGGCCGATGTTGGCGCACAAGGCCATGGAGGAGGGCGTAGCGCTGGCCGAGCAGCTTGCCGGGCAGAAACCGTCGATCGATTACAATGCGATCCCGGCAGTGGTCTACACTTGGCCCGAGGTCGCCTCGGTCGGCAACACCGAGGAGGAACTGAAGGCGGCGGGGACCAGTTACCGCGCCGGCAAATTCCCATTCAGCGCCACGCCGCGCGCCCGCACCAATGGCGATACCGAAGGGTTCGTCAAGATCCTCGCCGACAGCGCGACCGACCAGGTCCTAGGAGTGCACATCATCGGTCCCGACGCCGGCACGATGATCGCCGAGGCAACGTTGGCGATTGAGTTCGGCGCCTCGGCTGAGGACATCGCGCGCACCTGCCACGCCCACCCGACCCTGAGCGAGGCGATGAAGGAAGCGGCCCTCGCCGTCGACGGCCGCGCCATCCATGTCTGACCTGGGATTGGGGCGGTCGCAGCCCCCCGTCAAACGCGTTGCAACGCTGTTTCGATGTCGTCGAGCAGGTCGGCCTCGGCTTCGAGCCCGGCCGAAAAGCGCACCAGGGAGTCGCCGATGCCGAGCTCGGCCCGCGCTTCCGGCTTGAGCCGCGAATGCGTCGTCGTCGCCGGATGGGTGACGAGGCTTTTCGAATCGCCGAGATTGTTCGAGATGTCGACCAGGCGCAATGCATCGAGAAAGCGAAAGCACTCCTCTTTGCCGCCAGCGACATCGAAGCAGACCAGGCTGCCGCCCTGCTTCATCTGGCGCTGGGCCAGTTCGTATTGCGGGTGGCTCGGCAGCCCGGGATAGAGAACGCGCGTGATCTTCGGATGGGCTTCGAGTGCGCGCGCCACGGCGGCGGCGGTGCGGCATTGCCGGTCGACCCGCAGCTCCAACGTCTCCAGCCCCTTCAGCAGCAGCCAGGCGTTGAACGGGCTCAAGGACGGCCCGGTATGCCGGTAAAACAGGCCGAGATCGTCCTTGATGAATTTTTCCGAGGCGAGGATCGCGCCGCCGAGACTGCGCCCCTGCCCGTCGATGTGTTTGGTTGCCGAATAGACGGCGACGTCGGCGCCGAGCGCCAGCGGCTTTTGCAGCAGAGGCGTGGCAAAAACATTGTCGACGACAAACAGGCCGCCGGCGCGGTGGGTCAGGCGCGCCACCGCGGCGAGATCGACGATCTCCATCGCCGGGTTCGACGGGCTTTCGCAAAAAGCGAGCGCCGCACCGCCGGCCAGCGCCGCCTCCCAGGCGCCGAGATCGCGGCCGTCGACGAGCACGGTTTCGATGCCCCAGCGCGGCAATAATTCCGAAACGATGTAGTGGCAGGATCCGAACAGGGCCCGGCTGGACACGACCCTCTGACCGGCGCGCAGCCGGCACAGTAGCGCGGCAAACACCGCCGCCATGCCGCTGGCGGTGGCGCGACAGGCCTCCGCCCCTTCGAGCAGCCGCAACCGCTCCTCGAACATCGCCACCGTCGGATTGCGATAGCGCGAATAGACGTAACGCGACCCCTCCTGGGCAAAGGCGGTTTCGGCCGCGGCGGCATCGTCGTAGACAAAGCCCGAGGTCATGTACAGCGCTTCGCAGGTCTCGTCATGCGGGCTGCGGGTGGCGCCGCCGCGTACCAGGATCGTGGCCGCCGCGACGGTGGCGGCGAGGTCGGGGGGTAGGACGGGTTTGGTCATCGGCAGGTCTCTCCATTCCGAGGCCGCACCAATTCCGGGCAACAAAAAACCCCGGTCCCGCGCGGGCCAGGGCTCCTTTCAGAACTCCCGACCTTTTAGCGCTTTTTTAACGTGGCCGCAAGCCGGTCGGCTCAAATCCACCACGGACAGCCATTTCCTACCCCCGCCCGCGCAGTCCTGTCAAGCCATGTTGGAGACGGGTAGTGTCCTAATTTGGCTTAAGCTGCATTCCTGCCCGACGAAAGCACCGGACGCAGACGCCGGTTGTTCCGCCCGCAAAGTTACCGTGATTTCCCTCACAAAAGGCACGTTCGCAGGAAGCACAATATCGAGAAGTAAGGGTCAAACGCATAAAAATATCCCAGCATATTCGGCAGGGCACCCAAGCGTCGCCCTGAATTTTGGCCTTGTCGGTATTCAACGGATCGAACGCATCATAGTCTATATCATCAGCCATCTGATCGCCTCCCTTTGCTCTTTGCTCCGCCACAATAGCCGCCCACACCGCCTCCAACGGTGAATTAATCCGCTCGGTATGCAATACGGCGAAGAAGCGCCGCTTGGCGCTATCCTCGATCGGTGATGACCAAGCGTAAGCGCGAGTAGCGGTCGGATGGCTGGAGAGATCAAACACACGCACCACGCCTTCCCAAACCGTTTTGCCCTCAAATATCTCGCGGACGGGAACCGATTGGGCGAGTGTCGCGGTGCCGCCGTGCATCTATTCGACCGCTTCGCGAAGTTGGCTCTTCTCGCGGTCCCTCATGCTTCGACTTTTGCCGGCTTACGGTATTTCGTGTTGCTCGTTCTTGTGCCTGGCACCTGTTCGATAAGACCGGCCTTCACCATACGGTTGAAGATAGCTTTAATCTGATAGTCTTGTCTGACATGTGTAATCCTTCTGGCCTCGCCATTATTTATGGTATCACGTGTTGCCAAATAGTCCATGATCGCCTCCTGCGGCGATGCCAACGGTTCGTGTCGTATAACTACCAATACCGAATTTTCACGCTCCCGTATGACCGGCTCCTTAAGCCCGATTTGGTGCATGGCATCAAACGCGGTATTTAGTCCCTCGCCAATATCCTTGTTCGGAGGGTCCGGGAATTTATTGAGTACACGAACGATCGCGCCATTCCTGGCGAACCGTTCGTTCAATATATTTTCCACCGTTATATGAGCAGGCAACCTCCCAGGGCTTTGCACCTCAATGGGATTGTCAAAAATTCTAATATGAACGTCGTCCGCCACACTGTAATCACGGTGTAATACGGCATTTGTAATGATTTCGTGAAGAGTTTGTTGTGGGTATTTTATTGCCTCAAGGGGCGATGTTTCACTTTGCGTTCCCATACGCCAGGGGTATGATGAGCGTAACCGGCCCGATTGGGATCGCTTGCCGAGCGGGCGAATGAGTCTGCTCGATATGATGAATTTTTCCTATTATACGTTTGCGACCGCCATTCAATTAGTGACGCAAGACTTAAGTTTTGAATCATATGCGATGATTCAGGAATCCGCCCCGCTTGATGAGGCCCGTCGGACAACAATAAATAATCACATTGAATATCTTGCAACGAAATGTCGAGAGCTGCTATTGGAGCGTGCCGACGCAAGACTTCAAAGAATTTTCTTCATGCTTGAGCACAAATTACACGCGGCCAGAATTGACCCAGGAGCTTAATACTCTTTTACAAGCCATCGATGACGATATCCGGCTAGAATACTTTTTCCATTATAGACGAGATCGCGGGATATTATTGCTTACGTGGCGTGCGCATTGGGGGCCAACCTTAACGGCATTCCCTTCTGTGGTTCAGGAGATTGAGGAAGGAATTGATTGCCATTGTTTGGAGCACAATACTGCGTGCGTATTCCTTATGATGCGTGTGGCCGAAATGGGTATGCGCGCCCTTGCCCGCGAACGCCGAGTCGTATTCCCAAAACATCCACTAGAATGGGCGGACTGGCAAAACATTCTTGATGAGACAGAGAAGAAAGCGCGCACTGCAACACATGGCATGCCGCGTGGACCAAAGAGAGATGCGATGCAGGCATTCTATAATGGCGCGATCGGACAACTCCACGGCTTCAAGGATACCTACCGCAATGCGGTTATGCATGTCCGTCGCAACCATGACGAGCTAGAAGCGCTGCGAGCGGTCAATCAGGTCCGAGACTTCATGAACGGTCTTTCCGCGAAGATCGGCGAGAAGGCGCGGCGCCCGATTCCTCTTTCTCGTTGGCCTTAGGCGCGCCCTTGGGCTGCTTAGCAACCTTGTGGAATACGCGCTCGAAATCGGGGCTGGGTTGTTCCGCCGCGACTTCGCGGGCCATGTTTGTGAAGCGCTTCGACTGCTCAGGATCGTCGGATTGTGGCTTAGGCTTGCGAGACATGTGCCTCCTATCGCAGAGGTTCGCCAGGCACCCACCGGCGTGGCATAGTTGCGGTATCCAGACTAAAGGTTTGAGAAACCGAGGTTGTTCGTCCCAGAAAAAACGGAGAATCATATTCAGACGCAAACGCGACACTAACCCTCTTGATCTGGTCTGCGGCATCGCCGACATCAACCCCGATACGGCCGCGAAATGGGCAGGTAAATGGTGCCGAAGCGGTCTGCGCCAGAGATTTGTTAACGCCACGTGCGGCGATGGTTGTATAGATTCCAGGGGCTTGCCTAACGGCGGCGCCAGTCGGACCTTCCGCCAGGAGGTTCATAATTCTGCATTCAATTGTCAAGTTCGAAAGGTCGAACCAAGCGCTTTTGTTTGTCACAATAAAGGGGACATCTATTGCCGAGCCAAATGACGGGCTGCTTGGCGAAAAGGTTGGTTTCGTTGGCCACGGCGGTTCCCACACAGCGTAAACGAAAGCAACGACAGCTAGCGGCGTGCCGACTATCGCTTTTGCTATTTGAAGGAAGCGCCGATGTCTTGGCGCTGGTGGTGCTTGGGGTACGTGGGGTCCCCTCACTTGTGGTTTGCGTCGTCTACGTTGCGCATTGGATCTTTTAGTGGGCTTTTTCATGCCGCCAAGCGGTCAGGCTTTATCGAAGAGCGGCAACTCAAGCTGGCACGGATCGGCTTGCGCTGATGGTCGACGTTTGCTGGTGCGCGCCTTAGAACGGCGGGTCTCCCGCGATTCGGCTATCAGGCGTCGCATAGGTAAGGCGTTTGCCCTTCGCGCCGACAAGCGCACGATCGGCACGTTCCATATCATCGACGCCAAGCCCGATCCGGTTGTTATGGCGGAAATCGAACTCGGCAGCGTAGCGGTGCAGATGCATCTCGGAGACGTGGAAATAGCAGCCGTACACGCCCCGCTTGAAGATGCTGAAATAGTTCTCGGCGGTATTGGTGTGCCAGAACTGAGACCGCACGTATTCCTCGATCGAATGGTTGACCGTCCCGTGACCAGCGAACTCGCGACCGATGCCGGGATAGACCGGGCTTTCGTCGGTCATCAAATAAGTAGCTTTGTTCACATTGGCGACGATGATCGGCTTCAGGCTCTGTGCGGTGACGCTGGGAACACGGAAGCTACGCACGCGACCATCACGCTCTACCAACGACAGCACTGCTACCTTGGGCGGGATCTTGCCCTTGCGGTTCCGCGCCCTGCCGCCGATGTAGGTTTCATCGACTTCAACCACCTTGTTCGAGCCGCCAAGGGGTCCGGTGTCGGCGATGCCGAGATCGCGCATCGCTTCGCGGACGCGGTGTCCAAGGAACCATGCTGTTTTCAGTCCGCAATTGAAGGTGCGTTGAAGCTGGCGGGTACTGATCCCCTTCTTGCTGCTACAGAACAGATAGATCGCTTGAAGCCATACGCGCATCGGCACATGGCTCGACTCGAAGACGGTGCCGATCTTGACGGTGAACGGCTTGCGGCAGGCGTAGCATTTGTACAGACCAATCCGGTTGGTCTTCCCCTTCAATCTGCCGACATGTTCCTTGGTCGCGCCGCAGTGCGGGCAGACGGGACCGTTCGGCCAAAGGCGCGCCTCCGCAAACTCGTAAGCGGCGTCCTCGCTATGGAAATGTGCGGCAGAAAGGTGGGACTGCATGGCCTATCTCCTTGACCATGCTCAATCTAACATTAGCGGGTGGGGATGTCAAGTGAAACATTGCCCCTCAAGGGCCTCCTCGCCCATGCGAGGAATGCTTTCCGCTATCTCAATCGTCTTTGCGACCGCATCTTTAATTTGATTATAAGAACATCCTTCTATTGTCAGAGGTGTGAAATCCATCGCATCTCTGAAGCCCTCAGCTTCCCGTGTCTTGTATCGATAGATTTTGATCCCACAACGTTTAGGCAACAAAGCTTGTGGCTCATCGGAAAATAGCAAGATACCCGCTACCGTTGGCCGGTCATCCCTGATCAGCACTTGCTTTTTAAGCCATCGCTCAGGACTAGAGGTCGGTACAACTTCTTTGATGAATATCTTTACGACATCGGAATCCGTCACAACGGCGGAAGGCATATTGGTTGGTTCTGCCTCGAAGGAACTGACTCCTTTGCTGTATTCAAGTCTACGCAATGCCTCAGGCGTATCAACGGGGAGATTCTGGGCGCCACGACGAATGTAGGGAAGATTGTTAGATGCAGATAGGATAGCTTGCGTCTTGTTTACTTGAACGTGAATCACAAGTCCCGGAAGGTTATCGCACCGCAGAAATTCATATTGAAAGTCAGTGCCCAGAGGGAACAATTTTTCAAATATCTGCAAGTGGCCATTCGCATCCTCAGGAGCCGCGAAGCCGTCCCAGTTGCGAAGTTTCAAGGCACCAAGTTCAGCGATACCAATATAAAGGTCTCCGCCATCCGTATTAGCGAAGGCAGAAATTGTCTTGGTGAGGTTTGCTGGCGATATTTCAATCGCTTTGACATCCCCAAACTGACCTTCCTCGGTTCTGACGATTTTCTGCGCTTGAACATCGGAAATCCGAGACGTTTCGATGGGCATTCGAACCACCATCATGCGTGATGTTCGAACGATTCGAAAAAAATCATTCGAACATCTTAATGTTCGAACAGTTGGGGTTTCGACGTTCGAAGCGCAAGCCCACACCTGATACGCGGATCGAAAGTGGGTTTAGCGTCAATCCTTTAGGGCTTCGACTAGATGCCGGTATCGAGATAATCGGCTTTCCGCCAAGCGCCTAACCGCCGTTTTCCAATGGCCGGGAGGCGCGCGGTGGGCCTTGGCATCAGGCCCCAATCGTGCTTGCCGCACGGTCGCGACTGAAACCTCGAGCGCCTTGCAAGCCCCTCATGCGAAACTCCAGTGCATAGACTTTCTGGAGCCTCTCGGAAATCCATGTATGCAGTCCTATTGACAGCGGACCCGTTGTCAGGACACTACCTGGAGACGGGCAGTTGACGCAGTTTGAAAATGCCAGACTTATCTGCTCGGCACTGTTGAAATTACCATGCCTTTCTCGTTGTATATATAGACAAATCCGCCCCGGCGGACGCTCACCGTCGAACCGGTGTACCCTTGCAGACCATCGCTGGGATCGCTTCCAGTCGGCAAGGTGCTTAATACCTGACCGTGGTCATCGTACACATATACAAATCCCCCTCTTTGTACCGCAGTCGCAATCGCCATGTCGCGCGCTCCAATTTGCAAGCAACCCACGCCGCAACCGCATATATGCTCAAAAATGACCTGACGGTGCCGTAACCAACGCGACTCGCGGTGCCGGATACTGAGCGGCGAGATCGAGGAGCATATGGGCCACTCTAGCGATGGCCGCGGGTGTCAAAGTGAGCCACCACCCGGAGTCGGGCAGCTCTCGGATTACCTGACCTCGACCAGCTCGATGGCTTCGCGGCTCGGGCCTTCGATCATCAAGGCGCGCGTGTCGCCGAGCTGGTAGGGCTGTTCGAGAAAGGCGACGCCCTCACTCCTGAGCTTGTCGGTCCAGGCATCGAGATCAGCGACGCTCAGCGCGATGTGGTCCTGTAGTTGGCCGCGCGAGCTGACCAGCGGCCGGTCGCCCTGGTTCGCGTACCACATCATCGATACGTCGCCGAACTCGACGCCGGCGCGCGGTGAGCGGAACATCCCTTCGCGGTTCAGCGCCGGCCAGGTGCGGTCCGGTCCACGCATGGCCTTGCCACCTGATCCGCTGGCCGGTGTCGGGGCGTAGCCCGGCCGCAGCGGCGCGTTGAGGTGCTGCTGGTACCACTCGAGCGCGGCGATCGGGTCCTCCTGGTAGAGGTGCACGTGGTTGAAGCGCTCGGTCGGATGGTTGCCGGCATATTCGACTAAGGCATGGTCCGGGCCGCGCATATACGAGAACCCCCCGCCGCCCGCCGGCTTGACGCCTTTTGCCTTGGACTCGGCGATCTGGGCCTTGGTCAGGCCGAGCACATTGCCGATGCTCGGCCAAGTGTCGCTTGATATCAGCACCGAGCCGCCTTCATCGGTAGTGTAGAGCGGCAACAGCTCGACCTCGGGCCGGTCCTTGTAGGTTTCGAGGCATCGGCGGGCATCGGTGACGTGCCAGCCGAAATGCCAGATCGCGCTCTGCGGCTCCATCGCCGGTGGCTCATCGACCTTGGTGAACAGCACCAAGACTTTGTTTGGCGATTCGAGCGCCGGAAAGCCGCCCCAGCTGCCCTTCGTGGTCGTCGGAAACTGGCGGGTATAAAAGCCGATCGCCTTGTCGGGATCGACTGAGTTTAGGTGAATATGATGAAAGCCCGGGGTCGGGAGCATGTTGTTTCCTCCTCGAAAGTCAGCCTTTTCCGAGCGAAGCTGCGCGGAAGCGGTCGCGGCAGGGCCGCGTTCCTCTGATCCAGTCCATCAGGATTCGCGCCAACGGAGCCGGAATGCAACTGTCGAATGCCGCAGGAATGTTGCCCCGACAGCCGCTGGCCTTGTACTGACCCGCTGCTTCCCCTCGAATTACGTGATGTCCCCGCTGACCCAAACCACGGCGCTCCATTTATCGCGATCGGAGATCGTCTCGGTCCTGTCCGGGTTGATGTTGGCGATGTTCCTGGCCAGCCTCGACCAGACGATCGTCGCGACCTCGCTGTCGACGATGGCCCAGGATCTCAACGGCTGGTCGACGATGTCGTGGGTGGTTTCGGCCTATCTCGTCGCCACCACGGTGACTACCCCGATCTACGGCCGGCTCAGCGATCTTTATGGCCGGCGGCCGATCCTGCTCGTATCTATCATGTTGTTCCTCATCGCCTCGGTGCTGTGCGCGCTGTCACGGACGATGCCGCAGCTGATCGCGGCGCGGGTCCTGCAGGGTATCGGCGGCGGCGGCTTGCGCTCGGTCTCGCAGGCGGCGGTCGCCGACGTGATCCCGCCCCGCGAGCGCGGCAAATACCAAGGCTATTTCGCCAGTGTGATGGCGATCTCAAACGTGTTGGGCCCGGTACTGGGCGGGTTCTTCTCCGACTACCTGTCATGGCACTGGATCTTCTGGATCAACCTCCCGTTTGGAGCCCTGGCGCTCATTCTGTGCAACCGCAATCTGCGGCGGTTGCCAAAGCCGCGGCGCAGGCCGGTCATCGATTGGCTCGGGGCGGCATTAATCATCGCGGCGACGACGCCGATCCTGATCGGTGTCGGCCGGGTCGAATCGGCCGGCGGCTGGGGCCGCGTCGACGTATTCGTGCCGATCGCTATCGGCATCGTGTTTCTCGGCGGGTTGATCGTGCGCGAGCGCGAGGCGCCCGAGCCGATGATCCCGCTGCGCCTGTTCGCCAATCGCATCTTCGCCGTGGGCAGCCTGACTGCTTTCACGATGTCGATGGTGATGATCGCGCTGATCATTCTGGTGCCGCTCGATTTCGAGCTGGTTTCGGGGCTGGCGGCGAACGAGGCCGGCATTCGCCTGATCCCGATGACCGGCGGCACGGTGCTGGGCTCGTTCATTGCCGGGCAACTGGTAACCCGCACCGGGCGGTACCGCATCTATCCAATCCTCGGCGCCGCGGCGATGACCGGCCTGTGCGCGGCGATCGCCGTTTTCGGCCTTGGGAACTCGGTCCTCGTCGACACCGCGCTGACCGGGGGGCTCGGCCTTGCTTTCGGCTTTCAGCTTTCTCCGGTCGTCGTCGCGGTGCAGAACGCGCTCGAATTGGCGGATACCGGGATCGGGCTGTCGGTGCTGCTGTTCTTTCGCCTGATCGGCGGCGCCTTTGGCGTCGCTTTGTTGACGGCGCTGTTAGTGGGCGCGCTCAATGCGGGCGCATTGGCGGTGCCGGGACACGATGTGCTCGGCGCCAATCCGGGGATGGCGATGCTTCATCTCGACCAGCTCGACATCATCAAAAGCTCGGTGCTCGCCGGGCTGACCGACGCGGTGCGCAGCGCATTTGCCCACGTCTTTTTCTACGCCACGATCATTTCCGCGCTGACCGCGCTCGGGTCGCTCGGCTTGCGGGAGATCCCGCTGCGCACCCGATGATTCAGCTGTCGAAGACTTCGACTTCCTGATCGAAATCGGCGGTGTCGCCGTCGCGGCCGAAGTTGCGCCGGTCGATCGCCACGGTCTTGATCAGCGCGAAGACTTGTCGTCCCGGTTCGAGGCCGAGCGCCTCGCCTGAACGCCGCGTGACCCGCGCCAGCAATCGTTCGGATCCCAGGCGAAGCTGCACTTCGAGCGCCCCCTCCGCAATCGGAACCAACGCCTCGACTTCGCCCGCCAGCACGTTGAGCGCGCTGATCCCGGCGGGCCGGGTCGAGCGCCAGGATCACGTCTCGGGCGCGGATGCGCACCCGCAGCGGGGTCCCGACCGGGAGATCTAGCCGCGGCACAGTCAGTCGTCCGAAGCCGCCGACCAGTTCGGTCAGTCCCCAGCGCGTGTCGTGCGCCGCGACCGTGACCGCAAGCACCGCGCCAGCCTCGAAGCCGCCGGCCAACGGATAAAGGCCGGCCCGACCCATCATCTCGGCCACCGGCCCGACCGCCCGCACGCTTCCCTCCGCCATCAGCACGATCGTCGTGGCGAGTCGGGCGACCTCCGCGGCGGCATGGCTGACATAGACGATCGGCACCATCGCGCCGTCGCGCAGGCGTTCGAGATAGGGGAGGATTTCGTCCTTGCGCGCGGCGTCGAGCGAGGCCAGCGGCTCGTCCATCAGCAACAGGCGCGGGTTCGCCAACAGCGCGCGGCCGATCGCCACTCGTTGTTTTTCGCCGCCCGACAGCCGGCCGGGGCGGCGCGTCAGCAAGGGCCCGATCCCCAACAGATCGACGACGTCGTCGATCCCGACCGCCATCTCCCCGCGCGGCGCGAACCAACGGCCGAACAACAGGTTCTGGCGCACCGTCAGATGCGGAAACAGCCGACCTTCCTGGAACACGTAACCGATCCGGCGGCGATGGGCCGGGGTGAAGATCCCGCGTTCAGTGTCGAGCAATACCGCTCCGTCGACGGCGATGCGGCCGCGTTGTGGCCGGATCAGCCCGGCGATGACGTTGACGACCGAGGTCTTGCCCGCCCCCGAACGGCCAAACAAGGCGGTCAGGCCGCGCCCGCTCGCAAAATGGATGTCGAGCGCAAAGGCGCCGACCCGGTGCTCGATATCGACTTCAAGCACCGGCTCAGTCTCCTGCAAAGCGGCGGCTGATCTGCCGCGCCAGGATCTCGGAGGCGAGCAGCGCCAGCATCGCCAGCGAGACCGAGACGACGGTCAGGCGCAGCGCCGCAGGATCGCCGCCGGGGGTCTGGGTCAGGGCGTAGATCGCCAAGGGCACAGTCTGCGTTTCGCCCGGAATGTTGGAGACAAAGGTGATCGTCGCGCCGAACTCGCCGAGGCTGCGGGCAAAGGACAGCACCATGCCGGCGACGATCCCCGGCATCATCAGCGGCAATGTCACCAGCAGAAAGACAAAGATGCGCCGGGCGCCGAGCGTGCCGGCCGCTTCTTCGAGGCGGCGGTCGATTGCTTCGAGTGAAAGCCGCATCGCCCGCACCATCAGCGGAAACGCCGTCACCGCCGCTGCCAGCGCGGCACCGGTCCAGCGAAAGGCGAAGACGATACCGAATGTGGCGAAGAAGCGGCCGAGCGGGCCGTTGTGACCGAACAACAACAGCAGCAGATAGCCGGTGACGACCGGCGGCATAACCAGCGGCAGGTGGATGGCGCCGTCGAGCAGGCTCTTGCCCCAGAATCGCCCGCGCGCCAGCACCAGAGCGGCGGCGAGACCAAACGGCAGGCTCCACAGCATCGCCCAGAACGCGACTCGTAGGCTGAGCCGCACCGCCTCGATCTCGTCGGCGCTGAGGTGAAACATCTCAGCGGCGCATGCGCCAAGGCTCAGGCTCGGTTCGTCTACCGGTAATCATTGCCAGGCGCGCCGACGACATCCGTTGTATACAAATGAAGCTATCGAGCCGGAATAATGGCGGCTTTCGGTAGAGTGTGCTAGATTGTTATGGTGGTTTCTGCCAGGAGGCTCACGCGATGAAGGTCCGGATCGAATACTGCGTACCTTGAAACTACCTACCCAGAGCCCTCCGTGCGAGGGCGCGACTCGAAGAGAAGTATGGCGCCGAGGTCGAGCTGGTTAAGGGTGTCGCCGGCGTGTTCGAGATCACCGTCGACGGAAAGCTCGCCTTTTCCAAGAAACAGCTAGGACGTTTCCCGGAAGACGCCGAAATCGACGCCTTAGGCGGAGATTAGGTAGGCCTCGACGCTCACGGCGGCGGTTCGCCGGCTTGTCGGGCGGTGCGAACGTAGATAACGGCGCGCGCGTCCCCGTAAACGCGCCGCCAACCCGGCAGATGGTCAAGACAGCCGACCGCACGTTGTCGCGGCTCCAGCAACGTCCAGCCGATTTTCCAGTGGTCGAGGAGGTTGCGGACAACGCGTTCGTCGCCGTTTTCGGCATCGAGGTAGTTGGCGAGAAACGCGTTGCCGAACAGCTCGATGCGGCCGTCGATAAAGGTTTGGACGCCGCGAAAGACCAGGTAACCGCCGAAGACCTCGCTGTTGAAGAGCCGTCCCGACAGCCCCAGCCGCGCTGCGGCGACGAGGGCCGATGCCGGGGTCACCGCATCCTCGGTGCGCACGATCGGCCGCAGCACCAATGGCAAGCTTAACGCCAGCGCAACGGCGAAAATCAGTGTTACCGCCGGCGCGGCGGCCGGCGCGGCAAGGCGAGCGGCGGCGCGGCTGACCCACGAGACCGGAGCCGAGCGGATTCGAGCGGCTAATTGCGGCCCTAATGATCCGGCGACAGCGAGCGGGCCAACGAGGCCGAGAAGATCGGCATGGCGGGTGTGGGCGAGCGCCATGTAGCATAGGCCCACCAGCACCAGCACTCGCGTCAACGGCACCTTGACCCCACTCGTCAAGCCGAGCGCGATCAATCCCAGCAAGATGATTTCGAGCGGCTGAAAATTCTGGAAGTCCGGGCTGCGCCACTCGATGAACGAGGATTGCAGCGCCGGCATTGCCATCAGCCGGAACGGCTCGACGAGGCCGGCGATGCCGTTCGGCGTCGCAAGGGCGGCGGCAAGCGCGAGGCCGGCGAACAAGCCCCAGCGACGCGCCTCGAGCCAGCGCGGCCCGGCGAGCACCGCCTCCGCCGCAAGGTAGAAGGCGAGCAGAGGCCCGAACAAATAGCTGTCGTGCAGATTGGCCCACAGCACCATCAGCGGCAGCAGGCGAAAAGGTGGCGCCGAGCCGGTGTCTCGCGCCGCGAAGAGCGCGCCCGCCCACACTACCAGCAATGGCAATGCCAACAAATGCGGCCGGGCCAACAGATGGCTTTCGACCAGGGTCGCGGCGAGCGCCACTGCGATCAATGCCGAGAAGGGCTCGGCCCAGCGCAGCAAGAAGCGGGTCAGTAACGCCAAGCCGATGGCAAAGCAGGCGATGGTCAGCAGCACCAGCCCACTCCAACCGGCAGCGCGATAGACCGCCGCCAGCACGATCTCGGCCAGCCATTCGTGTGGGATCCACCGCGCGCCGGCGAAGGTGTAGGAGAACGGGTCTCGGATCGGCAGCGCGCCGTGAGCCAGCATCCAGCGGCCGGCGGCGATGTGCAGATAGGTATCGGGGTCGTGCAGCAGCGCCCGCGGGCTGGGCCAATGCCCGGCCGATAGCGAGGAGTGCCACGATCAGCGGCCACGAGGGAAGCAGCCGCCCGGGCCACGACCAAGCCGCTGTCCGCCCTATAGCGCGTCCCGATAGATGATCAACCGGCGCGATGCTCTCGGCTCTCCCGGCGTGGCGGTCCGGCGCTTACCGGACGGTCGCGGGTGGAAGCCTCGCAGCTTGAGGTAAGCGAAGTCTTAAGCTGCCGCTGCTATTTGGCCGCGACCGGGAGCTCTTCGGCGTACATCTCGGGCAACACGGTCTCGCGCCAGGTTTCCTGCCGCGGAAAGATCTTTTCGATCGCCCGCGCCGAATAGTAGCTGGTGTCGACCCCCGGCGGGTTGCCGCCCGCCTGTACGGTCTTGACCGCGTCGAGCAGCAATCGCCTAGTGGCGATGATCGCCCGGTCGGCCGGTCCCAGATGCTCCTTGGAGCGGTCGACGATCGGCCCCATGCCCTCCTGCACCGCGCGGTCCTGGGTGTTGATGCCGTCGATGCCGGTAAAGGTCTCGTGCTTCTGGACCTGGCGGTCGATCATCCAGTTGTTGCGCTTGTTGCGGAACGAGCGGAACTCGCCCGAGGTCTCGACATAGTCGGGGCCGTTGCCATTGCCGCGCTCCATCCGGTCGTCGTCGCTTAGGCCCTCTTCGCCAAAGCTGTACATCCAGTTCCAGACCATGCAGTTCTCGTCGTCGATCGGGACCCAGATATGCCCGGCGATATTGGTGCGGTCACCGCCGCCCAGCGCGCGTCCGAGTTGCTGCGGCCGGATCTGGGTGAACGGCATGACGAAATGGTAGGAGCGGACATAGGTCTTGTCTTCGTCGAGCGGCCGGATCCCGACATAGCGGTAGCCGTAATCGGTGACGTCGACTTCGAGCAGCGGCGCCCGGCCGCGAACAAACGGTCCTTGCACCGGGATGCCGGGGCGGGTGGTGTTCGGGGTGATCGTGCGATGCAGGATCGGTGCGTGCGAGGTGTCGATGCCGCCTTCGAGCGCCTGCAGCCAGTTGCACTCCTCCCACACCTTCGAGACGTGGCGGTGGGTTTCCGGCACCTGCGTCCATTCGAAGGCCGGGTGGAGCGGGCATCTTGTCGCGCGGCCCCATATACGCCCAGATCACGCCGCCCATCTCGACCGTCGGATAGGCGGTCAGCCGGACCTTGCTGCAGAATGGCTCGGGCTCGTTCATCTGCTCGACGCACTTGCCGTCGACGTCGAATTTCCAGCCGTGATAGACGCAGCGCAATCCGGCTTCCTCGTTGCGGCCGAACCACAAGGACGCGCGGCGATGCGGGCAGAACTCGTCGACGAGTCCGATCCGGCCCTCACTATCGCGAAACCCGACGAGCTTTTCGCCGAGGAGCTGAACGCGGACCGGCGCGCAATCCGGCTCGGGCAATTCACGCGTCAGCAGCGCCGGGATCCAATAGCGCCGCATGCACCTCGCCCATCGGCGTCTCTGGCCCGATACGGGTTACCAGTTCGTTGTCTTCGGGTGACAGCATCGGGTGGACTCCTCTACATCGAAATCAAACAACACTGCGCCGTGGCGGCGGCAAGCCGGATGCGATAATCCGCCGATGGCGCGCCGAGAGCAAGTGCGGACCAATCGCCGGGCTTGCCAAACTTGCAAATTTATTCACCGATTTGCGCTACAACCCAGGAAACTAGCGGGGAGGGGCAGCAATGGCGATGATCCTGCGTCCGGGCACGCCCGCGGATGCCGAAGTCTTGCGGCGTGGTCGCGTTCGAGGCTTTCAAGGCGATCTCGAGCCAGCATAATTTCCCGTGGGATTTCCCCTCGCCGGAAGTTGCGGTCGGGCTGATGAAGACGTTGCTGTCGCATCGCGGCTTTTACTCGGTTATCGCCGAGCAGGATGGTGCGATCGTCGGCAGCAACTTCGTCGACGAGCGCGGCGCCATCGTCGGCATCGGCCCGATCACGCGTCGATCCGGCGGTGCAAAACCAATCGATCGGCCGCCGGCTGATGGTCGCGGTCATGGAACGTGAAGCGGGGCGCCGCGCCGCCGGGGTCAGGCTGCTGCAATCGGCCTATCACAACCGGTCATTGTGTCTCTATACCAAGCTCGGCTTCGACAGCCGCGAGCCATGCTCGAAAATGGAAGGCCCCCGATTGGGCATCCGCTTGCCCGGCTATGATGTGCGCCCGGCGGTCGCAGCGGATCTCGTGGCGTGCAATGCACTTTGCCGGCAGGTCCACGGCCACGACCGCGAGGGCGAACTGCGCGATGCGATCGGCCAGGGCACCGCGCGCATCGTCGAGCATCTCGGCAGGATCATCGCCTATGCCAGCGAGATCGCATTTTTCGGCCATGCCGTCGCCGAGACGAACCAAGGTTTGCAGGCACTGATCGGCGCCGCACCCAGCTTTGAGGGCGGCGGGTTTCTGGTGCCGACGCGCAATGGCGAGCTGTTTCGCTGGTGTCTACAGCGCGGGCCTGCGCCTCGTGCATCAGATGACCCTGATGACCGTCGGTCTCTATAACGAGCCGGCCGGCGCCTATCTGCCGTCGGTACTCTATTGAGCAAAGACGCCATGTGAAGCGAGGAACCCGCGCCAGCCGGGGTAGAGTTCGTCATCGATTTTTGCGCCGTCGCGCAGCAAGCGCAGCAGGCCGCGGTCGGTTTCGAGAGCGGTGCCGCAGGGCATGGCGAGCCAGCGGATCTCTTCGAGGCCATCGAGCCGTTGCCAGATCGCACGATTGAGTTTTGCAACCGGCTCACGGCTGGCCTCGACCGGCATCGCGTCGCCGGCTGCGCACAGGGTCAGCGCATTTTCGAGCAGGTCTGCCGGGGGTGCGAGGCCGGTGAGTGGGCGTGGGCCAGACAGCAGCGCGGCGACGATGCTCCGCGCCGTCGGTGTGTCACAGGCGCGAGGGCCGGCCGGTGTCGTGGTCGCATAGCTGATCGCGGCGGCGGGGCGGGCCAGCGCGTAAGTCCTCCCCAGCAGTAGGGCAGCGCGCTCCTCCGGGTCCAGGCGCCGATTTCCGCGGTGGAAAACATCGCAGCGCAGTCGCTGGTCGAGGAAGAAATCGCGGGTCAGCTCGCGAAGATCCGGGTCGGCGATGCACGCCAACGTCTCACGCGCGCTGTCGCTGAGCGCCAGCCGATCGAAGTTCTCGATCAGGGTCGCGGAGCCTACTGGAGCGAGGCCGATCGTCGCCATCGCCGCGCGCACCTCGGTTACATAGAGCGGCTGCCAGGCAGCGTGCATGAATTCGTGGACAAGATAGGCCGGGGTGTAGTCTTCCGGGCGCGCTTTCAGCTCAGCGAGGGTAAGGCTCGGCGCCAGTGCCGGCACCCCGGCTGTGGCGAGCACGCGGATGATCGCGGCTGCGGCGGTAAAGCGCCCGGCGCTATCGCCGGGGAAGGTCCGACTGAGTTCGCAAACCAGGCGCTGAAACGGTAGGTCCGATACCCATCCCGGCATCGCATTGTAGCTGACATAAATGAGCCCGCCGGGTTTGAGGTGGCGGTCGATGAACCGCCGCAACGCGGCTTGGTTTTCGACGTCGACCCAGCTGTAGACGCCGTGGGCGACGAGGTAATCGAACCGCGGCAAGTCGAGACCGATCGCGGTGGCGAAATCGACAGGGTGAAAGCGCACATTCGCGATCGTCGCTTCTGCTGCGAGCCGCCGGGCGTGCTCGATATGCACCGGCATCATGTCGATGCCGTGAAAGGTTCCGCGCGGATGGGTAGCGGCGAGGATCGCTGCGGTCACTCCCTGGCCACAGCCGAGATCGCACCAAGCGAAGCCGTTCGCGCGCATGGGTGGATCGACCCCGCAGACGAGCGCCACATGGTCGAGCCAGGCAGGAGCCAGCATCGGCTTGAAGTCGCGCAGATAGGGAATGTCGGCAACGTAACCGTCGAAATCACGCGTCATCGCCTCTCTCCCGGAATGGGCAATCCCGGCGGCGCCGAGTCGAGTGGTCTGATAGCCAATAAAAATGTTATATTATCTGCGCTGAACCGGATCGTTTCCTGGGGGAGCGCCCTTGAGGAGAGCCAAGTGGTAGAAGGCCAAGGGGTCGAGCGGAAGCTCGCGGCCATCTTTGCCGCCGACGTCGCCGAGTACAGCCGGCTGATGGGCGTCGACGAGGTTGGCACCTTGCGCCAGCTGCAAGCCTATCGGGCAATCCTCGACCATCTGGTCGAGGTCCATCATGGTCGTATTTTCAATACCGCTGGCGACAGCGTAATCGCGGATTTCGCCAGTGCCGTCGATGCCGTCGAATGCGCGGTCGCGGTGCAGCAGGCGATCGCCGAGGAAAATGCCAACCGCGTCCCGGAAGAACAAATGCGGTTCCGCATCGGCGTCCATGTCGGTGACGTGATCGTCGAAGGATCTAACCTCTACGGCGACAGCGTCAACATCGCTGCCCGGCTAGAGGCCCTGGCCGAGCCCGGCGGGGTTTGTCTGTCCGGCGCCGTGCGCGATCAGATCGGAACGAGATTGCCGGTCGGCTTTACCACGCTCGGCGAGCAGCGCGTAAAAAACATCGCCGAGCCGGTGCGCGCTTTCAAGGTCGACGAGAGCTTTGGTCAGTCGTCGGCTTTGGCAGTCGGGACCCGCGGATGGCGAGGGCGACGTTTCGTTATTGGTTTGGCGGCCGTCGCCGTCCTCGCGTTGATCGCGGCTGGCGCAGCGTGGTGGCTGCGGTCGGGGCCGCCGGCGGTAACCACTGTGTCGGCGCCTCGGCTGTCAATAGTGGTACTGCCCTTTACCAACCTCAGCAACGACCCGGACCAGGAATATTTTGCAGACGGCATCACCGACGATCTGACGACCGATTTGTCGCGGATCGAAGGCAGCGTGGTGATCGCCCGCAACACAGCCTTCTCCTACAAGGGGAAAGCGGTCGACGCCAAGAAGATCGGGCGCGAGCTCGACGTGCGCTACGTCCTTGAAGGCAGTGTTCAGCGCTCGGCCAAAGAGGTTCGAGTCAACGTGCAATTGGTCGATGCCGCAACCGACCGGCAGCTCTGGGCGGAACGGTTCGACCGCGACCTCGGCGATCTGTTCGCGCTGCAGAACGAGATCACCGAGCGGATCGCCCGCGCGCTCCAATCGCAGTTGGCAATCGCCGAAGCTGGCCGTCCGATCGCCCATCCCGACGCGCTCGACTATATTCTGCGCGGGCGCGCCCAGCTGACCAAGCCGATCTCGCGTGAAAACTATGACGAGGCCGTACGCGACTTCGAGACCGCACACGCGCTCGATCCGCACGCCGCCGACGCGCAGGCTTGGCTCGCGGTCGTGCTGGCGGTCAGGGTCCTCGACGAGCTCAGCGATTTTCCGAGCGTCGACCTACGCCGCGCGCGACAGCTGGCGGAAGAGGCGCTGGCAGCGGCGCCCAACAGCCCGATGGCGCATGCCGCAAAGGCGCAGTTGCTCCGTGCGGAAGGGCGCTGCGCAGAAGCCATTCCCGAATATGAAACCTCGATCGCCCTGGATCGCAGCCGCGCCCCTCTTTATGCCCATCTCGGCTGGTGTAAGTTTCTGACCGGATCGGTCGATGCGGTGGAACCTTATTTTGAGGAGGCCATCCGTCTCAGTCCGCACGAGCCCGGCATTGCCGTATGGCATGGTCGGGTCGGTGTCGCGAAGCTGCTCCAGTCGCAGACCGACGAGGCGCTCGTCTGGCTGGAACAAGCGCGCAATGAGAATGCCCGCCTGCCGTTTGTCCATGCCTATCTCGCAGCCGCTTACGCACTCAAAGGCGATACCGAGCGCGCCCATAAGGAGCTTGCCGAAGCGCAGCAGCTGAGCCCGGGTTATGCGACCCTGGCGCAAGTCGAAAAATCGAGCTTATACGACAACCCGAAGATCCGGGCCTTTGCCGAGGCCACCTATTTCCCCGGACTGCGAAAAGCCGGCATGCCGGAAAAGTGACCCGCGCCGGGTTATTCCGGCGATCAGCGTCGCGGGTGAACCATCGACGCCTGCTCGGCGTTAGCGGAAAGGCGACCGACCCGAAAGCAAAGCCAGCGAGGTGCCGATGTCGAAGCTGGGCGTAGCGATAGGGGCTGCGGGGATTGCAGCATTGGCTGCTCTGGCCGGGTGCAACGGGCCGCCCTGGACGCCCTGGACGCCCTGGACGCTCAGCCAGTCGCCCACGGAGATCTCTTTGCGCTGGTACCCGGACACAACCCCATCGGCCGCGGCGGACCAAGTCGCCCAGCTACACTGCGGGTCGTGGCAGAAATCCACCGAGCTGGTCTCCGAAGCTCGGGACGGCAGCGCCGAGATCGCGGAATACCGTTGCCGCTGAAACCGCGACGGCTTTTGGCTATGATGCGCCGCGAGCGGCTGCGGAGACGGGACGATGAAGATCGAGCAACGGCTGAGCGATTTGGGGATTACGCTCCCCAAGACCGGGAGGCCGATTGGGAACTACGTCCACGCCAAGCGTATCGGCAATCTGCTTTATCTCTCCGGCAAGGGTCCGCCTGAAATCGACGGCAAGATGCCGCGCGGCAAGCTCGGCGCCGGCATGTCGGTCGATGAGGGTTACCGCCACGCCCGCGGAGTCGGGCTGATGCTGATCGCGGCAATGCGGGATGCGCTGGGCGGCGATCTTGACCGGGTCGTGGACATCGTCAAGGTATTGGGCATGGTCAACGCCGCCCCGGATTTTGAAGACCACCCCAAAGTCGTCAACGGCTGCTCGGACCTTTTCGTCGAGGTGTTTGACGAACATGGCCGGCACGCGCGCTCGGCGGTCGGGATGAGTTCGTTGCCGGGCGGCATCCCGGTCGAAATCGAAGCCATCGTCGCGATTAAATAGGCGCGTCGTTTAGCGATCGAGAGTCGGGACAGCTTGTCTCAAAAGATCGGTTTGTCCCTTCCCGTTGATCGAGGTGAGGGCGCGTCGGCGCTAACCGCCGAGCCCCCGTCGGAGCGCCGGCAGATCAGCCGGCTGATGCTGTTTTTCGCCCTGGTCTATATCGTCGAAGGGCTCGGCCAGACCGGCGGCCTGATAGCCCAGCCGCTCAACTATTTTCTGAAGCAGATCTACGGCTGGACCCCGGTCCAGGTGACCGCTTATCTGACGGTCCTGAACCTTCCGTGGATCATCAAGCCGGTGTACGGGATCGTTTCGGACTTCGTGCCGCTGTTCGGTTATCGCCGCAAGGCCTACCTGGTCCTCGCCAACGCTGCTGCCACCGGCGCTTATTTCGCAGTCACGCGGATTACCGCGCCGGGGCCGCTCGTGTCTTTACTGCTGCTGACCGCCTACGCGATGGCGATCTCAAGCACTTTGTGTGGCGCACTGCTGGTCGAGAACGGCCAGCGGCTGCGCGCCAGCGATGCCTTCGTCAATCAGCAATGGCTGTGGTTCAACATTGCGGCGATGGCCAGCGCCTTTATCGGCGGCGAACTGGTCGAGCAGCTGGGGCCGGCAGGTGCCTTACATGCCGCGGCGGCGATCATCGCATTTGCCCCTCTGGCGGCGATCTTCGCGGCGTTGTTGCTGATTGACGAAGCTCCGAGCCGCCTCGACTTCGCTGAAATGAAGCGGACGTTCCGGGGGCTGTTGGCCGTTTTTACCCTCAGGGATTTGTGGGTGATTGGATCATTCCTGTTTTTATATTATCTCAATCCGGGGTTCGGCACGCCGCTTTATTACCACATGACCGACCACTTGAAATTCTCGCAGGACTATATCGGCATTCTCGGCGCGATCAACTCCGCGGGCTGGATCGTCGGCGCCCTGTTCTATCGAAAGCTGCTGAAGGGGATGAGCTCGCGGAGGCTACTCAATTTCAGCATCGTGTTCGGTGCAGTGACGACGGCGGCGTTCCTGCTGATGTCGACCGAAGTCGCCGCCGCGTTGATCAATTTCTTCAGCGGTGCAGCGGGCATGATCGCCTTTGTCGCGACCCTGACCCTGGCTGCCGATTACTGTCCGAAGCGGGCCGAAGGGTTTGCCTTTGCCGCTTTGATGTCGTTGCTCAATTTGTCATCGGCTTTGTCCAACAACATCGGTTCGTTTCTGTACGAACATCCGTTCCACCGTCACCTCGACCCGCTGATCCTGGTTTCCGCGGGGTCGACTGCGCTGATCCTCGTTCTGGTCCCGCTATTGCGGCTGGGCGACAAGGAGCCCGGCACACCAGCCCGCTGAACGCCCTTCACAAAAATGTCAAAGGCTTTTCGATAGCTGTGAGCTCTTTGTGTGGAAAGTCATAAAAGTGTAAGCTGGTCTGCGCCAGTTTGGTGGGCGCGGTCTGGATTTCGCCGGGCTGTCGAGCGCACACGGCGGAGGAACAGATGGCTGGTGGGATGACGCGGCGCGAATTTGCGGCGGGCGCGGGAGGGGCGGCGATCGCGATCTCCGGCATCGGACGGCGCGCGCGGGCTGCCGCCGACGACAAGACCTTGCGATTTATCGCCCAGTCTGATTTGCGCGTGCTCGATCCGATTTGGACGACGGCTTACATCACCCGCAATCACGGCTACATGGTGTTCGACACGCTGTTCGCGATCGACGACAAGTTCCTGCCACATCCGCAGATGGTCGGCGATTACAGCATTTCGCCCGATAAGCTTCTCTACAGCTTCGCCCTGCGCGACGGCCTCAAATTCCATGACGGGCAGCCGGTCCGCGGCATCGATTGCGTCGCCTCGCTCAAGCGCTGGATGGCGCGCGATACCCTCGGCCAGACGCTCGCGACCGTGATCGACGAGATGAAAAGCGGTGACGACAAGAGTTTCACGATCCATCTGAAGGAGCCGTTCGCGCTTTTGATCGACGGCATCGCCAAGGTGTCGAGCCTGGCGCCGTTCATCATGCCCGAGCGGCTTGCCAACACCGACGCGTTCAAGCAGCTCACCGAGATGGTCGGTTCGGGCCCGTTCAAATTCGTGCAAGAATGAATTCGAGCCCGGCAATAAAGCGGTCTACGTCAAGAATACCGATTACGTGCCGCGCAGCGAGCCGCCGAACTGGGCCTCCGGCGGGAAGGTGGTCAAGGTCGACCGCGTCGAGTGGCTCTATCTTCCTGAGCATTCGACTGCCGCTGCGGCGCTCGGCAGCGGCGAGGCCGATTGGTGGGAAAATCCGCCCGCTGACCTTTGGCCCGTTCTCGCCGCCAATTCCGACATTGTCCTGGCGCCGTTGGATCCACTCGGCGGGACCGGGTGTCTGCGCTTCAATTGGCTCTATCCGCCATTCGACAACGTAAAGATGCGCCAGGCGGTGATGATGGTGACGAGCCAGGCCGATTTCATGACAGCCTTCGTCGGAGACCCGAAAAACTGGAAGGTGTGCCCGTCTTTCTTCACCTGCGGGACGCCAATGGCCAGCACAGCCGGCTCGGTAGCCTTGACCGGTAAGCGCGATTTCGAGGCGGCCAAAAAGCTGATCGCAGAAGCCGGGTACAAGGGCGAAAAGATCATCGTGCTCGATGCCGTCGACCAGCCTCTGATCCATGCCGAAGCGCTAGTCGCGAACGATTTGTTGAAGAAGCTCGGCCTCAACGTAGAGTACGTGGTCAGCGACTGGGGCACGGTCGTGACGCGCCGTGCCTCGAAAAAGCCGCCCGCCGAGGGTGGCTGGAACATGTTCGAGACCGGCTGGGTCGGCTCCGACACGCTGGACCCCTCGGTCAATGTCATGCTGCGCGCTAATGGCGATAAGGCCTGGTTCGGCTGGCCGAGCGACGACAAGCTCGAAGAATTGCGGACGCAATGGCTCAAGGCGAGCGACAGCGAAGCCCGCCAACAGATCGCCGACAAGATTCAAGCGCGGGCCTTTGAGGTCGTGCCGTATGTTCCAACCGGGCAATTTTTTACCAAGACCGCCCTGCGCAAGAACATCAAGGGCTACATCAGCGCCCCAGCAATCTTCATGTGGAACATCGAGAAGACCTAAACCCCGGCTAAATGTCGGCGTAGGTGTGGGTTTCGGCGCGGGCGCCGGGGTGGGTGACGGCGCCCTTCTCGGCGTCGCCGACGGTCTGCGCGTAGCGCCACAGGCAGCCCGACTGGTAGTTGTTGCGGCGCGGCGTCCACGCCCGGCGGCGCTCGGCGAGCTCGGCGTCGCTCAGCGCCACATCGATCGTGCCGGCCTTGGCGTCGATCGTGATCATGTCGCCGTCGCGCAATAGCCCGATCGGCCCGCCGACCGCCGCCTCCGGCCCGACATGGCCGACGCAGAAGCCGTGCGTCGCGCCCGAAAAGCGCCCGTCGGTGATCAGCGCGACCTTCTCGCCCATCCCCTGGCCGTAGATCGCCGCCGTCGTCGACAGCATCTCGCGCATGCCCGGCCCGCCGCGCGGCCCCTCGTAGCGGATGACGATCACGTCGCCTTCCTTGTAGCGGCGCGCCTCGACCGCGGCGAAGGCATCCTCCTCGCAATCGAAGCACCGCGCCGGCCCGGTAAAGCGAAGCTCGGTCTTCATGCCGGCGACCTTTACGATCGCGCCCTGCGGCGCGAGATTGCCTTTGAGGACGACATGGCCGCCGGTCGGCGCCAATGGCCGCGAGGTCGGCACCACGACATCCTGCCCGGTCGGAAACACGACGTCGCGCAGGTTTTCGGCGACGGTCTTGCCGGTGACGGTCATGCAGTCGCCATGCAGGTAGCCGCCGTCGAGCAACGCCTTCATCAGCACCGGCACGCCGCCGACATCGTGCAAATCCTTCATCACATAGCGGCCGCCCGGCTTCAGATCGCCGATATAGGGGGTCCGCTTCGAGATCTCGCCGAAATCGTGCAAGGTGAAATCGATCCCGGCCTCGTGGGCGATCGCCGGGATGTGCAGGCCGGCATTGGTCGAGCCGCCGGCCGCGGTCGCCACCATCGCGGCGTTCTCGACCGCCTCGCGGGTGACGATGTCGCGCGGCCGAATGTTGCGGCGCAGCAATTCCATGACCGCCTGGCCCGATGCCTCGGCATAGGCGTCGCGCGAATCGTAGGGTGCCGGCGCGCCGGCCGAGCCGGGCAAGGCGAGCCCGATCGCCTCGGAGACGCAGGCCATCGTGTTGGCGGTGAACAGCCCGCCGCAAGACCCGGCCGAGGGGCAGGCGACGCATTCGAGCTCGTGCAGTTCCTCGTCGGTCAGCGAGCCGACATTGTGCGAGCCGACCGCCTCGAACACGTCGCCGATCGTCACGTCATGGCCCTTGAAGCGGCCGGGCAGGATCGAGCCGCCATACATGAAGACCGACGGCACGTTGAGCCGCAGCATCGCCATCATCAGCCCGGGCAGGGACTTGTCGCAGCCGGCGAGGCCGACGAGCGCGTCGTAGCAATGCCCGCGCATCGACAACTCGACCGAGTCGGCGATGACCTCGCGGCTGACCAGCGACGATTTCATTCCCTCGTGGCCCATCGCGATGCCGTCGGTGACGGTGATCGTGGTGAACTCGCGCGGCGTGCCGCGCGCTGGCCGCGACGCCCTTTTTCGCCGCCTGCGCCTGGCGCGACAGCGAGATGTTGCACGGCGCCGACTCGTTCCAGGTCGTGGCGACGCCGACCAGCGGCTGGGCGATCTGCTCGTCGGTCAGGCCCATCGAATAGAGAAAGGCGCGGTGCGGCGCCCGCTCGGGGCCGACCGTCACGTGCCGGCTCGGCATGCGCGACTTGTCGATGACGGGTCGGCGGGCGTCGTCGGGCATTTCAACATCTCCCCGGGCGATGGTCTTGGACGGCGGCCACCGTAGCGATCGGACCCGGGTTGATCAATGCCGCGGGCGCGACGCCGCCGTCGGGGCTCGCCGCGGCCAGCAAGCTGAAACACCCGACGCGCGATTCCCAGGCAGACGAGCCAGGCGCCGATCACGTCGCGCTTGCCGAGCCCGGCGTGAGTCGGGATGCTCCCACATAGCTCGCCTCCCGCTTCGCCCTTAGGATGCGGGACGGGCAGGTTTGACGACAATCTTGCCCACCATATACGGGTGGATCGAGCAGAAATAATGGTAGACCCCGGGGGTCGCGAAGGTGTGGGAGAAGCTGTCGTCGGTGTCGAGCGCCGCCGAGGAGAATCCTTTGTGGTCGTCCTGCACCTTGTGCACTTCGCCATCGTCGTTCTTCCAGGTCACTGTCGTACCGGCAGCGATGGTGAGATCCGGCGGGGCGAAGGCGAAGTTATCGATCTTGATCGTGACCGCTTTCGCTGCGGCATCGACCACCGCGCCGCCGGCGATGCCGAGACTTGGCAGGCCGGCGGCGAGCAGCGCCGTCGTACCGATCGCGCCGAAGATCAGGGCGAAACGGTCGCGGCGCGGCATCGGGTTTCCGCTCGTTGACATGGTAATTCTCCCTCACGCGACGAGCGTACTGTCGATCAGCGCCGGCGCGCCCTTGCTGGCGACGTAATCGACGGTCCTGACGCCGAGATATTTGCGCAGCTCGCCGGCTGGCACCTGCTTCATCGGGCCGGGAGCGGGGGCGGTCCCCGGCGCCGGCTGCGGGAAGGCGGTCGAGGCCGCAGTATGGAAGGTCACGTTGCCTTCGACCTTTTGGATGATCTGGTGGATGTGGCCGTTCAATACCGTGACCGAACCAAAGCGCTTCAAATAACCGAGCGCGCGTCCGGCGTCGGCGGTGCCCCAGCCCCACTTCTCGTAGATCGTCCACATCGGCAGGTGGGCGAGGACGACGATCGGGGTGCTGGCCGAACGGCCGGCAACATCCTTCTCCAGCCATTCGAGCTGGTCATCGCCCAAGGTGGCGAGGCCGGCGGATTTGAACCCTGGCTGAAAATCAAAGACGTTGATCAGCCCGATAAAATGGACGCCGGCCATGTCAAAGCTGTACCAGCCCTTGCCCTGGGTATTCTTGCCGTAGCGGGCGAGATAGGCCTTGCCATTGTCGGCGTCGGCCACGTCGTGCTCGCCGGGAATAAAGAAAACCTGCTTGTTCGCTCCCTTGATGACCTGATCGGCAGTGTCCCACTGCTCTTCCTTCGACAGGTGGCTGATGTCGCCGGTATGGACCATGAAGGCGGGCTGGGTTGGCATAGCCTTGATCTTGGCGATCGCCTCGCCGAGCGTGGCGGTCGGGTCCGGGTTCGGCGGCAAGTGAAAGCCGATATGGCTGTCGCTGATCTGCACAAAGGTCAGATCGGCCGGCGGGGTCTCTGCCGCGGCGGCCGAGCCGATCAGCCCAATGGTGCGCGGCACCCCGCCGGTCAAGCTCCAAACGACGCCGGTGCCGGCCCAAGCTCATGCACTTCAACAGGCCCCGGCGGTTGATGCCGCGTGGCGCCCGGCGATCCCGCGGCGTGTACGATCGGCCATCTCTCTCTCCTCAATGGCGTGGTGTTGGTGCCGGTCCAGACCAGTGGTTTGGACGATTTATTCCGTGCCGCCGCTGCGATGGCCGTGGAGCCCGGCCGGGCGCTAAGAAACATCCTCCCGTTCCAGTTTTCGCCGGCGCGCCGCCACGGCGAACCGGCAATTCCCCTTGCGCGGCGGCGACCGGCGACCGTATCTGCTCTAGTGTCCAGCGGAGGGAGATTGGGGAATGCGATATCTGGCCTTGGTCGCGGCGCTGCTGATGGTTTCCGGCTGCTCTTCGGGATCGAGCCACTCGGCGACCCTGACCCTCGACAACCCGACCTGGGATCGGGTCAATGTCCAGGCGGTGATAACCAGGAGCAGCGATTGCGATGACCGGCAGAACGGCTACGTCGCCACCGACAACTTCGTCATGACCAAGGGGCACTCGCACGATGTCGTCGCGCCAAACGCCGAAACCATTTGCTGGCGCCATGATCGCGACCCGAACAATCCGGTCGCCGGCGACTGGTCGGGATGGAGCCGCGCCACTTTGTTCCCCGGTCAGACGACCGAGACCGACCTTTAGCCGTCGCGCGATTGCCGGAGTTTCGCGTCTGAAACAGCCCGCAGAACGACGCGGCTTGCACCGCAGTGACAGGGGGTTGGCGAGCCGTTAAGTTTACTGGCCAGGCCCGATGATGGCCGATGATGACGTTCACCAGCCTCAAAGCGAAAGGACGCAGTGATGCTCGATCTCCATTTTTGGCCGACCCCGAACGGCAAGAAAGTCACGATCCTGCTCGAGGAATTGGGCCTCGACTACAATCTCGTGCCGTGCAACATCGGGCGCGGCGACCAATTCAAGCCCGAATTTCTGAAGATCAACCCCAACCACCGCATGCCGGTTCTGGTAGACCACAATCCAAAGGGCGGCGGCGCACCGATCAGCATCTTCGAGTCGGGCGCCATCATGATGTATCTTGGGGAGAAAGAGGGCCGTTTCTTCCCGCAGGATTTGCGCGGTAAATACGAGGTCACCCAGTGGGTGATCTGGCAGATGGCCAATCAGGGCCCGAAACTCGGCGAGTGCGGCCATTTCCGCCGGGCCGGCCCCGATGCGGGCGACCTGACCTATGCGATCCGCCGCTTCACCGACGAGGCCAACCGCCTCTACGGCGTCATGAACAACCGTCTCTATGACCGCAAGTATCTCGCTGGCGACGAGTACACGATCGCCGACATGATCTCCTACCCATGGACTGTCGGCTGGGAAGGCCAGGGCCAGGACATCAGCGAGTTCAAACACTTCAAGCGCTGGTTCGACGAGATCGGCAACCGCCCGGCGGTCAAGCGCGGCATGGAGACCGGCAACAATCTGCGCGTCGACCCAGCCACCCTGACCGCCGCGCGAGCGGGAGCAGATGCGCAAGATCATGTACAACCAACGCGCGATTCCGGCACCGGCGTAGTCGCCCTCATTCGTCCCCGCGCAGAGGCTCGTCAGGTCCGCGCCAGTTTCCGCTCGGCCAGTCTGGCAAACAGGCTGGCGCCCAGCGGCAACGCCGCATCGTTGAAATCGTAGCCGGGGTTGTGGACTTCGCACCCGCCGATACCGTCGCCGTTGCCGATTTGGATGTAGGCGCCTGGGCGGCGTTCGAGCATGTAGGAAAAATCTTCCGAGGCCATCACCAATCCACCCTCGCGGTTGACGTTGTCGGCGCCGACCAGATCGGCGGCGACATCGGCGATAAAGCCAGCCTCGGTTGCGTCGTTAACCAGCGGCGGAAAAATGATGCGGAAATCGAGCTCGGCGGTGGCCCCAAATCCACTCGCCACACCCGAGGCGATGCGGTGCATGTTCCGTTCGATCAGCGCCATCGTCTCTTTACTGAAACAGCGCGCGGTGCCGCGAATCGCCGCATGTTCGGGGATAACGTTGTAGGCCTCGCCGGCGTGGATCTGGGTGACGCTGACGACCGCGGTATCAACCGGCCGTACGTTGCGTGACACGATCGTTTGCAAGGCGATCGCGATATGGCTTGCGGTCACGACCGGGTCGATCCCGGCTTCCGGTCGGGCGCCATGCGCGCCGCGGCCGTTGACGGTGATGTCGAAATAGGCGCCGCCTGCCATCATCGCGCCGGTGCGGATCTGGAATCTTGCCGACCTCCAGCCCCGGGCGGTTGTGCATGCCGAAAATCGAATCACACGGGAAGCGGTCGAACAGGCCGTCTTCGACCATCGCCTTGCCGCCGCCGAGCCCTTCCTCCGCCGGCTGAAAGATCAGATGCACGGTGCCGTCGAAATGGCGCGTCTCTGCGAGGTAGCGGGCGGCGCCGAGCAACATTGTCGTGTGGCCGTCATGGCCGCAGGCGTGCATGCGGCCGGCATTTTGCGAGCGATAGGTGAAGTTGGTCGCCTCCTCGATCGGCAGGCAATCCATATCGGCCCGCAGTCCGACCGAACGCGACGAATTGCCGGCCCGCAGCCGGGCAACGACGCCGGTCTTGCCGATGCCGCGGAACACCTCGCATCCGAACTCGGCTAGCCTTTGCGCAACAAAATCGGAAGTTCGGTGCTCCTCGAAGCCGAGTTCGGGATGGGCATGGATGTCGTGCCGCCATTCCGTCAATTCGTCGTGGAATTCCGCGATGCGCCCGATAATCTCCATGCCCGCCTCCGGTTCTACATTCGCGGCACTGTCGCCGAGGCTGCGCTTTCTGGCAATCCGCTACGCGAGGCGCCGAACTGGTTCCCGCGGCTTTATCCGGCGCGCTATAGTGACGACAGGAATTTTCCGGGAGGAGTGATGAGCGATGGCGGCGATAGAGGGCATGGAACTCGATTGTCTTGCAGGCGTGCGGGTCGTGGACTTCACTCAGTTCGAGGCGGGTCCGTCCTGCACCGAGGCGCTGGCTTGGCTGGGCGCCGAGGTCGTCAAGATCGAGAACCCGAAGACCGGCGATCCCGGCCGCCGGCTGCGGCCTGGTCACCCCGACGACGACCCTTGGTATTTTCACCAGTTCAACGCCAACAAAAAATCGATCACCCTCAACCTCAAATCGCCGCGCGGACTCGAGATCGTCAAGGATCTCTTGAAAAAGGCCGACATCACGGTTGAAAACATGGCCCCCGGCACGATCGAGCGACTCGGTCTTGGCTACGATGCCGTCAAACAGCTCAACCCCGGCATCATCTATTGCCAGGTCAAGGGCTTCGGCACCGGCAGCCCGTATGAGAAGAACCTCGCCTTCGACATGATCGCCCAGGCGGCGGGCGGCCCGATCAGCGTCACCGGAGACGCCGACCGTCCGCCGGTCAAACCCGGCCCCTCGTTCGGCGACACCGGCACCGGCATGCTGATGGCGATCAGCATCCTCGCGGCATTGCGCCAGCGCGACCGCACCGGCAAAGGCCGGCGGCTGCAGGTGGCGATGCAGGACGCGATGGTCCACTACATGCGGGTGCCGTTTTCGCGCACTCAGGGGAGCGGCAAGGCCCAGATTCGCGGCGGCAGCAGCCGCTCGAGCACCGCTGCTCGCGCCCTCGGCCCTGTACCCGTGCAAGCCCGGCGGACCTAATGATTACGTCTATGTCTTTACCAGCCGCGCCAATCCCGAGCACTGGACGCGGCTGTTAAAGGTGATCGGCCGTGAGGATTTGATCGGCGACCCGCGCTTCGACACCGGGCCGGCGCGCGGCGAGCGCGCGGCCGAGGTCGACGAGATCATCGCCACCTGGACCCGCCAGCACACCAAGCAAGAGGCGATGAAGATCATCGGCGAGGCCGGCGTGCCGGCCGGTGCGGTGTTCGACACGCTGGAACTGATGAACGATCCCTCGCTTGCCGAGCGCGGCATCATGCAGAATGTCGAGCATCCGACGACCGGCGCTACACGATGCCGGCTTGGCCGGTGCGCTTTGACGGCGCTCCGGCCAAGGTCAAGCCGTCGCCGTTGTTGGGCCAGCACAATGCCGAAGTGCTCGGCGGGTGGCTCGGCATCGGCGCCGCCGAGGTAGAGGCATTGCGCAGCGAAGGCATCGTCTGAACGTTGCCTCCTTCACCCCACTACGAGGAGATCCGCGATGAAGCTCTATTACGCCCCCGGCGCCTGCTCGATCGGCATCCATGTCCTGCTCGAAGAAATCGGCAAGCCCTACCAGGCCGAAGCCGTCAATTTCCGCGAGGGCGCGCAATACAAGCCGCCCTTTACCGGCATCAACCCGAAATCGAAGGTCCCGACCCTCGAACGCGATGACGGTTCGATCCTGACCGAATTCCCGGTGATCGCCCGCTGGCTCGCGCTGACAAAACCCGCAGGCCAATCTGATACCGAAAGACGAGGAGACCGATCATCCGCGCGATGGAGGTCATGGAGTACGTGGTCGGCACGATCCACTCGCAGGGCTTTACCCGCCTCTTCCGCACCGAGCGGTTCGCGCCGTCGGCCTCCGACCATGATCAGGTCAAGGCGCAGGGGCGCGAGGCGATCGACAAGGGCTTCGCTGTCGTCGACAAGGCGCTCGAGGGCAAGGACTATCTCGGCGGCAAGGAGCTGTCGGCCGCCGACGCCGCGCTGTTCTATGTCGAGTACTGGGGCGCCAAGCGCGTCGGCATGCAACTGCCGAAAAATTGCGCCGCGCATTTCGAGCGCATGATGGCGCGCCCGGCGGTGCAGCGGGCCTTGCAGCGGAAGGCCTCAACTGAGAGGCTCACGAACCATCGGTTTGCAGTAGGGCGGATCTCCAATCCGCCTTGCTGATCTTTGGCCCTTCGCTCCGAGGAGAGTGGACATGGACGGCACGACCGTACCGCCGAATTGTCTCGCCGGCATCAAGGTTCTGGATCTGACCCAATTCGAGGCCGGGACCACCTGCACCGAGGCGCTCGCCTGGATGGGCGCCGATGTCGTCAAGGTGGAGAACCCCGATGGCGGCGAGGCCGGCCGCCGCGGCGTGGCCGATCCCTATTACTTCATGATCTACAACGCCAACAAACGGTCGATCACGGTCAACCTGAAATCCGAGCGCGGATTGGCGCTGGTCAAGGAGATGGCCAAACACGCCGATGTCTTTACCGAGAATTTCGGCCCCGGCGCCATCGAGAAGCTGGGGCTCGGCTATGACGTGATCAGTGCGATCAACCCCCGGATCATCTACGCCCAGGTCAAGGGCTTTGGCGCCGGCAGCCCGTATGAGAACGGCCTGTGCTTCGACCCGATCGCCCAGGCCGTCGGCGGGGCGATGAGCATCACCGGCGAACGCGACGGAAGACCTCTAAAGCCGGGACCGACGATCGGCGACACCGGCACCGGCATGCTGCTGGCGTTCAGCATCCTCAGCGCGCTCTATCAGCGCCAATCGACCGGCAAGGGACGGCATTTGCAGGCGGCGATGCAGGATTCGGTCATGCATTACAGCCGCGGCATGTTCATCAGGCAGGCACAGACCGGCAAAGCGGCACAGCGGCAGCCGGCCGGCGGCAATGCGCCCTCGGGCATCTTTCCGTGCAAGCCGGGCGGTCCCAACGATTACGTCTATATGCTGACCAGCCGCGCCAACCCACAGCATTGGCCACGTCTGTTAAAGCTGATCGGGCGCGAGGATTTGATCGGCGATCCGCGCTACGACAAGGCTTCCGCTCGCGTCGAGCGCGAGGCCGAGGTCAATGAGATCATCTCCGAGTGGACCCGCCAGCACACCAAGGAAGAGGCGATGGCGCTGATATCAGGCGCCGGCGTGCCGGCCGGAGCGGTGTTCGAACTCGATGGAATTGACCAACGAGCCGAGCTTCTACGAGCGCGGCATACTGCAAACCATGCATCACGGCGACTGGAAGATGACGATGACGACCTGGCCGGTTCGCTTCGACGGCGCCCCGGCGCCGCTCAAACCGGCGCCGCTTGCTCGGCGAGCACACCGCCGAAGCGCTCGGCGATTGGCTGGGGTTGAGCACGGCGAGAGGTCGAGGCGTTGCGCGGCGACGGCGTCGTCTAAGGGGTCTCAGCCGACGAGTTCCGGCAGCGGCGGCTCGGCGCGCGACAGGCGACCGGGGACGGCTTCCCCGATGACGACGGGCGAGGACGCATCGACGCTGCCGCTGCTGCCGCTGAAGCACCGGGCGAAAGCGTCGGCCTCCTCCGCCACCTTGAAGTCGATGCGGACCAGCACGCCAGCTCCACAGTCATCGCAGGTAAAACTCGACGGTTCGAAACGACGCTCGTCGAGCCACATCCGCATGGCTGCCATCGTCCCCGAAAGCTCTTGCGGCTGTAGCCGCGTCTCCACGGTGCGCATTTCCCCTGCTCAGGCAGTTACTCCCGACGCCTAGGATAACAGCAGGCGGCGGGTCGAGCGCCCAACCGGACTGATGCTCACGTTTTTGCCACATCCGATCCACGACCCTGCGGTTGCGCTAATCGGTAAAGCAGGGGATCGGGGCAGGGCGCGCGTCGATAGTGGTAGCGGTAGAGTTCCGCAAACCCGAGCCCCTCGTAGAGCGCGCGAGCCGGAGCGTTCGCCGCTTCGACCTCGAGGCAGGCGCCCCGGGCGCCTCGGTCCGCGGCCCAGCCTGCCAGACTGGTGATAAGTCGTCGGGCATAGCCGCGACGCTGCCGGCTCGGATCAGTCACCACCAATTCGTAGCAGATCAGACCGTCCTGAATCGCGCCATAGGCAAGTGCGGCAATACCGCGATCATCCGAGCGGATCGCGAAAGCGGCGGGGATGGCAAGGCGGCCGACGATCTGGCGATAAAGACGGGCCTGCTTTTTTGTGTGGCGCTGCAGCTGCGCCATGGCGGCGAACCATTGCGCCGTCGGCCGCGACAACAGCTGCACGTCCGGGTCTCGCATTGCCGGAACGGCGCCGATATCGGCATGAAGGACCAGCGACAAGCCCTCGCCGCTGTATCGTTGCGCCGCGAGTCGGGAGTCGATTCCAGGATCGATGATCGAGGGCAGGCGGAAGATTGTCGGCAGGCGGTGATACCGGTAGAGCGCCTCGCAGCTGGCGACCAACGTATCGGGATCCAGGCTGCCAACCCCGAGCGGATTTGCCGAATTGGCGCGGCGCGTCAGCCCGCCGCTAAACCGCAGCACCCAACCGCCAAACAGCACCTGCCGCAGCGCCGGCCAGGCATTGAGGCAGGTCTCCTCGACCCGCCAGGCCAGATCCGAACCCGTCACCTTTGCCGTTGCCGCTGTTTCGCTACGATCCAACTGATTGATCCAGGTCAAGGGCCCGGCGACACCACTGCAATATCCTCCGCGGCTAGAGGCCCTACAATGGTACAATCTAGTGCTCTGGCGCATTCAGATGGTGCAGTCTCACTGAACTCGTCATGCCCGGCTTTGTTCCGGGCATCCACGGAAATCGGCAAAGCCTGCGCCGCTTCTCGTGGATGGCCGGGACGAGCCCGGCCATGACGGTTCGCCTAAATCCTGTGTCTGCGTGTGAGCACTAGAAATCGCCCGGGCTGGTGGAGAACCGAGCATGCGCAAGATGTCCGATCTGGTCCGCGACCAGCGACCTCTCGTACTCCCGGCCGGCGCAACCGTGATCGAGGCGGCTCGGCATATGAGCGAGCGCAGCGTCGGCGCCGTTCTAGTGACCGAGGAAGACGCCCGGCTCGTGGGCATCTTCACCGGGCGCGATGCTGTCAGTCGCGTGCTGGCCGAGGGAAGGGATGCGGCGACAACAACGCTGGCCGATGTCATGACCCTCGATCCGCGCACCCTGACGCCAAACCATACCGCCATCGAGGCGCTGCGTTTGATGCAAGACGCCCGGTGTCGCCACCTGCCGATCGTGCACGAAGGCAAAGTCGTCGGGATCGTCTCGCACGGTGATTTTACCGGCATGGAACGGGACCGGCTCGACGAAGAAACGGGCTTGTGGGAGCGCATCGCTTAGCGCCCCAGCGATGCGATGATCGCGCGTTTCCCCGGCTCAGATGGGTGGGTGCCAGTCGACCCGCGCGAAATAGCCCGCCTCATCGAAATGCATGGTGAGTTCGCCGTGGTGGGCGCGCTTCAAAGCCTCCCCGATGCGCCGGGGCAGGTGAATGTCGGTCGTCGAGATTACCAGGCCCTCGTCAGTCTCCTCGATATCGACGATGCGGTTGAGCGGGTGCTCGCCTTTCTCCGCTGCCTCCTCGTTTCGCGCCAGGCCGATGATCTCATCCTTGCGCTGCCGGGCGATGTCCCCGTGCAAGGTCACGGTGCCGGCGGGGAAGCGGTCGTTGATCCGGCGGCACGCCGGGCAAAGGTCCTCGTGCGCATCGGCCGGCGTCGGGCCCCATTGCCATCGGCCGCGGTGGTAGACTGCGCCGCATTGCCGGCAGGCGGTCGGCTCCTGAAGCTTTTGCTGCGCCTGATAGGGATCGAGGATGTGATCGCGCTGGGCGCGGCCGGCGGTTCGGCGCCCGGCTCGGCCCGGCTGGGGCGATTGCCTGATCGACTTCATCTCACCTCCTGATCCCCTGCCCGCGGGCGCATGCATCAATCACCCTCTGGCGCCAGCCAGGAAAATATCGGTGATTGGAGAGCAGCGATTTGATCTCGATCAAAAGGGCCGCTTTCGATCTCGTCAGGCCCGGCGAGATCCTTGATGTGGATCAAAGCACGACCCGGCGACCTTGCGCACGATGGTGGCCTCTTCATCCGGATGGAGGCTTTGAATGATCAGCGAACATCAGCTGCGGCAGGATGTGCTCGATGAGCTCGATTTCGAGCCCAGCGTCAACGCCGCCCATATCGGCGTCGGCGTCAATGCCGGCGTCGTGACCCTGACCGGGTTTGTGTCGAGTTACCGCGAAAAACTGGCAGCCGAACGTGCCGCGCGGCGAGTCAAGGGGGTTAAGGCGATCGCCGAGGGGATCGAGGTGCGCCTCCCTTCCGACAAGAAAACCGCCGACGACGAGATCGCCGGACGGGCGGTCGATATCCTCAAATGGCGGGTCGGATTTCCTGCCGATCGGATTTCCGTCAAGGTCGAGAATGGTATCGTATCATTGACCGGCGACGTCGACTGGCAGTTCCAGAAGACAGAAGCCGGAGCCGCCATCCACCACCTCTCCGGCGTCGTCGGCGTCGTCAATCTGGTCCGGGTCCGCTCGACGGTTCATGACTCAGAGGTCAAGGAGAAGATTCAAAAGGCGCTACAGCGGAGCGCCGAACTGGACGCGTCGCGGATCACCGTTCAAACCGAAGGCGGAGGAAAGGTGGTTCTCGCCGGCAAGGTCCATGCCTGGTACGAGCGCGATCTTGCCGAGCAAGCGGCTTGGGCGGCGCCCGGCGTCACCGCGGTTGTCGATCACATCCTGATCGAATCTTAGTCCGGCGGATAGGTTGATCCCCGGCACCTCCTTACAATTCCTGAAAGAAAGGAAATAGTGATGCCTCAGGTTCCAGTGGAAGTGAAGAAAACCACGCCGGCGCCGGCGCCGGATGTTTGGCAATCGTTCCGCGGCGAGATGGACCGGTTATTCGACCGGTTCGCCGGCGGTTTCGGTTTCGGGTTCCCCTCGTTCCGGCGCCTGTTTGACGTCGAACCAGCGTCGCGTGGCGAAAGCTTTTTCAGCCTCTCCGCACCCGCGATCGATGTGACCGAGGACGAGAAAACTTACAAAATAACCGCGGAACTGCCCGGGCTGGACCAGAAGAATCTCGATGTTTCGGTCTCAGGCGACATGCTGACGCTCAAAGGCGAGAAGCACCACGAGAAGGAAGAAAAAGACAAGAACCACTACCTGTCGGAGCGCGCTTACGGATCGTTTCAGCGCAGCTTCGCGCTGCCGGAGGGCGTCGATCGCGACAAGATCACTGCCGATCTTTCCAAAGGCGTCCTGACGATTACTCTCCCCAAGACGGCCGAAGCCCAGAAACCCCAAAAGAAGATCGAAGTCAAAGCAGCAAGCTAAACCGATGCATGTTGGGCGCGGTGGCGGTCTCCAGCCCGCCACCGAGCGTCACAAGCTCTACATCAGCGAGCACGTCAGCGAGCACGGAGAGGACATGCCGGAGGTTGGCAACTGGCGCTGGACCTCGTGAGCGTGACGTTTGCGTCCGATCGGGTTCGCGTTGCAGGATGCCCGCCCTTGTCGCGTAGGAGGAGAGCAGCGCATTGACCGGAGCATTGCCGGGTTGAACAGATTTGAGCTAGCCTCGCCGTCAACTGCAGACGGCGGCCGCTCTGCGCCGATTTCCCTGACCATGATCAGAAATTTTGCAGACCATTCGGCGAACGAGCGTACCTTCCTCGCGTGGGTGCGCACCGCCATCGCGGTGATGGCCTTCGGCTTCATTGTCGAGAAGTTCGACCTATTTCTCGAGGTTGCCGCGCCGTCCCTGGTCGGCCGCCCATTGTCGCTGCCCGGGCACAAATTCGGCAACATAGCCGGATTGGTGCTGATTGGCCTCGGCATCGCGATGGTCGCGGTGGCGGCCGCCCGCTTTCTGATCACCGCAAAAAACATCGACAGCGAACAGCAGCGCTCCGGCATGGGCTCGCGCATCGATATCGCGCTCGCTGCCCTGCTCGTCCTGCTCGGCAGCGCCCTATTCGTTTATCTCTCGCGCGCCCTGGTCACAAGGCTGTGACGCCGGCCGCACGGCGAGCTACGCGAGCCCACATCGCTCACTCTGCTAGCTGTCGGCGAATTGACAACAACTCTTCCCGGCGTTCCGTGCTCGTTTTTGGATAAGTCATTTCGAGCGCCTCGAGCGTATCGAGGACGATCCGGGACACAATCAACCGCGCGTTTTCCTTGTCATCAGCGGGCACAACATACCAAGGCGAGTCCCTGGTGCTTGTCGCGCTGAAGCATTCCTCATATGCCCTCATGTAATCCTTCCAAAATCTTCGTTCCTCGACATCGGCGAGGCTGAACTTCCAGTTTTTTTCCGGATCGTCGATGCGTTGAAGAAAACGCTTTCGCTGCTCCTCTTTCGAGAGGTGGAGGTAGAACTTAACGATGCGGGTGCCGTTGCTGTGGAGGTGCCTCTCCAAACCGGTGATCGAGCGATACCGGTCGCGCCAGATCGCACTGTCGCCGCGCGGCGCGTCCGCGATCCCTTCGCTGCTGAGGATCTCGGGATGCACGCGGACGATCAGCACCTCCTCGTAGTACGATCGGTTGAAGATGCCAATCCGCCCGCGTTCGGGCAGATCGCGAGTAGTGCGCCATAGAAAATCGTGTTGCAATTCGTTGGCGCTGGGATGTCTGAAGCTGAATACTTGGCAGCCTTGCGGATTGACCCCTGACATCACGTGCTTGATCGCGCCATCCTTACCGGCCGCGTCCATCGCCTGAAAGATCAGCAGAACGGCATAGCGGCTGGATGCATAGAGAAGCTGCTGCAGCGAGCTTAGTTGTGCGACGTGCTCTCCCAGCAGCTTTTGATAATGCTGCTTCGACTCGTATACGGGCGCCACGGTCGTCGGCCACTTCCGAAGGTCGACCTCGTCTCCTTCCCGCACGCGAAAGTCCTTTGAGCGGATTTTCATGACCATTGTTGCTGGTCTAGTACCGACCACCGAGCTTGGTGTGGTCCCAGCTGGCGATCTTGTGCGGGGTGACCTTGAGCACCACGCGCTTTGGGGCGCTGTCGAGCGAGCCGCGCCGGCCGCTCTGCGGGCTGCTGCGGCGGTGGTTCATGACCGCGCGCACGGTTTCGACATCCTCGATGATCTCGCAGGCGCCGCGCACCATGACGCCCTTCAATTCGGCATAGCTGGCGCCGGTCTCGACCATCAGCCCGACCTTCGGGTTGCGGCGGATGTTCAAGCACCTTCTGCGCCTTGGCATAGGAGGTCATGTAAAAGACGCCGTCTTCGACATAAAACCCCATCGCCACGACATGCGGAAACCCGTCCTGGTCGATCGTGGCGAGCGCGCATTTCGGGTTGTCGCGCAGAAACGCCGCCTGCTCCTCGGGAGTGAGGCGGATCTGGCGGCGGCGCGGGACCGCCGCCTCGGTCTTCGCTCGGCGGCCATCGTCACACCGTCTGCAGGATTTCCTCCTGCGCCAGCCCCTCGGTCACCGCGCCGCGCCAGTCGCGGCGCGCGGCACCACCGTCTCGGCGGCGCGCAGCCGGTAGTAGCTCGGCCGCACGCCGGCGGGGGTGCCGCCCTCCCTCGGCGGTCTTGACCGCCTGGCGCAACAGCCGGCGCAATTGGATGATCGCCTTGTCGGCCGGCCCCAGATGCTCCTTGCAGCGGTCGACGATGCCGCCCATGGTTTCCTGGATCGCCCGGTCCTGCACGTTGACGCCGTCGATCCCGGTGAAGCTCTGGGTCCTCTGCACCGCGCGGTCGATCAGGTAATCGTTCTGCCGGTTGGCCTTGGAGCGGAATGTCGTCTGGTCGACATGCAATGGCCCGTTGCCGATGCCGCGTTCGAGGCGGTCTTCGTCGGTGAGCGGCTCGCCGGTGACGCTGTAGGCCCAGTTGTAGACCATCGTGTTTTCGTCATCGATCGGGACCCAGATATGCCCGGCATCGACCGGATTGCCGCGCTCCGAGCGCGAGGCGCGGATCTGATGGAACGGCAGGATGTAGTGGTAGGTGCGGATGTGCTGACTCGTCGTCGCCGAGCGCCCGGATGCCGGCGTATTGATAGCCGTAATCGGTCAGGTCGACGGTGATGCTCGGCGCCTTGGCGCGAACATAGGCGCTCGACGGGTTGATCCCGCCGCGGCCGGCATTGTCCTTTAGGAGCCGATGCATGATCGGCGCGTGCGAGGTGTCGAGCCCGCCTTCGAGCGCCTGCAGCCAGTTGCATTCCTGGATGACTTTCGAGACGTGGCGATGGCTCTCGGGGGCCTGCGTCCAGGCGAATTTCGGCACGGGCGGGGTGCGCTCGGGCGGGCCCATATAGGTCCAGATGACGCCGCCCAATTCGACGGTCGGGTAGGCGGTCAGGTGGACCTTGTGGCAGAACGGCTCGGGCTCGTTCATCTGCTCGACGCAGCTGCCGTCGACCGCGAATTTCCAGCCGTGATAGACGCAGCGCAGCCCGCCTTCTTCGTTGCGCCCGAACCACAAGGAGGCGCGGCGATGCGGGCAATATTCGTCGACGAGCCCGATACGGCCTTCGCTGTCGCGAAAGGCGACGAGGTCTTCGCCGAGGAGGCGCACCCGCACCGGCGGACCGTCGGGCTCCTCCAGCTCGCGGGCGAGCAATGCCGGGATCCAATAGAGCCGCATCGTGCCGCCCATCGGGGTGCCCTGTCCGACCCGGGTCAAAAGCTCGTTTTCCTCGCGTGGCAGCATCGCCGTTTCTCCTGTTCGTGCCTTGACAAGTCTCGGTTACGACGGATGGTCCCGTCAAGCGGCTCGGGCGCTCAGCGGTTGGCGCCGGGGACCCAGAGCACGTCGCGGGCGCCGTTGTCGTTGACCCGGCGGCCGAGGACGAAGAGATGGTCGGAGAGGCGGTTCAGGTATTTGAGCGCCTCGGGGTTGACCGGCTCGGCTTGAGCCAGTTCGCTGACCAGGCGCTCGGCCCGGCGGGTCACCGTGCGCGCCAGATGGAGATAGGCGGCGGCGGCGCTGCCGCCCGGCAAGATGAACGAGTCGAGCGGCCGCAGGCCGCGTTCATCGCGTCGATTTCGTGTTCGAGGCGCTCGACCTGGGCGGCTGAAATGCGCAGTGCGCCGGTGCTGCGCCTGCCGCCCTCCGGCGTGCACAGATCGGCGCCGAGGTCGAACAGATCGTTCTGAATATGGCCGAGCATCGCGTCGGCTTCGGTCATCAACATGGAGGCGGGCGATGCCGATCGCGGCGTTGGCCTCGTCGACAGTGCCGTAGGCGGCGACCCGCAACGCATGCTTGGGCACGCGCGAGCCGTCGCCGAGCGAGGTCTCGCCCTTGTCGCCGCCGCGCGTGTAGATCCGGGTCAGCCGCACCATGATCGGTCCCCGGAGGCTAACGACGGCCAAGCAGCATCAGGATGGCGAGCAGCAGCAGCGCCAGCGCCTGCATGACGACCCGCATCTGCATCAGCTTGTTCGAGCGGCGCGGATTGCCGCCGCGCAGCATCGTGGCGATGCCGAACCCGAGCACGGTCAACACGCCGATCAGGGCCAGCACGAGCAGGACCGTGACAAAGGTCGTCATCGTGGGAAGTATGGGCCCGTTGCCCGCAGACGGCCAGGGCTGATCGCACCGTCGGCTGGCGGGTGCCGAGCTAATTCCGGCCGGCGATCAGGCCGCGGGCGATGATCTGCGCCTGGATCTCGGCCGCACCCTCGAAGATGTTGAGGATGCGCGCGTCGCACAGCACCCGGCTGATCGGATATTCGAGCGCATAGCCGTTGCCGCCGTGGATCTGCAAGGCGTTGTCGGCATTGGACCAGGCGACGCGCGCGGCCAGCAGTTTGGCCATGCCGGCCTCGATGTCGCAGCGCCGGCCGCGGTCCTTTTCGCGCGCGGCGAAATAGGTCAGCTGGCGCGCGACCATCGTCTCCGCCGCCATCAGCGCGAGCTTGCCGGCGACCCGCGGGAATTGGGCGAGCGGCTTGCCGAACTGCCGGCGTTCGAGCGCATAGGCGAGGCCGAATTCGAGCGCGTTCTGCGCGACGCCGACGGCGCGGGAGGCGGTCTGAATCCGGGCGCTCTCGAAGGTCGCCATCAGTTGCTTGAACCCTTGCCCCTCGACCTCGCCGAGCAGGCCATCGGCGGGCACGGCAAAGCCGTCGAAGGCGATCTCGTATTCCTTCATGCCGCGATAGCCGAGCACCGGGATCTCGGTGCCGCTGATCCCCGGCGCCGGAAACGGGTCGGCATCGCTGCCGCGCGGTTTCGGCGGCAAGGAACATGCTCAGGCCGCGATAGCCGCGCTCGCCGCTGTCGGTGCGGGCGAGCAAGGTCATCAGATCGGAGCGGGCGCCGTGGGTGATCCAGGTCTTGGCGCCGTAAATGCGATAGGTGTCGCCGTCGCGCACCGCGCGGGTCGCGACCGCGGCGAGATCGGAGCCGGCGCCGGGCTCGGTGAAGACCGCGGTCGGCAACACCGCTCCCGAGGCGATCCCCGGCAGCCAGCGCGATTTCTGCGCGGGTGTGCCGTTGAGCCGGATCAATTCGCCGGCGATCTCCGAGCGGGTGCCGAGCGAGCCGACGCCGAGATAGCCGCGCGACAGTTCCTCCGAGACGACGCACATCGCGGTCTTGCCGAGGCCGAGCCCGCCATACTCCTCGGGGATCGTCAGACCGAAGACGCCGATCCCGGCGAGTTCCTCGATCAGCGGCAGCGGGATCAGCTGGTCGCGGCGGTGCCAATCCTGGGCGAAGGGCGTGACCGCGCGCTCGGCGAAGCGGCGCACCTGGTCGCGGATCAGGTCGAGGCGTCGCATCGTCGAGGCCGATCCGCCCGAACCCGCCTTCGCCGCTCTCGGCCAGCAACGCGCCGAGCCGCAAGCGGGCCTCGGGGAGTGCCGCCGACCAGCGCCCCGGCCTCGCCGGCCCGCAGCGGCGCTGTCTCGCTCTCGGTCAAGCCCAGATCCTGCGGCCGGGCGAACTCGCCCTGCGCCATCGGGATGCCGCCGGCGAACTGCGCCAGATATTCGCCATAGGCGATTTCGAGGATCAGCGCCTCGGCCGCGCCGAACGCGCCGCGCATCGTCGAGACGCCGCGCCCAATCGCGCGATCTGGCGCAGCCCCTCGACCGTGGCCGCGACCCAGGCCAGCGCGTGGCCCGCGAATTGGTGGGTTTCGAGGAGCCCGGGATCGAGCGCGCCGTCCGGGGCGACCCGCGCAAGCGAGCTTGGCCCGTGCCGTGGCAAAGAAAGCCTCGGCCGCGCCGAGCGCGCGCTCCGCCGCGGCCAGCAGCGTGCGACGGTCGCCGGTCACTCTGCCGCCTGCCTCTCACATCGGCGGGAGACGCTAGCGGCTAATCTTGCGGCAATTGATAGGTGTGCGGATAGAGTCGTCGGCAGGTTCGGATCGGGAATCTTCAGCGAGTCGGACTGGGTCATCCGACTCGCCGAGATATCGTCCGAGATGCCGTTCACATTCTGGATGTTGCTGGCGCGCTCGGGGGCGCCGACGCTGCATCCGGCGGCCGTGGCGAGCGTCAACGCGACGACGAAACCCAGGCGCAGCAGGCCATCCATCGCTCCGTTCAATGAAAGAGTACATAGGCGACCGCGAATAGAACTACAACGAGCACCAGCGAGATCGCCAAGACGTAGCGCACCACGCCTTCTTTGGTGGCCTGGCGCGCCTCGGTCTTGTTCACGACGATGCGTTTTGTCATCGCTGCCCGTCCTTGCTGCCGTAACTCTCTGCTTTGAAAACGGAAGGGCACGGCTTTCGATCCGAGGCGGGCCGAGGCAGGCGAACGCCGGCAGGTGTCGGACGCGCGTTGACGACAATCGCGCGGTCGCGGCTTACATCTCGCGCCGTGGCTTCGCAGACGACGCATGGCCGGCGCGACCGGCGAATTATGGTCCCGAGCCCCGCGCGGGTTCGGGCTCCGTTGTTTCGCCCCATTTTCGCCGAGGACCATGATCATGTCGTCTAGTTGCTGCGAGCGCCGCTGAAACCAGTCTTTCCGAGACTGCTTATTTTTCCGTTCACGCCCGGGCCGAGCCCGGGGTGATGCCGCGCGTTCTCGAACTTTTCGCCAAGCGCGGCCTGGTGCCCTCCGGCTGGCGCAGCGCGGTTTCGGGGGCCGATCAGGCCGCGATTGACGATCGAAATCGAGATGCGCGGGCTCGGCCGCGAAATCACCGACTACATCGCCGCCTGTCTGCGCCAGATCGCCTCGGTCGAAGCGGTATTGACCTATTGCCGGGGTCGCGGCGCCGACTGAACGGAGCGTTACCAGCCATGTCGTTCCGCGACCATATCGCGCGCTGCAACAATTACGACCCGGCGCGCGTCGTGCCACTGTTCGCCGGAGCCGACCGGATCGGGCTGGTGCGCCGCGACAACGCCGAGGCGCTGCGGCGCTTTCCCGAGGTGTTCGCGGTGGCCGAGGACAAGGTGGCGCTGGTGGCGCAGGGCGACGCCGCCGCGATCAGCCGAGCCGTCGACGGGTCGTCGACGCGCTGGTCGGCGAAAAGCAGATCCCGAAGACCCGCAGCGAGACGTTCGACGTCGCGCTGCGCTGGGGGGCGCCGCCGATGTTTCGCCTCGACCGGGGCGCGGTTCCGTTTTTCGGGACGCGGGCTTATGGCGTCCATCTGAACGGTTATCGCCGGACGCGGGTGGCGAGCTGGCGCTGTGGGTCGGCCGCCGCGCCCCCGACAAGCGCGTTGCGCCGAACAAGCTCGACAACCTCGTCGCCGGCGGGATCGGCAATGGCCACGGGCTCATCGAAACCCTGGTCAAGGAAGCCGACGAGGAAGCCATGATCCCGCCGGGGCTGATCGCGCAGGCGGTTCCCGCCGGTGCCGTCTCCTATCGCATGGAAACGACGCTCGGCATTCGCGACGACGTGCTGTTCGTCTACGACCTCGAGGTGCCTGCCGATTTCGTGCCGCAAAATCGCGACGGCGAGTTCGTCGGTTTCGCGCTGATGCCGGCGGCCGCGGTGCTCGAGCCGCATTCGCACGAGCTCCGATTTCAAGTTCAACGTCAACCTCGTGATCCTCGATTTCGCCGTCCGGCACGGGATCTTGCGTCCCGGACGATCCGGAATATCTCGAGGTGGCGACCGGTCTGCACCGCCGTCTCGACTGAGCCCCTGCGGCCTTCACTCAACCGCGCGGGTCTAGGTTCCGGATCAGGGCAAGGCGGTTTCGGCCGCGGTAGCGGCGATAGCGTGCGTCGTCGACGAATGAGCGCAGCAAGTGCAGACCGAGCCCGCCGAGCGGACGATCGGCCGGCACCCGATCGAGATCAGGCGGCGTGTGGGACAGCGGGTCGAACGGTCTGCCGTCGTCGCTGAAATGGATCTCGAGGCGCCCCTTTTTCACGGCGAGTCGCAATCTCGATCCGACCCGTAGGCGCGGCGCCCTCGGGATAGCCATGATTCACGGCATTGGTAAAAAGCTCTTCGAGGATGACCAGCAGCCGCGCCCGTTCCGCCTGAGGCAGACCAGTGACATCGGGCGAATTCTTCGGCGAAGCCGATCAAGCCGGCTGAGTTCCGCGCCATCGCTGCGCAGGCCGAGCGAGGCTTTCATCAATTTAGATCGTCAGGTCGAGCCCGTCAAAGGCCGCAATCACCTCGACCTTGTGCCCGTCGCGGCTGATCTCCTCGAAACGGACGGTCTCGCCGTACACTGCTTCGATCATCCGGTCGTCGAAAACCGGCTCATGGTGAAACAGCACGAGACGCTTGACCCGCGCCGCCTGGGCCAACTCGACCGCGATGACATTGCTCGAGTGCCCCCAATCCTCCTTTACCGACACCGTATCCGCCAGGGAATACATCGCGTCAAAGATCAGCAGGTCGGCATTTCGGTAGAAATGCACGAAACGGGTAGGATTCGTCGAGCACGGAATACTTATGCTCGCAATCGGTGGAATAGACGATCGTCTTGTCGTCCCGTGAAAACCGATAGCCGTAGGATTTTCCGGCGTGAAACTGTTGGATCGGCAGCACTGACAGACCCGCCACCTGATAGGTGCGGCCCGGCATCAGCTCGACAAATTCGATGGTCGCGGCGAGCGAGTCGAAATCGACCGGAAAACCGGGATCGGAGTGCTGGCGGCGGATCGCCTGCGCCAGGGTCTTGTGGCACCCGTGAATGCGGATCAGGTTGCCGGGAATATAGGCCGGGGCGAAAAATGGGAAGCCCATGACGTGGTCCCAGTGCAGATGCGACAGGAACACGTTGAAGCAGTGCTTGCGTGCGGGTCCGTGCTCGGCGAGGAGGGCCCGGCCGAATTCGCGCACCCCGGTGCCGAGATCGCACAGCACGAATTCATCGCCGCCGGTGGCGATCTCGACGCAGGCGGTGTTGCCGCCAAAGGTGCCGCGCACCGAAAACGGCAGCTCTCGGTCGATAAAGGCATCGACTGCCTCGGGGGTTTCGAGTTCATGGCCGCGGGCGGCGAGCAAGGCGTCGCGCAGCTTGCTGCGCACGCCGGCGACACCAAGCGGGGTTGGCAACGAGCCGCGGCTGCCCCAGAAATGGACGCGTAGTCGGCGCTGCGGGGGCCGGCGCGCGCGACGCCGAGTTGCGTGCGGCGATCGCGGCCTCCACGGTATCGAAAACCGGGATCACCTCGGCGAAGCGGCTGATCGCGAAAATCTCTTCGACGATAGCGTTGAGAGCGGCGACGGCGATCCGGCGCTCCTTTGGTTTCGCCTTCGACGCCGCCATCAGCGCGCGCAGCCCGGCGCTGGAGATGTACTCGACCTCGGCAAAATCCACGACGACATCGGCGGCGCCGGCGCGCGCGGCGACCAGTAGCCGATCCTGAAACGCCGCGGCTCGTCAGGTTGTCGATGCGCCCGACCGGCCGCAGTACAAGAAGACCGTCGCGACGCCATTCGCCGATTTCCACGCCCCGCCTCCCACCGACCGGTAATGGGTCAGTATTCCCGGATGCAACGCCCCGAAGCAAGCAGGTACTGCAGGCGGGAAACCGCCCCTCGCCTTGCCAACCGTCGAGGTGTTGTGTATTTCTTATGCCTCGCGCGGAACGGGTTTCGCACGGCGCGCTGCCGTAGCTCAGTGGTAGAGCACCCCCTTGGTAAGGGGGAGGTCGTAAGTTCAATCCTTACCGGCAGCACCAGCTTTTGCAGCGATTTCCCAATTGTTTAGCCCGACCGGATCGAACCGGAAGCGACCGAACGCGCCGCGAACATGCTACTCGAAACGCCGTTGTTTGGGCATCTATTGGGCATCGTAGTGGCATCGGTTCGCCGGACGTTCCGGCTCGGTTTCGCGAGGATCGCAGCATGGAACTGACCGGGCGACAATGGCGCTGCATCGAAGCGGGTCGCGAGGCGATGCGCGAGACGATCTCGGCCAGCTATCCGGGCGACATTGTGCCGCTCGTCGCGGTCGCGATCGTCGGCGCATTCGCCGAGATCTGTCGCAAGTCGACCGCTGGCGACGACTTGGTTGCGATCATCAACAGTGAATTACACGAGGTAGGGCTTGAACTCCGACACACCCGCCGTCACTAGTAATTCTTCAACTGGAGCGCATCTGGATGAGTAAAATAGGCAGCCTATCCGACAGAGAAGCTATATGGTCGACGCACCTACCCTACGAAATTGATATGCTGCGCTTTTCGCATTATTTGCTACAACACGCCGGTGACAACAAAAAAATGACCAATAGCCTAATTGAATGCTTTTTCATACATGCACGTAGTCTCATTGATTTCTTCGGCGAGGATAAGCCTGAAAATTCAAAAGATGCTGTGGCACGCCAGTTTATACAATTATCTTATAAGCCTTTTGGTGGAAACTCACCGAGACCGTCCAGCAATTCTCCTTACTGGAAATTAAATAAACAGATTACTCATCTTACATATGACAGAATTGTCAACGATGATGAAAAGATTAGCTCGAAAGACCGTTATTCTTTGCGTGATCTCATCGAGAGGGAAATTGAAAATTTCCGTCAACACATCAGAGAACCTTATACGAGATACGCGGAGCATTACCACAGTCGACTTGCTGATAATAAATGGCCGTTACCTCCAAACGCTCAGACCACGACCACGGCCGCGACCACGACCACAATGTTTTACGGCCCAGTAGCGATCGGCCGCTGCCCCGGCCCGCAGCGGCGGTGATCCCTCGGGCATATTGCCCATTTGCGAGGTTCGCCCAATTGAGCTACGCGGTGCCGGCGGGCGATCCGTCGAGGCCGTTGCCGCCTGGCCGCGGCAGGGCGTGGCCGGCGCCGTCTTCGGTTCCGCCTGGCCGGCCGCCGACCGCTTGCGGCATCAGCTTGTCACCGCCGGGGAGTGGGTTGTAACCGATCTCGGCGCGCAGCTCGTTGGCGGTTATCGCCCCGGCGCGCAGCAGGTTGATGCCGACTTGCGCACGGGTCGCAAAGTCGCCGCGCAGCAACTGCGAGAGATCGATCTCGAGATGAAACCAAGTCGGATCGTTGAAAATCGATCTGGCGAACTCGGCTTCGATGGCCCGCGCCCACGGCTGCCGGGTGTTGACGCCGAACCAGACATTGGCCTGCTGCGAGTTCGCGAAATTGGAATTGTCCCAGATCCCGACCAAGGGCGGCGGCACGCCGTAGAGGCGGGCGATTTCCTCGCAGGCGAATTTGCGGCTGGCCAAGACCTCGCTGTCCTCGGCGGTCGCGCTGATCGCCTCGGGCTTCATACCCTCTTCGACGATCATCAATCGTCGAGCATTGGCCGGACCGATGTGCGTCTGACGCCAGCTCTCGGCAATCGGGTCGGCCGCCTCTTTGGAGAGCCGGCCCGGATGGCTCAACGCCAGGTTCGGGGTCCCGACATTGTTCCATAGGAATGTCGCGAATTCCTGGACGCTGAGCGCCTGCTGAATGACCAGCGGGGCGCGCGCCAGGCGCGAGATCCCGATCATCGCGTTGTTCGATCTCTCCCGCAGAAAGAAGACCTCGCCATTGTCGGCGAAATAACGCGACGGAAAGCCGCTGACGAGGCCGGCCGCCCTTCCGCCTTACCCGTATCGAGACCGAGGCGACACGGGAAGGGCTTGCTGCCCTGGCGATGTTGCGGCGGCAGGAACTCGAAGGTTTAGTCGAGGGCCTGTTCGGCACGGAGGAAGTGTTGGACTTTCCGGAGCGAGCTCATCGCGGTCTCGGAGCGCTTAGCGAGATGTGGGCTTTATTCGAAGGGACCGAGGCCGTGGCCAGGGGTGAGGCAAAGACCGGAACGGAGCGAGACATGGAAAAGACACTGCGGCTCCTCCGCCAGATGACAAAGGACGCCGAGCACGAGATTCACGCCACCTTGTTGTCTTGTAACCGTGCACGCCGCCAAATGCTCGCGTCGCTGCCGGCCCAGAAGCCGACCCTGCATTGAAGGGAGCAGTACCGGAGCACCGAAGTGGAAAAGGGCGGTTTCGTCTGACGAAAGCACGGCGAGGGGGCGAGGGTCCGCTGTCGATTGTTGAACTGTCGGTGCCGAACCGGCGCAATTGCGTGGATTCCGCTCCCTGGTCGGGATGAACGCTGACGGCTATGTTGCGCCGTGAGCGGTCGATCAGATCAACCGCTCATTCAAGCGCATCTCGACAATCACGGGGCGGCCGTGTTCGATGGGTGGGCATGCCGCTTTCGGTTCAGCGGGCGAGCCTTCGCGGCACCGGGAGGGGAGTTGACGATGCTCCGGCACGGGACCTTTGCTACTGACGACCTCGACGCAGTGCTGTTCGATATGGACGACGTCGTGACCGACACGGCCGAGGCGCATGCGCTGGCATGGAAGCGCCTGTTTGACGAATACCTGAACAAGCGTGCCGCCCGTGCCGGCGAACCCGTCTGGCCGTTCGATGCCGAGCGGGACTATCACGAGTTCGACGACGGCAAGCCGCGCTATGATGGCGTCGAGAGCTTTCTGGCCTCACGCAGGATCACGGTGCCGCGCGGCGATCCCGACGACGATCCGGGGCGCGAGACAATCTGCGGCCTCGGCAACCGGGAGAACCGCTATTTCCAGGATTGGCTCCGGAACAACCGGGTGCAGGCCTTTCCGGGGACGCTCGCGTTCATTCGTCAGGTCAAAGGCGCGGGACTGAGGGTCGCGCTGTTCTCGTCGAGCCGCAACTCCGTCCCGGTGCTGCGCAGTGTCGGCGTCCTCGACCTGTTCGACGCGCTGCTCGATGGTGACGATCTGGTGCGCTGCCGGTTGCCGGGGAAGCCGGACCCGGCGATGCTGCTCGAAGCGGCGCGCCGGCTCGCTGTCCGGCCCGAGCGGGCCGCGATCGTCGAGGACGCGATCGCCGGAGTCGAGGCCGGCGTGCGCGGCGGGTTTCGTCCGGTGATCGGCATCGACCGCGACCACAACCGAGAGGCGCTGCTGCGCGCCGGCGCAACGCTCGTCGTGCGCGACCTCGATGAGATCGCTGGTGGCGACGCGCCCCGCCTGAAACCTGCTTCGGGGAGCTGCAGGGTGCAAGGACCTGACCAAAGGCCTTCTGCTTCGACTGCTACGACCCAGAGCAGGAGGGACGGCGCGAGGCGCTGTGCACGCTCGGCAACGGACACTTCGCGACGCGGGGGGCGGCGCCCGACAGTCCGGCTGACGCGGTTCACTACCCCGGCACGTATCTGGCCGGCGGCTACAACCGGCTGACCAGCCAATCGACATCCGGGCGATGGAGAACGAGGATCTCGTCAACCTGCCGAATTGGCTGCCTCTGACCTTCCGCATCGATGACGGCGCGTGGTGTCGCTGGGACGAGGTTGAGATCCTGTCGTTTTGCCACGAACTCGAACTCAAATCCGGGCTGTTGCGCCGTGACTTCAGATTCCGCGACAGCGCCGGCCGTACGACGCGCTGGCATGAGCGGCGCCTCGTCAGCATGGCGGACCCACACCTTGCGGCGCTCTCGGTCGAACCGACGGCAGTCGATTGGGCTGGGCGACTGACGGTGCGTAGCGCGATCGACGCCGCGATCGTCAACGCCAACGTGCGCGACTTCCGCGGCCTGGCAAACCGGCATCTCGAAACCCGGGAGCTTCTCCCTCTCGGGGCGGACACGATCTTCGTGCGCGTTCGCACCAGCCAGTCGCTGATCCGGGTCGCCGAAGCCGCTCGCGCCCCCCTCTACCGCGGCGACGGCGAGATCGAGGCCGAACGCCGTACGCAGATCCAGGACGATCTGATCGCCCAGGAGATCTCTTGTCCACTGCAGCGGGGCGAGGCGGTGGCCGTCGAGAAGATCGTCTCAATGTACTCGTCGCTCGACCGTGCGATTTCGGAGGCGGGGCTCGAAGCGAAACGCGCGCTCGGCGAGGCGATCAGCGGGCGCCTCGACCGTCTCGGCCAGGAAGAACGTCGCGTCGCCCATTTCGTATGACGTGTTTCTCGACGGCCTCGGTCGCCGTTATCGGACGATCCGGCACCTCATCCCCTCCCGGAACGAACCCTATTGCCAAGGAATTCAAAGACGCGAACAATCGCCTCAGGAGACCGTAATCCGAGGAAATCGACAAATTACTTAGGGAGGAGCCTCATGCGACGCCGCGGTCACGCGTTGGTTTCGGTCTTGGCGGCACTTTCCTTGTGGTGCCTCAGTGGCGTCCTCGCCTCGGCAGCTGACCCGGAAATCGACAGGTTGCTGACGAGCCCGGTCGGCAAGGACTGGGTAACCAACGGCGGCAACATGACCAACCAGCGCTATTCCACCCTTAAACAAATCAATATTGGGAATGTGAAGCAGCTCAAAGGGGCCTGGATGGCGCGTCTCAACGGTTCGGGCATCGGCGGCAAGTATTCGGCTGAGGCTACACCCCTGGTGAAAGACGGCATCATGTACGTCGTCACCGGCAATGACGATGTGTTCGCCCTCAACGCCAGGACGGGCGAGATCCTGTGGGAACGCAAATCCGGCATCGACCAGAAGATCACGACCGTTTGCTGCGGCTGGCTCAACCGCGGCCTCGCGATGGGCGAAGGTATGCTGTTCCTCGGCCAGCTCGACACCAATGTCGTCGCGCTCGACATCAAGACCGGCAAGGAGGTGTGGAAGACCCCGATCGAGCAATGGCAGAACGGCTACGTCGTGACCAGCGCGCCGCTTTATTACGACGGGATCGTCTATAGCGGGATCTCGGGCGGCGAATTCGGCACCCGCGGCCGGCTGACCGCACTCGACGCCAAGACCGGCAAGATCCTGTGGCGCGCCTTTACGCTGCCCGGTCCCGGCGAGATCGGCAGCGACACCTGGCCCAAGGAGAGCCCCCAGGCCTCGCGCGGCGGCGCCCCGATCTGGAACACGCCGGCGCTCGATCCCGAGCTCGGGCTGATCTATTTCGCGACCGGCAATTGCGGGCCCGACTACAACGGCGCCGTGCGCGAGGGCGACAATTTGTTCTGCGCCTCGATTATGGCGCTCAAGGCCAAGACCGGCGAATATGTGTGGCACTTCCAGGAAGTGCACCACGACATCTGGGATTACGACGCGGCGAGCCCGGTCGTGCTGTTCGACACTGTTATCGACGGCCAGCCGCGCAAAGGGATCGCCGAGGCCGGCCGCACCGGCTGGGTCTATATTCTCGACCGCACCAACGGCAAGCCACTGGTCGGCATCGAGGAGCGCCCGGTGCCGCAGGAGCCGCTGCAGAAGACGGCGAAAACCCAGCCTTTCCCGGTCGGCGACAACACGGTGCCCACCTGCGCCAAGGCGTTGCCCGGCTACGAGACGGTGGGTTGCATCTTCGCCGCTTTCTGGGAAACCCCGGTTCTGATCGAGCCGGGCGGCCAGGGCGGTACCAACTGGTCGCCGATGCCCTACGATCCCGATACCGGCTATTTTTACGTGCCCGGCACCATCCGCCCCAGCACTTTTGTCCGCTACGGCGATATCTACAAGCACGGCCTGCGCTATGTCGGCGGGACCCAGGCGCCGCCGATCGGCGCATCCTTGGCGGGCACGTTCACGGCGATCCACGCGACGACTAACAAGATCGCCTGGCAGCAGCAGATGCCCTACCGGATGGGCGGCGGTGGCGGTTCGTCGGTAACCGCCGGCGGTCTCCTGCTGCGCGGCGAGCCCGACGGCAATTTTGTGGCGCTGGACGCCAAGACCGGCGAGATATTGTGGAAATTCCAAACGGGCTTCGGTGCCGACGCGCCGCCGGTCACCTACGAAGTGGGCGGCGACGAGTACATTTCGATCGTCACCGGCGGCAATTCGATCCAGGGCAGCGCCAATGGCGACGCGTTGTGGACCTTTTCGCTAAAGGGCCAGATCTCGCCGCTGTGGCCGCCACCGCCGCCGTTGACCAAGGCCGGACCGGGCGGCCCGATCGCCGCCGGTGTCGACAAGGTCAAGATCGCCGATCTCAACGCCGAATACGCTTATTTTCCGGCGCGCACGCGGGTCAAAGTGGGGGCGACGGTAACCTTCACCAATCTTGGTGACCTTCCGCACTCGGCGACGGCAACTGCTGGCGACATCGGGAAGTGGGACACTGGGCTGCTGACTAAGGGCCAGTCGAAGACGATCACCTTTACCGAGCCTGGCATCCACTATTACATCTGCACCCCGCATCCGTGGATGTACGGCGCAATTATCGTTGAGCCGTAGGCATCCCTCGGGTGGCAGCAAGCCTGGACCGGCCTATTCGACCGCGAACACCCAGATTGCGCCGCCCTGAGGCACGTCGGGGAATTGGTACGGACGCTGGAGGTTCAATCGGGCCTGCATACGCGCCGAATTGACCCCCCAGCCCGACTGGACCGCGATATATTGCTTGCCGCCGATGCGAAACGATACCGGCACGCCGATCACCCCAGAGCCGGTGCGGAACTGCCACAGCACTTTGCCGGTCGAAGCGTCGAAGGCGCGGAAATAGCGGTCGTTCGTGCCGCCCATGAAGACGAGGCCGCCGCCCGTCGCCAATACCGGCCCCCAGAGCTGAGAATTGGCGAAGGGATGGTTCCAGACCTTCTTTCCGGTATCGAGGTTCCAGGCTTGCAATTCGCCGATATGGTTGGCGCCCGGCGCGATATAGAGTGTCGTGTCCGCACCGACATAGCGCTCTCCCGGGCTGTAGGTAACCTTCTGGCCGATTGAGGTGCCACACAGGTTTTCGTTTGCCGGGATATAAAGCAGCCGTGTTTTGGGGCTGTAGGCGACCGGCGGCCAGTCCTTGCCGCCCCACAAGGACGGGCAGAAATCGGCCTTTTTGCCGGTCCCGGGTTGGCGCACCGGGTCGACGTTCGGCCGTCCGGTCTTTGGGTCGAGGCTCTTGAACACGTTCTGCTTCACAAACGGCTCACCGTCGATGAAATTGATCTGGCCGTCGGCGGTGCGTTCAAGCTCCCACAGGTAGCCGTCGCGAGCGACGTCGACGAGCCCCTTCACGGTTTTGCCGGCGTGCCTGTAGTCGACCAGGATCGGCGGTGAGACCTCATCCCAATCCCACGAATTGTTCGGATGATACTGGTGATAACCCTTGATTGCACCGGTATTGACATCGAGCGCCAGCACCGAGGAGGTATAGAGGTTGTCGCCCGGCCGCTGATCGCCCATCCACGGCCCGCCATTGCCGGTGCCCCAATAGGCAATGTTGGTCGCGGGATCGTAATTGCCCATGATCCACACCGAGCCGCCGCCGGTCTTCCACTGGTCGCCTTTGGGCCAGGTCTCGCTACCCGGCTCGCCGGGCGCCGGCACGGTATAGGTTTTCCATAGCGGCTTCCCGGTCCCGGCGTCGAAGGCCGCGACAAAGCCGCGAACCCCGAGTTCGCCGCCCGAACAGCCGACCATCACCTTGCCGTCAGCGACCAGCGGCGACAATGTCATGTAGTAGCCGTGCATGTAATCCTCGACCTTGGCCTTCCACACCTCCTTGCCGGTCCTGGCGTCGAGCGCGATCAGCACCGCATCGGCCGCCGCAAAATAGACCTTGTCGCCATACAGCGCGACGCCGCGGCTCGTGGGATGGAGCAGCAGCATGTCGTCGGGGATCGGCCGCTTGTAACGCCACAGCACGGTGCCGGCCTTGGCGTCGACCGCCATCACCTGGTTGCCCGGCGTGGCAACGAACATTACCCCGCTGCTGACAATCGGCGGCGCCTCGTGGCCTTCGACCTGCCCGGTCGCTAATGTCCATGCCAGCTTGAGGCGGCCGACATTGCTGCGGGTGATCTGCCCCAACGGGCTGTAGCCCCAGCCGTCATAGGTCCGGCGATACATCAGCCAGTCGCCATCCCCCGGCCGCGTAAGCTGCTGTGCCGTCACCGGTTTGTAACTCTGCAACACGGCCGGAACCGGCGCCGGGGTCTCCGGCTGCGGCAATGGTGGAAGTGGCTTTTGCGCTACGGCTGCCGCGGACAATAGAACCGTGAGCCCGGCTGCGGCGATCATGAGCTTATGACGGTGCGTTGCGAGCATCGGCGTTGTTCTCCCTCGATCTTGGCTTGGCATTAGACCTGTTGAAACCCGACACGGCCGGTGAATGGCTTGGCCACGACGATGCGCCCGTCAACAGCTTTCAGTGGCAATGCCGGCAGCGGCCGAGGCGACGGGCCGCCGACCACCGCGGCCCCTGCCTTCGGGTCATATTGCGAAAAATGGCACGGACATTCCAGCCGCTGCGTCTCGCTCAGCCATTTGGTTACCTCACACCCCGTATGCGGGCAGATCGCCGAATAGGCGACAACGCCGTCGGCCGCGCGTGCCCGGGTATCGGTGTCAAGGCCGGCCGGATCAAAGCCGCAGCAACAGCACTTTGTTGAGCCGCGTCCCGTCGCCCACGATGCGCGTTGCCGGATTCATCGGCCAGGCCAGGGTCTGCGGACCGGCAAGCGGCAGATCGCCGATCTTCAACGGCGTGGAGTTCGCGGCCCCAATCTTGACAAGAACGTCGCCCTCGTGCGGCCGCTCCCGTTTCGGATCGGTCTGGGCCAAGACCAAACGCGGCGCTGCGAACAGGCCCAGGCCCACTCCCAACGCCGTCCGGCGGCCGATCTTGCGGGCGATGCCTGGGCAGCCTCGACACCCCTCCTCCTCACTGCTGTCCATCGGCCATCCTTGCATGTGGAAGCATAGCGCGACCGGCGCGGGGAGCAGGCCGCACCGAGAATGATGGCAGCGGGCGGAACGACCCCGCCCGCTGCTTTGGGCTCAGCTGGCCAGCTGATCGCCGATCGGCAACCGCCGGATGCGCTTGCCGGTGGCGGCAAAGATCGCATTGCACAATGCCGGAGCGAAAGGCGGCACGCCCGGCTCACCGACCCCGCTCGACGGCACGTCGATCCCGGCGGGGACGATATGCACATGCGTGATCGCCGGTGACTTGTCGATCCGCGCCACCTGGAAGCTGTCGAAATTGTTCTGCTGCACCCGCCCATTCTTGAAGCTGATCTCGCCATATTTGGCGATGCTCAGCCCCATTGCGGCTGCGCCCTCGATCTGCGAGCGGATGCGCTCGGGATTGGCGGCAAAGCCGCAGTCGATCGCGGTATCGACGCGCGGTACCATCAGCTTGCCCTTGTCGTCGACCGCGACCTCGATCACGGTGGCGACGTAGCTCAGGAAGCTGCGATGCACGGCGATGCCCTGGCCGTGTCGCGGCGGCAGCTTCTTGCCCCACTCCGCCTGTTCGGCGGCGAGGTCAACGACGCGGCGCAGCCGTGCGGTGTCGATCGGATAGGTCTCGAACGGATCGCCATAGTTCGGAAACGCTCCGACGTCCTGCGACTTGCGGGGATCGACGATGCGCGGCGGTCCGATCAGCTCGAGCAGCACTTCTTTGGGATCGCGCCCCAGGGCGTGGGCGATTTCGGCGGCGAAGGACTGCACCGCAAAGCCGTGCGGGATGTTCGACACCGAGCGGAACCAACCGATGCGGGTATGGGCCTCGGCCTCGCCGTTCTCGCAGCGCAAATTGGGGATATCGAACGGCACGTCGATTAGGCCCATACCGAGCTCTCCCGGCGATTCGTGCTTTGGATCAGGGCTGAAGATCGCCGCGATGGTCGGGGCGACGCTGCGGTGCCGCCAGGCGATGACGCGTCCTTGCGGGTCGATCCCCGCCTCGATGCGCTCGAGTGAGACGGTGTGGAGGTAGTCGTGCTGAATGTCGTCCTCGCGCGTCCAGACGACCTTGACCGGCGCGCCGCCCATCTCGCGGGACAGCAGCGCAGCCTCAAGCACGAAGTCGCATTTCGACTTTCGCCCAAAGCCGCCGCCGAGCAGGGTGACGTTGACCGTCACGTCTTCGAGTTTGAGACCGAGTTTCTTTGACAGCTCCTCTTGCGTGTTGCCAGGGCTCTGCACCGGCGCCCAGGCCTCGCACTTACCGTTGGCGACGCGCACCGTGGCGGTCGGCGGCTCCATCGACGCGTGGGCAAGGTGGGGAATGTAGTACTCGGCGGAAACGGTCTTCGCCGCCGAGGCGAGCGCCTCGTCAACGTCGCCGTCGTTGCGCACGACCTTGGCCGGCTTGCGCGCGGTCTCCTCAAGCTGCGCCTTGTAAGCCGCCGAATCGTAGCTGCCGTGCGGCCCGTCGTCCCAGCTGACTTTGAGCGCGTCGCGCCCCTTGATCGCCGCCCAGGTATTCGCCGCGACAACCGCGACCCCGCCCAATGGCTGGAACTTCGCTGGCGGCGGCGTACCTTCGAGGACGACGATCTTCTCCACTCCCGGCACCTTCATCGCCGCTGTGCCGTCATAGGAGGCAAGCTTGCCGCCCAGAACAGCTGGCCGCGCAATGGCGGCGTATTTCATCCCCGGCAATTTGGCGTCGATGCCGTAGACGGCGCGGCCCGTGGTGATGTCGAACAGATCGACGATCGCGACGTTGCCTTTGCCGAGATAGCGGAAGGCGCCCTGGTCCTTCAGCTTGATTTGATCGGGCGGCGGCGTTGGCAGCGCGCTCGCCGCGGCTGCGAGATCGCCGTAGCCGAGCTTGCGGCCCGAAGGCTTGTGAACGACCTCATGGTTCTGCGCCTGAACCTCGGCGACACCGACGCCCCAGCGCTGGGCCGCAGCCATTTCGAGCATCAGCCGCGCCGCGGCGCCGCATTGGCGCATCGGCTGGATGAAATGGCGCAGGCTGCGCGAGCCGTCGGTGTTCTGATTACCGTACTTCTTCTCGTCGCCCGGCGATTGTTTGACATGCACGCGCGACCAGTCGGCATCGAGCTCGTCGGCGACCACCATGGGCAGGGTGGTGCGCGAGCCCGTACCCATTTCGGCGCGGTGGGCGATGATCGTCACCAGGCCGCTGGGGTCGATCGAGACGAAAACATGTGGGTCGGTGACGACGCCGCCGGCCATTTTGGCGGCGCCGGTGGCGTAAGCGAGTGCGGCGCGGACCGGCACCAGCTCGGCGGCGACAATGAGGCCGCCGGTGGCCAGAATGCCGCCAAGGAAGCCGCGGCGACTGACGTTCTCGATCGCGACGTTGAGGGCGGTCATGTCACGCTCCTGTCGCTGCAGACTTGACGGCGGCGGTGATCCGCTGATAGCAGCCGCAGCGACAGATATTGCCGCTCATGACGCTGGCGATCTCGGCTTCGGACGGGTTTTTGCTGGTCGCCAAGAGGGCCGCTGCCTGCATGATCTGGCCAGCCTGGCAATAGCCGCATTGCGGCACGTTGAACGTGCGCCAAGCTTTCTGCACCGGGTGGTTGCCATCTGGATCGAGGCCTTCGATCGTCACCACGGCGCGGCCGTCGGCATCGCTGATCGCGGTGACGCAAGCGCGCGTAGCCTGGCCGTCGACGTGGACTGTGCAGGCGCCGCACAGCGACATCCCGCAGCCGAACTTTGTCCCGGTCAGGCCAAGTTCATCACGCAGATACCAAAGGAGCGGCATCGATGTATCGCCATCGAAGCTGTGCTCCTGGCCGTTGACGCGCAGTTTGACCATGGCTGACCCTCCTCCCAAGTATCGGCGCCCTTCGCCGGGACAAAAGGCGACGGACGCTTTTTTTAACTCTATTCCCGAAAGTGCGCCTGACGCAATCGGCGTGCGGCGCTCCCCAGCTGCGCAACCGGGCGGTGCGAACTGCGGGGATCTCGGAACGGAATTGACAGGTGTGCGGCCGCGACCTAGCTTGCGCTGTTGATTAATCCGCTTGTGGAGGAACCGCTATGAAGTGGAAAACGCCGGTAATCATCGAGATCGCCGTGGGCTGGAGATCAACGCCTACGCCTGCGCCGAGGTCGAATAGACATCTCTGCCGCTGACGCCGGCGGGCCCGGCGGGGCGCCTCGATGATCCGTGCGGTCGTTCTCGGCGCCGCGGCCGGCGGCGGCTTTCCGCAATGGAATTCGAACGCGCCGGGCTGCCGCGCGGCGCGGCGGGCGAGGCGCGCGCTCGGGCGCGCGCCCAAGCGTCGCTTGCGGTTTCGGCCAACGAGCGTGACTGGTTTGTTCTGAACGCATCGCCTGATCTGCGCTTGCAGATCGAGGCTAGCCAGGCGTTGCATCCGCGCGGACGGATTGCGGTCGTCGCCAATTGCCGGGGTCGTGGTGACCGGCGGCGATGTCGATGCGATTGCGGGCTTGCTGCATCTGCGTGAGCGCCATCGCTTCACGCTTTACGCCCCGCGCACAGGTGCTGAGGGTCATTGCGGCCAACCCGATTTTCGGCGTTCTGGCGCCCGATTATGTCCGGCAGGTGGAATTGCCGCTTGACCGGCAGCTCGATCTCGTCGGCGGCGTCTCGGCGCTTCGGGGCTCGTCGTCGTGCGCCTTCGCGGTCGCCGGGCAAGGTGCCGCTCTATCTCGAAACGCCGGGCAGGACCCGGGGCTGAGCGAGGCGGGCGATGCTATCGGGCTTGAATGATCGAGCGACGAGCGGGAACGAGCTTTTTCTTCATCCCCGGCTGCGCGGTAGTGACCGAGGCGTTGCGGAGCCGTCTCGCCGGCAGCGCGCTGGTGTTTTTCGACGGCACCTTGTGGCGCGACGACGAGATGATCCGGCTCGGGGTCGGCGAAAAGACCGGGCGGCGCATGGGTCATATCAGCATGGCGGGCGGAGGGTGCTATCGCTGCGTTCGGCGATCTTGAGGTCGGGCGGCGGATTTTTATTCACATCAACAATTCGAACCCGGTGCTGCTCGACGACTTACCCGAACGCCGCGAAGCCGAGGCGGCGGGGTGGGAGATCGCCTATGACGGGATGGAGGTGAGGCTGTGAGCGACGCCCTGCTGACGCCCCGGACCAGCTCGAAGCCGAACTGCGCGCGATCGGCGCCGAGCGCTATCACAATCGCCATCCGTTTCATCATCTGATGCGCGACGGCAAGCTCGACCGCGGCCAGCTCCAGGCCTGGGCGCTGAACCGCTACTACTACCAGGCGCGGATCCCGGCCAAGGACGCCTATCTCGTCGCGCGACTGCCGACCCCGGCGCTGCGGCGCGAATGGCGCCGCCGCATTCTCGACCATGACGGCGACGACGAGAATACCGGCGGCATCGCGCGCTGGCTGAAACTGACCGAAGGACTCGGGCTCGACCGCGACTATGTGATCTCCACCGCGGGGCTGCTTGCCGGCGACCCGGTTCGCCGTCGATGCTTATGTCAATTTCGTGCGCGACCGCTCGTTGTTGGAGGCGGTGGCCTCGTGCCTGACCGAGATGTTCTCGCCGGAGATCATCGCCGAGCGCGTCTCCGGCATGCTGCAGAATTACGACTTCATCAGCCGCGACACTCTCGCCTATTTCACGCCGCGGCTGACCCAGGCGCCGACCGACGTCGCTTTCGCCCTCTCTTACGTCAAGCAGCACGCCGACACGCCGGAAAAGCAGGCGCAGGTGCTCGATACCCTGCGCTTCAAATGCGACGTGCTGTGGGTGCAGCTCGACGCGCTCTATTTCGCTTATGTCGAGCCGGGACTGATCCCGCCCGGCGCTTTTGTCCCGGAACAGACCGGTCATGAGCGCACGGCCGGACAGTCGTCGCGGCGGCTCCGTTCTGCGCTTTGCGCCGCATGCGAAATTCCGCTTCGACGAGGTGCGGCAGGCCTGGGTGGTGCTGGCGCCGGAACGGCTGTTGTTGCCCGACGAGCAGGCGGTCGCGGTGCTGCGGCTGGTCGATGGGATGCGCGACGCCGACGCGATCATCGACGCATTGAGGCGCGAGTACGAGGCGCTCGCCCGAGGTGGTCGCCGGCGACGTGCTGCCGATGCTGCAGGACCTCGTCGACAAAAAGGTGCTGCGCGAATGACGGCCCCGGGGCGCCCCCGCGGTCGAGCCGCCCTTGGCGCTGCTCGCCGAGTTGACCCATCGCTGCCCGCTGCGTTGCCCCTATTGCTCAAACCCGCTGGCGCTCGAGCGCGCCGGGGCCGAACTCGACACCGCGACCTGGCAGCGGGTGCTTGAGCGAGGCGGCGGCGCTCGGCGTGCTGCAGGTGCATTTCTCCGGCGGCGAGCCGCTCGTCCGGCGCGATCTCGCCGCGCCTCGTCGGCCATGCCGGCAAAGGTCGGGCTCTACGGCAATCTGATCACCTCGGGGATCGGGCTCGACGCGCCCGCATGGCGGCGCTGGCCGAGGCCGGGCTCGAGCACGTCCAGCTCAGCCTGCAGGATGCCGACCCGGCCCAGGGCGACCGTATCGCCGGGCTCGCCGGGCGCGCAGGCGCAAAAGCATCGGGCCGCTCGGCTGGTGCGCGAGGCGGGCCTGCCGCTGACCATCAACGCCGTGGTGCATCGGCAAAATCTCGACCGGCTCGGCGAAATGATCGAGCTCGCGCTCGACGCTTGGCGCCGACCGGCTCGAAGTCGCCCATGTCCAATATTACGGTTGGGCCTTGCGCAACCGCGCCGCGCTGCTGCCGACCCGCGAGCAGCTCGACCGGGCGACCGCCGATCGTCGAGGCCGCGCGCGCGCGGCTCAAGGGCGTGCTGACGATCGACTATGTCGTGCCCGACTATTACGCGCGCCGGCCGAAGGCCTGCATGGGCGGCTGGGGGCGGCGTTTTTTGAATGTGACGCCGGCCGGCAAGGTCTTGCCGTGCCATGCCGCCGAAACCCTGCCGGGCTGCGTTTCCCGAATGTCGCCGAGGCGAGCCTCGCCGAGATCTGGTAGCAGGACCCGGCTTTCGACCGCTTTCGCGGCACAGCATGGATGCCCGAGCCCTGCCGGAGCTGCGAGCGCCGCGAGATCGATTGGGGCGGCTGCCGCTGCCAGGCCTTTGCCCTGACCGGCGACGCCAGCCCGCACCGATCCCGCCTGCGCCTTCTCTCCCGATCATGGGCTGCTGGCGGAAGCGCGCGGCGAGGCCGCCGAAGCAAGTCCCGACTTCATCTATCGGCAATATTCGGGGGCCGCGCGGCGGGCGCCCGAAATCATCGCCTGACCGGGGATGATCCAAGAGGAATGCAGCGCTGCTCATTATATTGTCGGCGAGCTGCCCGATGAACCCGTTCATCGCCGTGATCCTGATCTGCCTCAAAACGGTGGCTCCCGCGGCATGCAACGAGACGACCGCGGCGGACGTGTTGTCGACCGGGGTCGAAAACGAGCTGAATTGCGTCATGGGCTGGCAGGATGTCGTTGCCCACTCGGCGCTTGCGCATGAAATCGGCAAGACGGCCTATGTCAAAACACTGTGTCGGCGCGCCGGCCGCCGGGACGGGAAGCCCAGCGACATCGCGTTAGCATTGTCCCAGGCAGCCGCTGGCCGGCACCGGAGTTGGACGCCGCGCGTTGACTTGCCATGGGAGGAGCGTCTGCCAAGGTTTCTTGCGTGGTCGCTGCGCGCGATGATCCTGGCGGCCGCTATTAGTGAGCGGGATACGCGCGCGGCGAAACCCTGCCTCTGGCCGTAACCGAAATTGCGCCCGGAATCTTTGTCCATAACGGGGTTCAGGAGGACGCGTCGCCGGCAAACGACGACGAGATCGCCAATATCGGGTTCATCATCGGAAATAATGCGGTCGCGGTGATCGACCCCGGCGGCAGCTATCATGAAGGAACCGAGCTGCGGGCGGCGATCCGCGCCCGAACCGGGCTGCCGATCCGCTATGTGATCATGACCCACGTCCATCCCGACCATATCTTCGGTGCCGCCGCGTTTCGTGACGATCATCCCGATTTCATCGGCCATGCCAAGCTGCCTGGCGCACTTGCCCAGCGCGGCGCCTATTATCTGCGCCGGCTGCATGAAACCCTCGGCGATGAAGCAAACGGCAGCGAGGTCGTGCCGCCGACCGTCCTGGTCTCAGAGCCGGCTTGAGCTCGATCTCGGAGGACGCCGGCTTGTCGTTGTGGGCGCATGGACCGGCCCATACCGACACCGATCTGACGATATTCGACGAGAAGACGAGCACCTTCTGGCTTGCCGACCTGCTGTTTGTCGATCGCATTCCCGGTGATCGACGGCAGCATCGTCGGCTGGCTCGACGAGCTTCGAAAAGTGACCGCGATCCCGCGCCGCCAGAGCCGTTCCCGGCCACGGCCCGATCTCGGTGCCGTGGCCGCAAGCCGCGGCGCCCGAGCAGCGTTATCTCGAAGCCGTGGCGCGCGACACCCGCGCGGCGATCAAGGCGGGCATCGATATTGCCGACGCCTATCGCCATGTCGCACAGTCGGAACGCGGGCATTGGCTGCTTTTTGACGACTACCATCCGCGCAACGTGACGGCGAGCTACAAGGAGCTCGAATGGGAATGACCCCAACCATGTTCGGTCCGGGCCGCTTTCGTCGTTGGTCTTTCTGGCTCGCTGCTTCGGCGGCGCCGCACTCGCCGCCCCGACCGAGGCGGAGCGCGCCGCGCGCTGGGCGGATTTGCGCCATGCGATCTTTGGCGAGCGCGTCGGTCGAGGATTCGGGCGGCCTTGTCGCGATCGAAGCGCCCGACCGCGCCGAGGATGCAGCAATCGTCCCGGTAGCGATCAGGGTATCCGGAAAGCTGGCGCCGGAAATCCGCGGACTTTATCTCGTCATCGACTACAACCCCTCGCCGCTCGCCGCGCATTTTCTGCTCGGACCGCTGGCGGATGCGAGGCGCATCGAGACGCGGGTGCGGATCGACGACTACACCTATCTGCATGCCGTCGCCGAAACGGCAGACGGTCGCCTCTATGCGGCGGCGCGATTCATCAAGGCGGCGGGCGGTTGCTCGGCGCCGGCCGGCAAGGACCAGGCGCTTGCGCTGAAGCGGCTCGGCAAGATGAAGCTGGTTCTGGCCGAGCGGCAGAAGCCCGACATGCCGCTGCAGACAAAGCTTCTGATCAGCCATCCGAATAATTCTGGACTGCAGGTCGACCAGCTGACGCATTATTACATCCCAGCCGACTTTATGCAGACGCTCAAGGTCACCTATAACGGCCAGTTGGTGTTCAAGCTCGAGTCGGACATCACGATCAGCGAGGATCCGACATTCAATTTCGCCTTCCGTCCCACGAATTCGGGCAGCGCCGGCGTGCTGACCGCCGAAATCCTCGACAGCAGCCAACGCCACTTTACCCAGAGCTGGCCGGTTCCGGCGGCGCCCCAGATGTGAGCTTGCCGACCACAGATCATCGGCACTGCAGGTTCGCCTCGGCCTGGGCCCGCCGAAGCTCTTCGATCACCGCTTTGATCTGCGGCGGATCGCGGAACAGACCGACGCGGCCCCCGACGCCGCCGCCAAGCTGGAGGCTGAGCGCCGTTTCAGCCCTTTCGTAATGGGAATAGGGCATCAGCCCGGCGATCGTGTCGATCGCGCAGGAGCATTTCAGCAAGCGCCTCGCGCGTGTTGCCGTTCGCCGCCATGCAGCCGATCACGTAATCAGCCCGCGTTGCGGTCGGATAATCGTTGTCGCGGGGCGACAGTTCGTCTCAGCGGCGGCGAAGCACGAACGGAGTCTTCGAGGAGCGGTCGGGTTTACGCCAAATGATGAAAGGTGTTGGGCTTCGGTAAGGTCGATTTGGGCCGCGCCATCGCCGCGTGGCTGGGGTGCTCGGGCCAAGAAGCGCAAGACGACTGCGACCATCGCGGCCCGATCGCCGGCAAGCGAAGAGCTGTCATATCCTTCCTCCGCTCGGTGGATTGGCGAACCACGGGCATTGGTTAAGAACGTTCGGGACCACGTATGGCGGCACGAATTTTTGCGGCGGCTATGCCGCGAAAGGATCAAGAATGACCGCTCTCGTGCTCGTCTTCTGCCTCCAATCCTCACCCAATTCCTGCATCGAGCAGCGGCCGCTCGAGGAACTGGCCCCGCTCGCTTGCATCTTCCGTGCCCAGGATATGCGGCGAACTGGCTGTCGGATCATCCGAAATGGATGCTCTCGCGGTGGCGATGCGAGCATAATATTCCCCGCGCAACGACCGGCATAATGAGCCATCCGCGGCGGACTCGGATCTCCAAATGCACAGCGCACGCATATGCTTGTCGAGCAACCGGAAGTGACATAGCATCTGGTAACCAACATGCGGTCCGGTTCAATTGCCGGGCCTACGATGTCGCACGTCTCGCTGGCGGCGTGAGGTGCGGCGCTATCGCACCAAGAGGTAGGGAGGGATGCAGGCGATGAAATTATCTCGTTTGTGGCTACCGGCTGTTGCGTGGTTCTGGGTTCGGGCGCCGCGAGCGCCAACGACCAGCTGATCCAGCTTTCAAAAGATCCCAACCAATGGGTCATGCCGGCGGGCGACTACGCCAACACCCGCTACAGCGCGCTCGATCAGATAAACAAGGACAACGTCAAGAATTTGCGTCCGGTGTGGACGTTCTCGACCGGCGTGCTGCGCGGTCACGAGGGCGGCCCGCTGGTTATCGGCGACGTCATGTATTTGAGTACGCCGTTCCCGAACAACGTCTTTGCGCTCGATCTAAATAATAACGGCCGAATACTGTGGAAATACGAGCCGAAGCAGGATCCGACGGTGATCCCGGTGATGTGCTGCGATACGGTCAATCGCGGCGTCGCCTACGGCGACGGCAAGATCTTCCTGCATCAGGCCGACACCACCTTCGTGGCGCTCGATGCCAAGACCGGCAATGTCGTGTGGAGCGTCAAGGACGGCGATCCGAAAAAGGGCGAAACCGGAACGAGCGCCCCGCTGGTCGTCAAGGACAAGGTGCTCGTCGGCATCAGCGGCGGCGAGTTCGGCGTCCAGGCGCGCGTTACCGCCTACAACATCAAAGACGGCTCGCTGGCGTGGAAGGCCTATTCGGAGGGTCCCGACGACGAGATCCTGTTCGACGCCAACACGACCTCGCTCGGCAAACCGGTCGGCAAGAATTCGTCGCTGAAGACTTGGCAGGGCGATCAGTGGAAGATCGGCGGCGGCGGGACCTGGGGCTGGATCTCCTATGACCCGGAGCTGAACCTGGTTTACTACGGCTCGGGCAATCCCAGCACCTGGAACCCGGTGCAGCGACCCGGCGACAACAAATGGTCGATGACCATCTTCGCCCGCAATCCCGACACCGGGATCGCCAAATGGGTCTATCAGATGACGCCGCACGACCAATGGGATTATGACGGCGTCAACGAGATGATCCTGGCCGACATCAACGTGAAGGGTCAGCCGACCAAGGCGCTCGTGCACTTCGACCGCAACGGCTTCGGCTATACCCTCAATCGTGAGACCGGGGCAGTTGCTCGTCGCCGAGAAATACGACCCCAAGGTCAACTGGGCGACCAAGGTCAACATGCAGACCGGCCGCCCGCAGGTCGTCGCCCAGTTCGCTCCGGGCTCCAAGGGTGAGGATGTAAACTACAAGAACATCTGCCCGGCAGCCCTGGGCTCAAAAGACCAGCAGCCGGCCGCGTTCTCGCCGAAGACCGGGATCTTCTATGTCCCGACCAACCACGTCTGCATGGATTACGAGCCGTTCAAGGTGTCCTACACCGCCGGGCAGCCCTATGTCGGCGCGACGTTGTCGATGTACCCGCCGCAGGGCGACAACAACCTCGGCAACTTCATCGCCTGGGATGCGGGCACCGGCAAGATCGTGTGGTCGGATCCGGAGCCGTTCTCGGTCTGGTCGGGCGCGCTCGCAACGGCTGGCGGCGTCGTCTTCTATGGCACGCTCGAGGGCTACCTGAAGGCGGTCGACATGCAGACCGGCAAGGAGCTCTACCGGTTCAAAACGCCGTCCGGGATCATCGGCAACGTCAACACCTTCACCCATGACGGCAAGCAATACATCGCCGTGCTGTCGGGTGTCGGCGGCTGGGCCGGCATCGGCATGGCGGCGGGTCTGACCAAGGACACCGACGGGCTGGGCGCGGTCGGGGCGTATAAAGCGTTGGCCAACTATACCCAGCTCGGCGGCGTGCTGACGGTCTTCGCTCTCCCCGACTGATCATCCGCGTTCTGCCGATTTTCGAAGCGGGCCGGCGCCATCCAGGGCGTCGGCCTTTTTCTCACGGCATCGCTCGTCACTGATGAAACTCAGAAATACCATCGCCGCGCCGCTGTCCGTCGCCATTGGCGCTCATCGTCGGGATCGGCGTCGCGGTCTCGCTGCTGAAAGCGACCAGTCGGCGCAAAAGCCCTACACGATCGAAAACGGAAAGGTCGACAAAAAGACCTATAACGGCTGGCGCCGCTATACCGAATCGTGCATGCGCTGCCACGGCCCGGACGGCGCCGGCAGCTCTTACGCGCCCGACCTCGTCGATTCGGTCAAGCACATGACCCAGGACCAGTTCAACGAGATCGTCGTCAACGGCCGGACCGACGTCAACACCGCCAGCCAAAACGTAATGCCGCCTTTCGGCACGGTCGAGGACGTCATGGACTATCTCGACGACATCTGGGCCTATTTGAAGGCTCGCGCCGACGGCGTTGTCGGCCGCGGCCGGCCGCCGCGGATCGGTGACTAATGGCGCTGGGCGACTGCGCTGGGCTCGCGAGCCCTGCTCGGGCTCGGCGCTGGGCTGCGGCAGCCGGCCGGCCGGCGGCCCAGACCGCCGACATCGTCGACCGCAGCGCGCTCAAGGTCTGCGCCGATCCCGAACGATCTGCCGTTCTCAAACGAAAAGAAGGAAGGGTTCGAGAACAAGATCGCCGAAGTGATGGGCGCCGCACTCGGCCTAAAGGTCGAATATACATGGTTTCCGCAGATCATCGGGTTTGTGCGCAACACGTTGCAGGCGCATCGCTGCGATCTGGTCATGGGGACGGTCGCCGGCGACGACATCATGCAGACGACAAACCCCTATTATTTCACCACCTATGTGATGGTGTACCGGTCGGACAAGGGCCTCAGCCTTCGAAGGCTTGCAGGATCCGCGGCTGGCGAGCTTGCGCCTTGGCGTGGTCAGCGCGACGCCTCCCTCCGATCTTCTGGTGCGCCACGATCTGATGGCGCATGCCAAACCCTATCAGCTGACCGTCGACACGCGCGCCGAATCGCCGACCCACCAGATGGTCCAGGATGTCGTCGACGGGACGATCGATGTCGGCTTTCTATGGGGACCGATCGCCGGCTATTACCGCAAGCATGACGAGCTGCCGCTGACCCTGGTTCCGCTCAAGGACGAGCCGGGTGCGGCTCGCATGAAATACCACATCGCGATGGGCGTCCGCGCGAACGAGCCCGAATGGCGCCGCCGCATCAACGCCGTGATCCTGCAAGCAGCAACCGGCAGATAACCGCCATCCTGCGCGATTACGGCGTTCCGCTGCTCAACGAGCAGGGCGAGCTGATCAACCCGTGAGGACGAGCTGCAGCGAAGCGAGCGATCGCCGCCCTTGTGCTCGGCGTGTTGTCGGTAGCCGATACCTGACGCTCGCGCCGAGCCGCCGGAGCCGCAGGGTTATCGGATGGACAATTATCGGGCGCCGACGCCGGCGACCGTCGCCGGCGGCACCGCGCTCGATACTCCGGCCGCGCGGCAGCTGTGGAAGGACGGCGGCGCGGTGTGGATCGACGTGCTCGCCGCGCCGCATCGGCCGGCGAATTTGCCGGCATGCGGCCGTATGGCTGCCGGTGCCGCGGCGCGATATTCCCGGCAGCTTGTGGCTGCCCGATGTCGGCCGCGGCGAACTCGATCGCCAAGCTCGAAGCCTATTTCCGCACCAACCTCGAGCGGGTCAGCAAAGGCCGTCGCGGCACGCCCGTTCGTTTTTTATTGCCTCGCCAATTGCTGGATGAGCTGGAACGCGGCCAAGCGGGCGGCGAGTTGGGGTTATACGCGCGTCTATTGGTATCGCGACGGTACCGACGGGTGGGAGGCGGCGAAACTGCCGCTGCGGAACGGCGGAACCGGTCCCGGGATACCGATGAGCAGGGCGCTCGGCTTGGTGTGGCTGCTGGCGTTGTCCGCGCCGCCGCCCGCCTTGGGCCGCCGATCTCACCGCCGAGCAGGTCCACGAGATTCTGGCCGCAGCCTCGCCCGAGCGGCCGGCCGATCTTTCGGGAAAATCGCTCGAAAATCTCGATTTGAGCAATTTCGATTTCAGAGGGGCAAAGCTCTCTGCGGGCGAACCTGTTCGGCGCGAAATTGGTCGGCGCTGATTTTTCGCGTGCCGATTTGTCTGGTGCGAAGCTTGATCTCGCCTGGATCATGCGGGCGAATTTTACCGACGCCAATCTGTCGAATGCCAGCCTCCTCGGCCTCGTGGTCGTCGTCCGGTCTGGACTATTCCGCCGCGCGAGGCCCCGACATTCAAGGGCGCCAATTTCTCAGGGGCGCACATCCTCGCCCGCCTCAGCCGGTTCGACCTGCGCGGCGCCAATTTCACCGGCGCGAGGATGGGCGCGGACATGAAGAACCAGTCCATGGGTTTGATGCGAAGCGATCTTTCCGGCGCCGATCTGGCCGACGCCAATTTTCCAAGGCTGATCTCAGCCTGGCGTTGCTGCGTTTTGCCAAGCTGAGCGGGGCGAACTTGGCCGGCGCCAATTTGTCCGGGGCCGATCTTTCGGGCGCGGATCTGACTGGCGCCGATCTGACCGGCGCTGACGCGACCGAGGCTGATTTCGGCGGTGCGGTGCTGACAAACGCGCGCGGTCTCGACACGATGAAGGGCTGGCACCCGCCGCAGCGTAGCGATGAGCTTGCTCTATTGCGATAGCGGCGCTCTTGCAATGCCCGCGCCCAGGCGCCGAGCCGAGCATCGAGCGCTACCGGCGTCTCGCAGGCATAACGGATCGTGCGCTGGATCTCTTCGAAATTTCGCGCAGCTAAAGTCGTGCCGCTGCTGCAGATCGATGCGTCTCGCGGCGGCCTCGCCAGTGGCGTCAGGCGGGATGGCGTTGAGTTCGGTGGCAAGCCGGGCGACGAGGTCGGCAAGTTCGCGCTGCCGCCGACCGATCTCTTTCAGCTCTTCGATCAAGGCCGGCACGCTCGCGATTGCTCTCGTCGAGAAGCCCGAGAAAGGCCAGCGCAAGGCGGTGCTGACGATCGCCCGACAAGGTCCGGGCAAAAGCGGCGATCTCGGTCAGCCCTTCTTCCGTCGATACTCGCCGCGGCGCGAGACGCCGAACCAGATCGGCGACCGCGGGATCGGCACGCCAGTCGCCGAGATTCGTCGAGCGACGGCCCGTTCCAGTACGCCGCAGCCGCGAGCTTCGGCACCAGCCGCTGCTGGCAGGGCCAATCGGTATCCTCCGGTGCGCGGCGGCGCCGAACGTCGCCAACGGCGCCGACGAACACCGCCGCGGACAGTGTCGCCATCGCAAGGAAGTATCTGCGGAGACACGCCTTACTCGGCGGCGCGGCGGGCCATCAGGCCTTTCGCCGGGTCGTAGCCGTAGACCGCCAGCGCCAGAAAGACGATCGTCGCAGGCGACCAGCACCGCCGCCGACACCGGTTCGAGCTGGCCGTAAAGCGCAAACCGGATCAGCTCGACGGCGTGGGTGAACGGGTTGAGCTGGCAGATCCGGTAGAGCCAGAGGCTCGCTTCCTTGACGTGCCACAGCGGATAGAGCGCCGAGGAGGCGAAAAACATCGGAAAGATCACGAAATTCATCACGCTGGCAAAATTCTCGAGCTGCCGGATCGCCGAGGACAGCAGCAGGCCCAGCGCCCCCAGCATCAGCCCGGCGAGGATCAGCGCCGGCAGCACGGCGATATAGCCGTACCACGGCGGCTCGATCTCCCAGATCAAGGCGATCGCCAGAAAGGCATAAGCCTGCAGCACCGAGACGATGACCCCGGCGAACAGCTTCGCCGTCAGCAGGAACCAGCGCGGCAGCGGGCTCACCATCAGCACCCGCATGCTGCCCATCTCGCGGTCGTAGACCATCGACAGCGAGCTCAGCATGCCGTTGAACATCAGGATCATCGCGATCAGGCCGGGCGCGATGTAGATCGAATAGGGGATGTAGGTGTCGTAGGGCGGGATGATCGAGACGCCGAGCACAAACTGAAAGCCGGTGGCGAAGATCGCGAGCCAGACGAGGGGCCGCACCAGCGCCGAGAAGAAGCGGCCGCGCTGGTTCAAAAAGCGCAGCCATTCGCGGATCGAGACGCCGATGAGGCAGCGCAGATAATGGATCGGCCTCATGCCGCCGCGCGCTCCTGCACCAGGGTTTCGAACGCGGCGCGCAGCGAGGGGGCGCGCGTCTCGCCGAGGAGCTGCGCGGCGCCGCCATCGGCCCGCACCTCGCCCTTGTGCAGAACGATCACCCGCGCGCCTTCGCCGGCCTCGTCGATCAGATGGGTCGCCCACAGCGCCGCCAGCCCTTCCTCGCGGCAGAGCTGGCGGACATGATCCAGCAGGAATTGCCGGCTCGAAATGTCGAGCCCGACGGTCGGCTCGTCGAGCAGCAACAGCCGCGGGCGATGCAGCAGGGCGCGCGCGATCTCGACGCGCCGCCGCTGGCCGCCGCTCAGCTGGCGGACCTTGTCCCGGCGCCGCTCGCTCAAGCCCGACGCGTTCGACTTCGGCCGCAATCCGCTCGGCCGCTTCGCGCCGCGAGATCCCATGCAGGGCGCAGTGATAAAACAGGTTCTGCTCGACTGTCAGATCGAGGTCGAGGGTCGGCTGCTGGAACACGACCCCCATCAGCCGCAGGCACTCCAACGCCCGTGTCGCGGATGTCCATGCCAAAGACCCGGATCACCCCCTCGCCCTGGGCGTAGAGCCGGGTCGCCAGCGAAAACAGCGTCGTCTTGCCGGCGCCGTTCAGCCCGAGCAGCACGGTGAACTCGCCGGGATCGATCGAGAAGGAGACGCCGCTCAGCACCCGCCGCTGCCCAAAGCGGTGTCCGAGCCCCTCGACGGCGAATGCGGGAACGGTCACAGAAAGCCTCACGGGCGGGAGACGACACCCCAGGGCGACTGGCCGACGGGGACCGATTTAATCACTTTTTGCGCGGCTACGTCGATCACCGAAATATCGTTGCTGACGCCGTTGGTCGTGTAGAGCCGGCTCTGGTCCGGGCTGAAGGCGAGGCTCCACACCCGCTGACCGACCAGCAGATAGCGCAGCACCTCATAGGATTGCGCATCGACCACCGCGACCCGGTTGGCCGGGCCAAGCGCGACAAAGGCGAGCTTGCGGTCCTTGGTGATGGCGATGCCGACCGGCTGGATCGCCTCGGTCGGCACGCCCGGGAACGGCAAAGGTGATCTTGTTGACGATCTGGCGCTTGGCGGCGTCGATGACGCTGACGGTGCCGCCGATTTCGGCGGACACCCAGAACTGCGCGCCGTCGGCGGTCCATACGGCGCGGCGCGGGCGGCTGTCGACAAGGATGTTGGCGACGACCTTGCGCTCCGCCGTGTCGATCACATGCGCCATGTTGGTGGTTTCGGAGGTGTTGACGAGATATTTCCCGTCCGGGCTGATGCCCATGCCTTCCGGCTCGACGCCGACCGGGATCTCGGTCAGCGACCGCGCCCTGCGTCGATATCGACGATGGTGACGAGGTTGTCGTCCTCGTTGGCGACATAGAGCAGCTTGCCGGTCGGGATCGAGCGCGAAGAATTCGGGATCGGTGCCGCTCGGCAAGGTGCGGACCACCTTGTCCGAGGCGAGATCGAGCACCTCGATGTGGTCGCTGTCGCTGGCGCAGATGTAGAGCGACTTCGCGTCCTTCGACAAGCACGATGCCGCGCGGGCGCTGGCCGACCGGGATCGTCTTGACCGGTTCGAGGGTGGCTGCCGTCGACGACGGTGATCGTGTTGTCCTTTTCGTTCGACACATAGATCGTCTCCGCCGCAGCGATCCGGCGCGGCGCAGAGGAGCGCCACGGCCAAAGCCGCCGCGATTCGGCGCGATCATTGCATTCGGCATTTGGTCTCGGGCTTGTCGATCCCGAGGGTGTCGAGCTCGGAGAACTGGTGCAGAAAACCCGGCTGCGGCGACACCGAGACGAGCGAGCGGGCATCGGCGAGCAGGACCGGCTGGCGCAGCTGCCCGTCCCAGGAGCGGAAGCTCGAGCCGCGCGCCCTTGTAGGCGGCGAGCTCGAAATGATCGCTGCGCATAAAGGCGGAAATCACGGCGGGGTCGGTCGATTGCGTCCGGGTCGCCGCCTCTCCGATCGCGCGCACCGCCATCCAGGCGGCGTAGTCGCGGTCGGTCATCCAGCGCTTCGCCTGGTGCAGAAAGCGATCCTGCAGCTGGGTGGCGCCCCATTGCTCATGCGGCCGGGCCCAGGCGCTCGGCACCAGGCCTTGGGTTCCGGCGACCGGGCGCGGGTCGAAAGTGCGGTAGGAGAGGTCGTCGCCAAATTCGTCGTCCTCGTCGGCGACCACCAGCACGTCATAGCTGATCCCCTGGGTGAAGCGCGCGACCTCGGCCTGAATCGCGAAGTGGCCGGTATCGGTCCGCCGCGCGCCCGGGACAAAGGTCCAGGGTTTCTCTTCGACGATGTGCGCCTGGAACTTCAATGCGGCGTGCCGGATGTCGGCGGCAAATTCGCGGTCGCCGTCACTGTGGCCGACGACGAGCAACAGATTGGTCCAGCGCTTGACGACAAGATATTGAACCAGCGCGTCGGCCAGCATCGCCCGGCTCGGCAGCAGGTGCAGGATGTTCGCGCGGCAATCCGCGCCGCGCAACCGGTCATCGGGCGCACCGGTGTTGAAGATCGTGATGTGGGCGGCGTCCGGCAGGGCGGCGATTGTCAGCAGCTGCTGCGCATCGAGATCGGTCACGACAAGCCGCACACCCTTTGCCACGAGGTCGCGGAAAGCGCCGGCAACGTCGCCGCCTTCGGGCGCAATGCTCTCGACGAGCTCGAAGGACTGGCCGGTGAACTGACCGGTGGTGTTGTTGTCGGCGATACCGAGACGAGCCCCCTGGATCCCCTCGTCCTCCGGCGGCTGGTCGAGATAGGTCAGCGGCAATGTCCGTTTCACCGATTGCGACAGCCACCCGATCTTCACGGTCTGTCCTCCGGCGCGAACACCGGCCACCGGCGCGGCCATCACGCACAATCACGACAGCCAGCCGCAGCAGAAAGCGGCAGCAACTGCCGGTCATCACCGATGCCCGACTGCTACTTCAGCGTCTCGAGATAGGCGATCAAATTGGCACGCTCGGTTTTGTCCTTGATCCCGGGGAAAATCATCTTTGTTCCTGGGACCATCGCATGCGGGTCGGTCAAATAGGTATCGAGAGTTTGCTGGGTTCCAAGTGTGTTTGAAATTCTTCATCGCATCGGAGTAATTATAGTTGTCGAGACTCGCTGATTTGCGGCCGACGATGCCGAACAGGCTCGGCCCGACCTTGTTTTTGCCGGGCTCGTTGGTGTGGCACAGGGCACATTTTTTGAACGTCGTCTTGCCGGCCTCGATATCGGCGGCCGCGGCGGAAGCCGCGCCGCGGCTAACGGCAGCAAAACAGCGCAGGCACCGGATCTAATCCAAAAATCGCATTCTTCCTCCCCGCCGCGTTGATCTATTCTGGGCGAGTGCTCGGCGCAAGCCGGGCCCCGCCGGACCAAGTGTCTTGTCGTTTGTGTGACGTAATGCGACGATCGCCGCTCGAAACCCGTGTGCCGCAATGCCTATCAACCAGAATAAGCGGGAGGACGCAAATGACGGCTTGCCGCGGCGCCGGGTGGGCACCGGGTCGAGAACTGCCTGATGTCGTCGATCGTGTGAATTGAGGGAGGCGCTCGTGGAGACTCGCGCTGCTGTTGCTCATAAGGCTGGAGAGCCGCTCGCGATCGAGACGGTCCAGCTCGACGGCCCCAAGGACGGGGAGGTGCTGGTCGAGATCAAGGCGACCGGCATCTGCCATACCGACGAGTTCACTTTGTCGGGGGCCGACCCCGAGGGGCTCTTTCCGGCGATCCTCGGCCATGAAGGCGCCGGCGTCGTCGTCGATATCGGGCGCGGGGTGACGAGCCTCGCCAAAGGGGATCATGTGATCCCGCTTTACACCCCCGAATGCCGCCAGTGCGAGTATTGCCTGTCGGGCAAGACCAATCTTTGCGTGGCGATCCGCGCGACCCAGGGTCAAGGGGTGATGCCCGACGGCACCAGCCGCTTCTCGCTCGGCAAAGAGAAGCTATTCCACTACATGGGCACCTCGACCTTCTCGAATTTCACGGTTTTACCCGAGATCGCGGTGGCAAAGATCCGCGAGGACGCGCCGTTCGACAAGGTCTGCTACATCGGCTGCGGCGTCACCACCGGGGTCGGCGCGGTGATCAACACGGCCAAGGTCCATCCCGGCGCCAATGTCGTGATCTTTGGCCTCGGCGGGATCGGGCTGAACGTCGTCCAGGGCTGCCGGATGGTCGGCGCCGACATGATCGTCGGCGTCGACCTCAATCCCCAACGCCGAGCTCTCGCCGAAAAATTCGGGATGACCCATTTCGTCAACCCGAAGGAGGTCGAGGGCGACCTCGTCCCCTATCTGGTCAACCTGACCAAGGGCGGGGCCGATTTCAGCTTCGAATGCATCGGCAACGTCCAGACCATGCGCCAGGCGCTCGAATGCGCCCACCGGGGCTGGGGCGTCAGCGTCATCATCGGCGTCGCCGGCGCCGGCCAGGAGATTTCCACCCGGCCCTTCCAATTGGTCACCGGCCGGGTGTGGAAGGGAACCGCCTTCGGCGGCGCCAAGGGACGAACCGACGTGCCGAAGATTGTCGACTGGTACATGGAGGGCAAGATCAACATCGACGATCTGATCACCCACAAGCTGTCCCTCGACAACATCAACACCGGCTTCGACTTGATGCATGCCGGCAAATCGATCCGCAGCGTGGTTGTTTATTGATACTCAGCGCTGCTGGGGTCGAGCGCCGGCACTACCTTGCCGGCCGGTTCGGACGGCAGGCCGACGACCACCGGCCAACTCTCATGTCGCAGTTTCCTCCTTCCGTGCTCGGCTCCATGAGACGGCTAGGGCTTGGTCCAGATCAGAGATCCATCCCCGCGGGTGTGCTTAGGCGCCGAGGCCTATAGCGCCGCTGCCGCAAATTCAAAAACCTTATGGAATGGCCCCTGATCTCCGCGACGCCGCGACGTGCGAAATTGACGGATGATCGCGCGACAGCCGCCGGCGGGGGATCACCGGGCCCTCGGCATCGTCCAGGACATCGAGCGGCCCGGCCCCGCTCGGAGGCGGCCTGGTCAAGACTGATGGGTTCAAGCGCTACGGCGTCGTCCGTGAAGAATGGCGGTGGGCGCAGTTTGGTGCGGGCTGGGGCTGAGTTGAAGTAATCGAATTCGCAGGATTGCCGAGAAGGGCAACCTGCAACCCGACGTGGTGCCGATGGTTCGATTCCTCCGAACGCCCGCGAGCGCAACCAGTGGGTGATCAAGCAGGCGCTCGACAACGGCGTGTATGGTCTGGTGTTGCCCCATCTGAGCACAGTGGAGGACGCCCAGTCGCGGCGGCACGGTATCCCCAGGTGCCGGGGGTGCAAGACTTTGCACCGGCTGGGGAACGCGGTTGGGGCAATCGCATCGCCTCCCGATACTGGGGCCTGACCCCGCAGGAATACTACGACGCCGCCGACCTCTGGCCCCTGAGGGCAATATCTTACTGATGGGCATCATCGAAGAAGCAGAAGGGGTGCAGAACATACGCGACATTTTGCGTCAGGTGAGGGGCATCGGCGCCATCTGGGCAGGCCCCGGGGACATGTCGGTGTCGATGGGATTGCGGGGCCAAGCCAGCCATCCAGCCGTGCAAGAAAATCTGCTGCGCGTCCTGGCCGCCTCCAAAGAGTTTGGCGTCCCCTGTGCGACGGGAGCCACGGCTGATGACGTGGCGATGCGCCTGGAGCAAGGCTTTCGCATCATCATGACCGCTCCGGTGAGAAGCACGCCAAGGCTGGTCGAGGGGCGTCGCCTCGCCGCCCGTTAATGCCCTGTCTCTTGTGCACCGCGGGAGGGTGGCAATGACGGCGTCACTTAGAGGTCTTCCTGCCTGTAACACAGAGGCTTGTAGGCTATCGCGACTTAAGAACCATTCTGCTCTCCTGGTCAGGTTCGCACCGTGCGGCCAGCATGTGGCGCACAAGACGCGCCGGCGGGATAGCGGCTTTGGCCAGGGTTGAGGCAACGATCCACATTCGCCGCCGCCGGCGGCCTTGCCCGCCTGGAGATCTAAGAGGGCCTATAGCGAAATAGAGATACATAAATACTCGTGCTGAAACGGGTGAATATCCAATAATTCATAACTTGCCCATACTCCTAAAATGAAGCCGTTCTGGAGCCAGCATCGCGCGTGAGCTTTCGCCCTATGTGCCCGGCGAGCAGCCGCGCATCGCCAATCTGGTGAAGCTCAACACCAACGAAAGCCCGTTCGGCCCTTCGCCGCTCGCGCTGGAAGCGATGCGAGCCGCCGCGGCCGACACTCTGCGGCTCTATCCCGATCCCGAGGCGACTGGAGCTGCGCGAGGCGCTCGCCGCCCATCACGGCGTGAAGCCCGAACAGGTGTTCGTCGGCAATGGTTCGGACGAAGTGCTCGCGCATGCTTTCGTCGCGCTCTTGAAACAGCCGAAGCCGCTGCTGTTTCCGGACGTCACCTACAGCTTCTATCCCGTGTGGGCGCAATTGTTCGGCCTCGCCTGCGAGACCGTACCGCTGGACGGCGGAATGCGCGTCAGGGTCGAGGATTATCGGCGCGAGGCGGGATCGATCGTGATCGCCAATCCCAACGCGCCGACCGGCGTCGCGCTGCCGCGCGCGGAGATCGCCCAACTGCTCGAAGATCATCCCGACATCCCGGTGCTGATCGACGAGGCCTATGTCGATTTCGGCGGCGAGAGCGCGGTTCCGCTGATCGCCGATCATCCGAATCTGCTGGTCGTGCAGACGATGTCGAAGTCGCGCGCCCTGGCCGGCTTGCGCGTCGGCTATGCGCTCGGCGACGTGGGGCTGATCGAGGCGCTGCGCCGCGTCAAAGACAGCTTCAATTCCTACCCGCTCGGCCGCGTCGCCCAGGCGGGCGCGACGGCTTCGGTTCGCGACGAAGCCTACTTCCGCGAGAGCTGCGCCAGGGTCGTCGCGGGGCGGGAAGCGATGACGCGAGAGCTGATCAGGCTCGGCTTCGTCGTTCTGCCTTCGAGCGCGAATTTCGTCTTCGCCAGGCATCCGGCGCGGGGCGGATCGGAATTCGCGGCGGCGCTGCGCGAACATGCGGTACTGGTACGGCATTTCAACAAGCCGCGCACGGCGCCCTATCTGCGCATCACCGTCGGGACGGAGGACGACATGCGACGGCTAATCGCGGCGGCGGTGCTTATCCTCGGGCATGAATAGCGGCTGGCGAGAGCCCCGGGGTCAGTGGGCACGGTTACGGCCTAAGCAGCCTGACAGATACCCGCATCCTAGTTTGAATTAGTGTCGACGTGGACGGTTTGACCCGTTCGACCCATAACAGGGGAACGGCTGGTTTCGGCGGATTGTGTTGAAAAACGGCGCGGCGGACGCGGTATAATCTCGCATCACGGCGGCTGGGGGGTAGTCGATGATGGGTCCGCGGCAAGTTGATCAGGGCGCATATTCTACGAGTTTTCACTTGAGCGACATGTTCCGGCGGCAGACTTGCTGAGATCAATCGACCGTTTTGTCGAATTTGTCGGAGTGCGGAGCCAATTGGCGCCATTTTACAGCTCGACGGGCCGGCCTTCGGTTGATCCGGAACTGATGATCCGGATGTTGATCGTTGGCTATTGCTTCGGCATTCGTTCGGAACGGCGGTTGTGCGAGGAGGTTCACCTGAACCTCGCTTACCGCTGGTTCTGCCGGCTCGGGCTCGACGGCGACGGTTCCGGACCATTCGACCTTCTCGAAGAACCGGCATGGCCGCTTCCGCGATAGCGATCTGCTGCGTAAGGTGTTCGAGACGATGGTCCAGCGCTGCATGGCCGAAGGGCTGGTCGGCGGCGATGGCTTCGCGGTCGATGCCAGCCTGATCGAGGCCGATGCCAACAGGCAGCGCTTGCGTGCCGGGCAGCGAGTGGCAGGCCCCCGAGGACGCGACCATGCGGTTCGGGAATATCTGGCGGTACTCGGATGAAGCCGCCTTCGGCGCGGCCACGCCGGTCGTGCCGAAGTTCATCTCGCCGGCGGATCCGGCTGCACGATGGACCGGCGCCACATGGTGGGCTGGCTTTCTTCGCCTACTGCCACCAACTACCTGATCGACCTGAAGGGCGCCGATCATCGTCGATGTCGAGGCGACGCACCGCCGTCCGGCAGGCCGAGGTGGGCGGCGCAGCAGCGATGATCGAGCGCACGGAGGAGCGCTTCGGTCTGTGGCCTGAGCGGCTGGCGGCCGACACCGCCTATGGGTCGGCCGAGATGCTCGCTTGGCTGGTCCACGAGCGGGTGATCGAGCCGCACATTCCGGTGTTCGACAAATCTCAGCGCACCGACGGGACGTTCTCGCGCGACGACTTCACCTATGACCAGGGAGCGCGACTGTCTACATCTGCCCTGCTGGGAAGGAACGCTGGCAGCGCCAAAATCTACGCGTCCGGCACATTCGTCGACGAGAACGGCATGATGCGCTATCGCGCCAGCAAGCTGGATTGCGAGGCCTGCGAACTGAAGCCGCGGTGTTGTCCGAAGACGCCCGCCCGCAAGATCCCGCGCTCCATCCATGAAGGCGCCCGAGACATGGCGCGCGACATCGCCAAGACCGAAGCCTATGTAACCTCGCGGCGTGAACGCAAGAAGATCGAGATGCTATTTGCACATCTCAAACGCATCTTGAGGCTCGATCGGCTGCGGCTGAGAGGTCCAACGGCGCCCGAGACGAGTTCCTTCTCGCCGCCACCGCCCAAAACCTCCGAAAGCTGGCCAAGCTGATCCCGATGCCCGCGGCGACCTCAGCATGGCAAGTTTGCGGAAGAAGTGGGCGGTGGCAGCGAGATGGAACTCGTCGCGGGCACCGTTCGGTCCTCGTAATCGCAGCCGGTGCGAGCCTCAAGATGCGTTTGAGATGGGCAAACAGCATCTGGACTGTTTTTGCGTTTCACGCTTTGAGGTGACATCGCAGCCCTCCGGGTGGTGGCGGCGATGTCGCGCGCCATATCGCGAGCGCCTTCATGGATGGAACGCAGGATCTGCGGGGCAGCAGGCGCTCGGACGCCGCGGCTTCCGCGCGATCCAGCTTGCTGGCGCGATAGCGCATCATGCCGTTCTCGTCGACGATCGGGCGCGGCACGCGATAGATTTTGTGGCGCTGCCGGAGTTCCTTCCCAGCAGGGCAGATGTCACGGTCGGCTCGTATACGGTGAAGTCGTACGCGAGAAGTGGGATTTTGTCGAACACCCGGAATGTGCGGCTCGATACCGCGCTCATGCACCAGCCAAGCGAGGTTCTCGGCCGAACCATAGGCGGTGTCGGCCGTCAGCCACTCAGGCCACAGACCGAAACGCTCCTGCGTACGATCAATCATCCGCTGCTGCGCCGTCACCTCGGCGGTGGGTTGCCTCGACATCGACGATAACGAGCATGCTTCAGGTCGATCAGGTAGTTGGTGCAGTAGGCGAAAAAAGGCCAGCCCACCATTGACTCCCGTCCAGGCGTGCAGCCGGGTCCACAGGGCGAGACGAACTTCGGCACGACCGGCGTTGCCGCACCCGGAACGCAGCATGGTCGGAGAACCGCCAGGAACCTCCGCACAGCATGGTTTGCCGCCTCGGAGACCCACTCGCTGCCCGGTACGCTGCGCTGCCGGTTGGCATCGGCCTTGACAGTGCTCGCATCGACCGCGAACCCCTCGCCGCCGAGCCGGCCCTCGGCCATGCGGCGCTCTACGGTCGTCCTCGAACACCTTACGCAGCAGATCGCTGTCGCGGAAACGGCCGTCGCTTTCGGGGAGAAGGTCGAATCGTCCGGCACCGCGCCCGTCGAGCCCGAGCCGCAGAACCAGCGGTGAGAGAGGCTCAGGTGGACCTCCTCGCACAATCGTCGTTCCGAGCGGATGCCGAAGCATAGCCCGACGATATCCCGGATCATCAGCTCCCGGATCGAAGGCGGGGAAACCGCCTCGCTGTAAAACGGCGCCAGTTCAGCTCCGCACCCGATCGACAAACCGGCGACTGAGCGCAGCAGGTTCCCGCCGGCACATGCATTCAAGCGAAAACTCGTAAAATAATGCGCCCTGATGCACTTCCGTTCCCCCATCATCGACTACCCCAGCCGCCGTGATGCGAGATTATACCGCGTCCGCCGCGCCGTTTTTCAACACAATCCGCCGAAACCACATTTCCCCTGTTATGGGTCGAACGGGTCAAACCGTCACGGTCCGACACTAATTCAAACTCGGCTGCGGGTATCTGTCAGGCTGCTAGGCCGTAACCGTGCCCACTGACCCCGGGGCTCTCGCCACACTATTCGGTGCCCGAGGATAAGCACCGCCGCCGTCGCGTCGCACGTCGTCCTCCGTCCCGACGGTGATGCGCAGATAGGGCGCGTGCGCAGCTTGTTGAAGTGCCGTACCAGTACGGCATGCTGGCGCAGCGCCGTCGCGAATTCCGATCCGCCCCGCGCCGGATGCCTGGCGAAGACAAAATTCGCGCTCGAAGGCAGAACGACGAAGCCGAGCCCGATCAGCTCTCGCGGTCATCGCTTCCCGCCCCGCGACGACCCTGGCGCAGCTCTCTCGCGGAAGTAGGCTTGCGTCACGAACCAAAAGCGCGCCCGCCTCGGCGACGCGGTAGAGCGGGTAGGAATTGAAGCTGTCTTTCACACGGCGCAGCGCCTCGATCAGCCCCAGAGGGGCGACGCATAGCCAACGCGCAAGCCGGCCAGGGCGCGTGAGGACTTCGACATAGTCTGCACGACCAGCAAATTCGAATGATCGGCGACCAGCGGAACCGCGCTCTCGCACCCAACGACGTAAGCCTCGTCGATCAGCACCGGATGTCGGGATGATCTTCGAGCGGGTGGGCGATCTCCGCGCGCGGCAGCGCGACGCCGGTCGGCGCGTTGGGATTGGCGATCAC
>CAWEEA010000010.1:0-121702 GCA_963807985.1 uncultured Alphaproteobacteria bacterium
GCGCTGACGATGCGCCGCGCGTCGGCTGCACGGCCGGCTCTTCGAGCCTCGCCGAGTGGCCATCGTCGACCCGATTTTAGCGATTTCAAGGTCGCCGAAGGGAGACTCGGAAACTACTCATCCCGCCAGCGCTCGGGGCGTGACGGATGCACGAGCAGGTGGGCGACCGACCTCGCGATCATGAGCTCCTCGTCGGTGCGGATGACCCGCACCTTGACGCGGACGGTGTCCGATGAAACCAGCGGCGCATTCTTCGCATTGCGCTCCCGGTCGAGTTCGGTGCCCAGAAAACCGAGTCCGCCGCAGACTTGCTGCCGGACGGGCGGCGCGTTCTCGCCGATGCGGGCGGCGAGCATCGGTGTCCAGTCCGCCCAGCGCCGCCGCGAATGCGCCGATCCATTCCTTGGCCTGGTAGCACGCGACCGCTTCGGCCAACCGCAAATCCGCGGTTTCGCGGTCGAGCAGGTCGCGCATGTCGGCACTGGGCTGCGACACGCCGAGCAGCCCCAACTCGTGCTTCACCATTTTCTGAAATTGCGCCGCGCTCATTTGCTCGGTGCGCGCCAGGTAGGAGACCAGGCCGGGATCCAAATCGCCTGATCGGCTGCTCATTACCAGTCCAGCCGTCGGCGTGAAGCCATGCTCGTGTCGATGCTCTTGCCCTCACGCGTGACGGCCAGGCTCGCGCCGTTGCCGAGATGGGCAAGGATCACGCGACCCTTTGTCCCTGCCGGTTCGCCGAGGCGCGCGAGTTCAGCCATGACCAACTCATAAGACAAACCGTGGAAGCCGCACCGGCGAACGCCTTGTGCCTCGTAACGATCGCGGGATCGGCAGCAAAGTGGCAACCCGCGGCATGGTACGGTGAAAGGCGGTGTCGAAGCACGCCACCTGAGGTAATTTAGGGTGGCGTTGGCGGAACCTCTATCAACTCGATCTCGAGCGCAGATGCTCCGGATCGAAGGAGCTGAGCCGGTGCAGCTCCGCGACCATTTCCACGGTGACTCGCTGCGGCTTGCTATACTTCGGGCCGCCATGCACCACGCGGTGCCCGACCGCGGCCAATACGTCACGCCCGTTGTGTTCTTCGATCCACTCCATCAGGGCGCCGACTGCCGCGGTGTGCTCCGCCACCGTCACCGGCCGCGAAAAATTATCCGCCGGGTTCGAGCCCTTCACCCTCAAGGTGGCCTCCGGCAGCCCGATCCTCTCAAGTTCGCCACCCAGAATTTGTCGGAGCGCCGCACCGACCTCGAACAGCGCGAACTTGATGCTCGACGAGCCGCCATTGATCGTCAGGACGCGGAAGCCGGCTGACTTCATGGCGGGCTCCTTCGTTTATTTTGCAATCCGAGCCCGTCCAGCTTAGTCGGCAGAAAGAAAATCATGTTCCGGATGCTTCTTTGGGACCGGGATTGTGCCAACCGCCGTCGGCAGCGATGATTTCATCCGCTTCTTTCGGCCCCCAACTGCCGCGCTGGTAAGGGCTGACCTTGTGGTGCGTCTCAAGGACGGGATCGATCGCCGCCCAGGCGGCTTCAACCGCATCCTCGCGTGTGAACAGCGCTCCGTCGCCGGCCATCGCGTCGCCCAACAGCAGCTCGTAGGGCGTTTCTTGGTCCGGCTGCTCTTCGAGCAGATAGAGCTCCCGTTGATCGCCGACGAACTCGTTCCCGGCGTGCTTGACGCGAGCGGCCAGGGCGATGGCGGGACCCGGCGAGACCCGGAAACGCAGATAGTTGGCCCGGCCGCTCGTCGGCGCCGAGTCAGCGAACAGAAGCTGCGGCGGCGGCTTCAATTCCACCAGGACCTCGGTCACCGTTTCAGCTAGGTATTTGCCGGAGCGCAGATAGAACGGCACCCCCTCCCAGCGCCACGAGTCGATGAAAAGCCGCAGTGCGCAGAAAGTCTCGACGTCGGAGTCCTTGGCCACATTCGGCTCCTTGCGGTAACCGATATACTGGCCGCGTACCAAATCGTCGGGCTTCAGCGGGCGCATGGCCTGGAAGACCTTGGCTTTCTCGTTGTGGACGGCGCCGAAGTCCCGACCGGCGGGCGGCTCCATGGCAAGCAGCGCGACGATTTGGAAGAGGTGGTTCTGGATAACGTCGCGCAGACAGCCGGCGGTTTCGTAAAACGCGCCGCGGTCTTCGACGCCGAAATCTTCGGACAGGGTGACCTGTACGCTGGCCACGTAGTTGCGGTTCCAGATCGGCTCCAAGAAAGAATTGGCGAAGCGGAAATAGAGGATGTTCATGATGGCCTCTTTCCCGAGGAAGTGGTCGATGCGAAAGATCGAGTCCTCCGGGAATGCCGTCTGCGCCACGTGATTGAGCTTGCGGGCGGAGGCCAGGTCGCGCCCGAACGGCTTTTCGACAACAACGCGCGCATGCTCGGCCAATTTCGAGCCGCCGAGCCCTTTGATCACCGTCTCGAAGAGCGAGGGCGGGATGGCAAGGTAGTGCGCCGGACGCTTGGCGCTGCCCAGCGCCTTCTTTATCGCCGCGAATGTGCCCTCATCATTGTAGTCCCCATTCACATAGCTGAGCTGGGACAAAAGATGGTCGAATGCACGCCGGTTATCGATCCCGCCCGATCGCTTTATGCTGTCTTCCACCCGTTGGCGCAGGCGCTCCATGCTCCATTTCGGGAGGGCGACGCCAAGAACGGGAACAGTCAGGGTACCTCGCTTCGCCATAGCGTAAAGCGCCGGGAAAATCATCTTGTGAGCGAGATCGCCGGTTACCCCGAAGATCACCAGCGCGTCCGAATGGGGTGTGGTCACGAGGCGTCTACCTTTCTGGCGGCCTTTTCCTCATGGCCACCAAACTGATAACAACCGGCCTAAGGTTTCCGCACGCCAGGCGCGTACGACACGCCGCGGCGCGCTATTTCAGTTTTCGGTGATCCTCATGTTCAGGCTTTCGCCGAAACAGCCCTGAAGATTCCTTCGAAATCCGCGGCCTTCAGGCTTGCGCCCCCGACTAGTGCGCCGCCGACTTCGGGCAACGCCAGGATGTCGCGTGCGTTGGACGGTTTGACCGAACCGCCATAGAGGATGCGCACCTCTTTGCCTTCCGTACCCAGGCGCACCGCAAGGCACTGGCGGATATGCGCATGCATTTCCGCGATATCCTCGGAGGTCGGCATGTGCCCGGAGCCAATCGCCCACAGCGGCTCGTAGCCGATCGTGACGGCGGACGCGGTCATGTCGTCGGGGACCTGCCGGCGATTTGATCGCCGCATACGGATAATGCCTTGCCGTTCAGCCGCTGCGATTTCGTCTCGCCGATGCAGATGATGGCCAGAAGTCCCGCGCGCCGCGCGGCCCTTGCCTTCTCCACCACGATGGCGTCGGTCTCGCCATGATGTTGACGGCGTTCCGAATGTCCGACGATGACCGCGGAGGCGCCTGCATCTTTCAGCATTTCGGCGCTGATGTCACCGGTGAACGCACCGGCGATTTCCGCGCTGCAATCCTCCCCACCGATGACGATCCGGCCGCCGGCGATTTGCACCGCCCGCGCGATCAGCGTCGCGGGCAGGCAGATCAGAATGTCGGCGAACAGCGGCGCGGCTCTCACAGAGGCGGCAATTGCTTCGATTTCGCCGAGTTGGGGCGCCAGCCCGTGCATCTTCCAGTTACCGGCGATCAAAGGCCGCATAACGGGCCGTCCGAGCGGATCAGACGGCGGCAAACTTGATGCCGTAATAGGTCAGGAGCTTTTCGTCGTAGGCCCGATCGATCGTGATGGTGGGATCGTATGCCGGGCTGTCTTTGACCTTTTGACGGTCGACATCAAGGTTCACCAGCCGATCCGTCCAGTCGATCTCTCCTGCCGATCGTGACGAGACCAAGATCTTCTTTCCCGGCCACCAATTCTTCGTGTCGACGACGAGGTAATGGATGCTCCAATTGGCATCCTCAATCAGGAAATCCTCGACGTGGCCAATCTCGCCGTCGCTGGCGTGGATATGATACCCGGTGACTGCTTCGACGCTGCGCAGATGCACATCGTGGCGGTCTGCCTGGGCTTCGGCGATCTCCTGCCCACGGCGCCGCGCTCCCAGGTAAGGCGAAGCCATCCCGGAGCCAGGCATATAGCCGTAGCCGCCCATGTAGAAGCCGGAACCCCAATAGGGGCTCCAGCCGTAATAATCGTAAACGCTGGTCTCCATCTGCCGCGACACCGGCCGATCGGTGTCGATTTCCGGACTGTCCTTGATCTGCTGTTTGGTCAATTTAACCGCGAATACGCGGTCCTTCGCGTAGAGCCGCCCCAACACGGATGGAGGCAATAGTACCTTGCGACTGGAGAGCCAATTTCCGGTATCGACCACCAGCCAACGCACCAGCCAACTGGCGTCATCGAACAGGAAGTCGCTGACGGTGCCAATATCACCATCGCTTGCCTCAATGGCGTAACCATTGATCGCTGACGCATGCCACAACATTGCAGGGTCCTCTCACGCTCAAGTGTTCCGCGGACGCGGGTAGGAAGGCTGGGATCAGCCGTTGGTTCTGATGGTGCCATTGGTCGTGAAATGCGTCCTCCAGTAGGCGTCCACCTTCCCGCTCTCCTGATCGAAATGGCCGGGGGAGGTGAATTGGTCATCCTTCACCTGCGGCGCGGCGTCCAGGACGCCCTTGGTGGCGTCGAGCACCAGCAGGCTTACCGATGCGGTAGCCTTGAAGTCCTCCCAAGGAACCGGGACGTATTTTTCGTCAATCCCGAAAACCCCGCCCCGGGCGATGACCAGATAGGCGATCTTGCCGGTCTGCGGGCTCATCACGATGTCGTCGACGCTGCCGAGGGCCTCATCCTGCGGGTTGCGCACTTCGGTGCCCAGCAACTCGTCGGAGCGGAACGAAGCATTCTTGGCGGTGACCGGCTGCGCGGCGGCGATCTGCTGCTGCCGCCAGTCCGGCACATTCGCGATCGGGACTCCGCGGCTGTGCATGTTAGCCGTGTATTGTTTGTAGGTATCGCGGGTGGTGGCAAGCACGTCCTCGCACTCTTGCTGTTGGCCATGCCGGGCAAGGATGTTCGCGGCGGCGATGAGTGTGCGGACGTCGTAGCCCGGCCGCGCGTCCTGGTATCCGGTCGCGGTTGGCTCCAGGCCGCCGCCCATCGGATAGCCGTAGTACCCGTCCATCGGATAACCGTACCCGTAAGGCGATCCGCCTCGCCAATAGCCGTCCTTCTCCATCTGGCCGCTGAAGGCGCGCAGATCGCTCGTACACTTCGCCGCGGGCTTGACGGCAGAGAGCTTCTGCCCGCTAGCAGAGAGGTGCTTAGCTGGACCGGTTGCCGTCGGCTCGGCCGCGAGCAGCGGCCAGGCCAGCCAAGATAAAGGCACGCCGTCACCGCGCCGGCGAGAGTTCGAGCGTTTCATATGCCTGCCTCCTTATTGGCGTTCCGACCCAACGGCATCGTGGGTTGACGTCGCATGACCGATGGGTTCGATAATGGTCATCGCCGGATCGCACCGGCAGGCTCGGAAACTACTCAGTTTCCCACCGGCCGAACCCAGTCCCGATCGCTGGAAGGCGCCCGGATCAACGCCCAATACGTAAGACGATTTGAAATCCCTCGGGCGGTGGCGATTGTCAGCGCTTCCTCGTCGCCGTCCGTCCCGGCATTACATTCGCGGCGGCGCGCCGCCCGGTTGCTGCCGGCTTGGGTATTATAATTATGCCGCCAGCACGTATCCCTTCCTTGTCTTGTCAAGGGCGAACGAGCGCCAACGTATGCTGCGCGATCATCAGCTCCTCGTTGGTGGGGATGACCCACACGGAGACCCGGCTGTCGGCGGTGGATATCCGCGGTCCGTTAGAAGCGTTTGCCTGCTCGTCCAGCTTCACCCCGAGCCACGCCAGGCTGCGGGACAGCGCCGCGCGCACCGGAGCGGAGTGCTCGCCGATGCCGGCGGTGAACACGAAGGCATCCAGCCCGCCGAGCACGGCTGCGTAGGCGCCGGTGTATTTCGTCATCGCGTAGACGAAATACTCTACCGCCTTGACCGCAAGCGGATCCGCGCTGTCCTGCAATACGCGCATATCGTCGCTGATGCCGGACAGACCGAGCAGGCCGGCCCGCTCGTACAGCATCTTCTCCAGCGACGCGTCGTCGAACAGTTTGCGGCGCAGCAGATAGAACAGCGCGTCCTGCGGTACGTCACCCGAGCGGGTCGCCATCGGCAGGCCGGACACGGCGGCGAACCCCATCGTGGTCTCGATGCTGCGTCCGTCCAGCATGGCGCACATGCTGGCGCCGCCGCCGAGATGCGCGACGATCACCCGCCGCGCCTCAGGTGCGAATTTCGGCACCTGCCGGCTGATGTAGTCGTAGGAGATGCCGTGGTACCCCCAATGGCGCACTCCGGCATCGCGCACGTCTTTCGGGAGCGCGTAGATCTGCGCCACCTCCGGCATCGTCCGATGAAACGAGCTGTCGAAGCAGGCGACCTGCGGCAGGCCCGGGAACGCCTCGCCGAGCGCCCGTGCGCCGCGCACGTTGAAGGTCTGGTGTGACGGCTCGATCGCCGTCAAAGACTCCAGGTAGTCCAGCACATCGCCCTCGATCCGCACCGGCGCCTCGAAGCGGGCACCGCCGAGCACCACGCGGTGGCCGGCTGCCACCACCTTCATGCCGGCGACGTTGGCTTCGAGCCAGGTGAGCACGAAGTGCAGCGCAGTCTTGTGGTCGATCGCGTGGCCTTCGCCCCATTCATGGTCGTCCAACGGCTTGCCATCCGGGTTCTTGGCGGCGAAATGCGGGTCGTCCTGCATGCCGTCGATCTGGCCGCGGCAGAGCAACGCTAGCGGCCCGGCCGCGTCCGCCGCATAGGCGCCGAACTTCAGGCTGGTGGAGCCTGCGTTGACTACGATGATGGCGTTGGTCATGGCGTCACTCCGCAGGCTCGGGCAGGATTCCGGCGGGATCGCGCGCCAGCGCGTCGGCGTACAGCACGGCAGCGGCGGCCGAGAAGCGGCGCGCGGCCGCGGTATCGGCCCGGCTGGTGAGTACCACCGGCACCCGCGCGCCGATCACCAGCCCCGCGACTTGGGCGTCGGCCATTAAGGCGAGGTCCTTGTAGACCATGTTGCCAGCCTCGATATTCGGCACGACCAGCACGTCCGCCGCACCCGCTACCGGCGAGGAGATGTGCTTGGTCCGCGCCGCCGCCGCGTCCACCGCGGCATCGAGGTCGAGCGGCCCGTCGACGATGCCGCCGACGATCTGCCGCCGCTCGGCCATCTTGGCCAAAATCGCTCCATCGAGCGAGGCCGGCATCCTGGTGTGCACCGTCTCCACCGCGGCCAGCACCGCCACCTTTGGAAGATCGATGCCGAGCGCGCGCGAGAAACCAATCGCGTTCTGGCAAATGGCGCGCTTCTGGTCGGTGTCGGGCGCGATGTTCAAGGCAACGTCGGTGATGACGACGCGGCGCGCATAGGTCGGAACCGACACCATGATGCAGTGGCTCAGTAGACGCCCAGTGCGCAGCTTCGCTTCCTTCTGCATGATCGCGTGCAGCAGCACGTCGGTGTGCAGGCTGCCCTTCATCAGCGCCGCAACCTCGCCGGCGCCGGCGGCCATCGCTGCCTGCAATGCCGAATCCTCCGGCCCCGCGGTCGCCACAATGCGGCAGCCGGAAAGATTGAGCGTCGCGGCCGCGGCAACCTGGCGCAGTTCCGCCTCCGGCCCGTACAGCACCGGAACGATCAGCCCCGCTTCGGCCGCCTCTACCGCCCCGGCCAGCGCCTCGGGGCTGCATGGATGCACCACGCCGGTGAGCATCGGCGCGAGCCCGCGGCAGCGCTCCAGCAGCCCCTCCAACCGATGCTCCGCCACCTCGCGCCGCAACCGTGTCGTGGGCGCCACGACCTCGAGCACCGCGGTGGCCACCTGTCGCCCCGCCGGATCGGTACACTGCCCCGCGAGGATCACCAGCCTTTCTTCCGCCCGCTTCTCTCGCACCACCACCTCTGCCGTCAGGACGGCATCAATCGGCAGGGTAGCCCGCACCTGCACCGCGGTCGAACGGATTTGACGAGCCGGGGCCGGGCAGGGCCACCCAACCAGCGCCGTCAGGATCGCGGTGACGATCCCGACGGCGCCCGTCCTATCGCCGGTCTCTGCGAGCAGGCCGACATCGCCGTAGGCGGCGGCCCAGGCGCGCAGGTCACGCGCCTGCAAGGTGCGCTGCAACGATGCGGTGTCGCCCAGCCTGATCTCCTCGAACATCTTGTTCTGAACCGACGGCATGCCGATGCCTCCGAGAATTCACGCGAGGATTGTGTGCTAATTTGATTTCCTGAGCAGCTGAACCGCATAAAAGGTCAGCCCAGAAAGCAGAAAACCAGACACGGGCCAATGCCCCTATAAATGCGGAACCGGTAACCACCCCGCAAACACTTGCCATGGTCGGGTAAAGGAGAAAAACGGCGAGTGAATGAACCCCAGCAGCATGCCCAAGACAGCGCCAAACGCGCAAACGACAGCCCACGCGAATTGATGCTCGCGGGTCCAATGCAATGGATTCTGCAATAGGTTCATTTCGCTCCTCAAGCCTTCGTGACGATGGCGCCCGTGACGACGGCGCGGCTGCCTCCTGTTTCGGAATAACGCGTCGGGTTTTTTTCATGCACGCCCTGCCAGTACGACATCGGCGAGCCTGCGACTAGGCAGGGCCCGAACAGACCGGCGCGGGCAACGTCGTTGACCGTGCGGTCCAAGAGCTTGGCAACCATCGTGCGACGGGCGCGGATGGCGGCAAAGGTCCGGGTGCTGTTGACGATTTCGCTCATTCTGATCTCCATTTGCAGGGGTTTTGCTGCGTCGGGCGCAGCGGCAAGCGCCCCGATCGGACGCTTGTCGGTGAGTCCAGAGAGCCCCGGCATTGCTGCCGGGGCTCTCGGTTTCGTGTTGGAGAATCCTGCATTTTGGAGGCGGGATTGCAGCTCGGCGCGGGCATGTCTCCGGTTGCTTGGGTCTTAGGCGGAGCGCCTGTGGACTCGATTGGTCCGGCCCGGGCCATCAGCTGACATTTGATGCTGCTGCATCTCGGGGAGTTCCCCGTGCCAGCCTTAACCTTGCCGCATCCCCCCTGGCCGGCGTTGGTATGGGTTACCTGTCACGCATTTCCTAAAGGAACCCTCGGGGCCAGTGAACCAGCCCGCCTTCATCCTCGAAAATCGCCTGGAATCTGGCGAAGTGTCGGTTGAGTTCGTCTGCTCGTGCTGCCAAGCTGCGGCAGCGCGCGTCGCCTCGGCGCGCCTCGGGCAAATGGCTAGCGGAGGAAACGGGCATGGCCATGCAACTTGGGCACGTCCACATCAAGACCAGAGAGGATCCGCAGAAGGTCGCAAAGTTCTACATCGACAATTTCGGGGCGACCGTGAAGCGGGAAACACCCGGCCGCGGCTGCCAGCTCGACCTGCACGGCGTGCAGCTCAACGTGACGACCATCAACGCCGACCAGAACCATGAGCAGCATGTCGGCATCGAGCACATCGCGATCGAGACCGACGATTACGCCGGCGCCCTCGCGAACCTTAAGAAGAACGGCGCGCAGGTCCTAGAGGAGCGATTTAACAATGGTCGGCATGTGTGCTGGGTTGCCGCGCCCGACGGCGCGCAGATGGAGCTGATCGAGAAGGTCTGAGTGAGGACGGGGCCACCCCACAGCTATACTCCTGCTGGCGGGCTAGGCGATGGGAACTCGCCGGGCATCCGCGTGACGCCGAAGCGTGGCGCATGATGCACGACTTCGCGAATCAGCCCGCTTCCGAGCGCCGGCGTTGCCTTTTCCGACATGCACATTGCGCTCGCGCAAGTCGTGGCTGGCGACGACGCGGCGCTCGCCCCAAGCCGGCGGCTCACGCCGGCTGTGCTGAACGCCGGTTTTGCGCCCGATTCCGGCCGTTCGCGGTTTCGTAACGGAACCGCTGGAGGCGATCGAGGGCGTGGAAAAACGCGTCATATGAACGTAAGCGAAGCGCCGGGTTTCCTGGCCGTGACAGTCGAGGCCCGGTTGATACTGGGTCGGCGGCTTGAGCGGGGCGATCAGGTTCTGATCGCCGCCATCAGCGGTCCCACACCGAAGATCGTGATCATTCGCTTCAGATTATAGGCCAGAACGTGGAGGCTCATCTCGGTTCGGACCTTGTCCAGGGTCCGGGTCAGGAAGTGGGTGGCGCCCATCCAGGCCTTGAGGGTCCCGAACGGGTGTTCGACGGTCTGTCGTCGCACCCCCATGGCCTCGGGCATGCGGTCGAGCCGGGCCTGCATCCGGTCGAGCACGACCTCATTCTCCCAGCGCTTGATGATCCGCCGCGGGGTCGGCGTGCATTGGGGTCTGAGCGGACAGGTGAAGCAGGCGCTCAGGTGGCGGTAGCGGTCGAAGTCTTCGGTGTGATCGGCGCGGCGATGGATTTTGGTGAGTTTTGCGCCCGCCGGGCAGGTGTAGTGGTCGTGCTCGGCGTCGTAGATGAAGTCCTGCCGGGCAAAAAGGCCGCGCTTGGTCCCGCTTGACGTCAGGGTCTTGGGTACGATAGGTGCGACGCCGGTGCCTTCGCACGACAGAACCTGGTCGCCGCTGAAGTAGCCGCGGTCGGCCAGGGCGGTGACCTGCTCGCAGCCCGTGGCCTGCTGCGCCTTGAGCGCCATGGGTGCGAGCTGGCTGCGGTCGTGCCCCTGGTTGATCACCTCGTGGGCCACAATTAGATGGTGCTCGGCGTCGACGGCGATCTGCACATTGTAGCCGACCACGCCGGTTCCGCGCCCGCTGGTGGCCATGGACCGCGCATCCGGATCGGTCAGCGAGACCTGCTGGTCGGGCGCGTCCCGAACCGTCTGCTCCATCTTCTTCAAGGACTGCATCTGTCGACGCAAGCCGGCGATCTTCTCCTTCAGGCGGACCGACTTGACTTCAGCGACATCGCTCTCGTCGCGGTCGGCCCGGTCCAGTGCCGCCAGGTAACGCGCGATGCCGGCGTCGACCTGCTCGATGCGCTTGCCGACCTTGGCCACCGTGAAGTTCTTGTCGCGATTGTTGACCGCTTTGAACTTGCTGCCGTCGATCGCAACAACGGCGCGGGTGAACAGGCCCAGCTGGCGGCACAACATCACAAACTGGGAACACACCGCCCGGATCGCCTCGCCATTGTCCCGGCGGAAGTCGGCGATCGTCTTGAAGTCGGGCATCAGCCGCCCGGTCAGCCACATCAGCTCGATATTGCGCTGCGTTTCGCGTTCGAGCCGCCGGCTCGACTGAACCCGGTTCAAATAACCGTAGAGATAAATCTTCAGCAGCGTCACGGGATGGTACGAGGGACGGCCGGTCGCTTCCGGTATAACGCCGGCAAAGCCCAGCACCGCCAAATCCAATTCATCAATGAAGACATCGACGATGCGGACAGGGTTATCTTCCCCGACGTAGTCGTCCAAGCAATCCGGCAGCAAGATCAGCTGGCGCCGGCCTTGGCCCTCAACAAAACGCTTCATCCCGGTCCCCCCGAACCCCCAGAGAGAATACCAGATTAGGCGTTTTCACACAGCCTCGACCCAATTGTGTCGCTTCGACCATCGATCGAGCGTCACTTTCGACGCCAGCAGATCGGGATGCTCTTCCGACAACACCCGATGCAGTTTGTGGATCGTCCTGCTCTTTCCGAAATCCCGGTAAATTGCAAACGCGCGCTCGCGCTTCTCAACCTGCTCCGCAGTCAGCGGCACGCCCGTCTGACCTTTCGCAGCGATCCGTTTGGCAATGCCGGCAGCGCGCACCGGCGCCATCGTGTCTGTGTTCGGACCTGCGTTCTTCATCTCTGCTCTCCAGTGGTATGTTAGAGGAATTAGAGGAAACTGAGGCATTTTCCTTTCTTCTCGTTTTTTCTACGCTCCCTGTTAATATTTACGTTTATCTTCATTAATATGAACATTAACTTTTCTTCCTACGGGACGAGTGGAGAAAAGTTTCCTCTAATTCCTCTAACATCATCATTTCGTCGTTGTATATCAGTCGCTTACGATTAGAGGTTTGGCGAAAAGTTTCCTCTACCCGCCTCTAACGCTGGTCCGCTGGATCGGGCGGAGCCGGGATCGGCATGCTGTCGACCCTTCGGCAGCGGAGGGCGATGTCACGGCGGAGCTGAAGCGGCTGCGCCGTGAGAACGAAATTCTTCGCCAGGAACGGGACATCCTGAAGAAGGCCACCGCTTTTTTCGCCCGGGAGGGAAGTCGATGAGGTTCGCGCTCATTGATGGGGCGAAAGCGGAATTCCCCGTCCACCGCCTATGCCGCGTGCTTGGTGTTAGCCAAAGCGGCTATTTCGCCTGGAGGAGCCGGCCAGCCTGCCGCCGCCAACGTGACGACATGGTGCTGCTGGCACATGTCCGGTCGGCCTTTGCCCTGTCGAACAGCACCTATGGCAGTCCCCGAATGACGCGGGAACTGCGGGATAGCGGCCTCACGGTCGGTCGCCGCCGGATAGCCCGGCTGATGCGCGACAACGGCCTGCGGGCGCGGCAGAAGCGGCGGTTCAAGCGGACCACGGACAGCCATCACGCTTGGCCGGTTGCGCCAAACCTGCTTGATCAGGACTTCGCAGCATCAGGGCCCGACAAGAAGTGGGGTGCCGACATCTCCTACGTGTGGACCCGCGAAGGCTGGTTGTATCTTGCCATTGTCATCGACCTGTTCGCACGCCGGATCGTCGGCTGGACAACAGGCGACCGGCTGCATCGGGACCTGGCTCTCGCCGCTCTGGGCAAAGCCCTGACCATGCGCCGTCCGGCAGCAGGGCTGATCCACCATTCGGATCGTGGCAGTCAATATTGCTCGATCGACTATCAGGCCGAACTCCGCAAGCACGGCATCCTGATCTCGATGTCCGGTAAGGGGAATTGCTACGACAACGCCATGGTGGAGACGTTCTTTAAGACACTGAAATCCGAGCTCATCTGGCGGACTGTCTTCTACACCCGCCAAGAAGCCGACCAAGCCATTGGCCGCTACATCGACGGGTTCTACAATCCCGTCCGGCGCCATTCCGCCCTCGGCTTCACAAGCCCGGCTCAGTTCGAAAAAATGGACGCCGATTGAACCAATCCCTCTCCACTAAACCGGGGCAAGTCCAGACCGGCCTGGTGCTGATCTGGAAGAGGCTGGAGGGCGCCAAGTTCAAATGGCCGGCGATCAGCGACGGGGTGATGCGGCTGTCGGCGGCGCAATTGGCGGCGTTGTTCGAGGGGCTCGATTGGCGACGGGTGTACGCCCCAAGGATCAGACGGCCGCAGGTGGCCGGTTGAGCGCCCGCCACTGTCTTGATCAGAGGCCTGCGTCACGTTAACTCACCTTGAGGTTGAGGATCGCATAGCGCTGGCGACATGAGATAATTCCGGCCGTGACGACGCCCGACACCCTTCCCGACGATCTTACTGCGCTGCGCGCCCTGGTGCTGACGGCCTGGGCGGAGCGCGACGCCGAGCGGGCCGAGAAGGGGCGACTGATCGAAGAACGCGATCAGCTCGCCGGCCAGAACGACCGGCTGCGCCACCTGCTTCGCCAATTGCAGCGGATGCAGTTCGGCCAGCGCTCGGAAAAGCTCGATCCTGACCAGTTCAATCTGGGCTTGGAAGACCTCGAACAGGCGATCGCTGCCGGCGAAGCCGAACAGGAGAAGGCCGATCCGGCGCTGCGCCAAGCCCGTTCGGAGAAGCGGCGCGCCGGCCGCGGGGCGCTGCCGGAGCACCTGCCGCGGGTCGAAATCGTCATCGAACCGGAAGACACCGCCTGCCCGTGCTGCGGCGGCATGATGCATGTGATCGGCGAAGATCGCTCGCAGCGGCTCGACGTCATCCCCGCGCAATACCAGGTGATCGTCACCCGCCGGCCGAAATACGCCTGCCGCGCCTGCCAGGAAGCGGTGGTGCAGGCGCCGGCGCGGCTGATCGAAGGTGGCCTGCCGACCGAGCGGCTGGTCGCCCATGTCGTCGTGGCCAAGTACGCCGATCACTGCCCGCTCTATCGCCAGGCCCAGATCCTGGCTCGGCAAGGCATCGCGATCGATCGGGCGACACTGGCATTCTGGGCCGGCTACGCAGCAGCCGAGATCAAACCCGTGTGGCGGCTGATGCGCGCGGAACTGCTGTCCTCGACCAAGCTGTTCGTCGATGAGACGACGGCGCCGGTGCTCGACCCCGGACGGGGGCGCACCAAGAGGGGATACTTCTGGGTGCTCGCCCGCGACGACCGACCGTGGCAAGGCGGGGCGCCGCCGGCGGTGGTGTACAGCTATGCGCCGGGGCGCGGCGGCGATCACGCCGCGGCATTGCTGCAGGGCTATACCGGTGTGCTGCAAACCGACGGCTATGCCGCCTACCTCAATCTTGCTGATCCCAAGCGCGCCGGCGGGCCGGCCACGCTCGCGTTCTGTTGGGCACATTGGCGCCGGCAGTGGTTCGACCTTGCCAAATCGCCACCGGCGCCGATCGCCACCGAGGCCCTGAAGCGGATCGCCGAACTCTACCAGATCGAAGCCGAGATCCGCGGCAACAGCGCCGACGAGCGCCGGGCGGTGCGACAGCGGAAGACCAAGCCGCTCGCCGATGCGCTGAAGACCTGGCTCGAGAAGACGCTGGCCCAGGTTGCCGGCGGCTCATCGGTGGCCAACGCGATCCGCTATGCGCTCAACCGCTGGGACGGGCTGCTGCGGTTCCTCGATGACGGCCGCATCGAGATCAACTCCAACACCGTCGAGCGCGCAATGCGCCCGATTGCTCTGAACCGAAAAAACGCGTTATTCGCCGGCAGCGACCAAGGCGCGGAAAACTGGGCGATGCTGGCCTCGCTGATTGAGACCTGCAAGCTGCACAGCGTCAATCCGCAAGCCTATCTGACCGATGTCCTGACCAAGCTCGTCAACAACTGGCCCAATAGCCGGCTCGCCGAACTCACGCCTTGGGGCTGGGCTGCCGCACACTGATCCCGGCGGCGGCGGTCAACAAAACCGGCGCGTCAAGGGGTTCAGCTAGTGGCCACGGCTTATCGCTTACCTTCCTCACGGACAGGTGTCGAATTGGGCTTGGGTCACAAAGGCGATGCCGGAGCTTCGTTCCCGCGAATGGTCGCGGCTCCGGGCCATAGCAGGCTCCGCTCCTGCTGGAATGTGATCAGCCAGCCCCGCGATCGGGCGGCGAAAGGTTTCGCGATGCGTAAGCGTCAGCTGAGGGTCGTCTTGCACTCGGCGTGTTGAGCTGGATGCTGCCGCTCTTTTGCGGGCAGCGGTGCAATGGATGACGCGGAGCTGGTCGATAAGGAGGACCTTGGGAGTACTCATACGAGGGCTCGCGAGGTCCGCGGCGAGGTTCTCACCGGTCCGGAGCGCCGGCGACGCTGGAGCCTCGAAGAGAAGCTTCGGATATTGGCGCAGAGCGTGGCGCCAGGATCCTCGCCCTCGCTGGTTTGCCGACTGCACGCGATCAGCAGCGGCCAGCTTTACACCTGGCGCCGGCAGTTCCGTACCGGCGAGCTGACCGGGTTTGCGCCGGTGAGATTGGCCCCGCCGGTCGAGGAGCTTCCACGGGCCGCTGCGTCGGTTGATCCGGTGCCGATACTGCCCGAAACCGATCGGCCGGCGGACGGGATCATCGAGGTGGAGCTGGCCTCGGGGGTGAAGCTGCGCCTGACCGGCGCGGTCGACGAGGTGGCATTGCGCCGGGTCTTGTCGGCGCTGTCGTGATCGGCATTCCGGGCAATGTCCGCGTCTATCTGGCGTGCGGCGTCACCGACATGAGGAAAGGCTTTGACGGGCTGGCGGCGCGGGTTCAGACCACCTTGCGCCTCGACCCGCATGGCGGCGCGCTGTTCGTGTTCCGTGGTCGCCGCGGCGATCTGATCAAGGTGCTGTGGTGGGACGGGCAAGGTTTGTGCCTGTTTGCTAAGCGGCTGGAGCGCGGCCGGTTTTTGTGGCCGCAGGCGAAGGACGGATCGGTGGTGCTGACGGCAGCACAATTGTCGATGCTGCTGGAGGGCATCGATTGGCGTGCGCCACGCCGCAGCTGGACCCCGGAAGTGGCTAGTTGAACAGCGCGACATCAGTGACTCAGGCGGGTACGATGTCGATACTGCTCAATGCAAGCGGGAGTAAACTGATGGTTGATGCCGGACGCTGCTGACCCCGTTCAAGAGATCGCCGAGCTGCGCCTCCTGCTGGCCGAACGCGAGGCGGAATTGGCGGAAGCGCGGGCCGAGCTGACCGGCGCCCGGCTGCGGATCGAACAGTACAAGGCTCAGCTTGCCCAGCTGCGGCGCATGCAGTTCGGGCGCTCGTCGGAAAAACTCGATACTCAGATCGCGCAACTCGAGCTGATGCTCGAAGATTTGGAAGAGAGCGAAGCGGCGCGCACAGCGCCGGCGGCACAGCGCGTCCCCGATCAGCCGCGCCGCGAACGTCGCCAGCCGGTGCGACGGCCGCTGCCCGATCATTTGCCGCGCGAGGAGATCGTGCACGATCCGGGGTCGGTGTGCCCGGGCTGCGGCGGCACCCGGTTTAGCAAACTCGGCGAGGACGTGACCGAGGTCTTGGAGAAGATCCCGGCCCGCCTCAAAGTGATCCGCCATATTCGGCCCAAACTCAGCTGTCGCTGCTGCGAGCGCATCCTGCAGGCGCCGATGCCCGATCTGCCGATCGAGAAGGGTCGGCCCGGACCGGGCCTGGTCGCCAATGTCGTGGTCAGCAAATACCTCGACGGGCTGCCGCTCTACCGTCAATCGGCGATCCTGGCGCGCGAAGGCATCGCGATCGAGCGCGCCACCCTGGCCGACTGGGTCGGGCACGCTGCTTGGTGGGTGACGCCGTTGGCCGCGCTGATCGGCGCGCATGTCATGGCAGCGCCGATCATCCACACCGACGACACGCCGATCGCGGTGCTGGCCCCCGGCAACGGCAAGACCAGGACCGGACGGCTGTGGACCTATGTAGTTGACGAGCGACCCTGGCAGGGTGGGCGGGCACCGGCAGCATATTATCGTTTCAGCCCCGACCGCCGCGGCGAGCGACCGCGCGATCATCTGGCCCTCTTTCGCGGCGCGATCCAGGCCGACGCCTTCAGCGGCTACGCCGCCCTGACGCGACCGCCATCCGCCAAAGACCAGGTCGGCCGAGGGCCGCCGCTGATCCACGCAGCGTGTTGGGCCCATGCGCGGCGCAAGTTTTACGATGTGTTCGAATCGACCAAGTCGCCGATCGCCGAGGAAGCACTGAAACGGATCGGCGAGCTCTATCGGATCGAAGCCGAGATCACCGGCCAGCCGGCCGAAACCCGGCTAGCGGCGCGCCAGAACCGTGCCGTGGCGATCCTCGATGCCTTGCGCGACTGGCTGACAGCGCAGCGCCGCCGGCTGTCGTCAAAGAACGCGCTCGCTAAAGCGATCCAGTACGCGCTGAGCCGCTGGGAGGCGCTGACCCGCTATGCCGGTAATGGCCGGCTCGCCATCGACAATAATGTCGCCGAGCGGGCACTGCGCGGCATCGCCATTACCCGCAAGAATTTCTTGTTCCTCGGATCCGATGCCGGCGGCGAGCGCGCCGCAATCCTCTACACCGTGCTGGAAAGCGCCAAACTCAACGGCCTCGATCCGCAGACTTGGCTCGCCGATGTGATCGATCGCACGGCCAAGGGTCACCCGATCAACCGGCTCGGCGAACTGCTCCCATGGAACTGGAACAACCAAACCGCCAGCCTCGCCGCCTGACCGGTGTTGTGGTCCTCAGCTGACGCTTACCGCGATGCGCTCCTGAGATCAGCTGAAAACAGGGGTCGGACCGCCGCCGCTCGATCAGCCCTGCCGCTAAGCGAAATCTTGCGCGCGAGCTATGCGCTGGTTCAGCGCGCGGCCACGAGCGGAACGACGTTTGTCGGTCCCGGCCGCACAAGGCTTTCGACGTGACGCCCCCACGCCTCGAGCGCGGCCTTGCGCTCCTCGAGATAGGCGTGACGGTTATAGACAGCAGCCACGCCTCTGATCGTGCCTGAGACGTGGTTCAAAATGCGGTCAACCACGTGCGGAGCGATGTTAAGTCCCGCCATGCCAGTCGCAGCGGTGCGCCGCAGATCGTGAAGGATCCAGCCCTCGATCTCAGCTCCTTGCGGATCGTTGCCGGCTTCCTCGATCGCAGCGCCCAGCCACTGCATCATGTACTCGTCGAGCCGCTTTTTCGCCTTGCTGAAACCGGACACTGGCCGCTCGCCGTTGGTCGTGAACAGGTACGAACTGGGGTCAGAGCCGGCACCTCCGACCTTCGATCGTGACATCCTAGGCAACTCTCGGATGATCTCGATGGTGAGTTCCGAAAGATGGACTTCGTGACGCCGGTCGTTCTTTGCCTTCTCGCGCGGGATCGTCCACACCCTTTTGTCGAGAGGTTCGATCTCGCTCCATTCCATGCCCCCCACCTCGTCGCGCCGTTGTGCGGTCAGAAGGAGCAGCTTGAACATAGGACCGAACGGCCAGCCGAGCCTGTCGCAACCGACCCAGAAGAGACGAATTTCGCCGTCGGTTAAGGCTCGATCGCGGGCTGTCTCCTTGACGATTTTCCGCAAACGGGCGGTTGGGTCGGAGGCAACGAGTTCTTCGTCGACCACCCATCTAAACAGGGTTTTGAGGCGGGCGAGGGTGCGATTCGCCTGTACTGGGGACCCTCGGTCGGCGATACCGTTGAGAAGTTCGGTCACATCCGGTCGGGTAATCGACCCAATCGGTCGATCGCCCCACTTTGGGAGCACGTCCACCTCAAGCTGCCGTTTTAGCTCCATCCAGGTCGTCGGCTTGGTGTTCTTCTGAGCGTAGCGCTCGATGTAGCGGTGGGCGACTGCCCGGAAATCATTCGGTGGCCTCTCGACGGCGGCCATTGCTGCCTGCAGGCGTCTCGCTATAACCGGGTTCTGGCCCGCTTGTGCCTTCTGCATGCTTTGCCGAGCGCGTTCGCGCGCTTCCGCGACATTTGGAATGAGCGCTGTGGTGCCGATCGTCTCTCTGACGAGCTTGCCTGCAACCCGGTACAAAGCGATCCATGTCTTCCGGCCACTACCGGATACACGAAGGCCAAAGCCGGGAAGCTGCGAATCCCAGTGTTCCTCCCGCCCCTGCTCCGGCGCCCTCAGCTTCTCGACGGCGGCCTGGGTAAGCTTCTTCGTTGGCATTCGCTGCTCTCGCTTTGTCGCCGTCGGGGCAGCGGGCCTGGGCAGCTTTCTTAGGACGACTGTTTGTCCGCTGCCCGTTTGGGTAGCACATGGGTAGCCACCCCGACCCGTTACACCACGATCGGAGGTGTTACTAACGGGGTATAACATGGAGCGATCTACGACAAAAAGTCAAGATTATTAATAGGTTAATGTCTTGCGGCGTGCGGGTTTGTGACTATGGAGCACCTTTCTTCTAAGCGAGACGTCGCCGGTTCGAATCCGGCCGGGGTCGCCATAATTATCAAATATTTATGAAAGTCTAACGCTGCCTCTTGAGCCGATTTCGGTGAGCGCCTTGTTTTGCTCGGTTGCCGCAGATCGCCATGCTGCACCACCTGCGCGTGTGGTGGCGGGTTCGATCGATAAAGAGCAGTGTGCAAGGTGGTCCCTCGCAAGCTTTGACGAAGGTAAAATCCTCGCTGCAGACAAGGTACGCCAGCGACTGTGCGACGGGAAACAGCAGCGACTCGGGTGACCGCCAGCGCCGCCGTACGTGCCATGCAAGGCCGGAAGCCTCTCCGTTCTTCCGTGCGCGATCATGCTGTCGATCATGGAACCGCTCACGAACCACGACCTGGCCGAACTCCTCGTCGCGCCCTAACACCCAATTCAGTGGGTCCAGTTCGCGCAACGAAGTGGGCTCAAGTGGTCTGCCCCTATGTTTGTAGACAAACGGTTTGAACCAATCCCTTAGCGCGCGCGCTTGCGCCGCGACGCCATCAAGTTCGCCAGGGACGGCGTTTTTCCGGAAAGCGTCCGCAACATCGTCGGGGACCAATCCCGCTAGCCTTAGCCACGCGAGAAGATCCTCCCCTGAGGTCAGCCATTCGACCTTAGTGTCCACCGGAACCGCAATGGTGTTCAAGAAATCCAGTCCCAGGTTGTCGGCAATGAAAAACGGGGGTGGGCGCGTAGCTATCATCGATGTGCGTGGAACGCTCGGTTAACAATTAAGCACAAATAACCTCTACCACTCAATTTCACAAGTTATTATCGCCAAGGCGTCGACATAAAGGATCAGGGAAACACTAGAAACGATCGGCCGGACGAAGGGGGCACACCGCCGTAGCAGTCGGGTCGTTGCCCTTAATGTGACGAGGCTGAGGGTCGGATCATCATCCTTGTCATAAACTCAAAAAAACTTGACGGGTTGCGGATCATAACCATTATAAGGAATGTTTGTAGGTTAGCTACCCGACAACCAACTCCAGGGATCGATCATGGCCGAGCCCAAACCAAGCATGAGTGTCGTGTTGGTTCATGGCGCCTGGGCCGACGGTTCGAGCTGGAACGACATTATCGGGCCGTTGCTCGCCAAAGGATTGAATGTTTTGGCCGCCCCGATCCCGCTGACATCCTTGTCGGATGACGTCGCGGCCCTCGATCGCGCACTCGAACGCACCCATGGCCCCGTGGTCCTGGTAGCGCATGCCTATGCCGGCGCGGTGATAGCGGCGACCACCGATAAGCGAGTCAAATCATTGGTCTTCATAGCGGCCTTGGCGCCTGACCAGGGCGAGACAGTCGCGGATGTGTTCTATCGAGGGAAGCCTCATCCGGAGGCGCCACAATTGGCGCCTGACGCGCACGGGCTGATCTGGATGCCGCAGGAGGCATTTGGCGCGGCTTTCTCTCAGCATGCATCGCCCGAACGGGCCGCACTTTTCGCCGCAACACAACGGCCAATCGCCGTCGCGTGCATTCAGGAGAAGGCCCCGCGACCCGCTTGGAAAGAAAAGCCGTCTTGGTATCTCCTGGCCGAAGAAGACCGGATGATCAACCCGGCCACTCAGCTTTTTATGGCGCAACGCATGGGCGCGCGCATTCGGTCGGAGAAAGTGGACCATACGCCATTGGTCACCGCACCAGGATCTGTCATCGACGTGATCCTCGATGCTGTGGTGAGCCTGGCGGCGTGATCGAGCCCTCACGGGTCGCAACGCGCACCGCGTGACCCGGCCCGACGCTCATAGCGCGCGCATGTGAACATAGCCATCAGAACGCAACAACGGTGATAGGCGACGACGAGGCCTCAAATGCGCAAGGTCAGTTTCCGGAAGATCGACGTAGACGGGTTCAACATCTTCTATCGCGTGGCGGGGTCGAAAGACGCGCCGGCGATCCTGCTGCTGCACGGTTTTCCCAGCGCCAGCCATATGTTTCGCGACCTCATCCCGAAGCTTGCGGATCGATTTCACGTCATCGCGCCAGATCTTCCCGGCTTCGGCCAATCCGACATGCCGGACCGCGCCACGTTCACTTACACGTTCGACAATATCGCGCGGGTCATCGACCGCTTCACCGAGGTCGTCGGGCTCGGTCGCTTCGCGATCTATCTGTTCGACTACGGTGCGCCGACCGGGTTGCGACTGGCGACATGGCACCCCGAGCGCGTCACCGCCATCATCTCACAGAATGGAAACGCCTATGCGGAGGGGCTGAGCGACGGGTGGAAACCCATCCGGGTTTATTGGGAGGATCCGTCGCAGGCGAACCGCGATGCGCTGCGCACCTTCTTGGCGCCCGAGACGACCGTTTGGCAATATACCTACGGCGTCCCTGACGCGACGGCGGTCTCTCCGGACGGTTATTCGCTCGACAACTTCTACCTCGCGCGCCCCGGAGCGGACGACGTGCAGCTCGACCTGTTCGCGGACTACAAGAGCAACGTCGCGCTCTATCCGGCCTTTCAGACATATTTCCGCGCCTACAAGCCGCGCTTCCTAGCGGTGTGGGGCAGAAATGATCCGTTCTTCCTGCCAGCCGGCGCCGAAGCGTTCAAACGGGACATTCCGGAGGCAGTCGTCCGCTTCTTCGACACCGGGCATTTTGCGCTGGAGACGCATGCCAGCGAGATCGCTGCTGCGATCCGCGACTTCCTTGCCGATTGACAGACCCGGAAAATCGCCATGCGTGGGATCGTGCTGGAGAAATTCGGCGGCCTCGATAGCCTGGTCTACAGGGGCATTCCGGAGCCCGAGCCTAAAGCGGGGGAAACCGCCCTCGCCGACTCGACGTCAAGCGGATCAGGATCTTCAGCCTCGAGGAGATCCGCTAGGCGCACCACGTGATCGAGGCCAACGAAGCTCGCAGCAAGATGGTGGTCGTTCACGTCTAAAGCGATGTCGGACGCCCAATCCAACATAGATTTAGCAAATCGGAGCCTCATCACATGGCTGCTCTTCCTCTAATTGTCTTCGACGTTAATGAAACGCTGCTCGATCTGCAAACAATGGAACCAATCTTCGAGCGCATCTTTGGCGAAAGACAGGCCATGCGGCTTTGGTTCGCCAACTTCATTATGTATTCCGCGGCGCTGACTGTCGCCGGCTGCTACGTTCCGTTCACGGATATCGGTTCGGCTGTGATGAAGATGTTGGCGGATACGCGGGGCGTCAAAATTGCCGACGCAGACAAGAAAGAACTCACCGAGAGGTTTTCGACGATGCCGCCGCACGCCGAGGTGCCGGCCGCCCTCCGCAAACTGCGCGATGCCGGTTTCCGGCTGTTCACGCTCACGGACAATCTGCTTGAGGTGCAAACTCGTCAGCTCGAGCACGGCGGTATCATCGATCTCTTCGAGCGCCGCTTCAGCGCAGACGGCGTGAAGCACCATAAGCCATCGCACCAGGCTTACACCTACGTCGAGAGAGAGCTTGGGGTTGAGCCCTCGCAGCTTTGTCTTATCGCCTGCCATACATGGGACACGCTTGGTGCCGTGGCGGCCGGCTGGGAAGCCGCGCTGATCAAGCGGATCGGCAACGATATTTTGGGGGTGGGCCCTCAGCCGCAGATCGTCGGCGATGACCTGAAGGACGTTGCCGATCAGCTCATCGCCCGACACAAAGGACATGGCTGGCGTCGGCCTTAGTCGAATACGGAGGAAGCTCATGCCTCAACCAGAACGGTATGACGTGCTCATCCTTGGCAGTGGATTTGGCGGCAAGCTATTGGCATGGCATATGGCGCGATCGGGACGACGGACCGCCGTCGTCGAGCGCCGGTGGATCGGGGGCTCTTGTCCCAACATCGCCTGCCTGCCGAGCAAAAACGAGATTTGGAGCGCCAAAGTCGCGCATCTGGCGCATCACGCCGCACAGTTCGGCACGGTGACCGGCCCCGTCACGGTCGCCATGGCGAAGGTACGCCAGCGCAAACGCGACATGGTCGATCGCGAGATTGCCCTGCATTTGCAGAACTACAAAGAAAGCGGCGCCGAATTGATCATGGGGAGCGGGCGTTTTGTGGCGCCGAAGACGCTTGAGGTGCAGCTGAATGACGGCGGTACGCGCGTGCTGGCGGGGAACCAGGTCTTCCTCAACCTCGGAACGCACGCGGCAATCCCCAACATTCCGGGCCTCGAGGCGGCCCAGCCGCTAACCCACATCGAGGCCCTGGAGCTCGACTACCTGCCATCGCATCTGATCGTGCTCGGGGGCGGATACGTCGGTCTCGAATTGGCCCAAGCCTACCGCCGCTTCGGCAGCCGCGTGACGGTGATCGAGTCCGGGCCTCAGCTGATGAGCCGCGAGGATCCGGACGTCGCGGATGAAATGCAGCGGATTCTGAGCGAGGAAGGGATGCGGTTTCTGATAGCAGCCGAAACCCGCAATGTGAACGGCCGATCCGGCGAGGAAGTCAGCGTTACCGTGCGCATGAATGCCGGCGAGCAGACGATCGAAGGCAGCGAGATACTGGTCGCGGCAGGCCGCGTTCCGAACACCGTGGGGATCGGGCTCGAGGAGGCCAGCGTCGAGTTGGACGCTCGTGGCTACATCCACGTCAATGAGCGACTTGAGACGAGCGCGTCCGATGTCTGGGCGATTGGCGAATGCGCCGGCAGCCCGCAGTTCACCCACGTCTCGATCGACGACTTTCGAATCATCAAGGACAATCTGGCTGGCGGGAAAGAGAGCACAGGCGACCGGCTGGTTCCATACTGCATGTTCACCGAACCCCCACTCGCCCACGTTGGGCTGAGCGAACGCGACGCGCAACGCCAAGGCGTCGCCGCGCGGGTCGCACGGCTACCGATGGGTTCGGTGCGACGAACAGCAACGACCGACGAAACCCAAGGCTTCATGAAGGTATTGGTCGGTGGCAGTGACGACCGGATTCTCGGCTTTACGATGATCGGCGCCGAGGCCGGCGAGGTCATGACCGTGGTGCAAACGGCGATGCTTGCAGATTTGCCCTATCCGAGACTGCGCGACGCAGTTCTCGCGCACCCGACGATGGCGGAGGGGCTCGGTTCGCTCTTCGCGAATGTACCACCTCGGTCCGCACAACCATGACCAGCAAGCTCGCAGGCAAACTCGCTGTCGTCACCCGCGGCAGCGCCGGCATCGCCGGGCATTTTGCCGACGAGGGCGTGCGGGTGTCATCACGGGCCGTCATTAATCCGAGCTCGATCGTCGTGCCGTAATCCCCGGTCGAACCGCCGGATCGTCTTATAGCGGTTTGACATTCAGCCGCTCGACTTTGAGGGGCGGCCGGGCGCGGACTTTTTCAGCGCGAAGATTGACGAGCGCGCGCAACGCCTGGCGGACCACGATTTCGGCTGCTTGCTTGGCCCGCTCCGCGGAGAGCCCCATGAACAACCGGTCGATGTCCCCAGTCACGGGCTTCCTCCTGGTTCTTAGCCAAAGGGAAGGCCCTGCCCAGTTTTTTTGGGGGCCGCCGCATAATATCCAATTCGATTGAATTGGGGCGTTTTGATGTTAACCTAAAGCGCAAAATACACCGAATGGCGGTGAGATCATGGCGCAGCCTAACGACCTCCAACGATTGCTGTCTTGGCTCAAGACATCGGAATTCAAGTATCGAGAGTTTGCCGAGGCGAGAGAAGTGAGCGATGCGGTAGCGAGTTGGCCGGTCTTGCATGAGGTTGCCGCCGCTACCGGCCAGCCGGTGGCGGTGGTCGCCCCCGAGGGAGATAGGGTGGCAAAGGAGCGGATCGCTCGGGCGGAGCTGGCTATTCCGGCGACGGAGCCGGCCAGTATCGCGGCCGAAGACGCTGGCCTTCAGGCAAGCGAGAGCGAGAGCGAGGCTTTGGGAATGGCATTGCGGCAGCGGCTCGGGGCGGCGCGGTCGGGGCAGATGGCCGCAACGGCCTCGACGCCGGCCGAGACCGCGCCTTATCTGCCGTCAACCGTCGCGGCGGACACAGTTTCCCGGGGTCCAGTGGCCGAGCTCGTTGAACCATGGGAGCCGACACCGCAAACGGCGGGCGGAGCCTCCAAGACCCGTGAGGGTGAGAGCGTCGTGTTCGAAGCCGCGCCGGGTTCTCGGTCGCCCGCGTTTGCTGCGCGATACGGCTTGTTTCTCGGCGGCGTGTATCATCCGGCATCCCGCCGGGCCACCGACGCGGTGTCGCATGACAGCCGCGACGACACTTCGCTTCAGGCAGTTTTCTCCCGCCTTTCTGGTCATTATGACAGGCAAGAGCAAACGTCTGCCACATCCCTTGGCCGGCGCCATTGACGATGCCTTTTGTCTGCTTCGCCTCGCCAAAGGGCGGGGTCGGAAAGACGACGCTGACAGCGAATGTCGGGGTGGCGCTCCACCGCCTCGGGTGGAGCGTGCTCGCCATTGATTTCGATCTGCAAAACGCGCTTCGCAGCCATTTCGAGTTGCCGACGGGCGGCGGGCGCGGGATCGCCAACGCGGTTGATCGGGAACGCGATTGGACAAGCCTTGTCGTTGCTGCTCAATCGGGGGTGCGGCTGATCCCGTTCGGCGCCGCGCCCGTCGCAACCGGCATGGCGCTGACCACCTATGCCGCGGCACATCCCGGTTGGCTGAGACGAAGACTGAGCCCGTTTCTAGCAGAGCCCAATCTCGTCGTCGTCGCTGACATGCCTCCCGGACCTTCGCCTTTTCTGAGCGAGCTGTGGCAGATCGCAGACCTTGCTCTTGCCGTCCTGCTCGCCGACGCGGCGAGCCTCGCGCTCTTGCCCAAGATCCGCAGCGGGGAGTTCTTTCTCGACATATACTCGGGCCGGCGCGACCGCCTCGGCTACATTCTCAACCAGATCGACCAGCGGCATCAGCTCGGCCGCGACGTTCTGGCGTTGAGCGAGCAGATATTGGACGGTGATCTTTACGGGACCGTCCATCGCGATGAAAGCGTCGCCGAAGCGGTCGCCTGCCGAATGTCGGTTTTGGACTATGCGCCGGATAGTGTCGCCAGCAGCGATTTGGTCCAAATCGCTCGCCGCGTCGCTCACCGGCTCTCGTCATCCACGGCCGGGCGCTCCTCCCATTATTAAGCGCAGCCTGGCAACAGGGTGATCCCAATAGCCGACAGGATTTTTTGGCCTAACGATCGATAAGGTAAATTTTGGCCTTGCGCCAACGTGTATTGTACCGCTTCCTTTGCTACCGTTGCGTTGCCGCGGTGACATTCGGGATCGAGAAGAATGTTGCGACTGGGTCGGTCTCGCCAATCGGCTGGAGGAAGCGTCGCCGGATTAACGGCGTTGCTGCGGAGCTGCGCGGTTAGCGAATTTGCCGGCGCCAAATTTGTGGTGCCCGCGACGATCGTGGCTGCGCTCCTCCTTTTTGCCGCAGTGGTCTCCTCGCCGCTCGAGCTCAAATGGCAAGGCGTCTTCGCGACGGTGACCGTCATCGCCATGCTGACGCTCAGGTCGAACCCCTCGCGCGGCGCATGCCTGGCGATGATCTTCCTCTCGATTACCGTCTCAACCCGCTATATCTGGTGGCGCTTCACGCAGACATTGAATTTCGCCCCGACCAACCATGCGGCCATCCTCGGGGCACTCGCTCCCGTTTTCGGGATCGGTCTCGTCCTGGCCGAGTTGTATGCGTGGCTGGTCCTAATCCTTGGATATTTTCAGGCGGCTTGGCCGCTCGAAAGGCCGCCCGTTGCTCTACCCGACGATGTTAAATCATGGCCAACGGTCGATCTTTTTATTACGACTTACAACGAGCCTCTTGCCGTCGTGCAGAATACCGTGTTCGGCGCGTTGTCGGTCGACTATCCGCCCGACAAATTGCGTATCTATATCCTGGACGATGGACGTCGCGAAGAGTTTCGCGAGTTCGCTACAGCGGTGCAGGTCGGTTACATAACTCGGCACGACAATATACACTTCAAAGCGGGGAATCTTAACAACGCTCTTAGTATGACCAACGGGGAGTTGATTGCGCTATTCGACGCCGATCATGTCCCGACGCGCGCGTTCCTGCAGCTGACGGTGGGTGGTTTTATGACCGACCCGAAGCTGGCGATGATCCAGACGCCGCACCACTTTTATTCGCCCGACCCGTTCGAACGAAACCTCGAGACGGGGACGACGGTTCCGAATGAGGGACAGCTCTTTTACGGCGTCGTTCAGGCCGGCAACGATCTTTGGAATTCTGCCTTTTTCTGCGGCTCATGCGGCGTCATCCGCCGTGCAGCGCTCGCACAAACCGGCGGCTTCGCCACTGATTCGGTGACCGAGGACGCACACACCGCGTTGCGCATCCATCGCGCGGGTTGGAACTCGGCCTATCTGCGGGTGCCGCTCGCGGCCGGCCTCGCAACCGAGCGGCTGGCGCTGCACGTGGGTCAGCGCATGCGCTGGGCGCGCGGCATGACGCAAGTATTCAGGCTCGACAACCCGCTCCTCGGGCGCGGGCTGTCGATCGCACAGCGCCTATGCTATCTGAATTCGATGCTTCATTTTTTGTTTGCCTTACCGCGCATAATCTTTCTGCTCGCACCGCTCGCCTATCTTCTTTTCCAGCAAAATATTATCGGGGCGAGCGGTCTGATGATCGTTGCTTATGCCGGACCGCACATCCTCCATGCCACCGTCACCAATTCGCGAGTGTATTCACGCTACCGATACTCGTTTTGGGGCGATGTCTATGAATGCGTGCTTAGTTTTTATCTCTTGTGGCCGACGCTTGCTACCCTGATCAACCCCAATAAGGGGCAATTCAACGTCACCGAAAAAGGCGGACTGCTGCCCCGCGACTACTTCGATTACCGGATCGCCTGGGCTAACATTGCGGTCGCAGCACTGCTGACCCTGGCGCTCATCGTCGCTTTTACACGAGTTCATTATAGCGACGTGGGCAGCCTCGATCTCGGCGTCCTGGCGCTGAACGTCGCCTGGGCGAGTTTCAATCTGGCAACGCTTACCGCGGCGATCGCGGTCGCGCACGAGACGCGTCAGGTGCGTTCGGCGGTGCGGTTCGGCTTGGCGCTGCCGGCCGTGATTCACCTGCCTGACGGCCGCACGATCGTTACCCACTCGAAGGATTTGTCCACCATCGGCGGCCTCTTCGCCGTATCCCTTCCGACCGACGGACCCGCATTCGGCCCCGGAGAGCAAATCCATGTCGAACTGCCGGTTGGCACGCGCGCGATGGTGCTGCCGGCGGCGATCGTGACCTGGCAGGGCGAGGCCCTTCGTGTCGCCTTTGCCGGCATGACCCTGCGCGAGCAGCGGGACCTCGTTCGCATCGTGCTCGGACGGGCCGATGCCTGGCTCGGCTGGGAAGCACACCCGGCCGACCGGCCCTTGCGATCGGTGCGGGAGATCTTCACCGATATCTCCGGGCTTTTTGTCAGGCATCATGGCCGAGCGCTGGCGCCAGGGCTCGTCCCCGCCGAACCGTTGGCGCCAGAGCTCGTCACCGAACCTATGGCGCCGGCGGTGGCGCCTCCCTCGCCACAGGGCGCTGTTGCCGGTCTTTGCGTGGCTCTCGCGGTTGGGCTTGGCGCCCTCATGATGAGCTTTCCATCGGCCGCCCAGACGGGTCGGCTCGACACGCCGCCTTCGGCTGCGGCGACTGATCTGCCGGCTGCTGGCACATCATCGACCCCGGCACCGCTGACCGGCGCCGCGGCACCGCCGCCACAAGGCGCGCAATTGCCGCCGGGGGCGCCGCCAATCCAGCTGACGCCCGGCACCGCCGCAATGCCCGGACAAAGCCTGACCCCGCCAAACCAGCCAACCGCGCCGGCGGCGGCTGGCGGAAAGCCTGCCGCCGCGACCGGATTGCACGGCTCTACCCGGCAACTCGTCTATACGTTGAAGGATCTCGGAGCGTATTCGCCGATGCGACTGCTCGGGGTGGACGGTGAGGGGAGCCTGCCATTCTCGGTTCGCCGCGACGAAGTCGTGACGGGAGGAAAAATCTCCCTCTCCTTTGCGTATTCGCCGGCGCTTATCCCGGAACTCAGCCACTTGACCGTGCTGCTCAACGGAGAGGTTATCGGTTCGATCCCGTTGCCAAAGGACAAAGCTTCGGCGGACACCGCCGAACTCGATATCAATCCCGTGTTTTTTCAAGAAGACAACCGTCTTCTCTTTCGCTTCATCGGTCAGTACACGACGAGCTGCGAGGACCCCCTTAATTCAACGCTGTGGATGGTGGTGAGCAATGCCAGCACGTTACAGCTGCAGACCGAGAGGCTGCCGCTGCGCAACGATCTGTCGCTGTTGCCGCTCCCGTTCTACGACCCGCGGGATATGGCCGCGCTCCGGTTGCCGTTTGTTTTCTTCGGACGCCCCTCGCTTGCGACACTGCAAGCCGCGGGCTCGGTGGCATCGTCGTTCGGCAGCCTCGCCTCCTACAAGGGGGCGACCTTTCCAGCCAGTTTCGACGCGATCCCGAGCACCAACGCGATCGTCATGGCATTAACCTCGGACAAGACCGGGCCGTTGCCGTTGCACGCCGATGGCCCGACGATTGCGGTCGTCACCAACCCCAACAACCCCGAGGCGAAGTTGTTGCTGGTGCTGGGGCGCTCTCCCGAGGAGCTGCGCGCCGCGGCACGGACGCTCGCTCTCGCCGCGCCAATGTTGAGTGGTGCTACCCAAACCGTCGGCGAGCCCGAGATACCGGCGCGCAAGCCCTACGACGCTCCCCGCTGGCTCCCGCTAGATCGACCGGTACGGTTCGGCGAGCTGGTGCGGCCCACCGACCTCCAAGGGAACGGTTTGGTCCCCGGACTCCTGACGCTCGACTTTCGCACGGCGCCCGACCTCTTTGTCTGGCTCAATGCAGGCATTCCGCTCGACATCCGCTATCGCTACCCGGCCGGCGCGTGGGTCGATTTCCGCGACTCTCGGCTCGATGTCTCGATCAACAACTCCTACCTGCGCAGTCTGCCGCTCGCCCCGGAAACCTCGTTGCAGCAGCTGCGCGACATGGTGTCGCCCGATTTTGTGGTCAACGAACAACAGTTTGGTGTGCCGCCATACTATATATTTGGTCAAAACCAGCTGCAATTCTACTATGACTTGCGCCCGGAGAAGCGGGGCGAATGCCAGGAGACATTGCCGACCAACGTGCAAACCGCGATCGATCCGGATTCTACGATCGACATGTCGCAAACCCAGCGGTTCACGACCCTGCCGAACTTGGCGTTTTTCGCCAATTCGGGATATCCGTTCACCGTGATGGCCGATCTGAGCGATACCGCGATCGTGCTGCCCGAGCCGCCGAGCGCACCCGACATCGAAGCCTATCTGACGCTGATGGGCATGATGGGTGCCTCGACCGGCTTCCCGGCGATCCGGCAGACCGTGATTGGCAGCGGCGCGACCGATCAGGTCGCAGACAAGGACATCATTGTCTTGGGTGCCATCCCGGCGCAACCGTTGCTCGCCCGCTGGGCCGATTTCGCCAATCTCAGGGTCGGAGACGACCGGTTGCGCGTGCGCGTGAACTCGCCGCTCGGCCGCGTCTTCACCGCACTCGACCAGACCCTGCAAGCGAACCGCGAGCGCGCCGATCAGGTTCTGATTTCCCATGGCGACGATTTGGCGGCACTATTCGGCATGGAGTCGCCACTCAAGTCGGGACGCTCCGTCATGGTGATTACGGGCTCACGACCGGACAACCTTATGACCGTGCTGAACACTTTTCAGAACCGCGATCTCAGCCCTTATATTCAGGGGGATCTCGCGGCTGTGAGCGGAGGCAAGGTCACCAGCTTCCGCATCGGCAACGAGTACACGGTAGGCCGGCTGCCGTTTCTGATCAAGATTAGGTGGTGGCTTGGCAATTCGCCGCTTATATTTATCGCGATTGCGCTGTTCGGGCTGCTTCTCGCCACGCTCCTGGCTTATCGCCTCCTCGGTCGGCTAGCGTCAGCCCGCCTCGGTCAGCGTCGAGCTGATCGATAACGATGGAAAGGGCGATGCTTCGATTACGCAAGATTGTGCTGCATCGAAGTACGGCGTGGATCGGTCGCGTCGGCCTTTTCGCGATGCTGGCGGTTCAGCCTCTGGCCGCTTTTGGCGCCGAGCTAGCCGAGCAAGTCTTGTTGGATAAGGCTGTTTACTGGCGACTGAACTCTCGGCCCGATCTTGCTACCGCGGCTCTCGACAAGCTCCTGGCCGCAGAGCCGGGACAACCCGATGCCCTGTACTTGTACGGCATGATCGCGGCGCAGGGCGGCAACGTAGAGGACGCCCGGCAATACTTGGCTCGATTGCGAGAGGTCCGTCCCGGAAGTGCGCAAGTGGCGGAGCTCGAAACCGCGATCAAGATCGGACAAATCAACACAGCCGAGCTTGACGAGGCGCGGCGGCTGGTCCAGGGCGGCGAATTCGCCGAGGCGGTGCAGAAATACCGGCAGGTCTTCGATGGCATCCCACCGCCGGCCTATAGTCTCGAATATTATCAGACACTGGCCGGCACGCCCGACGGGTGGGACGAGGCGCGTCGTAACATCGAGCATCTGGCGCAGATTTCGGGCGGTGATCCAAAAGTTGAGCTGGCGCTGGGTCAGCTTCTGACCTATCGCGAGCCCACTCGTCGCGAAGGCATAGGGTTGCTCCTCCGGCTCATAAACGACCCGACTGTCGGCAGCGCCGCGCTCCGATCCTGGCGGGCTGCGCTGCTCTGGATGGATGCGAAGCCGGCGGACAAGCCGTTCTACGATCAATATTTGGCTCGATCTCCCAACGATGCCGACGTGCAAAAATACTTCACCGAGGCGACAACGCCGGGGCCGGCTCCGCCCGCAGATGCCGCGCGCGCCGAGGGGTTCGCCGATTTGGAACGCGGCGACACCGCGGGAGCCGAGCGCTCCTTTGCCCAGGCCTTGCAGGAACAACCGGAGGATGCCGATGCGCTCGGCGGGCTCGGCCTGTTGCGGTTGCGCCAGCAGCGATTTGCCGAAGCGCGCGACCTGCTCAATCGTGCAATGAGAGCAGCTCCGGAAGCGAAAGGTCATTGGCTGGCGGCATACGACAGCGCCTCGTTCTGGGGGAACGTTCAAGGAGCCAAGGCAGCGCTGCACGCAGGCAACCTTCAGCGCGCCCGGTCTATTTTGATCGATCTACTCAGCCGTTCGCGGCGGGAGAACTGGGGAGCGGAACTCGTCCTCGGCGACGTCGAGATGAAACTTGGCAACCAAGAAGCGGCCGAGAAGGCTTACCGGCAGGTTCTCGCCGTGCGTCCGACAGACGTCGACGCCACGATCGGGCTCATCAATACTCTGATCGCGCAGGGCAAGAGCACCGAGGCGGCCGAGTTGGTCGATCGACTGCCGACGGGCGGCGCCGATCGTCAGACAGATCTCAAACGCGCCCGCGCAGAAATTCTCCGCGCCGAGGCGAAGGAATTGCAGGCGGACGGACGCACCGCCGAGGCGGGTGAGAAGTACCAAAGCGCGGTCGCCACCGACCCCGCCAACCCTTGGATACGCCTGGACTATGCTGAGTTCCTTGATCGCCAGGGAGAACGGGCGCAGGCGCTCGCGGTCATCGATCCCGTCGCCTCGGGCAGCACCCCGGAGAGCTATCAAGCGGTCGCGATGTTCGATGCACATCGAGACCGTTTTGCCGATGCCCTCTCGAATATCGATCAAATACCGCCGGGCGCGCGGAGCGGCGACATCAAGGCCTATCGCGATCAGATTCTGATGCCGGCCGAGATCGAGCGGGCCAAGCGCCTTTCCCGCGCGGGCAACCGTAGGGCTGCGCGCGATGTACTTATCGCACTTTATCGCGAGCCGCCTATCGTGCCCGACAAAACGCGGACGGTCGCTTACGAGCTCATCCGGATGGGCGACATCGACAGCGCCCTGGCGATCACGCGGGAGAGCGCCGAACGCGGCGGTCCCGATGCAACCGAAGCCACGATCGATTACGCCAATGTCCTCCTCAAGGCCAACCGTTTCGATGAGGCCAATACACTTTTAGTGCAGCTTCGCTCGAGCGGCAAACTCACCGCGGACGACCAAGCTGATGTCGATCAGGCTGCGGCCGTAATCGCCGTCCATCGGGCCGATAAGCTGCGCAAAGGGGGCGATATCGCCGCCGCCCAAGCGCAGATCGCGCCGCTCTTGAGCGCACATCCAAACGATCCGACGTTGCTGATGGTGGCGGGCCGGATTTCCGCGGATGCCGGCGAGAAGAAACAGGCGATAAGCTATATCGACGCCGGTTATCGACAAAATCCGACGGATCCGCAAGTCATCAATGACGCAGTGTGGAGCGCCGTTCACGCGGGCGATTTCGGGCTCGCGCGGGCCTATCTGGCCCAAGCGATCGAGGCAGATCCCAAGAACCCGCAGCTCTATTACATGAAAGGGCAAGTGGAGCGGTATGGCGGCAACAATCGCGCGGCGATGCAGGCGCTCGAGACCGCACGCTCGCTGAACAGCGGACAGGACCTCGTCGGCGATGCGATGCGCCCAAATCCCGGGCCGAAGGCAAACGGTGTACCCGAAGAGCCGACGAACTCGGTCCAACTTCCTCGACCGTCGCCGTCCGGGACGACAGCAAATTCCGCCACCGGCGGCACCGTGCAATCGGGATCTTCGGTGGTGGTGGCTCCGGCAACGCAGCTCCCATTCCCGCTTTCTTCGAGCGACGCACCACCATCCCCGAATACCACAAGATCGCTGCTGATTCCCCCAGATGCCGATGAGCGCCCCACCCCAAACGGCGCTGTAGCGCCGCGCTCTTCGGCGGAGGACGAGCTGGAGCGGCGTCGCCAAGTCGCCCAACTGCAAGCCGCCGAGGCCTTCGCCGCCCGGATCAACACAGCGGCGGGGCCGCTGGCGATCACCCAAACGGCTTCCCTCGAACCCGTCGCGGCGCCGGCCGCAGCGCCGGACCAGCCCTCACCCTCTTCTTCCCAACCAAATGGGGTGAACACAGCGGAGAACACGCTTGCTGTCGATATCAACCGCAGCCTGAGCGAAATCGAGGCGGAAAGCGCGCCTGTCGTCCAAGCCGGACCCGACTTCAGCGTGCGCGGCGGGACTGCGGGCCTCGAGCAGTTGCTTGACGTCAACACCCCGATCGAAACGAGCTTTTCCCCGTGGTACACCGGAACAGCGTATTTCGCGGTGACGCCAACCTTCCTCCGCGCGGGCACGCCATCGTCGAGCAGTCTGACGCAGTTTGGCGGCAATCCGATCTTGGCTGCCGCGATGCCCGGCATCACGCTCCCGTCGGCGGGGGCCCAACAAGCCAATGGTGTTGCCCTCAGCGGCGGCTATTCCTACCGGTTCTTCAGCGGCTTGATCGGATCGAGCCCGATCGGCTTCCGCGTGCAAAATCTGATTGGCGACTTGGCATTGTGCTACCCGTTCCCTTGCGGGCCAATCGGTCCGACTGGGCTCAGCTTGTGGTCGGGATCGCCCAGCAACCCGGTTCAGCTCCGCGTCGAGGGGCTGCGGCAGCCGGTGACCGACACGCTCCTCTCCTATGCCGGGACACAAGATCCTTCGACCGGGAAAATCTGGGGCGGGGTCGTCAAGAGCGGTGGGCGGGCGGTGGTATTGTACGACAATGGCGCCTACGGCGGGATCGTCAGCGGCGGTGGGACCGCGCTCACGGGTCAGGACGTCAAATCGAACAGCGAGGGGGACGGTCTGGTCGGAGCTTTTTTCCGCCCGTGGCGCGCGGGGAACGACGCCGTCAAGGTCGGGGTAAACTTTTCTTACATAGGCTATGCGGACAACTTACGCTTTTTCAGCTTCGGACAGGGCGGTTATTTTAGCCCGCAGAACTATTTCAACCTGTCCTTCCCGGTTGAATATTCAGGGGAGTACGGGCCGCTTCGCTATCGTGCGCTCGCGGCTGCAGGGGTCATTCATTTCAACGAAAAACAGAGCCCCTATTTTCCCAACAATCCGGACGCGCAAACCACCTTTGAGGCGCTCGTGGGGAATAATAATGCCTTCTATCAAGGCAAAGTGGTCACAACGCCCGGCTTCAATGTGGTGGGACAGGCCGAATACGCATTCGACAACGGTTTGATCCTTGGTACCAGCGCCGGGGTCAACAATGCCCGCGACTACACGGAAGGCGTCGTCAAGCTCTACTTGCGCGACAAGTTTGTTGCCGGCCCCCCAGCTGCCGTCTTTCCTGACCCAAGCCGAGGGAATCTGTAATGTCCATGACCTTGGATGAGGAACAGATCTCGCTACTCTATTACGAGAAACAACAGTGTTCCCGGCAATGGGTTCATTTGATTGCATCGATGTTCGCCGAGTTCGAGGCGCGCGTCGATCCGGCCGAGGCGGACCGGTTTCTCGAAACGCTGGGATCGCGGATGGCGCGCTCCTTGCCCCTCCAGCCGTGCGACAACCTCAATGAGTTAGAGGATCGTATGAATGCCAGTTTGGCAGGCATCGATTGGGGCTGGGTTCGCGTTACCGCAAGCGGTCGTTTCATTGAAATCATTCACGGTGCCTATCCGATGGTGCCGCAGGATGAAGCACGGCGGAACTGGCTCGTCCCGATTCTCGAGGGCATCTACACCGAATGGTTGAGCCAGCAGGGGGGCGATCGTTCTTTCTTCGCTCGGCTTGCTAAGCCACCGCATAAATTCGGCGCCCCGATTGCCATTCACTATGGCCGCCACGGTGAGCGAGATGGGCCGGCGGCGGGCATATGAGGCTTGGAAGCCGGTTCGAGGCGGATAGATCGTCAGCGATGGCCAGCCGCGGCGCCGGATTGCTGTTGGTCGTGTTGCTACTGATCGCCTCCAACCGAACTGCCTTCGCCGCTAACGGCTTGACCGATGGGTGGATAACGTATCGTGACCGGTTTATCACGGCGGATGGTCGGGTTCTCGATTCCGGCAACAACGGCATCACCCATAGCGAAGGACAGGGTTGGGGAATGCTGTTCGCCGAGACTGTTGGCGACAGGGCAACCTTCGACAGATTGTGGTCGTGGACCCGTCGTGCGCTGCAGCGCAAGGATAGTTCGCTGTTCTCGTGGAAATGGGATCCGCGGGATCGGGTTCCGATCAGTGATCCGAACGATGCGTCGGATGGCGATATCACGATAGCCTGGGCGCTGAGCCGGGCCGCAGAACGCTGGAATACGATCAGTTACAGGAGCGCCGCCGCGGAGATCGCTGCCGATATTCGTCACATGCTGCTGTGTGTTGTGCACCGCCGGCTGGTGCTGTTGCCGGGCCGTGACGGGTTCCGCCAGCATGATCGGACGATCGTCAATCTTTCCTATTACATCTATCCGGCGTTCGTGATGCTTGCCCGCATCGACCCTTCCCCCAAATGGCAGCAGTTGCGCCGCGACGGGCTGCGACTCCTTGCGCAGGCGCGCTTCGGCCGTTGGGGGCTGCCGCCTGATTGGCTCGTGCTCGACGATCAGGGAGAGGTGGCGCCCGCACCCAATCTGCCGCCGCGCTTCGGCTTCGACGCGGTGCGGATTCCGCTGTACCTTGTGTGGGGGGACGCGGCCACTCCGGAGCGCTTGGCGTCCTATCTCGATTACTGGAGCGGTCTCGAGGCGCAACCCGCCGCGGGCTGGGCTGACCTCAGCAATGACACGCTTGCGCCCTTTCCGGCTTCGACCGGTCTTCACGCCATCGCCCAATTGGTGCTGACCTATCACGCTCGAAAGCCGATGTCGCTGCCGAAAATCGGTGCCACTGACGATTACTATTCCGCGAGCCTTGTATTGCTCAGTCGAATTGCGCAGCGCGAAAGCGCGCGCCCCATGTCGCCGCCTGCCGCAGGTGGCGACATGTCTCGCCCAGGCGCCTCCGCCCGCCGTCTTGGGAAGTCTTGACCTATCGCGCCCTTGATGGTATTAACGTTAAATTCCCCTTTAATGCATCATTGGCTGATGACATATGAAATTGGCTTTGGCAGGACTAATCGTGCTCGTCATCGGTGACAGCCATATCGCCTCTACTAACTTTTTCAATAATGCTTTCCATGATGCGCTGATCGCCGAGGGGGCGGCTGTGCATACTTATGGCGTCTGCGGATCGGGCGCCGAAGACTGGGTGTCTTACAAGCTTTTGCCATGCGGCAGGGGCGAGCGCCACAACGAGCAGCAAGCGCAAATCGACAGCAGCACGCCGGTTCCCGTGTGGTCCCTGCCGAGCCTGATTGAGCGTTATCACCCCGATGTGTTGGTGGTCGAGCTCGGTGACAACATGGCTGGATATGGCGTTCTTCCCGAATTGCCGCGGACATGGATAGCAAAGGAGGTTAGCGACCTGACGAGGCCGATCGTTGCCGCGAAGCTTTTATGCATCTGGGTCGGCCCGCCCTGGGGCGCGGAAGGCGGCAAATGGAAGAAGACCTATGCGCGCGTCAGGGAGTTGTCGGATTATCTGTCGCAGATCGTGGCACCTTGTCGCTACATCGACTCGCTGCGGTTCGCTCGCCCGGGTGAGTGGCCAACCCTCGATGGGCTGCATCTTACGGCGCAAGGCAATCAGATCTGGAGTAGCGATGTCGCGCGTGCGATCACCGAAATCGTCCACGCTTCGCGTTAATCAAAGCGACCACAAGACAGGATCGGATTACGATGCCGTTAGGGCAATCTATCCTTGCGGGGTTGGTGTTGCTAGTCATTGGCGATAGTCACATGACTAGTCCGAATTACCTGATAGGCCCGCTTCACGACGCCCTCGTCAGCGCGGGGGCAACGGTCCATTCTTATGGTTTTTGCGGAGCCCAGGCGGAGAACTGGGTGCTGGGAGCAACGGTTTCATGCGGCCGCGCCGAGCGGCATGGCACCAGCCCGGCAGTGGCCGATCGTACGGCGGAGGCACGCACCTGGCCGCTCGGTGAGCTGATTGAGCGTAACCATCCGAACCTAATCGTCGTCGAATTGGGGGATACGATGGCCGCTTACGGCCAGGAGACATTGCCGCAAGCCTGGATTTACAGCCAGGTGAGAACCCTGACAAACGTGATAAAAAAGGATAATCTACCCTGCGTGTGGGTCGGACCAGCCTGGGGAAGTGACGGGTTCGCCTACCATAAAACAGTGGGGCGGGTTAAGGAAATGTCGGATTTCCTTCTCGCACGGTGGCGCCTTGCCGCTATATCGATTTGACCTTTCTCGCGCCCGGGCGAGTGGCCGACAACCGACGGGCAGCACCTGACCCCGGCCGGCTACCGGGCCTGGGGACAAGACATCGCCGACGCCATCGTGCAGTTGGCTCGCGCAGCTCTCGGCGAAACCCTGAGCCGCCTCGTCACTCCCGTCAGCCCCGTGCGTTAGAACCCAGTCTTGGGACAATTGATCTCACCGGTTCCCGGAGCTGATCCCGTGACGCAGCAAAATGCGGACGGATGATGCTCAGTCATCCGAGCGGTGGTGCGGCACGGCTGCAGCACTTCCGCCGTACCAAAGGTCGTCCCGCTGACATGCAAGCACGACCGACGCCGTGCCTCCGGACACGCGGCCTCCCGAGCCTGAACTCATTTTTCTGAAAACAACATCGAGCAGCGCCGACGATGATCAACTTGGCTCTTGCAGGATTGGTGGTGCTGATAATCGGAGACAGTCATATGGCGTCCCGGGGCTATTTAATAACCACGCTTCACGACGACCTGGAGGCCCAAGGAGCCACAGTTCATTCCTACGGGCTGTGCGGCGCCAACGCCGCCGATTGGGTCTATCCCTCGACCGAACTGTGCGGTCGGGCCGAGCGACACGGAAAAGACGGACCGCGCATCGAAAGCGGGGCGGTTCCCGCGTGGTCGACCAATGATCTGGTGGCGCTCCATCACCCGAACCTGATCATCGCCGAACTCGGGGATACCATGGCCGGCTACGGCCAGTCGGCGCTCCCGCAGGCGTGGATTTGGAGCCAGATCAGGCCGCTGATCGAGCGGATCAAGGCGTATAACATAGCCTGCATCTGGGTGGGGCCCCCGTGGGGATCCGAGGGCACCCGCTACCACAAATCGTTCGCACGGGTGAAGGAAATGGCGGAATTTCTGTCCCGCACGGTCGCGCCGTGCACTTTTGTCGATTCGACGGAATTTTCCAAACCTGGCGAGTGGCCGACGACTGACGGCCAGCATTTGACCGCGAGCGGATATCGCGATTGGGGAAAAGATATCGCGGATGCGGTCCTACGCTCGGTCGAGGAGAAGCATCTGAAGCCTTGAGGTGCTGCCCGAATGTCCTGCCGTGTCGTCACCGCGGCGCTCTTACTTTTCGCCGGGGTCTCTATTGCCGCGACCCCGATCATGTCGGCGGAGCCGCAGCTCTACCCCACTGGACCGCCCCACGGAGCGGCCTATATCCGCTTCGTCAACACCGCGGGTGAGGATCTCGGCATCGAGTCGCGATCGGCGCACATCACGCTTCCTGCCATCGGCGAACGGCGCGCAACGGTCTTTCAACCAGTTGTTCCCGGGAGTCGGTTATCGGCCTCGCTCGAGCTCGCCGGCCGTACCCAAGAGATCGATCTTGTCTTGGCCGCAAACGAACTCGTGACCGTCGCTGTCGGCGGCGCGGAGCCCAGCGGCTTGCGGCCCTTAATCTTTCACGAGATCCCTTCGGACTTCAACGCATTAAAAGCCTCGGTCGCGCTCTACAACCTTGCCATGAATTGCCCCGATGCACGGCTCGTTGCCGGGGATAAGGGGATCGTCGTCATTTCCGGTGTCTCTCCCGGCGCAGTCGGCCGCCAGAGCATCAACCCCATCAGCCTGTCGATGTCCGCCGTCTGCAGCACCGCCCCGGGTGAGGTGGCGCCCGCTCATCTCGGCCAGCTCGAGGCCGGGGAAAGATACAGCGTCTTTTTCTTTGTAGACCCCGGGCGCGCACCGCGGGCCTTCGCAATACACGATCAAATCGGTTCCTCGCCGCACTAGTAGCGAAACGGCGGCCCGGCAAGAACCTCCCTGAGCTTTCTGGCCAACGCCGGGGTCCGATATGGTTTTGCGATAAACGGGAATTCGCGCCGTGCCGATTGCGCCTCAGGCTCGGAGCCGGCATAGCCCGAGGTCAACAGGATTTTCAGATCGGGCCGCGACCGGGCCGCAGCGCGCGCCAGATCGATGCCACTGATGCCGGCCGGCATGACGACATCGGTGAACAGCAGGTCGACAGATCCCTCCTGGTCGAGGATGGCCAAAGCCTCGGGACCGGTTCGCGCTACCAACGTCCGATAACCGAGATCCGAAAGCATGCCGACGATCATTTCGCGGACGTCCGGGTCGTCTTCGACGACCAGTATCGTCTGACCGCCTGTGGCCGCACCGGAGCGCCCGTCCACCGGCGTAGCATATGCGGCCAGAAGACCTTATCTCGCGGCATGTAGATGCGGACCGTGGTGCCGACGCCCCTTCTGCTCTCGATGCGCGCGGTGCCACCCGATTGCTTGGCGAAGCCGTAGACCTGGCTGAGGCCGAGCCCGGTGCCCTTGCCGACTTCCTTCGTAGTGAAGAATGGCTCGAAAGCTCGCGCCAGCTCATCGGCGGTCATCCCGCAGCCGGCGTCGGTGACCGAGACAACCACATACTCGCCGGCGATCAGATCGATGCCTTCGCTGTCGCCGGCAGTGACGTTCTCGGTGGCTATCGTCAGCCGGCCCGACCGGCACATGGCATCGCGCGCATTGGCTGCGAGGTTGAGTATGGCCGCCTCGAACTGGGCCGGATCGATATGGCAGGCCCATATCCCAGGTTGGAGACGGACCTCGAGCTCGACCCCTTCGCCGACAGTCTTCTGGCACAAGATCAAGGTCTCGCTCAGGATGTCGTTGACGCTGACGGTCTGCGGCCGAATCTCCTGGCGGCGCGAAAAGGCCAGCAGGTGTTCCGTCAATCGCCCGCCGCGCGCCGCCGCGCGCAACGCGGCCTCGGCATATCGCTTGGTCGCGCTGCGCTCAGGCAACGCAGTTGCCAGCATCTCGAGATTGCCGATAATCGCGGTCAGCAGATTATTGAAATCATGGGCGACGCCGCCGGTCAGTTGGCCAACGGCCTCCATCTTCTGCGCCTGCCGCAGCTGCTCGTCGGCCGCCCGCCTCTCGGTCAGATCGCGGATGATCTTAGCGAAACCGACCAGCTTTCCGGCGTCGTCGTGGATCGCGTCGATTATCGCGCTGACCCAGAGAGCCGTCCCATCCTTGCGCACGCGCCAGCCTTCGCCTTCGTACCTGCCGGTGCGCCGGGCGGTGTCGAGCGCGATTTCGGGAAGCCGCCTCTGTCGATCTTTTTCGTCATGGAAGCGCGAGAAATGAGAGCCGACGATTTCCGCGGCGGAATAGCCGTAGATCCGCTCGGCGCCGAGGTTCCAATTGGTCACAGAGCCGTCGGGGGCGAGCATAAAGATCGCGTAATCGGTCACGCCCTGAACCAGTAACCTGAACCGCTCTTCGCTGACCCGCAGCCGGTCGAAGGCTTCTGCCATTTCCCGCGTGCGCTCTTCGACCCGCTGCTCGAGAGTCTGGTTGAGCTGCTGCTTGGCTTCCTCGGTTTTTTTCCGGTCGGTGATGTCAATCAGCATATTGACCGCGCCAATCAGCACACCGGACGCATCGTGGAGCGGCGTCGGAAACGGGATGAAATGGACGCGGGCGCCGTCCGGCCGCTCCATGATCGCCTCGACGCCGCGGACCGGCCGGTCTTCCTTCAGCGCGACCGCCATCGGGCATTCATCATGGCGCATCGGGCTGCCGTCAGGCCAATGGAGCCGCGAGCTGATGCACCAGTGATCCTTACCTAATTTTGGCATGCGCCCCGATAACTCGATCGCGGCCTGATTGTAGAACGTGATGCGGCCTTCTGCGTCGGTCGTATAAACCGCGGCCGGCAATGCCTCGAGGAGTTGCCGAAATCTCCAATCAAGTGGCGAGTAATCAATCGGGGAGGACCGGCCGGTTGCGAGCAAATCCACTGCCAACCTCTGTTTAAGCCGCAGAAAACGGCCCATTTTGCACCCTGCGCGCAGGCGCGTTGAGCCTCTCCGGTACAGACCCCAGCGGCTCAGCTTGGTGAACATGCCCCAAGCCGCAAGGTTCCATTCACCGGCTTGAACGCTGCGGCGGCGGGGCGTATTTGACAGCCAGTCTCCCCGAGGCATGTCGATGAGAGCCGCCGTCGTCATCTTCCCCGGTTCAAACCGGGAGCGCGATGTCTGTGCCGCGCTGTACCGCGCCACCGGGCATGAGCCAATTCACGTCTGGCACCGCGACAGCACGTTGCCGCCCGCCGACCTGATCGTATTGCCCGGCGGCTTCGCATACGGTGATTACCTGCGCTGCGGGGCAATGGCGGCGCATTCGCCGCTCATGCGCGAGGTGCGTGCCCAGGCCGACAGAGGCACGCCGGTACTCGGCATCTGCAACGGCTTTCAGATACTAACCGAGGCCGGCATGCTGCCGGGCGCGCTATTGCCGAACCGGTCTTTGCGCTTTACCTGCCGCGACATTCATATGAGAGTCGAGAATAATCAGACCATCTTCACATGCGGTTACGATTCCGGCCAGACGATCCGCGTGCCGGTCGCCCACCACGACGGCAATTATACCGCCGATCCCGGCACGCTCGACCGACTTGAGGGCGAGGGGCTGGTTGCCTTCCGCTATTGCGGCGCTGACGGCACCCTTTCCGACGAGGAAAACTTCAACGGCTCGGCGCATGCGATCGCCGGCATCTTCAACGCGAGCCGAATCGTGCTCGGCCTGATGCCACATCCAGAAAATGCCACCGACCCATTGCTCGGCGGTACGGACGGTCAAGCTTTGTTCACAGGGCTGGTGAGCGGGCTGCAGTGAGCCGCGGCAGCAACGTCACCGCGGCGCTGGCGGCCGAACACGGGTTAACTGAAGAAGAGTTCGAGCGCGCCATCGCGAGCCTCGGCCGCACCCCGAACCTGACCGAGCTCGGTATCTTCGCCGCGATGTGGAGCGAGCACTGTTCATACAAATCGTCAAAAATCTGGCTGAAGACGCTGCCGACCAGCGGGCCGCGAGTGATCTGCGGACCGGGCGAGAACGCCGGGGTCGTCGATATCGGCGACGGTGATGCCGTTGTCTTCAAGATCGAGAGCCATAACCATCCTTCTTTCATCGAGCCCTATCAGGGGGCGGCGACCGGGGTCGGCGGCATCTTGCGCGATGTATTCACGATGGGTGCGCGGCCGATCGCGATCCTCAATTCGCTGCGTTTCGGCAGTCCAAACCATCCGCGCACCCGGCACCTCCTCGCCGGGGTGGTGGCCGGGATCGGCGGCTACGGCAACTGCGTCGGCGTGCCGACGGTCGGCGGCGAATGCGAGTTCGACCCGTCCTATAACGGGAACATCCTGGTCAACGCGATGTGTGTCGGGCTCGCCCGTGCCGACCGGATCTTTTATTCGACGGCAGCCGGACCGCGAAACGCGGTGGTCTATGTCGGCGCCAAGACCGGGCGCGACGGCATCCATGGCGCGACGATGGCCTCGGCCGAGTTCGGCAGCGATGCCGGCGAAAAGCGGCCGACGGTGCAGGTCGGCGACCCGTTTACTGAGAAATTGCTGATCGAAGCCTGCCTCGAACTGATGCAGGGCGACGCCATCGTTGCAATCCAAGACATGGGCGCGGCCGGTCTGACCTCGTCTTCGGTCGAGATGGCCGGCAAGGGCGGTCTCGGCATAGAGCTCGATCTCGACCAAGTGCCGCTACGTGAGTCCGGCATGACCGCCTACGAGATCATGCTTAGCGAGAGCCAGGAGCGGATGCTGATGGTGTTGCGCCCGGGCAGCGAGATCGAGGCCCGCCGAATCTTCCAGAAATGGGAGCTTGATTTTGCGGTGATCGGCCATGTCACCGATACTGGGCGTCTGGTGCTGCGGATCAACGGCGCGACCGCTGCCGACATCCCGGTCGGGCCGTTGGTCACCGAAGCGCCGGTCTACCAGCGCCCGTGGCGACACGCCGACCCCGAACCGGAGATCGAGCCGGGGGACCTCGCGGATCGGGACCCGCTCCAAGGTCTCCAACGGCTCGTAGCCTCACCCGCGATCGCCTCGAAGCGCTGGATCTGGGAGCAGTACGACCACCTCGTCATGGGTAACACGGTCAAACGCCCCGGCGGCGACGCCGCGGTGATCCGGATCAGCGAAGGGAAAGCGCTGGCGCTCGCCACCGATTGCACGCCGCGCTATTGCCGGGCCGACCCGGTGCGCGGCGGAGCGCAGGCCGTCGCCGAAAGTTGGCGCAACCTGACCGCCGTCGGCGCCGAGCCCTTGGCGCTGACCGACAACATGAATTTCGGCAATCCGGAGCGACCCGAGATCATGGGCCAGTTCGTCGGCGTGACCGAGGGGATCCGCGAGGCCTGTCTCGCGCTCGACTATCCGGTCGTTTCAGGAAATGTATCGCTCTACAATGAGACGAGCGGCAACGCGATCTTACCGACCCCGGTCATCGGTGGCGTCGGCTTGATCGCCGACGCGCGGCAAGCAACCGATCTCGCACTGAAAAGCGACGGCGACTTGCTGATTCTGATCGGCGAGACGCGCGGTCATCTTGGCTCGTCGCTTTATCTGCGCGAGATTGAGGGCCGCGAAGCGGGCCAGCCACCTCGCGTCGACCTGCCAGCCGAAAGGCGCAATGGCGACTTCGTGCGCGGCCAAATTCGCGCCGGGAATGCCGTCGCGTGTCACGACCTTGCCGATGGCGGGCTCCTTGTCGCCATCGCCGAAATGGCAATGGCCGGCGGCCGCGGCATCGTGCTCGATCCGCTCCCGGCTGACCTGCCACGTCACGCCTGGCTGTTCGGCGAAGACCAGGGACGCTATCTGATCGAGACGGCCGACCCCGCTACCATGCTCGCGGCGGCGCGAGCCAAGGGGGTGCCGGCTCGCCTTATCGGCGTGGTCGGCGGGGTTGCGTTGACACTACCCGATGCCGGTGCCATATCCGTTAACGCACTGAAGGCCGCGAACGAGGCTTGGCTGCCGGGCTATATGGCGCGGGTTTGAGCGAGGGATCGGGCGATGGCAATGGATGCGGCGACGATCGAGAGGCTGATTAAAGAGAGCCTTCCCGACGCGCAGGTCTCAATCGAGGATCTGCGCGGCGACGGCGATCACTACGCGGCCCATGTCGTCTCCGGCGCTTTCCGGGGCAAAACCCGGGTCCAGCAGCATCAGATGGTGTACCAAGCGTTGCACGGCCGGATGGGAAACGAACTGCACGCGCTCGCGCTGCAGACCGGCGCGCCAGAGGACTAACCCCAGGCTTGAGCCAGAATTGAGACCGAGCGTCATCACCTCAGCTTCCTGAAACCGAGGACCGAAACCATGGACATTACCGTTCAAGAACGCATCCGCCAGGAGATCACCGACACGCCGGTGGTTCTCTACATGAAAGGTTCGCCGGTTTTCCCGCAATGCGGGTTCTCGGCTGCGGTGGTGCAGATCCTCGGCCATCTGGGCGTCAAGTTCAAAGGCGTCGACGTCCTCGCCGATCCGCAGATCCGCCAGGGGATCAAGGAGTTCTCGAGCTGGCCGACGATCCCGCAGCTCTACGTCCAAGGCGAGTTTATTGGCGGCTGCGATATTATCCGCGAGATGTACGAGACCGGCGAATTGCAGCAGGTCCTGGAGCAAAAGGGCGTCCCCGTCCGCGCCTGAGCGGAAGTCATCTGAAAGAGCGGGTTAAAGGGGTAGCGGACGGCGGATCTCCCGCTTCGAGATGCCTAGCCCGTCGTCGAGATTGACCAGCAACGCTATGTTGGCGCTCGACGCGAAATCACTCGCCGATTTAAGCAAGCCGGTTCGTAGCGTAACCCGCTCGATCGGATTCGAAGATGCCGGCGAGCTGACCGCCGATCTCGATCAAGCTCTGGCGGTAATATCGTGACTGAATTCAGACCCGTTTCGGTCGAGGCGGCACTCGCTTGGATCGACGGCGCGACGCGTTGCCTTCAGCCGGATGAGGTCGCTCTGAGTCAAGCCTTCGGCCGCGTGCTCGGCCAGGATATCCATGCCGCCGCGCCGATCCCGCCTGTTGATTGCGCCGCGATCGACGGGTTCGCGGTCCGTGCGATTGAAAGCATCGGCGCCGGCGCCTACAACCCGCTGGCGGTGCCGTCGGTCCCGGTGGAAGCGGGCGAGGCGTTGCCTGCGGGAACCGACGCCGTGGTCCCGCTCAGCCATGTGGAATCGGTAAATCGCGGCGATGTCGTTTTGGTCGAGACAGTGGCTCCGGGCGCCAATGTCGACCGGCAGTCCGCCGTTGCCGCCACCGGCGGACTGCTCGCGGCTGCGGGGACACGGCTGATGCCCCGTCACGTCGGGCTGCTTGCCACCGCCGGTTTTGCGCGCTTGCCATTGATCCGTCGACCGCGCGTCCGCCTGGCGATCGCCGGCTCTGTGCGGTCGGGCGCGGCAGCGGACGGCGATGGCCCGATGCTGCACGCGGCGATCGAGCGCGACGGCGATGGCCCGATGCTGCACGCGGCGATCGAGCGCGACGGCGATGGCCCGATGCTGCACGCGGCGATCGAGCGCGACGGCGGCGTCATTCTCGAATCGCCTCTCACCGAGGCCTTTTCCGCGACGGAGGCCGACCTCGTCCTCGTCGTCGGCGGCACTGGGTCCGGGTGCGAGGACAGATCGGCTGCCGCACTGGCCGCAGGAGGCACGCTCGACATCCATGGCGTAACGCTGGTGTCGGGCGAGACGACCGGATTCGGCCGTACCGCGGCCGGGGTGTCGTTAGTTTTACTGCCGAGCGCACCCGCGGCGTGCCTCCTAAGCTACGAGCTATTCGCCGGACGCGCCATTCGCCGGCTCGGGGGCGCGATCCGGCGCTTCCCTATCGCTCGCGCACGGTGACGACGGCCCGCAAGATCGTCTCGTCGATCGGGGCGACCGAAATCTGCCCGGTGCGCCTCCGGTCCGAGGGGCGAATCGAGCCGATCGTTTCCTTCGCCGAGATCGGGCTGATGGCCGCCGTCCAAGCGGACGGCTTTATAATCATTCCCGAGGCGAGCGAGGGTTATCCGTCGGGAGCCTCGGTGACAGCCTATCTCTATGACGAGTGCTGAACTGCGCGCGGAGCCGGCATCATGAACGATATCCCCGCGACCCTGTGGAGGCTGGCGCGACAAGAGCAATTCCTCGAAGTCGTCGACCGCGACGAGGCCGAACGTCGCTTTCGCCGTCATCTCGATCTGCGCCCGCTGGGGCGCGAGACGGTGCGGCTGTCGCAGGCGTTGGGGCGGGTTCTGGCAAGCGCAGTCGTCGCCGAAGTCGATGTTCCTGGCTTTGACCGCGCCAGTGTCGACGGGTTCGCGGTCCGTGCCGACGACACGCTCGGCGCCAGCGAGCGCATGCCGCGCCGGTTAACCCTGATCCCCGAAATCCTGACCCCGGGCAGGGTGCCGCTGCTCACAGTCGGTCCAGGCACGGCCGCTCTGATCGCGACCGGCGGGATGGTGCCGCGCGGCGCCGACGCCGTCGTCATGGTCGAGCACACCGAGGCGATCGATGATAACGCCCAAACCCTGATCGAAATTCGCCGGCCCGCATCCGCCGGCCAGTTCATCGCCTTCGCCGGCAGCGATCTCGCCCGCGGCGAAACCGTGCTTCGTGCTGGGCAGGTCCTGAGCTCGCGCGAGATCGGCATGCTTGCCGCAGTCGGCTGCGCCACGGTCGAGGTGTGGCGCCGGCCGCGTGTCGCGATCGTCTCGACCGGTGACGAGATCATCGCGCCCGGTACGCCGATGCGTCCGGGTGCGGTCTATGATTCGAACGCTGCGATTCTCGCCGCCGCGGTCGAGGAAGCAGGGGGCATCCCCGGTCCGCTCGGCATCGGCGCCGACGACGATGCGGTCCTGACTCGCCTTGTCGAGGAAGGCCTGGCGTCCTGCGATTTGGTGATCCTTTCGGGCGGCACGTCGAAAGGCGCAGGCGATCTGTGCTACCGCGCCGTCGCCCGCTTTGGCAACCCCGGCATTGTCGTCCACGGCGTAGCGCTGAAGCCGGGCAAGCCGCTGTGCCTGGCGGTGACCGGCGGCAAGCCGATTGTCGTACTGCCGGGCTTTCCGACCTCGGCGATCTTTACCTTCCACGAATTCATCGCGCCGGTGATTCGCGCCTTCGCCGGACTTCCTAACGAGGCGGCCGATCGGGTGCCAGCGACATTGCCATTGCGCGTCCCGTCCGAGCGCGGGCGCACCGAGTATCTGATGGTGTCCCTGGCGCGCGGCGACGACGGCGCGCTCGCCGCTTATCCCAACGCCAAGGGCTCTGGTGCAGTCACCGCGTTCAGCCAGGCCGACGGCTTTATCGCGATCGGTCCGCAGGTCGAGAGCGTGGCCGCTGGGACGCCGGTCGCGGTGCAGCTGGTCGGCCACGCCCGCCTCGCCGATCTGGTGGTCATCGGCAGCCACTGTGTCGGGCTCGACATCTTGATCGATCGTCTGCACGCCGAGGGGATTGTGGTCAAGGCGCTCAATGTCGGCAGCATGGGCGGGCTCGCCGCAGCCAAGCGCGGCGAATGCGACATTGCCGCCATTCACTTGATGGACCCCGAGACCGGCGAATACAACCGCCCGTTTCTGACGCCGGCGCTCGAGCTGGTGCCCGGTTACCGCCGCCTGCAGGGTATCGTCTATCGCAAGGCCGATCCTCGTTTCGAGAGCTGTTCGGTCGAAAGTGCCATTGCCATGGTGTTGTCCGCTTCCGATTGCCTGATGGTTAACCGCAACGCCGGTAGCGGCACCCGCATCCTGACCGACCGGTTGCTGAATGGCGCGAAGCCACCCGGGTATTGGTCGCAGCCGAAATCGCATAATGCCGTCGCCGTCGCCGTCGCTCAGAACCGAGCCGATTGGGGCGTCGCAATCGAAAGCGTGGCGCGGCAATACGGGTTGGGCTTCATCCCGGCGCAGGATGAGCATTACGATTTCGTTATACCGAAAAAGCGGCTGGAGCGGATGGCGGTGGTCCGATTCCGTGCCGCGCTCGATGACAGCTCAGTGCGCGCAGAGCTGGGCGCACTGGGATTTGTGATAGATGGCGCGTTAAGCGCGAATATCTTCGGTTGACTTGCGCGTAACCGTAAAAATCCGGCGGTTTTTTGCCTCTCCGGTTAAGAATTATAGTGATTTCTACCTCCGACCTGAGGTTTTATGGTTTCTGTTAACACTTATTAACGAGCGCGGGATTGGGGATCTAAAGGATCCTGCGCCATCATAAGCCGGGGGGCAATCAATGCGAGCGAAGTTCGGCTGGGGCCTCGTCTGGGGCGCCGTTCTGATAACGTCTTTCGCGACTCCGACCCGTCGGGCATCGGCCGGCAATTGCGCCCTTTATGCGCGCGCTCAAACCGGTGTCGACCTATTCGGGGCGGCCGGCGGCTGGTGGGACGAGGCAGCTGGCCGCTATCAGCGCGGCCACGTCCCGGCTGTGGGCTCCATTCTCGTCTTCAGGCGAACGGGGTATATCCCCTCAGGCCACGTCGCAGTCGTTGCCCAGGTCGTTAACTCCCGCGAGATCGTCGTCGACCACGCGAATTGGTATCACGGGATGGTCACGCGCGGTGTCACGGTGATTGACGACTCGCCTAATAACGACTGGAGCGCGGTCGCGGTCATGGATCTGGGCACCGGGAAATACGGGCGGGATAACCCGACCTACGGCTTTGTCTACCCTGGGACCGGGCCGCAGGAGCTCGTCGCAAGTTCCAGCATCGTTGGTTACAATCCTTACCTTGGCGCTACCCGGGCATCCTACGTACCAAGCCGGCCCAGCGGCCTTTTCCATTTCGCCGTCGCCGCCAGCTATCGACACGGCGGTTCTCGCCATCACCGAACCGCGGGACACGAAACGCATCGACGCGGCGCGCCGGCGTACCGAATACACCTTACCTCGCTCACTCATGCTCACGGGCGGGCCGTCGGCGGCGTTCAGTCAACCTCTCACGTCGAAGGCTTCGCGATCCATGCCGCGCACGCCCATGATTATGCCCTCACCGCCAGGGTCCGCCGGGCAGAAGCAAAGGGGCCTCCATCGCGCGTAGCTTTCTGAACCGCGCCGGGGCCGGCCAGTTGAAGGCATGGCGTGAGCGGGCCTATCCTGACCATCCGCCTCGCGAGGAGAGCCATGCCGTCAGCCAATACCGATCCGGCATTTCTGCCGGCCCATGTCCTATCCGCCGAATTCGATGCCCGGACCGGCTGTCGCCGGTCGATCTCGTCGACGCGCTGCTCGCCCGCATCCGCGCGCAGGATCAGAAGCTGCACGCCTTTGTCGAGGTCTACGCCGACGAGGCGCGGCTCGCCGCCGAGGCCGCCGACAAGGCGATCCGCTCAGGGCATAGGATCGGTCCGCTGCACGGCATCCCGATCGCGCTCAAGGATCTGATCGAGATCGAGGGCCGGGTGACGACCGGCGGCTCGCAGGTCTGGCGCGACCGGCGCTCGACTTACACCGCGACGATCGCCAAGCGCCTGATCGCCGCCGGAATGATCGTGATCGGCAAGACCCACACGGTCGAGTTCGCGATGGGCGGCTGGGGCACCAACCAGCACCGCGGCACGCCGTGGAACCCGTGGGACCCGGCGGTCGCGCGCACGCCCGGCGGATCGAGCAGCGGCACCGGCGTGGCGGTTGCCGCGGGCATGGCGCCGTGGGGGATCGGCACCGACACCGGCGGCTCGGTGCGGCTGCCGGCCTCCTGGTGCGGGCTCAGCGGCCTCAAGACCACGATCGGCCGGGTCAGCACCTACGGGATTCTGCCGTTGAGCCCGATCGCTCGACACGCCGGGGCCGATGGCCCGCTCGGTCGAGGATGCGGCATTGCTCTATCAGGCGATCGAAGGGCCCGACCCCGATCGATCCGCGCACCTTGGGGCGGCCGCCCGCCGGCCCGATGCCGAGGATGCGACGCGGCGTGCGCGGATTGACGGCTGGCGCGAATGCCCGACGATCGAGCGCGACCGGGTCGCCGCCGAGGTGCTCGCCGCCTACGATGCCGCGCTCGACACCCTGGCGCGGCTCGGCGCCGAGATCGTCACCGTCAAATTGCCGCGCCGGTTTGCCGACTATACCCAGCTGACCGGCCGGATCATCGGCGCCGAATCCTATTTTCTGGTCGGCGATCTGATCGACGATATGAACCTGCCGATCGACGAGGCGGTGCGGCCGCGCATCGCCTCCGGCCGGGGCGTTTCGGCGCGCGACTATCTCGGCGCATTGCGCGAGCAGGCCGAGGCGAAAGCAGGAATTCGCCGCGGCGCTCGGCGACGCCGACGCATTGCTGACCCCGACCACGACGACCGCGGCGATCCCGCTCGACGCCGTCGACCAGAGTACGACGCCGGCGCATTTCACCCGCTTCGTCAACGCGCTCGAAATGTGCGCGCTGGCGGTGCCCGACGGCTTTACCGCGACCGGGCTGCCGTTGTCATTGCAGATCGTCTGCCGCGGCTATGACGAGGAGACCGCCCTGCGCATCGGCTGGGCCTATCAGCAGGCGACCGAGTGGCACGAACGCCACCCGCCCGGCCTCGACTGATCCTTCACGCGCCCAGGCCGAAGCGGCGGCCGAGGAAATCGAGCACGTCGGCGGCGCAGCGGTCGGGGAAGGCGTCGCAGATGTTGTGCGGCGCGCCATCGTAGACCCGCATTTCGACATCGGGGACGAGACGGCGGAACGGCTCGTAATTCGCGGTCGAGCCGATCGGCTCGGCGCCGGGGACGACGACCAGGGTCGGACAGCGGATGCGGCCGAGCTGGTCGCTCCAATCGTAGCTCGCCATCAGCAGGACGAACTTGCCGATATAGGCCGGGTCGTTCTTGGCCGCCTCGTCGAGAAACCACTCGACGAGCCCGGGATCGACCTGGTCGAGCGGCAGCCTTTCGGCGATGGTCTCGGCGAGAAAGCCGCGCAGGCCCTTGGCCTCGATCTGCGGGATCCAGCTCGGCGCCTGGCTGTTTTTGAGCCCCGGGGTCGAGCCGAACAGCATCAGGCTGCGCACCCGCTCGGCCGTGGTTCATCGCCAATTGCTGGCCGAGATAGCCGCCGGCCGAATTGCCGACGATATGGGCGCTGGCGCAGCCCAGATGATCCATCAGCTCGGCGACATCGGTCGACCAACCGTTCGAGGGTCAGCGGCCGATCGGCCGGCGGAATCTCCGAAGCGCCATGCCCGCGCAGATCCATCCGCACCACCCGATAATGGCGGGCGAGCGCGCGGGACCCAGGCGTAATAGCGCCTGGCGCTGCCCATCGCCGCATGCAGCAGCAACAGGGTCGGCGCCTGCTTCCACGGGTCGGTGAAGTCGTCGATGTAATAGGCGAGCCGCGCACCGTCGCTCGCGGTAAAGCTCTCCATTGCGACCTCCTCGACCTGGCCGCCGGTGTTGCCGCGGTCGCGGCGATCATCTACGACCTTCCGATCTCAAGCAATCCGAGCGGCTGCGCTGCGGCGAAGGAGGCGACATGAAGATCGGGATTTTTCTGACCGGCCAGCACCCGCCGGGCAGCGACATCGTCGCCGAGCTCGAAGGCCAGTACGCGATGGCCCGGCTGGCGCGCGACCGCGGCTGGGACGCCGTCGCCACCGGCCAGCATTATCTGAGCGAGGGCGTGCGCCAATTGCAGTTGATCCCGTTTCTGGCGCGGCTCGCGGCCGAGGCGGGCGAGATGACCGGCATCGCCGGGGTATTGCTGGCGACCCTGCACAACCCGGTCGAGGTCGCCGAATGCATCGCCTCGCTCGATGCGATCTGGCGCGGCAATTTCGTCTTTGGCGTCGGTCTCGGCTATCGCGAGGTCGAGTTCGATGCGTTCGGCGTGCCGCGCGGCCAGCGCGTGCGCCGCTTCGAGCAATGTCTCGAAATCGTCAAGCGGCTATGGACCGAGGACGGCGTCACCTTTCAAAACGACATCTGCAAATTGTCGAACGTCACCGCGACCTGCCGGCCGCTGCAAAAGCCATACCCGCCGATCTGGATCGCGGCCAACAGCGACGCCGCGGTGCGCCGCGCCGCCCGCATCGGCGATAGCCTGTTCATCAACCCGCATGCCACGATGCCGGTCATCACCGGCCAGATGGCGCTCTACCGCGCCGAACTCGCGCGCCACGGCAAGCCGTTCCCGACGGTGCTGCCCTATCTGCGCGAAATCTATTGCGCCAAGGACAAGCGCACCGCGGTCGAGATGGCCGGCCCCTATCTCGCCGAGAAATACCGAACCTATGCGCAGTGGGGCCAGGACCAGGTCTTGCCGGGCCAGGATTCGTTCCGCCAGTCGCTCGACGCTCTACTGCAAGACCGCTTTGTCCTCGGCAGCCCCGAGGAATGCTACGAGCAGCTGCGCCCGTGCTGGGAGGAAGCCGGCGCGAACTTCCTGATCTTCCGCACCCATTGGAGCGGCATGCCGGTCGGCCACGCACTCTCCAGCATGCGGCTGATCAGCGACGAACTCTTGCCGACATTGCGCCGGGTCTCGCCGGCAAGGACCTGAGGCCAGCAGGCTCCCGCGCATGCCGCCCACCCTCTGGCCGCGCTGGCCCCTCCCGCTCCCCGCGCGCGGGGAGAGGGCCGGGGTGACGGGCCTAATGCTCAGATGCAGACATAAGATTCACTTAGAGACCGTCATGGCCGGGCTTGTCCCGGCCATCCACGACGCACCGCCCAACCGCCGTTGCCGTGGATACCCGGCACAAGGCCGGGCATGACGAAGGCAGCGAGACTGCATTATCTGAATGCGTCTGAGGCCTAGTTCCCCAGTCTCAGGCGCCGGGCGGGTAGAATACCAGCATGCGGACTTCGAGGCTCTCGCGCGGCGGCGCATCAGGCGATGAGGTCGGGTCGTCGAAGCCGGTGTGGGCGGAAAACCGCGCCGCCCCTTGCTGCGCCGAGTCGAAGCAGCGGATCAACACGGCCTCGTCGGCCTGCATCTTGGGGAAATAGTAGTAGCGCTGGCTCGGGTTGTAGGTGATCGCATAGGTCTCGCCGGTGCGGTCCGGGTATTTGAGATCGCTGGCGATCAGGTCTTCCTCAGAAAGGCTCTGCGCGTCGCACAAGGTCAGCGGCGATTCGAGCACCGGTCCGCTGACCGGCCGCCACAGATTGTTGATCGCAAAGCGGTGTTTCAGCAGCTCCTCGGCCCCGTCGCCCATCAGATCACGCACCCGCTGCGGCGCCGACCACGCCGTATAGTCGTTATGCACGCGTTTGGCCGGGATCTTGATTGTCTTGTCCTTCGCCGAAATCGCCGCGTTGCGCACGATGTGGTCAAAGGCGACGACGCGGACGGCGCCGGTCGCTTCCTTCATGACCCGCTCGCATTCCGGGTAATAGACTGACTTGATCTGCTCGTCGTCGTAGAAATTCGACACTGCGGTCTGGCGGTGCAACAGCACGAAGCCTTCCTTGTCCAAGGATAGCTGATCGATAATTGGGCGCGCGTCACGGATCGGCACTTGGTATTGGATATTTCGGCCGGTCCGCTGAGGCGTCCCCGGCGGCGGCTCGTAATTGTAGGCAACCGGCTTCTCCGCCATCGGAGCCAAGAAATTCAGCGGCGCTACGACGCTTTTCAGATCCACCGATGCCAAGCCGTCCATGATGTCCTCCACGTGTGGCTTTTTCATCCGAACTGTCTGGCGAACCGTAGAAGACGCCATCACACAGGTCAAATGAGATATCCAGCCGGTCGCTCTTCTAGACTGCGGCACTATCTACCAGGCATTATCTGGGCGTTAAGCAGCGGTGAAGCTGCGTGAGGGGGAAAATTATGGGGGGATATCTCGACCGCGTCGCCGCCGCCTATGGCGCCGTGATCCTGTTGCTCGGCAGGCTGGCGCTGGCGGCGATCTTTGTGCCGAGCGGCTTCGGCAAGCTGACCCGGCTCGACGCATTCGCGCAATCCTTGGCAGCCAGAGGCGTGCCCGCATCGGGGTTGCTGGCGGTCATCGGCGCCTGTGTCGAATTCTTCGGCGCACTTTGCGTCGTTCTCGGGCTGAAGACCCGTTATGCAGCGTTAGTGATGGCGGTTTTGACGGCGATCGCGGCGCTGATCGCCCATCAGTTCTGGCAACTCGAGGGGACCGGGCGCACGGCGCAGCATATCCAATTCATGAAGAATTTGGCCATCATCGGCGGATTTCTATACGTCTTCGTCGCCGGCCCCGGACCCTTTAGCCTCGATCGTCGCGGCAGGTGACGGCGCTGGCCCATTATCGCGGGCTGTTCGTTTTCTGCAGCGCCACGGTCTCGATCGCGAGCGGCTGATAAAGCCTCAAAATGTCGGTGGCGGATTGAGCTTCGTCACCATCGGCGGCGCTGACAAACACGACCGTCTCACCATTGTGGATGAACCGGGCAAAGGTGCGGCGAACGTCGCCAAGCACCAGCGGATCCAGCGCCAACATTTCGAGCTCGACCTGGACGTTCGGCGGCTGCGGGCCGACCTCCTTCAGCACGCGATGCGCGAGCCGGCTGGGCGGGAACCCCTCGGTACGCAGCCGATGATAAGCGTCCAGAGCGATGCCGCTCGATGGAAACAAACCGACCACCAAGTGGGTTGCCATAGCATCCTCCGGATTCGGGACCCGGCCCTTCAACGAAGGGTGACGACGAGGGTTCCATCCGCCGCGGCCCGCGCGCCGCCCGCGCAATCTTTCTTGCTGAGTGTGAACGGGCTCACAGTCGCGCTCCCCGGAGAGCTGCCATATTTGAGCGACCGCCCCGCGCTGCCGCCTTACGGCAAGATCGCGACATCGGCGCTACCGCCAGTCAGCCACAGTGCTGTTGATCGATTGTCGCCCGTCAGGCGTCGTGCTATCGCAGCAGGGCGATCGAAGCATCGGGGTCAAATGAGATACAGAATGTGCGCGGCGGTCGTGGTCGGAACGGTGTCGCTGGCGGTCAGTTCCGCCTGGTCGCAGACCAGCGTGATCCAGCAGAGCAACGTCTCATCGCAGACGAGCGGGATCCAGCAAAACAGTGTCAACGTAAATGGCGAGGGCAGCAGCGTCACCGTCAGCGGGCGATCGATTTCGGTCGAGACAACGGCAACCGGGGGCGGCCGGGTTGTCGGTGACGGAGAGCCGGCCTCGGAAGACCGGCCGATCGGCCCGGTCACTGCGATCCACAGCGACGGCGCCTTTGCGGTGACCGTAAAAATCGGGGCGTCGCCCAAGCTGACGATCGAAACCGACAAGAACATCCTGTCGATCATCAAAACGACGGTATCGAACGGTCGCTTGGATATCTATTCCGATCGGTCCTATTCGCTCGACGGGCGGATCAAAGTCACAGTGTCGTCACCAAACATCACCGACATCTCGGCCTCCGGGAGCAACCGGATCGAATACGAAGGTCTCGCCGGAGGCCCGCTCACGATAGCGCTGAATGGGTCCAATAGAGCCGCGTTAGCCGGCAAGGTGGAGACGCTGACCTGCGTGATGAGCGGCGCCAATCACCTCGCGGCGCAGGAGCTCACGGCTGCTTCGACGAATGTCACGCTCAATGGCTCAGGCGATGCCGCGGTCGACGCCAGCCAGCGGATTGTCGCCGAAATCTCCGGCTCAGGCTCCATCGTCGTATACGGCAATCCCAAAGAGCGCAGCACCCAGGTCAACGGCGCGGGCAAGGTCACATTTGTCCAGTAACCGAGGCGCCGCCAGACCCGACGGAGCCGTCGAGAGGACGAATCAGCGATGCCGGATTACGAGATCTTCGAGGCGGGCGATGTCGTCCTGCAATCGGGGCTGACCTATCGCAAGGCGCGCCTCGCCTACAAGACTTACGGCACGCTCGACGCCGCGAAATCGAACGCCATCGTCTATCCGACCTCCTACGGCGCGCAGCATTACGATCTCGAATGGGCGATCGCACCGGGCAAGGCGCTCGACCCGACCAAATATTTCATCATCATCATGAACAAGTTCGGCAACGGCCTGTCCTCGTCGCCGAGCAATACGCCGCCGCCCTTCGACCGCGCCCGCTGGCCGCATTTCACGATGACCGACAATGTCCGGGTCCAGCAGCGGTTGCTGCACGAGGTCTTCGGCATCGAGCGGGTCAAGCTCGTCTACGGGTTTTCGATGGGCGCGCAGCAGGCCTTTCACTGGGGCGCGCTGTTCCCCGACCGGGTCGAGCGCATCGCCGCGATCTGCGGCTCGGCCAAGACCTCGCCGCACAATTTCGTCTTTCTCGAAGGGCGTCAAGGCGGCACTGACCGCCGATCCCGGCCTGGCAGGACGGCTGGTTCGCGACCCCGCCGACCCGCGGCTTTCAGGCGATGGGCCGGGTCTATGCCGGCTGGGGGTTGAGCCAGGCCTTCTACCGCGAGGAAGAATGGCGCAAGCTCGGTTTTTCGTCGCTGGAAGATTTTCTCGTCGGCAGTTGGGAGGCCGGCTTTCGCCGCCGCGACGCCAACGATTTGTTGGCGATGCTGTGGACTTGGCAGCATGCCGACATCAGCGCCAACGAACTCTATGGCGGCGATCTCGGCAAGGCGCTGGGCGCAATCACCGCCGACGCGATGGTCATGCCGTGCGAAACCGACCTCTATTTCACGGTCGAGGACAACCGCCGCGAGGTTGCCCGCATGCCGCACGCCGAATTGCGGCCGATCCCGTCGATCTGGGGCCACCGCGCCGGCAATCCCGCGCAAAACCCGACCGACGCCAAATTCCTCGACGACGCCGTCCGCGAGTTATTGGCGCGTTGAACCGAGGGGGGATCAGCGATCCCCGGCAAGCGCTGCCGCGGTATCGGGCGGCAGGGTTGCGCGCTCGATGTGGCGGCGGTGCCAGAGCGCGTAGAACAAGAGGTTCCAGGCGGCGCGGCCGGCGCGCTTTTGCCCGGCGGCGGCAAACAGGGCCTCGACCGCGTCGGGCCGGCAGATCTCGCGCACCGCGGGCGAGCGCGCGACGAGCGGGCCGATCGTCTCGGCGCGCGCGCGCGATCCAGCGCGCGACCGGCACGGTAAAGCCGCGCTTGCGGGCGAGCGGCTGCGATTGCGGCAGCTGTTCGGCCAGCCAGCGGCGCAATAGCCATTTGCCGAGGCCATGCTGCACCTTGAGCTCGTCCGGTAGGCGAAAGGCCAGCGCCGCCACTTCGCTGTCGAGAAAAGGCGTGCGGCCCTCGGCGCCATGCGCCATCAGGCAGCGGTCGAGCTTGGTCAACAGATCGTTCGGCAGCCAGTCGGCGCAATCGACCGCCTGCGCCGCCTGCAGCGGGGTGCGGCCGCGGCTGCCGGCGTGCACTTCGGCCGCGGCGATCCCGTCGCGCCAGCCGGCAATCTCGCCGCGCAAAACACCCAGATCATCGAGCACGCCGCGTGCGCGCGGCCGGCGGCCGCCCGCCCACCATGGGCGCAGCACGCTGCGATAGCGGCCATAGCCGCCAAACAGCTCGTCCCCGCCCTCGCCCGACAATATGACCTTGAGCCCGGCTTCGCGCGCGGCCCGGGCCAGCGCCCAGGTCGGCAGCATCGCGTAATCGGCGGCCGGATCGTCGACGGCGGATACGATTTGCGGCAGCAATCGCCAGAAATCGGCCTCGGAAAACAAGATCTCGACATGCTCGGCGCCGACCGCCTCGGCCGCGGCGCGCGCGGCCGGGCGCTCGTCGGCGACATCGCTCTCGGCGAAGCCGATCGTGAACGCCTTGACCGGGCGCTCGGCCAGCCGCGCCATCATCGCCAGCACCGCCGTCGAATTCGATGCCGCCCGAGAAAAACATGCCAAACGGCACGTCCGAGCGCTGGTGGATGCGCACGCTGTCGGCAAAAGCGGCGTCGAGCCGGGCCAGCGCCTCGTCCTCGCCGAGCGCGAACGGGCCGTGCTCGGGCAATGCCGCGCGCCGCCGCCGCTCGACGATCCGGCCTTGGCGCACGACCACGGTCTCGCCCGGCAGATACCCGGTTGATCCCGGCAAAGATCGTCTCGCGCCCGGTGGTAAACTGCATCTGCACGAGCTCGTTGCGCGCCCTGCGAATGAGCGCCGGGGCGACAATGCCGGCCTCGATCAGCGCACTGGGCTCGGAGGCAAAGGCGAAGCCGCGCGGCGTCTCGGCGTAATAGAGCGGCTTGATGCCGAACGGGTCGCGGGCGAGGACCAGGCGCCCGGCGCCCGGGTCGTGCAGTGCTAGCGCGTACATGCCGCGCAAATAGCAGGGTGAAGTCGAGCCCATGGCGACGATAGAGATGCAGCGGCAGCTCGCAATCCGACTGGGTCGAAAACGCGATCGGGCGCGCGCCGCGCAGCTCTTCGCGCAGCTCGAGGTAATTGTAGATCTCGCCATTGGCGATCAGCGCGGCGCCGCCGGGCTCGTAAAGGGGCTGGTCTCCGGTCGCGAGATCGATGATCGCGAGCCGGGTCTGCACCATGCCGACATCGCCAGAGCGATATTGGCCGTCGCCGTCCGGGCCGCGATGGCGCAACGCCGCTCCCATCGCCCGCAGCGGGGCCGCGGGCGGAGCCGCGCCATCGAGGGTCATCAGCCCGGCGATGCCGCACATTCCGGAGCCAATTTATCAAAAAGCCCGCGATAGCGGTCGATCACCGCTTTCTCGGTAAATTCGGCTTCGTAGACCCGGCGGCCGGTTTGCCCGAGCCGGACGCGCAGAACGGGGTCTCGACATAAGCGTTCGATGGCGCTGGCCAACGCCCGGGGTCCGCCGCCTGGCTGGTCGGGAAGCGGCACCAAAAGCCCGCTCACCTCGTCCTCGATCAGCCCGGCCGGGCCGTCGCTCGCGGTAGCGACGACCGGCAATCCCGCCGACCACGCCTCGATCACGACATTCCCCAACGGCTCGTGCAACGACGGACAGACGAGAAAATCGGCATTCGCCAACAGCTCTGGCACGTCCTCGCGCCAGCCGAGAAAGCTGACCCGGTCGGCGATCCCGAGACCACCCGCCAATTGCTCGAGCGCTGCACGCAACGGCCCGTCACCGGCGATCGCCAGCCGAACCTCGCGCGTCTCGGCAAGCGCCTCGAGCAGCAAGGCGAACCCCTTGTTCGGATGGAGGCGACCGAGCGCCAGCCCCAGCGGCGCGTTTCCAGACGCGGCAGGAGGGCGCTCGCTACGCGATGTGGCGGCACGCGCATCGGTCACAAAATTCGGCAAGTAGTCGATTCGGTCACGCGGCCAACCTTTGGTGACCGCGTATTCAACGATGGCGCGGGTGTTGCCGATCAGACGATCGCAGCGCCGATAATACTTCAAATCATAGTACCCCCCGAGCCGCGCAACATGCACGAAATCGCCGCGCGGGCAAAGCCGGGTCGCCCGGCTCATCCAGGTCAGCACAATATTCGGCCGCCAGACTGCGATCTCGTGGCGAAACGCGCGCCGAGTCGTCAAATCAAACGGTCCGCCAAAAGCAAGTTCGGCGACCCCGACGCCGGCGGCGCGCAAGATCTGCGATCGTGCGGGATCACGGCGGATCAGCACCCGCTGCGTCTCTCCGGCGCGGTTCAACGCCGTCGCCAACCGCACGAAAAAGGTTTCGGCCCCGCCATGACGCGCCCCGGCGATCGCCTGCAGCAGCCGGCGGGCTCACGGCGATCAGCGCCTCGTAGCGGGCGGCGACCATATCCCAGCTCAACCCGCGCTGGCGTTCGAGTGCCGCCAGATGCCAGCGCCGCCACAACTCGTCCTCGCGCAGCACCGCGATCGCTGCCGCGGCAAAGTCGTCGTCACTGCAGGCCACTCGCCCGCTGACGCCGTCGACGACCCGCTCGCCAACCGCGCCCAACCGCGTGACGACCGCCGGCACGCCCATCGCCTGCGCCTCGGCCAGGGAGAGGCAGAAGGTTTCGCCCGGGTCTCCGCGGTAGAGCATGACCCGGGCGTCCATCAGCGCCGCCGCCAGCGCTTCTCGCCCGAGCGGGACAAATCGGCGAACGCCGGAGGCAGCGAGCGTGTCTGCACGCGCGAGAATCGCCCCCATCTCGGCTGCCCGCGCAGGGCCCAGCCCGCGATAGACAGCCGGCCCGCTATAGATGTGCAGCTCGGCCCCGGGCACCGCAGGCGCAATCCGTGCCACCCACAGATCAAGCAGCCAATCGAGCCCGCGCAGCGGGTTCGAGGTAAAGATAGCGCGCGGCGCCGGCGGATCGCGGGGGACCGCGCCGCGAAAGCGCTCGACCACCCCATAGGGAATGATCTCACAGCCGCCGCGGGGCAGCCAAGCCGGCACCGTTTCCGCGTGATAGGCGCCGGTCACGACGAGGGTCGGGTGATACCAAGCGAGGCGAAGTAAATTCCGCGGCTTTCGCAGATAACGCGCCGGATTGTGCAGCCAGAACAGCCGCCGCTGCACCCGGCGCACGAGCCCGATCACGCGATGTCCACGACTGCCGATATAAAGATCGCATGCCTCTGGGATAGCTCCCGATAGCGGCGCCCAGCGCACGCCCTTGTGGATCAGCTCGGCATGGCAGCGATTGCGCACCTCCACCTGGTGGCCACGCCCCGCAAGCGCCTCGGCCAGCGCGACAAAGGCAGTTTCAGCGCCACCGAGCGGCGCCGCCTCGGCTATTGCCCCGTCAAAAGCAAAGCCGTCATCGGCCATTACCACGCTCACCATCAGTCGCGCGCGACCGACGCTCCGTTAACTCCCGCCGTCGACCGCCCCTCACTTTCGTCTTCCTGAGCGGAGGGCCTCTCCCGTTCCTCGCGAGCAGGGAGAAGGCCGCGGTCAGGGGTAGGTTCGGAGGGTGGAGGGGTATCGAGCCGCGCTTTCAGATACGACAGGATCGGATAGAGCGCCGCACACAGCGCGATCAGAAAGCCCCACTCCCTCTCGCGATAGCCTTTGCGGCTCACGTAGCATTTCCAAAAGCGCGACGGGATGCGGCTGATATTGCGGCCATAGCTGCCGATTTCGCCGCTATCGCGGAGATCCTGCGCCCGCGCGCTCGAATAGCGGTCGAGACGTCGCAACATCTCCGAGATATCGCGGTCGACATAATGATGGATCGGCGAGGACAGCGTAGAGCCCTGCTCTCCCGACAAAGACACTGCAGGATGGACCCGCTGATCCCCCCATTTCTTGGCGCCCCTGCGATACAGCGCAGCATGAGCCGACCGGCCGAAAGACGCCCCCCAACCCCAGCGCACCAGACGCTCGCCGATAAAATTGTCGACACGGACGAGGTGCCATGCCGCAGGCGAGGTGGCGACGACCTCCCGAATTTCCTCGGCAAGCCGCGGGGGCACCCGCTCGTCGGCATCGATTTCGAGGATCCAGTCGCCGCAGCAGGCGTCGATCCCGGCGTGCCGGCGAGGCCCCTCGCGTTCCCAGGCGCCCTCGATCAAGCGATCGGTAAAGTCCCCCGCGATCTCCCGCGAGCGGTCACGACAGCGATCGAGCACAACGACGATCTCGTCGGCAAAGTCGATACAGGAAAGACAATCGGCGAGCTGACGCTCTTCGTCCCGGACGACGACAACGGCAGAGAGCCGCGCTCGGTTCACGCCGCGGCGCTCGCGACTCGGTCCCACAATCGGCATGAGGCAGCCTCGGCGGCCGCGACGGAGAGCCCGTCCATCAGTGTGTCTGTCGTGCGATGATCAAAGCCCGGACCGAACATCGTCTCGGGCGAGTCGGCTGAGCACACGAAAGCGGCGCGCGGCCCCCAGGGCGCGTATTGGCAGCTCGGGCTCGGCCCAAACAGGCCCAACGTCGGCGTACCGCAAGCAGCGGCGATATGCATCAAGCCGGTGTCGTTGCCAATAAAAAGCGCGCAACGTCCGAGCACCGCCGCTGCGGTTAGCAGATCGACCCGACCGACCAAGTCGATCAGGCGACTTTGTGGAATAGCCTCAAGCAGCGGCTCGGCCTGCCCACGCTCATGCCCGGCGGCCAGCACGGCGACGCGTGCCCCTGGCAGCAAGCCGCCGCTGGAGGTCAGCCTCCGCGCCAGCTCGGCAAAACGTTCCGCGCGCCACTGTTTGCCGCGCCAGTTTGCAGTCGGGCCGATCGCCAGCACCGGACCACCGGCAGGAACCAGCTCGGCAGCGGCGTGTTCGTGATCGGTTGCCGTCCACAGCCGCGGTCCCGGCGGTGGATCGAGATCGAATAGGCGGCCCAGCTGTCGCACCCGATGTTCGTCCGTAGCACCCTTGGCCATTACCTTGCGCTCGCTCGCTCGCAGCAGCCAGGCGAGCGCCGAACCACGTAAATCGACGACAAGGTCCCAGGAGCGCGCCGCGACCGCGGCATAGAGGGGCAACCAATGCAGTGACCAACGCCGCTTCTCTACGACGATAAGCCGCTCGAGTCCGGGGACGGCGCCAAATAGCGGCGCGGCGATAGGCCCAGCTGCGATAGTCAGTCGCGCTCCCGGATAACGGTCGATCAGATAGGAAACGAGACCGGTCGACAGTACGGCGTCGCCGATGCGCGTCGCAGTGACAAACAGAATGTCCATCTCGCCGATCCGGCAGGCCTTATATCTCGCGATCCCGTTGGCTTGCCAAGCCGGCGGTCATCACCTACGTCTAGCCTGCTGCAACCATCCTGCCGAACCATGGCCGACGCCTGCTTTGTGCTGCTCGAAGATCGCGGCGTCCTCGCAGTCAGCGGGCCCGACCGCCGCGCATTCCTGCAAGGGCTCGTTTCCAACGATGTCGACAAGGTCGGCCCCGGCCAAGCGCGTTATGCGGCATTGCTGACCGCGCAGGGAAAATACCTGCACGACTTCATGATGGTCGAGGCGTCAGAGACGATACTCCTCGACGCCGAAGCCCAGCGTCTGGCCGATCTCAAACGGCGGCTGTCGATTTACCGGCTGCGCGCCCAGGTTGCCATCGATGAGCGGCCCGACCTCGCGGTGGCCGCGGTCTTTGGCGATGGCGCGCTCGACGCTCTCGGTCTTCCCGCCGAGACCGGGAATCGCGCGGGCTTTCGCGGCGGGCATCGCCTTTGTCGATCCGCGGCTGGCAGCGCTCGGCGCGCGCTGCATCCTTCCGCGCGAGAGCGCGCGATCGGCGCTGATCGAGGCTGGTCTTGCCGAAGCCGAGTTTGCCGCCTACGACCATCTGCGCCTCGGCCTCGGGATTCCCGACGGCAGCCGCGACCTCGTGCTCGAAAAATCGATCCTGCTCGAGGCCGGGTTCGACGAGCTGAACGGCGTTGACTGGAACAAGGGCTGCTATATCGGCCAGGAATTGACCGCCCGCACCAAATATCGCGGCCTCGTCAAGCGCCGGCTGATGCCGGTCATGATCGACGGCCCGGCGCCGGCGCCGGGAACGATCGTCACCGCCGACGGGCGCGATGTCGGCGAGATGCGATCGAGCCGCGACGGAGCGCGGCCTGGCCTTGCTGCGAATCGAAGCCGCGCTGGGCGACAAACGGCTGACGGCCGGGGACGCGGTGATAGTCCCGAGATGGCCGACGTGGATGCGTCTTCCGACGGCGGATAGCACGTCGCTAGAGGACAGGTAGGCGGCCCCTTGCTCGCAGCGATCATTGCGGATCGGGCGCGTTGAGCTGTTGCTGGATTTCGCGGCTGCGCTCGCTGCCCGGGCTGACGCCCTGCTGCTGAAGCTGCCATTGCTGGGCGCGCAGGCTGTTGCGGTACGCCTGCAATTTCTGCTGGTCGATCGGACCCGGCAGTTGCTGCGGCGGATAGGCCGGGCTCGCCGGCTGCGGCAATTGGTAGACCGGGCCGGGCTGCGTCAGCGAGCGGCGACAAGCCCGTTCGGCGGTGTCGCGGCGTAGCCGGGATTGATCGGCGGCGGCAGCGGCGCCGGTGTGCGGCGGCGCCGGCGCGGGAAGCGGATTGCGGCAGCAGCTGCGGCAGCGGCGTCTGGATACGGCGTCGGCCAGGCAGCGGCGATCCGGCGAGGACCGCAGAAGCGCGAACGCGGCCGCCCGTCGCATCAAGCCGTCGCGTCCCGACGCTCGCCAGACGAGCGCCGCCTGCGCCGCGGCGAGGCGGGCGATCGGCACCCGATAGGGCGAGCAGGAGACGTAATCGAGCCCGACCTCCTGGAAAAACCGGATCGAGGCGGGATCGCCGCCATGCTCGCCGCAGATGCCGAGCTTCAACCCGGGGCGGGCGGCGCGGCCGCGCTCGGCGGCGATGCGCACCAGTTCGCCGACACCTTCGGTGTCGAGGGTCACGAACGGGTCGTGCTCGAAAATGCCGAGCCGCTGATAGGCCCCGAGAAAGCTCGCCGAATCGTCGCGCGACAGGCCGAACACGGTCTGGGTCAAATCGTTGGTGCCAAAGCTGAAGAACTCCGCGCGTCTCGGCGATTTCGCCGGCGCGCAAAGCCGCGCGCGGCAATTCGATCATCGTGCCGACGAGATAGGGCACCTTGACCCCGGCCCGCTCCATGACCCCCTTGCCGACGCGGTCGATCATCGCCTTCAGGATGTCGAACTCCTTTCTGGTCGCGATCAGCGGCACCATGATCTCGGGCTCGCCACCGCCTCGCCGGTTTCCTTGATCACCGCGGCGGCCGCTTCGAAGATCGCCGTCGCCTGCATCTCGTAGATCTCGGGATAGGTGATGCCGAGCCGGCAGCCGCGATGGCCGAGCATCGGGTTTGCCTCGTGCAGAGCGAGCGCGCGCTGGCGGATCTGGGCGACGTCGCGGCCGGTCAGCCGCGCCATCTCGTCGAATTCGGCGTCGGTCTTGGGCAGGAATTCGTGGAACGGCGGGTCGAGCAGCCGGATCGTCACCGGCAGCCCGCGCATGATGCGAAAGATCTCGGCGAAATCCTGCGCGCTGCATCGGCAGCAGCTCGGCGAGCCCGGCGCGCCGCCCCTTTTCGTCGTCGGCCATGATCACCCGGCGGATCGGGCCGATGCGGTCGGCGTCGAAGAACATGTGCTCGGTGCGGCGAGAGCCCGATGCCCTCGGCGCCAAAGCGGCGCGCGGTGCGCGCGTCGAGCGGGGTCTCGGCATTGGCGCGCACCTTCATGTTGCGGATCGCGTCGGCCCAGCCCATCAGCGTCGCGAAATCGCCCGACAGCTCGGGCTGGATCGTCGCCACCTCGCCCAGCATGACCTCGCCGGTCGAGCCGTCGATCGTGATGATCTCGCCGGCTTTGACCAGGGTGGTGCGCGCCGCCATCGTGCGCGCCGCGTAATCGACGTGCAGATCGCCGGCGCCGGCAGACGCAGGGCCGCCCCATGCCGCGCGCGACCACCGCGGCGTGGCTGGTCATGCCGCCGCGCGTCGTCAGGATGCCTCTCGCGGCGTGCATGCCGTGGATGTCCTCGGGGCTGGTTTCGACGCGCACCAGGATCACCGCCTCGCCGCGCGCCGCCAGCGACTTCGGCCTCCTCGGCCGAGAACACGACCTTGCCGCGAGGCGGCGCCGGGCGAGGCCGGCAGGCCGCGGGTCAGGATCGTGGTCTTGGCCTTGGGATCGAGCGTCGGATGCAGCAGCTGGTCGAGCGAGGCGGGCTCGATGCGGCGGATCGCCTCCTCGCGGTCGATGACCCCCTCCTCGACCAACGACACCGCGATCTTCAGCGCCGCCTGCGCGGTGCGCTTGCCGGAGCGCGTCTGCAGCATCCACAGCTTGCCGCGCTGCACGGTGAACTCGATGTCCTGCATGTCGCGGTAATGGTCTTCGAGCACCCGCCGCACGCGGCAGAGCTCGTCGAGCACCTCGGGCATGACCTCTTCCATCGCCGGCAAGGCCGATTTGTTCGCCTTTTTGCCGGCAATGCGTCAGATGCTGCGGGGTGCGGATGCCGGCGACGACATCCTCGCCCTGGGCATTGACCAGATATTCGCCGTAAAACTCGTTGTCGCCGGTCGACGGGTTGCGGGTAAAGGCGACGCCGGTCGCGCAATCCGCGCCCATATTGCCGAACACCATCGCCTGGACATTGACCGCGGTGCCCCAATCGGCCGGGATCTCGTGCAGCCGGCGATAGGTGACCGCGCGCGGGTTCATCCACGAGCCGAAGACCGCGCCGATCGCGCCCCACAGCTGGTCGCGCGGCTCCTGCGGGAACGGCTGGCCGGTTTCCTGCGCGACCACATCCTTGAACCCGGCGACGACGATCTTCCAGTCCTCGGCCGAGAGATCGGTGTCGAGCGTCTGCCCGCTGTCGAGCTTGTGGTTTTCGATCAGCTCCTCGAAATGATGGTGCTCGATGCCGAGCACGACCTGCCCGTACATCTGGATGAAGCGGCGATAGCTGTCATAGGCAAAGCGCTCGTCGCCGCTCTTGCCGGCCAAGCCCTCGACCGCCCGGTCGTTGAGCCCGAGATTGAGGACGGTATCCATCATCCCCGGCATCGACACCCGCGCACCCGAGCGGACCGAGACCAGAAGCGGATTGTCGGCGTCGCCAAACCGCGCGCCGAGCGCCCGCTCGATCGCCGCGAGCCCGTCGGCGACCTGCGCCTCAAGATCGGGCGGATAGGACTTGCCGTTGGCATAGAACCAGGTGCAGACCTCGGTGGTGATCGTAAAGCCGGGCGGCACCGGCAGCCCGAGATCGCTCATCTCGGCGAGCCCCGCGCCCTTGCCGCCGAGCAGGTCGCGCATCCCGGCGCGCCCCTCGGCGCCGCCGCCGCCAAATCGGTAGACCCATTTCGTCATCCGCCGCTCACCCTTCGATCAGCGAGAAATCGGCGACCTGGTTCATCGTCGCGCGGATCCGCGCCAACAGGCGCAGCCGGTTCTCGCGCAGTTTCGCATCATCGGTGTTAACGGTGACTTTATCGAAAAATTCGTCGACCGGCTGCTCGCAGCCGCGCCAGTTCTGACATCGCCTCCTCGAAATCTTCGCGTTCAAGCGCGTGGCCGAGTCGGCGTGCTGAACTCGGCGAAGAGTTCTTGGAGTCGTCAGCAAGCGCCGTCTCCTCCGGCTGCCGCAGCAGCGCTGGGTCGATTTCACCGCTCAGCGCCATCCGCCTCGGCGGTCCTCGATCGCGACGATGTTCGAAGCCCGGCGATAGGCGACGAGCAAGTTAGCGCCGTCATCGGTGTCGAGAAACCGCGAAAGGCGTCTGCCCGGGCCAAAAGACGTACTAGATCGTCTTCGGCGAGCGCGAACACGGCGTCGATAAGATCATGCCGGACTCCGCGCTCGCGAAGATGCACCTTAAGCCGTTCGGCAATGAAGTCCACCAGCTCGCCCGCAATAGCGTGTCCCTCCATGATTTCCTGGTAGTCGATAGGGACGAGCGTGGCGGCGTTGACGAAAGAATTCTGAGCGGGAGCCTGAGTTCGTTCTCGAGGATCAGGCGGATCACACCTTGAGCTGCCCGCCGCAGCGCAAACGGATCCCGCGAACCGGTCGGCTTTTCGCCAATGGCAAAGAACGCCGCCAGCGTATCGATCTTGTCGGCAAGAGCGAGCACGACGCTTTCGGGGTCGGAAGGGCAATCATCGTTCGGGCCGAGCGGCTTGTAGTGCTCGGCGATTGCATTGGCTACCTCCTCACTCTCGCCGTCATACATCGCGTAATAGCGCCCGATGATGCCCTGCAGCTCGGGGAATTCCCCAACCATGCCGGTCGACAGATCGGCCTTGGCGAGATGTGCTGCGCGCCATGCCGCGCGCTCCAATTCTTTACCGTCATTCCCGCGAAAGCGGGAATCCAGGGCTACAAGGTCAGAGCGGCTGCTCTGGGCCCCCGCTTGTGCGGGGGCGACGGCAGGGGGCGTGGGGTAAAGCTGTTGCGCGAGGAAGACCGCGAGCCGCTCCATCCGCTCGACCTTGTCGTACATGCTGCCGAGCTTGGCGTGATAGACGCGGTCCTTCAGCGCCTCGACCCGGTCTTCGAGCCGGATTTTGCGGTCCTGGTCCCAGAAGAAGCGGGCGTCGGCGAGGCGGGCGCGCAGCACGCGCTCGTTGCCGGCGATGATCGCCTCGCCGCCGTCCTCGGCAAGATTGTTGGCGACGAACAGAAAATGCGGCGCCGGCCTGCCGTCAGCATAGACACAGGAAAAATATTTCTGATGCACGCGCATCGCCGTCTGCAGGACTTCGGGCGGCAAGGTCATGAAATCGGCGTCGATCGCGCCGGCGAGCACGACCGGGAACTCGGCGAGCCCGGTGACCTCGTCGAGCAGCCGGGATCGGGTTTGACGGTGATCCCCAATTCCGCCGCGCGGCGGTCGAGATCGGCGCGGATCATCTCGCGGCGCTGCTCCTGGTCGAGGATGACGTAGGCGTGTTGCAGCTTTTCGAGATATTCGGCGGCGCTGTCGACGCAGATCTCGCCGGTGCCAGAAAGCGGTGGCCGCGGGTTGTGCGGCCGACCGGGACGCCGTCGAGCGCCAACGGCACGACCTCGTCCGTCGAAGAGGCAGAGGACCGAGGTCAACGGCCGGACCCAGCGCAGTGGCGAGCCCGGCCAGCGCATCGATTTCGGCCAGGGCAATTCGGCGATCGCCGCCTTGATCAGATCGGGCAAGACCTCTGCGGCCGGCCGGCCCGAGCGCTTGATGACCGCGAAATAGAATTCGCCGCGGCCGGTGTCGCGGATCTCGCATTCCCGATATCGAGCCGAGCCCGACCGAGCGCAGAAAGCCGTCGATCGCCTGCGGCGGCGCGCCGACCCGCGGCCCGCGCCGCTCCTCGCTGCGGTCGGGCTGCGTCGACGGGATGCCCTCGGCGATGACCGCAAGCCGGCGCGGCGTCACATAGCCGCGCAATCGGCCGCCGGGATCTCGGCCGCGGCGAGCTTGTCGCGCAGCAGCCCCGTCAGATCCTCGATCGCGCGGCGCTGCATCCGCGCCGGGATCTCCTCCGACAAGAATTCGAGCAGCAGTTCGGCCATATCAGGCGCCGGGACCCGCACCGTCGGCGAGCCAGGCCTCGCAGCAGCCCTTGGCGAGTGCGCGGACGCGCAGGATGTAGGCGGCGCGCTCGGTCACGCTGATAGCGCCGCGCGCATCGAGCAAGTTGAACAGATGGCTTGCCTTCAGGCATTGGTCATAGGCCGGCAATGCCAAGCCCGCGTTCGAGCACGGCGCGGCATTCGGCTTCGGCGTCGGCGAAATGCCGGACCAGCATCGCGGTGTCGGCGATCTCGAAATTGTAGGCCGAGAACTCGCGCTCCGCCCGCTGGAACACGTCGCCATAAGTGATCTGGCCGGCTCCGGGAACGCCGTTGTAATCGAGATCGAAGACGCTCTCGACACCCTGGACATACATCGCCAGCCGTTCGAGCCCATAGGTCAGCTCGGTCGAGACCGGGTCGCATTCGATGCCGCCGACCTGCTGGAAATAGGTGAACTGGCTGACCTCCATGCCGTCGAGCCAGACCTCCCAGCCGAGCCCCCAGGCGCCCAAGCGTCGGGCTTTCCCAATCGTCCTCGACAAAGCGGATGTCGTGCCGGCGCGCGTCGATGCCGATCGCCGCCAGGCTCGCAAGATAGAGCTCCTGGCTGTCGGCCGGCGCCGGTTTCAGGATGACCTGCAGCTGATAATATTGCTGCAGCCGGTTCGGGTTTTCGCCATAGCGGCCGTCGGTCGGCCGGCGCGAGGGCTGGACATAGGCGGCGCGCCACGGCTCGGGCCCGAGCGCGCGCAGCGCCGTCGCCGGGTGAAAGGTGCCGGCGCCGACCTCGACATCATAAGGCTGCAGGATCACGCAGCCCTGCCGCGCCCAAAAGCTCTGCAGCTCGAAAATCACCGATTGAAAGCTCACGGCGTCGCCTCGAACGCGGCGCGCGTCAACGCGGCCGCGGGCAATCGGGCCGGCCGCAGCCGGGCGCCAGCGCCGCGACATAGGCGCCGCAAACGCCGCAGGCGACGAGATCCTCGGCCTGGATCGCCCGACGCGGCGGCGCGCGCCGGCGCGGCAGTTCGCGCGCCGGTCCGTTCAGCCAGCGATAGCCGATCCACACCGCGGCGAACACCAGGATCAATACGACGAGCTTCGGAAACTCGAACATCGGCGAGGTTTACCGGGCCGCCGTAAGCCGGGTCAAGGAATGCGCTCGGCGGGCGAGAATTCTCGTCACAGCCCGAACCGGGCCCACAGCAGCCGGGCCTCGACCCACTCGGCGAGATCGGCGATCGCGGCCGAAGGCTCGCGCGCGCCAAACGGCAGGCGGGCCCAGATCGGCCGCCGTCGCTCCGCCGCGACCGGGCGCAACCTGACCTTGTCGCCGTAGCGCGCGCGCATGACCGCGCGCAATTCGCCGATGCCATCGATCAGCCCGCGCTCTGCCGCCATATGCCCGGTCAGCACATCGCCGTTGAACAGGCTCTCGTCGGCGCCGTCGATCTTGCCGGCGCGGCGCTGGCGCACATGCTCCTTGAACGCCCGATGGATGTCCTGCTGCAAGCCGGTCAGCCGTTCGACATCGGCCGGGTCCTCCGGCAGAAACGGGTCGAGCAGCGATTTGTGCGTGCCGGCGGTGTAAAGGCGGCGCTCGATGCCGAACCGCTTGATCAGCTCGGACAGGCCGAACCCCGCGCTGATCACGCCGATCGAGCCGACCAGCGAGGTCTCTTCGCCAAAGATCTCGTCGCCGGCGAGCGCCAGCCAATAGCCGCCCGAGGCCGCCACATCCTCGGCAAAGGCGAAGACCGGTATGCCCTTCTCCTCGGCCAGCTGGCGGATGCGGCGAAACAGCAGTGCCGACTGCACCGGCGAGCCGCCGGGCGAATTGACGACGATCGCGACCGCGACGACGCCGCGAAGGCGGAACGCCCGCTCGATTGCCCGGGCATGGCTGGCCAGCGAGATGCCGTTGCGGCGCGCCCGCGGCATGATGACGCCCTCGAAGCGCAAGACCGAAACCACCGGCCCGCGCTGCCACAGCCGCTCGATATCGAGATAGTCGCGAATCTTCATGCGGTCTCAGATGGGAAGCCGGACCCGCCGAAACTACAGCGATCAGCCTATCGCCGAGGTTCAGAGTTCGAGCCCCCTGCCCTCCCGCAATATTCCGTCGGCAAGATCGGTCGGCCGCCCGTCCGCGCGGTGCAACACCAGCCCGGGGGCGAGCCGCGCCGGAGCCGCGATCTGCTTGCGGGCGCGCACCAGGATACGGCTCGCCGGCCGGCCTTCCCCTGGCCACAGCGGATAGACCACGACCTCGCCGGCGCGGCCGGCGATTTCGCCAATCAGCGTGTCGATGCGGTCGGCGCGGTGAATAAAGGTCACCGTGCCCTTTGGCCGCACCATCGTCAGACAAAAGCGCACCCAGGCGGCGAGGTCGGCCTCGCCCTCGATCGTCGCGGCGGCCCTGCCAAGCGTCGCGGTCGGCGTGACACGGCCGCGCTCGTGAAAGGGCGGGTTCGCCATGACATGATCGAAGGCGCCGGGCGACAGCCGCGGTGGCGGATGCAACAGATCGCCGATCATCACCGAGACGCGAGCCTCCATTGCGTTCAGGATCGCGTTGTCGCCGGCGAGCCGAACCAGATCGCGCTGCATTTCGAGCCCGACGACGCGGATATGCGGCACCCGCGCCGCCAGGCACAAGCATCGCCGCGCCGGCGCCGCAGCCAACATCGAGCACTAGCTGATGCGGTTCGGCCGGTACCGAGGCGGCGAGAAAAATCGGGTCGATCGCGACGCGGTAGCCGCCCGCCGGCTGCCGCAGACGGATCCGGCCGCCGAGCAGCCGATCCTCGGTAAAGGCCGGCTCGGCGGCAGCGGCGTGTCGCTCACCTTGCGTCCTCGCCGGTGGCTGCAAGCAGCGCGCGAGCCCGCCCAAAGTCGCGCTCCGCCACCATCAGGCGGCGCGGGATCGCGCCGATGCTGCCTTCGACGAGGCTGGTGTGATGGTCGAGCACTAGGCTGTCGATCCCCGAATCCTTGAGCAGCGCCTGCACCCAGGAGAGGCGGACGGCGTTATTGGTGCGCAACAGCTCCTTCATCGCGTCAACTAATCGCAGCAGATCGATAGGGACGGGGGCACTGCGGCTCTTGACCGGTCTTGGCTGCAATCTATGCTCATTCGCGTTCGGGCGCGTCAAGCCGGTCGGGCAGCGCGGTGGACACGCGGGAGAATCGAGTGGCGCTGGTGGCGGGTGTCGATCGAGTGCACGCGGGCCGAAGGCCGTCGCTCGATCCGTTGTCACGCTTACTGAAAAATGACCTCGAACGCGTCAACCGGCTGATCGTCCAGCGCATGCACAGCCCGGTGGAGCTGATCCCGCAGCTCGCCGGCCATATCGTCGCCGGTGGCGGCAAGCGGTTGCGGCCGATGCTTACCTTGGGTTGCGCGCGGCTGTGTGGCTATCGCGGTGACCGTCACGTAGCACTCGCCGCCGCGGTCGAGTTCATCCACACTGCGACCCTGTTGCACGACGACGTCGTCGATGCGAGCGATCTGCGCCGCGGCCGCGATACGGCAAATGCGCTCTGGGGCAACAAGCCCGCGATCCTGGTCGGCGACTTTCTGTTCAGCCGAGCATTTCAGCTGATGGTCGCGGACGGCTCGCTGCGCATCCTCGAGATCCTGTCGCGCGCCTCCGCGATCATCGCCGAGGGCGAAGTCATGCAGCTGATGACGACCGGCGACACCGACGACCACCGAGGCCGCTTATCTCGCCGTCATCCAAGCGAAAACCGCGGAATTGTTCGCCGCGGCTAGCCGCATTGGCGCGGTGTTGGCCGAGCGCCCGCCGGCCGAGGAAGAAGCGCTCGATTGTTTCGGCCGCAATCTCGGGACCGCGTTTCAGCTGGTTGACGACATGCTCGATTTCTCGGCGCGTCAGGCCGAGCTCGGCAAGAGCGTCGGCGACGATTTCCGCGACGGCAAGGTGACCCTGCCGATCCTCGTCGCCTTTGCCCGCGGCGACGAGGAGGAGCGCGCGTTCTGGCGCCGCACGCTCGAAGAGATGGATCAGCAGCCGGCGATCTCGAGCGCGCGATCCTGCTGGTCGAGCGCCGCGGCGCTCTCGCCGAGACCTTGTCGCGCGCCCGCAGCTATGCCGCCGCCGCGATCGACGCGCTCTCGCTGTTTCGCGACGGGCCCGAGCGCGCGCGCTCTGATCGACGCCGCCGCCTTCGCTGGCGACCGCAGCTTCTGAGGGCGCTGGGTCACGTCGCCTTGCGCGCCAGCTCCGTTGGCGCTATAGACCCCGTCCGGTCGGCGGAGTGTAGCTCAGCCTGGTAGAGCACTGCTTTCGGGAGGCAGGGGCCGGAGGTTCAAATCCTCTCACTCCGACCATCATGGGCTTCCCATGAGGTAGACGCTCAGCGCCAGCTGTCGCGCATCACCGCGCCGTAGAGCTGCTCGACAGCGATGCTGCTGCGGCTCGGATGCAGGCGATCGGCGAGCGGCCGGCGCGGCTGAATATGGTGGCCGAATGTCGCCAACCCGCCGCCTCCAGGCGTGCCGCCGAACAGCACGTGCACCCGGTAGAGCGCAACCGTTTCCGGAAATTTGTCGATCGGCCGCCCGCTGTCGATCCAGGCATCCATATGTGCCCGGCCCCCAATTATAGGCGGCAACGGCATCGGCCCAGTTGGCGTAGCGGCGGTAGAGCCGGGCGAGATAAGCGCGACCGAGAATTCGGTTCTCGCTCGGATCAAACCGATCGCCGTTGCCGACATCCATCGCAGCGGCCGCTGAGACCTGCATTGGTCCTTGCGGCCCGTCGAGGTTCGGCCGCCACATTTTCACATCGGCGCCATGACTCGAACTCAACGCCATCGACCGCGAACGCCACGCGATCAAGTGCCGCCGCATTTCCCGCAATCAGCGTCCCCGCACTGGCCGCGGCGCTGCCGGCGATTGCGAGGCCGAGGACCGCAGTCAACCCGAGCCATCCACGCCGCGGAGCGCACGCGGCCCGCCGCCGGGCGACCAGGCGAGCACCATGCCGGGCCGCTCTGCATCCGGCGGCTACTCCCAATAAGCCGCTATGATTGTGTTGTCGGCCCCCAGCATCAGGTTGAGCCGGTTCGGATCATGGGTGATGCCCCGGATCCCTCGATCCGAGGGAATCCAGCGCAGCACTTTGGGAAGATCCTCCTGGCGGACGATCCCCGGGGCCCCTGGCGGCGCCTGCCCCTTTTCGGCAAATTTCTTGCCAACGCAATCTTTGCAGCCGTTGACGGTGATCTGCACAACCTTGCTGCCGGGGATCTGGTTTACCTCGATCGCATTCTCTGAGGCGCGAACGCGCACACCTTTGAACGCCTGGCCTCCTTCGAGCGTAAACACGGCGCCGATTGGCGCAAAACCCGTCGCGTCCTCGGTCTGCAAGGGCATCGTCGCTATGAACTGGAGGTCGAGGATGCCGTCGAGGGGTTTGCCGACGAAGGTCGGCACCAGCTCCGGCGAGTTCCAGCCCTGAGATCCTGTCAACCCGGTGACCCGGACGATGTCGAGTTGGGGTGCGGTCTGCGTGCGCAGGATCTCGACGCTGGTGACGTAAAGCACCGGCAACTCGGTCGCAGGCTCGGTTTCGGTCGGCGCGGAGGGGTAGGCCGCCTGATCCGGCACACCGCCGCCGTAGCCAGGTGCGGGATTGGCCGGCGACGAGCCCGACGCCGGCCCCTGGGCGGCGGCGAGCTCGAAGAGGCCCCCTTGCAGCACCGCGCCGATCGCGAGCGCTCCCAGCCATCGCAATGTCTTTCTCATCCTGTCCTCCCGAATCAGACCGCAGTCATCCGCAAATGCCAGCGCTTTCTGCCCGGCCGCGCTCCTCATTCGGCATCCCCTGGCGCGCGATCGTCGCCGGGTCGAAAGCGCCCGCCGGGACCCGCTCGAGCGCATCGAGCACGAGGTCGGTTGCCCGCATCTTGGTGAGCCGGCAATAAGTGGTCTCGGTGCTGGCGAAGCTGCCATTCTCAGCCAGCTTGTTGACCGGCTCGCCGCCGCCGCATACCGAAAAATATTCGCAGCGGTCGCGACACATGGCGACACCCGCGCTGATATCGGCGAGCATTCGGGTAAAGGCCGGGCGAAGAGGCAGATCGACCAGCGCGTCCCGATTGATGTTGCCCAAGATGAAATCGTCGTAGGCCAGGTTTTTCAAGCCAAGCAGCTCGGGCGAGAAAGTCGATATGTTGCCGGCCCAATCCATGCTGGTAATGGCGAAGGGCTCGACCAGTTGGTTGCGAAAGACGGCTTCTTTGGGTCGGATGACTTGTTGCAGCGCCTGTTCGATTTCGCGCAAAAAGGTGATTTTGCCGGGAGCGGCCGCCGACAGCCGCCAGAATTCGCCCAGGAACCGGTAATAGGCAGCTTCGGCCCCGCTATCGCCAAAGGATTCCGAGACATGGTCGCCCTCGGATTCCTCGACATTGAAACAAACCTGCTCGATCCCCTCCGCGACATAGAAATCAAACATTTCCTGCGACGCGGCCATGCTGGCCGACGACAAGACCGAGATCACATGGAACGGCACCTCGCGCCGGCGCAGAAGCCGGATGCCGGCGATCGTCCGGTCGAAGGTGCCGCGGCCCGACCGGGTCACCCGGTTGCGGTCGTGCAGATGCCGGGGGCCATCGATGCTGACCCCGAGATTGACCTTCGCCTCGGTGAAGAACGCGCACCACGCCTCGTCGATCAGGGTCCCATTGGTCTGAAACGAATGGACGACCGACAGACCCCGCGGTCTGAGGTTCTCGATCATCCCGAACGCGTCGCGATAGAAGGCAATCGGCAGCACCATCGGCTCGCCGGCATGCCACACGACTGACAGGCCACCTCGGACCCAGCCCGACGCGAATACCTGAGAAAACAAATTGTGCAAGGTGTCTGCGGTAACGACCGCCTTCGAATTCCGATTCGGCAGATAGCAATACTTGCAATCGATATTGCAAAACGGGGTCGGCTGAACGACCAGCAGGTCGATCGTCGGCACGACGCCGGCTGCCGTCGCTGCGGGCACGGTCACCGGTTTAAAAATTGCGCCACCAATTGTTCCAATTGTTCCAATTTCGCCAATTGTTCCAATTGGGCCAATTTGGCCAGCCCCCGCCGCCCCAAGGCCGCCGCCAGCCCCAACCTCCGTTGCCCCACCAAGCGATCCGCGGATAGCCGTCGCCACGGTTAGTCGCTTCCTCTCCCCCCACGGTGGAAACCGCATCGCGAATGGCGGCCAGCCGCTCGGAGACGCGCACTTGGTCCAACGCCTGCGGTTGCTGGGTTGCCGGGTCCGGGCTGGCCGCACCTGGCGCCGTCGAGCCCAGTAGCAGCGATACGCCGACCGCCCCGGCCGGAACGATCCCTGAGAGGATCTCTATGATATTTTTGCCGCAGCGACATCAGTGTTACCCCATCACCGGCTCGAACCCTCGCCCGCTCGCCCAACTCAACCTAAGGATGCGCACTCGGCCTGGCCCCGCGAGCAATGCGCAACTTCTATAACCACAAACCCCCACCACCGTCAAATTGCGCCTTGCTCTAGAGGGCCTTCACCAGTTGCGCCAAAAATTGCGCCAACCGCCATTGCGCCAGCCCCCATTGCGCCAAGCGCCATTGCGCCAACCGCCATTGCGCCAACCGCCGTTGCCCCACCACACGAACTGCTGTCCGCCCTTGACCGTGCTCGGCGCGGCGACGTCGGAGACTGCTTCGCGAATGGCGGCGAGCCGCTCGGAAACCCGCGCCTCGCCTGCGGCCCGGGGCTGCGCGCTTGCCGGGTCCTGATCGGCAGCGGCCGGCGCGGTCGCGCCCAGCAGCAGCGACATCCCGATCGCTCCGGCCGAAGCCATTTCCGCCAGGATCCTCAGATATTTCTGTCTCGGCGACATCAAGCCACCTCATGATCAACTATCAATGTCGAACCCGACAGGCGCATCGAGCAGGCCGAACCCCCATGGGCCCCACGTGTGGGATCAAGATCCGTCGGTCTTCGCCCCGCCGAAACAAACGCCTCCATCTCGGTAGCAGGGAACCGCCATCGTGGTCAAACGGGCTTTCGTCCTCGGCGCCGAGGCTTCATCCCGCAGCGACGCGCGCCCAAGGCGGCGACAGTTCGGCAATACGAGCAAACACCGGGCAATCCGGCTCATGTGCCCCGGGCAGATAGCCGAGGCTCAGTCAAGAACTCGCCGACAATCTGCCCGCCGGTGAAGCGGAAGGTCTTGCGGAACAGCTGCGTCCATGCTTCGACCGAGCGCGGGTGATGCGCGTCGAGCCAATCGGCGAACGATCCGTACGATTCGCGCAGTGCCCGGATGCGCTGCGCGTTCTCAATTGCAGCTGCAACCTTGAGCCGGTTGCGCACAATGCCTGGATCGGCGAGCAAGCGGTCGATATCGACCGGCCCGAAGGCGGCGACGCGATCGACCTCGAAATCGGCGAAGGCGGCACGGAACGCGGCGCGCTTGTTGAGGATCGTTAACCACGACAGGCCGGCCTGGTTGATTTCGAGCAACAGCCGCTCGAACAGCACCCGTTCATCAGTTGCCGGAAAGCCGTACTCGGCATCGTGATAAGGGCCGTGCACCGGATGACTCGGCGCCATCCGGCAATAGGCGGCGCTCACCTCACGAGCCGCGAAAGCTCAGCCACGGAGAGCGGACGACAATGTAGATCGCCAGCCAGATGACCGCCGCTACCACGCTCGTGACGAACGCTTTCAGCACCAGCCGCGGCCGTTGTGGCGCGCCGGCGGCATAGCCCGGATCGTCCGGCTCGGCCGGGGTGACCCATAACGGCAGCACGGCAAACAAGGTCACCCACCAAACGAGGATGTAGACGATGATGCCGGTGAACCACGTCATGACGACAGACCACGTGCCCGGCCGGGCTCATACCTGCTCAAGCTCGATCAACGTGCCGCAGAAATCCTTCGGGTGCAGGAACAGCACCGGCTTGTCGTGGGCGCCGAGCCGCGGCTCGCCGTCGCCGAGCACCCGGGCGCCCTGCGCGCAGAGCCGGTCGCGCGCGGCGATGATGTCGTCGACCTCGTAGCACAAATGGTGCATGCCGCCCGCCGGATTCCGGTCGAGAAATCCGCGCACCGGCGATGCTTCGCCGAGCGGCTCGAGCAATTCGATCTTGGTGTTAGGGAGTTCGACAAAGACGACCGTGACGCCATGGGCGGGCAGCGCGTGCGGCTCGGAAACCCGGGCGCCCAGCGACTGACGGTAGACGGCGCTCGCAGCGGCGAGGTTCGGGACTACGATCGCGACATGGTTCAATCGTCCGATCATAGCTAGAGGCAGCCTTCTAGGCCGCCAGCGGACGGAACGCCCGCAACCCAAACTCGTCGACGACCCTGGTCATTTTCCACCACTTCTCGGATCAAATTCGCATTACCTGGATTTCCACCAGCGGGCGCTTGCCAAAGCGCTCGTTGAGGACGCGGCGCAAACTCCGCCTAGCCGCCTCAGTGATGGCGTCATCGTCGCGGCGCGCGCCGGCCGGCAGTTCGTCGAACGAGCGCTCGACAGCTGTGCGCAGCGAGGGGAGGACGGCCTCGACCGCCTCCGGCTCGACCAGCCCCATCACGGTGATTGCCGGCGGGGCGGCGAGCCGGCCCTGGCGGTCGACCACTAATGTAGCAACGGCGCTGCCGTTGAACACGACGCGGCGGCGGTCCTTCAATGCGGCGCCGTCGAGCGGCAGCAGGGTCTTGCCGTCGCTGGCGAGTCGCCCGACCGGCACCTCGTCGACAATCGCAGCGCCAGCCGCGGCCGAGCCGCACCATGTCGCCGTTCTCGACGATCAGCGGCTGTGGCACTTGGCACTCCCCGGCAAGATGGGCGTGCGCGATCAGATGGCGAGCCTCGCCGTGAACCGGGATCGCGATCTGCGGGCGGATCATCTGATACATCCGCACCAGCTCGTCGCGCGCGGGATGGCCCGAAACATGGACGAAATGGTCCAGCTCGGTGACGATCTCGATCCCGAGCCGCGCCAGCGCATTCTGCAGCCGGCCGATCGATTTTTCGTTCCCGGGAATGATCCGTGAGGAAAATATGACGACATCACCGGGCTCGAGCTCGACGCTGGGATGGTCGTCGCGGGCGATGCGGGCCAGCGCCGAGCGGGGCTCACCCTGGCTTCCGGTGCAGATCATGACGATGCGGTCGCGCGGAATATAGGCGGCCTCATCCTCGGTCAGAAACGATGGCAAATCGGCCAGATACCCGTTCTCGCGCGCCGCCTTGTCCATCCGCCACAGCGATCGGCCGACCAGCGCCACCTCGCGGCCATGCGCCGCGGCGGCATGTGCGATCGTTTCCAGCCGCGCGACATTCGACGCGAAACAGGCGACTGCGACGCGCGCGTCATAGCGGCCGACCAGCTCGGTCAGCGAGCGGCGCAGATCGGCCTCGGATCCCGAGCTGCCGGGTCGCAACGCATTGGTCGAATCGCAGATCATCGCGAGGACGCCCTCGTCGCCGAGCCGCCGTAGTGCGACCTCGTCGGCAGGCTCACCGATCAGCGGATCAGGATCGAGCTTCCAGTCCCCGGTGTGCAGCACGGTTCCGGCTGCAGTACGCAACACGACCGCGTTGGGCTCTGGGATCGAATGGGTCAGGGTAACCAGTTCGAGGTCGAACGGGCCGATCGTGAAGCGACCCGACATCGGCACGACATTGATTTTGACCTTGTCGGCGAGCCCAACCTCGACGAGCTTCGCGTGCAGCAATGAGGCAGTGAACGGCGTCGCCCAGACCGGACAGCGCAACTGCGGCCACAGATAGGGAATGGCGCCGATATGGTCCTCATGCGCATGGGTCGCGACGATGCCGAGCAGACGGTCGCGGCGCTCGGCGATGAACGCGGGATCGGGCATGACCACGTCCAGCCCCGGCTGCGAATTGTCGCCAAAGGTGACGCCGCAGTCGAGGATCAGCCAATCGCCGGCGCAGCCGTAGAGGCTCAGATTCATCCCGATTTCGTTGGCGCCGCCGAGTGCCACAAACATAAGCGCATTCGGGTCATCGCGAGCCGGACGGCGTGGGTGGTCGGTGGGGGAAGTCGTTCATTTATCGTTGTTTCGTTGGTAAATCAGGCGCAACCCCCACAAGGTCAGATCAGGATCGGTTCTCTCGATAGCTCCGGTGACGCCATCGAACAGCGGCGCAAGGCCGCCGGTCGATATGACGCGCATCGGCGCGCCGAATTCCTGCTTGATGCGGGCGACGAGCCCTTCGACCAGCCCGACATAGCCCCAGAAGATGCCGGACTGCATGCACCCGACAGTGCTGGTGCCGATCACCTTTTCGGTGCGGGCGATCGGCACGCTGGGCAGCTGCGCCGTTGCCATGGTAAGCGCCCGCAGCGACAGGTTGATGCCGGGTGCGATCACCCCGCCCCGATAATTGCCGTCAGCATCCACCAAGTCAAAGGTGGTGGCGGTGCCGAAATCGACGACGATCAGCGGCCCCTTGTAGCGGTCGTGCGCCGCCACGGTATTGACAAGACGGTCGGCGCCGACCTCCTCCGGCCGGTCGACGAGCGAACGCGCGCCGATCGTCACGCCCGGCTCACCGACGACGAGCGGCTCGCTGCGGCAATACTCGCGGCACAGCCGGCGCAAATTGAAATTCGCCTCCGGAACGACGCTGGCGATGATCGTGCCGTCGATCTCCCGCCGCGATAAATCCTCGAGCGCGAGCAGATGATCGAGCCACACCACATACTCGTCGGCTGTACGGCGCGCATCGGTGGCGGCGCGCCACGCACCGGCCAGGCGAGCGCCATCCCATACGGCGAACACCGTGTTCGTGTTGTTGGCGTTGACCGCGAGCAGCATCGGACCCGTCAGCTTGTGGCCGGGAACACGTCGCCAGCCGAGATATGCCGGCGACCGTCGGGGGTGTCCAGCAGCAGCACACCCCGCTGATCTATATCGGCGAACCGGCCGTGCAAGGTGGCGCCTTCGAGGCGAACCCGGATCGGGCTCGCCGAGTCCGCGAGCTCGCCTACGCCAAGTCGAGCGCACTGGGGCGAAACCCTCCTTTCGCCAACATCGCGACCAGAGGTCGAAATGCCGGGCGAAAGCTTCGAGCATCGCCGCCGGCTCAGGCGGGCGGTAGCCTTCGCCGGCGATGGACGTGGCCGGAAACTCGGCATCAGCCGGCGCCGAGACCAGATTGATCCCGATGCCGACGATCAGAAAAGCCAGGTTGCCGTTCTCTCCGATTTCCGATTCGAGCAGGAGGCCGGCGATCTTACGGCCGCCGACCAGCACGTCGTTTGGCCATTTTAATGCGGGCTCACGGAGTCCTGGAACCAGTGCGGCCAACGCGTCAGCCGACCGCTAGGGCTGCGACAAAGCCAAGCTGCGCCGCGTGTTCGAGCTGGCAGGCCGGCCGCAGGACCAGCGAGGCATAGAGGTTGCCGCGCGGCGACACCCATTGGCGCGCGCGCCGTCCGCGTCCGGCGGTCTGTTCCAATGCCCACACCAGAGTGCCCTGCTCGGCGCCGGAGCGCGCGAGCCGTGTGGCTTCGTCGTTGGTACTGCCGACGGTCTCGCGCGAAACCAGCCGATAGCCATCCGGTAGCCGTGGTTGCAACCCGGTCACCGGAGAAACAGCGAGGACGCTGCCACCTCGGCGCTGCCGATGACCGGCCCCGGCAGCAAAAAGAAGAACAACGTCACCAACGCGGTCACCACAAGCACACCCTTGAGTTCGCCCGCGATCGGCGTATCGAAGGCGGCTACGGACTCATCGAAATACATGACCTTGACAATGCGCAGGTAATAAAACGCCCCCACCACGCTGGTCACGACGCCGATTACGGCGAGGCCGGTCAGCTTGGCATCGATCGCCGCGAGGAAAATGTAGAGCTTAGCGAAAAAACCGGCGGCGGGCGGGACTCCGGCGAGGGAGAACATGAATATCGCGAGGGCTAGCGCCAATGCCGGATTGGTGCGCGACAGCCCGGAAAGATCGGTGATCTGCTCGAGCATTCGTCCCTGCCGGCGCATGCACAAAATGACCGCCCAGGCGCCGACATTCATGGCCAAATAGATCGCGAGATAGACCAGCACCCCGCGGATCCCGGCCGCGGTGCCGGCGGCGAGCCCGATCAGCGAATAGCCGACATGGCCGATCGAGCTGTAGGCCATCAGCCGTTTGATGTTGGGTTGAGCGATCGCGGCGAAGGAGCCGAGCAGCATCGAGGCAATCGACAGAAACACGATTACTTGTCGCCATTCGCCGATCATCGAACCGAACGGCGCAATCATGACGCGGATGAACAGGGCCAGCGCCGCCAGGTTGGGGGCGACCGCGAAAAACGCGGTGACCGGAGTCGGCGCGCCTTCATAGACATCGGGCGTCCACATGTGGAACGGAACCGCCGAGATCTTGAAGGCGAGGCCGGCGATGATGAAGACGAGACCGACGACCAGTCCGGATGAGACCGGCGCACTCCCGGCAAACAACCGGGCAAGATCGGCGAAGCCGGTAGTGCCGGCAAAGCCGTAAACCAGTGACAAGCCATAAAGCAGCATGCCCGAGGACAGCCCGCCGAGCACAAAGTATTTGAGACCGGCCTCGCTCGACCGCGGCGAATCGCGATCAAAACTGGCGACGACATACAGCGCCAAATTCTGCAATTCGAGGCCAACATAGAGGGTGATCAGGTCGTTGGCCGAAATCATGACCATCATTCCGGTGGTCGCCAGCATCACCAGAACCGGGAATTCGAATCGGCCGATCCCCTGATCCTCGTTGTAGTGCATGCCCATCAGGATGGTGACTGCCGAGCCGGTCAACACCAGCGATTTCATGAACAGGGCAAAGGCGTCTGTGACGAACATTCCGTAAAAGCCGACGCGGCGCTCGGGCCCGCCCAACAGGACGACGCCGAGGACGATGATCAGCGCTGTCACTGCAAGCCGGGAAACCAGCCGGGTCGAACCCTCGCCGCGCCAGGCGCCGAGGATCAGCAGAGCCATCGCCGCCACTGCGAGCAGCATTTCCGGCAGGGCCGGCGACAAATCGGAAAATGCGAGGTGCGGCATGACGGGCCTAGGGTAGGCTCGCGCGGCGCAGGCCCGCGGCGTCGGTAGCGGTGGTCGCCTGCGCGACGATATGGTCGACCGAAGCCTGGATCGGACGCAGGAATGAACTCGGATAGACGCCCATCCACAGCACCAGCACCAGCAACGGCGCGAACACGAATTTCTCGCGCGGGCTCAGATCGAGGATATTGCGCAGATCGGCGCGGGTAATCGTGCCGAAGATCACCCGGCGATAGAGATAGAGCATGTACGCCGGTGCGAGAAACAGCGCCGTCGCCGCCAGAGTGCATTCGAGCGTGCTGACCCGGAAGGTGCCGAGCAGGATCAAGAACTCGCCGACAAACCCACTGGTGCCAGGCAAGCCGATCGCCGCCAGGGTGAACGCCATGAAGACAAAGGCGTAGGCGGGCATGCGCTCGACCAAACCACCGAAGCGTGCGATCTCGTGGGTGTGCAACCGGTCGTAAAGCACGCCGACACAAAGGAAAAGAGCGCCGGAGATCAGCCCATGGCTCAGCATCTGAATGACCGCGCCCTGCACCGCCTCCTGGGTAACGGCAAAGATCCCCATCGTCACAAAGCCCATGTGGGCGATCGACGAATAGGCGACCAGCTTTTTCATATCGGTCTGGGCTAGCGCGACCAGCGAGGTATAGATCACCGCGATTGCGCTCAGGGTGAAGATCAGCGGCGTGAAATAGGACGAGGCGAGCGGAAACAGCGGCAGCGAAAACCGCAAGAAGCCATAGCCTCCCATCTTCAACAGGATGCCGGCGAGGAGCACCGAGCCCGCAGTAGGCGCCTCGACATGGGCATCGGGGAGCCAGGTATGCACCGGCCACATCGGCACCTTGACCGCAAACGACGCGAAGAACGCCAGCCACAGCCATTTCTGCAGAATGGGGGAGAACAAACTGATGTGGTTCAGCGCATATTCGATATCGGTCGACCCGGTCTGCAGATAGACCGCGATGACCGCCAGCAGCATCAATACCGAACCCAGGAACGTATACAGAAAAAACTTGAACGCGGAATAGATACGGTTTTCTCCTCCCCAAATCCCGATAATGAAAAACATCGGGACCAGCACACCCTCGAAGAACACGTAGAACACGATAAAGTCGAGCGCGCAGAAAATTCCGACCATCAGCGTCTCGATAACTAGAAACGCGATCATATATTCCTTGACTCTAAATTGTATAATCTCCCAACTTGAGACGATAGAAAGAAATGTCAGGAGCGTCGAAAGCAGGACGAAGAACAGCGAGATGCCGTCAATCCCCATGTGGTATGTGATCGTAAAGCCGCCGAGGTTGATCCACTTCGCCCGCTCGACAAATTGGAATTGAGCGGTGCTTGGATCGAACTCGATCCACAGCACCACCGATAGAGCCAAGACGATCAGCGAGGTCCATAGCGCGATGAAGCGCGCGTTGCGGGCGACCACCGCTTCCTCACCACGCGCCATCAGGATAAACGCGGCGCCGACCAGCGGCAAAAACGTGACGAGCGACAGGAGCGGCCAATGGCTCACGGCTAATGCCCTTCGCTCAACGCGGCAACAGATACCAGGTCACGAACGCCGCAAGCCCGATCATCATGGCGAAGGCGTAATGGTAGACATAACCGGTCTGCAACCGGCTGGCCTGTCGCGCCAGATCGCGGGTCATGGAAGCGAGCCCGTTGGGCCCGAGCCCGTCGATAACCGCGCCATCACCCGACTTCCACAGCCCGTCGCCGATCATCATCGCCGGACGAACGAACAGCAGGTCATAGAGTTCGTCGAAATACCATTTGTTCAGAATGAACAGATAGAGCTCGCGAAAACGCTGGGCGAGCCGCACCGGAATGCTCGTGTCGACGATGTAGAAGACATAAGCGACCGCAATGCCGGCGACACCGCAGACCAGCGGCAGATAGCGGATTAGCAGAGGTATCTCTTCGGCCTTTGCCAGCGCATCGTGATTGGGCAGCACCAGGATTGCGGTCTTCCAGAACCCGGCGCTGGCATCGCCGACAAAATAATCGTAGCCGAGCCAGCCGAAGAATGTGGCGCCGATCGCCAACACGATCAGCGGGATCAGCATGACCCACGGGCTTTCATGGGCATGATGCATCGTCTCTTCATCAGCGCGCGGCTCGCCGTGAAAGGTCATGAACATGACGCGCGAGATGTAAAAGGCGGTCATGAACGCCGCGGCGGTCCCGAGCACCCAACCGTAGCGGCCGACGGCGCTTGCGGACGCCCAAGCCGCATCGAGGATCGTGTCCTTCGACCAATAGCCGGAAAACGGCGGAATGCCGCTCAAGGACAGCGCACCGACCCACATCGTCAAATAGGTGATTGGGGTCTTGCGCCACAGCCCACCCATTCGGCGCATGTCCTGCTCGCCACCCATCGCGTGAATCACCGCGCCGCAGCAGAGAAACAACAGGCCCTTGAAGAAGGCGTGGGTGAAGAGGTGGAAGATGCTGGCGGCATAGGCGGAGACACCGGCTGCGACGAACATGTAGCCAAGTTGGCTGCAAGTCGAGTAGGCGACGACCTTTTTGATGTCATTCTGGGCCATGCCGATGCTGGCGGCGAAGATCGCGGTGGTCCCCCCGATCACGCCAACGACGGCAAGCGCGGTCGGGGCATATTCGAACAAAGGCGATAGCCGCGCGACCATGAACACGCCGGCGGTGACCATGGTCGCCGCGTGGATCAAGGCCGAGACCGGCGTCGGCCCTTCCATCGCGTCCGGCAGCCAGGTATGGAGCGGGATCTGCGCCGACTTCCCCATCGCGCCGATGAACAACAGGATGCAGGCGAGGGTCAGCGAATCGACCCGCCAGTGGATAAACTCCATCGTCGTGCCGACGACTTTCGGCGCCCTCGCGAAGACCTCGGGAAACGACAAGGTGCCAAAGATCACAAAGACCGAGAAGATGCCGAGCGAGAAGCCAAAATCGCCGATCCGGTTGACGATGAAGGCCTTGATCGCGGCGGCGTTAGCCGCGGGCCGATCGTACCAGAAGCCGATCAGCAGATAGGACATCAGGCCCACGCCTTCCCAACCGAAGAACAGCTGCAGAAAGTCGTTCGAGGTAACGAGCGTCAGCATGAAAAAGGTAAACAGGCTCAAATACGCCATGAAGCGTGGAATCGATTTGTCCTCGGCCATGTAGCCGATGGAATAGACATGGACCATCGACGAGACGATGGTGACGACCAGGATCATAACCCCGCTCAGGGTGTCGAGCCGGATCGACCAGGTAACGTCGACCCCGCCGGCGACGATCCACTGCACCAGCGGTATGATCTGCGGCCCCGGGGCGGCGAGGATGTCGCGAAAGACGAAAATTCCCAGCACCGCCGACAGCAATAGCGCGCCGCAGGTTATGATCTGCGCGCCGCGGTCGCCGATCGCCCGCCCGAAAAAGCCGGCAATGACAGCGGCAAAAAACGGCAGGAAGACGATGGCGAGCGCCAACCCCTCAGCCTTTCATCATGTTGATGTCTTCGACCCGGATCGTGCCGCGGTTGCGGAAATAGACCACGAGGATGGCGAGCCCGATCGCCGCCTCGGCCGCGGCGACAGTCAGCACGAACATGGCGAAGGCTTGGCCGACCAGATCGTTGTGGAACACCGAGAAGGCGACAAAGTTAATGTTGACGGCAAGCAGGATCAGCTCGATCGACATCAGGATGATGATGACGTTCTTGCGATTGAGAAAGATGCCGAAGATCCCAAGCGTAAACAGGATCGTGGCGACCGCCAGGTAATGGGTGAGGCCAATCGCCATCACACGCCGCCGCCGACCGGTACTTTGACCACTTCGACCGATTGGGCGCGGGTGCGGGCGAGCTGGGCCGCGATCGATTGCCGCCTTACATCGGCGCGACGGCGAAGGGTCAGTACGATTGCCCCGATCATCGCGACCAGAAGGATCAACCCGGCCCCCTGAAATGCGAGCAAATAGCGCGTATAGAGAATGTCGCCGAGCGCGCGAGTGTTGCTGAGCGCGACGCCGCCGGGTGGCAGCACGGCAGGCGCAACTGCGCCGGAAGTGGTGACCGTCCAACTGACCGAGACCAGCACCAGTTCGGCCAGCAGGACCAACCCGACCAAGGCGCCGATTGGCAGATAGCGCACGAAGCCGCTGCGCAGGTTGGCGAAGTCGATATCAAGCATCATCACAACAAACAGAAACAGCACCGCGACCGCCCCGACATAGACGATGACGAGGATCATCGCCAGGAACTCGGCGCCGATCAGCACGAAGAGGCCGGCAGTGTTGAAAAAGGCGAGGATCAAAAACAGCACCGAATGAACCGGATTGCGGGCGACGACGACCATCGCTCCGGCCGCCACCGCCGCTGCGGCGAACAGATAGAACAGGATCGCCTGGAGGATCATCGCATTAGATTCGATCGGCGCGTCATCGCAAACCCCCACCTCACCCCATGACAGAGCCCATTCGCGTCATCGATAGGGGGCGTCTAGCGCCAGGTTCTTGGCGATTTCGGCCTCCCACCGGTCGCCGTTATCGAGCAATTTCTGCTTGTCGTAGAACAATTCCTCGCGAGTTTCCGTGGCGAATTCGAAATTCGGCCCCTCGACGATCGCATCGACCGGGCAGGCCTCCTGGCAATAGCCGCAATAGATGCACTTGGTCATATCGATGTCATAGCGAGTGGTGCGACGGCTGCCATCATCGCGCGGCTCGGCCTCGATCGTAATCGCCAGCGCCGGGCAGATCGCCTCGCACAATTTGCACGCGATACAGCGCTCCTCGCCATTGGGATAGCGGCGCAACGCGTGCTCCCCGCGAAAACGGGTGCTAAGCGGTCCCCTTTCATAGGGATAGTTGACCGTGACCGCGCCCTTGAACATGTAGCGCAAGGTCAGCGCCAAGCCCGAAAGCAGCTCGCTCAGCAACAATCCGCGGGCGCTGCGTGCCAGAGATCTCATCGATCGTTCCTCCGCCTCGTTCCGCCGCTCAGCGCGCCGGTAGCCATCCGGCCGCGGTCAATACCCCCGCGGTCAACACCAGCCAGAACAGCGAGAACGGCAGAAACACCTTCCAGCCGAGCCGCATCAACTGGTCATAGCGGAATCGCGGGAAGGTGGCACGTACCCACAGAAAACAGAACAGCACAAAGCCGATCTTGAGCAGGAACCAGACCGGTCCGGGTACCCAAGTGAACGGCGGCACCCCGAACGGCGCTAGCCAGCCACCGAGGAACAGCACGCTCGTCATCGCGCTCATCAGGATCATGTTGGCGTATTCGCCGAGGTAGAACAGCGCAAACGCCATCGCCGAATATTCGACGAAATAGCCGGCCACCAACTCCGTCTCGCCCTCAACCACGTCGAACGGAGCGCGGTTGGTCTCGGCCAAGCCCGAGATGAAGAAAATCACGAACATCGGCAATAGCGGAACCGCGAACCAGATGTGCCGCTGCGCCTCGACGATATCGCTCAAGTTCAGCGAGCCGACGCAAACCAGCACAGTGACCAGCACAAAGCCGATTGCGACCTCGTACGAAACCATCTGCGCCGCCGACCGCAACGCGCCGAGAAAGGCGTAACGCGAATTCGACGCCCAGCCGGCGAGGATAATGCCATAGACCCCGAGCGAGCTGATCGCAAACAGGTAGAGAATCCCGACATTGATGTTGGCGATCACCACGCCCGGATTGAACGGGATCACCGCCCAGGCTACGAGGCTCAAGGTGAAGGTTACGACTGGAGCGGCGATGAATACGATATGATTGGCCCCGCTGGGGACGATTGTTTCCTTGATCAGCAGTTTGAGACCGTCGGCGAAGGGCTGCAGCAGCCCGAACGGGCCGACCACGTTCGGCCCTTTGCGCAGCTGTGAAAACGCCAGCACCTTGCGCTCGGCGTAAGTCAAATAGGCGACGGCGATCAGAAGCGGCACAACAACCGCCAGCACCTCGCCGACCGTGATCACCGTCGGCCAAACATAGCCATGCCAAAATTCAACCATGCGTGCCGGTCCGCACGGGCAATTCGCCGTGATGCGCTAAGAATACGTCGCTGCACTCGGCCATCGTCGCGCTGGCCCGGCTGATCGGATCGGTGCGGTAGAAATCCGCGATCGGATAGGCGAACTGGCGTGGCTCGATCGGCCCGGTCTCGCCGAACATGCCCCACGCCGCCGGCGTCACCCGGTCGATTCCGGCGGCGGACGGATGGGCGGCGCGCAGGCGCCGGCGCAACTCGCCCAGACTGTCGAAAGGTAGCGGCCGGCCGATCGCAGCCGAGAGCGCACGGATGATCGCCCAGTCTTCGCGCGCGTCACCGGGTGGAAAGACCGCGCGGCGGCCGAGCTGCGCCCGTCCCTCGGTGTTGATATAGGTGCCATCCTTCTCGGTATAGGCCGCCCCCGGCAGGATCACATCGGCCCGCTCGGCGCCCCGGTCGCCGTGGTGTCCTTGATAAACGACAAAGGCCGAGCCGAGATCGCTGACGTCTATCTCGTCGGCGCCAAGAAGATAGAGCACCTCGATCGCGCCGGAACGGCAGCCCTCGAGAATGCCAGCAACATCACGCCCGCCCGGTTGTGGCACGAAGCCAAGATCGAGCCCGCCGACCCGCGCCGCGGCCCGGTGCAAGACGTTGAACCCGTTCCAGCCGTCGCGCACCAGGCCGCAATGTTCGGCAATCTCGCGAGCGGTCGCCAGCACTTGCGCGCCATCCGGCCGCGTCAACGCCCCCTGCCCCACGATCAGCATCGGGTTCTTCGCCTGACGCAGCCGTTCGGCCCAGGGATGCGTACCGGCGGCGACTGCAGCGACCGTCTCACCCCCCTCGCCCAGCATTTCGACCGGAAAAGACAAGTCGAGCGTCGGACCGATCGCGGCGATGTTAAAGCCGCCCTTCAAATGGCGCTTGCGCAACCGCGCATTGACGAGCGGCGCTTCCCAGCGCGGGTTCGTGCCGATCAAAAGGCAAGCGTCAGCCATTTCGATGCCGGCGATCGTCGTGTTGAATAGGTAGCCGGCACGGCAGCCCGGATCGAGCTTGGCTCCGTCCGGACGACAGTCGAAGCTGACCGCGCCAAGCCCGCCGAGCAGCTCCTTCAGCGCGAACATCGATTCGAGGTCGCACAGATCGCCGGTGATCGCGGCGATGCGTTCGGCTGGAACCGCCCTTATCCGGTCGGCGACGATTTCGAGCGCTTCGCGCCAATCGATTTCGGCCCGGGCGCCACGGCGGCCGGCATAGGGGCGATCGAGCCTCCGCCGGCGCAGCCCGTCGATCGCGTAGCGTGTCTTGTCCGAGATCCACTCCTCGTTGATGTCCTCATTGACCCGCGGCAGCACCCGTAAGACCTGCGAGTCGCGGGAGTCGACCCGAATATTGCTGCCGACCGCGTCGAGAACATCAATCGACTCGGTTTTGACCAATTCCCACGGCCGGGCCATGAACGCATAGGGCTTGGAAGTCAGCGCGCCAACCGGACACAGATCGATGATGTTGGCGGATAGCTCGGACCCGAGCGCACGCTCGATATAGGTGCCGATCTCCATGTCCTCGCCGCGCCCGGTCGCGCCCAATTCCTGGACTCCGGCGATCTCGGTTAGAAAGCGGATACAGCGCGTGCAATGGATGCAGCGGGTCATGTGGGTCTCGACCAGCGGGCCGAAATTCTTGTCGCGCACCGCTCTTTTGTTTTCAACGAACCGGCTGCGGTCGAAGCCGTAGGCCATCGCCTGGTCCTGCAGGTCGCACTCGCCGCCCTGGTCGCAGATCGGGCAGTCGAGGGGATGGTTGATCAGCAGGAACTCCATCACTCCCTTTTGGGCCTTCTGAGCCTTCGGCGATTTGGTGTGGACCACCATCCCATCGCCGACCGGCATCGCGCAGGAAGCGATCGGCTTTGGCGACCGCTCCACCTCGACCAGGCACATCCGGCAGTTTCCGGCGATTGCCAAGCGTTCGTGAAAGCAGAAATGCGGGACCTCGATCCCGGCCAATTCGCAAGCCTGCAGGATCGTCGTGCCCGCCGGCACCTCGATTTCATCGCCGTCGATCGTCAGCTTTGGCATTTCAGGCCGCCTGCCTCTGCCGCACGGCGGCGTCGCGGTATTCGGCGATGCGCCGCTCCATTTCCGGGCGGAAATGGCGAATGAGACCTTGCACCGGCCACGCCGCGCCGTCAGCCAGCGCGCAAATCGTATGGCCTTCGACCTCGTAGGATACGTCGAGCAGCATGTCGATCTCCGCCACCGAGGCGTTGCCCTCGACCATCCGCTCCATCACTCGCCATACCCAGCCCAGACCTTCTCGGCACGGCGTGCATTGGCCACAGCTTTCGTGCTTGTAGAATTTCGACAACCGGGCGATCGCTTTGACGATGTCGGTCGATTTGTCCATGACGATGACCGCAGCGGTACCGAGCCCGCTTTTGACCTCTTGCAGACTGTCGAAATCCATCAGCACCGTCTCACAGATCGACTTCGGCAGGACCGGCACCGAAGAGCCGCCCGGGATAACGGCGAGAAGGTTGTCCCAGCCGCCGCGCACCCCGCCCCCATGGCGCTCGATCAGCTCCTTGAGCGGGATGCTCATCGCCTCCTCGACATTGCACGGCGTGTTCACGTGGCCCGACAGGCAATAGATCTTGGTGCCGCTGTTTTTCGGCCGACCGATTCCCGCGAACCAAGCGGCGCCGCGCCGCAATATCGCCGGTGCGACCGCGATCGTCTCGACATTGTTGACCGTGCTCGGACAGCCATAAAGCCCGACCTGGGCCGGAAACGGTGGCTTTAGCCGGGGCTGCCCCTTGCGTCCTTCGAGGCTTTCGAGCAGCCCCGTCTCCTCGCCGCAGATATAGGCGCCGGCGCCACGGTGTAGATAGAGCTCGAACGGATAGCCCGAGCCGCAGGCATCCTTGCCGATCAGCCCTGCGCCATAGGCTTCGTCAATCGCCGCCTGCAGCCGCTGCGCCTCGTTATAGAACTCGCCCCGGATATAGATGTAGCAGTGGTGGACACCCATTCCGACCGAGGCCAGCAGGCAGCCCTCGACGAGCTTTTGCGGGTCGTTGCGCAGGATGTCGCGGTCTTTGCACGTGCCGGGCTCGCTCTCGTCGGCATTGACCACGAGATAGGTGGGTCGATCGCTCTGCTTCGGCATGAACGACCATTTGAGACCAGTTGGAAAACCGGCGCCGCCGCGCCCGCGCAGCCCCGATTCCTTGACTTGCTCGACGATCCAGTCGCGCCCCTTGAGGATCAGCTCCTTGGTGCCGTCCCAATCGCCACGCCGCCGCGCGCCAGCGAGCCGCCAATCATCCTGGCCGTAGAGGTTGGTGAAGATGCGGTCTTTGTCGGCGAGCATTTATGTCCTCTCGGAACCGGCGCCGGCATCGCGGGTCGGCTCGGTTAGGGTCGTGCGACCGGTGATGGGTTCTGAGCCATGCCGGCCGATCATCGAACCGGGCGGCGGCGGGTTGCCGGCGCGCAGCGTGTCCAGCAGGGCCTCGGTCGACGGGGCGTCGAGATCCTCATAGAAATCGTCATTGACCTGCAAGATCGGCGCATTGACGCACGCTCCCAGGCACTCGACTTCGACCAGGGTGAACAGGCCGTCGGCGGTACTGCCCCCCATCACGATGCCGAGCTTGCGCTCGCAGGCTGCGACTACGCCGTCGGAGCCGCGCAGCCAGCAAGGCGTTGTTGTGCATGCCTGCAACAGATAGCGCCCGACCGGCCGCAAATTGAGCATCGTATAAAAGCTCGCGACTTCGTAAACCCGGATCGGCGCCATCGCCAAAATCTGTGCGACCCGGTCCATTGCCGCGCGCGGCAGCCAGCCACCGCACTGCCGCTGCGCCAGATCGAGCAACGGCAAGACGGCGCTCGCCTGCCGTCCCGGAGGGTATTTCGCGATATGGGCCTCGGCCACCCGCATATTTTCCGGGGTGAAGTCGAAGCTTTCGGGCTGTTCGAAGGGCGGTGTGGCGGCCGAGCTGTTCATCGATCGATCTCGCCGAACACGATATCCATCGAGCCGATGATCGCGACGATGTCAGCCAGCATGTGGCCGCGGCACATGAAATCGGTCGCTTGCAGAAAGGCGAAACCCGGCGCCCGGATCTTGCAGCGGTAGGGCCGGTTGGTGCCGTCGGCTATGAGATAGACCCCGAATTCGCCTTTTGGCGCCTCGACAGCGGTATAAGTCTCCCCGGGCGGCACGTGGTAGCCCTCGGTGTAAAGCTTAAAGTGATGGATCAACGCTTCCATCGAGCTTTTCATCTCGGCTCGCGGCGGCGGCGCCACCTTTCGGTCGTTGACCTTCACCGGCCCAGAAGGCATCTGCGCGATCGCCTGCTCGATGATGCGCACCGACTGACGCATTTCCTCGACCCGCACCAGGTAGCGATCATAAGAATTGCCATTGCGGCCGATCGGGACGTCGAAATCCATCTTGTCGTAGGCGTCGTAGGGTTGCGCGCGGCGCAAATCCCAGGCGACCCCCGAACCGCGCAGCATCGGCCCGGAGAGGCCCCAATCGGCGGCGTCTGCGGCGCCGATAACGCCGATATCGACGGTACGCTCCTTAAAGATGCGGTTCTCGGTCAAGAGCCGCTCGATGTCGTCGATCGTCTTCGGGAAGGTGGCGCAAAAGGCGAGGATGTCGTCGACCAACCCAGCCGGCAGGTCGAGATGAACGCCGCCGGGGCGGAAATAATTGGCATGAAGGCGGGCGCCCGAAGCCCGCTCATAGAACTCCATCAGTCGCTCGCGTTCCTCGAACCCCCAAAGAAACGGGGTAATCGCGCCGATATCGAGGCCGAATGCGCAGATGCACAGTAAATGGTTGAGGATGCGGGTGATCTCAGCGAACAGCACGCGGATGTACTGGGCGCGGGGCGGCGGGGTGATCCCCATCAGCTTCTCGACGGCGAGCGCGAAGGCGTGCTCCTGGCACATCGGCGACACATAGTCGAGCCGGTCAAAATAGGGGATCGCCTGCAAATAGGTCTTGTATTCGATCAGCTTTTCGGTGCCGCGATGCAACAGGCCGATATGCGGGTCGGCGCGTTCGACGATTTCGCCGTCCATCTCCAGGACGAGCCGCATGACACCGTGCGCCGCCGGGTGCTGCGGTCCGAAATTCATCATGAAGTTCTTAATTCGGGGCGGGCCCTCGAGCTCGCTTTCGGCGGCCGGGCGTTGTTCGCTCACGGTGCTCCCCCGGTCGGCGGCTCGCCCTCGCCTGCCTTTTCGTCTCCCGGGAGGATTTTATCCATCCCCTCCCATGGCGACAGAAAATCAAAACTGCGAAATTCCTGCTGCAAGCGGACCGGCTCGTAGACGACACGCTTCTGCTCCTCGTCATAGCGGAGCTCGACATAGCCGGTTAGCGGAAAGTCCTTGCGTAGCGGATGGCCCTCGAACCCGTAATCGGTCAGGATACGGCGGAGATCGGGGTTGCCCGCGAAATAGATCCCGAACAGGTCCCAAGCCTCCCGCTCCCACCAGCCGGCGCTGCTGTAGAACTCGGTTGCCGATGGCAACGGGGCGTTCTCGTCGGTCTGGACCTTGAGGCGGATGCGCTGATTGAGGCTCATGCTCAACAGATTGTAGATGACCTCGAAGCGCAGCGCGCGGTCGGGAAAATCGACGCCGCAAATGTCGCAGAGCACGGTAAACCGGCATTTGGGGTCGTCGCGCAGAAAGCCGAGCACCTGCGGCAAAGCCGCGCGTTCGACCCGCACGCACAACTCGCCATGGGAGATCTCGCTACCGGTCACCGCTTCGGGCAACGCCGCGGCTACGTGCTCGGCGAGGGCCTTAAGTCGCTCTTCCATCGGCGGTGCTAGCGGGCGAAGTTGCGGGTGCGTCTGATCTTTTTCTGCAGCAGCAGGACGCCGTAGAGCAACGCCTCGGCGGTCGGCGGGCAACCCGGCACATAGACGTCGACCGGCACGATCCGATCGCAGCCACGCACCACTGAATAGGAATAATGGTAATAGCCACCGCCATTGGCGCACGAGCCCATCGAGATCACCCAGCGCGGCTCCGCCATCTGGTCATAGACTTTGCGCAATGCCGGCGCCATCTTGTTGCATAAGGTGCCGGCGACGATCATCACGTCGGACTGGCGCGGGCTGGCGCGAAAGACCACGCCGAAGCGGTCGAGATCATAACGGCTGGCTCCGGTATGCATCATCTCGACGGCGCAGCAAGCCAGCCCGAAGGTCATCGGCCACAGCGAACCACTGCGCGCCCAATTGACGAGGTTATCGAGCGTCGCGACGATGAACCCCTTGTCCTGGACTTCATCGGTCGCCGCCAGCAGCAGGGCCTGGTCCTCGCCCGGAGGAACCGACGCGGCGGGGACGAGGCCGATCGGCCGGTCAATCACTCCCATTCCAAGGCCCCTTTGCGCCACTCATAGATAAAGCCGACGGTCAGTACACCGAGGAAGACCACCATCGACCAGAAACCAAACATCCCGATATCACCGAGCGATACTGCCCACGGAAATAGGAAGGCGACCTCCAGATCGAAGATTATGAACAGGATGGCGACGAGGTAGTAGCGCACGTCAAAACGGATCCGCGCGTCCTCGAACGGCTCGAAGCCGCACTCGTAGGGCGACAGCTTTTCGCTGTCGGGCCGCTGCCGGGCGAGGACGAGCGAACCCGCGACCATTGCCACCGCGACCACACCGGCAATCACAAGGAAGACCAGGATCGGAAAGTATTCGCGTAGCAAGATATTCATCGACGACCTCCGGCCGGGATTACCGCCGTGCTCCAACCCGCAGAGGGCACAGCCCGATCGTTCGAACCGACTATTGATATAGGCCGGATCGTCTCGTCGCGAAACCGGGTCACGACGCCAAATTGTGCAGCGCCATAACCTGCAGCGATCCACGGTCAATGGCGGGAGCGACGGGGCTCGAACCCGCGACCTCCGGCGTGACAGGCCGGCGCTCTAACCAACTGAGCTACGCCCCCTCGGCCCACGACCGGGACGGGCACCCTTATCCCCCCCGCCCCAAGGTGTCAAGCCGGGAGCATCCGATCCGTGTGAGCCATTTCGCTATCGGCGGCGGCGGATGCCGATCCGCTCATTCGCATGGCTCCGCCGACCAAATCCATCGCGCAGATCCCGCTCGCGTCCTATGGTGGGCGATGAGGGACTCGAACCCCCGGCCCCCTCGGTGTAAACGAGGTGCTCTACCGACTGAGCTAATCGCCCTCTCGCGCGATCTTGCGCCCGGTTTGGGGCGGGTTCACGACGCCGATACCCCGGCGTCAATTCAACGAGTTGCGCAATCCCTTGCCTGGCTTGAACTTGGGCTGCTTCGACGCGGCAATCTTGATCTTCTCTCCGGTCCGCGGATTGCGCCCTTCAGAAGCTGCCCTCGCCGCAACCGAAAACGTACCGAACCCGACGAGGCGAACCTCATCGCCCCCTTTCAAGGCCTCGACGATCGCGTCGAACACAGCGTCGACAGCCCGACTCGCCTCCGACTTTCTCAATTCCGACTTGCTGGCGACGCTATCGACAAGCTCATTCCTGTTCACGGGCTACCCCCCTGCGCGAGTGTGCGAGATCCCTGGATTATTCGCCGAGGAGTTTAGAACGCGGCCAGTCATCGGTCAACCGCTCGCAAGAACCAAAAATCGAAGCGTTTCTTAAGCATTACACGACATTCGCGGTAGCGTGAATGCAGTCCGGCGCATGCGAGAGCGCGGTCGACCGATTCAATCAATGAGTTACAAGCCCGGAGCGCTCCTCTCCCGATCCGGGAATTACCGGCGGCGGCTCGCCGTCTTCCGACCAAGCCACCGGCGTCAGCGGCGCCGCGAGTGCGTTGCCGAGCAACTCATCCACCGTCCTGACCGGGATGATCTTCAACCCGCGCTTCACGTTATCGGGAATCTCGGCGAGATCCTTCTCGTTGTCTTGCGGGATCAACACGGTCTTCAGCCCACCGCGCAGCGCCGCCAGCAGCTTCTCCTTGAGGCCGCCGATCGGCAGCACCCGGCCGCGCAGAGTGATCTCGCCGGTCATTGCTATGTCGCTCTTGACCGGAATACCGGTCAGCACCGAGACGATCGAAGTCACCATCGCGACGCCGGCTGACGGGCCGTCCTTAGGCGTCGCACCCTCCGGCACATGTACATGGATGTCGCGCTTTTCGAACACCGAGGGCCTGATGCCAAAGGCGTGGCTGCGCGACTTGACGAAGCTTTCGGCCGCTTGAACCGATTCCTTCATTACGTCGCCCAGCTTCCCCGTCGCCGTGACCCGACCCTTGCCGGGCAAGGTCACCGCCTCGATCGTCAACAACTCGCCGCCTACTTCGGTCCAGGCGAGCCCCGTCGTGATCCCAACCAGATCCTCGACCTCGACCTCGCCGAACCTGAACCGCCGGACCCCGGCGTATTTCTCCAGGTTGCGGCGCGTCACGGCGACCCGCTGGGTCTTCTTCATCAGAATGTCTTTGATCGCCTTGCGGGTGAGGTTGGCGATTTCGCGCTCGAGATTGCGGACTCCAGCTTCACGCGTGTAGTGGCGAATGAGATCGCGGATCGCGTCTTCGCTGATGCTCCACTCGGTCTTGCGGATGCCGTGTGCGGTCATCTGCTTGGGAATCAGGTGGCGGCGCGCGATCTCGACCTTCTCATCCTCGGTGTAGCCGGGGATTCGGATGATCTCCATCCGGTCCATAAGCGGCTGCGGGATGCGCAAGGTGTTTGCGGTCGTGACGAACATGACGTCCGACAGGTCGTAGTCGACTTCGAGATAGTGATCGTTGAATGCTCCGTTCTGCTCCGGATCGAGCACTTCGAGCAGAGCCGAGGAAGGGTCGCCACGCCAATCCGCGCCGAGCTTGTCGACCTCGTCGAGCAGGAAGAGCGGATTCGACGACTTTGCCTTCTTCATCCCTTGCAGGATCTTGCCTGGCATCGAGCCGATATAAGTCCGCCGGTGGCCACGAATTTCGGCTTCGTCACGCACCCCGCCCAGCGACATGCGCACGAAGTTGCGTCCGGTGGCGCGCGCGACCGACTTGCCGAGCGAGGTTTTGCCGACGCCGGGCGCGCCGACTAGGCACAGGATCGGGCCCTTCATCTTCCTGATGCGCTGCTGGACGGCGAGATATTCGAGGATGCGCTCCTTGACCTTTTCCAGCCCGAAATGGTCGGCGTTGAGCACCTTTTCGGCGGCCTTGATGTCGCGCTTGATCTTGGTGCGGTTGTGCCATGGCACCGACAACAGCCAGTCGAGATAGTTGCGCACCACGGTCGCCTCAGCCGACATCGGGCTCATGCTCTTGAGCTTCTTGAGTTCGGCTGCCGCCTTGTCGCGCGCCTCCTTGGAGAAAGCAGTCTTATTGATCCTCTCTTCGAGCTCGGCCATCTCGTCGCGGCCATCCTCACCCTCGCCGAGCTCCTTCTGGATCGCCTTCATCTGTTCGTTTAAGTAGTATTCGCGCTGCGTCTTCTCCATTTGGCGCTTGACGCGATTACGGATCCGTTTTTCGACCTGAAGGACGCCGATCTCACCTTCCATATAGCCGAATACCTTTTCGAGCCGCTCGGATACCGCTTCGGTTTCAAGCAGCTCCTGCTTCTCAGGAATCTTCAAGCTCAGATGGGAAGCGACAGTGTCGGCAAGCTTGGCCGAGTCGTCGATCTGGTTGATCGAGACCAGAACCTCCGGCGGGATCTTCTTGTTGAGCTTGATGTACTGCTCGAACTGCGACACCACGGTGCGCGCCAGCGCCGCCGTCTCCTGCGGCTCGCCCGCCTTCTCGACGATCGGATCGGCATAAGCCTGGAAGAATGCCTCGTTCTCGGCAAAGCGGGTTATCCGGGCGCGCCGAGCCCCCTCAACCAGCACCTTTACCGTACCATCCGGCAGCTTCAACAACTGAAGGACAGTGCCGACGGTGCCGACCGTATAGATGTCGGCGGTTTCGGGATCGTCCTGCGCCGCGTTCTTCTGGGTGACGAGCAGGATCTGCTTGTCATCCTTCATCACATCCTCGAGCGCCCGCACCGATTTTTCGCGCCCGACGAATAGCGGCACGATCATGTGTGGGAAGACGACGATGTCGCGAAGGGGAAGGACGGGATAAAGCGCGCCGCGCACGAGTTCTAACATAAGCCCTCTTTTTCATGGCGCCGTCCCGGGACGAGCCGAGCGGCGGAGAACAGGCATGCCATCTCTAGGTTGGCCCGGTTTCGCCGGCAGTCAAGTCGGCTGCCGTCGCACCAGGCCGCACCCCTGCATGGATCAGTCGCCGGTGCCGACATCGCCGCGCCGATCGGAGTAGATGTGGAGCGGCTTGGTCCGCCCCTCGACGACCTCGCGATTGATGACGATCTCGCTGACACCAACGAGACTAGGCAGGTCGAACATCGATTCGAGCAGAATCGATTCCATGATCGAGCGTAGGCCGCGGGCCCCGGTCTTGCGCAGGATCGCCTTACGGGCGATCGCCTTCAGCGCTTCTTCGTTGAGCTCGAGCCTCACATCCTCCATCTCGAACAGCCGCTGATATTGCTTGACCAGCGCGTTCTTCGGCTTGGTCAGAATGTCGACCAGAGTCCCCTCGTCGAGATCGTCCAGCGTCGCCACCACCGGCAGCCTGCCGACGAATTCGGGAATCAGGCCGAATTTCAGCAAATCCTCCGGCTCCAGGTCTCGCAGGATTTCGCCGGTCTTACGTTCGTCCGGGCCCCGCACTTCGGCGCCAAACCCGATCGAGGTGCCCTGGCGCCGCTGCGCGATCAGCTTTTCCAGCCCGGAAAAGGCCCCGCCGCACACGAACAGGATGTTTGTGGTATCGACCTGAAGGAATTCCTGCTGCGGATGCTTTCGCCCACCCTGCGGCGGCACCGAGGCGATCGTTCCTTCCATGATCTTGAGCAGCGCCTGCTGCACCCCCTCGCCCGAGACGTCGCGAGTGATCGAGGGATTGTCGGATTTGCGCGAGATCTTATCGACCTCGTCGATATAGACGATCCCGCGCTGCGCCCGCTCGACGTTGTAATCGGCAGCCTGCAGCAGCTTCAGGATGATGTTTTCGACGTCCTCGCCGACATAACCGGCCTCGGTCAGGGTGGTGGCGTCGGCCATGGTGAAAGGCACGTCGATGATCCGCGCCAGGGTCTGAGCGAGCAAAGTCTTGCCCGAGCCCGTCGGCCCGACCAGCAGGATGTTCGATTTCGCCAACTCGACGTCATTGGCCTTGGCGCCGTGCGCGAGCCGCTTGTAATGGTTGTGCACGGCGACCGAGAGCACTCGTTTGGCGTGGTCCTGACCGATCACATAATCGTCGAGAACCTTGCAGATGTCGCGCGGCCCCGGCACTCCGTCGCGCGACTTGACGAGCGTCGTCTTGTGCTCTTCGCGGATAATGTCCATGCACAGCTCGACGCATTCGTCGCAGATGAATACGGTCGGTCCGGCGATCAGCTTCCTGACCTCGTGCTGGCTCTTGCCGCAAAAGGAGCAGTAGAGCGTATTCTTCGAGTCGCTGCCGCTGGATTTGGTCATCGCCACTCCGTCATCGGCCGCAACCGGCCTCTCCAGCCTCTTCTTCCCCGCCTCGGCGACCGGGCTGCACGGCGCAAACCGCTCGTCCCTCGCGGCCCGGACGCCGCCGCGACGCCCGATCCTGGACCGAGTATATGTGCTCGCGGGTCATCAACAACTACTTAATCATAATCGTCCGGCGGCGGGTTGCCCTCGCTGGCGCGGGCCCCTGTGTTATTTGAACCCTTTTTCCAACTCGTCGCGGCCGGGGCGGTTTTCAACGACTTCGTCGATCAGGCCAAACTCCCTGGCTTCGATTGGAGACAGGAATTTGTCGCGCTCGAGCGCAGTCTGGATCGCTTCGAGCGGCTGGCCGGTATGCTTGACATAGATCTCGTTGAGCCGCGCGCGGAGCGCCAGGATTTCGCGCGCCTGAATCTCAATGTCGGTCGCCTGGCCCTGGGCCCCGCCCGAAGGCTGATGGATCATGATCCGTGAGTTCGGCAGCGAAAAGCGCTTACCGGCGGCGCCGGCGGCCAGCAACAGCGAACCCGCGGACGCGGCCTGACCGATGCACACCGTGGCAACCGGCGAGCGGATGTACTGCATGGTGTCGTAGATCGCCAAGCTGGAGGTGACCACCCCACCCGGCGAGTTAATGTAGAAATTGATGTCCTTGTTCGGGTTTTCCGCCTCCAAGAACAATAGCTGGGCACAGATCAGACTGGATACGGCGTCATGGATCGGCCCAACGAGGAAGATGATGCGCTCCTTGAGCAAGCGCGAATAGATGTCGTAGGCGCGCTCGCCGCGGTTGGTCTGCTCGACGACCATCGGCACCAGGTTATTCATGTATTGTTCGAAATAGTCCGACATTGCGGTCTCCTCGGCAACGCCGCACAGGCGGCGCATAGCGTTGATCAGCTCTAGGTTCGCGCTCTCCGCGCCGGCGCGTCTCGGCGTCGGGATCGAGTAGCGCCAGCAACTCCTGCGGGGTCACCCGACGTTCGTCAACCTTGGCCAGCTCGACGATAAAGTCGACGACTTTGTCCTCGAAGATTGGGGCGCGCAAATTGGCCACGGCCTCCGGATTCTGGCGGTAGAACTCCAGAGCCTGGCGCTCGTAGCCGGGATGCCGGCGGACCTCGCGGGTGATCGCCTGATTGATCTCCTCCTGGGTCACCGTGATATTGTTGCTGCGGCCGACCTCGGCGAGCAACAGGCCAAGGCGCACCCGGCGCTCGGCAATTTTGTTGTATTCGCCCTTGAGGTTCTCCTCGCCGCCCTCGGTGCCAACTTCGGCCTCGGCGTCGGCCGTTTCCGCGCCGGCCGCGGGCTCGCCCTCCGAACTCGGACCCGCTGCTGCCGGCGCCTCGGCGGCTTCCATCGTCGCCCCGCCGCTGACCGGCGCGGCCTCCGCCCCGTTGTCCCCGTCGCGCCCGCCTTGGCGCTCCTGCTCGGCTTGGTGCTGCGCCCAGATATTATTAAACTCGAGTTCTACCATACCAGGCGGGACTGCAAAACCGTATCGCTCCGCGAGCTTGTCGAGCAACGCCCGCTTCAGACGCAGACGCGAGGCCACCGCGTAATCGCGCTCCATCTGCTGCTGCACCTCCTGGCGCAACTCGGCGAGGCTTTCGAGCCCAACCGCTTTGCCGAGCTCGTCGTCGATTGCGATCGGCGCGCGCTCGCGCACCTCCTTCACATCAACCGCGAACTCGGCCTGCTTGCCGGCAAGCTCGGTGGCCGCATAATCCTCGGGGAAGGTCACATGAACCGTGCGGTGCTCGCCGGCCGCCGCCCCGATCAGCTGTTCTTCGAAACCGGGGATGAAGCTGCCGGAACCCAGCATGATCTGGCGGTCCTTGCCGCTGGCGCCGGGAATTTCCCGGTCGCCTACCCGCCCCTCGACATCGACGACGATGATATCGCCGCTTTGGGCCGGCCGCTCGACTGGCTCGGATTTGCGCTGCTGCTCGGCGATCCGCGCGATCGCGGCATCGACGCTCTCTTCGGGCACCTCGACGATTAGCCGCTCGATGCCCAGATCGGAAAAGTTCGGCTCCGGGATTTCGGGAAGGACCTCGATAAGCATCTTGTATTCGAGATCGGCGCCTTCGCTAAACGACACGATGTCGACCTTGGGCGGCAGCGCCGGCCGCAAATTGTGCTCGCGGATCGTGTCCTCCGAGCTCCCTTGGACGGTGCTCTCCACCACCTCGCCCAGTACTGAGGGGCCATAACGACGGCGCAGAATCTGCATCGGGACCTTGCCGGGGCGGAAGCCCGGCAGGCGGATGGTGCGCCCGAGCTCGTCGAGGCGGCTGACGACCTTGTCCTCGAGTTCGCCCGCGGGAACCACAATGCGAAACTCACGCTTGAGACCGTCGGCGCTGGTTTCGGTCACTTGCATGAGACGAGGCCCGCAGTCCTGCCATCATCGCCGGGCGACGCCCGCCGCTCGATCCGCCATTCCGTCGCGCGATCCAACCATAGTCGGTTCCGCGCGATCGACAACAAGCCCTTCATCGGCAACAGCCTCTCGATAATAATCTTTGCGCACCTTGGTGCGGGCGGGGGGATTTGAACCCCCACGATTTGCATCGCTGGAACCTAAATCCAGTGCGTCTGCCAGTTCCGCCACGCCCGCCGCGGCAATCGACCGGAGCGGCCAATCCGGCCCGGCTGAGGCGGGGTTCTTAACATAGACGTCCTCGGTTACCTAGAAAGGCCGCATGCGCTCCAGCATCGAATGGCCCACTGACTTGGTCGGACAATTGCCTCCAATCAAGGTATTCTCCGCATCCGCGCCCACCGGGTTTTGCGGCGAGAGGGATCAGCCGGTCCGCGCGAGGCCGCGCAGTGTAGACGAGGCGGCGAACCGCCCCTCACCGCGATAGGCCTCGTGGTTGGCCTCGATATCACCGAGCCGGTACACATAGTTGACCATAATTCCGGCGGATTGTTGCAGGCCCTTCGCCGAGACGTCGCCCAGCCAATTCAGGCGTTCGACCCGGGCCCCGTTGCTCAGGTGAAAATGAGCCACCGGGTCGAGCGCCCGGCCGGCCACGGTGCGCTCGCGCAACAGATAGCGTGCGCAAAGGCGCAGCAGCGGCTCCCGCAACGCCTCGGTAAGCTGCGGCTCGGCATGCCAATCCGGGCGGTCGAGCAACGCCGGAAGATCTCGTTCGGCGACCCCCTCGCCGAGGCCTTCGATCACACTGCGCTCGGCCGGCAGCAACAGGCCGCCCGGGGCGACCTGTTGCTGCCGATCGAGCCAGGCGCGGAACCCCGGCACCGGCGACAAGGTTGCAAACACCTTCAGGCGGGGCAGGTCTCTCGCCAAGGCGTCGACCACGCGCTTGATCAGAAAATCGCCAAAGCTGATCCCGGCGAGACCCTGCTGACAGTTCGAGATCGAGTAGAAGATCGCGGTGTCGGCGGCCTGCGGATCGCCGATCGGGGCGGCCTCGTCGAGCAACGAGTTGACATCGCTCGCCATGCCCGCGACCAGCGCCACCTCGACAAAGATCAGCGGCTCGTCGGGCATGCGCGGGTGAAAAAAGGCGAAGCAGCGGCGGTCGGCCTCGAGCCGGTTCTTCAGGTCGGTCCAGCTGCGGATCTCATGAACCGCCTCGTACGCCATCAGCTTTTCGAGCAATGCCGCCGGCGATTCCCAGCCGATCCGCTTCAATTCGAGAAAGCCGATGTCGAACCAATTGGCGAGCAGCCGCTTCAGATCTTCTTCCAGCCCGTGCAGCATCGGATCGTGCTGCCCCAGATCGAGCAGCTCGGCGCGGCGGTCGACCAGGAACTTGACCCCCTCGGGCAGTGCGTTGAATTGGCGCAGCAGGGTGATGCGCGGCGGTTCCAGCGCATTGCGCAGATCGCGCTCGGCGGCGGCGCGCTCGGCCGGTCCGCCGGCCTTGGCCAATACCGCGCAGCAGCGATCGATCTCGCGCGCGATCGACGTCGAATTCTCCGGCGAGCAGCCGCAGAAACCGCTCGCGCCCGTCCGCGTCGAGCGACAGATAAGTGCGGCCTAGATCGGCTGCCCGCGCCCGCGCCGTAACCTCGCCGCCGCGCCCATCGAGGCAGCTCAGCATCTGCTCGCGCAACCGGCCGATATCGTCGCCGGAAAGCTCGGGCCGCGGCGTGCGGGTCAACACGCCGCGCGCCGACAGGGCGATGTCGCGCCACGCGCTGCGCAAATTGGTTAAGGTCCGGTCGAAGACTCCCTCGAAGAAACCGGCCGGAGCGCGATCGTTCATGGCGGCCATAGCGGCTGTGGCGGAGCCAGACAGAGACGCGACGAATCAGCGGCCGTCAACCCCGAAGCGCACCGGCCGTGCGCTTGTGCGCCACACCGCCGCAACGCCGGCGCCAGTCCCTCGACGAGGTCTTCGGCGACGAGCCCTGCACCGATTCGGTCGGCGGCGTCGCCGTGCAGCCACACCGCCGCCGCGGCCGCCGCGAACGGCTCCATGCCCTGCGCCAAGAGCCCCAGCACCATTCCGGCGAGAACATCGCCGCTGCCCGCCGTCGCCAGGTCGGGCGGCGCGTTGGCGTTGATCGCGAGCCCGGCCGTCGGGCGCGGCGATCACCGTGTCGGCGCCTTTCAGCACGACGACCGCGCCGCTCTGCCGCGCCGCGCGCCGCGCCCGCTCGAGCTTGCTTCCGCTCGTGTCGAACAGGCGCGCAAATTCGCCGTCATGCGGCGTCATCACCACCGGCGAACGGATCGCCGCCAATAAGGCCTGCGGGTCGGCGGCGAACGAGGTCAGCGCGTCAGCATCGAGCACCGCCCGCTTGCCGGCTTCGAGGATCGCCAAGACCTTGTCGCGGGTCTCGGCGCCGACCCCGCGCCGGGGCCGATCAGCGCGGCGTTTCGTCTCTTGTCCGCGAGCAACGCCCTAAAATCGTCGAGCCCGGCGATCGGATGGACGATGACCCCGGTCAGCGCCGCGGCATAGATCGGGAATGCGGCTTCGGGAGCGGCGACGGTGACGAGCCCGGCGCCGAGCCGAGCCGCGCTGCGCGATGCCAGGCGAGCCGCCCCCGTCATCACCGCCCCGCCGGCCACCAGCGCGTGGCCGCGGGTGTATTTGTGGCTGTCAGGGCTGGGGTGGGGAAGCTCCGCGAGCCACCAGGCGGGGTCGTTCTCGGCGGTATCGGGCGCGATATGATCGAGCACCGCGTCGGGAATGCCGATCTGTGCCAGCACCGTCTCGCCGCACCAGATCCGCCCCGGCAGCAGCAGATGGCCCGGTTTTTTGCGGAAGAACGTGACCGTCACCGCCGCCCGCGGTGCGGCCCCGCGGATCTCTCCGCTGGCGCCGTCGATCCCGCTCGGGACGTCGACCGCCACAACCGGTAACCCGCGCGCGCTCAGCGCCCTCGATGACGTCCTTCGCCACACCCTCGATCGGCCGCGCCAGCCCGCGCCGAAGATCGCGTCGATCGCCAAGCCGGCATCGTCGAGCGCCTCGGGAGCCAGCCGTTCGACCGCGCCCGGCCAGCGCGCGGCCGCTTCCGCGGCGTCGCCGCGCAATGCGGCCCTATCGCCCAGCAGCGCCACCCGCACCTTCCAGCCGCGCCCGGCCAGAATCCGGGCGGCGACAAAGCCGTCGCCGCCGTTGTTTCCCGGCCCGCACAGCACCGCGACCGGTCGCGGTGGCCAGCGCCGCGAGACGGCATCGGCGACCGCCTCGCCTGCCTTCTCCATCAGCGCGATGCCGGAGACGCCGCCGGCGATCGTCGCGCGGTCCGCTTCGCCCATCTGCTGCGGCGTCAACAGCGCGCGCCGCCGCCAGCCCTCGGGGGAGATCGTCATCGCCGAAATGTGGGCTTCCCGCCTGGCGCCGGGAAGCCCGACCCTGACGCCCGACCTTGACGGTTGGGCACGAACCGCTACCTCCACCCCGGCGGCGGGTGTAGCTCAGTTGGTTAGAGCGCCAGATTGTGGATCTGGATGTCGTCGGTTCAAATCCGATCACTCGCCCCAATTTTTCTCGAGATCGCGAGGGCGGTTGAGCCTGATCCAGGCATGACGTCCACGGCGGGGATCGTGAACGAGGAACACGAGGGCGCCATGAAGAGAGCAATAGTGCGGCAACCACGAACCCGTGAGCGTGCGGCCCGGCACAAGGCCAAGCTGAAGGCCAAGCGGCGGCGGCAGCGAGCCCGGGCGCAGAGATAGGGTGCATGGCTGACGGTGACCGTATACTGCCGAAGTTGCAGACGGATATTGTGATATCCACAATTTAATTTTGACATTTTAGCATGATCCGGGTAAAGAGTTACCCCGCATAATCGAGTTAAGGATTACAAGGTGCCGGTTCGCGCCAAATCGGCTCGGAACGGCAATTTGTCGGGTGGCGGGATCGGCTCGAGCGAGCCGAAATCGTGCCGGAAAAGTTCGCTCCGTCGCTGCTGATTCTGCTGCAGGAGCAGCAAACCGGGGTCAGCGGTGCGCGGCGCGGCAGGCGGGGCAGAGCCCGCGCGCCTCGATCACCTGCCGGGCGACGGCAAAGCCGCGACCTTCGCCGAGCCGGCGCAGGCTCGCGACGATCTCGTCGTCCCGGATCTCCTCGGTCGCGCCGCAATCGTCGCAGATCATGAACTGGCTTTCGTGCGGATGCTCGACATCGCCGCAGGCGATAAAGGCGCTGACGCTCTCGATCTTGTGGATCAGCTTGGCGGCGAGCAGGAAGTCGAGCGCGCGATAGACTGTCGGCGGACCGAGCTTGCCGCGCTCGCGTTGCAGCTCGGCGAGCAGCGCATAGGCGCCGATCGGCTGGTCGGCGGCCAGGATCAGTTGCAGCACTCGCCGCCGCACCGGCGTCAATCGCACCCCGCGCTCGCGCAGATCTGTTGCGCCCGCGCCAGCGCACGCTCGATGTCCCGGGACCTCACCACAGGTCTCCCTGCACCTCGCTCGGCGATCGCCGATCGTCGCCACGTTACGGTATCTCCCGGCCGGTAAGCAACAAGCGGCACGGCATAGACAAGTTGTCGGCCGCTCCTTAATCTCGATCGCAGGCGCCCGCGGTTGTCGTGCGCCTGCTCGGGGGACGGGTTGCCATGCAGCCAAACCGGCTGAGGCTCGGGGCCATCGCCGCGTGGCTCGGCGTGATCGCGCTGGGCTTCAACGCGCTCGTCCCTATTCATCTCGCCTTCGACCTCGCCCACACTTTCGAAACCGCAACACACCGGGAAGCTCCGAGCGCCGCCGAGCATGATTTCGAGCTGGCGGTTGCTGGCGCTGGTAACCGGGCATAACGACGAAGACGCCCCATCCGGCGGCAAGACCGGCGGTCACGGCAAACACCATCATCCGGATTGCGCGGTCTGCAGTTCGCTCGGCACCCTCGCCGGCTTCGCCCCGGCCGCCACCGTCCCGCTGTCGGTTCCGATCCGCGTCGAGGCTCCGATCCTGCTCGCAGCGATAGCCAGCGAGCCGCCCGCGCGCGCCGGCAACCGCCTACCGCTCCCGCGCTCCCCCGATCGCATCGGCTGACCCGACCACATAGCCGAACCCGCCGGAACCGCATCCGCGGCGATCCGGCACTCTGCGATTCTTTGGGAGCACGATCATGCACCGCGTATTTTGCCGCGGCCTCGCCGCCGCGGCCGTGGCGGCGCTGCTGCCGGGCGCCGAGGCCATGGCGCACGGCTTTGCCGGCGACCGCTTTTTTCCGGCCACGATCCTGACCGACGACCCATTTGTCGCCGATGAGAGCTCGCTGCCGACCGTCACCCTCAACCCGACCCAGAGCGACGGCTCGCGCGAACTCGATATCGGCAGCGATCTGTCGATGCTGATCACCCCCAATTGGGACTTCACCCTCAGCAGCGATTGGGCCCATACCCGCATCCCGGGCATGCCGCACGCAGACCGGGCTGGACGGGTCTGACCACCGGCACGCAATACCAGCTGTTCATCAACGCGCCGCACGAGGCGATGGCGCTCGCCGCACTCGACGTGACCTGGGGAAATACCGGCAACCTGGCGGCGGGCGCGCCCGCCTTCACCACCCTGTCGCCGACCTTCGACTTCGGCAAAGGCTTTGGCGATCTGCCCAATTCGCTGCCCTGGCTGCGGCCGTTCGCGCTGACCGGCAATATCAGCCTCAACTTTCCGACCGAGACGGAAACCAACGGGCATGCCCAACCCGAACAGCGTCTTTTACGGGTTCGCGGTCGAATACAGCATTCCCTATCTGCAGAGCGAGGTCAAAGACATCGGGCTGGGGCCGCCGTTCAACCGCATGATCCCGCTTGTCGAATTCGCGCTGACCTCGCCGTTCAACCGCGGCCACAGCGGCACGACGACCGGAACGGTGCAGCCCGGGGTGATCTGGGCGGGGCAATATTTCCAGGTCGGCGCGGAGATGATCATCCCGACCAACAGCCTGTCGGGGCACGGGATCGGCGGCGTCGTGCAGCTGCACTTCTATCTCGATGATCTGTTCCCCAACAGCATCGGCAGGCCGATCTCCCAATGGTGAACGCACGGATAGATTGTGGCCGCCGCGGTCCTCGCCGCCGCCGTCGCCCTCGGGGCGCGCACCGTGCAGGCGCACGCCTTTCTCGATCATGCCAGCCCGGCGGTCGGCAGTTCGGTGCCGACGGCGCCCGCCGCCGTGACGATGTGGTTCACGCAGCAGCTCGAACCGGCTTTCACCACGGCGACGGTGACCGACCAAGCGGGCAACCCGTCGATAGCGGGCCCGGCCCAGGTCGATGCGAAAGATCCGACCGAGCTGCGGGTGCCGCTGAAGCCGCTGCCGCCCGGCACCTACACCGTCGCCTGGCACGCCCTCTCCGTCGACACCCATACGACCACAGGCCATTTCATCTTCACGGTCGGTGGCGGATGAGCGGCTTGGGTTGGTAGCGCAAGGCAAAGGGCAGCGGACGAAGCGATGGAAAGCTTCCTGATTGCGGCGCGTGCGGTTCACTACGCCTCGACGATATCGCTGGCCGGGGTCTTCGCCTTTCTCTGCTTTGTCGTCGGCTCGGGGGCATCGCCGAGGCTGCACCGACGGCTTGTCGCTGCTCGCCTGGGCAAGCCTCGCGCTGGCGCTGCTCTCGGGCGCCGCGTGGCTGCTGTTCGTTTCGGCGCAGATGAGCGGTCAGCCGATCGCCGCCACGCTGACGCAAGGGGTCGTGGCGACCGTGCTGACCCGCACCCGGTTCGGGCAAATCTGGGTCTTGCGATTTGTTCTCGCCGTGGTTTTGGCGGTTTTGCTGCTGATGCCGCAGAGCTGGCGCGGGTGGTTGTGGCGCTGGGGTGGGCTTGCGTTTGCCGCCGCGATGCTCGCCTCCCTCGCCTGGGCCGGGCATGGCGGGGCGACGCCCGGCCGGCCCGGCGACCTGCACCTCGCCGCCGACATGCTCCATCTGCTCGCCGCCGGCGCCTGGGTTGGCTCGCTGATTCCGCTGGCGCTGCTGTTGGCCGAAACTCGCAGAAGCGGCGATCCCTGATGCGTCAGCGGCCCGGCGGGCGGTGGTGCGATTTTCGATCCTGGCGGCGATCAGCGTCGTGATTCTGTTCACCGCCGGGCTCGTCAACACCTGGTTTCTCGCCGGCACCGTCCCCGCTCTGATCGGCACCGAATACGGCCGGCTGCTGCTCGCCAAGATCGCGATTTTCGCTGACGATGGTGACATTCGCCGCAGTCAATTTGCTGCGCATGACGCCGCGTCTGGCTGCCGGGCGTCGGTCGGAGCGCCGGCCGCTGATCCAGGCGCGCGCTCGGCCATCTGCGGCGCAACGCGCTGGTCGAGGCCGGTCTCGGCCTTTGCGTTCTCTGCATCGTCGCCGTCCTCGGCATTCTGCCGCCGGGGCTCCACACCGAACCCGGCTGGCCATTGCCGTTCCGGCTCGAGCTTGGCGCGCTGCCCGGCCGGTCCGCAAATGCTCTTGGCGATCCTGACGGCGCTCGCGGCCATCTTGGCGATCACCGGCGTGGCCACGGCCGCCGCCGGGCGCTATCGGGCGATGATGGCGGCGTGGGGCGGGCTCGCGACTTGCGTCGCCCTAGGCGCGCTGGTTGCTGCGACCGGCGATCGAGCCCGCCTATCCGACGAGCTTCTACGCCCCGGCCGAGCCCTACGCCGCCGCCTCGGTTGAGCACGGCGCCCGTCTCTACGCCGAGAACTGCGCCCTCTGCCATGGCGTCGGCGGCAAAGGGCGACGGCCCCGCCGCCGCCAGCCTGACCGTCCGCCCGGCCGATCTGACCGCACCGCATCTGTTCGCGCATACCCCGGGCGATCTTTTCTGGTGGGTCAGCAACGGCCGCGACAACGGCGTCATGCCCGGTTTCGCCGGGATCATGAGCCCGGCCGACCGGTGGGACGTGATCAATTTCATCCGCGCCCGCGCCGCCGGCGTCTTGGCCCGTCAGGTCGGGCCGCAGGTCTCGACCGCCGCGATGTCCACGATCCCCGATTTCGCCTTCGAATCGGGTGGCCGGCAGCAGACCTTGAGCGGCATTCTGGAGACCGGGCCGGCCCTACTCGCGCTGTTTAGCCGGCCCCCGCCCGCGGCACGCTTGGCGCAGCTGGCAGCGGCGCAAAAGCAAATCGCGGCCAGGCTGCAAATCCTGGCAGTCGATCTCGCCTCTGCCCCGGCGCCTGTCGAAACGGAAACCTCCGCGCCGCTCGTCGGTGTCTCCGCCGATGTCGCGGCAAGCTCTGGCGCTGTTCCGCGCCGGCGATGACGGCGGCGAGACCGATCTACTGCTCGACCGGGCCGGCAATCTGCGCGCCCGCTGGACACTCAGCGGCCCCGACGCGCTGCCCGATCCCGCGGCACTCGCCGCCGCCGCTGCCCGGGTCGCGCAATTTCCGGCTGCACCGATCAGCCATGCGGGTCACGCTCACTAGCCCGGCGCTGGGTGCGGGGCCGATTGCAGTCCCTCCGCTGTCAGCTTTGACACGGGGACCGTCAACGGCAACATCGTGTTGGTGCTGTGCCACGCCTCGATCCATCGCTCCGGCAGATTACCCCAGGAATTGAGCTGGCCGAGGGGGTCGATGCGGCCAAGGATCTGCGCGAACCGGGCGGGTGATTCCTCCTGGATAACGGCCGAAAAGGTCGTGATTTCAAGCGCTTTCGCCCGATCCGGGCGGAGACCGGCAATCGCGTCGCCAATGCACAGCGAACCCTTGCTGTGGCCATAGAGGCGAGTGATCTGCGGCGCATGCTCGAAAATCGCGTGCAGGATGTCGGATTCGGGGCTGCCGCGGCGAAACGCCGAGCCCTCGCTGTCGATCGGCGACGTGCGCTCCGGGATCGATCGCGAAAGACGGCGCCCGATTACTGCCATCTGCGGCGCCATCAGCGCCAGCGCCTGTTCGCCGAGTTCGCGGAGGTAATCGGCCAAGCCGTAGCCGAAGAAGCCGCTCAGCGCCTGCGGGACGATGTCGGCCAGCCCATAGCCTGGGCACGATCGCCGCCACCGGCTCGCCGAGCGCCTCCGACACATTCCAGGCGAAGGCGGCCGAACCGAGCGCCGAGCTGCCGACCCCGGTAACCGAAACCGTCTTCACCGGGAACGTCGAGGGCGCGCCCGAACCACCCAACTCGGAGCCGGCGAATTCGAGCCCGCTCTTCAGAAAATCCCGGACATCGGCGTGGCGCTCGATGAAGGGCGCATGTTGAGCGTCGACCACCAGAATCACGCCCTCGGGATCGGTCAGGGCGCTGAGGTTGACGACATCCGCGGCCATCGTCCCGAACGCGCCGGTCTGCCCGCGCCCCGCGGCCGCCGGGTTAATCGCGGTGCTGACCCTGATCCCGCGTGCAAACAGCTGCTGCCACAGCACGCCGACATCGTAAAAGAGCGCATCGGCCGCGGTGTTGACCATGCGCAACGAACGCAGCAGCGGCTCGACCGCGGCCCGTGGCACGTCGAATAATCGCCAGTCCTTCGTCGATCCCTGCAGCCATCACCGCCTCTCGTCTAGCTGCTCTTGAGTGTCTGTGGCGCTACCTGTTCGAGCAGCGCCGCCGCAGCGCCGGCTTCGGCGGTGCGTTTAGAGGAGGCGGTCGCGGTGGCGCTGCCGCTGCCGGCCACAGCTTGCCGCCACGGTGAAGCGCGGCGCGTGATCCGGGCCGCTGGTCGCCACCAGCTCATAGAGCGGCAGGCCCTGGCCGCGCGCCTGCGCCCATTCCTGCAATGCGGTTTTCGGATCGCGCGGCGGGCCTTCCATTTCGGCGATCAGCGGTTCCCACCAGCGCAGGACAAAGCTCGCCGCCGCGGCAAGTCCGCCATCGAGATAGATCGCGGCGATCACCGCCTCGCACGCATCGGCGAGGATCCCGGGATTGGCGGCGGCGCCGGCGGCCGCCTCGGCGTGCGAAAAGACCAGATGGCGCCCGAGCCCGATCCGCTGCGGCGACCCGCGCCAGGGTCTCGCGGCGCACCAGATGGGTATGCCGCCGGGTCAGCAGACCCTCGGGCTCGCTCTCGAAACGCCGCCACAGGAGATCGGCGACGACCAGGCCTAACACCCGGTCGCCGAGAAACTCGAGGCGGTCATACCCGCGGCTTGCCGGGTTCGCGCGCCGGCTGCGCCGCCGCTCTCGAACGAGCGCGCTCGGGTGGGTCAGAGCCTCGGCCAAAAGCTCCGGGCGGGCAAACTCGTGGCCGAGCACCTCGGAAAGATCGTCGGACACCAACGCATGCCGGATGAAAGCGGCGGGATCCTGGCTGGAACCGACACCGCCGCCATCCTCGTCCGGCATCGCTAATCGATCCCGTTGAACAGCCGATTGTAGCGGATCGCGAACGGCCATTTCCAAATTTCCCACAGACGCGCCGATCCGTCGGTCGAGAAAAAGATGAATTGCGCCTTGCCGATCAGGTTTTCCGCCGGCACATAGCCGACTGCCGACAACACGCGGCTATCCTGCGAATTGTCGCGATTGTCGCCCATCATAAAATAATCGCCGGGCGGAACATGGTACACCTGGGTATTATCGAGCGGCCCGTCATCGCCGATCTTGATGATCCGGTGTTGCCGTCCATTCGGCAAAGTTTCGATATATTGCTTCATCGGAATGACCGCGCCGTCGCCTTCCTGATAAAGATAATCCTCGATGCGCTTGCGCGGCACCTCTTTGTCGTTGATGTAAAGGTTGCCGCTCTTCATCTGGATGTCGTCGCCGGGCAGGCCAATGACCCGTTTGATGTAGTCGGTCGAATTATCGGTCGGCAGTTTGAAAACCACGACGTCGCCGCGCTCGGGAGGATGGAAGAAGATCCGCCCGGAAAACAGCGGCAATCCGAATGGCAACGAAAATCTGCTATAGCCATAGGAAAATTTCGATACAAACAAATAATCGCCGACCAACAGCGTCGGAATCATCGAGCCCGACGGAATGTTGAACGGCTCATAGGCGACCGTCCGGACCACCAAGGCGATCAGAATTGCATAGACGACGGTCTTTATCGTATCGACAACACTACCCGCTGATTTCTTCTTCGCTATCACCTTGCGCGCAGGATTGGATTTCATGACGTGCCTTGGCGGGACTAATGGCGGTGGATCAAGCCAAGCGCGCCGCCGTAAGTCAAGCGCGCTGCCGCAACAGAGGCGGCGCCGCGAATATTTCGCGCAATCAGCCGCCCGAGGTCGGGATCGCGGTGATGATCACCACTGCCTGGGCGATCGGCGGCTCGTCGGTCAGGGTGAGGTCGAGCCGCGCGGTCATCCCCGCCGGCGTGATCTCGTCGAGCCGGCGCTGCGCGCCGCCGGTCAGCCGCATCGTCGGCCGGCCCGAGGCCAGGTTGACGACCCCCAGATCGCGCCAAAACACGCCGCGGCGAAAGCCGGTGCCGAGCGCCTTGGCGCAGGCCTCCTTGGCGGCAAAGCGGCGGGCATAACTTGCGGCCCGGTTGGCGCGCCGATCGCATTTGGCGCGCTCGTCTTCGGTGAAGACCCGGTCGAGAAAGCGGTCGCCGAAGCGCTCGATCGTGCGCTCGATCCGGCGAATGTCGATCAGGTCGCTGCCGAGACCAAGAATCATCAAATCGGGCTCGCTTTGACCCAGATCGTCCGCCGGCCGTTGGTTTGGTCGCGGGGCGCCACCGTCAGCCGCGCGCCCGCTCGACCGAGTTGATGACCGGGTTGGCGCGCAACGCGGCGATGATCGTCGTCAGATGCTTCACGTCGGCGACTTCGATATCGAGCATGATCTCGAAGAAATCCGACGAGCGGTTGGTGATCTTCAGATTGCTGATGTTGCCGCCTTGCTTGCCGATCACCGTCGTCAGGCTGCCGAGATTGCCGGGCTCGTTGGCGATCATGACGTTGAGCCGGCCAACATGGATCGCATCGGCCTCGCTGCTGCTCCAGGCGACGTCGAGCCAACGCTCCGGGGTGTCGGCAAAGTTTTCCAGGGTGTCGCAATCGATCGTGTGGATCGTGACCCCCTTGCCGGTGGTGACGATGCCGACGATGCGGTCGCCTGGCAGCGGATGGCAGCAGCCGGCGAAATGCAGCGCCATGCCGGGGATCAGGCCGCGGATCGCCACCGCGGTGTCGTTGTGGCCAATCTTGCGCCGCGCGCGCGCCAGGGAGACGACCTTGGCCTTGGCGTCCTGCTGCTGCGGGAAGGCGGCGTTGATCACCGCGCGTCCGGTGGCCAGCCCCTGCCCGACCGCCACGTAGAGATCCTCGACGGCCGGGCAGTTGAACGTCTTCAGCACCGCCTCGAGCGGCCGCTCGGAAAACTCGTGGCCTTCCTGGCGGAACGCCTTCTGCACGATCGCCTTGCCGAGATCGAGATATTGGGCGCGCTGCTGGGTGCGGATAAAGCGGCGGATGCGGGCGCGCGCCTTGCCGGTGACGACAAACCGCTCCCAGGTCGGCGACGGGCGCTGCGCCTTGGAGGTGACGATCTCGACCTGGTCGCCGTTGCCGAGCTGGGTGCGCAGCGGCACCAGCCGGCCGTTGATCTTGGCGCCGACGCAGGTGTCGCCGATCTCCGAATGCACCGCATAGGCGAAATCGACGGCGGTGGCGCCGCGCGGCAAGGCGATCAGATCGCCCTTCGGGGTAAAGGCGAAGACCTGGTCCTGAAACATCTCGAGCTTGGTGTGCTCGAGAAATTCCTCGGGCCCCGAAGCGTGATCGAGGATGTCGAGCAGCTCGCGCAGCCAGCGATATTGCGGCCCTTCGGTCTTGCCGGCGCCCTGCTTGTAGCTCCAATGCGCGGCGACGCCGAGTTCGGCGACCTCGTGCATCTCGCGGGTGCGGATCTGAGCCTCGATGCGCTGCTGCTCGGGGCCGATGACGCCGGTGTGCAGCGAGCGGTAATTGTTCGGCTTCGGGGTCGAGATGTAGTCTTTGAAGCGGCCCGGAACCACGTGATAGGCCGAGTGGATGATGCCGAGCGCGTGGTAGCAGTCGGCGATGTCGTCGACCAGAACGCGGAACGCCATGACGTCCGAAAGCTGCTCGAACGCGACGTTCTTGCGCTGCATCTTGCGCCAGATCGAATAGGGCGATTTCTCGCGGCCGGTGATCACCGATCCCGGCAAGCCCGCCTTCGGCGAGCTTGCGCTGCAGCTCGGCCTCGATCCGCGGCACCACGCGCCGCACCCTGGTCGCGCAGGAAATCGAGGCGGGCCGAGAATGCTGCCGCGGGCGTCGGGATAAAGCTCGGCAAACGCCAGATCCTCGAGCTGGTCCTTCATCCGCTGCATGCCGAGCCGCTCGGCCAACGGCGCGTAGATATCCATCGTCTCGCGCGCGATCCGCCGGCGCTTTTCGTCGTTCTTGATAAAATGCAGGGTCTGCATGTTGTGCAGGCGGTCGGCGAGCTTGACCAGCAGGACGCGAATGTCCTCGGACATCGCCAGCACCAGCTTGCGGAAATTTTCCGCCTGCTTGGTCTGGTCGGATTGCAGCTCGATCCGCGACAATTTGGTCACGCCGTCGACCAGCCGGGCGATCTCGTGACCGAACACCCGCTCGATGTCGTCGAGCGTCGCGACCGTATCCTCGACCGTGTCGTGCAGCAGCCCGGTGACGATCGAGGCGCTGTCGAGCTTCATCTGGGCGAGGATGCCGGCGACCTCGACCGGATGCGAAAAATAGGGGTCGCCCGAGGCGCGCAATTGCGCGCCATGCGCCTTCATCGAGATAGACATAGGCGCGGTTGAGCGCGTCTTCGTCGGCGTTCGGATCGTAGGAGCGGACGAGCTCGACCAGCTCGAATTGCCGCATCATGACGAGCACCTCGCCGTCTCGTCCAGGTGTCATCGTCCTCCGGGCTCGCGGACTGCGTCAGAACCGCCCGGCTCATCCGCGGCCTCGCAGGCGGCCGTAGCCCGCCGCCCGCGATCAAAGCTCCTCGTCGCCGTCACTGGGCAGATCGTCCTCGGCCAGATTTCGTCACCAGGGGTGTCGGCGACTTCCTCGCCATCCTCTTCCTCGACGGCGACTCGTCCTTCCGCCAGCACATCATCGAGCGCATCTTCTTCGGTGAAATCCTCGTCGAGCGCCGGATCCTCGTCCGCCTCAGCCTCTTCCGCGTCGATCTCGTCCTCGACGTCCGCATCCTCGATGTCCGCATCCTCGAAGCGTCGCGCTTGGCCGCCATATCCTTCCTCGTCGAGCAGCGCGCCGAGGCGGCGCGAGGCAACCCGAACATGCTCGGATCGACCTCGAGCTCGCTGGGTCTCCTCGGGCTCGTCGAGCTCGACATGCTTTTGCATGCCGCGAACCACCGCTTCCTTCAGATGCGGCAGGCTGAACGGTCTCGTCGGCGATCTCGCGCAAGGCAACGACCGGGTTCTTGTCGTCGTCGCGGTCGATCGACAGCGGCACTCCGGAGGTGATTTCCCGCGCCCGCTGCGCCGCGAGCAGCACCAGCTCGAAACGGTTGGGGACCTTGATCACGCAATCTTCGACGGTAACACGCGCCATTTCCGGCCTCGCCGTTGATCCGTTAAGCTGCTGAGTATATGGGGGACTGCCGGCGCACGGCAACACTGGCGGCAGCAGCTATGGGCCGCTAACCCTTTTTGCGCCGGCCCCGCTTGACCCCGCTCGCATTGCGCGCCTATATGGCGGCGCCCGGCCGGATGGCAGAGTGGTTATGCAGAGGACTGCAAATCCTCGTACAGCGGTTCGATTCCGCTTCCGGCCTCCAGGGAGAATCGCGCCCGGTTCCGCCGGGTGCTTTGATCCCCGGTAGCTCAGTTGGTAGAGCAGGCGGCTGTTAACCGCCTTGTCGCTGGTTCGAAGTCCGGCCCGGGGAGCCAATTGAAGGAAGGGGTTAGGTCATACCAGCCTAGCCCCTTCATCATTTGAGGTACCATATAGGTACCGAGCAAACCGAAAGGCGGCGGACTTTTTGCGATGCCGGTCGACTCCGCCCCTGCTGCGTGCTCAGCGAGACGTATTCAAGCCAAGCTCACTCGCATCACCGGCAACGCATAGGGCAGGTATCTCGGCAACAGTCTGGCCACGGCCGATACGAGAGCCCAAGTTGGGGAAAACGGGCCCCGCAGGGACGGGGATCTGAAAAATCACCTCTCCTCCCGGAACCGCGGACGATTTTCGGATATCGGGCTGGCTTGCGGTTGTGCCCCGGCGCCGCTCGACGCGGCTGGGAGCGTGTTCGTATATCTTCCGATGAGGGGCCTGCGGCTGCTTACAAGCCGGACGAACGCACCGATTAGGCTGTTCGACCTTGCTGCTCATGAGATAATCGTCGTTCGGTGCGAGTGCGGCCGGATCACCGAATACGGGCGGGTGTTGCTAACAGCGTCATCATAGGATAAGGCGCTCGTCGGGGAAGGATATCATCGGTGCAGTCTTGCAGGTCCGGCGACTGATGGATATCGGGTGCTAGTGAGAAAGTCGGGCACGCCCTTCAAACGCGGCAGCGGCTTGCATGGCTGACAGGGTTGCCGCAGCCGTCCGATCCAGAATGATGGCCGCAGTCCGCGGAAAGGACACCGGGCCCGAGCGCGCCGTCCGTTCGGCATTGTTCTCTGCCGGCTACCGCTACCGTCTCCATCGCCGCGACCTTCCGGGTTCGCCCGACGTCGTTCTCCCCCGTTACCTTGTCGCGGTGTTCGTTCACGGCTGCTTTTGGCATGGGCACGATTGCCCTCGAGGCCGTAGGCCGGCTTCCAACACGGAGTTTTGGAATGCGAACTCGATCAGAATCTCGCCCGTGATCGCGCCAGCCGCGCCGCCCTTGAGGCCGCCGGCTGGACGGTCGCGACGGTCTGGCAATGCTCGGTCCAACAAGAGATAGAGCGCTTGCTCCAGGGAGCTTGCGACACGCGCTCACGCGCGCTGCAGCGTGCCCCCGAGCGAATTGGCGAGGTAGTCGGCGAAAAATCCCGCGAGCCTCGGGGGCACGGCATTGCCGATCATGCGCGCGACGGGTTCGACCTCATCGTCCGGATAAAACACATAGTCCTCCGGGAATGATTGCAAAATGGCGGCTTCGCGTAGCGACAGCGCTCGAACCTGGTTCACGTCATAGTGTCCGAACCTGCCGTTCGAGAGGACTATGGCATCGGGTCGTAATCGTCGGCGACGGCCGATCGGGGTACATTCGCGTGTAAACGTCAGTGAAACACGGTTTCTGCAATTTGCGGGCTACATCCTGATGGCAGCGCAGCGACAGATCCCCGGACTCGGTCGCCTCCAAATAAGCATTCGATTGGCCCGGCCTCGCCGACGAGAGGCGTTTGAAATTAATATCCGACAAGCCGCGCGTGCGGTGATTGGGGATCGTCTCATGCGCCGTGCCGGCGGCGATCGGGGGCATATGACCGATCGCCTGCGCCACCGACACCATCACCGCATTCGGGTCTCCCTTCCTGGCACGAGCAGTTCTTGCTGAAAGTATGTCGGCGAACCGTCCCGCCCGTAGCGAGATCGCGCCGGGCGGCCATCAGGATCGAGCGCTTGCGGAATTGAGGGATCCCGAAGCGCGACGTGCAGACGATCTTTGATCCTGTAGCGTAGCCGATCCGATCCAGATTCCTGCGGAAGTCTTTCCCAGACGCCGCCGTATTTCGGATTGCCGATACCGGCGACGTTCTCCGACAACACCAGCTCCGGCTCATATTTTTCTCACGAACCGGCACGCTTCCCGCAGCAGGTTCATATCGCGCGCCCGCCGCTCTATGCGCTTGCCGCTCATCTCCTTGCGCGCGAGCTTCGTGAAGGGCTGGCAAGGCGCGCAAATCGCGAAGAGCAGCGGAACACCCCGAGCTTTTCCCGCCGATAGTAGGCGATCATCTCGTCCAGCTCGTCGAATAGAACGTGCTGCTGCCCGCCCGGATACTCTGGCGAGCGCGGAAAAATATCGTAGTTCAGGAACCGCACAGGGCTGTGATCCACGCACCCGTTGATATTGTTCTCGACATATCGTCCGTTCGCACCGGGCATCCTTCTCGATCCCGGCCATGATGTATCCGCCGGCATCGATCAGGCCCCCGCGTGGTGCCCCCGGCGCCGCAAAAAAAATCGATCCCCAGAAACTTGGGCCCGAGGCGGCCATCTTCCGATTTGCGGGCCGTCATCATCGCGCCGCGTCGTCGCCATTCCCCATCACCTCCCGTTTGATCCGCTCCAGGTCCTGCTCCGTGAAGACCCGCCAATTGTTCCGGTCACGCCGCACGTCGGCTATCCGCTTCTGCGCGAACCAGCGCAACAGCGTCGGCTTCGAGACGCCGAGCCTTTTCCCCGCCTCCTTGCTGTCCCGCAAGTGGCCTGCCGCCTCGCCATACGACTCTCGCCACGAATGACTATAGTCGAGTATACTCGCGCACTGAGGCCAGCCAACTATATCTGGGGCTGCGCCAAGCGCCGCCGGCAATATCTGGTTTC
>CAWEEA010000011.1:0-26036 GCA_963807985.1 uncultured Alphaproteobacteria bacterium
CCGCCAGACGTCCCCTGCTCGTTGTGGATGGCGACAACTTCGCCCACCGCTCCTACCATACCCTACCGAAATCTATCCGGCGGGCGGGAAATCGCGGCGCCGGTGCCATTGTCGGTTTCGCCAATTTTTTGCTGAGGCGAGAGCGAGCGACCCGCGCTGTGCTCGTAGGATGGGACACCCTTGGCGCGCCAACCTATCGCCAGACGCTCTTCCTAGGCTATCAGGGCGGTCGTAAGTTTGATGACGAACTGGTAGGAGCAATTGGACGTGCTCCCGGAATTTGTCGTTGCCTGTGGCTTCGCCGACGCCAAAGCGCCCGAAAACGAAGCCGATGACTTCCTTGCCGCAGCTGCCGCCGAGGAGACGCGGCGCAAAGGGCACGCTCGGGTCGCTAGTGGGCGACCGGGACGCATTTCAGCTAGCGTCGGAAAACGTTACCATCCTGCACCCGGTCAAGGCCGGAGAGATGGCCGCCATCGGCCCCGATGAAGGTCCGTGAGCGTTACGGCGTCCAGCCGTCGCAGGTTCCCGATTCCATCGCGCCGCGCGGCGACCTCTCGGACGAGCTCCCCGGCGCCAGAGGTGTCGGTGCTAAAGGCGCGGCCGCGTTGCTGAGTAAATATGCGGCGCTGGAGGATGCCATCGGTGATGGACGGTTCCCGCTGTAAGCCAGCGAGTTGGCGGCTCTACCGGCGGATTGCGGCGACGGGACGCACAGCCCCACTTCCCTTACTGCACGACCAGATGCCGAATTGGGGCAGAGCGGCGACCCTCGTTAGAAGTTGGGCGCTGAACCATCTGGCCGACCGGCTGGAGGAATATGCCGCGGCCGGCACGCAGATAAACTGACTGCTCGAGTCGGTATTTTCTTCTTCTGGGAACTGGTTATTAATGCGGGGTGGCCGCGCATCTTGACTTGCAGAAACATGACGCGCCAGCATCGACCGAAGCCCACGTACGGGTCGATGGCATCTTGATGTTCAGCACCAAGCGGTCGGAGCCGTTGATGAACGTGCCCTTCGAGACCCGCTGGGCGCAGACGCGTTTCGCCTGAGCCCTCGATGCGGGCGAAAGGCTGGGATTACGTCGTGGTCGGCGCCGGCGCCGCTGGTTGCGTCGTCGCCGGTCGCCTGTCGGAGATGCTGCCGGAGGCGCGCATCGCCTTGATCGAGGCGGGCCGCGAGCGTCTGGGCGTAACGACCAAGGTGCCGGGCATCGCCTTTGTCGCCAGCACCTTTGCCAAGCAGAACTGGAACTACCAGACAGAGCCGGTGCCGGCTCTCAACGGACGCCGGCTGTCGTGGTTTCAGGGCCGCATCATCGGCGGCTCGAGCAGCATCAACGGCATGTTGTATCTGCGCGGTCACTCGCTTGAATACGACCAGTGGGCTCAGCGCGGCTGCCAGGGGTGGTCGTTCGATCAGGTGTCCGTATTTCAAGAAAGCCGAGACCAACAGCCGCGGCGCCGGCGAGTGGCACGGCGATGACGGGCCGATGGCGGTAAAGCAGTCGCGGGTCGATTTGCCAATCTGCGATGCGTTTCTCGCTGCAGCCGGTGAGGCGGGTTACCCGGTCGTCGACGATCTCAATACCGATATCGTCGAGGGCTTTGGCCGGATCGACACGAACATCGCCAACGGTCGGCGCGCCAGCACGGCGATGGCCTTCGCGCGGGCGGGAAGACAGCGCGGAAATCTCGACCTGCTGTCGGAGTCAGTCGCCGCGCGGATCATCATAGAGAGCGGCCGGGCAAAGGGTGTCGAGATCATCCGGCATGGTGCGCGCGAGACCATCTGGGCCGAGCGCGAGGTCATCCTGTGCGGCGGTACCATCAACTCGCCGCAGCTTCTTATGCTGTCCGGCATCGGGCCGGCCGACGATCTTGCCCAGGTCGGCATCCTGGTTGTGCACGATGCGCCGGAGGTCGGGCGCAACCTGCAGAACCACCCGGCCTATTCGCTGCGTTACGCGTGCTCGCAGCCGGTACCGCGTACAAAATCTGAACCCCGGCGCCGCGATCGGGATGGGGCTGCGCTACGCGCTGACCGGCGGCGGCTCGCTTGCCGAAAGCTATGTCGCGACCGGCGGGTACATGCGCAGCGATCCGTCACTTGCCGTTTCGGATACGATCGTCGTGATGGTTCCGGCTCTGGTGACACGCCGCCCCGAAATCGGATGCCACGTGCGCGACCTGTTCCCTGAGCGTCATGGCTTTACCGTCATGGTGGGCTCCGGCCGACCGCTCAGCCGCGGGCACATTCTGCTGCGCAGCGCGGATCCGACATGCACCCGCTGATCTACCCGGAGTATTTTTCCGAGCCCGAGGACCTGCACGCCCTGATGTGCTCGGTGAGCGGATGCGGGACATCATGCGTGGGTTGGCGATACGCGAGCTAATCGAAGCCGAACTAGCGCCCGGACCGATCGCCAATGACGAGACGTCGATTGAGGCGGACTCCGCGCCCGGTGCGCGACGTACTTCCACCCGAGCGGCACTTGTCGCATGGGCACCGAAGCGACCGCCGTCGTCGATCCACGGTTACGCGTCAACGGCATCGAGGGCCTGCGTGTTGCGGACGCTTCGATCATGCCGGCAGCACTCAATGCGTGTACGCATGCACCGACGATCATGATCGGAGAGAAAGGGGCCGCGCTGATCGCTGCAGATGCCTGATGTGTTTGAGAGGGACTAATTGCTTCCGGGTTGGCGTTCACAACATCCTTGAAAAGCGTGAACAGCATTTAAGCGTCAGTTGGTCCGTTCTAGTCGCTCGCGGTCTACATTGGGCTCCTGCACCCGGATATTTGCCCTTTTTCAGGCACCTGATCGAGCGTGGAAATAATAGATGCCGAGAGCGCGACCAAACGCCTTCGGCATAACGATCGGCAAAATCCGCCTCATCAGCTATCTTGTTGGCGAGAGGTCGCCAGTGGCGGAGCCGCCAAATGTCACGGATATTCATAACGGGATCATCGGGTGGGCTTGGTCGACTGGCCGCCAAGCTGCTAATTGAGCAAGGACATAGCGTTGTCCTGCATGGAAGAAATGCCAGTCGGAGCGGTGACGCCGTCTTGGCAGCGAGTGGGGCCGAAGGGGTCGTCACCGGAGATATTTCTACGGTCGCCGGGGCGAAAGTTGTTGCCGACGAGGCCAATAAGCTCGGTCCCTTCGATGCCGTAGTCCACAACGCCGCCATCGGATATCGACAGACGCGTCGGATGGAGACGGAACCCGGAGTTCCGGACATATTCGCGGTCAATGTGCTTGCGCCCCTCGTCGAAACATTTCGACGCGGTCGCCTCGCTCGTCCTCAGGTGGGCGCCGGCGGACCGGCGGAAGCACCGGTCGAGCCGGCCGCACCTCCTCAACCGGAAGCGGCCGCACCGGCCGCGGAGCCCGGTCTGCGCGAATGGATCGGCGTCCTGGCGATGGGCGTCGGCCTGTTCATGGCCATCATGGACGTGCAGATCGTCACCAGTTCGTTGACCCAGATCCAAGGCGGGCTATCCGCCAGTGCCGATGAGATTGCTTGGGTGCAGACCGCCTACCTGATCGCCGATGTCGTGATGGTGCCGATGAGCGGGATGATGTCTCGACTGCTGTCGACCCGCGTGCTGTTTGTCGCCGCCGCACTTGGTTTCACAGGGAGCAGCGTGTTGTGCGCCAGCGCCACCAGTCTCGGGCAAATGATTGTCTTTCGGACGATGCAAGGGTGTGTGGCGGCGCCATCACGCCGACCGTGTGGCCGGTCGTCTACACCAAGTTTCGCGGTCGACAGTTGGCGACGGTTATTGCGATCATCTCGGTGATTCTGAGCCTGTCATCGACCGTGGGGCCGACCCTCGGCGGTTTTTTGACCGACAGGTTCTCCTGGAATTGGCTGTTTTTGGTGAACATCGTCCCCGGTCTCCTGGTCGCCGCGGTGGTGTGGGTGACAATCGACATCGACAAGCCCGATTTTTCGCTGCTGCACCATTTCGACGTGCTCGGCCTGCTCCTGATGGCGACTTTTCTCGGCTGTCTCCAATACGCGCTTCAAGAAGGCCCCCGCTGGGACTGGCTCGACGACCGGACGATCCGCGCCGCGATGGCGGTCTCGTTTCTCGGCGGGAGCTTGTTTTTCTGGCGGGCGCTGAGCTACCGCCAACCAATCGTCGACCTACGTGTCTACCGGAATCGCAATTTTTCGTTCGGCTCGTTTTTCACCTTCGTCACCGGTGTCGGCATGTACGGCACGACCTACCTGGTGCCGCTATTTCTGGCTCAGGTGCGGGGCTACAGCCCGCTACAGATCGGCCTGACGATCATCGTTACCGGGTTGGTCACCATGGTGATGTCGCCGCTCAGTACAAGTATCGCGCGAAGGCTCGATCTGCGCTTGATGCTGGCGCTCGGCTTCGGCCTGTTTGCCTTCTCGATGTATCTGACCGCCACGCTGACCAATCAGACCGGCTTCTGGGAGCTGTTCGTGCCCCAGTTGTTCCGCGGCCTGGGACTGATCTGCTGCTATCTCCCGGCCAATATGATCGCGCTCGGCACGTTGCCGCAGGACAAGATGCGAAACGCCGCCGGTCTCTACAACCTGACGCGCGATTTCGGCGGGGCCATCGGCCTGGCCACGATCGTGACGATCATGAACGCGCGGCTGAACTTTCACTGGAACCGGTTGATCGAGGACATCAACCCTGCGCGTGCGCCGGTGCAACTGTACCTTGATTTGCAGGTCAACCGCCTCGGCTCGCTGATCCCGGGCGATGCGAGCCACGCAGCGGTGAAGATGCTCGCTAATTTGGTGCACCGCGAGGCGTTGGTGCTCGCCTATAACGACCTGCTGTTGCTAATCGGCTCCCTGTTCATCGTCGGGCTGATGATGCTGCCGCTGGTCCGTAGCCCTCGCTCGTTCCTATCGCGTTAACCCTCAGCTGTCCGAAGGGGAGATTAAGGCCCGCTGCGACGCTGGGACCGCCATGCGCCCGGCGCCGTAAGCTCCCGCACCACAGGATGTGAAGACCAGAGGCGACAACGATTACGGAACGAACCAGCAGGCCCGGGACCACCACCGGCCGGTATCTTTTTGTCCAGGCGTCGGGTAAGTGCGACTACATCCTAGGCCGAGTGACCACCGGGTTTCGCAGTCCCGCTGGTCCTCCACCGCCGCTCGCGTCGCGGTTCGGTCCGTGTCCACACGACTAACGGACGAGGTCGATGATACGGCGCAAGCGCGGGTCCTCGGCGGTGCGCAGCCACTCGAACAGCACCATCTCAGTGGTGACGATCTCGGCGCCGTCGCGCTCGAGGCGGCGGATAGCGGTCTCCTTGTTTTCGGCCACACGCGAACCGACCGCGTCGCGCACCAGGCAAACCCGCCGCCCGGCGGCGAGCAGGCCCAGCGCCGTCTGCAAAACGCAGACATGTCGCGCCGGACCGGCAGCGCCTCAAGAAAGCCCGGCATCCGGCAGGCATCGAAGGTCATCTTGTGGAACAGTATCGCGGTCTGTCATCTCAGTTCAGGCATCGTGGGACCGAGGCCACGCGGGTTCTGCTCGGTGAACAGCGCCGGCACGCCGAGCAGTTCGGTCGCGTCGAGCAGCCGGCGGGCATTGGCCACGACCGCGGCGCTGTCCTCGATTGCCGGCATCAGTCGGGTCTGGAAATCGACGACGAGCAGGGCCGACGTGTCGCGGTCGAGTGCGGGCATGGCATTGGCTCCGTTCAAGCGACGCCGCCGCGTGGTGGGCCGAGCCGGCCAGCACGGTCTTCAGCCCGGTGCGGCGGTGGGCGGACGCACCCCAGCCAGAACTGACACGAGAAGAGCGCTCAGCCAGGCAGACCGATAGCGTGGCCAGAGATTCCAACCTGATTGTGACTTACGCGGGTGGTCCCGTCTCGAATGTCTCGTCGCCCTCGCCAAATACGACCCACGGCTGCTTACTCCGCACCCAGATATGCCGGGTCGGCGTGAGCCACGAGGTATCATCGAGAGTGCCAGCACGGACCCGGACCAGCCCATCCCGAGCCGGGCCAGCAATCCAAGAGCCGCATTCCGGGCATACCCAGCGCGTGCTCGTTCGACCGCTATCGGCGAGGCGCTGAAGCGCCCGCGGTTCAACCCCGCTCAGTCGGAAACCGGCCTCCGCCACGACGACGCCCATCGAGAACGCGCTGCTGGTCAGCCGTTGGCAGTCCCGGCAATGACAGGCGTAGACCTGTTGGGGCGATTGGGTGATCTCGTAGCGGATCTTCCCGCATTGGCAGCCGCCGGTCTGCGGAAGCTTCATCGCGATGCCTCTCCGTCATTATAAACTCGGGAACGTTCTGTGCATTCTACAGCCGGGCCATGGACCGAGTGGAACAAAATGAGCTATTGGGGGCCGGCACGGCACTTCCTGGAAACCCTCAAGGTCACCGAGGATGAGACCCGGCAGATCGACGCGTTGGCCGAAGCGCTCGATCCGGCGCCGGCAACCCGAGAAAAATGCGATAGCCGTTTTAAATCGCTTCCCCTGGGCGCGTCCGACCGAGACAGTTTCCAGCGTGATCGTGACCACTCCTGTCGAGGTGCCGATCCTGCCGGCAGCGCAATGAAGCTCCCTCGGATGCCTGCGGCGGTCATCTTTCGACATGGACGGCCTGCTGTTCGACACCGAAACGCTTTATCAGGAAGCGATCCTGCTGGCCGCTGCCGAGGGCGGGCATGAGATCGCAGGCGACATCTTCAACCGAACAATCGGCGTTCCGTGGGCACAAAACCGCGTCCTGCTGATCTCACACTTTGGCGAAGCCTTCCCGGTCGATGCGTTTCAGGAAGCATGGGTGCGTCATTTCTGGGTGATTGCTGAAACTCGACTGGAATTGAAGCCGGGTGCCCTCGAACTGCTCGACACACTCGACGAGATGCGGTTGCCTCGGGCCATCGCCACCTCGTCCTCGCACCGCACGGTCGAACGCCACCTGACCGCCCATGGCCTATCAGGGCGCTTCGACGTGATCGTCGGACACGGGGACTGCGAGAATGGCAAGTCGGCGCCGGATCCATTCCTGAAAGCCGCCGAACGGCTCGGCATCGAGCCAACGCTCTGCTTGGCGCTAGAGGATTCCCACAATGGCGTTCGATCGGCATCGGCGGCCGGGATGATGACCCTGATGGTCCCCGACTTGCTCGAACCGACAGAGGAGATTCGCGGTCTCTGCACCTTGATCGTGCCGAACTTGCACGAGGTCCGTCACCTGATTGTCGGTGCCACGTGATCCCCCGATAGCACGCGCTGGAATTGTCGCGCTTTCTGCAACGGCGGGGTGCCCGACCGCTCGGTCGCATTGGGAAGCACGCGCTCGACGACGAGGGCAATGGCGAGCAGTTTTTCTTCTGCCCCGCGGCCGGCGATCAATGCCGAGCTTTTTTGTCATCGACGATCATCACCTCCACTGAGCGCGCATACCGCCCAGCCCCCAGGCCGAACCTCCGGAGCATCTGAGCGACTTCGGCTTCGACTTCGTCGCCGGCCCCACGGGCCGATAACCGTTGCGGGCCGCCCGACAGCACACGGCGGCGTTCATAGTTGTCCGTTCATCAAATACGGACGGGCGGTTAGTGCAAGACGCCCAGCTCAGCAATGGGCGTACCGTCGCTGACGCTTTGGCCAACAAAATTACTGCCTTCAACGCCGCCTTGGGACAGGAGATCGGGCCGGTCGGCGCGGTCGTGGGCGCAACCGTTAATTTGAACCACACGTCTAGCCATGTTCGCCTTGAAAGACGCTAACAATGCGTCCCTCGCGAATTCTAGTTTCGCGTCGAAACCTCGGAGCCGCTAGAGTTGCAGAATTCTAGCGTTCTTAGATAAGACCGGGAGGAACCGATGCTCGCGACGCCGCTCGAAACCGCAACGCTGCCGCCCGGCATCCGCTCCCGTTTTGTCCGCGGCGTCAATGGCCTCGACATCCATATTCTCGAGGCGGGCTATGCCCCGGCGGACCGGCCGTTGGTGCTGTTGCTGCACGGCTTTCCCGAGATCGCCTATTCCTGGCGCAAGGTCATGCCGGCGCTGGCCGATGCCGGGTTTCACGCGGTCGCACCCGACCAGCGCGGCTATGGCCGCACCACCGGCTGGAGCCCCGATTTCGATACCGATCTGCGGCCGTGGCGTACGCTCAACGCCGTGCGCGACGCGCTCGGCCTGGTCACGGCGTTGGGGCACCGTTCGATCCACGCCGTCGTCGGCAACGATTTCGGCGCCGGGATCGCCGCGTGGTGTGCGCTGGTTCGGCCCGACGTGTTCCGCTCGCTCGCGCTGATGACCCCGTTTGCCGGACCGCCCGACCTGCCGTTCGCCACCGACGGGAAGGAGCCAGCGCCGCCCGCGACGCCGACGATCCACGAGGCGCTGGCGGCGCTGCCCAGACCGCGCAAGCATTACCAGTGGTACTACGCGACGCGGCCGGCCAATGCCCAGATCATGCATTGCCGACAGGGCGTGCACAATTTCCTGCGCGCCTACTACCACCACAAGAGCGCCGACTGGAAGGGCAACAAGCCGCATCGGCTCGCCGGCTGGACCGCCGAAGAACTGGCGAAGATGCCGACCTACTATATCATGGACCTGTTCGATGACATGCCGGCGGCGGTCGGCAAGGAGATGCCGTCGGCGGCGGAGATCGCTGCCAACCAATGGCTGACCGAGGCGGAGCTAGGGGTCTATGCCGGTGAGTGGCAGCGCACGGGGTTTCAGGGCGGGCTGAACTGGTACCGCTCGCGCACATCCGGCACATTTGAGGGCGAATTGCAGCTATTTGCCGGGCGCACGATCGACGTGCCATCGATCTTTATCGGCGGCGCGAGCGACTGGGGCATCTACCAGACGCCGGGCGCTTTCGAACGCACGCAGGAGGTCTGCACCCGCATGGTCAGCTGTCAGCTGCTCGACGGCGCCGGGCACTGGGTGCAGCAGGAGCAGGCGGAGCAGGTCATCCCGCTGCTGCTCAATTTCCTGCGCCAGCAGGCGGCGGCTTAAAACCGGACTTAGCCTAACTAGATCAGCTAGACTAGATCAGCTAGCCAGCCAGCCCCACGTTGAGCCGCGTCCCCGTAGGCGTTCCTTATCACGATGGCTTGACAGCGGGGCGACACCTCCGGGTCCGCTGCACTGAGATAACCGAGGTTTCGTAGCCGGATTGTCCCGACCACCGACCCTCCCCTCGATTTATTATTGAAAACAGATTCTTTTGATAATTGGATATTGGGCAGAACGGTCGACCGACCGTCGGATCCCTCCCAATAGCCGCCTTGGCTAGAGAAGCCCGAGGCTGGTGAGTTCGACGCGCAGCAATGCGGCCGAGGTGAAATGGATGCCGTGAATACCGAAACGAACGGCGGCCTCAGCATTGATCGGCACATCGTCGATGTAGACCGCTCGATGCGGATCGATCGCAAAGCGTTCGATCGCAATCTCGTATATACGTGGGTCGGGCTTGATCACTCCGACTTCGCCCGATACGACAACCCCGCGCAGCCAGCGTAGAAATTCGAACCGCGCGACGGTTGGCGGATAGGTTTCGGCGGAGAAATTGGTAAGCCCGTAGAGCGGTACGCCGCACTGTTGCAGATCGGCGAGGATCTCGACGCTGCCGGCGATCGGGCCCCGCATCATCTCGTCAAAGCGCGCGCCATAGGCATCGATCAGTGCGCCCTTGTCGGGATGCTCGGCTTTGAGCAGTCTGGCCCCCTCGGCAAAGCTGCGCCCCGCGTCCTGGCAACGGTTCCAGTCATGTGTGCAGACCGTTGCAAGAAACGCCTCCATCGCCGCCTCGTCGCTCGCAAACAGTTTGCGATAGAGGTGGCGCGGATTCCAGTCGATCAGCACGCCACCGAGGTCAAAGATCACAATGTCCCGGCAGCTTTGTGGCATAGGGTCCAGTTCTCCCTGTCAACCCGTCCGGTTTGACGTGCTCATCCCAGATAGTCGGACATTTCGCGCTAGATTTAATGAGGCTTCGTCGCCTGGTGAGGTGAGCTAAACCTCGCTAGGCGATCTCCTTCGACGAGATCACATAGGCGAAGGTCGTCGGGTCGAGCGAGTCCTCGGTGCCATCGGGGGTTTCGGCGTAGGGATACATCAGAAAGCCAATCGGCCCGTCCTTCATGCCCGCCAAGGTGAAGTCGCGGGCATAGTTGAACCCAACCCAGTTCATCTCCCAATTGCCGAACAGGCGCTCTCGCAGCGCCATAACCTTGTCACTGTCGAGCGCGACCTGCTCTTCGAGCACGACCTTGCGCACATCGGCGGGGTCGACTGGGAACCAGCCCTTCCCCTCGATGAAGACTTCGGCCCGGCAATGCTGCGCCTTGCTGATGTCGCCGGATTTGCCGAGCGATTTCGAGACCTTCGAGTCAGCGACGCGGATGCCAAAGAAGTCGCGTGCCGGTAGCCCCGCCGCCCGGGCGAGCGCGACATAGAGCGAATTGATGTCGGCACACTTGCCGCCGAGATCGCCCGATCTGAGCATGAAGGCAACGTTGCCGAGCCCGCAGCCTCGCGTCTCAGCCCGGCGAAACGTGTTGTCGACAACCCAGTCGTAGATTGCCCGCGCCTTGTCGAGGGGCGCGGTACGCGCTCCCACGATTTCCCGTGCCTTGGTCAGCACAATACCATCGGTCGGTGAGCTCGGCGTCGGGCGCAGATACTCGGCAAGCTCCTGCCGCGAGGCGTCTGGATAGAAGCCGGACCGGTCGCGCGTCATGACCCGGGCGGTGATTTTCACGTCGCGCGAGGTGGTCAGTTCCAGCCACTCCGCCGAGACGATGGGCGCGCGTGAAGTCCCTTCCCAGAGCACATAGACGGGGGCCGACGAGCGCCAGCCGAGATCGACGACGCGCTGATAGTCGAGTGCATCCTGCGGCACCGGTACCCAGAGCTGCGCCGGCACACTCGCATCCTTCAAAGTAATGACGTAGGTGATCTCGAATTCCCGCCAGCCTTGCGGAACGGCATGCGCGCGCCGCCCGACCGCTGCGCTCGCGCCGGCGGCCACTATGCTCTTGATGAAGTCCCGTCGTTGCATCGGGCTACCTCCCTGATGCCGGTGCGTCGTAAGGCGCACCAGGGATCGTTTTGAAACGGGTCAGGTTGTGTGGAGAAACGATAATGGCTGACAGCGTGGTTGTCACCACGACCCCATCAGTCCCACCCCTCTCGCTCTATATGTACGGATATATCGTGATCTGAAAATAATGGCTCTACCGAATGGGTCAACGATTGCCGCGGGCTGTGCCGATGAGATGGATACAATCCTTTGATAGCGCTGGATATGTAAGACAACCTTGAATTTATTCGGTCGTCTGTGCTACATTGTGGCTCAAAGGAGATTATCATGCCCGCCAATTCCGTTGTCCGCGCTCGAATTGACGAGCAGATCAAGAAGGAAGCCACCGCCGTGCTGGAGGCAATGGGCCTCACCGTGTCCGATGCCTTCCGCCTGATGATGGTCAAGATCGCCAAGGAAAAAGCGCTACCGTTCGAGCCGCTGGTGCCCAATGATGAGACCATCGAGGCAATGAAGGCCGCACGGCGCGGCGAGCTGACGACGGCCGGCCCGCCGGGGAAGCTGCTCGCGAGCCTGAATGCGGACTGTTAGATACACCAACCGCTTTCGCCGCGACTTCAAGCGCGAGCAGTCCGGGCGCCACGGCAAGCGCCTTGATGCCGAGCTGCTCGAAACCGTGGCCATGCTGGCCAAGGACGAGCCGTTGCCCCGACGGTATTTCGATCACCCGCTTGGCGGCGAATGGAGCGATCACCGCGATTGCCACATCAGGCCCGACCTCATCCTGATCTACCGCAAGCCGGACGACGCAAGCCTGGAGCTGGTCCGGCTCGGCTCGCACAGCGAGCTTGGCCTGTGAGCGGGACCAAGACCGAGCGCGTGCAGCTTTGCCGGTAGCTCGAAACGCGCGTTCTGGCACGAATCCTCTGCTGCACGAGATCGCACATGTACAGCGCGCTCTATGATTTCCTCCGCGATCAAGGGAGCATTGTCGCCGGACTGCTGGCATTGGCCGCCGGCTTCCTCGCTTTCAAAGGCGCGATGCGTGCGGCTGAAAAGCAAGTAGCTGCGGTCAACGCGCAGACCGAAGCACTGCGGCAACAAAACAGCGATCTCAAGACCGAGAGTCGACGGCGGCTGGCGCGCGAGGCGATCACTGCCATAAAGCTTCTCGGCAGTGTCTTGCGGATCGTAAGAGGCGACGTTGCCAAGGTGAAAAAACTGGTCGAACAACCCCAATACTTCGGCCCGAATAGGGTGGCCCCGGCGAGCGCCAGACAGATTATTTACCAGCTTCCACTTGACATCGTGTGGGGTAATCTCGGCGTATGCAGCACAGAGGTCGTCGATAATTATCTGTTGCTGGATGCAAAATTGGGGAATTATCAGGTTGACGTAGCACGGTTTCGGCTATAGCCTTGAAATCGCATTGCGAACGCCCGCTTGGTGGTTCCCTCTCTTCAATTTGGCAGAGAGGGAAAGATGGAAAAGGAAAACGAGACCAACCCAACCGACGAGATAGAGATCACGCCGGAAATGATCGAGGCGGGGGCGTCTATTCTCTATGACGAACCGTCCGTTTTCGCTGGCCCGATGGGCTGTGACTGTGATTCGGGCGATTTGGTAGCTCGGGTCTATCGGGCCATGGGAAAGGCTCGTCCAGCATCGCGAGATAAAGATTCCCGGCATAATCTCGTAAAATAATAATAGAATCATAACACCACTCAAACTCTAATAACAACTCTTTGCCATAGAGACGTGACGCCCGCTTATTTTGAGATAATGTATTAGGGAATACCTGTGGATAAGGCCCTTTATTATCATCTTCGTCTAGCAAAATTCCACTCAGCAATGGCGAGTGGATGGCGTCATTTCTAATGTTCTCAAAATTCTCCGATCTATCGCATAACCACTTTATCTCTTCTGCTATCAGTGGATATGTAGCCAATTCTGTATCAGAAAGAATTGTTGTTGCATCTTTAAGAATCTGGCGGCGCCCGCGGTCAAAATTAGAAGAATTCCATATAGCAAAACTACGCGCCATCGGAACGTCCTGTAACACTGACGAGAAAACAAATGCCAATCTTTCGTGTAGTTCGTTCCAAACCAGAGCAATGCGTCCGATAGCAAGAGCGTATGGGTCAAAGATCGGCGCTTTGAAGTCCGTGAATGTACGGCGGACTGGTGGCCATCCCCTCGCCATGTTATCCTCCCTTTATGACCGACCAAGGAAGCGACGACAATCAGATCGCCCAGCGCTTCGATACGCTGTTGCTGAAGCTGCTGAAGACGCCCCCTCAATCGCGCGCCGAACTTGCCGAACAGGTCCGGCGCGCGAAGGGGAAGAAGGCCACCAGGTCACGAAAGCGAGCTACCGTCTCGAAGAGCGGCCACACTTCCGGGTAGCCTTTCGTGGTGCAGCACGCTTGTGCTGCACAACGCGAACGGTCTTCGACTTCATGCTTTTTGGGTATACGGGCTTACAGTCATTTGACATTGGCGCACCTCATGAGGCGAGGGCCGCCTTGACTGTCAGAACGCTAGTGGGATACTATCCGCACCGTTTGGATCCTAACTCCCGCCACGGCCCTCAAAACCTGCGGGAGCAAAAGCCCGGTGTCAGAGCCGGGCTTTTGCATGTCGACTACATTTTGCGCATGGCTGAATGTACGAGTCAATTGGTGGGATTCCGGCGGCGTTTGCGCCAGCATAGGAAGGCGCGGAGCCGCTGCTTAGCGGTTCGCGGCTTAGTGAGGCTGTCGATAGAGCAGCCGCTTGCCTCTTGCCGCAGCGAGCAAAGCGGCCGCCCGCTCCCCATCCGTCATGTCGCGGGTGTTGGCGCGGAAATCGAACTCGGCGAGATACCGCGAGAGGTGCGCCTCGCTAATGTTGTGGAAGGTTCCATAGACGCCGCGCTTCAACAGTGCGAAGTGGCTTTCAACCGTATTCGTATGGTGGAAGCCGCCAGTCCTCACGTATTCCTCGGCTCCGTGGTTGACCGTACCGTGGCCGGCGAACTCGTCACCAATCGAGGGATAAACTGCCGCCTCATCCGTCATCATGTAGGACTTGCGGCTCGCGTGCTTAACGATGATCGGGCGAAGCGTCTTTGCAGTCACGTTTGCGACGTGAAAGCTACGGGTCTCGCCGTCGCGCTCGACAAGAGAAACAACAGCCAATTTGCCGACAGGCCCGCGCCCCGCATGCCGCCGCTTGCTGGCGTGTTTGTTGGCTTCCTTGCCGCCAATGTAGGTCTCGTCAATTTCGACCACCTTGTCCTCGCCGCCGATCGGTGCGGGTGCGGGATCGCCCGCAGCTTCGCGGAGCCGGTGAAACAGGAACCAAGCCGCCTCGTAGCTGGTATCAAGCATCCGGTGCAGTTGATGCGCCGACATGCCCTTCTTGCTCGCCGCCATAAGGCGGGTCGCCAGCACCCATTTCGACAACGGGATATGCGACCGCTCCATGATGGTTCCGACCGTCACGCTAAATGGCTTACGGCAATCTTTGCAGTTGTAGACGCCAGGACGCAGGCTCTTGCCCGCCATCTTCGTAATCCGGTCGCCCATGACGCCACAACGCGGGCAAACCGGACCTTGCGGCCACAACACGGTTTCGAGATACTCCCGAGCCGCGTTGTCGTCATTGAAGATCGGGTTGCGGAGATCGATTTTGTCGCGGGTCATGTCCGATTGCCTTTCAACTCTCAGGCTATCCTACATGATAGCGCGTGCTACGTCAACCTGATAATTCCCCAAAATTGGACGAATTCGCAAAAACACAGGTATATTCGGTTGATGTAATTCAGAATGAATTGCAGGTTGTCACCAATATTGTAGATTTTTTAGAACGTGAATTGGAGAACGACGCCGCGCGTTGCAATGCTGTGCTCCTAGAAACCCAACAAGCCTGATCAAGGTCTATCGCACCACGTTGAACCCGATGGGCACTCACCCCTGATGGCTCGGAGCTGGCTACAGCAGGTCCTTTAATGGGTGATGCTGCCGCAATTCGTCGAGCTCGACATATTCTTCCAAGCTCTTCAATGAGGCGTGGCCGGAAAACTGCTTGAGCCGGGCGATGTGCACCCCCTGGGCGACGCCGCTCGAGATCGCGCCGCGCCTGAGGCTGTGCCCGGCAAAGGCGGCGCCGTCGAGCCCGGCGCGGCCGGTCCATTTCTTGACGATCAGGGCGATCGAATCGGTATCGATCGGGTTGGTACCAATCCGGTAACGGTCGGCTACCGGCTGGAGCCTGTCCTCGGGCCGCGCGCGGCGCGGACCTGTGGGTTTTGCACCGCGGCGGAGGCGCGGCGGCGGCAAGAGCCACAGCCGCCGGAACAGCGGACCCTCGCTGATCCCGGCCGCGGCGAGCCAGGCCTCGAGCGCCGTCACCGGACAGAGATCGGTCTGCCCGGCCGGCAACCACACGGTTGTGCCATGCGCCTCCTGGTCGTTTTTGCGCCATGGCAGGAACAGGGCGATGCCGTCCTCGTGGCGGGTCAGCGCCGCGATATCGAGCCGCGCCAATTCCGAGGGTCGTAATGCGGCGGCGAAGCCGACCAGGAGCAAGGCCCGGTCGCGCAACCCAGGCAAGGTGTCGGGGATCGCCTTGAGTGCGGCGCGCAATGATTCGACGACGAGTGCGGTCTTTTTGCGCAAGGGCCGCCGATGCGCGCGGCGGATGCCGGCGAAGGTCGCCGACACCAATGGCGAAGCGGTCGGCGGCGGATAGCCCGCGAGCAGGTGCAGATAGCGCAAGGCAGCGTGGCGCAGACGCAGGGTGTTGACCGCGAGCCCCCTGCCTGCCTCCGCCGCGAGAAACGCGGCGACGGTCGCGGGCGCGGCCGGCAGCGCTACCTGCGCATGCACCGCGCACCATTCGGTGAAAGCCGCCACACCAGAACGGTAGGCCCGCCGGGTATTGTCGGCGCGGGCGGCGCGCCGGTAATCGGCGGCCGCAGCTTCGGCCTCGGCGAAACTCGCGGCCGGCGCCGGCAGCTCGACGATGGTTTCGAGCTCGAACCAGTCGCGCACCTCATCCGGATCCGCCCCCGCTGGGGGCCGCACCGCGAGTGCGACGCCGGCGCCGGCCGGCAACATCGCCATCGCGGTCTCGTCGACCAATTCGCCGCCCGAGGCCGCCAGAGCCCCGTGCGCCAGCGCCGAAACGACGGCAGCATCGGGCGTCGCGTCGCGACAGGATGAAGCAGCAGCCGGTTTCTCTCGCGCTTCCGCGACATCGCTCAGCGCTGCAATGGCCGTTCCGGTGACGTCTCCCGACCAGGCACGCGGCGCGTCAAACCCGCGGCGTTGCTGGCTGTCGGACATCGGTGCCCTCCCCCCGCTATGATGCGGCCCGGTGCCGCGCCGGTTCCCGATCCCAGGCTCCTGATACCCGCTTTCCGCAGTCGGGACAATAGCAGTTATCCCGAATACGTTCGCCGCAGACTGAAGAAATTCGGGTTATTCGATGGTTAACAGTTGTAAACATAGGCCAGCGTTGGTCGAGCACACGAATCGCCCTACTGGAAAACATAGCCCTAGGATGTCAACCCACCCGTTGACGTACAGGAAATCACGGCCGGAAAGTCGCTAATGGTCAATGGCTGTCCACGACCATAAGCTCGGGTGCTCGCGTTGAAGGGATGCTTCATTCCAGCGCCACCACCCAAGCCGGAGATGCCATGAACCCGGTTTTGCCTGAGCGTGATCGCAGATGTTGATGGCCAAACCCCCGCAAACCCCCCCTCCCCTGCTCTCGGGCGCGCTCGCGCCCGATCTCGAACGTGCCGCCAGCATGATCGCCCGCCTCGATTCGGCGCTCGCCTCCCACCCGCTACGCCCGGCCTGGGCCTGGCGGGCCCGCCTCGACGCGATCCGCCACCAGGCAGCGGTCGACGGCCAGGCGATCGACCGGTGGCACCTGGCGGCGCTGATCGAGGGGGTGCGCTTGCGCCTCGATCATATGCCGGCGCTGATCGACCGCGGCATGCTGTTCGCGGCCGCCCAGCATGCCTTCGAGCTTTACCGGTGGTTTGCCGCGCCCGATGCGGGGCAGCGCGAGGCGATCCAGCACGCCACGGACCATTTGGAGACCGTCGGCGGCGCGCATTCGCCACTGATCGGCGCGGCCCTCGGGGTCCACGCCTGGCTCGACGCCGGCGGCGAGCGGCCGCCGATTCGCGCGGCCCTCGCCTTATATTGGCAGCGCCGCGGGGTGACCGCCCTGCCCTGCCCGCTCTTGACCGGGGTCCAGGCGCTTGGCGCCGAGACGCCGTGGGCCCGCGAGGCATGGATCGGACATTTTCTCGCCGCGTTGGCCCAAGAAGCCGCGGACGGCTTGGCCTTGCTCGGGATGATCGAGCGCCACTGGTTCGCCGCCCGCGCCGCGGTCGCCGGCCGGCGCCGCGATTCGCGCGCCGCCGCCGCGATCGACATCCTGGCCGCCGCCCCGCTCGTCTCGGCCACCACGCTCGGCCAGGCGCTCGGCATGGCGACCAACAACGCCACCCGGCTGCTCGACGGGTTTGTCGTGCTCGGCGTGGCGAGCGAGGTGACGCACCGGTCCAAGCGCCGGCTCTATGGCCTCAAACACCTGGCTCCATTGCGCGAGGCCGCCGGACCACCTCGGCGCCCGGTACCAGGTCGCGGTCCCGGGCGGCCAAGCGCCGCCTCACTTTATGACGATGCCGACGGCGATGTTGCTCAGATAGCAGTACCGCTGCCGCCCTCCCCTCCCCTGCCCCCGCTCGAACGGCGCACATTCGAGTTCAGCGAGCTCGATCGCTTGCTCGACCTCACCGATCAGGCAATCCGCAGAGTGGAGCGGGTTCTTGAACTGCAGGTGAAGGTGACGACTGTCGACGTGGAAACAGGCAGCGGATTAGGTAGCCCCGAACCAGGGCACAGCGACCCAGTTAAGCGATCCGGGCATGCGATGGATCGGTGATGACCGGTCCGGTGGCCGGTTCTAAAGCTGGCCTTCCATGATTGACGACGACGAGTGGAACTCGAAGCTATCGCTACTCTTCCTTGTCGGTTTCCCGCTTTCCTGTTTTCCCGCTTTCGTGGTATCCGGTTTTCTTCACTCGGGCGCTTCGTTGTTCGTAGAAACACGATTTCCTGCTTTTGCGCTTGCGGATTTTTCGGGTGGCGCAACGTAAATTCTTGCGCATCCTAAAGAACGCACTACCCCCCATACAGGGTGTCCGTCGCGACGGGCACCGGCAGTTCGTCAGAGACGAAGAAGCTCTGATCTCGGGCTTTCGGCGTTTTCGGGCTTTCGCGTTTTCGGGCTCTCGTGGTTTCCTGCGTTTAGGATATGGAAATCGTGTGGCCTGGGGCATTGCATCGCAAGCCCACAGGTTGCCTCGTGTGTCCCACTGACGAGCAATCGATCCACCAGTCTCTCCGTACAGCATACACGAGGTAATTTCTCGCACGAGGTAATCTCTCGAGATATTGGCTAGTTTCGGGCTTACGGGTTTTCCCGTTTCTCCGATTTCCTGAAATCCCAATGTCACCGTTTCGGGAGGCTTCCCCCGCACATGGCCCGTGAAAGCCAGCTTATCCTCGTGGTTTGGCAACCGCACGACGGAGCGGGGTGTGGTCCAAGCAGCTTGCCTGAAACCGGGATTTCCTGCTATCCTGGTTACACGCTATCAGCGAACCGGGGTTTCGGGTTTTTTAAATGAGGACTGACGCATGGCCATAATCACCTTCGCACAGGTCAAGGGCGGGTCCGGCAAAACGACTGCAGCGATGTGTACAGTCGCCGAACTCATCGCACGGGGGAGCAGTGTCGGGGCGCTCGATCTCGACCCGAATCGGCCGCTTGGCGAATTCTTTCAGCGTGTGCCGGAGTTGCGGCACGTGGAGGTAGCCGTTCCTACAGGTGAACGTCGGGTTAGCGCCATCGTGCGGGAGCTTGCAACCCGACACGACAATGTTGTTATTGACCTGATGGGAGCCGCTACCAATGACACTCAAGTAGCCATGGCCCTTGCTGATCTTGTGATCGTACCGTCACAGATGAGCGGTACCGATCTAAAGTGCGGCGTCGAAACGTGGCGACAAGCCGTTGAAGCGGCTGAGATCAGTAATCGCGCCATCGCCAGAGGCGTCTTGCTGGCGCGGACGAGCGCCGGTGCGGTGCGGCCTCGCGTCGAAAGCTTTCTTCGTGCCCAGTACAACAGGGTAGGGGCCCACGTCTTGACCACCGCATTCGGTGATCGAGCGGCATGGAAAGAGATGACCTATAGCTCCCACATCCCGCATTTACATGATCGAGAGTGCAATGCCGCTAAGAACTTCATTTCTGTTTTTGAAGAGATGATGGCACTCATCCAATCGGAACCAGCTGCCGTTGCGGCAGCATGAAGGTTACTATGTCACCACGACACAACCGCCCGCAGCTGCAGGCGCCCGACCTATCGGCGCCGGCTAAACATACCAATGCGCCCCCACGGGTCGCCGCAGACGACCCTCGTTTCGCCGCCGCGGTCCAACTCGAAACGCACGACGCCTATGTCCGCGGCGTTCAGGAGGGGCGAGTCCGTGTCGTGAACCCCGATACACTTCCGCGCCGGCCAGATGAAAGAGACCGTCCCCCACCGAGACGCCGTTCCCTCGAGACATCGCTCTCGACCAAAGTTCCTGAGTATGTGATGCAGCAGCTCCGCCGCCGTTACGCCGAAACCGGCACCACCATCAGAAACCAGATCCTGATCGCGCTTCGCAGAGAGGGGCTTGAGATCTATGAAGATGACATTCAGGACGAGCGCAAACGGCCTCGGAGATAGTTCTTTCGGGGTTTCGGGGTTTCGGGTAACTAAGATTCCGGGAAGTCGATTCTCGATCTCGCAGGTGGTCGGGGCGGCCGCGTGGCCCGGGGTCGTTGAGCCGATTGTTGGGCAGTAATTCGATGAACTACGCGGTCGAGCGGGCTGCCGCCCGTGAAGCGCAGTTGGGCGAACCTATCTCGGCGAAGCCGCGTGGCGCCGCACCATTCCGTGTCCCGGCAACTCATATTTCCGAAAATGCGCGTCGCCGTTCCTCCGAAAATGCGCGTAACGGAGCGCCACGACACCCCTCCCTTGCGACTTCACGCCAAACCGGATCTCATGGGCGTCCCTGTCCGGAAAATGCAATTTGCGACCTAGGGCTCCGTTCCGTCGGGCGCCGTAGGGGGTTGGATTTCGGAAAATACGCGTTGGGAATTGGGAGCGCGGCCCGGTTGGTTCAAAGACACGTCGCCTGCGAGCCGGAACATAACGAAACAACGTATATTTTCTGAAGCGACTTCTAATATCCCGCGCATGTCTGGAGAAGAAATCTACTTTAACGTGTAGCGATGCAAGTCGGAACGCACACTTTCGGAAGAGGGGTCGCTCAGCTGCGTCCCGCTGACCAGCCATGCGCAGCTTTTAGGAAGAGAAATGGCTTCTGGTTACGCGCATTTTCGGCAAAATCGGAAGCCCCCAGCGCGCGTTTTAGGAAAACTGCCCTATAGGATTCGCGTCGTCAGCAGACTATGGATACAAGATATGGGGACAGGGGGTCTATTTATGGCTAGCACGGGAGATCAGCTAAGCCTGTGGACGCGGGACCTCGTTGCTGCTTCGCACGGTGATCGGCCTCAGGAGGCGGGACAGCTCGATGTCTCATTCCTTCATCGTGGCTTCTGCATCATGGGAATGCCGCTTCGCCAGCCGAAAGACAGCCTGCGCCCGTTCTCGCGGCACGATGGCCGGTTCGCGCTCACGATTGAGCCTGCGTCCGTGACCCACCCAGATGGCGGACTGATTAATATAGGCGTCCCATTTGGACCCAAAGCTCGGCTTATTGCCATGTGGATGGCTACCGAGGTTCAGAATCCCCGCCGCGATACTACCGACCGCATTCTGGAACTTACCGGTATAACTGACTGGCTCGAAGCCCTCGGTATCCCTGCGCGTGGTGGCGCCACTGGATCGATCGCTGCGACTAAAGATCAGTTCATGCGCTTGGCGTTCTCGACCTTTACAATGGTCCTGCGGGGGCCGAATAGCGAAGAGCTGTTCAAACGGGAATCGCTCATCGACTCAGGAATTTTCAGTGGCGATGACCTTGCGCTTTACCGCGCCGGCCAAGTATCGCAGATGGCTTGGCCACGGGTGATTGCCCTAACCCACAACACGTACGACCGGTTCCTCAACGATGCTATTCCGATCCCGACCGTGCGGCTCCGGGAAGTCGCCAACAACGCCATGGCGATAGATATCCTCGTCTACTTGTCCTACCGCTTGCCAACATTGAGCCGGGACGATACAGCGATCCTCACTTGGCGCGACCTGATGGCTCAGTTTGGAACCGGGGGCGCGGGCGAATTTGCATCAAAATTCAAAGACACCTTCCGCCAATCGATTAGAAGGGCGATTGAGGCGTACCCGGAAGCGCGTGTTGAAATTACATCTGAAGGCCTCGTGATGCGATATTCCGACCCCGTCGATTTGCGACGGGCATTCGTCGCACTACCTGGTGACGGAGGAAAGTTGCCTCGACCGCAGGGGAAAGGCGGCTCACAACGTCAGCTAAGAAGTATTATGGGCCTACGAAAAGTCCGTAAAGAAAGCAAACCGCAATTTGCTGCGGGAGCTGCGCTCATCACACTGATGGGCTAACCACCACCTTTGGTCTTGGACCCGTTATGGAGTGTCACCACCACTGACTAATCGCCGAGACACGATACCAAAAACGAAACCCCGCCTGCCAGGGCGGGGTTTCGGCAAACTCGCGACGGGTAGAGCCGTCTGGAACGAGCCTTAAGCCACTTCATTCTAGACAGCTCAGGCGCAACCTGCAACTGGAAACTACAATTTCCGGTAACAGGGAGGATTTGCCCGTCGCGCCCGACCGAACTGAGGGGAGCGATGGATATGGACAACAGCGCCGAAGAGGCGCCACGGAGGGGGGTTGCCCACGGGCCGACAGGCTTTCGGCGGTTGACGCCAGGCCTGTTGAAGGTCGACCGGACGGCGGAGAGTTTTGCCGGGCTGCCGGACGGCGTGACGGCGCACGGACAATTGCTGGCGGCTTTCAAGGCCGCGGCGCCCAGGCTGGGCCTGTCGACCCGCCTGGTGCATGCGGTCGACTGGTTGTTCCGCTTTACCCAGCCGCAGGATTGGGAGCGGGGAGGGCGACCGATCGTGTGGCCCTCGGCTCTGCTGCAGCAGGAGGCGCTCGGTCTGTCCGAAAGCCAGGCGAAGCGGCTCAACCGCTGCCTGATCGAGGCCGGCCTGGTCACGATGAAGGACAGTCCGAACGGCAAACGCTACGGCAGGCGCGACGCCAAGGGGCGGATCGTCGAGGCCTACGGTTTCGATCTGGCGCCGATTGCAGCACGCCATGCGGAATTCGTGCAGCTGGCGGAGGAGGGGAGGGCGGAGCGCGAGGCAATGGGGCGCCTGCGTCGGCGGGCGACGATTGCTCGCAAAGGCATCGCGCAGATCCTCGAGACCGCGCGGGACTACGATTTAAGGGGGGAAGAATGGCCGACGCTGGAGCGCGAGGCCCGGGCGATTGTGCAGGGGCTGAAACGCGCCGAGCGTCCGGCCGACATGGAGGCGGGGTCATCGGCCTAGAACGACGGCAGCATGAAGCGCGGGAGCCGTCTCGAGACGCTGCTCAAAGATGTTAATAAGGCCCCCTCGCAGCCCGAAAATGCACCCCACCAATATACCTACAAACCAAACCCCTATCCTCAACAGGATACGGTAATCACATCCAAGACTAGTAGCGAGGTGCAGCAGGCCCCGGCTCCCATATCCGCAGCACCTGAAGCGCGCAACCGCCCGGAAGGGCATGATGCACGGGATCCACCCCGAGGAATTGGTCAAACTTGCCCCGCGGTTAAAGTCCTATCTGCGTCAGCCCAACCCGACCTGGTCGGAAATCATCGATGCCGCGGACTGGCTTCGGCACGATCTCGACGTCTCGAAACCTCTATGGGGTGATGCCTGCCTGACAATGGGCCGGGATCTGGCCGCGGTGGCGCTGGCGATCGTTTCGACCAAGGACCCTGAGCACTTCCGAACGACGCCTGGAGGGTATTTCCACGGCATGGTGCAGAAAGCAAAGGCCGGAGAACTGCATCTCGAGCGGACCGTCTGGGCGATGCGCCGCGCTGCTCAACCGAATTCGCGGCCACGAACGGAGAGGGGAGGGGGGCCATACCGGGGTGACAGGCTTGAAACGAACTAGGCCACGGCGGCTCTTGGCTGTTGGCCCGATGTTGGTCTCTCGAGGGGCCGGATTTGGCAATTATCACCAGCTGCACATTAGATTGCCTGTGCGAAAATCGAAATTCCTGACCGCCGACACTCTGGCTGAACTGGGCGCCAATTCGGCCGCTGGCGCGATCGATCCCGAAATAAAACGGCTGAAGCGAGGCACCAGCCTGGTCGACTATAGGCGAATGCCCGCATTTACCCGGGACCTGGCGCGACACTGCGTCGTTTCCCGGAGCTGCGTTACCGGTTCGCCGTCAGCGCAGATTTCGGCTGTACTCGAGTAGTATCTGCGGATCTCCGTGTTCATGATGTGACCATGGCCCGGACATCGATGGTGAGTTCGACAGAGGTTTTGGCCGGTCTGGTCGACCGGGTGACATTCCACAATTCAGAGAGCGGCTTCTGTGTGCTGCGGGTCAAGGCCCGCGGCCAGCGCGATCCGATTACCGTCATCGGCCACGCCGCGATGATCTCGGCCGGCGAATTTGTCCAGGCGAGCGGCGGCTGGATCAACGATCGTACCCACGGCGTCCAATTCAGAGCCGCGTTCCTCAAGGCGACCGCGCCGACGACGATCGAGGGGATCGAGAAATACCTGGGTTCCGGGATGATCCGGGGCATCGGACCCGTCTACGCGAAAAAGCTCGTCCGCGCCTTTGGTGACGCCGTGTTCGAGGTGATTGAGCAAGAGCCCGGCCGGCTGCGCGAAGTGACCGGCATCGGCCCGAAACGCGCCGAGCGGATCATCGCCGGCTGGGCCGAGCAGAGGACATCCGCGAGATCATGCTGTTCCTGCACGGCAACGGTGTCGGCACCTCCGGGCAGTGCGAATCTATAAGACCTACGGCGCGGACGCTGTCCAACTGATCTAGGAAAATCCATACCGGCTGGCACGCGACATCCACGGCATCGGCTTTCGCACCGCCGACCAGATCGCGGCCAAGCTCGGTATTGAAAAGACCGCGCTAATTCGCGTCCGCGCCGAAATCTCGTTTGCGCTCGCCGAAGCGATGGACGATGGCCATTGCGGTCTGCCACATCGAGGATCTCCTCGCTTTGCGCGCGAATTGCTCGAGGTCCCGGCAGAGCTGGTCGAGACTGCCCTCGGTCTGGAGCTTCGGGACGGCACAGTAATCGGCGACGATGTCGAGGGCCGGCGCTGCGTTTTTCTCACCGCGCTGTATCGAGCCGAGCGCGAGATCGCCGCGAAATTAAGGTGCTCGGCGCCGGGAAGCCGCCATGGCCATCGATCGATGCTGGCAGGGCGATCCCTGGGTCGAGAAGCGGACAAAGCTGGCCCTCGCCGAGAGCCAGCCCGAAGCGGTGCGCTCGCCCTGGCATCCAAGGTGCTGGTCATCACCGGCGGGCCTGGGGTCGGCAAGACGACACTGGTCAATTCGATCCTGAAGATCTTGCTGGCGAAGACCGTTACGATCGCGCTCTGTGCGCCAACCGGCCGGGCGGCCAAGCGGCTGTCGGAGAGCACCGGGGTCGAAGCCAAGACGATCCACCGGCTGCTCGAAACCGATCCCGGACGGGCCAGTTCTAGCGCAACGAGAACAACCCACTGGACTGTGATCTGCTGGTCGTCGACGAGGCCTCGATGGTTGACGTGCCGCTGATGCGGGCGCTGCTCCGGGCGGTGCCGGACCAGGCGGCCTGCTGCTCGTCGGCGACGTGGACCAGCTGCCTTCCGTGGGCCCGGGCAGGTGCTCGCGGACATCATCGATTCCGGTGCCGTGCCGGTCGTGCGTCTCACGGAGGTCTTCAGGCAGGCGGCCCAGAGCCGGGTCATCGCCACCGCCCACCGGATAAATCGAGGACAGATGCCGGAGGTCGCCGGAGGAAAGCGCGATTTCTATTTCGTCGATCCGCGGACCGGAGGAGAGATTGCGGAAGCTGTCGAGGAGGTGCACAAGCGCATCCAGAAAATTCCAGCTTGACCCTGTTCGCGACATCCAGGTGCTGTGCCCGATGAACCGCAGTCTGACTGGGTGCTCGCGCGCATCAACCAGGGATGTTGCAGGAGGCGCTGAACCCGCCGGGCGACACAGGGTATCGAGAAGTTTGGCTATCGCTTCAGCGTAGCCGACAAGGTCATGCAGATCGAGAACAACTACGACAAGGACGTCTATAACGGCGACATCGGATTTGTGACCCACATTGACGGCTGAAGAGGGAAGGACTACAGCGACTTCTTTGATGAGCACATCGTAACCTACGCATTTGGCGAACTGGATGAGCTGGTGCTGTGTTACGCGACGACCATCCACAAATCCCAGGGATCGGACATCCCCGGTTGTGGTGATTCCTCTGTTTGATCCAGCACTACATGATGTCTAAAGCGGACCCACTCCTACACCGGCATCACGTGAGGCAAGCGCCTCGTTGTACTGGTCGGGCAAAAAAAGCGTGCACTGGCGATTGCGGTCAAGGGAGCGCGGACGCGACGGCGGTGGTCAAAGCTGCGAGAGTGGCTTTCCGGTGGTGACCGTAGATCGGGCGGTAGATCCCTGAAGGATTCCGATGCTCAGGAGTCGGAAAACGGACAGGGTGAAAATCCACCTTGGTCGTAATCGCGACCAAAACAAGCTCGATCGAGGTCAGGGCCGGTCAGTTCCTTGCCGCCGCCGGCAGCAACGTCCATGACATGGTCGCGAGGCAATTTCGCGCGCTGCGCCGATTGCGCGCCTGGGCTTAATCCGCGGTCGGGAGCGGGAAAGCG
>CAWEEA010000012.1:0-47391 GCA_963807985.1 uncultured Alphaproteobacteria bacterium
CAGTTCGATAGAGCACTCATAATATCTAAGTATCTGACTGGTGAAGCGTGCTATCCGGATCAGTTACCGCCGCCCCGCGAAAGCGGAGGCCCATGGCCACCGTTCACGCCCTTGCCGCACCTGCGTTCCCGCTTTCGCGGGAATGACGAATAATCGGTTGTTATTACGGGGTTCACGATGGTTCGCGCTCTAATCAATATCGACAGATAGTTCGTTGCCGTTGGACACGGCGCGATCCGGCCTGCAGGCCGGATCGTACGGCGCCCCTTCGAGGGTATAGCCCGGCGGGTCCGCATCACGTCAGTCAGTGGCAGCAACCCCTTGTTAGGCTATCGGGAGACCAGCCCTAATAGGCGAGGCTACGTCATTGCACCGTGCCCGAGCCGTGCGGGCTGATGTACGACGTATCGGGGCCGTAGCTGCCTCCGTAGTAGACGGGCGTGTTGTAGCCGTACCCGTTGTAGGCAGGTTGGTTGTACCCATACCCGGTGCCGCGGTATCCGTTGTAGCCGTATGGTCCCATGCAAGCCGACAGGCCCGCCACCAATCCAAGGACTATCGCCAGGTTTTTGAGCATCGGAGACTCCGTTCTGCTAAGGTGATCGTCGCATCGGATTGCGGACGCCATTGCCCGCAAGCCGTTTCCGTTTGGGATTAGGGTGAAGCTTACCAAATACCGATGCTAATGCCCGGCACGCCTATGCCTATGTTGGGGCCGTAAACCACGGGCGGGGGGTAATATCCATAACCACCGCCATAGTAGCCACCGTAGACGACTGGGGGCGCACGATAGTGAGCGCCGTTCCAGGCGTGGTGGTCATTTCCACGATGGTTGTCGTGATCGCCCCAGCCCGCGTGAGCCGGCGCGGCAGCCAAGGTTCCGAAGACAAGAGCGGCGGAGATCGCGAGCCCTGCCGCGAGCTTCGCCGACAGGCGAACTTTCGATTTGGTGCCATTGATCGAAGTCATGTGGGGTCTCCTCTGATGAGCGTGGCGCTACGTCGCGGGGAGGGATAATTAGCCTTGCTGGCCATGTGAGCGGGTGTTCTCGCGCCAGAAATTCCGGAACACCTGGTCGGCATTCGTCTTCTGGGCAGCGGGCATCGCATCGTAAAGCGATGTAAACGCCGAAGTCAGGTTCTTCAGACCGTCGACATGGGCCTGGGCGAATTTTTGATACGTCGTCAAATCGTCCAATGCCGTCATGTTTTGCGGGGCTTGTGTCCGTTTTTCGGCGACCAGCTTTTCAAGGTTGGCGACGTTTTCGCGCATTGCCTGCGCCACGCCGTTCCACATCGCATCTTCCGCAGGCGTGATCTTCAGCTCAGCGTGAAGGCTCGTGATCCGCGCCTCGACGGTGTCCGCTTTGTCGGAGGTAGCCTGGGTGGCCGCCAGGGTCTTTTGGGGAGCGTTCTGCGCCAGCTGAAGTGGCGGGCTGGCTGGGTTGGCGCGAGCCGGGGTCAGCGGGCTGGCGAGAAATGTGGCGCCCATCAGCGCCGCTATCGCGACGGTGCGCCCCAACGGGAAGTAAACGGCAATCGGGCGGGTGAGAAGTGACATCGGTGGTGTCCTTTCCAAATTGTAGCGACGTGAAGATATAAAATAGGGAACCGCGAATATCGTTCATAGGCTCGGAAACTACTTACGGAATTTCCCAGGCATTAATAATCCTGACTCTAGCCCAGGTTTGCTACGATGCATTGAGGGCAACTCATACCGGGATGCGGCCCCCCGTGCCCCCAACGGGGACGAAGATAGAGGCCGCCGCGTCCAGCCCTAGGTTCCTAATAGCGGGCCGGCGTCAGCAGACACCAGCCGGGCAGGCCCTCGATCGCGCAGAAAGAGTGGTCGTCGTCACCTCTTGGCTGCTTGGCGCGGAGGTTTCTCTGGGTTTCTGAGGATTTGGCGCGCGGGGCCCTCGTCTGAGTAGATTCCGAACCTCCGGGCGATGTTCCCGTTCCTCTATATAGCCTGGTCCGAGGACAGTCGGTGACATCCTTCGCCGCTGCTCGGGATTAGCCAAGGTCCGCGACGCCTCTGCTGAGGTACCGGGCAATGACTGGAGCCGCCGTCGGTGGCGCGCGAACTAAAGCGGGTTATCGAGTGGTCGGCCATGCTTGAACAGCAACTGGGGAAAAGCCGATGCGTGATATTTCTGGAGTAGGGCTCTCGCCGAGCCGCGTAACGGCTGTGTTCGAAGGCAGTCTGCTGTCGTTCATGCTGCCGGGTGGCACGACATTCGAAGATCTTGCCGATCGCCTCGACCACATCGGGGACCGGATCGGCGGCAGAGTGGTCGCACTCAAGGTCAAATTCGGCTCCTCGCCTGAGATATGGCCGAGCACAGGTTAAAGGCATTGATGATCCCCAACGGCGACCGGCGGAGTTTTCGCTCCAACGCCAACCATCCCAGAGGCGGGGACGATCAACACAAGGAAGTTTGTGATGGCGAAAGGGCAGAGACGATCAAACCGGGAAGCTAAGAAACCAAAACAGCCGAAATCGGAAAAGAAAACGGCTACACCTTTGACGCTGCTCGCGCCTGAGCGGGGACTGGCAAAAGCTCAAAGCGACCGTAATTTGTCTCGGCGGTAGGGGCCAGCGTTCCCGCACGTATGCGGCGGGGATCTGGCGAGGCGGATGTCGCGCCGGACCAATTCTTCGCGCGGGAATTGGTCGGTACCGGCGCCGATCGACTGGATGAAACGGAGTTTCTTCGCGCGGTCGAGAAGGCTCTTCCACCAAAGCCGGGATATCACCAAACATCGAGGTTTCTCCAAGGTCTCCGCGTTGCGGACTGCGAAACTGTTGATGCCGGTCTCGAGGGCCGAGAACTGCCGTCGGCCACCCTCCACTCACTTACCGGTGTTTATCTCACCGGAAGCAACGGTATAAGCCTCTCTCGGGATTTGAACGAGAATATATGACGAGGTTGAGATCGTGAGGTGGTGCTGAAATGGGAACGCAGATCCTCGTGAGGCCGGGTGGACGAGAAAGCATGCCGCCGATCGGCTGTCTCTGCGTCTGTTGCGGGGCTGCCGTATCGATCGATATGCAATACCGCAAGGCGGCGCGCGAGCTTGGGACGAGGCTTGCCGAGGCCGGGATCGAGCTCGTGTTCGGCGGCGGGCAGGTCGGGCTCATGGGGCTGCTCGCTGATGCCGCGCTGGCCAGAGGCGGCCGAGTGACCGGTATCATCCCGGCGCACCTGCGCGACGCCGAACTGGCCCATCGGGGCGTCAGCGAGCTCGCCGTCGTCGACACGATGCATGCGCGCAAGGCGCTGATGGCGGAACGGGCCGATGCGTTTGCCATCCTGCCGGGCGGCATCGGAACCCTCGACGAAACCTTCGAGTTTCTCAGCTGGAAGCAGCTTGGATTGCACGACAAGCCGATATTCCTGGTTGATATCGAAGGCTATTGGGCGCCGCTGCGTGGCCTTCTCGATCATGTTGTCGACAGGGGCTTTGCTCAGCCGAAGACGCGTGATCTGCTGCGGATCGTCCCGACTATCACCGAATTGATGACGGCTCTCGCCGAAGCGCCGCCGGAGATCCGCGCCGGTACTCCCGAACTCTCTTGAGCTGTGTCGAGACCGAGCCCGGAGAGCTCGGTCGCTGCCGCAAAGCGTTCACGGCCAAACCCGGTGATATCCACGGCAATAGTGGATAACCCGGTGCAAAACCACGAAACGAGACAGGGGAGTTCAATGTTTCCAATTGTCCGATCCGGTTGCCCATATCTTGGGCAGCGCGCTAACCGGTTGTAATTACTTATTGCGCTCGTAAATCCGTCGGCACCTTCTGTAACCGTTTGGTAACAACTTGAATTAATGCCGCATTTTGGCCTCGTTCCGCGATCAGTGCCGGCGCTGTGCACAAAATTTCGCTGTGGATGATCGGAGCATCAACCATCGGCTGCCGAGGCGGCACCCTTTGTCGGCTTGTCGGAGTCGGCCGCGGCCTTTATCCTCGCACGTCGGCGAGAGCGCCTGCGGGTGGCGCGCTGCGCGTGCATGCGAGGATGGACAGCAATGGCGAAAATCAAGGTGGCTCGGCCGGTCGTCGAGCTCGACGGCGACGAGATGGCTCGGATCATGTGGCGCTTTATCAAGAACAAGCTGATCCTGCCGTAACTCGACGTCGACCTGAAATATTACAACCTCGCATGGAGAGCCGCGACGCTCTCACTTCAGTGCGACAAGACAGGCCATAATCGTCTATAGATCAACTCAGCCGGAACGAAAGCGGCGCGGAGGTGCAAGCATGTCAGATCTTGAAATCGTTTGGACGAAAGTTGATGAAGCACCTGCGCTTGCTACGTTTTCCCTTCTGCCGATCGTCGAATCCTTCGTCGCGGCGGCCGGCGTGAAGATGAAGCTGAAGGACATTTCACTGACTGGCCGCATCATCGCCAACTTCCCCAACAAACTGACGCCAGCGCAAAAGATTAACGACGAGCTCGCCGAACTTGGCCAACTTGCGATGCGCCCCGAGGCTAACATCATCAAGCTGCCCAACATCTCCGCCTCGATCCCGCAGCTGAAGGCTGCGATTAAGGAGTTGCAGAGCAAGGGTTACGACGTGCCGGACTATCCGGACAGCGACGCGACGCCAGCGGATAAGGATATCCGCGCCCGCTACGGCAAGGTGCTCGGTAGCGCCGTCAATCCGGTGCTGCGCGAGGGGAATTCCGACCGCCGCGCCGCCGGCGCCGTGAAGCAGTACGCACGCAACAATCCGCATAAGATGGGCGCCTGGACCAGGGACTCGAAATCGCGCGTGGCGGACATGTCCGGCGGCGATTTCTATGGTTCGGAGGTCGCGACGACCATTGCGGCGCCGACCAATGCCCGAATCGAGTTGGTCGGCAGCGATGGCGCGATCACGGTGCTGAAGGCGAAGACGCCCCTTCAGACCGGCGAGATCATCGACGCGTCGGTGATGAACCGTAAGGCGTTGCGCGCCTTCTTCGCCGCGCAGATCGACGCCGCGAAGAAGGACGGCATCCTATTCTCGCTGCACGTCAAGACAACCATGATGAAGATCTCTGATCCCATCATCTTCGGTCATTGCGTTTCCGTGTTCTTTGCCGATGTGTTCGAGAAGCATGGCGCCACCCTGACGCGCCTGGGGGTTGATCCCGACAACGGCGTGGCCGACATGCTGACCCGGATCGAGACGTTGCCGGAGGCTGAAAAGGCGGCGATCAAGGCCGACATTCAAGCCACCTACGCAAAGCAGCCTGGCCTAGCCATGGTCAATTCCGACCGGGGAATCACCAATCTGCACGTGCCGAGCGACGTGATCATCGATGCATCGATGCCGGCGATGATTCGCGAATCCGGGCACATGTGGGGCGCTGACGGCAAGCTGCACGACGTGATCGCCGCGATCCCCGATCGTTGCTACGGGCCGCTGTTCGAGGCCGTCATCGAGAACTGCAAGGGGCATGGCGCCTTCGACCCGAAGACGATGGGTTCTGTGCCGAACGTTGGGTTGATGGCGCAGCAAGCCGAGGAGTATGGCTCGCACGACAAGACGTTTGAGGTCGCCACGGGCGGAACGGTGCACGTGGTCGCCGATGACGGCACGGTTCTGCTGTCACAGCCGGTCGAGACTGGTGACATCTTCCGGATGTGCCAGGTCAAGGACGCGCCGATCCGGGACTGGGTCAAGCTTGGGGTGCGCCGCGCGCGCCTGACTAGCACCCCAGCGGTGTTCTGGCTCGACGCCAAACGCGCGCATGACGCGGAGTTGATCGCCAAGGTCGAGAGATACCTGAAGAACGAGGACACATCGGGTCTCGACATCCGCATCCTGGCGCCGGTCGAGGCAATCAAGTTCTCGCTCGATCGCATCCGCAAGGGGCTCGACACCATCTCCGTCACTGGCAATGTGCTGCGCGACTACTTGACCGATCTTTTCCCGATCATGGAGCTGGGCACGTCGGCCAAGATGCTGTCGATCGTTCCGCTTCTGGCGGGCGGCGGGTTGTTCGAGACCGGGGCCGGCGGTTCGGCGCCCAGGCATGTGGAGCAGTTCCAGCACGAAGGCTATCTGCGCTGGGATTCGCTGGGCGAGTTCCTGGCGCTTGGCGCTTCGCTGGAACATTTGGCGCAGACAAGTGGGAATAAGGACGTGCAGGTTCTGGCCGAGACGCTCGATGAGGCCAACGGCAAGATCCTTGAGTACAACCGTTCGCCTGCGCGGAAGATTGGCGAACTGGATAATCGTGGCAGCCATTTCTACCTGGCGCTGTATTGGGCCCAAGCGCTGGCCGGGCAGAATAAAAGCTCAGCACTGGCAGCCCGCTTCAAACCGCTGGCGGAGGCGCTGGCGGCCAACGAGGCCAAGATTAATGCTGAGCTGATCGCCGCGCAGGGTAAGCCGGTGGATACTGGCGGTTATTATCTGCCCGATCCAGCTAAGACATCGACGGCGATGCGGCCAAGTGGGACGCTGAACGCTGCGCTCGCCGCTCTCTGACGCGGCGTCAGCTGGAGCCGCCCCAACCAGTTCCTCGACAAGCTCGACACGAACTTGCAGAAGGCAATGAAACTGAACCGGAGACGGCCGAAATGGAGGGAGGAAGAACGATGCGGCTCAGCATTCTCGATGATTACCAGGGCGTAGCCCTCGATATGGCGGACTGGACGCCGATAAGGAGCCGCGGTGTCGAGATCGCTGTCGAGCGTCATGCTTTCGCGGACGAGGACGCGGTAGTGCGGGCACTCGCCGGCTCCCAGCTTGTGGCGGCAATGCGCGAGCGCACGCCGTTTCCGAAATCCGTCGTCGATCGTTTGCCCGAGCTGAAGCTGCTGATCACCACCGGGATGCGCAACGCCTCGTTCGACATGGCGGCGCTGAAGGATCGCGGCGTCACCGTGTGCGGCACAGGCGGTCCTGGCGGCGGCAACGAGGATACCGCCGAGCTTGCCTGGGGGCTGATCCTCGGCGCCGCTCGGCGTATCGCCGAAGATCATCAGTTCATGCGGCAAGGCGGGTGGCAGACCCGCATCGGTCACCGCGTCGCCGGCAAGACGCTCGGCTTGTTGGGCCTCGGCCGGCTCGGCAGTGCGGTCGCACGCGTTGGCCTCGCCTTCGGCATGAAGGCGATCGCCTGGAGCCAAAATTTGACCCCCGAGAGGGCCAATGAGCAAGGGGTCGAGCGGGTCGAAAAGGATGAGCTGTTCCGCCGTTCCGATATTCTCTCGGTACATCTTGTGCTGAGCCCGCGCAGCCGTGGCCTTGTCGGTGCCCGCGAGATCGGGCTGATGAAGCCAAGTGCGATCGTCGTCAACACCTCGCGCGGGCCGATCTGCGACACCAACGCGATTATCGCCGCGCTGAAAGAGGGCCGCCTCGCCTATGCCGGGTTCGACGTCTACGACAAGGAGCCGTTGCCGATCGACCATCCGCTGCGCACCGCGCCGAACGTGATCCTGACCCCCCATATCGGCTACGTAACCGACGAGAACTATCGCAGCTCCTACCCGCAGATCGTCGAGAACGTCGCAGCCTTCCTCGACAGCAAGCCCATACGCGTGATCTGAGGTTCAGAGGCGACAATTCGGTTCGGATGAGCAGCGACGTTTCGCTCAGGCCCTCGCAAGATCGCGATCTCGCCGCGATCACGGCCATTTACCATCACCACGTCCTGACCGGGGTGGCCTCGTTCGAGGAGGAGCCGCCCGATCTCTGCGAGATGGCGCGCCGGCGAGGCCAGATCCTGGCCCGCGGCCTCCCTTATCTTGTCGCCGAGCAATCGGGGCGGGTCCTCGGCTATTGCTATGCGAGCCTGTATAGGACGCGCTCGGCCTACCGGTTCGCCGTAGAGGATTCGATCTATATCGATGGCACGGAAGTCGGACGTGGGATCGGACGCGCGTTGTTGTCCGAGCTGATCGACCGCTGCACCGCGCAAGGCTATCGGCAGATGGTTGCGGTCATCGGCGGCCGCGATCAATGGCCTTCGATACGGCTGCACGCGGCGCTGGGCTTTGCGCAAGTCGGCGTATTACCCTCAATCGGCTTCAAGTTCGGCGGCTGGGTCGATACCGTCTTCATGCAGCGCGCCTTGGGTGAGGGGGCTGGCACACTGCCCGCGGAAATCGGAGGTAAGCATGGTTGACGCATTTGCCGATCCCGACCGGATCGAAGGCTATCACGCGCACATCTACTACGATTCCGCGACCCGCGCGAAAGCCGAGCGGCTGCGCCAGGGGATCGGCGAGAGCTTCGCAGCGAAGCTCGGAAACTGGCACGACGAGCCGGTCGGCCCGCATCCGGTCTCGATGTATCAGGTGGCCTTCGCGGTCGCCGAATTTCCGCGGCTCGTGCCATGGCTGATGCTGAACCGCGACGGGCTCGATGTGCTGGTGCACCCGCTCTCCGGCGACAGCGTGGCCGATCACACGCGATTTGCGATGTGGCTTGGCCGAGCCCTGCCGCTGCGGCTGGATGACCCTTCGGCGCGCCTCCGGCGCCGGCTGAGGCTAGACCCCTATATTCGGCCCACTACCAACAAGATGATGACGATCACCAGCAACAAGCCGATTCCGCCGGTCGGATAATACCCCCAGCCGCCGCTGTAGCCCCAGGTCGGCAAGGCGCCGATCAGCAGCAGAATCAGAATGATCAGCAGAATTGTGCCTAGCATCGCAGCCGTTCGCATTGGTTGATCACTGCTGATAGAAACCGCTGGCGCGCCGTTCGAAGTTCCCCATCCGGTTTGGAAAAGATAGGCGAATTCGCACGAAGCTGACGGGTCGCCGCATCACAAGTGAGCGGTGCAGCTAGGCGCGGACGGGCCCTTGCCAACGACGGACCGGGCCACAATCGACATGGACGAAACCCGATCGCGGGTAATAGCCGACACCGCCGCATCTGAGGCTCAGCGCCGCATCGCGGATTTGGTCGATGCTGCGCCGCTCGCTCCGCAGATCGATCGCCATTCCCTTGATGTGATAGCTGTGCTTGGCGACGCCGACACCTTCGAGGTAGAGCCGTCGATTGGTGGTCGGCGAACGATAGCCGCACACCACCAGGAACGGATCGGGCGTGTCGAGCTGGTCGCGGAGCATCCCCAGGACATCGAGGATACCGGCGTTCATCGGCCGGATTTCGCCGGAATCATGATCGCGCAAGATCCAGTTGATGTCGCGCACCGCCTCGCGGATGTAGTGGCCGTCGGCCCAGTAGACCGTGCGCAGCCACTCGCCGGTATGGACGTTGTAGAGCGATACCGATCGCGGAGCGAAGGACACTGCCGTGGCGGGCTTGACCAGACCAACGGCAGTAACAGCAGCCGCGGCGCCGAGCAGCCGGCGCCGGCTCAACAGTGTAGACGCGTGCAATGGTTACTCCCCCCAATTCCCCGGGAGGGGCCATAGCATCCGAAATCCCGTCGAACAACCCCGATCGGGCGAAACTCTGGCGGCTATTCGCCAATTGTCGCCGTTTTTTGCGCAACAGTTGAACGGGTTTGTCCCGCCTTACCCTTACGGTTGAGCGGAGCCCGATTCCTCTCGGCCATCTGGCGCCTTTTCGCGCCCGGCTCAGATACGCCCAGACCTCGTCGTCACGCTGATAGGGATCGCCATGAAATGCTATCGAGCCATCCAATTCGACATCGGCCGTGTGATAAACAATGAAGACCGGGAGCGGTTTCGGCAGTGCCCGCCGATGCGTGTGGTTCACCGTCGATCGCCTTGTCGATCTCTTCAGGGCTTTCTCCGAGCAGCAGCGAGGCAAGAACTCGCGGGTTTTCGACCCGAACACAGCCATGGCTCATCATCCGGTCTGGCGGCATGAAAGCGCCATTTCTCCGGCGTGTCGTGGAGGTAGACGTCAAAGCGGTCGCTCATTTCGAATTTGAGCCGTCCCAGAGCGCTGTAAGGCCCAGCCTCCTGCTGCACCGCCATCGGCCCGCGAAAGCGCATGTGATGCTCGGCGAGATAGTGGCGATCGCTGGCCAGTTTCGGCAGGATCTCCTTTTCGACGATCGAGCGCGGAATGTTCCACGGCGGGTTAAATAAAATATCGTCTGATGACCGATTGCAGCTCGGGCGTCTGTTTGTCGACCTCGCCGACAACGACCCGGGCGTGAAACACCGGCCGATCGTCGCGAAACAACTGAAGCCGGGCGACTGCTGTGTTGACGACAAGCCGATCGGCCGGCAAATCCCGCGGCAGCCAGCGCAGGCGCTCGAGATTGATCGCGATCTGACGCGCCCGTCGCAACGCGTCGGCCACGCTCACTTGAGCGCCATGACTATGACGCCGATGCCCGATCCGCGGCCGCCGGACGCAGCGAGCGCAAGATAATTCGCATAGGCACGGCGCATCGCCAGGTATTCCGGCGATGACGGGGCGAGCGCCTCGATCACTTTCGCCGGATCGGGCGCCGAGATCGCCGTCGTCGAGTGCCGCGACGACATCGACCGGTTTCGGGGTGCAAATCTTCGTCGTCGTCGCGCTCGTCCGACCGGCATTGCGCCCTGCGCCAGCGCGTCGGCATAGGAAAGAAATGCATCGGAAAGCAACAGGTCACGCTCGATCGGCGACAATGCCTTCCAGACGCCCGGAGAGGATAGCGCTGTGAAAGCTGGCGGGATCGAGACCCTGATCGCCGGCGCTGCAGGACGGTCCTCCCACAATGCTGCAACCACGACCAGCATGACTGTCCCACACCGTCTCGTACCCATGCATGGCGTAAAAGCGACGCAGCAGATGCTCGTGCAGCCGCTCGCCGGCGACCGTCATTCTACGCGCCGTGTCGAGCCGGTCTTCGATTTCGGTATTGCCGACGAACGGGGTCAGGGTCGGCGGCCTGAGGTCGTCATCGGCTGCGGCTGACACACGTCGTCACCGCGGCAGCCGCCGGCGGATCGGCCATCGCGCGCGACGGCGCAAGTGCAAGAGCCGCGGCGCCGAGCGCGAGCACGAATGCGCTGCCGGCCCGGAACCCCCTGGCGACGTGCCAAACCGTAGCGGACCTCAGCACCTCGCCTCGCTTGCCGGGCTTCCGGCTGTCGATGGCGCCGTCAGGCTGAAGGAGATCGATCGAAATTGCGTTTACCGATAGAAGATTGTGGCGCTGGCGCTCGGGCCACAGACTATCACACGCAAACCCGCCCTGCATCCGACGCAATGGGGGCGGAATTTCTGCGGCGAGGTGGCGGATGCCCGAGACGCGGGTAGAAAATTCCGAGAAGAGTTCGACCGGCGCTAACCGCACCCCCGAAAGCGTCCTGCGCGAGGTCTTTGGCTTCGACCACTTTCCGCGGTTCCCAACGGGCGGTAATCGAGCAGGTCGCAGCCGGCGGCGACGCGGTCGTACTGATGCCGACCGGCGGCGGCAAATCGTTATGCTATCAGGTGCCGGCTCTGCTGCGCCCGGGGCTGGGCGTCGTTGTCTCACCGCTGATCGCATTGATGAAGGACCAGGTCGATGCGCTCAGGCAGGCAGGCGTGAGAGCAGCCGCGCTGAACTCGCGGCTGTCGCCGGCTGAGGCGGCCGAGATCGAACAAGCGGTCAGCGCCGGCGCGCCTCGACCTGCTTTATGTGTCGCCCGAACGGCTGATGACCCCGCGCTGCCTCGATCTCCTCGGACGTTCCCGGCTCTCCCTCTTCGCCATCGACGAGGCGCATTGCATTTCGCAATGGGGCCATGATTTCCGCCCCGAATACCAGCGATTCTCGATTCTCAAACAGCGCTTTCCGGCCGTGCCGCTGCTGGCGCTGACCGCGACCGCGGACGCGCCGACCCGGCACGACATCATCGCCCAGCTCGGGCTCGACCGCGCCCCGGTTTTCGCTGCCGGCTACGACCGGCCGAACCTCTTTTATCGCATCGTCGCCAAGCGCAGCCCGCTCGAGCAGCTTTGGAAATTTCTCGCTGCGGATCATCCGGCCGATGCCGGGATCGTCTACTGCTTCACCCGCAAGGCGGCTGAGGAAACTGCGAGCTGGCTCGCAGCGCGCGGGCGCACGGCGCTGACTTATCATGCCGGTCTCGACAGCGCGACGCGCGAGCGCAACCAGGAGCGCTTTCTGCGCGAGGAGGGCGTCGTCGTCGCGGCGACGATCGCCTTCGGCATGGGAATCGACAAGCCCAATGTCCGCTTTGTCGCCCATCTCGACGCGCCAAAAAACCTCGAAGCGTATTATCAGGAAACCGGCCGCGCCGGGCGCGACGGACTGCCGGCCGATGCGTGGATGACCTACGGCATCGCCGACGTGATGAATTTGCTGCGGCTGATCGACGCGGGCGAGGCGGGCGAGCGCCAGCGCCGCATCGAACGGCAGAAGATCGAGGCGCTGATCGGCTATTGCGAGACGGTCTCGTGCCGGCGGCAGGTATTGCTCGGCTATTTCGGCGAGCGCGACCATCCGCCCTGCGGCAACTGCGACAATTGCCGCGAGCCGGTCGCGAGCTGGGATGGAACCATCGCCGCGCAAAAGGCGCTCTCCGCGGTCTACCGCACCGGGCAGCGCTTTGGCGCGCATTACCTCGTCGATGTGTTGCTCGGCGCCGACAGCGAGCGGATCAAGCGGCTCGGACATGATCGGCTGAAGACCTTTGCCGTCGGTACCGAACTCGACCGCCGTGGCTGGCTCTCGGTCTTCCGTCAACTGGTGGCGCAGGGGTTCGTCATACCCGATCTCGGCGGGCATGGCGGTCTCTCGCTGGCTCCGGCGGCAGCAGAAATCCTGCGCGGCAGCAAAACCGTGCATTTCCGCCTCGATGCGCGGCAGCGGGGGCAGAAGACCCGCTCGCGGGACCAAAAATCGGCGTCGGCGGCCGCCGGTCTCGACCCGGCTGCGCAGAGTTTGTGGGAGGCGTTGCGCGCCTGGCGACTGGAAGAGGCGCGCCGCCAGGAGTTGCCGCCCTACGTGATCTTTCACGATACGACCCTGATCGAGATCGCGCGCCGCCGGCCGGCCTCGCTCGCCGCGCTCGGCGAAATCCCCGGGATCGGCCGCAGCAAGCTCGAACGCTACGGCAGCGCCGTCATCGCCGTCGTCGCGGCGACGACAGAACGAAAATTCGTCGCTTGCTTAACGTTCATCAAGGATTTGATCGCAGTCTGCGCGAGATTTAAACCCATGGAGAACCCGATGCGTGCGCTTTATGCTCAAGATTACGTCAAGGATGATGCCGGTGTCACGGCGATCGAGTACGGGCTGATCGCGGCTCTCGTGGCAGTCGTCTGCATCGCCGCCTGGAGGTTTGCTCGGCAACCACCTCAGCACCACCTTCAGCAACATTGCCAATAGCGTCTGAGCCGAAGCAAGACGCCAGCCGTCGTCAGGTAACGCTCGACGGCGCCGCTTGCGGCGTCGAGCGTCTGACTCCCCGCGTCCCTGCAGATCTCAGAGGGCGATGTGGCCCCCAGCGGAATGCCCAGTCTCCGGCGGCAGCTCACGCGACGTCGGCTCCGCGGCGCGAGGCCCGCAACGATTGCGAGACTTGCATGCAACGAGGCGGGGGTCACGGCATAGAGTACGCGTTCATTGCCGGATTGGTGGCGATGGCCATCGTCGCCGTGGTGACGACCTTAGGCACCTCAATCAGCGGCCTGTTCGGCTCCGTCCTAGGCGGTTTTTGAGATAGGACGCCGAGAGCACCCGCTCGGCTGCCCGAAGTATTTGGTGAGTCAACGCCAAATTGGCTTCGACCTTGCCCGCGGTACTTTTGGACGACGGCCAACGAGTATCTGAACCCGAACCGTGCGTCCCGCATGTTAACACAGTTGGTGATTAGGCTTTCATTAAGCTCTTCATCGGACCCTGTGCGCGACGTAGCTCCAGGAGGAGGATCAAGATGCGTGGGACCATTTCGCCGCTGATATTGGATGATGCCGGAGTAACCGCAATCGAATACGGGTTGATCGCGGCTCTCGTCGCGGTGGTCTGCATCGCCGCGTGGGGTTTGCTCGGCAACAGCCTGAGCACCATCTTCAACAATATTGCCGGCAGCGTCTGAAACGGCAGATCCGTGACCGGCCGGCGCCCGACGGTTCGGGCGTCGACTGGCTATATGACCCGCTGCGCTCGCACGAATCGGCGCCGCCGGAAACACGTGTGACACATATTATTAGGAACGTGTCGGACATCGAGTTCGAAGACGGCCCCTAGCCGCGCGCAATTGCTGGACAGTCGGCTTGTCTCCCGCCTCTGCGGTATTCTATTGGCGGTTGAAATCGCTTTTTTTCTGTTCCTGGCCGCAGGCACGTACGGCCTGATCGTCCCGCTACCGAAGCCGACCAGCACCGATTTCGTAAGCTTTTACGCGGCCGGTGGTTTGGCCGATGCCGGGACACCGGCCCTCGCCTACGATAGGGCCGCGCACGATGCCGCCGAAGAACGGGCGACCGAACCCGGGATCGTCTATAACTTCTTTTATTATCCCCCGATTTTCTTGCTGCTCTGCGGCGCCCTCGCGCGCCTGCCCTATCTTGCAGCATTCGTTGTCTTTGAAGCGACAACCTTCGGGTTTTGTCTTCTTGTTCTGCGCAGTATCCTTGGCGCGCGCAGTGTGGCGATTTTGGTGCCGCTGCTCGCCTTTCCGCCAGTACTTTGGACTTTTGGCCTAGGACAGAACGGATTTTTGACCGCAGGGCTGTTCGGAGCGGCGACGCTGCTCATTGATCGGCGACCGGCGGTTGCGGGCCTTTTGTTCGGAGCCTTGTGCATCAAGCCGCATTATGCGCTGCTCGTCCCGGTCGCGCTCGCCGCCAGCGGTCGATGGCGCGCCTTTGCTGCTGCGTTCGCCTGTGCTGCCATCCTCTGCCTGTCGTCGCTGGTCGTTTTTGGCTGGCCGACGTGGCACGCATTCCTGACGGCGGTGACGGGATCTCAGGCTGTCTACGCCTCCGGGCGAATCCCGTTCGGCGGCTATGTGACCCCGTTCGGCGCGGCAATGCTGCTCGGCGCCACCGGAACCCTCGCCGGAATCGTGCAGGCCGGCGCCACCGTAGCGGCCGCCGGTTTCGTTGCCTGGGTCTGGCGGCGCGGCCTGCCGCTGCCCATCCGCGCGGCAAGCCTCGTCTCGGCCACGCTCGTCGCTGTCCCGCTGGCGCTGTTCTACGATCTCGTCTTGGCGGGGATCGCCTCTGCCTGGCTGCTGCGTGGCGAGGCAGAATATTGTTTGCCGGAATGGGTGAAAGTGGCGCTCGCTGTGCTCTATGTGCTGAGCCTCAATCCCCGGGGGATAGCCGCACGTTGGCATTTGCCGGTCGGGCCTCTCATCGTCGTGGCCTTCGCGGCGCTGGTCGCGACAGTCGCGTTTCGCGGCAGGCGAGCAGCAGGAAGTTTTGCGATTGACAGGCCGGCGACCCGGCAACCGACCGCCGTAGCAGGCTCTTAGTTAAATTGGGACCTATTGGATTGCGCAGTGCGTCGCTGGGAGGCGATCTCTCCGCGATGAGCAGCCGCCGGAACGCAATGGCCTGGTGCTTTGGCGTGGCGGGGACCGCCCACAGCGCCGGCGGTGGCCGATCCCCGGTGGTAGGCGTCTGATCTGGATATGGGCGCATCGATCCGGCCACTGCCAAAGCTGACGGCCGCCGAGGCCTCCGCGTATTTCGTGATTGCGGCGGTGCTCGACACGGTGATCGGGTTGCGGTCGTTTCCGGGGGTGCTGCACGGCGACCTGCTCAACCGGGACAGCTATATGCGGCTGGACCGGCTGCACGACATCTTAGCCCGGCACGCGCCGCTACATGTGGTGTTGCGCGACGCCTCAGGCAGTGGTGCTGTGCTGCATTGGTCCCACCTGCTCGACAGCCTGTTGCTGCTTCTCGCGTTGCCGCTGCGCCCGCTCCTCAGTCAGCCGGCCGCCTTGCACGTCGCAGCGGTGTTGGTCGGCCCTCTGGCCATGGGGCTGCTAGGGATTGCGACGGCCTGGGCGATGGCGCCGATCGCTGATCGCGAGTGGCGCTGGCTGGCCCCGGTACAGGCTGGAGTAGCATATCCGATCGCAGTCTACGGGTTGCCGGGGGTGGCGCACCATCACGTGCTGCTGGCGGTAGCGGCAGTGATGATGGCCGGCGCAGCCGGTCGCGCGGCGACCGGGGACCGTGCGGCCGGCTGTCGCCTGGGCGTTTGGGCGGGAGCGGCGATTTGGCTGAGCCCGGAATCGTGGCCGTTTGTGCTGATGGCCTTCGCCGGCTGCGGCCTTGCCTGGATGTTATCGGCGAGGGGGCCCGGAGTGCCAAAATCGCTCGACCTTGCGGTCGGCGAGTCCTTGGCGACCGCGGGCGGCCTATGTCTGTTGGTGGTGGCCTGCGCCTTCTCCGTTGATCCGCCGCTGAGCGGGTTCGGCGCGATCGAGGTCGACCGCCTATCGATAGTGTATCTGGTGCTCGCCGCCATAATTTGTGCAATAGGCTGGACACTGTGGGGGCTCGATCGGGCCGGTTTCGCGGCGGCACGGCGGATCGGGGTCGCGGCGTTGGCCGCGGCGGGCGGACTCGGGATCTGGTTCGCGTTGTTCCCGGCGGTGCTGCGCGGACCGGGCGGGCTGGTGAACGCCGAGGCGACACGGATCTTCGTCAAAGGCGTCCAAGAGATGCAGCCGGTCGCGTCGCCGGCACAGGCCGTGAGGTTCTTGTTGGACGGCGCAGTAGCGACGTTGCTGCTGGTTTGGTTCGCGGTGAGTCGGCGATCCCTGCTTTGGGCGTATTCAGCCTTGTGCGTTGGCGTCATGCTGGTGTTGGGGCTGTGCTACCTGCGTTTTTCGACCTATCCGGCGGCGGCGGCGGCGGTCACACTGCCGGTGATCTTGACAGAATGCACCAGACTGCTGGCGCTGCGCCCGTCGACTGTGCAAGCGGCTGCACGGATAGGGGTGATCGCGCTGATGATACTAACTTATCCCGTCTCCGTGGGCTTGGAGGAGGCTGGCGCAACCGATTGGGCGGCGTCCCGGCAGCGGGCCGGTGCGCCGGATTGCCGGGTCGGCGGACTCGGCCCGATGTTGGCGCCCTATGCCGGACAGGTGGTGCTGACGGACGTCAACGACGTGCCCGAGCTGCTGTACCGGACCGGCATCCTGACCGTCGGATCGCTGTACCTGCGCAATGTCGCCGCCTTCATGCGCTTGCGGGCGGCTTGGCGGAGCGGGCCGTCTGACACGGTGTCAGAGGCGATCCGGGCGACTGGGGCGACGCTGGTGTTGGCCTGCCCGGACTTTGGCCCGTATGCCGGTCGCTCGTCGCTGGTCGCCGACCTGCCGCCGGAGACGCTGCTGGACCGGCTCAACCGCGGCGAGGTGCCGCTCTGGCTTAAGGAGGTCGCCAGAGACCCGGCTTCGGGGCATGTACTGTACCGGATCGTGCCTCAGGTCGTGGGCGGCCGCGGCGAACGGCCCCAAATGTAAGAGTATGGACTGACGTGACAGGCAGTTCTCTCGTCTTGGTGAGCGCTCGACAAGAGTTAGTCCGTTCTCAACGACCTGACCTGTCGCTGCGGCGGGCGCCAGCGCCTCGATACTGCTGAAGTCTGGTCGAGCGCAGACCCGGCAGTCCGTGGGATTCGAACGCCTGTTGCCAACTGAGGAACTCCTCTTCCGAGAGTTGGTAGCGGCGGCATGCTTCCTCACGGGTGAGGACGCCGTTCGCCACAGCGGTCACGACCGCCGCCTTGCGGCGGAACGTCCACCGTTTGACATCGGGAGGCGGCAGCTCGGGCATTGGACAAGACGGATCAGCCACGGCGCGAAGGTCCATTGGTCCCCCGGTCGCCGACCGCGAATGTCCAAAGCAACCGCACGCGGTGGGCAGCCGCGGCCTTGTTCTCGTGTCGTTGCATAGCTTGTATAATTCCGGCCCAATCGCTTCGATCGCGGCTGAGCCAGCCGTATCCGTGACCGCCCCTCGACGTTACCCTGCCAAGTTGAGCGCGAACATCGGCATTCTGCCACCGCGCTTTGAATTACGTCGAAATTGCATAATTCTTCCACAATAATAATAGTTAATTTAGAAATATCTATGGTTAACCTGGTCAGCATCGATGTTTTAAGCTTAAGGTTTGTGTCACTCGGGATGACGCCGCCTTTGGACTTTGCCCACCGACACAGCAACGGACATTGAGGCGCGGATCATCCGGTAACTAAAAGCGGGACCCAGCCAGGCATCATCGGCAAGCGTTTGCCGCTATCGATCGCCTTTTACGTCCACATCGGCGCGGCGGCAATTTCAGGAAACCGGTCAGTCCCGCCCGATCGGCGCGAACTATCGGCGGATTACAGCACCCGCGCCCTGCGCACCGCCTCGGCCAAAGCGCGGACATCGGCGAGCACGGCGTCGACAAGACCCGGCTTGGCGCGGCCCTCGCGGTCGAGATTGACGGCGAGGCGCTGGACCAGCGACGACCCGACCACCGCGGCATCGGCCGCTCGCGCGACGGCGGCAGCTTGCTGCGGGTTCTTGATGCCGAACCCGACCGCGACCGGCAGCGGGGTAAACCGGCGCAACCGGGCGACCGCGGTGGCGACCTCGGCGGTATCGGCCGAGCGCGTGCCGGTGATCCCGGCAATCGCCACGTAATAGATAAAGCCGCCGGCGCGCTCGACGATCCGGGGTAGGCGGACCCGATCGCTGGTCGGCGTCGCCAGTCGGATAACGTCGAGACCGGCAGCGCGCGCCGGAAGGTTCAGTTCCTCGTCCTCCTCGGGCGGCAGATCAACGACGATGACCCCGTCGACCCCGGCATCGAGCGCGTCGCCGACGAAACTCTCGGCACCATAGCGATAGATCGGGTTGTAGTAGCCCATCAAAACGATCGGGGTCGTTTCGTCCCTGCTGCGCAGCGCGCGCACCATCGCCAGGGTGCCGCGCAAGGTCATCCCCGCCTTCAACGCGCGCTGGCCCGCCTCCTGGATTGCCGGACCATCGGCCATCGGGTCGGAGAACGGCATGCCGATCTCGATCAGGTCGGCCCCCGCGGCGGCGAGGCCGCCAAACAGCCGGGCCGAAGTGTCGCGATCGGGGTCGCCCGCGGTCAGATAGGCGACGAGCCCGGCGCGCCCCTCCTCGCGCATTACCGCAAAGCGCTTCTCGATCCGGCTCACAGCCCAACCCCTAGATGCTCGGCGACGGCAAAGATGTCCTTGTCGCCGCGCCCGCACATGTTCATCACGATCAAATGGTCGCGCGGCAGGGTGGGCGCGATCTTGGCGACATGGGCAAGCGCGTGCGCCGGCTCAAGCGCCGGGATGATCCCTTCGAGCCGGCTCGACAGCTGAAACGCTTCGAGCGCCTCGCGGTCGGTAATCGAGACATATTGCACCCGGCCCAGATCGTGCAGCCAGGCATGCTCGGGGCCGATGCCCGGATAATCGAGACCGGCCGAAATCGAATGCGCATCGCGGATCTGTCCATCCGCGTCCTGCAACAGGTAGGTGCGGTTGCCGTGCAGGACCCCCGGTTGGCCGCCGTTCAGGGATGCCGCGTGCAATCCGGTCTCGATCCCGTGGCCGCCGGCCTCGACGCCGATCATCGCCACCGCAGGCTCGTCGAGAAACGGGTGAAACAGTCCCATCGCATTCGAGCCGCCGCCGATGCAGGCGACGAGCGTATCGGGCAGCCGGCCTTCGGCCTGCTCCAGCTGGGCGCGGGTCTCATGACCGATCACCGATTGGAAGTCGCGCACCATCGCCGGATAGGGGTGCGGCCCGGCGACCGTACCGATCACGTAGAACGTGTCGTCGACATGGGCGACCCAGTCGCGCAATGCCTCGTTCATCGCGTCCTTCAGGGTCGCCGTGCCGGAATGCACCGGCACCACCTCGGCGCCGAGCAATTTCATGCGGAAGACATTGGGCTTTTGCCGCTCGATGTCGGTGGCGCCCATATAGACGACGCAGGGCAGGTCGAAGAGGGCGCAGGCGGTCGCCGTCGCCACCCCGTGCTGGCCGGCGCCAGTCTCGGCAATGATGCGCCGCTTTTTCATCCGCCGCGCCAGCAGCACTTGGCCAAGCACGTTGTTGATCTTGTGCGCGCCGGTATGGTTAAGCTCGTCGCGCTTCAGATAGAGCTTGGCGCCGCCGAAATGCCTGGTCAGCCGCTCGGCGAAATAGAGCGGGCTCGGCCGCCCGACATAATGTTCGAGGTAATAATCGAGCTCGGCCTGAAACGAGGGATCGGCGCGCGCCTCGCCATAGGCCGCCTCGACCGCGAGCACCAGCGGCATCAGGGTCTCGGCGACAAATCGCCCGCCATAGATGCCGAAATGGCCGCGCTCGTCGGGCCCGCCGCGAAAACTGTTCGGGACTCTGCATCACCCTTCCTCTCCGCGAGAATCTCTCCACTCAGCGGCTTGCTTGGCCGGCTCAAGCTCGGCCATGACGAGGTCAACCTTGCGTTTACGACTGAACACTAGAGCGCGTGGGCGGCGGCGAGAAAGGCGCGGATTTTGTCGGGGGCCTTTTCGCCGGGACGGCTTTCGACGCCGGAGGAAACGTCGACGCAAGCCGCTCCCGAAATGCGCACTGCCTCGGGCAACAGCTCCGCGGTCAGCCCGCCCGACAGCATCCACGGAAGCCGCCACTCTCGGCCGGCGATCAGCCGCCAGTCGAAGGCCAGGCCATTGCCGCCCGGCAGCGCATCGGGCCGGGGCGGCTTTGCATCGAACAGCAGCAGGTCGGCGGCGTTCTGATAGGGTTCGGCGCGGGAGAGGTCGTCGGCGCTGGCGATCGGCACCGCCTTCATCACTTTACGATCAAATCGCAGCTTGGCCTCGGCGACCCGCTGCGGGCTCTCGCTGCCGTGGAACTGCAGGATGTCGATCGGCGCCGCGGCGAGGATGGCCGCGATCATTTCGTCGTCGGCGTCGACGAACAGTCCCACACGGGCAATTCCCGCGGGAACTGCGGCGCATAGCCGTGCCGCTCGTCCGGCGTCATCGCGCGCGGGCTCGGCGGATAGAACACAAAACCGAGATAGGCGGCCCCGCCGTCGACAGCGGCGGCTACCGCCGCGTCGCTCGAAAGCCCGCAAATCTTCGCGGCGACGCTCATTCCTGCTTAGGCGACGGCCGCGGTTCGCCGCGATCCCGCCCCAGCACTTCGAGCTGCCGGGTCAGCGCGTCGATCTGCGCCTCGAGCCGCTTCAGCCGCGGATCCTCACCGGCCACTGGCGTCTCATCGGCCACCGGCGTTCCATCGGCCGCCGCCGGCTTTTCCTCGGCGCCATAAGGAGCCAGCATGTTGAGCGCGCGTTGGAACAGCGCCATGTTCTGCTTGCCCATCTCCTCGAACTGCCCGAACGGGAAGATGCCGAACGTCGCCTGCAGGCTTTTGCGCATCTGCTCCTGGTTGCGGCCAAAGGCGACCATCGCCTGTTCGAGATAGCCCGGCACCAAAAACTGCATGCTGTCGCCATAAAACCCGATCAGCTGCCGCAAAAAGCTGATCGGCAGCAGATTTTGGCCCTTCTGCTCCTGCTCGACGATGATCTGGGTCAGCACCGAGCGGGTGATATCCTCGCCGGTCTTCGCGTCATGAGCGACAAAATCGCCGCCTTCCTTGATCAGCTTGGCAAGGTCGTCGAGGGTGACATAGCTGCTCGTCGCCGTGTTGTAGAGCCGCCGGTTGGCGTATTTCTTGACGACCACTGGCTTGCTGCCGCCGGGCTTTTCGCTGTTCGGGGTATTCATGCGCGCGCCATCTCCCCTCGGGGACGGTCATCCACCATAACAATACAGCGTTTCGGCGCGATCGCCTCATCAAACACGCCACCGTCGCTATGGCCGCATATATTTTGCAAGGACCGGCGCGCAGAGACCAGCCTGGACTGTGGAGTGCATGATCCGTTCTACGAGCCCGAATTGGGTCCGAGTGTTATCGGGCCAGCTATGACCTCGCCGCCGATGGACTTCGCCCGCCCGCGCTCCTACATTCGCCCGCATCTGCCCAGATGAGTCGAAACACTGCGAGGAGGATCTCCCGATGGCCGATATCGTCATTGCCGGCGCCGCACGCACCCCGGTCGGAGCGTTCAACGGCGGGCTTGCCAGCCTGCCCGCGCATAAGCTCGGCGAGGTCGCGATCGTCGAGGCGCTGCGCCGCGCCGAGGTCGAGCCCAAGGAGGTATCCGAGGTCATCATGGGCCAGATCCTCGCCGCCGGCGAAGGCCAGAACCCGGCCCGGCAGGCGGCGATCGGGGCCGGTCTCCCGTTCGAGGTGACCGCTTACGGCGTCAATCAGCTGTGCGGGTCGGGGTTGCGCACCGTGGCGCTCGGCTATCAGGCGATCCGCAACGGCGATTTCGAGATCGTCGTCGCCGGCGGGCAGGAGAGCATGAGCCAGGCGCCGCACTGCATCCATCTGCGCAACGGCGTCAAGATGGGCGATGCCGAACTCGTCGACACGATGATCCGCGACGGGCTGTGGGACGCTTTCAACGGCTACCACATGGGCAATACCGCCGAGAACGTCGCTCAGCGCTGGCAGATCACTCGCGAGCAGCAGGATTCGTTTGCCGTCGCCTCGCAGGCCAAGGCCGAAGCCGCACAGAAAGCCGGCCGCTTCAAGGACGAGATCGTCCCGGTCAAGATCGCGACGCGGCGTGGCGAGACCGTCGTCGACACCGACGAGCATCCCAAGCACGGCACTACCTTCGAGGTGCTGGCCAAATTGCGCCCGGCCTTCGACAAGAACGGCACGGTCACCGCCGGCAACGCCTCGGGCATCAACGACGGGGCGGCCGCGGTAGTGCTGATGACGGCCGAGGCGGCTGCCAAACGCGGCGTGCGCCCGCTCGCCCGCATCGTCTCGTGGGCGACGGCCGGGGTCGACCCGGCGATCATGGGGTCGGGACCGATCCCGGCAAGCCGCATGGCGCTCAAAAAAGCCGGCTGGACGGCCGGCGACCTCGATCTGATCGAGGCCAACGAAGCCTTCGCCGCGCAGGCCTGCGCGGTCAACAAGGACCTCGGCTGGAACGTCGACAAGGTCAACGTCAACGGCGGCGCGATCGCTCTCGGCCACCCGATCGGCGCATCCGGCGCGCGGGTGCTGATCACCCTGCTCTACGAAATGCAGCGGCGCAATGTGAAGAAAGGGCTGGCGACTCTGTGCATCGGCGGCGGCATGGGAATTGCTATGTGCCTCGAGCGCGACTAGCGCGCGAGGGCAAACCCACCAGGGAGGGACGCATGGCGAGGGTGGCGGTGGTCACCGGCGGGACGCGCGGCATCGGCCGGGCGATCTCGGCGGCGCTCGCGAATGGCGGATATCGAGTCGCGGCGACCTATGCCGGCAACGACGCGGCGGCGCAGCAGTTCAACGACGAGACCGGCATTCCGGTGTTCAAATTCGACGTGTCGGATTTCCAGGCCTGCGCCGATGGCGTCAAGGCGATCGAAGCGGCGCTCGGCCCGATCGAAGTGCTGGTCAACAACGCCGGCATCACCCGCGACGCGACCATGCACCGCATGAGCTTCGAGCAATGGAATGCGGTGATCCAGACCAATCTCTCCTCGTGCTTCAACATGTCGAGGCAGGTCATCGAAGGGATGCGCGCGCGCGGTTTTGGCCGCATCGTCAATATCGGCTCGATCAACGGCCAGGCCGGGCAATACGGCCAGGTCAACTACGCCGCCGCCAAATCGGGCATCCACGGCTTCACCAAGGCCTTGGCGCAGGAGGGTGCGGCGCGCGGCATCACCGTCAACGCCGTGGCGCCGGGTTATGTCGACACCGAGATGGTGCGCGCGGTGCCGGCCGACGTGCTCGAAAAGATCATCGCCCGCATCCCGGTCGGCCGCCTCGGCAAGGCCGAGGACATCGCCCGCACCGTCCTGTTCCTGGTCGCCGACGACGCCGACTTCATCACCGGCTCGACCCTCTCGGTCAATGGCGGCCAGCACATGTATTGAGGGATGCCGATCGCCCGGCGAGCCTTTCTGGCGTTTCCGGCGTTGTTCTCGGCGGCCGGTCTGGCAAAGGCGGCGGTGACGTACCAAAACCTCGAATACCGCGACGGCCGGCTGATATGGCCGGGGGGAAGCGCGCGGGCGGCGGTCGGCCGCGCCGGGGTCGCCGCGAACAAGAAGGAGGGCGACGGCGCCACCCCCGCCGGGAGTTTTCCGCTGGTCTCGGGGTTCTACCGGCCTGATCGGATGCCGCCGCCGCGCTCCGGCCTGCCGTGCGCGCCTTGTCGCCGCAGGACGCCTGGGTCGACGATCCGGCCGACCCCAATTACAACCGGCTCGTTTCGCTGCCCTACCCGGCCCATGCCGAGCCGATGTGGCTCGAGGACGCGGTCTACGATCTCTTGGTCGTCATCGGCTACAACATGGACCCGGTCGTGCCTGGCGCGGGCAGCGCGATCTTCCTGCACATCGCGCGTCCCGATTTCTCCCCGACCGCGGGCTGTATCGCGGTCGAAAAGGAAGTCCTCGTCCGCCTGATGCCGCTGCTCGGCCTTGGCAGCACGATCACGATGCGCGGCTAATCTCGGCTGCGATCGGCGAGACTATAGTCCCAGGCCAGATCAGCGCGTGCAGCAACGCCAAGTTCAGCTGCTGCGTGGCGGTCGGTTTCTGAATATGAACAGGATCGCCGCGCCGAGAGCGATCAGCACTACGAACGACCAGCATAACAGGATGTTGACAATAACTGGATTCCACAAAAACGGAGAAACGTAACGCTGGATCACTGCCTGGACAAGATTGAGGCTCGACCGACTGAGCTCGTACCACAATTGGCCGAGCGCGACCGGCGCCCAAATCTTCCTGTCGAACCAGGCCATCACGTCACGCGTCAGCACGGAGAGCCCGGCGAGCAACACGAGCCAGCCGATTACCCGCCCGACGATCATCGCTGCCACCCTCTGCCCTTTATCGTGGTAGAAATGGACCGTTACGCGGCCTATACAACAGCTGCGCAGCAAGCGCTCATTGTGACATCGAACCGCAACCTTGACGGCGGCCCGGCGCTCTGCGGATAATCGCGCGTCCAAGGGGTGCCCCGTCAGGGGGCTGAGATGCCGCCGGCCCGACCGTTCCTATGAAGAGCGGGCGGCGGGGCGCGGAAACCCTTCGAACCTGATCCGGGTCGTACCGGCGTAGGGACAGGAACGCATCGGCTAAAGCCGACCTCCTCTTCGCGGATACCCCGGATCTTCGTTCAACCGGCGCAACGGAGATCGACGATGCCCGATTCCGCTCCACTCTCATCCGCGAAGCTGATGCCGAAGGTCGAGGAGCTTCGGGTCACCACCGGGCCGTTCCCGTCCTCGCGCAAGGTCCATGTGCCGGGCCGGCTCCATCCCGAGATTTCGGTCGCGATGCGCGAGATCGACCTCGAGGCTTCGTCCGGCGAGCCGGCGGTGCGCGCCTACGACACCTCCGGCCCTTATTCCGATCCGGCGGCCGAAATCGACATCCAGCGCGGTCTGCCCGAGCTGCGCAAGCCCTGGATTGTGGCGCGCGGCGACGTCGAATTTTACCAGGGCCGCGAGGTCAAGCCCGAGGACAACGGCTTGCGCCGCGGCGAGGAGAGCGCCGTGTCACTGTTCGATCGCGGCCGGCGCCAGGTGTTGCGCGCCAAGGCGGGCGCGGCGGTGACCCAGATCGCCTATGCCCGGCGCGGCATCATCACGCCGGAGATGGAATATGTCGCGATCCGCGAAAACCTCGGGCGCGAGAAGCTGCGGCGCGAGGGTGCGACTCGACGGCGAGTCGTTCGGCGCTTCGATCCCCGACTACGTGACGCCGGAATTCGTCCGCGACGAGATCGCCCGCGGCCGCGCGATCATCCCCAACAACATCAACCACCCGGAAACCGAGCCGATGATCATCGGCCGGAATTTCCTGGTCAAGGTCAACGCCAATATCGGCAACTCGATCGTCACCTCCTCGGTCGCCGAGGAAGTCGAAAAGATGGTGTGGGCGACGCGCTGGGGCGCCGACACGGTCATGGATCTGTCGACCGGGCGCAACATCCACACGATCCGCGAATGGATCATCCGCAACTCGCCGGTGCCGATCGGCACCGTGCCGATCTATCAGGCGCTCGAAAAGGTCGGCGGCAAGGCCGAGGAGCTGACCTGGGAATTGTTCCGCGACACCTTGATCGAGCAGGCCGAGCAGGGGGTCGACTACTTCACGATCCATGCCGGGGTCAGGCTCGCCTACATCCCGCTGACCGCCTCGCGGGTCACCGGCATCGTCTCGCGCGGCGGCTCGATCATGGCGAAATGGTGCCTGGCCCACCACCAGGAGAGCTTCCTCTACACCCATTTCCGCGAGATCAACGAGATCATGCGGGCCTATGACGTGAGCTACTCATTGGGCGACGGGCTGCGACCGGGATCGATCGCCGACGCCAACGACCGCGCCCAGTTCGCCGAGCTCGAAACCTTGGGCGAATTGACCAAGCTCGCCTGGGAGGACGACGTCCAGGTCATGATCGAAGGCCCCGGCCATGTGCCGATGCACAAGATCAAGATCAACATGGAAAAGCAGCTCGAGGAATGCGGCGAGGCGCCGTTTTATACGCTGGGCCCGCTGACCACCGACATCGCCCCCGGCTACGACCACATCACATCGGCATCGGCGCGGCGATGATCGGCTGGTTCGGCACGGCGCTGCTCTGCTACGTCACGCCGAAGGAGCATCTCGGGCTGCCCGACCGCGACGACGTCAAGATCGGCGTCATCACCTACAAGATCGCCGCCCACGCCGCCGATCTCGCCAAGGGCCACCCGGCCGCGCGCGAGCGCGACGACGCCTTGTCGCGGGCGCGGTTCGAGTTCCGCTGGCGCGATCAGTTCAACCTGTCGCTCGACCCCGAAACCGCCGAGAAGTTCCACGACCAGACCCTGCCGGCCGACGGCGCCAAGCTCGCGCATTTCTGCTCGATGTGCGGCCCGAAATTCTGCTCGATGCAGATCACCCAGGAGATCCGCGACTACGCCCGCGCCGGGATGGAGGAGAAGTCGAAAGCGTTCCTCGAGCAGGGCGCCGAAATCTACACCGACGAGCACGGCCAGCCGCGTGCGGCAGCGGATTGAAGCCAGGCGGAGCAAACCCCCACTCTGACGCCTCCCCGCTCGCGGGGGAGGGCATGGCAGGGGGCAAGGAGGGTCGCCGCTACCCCGATCGGCCGATCGTCGGGGTGCTGGCGGTGGTGTTGCGCGGCGACCGGGCGCTGGTCGTGCGCCGCGCCAATCCGCCAATGGCCGGGCGCTGGGGGTTTCCGGGCGGCGTGCTCGAATTGGGCGAGACCGTCGCCGAGGGCGCGATGCGCGAACTTGTCGAGGAGACCGGCGTCGTCGCCGAGCCGATTGGGCCGTTGACGGTGATCGACACGATCGACCGCGACGACGAGGGCCGGGTCCGCTATCACTACACCCTCGTCGCGGTGCGCGGCAGCTGGCGGTCGGGCGAAGCCGTCGCCGGCGATGACGCTGAGGAAGTCGCGTGGCTCAGCCGCGCCGAGATCGTCGAAGGCGGACTGCCAACCGCCCCCGCGCTGCTGCCGCTGATCGATCTGGCGCTCGCTCGCCGCAGCTGACCATTATCTTCAGGCTGAGTTCAGCTTGTCCACCGGACCGGGGTCAGGATGTCCAGTGGCCGTCAGTCCACACCCAGCTGTGGGATTCCTGCTCCCAATAGCCCGGCATCCAGTTCGCGGTCGGCGCCGGGCGCTGAATATATTAACTCGGCGTCCATACATACTTTGCGCCGTTCCAGTTCCAGTGGCCGACCAGCCAGAGCGAGTTTGGCGTGGGAGCGGGCGGCGGGATCTCGGCCAGTATCGGCGGCGGCGGATAGGGCGCCGCGATAGCCGCCGTGCCCATTGTCAAGTTAGGGCTCGGGGCAGCGCAGCCGCCCAAAGCCGCGGCGCATAGCACCATCATGGCGAACCCGACTGCGCGATCGAACTGCTGCATCCTATCCTCCCATGTGCAGCGCGGGTTGATCCCGCTTTGCTGCCAATTCAGCCTCCACACGATCCTCTACGGACCGGTCCGGCTGACCTTCCTCGACGGTTTCTGCCGAAGACGGCGGCTGTTATCGTTCGCCGCTTTAGTGCACAACCGACACAAATTTATGCTACACGACAACTCGCAGAAACGCTAGGCCCATCGCGCCAGCGGTCGATTTCGGGAGCTTCGCGGCCGCTGCACGATTGGAAAGGGTCCGGGGACTAAAGCCCGAGGTAGAATTTGCGGACGAGTTCGTTATTGTTGAGGGCTTCGGCGGATTCGCCGGTGAAGGCAATCTTGCCATGGACGATGACGTAGCCGCGGTCGGCAATGCGAACCGCCTGGTTGAAATTTTGCTCGGCCATCAGCACGGTCAACTGGTAGCGCTCTTTCAATTCTTGGATCTTTTCGATCGTGCGCTTGACCAATACCGGGGCGAGGCCGACCGAGGGCTCGTCGATCAGTAGGATCTTTGGCGCTGACATCAATGCCCGCGCCAGGGCCAGCATCTGCTGCTCGCCCCCGCTCATGCTGCCGGCGAGCTGCCGACGCCTCTCGCGCAACGCCGGAAAGGTTTCGTAGGACGATTCAAGATTGCCGGCGATCTCGGCCCGCGCGGTCGGGCGGAACGCGCCCAGCAGCAAATTCTCCTCGACAGTCAGCTTGGGGAACAGCCGCCTGCCCTCGGGCACCAAGCTGATGCCGAGATCGACGATCTCCTCGGTCGATCGGCCGACAAGATCGTGCCGTTTGCCGTCGATCTCGGCGACGATGCTGCCGGCCATAGGCGTCACGATGCCCATGACGCATTTCATCAAGGTGCTCTTGCCGTTGCCGTTGGTGCCGAGCAGCACCACGGTTTCGCCTGCCGCTACCGTGAGCGACACGTCTTCGAGCACGCGCACCGCGCCATAGCCGGCGTCGACGCCGGCGATCGAAAGGCTACTCGCCAAGATAGGCTCTCTCGACCTCGGGGTTGCGGATTGCCTCCTGCGGCTCGCCGTCGGCGATCTTCTGCCCGGCCACCAGGACAACCAGTCGGGTCGAAAAACTCATGACCGCGCGCATGATGTGCTCGATCAAGACGATCGTGATCCCGGCTTCGTTGAGGCGGAACAGCACCGCCAGGATCTCCTCGACCTCGGAGGGCGAGAGCCCGGCCATCGACTCGTCGGCAAACAACAGCCGCGGCGCGCTCGCCACCGCGCGGGCGAGTTCGAGCTTGCGCATCTCGACCTGGGTCAGGTCGCGCGGCAGCCGGCGCGCTTTGTCGGCAAGGCCGACATCGTCGAGGAGCTGCAGGCAACGCTGCTCGATTGCGACGGCGTGGAGATGCGCACCGTGCCTGGCATTGACCGTGTAGAGCAGCGGAATGCGCAGATTGTCGACGAGGCTCATCGTGCGGAACGGTCTCGGCAATTGAAAGCTGCGGGCCAGCCCGAGCCGGGTGCGCTTATAGGCAGGCGCTCCGTCGAGCCGGCGGCCATCGTAGGTGATACGGCCGCTGTCGTGGCGCAACGTCCCACAGAGGCAATTGACGAGTGTGCTCTTGCCTGACCCGTTGGGGCCGATCAGCCCCAATCTTTCTCCCTCGGCGACAGCGAGATCGATGCTTTCGAGCGCCACGAAGCCGCCGAAGCGCTTGCCGAGCCCGCTCGCTTCGAGCAATGGCGGAGCGGGTTGGGCCATCACCGCTCCCGGGCGCGGCGGTGCGCCTGCACCAGCCCGACGATCCCGTTGGGCGCGATGATCACAAAGGCGATCAACAAGAGCCCGACGATCAGCAGGTTCAACGCCGAGGAGATCGTCACCGTCGCCACCTGCTGGATCGTGCCCAACAGGATCGCACCGATCAGCGGGCCGATCCAGCTGGTCATGCCGCCGATCAGCGGCATCGCCACACTGTTGACCGCATAAGACAGGTTGAAACTCGAAGTCGGGTCGAGATAGGTCACGTAATAAGGCAATGGCGCCCCTGCCATGCCCATCAGCGCGCCGCTCAAGGTGGTGGCGATCAGCTTCAGCCGCAGGGTCGGCACGCCGCTCGCCTCCGCCGCTTGTTCGTCGTCGCGGATTGCGGCGAGCCCGAGCCCGAGCCGCGAGCGCTCGATCGTGCGGGCGATCGCCAGCGACACCCAGCTCAACAACAGCATCAAGGAATAGAGGTATTGGATATAGCTGCCATGGATCGGCGACTGCTGCGGCCGGATGATGTAGATGCCGCGGGACCCGCCGACGAAGTCCCAGTTGACGATCAGGGTCTGCGCCACGATCGCCAAGGCCAAGGTGGCGATGGCGAAAAACACCCCCTTCAGCCGCAGGGTCAGATAACCCATGCCGAAGCCGAGGAGTCCCGAGACCAGTCCGGCGACCAGGATCATCACCGGGATCGGGACCGACGTCAGCTTGTGGAGCACGACCGAGCTGTAGGCGCCGAACGCGAAAAACGCGCCGGTGCCAAAATTGGTGTAGCCGGTATAGCCGCCGAGGATGTTCCAAGCGGTCGCCAGCACGACGTATTGCAGCACCACATAGGCGGCGAAATAGAAATATTCGTTCTGCATCTGCCAGCGCGTCAGCAGCAGCAACAAGGCCGCAACGACGAACGATGCCAGCCAGAATTTCCCGGCGCTCATTCCCATCGTCAGCGCCCGAGAATGCCGGCGGGGCGAACCGCGAGGGTCAACAGCAGAAAGCCGAACGCCACCGCCGGCGCCCAGGACGGGCCGTAGAACGTGGCGGTCAGGCTCTCGACGATGCCGATCAGCATCGCCCCCGCGACCATGCCGGGAAAGCTCGTCATCCCGCCCAAAACGCAAATCGCGAAAATCCGCCCGATATAGTCGCGGCCGATCGACGGCTCGACCGGCTGGATGATGATCAACAGCGCGCCGGCGACCGAAGCCGTGGCGATCGAAATCCCAAAGGCGATCCGCTTGATCCGGTTCGGATTGGCCGCCATCAACTGCAACGCCAACCGGTCCTGCGATACCGCAAGGATGGCCCGCCCGATAAAGCTGTGCCCGAGAAACCCCTGCAGTAGCGCGACCATGAGCAAGGACACGACAAACGGGATCAGCATGCGCAACGGCAGCTCGACAAAGCCGAAATGCAGGCTCGGGCCGATATAGCTCGCCTCGACAAAGCGGTAATCGACACCGAAGATCAGGATCAGCGCCACTTCGCCGACAAACAACAGGCCAAAGAAAAAGGCGAGGCCCTGGATCGATTCCTCGCCGCGTCGCTCGAAGGCATAGTAATAGATCTGATAGACTGCCATTCCGAGCAGAAAGAACAGCGGGCTCATCGCCACGCCGATCAGCACCGGGTCGAGACCGAAACTCGAATTGACCGTATAGGCGACGAACGACCCGAGCATGATAAAGGCCGGGTGAGCAATGTTGACGATGTCGAGCATGCCGAAGGAGATCGTCACGCCGACCGTGACCGCGGCGTAAAAGCCGCCGAGCAGCAGACCGGCGATGATCGCGTTGACCGCGAGATCGAGCGAGATCGCCATCAGCGTCGCACGGCCGCGCTTCGGCGAGCGCACACCCGGCATCGGCGGGTAATCGCGGCATTTTCAACCCCTTTCGGCGGCGTTTTCCTTCCCCCGCCTCATTAGAGCAGCATTGGCGGCGGCTGTTAAGCCGTAAGGGGAAACTGGGTGTTTTCCGTCAAGTACCCGAGCAACGCCGCCCGGAGGGCGGCATCACGCCGTCGGTAAATGAGGCCCGAGGAGTGGAACATCGGTGGGTGGTTCGTGACGAGCACCCACCGATGTTCGTAACGACGCCGGTATTCGGCTTGAGCAGCCGAGATCAGTTGTAGTAACTGGTACTGCCGAAGATGGCGCCGCAGGCGGTAACGGGGCTCGGCGGATGGATATAGACTGCGACGCACCCATTCGTGCTACCGCAGATCCCGGCGCCTACGCCGGTGGTGTCCCCACCGGATCCAACCACCGAGACCGGCGCTACTTGCGGAACATATATGCGGTTTCTATTGCAGTCAGCCGCAACCGAGTGAGAGCCGCTACCTTGGGGTATCGTCTCGACCAGCACGCTGGTGCCGTCGATAACGCCGAGCGACGGGACGGTGTTACCGTTCGGGTCCAATTGCCGGCTCGAGCCCGTGTAGTAGCGTTGGTCGCCGCTATTGAACCAGACCTCGTCGGAGCCGGTGATACCGGCGATATGCGAGTAGTTTTTGTTGAGCGCATTGATCACGAGGGTGGTCGTGTCGCTCGGGTTGTTGGCCGGGTGTACAACCCTCTAGAAGATTGGAGCCCGGTCCGACCGTAATCCCGTTGGGACCGCATGCGGTCAAGGGGACGACACCGGTGTTTGTCGCTGGATCAAATGCGCCCAAGACGGCCGTCGGTTTGGTAAGCGTCGTCGGGTCGATCACCAGCAGCCCGCCGTCGCAAGTTATCGGGCCAGACAACTGGCCATAGTTGCAGCCCATCGGGTTGTTGGCGATGATCGGGATAGAGGTATAGAATCGCTTGCGTCTTGGGTTCCCAGGTCGACTGCTCTAGCCCCAGACCAAAGCCGGCCGGGATTATCGTGGGATCCACACTGATCTTAGTGATGACGCTGACGTTGCTGACCCCGGCATCGCCGTTGGCGGTGAACAGTGTGGCGAAGGGCGGGTCTTCCGCGTTGTTGGCGGCAAGCAGCAATTTGCCGTCGGGGGTCAGCGCCATTTCGTCGACGCGGGTCGTGCCGCCGGTCGGAATTGTCTGAGCCGGGGTAATATAGGTGCCCGGCGAATTCAGGTTGAACACTTTGAGCGTGCTGTCGCCGTCGCCGCCGTAGACCCACCCGCCGTGCGAGGTAACGCCATCGGGTCCCGACTTGGCGTTGTTCACGGCCCCGGTGATCGGATTTAGTACGATACCAACAAACCCCATTAGGCGACGCGTCCACTTGTTGGTCGCGGTGCTGATGACTTCGATCCCCGCGTTCGAACGATCCCCGAAGTAGTACTCGGAACGATTAGGATTGACCCAGCTGATGTCGAACGACCTGAGCGGGTTGCCCGGTATTTGAACCGCGGTGAGGCACTCCGTCTCCGTTGTCGTCGGTGCCCCCGACCCAGTGCACGGCTGGGCGATGGCCGGCGTCGCGAGCGACACGCCTGCGAATAGCGACGCCGTCAAAGCCGAGGACTGAAAACATCTTTTCAGTGCTGGCATACAGACAACTGTGATTATGAAGCACTTGTCCCTCCCATTGCGAGTTATTCTCAATCGCGTGTTTAGGTTAACTCCGCGCGCAAGGCGGACCATATCGAGGCATGACAGAGAGTCAACGCCATTTAGACGATTTATTGACGCATTCGCCTTGATTTCAGCTTAATGTAAGCTGTAGTTTAATTATGTCGCTAAGATGACAATTAGCGAACCCCGTGAAATGGGCGGCCTCTAGTGAGCGGCCCGCGTAGGCCTGAGGCGCTCGGGATTCAGCTCAGGTTGGTCAGACGCGGTAGCTGCGCATCCGGCAGGGCGGCTCCGTCCACCGGGCGCGGTGTCAGCCCGGCAGCAGCGGTTCGCCGCGCATGTATTTGCCGCGGCAAAACAACAAGATCGGCTTGTTGGTGTAGGCGTAGCGCTCGACATGGCCGATGAAGATGATGTGGTCGCCGCCGTAATGCCGGTACTCGTTGCGGCACTCGAAATGCGCGGCGGCGCCGATCAGCACCGGGGCGCCGCATTCCGGGATGATGTGGTCGATATCGGCGAACTTGTTCTCATGGCTGCGCGCGAATTCGTTCGACAGCTCGATCTGATCGTAAGCGAGGATGTTGACGACGAAATGCGAGCCTTCCTGGAAGGCCGGCAGGCTTTGCGCATAGAGCGAGGCGCTCCACAGTACCAGGGCGGCGCCAGCGACACGGAGGTGAACGAGTTAGCGGTCATCCCGTACAGCCCGCCGTCCTTGCCGCGCGCGGTGATGATCGTTACTCCGGTGGCAAAGGTGCCGAGCGCGTTGCGGAAATCGCGCGCCTCGAAGCCTTCGCCCGAAGTCGGCTTGACCGGTGCGGCGTGGCTGCCGGGATGCTCGCTCTCGGGCAGCTCGGGCTTAAGGCGTTGCGGTTTGCGGGTTCTTGTTTGGCACGGTCGATCCCCACGCTGCTCAAAGCGACACTTCGGGCGGTAGGCCCAGCGCCACCCGGCCATAAATCGCGCCGTTGACGTCCCAGGTCAGGGTGTAATGGGCATTGGCCGCATGGACGTCGCGAAAAGCGCGCTGGATCGGGTTTTGCGCATAGATCGCGCCGCCGCCGCTTGCGCTGAATAAAATATCGACCGCCCGGGTGCACAATGTCGCGGCAAAGGCGCCGTCGCGGCGATAGCGCGCCTTTTGCTCGAGGCTCGGCACCACCCCGGCCTCGGTGATCCGCGTCGCCTCGTCGCAATCGCGCAATGAGATCGCCTCGGCCGCATCGGCCGATGCCGCCGCCTCGGCGAGATGGACCTGCAAGTTTCTGAAATCGGCGAGGTTCCTTCCGGTATAGATGCTGAGCCGGGTTCGCGTCGTCTCGGCAAAGTGCTGGATCGCGCCGCGGGCGATGCCGAGCGAGACGCCGGCGATCGCGAAACCGAACAGGCTGATCGCCGGCAGCTGATACAGCGCCCCGGGATTTACCCCGCTGCCGCGATTGGGGCCGCCCGTGATCCGTTCGGCGGCGAGGGTGCGGTGGGCCGGAACAAAGATGTCGGCGGCCTCGACATCCTTGCTGCCGGTGCCGCTCAGCCCGATTACCTGCCAAGTGTCGATGATCGTGTAGTCGCTTGCCGGAACGAGGAAAATGCGGGGCTCGCTCTGCCCGGTCTCCTCGTCGATCACGAAGGCGCCGATCATCGCCCAATGGGCGGCGTCGATCCCGCTCGAAAACGGCCATCTGCCGCTGAGCCGATACCCGCCGGGCACCCGCCGCGCCCGCCCGCGCGGAAAGATCAAGGCCGAACCGATCAGATTGTCGGGCGATTCGCCCCAGATCTCATCCTGCGCTTCGGGGTGCCACATGCCGAGCAGCCAATGATGCGCCGCGAGGTTGGCGAGCACCCAGGCGGTCGAGCCGCAGCCCCGGCCGATTACCGCGGAAAGCTCGAACAGCGCGCGGTAGGGCAGCTCGCTGCCACCGACCCGGGCCGGCTGCAGCATGCGAAAGAGGCCGCTCGAATGCAGATCGGCGATCGTCTCGTCGGGCAGCCGGCGCAATTCCTCGGCCCGCTCGGCGCGCTCGCGCAGCACCGGGATCAGCGCCTCGGCGCGCGCCAAAAGCTCCTCGAAGCGCGGCGCCGCCGGGCGCGGTTCGGTCTTCCCCTCGGGCATCGCGATCCTCTCATGCATCAGGCTACCCGCTCCACTCTACTCGGCGCCTCGCGACCGGGCGAGATCTATCCCAAATATGGTCAGGTGGGACGGCGATACAGTGAGGAAAACACAATCCCCATCGTCACCGCACCCAGCGGTCGACGTGCCGGCGACGCGGCCCTACCGGCGCTTCCCGATCGCTATTTGGCCTGATTTGCGCTAGTCTAAGGCGACGGAGACGTCAGGAGGAAACGCGAATGTTGCAGATGGCCGGGCGCATGGGCGTCCTCGGCACCGAGACCGCCTTCGAGGTGCTGGCGCGCGCCAACGCGCTGGCCGCGCAGGGCCGCTCGATCATCAATCTCGGCATCGGCCAGCCCGATTTCCCGACGCCCGAGCACATCGTCGAGGCCGGGCGCAAGGCGCTGGCCGACGGCCATCACGGCTACACGCCGGCCAACGGCATCCCGCAGCTGCGCGAGGCGGTCGCCGCCGATCTCTATCGCCGCCACCGGGTCGAGGTCTCGCCCGACCGGGTGCTGGTCGTGCCCGGCGGCAAGGTCACGATGTTCTTCGCGATCCTGATGTTCGGCGAGCCCGGCGCCGAGATCCTCTATCCGAACCCCGGCTTCCCGATCTACGAGAGCGTGATCCGCTTTTCCGGCGCGACGCCGGTGCCGATCCCGCTCTACGAAAGCGCCGGCTTCTCGTTCAGCGCCGCCGAGGTGCTGGACCAGATCACGCCGCGCACCCGGCTGATCATCATCAACAGCCCGGCCAACCCGACCGGCGGCGTCGTGCCGCGGGCCGAGCTCGACCGACTGGTCGCCGGGCTCGAGCATCACCCGCAGGTCGCGGTCATGAGCGACGAGATCTATGGCGAGATGCTCTATGACGGCGCCGAGCATGTCAGCCTGCTGAGCTATCCGTCGATCCGCGACCGGCTGATCCTGCTCGACGGCTGGAGCAAGACCTATGCGATGACCGGCTGGCGGATGGGCTATGGCGTGTGGCCGGAGGCGCTTGTTCGCGGCTGCCGAGCGGCTGGCGATCAACTGCCATTCCTGCGTCAACGCCGCGGCGCAATTCGCCGGCATCGCCGCGTTGACCGGGCCGCGCGAGCCGGTCGCGCGGATGGTCGCCGCCTTCGCCGAGCGCCGCGCAATGATCGTCGAGGCGCTGAACGGGCTGCCCGGCTTTCGCTGCGCCCGGCCGGGCGGCGCCTTCTATGCCTTCCCCAACGTGACCGGGACCGGGCTCGACGCCCGCGCGCTGCAAAAGCGGCTGCTCGAAGAGGCCGGGGTGGCGACCATCGCCGGCACCAGCTTTGGCGCATTCGGCGAGGGCTATCTGCGGTTTTCCTATGCCAACAGCCGCGAGGCGATTGCCGAGGCGATCGAGCGCATTCGCCGACTGTTGGAGAACTCGGCCCGGCGCCGAACGCACGCTAGTTGACTAATTTTTAGGCATCGGTATGCTTGGTTCACCGGCATTCTGGCGAGAGCGCGGCAGCGCCGATGATCTCCGCTCGTCGCGCAGACTGGTTGGCATGGGTTATGCTGCGATCAGTGAGCGGCTGACGGGCGCTCGCCTGGGAGAGATCGTAAGTCGATGAAAAAGATCGAAGCGATCATCAAGCCCTTCAAGCTCGACGAGGTGAAGGAAGCGCTGCATGAGGTCGGCATCAAGGGCATCACCGTGACCGAGGCCAAAGGCTTCGGCCGGCAGAAAGGCCATACCGAGCTGTATCGCGGCGCCGAATACGTCGTCGATTTCCTGCCCAAGGTGAAGATCGAAGTGGTCATGGAGGATGCGCTGGTCGAGCGCGCGATCGAGGCGATCCAGCAAGCGGCCCACACCGGCCGGATCGGCGACGGCAAGATCTTCGTCACCAATATCGACGAAGCGATCCGCATCCGCACCGGCGAGCGCGGCCCGGACGCGATCTGAGAATTGCGGTTGGTCCGATGTTGCAGCCGCGTCCGACAGCCGGCGGTGGCCGCGGCGGTCTGGCGCCAGACCTTTGGCGGCGCCGATGCCCAGCCGCTACCGCCGGCAGGCGAGGCTCTGCTCGAATTCCTTAACCTGAGAACGGAAGCCCGAGATGTCGGACACCGGCAAAGTGATGGCGATGATCAAGGAGCACGAGGTCAAGTATGTCGACTTCCGCTTCACCGATCCGCGCGGCAAGTGGCAGCATCTGGCGCATCACGTGCGCACGATCAGCGAGAATTTCCTGAATGACGGGGTGATGTTCGACGGCTCGTCGATCGCCGGGTGGAAGGCGATCAACGAGTAGCGACATGATGCTGGTGCCGGATTGCGCGACCGCGGTGCTCGACCCGTTTGCGGCGCAGACCTCGCTGATCATCTTCTGCGACGTGCACGAGCCGTTGACCGGGCAGCCCTATGCCCGCGACCCGCGCTCGACCGCCAAAAAGGCCGAGCGCCACCTGATTTCGACCGGGCATCGGCGACACCGCCTATTTCGGGCCCGAGGCCGAGTTCTTCATCTTCGACGATGTGCGCTATCGCGACCGGCATGAACGGGGCGATGTACGCGATCGACAGCGAGGAGGGGCCCTACGTCTCGGACAAGGAATTCCCCGACGGCAATACCGGCCACCGCCCGCCGATCAAGGGCGGCTATTTCCCGGTGCCGCCGGTCGACAGCCAGGCCGATCTGCGCGCCGAGATGCTCTCGGTGATGGCCGATATGGGGCTCAAGGTCGAAAAGCACCATCACGAGGTGGCGCCCGCCAGGCCGAACTGGGCTTTCAGTATCTCGACCCTGGTCGACGACCGCCGACAACATGCAGATCTACAAATACGTGGTGCACAACGTCGCCCAGCAATACGGCAAGACCGCGACCTTCATGCCCAAGCCGATCATGGGCGACAACGGCTCGGGCATGCATGCCCACCAATCGTTGTGGAAGGGCGACAACACGCTGTTCGCCGGCAACCTCTATGCCGATCTCTCCGAAACCGCGCTCTACTACATCGGCGGCATCATCAAGCACGCCAAGGCGATCAACGCCTTCACCAACCCGACCACCAACAGCTACAAGCGCCTGATCCCCGGCTTCGAGGCGCCGGTGCTGCTGGCCTATTCCTCGCGCAACCGCTCGGCCTCGTGCCGCATCCCCTATGTCTCGAGCCCCAAGGCCAAACGCGTCGAGGTGCGCTACCCCGACCCCGCCGCCAACCCCTATCTGGCCTTTGCCGCGATGCTGATGGCCGGGCTCGACGGCATCCAGAACAAGATCCATCCGGGCGACCCGATCGACAAGAACCTCTACGATCTGCCGCCCGAGGAGCTGAAGGACGTGCCGATGGTGTGCGGCTCGCTGCGCGAGGCGCTTGGGCGAGCTCGCCCACGACCACGCCTTTCTGCTGAAGGGCGATGTCTTCACCAAGGACCAGATCGAGGCCTATATCGAGCTGAAATGGGAGGAGGTGTACAATTTCGAGCACACCCCCCACCCGATCGAATTCCAGATGTACTACAGTGTTTAACGTCTAAGCCGTTGGAAAATAAGATAGTTTCTGCGACGCGTTGCACCTTCGAGAGGGAATAATTAACCACGGGAAGGCGCAGAAACTCTAGGGCGAAAAACGTTTTGCAACGCGCTGCTGCGGCTTTAGAGGAATAGGGGTATGGCATTTCGGCCATACCCCTCGGGCTCTAAATTCAGTCTCTTTGGGTTACGAATTAAACGAATTTAACGAATAAATTAATGGTTGTTTGGTCGTGGTGATACCACCGGCGCGCCATCGGGCGGTCACCGTTCGCCAGCGCCCCGCGCAGCCGTGGCCAAATGCTCGCCAGCGGCGGCCTTGTGAAGCGTTCCCTCGGTCGTCTTTAACGACCGCAACTCGAGAAAACCCTAGGGTCAACAGGGGTATGGCATTTCGGTTACCCCCTCGCCGTAGCGCCGTGAGGCAACTATCGCCCTTTGCACCACGAGCCCAGCATGTGAAAAAAATAGGAGTGGCCCGGTCGCCGCTCTGTCACCGAACCCAGGGCCTTGCCGCCTCCAGTGTCACGGCAGGTCAGTGGACCGAGCCGGGCGGGGTGATGCTGACGAGTTGCCCGACGGCGTCCGAGATCCGGCGCCAGACGGCCACGCCGTTGTCATCGCCGGCCGATGCCAGCTCGTCGGCGCGTGATGCGCTCTCCTCGAGCGCCCTCTCGCCGTAGCGCTTGAGCATCAGGGTGGCGGCGCGCCAGATGTCGATCTCGGGAATCACGTCGTAGAATTCCCACGAGCGCAGCCGAGACTGCAAGACAGCTCGGCCGCGTAGGAACTCGGGGCCTTCGCGCGCCGTTTGTTATGGGAGAGCCCGCCTCTGCGGAATGTGGTTCCCCCACCACGCTGCTCTCGAATAGTAAAGCGCCATGCTCCCCTCATGGCGCTTTCCCTTTTGCCCGCGATGCAGGCCGCGCGCGTCGATCGGCGCTTACTTTTTCGTGGCTGCTGTGGCAACGCCCGCTTTGGGATGCGGCACGGAACGGCAGACCTCGATGGCCGGCTTATCCTCCCGCAGCCTTTCACAGACGACCTGGCGCAAGAGATTGTCTTCCGTCCAGGTCAGGAATTTGACCCCGGCGACAAGCTCGGGTCGCACCCAATGCACGCGGCTGAGGACCAGCGGCGAGCCGAAACGGGTCGAGCGCGGCGGCGCCACGTCGAATGGCATCCTGTCGATCGCCAGCGGCTGCAGCCGGCGCCACAGCCGCGCGAGTTCCGATTGGTTGATGCCGGTGCCGAGCGGCCGGCATAGGTGAGCCTGCCGTCAGGATCGTAATAGCCGAGCAGCAAGGCGCCGAGAAACGGCCGTGCGCCTTCGGGATGGGTCCAGCCGATCACCACGAATTCCTCGCGATTGAGGCATTTGACCTTGAGCCACAGGCCGCGATTGCCGGAACATAGGGCGCATCGGCGCGCTTCGAGACGATGCCTTCGACCCCGAGAGGACACGCCTCCTCGTAAAAGGCCGGGCCCAACCCGGTCTGGTGATCGCTGTAGTGCAATGGCGATGCGGTCGACGACAGCAAGCCGGTGAGCCGTTCTTTGCGCTCGATCAGCGGCCGCACGCCGAGATCCCCGTCGTCGAGGTGCAGAAGATCGAACAGAAAGAACACGAGCCCGGCGGCGTTGCCGGCGTCAGACGCCAGCTGGATCATGCTGAACGAGGTGATGCCGTCGGCGCGCACGCCACACAGCTCGCCGTCGAGATACGCCAGCCGCGTGGGGAGCGCTGCGACGGCCGCAGCGATCTGAGGATATTTGCCGGTCCAGATCCTATGGGGTAGAGTCGGGATGTGGCGCGGTGGCGTTAGGTCGACCATGTCGGTTGCCGCCCCTTTCGTCTGGCGGTGCCTTAGTGGGTCGGCCATAACTCCGTTTCCACACCCCGCTCATCGAACGCAGCAGGCGGATTTCCCGCACTGCGCTCTCGGACAAGACCTCACGCCTTCACCCACGACGGGCCGCGGCCGAGCCGGGTCAGACGTACGAGCCCGAAGTACCCGTAGAGGTGCGAGAGTGGATAGCTCCCGCGCTTGCGTCGCCTGCCCTTGTGCTTGAACCGCAACCACCGGCGCAACCGCACAGCCACGTATGTGTCGAGCGCGCGATACGCCTTGCTGGTGGAGCCGACGCTGAAGTAATTGGCCCACCCGCGGAGCACGCGGTTCAACTTGTCTACGAGCTCTGTGGTCTCTTGCCAGGTACGCGCGCGGACGGTCAGCGCGTGGACGGTTTCGACCATGCGCTGGATGCTCTTCTTTGACGGTCGCAGAGCCAAGCGGGCCTGGCCCGTCGTTCGAGAGTACATTCGTCCGAACGTGAATCCCAAGAAGTCGAACTCGCCTTCCGGGACCTTGCAGATCTGTGTCTTGTCCTCGTTCACTGTCAGCTTTAGCTTACCCGTAATTTCGCGCAGGCGGTGCAGCGCCGCGCCGGCGTTGCCCCTCCGGCACAGGATCACGAGGTCGTCGGCATAGGTGACCAGGCGAGTGCCGAGGCTTCGCTCAAGGCCGAGCTTCTTCCACCCCAACACAAACCGGCGCATGTAGAGGTTCGCCAGCAGTGGTGAGAGGGGTGAGCCCTGCGGAATGCCGCGCCGGTTGTCGCGCGCCTCGGTCGTGCGTGTCTTGCGGCCTCGGTCGTCGGTTTCTTCAACGGGGCAGTCCAGCCACATCTTGATCAGATGCAGCACGCGCCGATCGACGATACGGCGCGCCACCGACTTTAGAAGGTCGGAATGCGGAATGCTCCCGAAGTAGTCCGCGAGGTCGGCGTCCACGACTTCCGGATAGCCACGAAACAGCAGCTCCTCCACCGCTACCGCGGCCTGCTGGGCGTTGCGCCCGGCGCGGTAGGCGTAGATTTCTGGTGGAAGGTCGGCGTCGAAGATCGGCTCCAGCACCAGCATCGCTGCTGTCATGCAGACCCGATCCCGCACGGTCGAGATGCCCAGCGGCCTGAGTTTGCCGTTGGCCTTCGGGATCAACACGCGTCTGATCGGCTCCGGCCGGTAGGTCTCCTGCCTGAGCGCAAGCGCCAGTTCGGCCAGCCACCGCTCCATCCCATACGCCTCGATATCCGCAAAATCCTGGCCATCCACACCCGGTGCACCCTTGTTTGAGCGGCACTGGGCATAGGCGTGCGCCAAGATGTCGTCGCGGCAGATCTTGTCGTACAGCGCGTAGAAGCGATAACCGGCTTCTGCCTTCGCTTTTGCGTGTAACGCCATCTGCAGCTTTTGAACACGTTTCGGAGTTGATAGGTTGCCCAATCTCCCGGTCCCTCGCCACTTGTTGCGTCCGTCTTGAACTAAGGCCCCTTCCCTCCACCGGCATTACCCGGCTTCAGCGGTACTACGAGCCTCTCCGCCACCCCAGAGCGCCCGGCCTGTCCCTCACGGGCGTCCGGTTGATCATCCCTGATCACGCAATGGGGCTTCCCGTGTTGCGTACGCTTTCCTTGTGTACATGCTGCCGCCACTACCCCGGTGCAGCGGCTGGGCGTAGTCTTCGCTCGTGTCACCCAACCGTGTCAGCCTTCCCCGATTCCACTTTCGGGTCGGCCTGCACATCGTCCTTTTCGAGGCTTGCTCAGCGTTCACTTGCGTTGCGGCCTGCACACTCGCACGGTTACCGTATGTCGTAACCGCTATCCGAAGGCTTCAGACACTTCGTCTCCTCCATGTCTGCTCCGGTCGCTTCCGGCTGGAGCGGTCGCCGGGTGGGGCTTGCACCCACTGGAAAAGCGCCGCCTTGTCACGGCGCACGTGGATAGCGGCCCGCGCTCAGGCAGAGTGGCGCTGCTGACATACCCACTCTGGAGATGATGATGCAGGATCATGAGCCCGAAGGTCAGACCGCCATCCGTACCGATCTTGGCGCTATCTTCGTCTCGTTGGAACTCAGTCGTTCGAGCTGGCTGATCACATCGCTCTCGCCAGGCGGCGGCGAGAAGATGTCGAAGCATTCTGTTCCCGGTGGTGACGTTTCAGGGCTGTTGACGCTGTTCTTGCGGCTCAGAGAGCGGGCTCGCAAGCGGACGGGCAAGGGTTTCCCCATCATCGTCATCCAGGAGGCGGGATTGGACGGTTTCTGGGTTCATCGCGTGCTAGAGCAGGAGGGCATCGAAAGCCACATTGTTGATGCGGCCTCAGTTATGACGTCGCGGCGACGCCGTCGGGCCAAGACCGACCGCATTGATGGATTAAGGGCCTGCCGTTCTCCCAAGGGATCGCATTCAAACCACTCTATGGCAATCGGCGCGCCCGGCTGGAGCAGTTGCGGACGGGCGATGGACGCGCGTTGCCGGAGCATATGAAGCGGCAGATCAGCCGCGAGCTCGACCGGCTGGAATTGCTTCTCGAACAGATCAAAGCGGTCGAGGCCGAACGCAACACAATGCTCACTGCGTTAGAGGGCGAAAAGATCCCGACGCCGGCGAAGATGTTAATGCGGTTAAGAGGGATCGGTTCAGAGTCTGCGATGGTTCTGTGGTCGGAAGGACTGTTCCGCCATTTTGACAACCGGCGACAGGTTGCAGCTTACGCCGGACTTGCACCGACACCATGGCAAAGCGGGATGATCGACCGCGAACAGGGGATCGCCAAATCCGGAAACCACAGGCTGCGGACAACCATGATCCAACTGGCATGGTTGTGGCTGCGCCATCAGCCAGGTTCCGCCCTCAGTCGCTGGTTCCATGAGCGCGTTGAGCGTAGCGGGGGGCGGTTCCGCAAGACAATGATCACAGCACTGGCTCGAAAGCTTCTCGTTGCACTTTGGAAATACGCCACCGCCGGTGTCGTCATCGAGCAGGCAGCGATGAAGCCGCTTTAACTAAAAGGTAACTTCAATTAAGCTAACACATTACTTCAGCAGTATTCTGCAATCTACCGGGATTTGATCAGTCCCGGCAGATCCAAGTAGGCGACCGTGGCTCGACATGGCCTTAACAGCCGAGGTCCAGATTGGTCTCGCCCTCTTGAGCCCTAAGCCCCGTCGCAAGCGGGATATTGGTACGACCGTTATAGAGCCGCGACCGTATGTGAGTTTGATACGATGCACCGGTAAACCCGCGCGGATCATAAAGGGCTCAGACTTCGGATCTGGAACACGAAGAAAGGACGATCTAATCCTCTTGACTTGAGAACCCCATGGTTAGCGTCCTTGGTGGTGGTGGAAATTCGAGGGTGAGCGCGCGCCGGGCGCAATGCCCGATTACATGGAGCCCGGCGCGCGCGTGAGCGACGGGTGGTCACCGGGGAGGGTCGGCTAAGGTGGCGTTGTGAGACCCATCCCAAGCCTACCGAGGACCCGATGACCGATGAGAGAATGGCGCTGGCCGAGCTGCTGCAGAAGAGCGGCGATGGCGATTTTCTGCGAGCCGTGGCGGAGGCGGTACTGCAAATTCTGATGGAAGCCGATGTCGAAGGCGTGATCGGCGGCGGGCGGCACGAACGCTCCGCCGAGCGGCTCAATTACCGCAATGGCTATCGCGAGCGCAGCCTCGACACCCGGCTCGGCTCGCTTCAGCTGAGCATCCCCAAGCTGCGCCAGGGCTCGTATTTCCCGCCGTTTCTGGAGCCGCGCAAGACCGCCGAGAAGGCGCTGGTCACGGTGATCCAGGAGGCCTGGATCGGCGGCGTCTCGACCCGGCGGGTCGACGAGCTGGTCCAGGCGATGGGGCTGTCCGGTATCTCGAAGAGCCAGGTCTCCAAGCTGTGCAAGGACATCGATGAGCGGGTCAACGCTTTCCTCGACCGGCCGATCGACGGCGAATGGCCGTATCTGTGGCTCGACGCCACCTACCTCAAAGTCCGCGACGGCGGCCGCATCGTCTCGGTCGCCGCGATAATCGCCGTGGCGGTGACGACCGAAGGCCGGCGCGAGATCATCGGCCTTGGCATCGGTCCTTCGGAGGCCGAGCCGTTCTGGTCGGCTTTCCTCAAGGGCCTGGTCAAGCGCGGTCTCAAGGGCGTCAAGCTGGTGATCTCCGATGCTCATGACGGCCTGCGCCACGCGATCACCCGCGTGCTCGGCGCGACCTGGCAACGGTGCCGCGTTCATTGGATGCGCAATGCCCTGGCGCACGTGCCCAAGGGCCAGCACACCATGGTCGCCGCCGCGATCCGCCAGGCCTTCCTGCAAGCCGATGCCGAGGCGGCGCATCAGACCTGGCGGCATGTCGCCGATCAGCTGCGGCCGCGCTGGCCCAAGCTCGCCGCGCTGATGGACGACAGCGAGCACGACGTGCTGGCCTACATCGACCTTCCCGGCCCAGCACCGCACCAAGCTGCATTCGACAAATCCGCTGGAGCGGCTGAATAAGGAGGTCAAGCGGCGCGCCGATGTCGTCGGCATCTTCCCCAACGAGGCCAGCATCACTCGGCTGATCGGCGCCGTCCTGCTCGAGCAGAACGATGAGTGGCTGCTCCAGTGCCGCTACATGCAGATCGAGGGAATGGCCGAACTTACACCGCCGCTGATCGAGCCGATCCGGCGAAACTTCCACCACTGGCGGCCTGACCGATGGCCACCTCAAACTCCACCCCGATTTACACCACCTTGACGGACACGACCACCCCATGTCGAGTCGGGCTTGAAGGCAATCTGCGGCACCTTGCGGTTGTCCGCCCAGCGGGCGGCGATGCGCTCGGCACCTTTCGGCGAGCCGCCATGCAGCAGCACCATGTCGGGGTGCTTAGCGCGGACCTTGTCGAGCGTGTCCCAGATCGCGCGGTAATCGTTGCAGTCAAGCCCGCCGGTGAAGGCCATCCTCGGGCCGGCGGGGAGCAGCACCTCGTTGTCGGCGCGGCGTCGGGCGGCGAGGAAATCGCGGCTGTCGATCATCGCCGCGGTCAGGGTGCGGTGGTTGACGGGCGACCCTGAGCGCGGCCGCCAGGCCAAGCCGGTATGGCGCTCGAACTGCTCGACGGCTGGTCGCGGAAGAACTCCATCGCATTGCGACGCTCGATCATGGTCAGACCTTGTGCGGTCAGGCGCTCGAGCTCGACCGAGAGGATTTCCGAGCCGTCCTGCTCCTTCTGGCTCTTCCGCTGCGCCTGCTCGTTGTCGTCGAGCTCGCGCTCGATGCGGCCGACGGCACGATGGAAGAGATTGACCGCCGACCACAGCAGGTCTTCGAGGTCGAGTTCGAGGCGCGTGTCGCCGAGTGTGGCGACCAGCGCATCGAAGATGTCGGCGACGGCGCTGCCGACGGCCTTCGCTTCGGGCAGCGGTCGCGGGTCGGGCTCGTCCTCGAACGGCCGGTAGCCGTAGAGCTGCAGTTCGGCGAGGACGTGGTCGGTCGGAGAGGAGGTCTCCGCTTCGTCGAGGTCGAGGTCGTCGCGGTCGGTCGCCATGGTGGTGTCCCTTGCCGGATCAGCCGCCCCCATCGCGGCCTTCGGACGATCACGAGGCGGCGGGCGGGGCGGGCCGGCACCGCCGAGCGCAGCGACGGCGGCCGGAGCAGCGCGGAGGACGGCGGGCCTGCCTTTCTTGTCTCGCGAGGAATGCCGGCGATCCGGGGTCCCCGCGACGCTTGCGTGGCGGAGTGGTGGTGGCAGGGGAAGAAAGCAGAAGGACCGCCGTTGCCGGCCCGGCGCGCCTGCCGTCCGATCGCCCTCTCGAAGGCCGGGCGCGGCCTCTACGGCAAGGGTGCGTCACCGGCGATCCGATGTGACCGCCGACCGTCAGAGCGGCTGAAGCCTCATTCCGTTCATGGCCTCGCTCAGGGCAGGAAGCGGGCGACGTCTTCCGGTGCGAGCATGAGTCGCAATTCAGCGCGAAAAGGGGTCGAGGCCGAGACGCTGCAAGTCTTCGTTGAAGTCCGAAAAGCACGGCATCAGCGCGAACGCGTTGATGTCCTGTCAACGCCGGAGAGAAAATGCATCGGCGGGCCGGAGTAAAAATGCATCACGGGCAGGGCCAGGCAGCGCCGCGGCGAACTGCGGCTTTCCAGTTCGATCGATGAGCCTGCTTTCCCGTCCCGACCTGGCGACTTCCTGGCCATGGCGCGCAGCGTAGGGGATGGGAGGAGCGGAGCCACGCGCAGCACCGCGAGCATGGCGAGCACCGGACCTTCCCCGCAGCAAGCACCGTGGCAGGCTGAGCGCCAGCCAGGTTTACGTCCGACGCTGGCGTTGCTTGCTCTGCTTGAGGCGATAGCTGTCGCCGTTCATTTCGAGGATGTGGACGTAGTGGGTCAGCCGATCGAGCAGCGCGCCGGTCAACCTCTCGGACCCGAAGATACCTGTCCATTCGTCGAACGGCAGATTGCTGGTGACGATAGTGGCGCCGCGCTCGTAGCGCTGGCTGAAGACCTCGAACAAGAGCTCGGCGCCGGTCGTCGACAGCGGCACATAGCCGAGCTCGTCGATGATCAGCAGCTTATAGGCCGCCAGTTGGCGCTGAAGGCGCAGCAGTCTCTTGTCGTCCCTCGCCTCGATCAGCTCGTGGACCAGGGCAGCCGCGGTGATGAAGCCAACCGACAAGCCCTTCTGGCAGGCCGCCAGCCCCAATCCGAGAAGCAATATGCGTCTTCCCGGTGCCACTATCGCCGACCGCGATCACGTCACGATATAAC
>CAWEEA010000013.1:0-48093 GCA_963807985.1 uncultured Alphaproteobacteria bacterium
TCAGAGGTATAAGACGGAACTCACCATGAATAAGACCGAACTAATCATTCATGGCGACCTCTCGAATGATGCGCCGGAAGACCAGCGCGGCGCGGCGGCGAACAACTCCTCTTTCATCTCGGCGCAAGATTGGTTGCTCGCGATTTACGGAAACGCTGAAATAAGCCGAGGCAAGGGCGCGGGCAACGGGTAAAATCCGCGGGGCCGGGGGGACCAAGGGGCGGGCGATGCAGCGGCAGGGGAGCTTTTCGCAGGCGGAATACGCCGGCAAGAAAAGGCGGACGCGCCGGGACCGGTTTTTGGCCGAGATGGAAGAGGTTGTGCCGTGGGCACGGCTGGTCGATCGTCTGCGACCTTTCTACCCGAAGGGAGAGCGCGGCCGGCCGCCGGTTGGGCTGGAGCGGATGCTGCGGATCTACTTTTTGCAGCAGTGGTACGGGCTGGCCGACGAGGCCGTGGAGGACGCGCTGTACGACAGCCAGGCGTTGCGCGGCTTTGCCGGCATCGATCTGTCAGTGGCGACAGTTCCGGACGCGACGACGGTGCTGAACTTCCGCCATTGGCTAGAGCAGCACGACTTGACTCGGGTTCTGTTCGACGAGGTCGGTGCGATGCTGGAGGAGCGCGGCTTGTTGATGCGCCAGGGAACAATCGTCGACGCTCCTCGCAGGCGGGATCATCGCCGCCCCGCCTTCGACCAAGAACAAAAGCAAGGCGCGCGACCCGGAGATGCACCAGACCAAGAAGGGAACCAGTGGCACTTCGGGATGAAGGCGCATATCGGGGTCGATGTCGCCTCGGGAGTGGTGCACACGGTTATCGGCACCGCTGCCAACGAAGCCGATATCAATCAGACGGCGGCATTGCTGCACGGAGCAGGAGGCGGATGTCTTCGCCGATGCCGGCTACAGCGGAGCGGACAAGCGGCCCGAGTTTGCGGACTGCGATGTCTCCTGGAACATCGCGATCAAGCGCAGCATCATCAAGCCATTGCCCAAACGGCTACGGATCGGGCCGAGGCGGTGGAGAGAGCGCTGTCGCAGGTCCGGGCCTGGGTCGAGCATCCCTTCCATGTGGTCAAGAACCCTCCTGTCCGCCATAAGAAGCTGCGCTATCGCGGGCTGGCCAAGAACACGGCGCACTCCACGCCCTGTTCGCGCTGGCCAACCTGGTGATCGTCAAGAAAACACTCCTCGCCAGGGCCGTGTCTGATCCCGCCTGGACGGGGCCTTGATCCCGAAAACAACACAGCGAGACCCGCCACAAACCCGGTCTTCTGCCGATACAGTCCATTACCGAGTACGCCGATACAGCAAAATTATGCCTCGGTCGGCAAACCGTCGCCTACGCCGCCATTGTTCGGCGTTTCCCTAGGCGGCCTATTCCTGGGTGCGGTGGTTTTGCGTGAAGGTTTTGGGCCTAGATATCTACAGCGCAGGAGGTCTGCTAATTGGCGTTGGTCACGATACTCGCACCTCGGGTTTCAGCTTTGCGAGCCTCTCACCAACCGTCACACTTATATTCGGAATTGTCTGCATCTTCCTGCGCCGAGGGTGCCACTGATGATCCGCGCCATGCAAGCCCACGCTGGGCAACCCGGTGTCATCGAGCCGGATGACTTGCAGCACTGCCGCCGTAGCACCCACTGTGACAATTGACCGTGATATGAAACCACTGGCTTGTATTTGTCTATGCTTTGCTGCCGTGCTTCTCGGAAGCTGTACCTTCCTTGTGCTCGCCCCCTATGATGCTATCCCGTTCTTCGCTCGTCTGTGGGGCATCGGGCCATGAAATCTCTTGGATGGCCAACTCGATGACAAGCCGCGTAAAGATCAGCTAGTGGTATAAGTCTAACATAAGAATCCGGATCAGATGTATACTCGTGCCGGCCGACAAGGGGGTGGGCATGCGCGAGGGGATCACAGTCGAGGTGAGCGCGGACGACCGGGCGCGGTTGGAGGCGATCGTCGCCGACCGGAACAGCCCGCAAAAGCACGTCTGGCGAGCGCGGATCGTGCTGCTGACGGCGGACGGGCTTGGCACCAACGAAATCATGCGCCAGGCCGGCACGAGCAAAGTCACCGTGTGGCGCTGGCAGGAGCGGTTCATGCAGGCAGGGGTCGCGGGGCTGTTGCGTGACAAGACGCGGCCCTCGCGCATCCCGCCGCTGCCGGCGAGCGTGCACGAGCGCACGGTGGCCTTGACCCTCGGCGATCCGCCGGGCGAAACCACGCATTGGACGGCCGAGATGATGGCGAAGGCGGCCGGCATCAGCGTCAGTTCGGTGCAGCGCATCTGGCGGCCGCACGGATTGCAGCCGCACCGGGTGCGGCAATTCAAGTGTATTAGTCAGTACTTGATCTGACAGACGCTGTTGGCTGCTTGGGGTTCGGTGTGGCTGTTGGTTGTGGTCAGGCGGCCATGAGTTTCTCCTTTGCCAGGGGGAGTGCGTCAGGAAAGGTCTGCATCGGGGTCTTGCCAAAGCACCAGCGGCCTTGATGCGATCTGACCTCGTTGTAGTCGACCAGCCAGGCATCGAGATCGGCCTGCAGCTCGTCGATCATACGATAGATCTTCTTGCGGAAGGCGATCCGATAGAACTCGTCCAAGACGGTGCGGTGAAAGCGCTCGCAGATGCCATTGGTCTGTGGGCTCTTGGCCTTGGTGCGGCTGTGGTCGATGTCCTCGACCGCGAGATAGAGCTCGTATTCGTGGCTCTGGGTGCCGCAAAACTCGGTGCCGCGATCGCTCAGCATGCGCGACAACCGGATACCGTGCTCGTCGTAGAACGGCACCACCCGGTCATTGAGGGTCTGAGACGCGCACTTGGCCCCAGGCGGGCTGCTCGATCGCCATCTCGACCGCCGCCTGTTCGATGTCGACCGGGGTGCGGTTCTTCAGGATCGGCTTCTTGCGGCTGATCTCCTGCAGCGCCAACTCGCCGCCTTTGTCGTAGAGCTCCTTGAAGCGATAAAAGCTGTCGCGGCTGTACCCCATCATTTTGCACGCTTGGCTGACATTGCCGAGCTGCTTGGCCAGTTCGAGCAGCCCAACCTTCGCTCGGATAATCTTCTGGTCCTGGGTCATAGGTCGTGATCTCCGTCCCGCCGGCAGGGCGGGTCGCGGTCCCAACTCCGGGTGAGAACCGCGCCCGCCCTCCGGCTCCGTTTCGGAAACCAACAACGACTGTCAGCTTAAGTTCGAGCTAATACAGGTCAGAATGACCGAGGCATTGCCATTACCCGCAAGAATTTCTTGTTTCTCGGATCCAATGCCGGCGGCGAACGGGCCGTCGTTCTCTATACCGTGCTGGAGAGCGCCAAACTCAGTGGCCTCGACCCGCAGACTTGGCTCGCCGATGTGATCGACCGCATGACCAAGGGTCACCCGATCAACCGGCTCGGCGAACTGCTCCCGTGGAACTGGAACAACCAAATCGCCAGCCTCGCCGCCTGACCATTCTTGCGGTCCTCAGCCGACGCTTACAGCTCAGAATTGATAGACTGAGGTCTCAGACCCCGCGCAAAGCTTCCACCGTCGTGCTCAAAAGGACGCCGGCGGCGGCGTGTACGCCTGAGGGGGCCCATACACCGGAACAGGGGCACCCGCTGGGGCAGGCGCGTAAACTTGGGCTGGCGGCGCGTAACCTGGAGCAAGGGCGTAAGCTGGGGCAGGCGCGTAAGCCTGCTGCGGCGCGGGCGGCGGCGTTGTCGATGCAAGGCCACCGGCAGCGCCTACGCCCCCACCGATTGCCGCCCCGACTGCCGCACCCGGAACGCAACCGATCGGTATCGTCGCAATACACCCAATTACTGCGCCGGTCGCAGCTCCTCCCATGCCACCGTCCGCCGTGTTAGCCACAGGGTTGGACGTGCACGCAGCAAGTCCGGTAAGGAGTAGGATCGCACTGTACATCTTCATAACTTTTGTCCTTCTCTGTTCGGCTAAAATCGTAAAGCGTATGCGTTGTAGCCATACCCGGCGTCTCCGGCGTCATTGTATCTGCCGTAGCCATACCCGGCGTCTCCGGCGTTACCGTTTCTGTTGTAGCGATACCCGGAGTTTATGGCGCTGTAACCATATCCGGTGTTACCGTATCTGCTGTAACCGTATGGACCCGTGCAAGCCGTCAGACCCGCCACCAATCCAAGCACCATTGCCAAGTTTTTGAGCATCGGAACCTCCGATCCACTACAGTAATCGTCGCATCGTGTTGGTATTGTCAGAGAAAATAAAATATAGGAATTAAATTCGCCGATACAATATAATCCGTGTCGAGTATAACTACTTAGACAAAAAAAGGACTATTCCCAGCTAATATTAGATTTAAATCGGTAGGTAGAGGCAGGTGGGGCTGCAAGGGCGTCCGGAAGCTGACGCCCGCTCGGTGAAAACCCAGAGCGGTTGGCCCGTCCGCATTCCGAGCGCCGGTCGGGCGCTGCGCCCGGGGGCTCCGCGCCCGCCCATCGCCCGACCCTAGCCGCTCTGACGTTTCTTCTTTTGTGACGGCCCCGGTCGGTCAATCCCTCCGAGCCTTGATCCTGCCGCCGGGGTCTTTCTTCTGTCCGGGGTCGGCTGGGCCGCCACCTGATGGGGTCGCATGAGGGGCTAGCCCAACTGCGACCGACCCCCTGACCCAACTTGAACAGTAAAGGAGGGGATGGGAATGGTAAGTCATTGATTTCTTGCGGGGTGGCGGGCGAATTTTCGGCTTTTCGCCATAGTGTAGTGGAATATTTCAGGTATATTTGGTGGTTTTGCGTGATGTTTGATCGGAATCTGCGGACAACGATTCGATGTTTGTCCGGGAGAAGACGGCGCGAGGCCACACCTACCTCGACCTCGTCGACAACGAGCGCGAGGGCGGTCGCATCCGTCAGCGGATCATCCGCGCGCTCGGCCGCAAGGCGGTGTTGATCGCCAGCGGCGAACTCGAGCGCCTGGGCGCCTGGCGGGCGCGGCATTGCGATCGCGCTATCATCCTTTGCGACCTGGCAGCCGGCCATATCGCCTGCACACGCATTGGCGGAGCGCTGCTGTTGGGGCGGTTGTGGAAGCGGCTCGGCATAGCCGCGGTGCTCGACCAGTTGCTCGCAGGCCGCGGTTTTGGGTTTGCCGCCGAGCGCGCGGTCTTTGTCAGCGTGCTGCACCGGCTGTTCGTGTCGGGCTCGGAGCGCAGCTGCGACAAATGGATGGCCGACTACCAAATCGCCGGGATTGGCCAACTGGCGCTGCCTCATCTCGATCGGGCGATGGCTTGGCTCGGCGAGGAGACGGCGCTCGCCGGGCGGGGCGTGTTTTTTGAGGAAAGCAGGTCGCGGGGAGGCGCATTCAGTCGGCAGAATTTCGAGGTCGATTCCGCGTGATGCCTCGATATTCGTGCATTGCTCTGGCATGGGGTAGTATCCGGGTCTTCACGCCTGGGCTGGCGCGAGCAGCGTCTTCTTGACGATCATCAGATTGGCTAGGGCGAATAGGGTGTGGAGTTGCGCGGTGTTCTTGGCCAGCCCGCGATAGCGCAGCTTCTTATGACGAAAGAGGTGTATTAGTCAGTACTTGATCTGACAGACGCTGTTGGCTGCTTGGGGTTCGGTGTGGCTGTTGGTTGTGGTCAGGCGGCCATGAGTTTCTCCTTTGCCAGGGGGAGTGCGTCAGGAAAGGTCTGCATCGGGGTCTTGCCAAAGCACCAGCGGCCTTGATGCGATCTGACCTCGTTGTAGTCGACCAGCCAGGCATCGAGATCGGCCTGCAGCTCGTCGATCATACGATAGATCTTCTTGCGGAAGGCGATCCGATAGAACTCGTCCAAGACGGTGCGGTGAAAGCGCTCGCAGATGCCATTGGTCTGTGGGCTCTTGGCCTTGGTGCGGCTGTGGTCGATGTCCTCGACCGCGAGATAGAGCTCGTATTCGTGGCTCTGGGTGCCGCAAAACTCGGTGCCGCGATCGCTCAGCATGCGCGACAACCGGATACCGTGCTCGTCGTAGAACGGCACCACCCGGTCATTGAGGATCTCGGCGGGCGGTGATCGGGGTCTTGCGATCATAAAGCTTGGCGAAGGCAACCTTGGCATCGGTGTCGATCACGGTCTGCTGATAGACCCGGCCCACGCCCTTCAGGGTGCCGACATAAAAGGTATCCTGGGCGCCGCAATAGCCGGGGCATTCGCTCTCGAACTCGCCATCGGCTTCCTTGTCGGCCTTGGCCTTCTCGAGCGCGACGATCTGCGCCTCGGTCACAGAACCCCATCTTGTGCCACCTTGGCTTCGAGCGCCTTCAGGCGGAGTTTCATCGAGGTGAGATCGTGGCGCTGCCACACGCAGCGCACGCCGGCGGGCGAAATCGACAGCCCGCGCCGCTTCAGGGCGTCTGAGACGCGCACTTGGCCCCAGGCGGGCTGCTCGATCGCCATCTCGACCGCCGCCTGTTCGATGTCGACCGGGGTGCGGTTCTTCAGAATCGGCTTCTTGCGGCTGATCTCCTGCAGCGCCAACTCGCCGCCTTTGTCGTAGAGCTCCTTGAAGCGATAAAAGCTGTCGCGGCTGTACCCCATCATTTTGCACGCTTGGCTGACATTGCCGAGCTGCTTGGCCAGTTCGAGCAGCCCAACCTTCGCTCGGATAATCTTCTGGTCCTGGGTCATAGGTCGTGATCTCCGTCCCGCCGGCAGGGCGGGTCGCGGTCCCAACTCCGGGTGAGAACCGCGCCCGCCCTCCGGCTCCGTTTCGGAAACCAACAACGACTGTCAGCTTAAGTTCGAGCTAATACAGGTCAAGCTGTCGCGCGATCCCGAGTTTGTGCCCGAGCTGCGCGACATCGTCGGCCTTTACGTCGACCCGCCGGCGCATGCGATCCTGCTCAGCGTTGACGAGAAATCGCAGATCCAGGCGCTCGATCGCACCCAGCCGGGTCTACCGCTCAAGCCCGGCCGGTGTGGCACCATGACCCACGATTACAAGCGCAACGGCACCACCACGCTGTTCGCCGCGCTCGACGTGCTCGATGGCAAGGTCATCGGAGGCTGCATGCAGCCTCACGGCATCAGGAATTCATCCGGTTTCTGAACGCGATCGAGGCCGAGATCCCGGCCGGCAAGATCATCCATGTCGTCCTCGACAATTACCGTAGCCACAAGCATCCCAAGGTCCGGGCTTGGCTCGAGCGCCATCCCCGCTTCACCTTCCAGTACACGCCAAAATCCGCTTCATGGCTCAACGCCGTCGAGGGCTTCTTCGCCAAGCTCACCAGGCGACGCTTGCAGCGCGGCGTGTTCACCTCGATCATCGATCTGCAAGCCGCCATCAAACGCTTCCTCGCCGAGACCAATGACAATCCCAGGCCTTTCGTCTGGACCGCCGACCCCGATACGATCATCGCCGCCGTTAGGCGTGGGTACCAAACGTTAGATTCGATCCACTAGAGCAGCCAAGATGATCACCACAATCTGCGTTCTCCTCGCCCTGACGATCTGGATGGGGGGAGGAACTTGGCGTTCATACGGTCAACGTCTTCCCGACGCACGCTGATTGCTTGAAAGCCCTGGCAGTCGAAACCATGCACACCAATGGCTTTCCACACTGTTGTGGCGGCGACGAAACTCTCCGATGCTTCGCATGGTCCGGTCAGAGCCTTAAGCCCCATGCGGGGCCCTACTTTCTCGAACCGCGCCGCCCCCTCGACCACTGAACAAGAGAGCTTTTGAACGTATCAAGCCTCTTGAGGGCCCGGTTGCGGGCTGATCATCCAGCCCAGCCCCTATTGGACTGCATGCCCGGAAATAGTGCAAAGTCATTGTCGGTTCCGGCGTTGTCGCCAAGGCGACGACACCCGATACCTGGCCGGCCTCTACTGCGCGGCGCAAGACCGCATCGACCTCGGTAATTGCCGCCGCGATTTCTCTCCTCAGCGGCGACGCGGCGACGCGTCCTTCGCGAGTTGCGAGGTGATGTCGGCAAAGGTGACCGCAAGCGAGGTGCGCACGTCGAGCACTGTCGGCGCCCGCGTCGCCAGCGCATCGGAAAGGGCCGGAGCGATCGCCGCCGGGTCCTCGATCCGCACCCCGCGGCAACCCAACGCACGGGCGATCGCGGCGTGATCCCAATCGTTGAACTCCGCCGCAAACGGCCCGGAGCCGTGCAACACCCAGCCGAGCGCGTTGTTGTTGAAGACGACGGTGATGATCGGGATGTCGCGCTCGACCGCGGTCATCAGGCCGTTCATCGTCATCGCGAACCCGCCGTCACCGCAGACCGCGACGACCGGCCGGTCGGGATGAACGAGCTTGGCGCCGAGAGCGGCGGGAATGGCAAACCCCATCGGCCCCGAGCCGGCGGCCTGCAAGAACCCCTCGGCCCGTTTCGTCTGGTAGAAATGGGTCATCATGATGCGGTTCTCTCCGGCGTCGCAGGTGACGATCGCATCCTCCGGCAGGCCGCGCGACAGCTCGCCGATCAGGCGCTGCGGCAGGATCGGCTTGTCGTCGGCGAAATAGGCGCGGTCGTTGAAATAGCCGTGGCGCTCGCGATGGCCGGCGACCCGGCGCTCGGCTTGCTGCCGCCGCGCCGGCCCACGCGCCTGTACCTCCTGGAGCAGCTGGCCGAGGATTACCGCGGCGTCGCCGAGCAGCACATGCTCGGCCGGGTAGTTCCACGACGCATTGCGCGGCTCGACGTCGATCTGGACAAAGGTCTGCCGGGTCGGGTCGAGCAAAGCGCGGTTTTCCCAGGCAGTATCGCTTGGCGACAGCTTCGAGCCGACGACCAGCACGAGATCGGCTTCGGCGATGCAGGCATTCGCCGCTTCGGTGCCAAAAGTGCCGAACACGCCCAAGGCCAGCGGTTGGGTTTCGGCAAAGCAGCCCTTGCCCGCGGCGGTCGTCGCCACCGGCAGCCCGGCCGCCTCGGCCAGCCGGCGCAGCTGATCATAGGCCTGGGCGATGCGCACGCCGTTGCCGGCGATCAGTACCGGCCTTTGCGCGGCCAGCAATGCCGCGGCGGCGGCCTCGACCTGCCTCTGCTCGGCCGGCGGCGGCAAGGTCGGCAGATAGTGGCCGGTCGGGTACAGCATGGGTTGCGACTCCGGGGCGACCGTCCCGGCCAGCGAGTCATGGCTGTAGAGGATCGCAACTGGGCCCGGTTGCCCGGAGAGCGCATGCTTGATGCCGAGCTGCGTCGCCTGCACGGCGGCGATCGGGTCGTGCGCTTGCATGACGTGCTTGGTGACGCCGCCAAAGGCGCGGCGCGCGTCCCAGCTGCCCCAGTCGCCGGTTGCCTGCTGATAGGGTGCGTGCAAGGTGAACCGCGGGGCGTCGCTGAAATCGGTCAACAGCAGCATCGGCGAGCTCGACAAATGCGCCTCGATCGTGCCGATCAGCCCGTTGCCGAGGACCCACGGTCCTTGCCCGAGGAGCACGCCGGGGCGTCGCGTCAGTCGGCCGTAGACCTCGGCCATGACTCCGCCCAGCGATTCCTCGCGCACCAGCACGGTGCGGATCGAATTCTGGTATTTGCTCAGCCCGGACACGATGCGGCCGGTATGGCCGCCGGAAATACCAAAGACCATCTCGATCCCGGCTTCCTCGAGCACTCGGGCGACGAGCGCGCTCGCCGGCATCTCCTCAGTCAGCATCGGCGCGATCGGCATGGCTGTGTCCTCCCTCGGCTTGCGGCTCGCGCGAGCTTGCATCCTCGCCGCGCCGAAGACAATGTTTGGGGCGGTAAAGAAGAGGGGTAGTGAACGCAATTGCGCCTGATCGTGCGCGGCCAGCATCCCGCCGGCGACGACATTCGCGCGCACCTCGACCTCGCCGAGGAGGTCACGCCGGCGGTCCGCGCGGCGGATGATCACGGCGCCTTACCGTGTTTTACGAGCTGTAACTTTCCTCATGAGGCGAGGCGCCTAAGTATCCCGGAGAGACAGTTATTGGTCAAGATCGAGTTCGATCCAGCAGAGGAGTCCAGCATGAGCGACGCACCAGACGCGGACCGCGGGTTCACCGACCGGGTTCTGAAGTCATATTCCGGCATCGAAGAACCACGCCTCCGATCACTGGTTCTCGCGTTGATCAAGCATCTGCACACATATATCGCGGAGACGAAGCTGACGGATCAAGAATGGGAGTTCGCCTGGAATTTCATGGGCAGGATGGCGGCGGTTCCGGACAGAAACGAGTACCTGTTGGCGGGTGATATACTAGGTGTCAGTCAACTGATCGAAACCCTTAATCACGATCGGCGGGGACAACCGGTCGGCTTCGCGCTGGTCGGGCCCTTTTTGCGCGCCGATGCTCCATTCCGCAAAAGAGGCGACTCGATCGCCAGCGATGATACGCCCGGCGCCCGCGTCCGTGTTTCCGGAAAAGTCTTCGGTATCGAGAACGGCGAACCGCTCGCAGGGGCCATTCTGGATGTCTGGCAGGCGGCGACCAATGGGCTTTACGAAAACCAGGACGCTAACCAGCCCGACTACAATTTGCGAGGCCGGTTCAAGACGGATCAAGACGGCAGCTACGAGTTTGTTGCGCTGATGCCGACCGCCTATCCCGTTCCCACCGATGGCCCGATGGGAGAGCTGTTGCATGTAGCCAAGAGATGGGCCTACCGGCCAGCGCATATCCACGTCATCGTGTCGTTCCCCGATCATGAGACGCTCGTAACACAGATTTTCAAGAAAGGAGACGATCAGACCGCAGACGACTGCGTCTTCACCGCGAGCGAAAACATGATGGGCGACTTCACCCCTGACGGAGACCGGTTCCGGCTTCAATACGACTTTCCGCTGAGGCGTGGGATTTCGATGCAGCCAAAAGCGCCCATTCCGGCTTAGGCGGTACGAAACCGGTGCCAGAGTTTGTACTGCATGGTGTCAGTGACGCTCGATGTGCCGGTTCCGGAGAGCGCTGAAGGTGCGATCCCCAGTGCCTGACTGACCCAGGTGTCACTGCGAGACTTTCCGGTTGAGATGCTTTCAAAAGATTCGGAGAATTGAGGTTGAAATGAAAGCCATACAGTTCACGCGGTTTGGGCCGCCAGACGTGCTTGAGCTCATCGATCTACCGACCTCGAAAGCGACAGACGGCAACGCCCTCGTTCAGATATCAGCCGCCGCCATCAACCCTTCGGACGTCAAGAACGTCGCCGGCCAAATGGAGGGAACGGTGCTGCCGCGAACCCCCGGACGCGACTTCGCGGGCATCGTCGTAGACGGCCCCCATGAGTGGGTCGGCGCCGAGGTCTTCGGCACCGGGGGCGATATCGGCTTCACCCGCGATGGCAGCCACGCCGAAGCGATCCTCTTGCCCGCTGAAGCTCTCGTACGCAAGCCGACAAACCTCTCCTTCGAACAGGCAGCATCAATCGGCGTGAACTTTGTCGTCGCGTGGCTGGGTGCTATCGAATATGGCGGCCTGCAATCTGGCGAGACGGTCGTGATCATCGGAGCTGGCGGGGGCGTCGGCGGTGCCGTCGCACAGATCGCCGCTGCGCAAGGTGCTATTGTCTTCGGCGTCGATCGCAGGGAACCACCGCAGGCCGCGCCCGCAGCCAGAGTGCTGAGCGCATACATCCCCGGCAACGACGGAGCCCCTAATGAGGTACGTCGCTTGACTGCGGGCAAAGGCGCCGACCTCGTGTTCGATACCGTCGGAGGCCTATTATTCGAAGCCGCGCTGAGCATGGCCGCGCATCGCGGCCGGGTCGTCGAAATCGCGTCTACCGGGAAGCGGCGCGTAGAGTTCGATTTGACCGATTTCTACCACAATGAAACGCGCCTCATCGGCGCCGACAGTCGCAAGCGCGATGCCATAGCCTCTGCGCGCCTGCTCGCGAACCTGACGGACGGCTTCGAGCGGGGCGTTTACACGGCACCGATTGTCAACGCTCATTATCCGCTGGCCTCCGCCAGGGAGGCATATGCCGCAGTGGAGCGTGGGAGCCAAGGCCGCGTTGTGCTGACGCCTTGAGGCACAAACAGAGATCGCAATCAACAAGCACTTGCAGAGCTCGGATGTGCCGAACGTCTTTGTCGTTGGCGCCTCCGCCTTTCCGCAGAACGCCGGCTACAACCCGGCCAGCACCGTGGGGGCGCTGGCGTCATACCGAGCCCGGCCGAGCGAATCTCGAAACAATTCTTGCCGAGGATCTGGGGTGAAGAGATGGGCTACGGAGATCGAGCGCCGGGTGCCGCGTTGAGGCCGCGGCGATGAGCGAGTTGCGCGCCGATTACGTGATCGTCGGGGCTGGATCGGCGGGCTGCGTGCTCGCCGACCGGCTGAGCGAGGATGGCGCACGGGTGGTGCTGCTGGAGGCGGGCCCGCGCGACTGGCATCCGATGATCCACGTGCCGGCCGGGGCGTTGCGCCTGCGCGCCAACCCGCTCGTCAACTGGAATTATTACGCCGAGCCCGAGCCCGGTATCGGCAATCGCGCGGTCCATTGGCCGCGCGGCCGGGTGCTGGGCGGCACCAGCTCGATCAACGGCATGCTCTATGTCCGCGGCAACCCGGCCGATTACGACGGCTGGGCGCAGATGGGCTGTCGCGGCTGGAGCTTTGCCGATGTGCTGCCCTATTTCAAGAAATCGGAGAATTACGCCGCGGGCGATCCCGAATACCGCAGCAAAGGCGGCCCGTTGCCGGTCGAGGATTACCGCACCATCCTGCCCTTGACCCACCGCTTTGTCGAAGCTGCACAGCAGGCCGGCTTTAGGCTGACCTCGGATTACAATGGCGCCACTCAGGAGGGGGTGGGCTATTCGCAGATGACTCGGCATGGCCGTTTTCGCGGGTCAACCGCGCAAACCTTTCTCGCCGAAGCGCGGCGGCGCCCCAATCTGCGGATCGTCACCAAAGCGGTCGCCACACGCCTCACCTTCGATGGACGGCGCTGCACCGGCGTCGCCTTTTGCCAGAATGGGCAGGACAGCCAGGCGCTTGCGGCGCGCGAGGTGATCGTTTCCGGCGGCGCCGTCAATTCACCGCAGCTTCTGCAGATTTCGGGCATCGGTCCGGCCGATCATCTGCGCTCGATCGGGGTCGCGGTGGTCCACGAATTGCCGGGGGTCGGGGCCAACCTCTCCGACCATATCGCGGCGCGGGTGACCCACAGGGTCAAGGACGAGGTGTCGATCAACCAGCTGGCACGCGGCGTCAGGCTGGTCCGCGAAATCGGCCGCTATGCCGCCTCCGGGCGCGGCGCGCTGACTTTTGGCGTCACCACGGCGATGGTGTTCTGCCGCAGCCGCGAGGGGCTCGAGAGCCCGGATCTGCAGTTGCTGTTCACCCCGGGGAGCTATGACCAGAGTGCGATCGGCCGGCTCGAGCGGGAGCCCGGGATGACGCTGGTGGTCTGCGCGGTTCGTCCCGACAGCCGCGGCACGATTATGGCGCGCTCGAACGACCCGCTCGCGCGCGCGGAAATCCGGCCGAATTACCTTTCGGCGGAAAGCGACGTGAGGGTGCTGCTGGCCGGCATCGATTTCGCGCGGCGGATTTTCGCGGCTTCGCCGCTGGCGCGGCACAGCGCGGCTGAGACCATGCCCGGTCCCGGTGCACGCACGGAGCGCGAACTGACCGATTTTGTGCACAAACGCGGCATCAACCTCCATCACCCGGTCGGAACCTGCAAGATGGGCGAGGACCCGATGGCCGTCGTCAACTCGCGGCTCAGGGTCCGAGGTGTGATCGGATTGCGCGTTATCGATGCGTCGGTGATGCCGACTGTGACCACCGGCAACACCAATGCGCCGACGATCATGATCGGCGAAAAGGGCGCGGCGATGATCCGCGAGGATGCGAAGGCGGCTTGATCGCGCAACACCCTTGCGAGGCCGTGGAGTTCGCTTATATTGACTAGTTAATCGCATAGGTCCGCACTGCGGACTGCTTCGCAGGTGGGCCGAGAGCCCACTTTTTCTTATAGCGACACTGAGCTCGGGAGCAGAGGTCGGGTTTTTGGTCGACACGAACGAGATCGCGCAGATGATCGAGCCGTCGCTCGCGGCGATGGGCTATCGGTTCGTTCGGGTCGTCGTGACCAGCGGGCGCCGCGCGACCTTGCAGGTTATGGCCGAGCGGATCGACGACGCCCCGATGACGGTCGATGATTGCGCTCTGATCAGCCGTTCCGTCTCCGCCCTGCTCGATGTCGCCGATCCGATCGCGGGCGCCTATCTTCTCGAAATAAGCTCGCCCGGTATCGATCGGCCGCTGGTTCGGCCCGAGGACTACGACCGGTTCAGCGGTTTCGAGGCCAGGATCGAGCTGACGGAGCCGTTCGCCGGCCGCAAGCGCTTTCGCGGCCGCCTGCTCGGCACCGCTGACGGAGAGGTTCGCCTCGCCACCGAGGCGGGCGAAACGCGTCTGCCGCTGGCAAGCGTGGCGCGGGCGCGGCTCGTTCTGACCGACGATCTGATCGCGGCTTCCCGTCCGCGAACCCATTGAGGCACGAAACCAGAGAGCACCCCGAGAAAGCCATGGAAAGCACTGTTATCTACGCCCGCCCCGAGCTGCTCCAGGTCGCCGACACCGTTGCCCGCGACAAGGGCATCGATCGCGACGAGGTGCTCGAGGCAATGGAGCAGGCGATCCAGAAGGCAGGCCGCTCCAAATACGGGCAGGAATACGATATTCGCGCCGAGATCGACCGCCATAACGGCGAGATCCGGCTGTTACGCTTCCGCGAGGTCGCCGAGCCGGTCGAGAACGAGGCGACGCAGATCGCACTGGCCGAGGCGCAGCATTTGAACCCGGAAGCGGAGATCGGCGACTTCATCACCGATCCGCTACCGCCGATCGATTTCGGCCGGATCGCGGCACAGTCCGCCAAACAGGTCATCGTGCAGAAGGTGCGCGATGCTGAGCGTCAACGGCAATTCCTCGAATTCAAGGACCGGGTCGGCGAAATCGTCAACGGCCTGGTCAAGCGGGTCGAGTTCGGCAATGTCGTCGTCGATCTTGGGCGGGCCGAAGCCATGGCGCGCCGCGACGAGCTGCTGCCGCGTGAAAGCTTTCGCCAGGGCGAACGGGTGCGCGCCTACATCTACGATGTACGTGAGGAGCCGCGCGGCCCGCAGATCTTCCTGTCGCGCACCCATCCTCAATTCATGGCCAAGCTGTTTGCCCAGGAGGTGCCGGAGATTTATGACGGCATCATCGAAATCAAAGCGGTGGCGCGCGACCCCGGCAGCCGAGCCAAGATCGCGGTGATCTCGCGCGACAGCGGGATCGATCCGGTCGGCGCCTGTGTCGGCATGCGCGGCAGCCGGGTACAGGCCGTTGTCGGCGAGCTGCAGGGCGAAAAGATCGATATCATCCCGTGGTCGCCGGACCCGGCCACCTTTGTCGTCAACGCACTCGCCCCGGCCGAGGTCGCCAAAGTGGTGATGGACGAGGAGCAGCGCCGGGTCGAGGTTGTCGTGCCCGACGATCAGCTGAGCCTGGCGATCGGACGCCGCGGTCAGAATGTTCGTCTCGGCTCGCAGCTGACCGGCTGGGACATCGACATCCTGACCGAGGCTGAGGAGTCGGAGCGGCGGACCGAAGAGTTCCGCAGCCGCAGCAAGATGTTCATCGACGCTCTCGATATCGACGAGGTGATCGCGCAGCTGCTGGTGACCGAGGGTTTCGCCTCGCTCGAAGAGGTCGCTTATGTGGCGGTCAAAGACCTCGCCGATATCGAAGGGTTTGATCCCGAAATCGCAGCGGAGCTGCAGGAGCGTGCGCGCGCCGCGCTCGATCGGCGCGACCGTGAATATGAGGAGCGCCGGCGCGAGCTCGGGGTCGAAGACGACCTGGCGGCGTTCGAGGAGCTGACCCCGGGGATGCTGGTGGCGCTCGGCGAGAAGGGGGTCAAGACCCTCGACGATTTCGCCGATCTTGCCGGCGACGAGCTCATGGAGGTTCTCGCCGCCTCCGACAAGGGCGGCGTCACCCTCGATCTTGAAACGGCCAACGCGCTGATCATGCGCGCCCGCGCCCACTGGTTCGAAGACGAGGCCACATCCGATAAACAGGAGTAGGCGCGACGACTCGCCGGATCGGCACAGCGACGCCAAGGTGCAAGGCGGAGGCGGGTAGCGACGGCGCCCAGCGGCGCTGCATCGTAACCGGAGAGATCTGCGACCGGTTCCGCATGCTGCGCTTTGTCATCGGTCCGAGTGGCGAGGTTGTGCCCGACGTCGCCGCACGGCTGCCCGGACGGGGTTTGTGGTTGACGCCGCGCCGGGATATAGTGGAACGAGCGGTCGCCAAGCGGCTGTTTGCGCGCGCCGCGCGCCGGCCGGTTGTGGTGTCCGCCGACATTGCGGATCGCGTCGAGGCTCTTCTGGCGCAACGCTGTATCGATGCGGTCGGTCTCGCACGACGGGCCGGCCTTGCGGTCGGCGGTTTTGAGAGGGTGTCCGACGCGGCCCGGACAGGGAAGGCGGGCCTGCTGCTTGCGGCGGTCGATGGGGCGGCAGACGCCCGCCGCAAGCTGCGTGCTCTTGGGCGCGAGCTGCCGCTTGTCTGCGTGCTGAGGGCAGCAGAGATTGGCGCAGCCTTTGGTCGCGAACACGTGGTAAATGCATCGCTCGGGGCTGGCCCGCTCTGCGGCCGGCTCATCGCCGATGCGGAGAAGATTGCCGGCTTTCGCGCAGACGCGGTGGTCGAGCGGGCGGAACAACCCATCCCGGGCGGGTTGGCGCGACAAGATGACGGTATTGGAGCGAGATGAGCGACACGACTGAACAAGAGCAAAAGCGGCCCTTGACCTTGGCTCGCCCCGGCGGCCGGCTAGAGCTGCGCAAGGGCGTGGAAACCGGCCAGGTGCGGCAGAGTTTCTCGCACGGACGCTCGAAGACGGTCACCGTCGAGGTGCGCAAGAAACGCGTGATCGGCCCTGGCACGTCGGAAGTCGGCCGGACCGAGACGACCCCGATGGTTAGGCGTGAGGCTCTGGCGACGCCACGCCCGCCAGCGGCGGAGCCGGCGCGCCGCCCAGTTGTGATCCCGCGCGCGCTGACCGACGAAGAGCGAGCCGGCCGCGTGCGCGCGGTGCAGGATGCCCATAAGGCTGACGAGGAAGCGCGCCGCCGCGCCGCGCTCGCCGAGGCCGACCGCCGGCGCCAGGAGGAGGAACGGGCCGCAGAGGAAGATCTTCGGCGCGCCGAAGAGGAAGCACGCGCCAAGATCGAGGAGGAAGAGGGGCGTCGCCGCGCCGCCGAAGAAGCACGCAAGCGCTCCGAGGATGAAGCGCTGCGGCGCAAGGAGGAGGAATCGCGGCGCGAGGTCGCCGAGCGAGCGGGCAAGGCGGCCGCGGCCAAAGTCGCCGCGCTCGCCGCGGCCGGCAAGGTCAGCCTGCCGGCCGAAGAGGAAGAAGAGCCCGTGGGCGCGCCGCGCCGCGGCGCTCGACCTGAGGTCAGGAAGCCGGCGACACCTCCGCGCCACGAAATGCGCCGGCGAACCGGAAAGATCACCGTCACCCGCGCCCTTTCGGGCGATGAGGGCGAGCGCATGCGCAGCCTGGCTTCGGTGCGCCGGGCGAGAGAGCGCGAGCGCCAGCGGCTGCATCAGGGTGAGCAGGAGCAGGTCAAGGTCGTGCGCGAGGTCGTCATTCCCGAGACGATCACCGTTCAAGAGTTGTCGAACCGCATGGCCGAGCGCGGGGTCGACGTCATCAAGTCGCTGATGCGCATTGGCATGATGGCGACGATCAACCAGGTGATCGACGCCGACACCGCCGAACTCGTCGTCACAGAGTTCGGCCACCGGCTGCGCCGTGTCGCCGAGGCGGATGTCGAGGTCGGCCTGCGTGGCGAGCAGGACGCCGATGATAAGCTGCTGCCGCGCGCCCCGGTCGTCACCGTTATGGGCCATGTCGACCACGGCAAGACCTCGCTGCTCGACGCTCTGCGCGATACCGACGTCGCGGCTGGCGAAGCTGGCGGAATTACCCAGCACATCGGCGCCTACCGCGTAAACCTGAAGAGCGGCAGGCAGATCACCTTTATCGACACGCCCGGCCATCAGGCGTTTACCGCGATGCGCGCGCGCGGCGCCAATGTGACCGATATCGTGGTCCTGGTCGTGGCCGCCGACGACGGCATCATGGAACAGACCGTAGAGGCGATCCGCCACGCCAAGGCGGCGCAGGCGCCGATCATCGTGGCCATCAATAAGATGGACAAAGAGGATGCGCGGCCGGAGCGAGTACGACAGGAGCTGCTGCAGCACGAGATCGTCGTCGAAGAGCTCGGCGGCGAGGTCCTCGATGTCGAGGTGTCGGCGCTGAAGAAGACCAATCTCGACCGCCTCGAAGAGGCGATCCTGCTGCAGGCCGAGCTGCTCGATCTGAAAGCGAACCCGGATCGCGCGGCGGAAGGCGTGGTCCTCGAGGCAAAGATTGAACGCGGTCGCGGCGCTGTCGCCACCGTACTCATCCAACGGGGCACGTTGCATGTCGGCGACATCTTTGTCGCTGGGAGCGAATGGGGCCGCGTGCGCGCGCTCGTCGATGACCACGGGCGAAATCAGACCGAGGCTGGGCCGTCGACGCCGATCGAGGTACTCGGCCTCAACGGCGCGCCGTTGGCGGGCGACGATTTCGTTGTCGCCGAGAACGAGAGCCGGGCTCGCGACATCGCCGATTTCCGCCAGCGCCGCCGGCGCGACGCGACTGCCGCCCTGGGTGGGCGCGGCACCCTCGAGCAGATGTTCTCGCAGATCGCCGCAGGGGCCGCCAACCAGCTCCCGGTTGTCGTCAAATCTGATGTGCAGGGTTCGCTCGAGGCGATCACCGGCTCTCTGGAAAAGATTTCGACCAGCGAGGTTTCGATCCGGGTGCTTCACTCGGCTGTCGGCGGGATCAACGAGAGCGACGTGATCCTGGCCAAAGCGTCGGATGCGGTGATCGTCGGCTTCAACGTCCGCGCCAATCCGCAGGCCCGCGACCTGGCCCGCCGCGACGGTGTCGAGATTCGCTATTACTCGATCATCTACGACTTGATCGAAGACATGCGGGGTACCTTGTCGGGGCTGCTCGCACCGGCCCTCCGTGAGCGCCTCCTCGGCAATGCCTCGATCCGCGACGTTTTCAACATTACCAAAGTCGGCAAAGTCGCGGGCTGCCTGGTCACCGAAGGCACAGTCCGGCGTGGCGCCAAGGTTCGCCTGTTGCGTGACAATGTCGTCATTCACGAAGGCACTCTCAAGACTTCTGAAGCGTTTCAAGGATGAAGTGCGTGAGGTAAGGGAAGGTTACGAATGCGGTATGGCCTTTGAGAATTATCAGGATGTCCAGACCGGCGACGTAATCGAGTGCTTCGAAATTGAAGAAGTGGCGCGAACATTGTAGGAGAGTTGTGATTTCAATGGCTGAGCGATAGAGAATTAGTATGCGCAGAAGGCAGTTCGACCGGCGGCGGGCCCAGGGCGCCGACGCGTTGGACCGTGGCGCCGGCCAGCGGCGCCGGCGTGTCGGCGAAGAGCTGCGCCATGTGCTGTCGCAGATCCTGAGCGAGGGTCGGTGCAGAGATCCGGCGTTGCGCGAGGCCAGCATCTCCGTGACCGAAGTCCGGCTCAGCCCCGATCTGCGAAACGCCAGTGTCTATGTGATGCCGCTGGGCGGCGCCAACGCCGCGCAGATCATCGCCGGGCTCAAGCGCAGCACGCCGTTCTTGCGGGCGCTTGTCGCCGGTGAGCTTTCGCTACGCTACGCGCCGGCTCTCGTCTTTGCTCTCGATAGCACGTTTGATCAGGCGGACAGAATTTCTGCCCTGTTGTCACGGCCGGAGGTTGAGCGCGACCTCACCCCGCTGGCGGCGGAGGCCGAGAACGACAACGATGCCGACTGACCGCGGTCTTCACGGCTGGGTTGTAATCGACAAACCACAGGGCCTCACCTCCAATCGGATCGTCGAACATGTCCGCCGCGCCACCGGAGCGAAGGCAGGGCATGCCGGGACTCTCGACCCGCTGGCGACCGGAGTGCTGCCGATAGCGCTCGGCGAGGCGACCAAAACGACGGCCTACGCGATGCGTGGCCGCAAATGCTACCGCTTCAGCGTCCGCTGGGGGATCGCGCGCGCAACCGATGACGGCGAAGGCGAGATCGTGAGTGAAAGCGACGCCCGGCCGGGCAGAGCGGCGATCGAGGCGGTCCTGCCCCGTTTTGTCGGCACGATCACCCAGGCGCCGCCCATCTATTCAGCGATCAAGGTCGCAGGGCGCCGTGCCTATGCGCTTGCTCGAGCTGATGCGCCGCCGTCCTTGCCCAGCCGGCCGGTGGAGATCGCCAAGCTGCGTCTGATCGCAGCGCCCGATCGTGACAACGCTGAATTCGAAGCCGTCGTCGGCAAAGGCACCTACATCCGCGCCCTCGCCCGCGACCTTGCCGTCGAACTCGGAACCCTGGGCCACGTCGCCGCGCTGCGCCGACTCTCGGTCGGGCGGTTCACCGAGGCACAGGCGATTTCACTCGAATCCTTGGCAGATTTACGCCATAGTGTGCCTGCGTGCAGGGGTCTGCTTCCGATCGAGACCGCGCTGGACGGTATCCCAGCTTTGGCCTTGGCGGCAGCTGACGCCGTTCGATTGCGTTGCGGACAGCGGGTGACGCCGGACGGTTCCGACTGGCAGACGCAGTTCGGCGGCCTTGAGGCAGGCACCGTCGTCAGCGCGTGGCAGGACCATGCTCTGATCGCTCTGGCGATGATCGAAGACGACTGTCTTCGACCATTGCGCATTATCAATTGTTGAAGAGGCTCGACCCGATGTCGATCACCGCCGAGCGCAAGCAAACGCTCATCTCCGAATACGCCACCAAAACGGCAGACACGGGGTCGCCGGAGGTCCAGGTGGCAATCCTGAGCGAACGGATCCGCAACCTCACCGACCACCTGGGAAGTCATAAAAAGGACTTCCATTCGCGGCGCGGGTTGCTGGTCATGGTGGGCCAGCGGCGGCGGTTGCTGGATTACCTCAAGCGGTCGAACGTGACCCGCTACGAAACGTTGATCGGTCGTCTCGGCCTGCGCCGCTGATACTTTGTCGAACGCCCCCATGCAGTCGACGTCGATCGCCACTATTTGGACTGGACAGGCCGAGGACTGCCTTGGCTCCACACCGGCGTCGCATCGTCGGTCCGTGAGCTTTCTGCTGGTGCGCAACGCCGGCGTCGCCGCAGCTCGCTGCACGTATTTTTCGTAAAGGAAGATCACAAATGTTTCAGGTTTATCGCAAAGAGCTGATGTGGGGCGGGCGCCAACTCGTGCTCGAAACCGGCAGGCTCGCGCGCCAGGCTGACGGCGCGGTGCTCGCGACGTATGGCGAGACGACGGTCCTCTGCACCGCCGTCGCGATGAAGAGTGCCAAACCCGGTCAGGACTTTTTCCCGCTGACCGTCAACTATCAGGAAAAGACCTTTGCCGCCGGCAAGATCCCCGGCGGTTTCTTCAAGCGCGAGGGCCGTCCATCGGAAAAGGAGACTCTGGTCTCGCGGTTGATCGATCGACCGCTCCGGCCGCTCTTCGCCCCCGGATTCCGCAACGAAACCCAGATCATCTGTACAGTGCTGAGCCACGACCTCGAAAACGATCCCGACATCGTGGCGATGGTCGGGGCTTCGGCCGCACTGACGATCTCGGGTATACCGTTTCTCGGACCCATCGCCGGTGCGCGGGTGGGCTATATCGACGGCGATTATGTCCTGAACCCGATTCTGGCTGAGCTACCGCGCTCGCAGCTCGAACTCGTCGTCGCCGGCACCGGCGAGGGCGTGCTGATGGTCGAGTCCGAGGCCCAGGAACTTTCCGAGGAGATCATGCTGGGCGCGGTGACATTTGGCCACCGCGAGTTCCAGCCGGTGATCCAGGCGATCATTGAGCTTGCCGAGGCCTGCGCGCGCGACCCGTGGCTGTTGCCGCCCAAATCGGCTGAGATCGGCACAATCGAGGCGCGGCTGCGTGATACGGTCGGCCCGCGGATCGAAGCCGCCTATCGCGAGCAGGGTAAGCAGGACCGCAGCAACCGGCTTGACGCGGCCAAGGCGCAGATCGCGGACCTGTACCCCGACGAGGAGCAGCGCACGCAGGCGTTCAAGCTGTTCAAGGATCTCGAAAAGGAAATCGTCCGCGGGGCCGTGTTGCGCGGCGGAAGCCGGATCGACGGCCGCGACACGCGCGCGGTTCGGCCGATCGAGGCCGAGGTTGGAATCCTGCCGCGTGCGCATGGCTCGGCGCTGTTCACCCGCGGCGAAACCCAGGCGCTGGTGGTGGCGACGCTCGGAACCGGCCAGGATGAGCAGATCATCGACGCGCTCGAGGGCGAGTATCGAGAAAACTTCATGCTGCATTACAACTTCCCGCCTTACTCGACGGGCGAGGCGGGAAGAATGGGCTCGCCGGGCCGGCGCGAAATCGGTCACGGCAAGCTGGCGTGGCGGGCGGTTCGGCCGTTGCTGCCATCCAAAGAGAGCTTCCCGTACACGATCCGCGTCGTCTCGGAGATCACCGAGTCGAACGGCTCTTCGTCGATGGCTTCGGTGTGCGGTGCCTCGCTGGCGCTGATGGATGCCGGCGTGCCGCTGCCTCGTTCGGTCGCCGGGATCGCGATGGGGTTGATCAAGGAGCCCGAGGGCTTCGCCGTATTGTCGGACATTCTCGGCGACGAAGACCATCTGGGCGACATGGACTTCAAGGTGGCTGGTACCGAAAAGGGCGTCACCGCGTTGCAGATGGACATCAAGATCACCTCGATAACCGAGGAGATCATGCGGATCGCCCTAGGCCAGGCGCGCGAAGGCCGCATCCACATCCTCGGCGAAATGGCGAAGGCGCTGACCGGCGCGCGCGATACCGTCAGCGACAACGCGCCGCGGATCACCACGTTGAGCATTCCGAAGGACAAGATCCGCGAGGTCATAGGCTCCGGCGGCAAGGTCATCCGCGAAATCACCGAGACGACTGGAGCGAAGATCGATATCGACGACGACGGTACGGTCAAGGTCGCCGCGGTCGACGGCAATGCCGCTCAAGCGGCGATCGACTGGATCAAGGGGATCGTCGCCGAACCAGAACTCGGCGGGATCTACAACGGCAAGGTCGTCAAGACCGTTGATTTTGGCGCCTTCGTCAACTTTCTCGGGTCGCGCGATGGGCTCGTGCATATCAGCGAACTTGCTCCCCAACGGGTCGGCAAGGTTGCCGATGTCGTCAAGCTGGGCGATACGGTCAAAGTCAAAGTTCTGGGCTTTGATGACCGCGGCAAGGTCAAGCTCAGTATGCGCCAGGTAGACCAACAGACCGGCGAGGATCTCGGCCCAAGACGACCGGAGCCGGCCAGAGCGGTACCCTGAGTTAGCGACTTTGTTGCCGACCCGTGTCGGGCGGGACGGGCCCAGCACATCCGGCGATGCCGCCGCTCCCGTCGGTAATCGGTCACCGCGGCGCAGCCGGTTGCGCCCCGGAAAATACGCTTGGCGGACTGCGCCGGGCCCAGGCGCTCGGCTGCCGTTGGGTCGAGTTCGATGTGCGCCTGACCGCCGACGGCGAATTGATCCTGCTGCATGACGAACGGCTCGAACGAACGACAGACGGCAGCGGCAAGGCGCGAGCGCTCCCCTTGTCGATGATTCGGCGGCACGACGCCGGCGGCTGGTTTGAGCCGTCCTTCAAGGGTGAACGCGTGCCGACTTTGGCGGAGGCGATCGATGTTTTGGGCGAGCTCGGCCTCGGCGCCAATGTCGAGCTAAAGGCCGGCCGTGGCCGCGAGACGGAAACCGGGGCGGCGGCGGGCGACCTGCTTGCCCGATTGTGGCCGCCGCAGCTCCCGGCGCCGCTGGTTTCGAGCTTTCTGCCAGCGGCCCTCGCGGCGGCGCGCGGGCGCGCCCCGGCGATCGCGCGCGGGCTGATCGTGCGCGGGCTCCCACGACATTGGCGGATTCGCGCCGAAAGCCTCGGCTGCGTGACGATCCATGCCGAGCACCGGCGTCTGCGGCCCGCCATCGTGGCCGAAATCCGCGAATCGGGCTATTCTGTACTCGCCTATACGGTCAACGATGTGGCGCGGGCGCGTGAGCTATTCGCCTGGGGGGTCGCCTCCGTGTTTTCGGATGTTCCCCACTTGATCCTTGACGAGGCGTCGGATGGGGCGTCGCGCCCTGCCGACACCTCGGGCTCGGCTCCCGCAATGCGTCAGGGAGCGCTGTGGTGAAGCCGCTCAATTCGCTTGTCATCTCTGGGCGCGAGGTGCTGCCGCTCGTCGAAGGCGGCAAGGGCATCTCGGTGTCGAACGGCGAGAGCTCGGGTGCCTGGGCCGCAACCGGGGGCGTCGGCACCTTCTCCGGGGTCAATGCCGACAGCTACGGCGAAGCAGGCCAGCTGATCCCGCAGCTTTATCACGGACGCACCCGGCGCGAGCGGCACGAGGAACTCGTCGCCTATGCGATCGCCGGCGGCATCCAGCAGGCGCGTGTCGCACACGAGCGCGGCAACGGCGAAGGCCGCATCCACATGAACGTGTTGTGGGAGATGGCGGCCGCCGAGCGCGTTCTGCACGGCGTGCTCGAAGGCGCCAAGGGCCTCATTCACGGCGTCACCTGCGGCGCCGGCATGCCCTACAAGATTGCCGAGATCTGCGCCCGCTATGGCGTCCACTATTATCCGATCGTATCGTCGGGGCGCGCGTTCCGGGCATTGTGGAAACGCGCTTACCACAAATTCTGGGACTGGCTCGGCGGCGTTGTCTATGAGGACCCGTGGCTTGCCGGCGGTCATAACGGGCTGTCCAACAGCGAGGATCCGCTGCATTCCAGAGGCGCCCTATCCGCGGGTTCGCGAACTGCGCAATCTGATGGTCGAGTTCGGGCTTGCCGCGACTCCGATCTTCATGGCGGGCGGGCTGTGGTACCTGCGCGAGTGGAGCGATTGGATCGACAATCCCGAGCTTGGCCCTGTCGCCTTCCAATTCGGCACTCGGCCGCTGGTGACCCAGGAAAGCCCGATCTCGGCTGTCTGGAAGCGCAAACTGCTGACCTTGGGCGAGGGCGATGTCTATCTCAACCGGTTCAGCCCGACCGGATTTTATTCCTCGGCGGTGCGCAACGGCTTTCTAAACGAGCTGCAGCAGCGCTCGGAACGCCAGGTCGCATATTCGGTAGAGCCGGTCGGAGAGCATGTGGCGCGCTTCCACGTCGGTGCGCGCGGTCGAGTCGTCTATCTGACGCCCCACGATAGGGAGTCGGCCGAGCTCTGGGTCGCGGCCGGATTCACGGAGGCCTTGCGCACCCCCAACTCGACGTTGATCTTTGTCACTCCGCAAAAGGCACTTGAGCTGCGCACCGACCAGATCAACTGCATGGGCTGCCTCAGCGCCTGCCAATTCTCGAACTGGGCGCAAAACGAAGGCGGCACGACCGGCAAGAAAGCCGATCCGCGCAGTTTCTGCATTCAGAAGACGTTACAGGCCATCCGTCACTCGGATGATGTCGAGCAGCAGCTGATGTTTGCCGGGCACAACGGCTATCGCTTCGCCTCCGACCCGTTTTATGCCAACGGCTATGTGCCGACGGTGCGCGAGCTGGTCGAACGCCTGCAGACCGGCGACTGAAGCAGCGATCGGCGGGCGTTTAATTATCTTCGATAGCATCACATATATATAACATGAACGTGATCCCGCCTTCATCGTCCACCGCCCGAGAGCGTCTACACGCCATGGGTTTGCGACCCACGCGCCAACGCCTCGCCCTGGCCCGTCTCCTTTTCGAGAACGGCGACCGCCACGTGACGGCCGAGCAGCTGCACGGCGAGGCCGCATCCGCGGCAATCCCGGTTTCGCTCGCGACCGTCTACAACACCTTGCATCAATTCACCGAGGCCGGGCTGTTGCGCGAGGTCGTGGTGGAGCCGGGCCGCTCGTATTTCGACACCAATAACGCCGATCACCACCACTTCTTTTGCGAAGCGAATGGATTGCTGCAGGACATCCCGGCGCGGGAGGTTACTGTCAGCGGGCTTCCGCTGGCGCCGGACGGGACCGAGATCCGCCGCGTCGACGTGATCGTGCGCATCGCTCCGCAACACCGCTGATCCCACCTTCCGGCATCCCATAGCTTACGTAAACTGGGACCGGCCGCCGTGCCCACGTTGGTGGCTGAAATGCTGGACGCAGTAAGGGCAGGCTGATGATGGATCCGCGCCCGACCGTCGACGCGCCCGACGATGATCCATACCTCTGGCTGGAAGAGATCGACGGCGAACGGGCGCTAGCCTGGGTCGAGGCGGAGAATGCGGCGACCTTGGCGCGTTTTGGCGATGCGCGCTTTGCCGCCGATCGAGACATCCTCACCGCGATTTTCGACCGGCCAGACAACATTCCGCTGATCGCGCGGCGCAGCGCCCGGGTTTTCAACTTCTGGAAGGATGCTGCGCATTCCCGCGGCCTGTGGCGGGCGACCACGCTCGACAGCTTCCGCAGCGCGGCCCCGGAGTGGGAAATTCTGCTCGACCTCGACGGGCTCTCGGCACGGGAAGGCGAAGACTGGACCTGGAGCGGGGCAACGACGATCCCGGGCAGTCATGACCGCGCCATTGTGATGCTGTCGCGCGGCGGGGCCGATGCGGTGGTGCTGCGCGAGTTCGACCTGTCCGCGCGCGAGTTCGTTCCCGGAGGTTTCTTCCTGCCGGAGGCCAAGGGCGGCGCCGCCTGGCTCGATCGCGACACGTTGCTGCTGTCTTCGGCTCTTGGCGAGGGCATGGCGACCAATTCGGGGTATGCGCGCACCGTGCGACTGTGGCGGCGGGGGGACGACCCGCTCGCGGCGCCGGTCATTTTTGCGACAGATGCCGACCATATGGCCGTCTGGGCCGATGTCGACCGCGAAAGCAAGGTCCAGGGGCAGCTGGTATATGTCGAGCGGCTCGGCTTCTTCGACGCCGTGCTTTGGATCGGCGACCGCACCGGCCCCAAGACCCGGATCGACCTGCCGACCGATGCCTGGGTCACGTGGCATGACGGCTGGCTCGCGGTCAGGCGCCGGACCCCGTGGACCGTCGGCAGGGACGCCTACGCGCCGGACACGGTCCTCGGGATTTCCTTGGCGGCTTTCCTAGCTGGCGATCGCCACTTCACCAAGCTCTTCGAACCGGCCGAACGGCGCGCCCTGCAAGGGTTCTTCTGGTGCGGCGGCCGGCTCGTTCTGAGCGTGCTTGACGACCTGAAGCCGGTATTCGAGGCGCTGACACCGTCCGCTACCGGCTGGTCGTGCGGAGCCATCACCGGGCTGCCCGAATTCGGCGTCGCCAACGCCTGGCCGCTTGATGTGCAGACCGAGGAGTTCGAACGGTGACCTTCTGGCCAGCGCGCAGGACCCGCTGACCCCGGCCTCGCTGTTCCTGGTGCGCCCCGTTGCCGCGCCCGAACTGCTGAAGCGGGCGCCGCAAGCCTTTGACCCGGCCGGCCTTGTCGTCACCCGCCACGAAGCGGTCTCCGCCGACGGTACCCGGATCCCCTACACCCAGGTCGGACCGCCGGGAGAGACCGGCGAGGCTCCGGTCCATCTTTCCGGCTACGGCGGGTTCCGCATCTCGCAATTGCCTTACTACAACCCGGCCGTCGGCAAGCTGTGGCTGGAGCGCGGCGGCACCGGGGTTGTCGCCAATATCAGGGGTGGCGGCGAGTTCGGCACCGCCTGGCATGACGCCGGGCGCCGGGAAGGCAAGCGTCTTTCGCACGACGATTTCGCCGCGGTCGCCGCCGACCTCGTGCGCCGCGGGGTGACCCGGCCCGGCCGTATCGCCGCCGAGGGCGGATCGAATGGCGGCATCCTGATCACCAACATGCTGACCCGCTGTCCAGAGCGATTTGGCGCGCTGTTCTGCACCATCCCTCTGATCGACATGCGCCGCTATTCAAAATTGCATGCCGGGGCTAGCTGGATTGCCGAATACGGCGACCCCGATAATCCTGAAGATTGGATGTTCCTGAAAGAGATCTCCGCCTATCACGCCGCGGTCCCGGGCCAGCATTATCCGCCGATCCTGCTTGCGACGAGCCGGCGCGATGATCGCGTCCATCCCGGCCATGCCCGCAAAATGGCGGCAAAGTTGCAGGCGATGGGCTATGAGGCCTATTTCTACGAGCCTGCCGCCGGCGGACACGGCTATGGCAAGGACAATCGCGAGCGCGCGTCGTTCACCGCCCTCGGCTATAATTTCATGCGCCGCGCAATCGGCTTCATCCCCTAAGCTATTCCAGCAGCGGATAGTTGCCGTTCCGCTGGGCTGCCCGTCCGGGGCGGCGCCGGCAGATCGCGCCGCCAGCAGCGACTTTGCAGGCAAAAATCCCGCACCCGTCGCGAAATTTGTGACAGACTTCGGTAGCGCCTCGCGACTCGCGGGGCAACGCCGGAGACGGAGAAACGCATGCAACTAATGTACTTCACCGAACAGCCGATGTCTGCCTATCCGGCCGATATAGGGCTCGAATTCGGGCGCCACGGCGCTGATGTTCTCCAACAAATACTTCGACCCGGTCGCCGGCAGTCGGCTCTATAACGAATACCTTGAGCATTACCTTTATGCCGAAGAGATGGGCATCGACGGCTTTATGCTGAACGAGCATCACAACGCCCCGTTCTGCATGCAGGCAAAATGCAACGTCTTTGCCTCGATCCTCGCCGCGGCGACCAAAACCGCGAAAATCATCCTGCTCGGCAATCCGTTGCCGCTGGCCGAGAACCCGGTGCGGCTCGCCGAGGAATTGTCGATGATCGACATGATCTCGAAGGGCCGGCTGGTGTCGGGTTTTGTCCGCGGTGGCGGCCAGGAGCAATTCGCCGCCGGCGTCAGCCCGGCCTACAACCGCGAGCGCTTTCAGGAGGCGCACGATCTGATCGTCGCGGCGTGGACGCGCGAGGGCCCGTTCCGCTGGGAAGGGACGCATTACCAGCACCGCGTCGTCAATCCGTGGGCCGTGCCGTTGCAAAAGCCGCATCCGCGGGTGTGGATCCCGGGCGTCATCAGCCCCGAGACGATCGTCTGGGCGGCGCAACACGCCTATCCCTATATCGCGCTCAACACCCCGATCGACCGTACCAAGCAGATCTGGCAGATCTACGACAACGTCGCAGCCGAGGCCGGCTTTACTCCGGGTCCCGACTATCACGGCATGCTGAAACAGATCCACGTCGCCGAGACCGAGGAGAAGGCGCTCGCCAACGCCGCCCAGTTCAGATGGATGCAGGGCGAATTCACCGGCCTTGCCCATCCGGTGTGGAGCACGCCCTCGGGTTATGGCAGTCCCGAAAACCGCCGCGCCTTTGTCGAGTTCGCCTCTGGCCGGTCGAAAAACCCGCGTTACCGGCCGGAGCTGGCAAAACAGCTCGAAGATCTGATGATCATCGCCGGCACGCCAAAACAGGTGATCGCCAAATTGCGCATCCTGCTCGAAGAGACCCGGCCCGGCATCCTCGGCATGTGGGGAAATGACGGGACCGTGTCGCATGAAGACGCCAAGACCTGCATCCGTCTGATGGGGCAGGAGGTGTTCCCGGCGGTGCGCGAGATGGCCAAGGAGTTCGACCTGAAAAGCCCGTTCGAGACCAACCAGCCGGTCAGCATCGACTATATGAGCGGTCTCACCCAACCAACCCGAGAAGCGGCGGAGTAACAAAGCCGATTTAAGCCGATCCGAACGGGCGCACGCGCGCTCGTTCGGGTCGTCTGCCGTTCCCGTTAAACCCGGGGGGCCGGCCTGGGGTCGGGTCACAAATCGATGACGATGTCGTTCTGGGGCTGGCTGCAGCAGATCAAAATATTGCCGTCGGGCGGCGGTTCCACCGGATCGGGCCGATAGGCGACGGCGCCGGTGATCAGCCCGGTTTCGCAGGTGTGGCAAACGCCGGTCCGGCACGACCATCGCACGGGTACATCGCATGCCTCGGCACATTCGAGGAGGCTTTGGAATGTCGAACCCCAGCGGACATTGAGGCCGCTGCGCGCGAACGACACCAGCGGCCCCGCGCCGGCCGGCCCGGCCGGCAGGTGCGGCGGCTTGGGCGCAGCCGCGGCGATGCCGGGCGTCTTGGCCGGACCCGCCCCGAAAGTCTCGGTGTGGATGTGGTCGGCGGCGACGCCCCAGGCCGCAAGGCCGACGGTAAGATCGCTCATGAAGGCGGGCGGCCCGCATAGATAGAAATCGCCATCGCGGGGCACGCCCAGTTCCTGGAGCACGGGCATGTCCAAGTGTCCGGGAGCGTCGAAATCGACGCCCGGCCGGTCGTCGGCGACCTGGCGTGCTGTAGCGGATGTGGCTGTGGCTGTGGGGCAAAGCTTTGAGAAGCGCGCGCGTCTCCGCGGCAAACGGATGCTCGCTACCGTCATGGGCCCCGTGAAGCCACCACACCTCCCTCGGCGACGCGCGGCGGCCAGCGCATGGAGCATGGCGAGCACGGGCGTGGCCCCGACGCCGGCACTGAGCAGGACGACGGGTCCAGCGCCCGGTTTCAACGTGAAGTTGCCGCGCGGCGCGCTGGCACCAAGCACATCGCCGACTTGGACTTGGGCATCGACGTAGGCTCCGGCTGCGCCGCCGGCTTCGCGCTTGACGCTGATGCGATAGCGATCATCGCTCGGCTCGCCCGACAGCGAATAGCTGCGCAGCAGGGCCGGCGGCATCGGGCGCCGGCTTCAGCCGCACGACGATAAACTGCCCGGGCAGGCCGGCTTTCAGAGGGCGCCCATCAGTGGGCTCGAGCACCAGCGAGGTCACGCTGCTGCTTTCGCGGCTTTTGCTCGCGACCCGCAGCGGGCGGAACCCTGCCCATGCCGGAGGCGGGGCGGCCGCTGGGCTGAGCCCGGCGTTGCCCGCTATCGTCCTGCCGCTCCGCGTGCCGTCGAGCAGCGCCTGAAAGGACGCGCGCCAGCCGGCGCTCAGCGCCGGGATGCGCAACGCCCGCTCCAACTCGCTGCCGGATGACCGGGCATATACAACAGCGCATTGACCTCGGCGACGGTCATGCGCTCGGGGCCCGCCGCGACCCGCACGATCTCGTCGCCGGCTTCGACCTCTCCTTCCTCCAGGACGCGAAAATAGAAGCCGGGTCTGCCATGCGCGACGAGCAGTGCCGCCATCTGCGGCTCGTTCATGCGGATGCCGACCCGGTAGCAGGTGACGCGCGGCTGCGTCACTTCAAACACCGCGCTCCCGATCCGATAGCGGTCGCCGATGCACACCTCGCCGTCGGACAGGCCGTCGACGGTGAAATTCTCCCCGAATTGGCCATAGCTGAAATCGCTTCTGCCGAGCTGGCCCTGCCAATAGCGATAGGAGTTGATCTGGTATACAAAGACGGCCCGGTGCTCGCCGCCGTGCCCCGCCAAATCTCCTTGGCCGTCGCCGTCGATGTTGAGCCGCCGTACCATCCGCCGGCCTTGAACGGGCGCCTTCCAGATGGCGGTGTGGACCGTCTTTCCTTGCCACGCGATATCGCGCGGCAGACCTACATTGACCGAAAGCAGGCGTGCCATCGCTTACCTCTACACCGGAACCGCCGCGTTCGCGAAAGCCGCGGTCTGGACTTCGCGCAGGTGGCAGGCGACGTGGTGGCCGGGGAAGACTTCGCGCATTTCGGGCTCCTCCTGCGAGCAGCGGGCGAAGGCGTAGGGGCAGCGGGTGTGGAAGCGGCAGCCCGAGGGCGGGTTGATCGGGCTCGGCACGTCGCCTTTGAGGATGATGCGCTTGCGCGCGGCCTCCGGATCGGGGACCGGCACCGCCGACAGCAGCGCCTCGGTATAGGGGTGCTGGGGGCGGGTGAAGAGCGCGGCCTTGTCGGCGATCTCGACGATCTTGCCGAGATACATGACGGCGATGCGGTGGCTGATGTGCTCGACGACCGCGAGGTCGTGGGCGACGAACAGGTAGGAGAGCCCGAATTCCTGCTGCAGGTCGCCCAACAGGTTGATGACCTGCGCCTGCACCGACACGTCGAGGGCGGAGACCGGCTCGTCGCAGACGATCAGGCGCGGGTTCAAGGCGAGCGCGCGGGCGATGCCGATGCGCTGGCGCTGGCCGCCGGAAAATTCGTGCGGAAAGCGGTCGAGCGCGTCCTCGCGCAAGCCCGACCTTGAGCGCGAGATCGGCGACCCGGTCTGTCGAGCGCCCGCGCCGGCCGAGACGCCGTAATTGACCAGCGGCTCGGCGATGATGTCGCGGATGCGCAGCCGCGGGTTCAGCGACGAATAGGGGTCCTGGAACACGACCTGCAGCTGGCGGCGGTAGGGCCGCATCCGGTGGCGCGACAGCCGTCGATGCGCTCGCCGTTGATGCGGATCTCGCCGGCTGGTCGGCTCGATCAGTTTGAGGATCGCCTTGCCCGCGGTCGACTTGCCGCAGCCGCTCTCGCCGACGAGGCCCAGGGTTTCGCCTGGCGCGATGTCGAACGAGATGCCGTCGACCGCATGGACCTGGCCGACGGTGCGCTGCAACAGCCCCTTTCTGACCGGGAAATGCTTGACCAGGTTCCTGACCGAGAGCAGCGGGGCCAAACCCACCGTCGCCGCGGCGAGGGATTGGGCCGCGGTCACGAGCGCGCCACCCGGTCGGCATGTGAAAGCAGGCGGCGAAATGGCCGGGCTCCTTTTCCTCGAAAGCCGGCATCTCGCGACGGCAGATGTCGGTCGCAAAGGCGCAGCGCGCCGCGAACGGGCAGCCCGGCGATCGTCTCCCTCAAGCGACGGCACCGTGCCGGGGATCTCGGCCAGCCGCGGCGGCGTGCGCCCGATCGAGCGAGGCGCCGAGCCGCGGCACCGAATTGAGCAGCCCCTTGGTGTAGGGGTGCAGCGGGCGGCGGAACAGCGCGCCGACCGGCGCCTCCTCGGCCATGCGGCCGGCATACATGACGACGACGCGCTGCGCCATCTCGGCGACGACGCCCAGATCGTGGGTGATCAGCACGATCGCGGCGTCGATCTTCTGCTTCAATTCGCGCATCAGATCGAGGATCTGCGCCTGGATCGTCACGTCGAGCGCGGTCGTCGGCTCGTCGGCGATCAGCAGCTTCGGGTTGCAGGCGAGCGCCATCGCGATCATGACCCGCTGGCGCATGCCGCCCGACAGCTGGTGCGGATATTCGCCGACGCGCCGCTGCGGCCTCGGGAATGTGCACGAGGCGCAGCATGTCGACCGCCTTGGCGAGCGCCGCCGCGCGGCCGAGCCCCTGATGCAGGGTCAAGGTCTCGGCGATCTGACGGCCGATCGTCAGCACCGGGTTGAGCGAGGTCATCGGCTCCTGAAAGATCATCGAGATCTCGTTGCCGCGGACTTCGCGCATCTCGGGCCTCGCTCAAGCCCAGAAGGTCGCGGCCGGCAAAGCGGATCGAGCCGGAGACGATCCGCCCCGGCGGCGACGGGATCAGGCGCAGGATCGACAGCGCGGTGACGCTCTTGCCGCAGCCGCTCTCGCCGACGATGGCGAGGGTTTCGCCGGGGAGCACATGGAACGAGACGCCGTCGACGGCGCGGACGACCCCGTCGCGGGTGAAGAACCAGGTCCTCAGATCGGCGATCTCGAGGATCGGCTCGACCGCGGCGCGCGGCGCCTGTGGGATGGTGGCGGCATAGGCGGCCGCGGTCTCGGCCATGCGCTACATCCGCCGGGCGAGGCGCGGGTCGAGCGCGTCGCGCAGCCCGTCGCCCAACAGGTTGATGGCGAGCACGGTCGACCGACAGAAACGCCCCGGGGAACAGCACGATGTAATAGGCGACCTGGAACAGGCTGCGGCCCTCGGCCATGATGTTGCCCCAGCTCGGGATGTTGGGCGGCGTGCCGGCGCCGAGAAAGGACAGGATCGCCTCGACGATCATCGCCGAGGCGGCGGTGTAGGTGGCCTGCACCAAGAGCGGCGGCAACGTGTTGGGCACGATGTGGCGCCACAGGATGCGCGGCAAGCTGGTGCCGCTGGCAAACGGCGGCCTCGACAAAGGGCAGGTCGCGCAAGGTCAAGCACGACGCCGCGCACCAGGCGGGTCACCCGCGGCACCTCGGCGACGGTGATCGCGAAGACGACGTTTTGCAGGCTGGCGCGGGTCAGCGCCATCAGCGCGATCGCGATCAGCACCGACGGGATCGACATCAGCCCGTCCATGATCCGCATCAGGATCGCGTCGGCCCAGCGGCTGAACCCGGTGACCAGACCGATCACCAGACCGAGCGCGGTGCTGAGCAACGCGACGCTGAGCCCGACCGTCAGCGACACGCGCGCGCCGTAGACCGTGCGGCTGTAGACGTCGCGGCCGAGCATGTCGGTGCCGAACCAATGCTGCGCCGACGGCCAGTGCAGCCGCTGGATCGGCGCCAGCGCCTGCGGGTCGGTGGTGCCGAGATAGGGTGCCAATACCGCCATCAGCACCATCAGGCCGAGCAGGACCCCGCCGACGACGATGGTCGGATGGCGGCGGATATAGGTGCGCAGCCCGCGCCGGCGCGCGGCCGGAGCGGCGAGGGCGAGATCGGCCGGCGCCACGGTCATGCGCCGTTTTCAGATTGCCCCGAGCCGTCGTCACCGAGCTTGTCCCGGTGCCACGCTTTCGGCGGCCGGACGTGGGTGTGCGACTATTACGGCCATCCGGCCGTCAATACCGGATGCGCGGGTCGAGAAAGGTGTAGCTGAGATCGACCAGCAGGTTGACCAGCACATAGGCGGCCGAAAAGATCAGGATGATCCCCTGGATGATCGGATAGTCGCGGCGCAGGATCGCGTCGACCGTCAGCCGGCCAAGGCCGGGGATCGCGAACACCGTCTCGGTGACGACGACGCCCGAGATCAGCAGCGCGATGCCGATGCCGATGATCGTCACGATCGGCACCGCCGCGTTTTTCAGCGCGTGGCCGATCAGCACCTTGTCGTTCGCCAGACCCTTGGCCTGGGCGGTGCGGATATAGTCCTGGGCCAGGACGTCGAGCATGCTGGCGCGGGTCATGCGCGCGATCAGCGCCGTGTAGACCATGGCGAGCGCCAGGGTCGGCATCACCAGATGCGACAGGAACGGCCACAGGCCGCGGTCGATGCCGACAAAGCCCTGCACCGGCAACCAGATCGGTGCGCACCGCAAACAGATAGATCAGCACATAGGCGAGGACGAAGACCGGCACCGAAAACCCGAGCACGGCGAAGACCATGACCGTTCGGTCGATCCACGAACCCGCCTTCCACGCCGCCAGCACGCCCATCGGGATCGCCGCCAGCACCGAAACGAGGAGGGTCGAGATCGTCAAGGCCACGGTCGGCTCGATCCGCTGCGCGATCAGGGTCGTGACCGGAAGGTTGGTGAAGATCGAGATGCCGAGATCGCCGTGCAGCAGGCGCCACACCCAGGACGCCGAACTGGACATAGAGCGGCTGGTCGAGCCCGAGCGCCTGGTGGATGCGGGCGATGTCGGCCGGGGTCGCGGTGTCGCCGGCGATGATCGCCGCCGGGTCGCCGGGGCTCAGATGCAGGAGGCCGAAGACGAACAGCGCCACGACCGCCATGACCGGAATGGTCGAAAGGATGCGCCGGACGATATAGGCGAACATCGCTTTCTGGGTGCGGATGCCCCTCACCCTCCCGCTGCGCGGGTCCCTCTCTCCCCGCAGCGGGGAGAGGCTGGGGTGAGGGATTTTCAGAGATCGCCATGAGCGCTACTCAATCCTTCTCGACATTCCAGAAGAAGACGACCGGGGCGATGATGATCCCGTGAAGATTTTTGCGGTAGGCGGTCGGGACCACGAACTGGCCGGTCGGCACATAGGGCACGTCGCCCTGATAGGCTTCGGTCTGGATGTCGGCGGCGAGCTTTTTCTGCGCGGCGAAATCGGGCGCCTTGAACCATTGGTCGATCAGCCCTTCGAGCTTGGGATCGGTCGGCCAGCCGAACCAGGCCTTGCCGTCATTGGCGCGCAGCGCCGCGTTGACCGCCGGCGACGGCAGGTCGGGGGCGGAAGTCCAGGTGTGGAAGATGTTCCAGCCGCCCTGGTCGATCGGCGCTTTCGACGCCCGCCGCGTGATCAGCGTGCCCCAATCCATCGCCTGCAATTCGACATTGAGCCCGGCCTGTTGCAACATCGCCAAAGTCACCAGCGCCTGGCCGTGCACGATCGGCTGGTCGGTCGCGTCGAGCAGCACGATCTTTTCGCCCTTGTAGCCGGATTCGGCGATCAGCTGCTTTCGCCTTGGCCGGGTTCGGGCCTTTCAGCAGCGCCTCGGCGCCGGCATTGGTCTCGAACGGCGTGCCGCAGCCGAACAGGGCGACGCAGGTTTTCCAATATTTCGGGTCGCCGGCGGCGGCCTGCATGTAGTCCTTTTGGTCGACGAGGTTCAGCACCGCCTGGCGCAGCTTCAGATTGTCGAACGGCGGCTGCACATGGTTGAAGCGCAGGATGCCCTGGTTGCCGAGCGGATCGACGGTCGCGACGACGACGTCGGGGTTGCCGGCGAAGACCGGCAACAGATCGGTCGGCGGCTGCTCGTACCAATCGGCTTCGCCGGCGTTCAGCGCCGCCGACGCGGTCGCGGAGTCGGGAATATAGAGCCATTCGACGCGGTCGACCTTGGCCACCTTGCCGCCCGAGGCAAAGCTCGGCGGCTCTTTGCGCGGCACATATTCGGTGTTTTTGACAAAAACCGCCTTGTTGCCGGGCACCCATTCCGACTTTGACGAATTTGAACGGGCCGGAGCCGATCGCCTCGGGGATCTGCTTGAACGGGTCGGTCTTGGCCAGCCGCTCGGGCATCATGAACGGCACGTTGCTCGACAATTTGCCGAGCGCATTGAGCAGCAGCGGAAACGGCGTTTTCAGGTTGATCGTAAAGCTCTTGTCGTCGATCGGTTTGATCTCGCCGACCGCCTCCATCATCTTCTGGCCGAACGGGTCGCGCTTGCCCCAGCGCTCGATCGAGGCGACGCAATCGACGGCGCGCACCGGCTGGCCGTCATGCCATTTCAGGCCGTCGCGCAAGGTGAAGGTGTAGGTCAGCTTGTCGTCGCTGACCTTCCAATGATCGACCATCTGCGGCTGCGGCTTGAAATCCTTGTCGAGCGCGAACAGCGTGTCGAAGACGAGATAGCCGAAATTGCGCGTGACATAGGCCGTCGTCCAGATCGGATCGATGCTTCTGAGGTCGGCCTGCGGGATGAAGCGAAGCGTCGTCTGCGCCGACTGCGCCCAGGCCGAGGGTCGTGGCAAAGCGCAGCGCGAGGGCCGCCGCCGCTGCGTCGCAGGAGCCGGGAAAAGTTCATCGGTCACCCTGTTCGACCATTTGTTGTGCCGCGACCTTACGCGATCCCTCCGCCCCGTCACAGTGCAAAAGGCGGGCCATCAGCGGCGGGACCGCGGCTGACGGGTAGCCTTGCTGTAGCACGCATCGCGCTACATATCGGCACCATCGACGGGGTTCGATGAGCAAGACGATAAGTCTGCGTGAGGCCAACCAGGCTTTGCCCGCTGCATCCGCGAGGTCGAGGCCGGCGAGGAGTACGTGATCACCCGCAAGGGCGAGCCGGTCGCCGCCTCGTGCCGGTTCTGGGCGCGCGTTCTACCCCCGAGCAGGAGCCCGCGCCCGACCCGCGCCGTATGGAGAAGGCTGGCCGATCGGCGCGGACCGCTCGACCGCGACGCACTACATGAACGGATAGCGGCGTTTCGCCTCGATACCAACCTGCGGTATAGCGTCGACACAGGGCGGGTTCTCGACATCGGCGGCGATAGAGATCGTCGATCGAGCGACCGAACGCGACTGCTACTGCTGTGCAGGCCTGTCGGAATTCTATGCTGCCTCACGCGCAGGGGATAGTCGTCCTGCGGATGCGGCCGCTCAGGCCGAGCGACGGACGTGATCGCGATCGGTGTGGACCGTCTCGGCGGCGGTGCGGATCTGCGATCCGTTCGCGCCTGCGGGAGGGCTCGATCCGGTGGCGCGCCGATTTTGGGATGCGACTAACCGGCGGCCTGAAATCGTCCCGGATCGGGCGCTGGCCTGTGGCGGCGGCTGGGATTTCGACGCCGAAATTGCGAGAAAGCCGTCGCGGCCGAGCGCGGTGATCGCGACCGCGCGGCTGTCCTTGACCCGCTCGATCCAGCCGAGGGCAAAGCAGCGCTGCGCCAAGGCGGCGCCGACCGCGCCGCCGAGATGCGGCCGCCGCTCGCTCCAGTCGATGCAGGGCCGGCAGAAGCGGCGGCGCTTGCCGGCCGCGACGGCGAGATCGAGGCCCAATTCCTCGAAAAATCGGGCGCCGTCTTCGGTGACCTCGCCGCCGTCCTCGTCGAGCACGACATGGCCGCGCTCGGCGAGGCTGCCGGCGAGTGCCACGCCGAGCCGTCCGGCCAGGTGGTCGTAGCAGGTCCGCGCCGAGCGCAGCGCCTCGTCGCGCATCCAGGCCGGCCGATAGCGCGGCGCGCGCGCCACCGCGACCGCCATGATTTCTTCGAGCATGCGCGCGACCTCGGGCGAGGCCAGCCGGAAATAGCGGTGCCGTCCCTGCTTTTCGCCGGCGAGCAGCCGCGCCGCGACGAGCTTTGCCAGATGCGCGCTCGCGGTCTGCGGGGTGACATGCGCGGCAAAGGCGAGGTCGCCGGCGCTCAGCGCGCGGCCGTCCATCAGCGCCGACAGCATGTTGGCGCGCGCCGGGTCGCCGACCAATGCCGCGATCTCGGCGATGTAGGGTCCGTTTTTCATGGCCCGAAGCATAGCACGCGGCGGCCGCGGGCCGGCGCAAACGCTTCGGGCGCGGGCGAAGTTATGATAGGACCGCGCCGCCGGGTGTTCCGGCGACGGCGAGCGAGGGATGGCGGCGATGGAAGAGATCTACACCTTTGCGGGCAACCCGCTCGACCGCGTCAGCCAGCGCCGGCAGGATGCCGGCTGGATCGCCTCGCTGCTCGACGATCCCGAAACCCGGCTATTGCCGTTGCGCGAGTTGAAGCCGGTGGTCCGCGACCGTCGGCGACGGAACTCGACTGGCAGCCGGTCGCGCCGTGGCGCGAGGCGATCGACGGCGGCGCCACACTGATCCTGCTCGGGATCGGCGAGGGTCGTGCATATTTCGCGCTCGATGCCAGCGCCGCGCCGCCGCGGCCGGGGCCGAGGAGCGCGACCGTCGATGTCCGCGGCCTGGCGGCCGCGATCCCCGGCCGCGAGGCGGCGATCCTCGCCGAGGCGCGCTCGCTGCTCGACTGGCACGCGCGGCACGGCTTTTGCGCGCAATGCGGGACGGCGAGCGCCATCGCCTCGGGCGGCTGGGGCCGGCGCTGCCCGAATTGCCGGGCGCACCATTATCCGCGCGTCGACCCGGTCGTGATCATGCTCGCGGTCAGGGGCGAGCGCTGCCTGCTCGGCCGCAGCCGGCGGCGGGTCGGCGACCCGGTTCTCGTGCCTCGCCGGCTTTATGGAGCCGGGCGAAACGATCGAGGAGGCGGTGCGCCGCGAGGTCTTCGAGGAGTTGGGCATCCGCGTCGGCCGCGTGCGCTATCTCGCCTCGCAGCCCTGGCCGTTTCCATCGACCCTGATGATGGGGCTGCTGGCCGAGGCGGTGAGCGAGGAGATACCATCGATCCCGAGGAAATCGCCGAGGCGCGCTGGTTCGAGCGCGACGAGGTGCGCGCGATGGTCGAGCGCTCGCGCACCGACGACCCGATCCCGGGGGTGGCGACCTTGCCGCCGCCGCTCGCGATCGGCCATCAGCTGGCGCGCCGCTGGGCGTTCGGGGTGGACAGCGTCTAGCAGCCTTTGCCGGCGCCGCGTCCGTAGCCCCGTCCCCGCCTTTCGGGAGAGCGACAGCGGCGATGAGGGCGAATGGGACGGCGCCAGCGGATCGGCGTCGTCACCGGGGCGAGCGCCGGGATCGGGCTCTACACCGCGCTGGGCCTCGCCCGCACCGGGATGCGGGTGGTCATGACCGGCCGCGACCGCGCGCGTACCGAGGCGGCGCGCCGATTTGTCGACCGAGCGGGCGGCGGCGCGCAGGTCGAGACCGCGCTCGCCGATTTCGCGTCGCTCGCCGCGGTTCGCCGCCTCGCCGACGAGATCCTGGCCCGGCACGGCCGGCTCGACCTCCTGGTCAACAATGCCGGGCTGTTTTCGCCGAAATTCCAGCGGTCGGAGGACGGCTACGAGATGACTTTTGCGGTCAATCATCTGGCCCCGTTTCTGCTGACCAATCTGCTGCTCGACCGGCTGAAGGCCTCGGCGCCGGCGCGCATCGTCACCGTCGCCTCGCGCGCGCATCGCGGCAACCGCATCGACCTCGCGACCATCGCCGGGCCGCGCGACTGGTCGATGATGAAGGCCTATGGCCGCTCCAAGCTGTGCAACATCCTGTTCACCCGCGAACTGGCGACGCGGCTCGAAGGCTCGGCGTTGTGGCGATTTGCCTGCATCCCGGCGTCGTCGCGACCAGGCTGGCCCAGCGCGGCGGCATTGTCGAACTCGGCTGGCGGCTGGCGAAACCGTTTATGATCAGCGCCGAAAAAGGCGCGGAGACCTCGCTGTTTCTGGCGACGGTTCCCGATCCGGCGCCATTCCACGGCGGCTATGTCGTCGGCAAGGCGCTGGCGCGCCCCGATCCGGCCGCGCTCGACGACGATCTCGCCCGCCGCCTGTGGGAGGAGAGCGCCCGTCTCGTCGGCCTCTGAGGCTGGCGGTCACGCGCGTCGCGCGGCCTGCGATGGACCGTGATCCACGCCGCGGCTTCCTCCGGGACGCAATGCTCGCGAGCGCGGTAGCCGGCGGACCGCGCAACGCTCGTTTTCAGTCGTTCATAGGCCGCCGGATGCGGATCCGGGCATCCTCGACGAGGACAATTGCGCCCGCCTGTAACGCCTCGGCCGCCTCGACCAACGCAGCGCGGAGGCGGTCTCGCAAATAGGACTGCCGGACCAAGCGCAGCCGCAGCAGAACGACGCCGATTCCGGCGCCGCGTGCGAAAGCGGCGGTCTCGCCGAAATCGAGATCGAAGGTGACGACAATACGTCGATCGGCGGCTGCATGAGCGAATATCTTGTAATCCGGATATTGCGCCTGACCAAGATCGCGGACGTGCACCGCGTCGTGGCCTTCGAATCGCATCCATTCCGCCATCGCGGGCGGAAGGTTCATATCGAGCAGAAAACGCATTCCCGGCTTACACCGGGACGATCTCTTCCCGCGCTAGCCAAGCGGCATAAGCCAGGGATTGTCGAATATCCTCGGCTTCCAGGTCCGGATAGTCGGTCAAGAGTTCCTCGAAAGAAACCCCTTCCGCGACCAATGAGACGATCAACCCGACGGTGATCCGAAGACCGCGAATGCAAGCACGGCCGCCCATCTTCCCCGGCTCGAAGGTAATCCGATCAAAAGCCATGTCCCGCCTCAAAGATATTCGACAGCTTCGTCCGACTTGGGCGCCTCCGCCAGTATACATTCCGGCGCCCACAGCGTCAGGCCCGGCGGGTGGCGAAGTCGATGCGCGGGTCGATCAGCATGTAGGTCAGGTCGCTGACCAGCTTCAGCAGCAGGCCGATCAGCGTGTACACATAGAGCGTGCCGAACATGATCGGGTAGTCGCGGTTGATCGCCGCCTCGAAACCCAACAGGCCGAGGCCGTCGAGTGAAAAGATCACCTCGATCAACAGCGCCCCGGTGAAAAGGATGCCCACCAACGCCGCCGGAAATCCGGCGACGACAAGCAGCATCGCATTCCTGAACACATGACCGTAGAGCACGCGGCGCTCGGTCAGCCCCTTGGCGCGCGCGGTCAGCACGTATTGCTTGTTGATCTCGTCGAGGAAGCAGTTCTTGGTCAGCATCGTCAGGGTGGCGAACCCCGAGATCACCAGGGCGGTGATCGGCAGGGCGATATGCCAGAAATAATCGGCGATGCGCATCGGCCAGGACAGCGAGGCCCAATTGTCGCTGACCAGCCCGCGCAGCGGAAAGATCGACAGATAGCTGCCGCCGGCGAACAGCACGATCAGCAATACCGCGAACAAAAAGCTTGGCACCGCATAGCCGACGATGATGACGGCGCTCGTCCATACATCGAACCGGCTGCCGTCGCGCACCGCCTTGCTGATGCCGAGCGGGATCGACACCAGATAGGTGATCAACGTCGTCCACAGCCCGATCGAAATCGACACCGGCAATTTGGACTTGATCAGATCGATGACGCGCTGGTCGCGGAAAAAGCTCTTGCCGAAATCGAAGGTCAGGTAGTTGCGCATCATCAGCACAAAGCGGGTCAAGGGCGGCTTGTCGAAGCCGTATTGCTTTTCGAGCTCCTTGATCAGCGCCGGGTCGAGGCCGCGTGCGCCGCGATAGCGCGAGTTGACGGCGGCACCGGTGGCCGCCGGCATTTTGATCTCGCCGGTCCCGCCGCTGACGCGCTCGGTGGCGCTGACATTCTCTCCCTTGAGCCGCGCGATCATCTGCTCGACCGGGCCGCCGGGTGCGGCCTGGACGATCACGAAATTGACCACCATGATCGCGAACAGGGTCGGGATGATCAGCAGCACCCGCCGGATCGCGTAGGCGATCATCGGCGGCTTCTCACTGCTTCAGCACCTCGCCCTTTTTTGCCTCGACCGATTTCTCGGCGGCCGGATCGACCCACCAAGTGTCGAAGCCGACCGCGTATTTGGGCGAGATCGCCGGGCGGCGGAACTTGTCCCAATAGGCGACCCGAAACGCCGCCAAGATGAAAGTTCGGGATCACGTAATAGCCATACTGCAACACCCGGTCGAGCGCGCGGGTATGGGCGACGAGGCTTGCCCGGTCGGGCGAGTGGATCAACTCCTCGATCAGCGCGTCGACGACCTTGCTCTTGATGCCGAGCACATTGCGGCTGCCCTGCTCGTCGGCCGCCTGCGAGCCCCAGTATTCGCGCTGCTCGTTTCCGGGCGACAGCGACTCCGGAAACAGCACGACCGTCATGTCGTAATCGAACGTCTCCATCCGCCTTTCGTATTGCGCGGGGTCGACGGTGCGCACCCGCGCCGTGATCCCCATCCGTTTCAGATTATCGGCAAAGGGCAGCACGATCCGCTCGAATTGCGGGTTGTCGAGCAGGATCTCGAACTCGAAAGGCTGGCCGGTCTTGGCGTTGACCAGCTGTTCGTCCTTGAAGGTCCAGCCCGCCTCCATCAGCAATTTCAGCGCCTTGCGCAGCCCGTCGCGGATATTGCCGGAGCCGTCGTATTTCGGCGGGTCGTATTCGGTCGTGAACACGGCGTCGGGGATCTGGCCGCGGAATTTGTCCAGGATCTCGAGTTCCTGGCCCTGCGGCACGCCGGTCGCGGCCAATTCCGAATTGTCGAAATAGCTGCGGGTGCGCTGATAGGCGCCGTAAAACAAATTCTTGTTCGACCATTCGAAATCAAAGGCATAGGCCAGCGCCTCGCGCACCCGCGGGTCCTGAAAGATCGGCCGCCGCAGATTGTAGCCAAAGCCCTGCATGCCGCTCGGCAACCCGTTCGGGATCTGCTCCTTTTTGATCAGGCCGGCGCGCAAAGCCGGGCAGTCATAGCCCGTCGCCCAATCCTTTGACGAATTTTCCTGCCGGACATCGTATTGGCCGGCCTTGAACGCTTCGAGCGCGATCGTCGCATCGCGATAATAGTCGTAGCGGATCGTGTCGACATTATAGCGGCCCTTGTTGACCGGCAGATCGGCGCCCCAATAATCCTTGACCCGGCTATAGGTGATCGAGCGGCCGGGATCGAGCGACTGGATCGTGTAGGGGCCGCTGCCGAGCGGCGGGTCGAGCGTCGTCTTCTCGAAATCGCGCCCCGACCAATAGGCCTTCGACAAGACCGGCATCTCGCCGAGGATCTGCGGCAATTCGCGGTTTTTCGCCGATTTGAAATAGAAGCGGACGCCGCGATCGCCTTCCTGCACGACCTTGGTCACGTCGCCATAATATTCGCGGTACAAGGCTGGCCTTTGCTTCGCAACGTCTCGAACGTCCAGATCACATCGGCGGGGGTCATCGGCGTGCCGTCGTGAAAGCGCGCTTCTTTTCGCAAGGTGTAGAGCACCGACAATTTGTCCGGCGCGAGATCGATGGTTTTGGCGACGAGCCCGTATTCGCTCGCCGGTTCGTCTTCGGAGACGGCCGACAACGTGTCGAAGATCAGGCTGATCCCGGCTGCCGGCACGCCCTTGATGACAAACGGGTTCAAGGTGTCGAAGGTGCCGATCGCCGAATACCGCATCGTGCCGCCCTTTGGCGCCTGCGGGTTCGCGTAATCGAAATGGGTAAAGCCAGGTGCATATTTAAGGTCGCCGAACAGCGACATGCCCTCGCTCGGCGCCGCCTGCGGCGCGGCCGGCCGCAAGCAGAAGAAGAGGCCGACGCGATTGCCGATACTCTGCGCATGCCCTTTGTCCTTGTGATCTGCTCAGCCGTCGAGCAGCGCCAGTGCCGCCTCGTGTGCTGGCGGTCGCCGGCGACGAGGACCCGGCCGTCCGAGGCGAGGCCAAGCTTCGCTCCGCGCCAATCGGTGGCGATGCCGCCCGCGCCTTCGACGATCGGGATGATCGCGCAAAAATCGTAGGGCTTGAGGCTTGCTTCAAGGACGAGATCGATAAACCCGGCGGCCAGCAGGCCATAGGCGTAGCAATCGGCGCCAAAGCGGGTCAGCTTGACCGCCCGCGAAACCCGGGCAAAGCCGGCGGCGTCCGGCCCGCAAAACATGTCGGGCGTGGTCGCGAACAGGGTCGCCGAGCCGAGCGCCGGGCAAGCCCGGCAACGGATCGGGGCGCCGTTCAAGGTGCGTCGGACGGCCGGCGGCGCCGACCCAGCGCTCGCGCGAGATCGGCTGGTCGATAATGCCGAGGATCGGCCGGCTGGCGCGGGTCAGCGCGATCAGCGTGCCGAACAAGGGCACGCCGCTGATAAAGGATTTGGTCCCGTCGATCGGGTCGAGCACCCAGACGAATTCGGCGTCCTCGCGCACCCGGCCGAATTCCTCGCCGACGATGCCGTGATCCGGAAAGCGGCTCTCGATCATCTCGCGCATCGCCTGTTCGGCGGCGCGGTCGGCGGCGGTGACCGGCGTCAGGTCGGGTTTGTCGTCGATCGCGAGGCGCGTTCGGAAATGCGGGCGGATCGCCGCGCCGGCGGCGTCGGCGAGTTCGGTTGCGAGCGCGAGAAACGCGTCGATATCGGGCAGCGTGTGGACCTCGTTCACGAGTCTATTTCAGGGTCTGGAGATAAGCGATGACGTCGGCGCGGTCCTGCTCCTTTGGAAAGCCGGCAAAGGTCATCTTGGTGCCCGGGGCAAAATGCTGCGGATTATCCAGCCATTCGTTCAGCAATTCCGGGTCCCATTTTTTGCCCTTATGCGCCTCCAAGGCGGAGGAGAACGCATAAGCCGCCGCGGTCCTCGCCGATCGGCCCGCCGACGACACCCCACAGATTCGGGCCGATCTTGTTCGGCTCGCCCTTGTCGAAGGTATGGCAGACCTGGCAGACCTTGGTCAGCTGTTGGCCCTTTTTCGGATCGGCCTTGGCGAGCAGCGGCGTAATCGGCGCGAGCTTGGGGCGCAGCGGCTTGCTCGGCCGGGGCGCGCTGTCGGGCGCGCCAGCCACGAGGAAGACCGGCTTTTCGAGCGGCTTCGGCTGGACCAGCATGTTCGACAGTATCCCGGCGACCATCGCCACGATCAGCGCGGTCAGCACCGAGGCAATGATCTTGTTCCACTCGAAAGACGACATCGACGACCCTTTCCGACCGTGCCGGGTCCGGCAGGAAATCGAATTCCCCCCGACAACTCAAACGAATTATCACGCTTCCGGCGATCGTACGAACCGGGCATGTTGTCGCTGCCCGATCCCGACCTGCTCGCGCAAGAGAGCCGTGACTGCGCCGCGCCGCAAAACCCGATCATCCTGATTCCCGCTCGCCTGGCCTCGACGCGGTTGCCGGGAAAGCCGCTCGCCGACATCGCCGGGGCGCCGATGATCGTGCATGTCTGGCGCCGCGCGGTCGCGGCCGAGATGGCGCCGGTCGTCGTCGCCTGCGGCGATCCGCGAAATCGCCGAGGTCGATCGAGGCCGCGGGCGGGCGGGCGGTGTTGACCGATCCGCACTGCCGACCGGCTCCGACCGCATCCATCAGGCGATCATGCGCCTCGACCCGGAGCGCCGGCACGACGCGGTCGTCAATGTCCAGGGCGATCTGCCGATGCTCGACCCGGCGGCGATCCGCACCGCGCTTGCCGGGCTCGCCGACCCGGAAACCGACATCGCGACCCTGGCCGCGGTGATCGAGGATGATGCCGCGCTCGCCGACACCAGCGTCAACAAGGTCGTCGCCGGTTTTGCCGATCCGGCGCGGCCGGCGCGCGCGCTCTATTTCAGCAAGGCCGTGGTGCCGTGGGGCGACGGGCCGCATTACGAGCATATCGGTCTCTACGCCTATCGCCGCGCGGCGCTGGAGCGGTTCGTCGGCGCTGCCGCGCGGCGTGCTCGAACAGCGCGAGCGGCTCGAACAGTTGCGCGCGCTCGAAGCCGGCATGCGCATCTCGGTCAGCCTGATCGAGGCCGGCCGGCTCGGCGTGCAGGTCGACACTCCGGCCGATCTCGAACGCGCCCGCCGATTGATGCAACAGACGACAATAGAGATGACGGCGATCGAAAACTCGAACCCGCCGATCCCGCGCGGACGATCGCGTTTCAGGGCGCGTTCGGCGCCTATTCCGATCTCGCCTGCCGGCGCGTCTTTCCGGAGATGGCGACCCTGCCTTGCGCCCAGTTCGAGGACGCCTTTGCCGCGGTGCGCGAAGGCCGCGCCCGGCTGGCGATGATCCCGATCGAGAATTCGGTCGCCGGCCGCGTCGCCGACATCCACCATCTGATGCCGGATTCGGGACTGCACATCATCGGCGAGCATTTCGAGCCGGTGAACCATCACCTGCTGGCGTTGCCCGGTGCGAGCCTCGCGCAAATCCGCACCGTCAGAAGCCATGTCCATGCGCTGTCGCAGTGCCGCAAACTGATCCGCGCGCTCGGCATCGAGCCGATCGTCGCGGCCGACACCGCCGGGGCCGCCGCCGAAATCGCCGCGCGCGGCGATCCGACAGTCGCGGCGATCGCCTCCGAGCTCGCCGGCCAGATCTACGGCCTCGTTTCGCTGAAGGAGAACATCGAGGACGCCGAGCACAACACGACCCGCTTTCTGATCATGTCGCGCGAAGCGATGCGGCCGCCGCGCGGCGACGCCGTCGGTCACGACATTTTTGTTCCGCGTGCGCAACGTGCCGGCGGCGCTCTACAAGGCCTTGGGCGGGTTCGCCACCAACGGCGTCAACATGACCAAGCTCGAAAGCTACATGGTCGGCGGCGCCTTTACCGCGACGCAGTTCTACGCCGATGTCGAGGCGCATCCCGAGGACCGGCCGCTGGCCTTGGCGCTCGAGGAACTCGCCTTTTTTTCGCGCGAGGTCAAGATCCTCGGCGTCTACCCCGCCCATCCGCTGCGCATCGCGGCCTCGGCGCGGCGGAATAAAGCCGACGCAGGGATGGTCTTACCGCATAGACGATTGAGGGAGACATCGATGAACAAGGGTTCAATCCCGGCACTGGGCCGCGGGGATCCTGAGTGCGGGTGTGGTTGCGGTCGGATTTGCCTGTGCGGCGCCCGCCTTCGCCGATGGAGGCGGCGGCAGCGACGACAAATCGACGCCGACCTGTGGAAAGGGCGAGGTATGGGACAGCCGCAGCCAGAAATGCGTTAAGGCGGAGAACGGAGTCCTGCCGGACAAGGAGTTCGCCGCCAATGCTTACGCCTTGGCCAAGGCAGGCCGATACAAGGAAGCCCTGGCGGTGCTCGACCTGATGAAGGACCCGAATACCGCGGTGGCACTCAATTACCGCGGCTATGCGACGCGCCGAATGGGGCAGGTCGATGAGGGCATCGGCTACTACCTGAAATCGGTAGCGCTTGATCCGCATTACGCGCAAGTCCGTGAATATCTCGGCGAAGCCTATGTCATAAAGGGCGACATTCCGCGCGCCGAGGCGCAGCTACAGGCGATCAAGAAGATCTGCGGGACCATGCGAGGCCTACGAGCATCTCGCGGTAGCGATCGCCGACCCCGCGGACATCTA
>CAWEEA010000014.1:0-17514 GCA_963807985.1 uncultured Alphaproteobacteria bacterium
AATCCACCCTGTTGCATCGAGCGCGTCGCTAAAATCCTCATAGCTCGCGCGCTGGCCCGCGGTTTTGTTCAACCGGGTTTCCCCGCGGCTCTGTTCAACCGGGTTTCAATGAGATCGCGCCATTGCGACCTTCATCCGCGACCCCGTTGGCGCGACCTCACAGAAACCTCTCGATTATCGCCTTCTTGCCCCTCGTTTGCCACGTCTCCGTGCTCGACAGGCCCTGCAGCCAGGTCCGAGCGCGCTCGATGTTTACTGGCGTATCAAGCCCGATATTTACCGGCGCATCGAGGTGCACTTTCTCAGCCGCTTCGCTTCTGCCGTTTGCTTTGGCATCCGTATAACCAACTTTTTAAGCAGCGCAGCAGCCTGCTCGGCGAAGGCGCGTAGCTTTCAGATGTCACTTCCGGGAGCTTTTCGAGAGGCGCGCGCAGCGGCTCCCCGTCAAGCAACGTGTTTGTCCAGGCGTACGGCTTGTATGCCGTAGCTCACGAACTGTTGCCCGGTACCGAGGAACTCGATTTTGCCGGGCTGCATCGGGTGTTTGCCCGAGACTGTGATCTTCGCGATTGGCGTCTCGTTGCGGTAGCAGAGCATCGGTCCCTTGGCGCCGACTCGTTCGAGCCCGGTAGGGCCGAGCAACTGCGTAGCGAGATGCTTGATCGCCTGGACATGCTCTGCCGGAACGATGTCGATATCGACCCCGACGAGCCGCCCGGTGCGCAGCCCGGTACTCATCGCACCAGGGCGACTCGTAAGCTCGGCGGCAGCGGCCTCGATCGTGCTCGGGCAGGTATTCCAGCCTTTGGCCACCGCGGCCTTGCCGTTGACAGCGATTGGCTCATAACCGTTGGCGATCAGCTGTGCGTCATGACTGGCCAAAGTAGGTTCGGCTGAGATCGGCTCATAACCGTTGACGGTCAGCTTCGTGTCCGGAGAGGAGGAGATCGGATAAGCCCGGACCGGCTCGTAGGGTGGCAGCGCCCGGCCGGTGAACGAACTCAATTCATCCAAGAACGCTTCGCGCCGCTGTTGCCCTCGTGGTTTGCGCTCCCGCCTCGGCCGCAACCGCGGCTTCCTTTTGCCCACGCGGCGCGGCATCACCCGCGGCGAGGATACGTACATCGTACTCGGGGTCGGCGTTGCCCCGCCGTCTTCGCGGCACCGGCGCTTTGGCAACGGTTGTCGTGAACTCGTTGAACAGCCTGTACACTTCGCTTACATCGCCGTTCAGCTTTGTTGCCACGTCGATGTAGGCGCGCGCCAAGATAACTATGCATTCATCTTCCCGGCGCTTTAAGTGGGCCGAAACTCGCTCCCTTACGCATAGTGCGCTGCTTGAACCAGACCGCTCCTCGGTCATGGCCGCGACCCGTGCCGGCGCTCGTCGAACGGCACGACATTGGCAAGCGCCGGGTTAAGAATAAGCTCGACCATCGCTGCTAGCCTCTCCAGCGCCTCGCGCTTCTCTTCGAGATATGAATGCCGGTCGTAAACTCCTTCCACGCCGGCGATGGACATGTCGGAGGACGCGCACAGAGATGTCGGGGCGCACGCCAGTGCGGACCATCAGCGTCTTGGCTGTGCGCCGCAAATCGTGCAGCGTCCAGCCGAAGATCCCGGTCGCCTCGTCGAGCGCTGCCTTGGCCTTCCCGAAACCCGAGAACGGAGTCGCCTGGGTCCGGCCGGTGAAGACGTACTCGCAGCTCTCGATCTTGGGCTGAGCTTCGATGATGGCGAGTGCGGCGGCCGAAAGTGGCACCGAGTTTGCGCGCTTGCTCTCGTAGCGCTCCGCCGGGATAATCCAAACGCCATCGGAGTATTTCCGCCCGGTGTATTTGGGCGACCTCAAGGCGCCGTTGTGCCGTCAGCAGGAGCAGCTTGAGTAGCTCTCGGGTCGAATCCCGGCGGTCTCACCAAAAATTCAATACGATATTACTTGGCGGTGAAGTCGGCAAAGGGGCGCTCACTCGAGTATCGCCTCATAATCGGGCACGCCTCGACCGATCCGGGTTCGCCTGCGATAACCCGGCCCTGCGCCGCTCGCTATTGCCGGCGAGCCAGCTGACCGGTCCACGCGCCGGGACGCAGGAACGCGGCAATCGTCCCGGAGTCACGGCGGATCATGGTTTGCCCGGCGGCCACCAGCGCATCAACCTGCTCGCGCGGCAGCGTGAGCCCAGTGCGGATTGCCACGAGCCGCGCCCGCGTCTCGGGATCGGGATAGTCGGACAGGCTGACGCGCAGCACCTTCGCAGCCACATCGCCACAGGCATAGCCGTCGATAACAGGCCCTTGACGGCAGCGCAGCGCACGCAGCTTGTCGGCGAGATCGTCAATCGTGCTCTCGACGGCGATCAGGGTCTCGATGTTGTAGGCCCCGATTTGGGTGCTCGTTACTGCCGAGATGATCTGGCCGAGCCCGCTTACGATCCGTTGGTGCGGCCAGTTCGGGTTTGGCGCCGACTGGCCGTCGACGCTGATCACGAGAATGCGGCGAACCGGCAGCAGCTGGGCCGCGAACCGATCCATTCTGGTGTTCAGCAGCAACATGTTGTTGAGCAGCACCCGCAGCGCGAGATTGTCCGAGATTCCACCGTCCATCAAATGAATCCACTTGACCTGTTGACCGTTGGAATAACGGTCGATGTTTTCAAGCAGTGCCCGAGTGCGCAAATCGGGTTGGCTGCCTTCCCCCGCTCGCGGCGGCGGCGCGGGGGGAAGCGGACAATCGGGCCCGCGGTAATTGCGCAGTGTCACCGGGCCGAACAGCACCGGAAATCCGTTGGAAGCGGCGACCGCCCGCGCGATCGGCAGGGTCGCGAGGTCGGAGCAGATAACGTCGAAGGTCTGCGGCAGAAAGCCGAACGGACTGCCAAAACTGATATCGGTGGCGTTGATGCTGACCTGAGGGCGGCCGTGTCGAAAGAGATCCGCAAAGGTCGCGCCATGGAACATCAGCCGGTCGTAGACTTGGGTCATCCGGTCGTTGGTGCCGACCAGCGGGTTGAATATCCAGTCCCAGTTCCACGGCAGCAGAAACGTGCCCCAAATGTAGGCCTCAATGTCTTGATAAAGGAACTCGTCGGGAAAGGTTTCGAACGACTTCTCGCCGTAGAGGCCGAAGTGAGCCGCGGGGAAGGAGCCGCCGGAGACGCCGGCCAACGTGTCTACCTCGTCGAGCAAGGTGCTGTCCTTCCCCTCAGGTTGCACGTGGATATCCCGCATCCCGCGCAACACGCCGAAACCGAAAGCGGCAGAGCGTTTGCCGCCGCCGGAGAGGGCGACCAGGACCAGCGCGCTTTCGGCGCCGCCGCTGCGGTTCACGTCGACCAGGCGATATTCGGAGTTGCCGGCGGCCGAGCGCAGCGGCTCATTCATCGGCACGGAGAGCGAGCCGCAACCGCCGAGCAGCAATGTCGCGAGGAACCCAAGCGCCTGCCATCTGCGCATGCGCCGAACCGAGGCTTAAACCCGAATCGCCCGCAGCCGATGGTCAGCGCGCATTCGCTCCTCTGAGTTCTGATGGCTGTACAGCAAGCCAGCCGAGAATGGGGCCGTGAAGCGCATTTTGATGTCGGCGCCGGGACTTTCCTAAATTACCACGGCCGCCTATTGCTGGCCGTCTGAGGCTGGGGGCCACCGCGGCATTCAGGCCAGACGTGGCTCCCCAGTTCTCCAATATTCGTCAGAGGCAACAACGGCGAATGCAAGTCAGAGGATGCGCTCCCGGAGCATCCAGGCACAATCCCGGCAGCGTAAGGCTATCCCCAGGTAGCTTGACCGCCGACAGCCGTGATCGTGATATGCCCCATCGTCGTATCGGACTTGGCGCCGTGCCAATGGCGCTCGCCGGCCTTGATGTGCACGACATCACCCACATTGATTTCGCGTTGGTCATGCTCCGTCGCGACCATGCCGGAGCCGGAGGTCACGACCAGGATCTGGTCGCAGTTGTGGGTATGCCATCCCGTTGTGCAACCTTGGCTGAAGTTCACCACGCTGCAGTTGTAGTTCGCGGAATCCCCGGGCTCGATGATGGTCTGGCGCGATCGGGAAACCGGCCCTGTCCACCCTTCGATCCGCTCGGCGCCTTCCACTGGGACGTTCGGTATGCTTTTAAGCGTGACCACCTTCATGGCGACTCCCTCCTCGCGTTGACGGATGCTCAGGGTATCGGAAATACCGCAATATGTACCCGAAATCATTTCCGCCACGCCCTCAGCGCCATCGGATATCAATACCCGATCGCGGCGCCGTTGGGGCGGCGGCTGTCATTGGCACCCCAGAGCCGGCCATCGGCGATCTCGATCAGCTCGACCGCGCCCCAGGGCTTCTGCTCGACGAGGTTCATCCCCCTTGCCGCGGAGTGTCGCGATCGTGTCGGGCGAGAGGGCGGAGCGCTCGTAGAACACCTTGTCCGGCAGTCCCTGGTAATGAAAGCGCGGCGCATCGACGGCCGCTTGCGGGGCCATGCCGTAATCGACGATGTTCATGATAGTTTCGAGCACCGCCGTGATGATGCGCGAGCCGCCGGGGCTGCCGAGCACGAGGAAGACGCGGCCGTCTTTCTCGACCAGGGTCGGCGCCATCGAGGAGAGCGGCCGCTTGCCGGGCGCGATCGCGTTGGCTTCGCCCTGCACCAGACCGTACAGGTTCGGCGTGCCGGGCTTCGCGGTAAAATCGTCCATCTCGTTGTTCAGGAAAAAGCCGGTGCCGGGGGCGATGACCTCGGCGCCGAAATAGCCGTTGATCGTATAGGTTACGGCGACCGCATTGCCGGCGCCGTCGACGACCGAATAATGAGTCGTCTCGGCCTTCTCGTGCGGGGCAGCGAGCGGCGCGGAGGGTGGCGCCTCGCCCGCCGCCGATCGCGGCGCGGATCCCGGCGGCATAGCCCTTTGACAGCAGGCGGTCGAGCGGGTTCGTCGACAAAGGCCGGGTCGCCGAGAAAGGCGTTGCGGTCGGCGTAGCCGCGGCGCATCGCCTCGACCATCAGCTCCACCGAGCGCGCCGAGCGCAGGCCTAGCGCCTTCATGTCGTAGCCTTCGAGGATGTCCAGGATTTCGCAGATCGTGACGCCGCCCGAACTCGGCGGCGGCGCCGACACGATCGCATAGCCGCGGTAGGAGCAGGAGAGCGGCGGCCCCTCGGTCGTCGGTGTAATCGGCAAAATCGCGCGCGGTCAGGATGCCGCCATTGGCCCGGCTCGCCTTGTCGACGGCAGCTGCGGCGGTCCCCTTGTAAAACGCGTCCGGCCCTTTTTCGGCGATCGCCGCGAGCGTTGCCGCGAGATCTTTTTGCACGAGACGGTCGCCGGGCATGAACCGGCTGCCGTCGGGGCGCAGAAAGATCTTGGCTGCCGCCGGGTCCTGGGCAAAACGGTCGGCCTTGGCGTCGAGCAATTCGGTGTCGTCGCGGCTCAGCACAAAGCCATCGCGCGCCAGCGCAATCGCCGGCGCCATTACCGCCGCGCGCGGCAGGCGTGCCGTACTCGTTGAGCGCGCGGTCGAGCCCCATCACCGTCCCCGGCACGGCGGCCGCGCGCTAGCCATAGCGGCTGAGGTCGGGGATCGGCTTGCCGGCGGCGTCGAGATACATCCCGGCGGTCGCCGCCGCCGGCGCGGTCTCGCGGAAATTGATAAAGGTGTCGCGCCCGCCGGCGAGGTGGACGATCATGAACCCGCCGCCGCCGATATTGCCGCAGCACGGTTCGACGACGGCGAGCGCGTAGCCGACCGCGACCGCCGCGTCGATCGCGTTGCCGCCGGCCGCGAGGATGCCGGCGCCGACCGCGGAGGCGATGTGCTGCGAGGTCACGACCATGCCGTGCCGGGCTTCGACCGCTTGCGGCGAGGCGGCGGCCGCGGCTGATCCGGCAAAGGCGAGCGCCAGCACCAATGCTGCCGTTAGAGCCACGACAAACACCGCCTGAAAACTGTCGTTGCGGGGCGCGCCACGCGAGCCCGGAACCCAGGAACTCAGTCCTACAAAGCTCAAGAACTGCCAGTGTTCGTGGATTCCGGGCCGAGCCCTTCGTGCTATCCCGGAACGACGAACTATTTCTGTCAGCTCCTTCTTCACCCGTCGTCTCGCGCCGTCGCCCATCCGTTGCTGCCGCTTCACTTGCGGGCGGCGAGCGTTTCGTGGTCGTAGCCGGCGACCCGCTTGTAGCTGTCCGATATCGCCGCCAGCTCATCGCGGCTGATCACCGCGTCGATATCGTCGAATGGCTGGTCGCCGGTGCGCAGATAGACCTCGCGCAGGATCGCGTCGGGCGGGTTGGTGCGGTTGGTGCGCACGACATTGGCGGTCGCTTCGCGCCGCATTGTCTTCATAGGCGCGCAACGCCGCGACCGGGTCCTCGGTCGCGCAGCAGGCAGTCGGCGAGCGCCCGCGCGTCGACGATCGCCTGGCCGGCGCCGTTCGAGCCGCGCGGCACCATCGGGTGCGCCGCGTCGCCCAGCAGACTGACCCGGCCAAAGCTCCAGCGCGGCAGCGGATCTTGATCGACCATCGGGAATTCGAGAATGACCTCGGCCGCGCCGATCATCGCCGGCACGTCGAGCCAGTCGAAGCGCCAGTCCTTGAACGCGCCGACGAAATCGGCCAGCGCGCCCGGACGGTTCCAATCGCGCGCCTCGTGCTGCGGGGTCTCGATCTCGGCCACCCAATTGACCAGCTGGCTGCCCTCGCCGTCGATATCGTTGCGGATCGGATAGATCACCATCTTGCCGGTGGCGAGCCAGCCGGCGCGCACCATGCTCGCGCCGGACAGAAACCGCGGCCAGCGCGTTACCCCGCGCCACATGTTGTAGCCCGAATAGATCGGCTCGCCCTCGTCGGGGTAAAGCTGCTTGCGGATCGTCGAATGGATGCCGTCGCAGGCGATCGCGATCGCGCCATGCTGCGACGGCAGCCTGGCGCCGGTCGCGACGCTCTCGAAATGGACGGTGACCCGGTCCGTCTCCTGTTCGAAGGCAACGCAGCGCCGGCCGGTGATCAGATGATCGGCGCCAGCGCGGCGGACAAAGGCCTCGGCCAGCACCTGCTGTAGATCGCCGCGGTGCAGCGAGAATTGCGGCCAAGCATATCCCGCCTGCGCGACCCAACGGCTCGCGATAGATCAGCTGACCAAAGCGATTAAAAAAGCAGGCTTCGGCAGTGGTGACCCCGACCCGGGTCAGGGCCGGCTCCAGACCGAGCTCGGCCAGTTCGCGGGTCGCATGCGGCAGCACGTTGATGCCGACCCCGATCGGCTCGATCGCCGACGCCGCCTCATAGATGCGGCAAGGAATGCCGGCGCGGTGCAAAGCCAGGCCAAGGGTCAGCCCGCCGATCCCGGCGCCGACGATGATCACATCCATCGCGCGCTCCCGGCAGCGCGGCGGCGGCCGTCAGGCGTTGCCGCGCTGCTCGCGGAAGAGGCCGAGCTTTTCCTGAACCGGCCGGTCGGAATAGCTGAACAGCACGGCTTCTTCCGCGGCATGATGGCTGACCATTGTCCAGCTCGGTGCGACAAAGATGTCGTGCGGCTGCCAATACAGCACCTGATCGCCGATCCGGGTTTCGCCCGCGCCCTCGACCGCGACAAAGACCGTGCCGTCGGTCGAGCGGTAGGGGCGGGTGGCAAAGCCTTTTGGCAACAGCTGGATAAAGGCGCCGATCGTCGGCATCGCGAAATCGCCGCTCGCCGGGTTGACATAGCGCAGCTTGTGGCCGTGGCAGGGATCGGGGTCCTCGTTGCGGCTCAAAACCTCGAGCGATTCGCGCGAGCGGGCATAGGGATAGTTGAACACCGGCGAGGTCTTGGCCGCGGGCTTCCAGTCGACCGGCACCAAATTGTTGGCAAACCGTGCGGCGTTGTCGCCCTCGGGCCGGGTGACGGTCTGCATGTCGGCTAGCGCCCGGCTCGGCGAAGCTCGCATCGAGCAGGCGCACGATCGGGATGTCGAGCCCGTCGAGCCAGACCATCGGCTCGTCGGTCTCGTTGCCGTGGTCGTGCCAGGTCCAGGAGGGTGTGATCACGAAATCGCCGGGCATGCATCGTCGTGCGCTCGCCGTCGACCGCGGTATAGGCGCCCTTTCCCTCGATGATAAAGCGCAATGCCGATTGGGTGTGGCGGTGCGCCGGCGCCACCTCGCCCGGCAGGATCAATTGCAATCCGGCGAACAACGAATGGGTGATCGAGGTCTGGCCCTTGAGCCCGGGGTTTTCGAGAATCAGCACCCGGCGCGTCGCCTCCTCGGCGCTGATCAACCCGCCCGCCTGCATCAGATACGGCCGGACGTCCCGGTAATGCCAGATTGCCGGCTGCACGGCGTCACCGGCTGTGGCGTCACCAGCCCGTGCAGCCGTTCCCACAGCGGCGCCAGGTTGCTGCCGCTGATCCGGTCGTAAAATGCCTCGCGCTCGGGCGTGCTGGCGGACGACTGCTCCGCTGCCATCGGCGTTCCTCCCAGATCTGCGTCAAGCCGCCTTCTGCCGGCGCTCGCCGAGGGTAAAGCCGATCTTGGCGAGGTCGGCGATCAGCGCCGCCGATTGCGCCTGGTCGAGCGGCAGCATCGGCGGGCGCACCGCGGCCCAGGCCGGATCGTCGTGGAAATGAGCGACGACCCGCTTCAGCGCCGGGACCATCGGATAGCGCTGCAAGGTGGTGCGCACCGTCGTGACCTCGGCCTGCAAGGCGTCGGCCTGCGGTCCCTGCCAGTTGGCGTAGAGCTTGGCGATCCCCGGCACGTTGACATTGCCCGAGGCGGTGATGCAGCCGGCCCCGCCCTTGCGCAGCGCGGCGAGCAGAAACACCTCGGAGCCAGGGAATATGGCAAAGCCCGGATAGCGGTCGAGCAACGCCGCGGTGTTGTTCCAGTCGCCGGAACTGTCCTTCAACCCGACCACGGTCTGCGGATAGGCCTTGATGAAACGGCCGACCAGATCGAGCGAGTAACCGACCACCGCGACCGGCGGAATATGATAGAGATAGACCTTCAGCGCCGACGAGCCGACCTTGTCGATGACCCCGGAAATAAAGGCGAAGATGCCGTCGTCGCTGACCGGCTTGTAATAAAAGGGCGGCAGCATCAGAACGCCGCCGCAGCCATGGCCCACAGCGTGACGCACTAGCGCAGCCGCGTCGGTCATCGCGCAGGCGCCGGTTCCCGGCATCAGCTTTTCCGCCGGAATGCCGGCCTCGACCAGATGGTCAAGCAAGCCCATCCGCTCGGCCGGCGACATCGAATTGGCTTCGCTGGTGGTACCGAAGATCGCGAGCCCACCCGCACCTTGGTCGAGCAGCCACCGGCAGAAGGCAGTGAACCGCGCGGCATCGGGCTCGCCGCTCCCCGTAAACGGGGTCAGGACCGGGACCAGCACCCCGGCAAATGGCTGCGCGGTCATCCTTACGGCTCCTCTCAAGAGACTTGGCCCATCGCGGCAATAAGCGCGGCGCTGCGGCTGGCGTCAACTCCCGTTTGCGCGCCGGATGCCGCGAATTCACAACACCGTCAGCACCTCGGCGACGAGCGGATGCCGCACGATAATGGCACCGAGTGAAAAACGCCAGACGATCCATACCGATAACCGTTGCGTTTGCATCCACCAAATTGCTCATTGCTTAAGACATTAGCCGCGTCATATCGGCTATCAGATGGATCTGGCCCCCCTTCGACGATTAGTCGCCACCTCCATGGATCACCAAAAAATCGTCTTTTTCCACAATCCCTTCACTGCTCTTTAGGGTTTGAAGGTCTTGGAGCTTTCTTGGTCCCCCAAGCTCAGCTCCAGGCCAACAGAGGGTAATTTCTTTCCTATTGAGACCCCTCCGCACCTCCTTCCACAGTCCCCGTGCCTTGGTCCGTGTGCGATCGCTGAGCACAGCCCGTATCTCTTTGATGCGCTGGTTTCCGCCGGCAGCACTCGTCTTCTCAAGAATAGCCCGCTCTACCACCCACTGCCATCCCTCGGGGGCCTGACCGAAGGGGAGCAAAAGAAAAGTTGGTGGATCAGCCCCGAGGCGCTTTGTTCATTTTTTCTTAGTCGCTGCATTCGAAAGTCAACGTTGCGCCATGCCATCTTCCGCAGAATATCACGAGCCTCATCTCTGACCGAGGGTTCCGGATATAAACGCCCCCTAAACAGCCAATATACGCCAGTGTATATTAAGGAAACTAATAAGCCAATAATTATCGATCCACACCACAAGTAAACTACATCCTTAAGGTCGTACCCCCGCAAATAATCCCTTTCCGGACCGAAATGTTTTACTACTTGAGGATAGGAAAACGCATAGATAAAGGAGAGCGTCACGACGACAACGATCAATATCGGGTTCTTCCAGTCGATCTGTTTTGTTCGGGTCAGAAAGGTCGCGGCGGAGAATAACGTAATTAGCGTTAAGACGCCGGGCATTAACAAAAGTGACGGGATCCCAAGGAGCTGCATCGCATCGGACAAACCAGGAACGCTGATCGTGAGCTTGCCCTGCGCAACGTGTTCTGCGCTTAGCTCTGACGTCCTTCTACGTGCAGAGAGTACGCCAAGACCAATTCGTAGGTGCCTGGTACAACAACATCTGTTGTTTCAATTCTTAGCGGTATTCCGAGCGAGTTACCCGACGATAGAATATGTCGGTGTTTGAAGTTCGCGCTTAGCTTTGCGTAAGGGGGTGACAGCACGTGTATATTATCAATAAGTATTGAATAGCGGCTAGGATTTTGGAGCTCAAGAACTAAGCCTAACGGGGTAAATTGATCGATAGCACCATCCCTCGGGATAAGAGTTGACCGAACTGCATCTGCCAAGTTAAATTCTGATGCTTGAATGATCGTCATGGTTCCAATCGCTATCGAGGAAATTTGGTTGGAGCCACTAGCGGTGTACCTCAATTCGGCGATCAGTGTACCTCTGTCCGTCTCTTCTTCGATGCCGGAGATCTGTGCAGTCCAGATGAGGTCGCCGCGGGTGGGAAGCACGGGTTTTCTCGTAATCGAGGTAACCGTTCCAAAGGGAGAGAGGAAACTCAGCTCGGCCGAAGTTATATTGGAACCATTCGTGTTGTGGGCCACCAACACAACCGTCCCGCTCGCGTCTTTGCCTGGATCGAGAGTCGAATTCAGCTGGCTGGAGTTCCACGCTCAAGCGCGGCGGGCTGACCGCGGTGTGACGGACCAAGCTATGATGCCGATCGTTGTCGACGCTACCCGCAAGGCCGGCGGTAGAAAACCCGATGAGTATGCCCAGGACGAATATCGGCCCCCACTGACGGTTCCGATGAAATGACCTCATGGTGCAAACGGCTAAAACAGTTTCCCGAGGTCTAATCGATCCCGAAGCCGATTTACGACATCCGCAGACTGCTTATCCTGCTGGGCATCCAGGGTGCTGAGTACGTATCCCAGGCGCGGCCATAAATACGACCGAGTATTGTTCCCACGGCTTTCGCATACAGTTCCACCCGCGGGGAAATTGGATTACCCGAGTTGACTACCTCCCTGACCAATACCTCAGTGGCGCGCAGCAAGCTCGCGACGTGCAACGTGGCGATGACGGCGTTGCGATGCAGGCAGCCAAGTGTGTGAAGGTTGGGTACCGACGAGAGAAACCCTTCCGGCTGCCAGATCACCAAGCTTCGTGGGAAGAGATAAATGTCCCCTTCTGGTTCGAGCCGCGGGTTGGGCCTGCCCCCCGCCGCTGTCAAGACGGCATCGCGCATTGCCATCTCCTCCGCTTCTCTGCTGTCTTGTGAGCCGTCATGCTGGGCTCGGATTACCGTCAAGATGCGTGTGGGTCTTGGTCGAAAGCCTGCTGCAACATCAGTGAATACCTCACGGCGAAGGGTATTTAAGCATTCTTGAGCTATATCGTTCAGGTACATTATTTGCTTGTCACCGGTAGACCAAATGACAGGCCGTTTCCCGTTCAGCAGATCGGCCACAGCCACCTTAATTTTATCCGAAGTAAACTCTCCCGACAGCCAAAAAGTAATAGATAGCGCGATTCCTCCAGGGAAACACCAACCTTCGACAAAACTGCGGTCAGCCGTGCTCAGCCTCCCGAGCAACCGTTTGTATCGAAACGGGACCAACGCTCGCCATGCTTTCTTGCCGCGATTGCCGTTAGGTTGATCGTGGAGAGCTTCCGCGATCAACCTATCCCAGTAATGGTTTTTGTTAGGCAAAACAGAGCCCGGTCGACGCGGCCACGGGAGATCCACCGTGGGATCGGCATACATATCGAGTAGGGAATTGAAGAGGTCCGCATATTGGTCGGGATCAAGAAGGTCCCCCAACATGCTCTCTCTGCCAGCCTGGAGAAGTTCAGGAAACGCCTGAACCCAGACAGAGCTGAGTTGACAACTGTTGACTTTCATGTGAACCCGAGAGTAGTTTGAACAGCTTTTCTAGGCGATCTCGGTCCAATCGGGCAAGGAGAGACGTCTCCTTAGGCGGCCTTGGCCTACCGGCCTTCGCCTCTCGATCGCCTCGGCGGAGGGATCGGGTCTCTTCGCCACTATTTGGCAGGTGTTGGGGCAGGTCAGCTTAGTCGGACATATTCGTAGGCGGCGGGCAGATTGTTGATGCCGCCTTCGGGCGGGGCGAGCCAGGCCGCCATCTTGCCGGGCTCGATGACCCGCTGCATCAGCGATTTGACAAAGGCGCGGTCCGCTTCGCTCGGCAGCCAGTCACCGCGCCGAGCATTCGACACCTCCTCGCTGATCGGGTTGCCCTGCGGGTCGGTGTGGATGCCGGCCCAGACGCCGACGGCGCGGCGGAAGCGCGGGCTCGGCAGCGCCAAGCGAAATTTATAACCGGCCTCGCCGATCAGCCGGTTCCAGCGCTGCACCCCGATGTCGCAATCCTTGATATATGCGCCGCGCGTCACCTCGTTCATCGCGTTGCGCATCGGCACTTCTTCCGAAACAACCCGCCGTTCCGATCGGGCATATCGAGGCGCAAATGCTGGCCCAGCGCCACGTGATCCTCGAACCGCGCCTCGTCCGGACGGCCTTTGATGCCGGTCGCGAAATAGGTGGCCGCATTCGACGACTTCTCTGCCCCAAACAGATCCAATGAAGAGCTGAACCAGAAGTTGATATAGCGCTGCAGGGTGGGCAGATCGATCGCGCCGGCGCGGCGCAAATCGGCCGGTTCTTCGCTGCCGAGCGCTTTCATGACTTCAAGTGTGCGCTTGACCACCCGGGTGATCCCGGTACGGCCGACGAACATGTGGTAGGCCTCTTCGGTCAGCATGAACCGACAGGTCCGCGACAATGGGTCGAACCCGCTCTCGGCCAGGCTTTTGAGCTGATAGCGGCCGTCGCGGTCGGTGAAATAGGTGAACATGAAGAAGCTCAGCCAGTCCTCGATCGGCTCGTTGAAAGTGCCGAGAATACGCGGCTGGTCGGGATCGCCGGAGTGGCGGGTCAGCAATTCCTCGGCTTCCTCGCGGCCATCGCGGCCGAAATAGGCGTGCAGCAGATAGACCATCGCCCACAGATGACGGCCCTCCTCGACATTGATCTGGAACAGGTTGCGCAGATCGTAGAGGGACGGGCAGCTCAGGCCGAGCAGGCGCTGCTGCTCGACCGAGGCCGGCTCGGTGTCGCCCTGGGTCACGATCAGCCGGCGCAAGGTCGAGCGATGCTCGCCCGGCACCTGCTGCCATACCTTGTCGCCAAGGGCGTCGCCGAAGCCGATTCGGCGATCGGGCACCGGGTCGGCGAGAAAAATGCCCCAGCGGTATTCGGGCATCTTGACCATGCCGTATTCGGCCCAGCCCTCGGCATCGACCGTCGTGGCGGTGCGCAGATAGACATCGAGGCTTTGCGACGCACTCGGCCCCATCTCGCGCCACCAGTCGAGAAAGTGCGGCTGCCAATGTTCGAGCGCGCGCTGCAGGGCGCGGTTGTCGGCGAGCCCGACATTGTTCGGGATCCGCTGCCGGTAATCGATCGCCATTCTGCCGTCCTCGCGTTACACCCGCTCCCAGTCGAAGCGCGGCTTGGCGCCGCTGCCGTAGCTTTTCAGAGCACCGTGCTCGCCCACGACGTTCGGGCGCGAAAAAATCCAGTTCTGCCACGCCGACAGCCGGGCGAAGATCTTGGTCGCGACGGTCTCGGCCCCGGCAAAGCGCAGGCTCGCCTCCATGCCGGTCAGCGCATCGGGCGACAGGCTCGCGCGCTCTTCGAGGGCGAGGCGGATCTCATCCTCCCAGTCGAGCTCGTCTGGGGCGAAGGTCACCAGGCCCCGGTCGAGCGCCGTCGCCGCGTCGAGCGGGGTGCCAGACAGTCGCCGTAGTGCCTCGGCCGTTTCTTCGTCGTTGAAACGCGTCGCCAGTCGGGTGCGGCCGTTGACCATTTCGAGATCGCCGAAATTGTGGGCGCTGAGCCCGACCTGCGGGCCGTCCGCCAGCATGTAGCTGCGATCCGCGGCGAGCGCCAATTCGAACAGGCTGCCGGCAAAGCACGAGCCCTCGTCGATCACCGCGAAGAGGCTGCGCGACGAGACATCGAGCCGCTGTAAGGTCCGGCGCATCACGCCGATCGTCTCGCGCACGAACCAATGGTTCCGATGCGCGGCGATGATCGCGTCAGAGGCCAATACCGGCCCGCATTTCGCCGCGGGTCTTCAGCACCAGGGTCCCGATTTCGGGCTCGTTGGCGCGCAGCATCAGCAGCGCGTCGTCGAACTCGCGCGCCATCGCCAGCGGCCACCAGCCGGCACCGGCGGCGAGGATGCCGGCCAGATCGCCGGGCAGGTCTTCGGCACGGGGCCCGCTGACGGTCACGGTCGCCATCCGGTCGGTACGGGCGATGTCGACCTCGACCCAGCGATAATGATAGCCGCGCTGGTCGATCCGGCGCTCGAGCGGGGTAAGCGCCACACCTTCGGCATCGGCCGGGCGGTCGCTCGTCGCGGCCAGCACCTGGGCGCGCTCCGCGACCAGCTGACGAAACCCGGCGGGCGGCGCGATCCAGTCGACCAGCTTCCACGCCTTGGCGCGGTCGGCGCGCACGCCCTCGGCGGTGGTGCAGAACACATCGGCGAGGTCGCGCCGCACCTTGCGCTTGTCGACGAGACGGGTCAGCCCGCCGGTGCCGGGCAAGACGCCGAGCAATGCCACCTCAGGGCAGGCTGACCGTGCTCGACCGGTCGTCAATCATGACGATCTCGTCGCAGGCGAGCGCCAGCTCATAGCCGCCGCCGGCGCAGGCGCCGTTGACCGCGGCGAGGAATTTGAGCCCCGAATGGGCGCTCGAATCCTCGATGCCGTTGCGGGTCTCGTTGGTGAATTTGCAGAAATTGACCTTTTGCGCGTGGCTCGCCTGCCCCAGCATGTAGATGTTGGCGCCCGAGCAGAAGACTCGCTCCTTGCCGCTGGTCAGTACGACGACCCGCACCTCAGGATGCTCGAAGCGGATCCGATTCAGCGCGTCGTGCAATTCGATGTCGACGCCGAGATCATAGGAGTTGAGCTTGAGCCGGTAGCCGGGATCGAGCCCGCCCTCTTCCGCGACATCAAGGGTCAGGGTCGCGACCGGCCCCGCGCAGGCAAGGCGCCAATGCCGGTAGCGGGCGGGCTCGGTATCGAAGGCGATCATTGCAGCATGATAGCTGGGCGCCGCAGAAACGCTATTATTTCGGTTCGACCATAACCCACGCAGTCGAAAACGGGAGGAGGGTTGCCGATGGACGGCGCGTCTTACAATGCGGCGGCGGATCTGATCGAGCGCAACCTCGACGCCGGGCGCGGCGCCAAGATCGCCTTCATCGACGATCGCGGGCAGTACAGCTATGCGGAGCTGGCCGGGCGAGTTGCCCGGTTCGCCAATCTTATGCGGCGGCTCGGTCTTCACCCGGAACAACGGGTCTTGCTCTGCCTGAACGACGGGATCGATTTCGCGACGGCGTTCCTCGGGGCGATCAAGGCCGGGATCGTGCCGGTCGCGGTTAATACCCAGCTGAGACCCGGCGAGTTCGCCTTTATGCTGGCCGACAGCCGAGCGCGCGTCGTTGTGGTGTCGGCACCGATACTGCCCGCCATCACCGCAGCGCTGGCGATGTTGTCGGGGCCGATGCCCGAACTGCTCGTCTCGGGAACCGATACCGACGAGCGCTCGCTGGCCGCCCGGCTCGCCGATATGTCGGGCGATGCCGAAACCGCCCCGACCCATCCGGACGAAACCTGCTTTTGGCTTTACTCTTCGGGCTCGACCGGGCGGCCGAAGGGCACAATCCATCTCCATTCGAGCCTGGCGGAGACCGCGGAACGTTATGCCGTTCCGGTGCTCGGCATCAACGAAGACGATATTGTTTTTTCGTCGGCGAAGCTGTTTTTCGCTTATGGGCTCGGCAACTCCCTGACCTTTCCATTGGCGGTCGGGGCAACGAGCGTACTGACCGCCGAGCGCCCGTCGCCCGCCTCGGTAGCGCGCATATTGCGAAGGCAGCGGCCGACCATCTTTTGCGGCGTGCCTACGCTCTACAATGCGATGCTGGCCGATCCGGGCCTGCCGCGTCCGGAGGAGCTGGCCTTGCGCCGCTGCGTCTCCGCTGGCGAGCCATTGCCGCAGGAAATCGGCCGCCGCTGGTCGCAGCGGATCGGCGTCGACATTCTCGACGGCATCGGCTCGACCGAGATGCTGCACATCTTTCTCAGCAACCGGCCCGACGATCTCCGCTACGGCACCACCGGCAAGCCGGTCCCGGGTTACGCTGTCAAGGTCGTCGACGAGGCGGGTCAGCCGGTCAGCCGCGGCGAGGTCGGCGATTTGTTGGTAAGCGGCCCGACCAGCGCGGCCGGTCTATTGGAACAATCGCGAGCGCAGTAAGTCGACTTTCATCGGCACATGGACCCGCACCGGCGATAAATACCTCGAGGACGAGGACGGCTACTACGTGTATTGCGGCCGCACCGACGACATGATGAAGGTCAATGGCATGTACGTCTCGCCGGCCGAGGTCGAGGCGGCACTGATCGCGCATGACAATGTGCTCGAAGCCGCGGTCGTCGGCGCGCCGGACGCGGACGGGCTGATCAAGCCGAAGGCGTTTGTCGTGGCGAAACCCGGCATCAAAGCCGATGACGCGCTCGCCGGCACCCTCGAGAGCCACACCAAAACCTTGCTCGCTCCGTTCAAGTGCCCACGGTGGATCGCCTTTATCGACGAATTGCCGAAGACCGCCACGGGCAAGATCCAGCGCTTCAAACTGCGTGGCGAGAACGCCGGCCAGTAATAGCGTTATCTGATTCTCGCGGCACAGTCGCGACGGGTGCTTTGTGAGACTGAAACACTCGCGACATGGCCGCTAGGAGGGGAAAGTTAAATGCTCAGCGCAACACCGCCAACCGCGACTAGTGTGCATCTGGCAGTCCGGCCGGAGTGGCTCGAACGCCGCCACGAGGAAATCATCGAACCCGATTTGGCGATTATCGATCCGCATCACCACCTTATCGAGCGGCCCGAGACCGGCCGCTATTTGCTGCCCGATCTGCTGGCCGACATCGGCGGCGGC
>CAWEEA010000015.1:0-5646 GCA_963807985.1 uncultured Alphaproteobacteria bacterium
CTGCTCGACCTCATCGCGCACAATCGCGGCCTGGACCGCCTCGGCGACATCCTCGGCGAGGCACGCGCCTTCCTGTCGCTGCCGCGTGCCGAGCGGGATCCGTCCTCGCGTCCAACGCCCGCGCCAGCCGGATCGCCGGAAGCGGCGCGGCGCCTGTTTCGCGCCGGCCGTCCCGTCGTCGGCACCCCGGCGGAGGCCTATCTCCGTGCGCGCGGCATCACGGCGTCGCTCGCTTGGCCCAGCCTGAGCTTCCATCCGTCGGTCTATTACCGCGCGCATGAAGGCGCACAGCGAGAGATCTGGCCGGCGCTGCTGGCCGCCGTCACCGACCTTCGCGGCTGCATCACCGGCGTCCATCGCACCTGGCTCGACCCCGCCGGTCGTAGCAAGGCGCCGCTCGCCGATCCGCGCCGAGCGCTCGGCCATCTGCTCGGCAACGGCGTGCGCTTCGGCGTCGCCGACGACGTACTGGCCGGCGGCGAAGGCATCGAGACGATGCTCGCGGTGAAGTCGGTGCTCCCGGCCCTGCCTATGGTCGCCGGCCTCTCGGCCAACCATCTCGCCGCTCTCGACCTGGCGCCGACGCTGCATCGCCTCTACGTCGCGCGCGACAACGACGCGGCAGGTCGCATCGCGGCGGAACGGCTGCACGCTCGCGGCGCAGCCTCGGGCATCGAGGTCCGCGACCTCGTGCCAGCCCTTGCCGACTTCAACGTCGACCTGTGGCGGCTGGGCGCCACGGCGCTGCTCCGGCACGTCGTCGCGCAGCTCGCCCCGGCCGATCGGTTGCGATTCGCCTTGCGCGAGCTTGATCGGGATTTACGCGGTGTGATGTGACGCCCGCCGTCGCCGGGGTCGGCCGGGAACGGAGGGCTCGGTCGGGTGTGGGGCCTGTCCTGCCGGGAAAGCGCCGCGCCGGCGGCCTTCCCGAGCGGGCGATCTGCCGGAGGCGCCGGGCTCACGCCCTGAGCCGGCCGGCAATGGCGCCGGGCGGCTATTTTCCGCCGCCGGGCTGCGCCCGGCTTTGCAGCGCGAAGCAAAATAGCCGCCCGGCTGCCATCCTCCGCTGCGCTCCGGCCCTGGCCACCCCGCACTGGCGGGGTGGCTGCGGGTGCCCGCCGTCTCCGCCTCCGGCCAGGGATCGCCCGTGAAGGCCGCGATGGGCGCGGCCACCCGGCAGAAAGGCACAAGCCATGACCCTCGACACCCTGTTCCCCGGCCTCGAAACCGACACCGGCGGCGAGCACCACGCCGCTTCCTCGACCGCGTACCTCCTCGACGAGCTCGCGCTCTACGGCTACCGCCCCGGCCAGGACGAGCCCGATCCGCGGCCGCTGCCTGAGGCCGAGACCGCGCAGGTCCAACTCGCCGCCGCGTTCGACGCCTTCGGCACGATGCTGGCCGACACGCGCCTCGAGGAGGACCTGCCCGACCTTCTCTGGTCGCTGGTCAACCTGTTCCACCGCAAGATCGACCGCGTCGAGCGCGAGCTCGACACCAACGAGCACGCGCAGCGCCGCAGCCAGGCCGAGCAGAACGGCTCCGAGGTCAAGTCCGTCGAGCTCGAGCGCCTGGTCGCCCAAGGCATCGGTCTCATCGAGCGGCGCAACGCCTTCGAGTTCTTCCGCGACCACGCCGCCGACCTCTACGAGGCAGCGACCGGCTCGACCTGGCGCCCGCGTGCCGGCTCATTCGTCAACCACCGCGCGCTCACCGCTGCGATGATCGACAGCCGCGACTTCGTCGCCGCCCGGCGCCGCGCCGAGACCGAGCTGCTCGCCCCCGCCGGCACTCGCATCGCTTTCACCGGCGGCCTCGACTACGATGACTACCAACGCATCTGGGCGGCGCTCGACAAGGTCCGCGCCAAGCATCCCGACATGGTGCTGCTGCACGGCGGTAGTCCGCGCGGCGCCGAGCGCATCGCCGCCTGCTGGGCCGACAACCGCAAGGTCGCACAGATCGTCTTCAAGCCCGACTGGGCCAAGCATCGCAACGCCGCGCCGTTCAAACGCAACGACCAGCTGCTCGACGCGCTGCCGGCCGGCCTCATTGCATTCCCGGGCTCCGGCATCTCCGCCAATCTCGCTGACAAGGCCCGCAAGCTCGGCATCCCGGTGTGGCGGTTCACCGAGGACGGCGCCGCTTAGGCGCCGTCTTTTCGCCGCGATCTCGAATAGCAGAACAAGGCGCGGCGGACGGCCCGCCTGTTCGAAAAGGGCGATCTGGGCGAACAAATCCTCCAGGAGGTCGTCGCGGCGCTGTGCTGAAGGTCCTCCTTTGTTCCCGATTGCGGAGTAAGTCAATGCCACTTTGTCGATAGGAATCCTGTGGCGCCGGGACTAAACCATTGACGCCCCTTCTCCAAGCGGTCCGCAGCCAATTGACCCGAACCGGCTCTTCCGCCGATTTGACCACACTGGGAGACGAACGAGCCAGCGGGCAGTCACAAGCGGCAAATGTCTTGCGAGAGACCTGCCAATCCCCACATTTTGTCTGCCCAAGAGAAGCGAAGTGACAACCGGCGCAGGCGATGGCGCGCGCGTTCGCTTCGGCGGCTGACCGTTTCGCACAGCGAGTCCGATCCCATGTTGGCATCGACATCCCTGACCAGCGCGGACCTCTCCGCAAAATTACCGGCAGCGCTGCAGCCCATCGGCCGCCTGCTTGCCGACATTAGACCCGAGTGGCAGGCCAAACGGCTGGTGCAGCGGGTTGTGGCGCTCATCCCCGTCGACCCCAGCAGCGCATGCCAGCGGCTGCTCAACGCCGCGATCAAGGATCTGCAGTCGAAGATCGTCATCGCCGGAATTGATCTCGCGATAGAAGCGGCAAAGCTAAACAAGCTTCCGCCGATCATCAAAGCGGACGATATCCTTGAAAATTACAGCACGACCAACACCCTTGCGCTCGCCTACCGCATCGGACTGTTGACCCGTCCGGAATGGCGGCGCCTGCAACGAGCCTACGAAATCCGCTGCGATTTGGAACATGAAGACGCCGAATACGAAGCCCAACCCGAAGATTGCATCTACGTCTTCGCTACCTGCATCGGCATCGTCCTATCACGCGATCCAATCGAGCTCATCCGCGTCCGCGACGTTCGCGACTTGATCGATGCACCGAACAAGACGCTCAGCCCAGACTTGTTGGAGGATTACGGCAAGGCCCCCGAAGTCCGCCAAACCGAGATTGTGCGCATGCTCGTCGGCGTCGCTCGGTCCGCCAAGGAACCCGACCTCATCCGCCAGCACGCGGTCGAAGCTTTGCGGACCTTCGAGCCGCTCACGAACGACAAGGTCAAGATCACGATGGCGGCCGAGATTCACGATCATTTGCAAGGGCAAGGTCTTCAATCCGTGGACATGAAGATCGCGGCGGCGATCGGGGCGGTCCCCTACCTAAAGCAGCGAAGGGTCGCAGCTTTTTACGCCGGCGTGACCGAAAATCTTCTCAAGGTGTCACCGGATTGGGGAAGCTATCAGCGGCACGCCGATCCGCTCAACGAGATCGACGATTATGGCGGTCTTGCTGTCATTCCCGACGATCAACTTCATCCGATTTTACGGTGGATGGTGCGGTGCTACCTCGGCGAAAAGGGCGGCTACGGCCAATGGGGGCGCAATCGTTCGGTCTTCTACAGCGATGCCGCGGCACCGATCATCGAAAGGCTGATCAAAGCCTCAGACGGACGGGTGCGGCCAATCCTCGAGGAACTTGCTGCGGACAAGCGCATTGTTACCGTGATGACCTATCAACCGATAGCACGCCGATTTGAACGATTGCTCGACCTGCTCGAGATCTAAGCGCCGTACGCACTAAACCTCTCACCGACGAAAGATCGAACCAGAAATGCCGATTTTTGAACAGCGCTGCGTTGCCTTCTTAGATGTTCTTGGCTTCAAACGCCTCGTACAAGAGGCCGAATTTAGCCCTGCCGGGCTGATGCGGCTCCTTTCCTTAAAAAATGTTCTTGACAACCACGTTCGATGGGACAATTTCGCCCTCGCTCCAACAGTGGCCCTGCACCATCGTCCGAAGTACATTTTCATTTCGGATAGCATAATCCTCTCTTCGATCGACGACGACACAGGTCGCGGTGCTGTAGTTGCCAAATGCATTGAAATCGGAAGCAAGCTGCTTGAGATGGGCTTTCTATTGCGAGGTGCTATCGCCCGAGGAAGCGTATGGCACGATGCCAGCAACGTAATTGGCACCGGCTATATCGAAGCGTACCAACTAAAGTCGACCCAAGCTATCGAACCTCGCATCATTCTCAGCGAAGCGATGGCCGATGCTTGGAAAGCGAGCCCTCAGGCACCGAGCACAATGGTCTTGCTCGATGAAGATGGGCGGCTCTACTGCAACATTCTCCATCCGCACTATGTGCGCGGCGCAGAAATGCACGGACGGATTGAGAGTTACTTTGATCAGGTGAAAGCATGGATAAGTGTCCAAACTGACGCAGAGATTGCGGACGGAGCAAGAAGGAAGTGGCTCAAGATGCGGGAGTATTACGACCGCGCAGTCTCAGCCGCGGGGCTTCATGATCGAAAAATCGGGTGAGAAATTTCCCGAATATGTCTCCTTCGGATCATCGCCAGGAAATCGATATCCGCAGTCTGCGAAGAGTCGAACGACGAAACGCGCGATTCCATTATGCGTGTCGTAGACGCGACGCCGCTCATACCTTCGCGTGAAACGCGATAATGTAGTCGCTCAAACTCAGCCCTTCCTTAGCGAAATCGGGCAAATAGAGCACCTTTCCGCCGTGCTCCGCCGCAAAGCGCAGCGGCCCAGGCTTGCTCAACTTCTCACAGGTCAGGGCGACGGAGAAAAAAGACTGGGCGGCAACCGCCGCGTCCCCTTCGTTCTGGGTAAGCCTGCTTCCGGTCTCGCGCTTTCCGAGAAGGAACCGGGTGCGGATCGCCTCGTAAAATTCTCGTTCAGTCTGTGATTGCCATGTTCCCTGGCCGAAACCGCCCACGCGTTGAGGCAAATCTCCGGGCATAGCGAATCCGAAGACAGACGTGGTCCTGATAGCGCAGGCTTCTATCGTCGCTTTTATGTAATCCGTCAGTGGTTTGGTGGAAGCGCTAGCAGGGATCGCAATCGCCTCGATCTCGACTTCGCGTGTGATGAACAACACAAAGCGATCTCTCGGCAGCGTCGCCGCCAAGTCCATCCTCCGCTGAAACAGAAAGTTCCAGACATTATTGTCGAGTGTGACCGCAATTCGGCCGTCCGCCCGCTCCATATAATACCATCTCTTGGTCATCGGCATGCGCTGCACACACAGGGGCTGGACTACCCGGACTCTGCGATTCAGATCGTATTCCGTACCGATGATGATTACAGCCGATGGTGTTGCGGACGGAGCGCCCGCGCGAGCACGCTCGCGCGCCGGGCTCTCGTGAACCGAGCCGCCGCCGGCGTCTCGGCCCTGCCGGGCTTCGATCCCTGGCGCACTATGCAACGATGCTGGCTCGGACAACCAGCCTGATCCTGCGCACTGCCACCTTCGTACGCGCAGTCGTTGGTCCCATCTCTGGTCGAAATCTCCCGCTGCGTCCCCGCGTTCGAGCATCGTTGCTACCCCCGTCGCACACATCAAAGCGGCATGTCCCTGGTGCCTCTTCGGCCATC
>CAWEEA010000016.1:0-62078 GCA_963807985.1 uncultured Alphaproteobacteria bacterium
GGGAAGCAATCTTTGACCGCCTGATCGAGATGCGCGAACAGGAAGGGCTCGGCCTGCAATTCATCATCCAGGTTGACACGCTCTGCCACCGCATCCCGAACTTTGTCAAAAAAGCGGCGCGCGCCGGTTGTAAACGGGTCTTTATCGGCCTCGAAAACATCAACCCCGACAATCTGTTGCAGGCCAAGAAAAAGCAGAATCGGGTGCATGAATACCGCCAGATGTTCCTCGCCTGGAGGGCGCAGCGGGTCATCACCTACGCCGGCTACATCCTCGGCTTTCCGAATGACACCCCAGAGCGGATCGCGCGCGACATCAAGACCGTGCAGCAGGAATTGCCGGTCGATCTGCTCGAATTCTTCATTCTAACGCCGCTGCCCGGCTCGGCCGATCATAAGGCGCTCGATGCCGACGGGGTGTGGATGGACCCCGACATGAACAAGTACGACCTCGAACACGTCACCACCGGTCATTCGGTGATGACCGCCGGCGAGTGGCAGCAGGTCTATCGCCAAGCCTGGGATCTTTATTATTCAGCCGAGCACATCGAAACCATTTTCCGCCGCGCCAAGGCCAGCGGCATCAAACCTGTGCGGCTTCTCAACCACATTCTGCAATTCTATTTCACCTTTATTCAGGAAAACGTGCATCCGCTGCAGGGCGGCTATTTTCGTCGCAAAATACGGCGCCACCGCCGCTCGACCCTGCCGCGCGAGAACCCGCTGGTCTTTTATCCTCGCCGGGTATGCGAGGTGGTCGAAACTCACGCTAAACTCGCCGCATTTTACCTCTATCTGCACCGTATCCGCCGCCGCGTCGAACGCGACGATCGTCCCTACACCGACCCCGCGCTGACGCCGCTTCCCGACAGCGCACCCCCTCTCCGCCGCGAGCAAAAGACCCTGACCGGCGCCGCCGCCTGACCTCGGTGCTTTGCCCGTAAAATCGATAATGAGTGGGTTGTAGGCAACATGCGAAGCACATCCAAAACGCGATAACGTAGTCAGGCGGGGTTGGCGGTTGAATGGATATACGAAGTCAAGGCCTTGATAAGAGAATCGGGGAAATGCCCGCTTCGTTTGAGCAAATCGATATAGACGGCTACCAACTCGTCCGAAAATGCTTTCCAACGTGTCAAGAATTTAGCTCTCGGCTTGGAGAGATGTGAGATGCGTGGTGCGATAGGATCAAAATCGCTCCACAAAGAGTCGCACTCAGCTACAACAATGGGATCGTCAAAACTCGCCGGCCCAAGAGAATGTGCAAAATAGTTTCTAATGTCCCGCATTGTATTCAAATGTTTGGCTTGTTCGCTTAGATATAAGCGACAGCACATAACACAACCTGATTTTGCTGGAAAATGAGCCTAAAAATGCTGCCTGCCCGTAAAAAAGCGACTTGTGCTCATCAGCGGGAACCTTGACCATTTGAGTTGCGAGGATTCCCACAAGCACGCGGTCGAGGATGCTAACAGCGATGAGTGCACAGGCCCTATCGCTATCGCCTTCTAATTCTGCCAACGTTGCATCTTGGTCTTGTGGGAGTTGCAACGTCAGATCCTGAAGGGAAGGTCTTTTCCTGCCTTTGGATGCCATTTGTAAAGTCCCACCGGCCTTTCCAGCTTTACTGGACAACAGACGCGGACCCGCTATGTGCTGGCACCTCCGCCTCGCAATATGCGGCGGGCGATCGACCAGCGGTGAACCTCGGACGGGCCATCATAGATGCGGAACGGGCGGACTTCGCGGAACAGCCGCGCGACGATCGTGTCGTCGGTGATGCCAAGCCCGCCAAGGATCTGCATGCTGCGGTCGACGACGCGCCAGATCGCTTCGGAGCAGATCACTTTCGCCATGCTCGAACTCGTGGCCGCCCCGCCCGCCTTGGTCGAGCACCCATGCGGTGTGCCAGATCACCAGCCGGCTCGTGTGCAAATCCATCTCGTTGTCGGCGAGCATGAAGCCCACCCCTTCGTGCTCGCCCAATGGCTTGCCGAAGGCGCTGCGGCGGCGGGCATAATCGGCGGCGACGTCGTGAGCGCGTCTGGCGGCGCCGAGCCATCGCATGCAATGCGTTAGCCGCGCCGGCGCCAGCCGCACCTGGGCGTAACGGAAGCCCTCACCGTCCCGGCCGAGCACAGCATCTTCCGGCACCCGCAGGCCCTCGAGCCGGATCACCGCATGGCCGCCCGACATGTACTGGTCGAGCGTGTCGAGCACGCGCTCGACGACGATCCCCGGCGCGTTCATCGGCGTGAGGAACATTGTGGCCCCCGCCGGACCGGCCCCGTCGCTGTCGGTCTTGGCCATGACGATTGCGAATTCCGCACCGACAGCGCCGGTGATCAGCCATTTGTCGCCATCGATGACAAAGTCGCCGCGATTGCCGTCCGTGGCGCGGCGCGCTGTCGTTTTCAGCATCGACGGGTCCGACCCGGCGCCGGGGGCCGGCTCGGTCATCATGAAACACGAACGGATCTCGCCTGCCGCCAGGGGCCGCAGCCAGCGCTCTTTCTGGTGCTGTTCGGCGACCTGTTCGAGCAGGTGCATATTGGCTTCGTCGGGCGCAAAGCAATTGAGCGCCACCGGCCCCAGCGGCGAGTAGCCGGCAGCCTCGAAGATCACGGATTTAGCCCGATGATCGAGACCGAGTCCGCCCCATTCCCGGCCGACATGGGGCGACAGCAGCCCGGCCTGACGCCCGAGCAAAACAAGCTCCCGCCGCAACTCCGGGGACGGCCCGTGCGGGGTCTGCCGGGGATCGTTCTCATAGGGGATGATTCGTTCGCGCACCAAGCGCTCGGTGCGCTCTTTCAGCTCGACAAGATCGTCGGACAGCGAAAAATCCATCGGATACTCCGGATGGTCGAGGGCGCGCGGGCAGCTCTAATGGAGCATATCGTTCGGGATTTCCCTCCTGACCGTCAAGGGAACGTCCAATAATTGTCAATAGAGTATTACGACATTGACAATTAACGTCGCATCGTATAACTCTTATCGCACCTCAATAAGTAACGTTGTGTTGCACGAGCCCCGCCCGGGTCGAAAGCAATTTCCTTGCAAACTGCTCGCGTAAGCGGAGGAGCAAGTGCGGGATGGCGATCTCCGGATGGATGCTATCATCAGAATACCGATCGAAATCCGCGCGTTCGGGCGCGGCCTTGGCGGCCCGCTTGTTCAGTCCGCGATCCGAGGAGAGGCCGATGCGCGCTGCCCACGATAATCAGGCCTGCATTCGCTCCGCGCTGCGCCGCCGGCGGCGGGCTTTGGGGCTGACCCAGCAACAGGCAGCGCAGCTCCTCGGTATGTCGCGCCTCACCTATCACCGGATCGAGACAGGCGCGCGGCTTATCCATTTCGTCGACCTCGCCGCGATCTGCGAATTGTATAACTGCCATCCCGTTGAACTGCTGCAGGACAGCCAGCTCGCCGCCGCCTACGCCCATGCCGCGACCGCGCTCCTCGCAGAGACGCCGGCGTGATCGTCAACTGAACCGAGCCGCCGGGCGGGAGCGGACTTCTCAAGCGGTCGTCAATTGTCCCAGGCCCCGCCCTCTAGCAGGGTGGTGGTGGCGAGGGAATTGTTTCTCTGATCAAAGCGGGATCGAAGACGATAATCATGTTGCCAGGCCCCGTAACCAGCCCGTAGGGAAACATTACGTTGTTGCTGCATTGCAAAGCTCTTTGCACGAATCCCTGTCGTTGCGCTTCCTCCTCTTCTTCGGGCGGCGAGGCAATGACGGGGCCTCCTTCCGCCCATTAATGGCTGCCAGGCATTGCCGGCCATTGAAAAATTGTCGAAGTGAAGCTCCATGGCAAAATGTGAGCCACCTTATATTCGCCCCCCACCCAAACGCACATCTTAATAATCGTCCAAGGCGGTTCGTATATTTGCGGGCCAGACGATTTCAATATAGTAGAGGATCCATAAACACTCAACGAGCCATCAGGACGAATGCGAAGTACATCAGCGGCATTGCAATGATATGGGATAGGCTCTTTTCCGACAAACAGCGAGGTTACTCCACTAAGAAAAGCGACGTCCTTAATTACAACTCTCTGACCCTTTGCATCTTGCGCAATTACCAAGTCAACGCCACATCGGAAAATTACATCAGGCATGTCAACCAGTCCGCTCCGATCTCGTATGGTGAAGGGAAGAATGAGCGATGACCCGTCACTCGTATCCCGGAAATGAATTTCCGGATCGGACGGCCAGGGAGGCCCGCCGGTCAACTGATAAACCCCTGCCAAAAGCCCAATCATCACAATTGAAGAACCAAACAGCCACTCTCCAACGCGAAACCAGCATCGCTCACGAAGTGATACTCGGAGGGATGGTTGGGCCGCTGTGGTGGGAGTATACCTGCTTCTCGTTTTTCTGGCGCGGTCACTTTGATGGAGCGTCGTCTCGTCTTCTTCTTGGACTTTCTCAGGGTTGGCGGTCCTTTCGTTGTTGGCGGCGACCCTCCTTCTGCTCCCGAACAGCTTCGGGATCGGCATCTAGTGGTTTGACGCGATCGCTTGGTGCCCTCGGTTTATCTTCTCGATAATGCGGTCGGGGTCGGCGGTCCAGGTGAACGGCTTTGGGCTGCAATTGTGTTCGGTCAGGTAACGATTGATGGCGGCCTGAAGGTCGACGAGGGAATGAAAGACGCCGCGTTGCAATCGCCTGCGGGTCAGGTCAGCAAAAAACCCTTCGACAGCGTTGAGCCAGGACGCCGAGGTCGGGGTGAAGTGGAACGTCCAACGCGGGTGCCGGACAAGCCAAGCCCTGACTTTGGGGTGCTTGTGGCTGCCGTAGTTGTCGAGGATCACATGGATCAGCCGGCCGGCTGGGATGTCGCGCTCGAGGCGGTTGAGAAAACGCAAGAATTCCTGGTGCCGGTGGCGCTGCATGCATTGTCCGATCACCGTGCCGTCGAGAACATTGAGAGCGGCAAACAAAGTGGTCGTGCCGTTGCGGATATAATCGTGAGTCATCGTCCCGGCGCGGCCCGGTTTCATCGGCAAGCCCGGCTGGGTGCGGTCAAGCGCCTGGATCTGCGATTTCTCATCGACCGAGAGCACCAGACTGTGCGCCGGCGGGTCGAGATAGAGCCCGACGACGTCGCGCAGCTTGGCGGCAAAGGCCGGATCTTGCGACAACTTGAAACGTCGCACGCGATGCGGCTGTAGCCCGTGCGCGGCCCAGATACGCTGCACCGAGCGCAGCGAGATGCCGCTGGCTGCGGCCATCGCCCGGCCGGTCCAGTGCGTCGCCTCGCCCGGCGGCTCACCGAGGGTCCGTTTGACGACACGATCGACCAATCCCGGCGGCAATGGCGACAGGCCGGGTTTTCGCGTCTTATCGTGCAGCAGGCCGGCCACGCCCTCGCGCATAAACCGCTCCTGCCAGCGCCACACACAAGGCTTTGAGACCCCGGCGCGGCGCATGATCTCCGTCGTGCCGCAGCCCTCGCCTGTGGCCAGAATGATCCGCGCCCGCCACACATGCTTTTGCGGGCTGTTGCGATCTCCTACCACCGCGGCCAGTCGCTCACGGTCGGCCGCCACTCACCTCGATAGCGATCCCCTCGCGCCTGCAGCAGCATCGCACAGATCCCGGCTTGATGGAATCCTATGATTGCGTCAGACCACTAGGATCGCTTCGATGATGGGATCAAAGGTAGGATCAGTCGCCTGACCGGGTCTGTTCGCTTTGTATTCTGTATATAGTGTGACGTGGTCCTGCCGCGAGAGCCCGCGGAGCCACTGTGCGCACCGCCACCGCTCGCGAATCGCGATGTGGAGGCTGGAGGCGACAATTATCCTGGCGCCGACCTATGTAAGCCGTTGGAAAAGCCGGCCAAGACCAGACGGGAGGATCGAATTCCTGAACAGCTCCAGATCACAGGGTGACTGCGGCCGGCTCCATTCGCAGGTGCGTATTGAGCAGGAATGCCCTGCGCCGCAGATCGGACCAAGGCTGACCAAGAGGGCGAGATCAACCGAGGCTCACGGCTTCATAACGCAGCAAAGGGGAGCCCTGAGACAGGCATTCTAAAAACTGACGAGCTTGCCCGGGTTCATGATGTTGGCGGGGTCGAAGGCGTGCTTGACCCGGCGCATCAGCTCGATCTCGACCGCCGGCTTGTAGTGGGCGATCTCGTCGCGTTTCATTATGCCGACGCCGTGCTCGGCGCTGATCGAACCCGACAGGTCGCGCACGACGCCATGGACAATGTCATTGAACTCCTGCCAGCGCGCCAGATAGGCCGCCTTGTCCATGCCCTCGGGCTGGGTCAGGTTGAAGTGGATGTTGCCGTCGCCGACATGGCCAAAGGCGATCGGCCGGATGCCCGACAGTCGGTCGCTGACCCCGACGCTGGCGCGGTTGATGAATTCGGCGACCCGGCTGACCGGCACCGAGACGTCGTGCTTGATCGAGCCCGAATAGAGCTGCGCCTCGACGATCGCCTCTCGGATCCGCCATAGTTCCTTGGCCTGCGCACCGCTCTCGGCGATGACGCCGTCGGCGACCAGCCCCTCGTCGAGCGCGGTTTCGAGCAATCGTTCCAATAATGCGCGGATGCCGCTCTCGGTCTGGCTCGACGACATTTCGAGCAGCACATACCAGGGATGGCGCGCGGCAAGCGGGTCGATCGTGCCGGGAATGTGCGCGAGCGCCAGATCGCGCCCGGCGCGCGGGATCAGCTCGAACGCGGTCAGCTGGTCGGCGCTGGCGGCGCGGGCATGGGCGATAAGGCTCATCGCATCCTCGACCCGGGCAAGCCCCAGAAATGCGGTCTCGACCTCGCGCAGCTTTGGAAACAGCTTGATCGTCGCCGCAGTAATGATGCCGAGCGTTCCCTCGCCACCGATGAACAGCTGCTTCAAATCGTAGCCGGTATTGTCCTTGCGCAACCCGCGAAGCCCATCCCAGACCCGTCCGTCGGGCAATACCACCTCGATGCCCAAGGTCAGCTCGCGGGTATTGCCGTAGCGCAGGACGGCGATGCCGCCGGCATTGGTCGACAGATTGCCGCCGATCTGGCAGCTGCCCTCGGCACCGAGGCTTAACGGAAACAGCCGGTCGGCCTCCGCCGCCGCCTGATGCAGATTGGCAAGGATGCAGCCGGCCTCGACCGTCATCGTGAAATTGACCGGGTCGATCGCGCGGATCCGGTTCATCCGGCCGAGCGCGAGGACGATGTTGTCGCGGTCCTCAGGCGGAACCCCGCCGCCGACCAGCCCGGTGTTGCCGCCCTGCGGCACGATCGCCAGCCCCGCCTCGGCACAGATCCGAACCACCGCCGCGACCTCCGCGGTCGAAGCCGGCCGGACGACGAGCCGCGTCGCGCCGCGATACAGCCGCCGCGCCTCGACCAGATAGGGCTCCTGATCCTGCGGGCCGGCGATCCAGCCCGCCGGCCCGATTGCTTCCTTGATCCGATGTAGGGCCGCGACGAGATCCATCGTCAGATTCCGCGCTTTTTCGTTGATACTTAACCTTCGTTTCGTCCAGTTTTCCGCATAGGAAACTCGGCGACACCTCCCATAGCGTCATCCCGACGAAGGTCGGGATCCATGGATACCGGCCTTCGCCGGTATGACAAAGAGAATTGCGGCGGCAAGATCTGATCGACTTTTGGTCTGCGACACTAACCGCGCCACAGATCGGCGAAGCGCGTGGCGACGACTTTTTCGTAAGGGATGTCGCCGGTCAGAATGCCTACGTCGCAGGCGAATTGGTTCATGCCTGCGACGAATTCGCGCGAGATCGAGGGGTCGTAATAGGGTAGGTCGCGGCGGATCAGCTCGGCGATCAGGGCCGCCTCGGTCGGCGGGAACAGTTTGCGGCCGACCTCTGCCGCGCGGCCGACATCGGCTTTGAGCGCCGCCTGGGTCTTGACCAGCGCGCGCACCGCCGCTGCCGCCACCTCGGGTGAATGCTCGATCAGCCGGTCGGTCGTGGCCAGCGCCGACATCGTGTAGTTGAAGGCGGGCTTTGGCCCGTCGCCGCGGCGGACATCGAGGACGACCGTGCCGACCCCACCGCGGACAGCGACCTCGGCGCCCATACCGTTGGCCCAGAACCCGTCGATCAGGCCCTCTTCGAGCGCTTTGGCGGCACTGACCCCGAAATTGACGATCCCGGCTCCCGCTGTCCCCGGCACCGGGGCGATCGTCACCCCGTCGCGCTCGAGGTCGATCCCGGCTTCGATGAGCAAGCGACGCAGCCCCATCTCGACCCAGGGTGCGGCGCCGATGGTGCGGCCCTTGACCTCGCCGACATCCCCGCGCCGGGCATCGAGATCGGCGCGCATGACCAGAAACCAGTACATGCCTTGCGCCTCGGCGCAGAGCAGCTTGGCCCCCTCCCATTCGGGGAAGGCGGCCAGCGCCGAATGGGCCGAGCCGCCGACGAAATCGATGTTGCCGTCGCGCAGCTCGCGATAGGCCCGGTCGACCGGGAACACCAGTTCGAGCGAAACGTCGAGCCCTTCCTCCTTGAAGAAGCCGAGCTCGACTGCGGCCACCGCCGGGAAATAGGAATTCGAGATCAGATCGGGCACCGCGAGCTTCATCATGATCACCGGCAATCGGTAGCGCGGCTAGGGCACGAGCAGCATCAGCAGTATCGCAACCGCGCAGCGCGATCACGAAACAACTTTCAACGACCGGGATCGGCACGGTGACCTCACGCGCTGCGTTCGATTTCGCCGGCGACGCGATCCAGCGCTTCGGTGATCGCATGCACTTGAGCCGCATCGAGCGGACCCTTGCCGAGCCGGATCGACAGCGCTTCCTCCAAATTTTGCATGGCGCGGCGGATCTCCGGCGCCGGCCCGCCAGCGTAAACCCGGCTGACTTCGGCCATGCGGCCGAGGATCGCATCGACCAGCGCGCGATTGGCGGCGAGAAAGGCGGTGCCCTCCTCGGTGATCGAATAAAGCTTACGGCTGCCCTCAGCGGTCTCGGGCCGCAAATAGCCGAGCTCTTCGAGCAAGGTCAGAGTCGGGTAGATTACGCCCGGGCTCGGGCTGTACATGCCGCCGAATTGCTCCTCTATCGCCTTGATCAGCTCATAGCCGTAGCGCGGCTTCTCGGCGATCAGATGCAGCAGCACATAGCGCAAATCGCCGTGGTCGAAGACCCGGGCGACCCGTCCGCCCCGGCCCCCGCCGCGATGCCCGCCGAAGCGCCCGCCGCCGTGGCCGAAACCACCGTGGGAATGCCGCCGGTCGCCGTGACCATTTGGATGTCTAAACATTCGATATGCCTCTCATTTCGTTATATCGTATATAAGATATATCTAGACCGAGTCGATTTCAAGCCCTTTGAAACCCCGGCCCGCGTGATAAAATCCCGCCTTCCTAGCAAACGAGGCGATCGCGATGAGCAGCGGCCACGATCACGGGCATGAGCGGGTCGATTGGAAACTCCACGGCGTCAAAGTCATCCCGGGCGACCAGCTTGATACGGACACGGCGCAGACCCCGGGCATGGACCGTGCCGCGGCGATCAATCTCGCCCGTGTCGGAGCGCAAAAAATCTGGGCTGGGACGGTGAGGATCCATCCCAACGCTAAGACCGGCGCTCATCATCACGGCGCCCTCGAGAGTGTGATCTATGTCGTGAAAGGGCGGGCGCGGATGCGTTGGGGCGAGCATCTCGAATATGTCGCCGAGGCCGGTCCCGGCGATTTCATCTTCGTCCCGCCCTATGTGCCCCACCAGGAGATCAATGCGTCAACCGACGCACCGCTGGAATGCGTCGTGGTGCGCAGCGACAACGAGGCGGTCGTCGTCAACCTCGACATCGAGCCAGTCGAGCGCCCCGAACAGGTCCGCTGGGTCGACCCAATCCACCGCGAAAGCTGACCCGTCGGCCCGCCGCCTCCTGATGGCTCTAGCCCGGATTTATCATAGTGGCTTGGTTTTCGGGTAGCGGCAATGCGTGCAATGGCCCAGCGCGTGGACGGAGTACCGGTTGTGGGCGACCGGTTTTCAACGTTTGCAGAGTCCCTTGTGGGACAGAGTCCCGCGGATGGGTCTAGGGCTATTTCGCCGGCGCTTTGTGGTTTGTGTCAGCGCGCGGCGGTGAGGGCGGCGTGAGCGGCGTGATCCTCGGCCTGGTGGGGAAAGGCCGAAGGCATGGCGAGCTTGATGCGGCGCACGCTGGTGCGCACCAGCGCCCCAATCTTCAACAGCTTGAGGGGGATCATGCCACAGACGCGCGGGCGAACTGGGTCTGGGCCAAGCCGATGCGGCGCCGGGCGCAGAGCAGCACATAGGCCATTGAGGCGAACCACAGCCGCAATTGGTTGGCGCGCATGGTAGGGGCCGAGGTGCGGTCGGCATAGAGATCGAGCTGGCACTCCTTGATGCGGTTTTCCATCTCGCCGCGAGCACCGTAGAGCTTCTCGTAGAGGTGGCGGGCCTCGTGTTCGGCGCGCGCCAGCGAGGGGACGACAAACCGCGGATAAAGCTCGCCGAGGCGCCACTCGACCTTGGCCACCACCCGGCGGGGCTTGCTCCATGATCCGGCCCGGTAGCTGAAGCTCGAATAGTAACCGCGCACCTCCTGCGGCGGTCGACCCACCGGGCGCCTCAGCAGGTATCCGATCCTGTGGTGCAAGATGCGGTTGGCCCGGCAGCCGGATCGCATAACCCATGCCTCCGGCTTCGAGGAACTCGTAGATCTCCGGGTTGGCAAAGGCTGCGTCGCCGTGAAAATAAAGGCGCTTCACCCTGCCCCGGTAGCGGGCAACCACCGGCTCCAGCACCACTCGCCAGCCCTCGGCCGAATGGACGTTTCCGAGCCGCAGGGCGCACCGCTCCAGATCGCCGAGCTGGTTGAACACGAACACCGGGTGATAGCACCTGCAGCCGAAATGGCCGTTGTAGGCGCTGCCTTCCTCTTCGCCGTAGGTCGGGCTCTCGCTCGAATCCATGTCCAGCACGATGACCCGCGGTTGACGCCGCTGGTGCACCGCCTCGATCCACTGGCCCGGCAGATCAGCGAGGGCGGCGAGGTTCACCGGACGGGTCAGCTATTCGGTCTCGAAGCGCCCATCTGGCTGGCCGAGGCACCCCTACCCATCGGCGCGTTGCCGCCGACCACCCAGCGCATGGCCGGATCGCGGAACAGCCGCTCGGCGTCGTTCACGTCTTCGTAGCCGGCCAGCCGGCCGAATACCGACTGCCGCAGCAACCCGACCAACAGGTGGCGTCAGTTCCTGCCGGTGCGTGCCTCCGCCAATCTCTCGCCGCCGCTTGTGGTCAGAGCGAGCACGTCGTCTAGTTCGCGATACGCCAGCAATCCGCCATCGGAGGTGATCGCCGAGCCGTGGAACCGGAGCATCAGGCGGCGGTCGAAATCGTTTAAATGGGCAAAAGGGCAAGCCATTAGTCGTGCTGTTTCAACCGATCATAAATTTTATGCAGAGCATTACGGCCATAGCCGCGGTCACTGTCCGAAGCGCCAGTTTTCCTTTTGACTTCGGCAATGAACTCTTTATCCGGATAGTCTTTGGTAGCCGGGACCTTGCCGGCGGCGATGATCTGCCGGATAGCCTGTTCGCGGGTCAGCTGCCCAGCGTCCGCGGCCGGTGTCTCGGGCCGGAATTGAGCCGGCGGTTCCGGCCAAAAGCTCGGTGGCGGTAGCCCGCTCTGCCGGCAAAAAGCGAGCCATGTCCGCCGCCTCGATCAGCAGCTGGGTACGGGCCGACCCGTAAAGTACCTGATGGTAGGAAAGGTTCGCCCGTTCGGCGTGCCGCTCTACGGCCGCCGTATATTCCGACACCAGCGCGACAACAATTCCGCCGGGGGCATTCCGGTCGCGCAGGCTAGGGAAGAACTCCAGCTCCAAGAGACGGTCCCACCACAATTTGAACCGCAGCAGCCAATCGAGCAGGTCCGCGGGGTTGCCGCGGACCCGGGTGCGCCGCAATTCCGGCGCCCAGCGCTCAACCAGCCGGCCAAGCGGAATTTCCCTGCCGCGGCCATTGCCGCTTCCGCGCCCGGCGGGTCACGAGTAATCCCCTCGCTTGCATCGCTCGGCATCGCCGACCCTTGTGAACAAAACGTGAGCGTGTATCTTGGCCCATGTGCCGATCATGTGCCAAGGAGATCACGGGACTTATCGGAAAGACGAGGAAATCCGCCGCTTTTAGCGTGACGGCGAGCAACAAAACAAAGACCGCTCCTAACCTCGGAGCGGCTCTCTATCTGATACGATGAGCAGAATCTTACTGTTCGCAAGTGTTTCGCAAATCACACGTGGAATATGCCGAATTCCATGACCGGTCTCTCTTTTCTTGCGTAAGACGATGTTCAATCTAGCCAAGCTGCGCCGCCAAAGCCAAGCCCGATCGCTGGCCCCTTTGCTGCTGCCCCCGATAGTGCGAAGCTCGCCGTAGCCATCGGCAACATGCAAGCATCCCCTCTCCGCCCTTTAGGGGGAGAGGGAGGGGGACCCGTCGCACAACGGCGGGGAGGGTGAGGTGGCCGCTGGCGAGCGCTCTGGCATCCCCCACCTCACCCTGCCCTCTCCGCCCCCAAGGGCGGAGAGGGTGAATTCAGCCGGAATGACGAGCAAAACAAGCAAACGAGATGAGGAAACCATGCGCTTTACCGACCAAGTCGCGATCATCACCGCGGCGGCGAGCGGGATCGGCCGCGCCACCGCCGACATCATGGCCGCGAGGGGGCGGTCGTGGTTGCCGTCGACATCGACGAGGGCCGGCTCGACGCGACCGTCGCGGCGGTGCGCGCGGCTGGCGGGCGGGCGCACGGGCGACGCACCGACGTGCTCGACGCTGCCCAGGTTGATGCGCTCGTCGCCTCCGTCACGCAGGAGTTCGGCGCCATCGACATCCTGGTCAACGCCGTCGGCGGCAGCACGATCATCCCGCATCCCGGCGCGACGATGGATCAGCTGACCCTCGATGAGTGGCAGCGGCTGATCGCCTTCAACCTCGACGGCACGTTTCTGTTCTGCCACGCCGTGGCCCCGGTCATGAAGCGCCAGCGCCGCGGCAAGATTGTCAACCTCTCCTCGATCGCCGGACGCGGGCTCAGCGAGTCGAGCAGTGCCGCCTATGCCGCCGCCAAGGGCGGGATCATCGCCTTTACCCGCAAGATCGCCTTCGAACTCGGGCCCTTTGGCATCAACGTCAATGCGATCGCCCCGAGCCGCACCCTGACCGAGCGCATCCGCCCGCGCTGGGAACAGCAGAGCCCCGAAGACCAGGCCGCCGAAATCGAGCGCACGCCATTGCGGCGTATCGCCGAAGCCCCCGACCAAGCAAAGGTGATCTGTTTCCTGGCCTCGAGCGACGCCGATTTCGTCACCGGCGTCACGATCGACGTGACCGGCGGCAACTGACGCCGCAGGTCGTACCCGTCGCATCACGAACTCGGCGTCCATAGTCGAAATTGGTCCTGGCCTGCATCGAGATGACGGAAAGCGACGCGGTTAGCGAACGAGGCAAATTGGCTCTCCAACATCCGTGCGAGTGCCGCCAACCCGACGCCCGGCACAGGCCTGCCCCGCTCCGCTGGGGATTGTCCAACGCTGTGAAAATACGCAAAGTTGCGCTGCTTTGCCGCGGCTCGGGAGATCGGACGACAATGAACATCGATAAGGCCGTCAACATCGAAGACCTGCACCGCATGGCCAAGCGGCGGCTGCCGAAGATCGCGTTCGATTTCATCGAAGGCGGTCTCGAGGACGAGCGCGGCCTCGAAACTAACACTTCGGCGTTTCACAAGCACCAGCTATTGCCGCGCTATCTCGTCGACGTCTCGACGCGCGACCAGTCGAAAACGATATTCGGCCAGACCTTTGCGAGCCCGTTCGGGATCTCGCCGACAGGTGGGGCCGGGTTATTCCGCTACCATGCCGACCTAATGCTGGCCGAGGCTGCTCGCGACGCGAATATCCCCTACATCATGTCCGGCGCCAGCAACAATTCGATCGAAGCGGCGGCCAAGATCGCGCCGAAGAACCACTGGTATCAGCTCTATGCCGCGCGCGATCCGGCGATCAACGCCGACCTGATCCGGCGTACCGCCGATGCCGGGCTTGGTGCGCTGGTCCTGACCGTCGACACGCCGGCCGGGTCGAAGCGCGAGCGCAACATCAGGAATGGATTTGCCAATATTCGTGGCGGGCTGTTCCAGGCATTGAGCCTGAAGCCGTCGATCCTCGCCGAGGCGCTGACCCATCCCGGCTGGATCGTCGAATATCTCAAGCGCGGCGGCGGGACCCCGATGTTGCAGAACTGGCAGCCTTATGCGCCGGCCGGATCGGACGCCGAGGCGGTCTACAAGCACTCCAGTTCGCTGCGACCGTTCAACGCCCAGACCTGGCGCGATCTGGAGATCTACCGCAAGCTGTTCCCGCGCGCCCTCGTCGTAAAAGGCATCATGAGCCCTGCCGACGCGCTGCGCTGCGTCGAGGTCGGCTGCGACGGCATCCTGGTGTCGAACCATGGCGGGCGCCAGCTCGATCAAGCGCCCGGCTCGCTCGACGTGTTGCCGGCGATCAAGGCTGCGGTTGGCGACAAGCTGACCTTGCTGCTCGACAGCGGGGTGCGGCGCGGCGCCGATATCCTGATAGCACTGTGTCTCGGCGCTGATTTCTGCTTCTTCGGGCGTCCGACACTCTATGGTGCGGCTGCCGGCGGACTACCCGGCGTAAAAAAGGCGATCGATATCTTCGTCAACGAAATCGACCTGGTCATGGGCCAGATCGGCTGTCCGAGCCTCGATCAGCTCGGTCCCGATTTCCTGTGGACCGACGACTGGCAGCGCAACCGCTGACCCGTCTCCCGTCTTGGCGGGAGAACTCGACTGATAGCCATCAGATGGCTATCTTGGGCTGATGAACACTCACAGTGTCGCTGAAGCCAAGAACCAGCTGTCTAAGCTGATCGATCGCGCCCTCAAGGGCGAGGGGGTCGTTATAACCCGTCGCGGCGAGCCGGTCGTCGAGCTGAAGCCGGTCCGACCGGCGCCGCGCCCGATTACCGAAGCCGACATCGAATGGCTGCGTGCCAACCTCGTTGGGCGGAAGATGCCCAAGACTGATGCCGGTCAACTTGTGAGCGATATGCGGGACGAAGGCGAAAAGTGAGCCTTTATCTCGACGCGAGTGTCCTTGTTGCCCTGTTTGTGATCGACCCGGCGAGCGCGCGCGCCGCGGCTTTTTTGGCATCCCACCCGGCAATTATTCTCGTCAGCGATTTTGGCGCGGCGGAGTTCTCGTCGGCGCTAGCCCGGCGGGTGCGGATGCGCGACCTCACCCGCGGGGATGGGCTACTCGCGTTGGAGCATTTCGATACCTGGATGACCCGGGCCGGAGGCCGACAGGAGACTACGACAGCCGACATCGGGGCGGCGGATCAAATTTTGCGGCGTCTCGATGTTAATTTGCGCACGCCCGATGCACTTCACGTCGCCATCGCCCGGCGCCTCGATGCGACGCTCGTCACGCTCGACCGTGGCATGACTGCTGCCGCCCGCGCGCTCGGCATGGCGGTGTCGACGCCCTGACGGGTTGTCTGATCTACGCGAAATTAGCATTGTTGCTCCGATCGGGGCACCTTTCAGCGAGACCCTGTGGCGATGAGATTGAACGACGCGATCAACATCGAAGACCTGCATCGGATGGCGAAGCGGCGGTTGCCGAAGATCGCGTTCGATTTCATCGAAGGCGGCCTGGAGGATGAGCGCGGGCTTGAACGCAACACCTCGGCCTTTCACAAGCACCGGCTACTGCCGCGTTATCTGGTCGACGTATCCGTGCGAAACCAGGCGGCGACCCTGTTCGGCCACGTTTACTCGAGTCCGTTCGGCATTTCGCCGACCGGGGGCGCCGGCCTGTTCCGCCGCGGTGCCGATCTGATGCTGGCCGAGGCCGCTCGCGACGCGAATATCCCCTACATCATGTCGGGTGCCAGCAACGATTCGATCGAGGCGGCGGCCAGGGTGGCGCTGCCGGCGACCAGCCGCCGGTGCGCTTCGATGTCGACCGCGGCCAGGCCGAGCGGCTATGCCGCGCCGCCCTAGACCAACCGGATCGGCACGCTGCGCTCGCGTTTCTCGATAAGGCTCTGCCGTCGCTCGAAACCGCCGTACCGGGCCTGTGCAACGAGGGCCTGTTTGCCCTGCACACACTGACCGTCGATGCGCCGAAGCGCCCCGAATGGCATGCCGCCGTGACGAAGGCGCGGAATATTGTCGCGCACAAGGAGCGCGATTTGCTGACCGGGCTCGGCTACCGGATCGAGCGTACCGACAATTTGACGTTCCTGCTGCGCGGTGGCGAGCGGCGCACCGCGCTTGCCATCCTGCTCGACCCCAGCGAGCTTCCCGAAGCGGGCACGGCGCGCTTCAACAACCTTTCGCCGGTCTCCCACGCCCTCGCCAAGGTCGATGCCCAGGGGCTACCGTGGGTGGTGGCGTAGCGCCGGCGCTCCGGCTGATCCGCGATTGCGGCGGCGCGCCGGTCGCCGACGAGGTTGGGCTTGGTAAGACCTTCATCGCCGCCGAGATCATCCGGCTCTATCACAACCGGCGCCAGCGGGCGCTGCTCGTCTGTCTAGCGCAGCTTCGCGATACGACGTGGCCAAAAACTTCTTGCCCGTCACCGGTTCGACCTATCGGTCGAATGCGTGTTATTCGAGCAGCTGGCCAATGAGGAGCAGCTTCTGGATCGCCACCTCCCCCGACCGGTCACCGATCACCTGGAACGGGATTTTCAGGAGTACTAGCTCGTCGTTGTTGACGAGGCGCAGAACTATCGCAATCCCGATGCGCCGACGCGCGGGCGGCCGTACTGCGGCGTCTGTTGTTCGGGCAACGCCGCGATCTGTTGCTGTTGACGGCGACGCCGGTCAACAACTCGCTCTGGGACCTGTTTTACCTGATTCAATTCTTCATCCGGCAGGGCGCCTTCCTCGCCGACCGCGGCGTGCTGTCGATGTATGACCGCTTTCAGCAGGCGATGCGGGAAGACCCATCGGATCTCAGCCCCGACCCGTTGTATCCGATCATCGACGCGACCTGCGTCAAGCGCATGCGGCAGTTCGTCAAGAAGCACTATACCGGCGACACGATCATCGGGCCGGAAGGGGCGGCCCATGTCGATCATCTTCCCGAGGCCGCAGCCGATCACGGTGCGCTATCCGCTTGACGACCCTCTGCCGGCCCTGTTCGAGATCGAGGCCGCCCTCGATCCCGATGGCGATCCGGCCGCTGGAACCGTGAGCTTTGCGCGTCATGCCGCCGACGCGTTCCGCAGGGGTGCGCATGATGGAGAAGCCGACGCCCAGCTTTCCGCGACCGTGGGACTCCTCCGTTCAGGGCTGTTGAAGCGCTTCGAATCGTCGCCTTACGCATTCCGCCGCACGCTCGAAGCGCTGATCCGCGCGCACGAGGTGTTTCTCGACGCGCTCGACAAGGGACGGGTAGTCACCACCAGGTTCCTGCGCGAGTTCGGCGCGGATGACGACACGATGCTCGATGAGCTTCTCGCATCGAGCGCGGACAGCGAGCCGGCAACTCTGTATCACGCAGAAAGTTTGCAGGCGGGGGTAGAAGCCGACGTCACCAGACTGCGCACGCTGGCCGCGAGCGTCAACCAGGTCACACCGGAGCACGATCCGAAGCTCAATGCGCTCGTCGCTGAGCTCGAAAAGATCGCCGCAGGGGCTGAACAGGAGGCGGTCGATGTCATCGACGAGGCGCAGAGGCGCAAGGTGATCCTGTTTTCGTTCTTCGCCGACACCGCGAAATACGTTCGCGATATTCTTCTGGTCGAAGTCGACCGAAATCTGGATCTTCGAGCCTACCGCGGGCGCATCGCGACAGTAAGCGGAGGCGACGATCTGGAGGAGTTCTCTCGCCAGGCGGCCATTTACGGCTTCGCGCCGGTCTCGGCCAAGGCCCCACCGGGACGCGACAACGATCTATACGACATCCTGGTCAGCACCGACGTGCTGGCTGAGGGCATCAATCTTCAGCAGTGCCGTCACATCATCAACCTCGACGTTCCGTGAAACCCGATGCGCCTGGTGCAGCGGCACGGTCGCATCGATCGCATCGGCAGTACGCATAACCGGGTGTTTTTGCGCACGATCTTCCCGGCCGAGCGGCTTGATCAGCTCTTGAACTTGGAAAAGCGCATCCTCGACAAGATCGCGCGGGCGGCAGCCTCGATCGGCGTCGAGGCACCGGTCGCCCATGGCACGCACGGCCGGCAGGTGTTCACCGAGACAGGAGACGAAATCCAGCGGCTGCTGCGCGAAGACGCGACGCTTTACGAGCGGGGCGGCACCGCCGCTGCAACTCAGACGGGCGAAGAATACCGGCAGACCTTGCGCAAGGTGCTCGCCGAGAACCGCGACCGCATCGTCAACCTGCCGTGGAAGGCGGCCTCCGGCATGGCCAAGGGCCAGGAATCGGGCGTGTTGTTCTGTGCTGCTGTTGACCCTCGCACATACCTCCGGTACATCTGGACAGATGCGAATTGGCAGCCGATTGAGTTACCAGAGGACGCGGCGACCGGCGAGCCGGGCGGATTGGCGATCGAGAGCGAACTCGGCACCTGTCTGCGGCTAGCCGAATGCGAGCCCCAGACGCCGCGAGTTTTGCCGAAATCGCTGGAAGAGGATGTGATCTTCGACCTCTGGGAAGTCGCCCAACAGGACATCTGGCGCGCCTGGATGCTCGAAACCGACCCGGCGAACCTGCAACCCAACGTGCGCCCGCTGAACCGCCGTGTCGCCGACTTTATCCGCGCCAACCAGCCACCTGAGGTCGACGCGGCCTGCATCAATACGGCGCTCGATGTCGTCGAATCGCCCTGGCCTCGGCGGGAGGAGACGATGCTCCGGGAATGGTTCGGGGACGACACTCGCGCCGGCACTGCCAGGGCCGTCTATCTGATCGACCAAATCCTCGAAACCGGCCTGGGACCGTTCCGCGGGTCGGACCCCTTACCGCCGATCCGCTTCGACGAGATCGAACTCGTGTGCTGGCTGGCGCTGTCGCCGACCCCGGGCTCGCCGCGCTGGACGGCGGATTGGCATAGCCGGCCCGGCTGCGTCGCGATGCCATTGGCATCTGGCATCGATCATGGCCGAGAACGGGGCCAGGACGGCGCGGATCAGGACGGCAAGGGAAAAGGATCATCGGCTGTCTATCTGGTTGCCGCGATTAGGTATTTCGGGAGAGCCGATCGGAGACCCTGCCGGCGCATCCGGACGAAAGGTGAGCCATTTCAAAGCATCGAGCGCCGTCGCATTTGCCAAAGGCCCCGGTGGGTTCGCCAGGCCGCGCTGGGTCGCGACTCTTCCGTCTCGGCCATTTGCAGCCCGCATTTTCTGCGCGAGTTCGGTTCCGGGGATACCTTGGGGATACCTATCGCCAATAGCGTGACGACTGCTATCCTCCATCTTCTGATATAGTGGCGTCCCCGGCGTGACTCGAACACGCGACCCACAGTTTAGGAAACTGTTGCTCTATCCGGCTGAGCTACGGGGACACTCAATGGTTTTTCGTTCTGCTCGGCTCCGTGGGGACGGCCAACCCTCGGTGCAATCCCCTTTTTGTGGAGCCAGGATACCGCGCGGCAAAGTTCGCGGCAACCGGGAGGCCCCCGCGGCGCAAGCTCAGCGAGCACGTGCCCGACAGCTAATAGCCTCGCTCAGAACGACGTGCGCACGCCGCTGTCGAGCGGCGGCGGCGGACGGACGCGTTTGGCTTGGCGCTATGGGCAGCCGTTGGCGGTTGATTCCGAAGAACGCGCGATTAAGGGTGCAACTCGGCGGTCGCTGGAGGAGTTCTGGATGGAGGGCTTGATTCGGATGCCGTCGTAATGCGCGCCAGACCCGCCAGCGTCTTCTGCTCTCGCAGCAGCCCTCGCACAATCGGCGCCTTCCGTGGATATTCCGTCGCGGCCTTTTCATCACCATTCGGTCCGTTTGGTATGATGGAACGGCCCGTGCTCAACTGGATGCCTGGCCCCAATTCCGGGACCCACCACTGGTGCTGTTGTAGGAATTCGCCAAGCGACAGAAGACGAACATAGAGCGCCTGTCAAAGCGCACCGCTGATGGTCCATCCCCGCGTGATTCAAAAGGTGCAAGGTTGTCCCTGAGAGCTCCCCAACCTAGGCGCAGTGCCCGTATGTCGACAAAAAGGGACGTAAACGTTTGGCGGCAGGAATGCCTGCTGAGGCCTACGCCGTTATACCTTCGTGAGCTATGTACTTCCCGTCGCGCCTTACAACTTGGTTGGCCTTGGACAGAGCGGTAAGAGCGTTCGATACCGACATCGCGCCGGACTTGTCACCCTTGAGCCCCATTTTTTCAAGGATCTCTCCCCGAGTGAGGCCGCCGGGATTGCTCTTGATGATTTCAAGCAACGCGTTTCGCTTGCTCCCTCTGCGGCCTTGCGGGGCACGCCGCTGTCGTGTTTGAGCCGGTCCCTTGCCCTGCTTGGCTGCTTCGTAAGCGTTTATCGCCGAGAGTTCCCGGCCGATCGTGGCAAGCTGCTCTGCGAGCGCTTGCTGCTGGGCGATGATCGTCTCGCGTTCTTTCGAAAGACGCTCACGCTCCTGATCTATGAAGGTCTCAAAGGTTTGAGCCATTCGTCCTCTCCGTTGTTGATCGGAGAGATATTAGCCAGCTTTTTTAGCGATGCATAGTCTCGCGCATTTCGCGGGTAGGTGTGCAAGTCGTAGCTGCGCCCCGATTGGATCTTTTGCCCTAGAGCGCGCGCCAGATTCTCCCTTTTCCAACGGGGAACGAGCGTGTTTGCCATGAGCGGGCTGTTCCCTCTAGTTCCGACATGCGGCGAGGATCGCCACTGGATAGGCGTATTCAAGCCGGTCGCCATCGCGGCACACCGGGATGCCGAGGCGGTCGTCGGCGACCGAGGAAGCGAACATCTCGGTGATCTTGGCGTCGTCGCCCGGGTTCGGGAACGAGCGCGCCAACAAATTCTTCACCTCGTCACGCAATTCGGAAAAGCTTACTTGCGGCTCGGCGAGGCCGGCCGCTGGTGAACAGACCTTTCAATTCGGCCAACGGCAGCGCGCGAACATGTGAGGGATCGCGCAGTTTTTCGAGCCGGTTGAACGCTGCGGCTTTGGCGGGATCGGCCGAAGCGCAGGTGTCGACTACGACGATCCGGCCGCCTGGCGCGCAAACCCGTAACATCTCGCGCAATACCGCGGCGGGATCGGGGAAGTGGTGCACGGCAAAACGAGTGAGGACAATCGTAAACGACGCTTCGGGCCAGGGCAAAGACGTGACATCGCCCTCCCGCCACGCGACGTTGGCGATCCCTTTTTCGGCCGCGAGGCCGCGGGCGCGATCGAGCATCGCCGGCGTCATGTCGATGCCGGTAGCATGGCGCACATGGGGAGCAAAGGCGCAGACGACGATGCCGCTGCCGCAAGCGACGTCGAGCAATGTGTCGTCAGGCTCCGGCGCGGCGGCCTCGACGATCATCTTCAACGCGCCGGCGTCGGTGATCGGCGTGGCGGTGCTGAACGGCGTCGCCTGGCGGGTGAACTGATCGCGGATCAGGCTGCCGTGAGCTTCGTTGGTCATCGCCCGATTACTCCTCCAATTCCGTCGCGATCTGGCAACTGCCAGCGCTCAACGGCATACCAGCATGTTAGCCCCATTTGTCGAGGCAGGGCAGCGCACCATCTCTGCTCCGTGTGATTACCCGCCAGGTATCAGGAGCGATGATCGACGTTGTCCATTCCGGCCCGGTTCTGTTGGCCTCGTTCTTGGCCTCGTCGGTCGAATGCGTCGAGGCGCTGACCATCGTGCTCGCGGTCGGCTGCGGTTCGCGGATGGCGGCCGGCGCTTTTCGGCGCGGGCTTGGCCGCGGCGCTGTTGGCGGCGCTGGTCGCGGTCTTCGGCGCAGGGCTCCAGCCTGCTCCCGCTCGCCTCGCTGCAGACCGCGATCGGCATCCTGCTGCTGCTCTTCGGCATGCGCTGGCTGCGCAAGGCGGTTTTGCGCGCCGGCGGGGTCATCGCGCTGCGCGATGAGATGGCTAATTACGCGAGCGAAACTGAGACCTTGCGAGGTGCGCCCGGGAAGCCCGCAAATGGGACCCGATTGGCATCGCGACGAGCTTTAAAGCGGTGAGCTTGGAGGGGATCGAGGTCGTATTCATCGTCATCGCGATAGGCGCTGTCGGCGGCGCACTGGTCCCGGCGACTGTCGGTGCACTGGCAGCAGCCGCTTTGGTGGCGGCAGTCGGACTGGTGCTGCACCGCCCATTGGCGCGGGCGCCGGAAAACATGCTCAAATTCGCAGTCGGCGTCATGCTGTCGAGCTTTGGCACCTTCTGGATCGGCGAAGGCTACGGCGTCCAATGGCCTGGCGGTGATTTGTCGGTGCTCGGGCTGATTGCCGGCTTCCTGGCCGTCGCCCTGCTCAATGTTGGGGCAATTCGCCGCGTCCGCCGCCAGGCCGCACTGTCGCTGGGAGCTTGAGGAGCGGGTTCGATGGACCGGATCAAAGCGATCGGGCATGAGATCCTCGGCCTATTCGTCGAGGACGCGCGGTTTTCTGCCGCGCTGGCTATCTGGATCGCCATATCGGGCGGCGACCCGACCCTGGTGGCAGAGCGCGCCGCGCTTCAGCGCGATCGCGCTGTCCGCGGGCTTTGCCCTAATCCTATGCGAAAACGTGCTGCACACCGCCCGACGCGGCTGAGTTGCTACGGCAGCGCGGCGCGAAATTCGATTATGAATATCGTGCATAAGCATTATTCACATATATGAGATGCGCAAGGCAGCCATGCCGGGGGTGGCCTATCTAGATCAGAGGCATTTGCCTACATATTGCGTTGCAGCAAGAGCGTGTGGGTGTTGGCTATGCCGGAATATATCGAGGAAGAGGGCGAGCGGGGGTATTGCAGAGCGCTATTTGGGCGGTTGGCGGGTGATCGCCTCGGCCTGGGTGGTCGCGATCGTCTTCGTGGCGCTGTTTGCCGCGGTTCAGGCCGTGGCCTCGCTGCATGGGGCCTCGCCGCACCAAGCGATGCTCGCGGGCGCGGTCATCCCACGACACGATCCGAACTGCGCCGGAGCGGTCGACCTGACGAGACCGGCTCCGCTGTCGTGCTCGGCGGATTTGCAGAACGGGATCGAGCGGGCCGAGGCCTCCTATTACGGCTGGTGAGCCGTCGCTAACGGCGGTTCGGCCGCTGCAGCGGGGGGCGACACGGCATTCTGCTGCGCATCGACGGCCGCGAGCTGCGCCGCGATCTGGTCGGCGGACAGGGTAATCGTCTTGCGCGTCGCCTGCACGGTCGGTAAAGGTTACGGCCAAGCCCATAGGGTTTGCCCGCAACGTACTTTCGGGGATATTTGCGGCGAATTCCTCGGCATAGGAGCAGCCGCCCTCGCAAGCAATTTTATCGCGGCTGGACCGGGATAAAGACCAGCGCCTGCCCGGTCGCGTCACGCGCCGCGTCCCAATTGCGTTCGGTGCCCGTCATAGCTGTCGGAAACATAGAGCTGATCGGCAGTCTCGCCGGTCTTGCGGTCGACAAAGCTGCGCAGGCAATAAAAATTGGTGCCCGGGAGTGCCGAGATAAGGCGGCGCATGCTGTGCCTTCCGCCCAATCAGCGCGATAAATCGCCCCGACAAGTGCTCGCGTACCTCGACCAGGCGGGACTTTGCCTCCGGCGCTTGGCGAGGATCCCGGTGCGGCGAACTGGGAGCATGCGCTTAGCGCCGCGCCAAAAAGGATGGGAGGACGATTCGGCTCGCCGGCGGACGGTCATCGGCCGCGGTCGAGGATCTCGATATTGTCTTCCCCGAGCGCCGGGGCCGATTTGGCGAAGGGCGGGCGGACGCCGTCGAAGGACAGCGGCAGGCCCACCAACGACAGCGGGCGGGATCGGCGGAACTCACCGAGAGACGCTGGATCATGCCGAGGGCCACGGTCTGGGCATCTGCGACCACCTGGTCGACCGTCTGCATCGGGCCGTTCGGGAATTCCGGCCGCATCGAGCCGGGCCGCCCAGGCGGCGATCGGCTCGGCCGCGAAAATATCTTCGAGGATCGGGATCAGGCTTTGGCGGTTGACTACCCGGTCCTTGTTGGTGCGAAAGCGCGGGTCCTCGGCGAGATCGGGGCGGGCGATCGCCGTACATAGATGGCGAAACAGATTGTCGTTGCCGGCCGCCACCATAATGTAGCCATCGGCTGCGGCAAAGGCTTGGTAAGGCACGATCATGTCGACCCCCGATCCCTGCCGCGTCGGGATCTCGCCATTGACTAGATGGGCCGCGATCGGGATCGTCATCCAGGCGAGTGCCGTCTCGTAGAGCGAGGTGTCGACCACCCCGCCGCGAGCCGGTGCGCCGCACGTTCCTGCAAGGCCGCGAGAATGCCGATCACCGACCACATCCCGGTGGCGAGATCGACGATCGACACGCCGACTCGCACCGGCGGTCGCCCATCCTCGCCCATCAGGCTCATCAGCCCTCCATAGGCCTGCATCAGCGGGTCGTAGCCGGGCCGCTCACGCAGCGGCCCGACCGCGCCGAACGCGCCGAGATTGCAATAGACCAGGCTCGGCTTCTGGGCGAGTCAGCGCTTCAGCCGACAGACCGTAACGGTCGAGCGCGCCGAATTTGAGATTGTGAATCACCACATCGGCGCGGCCGAGGATCAGCGCCTTCAGCTTTTCGACTTCGGCCGGGTGCGGCGAGGTCGATCGTGATCCCGCGCTTCGCCCGGTTGACCGCGTGAAAGCAGGTTGCGGCACCTTCGGCAAAGGGCGGCCCCCAGCCGCGGGCGGCGTCGCCGGTGCGCGGGTTCTCGACTTTGATCACCTCGGCGCCGAGCTCGCCGAGGATCATGCCCGCATAAGGCGCAGCAACACTCTGACCGATCTCGATCACAACGAGGCCGGATAGCGGCGTGGTACTGGACATCGAAACTTGCTCCTCGACGACGCCCTGGCGCCGGTCACCATTTGCGCCCGGCCTCAGAGCTGGGCACATCCTTTTAGCACAGCGGGGCAGGGGTGGCTGAGCGTGCAAGCGACGCGAACCAAGCGGAGACGGTTGCCCGCGCCAACCCGTGGGTAGGGCGATCCCGGCTGTACGGCACGCACCAGCACAGGGCAGTTGTCACCGACACGTCGCGCTTAGAACTCCATGTCGAGTTCTTCGAGCTCGTCGGGCTCGATCAGCGCGGCCTCGCGCCAGGCGATCATGTCGGGCAACGCCATGATGCGCTCGCAATAGGCGCCGCAGTCGCGGTCGAGCTTTACGTCGTAGGTCTGAAAGCGGGTCACGACCGGGCGCATACATCGCGTCGGCCATCGTCAAATTCCCGAACAGATACGGCCCGCCATGCTCGGCAAAGCATTCGCGCCAGATCGTCGCAATGCGGTCGATATCGGCCTGCGCCCCCGACCATACCTTAAAGCCCGGGTGGCGCGCCTTGAGGTTCATCGGCAATGCCGAGCGCAGATTGCTGAAACCCGAATGCATCTCGCCGCAGATCGAGCGGCAGCGGGCGCGCGCCGCGCGCTTTGCCGGCAGCAGCCCGGCTTTGGGCTTAACTTCGTTCAGATATTCGGCGATCGCCAGCGTGTCCCACACCCTGATGCCGTCATGCGTCAGGCACGGCACCAGGATCGACGGCGACAGCAGCAACAGCTCGGCGCGGTTCGCCGGGTCGTCGACCGGCACGGCCTGCTCGACGAAGTCCAGCCCGGCCATCCTGCACAACAGCCAGCCGCGCAGCGACCAGGAGGAATAGTTCTTGCTGCTGATCGTCAGTATGGCCTCGGCCATCGCCGTGCTCCTTTCCATGGCATGGCATACACGTGGCGTGCCACCGATTGTCCCACACCCGCGATTTCGCGCCAAACCATCTCGCAATCGCGAGTCCAATCCACTAATCTGCGTGGTTTGGCCGGAGAGCGGATGGCGCGCGATGATTTACCAGAACTTTCAAACCTATGCCGACACGGTCGCGCCGTTGCGCGGGCTGGCCAATATGGCTGCCGCGGCGCTTGACGCACCCGCTGCCCGGAATTTCCCGCAACGCAGTGCAGCGCGCCGTCGCCGCCCTCTGTGAGCTGATCGCCCGCGCCGGGTTGAGCCATCGCCGCCCGGCCTTTGGCATCGACCATGTCGAGGTCGCCAACCGGCCGGTCGCGGTGCGCGAGGTCGAGGTCCACCGCACGCCGTTCGGCACCCTGTTGCGCTTTGAAAAGGACATGGAGGCGGCGCAGCCGCGGGTGCTGCTGGTGGCGCCGATGTCGGGCCATTTCGCGACCCTGCTGCGCGGCACCGTGCGCACGATGCTGGCCGAGCACGACGTCTACATCACCGATTGGCACAATGCGCGCGACATCGGCTTGCGCCACGGCAGTTTCGGTTTCGACGACTTCATCGACCACGTCATCACGTTTCTCGAAGTCATGGGCCCCGGCGCGCATGTCGTCGCGGTGTGCCAGCCCTGCGTCGCGGTGCTGGCGGCGGTCGCGATCATGGCCGAGGACGACCACCCGGCACAGCCGCGCAGCATGACCTTGATGGCGGGCCCGATCGACACCCGCATCAACCCGACCGAGGTCAATCGGCTGGCGACCAGCCGGCCGATCGGCTGGTTCGAGCGCAACCTGATCGATGTCGTGCCGCCGCGCTACAACGGCGCCTGGCGCCGCGTCTATCCCGGCTTTCACCCAGCTCGCCGCGTTCATGAGCATGAACCTCGACCGGCACGTCAAGGCCCAGCTCGACCTGTTCTGCCATATCGCCAATGGCGAGGAGGAAAAGGCGGCGGCGATCCGCAAATTCTACGACGAGTACCTGGCGGTCATGGATTTGCCGGCCGAATTCTATCTGCAGACCGTGCGCGCGGTGTTCCAGGAGCACGCATTGCCGTTGGGCCGGCTCGAATGGCGCGGGCGGCGGGTCGATCCGCGGGCGATCCGGCGCACGGCGCTGTTCACGGTCGAAGGCGAGCGCGACGACATCTGCGCGGTCGGCCAGACCTTGGCTGCCCAGGAATTGTGCAGCGGGTTGCGGCCCTATATGAAGCGCCATCACGTGCAGACCGGCGTCGGCCATTACGGCGTCTTCAACGGCCAGCGCTGGAACAGCTTTATCTATCCGATGCTGCGCAACGTCGTCTACGCCAGCGACTGACGCGCGTCCGCTGTGCGGGGCGCCCGGCTCGACTAGCGTGCGGCGACGACTGCTGGCGGGGTGATCTCGGTCGTTTCGAAATCGGCCGGGGCGATGATCTCCATGAATTCCATGTCGTCCGACCAGTCGTAGAGATTGTGGACGATGCCCGGCCGCTGGTGCACGCAGTCGCCGGCCTCGACCAGGGTGTCGACACCGTCATAGTCGAACTTGGCCCAGCCGCGGACCATGTAGACGACATGGACATCGGCAGTGTGCATATGAAAGCCGGTGCCGCCCTTGGCCTCCGAGGCCTTGCGCGCGGCGCGGACCAGCTGCACGCGCAATCTGCCGTGGGTCGCGTCGATGATCCCCATGTCGCGATAGGCGAAAAAGGCGCGCAGGCCGTCCTCGGCATAGCGGGCCTCCGGGAGCATTCGCCTTCTGATGCGTGAACAGCGTGTCGGTCATGTCCGGACCTCTTATCCCTGCGTACGCTAATTATCCCCGAGTTATGCTGCATCGCAACAGAAAAATTCTTGCTTTAAAGCAAAGAACAATGACCAGTTAGAATGCATCGCACAAAAAATGAGCAGGAGCGCTGAGCGCGGCCGCCCAAAGGCCCATGCGTTAGGCAAACTGTGCTAAATGATGACGACGGCAGCCGGCAACGACGCCAACTCCCGCGCAGGAATGCAGATATGACCACCGACTGGACCAGCTCGTCGCCGATTTGGAGCGCCTGTTGAAGCTGCGTTCGATCCCGTTCGGCATGAAACTGTTCGAGCGCCGCGAGGAGATGGAGGCGATCCCGAAGCATCCGCCGGCCGAAAGTCCGTGCACACTCTCGACCAGATGGTGGCCCAGGCCGCGCGGCTCGGCTGGACCGTGGGCATCACCGTGAAGATCTGGTCGGCGCGCAGTGCCGGGCGGTGGTCGGGCTCGGCATCGCCAAGGATGACGGTGTGGCATTCGGGCGACACATGGTCGGCGTGTGGTACAGCTCGCGCCGAACGACGCCAGTGCCCATCAGGCGGCAATGGAATGCGTGCCCGACGGCCGTTTCGAGGCAGTGGCGGTGGCGCCGCTCGCGTCAGCGGCCGGCTGGACCCGCCCGACATCGCGCTGTTCTACGCAACTCCGGGGGCGATGATCTATTTTATCAACGGGCTGCAATGGGCCGGCTACAAGCGCTTCGACTGGAGCGTCGTCGGCGAGTTCGGCGTGCGCCGATTCCTGGGGCCGCGCGCTCAAAACCCGCGAGCCGAGCCTGTCGATCCCGTGCTTTGCCGAGCGCCGCTATGGCGGGGTGCTCGACGACGAGATGCTGATGGCGCTGCCGCCCGACTACCTGACAAGGCGATCGCCGGCATGGAGGCGCTGGCCAAGAACGGGCTGCGCTACCCGTTTCCGCAATACGGCATCCAGCAGGATGTCCGCGCCGGCATCGCCGTGAGTTATCCAGGCCGTTAGTGTCTCACGGTAGACGGCTACAGGGAGGAAGAGATGCCGTTCATCGCGTCGAATGGCCTGACCGAGGCGGGCACAGCCAAGACCATCATGGCCGGCGGCATGAATGTGCACTACCACGATGTCGGCGCCGGGCGAGCCGGTGCTGTTCCTCCACTCCTACGGTCCCGGCACCACCGCGTGGATCACGTTTCACAAGGCGGTCGGCGCGCTGTCGCAGCATTTCCGCTGCATCCTGATGGACCTGCCGAACTTTTCGAAGACCGGTCCGATCGTCTACCGCGAGGGGGTGCACGCGGTGCAGGCGCGCACCGCGGTCGCGCTGCTCGACGCTCTCGGCATCGCGCGGGCACGCTGGGTCGGCAATTCGCAGGGCGGGCAGTCGGCGATGGTGGCGGCGATCACCTATCCCGAGCGGGTCGAGAAATTCGTGATGGGCGGCTCGCATATCGGCACCGGCGGCGACCGCTATCTGATGGCCAATCGCCCCTCGGAGGGCAGCCGGGCCACCCAGCAGGCCATCGCCGACCCGAGCCGCGAGAACATCCGGCGCTATCTGCGCGTGCACATCGACGACGAGAGCCTGGTGACCGACGAGCTGGTGGACTACATCCACCGCGCGCACACCTGGTCGCCCGAGTTCATCGAGGCGCGCCGGCAATCGGTGAGCCTGCCGCACGACTACACCCCCGACCTCGCCGGCATCCACGCGCCGGTCCTGCTGATCCACGGCCGCTACGACCGGATGGTGCCGTTCGAGGTGTCGATCGCGATCCTCAACCACATCGCCGACTCGCGCCTCGTGCTGCTCAACAATTGCGGGCACTGGCCGCCCTTCGAGAAGCCGGCCGAGTGGACCGCGCAGGTCCTCGCCTTCCTGCAGGGGTATTGAGAGGGGCGGCTGGAGACTAAATTTCCACCATTGCCCGACCTCCGACGTGACAGCCATTACCTACCCCGAGCGGGTCGGCAAGTTCGTCATGGGCGGCTCGCACATCGCCACCGGCGGCGATCGCTACCTGATGGCCAATCGCCCCTCGGGGGGGCAGCCGGGTCACTCGCCCGGCCCTGAACGACCCAAGCCGCGAGAACATGCGGTTGCAACCGAGCCGACCCACCTGCGAATTGATCTGGATCAATGCAGGCGGCGGGAGCGAAGCCATCATGAAAGGTTCGGCCCCGGAGGAACTTCAACCGAGGGGCGCACGCTAGGAGGTAATGACCTATGAATCCCTTTGTAGCGACCTCGCATTTCTTTCAGAACCACCATACAAGCGCCGTCGTTGTAACGCTGACCATCAACAACCCCAATAATGCGCCAATGCAAATTCTGAATGCACCAGGCAACTTGGTTACCACCCTATTGCCCTTGGACACTATCACGGGCGCCTTCATGCTCGTCGCAGGGGGCTGGCTCCATTCGCAGCTGCCGGGGCAGGTCCAGTTCCAGAATATCGTGCTTCTACCGGTTGGTTAATATCTCGACTGTCGTGTGGGCCTCAAACGTCCTTTCGCAGGTCAAGCCAATTCTTGAAACAAGACAGGCCAACACCCCGTACTGTCAAAGCGAAGAACTCGACCTCGTTCAGCCAAATCCACCGGACGGCAACGCCTATCTGTGTATTCCGAACCCGTCAGATACAAGATCCCACGCCTCCCGCAGCCTGTACGAGCGGCGCCAAACAGCCAATATTTCAAGCTCGCGTAGCTGTGCTAGATGCTGGCACGTCTGGTCCCGAATGCTGGTGGATGGCGGTGGGATCTGCAGCAGTCTTCCAATCCCCTTTCTGGAACGATCTGTTTGACCTGGCCGTGGATCCTGTAATCTACATTTGGGACTTCGCGGGAACTGCATCTCCCGGAGCGATACAGGCCCTGCCAGTGGCCGGCAACCAAGGTGTGCTGCAGGTGTCGGCGTTCGAGCTATACCTATGCGCCGAGGGAATTGCTCCACTCACTGATAGCCCGAGCAACACCACCCTAACTCCCTATGAGTGCGCCAGCCTGCTCACACTCGACCCGTTTTACATGAATGGTCAGCACACGTCCGAGCCTTCATGGGCAGCCGTCGGGCTGGCGAAGGGAATCTCTCAGCATGCTGGGTCGACGGCCATCCAAAACGTGACCTCGGCGGGCGTCAGTGTCGGTCAGTCTACGGGCACCTCTTCTACGTCGCAAATTTCTTCAACATCGGGAGACACAGCCAGCTTCGGCCTACAACCTATCGCCTCCGGAACCGTCGGTTCCAGCCAAACTAGCGGCTCGGGAATTACGTTTTCCCTGCTCACGTCTCCGACCCAGACGCAGAGCAACAGCACAACTATCACCGCGACGTCGCAGAGCGGCCCATCATCGGGACCAGCTGCTATTCCTATCCAGGTCGGAGCGCTCTGGGTTGACAGCCGATTTGGGACCGTAATGTTCTCCCCCGTCACTCCCTCTGGGACGATTACGGCGAACGCCGGCGGCGGGTGCGAGGTGTACATTGGAGGCTCGGGACTTAGCCGAACGACAAACGTGAATTTCGGTAACGTTGCCGCCGTGTTTACGATCCCTAGCGACAACCAGATAGACGTTTGGGTTCCAGCTGCCGCTGGGACTAGCACCGTTCCGGTTACGATCCAGGTCGAAGGGGTGGCCAATTCCATCAATGTCGGGACATTCACGGTCGCGCCGTCCCCCTGCACATGAGCTGGCTCCGGTTCCTTTAGACAGTACATCCCATTGTCCAACGGAGCCGAGGGCGTCCTCACCATCGACGATACGCAGCGCGACATCGTGGTCGCCGCCAGCAAGCCGCAGGCGGAAGGCTACCGTCCCGACAGTTCGGGGCTGGTCGAGCAGCGCTCCGCCTAGGTTAGGCGCGGTTGTCGTCGCGCGCCCCGGTACGAAGGTAACCTCGGCTGGCCTAAAGAAAGACGCTGAGGTTCTTGTCGAGCAGGACGTTGATGTCAGGCACGATTATGCGCCGGGCCACCTTACACGCGCCGTTGACCTTGCGTAGCAAATCCTCGCGCCAGCCGGAGAGGAGCTGATGATCGTTCTCCAGATGCGAGCGGTACGCCAGAAACGCGGTCCTGGCCTCGACCTCGCCGTTCTCCAGCGGCCCCGCATCGGGCGCTGCAAAAAGGGCGCCCGTATCTCGCGCTGCCGTTGGCCGGTCGAAATCGAAATAGCAAATCAGCTGGAAGCGTCGGTGCGCGATCTCTTGCTCCGGGCTGCGCCGTCAGTCGGCGATGGGTAACCAAGGCAGGTGTTCCTCAGGGAATACATGCCGCGTGGGCTTAAGCTCGGCCGCGCGATCAAACGCGCCGATATGGAAATGCGTTTCGGTCGGCAAGCCCGCGCTTTCGCAGGTCAATGTCGATCCGCAGCGGACGCAGAACCCGCGACGGGTTCGCCCCGGCGTCGAATCGAACTTCGTTATCTCGCCTCGCGTGACGGTATAAGCCGTGTGTTCGAATGCGACAAAAACCGATGCAGGCGCACCGCTGTGCTTGCGGCAACTCTGACAATGGCACCAATATACTCCTTTCGGTTGACCAGTCGCAATAAAACGAACGGAACCGCACAAGCAGCCACCTTGGAATTTGTCGGTCGTGTCGCTCATAATCTTGATCCTCCCTTGACCCGGATTATCACCTATTGGTAACCGGCCGCGGTACGCGGGTGGCCCCGGCTGGCCTAGAGGAAGACGCTGAGGTTCTTGTCGAGGAGGACGTTGGCGTCGAGAACGATCGTGCGCCTTGCTACCTTCCACGCGCCGTTCACCTTGCGCAGCAGATCCTCGCGGCAACCGGAGAGGAGCTGATGATCCGTCTCCAGGTGCGAGCGATAGACCAGAAACGCGGTCCGGGCCTCGACCTCGCCCTTCTCCAGCGGTGCGGCCTCGAGATTGCCGATCAGGTGACGGGTGCGCGACGGGGGATCCTCGGCCCAGGCCATCCCGGTATCAAGCCGGGCCACCCGCATCTCGAGATAGCGCTTGTCCTCCTCGAAGATCGCCAGATCGCCGAGTGGCGTGAGCTCGCGGTGCGCCTCCCGGCGCGGGACGTTCTTGCGGCGGGGCATGAAGTAGAGGACATCGTCGGTGAAGAGATCGAGCCACTCTTTGAGCCTGCGCTCGTCGAGCAGCCAGGCCTCGCCGATGTAGAATTGCATCAGTTCGAACCACAGCGCCTGCTGCGACGTCAGCGCCATGGGCTTGGCCGCTTCCGGCACGGGTTTGGTTTTCACCGGATCGCCGCCCGGCGAGCAGACGTGGCGGAGCCGGCCGACGCATCCCCTCTCCGCCCTTCGGGGGGGAGAGGGAGGGGCCCATCGCTAAGCGATGGGAGGGTGAGGCGGGTATTGCCGCGCCTCGGCGTGTCAGCCCCCCTTACCCTGCCCTCTCCCGGCCGGCGGGGGAGAGGATAAAACTGGGCAATCGGCTGTGATCCATTTCTGAAAAGCCCGCTAGCCGCGGATGGTCGCGGTGCCGTCGAAGCGGGCCTTGATCGGGTCGAGCGGGATGTCGGCCCAGCTGCCCGCGTTCATGAACCCCTCCCAGCGCTTATAGAAGAGGCGCTGGTTGTTCTCCGAGATGTAGCGCTCGGAGACCAGCCCCGGATAATCGGGATGCGGCCCGGCGTGCCCGATACCCATCGACAGATCCTGTGGGTGCCGGCGCCCGAGGCGGCTCGTACTCGCGGCAGTCACCTGTCGCCAGTTGTCGACGTCGTCCTGCTCGAACATGCCGGCGGCACCGTTGTTGGCCTGGCTGCCGATGCGGATCGCGCGCTTCAGCTCCTCCGGCATGTCCCGGTCCACCAGCACGAAGTGCCAGAACTCGGTCTTCAGCGGGCCGCGCGGCAAGGCCAGCCGCAGCCCGAGGATCCCGTTCGGGAAGATCGAATGGTTGCCGAGCTGCACCCGGCGCGCGCGCAGCGTGCCGAGCCGCCGCTCGACCTCGGGCATCGTCGTATCGTGGTATTCCTGGAACAGCCGGAACGTGTCGCTCGACATGCCGTGCACGTAGCGGGGGGCGTTGTCGTCCGCGTCGCGGAAAGTGATCGAGTGCCCGTTGACAAAGACGTGCTTGTTGGGGCTCTCGAACTCGTCCTCATGCGACAGCCGCGGGCGGCCGAGGAAGCGGCTCTGGACCCGGGCGCTGGAGAGATGGCTGGTCGGGACGTGGTAATTGTCAGAACAATTGTCCGCCATGGTCTTCCAGTTGACCGGCTCGAGCCACTTCATCGGGCCGAGCGCCTGCATGCCGCCGTCGCGCCGATTAAACACGGTGTCGAGATACCAGCGCGCATCGCCGAGATAGGCTTCGAGGCTTGGGGCGTCCTTGGCCCAGGTCGCGAAGACGATCCCGGCATAGGTCTCGACGCGGGCCTCGATCAGACCGAGGGACGGCTTGTCGAGCGTGTCATAATAGGCCTCGGACTCGCCGGGGACGTACTCGAGGGCGCCGTCGTTACGGTAGGTCCAGCCGTGATAGGTGCACATGAAGCGCTTAGCGTTGCCGTCGTCGCGCGGCACACGCGGTTGCCGCGGTGGCGGCACATGTTTAGCAGCGCGTGGAGCCGGCCCTGCCCGTCGCGGGTCAGGATGACGGGGTCCTCGCCCATATAGGTGTGGAAGAAATCGTCGGTCGCGGGCACCAGGCTCTCGTGCCCGATCATCAGCCAGGCGCGCCCGAAGATCTTCTCCATCTCGTCGTCGTAGATCGCCTCGTCGCTGAAGATGCGGCGGTCGATTTTGCCGGTGGCGGGGTCGATGACGACGTACTTCGGAGCGGTGCCCATACCCTGATCCTCGCCTGCGGCTCAGCGCAGCGCCGCGGCGATGTTACCGCCGTCGACGGTGGTGACGTCGGCGGTGGTCTTGAGCGCCAGGGCGTGGTGCAGGAAGGCTTGGGCAACGTCGTCGGGCGCGACCTCGCGACCAAGCAGGTTGCCGGCCATGTAATCGGCCTCGCTGACGCCGCGTGCCTGGGCGCGGGCGACGATCATTTCCGGCGACAACAGGCCGCTCCGGATGCGGTCGGCGTTGACGGCGTTGGCGCGGATGCCGTCGGCGCCGTAATCGAGCGCGTATTGCCGCACGAGGGCAAGGGTCGCGGCCTTTGGCAGGCCGTAGGGGCCGAAATTGGGGCCGGGGTTGACCGCCTGCTTCGACACATTGAACAGTAGACAGCCGCCGGTCCCTTGCGCCAGCATAATCCGGACAGTGTTCTGCGCGACCGTCTGATGGGCGAAGAAATTCAAATCGAAGCTGCGGCGCAGCACGGCGTCGTCGACCTCGCCGATGCGCCCCTGCCAGGCAGCGCCGGCATTGGAGACGACGATGTCGACGCCGCCGAACTGTTCCGCGACCCGGTCGAATGCCGCGCGAACCGAGGCGGGCGCGGTCACGTCGCAGGCGAGGCCAAGCGCCGTCCCGCCGAGCTTTTTGGCAGCCGCCTCAGCCGCTTTGCCGTCTATGTCGAGCAACGCCACCTCGGCCCCGGCATGGACCATCGCGCGCGCAGTGGCGAACCCGATGGTGCCGGCGCCGCCGGTCACCACCGTGATCTGGCCGGCAAGCGCCTTTTCGGCGGCTTGGCCGAGTTTGGCCTGTTCGAGCGACCAGTATTCGATGTCGAAGAGATCGGCCTCGCTGGCCGATTCGAACCGCCCGACCGCCTCGGCATCGGTCACGGTCTCGATCGTCGACAGAGCGAGGTCGGCGGCGACCCCGGCGTCTCTGGCATTGCCGCCGAGCCCGAAGAGCCCTAGCCCCGGCACCAGGACGACCCGCGGCATCGGGTCAAGTTCGCGCTTCGACACCGCCTGGCGCGCGTTATGGCGGGCGAAATAAGCGTGGTAGTCGACGGCGAAACGATCGACCGCCTCGCGCACCGCGGTCTTGAACCGGTCGAGACGGCCGGCCTCGGGCGGCGGCACGATCAGCGGGTAGTTCTTGGTGCGGATCGTGTGGTCGGGGGTGGCGACGCCGGCCTGGCCGTAGCGCCGGAGCTCGGCGCCGTTGACGTAGTCGAGCACCGCCGGGCTGGTGCGTAAGTCGAGGATGAGCCGCTTGTAGGCGCCGGCATTGGTTGGCGAGGGGATGGCGCAGGCGCCGCGCAGGATCGGCGCGACCTCGGCTGCAGTGGCGATCGCGGCGGGTAGGCTGGCGGGCGCAAACACACTCTTGCGGCGCCGCGCCAGGAATTCTTCGGCCAGCGAGACCGCGGCGATCATGCGCTCATAGGCTTCGCGCGCGTTCTCGCCAAAGGTGAAGATGCCATGCTTCAGCAGCACCAACCCCTCGACCGTGGGATCGGTCTCGAAGATTTCGGCCGCCGCCTTGGCCAACAGAAAGCCCGGCATAATGTAGGGCACGAGCCCCATCCGCTGGCCGTAGAGATCGGCGCAGCGCTCGGCCGCATCAGGCTGGTCGGCGAGGCTCAACACTGCGGTCGAATGCGTGTGGTCGACGTATTTGTGCGGCAGAAAGGCGTGCAATAAGGTCTCGACCGACGGGTTGGGCGCGCCGGGATCGATCAGGTTGGCGCGCTGCACCCGCACCATCTCCTCGTCCGACAAGGTCTCGCGGGCGCGCAATTTGCCCAGCGGGGCGAGCCGCACTGCCGGGAGCCCGGCCGGCTCGATCGCCGCCATGTCCCAGCCGCTGCCCTTGACGCAAAGCACCTCGGCCTCCTCGTCAAGAAGGTCTCTGACGACGGTCTTGACCGAGGTGTTGCCACCCCCGTGCAACACGAGCTTCGGGTCTCGGCCGAGCAGGCGCGAGGTATAGACGCGCAGCGCGAGGTCGCGCCCGACGGCCCGACCGGCGTAGTCATCGACCAACCGCTCGGCCTCCGCATCCGACCATTGGCTCTGCATCGTCCTCACCTTCGCGCATATCGGGGCTCGATTGTGAATCAATGCAACGCCCGGTCCGCGGACACAAGTTCCAAGGATCGGCGAGTGGTCGACTGCTGATCACGGCGGTGACGGCGATGGCCGATCAGTCCGCCGGCGCGTAGCGCTCCTTTTTGAACAGGCCGCGCTGGAAGGCGAGATAGGTTTCCTTGGTCATCGCCGGCGCGAAATTGGCGAGGATATCCTTGGCCGGCGCAGCGTCGCCATAGAGCAAGTCGATCGCGGTCATTGCCAGCAGCTTGGCTGGGGTCAGATAGCCGTGTTGTGGCTCGTTGATATGCCAGTCGGCGGCGTGGGCGCGGCCTTCGGCGGCGACGACATAAGGATGGATGACCGGCATCAGATGCGCCAGATCGCCCATATCGGTCGAGCCGGTGCGATGGCCGCCGATCGCGAACTCGCCGGGCCCGAAGATGGCTTCGACATTGTCTCCGAAGATCCGCCCTAGCCTGACGTCGTTGCGCTGCGGCAGATAGCCCGGGATCGTGTGGATCTCGACTTCGGCGCCCATTGCCATGGCGCCGGCGCGCAGACAGCGGTCGACCTTGCGGTTGGCGTCGACGATCGCCTCGAGCGAGGCGCCGCGGACAAAGGTCTCCATCGTGACCTCGGCCGGGACGACGCTGACCGCATCGCCGCCCTTGGTGATGATCGGGTGGATGCGGATCGTGTCCTTTTCCCAAAAGGTCTCGCGCTGAGCAGCGATCGCGTTCATTGCGATCATCGCCGCGTTGAGCGCGTTGATGCCGCGCTGCGGCGCCCCTCCGGCATGCGCCGCCCGCCCGAGAAAGCGGATCTGCTTGACCACGGCGCCGTTCGACGATTCGGCGATCGCCGAGCGCGGCTTCAGACCATCATGCGCGCCGGTGTGGATCATCATCGCCATGTCGACATCGTCGAAATGGCCCTTGGCGACGAGTTCGGGCTTGCCGAGCATGAATTCGATCTCGCCCTTGGCGACGCGGCCAAGCCGCTCCTCGACATCGATGAATTCCTCGGCCGGCACCGCGAAAAAGACGATCTCGCCGGCGAGGTGGTCGGCGATCTTGGCGTCGGTCAGCGCCATCGCTGCACCCAACATCCCGGCGATCTGCGCGTTATGGCCGCAGCTATGCGCCGCCCCGGTCGCCGGATCGGCGAGCGGATGCTCGGAGGTGCGCAGGCTATCGAGTTCGCCGATCAGGGCGAGCCGCGGTCCCGGCGCGCGGCCCGAGAGACGACCCTTGACCCCAGTCAGCGCCAGGCCGGTGCGCGGCGCCAGCTCGAGCGCATTCATCCGCTGGGCGACCAGAGCGGCGGTTTTTACCTCGTTGAACCCGGTCTCCGGGTTGCGCAGGATGGTTTCGCCGAGATCGATGATGGCGTCGGCGTGGCGGTCGACCGCTTCGCACACCGCGCGCTTCAATTCGTCCTTGCTGCTCATTCGCGCTCCGGGGATTGGGGTTTCAGCCGACGTGGTGCTTGAAGTACTCCAGCCTGTAGCGCAAGGCGAGCTTGGCGTGGCTCGTACGAACCGCGGGCGTCGCAATTGAATCCGTGGCCGGGGTGATAGACGTAGATCGGGGGAGTCCGAAGGAGCCCGCCTTTACAGGCGCGTTCGACCCCCAGCGCGACCCGGAGTCGTCCAGAAGGCGTCAACAACGCGTCCTCATTCGCCTGGCGGCGACGTTTTCCGATGATGATGTCAGTAATTCGTCAAATACACGTCCAATACTCTTATATCTTCAGAACCAGATTTACTATAAATGGCGTCATCACAATCGCGTATCCGTTGTGTAGGGTAATTTATTATTGACATTCTACCGAAAGACGGTAATATTCTAGCAACCTTTTAGCGATCACCGAGCCGCAAACCTGGCGGCAACTGCGTTCTCAGACTGGGAGCACCGCGATGAGCCTGATCTATCCGAACATCGTTCCAGAGAACAACCTGCGCTTGCCGGATGCGCTGACGATTAAATACGGGCCCGCGCCACTGCTCGCACGCTTTGTGCTCGAGGGAGACAAGGCGGCGCGGGAACTGGGCATCCGGCTGCGGCTGCGCTACGATTTCGGTGAGCTGTTATATTTAAATAAACAAAAGGTCGCTAACGGAACCTGGTACCCATTGATGAGGATGTTCAACTCTGAACATTGTGACCTTACGGCAGAAAACTCATACTGGGTCTCCGGCGAAAACGAGCATGGCGAGATCGTGGCCACCCATGCTGGGCGTGTGCATTACTGGCCTGAGACGACGCTGGAACATGAGGCCAACGACATGTTGTACGGCGGGTCTGACCAGGGTCAGCCTTGCGTGGTGACGGCGTCGGATGCAAAGCTGATAACCGGCGTTGTGGTTTACGGCGGATCAGCTTGGGTGCGGCCCGATTTCCGCAGAAAGCGACTGTCGGAGCTGCTACCCAGGATCGGTCGAGCGTATGCGCTGGCGCGCTGGCCGGTCGATTGGGGCATTTCCATCGTCGCACCCGTTCTCGTCGAGAAAGGCGTAGCCGCTGGCTACGGATATAAACATGCGAGCCGTAGTATTATTTTCCCGGGCGCACCGACAGGCGCCATCGACAACGTGCTGCTCAGCGTATCCGCGGCGGAAGCTTACGACGACTTCGCTGCCATCCTCATGAGGGAGTTTTCCGCATGGGCTGTGCCGAAATCCTCGATGTCCCCGTCGGCCAACTTCTTCGACAACATCGAGACGAAAACCTCAGCGGATGATGTCTTCCACGGCAGCAACAGCCGCTCATAGCGTGTCGTATATAATTTCGGCTCGCCCGGGGCGACCCGGATTGCAGCGGTGACGTGGTCATAGCGTGGCTGGCCTGTTCTGGCCACGCTCTTATAGAACTCCGAAACCCACCCGCCGTAATCTTTGTCGAGCTGATTTTCGACGCTCTCCCCAATCCCGTAGAATTGATAATCGCTCTTGAGCCACTTAAACCCATCGCCAATAAAGCGGAAGACTGGATCATCCCGGTCGGGCGTCACCCCGAAGATCATCATGCGCGAGAGGAGTTGCTGCTTGATCGCGAAGGAAATCACGCCGGGATGAAAGAGACCAAACGACATTCTCCACTTTTGCGCGAGCATGTGAAGCGGACCCTCGTCGCCATCATACAGTTTGGAATAATCTTGAGGTTCGACGAGGAAGCGATCCTTGGCCGCGGGCACAAATTTTGGCGCACAGAGTTCAGATAGCCGTGACACCGCTAGATCCGGGGCTGACAGAATCTCGGATTGCCACGAGGTCGTGAAATATTTGATGCGGAACAGCCTGACCGTCGAGGTCAACAGCTGCTGCTGCACCGCGAGCAGCGCCGGAAGCTCGACATTATGCGGGTGCAGCTCGATCTCGATCACCGACTGGTCGAGCACCTGGAATTTGACAAAGCCGAGATTCTTTACAGCAAAAGACGCGCCGTCGTAATCCGGGCTGGGATCGCCCAGGGCGGCGAGAAACTCGGCGCTGTCCTCGAGGACCCAGCGTCCATCGGGGGTGACCAACATGGTAAGGCGGTTCACCGAAGCCCTCGCAGTATTGACTTCCATCCTCGGACGCAGTCGTCGATTGCTACGCTAGATCGCGGAGGTTAACCAAGGATGAAATCCTGCCGCTCCGACGATCACGACAAGGGCGGCAGCATCATTAGGCATGATCGCACAATATTTCTTAACAGTTTCATGCCCTACTACGCGCCATGGTCGAAATCGTCAATTCGCCAATATCGAGACCGGCGAGTTTGCGCCTGGCGGTAATTGCCGCCGTCTCTGCCGTGAGCCTCGCGCTGCCGCTGGTCGGCGTGCCACTGGCGCTCGGCCTCGCTGGCTATCTCACGATCAGCTTGAGCAAGCCGAACAAGGTCTTGCGCGGACGCTACCTGTCCGCTCTCCAACATCGGCGCGCCGCTATCATTGTCGGCGGCGCGGTTTTCGGTGTCGCCGCCGTGCTCAGCGCAACGTTGGCCGGTCTCGATCCCTAGCCGACGCGACTTGAAGCGCAGCTGTGCGAGCGCATCGAAATTGCCGCTGGCGACAGCTCGCTGAAGCTCGGCGAGACATTAGCGCAATGCGAAGGTTTCGCTTGCGCGCGTGCAACGATCGTCAAGCTCGCCACTTTTAGAACTCTAGGGTTGGCGCAATTGCAAGGCTTCGCCATGCATGATGTACGCGCCTATGGCTGGCGTCCGCCCACCGGCCGGGGGAACGGCGGTTGGCCGGGTGAAGCGCCGCGGGCGCGATGACCGGCCGAGATGAGGCGAGACCGGAAATCGGCGGATCGCTGTCGAGAAAGAACTCCCAACTTGACATTGCTATGACGCCTGCCGGGTCAGTTTTCTGACGCGCGCGAACTAGGCTCTCCGCAATAGCAAAAAAGCACGAGAAAATCAAGGCGGGGACAATTTGATAAAATTACCGGAGTTGTGGCGATGATTCGGACGCAATATCATTCAATAAATCAAAGATGCGGACAGCTACGCGCGAATTCGTACCCGGGTTTGACCAGAGGATGATCTCTTCGAGGAGGGGCCGATGGAACGTCCGCGTCGCCCGGCGGGCCAAATTACTCTCCCGTTTCGTGACCAAACGTCGCTGATCTCGCGATGAAACGTTCGCGCCGCTACGCCCGCCGCGGCGCGACGACGGGCGCGGCGTCGGCGACGGAATGGCGGGACGTGCAAATCCGGATCGGCGCGGAGGCGGGCGATTTATCGAGGTCGGCGCGGCGTCAGGCGACTATTGCCCTGATGATCGCAACGGCGATGCAGGCCTTCGACGCCACCATCGCCAATGTCGCGCTGCCGCAACTCGAACGCAGCCTGGGCGGCGGGATCGATCTCGGCTCCTGGGTGATGACAAGCTATCTGTGCGCCTCTGCGGTGACGGCAATAATGACCGGCTGGTTTCGCCGCCGCTGGGGGGCGCGGCCGGTATTTACCGTCGCGATCGGACTGTTCGTCATCGCCTCCTCGCTCTGTGCGCTGGCACCGATCCGCGGACGCGCTGATTTTCTTTCGGCTGGTCCAGGGCGCCGCAGCCGGCATCATTCAGCCCTTGTCGCAGGCGATCGTCCTCGACCTCTACCCCAAGCAGGAGCACGGCCGCATGCTGGCGATATGGGGGGCGACGATCATGGCCGGGCCGATGTTGGGCCCGGTGCTCGGCGGCCTCATCACCGATCTCGCCTCATGGCGGTGGATCTTCGCCGTCAACGCGCCGATTGGTGCGATCGCGGTCTTGGGATTGGGTTCGGTTCCGTCGCGCGTGGAGCTGAACGGTGGCGGGAGGATCGACGGGATCGGGATTTCGCTGCTGGTCATCGCGGTGGGGTCGCTTCAACTGGCGCTCCAGCGCAGCATTGGTCGAATCTGGCCGCCCACGCTGGAAACCATCGCCGAAGCCGCCACGGCCGCGGTCGCCTTTGCCGCAATCGTGGTTCAGAGCCGACGATCACGGCTTCTTTTGTTCCGATTTGAGGTTTTCCGGGACATCAATTTTTCGCTCGCCGCCGCTTACAATTTCCTGGTCGGCGCCATGCTGTTCACAACAATTGTCTTCGTACCGGCCTTGAGCGAAGGCCCGCTCGGCTGGAACGCGACGCAGGCGGGCTTGGCAATTGCTCCGCGCGGCGTCGCCACGATGGTGACGATGCTCGCCATGCGCTAGATGATCGATCACGTCGATCATCGCGCCTTGCTCGCGATGGGTCTGGTCATCACGGCAGGCGCGCTCGAATTGATGTCGCATGTGTCGTCCGATGGGGGAGAATTGTGGCTGGCCGCGACGAGCGCGGCGCAGGGCGTCGGCGTCGGGCTGTTGTTCACCCCCCTCAGCACCCTCGCCTTCTCGACCCTCGGCCCCGAGCTGCGGACCGACGCCGCCGGCGTATACAATCTGGCGCGGCAACTTGGATGTGCCGCCGGAGTAGCAACGATGACGGCGGTGCTGCAGGCCAGAATTGAGAGCGGCTTGAGCGCGCTCAACCAACATGGTGGTCTCGCCGGCGCCCCGCCGATGCGCGTCTTCCAGACGGCCGTCTTCGCGGCTTACACCGGCTGCTTCCGAACCTTGGCGATCGCCGCCATGGCGATAATCCCGGGGATTTTTCTGTTCCGGGTGATGCTGCGGGACAAGCCGACGACCACGATCGCCTGAGGCGGCGACCGCCCGGGCCTCTTCAGAGCGGTAAGTCTCCCGGATCAGCGGGCGCGGCCGCTGTTACCCGACCGAGGCGGTATCCGACCGTGTCGCCGATCTGTCGGCAAAGCCCGGACTTGGCGCTTGCGTCGGCAGCACCAGCCGGATTGTCGTGCCCACGCCGGAGCGGCTGAGGATCGTCAAGGCGCCGCCATGCGCCTCGATCAGCCCCTTGGTAATCGGTAGGCCCAGCCCAGTGCCGCCATAATTACGCGTCGTCGCCGGCTTTGCCTGCCCGAACGGCTGCAATGCGCGCTCCTGCTCGTCCGTATCCATGCCAATGCCCTGATCTTCGACCTCGATAACCGCGAAATCGGCCTGTCCGGTGGTCACCCGGATGTGAACCTTGCCGCCGTCCTGCGAAAACTTGATCGCGTTCGATAGGAGGTTGAGAAAAATCTGCTTCATCGCGCGCTCGTCGGCCCAGATGACGACGGCCTCGTCAGCCAATTCGGAGACCAACGTGATCCCGCGGCTGCTGGCTCGCTCGTGCACGATGCGGATAACGTCGGCAATTACGTTTTGCAGGGTGACATCCTCTTTCTGCAACTCCAGCTTGCCCGCTTCGATTTTCGACATGTCGAGGACGTCGTTGATGATCGACAGCAAGTGCAGACTGCTGGCATGTACGTCTTTGATGTATTCGAGATATTTCTCATTGCCGACCGGCCCGAACAACTCCTGCGAGATGATTTCGGTGAAGCCGATGACGGCATTGAGCGGGGTGCGCAATTCGTGGCTCATATTGGCCAGGAACTCGCTCTTCGAATGGTTGGCGAGTTCGGCCTGGCTACGCGCCTGCAGCAGTTTGGATTCGCCGGCCCTGACCTCGGTGATGTCCGAATAGACCGAGACCACCGCGCCGCCGGGCATCGCGCTGCGCCGGATTTGCAGGATCCGGCCGGCCGGGGTGACCCGCTCCTTGACCGTGGGCACATCGCCGAAAAATTGTTCGAGACGGCGGGCGACCTCGGCCTGCGGTTCGGCGTCGCCAAAATCCCCACGGACCGCTTGACGAGTCAAGATCTCGCTGAGCGGCGCGCCTATCGCCAGATCATCAGGCAGATCGAGCAGCTCGCAAAAGCGGCGATTGCGGGCGATTAACCGCCCGCGGGCATCGAAAACCGCGAGGCCCTCACCGATGCTTTCGAGAGTATTTTGCAGCAACGAGCTCTGGCGTTTGAGCCGCGCTTCGCTGCGGCGCAGATAGGCCGCTGCGAACTGGCCCGCCTGCAGCGAACGGACCGCGAGCCAGGCAAGGCCCCCGACGGTCCACGCAAACAGCGCGAACTCAGCCAGCGAAACGTTGCGATCGCGATACCATCGGCGCAGGATTTCGGCGTGGTCGCGTGATGCCGTCACAATCATCGGGCGAGCCGGAACACGACGAAAGGCGCTTAGCGTCTCGTCGCCTCCCGCGCCTGCCCTCGTCTCGATGAGACCCGCTTGATTATGAGCCGCGGCTGCCAACAGCGCCGCAGTTGAGGCGGGGGCGAATTCGAGCCGATCCACCCGCGGCCAACGCACCGTTGTCGAGCAGCAGTGCAATGCGGGTATCGCTATTGGCAGCGATCGCATTATAAAAATTGGTGAATGTGGCAACCGGGACCTCCGCCGCAATGACGCCGAGCATGACGCCGTTGCGCATCAGCGGCCGGCTCAGCATGATCCTCCACCCCCCGTCAACTGGGTCGGGCCCCAGTTCGCCAATGAACAGCGTTGCCGGCGCGCCCGGGCGGTGTGCGGTGAAGAAGGCTCTGTGCCGATTGTCCCGGGTGCGGTCGAGGATCGCGTTCGCTCGGTTCACCTCGTTGCCGGTAACATCCAGGATCAGGATGTCGCTGACCGACAAACTCTGGGCGTTGAATTGATCGAGCACAGTTTTGAGCGCCGGGCTATCGAGCGGGGTCGTCGGCAACACCGCGGCGACAATCCGCTCGATGCCGATCAGCATAGCATCGATCTCGAACAGCGAGCGGGTCGTACCGGTCTCGGCCGACCGCGCCATGCTTTCGAGGGCTGTACCCGCCGCGCGCAGCGCTTGGTCGTGTGCCCGCTGAAGCGACCAGAGCGTGCTCGCGCCATAAGCGACGATCAGCGCTGCACTAAGCGCGATCACCCCCCGCTGGGGTCGAACGTGCCGCTGTTGCGAAGGCGCAAACCGGGGGAGATGCATTGCCTCTGATTCACGCACTCGGCGAAGCGTTCATTCGCGCCAACGGTGCTGGGCGGCCGGAACGGCCGGAGAACCGGCCTCGTTGCGACGCACCGCCACCGCCACGGTCACTCTTCGCATCGCTCCGTCTCCTCGCAAATCAATGACCCCCGGCTAGACTGGCATCGACCGATCCAACCGGTTCCAGCGGTCGAGGAACCGCGCCCGGACCAATTCCTCTCGGTGCTAGAGGATGGGGGTTAATATTTTGCGACGGCGAAGCAGTGCTTCTCCGCTGCTGATCACTTTGCTGGCTGCAAACGCTGAAAGCGCCGCCGGGCCCTACGGCGGCCTTGTCAAAAGCGCGCGTGCGCCGTAAGTAATCGTTGTTCGATACCTCACGCAGGGTTGCGGTCGCTATCGCGCGGAGTTTCCGCGGGTGGCCGCTCCGGTGTCGGCGTCCCCGGCGCTGCCGGACAGCCGATTTCTCCTGCGGCGGCTCAACCGGAAAAGGATTTGTTATGGCGTTGCCGACCTACACGATGCGTCAGCTGCTCGAAGCCGGCGTTCATTTCGGTCATCACACGCGGCGCTGGAACCCGAAAATGGCGCCCTACATCTTCGGCGCCCGCAACGGCATCCACATCATCGACCTCGAGCAGACGGTGCCGATGCTGCATCAGGGGCTGCAGGCGATCCGCGACGTCGTCGCCGGCGGCGGGCGGGTGCTGCTGGTCGGCACCAAGCGCCAGGCGCAGGAGCCGGTCGCCGAGGCGGCCAAGCGCTGCGGCCAATATTACGTCAATTACCGCTGGCTCGGCGGCATGCTGACCAACTTCAAGACGATGTCGCAGTCGATCCGCCGGCTGCGCGAATTGGACGAGCGGATCACCAACGAGCAGAGCGGGTTGACCAAGCGCGAGCTGCTGGAGCTGACGCGCGCACCGCGACAAGCTCGAACGTGCGCTTGGCGGCATCAAGGAGATGGGCGGCCTGCCCGACATCCTGTTCGTCATCGACACCAACAAGGAAGCGATCGCGGTTGCCGAGGCCAACACGCTGCACATGCCGGTCGTCGCGATCCTCGATTCGAACTCGTCGCCGGACGGGATCGCCTATCCGATCCCGGGCAATGACGACGCGATGCGGGCGATCCATCTCTATTGCGACCTGGTGTCGAGCGCTGTGCTCGACGGGTTGCAGGCCGAGCTGGCTGCCTCGGGCGTCGATATCGGCGCCCGCGCCGAGCCTGCCGTCGACGATCTGCCCGAAGAGGCGGCCGAGGAAACCGGCGTGCGGCCGAGGGTGACGGTACAATCATGCCGGCGATGAAAGCGAACCGGCGGCAGGCCGAGCCGGCGGCGGCGCGACGCTTGAGCCTTAGCCGAGAGGCGGCCGACGGGCCGCGCTGAATTGAGCTGCCGGCCCGTTGCGCGATGGGCGGCGAGAGACGAGAGGGTAGAGAGATGGCCGAGGTGACCGCGGCGCTGGTCAAGGAGCTGCGCGACAAGACCGGCGCCGGCATGATGGACTGCAAGAGGGCGCTCGGCGACAGCGGCGGCGATATCGAGGCGGCGGTCGACTGGCTGCGCAAAAAGGGGCTGTCGGCCGCCGCCAAAAAGGCCGGGCGGGTCGCCGCCGAAGGGCTGATCGGCGCGGCCACGCGCGGCACCGGCCGGCGCCCTTGTCGAGGTCAATTCCGAGACCGATTTCGTCGCCCGCAACGAGGCGTTTCAGAGCTTCGTCCGCGCCGTCGGCGAGCTCGCGGTCGACGGCGACGGCGAGCTCGAATCGCTGACCCGCGCAGCCATATCCGGGTTCGGGCCGCACCGTCGAGGCCGAGCTGACCCATCTGATCGCGACGATCGGCGAGAATTTGGTGCTGCGCCGCTCGACCCGGCTGGCGGTCGGGCAGGGCGGCGTCTTCTCCTATGTGCACAACGCGCTGGGGCCGGGGATCGGCAAGATCGGCGTGATCGTGGCGCTCGAATTCGAGCGCGGCCGCAAGCGCGCTCGCCGATCTCGGCAAGCAGCTGGCGATGCATGTCGCGGCGGCGAACCCGCTCTATCTCGACATCGCCTCGGTGCCGCACGCGGCGCTCGAGCGCGAGCGCGACGTGCTGCGCGAGCAGGCGCGCGCCAGCGGCAAGGCCGAGGGCATCATCGAGCGCATGGTCGAGGGGCGGCTGCGCAAATTTTACGAAGAGGTCGTGCTGCTCGAGCAGGTCTTCGTCGTCGACCAGGAGACGCGGATCTCCAAGGTGGTCGAAAACGCGGCCAAGGCGGCCGGGCGCGCCGATCAGCGATCGCCGGCTTTGCCCGCTTTGCGCTGGGCGAGGGGATCGAGCGCCACGCGCACGGATTTTGCGGCCGAGGTGGCGGCGCAGCTCAAGCACTGACGCCGAGGTCCGGCGGTCCCCGCGCGTGCCGTCGCCGCGATGACACGCGCTACGGCGTGCGACGGCGCGGCTGATTTGATGTATGCTCGTTGCGCCGGCGGCATCGGCGCTGGCAAGAGAGTGAGCGTGGGCCGCAATGGCAGCCGATCTCAGGTATCGCCGCGTTCTTCTGAAGCTCTCGGGCGAGGCGCTGATGGGGGCGCGCGAAGGCGGCCTCGATCCCGAGGTCGTCGCGCGCATCGCCGACGAAATCCAATCGGTGCACGCGCTCGGCGTCGAAATCTGCCTGGTGATCGGCGGCGGCAACATCTTTCGCGGCGTGTCGGGGGCCGCGGCCGGAATGGAGCGCGCGTCGGCCGACTACATGGGCATGCTGGCGACGGTGATAAATTCGCTCGCCATGCAGAACGCGCTCGAGCAGCGCGGGCGTGGCGACGCGGGTGCAGTCGGCGATCTCGATGCAGGCGGTGTGCGAGCCCTATATCCGCCGCCGGGCATTGCGCCATCTCGAAAAAAAGCGCCTGGTGATCTTTGCCGCCGGCACCGGCAATCCGTTTTTTACGACCGATACCGCGGCCGCGCTGCGCGCTTCGGAGATGGGCTGCGACGCGCTGCTCAAGGCGACCAAGGTCGACGGCGTCTACGACGCCGACCCGCATCGCGTCCCCGGCGCCGCCCGGTTCGAACGGCTCGACTACCGCGAGGTGCTGGCGCGCGACCTGCAAGTGATGGACGCGTCGGCGATCGCGCTGGCGCGCGAAAACCATATTCCGATCCTGGTGTTCTCGATCTTCGAGAGCGGCGGGTTCGCGCGGGTCGTGCGCGGCGAGGGGCGCTATACGATTATCGACGGAGAGAGCTAGTCATCGACAGGGAGTGAGGCCATGCCCGAAGAACTCGCTGCTGAAGGATCTCGGCCGCCGCATGGACGGCGCCCTCGACGTGCTGCGCAAGGAATTCGGCGGGTTGCGCACCGGGCGGGCTTCGGCGAGCCTGCTCGAGCCGATTACGGTGACCGCCTATGGCGGGACGATGCCGATCAACCAGCTGGCCAATGTCAGCGTGCCCGAGCCGCGGATGATCACGGTGCAGGTCTGGGACCGCGCCATGGTCAAGGCGGTCGACAAGGCGATCCGCGAATCGGGGCTCGGGCTCAACCCGCAGACCGAGGGCCAGGTGATCCGGGTGCCGATCCCCGATCTGAACGAGGAGCGGCGGCGCGAACTGACCCAGGTCACGGCGAAATATGCCGAGCAGGCGCGGGTGTCGGTGCGCAATGTGCGCCGCGACGGCATCGAGTTGCTGCGCCGCCAGGAAAAGGACGGCGAGATCTCGCAGGATCAGCAGCGCAAGCTGCAGCAGGAGATCCAGCACCTGACCGACGACGCGATCCGCCGCATCGACGAGACCCTGGCGCAAAAGGACAGGGAGATCCTGCAAGTCTGATGAGCCGGGTTCGACCAGCGCCGAGGGTGCCGCGCCGCGCGCGCTGCCGCGGCACGTCGCGATCATCATGGACGGCAACGGCCGCTGGGCGCAGGCCCGCGGCCTGCCGCGCATCGCCGGCCATCGCCGCGGCGCCGAGGCGGTGCGGCGCGCCGTCGCCGGCGCCGTGCGAACTCGGCATCCCGTATCTGACCCTGTTCGGGTTCTCGTCGGAAAATTGGAAGCGGCCGTCGGGCGAGATCCACGATTTGATGGGGCTGTTGCGTCATTATCTGCGCGGCTGAGATCGCCGAATTGCACCGCAACGGCATCCGCCTGAAGGTGATCGGCCAGATCGGCCGTCTCGCTCCCGACATCGTCAGCCTGATCGAGCACGCCGAGGACGATGACGCGCGACAACTCCGCCATCACCCTGACGATGGCGTTGTCGTATGGCGGGCGCGCCGAGATCGTCGCCGCGGTGCGCGCGATCGCGGCCCAGGTGGCGCAGGGCAGCCTCGCGGTCGACGCGGTCGACGAGGATTGCCTCGCCCGTCATCTGTTCACCGTCGACCTGCCCGATCCCGACCTGTTGATCCGCACCAGCGGCGAGCAGCGCATCAGCAACTTTCTGTTGTGGCAGTGCGCCTATTCCGAGCTGGTGTTTACCAAGACGCTGTGGCCCGATTTCGCCAAGAGCGACCTCGATGCAGGCGATCGACGAATATTGCGGGCGCGAGCGCCGCTACGGGGCCGGGTTGGCTCGCGCTGAGCCGGGTCGGCCTGCGGCTGCGGGTCGCCTCGGCGTTGGCGCTCGCGCCGTTGCCGATCGCCGCGATTTGGTTCGGCGGGGCCGTGGCTGGCGTTGTTGACGGCGCTCGCCGGCCGCGGTGATGGCGTGGGAATGGGGCCGGCTGTGCCGCAGCGGCGGTGCGCGACGCGTCGCACCGGCGGATCCGGATCGAGATCGTGCTCGTCGGGGTGGTGGTCTGCGACCGTCGCGATCTCGGCTCTCGGCGCCGCCGGGTTTGCCGTTGCGGCCGCACTCGTCGGCGCCGGCATGGTCTTTTGGGCGGCGCGCCGAGGGCCGGACACGAAACCTGGATGGACGGCGCTCGGTACGCTGTGGGTGGCGCTGCCCTGCATCTGCTTTTTGTGGCTGGCGCGTCAGGAGGCCGGCGGCCGGGCGACCTTGTTGTGGCTGCTGGCGGTGGTCTGGGCGACCGATATCGGCGCCTACGCGGTCGGACGCAGGCTTGGCGGGCCGCGTCTGGCGCCGCGCTGGAGCCCGCGGAAGACCTGGTCCGGGTTCGCCGGCGGAATGGTCTGCGCCGCGCTCGCCGGCGGGGCGACCGCGCTGACGCTCGGGGTCGCCCGGCGCTGCCGCTGGTGCTGGTCAGCGCCGGCCTTGCGATTGTCGCGCAGTTCGGCGATCTTGCCGAATCGCTGGCGAAACGCAGGTTCGGCGTGAAGGATTCGAGCGGCCTCATTCCTGGGCATGGCGGGCTTCTCGATCGCCTCGACGGCTTGCTTGCGGTGATCCCGGCGGTGGCGCTGATGACCCTGATCGGCGGCCGCAGCGTTCTGGCATGGCAATGAACTGCTCCGCCGGGGTCTCGCCTTCGGGACGCCACCCGCCGGCGCCTGAGCCCGCCGGCGCCACGAACGGGAGTGACGGGATGCGAAGCGTCACGATTCTCGGCTCGACCGGTTCGATCGGGCAAAACACCGTCGATCTTCTGCAGCGCAACCCCGACGCGTTTGTGGTCGAGGCGCTGACCGCAAACCGCAATCCCGCCCTGCTTGGCCGAGCAGGCGCGCGCCTTGGGCGCGCGTTTTGCCGCGATCGGCGAACCCGACCATTATCCCGGCGCTGAGGGAGGCGCTCGCCGGAACCGGCATCGAGACCGCATGCGGCCCGGCAATCGCTGATCGAGGCGGCGCAGCGGCCGGCCGAATGGGTGATGGCCGGGATCGTCGGCGCGGCCGGGTTGGCGCCGACTTTGGCGGCGATCCGGCGCGGAGTCATCGTCGCGCTCGCCAACAAGGAGGTGCTGGTCTGCGCCGGCGCTCTCGTCATGCAGGAGGTGGCGCGCTACGGCGCCACCTTGCTGCCGGTCGACAGCGAGCACAATGCGATCTGGCAATGCTTTGATTTCGACCGCGTCGAGACGATCGAGAAGATCACTCTGACCGCAGCGGCGGCCCGTTTCGCGAGCGCGCGATCGAGGAGATGCGCTGGGTCACGCCGCAGCAGGCGGTCGCCCACCCAAATTGGAGCATGGGGGCGAAGATTTCGGTCGATTCGGCGACGATGATGAACAAGGGGCTGGAGCTGATCGAGGCGCATCATTTGTTCCAGATGCCGCCGGACCGGATCGACATCGTCGTGCATCCGCAATCGATCATCCACGGCCTGGTGAGTCTACCGCGACGGCTCGGTGCTGGCGCAGCTCGGCTCGCCCGACATGCGCACGCCGATCGCCTATGCGCTGGCCTGGCCCGGCCGCATCGACGCCCGACCAAGCGGCTCGACCTGGCGGCGGTCGGCCGCTTGACCTTCGAAGCCCCCGGACGAGCGAGCGGTTTCCCGGCGTTGCGCGTCGCGCGCGAAGCGCTGATCCGCGGCGGCGGCGCGCCGACCGTGCTGAACGCGGCCAACGAGACCGCGGTGCATGCCTTTCTCGAAGGCAGGATCGGGTTCTTGGAGATCGTCGAGACGGTCGAGCGCACGCTCGCGGCGATCCCGGCCGATAATCTTGAATCGCTCGAAGACGTCTATAATTTCGACAAAGCGGCGCGGGAGGTGGCGGCTCGTCTGTCGGGCCGTAACGCCCCGGCGCGCGCCGCCGCACCGATGGGTTTATGATGATCGCGTTTCTGCACCACGGGCTGGGCTATATCGTCCCGTTCTTGTTCGTCCTGACCGTGCTCGTCTTCGTCCACGAGTTCGGCCATTATTTTGTTGCCCGCCGCAACGGCGTTCGGGTCGACGTGTTCTCGATCGGCTTTGGGCCCGAGCTATTCGGCTGGTACGACCGCGCCGGCACGCGCTGGAAATTCAGCGCGATCCCGCTCGGCGGCTACGTCAAGATGTTCGGCGACAGCGACGCGAGCTCCGGCCTGCCGGCCGCGGGCCTCGCCCGAATGACCCCGGCCGAGCGCGAGGTTTCGTTTCACTACAAGCGGCTCGGCCAGCGGGCCGCGATCGTCGCCGCCGGGCCGGCGGCCAATTTCGTGTTCGCGATCGTCGTGCTGGCGGTCCTGTTCATGACCTTCGGCCAGCCGTTCACCCCGGCGCAAGTCGGGCAGGTGCAGCCGGGCAGCGCGGCCGAGCGCGCCGGCATCAAACCGGGCGACGTCATCGTCAGCATCAACGGCGATCGGGTCCAAAGCTTCGAGGATGTTCAGCAGGACGTCCGCCTCAATCCCGGCGTGCCGATGACGATCGTGGTCAAGCGCGACGGCAAGGATCGTCACCTTGCACGTCACGCCGACCAAGATCGGAGCTGACCGACCGGTTTGGCAACCACTATGAGATCGGGTTGCTCGGCATCGCCCGTAACGGCGTCGACTATGTCAAGCGCGATCCGGCAACCGCATTGCTCCAGGCGGGGCGGAGACTTGGGACTTTGTCGGCCTCGACCGCTGAAGGCGATGTGGCAGATCGTCATCGGAACGCGCGGCACCGACGAGCTCGGCGGGCCGTTGCGCATCGCCCAGATGTCGGGCGACGTGGCGCAAGGCGGGGTCGTCGCGGTCGTCTGGTTCATGGCGGTGCTGTCGATCAATCTCGGGCTGATCAACCTGTTCCCGGTTCCGGTGCTTGACGGCGGGCATCTGCTGTTCTATGCGGCCGAGGCGCTTCGCGGGAAGCCGCTGGGCCAGCGCGCTCAGGAATATGGCTTTCGCATCGGGCTGGCTTTGGTGCTCACATTGATGGTCTTTGCCACCTGGAACGATCTCGTCCACCTTCGGATTGTCGAGTTTGTAAAGGGCCTTGTGACCTGACGCGAGCGTAGTTCGGGGATGGGGGTTCGAGCCGGGGGTGGGGGGTTTTGCGTTTCAGCAGACGGAATTGCGTGCTGTGGGCGGTGGTCGGCGTCATGGCGGTGATTCGGCTGCGGCGCCCCATCGGCGTCATGGCGCAGCAAGCAGTGGCGCGACGCAGCCCGGCGGCGGCACTCAGAACGGCGGCAGGCGCGCCGGCGCCACAACAGCCGGGATCCCAGATGGAAAGCGGCATGACGCCGCCAGGCCAAAGCGCCGGGAGCCCGGCGCCCGGCCAGACCGGCGGCGCACCGGCAACGGCGCCGGTCAGGATCCAGCTTCGAAAGCGGCATGACGCCGCCGAACCAGAACTGCCGGCGACCCGGCACACTGGCCAGCACCGGCGGCGCGCCAGCGCCCGCACAACCGGCGACCCAGCTCGAAAGCGGCATGACGCCGCCGGGCCAGCAACGCCGCGAATCCAGCGCCGGCCCGACCGGCGGCGCGCCGGCGCCCGGACAGCCAGGCCCTCGACGAGCGGCATGACCGCCGCCCGAAGCCGAGAGCGGCATGCCGTCACCGGCAGACTGCCGGCGCCACCGGCGACCGTGCCGCCAGGCGCGGCGCCGCCGTCGAGCAACCGGCGGGCGCCGCCGATCCCGCCAGACCGGTCGCGACATCGCCGGCAGCTCATCAACCGGCGGCGCGGCGGCGCCAGCCAGGCGCGCCGCCGTCCGCACGCCGGGCGCCGGGCCTCTGCCGCCGGCCGGAATGCCGGCGACCGGCGGTTCCGACGATGGGCGGCGGCACCGTCAGCGACATTCGGGTCGTCGGCACGCAGCGGATCGAGCCCGAAACCGTGCGCTCGTATCTGCAGATCCAACCGGGCGACCCGTGGGACGACGAAAAAGTCAACGCGTCGCTGAAGGCGCTGTTTGCGACCGGCCTGTTTGCCGATGTCCGGCTGAGCCGGGTCGGCAACACGCTCGTCGTCAAGGTCGTCGAGAACCCGATCATCAACCGCATCGCCTTTGAAGGAAACCACAAGCTCGACGACAAGGAACTCAACGCCGAGATCCAGTTGCGCCCGCGCGTCGTCTACACCCGCACCCGGGTGCAGAACGACGTCAAACGCATTCTCGACCTTTACCGCCGGCACGGCAGGTTCGGGGCGACGGTCGAGCCCAAGATCATCCAGCTTTCCGAGAACCGGGTCGATCTCGTCTTCGAGATCAACGAAGGCGAGTTCACCGGCATTCGCAGCATAAATTTCGTCGGCAACAAAGATTTCAGCGACAGCAAGCTGCGCGGCGTGATCGCGACCAAGGAGAGCCGCTGGTACCGGTTTCTGTCGACCAACGACAGCTACGACCCCGACCGGATGACCTATGACCGCGACCTGCTGCGCAAATTCTATCTGACCGAAGGATATGCCGATTTTCGCGTGCTGTCGGCGGTGGCCGAGCTGACGCCGGAGCGCAACGGCTTCATCGTCACCTTCACCCTCGACGAAGGCCAGCGCTATCGTTTCGGCAAGGTCGGGGTCAACATCAAGCTCAAGGACTTGCCGGCCTCGGCGGTGCTGCCGCTGCTGACCGTCCATTCGGGCGATTGGTACAACGCCGAAGCAGGTGGAAAAGTCGATCTCGGTGTTGACCAACACGCTCGGGCACGCGCGGCTACGCCTTTGTCGAGGTCAAGCCCGACATCACCCGCAATCGCAAGAACCATACCATCGACATCACCTTCGATGTCCAGGAGGGGCCGCGGGTCTATGTCGAGCGCATCGACATCGTCGGCAACGTGCGCACGCTCGACAAGGTGATCCGGCGCGAGTTTCAGCTCGTCGAGGGCGACGCCTTCAATACCGAAAAGATGCAGCGCTCGCAGCAGCGCATCAAAAATCTCGGCTTTTTCAAAAAGGTCGAGGTGACCAACGCGCCGGGCTCGGCGCCGGACAAGACGGTGGTGACGGTCGAGGTCGAGGAGCAGTCGACCGGCGAGCTGTCGCTTGGGGCTCGGCTTTTCGACCAGCGACGGCCCGCTCGCCGACATCAACATTCGCGAGCGCAACTTCCTCGGCCGCGGGCAGGATGTGCAGATCGGCGCCGTGGTGTCGTTTCGCTCGCAGCAGATCGATCTGAGCTTCACCGAGCCGTATTTTCTCGACAAGAACATCGCCGCGGGCTTTGACCTCTTCGAAATCAAGACCAGCCCGACCGCTCGATTTCTTCTACCGGGATAATCCCGCCCTACCAGCAATTTTCCTATGGCGGGGCGTTGCGCGCCGGCTATCAGATCACCGACAATCTGCGGCAAACGCTGAAATATACCGCTCGATCGGATACCATCGAGGACATTCAGAGCGATGCCTCGCTGTTTATCGCGCTGCAGGCAGGGGACCCATGTCACCTCGGCGGTCGGCCAGGTCCTGCTTTACGACCGGCGCGATGATCGGCTCGACCCGACCAGCGGCTATTACGTCTCGCTGGGCAACGATTTTGCCGGCGTCGGATTTGGCGTGGACTATGTCCGCTCAAAGGTCAATTTTGGCTATTATTACCCGGTTGCGCCGGAATGGGTGTTGAGCTTTACCGGCGAGGCGGGCGACATCTTTGGCTGGGATGGCCAGCAGGTGCTGCTGCAGGACCGGTTTTTTGTCGGCGGCGACAATCTGCGCGGCTTTCAGGATGCCGGGATCGGGCCGCGCAATTCGGTCACCGATGACGCGCTCGGCGGCCAGAAATATTATGTCGGCTCGGTGACGTTGGGCGTGCCGCTCGGCCTGCCCCAAGGAACTCGGCATCAGCGGCCGGGTGTTCAGCGATTTCGGCACGCTCTATTCACCTCGAGCCGCACCCAGCTCAACTTGACGCCGGCGCAGCTGGCGACGACCGGCGGGTTCAGCCGATGGTCGTGGATTCGCCGGCGATCCGGGTCAGCACCGGGGTCGGCGTATCGTGGAAGTCGCCGGTCGGTCCGATCCGGCTCGATCGTCGCGTATCCGATCAGGAAGGAGCCATTCGACCAGACCCAGTTTTTCCGGGTCAGCTTTGGGACAAAATTCTGATGTTGACATCCTCAGTTCGATTGACGGCGCTGCTTGCGGTGTTGTGCTGTGGATTTGCCGGCAATCGCCGATCGCCCAGAAGCCTCCCGGCGCACCGCCACCGGCGCACCGCGCCGCGCCGGCGCCCTTGCCGGCCGCGCAGAATCTGAACGTGATGGTGGTCGACGTGCAGTCGCTGCTGCAGAACTCGAAGGCGGCCAAGATGGTGCGCAGCCAGATCGAGCAGAAGCGCGTCGAATATACGAAGGAGATCTCCCACCAAGAGGAGCTGCTGCGCGCCGAGCGGGGGGCGCAGCGGAAGCAGCGCGCTTCCCTGTCGGCGGAGCATGACACGCTGGAGCGTCAACGCGCCTCGCTCTCTGCGGACGTCTTTGACCAAAAGAGGCGTCAATTTGAACAGAAGGCAAATGCATTCCTCCAGAAGGAACGTGATTTAGATGAAAAAATCAAAAATTATCAGAGAACGGCCAAGAACTGACGCAAACCCTCACCAAGTCCGCTAGCGACGCGCAGACCAAAATCCATGAAATGATGGTGAAAATCATCGCGGACATCGCCAAACAGCGAAAGGCGAACCTGGTGCTCCAGCGCACCGATTTCGTGCTGTTCGACCGGTCGTTCGACGTGACCGACGAGGTCATGCAAAAGCTCGACGAAGAATTGCCGGTGCTCAACGTCAACTTCGCCACACCAGAGCCGTCTGCCACCGGCGCGGCGCCCGCTGCAGCCTGCCCCGCCCTCCGCCGCTGCTCCGACCCCCGCCACCGCCCCCACCGCCAAGGCGAAAAGGCGGTAGGGCTGGCCGCGCCCTGATCCGGCAAATGGCGGACCCTCGCTTTTTCTCTCGCGCCGGCCCATTCACGCTCGCCGAGCTGGCCCGGTTGAGCGGGGCAAGGCTGTGGCCGCGGGGACGGCGAACGGCTGTGCCGCGATGTGGCGCCGCTCGAAACCGCCGGCCCGGACGAGGCGAGCTTTCTCGAAAATCGAAAATATCTCGGCGCGTTCCGTAGTTCTCGCGCCGGCGCGGCGTTTGTCGACGAATGGGCGGCCGAGCGCGCGCCGCCGGGCATGGCGCTACTGGTGAGCGGCGAGCCCTACAAGGCCTATGCGACTGGCGGCGCAGGCCTTTTACCCGGCGCCGGCGGTCACCGGCGGCCGTGCGCCTTCGGCGCTGATCGATCCGGCGGCGATCGTGCCCGAGGATTGCGAGATCGGCCCGAACGCCGTCATCGAGGCGGGAGCGCGGCTCGGCCGACGCTGCCGGGTCGGCGCCAATACCGTGATCGGCGCCGGGGTCGAAATCGGCGAGGATTGCCGCATCGGCGCCAATGTCACGATCAGCCACGCGCTGATCGGCGCGCGCGTCGTGCTGCATCCGGGGGTGCGCATCGGCCAGGCGGGCTTCGGCTTCGCCCCGGACCGAGGCGGGCCGGTCAAGGTCCCGCAACTTGGGCGCGTCGTCATCGGCGACGATGTCGATATCGGCGCCAACACCACGATCGACCGCGGCTCGGGTCACGATACCGTGATCGGCGCGGGCTCGATGATTGATAACCTGGTGCAGATCGGGCACAACGTCGTGCTCGGGCGGTGCTGCATCCTCGCCGGCCAAGTCGGTATTTCCGGCAGCACGCGGCTCGACGATTTTGTCATGGTCGGCGGACAAGGCGGGCTCGCCGGCCATTTGCATATCGGCGGCGGGGCGCGCATCGCCGCCAAGAGCCGGGCTGATGCGCGACGTGCCGGCGGGGGTGACGGTGTCGGGCATTCCGGCGGTGCCGATGGCCGAGTTCATGAGACAGACCGTGGCGCTGCAGCGACTGGGAAGAAAGAGGGACGGGCGATGATCGATCCGGTCTGCACGGAGAGCGAGGCCTCCCAGATCGATATCCAGCGGATCATGGAAATGATCCCGCATCGCCATCCGTTTCTGATGATCGACAAGGTCGTCGACGTGGTGGCGAACGAGCGGGCGACCGGGATCAAGAACGTCTCGATCAACGAGAATTATTTTCAGGGCCATTTCCCGGCGCGGCCGGTGATGCCGGGGGTGCTGATCATCGAGGCGATGGCGCAGACCGCGGCGGTGCTCGTGGTTCATACCTTGGGCCCGGAATCCGAAGGCAAGCTCGTCTATTTCATGAGCGTCGACAATGCCCGCTTTCGCCGCCCGGTGTTTCCCGGCGATCAGCTCGCCGTCCATGTCGTCAAGCAGCGCAACCGCGGCAATGTGTGGAAATTCGAGGGCCGGGCCAAGGTCGGCGACAATCTGATGGCCGAGGCCGTGTTCGCTGCGATGATCCTCGACGAGTAGGCGAGCCGGCGATGGCACAGATCCACCCGACCGCCATCGTCGCGCCGGACGCGCGTTTGGCGCGCGATGTCGTCATCGGGCCCTTATTGCATCGTCGGCGAGCAGGTCGCACTGCGCGCCGGCGTCATGTTGCGGGCGCATGTCGTCGTCGACGGGCGTACGACGATCGGCGCCGGGACGCGGATCTTTCCGTTCGCCTCGATCGGCCAGGAGCCGCAGGACCTCAAATATCGCGGCGAGGAATCATCGCTTGATGGTCGGCTGCCGCAATACAATCCGCGAATATGTGACGATGAACCCGGGAACGACCGGCGGCGGCATGGTCACCCGCATCGGCGACGATTGCCTGTTCATGGTCGGCGCCCATGTCGCCCATGACTGCCAGATCGCCGACCATGTGATCATGGCCAACAACGCGACCTTGGCCGGACATGTCGTCATCGAGGAATACGCCTTTCTCGGCGGGTTGTGCGCGGTCCATCAGTTTGTCCGCATCGGCCGGCACGCGATGATCGGCGGCATGTCGGGGGTCGAACGCGACGTGATCCCCTATGGCCAGGTGATGGGCAACCGCGCCCGGCTGACCGGGCTCAACATCATCGGCATGCAGCGTCGCGGCTTCAGCCGCGAGGACATCCAAGGGCTGCGCAACGCCTATCAATTTTTGTTCCATTCGCCGGGAACCTTGAGCGACCGGGTCAACGAGACCGCCGAGCGCTTTGCCGGGATCGGGCCGGTCAACGACATCATCCGATTTATCCGCGCCGATTCGAGCCGGGCGATCTGCCAGCCAGTCGAGGCGAATGGCGGATAGGCTCGAGGCGGCGAACCGCCCAACGCGCCTAGGCTCGGCATCGTCGCCGGCGGCGGCGGCCTGCCGCGGCGGCTCGTGGATGCGTGCCAGGCAACCGGGCGCGAGGTGTTCGTGCTGGCGCTCGAAGGAGCGGCTGAGCCGGCGACGGTCGACGGTGTCGCGCATGCCTGGTGCCGGATCGGCGCCGCCGCCCGCGGCCTCGCGCTGTTGCGCGAGAACGAGGTGACCGAACTGGTCCTGGCGGGCGGAGTGCGGCGGCCTTCGCTTCGCCTCGCTGCGTCCCGATTGGCGCGCGGCCAAGTTCTTTGCCCGGGTCGGCTATAGGGCGCTTCGGCGATGACGGGCTGTTGTCGGCGATCGTCGCCGAGTTCGAGCGCGAGGGGTTTCGGGTGATCGGCGCCGATGAATTGCTCGCGGCCGGGCTGGCGCCCGAGGGCGCCTTTGGCGGCCTGCGTCCCGACGAGCAGGCGGTGGCGGATATCGAGCACGGTCGGCGGATCGCCCGGGCGTTGGGCGCCCTCGATATCGGCCAGGCGGTCGTCGTGCAGCAGGGTCTGGTGCTCGGGGTCGAGGCGATCGAGGGCACCGACGCGTTGCTGCGCCGCTGCGCCGAGCTGCGCCGCGAGGGGCCGGGCGGCGTCCTCGTCAAGGTCGAAAAGCCGGGCCAGGAGCAGCGTGCCGACCGGCCGACGATCGGGCCGCGAACCGTGGCGCTCGCCGCCGAGGCCGGACTGCGCGGCATCGCCGTCGAAGCCGAGGCGACGATCGTGCTCGACCGCGACCAGGTTGTCGATGCCGCCGACCGCGCCGGGCTCTTCGTCGTCGGCATCCGCCGGACGTGACCGGCAGACGTGACCGCCACTGAGGCGCCGTTCATTTTCATCGTCGCCGGCGAGCCATCGGGCGATGCGCTGGGCGGCAGTCTGATCGCGGCGTTGCGGCAGCGCACCGGCGGCAACTTGCGAGTTGCCGGGGTCGGCGGCGAGCGCATGCGCGAGCAGGGTCTCGACAGCCTGGTTCCGCTCGCCGATCTCGCGGTGATCGGGGTGGCCGAGGTGTTGCCGCGGGCGCCGCTGATCCTGCGCCGGGTGCGCGAAACGGTGGCCGCGGTGCGCGCGCTCAAGCCCGACGCAGTGGTGACGATCGACAGCTCAGGGTTTAGCTGGCGCATCGCGCAACGGTTGCGGCGACAAGGCGAGAGCTTGCCCCTGATCCATTATGTGGCGCCGATGGTCTGGGCATGGCGCGCGCGGTCGAGCTCGGCGCATGGCGCGCTGGTATGACCATCTGATGGCGCTGCTGCCGTTCGAGCCGCCCTATTTCAGCGGGTCGGGTTGTCATGCTCCTATGTCGGCCATCCGGTTATCGAAAGCGGCGCCGATCGGGGCGACGGTGAGCGGTTTCGCGCCGCGTCACGGACTCGTCCCGGACAGACGTGTTGATTTGCGTGTTGCCGGGCAGCCGCGGCGGCGAGGTACGGCGGCTGTTGCCGATCTTCGGCGCGGCGCTCGAACGATTGGCGCAAGTGATCGGGCCTTTCCGGGTCGTCGTGCCGACCGTCGCGACGGTTGCAGCCCAGGTCGCCGCTGCCACGCGCCGCTGGCCTGGAACGCCGATCCTGGTGCAGCAGCCGCGGGACAAATACGACGCCTTTGCCGCGAGCCGCGCGGCGCTGGCCGCGTCGGGCTCGGTGGCGCTGGAATTGGCGATGGCGCGGCTGCCGATGGTGGTGTGCTATCGCCTGAACCCGATGACCGAGGCGTTGCTCGACCGGGTGGTAAAGGTGCGGCAAGTCAATTTGGTCAATTTGTTGCTTGAAAGGCCTGTCGTGCGCGAGCTGTTGCGCGGCGAATGCACCCCCGAGCGGACTTGCCGCCGAGGTCGCCCGGCTCGTACAGGACGAACAGGTTCGCGCCAGGCATCTTGCGGGGTATGATGAAGCGATGCGGCGCCTCGGGGCGGGCGACCGGTCGCCGAGCCTGCGGGCCGCCGACCAGGTTCTCGCGATTGTCGCGGCGCGCCGCTGCGGTGGCCCCGCTCTCAGAGCAACCCTGACGGAGGAATTTACCATGTCCGTGACCGATGTGGCGGAAACCAAGAAGCCAGCGGCCGAGACCGACAAGTATCGCTATCTGCACACGATGATCCGGGTGCGCGACCTCGACAAGTCGCTGAAGTTCTATACCGAACTGCTCGGGATGAAGTTGTTGCGCAAGCGCGACTACCCGACCGGCAAGTTCACTCTCGCCTTTGTCGGCTATGGCGACGAGGCCGACAATACGGTGCTCGAACTGACCCACAATTGGGACCAGGCCGAGCCTTATGCGCTGGGTAGCGCCTTTGGCCATCTCGCGCTCGGCGTGCCGGATGTCTACAAGGCGTGCGAGCGGCTGGGTGCCGCAGGCGTCAAGATCCCGCGCCCGGCCGGCCCGATGGCGCATGGCGGCTCGGTCATCGCCTTTATCGAAGACCCCGACGGCTACCGCATCGAACTGGTCCAGCGCTCGTAGCCGCCGCGGCGTGAGTTGCGGTCCCTGGATTGTCGCCCTGGGACCGCATCGCGGAGGCATGCGCTCGTTTCAGGCTTCGAGAGCCGCGACAAAGGCGGCGACCTCGGCCGGCCGCCGCAGCATGACGAGTGTACCGCCGAATTGCCGGATGGGAGCGAGGTGGCGATATCGATCGTGCCGTCGATAGCGGCACACGTAAATCAGAAAGGCGAAATCAAGACGCTCAGGGCATCCGGGCGCCATATCGGCCCGCGTCCGGCCGAAGGAAGCAATTACCCTGCGCACCACGCGGGCGAGACAGAGCCAGGTCGGGAAATCTAGAAAGATGGCGGTGTCCGCCGCAGCGAGCCGAACAGGAAGCGTGCCACCGAAATTGCCGTCCATCACCCATTCCGGTTGGTGGATGAGAGCCGCGACCTCGCGCTCCCATGTCTCCCGATCGGGCTCTCGCCAAACCGGACGCCAATAATGCTGATCGAGATGTATGATCGGAAGCCCGGTGATCCCGGAGATTTGCCGGGCGAGGGTCGACTTTCCGGCGCCGGAACAACCGAGGACGAGCACCCGCTTCATCGACATAATCTACACGCTCTCGGCAGACCGGCCCATCGAGCCGCAGGAAGCGCTATCTGCGGCCCGGCCGGCC
>CAWEEA010000017.1:0-127682 GCA_963807985.1 uncultured Alphaproteobacteria bacterium
CATATCGTATATCATGTGACAGTGTGAGTATGGCCTACGAATGCAAGAATTGAAGTTGCTCTAAAGGATGTTGGAGAGGATTAAGCACATGTTGTAAGAAATAACCTGAAATTGCACTCAAACGTGGCATTCTGCGAGTAGGGAATTAAAGTATTCAGTTTAGCTGTGGAGAGCGTACCGACATTTTATGATCAGGACTTAGTAACGACTCGTACCTTTACTTATTAATGCCAATTCACACGAAATCCAGATATTGGGCTCGGTAATTTAGAAGTAGATATACAATAATGGCCGAAGATACATCATCGACCGCTTCGAATACTATTCCGTTTCCTACCTTGACTATTCTATATTTGCCTGCTGAGGCAGAGAACATTATAGAAGAAGTGAGTCAGAAGTATTGCAACATAACAGTAGAGGACTGCAATGGGTTCTTCCACTGCGGCGTAAAGAGACAATACAAAAAGATAACTATTTGGAGCCAAGGAATCGATAGCCTTTGGTTTAATGCAATCATTGCTAGAATTAAGGAACTGGCCAGTGTGGAGTTTGTTCCGATTGTATCTGGAGGGATAATGTATTCTGTCTGAACTACAGCCTGAGTTATTATACCGGTGATGGCCAAACTGTCGTGTCGAATCTGTAGTTAAAGTTATTATTTTCCATAGAAATAACTCAGTTCTTTAATGTTCACTTTAGCGAGTTTAAAATAGTAGTCATTTCGTATCTTTCGATTCTATTTGCATCTGATGTAAGAATGAAATATATTATTAGACAGTGGGATATGGTTCTATCATATTTAGTAACGTAATTATTTTGATGTTGTTGCATTTACGAGATAAACAAGAGGAGTAACTTCTCATCCGCGTATACGATTGGTGGTCTTATTAGGACTCTGATGTTGGAGTCCATAGAGCGCTTGCATGGAAGGTTGTATTGCGGGTAGTGGTATATTACTCATTCATATCGGATATCCATACTATCCGCTATGATTAAAGTCCGTCTGTTCTATAGAACTTCGTCACTTCCGAATTAGTTTAAGACTACCTATATAAGCCCTAGGCGGGATTTGAACCCACGACCTAAGGTTTACGAAACCTTCGCTCTGCCAGGCTGAGCTACTAGGGCAATCAAATAGAGGCAGTTGATCATTCATTATTTAATCCTTCATGTCTTTGTATAAGAATAAATGTGACAATTTTTTTAACAAAAATTAAGACAAAATCAAGTTAAATTAAATATCACCGGTCTTTAGTCGTATTTAATATGAAGGTCTCAATTTCTGGCATTAGAGGAATTTATGGTAATGACCTAAATTTGCATGAAGTTATCAAATTCAGCAGATTATTCGCTTCTTGCTTAATTAGACCAAGAGGGAAATGCGTGCTAGCAAGAGATACAAGGCATTCCGGAAAAATAATCCTCCAAACCGTGTCGGCGAGTTTAATGGAACAGGGGATTGATGTATACGATCTCGATGTAGCCCCCACTCCTATCGTATTTAATGAGACAAGGAAATATGGAGCCGGTATCGTCGTAACAGCTTCACATAACCCGCCGGAGTGGAACGGACTAAAATTCGTAGTTGATGGAAGAGGGATTTACGAGAATGAATTGGATCTTATACGGAAAGGCACTACATATACATCAGACAAATATGGCAAATCATATGATATAGTGTCAGAATATTTGAACGAAATATTTCACTTGGTAGTCCAAACAGGAACGAGCAGAGCGGTTACATTAGGATTTGACCTCGGCGGAGGCGCCACATGCAATTATGTCGAGGGGCTCTTTAAAAAACTTGGCCACAAATTCCATTGTGTTAACGATGTCCCCGGAATATCTTCAAGAGGTACTGATCCTACTATCGACGCTCTAAATGAATTACGTATTTTAGTACAGGAAAATGAGCTAGACTTCGGATTTGCCTTTGATTTAGATGGCGATAGACTCGTAGTAGTTAATAACAGAGGCGAGAAATTGAATCCCGATTCAACTCTGTTGCTATGCATAGCCAGTGCTCTCAAGATGGGAATGAAAAAATTTGTAACCAGTATAGATACTAGTGTTTCTGTAGAGAAATTAATAAAGCGGCATCATGGTAGAGCTGAATATTCGAAGGTCGGTGAGGCAAATGTCGTTAAGAGGATGTTAGAACTTGACGCAGATGCCGGAGGCGAGGGGAGGAGCGCAGGATTTATTCTGCCCAGATTCAATATGTGTAGGGATGGATTGCTTGCAGTGCGACTGTTTCTTCGTTGGATCGGGCAACGATAAGCGAATGTCTGAGATTGGCTTCGGAGTATGTCCAAATTAGATCAAAAATCTGTGTCAATTCTACTTTACATTCGAAATTGCTCGATAAACTACTTGATCAATTCGGATCAGAATCATCTCAAATTTTGACGATTGATGGTGTTAAAGCAATATTTGATGAAGATTCATGGGTCCTTGTAAGACCATCCAACACTGAAGACGTGATTAGAATATCAGTTGAATCAAAAGCTAGCAATGCACAATCTCTTTACAAGAAGATAATGGAGAGAGTCAACTTAATTTATGAGCGCGTTAAATGAAAGAGCGATTATCAATATTATCATTTCTAATCTCGGACTAAGGGGTAATAATAAAATAAGAGATGACGACGTGTCAATCGTTTCGCTGGGAAACATGAAACGCATGAAGAGTCTCATCATAAAATGTGATATGCTAGTTGAGAGTACTGACGTGCCTCAAGGAATGTACCCATGGCAAATTGCTAGGAAGAGCATATCTGCCTGTGTCAGTGATCTATCAGCAAAAGGAATTAAACCGCACGTATCGGTAATTTCTGTAGGGATTCCGAAGAAATATTCTAAGACGGAGATTGAAGATCTGGCAAAGGGATTTCAAATTGCTTCCAAGGAATTTGGTGTCAAGATAGTGGGTGGCGATACTAACGAATCTAAGGAGCTAATTATTGATTGCAGTATGATAGGGTTTTCAGAGGACTGTGTATCAGGACTTCCCGGCAGAAGCGGTGCAAAATCTGGTGACTTGGTAGTCGTTTCGGGAGAATTTGGGTATACGTCGTCTGGTCTGAAAATTCTTACGAAAAACGCGAAAGCGTACGGTGAATTCAAAAATAATGCTATCTCATCCGTGATGAAGCCCAAACCTGCGCAAAAGTTTGGGATATCTCTTGCAAAATATTTCTCAGCATCAATGGATTCAAGTGACGGTTTGAGCATCTCCCTTTATGAACTTGCAAGACAAAGCCATGTTAACTTTCTCATTGATAATATTCCTTCAGCAAAAGGTGTATTCAATTTTGCTAGAAATAATCATCTAGACTACAAACGATTGATTTTTTGCGGTGGAGAGGAATATGAAATCATCGGAACAATTGCGCCGGCAAATTTGAAGAAAGCAAAGGCTACAGCCCGGCGTTTAAAATTGAAATTGTTTATAATTGGCAAAGTAGAAAAAGGACAGGGGAAAGTATTTCTTTTGGATAGGAAGATAGGAAAACGCGTTCAGCTCGAAGATATGGGTTATGTTCACTTTAGTAGACGGAAAAAGGCAGGTTAAAGAAATACAATAAAACCGCTCAAACAACTGACATTTCATCCCAATCATATCAAGACATATGGAGATATCATGACTACTTGTGCTGTACGCATGTGTCAGCAATGTGAGGATGGAATTACACTGGACATATATAAAAAGATGACATTGGCAATCATTAATAAAGCTGTCTTAGTTTCGGATATTAAATTAGAACTCGACGAAGTTGGTGATGCACTCACCTTGACCTACATGGAGTGACTTTAACCGGCTTCAAGTGCCTTTTGGTGAGCTAATTGAAAAAATACTTAACAAAGGCTTTCAGCGTGCAAAGAAGAGTCTAGACTCGATAGTATACAACATGAGTAAAGACCGTCGTGATAATGAGAGTAAAGGCATATCCCAGTGAGATTTGCTGTTTACACTTTTACGAGCTCAAGATTCAGAAGCTGAAATTGGAAGAATGACAGATTCACAATTAAAAGTTGAAGTAATGACAATTTTTCTGGCAGGCCATGAAACGCACATACTGCCAAAGTGTAAGCAAGGATTAAACCTGTTTCTAACTAATTTTTAGAGGCAAATTTAAATGCAAAACGGGCACTTAACGACAACAATAGTGCATATCTCTGGTGCAACCTTGGCTTGTAAATTCTTAACTGTTAGGAACAATAGTAGTAGTAGTAGTAGTAACTAACCACTACTAAGTGTAGTGTCTTGTATAATGTCGTTATTTTTGTATTGTTTGTCTAATTTTTTGAATCGATAAAGCTTTGTACATGTCTAGTACTGCAATTTTGTGAGAACTCCTTCTACACTAAAACTTACCATAGGACAAAGAAACGGATTGAAATCATTTATGAAAAAGACAAATGATAAGAAGGAATATCGCAGAGCACAGGCTGTACTCAAGAAAGGTGAAGGTAAGACTCACAAAACTATAGCAAAAGAACATGGTGTAGATGAAAGAACGGCCCAACGATGGATTGCTACATATATAAAAAAAGGGATTGAAGGACTACAGATATGTAGGAATAGCAGATCGAAATCCAGCATAACAGACGAAGATAGAGAGATTATCCTTTCAGCATTATTCAACAATCCTCATCTGTTTGGTTACCTCAGAAATACGTGGAGTCTGAGGTCGTTGGCAAAGTGTCTTACAGATGAGCTTGGTATTCCAATCAGTTTCAAGCACCTACAGCGTATAACTAAAGATTTGGGGGTTAGATGCAAAAGACCAAAACTTGAACTATTACATGGAGAAGATTATGAAGAAAGAAAACAACGAATAGAAAACTACAAGCAGTTGCTTCTGCTCTTAAAAAAAGGGAGTTGTAGTAGCATTTGAAGATGAAACTACCATAACACAGAAACCTTGTATTCGCAAGTCCTTGAGTTTTGAAGGTGAGCAACAAAAGATAGGACAACGGTAGTAGAAAGAAATTCTCTGCGTATATATCCATGGTATGGCACGACCAGAAATTAATGACGTATGATTTCTATGATAAAATGAATTCTACTAATACTATCAACCACCTGGAGAATCTCTACGTACACATAATGAAAACTGGTTGGAAAAGACTGATACTCATATGGGATAATGCTTCATACCATGTAAGCCAAATGGTACTGAATTATATCAATGCACAGAAAGATTGGCTGACCATAATCCATCTACCAAAGAAAGCGCCGTATCTTAATCCGAATGAACGAAGAGTTAACCAGCAAATAAAGTTAGATGTATGTGCAAACAGATTTTATGATCACATAGAAAAACTAAAGGACGCAGTATCAGAATACCTGGACACAAGATTTGGAAGATGGTATTACGACATTATCTATGACACTTGACTTCAGCTAGCCAAAAAATGATGTACAGCCGGAGAGGCTACTTACGATCTAAAGTAGCTACTTGATATTTCTGAATCGATCCCGCTCTTACAGATTCCAGATTGTATCGAACAACAAATAACTCGGAAATGGGAGTTAGTAGAGGCCATCCGAGAACTGCGAGGATAGGAATTATACGCAAAAAGCATGGTGGAACTCTTTTTCACGTACTCCAAGACTTATCCATCGTCAAGGCAAATCTTGCGCCAGATGCGCAACTGCGTGCACTGATCCTCGGTTTTCGCAGCCTAACAGCCGCGCGAAGATCGTCGGCAACGCCCACGTCGAGGCCAGCTCTCAACCCAAGGGTAACACATTAAACAAACTTCGCTCATATTCTTAGAATGTTTCAGCCAAGCTTAAAGCTGACTTATTCATTATACCTATGTGTTCAATCTTGTTGCATTTCTTCCTGATGAACGATGGTGCGCTAATTTACTGAGAAAAATCAGATGGAGAAGATATAATCGTATTACATGTATATATTGCCATTCTGAAAATATAAAGAAAAATGGACGTTATCGTTCCTACCAGAAATTCTATTGCAAGTGTTGCAAGAAAAATTTTAATGATAAAACAGACACCATATTTCACTATTCACATACTCCATTAAAGAAATGGTTTTATTGTACTCTATCTATTCTTTGTATTGTGGCCTGGATGCTCTATAATGGAAACATCGTTACAGACCGATATTCCATATTACATATGCTACAGATTCGTTAGAACTGTTATGGAGAGAATCGCTAGTTCTTCTTCCAAGTCAGATAATGTTAAACTTACAGGGGTTATAGAAGCAGATGAATTCTGGAAGACTACTACCACGGGAGAGGGGACTCAAGGCATGGAAAGGTAGAGGTACCTTTGAAAAAGATACTCCAATGATAATGTGTGTGCATCAAAGAGGAGAAGGAATGACATATTTTGATGTCCATGATACTAAACAGTCTTTAATTAGTAATATTCGTAGGTTAACCAATTGTCATCATCATACGAAAGTCTATACTGATGAATATTTGGCATATGAGAATCTAAAGAAGTACAATTGTACATAAACAAGTCTGTCATTCTCAAAAAGAATATGCAAGAGGAGATGTACATGTAAACAATTGTGAATGTAGGAGTAATCTGTATCAATTATGGATAGCAAAGTTCATGGGCATCAACAAACACAATCTCCAGGCTTATACAAAGACATTCCAGTTTATTCACAACAACAGAAGAATGACTAGTGTAAGGAAAAAGATGTTTGAACGTATTCTTATGATAGCTGAAACATTTACTGAATATGAGCGACTACGTTAATATAGCCGCCACGTAATAAAATTACGTCTCCATTTATATCCACAGATATCGCTGAAGTTACTCAATACAAGTGGGGGGTAGCGCATATATTCAGTAGTTATAACAATACATTAGTCCATATAACAGACGTTAGCGGCGCTGAAACGATTTCTTTCAGTTCTGGAGGTAGGCACGTAACAGCTGACCGATATGAATCTTCACCTTACGCTGCTATGAAATCTGCAGTTGCCGCTGCTGATGGAGCCAAAACAAAAGGGATTAACGCCCTTCACATACGTGTAAGAGCAGTTGGGGGCGTGGGGCCGAGGATTCCGGCCCAGGAGCTAGCAGCGATTAAAGATTTTGGCGCGGGCGGGTTTCCGAATTGGTCGAATTGACGACGTTACTCCAGTTCCTCATGACACAACACGGAAGCCCGGCGGAGGAGAGGAAGAAGAGTTTGAGATCTCGCTGGAACCACTCTACATATACAAGAGGACATTCGTACGTCAGCTAAAAATTAAGATCATTGTTTGCTAATCAACTGGATATATAAAATATCAGTCAGATCAAACTGAATTATTGGATTGGAATTATGCTAAAATTTTCAGCGAAATTGCGAAGAACTATGTCTACTGAGGAAGAGATATCCGTTGGCTCGCGACTTAACGATTAAAAGCTGTGGTTGGGCTGAGGTATCTTCATTGGGATGTAGATTGTTTCAAATGAAAACTATCCTATAGGTTTCAAATGAAAACTATCCTATAGGTTTCAAATGAAACCATCATAGTACTGTATATTACCAGTATTGATAATCTCCCCCATCCTTATCCTAAAGTAAATCCTTGGCTGTAAGGAAGGTGAAACGGTTACAGAATATCAAAGATAGAAACTATGTCTTAAAATGCTACTCCCTTGCTACTGGGAGAAGTAGCTGAACTCGAGCGATATTTGATAACTAAACATAAAAGATCCAGAATAGAATCTGTGTTTGACTTATCCTTGTCAAGTCTATGCGCGGTTGCATAGAACAACGAACCTATCACTGACCTGTGGGCGTCCCCTCGAACTTGTGACTGAAGGCCGACATGATTCCGTATACGTTCAGGATTACTTCAAAAGGTTTCTGCGAAGGTGAGGAGGTTTTAAAACGACTCAAAAGTTATTAACAGTAGTTTTTTGGGACTTAAAGGGATTCATTGTGTGAAGATCTTGAAACTTATTCGACATTACTTGTTCCATTTTTGATGGAATTTTTTGACATGGCAAGAGATATAATTTTTGAATATGGGAGTATTGGGTCTTTTTGGGTTTGAAATTACAGTCGGAGAATTTGCAGGGAATGCTATTTGTGCTGTTGCTGCAGTTTCTAATTAAAAGAACGTTTAGAGATCTCCAAGAAAAATGGATACGTAAATTGGAGAAAAGACATCCCGCCGATGACGATCGTGCACCAGCACTCGCCCTCGCCGCTGAACCCGCTCGGCGTCAAAGGGGTCGGCGAAGGCGGAGCCGTCGCCCCGCCGGCGACGATCGCCAACGCTGTCTGCGACGCACTGGCTCCGTTCGGCGTCGAGGTCAATTCGACGCCGATCAAGCCGGAACAGCTCGTGCGTGCGATCCGGGCCACGAGCGGCTAAAGCGCCGTCTGACCGAGGTTGCGGCTAGCCCATCCCCATACGCGCGGAGGCGAGGCGGGCGCCTTCGGCCAGCGCGGCGAGCTTGGCCCAGACCACGTCCTCGGCGACGCGGCCCATTCCGGCCGAGGTGTCGAAGCCGCAATCGGTGCCGGCGATGACCCGCTTCGGGTCGCCGACCACTTGCGCGACGCGCTCGATCCGGTCGGCGACGGCTTCCGGGTGCTCGACGAAATTGGTCAGGCTGTCGATGACGCCGGCGACGAGGATCTGATCGTCGGCCAGCGGCTGCTTTTCAAAGACGCGGTATTCGTGCGCGTGGCGCGGGTTGGCGAAGGGCAGAAAGAAGGCGCCGACCTTGGCCTGCTGCAAAATCGGCAGGATGTCCGATAGCGGCACGTCGCAATCGTGCGGCCCCTCGTAATTGCCCCAGCAGACATGCAGCCGCACCTTCTCGCGCGGGATGTTTACCACCGCCTTGTTGATCGTCGCGACGACCCGCTCGACAAAGCCGAGAAAATCGCCGAGCGGCCGGTCCTGGTAGGACAGGTGCCGTTCGAGCGCCAGATCGGGGCAATCGAGCTGCAGCAGAAACCCGGCGTCGACGATCGCCTCGTATTCTTCCTTGAGCGCGGCCCCGATATCGTCGAGATAGGCCTGCTCGGTCTCGTAATGCTCGTTCTTCATCGCGCCGGCGATGATCCCGGGCGAGGGCGCGGTCAGAAACGGCTCGGCGAAATGGGTCCCGGTCTCGTCGAGCGCCGCGCGGAAATCGGCGCATTCGGCCTCGATCCCGCCGCGGCCGAGATAGCGCACCGCATCGATCGCCTTGGGCGGCCCCATATTGCTGACCGCCTGGCGCGCGGCGAGCTGCTCCTCCATGTTCCGCTTGAAAATCGGATAGCGCAGCGCGTCGGCGCGGGTGCGGCGCTGCCAAGACCCGCCGAACCCGCTCATGCGGTGGCGGATGTGCAGAAAAAATCCTTCGCGCTGCTGCTCGCCATTGTTGCCGATGTCGACGTCCGCGGCTCGCCTGCTTGCGGACAATCCTGCGCACTGCCTCCTGCCCCAGCCGGTCGAGCTCGGCCGGATCGACCGATTCGCCGCGCGCCCGGCGAATATAAAGCTGGGTCAGCTCGGGCGGTCGCGGCAGGCTGCCGGTGTGGGTTGTCAGTATCCGTTCTTCGCTGCGGCGCATCGTCGCTCCTTCCCTCAATCGCAATTTCTCCAGTCTAGCGCGAAAGCGGCGGGGCGCCACGGCGCGATTGCGAACAACTTGCTTGCGGCCGGCGAGCCAACCTCATAGAGTGCGGTCTTCGGCTCAACAACTGAAAGGAGGTGATCCTGTGTCTAACCATAAACCGCGGTCGTCCGCTGCCGTGACCAGGATCCCCGCTTCCATGGAGATCCGCGCCTGACTGAAGGCGACGGCTCGCGGCCGTGATCGGCCGCCGGTGTTTGGGTAAGGAAGGGCCGCCTCTCGGGGCGGCCTTTCTCTTTCGGGGCCGGTCTTCCGGGCTTGGACATGCCGGGCGCAAGGCCTACAAATGGCCCAAGACTGCCTCTCGAGTGAGGGTACCGCTATGCCCGATACGCTGACCACAAACTCGCCGATCATCGCCGCCTACCGCGCCGCGACGCCGGGATCGGCCGCGGCCGCGGAAAAGGCGGGCCGGTTGTTCCCGAGCGGCATTACCCACAATTCGCGCTATATCGAACCCTACGGACTCTACATCACCCGGGCCAAGGGGCCGCGTAAATGGGATGTCGACGGCAATTGTTACGTCGATTATTTCGGCGGTCATGGCGCGCTGCTGCTGGGGCATTCCCACCCCGAGGTGGTCGCGGCGGTGCACGAGCAGATCGAGCGCGGAACCCATTACGGCGCCAGCCACGAGACCGAGATCGCCTGGGCCGAGTGGATCCTGAAGCTGGTGCCGTCAGCCGAGCGCGTCCGGTTTACCTCGTCCGGCACCGAGGCGACCTTGATGGCGGTCCGCCTCGCCCGCGCCTTCAGCGGCAAGTCCAAGATCATCCGGTTCAAGCATCATTTCCACGGTTGGCACGATCACATGACTTCGGGCTTCGCCAATCATTTCGATGGCAGCCCGACCACCGGCGTCTTGCCCGGCGTCGCCGGCAACGTGCTGCTGGCCGAGCAGAATGATGTCGACGGGCTGGCTCGGCTGCTCGACCAGCACGACGACATAGCGGCGGCGATCCTCGAGCCGACCGGCGCCCATGGCGCGCGGCTGCCGATCGACCCGCCGTTTTTGCATGCGCTGCGCGAACTCACCCGGCAGCACGGCGTCTTATTGATCTTCGACGAGGTCGTCACCGGCTTCCGGGTGTCGCCCGGCGGCGCGCAGGCCGAATACGGCATCCGCCCCGACCTGACGACCCTGGCCAAGATCCTCTCGGGCGGGTTGCCCGGCGGCGCCGTTACCGGACGCAAAGACATTCTCGATCTGCTCGACTTCCGGGTCACCAAGGCCGCTGACCGTGAGAAGATCGCCCATCCCGGCACCTTCAACGCCAACCCGCTGTCGGCTGCGGCCGGGGTGGCAGCGTTGGCGATCGTTGGCACGACCGACGCTTGCGCCCGCGCCAACCGCTTTGGCGAGACCTTGCGCCGGCGCATCAACGAGGTGTTCGAGGAAGAGCGGGTGCCGTGGGCGGCCTACGGCACTTTCTCGATGCTGCACATCTTCACCAACCCCGATCGCGCTTCGATCACGCCGACCCGGTTCGACCCGCATCAACAGCCGACCGCGAGCCTCACCGGCAACCGCCAAGCGGACATCGTGCACAAGCTGCGCCTGGCGATGATGGTGAACGGCGTCGATTTTAGCGGCAGCCCCGGCGGGCTCGTCTCCGCCACCCATGACGAGCCCGAACTGGCCGATACGCTCGGCGCGATCCGCAAAACCGTGCGCATGCTGAAGCAAGAGGGCGAGATTTGAAGGACGGTTCTGTCACGGGCCGGCCCCCGGCATTGCGAACGAAGCGGCTCAATCCCGGTCTGTCTTGTCGGTAGCCGCAATCGAAAATGAATTTTACGGTCATTTCGCTCGACGACATCGAGGCGTTGGCGGTCGGCGCCTGGATCCTCGGCACCGGCGGCGGCGGCAGCCCGTATCTCGGCCTCCTCAACATGCGCCGGCTTTATGCCGAGGGGCATCGGGTCGAGCTGATGTCGCCGCTCGACCTCGCCGACGACGATTGGGTCGCGGTGGTCTCGAACATGGGGGCGCCGCTGGTCGGGCAGGAGCGGCTCGCCGACAGCCGCAACATCGCCCGCGCGGTCGAGATGCAGGAGGAGCTGCTCGGCGGCAAATTCCGCGCCGTCATGTCGCTCGAGATCGGCGGCGGCAACGGCATCCAGCCGTTGATGGCGGCGGCGCATCTGGGGCTGCCGGTGGTCGATGCCGACACGATGGGCCGCGCCTATCCCGAGGCGCAGATGACCAGCGTCGCGGTCGGCGATCTGCGCCCCTATCCGTGCGTGCTCTACGACCCGCGCGGCATCGAGGCGGTCGTGACCAAGGTGCCCGAGCTGGAAATGGATGGAGCGGGCGAGCCGCAAGATCTGCGTCGAGATGGGCTCGATCGCCTCGACCTGCAAAGCGCCGCGCACCGGCGCGCGAGGTCAAGGAATGGGGCATCCATTTCACCGTGACCAAGGCGATCGGCATCGGCCGCCGGGTGCGCGAGGCGCAGCGCCTGCACCTCGACCCGGTCGCCGCGGTCCTCGACGAGGCCGACGGCAAGCTGCTGTTCCGCGGCAAGGTCGTCGATGTCGACAGGCGCACGACCGAGGGGTTTCTGCGCGGCCGGGCGGCGATCGACGGGCTCGACGAGGATCGCGGCTCGCGGCTCGAAATCGCGTTTCAGAACGAATGGGTCGTGGCCTGGCGCGGACGGGCGCGCCGATCGCGATGTCGCCCGATCTGATCTGCGTGCTCGACACCGTCTCGGGCAAGGCCTGCGGCACCGAGACGATCCGCTACGGCATGCGGGTGACGGTCGTCGCGTTGCCGGCGCCGCCGGTGTTCCTGACGCCGAAAGGGCCTCGACCACGTCGGCCCGCGCGCCTTCGGCTACGACCTCGACTTCCGCTCGGTGTTCGAGTTGAGGAAGTAACGATCAGGATGACGTTGCCCTTTGACTGTGATCCCGGGGCGGAGCGCAGCGGCGAGCCCGGAATCTGTGAACACCGGCATCGACCGACGTTGCGCGAGCGCTTCCACGACGCTGGCCTAGGTCCGTTCTCCTGGATCCCTGGCCCAGCCATGCCGGTCGCCCTCGGATGACCTCTGTTCAGGGAAAATATGAAGATGCGGCGGATCGGCATCGATGTCGGCGGCACCAATACCGATGCGGTGCTGCTCGCGGACGGGGAGGTCGTGCATGCGGTCAAGACGCCGACGACGGCGGATGTCACGAGCGGCATCGTCGACGGCGCTCGCCGAGCTCTCGGCGCATCCCGAAGTGGCGGCCGGGGCGATCGACGGCGTCGTGATCGGGACGACGCATTTCGTCAACGCGGTCGTGCAGCGGCAGGGCCTCGCGCGGGTCGCGGCGGTGCGGATCGGGCTGCCGGCCGCCGCCTCGCTGCCGCCGTTCTGCGATTGGCCGGAGGACCTCGCCGCGCTCGTGCGCGGCGCGGTGTTCATGCTCGAAGGCGGGCACGATTACGACGGCCGGCCGATCGTGCCGTTCGACGAGGCCGGCATGCGCCATGCGGCGCGGCAAATCCGGGAGAGCGGCATTCGGTCGGTCGCGGTCGCGGCGATCTTCTCGCCGCTCGACCCGTCCTGCGAGGAGCGCGCCGCGGAAATTCTGCACGAGGAATGTCCCGAGGCAGCTGTGACCTTGTCGCGCGACCTCGGCCGCATCGGCCTGCTGGAACGCGAGAACGCGGCGCTGCTGAACGCCGCGCTGGTCGATCTGGCGCGCGTGACGGTCGACGGGTTTACCGCGGCGATCGCGGCGAGCGGGATCGTCGCGCCGCTTTATCTGACCCAGAACGACGGCACGGTGATGGCGGCCGAGACTCGCGACGGCGCTGCCGGTCATGAGCTTTGCCTCGGGCGCGACCAATTCGATGCGCGGCGCGGCGTTTCTGTCCGGCCTCGCCGACGCGATGGTCGTCGATGTCGGCGGCACCTCGACCGATGTCGGCCAGCTGCGCCGCGGGTTCCCGCGCGAGGCGAACTCGGTCGTCGAAGTGGGCGGCGTGCGCACCTTGTTCCGCATGCCGGATTTGCTGTCGATCGGGCTCGGCGGCGGCAGCATGGTCGAGCGCGACCCGCTGGCGCGTCGGGCCGCAAAGCGTCGGCTATCGGCTGACCAGCGAGGCGCTGGTCTTCGGCGGCGATACATTGACCGCGACCGATGCCGCGGTCGCCGCCGGGATCGCATCGATCGGCGACGCCGGCGCGGGTGGCCAGATCTGCCGCGCGAACCTCGCGCATGCCGTTCTCGAAGCGGCGCGACACAAGATCGAGGATGCGGTCGACCGGATGAAGACCGAAGCCGGCGATGTGCCGCTGATCGCGGTCGGCGGCGGCGCGTTTCTGGTGCCCGACCGGCTCGCCGGCATCTCGGAGGTGATCCGTGTGCCGCATGGCGAGCACGCCAACGCGGTCGGCGCCGCGATCGCGCAGATCAGCGGCGAGACCGACCAGATCTATCGCGACCTCAGCCGCAGCGAGGCGATCGCCGCGGCCGAGGCGCAGGCCCGCGAACGCGCGGTCGCCGCCGGCGCCGAACCCGCCGAGCCTCGAGACCGTCGATGTCGAAGACATGCCGCTCGCCTATCTGCCGGGAAACGCGCTGCGCGTGCGGGTGCGGGTGGCGGGCGAGATGCGGGACCGCGGCAGACGAGTAACGTGTGAGCCCGCGCGCCGATGGCGCCGGCATGACGGCGCAATCGCGACGAGCCTTACCTCGGCTGGCCGATCGGGGGCATGGTCAGGATGCCGGGACTGTCGAGGACGGCTTCGATCCGTTGCAGCAGCGGCTGCGCCGCTTCGATCGCGCGCCCGAGCGAAGTCACGCTCAGGAAATCGTCGTCTTCGCGCTCTTTGCCGGTCAGGCGATCGTAGAGGAATTGCGACCGGCCCTTCCTCGCGCGGGAAGACGGTCAGCTGGATCGGCTGCGTCGGCCGGGATATTGGCCGCTTCCTTGGCCAGGCGGAGCGCCACGTCATAACCGCCGAGCGCGTCGACGAGCCCGCGCGCCTTGGCTTCCTCGCCCGACCACACCCGGCCCTTGGCGACCGCCTCGACGGCATCGGGGGTCATGTGGCGGCCGGCGGCGACGTGATCCTTGAAGCCCTGATAGGTCGCGTCGAGAAACGCCTCGAGACGCGAGCGGGCGAAAGGCGAGAATGTCGGAGGTGGCGCTGAACATCGCCGCATTGGCGCCGAACTGCGCCGAATCGGTCGAGATGCCGATTTTCTTGAGCAGGTCGGCGACGACCAGCTTGCCGGCGAGCACGCCGATCGAGCCGGTCAGGGTCGCCGGCTCGGCGACGATCTTGTCGGCCGGCGCGGCGACGTAATAGCCGCCCGAGCCGGCGACGTCGCCCATCGACACGATGACCGGCTTGCCGCGCTCGCGGGCGAAGACGACATCGCGCCAGATCGTCTCCGAGGCGACGACCGAGCCGCCGGGGCTGTCGATGCGAAACAGGATCGCGCGCACCTTGGGGTCGCGAACCGCGGCGCGAAAAGCTCGGGTGATCTTGTCCGCCGCCATTTCGTCCGATCCCGACAGCGGACCCGCCGAACCGCCGCCGCGGACGATCAGCCCCGAGCCGTAGATCAGCGCGATCCTCTCGCCCTCGCGGTGCGGGCGCTTGGCGCCGTCGAGATAGGTCGACAGGCCGACCAATTCGGCGTCCGATCCGGCGCGCTTGTGGGCCGCGGCGATCACCTCGTCGCGATAGCCGAGGCGGTCGACAAGCTTTGCCTGGAGCGCTTCGTCGGCGAGCAGCGGCCCGCGGTCGATCAGCCGCGCGCACCGCATCCGGCGACAGCTTGCGGGCCTGGGCGATGCCGCCGACGATCTGCCCGCCGATCGAGGCGAGCAGATCTTCGACCTCTTCGCGGTGCGGCGGGGTCATCTTGGTTTCGGTCAGAATGTTGGCTGCGGTCTTGTAGCTGCCGCGATGGTCGAACTCGGGGGCGATCCCGAGCAGGTCGAGCGTGCCCTTGAAAAAGGTGGCGTCGGCATAGAGCCCGGTCAGGCCGACGCTGCCCATCGGCTGCAGCCAGATCTGGTCGAACGCGGTCGCCAGGTAATAGGGGCGGGTGCCGGCGCCGAACTCGCCAAAGCTGTCGGCGAACGCGATCGCGAACTTGCCCTTGGCGCGGAAGGCGGTGATCGCGTCGCGCATCTGCTGCGCCTCGGCGAGGCCGAACTCGTCATCGCCGACGCGGGCGAGGATGCCCTTGACCCGCGGGATCGGCCCCGGCGGCCTCGATCGCGTCGAGAAAGTCGCGCAGGCTCGGCTTGCTGCCGGCGACGAGCCGCAGCCAGTCCGGCTCGTCCGGGCCGTCGGCGAGGCCCTGCGTCAAGATCCACCGAGAGGATGATCTTTCCGGGCAGCGCGGGCGTGCTCCGGCTCTAAGGCGGACGACCACCACCACGGACGGCGATGACGAGCAGGACCGCCAGAACCCCGATCGTCGCAAAAAAGCCGACCAGCAGACGGCGCATGCGCTCAGATTTCGGCGCCGAGCGCGCGATGGCGCAGCAAGTGATCGGCGAGCACGCAGGCGACCATCGCCTCGCCGACCGGGACCGCGCGGATGCCGACGCAGGGGTCATGGCGGCCGTGGGTCGCGATCTCGACCTCGTTGCCGTCGACGTCGACCGTGCGCATCGGGGTCAGGATCGAGCTCGTCGGCTTGACCGCGAAACGGGCGACGATGTCCTGCCCGGTCGAGATCCCGCCGAGGATGCCGCCGGCATTGTTCGACAGGAAGACGACCCGCCCGTCCGCCATGCGCATCTCGTCGGCGTTCTCTTCGCCCTTCAGCGCGGCGGCGCCGAACCCGGCGCCGATCTCGACGCCCTTGACCGCGTTGATCGTCATCAGCGCGCGGGCGAGATCGCCGTCGAGCTTGTCGTAGACCGGCTCGCCGAGCCCCGCCGGGACGCCGCTGGCGACGATCTCGATGACCGCGCCCGCCGACGAGCCGGCCTTGCGCACGCCGTCGAGATAATCGGCCCAGAAGAGCGCCATCGCCGCGTCGGGGCACCAGAACGGGTTCTCCTCGACCGCCCGCCAATCCCAGGCGCCGCGGTCGATCGCATGCGGCCCGATCTGGACCAGCGCGCCGCGGATCGATCATGCCGGGGCCGAGGATTTTGCGCGCGACCGCGCCCGCGGCGACGCGCGAGGCGGTCTCGCGCGCCGAGGCGCGGCCGCCGCCGCGATAGTCGCGCACGCCGTATTTCTTCCAATAGGTGTAGTCGGCATGGCCGGGGCGAAAGCGGTCGGCGATGTTGCGATAATCCTTGGAGCGCTGGTCGGTGTTTTCGATCAAGAGCTGGATCGGGGTCCCGGTCGTCACCCCGTCGAAGACGCCGCTCATGATGCGGACGAGGTCTTCCTCGCGGCGCTGCGTCGTAAACCGCGACTGGCCGGGCTTGCGCTTGTCGAGCCAGCGCTGGATGTCGGGCTCGGCGAGCGGCAGGCGCGGCGGCACGCCGTCGACGACGACGCCGATCGCCGGCCCGTGGCTTTCGCCCCAGGTGGTAAAGCGGAACAGGGTCCCGAACGAGTTGCCGGCCATCGCTTCGCCAACGGATTTATCGTCGTCCCGGCAGAGGCCGGGAACCCAGGCCCGGCCATCAGATGCCGGGCCTTCGCCGGTACTGGCCGGTCTGCTTGCCGAGATTGGCACCGGTCGTGCCAGATCTTCGATCACACCACCGAGATGTCGGGCGCGTCGACGGCCTTCATGCCGACGACATGATAGCCGCAATCGACATGGTGGACCTCGCCGCTGACCCCGGCGGAAAGATCGCTCAGCAGATAGAGCCGGCGCCGCCGACATCCTCGATCGTGACATTGCGCTTCAGCGGCGAGTTCAACTGGTTCCATTTCAGAATATAGCGGAAATCGCCGATCCCCGAGGCTGCCAGGGTCTTGATCGGGCCCGCTGAAATCGCGTTGACGCGGATGTTGTCGCCGCCCAGATCGACCGCGAGGTAGCGCACGCTCGCCTCGAGCGCGGCCTTGGCCACGCCCATGACATTGTAGTTCGGCATCACCCGCTCGGCGCCCGAATAGGTCAAGGTCAACAGGCTGCCGCCCTCGGTCATCAACGGTGCCGCGCGCCGGCAAACATCGGTGAACGAATAGCAGGAAATATCCAAGCGTGCGCAGAAAATTCGCCCGCGTCGTATGACAGGTATTTTCCCTTCAGCTCGTCCTTGTCGGAGAAGGCGATCGCGTGGACGACGAAATCGAGCCGGCCCCAGCGTTCCGCCAGTGCCGCGAACACCAGATCGAGGCTCCGTTCGCGAGCCGACGTCGCCTCCAGCACAAAGTCGCTGCCGGGGCTCAGCGCCAGCGGGTTGCACCCGCTTGCCGAGCGCCTCACCCTGATAGGTAAAGGCAAGTGCGGCGCCATGGTTGTGCAACGCTTTGGCGATGCCCCAGGCAATCGAGCGCTCGTTGGCGACACCCATAATCAGACCCTGCTTACCCGCCATCAGCGGCATGGTCATCCCCATTTCTCGCGGTGCGGTTCATCCTACACGAACACTCCGGGGAGGGCCATGAGCCGGCCCGACCGGCGCTTCGGCGCTGGCGCCGCAGCGGCAGGCAGCGGATAATTGCCTAGCGCGGCCGTGTTTACCAGATGAGGACGCTGCGAGGTTTCCGCGATGATGCCTGGGGCGGAAGAGCGGCGAGGCGCGGCGGCAGGCTGCGGCGGATGGCGGCGACACGCGGCGGCCTTCGTGCTCTATGCGCTGCGCCGGTTCAACGCGGACGGCTGCTTTGCCGCCTCCGGCGCGCTCGGCTACACGGCGCTCGTCTCTCTGGTGCCGCTCGCCGCCATCGCGCTCGGCTCGCTGTCGGTGTTTCCGATCTTCGGACAGGTGCACGACCAGATCCTCGCGCTGGTGTTTCGAAATTTCGTGCCGTCGATCGGCGAGCAGGCGGCTTGGTGGTTCCGCGCCTTTGCCAATTCTGCGGCGCAGACGACGGCGATCGGCGTCATCGGCATCGCCGCTACCGGGGTTCTGCTGCTGGTCACGGTCGAGGACCAGCTCAACGTGATCTGGCGGGTGACGGCGCCGCGGCCGTGGGGGCAGCGCGTCCTCGCCTATTGGACATTGATCACCCTCGGCCCGCTTCTTGTCGGCCTCAGCTTGTCGCTGTCGACCTATTTCGAGATCGCCGCGCGTCGCGCCGGGTTTGGCCAGCAAGCCTTCCAGTGGGTCGAGAGCGGCTGGCTGCACGGGCTCGCGCGGGCGGTGCCGGCGGTGCTCGAATTCGTCGCCCTGACCTTGCTCTATTGGCTGATCCCGAATGGCGCGGTGCGCTGGCGCGACGCGGCCCTCGGCGCGCTGGTTGCGACCGCGGCGATCGAGATCCTGAAGGTCGGGTTTACGATCTATGTCGGCGCCATGTCCTATTACCAAACCGTCTACGGCGCGCTCGCGGCGATCCCGATCTTTCTGCTGTGGATGTATATTTCGTGGATGGCGGTGCTGCTCGGCGCCGAGGTCGCCGCGGCCTTGCCGCACTGGCGGATCGACGAGCGGATCGGTCCGGTTTCGTCGGGCGGGGTCCAGCTCGGTCTGAGCCTGGCGCTGATTGCGGCTCTGGCGCGGGCGCAACGGGCGGGGGAAACGCTGACGACGGCGGCGCTGGCCGCCGAACTCAGGGTGCCGACGACCGTCGTCGACGAGTATATGAGGCCGCTCCTCGCTGCCGGTTTCGCCGCCCATACGCAGGAGGGAAGCTGGGTGCTGGCCCGGAGCCCGGAGACCGCCACGGTTCACGATCTTTACGAGGCGCTGCGCCTGCCGTTTGCCGGCGTTTGGCTCGACCACGCCTCCGCGCCTTGGCAGAGGCTGGTCGCACCGGCGATGGAGCGCATCGTCAGAGCCGAAGCCGTAGCGATGCAGATGACGATCGCCTCGCTGATCGGCGAAACCCTCGACCCCGCGCCGCGCCAGCGCGGTCCCCGCCGCGCCGCTGGTGCGATCGGGGAGAAAATTGCAAGCGGAATAGCCCGTTCAACGGATGCGCATGATGGAAGAGATCGTCGATGTTGAACCCCTGGCGCCATTCGAGCGCTGGTATGCCGAAGCGCTGGCGAACGAGCAGCAGCCGAGGCGATGACCTTGGCGACGGCGACCCGCGGCGGCCAGCCTTCGGCGCGCGCCGTTCTGCTGAAGGGGTTCGATGCGCGCGGTTTTGTCTTCTACACCAATCTGGAGAGCCGCAAATCGACGGAGCTGTTCGACAACCCGCAGGCGGCGCTATGCTTGCTGTGGAAGTCGTTGCGCCGGCAGGTGCGGATCGAGGGTGCGGTCGAGCCGGTCGCGGACGACGAAGCGGACGCCTATTTCGCCACGCGATCCCGCGACAGCCGGATCGGCGCCTGGGCCTCGGACCAGTCGCGCCCGCTCGGGACCCGCGCCGAACTGGATCGCCGGGTCGAGGACTTCACGGACCGTTTCGGCGACGGCGAGGTGCCCCGGCCGCCATACTGGTCCGGCTTTCGTGTCGTACCATGGCGCATCGAATTTTGGCAGGAGCGTCCCTCCCGCCTGCATGACCGTTGGTTGTTTGTTCGCGAGGGCGACGGATGGCGGCGGGAACGGCTCTTCCCATGATCTACGGACCGGCGGCCGACCGCTTGCGGCGCTGGGCGACCTATGCTTCGGTCGCGGTCGCTCTGTTGCTGATTTCGGTCAAGTTCGCGGCTTGGCTGGAAACCGGCTCGGTCGCGCTGCTGTCGAGCTTGATTGATTCGCTGCTCGATGCCGTCGCCTCGATCGTCAATCTGTTCGCGGTACGGCATGCACTGACCCCGGCCGATCGCGAGCATCGCTTTGGCCACGGTAAGGCAGAGCCGCTGGCCGTGCTGGGCCAATCGGCGTTCATCACCGGCAGCGCGCTGTTGCTGCTCGCCGAGGCGGCGCGCCGGCTGATCCACCCGGCCGCGGTGGAGAACCCGCCGGCCGGGATCGCGGTGATGGTGCTTTCGATCGTGCTGACGATCGCGCTGGTGCTCTATCAGCGGCATGTCGTGCGTCGCACCGGGTCGATCGCGATCACCGCCGACGAACTGCACTACCGCGGCGATCTGATTCTGAACGCCAGCGTAATCGCGGCGCTGATCCTCAGCGGCATCTTCGGCCTGCGCATCCTCGATCCGCTGTTCGGCGCCGCGATCGGTCTGTGGATCATCTATTCCGCAGCGCGGCTGGCGCGCCTGTCGCTGATCCAGCTGATGGACCGCGAACTGCCCGACGACGAACGCGAGAGGATCCGCGACATCGCATTGTCGCACCCCGAGGTGGCCGCCGCCCATGATTTGCGCACCCGGGTCGCGGGGCCGACAGCGTTTATCCAGATTCATATCGAAATGGACGGCGATATCAGCCTGGTTCGGGCGCACGAAATCTCCGACGAGGTCGAGGCGCGGCTTCGCGCCGCCTATCCGCACGCCGAGATCATCATCCATCAGGACCCGGAAGGGGTCGAAGAGCCGCGTTCGAACTTTCCGCGGCGGGTCGGCGTGCAGTGAGCGGCGAAAGAGAGGTCTTGTTGCTGACCGGAGCTAGTCGCGGAATGGGCACGCGATGGTCTATCGAGGGCCATGACCGAAGGCGCTGCGCCGCCGGATGCGACAGAAGCGGCGCGTTCCCCGGCGCCGGCGGCCACGGCTGACATCGTGCCGGTGCGCGCGCTGCTGCTGGGCGAGCGGCTGGATACGCGAGCGCTAGAGCGCGGCGCCTCGGTCGGCATCGCGCCGCTGACCCTCGACATCCCGGGCGGCGGCGTGGTCGTGCTGTTTCGCTACGGTGCGGTCGTGCTATTCGGCCCGGCAAACGCTGCGATGGACGAATTCGTCGCGAAATTGATGCCCTCGATCGCCGGTGCGTTCCCGGCACCGGAGCGGGAGGAGGCACGGCTGCTGATCCGTGCCGAGAGCGATCAGCATGTAGACGCGTCCGGCAATATCATCCTGCGCGACCGCGACCGCGCGCTCGACCGCAAGCTCGACATCGTCTCGCGCACGGTCGAGACCTTGCTGGGTCTGGTGCAGACCCGCAGCAGTCTGCGCGTCGAGTGGTACATCGTGCTGCTGATCGTCGCCGAGCTGGTGCTCAGCCTCTACCCGTTGCTGCTGCGCCGCTGAGCGGGCGGTCAGCCGACTAGGAACGACACCGGGATCATGACCGCGGCCGCCTTCAGCGGCCAGATCCAGCCTTCGGCATGGACCAGCCCGATCAGCGCCACCGCGCACACGATCAGCATGACGTAATGTGGGGGTATCTCGAATCGGTACCGCATGCAGCAATGAGTTAACATGAATCCCGCCGCGCGCCCAGTCTCGAAGCTGATTGGCTCGCTTTAGGGGGAGCGAGCAGCGCTGCGCTGTCGAGCGAAATTTGGCCGTTCCCGCGCGATCCGCTCGAACAGCACCTCGATGCTGCGCCGGTCTACGCCGTCGCTTTTCATGACGAGGCCGATCAGCGGATCGTGAACCAGCTCGGCGAGCGTACAGTGGTCCTCGCCGCTATCAGTGCCAATTTCCCTGTTCATCGCTTTTATCCGTATCGAAAACCCGATTTACCTCGGATGGGGCAATAGCTGGGCGGTATTCGCGGGGCCCGCAATCTCGGAGCTTGCGATGGCATGCCGCCGCACCGCTCAGGCAGGGCCATTCAGCAAGTTGCCGAGCCGTTCCCATCCCAGCCTGGACCGCAATGCGGCTGGCCGCCGGCGGTGAGCGCGGGCTATAGTCGGGCGCACCGCGGCGCGGAGAAAACGGGATGCATCTGTTCAAGGAACATGCGGTGGCGGACCCTGAAGCGGTCGCCGGGATGATCCCGGTCATCGATTACGGCCCCTATTTCGCCGGCGAGAAGGGTGCGCTGGAGCGGGTCGCCGCCGAGGTCGCGCGCGCCTGCGAGAATGTCGGTTTCTTCTACGCGCTGAACCACGGTGTTCCCGACCAGCTGGTCGGCCGCGCCTTTGCTGCTTCGCGCCGGTTCCATGCCCTGCCGCTCGCCCATAAGCTGGCGCTCCGGCTCAATGACAACAACATCGGCTATTTGCCGATCAACGCTTCGGTGCAGGGCGCCTCGACCGTCCACAGGGCGACCAGGCCGAACCAGAACGAGAGCTTTTTTATCAGCCACGACCGCGGGCCCGACCATCCCGACGTGGTCGCCGGCAAACCCTTACGCGGCCGCAACCAGTGGCCGCCGGAGCTGCCCGGCATACGCGGGGACATGATGGCGTATTTCGACGCGCTCGGGGCGATGTGCGACCGGATGCTGCCGCCCTTCGCCGTGGCGCTGGGAATGCGGGCTGATTTCTTTGCGCCGTATTTCGCCGACGAGGCGCACGCCACTCTGCGCTTCCTGCACTATCCGCCGCAGCAGACGATCGAAGACAACCTCTTTGGCCAGGGGCCGCATACCGACAACAGCTTTATGACGGCGCTCGCACGGACCGAGGTGCCCGGGCTGGCCGTGCGCTTACCGTCTGGCGAATGGTTTGCGCCGCCGATCATCCCGGGCACCTTCCTGATCAATCTCGGCAACATCATGCGGCGCTGGTCGAACGACCGCTTTCTGTCGACCCCGCACGGCGTGCTCAACGAATTCGGGGACCGACCGCTACTCGATCGCCTATTTCCACAGCCCGAACCCGGACCGGGTCATCGAATGCCTGCCGTCCTGCGTCGGTGCCGACAATCCGGCGCGCTATCCGCCGGCCGTCTATCGCGATCTCGTTCTCGAATTCTACCGCGCGAATTATTTCCATCAGCAGGGCCACCGCTCCGAGGCTGCGGCGCAGGCGGCCGAATAGCTCAGGGAGAAGAACCATGTTCGATCTCGACCGCTTTATTGAGGATTGCCGCGCCGCGGTGCGCGCAGACTCGAGCCACAAGGCGGCGCGCGAGGCGCTGGCCCGCGCCAACTCCAACCCTGCCGCGATCCTTGCCACACTTGGCGGGCCGACGACGGCCGGCGTGACGCCACTCTACCGCTCGGAGGAGCTGACGATCCTCAATGTGATTTGGGGGCGGGGGATGACGATCATGCCGCACGACCACCGCATGTGGGCGGTGATCGGCGTCTACACAGGCCGCGAAGACAACATCTTCTGGCGCCGTCTGCCGGGCGAGGCAGGCGGCCTGATCGAGGCGGCCGGCGCCAAATCGCTCGGCGTCAAGGACGCCGAGCCGCTCGGGCGCGACATCATCCATTCGGTGACCAACCCATTGCCGCGGCTAACCGGCGCAATCCACGTCTATGGCGGCGATTTTTACGGCGCGCAACGCAGCGAGTGGGACCCCGAATCGTTGCACGAGCAGCCCTACGATTTCGCGCTGCATCGGCGCCTCTTCGAAGAAGCGAACCTGAACGCCGCATGAGCCTGACGAGGCCCTTATGAGTGTGATGCTCTTCGCCTTTACCTGCGGCTGGCTGACGGGCGATCTCGGGTATTTGATGGAGGGCAGTGAGGGTCGGGCGCAATTGCCGATCCCGTCCTACCTGATCGAACACCCCAAGGGCACGGTGCTGTTCGATACCGGGATGCATCCGGATTGCCAGCACGACCCCGCCGGTCGGGTCGGCCCCCGCATCACCGGTCTGTTCGCGTTCAATTACCGGCCAGGCGAGGAAATCAGCGCCCGGTTGGAAGCGATCGACCGCGATCCGGCCAAGATCGACATCATCGTCAACTCGCATTTCCACTTCGATCATGTCGGCGGCAACGCGCTTATCCCGAACGCAACGATGGTGGTGCAGAGACGCGAGTGGGAAGCCGGAATGGACCCCGACATCGCCGCGCGGCGCGGGTTCAACCGGCGCGACTTCGATCTCGGGCACAAGGTGATTCAGGTTGACGGCGAGCACGACCTTTTCGGCGACGGCGCCGTCGTCTGCCTGCCGACCCACGGCCACACGCCGGGCCACCAATCCTTGAAGGTGCGGCTCGCCTCGGGCGATGTCGTGCTCGCCGCCGATTCCTGCTATTTCTGCCGCACCCTGTGGGAAAGGCAACTGCCGCAAAACGTCTATGACCGCACGGCAATGCTGGCTTCGCTCGATAAGCTTGCCCGCCTCGAAAAAGGCGGCGCCCGCATTTTTTTCGGGCATGATGGCGAATTCTGGAAAAGCGTTCCGCAGGCGCCGGCGGAAATCGTCTGAGCAGTCCGAGCGGCCCACAGCATGCCAATTCTTCCGCGCGCGATCCTGTTCGACCTCGACGACACGATCCTCGTCGCCTTTGGGCCGGCCGAGTCGCAATGGCGGCGCGTCATCGGCGCCTACACCGAAAATCTGGCGCCGTTGACCCCCGCCGCGGCGATCGCCGCGATCATGGACAGCTCGCGCGATTTGTGGGCCGATCCGGCGCGGCACAAGCATTGGCGCCATCGCATCGGCGAAGCTCGTCGCCGGATCGTCGCCAACGCCTTTGCCGCATTGGCGGCGGGTGGTCATGCCGTCCCCGACCGCTCGCTGTGTGACGAGATTGCCGACCGTTACAACGCTCTACACGATGCCGAATTAGAGTGCTTTCCGGGTGCGTACGACACCCTCGACCGGCTGAAGGAACTCGGCGTGCGCCTGGCGCTTATCACCAACGGCGCCGCCGAGCCGCAGCGCGCCAAGGTTATCCGCTTCGCGCTCGAACATCGCTTCGAACACATCCAGATCGAGGGCGAACACGGTTTCGGTAAGCCCGAGGAGCGCGCCTACACCCACGCAATGCAGACGCTCGGCGTGACTGCGCGCGAAACCTGGATGGTCGGCGACAATCTCGAATGGGAGGTGGTGGCGCCGCAGCGCCTCGGCATCCACGCGATCTGGCACGATGGCTATGGCGTCGGTCTGCCGCCCGAGTGCCCGATCCGCCCCGATCGCATCATCCGCGCCCTACCGGAATTGCTGCTATAGGCTAAAGGCCAGAACTACCGATATCTGCGCCACCAGCGCCTATCCTGGCCGTCACCCTCACTGGATGCGGCGCAGCCCGAGATCGGCGAGACAATTGTCGATCGGTCCGCCCTTGTCGGCGCTCCTGGCCCGATCCTGGCAGGCCGCAACGACGGCCGCGAACTCGGCCTGCGATGGCGGCTTTCCGCTCGCCTCCTGCCATCCCCCAATTTCCGAGGATGCGCTCGAGGGCACGACGGCATCCCTTGCCACGCACGCCGCCAGGCTGAACAGGATAAAAAAGGCGACCCCCCGCATCCGACCCCCTGGAATGAACCCCCAACCGAGATTATCCGGCGGCCGCGCGCTTGGCCACTTTTTGGCGCCCTGGCGCAGTCACTCAGGCCGGTTCGAATTCCCGGTCCTTGCTCGGAATCAGATCATAGGGCAGTGCGAAACCGGGCATTGCCTTGAGCCGGTTCGACCAGGCTTCGACGTTGGGCCAGCCGGCGATGTCAAAGCCGCCCTCGGCCATGAACACCATGCGGCCCCAGCAGCCAATATCGGCAATGGTGCACCCGTCGCCGACCAGCCACTCGCGGGCCTTCAGCGTATTGTCGACAAACGACAGGGCCGCCTCGGCTTTCGGCCGGAACTCTGCGATTACCTCGGGGTGCGATGCGCGGAACCGGGCCGAGTGACGCACCTTGGCGATCGCGGTGATATGGTCGGCTTCCCACGACAGCCATTCGCGCGCCTGCCAGCGCTGCTGCTCGGATGCCGGCTCAAAATGACCGGTCGTGCGCGCGAGATAGTCGAGGATCACATTCGATTGCAGGATCGTCAGCCCGCGGTGACGCAGGGACGGCACCACGCCCCAGCGATTGACCGCAAGGTATTCCGGAGTTTTCTGCACCCCGAATTTGAGGTTGACCGTCCGGAACGAGAAGGGCAGCCGGGCCAAAGCCAAATACAGCATCGGCTTGTAGCTCGAGCTCGACGTAAAGCTGCCGTAAAGCGTCAGCCGGTCGTCCATTCGGCTACCTCAACTGGTTATTGGTCATTGCGAGCGCAGCGAAGCAATCTCGTGCCGCCCAACCCAGCGTCATCGAGATTGAGATGCCGCGGTGCCTCTGGCTCCTCGCAATGACAATCCCTCATTCCGGCTCCTCGAAATCGAGCTTTTCGGTGAGGCCATAGCTATCGGCCAGCTCGCGCAATTTGTACCAGGTCGAGTCCTCGACCTCGATGCCGTTCTGCCGGCGGTCTTGTTCGCGCATGTGCTCGATCTCGCCGGGGTAGAGCACCCCCTTGCTGCCCTCGGCTGGCGGCGTCGAGTTGAGATAGGCGACGAATTCGCCGATGTCCTTTTTGAACTCGGCGAGCGGGCGGAACGCCGCAACGTTGAACACCGCCATGAAGCAGCCGTCATTGTGCCGGCCGGTCGGCTCGACGCCAAAGCCGAGCCCGGTCAACAAGCCGCACAGGATCTCGACCATGACCGCAAGCCCGGTGCCCTTATAGCCGCCTTCGGGCCCGCCGAGCGGTAACAGGGCGCCGCCCTGACGCAGCTGGCGCGGGTCGTTAGTCGGGCGCCCGTCGCTGCCGATGACCCAGCCGTCCGGCACCGGCTCGTTGCGCGCGACGGCGAGCGCGATCTTGCCGGCCGCCGCTGCCGAAGTAGCCATATCGAGATAAAGCGGCCCGTCGAGGTCGGACGGCATCGCGATCGAGATGGGGTTGGTGCCGAGCCGAGCCTCGCGCCCGCCGAACGGCGCCACCGCCTTTGGCGAGCGCCCGGAATCGGCGGTGGCGATGCCAATCATCCCTTCCCGTGCCGCCATCAGCGTGTAGGAGGCGACCCGGCCGATATGGCCTTGGCGAAACACCGTTGCGGCGGCAACGTTGGCCGACTTAGCTTTTTCGATGGTCAGCCGCATCGCCCGCTCGTTGGCGACATAGCCGAACCCCCAATGCCCGTCGACGACTGTGGTCGTCGGCGATTCCTGGACGATCGTCCACGGCGCCCCGGGGACGATGTGTCCAACTTTGATCCGCTCGATATAGGTCGGGATCTGGATCACCCCATGAGAATCATGGCCGACGAGGTTGGCGGCGACGATGTGGCGCATGACCAGCTCCGCCTCCGCCCGCGGCGCTCCCGCCGCTTCGAACAGAGCCTGGCCAATTTCGGTCAACCGTTCCGCCGCAATTTTCGGCATCGCTGGGCCCCTCCCTATCAGCGCGGCGCTCAGGCCGGCTACTTTATGTGCGTTGCCCGCATCAGGCGCAGGGATTCCGGGTCGCTCATCATCGCGGTCTGGGCGCTTTTCAGGAAATCCTCGTACTCCCGAGCCATCGCCGGCGACACCACCTCCATCATCAGGCGGTTTTCGAGCCAGAATTCGATGACGTGGAAGAACGGCTCGTGGCCCTGCATGCCGCGGCCGAACGTCTTGGCCCGCCAACCTTCGCGCGCGCCGATGCGCTCGATCTCCTCGGGCTCGCGCGGGACCGAGAGAAACACGTGGAACGGCCAGGTCTGCGGTGGCGAGCGGTTCTCGCCAAACACGACCTGATCGTCGGTGTCCGGGATGTCGAGGGTCGCCCGATCCGGATAGACCTCGATCATCGAGCCGTGGTCGTCGCCGCTCGCCGCCATATAGGCGCCCTCGAGCGGCCCGAACGGGTAGCACTTGCCGCCCATCAGCTCGGCCAGAACCTCGGCGACGTGGCGCGGCTCGCGTGCCGGGATCGATACGTGATGGATCATGATCTGGCGCTCTCCTGTCGACGAGAGGCCTTCTGTAGCACGGCGGGGCGACGGCATAAAGCCGGGTTGGCCAACGGACCCCGAGCCTCAGGTGCCTGGGACGAGCCCAGGCACCGTATTCTTCAGGATGGGCGCCGCCTCACACGGCGCCACGGGCGCGAGCGAAGGATCCTGCAGCGAGCCTTATTGGGTGACGAGGCGGCGCTCGACGGCGGCGGTCTTGATCGCTTTTTGCAACTTCTCGAAGGCTCGGACTTCGATCTGGCGCACCCGCTCGCGCGAGATGCCGTATTGCTGCGACAGGTCTTCGAGGGTGGTCGGGTTGTCGCGCAACCGCCGCTCGGTCAGGATATGGCGCTCGCGGTCGTTGAGATGCGTCATCGCCTTTTCCAACAGGTCGCGGCGCAGCCCCAGCTCCTGACGATCGGCGAGCCGGGTCTCCTGGCTCTCGCTCTCGTCGACCAGCCAATCCTGCCATTCGCCCTCACTGTCGCTTCTGAGCGGCGCGTTCAGCGAATGGTCGGGGCTCGCCAGCCGGCGGTTCATGCTGACGACATCGGCCTCGGGCACATCGAGCTCGGTGGCGATCTTCTTCAGGTTTTCGGGCGACAGATCGCCCTCTTCCATCGCCTGCAGCTGGCCCTTCAGCTTGCGCAGGTTGAAGAACAGCTTTTTCTGCGCGGCGGTGGTGCCCATTTTGACGAGCGACCAGGAGTGCAGAATGTATTCTTGGATCGCGGCGCGGATCCACCACATCGCATAGGTGGCAAGGCGAAAGCCGCGATCGGGATCGAAGCGCTTGACCGCCTGCATCATCCCGACATTGCCCTCCGAGATCAGCTCCGAGAGCGGCAGCCCATAGCCGCGATAGCCCATCGCGATCTTGGCGACGAGACGCAGATGGCTGGTTACCAGGCGGTGCGCGGCCTGGGGGTCTTCATGCTCTTTCCAGCTTTTGGCGAGCATGTACTCTTCTTCCGGCTCCAGCATCGGAAACTTGCGGATCTCCTGGAGATACCGGGTCAGGTTTCCTTCAGCGGAAATGGAAGGGACCGAAAGGGTGGCCATTGACGATCGTTGCTCCGGGTTGATGCCTGCTGTCGAGGGGTAAACGCTGAAACACGCGCGATTGATCCCGCCGGGAACGGGCGGATGCGCATACCCTAGTAATATAGTCGGGTTTTGTCCAGTTTAAAGTCGCTCTAAATCGGTAAACAGTGCGTGAAGATCGGCCGGCAGCGGGCTGTCGAACTCGAGCCGGCCCGCCACTCGCCGGGTGCGTGAAGCCAAGCCGCCGGGCGTGCAAGCGCCTGCCGCGGGAAGGGCGGCGATCCGCGCGCCCGACATCGCCCGATCGGGCGACGGCGCGGCCGGCGCGGGTCCCATAGACCGGGTCGCCGATCAGCGGGTGGCCCTGATGGGCGAAGTGAACCCGGATCTGATGGGTGCGCCCGGTGGCGAGGCGGCATTCGACGAGCGCGGCCTGCGGCCTTGAACGCGCTGCTCGACGCGATAGCGGGTCAGCGCCGGCCGCCCCCTGCCTTCGCCGACGACCGCCATCTTTTTGCGGTTTGCCGGGCTGCGGCCGATATTGCCGGCGATCTCGCCGGTCGGCCGGCGCCGGCACGCCCCAAACAAAAGCGGCATAGGCGCGGTCGATCCGGCGCAGCGCGAAATCGCGCGACAGCGCCTGGTGCGCGACCTCGGTCTTGGCGACGACCATCAGCCCGCTGGTGTCCTTGTCGAGGCGATGGACGATGCCCGGCCGCCGCACGCCGCCGATGCCGGCAAGGCCTGCGCCGCAATGGGCGATCAGCGCGTTGACGAGGGTGCCGTCAGGGTTGCCCGGGGCGGGATGGACGACGAGGCCGGCGGGCTTGTCGATGACGATCAGATGTGCATCCTCAAAGCGAATATCGAGCGCGATCGGCTGTCGCCGCCGGCGCCGCATCCTCAGCATTCGGGGAAGAATACGACGAAATTTTGGCCCGGCCGGACCCGCAAGCGATGGGTCGCGCGATGCGGTCCGGCGTGGATGACATGGCCCTCTTCGATCAGCCGCTTGAGCCGGGTGCGCGACAGCGCCGGCAAATGGCAGCGCCAGCATGCGGTCGAGGCGCACCCCCGCTTCGCCCAGTCTCGGCGCTGATTGCTGGCCGAGGTGCCGGCGCGCCCGTAGGCGGCGACGTCAGCCGTCATGATGATCCGTCCCGTCGGCAATTCGGTCGCCCGGCGCGACCCGGTTTAGGCCGATGCGCGCGCTAAACGTCCTGGTCGTGGTCATGGGCGTGCTGATCGTCATCGGCTTCGTCGTCTGATCGCGGTCATCGCCGGCAAGTTGTCGCGCGAGCGGCTTGCGGGCAAGCGCCGAGCGCCCCTTTGCGCACGACCGCGATCGATATTCCGCGCGGCGCGCGGATCGAGGCGATGACGGCAGCGCCAAATCGCCTGATCCTGCAACTGGCATTGCCCGATGGCGAGCGCCAGCTCGTCGTCGTCGATCTGGCGACCGGCGCCCGTCTCGGCACAATCGAGCTGCGCCCCGCCCGGTGAATCTGGCGCCGCTGTACACGGTGCGGCGGGGCCGGTGCATCGCCCGCGATCGCCCGGCGGACACCGACTGCACGCCTCGCTGCGATTGTTGTGCGACGCTTGCCAAATCCATCTTGAAAGCTTAGCCGAATATTCCGAACTTCTCGCCGACACGCATTGTTGGCCCCTGCGGAACCCGATGATTCAGCGATCATGCGAAACCGGTTTGCGCACCGGCTCCAACGGCAGCACGTCGACAAGCGGCCGTCCGATCGCCGCGTCCGGCGCGCGCCGTCGGGCCGGCTCCGATCCGGCGATCGCCGCTGCTTCGCTAAAGACGCGGCTCCTCGGCGGTTCCCTTGATCGGGAAGCCGCCTTTTTTGATGCTCGAAAGAAGTTCGGGGGGTTGCGAGTATGAGCAGAAAGACCAGCGGTATGCGGCCCGCTCGCGCCGGCGCCGATCCGGCACCGAGCCGGAGAGTGCCGAGCAGGGAAGGCGGATCGGCGCGCGGACTTTGGGCCCGGTGTCCGACCTCGAACGCCATCTGCCGTCGGATTGGTGGCGCACCTTGTTCAACTCGCTCTATCTCGAAACCGACGGCGACGTGATCGAGAACGATCGCAACACCGCACAGGAGGTCGAACTGCTGATCGGCAGCGCCGGGATCGAGCGCAACGACCGCATTCTCGATCTGTGCTGCGGGCAGGGCCGTCATTCGCTCGAGCTCGCGCGCCGCGGCTTTACCCGCGTCACCGGGCTCGACCGCTCGCGCTATCTGATCCGGCTCGCCCGCAAGCGCGCCCGGCAGCGCAATCTGCAGGTTTCTTTTCACGAAGGCGACGCGCGCCGCTTTCGCCTTGGCGACGCCGAGTTTCATTGCGTCTGCATTTTCGGCAATTCTTTTGGCTATTTCGAGCGCCCCGAGGACGACCTCGCCGTCCTCGAAGCGGTCAAGCGGGCACTCGGCCTCGGGCGGCGCGCTGGTCATGGACCTGATGGACGGCGACTGGATGCGCGGAAATTTCGAGCCGCGCTCGTGGGAATGGGTCGACCAGAACCACTTCGTCTGCCGCGAGCGCGATCTCGCCGGCGACGGCGACCGGCTGATCAGCCGCGAGGTCGTCGTCCATGCCGAACGCGGCGTCATCGCCGATCAATTCTATGCCGAGCGGCTCTATTCGAAAGAGCGCCTCGAAACCCTGCTGATCGGCGCCGGCTTTGCCAATGTGCGCTTTCCACCGTTGCTGGCGCCCGAATCCTCGCGCAATCAGGATCTCGGCATGGTGGCGCACCGGCTGTTCCTGACCTGCGAGGCGCCGCGCCGGGCCAGGCTGACTGCCGCGCCGCGCCGCTTTGATTCCTGACGTCGCGGTGATCCTCGGCGATCCGCGCCTGCCTGACCCGGTCAAGCGCAACGGGCATTGCAATGAGGAGGATTTCGAGACGATCGAGCGGCTCAAGGCAGCACTGCGCGAATTGCCCGATTATCGCTTCCGCTTTCTCGACAACCACGCCTCGCTGTTTGCCGATCTCAGAGCCAGCCAGCCGCATTTCGTCCTCAATTTTTGCGACGAGGGCTTCAACAATGACGCATTCATGGAATTGCACGTGCCGGCGCTGCTGGAGACGCTCGATATTCCCTATAGCGGCGCCGGGCCGAGTTGCCTCGGACTTTGCTATAATAAGTCGCTGGTCCGCGGCATCGCTCAATCGATCGACGTGCCGGTCCCGGCCGAGACCTACTTCAATTCGGACGATCTGGCGGCGACGATCCCGTCGGTATTCCCGGCCCTGATCAAGCCGAATTACGGCGATTCGTCGATCGGCATCGGCAAGGATGCGGTGGTGCATAGCTGGGAGGAGGCGATCGCCTGCCTCGGCCGGCTGCGCGAGCAGATGCCGCTCTGCCCGATCCTGATCCAGGAATTTTTGACCGGCCCCGAATACTCGATCGGGATCGTCGGCAATCCCGGGCAGGGCTACCGCGTGCTGCCGCCTGCTCGAGGTCGATTATTCGCGCCTCGACCCCGGCCTGCCGCGGCTGTTGCCGTACGAGTCGAAATGGGTCCCGGAATCGCCCTATTGGTCGCAGATCAGTTATCGTGAGGGGCGGCTCGACGAGGAGGCGCGGCGCAAGGTGATCGACTATGCGAGCATCCTGTTCGAGCGGCTGGGTTGCCGCGACTATGCCCGCTTCGATTTCCGCGCCGATGCCGAGGGCGAGATCAAGTTGCTCGAAGTCAACCCCAATCCCGGCTGGTGCTGGGACGGCAAGCTCAACCTGATGGCCGAGATGGCCGGGCTGCGCTACTCCGACCTGTTGAGGCTGATCATCGAGGCCGCTCAGGAACGGGTCGTGGCGCACCGCCCCGGCCTCGTCATCGCCCTCGCCGAGCGTCGCCCGCAGCGCCTCGGCGCCCACCGCGGGTAGTGCGTCACCCCAATTTAGCGGCCCGCTAATTCCCGCCGCGGCGCGCCCAGGCGAGCAGCCGGTCGAGAAAGGCTTCGCCGGCGGCAAGCTGTTCGCGCGGTGATGTACTCGTTCGGCTGATGGGCGACTTCGATCGAGCCCGGGCCGCAGATCACTGCCGGGATGCCGGCCGCCTGGAACAGGCCGGCTTCGGTGGCAAAGGCGATTGTCGTCGTCGTCGTTGGCGCCGGTCAGCCGACGGGCGAGCGCCTCGGCCGGCGAGGCCGGGTCGGGGACCAGCGGCGGAACCAAGCGCCAGCGGTCTCGGTCTCGACATGCGGCGGCGGAATGCCCGGCGCGCAGCCGCGGCAGCAGGTCGCCGGTGACGAAATCGTCGATCCGCCGCCGCAAGCGCCGCGCCGTCCTCGCCGGGGACTGGGCGGAACTCCCATTCGAAGGCGCAGTCGCGGGCGATGATGTTGACCGCGGTGCCGCCGGCGATCCGGCCGATGTTGAAGCTCGTGTAGGGCGGGTCGAAGCGGCTCTCGGGCTGCGCCGCAGCCCGGCATTCGGCCGCGAGCCGGCCGATCTCGGCGATGATCTCGGCCGCCGCGGCGATCGCGTTGACGCCGCGTTCGGGCGTGCTCGAATGCGCCTCGTGCCCGGTGACCCGCGTGCGCAGGAACTGGATGCCCTTATGCGCGTTGGCGACCTGCATCTCGGTCGGCTCGCCGATGATCGCCAGCCGCGGACGCGCCGCATGCCTTTGGGCAGGCCGCGGATCAGCGCCGGCACGCCGAGGCAGCCGACCTCCTCGTCATAGCTGAACGCCAGATGCAGCGGGATTTCGAGCGGCTGGGCCAGCGCCTGCGGCACCAGCGCGAGGACGAGCGCGATAAACCCCTTCATGTCGGCGGTGCCGCGCCCGTAGAGGCGGTTCGAGCCCGTCGCCGGGCGGGTTTCGAGCCGGAACGGGTCGCTCGTCCAGGCCTGTCCCTCGACCGGAACGACATCGGTGTGACCGGAGAGGATGACCCCGCCGCGCTCGGCGGGGCCGACCGTCGCAAACAAATTGGCCTTGGTGCCCTCGGCGATTGCGGGTCAGCACGCTCGGCGATGCCATGGCCGTCAAGATAGTCGGCGACCCAATCGACCAGCTCCAGATTCGACTTTGCCGAAACCGTGTCGAACGCGACGAGCCGCTCGAGGATCGCGACCGCCGCCGCGGTCATCTTCCGTGGCGCGCCGGGGTCAGACGTTCGGCAGCTGGGCGCCGCCCGGCGTGCCGATCATCGACAGCACCTCGCGCCGGCTGGTCGGGTCGTTGCGGAAGGCGCCGAGCATGCGGCTGGTCACCATGGTGACGCCCGGCTTGTGCACGCCGCGGGTGGTCATGCATTGGTGCGCCGCCTCGATGACCACGGCGACGCCCTTGGGCTGCAACACCTCGTCGAGGGTATTGGCGATCTGCGCGGTCATCTTTTCCTGGATCTGCAGCCGCTTGGCATAGACGTCGACGAGCCGCGCCAGTTTCGAGATGCCGACGACGCGATTGTTCGGCAGATAGGCGACATGGACCTTGCCGATGATCGGGGCGATGTGGTGCTCGCAATGCGACTCGAAACGGATGTCCTTCAAGCACGACGATCTCGTCATAGCCGTCGGTCTCCTCGAAGGTGCGCTGCAGCAGCGCCACCGGGTCCTCGTCATAGCCGCTGAAGAATTCGCGATAGGCGCGCACGACGCGGTCGGGGGTGCCGAGCAGCCCCTCGCGCTCCGGGTCGTCGCCGGCCCAGCGGATCAGGGTGCGGACCGCCTCCTCGGCTTCGGCGCGGCTCGGCCGCGGTTGCGGCGGCCGGCCGGCCGGAGCGGGCTTGAGGCACGGACAAGTGGCGGAGCGAGAACTTGCGACATCAATTTTCTCTTTTACTGGTTGAGGGATGCGAGGCGGGACGCGCGACGGCGCGCCGCCGCGCTGACCGAAGTTCAGTTGAGCCGGACCGGCTGATGCGGGCTGTCGAGCGAGAAGGCGGGAATCCGGACCGAGAAGCTCTCGCCGCCGCGCGTCTCCATCTCGTAGCTGCCGACCATGATGCCGGACGGCGTCGGCAACGGCGTGCCGCTGGTGTATTCAAAACTTTCGCCGGGGCCGAGCACCGGCTGCTCGCCGACGACGCCCGGTCCGCGCACTTCCTGCATCTTGGCCGCGGCCGTCGGTGATCTTCCAGTGCCGGCGGCGCAGCTGGACCGTCTCCTTGCCCTGGTTCTCGATGCGCACGTGATAGGCCCAGACATAGTGGTCTTCGGCCGGGGAGGATTGGTCCTCGAGGTAGAAAGGCTTGACCGTGACGATGATCGATCGGGTGGTTTCCGAATACATGGCCAATCGCCCTCACGATGCGGGCCGGCGCAAGCCGGCGGCGAAATTTCCGAGATCGGCCCGAACAATGTCGGGCGAGCACCGGAATCCGTCAAGATCGCCGCGCCGGCGCCAGCAGCTCTAGGACCCCTTCGTCGATTTGACGCGAGCCCTGCGGGCCGATCGGCTGAATGCAGACATGGTCGGCGCCGGCGTCCCAATGCTGCTGGATGCGGGTGCGGATCGCGGCCTCGTCGCCCCAAGCGACGATCGCGTCGATAAAGCGGTCGGAGCCGCCGCCGGCAAGGTCGGCGTCGCCAAAGCCCTGACCGCGCCAGGCATTGACGTAATTCTCGAGCTGCAAGTAGTGAGACAACGCCTCGCGCGCCGCGCGGCGCGCTGTCGCCGGGTCGGTTTCGAGCAAGACCCAGACCTCGGGCGCCAGGATCTTGCCGGGGCCGAGGATCTTGCGCGCTTCGGCGGTATGCGCCGGGATCGTGTTGTAGGGATGCGCCCCATCGGCGAGCTCGCCCGACAGCGCCATCATCCTCGGGCCCAATGCCGCGACCACGGTTGGCGGCGTCTCGGCCGGCGGCACCGCCTGATAGGGCGCTTCGCGCATCGCCTTGAGATAGGCCCGCATCGTCGCGACCGGCTTGCCGTAGGTGTGGCCGCGTACACCCTCGACCATCGGGCGGTGCGACACGCCGACGCCAAGCAGAAACCGGCCGGCCGACTGCTCGGCCAGCGTGCGCTGGCCATTCGCCATCGCCATCGGGTCGCGGGCGTAAATGTTGGCGATCCCGGTCGCGACGATCAGCTTTTGCGTGTTGGCGAGGAGCCACGAGGACAGCACCAAGGCGTTGCGCCCGCGGCTCTCGGGCATCCACAGGGCGCCATATCCCCATTCCTCGACCCGCTTGGCAAAGGCCGCGGCTGCCGCCGCGGTCATTCTGTCCATCGACACCCAAACGCCGAGCTTGCCTAGTTCCATCGCCAACCCCTTCATGCAAATGCGCGCACTATCAGTGTGAGTCGCAAACCGGGCGGCGTCCAGTCCGCTCGATCTTGGGCCGCCGGGTCAGAGGGTCAGCGGCGGCAGGTCGATCCAGCGCCGCTCGCGGTCGCTCTGGTGGCAGGCTTCGGCGAGCTGAACGCCCTTGGCGCCTTCGATCAGCGGCGACGGGAACGGCCCGTCCTCGGCGACATGGCGCAGGAACAATTCCCAGCCCTCGCGATAGCTGTTCTTGAACGGGTCGAGGCTCGGCATTTCCTGCCACTCGTCGTCGAACACCGCGCTTTGCGGCCGCTCGGGGTCGAAAAACGGCCGCGGCGTCGCGACCAACGGCTGGATAAAGCAGCGATGCAGCCCGCACACCGCCGAGCCCTTGGTGCCGTCGACCTGGATCTGCAACAGGTCGTCGCGCTTGACCCGGCTCGCCCAGGACGAGCTGATTTGCGCGATCGCTCCGCCTTCCAGCTCGAAGATCGCGAAGGCGTGGTCCTCGACATCGACATCGTAGGGTTTGCCGGCCTCGTCGATGCGACGCGGCTGCGCCGTCATCGCCGCGGCACGACACCGCTTTGATCGGCCCCAGCAGCCGGTCGAAGATGTAGCGCCAATGCGCGAACATATCGAGGATCAGCCCGCCGCCGGTCTGCCCGGCGGTAATTCCAGCTCGGCCGCTGCGCCGGGTAAAGCTCGCCGTCGAACACCCACCAGCCGAAATCGAGCCGCACCGACAGCACTCGGCCGAAATAGTCGGCGTCGTACAGCTTGCGGAGCTTCTTGAAGCCGGGCAGGAACAATTTGTCCTGCACGACCCCGTTTTTGACGCCGGCGCGCTCGGCCTGCCGCGCCAGCGACAGGGCTTGCTCCAGGGTCTCGGCGATCGGCTTTTCGGTATAGACGTGCTTGCCGGCGGCGATGGCGGCCGCGGGCGCGCTCGCGGCCGCCCGCCGGTCGCGGTCGCGTCGAAATAGATCTCGACTCGCGCTGTCGGCGAGGCAGGCATCGCGGTCGGTGCTCCATTTGAGGCCGCCGCTCGCCGCCGCCAGCGCCGCGAGCTTCTCCGGGTTGCGGCCGAGCAGCACCGGCTCCGGCATGAGGCGGTCGCCATTCGCCGAGCGCCAACCCGCCCTCGCCGCGGATCGCCAGCAGCGCCTTCAGATGCTGCGTGGTGCCGAGCCGGCCGGTCGCGCCGTCGATGACGACGCCGATCGGGCGTGCACCGCATCACGGCCCTGAGTTCAGAGCCCGTCCCGCAGAGCGGGAGACGGGAACTACGTCGTCGCGGCGATGAGCGACTTTCGCAGGATCTGCGGGATCTTCGAGGGTCTCGGTCGGCGTCATCAGCGGCGGCGCGAGGCAGATCGTGTCGCCGATCGCCGGGTCGGCGCTGCCGGCCCGCACCCGCAGCAACAGCCCGCGCGCCATCGCCTCGCGCGTGATGCGCGGCCCCGAGCCCGATCGCCGGCGCCTTGGTGCCGCTTGTCGGTCACCAGCTCGATCGCCGCACATCATGCCGAGCCCGCGCACATCGCCGACCTTCGGCAGGTCGCGCAGCTCTTCGAGGCCCGCCAGCAGCCGCTTGCCCATGACCGCGGCGCGCTCGACCAGCCCCTCGCTCCTCGATGATCTCGACATTGCGCAAGCCGACCGCGCAGCACACCGGATGGCCGCTATAGGTCGCGGCGTGCATGAATTTGCGGTCGGCCGGCGCGCTCTCGATCGCCTCGTGCACGCGCTTCGACGCGATGACGCCGCCCAACGGCAGATAGCCGCTCGTCACCCCCTTGGCGAACGAGACGAGGTCGGGCTCGACCCCCCAATGGCCGAGCGCGAACCAGCGGCCGGTGCGGCCGAACCCGGTGATGACCTCGTCGGCGATCAGCAGCACATCGTAGCGGTCGCAGATCTCGCGCAGCGGCGGGAAATAGCTCGGCGGCGGCACGATCACCCCGCCCGCGCCCATCACCGGCTCGGCGATGACCGCCGCGACCGTGTCGGCGCCCTCGGCGAGGATCGCCTTCTCGACCGCCTCGGCGGCGCCGATCGCCCGGCTCTTCGTTGCCCTGCCAGCGATAGGCGTAAGGCGGCGCGACCTGGATGAAGCCCGGCACCAGCGGCCCGAACATCTTGTGGTAGGCGGCCATGCCGGTGGCGCTCATCGCCGCCATCGTCACGCCGTGATAGGCGTGGATGCGCGAGATGATCTTGGTCTTGCCGGGCTTGTCTTTGACCTTCCAGTAATAGCGCGCGAACTTGAACGCGGATTCGTTGGATTCGGCGCCGGCGGTGGTGAAATAGACCGCGGAGGAATTCGGGTAGGCGTGGCCGACGATCTTTTCGGCGAGCCGCACCGCCGGCTCGTTGGTCTGGCCGATATAGGCCGAGGCAAAGGCGATGCGGCGCATCTGCGCCGCCGCGGCGTCGGCCAGCTCGCCGCGGCCGTGGCCGACATTGACGTTCCACAGCCCCGACAGGCTGTCGATGTATTCGCGGCCGTCCGCGTCGCGACAGCATCGCGCCCTTGCCCTCGACGACGACCAGCGGCTGCCGGTGATCGTCGGGATGGTGCAGCGGGTGAACCAGATAGCGCCGGTCGGTTTCGATCAGCTGGGTGGTGCCGTCCATGTCGTGCTCCTGAAGCGCGTGTCCCTTGCCGGCACCCTTACCGCGCCGGCCTCGCCGCGACAACCGCGCCGTTCGGCCTGACGTCATGTTGCGGTCAAGCCTCCTGGCGAATCCCAGGTCGGGCCAGCGGAAATTTTGTCAACGCAAAATCTGTCCGATCTTCGTCTTCGCTTGATCGGAGCGCTGTCCGCTGCGCCAGCATGCGCGCGCCTTAATCGGCGGTATCGAACAAGCCGGTCGAGGCCTAGCGGCAGCCGGCAAAATCCCAGGAGGAAACGTGACCCGACCCCGCGCTGCCGATGATTTCGCGACAATTCATGCACGCCTGGCGGAGCTGCGCCGCGAGCGCGAGCAGGCGTCGAAACAGGATGTTCTCGGCGATGACGACCCCGGCCGAGGCGACCGGAAGCTGCTCGACGCTCCGGAGGGCCGCCAGCGACCGGAGAAGAACGGCTGGCATGACGCGTCTCCGGCACGGCCGCCGCTACGGCCCCGGACGATCGCGACTAGCGCGTCTAGCGGTTCGGCAGGTCGAGCGGGTAGATCGGCCGGCGGACTTTCTTGAAATTCAGCTGGCCGTAATCCGAGGTGCACACCCCGACCCCGGCGCAGTCGACGACCGCCTTGGCCAGCTTGCCGAGCCCGGCGCGCCAATGGATGCGGCTCTTCAGCATGACATAGCGCTTTTGCATCGGGTCGATGCCGAGCGCCAACAGGCAATTCAGATCGGACGGCTCGACATGGCGCGAGATCAGCACGATCTCGACCGTGCCGGTGTCGAGCACGACCGCCGGCCCCATATCCATCTGCACGCCGCGCCCCATCGGCCCGCGGTTGCGGTAACGGCCGTTGGAGATCGTCTTGACCGTGCCGGTCACGCTCAGCGGCGGGCTCTCGGCCGGGATCGCCGGCATCGCGATCTTGCCGCCGATCGACAACGTCACCTCGCGCGCCGATGCCGGCGGCGATCGCCTGCTGCACCGCTTCGGGGTCGTAGATCGCAAAGGCGGCGACGTTTTCGAGACCCTGGCGCAGGATCTCGGCCAAGCACGGCGGTCGTGTCCATCGTGCCGCCCGAGGCGCAATTGTCGTAATGGTCGAGCAGCACGACCGGCCCTTCGCCCGGCTGCGGCGGCGGCATCGCCTTGGCGCGGGCGACCGATTGCTCGAGCGGCTCGATCTGGTAGACAAAGGCCTCGCGCTCGACCCAGGCGCGGTCCAGCAATTCGTCGCGCAGCCGCTCGGCAAGCTCGCGGTCGCCGTCGGTCACCACCACGGCGCTGAGCCCGGCATTGGCGATGTCGGCATGCGGAAAGCCGGTGAAGAGGCTGGCCGCCAGCGCGCCCTCGGCGCTCATCGCGGCGCAGCGATGCTGCAATTCCTTGTTCGGGTGGTCGTCGGTGCCCTGCCGCATGACATGCGGCAGCATCGGCACATTGCCCCAGGCCATGACCGGCCGCACCTCGCCGCGGATCGCCCGCAGCAGGATCTCGCCGGCGAGCCGCGCGGTCTCGTAGGTGTCGATATGCGGGTAGGTGCGGTAGCCGGCGACCACCGTCGCGTTGGCGATCATCTCGTCATAGAGGTTGGCGTGCATGTCGAGCGCGACCGCGATCGGGGTCTTCGGGTCGATCGCGCGCAGCCGCTTCAGCAACTGCCCCTCGCCGTCCTCGAGGCTCTGCGTGACCATCGCGCCGTGCAGGTCGAGCATGATGCCGTCGAACCCGCCCTTGCCGACCGCGGCGCAGATCTGCTCGGTGATCTCGGCATAGGCGGCGTCCTCGACCGGGCCGCTCGGCGGCGCGCCGGCGGCGATCGGCAAGCACGATCTCGGCCCCTTCGCGCGCGGCGAGGTCGAGATAGGCGCCGAGCCCCGTGCCGGTGCCGCGATAGGCGCGCGATCGCCGCCTCGCCATAAAGCGGCCCCGGCCCGTTGCCGAACCGCGCGAGCGGCGTCGGCACCGGCGAAAAGGTGTTGGTCTCGTGCTTCATCATCGCGATCAACAGGCGCATGCCTTAAGCTCCTAGCCTAGCCGGCCCCACAATAGTGTAGAGCCGTCGGGTCGCGTAGGAGGATCGAAATGGCCGGCAGCCCGGTCGAAGACCATTACACGAGCCGCGACCTCGGCGCGGTGATCCTTGCCGCGCTGCAGGGGATGGGCAAGGACATCGAGCATCTGACCCCGGACGATCTCGCCCCGGTCGACGAGTTCCACGGCGGCCAGCGGCCGGCGACGATCCGGCTCGCCGAGCTGCTCGGGCTGACCGGTGCCGAGCGCGTGCTCGATGTCGGCTCCGGCCTAGGCGGGCCGTCGCGTTTTCTCGCCTGGCGCTATGGCGTGCGGGTCAGCGGGGTCGATCTGACCGCCGAATTCGTCCGGGTCGCCGACATGCTGACCCGCCGCACCGGGTTGGTTGGGAAAGTCGACTACCGCCAGGGCGATGCGCTCGACCTGCCGTTCGCCGAGGCGAGCTTCGATGCCGTCTGGTCGCAGAATGCGGCGATGAACATCGCCGACCGCGACCGTCTCTACGGCGAGATGCGGCGCGTGCTCAAACCGGGCGGACGGCTCGCTTTGCAGGAAGTCGCTGCCGGTCCGGGTGGCGACCCGCACTTTCCGGTGCAGTGGGCGCGCGAGCCGGGCATCAGTTTTCTGTTTCCTGCCGACGTCACCCGGGCAAAGCTCGAAGCCGCCGGCTTTCGCGTCGTGACCTGGCAGGACACGACGGCGGAGGCCTTGGAATCAGCCGCACGGCGCTCGCGCAACGCGGCCACAGCACCCCCGCCGCTTGGGACCCACCTCATCCTCGGCGACGATTGGCAGGCGATGTTTCGCAATTCCGCCCGCAATCTCGAAGAGCGCCGCACCGAACTGTTCAACGCCATCCTCGAACGCGTCGCCTAAGCCGCCGTGGCCGCCCACCGGTTCGACGCAAAAATTATTGCCGCCCGCAGCGCCGCTTGATCCGTTGGTATGGGGTGGTATGAAAAGATTTCTCGTTTAGGCCGCCTTGCGACGCCGGCGAAACGCTCCGAAACCGAAGAGGGCGGAACCGAGCAGGGCGAGGCTCGCCGGCTTGGGCGTAGTCACAGTCAGCTGGTCCACAAAGTTCGATACCACTAAAATCGATGCCTGCGACCCGTCGCCGTCCGAACTTACGGCGATGTCTTTTGTCAAACTGACCATCGACGTGGGTGCGAAGGTGACGGCGTCGCTGTGCAATCCAGACAACTCCACGCTAAGAAAGTCCGAGATAGAGCAGGTCGAGTTCAAACATAAAGTTTCACTGACGGTCCCTGCCGCGGCACCCGTACCGGTCAAGGCGTCAGTTATCACAAGGGAAGCACTGTTGATCAGCGGCATACCGCTGGTCACCGCGGCATCCGCAACCCCACTCGCGCCAGAACTCAGGACCGTGCCAAAATTGAAGCCCCAGTTCGGCGGCCCCGCTACTGGGCTGACATTTACACCGGTGCCGGGCGTCGCCGAGCCACTACCCGAAACGCTCGTGCCATAGGTGAAATCTGAAAACGTTTTGTCGCCGATCGTGCAAGTGAAACCCGCGACGATATAGGTAGACAAGGCGGCGCTCGCGCACCCGCCAACGGGAGCAGCGGTAGCGGTCCCGACGGCAGCCACCGTTGCCAGGGAGGCAGGCGCCCGCCATCAGCGCCCACCGGACACTGCGTAGAAGGAGAGTTCTCACCGTTGCGCCTCCCTATGTCAAGCGTTGGGCTGTCATGTCACCATTCTTTTTGCAGTCGGCTACTCGTCTTAAAGCGCACAGCAACCCTTTTCCAACATGCCAAAGAAATAAAGACTTAATCCCTGGGTGTCTGACTTCCGAATCGGAAAGGTTGCATTCGGCGCGTGCTACTCGCCTCATCAAGAGCTGAGCGCGGCGATGAAGAGCCTAGCTTTGGCTCTGGCGAGGGTGGCTTCGAAATCCCTGGCGAGGCGGCGGTTGCGATTGAGCCAGGCGAGGGTTCTTTCAACGACCCAGCGGCGGGGCAGAACCGCAAAACCGGCGGCACGGTCGGACCGCTTGACGATTTCTACAGTCCACCGACCGAATTTGGCCAGGGCCTGGCGCAGTTTCTCCCCGGCATAGGCGCCATCGGCGAACAGGTGGCGCAGCCAGGGAAACAGGTCATGGATCGCGTCGATCACCAACACAGCGCCGTCGCGATCCTGCACGTCGGCAGGATGGATCTCGGCGCCGACAAGCAAGCCGATGGTATCGGTGAGGATATGGCGCTTGCGGCCCTTGACCTTCTTGCCGGCATCGTAACCGCGCGGCCCGCCGCTCTGGGTGGTTTTGACCGATTGGCTGTCGATCACCCCGGCTGACGGGCTCGCCTCGCGACCGGCCGCCTCGCGCGCCTGCAACAGCAGTTCGAAGTTAATCCGTTCCAATGTGCCGTCGTCGCGCCACGCATAGAAGTAACGTTGCACCGTTGAGTAGTGGAGAAACTCGCGTGGCAGCACCCGCCACTGACAACCCGTCCGGGCGATGTACAGCAACGCATTGACGACCGCCATCAACTCGACCTTGCGGGGTCGCCCTAACAGCTTGGTGGCGGGCAGGTGCGGCGCAATCACCGCCCATTCGGTCGGGGTGACGTCGCTTGCGTAACGCCGCCCGTTGCGTCGATACTGGGGGCAAGTGATTTCGGTCCACATGTTGTGCCTCGATGTTTGCTAGTCACAGCCCTCTAACCACAACTATCTGAAATCACCAGATTCATTTCAGGTCGGACACTTAGAGCCGGGCGAGGCGACGCTCGCCCGGTAAAACAACCGGTGCGGTCAAGCGCTGGTGCGACGAGCGCCGGTCGGGCGGGCCGCCTGAGCCGCCGAGACCTATTGCCGGCCGCAAGCGCCACTCCTCGGCTTAGAGCGGTTCTCGACCGAGTCGATACGCTCGGCACGCATACCCCGACCCCGACCCGCCCCATCGAGGGGGCGGGAGTGCAAATGGGGGTGCTGACACAGGCCCTCCCCGCTGACACCGGGCCTCCCACTTGAAGGGGAAGGGTTTGGGAGGGGGTGAGTGCGGTTCAATTTGATCGGAAACCGCTTTTCTGTCATGCCCGCGAAAGCGCATTGCTGTCCGGGATTTTGTCGTCATCGCGAGGGCGCCAGGAACAGGACGAGTTGCGGGGGTGGTTTTCGCAGCTGTGGCGGTTTGGGTTGAGCGATTGGCCGTCGGCTGAGATCGAGCGGATCGAACAGCGCGACCTTGAGGCGGGCCAGCAGCGCGCTCGCGGTTCCTTTGTAACTCGACGCGTGCGAGTATTGAAACAATCGGAGCAGGCAGAACGCGATCAGGGCGACACAGATCTGCAGTTTGACAGCGTTTTCGGAGCGGCCGAGAAAGGATTTTATCTTAAAGTTCTGCTTGATCCACCTGAAGAACAGTTCGATCTGCCAGCGCTCCTTCTAGAGCGCGGCGATTTCGGCGGCTGAGCTTTGGTGGTCGTTGGTCACCAGATGCAGCCGATCGCGCCCCTCGCGGGCAACCACGATCTCACGCAGCTCGGTGTCGTAAAGCGGATCCCGCCCCCCGGCTTTAATCGCCTCGAAAACGAACAGATCTTTGCCCCAGAACCCCGGACATCTCATCCGCTACGGACACGCCAAAAGCTTCAACATTGGACCAGGCGGCCGCGTGCTAGGGTCCGCGGGCATAATCGCATGAAGGAGACGGCGATGGCCAAAACCCGCGGGACCGGATTACTGATGGTATGGACCGATATCGACACCGAGTTCGAACCCGAGTTCAACCGCTGGTACGATGAGGAGCACCTGCCGCGGTTGCTGCAGATCCCCGGTTTTCTGAGCGCTGGGCGCTATTCTGCATTGAGGGGCGGCCCGAAATATCTGGCAATTTACGAGCTGGAGGACCACAATGTGTTGCGCAGCTCGGGCTATCTCGACTCGCTCAAGTACCAGCCCTCAGCGGCGCGGCAGAAGACCGGCACCAGCCGCATCGGCCGCAATTTTCTGCGCAATGCATACCGGCAGATCTTTCCGGTTCACACCCATCCGATCGAGCAGACTGCCGGTATGGCGCCGGTCCTGCAGATGGGGCGGATCGAGGTTTCGAGCGCGGTCGAGGAGGAATTCAACGCCTGGTACAACACGGTCTACATCCCCGGTTATCTGGCAGTGCCGGGCTGCATGGGCGCGCGCCGCTACATCGCCGTCGAGGGCCAGCCCAAATACCTGACCCTCTACGAGTTCGAACACGCCAAAGTGCCAGAGAGCGAGGCTTGGACCCGCGCGCGGGCAAGCAATCCGTGGACCCGGCGAATGCAGCCCAATCTGCGCCATGACGAGGGATCTCCCGGCGTTTACCAGCGCATTTATCCGAAATAATGGTGGTGGGGCGACGGGGAATCTGCTCCCGCCCGGTCATGAGAACCCGAGACGCCCGAACTCCCGGCAACTTCAGCCCTGGCGTGAGAAAATCGATGCCCATATTGAGGCCGAGGAGATTGAACTCAATCCCCTCCCGCACCGCGACGAGCAGACCGGCGAGGCCGAATAGCGAGACCTGAACCCCGGTGCCGCTCGGCGCCGCGCCAAAGACGGCGCCGCCGGGCAGAAAATCCTTGCCGACCGCGTTGGCCGGCAACGCCAGCCTTAGCTCTGGCACTCGACGGGCGACATAGGCGGTGAAAGTGTTGCTGTTGGGGCCGGGCCAGGCGCGGTATTCATGCGGGTAGGGGTAGCTGGCCACGGCCTGGCGAATTTCGTCGATAACCGGGTCGAGACCCGGCCCGCGGCGGTCGAGTATTACCGCCGGGCGTGCGCCGAACCAGTAATTGTCCGGTCCGGTACGGTCGACGCGAACCGACGGCGCGCCGTTTGCTACGCCAAAACCCAGCACTTCATAACGCGAATAGCGCGCCGCGCCGGCGGGCTTGACGATGATCCAGGTATGAACCGAAAAGACACCGCGCCAGGAAACTGCCCGGGCGGCATAGACTTGGATCACACCGTCAGGCGTGGTCGCCGGATCGGGCGCGAGCCCGGTCGGATCACGGCGCGCCATATACCACGGGACCGCAGCCGATCGGCCAAACACGCAGCCGCTCACCAAAACCGGCAGGACGAACAGTGTGAGGAACGCCAGCCCGAAGCACTTGTTGCGGGTTGCGCGCGCCGCCACCGCCACGAAAGCGCCGATGCCGATTTTTGCCCTCCGATCCTTTGTGCGCGGATACCCATGGCGCACCATCATGACACAAGATCGGGCGGGTCTCGCCGCGACGGTTCAGCGCTCCCTGCCGGCGCCCCTCTGCAGAGCCGACGGCAGCTCGTCCCAAGAGCGACCGTCGACCAGACGGCCCGCGGCGCGCCGCCTTAGGCGGACCATCCTGTGGCCGAACCCGTCGTCGGGGGCCGGCGCCCACTCGCCCCATTGCTTGAACAAGAAAGGGAGCCCGGCGGCTATACAGCCATCGCGCAGTCCGCGCACCCAATCGGGATCCGATGGTCTAGCACCGGGGCCGATTTCACCGCCGCCGACGACCCAATCGAGCGCCCGCCACGTCGGCCCGGAGATCGGCACCCTACGGCCCCGACCGTCGAGCCGATAGCAGCCGCCAAGAAGCGCATCGACATAACCCTCCCCGACGGGCACGGCATCGGGGCGAACCGGACCGAGCAACGGTTCAAAACATGCCCAACGTTGTGACGCCGGCATCTGCAGCAGATCCCTGATGCGGCCGATCCGATCCTGATCCTCGACCGAGACGCCCGGCCACAGATTGGGCAGTGGCCACGGGTCGAGCGCGATCGGGCTCGGCTTGCCGCTCTGCGGGTCGGGGGGCTGACGGATGACTCGGGACAGCCCGACCGCCCACAGCTGCCGCACGCCGACGCTCCGTGTGCCGATAACCCCCGGCGCCGGAACTGTGCCCTCTCCGCCGGACCTCGGATGCGGCCCCAGGCTCGGTAGAACCGTCGCTGCCAGAGAAGTCGATCGCCACAGCGATCCGGTATGGCGTCTGCGGATCGGCGTAATAGGCGCGCATGCGGTCGGCCCGCTTGGTCAACACCAGGAACCGGTGCCAATGCGCGACCGCGATCACGGCATGCAGCGCATCGATGGCCTCGACCGCCAGCTTCTCGTGGAACAGATCTGCCAACGAATTGATTAGGATACGTCGCGGAGCGCGCTGCAGAAGGGGCCAGACCGACACGTCGGCTCGCAGGCGGATCTCTCCGGTCCATTGCAAGCCGGACCGCCCCATCGCGGTCAGCCCGGTATAGCGCGCGCCGCCCTTGCCCCCGATGCGCGCGAGCTTCGAGACCGTCTGCAACGCTTCGCAATGATCACACCCCGGGCTTACCGGAGAGCAGCCACCGGTCGGGTTCCAAGTCGCATCATACCACTCAGGCGGGGCGGAGCCGGCGCGCCTCATCCCCGAAGCTTGCTCGGGAGAACCCGAAGCCAGGGCCTCGCGCGAGTTGATGCCGGTGCAAGGGTCCATCAACGGCCCGCCATAATCGGTGAGGCAGCCGCCAAGACGATGGTCTCGGCGGACCCGGCGTGCCCAAAAGTGGGTCCGCAACCGGCAATCGGTTCAGCTGAAGGGCCCGCGATCGATTCCCACACGAAACGATTCCTAGAAGGAATTAGCCGGTATATGTATATGGAGGATGTATATAGCAACTATTATAAGATATGGTTAATTTTTATCATCTTATGAGGGTTAACCAATCGTCGATTGGATCGTTTTGCCGAATTCACGGCAAAAATCGCTGTCAGGACGGTCGCTACGCCCGCTACGGTCGCGCTCGCGTAAAGATAGCGACGGTCCGGCGCCCACCGGAGGACATGGCGCGAGGCCGCCGAGGCAGTCGCCGGATACGAAAATCGAGTCGCGCCGCGATTCATCAGCGTCCGGCAAACATCTTAGGCGATTTCAACCCAGCGCTTGGCCAAGGTAGAAGGCGATCCTAAGCTATCGAGTTGGATGGTCGGCTTCGCCGCCGCGGTTGGCGCGCCCTTCATGCTTGTGCGCCACCGACCCCGCCGCACCGCAGCCGGCATCCTGATCACTATATCGGCCTCGAAGACCCGCAAGACCTGATCGAAGTCCAGGAGCGGTGGGACCTGAACAGCATCGGCGGCGATGCACGTAATTAGTCGGGTTGCGACCGCCCCGTTTTACCGTTAGGATAAATAGGAATGGCGTGTCCGTGTTGAGGGCGAAATCTCCGGGGAGGACTACACCATGAAGCATCTCTTGACCGGCGTTGCGGCCGCGGCCGCGCTCGCGATTGCCGCGCCAGCGTGGGCGCAAAATCCGGCTTCAGCCCCGGCCCCTGCGCCAGTGCAATCCATGAATCGTATGCCAGCCGGAGGGAGCGCGACGTCGGAGAGAGGCTCAGGGGCGCGCGCGCATCACCGGCGTCACGCTGTCCAGTCGGCGGGGAAGTCGTCTGCCGGTAGTCAAGCTGACCAGCTGAACCGCCAGGAGCTGTCCCAATTACAGGGCGCCAACCCAACCACGATGAACCGGATGTCGGTCGGTGGAAAGGCGACCTCGGGAGGACCGAACCAGTAAACGCCCCGCTGATCGGGGCATCGCCCGCTAGCCAAACAGTATGATGTGCGGGCGGCACCAGTCTTCCGGCCCCCGCTGCGGCGTAGCCGCTCGACAAGCGGGAGGCGGTTGAACCACGTCACCTGTTGGGTGCTGTAAGAGCGCGAGAGATGGACCGGCGAAGCCGGGCGCAGATTGTGTTCAACGTCGCGCCATAGTAAAAATAGCCGATGAACCCTTCCTCCACTGTCGCGCTGGTGGGCGGGCTCGGCTTGTTTCTGCTCGGGATCCACCACCTCACGGAGGGTCTGAAGGGCCTCGCGGGCGACTCGCTGCGCCGCGCGCTGCAGACGCTCGTCGGCGGCCGCTTGAGCGCGGTTGTGTCTGGCGCGCTGTTCACGGTAGCGATCCAATCCTCGACCGCGACGACGCTCACCGTCATTGGTTTCGTCAGCGCCGGATTGGTCACCTTCTCGCAGGCGGTTGGGGTCATTGTCGGCGCGACTTTCGGCACGACCTCGACGCCATGGCTGGTTGCGATTTTTGGTTTCCGCGTAAGCGTTTATGCCTTTGCTATGCCGATGCTTGGCATCGGCGCCTTTCTCTGGCTGATCGCCAAAGGGCGAACGCGATCGCTGGGAGCGATCCTCGCCGGCTTCGGACTGCTTTTCTTCGGGATCGAATATCTCCAGACCGGAATGGAAGGCATTTCGCGGAACCTCGATGCCGTTGGTGGAAGCGGTTTCGGCTGGCAGTGGATTCTCGCCGGAATCGGGATCCTGATGTCGATCGTCATGCAGAGCTCGAGTGCTGCCGCGGCGACCACACTCGTAGCACTGCACGCGGGTTCGCTGACGTTTGACCAAGCTTGCGCGATGATCGTTGGACAGAGTGTTGGGACCGCGGCGACGAGCACGTTGGTGGCGATCGGCGCTGGGCTGGCGGTGCGGCGAGCGGCGCTGGCGCACATTATCTACAATGTGGGAATCGGCATTCTCGGGATTCTGCTGCTCCGGCCGATCACGGCGGCCGCAGGCTGGGTGGGTTCGCAACTGGATGATCCCGAGGGAGTGCTGGCCTTGGCGGCATTCAGCAGCATCTTCAAATTTGTCGGCGTTGCCGCGTTCTTTCCGTGGCTCGATAGTTTGTCGCGTCTCATCGTCAGGATCTCTGGAAAGGGCGCTGAGTTTGCCGTCGCCCATCTCGAGCCAACCCTCGCCGAGGCGGGAGGAGGTGTAGCGCTCGAAGCCGCATGGCGGGCGATTTTGGAGGTCGCGCACGGCTCCATCGATGCGGTTCGCCGCCGGCTTGCCGGTGAATTCGTCCAGTACGACCCGCCGGTAGATGCGGTTCGGCAGATCGAGCACTTTATGGAGTCGCTTTCGCTTGAAACCACGGATCTAGGCACATTCGAACCCCGCCTCATCCGGCTTTCGCACGCCCTAGATCATCTCACGCGACTTCATAACGACCTGACGCAGATTCCATCGGTCCGCAGTGGCTGGCGGCCCCCGGCTGGCTACGATGCTGGCGCGCGGGCGCTTACACTGTGGCTCGACGCCACAAAGGACCCCGCAGCGCCATCGGATCTGGCCGTGTTCAATGCGCTCGAAAAGGCATCGCAACAGCTTGATGACGAGCGCGATACCGGCCGCGATAAAATTCTGGAAGACGTTGCCTTGCGACGAACTCCTGCGGTGACGGCCCGGGCAGACCTTGACGCGCTCCTCTGGGCGGATGGCGCCCTCTACCACGCATGGCGTCTAGCCGAGTCGCTGAGAATTGCCTCGGGCAACAGGCGACACCCCGTCGATAATGCGCATCTTAGCGGGGAGGAAGATCGATGAGCACAATCGAAAAGTCGATTAAGCGCAAGGAATACGAAAAGGCGCTGCGCAAGCTGCAGGTAGAGCTCTGCGCGCTGCAGGACTGGGTCAAACACGAGGGCTTGCGCGTCGTCGTGGTCTTCGAAGGCCGCGACGCGGCCGGCAAGGGCGGGACGATCAAGGCCATCACCGAGCGGGTCAGTCCGCGTGTGTTCCGCGTCGTCGCGCTGCCGGCGCCGTCGGATCGAGAGAAGGGGCAATTGTACTTGCAGCGCTACGTAGCACACCTCCCAACGGCGGGTGAGATCGTGATCTTTGACCGCAGTTGGTACAACCGGGCCGGCGTCGAGCACGTTATGGGCTTCTGCACGGAAGCGCAGCATCGCCGCTTCCTCAAGGTCTGCCCTGAATTCGAACTGTTCATTGTCGACGATGGCATCCTATTGATCAAATACTGGCTGGAGGTGGGCGATGAGGAGCAGAAGCGGCGGTTCGAGGCGCGCATCAATGATCCGCTGCGCCAGTGGAAGCTGAGCCCGACGGATTTGTGCTCGCGAACCAAATGGTTCGAGTATTCGCGGGCGCGCGACATGATGTTCGAGGCTACCAACACTAAGTTTTCGCCATGGTACATTGTCCGCTCTGACGACAAGCGGCGGGCGCGCCTCAATTGCATTCGCCACCTTCTCTGTCTCATACCCTACAAAAAGGTGCCGCAGAAGAAGGTGAAGCTGCCCGACCGCGTGATGGACGACGCCTACGACGATCTGGCCACTCTCAAAGGCATGCAGTTTGTCGCGGAGAGCGAGTGAGGCAGGGCGGAAAGCAAGGGAGGATGTATTATGTCCGAGGCAGTCCGCGGCAGTCCCGGCTCTGAAGCGATAGCCTGGCATGCCGTCGCGGCGGATGAAGTGATCGGCAGGCTGAAGACGGACCCGGCAAACGGGCTGGACGTGGGCGAGGCTTCCCGGCGCATTTCCCGATACGGTCCCAACCGCCTGCCGGAGGGTAAGAAGCGGGGGCCCGTCGTGCGGTTCTTCTCCCAGCTCAACAATATTCTCGTTTACGTGCTTCTCGGCGCCGGCTTCGTGAAGCTGATGGTCGGCCTGTGGCTCGACGCCGGGGTTATTTTGGGCGTCGTCATCATCAACGCCTTGCTTGGGTTCATCCAGGAGGGCAAGGCGGAGAAGGCCCTCGAATTCGATCCGCAACATGCTCTCCGCTGAGGCTAGAACGGTGCGCGGCGGCGAGACCCGCCTGATCTCGGCCGAGGAGTCGTGCCCGGAGACGTCGTGTTGCTCGAATCAGGCGATCGCATCCCCGCCGATTTGCGCCTTGTCGATGTAAAGAACCTCCGCACCGAAGAAGCTGCACTAACGGGGGAATCGGTGCCTATCGACAAGACCACTGCCGCCGTGGCGGAGAGGGCGACGGTCGGAGATCGCGAAGGGATGGCTTTCTCCGGGACATTGGTATCGTCCGGGCGCGGCAAGGGGATTGTTGTCGCCACCGGAAGCCAGACCGAGCTGGGACGAATCAACCAGTTAATGGCTGGGGTCAGCGCGCTCGACACGCCGTTGCTGCGCCAGATCAAAAAGTTTGGCTACGCGATCACTGCCGTCATCGCCGTGGTAGCGGCGATCGTGTTCGCTTATGGCAGATGGGTCCGGGGCATGGACTTCATTGCCATTTTCCAGGCGGTGGTCAGCATCGCCGTGTCAGTGATTCCGGAAGGGCTGCCGGCGCTGATCACCGTCACTCTGGCGATCGGCGTACAGCGCATGGCCCAACGCAATGCCATCATCCGGCGGCTGCCTGCCGTGGAAACCCTGGGCTCGGTCTCGCGGATCTGCTCCGACAAGACGGGCACGCTGACCTTGATGGAGATGATGGTGGTGTCGGCTGTCACTGCCGATTCAGCCTACAAGGTCACCGGCCAAGGCTACGCACCCGAAGGCGAGGTGCTGAAGGACGGGGTACCAGCAGGGGAGGACAGGGTTCTCGGGCTCGATGGGGCGCGTCTCCATGCTCTGCAACGATGCAGAGATCCACGAGGAAGAAGGAGCGTGGAAGGTTGAAGGCGATCCGACCGAAGGGGCCCTCTACCCGTTTGGCAACAAGCTTGGTCTCGAACGGCAAGCCGAGCAGACAGCCTATCCTCGGCTCGATGCGATCCCGTTCGAATCGGAACACCGCTTCATGGCGACATTGCACAAAGATGATGCCGGGAAGCAGTTTCTGTTGGTCAAGGGGGGCGCCCGAGGTGATCCTCGAGCATTGCGACCAGCAGGCCACCGGTGGGGGGCAGCCGGCGCCCATCGACCGCCAGCATTTCGAGGCGGCGTCGGACGAGCTGGCGGCTCAGGGCGAGCGCGTGCTGGCCTTGGCATGGTCAGAAGATCCGAGGGTCAACGCCGGGAACCTTGGTCCGGCGGATCTGCCGAAGAACCTGGTTTTGCTCGGCCTGATCGGGTTGCTCGATCCACCGCGGACGGAAGCGATCGAGGCCGTAACCGAGTGCCATACGGGCGGCATCCGGGTGACGATGATTACCGGGGATCACAAGATCACCGCGGCCGCCATCGCCAGGATGCTCGGAATAGGCGACGGGAAAACGGCGACCACCGGCGCGGAGATCGAGGAGATGGATACTGCGACACTGCAAGAGCGGGTTCGCGACGTCGACGTCTTCGCGCGGGCGAGCCCGGAGCACAAGCTTCGCCTCGTCAAGGCGATTCAGGCCAACAAACAGATTGTAGCGATGACCGGCGACGGGGTGAACGACGCGCCGTCCCTCAAAAAGGCCGACGTTGGCGTCGCGATGGGATCAAGGGTACCGAGGTTACCAAGGAGGCGGCCGAGATGGTGCTGGCCGACGATAATTTCGCCTCGATCACCGCTGCCGTCAAAGAAGGACGCACAGTCTACAACAACATTGAAAAGGCCATGCTCTTTATGCTGCCGACGAACGTCGCCCAGGCGCTGGTCATCATGGTGGCCATCTTCGTCGGCTTCACGGCGCCGATCACGGCGCCGCAGATTCTCTGGGTCAACATGGTGACGTCAGTGGCGCTCGGGCTGGTGATCTCGTTTGAGCCGCACGAGCTCGACGTCATGCAGCGCCTACCGCGTGCGGTGGACCGGCCGATATTGGACGGCTTTGGGGTTTGGCGCGTCATCTTCGTTGGACTGGCCCTGCTCGCGCTGACCTTGTGGGCGTTCTTCTGGATGAAGTCGAAAGGTGCGTCCGACGCGCTTGCTCGGGCGGTCGCCGTGAATGCGTTGGTGATCGGTCAAATTTTCTACCTGCTCAACAGCCGGTACAAGCTGGAGTTCGTCTCTGTCTCTCAAAGCCCACCTCGGCAACAAGTATCTGGCGATGGGGATTGGCGCGGTCGCGATCCTGCAGCTCCTGTTCACCTACGCGCCGCCGTTCCAAACTCTCTTCGAGACCGAGGCGATCCCGCTCTGGGTTTGGCTGTGGCTATTCGTCGGTGGCCTCGTTTTCTTCCTGGTCGTCGAGGCGGAGAAGCTGATCATTCGTATCTCGCGTCCTGCGCCTGTCGCTCCGATTCTGGCGGAATCGATTGCTTGAGCCGATTGCCGCTCCGTCCGGTCGAGCCCGGTAGGTCGAGCGGCAATCCGTCGTCAGTACCAGGTCGGTTGTTATCTTGCGGGTCGACAGGAGGCGCGCAGCATTGGTCGCCCATCGAGCTTTGCTCGTCGTAACCTGGACGCGAAACCTGAACGGGAGGGTCGGAATGTTGAGATGGCTGGGGCTGGGACTCCTGCTCGGCACGGGGCTTGGGAGCGTCGCGTGGGCGCAGGGTTCGGCTAAGTTCGATGGCCAGTACATGGGAGAACTGACCCTCACGAAAGTAATCAATGGTGATTGCACCCCACCCCCGCTGGGGGCTATTTACCCTCTAACAATATCCAACGGTATAGTTCGATTTCAATATGTCCCGCGATTCGACACCACATTAAGCGGGAGGATTAATGATAATGGGGTTTTCAAGGCCTCTGCCCGTTTGCGACGGGGATCTGCACGCATGACGGGGCGCATCCAAGGGAATAATCTTACCGCCTCTATCGTGTCTCCGAGTTGCAATTATACCTTTCAGACGAGAAACTAGCGCGGGTAAGCTCCGCCAATTTGCAACTCTGCTACGAAGGGCCATCAGAGACGCTTCGGGATGGCGGCGTCTATCGGGTGGAAAAAACCGCGCTCCGGCGCTGATCGAGGAATCGGCTGCGGATTGGGCTGGACGATAGGTGTGCGTGAGCCATAGCCTTCCGGCGGCGACCAGGCGGAGGGAAGAGAATGAGCCAGGCGAGCCGCTTTCGCGAATTGCTGCACCGAGATGGCATGGTGGTGGCGCCCGGTGCCTATGACTGCATCACGGCGAAACTGATTGAGCAGGCCGGGTTCGACGCCCTCTACATGACTGGTGCCGGCACCGCGGCGACGCTCGGCTATCCCGATTTTGGCTTGGTGACGATGTCGGAGATGGTCGGCAACGCCCGGCGCATCGCCGTGGCTGTCGATCTGCCGGTGATCGCCGATGCCGACACCGGTTACGGCAACGAGCTCAACGTCTTTCGCACGTTACGCGAATACGAGACCGCGGGAGTCGCCGGCATCCATATCGAAGATCAGGGCTTTCCGAAGAAATGCGGCCATCTCGACGACAAGGAGATCGTACCGCGCGAGGATTGGCTCGCCAAGATCCGCGCCGCGACCGCAGCCCGCCGCGACCTCGATTTCGTGATTATCGCGCGCACCAATTCGCGCGCCGTCGCCGGGTTCGACGAGGCGATCGCGCGAGCGAACGCGGCGCTCGCCGCTGGCGCCGACATGGCGTTTGTCGAGGCGCCGCAGACCATCGACGAAGTTGCCGCGGTCCCGCGCCTGGTCAAAGGTCCGTGCCTGCTCAACGTCGTCTATGGCGGCAAGACGCCGGACCTCGACCTTCGCGAGGCCGAGGCGATGGGCTACAAGCTCGCGATCCTGCCCGGCCTGCTGATGAAATGCGTCGTCGGCATTTGCGAAGAAAACCTCGCGGAGCTGAAGGCAATCCACCGCCATCCCGTCCCGCCGAAGGAGATGACCGTGCGCGAGATGTTTCAGCGCGTCGGCGCCGACGAGTGGGACGCGCGGCGCACCCTGTTCCGTCCCGCCGCACCCGCCCGCAAGGCTGCAGAATAGCGAAAGTTCACCGCCGAGGCCGCACGGTGCGATCGCGGCCCGTCCTCGCTCCCTCACCCCGCTTGCGGGGAGAGGGCCGGGGTGAGGGGCCGTCGCTGGTCGGTCGGGTCCTCTATCGCGACGGGCTGATCCTGGTCATCGACAAGCCGGCCGGGATCGCGGTGCATCCCGGTCCCGGCGGCGGTCCCAATCTCGAAAGCGGCTTTGATGCGCTGCGCTTCGGCCTCCCACACCCTCCCGCCCTCGCCCACCGGCTCGATCGCGACACCAGTGGCTGTCTCGTCCTCGGCCGTCATCCCAAGGCGCTGCGGCGCGTCGGCGCACTGTTCGCCGAGGGCAAGGTCGAGAAAATCTATTGGGCCGTCGTCGACGGCCGGCCGCCCCAAGACCAGGGCCGGATCGACAGCGGGCTCAGAAAGCTCACTCGCAGCAGCGGATGGCGGATGGCGGCTGATCCTGAGGGACAACGGGCCGTCACCGACTACCAGGTGCTCGGTGCCACGAATGGTCGCGCCTGGCTCGAGTTGCGGCCCCGCACCGGCCGCACCCACCAGATCCGAGTTCATTGCGCCGTGTTGGGCTGCCCGGTTGTCGGCGATCCCGTCTACGGCCGAGAAGGCGCTGAAGAGCCTTTGCTGCTCCACGCCCGCTCGATTGCATTGCCGCTCTATCCAGGGAAGCCTCTGATCGAGGTCACCGCACCGGTGTCCCCGCACATGCTCGCCGCCTTGGTCCGCCTCGGCTATGATCCGGCCGGCGAAAATTCGATGGAGCGGTTGTGACGTGCGAGTCGCCGGGATCGAGGTGCGGCGATTGTTGCCCGCGGATGCCGCCTTGTACCGAGACATCCGACTCTCGGCGCTGAAGCTGAGCCCGGAGGCATTTGGCAGCACCTTTGAGGCGGAACATGCCGAGGTTCTGACGTGGTTTGCGGACCGGCTCGAACGCTCTGTGGTATTCGGCGCCTTCGATGGCACCGAGCTAGTTGGGACCGCCGGTTTTTTTATCAGACAAGGCCGAAAAGAGGCCCATAAAGGGGTTCTCTGGGGAATGTATGTTCGACCGGGGGCGAGAAAGGCCGGCGTGGGAAAACTGCTCGCCGAGGCGGTAATCGACCACGCACGTCAGCATGTCGAATTGATCCAGCTGACCGTAGTGAGCGGCAATAAGCCGGCGCGGCGCCTATATGACAGCCTCGGCTTTATCAAGTATAGGATCGAGAAGAATTCTCTGAAGCAAGATGGACGTTATTGGGATGAGGTGTTGATGGCGAAACCGCTGTCTACGCCAGAGGCGCGGCGATCATGATCCCGCGCTACAGTCGGCCGGAGATGACCCATATCTGGGCGCCGGAAAACTATTTCCACATCCAGCTCGAAATCGAGACCTACGCCTGCGAGGCGCAGGAACAGCTCGGCGTCATCCCGGAGGGCGTGGCGAAGGCGGTTCGCGAACGCGGCGCCTTCGAGGTCGATCGCATCCGCGAGATCGAGCGCGAGGTCCATCACGAGACGATCGCCTTTCTGACCAACCTCGCAGAGCATGTCGGCCCCGAAGCGCGTTTTGTGCATCAAGGGATGACTTCGAGCGATGTGCTCGACACCTGCTTCGCGGTCCAGCTGAGAGAGGCGGCCAACCTACTCCTCGCCGACCTCGACGCATTGCTGGCCGCGCTGAAGCGGCGCGCCTTCGAGCACAAATACACGCCGACGGTCGGACGCAGCCACGGCATCCACGCCGAACCGACGACCTTTGGCCTCAAGCTCGCCGGACACTATGCCGAATTCGCCCGAAATCGTGATCGGCTCCTCGCCGCGCGCAAGGAGGTGGCGACCTGCGCGATCTCGGGGGCAGTCGGGACCTTCGCCAATATCGATCCGGCCGTCGAGGCCCATGTCGCCAAACAGCTGGGGCTCGAACCCGAGCCGATTTCGACCCAGGTGATCCCGCGTGACCGCCACGCGCAGTATTTCATGACCCTGGCATTGATCGCCGCCGGGGTCGAACGGCTAGCTACCGAGATTCGCCATCTTCAGCGCACCGAATTGCGTGAGGCCGAGGAGTATTTCGCGCCCGGGCAAAAGGGCTCCTCGGCTATGCCGCACAAACGCAACCCGGTGCTCGCCGAGAACCTGAGCGGGCTCTCTCGGCTGATCCGTTCGACGGTGATCCCCGCGCTCGAAGATGTCGCGTTGTGGCACGAGCGCGATATTTCCCATTCCTCGGTCGAGCGGGTCATCGCCCCCGACGCGACGATGGCACTCGATTTCGCGCTGGCGCGGCTGACCGGGCTCATCGACCGGCTGGTGGTCTATCCCGACCGGATGCGCGAGAACCTCGAATCCCTAGGCGGCCTTGTCGATTCCCAGCGCGTGCTGCTGGCGCTGACTCAAGCCGGGATGAGCCGCGAGGACGCCTACGCTGCCGTTCAGCGCCACGCGATGGCCGCCTGGCACGGCGAGGGTCGCTTCGCCGATTTGTTGAAGCGCGATCCGGAAATCGCCCGTTTTCTCGACCCGCAGACGATCGACGGTCTGTTCGACACCGGTTATCATTTCAAGCATGTCGACACAATTTTCCGTCGAGTCTTCGGCGAATAGCCGACAAGAAGGAGGAACGAAATGAGCTCGTTACGACGTCGCGACGGACCCCGCATCAAATATACCGCCGATGACGCCGGCCCGTATGACACGATCACCATCGACAAGCTGACGCCGATCATCGGCGGCGAGATCGCTGGCGTCGATCTGTCGAAGCCCCTCGGCAACCGGACCCTCGACGAGCTCCATCGCGCCCTCGCGGAGAATTTGGTGATCTTTTTCCGCGACCAACATCTGACCGAAGATCAGCACCTCGCTTTCGGCCGACTGTTCGGCGATCTGCACATCCACCCAGCGGCGCCTTCCGCACCGGGTAAGCCCGAATTGATGATCATTCATGCCGACAAGGATTCGCCCCGCGCCAATGGCGAGGGATGGCACAGCGACGTTTCGTGCGACGTCGAGCCTCCGATGGGCAGCATCCTTTATATCCGCAAATGCCCGCCGCATGGCGGCGATACTCTGTTCGCCAGCATGTATGCCGCCTACGACACGCTGTCGGACCGGATGAAGACCTATCTCGACGGGCTGACCGCCGAGCACAGCGGCGAGCATTATCGCGGCCAATATGCGAATTACGGCGTCGCCGACAAACCGGAATACCCGCGCGCCGAGCATCCGGTCGTACGCACGCACCCGGTTACGCGGCGGAAGGCGCTCTATGTCAACCAGGGTTTCACCCGACGCATCCTCGGCATTCCGATCGACGAGAGCGAGGCCATCCTAAACTATCTATACGAGCACATGGCGAACCCGCTGTTCCAGTGCCGCTTCCGCTGGCAGGAAAATTCGATCGCCTTCTGGGATAATCGCTGCGTCCAGCACCACGCGATGTGGGATTATTGGCCGCATACTCGCTCGGGCAACCGGGTCACGGTCAAGGGCGACCGGCCGGTGTGATCTCCTACTCTTTCAGCAACTGCTGCTTTGCTTGGTCGGCGAAGTGCTGGAGTTCGAAGGTGATGCGGGCCGGGGTGATGCTAGGGTCTTTGGCGCCAAGGTCGGCGGCGAGCTTGTCGACGACGTGCTGATTGCCGTGCGGCTTGAACTGCGCGGCAACGACTTCTTGAGCGTACGCCTCGGCAGCCTCACCGGCGAGACCGAGAAGCTTCGCCGCCCACAGCCCCAGCATCCGGTTGCGTCGCGCCGTGGCCTTGAACCTGAACTCCTCGTCGTGCTTGAACCGGTTCTCGAATTCCTTCTCACGGTCGGGAAAGATAGGCATGGTCAGTTCACCCCGAGCAATGCGGCGCGGCGCGATCGTCGCTTTCCGCGATATGGCGCGGCGATTTTACGGCGGCAAGTCGGGAATGTCAGAGACTGAATGTGCACCGTGGTGATTCTGCGCCGGCCCGACCACCGCTGGCCGGTTCTGATCGGCGCCAATCGCGACGAGATGATCGACCGGCCATGGAAGCCGCCCGGTCGGCATTGGCCCGATCGGCCGGAGGTGATGGCCGGGCTCGACGTCCTCGCCGGCGGATCATGGCTCGGGATCAATGATTGGGGCGTCGCCGCCGCGGTGCTCAACCGGACGGGCTCGCTCGGTCCTGCGCCGGGCCGGCGATCGCGCGGCGAACTGGTGCTCGAAGCGCTGGACCACGCTGACGCCATCGCGGCCGCCTATGCCCTGGCTGATCTCGACCCCGATTCCTACCGCACCTTTAACCTGATCGTCGCTGACGAGCGCGACGCATTCTGGCTGCGCCACGCTGGCGGCCCTCGCATCGAGGTTCGCCCGCTGAAGGAGGGCCTGTCGATGATCGCCGCCGGCGATGTCGACGATCTCGGCACGCGGCGCCTTGAACTGGCGTTGCCGGCCTTTCGCGAGTGGCCGGCGCCGGAGCCAGATCGCGACGATTGGGCCGCCTGGCAGGAGCTTCTCGGCAGCACCCGGGCCCCTCCGGGTGAACCGGCGACGGCGGCGATGCGTTTTTGCACGGATGGCTACGGCACCGTGTCGAGCGCGCTGATCGCGCTCCCGGCTCGCAACGAGCCGGGCCGCCACGCGCATTTCCGCTTTGCCGGATGGCAACTGCAGTTGACGGCTTGGCAGAATGTGGGCCCGGGGTGACGATACGCCAGCCGGAATGGTCTCCATAGGCTGGGCCCATGATATATTGCACGTAAGTTTATCGCAGCGACGGCAATCGCCATGAAGGCGCGCGTCTATGTCACTCTCAAGCCCAGCGTGCTCGATCCCCAAGGCGCGGCGATCGGCAACGCGCTCGCCTCCTTGGGCTTCGCCGGGATCGGCGGGGTGCGCCAGGGTAAGCTGATAGAGCTCGATCTCGCAGAGACCGATGCCGCCGCCGCTCGCCAACAGGTCGAGGCAATGTGCCGCGGATTGCTCGCCAATCCGGTAATCGAGGACTACACGATCGAGATCACGCCCACCGTTAGAGCGGCCTCTGATCAGGTTGAATAGCCGGCTTGGTTAAAGAAGTTCGACACAAGGATGACCTTCGGCCGCCAACGCCACGCCCAGCCAATCGCCGAGCTGACGCTGACCCCAAACCGCCCCGCCGCCGACCGCGCCGAGGCTTCGGCCGCCACCGCCGCCGTCACGCGATCCCGCAGATCCCACGAATATGGTGCCGCCAGATCGTCCCCCAACGACATGACGCGCCACCACCTTCGCCGCTGCTTTCTGCAAAACCTTTTCCTTTCAAATCTACCTGTTCGGAAACCGCTCTAACGGGGCGCTTGTGCCCGGTTGGCGTCATGCCCTTAACCTGGGGTACGGGTTACAGAAATTGCTCGATCGCCACTCGGAAAGAAGACGCGGGAGTCTTCGTGGGAGTAACCTAATTCACCAGCTCAAGGGGGTGGTGTGTCGGGCCACGGGTCGGCCAAAATCGCTTTGGGAGAGCGCGGGTCGTCTCGAAGGCTGGGGGAGCCCGATATAGACCAAAGACGGAGTAGGTTGGCTCAGAGCCCACGGAAACACGCGGGGTTGGTACGCAGCGTTAGCGTGTTTGATGTGGTGGAAATTCGAGGGTGACCGCGCGCCAGGCGCATGCCCAATGACATGGAGCTCGGCGCGCGCCTGAGCGACGGGTGGTCATCGGGAAGGTGTGGGTTACGGTGGAGGTGCAAACGCTTCACCCGCCGCCCACCGAGGCCCCGATGAGAGCGGAAAGAATGGCGCTGGTCGGGCTCTGCAGAGGAGCGGTGACTGTGATTTCCTGCGCGCCGTGGTGGCGGCGGTGCTGCAAATCCTGAGGTGTATTAGTTGAGACTTGACCTGACAGACGCTGTCGGCTGTTTGAGCCAGTATGGCTGTGGTCCGTGGTCAGGCGGCCATGAGTTTCTCCTTTGCCAGGGGGAGTGCGTCAAGAAAGGTCTGCATCGGGGTCTTGCCAAAGCACCAGCGGCCTTGATGCGATCTGACCTCGTTGTAGTCGACCAGCCAGGCATCGAGATCGGCCTGCAGCTCGTCGATCATACGATAGATCTTCTTGCGGAAGGCGATCCGATAGAACTCGTCCAAGACGATGCGGTGAAAGCGCTCGCAGATGCCATTGGTCTGTGGGCTCTTGGCCTTGGTGCGGCTGTGGTCGATGTCCTCGACCGCGAGATAGAGCTCGTATTCGTGGCTCTGGGTGCCGCAAAACTCGGTGCCGCGATCGCTCAGCATGCGCGACAACCGGATGCCGTGCTCGTCGTAGAACGGCACCACTCGGTCATTGAGGATCTCGGCGGCGGTGATCGGGGTCTTGCGATCATAAAGCTTGGCGAAGGCGACCTTGGCATCGGTGTCGATCACGGTCTGCTGATAGACCCGGCCCACGCCCTTCAGGGTGCCGACATAAAAGGTATCCTGGGCGCCGCAATAGCCGGGGCATTCGCTCTCGAACTCGCCATGGGCTTCCTTGTCGGCCTTGGCCTTCTCGAGCGCGACGATCTGCGCCTCGGTCAACAGAACCCCATCTTGTGCCACCTTGGCTTCGAGCGCTTTCAGGCGGAGTTTCATCGAGGTGAGATCGTGGCGCTGCCACACGCAGCGCACGCCGGCGGGCGAAATCGACAGCCCGCGCCGCTTCAGGGCGTCTGAGACGCGCACTTGGCCCCAGGCGGGCTGCTCGATCGCCATCTCGACCGCCGCCTGTTCGATGTCGACCGGGGTGCGGTTCTTCAGGATCGGCTTCTTGCGGCTGATCTCCTGCAGCGCCAACTCGCCGCCTTTGTCGTAGAGCTCCTTGAAGCGATAAAAGCTGTCGCGGCTGTACCCCATCATTTTGCACGCTTGGCTGACATTGCCGAGCTGCTTGGCCAGTTCGAGCAGCCCAACCTTCGCTCGGATAATCTTCTGGTCCTGGGTCATAGGTCGTGATCTCCGTCCCGCCGGCAGGGCGGGTCGCGGTCCCAACTCCGGGTGAGAACCGCGCCCACCCTCCGGCTCCGTTTCGGAAACCAACAACGATTGTCAGCTTAAGTTCGAGCTAATACAGTTGATGGAAGCCGATGTCGAAGGGCTAATTGGCGCCGGGCGGCACGAACGCTCGGCTGAACGGCTCAATGACCGCAACGGCTATCGCGAGCGCAGTCTCGACACCCGCCTCGGCTCGATGTCAAATACCTGGCGCCTCTGGGCCGCCGCAGCTACGCCTATGTCGCGATCGACCGCGCCACCCGCTTTGTCTATCTCGAAATCCGTCCCGACCGCCGCGCCGTCACCGCGCCGATTTTCTCGCGCGTTTTCTCGACCGCTTCGCACTCACGGTCCACACCATCCTGACCGACAACGGCTCCGAATTCACCGATCGCGTCGCCGTCGACAAAAAGCGGAAACGCCACGACAAACCCTCGAACGACAAATCCTCGGACGCCCCCCTTCGACCGCCTCTGCACCCGGCCTCGGATCACCCACCGCCTGACCCAGCCCTTCCGGCCGCAGACCAACGGCATGGTCGAACGCTTCAACCGACGCCGCGGCGAGCATCTCGGCCAAATGCCGCAAAACCGCGCCGCCCACCACCGCCGCTTTCGCGACCATGCCGAGCGCGACGCCTACCTCCACACCTTCCTCGCCGACGACAATCGCACCGGCTTGTGATGTCTCGACTATCAGGCACCTGCCGAACTCCTCGCTAAACTCACGGGACACAACCCCTGCGCCAAGGTCAACAGATCATCGAGGTCGTCACGCAGGCAAGCGACCGCTTTTGGATAATTCTGCTGCCAGCGGGCGGCGAAGCGGCGCGCGGCCGAGCGTGCCTGGGGCACGGTTTTGGCATTCTTCACAGCCTGCAGATCGGCCTTGACGTGGGCTGGTCGGCACGGCGCACCTTGGCCAGGACGTTGCGGATCTTGTGCGCCCAGTAGCGCTGCACCGGTACGCCAGGGTAAGCGGTCGGCAGCGCTGCCAGCAGACCCGAGCCGCCATCGACACAGATCATCTCGAGGCCTTCACCGATCAGGCCGCGGCGGATCAGGTTGCCGAGAAAGCGCTCCCATTCGGCGGCACTCTCGCTCTGCGCCAGGGGGAAGTCGATGATCTCCTTTTTGCCGTCGGACCGCCGCCCGAGGGCGACCAGAACCGGCCGTTTGATGGCGCCAGCCGCGGTCCGCCGGGCCAGCACGACGCCGTCGAGCATCAGCACCCGGTAGCGTTCTTTGAGCGCATGGAAGGCTGCAACCACCGCGTCGAGCTGCTTGGCGACCGTGCTCACCGTGGCCGGGCTCACCGGCCGGCCGAGGGTTGGCAGCCGCGCCTCGCCCATCTTGCGCGTCGACAAACCGAGCACAAAACAAGCCAGGATCATGCGGTCGACCGGTTCGGGACGCCGTGCATAAGCCCGCAGCACGGCGCGCAGCGTAAATCGCCGGGTGCGCGGAACCGCCAGCTCGATGTCACCGAGCTCGGTCAGCAGATGACGCGAATGGGAGCCGTTGCGGCGGTCGGCTATGTCAAGCGCGGCCATGCGGTCGAGATGCTCATCAATCGCCTGATCCATCTGGCGGCGCAGGATGGCGCCGATCGCCTCGCGGCCGAACGCACGATAACCATCGCCCCATTCCAGCCCTTGCGCTGCATGCCCTCCACCAGCTCGAAAGCCCTCGGTAAGCTGTGGATCATCACCGATTGTGACATTGGGGGTGCTCTTTCTTGCCGACCTCAGCAATCTGCCGAGCACCCCCTCTCACCGCCCTGACACAAATCTCCGTACATCACCCCCCTGCAGGGGCTGTTGACAAATCCGGATTGATGTGATAGCAATATGTGAAGATCACAACGGCACGTCTCGCCGTGTTGATCCCTCGTAATTCCTAAAATCGAGACTCCATCCGGGCTTGCTGTCGCGGCTGTTCAGTTGCCCTGTTCGGGGGTTTCACCGGCGCAATCTAGTGCGGCACTTCATATGGAGCAGCCGCAGACGGTGCTGGCAGCGCACTGATGCTCAATTCGCAGTTGCTTGCGCCGCAGCGGGGCCTAACAAGTATCTGGTGGATAGTTTCTGACAACAAGCGACTACGCCACCAACATTCGGGATTTGACGTTCCGGACAAATCCCTCGCGGGCGACCTCGGCCGCTGCAGGCGCTTTACGCTGATTTGAGGAACGCCTTACGGTCGTCGATCGGTAATTCCGAATTGTTGTCGAAGGTCGCGATCGGGAACAGCGCCTCTGTGCTGATGCGGCGTGAGTGGCCCATTGGGAAACACTGAAACATCAAGATCAAGTTGACCCGCAAATTTACATTTACCGATTTCGAATTAACATCTGTTCTTTCAAAATTAAGCATACTTCAATCATCTTTTGTTCTCTTTTTATTGTGGAGGCGCTCTCAGCCGGAGCACTCGCAGACACCGCTATGGCAGGGGGAACTCGTGAACACATTAAGCATCAGTGAATGCGGCCAGGTCGAACGAGCGATCGACGGATATATCGGAGTCCTCGCTGCTGTCAGGATATCGCTCTGCGTGCGGCACAACTTCAGGGACTATGCCGCCGTGCGCCACGCCAATGGGGACGCTCATCTGAATCAAGCTTTCGACCCGGTGTTCACGCGCTTTGGCGCCAACGATTTCTGGCTGCTGGCGCAAAATCAAGTGGGCAATCCGATAGCCACTTATTGCGTGCGCCGGTTTATCGTCGATGACTTCTACCGCTTGATTCGATCTCAGGCATTGTGGTTTGGTGCCGCACGCCCGGCCGGCCCCCGGTTCGTCGTCGAATGCGAGATCCCGCCGTTCGGCGGTGAAGTTGCCCATGCCGGTGGCCTCTGGGTGCGCAAGGATTATCGTGGCGCCTCTAGGCAGCCGCGACTGAGCACCGTCATGTCCCGCCTCGCATGTGCAATCGCGTTGCGAAATAGGCCATTCGACCATGACAGCGCAATGATCCTCATCGATCCTCGAGATCCAACCGTGGTTGCAGACCGCAAGGCGATATCCCTGGGAGTAGAGGCCTATGGGTTCGCGCGCGCGTGCCGGTTCGTGGATGGATGGTTTCCCCCGGAAGGCCGTGAGGCCGTTGTACACCTGTGCCACTCAACACGGGCCGAGGCGCTGGCCTCCTTGGTCACGCCGCGGTTGATCGTCGCGGCGGCCTAGCCGATGCGGTATTCAGGTTTACTCCATTTGACCAATCCGCGCTGAACCGGGAAAGTAACCGGGAATTTATTCGACTCTCCCGCCGAAGCGGTCGGATCCCAAATTCCCCTACCGGACGAACCGGGAAGTTTTTCGGCGGAACCGGGAATTAATTTGGCCTAACCGGGAATTAAATCGCCGTAACCGGGAATACACGGGAATTGCCAAAAACAACGATGAACCATGACCCTTTGCTGCCATTAAGGGTAGGCCCGGATATGTACTCGCCTAATTTGGCGACAGGATGGCGAAGTCCCGGCAGGCGCCGCCCGGCGCCGGGCGCGCTGTCATGTTGTGATCGGATGAGGATCGGGCAGCTCGCTCCGACCGCCCCGCTTTTGGCATCGCTGCGACCGTTCATTAGCTCCTGGCCTGCCCGATCCCGGTCCGGCTTTCGGCCTACTACGCCGTCGTCTTCAAAGGCACCGATATCGACCAGCGTCGCAATTTGGCAAGAGCGTCACGGACGCGGCGGCTGATGCTCCATTTAGCGGTCATTTGCCGCGTGTCGGATACTCTCTTGGAGATAGAAAATTCTTCCAAGTGGAAGCATCACCGAGGTGTCGAAGTGTCGAAATCTGCGCTTGAAGTCAGTTGGCCGGTCGCGAAGGCAAGTGCTGCCGCGTTTATCAGCGACTGTGCGTGGGCCCGGGTCACCGCGGCGCGCGCCGTGGCGAGCCCAGTCTGCGCCGAGGTCGCATCGGTCAACGTGCCGACGCCGTGCGCATAGGAATCGCTAGCGCTGTGGAAGGCGGCCTCGGACGCGGTCTGCAGGGCGATGGCGGCGTCGTATTGTTGCAGCCCCGTATCGACCTGGTCGTAGGCGAGCGCCACCTCGCGCAAAGCCTGGTCGGTGCGTTCCTTTAGCGCGGCTGCCGCCTCTTCGTGCTGCGACCGGGCGAGGCTCAACTTGTTCTGCAGCAATCCGCCTTCGTAGAGCGGCCATTCGAGCTTCAGTAACGCAGCACCCTGCGGCTTGGTGACCGGAAGATAGGCCGAGTTGTCGACGTTGATCCGGCTGATATTGCCTTGCACGTTGGCACCCAGCGATAATTTCGGGAACAGGGCGGAGCGTGCGGCCGCGATTTCGGCATCGGTCGCGCGTAGTTTCGCCACGGCGGCGAGCAAGTCGGGCCGCCGGCGCAGCGCCTCGCTGAGCACGTCGTCGACGGTGCGCGCGGTGCGCGGTGGCAGCGGCCGCTCGGACGAGCCTATCACGCGCAGCTTTGTGGTCGGCGGCAAGTCCATCGCCGCGAGCAAGGTGTACATCGCGTCGTGCTGGCCGGCCTCGGCCTGCGCGAGATCGTACTGCGCCTGGGCCGTCCCGCGGCGCGCGAGCTGCACGTCAACGATTGTGTCGAGGCCGCGCCCGAACAACGCCTCGGCGGATTGCTGTACCACCTTGGCATCGGCCAAACCTTGCCGCGCCGCCCGCAACGCGGCATCGGCGCCGTCCAACGTGAAATACGCGCGGGCCACGTTAAAGACCAGTTGCTGATGCGCCCCTGTAAACGCCACGTTCCCGGCGATCGAGAGCTGGCCCGCCGCTTCGACCGCGGCTGCGCGGCCGCCAAAATCGAACAGTAGATAGTTTACGGTAAGCTGTGGGATTACTTCCTGAGCATTGAAGACGATGAACCCTTGTGGGACGAGGTTGCTCGGGAACGCCGCTACGAAGTGTTCCCAGCCGGCGACCGCGCTTGCCGTCAATGCTGGAAGATAGGCGGCGCGCGCGATGCCGACATTGATCGCCGCCTGTCGCGCCTGTTCCCACGCGACGCGCGTTGCCGGGTTGCGGCGCTGGGCGATATCGATCAGTTCGACGAGCGAATACATATGGTTGGAGTCGATGTCGGCAGGCGACGGCAACTGGACCGCCGTGTTGTCCGGCACCGTAAATCGCCGGGGTTCGCCGCTGGCGGATGTGGGCGCCGCCGGCGCCTCTTCGGATAACTGGACGCGCCAGGGAGTGTCAGGCGACGCCGGTGCGAGGTCTCTCGTGTCGTTGCAAGCGCCGAGCATCGCGCAACCGGCCAGGGCAATGCGCCGGAAGCTAGCCGGCAGCATGGAATGCATCTCCGACCGCCGGCGCGGTGACCGACTGCGGTTGCGGACCAACCTCGTCGAGAATTTTGCGGATGTCCTGGTGCAGCACGCCGTACCAGGTCGCGAGCGCTGCGAGGTGATCATCCGGGCCGGATAGGGCCGGCGGTTCCGGTAACCCGCCTACCACCTCGCCCGCTCCATCGCCGCTGCGCGTCCAAGACGCTGCCGCCTGGAACCATGCTGCGAGCGTCCTGTGATGCGTGCAGATCGCGTCGCGCGCCGCATCCGGCAGTTCGCGCCAATCCAGAGCTGCGCTCAAGTCGAGAACCGCCGAGACGGGGATGAACAGCCGACCGATCTGCTCTACCACAGCCGTGTCGATCGGCCGCCTCCCGACCACGCGCCGCACCTCGCTCGATTCGAACCGATCCGTGACCAGGACCGCGCGGGCCTGACCGATAGCCTGCCCGAACGCCATGTCGGCCGCGGACCGAGCGGCCTGCGAAACCTCGCCATCGGCGCGAGCACCCAATCCCACCAGCGCCGCTAGTTGCTCCAATGCGTGGGCGAGGTTCGTGTGCACCACATTGGCCACGCTCACCGGCCAAATCGTCGTGAATATTACGAAGACCACGATATTGCCGAACAGGATGCCGATGGTGCGGTCCCTCGCGGTATACATGTCGATCGTCGGGCCGTAGCCCTGCAGCACGACAAGATAAAAGGCGAGCCCGAACTGCAGGCCGGCATAGGAGATGCGCTCGCTGCCGCCGGCGACCCAGGCGGCGAGCAAGGTCACCGGCGCCAGCAGCAGCAGCAGGTCGCCAAGATCGGTCATGTCAGGCATCAGCAGCAGGATCGCACCGAGGCCGAGCCCCGCGCCAATCAGGCAGCCGGTGAATCGCAGCGTCGCCTTGTGCAGTGTCTCGCCGACGGTGCCAAGAGCGACGTAAAAGCAGGTGATCACGCTGGTATGGATGCCCGGCCAGTCGGCGAGGCTCATGACGAAATAGCTGATCATCACCGCCAGCGTGACCTTGAGGGCAAAGCGGGCGTATTCCGGGTTGGTGAACGCATCCGCCGCCAGCAGCCGTCGCGGCGATCGCGCGGCGTCTTCCGCTTCCTTGCTCGCCGCCGTTCCAGCCAGCGTCTCGCGGATCTCTCGCAGCGTGCGCGAGATCCGGTCGGCCACCGGTTGGGCGGCGCCGGTCGCGGCGATGGTGACCGGTTCGGGGATCGAGGCCGCTCGGTCCTGCAGCGCGCGTTCCGCCGCGCGGCAGAAGCTCGCCGCCGGGGCCAAGGGCTTGCGTGCGTCGCCCGCGACGCGCAACCAGGCGAGCAGCAGCAGGCCGAGCCCGCCGATCTCGTCGATCAGCGACGCGCCCCAGACGACGCGGGGCCGGCCGCGGTGCAGCAGGCCGGCGAGATGGTGCAACTTGCGCAGCTCCGCCGTACCTTCGAAGGCCTGGGCTTCGAGGCCGCTTTCCGCTCCGCTCTCGCCGACGCAAAAGCGCGCCGCCGTCGCCAGCCGATCGCCGAGGCCGCGCCGGAGGAGAGCCGCAGGGTCTCGCCCGGTCAGCAGGTTGGCGGCGATCAACAGCGCGACCGGTAGTGCGACGGCCAGGCTCAGCCACAGCAGGAAACGCACCACCGCCTCCGCCGGCGGGACGAAGAATATCTCCGGCAACGCGAACTGCTCCGCATTGCCCGCGGTCGCCGGCTGCAGCGCGAGGCCAAGCACCTGGTCGCCCAAGGTCAGGCCGTAGGCAACGATGAAACCGGCGACGAAGAACACCGGTCCCGGCGTCGCGGTCCGCGACAGAAACATCGCGACGAAGGTCATCACTGCGATCAGCGGAATCCGCAGCGCCGGCTCCGACAGGCTGAGCATGAACACCGCGATCGTCGCGAAAATCGCCAGCACGACGGCAATGCCCGCGATCAGCGCGGTCAGCACCGTGGAGGCCGCCTCGCGACCCGATAGAAACAGAACAATATAGGCCGAGACGGCGATCTCGGGGATGCGGAACGTTTCCGCGATGGCGACGACGGCTAGCACCACGACGACGATGCGCAGACAGTCGCCGAGCCGGCCCGGGGTTGGACGCAGCTCGCGCCGCAGCACTGCAACGAGGTCGCGCGCGTCACCCTCGTCGACATCCGGCGCCCGGCCTCGACTCGCGGCGGGCGCGTTCATTTTTCGATCACGATCACCGCTGAGGCGCCAAAGCGCATCAGGTTGTCGGGTGGCGCGTCGAGCAGGACGCGAACCGGAAAGCGGGCGGCGATCCGCACCCAGTTGAGCGTGCGCTCGACATGTGGGAGGCCGCCGAATGTGGCGCTCACATCCGACGCCACGCCCCAGCCGAGGCTGTCGATCTCGCCGCGCAGCGGACGGCGTGGTTGCGCCATCACGTAGACTGTCGCCCGCTGCCCCGGCCTCATTCCCGCGAGGTCGGTCTCGCGAAAATTGCCGATCGCATACCAGTGCTCGGTGTCGATGATCGTGAACAGCGGGACGCCGACGGCCGCGAACTCCCCGGTGGCAATGTCGAGCGCGGTTATCCGGCCATCGCAGGGCGCGCGCACGACCGTCTTGTTCAGATCGCGCTCGGCGAGTGCGAGCGTGGCGCGCGCGCCTTCCAGCTCCGCCTCGGTGGGCTTGGTATTGGTGATGGCTTGGCGTGCCTCGTCCGCCTGCAGCTGCGCCTGTTGCAGCGCGATTTGCGCAGTGCGCTGCGCGGTGCGCGCCTGGTCGACCTGCTGTGCGGTGACGAAGCCGCGCCCGAGCAGCGGCTCTAACCGCGCCAGCGTGCTCGAGGCGAGCACCCGCTGCGCTTCGGCGCTGCCAATGCCGCGCGCGGCGGCGCCCGCCCCGGAGGTCTGCGCCGCGACCTGGTCAGCGGTCAGGGCGACCTTGGCCTCCAGGCCGAGAACCGCCGCGCGCGCCTGGTCGGCGCGGAATCGGTAAGGCTCCGCGTCGATCCGGAACAGCACCTCGCCCTTGTGCACTGCCTGGTTGTCGCGCACGTCGAGCTCGACGATCCGGCCGCTGACATCCGGCGCCATGTGGACGAGGTCGGCCTGCAGATAGGCGTCGTCGGTACGCGGCCGTTGGTCGATCCGGCGGATTGCGAGCACCCCGGTCACCAGGACGCCGGTCAGCGCAATGAGGCTGACCAGGACGCCGAGCGCCTTGCGGAGCGGCGCCATCCCTCAGTGACCGAACCAAATCAGCCAGGCTAGCAACGTCGCAGACACCGCGAGGCCGGCGTAGGTCAGCAGCGGAGCAACAACGTAGTCGTTGATGCCGGCCACCGCGAGGATTTGCCGGATGATCACGGTGGCGACGATGCCGGCCGCCGCGCACAGCATCCAGGCCGGAAAGTAGGAACCGAACAGATCCATCGTCGGCGAGTAATTGCATGCGGCGAGCGGCAGGGCGATCGCGACCCGCCGCAAGCCGAGCCGACCGCGCCGGTGTCGATCGCGTCGGATCGTGTCGATCACCGCGGCGTGCAAACTGCAAATCGAGAGTTTCGAGACAGGATGAACCGACATTCCGCCGCCACCCGACAGGATCAGGCTTGAAATTTAGCCTAGTCCTTCCGGCGAGCCTGGGGTTTTTTCAAATATGCCAACCGAGCGCTCGTCGCGCCGGCAGCCCGCACGGACATCAAATCTTCACTCGATGAGGGCTGATCATGAGCGCCCAGTAGGTCTGCATCGTCGTGAAGACATAAGCCGTGCTGATGCCAAACAGCAGCATGCCGTCCATCGCCTCCCAGCGCCCATCATCCGGCAGTGACCTTCCAGGATGAGCCCTGACGCCCCGCGGGTGCTGATCGAGTCGATGGAGTAGAGAATTGCCTCTCCGGACGAGTTGAGGGCGCCGAGCCACCAATATGCCGCTGCCCAAAACGCCACCTCTATCGCGTGCAGCGCAGCCAGAAGAAGTCCGACCACACCGATCAGGTAAATTATAACCCACCCACCGGGGAAATTCACATGCGACGTCCTTTCTCAGCACGGCCTCGGTCATGCGCGCTATGCTCGGCGATCGGTTCGGCTAATCGGCCGGCGGGAATGGGAGGATCGCAGATATGTCCGACGCGCAGCGCTTTCTGAGTGAGGCTCAACAGCTGTTGCCTGCCGCGGTGACGTTGCGCCGCCAAATTCATGCCAGGCCGGAGCTCGGGCTCGATCTGCCTCTGACGACCAAAGCGGTGCTCGACGGGCTGCGCGATCTCGATGTCGATATCGCCCGCGGCAGGTCGACCTCGGGCCTTGTCGTCTCATTGCTCGGCACCAAACCCGGATTTCAATCCGGCCGCACGATCCTGTTGCGCGGTGACATGGACGCCCTGCCGATGCCTGAGGATACCGGTCTCGACTACGCCAGCGAGATATCCGGCCGCATGCATGCCTGCGGCCACGATGCACATACGGCGATGTTGGTCCAGGCGGTGCATTTGCTGCACCGGCATCGCGACGAGCTGGCGGGTACCGTCAAATTCATGTTCCAGCCGGGCGAGGAGGGCTATGGCGGCGCCTGCCTGATGATCGCGGACGGGCTGATCGACGCCGATCCCAAGCCGGACGGCGCGTTCGCGCTGCACATCGCGCCCCACATCAAGGCCGGCGCAATTCTCGGCAAGCCCGGCACGATGCTGGCCTCGGCCGATACCTGGACCATCCAAGTCAAGGGACGCGGCGGTCACGCATCGATGCCCCACCATGCCGTCGATCCGATCCCGGTCGCTTTCGAGATCGGGCTGGCATTGCACGCCATGGTTACCCGGCGGATCGATGCGTTTGACCCGGTCGTGCTGACCTGCGGCAAGGTCACCGCCGGCACGGCCAACAATGTCATTCCCGAAACGGTCGAGATGACGGGTACGTTGCGGGGGACCTCCGAGACCGCGCGAGAAAAAGCGGAGGAAGGGATCAGGCGGATCGCCTCGAATATCGCCGCGGCGCATTTGTGCCAGGCCGAGATCACGATCCGGCGCGGCTATCCGGTCACCGTCAACGATGATTGCTTTGTCGATTTCGCGCGCGCCGTCGCGACCGACCTCGTCGGCGCTGGCAATTATCTCGAACTCGCCGGCGCCGATCATGGGAGCCGAAGACTTTTCCTATGTATTGCAGCGCATTCCCGGCTGCATGATGTTTCTCGGCGTGATGCCGGAAGAGCGCGATCCGGACGAGCCTGTCGCCCCCTGCCACTCCAACCGCATGATCCTGAACGAGGCCTGCATGGCCATCGGGATCGCCATGCATGCCTCGATTGCGCACCGGTTCCTGGCGCAGGGAACAGCCTGCTGACGACCACCGTTAGCCTGAGTTTGGTCAGACGACCCCTTCCTTGCGCAGGGCTTCGACGTCCCCGCTGTTCATGCCGAGCCAATCACCGAAGATTTCGGCGGTGTGCTGGCCCAGCAGCGGGGCGGGTTTGACCGGCGCCGGGGCGCCGTCGAAGCGCACCGGAAAGGCCGGCATCTGCAAGGTTCCGGCGGGGTGCCGCATGGTCTGGATGATGCCGCGCTCGGCAAAGCTCGGCTCGGCCAGCAGATCGCCGGTGTCGAGCACCGCGCCGGCCGGAACGCCGGCGGCGCCGACCAGGCGCATCGCCTCGTGCTTGTCGTGGCGCAGGGTCCATTCGGTCAACATCGCCTCGATCTCGGGTTCGTGCCGGGCGCGCGCCTCGCGCGTCGCAAAGCGCGGATCGTCGATCAGGTCGGCATGGCCGATTGCTTCGAGCAGGCGCCGCCAATGCTCGGGATTGGCCGGGCTGGTGAACAGGTAGACATAGTCGTTCGGACCGCCGGGCTTGCACGGGTAGATACCGGCAGGTGCGGGGCCCCCGGCCAGCGATTTCGCGCCAACACGCGCGCACCGGCTCGCCGGTGCGCGCGTGTTGGATAAAGGCGCCGCGGCTGTATTGCAGTTGCGCGTCCTGCATCGCGACCTGCACCCGCCTGCCATTTCCGGTCGTGTGGCGCTGATAGAGCGCGCCAAGGATGCCGATCGCCAGCAACATGCCGGTGCCGGTGTCGCCCAAAGTCGGCCCCGCCTTGCACGGCCGCCCATCGCGCTCGCCGGTGATCGCCATGGTGCCGCCGCAGGCCTGGGCGATCATGTCGAAGGCGAGACTTCTTCTCGTGCGGGCTGCCGCTGCCGAAGCCTTTGACCTGGCCATAGATCAGCCGCGGATGCAGCGCGTGCATGACCTCCCAGCCGAGCCCCAGCCGCTCGATCGCGCCGGGCGCGAAATTCTCGACAAAGACGTCGGCGCGCCCCGCCATCTCCTTGACCAGCGAGAGGCCCCGCTCGGATTTCAAATCGATCGTGACCGATTTCTTGTTGGCGTTGTAGATCATGAAGTAATACGAGTCCGCGCCGGGCGTCGGCCCGCTGCCGAGCGTGCGCCCGGGCTCGCCGGCCTTCGGATTTTCGACTTTGACAACCTCCGCGCCGAGCCAGGCCAGCGTTTCGGTGCAGGACGGGCCGGCTTCGAATTGGGTCAGGTCGAGAACGCGGACGCCCTCGAGACAGTTCGGCTCTATTCCATCCATCGGTTGGTTCTCCTTTACAAAAACGTGGACCCGACGATAGAGCAGACCGGATTCCGGTTGAACCGGATTGATCGGCCCCTAGGGTCACAGGCCCGGAGGTGAGCGCATGAAAGTCTTTGTCTTCGATCTGCTGGCCTATGGCGAGCAGCTGGACCATCTGAAGATCGGCAGCGAATTGCCCTATCCGCTGGCCAAGCAACACTTCAAGCCGGAGGTCGCGGCGCGCACCTACGCCGAGCATCTCGACGCCTGGGAGGAGCTCGACCGGCTCGGCTATGACGGGGTCGGGTTCAACGAGCACCACTGCTCGCCTTATGGGCTGATGAACTCGCCGAACTTGCTGGCCGCAGCGGCGGCGCAGCGCACCAAGAACCTCAAATTATTGATCTACGGCAATCTGTTGCCATTGCACGAGCCGCTGCGCCTGGCCGAGGAGCTGGCGATGCTCGACTGCATGTCGAACGGACGGCTGATTTCGGGCTTCGCCCGCGGCATTCCACGCGAATACCAGGTTCACAACGTACCGCTCGCTGACTCGCGCGCCCGTTTTGAAGAAGCGTTCGACATCATCACCCGGGCGTGGAGCGAAGAGGTGTTTTCGTACAAGGGCCGATATTGGAGCTACGAGGACGCCGCACTTTGGCCGCGGCCACTGCAGCAACCGCGCCCGCCGATCTGGATGCCGATCGTCGGCAGCAAGGAATCGATCGAATTCGCCGCCGCGCACAACTTGCCGATCACCCCCGGCCTCGGCCGCTCGCGCGGGCTGCGCGACGACATCATCCGCCATTACGCGCGCTGCCTCGAACGCGCCGGCCACCACATTACCCCCGACCATCTCTCGCTTGGCATCAGCGCCTATGTCGCCTCTAGCAAGGCCGAGGCGGTGCGCGAGATGGGCCCCCACCATCTCTATTTCAACCGCACCCTGTTCAGCCACGGCAACTTCACCGAAACGAGCCGCCAGCGCGAGACCGGATATTCGAGCGCTGCGTCGACCGACTATGTGCGTCCGGAAAACCTGCGCGCCGCGCAATTCGCCCGCGAGGATTTCCGCAACCTGACGATGGACGATGTCGAGCGCCAGGCCGAGGAGATGCCGTGGGGCACGGCCGAGGAAGTGACCCGGCGTATTATCGACGCGGCCGACAGCGCCGGCGCGGACAATGTGCAGGTCAGCCTCAATCGCGGGGTGCTGCCGCACGAGATGTTCATCGAGCAGATCCGTCGTTTCGCGCGAGACGTGCTGCCGGTGTTGCAAGCCCACCGCGTGGCCCGCGTCCCATTGGCCGAAGAGGTTGCCGCCTAGGCTGGGTTTTCCCTCACGCCGGCTTCGACACGAGCCCCCCTTGACCCGAGTCCGGGGCGTTCAAATCAGGACGATGACGCGAGCCAATCCGCGGACTTCATCGGGGGCCAGCGGCCACAGACGTCACGCTCTTCCTCACGGGCCTGGCAGCCGGAACCGCTGTGGGAGGGCAACGGGAGGGCGGCGCCGCTATGGCGGGGATCAGACTTCGCTGAGCCGCTCGGGTTGGACGGCTGACGCCCTTCGCCACACCCGTGTCAAAAGACGAAATCGTCCGCGCCTTCTCACAGTATTTCGAGCGGGTTTGCTAAACTGGCGCGACCGGGATTCATGAGGCCGGCCTCCAGGCTGTGGGCCGGCGGGGACGGATGATGCGGCCGCGATCAGCTCTGGAGGGGATGGTTGAAGATCACGCTGAACCGCGGCTATTGTTGGATTTGCATAGGCCATCGGCTCGCGGCGAGGCGGCGACAGGCTGGCTGCAAATGCTCGATGATGCAGAGAGGGCAGGGTGGCTTGGCGATTTCAGATCCCCTTGAGAGTAGCAGAGTTGTGCAGAAGGGCCGGCTACGACGTTCCAGGGGCAAGAACCGGATCGACTATGGGGAACGATGTATGTGCACGGATCGGCACCCGCGTTCTTACCCGATTAAGCTCTTTGACAGATTTCTATGAAGCATACTTCAGCTCGGGGAAGCAGGCACGCGTCATCCAAGTCGGAGCAAACGACGGCATAATGTGTGATCCGCTCAGGCGATACCTAGTTCACAGCACAAATCAAAACATCCGGGCGGCTCTTGTTGAACCTATCCCCTTCTACTACGCGAAATTGCGGAAGCTTTATGCAGACAATCCGAACATAACCGTTGTGACTGCGGCTTGCGGCATATCCCGGGGTCGTGCGCCATTGTATTTCATCGAGCCGAGTGTCGCGGATCAAATGAATGGAGACGGCCCCCCCAACAACTGGGCCCATGGACAGGGAAGTTTTGATCCGAACGTCGTTAGATACTGGATCGAGCGAAATAAATTTCGTGGGGAAGATTATGTCCGGAACATCGACAACTATATCGGAGCCATTAGATCCGTTTATGTCGAAATGATCCGCCTGTCCGATATCGAGATGTCGCAGCAAAATGACAACCTTTTGCTCGTTATTGACGTGCAGGGTTTCGAACTGGACGTGATCCGTGGGATCGACTGGAGCCATTCCCCGGCCTACATCGTGGTTGAGGATGACCTGAACAAATCGGGCCCCATTGATAAGTATCTGAGTTCGAGGGGCTATTTCTACCTTTGTGGCCGAAGCGACAAAGTGTATGTGCATGCATAAGTTGAAGCAGTTGGCTCGGTAGCGCAGTTCGCTGCGCAATATGGTAAGTTAACGCGAGCGGAGGCTCGCTCAGCGCCTGCGCGCCAACTCGTGATTATCGCGAGACGTGCTCAGAAGGACGGCCGGCGGCTGGTGATTCGGGACCATGCTCACTCAGATTTTTACGCCGCTGGCGCGACCTTCTGCCATTCTGCGCGGCATTTTGTCCGCCGCCGACGCGGCCGCGCCTAGGGTTTTCGTACAGCACCGCTTAGACGATGGAACATCGCGTTATACCCGGATGAGAGTCAGAGCGGGGTTAATTATTGACGCGACCGTGCTCACAGAGCTAGACGCATGCACCAAAACGTCGCATTTGGATAATAGCACGGTATCCACCAAAACATCTTCGGCGTCAGTGATTGACAGACGATCCCAGTCACGAAAGTGAACTTCCGCCGCATCGGATGTCGTGCGCTGCACATTGTCCCGAACGATCAACCTGCAGCCAAAGGCACGCTTAAAGCCGCTGACAGCTTCGGCATCATCGGTGGCAAGGAAGATGGCGTGGTCCGAAATACCCTCTCTCGTCAATATCGATAATATCGCCTCGACGGCTTTTGTGAACAACTCGAGCGATGGCACGTTTCCGTCGCTCTGTAGATTAGCAACCTGTGCATTACCGACGCGCCGATGAATGCCGATACAAAAGCGTCCGTCCAAAAATTGCACGCAAATTTGGCGGACTTGCTCGAGTACCCGCTTATCGGTGATTTCGAGCCACTTCAGTACGGCGGAGTGGTAGACATGCCGATGCTTCTGTAGACGTCTTCCTGTCAGGTGATCTCTTCCGGTGCCCCAGAACGCTAAGTCGATACGAGAGGCCGCTTGGTGCGTGACTGCGGGTGGACAGGGCCCCAAAGTCTGAAACAACCGAGTCCAGATGTCGTCTCCGATATCCCCAAACCGAAATCCTATCTCAGTACCTTTAAGCACCCAGTCCACATGTACATTCGCATCAGGTCGGACCCGATGAACCACCTCTAGGACGTGCAGCAGATTAGCCAGAAGCCCTTCTTCCGGATAGCGCGGGATTACTATAGAGCTAGCAACTCCTAATTTTATGCTTGCAATGAAGATCCGGCGAACGGCAGAGACCTTCAGCTTGAGTACCTCCCTACGACGAAACGACCGCCGATGTCGGAGGCGCCAGCCGCCATTGGCGTCCCTAGTGTAAACCGCCTTGCGATAGTAGGTGGGCGCGATACCCATGCTTGCCCAGCATCGAATATGGCCTGGCCCACCCCGCGAGGCGCCCATCGAACGAGAGCCAAAATGCGGGCGATAGAATTCGGAGAGTCTCCCACCACAACCTCAGGTTAGTTGGCTGGCTGGCCGGTCGCGCCGGGCACTATGAGTGCCGCAGGGCCCTTGAACAACGGGTGAATACAATGGCATCGGAAACCATCGCCAGAGGCCATGATACGTTGGATCGAGAAATCAATGAGGCTTGAGTTCCGGCTCCTATTGGCTTGCGCCAGGGTCCTGCCAAGTGAGGCGGACGAAGCCCGCGGTCCGGGAGATGCTGATCGACGGCATCGACTGGGCGCTTTTCGCGCGCATGGCGATGGAGCATGGGCTGGCCGCGCTGGCCGGGCGAACTTTGAATTGTGTTACGCCCGACCTGGTGCCCGAAGAAATACAAGATGCCTTCCGCACGAATGCGGACCAGACGCGTCAGAGAAACCGCGCGTCTGTTCGATGATCTTGCGCGGGTGATCGAAGCGCTGGCGGATAACAGTGTGGAGGCGATCGCGTTCAAGGGTCCGATCCTCGCGTTCCAGGCGTACGGTGACCTCGGTCTTGGCATGTTCGGGAGACCCGCACATTCTCATTCGGGATCACGACCTTGCGCGGACGATCGCGACACTCGGCGGTTTGGGATACGAGCGTAAGCAACAATTGACCGAGGCCCAACTCGACCTGATTCACCGCCTCCAGGGCCATGAGACCCTGCTAAAGAAGGGCCGCGGGGTCGGCGTCGAGCTTCATACGCGGCTGACGCCGATGAATATGGCACTCGACATCGACTATGCCGGATTGTGGCGCAGGGCGCGATGCACGACCTTAGCGGCCGGACCATGACGACGCTGTCGGCGGAGGATGATCTTCTCGTTCTGGCGATCGACGATGGCAAGGACCTGTGGCGGCGGGTCGAAGGGGCTTGCGGTGTCGCCGACTTTCATTGCGATCGCATCCGAACCTCGACTGGGCCTCCATCCTCGATCGTGCCAGATCGCAAGGATGCCTTCGCATGGTCCTTTTGGCGGCGGCACTGGCACGCATCTATTTCGGAGCGGCCGTACCCGACGCGGTTACTGCCGCGGAACGCGCACGACCCGAAGATACAACCATGGTGCAGCGCGTCATGGCGCACTGGCTGGTCAGCAACCGGACGCGTCGCATTGCAACAGACTTTCGCTCACCGCCTGCGGCTGCACGACGGGCCATGCGGCGGATCCGTTATGTGGCGCGGACCTTGGCATTGCCGGGTCCGCTACATGTCGCCCGAAACCCGTTTCCCAGGTTGTTCACGTCGTTATCCGCATATATCCCGATAAAGATCGGGCAGGATGTCGCATTGCTTCCGCTGGTGCGGGCCTACCGTTATTTGCGTTGGCGGGCAGAACGTTTGCGTGATGCGTTCGCGAGCAATGAGCTTGCGCTGATTGTCATGCCGGTCTCGGCCGAAACGCGTCTCAGATTGCGGCGGTACCATCAAGCGCGTGCGGATGCGGCCGGTGCGCTAGCCGTCAATCCGAATAACGCCGCGGCTTGGCACAGTCTCGGCAACGCGCTGTCCAGCCTCAAACGCCACAAGGCGGCCATCGCCTGCTATGACAAAGCGCTCGTGCTCGTACCGGAGAACAGCGCGATTTGGAAAGATCGCGGTGCGGCCATCCGAGCCAGCAGGCAGAAGTCGGCGCCCTTCGATGCCGGCGAGGAACCGGCGCCCGATCCACAGGATGCCGACGAGTGGGCCCTTCGCGCAGGATTCCTTGTGGCTTCACATCGCTTCGGGGAAGCAGCGGCAGCAAGCGATTGTGCACTCGCGATCGACCCAAATCACCTGGCTGCGATGCGAATGGGCATCCGATCCCGCATTTCTGCATGCGACTGGCGCCAGCGCAACGATGACGAACGACGAATAGCCGAGAGTTTGGGGGCGGGCTTGCCCATTATCACGCCGTTCAATCATCGGACCATATGCGACTCCGAAGCCGAGAGCCTCGCCGTCGCGCGGCTTGCGGCTAAGGGATTGCCACGTCTGAAGGCGCTATGGCGCGGAGAAAAGTATCGCCACGATCGGATTCGCGTTGCTTATCTCTCCGCTGAGTTCCACGAGCATCCAATGACGTTTGTGACGGCCGGGATCTATGAGCATCACGACAAGACGCGTTTCGAGACTCTAGCGATTTCGCTTGGCTCCAATGCCGAAGGCAAAATGCGCCGGCGCATCGAAGACGCGTTTGAGCGTTTCATCGATGCGCGGGCCATGAGCGATGCCGAGGTCGCGGCGTTGCTGCGCAATATGGAGGTCGACATCGCAATCGATCTCAATGGTTATGCAGGCTCAGGAAGACCCGGAATCCTCGCTCACCGGCCGGCCCCGGTGCAGGTGAATTATGTCGCCTATTCCGGCACGATGGGCGTGCCCTGCTTCGACTACATCATTGCCGACCGCATGGTGATCCCAGAGCAAAACCGAATCTATTACACCGAGCAAGTTGTCTATCTCCCGCATAGCTACATGCCCACCGACGGGACACGTGCGATCGCCGAAAACACGCCGACCCGCAGCGAGGCAGGGTTACCGGAGACGGGCTTCGTCTTCGCTTGCCACAATACTTTGCACAAGATCGGCCCAGAGATGTTCAGTGTCTGGATGCGTCTCTTGCGGACCGTCGAAGGTAGCGTGCTATGGCTTACCTCCCCTGAACCCTCGGCGACGGGCAACTTACTGCGCGAAGCTAAAGCCAAAGGCGTTGCGCCCGAGCGGCTTGTGTTCGCGCCTCGCCTGCCGCAAATAGAGGATCATCTGGCACGACTACACTTGGCCGGATTGTTTCTGGACACGCTCCCTTATAATGCGCATGCCACCGCCTGCGATGCGCTCTGGGCCGGCCTGCCTGTGCTGACGTGCACGGGCAACACTTTTGCCGGTCGCGTCGCGGCGAGCCTGCTGCAGGCGATTGGCCTAAAGGAGCTGATCACCGCGTCGCTGGACGAATACGAGGAGCTCGCGCGGGCGCTCGCGTGCGATCCCCAACGCCTTGCCGCGGTCAGAGAGAAACTCTTGCGCAATCGGCAGACCGAACCGTTGTTCGATACAGCCCGTTACACGCGCGATCTCGAAAGTGCCTTCATCACAATGTGGCAGCGGACCCAGCGCGGCGAGCCGCCAGAGAGCTTTGTCGTGACAGATGCGCCGGATCTCGATCCGCACGACCCGAGCACCAATGGCCAAAGCAGCGTCACGAACAGCCAAGCTTTTTACGACCCGCTTGCGACACCCGACTTCTTCCCCACCAAGATCGATGTGAGGCGCAACATCATCGAGTTCGCCCTGATGTCGAGGGACACCTTCAGGCGGTCCGCCTTTCTTGACCGGCGCATCGTTCGTGCAGGCCGGACGACGCTGATGGCTGAAATACCCAAGCTGCTGACACGACAAGCCGGGCAGCCGCTGCAGTTCATCCTACACGTTGCTTTTTGTGGCTCAACCTTGCTGGCTCGGTATCTTGAGACCCTGCCGCACTGCCTGGTCCTCAAGGAGCCCGGGGTGCTGGGCCAGCTTTCTACGTTGAAAAACACAATACCCACTCCTGCCGACCGGCAATTGTGGGCCAAGTGGTTCAGCGTCACGATGGCCCTGCTTTCCCGAGGCTACCCAGAAGATCTTGCGGTAGTGATAAAGGCCGGCGACATATGCAACTGGATGGGTAGTCTATTTCTAAATTATAATGAGAGTACAAAGATCGTATTCCTCTTTATTCCTCTGCCAACATTTCTGTTGCAAGCTTTGAAGGCCGACCATCGTCGCCAATGGATTCGAGAGCATATGCAGGTACTTCGCTGGTCGATGGCAAAGGTGCCGTTCCTCTCGGAAATCAGCGCGGCGGATCTGAAAGACGGGCAGTGTGCCGCAGCGATGTGGCTTTTGAATGCATTTATCTGCCACTCCTTGCTGCAGCGGCCTGATCCGCACCGAATCCTGGTTCTTGACGGTGAGCGCTTGATCTCTCAGCCGAGTGAGAGTGTTTTCGCGGTGGCGGATCACCTGGGTCTTTTGCCTGACCAATCTAGTCGTAATGCGATCCGGGAGCTGCGTCCGTTGTCGCATCATGCCAAGGATCAACAGTTCGCTTACGACGCGAACACGCGGACAGCCGAACTTGCGGATGCGGAGGCCCGATATGGCAGCGAGGTGGAGGCCGCAGTGTCGTGGGCAAAGGCGGTGAGTTCCGGTTGGCTTGGGAGCAGTCCGTTTCCGCTTGAATAGATTGCTATAGCACGCTGGCGCTTGCGTGCGATCCCCAACGCCTTGCCGCGGTCAGAGAGAGACTCTTGCGCAATCGGCAGACCGAACCGTTGTTCGATACGGTCCGTTAGTAAGCGTCAGCTGAGGACCACAACACCGGTCAGGCGGCGAGGCTGGCGGTTTGGTTGTTCCAGTTCCATGGGAGCAGTTCGCCGAGCCGGTTGATCGGGTGACCCTTGGCCGTGCGATCGATCACATCGGCGAGCCAAGTCTGCGGATCGAGGCCGTTGAGTTTGGCGCTTTCCAGCACGGTGTAGAGGATTGCGGCGCGCTCGCCGCCGGCATCGGATCCGAGGAACAAGAAATTCTTGCGGGTAATGGCGATGCCGCGCAGTGCCCGCTCGGCGACATTATTGTCGATGGCGAGCCGGCCATTACCGGCATAGCGGGTCAGCGCCTCCCAGCGGCTCAGCGCGTACTGGATCGCTTTAGCGAGCGCGTTCTTTGACGACAGCCGGCGGCGCTGCGCTGTCAGCCAGTCGCGCAAGGCATCGAGGATCGCCACGGCACGGTTCTGGCGCGCCGCTAGCCGGGTTTCGGCCGGCTGGCCGGTGATCTCGGCTTCGATCCGATAGAGCTCGCCGATCCGTTTCAGTGCTTCCTCGGCGATCGGCGACTTGGTCGATTCGAACACATCGTAAAACTTGCGCCGCGCATGGGCCCAACACGCTGCGTGGATCAGCGGCGGCCCTCGGCCGACCTGGTCTTTGGCGGATGGCGGTCGCGTCAGGGCGGCGTAGCCGCTGAAGGCGTCGGCCTGGATCGCGCCGCGAAAGAGGGCCAGATGATCGCGCGGTCGCTCGCCGCGGCGGTCGGGGCTGAAACGATAATATGCTGCCGGTGCCCGCCCACCCTGCCAGGGTCGCTCGTCAACTACATAGGTCCACAGCCGTCCGGTCCTGGTCTTGCCGTTGCCGGGGGCCAGCACCGCGATCGGCGTGTCGTCGGTGTGGATGATCGGCGCTGCCATGACATGCGCGCCGATCAGCGCGGCCAACGGCGTCACCCACCAAGCAGCGTGCCCGACCCAGTCGGCCAGGGTGGCGCGCTCGATCGCGATGCCTTCGCGCGCCAGGATCGCCGATTGACGGTAGAGCGGCAGCCCGTCGAGGTATTTGCTGACCACGACATTGGCGACCAGGCCCGGTCCGGGCCGACCCTTCTCGATCGGCAGATCGGGCATCGGCGCCTGCAGGATGCGCTCGCAGCAGCGACAGCTGAGTTTGGGCCGAATATGGCGGATCACTTTGAGGCGGGCCGGGATCTTCTCCAAGACCTCGGTCACGTCCTCGCCGAGTTTGCTAAACCGGGTGCCGCCGCAGCCCGGGCACACCGACCCCGGATCGTGCACGATCTCCTCGCGCGGCAAATGATCGGGCAGCGGCCGTCGCACCGGCTGGCGACGTTCGCGGCGCGGCTGATCGGGGACGCGCTGTGCCGCCGGCGCTGTGCGCGCCGCTTCGCTCTCTTCCAAATCTTCGAGCATCAGCTCGAGTTGCGCGATCTGAGTATCGAGTTTTTCCGACGAGCGCCCGAACTGCATGCGCCGCAGCTGGGCAAGCTGAGCCTTGTACTGTTCGATCCGCAGCCGGGCGCCGGTCAGCTCGGCCCGCGCTTCCGCCAATTCCGCCTCGCGTTCGGCCAGCAGGAGGCGCAGCTCGGCGATCTCTTGAACGGGGTCAGCAGCGTCCGGCATCAACCATCAGTTTACTCCCGCTTGCATTGAGCAGTATCGACATCGTACCCGCCTGAGTCACTATGTCGCGCTGTTCAACTAGCCACTTCCGGGGTCCAGCTGCGGCGTGGCGCACGCCAATCGATGCCCTCCAGCAGCATCGACAATTGTGCTGCCGTCAGCACCACCGATCCGTCCTTCGCCTGCGGCCACAAAAACCGGCCGCGCTCCAGCCGCTTAGCAAACAGGCACAAACCTTGCCCGTCCCACCACAGCACCTTGATCAGATCGCCGCGGCGACCACGGAACACGAACAGCGCGCCGCCATGCGGGTCGAGGCGCAAGGTGGTCTGAACCCGCGCCGCCAGCCCGTCAAAGCCTTTCCTCATGTCGGTGACGCCGCACGCCAGATAGACGCGGACATTGCCCGGAATGCCGATCACGACAGCGCCGACAAGACCCGGCGCAATGCCACCTCGTCGACCGCGCCGGTCAGGCGCAGCTTCACCCCCGAGGCCAGCTCCACCTCGATGATCCCGTCCGCCGGCCGATCGGTTTCGGGCAGTATCGGCACCGGATCAACCGACGCAGCGGCCCGTGGAAGCTCCTCGACCGGCGGGGCCAATCTCACCGGCGCAAACCCGGTCAGCTCGCCGGTACGGAACTGCCGGCGCCAGGTGTAAAGCTGGCCGCTGCTGATCGCGTGCAGTCGGCAAACCAGCGAGGGCGAGGATCCTGGCGCCACGCTCTGCGCCAATATCCGAAGCTTCTCTTCGAGGCTCCAGCGTCGCCGGCGCTCCGGACCGGTGAGAACCTCGCCGCGGACCTCGCGAGCCCTCGTATGAGTACTCCCAAGGTCCTCCTTATCGACCAGCTCCGCGTCATCCATTGCACCGCTGCCCGCAAAAGAGCGGCAGCATCCAGCTCAACACGCCGAGTGCAAGACGACCCTCAGCTGACGCTTACGTCCGTTACAACGCGCGATCTCGAAAGTGCCTTCATCACAATGTGGCAACGGACCCAGCGCGGCGAGCCGCCTGTGAGCTTTGTCGTGACAGATAACCGCACGACCCAACCGTGATTCCCAAAGCGGCATCACGGAGAGCCGGGCTTCTTTCGACCCGCCGGTGACGCCGGACTTCTTCCCGATACCGATGGCGGGGCCATGGCGCAGGTGCTTTTTCTCTCCGGGGTAGAGATAACCCACCTGACGGACAGGCAGCGGGCCGCGGCGTTGTGGCTGCTCAACAGCTATTTGTACCGCATGCTACCGAGGAAGATGTCAGGCCGGCCCGCCCAATTCGGTTGGTCGAGCGCCGTCGGGAAAACCTCGTTGGTTTCCTCGCATTCGTATATCGCTCGATTGGCCAGGGTCAGCTCGAAGGTCGACGGGATCGCCACATTCGCGATGATGTTCAGCGGTCCGTGGTTGTTGGCGTGTATATGTACGAGGTCGAATATCGATCGGAGCTTGGCCAGAACCCGCCGCGCCCTTTCGCGCCAGTCCGGGTCCGCGGCGTTTTCGAACCCATGAAATTCGCCGACGATTTGCGAGAAGCGGGTCAGCTCCGCAGATGTCGCAGCCCCAAGGACATCCCACTCAGCCCCCTCGATGTCGATCTTGAGGATGACGCGTTCCGCAGTCGATGGCAGCTTTGCGAGTGTAGAGCCAAGTGATTCTGTTTGACCGCATGAGACCGCGGCGATCTCTTTCTTGAAGAACCGAAACCGGGCGTTGGCGGTCGGTGGTCCGTCAACTGTGTGGTCGTACTGGTAGACATCGATGCCGCGCTGTGCCATCGCGCTATCCCAGGAACACTCCCTCGCAATGCCAAAGGACAAAACCGCTGACACGCCGTTGAAATCATCCAGCAGCACATAACCGCCGTCGCCGTTGCATCCCAGCCTGATCTTGCCGAAGCGCCGAGATCGGCACGGCGTGAGGTAGGACAGAAAATCAATTATCTTTGCCTGCTCTTGGTCGGCGATGATATGCTGTGTTGCGGCAATGATTTTCTCGGCCTCAAGAGCAGTTCGCACGACTTGCCAGGTCCGGGCCTCGGCAGCGAGCCAGTCGACCTCCGCAAACCAATCGCGCAGAGGCGGCAACAGGCACAACACTCGTCTCGCCAGGCTCCGGGTTGACGCTATCCCGTCCATCATATCGTCCGACGCGTGCGATAGCAGTCTATTCGAGGGCAAACGGGCTCATCGGAGCCAACTCGAACTCACCGCATTTTGCCAAGACATTGCCGCCTCCACCTCGCTGCCCATATCTGGCCTCCGCATCCGCAAGCGCGGCTGCCGCGGGTTCAGTCAAAGGCCAACTGTTGGTCCTTGGCATGATACAACAACGGACGCAGCGTTGCAGCTGGCGCGCCGTCGACGTTCGGCAAGCCTCTTTTCCGCAGGGCTTCGTCATCGATACCGAGCAACACATGCTATGCCGTTTCGTCGATGGAACACTCGTCGCGGTCGAGCCGACAAAACAGACCTTCTGGCTTTGAAGCTGGGTTGCGCAGAAACGGGCATCAAAAAACAACTCGGGCAGCGCGCGCTCGACTAGACGCCTATACCGCACGGATGCGGCCGGGAAGGCTGCGCCACACGGGTTGCAACCGGGTCAGAGGAGGCGCCCGGCGCCTCAGACACGCTATCCGAGTGGACAACCCGGCACCGATTTGGCTAGGATTTCCAGCATGGAAGACGCAACACCGTCCTCGCCGGAGGCCGATGCCGCCCATGAAATGGCGATCGAGGCGGCGGAAGGCGCCGGTCTCCCGCGGGATTGGACGGCCGTGCTCGATCATCTGCGGCGCTCTGCGCAGCTGGGCTCGCGCTTGGCGCAAGCCGAACTGGCGTGGCTTGCGGGCCAATGGCGGCTGGCGCATGAGAATTCTCGCGGGACAAGCGTTGACGAACTCTCCATCGTCAAGGTTTCGCGACCTCATCGATCTGGCGAAGTGGTTGCAACCGCTCCACAGCTCAAGCATTTCGGAACGGCCCCGGATCGCCGTCGTCAAGGACATCGCCACACCGGAAATGTGCGACTGGCTAATTGCCAGGGCGCGCCCCAGACTGGAGCCCGCGGGCGTCCATGATGACAAAGACGGCGGACGCGGCACCTGGAGCGGGCGCTCCAACACTGTCTGCCCTTTCCCCCGACCGATCCGCGATTTCGTCCTCGCAATCTTGCGTGCGCGCATTGCTGACGTAACCGGATTGCCGGTGCGCGCTATGGAAATCCCCAACGTTCTGCATTATTCGGTGGGCGAGGAGTATCAGCGCCACTGGGATACCCCCGAGAATCCGAACTCACCAGGCTTCCGCCAGCGCGTGCTCACGTTCCTGATCTCTCTCAATGACGATTACGAAGGCGGCGAAACCGAGTTTCCGGCGATCGGCGGGCGGTGGAAGGGGCGAAAGGGCAGCGCGCTGTTCTTCTGGAACGTGGAACCCGACGGCACGCGCGACCGGCAGACGCTGCACGCAGGACTTCCGGTGACGCGCGGTGAAAAATGGCTGCTCTCACAATGGATCGGGCCGGCGGCAGAAGGCTAAACTAAAGAGCGTGATCCCCTCGCGCATGCTCGCCCCAATTCCTGCGAGGACATACACCCGACCAGGACACACTACCCGAGTGGACAACCCGGCACCGATTTGGCTAGGATTTCCAAGATGAAACCAGTCTGCTCACGCGCGCGGCTCGAGAGCGAGGGGGTCGGGTGCGCCATTTTTCATTCGCGCGAGTTGTGCAAGCAAACCCCGTTCTTTGAGCACAAAACAATGTGGTAATTCCTGAAGGTGGCGAGCCTCAACGCTCCGTTTCGTCGGTGGAAAATCGTCGCGGTCGAGCCGACGAAACAGACCTTCTGGCTTTGAAACTGGATTGCGCAGAAACGGGCGTCAAGAGACAACTCGGTGGCGCGCGCCCGGCTAGATGCCTATACCGCACTGATGCGGCCGGGAAGGCGGCGCCACAGGCGTTGCAGCCGGGTTAGAGGGGGCGCGGGCGCCTCCGGCCGCTTGTAGCCGAGTACTCGCATGTTGAGCCGCCCGCCCTTGCGGATATAGCCCAACGTGACGCCCCGCGCCGCCAGCGGGAGGCTTACGAGCACATCTTCGAACGACGCGACGAACCGGTCCTCGCCCGTGTTGAGAGCGCTCACCACTTGCGCAAGCGACGGCCATTGTGCCGCATCGTGCTCCGGCGGCGGCGGCGCGAGGAAATAGCGCGCATCGTCTACCAGCACATAGAGGCTCTCCCAGGCCGGCGCCAGCGCGGCAATTTCGCCAAGCAAGGGACATTCGTCGCCCACCCCGGCGCTCAGGCCGGCGCAGTAATGCGCATCGAGCCAGACAATCGCAGGCGGCAGCGAGGGTGCAAGGCGCGTGAGCTCCCGCCGGGTCTCACCGTGGATCGCCGTTACATTCGGAAATTGCGCCAGCGCGGCGGCGGCGGTGCGGTAAAGCGGCTCCGAGAGTTCGATCGTGATGACGCGCTCGAATCGCTCCGCCGCCCAACTCGCGGTGCGGCCGTGAAATGTGCCGGTCTCGACGAAGCAACCGATGCCGAACGCGACCCGAAGCGCCTCAACATACTCGCGCGGAACCCCGAAATTGATGAGCCCCATCGCTCCCACTCCCGCGACTTCACACACATTTAATGCCTCACTCCCCGCTCAATTCCTGCCTTTTTTTGGGCATACGTCCCCGAATTCGGAGCTTGTAACAAGGCCATTTTCTGCGCTTGGAATTTCCGCAGCAACAAAATTTCGCCGGTGAGCGAGCTCCGTTAAACCGAAACTCGCCGATTGAGCGCGATTTGTTCCGGACCTAATTCCGCTGGCGGGTTTCTTGTGGTCCAGCCGCTGTGAATGGTTTAACTCGAAGTATTCTTTTGGACCATGCGGAACAGCCCGCCAACTCGGCTTACGCGAGACGCGATCACAGGTCGAGCGGCGCGCCGCGGATGCTGAGCGTCTAATCCCGATCCTGCGGGACCCAAACCTTGGACTGATTTGTGCCTTACCATAGGCTATTTAGAGGTAACGATGGACTTTCGAATCATCGCTGTACCCGATTTGTCGCCGAAGACCACCGGCCTTTCCGGTATCCTACGGCAAAATTCGTCGACGGCACGCTTAATGCCCTCCCAAAATGGATTAACGTAGTCATGGATGATCACGAGACCGCCTGGTGATAAGCGCTCGTAGAAGAACTCCAAAGCCGCTTTCGCCGGTTTATAAAGATCGCAGTCAATGTGGACGAGACAGAACCGAGACGCGTAGAGATCAGGTGGGATTAACTCCGGGAACCGGCCCTGTACATAGCGTACATTATTATCCCCAACAAACTCGCGTACGTAGGCGAGCGAAGTGCTGGCAAATTCTACTTGTCTGGGCCCGTCACATCCAACAAGGTCTCTCCGATCGAATCCCCGGAAGGTATCGAAGAGGAGGAGTTGTCTGCCATAGATCCGCGCATAATGCGCTAAAACCGCCGCAGAGTTGCCTTGGAAGACGCCCAATTCCGCGATGTCTCCCACAACATTTTCATCGAGGATTTGCCTGACGTTCATCATTACGGCGTATAATCTCGGAAGGTCACCCGCATTATTCCCAGTGTTATTCTTAGTCCATTTCTCAGACAGTTGTCTGATCTCGGGATAACGAGAGAAGAACAGATCGAGAATCTGGCCGATACGCAATGTAAAATTTTTCGTGACCTTGTAACACGGCTGGTGGCGCGTGTGGACCGGTAAGCAATGCCCGGAGGCGGCGCTGTTCCGCGGCGTGGGGATCCGTCCCGAGGATGCCGCGCAAGGTGGCCTTTACCGCGTCCCGCTTTTCGGGTAGCGGTTTGCGTGTGAAGCGGACGAGCTTTTTGCGAACTGGCATTAACGGACATTCCCCAGCTTCTCAGTGATTGTGAGACCAGGATCGTCCCTCCGGCGTCTTGGTCAAGGAAAATAGGGCTTCGCTTCTCCGCAGGCGGTCGCGTCAACCAACGTGACGGCGCCGAGGTCGTGACACCCCTGACAGGCGCCGCTTCGCTTATCGCTGTCTCGCGGGCGGCATAGGCCCACGAGGGGGATTACGTTATGTGCTCCGTCAGCACGCTTACGCTTCAGGGATAAGGCTCGTGGCGCAAATTGAACGCGATCGAGATGCGCGGGCCGTTCCCGGCGTGCGGAAAAACCATGTGCGGCACGTAACTCGGAAACAGCACCATCAGTCCCGGCCTGGGATTGATGTAAATGCTATCCGAAACGATGCGCGGCAGGAAGGTGGTGCTTCGGGCGGTGCAGGGATCGAACAAATGAAGCGGGGTGCCGCCGAGATCGTCCGGATCTCCGGCATCGACATAGTAGGTTCCCGACCAGGTCGACGCAGGATGCACATGCACCTTGTTGAAGTCCCCGCTGCGGTTGACATTGACCCAAGCGGAGACGGTCCACCGGCAGCCATCGATTTCCTTGTTCAGCTCGGCGGCGAGTCGGCGCGTGGCCTCGTCGGCGAGCGCATACATATGTTCGACGAGGCGCCGGCCGGCATCGCCGCAGAATTCGAGCTGCCCAGTCTCGGAATGCCAGCCGCCGTGGTTCGACTTGGCAACGCCGCGGCATTCCGCCTGACGCGCCAGGACGCGCTCGCGCAAGAGCGCGTTAAGCTCCGGCCCGTCGTCCCAAACATGCGTCACGAGCGGGGTGGCGAAGACGTTAGTGTATCGGGTCTTGGAAAAATCCGACATCTCGAAACGGCCTGGTTCGGTGTTCGCGGTCCTCAAAGGGCGCGGCAGCCTGATTAAAATCTACACCCGTTCGCAAGGAATTTGAAGGCATGCTCACCCAACAATATCAGAGACAGTCCGGCCCGCCCCCTCTGCCGTGTCGAAAACCTTTACACCTCAAGAACCCCGCGCCCGCCAGACATCCTTTTGGTGCTGTTTCGGTCGGCGGTAATCGCCTGCAATCGCGCGGCTCGGCCGCACTCCATTGTCCCCTCCGCATGCCCGCACCCCTTGGCCGTGTCGAAAATCTTTACACCTCAGGAAACCCGCGCCCGCAGCAGGGATTGCCGCGCGGGCGTGCTGGGATTTAGCCGAAAATTACGAAGAATCAAGCACTTGAATTGAACGGGTGTTGGATGTGCATTCCCCCGCTCAGGAGCGGCGTGGCGCGGGATGCTGTCGAAAAATTTTACACCTGACGATGCTGGGCGGGACTTGGCGGGCTTTAACATCATGGAAAAGCTATTTTTTTGCATTTGGCCCGGGTCTTGCACCAACAAACGCGTGTACGACCCGGTTTGGAAGGGGACATCCTGGATCGGCTTCGTGCCCGGGTTAGACTCGGAAGGAGATGTGAACATGCCCGATGAAAATAACATTCCTGGACCGGAAGCCACACCACCGTCCAGGCGTGATTTGGTTAAGAAGTCCGCCCAAGTGGCGGTCACCGCTCCAGCAGTTGCCTTGCTGTTGAATGCATCGACGAAGCAGGCCTTTGCGCAAATCAGCCCATACCAGGCGTCGATAAAGCACATTCTTGACGATTTCACCTTTGGCAACACCCACGAAGACATCGACGCCTTTGTATTTGGCACCAATTTCAATCCCGATGACGGCAAGCCGCAGCAGGACGACCACGTCGGGGGGTGAACGCGGGCGAAGACACTCAGTTAGCTCCCTCGCTCGGCCTGCCGGCCGAAGCGGGGGCGGCGAATCTCTGAACTGCGCCAGTAGCGACCGCTTCGGAAGCGTAAACGCCGGTCGCTGTCATTTGCGAGGGCCCTCTGTTGTGATCATGGCAGAGGGGTTCCCTGTGTGGGCTACTCGGCTAAATTGTCCAGCATCCCTGCCGCGACGAACGACGCTGTCGGCGGCGCCCTGATCGTTGCTGGCGGGAATACTTCGCGACCCGAAGTTGAATAGATTTTACGGTTTGACGGAGCGAGGCAACGTGCTGACCGGGTGCCCCGTCTATAGCAAGTCGTTAAGTTAATTGAGTGCTGCGGCTTCGGTTTGAGTTGGCTTTTCCGATTGCCTATGCGAGGCTAATTTCTTAAACTATGTGAGTAGGCACGTTCCCGTTGCGAGCGGCAGAATGGGCGCCATGTTGCGCGGCCTGAGGGATTTTTGGAAATGACGGCTCTGATGAGCGAAGCCCCTTCAACGCTCGCCGATTTGGTCTCGCCACTGACCGAGCCCGAATTCCTCGGGCTGCTGCGGCGGCGCGAATTGGTTTACCGGCCCGGCGCGAACGGCGATCGCTACGCGCCCTTGCTGGGCTGGCCGGCGCTTCGGCGCATGATCGAAGCGGGGAATTATCCCAACAAGCGCCCTGATGACATCCGCGTCACAAAAGAGTCCATCACCGCCCCGGCGGATCGGTGGATGACCAATGGCAAGGTCGACGCCGCGAAGCTGGATGGGTTTCTAGCGAACGGTTTCAGCATCGTTGTTCTTCATGTGGACGAGCATGTGCCGGCTTTGGGCGCTGTCTGCGAAGAGATCAGATCGCGAACCTTGGAAGGGGCCTTTGTCGGTGCGGTTGTCACGTCCGGGACGGGCGCCGGGGCTTTCCAGGTGCATTACGATCCCGAGGACCTCGTCATCCTGCAAGTCGAGGGGACGAAGCGCTGGCAGATTTTTGGCCCCCCGGTGTCAAAACCCCTCCGGCGTATGCCAAAACAGGCGCCGCCAGAAACCACCCAGCCGATCTTCGACGAGGTGCTCGAGCCCGGGGATCTGTTGTTCGTGCCCGGCGGCAATTGGCACCACTGCGAAGGAGGATTGAGCACTTCCGTTCATCTCGGCATCTTTTTCCTTCCGCCGGCTGGCTGGCATGCCGCTAACGAAGTCTTCGGCCGCTTCCTATCCGAGGAGCTATTCCGGACCCCGCTGACGCGGCTCGACGGGGCGTCCGCGCTCGAGGAGGTGGAGGCAGAAGTCAAGACCCGCCTCATTGAAAAAATCGGCGAGCTGAAGCTGGGCGAGTTCATTGCCGGATGGAGCAAGGTGGCGTACTGAGGCGCACTCCTGGACCAGAAGGGTAGATAGCGCAAAGGGATTTTGTTTTGAGTAGCCTTTCGGTGCTAGCCAGTGCGAAACCGAACCTCGCTTCAGACGACATGGGCAGATGCTTGCCGTCAGCGCCGGGCGGCACATAGAGGAGCTGTTTCCCATGCTATGCGGTTTCCTTCAAAAACTGTCGATGTCCTCCCTTGTTGCGCCTGTTGCCATCGAAGAGTTCCAATCGCGCTACTGGGAGCGGCAGCCGTTGATCGTCCATCGCAAGGATCCCGATTATTACCATGGCCTCTTTAGCCTGCGGGATTTCGATGAAGCCATCACCCGCTCTCCTGACTACGTCAAGCTTGCCAACGCCGCGACCAACAAGAACGTGTCATACAAAGGCGTGATGACGGAGGGTTTAGAGGCCATACTCGGCGACATGCGGGCCGGCGGCACGCTGGTCCTGGATCAACTGCATCATCGGGAGCCGAAGCTGAGCCTGCTCTGCCGGGTTCTCGCCGCCGAGTTGGGCCATCGGTTTCAGACCAACCTTTATTTGACGCCGGCGAGCGGGAAAGGCTTCACGCCGCACTGGGACAACCACGACGTTTTCATCCTTCAAACAGTGGGATCCAAAAACTGGAAAATTGAAAAGCAGCGCCGCGCGTTTCCCGGCAAGAACGATTCGATGGGCGATGAGGGCCGCGAACTCCTCGGAGACCTCCACTCTTTCGTCCTTGAACAGGGCGACCTCATTTATATACCGTCGCGGATTCGTCCACGCGGCCGAATGCGGGTCGGAACCTTCGCTGCACATTACGCTTGGGGTTACCGGCGTCGTTTTGGGACGATCTTCTCTATCGCGGCGGTTAAGGCGGCGACTTCTACAGGACGAACGTTTGCGCCACACACTGCCGCTGGGGTTTCTTCAAGCTCCCAATGATGCGATCGTAAAGCGCCTGAGGGGGGCATTCCGCGAACTGGCCGATGAGGCATTTCTTAGCGGGGTGGTCGCGCAGTTCAAGGATGAGCTGGTGAGGATGTATCCGCTCGATGTTTCGGACCAGATCGTCGACTTCTTTCGGCCAAGACCGCTCACCATCGACGATGTTGTCGGCGCGCGCCGCGCCATCGTCTACCAGATGCACAACGACGGCGACTCCGTTCGCATCAATTACGGTGCACGCGCTATCGTCTTCCCGTCATTCTTCCGCGAGGCGTTGGAATTTGCCTTGAACCGGCCCGCCTACGTTATCCGTGAGATCCCAGGCGAGCTGGAGGACGAGGAGCGAATTGCCTTCGCGGAGCGGCTCCTCGAGGAGGGACTTGTGGTGCGCAAGGAGGGTGGCCCGATCCAATGAGCCAATCCCAGCGCCGGCCGGTGATCCGTGGGCGGAGCCACGATGGCCTCAGCGATGAAACCGGGAACCTCGCTGTATCTCGACATCGTTCGCTTTGCCGCGGCCCTGACGGTATTCATCGAGCATCTCAGGGAACACACAAAGATCGGATTCGCCGCCTTCTGGGACGCTCACCCGTTCTGGTACTCTCACTGGTTTCCGTTCAGCCAGACCGCTGTCACGGTCTTCTTTGTGCTGTCGGGGTATGTAATCGCGCACGTGTTGGCAACCCGCGAGCGGACGCCGGTCGATTATGCCGCGAGCCGATTAGCCCGGCTCTATTCCGTGGTCCTGCCGGCGTTGCTGTTGACCATAGTCTGTAATTACCTGATCGAACTGAGATACCCAACGGCCTTCCAGGCATTTCAGTCCGGGGCCACGCTTTCCTATCTGGGAGCAGCGGTTTTTGTGAACGGGTCCTGGCTTTGGCCAGATATCGAACTGCCCAACACGCCGTTCTGGACCCTGAGCTTAGAAGCGTTCTATTACGCGAGCATTGCTATCCTGGTGTTTGCCCGAGGACGAGGCCGAATTCTGAGCATCCTTGTGGTGATCCTGATCTTAGGCCCCACAATGGTTCTGCTGGCGCCGACGTGGCTGCTCGGCTACTTCGCCTACCACGTGTCGCGACGGTGGCCGACCGAGGCCCGATCGGCCATTCCTCTTTGGCTGGTTAGTCTGTCTTTGATTCCGCTATGCTCTTTTATTGAATTTCACTTTCGCGAACATTTGACGTTTCTGAGGACCCCTGACCAGGCGATCGGGGCGATTCTGGCCGCTTACGCCGCAGCCACTTGTTTTGCCGTCAATGTGCTCGCGTTCAATGCCATGTCCGATCGGGTCGAACCGTTTCTGGCGCCTATCGCAGCCGTCATCCGCTGGTTGGGTTCGATGACCTTCGCGCTATACCTGTTTCATCAACCTCTATTATCGTTGTTCACGGTCTATCATGTGCCCGACCGATCGTCAGCTGCGCAGCTGGTATTGCTGGTCGGCGGCACTTTTCTGATGGTGGCGACTCTCGGCCACTTTTGTGAGACCACAAAGGGCGCCTACAAACGATGCCTTCTGACCGCTTGGTCCTTCATTGCATCGCGTACCGCTACGCTCGATGCGGCGTCGCCGTCACAGCTGGATTTGGAACGCTCGATGCCGGCTGTAGCGAGTCTCGGACGGCCAGGAGAGACGAGCAAATGAAACATCCCATCCCCAAATCCCCTGGACGAAAGGATCAGTCGAGAGCGCCGGGCAACCCGGGATCGGGTGGCAACCCGATGGCGTCCTCGCAGAACGGTAACTCATCCATGCTCCGCAGGAGAAGCGCTTGCTAGGCCTGACTCGTATCAACAGTTTCCTCTTGGCGCTGGCCACCGCTGCCTTTGCGCTGACTGCATTACCGGCGGGTCACGCCGCCGATGCGCCACCGGCACAAAAAACCGGTACGGCGGCTGATCTCCTGCGCCGGGAGAGCGAATTGCGGAGCGTTTTGAAAGCCAATCCGAAGAACGCGGAGGCACATTTACAGCTTGGGCAGATCTACATCGACAAGGCAGACTGGGTCCGCGCAGAGGTGGAAGCGCGCGCGGCGCGGGGCAGCGGTACCCGAAATGACGAGGCGGACGCACTGCTTGCATGGGCCTTGTACCTGCAGGGTAAATTCGACGTGCTGTTGAGAGAGGTCGAACCCGGTCAACGTGAACCTAAGGCCGAGTCCACGGTACGCATGAGCCTGGGTCTCGCCCACCTCGACTTGCGCGAGTTCAACCGCGCGGAGCCCTTGCTGCGCGATGCGGTTATACTCGACTCTGGTTCCTGGCGCGCGCATACCGCGCTTGCTAGTTTTTTGATCTTGACGCGAAAACTACCCGAGGCGCGCGAGGAGCTCGATGCGGCGCGCGCCATCGCTCCCAACGAAATAGGGATAACACGGATCACGGGAAATTTGCTCCTCGCCGAGGGCGATGCCGCTGGGGCTGTCGCCGCTTTCAGCAAGGTCCTCGACAGGCACCCGGCCAGCGTTCCAGCAATGGCTGGTCGTGTCGACGCGCTAATCCGCGAGAATAAGCTGCCCGAAGCGGGACGCGAGATCGGTCTGGCCCTCAGGAAAATCACTCATCCGCAAATCATTTTTCTCGCCGCCCTTGTTCTCGCGCGTCAGGGCGCCCTAGCCGATGCAAATAACCTGCTCATGAAGGCCAACCCCGCCTTTGACCGAATGATCATCGGCTATTATCTCGACGGGGTCTTAAAGTTTCGGCTTGATCAATTTGAAACGGCTGAATACGACCTTGCAAAATTCCAGGGGCACCAGCCCGACGTACCTGGGGTTGCACGCTTACGGGCTGAAATAGCACTGCATCGCAAGGACCCTACGAGCGCCATCAAACTTCTGGAGCCCGTGGTCAAGGCGAATCCTAGGGATCAGTCAGCGGTCACCGAGCTCGCCCGCGCGCATCTTGCAAGCGGCCAACCCGATCAAGTCCTTCAGTTATATGAGGAAGTGGTCAAAGCCCCGCCCCCGAAAGTGGTCGCGGATGCGGACCCAACGGGCCTGATGATGATGTATGGCGACGCCTATGGCGATCTTGCGGAGATCGAGAAGGTCATTACGGGGAGAGAGCCGGATGCGGTGATAGCAATGGCCGCGTTGCGGCTGGGCGATCTCACCAAGGCCTCGGCGTTGGCCGAGTCGCTGGCGACAAGCGCCCCGAACGATCCGCTGATCCAGAACCTCTTAGGCTCCGTCCGCCTGGCGCAGAAGCGCCTGCCCGAGGCCGAGAAGATTTTTCGTGGCATCCTCGACAAGAACCCGGATTTCATGCCGGCTGCCTTGAATCTCGCGGAAGTGTTGGTGGCCGAACAACGGCTGGACCAAGCAAAAGGAATGCTGCACGACCTGGTGCGGCCCGGCTAATGATTACTGCACGCGATTATCGTCGAGCGCTTTCGGTTGGTGATCTTGCACATCGCGGCTATACAACGTCATGAAGCAGCGGTCGGACGGCATGCAGTTGAAGCCGGAACTTAGCCTTCTCTTGGCGTCTGCCCGGACCGGCGACGCGCAAGAGAAGCAAGCGGCGATCCAGCAGTTGCTTGCGGATGGCATCGATTGGACATCGTTTGCCCAAAAGGCGCTGGCCCATGGGGTTGCGAGTTTCGCAGCGCAAACGCTCGCGCGCTTGGCGCCAGATCACATCCCAGACGATATTCTGGGTGCGTTCCACGCCATAGCGGACGAGACCAGCCGGGCAAACCGCGCGCTGTTTGACGAGCTCGTCCGACTGCTCGACGCTCTGGCGAAGAACGGGGTCGAAGCAATTCCGTTCAAAGGTCCGCTCCTTGCCATCCAGGTGTTTGGTGATCTTGGGCTTCGCGAGTTCAGGGATTTGGACTTCCTCGTCCACGACGAGGATCTGGCGAAGACGATTGCGACCCTGAAGAATCTCGGCTATCCGCGCACGGGAGAGATGACGGTCGCGCAGTTTGATCTGCTCCATCGCCTGCAGGGCCAGGAAATCATCCTCGGGGAGTCCAGTGGGACAGCGGTTGAGCCTCACACGCGCCTCACTCCGCTGAAGATGGCGCTCGAGATCGACTATGCCGGCCTTTGGGGCCGGGCCCAGCGAATTAGGGTGAATGGCCGTACGTTCCTGACGCCGGCGCCCGAAGATGGCCTGCTTCTTCTGGCGGTTCATGGCGGGAAGGAGATGTGGCGAAGACTGAAATGGGCGTGCGACTTCGCCGGCTTCGTCGGGTCGTTCCCGAATCTCGACTGGGCCGCTGTCGCGGAGCGCGCGCGCGCGCAAGGCTGCCTGCGCATACTCCTTTTGGCGACATCACTAGCGCGCAGATATTTCAACTCGATATTCCGCATGCCGTTATCACCGCCGAGCGCGGGGACCCAAACATTGAGCCGATGGTCCGCCGCATCGTCGAACAGTGGCAGGCCGACGAGCCCGCGCAGTCATCAAGCGACAAGTTGATCAACATGGATTGGCTGCGGCTCCAAGACGGGATCGTGCGGCAGGTACGCTATGTGGCGCGGACCGTCTTCCTGCCAGGGCCGCCCCATGTCGTCTCCATGCCCTTACCGCGCCAATTGAGCTTCGCCTACATCCCAATCAAGCTCGCCCATGACTTCGTAGCGCTGCCGCTATGGCAAGCCTTTCGGCAAGCGCTCGCGCCGGTGGGGCGTCTACCGTATGCGTTCGCCGCTTCCGAGATCGCTCTCGCCGTCATCCCGGCTTCCACTGAAACCAAGCTGACCATAAGGCGATACCGGCGAGCTCAGAGGGATGCACAGCGCACGCTGGCCCGAACCCCGAACGATCCTGCGGCGCTGCGGGATCTCGGTGATGCCCTCGTCGGGCTCCGGCGCCATAGGGACGCGATTGCCTGTTATGACAAGGCGCTTGCTTATGCGCCCCATGATACGACCATTTGGAAGAGGCGCTTGGCCGCGATACAAGGCGACCGGCGCCACGATAGACCTTCCGGATATTCCGCCCGATTCGCAAGACGCCACGGAATGGGCGATTTATGCCGCGCGATTGTTCAGTTCGCGACGTTACGCGCAGGCAATCGAGGCCGCTGATCGAGCGATCGCGCTCGACCCTGACAATGTCGCCGGGGCGCGCGTGGGCATCCAGGCCCGGCTACGGGCATGTGACTGGCGGCGGCGCGAAGCCGATGAGCACCGGGTCAGCGAAGAGGTGAAGGCGGGCCGGCCAATTGTAACACCCTTTCATCACAGGGCCATATCCAACTCGGAAGCGGAGAGCCTTGCGCTCGCTCGGCTTTCGACCAGGGGAGTCAGACCAACCGAGGCATTATGGCGAGGCGAGCGATATGCCCATGATAAGATCCGCATTGCCTACAGCTCGACGGACTTCCGCGACCATGTGCTTTCGGACGCGATGGTGGGCTGCTTTGAACATCATGACAGGTCCCGTTTTCAGACAACCGCTATTTCGTTGGGTCCGGATGACGGAAGCACGATGCGCCAGCAGATTGCCGCCGCATTTGACCGCTTCATCGATGTCCAAGCCTTTAACGATTTCGAGGTCGCCAGGCTATTGCGCAAACGGGAAATCGACATCGTCGTCGACCTGAACGGCAACTCGGGGGACTGTCGCACCGGGATCTTTGCCCACAGGCCGGCGCCGGTGCAAGTGAGCTTTCTGGGCTATCCTGGCACGATGGGTTTACCGTTCTTTGACTACATCATTGCAGACACTGTCGTGATTCCGGACTGGCACCGGGTCCATTATGCGGAACAGGTCGTCTACATGCCGCACACCTACATGCCGAACCACAGAACGAGTCGGATTTTGCCCAAAGGCCCCAAGCCGCACTGACGCAAGGTTGCCGACCACCGGCTTTGTTTTCGCTTGTCACAACTCTGAATACAAGATCACTCCCGAGATCTTCGACATCTGGATGCGCTTGCTGAAAACCGTCGATGGCAGCATATTATGGCTGAAGTCTCCGAATCCGTCGGCGCTCGTTAATTTGCGGCGTGAAGCAGATGCCCGTGGTGTTGCTTCGGAACGGCTGGTATTCGCTCCACGCGTGCCTCAGGCAAAGGATCATCTTGCGCGGCTTCAGCTGGCCGATCTTTTTCTCGATACGCTGCCCTATAACGCACACGCCAGCGCTTGCGATGCGCTTTGGGCTGGAGTACCCGTGGTGACGTGCCTGGGTGACACGTTCCCGGGGCGTGTCGCTGCGAGCCTCCTCCGCGCGATCGGTCTGCCGGAGCTGGTGACCGCATCGCTTGCTGAATATGAGAACTCTAGCAATAGCGTTAGCGCTAGATCCCGACCGGCTGGCGAGGATCAAGGCGAAGTTGATGCGCAAGCGTTACACCGAACCGCTGTTTGATACGGCACGCTTCACGCGCGATCTCGAGTCCGCCTACATGATCATGTGGAAGCGTCAGCAAGATGGCTCACCGGCGGCCAGTTTTGCCGTTGATTGCACACCAGCGTGCGCCGCCTAGTCATGGTACGCTCAACGCTGCGAGCTCTTCGACACTGACAAAGCAATTTCATTGGCATGACGCCCGGCAAGCCGTCGTTGAACGGTGAGAGAGTCGACCAAAGAGAATCGACATCGGGTGAGTCACGTCTCCTGTTGGCCTGCGTCAAGCTTACTACCACCGAAGAGGACGAAGCCACGATCCGACAGATCCTCGGCGAGGGCATTGACTGGACGATCTTCGCGCGGACGGCGGTTGACCGCGGGGTCGCGAGCCTTGCCGCCCGTAAGCTGGTCTGCGTCGCTCCTGGTATGGTGCCGCAAGACATCCTCGAGGCTTTTCGCGAGATCGTCGACCAGACAAGCATTGGGAATCGCAAGATTCTCGCTAAACTTGGGGGAACTCTCGAAGAGATTTCATGTCAAGGTCTACGCCTCGCAACGGAGAGTGCGTTAGCGGCCGCAAGCAGGACCCTAACCGACAATCCAGCCGACGTGGCGTCTTGGCGCAATCTCGGTCGTGAACTATCAGATCTCCATCGGTACCAAGAGGCAATTGCCTGTTATGATCGCGCAATCGCACTGGCGCCCGACTACGCCGCTAATTGGATAGATCGTGCCAGGGCAATGAGTGCTGGCGGCCGGCGAGCAGCGACCCTTCCTTACATCGACAAGGCACTCGCGCTCGATCCGGAGAACGCGGAAGCTTGGACAAGGTGCGCGTACGTCCTTTCAGACTTACAGCGTTTTGCAGAAGCCTCGGAGGCGAGCAATCGCGCCCTTGCCCTTGATCCCGAGAATATCGCTGCCGCGCGCATCGGGATCCATGCCCTGCTATTCGTATGCGACTGGCGCCGGCGCGAAACCATCAAACACCGAATTGATAACGGTTTGAAAGCCGGCCGGCTCATTATTACGCCGTTCATCAATCTGGCGATATCCGACTCCGAAGCTGAGAACCTCGCCCTTGCGAAGCTTTGGGCAAAGACAGTTCCGCCGTCTGCAAAGCCGTTATGGCGCGGCGAACGCTACCGCCACGATAAAATCCGTATCGCCTATATCTCAACGGATTTCCGCGACACGCTCTCGGTAAATGCGATCGCTGGATGTTTCGAGGGTCACGATAAAACTCGCTTCGAGACCACGGGGGTATCTCTGAACCCAGATGACGGAAGTGACACGCGGCGGCGGATCGTATCCGCGCTCGATCACTTCGTTGAAGCACAGGCCATGAGCAACGCCCAAGTAGCTACCTTGTTGCGTGACTGTGAGATCGACATTGCCATCGATCTAAACGGCTACGCGGGAGACAAGCGCACAGAAATCGTCGCTGCTCGGCCAGCGCCCTTGCAGGTGAATTATCTCGGCTATGCGGGCACTACGGGTATGCCTTTCATCGATTACATCATCGCCGATCGCGTGGTGATCCCTGAAGAACATTACATCCATTATAGCGAGAAGATCGTCCATCTGCCACATACCTTCTTTCCGACTGACAGGAAAAGGCCGATCGCGAAGTACACACCAACACGCACGGAGGTAGGATTGCCGGAAACCGGCTTCATCTTCGCCTGCCATAGCACCGCTTACAAAATCACCCCGGAGGTGTTTGATATCTGGATGCGGCTCTTACGAGCGGTCGAGGGCAGCGTGCTGTGGCTTAGTTCCACGATAGGCGCCGCAATGGTCAATTTGCGGCGAGAGGCTGTCGCCCGGCGGGTTGCGCCGGAGCGGCTTGTGTTCGGTCCCCAAGTGCCGAAGCGTAAAGACCACCTTGCGCGGCTCCGCCTGGCTGATCTCTTTCTCGACACGCTTCCGTACAATGCACACACTACGGCGTGCGATGCGCTCTGGGTAGGTCTGCCGGTGTTGACATGCGCAGGCGCCACCTTTGCCGGGCGTGTTGCTGCGAGCCTGCTTTATGCGACCGGCTTGCCGGAGCTGGTGACGGCATCGCTGGTCGAATATGAGGAACTGGCGCTCATACTGGCGCGCGCGCCGGAAAGGCTTGCGGCCATCAAGGAAAAGCTGAAGCGTAATCGCGACACCCACCCCTTATTCGATACGGCGCGCTTCACGCGTGATCTCGAGTCCGCCTACACGACCATGTGGAAGCGTCAGCAGGACGGCTTACCGGCGGCCAGTTTTGCCGTTGATTGCACACCAGCGTGCGCCGCCTAGTCGTGGCGGCAGGTTCTTCCGAATTCCGCGCTGCAACATCCGGCCCGACCGGGCTGCAATAACTGCACCGGGATGCGTGATAGAATTCGGCAGGTTAGGAGGCCTCGCTTGGACCCCAGCCAACAGGGGTTCCCAGAGCAGACTGCCGCTGTGCCGCCCAATAGCGGCACGTCCCTTGCTGCCCTGCTCCAGAATTGCGAGCAAGCGATCGCGGTGAAACCGTATTATCCGGAAACATACAATGCGCGCGGCAATGTCCTGCTAAAGCTGATGCGCTATGACGAGGCAGTTGCTAGCTTCGATAAAGCAATCGAATTAAAGCCCGATTACCCGCAGCCATACAACAGTCGAGGGAATGCGCTGCAAGCCCTGTACCGCTTCGAGGAAGCGGTCGAGAGCTACCAGACTGCGATCGCGTTGAAAGCCGATTATGCGGCCGCATACAGCAATCGTGGGAATGCGCTCCAATCCCTGAAGCGCTTCGAGGACGCGATCGAGAGCTATGGGAAAGCAATCATCGTGAACTCCGACTACGGCGACGCCTACAACAATCGTGGGGTCGCCCTCAGACGGCTCGAGCGTTTCGATGAGGCTCTTCAGGACTTCGAGGCCGCCATCGCGCTTTTGCCCGGTCGCGCCGGCATCCATAACAATCGAGGCAATGCGCTTCAAGAACTCAAGCGCTTCGATGATGCAATCGAGAGTTATGAGACGGCTATTGCGTTAACTCCGCACTACCCCGAGGCCTACTGCAATCGTGGAGTCGCGCTGCACGAACTGAAGCGCTTTAATGAAGCGATGGAAAGTTTTGATAGGGCGCTCACGTTGCAGCCGGATTATCCTGAGGCAAACTACGCCAAAGGACTCGTGCATCTCCTGACGGGACAGTTCGATATCGGATGGCGTGGTTACGAAGCGCGCAAGACTAGGAGGAGGCGACCTGTTGGAAACCGCAGGTGGGGCAAGACTTTGTGGTTGGGCGAGACCGACATCGCGGGAAAGACCATCCTGGTCGATTGGGAGCAGGGGTTCGGCGACGTCATTCACGTCTGCCGTTACATAAGGCTTTTGGAAGACGCCGGCGCGAGAGTCCTATTCGCGCCACAGAAAGAATTACAGACATTGATGCGAGGCCTCAATGCTCATGCACATATTGTCGATCTCGATATCGAGATTCCTCAGTTTGATCTCCACTGTCCGCTGATGAGTCTTCCGCTCGCCTTCAAGACAGATATCGGGAGCATACCCGGCGCGATCTACATAACTGCCGATGAGAAAAAAGTTGCAGTGTGGAAGCAGCGGCTCGGCCGGAAAACCAAGCCGAGAGTTGGCGTGGTCTGGCGCGGCAAAACGATACCAGACAAAGACCGGAGCATGGAATTGGAGCAGATCCAGCGGCTGTTCAATCCACGCTGTGAATTCGTCAGCTTGCAGAAAGAGGTGACCGACGCCGAGCGCGCTCTGCTGAGCCGTGCCGGCGTCTTCCATGCCGGGGATGCGTTTGAGGATTTCAGCGACACTGCCGCGCTGTGCGTTCTGATGGATCTCGTCATAAGCATCGATACTAGCGTCGCTCATCTCGCGGGTGCGCTTGGCATCCCAGTCTGGGTGTTGCTTACCTGGGTCCCCGATTGGCGCTGGCTGCTCGATAGGGACGACAGCCCCTGGTATCCGTCGATGCGACTGTTTCGCCAGAAGGCGCGGGGCGATTGGGACGGGATATTGCAGCAGGTCCAACTGGAACTCAAAAGCTGAGCGCTCTTGCGAGCAAGCTTCACCAGGCCTTGCCCGCGGTCGCGCGCGCATATCCGGCGACGGAGCGCTTCCAGCGCCGCGACATGTCGGCGTGAACGTTGCCAAAGGGCCAAACGATCCCTATCGTTGACAAAGGCCGTCGAACCTGTCGGTCATCTGGGCGATGTCGGTTATCGGAGCATGTCTGAGCTGGGCAATCTGCTTGTCCAAAAACCGCGGGTCGAATGGGCATCGAATCGCCCTTTCGCTTTTCGCACCTGAGCCCCGAATACAGCGATGAATTGGAAAAGCTCGCGGCGGCGAAGGAAGATGACATAAAATCGCTTCCGGTCGATTCGGGCTGGCTAAAAATAGCAGAAAAGAATCCGACCACGGCGCGATATTCGTCGTATTCAGTCTTTCTACTAAGCCCACGCACTTTACCGTTGTTTTTCGCCGTTCGCGAAACTTATTGGCATCTGCTGCGGGAGCTCGGTCAAAAGCCCGCGCCCCGGTACATTCAATCCTGGTACAACATCCATCGCGGCGTAAAATCGCTCGTCCGTCATAAGCATCCTTATCCTTTCATCGGCACGTTTTCCGCGCATGCGGAAGGCAGCACGACCCGCTATGGGAACAGCAGAGAGCCGAGCGATACCGACGTGCTGGTTAACCACGTCGATGGGATGTTGATGGTCACAACCGGTGCGGAACATTGGCATGACACGTCACTTTGGCCCGACCCTGACAGGGCGCGGGTGACCTACGCTTTCGATATCGTGGACGCGAGCCACTGGAACCCGCGGCAGGTGTTCCTGCCCTTTGACATGTGAGCCGGCGTCCGATAACCCGCTACCGTGTCCAGAGTTATTGATTGCAGCGATCCCCGCTTAACGCTGAGAGCGTCTTGAACTATCCATCGTCATCCCGATTAAGTGAAATGAAAATTAGGCGGTGATGCTCGTCTCGCGTTCGCGCGAGCAATGCTCGGGCAAGGGCACCGGTACCGCGCGATCTGCAGCTAGATACCGAGGTATATTTGCTGTCACTATAGTTATGCACGCGCCATCGCTACCGGCCTAACAGGATACAGATGCCGGCTGAGGCGCGACGAATGTGAACTCAAAGGTAAGCGGAGCCGGCTCCCCACGTTGCGCCGGGTGGCGGCGATGGGGTGAACCTGCCTGGTCTGATCGAGGCAGGGGGATGGTGTGCCAAGTAATTTGCCAATTGATGGGCACAGTTTCCGTCGCGTGGAAGTCCTGACAGGGACACCGCGACGGCGCCGTTGGAGCGTGGCGGAGAAGGTAGCGATTGTCGCGCAGAGCCAGGCGCCCGGTGCGCAGGCGAGCGAGATCGCGCTACGCTACGGGCTGCATCGCAACCAACTCTACGGCTGGCGGCGGGAGTTCGGATCGGGCGCGGTTGCCCATGCGATGGCCGAGGCCGGCATGCAAGGACCCGACTTCGTTCCGGTGGTGGCGGATGCCGGTTCTGGCGCGGTGGCGATCGAGATCGAGATCGGCAGCGCGATCGTGCGTGTCCGGGCGGGGGTCGATCTGGCCTTACTCGGCAAGGTGCTGCGGCTGTTGAAGGCGATAAAATGATCCCCGCCCTGTCCGGTACACCGCCGGCGGGGGTGCGCGTGCTGATCGCGACGCGCCCGGTCGACTTCCGTCGCGGCGCCGATGGCCTGGCGGCGACGGTGCAATCGGTGCTGCGGCAGGACCCGTTCAGCGGGACGATCTTCGTGTTCCGCTCGAAGCGGGCGGACCGGGTGAAGATGCTGGTCTATGACGGGACCGGCCTGGTGCTGATCTGGAAGAGGCTGGAGGGCGCCAAGTTCAAATGGCCGGCGATCAGCGACGGGGTGATGCGGCTGTCGGCGGCGCAATTGGCGGCGTTGTTCGAGGGGCTCGATTGGCGACGGGTGTACGCCCCAAGGATCAGACGGCCGCAGGTGGCCGGTTGAGCGCCCGCCACTGTCTTGATCAGAGGCCTGCGTCACGTTGACTCACCTTGAGGTTGAGGATCGCATAGCGCTGGCGACATGAGATAATTCCGGCCGTGACGACGCCCGACACCCTTCCCGACGATCTTACTGCGCTGCGCGCCCTGGTGCTGACGGCCTGGGCGGAGCGCGACGCCGAGCGGGCCGAGAAGGGGCGACTGATCGAAGAACGCGATCAGCTCGCCGGCCAGAACGACCGGCTGCGCCACCTGCTTCGCCAATTGCAGCGGATGCAGTTCGGCCAGCGCTCGGAAAAGCTCGATCCTGACCAGTTCAATCTGGGCTTGGAAGACCTCGAACAGGCGATCGCTGCCGGCGAAGCCGAACAGGAGAAGGCCGATCCGGCGCTGCGCCAAGCCCGTTCGGAGAAGCGGCGCGCCGGCCGCGGGGCGCTGCCGGAGCACCTGCCGCGGGTCGAAATCGTCATCGAACCGGAAGACACCGCCTGCCCGTGCTGCGGCGGCATGATGCATGTGATCGGCGAAGATCGCTCGCAGCGGCTCGACGTCATCCCCGCGCAATACCGGGTGATCGTCACCCGCCGGCCGAAATACGCCTGCCGCGCCTGCCAGGAAGCGGTGGTGCAGGCGCCGGCGCCGGCGCGGCTGATCGAAGGTGGCCTGCCGACCGAGCGGCTGGTCGCCCATGTCGTCGTGGCCAAGTACGCCGATCACTGCCCGCTCTATCGCCAGGCCCAGATCCTGGCTCGGCAAGGCATCGCGATCGATCGGGCGACACTGGCATTCTGGGCCGGCTACGCAGCAGCCGAGATCAAACCCGTGTGGCGGCTGATGCGCGCGGAACTGCTGTCCTCGACCAAGCTGTTCGTCGATGAGACGACGGCGCCGGTGCTCGACCCCGGACGGGGGCGCACCAAGAGGGGATACTTCTGGGTGCTCGCCCGCGACGACCGACCGTGGCAAGGCGGGGCGCCGCCGGCGGTGGTGTACAGCTATGCGCCGGGGCGCGGCGGCGATCACGCCGCGGCATTGCTGCAGGGCTATACCGGTGTGCTGCAAACCGACGGCTATGCCGCCTACCTCAATCTTGCTGATCCCAAGCGCGCCGGCGGGCCGGCCACGCTCGCGTTCTGTTGGGCACATTGGCGCCGGCAGTGGTTCGACCTTGCCAAATCGCCACCGGCGCCGATCGCCACCGAGGCCCTGAAGCGGATCGCCGAACTCTACCAGATCGAAGCCGAGATCTGCGGCAACAGCGCCGACGAGCGCCGGGCGGTGCGACAGCGGAAGACCAAGCCGCTCGCCGATGCGCTGAAGACCTGGCTCGAGAAGACGCTGGCCCAGGTTGCCGGCGGCTCATCGGTGGCCAACGCGATCCGCTATGCGCTCAACCGCTGGGACGGGCTGCTGCGGTTCCTCGATGACGGCCGCATCGAGATCGACTCCAACACCGTCGAGCGCGCAATGCGCCCGATTGCTCTGAACCGAAAAAACGCGTTATTCGCCGGCAGCGACCAAGGCGCGGAAAACTGGGCGATGCTGGCCTCGCTGATTGAGACCTGCAAGCTGCACAGCGTCAATCCGCAAGCCTATCTGACCGATGTCCTGACCAAGCTCGTCAACAACTGGCCCAATAGCCGGCTCGCCGAACTCACGCCTTGGGGCTGGGCTGCCGCACACTGATCCCGGCGGCGGCGGTCAACAAAACCGGCGCGTCAAGGGGTTCAGCTAGTGGCCACGGCTTATCGCTTACACTCAAAGCCTACTGCACCGAGGCATTCAGTTCAGCAGTTTCCTGATCAGCGTATCGACCGCGCAATCCCAGGTGTAACGCGTACGAACATGGCGCGGGCCGGCTTCGGCTGCTTGCTTGCGCCAGCGGCTGTCCTCGATCGCAGAGGTCATCACGGCAATCAAATGCTCCAAACTGGGATCCAACTGGGAGGCATGTCGTCCGTCTATCGTGATGACCGATGTCCCGCTTTCTATTCGTCGGGCAAATTCGTCGGTAACAAAGTCGTCGGTCGGTCCGCCCTCCGTGCAGACAATCGGGATTCCGCAGGCCGCTGCCTCCAACACCGGCAAGTTGAATCCCTCTGCCCGGTAAGGCGACACATAAACATCTGCAACCTGGTACAACATTGCCATGGCTTGATGCGACAAAGAGTCCCCTAAATATGTCATTCTCTCCAAGACCAGTTTCTGATCTCCGGCAGATAAGGCCCGTATAGCTTTGAGTAGTAAGGCACGTGAGTCGTATAGGTGATCCATCCCCTTCAGGATCGAGCCGTGCATAGGGAAATTTTCGGCGGACCTCCGCGAAGCCGCGTAGAAGTAGGTCAATCCCCTTGTTGCCGGACATCGCGCCGACGCTGAGGAATACAAACTCACCGTCGGAAATCGGAATCCCTCTGCGGATGTCGTCGCGGATGTCCGGCATCGGGTGAAACGTCGCGGTATCCACTCCATGCGGAACAACGAGAACTTGATCCCTAGCAAAGCCGGCCCTGTAAAATCCCTCGGCCGACCACTGTGAAGGCGTGACGGCCTTGACATTAGCAGGTGGCGGACGCGTCGCAGCTGCTCGTATTCCCGCAAATCTGATACTTGAAATTTCCGAATCAAGTTGTTGTTCCAAGGTTGCGAATACTGCTGTCAGGCGGGAACGCGACGGCGAAAAGTGAAAGGAGAGAACACTCTGAGGGTGACGTCTGCGCTCTCGGCGGGCTGGGCGACCTCGATCGATCTTAGCGCCTGCTCCGCAGACGGTTCGAACAATCCCGCCTGTGCTTGCCAGGAGGGGCGATAGAACGGCACGTCGACAACCTTGAGAACGATATTCCGGCGCAACAGCGCGAGAAGCTGCCACTGGTTGACGATCGCATACGAATGTGGAAGAAATCGCCATCCCTCGACGATCAGACGTTTCCCTGCTCCGTCGGCGGGTGCTGAAGCCGACGCGCCCGGCTCGACGTTCATCACCGCGAACCCGGGCCCCAACGGCCGCCTGCGATGTCGCGGCGTTCGATTATGCCTTCGATTCGTTGGTTCGCCACGCGCCGTTCATCCTCCCGGAAAATCGCGACCTGGTGCCGACGCTGTTTACCTGTGTCGCCGCGCATGTCACATTTAGGCAGCTTTTGCGCGGTTAAGGCGATGGAGCTCGGCTTGGTCCTGCTGTTAGACAAATACGCCATGGGCAGCGAATAACGTCGAAAGAGCAACATCGATCGCGCCTCGTAGGACGAACCGCACAGCAGGATTGGCGGTGCGATCCGCCGCGGGCGCAAAGAATAGTCCCTCATGTCGCAAGGTCAACGTGATATGCGCCGCATACGTAGGACGGAACGGGAAGCAGTATTGCAAGGTCGGCTTAGGGGAAACGCATGAGGCTGCGGGCGAACTTGGCGCTTCTGCCACTCGACGGCGATGTAGTCGTTTTTTCCGAGGAGACACAGCACCTCCTAAGCCTCAACCCGCCGGCGGCATTGGTATTTCGTGAGCTACAGAAAGGCACCCCGTCTTCGCGAGCTTGCCGCACGTCCTCGCGGTGGAGGGGCTTGTGGCATCGGAAGAGGCCGAACAATGGGTAACCTCAACGCTCGATGCCTTCAGGTCGTGCGGCATGATCGAAGACGGGCCGGTGGCGTCCGTTGCGTCGACACCCTTATCCGGCGACGACGCGGAGACCGCGCGCCAGGCAGCAGACTGTGCGCCTTATGCGTCCTTCGAGCCGGTGACGGAACAGCGCTATCGGCTGCTCGAGACCTGCGCGCTGATCAGGTTCGGCCACTTGGCACAGGTTCGCCTGGTCAGGTCAGTCATCGGCCATCTAGCGACGGACGATCCCGTCTCGCCGACCATCGTCATCGATATCAATGCCAAGATGCGGGACAACGGGCACCTGCGCAGCGACGTCTATCGCGACGGCGTCGCGGTCGGGCGTGCGCCCCGGCTTTCCCGAGATGGCCCCGATCGTGAAGGCCGCGCTGTGGCAATCGGCAATCAATGCACACGATTTCCTCTTTTACTTCCATGCCGGCGTCGTCGGGACCGGTGCAAGCTGCGTCCTCTTGCCCGCCGCTGCGGGGAGCGGCAAATCCTCGCTTACCGCGGCCCTCGTCCATCGCGGGTTCCGGTATTTTTCCGACGAAGTGGCCCTGATCGAGCCGTTCACTTTCCACGTGTCACCGATGCCGCTGGCAATGTGCATCAAGAGCACGGGATGGGATTTGATGGCCCGCTATTACCCCGAAATTTTGTCGCTCCCTGTCCATGTCCGCAGCGACGGGAAGGTGCTGCACTACATCCCTCCTCCTGCCGATGCTACGGAACAGACTCCGATGCCCGTCAGGCATATCATTTTTCCCCGCTACGAGCAGGACGCGCCGACCCGGCTGGAGCGGGTCAAGCGGTCCGAGGCGCTGGGCCGCCTGATGGGCGAATGTCTGGCGCTGCGCCAGCGCCTGGATCACGAGAACGTCCGACAACTCGTTGGCTGGATTGCGGGCATCGAGTGCTACGAGCTGACGTTTTCTTCGCTCGAGACGGCCGCACAGCTCGTTGTGGAAGCTACGGGATCTAGTCGTTGTGGATCGGCGTAGTGTTATCACTGCCTTTAGGGTTGATCGGCATGCAGTCGCACTTCGCGCCGGTAACACTACCTCTCCGACATCCTCGCCTGCATTGCCGACCACCCCGTCCGGCGTATAGCCGAGCTGCTGCCTTGGAATTGGCCACCCACCGACATCAACCGCGCCGCCGCGAGACCCTGCGTCCTCTCCGCTTGCTCACATGATTGCCGCCGGCGACACCGCCTGCGGCGAGCCCAACAATCCTCAAATCGTCCTCGCCGCTGGATACATCAGTCGGCCAGACCGCTAGTCTAAACATCTACGGTGGTTCCAATTGGGTCCCAGACCAATGAGTAACCAATCTCGCGTTCACGCCCCATCCGAGCGGCGTGGCGGGTATGTACGGACGAGCGCGCCGCGTGTTGCGCCAGATCCACCTGTGGACTACGCTGGTGCTGGGGCCTCCCACTGGTGGTGCTCGGAGTGACCGGGAGCATCCTCGTGTACCGTCAGGAGCTCGGGAACCTGCTCGAGCCGCCACCGCGCCTGAGCACCCAGACAGGCAAGCCTCATACTGTCGCGCAGATCATCGCTGCGGTGCAGACGCGCATCGGCAAGGAGTTTACGCCATTCCTCTACGAGGCGCCCACTGCGCCCGGGCAGCCGGCGACACTGCGCCTTATTGCGCTCGGAGGCGCCGCAAAGGGACCGCGCGTCCTCAGCGTGCTGGTCGATCCCGTCTCTCTCGATCTGGTTAGGTGGCGCTATGAGGCCTTCCCAGGCTTCCTCCGTGTGGTCATCCGGCTGCACGGAAACTTGCTGATGGGCCGTGCCGGCCGGATCTATGTCGGTTGGCTCGGTCTCGCCATGCTGGTGCTCGGTGATCAGCGGCTTGATCCTATGGTGGCCCAGGTGGAGCCGCTGGCGGGCCGCCTTCTTCGTCAAGCGCGGCGCGCGGGGGCTGCGCTGTACCGCGACCTGCATGGCGCGATCGGCATCTGGACCTTTGTCGTGTTCATACCCGTAAGTTTCAGCGGAGTGTATTTCGTTTTTCCACAGACGGTCAGCGCCGCCATCACGACGTTGCTGCCGAGCCGCGAGACCAACAGTCCTGTCGCCGATTTTGAGAGGCGAGGGGTGCAATGCATTGATGCCGATCGCGCGATAGCCATTGCACTCTCGACCACTCCCGGTGCGCGGCTTGTCTCGATCGGGCTCCCACTGCGGCCCGAACAGCCCTATCGGGTCTCCTTCGCGCACCCCGGCGCGAGACGCGGCGTACCCGAGGCGGCTGCACTGATAAATCCGTGGTCGGGCGAGTTGGTCGAGCTCATCGATCCTCGACGGTTTCGCCCCAGCCCAGACCGTTCTCGCCTGGCAGGGCCCGCACTTCATTTCGGACAGGGGCTCGGCTGGGTCTGGCGCATCCTCGTCTGCGTGTCTGGTCTCCTGCCGGCGATCTTCGCCTTTACTGGTGTCGCAATGTGGCTGATCACGCGAGGCGCCCGCTGGCGGACCGTTCCGCCGCTCGCTCGGATAAATCTCCTCGGCCAAGCGGACCGACGAAGTCCGGGCCATGCGCTCGCGAGCCTGTTCAGCCCGCAGCGACCTGGAATACACGCGGATCGAGCGAATTTCCTCTGGATAGTCGGGATATGTGAGATTGTCGGATATGGCTGCCGCTCCTCAAATCGCCCCCAAGGATTGGTGCTGGCGTTGTCTTCACTGCCACGGCTCCCTGGCTCCGGACACCTCCGGCCTGCGATTGTTCCGTTTGCGGCAGGCATTATCCGGCGCCTCAGGCATCCCCATTCTTTGCAGAGACCCGCCCGGTTACGCTGCGCTCGGAGCTTGCGTCGCTAACCCGGACTGTTGACATCGCCCGCCGCCGCAGGGACGGCCTCGACCGAATGGGGCGCCGCGCAGGCTTATCTGAGGTATCTCTCGAACGGCATCGAAACGTAATCGGGTCTGAGATCGCTCGAGGAGAGACCTTTCTAAAGCTCCTTGAACCGGCTGCCGAAGCGCTGGGCGACCAGGAGGGAGAAACCCTGGGTGCGCGGCGCTCGGGTTGGACGGTCGACGCCCTTCTTCCTTATCTCTTGCGGGATTGGACAAGTACGCCCGAGCTCGAGGCGATCAGCGCCAGGATCGGCGCCGCACTCGAAGCAGGCCTTTCCCGATCCGTCCAGTATTTCGATCGTGTTCGCTGCGTGTGGCGCCGGCGGATTGCTTGCGAAGATCCCGCCGGGGTTCGATCGGGTTTTAGGCTTCGATCTGACGTTGCCTGTACTCAGGGTCGTGCGCCACCTGCTGGATGGCAAGAGCCTTGATCTGGCCTTGGCACGCGCCATCAACCAGACGGGTCACATCACCCTTCGCCGGCGTGAGGGTCGACCACCCGGCTCCCATGTCGAGCTGGTAGCCATGGACGCCCTCGATACTGCCTTTGCCGATGGCTCAGTCGCATGCGTCGTCACCTCGTTTCTGATCGACCTTTTTCCTGATCCGCGAAGACTGGCGCGTGAGATCCATCGGATCCTTTGCGACGATGGTGTCTGGATCAACTACGGACCCTCCGGGCCGCCACAAGCGTTCTTCCGGTTCGATCAAACAGAAAGCGCAGCCTTTCTCGATGCAGCCGGCTTTACTGTCACCGGTGGCGAGGCATATCGTGCAACGTATCTCGATCTTAGTCGCGACTGCCCCTCGTGGACCTTTCAAAACCATGTTTGTTACCTGACGTCAGCCCGAAAAACAGGCGAAGCCAGGGAAAAGTTGATCCGGAGACCGCCGAATGCGGTCGAGATCCCGGAGATTGTTCCCCAGCATTTTCCTGGCGCCAATCTTGTTCATCGCCAGAACCTGGAGGAGGAGCAGACGCGCATCACAATTTTGCGCCATGACGGCGTTGCAGGCGGCTCGATGAGCTTGGAGATCAGCAGCGACACCGCTCGGGTGATGATGCTCGTAGATGGCAACAGAACGGTGGACGAAATTGCAGGTTTGTTCAATCGAGACGCCACACCCTTGCCGAAAGACGAAATCGTCCGCGCCTTCTCACAGTATTTCGAACAGGGTCTGCTGAACTGGCACGACCGATGAGATGGCCGACGAAATAACTTGTAACATGGCAGCGCTCCTTGGATCACGGCAGGGGCAGATCTGACTTAACCCGGATCATTCTTTAATGTTGTGCGGTGTCAAAAGTATGCGGATCGTGGCGGGGCTTCCGATCGATCCTCCCGATCCATACTGCCGATGACTGCGTTGCGCCGATCCCGGTCATATCGCGAACAAAATCGGCTACCGCGAAGGCCTGTCCTATGATTGGGGAGTGCCGATGGATCTTCAGAAGAGGTCTCGACGAAGCTACCGAGGCAATGCGACGTGGCTCGCTGGCCGAAGCAGAAGACGAATGCAGATCCACTCTCACTATATTTCCGCGTCACTATCGCGCGCTAATCCTATTGGGTGAGATACTCAATCGAGCCGGAAGAGAGGCGGAAGCGCGGGCCGCCAACGAATGGGCTGAAATGTCGAAGCCCGGTCCTACCTTCCGTTTCACCCAGCTTGCGACGGAACGTTTTCGAACGGCTTTTGGCCCCCCTGTGCGGGCGCGTCCGGAAATAGTTGGGGATAGACACCGCGTGCAAATGCTGTCCCTTGGCCAAAACGGCAGATTCGGCAACCAGTTGCTTCAATACGCGTTCGTCCGATTGTACGCGCGGCAACATGATCTCGCAGCGGAGTTTCCGGATTGGATCGGCCGCGATATTTTCGATTTCGACGATCCGTTTCCGAGCACCAAATTGCCGACGCTCGATGAAAAAAATGCCGACTTGTTCGGCTCATTACAGGGGCGCACTGATCAGGTATTCGCCGATCGAGACATCAGCGGTTATTTCCGTGGCAACACGAAGGAATGGGGCGAGCGGAGATCTCAATTTTGCACGCTCTTTGCACCGGGGCATAAGGTGAAAGGATTACTCGCGCAAGCCCTTGATAACCTTCGTTCCTGGGGGAAAACCTTAGTGGCGATCCACCTCAGGCGCGGCGATTTTGGCTATGGCCGGTTCTGGGTCGCGCCCGCGGGATGGTACCTCGCATGGCTCAGGACGATATGGGCCACGCTCGATCGGCCAGTCCTTTATGTCGCTTCCGATCTCGCCGGGCTGCATGCCGATTTTGCTGATTTCAACCCGTGTACCGCAGATCAGCTGGGTGTCGAGATTCCCGGCGTCAGCTTCCTTGTCGATCACCATATCTTGCGTCACGCGGACCATGTCGCGATATCCAATAGCTCATTCTCCTTTACTGCTGCGATGCTGAACGAGCGGGCGCGGTCCTTTCTCCGTCCGGAGCCCAACCTTCGAGAGCTCGTCGCATTCGATCCGTGGGCTTCCGAGCTTTTATGGGAGGCGATTGTGGAGCCCCGCGCGGTCGCCCGCCCCGAGCGCCGACTGGTTCAGAATCAACTTCTCCCGGCCGACACCGTCGTCTATTGGGGAATCTATTGCAGCGCATGGACCAATTACGTTCGATCAGTTCACAGAACCCTGAGGATATTTGAAACCGAAAGTCACGCCTCCCTTGCCGACACACTGGGAAGACGAAAAATTCGACATGTTCGATTACTCGTCCTGGAGGATACGGATATTCTCTATAGGTTTTTTGAGGATGCTAATAACATTCTTGGACGAGCACAGGTCGACATGATACTCTTTCGGTTGGATACGGAACGGGCAATAAATCCCGTGTCGCGTGAACTTTCGTCAATAGCCTACAGGATTGTCCGGCTTTCGAAAAACCCGCTTACGTGGGTAAATCCTCACTCGGGCAGGGGGGAGAGTTATTTGGCGATACGCGAGGGTCTGGCAACACCCTCGCAGTCTCTCTTGTTGCCATTCTACCTCAATACACGAAAACTGTTGCGGAAATTTGCCGGCGGCTGATCCGTCGGTGAAAATGAAATCGGCCCCAGATGTGAGCGCCGCCGGGGCGGCAGCGGGAACCGGGCGCGAAGGAATGGACTATGCTGGGATTACTTCGCCGAGACCGGCGTCGGCGCGATCGGGTCGTTTCAAAGATGGAGGAGATTCAAAATGTGCTGGGAGGGCTGAGCCAGCAGCCTATTCTGAAAGTGGTACTTCTGTCGCGGCAGAGGCGGCAATTCTGCGAGCAGGAGATCGAGGCGGCGGCGATAGAAGGCGTCGAATTCACGGTCCTTCCCCGCATCGCGGATGTTCTACAATCGGGTGCCGTCTTCGACCTCGCCATCCTGTGCTGCCACCTGGAGGGTGGCGAAGAGGCGGTCTTGTTCGAGGCACGAAGGAGCGGCCTCGCGGCGCTCTACGGGGTGTGGTTTTGGGACAACCACCATCACATCCACAGCAACATCCGGATCGCAATGCTGGCTGATCTCGTCTTTGTCTCGCACTGGCATGAGCGGCGGCATCTGAACCTTCCCGCCGCGCTCGCTGCCGCGCATATCCCGGCTTGTTCGCGGCAGTGGTCGGCGGGAGCCATCGCCCGGCATTATCCAGCCGGGCTGCCCACCGAGCGGCGGAACGGATTGTTCGGCGGCTTCGGCCGCTACGCCTGGGCCGTCGAGCGCAACCGCTTGATCGAAGCACTTGCGGCAGCATGCTCGGAACACAGTCTTACGCTAGGCAACGTCGATTCTTATTTCCAGATTTCGGCCGCCGAGCGCCTTAGGAGCTGGATCGAACACAAGGTGCAGCTGATCGTGCCGATTAACCGCGATGCCTCGACCAGGATCTTCGAGGCTCTGATGACCGGCCAGATACCGCTGGTGCCCGACGACGTGCCGGATTTGGACCGCGTAGTCAGCCCGGAGATGCAGGCAGCGCTGCCAATCGTTCGATACCAGGCGTTCGACGCCGCGTCTGCCGAAACCGCCTGGCGGCAGGCCGTGGTGCTGTTCGACGAGGCCGGCGCAGCGGGTGTGCTGCGGCGGCACGAATTCGCCCGTGACCACCACAGCCTGGCGGCCCGCCTCGCCGATTTTGCCGGTTTCCTGCGCCGGCCTGGGCCGTTCAAGCTCGTCGGCGACGGCGGGTCTCTGTCCTGGGATCGCTGGCATTGAGGATCTCGAGGCGGCGATTCAAAGCCATGCTAGGCGACCGCCTCGGGCTGCGGTCCGCTTCGGGCCTGGCGTCTTTCATTCATCGCGTTCGCGAGCGCGATGAGGGCCTGCACCAATTGCGGCTCGTCGGACGGCACGTCCAGATCGCACTTCAGGAAAGCCGCCCCGGTCGGATCGCGGATCAGCTCTTCTGGAAAGAGCGGTATCACGAGCTCCGATGCTACGGGCACGGGCGCTGCCGGCGTGCCCCCACTGAACGCGTCGCGCAGTGCAGCGGCGAGATCGATCCCGGCATGGATCCCCACCCGGAACAGCGGAGCCGGCCGTGGATTGAACTCGACCGCGTACGGCTTGCCGTCCTCGTCGAGCATGAAATCCATGCTGCCCACGCCGCTGTAACCGACATGGCCGGCAAACGTCTCGACCGCAAGCGCGATCTCCGGAATGTCTGTGAGGCGGACGACCGTGCTCGGCCCGGTCACCGGCGGAAAGACCTGCTCCTTGATTGCCGTCACGCCGGCCCATACCTGGCCGCGATAGGCGACGAAGCAGCGGTGCACGGGGATGCCGCGGACGAAGCCTTGAATGCTCAGGCGCAGCGACTTCTCATCGACGAATTCGCCGAGCGCGCGGTCCAGCATGCGGCGCATGCGTTCGCCGCGCACCGGCTTCGAGGGGGCGCGCATCAAGAGCGTCTCGACCGCGCGCCGAAGCTGATGCTCATTACGGCAGATGCGCACAGCGCCGCCGGCGTAGGTATCGTCAGATTTGACGACCGCTGGATAGCCGTGCCGGCCGACGAAGGCCATGGCATCATCGAGCGTGGCGATGGGCACGCTCGGCGGCACTCTGACACCACAGGCTCGGGCAATCTGCTGCACCTCTTCGCGGCGTCCCCACGCATGGCGGAAGCGCGCTGCGCCGAGCGAGCAGTCGATGACCGCGCGCGCTTTCGTACTTCGCCCAGCCACCCAGCAATGCCCGGCGGCAAGGAAGCGCAACATGCGCAACGCCTTCTCGTCCGCGGGAATGACGATGTCGGGACGCCAGCGCTCGATCTGCTTAAGCAGCCAGCGCGACCGGCTCAGCGGTCGCTCGATGGCGAACCGCTCGTTGATGAAAGCGGATTGGTTGAGGCGCGTTCGGCGGGTTGCCGCGACCGCGACCTCAAATCCAGCAGCCCGCAGGATTTTTGGCAGACGCGTCGGACTGACCCAGCGTTCCTCCAAGGCAAATAAGAGCGCGCGCACGCAAAATCCCTCTGGTGCCCTTGAGAACCGATACCGATCAAGACGAATATTCCAATTTTATCTCGTCCATGGCAAGGCTTAGCCCGCGGCGGGCGAATAGCAGTGGCCGTCATCGTCAGCGCAAAGGAATGGTGGATGGCATCATCACGTCGCCTTCGATCGCCAGCCTGGGTGTTCTGGAAATGATGGCCGGCGTCATATGCATCCGTCGACCGACCGCAAGGATTTTCGGACCATGATGGTCTCGCCTCCCCTCGATATTCGCCTCTTAACCGCTTGCGCCAAGGTCATTACGTCGAAAGGGGACGAAGCCGAAATACGGCAGATGTTGGTCGAGGGCATCGACTGGAGGCTAGTTGCCCGGAAGGCGATTGCCCACGGGCTGGACGGACTGGTCGGGAATACGCTGACCGGGGTCGCGCCCGATATGGTGCCTGAAGATGTCCTAAATTCGTTCCGCGCGAACATGGACCAGAAACGCAGGCACAACCGGTGGCTATTCGAACAGCTTGCGGGCGTAATCGACGTATTGATGAGCGATGGCGTCCAGGCAATACCGCTCGACGGTCCGGCTTTTATAATCGAGGCGTACGGCGATCTTGGTTTTCGCGAGTGTAGGGGTATGCATTTTCTCATTCGCGATGCCGATCTTGCTTCGGCAATAGTGACGTTGCGCGGCGCCGGATATGAGCGCCAAGGACAACTGGCAACAGCTCAATTCGAGCTAATCCATCGGCTGCAGGGCCAGGAGGTTTTAATCAATCAAGCGGCAAGTACGGCTATTGTGCTCCATACGCGGCTGATTCCCAGCAATATGGCGCTCGACATCGACTACCCAGCCTTCTGGCGGCGGGCGCGGCGATCGGTACTGGAAGGCCGAAGCCTCCTGACGCTTGCGCCGGAAGATGACTTCAGTATCGCGGCCATCCTTAGCAGCAAGGAGATGTGGAGCAATATAAGATTGGCGTGCGATGCGGCTGCCTTCATTGCCTCGCACCCCAAGCTCGACTGGATCGCCCTTACCGAGCGCGCGCGTGCGCAAGGCTGCCTGCGCATCGTCCTGCTTGCGACGGCGCTGGCGCGCAAATATTTCAATGCAGCCGTTCCGAGATGCGACCGTTGCCGCGGAAGTCGCCGACCCGAAGGTAAAATTGCTGGTTCGCTCGCATCGCGTCGCGTTGGCAAACGGACGACGCGACCACGCAGCAAGCAGACGGAATTCCGGCCATGGACTGGGTGCTGCTCCATGATGGGATAGCGCGGCAGGCCAGATATGCGGCGCGGACGGTATTGCTGCCGAAGCCACATCACATTTCCTTGGTGCGGTTGCCAAGAAGCCTGAGCTTCGCGTACGTCCCGATCAAGATTGCGCATGACGCCGTCGCACTGCCGCTATGGCGAGCCTACAAAATGATTCGCACGCAAGCTGGGCAGAAGACACCCGCGACGAAGGCAGACGAGTCAACGGCCGCGTTCAATCCGCAGGACGCCAACGCCTGGGCTCTCGAAGCGGACGACCTCTTCCGCTTGAGGCGCTTTACGGAAGCGACCGAGGCGAGCGATCGCGCGCTAGCGATCGATCCGGAGCACGTCGATGCGACCCGGATAGGAATTAACTCTCGGATATTGGCGTGTGACTGGCGCCGCCTCGAAGACGATAAACGGCGTATTTCGGCCGGCTTGAGCATCGGGCAACGACTTGTCGGGCCGCTTAATCATCGAGCGATATGCAGCTCCGAAGCAGAGCATCTCGTATTTCGCGCAGCTTCGGGCGAAGGAATTACCGGCGGCTGCGAACCCACTTTGGCAGGGTGAGACCTATCGGCACGACAAAATCCGCATCGCCTACCTCTCAACCGACTACCGCGATCATGTTTTGTCGAGCGCGATCGTGGGTTGCTTTGAGCACCACGACAAAACTCGTTTCGAGACCACCGCGATTTCACTGGGCCCCGACGACGGTAGCGAAATGCGCCGGCGCGTCGAAGCCGCCTTCAACAGTTTCATCGACGTGCAGGCAATGAGCGACGCCGAAGTTGCGAAGACACTGCGCGAGTTGGAAACCGACATCGCCATAGACCAAAACGGCTATTCGGGAAATGGGCGTCCTGGAATCCTTTCCCGCCGTCCGGCGCCCGTGCAGGTGAATTATCTGGCTTATCCCGGCACGATGGGCGCGCCGTTCATCGACTACATTATCGCCGACCGGCTGATGATCCCCGGACGAAAACCGGATAGTTCTATACCGAGCAGGTCGTTTATTTCCCGTATACTTATTTACCTACCGACAACAAACGCCCGATCGCGGAAATTACGCCAAGCCGTGCCGAGGCAGGACTGCCGGAAACGGGCTTCGTCTTCGTCTGCAACAACAACGCGCATAAGATCGGCCCGGAGATGTTCGATATCTGGATGCGTCTCCTGCTGGCGGTCGGGGGCAGCGTACTATGGCTCAAAGCCCTGTCCCCCTCGACGATAATCAATTTGCGGCGACAGGCGAAAGCGCGTGGCATTTCGCCGGAGCGGTTGGTATTTGCGCCCAAGGTGCGGGACATAGGGGATCATCTGGCACGGCTACGCCTGGCAGATCTATTTTTGGACACGCTACCTTATAACGCGCACGCCACCGCGAGCGATGCGCTTTGGGCGGGTCTTCCGGTGCTGACCTGTTTGGGCAACAGTTTTCCGGCCGGTGTCGCTGCGGGCGTTCTCCATGCCGTCGGCCTGCACGAGTTGGTGAAGAAATCTTTGGCAGAGTACGAGGAACAAGCACTAGCTCTTGCGCGCAATCCCGAACGGCTTGCCGCTATCAAGGCGAAGCTCGTGCGCAATCGCGACACCGCGCCCTTATTCGACACGGCGCGCTTCACGCGCGATCTGGAATCCGCGTACACAGTGATGTGGGAACGGACCCAGCGCGGCGAGCCCCCTGAGAGTTTCTCTATCGAAAACTAGAGCGGTTTCCATCAGATTGCCCAGCACATAGCCCGGCCTGATAAAGGTGTTTGTCGTCTCCGCTCGGAGAGTTGTGTTTACACGCTCACTCGTGGCCATCTTCTCTCACATCCCAAGCGCCGTCCACCCGTGGCGGCCATTTGGCGCCACGTCACGCACTCAGCGAGCGATGGAGCGATGGCCGGGGTCAGCCCTGTTTTTTGAAGCCTTTGGCGCGCATGCAGCTGTTGAAGGCCTGATCGGCGGCGCTGGCGGCATCCTGCCGCATGTTCTGGTCCTGGAGGCCCGTCGTCTGGCTCATCTGCCAATTGCGGCCGAGCGTGGCGCTGATGTCCTGGTTTATCCCTTGCTGCTTGGCGAGCGCCTGGTTCGCCTGAGCTCGGCAATCATTGATCTCATGCTGGGTCGTCGGGTCGTCGGCGCCCGCCTTGACCCAATTCGTCGTGGGCGGAGGGCCGGCGCAAACGGTCAGCAGCAAACAGGCGACAACCACAGCCGTGTCCCGCCTCGCGACACCCCTACCGCGGTCGAAAACAGCCCGCAATCATTCCGGAACCTCCGACGCTCTTGCCCGGTCGAGCCAACGGCGCTCGGCGAGCCGCGCCAGGATCGCGCGCTTCTCGGCCGCACTCGCCTCGTACCACGTGGCGATTTCGTCGATATTGCGCAAGCAGCCGCGGCAGCAGCGGGTGGCCGGGTCGATCAGACAGATTCCGATGCAGGGGGAGGCCGGCGCCGCTCGGACGCGACCTGATCAGCCATCCGCCGCCCCTGCGCCTCAGGAGCCCTTGGGCGGTTCGAGCAGGTCGGCGAGCTTGGTCTCGCATCATCTTCGCCTTGTAGGACGGGATCGCATAGACCCAGTGCGACGCCCGGTCGTTGATCTTTCTTCGCCTCGGCCGCGGCCTTGCCGGAGCCGGCGGCGGCGACCGCGATCCAGTCCTTGTTGTCGTGCTGGAACAGCTTCAGGTTGACCGTCAGCCCGTCGAAGGTCGTGTAGGACGCCGGCGGTCACGCCCTTGTCCGGGACCGGCAGTTTCGCCGCCGGCTGCACGTCTTCGAGGTCGAGCGTTTCGAGCGCCATCGCCGGCTCGCCCAACGCTGTGTCGCTTTTGTATTTGGCGTTCTCCGGCGCGGCTGTCGACCGCGAATTTCGCGTCCGGCGCGGCCCGGCTGAGGGTCAGGGTCGTGCCGTCGGGCTGGGTTAGGCTGACCTTGGCGATCCGGCTGTCGGGGATGTCGACGATCCGCCGGTCGAGCCAGTTTGGCGTATCATCGGAAAAATCGAGCGACGCCGCGCGCCAGCCAGGACTGCGGGTCGCCGGGCTTTCTGACATAGACGCCGTCATTGCCTTCGCCGAGCCGATCATAGCGCTGCTTGCCGACGATCAGCCGGGCGAGCGCCGCCCCGGATTTGTCCTTGATCGTGACCAGGGTCGATTTGCCTTTGCCCGGATCTTCGACCTCGAGACGCGGGTAGAGATCGGGCTTCGCGGTCTTGGGCTCGACCAAGGTCATGTCGGCCAAGGCCAGCACGATCCGGCGGATCTTGCCCGGCGTCGGCCGGGTAGTCGCCCTTTTGCGTCGACGAGCCAGTTGTCGCCGTCGCGGACAAAGGTCAGTTCGAGGCCGGTGCGCTCGAACCTCGACCGAGGCGACCTCGCCGAGCTTGTCCGCCAGCCCCGGCAGCGCGCGCTGGTCCGGCCCGGCGCGGCTGACGCCGGAGCCCGCCGGTGGCGAGCGCCACGATCGCCAGCAGCCACCAGCACCGACGGTCGCGGCGAGCAGCAGGATCAGGCTGCGTTTCTGCATGGCACGCTCTCGCGGCTCCGGATCGCTGCTCACGCCTCGACCGCGCGCCGGCGGCGGCGCTTGACGCCGAACCGCGCCGACGATGATCGCGACGACGGCGACGATGATCGGGATCAGCGCGATGTCGAGGAATTCGAGCCCATCCTTCAGCCGCTGGATATTGCTGCGCAATGCCGCCTGCACGTCGCGCAGCTGGCGGCGGGTCTGCAGCATGTCGGCGCGGAACTGCTCGATCGCCTTGGTCTGCTCGGGCGACAGGTTGGCCGGAGTGTCGGTCTGGTCCTTGCCGGTCAGATCGGCGAGCTTGGCTTCGGTCGCCTTCAGCTTCTGCTGCAAGCGCCTGCTCCTCGGCGCTGTAGCGCGCCTGGGCCTCGCGCTGGATCCGGTCGACGACCTCAAACGGCCGGGCCGCGGTGCCGCGGCTGCGCAGGCCGACCAGATCCTCGCCGCCGGCCAGCACGTCGATCGCATCGGCGACAAAGTCGCCGTTGTTGGCGATCGGCACGATCACCCGCTGGCCAAAGAAATCCTGGCTCTGCACCCAGAGCGGTCGTCGAGCAGGTCGGTGTCGGCGACGACGACGACGTTGATCGGATGCGCCGACTGCTTGAGCCATGCTGGCGCCGGCGGGCGGCTTTGCGCTCCGGCTTGGCGGCGCCGGGCTTCGGCGTCGGCGGCTCGGCCGGCTTTGGCGGGCCGTCGGGAAACGCGGTCTGCGGCCATGCCGGTGACGTGGGCGGCGAGGATGTAGCGCTTGCCGTCGGGCCTGAAATCGGCGAGCAGGCCGGCGACGTCGGGCAGCCCGTTGAGCTTGTCGACCGGGATCTTGGTCGAATTGGGCGAGGTCGTGATCAGCGGCTCGAATCGTCGTCTTGGCGCCGGGCAAGCGGTTCGAGAATGCCGGCCGAGGCCATCGTCATATGGCTCAGATCGGCGGTGATCATGTCGTCGCGATTGAGGTTCGCCGCCTGCAGATCGAGCCAGGCGATGTAGTCGAGCGGCTCTTCGCCGCGGCCCGGCACCGGCACGCTGACCCGCTGCGGCGTCGCGGCGGTCGCCGGCGACGACATTGGGCAGCATCTGGAAGCCCCAGGCCTTGAACAGCGGCGCGAGATTGCTGGCGGTCGGCGAGCCCGGCGGGTTCAGCTGGCTCGGCTGCGCGGCCTGCAATTCGGAATGCGGATCGACAAAGACCAGCGCCTTGCCGCCCTTCAGCACGAACTGGTCGATCGCGAACAAGGTCTTTGGCGGCAGGTTCTGCGGATGCACCAGCATCAGCACATCGACATCGGCCGGGATCGCATCGAGGTCGGTGCCGAAGCGGCTCGACCTTGTCGAGCTGCTGCAATTGCTCGATGACCGCCATCGGCTGGCTCGGCCGGCCCTGCATCATCGCCGTCATGTCGCCTTCGAGCGGCAAGCTGCTGATCAGCCCGACGACGGTCTTTTTCGGGAAAGGCGAGCGCAGTGGACGAGCTTGGTCAGATCGTATTCGAGAAAGCGCTCGCGCTCGGGCGAAAAGAACGGGATGACCTGCTGATCGTCGGTCGAATTGGTCGCGGCGAGGCCGAAATAGACCTGGTCGCCCTCGCTGTCGAGCGGCACCGCCTGCAGCCCGAAGGCCACCGCGCGGTCCTCGACATCGGAAAACGGCTGCGGGTTGTAGATTTCGAGGCGGATCTTGCCGTGCGCCGCGGCGACATACTGGTCGAGCAATTCGCGCACCCGCTGGGCATAGACGCCGTAGGCCGGGACCTCGTCGCCGAGCCGGTTCGAATAATAAAAGCGCAGCGTGATCGGCTCGTCGATCTGCGCCAGGGTGTGCAACGGTGCCGGGCGACAGGGTGTAGAGATGCTCGGCGGTCAGATCGAGCCGGGCGGTAAAGAAGCGGCCGATCACGATGTTGGCCGAGACCAGCATCAGCGCGATGCAGACGAGCGCCGTGATCGCGACCGCCCGGCGCGAGGCGAAGAAACCGCGGGCGGGTGGAAGACGAGTTCATCTCATTCGGCCTTTTCGAGATCGACGAGGATCGCGTTGGCGAACAGAAACGCGATCATGATCGACACGAAATAGGCGACGTCGCGGATATCGAGGACGCCGCGGGTGATGGCGCTGAAATGGCCGAGAAAGCTCATCTGGGCGACGGCGCCGATCAGCCATTGCGGGCGCCCAGCCCTGCAGCAGCCCCAGCACCACCGGCGAGCCCGCGACGGTGAAGACGAAGGCGATCGCCGCGGTCACGACAAAGGCGATGACCTGGTTCTTGGTCGCCGCCGACACGCAGGCGCCGATCGCCAGCAACGCGCCGGCCATCAGCCAGCTGCCGATATAGCTCGCCACGATCACGCCGTTGTCGGGGTGGCCGAGAAGGTTGACCGTGATCCAGAACGGAAAGGTCAGCGCCAGCGCGATCCCGGCAAAGCACCAGGCGGCGAGGAATTTTCCGACGACCGCCTCGGTCATGCGGATCGGCAGGGTCAGGAACAGCTCGATCGTCCCGCTCTTGCGCTCTTCGGCCCACAGCCGCATCGACAATGCCGGGATCAGCACGAGGTAGAGCCACGGATGAAAGGCAAAGAAAGGCTGCAGATCGGCCTGCCCGCGCTCGAAGAAATTGCCGACGAAAAAGGTCAGCATCCCCGCCATCACCAGAAAGATGACGATGAACACATAGGCGAGCGGCGTCGTGAAATAGCTGACGAACTCGCGGCGGAAGATGGTCAGGACGTTGCGCATCGCGGGCTCAGGCCGCGGCGGCGAGCGGGGCCGGTTCGGCGGGCGCCGTGGTGATCTCGCGGAAGACGTCGTCGAGCCGGCCGTGCTCGACCCGCAGCAAGCGTGACCTGCCAGCGATGGGCGCGCGCGAGATCGGCGACGTCGGCGACGATGTCCTCGCCGTCGCGCGGGAAGACCAGCAGCGCCTCGCCCTCGCCGTCCTCGACCGTTTCGACCGCGGCCACCGCGGGCAGGCGCAGCAGTTCGGCCTGGATCTGCGCCAGGTCGCCGCCGGTCGACGGCGAGGCGCACGGCATTGTGGCGGCGCGAGCGCCGGGCGAGCTCGACCGGCGTCGCATCGGCGAGGATGCGGCCATGAGCGATGATGATCGCCCGGCTGCACACCGCCTCGACCTCTTCGAGCAGATGGGTCGAGATGACGATCGCCTTGTTCGGGCCGCATCGCGGCGATGATCTTGCGCATCTCGTATTTCTGGTTGGGGTCGAGCCCGTCGGTCGGCTCGTCGAGGATCAGCACCTGCGGATCGTGCAGCAACGCCTGCGCGACCCCGACGCGGCGCCGATAGCCCTTCGACAGGGTCTCGATCGGCTGGTGCATGAACCTCGGCGATGTGGATCATCTCGACGACCCGGCCGATGCGCCGCTTGGCCTCGCGTCCGGAAAAGCCGCGGATATGGGCGATGAAGTCGAGAAACTCGGCGGGCGTCATGTCGGGATAGGCGGGCGCGCCCTCGGGCAGGTAGCCGATGCAGCGCTTCGCCGCGATCGGCTCCTTGGCGATGTCATGGCCGCAGATGATCGCGGTGCCGGCGTCGGGGCGACAAAGCCGGTGATCATCTTCATCGTCGTCGATTTGCCGGCGCCGTTCGGGCCGAGAAAGCCCAGCACTTCGCCGCGCGGGACCGCGAACGAGACGTCGTCGACCGCGACCAGCGGGCCGAAATGTTTGACCAGATGGCGGATCTCCAGCATAGAGCAGACCCCTAGCATGGCGGCGCGCTTTCTGCCACTCTCCGCCGGTTCGCGCATTGCGGCGCAAGCGCGCAGCGGCGAGATGCCGCCGGCGCGCGTGCCAGAATCCCAGCGGCGCGTCGCCGATCGAGCTGCGACTCGGCGCGGCGCCCGCTTCGGGCGACTTCAATGATCCGGCGACTGCGGCTTTTTTCGGGCCTGGTGATGCTCGCCTATGTGACGATGCATCTGCTCGAACCATGCCATCGGCCTGGTCTCGCTGCCGGCGATGGAAGAGGTGCTGTCGTATGGTCTTCTGGGTCGTGGTCGAACCCGCCGGCGCAGGCGCTGCTCTACGGCAGCTTTCTGGTCCATTACACTCTGGCGCTGTGGGCGTTGTGGGAGCGGCGCACGTTGCGCCTGCGCGCCGGCGAGCTGACCCAA
>CAWEEA010000018.1:0-85033 GCA_963807985.1 uncultured Alphaproteobacteria bacterium
CGATGAAGCTTGGCGGGCCAGTCATCGCCTTTATCGACGACTCCGGCGACGGCTGTAGCATCGAGCTAGGTTGGAGGTGTTAGAGACAACCGGGCGTTTCTCTCCAGTCCAGCCCCGCGCTCTCGCCGGGACGCGAACGAAGGTCCGCTGGATGGCGTCATATTACTGGAGTATAATGTTAATAATCGTTCTATTGACATTTCACCGCCGGTGATCTTACATTATCCACATTATCGGACGGTAGGTGCCGCCCGCCAATTGAGGGCGAGATGGCTCAGATCGACAACATTTCCAAAGCCGAGGCGGTCAAGCAGCAGAGCCGTCAACTGCGCGGCCATATCGCCCGCGACCTGCCGGACACCGCCAACCCGTTCGACAAGGAAGGGTATGCGCTGCTCAAATTTCACGGGATTTATCAGGGATACGACCGAGACAGCGCGACCGAGCTGAAACAGCGCGGCGAGAGCAAGGTCTGGCAGTTCATGGTGCGGGTGCGGATCCCCGGCGGGCGGCTGACCGCGCGACCAGTATCTCGGCCTCGACGCGATCGCCGGGAACTGGGCCGACGGCTCGCTGCGAATCACGACGCGGCAGAGCATCCAATTCCACGGCGTCGTCAAATCCGGCCTGAAGGCGGCGATCGCCGAGGTCAACCAGTCCTTGCTGACGACATTGGCCGCCTGCGGCGATGTCGTGCGCACGGTGACGACCGTGCCGGCGCCGATCCGCGACCCGGTGCATGACCGGCTCGAAGCCGACGCCCGGCGGCTCTCGACCCATTTGCTGCCGCAGACCGGCGCCTATCACGAAATCTGGGTCGACGGCGAGAAATGGCAGGACGAGGCCGCCGCAGCCGAGCCGCCCGACCCGCTCTATGGCGAGCGTTATCTGCCGCGCAAATTCAAGATCGGCCTCGCGATCCCCGAGGACAACACAATCGATGTGCTGACCAACGACCTCGCGATCGTGCCGCTGTGGGAGGGCGACCGGCTCGCCGGCTACGATTTTCTGCTCGGCGGCGGGCATGGCATGACCCACAACAACCCGAAGACCTATCCGCGGCTCGCGACCCCGGTCGCCTTTGTCGAGCCCGAGGATCTGCTCGACGCCGCGGCGGCGGTGGTCAAACTGCACCGCGATTGGGGCGACCGCGGCAATCGCCGCCACGCCCGGCTCAAATACGTGATCGCCGAGCACGGCGAGGACGTGGGCGCGCGAGCGGCTCTGAGGAATATCTCGGCAAGCGTCTCGAACCCTGCCGGCCGTTGCCGCCGTTGTCGGTGCCCGATCATCTCGGCTGGCACGAGCAGGGTGACGGCAAGCTCTATCTCGGTATTCCGGTGGCGAGCGGGCGCATCGTCGACGGCGCCGGCGTCCCGCATCCGCACCGCATTGCGCGAGATCGTCGCCCGCTTTCGGTTGCGATCCGATCCTGATGCCGAGCCAGGACATCATCTTGAGCGAAATCCGCCCCGAGGATCGCGAAGAGATCACCGCGATCCTGCGCGGGCACGATGTGCGGCTCGCCGAGGACATGCTGCCGGCCGAGCGCTGGGCGCTCGCCTGCCCGGCCTTGCCGACTTGCGGGCTGGCGTTGACCGAGGCCGAGCGGGTGCGGGACGACATCGTCTTCGCGATCGAAGAGCGGCTGGCGCGCTACGGGCTGGAGCGCGAGCGGCTCAGCATCCGCATCACCGGCTGCCCCAATGGCTGCGCCCGGCCCTATACCGGCGATATCGGCATCGTCGGCCGCATGCCCGGCTATTACGCGCTGTTTGTCGGCGGCGATTTCGAGGGGACGCGGCTCAACACGCACACTGGTCGACAAGGTGGCGCTGGATGCGATCGGCGAAACCTTCGACCCGCTGTTCGCGCTCTTATGCGGCAGGGCGTGACGCGGCGAAGGTTTTGGCGATTTCTGCCAGCGCGTCGGGCTGCCGGCGTTGCAGCGAGCGCTCGCTCGCGCATAGCGGGGCTCGGCCTCATGCTGCCGATTAGCGTCGATCTGGCGCAAATCCGGGTCATATTGGTCGGCGACGGCGCGGCGGCCCGCCGCCGGCTCGCCTTGCTCGACGAGGCCGGGCGCCGATGCGCTCGAAATCTATGCGCCGATGCCCGAGCCCGCCTTGGTCGGGATGGCCGGCGGCGCGGCTGCGGCGGCGCCTGCCGCTGCGCCGCCGAGATTGCGCGGGCCCAGCTCGTCTTTGTCGCCGGCGTCGCCGAGCCCGCCGCCGCCGAAATATCGCCGGGTGGCGCAAGGCCGCCGGGGTACTGGTCAATGTCGAGGACGACCGCGAGCGCAGCGATTTCCATTCGGCGGCGGTAATCCGGCGCGGCGATCTGACGGTGGCGATCTCGACCAATGGCAAGAGCCCCGGCCTCGCGGCGCTGATGCGGCGGGTGCTTCGAGCACCGGATCGGGCCCGAATGGGAATTGCGGCTCGACGAGATCGCCGCGTTGCGCCAAGCCTGGCGCGATGCCGGCGCCGATCCCGGCGCGGTCGGCCGATCGTACCCGGGAATGGGTCGCGCGCCGGGGCTGGCTCGACCCGGCCCCGCCCGCCCCTTCACAGGAGCCGCCCCGCCCGATACCTTGAACCCCAACGGATTTCGGTTGGAGGCAGGGTAATGGCGGTTATCGCGATCATCGCTCAGGGCATGATGGGGGCCGGGGTCGGCCGGCGCCTGCACGAAAGCGGCGCCACAGTCCGCACTTTGCTGTCGGGGCGCAGTGCGAAAAGCGCCGAGCGCGCGCGGGCCGCCGGCATGGAACCGGCCGCCGATGAGCGCGCATTGCTCGCCGGCGCCGATTTCTTTTTGTCGATCCTGCCGCCGGGCGAAGCCGAGGCGCTGGCGCAGCAGCTGGCGCCGGCTTTGAAGGCGCTCGACCGCAAGCCGGTCTATGTCGACTGCAACGCGGTCAGCCCGCAAACCGCGATCCGCATCGGCGAGGTCATCGCGCCCACCGGCGCCGATTTTGTCGATGGCGGGATTATCGGCGGGCCGCCGCGGCCGGGCTACAGCCCGACGATTTACGCCTCGGGTCCAACCGCGGGGCAGACCGCGGTATTGCGCGATTGGGGGATCGATTGGCGGGTCATCGACGGGCCGATCGGCGCCGCCTCGGCGTTGAAGATGTCCTATGCCGGGATCACCAAAGGGACGACCGCGATCGCCTCGGCAATGCTGCTGGGCGCGGCGCGTTTTGGCTGCGGCGAGGCGCTGATCGCCGAGCTGACCGAGAGCCAGCCCGAGATGCTCGCGCGGATGCGGTCGGGCATTCCGCGGATGTACGACAAGGCCTATCGCTGGGTCGCCGAGATGGAGGAGATCTCCGACTTTCTCGAAAAGAACCCGCCGTCGCGCGACATCTACGCCGCGGTCGCCCGCCTCTACGACCGACTCGCGGCCGCCTACGACGAAAAGCGCACCCGGCCCCGACAACGCGGTGAAGACGCTCGACCGCGTGCTGGGTCGTGGCCAAGCACTGAGCCTTCTTCCCCGCATACCGGCGAAGGCTGGCTATCCTATTTCTTCCCCGGGGTCCCGCTCGCGGGACGACGAGATGCACCGCGGTCGCTCTAGCCTTTCGCGACCTCGTGGCCGGCGAGGTGTTCGAGGACGCGCACCAGGCCGGAATGGTCCCAGCCCTTGCCGCCGAGCGCGGCGGCGGCGTTGAACAGTTCCTGCGTCGTCGCGGTGTTGGGCAAGGATAGGCTGAGCGCGCGGGCGCCCTTGCAGCGCCAGGTTCAGGTCCTTCTGGTGCAATTCGATGCGGAAGCCGGGATCGAAGGTGCGCTTGATCATGCGCTCGCCATGGATTTCGAGGATGCGCGACGAGGCGAAGCCGCCCATCAGCGCCTGCCGCACCTTGGCCGGGTCGGCGCCGGCCTTCGAGGCGAACAGCAGCGCCTCGCCGACCGCCTCGATCGTCAAGGCGACGATGATCTGGTTGGCGACCTTGGTGGTCTGCCCGGCGCCGACTTCGCCGACCAGGGTGATGTTCTTGCCCATCAGGTCGAACAGCGGCTTGACCTTGGCGAAATCGCTCTCCGAGCCGCCGACCATGATCGTCAGCGAGGCCGCCTTGGCGCCGACCTCGCCGCCCGATACCGGCGCGTCGACATAGCCGCAGCCTTTCTTGACGATCTCGGCGGCGAATTCCTTGGTCTCGATCGGCGAGATCGAGCTCATGTCGACGACGATCTTGCCGGCCGACAGCCCTTCGGCGACGCCGCCGGCATCGAACAGCACGCTCCTTGACATCGGGCGTGTCGGGCACCATCAGGATGACGATCTCGGAGCGCTCGGCGATCTCCTTCAAGCGTGTCGCAGACGGTGGCGCCGGCTTCGCGGACATCGGCCGGCAGCCGCCGCTTGCCATAGACGAAGAGCTCGTGCCCGCCCTTGATCAGGTTGAGCGCCATCGGATGGCCCATGATCCCGAGCCCGACGAAACCGATTTTCATGACCCCTCCTGCTTTTCCATCTGCCGATTATCTGGCACGCACACTGCCCAGTTTCGCGCGGCCTCTCAAGCGGCGTGCTGGGGCCGGCCCGTAGGCTTATGTGTTAGGATGACGTCGGAGGTGCGGCAATGAGACAGAATTCGGTTCTCTACGAGGAGGATTTCTTCGCTTGGACAATTGAACAGGCTCGGCTGTTGCGTGCCGGCGATCTGTCGGCTGTCGATGCCGCTAATATCGCGGAGGAAATCGAAAGCATGGGACGCAGCGATCGGCGGGAACTCCAAAGCCGGCTGGTGGTTTTGATTATGCATTTGCTGAAATGGCGCTTCCAATCCTCGGCGAGGTCGAGAAGCTGGTCCGCGACGATCGAAGAGCAGCGGCTTCAGATCGAGAACGCTTTCTCGGAATCCCCAAGCCTACAACCGCCGGCCGGCAGTATGCTGCCGCAAGCCTACGCGATCGCCCGCGAGCGAGCGATCGCAGAGACTGGCCTCGCCGACGACATGTTCCCAGCGACCTGCCCGTTCACTCTCGACGAAGTTCTATCGCGGTCGTTTCTGCCGGAGCGGTAAGCCGATGAGCAGACCGAATTAACGCCCACCAATGACTCGAAACGCCGTGGACTACGAGGAAGACTTCTTCGCCTGGACCGTCGAGCAGGCGCGGCTTTTACGCGCCGGCGACCTGTCCGCCCTTGACATCGCCAATATCGCCGAGGAGATCGAAAGCTTAAGACGCAGCGATCGACGGGAGTTGGGAAGCCGATTGACTGTCCCTCTCTTGCATCTTCTGAAATGGCAGAGCCAACGTGACAAGAGACCGAAGAGCTGGTTGGCGACCATTCGCGAGCAGCGCCGCCAAATTGAGAAGTTCCTGTGCGAGTCACCGAGCCTTCGTCCATTCGTCGCTACAGCACTGACCGAAAGCTACGGCGACGCGCGTGATGATGCTGTGGAGGAAACGAGGCTTGCCAAGACTGAGTTGCCCGCCGAGTGTCCGTTCACCCTCGGCGAGATGCTTTCGGGTTCGTTTTTACCGGAACCCTGACGCCGCGTTTAAGGCCTTCTCGATCCAATCAGCCGGCGAACTGGCGCAACAGCCAGCTCAGGGTTTCCTCTTCCTCGGGCGCATAACGGCCGCAGGGCAGCACGCAGCCGATCGCGGCGGCAGTCTGCCGGCCCGGTTCGTCCAAAACATCGCCGAGCCCGACCTTGGCCCCGCCTCGGCCATCAGCCGCGCGGCCTCCGCGCCGATCCCGCGCGCGGCACCCGAAATCAGCGCCACCTTGCCATCGAGTTCGGTTCATTTCCTCTCCTCCCTGGGTAAGACCGATGCCGGCGCCAATTCCCGTGAACCGGGAAGATAACCGTAAATCTCGTCAATTCAGTCTTTCGGCGGCTGTTCGTTCCCGAAAACGGGGCTGATTCGTCAATGGCTTGCGGGTGAATTCCCGTCGCGGCATAACCGGGAATTTTTTGCCCCGAACCGGGAAATTATTTGGAGTAACCGGGAAATAGACGGGAACCGAAGATCGCGATTGCATTCTCGAGAAGCGGCTCTGTTTCTGATCTGTTCGCACCGAAATATAGAGTGTTCCCCTCGGCGGGGAAAGAGGATCGACCAGCGCTTCGCCGACTTCGGCGTTCCCGGGCGAACGCCTGCGCGCCGGCCTCATCGCGACGCGGGGTGACGTTGCGCACCTCATCAGATTGCGCAAGGCGAACGAGAACATACGAGACGGGATGAAAGACAGAGAGGATGACCCGGGGTCCCGGTCCGACGAGGACGATGCGGAAATCGGCGCGGACGGACACCCAATCTGGCAGTTGAGATCAGCCAGAAAGCTGAGTTTACCGACGAGGGCACCGAGACAAAGCGGTCACAGACAATTCATACGGCGTGTGAAGCAGCTCACCTGCCCTGCTTGGCGGAAGAGGTGTAGTTTATCGTGACATCTGGGGCGCGGCTCGGTTCGAACTGATGGGATCAGTCCTCAAAAAACCGTCTTGCTTAGAACGGTGCCGGATCGCCAGAGGTGCGGTAGCGCCATCGGCCTCGCGGCCTGTCCGACGGTGCCCAAGCCCGCCGGGCATCATCTTCCGGAATCCGAACTGGCAATCGGTCCGCGTGGCCGGCAAGTCCATGCCAACCCAATCGGCGAACCCGACGGTCCATGATGCTACCTTTGAGAGCGCAATTTTCTAACACGCCTCCGGGGAGGGACAGATGAAGCCTTGCCATCTTTCTCTTATGTTCGTCGCGTTTCTTTTTGGCGTCGCCGAGACCTCAGGGGCACAAACCATGCAGCCCTGGTTGACCCGGTCGGCGGATAACTCGCGCGGCGGCTGGAATTCCCATGAGACGGAGCTGACACAGGCGTCGGTTGCGACCAAGGGTGTCACCCGTGCGACGATCATTCCGGTTATTGGCGATGCGCGCGGCATGGAAGCGCAACCGCTGGTCCTGCCAAATGTCAGGACGGCCCGCGGAACCCGTGATGTGTTGGTGCTGCCGTCGATGGCCGACATCGTGCGCGGCGTCGACGCCCATGACGGGTCCGGCATCTGGCAGGTGACGCTGGGCACGCCGGTCACCGGGTCCGGGCGCATCGATGCTCATCGGATCAATCAGTTTTGGGGCTGCCTTTCCACCGGGGTGATCGACCCCGACACACAGCGCCTTTACCAGGTTTGCTGGGTCTCACCCGACAAGAGCGGCAACCCGCAGACCGCCCGCTATTTTATGTTCGTCGTGAACGTGGCGGATGGGAGCGAGGTCGTTCCCCCTGTCCTGATTGCCGGCAAGAGCGGCAATCAGGACTTCAACGCCGGGATGCGCAAACAGCGCTCATCGCTCGTCGAGACCAATGTCAACGGCGTCAAGACGGTGCTGGGCTGTTCGGGCACCATCTTTGAAACGCAAGCGGGGGTTGCCTCCGGCTATTGCTTTGCCTTTGACGTAGCGACCAACAAAGTCAGCGCTATGCTTGCGTTGACTGCCGGCGAAGGAGCCGGGGTGTGGATGTCCGGCCAAGGAGCCGCGGCGGATCCGGAAGGCTTTCTCTATGTCATCACCGGAAACGGCGACTTCGACGGTGTCAGCCAATTTGGTGAATCGTTTCTCAAGCTCAGCTACACCCCGCCGTCAGCAACCAACGAGGCCACGCTAAAGGTCGTTGATCATTGGACACCCTGGACCGACTTCGCCAGAGCCGGGCAGAAGCCGGCGTCGAGCCGGCGGCTTGCGGGCGTAAGCGCCGCCTCCGAAGCCCTGATGCAACCGGTCGGCAGCAGGATCAACATCGCATTGAAGAACGCGAGGCTACAGGCGACGATCAATGCTCAAGGCCAGCCGACAGTTCTCGTTTTCCCGCAAATCGCGCAAGGCGCATGGGCAGACCAGGATTTCGGATCGGGCGGTCCCGCGTGCATTTTCCAGATCGGCGTTTGCATTGCCGGCGGCAAGGACGGCATCGCCTATCCGATCAAGACGGCAAACCTGGGTGGAACAACGTCAGCCGATCTCGCAGACCCGAAGGCCAATTGCGGGAAGCTGGCGGCGCCACCGGTCTGGCTGACGATGAGCCCCGGACCGGTCGATCCCTGCCCGACCGATCCCCGGACATTGAACTTCTTTCCATGGGGCGATACGGCGCATCTGCACATGACCCCGGTGCAATTCTTCGACCCGTTGCTGAACTCGTGGGTGATCTTCGCCTGGGGCGAGAATGCACAACTTCATAAATGGAAGGTCAGCCCGACCGGTGCCCTGACCTATGTCGCCCAAGGCCATGAATATGCGAGCAACGACGTGCGCGATAAGCCGCCGGGCGGAATGCCGGGCGGCTTTTGCTCGGGATCGAGCAACGGCGCCGACCCCAACTCGGCACTCCTCATCTGTACAATTCCCTACGGCGACGCGAATGCCAACGTCGTCAACGGCCGCCTCCTGATTTACGACCCGGTGCACCTCGCGGCGGACGGATCGCTCAAGGTCCTCTGGGATTCGCAGCGGTGGAACATCCAGTTTGTGTTCAACAAGTTCGATCCGCCGGTGGTCGACGGCGGTCAGATCTATGTGCCGAATTATAACGGTGGTGTGGACCTTTATCGGTTGGCGCAGTGATGCAGCCACTCTCCTGTCGCGTCCTGTTCAGCTGCCCGACAGCTGCGGAAGTGTTTATGCGCGATGCCGGCGCCGCTTAACCACGATCTCGCCGCTGCCGCCGGCCCTCCGGATGCGCTCGGGCTGGCTCTCGCGTCCCGGCTGTGGCGACTGTTTTTGCAGGACCGCGGGTGAGCGGGGCGGCGGGGTTGCCCCAGCGGCCATTCGTGCGATCATCAAGGAGCGACTAGGTTCGATCCCCGTGCGGTCGCTCGTGCCCACAACGGCTTCGGGCGCTGATGCCCCATTTGCATCATTCGCCGGCCGCCGCGCGTCCGTCTCAGGTGGGTGGAGGCCGTGGAAAAACGCATTTGCAGAGGACGGCGGGCCGCCCTCCGCAGTCAGATTGTGGCAGGGGTCGGCGAGCTGATCCAGGCACTCAGGCCCGGATCGCCTTCAGCAGCGGTGCGACACCAATGATCGCGATCACCCGCTTGATATTGTAGGCCAGGACGTGGAGGCTCATTTCGGTGCTGACCCGCTTCAAGGTGCGGGTCAAGAAGTGGGTCGAGCCCATCCAGGCCTTGATGGTGCCGAACGGGTGCTCGACGGTCTGCCGGCGCACGCCCATGGCATCCGGCATCCGATCGAGCCGGGCTTGCATCGCGTCGAGGACACCTTCGTGTTTCCAGCGCTTGATCCGCTTTAGCTTGTCCGGCGTACACTTGGGCTTGAGAGGACAGGTGAAGCAAGCGGTCAGATGGCGGTAGTGGTCGATGTCGCCGCGGCGGTCCGATCGAACCGGCCCTCTCGTCAGGTGCTCGCCGGCCGGGCAGGTGTAATGGTCCTTCTCGGCGTCGTAGACGAAGTCCTGCCTGGTGAAGAGGCCGCGTTTGGCGCTGCTCGATGTCAGTGTCTTTGGTATAAAGGGCAGCACGCCGGTGTTCTCGCAGGCCAATACCTGGTCGCCGCTGAAGTAGCCCCGATCGGCCAGCACCGTGATCTCCTCGTTTCCCGTCGCCTCCTGCGCCTTGAGCGCCATCGGTACGAGTTGGGTTCGGTCATGGCCCAGATTGGTCACCTCGTGCGCCACGATCAGGTGGTGCTCGACGTCGACGGCGGTCTGCACATTGTAGCCGACAATGCCGGTGCCTTTGCCGCTGGTTGCCATTGCGCGAGCATCTGGATCGGTCAGCGAGATCTGCCGATCCGGTGCGGCCTGAACGGCGATCTCCATCTCTCGCAGGTGCTGCATCTGTTGCTTAAGGCGGGCGAGCTTGTCCTTTAGCCGCAGCGATTTGGCTTCGGCGACCTCGCCCTCTTGCCGATCGGCGGTGTCCAGTGCCGATAAGTAGCGTGCGATACTGGCTTCGACCTGCTCCATACGACGCTCGATCGCACCATGCGTGTAGTTCTTGTCCCGAGTGTTCACAGCCTTGAACCGGCTACCGTCGATCGCGATCACGGTCTCGGAGAACAAGTCCAGCCGTCGGCAAAGCATTACGAACTGGCGGCAGGTTGCCCTGATCGCTGGCCCGTTGTCCTTGCGGAAATCGGCGATGGTCTTGAAATCCGGCATGAGGCGTCCGATCAGCCACATCAGTTCGATGTTACGCTGGGTCTCCCGCTCCAGGCGCCGGCTCGACGGGATGCGGTTGAGATAGCCGTAGAGATAGATCTTCAGCAGCGTCGCCGGATGGTAAGCGGGGCGCCCGGTGGTCTCGGGGACGACACCCTCGAAGCCCAGTGTCGCCAGATCCAGTTCGTCGATGAACGCTTCAATCACCCGGACCGGGTTGTTCTCCGTCACATAGTCATCCAGGCAGTGAGGCAGCAACACTCCCTGCAGCCGGTCCTCGCCTTCCACGAAACGTTTCATCCCGCCATCCCCCAATAGCAGGACACTAAACTACCACGTTAGCACGTTTTCACACGCCCTCGGTGGAAACCCGACCTACCCGATCTTGACGTTGGCGAGCACCGTGTTCGCCCAACCAAAACCCGGCGGCGGTCGGTATAGGGTCGGACGCTCGGATTTCTTCGAAACAGATCAGGGGAGTGTTATGATCTTCCGGTGGACGGAAGACTGGCCAACCACGTGCCGGGGTGCATGTCGGGCTGATAATGCAGGCCCTCTCGGAAACGTTTCAGAACCTGATAGTCCCACTTCGCCGAGTATCACGTCGAATATGCCATTTACTAGCAGCTGCGTATCGTTTCCTTAACACTAATCTAGGAATTTTTATTCTGAACACTGTCTTGTTTGGTGGTCTTGGTTATCTTTACGGTGAACGCAGTCAATGCATCACCATGCGGGACGCCGACCGTCTTGACGACGCCAAAAATAAAGTCGAGTTGTACTACATGTACCACAATTTTTGGCAGATATGAGTACGGCAAAAGGTTTGAAGGCACTACAGCACGCAATTACAGACCTAGGACCAACGCGCCAAAGTTATACGTTTTTCCAAATAAGGATAAAACTGCTTAGGTTATCGTTTGGGAACATTATGGTATTATTGACAGATGGAACAACGCTGCCGGTTAGTTCAAACGAAAGGCAAACGAAATTGAGGGGCTTATTAGAAAATACAATCCACAGGCTTAGCCAGATGATTTATGGGATACGCCCAAACTGGGGAGCTGTGGCGTACGCTCCTTGTTTACGGGATCGTTTAGCCCAACTTCCACGGTTTTAGGTAATTTTGTGGATGAGGACCTCAGAAATGCTAAGGGTGTCATCAAGCCGCCCAGAAGGGGCTGTCCGGCAGAAAAATTCAATAGAACTGCAGGATTAGGCTTGCCGTTATATCGCAGAATCGGGGTGCTGCTGCTGCGAGCAGGGTGCAGCACCATGTTTATTCGCGTCAAGAAGATCGGAGCCTACGAGGATCTCGACCGCGTCGCGAACGCGCGCGAGGGCGGCCGTCATGTCCAGCGCGTCATCACGGCGCTCGGCCGGCGCGAAGCGGTCGAGGCCTCGGGTCTGATCGACCGGCTGAAGCGTGTTGTCGAGCTTTTATCGCGGCGAATTGCCGGAACTGCGGCGTCTGAGCATCGGACCCGATCTGGTGTTCGGCCGGCTATGGGCCGAGACCGGGTGTCGCGATGTACGGAACAGCCTGCTCGCCGATCGGCGCTTTTCGTTCGATGTTGAGCGCGCGGTCTATCTGACCGTGCGGCACCGGCTGATGGTTTCAGGTGCCGACCGCCACGCCAGCGCGTGGCGCAATGGTTTGCGCGTCCCCGGTGCCGACGGGCTCGACCGCGACCATGGTCGCCCCCTGATTTAGGTACCGCAATTTTGCGTGGGCTCAGTCTGAAAATGGCCTACAAGCCATCGATTATCAACGCTGTTCAAATTCAAACTGCGGAAGTTGGGTTAGGTGACCTAATTGGGGCGATTATCCGGCACTTGACACCATAAGCCAGAATGGCTATATTCTGCCTCGGGAAATTCAACGAACTCCTCGCCCGGTTTAAGACCGAAGACGACTGCAAGACCCTCCTGGTCGCGCGTCGTTGGCCCGACGGCATCCATTGCCCGCGCTGCGGCAATACGAAGGTATGGGAGGTCAAATCCCGTCCCTTCCATTGGCTCTGCAAGGGCTGCAACAAGAACGGCTATCGGTTCTCCGTCATCACCGGAACAATCTTCGAGAACACCAAATATCCCCTGCGCGAATGGTTCAAAGTCGCATTCCTCATGTACCACTCGAAAAAGGGCATGAGCGCGCACCAAATCCACAGAATGCTCGGCACCGGCTCCTACGAAACCGCTTGGTACATGTGCCATCGCATTCGCGTCGCGATGAAGAACAGCGCCAAGGGCCAGTTGTTCGGCGAGATCGAGGTTGATGAAACCTCCGTCGGCGGTCTTGCCAAGAACCGCCACGTTGGTGATCGGTTCAAGAGCAGCGGGACTGGCGGCGTCGGTTCGGGCAAGACGCCTATCGTCGGCGCGATCAGTCGCAAGGGTAAGGTCGTCGCCCGGGTCGTCGAAAGCGTTGATCGCGCGACACTCAAGGGCTTTGTGCGCGAAGTCGTCTCGGAAAAGGTAAGTCTGCTCGCGACCGACCAATGGGTCGGCTATCGCGGCCTCGCTCCTCAATACCCACATGAAACCGTTGACCACGCCAAAGGACAGTACGTCGTCGGTGCGGTTCACACTCAAAACATCGAAGGCTTCTGGTCGCTGCTCAAGCGCGGGGTGATCGGCACTTATCACAAGTTGTCGGATACCTACATGCCACTCTACGTCAACAAATTCGAGTTCCGGCACAATACGCGCGGCGATCCCGATTTCGTCGATCTGCTCATAGCGAGTTGCTGAGGTCGTCACGCTGGGTTCGGCCTCAGCCCACGAAACACCCGGCCGCATGAGGGCAAAGACAGAGTGCCGCCCAAAGCCAAACCGCCCGATAAAGAGGTTATCCGCCGCGTCGAGAAAACGCGTCCCGGAGCCAAGGCAACTGATCCTACCTTTGACGCGATCATCGAGGCGATCCTAGGTGCCGATGCCGAGACGATCAGGGAACATCAACAAGTGCGCTGTCAGAAGCGGAAACCGCGCTACGACTGATTGTGTGATGTCAGCAAACGCGAGGGACAGCCAACCGGCAAACAAAATAGGTAATCCGATTAGAAAGAATTTCTCGTTATGGCGTGCGGTGAACCAACACAACCAAAACCCGATCCCGGACAAAATCGCGCCAAACCCGAACCCAAACACTGGATAGACAAGGCGACGGCCATATTCGCCTTCGTAGCAATGATTGCCACCGGCTTTGCTGCTTTCTTCACCAATGAGCAATGGCTGGTCGCTGACCGGGCGGTGCATATTGCGAACCGCGCCTATGTAAGCGCCACTGCCTTTCCCCGGCTTGTCCATGGGGGACCGCGCTGGCGCGGTCAGGCGGGGATCGGCGCAGCCGACTGTCCACAAATTCACAGCACGTCCTCGGCATGGCGTCAGGCGGCCCGTGCCGTCGCCGTCGATTGGCCGCGGTAAGCCTCGTCCGGTGTCCGCCAGCCGAGCGCTTGATGCGGGCGCCGTAGATTATACCAGTCGAAGAACTCGCCAAGGCTGCGCTTTTGTTCGATGCCGTTGGCTGCCGGGCGCAAGTAGACCCATTCATGCTTCACGGTCCACCACAAGCGCTCGACGAAGATGTTGTCGTGGCAGCGCCCGCGTCCATCCATGCTGATCTCGATCCGGTGATCGCGCAGCATCTTGGTGAACTCGTCGCTGGTGAATTGCGCGCCTTGATCGGTATTGAAGATACCGGGCTTGCCGAACCGGCCGAGGGCCTCGCTCAGCGCATCGACGCAGAACCCCGCCGTGAGCGTGTTCGACAGCCGCCAGGACAGCACCCGCCGGGTCGCCCAGTCGATGATCGCGACCAGGTATAAAAACCCCTGTCGCATCGGTATGTACGTGATATCAGCTGCCCACACCTGGTTCGGCTGGTCGATCGTCTTGCCGCGCAGCAGGTACGGGTAGACTTTGTGCTCGGGATGCCGCTGGCTGGTGTTCCGCTTCGGCCTGACCGCCCATAGCCCGAGCTTCCGCATCAGCCGCCGGGTGCGTCGGCGGCCGATCAAAACCCCCTCCCGCAACAGCACCACCTGCAGCCGCCGGCTGCCGTAGACCGGATGGTCGGTGAAAATGCGGTCGAGCCGCTCCAGAAGGTCGAGTTCCTCTGCGGCCTCCGGCCGAGACCGGTAATAAAAGCTGCTGCGCGCAACTCCGAGCAGCATGCATTGCCGGCTTACGGACAGCCCCGCTTCCGGCACAATCATCGCCCGCCTCTCAGCAATCGGGAGATGGCGGGCTGCCCGGCAAGAAAATCGCGCTCGACCTGCAGCTGTCCGATCTTCCGGTGCAGATCGTCGATCACCTTCTGCGCGTCCTCAACCGCCGGGGCCTTGCTGCCGCGCGCAAACAGCTCGCCGCACGCTTCACCAGCTCCTGCTTCCAGCCGCTGATCATCGTCGGATGAACCCCAAATTCCGCCGACAGCTCCGCCAGGGTCTTCTCCCCCGACAGCGCCGCCGTCGCTACTCGCGCCTTGAATTCCGCGCTGTGCTGCTTCCGCTTTACGCCCACCTCTCACGTCCTTTTGGACCGGTCAGCCTTTAGCTTATCCCGCTGTCCAAAAATCCGGAGCCGCCGCATTTCCTCGGCCAGGCTGCCGAGGAATGCTGTGTAATGGCCTTCAGACTGGGCCCGGCGCAATCCAGCGAGACCTGCGCGAAGCGTCCGCGCCGCGCCCGCGACATTGCCGCCTCCGGCAGACAGCTGACCTTCAAAGCAGAGACCGTAAGCATAATAGCTACTCAAGTTGTACTTCCTGGCTAGATCTTTGAGCAAAACAGTCGAACGTTCGGCGGTCTCGGTATCCCCGAGCCAAAGCGAAACCACGCATCCACGCCAAGTCAGCGCGAGACATAGCGAGAGAGAAGATCCCGCAACCTTGGCATCGGCCAGAACATCCCGCGCGGTCTGAGCCGATCGGTCGGGCAGGCCCTGCGCCCAAAGAATGAGCGCGACCGTGCACCGGGACAAAATGAAACTGTCCCTTCCCAGACGCACGATATGGCTTCGTCGCACGACAGGTACAGCGGTCGCGTGGGCTGCGCTCTGGGCGTGGGCCAACGCCTCGGCATAATCGCCCAGCAAATGAAGCGCGACACCGAGCATCCAGTCCGCTATCGAACGACCGATCGGGTCGGCGGAACCTTTGGCAATCTCCTCGGCTTGGCGACCGATGGCTAGGGCACCCTGGTAATCTTCGACTCGAGTACAAAGAATAGCCAGACCAGCAAGACTTCGCACCTGATAGTCGATGTCCTGAAAGCTATCTGCAAGCTCACTGGCTCTCATCAGCGCCGCGCGTGCTTTGCCGCTCCAACCCTGAGTATCGACGAACGAGTAGCCAAAGGCACACTGCAGCACCATCTCCGCGCGCGTTGCTAAAGCGGCAGCATCATCGAGGCGGGCTAGCGCCGCCTCCGTCCAGTGGCGGCACTCGTCGAGCAGCGAAATCTCAAGCCAGACCGGCACGGAAGCGGCCGCAAGCTCCACCCCAATCGACGGATCGCCCCCAGCGACGAAGGCCCACGCTAACGCCGCTCGAATGTTGTCGATTTCGGCCGCGCGGCTGGTGGACCAATCGTCAACGTCAGCCTCATCCTTAGCGGTAAACTGGAGCAGCTCGCGGTAAAATTTGGCGTGGCTGCGGGCGGCCGCTTCTAGTTCGCCCCCCTCGCCAAGCTTTTCGAGCGCGAAGGCCCGGGTCGTTTCGAGCAGCCGAAAGCGCGGTTCGGCGCCGCTAATGTTCACGACCACCAAGGACTTCGCGACCAGGCCGGCGAGCGGATCTATCGCATCGACGCACGGCTGTGCCGGGTCACCCGCTCCACTTGCGGCAGCTTGGACTGTAAAGCTGCCGGCGAAAATCGCCAGCTGGCGGAAAAATCGCTGCTCGTCCGCAGTCAGCAGCCCGTAGCTCCAATCGATAACGGCCCGCATCGTTCTGTGCCGTGGTGCTGCCGTGCGGCGTCGGGTTCCGAGGAACTGTAAGCTGTTGCCTAGATGCGCAGCCAGCCCGCGGATGCCCAGCAGATCGATCCGAGCGGCGGCAAACTCAATGGCCAGCGGCAGCCCGTCGAGCTTTCGGCAAATATCGACGACGAGCGGGGCGTTTGCGTCTGTCAGCGCGAAGTCCTCCACGATAGCGCTGGCACGTTCAACGAACAGCCGCACTGCAGGAACAGCGAGGATCTCTGCAGCTGTGACGACCGCGAACGGAGTCGGAGTGGTAAGCGGGCCTAAGCGAAACTCTCGCTCCCCCGCCACGCGCAGCGGCTCCCGGCTGGTCGCCAGAATGCTGATGCCAGCCGCGCCCCTGACAAGTGCTGTCGCCAGCCTGGCTGCCGGGTCGATCACACGCTCGCAATTGTCGAGCAACAGCAGCATCCGCTTGTCGTTGAGCTTGGCGATGAGTTCCGCCGTCGCATCATGCCCGCGGATTTCCGCGCCAATCGCTGTGGCAATCGCACTCGGCACCAAGTCCGGGTCGCCGAACGGCGCTAGATCGATGAGCCAGACGCCGTGTTCATAGGCGGGCACCATCGCCTCCCCTACTGCGAGAGCGACCGTCGTCTTCCCAATCCCGCCAGGCCCCACGATCGTCACCAGCCGCTCGCGCGACAATCGCGAGACGAGCGCCGCCACGGTTTCGTCCCGGCCGATCATCCGCGTTACGGCGACCGGCAGATTGTGTTTCCCCGCTTCGGTGACTGCCGGCGATTGCGGGGTCGGAGGCTCTGCCGTGCGCCGGACTGGGGCGACAAATTCATAGCCGCGACCGGGTACCGTGACGATGTATCGAGCGTCGCCCTGGCCGTCGCCCAGGGCACGGCGCAGCGCCCAGACCTGGAGCTTCAGATTGCTCTCCTCGACGAAGAGGTTCGGCCAGACTTTAGCGATCAACTCCTCCTTGGGAACTACCCGGCCGGCGCTTTCGGCGAGAACGGCGAGAAGGTCCAACGCGCGGCTGCCGAGCCGCACCGGCTTGTCGCCGTCGAGCAACAGCCGCTGGCTTGGAAGCAGGCGCAGCGAGCCAAAGGCGAAGCTGCGCTCGCCGTTCGACGCGGGTCGGGGTTCATTCGCGACAGACATGGCAAGTCCACGGATCCCGAGCACCTCGACCCGAGCGGCGGCGAACTCGATCGCCAGCGGCAACCCATCGAGACTGCGGCAGATCTCGACAACGAGTGGCACGTCGGCATCGCTCATTTCGAAATCGTCGATGAGCGCGGATACCCGCTCGGCGAACAGCTGCACGGCAGGGAAGGCCAGCGCGTGGGCGGCGGTCAATCGCGACGACGGCGGTGGGATGGCTAGCAAGGGGAGCCGGTACTCGCGCTCACCGTCGACGCCAAGCCGCTCGCGGCTGGTCGCCACTATGCTAATGCCCGGTGCACCTCTGAGAAGCATCGCGGTCAGGTTGGCTGCCGCATCGATCAGATGCTCGCAATTATCGATGACCAGCAGCATCCGTTTGTCAGCGAGGCCGGCAACCAGGCCCGGCAGCGGGTCTTTGGCATGGATCTCGAGGCCGAGCACGGATGCTGCCGTGCTCCGCCACCAGCGGCGGCTCGGCGAGCGGACGCCAGGTCGATCAGCCAGACGCCGTGTTCATAGGCGGACACCGTCGCCTCGGCGACGGCGAGAGCGACGGTTGTCTTACCGATCCCCCCGGGCCGACAATTGTGACCAGCCGGTCGCGCGCCAAGCGCGAGACGAGCGACGCCACGGTGTCTTCGCGGCCGATCATCCGCGTAACCGCAAACGGCAGGTTGTGCGGCCGCGTCGCGGCGACCGTTGGGGATGGCGTACTGTACGACTCCGCTTCGCGGTTTAGGTGTATTAGTCAGTACTTGATCTGACAGACGCTGTTGGCTGCTTGGGGTTCGGTGTGGCTGTTGGTTGTGGTCAGGCGGCCATGAGTTTCTCCTTTGCCAGGGGGAGTGCGTCAGGAAAGGTCTGCATCGGGGTCTTGCCAAAGCACCAGCGGCCTTGATGCGATCTGACCTCGTTGTAGTCGACCAGCCAGGCATCGAGATCGGCCTGCAGCTCGTCGATCATACGATAGATCTTCTTGCGGAAGGCGATCCGATAGAACCCGTCCAAGACGGTGCGGTGAAAGCGCTCGCAGATGCCATTGGTCTGTGGGCTCTTGGCCTTGGTGCGGCTGTGGTCGATGTCCTCGACTGCGAGATAGAGCTCGTATTCGTGGCTCTGGGTGCCGCAAAACTCGGTGCCGCGATCGGTCAGCATGCGCGACAACCGGATGCCGTGCTCGTCGTAGAACGGCACCACCCGGTCATTGAGGATCTCGGCGGCGGTGATCGGGGTCTTACGATCATAAAGCTTGGCGAAGGCGACCTTGGCATCGGTGTCGATCACGGTCTGCTGATAGACCCGGCCCACGCCCTTCAGGGTGCCGACATAAAAGGTATCCTGGGCGCCGCAATAGCCGGGGCATTCGCTCTCGAACTCGCCATGGGCTTCCTTGTCGGCCTTGGCCTTCTCGAGCGCGACGATCTGCGCCTCGGTCACAGAACCCCATCTTGTGCCACCTTGGCTTCGAGCGCCTTCAGGCGGAGTTTCATCGAGGTGAGATCTGGCGCTGCCACACGCAGCGCACGCCGGCGGGCGAAACCGACAGCCCGCGCCGCTTCAGGGCGTCTGAGACGCGCACTTGGCCCCAGGCGGGCTGCTCGATCGCCATCTCGACCGCCGCCTGTTCGATGTCGACCGGGGTGCGGTTCTTCAGAATCGGCTTCTTGCGGCTGATCTCCTGCAGCGCCAACTCGCCGCCTTTGTCGTAGAGCTCCTTGAAGCGATAAAAGCTGTCGCGGCTGTACCCCATCATTTTGCACGCTTGGCTGACATTGCCGAGCTGCTTGGCCAGTTCGAGCAGCCCAACCTTCGCTCGGATAATCTTCTGGTCCTGGGTCATAGGTCGTGATCTCCGTCCCGCCGGCAGGGCGGGTCGCGGTCCCAACTCCGGGTGAGAACCGCGCCCACCCTCCGGCTCCGTTTCGGAAACCAACAACGACTGTCAGCTTAAGTTCAAGCTAATACAGTTTTATAGGCGCAACAAAATTATAGCCGCGCCCGGGCACGGTGACGATGAATCGAGCGGCGCCGCCATCGCCCAACGCCCGACGCAACGCGCTGATCTGCAGCTTGAGGTTGCCCTCCTCGACGGTCGTCGTTGGCCAGGCCCGGGCGATCAGTTCTTCCTTGGAAACCACCTCGCCGGCGCGTTCGACCAGCGCGGCGAGAATGTCAAAAGCGTGGCTGCCGAGCCGTACCGGCTGATCGGCTTCGAGCAGCAACCGCTGGCTCGACACCTCGCCGGCGCGTTCGACCAGCGCGGCGAGAATGTCAAAAGCGCGGCTGCCGAGCCGTACCGGCTGATCGGCTTCGAGCAGCAACCGCTGGCTCGCAAATAGACGAAACGAGCCAAATGAGATCGCGCGTCCATCCATCAAACAGCCGGAGCGGTCCTTTCGGTCGTCGCTCACGACGGTATACCGCCGCTTACCGGAGCTAACCAGGCGATCCGGACGCTTGCTGTTTTAATGGCGCTAGACCAACAGCTCGCTTCCGCGATGATCTTTGCCGCCAAGACGACAGCATCCGGGTTGATCGCCCTGCTGATCGCCTTCACCTTCAACCTCGATCAGCCGCTCTGGGCGCTGCTGACGGTTTTCATCGTCTCGCAGGCGCAGCAGAGCGGGCCGGTTCTCGCCAAAAGCTTTTACCGCGTTGTCGGCACGCTGATCGGCGCCGCGGTCGCACTGCTCCTCGTCGCTTTCTTCGCACAGGAGCGCGTCCTGTTCCTCGGCACGCTCGCGATATGGATCGGGCTTTGCACCTTCGGCTCGCAATACGCGAGAAACTTCTCGGCCTATGCGTTTGTCCTGTCCGGCTACAGGGCGGCGATCGTCGGCATTCCCGGCGTCCTCGACGGTAGCAATGCCTTCTATACCGCCACCGCGCGGGTCAGCGAAATCTCTGTCGGCATCATCGTCGCGGCCGCGGTCAACCGCATCGTGTTGCCAAGCTCTGCCGTTGCCGCTCTCTGGAAATCGGTGGCGGTGGCACGCTAAGCGCTTGCGGATCACGTTACCTGGCTGCTCGGCGGCGATGCAGGGAAATCGACCGCGTCGCTGGTGAGCCGGGCAATCGCGATCGAGAACCAGCGCGCGGCGGCAATATTCGAGGACCGCGAGCTTCGCGGCCGGAGCAGCGCTCTTCGGTTGATGAACGTTGCGCTGTTGCGAGTCGTCCGCGCCGCGCAGTCGCTCGGCGAGCAGCTTGGATATTTCCGGCGCACCGGATCGGCCGCCGCTCGGGCCCGGGATAGACGACACCCTTGCCGGTGCAGTTTCGGCGCTGAAGTTATGGCAATCGGGTGCCATCGACGCCGCCGGCCTGCATCACAAACTCCGCGAGACAGACGCGCGCCGGTGCCTCGCCGACCTGTTATTCCTAACGCCATCAAGCGATAGCGTTGCCCCGCGGCGGGACGCGGCGATTTCCGGGTTGCGTGGGCTGTTCGCTGCCGTGAGCGCCTACGCCGAGGCATATGAAGCCTGCACCTCCGGGAGCGCCCCTGTTCCGGGCCGGATCCCGTTCAGCCGCGCCAACGACCTGACGGCGGCGCTGTGGACGGGGTTGCGCGCCGCCCTTGCGGTGATTTTCGTCAGCTCTTTCTGGATTCTCAGCGGTTGGCCGCACGGCTCGACAGCGGTGATCCTCGCGGCGGTCGCGACGGCGCGGGTCGCGACGACGGGGCACGCGGCGCCGCTCGCGCTGGCGGCAACCATGATCTTCGCGCTAGCGACGGTCCCCGCCTTCGTCATCGTCGAGATACTGCTGCCGCTTGCTTACGGCTTCCCGATATTCGCGCTGATCGTCGGGCCGATGCTGTTCGGCTGCGCGTTCCTGATGTCCAAGCCGAACCCGAAGGCCATGCTGATCGGCTATCTGTCTTCCCTCCTGTTCGCCTCGGTTGGCCAATTTCAGAACCATATGGTCTACGATCCGGTCGGCCTGCTCAACACCTCCATCGCCGCGGTGTTTGCCGTCGGCGTCACCCTCGCCCTGTGGGCCGTCGTTGCTCCGGAGACGCCTGCGGCCGCCCGACTGCGTTTCCTGCGTGTCACCCGGCAGGCGGTCGATCGTCTGACTGCGCCGCGCCGCCCGATCGGCTTCGCCGAATTCGAGACCCGGATTGCGGAGGCTTTCGACCAGCTGCAGAGCCATCTGCGCCCCGATCAACCCGATGACCTGGCCGATCTCGCGGCTGGCAGCCGTCTCCTTGCCGCCCGCCATGCGCTGCGTGAGCATTGGGAGCCGGATGGCGCCGAGCCCTTCCCAGCGGTGGCCGACGTTGGTGTTTCCGATCGCTATGTGGCCGGCCTGCTGGAATGCGGGTGCGCTCAAGTTTTCCCTGAACCCAGCTGGCAGGTGATCCGCGATGCTGCGTGAAACCGCTCTCTTCGGCGCGGGTGTGCCCTCGCTGCTGCTCTATTTTCTGGCGTCTGTTCTGTTGTTCCTGGTGATCGACCGCATCGCGTCGCCGCTAGGCTTCTATCGCCTTGTTTGGCATCCCTCGCTGGTGCGGCTCGCTTTTTTGGCCTGCCTGTTTTCGTGGCTCGTTCTGTTTACCGGGCACTGAGGGATGCTGCGATGAGAAAAATAGCGCGCGTGTTGCTGACCCTCGTCATTGCCGCCGCCGGCTGCATTGGCGGGTATGAGCTTTGGACCTATTACCTGTTCTCGCCATTGACCCGTGACGCGCGCGTTCAAGCCGACGTCGTGAATATCGCGCCGGACGTTGCCGGCTATGTCGATGAGGTTCGCGTCAAGGACAACCAATTCGTCCACAAAGGCGATATTCTGATGGTCATCGACCGGGCCCGCTATACACGCGCCCTCGCACTCGCTGACGCAACCGTCGCCGCCCGCAAGGCGGATATGGAGAACGCCGGGCAGCAGGCCGCGCGGCGGGCCAAGCTGACGACGATCGCGATCTCCGACGATGCGCGCGACACCGCCGAGCTGACCGGCGCCTCTGCGTCCGCCACCTGCCAGCAAGCGGTCGCGGACCGCTCGACGGCCCAGCTAAACCTCGACCGCACCGTGCTGCGCGCGCCGGTCAACGGGTTTCTCACCAACCTGACCCTCGAAGTCGGCAATTACGCGTCAATCGGCACCAAGGTCGAGGCATTGGTCGATAGTGACTCCTACCGGGTCACAGGCTATTTCGAGGAAACCAAAATGCCGGCCGTAAAGGTGGGTGAACAGGCCGAGATCCATCTGCTGGACGGCTCTCCCGCACTGCACGGCCATATGAGAGCATCGCCCGCGGCATTACCAATCGTGACAATCCCGACGGTCCCGAGCTGCTCGTCAATCCCAACCCGACCTTCGAGTGGGTGCGGCTCGCCCAGCGGATCCCGGTGCGCATCCATATCGACGAGGTGTCCAAGGGGGTGCTGGTCAGCTCGGGCATGACCGCGACCGTCCTCGTCGAGGCGCCGCCGCGCCAATGGGCGATCCTCGCCGCCCTCCGCAGAGCGGGCTCACAATAAATAGAACCTCGACGAGGGTTCACGACGATTTGAATGGGATCCGGCAGTGCGAGCGGTCCTTGAAGCCGCTGCGGGGAACCAGCTGGTAGCGTTCCTAGCTCTGTTGGCGGCCGGAGGGGCCATATCGCACCTGTTGTTCCGCCATCATCCGCTTGGTCCTGCAGCCGTCGGATCATCTTCCTGCTCCGGCTGACCTTTGGTCTGCTACGCGACGATATCGTTTCCTACCAGCCGCAGCAACCAACTGGCGCCAGGCCGCAACGTCGTGCACGCCGTTCTGAAGATTGGAGTTAGCGTCCTTGGTGGTGGTGGAAATTCGAGGGTGAGCGCGCGCCGGGCGCAATGCCCGATTACATGGAGCCCGGCGCGCGCGTGAGCGACGGGTGGTCACCGGGGAGGGTCGGCTAAGGTGGCGTTGTAACACCCATCCCAAGCCTACCGAGGACCCGATGACCGATGAGAGAATGGCGCTGGCCGAGCTGCTGCAGAAGAGCGGCGATGGCGATTTTCTGCGAGCCGTGGCGGAGGCGGTACTGCAAATTCTGATGGAAGCCGATGTCGAAGGCGTGATCGGCGCCGGGCGGCACGAACGCTCCGCCGAGCGGCTCAATTACCGCAATGGCTATCGCGAGCGCAGCCTCGACACCCGGCTCGGCTCGCTTCAGCTGAGGATCCCCAAGCTACGCCAGGGCTCGTATTTCCCGCCCTTTCTGGAGCCGCGCAAGACCGCCGAGAAGGCGCTGGTCACGGTGATCCAGGAGGCTTGGATCGGCGGCGTCTCGACCCGGCGGGTCGACGAGCTGGTCCAGGCGATGGGGCTGTCCGGTATTTCGAAGAGCCAGGTCTCCAAGCTGTGCAAGGACATTGATGAACGAGTCAACGCTTTCCTCGACCGGCCGATCGACGGCGAATGGCCGTATTTGTGGCTCGACGCCACCTACCTCAAAGTCCGCGACGGCGGCCGCATCGTCTCGGTCGCCGCGATAATCGCGGTGGCGGTCACGACCGAAGGCCGGCGCGAGATCATCGGCCTTGGCATCGGTCCTTCGGAGGCCGAGCCGTTCTGGTCGGCTTTCCTCAAGGGCCTGGTCAAACGCGGTCTCAAGGGCATCAAGCTGGTGATCTCCGACGCTCATGACGGCCTGCGCCACGCGATCACTCGCGTGCTCGGAGCGACCTGGCAAAGGTGCCGCGTTCATTGGATGCGCAATGCCTTGGCGCACGTACCCAAAGGCCAGCACACCATGGTCGCCGCCGCGATCCGCCAGGCCTTTCTGCAAGCCGATGCCGAGGCCGCGCATCAGACCTGGCGCCATGTTGCCGATCAGCTGCGGCCGCGCTGGCCCAAGCTCGCCGCGCTGATGGACGACAGCGAGCACGATGTGCTGGCCTACATCACCTTCCCGGCCCAGCATCGCACCAAGCTGCATTCGACAAATCCGTTGGAGCGGCTGAATAAGGAAGTGAAACGGCGCGCTGATGTCGTCGGCATCTTCCCCAATGAGGCCAGCATCACTCGGCTGATCGGCGCCGTCCTGCTCGAGCAGAACGATGAGTGGCTACTCCAGTGCCGTTACATGCAGATCGAGGGAATGGCTGAGCTGACGCTGCCGCTAATCGACGCCGATCCGGCCAAACTTCCACCACTGGCCGCCTGACCGATGGCCACCTCAAACTCCGCTCCGATTTACACCTCCTTGACGGACACGACCAGATTGGATGGTGACTGTGGGCGGCCTGGTTGCTGGTCGGCATATGGCGTCGCTGCGGACTGAAGCCTCAGGGCAATAGCGCTGTTCGCTGTTCCGGCGTCGGCCGGTGCACGAAGAACGAGACCTTGAAACCGCGATGGAACGCCACGGCAAGATGCGATGCCGCAGCGTTATGGCGCGGACTGAGAGGGCGGTAGCGAATGTGGCTCACGCCTGCGCGGCGTAGTGATCTGACCACGGCTTACGACGATATACCTCAGCTCACTGAATTTCACCAGACAGTGCCGGCTGCATCGTGTCTAGTTATTGCGTCTCCGGTTCACCCGTGGCTGCGGAATTCGGAAAGGAAATCTCGCAATGGCCGAAGGCGCCCTAAATGAAGCGCCTCTCTTTGACCAGCTTGATCGCAAGGCACCGCAATTCGCTGCAAGACCATTCGGGTTGGTGACCTGGAACCGCGGGGATTTCGATCGCGTCGAATAGGGGCGATTAATGGGAGAGAGTGAGGAGCGCGAACCATGAGCAAGCCAATCAGGCCATCTCTTCAAGCGCATAAGGTCGCGGGCATGGGCCTATCTTTATTGCTGACGTTCGCGGTTTCCGCGGAGTCTACCGCGGCACTGTCCTTGGGCCCGGAGGACAGCGTGCACAGCTTTTACGACACCTTGCTAACCACGATGAAGGGCGGTCCGACCCTCGGACAAAGCGGCCGCTACGCAAGGCTGGCGCCAGTGGTGATGAGGTTATTCGACCTATCCCTGATGGCCCGGCTCGCGGTAGGCCCGTCCTGGGCCACGCTTTCTCCGGCCTAACAGCAGCAGGTGACGGAGGCTTTCGGGCACTACATCGCGGCGACCTATGCTGACCGGTTCGATAGCTATTCGGATGAGCAGCTGCAGGTCACCGGCGAGCAGCCCTATGCGGCGGAGGTGATCGTGCAAACCAGGATCGTCAAGTCAAAAGGGGATACGGTGAGCCTCAGCTACCGGATGCTTCAAAACGGGGGCGCTAGGCAAATCGCCGACGTATACCTCGACGGCTCGATTAGTCAGCTCGCGACGCAACGGTCGGAATTCCATTCGATCCTTCAGCGCGAAGGCATTGACGGTTTGATCATGGCATTGAACCGCAAGGTCGAGGTACTGACTCGGAACCTGGCCACGTCGTCATGACGCCGCGGCAATCGTCGACCTTGCGGGCACCGTGAGCACGCTTGAATCCCCCAACACACGTCCATCGATCCCCCGCCTGGGGGATACGGTCGGACGACGTCCACGCTCAGATGATAAGGCAGCTGCATACTCTGAGCCCCGCTTTCCCGCGGTCTATGGCCAATCAAAATTTACGCGACTTGCTATCTCTTGTTGCAAGAATCACTCGCACCTTATTCGCACACTACCGCCAGCGACCCAATTCGAAGCCGGCGAATGACACTGGACAGGAGGTTCTGAATGGCAGAGTCCCCCAACATCTTTTCCGGGCTGAAGGTTGTTGATTTTGCGAGCTTCATCGCCGGACCAGGTGCGGCGACTATCCTATCCGACTTCGGCGCCGAGGTCGTCAAGGTAGAGCCGCCCACGGGCGATCCCTGGAGAAACGGGCACAAGCTCCCGCCGCAGCCGCAAGCGGAGGATCCCTATCAGTGGCATCTGGCCAACCGCAACAAGCGCGGCATCACGCTTGATCTGAAATCGCCGAGCGCTCGGCCGGTTCTCGAGCGGCTGGTAAAGTGGGCCGATGTACTCATCGTCAACACGCCGCACCCCGCACGCAACAAGTTGAAGCTCGAATATGACGATGTCGCGCAGTGGAACCAGCGGCTGATCTATGCAGATCTAACGGGCTTTGGCGAAAAGGGTCCAGACGCCGATCTTCCCGGATTCGACATCACCTCGTACTGGGCGCGAAGCGGATTGTTGTCCATGACTCGCGACGCCGGCGCGCCGCCGACTTGGCCGGTGGGCGGGAGCGGCGACAATGCGACCGCCGTCGGCCTCTATTCCGCGATCGTGACAGCGCTCTATCATCGCGAGCGCACCGGCAAGGGATCCTATGTCACGACGTCGCTCCTCGCCGAGGGCGTCTGGTCGGCGAGCGTTTCGATCCAGGCTGCGCTGTGCGAGGCCATATTTTTCGGGCTGCACGACCGAAAGCATCCCGCAAATGCGGCGTTGAATGTGTACCGCGCTGCGGATGACACATGGTCCGTTCTTATCGTCACACCCGACAAATTGGCCGCTGTGGCGAAGCGATCGGCCGTGTCGATTTACTGACGGATCCGCGCTTCGCCGAGCCGGCCAAGCTGCTGCAGAACATGCCGCAACTGACGGAAATTCTTGATGAAGTCTTCGGTTCCCGACCGATGAGGTATTGGTACGAAGTCTTCCAGGGGTCGCGTCGTGAACTTGGTGGAAATTGGCGATGGCGGTCATCTCCAGCGGGGATGTTATTGGCTTATGCCACCAGATCAAGAATGTGCTCGGCAGGGGCGACATGCAGGATCTTCCAGCCGTCAACTTTGCGCAGCGTGATCTGCCCGCTGGCCAATAACGCCCAGAACAGCATGCAAGCGGTGTCGGCGCAGGGCAGCATGCATTGGGTCTTGATGCGTCGCTTGAACTCCTCGTGCAGACGCTCGATGGCGTTGGTGGTGCGGATCGACTTCCATTGGTCGCTCGGGAAGCGCACGAAGGTGAAGAGTTTTTCGCCCGCTTCGTCCAGGCTGTCGGCGACCGGGCGGCAGCGCAGGCGCCATTTGCGCAGGAACGCCCTGCGCTCAGCATCCACCTCGGTGACTGTCCTGGCGTAGATCATGTCGGCGTAATCGGCGCTGATCTCCTCGTAAAGCTTCTTCGGCGCATGGGCCAGCAGGTTGCGGTGCTTGTGCACCGTACAGCGCTGGAGTGGCACGTCGTTCCACAGGGCGGCGATGGCCTTCTCCAAACCTGACGCGCCGTCGACGATGACCAGCTCGGGCACCGCCAACCCACGGGCCACCAAGTCGTCGAGGAGAGCCCGCCAGGCGGCCTCGCTTTCGCCGCCCATGTTACGCAAGGCGAGCAGCACCTTCTGGCCGTCACGACGAACGCCCAGCGCCACCAACACCGAGGAGGCTGGTCGCCTTCCGGTTGAAGCGAACGCGGACGACCGTACCATCGAGGATCAGGCGGACGACGTCGTCCCCGGCAAGATCGCGCTTCTGCCAAGCCTCCCAGTCGCACTGCACCTTGTGCCAAGTCCGACTGACGGTGTCCTTGCCAACCGCCCCGCCGAACAGCGCCGCCAAGGCGCGCCGGGCGTGTTGGTGCCAGCCAGATAGGCACCAGCGATCAGCCGCTCGGCCTGCACCGTCAGACGCTTGTAGGCCGGCAGCGTTTGGCTGCGCCACTCCGCTTGCCTGCCATTGTTGCCCGTCACCCGTGCCCGCGGAACCGATACCGTCATCGGTCCGAATGTGCCGAGCAACTGGCGGTCCCGGTGGCCGTTGCGATGCCCGGCTGCCTCGGCGCTTCGGTCATACCGGCCGCGCCGCAAAGTCGGGACAAGCCCTTCTTCTAGCAAGTTCTCAATAAAGCCCCGGATGTGCTGGCGGATCCCAGCCTCCAACGGATCAAACCAATCCGCACCCAGCAATGGAATCGCGTCCGCGATCGCGATATCCTTCGTAATGGCGTGATCTCCTCCAGCGGCGCCAACCGTCGGGTTTCACGTTGCGAATTAGGAGATTACGCCACCGTCAAATTTCCACCACCCGTGCGACGCGACCCCTCTCGCCGCGCTGACTTTGGTCGCGGAAGCTCGCCGAGAAACTGCAAATATTCTCGCTTTGCGAAATTGCAAACGAACCATGCTCGACTACATAGACCCCAGCCAACGACGTTGAGGCAGAAGATATGGCCGATGACAGCAGTGCGCAGAAAGTTGATCCCAGCCTGATAGCGGAGATCGTCAGTAGTTATGTTGCGCAAAATAGTATCGCCGTCGATCAGCTTGAGGGACCGATTGCAACGGTGCATCGCACGCTCAGTGGCCTTGGCCGGAGCGCGCCTGATCCGGTCGCGCTGGTGCCGGCGGTCCCGATTAGGCGATCGGTGCAGCACGACCATGTCGTCTGTCTCGAATGCGGGTTTCGTGGCCTGATGTTGCGCCGGCATCTGCGCGACGCTCATGGGCTCGAACCGGCGGCCTATCGCGCCCACTGGAAACTGGCGACGGATCATCCGCTGACCGCACCGGCCTATTCGGAGCGGCGTTCGACGATGGCAAAGCAGCTCGGCCTCGGGAGACCGCGACAAGCCGTCGAGCCGTCGTCGGCTCCCGAAGTGGTCGCACCGGCCACGCCGCGGCGCGGCCGCAGACCGCGATCGGCAGCCGCCGAGTAGCTCGGCACTCGACAAGGTCTAGGGAACAGCAGTCTATAATCGTCAGAGCGAGCGTCCCGGCACGATGCACAATTTCGTGGTCGATTAGGGCGTGTCGTCAATTGTTGCAGGAGCACCCGTAATGCGAGTCACCGAGGCAGACGAGTATAGTAAAAAGAGTCTACCCGGCGAACATTTTAAGTGATTCATGGAGAGTCGGCTTGGAACAAGGCTGACCCATGACCCGGTATGGCTTGCGTGATGATCAGTGGGAGCGGATCAAGGACTTGCTTCCGGGGAAGCCCGGCGATGTTGGCGTAACCGCGCACGACAATCGCCGGTTTGTCGAGGCGGTGCTGTACCGATATCGGGCCGGCATCGCGTGGCGCGACCTGGCGGAGCGCTTTGGCGGCTGGAAGAACACGCACCGGCGGTTCAGCCGCTGGGCCAACAACGGGGTGTGGCAGCGGGTGTTTGAGCATCTGGCCGCCGATGCCGACAACCAATACGCGATGATCGACAGCACCATCGTGCGGGCTCACCAGCACAGCGCTGGCGCGCCCAAAAAAAGATGAGACGCAAGCCATCGGCCGCAGCCGCGGCGGGCTGAGCACGAAAATCCATGCCCTGGTCGACGCTCTGGGCCGGCCATTGGCTCTCGTGCTCACCCCGGGATAGGCGCATGATCTGCTCGGCGCCGACGTGCTGTTGCCGCAGATGAGCGCCACTCTGCTGATCGCCGACCGCGCCTTTGATGCCGATAAACGGGTCCTCCACCCATTGGCAGCAGCCGGCAAATCAGCCGTCATCCCGCCCCGGTCAAACCGCCTGAACCCGCGCGAATTTGACCGCGAACGCTACAAAGGCGCGCCACCTGATCGAAAACTTCTTCTGCAGGCTCAAGCAGTTCCGCGCCATCGCCACCCGCTACGACAAAACCGCCACAAATTTCCTCGCCGCCGTCTTCCTCGCCAGCGCTACAATCTGGCTCAATTGACGACACACCCTAGCCCCATGGCGACAAATTGTCATCCGTCAAAAGGCTGTGGAGTAGGGATCGCACAACGTCGACATACCCGTTATCGGAGGGTTCGCGGATCGTCGATGGCGAAGGTGAGGTGTTCGGTCGGTTGAGGCGTGGTGGTCATCAGGCTCACCCCGTCCGGCGCTTCGAAGCGATGCCACTTCCCTTGCGGGACGACGACCAACATCCCGGCCGTGAGTGCGTAGGATTGCGGCCCGTCCTCGAACATGATGTGAAAAGTCGTGGCGCCGTCGACGACCTGCACGATCTCGTCCCCGTTGATGTGGCGCTCCCATGGGCCTTCGCCGGAAAATTTAGCGACGTTGATGGCGCTGTCGCGGTACGGCGCCAACCGCGCGAAGGCGCCCTCGCGCTCAGCCTCCGGCGTTTCCGGAGTGCGTCCGCGCAACGTCTTCAGCTTGGCGAACTCGGCATTGAGATCGAGGATCGTGAGCATCCTTCCCTCCTCGTGGCAATGAGCGTGGCCCGATCGGCAGCTTCGATCTGAAGGGACCAGAATAACAAGAGTGCTCAAAATCCGTGAGCAGCGCGGTGAAAAACCGCTGCGCATAGGCCGGCCGCACATTTCGCGAGGCTGAAGCTTGTCAACTTTTAGACATTGACCGGAGCGAGCGGGGGGCGGCCGCGGATCAGGTCGGCGGCTTTTTCGGCAATCATGATCACCACGGCGTTGATGTTGCCGCCGATCAGGTCGGGCATCACCGAGGCGTCGACGACGCGCAGCCCGTCCACACCCAGCACCCTGAGTTCGGGATCGACGACGGCGCGCGGGGTCGGCCGGCCGGCCCATCTTGCAGGTGCCAAGCGGATGGTGAACCGTGATCGCGGTGGCGCGGATATAGGCGTCGATCTCGGAGTCGGAATGGCAAGCGGGGCCGGGGGCGATCTCCCCCGCGGCGAACGGAGCCAGGGGCGCGGCCTGACCGATGTCGCGAACGAGGCGAAATCCCGGCGCGCAAGGTCGCCCAGTCCTTCTCGGTAGCTAGAAAATTCTGATGGATGCGGAGCGGGACCGTCGGGTCGGACGAGGCGAGCTCGACCCGCCCGCGGCTCTCGGCACGCAACAGCACTGCGCGACAGGCGAAGCTGTCGGCATAGGCCGGCACAAAGGGCGGGAAATACGGCGAGGCCGCCATCGGCGCGGCGTTGAACAGCAGCTGTATGTCGGGCAAGGCGGGCGTCGGGCGCCGTCTTTAGAAACGCCATCAGCCCGCCCGGCAAGTCGCTGGCGATGCCGGCGCCGCGGAAATAGGTGTTGGCCAATTCCAGAGCAATGCGGTCGGCGCGCATCCTGGCGTGCAAGGGACCGGGCCGCTTGCGGGCATAGCTGACGGGCGCCGAGATGTGGTCTTGCAGATTTTGCCCGACGCCGGGCAGGCGCACTTTGACCGGGATGTCATGCATGCCGAGCGCTTCGGGTTCGCCGATGCCCGACAGCATCAACAGCTGCGGCGAATTGATGACGCCGCCGGCCAGGATCACCTCGCGCTCGGCAGACGCGACGATGCGCTGGTCCGATTTCAGATATTCGACGCCAACCGCCCGGCTACCCTCGAACAGGATGCGCGTCGCCAGCGCGCCCACGACGATTCGAGATTGGGCCGGGTTAGCGCCGGACGCAAATAGGCGACCGCCGCGCTGCAACGCCGCCCGTCGCGGATCGTCATCTGCGAGCGGCCGAAGCCCTCCTGCTGCGGGCCGTTGTAATCCTCGGTCAGGCTGTGCCCGGCCGCGGCGCCCGCCGCCATATAGGCGTCGACCAGCGGGTCGGAATAGCGCGACAGCCGCACCGTCAGCGGCCCATCGCCGCCGCGATAGGGGCCGGCGCCGCCCTCCCAGCTTTCCTGATGGCGGAAGTAGGGCAGCACATGGGCGTAGACCAGGCGTCAGCCCGCCGGCCGCCCATCGCTGGTAGTCGCCGCGATGACCGCGCACATAGACCATGGCGTTGATCGAAGACGAGCCGCCGATGATCTTGCCGCGGGCGCACTCGACGCGACGGCCGTCCATCGTCGCCTCGGACTCGGCGAAATACATCCAGTCGTGGCGGCGGCGCTGCAACATCCGGCCCCAGCCGAGCGGGATATGGATCCACGGGTCGCGGTCCCAGCCGCCCGCCTCGAGCACCAGCACGCGCGCGTCGGCGTCCTCGCTCAGCCGATTGGCCAAGGTGCAGCCCGCCGATCCAGCCCCGACGATGATGTAGGCGTATGCTCGGCCACTGCCCCGATCCTCGTCCAACCAATCGATTGTCCTGCGGCGATCGAGATCCGCAAGTGATTTGATAGACCGGGGCCGGGCGGAAGCTACGGGCGCGGGTGGTGCGGCCAGGCCGGTGGCGATACCCGGCCGATGTCGCCGGGGCGCTCGATCATCCGTACGGCGACAAGTTCTGCCGCGGCTCGGCTTTCGAAGAAGCCCGACTGGGCACGATCAGTATGTCACCGTGACGGTGATCGTATCGGTGTAGGCGCCGGGGCGAACCCCTTGTAGCGCCGGAATTCGTCCATAGACCGTGTCGTTTTGGGTGCCATTGCTCGCGACATGGGCCGAAACGGTGACGGTGCCGCCCCTGCCACACAGTGAACCGTCGTCATGCCGGTGCTGGCTGTCGCCGCACCGGAAAAAGGCGGATACACGCCGAAAGCGACCGGTGTCGCCGAGACGGTACAGGTGGCGGCCCGGGCCATCGCCGGAAGAAGCAGCAGAACCGCGGCCAAAGCGGCTGCGCGCGTCACGGCGGTTCCGGCCGGCAGGTCAGCGGTCCGATCGTCGGGATCTCGCCCGGCGCCGGCCTAAAGTCGAAGGCCACGGTGCAACGCGACCCATCCGGCCGTTCGATGGCGAGTTCGTTGTGATGGCGGAGATCCTGGACATAGGCTTCGCCGTCATAGCCGACCGGAACCGAGGTCTTTGTCGCCTTTAGCGTGGCGACGCTGCCGACGGGCAGCGGCTGGCCCGCCTGATCGACGAGCCGCAGCAGGGCGCCGTGGCTGGCGCGTATCGGGAAGCGCACCACGACCCCAGAGAGGTACTGGGGTCGCACCTCCTTGGTCATATAAGGGACTGAAGCGTCAGCCGGCACGTCGGACGGATCGATCGACAAATTGTTGAGATCAAAGGAGCGAAGATCGGGCACCAATACGCGCCCGGCGGAGTCGGTCCGATCTACCTCGCGATTCTCGCTGTAGACGCGGATGTCGGGGGTGTCGGTGTCGACCACGGCGAACGCATCATTGATCGTGTTGGATGCGAATAGTCCGCCATCGGCATAGGACAGAGCTCCCTGCGCTTCGCCACGCAGGGCGGTCTGCGTGCCGATCCGGCTGGCCCCGGCGGAGACCAGCCCCCATGGCGACTTGTATTGCACCAAGCCGAATTGCTGATCCGGATTGCGGGCTGAACCGTAGATTTGGTAGCCCCAATCGCCGATCAGCACCGGCGACTGCGTCGCCTGCACCTGAGCATAACCGCTACCCGACCCGGAGCCGGCACTGACGCCGGCCGAACTGCGCGGACCGATCGAAATCGTCACCCCCATTATCGCGCCGCTGCCGCCGCCTTGGGCGAAATCGCGAAAAGCGGTCGCATAGAACGACAGGTTGCCGATCTGCACCGAGTAATTCGCCGAGACGATCCGCGCTCGTAGAACCGGAAGGAAGGAGGCTGCTCCGCTGGTGGTCGAAACCGTTCCACCCGGCAGGGCGGTGTTCTGGGCAAGAAACCCGCCGGCCGGAGCTACGGAACTGATCGGTGTGAAGACCGCATTGCTATCGATGCCGGTGTAGGAAATGCCGGCTGAGCCGAAGCGCCCGAACGACAGACTTGCGTAGGCGTTGAGCTGGCGCTGCGGCACGGGATCGCCGTTCACCGTCGCAATGTCGCGGAAGTTTCGGCTGGCGACGCTGGCAAAGGCGCCGAGGCTGGCGACCAGACCGATCCGCTGGGCGCCCGCCGTGAGCTGAACGCCGGGCAGGTTGAGACCGCTGCCGGCGGCCGAGAAATTGACCACGGCCAGATCGCCGACGTTCACCATGCCGCCCGCGCCGGCAGCCATCAGGCCGGCCGTGCCTTCGGCATGGGCCTCGATCGTCACCACCGGGGACAAGCCGCGGCGGTAGGTGGCGGAGCCGGCCAGGGCGCCGTAATCATCGCTGATGACGCCCCAGTTCCGCCGCACCGCGCCGACTTCCGCCGAATAGGTTTGAAGGCCCGGAGCGAGCAGATTGGAGCTGGCGTAGAATGGCAGGGTCGTGGCGACCTGCTGGCCGAGCGCGTTGGTCACGGTCATCTGGATCGCGCCGCCGCCGGTGACGACCGGAAGCTGCGGGATCTCGAACGGGCCGGGCGCCACCTGGCGCGAGAGGACCCGCGTGCCGTTGACCAGCACGTCGACCGTCGACGGAACCGCGGCTGAGCCGCCGACCGAAGGCAGCGGAAACGTCACGAGATCGGGCCGCATCGAAAAATCCGACTGGATCTGCACCCCGCCGAACCGCACCGGACGGGTCCAACCGAGGCCGCCATTGATGAAATCGCCCGCCCGATACCAGCGCAGATTATCGACGTCGGCATAGGTGTAGACCGAATCGAGCCGTATCGCCGAATACGGAAGGGGTCTGTTGGGGTTGGTTCCGGCGTAGCCTAGGAAGCCCGAGGAAACCACGCCCCACGGCGAGAAGGCGCGCAAATCGAACAGCCCGCTGCCGAGGTTCTGCCCGCTGACCGAGGTGCCGACGACATCGTAATCCAGCGTCGCCCCGATCCCGCTTTCGACCGGAACATTGCCGCTGAGACCCCGCCGGCCAGCAATAGCTCGGGCAATAAGCGCTCGGGCGCTGCACTGACGTACAATGTCTGGGTCGCCATATCGAGGCGGGCGGCCAGGCCCTCGATCGCCGAGAGGGGGACAAGATCAGCCTGGTTTGACGGCGCCCTATCGGGGACGCGTATGCCGAGATCGCGCAGCTCACCGGGGCGGGCGAGAAGTTCGCTGTCGCGTTGTACGAACTCGCCTATTTTGCCGACCGGGTGACCGTTGACCACGACCTCCAACAGCAACGTCTGGTCGGCTGAGGCTCGCGCGGGAGCGATGACGACAACTAAAATGACTGTCGCGACGGCGCGGAGCAGCGTGCCGGGGTGCAAGGGTGCTTAGGGAACCGCAACCACCGAAACCGACTGATCGATTTCGCCGGCGTCGGCCCGCGCGGTCAGCCGCAGTGTCGTCCCGGGAACGAGGGATGTGTTCGGCCCGGAGATGCGCCAGCGGCGGGCAGCGCCGGGCAGAATGTAGGGGGAAGTGCCGGCCTCGACGGGCAGAGAGCGGCCGACAGCCAGGAGAGAAATATCGAGGACCTTTTCGTGGCGATTGCCGTCATTGGCTGCGACCAGCTCTGCCTCGCCGCGGCCGGTCTCGATGCGCCATCGCAGATGCGGCGCGGCGCGTACGTTGGGCTGAGCAAAGATCGGAATCGATAGGCGCAGCGCAATGCGCACCGTTCCCGGCGCAGCCGGTGGCGGGATCTGGTCGAGCAGGATGCGGTAGCTCGCCTCTCCTCCTTGCGGGGGCCGCCGCAATACAGCCTTACAACCTGGCTGGCCCCCGCCGCGATCGTGGAAATCGGCGGGCTCACCATGAGTTCCGTGGTCGGCTCCAGTCGCTCTTCGCCCAGGGCTGATTGACTCCAGGCAAAGGCTCGGACCTGCAGCGAGGTCGCGGCGTCAGCCTCGCTTTTGACCGTCAGGCTCGCCGCCATCTGCCCCGGCGCCATCTGAATGGTGACGGGGAGCACGGTCAGTCCGTCGGCCGTGGCCATTGTCGCGGACAGATAGAGCAACAATGCGCCGAGGATTGCCGCGCGGAATTGCGGGGTCATCCGGGCCCAGCCGGCGCAGGATTAATAGGTGACAGTCGCGGTGATCGTGTCGACGTACGAGCCGGGCGTAACAAATTGGCCAGCCGTCAACAAACCATTGACGGTCAACACCTGAGCGCTGCCATTGCCGGTGCCGGCCTCGGTATCGGTGCCGACGGTTTGGCCCCAGTTTATCGTGTGGCCGGCGTCCTGGTAGAGCGCGTATACCAGCAGGGCGCCGCCGGGACCGGTCATCTTGCGCGTGGTCACCGTCGCCCCGGCCGCGGTCCCGGGGTTGAGCCCGACATTATAGGTTGAGGTATTGGTGCAGGCTACAGAGATCGTGGAGGTCGCGGCAATCTGGACCCCGGTGTAGGTGCCAAAGGCCAGATTTGTGGCTGAGATCAAGCAGGTAGCTTGAACCGTCGCGGTGACCTGGAATGTCGTCGTGGCTGTCGCCGCGAAGGACGAGCTGATCGGCACGATCGCCGGCAACACCGACAGCAGGATGAAACCGACAAGATCAAAACCTCTACGTCGTATTTGGAGCATGTGAACCTGAGTTAATCGTAATGGGCAGCAATCATCCTTAAGCGATCAACCGTCAATTTACTGTCAACGACTTCAAGCGATGACGGACCTTTGGACCGGCCCGAGAATTGACAATGCCCTTGGGCTCGAAGGCCACCCTCCGGCCCGCGCTTGTTCGGTAAACCCGATATCCGGTTACCGCATTCGGCCCTGACGGCTGGAGCTTAGAGCGTATTCCACGTAGATTGAGCCGTATCCGGCATGGGCGAGATACCGGGAACACCCGTCAGCGGAGAAGTCGTCGAGCAGGCGGCCGATTATGTCGCACAGTGAGGCGATTGTGCGCTCGGCGGCTTGCGCAACAGCGTCTTCAGCTTGGCAAAGAGGGTCGTGTCCGTCAAGGAGGTGTAAATCGGAGCGGAGTTTGAGGTGGCCATCGGTCAGGCGGCCAGTGGTGGAAGTTTGGCCGGATCGGCGTCGATTAGCGGCAGCGTCAGCTCAGCCATTCCCTCGATCTGCATGTAACGGCACTGGAGTAGCCACTCATCGTTCTGCTCGAGCAGGACGGCGCCGATCAGCCGAGTGATGCTGGCCTCATTGGGGAAGATGCCGACGACATCAGCGCGCCGTTTCACTTCCTTATTCAGCCGCTCCAACGGATTTGTCGAATGCAGCTTGGTGCGATGCTGGGCCGGGAAGGTGATGTAGGCCAGCACATCGTGCTCGCTGTCGTCCATCAGCGCGGCGAGCTTGGGCCAGCGCGGCCGCAGCTGATCGGCAACATGGCGCCAGGTCTGATGCGCGGCCTCGGCATCGGCTTGCAGAAAGGCCTGGCGGATCGCGGCGGCGACCATGGTGTGCTGGCCTTTGGGTACGTGCGCCAAGGCATTGCGCATCCAATGAACGCGGCACCTTTGCCAGGTCGCTCCGAGCACGCGAGTGATCGCGTGGCGCAGGCCGTCATGAGCGTCGGAGATCACCAGCTTGATGCCCTTGAGACCGCGTTTGACCAGGCCCTTGAGGAAAGCCGACCAGAACGGCTCGGCCTCCGAAGGACCGATGCCAAGGCCGATGATCTCGCGCCGGCCTTCGGTCGTGACCGCCACCGCGATTATCGCGGCGACCGAGACGATGCGGCCGCCGTCGCGGACTTTGAGGTAGGTGGCGTCGAGCCACAAATACGGCCATTCGCCGTCGATCGGCCGGTCGAGGAAAGCGTTAACTCGTTCATCAATGTCCTTGCACAGCTTGGAGACCTGGCTCTTCGAAATACCGGACAGCCCCATCGCCTGGACCAGCTCGTCGACCCGCCGGGTCGAGACGCCGCCGATCCAAGCCTCCTGGATCACCGTGACCAGCGCCTTCTCGGCGGTCTTGCGCGGCTCCAGAAAGGGCGGGAAATACGAGCCCTGGCGTAGCTTGGGGATCCTCAGCTGAAGCGAGCCGAGCCGGGTGTCGAGGCTGCGCTCGCGATAGCCATTGCGGTAATTGAGCCGCTCGGCGGAGCGTTCGTGCCGCCCGGCGCCGATCACGCCTTCGACATCGGCTTCCATCAGAATTTGCAGTACCGCCTCCGCCACGGCTCGCAGAAAATCGCCATCGCCGCTCTTCTGCAGCAGCTCGGCCAGCGCCATTCTCTCATCGGTCATCGGGTCCTCGGTAGGCTTGGGATGGGTGTTACAACGCCACCTTAGCCGACCCTCCCCGGTGACCACCCGTCGCTCACGCGCGCGCCGGGCTCCATGTAATCGGGCATTGCGCCCGGCGCGCGCTCACCCTCGAATTTCCACCACCACCAAGGACGCTAACGCAAAGAGCATCTCCGATCGGGTTGAAGTCGGGCGAATAGGGCGGCAGGTAGAGCAGCATGGGGCCGCCTCGATCGCATCGCGCACCCCGGCGACTTTGTGGGCAGGCCGATTATCCATGATGACAATGTCGCCGGGTGAAAGCGCCGGACCAGGCAGCGCTCGTCCCCGCTTTCGTGTTGTGTTCCGGGTGATTGGCAAGGATTTGCCGGGGGCTTGGTAGGCCAAGCATCGCAGTCTTGTGTGGTTGTCGTCATGGACGAGGCGCGGGATGAAGGCGTTGCGCTGTTGATGTGTATCAAACTTGCGTCTGGGGTGGACATGTTCCGGGGCGCGCAGCGCCTCGGCCCGGCGGCGGTTGAAGCGTTCGACCATGCCATTGGTCTGCGGTCGGAACGGTTTGGCCGGACGATGTTCGACCTGGAGCATCGGGCAGGCCTGGTCAAAGGGGTGGCGACCGGAAGGTCGGCCGCGGGCTTGTTCTTCATCTCGACGGCGAAGCGGTCGGTGAACTCCGAGCCGTTATCGGTGAGGACCCCGCGGATGGGTGCGGGCAAGACCCGGGCGAAGCACTCGAGGAAGGTCCGGGCGGTTGCGGCGGCGCGGCGGCCATGGATTTCGAGGTCGACAAAGCGGGTGGCCCGATCGATGGCCACGTAGGCGTAGGCGCGTTCGCCACGCAGTCGGGTCAGATGTTTCAAGTCGAGATCGATGAAGCCGCAGGGTTCGGGGGCGAAACGGCCGGATGCTGCGGTTATGGTTGCGGGTCGATGGGAAAGGCCGAGCCGCTGCAGGCAGCGAAGATCGCCGAGCGCGACAGGTTCGGGTCCAAGCAGTGGCGCATCGCCGCAATGATGTCGTCGAGCGGCAGCGCCGAGCTGCGGCGCAATTCGACGATCAAGCCTTCTTCCCAGGCGGTGATGAGGGTCGCCAGCCGAAGCGGGCGGGTCGAGCGATCGACGGACCTCGCGGCGGCTCTTCCAGCGCGCCACGGTGCGGGGATGGATCCCAAGCACGCGCCAGGGCGGCATTGTTGGCCCGGCTTTTCTGGATATAGGCGCGGGTCCGCAGCGTGGTGGTGGCGTTGGCGTGCCGTCGCGCCAATCCTCCGGGACGCTACACCTGCCCCGGGAACACCCCGCGGTCGGCAAGTTCCGGCCGCTTGCCCGCCCCGGTATAGCCGGCATCGGCGAAGACCGCCTCCTCCCGGCGGTGCAGCAGCGCTGCCATCTGGTTGATGTCGGCCTCGTTGGCGGCGGTGCCGGTGAGCGTGTGAACCACCCCCGATGCCACGTCAACCCCGATATGCGCCTTCATCCCGAAGCGCCACTGGTTACCCTTCTTGGTCTGTGCATCTGCGGGTCGCGGGCTTTGTTGTTGTTCTTCTTGGTCGAGCACGGAGCGGCGGCGATGGTGGCGTCGACGATGGTGCCTTGGCACATCAGCAAGCCGCGCTCCTCCAGCATCCTGCCGACCTCGTCGAATAGCGCCCGGGTCAGGTCATTCCGCTGCATCGCCCCCACCCCGCACAAGGTGGCGGGTCCGTCTCCGCTTATCGAACGCTTGAACCAGGAACTGAAGCGCGAACCCATGTCGTGCGCATCTTCCCAAACGCCGAGAGCTGCTTGCGGCTGGTGCCGGGGCTGGCCGTCGAGATGCAGGAGAACTGGCTAGAAGCGACGCGCTACCTCAACATCGATCACCTGAAGCAGCACAAAAAAGAGGCCTTGCGGGCCTTGGCCGCCTGACGGCGGCCGGGCGCAGACGGCGCTGCGCTACACGGGGGCTCCGCGCCGCCCGCGCCCAACATTACCAGCCCCTTTTGCACAACTTGACGCACACAACTAAAAAAGGAAGCGATCCCCGTTCGGAACCCAAAAAATCTCGCGAGGAACGCTGCTGGATCCCAACCTTCGCGCGAAACCTGCTCAGTGCGAAGCGGTGACCATGCCAACTCCATCCTGAGGTGTGTCGCGGCGCACGATCTTGTACCGTACCCCATCTCTCGGAAGCGAACGCAGTCAATTTACGTGGAAGCATCGGATCTATATTAGTACTGCAGGCAGAAGGCCTACTTTCTATCCTGCTTCTGTACGATCTGCGTGCGCAAATCGCCGATAGCGTCGATAATGCGCGCCAGCGCGGCGCGCATCTCGGCTTGGAAGTCGCGATCGTCCAGGCGACGCTGTTCGAGCGCACGCTCAGCCGCTTCTATGCGAAGTTCGTGCGAGGCGATCTGCACCCCAAGGTCGGCCCGCAGCTGCTCGATGTCTCCACGCAAGCTGACGTAACTAGTCACGGCCCCACCGCCGATGGTCAGCGCCAACACTACCGCCTGTAGGATATGACCAAAATTGACCTCGGGCGAAAACCGTGGTCTCGGCATCACGGTACGAAAGGCGCCGCCGGGAGTTGCTTTCAACAACTCAGCCAGCACTCCGGCCCAGACCGGCTGACACGCGGCATTTTGCACTGCCATTTGTAGCGCGCGCTTCTCTTCGATCGCGGTCAGTACACCCGATGAATTTCCGGTCGTGGCGATTGTATTTCCCGCCGTGGCCAGTACCGGCCAACAGGCTGCGCCGGCACTGTCGCCGACTGCCGTCGCGATCGTCGCCGCGTTCTGCGCGTCGTCGGCAGCGAATTGGCCGACTTGAGCACAGCCTCCGAGCCACAGCGCCAGCATCATAGCTAGTGCCACTGCGCCCGAGGTGACGATCCCATCAGAGAGGTCGATCGCGCAACCATCAACGTAATTCCACAGCTTTGACATCTGAGTCATGCTCCCATTGTTCCCATAAACGTCCACGCCAAATTGGCGAGGGTCGCATCCGGCACTGCCGGAGCCACTAACGTCAGTACATCCCCAGCATTGAACGTCGTTGCCGAGGTCATTGCGAAAGTCGCTGTGGTGGCGGCAGCGTCAAACATCATAGTGCCGACATTCACGCCGTTCTTTTGCACCGCGAACGTCGCCATTGCCGTGGCCGACGTTCCGGCGGTTCCTTGGCTGCCTGCGAGCCCGACTGGAAAGGTTACCGTCGTGGCAAACACATAGCGCTGCAGGACAAGGCTGGCGGTCGGTTTGCCGTTGACGAACGTGCCGGTGACGACTGTGACCGTCGCCTGTCCGGCGCCGGTAATCGCGTAGGTGTACGCCGCCACCGATGCAAGATCCTGAATTCCGCCACCGACGATGTTCATCGAGACAAATTTCAGATATATAGTTTGGCCGATCAGATTTGCCGGATAGGGAAAGTGACCGATCGCTCCATTGAGCAACGCAAATTGTGCTCCTGTAGGATGATTGGCGATCGTCGTGTCATAGGCGCCACGGTACAGAGTGCTTAGATTATATTCTGAGGTCCCGGTCAACGTCGCCATCTGATAAGCGAGCAACTCCCCGCCGAGATAGCTTAATGTGGCAAGGTTCTGCGCATCGGTCGCCGATACTGAAGACGAGGAAACCTCGGCTATCCGCGAGATCGACTGAAAGCGTGTCAACCGTGTCTGGTGACGCGTGCGCCGGCAAATCGGCGGTCGAGACACCCTGGGTGGCGGGTGCGTCAACGGTCCCGGCCAGCGCGTAGGAGCTGCCGTCACTCGAAATCCAGACTTGTGCCGAACCCCAGTTAGGGCTACCCGACAGCCCTATCCAGATTTCGAGATCGCCCGACAGCAATCCCGCCGGCGGCTCGAAAATAAGCGGTGGATTGATGTCTCCGGGTGTGGAATTGTAGTTCGGCACATAACCGGAAGCGCCCTGCGCAGGGTAGACCACCGCCGTCGAATAGCCTCCAAAGAAATCCTCGGCAGTGATCGACAGCGTTCCTTCGTCGTCTTCTTCGACCGCCGTGATACGTACGGTTAATGCGGTGGCGCCGAGCCGCGCATCGCTGATCTGAATGAGGTCCATCGGCTCCAGCAGGCAATATTTCCATCCAAGCTGGAAAGTGTAGGTGTTGCGAAAGAAGAGGCTGCGCTGTAGCAACAGCTGCGCTGCGATCGGGCCGGCATAGGTCGCATCGACGATAGCGTTTGCCTTCAACGAAGTGTCGCGGCGCACGCCGTATAGATCGATCGATGCCTGGTCGAATGTTTCGACGATCGTCGTGTTGTAGCTGTTCGAACGATCGAGGCACTCGACTTCGATCATGTTGTTGGCGTCTGCTGGGGTCGAGCGGACGATATGCACCGGGTCGTCGGTAAAGCCTTCGGTAATCGGACCCGCACCTTGCCGCAATGCTGGTCCACCCGGGTTCACGCCAAGATTGGTGCCGACGCTAAACTCCTGGACGATAAAATCATCCTCGCCGAGGCTATAGAGTATTGTCGTGTTTGGCGTGAATGTGTATGGCGCACTCGTCGCACCGACCGAGATCGTTTCAGCGCCGCTGGCGCTGCCAGTGACCGTAGTGCCACTGCCTCGGGCCTGAACGATAACCAGAGAATTAACTGAGCAGGATGCGTAAATGGCGTAACCGCTCAGCGTTCCATTGCCGGCCACCTGTTGTGCCAGCCCGGCCGCGGCGCTGGTATAAGAAGTCTGATCAGCAAGGCTGGCGCTGTAGGCGACCGTGATCGGCAATCCGGGAAGGTCAGGATTGGTAAAGGTCAAGGTCAAGGTGTCACCGGCGACGATCGTCCCGGAAAGGGCGATCACAGTGTAGGTGGTACTTAACGGCTGATCGCCGTAGGGCAAGATCTTTTAACAACGCACCCGACCAGACGATCGCGCTGTTGGAGATCTTGACGATGTCGCCCAAAGATTGTTGCGCCTCCTGCTGGGTGTCGAGCAGAGGCGACAGGAACAGCCCGGCAGCGGCACAATATTCGGAATAGGTGCCGAGGCTATCGAGATTAGCCGCCGGAAAACCGGCGCCGTATCGCGGCATTGGTCAGAAAATCGGTGACGATCGCCGCCGGGTTGGCGTCGAAACCATTGATCCCGCTGCCGGCCTCTATCCCGATGACCTCGACAGAGAAATTGGGCAGGGTTGCGGTCGTGCCTAATTGATAGTTGTCTAAAGTGAAGTTGGCCGTTCCGGAATAGCCCAGTGCCTTCGCCGGGTGATTGGTGATCCAGAACGGGTCCGAAGCCTGCCCATCCGCACCCAGATTGATCGTCGACAGCCCCGGCAAGCCGCTCAGCGGCGCCGTATTTTTGTCCCACCAGACCGTGCCAAAGCCCGCCACCGGCCCCTGGCACACCCCGAGAATGACCGAGGCGCTGTAATTATATTGCTGATTACCCGACTTGCCCCCGCCCCCACCCTTACCCTTAAGGCCCGAGCTCGCCGGCGTTGCGGTGAAATCGTCATAGTCAATCAGGTTGGGCGCGGCCCGCGTCGTCCCGTAGACAAGCGGGATCATGCCGCCCTTCTGCGAGGTCTGGAATTGCAGCGAGCCGACCGCGGTCTTTTGTTTGGCGTTCGACCCGCCGCCGAGAATGCCGGTCATTTGGAAGTCAGCTATGGGATCTAGGAAAACGGACAGAAAAATCGCGTGGTACGCCCGGCGAGTTGCCCTTGACCAGCATCGCCATAGACGACACCGGCATTGTGCCAGGCGTGGATCAGTCGGGGCCATGCGATGACGATCGCGCCATGAGCAAAGCACCGACCAAACTTGAACAGCGCGGCATCGCCCGGCCGCGGGGGACCCGCATTTTCGCGGGAGTAGTGCATCAGGCCCTCAAGGTAACGCTCGATCCCGCGGTGCAGGTGCCAATCCGGCGGGTAGAACGGCACCTCGACGTGAGGAATAACATCCGCCGCTTCATAAACCTCAGCCAGCAGCATCAAACAGTCCGTCCCCGCACCCTTGACGCGGCCCATGTGGTGATAGGGCGTCCGCAGCCAGGTCGCCGCCTCGGCCAAGACTGCTGCTCGTCGCGGGTCGGTCATACCGCGGTCTCCGGCGTCGGGATATAGGGCATCCCACCGAAATGGATGGCGTTGTTAAAGACGTTGGTGCAGGTCGCGATGCGACCGGTCGCAGCCAGGCAAAAGCTGGAACTGGTCGCCGGCCATCGGAGGCGAAAGGAAGGCGAGCTTGACCGAGACGTTCCCGCTGCTCATTCCGGCAACGGTCCTGCTGTCGCCCGCATTCGCACCGGTTAGGCCAAAAATCGTGCCCTGGACGTAGAGCCCGGCCGGAGTCGGGTTGACCGTGCTGAGGATTTGGGTTGCCGTGGAGCCGGAAAGGCACGCAAAACTTGCTTGTAGCGTCGCGCGGTTGAACTGGCACATCGCGTCACCGAAGACATGCGTGCAGGAGGACTGCCACAGTCGCCGCGGCATCTGAATATTCAACAACTCCAAATGTGAACGGCATTTCATGTCGATCCCGGTACGGCTGCAATCGATATCGGAGATGCGTCCGGCGAACAGCACTACTGTCCCGGGGCTGGTATCGCCGTAGGTCGGCATGAATGCGCGCTCGAGCTGCAACAGCGCGCCATCGAGCTGGCCTTGCCAGGCCGCTTGCAGCCATGGGGTCGCGCCGATCAGGTCGGTCGTCTCGGCGTAGACCTTGATATCGAGTTCGTCGACCTGCGTGCCGATTACGGTGCGGGTCTTCGAGCGCTCGAATTTGGGACCGACGGCAAACGTGAACCCATTGGCGACAATTGCCGTCGGCGCCGCCGAATAGCGCAGCAAGTTGCCGCCGACCAAGGTAAAGGTATATAAATCGGCCATGATAAACTGCGTGCTCGAATTCAGCAGTGCAATCAGCGCCGGCGAGGTCGCCTTCATGTCCGTACCGATATGAACGTCAGCTTCTTGAGTTGCTATAACCGATACATGAAATTATCGAAATCATAGCTGTCGTCGACGAAGCGGCAGCGAAACCAATAGGAAAAGTCCACAGTGATCACCAGACCGGTGGCGGGCGGGATCGCGAACGTCAGCAGCCCAGTATCCGGATCGACGCTGTAGCCGGACGGGCTTTGGATAATGCCATCGAAATAGACCGCGCTGACCAGGTTGGGCGCGACGATCGGCTCGACAAAGCCGCCGTTGGGTAACGCCGTCCCCATCGTGCGCTGCAGCTGAAAGATGGCGACGCTCGAATCACCGGCGCCGAGATATTGGCCGGACACCAGAAAATCGCTCGGGTCCTCAAACAGGAATTCCCCATAAGCGCCCTGGCTCGACAGGTAGAACCCAAGCAGCGTGCGCAATTCGTCGAATCCCGCTGCTGGATTGTCGCGCAGAAATGCAAAGACCAGGGTGAACTGCCACAAGGGATAGGGATAATCGAGCGCCCGTAACTCGCGGCCAGAGACGGCGCGTTGGATACGGGTCTGAAAAGTCGGCGCCTTGGTGACGCTCCAGGCGAGCCCGGGAAGGGCCGGGAAAACCAGTGCCATCAGGCGCTCCGCAGCGCCGCGCCGTTGCGCATCGCCCGGTTGATCGCGGCGACCAGGGCATTGCCGTTCGACTGAAAGAACTTCGCGACGGACTGGCTGTCCATCGCCGATACATTGAACATGACGTTGGCTCCGCCGCCCGACGCGCCGGCACCGCCTCCGCCCCCGGCGATCATCGATTGTAGCCCTTGGCTAATGTTCGCCGGCAGCACCATTTCATTGGCGTGCAGCATCGCCAGCGAGGTCGAGGGCACCATCCAGCCGCCTTGCGCGGACGGCACGATGCCGCCGTGCTCAAACCCGAACAGCGATCCGATGCCTTTGAACAAACTGCCGAAGATCCCGCCGCCCGAAACCAGGCTGCCGAGCCCTAGGGCGCCGAGGAGACCGCCGGAACCGAACAGGCCCTGGGAAAGTCCGCCGCCCGCAATGTCTTCGCCGGCGCCGGTGATGCCGCCCCAGAAATCCTGATCGCCGCTGCCGCTGCCGCCGCCACCCGCCAGGCTCGCGCCGAGCAGTTTGCCGAGCTCGCCGAAGACGCTCTTGACCGCGGAGTTGACGAATTCTGCGATGATCGACTGCGCGAGATTTGACAACGCCTTTTGTACTGTCGTCGTCCCCAGGATGATTCCGGTGACCGATGTGTCCACCGCACGCTGGATCGGCTGCAACAGGCTGTCCCACTGTTTTTCGCTGTTCTGTACAGCCTGAGCGTCTAACTTGTCCTTGTCTTCCAGATACTTCTCATAGGCCAGCTCTTCTTGGTTGGTCAGCTTTTCGCGGGTGCGGACATCGTCTACGGCCGCAGCCAACTTCTTTTCGTAATAATCCTGCTCAAGCGCCCATTCGGTGTCGAGCAGATCCTTGAGCTGAGCTACCTCCTCGCTGGCCGAAATTTTACCAAGCTCTGCCTCTTCCTAAATCGCCGCCTTTCGACGCGCATAAGCTGCGTCCGTGATCTTTTCGTTAGCATCGAGTGAGGTGAGCATGTCGCGTTCGTTTTGAACTGCGAGCTGCTTTTCGAGTTGGTAGATATTATTTTCGACCGCTAGCTGCTCCTTTGAGCCCGCCTGGGTTAACGCTAGCTTGTCCTGCCAGAAAGCCAGTTCTTCGGCTTTCGAATCGGCAAAAAAGGCCTGTTCGTCGCCGAGTTGGCTTTGCAATTCGGCGCGCCATTCCTGCACGCGATTTTGGGCACCGCCGCCAGACTGGCTGCTCCCGCCCGCCTGTATGACGGAGCTTCCCCCGCCCTGGCCATGAGAAGATGCAGCGGCTGCAATCGAACCCACCCCACTGGCGGCCGAGGCGGAGAGATTTGCCGCTTTGGCCTGCAGCGAGCCAATCGTCGATCCGATCTGCGCGCGCAGCGGCAGTGATATACGATTGCGCTTGCTGAGCAGCTGTACCGAGACCGGTTAACTGAGCCTTCATCGCCTCAGTGGCCGATTCTACCGAATTAGCCGCGGTCTGCATCCCGGATTGCAGATCCTCGGTTTGGGCGGTAATGGCGACGCTGGTTTCAATATCAGCCACGACAGCCTCTCAATCACAAAGGCGCTCGCAGCGCCTGGTCTCTCGGCTGCGCATCGGCGCCGGTATCTCGCGCGCGCCCCAATCGGTTGGCCCGACCCGACGCTTCAACTCGGCGAAATCGAGCACCGCGGGAGCGAGGCCGGCATGCACATCCCCGCCCGCGAAGCTCGGCCCGAGTTCGGCGAGGACCGTGTCAAGATCCGAATAGACGCTCGTCCCGGCGCGTGCGGCCGCGGCGGGCCTGGATGGCATCCGCCGGCCGTTTCCCTTGCCGACGCCGAGATAGGCGGCGACCATGAGGTGCAGCGGCGGATGATCGACCCAATACCGGGTCAGCTCCTCGACATCGAGGAGCGTCATCGCGTCGATTACGGGGTAGGAATATCCGCAGGCGGTGGCGAGGAGCCCGTAGATATGTCTCCAGCCGCCGTTGGGCTCAATCCCGACGCTAGCATGCCGGCCCCCGGATCCGGCCCGGGGGCCGGCGCTTCCCCCGGCGATCGCTCCCGCGGCCTCAGACCGGAGCCGGTTAGGACCGCATTAAGCACCGCGCCCGCGTTGCCCAGGTCGAGCAGGTTTTCGACAATTTCCACCGAGATGTCAGGATAATTGCGCTGCAGCGCTGCAGCGACGATCTCGACCAGAATCCCGATCTGTTTCTCGCCGATTTGCGAACCGATTTCGGTGAGCTGCTGCACCTTGGGCATGAGTCGGCGGAGTTGACCGAGTGTTAATGGAGGAACAGTCCACTGCTGGCCGCCCATGGCGACCATTATGCCCGGGATCACTCTGTCCTCCCGTCAGTTCCGAGGCCGCACGCTCTAAGTGCAGGCATCATTCGACGGTACTCAGGTAGCCGATCGTGCCCGACGCGTCGGCAAAAGCCATAAAATCCAGTTCGCTGATCGACCAATCATCGATCTTGGTCGGCATCGATAGCTTATTGGCAGTACAGGCATTGAGCCGCAACGTCAAACCTTCGCCGGAATAGGTCGTGTAGAACGTTGCCTTGAAGGTCGGCGTTGTGCCCATCAACTGGTTGGTCAAAGTAAGCTTATTGCCGCTGGTCGTAACATTGTAGGTGTATGAGATCAACAGCGCCACATTCGCGTCGGCCGCCGCGAACGTGTAGACCCCAGTAGCGAAATTGACCGAATACTGCCCGGCAGCGGAGGGCGTTGTCACCCGGTTGAAGCGCTTGCCGGTAGCGGCATAGACGACGCCAAGGTCGTCGTTGTAGGTCGCCGCGTTGGCAACGGTCGCTGTATAGGGTGTTACCGCCGGAACTATGGCCGCCTCGAGCTGCGACACGGCGAATTGGCCGGTTGCCACTGGTGTCCCGAAGAATATGTCAGAGTAGAGTAGACCGAGGATCTGGGCGAACTTGGCCTTTCCGCTGATCTTGCCTTGGCCGCGGGCTATAGCCACCGGAAATTGGAGCTGGCCATACAACTCCTTGTCGGTCCAGTGCGGAGTTGCCGCATAACCCGCCGAGTAGGTGATGATGACATTCTGAACCCGTCGCGTGAAGTAATAGCCGCGGATTGCCAGTTGCGTGGGCGAGAACACGTAACCGGCGGTCAAGCCGGTACTAGGCACGGGTGGCGGCGCCGGTGGGATCGTGATACCATCGATAGTTAGAGACTGCACCGCGCAAACCGGAAAGCGCGCGAACTGCAGCCGTTGTCCACCGGTTCCATCCCTCACCTCAATGTAGTCGCACAGAGCAATCTGGCGGTTTAGCCAGGTTTGGATGTATTGACTGGCCGCAGTGATCAGCCGGCTCACCAACGCATCATCGGTTGGCGGAAACGCGCTCTGACTGGTCTGCAGCCACGTTTTGACGTCAGCAAGGGTCGTCAGATCACCGTATGCCATCAGGCGCGTCCCCGCGGTTCGCCTTCACCCGGATCCGAGGCCCATGGCAGCAGTGGGGCCCAGGCGTGTTCAAGCCTCGACACTTCCTCGTACATTCTGCTACAGGCCGCGCGCGCCTCGTCGCCACCGACCGCGGCTATTAGCAGCGACATCAGGATCGTACTGACCGCATCGAGCGCGGCTGGCCATCCGTAGGTCCGGGCCGCATCGGCAATTGATGGGTTGATTGCCTTGATCGCGCACCGCACATTCGCCGCGTAAATCGGCTCGTTTATCTCGGACACCGTTCAGACCCTCCCCTAGGGTGAGCCCGTCGAAGTTGCGTCCCCAACCGACGATCCTTCTAGCCCGATTGGCCCTGGTCCCAATTCGCGTTCACCTGGGCGCAGACCCTGCGTCGCCGGCAGGGTCCCGCGCACTAGGAAATCGCTGGCGGCTTCGGCGGGAACGAGCTCGCCGTCGTTCTTATTGCCATGATGTTTGGATCCACAATGGCTGCAACCGCCGGTGCTGGCGTGATGCAGGCGCACCCGCGAAGTCGGGTCTAAAGCCGAGCGCGTGCCATCGGGCAGCAGCGCACGGGGCGAGCTTCCCGGGACGTGAGCGACGGTCGTCTTCGCCGCAGCGAACCCTCCTTTACTGACCAGAAAGAAAGCGACCGCGGCAGGAACGTACACAAGACCGTCTCCGCCGACGCGATAGCGCCTAATGCCGTGGTTGGCCTCGTCCTGGCCAAACACAGCACGCAGCGCTATCAGCTCGGGCATCAAGCTCAGCCGTTAGCGATGTTGGTAATGACGCCCATTGCGAACGGTGCATAAACGGCTAGCACTTCTTCGGCGTAGACGCCGACTTGGCGCTGGCGGGTGACGATCGGCCAGTCGATCTGGTAGTAGTCCTGCCGGGTCTTGAGCTCGGCGACGTTAGGGACTTCGTTCGACTGATACTGGATCGGTAGGTTTTCGGCCCAGCCGATAATCGTGCCTGGCGGAACCCGCGGATGGATCTTGATCGGGATGCGCAATCCGCCATAGATCGCAAAGGGATTATAGTAGAACTGTACTACTCCGGATGCAGTCAGCTGGTACTCACCCTCGCTGCCGTCCGCCGGCGTGTCATAACGCAGCAGCGGCCCAGAACTGTTCGACAGAACCTTGGTGGTAATGTTCTTCAGCTCCTGGGCATTGACGTAAAGGACGGTCGGCGACAGTTCGAAATTGTTCCACATCGTCTGGAACATCGTATCAATTTCATTAACCGATCCGCGGCCAGAGGGTGTCAAGGTCGTACCGGTGCCGGCCGTTCCGGTCGGCATGGTATTGATATAGGCATTCGACCCGTTCTTCAGCGCGGTCGTCAGTAGGCCGTCATAGGCATAGCCCGGATTGGCCGAATTATCGTTGGTGACCGCCGTCTGCGATTGGTTGCCAACGGCGAGCGGTGCCGAAACCGCCAGACTGTTGATCGTCGTGATCGCCTGCAAGGTCTCGGTCCCGGTCGAGGTCGAGATGTACCAGGCGTAGGCGACCGCACCCTGGATCGCGGTGACGCTGCAAAACAGGGTCTGGCCGAGGGTCACCGCCTGGCTCGCTTCGGCGCTGATGTTGGAAGAGCCGCCCGACAGGGTAAAGGTCTTGTTGTCGACACCGGTGATGGTCTTGGTGGTGGCGACGCCGCCCGACACGCTGGAGTTCTGATAGCCTTCGAGGGTCAGGGCCACGACCTTGACGAAATATGTCCCGGCCGGCAGCGTGGCGCCGGTGCCCGAAGCGGATAAGGTCGGGGTCGCCGGTGTACCGAGCTGCAAGGAGGCATTGCCGGCGAGGATCGCCATCTCCTCCTTCAGCATCATCTTCTGCAACAGGCGGAAGGTCATCCGCGCCTGGATGTCTTCGAACTCGCGGCCGGCCGAGATCGCTTCGAAGGTCGCGGCGTCCTCCTCGCCGATGGTGACAAAGGTGGCTGATTTGCTTGAGGTCGAATACGACATCTGGCCCGAGCGCTGGCCTTCCGGGACCCACCCCATCGCGTCGAAGCCGGAGCCAATGATGGCATTGACTTGGCGCCAATTGGTCGCCGTGCCGGTGCCGCCGCCGACCCGCGGCATGACGTTGCGGATCGGGGTGACAAACGGATAAAGATTTTTCGCCGGTGCCTGAAGATCATAGGCGACGAGACCGGTCGCGGTCGAAATCGACTTGGCGAGCGTAGTCGTCCGGCGCAGCCAGAGCCCTTTTCAACAGCTCCAGCGATTCCTGGGTGATCGAACTCATCAACTGTTCCTCCCAACAGGGGGGCAAAGAAAAACCCGCCTGAGGGCGGGTTCGGTTACGGCCTAAAGGCCGGATTTTATTCGCCGGCGCGATCCTTTGCGGTACCGTGGCCAGGCGGCTGGATCGGGTTAGCATAGCTGGCCTTGATCAAGGTCAGAGTTTGCTCTTCCTTACTCATGCGGGAAAAGGCCGCGGCGAGATCGTCGGGCGAGAGTCCGCCGAGGCCCCCGGCGTCTTGCTGCTTTGAGATCGGCGGTCGCACTTTTTGATCATCGCCAGCGGCGGCAGCGGCGTGCGGGCGATGTCCTCGACCCGCTTTGTCAGCTGATCGAGCCGCGGCACGATGTCGGTCAGGGTCGCGATCAGCGCCGCCTTTTCGGCCCGCTCCCCAGCCAGCATCTTGGCCAGATTCCCCGCCGACACTTTCCGGCGTCGAATTCCGTACCCTTGCCATTCCGTCTCGGCGGCAAATCCGGCCGCGTCGCATTTGGCGCCGGCGGCGACGAGATGATCATGCGCTTCGGCCAAAGCCGCCCAGGGTCTCTTGCGAATGGCGAGCGCCGACCTTGTCTGCGGCGCAGCAGGCACCATCGGTCAGCTTGCCGATGCAGTCATGCGCCACATCCATCAGCGCCTGATGCCCCGATCCGCGCTTGCCCAGCGCCGCTGCGATCATCTCCAGCACGCCGTCGCTGAGGCCGCCGGCGGGCGCCTCGACGTATCGACGGTGGCATTCTCGCCGGGGCGGAATTCGCGCGCCGGCGGCCGGACCATCGGGGGCGGGGTCTCGGGGTTGCGCGCGGTATCGACAGTCGCTTCCTCGCTCGCGACGGCGCCCGCCGCCTTCAGCGCGTCCCGCGCCTTGGCGAAATGGCTTCTTTCAGCGAACAGCAGGCCATCCATCCCCATGCATTTGTCGACCGCATGGTAGGCGAGGTCGAGCAGCGCCTGGTCGCCTTCGCTGTGCTTAATCTTGGCGAGGACCGCAGCGGCGAATTTCTGCATTCTTCGGGCTCCCGGCTCTGCACAGATCGGCGACGAGGGCGCGCACCGGCAGCACCGGCCGCCATGATCATAATGTCCGGCGGCGAGGTGCCAGCGGGCTCGCCGACGCTCTCCGCGTCGTCCAGGATCTCGCCGGTCTCTTCGGCCACCAGCGCATTCAGAAAGCCGCACAGCTCGGCGATGATCGCTTGCAGCCGCGCCGGCTGCGGCGAGTCGTCGCCTTCCATCGCCGCTTCGACCGCCAAGCTTTCCTCGAGCCAATTGAGATCGAGTATGATCCGCGCGACGTGGCCGACATCCCATAGAGCCTTTGTCAGCGCGACCTGCCCGGATTCTTTCCGGCCTTGTTGCTGCCGTCGGTGGCAGGCGGACCGTCCTTGTCGATTTTTGCTTTCCAGGCGGCGATGATGCGGGCCTTGATGTTGTCGAGCTGAGCTGCGGTGTACCGTCGCGCATTGCTCGGACGATTGATGAAGTTCCAGGCGGCCCGAATGTGCCTTTCGGTGTCGATCGGGTAGCGTTTCTTTCCGTCGGCCTGATAACCCGGATCGGCATATTCGACCGCGCCGTAAGGCGGTCTTCATTCGCCTTGCTCTGTGCCTTCTCAAGCGCCCCTTCGGCCGTCGCGATCGCGTTTCTCGCCGCCGCGATCAAGATCACGCCAGACTCGGCGATTTCGCCAGACCGCGGCCACCTCGGCAATCACTGCCTCCTCCCTTGGCATTTGAGCGCATCGGCCTTGGCCAGATGACGGTGCTCGGGCACGCCGCAGGCCCAGATTTGAATTGGCGAGTTGAACCGAGGCTCGGGCATGGTCGACGCTCCTGCGGCTTTCCAATAGTCGAAAACGGCTTCGGGGTTGGCCGGGCGATCGACCAGCGAAATTTCGTTCAGCACCAGCCCGGTGATCGTCTTGTAATCGGCCGGGTCGCGCTGGGTGATGCGTCCGCCGATCGAATAGCCCTTGTAGACGCCCTCCACCACTTTCTGCCACGCCTGGTCGTCGACGATCTTGGCGCCGACATAAAGCCCCTTGTCATCGACCGCGGCCTCTCTGGCGACACCGACCGCTGAGAGCTGGTGCATCTCGCGAATGTTGGCGAACCTCATATAGTCGCCGAGCGCCGCGACCAGCGCGTCGCGCTTGACAATCTCCCCTTGGTCGTCGCGCGCTTCGGTCGAGGCATAACCCCATACTTCACGCCTCTCGGCATCGACCTTCGCGAAGGGCAGGTAGATTTTCATGATCCGATTTCAGACCTAAGGTTCGGTTCGTTGAGCGAAAAGTAGAAGCCTGCGGCGATCGGCCGTACGGAATTGTCCGCTTGTCAGGGTCCCTTTCGGTGCCTCAGCCCATACACAGAACCGTGGAATTGAGCTTCAACACGCGGCCGTCAGTGAGGTCGGCGGTGGCCTCGAGGATATAGGTGCCGCCAATGGCCGAGACCGGCATCCCTCCGACCGAGGCGACCGAGAAGAACCCGGTTATGGTTTGCAGCGACCCGTCAAGCGGCGAACGAACCTGGAGCAGCGTCTGCGCGGAAGCCGACAAGATCCGCGCTTGAGGGGTCGGGTCCGTTGCCGTCTGGTACGGTGCCAATGCGCAGGTCCAGTTCGTCGAAGCGATCGTCGCCGCGCCGACATCCGCAGTGAAGTCGAAAGCGAAATTATCGACCTCGCCCACCTCGATCGGATCAAACGCCATCGCCAGTCGCATCTCACTTTCTCCGCAACAAACGAACCCGACCCCGCGTCGCGAGCAACCTGACCCGCTCGGGCCCTGATTTTAACGAGACCAAAATCGAGGGTGCCGCCGTAACCCATTCGATCGCCAAGTTGGCATCGGTGATCGTGGTAATACCGCCAGCCAGCGCTTCGACTGGGCCATTGATTTCCAGTAGCGAAGCAGCCAGGGCTTCGGCCGGCGCGCCCGGATCGACCTGCAGGCTCACCGTGTTCTCGATCGCCGCTCCTAGCTCACCCCGTTGGCTCGACAGCGTTTCGATCGGCGACATCGCATCACCGGCGACCGAATTCCCGGCGGAGCCGAGAAACTCTATTGGTGCTCCAAGGTCGGCACGCTGCCGTCCCTGGCTTTCGATCGCGAGCGTCCCCGGGCGGCCAGGGAGGAACAGCCGACGGACCCGGCCTACCAGCGCTGGGCGCGAGAAGCGCCGGATTACTGATCGCGCAGCTCCGGCGCCCCAATCGCGCAGAACAGTGGCACCGATCTCGAGCGTTAGCGTGGCGTTCCCGGTGATCGCCGACCCGCCGGCGAGCGCTTCCACCGGAACGCCGCTATCGCTGAATAGGCTTTCGATGAATTCGGCGGCCAGGATTGCATCCGCTGAGACAGCCGTGCCGCTACCTGCGAGCGTCGCTAATGCGAGCGATACCCGATCGCTTGGCCACAGCAGCAGAACGTAGGGATTGGCGTCGAGATACCGCATCTCGCCGGCGGTCAGCACCCGATTCCACAAGTAACCGACTGTCAAGGTCGCGTCCGTGGTGTCGCCGGAGCCTTGCAGGCCCAAATAGGTCGTCACCGCGCCCGCGTAGGTGATATTCACGTTCGGTGGGCTGCCGGTCAGCGTATCGAGCACGCCATTGACGTAGAGTTTGGCCGCGGCCCCGGCGCCGAACGTCGCCCCGGCCGAGAACATCGCCCCGGCGGTGGGGATAATCTCCCCGGTATAGACCGATGAGGTGGTGTTGTAATACAACGTCAAAGCCGTGCCGCCGGCGGTTCCGGCGCCCCCGGCGCCGAGCGCCCAACAATTGAATGGGCTCGACGCGCAGCCCACCCCGACAAAGTACACCGGCTTGTTGGTGACTTGGCTGCCGGTTTTGAGCGCGCGGACGAACACCGACTGGCCAGACGCCTTTTGCCAGCTTGCCGGGGTAGTGCCACTCGCCTGCGCCGCCGTAGTCCCGGTGTAGACGAGACCCAGCCCTTCCGGCGTTATCCCAAGGCCCGCAGCAACGCCAGTGCGACTTGTTAGATCGCAACTGCCCGGAGAGGCGAGATTGATAATCCGACCGCCCGGCGCCATCGCGGGCACATAGCACCCGAGTAAATCTTGCGCGAGCGGGTGCGTCGCGTTCAGAACCGGCACACCTTGCCCGAGCAGCCGCCCGGTATGGACAAAGGCCGGCGGCATGTCCCGGCCTAGTTATTCAGCTGCATGTTGTAGGTGCGGTATTTGACGATGCTATTGCCGGCGGTACTGCTGAGCGCTGCACCCGAGCCGTTGTAGAGTGCGAAGCGAAAGCTGCCTGGCGGTATGACGATCCCCTGGACGAACCCTGCGAGTAGGGTCGCGGCGGCGGCGGTTTCCAGCGGGATGCTGCCGATAGGAGACCAAGGCGGCGCGCGGGTGATCGTGCTGCCCGAGGTCAGCGAGCCGTCGCCATAAGTTGCGCCATCGTCGAGTAATGCCGCCAGGTAAATCCCGAGCCACGCCCCGGCCGGAGGCGTCGCCGAGGTTACAGTCATCCGCACCGAAAGGTCGGCGTAAATATCCAGGGCGGTCTGATTGGTGATATCGGCGACTGAGGACAGCACCGTCGAACCATTGGCGAGCGAAACGAGATCGCTGGCGTTGATCGCCGTGGTCCAGGTAAAGCCGACGCCGTTGCCGGCAGTCCATGCGGTGTGGTTAGCCATCCCTCAGCATCCCTTCTCAGAAACCAAACGCGGCGCGCTGGTTGGCGCGCAGGATGGCGACGTTGCTCGGCCCCAAGGCGGTCCCGAAGGTGGCGTCGTGTGTGTCGCCGTAGACCAGCACCTCGCTAAGCTGGCACGTGCAGGCATCGGCCCCGGCCCCGGTTGCGCCCACGCCCAGCCCACTCGTGCTGTACCCCACGGTTGTTGTGGTGGCCGAGCTGGCCGTTCCGTCCACATAGAGAACTACGGAGGCCGATGGCGAGGTCGCCGCGTCAAGGGTCAAGTTGTGGATCGTGTTCTCGGTGCAGCCGGTCAGGGACGGCCCGCCGCCGCCATTATGGGCGGCGCCAAAGCAGGTTCCCGACGTGCCGCCAAAGCCGAGGATCGTTTCCGGCCCCGTGCCGGTGCTCGACGAATAGATGGCGCTGGTGGTGATTGAACTGAGGCGCTGCGCCACCGCCGAGATCGTGTAGCCACCGCTAGAGACGCCGATGCCGTTGGTCGTGAAATAGTTGGTCGGGCTGGTGGCGATGCAGACCGTGATCGTCGTTGTCTGGCAACCGGCCCATACGATCGTCGGCCGCTTCGATATCGTAGCTGCGGTAGCATCGAGCGCCGTGTTGACGCTATTGAGCAGTGAGTTCTGATTTAGCGCTTGATTGTACCAAATCTGCACCGCGCAATCATTGAGGCCGCTGACGGGCCCACAGAACGCGCTCATCGTCCCGGTATCGATCGTGTTGTTGACCCAGCCGATGTCCTCACAGGAAACTGCACCTTGGCCCTGGCAGACGTTCAGCGCTGGCCCCTCGTACCCAGCATAGGCTTTGCGCAGGGAGAGCGCCGCAGAGAGCCATTGCAGTTGTGTGATGTGGCCAGTGCTTAGGCCGGAAGTGGCGCTGTTCTCGTAAAACAAATCTCCCGGTCCGGTGTAGCCGTCGCTCAGGCTTCCGATGAAGCTGGTCTCGTTGCTGTAGAGATTGGCGACCTGAGTTGGGGTCAGGGTCGTGGTGAAGAACGCTTCAGAGCGGTTCATCGCCGGGCCGTTCGAGGTGTGATCCCCGGTCGTGCCCCATGACATGCGGTCCTGCGTCGCCAGGTTTGTGGCGATCATCGCATTAGTTTCTATCCGAACGCCGTTGAACCAGATATTATTCGGACCCTTCCCGCCCGCCGTCGTCGCGATATCGATTGCATCATTGTTGGTTCCGGGCGTAAATGGCGCTTGCGGTCCCTCGCCCTCGGTATCCATACCGCCGCAGGGCAGCGACGGGGCGGTTGGACAGTCGCCGAAGGCCAGGCCAGCGATCCCGACATAAGCGCTGTACATCGTACCGGTAATGACCCCCGGTATGTTCTCTTGAAGCCCCGCCTGTCCACCGATATTACTGCCGTAGGTGCTGTTGCCGGCGAAGAAGAGAGATTGGGTTCCGCCGGTCAGCAGATTGCACGGGCTGGTGAGGGTTCCGGTGCTGCCGCCGTTGTTGTCCAGCAAAAAATTCAGGTCGGTTGTGCTACCCTGGTACGCCTTTTGAAAGAGCGGCAAACCGCTATGAGTTGGCGAAACCATATAGTCCGGCATCGCCGTTGAAGTCGAATTGTATATAACGCATCCGTTGCCGGATTGGTCATAGACCTTCGACATAAAACAGTTGCGAGAGATCACGCCGGCAACGGACGCGTTGCAGAATGCATCGACTGTGGCGGTGTTCACGGTTCCGGCCCCGGTGAAGCCCACATCTTGCGTCGTACTGTCAACCGTCCGAAAGACCTGTAATGCCACGGTTGCAGACGCTACCAGCTGGCGCTCGGTCGATAGCGCATAGGTGCAACTGACGATGTTGCACAATGGCGTGTAGCTACTCCCGCCCGGCGCCTTGCCCAAGCCGAACATCATCCCAGCGAAAGCCGACGTCGCCGTGAGCAGCATCGGGGCTGCAATCCAGGCCGCGCGCATTTGCTTATTTGAATGCGAAGTTGCAATCGACCGCGGTGCCCGGCGCAGTCGATCCGGTCGCGGTCGTCGTCACCGCGACTTTGATCGCGTTGCCGAAGTGAACACCGATAGTCCACTCGAGATTGCCGCCGTCGCTGGCGGGAAGCCCGAGCGACAACACCGGGATGGTGGTACCAAGTGTCATCGTGCCCGAGGTATCGAAGATTTGGACGTAGGCGGGGGCCGAATTCGGGTTGAGACAGTGGTAAGCACCGAGTTCGCCGGCGCTGCCTTTGACTGTGGTCACCGTCGTACTCTGGGCGTTGTCGAGAAATGGCGTCCAGCCGTTGGTGGTCGCCGGCACTGAGGTGGTCGTGAGCGTCGTCTTCAACACCGAGACGATCGCCGCGATACCGGGGTCGATACCTTGCGCCACTACTCCCGATGGGATCAAAATCCACAAGGCAGCGACCGACGCCGCCATCAGCCAGCCCCGTCGAAAAAATACCTTATGCATAAGATTCACTTGCGTATTGGGCGGTATGATTGGCCGCCGTGGCGCTGAAGGCCTGCCCGGATTGATTGTAGACCAGGATCGATACATAGTGCGGGGCGTTACCTAACATCGATTGTAGGCTGCGCCAGCGGAAGTAATAGGCCGTCGTCGAGGTCGAGACAGTGATTTGATCGATCAACGCCGCGTTGGCGCCATCATAGTTCAGCATCGCCAACAGTGCGGTCGATTGGTCGGACGAGGAAGTCGGATCAATCCCGCCAGTCCACAGACTGCCATCCTCAGAGACGATCAAATAGCGCGATATGGTACCAGCGACACTTCCCGATCCCGTCGTGACCTTCCATGGCGGCAAGATCAGATCTCCCAGCGGGGTAGCGAGGCCGATGCTCTCGGCCCACAGCTTCCCCATGCCGAGCGCTTGGCCGTTGGCCAACGCGGTAAGCGTGTCGGGCGACTGTCCAGGACCATGCGGCCAGACCGTCGGCGCTCCCCTGATCCACGGATTGCTCATACGGGGAGGCCTCCAAGGTCAGTAAGCTTGAGCGCCGACACAAACCCATCCACAGTCGCCGCGCCAGCATCGGTGTTGTAATAGCTCTTGTAGTAAGACCACAGACCGGACACGGTATCAGGCGGCAACGGTTCGGGCACCTGCCAGTAGAATAGTCGGCAGATCGCGGCGGCCAGCAAAAGATTAGTGTCGAGCTGGCCGGCTATGGGCTGGGGGGTCATGATCCCATTGAGCGCGGTTAGCTCCGGCCCACTGAGTTGCGCCATCAATGACACCAGACTCGCGGGCTCGATCTGAAACATGCCCAATGCAGGGCCGGGGTTTTGGTTAAGCCAGGTTCCCAGGTCGGTCTCGTTGGCCGCCGTAGCCATCAAGAGATCGGCCGCCGTTCGGGTGACGGGAATGCCCGCCGGCGCAAGCTGCATCAAAGCCGGCTCGATCACAAACTGGCGGAAATCCGACGCATTGACCGTCATCGCCGTGCTACCGCAATACGGAGCCCATCTGGTCCGAAATTGTATTCCTGGCTGGCGCCGTTGGCAGTCCGCAACAGGCACAGGCCGGTTTCAACGCTCGCTGACAAGATAAGGCCCGGGACATCATCCATCGTGTCGCGGCGCACGATCTTGTACCGCGCCCGCTCGCTCTCTAGATCGAGCGCCGTCAGCTTTTGGGGCAACATGTCAGCGGTTCCGCGGCAAGAGCAGCACGCCATAGACGAACGTGACGCCGGCGAGCCAGCAAGCGCAACCGGCGCCGAATAGTGCAGGGCCGAAAAACAGCATGTTTAATCCTTTGGGCAAAGAACCAGGAATATGATCACCAATGCGGTGAGGATGCAGAAGATCTCCCAAATCCACTGATTATTAGTGAGCTGGACTATCTCCATTAGGTTGTAGCGCCCTGCGTGCGCAGATCAGCTGACCCCTTATAGGCCGCCGAGCCGGCCGGCAGGGTGAGGCGAAGCCATACCCCTTGCGCCCCGGCGGTGTTCGGAGCCGCACCTGATGGCAGGCTGCCGCCTGGCACGCTGATAAAGGCCGGCTGCGTCGTGAACGAGCTCACGCCGGTCGGCAGGAAGCTCGATATCTGCTGGCGCGGGTTTGCGGTGTTGGTGTCGTTGAGCGAGGTGCACAGGCCGATGTCGAGCGCCGCCGAACCGGGCAGTGAGGGCGTATCGCTGGCAATTTCGATCTGTGCCCCGGTCAGTGCGGTCGCGGTATTATTGTTGACAACGAAGACCTTCTCGTAAAAGGTCCGCGTCGAGCCGCTCGGAACGTCGGCCGCGGCAGTCGAGAAACATCGGGTAACCGCAACGATCGCGTTCGGCGAGATCTCGAACAGCATTCCCTCAAAGACGCTGTAAACGCTGGTATTGTCCGGGATAGACCCGCTTGGTACGGTCCAGTCGCGGTTCACCGCGATAACATCTGTTCCGTAGCCCGATGTAGCGACGATCATGCGGATAGTGTTGGCGCCGGTGCCGGAGGTGATGCGGATGAGCTGGCCGATCGAGACGCTGGCGCCGTCGCCGGATTGGAGCTTGAACAATGGCGGCGTCGCGCCTGATGTGTTGGCCGAACCAGTCTGTGCGGTGTGTGCCGAAATGACCGGAGTATGCGCATAGACCGCAACGTCGCCGACCGCGGCCGTGCCGCCCGGATTGCTCAGGGAGCCGATCGCCCCGCCGGTAATCACCGCGGAAAGCAGACGCTCGAAGGTCTGCGAGCCGGTGACAGGCGTGGTGCCGGTAAGGGTCACCGCTGCAGGCGTCTGGATCACGCCGGTCGGGTCCCGACCGGTCACCTGCATCTTGGTCGCCGTATCCGAGGCCGAACTCGAAACGACGTCGACCGTACCGGCCGGGGTAATGTCGTAAAAGGCGACGCGCTTGGTGAAATCAACTGAGCCGCCGACGGCCACACCATCGGCTTCGGGCATGTTAACCGAGCCATAAGCGACAATGTTGTTCGGGGTAACGCTCATCGATAGCGCTCCTTGATAATTCTCGTTTGTGGAGGCGACAGATAGGATCGCTACGATCGAGAAGCGAAAATCTGATCGGCCGCCGGTATGCTTGCCCGAGTGGCGCCGGAAGCAGCCATGTTCCGCCGCTCGGCGCCGAATGACCGAAACTCTTTCTCAGGGGTCGAATGGGTGTTATTCTAGCTTCAGCCTGCCCGCCTGGCCGCGAGAGCCACATCTAGCGCGACAGGCCCTTGGGCAGTCTGAAACATTGGTTGGTCGCCGCCCGCGACGGGAGCGAGCGTTAGCGTCCTTGGTGGTGGTGGAAATTCGAGGGTGAGCGCGCGCCGGGCGCAATGCCCGATTACATGGAGCCCGGCGCGCGCGTGAGCGACGGGTGGTCACCGGGGAGGGTCGGCTAAGGTGGCGTTGTGACACCCATCCCAAGCCTACCGAGGACCCGATGACCGATGAGAGAATGGCGCTGGCCGAGCTGCTGCAGAAGAGCGGCGATGGCGATTTTCTGCGAGCCGTGGCGGAGGCGGTACTGCAAATTCTGATGGAAGCCGATGTCGAAGGCGTGATCGGCGGCGGGCGGCACGAACGCTCCGCCGAGCGGCTCAATTACCGCAATGGCTATCGCGAGCGCAGCCTCGACACCCGGCTCGGCTCGCTTCAGCTGAGGATCCCCAAGCTACGCCAGGGCTCGTATTTCCCGCCCTTTCTGGAGCCGCGCAAGACCGCCGAGAAGGCGCTGGTCACGGTGATCCAGGAGGCTTGGATCGGCGGCGTCTCGACCCGGCGGGTCGACGAGCTGGTCCAGGCGATGGGGCTGTCCGGTATTTCGAAGAGCCAGGTCTCCAAGCTGTGCAAGGACATTGATGAACGAGTCAACGCTTTCCTCGACCGGCCGATCGACGGCGAATGGCCGTATTTGTGGCTCGACGCCACCTACCTCAAAGTCCGCGACGGCGGCCGCATCGTCTCGGTCGCCGCGATAATCGCGGTGGCGGTCACGACCGAAGGCCGGCGCGAGATCATCGGCCTTGGCATCGGTCCTTCGGAGGCCGAGCCGTTCTGGTCGGCTTTCCTCAAGGGCCTGGTCAAACGCGGTCTCAAGGGCATCAAGCTGGTGATCTCCGACGCTCATGACGGCCTGCGCCACGCGATCACTCGCGTGCTCGGAGCGACCTGGCAAAGGTGCCGCGTTCATTGGATGCGCAATGCCTTGGCGCACGTACCCAAAGGCCAGCACACCATGGTCGCCGCCGCGATCCGCCAGGCCTTTCTGCAAGCCGATGCCGAGGCCGCGCATCAGACCTGGCGCCATGTTGCCGATCAGCTGCGGCCGCGCTGGCCCAAGCTCGCCGCGCTGATGGACGACAGCGAGCACGATGTGCTGGCCTACATCACCTTCCCGGCCCAGCATCGCACCAAGCTGCATTCGACAAATCCGTTGGAGCGGCTGAATAAGGAAGTGAAACGGCGCGCTGATGTCGTCGGCATCTTCCCCAATGAGGCCAGCATCACTCGGCTGATCGGCGCCGTCCTGCTCGAGCAGAACGATGAGTGGCTACTCCAGTGCCGTTACATGCAGATCGAGGGAATGGCTGAGCTGACGCTGCCGCTAATCGACGCCGATCCGGCCAAACTTCCACCACTGGCCGCCTGACCGATGGCCACCTCAAACTCCGCTCCGATTTACACCTCCTTGACGGACACGACCGAGCGAGCCCGAGAGTGTCGCGCGCCTCGTTTAACGTGAAGATGCCATCTTTGACATAAATGTCGAGGATGGATGCCTGATCCTTGGGGTCTGTGGACCGAACATCCGGCCAGACAAATTCAAGGTCGGTGTAGCCATCCTGTCCTGGATAACGCCGTCGACGAGCCGCTTGACCCACCGCGTCAACGGCGCCAGTCCCTCTTCGAGAGCGGTCTCCTGTGCAGACTGCGCCGTCGCCCGATTGACCTGCGGAGTAAATGCAGTCGGCGGAAGAGAAAAGGCGTAGCAGACGATCCGTGCCAGCCATTCGTCGAACTCGTCTTTGTACGGTGCCTCCTTGAAGGGTTGGTACTTAGATCCTGTAGGAGCCCAAATCAGGCGGGTTCGGGTGCCGGTATTACCCGCAAGGATCGAGTCGAACCACTCCTGAAACTGACGAATTTGCTCGGCATTCCAGCCATCAGGTGCGTTCAGCAGCCCGGGTGGTACATTACCTTCGGTGAAATGCTGCAGCTGCATCACTTGGCGACGCAGCCCGATGCTGATCGTCATCACGATCTGTTCGCATGGACCGAAACCATAGGCCTTATGCGGCCGCCTGTTACGCGGCAGATAGAGCAAGTGGTCTGTCGTCAACAGGCGCCAAGGACGCCCGTGAATGATCTGTTCATATGCCGGTGCCGGGGGCTGAGGGCGGCGGCCGGTGTCGTCGATCAATACTTTGATCGTGGCCCCATCCACGACATCGAGACCGATAATTTCGCCGGCCCGGTTGTGACGCAGTTCGAGTGCAGGAGCGTCCAACACCAGCAGATCCTCAAGGAGCGCACGCAGCCACGTCGCGAAAGGTTGCTCACCGTCCGGCTTTCGCCAGAATTCGGTCAGCTTGGAGATACGCTCGTGACTGTCCGCCCTTGGCTGCTTCTCGTTACGAGATCTGATCGCCCAGTCTAGTTTTTCGATCTGATCCTTGCGAGTCTCGATCGCCAGTCGAGTAATGTCGTGGTTCTCGGCCAGCGCACGCAGCTCGTGAAATCCTATTGGATCGTACGATCTAGGTGTATAGATAGTGTTGTAGCCGACCGGAAAATCCCACAGCCGCACGCGCTCGTGCTCCGGCGGGACCAGCGGGTAGCCAGGGGAGAAGATTCCTTGGTCGGGCTGGAACACATTGCGGAACTGGGTGATGTCGTTCTGCGAGCCGAACCCTCCCCAAGTATAGGAGGCAAGTGATGTGCGTTTTCCGCCGGGCGGGGGCATCGGACTACCTCTGGAAGTCATGGCACTGCTATGCAGCGACGTTGCCGAAACAGCGGGCGCTGAGCGTCAGGTAAATCATGTCGCGTTCGGAAAAATACGAAAGCCGGTCGAGGCTTGACGGATATTGGCGATTACCTGATCCCGGCGATTAGGTTCGAAGGGGTCCGAGAGAAATCATCTGAATTGTGATCAGAATGTCGATAGTGCAGTACGCTTCCAGGTATTAGGGGAGGTACAGAAGTAGACGTAGTTCGCGTCCGCTTGAAACTGGCCGACGCTACACGATGCCGCGCTCGATGTCGGGGTGCCCGGTGAGATCAAGCCGCCGAGATCATTGATGGTCTGTGGCGTCGCGGCAGTGATCCGGAAATTGCTACCGTCGAAGCGCAGCTGCAAGAATTCGTAGTTCTGTCCCGTCGCCAGTGCAATAGAAGATGCCGAAGTTCCGCCCCGCGCCGGCTCGAGAATCGATCCGCCCGAGGCTCCGTTGACCTGCACACTCATTGGCTTGCCGTTATCAGTTGCAAAACCCATCGTCCAGCCGGGAGTGATCGCGGTCGTCGGCGGCAGTGTGACGGTCAGGCCTGCAGAGGTGTTGTAGCTCGACAGCGCGTTGCCGTTGTCGCTTTGCCCCGCAGCATAGGTGGCGGAAGTCGGGAAGTTCCACCGATTGATGTCCGGCGTCGAACCTACCATCCCGATCGCTGCCGCCGTTGCCGGGGTCGACTCGGTAACCCGGAAGTTGCTGCCATCAAACCGCAGGACTAAAAGCTCGTAATTGCCCGGAGCAAGCGTCGCCGCATTGGCCGCAGCGTTACCCGGGTAGAGAATATGTCCGCCGGACGTACCATTGACCTGGACCGACATCGTCTTGCCGTTGTCGGTCGCCAGCCCGAAGGTCCAGCCCATGGGGATCGCCGTAGTGGACGGCAAGGTTACCGCCATGAAGGACGCGGGACTGTTATAGCTCGAAACTACATTGCCGTTGTCAGCGATCGACGCGGTATAGGTGCTGGTCGAAGGAAAACTCCAATGACTCACCGAGGCAGCCCCGATCATACCAATTGCCTGCGCTGTCGCGGGTGTCGCCCCGACGACGCGGAAGTTGCCGCTTCCGTCATATTGGAGCGCCAGGAATTCATAAGCACCCTGGCTGGTATTGGCCAAGGTCGACCGAAGTCGAGGAGCTGCCGGCGCCAGGCCAGACGATGTGCCCTCCAGAGCTTCCGTTAACCTGTACCGAAAGTGATTTTCCATTGTCGGTCGCAAAACCCATGCTCCATCCGGTCGGCAAGGCGGTTGTCGCTGGCAGGGTCACGGTTAACCCGGCGGATGTGTTGTAGCTTGATAGGATGTTGCCGTTGTCGCCGAGCGTGGCCGCATAGCCGGAAGCGGTTGGATAGAGCCAGGCGCTCGGCCAGGGCGGCGGCTCGAAGCCACCGTTGAGCCGCGTGTTTCGCGTCGATGCGACAACCCGCCAGTTGTTGCCGTCCGACTGCACCCGCAGGTATTCGTAATTGCCGGCGCCGAGCGTGACCGTAGAGACGGATTTGCCGCCGAGCACGATGTTTCCGCTCGGCGCGGCAACCGTCATCCCCTTGCCGTTGTCAGTTGCAAAGCCCATCGACCAGCCCGGATTGACGCTGGCGATCGGCGGCAAGGTCACGGTCATCGACGAGCCAGGAGTGTTGAAGCTCGAAATGGACATCCCGTCGTCGACAGGCGCCGCCGTGTAAGCCGCAGTCGATGGGAACATCCAATTAGGGCGCGAACCTGTGCCTTGCACCGAGATCCCGACTGAATTGGGTCCGTAATTGACAACGTTGCCGCCGTAATTTGGGTTGATCAACGTATTGCCGATGCTAGCCGTCGCGTTGACGGCCGTGACACAGTCGAAGTACGGCGATACAAAAGTATTCAGGCCATTGTGATTGAACGTTATCGATAGGCAGGTCGGCGAGACTTCGAGATCAAGACCAAAGAAGGTATTCGAAAAGTTGAACCCGTTTTCCAACACGAGGGACCGTCCGCCAGCCGCCGCAGCCGTTCCAGCGCCAGAGACATGAGAAAATTGGGTTTGCTCGAAGGCCATACCCGCCGCGCCACCCGCCGTATCGCAAACCGCATAAATATCGCTGTCCAGCACATAGTTAAACTGGCAGGCACCGGCTCCCGAGTTGGTGCTCGAATTATTCACGATCAAATGATCGATCTTGACTGCGTTTTGGGCATCGGAAAAATCAGATTTACCAATGACGACGGCGTAAGTCGGAGTGTCGGCATTGACTAACAGCGAACCTTCTTCTTTGAAATAAAAACATCCGGTCGGGCTAGCCGAAGTGCCGCCGCCGCACTGGATCTGCAGCACTGGCCCGGCTGCGATCGCGCGGCCGTCAATAACTGCCCCCTGCGAGATCACTCGGAATCCGTTCGAGGCTTGGCCGGCGTAATCGATCGTTAGCTGGGAGCTTATCTTTGTAGGTTCCAGCCGGAAAATGCACAGGCCAATTGTGGGTTACCGCACTGCTGATCGTGCTTTGAATGGCGCTGGTATCATCGTGGATATCATCGCCGATCGCGCCGTTGCAGCGCACGTCGATCCAGGGTCGTCCTGAACAGGCCAGAACATCGCCGCCCAGAGTTGCAATGCCGGTGGTCGACAGCGTGGAAAAATTGCCAGGCGACTGCGCGAAACTCGACGAGGCAAACACGAGTTCGACGAACAAGGATCGACGCCAGGAAAGAAAGCTTCACCACCTGTTGCTCCCGTCCGCTGCGACGCCTGCGGCGGACGCCCTCTTCGTGGACGCAGGTAAGAGCGCCACCACCGCGCCGATGGTCGTCTGTAATTGAAAATCATGATCACTCTTGCGAGCGGTCAAGTTATTACCCTCTGCTTGTCAAACCACAGACCGCCATCGGCGATTACCACCGACGCGCTGCGAACGCTTGACCCGTGGTCGCCCCGTAGAGGCTGACTGGTCCGGCCGGCTTGTATCCCGAGGGCGTCGCGAAGACCACACCGGGTGCAATCGGGATAGATGCGCCGCCCGAGGTTGCAGTGCCGACATCGGAGACATAGAGGGTTGTCGATGAATTGTTCGCCACAAGCCAACCGTCTAGTGGCAGCACGCCGCCGAATAGGGTCTGCGCAGTGCCGCCTGAACTTACCGTGCCACTGCCGTCAATCGCTGCAGATCCGGCGGTGTTGATGACCGGAAGCGGCGCAGCAATGCTCACTGGGGTCGCTACGCCCGAAATTATGCTCGCTGGGGCATGCATCGGCACGAGGTTGCCCGAGCTGTCTAGCCCGGTGGACAGCGGCTGCGTCGTCGTGTTCGCGTCTTTGACCAACAGCGTCACTGACGGACTCCTTCGAAGCTAAGGCAGCAGCGTCAGGTGCTGCGCTGCTGATGAGTGGTATCCAACAACTGGTCGCTGAGCCGGCGGTAGACCTCGTAGATCCCCTCGCCCGGCATCGGCTCGAGCAGAAGGTCGGTCAAAGCCCAGACCAGGGCATCTACCCGGTCTGGAGAATGCCGCAGCCCGACGGCCGCCGAAATCATGGCGCATCTCTCGGCTGAGGTTGCACATCTGGTCCTCAAGCTGCGGGAACGCGCCGAGATGATGGACTTTTCCCTGCTCATAGAGGGCGGCGACCGGCTCGGCGCGGGTGATTTTGCCGTGCGACGCGTACACCGGAGCGAAGGCCAGAGTTCGGGTCGATCACCCGCAAGGTTGCCTCGACCATTTCACCGCCGTTATTGACTTCGGCGACGATCCGATCGGCTTTGTGGGCCCGATAAGCGGCGACAGCTGCCTTCGCCCACTCGACCGGCGGATAACGGCCCGAAAGATCTGCGAGGACCCAGCCATGGCCCTGCCCATCCTTTCCAGCGACAATGATGCCGGTTTCGTCGGCCCCTTCGCCCGATGTCGCCGCCGGGTCGATGGAGACGACGATGCGGACGAGGACGGGGCGTACTGCGAACACGCGCCGCTTCAACCATACCCCGGCTCCACAAGCCGCCTGGCACGTCATCGAGGATCTCGGCTTCGATCTCCTGCCGACCAAGCCGAGTCCCCTCGTATTTGCGGACGATCTGCTCTAAAAAGTGCAGCGCTAGATTGGCGCGGTTCTCGTAGGTGGTGCCCCGCGTCAACGCGACTGTTTGATCGGCAGCAAGCTCCCGCAAAAGTCTTGTCGGCCGCGGCGTCGTTGTCACCACGACCCTGGGATCGGTTCCCGACCGCAAACCGAACATCAGCATGTCCCAGGCCTCGGGATAGCGCCAACTGGCCAGTTCGTCACACCAGGCGGCATCATGCTGCGGCCCGCGCAGGCGTTCGGGCTCGTCAGCGCTGTATAGCGTCGCAACCGCCCCGTTGGGCCAGGTCAGCCGCCGCTTCGACGGCTCGTAGCGAGGCCGGTCCCAGGATGGCGAGATCGCCAAGATACCGCTTTCGCCCTCGACCATGACGCTGCGCGCGTCGGCGGCGGTTGGGGCTACAAGGGCCAACCGGCGCGCGGTCCGCGCCGTCACCCGTGCCCGCATCAGCTCAGCTCCGGTGCGGGTCTTGCCGAACCCGCGGCCGGCAAGCAGCAGCCACACTCGCCAATCGCCTGGCGGCGGTAGCTGGTTGTCCCGAGCCCAGAACGGCCAATCATAGAGCAGTGCGCGAGCCTCGGTGAGACTTAGCGCGGCAATGAGCCTATTTCTCAGAACCTCCGGCAGCGAGGCGAGCCAACCGGCGTTCAAGCACCTCACGCGCATCCTCCGCGAGATCGACCGGCGTGCCCTCCTCGCGTCGCCACGGAGCGCGAACGAATGCTCCGAAATGGCGGGCAATCGCTTCGAGCAGCCCCTCTTCCGTCAACACAGCTTCACCGACAGCACGCGGTTGGCGCGCTAGCGGCGGTAATTACAGATGTTAGCCGTACGCGGTCCGCGTCGTTCTGCTGCCCCGGCTGCTCCAGCACGGCCCATGCCTTCCTCGGTCGGCGACCCGACGAAAATTGGCGAAACGGATGCGCGCATATTCCTGCAACACCCACTCGGAGGCTATAGCGAACCGGGCGGCTCTGGCGAGCTCGCCCCGATCAGTCTCGTCACGACAACGAAAGAGTTCAATTTGACGAGCCGCGGCACGTCGACCGCTCAATGTCGATCGAGATGTCTGCCGACGGTTCGAAAGCTCAATTGCGGTTCATTGAAACAAGGAAAACTCGATCGGGTCCGCGGCCAAAAGATAACTCGCGGGAGTTACCCAAGGGCGCGGCAATCCAACTTGCGGGTAGAAGCGTTGAGCACCACTCCCGCGGCTTCCGCGGTGGCTATTGCGTCGTCCAATTTCGCCAGCGTAATGAACGTATATCAGATCGATCCGGATTTGTCAATCACAAAATCATATTTTCGCAACGTCGCTCTGGCGGTAATGCGCTTCAAGCACGCCGAGCGCCGCGATCAGAATGCCTGAGGCCGCCTCCTGGCTGACCCGGCGCCCGCTCCAGCCCTGCTGGAGCGCCCATTCCTTCAGCGAGCGCTCCCACCCAACGACATGCCATAGACACGATCCTCCGGGCGAGCCGAGGCCGCCCACCGCAAGAACTGCGCGCCAAACGGCCGAGCGTGCGCCTTCGACCCGCATGCCCGGCTCTTCGCCCCTGTTTCGTCGCGAGGCGCCGCCGTCCCGTGGCCGCGAGTAATCGAGGGCCCGTAAGGGGTCGAGTTGCGCGGTCGCAAAACGAGCTCGAAAATCCTCTCCTGCCTGCCGCATCGACGCGGTGATCGAACCCCGGCGCTCCATCATAGCCAGCGTATCGACGGCCCGATATGGGCGCGCTGAACCGCCCGTTTCGTCAGCGATCGGCCGTATGAGGCGCTCGATCGAGCCCGTGCTCGCGGCGCTCCAGCGTGGGCATAATGGCACTCTCCACCAAAGTCGCGGTGGGGTGCAGACGAGAGGTCCGTCGGGCCATGTGCGTTACCCCGAACATAACAAGAACGATTTGCTCACAGAGAAAATTGCACCGCCCGCTCAAGCCGTTTGAGGAAGCGGCGGGACGGCCCGACGCCCTCAGCCCCGCGCCGCCCTCCAACGACCCGCGCGAGTTCTTCCACTTCGCGCAAGCGCCGAGTCTCCTCCGCTGTGCCGCTAGCAACATGGCAGAGCGCGTGATGCTGCGGACAGTAAGATGAACCCCGGCGGGGCACCGCACCACAAAGACGACAGCTATCGCCATCCTCCAGTATGTAGGCACAACCCAGACCAGCGTGACGTTCTTCCGGTGCCGACGACCTCGAAAGCGCCTCCATGGGTATCTCCTCAGCCGGATCAACAGTCTTGTCATGATCGCACCGACATGATACCATCATCGAGCTCAATGTCAACATCAATATTTGCGGTATTAGCACCATGGATTCGGTTTGGTTTCACCAAGCCCTCGAGCGGGCCGGGGCATCGCAGGCCGATCTCGCCCGCCATCTTCGGCTGGCTCCCTCGGCGGTTTCCCGCATGCTCAAAGGCGAGCGTCAGATGAAACAGCTGGAAACCGTCCAGATCGCTGGATTTCTCGGGGTGAGCCCGGACGAGGTTCTGCGCCACGCCGTCGATGATGCGGTTTCCGCGACAGCTGGTGATCACCCTCTGCGGGGTCGCGGACGGCCGCCCTCCGCGCCACCCTCGGGAGTCGCCCGCGCAGCCGATCTGATCCCAATCCGCAGCGCAGGACGCGGCGGCAACGATCAGGAGATGTTTCTCGAAGATGGCCCGATTGGCTATACCTCACGTCCGGCCAACCTCGGCGGCGTGCGGGCGGCGTATGCCATCTACATGGTCGGCGACAGCATGGAGCCGCGCTACGAGCCGGGCTGGCTATTGCACGTCAACCCCTTCAAGCCGCCGATCCGCGGCCGCGACGTCGTCGTCTACAAGCAGGGCCAAGTCGTGCTGATCAAGCAGTTTGTCGGCTGGGAGGGCGACACGCTGGTGCTGCGCCAGCTCAATCCTCCCGACACTTTGCGGATTCCGCGCGCTGAAGTGCGCGAATGTCACCTCGTCGTCGGCGCCGATCAGGAAGGATGACACTGATCGTGGACCACGCGCTGAAGTGCGCGAATTTCACCTCGTGGTCGGTGCCGATCAGGAAGGATGACACTGATCGTGGTTGTCGCGGGGTCAGGCGGCTTCTGCTCTAGCGTCTTCCTCGATAACCAGACCCTTGTCGCCGGCGGTGACGTGCACCGTCGACCCGTCGGGGATGCGGCCTTCGAGGATCGGCTGGGCTAGCGGGTTTTGCAATTCGCGTTGGATTACCCGCTTTAGTGGCCGAGCCCCGTAGACCGGATCGTAGCCGGCGTTGCCCAACCAGGCCATCGCCGCCGCATCGACTTCCAGGGTAATCTTGCGATCGGCCAACAGCTTTTTCAGCCGCTCGACCTGGATCGCGACAATTCCCTTCATGTCGTCGCGCGAGAGCCGGCGGAACAGCAGAATCTCGTCGAGCCGGTTAAGGAACTCGGGTCGGAAGGCCGCACGTACCGCCTCCATCACCGCTTCGCGCGCGACCGAGACATCGGCCCGCTCTGGCAGCCGCGCCAACGCCTCGCTGCCGAGGTTCGAGGTCAGCACGATCAAGGTGTTGCGGAAATCGACGGTGCGGCCTTGGCCGTCGGTCAGGCGACCGTCGTCGAGGACCTGCAACAGCACGTTGAACACATCCGGATGCGCCTTTTCGACCTCGTCGAACAGGATCACCTGATAGGGCCGGCGTCGCACCGCCTCGGTCAACGAGCCGCCCTCGTCATAGCCGACATAGCCCGGCGGGGCGCCGATCAGGCGGGCGACCGAGTGCTTCTCCATGTATTCCGACATGTCGATGCGCACCATCGCGCTCTCGTCGTCGAACAGGAATTCGGCGAGCGCCCGCGTCAGCTCGGTTTTGCCGACGCCGGTCGGTCCAAGGAACAGAAACGACCCCATCGGCCGGTTCGGGTCCTGCAGCCCGGCGCGGGCCCGGCGGATCGCGTTCGAAACCGCGGTCACCGCCTCGTCCTGGCCGACCACCCGGCGCCTCAGGGCGTCCTCCATGTGAAGCAGCTTATCGCGCTCGCTCGACAGCATCTTGTCGACCGGAATACCGGTCCAGCGCGATACAACAGCGGCAATGTGCTCCTCAGTGACCGCTTCTTCGAGCATGCGTCCGGCTTCAGCCTCCTCGACTTCCTTCAGCTTGCGCTCGAGATCGGGAATGACCCCATAGGTCAGTTCGCCGGCGCGGCTCCATTCGCCGCGGCGCTGGGCGATTTCGAGGTCGGCGCGCGCCTGCTCGAGCTGCTCCTTGAGCTTTGCCGCGCCGGCGAGCTTTTCCTTTTCCGCCCGCCATTGCGCGGTCAGCTCGGCCGAGCGCTGTTCGAGCTCCTCAAGCTCCTTGACCAGCCTTTCCAGGCGATCGCGCGAGGCCGGATCGTTCTCTTTTTTCAGAGCCTCGCGCTCGATCTTGAGCTGGACGATGCGGCGATCGAGTTCATCGATCGCCTCGGGCTTCGAATCGACCTCCATGCGCAGCCGCGAGGCGGCCTCATCCATCAGATCGATCGCCTTGTCCGGGCAGAAAGCGGTCGGTGATGTAGCGGTTCGACAACGTCGCCGCCGCGACGATCGCGCGCATCGGTGATCCGCACGCCGTGATGCAGCTCGTATTTTTCCTTGATGCCGCGCAGGATCGAGATCGTGTCCTCGACCGACGGCTCGTTGACAAATACCGGCTGAAAACGACGCGCCAGCGCGGCGTCCTTTTCGATATTCTTGCGATATTCGTCGAGCGTCGTCGCGCCGACGCAATGTAGTTCGCCGCGGGCCAGCGCCGGTTTCAGCATGTTCGAGGCGTCCATCGACGCCTTCCGCCTTGCCGGCGCCGACCAGCGTGTGCAGTTCGTCGATGAACAGGATGATTTCGCCGGCGGCCGCGGTGATTTCCGTCAGCACCGCCTTTAGCCGCTCCTCGAACTCGCCACGGAACTTGGAGCCGGCGATCAGCGCGCCCAGATCGAGCGCCAGCAGGCGCTTGTCCTTCAAGCCCTCGGGCACGTCGCCATTGACGATGCGCAGCGCCAAGCCCCTCGACGATCGCGGTCTTGCCGACGCCGGGCTCGCCGATCAGCACCGGATTGTTCTTGGTGCGCCGCGACAAGCACCTGGATCGTGCGGCGGATCTCCTCGTCGCGGCCGATGACCGGATCGAGCTTGCCGTCGCGCGCCGCCTCGGTCAGATCGCGCGCATAGTTCTTGAGCGCGTCGTAGCCCTCTTCGGCCGAGGCGCTGTCGGCCTTGCGGCCCTTGCGCATATCTTCGATCGCGGCATTGAGCTTTTGCGGCGTCACCCGGCCGCTGCGAGCGCTTTGCCTGCCGCCGTTTCCTTGGCCATCGACAGCGCCAGCAACAGCCGCTCGACCGTGACAAAACTGTCTCCGGCTTTCTGCGCAATCTGCTCGGCCTGTTCGAATACGCGAGCAATTTCCGGAGACATATAGACTTGGCCGGCCCCGGAGCCTTCGACCCGCGGCAGCTTGGCGAGTTCGGCTTCGACCGCCTTCAGTGCCACCTGCGGATCGCCGCCCGCCGCCCGGATCAGGTTGGCGCGAGCCCCTCCTTATCTTCCAGCAGCACCTTCAGCAGATGCTCCGGCGTCAGCCGCTGATGACCGCTGCGCAGCGCAAGCGACTGCGCAGATTGGATAAATCCTTTCGCCCTTTCGGTGTATTTTTCGAATTCCATGATCTGCTCCGCTGAGCCGGCCGCGGCGCTCTGTTCAGGCAGTGTCCGCGATCCCTCTCGCGCCTATATGGCGTGGCTCGAAAGTCAGCGCAACCCTCTCGGTGCCGGAAGTCGACTACCGCCGGCAAATGCTATAATGCCGTAGACGGCTAGGGTGCAGCGACGCGATATCATTCAAAACCGAGACGGCTGATCCTCGCTCGGCAACATCGGCAGCGATGGTTGAAGTAGGCCGTCATCTTTCGCTGCGATTCTCCCGTCCGGCTCGCTCATATCCGCGTCGGCAGGTGTCATCGGCCGCTGCGCCCCATGTTGATTGGCGTCGCCATTGGCGTTCATAATCCGAAAGTAGTGCTCGGCATGCTGATAGAAATTTTCCGCCGCGATCCGGTCGCCGCTCGCCGCCGCCTCGCGTGCCAAGGCGACATATCGCTCGAATACCTGATAGGCGTTCCCGCGAATTTTGACATTTGGGCCATTGCTGTCGAAAGTCTGAATGCGGTGCGGCATCCGCTGGCGGTTATGATGCGGATTATTCCCATTATTACGGCCGCGCGATCGCTTGTTTGGGCCTGGTCTCATGACACCTGTCTGATCTCGGTGGATACTGCTCGGAACCTTAGTCCGATCGGAGCGTTCTTCGTCCCCTCAACGATCTCGTCCAGGGCGTCTCGCGCCTATCCGCGCCCGCCTGCGCGGCATCGAACTCTCCACCGCCCACCCTAGACGTGACGACGTCACATTCCAAGATTTTTTTGACTCGCCGCGGACAGCTCGGCCGGTCACTCTCGGTCATCCGCGCCACGACGCAGCGCTCGATCCCGGCAAGATCGCGCTCGATGCCTCGATCAACAAGACCGCCGCTTCGAAGAGGCGGCACGGCGGGGGCCTGCCCCGCTCCGACCTCGACCGCAAAAATACCGCCGGGCGCCAGCAATGCCGGCAGACCGCTCGCAATGCCTCCGGTAGGCGGCAAGACCATCTTCCCCGCCGTCGAGCTGCGCGCTGCGGGTCATAGCGGCTGACTTCGTGGCGGCAGACCGGCGAGCGCGCTGTGGCGATATAAGGAGGATTTGCGACGATCACGTCGAACTGCCCGGCGAGCGCGCTGCCCCAGTCGCCGACAAAAAACCGAGCGCGAGCGGCGAGACCCAGCGCCGCGCATTGTCGACGGGCGGTCGTGGCCGCTCCTATCGGCAACGTCGACGCCGATGCCCGTGGCTGCCGGGAATTCGGACAACAGGGCCAGCAGCAGACAGCCAGTGCCGGTCCCGAGGTCGAGCAAGCTGAACGGCCGTTCCGATCGGGGATTCGCGCGAGGACGGCCTCGACAAGAGTCTCGCTCTCCGGCCGCGGGTCGAGGGTATCGGCCGACAAGGCAAAGCTGAAGCCCCCAGAACTCGCGCCGGCCAAGAACCCGGCTCAGCGGCTCGCCTCGTGCACATTCGCTCGACGAGGCCGCGCAGACGCTCGAGCCATCGACCGTTCGAGCGCGCGCTCCGGATGGCATCAGCAGTTCTGTCGCCGGGAGCTCGAGCGAAGCCGGCGATGAGCTGGCGCGCGCGCCGGCGCGGCTCGTCGTGACCAGCCGCCGACAGCGCCGCAGTCGCTTCGGTGAGGATCGATCCGAGCGTGTCCGTCACCGCTTCCGTCAATCCTCTACCGCAGCCAGTCTGGCCGCCCGATCCTCGGCGAGGATCGCGTCGATGATCTCGTCCAATGCCTCGCCGCTCATCACCTTGTCGATCTTGTAGAGCGTCAGGTTGATGCGATGGTCGGTAACCCGGCCTTGCGGAAAATTGTAGGTGCGGATGCGCTCCGACCGATCGCCGCTGCCGACCTGACTTTTGCGCTCGGCGGCGCGGGCGTTATCGCGCGCTTGCCGCTCCATCTCGTAAAGCCGCGAGCGCAGCACTTTCATCGCCCGCGCTTTGTTCTTATGCTGCGATTTCTCGTCCTGCTGAATGACCACGAGCCCGGTCGGCAAATGGGTGATCCGCACCGCACTGTCGGTCGTATTGACCGATTGGCCGCCGGGCCCGCTGGCGCGGAACACGTCGATGCGCAGATCCTTGTCGTCGATCTTGATATCGACTTCCTCCGCCTCGGGCAAAACCGCCACAGTGGCCGCCGAGGTGTGAATGCGGCCGCCTGCTTCGGTCTCGGGCACGCGCTGGACGCGGTGCACTCCCGATTCGAATTTGAGCCGGGCGAACACGTCACGCCCGCTGATCGAGGCACTCGCCTCCTTAAATCCGCCAAGCCCGGTCTCCGACAGGTCAAGGATCTCGAACCGCCAGCCGCGCAACGCCGCATAACGCTGATACATGCGAAAGAGCTCGGCCGCGAACAGCGCCGCTTCCTCGCCGCCGGTGCCGGCGCGAACTTCGAGGATTGCGTTGCGCTCATCGTCGGCGTCCTTGGGCAGCAAGCGACAACTTGACCTTGCTTTCCAAGATCCGGCAGCCGCTCGCGCAAAGATTGCAGCTCTTCCTCGGCGAGCGCCTTCAATTCCGCGATCCTCCGTCGACCGGGCCATTTCGGCCAGCGAAGCAAGCTCCGCCGCGCGCGCGCCCGAGCGCATCGACCTCTTCGACGATCGGGGTCAGCTCGCTGTATTCCTTAGATAACTTGGCGAATTCGGCGCCGCCCAGCCCGCTGCCGCTCAACGCGTCGCGCAGTTCGGCATGCCGGCGAAGCAGCTGCTGCAGACGCAATTCCAGCCCGGCTTCCATGCCGCCTCGGCTCAGCTATAGAAAGCCTGCAGTCGTGCCCGCAACTCGGCGAATGACAAGTCCATCGGCACTTCGCTCTGTTCGCCGCTGTCAAGATCGCGCAGGGCGACGACGTTACGCGCAATCTCGTCCTCGCCAATCAGCACCGCGACGCGTGCGTTGATCCGGTTTGCCCGTCGCATGCGGCGGGCGACGATTGCCGGAATAGCCGAGGTCCACCGGACAGCCATTCTGTCGCAGCACCTCGGCTAAGGTTAGCGCTACTGCTTCTCCCGCCTCGCCGACCGGCACTACCGCAATCGGCCGCGGCGGCGCCGGCGGCTCGGCGATCAGCATGGCGAGCCGCTCGATCCCGGCGGCCCAGCCGACCCCCGGCATCGCCGGCCCTCCCATCAACTCGACCAGCCCGTCATACCGTCCGCCGCCCATCACCGTTCCCTGGGCGCCCAGCTCTGCCGTGACGAATTCGAAGGCTGAATGGCTGTAGTAATCAAGGCCCCGTACGAGACGTGGTTTTAGGCTATAGCCGATGCCCAGCCAATCGAGCCCATCGCATACTCGGGAGAAAAAATCTCGCGAAGCCGCGTTCAGATATTCTGGCAAGGCCGGCGCCTCAGCGCTGATCCTCTGGTCGGCCTCGTCCTTGGAATTGAAAATTCGTAATGGGTTGCGATCGAGGCGCCGAAGACTGTCCTCAGACAATTGCGAGGCATGCGCAGAAAAGTAGGAAACCAGCGCGTCACGATAGGCAGCTCGACTTGCCGGATCACCGAGCGTGTTGAGTTCTAGTACGGTGCGTTGCCGGACGCCGAGCGCGTCGAGGATACGGCTCCCAAGCGCGATGACCTCGATATCACCTTGGGCCTGTGCAACCCCGATCAGCTCGACACCGATCTGGTGAAATTGGCGAAACCGACCTTTTTGCGGCCGCTCGTAACGAAACATCGGACCACTGTAGAAAAACTTCAGCGGTGTGCTTTGGATCAGGCCGTTCGAGAGGACCGCGCGCACCACCCCGGCAGTGTTCTCGGGGCGCAGGGTGACGTCCTCGCCGCCGCGATCCTTAAAAGTGTACATCTCTTTGGCGACGATGTCGGTGGTTTCTCCAATCGGGCGGGCGAAGACCTCAGTGAACTCAAAGATCGGCGTCGCAATCTCAGCAAAACCGTACAGCTCGCCAACTGTGCGTGCCGTCTCACTGACCATTCGGTGGCGCCGCGCCGCTTCCGGCAGTAGATCCTGGGTACCGCGAGCCGGCTGGAAGGGTTGCATATTCATTTTCTCCGGCCATCCTATCGGCGCTCGGAAAGTGGCGCACAGAACATAGTGGGCCGAGCGGCGGCTGTCGACGTGACACTCGCTCGCTGTTCGGTCTCGTGCCGGCTCTCAACCATCTCTAACTCGCGGCCGTCTATATTTTGCCGAGCTGCTGCATCCGTGCCGCGGATCCTCCCGTCGTTCGTTCTGCGAGACTGGACCGCTGTGCCCAACGTCATCTCGGCGGTTTTGTGCGGCCGCAGAATGGGTAAAGCCTGAGCCTTAGCGTAATTTAGGAATTCTTAGCCGGAGCGAGGCCTATCGGGTGTCGGGACTGGAGACGGGGCATGCATTTCGCAAGGCTATCAAGTTGGGCAGCGACGACGGCCGCGATCGGCTCGACCGCGCCGGTGAGCCGTAACCCGGAAGGAGGTTCGCGCCAGTGGTAAGGGCGACAGCGTTCGGAAATCAGGTGTTCGATGGCTGTGGCCGCAGCCGCGAAACGGGCACGTCGCCCTTGACCGGCGCTGCGGCCTGTACGACACTTTTATTATCACACTCCATGGAGCATTATCCCCGATGATTTTCTATCCAGAAGAGAGGATTGCGATATTCATCGATGGTGCTAACCTCTATTCAGCCGCGCGGGGCCTTGCTTTCGACATCGATTACAGACGGCTTCTTGATCTGTTCAGCACCAAGGGACGGCTGATTCGAGCTTTTTATTATACTGCTCTGGTCGAGGACCAGGAGTATTCGCCGATCCGGCCGCTCGTCGATTGGCTCGACTATAATGGTTACGCGATGGTGACGAAGCCGACCAAGGAATTCACCGACGCGATGGGGCGGCGGCGGATCAAGGGCAACATGGATATCGAACTGGCGATCGACATGCTCGAAATGGCGCAATACATCGACCATGCGATCCTGTTTTCCGGCGACGGCGATTTCCGCCGGCTGGTCGAGGCGGTGCAGCGCCGCGGCGTGCGCGTCTCGGTCGTGTCGACGATCCGTTCCTCGCCGCCGATGGTATCGGACGATCTGCGTCGCCAGGCTGACAATTTCATCGAGCTGCAGGATCTGGCGCCGAACATCATGCGCAACCATCACGTGCGCGAGGAGGTGCAGCGTCCGCGCGCCGAACCCGTCGACGAGGCGTGAGCCTCTCGCGCCGCGGCGCCGTGCCCCGAGTGGTGCTGCCGTCGCGCGATTGCCCGCTCTGTCCGCGCCTTGCCGCCTTTCGCGAAGCGCAGCGTGCGGCTCACCCCGAATGGTTCAATGCGCCGGTTCCGCCGTTTGGCGACGACCGCGCCGAACTGCTGATCGTCGGCCTGGCGCCGGGTCTGAGAGGCGCAAACCGCACCGGGCGCCCGTTCACCGGCGATCATGCCGGCGGAACTGCTTTACGCGACGTTGCGAAAATTCGGCCTGGCCGAAGGCGATTACGACGCTCGCCCCGATGACGGCCTCGCGCTCACCCGGGCGCGGATCACCAATGCAGTGCGCTGCGTGCCGCCGCAGAACCGGCCCGGATCCGGCGAGATCGCCGCGTGCCGCAATTTTCTGTCGGCCGAGATCGCGGCCATGCCGCAGTTGCGGGCGATGCTGGCGCTGGGTGCGATAGCCCACGATGCCGTCCTCGCCGCACTTGGCCTGCGCCGCGCGCTCTTTCGTTTCGCGCATGGCGCGCTTCATGCGCTGCCGGACGGCGGGTTTCTGGCCGACAGCTATCACTGCTCGCGCCTCAACACCAATACCGGAAGGCTGACGGCGGCGATGTTCGAAGCGGTATTCGCCGCCCTCTCGCCGCCGACTGGACCTCTGAGAACTCACAAGGGATGCGCTTGGCGCATGCCTCGGTGGCGAAATACGCGGATATTTTGAGATTGATTCGCAACGCCGCTTCGGTGATGCTGCGAAGAGTTCGCATTTGCAATCCCGTTGGAGTTCTCGATGCGTCGTGTCGCCTGGGTTGTGGCGTTGCTCGCTGTCGCTGCCGGCGCTCCCGCCTTCGCCGACGATCCCAGCTTTGCGATCGCGCTGAAGAACAACCAGTTCGTGCCGAGCGAGGTTCAGATCCCCGCCGGGGTCAAGGTCAAGCTCGTCGTGCGCAACGAGAACCCGACCCCCTCGGAATTCGAAAGCAACCAATTCCACCGCGAAAAGATCGTAACCCCCGGCTCAGGAAATCACCGTTTTCGTCGGGCCGCTCGATCCGGGCAGCTATGAGTTCTTCGACGATTTCCACCCGCAGACCCGCGGCCATCTGATCGTCAAATAGCGAGTGACTGACATGCTGGCGACCGCAATCATCGTCTTCCGCGAGGTTCTCGAGGCGTCGCTGGTCGTCGGCATCGTGCTGGCGGCGAGCCAGGGCGTGCCGCGGCGCGGCATCTGGGTGACCGGCGGGGTCGCCGCCGGCGTCCTCGGCGCCTCGCTCGTCGCCGTCTGCGCCGGTGCCATCGCCGCCGCGGTCAACGGCATCGGCCAGGAGCTGTTCAACGCCACGATCCTGTTTACCGCGGTGGCGATGCTCGGCTGGCACAATATCTGGATGAACCGGCACGGGCGCGAGCTGGCCTCGGCCGCGGCTACGCTCGGCAAGGCGGTGGTGGGCGGACAGCCGGCCGCTCTATGCGCTGGCGTCTGGTCGTCGGCATCGCGGTGTTGCGCGAAGGCTCGGAGATCGTGCTTTTTCTGTACGGCATCGCAATCGGCTCAGGGGCGGGCGGGCTCAGCATGTTGGCGGGCGGAATTCTCGGCCTTGCCGGCGGGGTGGCGGTCGGCTCGGTGATTTATTTCGGGCTGCTCGCCATCCCGCTGCAACCGGCTGTTCACAGTCACGAGCTGGCTCATTCTGCTGCTCGCCGCCGGCATGGCCTCGCAGGGTGCGGCCTTTCTGATGCAGGCCAACCTGCTGCCGGCGCTCGGCAACGACCTCTGGAACACGTCCTCGATCCTGACCGAGAACAGCATGCTCGGGCTGCTGCTGCATGTGCTGATCGGCTATTCGGCGCAGCCGGCCGGCATCCAGGTCGTGTTCTATCTCGCCACACTTGTCGTCATCGGCACCTTGATGCGGATGCTCGGGCGCGGGCCGGCGAGTTCGCCCGGCGACCCGGCCGCGACCGCCTCCATTTAACTGAGCGTCAGCTTCTCGACCGCGCGCGTTTCGATCGTCATCCAGCGGCGATGAAACCTGGAGATGCGAATGCGTAGCATTAGCATGTATCAGGGTACTCGCCGGCGCTGCCTTCAGCATCGCCATCGCGGTTCCGGCTGCGGCCGATTTCAAAGTCGAGCAGCCGGACGCCGAAACCGGCGAGTTTGCGATCGAGCCGCTCGGCGATTATGGCCACGATCCGCTTCCCGCCCACAACGGCGAATTAAGCTCGACCCAAGAGTTCGAATATGGCGTCAACGGCTTCTGGCAAACCGAACTCGAACTGGAGCAGGAACGCGATGCCGGCCCCGGCCAATCCATCCATTTCAGCCAGGTCACCTCGGAAAACATCTTTCAATTCACCGAGCGCGGCGAATATTGGGCCGATGCTGGATTTTTTGCCGAATTCGGCAAGACCACGCTTGCTGATACCCCCAACGAGACCACCTTTGGACCGATATTTCGCAAGGAGATTTTTGGGACGATCAATACCGTCAACCTGTTCATGGAGAAGGAGATTGGTCATTACGCCTCGGGGCGGCCGGCTTTTCTCTATGCATGGGAAACGCGCATCGCCCTCGGCACGCCGATCGAGCCGGGGTTCCAGGCCTACGGGCAGCCGAGCAGCTTTCCCGGATTCAATTCGGGCTGGCCACAGGACAATCGCATCGGTCCGCAGCTGTTCGGCACCATCTCTAATATTGGTCCGGGCACCCTCAAATGGAACGGCGGAGTTTTGTTCGGCATAAGACCGTGGGCGCCGCGCGAAACCTATCGCTGGCAGGCCGAGTACGAAATCCATTTCTGATTTTCTTAGTGCTCGACAGCTCAGGCGTTCCGCTCGCGGAGGATGCGGGCGCGGCTGCGTTGCCAGTCGCGCGCCTTTTCGGCTTCGCGCTTGTCGGCCTTGCGCTTGCCGCGGGCGAGGCCGAGCGCGATCTTGGCCCGGCCTCGCTCGTTGAAATAGATCGACAGGGGAACCACCGTCACCCCCTCACGGCGAATCGCGCCCAGCAGCCGGTTCACCTCCTTGCGATGCAGCAACAGCTTTCGCGGCCGCCGGGGTTCATGGTTGAAGTGCGCCGAGGAGGCGTATTCCGGAATATTGGCATTGACAAGGAACAGCTCGCCGCCGCTTTCGTCGGCATAAGCCTCGGCGATGCTGGCCTGGCCTTTGCGCAATACTTTGACCTCGGTGCCGCTCAGAACGAGCCCCGCTTCGAGCGTATCCTCGATCACATAATCGTGGCGAGCGCGCCGGTTCTGCGCGACGTAACGGTCGGCCGCCCTCACTGCGCTTGCCGGCGCCTTAGTTCAGGAGACCGGCGCCGCGCATCGCCCGCGCTACCCGCTCCTGCGTCTCGGGCATAGTCTGCCACAGCGGCTGGCGCACGGTCGGCTCGCACCTGCCGAGCAGCGAGGCGGCGTATTTGACCGGGGCCGGGCTGGTCTCAGCGAACAGTGCGTCGTGCAGGGGGATCAGGCGCTCGTTGATGCGGCGAACGGTTTCGAGGTCTCCCTTCTGCCACGCCCCGTGCATTTCGGCGAGGAGCCGCGGCGCGACGTTGGCGGTAACCGAGATGCACCCATCGCCGCCTTGCGCGAGATAGGCTACGGCGGTCGCGTCTTCGCCTGACAGCAGAGAGAAATCCCCGCCGATCTCGACTCGCATGCGCAAAGGCCGGGCGAGGTCGTTGGTCGCATCCTTGACGCCGACGATGTTGGGCAGTTTGGCCAACCTCGCCATCGTCGCATTGCTCATGTCAACCGCCGAACGGCCGGGAATGTTGTAGATCACGATCGGCAGATCTACCGCGTCGTGCACCGCCTTGAAATGCTGATAGAGCCCTTCTTGCGTCGGCTTGTTGTAATACGGGCAGACGATAAGCGCAGCATCGGCGCCGGCGGCCTTGGCCTGTCGCGTCAGCGCGATCGTGTGGTCGGTCGAATTTGTGCCCGTTCCGGCGATGACCGGAACCTTGCCGTTCGCCGCCTCGACGCACAGCGCAATCACCCGCCCGTGCTCGTTATCGTGAAGCGCCGGCGATTCGCCGGTGGTGCCGCACGGAACCAGGCCTTGCGTGCCCTGTCCGACCTGCCATGATACCAGCTCTTGAAATGCGCTCTCGTCGACGCCTCCGTTTTGGAACGGCGTGATCAGCGCAACAAGCGATCCCTTGAACATCGTTTCCTCCCGGATGGCGGCCTCGGCAAGCCACGATAGTCTTCGTGAGCGCGCGCTTCAACATTGCCGGTGGCAGATTGACCCCACCGTGCATCGTCGCCGACGCTTGCCCCTCCTGACGAAACCCCGTAATGACTTTTGCCTGATCTATGACCCGGCAAGGAAGGGGGGCCAACCTTGCCCTCGTTAAATCGCTTGGTGCTGTCCTTCGTCCTGGCGCTCGCCGCCGCCGGCGCGGCGCAGGCTCAAGGGCTCTCCGACACCGATCTCGGCGCGACCCGTGCAGCGCTCGCCGCTGCACAAGTGGGCGATTGGAGCCGGGCCTACGCCGATGCCGCTCCGATTAAGGACCCACTCCCGCTGAAGATGCTGCGCTGGCTCGACTACGCCAGCCCCGGCGCCCCTGGGCGCTTTGTCGACATCGCCGATTTCATCGAAAAGAACTCGGATTGGCCGCACCAGAAAGCGCTTCGAAAGCACGCTGAGGAAGCACTATCCGGTGAAACCGACGCGGTCGCTGCTGACTGGCTAAAGCGCTATCCGCCGCTTAGCGCCGAGGGTCAGGTCCGCGCGGCCGAAATTCTGCTGAACGCGGGCGACGTCGCCGGCGGCACGGCGGCACTGCGCAGGGCCTGGGTCGACGCCGATTTCAACGCACTCGACGAGAAAAGCTTTCTCGCCGGGCATTCCGCCGCAATCCGCACGGAGGACGACGAAAGGCGGCTCGACCGATTGTTGTGGGACGAAAGGACCGAGGCGGCTCGGCGCATGCTGGTACGCGTGCCGCCGGATTACCGAGCTTTGGCCGAAGCGCGACTGGCGCTTGACCTGCAAGTCCCTGCCGCCGGCATGCTCGTCGCCCGCGTTCCGGCGCCGTTGCGCACGGATTCCGGGCTCCTCTACGCGGAAGTGCGCTGGCAGCGGGAGCGGGATATGACCGACGCCGCGGTCGCAATTCTCCAGGCCAACCCGGGCGACCCGGTGCGGCCCGCGGCATGGTGGCACGAGCGTCAGATCATCGCCCGGCGGCTGCTCGCCTCCGGAAACGCCGATCTCGCCTATCGCATCGCCGGGCAGCATGGTGTGCTCGAAGGCAACGCCTACTCCGACGCCGAGTTTCTGCTCGGCTATATCGCGCTGCGCTATCATGAAGCAGCCGTCACTCGCCTTTGACCACTTCGCGCACATCCTGACCCGCGCCGACACACCCTATGCCAAGGCGCGCGCCGGGTATTGGGGAGGGCGCGCGGCCGAGGCCGAGGCGAAATCCGATCTCGCGCGAAAATGGTATGCCGCCGGAGCCGAGCATATGGCCACATTTTACGGCCAGCTCGCCGCTCATCAGCTCGGCGACGACGCGCCGCCGCACCCGGTTCCCGAACCCGTCCCGACAGCGGCAGAGCGTGCCGATTTCGACAGCAACGAAGTCGTGCGCGCCACGCAGATCTTTTTTGTGCTCGGCGATCGTGCGCATAGCAAGGCATTCCTGCTGCATTTGGCGGACGGCGCCAACAACCCGACCCAATTCGCCATGCTCGCCGCCCTGGCCGAGCAGATACGGGCGCATCGATCTGGCGATAGCGGTGGCCAAGCGCGCGATTGTGGCCGGCACGCCGCTGATGATCCACGGCTATCCAACGGTCGCGCTGCCCAGCGGCGGCGATACCGAACCCGCGCTCCTTTTCGCGATCGTGCGTCAGGAAAGCGCGTTCGAGCCTGACGCGCTGAGCCCCGCCGGGGCGCGCGGACTGATGCAATTGATGCCGGCGACGGCGAGCTTCATCGCCAACAATCTGCAATTGCCGTTATCGATCCCTAGGCTGACCATGGACGGCCTCTACAATGTCACCCTCGGACGTGGCTACCTAGAACACCTGATCGATGATTTCGGTGGGTCCTACGCGCTTGCGATCGCTTCCTACAATGCCGGCCCCGGCCGGGTTCGGCAGTGGCTTGCCGAGTATGGCGACCCGCGCGGCGGCAAGATCGACATGGTCGACTGGATCGAAACCATCCCGATCGACGAGACACGGCTTTACGTGCAGCGCGTGCTGGAAAACTTGCAGGTCTATCGCGGGCAAGTCGGCCGCAACTCGGCGTTTTCGTTGGTCAGCGACCTCGCCCGCTGATAGATGTGCGCGACCTCGGGCTTGGCCGCCGATCCTTGGCCGGCCGAGCCGTGGCGATTTTCGGCCCCGACT
>CAWEEA010000019.1:0-6768 GCA_963807985.1 uncultured Alphaproteobacteria bacterium
GCGACTTATCCTGACAGTCAATCGGAAATCCTGCGAAACGCCTTTCAAGACGGCACCGTCACCGCGCCCGGCTGCTGCGCGTGCATCCAGTCGGCCGCCTGCTGCGCCTTGCTGGCGGCGGTGAAGATGGCGCGGGGATCGTGCTTCAGAACCTCGAGCCAGGATGCGATATAGGCGGCGTGGTCGGGGCGCGGGTGGTGGGCGATGCCGAGATCGGCAAGCACGAGTCCGGCCGAGAATCTCGACCGAGACCTCTTCGAGGGCGTAAGCGGCCGAGCCGAAGCGGCCCGACAGATCGCGGTCGAGGCGGTGCTTCGCGCCCGAGCCATGGCCGCTCTCGTGCAGCCAGACCCCATAAAACGCTGCGGCATCATGGAATTGTGCGAACGGCGGCATGTAGACCGTATCGGTCGACGGCCGGTAGTAGGCCTCCCCGCCGCCGAATATCGTGTTGATGCCGAGATTGGCGATGAAGGTCTCGGCATGGGCGAAGCGCTCGGTCTCGGGCAGGATGGCGGCCGGCTCGGGCTCGTATCCATCCACTTGCGCGATGTTGAACACCGAGAAGGCTCGGGCGAACATCCTCGGGCGACCGCAATCGCCATCGTCGGATCCGTCGTCCATCGTCCTTCGCCGACTGCGATTTCTTTCCAGAGGACGACTGTGGTCGCCTTCTCGCCTTTGCGCACCTGGGCGCCGGCGGCTTGCCACTGGCGATAGGTTCCCCACAGGCCTTGGTCGTACCCGGCCGTGACAGCGGCGACCCACAAGGCGACAGTGTTTATCCCGCGATATCGCTTGGCGGTGGCGACGTTGGTCGGCCGAGCCGTGGCGGCGCCATCGTGGTGCCAGGGCATGCGCCACTCGCCGGCGCCGGACTCGATGGCGGCGACGATCTCGGCGGTAATGCGGGTGTAGACGTCGGCGCGATCCGGCTGGCGTAGCGGCGGGCATCGGGTGGCTCTCCGCGGCGGGCGGAGCGGGAGCCCTCTCTCGCCCTGCAAACCCGTCACGAAGACCGCGCGCTTCCTCTAACTCTCGGAGCCTGGCCCGCCGATCTGTCGGGGCCGATCCCGGCGCAGGACCGCCCGGAACCGTCCCAGATCTTCCTGCAGCGCCGCCCGTTGCGGCGGCGGCAGCCGCTTCTCGCGCAGCAACGCGCCTGCATCGGCGGCGGCTCGCGCCCAAGCGGGCCGGTGGCGCTGGTGATGCAGGCGTTGGGACAGCGGGTTGGCTCGCACAACGGCGATCAGCGGCGCACGCGCCGATCCGGCGCCGTCGTCTCGCTTCAGGCAGAGCGCCGTCGAGGGATCGAAGAAGCAGTCGGCAAGCAGCGCCGACATGGAGCGTGCGCGCGAGGCTTGCAAGCAGGATGCGCAGCCGGGCCGCGATCGGCGATCATTGCCGGCGAGGGGCCGAGCGTCGGCGGCGGCCGCATCGAGCGCGCCGGCGACCCGAGGTCCGGCGGGTCCGGAAGGCGAGCACGCCGGCGCGTCGTTCATCGAAATAGTCGAGCATATCGTCGAGCTGGCCGAGCGCGCGCTCCGCCTCGACCTCGGCGCGGAATCCCGAGTGGACTCGACCCGGCATAGCCCTCGAACGCGGCAACCGAGGCGTGCTTGTACTGGATCATGCCGGCGATCGTGCCGAAGGGCCGGTTGGCGATGTGCCAGGCGATGGTGCGCCGGAACTGCCGGGTGGTGATCCGCCAGGGCGTTCGCCGCGGGGCCTGCCGGGATGACCGGCTTCGTATCGGTCCCGAACAGAGCGTTGAGGTGGTCGCGGATAGGCGTTGAGCTGGCGGACGATCTCGGCGGAGACGTGGGTTTTGGTGCCGGTCTTTAGCGACAGCACCGGCCAGAGCGTATCGATACCGCGGGCGGCGGCGGCGCGAGCAGAAAGTTGCTCCAGCACCCGGACCGCGTCGGCGACGGGCGCGATCGTGATCCAGTCGCCGGGCTCGCCGACAGACGACTTGCTCTTGTAGGCGACCGACCGGACCCGGTGGCGGGCAATGATGCCGTCCTCGCTGCGGGTCAGCGACAGACAGCCCGACCGCATGGCCTGAACCTCGCAGTCGCGCATGCCCGTCAGGTAGGCGCAGACCACATAGCAGGCGGCCTGCAACATGCGCTCTTCGTGCATGAGCGTCTTGGCGTCGAAGCGAGGTCGCCAGGGAAGCTCCGCGCCGGGGAGATGGAGACGGGCGTGTCCATGCCGCCCACTTCGATGCCGATCTCGGCGACCGCAGCATCGACCAGCGATCTCGCCGCGCTGGAGAGGCCGAAATGTTGACCGGGCTCCGCGATACTGTCGATGCCCATGTGCAAATGCAGGAGCTGAGCGTTGATTGGCGGGGTAAATCCGCCGGCAGACCCATCCTGACGAAAGATGCCGTTGTGCGCGGTCGTCCAGATCGGCACACCTCGGCCACCGGCGCGTCGCTGATCCAGGAAAGCGGCGAGGCGTTCGCAGCGTCTGTGCCAACGATCGCGGCCGCTCAGACCGGCATCGGCCGCGAGGAGAGCATCGCGCTGGCGGAGAAGGGTAGTCATCTCCGCTCTGGCGGCAAGGATATCGGGCGCGAAGACGGTAATGTAGCGTAGCGACCAGGCCAGGAGCGGCGCGATGATTGTCTCGGGAATGCGTGGCGTCCGGTTCTCCTCGCGTCCGAAGCGGCAGCCTGCCACCAAAGACGGCGATCGACCGGGCCATGGCTGAAAGCAGAGGCGTGCGGTCGGCAGGTGATCGCGCCACGCATGCAGGTCGAAGACCGTTTCCAGCACTTGCGCTGCCGCGATCGGGCGAAGGCCGGCCGATGCGAGAGACTTCGCGTACCGGTCGAGGAGCGCCTGGTCGACCCCAGCGAGATCAAATCGGCCGCGCTCGGCGGCGACGAAGGAGAAGAAGCGCCGGGCCCTGTTGAAGACTTGCCTGATGCTCGTTGGCGGCAAGCGTCGCCGGTAACCGGGGAGATCGACGTTGAGGCAGGCGTAGAGAAACTCTCGGAGGGCAGCGGCCATCGCCGGATCATCGATTGCACCAAAATGCACGGTGACGTGGCACCGGCGTGCATTCTCCCGGAAGACGGCCGGGCCGAGATCCCAGCTCGGGTGGTCGTAGCGGCAGAGATCGGCACGATCGAACCCGGGCTTGAGCGGCGCCGTCGCCAGAACCGGCCGGTTATCGCGGGTCGTCGTCTGGGCATGCGGTGCGAGGATGACGCTCATGCCCGAGCCTCGGGCGGGAGATAGGTCAAGGGCGGCTCGGCGGCGAGGGCGACTCGGGCCTCGGCAATGACGGCATCCGGGAACGCGGGCAGGATGTGGGCCGTGATGCGCGCATGGGCGCGGCCGAACTTCGCCGCCCAGGCGGCGGCCGACAGACCCTGGCGTTGATCCTCGACAAAAGCGAGAAACCCAAGGATGGCGGGCAGCTTGCGCGCGGTGATCACCGCGTTGGAGCAGTCCAGGCACCCCCAAAACGGCAGCGGACATGGTGATCCCGGATTACCATGCGGGCTGGCGTAGAAACCGCCGCAGCTCGCCAGCCAGACGTCCTGATTGCCACCGAGGAGCGCGATCGGATCGCTGCCGAGAGGGGCGTTCGGCGCATGCGCAGGGTCTGCCCGCCAGGCATCTTCCTGCTCGGGCGTCAGCACGATCGGCGTGACGGCTGAGGCGACCGCCTCGTGAAACGCCTCGGCGACGGTCGCCTCGTGCAAGGGCCGGAGCGTCGGCACATCGGCATAATGGCGGGCCGCAACCTCCGGCGTGTGGCCGACGGCGAAGCGCGCGACGTGGCCCTCCGTCTTGAGGTACCAGAGAGCTTTGTGGGTTTTGCGGAGGCGCGAAAGAACAAGGCGGAGCGGGCGCCCGTCATCATCGACAATGCCGTGTCGCCGCGTCCAGGTGTCGATCGTCTCCCGCGGCTGGCGAATGCCGTGGGTGAGCGCACCTGATCGATAATAGACCCACAGACTCTGGCTGGGATGATGCCGGCGGGCCGCGGCGGTCAGCGCCAGGAGCCGTCGAACCAGGCCGCCGGGCGTGGTCGACCCGCCGTCGCGAACGCGGATCGTCTTGTGCTCGGCACCTCGGGCGCGGCGCTTCAAGTAACTGATCCCGACCGTGCCGCCCGAAGGGTTGCGCAGACAGTCTATCGTCAACGCTTTACAGCATTCGATCTCGAGCCCCGTCTCGAGCGACAGCAGGACGAGGAACGGCACGACGTCGGCCGCGGTCAGATAATGGAACCCGTGCAGGTGCTCGCTGAGCTGGGGACTGGCCATCGACCGGCGCCATCGTGCGCCGTAGAGCAGCATCCAGGCCGGGTCGTGCTGATCAGAACGCCCCGCTCGACAATGACGGCATGCGCTGCGGCGTTCGCTCTCTGCAGCCCGAGATCGCGTTCGGTCGGCGGCCCAGGCTGAAGCCGGCGGATGATCGCGGTGACATCATCTCGCGCGGCGTCACGAAGCTGGCGTGCGACGAACGGGCTGTGGGCGTCGCGCGGACGCGATCGTTGGAAGGGCTTGGCGCTGACATAGCGCAGGCGATCGCGCAGATCGATTGCCACCTCGTCGGGACTGTCGATGCCGATCTGCCGGAGCACGCCGACGACCTTGATCAGCACGGTGAAGAGGTGGATGCGGGTGAGGCCGGCCGCTTCGAGCCATGCCTCAAACCCGTCGATATGACGCGGCCCCAGCGTCTCGACACCGGCGATCGGTTCGCCGGTCTGGGCAAGGTAGGCGAAGAACTTGGGCACGGTGTTCGCATATGCCTTCACGGTCGATCGGGCGCCGAGCGGCCCGCCCGGCGCAGCGAGGTGGCGAAGAGCCCGCGCGACGGCCAGAGCGAGGCGGCGCGGCTGCAACGCGACAAAATCGACGAGCGCCTCACCGCCGTTCTGCGCGGTGATCGTGAAGCGCAAGCCCGCGATCGGATCGGAATCGCGCGCGCTCGGCGACGCCTCCGTCGCGGCTGAAGGCGACCCTGCGACCCTTGCGGGGACGGCCGCTCACGATGCCGTCCTTGGTACGAGCGACAGAAGCTCGTCGACGGCGGCATCGACCGTGTCGGCGCGAGCGGCAATATGATCGAGGTAGATGTAGGTGGTCGTCAGGCTGGCATGGCCGAGGAGGCGCTGCACCTGTTGCAGCGGATCACCGAGCAGCCGTCGGTAGCCTTCCATGCCGGATCCCGGCGCTTCGCCGGCCGCGTCGCGCAAGCGGTGCTGTATCAGCATCGCCAGCATGTGCACGGCAAAGGTATGGCGGAGCTGGTGAGGGCTGACCTTCATGGGAAGACCGGCGGCGGCGCAGCGGCGGGATGCCCGTGCGAACGCCGCTTCCCAGGAGTTGGGCTCGACCGGGAGGCCGATCTCGGTCAGCCACAGGGCGGCCGGCTCCTCGGGCACGCCGTCATTGTCGCAGATGATGAGCCGGCCGCGTTCGTCGGGGACCAACGCCTCGAACGAGGATCCCCCCGCCGTCGCGGAGCGACAGGCCGGTCGCACCGGCCGTCGGCCGGCGCACAAAGATCGGCTGCTCGATCGCTCGCCAGCCCTCGCGAGCCTTGAACTTGGCGACGGCGTGGGCCCGCTCGACTGTAATATACGCGGCAACGTGCTGAAGCAGGCGGCTGGGGACGATGACGCTCCGGCCCCGATCGCCCTTCGTCAATGCGCATGGAAGCTCGAACCGGGCCTGACGGCCGCGCGCAGCACGCTGCGCCAGATCGGCGAGCTCGAGAGCGAGCAGGAACGACGCCTCCGAGAGGCGCAGCCCGGTCGTGACCAGCAGCTCGGCGAAGAGCGCGTTCCGAGCGCCATTGCGATCGCGGGCGCTGGGCCGCTCGATACCATCGACTGTCAGGGCGCGAAGCCCGACGTCGCGGAAGACGCGGTAATCCTCAAGTGAGATGAACCGGACATCGGATCGCCTGGCGGCGCGCTCATAGGAATCGTTGCGTGCGATGACACGGAGACGCTGGGTTCCGTGACCCTGGCGCCAGACGTCGCGATGGGTGAACGGGCTGGACGCGACGAGTCCTTCCGATTGAGCCCATCTATAGAGCTTCTCCAGCGCGGCAATACTGCGATTCCAGGACGCGGCGGAGATACGCGCCCCGGCGTCCTCGCGCCGCCGCGCACGGTGGAAAGCATCGACATCCGAGCGGGTGGCGGCCCACACCGTCTTGCCGCGCGCCGCGTCCAGGAACCGGATCCACACCATGACGTCATAGCCGTAGGCACGCAGCGAGTGCGGTGAGCGCACGCCATTCAGCGGCAGGTCCAAGAAGAAACGGTCGAGATCGGCATCGTAGAGGACGCCGTCGCGCAGGATGATCGGAACATGGCGGTCCAGACCGTCTGCTGCTCGGCGTTCCTGGATCGAAATGACAGCCGGTGCCGCGAAGGCAAAGTTATCCACGGTCGGTTCACCCCCTTCCCCCGGACCCCCATCCCCGGACTTGCCCAGGTGGGCAAACAGGTACCTCCCACGCGCGCCGCTGCGTCGCTCGTGGGGGCACTTCGCGACGCGCGCGGGTCCCTCCTGTTCGCTACCTGGACAAGTCCTCCGAGCTCAATAGGGAACCGGTGCAGACTGTCCAGATAAGGCAACCAGTTCTTCGCGCGCATACGCCGATGAGCCGAAACTTCCGGAGAGATCGCGGTTGAGCCTCTTCGGGGCTCCACTCCAGTGACCTTTATGCCGATATCGGCATAACGGTCATAATGCCGACCGCCGGATTATGCCGCATG
>CAWEEA010000020.1:0-883495 GCA_963807985.1 uncultured Alphaproteobacteria bacterium
CTCGCGCCCCGGATGCGATGCGGCATCTTGGCTTCGGCTTTGCCGAGGTGGGCACCGTGACGCCGCGCCCGCAGGCTGGCAATCCGAAGCCGCGAGTGTTCCGCCTCGACGAGGACCGCGCGATCGTCAATCGGATGGGGTTCAACAGCGCTGGACTTATCGGTTGCCGCCCGGCTGTCTCGACGGGCCCGCGGTGGCATCGTCGGCGTCAACCTGGGCAAGAACCGCGACAGCGCGGATGCCGCCGCCGACTACGCACATGGTATCCGCCGAACGGCAGGGCTGGCGAACTATCTGGTAATCAACATCTCGTCACCGAACACGCCGGGACTGCGCGACCTGCAAGCCCGCGCGCCGCTCGATTTGCTGCTGCGCCATCTGCTCGATGTGCGCGCAAAGACCGGTTGTCAGGTACCGTTGCTGCTTAAGATTGCGCCCGACCTGACCTCAGCGGAGCGCTGCGATATTGCCGAGATCGCGCTCGGTACCGGCATCGACGGGCTGATTGTCGCGAACACAACGGTAAAGCGCGACCGGCTGGCCTGGTCGGCCGACACGCCGCCGAAGCCGGCGGGCTCAGCGGGCGCCCGCTATTCGCTCCTTCCACCGCCGTGCTCGCCGACATGTATCGTCGAACGCAAGGGCGCCTACCGCTGATCGGGGTCGGCGGCATCGCTACCGCGGCTGATGCGTATGCGAAAATTCGTGCCGGAGCCAGCTTGATACAGCTCTACACCGCACTTGTCTTCGACGGTCCGGCCCTCGTCGGCCGCATCAAGCAGCAACTCGCCGCTCTGTTGCGGCGTGACGGCTTTGCTTCGGTCGCCGAAGCAATCGGTACGGCGCACGGGCCCAGAGCGATGCTGCCTCCTATCGCGTGCGCCGATAGCTTGGTTCCTTAGCTTTCTGTATATCCGAATTTGCCGAGGCGCCGTTGCGAGCTGTCCGATTGCATTTCGTCCGGGTTTTCCGAGGCGCTGCGAGCGGCTTCGACCAACTGCTCGAATTCCGCAAAAGTCTCGCAGACGTGGACATCGAACTGCGCGCCGGATCCGACTTCAGCAACCATCGCCCGTTGATCATATCGGGCATCCCCGACGCGCCGATAGTGAAACGAACTCCTCAATCCCTCCGCCAGCGAGAACGTATCATAGCTGAATTTCCCGTTGCGCTCGATCAGCGGGCCAATATACAGTCGGTCTTCATGATCCTTCCTCGTCAGGACGTGATCCCGCTCCTGATTGTTAAACGGACCGGGGCCGACCATGTTCCGATCAATTTGGCAACTATTAGTAAAGATAACCGGTAAATTGTAAGTATCATGGGAGCGTCAGTATCCCGTCAGCAAATCGTGTTGCCTGCGGCACCGACGAGGTCGCCCTCGCGAGGGCTTGACCGCGGCCATCCTATCACTGAGTTTCCGCGGCATGGCCTTTTTGTCGATACCGGGCATTGCCGTGCTGGCGTCGCGCTACGACGGGTTCATCCTCGACCTATGGGGCGTGATCCATGACGGCGTGGCGCCGTTGCCCGGCGCCATTGACTGCCTGCGAGAGCTGATTGCAGCCCGCAAGCGCGTCACCTTGTTGTCGAACGCGCCCCGCCGGGCCGACGATGTCGTCCGGCGTATCACCCAGATCGGAGTGCCGGCTGGGACCTACCACCATGTCATGTCGTCGGGGGAGGAGGCCTGGCAGTATCTTCACCAGCGCGACGACCCGTTCTATGCGGCGCTCGGGCGGCGCTGCCTGCACATTTGCTCGGACCGCGATCTCGAAATCCGCGACGGCCTCGGACTCGATTACGTCGGTACCGCGGAGGAGGCTGAATTTATCCTCAACACCGGTCCCGCGGGCTGGGACGACACGATCGAGGATTATGCGCCGCTGCTGCGTCGGGCGCTGGCGTCGGGTTTGCCGATGGTGTGCGCCAATCCCGATCTTGTCGTCATGCACGGGGCGCGGCTGGCCTTGTGCGCCGGCGCGCTGGCGCAGTGGTACGAGCAGCAGGGCGGCTATGTGCGCTGGCACGGCAAGCCGTATCGCTCGGTCTACGACAGCTGCCTGGCGCTCCTCGGCATCGCCGACCGCTCGCGCATCCTCGCCATCGGCGACAGCCTGCGCACCGACATCGCGGGGGCGGCGGGCGCCGGTCTCGACAGTCTGTTTATCGCGGGGGGCATTCACGCCGACGAGTTCGGCGTGACCGGCGCGGGGCCGCCGGATCTCGCGCGCATCGAGTTGGCTTTGATCGTCGGCCGCTATCGTCCGGTGGCCGTCGCTGGCAGCTTTTGCTGGTGACCGATCGCCGGCTTAATGCTCGGCGTTGTGCAGGATAGTCTCGCGCAGCCCGGTGTCATAGCCGAGCCCCAGCGGCGTCATGATCGCGATCGGTGGCGACGACCGGAGCAGGCCTTTGCGCTCGAGCGCCGCCCATACCGCCGGGTTACGCAAACCGGTCGCGTCGCGAGAGGCTACGACTGTCCCGCCGATGTGGAAGTGATCGCCATGTGGATAGGGCAGGCGGGTCAGAACGATGCTGCCCGGATCTTCACTCGGTCGAGAATAGTCGGGCAGCCGCGCCAACTCCTGAAGCAGGGTCAGCGTCCTCAGCTGCAGCGAATTCAGACTGAGCGGGTTTCGCTTGGGTGCCATGGCCTCTGATTAGCTCGGCGGCCGGCCCCAAAGCAATCGGATCCGCTGTAAGCGCGGCAAATCAGGTTTTGCAGCCACACTCGAGTTACCGGATCAGTCGTCTGCGGTCGGGCTCGATCCGGATCTCGCTCTCCAACGCAAAATGCGCCCCCGCTCGCGGCGGCGTGCCTGGCTGTCGGTCCACCACAAGCTTCCGACGAGCGGCAGATGATCCGAGGCTAGGCGGGCGAGTGGCGAGCGATAGACGTGTATGTCGCGCAGCACCGCCGGCCCGTCGGCATAGATCCGGTCGAGGGGCAGCACCGGCATCCACGACGGAAAGGTGCGGGGCGTGGCACTCGGGCCCAGGCAGCGGTCGAGATCGCGGATGCCGCCGCTACGCCCGCGCCATTCGTTCAGATCTCCGACCAGGAGCACCGCATGCGCCGCCCGTTGGCCTGGCGTAAACGGCTCGTCGAGCGCGGCAATCAGGCGGTTGGCCTGCAATCGCCGCTCGCCGGCGTGTAGGCCGAAATGGGTGGCCAGTACGCGCAGCACCCGATCGCCGATCATCAGCTCGGCATCGAGCGCCGCGCGCGGTTCGTAATCCGATACGGCAAGGTCGATGGCGCGGGCCGCGGTTACTGGAAAGCGGGTCAGGATCGCATTGGCGAAGCGTCCGCGATGGTCGCGGGGGCCAGCGCCGAGGATGACCTGGTGGCCGGTCGCCTCGGCGAGATAAGCAGCTTGATCGCCGTGGAGCCGGGTTCCGCGGCGGACATCGACCTCTTGTAGGCAGACGATGTCGGCATCGATCTCGCGAAGCACGGCCGCGATCCGAGCCGGTTCGTAGCGCCGATCGACCCCGACGCATGCATGTATGTTGTAAGTGACCACGCGGATCGAGGGCCGACCGGCGGTCGCGATGGCGAGAGTGCGTGCCGCCCCGCGATTATCTGGCATCAATCACCTTTGGGTCCCTACATATCTATAATTCCTCCAGATCGGGGCAATCCCCACGCCAATGCCGATCCGGCGGGGTTCGCCACGGCGTACGGCCCAGGCGTTACGCAATGTCGCGTCTGTCATCGGGCCTGCCCTGAACCAATTTGCCGCGTCGCCGCGACCGGGCTGCGGTGTAATACGACAGCGCCAGATTGGGCATCGCCCCGCAGGCGATATCAGGAGGAGAATGACGCTCAAAGGTAAAACTTCAATTGTCACGGGGTCGACCCGCGGGATCGGACTCGGTGTCGCCACCGCGCTGGCGGCTGAGAGCCGCGCGCGATCTGCCCCGGCTGGGTCCTGACCCCGCTGATGCAGCGGCAGATCGTAGCACGCGCCGTTGCCGAGGGCACCGCGGTGCAGGAAGCGCGCAGCGGCCTGCTGGGTGAAAAGTAGCCGATGCTCGATTTCACCACCCCGGAGCAGCTCGCGGCGCTTGCCGCATTTTTGCGCGGGGAAGCGGCGCGGACGATCACCGGCGCGGCGCTGTCGGTCGACGGCGGGTGGGTTGCGCAATAAATGGCGTCGGATCATCCAGCCGGGACTGGCCGAGCTTGCATGTGGCGGCTGCACGCTCTTGCTGCGCCAACTCGATTTCGAGCCGGTGCAGATCACGATCATCACCGCGAAACCGGGCGCGCGAGGTGGCGCGCAGAATACGGCGTTGCCTTTGATCAAACCGGACTGAACCGGGCCAACTTCCGCGGGAAGCCCGATCCATGGTAGAGAGAGTTCTCCCGTGCATCTACATCGAGCAGCGACATTTCCTTCGCCTCCCTGATGCTATTATTCTCACACTGATGCCGCTAGCCAAATCCGGCCTCTTGATTCAATCTGAGCGAATTGAGGCATAACCACTTCTCCGATGTTAGAGCTTCCCGCTTGGGCTCCGATATTCAGCAGCTTCATCTCCGCTACCGCGTTGGTCGTGGGGGTGGTGCAGCTTCGTTTAAATGAAAGAACCCGGCAACGCAACAATTCGGACGCATTGTGGCGCCAATATGAATTGCTATGTATAGACCATCCGGATCTTGCTTATCCAGATCAAACTAAGCTCGAGTTTGAAGGAAAGTCGGGGCGGTTTGGAGAATCTCAGCCAAATTTTACACAATACGAATATTTCGTTTCATTTCTCCTCTATGCGTGCGAGGGTATTCTGACTGTCTATCAAAGACGCCCTGATTGGCGGCGATCTGTAGAAGATGAATTGCGTTGGCATAAGAAATATCTCACGAGTGAATATTTTGAACAATTCCTTCCCACTTGCTCCCAACAAATCCAATCTCAAATTGAGCTACTCAAAATCCGTTGTAATGCAGAGAACACATGATCCTGGGATCCAACGCTTATGTTTGGCCCCGTGACCGTATCAATCAACCTCGAGAACATAGTGGTCGCGGTGTGCGCAGTAATTGCCCTGATTTTCGCTGGGAAACAATTTGGATTTTTGGTTACAGCTCAAGAGAAGGAGGCAGAACGGGCACGGATTGCCTCTGAGAAGGAGGCTGAGCGAGAACGAATTGCTGCTGACCAGGAAGGGGCGCGGCAAAGGGCAAGCGCCGAGGACTTATGGCGAAGGTACGGATTGCTGTGTATCCAATATCCGGATCTTGCATATACGAAAGAATCTACTTTTGAGTTTGGAACGGAGACGGGCAGGTTGGATGGCGAGAGGTTGAAATTTACACGTTACGAATACTTTGTATCGTTTCTCCTATATGCTATAGAGGAGATACATTATGCGTTTCCAAACGAAACAGATTGGGAGAACGCAATATGGCAGGAATTATGGTGGCATAAGACTTATTTAACGAGCGATTATTTTCGACCATGGCTAGAAACTAATAACAAATACATACAAGATCTGATAGACAAATTACGAAGCGAAAAATAGAAGCTTCACAAAGCAGTCGTCACTGGGCGCACGGAAGGGCTTATCGGACCTCTTCGCTGCGCAGTTTGACTGCTGGGCAGTTGTGGTGATATGCCCCCATCGAGTTCCTCATCGGAATGGATCAGCAAATGACAATGAACAAGGAAATAAATCGGAAACACGTTGAATGTGCTAACAGGTTCATAATCGTCGGCTTTGGCAGCATCGGCCAGGGTGTTTTGCCGTTGCTGCTACGACACATTGACATCCGGCCAGACCAGATCACGATTATAACTGCTGAGCCGCGAGGGCGCGAAGAGGCGTTGGAGCATGGTATAAGCTTCATTGAGATTGCGCTGACTCAGGATAACCATCGTGCCCTTCTTGGGCCACGGTTGGCCGATGGCGATTTCTTGCTAAATCTCTCGGTCGATGTGTCCAGCGTCGCATTAATCGAGCTTTGCCAGGAACGAGGCGCTCTCTATCTAGACACCTGCACGGAACCTTGGACTGGCGGCTATACCGACCCGAGGCTATCACCCTCGGCGCGATCCAATTACGGGCTTAGGGAAACTACACTTGCATTGAGGCCCCGGTACCCACAAGGACCGACCGCCGTCATCACTCATGGCGCCAACCCCGGGCTTGTTTCGCATTTTGTGAAGCAGGCGCTCCTCAACATCGCGCACGACATCAACTCGTCGACACCAACTCCGACGGATCGAGGGGGCTGGGCTGAACTGGCTCGTGCGATTGGATTGAAGACTATTCACATCGCAGAGCGTGACACACAGCTTCCCGCTATTGCAAAGGAGCCAGGGGAATTCGTCAATACCTGGTCGATAGAGGGGTTTATCAATGAAGGATCGCAACCGGCGGAGCTTGGTTGGGGCACGCATGAACGGCATTTTCCTGCAGACGGCCGGCGTCACGATTTCGGCTGCGGCTCTGCGATTTATTTGATGCGCCCGGGCGCGGCAACGCGAGTGCGTAGCTGGACACCGCTTGAAGGCCCATATATCGGATTTCTAATCACCCACGGCGAATCGATATCGATTCCGGATTACTTTACGTTACGTGATGGCGATCAGGTGCGTTATCGACCGACCTGCCACTATGCTTATCACCCGTGCGATGACGCTGTCCTGAGCCTTCACGAGTTCGCGGGGAAAAACTTCCGACTGCAGGATCGGAAACGACTAATCGTGGACGAGATTACGAAAGGTATCGACGAGCTCGGCGTCTTGCTGATGGGTTCGAAGCGCGGGGTGTATTGGTACGGGTCACGTCTTTCGATTGAGGAGGCACGCCGGGTGGCGCCCCACAACAATGCTACTTCGCTCCAGGTGACTGCTCCTGTAATGGCCGGGGTTGTTTGGGCAATGGAAAATCCAAAGCGCGGCGTGGTCGAACCCGACGAAATGAATTTCGAGCGCATCCTTGAGCTTACTCGTCCGTATCTCGGCGAGATTGTAGGGGTCTATGGGGATTGGACGCCACTTCAGGACCGCGAAAGGCTGTTTCCGGAAGATCTCGACCGCGACGATCCGTGGCAATTCAAGAATATCCGCGTCGTCTGACGCCTGGCGCGGCAAGACGGGCCATTGCAGTTCCGGCGAATGGGTCGTCGGGCTCTGATCCAGCATGGACAGCCGATCCCGACGCTCAATGCCGGAAGTGACGGATGCCGCTGAATACCATCGCGATGCCGGCGGCGTCGGCCGCGGCGATGACCTCCGCGTCGCGCATCGAGCCGCCGGGCTGGATCACGGCGGTGACCCCGGCTGCGATCGCTGCTTCGAGGCCATCCGCGAACGGGAAGAATGCGTCCGAGGCCAGCACCGCGCCGTGGGTCGGGGGCAGCGACAGTCCGGCCGCCTTGACCGCCTCCTCTGCTTTCAGGACCGCAATACGCACACTGTCGACGCGGCTCATCTGGCCGGCGCCGATACCGACCGTGGCGCCGTCGCGGGCGAAGACGATCGCGTTCGACTTGACGTGCTTGGCCACCGTGTCGGCAAAAAGGAGATCGGCAATTTCGGCTTCGCTCGGGGCGCGGCGGGTGACCGCGCGCAGCGCGTCGCGGCTGACCGCGACGCGGTCGCACTCCTGGACGAGAATGCCGCCTGCCACCGAGCGAAAGCTCCGGCTCCGCTCGGCAGGATCGGGCATCGCGCCGGTGACGAGCAGCCGCAAGGCCGTCTTGCGCGTAAGTATCGACGCGGCCTCCGGGGACGCCTCGGGGGCGATGACGATCTCGACAAAGATTTGACCGATCGCCTCGGCCGTGGCGCTGTCGAGCGGCCGGTTGATCGCCACGACCCCGCCAAAGGCGCTCTGGCGATCGCAGGCAAGTGCTTTGTCCCAAGCCTCGCGCAAGTTCGCACCGATCGCGACGCCGCAGGGATTGGCGTGCTTGACGATTGCCACCGCCGGGGGGGCGAACTCGGCGACCAGTTCGAAGGCGGCATCGGCATCGGCATAGTTGTTGTATGACAATTCCTTGCCCTGGAGCTGCCGTGCGCTCGCGACGCCGGGATGGCTTTCGCCGGTGCGGTAGAACGCGCCGGCCTGATGCGGGTTCTCGCCATAGCGCAGAAGCTGGCTCAGCCGGCCGGTGGCAATCAGCGTCTCTGGAAAGATCTCACCTCCCTCGCGCGCCATCCATTGGGCGATCGCGGCATCATAGGCCGCGGTCGCCGCATAGGCTTTGCCGGCAAGCCAGCGTCGCAGCCCCGGGCCGACCGCTCCATACCCGGCTTCGAGTTCGGCAAGCACGCGGTCGTAATCGGTGGGATCGGTTACCACCGTCACCGCATCGTGGTTCTTGGCTGCGGCCCGGATTAGCGCCACGCCGCCGATATCGATGTTTTCGATGCAGTTTTCGCGGCCGGCCCCGGCGGCGATCTTCTCGGCAAACGGGTAGAGGTTGCAGACGAGAAGATCGATCGCATCGATCCCGCGCTCGGCCAATGCGGCGAGGTGTTCGGGCCGGTCGCGGCGCGCCAACAGCCCCCCATGGATCTTCGGGTGCAAGGTTTTGACGCGTCCGTCGAGAAACTCGGCCACGCCGGTTACCGCTGCCACCTCGATGACCTGGAGCCCGGCCGCGGCGAGGGTCTGTGCGGTGCCGCCGGTCGAGACCAGCGCGACGCCACGCGTCGCCAGGGCGCCGGCAAAGGCAACGATGCCGCTCTTGTCGCTGACGGAAATCAGCGCGCGTCGGAGTTCCTGTGAAGGAGAGCTCATCTGCTCGGTATAGGTTCGACTACGGTCGGGAACAAGTCTTCGGGTATTAATTTTCGCTAACCGGGAATTGACGGGAATACTCGATCACAGAGGTGGCTATCGATCGGGGATATCTTGGTCGCGAGTTTACGGCACATTTGTGGCGAAATGTGCTGCCTGCTCCGGTACCGGTGGCGCAACGGTAAACGACGCGCGCGGCGAAGCGAGGAGCGCAGCATCCGCGTCGCGCCTGAAAGCGGCCCCTTCCTGAGACTGCTTTGGTCGCTATCAGCGGATTCAGCGATCAGCGTATTCTACGGCAGCTGAATATCTTCGGATCAACAGGATACGCCAGATGCTGATCGTCGATGCCCAAATTCATCTTTGGGAAAAGAGTACGCCGTCCCCGCCACATCGTCAGGGGCCGTACTCGGCATGGCAAGCGATCGCCGGCATGGACGAAGCCGGTGTCGACCGGGCGCTGGTCCACCCGGTGCTGTGGGGTCCGGCCTCGAACGAGCTGGCGGTCGAAGCGGTGCGGGCACACCCCGGCCGCTTTGCCATCATGGGCTGGTTCTATCTCGACGACCCGAATGGCCGCGACCTCGTCGCTCACTGGAAGGAGCGGCCGGGCATGCTCGGCCTGCGCTTCTATTTCAACGAGCGGCACAAGCGAGAGTGGATGACCGACGGAAGCCTCGACTGGCTATGGCCCGCGGCCGAGCGGGCCGGCGTGCCGGTGGCGCTCGCCGCCGCGTTGTTCCTGCCGACCGTTGGCCAGATCGCCGAGCGCCACCCGGGCCGCAAACTGATCGTCGACCACATGGCCGTGCCGCCGGGGAGCAGCGGCACGTCAGCCTATCGCTTCCAGCCCGAGCTGCTGGCGCTCGCCAAATACCCGAACGTCGCGGTCAAGGCGACCGGTCAGCCCGGCTACGCGGAAGACGCGTATCCATTCCGCAACTTCCACGACCACCTGCACCGCTGCTTCGACGCGTTCGGTCCGGATCGGATGTTCTGGGGCACCGACATAACGCGGATGCCCTGTTCCTGGCGGCAATGTGTGACGGTGTTTACCGAGGAACTGCCCTGGCTGAAGGGCCGCGACCTTGAGCTGGTCATGGGCGAAGCCCTGTGCAACTGGGTGGGCCGGCTCAATCCTCGGTGCTGCGATCATGGGCAACGTCCGTGCTGAACCCGCCGGCAAAGACCTGGCGGCCCCGAGGGGGGGGGGCTGCCAGGAGCGTCGTTGTCCCCATGCCGCACCGCCCAACGAGAATCGCGCCGAAAATGGCGAATGTTTCGCGCCAATCGTGGCATGGGACGGCACGCCGACTTGCGCAAGACCAAGCGTCGCATGATAGTCGGCGACCGCAGCGGGAACGGCGAACAATAGCCCGACAGTAGCGCGAAGGCACAGCGATCTCGTCGCGGGGTAGTGGGTCAGTTTGATTGTAACGGTTAGCCATGACGAGCAAATCAGATATTGAAGATTTGATTTCCGGCGGGAACCTGGAACTCGCGAATCGCCTCTGCGATGCCGAATTGCACCGCCTCTTGCGCCTGAAATATGACATCCTCGACGGCATGGGAAATCCATCGATCAGCAGGAATGTTGGTGAATGCCTTGATGATAGCTTCCGATCGGCTGTCTTCGATGAGCAGATTATTAGACAGTGCCCGATGGAGAACGGCATTTGCGGATGCATGTGTAGGATATGCGGTCTTATGGATGGAAAATGTCGCGTGTTGACTGACGTAACGATGCTTGGCCCCCAAATAAGATAAAACAGCAATTGATGCTACGGTGCCAGTGTTATAGAGATTCAATTCTATAGGGATTGCCCTAAAGAAATTGAACAACGTAATCCCGTCACCTACCATCCCGCCATTAGACTGAAATAGAAGATGGATCTCAGTAACGCCCTTTTGCGATGCGCCCCCGATGTTATGAAACATCCTCGTTAGGCCGTCCTGATTTATTTGCCCGGAGAACGTAGCATATACTATAGACGGTATGATCGGGTCTGGCATGTCGCCTCCATTTATCCCTGATTGCCCTATCCGACGAGTAGAGCGCCTGTCAGCTGCGCCTCGCGGTTCTCAATCACGCGCACCATGTCGGTGAACGACCAAAGCTTGGTCGTCACGCCGGCCGCCATCGCTGGGGTTACCCGAAGGCTTTGATGGATGCGCACGAAATTGTAGTGCATGAAGTGGATCGCGACTGAGTGCGCATGGTTCTCAGCCTTCTTTGAGAAGCCGTTTGTTAGCCGCGTGAACCGCCGCATCGACATCCGCATAGTGAGGTTCTGGCGCTCGACATAGGACGTGCTGACATGCTGCCTATCGGGATTGCCCGTGCAGCAGAATGTCTTGGTTCCCTGAATTTGCGCCGGGCTGTACCGCCCCGCAGGATGCGGAACCTCGCCATAGAGCTTGATAAGCTGGGCATAATCCACGTCCGCACCAAATCCCGCCTCAATCGCCTCCAGATAGGCGCGATGCCCGCCGCTTGTGACCTGCACCCGATTCGCGAGTCGTTTCGATAGGTCACAGACAAATTCGACAGCCGTCGCGCCGCTCCGATCGCCTACTCGCCAGGACGGCACGAGTTTGGTGTCTGCGTCGAGTGCAACCCACGTCCAAAGGTCCCCAGCCTCTCCCGGCGCGTTCTTCGTAAATGGAAGGGTCGCGCGCTTCGCGTAGCAGAACGCCCAAATCTCATCGAGTTGAAGCCGCTTGCATGGCAGATCATGGAACGCGCGATCCTGATAAGCCGAAAACGCTTCGCCAGCATCTTCCAGCAGCTTGACGATGGTGTTCTTGCTCGCGCCGGTCATGCGAACGATCGCGCGGATGCTGTTGCCCTCAACCATCATGCCGAGGATCTGAGCGCGCCGTTCTGTGGAGAGCTTGTTCATAGGCATGACAATACCCTTTTGAGCATGCCCGCCCAAGCACGAAAGGTCAGTTATCCGAAAATAGTTTCATTTCAGCTTGAAACAGGGTATAAGCATGTGCCCGGGCGTCCCCGGGCACAGAGGCTGTGTGGCGGAATTAGCTCACGCTTTTTTCATGTACCCCATGGCCCTTTCGTGCCGCTCTGAACGGCAACCACACTTTACCTAATCGTTGATCCAAAGCCGGGGCCGCCACAGCCCCGGCACCCTCTTTTGGGAGGGCTGGGGCGCTTATACGCCCAGGCGAGCCGAACAACAATACCCTTCGTTGACAAAAGCCTTTGCCTGGTACCCGGGATGGGATTACTATCCCCCGACTGGTATCGAAAGGGGATCGCAAATGGCCCAAGATTCCGCATTATCTCACGCGTTGGCGCGGCAGGAAGCCCTTAAGCGCGAAATCGAAGAGCGGCAAGAGGAGATGAGGGACATAGACACTTTTCTCGCCTTATATAAGCGATTCTCTGGTGATGGGACGCCGAATCGGCCGGAGGAAATAGAGGCGTCGCAAGGCGCAGGCTACGTTAGTCCGCTTACTATCAGCGGCCAGCGCGTGATAAAGCGATCTGGATTAACTCAGCCTAAGTTTGAACAGATTGTTCGTGAATTGCTGATAACACGCGGGCGCCCAGCTCAGCGGCGCGCACTTCTCAATTTATTTCGTGAGAGCGGAAATGCTATCGGTGGAGCGGATGAGCTGCGAAATCTCGGAACTAAGTTATGGAATGCGAGGACCGTGTTAACAAACATCCGTGGTGAAGGTTATTGGCCAACTGATATCCCGTGTCCCGCTGTGGCATATGTGCCGCCACAGGAAGATAGCAACAACGGAATTAACCCAGAGACATTCGGGCTGCACGCCGCCGCATAATCGTGACGACAGTTAATCTCGTTTCCACCGTTTCATTGCGGCGTTCTTGGCAATTTCAGAGCGCCGCTCCGAAGTGAGATTCCTTGCGCGAGCATCGCCGCCTTTGCTAGCGCCAAGTTTGCCAAGGGCGATGGCGGCAGGGTTTTTCCCGTCGTTCATCGGTTCCGGCGTAATGTCATCGACTTGGCCGGTCGCGATATCGACGATCAGCTTGCCGAGCTGGATCGGATCACGGGGACGTTTGAGACGCTTGGTCGCCATCGTGCCTAATATGGCACGCACCGAAGCGATCGGAAACCCTGCCTTGGGACGCGTTTACAATCAAACTGACCCACTACCCGTCGCGGCGAAGGCGATCTGTCCGGCGAGGAGCGTGATGACGCCGGCAACGGCTCCGACCGCATTCGCGCCCACACTGTTGTGGAACGCGGCGAGCCCTGCCGTGATGCTTGCGAAAAAAGGAAGCGCCTATACGGCGGGCGTGAACAGCAGCCAACAGAAAAACCGATGCCGAAGGCGCCGAGGATGCGAGAGACCTCGAAGGCGAGGCGCTATTGAGTGCTAGAAGGCCACGCGGCTGCCCACAGGTAGCTATCGCTGCGGCAGTGCCAGTTGAAAGTCGTCCGTCTGTCCTCCTCCCAAGGCTGGGTCCTTCGTCGTGTGCTCGCTGTTACCATGCCAGCCAGCGCTTGGCCAAAGATTTGAGTGTTGGCGTCAAGCGCGTGCGGTTATACGCATCCGCGGCCATTTTGATCGCTTCCGCTTGCGTCGGATAGGTATGAATAACCCGTGCGAGCGCGCGCAAGCCGATCCCGGAGCTGATCGCGAGCGAGAGTCCGTTGATCATCTCCCCGGCATGGCGCGCGACCACGGTGGCGCCCAGAATCCGATCGGTGCCCTGTTTGACATGAATCTTCGACGAATCCTTCTTCTTCGCCGTCGGTCACCGCGCGATCGACGTCATGCATCAGAATCGTGAAAGTCCTCACCGGGATGGCTTTCTTTCGCGCCTCCCGAACATAGAGACCGACATGGGCGATTTCCGGATCGGTATAGGTGCACCAGGGGATCGTCAGCGCGCTCAGCCGCTTGCGGCCCAGGAACAGCGCGTTTCTCACCGCGATGCGCGCGGAAGCCTCGGCGGCGTGAGTGAATTTATGTTCCAGGCATACGTCGCCCGCCGCGTAGATTCGCCGGTTGCTGGTCTGCAGGAAGTCGTCGACGTGGATTCCGGTTTCGGTGTCGTAGCCGGACACCGGCGGCTTCGAGATTCATGCTTTCGACGTTGGGCGCCCGGCCGATGCCGGCCAGGATTTCATCGACGGAAACGCTGAATTTGTCGCCGTCGGATACGAGATCGACGATTTTCTCTACGCCTTCCATGCGAACGGCGACCACCGTGGTATTGAGATGAATCTCGACGCCATCGCGCGCCAAGGCATCCGAAAGAATCTGCGCGGCGTCGCGCTCTTCCTTGGGCAGGAACATCGGGTCGTCCTGCGCGATGATGACGTGCGATCCGAACCGGCAAAATGCCTGCGCCAGCTCGCAGCCGAGCGGGCCGCCGCCGATCACCAACAGGCGGCGCGGGCACTCCGTCAGATTAAAGACATTTTCGTTGGTCAAATAGCCGGCTTCGGCGAGTCCCGGGATCGGCGGGGTCAGCGGCCGCGCGCCGGTCGCGATGAGCGCCTTCCTGAAACGCAGCACTTCACCGGCCACCGCGACGGTATCGGATCCCGCAAAGCGCGCCTCGCCGAAATACACATCGACGCCCGCCTCGCTCAATCGCTGCGCCGAGGCGGCCCGGCTGAGGCGCGCCTGGATCCGCCGCATCCGCTCCATCACCATCGGAAAGCCGATGCCGATATTACCCGGCACCTGCCCGCCGAAATCTTCCGCGCCGCGCATTTCCGCATAGAGCCGCGCGGTGCGAATGATTGCTTTCGACGGCACGCAACCGACATTCAAGCGATCGCCGCCGATGAGATCGCGCTCGATGAGCGCCACCTTCGCGCCCAGCGCGGCCGCTTCGCGCGCCGCGGTCACGCCGCCCGGTCCCGCGCCGATGACGACGAGATTATATATGTCCGGCGAGTTGGGGGTTGCGCCAGGCGGGCGGGTGAACATTGTCCACGAGCGCGCGATGGAAGCGGTCGTCCGGAGATCCGGTCGCGCGGCCGTTGATCGCGTTGCATGGTATGCTCTTGCTGCGCCGAAGAATTCGTCATGACAACCAGCCGCCGGTGAATCCGGCGCGGCGCAGTCCGCTGCCGATATAGGGGCATCGCCGCATCAGCTTCCAAATCAGCCCGGAGCGATAATTCTCGATCATCAGAACGACGATGCCCTGGTCGAGTCCGAAATAACCCTCGGAGACCCAGCCGGACGGACCAGTCGCCCGGCAATGTCGGATTGAAACCGCTCGGCAATCTCGACTCCCGGATCATCTCGGGATAGCGCGCGCAAAAATGGCGCAACGCCGACAAGGCAAGCTCGGGTGCGAACGGCAGCGACGCGAGCGCCGCGCATGGGTCGATGGTGCCGTCGTCGGGCCCATAGGGCGCGCCGCGCGCGGCATAGCCGAGAAAACGGCGCTCCCTGCCGTCGATCTTCAGCGTCTTGAAGCCGGGCCCGTCGCTCGCCGTGATGCCCCAACAATCCTTGCCATAGCCTTCGAAGCCGTGCGGATTGCGCCGCGCATATTCGCGTTGGACATAAGTGGCGCGGCGGCTGTTTTCGAAATAGTCGCTGTCTTTCTCGCGCATGAAGCGATCGCGTATGCCGGCGAAATCGATCCAGGCCTGGGAAAAATGATGAATGAAGAGCGGCCCGGCATAGAGAAACTCGTAATCGTAGATGTTCTCCCACTGATAGGTCGCGGTCCACCTTTGGTAGCTGTCGCTCCGGGAGCGGATGCGTCGGCGACGCCAAGCCCAGAACATAGAGAATGGTCGCCTCGTCATAGCCATCCCAGCCATAGTGCAAAAATCCGCTCTCCGGCTTCCATCCCTGCCGCGCGGTCGCTGCGCCGCCGCGCGCCCATTGCCAATCGATGCGGCGGTAGATCGCATCGGCATGTTCGCGAATCTCGTTCTCGCTCGGCGTGTCCTCGCTGAAATAGACGCTCGCGGTCAGTACCCCCGCAAGCAGCAGCGTGGTATCGATCAGCGACACTTCCGACTGCCAGACTCGCTTGCCGGTCTTCATGTCGAGGAAGTGGTAATAGAAGCCCTTATAGCCGGTCGCGTCCGGTTGTTCGCCTTGCCGGCTGTTCCAAAAGAAGCGCAGGGTGACGAGCGCGCGCGCCGCTGCGTCCGCGCGCGCCATCCAACCGCGCTCCACTCCGACCGGATAACACGACAGCGCGAAGCCCACGACGGCGATGCTGGCGGGCGCGCCCGCGCGGCTAGTATCGGCCACCAAGCCATTCCGAGGATTGAATTGCTCCAAAAAATAACCGAACGCCGCATGCTGGAACTGATCCAGCAATTCTTCATCCGATTGAGCGGGCGGTTCAGCCACAATCGAACGCCGCAAACCGGAAGGTGACGGTCGCCACCGAGAGCGGCGGCAAGGTGACATCGAAACCGAGCGCGCCATCCCGGAAGTCGAACGGGTACGGTTCGGGATCGCAACGCGACGCGGCATTCAGTTCGGCCACGGCGGCGGCGTTCAGATATTCCGGACGGCCCATTTCCTGCCAGCGCCGTTTTGCGTTGGCATGATCCGAATCGATCCGTCGAATCGTGGACTGGATCGGGGGCTGCGCGTTGCCAAGTTTTATCTGGACCGTCTCCGTGGCGATCGGATGTCGCGGCAAGGCATAGTTGGTGAGAAGAACGGTCGCGGACCGCGCGCCCCGAACGGCCCCCGTATCAACGGTCGAATGCGTGCCTTGGACCGGCAACATTTCGGTACTGAGCGCGTGCAGCAATTCGAAGGCGCGATAGGCGGGCTTGGCGATGCGGTGAATGTTGAGCAGGCCGAAACCGCCGTGAAACGGCACGGATGGAAAATTACTTTCCTCGAAGATATCAGAGAATGTCCAATAACCATAACCCTGAACTAATCCGTTCGCTGCCATGATCGTCTTGGTTATGAAGGCGGCGGCATAAGGCTCGTCGTGCATCGGGTCGCGCGGATTCGAAGACGTGCCCCATTCCGTGTAGTAGGCTGGGCGGTTGGCTGCCTTCCTTCGCACTTCCCGCGCTTCGTCGCGCAACAGGCTGCGCCGGCTTTTCGAAAGCTGCGCTTCGGTGTCCTCGCCGGGCTGGGCGAAGGCGTCGGTCGGATAATGATGAGTGCTGACAAAGTCGGCGGCCAGCTGGCTCCTCTTACAAAACCCGATGGAATCGTCGATCCACGCGTTTGCCGCTGTCGCCGGACCTCCCACCTTTAGCGCGCCGTCAACCGATTTGATCGCCTCCGCGGTGTAGCGATAGAGCATAAAATACTCGTCCTGTCGGCCACTACCAAAGACGTCGAGGTTCGGCTCGTTCCAGACTTCGAAGAACCACTGGCGGACTTCGGCCAATCCGTAGCGCCCCACGCAATGCGCGACAAGCTTGCGGATCAGCGTCGCCCATTGCGCGTAGTCCCTGGGTGGGGTGACATTGGCACGGTAATGGAAGACAGTCTTGTCGCCCGAAGCGAGTGCGCCGGGCATGAAACTCAGCTCCAGAAACGGCTTCATGCCGATCGAAAGCAGAAAGTCAAAGATTTGGTCGGCATTGAAGAACGAACAGAAAGGGTTTTCGCCTGCGCTGATCAGCGTGCCCATGTCGTCGCACAACAGGCCGTGGAAGCGCACATGACCAAATCCAAGCTCGTCATGCGAGCGCCGCATCTGTGCCTGCCAGTCCGCCCGCAACGCCAGCGGCGCATGGCCGCTGCCGAGGGTATGTTCCCAGAAATGCGGCAGACTGGAAGCCGGGCCGGTCAAGTCGCAGCTGAAATTTGCCGCCATGATCGATCTCCTTCAGCCGATCGCGCACGCGCGCGGTTTCCGCTTGCCAGTCACATTCCGATTAGGAAAAATCGGACGGACGCCTTGAGCCTCGGACCGCCGACGTCGTTCGGCATGTCCAAGCTCACGGCTCCGCCCCGATAATCGGCTTACCGGCCCCAATCCCGATTCCCGTCGCGCTAGCAACTCGTCGGCCGCCTTCGGGCCGTTACTGCCGGAGTCGTAGTCGGGAAAATCTGCCTTCTTCTCAGCCCAGGCGTCGAGCACCGGTTGCACGATGGCCCAACCCTGCTCCACCATGTCGGCGCGCATGAATAGCGTAGGATCGCCGACCAGGACGTCATAGATCACCGTCTTCGGGAACCAATCGTCGGAGTGGAAGTCGATTGTCACGGCATCGAGGTCCACCGCCGGCCCTTGACGCTTAACCTCGAATTGCAGCGCGATTCCCCCGTCGGGCGCGATGCACAGCACCCGCCAGTTGGGCCGCAGGGTGTCGACCGGCGTGTCCTTGAACGCCGCGTAGCGTGCCTGCTTTAAAAGGGATCGCAATCTCCGCGTTCCGTTGCGACATGTGCTTGCCGATACGGACGTAGAAGGACACACCGGCCCACCGCCAGTTGTCGATCGCGAGCTCCATGGTTGCCCCTCAGCCATTGATTACCCCGATCCGTAGGCGGCAGCGGGTCCTAGCGGTAGCCTCGGAAACTACTCAAATCAGCTACCGCGACATCTTCTGTGCGGTCGATCCGACTGCTAAGCAGTACCGCCTAAGTAGTTTCCGAGGCTGCCGGCCCCGGCATTTCAGACGCTATCGTTAACAGGAACAGCTTTGGCGACCAAGCGAAAGCAAATCCGACTGGAACGTCCATCCGCGTAAGGGGTCAAAAAATTTGCATCCTGCCCACCAACAAAGCAAGCGGGACGGTGGATGAACTTGCGACCCTATGAGCGCCGGGTTCCGGCGCAGGGCATCTCTTTGGACAACAACGGTGAGGCGCTGTCGCGCAGCATCCATCGGCGCCACGCTGCGCGGAAAATTGCACAATTCAATCGGTCTTGCCTTCAGGCCTCGATCGGCGGCTTCCGTTCGGGCTCACGAAGAGCCGATCCGCGCGGAGCTCTTCAGCATCGAGCGGCTCGAGCAGCATGCCGAAAGTCTCGCGGCCGCTCAACGCACCACGTCGAAGCCGACGACCGATCGACGGTTGGAGAGGCGTCTTCGGGACAACGACCGGGCGTTGCGCACGGCGTATCACGCAACCATCGCGGCGGTCCGTGAGCGAACGCGCCATCACGCCCGCGGCAGATTGGCTGGTCGATAATTTTCACGTGGTCGAGGAGCAGGTTCGGGAGATCCGCATCGATCTGCCGCCCGGCTTCCATCGCCAGTTGCCCAAACTGATCGACGGACCACTCGAGGGATATCCGCGCGTGTTCGGACTGGCCTGGGCGTTCGTCGCCCATACCGACAGCCATTTCGACCCGCAAATGCTGTGCCGGTTCGTGCGCGCCTATCAGCGCGTGCAGCCGTTGACGATCGGCGAGCTCTGGGCGGTCGCGATCACGCTGCGGGTCGTGCTCGTGGAGAATTTGCGGCGTTTGGCCGAGGGCATCGTGAATTACCAAGCGGCGCGTCAAGAGGCCAACATGCTGGCCGACCGGTTGCTGGGCGTCGGCGGCCGAGAGGCCGAGCCGGCAGAGACGGTGTTGCGACGCTTCGAAGGACCATTGCCAACGGCATTCGCGGTTCAGCTGGTCCAACGGCTGCGCGAGCAGGATCCGAGAGTGATGCCGGCGCTCCTCTGGCTGGACGAACGCCTGGCAGCCCAGGGAACCACGGCCGATGACATCGTCCATGAGGAGCAGCAGCGCCAAGGCGCGGCGAACGTGACGATCCGCAACATCATCACGAGCATGCGCCTGATGTCCGCCATCGATTGGCGGGAGCTGTTCGAAAGCGTCAGCCTCGTCGATGCGATGCTGCGCGCGGAGAGCGATTTTGCCGCACTCGATTTCCCGACGCGGGATCTGTATCGGCGCGCGATCGAAGAACTGGCGCGAGGCTCGAGTCACTCGGAGATCGAGGTCGCTCGGCTTGCGCTGCTGGCAGCCAAGCGTGCGGGAGACGCGGCGCAAGACGAAGACGATACGACCTCGGCCCGCAAGCAAGATCCCGGCTATTACCTCATCGCGAAAGGACGGCCGGCCTTCGAGAGGGCGATCGGATTTCGCGTCACGATAAAGGGATGGCTCGCTCGCGCCAACGCGACCGTCGGGATTTCCGGCTATCTCGGGGTCGTCGCGATCATCACCGCCATCATCGTCGCGCTGATGTTGAACTGGGTCACGGTGCCGGACGGGAGTTGGGCCTTCTGCGTGCTTGCTCTCCTCGCGCTGATCCCGGCGTCGGATGCGGCCATGGCGCTGGTGAATTGCGGCGCCACCAATCGATTTGGCGCGATCACCCTGCCGAGCCTCGAGCTTCGCGACGGCGTGCCGTCGAGCCTGCGCACGATGATCGTCATGCCCACGCTGCTGACGTCGCGCGTCGCGATCGCGGAGCAGGTCGAGCGGCTGGAGGTTCATCATCTGGCAAATTCCGACGGCGACCTCCGCTTCGCCCTGCTCTCCGACTGGACGGACTCCGCCACCGAGAGTGCGCCGGGCGACGACGAGCTGCTCGAAGCCGCCGCCGAAGGAATCGCGGGCTTAAATCGGCGCTACGGACCGGCGCCGGACGGCGATCGGTTCCTCTTGCTCCATCGTCGCCGACTCTGGAACGAAGGGCAGGGAAAGTGGATCGGGTGGGAACGCAAGCGGGGAAAGCTGCACGAGTTCAATCGATTGCTGCGTGGCGCCACCGACACGACGTTCGTCTCGGTCGGCGGCCGCTCGCCGGTCGTGCCCGCCGGCGTCCGCTACGTCATCATCCTCGATGCCGACACGCGACTGCCGCGGGGAGCCGCCAAACGCCTGATCGGGAAGATGGCTCACCCGCTGAACCGTCCGACGCTCGACCCCCGTTCCGGCCGCGTCATCGACGGTTACGCGGTGCTTCAGCCGCGGGTCACGCCGTCATTGCCGACCGGTCGAGAAGGATCGCTGTTCCAGCGCGTCTTTTCGAATACGAGCGGCATGGACCCCTATGCCTGCGCGGTCTCGGACGTATATCAGGATCTTTTCGGCGAAGGCTCGTATTGCGGCAAGGGGATCTACGATGTGGATCTCTTCGAAGCCGCGCTCGCCGGGCGAATTCCCGAAAACACGCTTCTCAGTCACGATCTTCTGGAGGGTATCTTCGCGCGCGCCGGGTCTGGTGTCCGACATCGAGGTCATCGACGAGTTTCCGGCACGTTACGACGTCGCCGTGGCGCGCCAGTATCGCTGGGCGCGCGGCGATTGGCAGTTGCTGCCCTGGATCCTCGGTCGGGGGCGGACCTCGAACGGCGACCGACGCCGGCGCGCGATCCCGCTCGTCGGCCGATGGAAGATGATCGACAATCTGCGCCGGTCATTGTCTGCGCCGGCCAGCTTCCTGGCCTTGGTGGGCGGGTGGACATTGCCGTTCGCCTCCGCGGCGCTGTGGAGCGCGTTCATCCTGACGACGATCGCGATACCCGCTCTTCTCCCGTTTCTCACCGGGATCGTGCCGCGACGGCTCGGGCTTTCGAAGCGGATCCATTTGCGGGCGGTCGGCGCCGACCTCAAGCTCGCGCTGTCGCAAATCGTGCTCCTCGTCACATTTCTGGCGCATCAGGCCTGGGTGATGTCCGACGCGATCCTGCGGACGCTATTCCGCCTGTTCGTGTCGCGTCGGAATCTGCTCGAATGGGTTACCGCCGCTCAGGCGAAGGTAAGTCCGCGGCTCGACCTGATCGGGTTCTATCGGCAGATGGCCGGCGGCGTCGTCCTGGCCGTCGGCGGCGACGGTTCTCGTTGCGTGGGCCGCAGCCGAGTTCCTGGCCGGTCGCGGCGCCGTTCGTGGTTCTTTGGCTGCTGTCGCCGGCCATCGCGCGATGGATCAGCCTGCCGGCGCCGGTGTCGAGTTCTCCCGCCTGTCTCCGCCGTGGACGCACAAGTCGCTGCGCCTGATCGCGCGCCGCACCTGGCGCTTCTTCGAGACCTTCGTCACGGCGGAGGATCACATGCTTCCGCCGGACAATTTTCAAGAAGACCCGGTGCCGGTGGTCGCCCATCGGACATCGCCGACCAATCTCGGTCTGTACCTTTTGTCCGTGGCCGCTGCCCGCGATTTCGGCTGGATCGGAATGATCGAGACCGTGGAGCGGCTGGAGGCGACTCTCGCAATCGATGAACGGGCTCGAGCGCTTCCGCGGTCATTTCTACAATTGGTACGGCACGCTCGATCTTCGTCCGCTGGATCCGAAATACATCTCCTCGGTCGATAGCGGGAATCTCGCCGGACACTTGATCGCCCTGTGGAATGCCTGCGGGGAAATGGCCAGGCGTCCGCTGATCGGATCCGCAATGGCTCGCCGGGATCGGAGATGCGCTCGACCTGATGCGCGAATCCCTGCGCGGGGTTGCCGACGATCCAGGATCGGCGACCCGCAAACAGCTGGACGACGCACTCGACAGTCTCGCCGCCTCGCTCCGACAGGCTCCCGTCAACTCCGGTGGGCATTGCCGGGCGGTTGAAGGAGCTTGCGCTCGCACGCCAAGAACAGTCGCCGACATCGCGCGAACGCTGACCGAGGAACGCCGCGAAAGCACCGGCGCCGGCGCCGAAGCGCTGATCTGGGCGGACGCGATATGCGCGTCCGTGCTCAGTCATCAGCGAGACCTCGAATTCCTGATGCCGTGGGCAGGCCTCATCGCCGCGACGACGAATGTCGCTCTACTCCGGACAGTGCGTTGGCGCCGCTGCTGGCGGCACCATGCCGACGCTGGCCGATCTGCCGGATCTCTGTGAGACGGCTATTGCCATCCTGACGCGCCGGCGGGCGGAACTTGCCGCCCGGCCCTGCACGGCGGACGCTCGCAAACTCGATGCTCTGATCGACGGCTTCAAGCGCTCCGCCCAAGCGGCCGCGGCGTTCGAGGGCCGCCTCGCGGCGCTGGGCGAACTCGCGCGGACGATGTTCGAGGCGATGGCGTTCGACTTTCTCTTCGACCCGGAGCGGGAGCTGCTCTCGATCGGATATCGGGTCGCCGATGGGAGCCTCGATCCCAATTACTACGACCTGCTCGCCTCCGAGGCGCGTCTCGCGAGCTTCGTCGCGATCGCCAAGGGAGACCTGCCCACCCGCCACTGGTTCCGGCTCGGACGCGCCCTGGCGCCGGTCGGGTACGGTTCCGCGCTGATCTCATGGTCCGGGTCGATGTTCGAATATCTGATGCCCTCGCTGGTGATGCGCGCGCCGGCCGGAAGTCTGCTCGAGCAGACGAGCCGCCAGGTCGTGCGCCAGCAGATGAAGTACGGCGCCAGGCGCGGCGTGCCGTGGGGCGCTTCGGAATCCGCCTACAACGCGCGCGATCTGGAACTCACCTATCAGTATTCGAGCTTCGGCATTCCGGACCTGGGTCTCAAGCGCGGGCTCGGCGACAACACCGTTATCGCCCCTTATGCGACGGCACTTGCGGCAATGGTCGATCCGCAGGCCGCGGCGCGCAACTTCGTGCGTCTGGCCGAAATTGGCGGCCGGGGCCGGTATGGCTGGTATGAGGCCCTGGACTACACGAAGAGCGCGCCTCCCCGAAGGCACCGACGTCGCCGTCGTTCGCGCCTACATGGCGCATCACCAGGGAATGAGCGTGATCGCGATCGCCGATGCGCTTCACGACGGGGCGATGCGCGCGCGCTTTCATGCCGAGCCGATCATCCAGGCGACCGAACTCCTGCTTCAGGAACGAATGCCGCGCGATGTGGCGATATCCGAACCGCGGACCGAGACCGTGGAAGCCGCGGCCGGGGTCGGCGAGCCGGTATCGTCGACACAGCGCCGGTTCAATTCGCCGCACGACCTCACCCCGCGCACGCACCTCCTCTCGAACGGCAGATATGCGGTGATGATCACCGCGGCGGGTTCGGGATACAGCCGGTGGCGGGACATCGCGGTCACGCGATGGCGGGAGGACGTCACCTGCGATCGGCTGGGGCAGTTACGTTTTCCTTCGCGATATGCGCAGCGGCGCGGTGTGGTCGGCGGGCTATCAGCCGAGCGGGGCCGAGCCGGACCGTTACGAGGTCGCTTTCTCCGAGGGCCGGGCCGAAATCATCAGGCACGACGGAACGATCACGACGACGCTGGAAGTGGCGGTCTCATCGGAGGACGACGCGGAGGTTCGCCGTGTCTCGATCACCAACCTCGGCAGCCAGGTTCGGGAAATCGAGCTGACCTCCTACGCCGAAATCGTGTTGGCGCCGCATGCCGCCGACGATGCGCACCCGGCGTTCTCAAAGCTGTTCGTCGAAACGGAATTCGTCGCCGATGTCGGCGCCATTCTGGCCACGCGGCGGCCGACGGTCGCCCGGCGAGGCCCAGGTCTGGGCAGCGCATCTCGCCGTCGTCGAAGGCGAGACCATCGGCGATGTGCAGTTCGAGACCGATCGGGCGCGCTTCCTCGGGCGCGGACGCGGGATTCGGACGCCGATCGCCATGGTCCGACGGCGCGCCGCTCTCCAACACGGTCGGCGCCGTGCTCGATCCGATCTTCAGCCTTCGCCGCCAGTGTGCGGGTGCCGCCGCGGAGCAACCGCGCGCGTCGCGTTCTGGACGTTGATCGCCCCCTCACGCGACGAAGCGCTCGATCTGGTGGACAAGCATCACGGCGCCATGGCGTTCGACCGCGCGACCACGCTGGCCTGGACCCAGGCGCAAGTGCAGCTCCGTCATCTCGGGATCGGCGCCGGCGAAGCACACCTCTTTCAGCGCCTCGCCAATCGCGTGCTGTATGCCGACCCGACGTTGCGTCCGGCCTCCGAGATACTCAAACGGGGCGGCGGCGCGGCATCCCTGCTTTGGCCTCACGGGATCTCCGGCGACCTGCCGATCGTCTTGGTCCGCATCGACGAAACCGAGCGATCTCGAGATTGTCCGGCAACTGCTTCTCGCCCACGAGTATTGGCGGATGAAGCTGCTGTCCGTCGATCTCGTGATCTTGAATGAAAGGCCCCCGTCCTACGCGCAGGATTTCCAGGCCGCTCTCGAGGCGCTGGTTCGCGCGAATCGGTCTCGGCCGAAACCGACGGGAGAAGGCGTGCAGGGCGCGGTATTCATCTTGCGCGCCGACCTGGTCTCGGTCGAGGTGCGCAACCTGCTCCAGACCGCGGCCCGAGCGGTGCTCGTCGGTCATCGCGGGAGCCTCTCCGAGCAAGTCAGAAGAGTGCCGGAGCCCAAGCCAGCGGCCCCGCCGCCAAGACGCTTGCCGGCGAGCACGCCGTCGCCAGCCGCTCCGCCGCGACCGGCGCTCGAGTTTTTCAACGGTCTCGGCGGTTTCGCCGACAACGGACGGGAATACGTGACGACCCTCGAAGCGGGACAATGGACGCCCGCGCCCTGGATCAACGTCATCTGCAACCCTTCCTTCGGCTTCCAGACCTCGGTCGAGGGCAGCGGCTACACCTGGTCGCTCAACAGCCAGCAGAACCACATCACCCCGTGGTCGAACGATCCCGTGAGCGATGCGCCGGGCGAGGTGATCTACCTTCGCGATGAGGACAGCGGCGAACTATGGGGTCCGACGGCGCTTCCGATCCGCGAGGAGGGCTCGTCCTACGTCGCGCGACACGGTCAGGGCTATAGCCGGTTCGAGCACGTCTCGCACGGCATCTCGCTCGAACTGCTGCAATACGTGCCGGTCGACGATCCGATCAAGATATCCCGGCTGAAGATCACGGATCGTTCCGGACGATCGCGGCGTCTCTCGGTCACCGCCTATGTCGAATGGGTGCTCGGCCCATCTCGCAGCGCCTCTGCGCCGTTCATCGTCACCGAGATCGATGCAGAGACCGGGGCGATGCTTGCGCGGAATCCCTGGAGCATCGAGTTCGGGCGACGCGTGGCGTTTGCGGATCTCGCCGGCCGGCAGCTCTCATGGACCGGCGACCGGACGGAGTTCCTCGGCCGCAACGGCACGCTCGATCAGCCGGCTGCGCTTGCCGGCGCGGCTCCCCTCTCCAACCGGGTCGGCGCCGGTCTCGATCCCTGCGGCGCTCTGCAAACCCGGCTGGAGCTCAAGGCGAACGGTACGGCCGAGATCGTTTTCCTGCTCGGCGAGACGGCGACGACAGCCGAAGCGCAATCGCTGCTCAAAAAATACCGAACCGCCGATCTCGATGCCGTCCTCGGCGCGGTCGTCGCATCTCTGGGACGACGCGCTCGGCGCGGTTCAGGTGACGACGCCCGACCGGTCCATGGACATTCTGCTGAACCGTTGGCTGCTCTATCAGACCCTCGCCTGCCGCGTGTGGGCGCGTGCGGCCTTCTATCAGGCGAGCGGCGCTTACGGCTTTCGCGACCAGCTTCAGGACGTGATGGCGCTCTGCGTGTCGAAGCCGGAGGTGACGCGCGAGCATCTGCTGCGCGCCGCGGCGCGGCAATTCGTCGAGGGCGACGTGCAGCATTGGTGGCTGCCGGAATCGGGGCGCGGGATACGCACGCGCATCTCCGATGACCGGGTCTGGCTGCCTTATGTCGTCGCCCATTACGTCGAGGTCACCGGCGATCTCGACGTCCTGGACGAGATGGTTCCCTTTCTCGAAGGGCCGACTGCTGCGCGAGGGCGAGAACGAAGCGTTCTTTCAGCCCACCGTGTCCGATGAGCAGGCCACCCTGTTCGAGCACTGCGCGCGGGCGCTCGACCAAAGTCTCGCGCTCGGCAGCCACGGTCTGCCGCTGATCGGCACGGGAGACTGGAACGACGGCATGAACCGGGTCGGCGAGCAGGGCAAGGGCGAAAGCATCTGGCTCGGCTGGTTTCTTCACGCCGCCCTGACGGCGTTCGCTCGCCTGGCCGATGGCCGCGACGAGCCGGCGCGCGCCGCGAATTGGCGGCGACACACAGCCGCCTTGGCGGCAAGCCCTCGAGCGCGACGGCTGGGACGGGGATTGGTATCGTCGCGCCTATTTCGATGACGGAACGCCGCTCGGTTCCGCCTCGAACGAGCGAATGCCGCATCGACTCGATCGCGCAGTCGTGGAGCGTGATCTCCGGGGCCGCCGATCCAGCCCGCGCCGCGCGCGCCATGGCGGCGGTCGAAAAATACCTCGTCCGCCGCGACGACGGCCTGGTCCTGCTCTTCACCCCGCCCTTCGACCAGACGCCGCTCGACCCCGGATACATCAAAGGCTATCCGCCCGGCATCCGCGAGAACGGCGGCCAATACACGCATGGCGCCATCTGGTCGGTGATTGCGTTCGCCATGCTCGGCGACGGCGACAAGGCCGGCGAGCTGTTCTCGATGCTGAACCCCATCAACCACGCGCGCACGCCCGACGCCGTTCAGCGCTACAAGGTCGAGCCCTACGTCGTCTGCGCCGACCTCTATTCCACGCCGCCCCATGTCGGGCGCGGCGGATGGACCTGGTACACCGGCTCGGCCGGATGGATGTACCGGGCCGGCCTCGAATGGATCCTCGGATTCCGTCTGCAGGGAGCGGCGCTGCTCCTCGATCCGTGCATACCAAGAGCATGGCCGGGCTTCGAGATCGTCGTTCCGATACCATTCCGCCCGCTACGACATCGCGGTCGAGAACCCGGGCGGCGTCAGCCGCGGCGTCGTCCGTGCGGAACTCGACGGCGTGGCGCTGCCCGGACGATCAGGCGCGCATCCCGCTGGCGGACGACGGCGCGACCCATCGCGTGCGGGTCGTCCTCGGATGACATGCCCTGGCTCGCGCGCTCATGCGAAGGAATGATCATGGCCGGAAACAGATAAGCCCGCTCGCGGGCAAAACGGTCGAGCCATCGATGCTGGTGAACGTGCCGCGGCTGGTGACGGCCTATTTCACCGGCAAGCCGGACCCGGCGGTCCCGTCGCAGCGCGTTGCGTTCGGCACCTCGGGCCATCGCGGATCCGCCTTCGACAACGCCTTCAACGAGGCGCATATCCTGGCGATCAGCCAGGCGATCTGCCATCACCGCGAGCCGCAACGGCATCACCGGCCCGCTGTTCATCGGCATCGACACGCACGCGCTTGTCCGAACCCGCCCTGGCGAGCGCGCTCGAGGTGTTCGCCGCCAACGAGGTCGACGCGATGATCGACGAGCACGGCGGCTACACGCCGACGCCCGTCATTTCGCACGCGATCCTGACCTACAACAAGAACCGCAAGAGCGGTCTCGCCGACGGGATCGTCATCACCCCGTCGCATAATCCGCCCGAGGATGGCGGCTTCAAATACAACCCGCCGAATGGCGGCCCGGCCGATACCGACGTGACCAACTGGATCGAGCGCGCCGCGAACGCGCTGCTCGAGAAGAATCTCGATGGCGTGCGGCGAATCCCCTACGACCGCGCGCGCAAATCTCCCCACGTCCACCGCCACGACTATATCGGCCCCTATGTCGCCGACCTCGCGAACGTCGTCGACATGGAGGCGATCCGCGCGTCCGGGGTGAAGATCGGGATCGATCCGCTGGGCGGCGCGAGCGTCCATTTTTGGCAACCGATCATCGAACGTTATGGCATCGCGGCAACGGTCGTCAGCGACGCGGTCGACCCGACCTTTCGGTTCATGACGGTCGATTGGGACGGCAAGATCCGAATGGATTGCTCGTCGCCCTATGCCATGGCGCGGCTGATCGGCATGCGCGACAAATTCGACGTCGCCTTCGCCAACGATACCGATGCCGACCGGCACGGCATCGTGACCCGATCGAGCGGCCTGATGAATCCCAATCATTACCTCGCGGCCGCCATATCGTATCTGTTCGGCAATCGCCCCGACTGGAGCAGCGGCTGCGCCGTCGGCAAGACCATCGTCAGCAGCGGCATCATCGACCGCGTCGCCGCGAAGCTCGGCCGCAAGCTCGTCGAGGTGCCCGTGGGGTTCAAATGGTTCGTCGACGGCCTGATCGACGGCTCGCTCGGCTTCGCCGGCGAGGAGAGCGCCGGCGCGTCGTTCCTCCGGCGCGACGGATCGGTCTGGACCACCGACAAGGACGGGCTGATTCTCGGTCTGCTTGCCGCCGAAATCACCGCGCGAACCAAGCGGGACCCGGGCGAAGCATACGATCGCCTGACGCGCGAGCTGGGCGTGCCCTTCTACGAGAGGATCGACGCGCCCGCGACGCCCGAACAGAAAGAGCTGCTGAAGACGCTCTCGCCCGATCAGATCGGCATGACGGAACTTGCCGGCGAGCCGGTCCGCGCGAAGCTTACCGCCGCTCCGGGCAACGGCGCTCCGTTCGGCGGCATCAAGGTGATTGCCGAGAGCGGATGGTTTGCCGCGCGGCCGTCCGGCACGGAGGACGTCTACAAGATCTATGCCGAGAGTTTCCGCAGCGAAGATCACCTGCGGCAGATCCAGCAGGAGGCGAAAGACGCCATAGCGCGTCTGTTCGAGAAGCCAAAACCTGCATCGAGAAGCTGATCGCCGCGATGACGGCTCGCCAGAGACAAGCATGCGCTCAACAACTGCCGCGACTGCTTTTTCCCCCGATATCGTCGGATACTGCCGGCTAGGCCACCGACCGGAGCGGGGGAGCGAACGTGTTTTACCTCATTAGCGTCGTCGTCGCTGTCGTGGTATTCGTGATCGCAGGCTTTTTCGGACTGCGCTGAGAGTCGAGCGCATGGGGCGGCGTCCTCTTCTATGCCGCAATCAAGCGCGGCCGAGCATCAAACAATCGGCTTTCAGTCGTTAACTCCAATGGCAGGCCCTTGGACGATCCTGGTGTTTACGTGGCGACGGATGGGCGAAGACAGCCTCTCGATTCTCGCCGCCGGCGTCGCCTTTCAGACGTTCTTCTCGCTCTTTCCCACGCTGACGGCGGTTGTCTCGCTTTATGGCCTCGTCGCCGATCCCGGCATGGTAGGGCGGCAGATTAGCGCCGTGCAGGGCGTGCTCCCGCCGGAAGCGGTCAAACTAGTCGCCACGTGGCTGCAGGCCCTAGTCCACGGCCCGACTGCTAGGTTCGGCATCGGCCTCATTGTCAGCGTCGTGCTTGCCTTCTGGAGCATGTGGTCGGCAACCGGGATGCTGATGACCGCCATTAGTATCTGCTATGGCGAGGAGCAGAGGCGCGGGTTCATGTCCTTCAACATTCACGCTTTGGTGCTCGGCGCGGGCTTGGGGCTCTTCGGCGTCGTCGCGTTAGCACTGGTGGCGGTGCTGCCCGCCGCCCTCGCCCTCCTGCCGGTGCCCGACGCGTGGAGCGACTTGCTCAGCCTCGTCCGCTGGCCAATTCTGGCCGGGATCTTCAGTCTTGCGCTAGCCATCGTCTACCGCTACGCCCCGGATCGGGAGGAGCCGAAATGGCAATGGACTAGCTGGGGATCGGTTGCGGCAACAGCGCTCTGGATCTTGGGCTCGATCGCCTTTACGACCTACGTCTCGAAAGTCGGCAGCTACGACAGGACCTACGGCTCGCTCGGCGGCGTCATCATTCTGCTGCTCTGGTTCTACCTGACCGCCTACGTCATCCTCGCTGGCGCGGAACTGAACGCGGAAATCGAGCGCCAAACAGCACCTGCAAAGCGATTGTCCGGCGCAGCGCTTTCGCTTGATCCATGATTCGGGTGACAGCGGCACGGTGGACCCGCGAACGGAGCAATCCCGAGATGTCACCGACGGCTCATGATTACATTGTTGCTTGTTGCAAGAGATCGCTTAGAGAGCTCCCTAGACGGCTCCAGTTCAGCGAAACAGCAGCACGACCAAAACGATCAGCAGTATGAGACCGACCCCACCACCCTCAGAGTCAAAATGGGACGGCACGTAGCTGGAATAACCGCCCAAGAACGACAGCACCACGAGGACAAGAACAACTACAAGTAGGAGCTAAATTACGCACCCTCCGTGGATTATTCGGCAAGCTTTCAACTGAGCGAGTCCCTTTAACGCGGCCTGCTTTGGTCGGCACCTCCGGTAATCGCATTCCCGGTGGCGGAAATGTCTTCGCCTACGCCAGCTGCGGTATTGCAGGCGCCCGAGCGGGGATGGTGATTGAACTGGGCGCTAGCGTCTACACCGTCAGAAAATCAGAATTCTGAGCGCGCGCAACTTCAGGGGCAACTTGTCGGTGCTTCGGCTTGGCGCTCGTAATCGCCGGACCGTTCGTCGCTTCGATGTCTCTCCAGTCTATTAGCTTGCGAAGCAACTCGCGACCACGTGACAGGCGCGATCGGATCGTCCCGATTGGTACATCGAGGATCGCTGCTGCCTCTTCATACGTAATGTCTTCGAGACCGATCAGCAGAAGCACCCGGCGCTGCTCCGCGGGAATTCGCGCCAGAGCGCGATCAAAATCGCGCAATGACAACGCTTCCGTGGGATCGCTCCGCACCACAAGGTATGGGCTCGCCTCGTCGACCGCGACGGCGACGCCTTGGCGCACGCTGGCTCGGACGACATTGACATTCTGGTTATGCATGATGGTAAACAGCCAGGCGCGAAGGTTAGTCCCGCATTGCCAGCGATGCTGTTTGGCGATCGCGCGGACGAGAGTGTCCTGGACGAGGTCGTCGGCCCGTGACCCGTCGCGGGTCAATGCGCGAGCATAGCGTCGCAGCCGCGGGATTTCTTTTTCGAGAAGTCGACCGAAATCGTTCATGCTAGACCGCTGTATTCTTTCAGAAGCGCATCTGACATAGGGGGAAATCGGCGCAGACGTGATTTCGACTACGGTGAAGCCCAGCCCTTCCAGAACCTTGCTCTCCGCCGTTCTTTGCGACCGATCCGGGACAAGCTTCATGCCCGCTTCGCCGGGTCGTCGCGCATTTCGGTATAGGATCTTCGCACCCACTCGGACAACTCCTAGCGCCTGCACCGCTTGAACATGTCAGCGGGATCTGGTCACGGGTAGCTTCGGAAACTACCTATGGAGCACGGGACCAGATGACCGCTTCCTACGTGAAGTCCTCTTTGAGTAGATCGGGCTCCACTCGTCGAGCCAATGCAACCCAGGCGAATGCCAGCGGCACTGAGTTCCGATAAACCCCGGCTCAATCAGCGCCAGCAGCGCCCGTCCAAGCCTAGCCCCGCGATCCACTGCAAGGTCTTGGTCTCACCGAACAGCGGCACGCCGACATAAATGCGCGCAACAAGGACATCGGCCGAACGGAGTTCAGCCGAGACGCGGTATGTCTGCCCGTCGTCCGGGTTGTAAAGAGAGCCGCTGTTCCAGCGATCGGGTCCAGCCGGTCGGAGCCCGTGAAGGACCGTCAAGCCGCATAGCGGGCGCTGACGGAATGCCGGGTCCGGATTTTCGTCATCCTGCACCGGTCGCCCAGCGGTATCGCGGGCCTTTCGCAGCCAGGCGATCCGGCCGCAAAGCGGGCCGCCGCAATCGAAGATTTCCAAGGCTGCTCCGGCGCCGACGACAACCCAGGCGCCAGCGCCGGAACCCGTGGTCGAAACGGCAGTAGCGGGAACAGCAAAAATCGTTGAGCCGACCACCAGCAAAGCAGCGCCAGCGGCACGGCGTAGCCAATCGCACAGACCGCAGAAGCTGGCTTGCATGCTCCACTCCTGGCGATCGTGCTCCGGCCAGCGCTATTTCTCTACCCTCAGAAGGAGAGGCCCCCGATATGCCCTTGCACCAGCCAGCCGATCACGAGGACGACGAGGATCAAGCCGAGTATGCCGCCGATCCCGACGCCTCCGCCTTGACGGTAATAGCCGCCGCGGTAGAACCCAAACCCACCGCCAAAGAGAACCACGAGCAGTACGATAAGCAGAATTAGTCCCATCGCTTTGTCTTCCATCAGTTGTAGGCAGTCCGTGCCGAACGACAGCGGGCAGCTTCACATCAGCCCCGCTCCAGCCGGCTGCGGCGTGGGTACCGAGGCCAGTAATCGGAGCCGCGGAATATACCTCGGGCCTTAAGCATCGATTTGCAATGAGAGATAATACCATGGGTATTTGTACTCATAAATTCTTTCCCTACGAGAACTCCTACAGCGGGCGGTTTGGCGATTGGCGCTCGTCGCAGCCCGGAATGGAGTCACCCATTTAATCTCTTCCCAAACTCGGCCGCACGCCGAAATGGTGCGTAGGTAGTTTCCGAGCCTACCGTGGCGGCAACCGTTGCCCAATATTTTGTTTCGCGGCTTTGGGAATGGCTATCCGAACCGCTCGTCGGAGCTCGGAGCGAGCTGCTTAATCGCTTCAACTCCGCCGTTGGTCCGCAAGTCTGTTGCTCTCCTTTTGATGGAGCACGATATGTTATTCTCACCGATGTATATTGTCCTGATCTTGGTGATTGTGGCCTTCCCTCTGGCCTTGATTCTGACCAGGGCGACGGTGAAGATCTTGCGCCAATATGAGCGAGCTGTGGTCTTTACCCTAGGGCGCTTTGATAAGGTCAAAGGGCCGGGCCTCGTGTTGTTGATCCCCTTTTTCCAGGAAATGGTACGGGCGGATTTGCGCATCCAGGTCATCGAAATACCGACCCAGGACGTGATCTCCCGCGACAACGTCTCGATGAAGGTCGACGCGGTACTCTACTTTAACGTGGTCGATCCCGAGCGGGCCATCATCCAGGTTCAGTCCTTCCTTCCGGCCACCGTCATGCTCGCGCAGACGACGCTGCGCGCAGTGCTGGGGCAGCATGAGCTCGACGAGATGCTGTCCGAACGCAAAAAGCTCAGTGCCGACGTCCAGAGCATTCTCGACGCCCAGACCGAAACCTGGGGGATCAAGGTCACCAACGTCGAGATCAGAACCGTCGAACTGACGGACAACATGGTTCGCGCCATTGCCAAACAGGCGGAGGCGGAACGCGACCGGCGCGCCAAGGTCATCCATGCGGAAGCGGAGTTCCAAGCCTCGCAAACCCTGGTCAATGCCGCCCAGATCCTCTCGAGCATCCCGGCCGCTATGCAGTTACGGTATTTACAAACGCTGACCGAGATCGGCGCCGAACAGAATTCCACCGTCGTCTTTCCGATGCCGATCGACATCATAAAGCCGTTCCTCGAACTGCTCGAGAAACCCGGCAAGGCGGCTGGCGCCAACGGCGCCACTCGTGTCCCGCTGGTGAAGGACGTCCCATTGGGCGTCTCAGGAATGAGCGCAAATGGGCCGAGCGAAGCCCTCGAATAGCGGATGCCGATAAGTCTTCCCGAGTTCGTGTCTTCCTCAGCTTGCGTGACCCAATACAGACCCTTGCCAAGCATCATGCCATCGCCGTGAAAGAGAGTCGGACAAAGGCAACAACAAATCCCAGCCGTTAATCCTCATTGTACCATGACGCCACGGAATCATAATAGGAGTGAAGTATGTTGAGGAAAGCATCAGCGATCAATGGCTACGCCGTCGCGGCAAGCGACGGCCGGCTTGGTACCGTCAGCGACTTTCTGTTCGACGATGCCAGCTGGATGGTGCGTTGGCTGGTCGTCGATACCGGCAATTGGCTCTCCGGTCGCAAAGTCCTGCTGCCTCCTTCTGTTTTGGGCCACCTCGACCCGACGGAGCGCCGGTTCTCGGTTGGATTGACGATGCAGCAGGTCAAGGAGGGTCCGGATATCGACACCGATCGGCCGGTGTCACGACAGATGGAGATCAACGTTTACGATTATTATGGATGGAGTCCGTATTGGGGCACGGGCTTTTACATGGGTGGCTACGGCTTTATGGCAGCCGCCATGTCATCGCCTCCCTTGGGGTCGAAGCGGCGCGAGGAGGAAGTTGCCGATTTGCAACGCAGCCGCGACGATCCGCATCTGCGCAGCATCGGAGCGGTCACCGGCTACCATATCCGTGCCAGCGACGGCGAAATCGGTCACGTCGAGGACTTCCTCATAGAGGATACCGATTGGAGCATCCGTCACCTCATCGTCGATACCAGGAACTGGTGGCCCGGCAAGATGGTGCTGATCTCGCCACAATCGGCATCTGAGATCGATTGGACCGATAGGCTAGTGAACCTCGATGTCGACCGCCACTCGCTCAAAGACAGCCCAGCATACGATCCGACAACGGTCGATCGCGCCTTGGAAAGACATTTCTATACCTACTATGGCTGGCCGAGCGATCAGCTGTAATCGGGCGTTGGTGCCTGACTCGTGACGAGCCGCACAGCAGCACCAGCGCCTGATTGTAGGCTGAGGATGGGCGCGCGCTGGTGGATCGGATGGTGGAGCGCAGGCGATCGATTTCCGCGGCGACCAGCCGGGTTGCGGTTCCAGGGTCTGGAGTTGCGAACGGGTCGTGGTGAAAAACGCGATAGCCATCAGCAAGCCCGTAAACCGCGATCAGCGTCGCCGGCGTTTGCGTGGTACGGCCATCCATCGACGTACCGGCGGAAGTCGCCGGGCAGACAGTCCGGCACGACGTTGCTTTGGCCGAGCGGATCGGCGAGAAAGTGACCGTGCTGCCCGTCCTACTACCCTTTCGAGTGTTTAAGACGGATTGCAGATGATCGAGCACACACCGGATCAATACCAAGCGCGCACCATACCGGCGCAAAGCCCGGCGGGCGCTTTCGCGTTGACCTCCTGTCGTCCCTCGCGCTCGTGGCGGGAGATTGTTGCGCCCTATGCCCGCGCCGACCCCCGGCGTGCCGTGGCTCAGCTCCTCAATACAGGGCTGCCGTTTGTGCTCCTCATGGCAGCTCTGCTGTGCGGCGCGAGGCGCCATCCCGGATTGGCGCTGCCGCTCGCTGTGCCGGCGGCCTTATTGCTGGTCCGCCTGTTTGCGATCCAGCATGACTGCGGTCACGGTTCCTTCTTTGCATCGCGCCGAGCCAACGATCTTGTGGGCCGAGCGCTCGGGGTGCTGACGCTGACGCCCTACGCTTTCTGGCGCAGGAGCCACGCCGTCCATCACGCGAACTCCGGCAATCTCGACCGGCGCGGCACCGGCGGTGTGAGGACGCTCACCGTGCGCGAATTTCAATCCCTATCGCTGTGGCAGCGGCTTCGCTATCGGGGCTATCGGCATCCAATGATCCTGTTCGGCTTGGGCCCGGTCTTTCTGTTCGTCATCCGCCATCGCATTCCAACCGTCAGTCCATTTCGTGATTGGAAAATCTGGGGCAGCATTCTTGGCACGAACGCGACGCTTGCCGCTATGGGCATGCTGATGCTACTGACTATGGGCGGGCGCGCCTTGTTGTTCGGTTATCTTCCGGTGATTCTGCTTGCCGCTTCGACCGGCATTTGGTTGTTCTATATCCAGCACCAGTTCGAGCATGCCTATTGGACGACCGGCTCGGATTGGAATTTTCATGCCGCAGCGCTGAAGGGCAGCTCCTTTTACGATCTGCCCGCGGTGCTGCATTGGCTGACCGGCTATATCGGCTTCCACCACATCCATCACGTTTGCAGCAAGATACCGAACTATCGCTTGCGCGAGTGCTTTGGCCAGAATCCCGAGTTTCGAGACGCTAGACGCCTCACTCTCCTCGACAGCCTGAAATGCGCGCGACTCTCCCTGTGGGACGAGGAGCGGAAGCTCTTGGTGTCGTTCCGGCAGGCCTTGCGATGCCAGCGCGCGTAGGACGGCTAATATAAAGGCCGCTCGAATAGTCCGAGGTACCGGTACTGGTCCACCGCTGAACCTGGTCGCGAAGCACTCGGCGCGTTCATTAGATCCGCCCGAGTTGTGATCCCTCGGGAACGCGCCTGGTTATCGTATCGTCTGTTGCCCCAACCTGAATGAGCGTTCACTGGCCAGGGATCGGCGGTCGCACCTGAGCGGAGACTGTGCTCGAGGCCGGTGCATGAACGTTACCGACCTGCGCCGCCGGTAGACGGTTCGCCGCGATCCATTGGGCGCCCAGCGCGAAAACCATGAAGATGACGTAGACGTAAATGATGGCCTGGCGATGGGTCACGGCACCGGCGTCGAACAATGTCGCGCGCGACGGGGTGTTGGGATGAGCCGGGCGGGGCAACAACGCGACCAAGCGAGCAGCAACCGTCGTGGGTCTGGATACGCCGACGATTCGTCTGGTAGTGCTGCGATCAGTGACGCCAATCTCTGGGTTGCAGCTCCTCCCGGCAACCCGGATAATTTGGCAGCCTCCTGCCACGGGTCGATATCCAATCGCGCCAGGGCGGAAAGGACGCTGAGCAGCATTCCGTTGCTGTCCTCCCCGATGGGCGCGAATAGAAAATTGTCGAACTCTGGTCCAAGTTGCGAAAATCTCGACGTCATTGCATCCACCGAATTACATCGCCGCTATCGAAGACATAGACCCGCCACCAAGCCTGGACATTGCTATCGCATGTAGAGAAGCCATAAGATATCGCACGACAGCATGCCGCGTCAGGCTCGGAAACTACCTAAGATCGCTTTACCGTCGCCGACATTGTGGGAGTGAACACCCTCGACCCTCTTGCAGGTGGGTAATCTGGGCGTCAAGGAGCCCTGCCCACATCGCCGGGGCAAGTCGTGCCCGCAGAGCACCTGATGGAGCAACGCCCAGCAGCGGGGACAGGAAGGCAGAAGGGCCTCCAAGCCCGATCATGCGTAAGGTACGTCTCCCATTGATGTCACATGGGAACCGAATCGTGGCCTGAGTAGTTTCCGAACCTGCCGCCGTCGAGTTCTGATGACTAGAAACCCATTTCTCGCCCACGATGTAGCGAGAAGCATCTGGAGGAAGCATGTCCTCAGCGCGTACAAGCCTGGAAGACCAACCCCCCTCAACTCTAGGTCACGCGGCAACATCCCCGCACTTCCAAGCTGTTTGAAAGGGAGCATGCATATGCGGCTCGGCTGGTTCAAATCGCGGCAGCTATTCGCACCGGGGTGCGGTCCACCGTCACAGTGAAGCTCGAGGAGAACGGGCCGCCAGAAAGCCGGGAGGACGGGATTACGACGGGCGTCGGTGTGCAACTGCAAGAACACGGCAGTGGCTGTTAGGGCAGAGGCAAGCTGCGACGTGAATGCGCACGCCGGCTTCGGCCTTAACAAGGAGCAACAGGAGCGCGAGACGCCACCTAGACGTTCGGTTCTTGAACGTCTGGTCTCGCCCGGGGCGCCGCCCGTCCGGCGCCTGCCGATCGGTGCCGAACCGCAGTCCGGCGGTGGTGTCCATTTCCGGGTGTGGGCGCCGCGATGCCGCGAGATTGTCGTGGAGATCGAAGGCCTCGAAACGGCAGCACTGCAATCCGAGCCGGACGGCTACTTCTCGCTTTGGAGTGTGCCGGCGCGGGCGGGTATGCGCTATCGTTTCCGTCTCGACCGCGGTGAAGCGGCACTGCCCGACCCGGCGTCGAGATTTCAACCGGGAGGGCCGCACGGACCTTCGGAAATCGTCGATCCCGGAGACTTCGCTTGGACCGACGATGCTTGGCACGGAATCGCGCGCGAGCAACTCGTCATCTACGAGATGCATGTCGGCACCTTCACTCCCGAGGGAAGTTGGGAAGCCGCCTCACGCGAGCTGCCGGCTCTCGCCGAACTCGGCATCACCTGTCTTGAAATTATGCCTGTGGCGGAATTCCCAGGCCGGTTCGGTTGGGGATACGACGGCGTCGATCTCTTCGCGCCAAGCAGGCTTTACGGCCAGCCGGTTGATTTCCGCCATTTCGTCGACCGTGCGCATGCTCTCGGAATCGCCGTCATCCTCGACGTCGTCTACAATCATTTCGGCCCGGACGGAAACTATCTCAAATCGTTCTCCGCGGCTTATTTCACCGATCGTTACGACAACGAATGGGGTGAAGCCATCAACTTCGACGATCTCGATTCCGGCCCGACGCGAGAGTTTTTTGTCGCCAATGCCGGCTATTGGATCGACGAGTATCATCTCGACGGCCTGCGGCTCGACGCGACGCAGGCAATTTTCGATCGATCGGACGATCATATAATCGCCGCCGTTGTCCGGCAGGTGCGCACGGCAGGGCGCGGCAGAATCACCTTTGTTGTCGCTGAGAACGAGCCGCAGCACGCCAAGCTAGCGCGCCCAGTGGAACGGGGCGGATACGGACTCGACGCATTGTGGAACGACGACTTCCATCACAGCGCCATGGTGGCACTGACCGGACATCACGAGGCCTACTATTCAGACTACCGAGGTCGCCCGGGCGAGTTCGTCGCTGCCGCCAAACACGGTTTCCTCTATCAGGGGCAGCGCTATCAGTGGCAGGAAAAGGCGCGCGGCACGCCCGCGCTCGATCTTCCGGCAGAATGTTTTGTTGTCTTTCTGCAGAACCACGATCAGGTCGCCAATTCTGGCACCGGGGAGCGCTGTCACGCGTTGACGAGCCCTGGCCGGCTTCGGGCGATGACCGCTTATTTCTTGCTGATGCCGGGCATTCCGCTGCTGTTTCAGGGGCAGGAATTCGGTGCATCAAGCCCGTTCTTCTATTTTGCCGATCATGAGATCGAACTGTCGCACGATGTCCGCGAAGGCCGCCGTCTCTCCCTCGCACAATTTCCCAGTCTCGCGACGAGCGAGATGCGGGCCGAACTCGCCGACCCCGGCGACATCGACACGTTTCGCCGATCGGTGCTCGATCTCGGCGAGCGGCAGCGGCATGCTTCAATCTATGCCCTGCATCGCGATCTTCTGGAGCTGCGGCGAACGGACCTTGTGCTTGGACAGCGGCCCTGCCGGATTGATGGCGCCGCACTCACGGATGAGGCTTGGATGCTGCGCTTTTTCTCCCCAAGCGGCGCCGATCGCTTACTGATTGTCAATCTCGGCCGCGACCTCCTGCTCGGTCCTGCGCCCGAGCCGCTGCTGGCACCGGTCGAGGGCCAGGCTTGGCGCCTCCTATGGTCTAGCGAAGCCCCGCTTTACGGTGGTTCAGGAAGTCCGGCGCAGGATGCCGCAGGGGATTGGCTGATCTCGGGCCAGAGCGCCACCGTCCTCATCCCCGGCTCCTCAGTCACCGTCCCCGAGGCGAAGAACGTCTTCCATCTGCGAATAGCCAATGGTTGACCTGCGTCGGCTCATCCGCGCCGAAAATCTGCCCCCGGAAGCTCCGCGTGAATGGCTCGTGGAGAACGGGTTGGGCGGCTACGCCTCGGCGACGATGACCGGGGCGATCACCCGGCGCTACCACGGCTTCTTGATCGCCGCCCAACCGGCTCCGCTCGGCCGCATGGTGGTACTCAACGATCTCGAGGTCGACATCGAGCGCGGTGACGGCAGCGTCGTGAATTTGCGCGAGAACGGGCGCTTCCTCGATTTTACGTTGGATATGGGCCTGCCGAGCTGGCGTTATGAGCTGGATGGCATCGTCATCGAGAAGTCGATTGTTGTGCCCTCGCGCCAGAACATCGTGCATTGCACCTTTCGCCTGCTTCGCGACGGCGGGCGCGTCCGCATGCGGCTCAGACCCTTGATCAACTTTCGTCGGCTCGAGGCGCCGCTCAGCGAGGCGCTCTCCTCAGGCTATGTGCTGACTGTCCGGGACAACCGATACGAAATCAGCGCCGGGCTGGATCTGCCGACCTTGCGGCTGGCGGTGGAGAACTCAGAAGGCCCGACCTTTACCGCCGATGGCGGCTCGCGCCGCGAGTGCTTCTATGAGATCGAGGCGCAGCGCGGTTACGATTCGCGAGGCTGGCTCTGGAGCCCCGGCTATTTTTCTGGAGAAATCCGCAAGGATTGCCCGCTGACGCTGATCGCTGCGACGGAGGCTTGGCATACTGTCCTGGCGCTAAGCCCTGACGATGCGCTGACCTTCGAAGGCGAGCGCCGCCGGCGCCTCGTCGGGATGGCGGCGGCGCCGGCTCAGATCGGGTACGCAGCCGAGCTCGTCCTTGCGGCCGACGCCTTCGTCATTACCCCGGTGGGACGCATTGCCGACGGGGCCCGGGCGCGGGCCGAGGGCGATGAAGTGCGCACCGTGATCGCCGGCTATCACTGGTTCACCGATTGGGGCCGGGACACGATGATCTCGCTCGAGGGACTCACTTTAACGACCGGGCGAGCAATCGAGGCACGCTGGATCCTGCGCACCTTTGCTCACTACCTGCGCGACGGGCTCATCCCGAACATGTTCCCGGAAGGACAAAATCAGGGCCTCTACCACACGGCCGATGCGACGCTGTGGTTCTTTCACGCGCTGCACCGCTATGTCGAGCATTGCCAGGATAAGGAGACCCTGGAGCTACTAGTGCCAATCTTGAAGGACATCGTGCGGCATCACCTCGAGGGCACCCGGTTCGGTATCAAGGTCGACCCGCATGACGGGCTCCTCACCCAAGGGGCGGAGGGTTATGCGCTGACTTGGATGGATGCCAAAGTCGGCGATTGGGTGGTGACCCCGCGCCGTGGCAAGGCGGTCGAGATCAACGCGCTCTGGTACAGTGCGCTGCGCTTGCTGGCGGATTGGCTGCGCGATGCGCAGGACCCGGAAGCCGACGAACTCGCGGCCTATGCGAACAAGGCGCACAATTCCTTCAATCGCCGCTTTTGGCACGCGGCAGGTGGCTATCTCTACGACGTCGTCGACGGCGAGAATGGCGACAATTCCGCTTTCCGACCGAACCAGATTTTCGCTATTGCGCTCGAGCACCCCGTCCTCGACCGGGAATATTGGGAGGCGGTCGTTGCCGCCGTGCATAAAAAGCTGGTGACGCCGATCGGGCTGCGCTCGCTGGCGCCGGGCGAGCCCGATTACAAGCCGCGCTATTTCGGCGACCTCCGCGCCCGCGATGCCGCCTATCACCAGGGCACGGTGTGGGCTTGGTTGATCGGTCCGTTCATCGATGCCTGGCTGAAGGTCTACCCCAATGATCGCGCGACGGCGCGGCATTTCCTCGACGGCTTCGAGCAGCATCTCGCTGAGGCCGGCATTGGCTCGATCAGCGAAGTCTTTGACGCCGAACCGCCATTCACGCCGCGCGGCTGCATCGCCCAAGCCTGGAGCGTCGCCGAAGTGTTGCGTTGTTTGCAAAAAACCGTCGTCGAACCGGAATGAAAGTCCCGCCAGCATTAGGCGTGATCAATCACCGTAACTTAGAAGTGGACGCCATGAACCCCGAAGTAACCGGCGACCAAAATTACGACGACCACTACGCCAATTATAGTGAAGATGTTCATAATGTTGTTCTCCAGTTGCCTGATAATAGGTGAGGCGTGCGATCACGCCTCACGTGCACACATAGGGTTGCTCGCACTTAGCAAGTACCAGCCCTTGCTACCATCGCCTGCGGTATCCGTAATAGCCACCGCCCCCGAAGAGCAGAAGAACGACAACGATAATCAGAATTAATTCCACAACTTCCTCCAACACCATGCGTGGGAATTTTTCCCCTCTAAATTTGGGTACGGGATGATCACAGAACTAGCCTCGGAATCTACTTAGAGTGATTTCCAGCTTGGTCGAAGAGGCATGGCGACAAGGAGAAAGGGTCGTATTTGCGCGCGATCTCCTCGACACGCTGCGCCAGCGCGATCTGGCCGAGGCGGTTACGAAGCTTTCGGACGAGACTGGTCTCGCCCATCAGCCCTCGGCTGAAGGCGAGCATGTGTCAGGCGTGTACCCGGCAGCGCGTGGCTCTCGCCTCGGGCCGCTTTGCGATGATCGATGACGGGCTCGGCTTCCAGCTCGTGCCCTGGCGTCCGGCGCTCGAGCAGCAGCTCGGCAGACAGGTGGGCGGCGTCATGATGCCGGACAGCCGCGTGGATTGGACCGTCACAAAACAACGAAGACTGGTAATCTGACAGAGCTTTGACCGTTTAAAATCACTGATCAGACCGTCGGGAATATCATTTACCCAACATAATCCCCTCTGAGCCTAAGGGTCAGTCTACGCGACGAATATGTGAGTGTGCGCAACCTTGGTTTGATGGGATTGCGCGAAGCCGTGACATCCTTTCTCCTACGTCACCCGCCGCCGGAACAACCAAGTTGCGACGGCCATTGGCACAGCACCGATCAGCAACATCGGCCATAACTGGTTGAGTACGAGCGCGGTCGAAAGGTCCTTGAGGAAGATGCCACGGCTGATCACTAGCATGTAGCGAATCGGATTGATCACCGTCAGCCACTGACACCAGTCCGGCATGTTCTCGATCGGGGTCGCGAAGCCGGAGAGGATGATCGCCGGCGCCAGGTAAATGAAGACGCCGAGGATCGCCTGTTGCTGAGTTCGAGCCAGCGCCGAGATGGCCAGCCGATCCCGGATAGCACAAAGACAGACATCGAGAGCGCCAGCAGCGCGGGATTGCCGCGCAACGGCACTCCGAACCACAGCATGGCAACCCCGGTGATCGCAATGCCTTCGATGATCCCGATCAGGAGGGGAGGCACGCTTTTGCCGATCAGGATTTCCAGCGGCCGCAGCGGTGTAACGAGCAACTGATCGAAGGTGCCGAGTTCGCGCTCGCGGGCAATCGACAACGATGCCATCAAGAGGGTGACAACGATCGTCAACAGCGGCACCAGACCGGGGAGGATGAACGATTGACTGTCGAGGTTTGGGTTGAACCAGGCTCGGGTTGCGATCTCGATAGGGCTCCGTATGCCGCGTGTGGCGAGCCGAGCGGCCGTGAAGCGCTCGACGATCTCCGCGGCGTAGGCCTCGACGATCAGCGCGGTGTTCGAACGCCGACCGTCGAGCAGCAATTGCAGGCGCGCCGGCCGGCCCGCCAAAATATCCCGGTAAAGGTCGGCCCGATATGGAGCACTGCGGTGACCTCGGCGTTCGTCACCGAGGCTTGGGTTGCCGCCGAGTTGTCCAACGCCCGGACGACCGTGAAGGTTGGCGAGTCGGCAAACCGCTCGATGATGTCGGTGGCGAACCGGCCGGGATCTTCGCACCACACCGCAAGCGTCACGCGGGTCACATCGAAGGTGGCGGCATAAGCGAAGACAAACGCCTGGATCAGCGGCGGGACGAAAAGGATGCCACGCACCTTGCGGTGGTTCAGCAAGGAACGCAGCTCCTCGAAAATCAGAGAGAGGACCCGCATATTCATTCAGTCGAGCCGCCGCCGCGTCCGCAGCAGCGTCACACCGGAGAAAAACAGCGCGAAACCGACCAAAGACGCAAGGTTAGGGAACTGGATCGGCCAGACGTCGCCGGCAAGAAACAAGGTCTTCAGGCTCGAAACGAAATAGCGCGCCGGGACCAGCCGGGTCAACAGCTGCAGCCATCCCGGCATCGAGCGAATGTCGAAGAGAAACCCCGACAGCATCAGCGCCGGCATATAAATGGCAATGAACGCCGCCTGAGCGGCCACGAACTGGTTCTTGGCTGCCGTTGAAATCAACAGACCAATGCCGAGAGCAGTAACGAGAAATATCGCGCAGACCAGGATCAGGACCGCCAGCGAGCCGCGAAATGGAACGCCAAACAATAAGATCGAAAGAGCGACCGAGACCGCCATGCCGCCCATCTCGAGGATGAAGCAGGCAGGATCATGCGGTCGGGCTGCGCAGCACGCCGCGCATAGGCGCACACCACCGCGATCGGCGCAAAGCGGCGGGGGCGCGGCACCGCCAGCTCGATCTCGCCCAGCTCGGTCAACAGGTGCCGCCGGTAGGAGCCGTTGCGCCGGTCGGCCTGGTCGAGCTCAGCCATGCGGCCGAGATGCTCGTCAACCGCCTGCGCCATCTGGCCGGTCAGGATGGCCGCCAGTGCCCGCCGGCCGAGACCGCGGTAGTCCTCACTCCACTCCTGCGCTTGTATGCCCTTCACCAATTCGGATGCTCTCGGTAAGCTCGTAATCGTCGCAGTCTGTGGCATTGGGGTTGCTCCTTTTGCGGACCTCAGCAACCCGCCGAGTACCCCCTCTCACCGCCCTGACACAAATCTCCGTACATCACCACAAAGGCAGCCCTTGTTGTCGCAAGTGAGCGGCCGTGCGACAACATCGGCCCGCCTCGCCGTATCAAATGCCTGCAATCCCCAATCGCCGTCATCGGTTGTAACCTGGATTTTTTCTCGCAATCCCTCGTGATTGACCTTCCCATGAGCCGGGAGCGACCGAGAAAAGGGATGGTCATCGGCCATTCCGTTGTCGCTGCATTTGTTGGCGGTCTCCTTCCCGCGCCACATCCCTGCGGGTGAGTAGTTTCCGAGCCTACCGGGCACCGGCGCAGCGTCATCAAGGCATTGCCCGAACGGCTGCGGAATTGGGCCGAGGCAGTGGAGGCGGGGCGGCAATGATCGTGGCGTCGGTCCTCGCGCAGGCGGTCGCCGGCCATCGGGCTAGCAAAACTCACCCAAAAGTTTATATAATATACTATTAGGGTTTAGGGGGTTCTTGAATTTACCGAGTAAGGCTACCAAGAAGGTGATAGGAAAATTTTGTCCGACGTGGTATTTTTCGCTCACGCCAAACTTTCCGCAAGTCCTCGAATACCTCGGACCGTATTTGCAACATGCTTCCGTCGCGGCATGCTGTGAATTATCTAAGTGTCCGAACCTTAATCGGAACGATTGAGTTAGGCGGATACGATACGTCTAATGAGAAGCTGCACGGACCCGACATAGACGCAAACCTGGGCGCTGGCAATGGAGGCCTCGAAGTCCTTGGCAAGGCGGCGGTTGCGATTGAGCCAGGCGAGCGTGCGTTCGACGACCCAGCGACGGGGCAGGACTTCGACGCCAACCGTATCGGCCATGCGCTTGACGATTTCGATGCTCCATCGGCCGAATTTGGCAAGTGTTCCACGGAGCTTATCGCCGAAATAGGCGCGGTCGGCGAAGAGGTGGCGCAGCCAGGGGCAGAGGTCGTGGATGGCTTCGATAACGAGCGGCGCTCCATCGCGGTCTTGCACATCGGCGGGGTGGATCGCGGCGCCGACCATCAGGCCGGTGGTATCGGTCACGATATGCCGCTTGCGACCCTTAACCTTCTTGGCCGCATCCCCCGGGTCGCGGCTGTGCCGCGCCCGAGGATAGGCTCCGCCCCACGGCCCGCCGCTTTCGGTGGTCTTGACCGATTGGCTGTCAATCAGCCCTAAGCTGGACCCTGAAAACGAGACGGTAGGTTAAGGTGGGGCCCTGCCCCTAGGAAGCGCCGACGGCGCGGGAGCAGGACATGAAGCAGACACGCAAGAAGCACGGGGCGGAGTTCAAAGCGAAGGTGGCGCTGGCGGCGATCACGGGCGACCGGACGGTGGCCGAGCTGGCGAGCGCGCATGGGGTTCACCCGAACCAGATCTACGCCTGGAAGAAGCAGCTGCTGGACGGAGCGGCGAGCGTCTTCGAGGGCGGCGGCGCGGCATCCGAAGATACCGTCAGCGCGGGCAGGTCGATCTTCTGTATCGGCAGATTGGCCAGCTGAAGGTCGAAAACGATTTTTTGTCACGAAAGCTCGGCAAATGAGCCCGAGCGGAACGGCGCGCTGTGGTCGAGCGCAAGCCCCCGGCGCTGCCGGTATCGCGGCAATGCCGGCTGTTGGCGGTATCGCGCGCTTCGGTCTACCGCCGGCCGGCCGAGATCAGCGAGGAAGACGGCACGATCATGGCGCTGATCGATCGGCAGTACCTGGCCCGGCCGTATTACGGTTCGCGGCGGATGGCGGCGTGGCTGGCGACCCAGGGCCATGTCGTCAACCGCAAACGGGTCCGGCGCCTGATGCGGCTGGCTGGCTTGGCGGCGATCTACCAGCGGCCGAACACGAGCAAGCCGGCGCCGGCCCACAAGATCTACCCCTACTGCTCGGTGGGATCTCGATCGAGCGGGTCAATCAGGTCTGGTGCGCGGACGTCACCTACATCCCGATGGCCAAGGGCTTCCTCTATTGGGTGGTGATCATGGATTGGGTGAGCCGCGCCGTGCTGGCGTGGCGGCGGTCGAATACGCTCGGTGCAGAGTTCTGTGTCGAGGCCCTCGAAGAAGCGCTCGCGCGGCACGGCCGGCCCGAGATCTTCAATACCGACCAATGCAGCCAATTCACCAGCGACGACTTCACCGGCACGTTGCAGAACCACGCAGTCACAATCAGCATGGATGGCAAGGGTCGCTAGATGGACAACATTTTCGTCGAGCGGCTGTGGCGCAGCCTCAAATACGAGGAGGTTTACCTCAACGCCTGCGCCAGCCTCGCCGAGGCCAAGGCCGGCATCGGCTCGTGGCTCGACTTCTATAACCAGGAGCGCCAGCACCAGAGCCTGGGCTATCGTACGCCGCGCCAAGTCTACGAAGCAGAATGCCCGTGGATATGTGACGATCGGCGTTGCCGACCGGCTGCGCCTTCGCCCATATCCCCACCGGCACAACCACCAACCACAGGATTGATGTTGACGAGGAGGAACAGCAGCAATGCCACGACCGTCGCGACGAGCGCGATCGGAGCCGGTACGGAACTCGGCCGGGCTACACCTTAGAAACCGGCTCCGGCTGTCTCACGATCGGGGTCCACCTTAAGATTTCCGCGGCTCCTGTGTAAACAACGACGGATATGTCCGGCTCACGATTGCTTGTCGCTATACACTGCACGCGCCCTCAGAATGCGGCTGACCGAGGTTACGGCAAAACCGCCTCCGTGAAGTGCCCGAATTGGCATGAGCCCGCGCGGCACTAATTGGAGGCGCATTCCGTTCGCTACGGTGAGCCGAGATCATAACAATCTATGGCGTCACCGACTGACAAACACCTTCAGCGCAGCGAATAACGCTCTCGGATCGTACTGGCCCTGATAGACGGGTGGGGGCGCGGGGCCACGATCGAGCAGGCGGTAAATCGCGTCCCAGGCCGTGCGGACGGAGCATTCGATGGTGAAGGCAATTTCCTTAGGAACCTCGACGTACTGACCGATGAGTTCGAGATTGGTGGCCCCCTCCAGAACCGGCGGAGGCCTGTCGCCGCGGCTCCGAGGAAGCCAGATGTTGTTGACGTAGGGCATGTAGCAAGGCACGCAAATCGATGACGCCTTAATAGCGGCCAATTGCGTGTCGAACCGCAGTTGCTTCAGTGTCTCGTCCAGGATTTCCGCGCCGGTGCACGCCGTCATCGGTTTGCGCACAAAATCGCCGTTGCGCTCGGGATACAGACCGTAGCCCCACCAGACGCTCGTGCCCTTGGGTTGGCCGATAATTTCCGGTTGGTGAAAGACGGACAGCGATAGCACCCAGCCCGAGTCCTTCAAACGTCACGAGTTCGCCTAGTCCCGCCTCGCTTCCGGTCAACGCGGCGATTTGATTGACGAATTCGGGCCCTGTGTCGATGACCGTGAACGTTACCCACAGCGAGTTGGGTATCCGGGCCATACCGAAGAAAACGTCGGGATTGCCGAAATCCCTGCGCCCCTGCGCAAGGCGTTCCCATAGCTCCCAGGAGCGCCCGCTCGGACGTGGGCTAGGCACTTCGGTCATCGACCCCGCGGAAAGATCAGCCGCTTGCGATCCGGTGGTCACGAGCACGAGGTCCTCCAGCGCGACTTCAACCGACGTCGCGGTGCCGCGCCGTTCATAGTCGAGCCGATTGACGGTGGTGCGGGCGGGCGCCGCCGCGAAGCCGATGTCCCGCACGAAGGTGTCGGTGAGGAAGTTCACGCCGCGTGGGCGCAGCCACGCGACCAGCGGTTCTATAAAAAATTGGTGCTGATTGACGGGCGTGCGCATCACGCCCCTCATGTCTGACAGGTCCGGGAACAAGTACAGGAACCGATTCATGTAGCGTCGAAACTCGATCACGCTGTGCTGAGGCAGCGATCCCATGAGCGCCGACCAAAGGAACCAGAATTCGGTCAAGAAAAATTGCCCGGAAAAGAACTCTTCGATCCGCCGCCCGTCCAGCATCGCTTCGGGCGTCAGCACGACCCGCGCGAGGCTGAGGCCGTCGCCCAGGCTAAGGCCGAAACGCGGACCATGCACGATGCGGCCGTCGCGATCGAGGATGTGCGCCTTGTCCTGGTACGGCTCGCCCGTATTGAAGGCGAAAAAGTCCTCCATGACGGAAATTGACGGGTTGCGTGCGGAAGGGATCGACTTCAGCAGATCGAACGTGCAGCGGAATTCCTTGTCAAAGACGGAGCCTGGTAGGTTGTAGCCGCCCGCGGCGCTGCCGCTGAGAAAGAATCCGCCGCCCAGCACATCGTCCGCCTCGTAGATCGTGATGTCGGCTCCGGGCACGTCAGCATTCCGGATGAGAAGCGCGGCTGCCGCCAGTCCGCCGAAGCCGCCACCAACGATATGCACCTTCATCTGCTTCCTCCTGGCTTCGGGGTTAGGTCACGGACTTAGTATGGCCTAGCCAGAGGTCGGTAGCGGCTAGATTGAGCAAGGCGAGGAAGTTTGCGGCGTCCTTTTCGTATCGCGTGGCCAGTCTTCGAAAGTGTTTGATCCGAAGGGGGCCGTGGGGAAGGCTGCTGGCGGCGCCTATCAGCGAACTAGAGAAATAGGGCGCTCGGCCGTCGCTTCTCCATCTCGCGAGGTCAGCGCAGATCGACGTCGCTTTTCGAACCGTCGTCTATTTGGCTTCCGCAACGATTTCGCCGCTGTCCCCGCTATCCTTAGCACCCTACTCGGTGGCAGATGATCGGCCACAGGAATGGCCGAAAACGGCGCTACCTCGTCGCTGCCCGCGCTCCGGCCAAGGTCTGCTTACTGAACCCACAACCGGCGCTCAGGTTGGGCGGCGGGAACTGGTCATTCTGCCCCGAAACCGACATTTGCTCCAGCTCGGCGAAGATCGGAAAGCGGTCATTCCAGCAGCTCTATTTCAATCCTGCGCTTGGGCCGCTTCCGTCGCTGTTTTCGTCAGTAGGTCGTAGATTACGATGCAACACTCCCGATGCGACCTCCGCCGTGATGGCCGCGGATGTGTGCTCATCCGGTGCCTAGGAGCGGCGCGGCGGCGCTCCCTTGGATCGCCCGTCGACGCGCGTTGTCGGGCGGGCTCAGCCATTTCGTCCGAACGCACTGGGCCGCAGCCGGGGTCGAGTTTACGCTGCAAGGGGCGTGGTGACGGCCGTTGAGATCGTTCCGTCCCCGGCCAAGCCAAGAGGCTTCGCGCCATCGAGCTACTCGTGGGCGTGCTACTGTCGACGTGGTGGGCGTTAGGAAAGGCAGGCGGATTGAATCGAAAAATCTACATGACGGTGACCGCCGTGCTGTTTCTCGTCGTGGCGGTGGCGCATCTCCTGCGGATCATCCTCGGGTGGCGGGTAGAGATCGGCGGCTTGGGCATTCCGTTCTGGGTGAGTTGGCTGGCCGCTTTTGTGGCCGGTGCGCTCGCATACTTCGGCTTCTCGCAAAGACGGTAGCCCAACGTGGGGTACACCTGTGGGGCGGGGCGAAGGTGATCGCAGGGCGGGAGGCGACCGGCGGAAGCCTGGCATTCGGCCTTTCAGCTTGGTCTCCCGCCGGGCAAAACATCAGCTTGTTCGGGGTTGCCGCTCGTCGCGGGACCGGAACTTCGGCAGAGCGTTGCCGGTTGGACATCATGCGCGTTGCCGATCGTGTGCTCCGCGTTGTTGCTGACGCGGACGCGACCTGTCAGAGCCATGGCGGTGTAAACGCCGAGATCGGCACGGTGCTATTTCCACCCGCGGCTTACGAAGGGATTGTCACGACCGAACTGGATGATCCCGAGGCCTTCCAGAAGGCAGGGAGGTGTCGGAAACCCGCAACTAGCCGTGAGAAGTCAATAAGACCGCGCGTCGATCAGGGTAAGACCCAAGAAGCGAGCAGCACTTTGAGAAGCTCGCTGTGCGAGCGCGTCAACTTCTCGCGGCAAATCTTGGTGCACCCCGCGTCGCGTAGCTGCTCAAGCTGCGCATCGAGCGTCTGGCTGTGGGTGCTGACGCGGGCATAGCCGAGCCAGCGGTTTTCGGGGTGAGTTCCGGTCATATCTTACGGCAACTCCAACTCATTGATCGCGCTAGGCAATCTTGTACCGCTGCGCGATCGTCTGCCGAAACGCCCGCCGTGTCGCTTGCGGGCGCTGATGACGTCGCGCAGCGCGACAGTTTCGCCTGCCAGTTCCGGAGTTATGCCGGCACAAGAACTTGCCGCGATGGGAACACGCGGATCTCTGCCACGATCCGACGCTCGGCGCGCGTATGTCGGTGAGCAGGTCATCGTCCGATATGACCCGCGGGACGTGCGGAAATCAGGTCACATAATCTGCGGAGTGACAGCGATTCCCTTGCGCGCTCGCGGCCTGGATCGAACGCGGGTCAGGATCGGTTTGCCGAGAGATGAGTCGGGAATTCGCGCTCGGCGACGCTCCCCGCCGCGATCAGCCAATTGCGCAGCGCGATAACGGCGGTGGTATTGTTGCTCGGCTCTGGTGCATAAAAGAAATACCCGCGCGTCTTCAGCACCGGATCCGCAAGCGGCGCCAAGAGGCGGCCGGCGCGCAGCTCATCGCTGATCAATGCCACGGGACCCATGATCACCCCAAGCCCTTCCAGCGCCGCCTGGATGGCAAAATAGAAATGCTCGAAGACCTGCTCGCGCGCCGGCTTTATGTCAGGGACATTGGCGACGGCAAGCCATCGCGGCCACGCCGAGCGCAATGTCGCGGCGTGCAGCAATGTGTGCCGCTCGAGATCGGCCGGTGTTCGCAGCTGGCATTTTTCCATCAAGTCGGGACTTAGGACCGGCAACCGCACTTCGCGGAGAAACGGCTTGCCAGCCGGAGTGCCGCCCCGGTCCCGAGATCACGGCGTCGACGTCCACGCTAAATTGCTCGGCCGGGGTGCTCGCCATAACGATCCGCAATTCCAAACCGGGATGATCGCGCTGGAATTCGGGAAGTCGCGGGATCAGCCAGCGCATCGCGAAGGTCGGCAAAGCCGATACCCGAAGCAGCGGCGCGGCCGGCATGGGCTCGCGCCAGCGCTGGGACACGGCCGCGAGGCGATCGAGCGCAGGTCCGACTTCGGCGAGCAAATCCGTCCCCACCTGCGTTGGCACCGCGTTCCGGCTGGTGCGCAAGAACAGCCGGGTCCGGAGCCAATCCTCGAGCAGGCAAACCTGTCGGCTGACCGCGCCATGGGTGACGTTGAGCTCCTCGGCCGCGCGCGTGAAGCTGCCGAGCCGGGCGGCGGCCTCAAAGGCTTTGATCGCCTTCAACGGCGGCAGGCGAGGGCGACCCATAGAGTGAGTTTTTCTCACAGCGGTCGTCAGAACAAGTCGTTTGTCATCAGACCGTCAAACTGCCAAATCGTCTCCAACGCACCGAGCCCTTTGCGGAGATGGCCTCGAGTTATGACGATCACAGCGTTCTCGACTGCGACCAAGCCTGCTCGGCACCAGGCGCGCGTACTCTGGGTGGCCTGCGGCGCCCACGCGCTGCACGACGGCTTTACCGATACGCTCTATGTGCTGCTGCCGCTGTGGCAAGCTCAATTCGCGTTGAGCTACGCCGTGATCGGCATCTTGCGCGCACTTTATGCCGGCGTGATGGCAGGGTTGCAGGTTCCGGTCGCCGGCGCGGCGCAGCAGATCTGCGGCGCCAGAATACTTGCCGTCGGCACCGCTGCCGCAGCGGCGGCCTATTTGTTCCTCGGCGCTCAAGTGTCGCCATGCTGGCGATAGCACTTGTTCTTGGCGGCATCGGTTCGAGCACCCAGCACCCGATTGCCTCCAGCCTCTCCAGCCTCGTAGCCGCAGCCTACGAAGGGCCTCGCTCGCGTGGGGCGCTTGGCACCTACAACTTTGCCGGCGATCTGGGGAAGATGGCGCTGCCTTCGCTCACCGCTTGCCTGATCGCGGTGATGTCCTGGCATTCGGCTGCGTCGATCATTGGCGTGATCGGTCTAGTGGGAGCGGCCGCCATCTTGGTGCTGCTGCGCTCCAACCCGATGGAAGGGGCCGCGCGTGTACGTGCCAATCAACACGAGGCGGGGGAAGCGCGCGACCGCGGCAGCCTCCTCCATAACGGCTTTCCTCTTTTGCTGGCGATCGGCGTCATTGACAGCGCGACACGAATGGGTTTCCTGACCTTTCTGCCGTTTCTGCTGCGGGCAAAGGGCGCTGGAGTTCCAGAAATCGGTGTCGCATTGCCCCTGCTTTTCGCCGGGGGTGCTGCTGGCAAGCTGGTCTGCGGATTCCTCGGGGCGCGGCTTGGTATCTTGCCGACCGTGATCCTGACCGAAGGCGCCACGGCAGCGGGCATTGTGGCGCTGCTGCCGCTGCCTTACGGCGCGGCCCTGGCATTGCTTCCTATCATCGGCATGGCGCTCAATGGCACGTCATCCGTTCTCTCCGGCACCGTGCCCGACCTCGTGACAGTGCAGCGGCGCGAGAGGCTTTTGGCGTCTTTTACACCGGCACGTTCGGCGCCGGGGCCTTGTCCCCCGCTCTGTATGGCCTCTTCGGCGACACGCTCGGTCTGACGCGGGCGATGCTGCTCGTTGCGATGGTCGTGCTCTTAACGCTGCCCTTGGCATGGCGGCTCACCCGACTGCTGTATCGCGCGGGCGAGGAACGGTTCGCCGATCGGAAGTGAAGCCCAGATGAGCACTCGGCTGCTCAACGCGCTGCAAATTTGGACGCTGGGTCGATACCGTGCTGATGCAGCGATCGCTTGGGGCCGGAGACAGCACATTGCCGGGAGGAGCGGCGGTTGATGACCGGACGCGTTACTGTGGTCGCGGCACTCGGTACCACCCAGACGATCGCCTGGGCATCCAGCTATTACATGCCAGCTATACTAGCCGCGCCGATTGCCGCCAGTTCGGCAATCTGACGGGGAACCGGGGTTTTCACCAATCTCTTTTTCTTTGAACGTGCCGTCTCTTACCCTGCTACCTACGTGTCTTGCCTGAGCCGGCTCGACAGCAGCTCGCCGCGCTTTTCGAGGACAGGGTAGGCCGCGGCGGCGATATGCGCGTTGATCCGCTTTAGGTCGCGCAGCAGGTCGAGATGCAGCGCGCTAGTCTCGACACTCTCAACCCGGCCGGCGCGGATACGGGCGAAATGCGCCTCGGTCGCCCGCGTTTCGAGATCGCGGAACACTTCTCCTTCTCGCCGAGCAGCTCGCGCGCGGCGCGTGCATCGTCGGTCATGAACACGGCGGCAGCCGTGCGCACATTCGTCCCCAGACGCTGCGGCATCTCGTGGATCTCGCTGGTCCCCTCGCGCGAGAAGGCAAGGTTGCGTTTGGCCCGCTTGGCGAGATTCGCCGCCACACCCCGTTCGACAATGTCGCCGGCGTGTTCGAGGTTGGTGATAAAGGCGAGTACTTCCGATAGCCGCTGGTCTTCCTCGTCGTCGATGGATTCGTGATCGAGCGAAGTCAGGTAGGCTTTGATCGCGCTGTTGAGCCGATCGAGCACATCGTCGAGGCGTTTGGTCTCGGCGATGCTCTTGCGGTCGCCGCGATCAAGCCCTTCCAGAGCGGCGCGGATCATGGTTTCGAGAACATCGGCTATGCGCAAGGCTTCCCGCGATGCGCCAGCGATGGCGATCGCGGGAATCTCGAGGGCATCATTGTCGAGATAAACCGGGCGGGACGGGTCGGTCGGAACGGCGCGCGCCGGCAGCATCCACCTTAGCAAGCGGGCGAGCGGCCCCAGCACCGGGAAGAACAGCACCGCCATCGCAATGTTGAAGAAAGTGTGGAATCGGCAACCGCACGGTAGGTATCCGGCTCGAACGAGACGAGCCAAGGGCCGATCACGCCGAGCAGCGCCAGCACGAGAACGCAGCCTACCGCTCGGTTCAGGAGGTTACCGATTGGCAGCCGCTTGGCGGAAGGATCGCCGGTCGAGCCTGCCTCGAACAGCGGGCTCAGGGCTGTGCCGAGATTGGCGCCGAGGACGAGGGCAAGGGCCGCCTGCGGCGGGATCACCCTCTGCGCGGCAAAGGACATGATCAGCAACACGATCGCGACGCTCGAATGCGCGGCCCAGGTTAAGGCCGCATCGACGATCACGTCGATAATAGGCACGGTCGCGATCATCCCGAGCAGCAGCCGCAGGCTTGGGATATCTTCATGAGGTGTAAGGATGGCGAGAAGCTGGGTGAGTGCGATCAAGATCAGCCCGAGGCCGATCCCCACTCGCCCGAGATCGCGGGTGCGGGTGAGACCGCCACGGCGGAACAAAATCACGCCGATCAGAATGAAGAGCGGCGCCACCCGCGAGATGTCGAACGACAATACCTGCACGATCAAGGTCGTGCCGACATTGGCCTCAAGCATCGCGGCAAGACCGGACACGAGGTCGACCAGCCCGCCGGCGGCAAAACCGGTAACCATCAACCCGGTCGCGGTGCTGCTCTGCAGCACCGCCGTGATCCCCAAACCGGCGAGGAACGCTTTAACGCGGCTGCCGAGCGCCGCTCCGAGGATCCGTCGTAGGTTTGGTCCGAACGCTCGCTGAACCCCGCTCTGGACCATATGCACGCCCCAGAGCAGAAGCGCGATCGATCGGCAAGGTCGATCAAAGTCAGGGTAGCGTCCATCGTGGCCTCCCCGCCCGGTGATCCGTTCCAATTCGTAACAACGCCGGTCGATGCTTTACGTCCGGCTTGACCGGGAATGCAAACGGCATGCGCCGGAGACCGGCGTGCGGCTTCGTGACGCGCCCGAAATTACATCGATTGCTGAGATTCAGCAGCCCGCCACGCTTCCACCCGATAGCGATCAATGGCCTCGCGCAGAGCAGCGGGCGAGGGTCCGTGGCGTAGGATCGAGCGCGACACCGAGGGCAGCGTGCGGCCCATCACCGATCCGAAATTGTTCCCGACATCATCCAAACTGGCACCCTGAGCGCCGACGCCGGGGGCCAGAATCAAAGAGCGTGAAAGTTAGCGTCCTTGGTGGTGGTGGAAATTCGAGGGTGAGCGCGCGCCGGGCGCAATGCCCGATTACATGGAGCCCGGCGCGCGCGTGAGCGACGGGTGGTCACCGGGGAGGGTCGGCTAAGGTGGCGTTGTGACACCCATCCCAAGCCTACCGAGGACCCGATGACCGATGAGAGAATGGCGCTGGCCGAGCTGCTGCAGAAGAGCGGCGATGGCGATTTTCTGCGAGCCGTGGCGGAGGCGGTACTGCAAATTCTGATGGAAGCCGATGTCGAAGGCGTGATCGGCGGCGGGCGGCACGAACGCTCCGCCGAGCGGCTCAATTACCGCAATGGCTATCGCGAGCGCAGCCTCGACACCCGGCTCGGCTCGCTTCAGCTGAGGATCCCCAAGCTACGCCAGGGCTCGTATTTCCCGCCCTTTCTGGAGCCGCGCAAGACCGCCGAGAAGGCGCTGGTCACGGTGATCCAGGAGGCTTGGATCGGCGGCGTCTCGACCCGGCGGGTCGACGAGCTGGTCCAGGCGATGGGGCTGTCCGGTATTTCGAAGAGCCAGGTCTCCAAGCTGTGCAAGGACATTGATGAACGAGTCAACGCTTTCCTCGACCGGCCGATCGACGGCGAATGGCCGTATTTGTGGCTCGACGCCACCTACCTCAAAGTCCGCGACGGCGGCCGCATCGTCTCGGTCGCCGCGATAATCGCGGTGGCGGTCACGACCGAAGGCCGGCGCGAGATCATCGGCCTTGGCATCGGTCCTTCGGAGGCCGAGCCGTTCTGGTCGGCTTTCCTCAAGGGCCTGGTCAAACGCGGTCTCAAGGGCATCAAGCTGGTGATCTCCGACGCTCATGACGGCCTGCGCCACGCGATCACTCGCGTGCTCGGAGCGACCTGGCAAAGGTGCCGCGTTCATTGGATGCGCAATGCCTTGGCGCACGTACCCAAAGGCCAGCACACCATGGTCGCCGCCGCGATCCGCCAGGCCTTTCTGCAAGCCGATGCCGAGGCCGCGCATCAGACCTGGCGCCATGTTGCCGATCAGCTGCGGCCGCGCTGGCCCAAGCTCGCCGCGCTGATGGACGACAGCGAGCACGATGTGCTGGCCTACATCACCTTCCCGGCCCAGCATCGCACCAAGCTGCATTCGACAAATCCGTTGGAGCGGCTGAATAAGGAAGTGAAACGGCGCGCTGATGTCGTCGGCATCTTCCCCAATGAGGCCAGCATCACTCGGCTGATCGGCGCCGTCCTGCTCGAGCAGAACGATGAGTGGCTACTCCAGTGCCGTTACATGCAGATCGAGGGAATGGCTGAGCTGACGCTGCCGCTAATCGACGCCGATCCGGCCAAACTTCCACCACTGGCCGCCTGACCGATGGCCACCTCAAACTCCGCTCCGATTTACACCTCCTTGACGGACACGACCGCGTGAAAGACGAGAGAGAACATTTGCCCCGATCCCATTTACAGTTGCACCCACGACCGCGCCGACAGGTCCGATCTCATGGCCTAGGGCGGTGTTGAAGGCTGTGATTTCGTCAGCCAAAGCGTCCGCGACGGTGCGCCCATCGGCGAGGCGGGCGTTATGCACTGGGCACCCTTTGGAATTTGATGACCGCACAATTACAAATGCCGCCCCATTGCAGTTGACGGCCCGGTCGAGGACGGGGCGCAGCGCGTCGAACCCGAGGTAGGCCGTTACCGTCATGGCGTCGCCGCCAAAGCCGCTGTCCGGACCCAGCATCGCCTCTGCGTATCCCTGCATCGTTTCGATAACGTCGCCGCGCTTGCAGTCGATGATGCTGAGAGCGCCCTGTTCGCAAATCGTCGCGACCACCCTCGCCAGTTCCGAAAGGCCTGGCGGCCCAAGGCGCTCGAAGAAGCCCGACTGCGGTTTGACCACCGCGATACGATCGCCGGCCGCCTCCATCACAACGCCGCAAAATCGATGTAAACCTTCGGCGTCATCACTTAGCCCCCAGTCCCGCATCAGTGCCCGCGATGGATCGAGCCCCAAACAAAGAGGCGATCTCTCATCAGACAGTTGAAGGAAGCGTTCGTAAAAAGAATTCATAAGAATTTTACCGTCTGTCTCGGCCTGCATTACTTAGATCCAGGACCCTCCTGCCCCACCGGTCACGGGCAGGGATCCACCAGAGGGGGATCGGCACACCGCGATACGCCGGCAAAAAAGAGTACGCCACAGCTCGGTCAACCATTTTTTCGAAACCTCGTTAGCCGAACACTCGGATCGCAACGATGGCGCCGCCAGCACCAAAGAACGCGATGAGAGGAATTGCCCAGACGGGATAGCCGAGCAGTGCCGCTCCGATCCCCATGCTGATAGCCACGATGCGTACGATCGCGGCCGGAATAACGACAATAAGCCCGTTCACCGCGCGACGTAGACCTTGGTTGTGAGCGCGGCCAAGACCTGGGCGCCCGGAATCAAGGATAGACGATGTTGTCGGTTGCCGAGCGCGCAGCTTAGTGTGACCCCGAGTTGCGGGCCGAAGGCGCGAGATCCCTCGCTACCGGCCAGACAGCCTGGGGACAGGCCTTGGAAGGCGAATGCTGTTCGCACGCGCTGCCAATTCTTCCAGGTAGCGGTACCGGACGTCCAAGTAGGACGCCCGGCCTCCCCAACTGTCGAAATCGACCCGTTTGCACTAAATTCCAGCATGCGCTTTGCTGATTGCGGTGGCTAGGCGCGTTTTGTGAACACGAACCAGTCAATTTCTTCGGTCACGGCCTCAGCCTGACTGACCTTAGCGCTATGAGCGCGAAGCGCAGTCATTCCCTGATCGAACTCCGTGTCAGACAGACGCGCCAGGAAGGAGTCGGCGCGCAGTGCCGATTTCCGAACGAAGCTTAGCCAGTCCGGGGCTACGACTTCCGTGACGATCTCATGGTGCCTTGGTGTGAAGCCGGCGGCCGCAAAGTTCGACCTGATCTTCTCGCTGGATGGTAAGTCGGCATCGAGCATAGCCCGCACTGCCGGAAAAAAGCTTGCTCAATGATGACCCTCGCGAGCGCGACCGAGTCGGCGATCACTAGGCACCAAAAGCCGCTGGTCCAGCCGATACAACGCGCGCTGTGTTCCATAAGCTGTATTAGCTCGAACTTAAGCTGACAGTCGTTGTTGGTTTCCGAAACGGAGCCGGAGGGTGGGCGCGGTTCTCACCCGGAGTTGGGACCGCGACCCGCCCTGCCGGCGGGACGGAGATCACGACCTATGACCCAGGACCAGAAGATTATCCGAGCGAAGGTTGGGCTGCTCGAACTGGCCAAGCAGCTCGGCAATGTCAGCCAAGCGTGCAAAATGATGGGGTACAGCCGCGACAGCTTTTATCGCTTCAAGGAGCTCTACGACAAAGGCGGCGAGTTGGCGCTGCAGGAGATCAGCCGCAAGAAGCCGATTCTGAAGAACCGCACCCCGGTCGACATCGAACAGGCGGCGGTCGAGATGGCGATCGAGCAGCCCGCCTGGGGCCAAGTGCGCGTCTCAGACGCCCTGAAGCGGCGCGGGCTGTCGATTTCGCCCGCCGGCGTGCGCTGCGTGTGGCAGCGCCACGATCTCACCTCGATGAAACTCCGCCTGAAAGCGCTCGAAGCCAAGGTGGCACAAGATGGGGTTCTGTTGACCGAGGCGCAGATCGTCGCGCTCGAGAAGGCCAAGGCCGACAAGGAAGCCCATGGCGAGTTCGAGAGCGAATGCCCCGGCTATTGCGGCGCCCAGGATACCTTTTATGTCGGCACCCTGAAGGGCGTGGGCCGGGTCTATCAGCAGACCGTGATCGACACCGATGCCAAGGTCGCCTTCGCCAAGCTTTATGATCGCAAGACCCCGATCACCGCCGCCGAGATCCTCAATGACCGAGTGGTGCCGTTCTACGACGAGCACGGCATCCGGTTGTCGCGCATGCTGAGCGATCGCGGCACCGAGTTTTGCGGCACCCAGAGCCACGAATACGAGCTCTATCTCGCGGTCGAGGACATCGACCACAGCCGCACCAAGGCCAAGAGCCCACAGACCAATGGCATCTGCGAGCGCTTTCACCGCATCGTCTTGGACGAGTTCTATCGGATCGCCTTCCGCAAGAAGATCTATCGTATGATCGACGAGCTGCAGGCCGATCTCGATGCCTGGCTGGTCGACTACAACGAGGTCAGATCGCATCAAGGCCGCTGGTGCTTTGGCAAGACCCCGATGCAGACCTTTCTTGACGTACTCCCCCTGGCAAAGGAGAAACTCATGGCCGCCTGACCACGGACCACAGCCATACTGGCTCAAACAGCCGACAGCGTCTGTCAGGTCAAGTCTCAACTAATACACATAAGGGTATACCCCAACGAGGTCTCCTGGAGCCTGCCCCTGGCAAGAGCCAGGTAGACGGAATTTTCCGCTACAGCTGATATTCTTGATCGCTTCTATTTTCTGCTGTAGCATTTATCCCCATATGGCTATCACGTTCGATACCGAAAAGAACGCGAGGAACATTGCCGAGCGCGGACTGTCGTTCGGGCGGGTGGCCGAACTCGATTGGGACACCGCGTTGGTCGTGGAGGATACCCGCCGCGATTACGGCGAGACGCGATTGCTGGTGATGGCACTCCTCGACGGCCGCCTGCATGCGGCGGTGGTGACGCCTCGCGGCGAGGATTTGCGAGTCATCAGCTTCCGCAGGGCAAACGGACGAGAGGTAAGATTGTATGGCGAAAAAGGCGAATGACCGGGGTTCGCGCCCGGACGACGACAATCCCGAGTGGACAAAGGACGACTTCGCTAGGGCGCGGCCAGCGACGGAAGCGCTTCCTGAATTTATCGGGAAAAAGGCGACTGAGGAGCTGATGCGCCGCAGCCGTGGCAGGCCGTCGAAAGGGAATAAGAAGGTCAACCAGACGCTGCGGCTCGACCCCGACGTACTGGAGGCGTTCAGGCAGGAGGGAAGCGGCTGGCAGGCTCGCATCAACGAGATACTGCGGGAAAACATGCCTCGGCGCGAGAAGTGAGTAGGGCGCCGCTACGAGCAGCGAGCCTGAACATCGCAGCGATCACGCCCTGGTTGGTGCAGAAGCCGGCGCGCCCTCGGGGACTCTGGGACGGCCAAACCGCGTACAGCGCGCCATCCACTCTTCCGGGAAAGTGACGGAATTCGCGGCGGCATCCGGCATGTATACGTCGCGGATGCCGCCTTCGTGCGGAAGTGGGACAGTTGTTCTGCTCGAGGGGCATCTACGGGCTTTTCGGCGACGATGAAGATTTGCTGTATTAGTCAGTACTTGATCTGACAGACGCTGTCGGCTGCTTGGGGTTCGGTGTGGCTGTTGGTTGTGGTCAGGCGGCCATGAGTTTCTCCTTTGCCAGGGGGAGTGCGTCAAGAAAGGTCTGCATCGGGGTCTTGCCAAAGCACCAGCGGCCTTGATGCGATCTGACCTCGTTGTAGTCGACCAGCCAGGCATCGAGATCGGCCTGCAGCTCGTCGATCATACGATAGATCTTCTTGCGGAAGGCGATCCGATAGAACTCGTCCAAGACGATGCGGTGAAAGCGCTCGCAGATGCCATTGGTCTGTGGGCTCTTGGCCTTGGTGCGGCTGTGGTCGATGTCCTCGACCGCGAGATAGAGCTCGTATTCGTGGCTCTGGGTGCCGCAAAACTCGGTGCCGCGATCGCTCAGCATGCGCGACAACCGGATGCCGTGCTCGTCGTAGAACGGCACCACTCGGTCATTGAGGATCTCGGCGGCGGTGATCGGGGTCTTGCGATCATAAAGCTTGGCGAAGGCGACCTTGGCATCGGTGTCGATCACGGTCTGCTGATAGACCCGGCCCACGCCCTTCAGGGTGCCGACATAAAAGGTATCCTGGGCGCCGCAATAGCCGGGGCATTCGCTCTCGAACTCGCCATGGGCTTCCTTGTCGGCCTTGGCCTTCTCGAGCGCGACGATCTGCGCCTCGGTCAACAGAACCCCATCTTGTGCCACCTTGGCTTCGAGCGCTTTCAGGCGGAGTTTCATCGAGGTGAGATCGTGGCGCTGCCACACGCAGCGCACGCCGGCGGGCGAAATCGACAGCCCGCGCCGCTTCAGGGCGTCTGAGACGCGCACTTGGCCCCAGGCGGGCTGCTCGATCGCCATCTCGACCGCCGCCTGTTCGATGTCGACCGGGGTGCGGTTCTTCAAAATCGGCTTCTTGCGGCTGATCTCCTGCAGCGCCAACTCGCCGCCTTTGTCGTAGAGCTCCTTGAAGCGATAAAAGCTGTCGCGGCTGTACCCCATCATTTTGTACGCTTGGCTGACATTGCCGAGCTGCTTGGCCAGTTCGAGCAGCCCAACCTTCGCTCGGATAATCTTCTGGTCCTGGGTCATAGGTCGTGATCTCCGTCCCGCCGGCAGGGCGGGTCGCGGTCCCAACTCCGGGTGAGAACCGCGCCCGCCCTCCGGCTCCGTTTCGGAAACCAACAACGACTGTCAGCTTAAGTTCGAGCTAATACAGATTTGCAGCTGGTGCCAAGGCCTGATGTCACCGTCGTGACCGGCGATCTCGTCGATCACGGCGAGCCTGACGAATACGAACAGCTTCGCCATCTGCTAGCACCGTTGTCGATGCCGGTCTTCGTGATTCCCGGCAATCATGATGCCCGAGAGCCGCTGCGCGAGGCTTTTCGGGACGCCCGCTACCTGCCGGCCGAGGCCTACCTGCAATTCGCGATCGAAGATTACCCAGTACGGCTTGTCGCGCTCGACACGCTCGTCTCCGGTAAGAATGGCGGGATGCTGTGCGACGAGCGACTGAGTTGGCTCGACACTGCACTCGCGGCGCAGCTCGATCGGCCGACCGTGATCCTGATGCATCACCCGCCATTCGCGACGGGCATTACCTACATGGACAATTTCGGCCTCGACAATGCCGCGGGACTTGCCGAAATCGTCGCACGCCATCCCCAAGTCGAACGCATCCTGTGCGGCCACCTGCACCGTGCAATCGACCGGCGCTTTGCCGGCACGGGCGCCGGCACCGCACCGAGCACGGCGCACCAGATCCGGCTCAACCTCGTCGCCGATGCGCCGATCAGCTTCATTTTCGAGCTGCCAGGCTAACAGCTCCATCTGTGGCAGCAGGATAGCGGCCTAGTTACCCACACCGCCGTGCTCGACGAGTGGCCCGGCCCCGGCCCGTCGAGGCCGGGGTAGTTTGCCCGGCCGCGGGCCATGCCGGAGAGGGGCAGTCGCTCTCGATCGATCCTGGGCGGTCCCACTTCTATCGTTCTGCCGGCGAGAGGCGAAATCCGCAGTGCTTGGCTATATGGTCATCCCCGATTTAGCGGTCGCACAAGCCAGTCTCGAAATGACCCCCGCTCGTTGCATTAATTGACGAGGGCGCGGTGATCCTCGCGGTTTACCGGAAGCCGAACGTCTTTCAGCACAGCACCGGATATGCGCGATCGTGATGGCTGATCAAAAAGGAAAGTTCCGATGTCGCTCTATGAACTGAGAACCTACGCGCTCCGTGTCGGCGCGATGGCAGAGGCTGTGAAGCTCTATCAGGAGCTCGGCTTTCCGGCGCTCCAAAGGGGAGGCCAGGACAAAAAGCTGGTTGGATATTTCCAAAGCGATACCGGCACCATCAATCAGCTTTTGCATTTGTGGAAGTTCGACGACGACGCCGACCGCCGCGCGCATTGGGCCTCAGTTTTCGCGAACAAAGATTTCGTCGAGGGCTTTACCTCGAAGTTCCGCCCACTGCTGATGACACAGGAAGTGAAGCTGCTCCAGGCTGCGCCGTGGGGGCCGCATCCGTAGAGCGGAAACCTCGCCCTCATCCTGCGGCATGAATTGTCGGCATGCGTGAAGGCCGCCAACTCGGCGGCCTTCGGGTTCGGCTTTCTCGCGACGCGCTCCCGGACCTGGGGAGCGTCATCGTCCGCGAACGGGCGAATTTCAATCTCGGTGTCCAAGTTTGCTACCAAATTCGAGCACGCGCTTTGCTGGTCACGCCGGCTAGGCGCGTTTTGTGAACACGAACCAGTCAATTTCTTCGGTCACAGCCTCAGCCGGGTTGATATTGAGGCGACGAGCGCGAAGCGCAGCCATTCCCTGATCGAACTCTATGTCAGACAGACGCGCCAGGAAGGAGTCGGCGCGCAGTGCCGACTTCTGAACGAAGTTTGGCCAGTCCGGGGCTACGACTTCCGTGACGATCTCATGGTGCCTTGGCGTGAAGCCGGCGGCTGCAAAGTTCGACCTGATCCCATCGCGGGATGGCAAGTCGGCATCGAGCATGGCCCGCACCGCCGGAAAAAAGTTTGGCACGACGACATCGTTTTCGCGCGTGCCGGTGCGGATGCAAACATAACCACCGACTCGCAGGACACGCCGGCATTCTCGCGCTACGGCAGCCGGATCGGGCAGATGGTGATAGATCTGCGACATAAACACGAGATCGACGCAGCCGTCCTGGAGTGGAAGCTCGTGTGCGGACGCTCGCCCAAATACGACAGGGCTCGTTGCCGGTTTCCGTCGGGCTTGGTCGATCATTTTCTCGGATGGATCAAGCCCGATGACCCGCGCACCGAGTTCGGCTGCGAGCATTTCGGAAAAGCGCCCGGTGCCACAGCCAAGGTCTACAACCAGCGAGATAGCGGTCCGGTCGACATGGGTCGATAACAAGCGTTGCCAACGCCGGCGTCTTGCTGCGTCAGTGCGCGTGCCTCATCGTAAGTCGTCGCGATGCCGGATTGATCATAGTCCATCGCAATGATGATCCCTCGCGAGCGCGGCCAAGTCGGGATCGATCACTAGCCAATCAAAGGCCGCAGGGTCCAGCCGATACGCGACAGCCGCTCATCGTCGACATCATTCGTTGGCAGGCGACAAGTCCGCCGCGTCAGCCCCAAGTCCAAACTGACCGCCGCCTTTTCTTGTGCGGAATACACGTGCGAAATGGTGGTCCAGCTGCTCGCTATTCGGCGACTGCAAGCAAACGGCCCGGCTCCTGCGAAGCGGTCACCGCATGCCCGTCGCGGCGCCACCAATCGAGTCCGCCGAGCAATTCTTTCGCGCGAAATCCTAGCCGCGCGAGCTTCTACGCGCCCTTGGTCGATGCATTGCAGCCGATCCGTCGAAATAGACCACATAGGCCTTGCTACGGTCGAGGCGTGCGGCGGTTTCCGCGTTCATTTCGGAATGTGGGAAGCTAACCGCGCCGGGAATGTGGCCCGCGATGTATGCGTCGCGGGAGCGGGCGTCGATCACCACGATGTCAGCAAAGTCGGCCTTGAGATCGACGGACAAATCCCATGAATTGGTGTGGAGCCGCAGCTTGTCTTCCATCATCGTCGCGGTTTCACCGGGCTCGGGCACGCCAAATTCAAGAACCGCTCAAATCTCGTTCGCCATGATCGACCTCCGTTCCCGAGGAACGTCGGGATCTTCGATCAACCCGGCCTGAGGCTCAACTCCACGAGCTAAGGGCCGGACATCCGCGTCTAGAAGACGGCCACACCTCTACGTTATTACGTGGCAGCGGTACACCTTTCGAGGACTGCGCCTTCCAACGTGACTTCCGGCCACCGGCAGGCGACGCTGGCGGAGACTTGGGAAAAGTTGGGGGAGAAGTGCCCGGGGTTCGGCCGGAGCCGCAGTGCAAACAGATCGGCAAGACCGAACGGCGCCACTATATGCAACCGATCGTCAGGCTTCAACCGCACGCCGACCGCGATTACGGCGAGACGAAGCGTTCCAGTGCTTCGGCTGTGAACGATAACGGTGTGTACGGCTCGCCGAAATGGTCTTCAAACCAGACATGGACGCGTGCCTGGTTGCGCACTTCGACAGCGCTCCGCAATGGCTCGTCAAAAGCCGCCGCGACCCGCCGTATCACCGCGTCCTCGGCTTCGTAGGAAATGTCCGAGGCATCGAAATAGCCGAGGTCGTAATCCCTTACCCCATAGTCGGGCGCCTGCTTCGTCAGCGCGTTCAGCACCCGCTGATAGACCGCGCCCGACATGATGAGCCAGTCCGGCAGGTCGAGCGCGCGAATGGTCAATAACACACGCATTAATGACGGTGCGTCGCGCACGATCGCGGCCAGCCTCCCGACCAGTTCCGCGTCGTCGCCTTCGTCCGGTCTCTCCGCAGTGAGGGTGTGCGGATGTAGGCGTCCGATCAAAATGCCACCCGTTTCGCCGTTTTATGCCTCCCGCCGGGGGATCTTCAGGACTATAGAATTTATCATTCAGCGGGCGCCACCTCGGCAAGACCGTCCTAGGTCAGATCGGGCTCGCCGCAGGAATCCCTCGGCGACTGGATTGATCACGTGGAGCGCTACGGATGCCAGCGGCGAGCGCGCGAACGTCGGCAAGGACCGCCTCGACGAGACCGGGTTTGGCGCGGCCCTCAGCATCGAGATTGAGCGCTAGGCGGTCGACGATCGCCGAGCCGACAACCGCCGCGTCGGCAGCCTTGGCGACCTCCGCCACCTGCGCCGGGGTTTTAATGCCGAAGCCGACGGCGATCGGCAAGTCCGTGAACCGACGTAACCGCGCGACCGCGTCGTGCACGCTCGGAGCATCGGCCGAACACGTGCCCGTGATGCCGGTGATCGCGGCGTAATACAAAAACCCGTCGAGATTGGCGACGATTGCCGCTAGTCGCACCTCATCGCTGGTCGGCGCTGTAAAGCGAACGATCGCGAGCCCGGCCGTGCGCTCCGGCACGGCGAGCTCGGCGTCCTCCTCGGGCGGCAGATCGACGACGATCGCGCCGTCGACGCCGGCCGCCACGGCGTCCCGCGCGAAGGCCTCTGCACCGTAACGGTAGACCGGATAGTAGTAGCCCATCACGACATAGGGCGTGTCCTGATCCTCATCGCGCAGCGTGCGCACCATTGAGAGCGTCTTGTGCAAGGTCATGCCGCGCTTGAGCGCGCGCTGGCCGCCAGCCTGAATTGCCGGGCCGTCGGCCATCGGATCGGAAAACGGCATGCCGATCTCGATCAGGTCGGCGCCGGCCACAGCAAGGCCACGGAAGAGCGCCAGCGACGTCTCGGGATCGGGGTCGCCGGCGGTCAGATAGATTACCAAGCCGGCGCGGCCCTCCGCCCGCAGTTTCGCAAAGCGCCGCGCGATCCCTGTCATAGCCACACCTCGAGATGCTCGGTGACTGCGAAGATATTCTTGTCATCGCGGGCCGTTATATTGCCGAGACGGTGATGCCGCTGATCCTCGCGGTCGAGCAGGCCGCCATCAGGGCCGAAATGGCCGCGCGCGTCCAGCCCTTGGCGATGCCTGTTGGGCGTCTGCATCGCGGGAAGATAGCTTAAATTCAGATCACGATGCGTTCGACCTCATCGAGGCTGACCTCGTCACGCCGGCGATCGTAAAGCTGCGTCGTGCGCGTCGAAGCATGGTTCGCCATCGCCGCGGCCTTTTCGAGCGTGCCGCCGTTCTTGAGATAGGCGGTGATCCCGGTTGCCCGGAAGCTGTGGTTGCCGAGCTTGGTGGCGATGCCGGCGGCCGGCGGCGCGCCGGCGGATCATCGCATAGGCGTTGGCCTGGGGCAGGGCGGTGCAGGTGAGCTTGCCGGTGCCGCGCCCGATCGTGCGGAACAGCGGCCCCTTGGGATCGTCGCGCAGGCCGGCGCCGTCGAGATAGGCGGTGAGGTATTCCTCGAGGTTGTGGTGGCACGGCATCGCGTGGCGCTTGCCGCCCTTCTCGCGCAGCCGCACCCAGAGACGCCGGTTCTGCGCGTACACGTCCTCGACCTTCATGCCGAGCGCCGCGCCGATCCGGGCGAAGGAATAGACCATCAGCCCGATCAGCGCCGGTCGCGAAGCCCGCCGTGCGTCGACGACGTCGATGCTGTCGAGCAGCGCGCGCGCCTCGGCCGGATCGAGCACCGGCGTCTTGCCGCACGTCACGACGTGCCGGGGGCCGCGCACCGACCCGGCCGGGTTGACCGGCACGACCTGGCCGGTCACCAGCCAGTCGAACAGGTGGCGGATCGCGGCGAGCCGCTGCTTGACGCTCGGCGCGGCAAGCTCGCGCGTCGCCGCTTCGATCCAGGTCGCGACATGCAGCGGCTGGACCGCGGCGATCGACGGCACGCCGGCGTCCGCGCACCAGCCCAGAAATTCCTCCGCCGCGCGGTCGTAGGCGCGGCGCGTGTGCGGGTTGCGGATGTTGGCGGCGAAGAATTCGAGGAAGCGCACGCCGGCGCGCTCGCCTGCGGCAGCGATCAGCGCCGGCACAAACGCTTCGCGCGGACGCAGCGCGACCGACGCTGCCGCCGGCATCGGCACCAGTTCGTCCATCAGCGGCCGTTCCCCCCCCGGGTCCATGCAGATGCCGCCACATCGCGACCATAGCCGGATAGAGGGCGAGCGTGCCGACGATCTGGCTTACGCGATTGCGCACCCCGCAACGGTGCAGACCCTGATCCTACGCGGCGTCTTTTTGTGCCGCAGAGCGGATGTCGATTATTTCTTCCAGGGTAATGCCGCTCAATTCGCAACAGACCCGCTCGTCATGCCGGTGCCTGGGGCCTATCACGATTTCCCGACGGCTTGGCGGCACTTCGTCGACGCCATCCCGCCGGAAGATCGCGGCGATGTCGTCAAGGGGGCTGGCCAAGACATTCTCCGTGCCGCCGCGGACTGACGAGGAACGGGAGCGCCTGGTGAAAGCCGCCACGGCCTGCGTCGCCTGGGAAGACAGCGCGAGCCGCCTGAACCGCGATGAAAATAGCCACGGCCAGCCAAACCAGAAATACGCCCTGACCGCCGCGAGGATCCTGATCCACTACATGATCAATGGCGGGTTTCTCGGCGGCGAGGCCAACCGCGACAACAACTATATTCTCGCCCATATCGCCCGGCTGAGGGACATCCCCGTCCACGTCGTGCACGGGCGTTACGACCGGGTGTGCCATCTTTACCAGGCAGAAGCCCTGGTGCGGGCGTTGCGCAGCGTCGGCAATAACGCGGTCAACTATTTCATCACGACGGCCGGGCACAGCAGCTTCGAGCCCGAAACCGACGCCCGGCTCTGTACGATCATGAACGAACTGCCACCGATGACCCCGCCTGAGACAGTGTCGCTTTAGGATCAGAAGGCCGGCTTACCGCATTTGCGGCTCTCATTCCGTGGTTGGGATGTGCGCAAATGTCCGGTCTTGACCCAGACGGCGCAGCCGTCCGGCCCGGCAACCGCGCGCAATGGATGCCAATCCCTGCAACGCTGAGTTGGTCTGTGGCAAACAACAGTGGCAGGATTCCCCAGCTCATCCGGTCGTTGAGCATCCCGCGGTCCGGGACATCTTGCAGGTGATCACCGGGCCGCTCAGCGACCGCTGGACCGCAAGGACCTGACCGCCGCCGGCATGTGGTGCTAGCGGGCGGGCTATTTTTGGTTGCGGCGGTCGAGGGTGGTTTCGAGTTGCTGGCTGCTCGGTAGCGTGTTGCTCGGGGTCGGCACGGCAATGATCTATCCGAGCTTGCTCCTGCGATATTCGGGTGCTGCGGACCCCACTTAGCGCGCTTGCACACTCAGCGTCTACCGGTTTTGGCGCGACCTTGGTTGTGCCGTCGGGGTGCTCACCGCCGAGCTGCTCGCCGCCTTCATCGGGTTCGCCTGGAATTGCCGGTGGCCTGCCTCGCGCAGGCTGGCGGAAAGCGGGTTGTTGAATCCCGCCTGCTACTCTGCCCCCTGCCGAGATCCGCTTTCGGATAGGGTTTCGGATGCCGGCCGGGCGCGAGCGGTCGACCCTGGGTAAGGGGGCCGGCGTCCGAAAGCCTCCGAAGAACGAACCCGCGGGACAGCGACAAGCAGTTGGCCGTCTATGGGGATTTGGTCGCGGCGCGCCGTTGGCAAGGGATGGTTTTGCGGAGATTGGAGAGAGCTGAAAGCCGCTGATGATGGCGGTCCGGGCATTGGCAGTGTCGGCGACGGCCTGATCCGGGGCTGGCGAGCAGCCCATAGTGGCGGATGCGGTGAAAGCCCTTCGGCAGAACGTGGAGCAGGAAGCGCCTGATAAACTCGTCGGCGGCGAGCGTCATTGTGCGGTACCGCGCCTGCCCGTCGCGGCGGTAATCCTTGTAGCGGAAGGTCACGCCGCGCTCGTCGAGAGCAATGAGCCGGCTGTTCGCGATGGCGACGCGATGGGTGTAGCGGGCGAGATAGGCGAGCACCGCTTCCGGCCCGGAGAAGGGCGGCTTGGCGTAGACGAACCAGTTCTTTCTCTCGAGCGGCGCGAGATGCGCGGCGAAAGCGTCGCGGGGGCGCAAGCTCGCGATCTCGCCAAAGAACGCCAGCCGGCCTGCCGCGTGGGCGTCGGCGAGCGCGGCCAGGAAGAGCCGCCGGAACAGGCGGGAGAGCACCCGCACCGGCAGCAGGAAGCCGGGCTTGCAGCGTACCCAGTGCGTGCCGTCGAGCGATATCCCGCCGCCCGGCACGATCATATGGACGTGCGGATGGTGGGTCATGGCCGAGCCCCAGCTGTGGAGCACGGTGGTGGCGCCGATGCGCGCGCCGAGATGCCTGGGATCGGCGGCGATCGTAAGCAGCGTCTCGGCCGCGGCGCGGAACAGCAGGTCGTAGACGACCGCCTTGTTCTGGTAGGCGATCGGAGCGATCTCGGCCGGCAGCGTGAAGACGACATGGAAATAGCCGACCGGCAACAGGTCGGCCTCGCGGGCCGCGAGCCAATCCGTCGCCGCCGCGCCCTGGCATTTTGGGCAATGGCGATTGCGACACGAGTTGAAAGCGATGCGGCTGTGGCCGCAATCCTCGCAGCGCTCGACATGCCCGCCGAGCGCGGCCGAGCGGCACTGCTCGATCGCCGACATGACTTGGAGCTGAGCGAGGCTCACATGCCCGGCATTGGCGCGGCGCCAGTCGGCTCCATGGCGATGAAAGATGTCTGCGACCTCCAGCCTTCGGCGGCGCACGGCCGCCCGGCTACGCCTCGGGTCGCGGCCTCCCGTCGGTCAATGGTGCGAGCCGGTCGAGCGGGCTGGTGACGGCCCGGATCGTCGTACTGGCGACGCGGGTGTAAAGCGCCGTGGTGTCGAGCTTGGCGTGACCCAGGAGCGTTTGGATCACGCGAATATCGACATCTTGTTCGAGCAAATGCGTGGCGAAGCTGTGCCGCAGCGTATGTGGCGAGACGTGCTTTTTGATCCCCGCGGCTTGGGCGGCGGCGTGGACGGCACGACAGAACTGGCGGGCCGACAGCGGTTCGACCGGGTTGCGGCCGGGAAACAGCCAGCCTCCCGGCAGCAGCAGGCTGCGCCGCCGCCCCTCCCGCCACCAGACGCGCAGCAGTGCGAGCAGCTGTGGCGACAGCATCGCATGGCGGTCCTTGCCCCCCTTGCCGCGCTCGACGCGCAGCAGCATGCGCTCGGAATCGATATCGCCGACCTTGAGCGCGACGACTTCCGAGGCGCGCAGCCCGGCGCCGTAGGCGGTGGCGAACGCCGCCTTGTACTTCGGCGCCGTTGCCGCGCGCAGCAGCAGCGTCACCTCCTCGACGCTGAGCACCGCCGGTATCCGCCGCGGATACGGCACGACGGTGAGCCGGCGCGCCAGATCCGGCCGGTCGAGCGTCACCGTGAAGAAGAAGCGCAGGGCCGAGACCGCGCTGTTGATGCTCGGCGGCTGCATGCCGCTCTGCGTCTGGTGCAGTTGGAAGAGGCGCAGCTCTTCCGCCGTCGCCGTGTCGGGCGACCGGCCGATGAAGGCCGCGAATGCGCGCACGTGCCGCACATAGTCGCGGCGCGTGTGCTCATTGAAGCCGCGCACCGTCATGTCTTCGATCATGCGCGCCCGCAGCGGGCTGACGGGCCGAGGTGAAGTATCGGAGGTCATCGGGGCTCCTCTCCGAGCTGAAGGTTGCTGGACCTTCGATGCTCGGGATCGGATGCCCCGACCGTCACGCGCTACCGCGTTCACCTCGCCAAAATGCACCGACCGTCGACGCGCGCTCCCCTCCCGCGCGAGCGGGTTCGTTCTTCGGCGCATCTGACCCGTTGCCGTGCGCCCTGGCCAGGGTCGGCTTACTGACCCGACAGCCGACGCTCGGCCCTGGCGACGGGGACTACTCTTTGTGCCCGAGGCGGGAAAACGCGTGAGATGAAGCGGCCGATGCGCTGTGTTTCCCGCAAGACAGTTGGATGCCGGGCAGATCGACTGATGCGTGCGGCTTGATAGCGGCGATCAGGTCCTGATTGCCGCTATCAGCGGTCCCACACCGAGGATGGTGATCATTCGCTTGAGATTGTAGGCCAGGACGTGAAGGCTCATCTCGGTTCGGACCTTGTCGAGGGTCCGGGTCAGGAAGTGGGTGGCGCCCATCCAAGCCTTGAGGGTTCCAAACGGGTGTTCGACGGTCTGTCGTCGCACGCCCATGGCCTCGGGCATGCGGTCGAGCCGATCCTGCATGACGTCTAGGACGTCTTCGTGTTTCCTGTCCTTGCGAAAGTCGGCGATCGTCTTGAAGTCGGGGGCGAGCTTCCCGATCAGCCACATCAGCTCGATGTTGCGCTGCGCTTCCCGTTCGAGCCGCCGGCTCGACTGCACGCGGTTGAGATAGCCGTAGAGGTAAATCTTCAGGAGCGTCAAGGGATGATAGGCTGGGCGCCCCGTCACCTCCGGCACAACCCCATCAAAGCTCAGCGCCGCCAGATCCAGTTCATCAATGAAGGCATCGACGATGCGGACAGGGTTATCTTCGCCGACGTAGTCGTCCAAGCAATCCGGCAGCAAGATGAGCTGGCACCGGTCTTGGCCCTCAACAAAACGCTTCATCCCAGTCCCCCCAACCCCCGGGAAGAGTACCAGATCTAGCGTTTTCACACAGGTGCGCCGGGAGACCGGCAAGGAGCAGGTGGTGCAAGTCCACTACGGTGAAGGAGTAGCGAACCACATCGGCCCCGAGCCGTGCGCAGGCATCCGCGAGGATGTCGGCGAAGCGTCGGCAGGGGAACGTGCAGGCCAGCCATTGAGCCGCGATAGAAAACTGGTTCCGGGTGCCGACGCTGTCTGTGTAGTGGAAGGCAATATGTCCAAGGGCGCCAACGCAAGCACTTGGGCGACCCGGCGTGGTCGAAGAACCTGGCATGCATGCACGCTCCATGTACGGGAACCGGGAGGTCTCCGGACCGGCCGAAGGCCCTGCTGGACCAACGGTCCGCGGTGGGAAGGTGAGGAGCCGTAGCCGCCGATGCACGGTCTGGAGAAGTCAGACCCTGCCATAGTAGCTGCGAAGCCGCCGAACAAAGCCGGGCCGCCGGCGGCGGAGGCGGTGGAGCCAAGGGCAGGAGCCAAGGGAAACGCGGATCAGCAAAGCACTCACCGGACTCAGAGCCGGAAACGCGTGACCCAGGCGCTGAGCCGCGTACGGCAAGCCGCAAGGTACAAGAAGAAGGAGCGGTTCACCGCACTTCTCCACCATATCGACGCCGACACGCTCCGGACGGCGTTCTTTGCGCTCAAGCGCAAGGCCGCCCCTGGTGTGGACGGGGTGACGTGGCAGGACTACGAGGCCGACCTCGAGCCCAATCTCGAGGACCTCCACGGAAGGGTCCACCGGGGAGTGTATCGACCGCAACCATCTCGCCGGACGTACATACCGAAGGCGGACGGTCGGCAAAGGCCGCTGGCGATCGCAGCTCTGGAAGACAAGATCGTCCAGGGTGCATGCGTCATGGTGCTCAACGCCATCTACGAAGAGGATTTCCTCGGGTTCTCATATGGGTTCCGACCCGGACGAGGGCCGCACGATGCGTTGGATGCCTTGTCGGTGGCGATCACCAGTCGGCAGGTGAACCACATACTTGACGCCGACGTCCGGGACTTCTTCGGCAGCGTCAGCCAGGACTGGCTGGTCAGCTTCCTGGAACACCGCGTCGGCGACGAGCGCATCATTCGCCTGATCCGTAAATGGCTCAAGGCGGGCATCCTCGAAGACGGCGTCGTAACCGTAGCGGACAGCGGAACCGGCCAAGGCTCGGTGATCTCACCGCTCCTCGGCAACATCTACTTGCACTACGTATTCGATCTGTGGGCCGAACGCTGGCGACGGCAAGAGGCCCGAGGCGACATGATCGTCGTGCGCTACGCCGATGATCTGGTGGCCGGTTTCGAGCATGAGGGCGACGCACGTCGCTTCCTCGATGCGATGCGCGAGCGGTTCGCGGCGTTCTCGCTGTCGCTCCATCCGGTGTCAGTAGACCGGAGACCTTCGCATTCCTGGGCTTCAACTTCATCTGCAGTAAATCTCGCCGAGGATCCTTCCAACTTCAGCGGAAGACCCGGCGCGACCGCATGCGGGCGAAGCTCCAGGAAATCAAGGTGGAGCTGCGGCTGCGAATGCACCAGACTATCCCAGCTCAGGGTCACTGGCTGAGGCAGGTCGTTACAGGCCATTTCGCCTATTATGCGGTACCCACAAATAGTCGGGCGCTTTCGGCGTTCCGGCATTACTTGACCAACCTCTGGCGTCGAACGCTCCGGCGGCGCAGCCAGAAGGACGACTTCACGTGGGATCGGATGACGAAACTGACTGACGGCAGGCTTCCCGCGCCGCGTATCCTTCATCCCTGGCCCGAGCAGCGCTTCGCCGTCAAACACCCAAGGTAGGAGCCGGATGCTCGAATCGGGCTCGTCCGGATCTGTGCGGGGGGCGCCCCGTAATGGGCATCCCTACCGCGACCCTCGCCCCTTAAGCGACCTTGCCGTCGTGGTGGCCGCGGGCTCACGGTTTTCCTGGCCCTTGCATCAAATTGTCGGCAAACCGGCGCAGCAACCGCGCCAGTTCCACCAAGTCTTCCTCGCTCCAGCGCGCGAGCGCCTTCGCTGCCAGCCGCTCGCGCGCCGCGTCCAGCATTTCGGACATGGCTTGGCCTTTTTCGGTGACGATCGCCTCGGTCACGCGGCGGTCGGTCTTACCGGGGCGCCGAGCGACGAGGCCCAGATTTTCGAGCTTTGCGACTTGCCGGCTGACCGTCGTGTAGTCGCGGCCAACCCGGTCCGCCAATTCGCCCACCCCGAGCGGTCCGCGGCGCTGGATCAGCACCAGAAGCGGAAAGAGCGCGCGGTCCAGCGTTACGCCGGCCTCTTGTAGCAGCATTGCGTCGTTTTGTGGCCGGTTGAAAAAACCGACTACATCGATCAGCGCGTCGTGCAGCGGGCGCAGCGTATGGCGGATATGTGTATTTTGCACTGTTGTCCTTGACGAGGGGCTGTCGATTACGGATATATGTGCATTATACACATTTGCGAGGCCTGTATCATGCCGAAAGAAGCCACCACTGACGTGCTGATCTGCGGGGCCGGTGCGGCGGGGTTGTCGCTCGCGATCGACCTTGCTCGGCGCGGCGTCGATTTCCGACTGATCGAGAGGGCAGAGACGCCTTTCCACGGCTCGCGCGGCAAGGGCATCCAGCCGCGCAGCCAGGAAGTGTTCGAGGACTATGGCATCGTCGACCGGCTGTTCGCGACCGGAGGCCCGTATCCACCGATCCGCGAGTACCGCCCGGACGGCAGTTTTGTCGATTCCCCGATCAGCGACGCCCGCGGGCCTACGCCGGCCGAGCCGTATCACGCGCCCTTGATGGTCCCGCAGTTTCTCACCGAGGCGGTGATGCGCGAGCGTCTCGCCGAGTTCGGCCACCAGCCGGAGTTCGGGCGGGAGCTGACCGGTTTCTCGCAAAACGCCGAAGGCGTCACCGCGCAGGTCGGGAGCGAAATAGTGCGCGCGCGCTATCTTGTTGGCACCGACGGCGGTCGCAGCTTCGTGCGTCACGCGCTCGGCGTCGACTTCCCCGGCGAGACGCTTGACGCGGGTGCCATGGTCGCGGATGTCGAGCTGGAGGGCATCGGCCGTGACGCCTGGCACCGGTTCGGCTCGGGGCCGCAACAGATTTTGTTGTGCCCGCTCGCCGGCACGCAGCTCTTCCAGGTGCAGGCTCCGGTGCCGCTGGAGGGTGACGTCGATCTCACCGCGGAAGGACTAACCGCGATGGTCGCCGAAAGGACCGGCCGGGATATTGTCATTCGATCGGTTGTATGGGCATCCGCATACTCGATGAACGCACGTCTTGCCGACCGCTATCGGGTCGGCCCCGTGTTCCTGGCCGGCGACGCCGCGCACATCCATCCCCCGACCGGCGGGCAGGGCCTGAACACTAGCGTGCAGGACAGCTACAATCTCGGCTGGAAGCTTGCGGCCGTGCTGGGCGGCGCGCCGAAGGAACTGCTCGCGACCTATGAGGAGGAGCGCCGCGCGATCGCGGCCGGCATGCTCGGGATGGCGAAGCGGTTGCTTGATGAAGGGAAGCAGGGGCCGATGCGCCGCGGCCGCGAGACGCGGCAGTTGGACCTCGGATACCTGGGCACATCGCTGGCGTTGCAGATACGCAAGCGTGACGGTCTGCAGGCTGGCGAGCGGGCGCCGGATGCGCCGATGTGTGGCGCGGCAGGCCAGCGGACCCGCCTGTTTTCGCTGTTCCGCGGTCCGCACTGGATCCTGCTCGGCTACGAAGCCGACCGCGCTGCCGTCGCACCGCGCCCCGGTCTGCACGTTCGTACGGTTGGCGCGCGCGGCGATCTGGTGGATGACGCCGGCCATTTCCGCGACGCTTACGGCTTGTCGTCCGGCGAGTGGGTACTGGTCCGGCCGGACGGCTATGTTGGCGCCATCGTTAGCGCGGACAACGTATCGGCGCTTGAGCGGTATCTAGGGGAGGTAGGCGTCACGGCTCTGGCGCGAGCAGCGGCGTAGGCGTCAACCCCAATGGCCGCAAATCGGCGCAAAACAGAGTCGCAACCCGACGCGTTCCATATTGCGGTGGCTTGTCGGTAAGAAATCCGGTCCACTGCAGACGAAAATCGACGCCGACAGCGCGGGTGTCCCGCAGGCGCGGTAGCACAACAGTTCTGGATGGGAGTCCGTGGCTGCAAAACGCCGGCTCTGTGGCGGCGTCCGCGAAATAGCCGACGCGTTCGTGGATAAAGAGAACAGCGGCCGCAGCCCCACGATTTTTGAACCGGGCAAAGATGATTTTCGACCCGGGCAAGATAAAGAAATCAGTCCGGGTGACCGAGCCAGGGGCGGACGTTCCTCTTGATTTTGGCCGTGTGCCGTTTCCGGGATGCCCCACCCCGTACCACTCGACTCGCCACCGCCGCGATCTACGGCCCGCCACTGTTCCCGATTCTGCCTTTCGAGATGAGCGGAGGGCATGGATAGCGAACCAGCGGAGCAGGACGGCTCGGTGAAATAGGATTCTCTGATTTGTTTCCAACCGACAGCTTAGAAGCGCACGACACCTATTTGAGTCAAGCCGATGCCGAAGAGACTTCATCCTCGTACACAAAGCCAATCTCGTCTCGTGGCGCTTTCCTTCATGCGCCGCGCGCCGACGGCACGGTGAGAGATGTTCAGTCACTCCGACTATGACGGCCATGAGGCGCTGCTGTTCGCCCAATATGCGGCCAGCGGCCTGCGCCCCTGATCGCGATCCACGATACCACGCTCGGCCCGGCCTTCGGTGGTTGCCGGATGTATCCGTATGCCAGCGAACAGCACGCGATGACCGACGTGCTGCGCCTCTCGCGCGGCATGACCCACAAGGCAGCGATCTGCGGACTGCCCTATGGCGGCGGCAAGTCGGTGATCATCGCCGACCCGCGGCGCGACAAGACGCCTGCGCTGCTGCACGCCGTGGGTCGCATCATCGAGGGGCTCGGCGGCCGCTACATCACCGCCGACGACGTGGGCACTACCCTCGCGGACTTGGCAATCATTCGAGAAGTGAGGCGCCATACTGCAGGGACGACGGCGGCCGCGCAGCAGGCCTTGCCCGTGACCGTGTTCGGCGTGTTCGAGGCCATGCGCGCCGCCGCGGAGGTCTGCCTCGGCCGCAGTGACTTGGAGGGGCTGCGAGTCGCCGTCCAAGGGCTGGGCAATGTCGGTATGCCAATGTGCCGATACTTGTCGGAGGCGGGGGCGGTATCGGTGGTCAGCGACCTTGACGAGAACCGCTGCGCGCAGGCCGCCGCCACCAACGGCGCGACGTTGGCGGCACCCGAGGAAATCCATGCGCAGCACGTCGACGTGTTCGCCCCGACGGCGCTTGGCTCAGTGCTCAACGACGCGACCATCCCCCGCTTGCGCTGTCGCGTCGTCTGCGTCGGCGCCAACAACCAGCTTGCGGAGGCGCGGCACGACGCGGCATTGGCAGCACGCGGCATCGTGTTCGTGCCGGACTATCTGGCGAATGCCGGTGGCGTCATTGACTTCCACCAGGAAACCATCGACGACCAGCCCGACGCGGTGCTCGCTTCGGTCTCGCGCATTGGCGCAATCACTCGCGATGTGCTGCGCTGCGCCGCCGCGACCGGCGCCACCCCGTTGAGCGTCGCCGACGGCATCGTCCAGGCGCGGATCCGGTAGGAGTTGCCCCTAAGCGGCCACTGCGGCTGTTGCAGTCGGACTGCCGAACTTCTCCGTACCCGTCGTGCGCAGGCCCTGTTTTGGAAGCCGCTGAGCGTCAATATTGGGACCATCCTACGAGGCGCCGCGGATAAACGGTTTCGGCTCGTCGACGAGCGGTCGGAGCGCTGCCGTATTCACCGCGTCAACGGTGTTCCGCACGGTAATCGCGCGCCGGCGTGGCGGCAACGCGCAGAAAGGTCGCGATGATGCGCCACCCCGCGTAGCGATCCGCGAACGGTGCCGGCCACTTTGGATTCGCCGCCGCTGCGGCGCTGATAGGGCATCGGCACTTCGAGTATCCGCAGACCCGAACGCGCCGCGAGCGCGAGCCGGCACCTGCGGAACCGCAGGCTCGACCGGGGACGCCGCGATCGTATCATCCACGAGCACCGAGCCGCCCGCCGCCGCGCGGCCTCTGCCGTCGGCGACACACCAGAAACTCTTCCGGCAGCCCCGAGAAAAAACCACCCTGGAGCTTGGGTGCCGGGCAACGCGATCAAGACGGCCAAGGTTGACCAAGCGACGGCACCGATTAGAGGGCGAAGGCTTCCGACGCTCTACGTGATATAGGGGACCACAGTCTTCTGCCAACGCGGTCTTTCCGGCCTACTGACTTCGTCCAGGTTGCCAGACAGTTCGAGGTGACCACTCTTCGATCATCACCGATCTTGCGATTGATAAGGTCATTTATCGCCTGCAAGTTGAATCATCGTCTGTTTCATCGGAGACGAAGACAGAGGAACATCCGTCGAACGGGCAGGGCAGGGGCCTTATCGAATTTTTAGCAGCGCTCGGTTGACATCACCAGATCACTTTGCGCGGATGTCTTGCGTAGCGGGGCGGTCGCGGCCAGCTAGAGGCGCATGGATTTCTCGGATGTGGATCGTGCTGCGCTGACGGCGGCGATAAAGCGGCTTGAGGAGCCGGGATTCGCCGGCAGGATGACGACACTCGCCGGCCGGCCGGCGGAATTGGTGGCGCGGGCATTGCCGCGCCCGGCGGCGTCGATTGTTGCCAAAGCGGCGGAGGCCGCCCTCACGCGGGCGCTCGACATCGCTTTGTTCAGCCTGCGCGATCAGAGGTTTATCACCGGGCGGGTCGTGCATTCGGCACTGGCCTCGGCTTCGGGAGCGGTGGGCGGCGCCCTTGGCCTCGCCGCGCTGCCCATCGAGTTGCCGGTATCAACCGCGATCATGCTGCGCACGATCGCCGTAATCGCCCGTGAAGAAGGCGAAGACCTTGCCGATCCTCGCACCCGGCTCGCCTGTCTCGAAGTCTTCGCGCTGGGGCACACCGGCATCGCTGCACCGGACGGTGCCGAGGGCGGCTATTTCGCGTTGCGGGCATTGCTCGCCCGGGGTTTGGCGCTGGCCGCGGATACGCTTGTACGCAAAGGCGCCGCGCACAGCAATTCCGCGCTGATGCATCGCGCTCTGGCGCCGATTGTTGCCCGGTTTACCGCCGTCGTCTCTCAGAAGCTCGCGTTTCAGGGAGTGGCAGTTATCGGCGCCGTCGGCGGGGCCGCGGTCAACCTTGCCTTTATCGAGCAGTACCACGGCCTGGCGCGCGGCCATTTCACGGTGCGCCGGCTGGAACGGGTTTATGGCGCCGAAGCAGTGCGTGCCGAATACGACCAGCTCAAGGCCGCAGAGCCGCGCCAGCCGGTGCAGATTGCTGACATGTCTCAGGGCGCCAGCTCACCAAACGTTTTATCCGGTGATAACTGACATCGACATCTGGCGGGCGGGCGAGCCTGATGCTCAAGCGCTATGGCGAGAACGCCCATAGGGAAAGCGCCGCGCGCGCGGACAAGCTCGCGGGCGAGAGCGATCACCACGGCGCCGTGACGTGGCGAAGGATCACCGATGCCGTCCGGCAGCTCTCAGACACAACACCGTCCGGTCCGGTGAACTGACCGCAGGGAAGGGGAGGGCCCCATGTTCATCGGTGGTTTACGACCGACCGCCTGCGCCGCTACGCGCTGATCTCAGCGTCGATATCAGCAGGCGTCAGCGAGTTCGAGCCCGCGTCTCCGCGCGCCTGTCCAGGCTTTCTGCAGCCAGTCGGGCGCCACCATGCTGGCGGATGGAACACTCAGTATTCACGACGCCGTACACGGATCGATCACCGTGGGGCCGCAGTGCTCGAAATCCCCAACATCGCGAGTGACGACACTGGCCGCTTTTGCGCAAGCGATCGACGCGATCATCAGATCCGCGGTGCTGCTTGGGCGGCCAACGCGCCGCCGCGCGGCGAAGAGATCGCCATAGGCAACCGCGGCCTCGCGATCGAAAGGCAGCACGCGATCGGCGAAATCATCCTCAACCATGGCGCGCGCCGCAGTTTCGAGGGTCTCACGGCGCAGCCGCTTCAGCTCCGCCGTGACATCGCCCTCCGCTGCCGAAGGGTCGACAGCATGCCGATCCCGGCTCCGCTCGATCCAGCGGACCAGCGTCGATAGACCAATCCCAAGATCACCGGCGATCTCGCGCTGCGTCCGCCCGCTGCTTTGCACAAGGCGGAGCGCTTCCTCTGCAAATTCCTTCGTAAACCGTCGTTGCTGCGTCATCGAGTTCCTCATAGCTCACAGGGAACTCCCCACCTTTCCGAAGCAAGTCCAACCCATCGCTGCGCCCAGTTTGCGGCGTCGGCGGGCGCACCCATCTTCGGAAACGTCTGACATCGCAATCCTCCCTCTATTCCGTCATCCCTCCAAATCCGCGGGTCGGCGCGAGAACGAAACGCTCGGTGCATAATGGGCGCTCAAACCTCCTTGCCGTACGGTGGACTTAGAGGGAGAAGATGACCTGGCGCTCGCGTTCAGTCTCTTCCGGCACAAGTGAAGACAATGAGACCCCGAGGAGCCGAACCCCTTTGGCGACAGGAAAGAGAGGTTCGAGCAGAGCGTTACCGAGCCGTTCGAGTTCGCTTCGCGTCCTGATCTGCATCTGACCGGTGCGGCTTCGGGTGATCTGCTGGAAGTTAGCGAACTTGACCTTGAGCGTAACTGTGCGGCCGCGAAGACCGGAGCCCTCACAGTACTCCCACACTTTGTTGACGATCTCTCGAAGCGCATCGCGCGCGGCTTCGTAGGTGAAGAGATCGGCGGGAAACGTGTTCTCGGCGCCGACGGACTTGCGTATCCGGTCGGCACGGACAGGCCGCTCGTCGACGCCACGCGCAACCCAGTAATAGTAGGAGCCCGCTTTCCCGAAATGTTGCTGTAGGAAGGCTAAGGTCTGCCCCCTGAGGTCGAGCCCGATTTCGATCCCGAACCGCTTCATCTTATTGGCTGTCGCAGGTCCGACGCCGTGAAACTTTCTGACTGGCAGGGTCTCGACGAATGCCGGGCCCATCGCAGGCGTGATGACGAAGAGCCCGTCGGGCTTGCGGTGATCCGAGGCAAGCTTGGCGAGGAACTTATTGTAGGAGACGCCGGCCGAAGCGGTGAGTTCGGTTTCGGCGCGGATCCTCGCCCGGATCTGTTCCGCGATGTGGGTCGCCGAGGCGATGTCCTTGAGGTTTTCGGTGACATCGAGATACGCCTCGTCGAGCGACAATGGCTCGACGATCGGTGTATATTCGGCGAAGATCTCCCGGATCTGCAGCGAGATCGCCTTGTAGGCATCGAAGCGCGGTTTTACGAAGATCAAATCGGGGCATCTCCGCTTGGCCGTGATCGACGGCATCGCGGAATGCACGCCGAACTTCCGCGCTTCGTAGCTCGCGGCCGCGACGACGCCGCGTTCGCGCGATCCGCCGACCGCGACCGGCTTCCCGCGCAGCTCCGGATTGTCACGCTGTTCGACCGATGCGTAAAACGCGTCCATGTCGATATGGATGACTTTGCGCGACCTAACCGCCTCGCCCGAGAATCCCCCCGCGTTCTCTTCCCTCTCCATTTGAGCCCTCTCTCCCGATCGTCGGCCAGGCGAGGATGCGGTTCCGAAGTGACACCGCGTGTTGTGTAAATAGCTAATCGATGGCGTCGGCCGACGCCACCCGCTAACGTCAGCCGTCAGACCGGGGATTAGCCAGGGAGAGTGGCATGCATTTCGGTGGCGCGATGTTCTTTACCGAGTATTCGATGTCGGCGATGGCGCTTGCCCAGGCGCTCGAGGAGCGCGGTTTCGAGTTGGTCTGGGCGCCCGAGCATTCGCATATCCCGCTGTCGCGCAAGACGCCGTTTCCGGGGGGAGGCGACCTGCCCAAACAGTACGCCGACGCCATGGACCCGTTCGTGGTGCTGGCCGCGGCCAGCCAAGTTGCCAAGAGATCAAATTCGGCACCGGCGTGCTGCTGGTGCAGCAGCGCGACGCAATCCAGACCGCCAAGCTGGTCGCCTCGATCGACCAGGTGAGCCAGGGACGGTTCCTGTTTGGCGTCGGCGGCGGCTGGAACCAGGACGAAATGGAAAACCACGGCACCGTCTATGCCAGCCGCTTCAAGCGGATGCGCGAGTCCATCGAGGCGATGAAGGAAATCTGGACGAAACCGGAATCGGAATACCATGGGGAGTTCGTCCATTTCGATCCGATGATCGCCAGGCCCAAGCCGGTGCAGAGACCGCATCCGCCGATCCATGTCGGCGGCGCTTTCCCGCATGGCGCGCGGCGCGCCATCCGCTATGGCGACGGCTGGATTCCAACGGCCCGCGGCGATCTCGCCGAGGTCCTGCCGAAATTCCGCGAGATGGCGCGGGAGGCCGGCCGCGATCCGGCGTCCATCGAAATCACCTTGTTCGGCCTCGGCGAGGATCTTGACCGGGTGAAACGCCTGGCGGAGATGGGGGTCGGACGCGTGGTGCCGATGTTCCCGCCGGAGAAGGCGGACACGGTGCTGCCGATGGTCGACCGGTGGACGAACATCATGCGGCAGGTGAACAGGTAGGTCTGACCAGGATCGATCTGCGATCTGGTGATTGTATCCAAGGCATGACACGATCGCTCGCGGACGGGCGGCGCGCCGAAGCAACGGCCCTCCCCGGTTGGGTCAAACCAACAACTGACCAGGGTGGTTGACCAGCCGCCAGACGGACCGGAGTGGCTTCACGAAATCAAATACGACGGGTACCGGATGCATGCCCGGCTGGGCCGGGGCGCAGTCCGGCTTCTGACGCGCACCGCCTGGATTGGACCCATAAATACGCGGCGATCGCCTCGGCTCTAATGTCCGTCCCAGCCCGGCAAGCCTATCTCGATGGCGAGTTTTGCGGCGTGCGCCCCGACTGCACGACGTCGTTTAGCCTCATTCAGACCGCGTCGGACGCGGGCAACGCCAAGGCCCTGGTCTTTTTCCTGTTCGACCTGCTCTACTTGGACGGCGAAGCGATTGGCCTGAAGCCGCTCGACGAGCGGAAGGAGGGTCTTCGCGCGCTGTTGTCGCAAGTGGGTTCGCCGCTTCAATACAGCGACTATCAGGCCGGGCGCGGCCGGGATTTCTACGAGCATGCCTGCGCCCTGAAGCTGGAAGGGATATTTCGAAGCGGGCGGACGCGTGTCAATGCCGGAGAGAAAATGCATCGGCGAGCCGGAGTAAAAATGCATCACGGGCGCAGGCATTCAGCGGCCACGCTAAACGCAGCTTTCCAGTTTGATCAGTGAGCCTGCTTTCCCGTCCCGACGTGGCAACTTCCTGGCCATGACGCGCAGCGTAGAGGATGGGAGGCGCGGAGCCACGCGCAAGCACCGGACCTTCCCCGCAGTGAGCACCGTGGCAGATCCCCGTTGCGACGCTTGAAACCGAGGCCGTCAAGATAGGCATCCGCCAAGTCATCCTACAGCGGCACGGCGAAGCGGCGCTACCACCTCGACTGAGGTGGGCAGTCGCTCGCTCGCTGCTTCCCGCCCAAGGCAATGCCGGCCACTAGCCGTCCCGTCAGCCTCAAAGGAAGCCGAGATGCCGGTTGCACGGAATAGGTACGGTCGTAGAGCTTGCTCGTACGCGTCGAGGCATGATGTCCCAAGCCGCAACCAAGCGCGGCGACACCGAACATCCGATCCGCCGCCTTATCAAGGATCGTATCCTGGTCGCCGCCAGCAGTCGGGCGCCTTCCGGGAACGTGACCTGTCCCAGATGACCTAACCTTCGTTCAACGCCTTCCTCAATGCGTCTGCGGCATCGAGGTAGAAAAACGCTTGCACCCGCGTGGCCACGTCGTCCGACAAATCGACAAGCGCCCGTCGGCACGAGACTGGGAGCAGCACCATGCCGGCACCCTTCTCCATGGCCAATTCCATCACCTAGATGGGATTATGAACCAACTCGACCGAGCCGCCGAGATTGAGGCCACCAACAATCGCGAGGCCCCCCAGATCCATGCGGGAAGCGAAGCGATCTGTTCAAAATGCACACCTCGATATACTGAGCAAAACGTCGCTTATGTAACGCTGGCGAGGGGCCATTCGCATGACGGATATGGACCGAACCTTTCAGTGGCTTCCGATGACAAGCTGGTCGAACTTGTCTCACGGGCGCGGCGGCGTCTCGTAATCGTGTGCCCGGCGCTTAGGGAGACCGTCACGCAGGCGCTCGCAGCTCGCCTCGATCAGGGGTTCGACGGCGCCACCGTAATCCTCGACGCGGACCCGGAGGTATATCGACTGGGCTACGGTACTGAGGCCGCCTTTGACCTTCTGCGCGCTGCGTCTGAGCGGAACCTATTGGATCTTCGGGTTCAGCACGGCATTCGAATCGGAGTCGTAATTTCGGACGACGTTACGATGGTGTTCTTCCCAGTCCCACTGCTGATTGAAGCGCGTTCGACCTCGGTTGAGAAACCGAATGCAATTGTCCTGTCGGGAGAGCCCGTTGAGCGGCTAGCGGAAGCGGCGGGTGCCGGCAGGACGGAGGAACGGCACCAGCCAGAGATTGGAGCGCAGGCCCTCGCGCCCGCGGCGGCGACAGCCCTTAAGGCCGATTTGAAAACCAATCCTCCACAACCGTTCGACATTTCACGAGCGCTTCGGGTGTTTAACTCGCAGGTCCAGTATGTCGAGATCCAAGTCGAAAATTATCGCTTCAGCAGCCGCCAGGTTCAGTTGCCGTCGGAGCTTTTCGACATCGGTCATGACGAACTCAGGGATCAGATTTCCACGCGGCTGCGCGCCCCGGTCGAGGCGTTGGGTCCATTCGACATCACAGTAGAAACTGAAGACGGTGAAGCGTCGGCAAAGACGGACGAGAAGTGCGACGGACGTCTTTTCTACCCCCTGGATCGTGGCACGGGCGACCTTGCAGTATTTGTCTAGCTTTCTTTTGAAACGCTCTATTTCCTCATCGAAAACCGATCGGTCGCGTATGAAGATCGCTCGCGAACGTAAGCGTATAGCGATAGGCTCTTAAGCGAGTTTCTGCCACGCTGGCAGCAAAAACCGCCGCGCCACCTCGAGAAGCACGGCATAGTCCTAACCAACGAAATCTTACAGCAAGAGCTTCAAGACATCGGTAAGCGTCAGCTGAGGACCACAACACCGGTCAGGCGGCGAGGCTGGCGGTTTGGTTGTTCCAGTTCCATGGGAGCAGTTCGCCGAGCCGGTTGATCGGGTGACCCTTGGCCATGCGATCGATCACATCGGCGAGCCAAGTCTGCGGATCGAGGCCGTTGAGTTTGGCGCTTTCCAGCACGGTGTAGAGGATTGCGGCGCGCTCGCCGCCGGCATCGGATCCGAGGAACAAGAAATTCTTGCGGGTAATGGCGATGCCGCGCAGTGCCCGCTCGGCGACATTATTGTCGATGGCGAGCCGGCCATTACCGGCATAGCGGGTCAGCGCCTCCCAGCGGCTCAGCGCGTACTGGATCGCTTTAGCGAGCGCGTTCTTTGACGACAGCCGGCGGCGCTGTGCGGTCAGCCAGTCGCGCAAGGCATCGAGGATCGCCACGGCACGGTTCTGGCGCGCCGCTAGCCGGGTTTCGGCCGGCTGGCCGGTGATCTCGGCTTCGATCCGATAGAGCTCGCCGATCCGTTTCAGTGCTTCCTCGGCGATCGGCGACTTGGTCGATTCGAACACGTCGTAAAATTTGCGCCGCGCATGGGCCCAACACGCTGCGTGGATCAGCGGCGGCCCTCGGCCGACCTGGTCTTTGGCGGATGGCGGTCGCGTCAGGGCCTCGTAGCCGCTAAAGGCGTCGGCCTGGATCACGCCGCGAAAGAGGGCCAGATGATCGCGCGGCCGCTCGCCGCGGCGGTCGGGGCTGAAACGATAATATGCTGCCGGTGCCCGCCCGCCTTGCCAGGGCCGCTCGTCAACTACATAGGTCCACAGCCGCCCGGTCCTGGTCTTGCCGTTGCCGGGCGCCAGCACCGCGATCGGCGTGTCGTCGGTGTGGATGATCGGCGCCGCCATGACATGCGCGCCGATCAGCTCGGCCAGCGGCGTCACCCACCAGGCGGCATGCCCGACCCAGTCGGCCAGGGTGGCGCGCTCGATCTCGATGCCTTCGCGCGCCAGGATCGCCGATTGACGGTAGAGCGGCAGCCCGTCGAGGTATTTGCTGACCACGACATTGGCGACCAGGCCCGGCCCCGGCCGGCCCTTCTCGATCGGCAGATCGGGCATCGGCGCTTGCACGATGCGCTCGCAGCAGCGGCAGCTGAGCTTGGGCCGAATATGGCGGATCACTTTGAGGCGGGCCGGGATCTTCTCCAAGACCTCGGTCACGTCCTCGCCGAGCTTGGTAAAGCGGGTGCCGCCGCAGCCCGGGCAGACCGACCCCGGATCATGCACGATCTCCTCGCGCGGCAGATGATCGGGCAGCGGCCGCCGCACCGGCTGGCGCCGTTCGCGGCGCGGCTGATCGGGGGCACGCTGTGCCGCCGGCGCTGTGCGTGCCGCTTCGCTCTCTTCCAGATCCTCGAGCATCAGCTCGAGTTGCGCGATCTGAGTGTCGAGTTTTTCCGACGAGCGCCCGAATTGCATGCGCCGCAGCTGGGCAAGCTGAGCCTTGTACTGTTCGATCCGCAGCCGGGCGCCGGTCAGCTCGGCCCGCGCCACCGCCAGTTCCGCCTCGCGTTCGGCCAGCAGGGCGCGCAGCTCGGCGATCTCTTGAACGGGGTCAGCAGCGTCCGGCATCAACCAAGAGTTTACTCCCGCGCTCATTGAGCAGCGGCGACATCGTACCCGCCTGAGTCACTATGTCGCGCTGTTCAACCAGCCACCTCCGGGGCCCAGCTGCGGCGTGGCGCACGCCAATCGATGCCCTCCAGCAGCATCGACAATTGCGCTGCCGTCAGCACCACCGACCCGTCCTTCGCCTGCGGCCACAAAAACCGGCCGCGCTCCAGCCGCTTGGCAAACAGGCACAGGCCTTGCCCGTCCCACCACAGCACCTTGATCAGATCGCCGCGGCGACCGCGGAACACGAACAGCGCGCCGCCATGCGGGTCGAGGCGCAAGGTCGTCTGAACCCGCGCCGCCAGCCCGTCAAAGCCTTTCCTCATGTCGGTGACGCCGCACGCCAGATAGACGCGGACATTGCCCGGAATGCCGATCACGACAGCGCCGACAAGACCCGGCGCAATGCCACCTCGTCGACCGCGCCGGTCAGGCGCAGCTTTACCCCCGAGGGCAGCTCCACCTCGATTATCCCGTCTGCCGGCCGATCGGGTTCGGGCAGTGTCGGCACCGGATCAACCGGCGCAGCGGCCCGTGGAAGCTCCTCGACCGGCGGGGCCAATCTCACCGGCGCAAACCCGGTCAGCTCGCCGGTGCGGAACTGCCGGCGCCAGGTGTAAAGCTGGCCGCTGCTGATCCCGTGCAGTCGGCAAACCAGCGAGGGCGAGGATCCTGGCGCCACGCTCTGCGCCAATATCCGAAGCTTCTCTTCGAGGCTCCAGCGTCGCCGCCGCTCCGGACCGGTGAGAACCTCGCCGCGGACCTCGCGAGCCCTCGTATGAGTACTCCCGAGGTCCTCCTTATCGACCAGCCCCGCGTCATCCATTGCACCGCCGCCCGCAAAAGAGCGGCAGCATCCAGCTCAACACGCCGAGCGCAAGACGACCCTCAGCTGACGCTTACAGACATCGCGCAACGGCTCGCACAGCAAGCGATATCTTTCGAACTCACCGCAAGTCCGGATCGTTTGCAAAAGCATCTCTCCCGAATCCGTGCAGCAGCCAGAGTTTTTCAACCCCCTCATAAAAGTCATGCGACGCCGGCGCGTGCCGATAACGGTGATTAGGTCCTTGTTTTCAACCGGCGATGTGGCACCGACAACAGCCGGCTTTACTGCTCTGCGGTAGCGCACCGACGGAATTATCCTGCCGAGGGTGGGCACCGCCGATTTATCGGCCCACACGTCGCGAGGCGTGGCACGGATCACTCATTCTGGCGGCGAGGTCGCCGCGTCGACCTCCCCGGCGATGACACCGGGAGCGACGCCACCCGTCCCACGGCCGGAAAACTACCGGGAGCCCGCGAGGCAGGAAGCGGTCTGTGTCTCGTGCTGTTTCTCCGCGTCGCTCTAAAGCTAGCGTGTTACCGTTAAACAACGCGATCGCTTTATCGGCAAACGGCTTCCTGTCAGAGTTCAGTCCCCCGTGCGCGGCTGCCCGCTAGACGCAAGCGTGATCCGACACCCGCGCATCGCATGCCATCGGGAGAGCGTCATGTCAGAAGTCCCCTGCTTCTCCAGAACAGCATTTCCCGCCGCCAGCCATGTGCTCGGCAGCAAGCTCGACAGCATCCCGTTCAGCCCGTTTCACCTAGGGGTGATCTTTGTGCTCGGGTTTGTCGCGCTGGTCGACGGCTACGACGGTTCGATGACCGGCACGCTGCTGGTGCTGGCCAAAAAGCCGCTGCACATCGCTCCCGGCGAGATCCGCCTGCTCGCCGTCGCCTCGAGCCTGGCGGCCTGCGTCGGCGGATTTACCGCCGCGGCGATTTCCGACCACTGGAGCCGCCGCACCGTCATGCTGCTTGGAGTGGCGGCGATCAACTTCTTCACCCTGTTGATCCCGCTGGCGCAAAACGGCGAGCACTTGATCATCATTCGCCTGTTGACCGGTCTTGCCATCGGGTTTGCCGCCTCGGCGCCATTCCCGATCGCCGCCGAGCTGATGCCGGCGCAGCACCGGCGCACCTTTGGTGCAATCTACGAGATGATGCTGGCTAGTTCGTTCACCTTGGTGCCGTTGGTCGGCTTTATGGTTGCAGGCAACCCGAACGGTTTCCGGCTCTTAGCTGTGCCGGCCGTTCTTGGGCTGTTCATTGTGCCGGTGCTGGTCTATTTACTGATCCCCGAGAGCCCGCGCTGGTTTCTGCGGCGGGCCAACCCCGAGGCAGCCGTCACCATCGTCAACCGGATCATCGGCCGGTCCGGGAATCGCGTGGCGCCGCTGACGGTCACGGAGCTCAAAGAGAACGTCGAGCCGGCGCGCGAACAGCTGCCGTCGTTCTCGGCACTCTTTCGCCGGGGTCAGCTGCGCTGGACCGTGGTCGGCATCGTGAGTCTTGTCTGTGCGCAGGTTTCCTTTTTTACAATCTCGATTTTGTTGCCAAAGGCTCTGATCGATCAGGGAGCCGCCGTCACCTTGAGTTTTGGGCTGAGTTCGCTCGTCTTCCTGGCGAGCATCCCGGGGAAGGGCTTCACCGGTTTCCTGATGGAAATCATCGGCCGGCGGTGGACGATCGCCTATTGCCTCGCTGGGTCGCTCCCCGGTCTTCTGATGATGGCCGTGGCACATTCCGCGGGACGTTACGCGACCGTCGTCTTTGTCGCCGGAGCGCTGATTACCGGCTTCACCGTGCTGTCGACCTTCACTGCAGTGCGGGTTTATCTCTCCGAGCAGTTCCCGACGGCCTTGCGCGGCCGCGGGCAATATTTTGGCGAGTCGTGCGGGCGCTTCGGCGCCGGCGTGGTCGCGCCGTTCATGTTGGAGCCGTACACGGGTTCGCCGGTGATCTTTTTCGGTACCTTGGCGATTGTTGCGTCGATTGGCGCTTTTGTTCCCGTGTTGTTTGGCAGGGAAACCGTCGGCCAACTCGAAACCGTCACCGAGGGGGCTCCGGAACTGGCCTAACGGTATGATTGATGGGTTTGCGGCGCTCTGGACGCAGTTGAACAGCACGACCTGAAAACCACAGATGCGTCCTGGCGCGAAATGGCGCGATCTCCGGCTTGGGCCTTTGGCCAGTCGTTGATCCGAGAGAGAGTTTCACCCTCGTCGACCGCCACCGCGACCAGGACCGCCTGGCTGACGATAACCCGGGCCTCGCGCACCTCCTCGTAGCGCGCAGAGGATCAGGTAGGGAAAGTTCTCATCGAGCCGCCGCTCGGCGACGGCACGCAGGCTCTGGTCGAGGGACTTGTTGATCGCGCTGATCGCCGCGGCCGAGAAGCTGTGCCCGCACAATACCTCGGTTACCGCCTTGACCTTGCGCGTCGAAACCCCCTGCACAGACATCTTCGCCAGGGTGCCGACCAGCGCCTTCTCCGAGCGCTGATAGCGCTCGAACAGCTCGGTGGAGAACCGCCCTAGCCGATCCTGTGGCACCCGCAGCTCTAGCGTTCGGACCCGAGTGATCAGTGAGCGCCCGCAATAACCGCTGCGATACGATAGCCGCGTCTCGGTGCGCTCCCCCCTTGCCGGCGCCGATCGCCTCGGTCATCTCGGCCTCGAGCGCCGCCTGCACCACTCCTTCCACCGCCGCCCGGACAAAGTCCTCGTCCCGCTCCAGCAATCCTTTCCGGTCGATAACTCCCGCCTTATCCTCGCCCTTGGTCATACTCGCACCCTTCACGGGTCGGTGACGTCAGACATTACCAGCATGCCATGGCCGCCTGCGGCGGCTCCCTAATTGCTGAACCTTCAGCACACTATCACCGGCGGAAAATAGTCCCCGCCCTGAGTTCGTTACCCGGCAGTCTTGTTCGGCGGTTTTGAGGACTGTAGTGGAACGGCTTGGGTCGCCCTGCTGCGCTCCATGATGGCCGCGATCCTTTCGGCGGTGCGGTCGGCGACGGCCCGAACCGGGTCGTCTTTGACATGTGCATACCGCTCGGTGGCTCGAGATTGACGATGCCCAAGCACCTTGCCAATGAGATAAAGGCTGTCGCCGCCCGAGACGGCGATCGAGGCGAAACTGTGGTGAAGGTCATGAATGCGGACATCGTCGAGTTCGGCCCGCCCCTCGGATGCGCTGCCAAGGCTTCTGGATGCCGACGAAATGTCCGTCGCCGCGCTCGGCAGGCAAAACGTACAGGCATCCTTCTTGGCGCGGCAATTCAGCAAGCAGGCCCCGCAGCACAACCTCGGTCCCGCGCATTCGATGCTCGCCCGCGCTCGAGAGAACGTCCCACGAAACCTGCTACCGAAATTGCTACCGAACTCGGTAGCACGAAGCGGGATGGGGCCGGATCGAAGAACATTTGTGGACCCGTAAAACTAAGGCAGACCATGCCGTTTCGGGACCGAACAGTACGCGCCGGGACAGCGGCGATCGAATTTCAAGACCGGTGCCTTAAACCGCTCGGCCACCCATCCGGCCCGATTAGGGTAGCGCCCAGGCATACCAAATCCAAACGTTTGTGCGATTTAGACTGTTTCGAGCAGGACGGCCGACATAGGACCGGCGACCTAATCTCTTTTTTTTACCTCAAGCACTGAAGCGACGGTCGAACTTGACGAAGCTGCAGGCGGAACCGCGGTGAGTGGTCGGGTTGGGTGGTGACGACGGCTCGCGGGGTGACCGGAGTGTCGCGCGTCGCCGCGTCGACCGGCCCGATCGCCACCCCGGTAAAGCGCTCGATCGGCAGCCCGACTAGGCGTGCGGCCACCGCATCGCCGACCTGAAGACGGCTAACGAGGGCGGCGACTTGGATCGGCGCGCTGTCCGATCACCGTGTCGATCACCGCCAGCCCTATCGCCCCGCCGAGATTGCGCATCAGGTTGACCGCTCCCATTCGGCATCTTGGCTGGATCGAAACTGCCGAGCGCCAGCGCCGTTGTCGGCAACAAGCACAGCATCACCGCTGCCCCGCGCGCGGTCTGCTGCCAGAACAGCCCCCAGAAATCGGTCTCGTAGGTCATGAACCCGTTGCCGCCCCAGCCGATCGCGAGCAGCCCGTAACCCGCGGCGACCAGCAGCCGCACATCGGTGCGGGTTCGAGCAGGGTAGCGATCGGCGCCACCGCCAGCTGGGCTGCACCGGTGACCATCATGATCTTGCCGATCGGCAGTGCGTCGTAGTTTCGCACCAAGCCTAGACACACCGGCAGCAGATAGCTCGCCCGTAGAGCCCGATGCCGAGCACAAAGCTGAACCAGCAGCCGCGCGCGAAGTTACGGTCCCGGAAGGCGTGGAGGTCGATCAACGGCGCCGGATGCCGCAAGGAACGCTGCGCCAGGCCGCCGCCGCACGCCAAGCAAAGAGCCGCCAGCAGCAGCATCGCGGTACTGCTCCAGCCGCGCTTTGGCGCCTCCTTCAGCAACAATTCGAGGCCGCCGAGAAAGATCGCGAGCAGCGGCAGGGCCCAAAGATCGACCGCGCCGAAGCCGCGTCGATCGGCCCGGTCGACTTCGACGGTCCGGGCGATTAGCAAGGCTACGAAGATGCCCGCCGGTACGTTAATCAGGAACAGCCAGTGCCAGGGAAACCGGTCGGTGACGAATCCGCCGATGCTCGGTCCGAGGGTCGGCGCCAGCATCGCCAGGAGGCCGGCGACCAATGTCGCCCGGGTCCGCGCCGACCGGTCGAACATCAGGAAGATCGCCGAAAAGTGCAACGCTTTTGCGGCGGAGCGCTGATCCCGCTGGTCCATTACCCGAGATCCAGGCCGGGCTCGAGCTGGCTCTCGATCAATTGAGCTGGCTGCAGACGGCCTATCTGAGCTGGCGATAATCTGAATATCAAGGATCGCCTTGAACATGCCGACGGCCATGGCTATAAATCCGATCCACGTCTTGGCTCCCGCGGCATGGGATACGGCGGCGATGGTTACAGCCCTCGGCGCGGGGTCAGCGCACGATCTTCGATTCGGACGCGCCTTATAATCAGCATCAGGTTGAGAGCCGAGAATATCGCCGCGGTTGCCACGGCGCCAAAGGCCAGCGGCAACATGGCGAACTCGAATGGACTGGTTTGCACCGGCGGCGCGCCTGGAAGGGTCAGGACCCTCGTCGTCCACCAACGGCCCAGACTAAGGATGACCCAGAGCCGGCCGAGCTGGAGTAGCGCGAACAAGCCAAGGATCGGCCAGCAGGGCTGGATGGCGGCTGGCGCCAACAAAGAGGCTAGCGAGCCATGCGGCACGCAGCGACACGAACGGCGGATATCCGACGGCATCCGCCTCGATCGCGCCCAATCGGCGCAGCCGCGCGGTGTTGTGGCGCGCCCAAGCAAGTTCGGCCAGTCGCTGCAGGGCGACGAGGCCAACCATCCAGTAAAGCACCGTCACCGGTTGTCGAGCACCATAAATCCAGCGGTAAAACCCGGACCCAGCGCGTTCATCAGCGGCCTGTTCCAAGGCCATGGGTCGGCGAGCATGCGTTCGAGGACGAACATCACGGTGGCCGCAGACATATTGCCGAAATCGCGCAACCCGCTGCGCGCGCCGGCGAGCGCGCCTTGCCGCAGTCCCAAGGCGTTTTCGAGCGCCGCCACCACCTTGGCGCCGCCGGGATGGCAGACGAAGCGGTCGATGTCGTCGATTAGGAGGTCGTGACGGGCGAGGAACTCGGCCACCACTTCGCGAAACTTTGTGGCGACGAGTTGTGGAATGTCGCGAGAAAAGACCGCGCTGAGACCGTCATCGGCGACCTCCCAGCCCATCACCGCGAGGCTCCCGGGCCAGGTGTGCTCTCCTGCGGCGACGACAGCGCAGTCGCGACGATGTTGCTTTTTGAGAAGTCGTCGCGTCGAAACGACAGCGCGGACAATTCGACGACGAGGAACAGCACGGTCTCGCCCGGCGCCGATATTGCCTGGCTCGCGGCGCGGGCGAGACCGATGACCCCGCCGGCACAGCCAAGGCCGAAAATCGGCAGCCGCCGCACCGTCGCATGAAGCCCCATGCGATCGATCAGCAGGGCATCCAGACTCGGCGTGGCGATTCCGGTCGTCGAAGCGACCATAATGGCATCGATCTCCTGCTTGCAGCGGCCGGCGCGGTCGAGCAGCTCGATTGTCGTCGCTTCGAGCAGGTCGAGCGCGGCGGCGAGGTAGATCCGTTTGCGTTCGGCCCAGCCATGGGGACGGTCGTACCATTCGATCGGCACGCACGAATAACGCGTGTTAATGCCGGTATTGACGAACACCGGCAGCAGCCGTTCGAGCGCCGGCGCGCCGCCGAACAGCAGCTTGACCCGCTCGATCACCTCGTCCTGATGGAGCGGATAAGGCGGAACGACGGTCGCGACGCTCAGAAGGCGCGGGGCTGCGAGCATCGAATGGATCCTTCAGTCCGGGACCATCCCGACACCGAATATGACACCGCACCACCGCGGATAATCCCCCGCGCACGGAGATGTGAAGGTCCGCCCAGCGCGAGCCAAAACAACCCTTGCTCATTACAAGCTTGAAGGCGTGGTCCACGACCCACCTGCCGGCCACTGCAGGCGACCTCCCGGCTTGCGGCCGGGGCGGGCGGCGGGCACGCTGCGCCGAGCCCGATATCCGAGTAATACGGCGGCAGTCGAGGGGAGAGAGTCGATGAACGGCGCGGAAAGCTTGGTGCGTACTTTGGTCGGGGGCGGGGTCGATGTGTGCTTTGCCAATCCCGGCACCTCGGAGATGCATTTTGTCGCCGCACTCGACCGGGTTGAGGGCATGCGCTGCATACTTGGCCTGTTCGAGGGCGTCGTCACCGGCGCCGCCGACGGCTACGCCCGAATGAGCGAAAATCCGGCGGCGACCCTGTTGCATCTCGGGCCGGGCCTCGCCAACGGGCTCGCCAACATCCACAACGCCAACAAGGCGTCGTCGCCGATGGTCAACATCGTCGGCGATCACGCGACCTACCATCGCAAATACGACGCGCCGCTGACCTCCGACATCGAGGGGCTGGCGCGGCCGTCCTCGCATTGGGTCAAGACCTCGCCCGACGCGAAGTCGGTCGCCGTCGACGGCGCCGCCGCAATCGCCGCGGCGCGCAAATTGCCGGGACAGATCGCAACCCTGATCCTGCCGGCTGACACTGCGTGGAACGATGGCTCCGGCCCGGCCGAAGTGGCGCCCCCAGTCCCACCGAAACCGGTGTCGCAGGAGGCGGTCGCTGAGGCGGCGCGCGCGTTGCGCTCGGGCGAGCCATGCCTGATCCTGGTGACCGGCCGTGCCCTGCGCCAGCAAGGGCTCGATCTTGCCGGCAAGATCGCCGCCAAGACCGGGGCGCGGCTGATGGCGCAGGGCTCGAACGCGCGCACCCAGCGCGGGCGTGGGCGGGTGTTTCTAGAGCGCGTGCCGTATGTCGTCGATCAGGCGACGAAGGTGCTGGCCGGGCTGAAGCACATCATCCTTGTCGGCGCCAAGATGCCGGTCGCGTTCTTCGCCTATCCCGACAAGCCCAGCCTACTGGCACCGCCCGACGCGCAGGGTCATATGCTCGCCCGGCTCGACGAGGACATGGTCGCCGCGCTCGACGCGTTGGCCGAAGAGGTCGGGGCCCGTTCGACCCCTGCCCCAGTCGTCAACGATCCGCCGCCGACAAAGGCGACTGGAAGGATCACCCCCGAGGCGCTCGGCGCTTCGCTCGGCGCGCTGTTGCCGGAGAATGCGATCGTCGTCGACGAGGCGGTGACGACCGGGCGTGGATTTTTCGCGCCGACACGTTCGGCGGCTCCGCACGATTGGCTGTCGAACATGGGCGGCTCGATCGGCTTGGGCATGCCGCTCGCGACCGGCGCCGCAGTCGCCTGCCCCGACCGCAAGGTGATCACCTTGGAGGGCGACGGCAGTGCGATGTACACATTGCAGGCCTTATGGACCCAAGCGCGCGAGGGGCTCGACGTCACCACCCTGCTGTTCTCGAATCGAACCTACGCGATCCTGCGCGGCGAGCTCGCTAATGTCGGCGCCGGCAACCCCGGACGCAAGGCGCTCGACATGCTCGACCTGAACAGTCCAGACCTCGATTTCGTGGCTCTGGCCAAGGGAATGGGCGTCCCCGCGGGGCGAGTCTCGACGATGGAGGAATTCAATCACCGCTTGGCCGAAGGGATCGCCGCTCCAGGCCCGTTTCTCGTCGAAGTCCTCCTCTGAGCGCCTGAAGCTCAGATTGCGGTGTAGCCTCCGTCGACGAGGAGATCGCTTCCGGTGACAAAGCTCGCGGCATCGCCGGCCAGGAAGACCGCGGCCGCGGCGATCTCGGACGGACGACCAAGACGCCCTTGCAGATGTTTGGGGCCGAGTGCCTCGCGCGCCGCCGCGAAGCTGCCGTAGCGCCGCAACAGCCGCTCGGTTTCGACCGCGCCCGGCGACAAGGTGTTGACCCGGATGTTTTGGCCCGCATGGTCGATTGCCATAACCTTGGCGAGCTGGATCAAAGCGCCTTTGGTCGCGCAATAAGCCGCACGCCCGGCGCTGCCGACGCGCCCGAGCTGCGAGGCGATCAGGATGATGGATCCCCCGCCGCCGGCAATCATCAAGGGCAGCACAGCACGGCAGAGCAAAAACGAGCCGGTCAGGTTGACCGCCAAAACCCGCTCCCAATCGGCGAGGCTGGTTTCCAGCACCGTGCCGCTCGCCTCGTGTGGTGCAGCGCCGCTGACCAGGATGTCGAGCCGGCCGAACGCGTCGCGGGTCGAAGCCGCAGCCTTCCGTGTGTCGCTCTCGATGGCGACGTCACAATGCATTGCGAGTGCTCGTCCGCCTGCCTCTTCGACCAACCGGGCCGTCTGCGTCGCGCCGGCCATGTCGATGTCGCAACAGGCAACGGCCGCTCCTTCATCGGCGAAGGCGATCGAAATCGCCCGCCCGATGTCGCCCGCCGCCCCGCTGACCAGCGCCGCCTGTCCGGTGAGCGTCATTCCGCATTCCTCTCGGCCGTCACCGTACCGCAGGCACGGTGCATTTCGATCGACGCTTTAGCCAGCAGTGAGCGTCCCGCAATCTAAGGCAGGGATCAGACCACCAGTTCGGTGCGCGGATCGATCAGATGCATGCGGTTGAGATCGGCGACGAGTGGCATAGACTCGCCGACAAGGCCGGCCGAGGTCGGATTGACGCGGCCACACACCTCGACCCCGTCGACGATGAAATAAACCATCGTCTCCATGCCCATCGGCTCGACCACGTCGAGGCGTGCTGCGAACGGCACCGCACCGGGCACCGAGTCGCCGCGCGCCTCGGTAATGTGCTCAGGGCGCAGTCCGAACAGCAGCTCGTTGCCGACCCGCGGCCGGTACTGCGCTTCGCGGTCGGGCGGCACCGGGAAGGAGAGCCAGTCGGACAACCGGACAGTCAGTCCGCTGCCGTTCTCGACCAGACGGCAGGGCAGCAGATTCATCGTCGGCGACCCGATGAACCCGGCGACGAACCGGGTTCTCGGATTGTGGTAGACCTCGTACGGCGTGCCGATCTGGTCGATCCGCCCGGCGTTCATGATGACGACCCGATCGGCCAGGGTCATTGCCTCGACCTGGTCGTGGGTCACATAAACCGTCGTCGTCGTGACCTTCTGATGGATCTTCTTGATCTCGGTGCGCATCTGCACGCGCAATTTGGCGTCGAGATTGGACAGTGGCTCGTCGAACAAAAACACCTTGGGGTTGCGCACAATCGCCCGGCCCATCGCCACCCGCTGACGCTGCCCGCCCGACAGCGCTTTTGGCCGGCGGCCCAGCAGTTCGGTGATGTCGAGGATGCGGGCGGCGGATTCGACGCGCTCCTTGATCTCCTGCTTTCGGGAACTTCTTTAGCCGCAGACCGAAAGACATGTTTTCGAACACGGTCATATGCGGGTAGAGCGCGTAGTTTTGGAACACCATCGCGATGTCCCGGTCCTTGGGGGGCACATCGTTGACCAGCTGGTCGCCGATATAGATCTCGCCCTCGGTGCACTCTTCGAGCCCAGCGATCATGCGCAAGGTCGTGCTCTTGCCGCAGCCCGACGGCCCGACCAGCACGATGAACTCCCGGTCAGCGATGTCGAGATCAATTCCCCGCACCGCCGGGGTCTTGTCGAAGGTCTTGACGATATTACGGAGCGCCACTTGCGCCATACTGTAGGCCCTTCCTCTCAGCCTTTGGTTGCACCTGCGGTCAAGCCGGCGATGTCGTAGTCCATCAGGAACACAGGTCCCGCCTCGCCGGCGGGACCGTCATCTCATGCCGGCTTACGATCCGGACGACTTTAGTATTGCACGCATTGTAGCGCAGCCATGCGAAATCGTGCCATCAAATTTGCGCTAGACGCCCGGCAAAGCGAACCCGACGCGGGTCGCCGACGCCACGGCATCACATCGCTTGCGACGCAGCAACGCGGATTTGCCGCCGCTAATTGTGCGCTGGCGGCACGGCCGTCGAATCGCCGGCGGTGGGGCTGAAGATGCCGGCGTCGTCCTGTTGCGCGCCGCGGTGGCGTTCGAGCTCGTGGGCATACCGGCGCAGTGCGTAGGCCTCGCTCAGATAGCCGAGAACCCGGCGTCCATCGGGGTTGTCGATGACGGGCAGCGTCTCCTGCGCCGCCTGGCTGAAGCGATCGAGGGCGGTGCGCAAATCATCGCCCGGCAACAAATACGGCGCGGGTTCGGAAACCAGGGTCGCCGACGGTTTTCGTCGCGCCGTCGCCTTCGGAGCCGTTGGCCTCGGTGGGATCGATGATGCCGGACAGGCGGCCGCCGCTGTCGACGACGAACACCTGCTTGGTGCTGCCCGCCGGAAACCGCCGGCGCAGCTCGTCGAGCGGCAGGTCGGCAGAGATAACCGCCGGGTCGCGCCGCATCATCGGTCCGATCAGCAGCTCGTTGATCCAGCCGACGTCCTCGGGGCTGCGGATCGTCAGCCCGCGCAGATGAAACCGCCACGTCGCAAACGAATAGCCGAACCAATGGCGTACCGCGATCGCGGCGGTGACGACGCCGACCATGACTCCGATCGTCGCCGAAAAATCGCCGGTCGTTTCGAGCACGAGCATGATCATCGTCATCGGCGCGCCGACGATCGCGGCGGCGACCGCACCCATCCCGACCAGCGCATAGATCAGCGGGTCGGCGGCAAGCCCCGGCCCGAGCCGCGTCAGCAAGCCGCCAATCAGGCTGCCGAACAAGCTGCCGAGAAACAGCGAGGAGCTGAACAGTCCGCCGCGAAACCCCGAGCCGATCGATATCGCCGAGGCGATGATCTTGGCCACGACCAGCCCGGCGAGAAACGGCAGAGCGAAACCGGAATGCAGCGCGCTCAGGATGCCGCCGTGGCCGCTGCCGAGAACCTGCGGAAAGGGCAGCGCGATCAAGCCGATAATCAGCCCGCCCAGCGCCGGGCGCGCCCAGCGCGGCACCGCTTGCGAGCGCGAAACAGGGTCTCGGTCGAGGTCACCCCCTTCATGGTCAGGATGCCGAGCCCGGCCGAGGCCAGCCCGAGGCCGAAAAAGGCCAGATAATCCGATGGCGACAAGGCGATGTCGTGCCAGACGACAAAGATCGGATTTGAGCCGACGAGCCCGCGGACAACCAGCGCGCCGGTCAAGGCGGCGATGCCGACCGGCGCCAGGGACTGCAAGGTATAACTGCCGATAATCAGCTCGAAGGCGTAGAAAGGCGCCGGTCAACGGCGCGTTGAACGCCGCCGCGATTGCTCCGGCGGCGCCGCATCCGACCAGCGTGCGCACGTCGTCGCGACGCAGATCGACGCTGCGCCCGAGCCGCGAGGCGAGAGCGGCGCCGAGCTGGGTATAGGCCGCTTCGAGCCCGACCGATGCGCCGAACCCGCCCGAGAGGATCGTCACCCAGACCAGGCCGAGGCTGTCGCCGAGCGACATCCGGCCGCCGAACAGCGCGTTCGCCTCGATCGCGTCGACCACCTCGCGCGGGCGCCAGCGACGCAGCAGGAGGGAGCTGAGGCCGACGAAGATACCGCCCAAAACCGGCATCAGCATCAGGCGGGCCGGCTCCACGATGGCGTTGGCTTCGCTGAGATGGCCCTCGACGGGACGTCGAAGGCAAAATGCCGGACCAGGCCGAGCAGCAAGTCGATGAGGACGACGCCGAGGCCGGCGGCGACCCCGGCGCCCAGCGCGAGCACGAGCAAAAACAGCTCGCTGTCGCGCAGCCGCGCCTCGGCGCGGCGTGCTACCGGCGGCTGCGGACTCGATCTCCTCTCTCCCGGCGGCGGGTGCGATCTCGGCCACGCGCCTGCGCATAGGCGAGTTGGCCGCACCTGGCAAGAGCGACCTTGGCGGGAAGCTTGCCGGAGGATCGCGATCACGAGTCGATGCGACCATTTTGCGCAACCGGGCGCGCGGTCAATGGCGCACGAAATAGACGCGGTAGAGCTGCTCGCGGAAACGACGCGCTCGAGACTCGACAGCCGACTGGAAATCGGACTTGCCGAGGACGAAGGTATCGAGCGGCTCGGTGGCGAGGACGGTGGCGTTGCGCGGCTCGCCGCTGATCAGCGCCACCTCGCCGAAGAAATCGCCGCGGCCCAGCCGCGCGACCTCATGATCGGCGCGGACCACATCGACTTCCCCGTCGGAAATCAGGAAGAATTCCTCGCCCGTCTCGCCCTCGCGAATGATCGTCTCGCCGGCAGCGAAATGGCGCTTCGTCATCTTCTCGGCGACGTCGGTCAGCTGGGTCGGGGTCAGTGCCCGGAACAGATCGACCGCGCGCAGGAATTCGCAGATCCGCAGCGCATCGTGCAGCACCACATCGGACACGATCCGGCCGTCGACCATATGCACCAGCCGGTCGGCGAATTCGATAATGCGGTAATCGTGGGTGACCATGATCACCGCAGCGTCGTGCTCGACTGTCGTCTGCTTTGAGCAGATCGATGACGATCCGCGTCGAGTCCCGGTCGAGCGCGGCGGTCGGCTCGTCGGCGAGGACGAGGCGGGGGCGGTTGACCAGCGCGCGGGCAATCGCGACCCGCTGCCGCTCGCCGCCCGACAGCAACCTCGGCTTATAGTCGATCCGATGGCCAAGGCCGAGCTGCTCGAGCATGCTCGATGCCGCGACTGCCGCATCCGCTTCGGCGGATCGTGGCCGAGCTGCATCGCCATCTTGACGTTTTCGAAGGCGGTCAGCGCGTCGAACAGATTGTGCATTTGAAAGACGAAGCCGATGCTCGCGCCGCACCGCGACGAGGTCGCGCGGCCGCGAGGCGCGACAGATCGCGGCCCAATACCTCGATCCGTCCCTCCTGCACCGAGCGCAAGGCGCCGATCAAGGTCAACAGGGTGGTCTTGCCGGCGCCCGATGGGCCGGTCATCACCACGAGCTGACCCGGCGGGATCGTCGATGCGATTGTCGAACAGGACTTGGTTGCGCGCCGCGCCCTCGCCGTAATAGTGGTCCAGGCCGCTCGACCGCAACCGCAGGCGGTGGCGCGGACGGAGCTTCGACCGGGGTCGGCGCCGGCGGCTTCGGCGACCATGGCAGCGCACATCAGAACACCTCCGCCGGGTCGGCCGCGATCACCCGACGCACCGCGATCGCCGCCGAAATCAGGCACATGCCGAGGGTCAACGCCGAGGCTCAAAAGGGTGATGCCGGGGCTCATTCGCATCGGCAGCAACGCCACCTCGGCTGATCACCCGGTAAAGCACGAAGCCTGCAGAAGCCAAGCCGGGAACCCAGCCCGCGAGCCCGTTCAAGCGCCGCCTGCTCGAGCACCACCCGCAGCAGATAAACGGTCGGGTATCCGATCGCCTTCAAGGTCGCATATTGCGGCAACTGGTCGGACACATCGGTATAGGTGATCTGATACGAGATCAGCATTCCGACGACAAAGCCGACCACGGTCCCGATCGCAAAAATCGGCCCGGCCGAGGACACGTCGGCCTGAAACGCGCGCTCGAACGCGATCAGCTCAGGCTTGGTCATGACCGCGATCGTCGCGCGGCAGCGCTTGCTCGAGCGCCGCTTGCACCGCAACCGGGTCGGCGCCGGGGGCGAGCTTGATCACCCCGGCCTCGATCCCGGGCGGGTTTCCGGCGGCGCCGTGCAGCAGGCCGGCAAAGGTGCGGTCGCTCATGATCACCGTGCCGTCGCTCTGAAAGTCGGGGCCGAGGGCAAAGCTGCCGACGATCTTGACCTTGGCGCCGTTCAATTCGGATTGCGCTGGCCGGCCGGTCCATGCCGAGAAAGCGGCGGGCGCGACGGTCGACGAGGACCGTGTCGGGCGCATTCAGCTGTTGCGCGCTGGGCGTTAACATCGGCGAACAAAAAGACCGGCTCGTCGGGGTCGAAAGCCAAGGCGCGGACCAGGAACACCTTGCCGTCGAACGGGTTTTTCCAGAACAGGTCGTACCAGTCGGCATAGAGCGGCCGCGCGCGTCGCGATCCCGGGCATCCGCGCCGCGGTGTCCAAGGCGCCGGCGGGAAACGGGTCTTGCGTCGCGAACTGGTATTTGTGCGCGCTCTGCAGAAAGAGGTCGCCGTCGAGCCCGCGGATAACCTGCAGCGAGCTGTCGAAAAACGCCTGCTCGAAGCCGAGCTGCATCAGCATCAGCAGTACCGCGAAGCCGATCCCGGCGCTCGACCGCAACAGCCGGCGCTTGTTCGCCGTAAGGTTGCGCCAGGCGAGCGGGACCGGGCGCAGCCGTGCCGCGGCCGGCGACTGGCAGAGGCGGTCGACAAGAACGGCGGCCCCTCCCTCAGAACACGTCGGCGGGATCGGCGCGCCGCAGCCCGCCGAGCGCCAACAGCGCCGAGATCGCCGCCATCGCCAGCGCGGCGGCCAGCACCGCGGCGGCATGGCCCGGCGTCATCGTCACCGGCAGCAAGGTCTGCTGGCGAATGACCTCGATAAACCCAAACGGCTGCCGCCAGCGCCGGGACAAAGCCGGCGACGACGATCAGCAGCGACATCGCCGCGACCGTGGCGGCGAGCGCGCCGTCGTCATAGCCGATCGCCTTCAAGGTGGCGAATTGCGGCAGTTGCCGGCTTACCTGGGTCGAAACGATCTGATAGACGACCATGATCCCGACCACGACCGAGATCAGCAATCCCGAGCCGAAAATCAGCCCGACCGAGGTCCGGGTCGTCCAGTACGAGGTTTCGTGGGCGGCCAGTTCGCGCGCGGGTGAAGATCTGCGTGCCGAGCGCCGGGCAGCTTGCGCAAATCAGCCGCGGCGCGGTCGGGATCGACCCCCGGCTTTAGCCGGATCGAGCCGAGATTGACCTGGCCGAGCCCGCGGCCGGGGAACAGACGGGCGAAATTCGGCTCGCTGGCGAGGGCGACGCCAAGGCCCATAAACCCGGTTCCGAGACGGTATTGCCCGCCGATCGTCACTGCGCGATCACCGATCTCGACGACCCGGCCAGGAGTGAGCGGGCCGAAGATCGGCCGCGTCGCACTGTCGACAAGGATCGTGTCGGGTCGCTCGAGCACCGCGCGCTGCCGGTCGATGCTGTCGGGCAGAAAGACGTCGACTGGCCGGATCGAAGCCGATCACGAAAAGGTCCGGCCATACCCCGCCCTCGCCGCCCTTCCATTTCGCCACGCCGAAATAGAGCGGCGTCGCCGCGGCGACATCGGGCGACGCGCGGACCCGATCGAGCCGGCTCAGCGCGAAGGCGCCCGGCTGCGCCTGATATTCGTACTGGTCTGAAACCAGCAGCAGATCGAAGCGCATATTGTCGTACAGCAGCATTCCTCCCTGCGGCACCGCAAAAAACAGGCCGAGCTGGATAAAGACCAGCAGGATCGCCATGAAGATCCCGACCAGCGCCAGCGCTGTCCGCCCCTTTTGATGAGGTCAGGATCCGCCAGGCGAGCGAAACCGTCACGGCTGGCCGACCTGCTCGGAAATCACGCATTTGGGGCATCGGCATCACCCCAACCCTCGCTACGGAGTGATCCGCCGGCTCCGGCCGATCTATACGGGCTTCGGCCGGCGCAGCTGCAAGGTTACATGATCGCCGATCATAGCTCGGGCAGGTCAATCCGATTGTAAGGGTCCAGCGCGAGATTATCCGTCGGCTGCGCGGTGTCGAAACCGGCGGTCTGAACCCAGCCGGTCATTCGCCGACACGGTGTGGACAACGTCTGCCAGCGACATCAGCGATACCCGCTGTCGGCGTCTCTCGGGAATGGCGGGATTTCGGCGTCGACCGCGGCGATCGTGTAGTGCTTGACCTCGAGCGTCCAAGGCGAATTGATCGCCGGTTCCGGCACCCCGGCATAGGGCAGGTACAATGCCAGGTTCGACACATAGAGGGTCTTCCCGTCGGGGCTGAAAGCCGGGCTCGCCGGGAACAGCAGCCCTTGAACCGTGCCGTTCCGACTGAGGCCCTCGAAATCGCCGCGTTTGGCGATGACCTTCGCAAGCGCGCCCGAGCGCAGTCGATCGCGTTCGGGTCGATCACGTCGATCTCGTCTTCCTGATTGGCGACAACCCAGAGATTGTCGTGCCGATCGACAGCGATGCCGTCGGGCGCATTGATGCCGGTGGTCAGAACCGCCGCCGGCCCGGCGACCGAGACGGACCCGTCGACATTCAAGATCATCGGCACCTCGACGATCGAATGATAGGCGGTGTTGGCGACGTACATCTCGGTGTATTCGTTGTTGAATTCGACGCCGTTGGCGCCAAACGGCGGGACCAGAATCACCCCCGAGGCTGCCTCCGGCGACAGGGTTTGCGAGTTCGACAAACTTCATCGGCGCCCCGCCGTCGGGACCGGTCATCCAAATGACCCCTGGAACGAGTTCGACACATAGACATTGCCGGCCTTGTCGAATGTCAGCGCCGTTGAGGCCGGAAGCCGAGCCGAGCCCGGTATTCATGAACACGCTCGACTTGCCGGTCTTGGGATCGGCCTGCCAGACGATCCCCTGGCCGAGATCGCAGATCAGCAAGGTCTTTGAAGATGCCTGAAAGACCAGCCCGAGCAGGGTGATGCTCGGCTGCGGCGCCGGACTTGCCGCCGGGTTGACCAGGGCGACGTTGTAGAGCAGAGCAGCCGTCCGGCCTGAACGAGAACAAATGTGGCGGCGCCGGCGACCGGGCCTTTGGCGTTGATGCCGAAGGTCGGCGTATAAACCGTGCCGTCCGGGCCGACCGTCAGCCCTTCGATGGCAACCGGCGCGTTGCCCGGCAAGTTCGGCAACACCGCAAATGTTTCGGTCTGCCCACGATCCCAGGCGTTTGCCGGGCTCACCGCGAGAGAACACCAGCAACGCAACCAAGGTCTGCCCGAGAAGCAATGTCCGCATAACTTCCTCCCCAGTCCGATTATGGTTAACGAATACCTGAGGCTCGTTAGAACATTCCGAACCAGACAGACAAAGAGCAATGCTTACCGTTTGCGCGCGTGTCAAGCCGCCGCCAAACCGCATAGGCGAGCAACGCGATGCTGAGGCAGTTCGACATGTATGGGCCGCTCGGTGCGCCGGTAATCGAGGTTCATTATGCTGGCTCATTCACCAGGAAAGGGATACGCGATGAAAGTCGCCGGTCTCGAAATCCTGCGCTGCGACGCAGGCTGGCGGAATTATCATTTCCTCAAGCTGACGACCGACGAAGGCATCGTCGGGTGGAGCGAATTCGACGAGGGGTTCGGCTCGCCGGGGGTCGGCACGGTCATCGAGCGATTGGCGCCGCGGGTCGTCGGTGAGCGGGTCTTCGATCACGAGCGAATTTACGCCGAGCTCTATTGCCTGACGCGGCCGGCCGCCGGCGGGGTCGTCGGCGAGGGGCTGGGCGCCATCGAGAACGCTTTGCTCGACGCCAAAGCCAAGGCGCTAGAGGTGCCGTGCCACGTGCTCCTGGGCGGCAAATTGCGCGACCGAGTGCGGGTCTACTGGTCGCATTGCGCGACCTGGCGCATCAACCACCCAAACCTTTACAAGCCGGCGATCACCAGTCTCGACGGAGTCCGGGCGATCGGCGCCGAGGCCCGCGACAAGGGCTTCGGCGCGCTCAAGACCAACGTCTTTATCTATGAGGGCGGAGCGCCGCGGGGCTGGCGCCCGGGCTTTGGCGTACCGTTCGCCCCAGAGCTCAATGTCGACAAGACGATACTGCGCAATCTGCGCGCTCATCTTGAAGCGATCCGCGACGGCGCCGGGCCGGAGATGGACCTACTCCTCGATCTCAATTTCAACGCCAAGACCGAGGGCTACGTTAGGATCGTCAAGGCGATCGCGGATTTCGACATGTTCTGGGTCGAGATCGACAGCCGCAACCCGCAGGCGCTGGCGCATATCCGCCGGTCAAGCCCGCACCCGATCAGCTCGTGCGAAACCTTGATCGGCCTGCGCGATTTCCTGCCCTATTTTCGCGAGCAGGCGATGGATGTCGCGATCATCGACGCGGTATGGAACGGGGTGTGGCAATCGCTCAAGATCGCCGCTGCCGCCGATGCGTTCGAGGTGAACATCGCACCGCACAATTTTTACGGCCACTTGGCGACGATAATGAACGTCCACTTCGCTGCGGCGACTCCAAATCTGCGAATCATGGAAGTCGATATAGACCGCCTCGCCTGGGACCACGAGCTGTTCACCTCGCTTCCGCAATTCGAACTCGCTTCCGCAATTCGAAAGTGGGCACATCGTCGTGCCAGACATCCCGGGCTGGGGCACCGAGCCGAACGAAGCGGCCATCCGCGCCCACCCGCCCAAAACCGGCGCCGGGCTGATGACTTACCGCCAGCACGGGTCATGAGCCGTGTCGGATCGACCAGGAGAAGCGTGAGATGGGCAGGGGCGAGGTGAGCGGCGAGACGATCCGTATGGCGACGCTGGCTGATGTGGCGGCGATCGAACAGGTCGTCCGGACGGCCTATGCCAAATACGTCGATAGAATTGGCAAGCCGCCTGGGCCGATGCTGGACGACTATACTACGCGGGTGGCGGAAGGCAGTGTGCGTGTGCTTGAAGACGCGCGCGGTCTTGCCGGAATCCTCGTAGTACTGCCGCAGGCCGGTTACTTGTTGTTGGATAACATCGCGGTCGCACCCGAACGGCAGGGTGAGGGTATAGGCCGGCGTTTGCTCGCCGCGGCGGAGAGCGAGGCGCTGCGACGCGGTTTTGACGAGCTTCGCCTTTATACCAACGCCGCGATGCGCGAGAACCTTGTCATGTACGCGAAGCTCGGCTGGGAGGACTATGGCAGGGCGAAGCAGGCCGGTTACCAGCGTGTGTTTTTTCGCAAGAGGCTCGGCGGTTAGCGCCGACGCGTGGACCCTGCCAGGCGCGCGTCACCGCCCTCGACGGTAGGAATAAAGCGATGGCGGATTTTCCTATTACCGTCTCGGACGGGATCGTCGCCGCGGGCGAAGCTTATCTGCACGACACGCCGCTGTTGCGATCGCATGCCGGAACCCAGCCGGATCTGTTTCTGCGCTGGAACGAGGTGCCGCTCGACGCGGCGGCGTTAGATGTCGTCGTCCATCTGCACGGGTTCTCGCGCGAGGGCGGTGCCATGTGGCTCGCCGAGAAAGTCCCGCGCGGCGGGCTCGACCTGTCTCGTCGGTCGCGGCCTACCCTGGCGCTGCTGCCGCGAGGCAACTGGCTGCGCTACAGCTGGTACGATCATCCGGCGCTTCTGGCGGGCGGGATCGACCGGCTGATCGAATATGCTCTCGCGCATTTCGCCGCGGAGTTGCCCACCGCACCGGCCGCCGGGCTCGAAATGGACCGCTTCATACTAACGGCGCATTCGGGCGGCGGCATGCCCGCAGTCGATGTGATTGGCGGCGCGCGCCAGCCGCCCGACGAACTGCATGTCTTCGACGGGCTCTATGGCCGTGATCCGGCGACCGATGACCCGATGCGCGGACTGGACACGATCGATCGTTGGCTCGGCGAGCGGCTGGCGCGCGAGCCAGGTCGCCAGGGCGCGCTGCGCGTCATCTATATCGAGCAGCAGACGGGCCCGTTCTCGCGGCAGGTGAGGGACGATGATTTCGCGGCGTCTTGCGACGATGGAGCCGGGCCTGACCGCAAATTTGCGCCGCCGCTATCGGGTTGAGCCATCGGCGGTGCAGCATGCGCGGATCGCGCAGCGCTGCGGGCCCGAGCTGTTGACTGCGGCCGATGCGGAATTCGACTGGTCGCGCTGATGCGGCAGACGGCTGATGCGTAAAGAATTGATGGCCGTCTAGCGCAGCCGCCCAACAATGCCCATGTCCTTGGCCTTGGCGGGTCGCGAGTTTGCTCGTGACTGGCGGTCGGATGTGGATGCCGTCACGGGCGGCCCGCGGCCCCCGAACAACACAGTTCGGGAGGAACGCAGATGTTGACCATCCGCAACCCGGTCGAATGGAGCGTCGATCAACTCAAACATGCCGCCGACGCGGTCGAAGCGGCCGGCCGCGCCGGCCGCCACATGCGCGAGAACCTGCACTCCCCAGCGCCGACGGTTGCCCGTATCGGGGTCTCGGATCTCCGGGAAGTACTGGCGAGCGGACTCCGTGATTTCGCTGTCTTCCGGACCGACGTAATCTTTCTCTGCTTACTCTACCCGGTGGCGGGACTGATCCTGGTGCGGGTCGCCTTCGGCTATCAGATGCTGCCGCTGCTGTTCCCGCTCGTCTCCGGCTTCGCCCTTGTCGGTCCGTTCGCCGCAGTCGGCCTTTACGAGATGAGCCGGCGCCGCGAAGCAGGCGTCGAGACCGGCTGGCCGGATGCTTTTGGGGTGATTTATTCGCCGTCTTTTCCGACGATCGTGCTGTTGGGCTTGGGGCTGATGGCGATCTTTCTATTGTGGCTCGCCGCAGCGCTGAAGATCTACGCCTGACTCTCGGTCCCGGGGCGCTGGCCTCGGCCGCGATGTTTGTGCGCGATGTGTTCACGACGCATGCCGGCTGGGCGCTGATCGGCGCCGGAGTTGGTGTCGGGTTCCTGTTCGCGTTGTTGGTTTTGACGACCAGCGTCGTGTCGTTTCCGCTGCTTCTCGACCGTGAGGCGGGTCTTGACACGGCGATTCGAACATCGGTGCGTGCCGTCGTCGCCAATCCCGGCCCGATGGCGCTGTGGGGATTGATCGTCGCAGGGGGGCTGGTGATCGGGTCGCTGCCGTGTCTACTCGGCTTAATCATCGTCATGCCCGTCCTCGGCCACGCCACTTGGCACCTCTATCGGCGGGTGGTCCCGCGTTGAACCGGTCGCCCCAGGCACCGTGCTCGACCGCAATTGCGCGAACGGGCGAAACTCGCTCACCCCGCTTGCGTTTCCCTCCACAAGCGGGGTGTGACGGCAGGAGGACGCGATGAGTGAGGAAAGCAGGCTGACTGGCCCCGACTTTTCCCATGGGGTGCCTCTCACGGATATCGCCGATGACGGCATGCTGCTCGGGCACGCCGGAGGCGAGCCGATCTTGCTCGCCCGCACCGGCCGGGAAGCGTTCGCGGTCGGCGCGGAGTGCACGCACTACCATGGTCCGCTGGCCGAGGGGCTGCGCATCGGGACACGGTGCGCTGCCCATGGCATCACGCCTGTTTCAACCTGCGCACCGGCGAGGCGCTGCACGCACCGGCCCTCGACCCGGTGGCTTGCTGGCCCTACCCGCTGACCGGTAAGGCTGTGCGGATCGAGCATTGGGTTGTTGCCGAACGGCAGGGCCAGACGGCGGCCCGCAATATCCTGGGCGGTCGCGAACGGTTCGATCTCGACCCGGTCCCATTGCCGCGCATGGCCGACATAAGACAGGGTCAATTCGACGACAGCATCGGCGATCGCGACGCGACGGTTAGCTATTGGCGGGGCGGCCGCAAGCTTCCCGCGCGTAGCGCCGTCGGATTGGATGGAATTCGGGATTTACGGCTCACGGCCTTTTTTCAGCTTACTTTCTGGCGAGCAAGCCGAAAATCAGCTTTCTCATTTCGGAGAGGCACGCTGACCTCTAATGACGAGCGTGAAGAAGTATATGTGGCCAAAGCCCGATAAGACCGATCAGAATTAGGTAAATCGCGACGACGTAATTGAGTATTCGGGGTACCAGCAAGATCAGAATGCCAGCTATCAGTGCGACTAACGGTTGGATCGCGACAATGTCGATCGTCATTGGGCAGGTTTTCAGTTGACGACTTTGTCGAAAAACGCGCGGCTTGCACCGTGAGTTTCGGTGCCAAAGCGGAGACGAAAGGATGGACGAGATTCCGACCGGAGGCTGCCTGTGTGGCGACATACGCTATCGTATCGACTTTACTCCTGTCGAGGCACTCTATTGCCATTGCAAGATCTGCCGAAGCGCGCATGGCGCCCCGGTTGTCGCATGGCTGACCGTGTCGCGCAGCGGCTTTTCCATTACCGCGGGCGACCCCGTCGCCTACAACTCCTCTGCAAAGGCGATCCGCTGCTTTTGCGGCCGATGCGGAACGCCGTTGACTTGGCAAGCGATCGACAATCCCAGTCTGATCGATGTCGGGATCGCCACGCTCGATGATCCTGCCGCGGTAGAGCCGAGCCTGCATATCTGGACCGAGAGCCGGATCGCGTGGTTCGAAACCGCCGACCACTTGCCGCGCTATCCTACAAACGAACGGCCCAGTTCGGCACCGTAAGTTCGTGGGCTTCCGGCTCTCTGCCCTTACCGCTGCAAGAGGTGCGCGCCGGTGATATAGTCCGGCGCGACAGGCGACATCTCCTCGCCAACTGAAAATTTGGATTGAGTGCGCCGGATGCCGGACGGCAACCAGCCGAACCCGTCCCTAGGCGATGGGGGCGCCGCCGTTCAGGCGCGGCTGCCCGGACCTTCGCCGGCGGTGCTGCGCGCGATCCCGGATCGAGGTCGTCCCTGACCCGAAAGCCGCGGCGGCGAGCACGCTATCGTCGGCGGGTGCTGCTGGTGCTGGCGGGACTGGTGCTGGCGTTCGGCCTCTATTGGGGATCGAGCTACGTCTTCGCCTATACCGATGACGCCTATGTGACCTCCGATCTCGTCGGCGTCGCCCCGCAGATCACCGGCCGCATTGTCGCTGTGCCGATCGTCGACAACCAGACCGTGGCCAAGGGCACCCTGCTCGCCGAGATCGACCCGACGCCGTTTCGGCTGGAGCTCGCAAAGCAAGCCGCCAAGCGAGCGAAGCCGAGGCGCAGCTTGCCGTCGATCACGACCTCGTCAAATCGGCCAAGGCGGCGCGCGACGAGGCCGCCGCAAAGGCGCGGCTCGCGAGCGACAATCTGCAGCGCGACCAACCGATCGCCGCCGCCGGATTTCTGTCGCGTCAGGCGCTCGACACCGCGACGGCCACGGCGCAGGAAGCGGCCGCCGCACTCGCCAACGCCGAGACAGCGGTCGCCAAACAGCGCCAGATGGAGGCATTGCACGAAGCGACGATCAAGGTCGATCACCGCTGAGATCGCCTACCTGCAATGGCAGCTGGATCAGACCAAGGTGCTGGCGCCGACCGACGGCACGATTACCAATCTGACCTTACGCATCGGCGACCAAGCTGTGGCGAACCAGCCGCTGCTCGGATTGGTCGACGCCCATGCTTGGCGGATCCTGGCAAACTACAAGGAAAGCGTAATCCGCCATATGCAGGTCGGGCGTCCCGCATGGGTGTGGCTCGATGCCTACCCTTGGCATGTCCATCGGGCGGTAATTCAGGGCATCGCGCGAGGCATCAGCCGGCGAAAGACCCCTAACACTTTGCTCCCCTATGTCGAGCCGACGACCGACTGGATCCGCTTGGAGCGGCGCTTTCCGGTAACTCTCCTCCTGCGGAATCCGAATACCGAGGTCATCCTGCATATGGGGTCCGACGCGCGCACTCTGATGTTTTACTGAGCAGGCCCGGTGCTGCGCGAGATACCCGCTGCGCTCGCAGCCGAACTGCACTCGCTCGAGTGGCGTGGCCGGCGCGGCTTGGAGGCTGCGGAGGCGGCGGCAGCGGTAACTTTGGCGGTCCTCGCCGCGCTGGCGCTGCATTCCGACGAGCCCTGGTGGGCGGCGATTACAGCCTTTATGGTGACCCGGGCCTCGCCGGCCGAAGCGGTCTCGCGCGGCGTCTTGCGCGTTGCCGGCAGTATCTTCGGCGCATTGGTTGCGCTCGTGATACTGCGGTTGTTTGTCTACCAGTCGTTACCCTTTTTGCTCTGCCTTTTCCTATTATCGTGCATCGGCCTATTTGGCTTTGTTACTTCACGCTTCGGCTACGCTTGGCTAGTCGGCGCAGTGACCGCATGCCTTGTCATGCTGATGTCGTTCGATCAGCCGCAGGCGGCATTCGTTACGGCCGTCAACCGTGTCATCGACGTTATGATGGGAACTGCAGCGTCTTTGGTCGTCTGCGCGTTGAGCCCATTGCCGCCCGGTGGAGTTGCACCCCCCGCCAGCCTTCTGGATCCACCGCCGCTGGCCTTTTGGCGCCGGCGCTACGGTGCCGAGCTGCGGCACTGGCTTCCCGGCAATGGGCCGTTGCTGGTGCACGCCTGCCGCGGCGGGCTGACCGTCATGCTGCTCCCGGCTCTGGCGGAGTGGATCGCGCCGGTGAGCCCGGTCACGATGGGGGTCACCGCGGTCATGGTCATGTCGATTCCAACAACAGCAATCGTACAATCCGACAACCGCGCCATTATCCAGCGCGGGGTACATCGGCTCATCGGCTGCCTGATCGGCGCGCTTGTCGGCCTCGCCTGTCTTGCCTTTATCGGAGATGATTTTTTGCTTTGGTTAGTGCTGATCCCTCCCGGCATTTGGCTGTGCTCGCAGATCCAGACGGGCACCACCGGAATCAGCTACATCGGGACGCAAGCAATGTTTGCGTATCTGATGAGCATGCTTCAGGGGCAAGGCCCGCCGGATACGATAGCCCCCGGCTTCAATCGCCTGGTCGGGGTCATGGGCGGGCTGTCGATTTTGTTCGTCGTTACTCTGATCCTGTCGCTGATCCCGCTGTCAAGCCCCGCACCGGCTCCGGCCGCCGGCGATTGACAAGGCGCCTCGGCAACGGTCTGATCGCGCCTGCGAGTTGCGGGAAAATGGGAGGGCGCATTGGCCAAGTTCAGGATCGCGACACCGGCCGGGGCAAGTTTCACCGTCGCCGGCGGCGGCTATGGCTACGAGATGGAGGCACTGACGCCGATCGATGCCGAGATCTATGAGGTCCCGGCCGGATCCGAGGACGAATTCGTCGCGGCCGCGAAAGATGCCGACGCGCTCTACGCCAAGGGCCGGCGCATTACCAAGAAGATGATCGACGGGCTGCAGCGCTGCAAAATCATCTCGCTGGGCAGCGTCGGGGTCGACAGCGTCGATGTCGACGCGGCAACGATGAAGGGCATACCCGTCACCAATTGTCCCGACACCTTTATCGAAGAGGTCGCTGATCACGCGATGACCCTGATCCTCGCGACCCATCGCCGCCTGATCGAGCAGGACCGGATGGTCCGCGATGGGCGCTGGGCCGAGGGGCGGCCGGCGCTGCTCAAGATCCCGCGCCTTCGCGGCATGACCCTCGGCCTTATCGCGTTCGGTCACGTCGCCCGTGCGGTCGCCGAAAGGGCCAAGCCATTCGGCCTCCACGTCATCGCCTACGACCCGTATATCGAAGAGATCGTCATGGTCGAGCGCGGGGTTGAACCGGTCAGCCTGGCGGAACTGCTGGCCCGCGCCGACATCCTCTCGATGCACACGCCGGCGACGGAGAGCGCCAATCGGCTGATACATGAAGAGCATTTCCGCCAGATGAAGAAAACGGCGATCTATGTCAGCACCGGCCGTGGGCCGACCACCGACGAGGCAGCGCTGATCAAGGCACTCGACGAGGGGATGATTGCCGCTGCCGGGCTCGACGTGCTCGAGCAGGAGCCTCCGGGAGGCAACAACCCGCTGCTGCGTATGGACAATGTGATCCTGACCGCGCATGTCGCCTCGGCCACCGCCCGGTTCGACCCCGCGCGCCGCCGGCGGGTCGGTCTCGAATTGTCGCTGGCGCTTTCCGGCAAGTGGCCGATGTCGTGCGTCAACCCGTCGGTGCTCGCCGATAGCGGCCTCAAGCGCTGGCAGCCGGTGTCGATGGAGCGCGGCCCGAATTCCTGAGCCCAGGGAGGATGGCGAGATGATGGATTTGGAAATCGTGCGCTATCCCGATCCCAGCATCAAAATCCTCGACCCGCGCTTTTCGGCGCTGGTGCTTGGCAATGCGGCGGTCGAGCGGATCGCCACCGGCTGCCGCTTCAACGAGGGCCCCGTGTGGTTCGGCGACGGCCGGTTCTTGTTGTGGAGCGACATCCCCAACGACCGGATCATGAAATGGGAGGAGGAGACCGGCGCGGTCAGCCTCTTCCGCAAGCCGTCGCACTATGCCAACGGCAATACCCGCGACCGCCAGGGCCGGTTGGTGACCTGCGAGATGGACGCGCAACGACTGACACGCACCGAATATGACGGCACGATCACGGTGCTGGCCGACAGCTTCGACGGCAAACGGCTGACCGCGCCGAACGACGTCGCCGTCAAGTCCGATGACTCGATCTGGTTCAGCGACAACGGCGCCGGCACGCGCGGCAATTATCTCGGCCATACCGCGCCATGGGAATTGCCGCTGCGCGTCTATCGGCTCGATCCCGCCACTGGCGAAATGACGGTCGCGATCGGCGACATGAAGCGACCGAATGGTCTCGCCTTTTCTCCCGACGAGAAATTGCTTTATGTCGTTGACACTCCGGGGGCGCTGGGACCGCGAACGGTCCAGGTCTACGACATTGTCGACAACGGCACGAGAGCCGTTAACGGGCGCCTGTTTTTTAATGCCGAGCCCGGCGGCACCGATGGCATCCGCGTCGATGTCCACGGCAATGTCTGGTGCGCCTTCTCCGGCGGAGAGGCTGAGGACGGCGTCGCTGTCTTCGCACCTGACGGCAGCTTGATCGGCCGCATCATGCTGCCTGAGCGCTGCGCCAATGTTTGTTTCGGCGGGATTAAGCGCAACCGCCTGTTCATGGCTGCGAGCCAGTCGATCTATTCGCTATACGTCGAAACCCAGGGCACGGTTGGCGGATGACCGGCTGAAGCCGTGGCGTGCTGCTATAGCCGGATCCAGCTCTCAGGCGCGCAGCCCCAGCCCACGGACTTGACCGTATTCACTGCCACCGAGAGGTTGCCATAAGCTTTTCCCATTAACGCCCGACCGCATATCCCTGCATGCCGCGCGGATTGGCAGCGGCCTTGAGCACTCGCCCTTCGGGGGTTTCTTCCCGGGCGCAGGCGGACAGCCGGCCCTCCGACCACGGTGCGCCGACCGTTAGGCGGTGGCCGCGCTGGGCGAGGTAGGCGCGCGTCTCTTCGGGAAAGCGTCCTTCGAGCGCCAACAGACCGGGCTTCGCGGCACGCGGGTAGAACGAACTCGGCATATGCTCGGTGTGAAACGCCGGGCAGTCGATTGCCTCCTGCAGATTCATGCCGTGATCGACGTGATGGACGAACATCAGCGCCGACCACTGGTCCTGCTGATCGCCGCCGGGGGTGCCGAATGCAAGAGCGGGTACGCCATCCTTAAACGCCATCGAGGGCGACAAGGTGCTGCGTGGGCGCTTGCCGGGCATCAAGCTCGCCGACAGCCCCTCCTCTAACCAGAACATCTGCATCCGCGTGCCTAGGCAAAAACCCAGCTCGGGAATGACCGGCGAGCTTTGCAGCCAGCCGCCCGACGGCGTCGCCGAAACCATGTTGCCCCAGCGGTCGACGACATCGACATGGCAGGTGTCGCCGGCGACGACGCCTTGCCGGGTCGTCGTCGGCTCGCCGACGCCGCCAATCGTGGGCTCGCCGATGCCGGCGCCCGAAATCGCGGCTTCGCGGCCCCCTACCAGCACCCGCGGCTCGCGGCCATCCGGACGCCCGGGGCACAGCTCCAACGAGGCGCGGTCGCCGACCAGCTTGCGCCGTGCATCGTTGTAAGCGGCGCTCAAGAGGGTGCGCATCGGTACGTCGACAAAATCGGGATCGCCGTACCAGGCCTCGCGGTCGGCAAAGGCCAGTTTCATGCACTCGGCGACAATGTGGACGAAATCCGGCCCGACCGGATCGAGATCATCGAGATCGAACCCCTGAAGCAGCGCCAAGGTTTGCAACAGAACCGGTCCCTGGCTCCAAGGCCCGCCCTTCATCACGGTCCAGTCTCGGTAATCGAATGAAACCGGCGCCTCAACCGGGGCCTCCCAGCGCGCAAGGTCATCGCCGGTCAACAGCCCGCCATGGCGCCGGCCCGAGGAGTCGAGCACCTTTTCGTGCCGGCAAAACCGGTCGATCGCCTCGGCGACAAATCCCCGATACCAGGCGGTGCGCGCGCGCTCGATCTGGACTTCGCGGGCCCCGTGGCCGGCTTCGGAAAGAACCCGGCGATAGGTCGCGGCGAGAGCCGAGTTGCGAAACAGCCGCCCCGATACCGGCGGCTTACCGTGCGGCAAATAGACCGCGGCCGAGCTCGGCCATTCGCGATCGAACATCTCGATCATCGCCGTGATCGCCTCGCTGATGCGATCGACCACTGGATAGCCGTTCTCGGCATAGCCGATCGCCGGCGCCAAAATCTCGCCGAGCGGCATCGTCCCCCAATCGCGCAGCAGCCGCATCCAAGCGCCGAACGCGCCGGGCACCGGGGCGGCGAGCAGCCCGGTGCCGGGGATCAGGTCGAGACCGAGCCTGCGGAAATGACCGATCGTCGCAGCAGCGGGCGCCACTCCCTGACCGCAGATCATGTCGCAGCGGCGACCGGCCTCGTTCCACACTAGGATAGGTGCCTCGCCGAGGGGGCCGTTCAGATGCGGCTCGACCACTTGCAACGTGAAACCGGCGGCAGCCGCGGCATCAAAAGCATTGCCGCCCTTTTCCAGGATGCTCATGCCGACCGCAGAGGCCAGCCAATGCGTCGAGGCTACGGCGCCAAAAGTGCCTCGGATCTCCGGTCGAGTGGTAAAGGCCGCCATCGCTTCCTCCACGTTGTCGCTTCGCGCAGGTTAGAACACGTTGCCCGTCAGCGAAACGTCCGCCCATCGCAATCGGTGCATGGCGCGCCTATCTATCGGCGGTTCTGCCTCCCGCGGCATATGCCGATCGCCTTTCAACAGACGGAGGGACACGAAACTGTCCGCGACGCTTTCCCTCGCCGAACCCGCCGACCCGACACCCCGGACCAGCGGGGAAGAGTTCTTCCGCACTGAAGGCGCTTATACCGGCCTGGGTGCACCGATCCAGGGCGGACAGATTACGCGCTGGTTGCTGGTCGAGGGGCCGCACATCGACAGCGGCGTCGAACTATTCGACGAGCTGTGCTGGCGGCTCCTTGGCGACGGTGTGCCGCTATGGCGTGCCACGTATCATGTGGGCGTACTGCACCCGCAAATTCGCGGCATCGGCGTGCGGTGGTTGCGCGACCGCAAGATCGTCGAGCAGTACAGCATCCTGCATGGCTCGGACGACACCGACGAATATCGTCTGAGCCCGATCCGGGCGACGATCGAACGCGGGACGCCGTTCCGCCGCCGCCTCGACCAGCCCGCGCCGGAGTTTCCGCTGCTGGAGAGAATTCGCAAGGCCGGCGGGACCGATTATTTAGCGCTGCCGTTGAACCGCACCTTTCGCCGCTTCCCGGTGGTGACCTGGGCGACCGATCGGCCGGGCGGGTTCAGCGACGCCGATATCGCGGCACTCGAAGACATCAATCCTGCCTTGGCCGCGATCGCCGAGACACGCGCGGAGCGCAGGATCAGCGCTAGTCTGCTCGATACCTATCTCGGGCCGCAGGCCGGGCGGCGCATCCTCGCTGGCCAGATCTTGCGGGCCCAGGGCGAGCGGATGCGCGCGGTCATCATGATGACCGATATGCGCAACTTCACTGGTTTGTCGGACCGCTTGCCAGGCGATGCGGTTATCGAATTGCTCGACGATTATTTCGACGCGATCGGGTCGCCGATCCAGGAAAACAAAGGCGAAATCCTGAAATTCATGGGCGATGGCGTGTTGGCGATCTTCCCCGCCGACGACGACGAGGATTTCACGCCATCGAGCTTGCGCGCGCTCGACGCCGCCACCCAAGCGCTCGAACGTCTCGCCACGATCAATCAGGAACGCCGGGAAACCGCGCGGAGCGAGGTGCGCGCCGGCATCGGGCTGCATTTGGGCGAGGTCATCTACGGCAACGTAGGCTCAGCAGACCGCCTCGACTTCACCGTGATCGGGCCGGCGGTCAACTTAGCCTCGCGCATCGAGGGCCTGACCAAGCGCCTCTCACGCCCGTTGTTGACCTCTTCCGCCTTCGCCGAGATTTGCCCGCGCCCACTGGTTTCGCTGGGCTTCCAGCCGGTCCGCGGCCTCTATCAGCCGGAGGAGGTCTTCGGGCTGCCGGATTAACCCTCCCCTGCCTCGCTAAGGCGGCGCGGCGTCACGCATCCGCAGGCCCGCGTCGAAGTCCTCCGCCACTCGGGCATCGTTCTCCAATAACGCGCCGGCATCGACCTTGGCGAACTCGATCGCCCCCATCGCCGGCCGCGAAACACTTTCATTGACTCGGATTGATCGACGATCCGCAGGCATTCCTCGACCGGCAGGCCGAGCTGTTCCCAAACCTCCCGCTGATTAACCCGGTCGCGCATGTGCCAGCAGGCGGCGACAACGAAATCTTCGCGTTCCTTGCGCTCGGCCTCGCTGAGTTGCGGGTAGAAGTCGCGCAGGGCAAGCCGGCCGAATGCCACATGCCGCGCCTCGTCCTGCATCACATAAGCGTTGACCGCTGCCGCGAGCGGATTCTGCGACTGGTCGCGAATGCGCTGGAAAGCGGCGAATGAGAGGCCCTCGATTAGGATTTGCATGGTCAGATAGGTCATGTCCCAGCGGCTGTCAGTGAGCCCGTCCTCGAGCAATGCCTTCAACCCCGGGGTGATCGGGTAGGCGAGCTCGAACTTTTCGTGGAGCAGCCGCGAATAGGCTTCGACGTGCCGTGCCTCGTCCATGACGTGTGTGGCCGCATAGAATTTCGCATCGAGGTCAGGTACGGTCTGCACGATCTTGGCGGTCGCGATCAAGGCGCCCTGCTCGCCGTGCATGAATTGCGAAATCTGCGAGGCTTGCAGGTGGTGGCGAACCCGGCAGCGCTCCTTATCGGTCATCCGCTGCCACAAATCGGTGCCGAAGATGTGGATGACCCGATCGTCGAGCATCATTGGATTTTCCGGATCGAGGTCCTGTGACCAGTCGATCCGTTCGGCCGCGTCCCATTGCTGCTTTTTGCCCTTAGAATAGAGTTGGAGCAGCGCCTCGCGCGGCGCGTCGTATTCCCAGGTAAAGCAGGTTTCGGTATTGCCGTCGAACTTCCACTCGGTCTGCTCGACCGGAAGCGTATAGCGGTACGTCGTCGACATCGTGCTGCCTCCAGGCTCACGCCATCCGGTCAAATATGGGGCTTCGGAGTAGAAATCCTCACTCGTCGCGGGTCAGGATTTCGACGATGCCGGCGGCGGGATCGACGCGCAATTCGTCGCCGGTGCGGAACAGCCGAGTCACATCGCCGTCGGCGAAGCGGTCGACCAGCGCGACGTTGGCGAAAGCGGCGCCCTGCGCCAGAATCGGGTTGACACGGTTGAAGATCAATGCCCGCGGCACAATCGTGCGCGCCGCCATTTCGTACAGCATCCAGGCGGTAGCGACACCGCCTTTTGCCTGATCGAGCACGACAATTCGGTCGACATAGCTTTCGCCGGCGAGCTTATGGCTCGGTCGCGAAAAGATGCCCTTGTGGCGATCGAGATCATAACGGGCCGAAAAATTATCTGCGGCAACGAACGCGGTGCCGACGACAGCCGGCCCGATCCCCCTATGACAGCGTAGCACGATCCCCACGGCTAAAGGTCCTCGGCCCGAAGCCCAGTGTAGCGACCGATGCGAGCGAGCAGGCGGTCCTGGTTCCTCGACGTCTAGCCCAACCACCCGTTGCCCAGACCTGTCCGGGCAGCCAAGTCACAGCCGGTGCTTGTGCTACGGCTGCAGAAATCCATCAGCACGTCGGCGGCGACGAGCCAGCCCCAGTCCGGTCAGAGCAGTACCGAGCAACACCAGCGAGACTGGCTCAGGAACCGCGACGGCTGTAGAACCGGCCACGTCGATGTTCAAAGCACCGGTGTTGTCGGGAACGATCGACACCGGCTCGTCGGCAATGAACCCCACGCCGGTGGTATAGATATCGTCGTTTACGCCCAACTGCAGCGCCACTGCGCCGGGGGGAGCGGTGATTGCAAACGGCCCGTCGCCCGGTGCGAAGGCGTCGAGAATCATGCCAGAAGAATAGACAAAATCGCCGATTAACGCGTTGAGCGCAATTTGCGGGCCTGTATTTGTTGGGTCGATCGTGTAACTGGGGAAAGGCTGACCGGACGAGCCGATACCTGTGCATCCGGTGGATGGGCACCCTCCGCCTTGGCCGCTCCCAAAGATCGAGCCCGTATAACCCAGCGCATCCACGCTCGGAGGCACGCCGCCAAAGGAGCTCGTCAAACCAGACACATAAGTGATGGTGATATCGTCACCGGGGTTGACCGGAACTACGGTCGGTGCGGTTTGGTCACCCACTCCGTAGGTCGGATTGCCCGCGATGGCCTGATCCCACGGCCCCGATGTGGCGTTCACGGTGACAACGGTTGCTGATGCGGTTCCCGCTGTCGTCATGCTTGCTATCAACGCCCCGCCCAAAAGCACATGACGCAACTTCATCCAATCCTCCTGCTCGCCCCGGGGTCTCACCTGTCTACGGCCTATCTACCCGGGCAAGAAATGAGCCAATTCTTGAGAAGATTGAAAATATTGAAGTTTCTTGAAAGACAAACTTTAATCTGTAAAAAAATCCGACGGTATTTGGAGACGTGACGTTGGGCACTCGGAGTTGGAGGATTTCATTGGTTCACGGCGTCGGCGCATCTCAAGCCCGCTTTCCCTTGCGCAAAGTGTTGCAGCTCTAGGCCGCCCGAGCCTCTTCCGGGCGCCCCCTTTGGTCGAATAGATGTAAAATTATCCGACGCCCCTTTTGCGAAATACCTTTCCGATAAACCAAGCAGACATGGTGTTTACCGCTAGTGGGGGCCCATGTCCTTCCGTTCGGCGCGGCTGTGGGCGACGGCTCTCGTGGTTTGGATAGAATTAGCATTGCCACGGATGACGATGGTACGCTGATCCGCGCCGATGCCGATCCCGATCCGCAGCATCTTCGATGTCGCGAACGGCATCTCTGCCGCGGCCAACACCTGCAACACCTGGACGGGCGAAGTGATTTTGACCAATTTGAAGCCGCCGGTGCGCAATATTGACGACGCGGAGCGTTTCGCAACGCAGCGCGACCGACATCACAAGACACGCCTGGCAACCGCCGAGTTCGACGCAGCGCTCTAAGCTCGCCAGCGTCGGCCGATAGCCGTAACCGCCAATGATATTGACGAGTTTGGCGGAATTGGTCATCAGCCGGGTCCAATGATTGGCCTCGGCCATCTCGCGGGCGTAGCTCTGGTAAAAACAGATGCCAGCGGCGACCACGGCCCCGGCAATCTCGATGCCGGCGGTCAGACCCATGCGGTCGGCGGCGTACTTGATTTCGGGGGAAGTCGTGACCAGCAATGTCGTGTCGGGATGCACCCGGCGGCCGTCGAGCGCCTGCGCCACTGCCTCGATCTCGAACAGCGACAATTGCGGCGCACCAAATACGACGACGTCGAGCTTGTCGCCCGGCGCCGCATAGCGGGCGAGAAAGCCATCGATTTCGGCGCGGCCGATCGTGACGGCTTCGGGCGCCGCCCCGGCGAAGACTACGTCCTCGGCGGTTATTCCCGGCATCTGAAACAATGCGACCGAGCCAAAGCTCGCCGCCGCGGTGCCGAAATGCTTCAGCGCATCGTAGCCGGGGACCGCAGCGACCCCCTCGACGACGGGGACCTCCCAGTAGGAGCCGCAAGCCTCGCCGACAATGCCGCCGACAGCACCCCATTCGGCAAGGCCGCGCGGCGGCTCGACCAGCCGAAAACGCGGCTAGCGCGGCGGCATTCGTCGAGATGATAGCCATAACGGGGGGTGCGGCCGGTTAACGCCGCGGCCAGAGCCGAAGGCCCACTCTCAAAATTGCTGCGCGCACCCGAGACGCTGTTCGAATAGATCACGACCCCGGTGTCGCCATAGGCCACATGGTCACCACGCACCGGCGCTATGATGGTCTGATAGTTGATGCAGGTATCGGTCATCAGTACGCCGAACGCGCGCAAGGCGTCGATCGCCCGCCGCTCGAGCGCCACCATCCAATCGCTCTGCCCAAGCTGGCGATAGATCCTGAAATCGATGCCACGCGGATCGGTAATCGTCGGGACCCGCACGCGCCGCTCGTTTTTGGGGCTCCCGCGAGGCCTTCGAGAAACCGCACTCCGGCCTCGCCCAGGGATTCGGTATCGGCCATGATGTGCGCTTGCGAGACCGGGACGAAGTCGGCGGCGTCGAAGAACCCGCCGACGGCGATCTGGTGTGCGATTGCCCAGCGCCTTGGCTCGCCAAGCTCGCCGGCCAGCATCGCCCGTTCTTCGTAAGTCAGCTGCATCGCGTGTTACTCTGGCGCGGCAATCGCAATCCCACGGGAGATCAGGTCCTCGACCTCGTTCGCGCCAAGCCCCGCCTCGCGCAGGATCTCGCGCGAATGCTCGCCGAGGCGCGGCGCGTGATGGCGCGACGCGCAATCAGCATCGCCGAACCGCACCGGCGGCCGAATCATCCGGATGCGACCTTCCGAGGGATGGTCGGTCAGCGGAAAAAAATCGACGGCAGCGAGCTGTTCGTCATCAGCCAACTCGGCCAACTGGTTGACCGGCCCGCACGGAATATCGGCAGATTTGAGTTTGGCGAGCCAATAAGCAGTTGCTTTGCCGCATACGCATTCGGCGATCAGAGCATAGAGCTCGGCGACGTGGCTGCTGCGGCTTTGCGCGTTGGCAAGGCGCGGATCATCGGCAAGTTCGGGTCGCCCAGCGATGCGGAAGAAATCCCGCCAGTGCCGGTTGCTGTAGGGCAAAATGCAGATATGGCCATCGGCGGTTCGGTGCGGGCGCCGGTCGGGCGCCAGCATGCGCGAATAGCCGGGCGGTCCCATCGGCGGGTCGAAGGTCAGCCCACCCATATGTTCGGCCATCACAAAGGCGGTCATGGTTTCGAGCATCGGCACCTCGACCGCCTGACCTACGCCGGTGCGCTGACGCTGCAGCAAAGCCGCCATCACCGCATAGACCATGGTCAGTCCGACCGTCTTATCGCCGACGAGGGTCGGGACAAAGCGCGCCTCGCCGCCGGTCGCCTGTTCCAGCGCCACAAAGCCGCTCGCTCCCTGGATGATGTCGTCAAAGGCCGGCCGGTCGGCAAGCGGTCCGTCTTGCCCGTAGCCGTGCGCCGAACAGTAGACCAGCCGCGGGTTAAGCTCGCGCAGTCGTTCGTAGGCAAAGCCGAGCCGCGCCATTGCCTGCGGCCGCATGTTGTGCATCAAAACGTCGCTCTTCCGAACTAGCGCGCTCAACACGTCAGCCGCCTCGGTGCGTTTCAGATCGAGGACAAGCGAGCGCTTGTTGCGATTGAGGTTCAGAAAGACATGACCCATCTCCCGATGCCGCGACGGGCCGGCATAACGCATGATGTCTCCTTCGGGCGCTTCGATCTTGATCACCTCGGCACCGAGATCGCCCAATATCTGAGTGGCCAGCGGCCCCAAGACGACCGTTGTCAGATCGATGACCTTGATCCCGGCAAGCGGCCCGGGTTTCTTCTCACTCAGTCGCTCTCCCGCAGTCATCCGCCGGCCCGCGTTCGCTTATACCAGTCGAGGATCTCGACTCCGTTCCAGTGCAATACGCCGGCATAGCGGGCGATGTGGTCGTAGATCGCTTCGAGGTATTTGATGCGGTGTGGCTGGCCGCTGATGTAGGGATGAATCGCGATCGCCATGATCTTGGCCCGCTCGGTCCCTTCCTGATAGAGCCGCTCGAAGCTGTCGATGCAGCGCTCCGTGAAATAGCCCAATTCGTGGTGCTGGACGAGCATCATCGGGATGTCATTGAGCTCGACCGAGTAAGGCAAGGTGACAAGCGGGCCGCGCTTTGTGCGGATCTCGGTCGGCTCGTCGTCATAGACCCAATCGCCGATATATTGGATGCCGGCGCCGACCAACAGTTCAGGCGTCTCGTAGGTCTCGGTCAACCCCGGCCCGAGCCATCCCTTTGGCCTGACACCGGCAAAACGTCCCAGCACATCCAGAGATTTGGCGATCATCGCTGCTTGGTCGTCGACTTTATGGATCGGCATCTGCTCCCAAGCGTGGCCCATAAATTCCCAGCCCGCTTGGCGCGCCGCGTGTCCCACACGCTCGTATTCCTCGCAGACGCGCGCGTTGATCGACAGGGTCGGGCGGATGCCGAGGCGCTTGAACAGTTCGAAAAAGCGCCATATCCCGACCCGCATCCCGTATTCATGCCACGACCAGTTGGGCACGTCGGGCAACAACACCTGGCCGGTGGGGGCCGGCAATACCTGCCGTGCCATTGGCCGCGAGATCGACCAGAATTCGAGGTTGACGATCGTCCACACGACGATCCGGGCGCGGTCCGGCAGTTTGAGCGGCGGCCGGTCGACGATCGCCGAAAAGGTGCTGCGTTTGCGGGGGAGCATCCGATCTCCAATCATGACATAGAATGACGCCACAATCTCGCCCCGCATTTCCCGTCCGGCAAGCCTTAGTCGCCGCTGCCGGTCGACAATGCCGGGAACGCTCTTTGTGCAATGCAGCAGTGCAAAGTCAACATTCCCCCGCCGCGATGGCGCCATCCATCCTCCGCCCGCGTTTGCTGGGGGATGGCTGAGCCGAGGGGTGGCGCCGATGAGGTTGCAGTATTTCCGGGGAAACGTGTTCGTCGCGAACCTGCCGCCGGATTTCACCGATGATCAGTTGGCCGAGGCTTTCGATCCGTTCGGGATGGTGTTGAGCGCTTTCGTCGCCCGCGACCCGGCGACCGGAAAGCGGCTGCGCTACGGCTTTGTCGACATCGCGACCGAGCGCGCCGCCAAGCTCGCGGTCGCGGCGATGAACGGGACCGCGATCGATGGACATAATCTCGACGTGCGGATCAGCGAGCACCCGAGCTCGGCAAGAAAGCCGCCCAAGCCCCGCCTCGCCGCTCGTCGGGCGCCGCCATCAGCCCCGCGCGATAACGCCGAGGATTACGTCTCGGACGGTGTCTTCGCCCCGCGCGTGACGCCAAGGCGGCAGCCCACCTTTCAGGTCGAACGCCGATCTCTGCCGCGCCGGTTTTAATCGCACAACGCCACCCCGGCCTCGGCCATCGCTCGCATCGCCTGGGCGAGCGAGCCGTCGAGGTCAATCCCGCGGCAAGCAGCGGTCGCAAGTTGGACCGCGAAACCGGCCTCGCGAGCATCGAGCGCCGAAAACAGCACGCAATAATCGGTCGCGAGCCCGCATAGGGTCAGACGTTCGAAGCCGCGTTCGCGCAAATAGGCGGTGAGCCCGGTGAGCGTACGCCGGTCGTTTTCGCGAAATGCCGAATAGGAATCGATCGCCGGCCGAAAGCCTTTGCGCAAAACCAGTTCGGCATGCGTAACCGCCAGACCGGGGTGAAAGGCTGCTCCCTCGGTCCCTTGCACGCAATGGTCCGGCCACAGGATCTGCTGGCCGTAAGCCGGCTCGATTGACTCAAAGGGCCGCTTGCCGACATGCGAGCTGGCAAAGGACGTGTGTCCCGGCGGATGCCAGTCCTGAGTCAGGACAACATGGGCGAACTGAGCGGCGAGCCGGTTGATCGCCGGAATAACCGCATCGCCGTTCCGCGCCCGCCGGGACAGAAATCGTTTTGCACATCGGCGATTACCAAAACGTCGCGATCGCCGGCTGCCCAACTGCCCGAGTTTCGGCCCATTTATCCCTCGCGGATGTATCGTCCGACCGATAACACTCATATCGGCACCGGGTTGGGCAAGCGGGAGGGCATCGTGCGCACCACCGATACCGGCGATCTCCGCCCGTTGATGGCGCTGTTGAAGGCGCTGTGGAAGCTGCGCCCGCCCGGCGAGCCAGAGCCGCTCGGCGGACGCCTGGTGCGGCGCTGGCGCGAAAAGCGTCTGCTTGGCCGGCTGGAACGGGAATGGCCCGGCGGTTTTGCCCTCCACCGCAACGGCGATCTCGTCTATGTGCCGCACCCGCTCGACGCGCGCGGCCGGCATGCATTACTGCATTCGCCGGCAGTCCATCCTTCGGCGCTAGCCTTTCTGAGCCCCGGTGGGGTTGCGATAGACGTCGGCGCCAATCTCGGCGAATGGGCCGTGCCGCTCGCCCGCAAGGTCGGTCCGGCAGGGCGGGTGCTGGCGGTCGAGCCGGCGCCGCGCGCCGCCGGCGCCCTTGACAAGACACTGGTGGCCAACGCCCTCGTTCAAGCCAAGGTGATTCGCTGCGCTGTCGGCAATCATGACGGTACCGCCAAATTTGCCGTGCCGATCGTGACCTCGGTCCGTGTCGACACCGGGACCGCCCGCATCGGACCCGCCGCTGCGGGACAAGAAGCCCTGAAGGTAGTATTGCGCAGCCTCAATTCGCTTGCCGCCGAGCACCGCCTCGATCGGATCGATTTGATAAAGATCGATGTCGAGGGCGGCGAACGGCAAGTGCTCGACGGCGCCCGCGCGACACTCGCGCGCTTTCGCCCGGCGCTTGTCCTGGAAACCGGGCACGAGGCGGGAGACGATCGCCAGGCAGTCCGTGACCTTCTCGGCGGTCTCGGTTATCGCATGCTTGGCCTGCTGCTCGATTTCGGGATGGCCGAGGCCGGTTGGCCGGCCTATGTCACAACTGACCCGCCGTTCCGCCTTGGCGACGCGCACAATCTGCTGCTCGTCGCGGAGTAAAGCTGCCGGTCAGGTCCCTACGGCGAGCGGGCTCGTAAGCTTTTTGAGCGCGGCGACGACCGACAGCGGCGTCAGGCGCCCGGTTTTCGGATTTTCGGTCGAGGGCACATTCTCGATCTGCATTGCAAAGCGCGCGGCGTCACCTTCGACCTCGATCCGATGGATGTTGCGAGTGACCGCCGGATCGGCCCAGATCTCGATCGTCGTGCGCTCGGGGCCGATCCCGGCCAGGGCCAATGCCGCGACGACGTTGACGTTGGCCGGAAAGCCGCGGGCAGCTTCGCGCGCATTGCCGGCAAAGACTCGCTTGGGTCCCGACAAGTTGTCGATGTCGATGCCGTGTTCGCCGAGATAAGGCGCGCCGATCAGGCCACCCGGCGGCTTTCGCGTGATCATATGTACGCTCGAGATGCCGCCCTCGGCCGCAGCCGCCACCGCATCGAGGCCCAACAACGCGCCCGTCGGCACCAGGATGCGTCCGCCGTGCCGGCGCGCCAGGTCGACGAGATCGAAATTATCGAGCAGCGCGCCGCAGCTCAGCACCATCACCAGCCGGCCATGGCCCAGCGCAGGCTCGGCGATCTCGCGCAAAAGATGGGCCGGCGCGCATTCCACGACGATATCGGCGCTCGCGCCGAGCTCGGAGAGAGGCAACACAGGGACAGACCCCGTAAACCCAGCCATCGCCGCCTCGGCCCGCGCCGTATCGCGTGCCGACACCGCGGCAAGCCCCAGTCCTTCGATCCCACGATCGAGATGCTCGGCGATCACCTTGCCGATGGCGCCGAAACCGCCGATCGCCACGCGCAGCGTCATCCGGCTCCTCCGCCCCGCCCGTCAATACGATTTAGGCAGACCGAGCACCCGCTCGGCGATGTGCGACAGGATCAGCTGCGGGCTGATCGGTGCGATGCGGGCGATCTGGATCTCGCGGAAATAGCGCTCGACATGGTATTCGCGGGCATAGCCCATGCCGCCATGGGTCATGACCGCGGTCTCACAGGCGCGGAACCCGGCCTCGGCGGCGCAGTATTTGGCGGCGTTAGCGTAGGCGCCGGCTTCCTCGCCGCAGTCATAGGCGGCCGCCGCGCGCAGCATCATCAGTTCGGCGGCTTCGAGTTCGATCCAGCGCTCGGCGAGCGGGTGCTGGATTGCCTGGTTCTGGCCGATTGGGCGGCCAAAGACGACTCGTTCACCGGCGTAGCGCGCGGCGCGTGCCAGGGCGGCGCGGCCGAGTCCGATCGCCTCCGCGGCGATCAGGATCCGCTCGGGGTTCATGCCGTGCAGGATGTAGTGAAACCCCCGGCCTTCCTCGCCGATGCGATCCGCGACCGGCACTTCGAGCCCGTCGATGAACAGCAGGTTCGAATCGACCGCTTTGCGCCCCATCTTCGGGATCTCGCGCACCTCGACTTTGCTGCGGTCGAGATCGGCGTAGAACAGACTCATGCCGAGCGAGGGCCGGACGACCGCCTCGATCGGCGTGGTGCGCGCCAGGATCAGCATCTTTTCCGCGACCTGCGCGGTCGAGATCCAGATCTTGCGCCCGGACAGCACATAATGGTCGCCGCAGCGCACCGCCCTAGTTTTGAGCCGCATCGTATCCAGCCCGGCATCGGGCTCGGTCACCGCGAAACAGGTCTTTTCGTCGCCGGCGATCAATGGCGGGAGAAAACGGCGCTTCTGCTCGTCGGTCCCGTAGACGACGACCGGATGCAGCCCGAAGATGTTCATATGGATCGCCGAAGCGCCGCTGAACCCCGCCCCGGATTCGGCGACAGCCTGCATCAGCACCGCCGCCTCGGTAATGCCGAGCCCGCTGCCGCCATAGGCTTCCGGCATGGCGATACCGAGCCATCCCGCCCCGGCCATCGCCCGATGAAACTCGTGCGGAAAGCCGCCCTCCTCGTCCTTCTTCAGCCAATAATCGTCGCCGAAGTCCTGACAGAGCCGCGCGACCGCGGCGCGGATCTGCCGCTGTTCGGCCGCCAGCGCAAAGGCCATTGCTCTCTCCTCGCTATCTTGCCGCGTATCGACCGGGTGATACCGTCCTTATATTCTGTTTCAAAGCCCACGGCGGAGCGCAACCTTGCCTCTCGATGTTCTGCCCAGCGTCTGCCCGCATGACTGCCCGAGCGCCTGTGCGCTGGAAGTCGAGCGGATCGACGGCACGCGTATCGGGCGGGTGCACGGGGCCACCTCGCAGACCTACACGCGCGGGTGTCGTCTGCGCCAAGGTCGCCCGCTATGCCGAGCGCCAGCATCACCCCGATCGCCTGTCCCAGCCATTGCGGCGGATCGGCGATAAAGGCGTCGGCCGCGCCGCTTTCGTGCCGATCTCGTGGGACGCGGCGCTCGACGAGGTCGCCGAACAACTGACCCGCGCCGCCCGGCGCCACGGTTCCGAGGCGGTGTGGCCATATTACTACTCCGGCACGATGGGGCTGGTGCAGCGCGACGGCATCAACCGGCTGCGCCACGCGATGCGCTATTCGCGCGAGGAACTGACGATCTGCAACATGCTGTCCGACACCGGCTGGTTCGCCGGGGTCGGGGTCAAGCGCGGCGTCGACGGGCGCGAGATGGCCAAAGCCGACCTGATCGTCGTCTGGGGCGGCAACCCGGTCTCGACCCAGGTCAACGTGATGACCCACATCGCGACCGCGCGGCAAGAGCGCGGCGCGAAGCTCGTCGTCATCGACCCCTACCGCACCGCCAGCGCCGAGGCCGCCGATCTGCATCTGGCGCCGCTTCCCGGCACCGACGGCGCGCTCGCCTGCGCGGTCATGCACGTCCTGTTCAAGCGAAGGCTATGCCGACCGCGACTACATGGCGCGCTATACCGACGATCCCAGTCGGGCTCGAAGCGCATCTGGCGACCCGCGAGCCCGGCCTGGGCGGCGGCGATCACCGGCTTGTCCGAAGACGAGATTATCGATTTCGCCCGCCTCTACGGCCGCAGCCAAGCGCAGCTACATCCGCGTCGGCTACGGCTTTTCGCGCTCGCGCAACGGCTCGGCGCAGCTGTTCGCGGTGACTTGCCTGCCGGCGGTGACCGGCGCGTGGCAGTACGAAGGCGGCGGCGCGCTCCAGTCGAACCACGGCCTCGTCCCGCTCGACCGCACCCTGATCGAAGGGCTCGACGTCCTCGATCCGATCGATCCGCATCCTCGACCAGTCGCGCATCGGCCCGGTGCTGACCGGCGACCGGCGCGATCTCGGCGACGGGCCGCCGGTCACCGCGCTGTTCATCCAGAACACCAACCCGATGGTCGTCGCCCCCGAATCGGGACTCGTGCGCCAGGGCTTCGCCCGCGACGACCTGTTCGTCTGCGTCCACGAGCAGTTCATGACCGAGACCGCGGCGATGGCCGACATCGTGCTGCCGGCGACGACCTTTCTCGAGCACGACGATTTCTACACCGCCGGCGCCCATACCTATCTGCAGCTCAGCCGCGCGGTCCTGCCGCCCTATGCCGAGTGCCGCTCGAACCACGACGTGATCTGCGCCCTCGCCCATCGCCTCGGCGCGCGTCATCCGGGCTTCGAGCTGAGCCCGATCGAGCTGATCGACCGCACCTTGCGGGCAAGCGGGCTGCCCGGCGTCGAAGAGTTTCCGCCGGACGGCTGGCTCGATTGCTGCCCGCCCTTCGAGACTGCGCATTTTCTCGACGGCTTCGGCCATGCCGACAGAAAGTTTCATTTCCGCGCCGATTGGGCGGCGCTCGGCCATGACCATGCGCGGCTGCCGGCCTTTCCCGACCATGTCGCGGTCATCGACGATGGCGATCCGGAGCGGCCGTTTCGCCTCGTCGCCGCCCCCTCGCGCTCGTTTCTGAACACGCAGCTTCAACAACACGCCCTCCAGCATCGCCCGCGAGGGCCGGCCGACCGCTCTCGTCCATCCCGCGGCATTGGCCGGGCTCGGCATCGCCGACGGCGACCGGGTGCGGATCGGCAACGGCAGGGCAGCGTCGTCGTCCATGCCCGCGCGTTCGACGGACTGCAGCAGCGGGTCGTCATCGTCGAGGGGGTGTGGCCCAACCATGCGTTCGAGGAGGGTATCGGGATCAATCTGTTGACCAGCGCCGATCCCGGATTGCCGCGCGGCGGTGCTGTGTTCCACGATACCTCGGTGTGGCTCGGCCCGGCGTGAGGGGCACGGATGAGCGACGACCGAAAGGGGCTTCCGACCGAAGCAGCACTCGGCCGAAGTCGCGGAGTTTCTCGAAAAACTGAAGCGCGCGCCGGCGCGCGCGGGCGGCGGGCGCGGGCGGCTGATCTTCGCGCTCGACGCCACCGCCAGCCGCGAGCCGACCTGGGATCGCGCTTGCCGGATCCAGGGCGAGATGTTCGAGGCGACGGCCGCATTGGGCGGGCTCGAAATCCAGCTCGTCTTTTATCGCGGCTTCTCGGAATGCAAGGCCAGCCGCTGGATGACGAATGCGGCCGAACTGCACCGGGTCATGCGCTCGGTCTTCTGCGTCGGCGGCGAGACCCAGATCGAGCGGGTGCTGAGCCATGCCATCCGCGAGACCGGCAAGCGCCGGGTCAACGCGCTGGTTTTCGTCGGCGACGCGATGGAGGAAAAGGTCGACCGGCTGTGCCGGCTGGCCGGCGAGCTCGGCTGCTCGGCGTGCCGGTCTTCATCTTTCACGAAGGCCGCGAGCGCAACGCGGCGGCGGCGTTCAAGCAGATGGCGAGCCTGTCGCACGGCGCCTATCTGAGCTTCGATCTGGCCAGCGCCGAGCGCCTCAAGGAGCTGCTGGCCGCGGTCGCCGTCTATGCGGCCGGCGGCTATCGCGCGCTCGCCGCCTATGGCGAGGGCAAGGGCGGCGAAGTCTTGCGGCTGACCGCGCAGCTGCGCGGCTGACGGGCGGCGATGCTGTTCCTGCTCGGCGGATTCGCGGTCCTCGGCGGGTTCCTGCTGCTGATCTATCTGTTCGCCAACGCCGATCCGGCGCGGCTCGCGCGCAATCTCAAATGGTCGGGTATCGCGCATCGCCGCGCGTGGCCGTAATCGCGCTGGTGCTCCTCCCGCCGGCGCGGGAGTTTGCGGCATTGCTGTTTCCGCTCGCCATGTCGATGCCGCTCTTGTCTCGGATGCGCAGCTTTATCGACCGCCATCGCGCCCCCGCCGGCGGCCAGAGCTCGACGGTGACCACCGCTTTTCTGCGCATGAGCCTCGACCACGACACCGGCAGCATGAGCGGCACCGTGCTGCGCGGCCAATTCGCCGGGTTGCGGGTCGAAGAGCTCGGCGTCGGGGATCTGCTGGCATTGCTGCGCGAATGCCGGGCCGAAGACGAGGAGGGGGCGCGGCTGCTCGAAGCCTATCTCGATCGCCTCCACCCCGATTGGCGCGACGAGCTCGCCGGCGGACGCGGCAGCGGCGCCGGGGCCAAGGGCGGCGGCACGCGACCGGCGAGCGGCGATATCAGCGTCGAGGAAGCCTACGCGATCCTCGGCCTGAAGCCCGGGGCCACGCGCGAACGAGATCAAGGAGGCCCATCGCCGGCTGATGGTCAAATTGCACCCCGACCACGGCGGCTCGGATTATCTGGCGACCAAGATCAACCGCGCCCGCGACGTGCTGCTCCGCGCCCGATAGGCCTGGAAACTTGTGACCTGCACGGTGTGGTCTGAAAAACTCGCCGCGGGGAAGTTGCGCAGGTGACCGTTGCGTAGCACGGCGGGGCTGCGTCTTGATGTCGATGTCCTTCCGTTCAGCCACACCGCGTCGGTTCAGACTGATCGTCTTCAGCGATACCCTCTGACAATGCGTCTGCCCAACCCGTCGCGCTATCTCGAAATCCTCCCCGATCGCCGGGCGGCAACTGCTGCCGGTTTTTTCGCGCGCTTCCCCGACCACTTCGCGCTCGAAATCCACACCATCCCAACCGACAACGGCTCCGAGTTCACCGACCGCTTCGCCGTCGACAAAAAGGCAAACCCCCAGGACAAACCCTCGGGCGCCCACCCGTTCGACCGGATCTGCGCCGCACGCTCCATCGTCCACCGCCTCACCCAGCCCTTTCGGCCGCCGACCAACGGCATGGTGAGCGTTTCAACCGCCGCCTCGGTGACCACCTCGACCGCATGCCGCAGAACCGCGCCGCCCACTACCGTCGCTTTCTCGACCATGCCGAACGCGATGCCTATCTCAACACCTTTGTCGCCGATTACAATCGCACCCGGCTGCGATGCCTCGGCTATCAAGCACCCGCCGAACTCCTCGCTAACCTCTCGGGACACAACACCTGCGCCGGGATGGTGAGGGTAGGCGAGGGCGGATTGGATTGATCCTGCCACACGACAAGCACGTGCGCGGTCGAACCGGTCGAGGCGGGCGTTCAGATCTGGAGATCGTCGGCTTTTTTGTTGAGCGAGGCGATCAGGCCGTCGATGCCGGTGGTGCGCAGGATGGCGGCGAATTCCGATCGCCGCGTCGCCAGCTCGCTGATCGTCCCGGATAGGTAGACGTCGCGAACCTGCCAGGCGGTGTCGTTGTCGTGCACCACGTAATTGATCGAAACCGGTTCGCCGTCCGCTTTGATGATCTGAGTTCGGACCAATGTGCCGTGCGTGATCTGCTGTTCGCCGAGGACCTGGAACCGCTCGCCGGCGTAATCATCGAACCGGGTGGCGTAGACGGCGCCGATGTAGCGGCCATAGGCGGCCGCGGCGCGCCGCTTTTGGTCGGCCGTCAGCCGGTGCCATAACGGCCCGATCGACAGCCGCGCCATGAAAGGTATGTCAAACGAGGCGAGCAGGACCGGCTCCAGCTTCTGGTAGCGGCCCTTGGGCCCCAAGGCCGCGGCATGCTGCATCGTCTCGAGCAGCTGTGCATAGAACTGCTGGACCACCTCGGTCGGGCCCGGCGCCGCCACCGCCGGGACGGGTGACCAGAACACCAGCCCGCCGACCAGTATAAGGTAGAGGCCGGCCAGCTTCCGCATTGCAGAATGTCGGCATCGCAGCATGGTCACCCTCCAGTTTCACTCGGTCGCTACTTGGTTCACGACCCTCTCCGAGCGGGGATGGGCATCCCTTAGCCGCAGCCCACACGATAGTCGAGAGGTTCGGCTTGGCGCGTTCCGGCCCGAGGGGTATGTCGGTCTTTGACAAACCGTGGGGCTTGGGTCGCCGAGATTGCTTCGTCGCTGCGTCCTCGCAATGACGAGCCGCGCGGACGGAGGCGGGGATTTTCATCGAGGTGACGTCGGGCTAGGCTGAGCGGTCTGAACCCGAATGCGGCAGGGCACTATGCTCGACCTATCTCCCGATATCGCGCCGCCGCAGCCGGTCCGGCTGGCGGATTACCGGCCACCCGAATTTCTCGTCGATACCGTCGACCTCGTTTGCGACCTCGACGGAGCGAAGACCCGGGTCAAGGCGCGGCTCGGCATTCGCCGCAACCCGGCGGGCGCCGACCCGAAGTCGGCGCTGCATCTCGACGGCGAGGAGCTGGAGCTGGTCTCGGTGGCGCTCGATGGCGAGGCGCTGGGGTCGAACCGCTACCGGCTGCCGTCGGAAGGCGGGCTGGTCATCGACGACGTGCCGGACGCCTTCACCCTCGACATCGAAACCCGGATCGCGCCCGCAAAAACACCGCGCTGTCCGGGCTTTACATGTCGGGCGGCAATTTCTGCACCCAATGCGAGCCCGAGGGCTTTCGCCGGATCACCTATTTCATCGACCGGCCGGATGTGATGGCGCGCTATACGACGACGATCGTCGCCGACAAGGCGCAGTTTCCGGTGCTGCTGTCGAACGGCAACCCGGCCGGGTCGGGCGCGGCCGAGGCCGAGCAAGCAGGGGAGGGCCGGCACTGGGCGAAATGGGTCGACCCGCACCCCAAGCCCTCCTATCTGTTCGCGCTGGTGGCCGGCGATCTGGTCGCGGTGCGCGACCGGTTCACCACCCGCTCGGGCCGCGAAGTGGCGCTCGCGATCTGGGTGCGGCGCGGCGACGAGGACAAATGCGGCCATGCGATGGCGTCGCTAAAAAAGGCGATGCGCTGGGACGAGGAGGTGTTCGGCCTCGAATACGATCTCGACGTCTTCAATATCGTCGCGGTCAGCGACTTCAACATGGGGGCGATGGAGAACAAGGGCCTCAACATCTTCAACACGCGCTATGTGCTGGCCAAGCCCGAGACCGCGACCGACGCCGATTACCAGAGCATCGAGGCGGTGATCGCTCACGAATACTTCCACAATTGGACCGGCAATCGGGTCACCTGCCGCGACTGGTTCCAATTGTCGCTGAAGGAAGGGCTGACCGTCTTTCGCGACCAGGAGTTCTCGGCCGACCAGGGGAGCCGCGCGGTGCGCCGCATCGGCGAGGTGCGCACCCTGCGCGCGATCCAGTTTCCCGAGGATGACGGGCCGCTGGCCCACCCGGTGCGGCCCGAGAGCTATCTCCGGATCGACAATTTCTACACGCCGACGGTCTACAACAAGGGCGCGGAACTGGTGCGGATGATCCACACCCTGATCGGCAAGGACGGGTTTCGCCGCGGCATGGACCTCTATATCCGCCGGCACGACAACCATGCGGCGACGATCGAGGATTTCGTCGCCGCGATGCAGGATGCGAGCGGGGTCGATCTCGGCCGGTTCAAGCGGTGGTACGCGCAGGCCGGGACGCCCGAAATCACCGTCGAGGACCGCTGGGACGCGGCGACGAACAGCTATGAGCTGAATGTCGCGCAGAAGGTGCCGCCAACGCCCGGGCAGCCCGAGAAATCGCCGATGCTCGATCCCGCTGGCGATCGGGCTGCTGGCCGCGGACGGCGCCGAATTGCCGACCCGGCTCGAGGGCGAGAGCGAAAGCCGGGCGGGGACGCGGGTGCTCGCGCTTGCCGAGGAGCGGGAGAGGTTTCGCTTTGTCGGTCTGCCGGCAGCGCCGGTGCCGTCGCTGCTGCGCGGCTTTTCGGCGCCGGTCAAATTGAAGGGCGTGCCGCTCGAACGGCTGAAATTTCTGGCGGTGCACGATCCCGAGCCGTTTGCGCGCTGGGAAGCGGGGCAGGAGGTCGCGACCCGCGCGCTGCTCGACCGGGTCGAGGCGTTGCGGCGTGGCACAGCGCCGGCGCCGCTCGACCCCGATCTCGTCGCGGCGATGCGGCAAACCCTCGCCGATGCCGGGAGCGACCCGGCCTTCGCCGCCGAGGCGCTGGTCTTGCCGAGCGAGTCGTTTCTTGCCGACCAGATGGCGGTCGTCGATGTCGATGCGGTGCATGCGGCGCGCGACACCGCCCGCGCCGAAATCGGCCGCGCGCTGGCGGCCGAATTCGCCGCCGCATACGAGACGTTCGCCGATCCCGGCCCCTATCGGATCGACGGCGCTGCGATCGGCCGGCGGGCATTGCGCAACGTCTGCCTCGCCTATCTCGCCGCCGCCGATCCCGAAAAAGGAGCGGCGCTCGCCAAGGCGCAGTTCGACGCCGCCGCCAACATGACCGACGTGCTGGCGGCGCTGGCGGTGCTGACCGATCTCGATCGGCCCGAGCGCGCCGGCGGCGTTGGCGCGCTTTTTCGCTGCCTGGTCGCACGACCCGCTGGTCATCGACAAATGGTTCAGCCTGCAGGCGCGTTCGTCTTTGCCGGAAACGCCGCAGCGGGTTCGCGAACTCGCCGCGCACCCGGCCTTTGAGCGCAAGAACCCGAACCGGGTGCGGGCCCTCGTCGGCGCCTTCGCGCAGGGCAATCAGGTGCGCTTTCACGATCCGAGCGGCGCCGGCTACGCCTTTCTCGCCGACGAGGTGATCGCCATCGACCCGAGCAACCCGACGACGGCGGCGCGTCTGGTTCAGCCGCTCGGTGCCTGGCGCCGGCACGACCCGGCGCGCCAGGCGCTGATGCAGCGCGAGCTCGAACGCGTGCTCGCCGCCCCAGGACCTCAGCAAGAACACCTACGAGATGGTGTCGAAGAGCTTGGCTTAGTCCGCGCGTGGAGGGATGCCACCGCTTTCGGCCAGCTCTCTTAGATGGGCCAGGGTCGCCTCGCGGTCGGCGGCGAAATCGCCCGCTTCCCACCAGCGCTCGACAGCGTCGAGCAATTCGCCGACACGCGGGCCCGGCGGGATGCCCGAGGGCGGTCACATCGTGTCCCGAGAGCGGAAAGTCCGGCCGCGTCCAATCGCGGGCGAGGGCGAGGAGGCCGGCCAGCCGCTTCGAGCTCATACCGCCGTCTGCCGCGAGCAGTAACGCCGTGTCGCGATAGCGCTCGGCGCCGAGGCGGTAGAGCGTGCGCCGCTGTGCCGCGGCGTCGGTGCGGGGGTCGAGGGGCCAGGGTGGGGTGAGACCGCGCAGACGCTCGCGCCAGGCATTGGGGAAATGCAGCCGCTCGGCCAGCGCGGCGGCTCCGTCGGCATCGGCCTCGATCAGCGCGGCGAGGCGACGCAGCGGGTCGGGCTCCGGCTCGATCGCGATCATCCGCCGCAAGTCGGTCGAGCCGGCGCGCTTCCGGCAGCGCCACCGCCAGCACGCCGTCCTCGGCCATCATTTGCAGCGCGCGGCTCGGGTCCGGGGTTTCGAGCAGGCGAATCAGCTCCTGCGCGACGCGCTCGACCGACAGGGTCGGCAGCAAATGGGCGGCGGCACGGCAGGCGGCGCGCGCCGGTTCATCGCCATCGCCGGTCCCGAAACGGGCCTCGAAACGGTAATAGCGCAGCAGCCGCAGCACATCCTCGGCGATGCGGGTGGCAGGATCGCCGACAAAGCGGACGCGTCCGGCCTGCAGATCGGCGAGGCCGCCGACCGGGTCGATAGACCGCGCCGTCGGGAGCGAGAAAGATCGCGTTCATCGTGAAGTCGCGGCGCGCCGCATCGGCGGCCCAATCGGCGTCGAAGGCGACGCGGGCGCGGCGGCCATAGGTCTCGACGTCGCGGCGCAACGTCGTGATCTCGAAATGCCGCGGCGGCGACCACGGCGGTCACGGTGCCATGGGCGAGACCGGTCGGCACCACCCTGATACCGGCTTTTTCCAACAGCTCGGTGACCCGCTCGGGCGGTGCCGGGGTGGCGATGTCGATGTCGCCGATCGGCACAGCCCGAGCAGCGCGTCGCGCACGGCGCCGCCGACAAATCGCGCGTCCGCCCCGCCCGCGGCGAGCGCATCGAGAACCGCCCGGGTCGCCGGCTCGCGTCATCCATTCGCTGGGCGGGCGATCCGGGGCCGACGCCCGGGCTCTGTCATTGCGGGAGCCTTAGGTTCGATGTGCCCGGGGACGATGTGCGCCATTCTGCCAGCGCGGGGCGACATAGATCCCTTGCTGCGATGTGCCAAAGCCGACGGTCACGACAAACAGCACGACCGCCAACAGCACCGCGCCGGCGCCCGCGAGCCACACCCACGGCACCGAGGCCCATGGCACCGTCCCGCCGTCATGCGGCGCGCCCGAGGGTGCTGACCCACAGCAGGTAAAGCGCCGTCGGCAGCAGCAGCGGCAGGACGATGGTGATGAAGACCCGGACCATTGCCTCCTCAGCCGGCGAGCACCTCGGCCAGGTTCACCAGCATCCCCGCCGTCGCCCCCCAGATGTTGCGGTTCTCGATACGGCAGCACGAAAAAGACCCGCCGGCGCTCTTCGAAGACGCGCTCGGTGCGGCGATGGTTGCCGGGGTCGAGGATGAAGGAGAGCGGCACCTCGAAGACCTCGGCCACCTCAAACGGGTCGGCGATCGAGCGGAAAGGGCGGCGCGCACGATGCCGACGACCGGGGTGATCTCGAACCCGGTGCCGGTGACATAGGTGTCGAGCCGGCCGATCACGGTCACGTGATCGCGCGGCAGACCGATCTCCTCCTCGGTCTCGCGCAGCGCCGCGGCGACGGCGTCGGGGTCGCTCGCCTCGATGCGGCCGCCGGGAAAGGCGATCTGGCCGGCATGGGCGGCTCAGATGCGGGGTGCGCTAGGGTCAGCAGCACCGACATACCCTCGGGCCGGTCGATCAGCGGCACCAGCACCGCCGCCGGCCGCAGCTCGGTGCTGGGCGGGGTCATCGCCCGGATTGAGGTCGTGGTCGCCGCGGGTCGCCCGCCGCAGCGCCGCCGCTTCGTCGGGGTCCGCGGCCCCGCCAAAACCCCGCCTTCCGGGCTGGCCGAGCCGCGCAAAACGCGCGATGACCCAATCTTTTGACGGCCAAGCGGCTGATATGCCCGGTCCATGCATCAGCTGACCCGTCCCTCGATCCCTCGCTGCGCGCTGCTGCTCCGGCGGCTATTGCCAGTCCGGTCCCGGATCGCCCAGGCGGAAGAAAGCGCCGTTGCTCCAGACCCCGAACTGCGTTGCGCGCCGGCGATCTCCTCTTCGGCGCCGAGATCGACCAGCTCATAAAAGACCGGCCGCGCCAGCCGCGCCTCGAACCCGCCGCGCACGAGGATATAGGGTGCGGGCTCGCCGCTCGCCGCGGTCTCGACACGCAGCGGATTGTCCGGCCCCGCTGTCACAATATCGTCCAGATTGGTCCGGAAGATCAGTCTGCTGGTCGCGGCCTTCGCCGGTGACGGTCAGTTCCACGGCGAGAAACGGAACGTCCTCGACCTCGATACGGCCGCGCTCGGCCGGGGTCACGAGCCAATAGGAGCCATCTGCTTCGCGGCGCAGGACGGAGGCGAAGAGCTTGACGAGCGGCAGCCGGCCGATCGGCGATCCGCGATAAAACCAGGTGCCGTCGCGGGCGATGCGCATGTCGAGATCGCCGCAATCGATCGGCGACCGCCGCGCCGGTACTGGGTGCACTTTGTGGGGAATTGCCGGAGCCGGTATTTTCCATCAGGCTCGCACCCGCCGAAGCAGCTTGAAAGAGGGATCGTAGCTTTTGTCCTCTCCTCCGCACGTCAACACCGCCTCCGCCGATCTCGTCGCCGAGGTCGAAGCGCTGGGCCGCAGCCTCAGCCTGGTGCGGGCGCGCATCGGCGAAATCATCTTTGGTCAGCAGCGAGGTCGTCGAGCAAGCCCTGATCACCTTGCTGTGCGGCGGTCACGCGCTGCTGATCGGCGTTCCGGGCCTCGCCAAGACCCGGCTCGTCGAGACCTTGGGCACGATCCTCGGGCTCGACGAGAAGCGCATTCAATGCACCCCCGATCTGATGCCGGCCGATATTCTGGGGTCCGAGGTGCTCGAGGAAAGCGAGGCCGGGCGGCGCTCTTTCCGCTTCATCCCCGGGCCGGTTTTTTGCCAGCTGCTGATGGCCGACGAGATCAACCGGGCAAGCCCGCGCACCCAATCGGCGCTGCTGCAGGCGATGCAGGAAGGCCGCGTCTCGATCGCCGGCCAATATCATCCGCTGCCGCGGCCGTTTCACGTGCTGGCGACGCAAAACCCGCTCGAGCAGGAAGGCACCTATCCGCTGCCCGAAGCGCAGCTCGACCGGTTTCTGCTGCAGATCGACGTCGATTATCCCGACCGCGAAGCCGAGCGCGAAATGCTGATCGCGACGACCGGCATCGCCGAGGACCGGCCGCGGCCGGCGATGAATGTCGCCGAGCTGACGGCGGCGCAACGCCTGGTGCGCCGCATCCCGGTGGGCGAGAGCGTCGTCGAGGCGATCCTGGCGCTGGTCCGCTCCGGCCGGCCAGACGGCGCCGCGGCCGAGGGGATCACGCGCTTTGTCTCGTGGGGACCGGGCCCGCGCGCCAGCCAGGCTTTGATGCTCGCCTGCCGCGCGCGGGCGCTGATCGACGGCCGGTTCAGCCCGTCGGTCGACGATGTCGTGGCCTTGGCGCCGCCGGTGCTGCGCCATCGCATGGCGGTCAGCTTTGCCGGGCGGGCCGAAGGGGTCACGGTGGCTCAGGTCATCGAGCAAATTTCGGCGCCGTTCCGGTGAATTCTGCCGCGTCGCGATCGCTTGCCTCGCTGCTCACGCGCCAGCGGGCGCCGGCCGCCGCCTTGCGCGATCGCGCCGAGCAGGCTGCGGCGGGGTTGCCGCCGCTGCTGGTCGCGGCGGAACGCGTCGCCGCCAACGTGGCGCAAGGCGTGCACGGGCGTCGCCGCGTCGGGCAAGGGGAGACCTTCTGGCAGTTCCGGCAATATGCGCCCGGTGACGCTGCGAGCCGGATCGATTGGCGCGAGAGCGCCAAGTCCCAGCGCCTCTACGTCCGTGAAACCGAATGGGAAGCTGCGCAGAGCGTATGGCTGTGGCGTGACGCGTCGGCTTCGATGGACTACAGCTCGGCTGGGTATATTTCCGGCGCCGATTGGCCGACCAAGCGCGATCGCGCCGAATTGCTGCTCGTGGCACTGGCGAGCCTGCTGGTGCGCGGCGGCGAGCGGCTGACGTTGCTCGGAAGCGGCGTGGCGCCAATCAGCGGACGGATCGCCCTGTCGCGGATCGTCGAGCTGATCGGCCAGCGGGCCGAGGGCGGGAAGCCTCCCCGCCTTCGAGCCGCTGCCGCGCGCCGGCCAGTTGGTTCTGATCGGCGATTTTCTGTCTCCGCTCGACGCGGTCAATGCCGCGCTCGCCCGCTTTGCCGGCGCCGGCCTCAAAGGCCATCTGCTGCAGATCGTCGACCCGGCCGAAGAGGACTTGCCGTTCGATGGGCGCGTGCGGTTCGCCGGGATCGAGGAGCGTGACGAGGTCGTCATCAGCCGCGTCGAGAGCATTCGCGACGATTACGCGGGCCGCTTTCGCGATCACCGCGCCGGTCTTGCGCGCGATCGCCGGCCGGCTCGGTTGGACGTTCGGCGCTCATCGCACCGATCGCTCGCCCGGGCTGGCGCTGCTGGCGCTCTTTGAAGCGTTGTCGGGTGAACGGCGGCGGTGAGAAATTGCCAGGGTCTCTTGCCCCGCCTCGGCACGCTTGGCAGCTCAGGACCCTCTTCGGCGACGCGAGAGAGAAGGGACCCAGACGATTGGCTGGGTGGGTGAGGGTGCCGTCGGCAAGTCGCGGTGAGTTGAGCGATGCTGGCGCTGGGCCCGCTCGCTTTCGCCTCGCCTTGGCTGCTGGTGGCGCTGGCGGGGCTGCCGATTATCTGGTGGCTGCTGCGGGTGACGCCGCCGGCGGCGCGCCGCATCGCTTTCCCGGCGATCCGGCTGTTGCTCGGGCTGGCGCCGCGCGACGAAACCCCGGCGCGGACCCCGCTGTGGCTGATTCTTCTGCGCATGGCGCTGGCCGCGCTGGTGATCGTCGCGGCGGCTCATCCGCTCTTGAACCCGCAGGCACACCTCGCCGGAACCGGCCCAATCATTCTGGTCGTCGATGATGGTTGGGCAGCGGCGCGCGATTGGCCGGTGCGGCAGGCGGCGCTCGACGATCTGTTGGCCGAGGCCGAACGCGAAGGCCGCCAGGTCGTCCTGGTCACCACCGCCCCGCCCGCGGGCGACACCGCACTGCCGCCGCTTGCGCCGATCCGCGCCGCCGATGCCCGCGCCGCGATCGACGCGTTGCAGCCAAAACCGTGGCCGGTCGACCGGCAGGCCGCGCTGGCCCGGCTGAAGGCGCTGTCTTTGCCGGATATAAACGCCTCGATCTGGCTCAGCGACGGCATCGCCGACAGCGGCGCAACGGCGCTGGCCGCGTATCTCGACGATCTGGGCAGCTTGCGCTACCTCGACGCGGGGCCGGGCGAGGCGCCGGCGCTGCTCGCCGCCGGCGATCGGGAGGCCAAGGATCTCAACGTCGTGCTGCGCTCGCTGCCGGCGGCAAAACCGCGGCTCTACGAGGTGCGCGCGAGCGGTGCGGACGGCCGCTTGCTGACCCGCCGGGACGCGACTCTCGAGCCCGGTGCGAAATCGGTCAAGGTCGTGCTGGCGATGCCGAGCGAGCTCAGAAACCAGACGACCCGCATCGAGGTCGAGGACGGCCAATCGGCCGGTACCGTGCTTTTGCTCGACGAACGCTGGCGCCGCCGGCCGGTCGGGATCGTCGGGCCGCCGAACGGCAGCGGACAGCCGCTGCTCAGCGAGAATTTTTATCTCGAACGGGCGCTGGGGCCGTTCGCCGAAATCCGCCGCGGGCCGGTTACCGATCTGCTGAAGCGCCAGCTCGCCGTGCTGATCTACTCGGATTCGGGACCGGATTCTCCGGCGGAGGCGGCGGCGGTCGACAACTGGATCAAGGCCGGCGGCTTGTTGCTGCGCTTTGCCGGGCCACACCTCGCCGAGCAGGACGACACGCTCTTGCCGGTGCGGCTGCGCCGTGGCGGCCGCACGATCGGCGGCGCGATGTCATGGGAGCAACCGGCAAAGCTCGCGCCCTTTGCCGCCGACAGCCCATTTGCCGGACTGGCGATCCCGGCTGACGTTACGGTCTCGCGCCAGGTGCTGGCCGAGCCCGATATCGACCTCGCGGGCAAGACCTGGGCGCGGCTGGCCGACGGCACCCCGCTGGTGACCGCGGAAAGGCGCGGCCGCGGCTGGATCGTGCTGGTGCACACGACGGCAAACGCCGATTGGTCCAATCTCGCGCTCTCCGGCTTGTTCGTCGAGATGCTGCGGCGGATCGTAGCGACCAGCCAAGGGGTGACCGCGGCGAGCGAAGACACGTTGCCGCCGATCGAGACGCTCGACGGGTTTGGCCGGCTGCAGCGCCCCTCGGCGACGGCGCGCCCGATACCCGGCAAAGACATCGCTGCCGCAATCGTCTCGCCCCAACACCCGCCGGGCTTCTACGGCACGCAAGACTCGCGCCGCGCGCTCAATCTTTCGGCCGGGATCGGCGAACTGAAGGCGATTACCGGCCTGCCCGGCGATACGAGGCGCGAGACCTTTGCCCGCGGCCGCGAAACCGATTTGCGCGCGCCGCTATTGACTGCCGCGCTGTTGCTGGCGCTCGCCGATCTGCTGATCGCCTACGCGCTGCGCGGCCTGTTGCGGCGGCGCCCGGCGCGGGTCGCGGGCATCTTTATCCTCGCGGCGCTCGTCTTCCCTGGCGCGCCGCGCGCCGACGACGCGTTCGTCGTGCGCGCCACCGCCGAGCTGCGCCTTGCATATGTGCGCACCGGGGACGATGCAGTCGACGCGGAGAGCCGCGCCGGGCTCATCGGTCTCAGCGACGTGCTCAATCGGCGGACCGCGGTCGAGACTGCCGACCCCCTCGCGATCGACATCGAAACCGACGAGCTGATCTTCTTCCCGCTGCTCTATTGGCCCGTGACCGCGGATCAGCCGCCACCATCACCCAGCGCGGTCGAACGCATCAACCGCTATATCGAGACCGGCGGCACGATCCTGTTCGACACCCGCGATGGCGACGAGCAGACGCCGGGCCCGTTCGGCGGCGCGGCGATTGCGGTGGAACGGCTGCGCCGGCTGACAGCGGGGATCAAGATGCCGTCGTTGGTGCCGATACCGCCCGACCATGTGCTGACGAAATCCTTTTATCTGATGCATGAGTTTCCCGGCCGCTGGGATGTCGGGACGCTTTGGGTCGAACCGGTCGAGGACCACGTCAATGACGGGGTTTCGAGCGTCATTGTCGGCGCCGATGATTGGGCCGGCGCCTGGGCGATCGATAAGGATGGCCGGCCGCTCTATGCGGTGGTGCCGGGCGGCGAGGAACAGCGCGAAATGGCGCTGCGCTTCGGCATCAATCTCGTCATGTACGTGCTGACCGGCAACTACAAAGCCGATCAGGTGCACGTGCCGGCGATCCTGGAGCGCCTCGGCCAATGAGCGGCAGCGGCTTTACTCTCGCCGCGGCGCCGCTGTTGCCGTGGCTGTTGCTGGCCCTGCTTGCTATCGCCGGCGCGGCCTGCCTCGGTTTCGGCATTCTGCGGCGGGCCCCGGGTCTGGGCTGGCGGGCCATCGCGATCGGTGTGCTGCTGGCCGCCCTCGTCAACCCGTCTCTGATCGAAGAGCAACGCGCGCCGCGGCGGGACGTCGCCATCATCATCGTCGACGATTCGCCGAGCCAGAGTATTGGCGATCGGCGGCAGGCGACCGAGACGGCGCTGGTGGCGGTCAAGAAGCGCCTTGCCGGGGAGCCCGATCTCGATGTGCGGGTCATCCGGGCGGGGGCGCCGCAACCGGGCGCCGGCGACGAGGGAACCCGGTTGTTTGCGGCACTCGATCGGGCCATGTCCGATGTGCCGCGCCAGCGCCTCGCCGGGGTGGTCATGATCACCGACGGTGAGGTGCACGATGTGCCGGCCGGCGATTCGAAAACGCTGGCGCAAGCGGTCGGCGCGCCGCTGCATGTTCTGCTGTCCGGGCGGCCGGACGAGGGTGACCGGCGCCTCGTCGTGGCCCAGGCGCCGAGCTTTGGCCTCGTCGGCAAGCAGGTGCATCTGACCGTCCGGGTCGAGGACCTGCCCGAAACCGCTGCTGAGAAAGCCGGCGACGATCAGAACGTGGCGAGGGTGACCTGGCGCAAGGACGGCGGCGCCAGACAGCAACTGATGGTCCCGATCGGCCGCGACGTCCCGCTGACGCTCCCGATCGACCACGGTGGTCCGAATGTGCTGGAGCTCGAAGTTGCGCCTGGCCCGCGCGAGCTGACGCTTGTCAATAACCGCGCCGTCGTCGTGGTCAATGGCGTGCGCGACCGCTTGCGGGTGCTCCTGGTCTCCGGCGAACCGCATGCCGGCGAGCGGGTCTGGCGCAATATCCTCAAATCGGATCCGTCCGTCGATCTCGTCCACTTCACGATCCTGCGCCCACCCGAGAAGCAGGACGGGACTCCTATTCGCGAGCTGTCTCTGATTGCCTTTCCGATTCGGGAGCTCTTCGACACCAAGCTCGACGATTTCGACCTCATCATCTTCGATCGTTATTCGCGGCCCGGGGTCATCCCGCAGGCCTATCTCGAAAACGTCGTGCGCTACGTGCGCAATGGCGGCGCCTTCCTCGAAGCCGCCGGCCCCAATTACGGCACGCCGATGAGCCTGTCGCGCACTCCCCTCGGGTCGATTCTGCCGGCCGACCCGACCGGGGAGGTCTATGAGGAAGGGTTCAAGCCGCAACTGACCGATCTCGGCCGGCGCGATCCGGTAACCGAAGAACTGCCGGGGGCCGGCCCGCCGGGTGGGGCGCCGAGCTGGGGACGCTGGTTCCGCCAGGTCGATTCGCGGGTCCGTAACGGGGTGACGGTGATGACCGGCGACCGCGGCGACCCGCTCTTGGTTCTCGATCGAGTCGGCAAGGGACGGGTGGCGCAACTCCTGTCCGACGAGATGTGGTTTTGGGCGCGCGGCTTCGAAGGCGGCGGGCCGCAGGCCGAGCTGTTGCGCCGGCTCGCCTATTGGCTGATGAAGGAGCCTGACCTCGAGGAAAACGATCTGCGCGCGGCGGTCGACGGCGACAGGCTGATCATCACGCGCCAATCGCTGGAGCCCGACGACCGCCCGGTCACTGTGACCGCCCCCGACGGGTCGAGCCGCAGCCTGAAGTTGACGCCGGAGCATGGCGGGCGCAGCGGTGGCAGTCTGGCGATCGATCAGATGGGGCTCTATCGGGTGACCGATGGCACCCGCACGGCGCTCGCCGCGGCAAGGCCGCTCAATCCGATAGAGTTCGCCGATGTCCTGACGACGCCGGAAAAGCTGGCACCGGTCGTCGCCGCGACCGGCGGCGGAATTTTCTGGGTCGGCTCGGGCAAAATCCCGGAGGTCCGCCGGGTTGCACCCGACCGGACCGCGGCTGGGAATAACTGGATGGGCTTCCGCGCGAATGGGGACTATACCGTGACCGGGCTCAGCGAGATCCCTCTGCTGCCAGCGGTCGCGGCCTTGCTGCTGATCGTCGGCGGGCTCGTCGCGGCATGGCGTCGTGAGGGAAGCTGAGCCGCCCCTGCCGGCCTCCCAGGTGGATTTTCGTGCTGAGAAGGGTTCTGGCGCCGCTGCACCCGGACGGTTTCAAATTTGTCCTCGCCGCGGCGCTCGCCACGGTGCTGCTGTTTCTGCTGTGGACCCCCGCCGGATGGGCGGCCGTGGTGGTTACGTTGTGGATGGTCTACTTTTTCCGCGACCCGTGGCGCGTCACCCCGACCCGAGAGGGGCTGCTGGTCAGCCCGGCCGATGGCATCATTATGTCCGTAACCCTGGCGCGTCCGCCGCCCGAGCTCGAGATGGGCGACGGTGAGGTTGCCCGGATCGGCATTTTTTTGAACCTTTTTGACGTGCACGTGACCCGCGCCCCTGTGGACGGCCGGGTCGTGGCATTGCGCTACACCAAAGGCCGCTTTGTCAATGCGAGCCATGAAGAGGCGAGCCTCAATAACGAGCGGATGGCGATTTGCGTCGCTCCGCCCGAGGGTCCCGAAATCGCTTATGTGCAAATCGCCGGTCTCGTCGCGCGCCGCATCGTCTGCGACCTGCGCGAGGGCCAGCGTATCGTGATGGGCCAGCGGATGGGCATCATCCGCTTTGGCTCACGGGTCGATGTTTATTGCCCACCGCCTTATGTAACAATGGTGGTCGCTGGGCAGCGGATGGTGGGCGGGGAAACCGTCCTCGCCGACCGTTTCGCGCAGGAGCCGTCGCGACAGGGGTTCGCGCACTGAACGGGGAGGACGCGGTGAGAGGAGCGGAGCAGTGAGAAGGCGATCGGGCCGGATCCGGCGGCCGCAGGTGCGTCGGCTCTCCGACCACTCGTTCAACCGCATGGTCCCGAACATCCTGACCTTGCTGGCGTTGTGCGCCGGGATGACGGCGATGCGCTTTGCGATGAACGGCAATTTCGTCGGCGCCGTTTTTGCGATCATTGTCGCCGGCATCTTTGACGGTCTCGACGGACGCATCGCCCGGCTTCTCAAATCAACCTCGAGCTTCGGCGCCGAACTCGACAGCCTGTCCGATTTCGTCAGCTTCGGCGTGGCGCCGGCTGCAGTGCTCTATCTGTGGACGATGTCGACCTTGCACGGCCTCGGCTGGGCGATTGTGCTGTTCTATGCCGTCTGCTGCGCCCTGCGCCTCGCCCGCTTCAACGCCGAGGTCGGGAGCGATCGGCCGGTCTACGCCGCGCCGTTTTTCAGCGGGGTGCCGGCCCCCGGTGGCGCCGGGCTCGTCATGGTGCCGATGTTTCTGAGTTTCGAGTGGGGGGATTGGCTGTTCCGCTCACCCTATCTGAGCGCGCTGACCGTAACCGGCGTGGCGCTGTTGATGGTCAGCAAGGTGCCGACCGTGTCGCTGAAACGGATCCGCATTCCCCATGACCTGGTCGTGCCGACATTGCTTGGCATCGGTATATTGGCCGCCTTTGTCACGACGGCCCCGTGGCCGACTTTGACCGCGATCGGCGTTGTTTATATCGGCTCGATCCCGCTGACAATCCGCGCCTATTACCGGTTGCGGGGCGTTGCGTCGGCGCAGCGGAGCGAACCCCCAGAGACCGCCGCGCTGGCCCCTCCGCCCGTTCCCGGCTATCCGCTGAGTGGGGACGAGACACCCGCCAGCCAGTGGCGGCATTGACCACGCCGGCTGGCCAAGCGGTTGTATGAAGCCCGCTTACCCCTTAATTTTGAGCGGTCACGAGACCGCCACCACTGGAAGGAGCGCACAGTCATGCCAGTAAAAGCCGGAGTCATTCGCGCCGGGGCACGAACCACGAGGCGAGGCGCCGCCGAGACCTTCACCGGGGTCGTGTTCCAGGATCCGGTCATCACCGCCGAAGCGCCGTCGCGCCTTGGTGGTTCTGTCGTTACGTTCACGCCGGGCGCACGCACCGCTTGGCACTCCCACCCGGTTGGCCAAACTCTCTTCTGTTTGTCCGGCGTCGGCCGCATCTGCTTCCAGGGCGAGAAGCCGCAAGTGCTGAACCCGGGCGATACCGTCAATATCCCGCCTGATACGATGCACTGGCACGGCGCCTCGCCCGATCGCCTGTTCTCTCATCTGGCGTTGTCGGAAGCCGGCGAGCAAGGCCAGGGCACCAAGTGGGGCGAGCACGTCAGCGACCCTGAGTACGCGGCGCCGGCGACCGGGGGCTGAAGCAGGAGGCCGAGACACCCTCACCCTCCCGCTATGCGGGCGACTCCCGCTCCCCGTGGCTGGGAGAGGATTCGGGCGGGGGACAGCCGCTATCGGTCGGCGACCAGGGGCAGGCCCTCTTCGCGGCGCACCTCGTTGATGATCTGCAGCACCCGCTCTCGATAGGGGCGATACTGGACGCCGAACTCCTGCACGAGGCGCGTGTTGTCGATCAGGTGGTTGCCGGAAAGCTCCTTGCCGCCGGTTTCCCTGTCGAAGGTGATCTTGGCGTCGGGCAGGAACTCGCGCACCATGTCGGCGATTTCGCCGATGCTGATCGCGATGCCACCGGTGTTGTAGACCCAGTGCTGCGGTTTGTCCGTCATGATCACGCGCGCAAAGATTTCCGCGATCTCGTCGACATGGACCGGGCAGCGCATCGCGTCTTTATAGGGAAACGAGACCGCCTTGCCGCGCGCCGGATCGGTAATGCAAAAGACATGGTCGACCGAGCCAACGATCTTGTCGTTGCCGGTGACATTGGCCGGGCGGATCGCGGTGATCTCCATCCCGTGCTTCTCGCGGTAATCCTGCGCTTGCCATTCGTTGAAGATCTTGTGCATCGCGTATTGCACGTGGCCGTGACGGAAATCGTCCTCGGTCACCACGCGGTCGCCGTAATGCTTCTGCTCACCGCTGACCGCCAACGAGCTGGCATAGGCGACCCGATTGACGCCGCACAAATGCGCTGCCTCAAAGCAATTATCCATGCCGAGGATGTTGAGTTTGAACGCGGCATGCGGCGGGTGTTCGCTGCCTAGGTAGTAGGCAAGGTTGACGATCCGCGTCGGCTTCGCCGTCGCCATCACCGACATCACGTCGTCGAACTGCGCGACATCGCCGCGCACGACGCGCACCTGCTTGCCGAGATGGCCGTACGAGGCGGTGCCCGGGTTGATATCCATGCATGTGATTTCTTCGCCCCGGGCCGCCAAGAGCGGGATGAGCCGACGGCCGATAAAACCCGTGCCGCCGATGATCAGTGTCGACATAGCTTTTCCTCCCAAGGGATGCCTGTCGCGACGTTAGTCGCCGCCCGGCGGTTGGGCAAGGAGCCGGCTTCCGCATATCTGGTATCGCGCCTAAGCTGGCACGGCAACGAGGGGACGTCGGGCGATGGCGGCCATCATTTTCGCCAACTGCGCGGTGCTCGATGGCACTCGATCGGAACGGCGCGAAGATCATCACGTTCTGGTCGAGGGCGGGCAGATCCGCGAGGTGTCGGACCGGCCGATCAGTAGCGCCACCGCCGATACCGTCGATCTCAAAGGGCGCACTTTGATGCCTGGATTGATCGACGCGCATGTGCACGTGATCGCCGTCGACCAGGCGCTGGCGCGGCTATCGGAGCGGCCGGTCAGTCTAGTGACATTGCAGGCGGCCCGCGTATTGGAGGGCATGCTGCAGCGCGGCTTCACCACCATCCGCGAGGCTGGCGGGGCCGATGGCGGGCTCGCCGATGCGGTCGAGGAGGGGCTAGTGCGCGGCCCGCGGATTTTCCCCTCGGGCCAGGCGTTGAGCCAGACCGGCGGACATGGCGATCTGCGGCCGCGCACGCGTTCGGTGTCGGTCGTGGCCTGCGCCTGCTGCGAGGGCGGGGCGGGGCTCGCCCGCATCGCGGACGGCGTCGCGGAATGCCGCCGCGCGGCGCGCGACGAGCTGCGCAAGGGGGCGACGCAGATCAAAATCATGGCCTCGGGCGGCGTCGCCTCGCCCTATGACCCGGTGTGGAACCTGCAATACAGCGAAGAGGAGGTGCGCGCGATCGTCGAGGAAGCGCGCGGCTGGCACACCTATGTGATGGCGCATGCCTATTCGCCGGAAGCGATCCGCCGCTCGATCGATTTCGGCGTCCGCTCGATCGAGCACGGCAATCTGATCGACCGCGCCACCGCCGAGCACGTCGCCGGCGCCGACGCCTTTGTTGTGCCGACATTGGTGACCTTCGACGCGATGCACCGCTTTGGCAGGGAGCTCGGATTTCCCGAGGTGAGCCTCGCCAAGCTCGGTGACGTGCGCGAGGCCGGGTTGCGCTCGCTCGAAATATTGCAGGCGGCGAGGGTCAGGATCGGCTTTGGCACCGATCTGCTGGGACCGATGCACCGCCACCAGTCGCGAGAATTCGTGATCCGCGCCGAGGCGATGGCGGCGTTCGACATCATCCGCTCGGCGACCACGATCAACGCCGAATTGCTGAACCGTTCGGGTGAGCTCGGCGTCATCGCCCCCGGCGCCCGCGCCGATTTGATCGCAATCGACGGCAACCCGCTCGCCGACATCTCATTGCTCGACGGACAGGGCGAACACCTGACCCACATCATGAAAGACGGCGTGTTCTACAAGCGGGCGTGACGCCGCTCCTCCGAAGCCTGCGGCAGCTGGAGCGGAGTGAAGGAATAGGCTTAATCCGCGGCGTTTTTGCGGCCGTAGCGGCGGACCCGCAGGTCTGCTTGCTCCTTGTGGCCCCAGAAGCGTTCGATCGCGCAGAGGCGGCTGCAATATTGGCCTATCATCGCGCTCGCCTCGGGGGTCATGACCTCCTGATAGGTGCAGGTCTTCAGGAACTTGCCGACCCACAGGCCGCCGGTGTAGCGGGCGGCACCCTTGGTCGGCAGGGTGTGGTTGGTGCCGATCACCTTGTCGCCGTAAGCGACATTGGTCTCGGGACCGAGAAACAGCGCGCCGTAATTCTGCAGCCGGTCGAGCCAGCTTCGCGGCTCTGATGTCAGTACCTCGACGTGCTCGGCGGCGATACGGTCGGCCTCTGCCGCCATTTCGTCATCGTTAGCGCAGAGGATGACCTCGCCGTAATCGCGCCAGGAGACGCTGGCGACATCAGCGGTCGGCAATACGCCCAGCTGGCGGTCGACTTCGGCGATGGTGGCGTGGGCGAGCTTCTCGGAGGTGGTCAGCAGGATCGCCGGCGAGGTCGGCCCGTGCTCGGCTTGGCCCAGCAGATCGGTCGCACACATCTCGGCGTCGGCAGTCTCGTCGGCGATCACCAGGATCTCGGTCGGACCAGCGAACAAATCGATGCCGACCTTGCCGTAGAGCTGGCGCTTGGCTTCGGCGACATAGGCGTTGCCTGGGCCGACCAGCATGTCGACCGGCTTGAAGCTCTCGGTGCCAAGCGCCATCGCCGCCACAGCCTGTACGCCGCCCAATACATGGATCTCGTCCGCGCCGCCAAGATGCATCGCCGCGATCGTCTCGGGATGCGGGCCGCCCCGGTTCGGCGGGGTGCAGGCGGTGATGTGGCCGACCCCGGCGACTTTAGCAGTGACGATCGACATGTGCGCCGAGGCGACCATCGGGTATCGGCCACCCGGCACATAGCAGCCGACCTTGCCGACCGGAATGTGGCGATGGCCGAGCACGACCCCTGGCAGGGTCTCGACTTCGACATCCTTGAGCGAAGCGCGCTGGATCTCGGCAAAGTTGCGTATCTGCCCCTGCGCGAATTCGATGTCGGCGATGGTTTGCTGCGACACCTTGGCGACGAGCGCAGCGATCTCGTCGTCGGACAGGCGGAAGCTCGGCGGCGACCATGTGTCGAAACGCTCGGAGAGTTCGCGCACCGCCACGTCGCCGCGCTTGGCGACATCGGCGATGATGGACTCAACCGTGCCGCGGACCTTGGCGTCCGCCTCGTCGTGCTGGCCTTCCAGCTCTGCCGATTTGATGTGTCGCGGCATCTGCATCCTTCCTGTGGCCATGACCCGCTTGCCCTCGGGACGAAGAAGTTATCACCGGACAAGCCTGGCTGCGCCTCGTTTGAGCCAGTCTGGACGCTAGGTCGACGATATCGTATCTTTATAGACAGATTTTTTCTGCCAAGGTAACCCGATGGCCCTGAACATCAAGGACCCGGCGACCGAAAAATTCGTGCGCGAACTCGCCGCAGCGGCCGGAGAATCGGTTACAACCGCGGTGCGCCGGGCGGCCGAAGAACGTTTGCAGCGGGTTCGCCTGCGGCATGGCGGCCGCCGCCTCGCCACCGAAATCCTTGAGATCGGCAAGCGTTGCGCGGCCTTGCCGGATCTCGATACCCGCTCGGCGGACGAAATTCTCGGCTATGACGAGCACGGGCTGCCGCGCTGATGGTCATCGACAGCTCGGCAATTGTCGCGGTGCTGCTGAACGAGAAAAACGCCGCCCAAATCGCCCAGGCGATCGAAGCTGCCTCGCAGCGCCTATTCTCCGCGGCAAACCTGCTGGAGGCCTCGATCGTGATCGAGAGCCGCAAGGGCGAAGCCGGTGGCCAAGAACTCGATTTGCTGCTCTATCGCGCCGCGATCGAGATTGTCCCGTCGATCAAGACCAGGCCGAAACCGCCCGCGTCGCCTGGCGGCGTTTTGGCAGAGGCCGGCATCCCGCCGGGCTGAATTATGGCGATTGCTTTGCCTATGCTCTGGCAAAGAGCAGGGGCTTGCCGTTGCTGTTTCAGGGCACGACTTCTCGCAAACCGACATCGACTGCGTTCCACTGCAGCCGGGCCCGACATGGCCGGAAGCCGGCGCGAGACGAGCGGGTATGTCCTCACTCGGTGCCTCGTCGGTCTGCGCTAAAAGCCAGGACGGCACGGGGAGGCCGCGCGCCTTAGCTTACCACGCGGTCCAGCCGCCGTCGGCGAGCAGCGATGAGCCGGTGACGAGGGCGGCGGCGGGCGAGGCGAGGAAGACGACTGCGGACGCCACCTCCTCGACCGTGCCGAGCCGGCCCATTGGGATGCGGTCGAGCACCCATTTGCGGAATGTCGGAGCATTGAAAAATGGCCGGACCAGCGGCGTGTCGATGAAGGTCGGGGCGATCGAGACGACGCGCACGCCCTTCCGTGCCAGCTCGACGGCCATCGCCTTGGTCAGCCCTTCGATCGCGTGCTTGGTCATGACATAGACGGTACGGTCGCGCTCGGAGCCGACATGGCCCATCTGCGAGGACATGTTGATGATAACGCCCTCGCCCTGGGCGACCATCCGCCGCGCCGATGCCTGCGCCACCAGAAACGCCGCGCGGACATTGAGGGTGAGCAACCGGTCGAGGGTGTCCTCATCGACCTCGAGAAAGGGCTGCGGCCGGTTGAGGCCGGCGTTGTTGACCAGGATGTCGAGAGCGCTGAGATCGGCGACGGCGCGGCGCACTGCGGCGCTGTCGGTCACGTCCAGCGACAGCACCTGCGCGTGTCCGCCGTTTTCCTTGATTTCACGTGCGACTTCTTCAAGTTGGCCAAGCGTTCGGCTGACCAGCACCAGCTCTGCGCCGGCGCTGGCGAGCGCCAGGGCTACCGCGCGGCCGATCCCGCGCCCAGCGCCGGTGACGAGCGCGGTCTTGCCGTCGAGACGGAAGGGCCGATCGACCTCCATCCGCGTCAGCCTTTGATCTCACCCGCATAGGTTTCGAGCAGCCGCCACGCCTCCATGCCGGATCTTTCCCGCCACCGCGCGTAAAACCCGCCGAGGCCGGCCCGGAAACTCTCGGTGTCGGTGGTGTGGACCTTCATGCCGCGGCGCGCCAATTCCTCAGCTCCGGCGGCATTGATCTGTTCGGTGTCCTGGCGTTGCAGCAGCGCGTGTTTCTCGGCGTTGCGTTCGACGACCTCCTGGATGTCCCGCGGCAGGGCAGCCCAGGCATCGGCATTGGCGAGTAGGGTGAAGCCAGACCACCAATGGCAGGTCAGACTCAGATAATTCTGCACCTCGTAGAGCTTCAGCGACAATACGACGCCGAGCGGGTCGCTCTGGCCGTCGAACCGTCGCTCTTTCAGCGCATCGTACATCTGGCTGAACGGGACATACCCCGCCTCGGCCCCGAAGGTCGCAAAGAAATCTTGCGCGATTTCACCCCCCGGGCTGCGGATCTTCACCCCGGCCAGATCGGCGGCCGAATGGATCGGGCGCGTGCTCGTCGTCAGATGGTGAAAGCCGTTCTGCATCGAAAGGCGGAAGGCGTGGAGGCCGTTCTGCGCCAGCTCGCTGCGGATCTTGTCGCCGAGGGCGCCGTCGAGTGCCGCGAACACCGCGGCCGAATCCTTGAACGCGAACGGTAGCAGCGGCAACGCGCTGGTCGGCGCGACGCCGCCCAGGGTTGCCCCGGCGACCATGAATTCGAGCCTGCCGGCGCGCAGGTCGGCGAACATCTGAGGATCGGGGCCGAGTTGGCTTTCCGGATACACATCGATCCGGAACTGCCCGTTGGTCTCGCGGCCGATGGCCTCGGCCATCTCGGTCAGCCGTTTTTGGGTCGGGCTGCCGATCGGTTGGTTCAGGCCAAGCCTGTAGCGAAAAGATGCTGCACTCATGAGTGAAACTTTCCCTCTGCCGCCAGACTGCCTGCGGCTGATATTGAACCTTTTTGCGCCGGTGTGCCATCAGGTGACGAGGTTCGCCGCCGGCGTTGCCGGAGGACTGAACCGGCGCCACAGCGCGAGCGACAAAGGAGAAAATGATGCCCGATCCTGCGATCGACCAACCGACCGTGCCAACGCTGAGCGGGGCGCAAGGTCGCGCGATCGTGCGGTTGAACCGGCCGCGCCAGCACAATCGCCTCGAACTGCAGGATCTGGGGGTGCTCGAAGAGGTGTTCGCGCTGGCCGACGCCGACCCGTCGATCCGAGTTCTGGTGCTGACCGGCACTGGGAAAAGTTTCAGCTCGGGCTTTCATATCGGCGCGCTCGCCGACCGCCTTGCGGGGAATGAGGGCAGGGCAGAGGATCGCGACGCGTTCGAGCGTACCGTCGATCGGCTCGAAAGCCTGCGTATACCTACGATTGCCGCGCTCAATGGCAGCGTTTACGGCGGGGCCACCGATTTGGCGCTCGCCTGCGATTTCCGCATCGGCGTCGAAGGCATGCGGCTGTTGATGCCGGCGGCTCGGCTCGGCATCGTCTACTACGGGAGCGGCATCCGGCGCTATGTCACACGGCTCGGTATTGCCGCAGCGAAAAAGCTATTTATGACCGCGCAACCGATCGATGCCGACGAGATGCTTGATATCGGCCATCTCGACGAAACCGTACCGGTCGAGAACCTGATGGCCCGCGCCGAGGCGCTCGCCGCCACCCTCGCGGCCAACGCGCCGCTGGCGCTTGCTGGTCTGAAGCGGGCGATCAACGAGACCGCCGCAGGGCAATCTCGATCGCGACGCGCTCGCCGCCATTCGCGCGCTTTGCTCCCAATCCGAGGACCACGCCGAGGGGGTGAGCGCCTGGACCGAGAAACGCTCTCCGACATTTGTCGGACGTTGAGTGAGCGCTATGGCTGCGATCGCCGGGCGGCGGTCGCCGGCGCGTCGATCCTCGGCTCGGTATCGGAGAGCAGCGGCGTCCACTCCGGGGCCGGTTCGGGGAGACGCACCGGCGCGGCCGATTCCTCGTAAAGCTGCCGCGCCTCGATCGCCGGGCCGCGGCGCGTGCCCAGCGCCAGCACCCGCACCGTCCGCCGAAATTGGCCTTGCGGCACGATGACGATATCGCCGATCCGAATCAGGTGGTTAGGCTTGCGGACGATGGCCTGATTGACTGAGACCGCCCCCTGCTGCGCAGAGGCGGCCGGCGAGCGAGCGGCTTTTGACCAGACGCGCGAACCACAGCCACTGATCGAGCCGCCGGCTGGAGGTTTCAGTCGGGCGATCGCCGGCGATCAAGCGAGCTTGAGCTCCTGCAATTTGGCGAATGGATGGCCCTCCCTCGCCGGGCGCGGATGGCTGCGATCGATCGCTTCGCGGCGGCGGCGCGGGCGTGCGACAAAGATCTCGGCGCCGGCGACGATCACCGCGCGATAGCCGAGCGTCGTGAGCAGTGTGCGCAGCGCGGCCGGCTCGACGCCGGCAATCGATGCGAGTCGCTCGTCGGCCGTGAACGCACCACGGCGGGCGAGGCGTCGCGCCGCGGTCGCAACCCGCTCGACCCGATCGGGACGCAGGGCGAGCCGGTCGGCGACGAAGAAACCGAGCGCTGCGTAGAAGGACGGCGGCAAACGCCGGATCGACATCGATGGCCTTGGCGAGCCGGCGCGCCGGCGGCAGGGTTGGCACCGCGCACCCGTGTCGCACGGCCCAAAGCAAGGCGCGAAAGCGCAGCGCCTCGGGCCGCAGCAGCGGCTCGACATAGACGGTTTCGATGCCGAACCGCACTCCATGTCGGCTCAGGGCTGCGCGGTCCGCCGGGGCAAGCGCCGTGATTTGGCTTGCTACCTCGCGCGCCGGCAGGGCGCCGAGCGCGTCGGCGAGCTGAAAGGCGAGACCCCGCCCGACCCCGCCGAGCGGCAAGGCGGACGCGGCAAACAGCGGCGCCAGCCGGCGCTCGATTTCGGCACGGACGAAAGCCGAGAGCCGTTGGCGGATTTTCTCGCGTGCTTCGCCTTCGACAAAATCGCCGGCGAGCGGCTCGGCCCGCGGGGTCAGCATCCGCTCGCCGGCGACGAGGCGGCCGACGGGTCCGCCGCGCCAGCGCAGCACGCCGGCGGCGTCGATCGCAAAGGCGGCGTCGGAATCGGCGGCGAGAAGCTGCGCGCGGGCGGCCACCTCGCTGCGCAACACGCGGTTGGCGGCGGCGGTCAGCATCCGCATCTCGATCCCGTCGATCGCGTCGGGGACAAAACGCAAGCCGTCGAGCCGGCCGACATAGGCGCCCTCGACGCGAACCTCACCCGCAGCAGACACCGACGCGATCAATTCGTCGTCGGAAGCGAGCCGGCGCACCAGAAAGGCGGAGCGGCGGTCGACAAAGCGCTGGGTAATGCGGTCGTGCAACGCGTCGGAGAGCCGGTCCTCGATGCCGCGGGCGCGCTCCTGCCAGGCCGTCGCGCCCTCGACCCAGTCGCCGCGATGGGTGATGTAGGTCCAGGTGCGGGTGTGGGCGATGCGCACCATCAAGGTATCGATATCGCCGTCGACGCGGTCGAGATTGGCCATCTGCCCGGCGATCCAGGCGGTCGGCAGCCGTTCCTCCGGTCCGGCGAGATGGGTGAAGATATGAGCCAGCAGCCGCGCGTGGCTGTCGCTCATTACCTTGCGGAAATCGGGGATCTGGCAGACTTCCCAAAGGAGTCTGAACGGCGCCGCGGTGGCGGGCAAGTTCGGCGACTTCGCGATTGCGGGCGAGTGCTTGCAGCGCGCGGTGGTCGTCGGCTTCGCGGGCCTGGACCAGCCCTGGCAGCGAGGGCCGCTCGTCGAGGCTTTTGAGCAGGGCGCCGACCGAATCGAAGCGCAGCCGGGTATTGCGCCAATTGAGCCGGGTCAGCGGATCGAAGCGATGCGTTTCGACCGCCTCGACGATCTCGGGGTCGAGCGGCCCCTGCTCGGCGGTGGTGCCAAAGGTGCCGTCGCTCATGTGACGCCCGGCGCGGCCGGCGATCTGGGCGATCTCGGCGGCGGTGAGCCGGCGTGGGCCGCGGCCGTCGAATTTGCCGATGCGGGCGAAGGCGACATGGTCGAGATCCATGTTGAGGCCCATGCCGATCGCGTCGGTGGCGACCAGATAGTCGACCTCGCCTGCCTGGAACATGCCGACCTGGGCGTTGCGCGCCCGTGGGCTCAGCGCGCCGAGGACGACCGCAGTGCCGCCGCGCTGCCTTCGGATCAGCTCGGCCAGCGAGAACACGTCGGCCACGGCAAAGGCGACGACGGCGCTGCGCGGCGGCAGCCGCGTTACTTTTTTCTGGCCGGTATAGGAAAGCGTCGAAAAGCGCGGCCGGCTGACATGCTCGATGTCCGGGACCAGCCGGCGCATCAGCGGCTTGATCGTGTCGGCGCCGAGAAACATCGTCTCCGACGAGGCCGCGCGCATGTAGTAGGCGGGCGGTAAAGACATGGCCGCGCTCGGGGTCGGCGCAGAGCTGGATCTCGTCGACGGCGAGGAAATCGACCGGCCGATCGAGCGGCATCGATTCGACGGTGCACACGAAATAGGACGGGTTGGGCGGCAGGATCTTTTCTTCGCCGGTGATCAGCGCCACCGATCGCGCGCCGCGCAATTTGACGATGCGGTCGTAGTTCTCGCGCGCCAGGAGCCGCAGCGGAAACCCGATCATCCCGCTCTTGTGGCCGAGCATGCGCTCGATGGCGAGATGGGTCTTGCCGGTATTGGTCGGCCCGAGGACCGCGACAAGCCGCGGAGCGGGGCTGAACATGGCCATGAATGAAGGTATCGGGCGACAGCGGCGGCAAGGCAAGAGCAAACCGTCGGGTCACCCGCGATGCGACGCCGCGGGCGGTAATTAATCGCACGCGCTGGCCGTGGGATTTACCGATTCTTCGGCGAGCTGGAGCAACTTTTGCCGAAGTACCATAGGCGAGGGAAAAGTGTCGTGGAAAGCGATGACGGACCTGAAGGCCAGGAACGCCGAGTCGGGCGAGTAATCGCGGTGTCCGCTGCGCAGGCGACGGTATTGCTCAGTCGGCAAGACATCGCACCCCTCGAGATGGGAAATCTCGTCAAGATGCCCACGCGGCTCGGGACCGCCTATGCCATGGTCAGCCGCCTCAATGTCGAAGAACCGGCGCTGGAGCCATTGGACAGCGACCTCAAATTGGCCGAAATCGAATTTGCCGGTGAGATCGGCCAAGGAGACAGCGCTTCCTTCCAGCGGGGAATATCGGCCTACCCGACGCTGGATGATCCTGTTTGGCTTGCTGCCGCTGCCGATCTGCAGAAGATCTACTCCCGCCCACAGGGTGCAAGCGCGCCCATCGGGTCAATCCACCAAGATGCCGCCGTTCCCGCGTATATTCTGACAGACGAGTTGTTCGGCAAAAATTTCAGCATCATCGGGAGTACAGGCTCAGGCAAATCGTGCCTTGTCGCGGCCATTCTCGCTGAGGTGCTCGACCATGCCCCGAACGCGCACATCGTGTTGCTCGATCCTCACGGTGAATACGCCTTCGCCTTTGGCAGTCGCGCTGAGGTCCTTAGCCCCGAAAACGGCCTCTATTTTCCATATTGGTTGTTCAACTTAGATGAGCTGACCGAAATCGTACTGGGCGCCGAACGTCAACCGGATCAGGCCAAGATCCTCGCTGACGCGGTGCTCGCCGCCAAGCAATCCTATTTCGAGAAGACTGGCCTCGATCGCCGCGGCACCGTCGACACGCCGGTTCCGTATCGGATCGCCGACGTGCTGTATTGCGTCGACGCAATGATGGGTTCCCTCAACCCCCCGGAAAGCATCGCCGCCTATCGAGCTGTCATCGGACGCATTACTGCTCTGCAAAGCGATGCGCGCTACGGTTTTGTCTTCAGCACCCGGATGACCTTGCGCGACGAACTTTGCGATATCCTCGCGCAGCTGTTTCGCATCCCGGCGGCCGGTAAGCCGCTCACCATTCTCGATCTCGCCGGCATTCCGTCGGAAGCGGTGAATGTGATCGTATCCGTGCTGTGCCGGCTGGCCTTCGATTTCGCGCTGTGGAGCGTGACTTCGGTCCCGATCACGATCGTTTGCGAGGAAGCACATCGCTACGCCCCCCGCGACAAGTCGCTGGGCTTCGAGGGGGCGAAGCGGGCTTTGTTCCGCATCGCCAAGGAGGGGCGAAAATACGGCGTATCTCTGTGCGTGGTCAGTCAACGACCCTCAGACCTCGCGCCCGGCCTCCTGTCAGAGTGCAGTACGATGTTTGCCTTCCGAATGACCGACCACGAAGACCAGATTATCGTGCGCAGTGCCGCCCCCGAATCCTGCTCTGGCCTTCTAAACTTCCTACCTGCCCTGCGCACTGCCGAAACGATCGCGGTCGGCGAAGGGGTATCGCTGCCAATCCGGATCCGCCTAACGCCGTTGACGGCGGAGCGCCGTCCGAAAAGCGCCACCGCATCCTTTACCGAAGCGTGGCAGACGGAAACTGATGGAAGCCGGATCGAAGAGACTGTTGAACGCTGGCGTTGGGGCTTCCACCAGCTGGGATGATATCCGCCGCCTCGCCGATCTTGCATGCGCAGCCGTCTCGCTACATATCCCAGGCGCATCAACGACAAACCGCGACGGCAGGACAATGACCCAGGAAACCAGGAGCTTCCAGGCGGAAGTCAGCCGCCTTCTCGAAATCGTCGCGCATTCGCTTTACAGCGAAAAGGAAATCTTTCTGCGCGAACTGATCTCCAACGCCTCGGACGCCTGCGACCGGCTGCGCTACGCCGCCTTGACCGAACCGGCATTGGCCGAGGGCGACACCGACTATCGCGTCGTGCTGACCCCCGACAAAGCGGCCCGCACCTTGACGCATCGCCGATAACGGCATCGGCATGAACCGGGACGAGCTGATCGAAAATCTCGGCACGATCGCGCGCTCGGGGACCGCCGCCTTTGTCAGCCAGCTATCGGGCGACTCGCGCAAGGATCATGAGCCTGATCGGCCAATTCGGCGTCGGCTTCTACTCGGCCTTCATGGTCGCCGACAAGGTCGAGGTGCTGGCCCGCAAGGCCGGCGAGGCCGAGGGCTGGCGCTGGGTTTCCGACGGCAAGGGCGAATTTACGATCGAGCCGCTGCCCGAGGCCGCGCGCGGGGCCGCGATCGTCGTCCATCTGCGCGAGGGCGAGGACGAATATCTCGACCCGGCCCGGCTGCGCCAAATCGTCCGCACCTATTCCGACCATATCGGGTTGCCGATCGTGCTCAAAGACGGCGGCAAGGAAGAGACGATCAACACCGCCTCGGCGCTGTGGACCCGGCCGAGATCCGAGATCACCGACGAGCAGTACAAGGAATTCTACCATCATGTCGGCCACAGCTTCGACGATCCGTGGCTGACTTTGCACAACCAAGGCGGAGGGCGTACTCGAATACACGAACCTGCTGTTCGTGCCTTCGACCAAGCCGTTCGACCTGTTCGATCCGGAGCGCAAGAGCCGGGTCAAGCTCTATGTCCGGCGGGTGTTCATCACCGATGAGGGGACCGAACTGCTGCCGGCCTATCTGCGCTTTCTGCGCGGCGTCGTCGACAGCGAGGATTTGCCGCTCAACGTCAGCCGCGAGATGCTGCAATCGAACCCGACGGTGGCAAAAATCCGCCAGCAGCTGACCCGGCGCGTGCTGACCGAGCTCGATAAAAAGGCGGCCGAGGCGCCTGAGGAATACGCCAAGTTCTGGGACAATTTCGGGGCGGTGCTGAAGGAGGGGCTGTACGAGGATCGCGAGCAGCGCGACACGCTGCTGGGGCTTGCGCGCTTCCGCTCGACCACCCGCGACGGGCTCGTATCGCTCGACGACTATGTCGCGGAGATGCGGCCGGGGCAGGAGGCGATCTATACGATCACCGGCGACAATCTCGACGTCGTCAAGCGCAGCCCGCAGCTCGAAGGCTTTCGCGCGCGCGGCGTCGAGGTGCTGCTGCTGACCGATCCGATCGACGAGTTCTGGGTGCCGGCGATCGGCGCCTACAAGGAGAAGCCATTCAAATCGGCGACCCGCGGCGGCGTCGATCTCGATAAGATCGCGGCGCCCGAAGAGCAGCCGCAGCGAAAAGCCGGCGCCGCCGGCCAAGCTCGCCAGCCTGATCGCGATCTTCAAACTGGCGCTCGGCGACGCGGTCAAGGACGTGCGCAGCTCGGAGCGGCTGACCGACAGCGCCGTCTGTCTGGTCGCCGACGAGGGCGATATGGACATGCATTTCGAGCGGCTGTTGAAGCAGCATCGCCAGCTCGACACCGCGGCCAAGCGAATCCTCGAACTGAACCCGCGCCACAAACTGATCGAGCGCCTCGCCGCGACTGTCGGCGAAACCGGCGCCTCGGACCAACTTCGGCAATTCGCCTGGCTGCTGCTCGACCAGGCGCGGATCGTCGAGGGCGAGCAGCTGCCCGACCCGCCGGCCTTCGCCCGCCGTCTGGCCGAATTGCTTGGAGCGCGGCCTGCCGCAGGCGGCGTGAGCCGCAGCGTCGTCGTCCCTATTCCGGGAAGGGTGTGGGGCGCCGCGCGGGCAGCGCGACCTCGAAGACGTTGAGCGCGTTCCCAATCGCCGTGTAGTAGCCGATGATCGTACCGAGTTCGACACGCCCTGTTCGCCGAATGCCGCAATCGCCTCGGCAAAGGTGGCATCGGAAAGCCGCTTGGTGTCGATAAGCTCGGTGACGATCCGGTAGACGAGCGCCTGCGTCCTTGCCGCGAAATTCGGCGCAGCGCCGCGTGCGGATTGCTTCGATCGCGGCTGCCGGCACCCCGGCCTCGTCGGCCAGCGGCGCATGTGCGTGCCACTCGTAATTTGCCCGGATGCTGCGCGGCGGTTAAGAAGATCGCCAGTTCGGACAGCGCCGGCGGCAGCGAGCTGCCCCAGCGCAAATACTCGCCGAGTTGCGACAGATGCTCGACAGACTTCGGGCGCGCGGATCAGGAGCTGGAATGGGCCGCCGAACCGGCCGCGCTTGCCGGCGACGATCTCGTCATGAACTTGTTTCTGCGCCGGGGTCATCTCGGCGGGGCTGATCTCGCGGTAACGGCTCATCTGAGCTCCCTCTTTGTCGCTGGTGCACATGATAGGGAATTTCGCGCGGTTGTTGGCGGCGATTCGGCGGATGCAGACCATCCCTGCGATACGGCTTCGGCGAGGTTACAGCGAATTAATCCCGGCGAAAGGCGAGCTGTCACATGGTCGGGCCAAATCTGCTAGCTGATCCCGCTCTCGCACATTGCGCTCTTTGTGGCAGGCGTGAGCACCCACTGCTCGGCAAGAGGATAAGAATGGCAGATTCCTCGCTCGAAAAACCCGCCTTCCGCGACTGACCCGCGGCCGCGCCGCCGCAGCCGCCTTTGGGCTCGGCGCGACACTCGCGCTGTCGCCGATGGTGTGGGCCGAAAACCCGACGGCAGCGTCTCCCGCGGCGCCGCAGACGATGACGTCACCGGTGGCGCTGATCCAGCAGCAAAGCTTCGCGCCGCTGGTCAAAAAGGTGTTGCCGGCGGTCGTCAACATCTCGGTCACTCAAAAGGCCGGCGCGGATCAGATGGCGGAGGAGCAGGACCAAGGCGGGCCGTTTCAGGGGTTTCCCAATTCTCCGTTCGACGAAATGCTGCGCCGCTTCTTCGACCAGCAAAACCCGGGCGGCGAGCATCATCTCTTTCCGCAGATGCCGGGAGGCCAGGCCCAGCGGATCGCGCTCGGTTCCGGCTTTATCGTCGATCCGTCCGGCTATGTCGTGACCAACAACCACGTGGTCGGCGATGCCGCAAAGGTGCAGGTCATCCTTCAGGACAAGACCAAATATACCGCCAAGATCGTCGGCCGCGATCCCAAGACCGATCTCGCGGTGCTGAAGATCAAGGCCGACAAGCCGCTGCCTTATGTCACCTTCGGCGACAGCAGCGCCGCCCAGGTCGGCGACTGGGTGATGGCGGTCGGCAATCCGTTTGGGCTCGGCGGGACGGTGACGACCGGGATCATCTCGGCGCGCGGCCGCGACATCAACGAAGGCCCGTACGACGATTTCCTGCAGATCGATGCGCCGATCAATCGCGGCAATTCGGGCGGCCCGACCTTTAATCTCGAAGGCCAGGTCATCGGCATCAACACCGCGATCTATTCGCCCAACGGCGGCAGCGTCGGCATCGGCTTTGCCGTGCCCTCGAACGTCGCCAAGACCATCGTCGCGCAGCTGGAGGAGCACGGCAAGATCAGCCGCGGCTGGCTCGGCGTGCAGATCCAAGAGGTGACGCCCGCGATCGCGGCGAGCCTCGGTCTTCACAGCGACCACGGCGCTCTGGTCGCCGTCGTCACTCCGGACGGCCCCGGCCGCGAAGGCCGGCCTCAAGCAGGGCGACGTGATCCTGGCATTCGACGGCAGCAAGATCAATGAACTGCACGATCTGCCGCGGCTGGTCGCCGCGGTAGCCCCCGATAGCGCGGCGACGGTGACGGTCTGGCGCGATGGGCGAGAAATCGAGCTGCAGGCAAAGCTCGGTGAGCTCCCGGACAACAATCAGGTCGCCTCGGCGAACAGCGGGCCGGAAGAGGAGCAGTCGGCGCAGGCAACGGCGTTGGGCATGCATTTCGCCCCACTGACCAATGAGTTGCGGCAGCGAGCTGCATGTCGCCAAGGGTGTTGACGGCGTCGTGGTCACCAGGGTCGACGAACGGCAGTGCCGCCGAGGACGTCGGGCCTTGCTCGAGGGCGATGTCGTGGTCGCGATCAACCAGCAGCCGGTGCATACCCCGAAGAAGCAGCGGCCAAATTAAACGAGGCGGCGCAATCGCCGAAAAAGACTGCGTTACTGCTGCTGAACCGCCATGGCGTCACGCAATATGTCGGCATGAGCCTCGGCGCCAATCAGGGATAAGCAGTGACAACGGTCACCGGCTGCCGCTGCTCCCCGCGCACGGGAAAGCGCGGGTCGAGCCGCACTCTTCAATTAGACAGCACCTCAGCGATGCCGGAACAAGGGTGCTGTTTGCCCGATCTTGTCCCGCGGCGGCAGCGGTGCGCGCGCCTCGAGGCGTTCCAGTTCGATTCGGGTGCGGGCCCCGGCGCGCAGCAGCCGATCGGTCGCCTCTCGCAGTTCGGTGCGGCTCTCTGGGGTGTCGCGATCGAGCGCGGCATCGAAAGCTGCGAGAAAGGCGGCGATATCGCCATCGACCCGCTCGCGCAACGCCTGGTCTATAAACGCACCACCTTCCCTGCCGCGCTGCCCCTCGCCGGAGGGGCGATTCGGAGCCGTATCGTGCACGCCATCGGGCCGACGCATCGGCGCTGCATTGGCCCGCGCGGAAACGTCCGGAGAGTCCGGCGTGGGATGCTGATCGATCGGACCCTGCCGTGGAGGTTGGTCAAGGGCCGATTGCGCGCCGGTCGGACGCGGATTGAAACGGTCTCCGGAGCCGGCATTGGCGAGTTTGGGGTGCTTTGGTGCGGCGATTCGGGAATATGCGGGCCGCCGTTTCCGTGCGGCAGCGACAGGTGCAGGGTTCGCCGCGATTCGCCGTTCTGCGGCTGCCCCCCGGGAGGACCCGATGCACGCTGTGCATTGCCGTTGTCGGCTGGGCTCGGGTCGCCGCGCGGGATATGACCGTAGCGAGGAATTGGCCCATTGCCTGCCGATGACACAGGATTCGCGGGCAGATTCGGTGCTTGCGGCGGTTCATCGGGGAACAGCCCCGGTTCTCTCGGCTGCGGCGCGCCGGCAGGCTGCTCGATCAGGCGCGGCGCGGTGACCCGAAGGTCCAATGGGCTGGCTGCGCCGGTTGCTCGCGTGCCATGCAACATTGCAGCGGCAGGTATGTTGCTTATGGAGACCTCCGATGATGGCCCCTTGAGCAACTGGGGTTGTTCCGCGGCTGTTGCCGAGGTGGTCTGTACAGCCGCCTCGGCGGCTGCGCTGCGCGCCCTGGTCCTACTCACGATGTAGCTAATTGCCGGCGGCGAGCAGTCATAGGTGCGGGCGATGCTCGCCAGCGTTTCGCCGGCCTCGTATCGCGCGATGATTGATGGCCAATCCTGCTGGGGAATTTTCCCTCTTTTACTAGATTTTTCCATGCGAAGGACCTTCGGCTGTAACTCTTGTGTGCTGTCTTCTAGGCCTCCGGCGCGCACCATTGGCGGCGCGGCGCCGAACTAGCATCGCCAACAAACGCGCGGTAAGAATTCGAAGGCCAGCACGATGCTCCCGCCAGTCGGCTTACTGAGGCCTACCCGGAGCGCCGAAGCCCGAGCCCATTCTCTTCAGATGCCGTATAATACCAATCGATAAGTAAACAGTGAAGCAGTTTATTGGTTCGACCCGGTCTGCTGCCGATGCAATCAGACCCGAACGATCTTTCCCGGATTCATGATGTTGAGCGGTCGAGCGCTTTCTTGATCATGCGCATAACGCTGACCGCCTCGCCGTGCTCGGCGATCAGAAAGTCCATTTTGCCGTATCCGACCCCGTGCTCGCCGGTGCTGGTGCCGTCCATCGCCAGCGCCCGGGCCACCATCCGGTCATTGAGCCGGTTGGCCTCGGCGATTTCTCCGGGTTGATTCGGATCGATCATGAAGACGAGGTGAAAATTGCCGTCGCCAACATGCCCGACCAGAGCCGAGGGGATCGGCGACTGCGCGAGGTCTTGTTTCGTTTCGCGGATACATTCGGCAAGTCGCGAGATCGGGACGCACACGTCGGTTGCCCAGCCTTTTGATCCCGGCCGCAGCGCCAGTGCAGCATAATAGGCGTCGTGCCGCGCTTGCCATAGTTTCGAGCGCGCCTCCGGCGTCGTCGCCCAGCGAAAATCGTCCCCGCCATGCTCGGCGGCGATTGCCTTGACCGTTTCGGACTGCTCGGCAACACCGGCCGGGCTGCCGTGAAATTCGAAGAAAAGGGTCGGGGCGACCTTGTGGTCGAGCTTTGAATATTTATTGATCGCGTCCATCTGCGATTCGTCGAGCAGCTCGATTCGCGCGACCGGCACGCCGCTCTGGATCGTCAGGATCACGCTGTCGACGGCTGCCTCCAATGTCGGAAAGGCGCAAACCGCTGCCGAGATCGCTTCCGGAATGCCGTAAAGCCGCACGGTCAGCTCGGTGATGATGCCGAGAGTGCCTTCCGAGCCGACGAAAAGCCGGGTCAGATCGTATCCTGCCGCCGATTTGCGGGCGCGACGCGCGGTGCGGATGATTCGGCCGTCGGCGAGCACCACACTCAGCGACAGCACATTCTCGCGCATCGTGCCGTAGCGTACCGCATTCGTGCCCGAGGCGCGGGTCGCCGCCATGCCGCCGAGCGAGGCGTCGGCGCCCGGGTCGATCGGAAAAAACAGCCCGGTGTCGCGCAGATGCTCGTTGAGCTGCTTGCGGGTCACCCCGGCCTCGACGGTGGCGTCGAGATCCTCGGCATTGACGCGCACGATCTGGTTCATCTGCGTCATGTCGATCGAGACGCCCCCTGCCAGCGCCGCTACATGACCTTCGAGCGAGGTGCCGGTGCCGAAAGCGATGACCGGGCGTTGTATGCTCGGCGCACAGCTTGACGATCGCCGCGACTTCTTCGGTGGTGTGCGGGAAGGCGACCGCGTCCGGCGCATGCGCAGGGTGATACGATTCGTCTTTGCCGTGCTGGGCGCAGACCGCCGCGGAAGTGGAAAGACGATCGCCAAGAAGCTGGCGCAGTCGGTCGAGCAGCGACGGGTCGATCGGTTCGCGACGGAGAGCGGATGCGAGCATGGCGGCGACCGAAAACTGAAATGGCGAGCGAGAAAGTGCGAGCATTACTCCGGCCCCGCCGCCGCCGCAATGCGTATCGCGGCAGGCATTGATGCCGGACATGTCGCGAGCGGGGGCCACAGAATTATTTTGAGCCGCAAAGTGCGATTGCGGCGGCAGTTCGTTGCATTTTCGCGATTCGGTCGCGGTTGTCATTGAGCAACCACCGGAGAAACACCACGTTTTGGGAAATTTGCGCGGCGGGTTCGGGAGGTCGCGATGGCGCTCAGGGCGGTCACGCTCGACGATAAATACGTGCTCGACAAGGGACGCGTCTATCTGACCGGGACGCAGGCCTTGGTGCGTCTGCCGATGATGCAGCGCCAGCGCGACGTGGCCGCCGGGCTCAATACCGGCTGCTTTATCTCGGGCTATCGCGGCTCGCCGCTGGGCGGGCTCGATCAGGCGCTGTGGGGCGCGCGCCGGTTTATCGAACGCAATCACATCCGTTTTCAGCCGGCGATCAACGAGGAGCTGGGCGCCACGGCGATCTGGGGCAGCCAGCAGCTCGGTCTGTTTCCCGGCGCAAAATACGACGGCGTCTTTGCGATGTGGTACGCCAAGGGACCGGGCGTCGATCGCAGCGGCGACGCGTTAAAGCACGGCAATTCCGCCGGCTCGGCGCCACATGGCGGCGTATTGCTGCTCGCCGGCGACGATCACACCTGCAAATCCTCGACCCTGGCGCATCAATCCGAATACGCGTTCATGGACGCCTGTATCCCGGTTCTTAATCCCTCGGGCGTGCAGGAAATCCTCGATCTCGGCCTTTATGGCTGGGCGATGTCGCGCTACTCCGGCTGCTGGATCGCGTTCAAGACGATCGCCGAGACGGTTGACAGCTCGGCCTCGGTAGACATCGACCCGGAACGGACCCGGATCGTGTCTGCCCGAGGACTTCGAGATGCCGCCGGGCGGGCTCAATATTCGCTGGCCCGACCAGCCGCTCGAGCAGGAATATCGGCTGCACAAATACAAGCTCTATGCCGCTCTCGCTTTTGCCCGCGCCAATCGGCTCGACCGCATCGTCATCGACAGCCCGCAGCCGCGCTTTGGCATCGTCACGACCGGCAAATCCTATCTCGACGTGCGCCAAGCATTGGACGATCTCGGGATCGACGAGGCGCATGCCGCCGAAATCGGCATTCGCCTCTACAAAGTGGCGATGTCTTGGCCGCTCGAACGCGAAGGCATTCGTCATTTCGCCGAAGGGACTCGAAGAGATCCTGGTCGTCGAAGAAAAACGCGCGGTTATCGAAAACCAGTTTAAAGAGCAGCTTTACAATTGGCGCGAGGACGTGCGCCCGCGGGTCATCGGCAAATTCGACGAGAACCGAAACTGGATCCTGCCGTCCAATGGCGAACTGACGCCGGCTCAGATCGCGCGAGTGATCGCCCAGCGCATCGGCCGCTTCTATACCTCGCCGCGCATCGTCGAGCGGCTCGCCTTCCTCGAAGCGAAGGAGCGCCAGCTCGGCGGCAATGTCGTGCCGTTCGCTCGCACGCCCTATTTCTGCTCGGGTTGCCCGCACAACACTTCGACCAAAGTGCCCGAGGGCAGCCGTGCAGTTGCCGGCATCGGCTGCCACTATCTGGCGCAGTTCATGGACCGCTCGACCGCAACCTTTACCCAGATGGGCGGTGAGGGGGTGCCGTGGATCGGCCAGGCGCCGTTTACCGAAACCCCGCACATCTTCGCCAATCTCGGCGACGGCACCTATACCCATTCGGGCGTGCTTGCGATCCGCGCCGCGGTCGCCGCCAAGGTCAACATCACCTACAAACTGTTGTTCAACGACGCCGTAGCGATGACCGGCGGCCAGCCGCTCGACGGCGGTCTGACCGTGCCGGTATTGACCCGCCAGCTCGCCGCCGAAGGGGTCGGGCCGATCGTCGTCGTCACCGACGAGCCGGACAAATACCCGCCGGGCGTCGATTTCGCCGCCGGCGTGACCGTGCGCCATCGTGACGATCTCGATTCGGTGCAGCGCGATTTGCGCGTGATGCCCGGCGTCACCGCCATTGTCTACGATCAGACCTGTGCCGCCGAAAAGCGCCGCCGCCGCAAGCGCGGCCGCTTCCCCGACCCGGCCAAGCGGGTCTTTATCAACGATCTGGTGTGCGAGGGCTGCGGCGATTGCTCGAAAACCTCGAACTGCCTGTCGGTGGTGCCGGTCGAAACCGAGTTCGGGCGCAAGCGGGCAATCGATCAGTCGAGCTGCAACAAGGACTATTCCTGCGTCGAGGGCTTCTGCCCGAGCTTTGTGACCGTCCACGGCGGCGGGCTTAAAAAGGGCCGAGCCGGCGATCTCGGCGAGGACGGCCTGCCGGCATTGCCCGAACCCACTCATCCCGCGCTCGACGAGCCTTACGGGATCTTGGTCACCGGTGTCGGCGGAACCGGCGTGGTCACGATCGGGGCATTGCTCGGGATGGCCGCGCATCTTGAGGGCAAAGGCTGCACGATCCTCGACATGACCGGGCTCGCGCAGAAGGGCGGGGCGGTTTACAGCCATGTCCGGATCGCCCTGCAGCCCGACCAGATCCATGCCGTGCGCATCGCCGCCGGCGGCGCCAAATTGCTGCTCGGCTGCGATCTCGTGGTTTCAGCCAGCGCCGATGCGTTGTCGAAGCTCGAACCCGGCCACAGCCGCGCCATTATCAACAGCCACGAAATCATCACCGGCGATTTCACGCGAAATCCGGATCTGGTCTTTCCGACCAGCGCGCTGGAACGCAGCATCGCCGAGGCGACCGGTCCGGCAAACGCCGAGTTTGTCGATGCCACGCGACTGGCGACCGGCCTTTTCGGCAATTCGATCGCCAGCAATCTGTTCATGCTCGGCTATGCCTATCAGCGCGGGCTGGTGCCATTGTCGGCCGAGGCCATCGAGCGCGCGATCGCCTTGAACGGGGTCGCCGTCGAATTCAATCAAGGAGCCTTGCGCTGGGGACGGCGCGCTGCGTCCGATCCGACGCTTGTCGAGGCCCGCGCAACCCCGGCGGCGGCGATCCCGCCGAGCCACCGCCTATCTGAAACCCTCGATCAGGTGATCGAGCGCCGAGTCGAGTTTTTGACCGGCTATCAGGATGCCGCCTACGCAGCGCGCTACGCGACCCGCGTCAGCCGTGTGCGGGAGGCCGAGGCGGCCGGCATGCCCGGCAGCACTGCGTTGACCGAAGCGGTCGCCAAGGCCCTGTTCAAACTGATGGCGTACAAAGACGAATACGAGGTCGCCCGGCTCTACACCGAGAGCGACTTCTTGAAGCGGGTCGCCGATCGCTTCGAGGGTGCCTACCAGCTGCGCTTCCACCTTGCTCCGCCGATTTTCGGCGATCGCGATCCTCAGACCGGGCATCTGCGCAAGCGCGAGTTCGGCCCGTGGATGCTGACTGTGTTCCGGATTCTGGCCAAGCTGCGCCGGCTGCGCGGAACGCCGTTCGACATCTTCGCCCGCAGCGACGAACGACGCACCGAGCGCCGGCTGATCGGCGAATACGAGGCGGTGATCGACGAGATCCTCACCCGTTTGACGCCTGCCAATCACGCGATCGCCGTAGAGCTGGCATCATTGCCGTTCGAGATCCGCGGCTTCGGCCACGTCAAAGAGGCGAACCTCCCCCGCGCCAAGACAAAGGAGGCGGCCCTGCTCGCCCACTTCCGGCTGCCATCACCGGGGTCGGCGCTCGCGGCCGAATAACGCGGTTGTAACCGCTGTTTCGCTTATCCGCCCGCCGCAGGCAGTGCCACGAATCGGGTGTTGCCGTCGCGCTCGACGCGGACCAGGAGATCTTTGCTTCCCGTCTTGGTGGAGACCGTCGCTTTCTGCTGTACCTCTTCCGGTGTCGCGACCGGCGCGCGGCCGATCGCGAGGACGAGATCGCCCGGGCGCAACCCCTGTGTCGCGGCCGCGCTATTTGCCGGCACATCGATAATGACCACCCCCTTTGCCGCCTCCGGCAGGGAAAACTGCTTGCGCAGGTCTTCGGTCAGCTTGGCGACCTTGAGACCGAGCGCATCGACCGTCGGTGGCGGTTTCGGCTTTTCCGATTCCGGCGGGGGTGGCGGCGGACGATTCGGGTCGAGGGCTGCGACCTTGAGCGTGACGTCGTGCTCCTTGCGGTCGCGCCAGATCGTCATCTTGACTGCTGCGTTGGGCGGCGTGCCGGCGACGAGGAGAGGCAGTTGTCGGCTGCGGTCGATTGGCTTGCCGTCATAGGTCAGGATCACGTCACCGGGTTCCAGTTTTGCCTGGGCCGCGGGGCTCGCTTGGTCGATCGTCGCGATCATTGCGCCGCGGCTTTTGTCCAGACCGACGGCTTCGGCCAGCGCATCGGTGACCGGCTGAATACGCGCCCCGATCCAACCGCGTTCAACTTTGCCGGTTGCCTTGAGTTGATCGATGATCGGCCGCGCAAAAGCAGAAGGCACCGCAAAGCCAATGCCGATCGACCCTCCGGATGGCGAGTAGATCGCGGTGTTGATTCCGATCACCTGCCCAGCGAGGTCGAACATCGGGCCGCCCGAGTTGCCGCGGTTGATCGATGCATCAGTCTGCAGGAAGTCGTCGTAGGGTCCCGAATGAATGTCGCGTGCCGTAGCCGAGATAATGCCTGCGGTGACCGTACCACCGAGGCCGAAAGGATTGCCGATCGCAAGCACCCAATCCCCGACCCGGGCCTTGGTCGAATCGCCCCAAATTGCCGCAGGCAGCGGTTTCGCCGCGTCGATCTTCAACAGCGCCAGATCGGTGACCGGGTCGCGCCCGACCACCCGCGCCTGCAAGGCTGTGTTGTCGGACAAAGTAACCGTAATCTGATCGGCATTGGCGATTACGTGGTTGTTGGTGACAATCAGCCCGGAAGGATCGATGATGAACCCCGACCCGAGCGATGCGGCCGGCGGCGCCAATCCGTCCGGGCCGCCGGGAGCGCCATTTTCGCCAAGAAAGTCGTGGAAAAACTGGTCGAGCGGCGAGCTTGGCGCGGGGGCCTGTCCTTGGGGGGCATCCTTCGGCAGTCCTGCGACATTCGCCTGGGTGGTCGAGATGTTGACGACCACCCCCAACAGCCTTGCAGACAGATCAGCGAAGACTTTGGAAAATGGTGTCGCTGCCGGCGGGTCGGCGCGGCTCGGTGCCGCCGCGACCAACAACGCAATCGACAATGCCGCCCGCATCGCGCCTTGGCGGCCCCAAAATTTCACGAAACCCGTTCCTTCACCCTGACGACGCCGAGCTTGCCGCGAATGGCATCTAGCGCTGGCGTTCCTGCGACGCTCGATATGAAATGGCGGCGGGCTTGGCAAGACGGAAGCATGACGTGAGGATGCGCGAGAATCAGGCGGACGGCGAGTTTCTGCGGGCCTTGTTCGACGCCGCTCTCGCTGCAGCCGATCCCGATCGGGCGCTGGCCGGTCGGATCCCGACGCCGGTTCGCGGACGTACCGTCGTGGTTGGCGCCGGCAAGGCCGCGGCGGCGATGGCGCGCGCCTTCGAGACGCGGTGGCCGGGTCCGCTGGAAGGTCTTGTCCTTACCCGTTACGGTCATGCCGTTCCCTGTGACCGAATCGAAATCCTCGAGGCAAGCCATCCGGTGCCCGATACCGCGGGGGAACTCGCGGCTCGGCGTATCCTCGCCCTCGCGCACGGTCTCGGACCTGACGACCAGCTCGTTTTTCTCGCTTCGGGCGGCGGCTCGGCGTTGCTCGCCTTGCCGGCTCCGGGCCTTACACTCGCCGACAAGCAGGCGGTGACGCGTGCGCTGTTGCGCTCGGGCGCGACCATTACCGAGATCAACACCGTGCGCAAGCATCTCTCGGCCATCAAGGGTGGCCGGCTCGCCGCCGCTGCTGCCCCGGCTCGGGTCGTCACCTTGGCGATTTCCGATGTTCCCGGCGACGATCCCGCGGTCATCGCTTCGGGGCCTACGGTGCCCGACGCGACGACTTTCGCCGATGCCCGCGCGGTGCTTGCGAAGTACGGCATCGACGAGCCCGAGGCGGTTGTGGCGCACCTCGCGGCGCAGCCCAGCGAGACCCCGAAACCCGGTGACCCGATTTTCGCGCGGACCTGCTTCGATCTGATCGCGAGCCCCCAGGGATCGCTGCGCGCTGCCGCCACCCTCGCCCTGCGGCAAAACATCACGCCGATCGTGTTGAGCGACCGGATCGAGGGCGAAGCCCGCGACGTTGCCCTCGTTCACGCGGCGATTGCCCGTCAGCTGCGCGCCGGCGAGTTCCGTGTAGGGGACCGGACGGTGGCGCTTCCCGCTGTGTTGTTGTCGGGCGGCGAGACCACCGTAACCGTCAAGGGCCAGGGCCGCGGCGGGCGCAACGTCGAGTTCCTGCTGGCGCTTGCCGTGGCGCTCGACGGGGCCAAAGGCATCTCGGCGCTCGCCTGCGATACCGATGGCATTGACGGGACTGAAGACAATACCGGGGCGATCGTCTATCCGGACAGTATCGCGCGTGCCGCGGCCCGTGGGATCAGGGCGCCGGCGGCGCTCGCCGGGAATGACGGGTACGGATTTTTCGGCGCGCTCGGCGATCTCGTGATGACCGGCCCCACACTGACCAATGTCAACGATTTCCGGGCGATCCTGGTCGATGGCTGAAAGGGCTTGCTGAGGAGACGGAGATGCGGCGGCAGCGCAGCGCAAAGATCGTCGCAACCCTCGGCCCTTCGAGTTCGACGCTCGAGCAGATTAGCGCGTTGTTCGAGGCCGGCGTCGACGTCTTTCGCCTCAATTTCAGCCACGGGACGCATCGCGAGCACCTTGCTCGATTTGAGGCTATCCGGCATGTCGAGCACGAGACCGGGCGACCGATCGGCATTCTCGCCGATCTGCAGGGGCCAAAGCTGCGCCTCGGCACCTTCGAGACTGGGCGAATCGAGCTGTCCGCCGGTGCTCGTCTACGCCTCGACCTCGATCCGTGCCCCGGCGATCAGACGCGCGCGCCATTGCCGCATCCCGAAATTTTCGCGGCGTTGCAGCCCGGCACCCAATTGCTGCTCGACGACGGCAAGGTGCGGCTCGAGACCGAGAGTTGCGGCGCCGGGTTTGCCGAGACCCTGTGCCGGGTCGGCGGGCCGCTCTCGGACCGCAAGGGGGTCAATGTCCCAAACGCGGTGCTGCCAATGTCGGCTATTACCGAAAAAGATCGCGCCGATCTTGCTTTTGCGCTCGATCATGGCGCTGATTGGATCGCATTCTCGTTTGTTCAGCGTCCCGACGACGTGGCGGAGGGCCGCAAGCTCGTGGGCGGGCGTGCCGGCGTCATGGTCAAGCTCGAAAAGCCCGCGGCGATCCAGCGTTTGTCGGAAATCATCGAGCTTGCCGATGGGCTGATGGTGGCGCGCGGCGACCTCGGCGTCGAGATGCCACCGGAGGATGTGCCGAGCGTGCAAAAGCTGGTGGTGCACGCCTGCCGTCTCGCCGGAAAACCGGTCGTCGTGGCGACCCAGATGCTCGAATCGATGATCACGTCGCCGACGCCGACCCGCGCCGAAACCTCGGATGTGGCCACTGCGGTTTATGAGGGCGCCGACGCGGTCATGCTGTCCGCCGAGACCGCGGCCGGGCGCTATCCGGTCGAATCCGTGGCAATGATGAACCGTATCGCCTGTCGGGTGCAGCAAGATCCGCTCTATTTCACGATGCTCGAGGGGACCCTGATCGAGCATGAGCATACCGCCCCGGACGCGATCAGCGCCGCCGCCCGCCAGGTCGCCAGTACGATCGGTGCCGCGGCGATCGTTTCCTACACGACCTCAGGCGCCACTGCGCTGCGCGCTGCGCGCGAGCGACCGGAAGTGCCGATCCTGGTGTTGACCTCGAACCTCGGTACCGCCCGGCGCCTCGCGGTTTTATGGGGGGCGCACTGCGTTCACACGAGCGACATCAAGAACTTCAACGACATGGTGCAAAAAGCGGTTCGCATCGCCCACCGCGAAGACATCGCGCAACCCGGACAACGCGTCGTCGTCACCGCCGGAGTTCCGTTCGGCACCCCCGGCGCCACCAACGTGCTGCGCATCGCCTGGGTCGACCGCTGATAGCCGCCTCGATCGCCGGCGAACCGACGATCGGGAGATCCCTATGCCCGACAACGGTGCTCCGGAAAGTGCTGCCATCAGTTTGAGTGCCAATGAGCGGATGCTGTGTTGGGTCTATTGCGGACCTCACCAGGGCGTCGACCCAGGGCTAGCCCGATTTGTCGCAGCTGCGGAACATGCTACATGCGCCGCCCGTTGTGACAGAGCCTAGCCGGCCTTTGCACACCCCCGTCGGCTCACGCTCCCGCATGTCGAGGTCATGGACCTTTCCGTCGTCATCCCGGTGAGAAACGAGGCCGAGAACATCGCGGCTCTCGTCGGCGAAATCCGCGTCGCCCTCGATGGGCTGTGCGCTTATGAGATCGTTTACGTCGACGATGGCAGCACCGATGGAACCGCCGCCGAGATCTTGCGGATGACGCCTCAGGCGCCGCAATTGCGGTTGCTGCGCCATGCGCAAAGCTGCGGGCAGAGCGCGGCGATTCGTACCGGGGTCAGGGCGGCGCGCGCAGCCTGGATCGCGACGCTCGACGGCGACGGTCAAAACGATCCGGCCGACATTCCGGAATTGTGGCGGCTCGCCCGCGCCGCGCCGCCGGCTTCGCCGCTGTTGGTCGCCGGCTATCGTCGAATTCGGCAGGACAGCTGGTCGAAGCGAGCGGCGTCGCGAATCGCCAACCGGATCCGCCGCCGGCTTCTCGGCGACGATACCCCGGACACCGGGTGCGGGCTGAAGCTGTTTCCGCGCGCACTGTTTCTCGATCTGCCGGATTTCGACCACATGCACCGATTTTTCCGGCGTTGGTGCTGCGCGCCGGCGGTAATGTGCGCTCGGTGCCGGTCAATCATCGGCCGCGGCGCGGCGGCGTCTCGAAATACGGCGTGTTCGACCGCCTGGGCGTCGGGATCGTCGATCTATTCGGCGTGATGTGGCTGCAGCGCGCGAGCAACCCGTCCGCATCTGCTCGGCGAGCCGTCGTCGAGACGAGCCTGCCGCGGCGTCCGTCGCCTCGCCGTACCGGTGCTTCGATGATGCGAGAAGGAGACGGGGACTAGCGACGCTCGACATTCCCGCGACTGGTTTCACCGCGTAGCGCGCCTGCTCCTTCTGGGCCTGCTGCTGGTTGGGGTCGCCATCGCCTGGCGCTGGCGTGCATTGTTCGAGCCCGCTGAGCTCGGCGCGGCATTATCGGCCGATATCCGTTAGCGCCGCTGGTGTTTCTCGCCGTGCATGTTGTCGGCCAGCCTGTTGTTCGTCCCGCGCACCGTGCTGGCGGTTGCCGCCGGGCTGCTGTTCGGCGTCGGATGGGGCATTGTTTGGGCCGCGATCGGCAGCGTCGTCGGCGCGGTCGGCAGGATTTCTGGTCGCTCGCCATCTCAATGCGGCTTATTCGACCTCTATCGCAGCGATGCCATCCGCTCGATCCTCGAGCGCGTGGAGCGCGGCGGCTGGCGCGCGGTTGCGGTGACTGCGGCTGATCCCGGTCATCCCGCACAGCCTCTGCGAATTATGGGTCTCGGACTGACGCGGCTGCCGCTCGGGGGCCTATGCATTCGGCTCGCTGCTCGGCCAGTTGCCGATGACAATCGCCTATGTCGATTTCGGCGCCGCCGGTGAGCGGGCAATGCTCGGCGCCGCCGGATTGGCTGGCGCCGACTTTGATCGGCGCCGCGGCGCTCGCGCTGTCGCTGGCTGTCCCGGTCATCGCCCGCAAACGCGCCGGGTTAGCGGCCATCGAGAGCCCGCGGCATCGGCCCGCCGGTGGCCCAGTCGAGCAGCTCGACCGTATGCACGACCGGCGCGGCGCAGCCGGGGGCGAGTTGGGTGATGCAGCCGATATTGCCGGTGGCGACGAGATCGGGCCGGGTCTGGGCGATATTGGCGAGCTTGCGCTCGCGCAACTTTCCGGCGATCTCCGGCTGCAGCAGATTGTAGGTGCCGGCCGAGCCGCAGCAGATGTGCCCTTCCGGCACTTCGAGCGTCTCGAACCCGGCTGCGCGTCAGCAGCGCCTTTGGGCCGGCGTGGATTCGCTGGCCGTGCTGCATCGAGCAGGCGGAATGATAGGCGACGCGCCGGCTGGTGGCCGCGACTCGGCCGAGGGCGCGCGCAGGCCCAGCGTCTCGACAACTTCGGTGACGTCGCGGGCGAGGCGGCGATCCGCGCCGCCTTCTCGGCATAGGCCGGATCTTCGCGCAGCATGAAGCCGTAATCCTTGACCGTCGTGCCGCAGCCCGAGGCGTTGATCACGATCGCGTCGAGCCCGTCGGCGATGCGTTCGCGCTCCCAGGCGTCGATATCTGCGCGCGCAAAGGCGAGTGCCGCCGCCTCCTGCCCCAGATGATGGACCAGCGAGCCGCAGCAGCCGCTGCCTCGCGGCAACGACGACCTCGCAGCCATGGCGGGTCAACAGCCGGATCGTCGCCTCGTTGATCTCGGGCGCCAGCACCCGCTGCGCGCAGCCGGTCAGCAATGCGACCCGCATCCGCCGCTCGCCTTCGGCGGGAAAGACGCGCTGCCGATCGGCTGGCGAGGCCTCCGGGACGGATGCGGGGGCCAGCGCGAGCAGCGGCGCGAGCCGTCTTGGCAGAAATCGCGCGAACGGCCTGGCCGAGGATGGCGCCGCGCAGCGCCAGGCGGAAACAGCGCAGGGCCGGGTCAGCACAGTTCCGAGCAGCCGCCGCAATGCCCGCTCGGCCCAGGGCCGGCGGTATCTCTGCTCGATCCAGCGCCGGGCATGATCGACGAGGTGCATGTAATTGACCCCCGACGGGCAGGTCGTCATGCAGGCGAGGCAAGAAAGGCAGCGGTCGATGTGTTTGACCGTGTCGGCAGTGGGCTCTCGTCTGCGCGCCAGCATGTCCTTGATCAGGTAGATGCGGCCGCGCGGGCCGTCGAGCTCGTCGCCGAGCAGCAGATAGGTCGGGCAGGTCGCGGTGCAGAACCCGCAATGGGTGCAGTTGCGCAGGATCTTTTCGGACTGCGCGGTGTCGGGATCGGCGAGCTGTTCGGCCGAGAAATCGGTGCGCACGGGCTCAGCTCCCCTCGACCATGCGCCCGGGGTTCAGGATATGGCAGCGGGTCGAAACTGTCCTTGACCCGGGCGGCGAGCGCGGCGAGCGCCGGGGGCTGCGGCTCGAACACCGGCACAGCGCGGCGCAATGCCGCCGAGCCTTTGATCAACGTCGCGTGCCCAGTGCCGTGCCCATCCGCGCCGCGGATCGCGGCGCGGATCAGCGCGGCACCGCCGTCATCGGCCCGCTTGCTCGGACGACCGCAACCCACACCAGACCGCCGCCCCAATCGACAAACCAGCGTCGCATCGACGGCGCGGGCGATCGCCTCGCCAAGTTCGGCGCCGCGGCTTGGCGCCACCGAAACCCGCCAAACCGCGCGCTCGGCGAGGCCGGCAAGCGGCTCGACATCGCGGATCGCCCGCCAGAACGCCGATCGAGGCTTCGTCCTCCAGCACCGTCGCTTCGCAATCCGTGGCCAGCTCAGCCAGCAATTGCTCGCGGCGGAAGGTGACGGAGGGCTGCGGCCCTTCGAGGCGCAAGGGCGGCGATCCCGGCGGAGATCCGCCAGCGAAGTCAGCGCCGCGGTCGCGCCAGCCGGCAAATAGGCGGCGCCCGGAAACCTCGTGCGGCGAGGCAAGCGCGCGGCTCATCGCCGCGCACCGCCGCTGCGGGATCGAGACCGCACAGCACGACCGTTGCGGTGTGCTCCGGCCGCGGCAGCACCTTGACCGTCACCTCTTCGAGCGCGGCCAAGGTGCCGTAAGAGCCGGCCATCAGTTTCGAGAGATCGTAGCCGGTGACGTTCTTGACGACCTTGCCGCCGGATTTGAAGATTTCGCCGCGACCGCTGACGCCGCGAAAGCCAAGGAAATGGTCGCGCGCCGCTCCCGCCTTGATCCGCCGCGGCCCGCGACAGGTTGCAGGCGAGCGCGCCGCCGATGGTGCGCCGCCGGCGTCGCCGGCCGGGACGCCAAGCAGCGCGCGCCAATCCGGCGGCTCGAAGGCGAGCATCTGCGCGCTCGGCGCCAGCGCCGCCTCGATCTCGTCGAGCGGGGTCGCCGCCCGCGCGGTCAGAACCAGCTCGTCCGGCTGATAATCTGCGGATCCCGGAGAGTTCGGACAGATCGAGCGTGCGCGGCACCTGCAAGGGCCGGCCGAGCCCGCGCTTCGTGCCGCCGCCACGAGTTCGAGCGGCTCTCCGGCGGCGAGCGCCTCGCCGATGGCCTCGCGCAATTCATCGAGCGTCGCTAGGTGAGAATTGTGACCATCCCGCCACGATGTCATTGCGAGACACAGCGGAAGCGAATTGCGCGGCGTCCGCACTTTCCAGATCGGGGTTGCCGCGGCGTCCTGACGGCGCTACCAATCACAGCGATGCTCAGAACCGCGGCAGGTCGGGGAACGGCACTCGGCCGGCGTGGACGTGAAGGCGGCCGAGTTCGGCGCAGCGATGCAGCTGCGGGAACACCTTGCCGGGGTTCAGCAACCCGTCGGGATCGAACGCGCATTTGACCCGCTGCTGGTGGGCCAGGTCGCTCTCGTTGAACATCGTCCCCATCAGGTCGCGCTTTTCGACGCCGACGCCGTGCTCGCCGGTCAGAGACGCCGCCGACCTCGACGCACAGCCGCAGGATATCGGCGCCGAACGCCTCGGCGCGCTCGATCTCGCCGGGCTTGTTGGCGTCGTACAGGATCAGCGGGTGCAGGTTGCCGTCGCCGGCGTGGAACACGTTGGCGACGCCGAGCCCGTACTGCTCCGACAAGCGCGCGCATGCCGGCTCAGCACCTGCGCCAGCCGGCCGCGCGGGATCGTGCCGTCCATGCAATAATAATCGGGCGAGATCCGGCCGACCGCCGGGAACGCCGCCTTGCGCCCCGACCAGAAGGCCAGCCGCTCGGCATCGTCGCCGCTGATTCGGATCGTCGCGGCGCGGTGCTCGCGGGCGATCGCCTCGACCTTGGCGATCAGATGGTCGATTTCGGCCGGCGGCGCCGTCGAGCTCGACGATCAGCAACGCCTCGACATCGAGCGGATAGCCGACATGGACAAAAGCCTCGGCGGCGTGGATCGCCGGCCGGTCCATCATCTCCATGCCGCCTGGGATGATGCCGGCGCCGATCACCGCGGCGACGCAGTCGCCGGCATCCTCGGCGCTGGCAAAGCCGATCAGCAGCGCGCGCGCCGCCGTCGGCTTGGGCAGGATGCGCACCGTGACTTCGGTCACGACGCCGAGCAGCCCCTCGGAGCCGGTCATCACGCCCAACAGATCGTAGCCCTCGGCATCGAAATGCTTGCCGCCGAGGCGGATCGATCTCGCCATCCATCAGCACCATCTCGACGCCGAGGATGTTGTTGGTGGTCAGCCCGTATTTGAGGCAATGCACGCCGCCCGAATTCTCGGCGACATTGCCGCCGATCGTGCAGGCGATCTGGCTCGACGGATCGGGCGCGTAATAAAAGCCGGCATGCTCGACCGCCTGGGTCAGCGCCAGATTGGTGACGCCGGGCTGCGCCACCACGCAGCGATTGTCGTAATCGATCTCGAGAATGCGGTTGAACTTGGCCATGCCGAGCAACACGCCGTCGGCCAGCGGCAACGCGCCGCCCGACAAGCGAAGTGCCGGCGCCGCGCGGCACGACCTTGACGCCGATCTCCTTGCAATAGCGCAGCACCGCCGCGACTTCCTCGACCCGCGACGGCAACACGACGACCATCGGCAGTTGACGGTAGGCGGTCAGCCCGTCGCTCTCATAGGCGCGCCGCTCGGCCTCGGACGCGATGACGCCTTCGCCCGGCACGATCTGCCGCAACGCCTCGACGATTTCGACGCGCCGCTGCAACACCGCGGCATCGGGCGTCGGCATCTTCATCGGCTCGCTCCGCCGAGTCGCGGTCGGAACAGCTGCGCTCAGCCCTGGCGCGCCTTGTAGCGCGGGTTGGTCTTGTTGATCACGTAGACGCGACCCTTGCGCCGCACGATGCGGCAGTTCTTGTCGCGCTTCTTCAGCGATTTCAGCGAATTGACAATCTTCATCTGCTGTCCTAACGATCCGGTAAATGGCGCTGGTGAGCCCAAACATCAGGCCGAGCGACCGTGTCGCTGTCAAATCCGGGAAAGCTTGACAATCGTGGTCGGCGTTGGAGCTGGTGCGGTCGAGAAGACTCGAACTTCCACGGAGTTTCCCCCACAGCGACCTCAACGCTGCGCGTCTACCAATTCCGCCACGACCGCACGGCAGGGGGAACAGCCTCGCATCTCGCCGCGAGGCGGCGTGATTAGCAAATCCGCGCTACCATATCAAGCAGCATGGGGCTTGAGACGCGCAACTGGAGGCGACTGCGGTCGAGTGGCGATCAAGCCCGATCGCTGTCCCTTACGCGCATGCCGTCGACGAGATGGAGCGCCGGGTGGCGGCGATCCGCGCCGGCGCGGCGCCCGAACTCGTCTGGCTATTGGAGCACCCACCGCTTTACACCGCCGGGACCAGCGCCCGCGACGAGGATCTGCTCGCTCCCGAGCGCTTTCCGGTACTATCGCGCCGGGCGCGGCGGGCGGTACACCTATCACGGGCCGGGCCAGCGCGTCGTCTATGTCATGCTCGATCTCGCCCGCCGCGGCGAGGACGTGCGCTGCTATGTCCACCATCTCGAAGAATGGGTGCATTCGCGCGCTTGGCGCGCTTCGGAGTCGGCGGCGAGCGCCGCGAGGGCCGGGTCGGCATCTGGGTCAAGCATGGCGCCGGCGAGGCCAAGATCGCCGCGATCGGGGTGCGGGTGCGGCGCTGGGTGACCTATCACGGCATGGCGATCAACATCGATCCCGATCTCGACCATTACCGCGGCATCATCCCCTGCGGCATCGGCCCCGAGCATCCGGGCACGGCGTGACCTCGCTCGCCGCTCTCGGCGTCGCCGCGACGATGGCCGATGTCGACGCCGCGCTGCGCGCGACGTTCGCCGAAGTCTTTGACAAGCCGCCCGCCTGCCGATGAGCACCCTGTTCGAGAACCAGGCGCCGCGGCCGCTCGCCGACCGGCTGCGGCCGAAAAGCCTCGCCGAGGTCGTCGGCCAGGATCATCTGCTCGGGCCGGATGGTCCGATCGGGCGCATGGTGGCGAGCCGGCAGCTCTCCTCGATGATCCTGTGGGGGCCGCCGGGCTGCGGCAAGACGACGATCGCGCGGCTGTTGGCGCACGGCACCGATCTCGAATTCGAGCCGTTGTCGGCGGTGTTTTCCGGCGTCGCCGATCTGCGCAAGGTGTTCGACGCGGCCCGGAAGCGGCGCGAGATGGGCCACGGCACCTTGCTCTTCGTCGACGAGATCCACCGCTTCAACCGCGCCCAGCAGGACGCGTTTTTGCCGGTCGTCGAGGACGGCACCGTGATCCTGGTCGGCGCCACGACCGAGAACCCGTCTTTCGAGCTGATCGGCGCGTTGCTGTCGCGCGCCCAGGTTCTGGTCTTGCGCCGGCTCGGCGACGACGACCTCGAAACCCTGCTGCGGCGCGCCGAGGCGGCACTCGGCCGCAAGCTGCCGCTGACCGACGACGCCCGCGCCGCGTTGCGCGCGATGGCCGATGGCGACGGCCGCTTTCTGCTCAACCTCGTCGAGGAGATCGCCCGCCTGCCTGCCAGGCGCGCTGCTCGAGCCCGACTGAGCTCGCGCGGCTCGTGCAGCAGCGCGCCCCGCTCTACGACAAGGCGCAGGAGGGCCATTACAATCTGATCAGCGCGTTGCACAAATCCCTGCGCGGCTCGGACACCGATGCGGCGCTTTATTGGCTGGCGCGCATGCTGGCCGGCGGCGAGGACCCGATCTACATCCTGCGCCGGCTGACCCGCGCCGCGGTCGAGGATATCGGGCTCGCCGATCCGCAGGCGGTGGTGCAGGCGCTGGCCGCCTGGGACACCTACGACCGGCTCGGCTCGCCCGAAGGCGAATTGGCGATCGCGCAATGCGTGATCTATCTGGCGACCGCGCCCAAATCGAACGCCGCCTACACCGCCTTTGGCGAGGCGCAGCAGATGGCGCGCGAGACCGGCTCGTTGATGCCGCCGATGCACATCCTGAACGCGCCGACGCGGCTGATGCGCAATCTCGGCTACGGCAAGGGCTACGTCTACGACCACGCCACCGAGGAAGGCTTCTCGGGCCAGAACTATTTCCCGGACGGGATCGCGCGCCGCAATTTCTACCGGCCGGGCGAGCGCGGCTTCGAGCGCGAGATCAAAAAGCGGCTCGATTATTGGGACAAGCTGCGCGAGCGCGCAGCTGGACCGTCGCCATGACCAACCCCGTCGAGACCGTGACCGTCGACGGCGAGGACGGGCCGCTGCGCCTCGATCGCTGGTTCCGGCGGCATTATCCGGCGCTCGCCCATGGCCGGCTCGAAAAGCTGCTGCGCACCGGCCAGATCCGGGTCGACGGCAAGCGCGCCAAAGCCGGCGACCGGGTGATGCCGGGCCAGGCGATCCGCGTGCCGCCGCTCGATGAGCGCCGCGACCGCGGCCTCCGCCGCGCCGCGCCAGGTGCTCGCCCGCTGACGAGGCGATGCTGCAGGCGGCGGTCCTGCACCGCGACGACGCGGTCATCGTGCTCAACAAGCCGCCGGGTCTCGCGGTCCAGGGCGGGACCCGGTCCGAGCGCCATCTCGACGGGCTGCTGGATGCGCTTGCGCTTTGGCCATGCCGAACGGCCGCGGCTCGTCCATCGGCTCGACAAGGATACGAGCGGCGTTCTCGTCATCGCCCGCACCGCCGCGGCGGCGGCGTTTCTGACCCGCGCCTTTCGCGACAAGACGACGCGCAAGATCTATTGGGCGCTGGCGGTCGGGCGTGCCGAAGCCGCCGCAAGGGCGGATCAGCCTGGCGCTCGCCAAGCGCGCCGGCCAGCGGTGGCGAACGGGTCCGCGCCGACCCCGACGAAGGCAAGCACGCGGTCACCTATTACCGCGTCGTCGACAGCGTCGGCGAGCGGGCGAGCTGGCTGGCCCTGCTGCCGGTCACCGGGCGCACGCACCAGCTGCGCGCGCATTGCGCCGCGATCGGCACGCCGATCCTCGGCGACGGCAAATATGGCGGCGCCGCCGCGCATCTCGCCGGGCGCGCCGAACGCGCGGCGGCTTCATCTGCATGCGCGCGCGCTGTCGATCCCGCACCCGCAAGGCGGAATTCTGCGGGTAGCCGCACCGCTGCCGCCGCATATGCGGCAAAGCTGGGAATTCTTCGGCTTTCCCGGCGATGTCGAGGATCCATTTGCCGGGCTGGATCTGCCGGAATGAAGCGCTTTTATCAACAGGCCGAGATCGTGCCGGCGGCGGGCGGTTATGGGGTCGCTCTCGACGGCAAACCGATCAAGACCCCGGCAAAGCGCGCATTGATCGTGCCGAGCGCGGCACTGGCGGCGCGATCGCTGCGCGAATGGGATGCCCAGCAGGGCGAGATCCGGCCGGCCGAGATGCCGCTGACCCGACTCGCCAGCACCGCGATCGACCGGGTGACGCCGCAGCGCGAAGCTGATCGTGCAGCAGATCGCGGATTACGCCGGAACCGATCTCGTCTGCTATCGCGCGGTGCATCCGCCGGAGCTGGCCGCGCGCCAGCACGCAGTGTGGCAGCCGCTCGTCGACTGGGCGGTGCTGCGCTACGACGCGCCGCTCGAGATCACCGCCGGGGTCATCCCGAATCGCCCAGCCGCCGGCGAGCCTGCGCGCCTTTGCCGCCGCGGTCGCCGAGCAGGATGATTTCGCGCTGGCGGCGTTGCATCTGGCGACCGGCGCCTGCGGCTCGCTGGTCATCGCATTGGCGCTGATCGAGGGCCGTCTCGACGCAGCCGAGGCCTTCGCCGCCTCGCAGCTCGACGAAAGCTTTCAGATCGAAGCCTGGGGCGAGGATGCGGAGCAGGCCCGGCGTCGGGCAGCCTTGGCCGCAGACATCGCGGCGGCGGCGCGGTTTCTGTCGCTGTTGCGTGCGCCGAACCTGCGGGTAGCTCGATCACTTCGCTTCGAGCAGGTGAAAGACCGACCGGCAATGCTCGGTAAAGTCTCGCGTGACGATCGACCAGCCGCAGCTGTCAAGCCGGTCCTCCCAGACCCGCAGCGAATAGTTCCGGTAGCCGACTTCCCATTGGTGTCCGCCCGGCGGTTCGACCGCGAACCGCTTTCGCCACAGCAATTTCTTCATCGAGAAATATTGGCGAAACTGTGGTCCGGTTCAAATACAGATCGAGCGATACTTGGAACGCCATATAGGGGACGGAGACGATCAGGTATTTGGCGCCGCTCGCTCGGAAGGTCGACAGGACCGGGCCGACCCGCTGCCAATCGATATGTTCTAGCGTCTCGCAGCACAGGATCGCGTCATAGCCGGCGATCTCGTCGCTGCGCAGTTCGCAGATGTCTTTTTCAAGATGCGGCACGTCGGGATAGGCGAACGCGCGCGGCGTCCGGTCGAGAGTGTGAACATCGTAGCCGACATTAACCAATAGGCTGGTGACCAGCCCGAGGGCCGGCCCGACTTCCAGGACCTTTCTGGCAATCGATCGTGCCGAGCAAGTGGAGCTGCATCCATTGCTGCACGATTCGCTTGCGCGAGTAGTAGGCGTTCCACTCCTGCCGGGAAAAGAGATTGGCCGTTTCCATTTCCCGATGTTGGAGATCGATCGTCGTCATCGTTCAAGCGCCGATGCTTGCACGCACCTCGGTCCCTGGCTTACGCAGTCGCCGGTTTTTCGGTGCCCTGTTCGGCCCGGAACTCCGCAAAGACCTTGCTCGCCACCATCATCGATTCGCGGATGATCGGCACGCCGACATAGCCCGACAGGTGCAGCAATGCCTCGGTCAATTCCTCCTCGGTCCAGCCCTGGCGCAACGCCATGCGCAGATGCAGCGCCAGTTCGGGCTCGCGCCCGGTGGTCGTGTCGGAGATCACGCAGATCAGCGCCCGGGTCTTCAGATCGAGCCCGGGCCGCGTCCACAGCGCGCCGAACACGGTTTCGGTGGCGACGTCGATGAATTTCTTCATGACCGGGTCGCTGTAGATCTCGCGGGCCGAACGTTCGACCGCCGCATCGCCCATCAGCCGGCGCCGCATCGCCGCCCCTTTTTGATAAAGCTCGCTTTCCGCCATCGTCCTGACCTCGATCCGTTGGTTCTCGACGTGCCGACAATTCTGCGCTTGATCGCCGGCGCCGAACAAGCCGCACAACGGTCGAACCGACCGCAGGTCTGGCCTCGGCGCACCGGTTGATGCTATCTCGCCGGTTCATTGTCGCGAGGCGTCATGGACAACATTCTCGACCGCCTGGAAGAAAAGCGGAGAGCGGCGCGGGCGGGCGGCGGCGCCCAGCGGATCGAGGCGCAGCACCGCCGCGGCAAGCTGACCGCGCGCGAGCGGCTCGAGCTCCTGCTCGACGCCGAATTCGTTCGAGGAATGGGACATGTTCGTCGAGCACCGCAGCCACGATTTCGGCATCGACCAGCACAAGGTCCCGGGCGACGGGGTCGTCACCGGCTACGGCACGGTCAACGGCCGCCTGGTCTTTGTGTTCAGCCAGGATTTCACCGTGTTCGGCGGCTCGCTCAGCGAGGCGCATGCCGAAAAGATCTGCAAAATCATGGACCAGGCGATGCAATGTCGGGGCGCCGGTGATCGGGCTCAACGATTCGGGCGGCGCGCGCATCCAGGACGGGGTCGCCTCGCTCGCCGGCTATGCCGAGGTGTTCGAGCGCAACGTGCTGGCCTCGGGTGTCGTGCCGCAGGTGTCGATGATCATGGGGCCGTGCGCCGGGGGTGCGGTCTATTCGCCGGCGATGACCGATTTCATCTTCATGGTCAAGGACACCTCCTACTTGTTCGTGACCGGGCCCGAGGTGGTCAGGACGGTCACGCACGAGACGGTGACGCAAGAGGAATTGGGCGGCGCCGTCACCCACACGACGCGCTCGGGGGTCGCCGACCTCGCCTTTGAGAACGATGTCGAGGCGCTGATCGAGCTGCGCCGGTTCATCGATTTTCTGCCGGCCTCGAACCGCGGTGCAGCCGCCATTGCGGCCGACCGCCGACCCGCGCGACCGGGTCGAGCCCTCGCTCGACACGCTTGGTTCCGAGCAACCCGAACAAGCCCTACGACATCAAGGAGCTGATCCTCAAAACCGTCGACGAGGGCGATTTCTTCGAGATCCAGCCGAATTTCGCCCGCAACATCATGATCGGGTTCGCGCGAATGGAAGGATCGACGATCGGCATCGTCGCCAACCAGCCGATGGTGCTGGCCGGCTGCCTCGACATCGACAGCGCCCGCAAGGCGGCGCGCTTCGTGCGGTTTTGCGACTGCTTCAACATCCCGATCGTGACCTTTGTCGACGTTCCGGGATTTTTGCCGGGAACCGCCCAGGAATATGGCGGCATCATCAAGCACGGCGCCAAGCTGTTGTTCGCGTTCGCCGAGGCGACCGTGCCCAAGGTGACCCTGATCACCCGCAAGGCCTATGGCGGCGCCTATGACGTGATGAGCTCAAAGCATCTGCGCGGCGACGTCAATTTCGCCTGGCCCTCGGCCGAGATCGCGGTGATGGGGCCAAAGGGCGCGGTCGAGATCATCTTTCGCGCCGATCTCGGCGACGCCGCGGCGATCGAGGCGCGCACCGAGGAATATCGCGAGAAATTCGCCAACCCGTTCGTTGCCGCGAGCCGCGGCTTTATCGACGACGTGATCCAGCCGCGCGACACCAGGCGGCGGCTCTGCCGCGCGCTCGCCATGCTGCGCGGCAAGCAACTGACCAACCCACCGAAAAAGCACGACAACATCCCGCTGTGAGCATCTGGCTGGCTCGACGTTGAAATCCCTCTCCGCGCAGCGGATGGGACGCGCGCAGGGCACCCTATATAAACTCTCTTGCAAGAAGCTTGGAACCTATGTAGAATACCTAGCATGATGGAAAGAGAGCCACGGCTGACGCATGCCAGCCTCAAAATTCTGCGTGCACTTCTCGATAGCCCAACGGTGCGGCTGTCCGGCGCCGATCTTCACAAGCGGTCCGGGGTGTTCACCGGTACGCTCTACCCGATGCTGCTTCGGCTCGAGGCGGCGGGCTGGCTGGATAGCGAATGGGAGAACATTGATCCGAGAGAGATCGGGCGCCCGCGGAAGCGGTTTTATTGGCTGACGCCCACTGGTCTGGCCAGGGCGCAGGCTGCGCTGGCCTCGGTCGCCGGCACTACGGGGGCGCCGTCATGGGCTTGATCGAATGGATCGGCGCCATTTTGGGCAGGATTGCAATTAACCTGATCGCGAACGAGTTGTTCGCCTGGGGACCGCGGTTTTCCGAGTGGCTGACGCGTTGGGCTGTCTGGCGACTGCCGGTCGAGATGCAAGAACGCTTGCGGGAGGAGTGGTCTGCGCATCTCGATGCTCTGCATCCCGTCTCACGCACCTTGGCCGCGATCGGCTTTGTACTGGCGGCCTATCGGGTCAGGGTGAGCTTTGACCGAGAAGCAAAGGGTGCTCTTGGGTTGCGTGAATGGCTGGCCTTAAAGCCGATTGTCGTGGTCGTAATGAACGAGAGGGGCGCGATGAGCTTAGCTCGCACGCTTGGGGAAGTCCTCGACTTGGAAGACCCCCGCTCAGTAAATATTGACTTCGGAGACCGCCGTTCGGTAAATATTGGTCCCGAAGACGTCCTAGTACGTTCGAATTTAATGGCCCAGGCCAAGGCAGCATTGCATCGCTTGCACAAAAAGATGCTCCACTTATACAGCGAAGAGCTGCAGCCAAAGGCCAATAATTGTACCAATATATCGCGGATGAGCTCCGGTGACATCGCGGTTGAAAGTGCTGACGGAGTTTTGATGTTCAGATTTCGCCGAACTATCCTTCGCTGACGGTCAACTAGGACCGCCTGCGCATTCCCGCTGGGCCGCTGGCAGCCTGGTTCCGGTTCCCACGACGCGAAAGAGGATAGCGGCGATGTTTCGCAAAATCCTGATCGCCAATCGCGGTGAGATAGCCTGCCGGGTGATCCGCACCGCGCGGCGGATGGGGATCGCCACGGTCGCGGTCTATTCCGATGCCGACGCCGAGGCGCTTCATGTGCGCATGGCCGACGAAGCGATCGGGATCGGGCCGGCGCCGTCGGCCGAAAGCTATCTGCGGATCGATCGGATCGTCGAAGCCTGCCGGGCGAGCGGCGCCGAGGCGGTTCATCCGGGGTACGGGTTTTTGTCGGAGAACGTGGCGTTCGCAAGCAGCGCTCGCCGAGGCCGGTATCGTGTTTGTCGGACCCGGACCCAAAGCGATCGCGGCGATGGGCGACAAGATCGAATCGAAAAAGCTCGCCCGGCCGCCGGGGTTTCGACCGTGCCGGGCTATCTCGACATCGTGCCCGATGCCGAAGCCGCGGTCGCGATCGCCCGCGACATCGGCTATCCGGTCATGATCAAGGCCTCGGCCGGCGGCGGCGGCAAGGGGATGCGCATCGCCGCCTCTGACGAGCGAGGCCCGCGACGGCTTCCGCGCCGCCGCGAGCGAGGCCAAATCGAGCTTTGCCGACGACCGCATCTTTATCGAGAAATATATCGAGGAGCCGCGGCACATCGAGATCCAGGTGTTGGGCGACGCGCACGGCAACATTGTCTATCTCGGCGAGCGCGAATGCTCGATCCAGCGCCGCCATCAGAAAGTCATCGAGGAAGCGCCGAGCCCGTTTCTCGACGATTGACACCGCGCGGCGATGGGCCGCCAGGCGGTGGCGCTGGCCCGCGCCGTCGATTATCGCTCGGCCGGGACGGTCGAGTTCATCGTCGATCGCCAGCGCAATTTCTATTTTCTCGAAATGAACACACGGCTGCAGGTCGAGCATCCGGTGACCGAACTGGTTACCGGGCTCGACCTCGTCGAGCTGATGCTGCGCGTCGCCGCCGGCGAAAAGCTGCCGTTCGCTCAACAGGACATTCCGGCTCGACGGCTGGGCGATCGAGGCGCGCATCTATGCCGAGGACCCGACGCGCGGCTTTCTGCCGTCGACCGGCCGTCTCGTCCGTTATCTGCCGCCGAGCGGGGAAGGGAGTGCGGCTCGACGACGGCGTCTACGAAGGCGCCGAGATCAGCGTCTATTACGATCCGATGATCGCCAAGCTCTCGGCCTATGGCGCCGACCGCGACGCCGCGCTCGACCGTCTGCGCGACGCCCTCGACGGCTTCTATATCAGCGGCGTCCAAAACAACGCGGCCTTTCTGGCGGCGGTCGCGGCGAAACCGCGGTTTCGTGCGGGGGCGCTGTCGACCAACTTCATCGCCGAGGAATTTCCCGGCGGGTTCGCGCCTCCCGCCGATTTTGTCGAGCCCGACCGGATGATCCTGCTCGCCGCGGCACTCGCCGGACGCCGCATCCGCGAGCATCGAGACCGCGATCGACGGCAAGCTCGCCGGCGCGCGGCGAAATTCCCGAGCAATGGACGATCTTGCTCGACGGCGCGCCGCACTCGCGGTTTCGGTGCGGCCAGACGGGCAGCGATTATGCGGTCGAGATCGGCGGGAGCGGCAGATCGCCAGCGACCGATTGGCAGCCGGGCCAGGTGCTGTTGCATGTATCGCGATCGAGGCGCATATCGCGACCGTGCAGATCGAGCGGCTGCCGGCTGCGGAGTTTCGTCTCGTGCATGGCGGCGTCATCCGCCGGGCGCAAGTGCTGTCGCCGCGCGCCGCCGAGCTTTTGGCGCTGATGCCGCGAGAAGAAGGCGGCGGATACCTCGCGGCTGCTGCTGTCGCCGATGCCGGGTTTGTTGTCTTCGGTCGCGGTGGCCCAGGGTCAGGAGGTCAAGGCCGGCGAGGCGCTCGCGATCGTCGAGGCGATGAAGATGGAGAACGTGCTGCGCGCCGAGCGCGATGGCCGCATCGCCAAAATTCGCGCCAAACCCGGCGACAGCCTCGCCGTCGACGAGGTGATCCTCGAATTCGAGTGAGACGCCGGGCTAGGGTCGGCGCGTGCTGCTGGGCTACAGCATCGGCAGCCTGCCCTGCGGCGAGCCGCGCGGGAAGGCGGCGTCGATCCGCGCGAGTTCCTCGGTCGGAGAGGTGCAGATCGCCGGCGCCGGCATTCTCCTCGACATGATCAAGATTTGCGGCCTTAGGGATGGCGAACACCGACGGCCGGCGCGCCAGAAAGGCCAGCGCCACCTGGCGTGGCGTCGCATCGTGCGCGGCGGCGATCTCGGTGAGCACCCGCCCGCCGGCTGTATGCGGACCGGGAAAGCGGCTATGTCCGAACGGGCTATACGCGACGACCGCAACCTTGTGCTGCTCGCACCACGGGATCACCGACGATTCGATGGTGCGCTCGAGTCAGATGATAGAGCACCTGATTGCAGGCGAGATGCCCTTCGCCGGCTATCGCCAAAACCTCGTCGAGGTCGCGGACGTCGAAATTGCTGACACCCCAGCTGAGGATTTTGCCCTCGCTCACGCAGCTCCTCGAACGCGGCGATCGTCTCGGCCAGCGGGTGGGACCGCGCCAATGTAACAGGTAGCAATCGAGCCGATCGGTGCGCAGACGCGCGAGCGAGCGCTCGCATGCGATCCGCGTTCCCGAGCGGGAGGCGTTGTGCGGCAGCACCTTGGAAACCAGAAAGACCTCGTCACGGCGGCTGGCGATGGCCTCGCCGATCAGCTCTTCCGCGACCCCCGAGCCGTACATCTCGGCGGTGTCGATATGGTTCATGCCGAGATCGAGGCCGCGCCTGCAGAGAGGCGATCGCTGTGCGGCGATCGGCCTGCTCGAAATACCAGGTGCCCATGCCGATCGCTGCCACCTGGCGCCCGGCCGGGCCGAATAATCGTCGCTGCATGGCTTTCCTCCGTGCCCCCAGTCGAGCTCCCGCGAATACCGTGCCCAGGGGCCGAGCGAATTCGCCCTGGGTGGATGGGCCTTCGCCGGCTATTTTGGCACCGATGAAAACCGTTCGGCTACTGGTCGCTGGTAAGGTTCAAGGTGTCGGCTATCGAGCTTGGGCGACACGCGTCGCGGTTTCCCTCCGTCTGCGCGGCTGGGTGCGCAACCGCGCAGACGGCACCGTCGAGCTGTTGGCAACCGGCGAGGAAGATGCTGTTGCAGCAATGACCGAGGCTTGTCGCCGCGGCCCCTCCGACGCTCGCGTCGACTCGATCGACATACTCGAAGCCGAGGATCCCGGCAACGCTGGCTTTACGGTGTGGGAGACAGCTTAAGTCCCCTCTAAGACGACCGCTATTCAGTCTCCTCAAAGGACAACGCGTCGTTCAAACTGCCGGTTAGGCAGCGTCGGCTTCTTCCTGTTCCTCGGTCCCGGTCGGACCCGAATCCTTGCCCTTGGCCGCCGGGTCGCGATCGACCAGCTCGATTACCGCCATCGCCGCATTGTCGCCATAGCGGAAACCCGCCTTGACGATGCGGGTATATCCGCCGGCGCGGCCCGCATACCGCTCGGCCAGGGTCGTCATCAGCTTGTTGGCAAGAGGTGCGTCTTGCAGCCGGGCGATTGCCCTCCGCCGGTTGGCGAGCCCGCCATGCTTGCCGAGGGTGATCAGCCGTTCGACGATCGGCCGGAGATCCTTGGCCTTGGGCAGGGTCGTAGTAATCTGCTCGTGCTTGATCAGCGCGGCGGCGAGATTCTCGAACATCGCCTTGCGGTGCTCGGACCGACGGCTGAAGCTGTGGCCTTTCAGGCGGTGACGCATCGGGCTCTCAATAAGGTTCGTCGAGTTGCTTGGCCAGCTCCTCGATATTTTCAGGTGGCCAGTTGGGGATCTCCATCCCCAGATGCAGGCCCATCTGAGCCAGCACTTCCTTAATCTCGTTCAACGATTTACGCCCGAAATTCGGAGTCCGCAGCATCTCGGCCTCGGACTTCTGCACGAGGTCGCCAATATAGACGATATTATCGTTCTTGAGGCAATTGGCCGAGCGCACCGACAATTCGAGTTCGTCGACCTTGCGCAGCAAGTTCTTGTTGAAGGGGAGTTCGCTCGGCCGCGTCTCATCGGAGGGGTGCCGCGGCTCCTCGAAATTGATGAACAGTTGGAGCTGATCCTGCAGAATGCGCGCGGCCAGCGCCACTGCGTCTTCAGGCGTCACCGCGCCGTTGGTTTCGAGCCGCATCGCCAGCCTGTCGTAGTCGGTGACCTGGCCAACCCGCGTGTTCTCGACGCGATAGGAGACTTTGCGGACCGGGCTGAATAGCGCATCGACCGGGATCAACCCGATCGGTGCGTCTTCGGCCCGGTTCTGTGTCCCGGGCATATAGCCCTTGCCGTTCTCGACAGTCAGCTCCATCGCGATCCTGGCGCCGCTATCGAGGGTGCAGATCACCAGTTCGGGGTTCATAATGTCGATGTCGTGGCCGGTTTCAATGGCGCCGGCGCGGATCTCGCCCGGGCCGACGGCGCGCAGCCGCATGCGCTTGGGCCCTTCGCCGTACATCCTCAAATCGATGGCTCTTGACGTTGAGGACGATGTCGGTCACGTCTTCGAGGACGCCAGGGATAGACGAGAACTCGTGCAGCACCCCCTCGATCTGGATCGAGGTCACGGCGGCCCCTTGTAGCGATGAAAGCAGTACGCGGCGCAACGCGTTGCCCAAGGTTAGTCCAAAACCGCGTTCCAGCGGCTCGGCAACCACCGTGGCGACGCGCTTGGGATCATCGCCCGGCTCTACCGAAAGCTGTTTCGGCTTGATAAGGGTTTGCCAATTCTTTTGAATCACAATTTGCACCTCAGTCGGTGGAGGCGGAGGCCATCCGCAGCATCAGCCGGTGGCAGCGCAGCCGGCATCTCTCAATAACAGCCCCGGTCGGGGCCGAACTTTTGGTCAGACGCGGCGCCGTTTGGGCGGCCGGCAACCATTGTGCGGGATCGGCGTCACATCGCGGATCGAGGTGACGGCGAACCCCACCGACTGCAGCGCGCGCAGTGCCGATTCGCGCCCCGAACCCGGGCCTTTGACCTCGATCTCGAGGGTGCGCATGCCGTGCTCCATGGCCTTGCGGCCGGCATCCTCGGCGGCAACCTGCGCCGCGTAAGGGGTTGATTTGCGGGAGCCCTTGAACCCCTGGCTGCCCGACGACGACCAGGCAATGGTGTTTCCCTGCGCGTCGGTGATGGTGATCATCGTATTGTTGAAGGTGGCGTTCACATGCGCCGTGCCGGAGGTTATGTTCTTGCGTTCGCGCCGGCGAAGACGCGGCGCGGGCGCCGCCGTTCTGGCCATCTATCTCTATCCGCGGTTGTAGCTGGATGTCGGGCTTATTTCTTTTTCCCGGCGATCGGACGGGCCGGACCCTTGCGCGTACGCGCGTTCGTATGCGTTCGCTGGCCGCGTACCGGCAGCCCCTTGCGGTGGCGCAACCCGCGATAACAACCGAGATCCATCAGCCGCTTGATGTTCATTGCTACGAGCCGACGCAGATCGCCCTCGACGGTAAATTCGCGGTCGATCACTTCGCGCATGCGCAAGACTTCGTCATCGGTCAGCTCGTGGACCCGCCGTTCGGGCGGAATGCCGATCCGGTTACAGATCTGAAGGGCGGTGCTTCGCCCGATCCCATGAATATAAGCGAGCCCGATGGGCACTCGCTTTTGGTTCGGGATATTGACGCCAGCGATACGCGCCACTTGCGCTTCTCCTCAACTGATTCAAAAATGATAGCGGGTGGGGCCCATCACAAGGACCGGCATTATATCGCCGCCGGAGCCCACGTCAATCCCGGTTGCGGCGTTATAACGCTATCGACGTGTCGGTCGGCCCATCATCCCACTATCGTTTCGATCTGCCGCGTCACCTCGTCGATGCCGCTCATCCCTTCGACGCAGTGCAAAATGCCGCGATCACGATAATACGGCAGGATCGGCGCCGTTTGCCGGCGATAGACCTCAAAACGCGCATGTACTGCCTCCGGCCGGTCATCCGGCCGATGCACGAATTCCCCGCCGCCGCAGTCGTCGCAAACCCCCTCGATCTGCGGCCGGTGATAGCGTTCGTGATAGCTGGCTCCGCACCCGGCGCAAGAAAACCGCGCGGCGAGTCGGTCTATCAGCACCGCCTCATCGACCTTTATCAGAATGACGCGGTCGAGGCTGAGGCCGCGTTTCGCCAACATATCGTCAAGAGCTTGCGCCTGCGGCACCGTTCGCGGGAAGCCATCAAGGACAAAGCCAGCGCGGCAATCCGGCTCGTCAATTCGTGCGGCGATCATATCGATCATAATCCCGTCGGGAACCAGCTGTCCGGAATCCATGATGCCTTTGACCCGCGTCCCGAGTTCGCTTCCGGAGGCGGTCGCCGCGCGGAGCATGTCGCCGGTGGCAAGGTGACAAATGCCGCGGCTCTGTTCGATCCGCTTCGCCTGGGTCCCCTTTCCCGAGCCCGGCGGTCCGAGCAGGACGAGGTTCATCCGCGTCGACCCCGCAGTTTTGCCTTTCTGATCAGGCCCTCATACTGGTGGGCCAGCAGATGCGAATGGATCTGTGCGACTGTGTCCATCGTGACGCTGACGACGATCAACAGGCTCGTCCCGCCGAAATAGAACGGTACCGAATATTCCGAAATCAGAATTTCGGGCAGGATGCAGACTGCAGCCAAATAGGCGGCCCCGACCACGGTCAATCGGGTCAGCACGTAATCGAGATAGTCGGCTGTGTTCTTGCCCGGCCTGATTCCGGGGATGAACCCGCCATATTTGCGCAAATTATCCGCAGTTTCGGTCGGATTGAATACAATTGCGGTATAGAAAAAACAGAAGAAAACGATCAACACGACATAGAGCGCCATGTAGAGTGGTCGGCCGTGCGCGAGATAGGTGGTGATCTGACCGAGCCAGCCATAGCTGCCCCCGCTCACCTCGAAATTCGCAACCGTCGCCGGTAAGAGGAGCAGCGAGGAGGCGAAGATCGGCGGGATGACCCCCGATGTGTTGATCTTAAGCGGCAGGTGCGAGGCGTCACCGCCGAACATTTTGTTGCCGACCTGACGCTTGGGGTATTGCACCAAGAGGCGGCGCTGGGCGCGCTCCATGAACACGATGAACCCAACCACAAGGATCGACACTACCAGGAACATGATGATGAAAAAGCTCGAGATCGCCCCGGTGCGCCCGAGTTCGAGGGTGGAAGCGAGGGCATGCGGCAGGTTGGCGACAATGCCGGCAAAGATGATCAGCGAGATGCCGTTACCGACCCCGCGGGCGGTGATCTGCTCGCCGAGCCACATCAGAAACACCGTTCCACCGACCAGGGTTACGACCGTTACCAGTCGGAAAAACAGGCCCGGGTTCAGCACCGCCGTTTCAGCCCCGGCGCGCATGCCCTCGATCCCGACCGCGATCCCGTAGGCTTGGACCGCCGCCAGCAGCACCGTGCCATAACGGGTATATTGGTTCAGCTTTTTGCGCCCGCTTTCGCCCTCTTTTTTCAGCGCCTCGAGAGTGGGCGAAACCGCAGTCAGAAGCTGGATGATGATCGATGCCGAAATGTACGGCATGATATTCAGAGCAAAGATCGTCATGCGCCCGAGCGCGCCGCCCGAGAACATATCGAACATGCCGAGGATGCCGCCGGCGTTGCGCGAGAAAATGTCGTGCAGAATCGCCGGGTCGATCCCGGGAATCGGGATGTAGGTGCCGAGCCTGTAGATCACCAGCGCCCCAAGGGTGAACCAGATGCGGCTCTTGAGCTCGGTCGCCTTGGTAAAGGCCGAGAGGTTGATGCTGGAGGCGAGTTGCTCGGCGACTGACGCCATTCGATCTCATCCCTACCTAAAGCCTGCCTGACCGAAAGCCTGGCCCATCGACAGCCGGCTCGACCGGGGACACCTCCGAGCTCGAGGCCGGACGCGGCGAGCTGCCGCGCTCAGGCAGAGGCGGTTACCTCCGCCTTCGGCTTCCTCTTACTGGCGCGCAGGATCACCTTGCCCCCGGCTTGCTCGACGGCGGCAATCGCCGCCTTGGAGGCGCCCACGACCTCGATCGTCAAGGCCGCACGCAACGCTCCCTTGGCGAGCAGGCGAACCCCGTCGCCCTGCCGCCGCAGCACTCCCGAAGCGACCAGCGCCGCGCCGTCGAGCGTGCCGTCGGCTTTGAGTTTACCCGCGTCGAGCGCCTGTTGCAGCCGGCCGAGATTTACCGCCTTGAAATTCGGACGGAACATCTTGTTATTGAAGCCGCGCTTGGGCAAACGGCGGTGCAGCGGCGTCTGGCCGCCTTCGAAACCATTGAGCGCCACCCCGGTGCGCGCGGTCTGACCCTTACCGCCTCTTCCCGAGGTCTTACCCTTGCCCGATCCGATACCGCGCCCGACGCGCTTCGCCCGATAGTGCGCTCCCGGATTATCCTTGATCTCGTTGAGTTTCATCGTCTCGTTCGTCCGCGGTTGCGCCCCGCATAAAGGGCAATCGACGCCGGCTGGCCCCCGCACCGGCAACGGTGCCGTGGGCAGAAGCCTCCGGAGCCGTAGCACGGGTTCTGTCTAGTCTTCCTCAACAATCCGCACCAGATGCCCGACTTTACGGATCATGCCGCGCACGGCCGGCGTATCTTCGAGAACCCGGCGCCGATGGAGCTTGTTCAAGCCTAGCCCCTTGAGAGTTGCTTCCTGGTCATGCCTTCGCCCGATCGGGCTTCCGATCTGCTCGACCGTGACCGACTTCGCGCCTTGCATTTACGCTGGCTCCCGAGCTTCGGCGTCGCCGCGACCAAGGATCTCGCCAACCTTCTTCCCGCGCCGGGCCGCCACCGCGCGCGGGCTCGTCGCCTGGCCGAGCGCCACAAAGGTCGCTTTGATCATATTGTGCGGATTGGCGCTGCCGATCGACTTGGCAACGACATCGTGCACGCCGAGCGCCTCGAAGATCGCCCGCATCGGACCGCCGGCGATGATCCCGGTGCCGGGCTTGGCAGCGCGCACGATGACCCGCCCAGCCCCATAACTGCTGACAATGTCGTGATGCAAGGTCCGGCCTTCCCGCAGCGGCACTCGGATCATGCTGCGTCGCGCCTGTTCTGTGGCTTTGCGGATGGCTTCCGGCACCTCGCGCGCCTTGCCAGCGCCATAGCCGACCCGGCCTTTTTTGTCGCCGACGACAACCAGAGCGGCAAAGCCGAAGCGTCGGCCACCTTTGACCACCTTGGCGACGCGATTGATATTGACGAGCTTCTCGGTAAATTCGCTCTCTTCGCGATCGCGCGGCTGACGGTCGCCATCGCCCCGTCCGCGCCGATCGCCCTGGTTGCGTGCCATTGTTCGCGCCATGACCAGCCCCTTTAGAAATCCAGCCCGCCTTCGCGGGCGGCGTCGGCCAGGGCTTTGACCCGGCCATGAAACAGATAGGCGCCCCGGTCGAACACGACGCGCTCGACCCCCGCCGCCTTCGCCCGCTCGGCGATCAGTTTGCCAACCGCACCAGCGGCGGCGATGTCGGCGCCGGTCTTAACGCTCGCCTTCAGCCCCGGATCGAGGCTCGATGCCGCCGCTAAAGTTCGCCCGGCCGCGTCGTCGATTACCTGTGCATAAATATGCTTCGACGAGCGGAACACCGAGAGCCGGGGCCGATTACGGGCCAGGCGGCGTAAGTTCGCCCGCACCCGCTGTCGCCGGCGGAGGAACAGAGCTTTGGCTTTTTGTGGCATCGGGGTTACTTCTTTTTGCCTTCCTTGCGGCGGACGAACTCTCCAGCATATTTGATTCCCTTGCCTTTGTAAGGCTCGGGTGGGCGAAATGCGCGGATCTCGGCGGCGACCTGACCAACTCGCTGGCGGTCGGCGCCGCTGACGGTGATGATGGTCGGCCGCTCGCAGGCGATCCTGACATCCTCGGGTATCGGAAATGGGATGTCGTGGCTGTAGCCGAGTTGCAGGTTTAATATATTGCCCTGGACCGCGGCGCGATAGCCGACCCCGTTGATTTCGAGACCGACTGAGAAGCCCTTCGACACCCCGGTGACCATGTTGCTGACCAAGGCGCGAGTGGTGCCCCACATCGCGCGTGATTGCTTAGTATCGTCGGCTGGCGCAATGGTGATCGCGCCATCGGCGATCGAAGCCGTGACCGCGTTGCTGACGACCAATTTCAACGTGCCGAGCCCGCCTTGCGCGGTCAGAGTGCGATCCGAGAGTTGGACCTCGACGCCGCTTGGGACCGGCACCGGGTTCTTGCCGATACGTGACATTCCGGTTACCTCAAAAGACGCGGCATAGCACCTCGCCGCCGACCTTTGCGGCGCGGGCCTCGTTGTCGGACAACACGCCGCGCGGGGTCGAAAGGATGGCGATACCGAGCCCGTTATAGCTGCGCGGCAGGTCGGCGATACGCGAGTAGATCCGCCGGCCTGGCTTCGATATTCGGCTGATTTCGCGGATAACCGGCTCGCCATCGACGTATTTGAGCTCGATCTTGAGCTCGGCGACGCCCGGGCGCAAATCCTCGCGGGTAAAGCCGCGGATATAGCCCTCGCGCTTTAGCACTTCGAGCACGTTGGCGCGGATCTTCGAGGCGGGCGAGGCGACGACGGCCTGGCGCGCGCGCTGCCCGTTGCGGATTCGGGTCAGCATATCCCCCAACGGGTCGCTCATCGTCATCGCCGGGTCCTCCTACCAGCTCGACTTCAGCATGCCTGGGATCTGCCCCGAGGAGGCAAGCTCGCGCAACGCAATGCGCGACAGCTTGAACTTCCGGTAAAAACCGCGCGGGCGGCCAGTCAACGCGCAGCGGTTGCGAACCCGCGTCGGCGAGCTGTTGCGCGGCAACAGGGCGAGCTTGAGCTGTGCTGCAAAACGCTCCTCGGGCGGCGCGGTTCGGTCGATCGCGATCTGCTTGAGCCGAGTCCGTCGAGGGGCGATCTGCTTGGCGAGTTTGATCCGCCGGGCATTTTTCTCGATCGAGCTCTTTTTTGCCATTTGGCTAAATTCCTCGCTCCGTTAATTCGCAAACGGCATGTCGAAACCCTTGAGCAGCGCTTTGGCCTCCGCATCGGTTCGCGCCGTGGTCGTAACCACCACGTTCATCCCGCGCACCGCATCGACGCGGTCGTAGTCGACCTCGGGAAAGACGATCTGCTCCTTGAGGCCGAGCGCGAAATTACCGCGGCCATCGAAGCTCTTGCCCGAAATGCCGCGAAAGTCGCGCACCCGCGGCAGGGCCACGTTGATCAACCGGTCGAGAAACTCGTACATGCGCTGGCGGCGCAGGGTCACCTTGCAGCCGATCGGCATGCCCTCGCGCAGCTTGAAGGTCGCAATCGACCGTTTGGCGCGGGTGATGACCGGATGCTGGCCGGTGATCGCGGTCAGCTCGCTCGCCGCGGCCTCTACCTTTTTGCTGTCCTGCACCGCCTCGCCGACGCCCATGTTGACCACGATCTTATCGAGCCGCGGCACCTGCATCGGGTTGGTGTAGCCGAACTCCTGCATCAGCGCCGGGCGCAATGTGGTCTCGTAATGATCCTGCAACCGTGGCTTGCTCATTTACTCACCTGTCGATGACTTCGCCCGAGCGGCGGGCGACGCGGACCTTGCGCCCGTCGTCGAGCACCTTGTAGCCAATCCGGGTCGGCTTTGCCGATGCCGGATCGACATGGGCGACATTGGAGATGTGAAGCGCCAATTCTTTGTCGACGATCCCGCCGGGATCGCCCATCCGCGGCTTGGTGTGCCGCTTGACGAGATTGACTCCCTGCACGACGATTCGCCGCTCGGCGGGAAGGACGCGTAACACCTCGCCGGTCCTACCCTTGTCGCGTCCGGCGATGACGACGACGTTATCGCCTTTTTTGATCTTCAACTTTGGCATGACATCGACCTGCGCGAGCAAATCACAGCACTTCAGGGGCGAGCGACACGATCTTCATGAACCGTCGCGCCCGTAGCTCGCGGGTGACCGGTCCGAAGATCCGGGTTCCGATCGGCTCGCCCTGCTGGGTGATCAGCACTGCGGCGTTGCGATCGAAGCGGATCGCGCTGCCGTCGATGCGGCGGATCTCCTTGGCGGTGCGGACGATGACGGCGCGATGCACGTCGCCTTTCTTCACCCGGCCGCGCGGAATGGCCTCCTTGACCGAGACGATAATCACATCGCCCACAGTTGCGGTCCGGCGTTTGGAGCCGCCCAGCACCTTGATGCATTGGACTCGACGCGCGCCGGAATTGTCGGCGACGTCCAGGTTCGTTTGCATTTGGATCATGCCGCACCTCTCGTCGGCGCGACGGTGTCGCCGCCCAACTCGGCTGCGGCCCGATCGGCATCGGCGACCCGCGAACGGCGCCCGCCGCGGCCTTCCTCTATAGCTCCCAGCACGACCCAGTGCTTACGCTTCGAGATCGGCCGGCTTTCCTCGATGCGGACGGCGTCGCCGGCGTGCCCAGCGGTTGTCTTCGTCGTGCGCCGCGTATTTCTTCGAATGGGTGACGAATTTCTTGTAGACGGGGTGCATCACTCGGCGCTCGACGCGGACGATGACCGTCTTGTCGCAAGCGTCGCTGACGACAACTCCTTGGAGTACGCGTTTCGACATTCTGCTTCTTCCCTAAGGCGCCTGACGGCGCCGCTCGCCGAGAATGGTCTTTATGCGGGCGATATCGCGCCGCACCTGGCGAAATCGCGCCGTGTTTTCGAGCTGTCCGTTGGCCCGCTGAAAGCGCAAGTTGAAAATCTCCTTGCCGAGCAGGTCAAGCTGTCCGGTCAGCTCGTCATCGGTCTTGGCTCTGACGTCGCCCGCTTTCATTACACGACTTCTTCGCCCGGGCGCGTGACGAACCGGGTGCCTAGCGGCAATTTCGCGGCGGCGAGGGCAAACGCCTCGCGCGCCGTCTCGGCCGGCACGCCGTCGAGTTCGAACATGATCCGCCCCGGCTTGACCCGGCATATCCAGAATTCGGGCGATCCCTTGCCGCTGCCCATGCGCACTTCGGCCGGTTTGTGCGAGACCGGCACGTCGGGGAACACGCGGATCCAAATCCGGCCGGCGCGGCGGATGTGACGGGTAATCGCGCGCCGCGCCGCCTCAATCTGGCGCGCCGTGATCCGGCCGGGGTCGGCGGCCTTGAGCCCATAGGCGCCGAAGTTCAACGTCGTCCCACCCTTCGCGAGACCATGAACGCGGCCTTTATGCGCTTTGCGGTATTTGCTCCGCTTCGGACTGAGCATCGATCGTCACCCCAACGATTCGCGCCGGCCGCGCTCGTGACTTGCCGGCGGGCCTTGTCCTTCGGCTGCCCGCTTCTCTTGCGCCATCGGGTCATGCGCCAGGATCTCGCCCTTGAACACCCATACCTTAACGCCACAGATGCCGTAGGTCGTTTTGGCGGTGCCGTAGCCGAAATCAACATCGGCGCGCAGCGTATGCAGCGGCACCCGGCCTTCGCGATACCATTCCATGCGGGCGATCTCGGCCCCGCCGAGCCGGCCCGAACAGTTGATCCGGATCCCTTGCGCGCCCAATCGCATCGCCGATTGCACGGCACGCTTCATCGCCCGGCGGAAGGCCACGCGCCGCTCGAGCTGTTGCGCGATGCTGTCGGCAACCAGCTTCGCGTCGATCTCGGGTTTGCGGATTTCGACGATGTTGAGGCTGACCTCGCTCGCCGTGATCTTGGCGATATCGGTGCGCAGTTTCTCGATATCGGCGCCCTTTTTGCCGATTATCACGCCTGGGCGAGCAGAATGCAGGGTGATTCGGCTCTTTTTGGCGGCGCGCTCGATGACGATGCGCGAGACGCCCGCCTGCCCCAGCCGCCGATTGAGAAAGCGGCGCAGCCCGAGATCGTCGAGCAGCAGGCCGGCATAGTCCTTGCGCGCAAACCAGCGCGAATCCCAGGTGCGGTTGATGCCGAGCCGCAGCCCGATCGGGTTGACTTTCTGACCCATCAGGTCGTCTCCATCTCAGGCCGTTTCCTCGGGGCGTTCGCGCACGATCACCGTCAGATGCGCGAAATGTTTTTCGACCCGCGCCGACCGGCCGCGGCCGCGGGTGTGAAAGCGCTTCAAAACAAAGGCCCGGCCGACTGTGGCTTCCTTGACATAGAGCCGGTCGACATCAAGCTGATGATTGTTCTCGGCGTTGGCAATCGCCGCCTGCAACACCTTTTTGACGTCGCCGGCGATGCGGCGCCGCGAAAATGTCAATTCGGCCAGTGCCGACGCGGCGGTTTTGCCGCGGATCGCCCGGGCGACGAGGTTGAGCTTGCGGGCACTGATCCGCAGCCCGCGCAGGCTGGCCAAGGCCTCGCTGTCGTCGAGTCGGCGCTCGGCTGCCGGCTTACTCATCTCAGGCTCTCCTGGCCTTCTTGTCGCCCGCGTGGCCGTAGAAGGTTCGTGTCGGGGCGAACTCGCCAAGCTTGTGGCCGATCATGTTCTCGGTCACCAGCACCGGGATGAATTTGTGCCCATTGTAGACGCCGAAGGTCAGCCCGACGAATTGCGGGAAGATCGTCGAGCGGCGCGACCAGGTCCTGATTACCTGGTTACGCCCGGACCGCCGCGCGTCTTCCGCCTTCTTCAACAGATAGCCATCGACGAAAGGGCCCTTCCAAACCGATCGGGTCAAGTTGTGTCTCCGTGCTCGAAATGAGGGCTAGCGCTGATGGCGCCGGCGGACGATCAGCCGATCGGCCGCCTTGTTGTGACGCGTCTTTTTGCCCTTGGTCGGCTTGCCCCAGGGGGTAACCGGGTGGCGGCCGCCCGAGGTGCGGCCTTCGCCGCCGCCATGCGGATGATCGATCGGGTTCATCGCCACGCCGCGAACCGAGGGTCGACGGCCGAGCCACCGGTTGCGCCCCGCTTTGGCGATGACGATGTTTTGCTGGTCTGGGTTCGACACCGCGCCTACCGTCGCCCGGCATTCGGAGCGCACCATGCGCAATTCGCCCGATGACAAGCGCAACAGCGCGTAGCCCTGATCGCGGCCGACGAGCTGAACGTAGGTTCCGGCCGAGCGCGCGATCTGGCCGCCCTTGCCGGCTTTCATCTCGACATTGTGGATGATCGTCCCGACCGGCATGCTGCGCAACGGCATCGCATTGCCGGGCTTGACGTCCACCTTCTCACCCGAGACGACCATGTCTCCAGCTTTGAGGCGTTGCGGCGCCAGAATGTAGGCGAGTTCGCCGTCCTGGTAGCGGATCAGGGCGATAAAGGCGGTGCGGTTTGGATCGTATTCGAGCCGCTCGACAGTGGCCGGAATATCCATTTTGCCGCGCTTGAAATCGACGATGCGGTAGCGTCTTTTGGCTCCGCCGCCGCGCCAGCGCACGGTGATGCGGCCGGTGTTGTTGCGTCCGCCCTTGCCGCGCAAACCCTCGCTTAAGGCTTTGACCGGCTTCCCCTTCCACAGTTCGCTGCGGTCGACGATGACCAGCTCGCGGCGGGACGGGGTGGTTGGGTTGAAAGTTTTTAGCGCCATTGCCCCGGCTCCGTCTCAGATCCCAGTGGTCACGTCGATCCTCTGGCCTTCGCCGAGGGTGACGATCGCTTTCTTGGTGTCGGGCCGGCGCCCGAGACGCCCGCGGAAGCGCTTGATCTTGCCCATGACGCGGATCGTGTTGACCGCGGTCACCTTGACATTGAACAGCCCCTCGACCGCAGCCTTGACTTCGCGTTTGGTCGCCGTCAGCGACACGCGAAAGATCACCTGGTTGTGTTCCGAGGCATTCGTCGCCTTTTCGGTGATCACCGGAGTCCGAATGATGTCGTACATCTGCTCGCGGGTCAGTCTTGTCTCGGCGCGCGGAATGACGCGAAACCGGCTCATTTGAGGCGGGCCTCTAGATGCTGCACCGCGTCGCGGGTGAGGACAAGCATGTCGCGCCGCAGGATGTCGTAAACATTGGCGCCCTGTTGCGGCAGCACGTCGACCCGCGGCAGGTTTCGCGCGGCCCGGGCGAAATTCTCGTCGACCGCCGGGCCGTCGATGATCAGAACCGAATCCCAGCCGAGCACCGCCAGTCGGGCCCGCAGCGCCTTGGTCTTGGCTTCTTCGGACCGGGCGGCGTCGATGACCACGAGCTTGCCCTCGCCGTGTTTTGCCGACAGCGCGGTCTTGAGACCGAGCCGGCGCACTTTCTTTTGCAGGCTGAAGGCGTGGCTGCGCACGACCGGGCCAAAAATCCGCGCGCCGCCGCGAAACTGCGGCGAGCGCAGGCTACCCTGACGGGCGCGGCCCGTGCCCTTTTGCTTGTAGGGTTTTTTGGTCGTGCCCTGGATGTCGCTGATGCCCTTGGTCTTGTGGGTGCCGGCGCGGCGTTTGGCGAGCTGCCAATTGACGACCCGGGCGAGGATGTCGCTGCGGATCGGAAGCCCGAACACGGCGTCGTCGAGTTCGATGTCGCCGACCTCCTGATTGTCGAGATTGCGCACGACGAGCTTGCTCATGTGGGCTCTCCCGCCGGCGCTTCGACCGTTTCCGGCGCGCCGCGCAGCGCGGCAGGGAAGGGGAGTCCCTCCGGCGCCGCGCGCTTGGCCGCGTCCTTGACCAGGACAAAGCCGCCCTTGCTGCCCGGGACCGCACCCTTGATCATCAGCACACCGCGCTCGGCATCGGCCGAAATCACCTCGAGGCTCTGGATCGTCACCCGGGCGGCCCCGAGATGCCCAGCCATCTTCTTGTTTTTGAATGTTTTGCCCGGAGATTGGCGCTGGCCGGTCGAGCCGTGGCTGCGGTGCGACACCGAGACCCCGTGACTGGCGCGCAGCCCGCCGAAATTGTGCCGCTTCATTGCGCCGGCAAAACCCTTGCCGATGCTGATGCCGACGACGTCGACCCGCTGTCCCGGGACGAAATGCGCGGCGGTGATCTCGACGCCGACCTCGACCAGCGCATCCGCGGAGACGCGAAACTCGGCGAGCCGGGTCTTTGGCTCGACCTCCGCCTTGGCAAAGTGGCCGCGCTGCGCCTTCGAGACGTTTTTGACCTTGGCCGTGCCGACGCCGAGCTGCAGCGCGCAATAGCCATCCTTTTCCGGGGTCCGCACCGCGACGACCTGGCAATTGTCGACCGCGAGCACGGTTACCGGCACGTGATTGCCGTCATCGGTGAAGATCCGGGTCATGCCGAGCTTGCGTGCGAGAAGGCCGGTGCGCATCGCACGACCCTCAGAGCTTGATTTCGACGTCGACGCCGGCGGCGAGATCGAGCTTCATCAGCGCGTCGACGGTTTGCGGCGTCGGATCGACGATGTCGAGCACGCGCTTGTGGGTGCGGATCTCGAATTGCTCGCGCGACTTCTTATCGATATGCGGCGAGCGCAGCACGGTGAACTTCTCGATCTTGGTCGGCAGCGGGATCGGGCCGCGTATCCGCGCGCCGGTCCGCTTTGCGGTATTGACGATCTCGCTGGTCGACTGGTCGAGGACGCGGTGATCGTAGGCCCGCAATCGTATGCGGATGTTCTGATTGTCCATTTGGCGTTTTCGTCCCCCAATAGGGCCTTTCTGGTTCGGCTTGGTTACTTGATGATTTTGGCGACGACGCCGGCGCCGACGGTTCTTCCGCCTTCGCGGATGGCGAAGCGCAGGCCTTCATCCATGGCGATCGGGGCGATCAATTCGATCTCCATCGAGATGTTGTCGCCGGGCATGACCATCTCGGTGCCCTCGGGCAGGTGCACGGTGCCGGTCACATCGGTGGTGCGGAAGTAGAATTGCGGCCGGTAATTGCCAAAAAACGGGGTGTGGCGGCCGCCTTCCTCCTTGGTCAGGATGTAGGCCTCGCACTGAAAGCGGGTGTGCGGGGTGATCGAGCCCGGGGCGGCCAGCACCTGGCCGCGCTCGACCTCCTCGCGCTTGGTGCCGCGCAACAAGGCGCCGATATTGTCGCCGGCTTCGCCCTGGTCGAGCAATTTGCGAAACATCTCGACCCCGGTGACCACGGTCTTGGCGGTCGGCCGCAGCCCGACGATCTCGACCTCGTCGCCGACCTTGACGATGCCGCGCTCGACCCGCCCGGTGACCACCGTGCCGCGCCCGGAGATCGTGAACACATCCTCGATCGGCATCAAAAACGGCCGGTCCTTGGCTCGCTCCGGCTGCGGAATGAACGAATCCACCGCCGCCATCAATTCGAGGATCGAGGCGTGGCCCTGCTCCGGGTTCTTGCCTTCGAGGGCAAACAGCGCCGAGCCGCGCACCACCGGCAGATCATCCCCGGGAAACCCGTAGGACGATAACAGCTCGCGCATCTCCAGCTCGACCAGATCCAACAGTTCCGGGTCGTCGACCATGTCGACCTTGTTCATGTACACCACCAGCGCCGGCACCCCGACCTGGCGCGCCAACAAGATGTGCTCGCGGGTCTGCGGCATCGGCCCGTCCGCCGACGACACCACCAGGATCGCCCCGTCCATCTGCGCCGCCCCGGTGATCATGTTCTTGATGTAATCGGCATGACCCGGGCAGTCGACATGCGCATAGTGCCGGTTCGCGGTCTCGTATTCGACATGCGCGGTGGCGATCGTGATCCCCCGCGCCCGCTCCTCCGGCGCCTTGTCGATCTGGTCGAACGGCACAAACGTCGCACCCCCGGTCTCCGCCAACACCTTGGTGATCGCCGCCGTCAACGTCGTCTTGCCATGGTCGATGTGACCAATCGTCCCAATGTTGCAATGCGGCTTGGTCCGCTGAAACTTCGCCTTCGACATCGTCTTGTTCTCCGCTCAAACCCGCTCGGCGCCGAGCTCAGGCCATCTTGGCGCGGACTTCGTCCGCCACCGCCTGCGGCACCTGTTCATAGTGATCGAAATGCATCGTGTATTGGGCGCGGCCCTGGCTCATCGAGCGCAACGTATTGACATACCCGAACATGTTGGCGAGCGGCACCATCGCGTCGATGACCCGTGCATTACCGCGGGTGTCCATGCCGGTAATCTGGCCGCGCCTGCTGTTCAGATCGCCGATCACATCGCCGAGATACTCGTCGGGCGTCACTACCTCGACCCGCATGATCGGCTCGAGCAGCTTTGGCGCGGCCTTCATGACGCCTTCCTTGAAGGCGGCGCGGGCGGCGATCTCGAACGCCAGAACGCTCGAATCGACATCGTGATAGGCGCCGTCGAACAAGGTCACTTTCAGATCGATGACCGGGAAGCCGGCAAGCACGCCGGTTTCGGTCGACGCCTTCAGCCCCTTTTCAACACCGGGCACGTATTCTTTCGGCACCGCGCCGCCGATGACCTCGTTCTCGAAAGCAAAGCCCTCGCCGGGCGACAACGGCTCGAAACGCAGCTTGACCCGGGCGAACTGGCCGGCGCCGCCGGTCTGCTTCTTGTGCGTGTAGTCGACCTCGGCGGGGCGCGTGATAGTCTCGCGATAGGCGACCTGCGGCGCGCCGACATTGGCGTCGACCTTGAATTCGCGCTTCATCCGGTCGACGATGATCTCGAGGTGCAGTTCACCCATCCCCTTGATCACGGTCTGGCCGCTCTCGTGATCGACGGCGACCCGAAATGACGGATCCTCGGTCGCAAGTCGGGCCAATGCCTGGCCCATCTTCTCCTGGTCACCCTTGGTCTTGGGTTCGACCGCGATCTCGATGACCGGCTCCGGGAACTCCATTCGTTCGAGCACCACCGGGGCGGCCGGATCGGAGAGCGTATCGCCGGTTGTCGTACTCTTGAGCCCGGCAAACGCGACGATGTCGCCGGCGCGCGCCTCCTTGATGTCCTCGCGGTGGTTCGCGTGCATCTGCAGCATGCGGCCGACCCGCTCGCGGCTGTTTTTGACTGTGTTGAGCATCTGGCTGCCGCTGGTCACCACGCCGGAATAGATGCGCACGAAGGTCAGCGAGCCGACAAAAGGGTCGCTCATGATTTTGAAAGCGAGCCCGGCGAACGGCTCGTCGTCGTCGGAGCGGCGCACAACTTGCTCGATCGGTGCCCATCCTGACGCCCTTGATCGCAGCGACGTCGGTCGGAGCCGGCAGATAGGCGACAACCGCGTCGAGCAGCGGCTGTACCCCCTTGTTCTTGAACGCCGAGCCGCACAGCACGGGGACGAACCCGGCGCTGATCGTGCCGCTGCGGATGCAGTGTCGCAAGGTCTCCTCGTCGGGCTCTTCGCCGCGCGAGATAGGCTTCGAGTGCCGCATCGTCCTGCTCGACCGCGGTTTCGACCAATCTGCTCCGGAAGACCTTGGCCTCGGCCATCATCTCCGGCGGGAATCTCGACGATGTCGAACTGGGCGCCCAAGGTCTCTTCGCGCCACTTGATCGCCCGCATGCCGACGAGATCGATGACGCCGACAAAATCGCTCTCGACGCCCAACGGCAATTGCACGACCAGCGGGCGCGCCCCGAGCCGGTCGGCGATCATCGCGACGCAGCGCGCGAAATCGGCGCCGGTCCGATCCATCTTGTTGATGAAACATATCCGCGGCACGCCGTATTTGTCGGCTTGGCGCCACACGGTCTCGGATTGCGGCTCGACCCCGGCGACCGAATCAAAGACGGCGACGGCGCCGTCGAGCACGCGCAGGCTGCGCTCGACCTCGATCGTGAAATCGACATGACCGGGCGTGTCGATGATGTTGATGCGGTAATCGTCCCAAAAGCAGGTCGTCGCGGCCGAGGTGATCGTAATGCCGCGCTCCTGCTCCTGCGCCATCCAGTCCATCGTGGCGGTGCCCTCGTGCACTTCGCCGATTTTGTAGGACCGCCCGGTGTAATAGAGAATCCGCTCGGTCGTCGTGGTCTTGCCGGCATCGATATGCGCCATGATGCCGATGTTGCGGTATCGCTCGAGTGGTGTCTGTCGTGTCATGAAAGAAGCTCCGAGGTGCGGCGGTAACGAGCGGCCGACCAATGTTGTAGTGACCGTCCTCTGCGGCCCGGCTGCCCCGCTTCCTCGCTACCAACGATAGTGCGAGAAGGCCTTGTTCGCATCGGCCATCCGATGCGTGTCCTCCCGTCTTTTGACCGCGACACCGCGATTATTGGCGGCGTCGAGCAGTTCCCCCGATAGCCGCTCCTCCATCGTGTTTTCGCCGCGCCCGCGCGAACTCGAGATCAGCCAGCGGATCGCCAGCGCCTGGCTGCGGTCGGGGCGAACCTCGACCGGCACCTGATAGGTGGCGCCGCCGACCCGTCGCGAGCGCACCTCGACGGCGGGCCGCACATTGCCGAGCGCGTCGTGGAAAACGCGCAGGGCGTCCTGCCCGCTGCGCTTGGCGATGCGGTCGAGGGCGCCGTATACGATCCGTTCGGCGACCGATTTCTTGCCCTCATACATCAGGCAGTTCATGAACTTGGTCAGCACGGGGTCGCCGAATTTGGCGTCCGGCAGGACCTCGCGTTTGACCGCGGCGCGACGGCGCGACATGGCCTTCTCCTATCTCGGGCGCTTTGCGCCGTATTTCGAGCGGCGTTGACGGCGATCCTTGACGCCCTGAGTGTCGAGCGTACCGCGAATGATGTGATAGCGCACCCCAGGCAGATCCTTGACCCGACCGCCGCGGATCAGGACCACAGAATGTTCCTGCAAGGTTGTGTCCTTCGCCCGGGATGTAGCTCGTCACTTCGAAGCCGTTGGTCAAACGCACGCGCGCCACTTTGCGCAGCGCCGAGTTCGGCTTTTTGGGTGTCGTCGTGTAGACGCGGGTGCACACCCCGCGTTTTTGCGGGCAGGCCTCCATCGCCGGCACCTTGTCGCGCGCGACCTGGGGCCGTCGCGGATTTCGGATCAGCTGGTTTATCGTCGGCATTCTCACACCCTCAAGCACCAAAACCGCCCGACGCCGTTGCCGCGTCGGTGCGATAAAGCACCTCCACCAGGAATAATATCGCACCCGCTCGCAAGGGCGCAGAGCCACGCCGTAGTGATCAGGCTGCGTCTAGGTGGCTTCCTACGGCCAGCCCCGAAAGAACGGTCATATAATTGCCCGGTGCCCCGCGGGTCAAGCCCCTTGGCTAGAAACCGGCAGAAGAGGGGAGGCAGCCGAGCCTGCCTCCCCCGACGCTACGCAGTCTGCTTGTCGGCCTCGACGAGCTGCGCTGGTTCTTCGTTGGCAGCATTGGGGGCGATCGCGGCGAGCTCGCGGTCGCGCTCGGCCGCCACCTCGCGCAGCCGGGCGATGACGCTGCCGGTGCCGGCCGGGATCAGCCGGCCGACGATCACGTTCTCCTTGAGCCCGGTCAGAGTGTCGATCCGCCCGGATACGGCGGCTTCGGTCAGCACCCGGGTCGTCTCCTGGAACGAGGCGGCCGAGATGAACGAGTTCGTCTGCAGGCTGGCCTTGGTGATGCCCTGCAGCACCGGATGTGCGACCGCCGGGCGCAGTCCCTCCCGCTCGACCTTGACGTTCTCATACTCGAACTCGGTGCGGTCGACCTGCTCGCCGGCGAGCAAGGTGGTCTCGCCCGGGATCCTCGATCTCTACCTTCTGCAACATCTGACGCACGATCACCTCGATGTGCTTGTCGTTGATGCGCACGCCTTGCAGCCGATAGACCTCCTGGATCTCGTTGATCAGGTAGCTGGCCAGCGCCTCCACCCCGAGGATCCGCAGAATGTCGTGCGGAACCCGGTTGCCATCCATCAACAGATCGCCCTTTTGGACGTAATCGCCTTCCTGAACACTGATGTGCTTGCCCTTGGGGATCAGGTACTCCACCGGCTCCTGGTTCTCCTCGCTCGGGACCACGATGATCCGCCGCTTGGTCTTGTAGTCCTTGCCGAATTCGACGCGTCCGTCGCTCTCGCTGATGATCGCGAAATCCTTGGGCTTGCGCGCCTCGAACAATTCGGCGACACGCGGCAGACCGCCGGTAATGTCGCGGGTCTTGGAGGATTCGCGCGGGATGCGGGCGAGCACGTCGCCGGCCTTGACCTGTGCTCCGTTCTCGACCGACAGGATCGCGTCGACCGACATGAAATAACGCGCCTCGAGCCCGTTGCCGAGCAACAGCACCTCACCTGCCTCGTCGCGCAAGGTGATCCGCGGCCGCAGCTCGCTGCCGCGCGGTTGCTGCTTCCAGTCAATCACCACCCTCGACGAGATGCCGGTCGCCTCGTCGAGGACCTCGCGCATCGACAGGCCTTCGATCAGGTCTACGTAATGGGCGATCCCGTCCTTCTCGGTGACGATCGGGATCGTGTAGGGATCCCACTCGGCCAGACGCTCGCCGCGCTGCACCCGGGCACCGTCGTCGGCAAGCAGCCGCGCGCCATAGGGCACCCGGTGGCGCGCCTTCTCCCGTCCGGCCTCGTCGAGCAGGACGATCTCCAGATTTCGGCCCATGACCACCGGCACGCCGGCCGAGTTCATTACCACATTCCGGTTTTTGACCTCGAGCGTGGCATCGAAGGCGGCCTCGACCGAGGATTGCTCGGCGCCGCGCTGCGCCGCACCGCCGATATGGAAGGTGCGCATCGTCAACTGGGTTCCAGGTTCGCCGATCGACTGCGCGGCGATGACGCCGACCGCCTCGCCGATGTTGACGACGGTGCCGCGCGCGAGATCGCGGCCATAGCATTTGCCGCACACGCCGATATGCGATTTGCAGGTCAGCACCGAACGGATAGGCACCACGTCGATCCCGGCCCGCTCGATCTCGTCAACCGCGTCCTCGTCGATCAGCGCCGCCGCCGACAGCACGACCTCCCCGGTCAGCGGGTTGAGGATGTCGACCGCCGCGGTGCGCCCGAGGATGCGGTCGGCGAGTGGAGCAATGACCTCCCCGCCATCGACGACGGCACGGGTCATCAGCCCTCGGGTAGTGCCGCAGTCCTCCTCGGTGATGATCGCATCCTGCGCGACATCGACCAGGCGGCGGGTCAGATACCCCGAATTCGCCGTCTTCAGCGCGGTGTCGGCCAGGCCCTTTCGCGCGCCGTGCGTCGAATTGAAGTATTCGAGCACGGTCAGCCCTTCCTTGAAGTTTGAGATGATCGGCGTCTCGATGATCTCGCCCGACGGCTTGGCCATCAGCCCGCGCATGCCGGCCAGCTGCTTGATCTGCGCCGCCGAACCGCGCGCTCCGGAATCTGACATCATCCACACCGAGTTGATCGGCTCGCCCGGGGGCGCCGAGCGGATCATCTTCAGCATCTCCTCGGCGACCTTGTCGGTGCAGCGCGACCAGACGTCGACCACTTTGTTGTACTTCTCGCCCTGGGTGATCAGACCGTCCTGGTATTGCTGCTCGTACTGCTTGACTTGGTCCTGCGCCTCGGCGACGAGATGCCGCTTCGCCTCCGGGACGATCAGATCGTCCTTGCCGAACGAGATGCCGGCCTTGCAGGCCTGGGTGAACCCGAGAGTCATCAGCCGATCGCAGAAGATCACGGTCTCCTTCTGCCCACAGTGGCGATAGACCTGATCGATGACGTTGCTGATCTCCTTCTTGGTCAGCAGAGTGTTGACCAGATCGAAGCCGACCGCCGGGTTGCGCGGCAGGATCTCGGACAGCAGCATGCGGCCTGGGGTCGATTCGACGCGGCGCACCGCCGGGTTATTGTCGGCATCGACCGTGTGGTAGCGCGCCCTGATGTGGGCATGCAGCGACACCGCCTTCGATTCGAGAGCCTGCTCGATCTCACCGATGCTGCCGAACACCATGCCCTCGCCCGGCTCGCCGTCACGCTCCATCGTGATGTGATAGAGGCCGAGCACGATGTCCTGTGACGGCACGATGATCGGCTTGCCGTTGGCGGGCGACAGGATGTTGTTGGTCGACATCATCAAGACCCGCGCCTCGAGCTGCGCCTCCAATGACAGCGGCACGTGGACCGCCATCTGATCGCCGTCGAAATCGGCGTTGAAGGCGGTGCAGACGAGCGGGTGCAGTTGGATCGCCTTGCCCTCGATCAGCACCGGCTCGAAGGCTTGAATCCCGAGCCGGTGCAAAGTCGGAGCGCGGTTCAACAGCACCGGGTGCTCGCGGATCACCTCTTCGAGAATGTCCCACACCTCCGGCCGCTCCTTCTCGACCATGCGCTTGGCAGCCTTGATCGTGCTGGCGAGACCGTAGAGCTCGAGCTTCGAGTAGATGAACGGCTTGTACAGCTCGAGCGCCATCTTCTTCGGCAGGCCGCACTGGTGTAATTTGAGCTCCGGGCCGACGACGATGACCGAACGGCCCGAATAGTCGACGCGCTTGCCCAGGAGGTTCTGGCGGAAGCGGCCCTGCTTGCCCTTCAGCATGTCGGAAAGCGACTTCAGCGGCCGCTTGTTCGCGCCAGTAATGATGCGCCCGCGCCGGCCATTGTCGAACAACGCGTCGACAGCCTCCTGGAGCATGCGCTTCTCGTTGCGCACGATGATGTCGGGCGCGCGCAACTCGATCAGCCGCTTCAGCCGGTTGTTGCGGTTGATGACCCGGCGATAGAGGTCGTTCAGATCCGAGGTCGCAAAGCGACCGCCGTCGAGCGGCACCAGCGGGCGCAGCTCCGGCGGGATGACCGGCACGACTTCCAGGATCATCCATTCCGGCCGGCTGTTTGAGTCGATGAACGCCTCGACCAGCTTCAGCCGTTTGACGAGCTTCTTGCGGCGCGCCTCCGAGTTGGTCTCGCGCAGCTCGACCCGCAGCCTTTCCCGTTCCTCGCCGAGATCGATGGCCGAGAGGACCGTGCGCAGCGCTTCGGCGCCGATCGACGCGGTAAACTGGTCGTCGCCATAATCGTCTTGCGCCTGCAGATACTCCTCCTCGCTCAGCAGCTGGTGCTGCTTCAGCGGGGTCAGTCCCGGCTCGATGACGACGTAATTCTCGAAATAGAGAATCCGCTCGAGATCCTTCAATGTCATGTCGAGCAGCAAGCCGATGCGGCTCGGCAACGACTTGAGGAACCAGATATGCGCGACTGGTGAGGCGAGTTCGATATGGCCCATGCGGTCGCGGCGAACCTTCGACAAGGTGACCTCGACGCCACACTTCTCGCAGATAATGCCGCGGTACTTCATCCGCTTGTACTTACCGCACAGGCATTCGTAGTCCTTAATCGGGCCAAAAATCCGGGCGCAGAACAAACCATCGCGCTCGGGCTTGAATGTCCGGTAATTGATCGTCTCCGGCTTTTTGATCTCGCCGTATGACCAGGAGTGGATGCGCTCCGGGCTGGCGATCGAGATGCGGATCTGGTCGAAGCTCTGCGTCCCGGTGACCTGTCCGAAGATGTTCATCAACTCGTTCATGAACGACCCCTTTTGGAAACTGTGTGATTGTGGCGGCCGGCGCGTGGCGGGCTGTCTTACTTGAATTGGATCCTGCTCAATAGTCGCGCTCCTCCAGCTCGACGTTGAGGCCGAGCGACCGCAGCTCCTTGACCAGCACATTGAAGGATTCGGGGATGCCGGCCTCGAAGTTGTCGTCGCCGCGGACGATCGCCTCATAGACCTTGGTGCGGCCCGACACGTCATCGGACTTGACCGTCAGCATCTCTTGCAGAGTGTATGCCGCGCCGTAGGCCTCGAGCGCCCAAACCTCCATCTCGCCAAACCGCTGGCCGCCGAACTGGGCCTTGCCGCCCAGCGGTTGCTGAGTGACGAGGCTGTAGGGGCCGATCGAGCGCGCATGGATCTTGTCATCGACGAGGTGGTGCAGCTTCATCATATAGATATAGCCCACCGTGACCTTCCGATCGAACGCCTCGCCGGTGCGGCCATCGACGAGCGTAACCTGGCCCGAAGACGACAGTCCCGCCTTTTCCAGCATCGCCACAATGTCGGCTTCGCTGGCGCCATCGAAAACCGGGCTCGCCATCGGTACGCCGTGTGTAAGGCTTCCGGCGAGCTCGATCAGCTCGTCCGGCGCAAGGCGGGCGATCTCGGCGCCATCCGGTCCCTGATACATCTCGCCAAGAACACCGCGCAGCGTGCCGTCGCCAGCACCGCGCCTGACTGCGGCCAACACGTCGCCGATACGCTTGCCGAGACCGGCAGCGGCCCAGCCGAGATGGGTTTCGAGGATTTGGCCGACATTCATTCGGCTCGGAACGCCGAGCGGATTAAGGACGATATCGACCGGGGTGCCGTCCTCGAGATAAGGCATGTCCTCGCACGGCATGATGCGCGAGATCACCCCCTTGTTGCCGTGACGGCCTGCCATCTTGTCCCCGGGCTGCAGCTTGCGCTTTACGGCAACGAAGGCTTTGACCATCTTCATCACGCCGGGCGGCAGCTCGTCGCCACGCTGCAACTTCTCGACCTTGTTCTCAAAGCGAGCGGTGAGTTCGGCGACGGCGTCCTCCATCTGCTTTTTCAGCGCTTCTATGTCGGCCATCCGGGCGTCGTCGCGAATCGAAATCTGCTTCCACAGCGCCGGCGCATGCTCGGCCAGCACCGCTTCGGTGAGCTCGGTCCCCGATTTCATCCCCCTAGGACCACCGACGGCGGTCTGACCCAGCATCAATTCCTTGAGCCGGGCGGCAAAGCTGCGCTCGAGGATCGCGCGCTCGTCGTCGCGATCCTTGGCTAGCCGTTCGATTTCGGCGCGCTCGATCGCCAGGGCGCGCTCGTCCTTGTCGACGCCGCGCCGAGAGAACACCCGCACTTCGACGATCGTGCCGGAGACGCCGGGTGGCAGGCGCAGTGACGTGTCGCGCACATCAGAGGCCTTTTCACCAAAGATCGCACGCAGCAGCTTTTCCTCGGGCGTCATCGGCGACTTGCCCTTGGGGGTGACCTTGCCGACCAGAATATCGCCCGGCTTGACCTCGGCGCCGATATAGATGATGCCGGCTTCGTCGAGGTTCTTCAGCGCCTCCTCCCCGACATTCGGGATGTCTCGGGTGATCTCCTCCTGACCGAGCTTGGTGTCGCGCGCCATCACCTCGAACTCCTCGATATGGATCGAGGTGAAAACGTCGTCAGAGACGATGCGCTCGGAAATCAGGATCGAATCTTCGAAATTGTAGCCGTTCCACGGCATGAAGGCGCACAACACGTTGCGCCCCAGCGCCAGCTCGCCGAGCTGGGTCGATGGGCCGTCGGCGATGATGTCGCCGGCGCCGACCTGGTCGCCGACATTGACCAGCGGCCGCTGGGTGATGCAGGTGTTCTGATTCGAGCGTTGGAACTTCAACAAATTGTAAATATCGACGCCCGAGGCGGCCGACGAAGTCTCGGCGGTGGCCCGTACCACGACTCGGGTTGCGTCCACCTGGTCGACCACGCCCGAGCGGCGAGCGATGATCGTCACCCCGGAATCGCGGGCTACCGTCTCCTCCATACCGGTGCCGACGAGCGGCGCCTCGGCGCGGATCAGCGGCACCGCCTGGCGCTGCATGTTCGAGCCCATCAGCGCGCGGTTGGCGTCGTCGTTTTCGAGAAACGGGATCAACGCCGCCGCCACCGAAACCAGCTGCTTCGGCGACACGTCGATCAGGTCGATGTCTTGCGGCCGCTGCATGACGAAATCGCCGCCTTTGCGGCAATTCGTCAGGTCGGCTGTGACCCGGCCCTCGCCATCGGTCTCGACATTGGCCTGGGCGATCGCGTAGCGGCCCTCGTCCATCGCCGACAGGTAGACCACGTCGTCGGTGACCCGGCCGTCGACGACCCGACGATAGGGGCTCTCGATAAAGCCGTACTGATTGACCCTGGCGTAGGTGGCCAAGCTGTTGATCAAGCCGATATTCGGGACCTTCTGGCGTTTCGATCGGGCAGATCCGCCCGTAATGGGTCGGATGCACGTCTCGCACCTCAAAGCCGGCGCGTTCCCGGGTCAGACCTCCGGGGCCCAAGGCGGACAGCCGCCGCTTGTGGGTGATCTCGCTGAGCGGGTTGGTCTGATCCATGAATTGCGAAAGCTGTGAGGAACCGAAAAACTCGCGCACCGCTGCGGCCGCTGGTTTCGCATTGATCAGATCGTGCGGCATGACGGTGTCGATCTCGACCGAGCTCATGCGTTCGCGGATTGCCCGCTCCATGCGCAGCAGGCCGACGCGGTACTGGTTCTCCATCAGCTCGCCGACCGAGCGCACCCGGCGGTTGCCGAGATGATCGATATCGTCGATCTCGCCGCGGCCGTCCTTGAGCTCGACCAGTACTTTGAGGATCGCCAGAATATCGGCCTTGCGCAGGGTGCGCACGCTGTCGTCGGTATCGAGCCCCAGCCGCGAGTTCATCTTGACCCGACCGACCGCGGACAGATCATAGCGTTCGGGATCAAAAAACAGGCTGTTGAACAGAGTTTCCGCGGTCTCCAGGGTCGGCGGCTCGCCCGGGCGCATGACTCGATAGATGTCGATCAGCGCGTCCTCGCGCGTCGCATTCTTGTCGATCGCCAGGGTGTTTCGAATGTAAGGGCCAACCGTCACGTGATCGATGTCCAGCACCGGCAATTCACCGATTCCCGCTTCGACCAGCTGGGCGAGTGCGACGGCGGTGATCTCGTCACCGGCTTCGAAATAAACCTCGCCGGTCTCCTCGTTGATCAGATCTGAAGCGAAATAGCGGGCGATCAGTTCCTCATCGCGGACTAGGATGTCGGTCAGGCCCGCCTCGCGCAGCCGGCGGGCGACGCGCGGCGTCACCCGCTCACCCGCCGGCAGCACCACCTCGCCGGTGCGCGCATCGCGCAGATCGTTGATCAGCTTGCCTTTGAAATGATCGGGGTCGAACGGCGCCATCCAGCCCTGTGGGCCATGGCGGAACAGGATCGCCCGGTAGAACCACGAGAGGACTTCCTCCTTCGGCATCCCCACCGCCTCGCCGGGCTGCAGCGGCTTGTTCTCGGCCTTGCGCTCCGCACGCAGCTGCTCGGTCGCGGCATCGTCGAGCGCCATCAGCAATGTCGTCGCCGGCAACTTGCGGCGCCGGTCGATGCGAACGTAAACGTGGTCTTTGGCGTCGAATTCGAAGTCGAGCCAAGAGCCGCGGTAAGGGATCACCCGGGCAGCGAACAGATATTTCCCAGAGGAATGGGTCTTACCCTTATCGTGATCGAAGAACACGCCTGGGCTGCGGTGCATCTGCGAAACGATGACCCGTTCAGTGCCGTTGATAATGAAGGTCCCGTTCTTCGTCATCAACGGCATATCGCCCATATAGACGTCCTGCTCCTTGATGTCGCGGATCGAGCGCGAGCCGGTATCCTCGTCTATGTCCCAGACCACAAGGCGCAACGTAACCTTAAGGGGAGCGGCAAAGGTAATCCCGCGCTGCTGGCATTCGCCGACATCGTATTTCGGAGCTTCAAGCTCGTAACGGACGAATTCCAGCTGGGCACGCTCTGAGAAATCTCGTATCGGAAAGACTGATTTGAGCACTTCCTGCAGGCCGGAATTAGCGCGCTCTTCGGGCGCTTCATCCATCTGCAGGAAGTGGTCGTACGAACTCTTCTGGACCTCGATCAAATTTGGCATCGGCGCCACCTCGGGCACGCGTCCGAAGCTCTTGCGGATACGCCTCTTTCCGGTAAGGGATATAGCCATGCATGCTCCTCGCTGTGGGTCGCCGCTGCCTGACCCGATCTCGGTATCTCGGCCGGTCATCGGTCTGGTGCCGGCGACATAGCGGTGTCGCTATGCCGATCGGTCGAGCCGACTACCAACCCAATTACTTTCTGCGGCCGTTTGGCCGGCCCGCACTCACGGTCTCTCCTCTCAGACGCCGAAACCCGGCGTGCGCGACCGATCGCGCCCCGGTTTCCAGGTTTCGGTGTCGGGCGCGGCGGCTACGAATGGTCGGACGCCGGCCCCCCGGTGGGAATAAGCTCGTAGCAGGCCTACTTTATTTCGACAGTCGCACCCGCATCTTCAAGCTGCTTTTTTATTTTCGCCGCTTCCTCCTTGTTGACGCCTTCCTTGACCGGCTTCGGCGCCGCCTCGACCAGATCCTTGGCTTCTTTCAGCCCAAGACTGGTGATAGCACGGACTTCCTTGATGACGTTGATCTTTTTCTCGCCGATCGCGGCCAGGATCACATCAAACTCGGTCTGCTCGACCGCCGCTTCGGCGGCCGGCGCCGCACTGGCCGCCGCCACGGCGACCGGCGCCGCCGCGGAGACACCCCATTTCTCCTCCAGCATTTTCGACAGCTGCGCCGCCTCGATCACGCTCAAGGCCGACAGATCGTCGACCAACCTCGCCAAATCCGGCATCTTCCACTCCCGATTTCAAAGATGAACCCTGATTATGACAAATATACCGCGGCCCGCTATCCGGTCTCGCCCTGGCTCTCGGCGTGCGCGGCGAGGACCCGGGCGAGTTGCCCGGCCGGCGCCTGCAGCACCCGGGCGAGCCGTGTCGCCGGCGCGAGCAACAGGCCGATCAGCTTGCCGCGCAATTCGTCGAGCCCGGGCAGCAGGGCCAACTCCTTGACCCCCGCGGCATCGATGACCTGGCCGGCGAGCCCGCCGCCGATGATCGTCAGCTTGTCGTTGCGGTTGGCATACTCGACCGCCACCTTTGCCGCGGCGACCGGATCGCGCGAGAAGGCAATCGCGGTCGGGCCGGTGAACAGCGGCGACAACGAGGCAAAAGGTGTTCCGTCGAGCGCGCGCCGCGCCAGCCGGTTCTTGGTCACCCGAAAGCGGGCCCCGGCGCTGCGCATCTGGCGGCGCAACTGGGTCGCCTCGGCGACGGTAAGCCCGGACTGGTGCGTCACCACGACGCAGACAGTGTCGGCTAGATCCTGCTGCAGGGTCTCGACCAGCTTTTGCTTTTGTACTCGGTCCACTCGCCTCTCCGACCCCGATCTATGGCCCCCTTCCGAAGAGAGCTAAAAGCGCTTGCGTTACCGCCGCCGCGGCTGCAGCAGATACCACCGCCGGCTAAGCCCTGGCCTCCTCGGCCAAATCCGACAATTCGACCTTGACGCCCGGTCCCATCGTCGAGCTCAAACTGACCTTTTTGATGTAGGTGCCTCTGACGCCGCTCGGCTTGTTCCGGGTGATCGCGCCGACAAAGGCGCGCACATTATCCGCAAGCGCGTCGTCGGTAAAGCTCGCTTTGCCGACTCCGGCATGGACCAGCCCGGCCTTTTCGGCGCGGAACTCGACCTGCCCGCCTTTGGCCGCGCGCACCGCCTCGCCGACATTCTGCGTGACCGTGCCGAGGCGCGGGTTCGGCATCAGACCGCGCGGGCCGAGGATCTTGCCGAGCCGACCGACAAGCGCCATCAAGTCGGGGGTGGCGATCGCGCGGTCGAAATCGATCTTCCCGGCCTGGACCTTCTCGGCCAGATCCTCGGCGCCGACGACGTCGGCCCCGGCGGCCTCGGCTTCCTTGGCGCGGTCGCCGCGGGCAAAAACCGCGACCCGCACCGTCTTGCCGGTGCCGTGCGGCAGCATCACCGTGCCGCGCAGGTTCTGGTCCTGCTTGCGCGGATCGAGGTTGAGGTTCATCGCGATCTCGACCGTCTCGTCGAATTTGGCCGAGGCGCGCGATTTGATCAGCTGCACGCGCTTCGCCGAGGCGATGCGCCGCGGTCGGATCGATCCCCTCATACGCCTTTTTGAGCCGCTTGCCCGATTTTCGCCATTTTTCTTCACTCCACCACTTCGAGGCCCATCGAGCGCGCCGAACCGATCAGCATGCGGCAGGCGCCCTCGATATCGTTGGCATTGAGGTCCGGCATCTTCTTTTCCGCGATCTCGCGGATCTGCGCCATCGTCACCCGCCCGACCGTGCTGCCCTTGCCGGTGGTCTGCGAACCCTTCTCGATCCCCGCCGCCTTCTTCAGGAAATAGGTGTTGGGCGGGCTCTTGGTCACGAAGGTGAAAGAGCGGTCGGCGAAAGGCGGTGATCACGACCGGGATCGGCATGCCGGGTTCGAGGTTCTGGGTGGCGGCGTTGAACGCCTTGCAGAACTCCATGATGTTGAGCCCGCGCTGACCGAGCGCCGGGCCGATCGGCGGCGACGGGTTCGCCTTGCCGGCGGGAACCTGCAGTTTGATGATGCCGACGACTTTCTTTGCCATTTGTATTGCTCTCGTGAAACCGGCTAGCCGCGGTGCGGCGCGCCGCTCAGACCTTTTCGACCTGCGAATATTCCAGCTCGACCGGGGTTGCGCGGCCAAAGATCGACACCGCGACCTTGATCCGCGCCTTCTCCTCGTCGACCTCCTCGACGAGACCGTTGAACGAGGTGAACGGGCCGTCGCAGACCCGGACCTGCTCGCCGATCTCGAAGGTGATCGACGGCTTCGGCCGCTCGATCCCCTCCTGGACCTGGTGCATGATGCGCGCCGCCTCGTGGTCGCTGATCGGCGACGGCCGCCCGCGACCGCCGAGAAAGCCGGTGACCTTGGCGGTGTTCTTGACCAGATGCCAGGTCTCGTCGCTCAGATCCATCTTGATCAGCACATAGCCCGGAAAGAACTTGCGCTCGGAACTGACCTTGGCGCCGCGCTTGACCTCGACGACCTCCTCGGTCGGCACCAGGATCTCGCTCGAACCTGTCGGCCAGGCCCTTCTGCTCGGCCTGCTCGCGGATCGAGGACGCGACTTTCTTCTCGAAGCCGGAATAGACGTGGATCACATACCAGCGGCTCGTCATCTTAATCGCTCCAGCTACTCCCCAGCCCGAAGACAAGCCGCACCCCGGCCGAAAAGACCTGATCGACGACGAAGAAAAAGCCGGCGGCGATAAACACCATCACGAACACCATCGCCGTGGTGACGATGGTCTCCTTGCGGGTCGGCCAGGTGACGCGGGAGACCTCCTGGCGAACCTCTTCGATGAACTTGGCTGGACTCGTTTTCGCCATAGCCTAACCGCACTCGAGCGACAGCGGCATCACTACCCATATGGCACTGCATCCGGCCGCGTTCCAGCGACGCGGCCGCCGGTTGGCAGGAGTGGAGGGGCTCGAACCCCCAACCCCCGGTTTTGGAGACCGGTGCTCTACCAGTTGAGCTACACTCCTATCATCCGATCGCGGACCCGATCGCAACTCGGTTCACTTGATGATTTTGGCGACGACGCCGGCGCCGACGGTGCGGCCGCCTTCGCGGATGGCGAAGCGCAGGCCTTCGTCCATGGCGATCGGCGCGATCAGTTCGATCTCCATCGAGATGTTGTCGCCCGGCATCACCATCTCGGTGCCCTCGGGCAGGTGCACCGTGCCGGTCACATCGGTCGTGCGGAAGTAGAATTGCGGCCGGTAATTGCCGAAAAACGGGGTGTGCCGGCCGCCTTCCTCCTTGGTCAGGATGTAGGCCTCGCACTGAAAGCGGGTGTGCGGGGTGATCGAGCCCGGGGCCGCCAGCACCTGGCCGCGCTCGACCTCCTCGCGCTTGGTGCCGCGCAACAGGGCGCCGATATTGTCGCCGGCCTCGCCCTGGTCGAGCAGCTTGCGGAACATCTCGACCCCGGTCACCACCGTCTTGGCGGTCGGCCGCAGCCCGACGATCTCGACCTCGTCGCCGACCTTGACGATGCCGCGCTCGACCCGCCCGGTCACCACCGTGCCGCGCCCCGAGATCGTGAACACATCCTCGATCGGCATCAGAAACGGCCGGTCCTTCGCCCGCTCCGGCTGCGGGATGTAGCGAGTCCACCGCCGCCATCAGTTCGAGGATCGAGGCGTGGCCCTGCTCCGGGTTCTTGCCTTCGAGCGCAAACAGCGCCGAGCCCTGCACCACCGGGATGATCGTCCCCGGGAAACTCGTAGGACGACAACAGCTCGCGCACCTCCAGCTCGACCAGCTCCAACAGCTCCGGGTCGTCGACCATGTCGACCTTGTTCATGTACACCACCAGCGCCGGCACCCCGACCTGGCGCGCCAACAGGATGTGCTCGCGGGTCTGCGGCATCGGCCCGTCCGCCGCCGACACCACCAGGATCGCCCCGTCCATCTGCGCCGCCCCGGTGATCATGTTCTTGACGTAGTCGGCATGGCCCGGGCAGTCGACATGCGCGTAGTGCCGGTTCGCCGTCTCGTACTCGACATGCGCGGTCGCGATCGTGATCCCCCGCGCCCGCTCCTCCGGCGCCTTGTCGATCTGGTCGAACGGCACAAACGTCGCCCCGCCGGTCTCCGCCAACACCTTGGTGATCGCCGCCGTCAGCGTCGTCTTGCCATGGTCGATGTGACCAATCGTCCCGATGTTGCAATGCGGCTTGGTCCGCTGAAACTTCGCCTTCGCCATCGCTTCCGGCTTTCCGTCAAGAAATGGAGCCACGACTTACCTGCGCGCGGGCTGGAGCGGGTGATGGGAATCGAACCCACGTAGCCAGCTTGGAAGGCTGGAGCTCTACCATTGAGCTACACCCGCGCTCCGCCGCACTCGCCGACTCGATCGTTGCCGCTGTCCGCTTCTTCGCCCGATCCGCCTCGGCCACCTCGCGTGCCGGCGCAGGCCTGGCGCGCTGGTGGAGGGGGTAGGATTCGAACCTACGTAGACATACGTCAACAGATTTACAGTCTGCCGCCTTTAACCACTCGGCCACCCCTCCGGGATCGCGTGCCGCCTGGCGCAGCGCAAACCGCGGCTCATAGGGCTTCGCCCTGATCTTGTCAATCCGGCTCCGTCGATCGACGCCCTGTCGGCACGGCTCGCGCTCGTGTTAGAGGCTGCGGGCGAGAGATCGCGAGACCGTCGGAGTGAAAATCATGAGTCGATTCGGTCCTCCCGCCAGGATCGGGGCGCCTCCCGCCGCCGCAATCCCGCAATCCTCAATCCGGCCGCGGCCCGAAGCAGCCCGTTACGCGCCCGACCGCGCGGCGCCGAGCTGCCGCGCGGTCGGGCGCGCAAGCCGGCGGACCGTCGAACGCTGGATCTACGGCCGCCACGCCGTCGCCGCGGCGCTCGCCAATCCGGAACGAAGCTGGCGCCGTCTGGCTGCTCTCGCCGGGCACGAAGGCGAGGCGCAGGCGCTGGCCGCCGGCGCGCGAGCGGCTCGGCGCGGCGACGGCGCGCCGGTGCGAGTGCTCGACCGCGCCGCGCTCGCGGCATTACTGCCCGAGGGCGCCGTCCATCAGGGGCTTGCGCTCGAAGTCGAGCCGCTCGTCGGGCGCGACCTCGATGAGCTGCTGCGGCAGGCAGCTGCGACATCAGGTCGGGCGGTAATCGTAGCGCTCGACCAGGTCACCGACCCGCACAATGTCGGCGCGGTGCTGCGTTCGGCCGCCGCCTTCGGCGCGCTCGCCGTCGTGCTTGCCGAGCATGGCGGGGCGCCGGTGACGGGCGCTCTGGCCAAATCCGCCTCGGGTGCGATCGAGCACGTGCCGCTGGTCAGAGTGGTCAACCTCGCCCGCGCCCTCGATCGGCTGAAGCAAGGCGGGTTCTGGATCTGCGGTCTCGACGAGACCGCGGCGACGACCTTGGCGGCGCTCGATCTCGGCCAGCGCATCGCGATCGTGCTCGGCGGCGAAGGCGGCGGCATGCGCCGGCTGGTGCGCGAGCACTGCGATTATCTGGCGCGGCTGCCGACCTTGCCCGCGCAGCCCACGCTCAACGTCTCCAACGCCGCTGCAATCGCGCTCTACGAACTCGCTCGCGAGCGTCCGATCGGCTGACCCGCGGCTATGCATCGCCCCCGTCACCGGCGGGAGACGAGCGTGGGAAGGCATCCGCTGGGGCTGGGGCATTAGCGTTCACGGGGTCAATTGTTCGGCGAGGGCCTTGATCTCAAATGGGGTCGCGGCTCGGCCGCCGAGTTCGCCCATGAAAAAATCGAGATACTCCTCGATGCGCCGCAAGAAGGCGCGGAGATCTGCCGCGCTGCGCACATACGGCGTGTTCCCCGGGGCCAGCGACGGGCTGTGGTAGGTAAAGCTGAAGACGCGATGACCATGGCTCAAGAGCGCGCGCGTCAGTCGGCGTTGTTCGGCAAATGAGATGCCTTCGGGGGTCAGAGTGATGCGCTCGACGAGACCGAGACGGGCGAGGATGCCGGGTACGTGCAAGGCCTTTAACCGCTCGTTCATTGTGAGCACGTAGGCCGTCCGTCCGGACTGCGCCAATAACCCGGTGTAGCCGATTGAGAGCGGGATCTCGAGCAACGCCGGATCGGCGCCGAACCAATAGGGGCGCGCGCCGCAATGCGAGAAATCAGGCCCGAATTTGCGGCTCAGATCCGTGCCCGGTACGACGCTGACATCGATCTCGTAGCCGAACTCCGCCAGAAGCTGGGCCGTGGCAGGACCGACGCCATAGCGACCCGCCTTATAGATGCGCGGCCGTACTCCGATGTTTTCGCCGATGATCTGGGTCAGTTGCGTTAGTTTCTCGCGCTCGAGCTCGTGTGGCAGGTTGCCCGGATATGAGTTCTCGTCCGTCGCCTGTTCGACCAAAGGCGGCGTGTCCCAGGGCTGCAGGTGAGCGCCGATTTCACAGGCCCCCGAGCGGTGCAGATCGCGGATGAACTCATATCCCTCGGGCGTGCTGCTCACCGGGTAGTCGAGCACGAACGTCGGCCGCACGCCGTATCGGTCGAAGATCGGCTGGGTCTGCACCTGGCGCCTGACCGAGGCCACCCCCATGGCGCGTCGAGGCTGTTCGCTCTCCCAGTCGAATTCGGCTTCGGTGTCGACGACGACGACGACCATTGGCGGCTGGTCTGCCGGCCAGTCGATCACCCTCCATGTTTTGGGATCGAGCATGCCTCGGTGATGGCGGCCAGCGTTTACGTTTGCTGCGGCGGCAACCGGTCCATGCCCGGCTGCTGTGAGCGGCGAGGGGAGGGCGAAGGGCGCTGGACTTGCATCTGTTCAGACCTAATATCTTGTGATGTAGCGTAACACAGTGAGGTTTAGTATGCGAGGAATGAGGGCGCTGCCTGCCGAACTTCCACTATCATATTACCAGGGAGTAAAGATTCTCTCAGCACGGCCGCGCCGGCGGGCTTGATCGGATAGTTCGCGGTCGATGGCGGGCTCTACGCCTGCAGCGCTTCGCACGATGGCAACTCCCGCCCAGAGCATCCGCGAATCGCGTCCGCGCCCGCACTTCGTTCACGTTTTTCCGAGCTTCGGGGTTGGCGGGGTACCGCTTCGGATGGTGCGGGTGATCAACCATTTTGGCGCGCGGCTACGCCACACCATCATTTCACTCGACGACAATCTCGAAGCTGCACAGAGTTTTGTCGGCAATCTGGATGTGCGGCTGATGGCGGCCGGGCGAGAGCGGCGGCACGGGCTCGTGCGTACCCTCGTCGAGAGTGCTGCTGCGCTGCGGCGGCTGCGTCCCGATCTGCTGATCACGTACAACTGGGGTGCTATCGAATGGGCGATGGCCAATCGCTTGCGACCGGTCGCCCGCCACATGCATTTCGAGGCCGGCTTCGGCAAGGAGGAGGCCGACGGCCAGCTCCGGCACCGGGTAATGTTCCGCCGCTGGGCCTTGGCGCGCTGCGCCAAGGTCGTGGTGCCCTCGCGCGTACTGGAGGATTTTGCGCGTAAGGTATGGAAATTGCCGGCGGAGCAGGTTGCGTATATTCCGAACGGCGTCGATGCCGGGCGATTTGCCGATCCGGCGCATGATGATATAGGGGGCTTCATCCGCCGGCCCGGCGAGTTGGTGGTCGGCACCGTGGCGCCGTTGCGGCGCGAAAAGAATATCGGGCGGCTGCTGCGGGTATTCGCCAGTCTCGACCCGTCGCTTCCGGCCCGCTTGGTGATTGCGGGTGACGGAGCGGAGCAGCTGGCGCTGACGCGGCTGGCTGGTGAATTTGGGATTGCCGAACGGGTGATTTTCACCGGTCGGGTCGCACCCGAAGCAGTGCTCGGCACCTTCGATATTTTTGCACTATCCTCGGATACCGAGCAGATGCCGAATGCTCTGCTCGAGGCGATGGCCGCCAGCCGCCCCGTCGCCGCGGTGGATGTCGGCGACGTAAAAGACATCCTCTGCGAAGATAACCGCCAATTTGTCGCGGCGCGTGACGACGAGGCAGCCTTTGCAGCGGCGTTATCTCGGCTGCTGCGCGATCCGGCCAAGCGCATCGAGCTAGGCCGCCGGAACCGCGAGCGGGTCGTTGCCGCGTTCTCGCAGGCTCGCATGTTTACCGCATATTCGCTCATTTTTGGCTTGAACGACGGTGAATGAGCCGGATCCACGCCGAAAACTGGCCAGTATAGCCGAACGATGAGACTATTTTTGCCGAGACGGAGATTTCGCTGCCGGCCACGAGATCAGGCCCGCTCGTCGATGATCGCCATTTGATGATCATGCTGCACAAAGCCGCCGGCGAGCCGGCAACGGATCGGCTGTGATGGGCGGCTTTTTTCTTGTGTGTAGAGGGCCGACCCGCGATCAATCGAGAGAGTTGACTGGGCTGCAGCGGGCTTTCGCCGAACTGGGTTTTGCCTCTCCGGAAATCATCGAGGCTCGAGACTATGTCTTTGCCGGCTATCCGCCGTTTGGGGGCGCCTCGACGCCGCTGACACGATCCCCAAACGGTGACTTCGTCTATGTTTGCGGCACCTGCATGGATGACAGCGGGTTCGGTGCGGACGCCGCCGACCGGCTGCACGATTGCGCGTCAACGGCGGCGGACGACGCAGTGATGGGCCATTACGCCGCCGTTCTGAGCCGCCATGGCCGCACTGAGATCAAGCTCGATCGTTTCGGCGGCTACCATCTCTTCTATAACCTCGCCGCCGGGATCGTCTCCTCGTCGTTTTACGCGATCTGCTCCGTTCTCGGTCGCTTGACCCTGTTGCAGCAGAGTGCCTACGAGTTCGTGTTCAATGGTGTGGTTTCCGGTAATGAGACGCTGTTCGACGAGGTCGCGCTGGCGCCGATCGGCGCCACGATCCGGGTCGGCGCGCACGGGCTGGAGATTATCCGGCCCGTTCTGCGCGTCACCCGAACCTTTACCGCGGAAACGCGCGAGGCTTCGCTCAACCGGAGCGTCGCGTTGCTCGATCGTTATTTCGGCGCCATTGCGCGCAGCTTTGACGATCGCGTCGGATGCGCCCTCTCGGGGGGTTATGATTCCCGCCTCATTCTGGCCTTTTTGCGCCGGCACGGACTTAAGCCCCGCGTCTACGTGTACGGCCGCGCGGGCGAAAAGGATGTGCTTCTAGCCTCGCAAATCGCACGGCGCGAGGGCTTCTCTCTCGATGTCATCGACAAAGACGACCGCCCGATTATCCCGCCCGACCAGTTTGCCGAAACCGCACGTCTCAACTTTCTTGCGGCCGACAGCTACCAATATACGGGCATCTTTCAGAACGGCGCCGAGATCGCCGAATCGGCGCGGCGCGTGTACGGCAACACGATCGCCTTCAACGGCGGCGGTGGCGAAATCTTTCGTAATTTCTTCTATCTCCTCGATGGCAAATATACCATTCGTGAACTTTTGTGGAGTTTCTATAGCCAGTTTGATCCTGCCGTGTGTACCCCGATCTTCGACAGCACGCGCTACTACAACGCGCTCGAGAATAAGGTGATGGATTTGTTGGCCAGCGACGAGCGCCGGCTGCCGCGCCCAACCGTTGAGTGGCTCTACCACAGCTTTCGCTGCCGGGCCTGGGACGGCAAAGTCCATAGCGTGGTCGCCCGCTACGGGTTCACCGCCATGCCGTATCTTGAGCGCTCGATGACCGAGCACGCAAGCGCACTTCGGCTGTCGTGGAAAAATCACGGCGCCTACGAAGCCGAGTTGATACGCCGAGTCGATCGCGGACTGTCCGGGTACCTCTCGAATTACGGTCATGATTTTTCTAAACCGCCGCCCGTGTCGCGGCGCTTGGCCGATTACGCAACCTACGTGCGGCCTCCCTGGTTGCGGCGCTACACCTATCGGATCAAATATGCTCGGCGTCGATCCGGCGATTGGCCGGGTTATCTCGCCGAGCCCTACCGAAAGGCGGTGCTGCCCGGAGGAGCCGAAGTGCTGAGCCGATTGTTTCGGCTCGACCGGATCGGAGACAAGGCCCAATTCAACAGAGTTCTGTCTCTGGAATATGCGCTGCGCCGCTACGGCACGCGTGTTAGAACTGACTTCTGAGGGTCAGGTGGGTCTATGTGCGGGATAGCCGGTATCTTTGATTATCGCGGGCGCCGCGACGCCGACCGGCGCCTGCTCCGTTGCATGACTGACATTCTCAGCCATCGTGGCCCTGATGGCGACGGTTTCCACTATGCGCCGGGGGTCGGGGTCGGTCACCGCAGGCTCGCCATCGTCGATTTGGCTGGAGGCGACCAGCCGATCTACAATGAGGACCGTACGGTTTGCATCGTCTACAACGGCGAGATCTACAATTTCCAGCCGCTGATGACCGAGCTCTCGGCACTCGGTCATGTCTTTCGCACCCGCTGCGATACCGAGGTCATCGTCCATGCCTGGGAGGAATGGGGCGAAGCGTGCCTCGATCGCTTTAACGGGATGTTCGCCTTTGCCCTGTTGGACGAGCGGCATCAGACGTTGTTCCTGGCGCGCGATCGGCTTGGCGAGAAGCCGCTCTATTACAGTTTTCTCCCCGACGGCAGGTTGCTCTTCGCTTCGGAACTGAAAGCGCTGCTGTGCTGCCCGGAACTCGATCGCCGGCTCGATCCTCAGGCGGTCGAGGAGTTCTTTGCCCTCGGCTATATACCCGATCCACGCTCGATCTATAGTGGTGTGCACAAGCTCGCGCCGGCGCATTGTCTGCTCGTTCGACGCGGCGAAGACCCGCCCCAACCGCATCCCTACTGGCAGCTGCGATTTGTCGACGGCAGCGCGACCCGCAAAGAGGAGGCCGAGGAAGAGCTGATCTCTCGTCTGCACCAGTCGGTCCGCATGCGCATGATCGCCGACGTCCCGCTCGGCGCCTTTCTTTCGGGAGGCGTCGATTCGAGCGCCGTTGTGGCGATGATGGCGGGGCTGCAGCCTGAGCCGGTCAGCACGTTCTCGATCTCGTTCGGGACGAAGGGGTTCGACGAATCGCCTTATGCCGCCATGATCGCCGGGCGTTACAACACGGACCACCACCTCCGAGCGGTCGATCCCGATTCCTTCGATCTGCTCGATCGATTGGCGGCGATCTACGACGAGCCGTTTGGTGACAGCTCGGCCTTGCCGACCTTGCGGGTTTGCGCCGTGGCCCGTGAGAACGTGACCGTGGCTTTGTCCGGAGATGGCGGGGATGAGGTCTTCGCCGGTTACCGGCGGTATCGCTGGCACTGCGTCGAGGAGCGGGTGCGCAGGATCGTCCCGCAGGGCTTGCGCGGCCCACTGTTCGGCGCCCTCGGAGCGGTCTATCCGAAGCTCGATTGGGCGCCGCGCCCGTTGCGCGCCAAAGCGACGCTGGAGGAGCTGGCGCGCGACACCGACGAGGCGTACTTCGCCTCGGTCTCGGTTTGCTCCGATGAGCTGCGCCGCCGGCTGTTCAGTCCCGCGCTCACCGCCGAGCTGCAGGGCTACAACGCTGTCGAAGTGCTGAAGGAGCACATGGCCCAGTGCGGCAGCGAGAATCCTCTCTCGCGAGTTCAGTACGCCGATATCAAGACTTATCTGCCCGGCGATATTTTGACCAAAGTGGATCGTGCGAGCATGGCGTCTTCGCTCGAAGTGCGTGTTCCATTGCTAGACCATACCCTGGTCGAATGGGCCGCCTGCCTGCCACCACCACTCAAGCTGCGCGGCCGTGAAGGCAAATATGTCTTCAAGTCGGCTCTCGATCCCTATGTCCCTTCCGAAATCCTCTATCGTCCCAAGCAGGGCTTTGCCGTGCCGCTCGCGGCGTGGTTTCGCGGCCCGCTGCGGCGGCGCTTGCGCGAGACTTTGAGTGGACCGGTACTGTGCGAGTCGGGCCTGTTCGACGTGGCGGCAATCGCCGCTCTGCTCGACCAGCATCAGTCCGGTGAACGCGACCACAGTGCCGCGCTGTGGACGCTGTCGATGTTCGAGTCGTTTCTGCGGCGGGTCCATAGCGGCTCTTTTCAGGGGGAGCTGCATGACGGCAGCGTCGGATTTGTCGCCTGACGGCGTGCTTGTGTCGCCTCGGAACGAACCTGCGCGCGTGGCCCTGCGGAACCCGCGGATAACGCCTAACGCCATGTACCGGAACCGGAAAACAACCCGGGCCGTCTGCCGTGGCACATCGTTGCTGTGGTGAATTGCTGATACACCGCAGATCATCAGCGCGCGCCGAGGGAAGGTCCGGGGAATCGATCGGAATGTCGACCGATAATGAGATTCCGATACAGCACGAGCGCGAAGTACGCGCCGGCCATCGCTTCCGGTTTGGGGCGAACTGGACACGCTTCCTCCGGCGTCTCAACGACGCCCGGATCGCCGAAGCCGAAAGCAATCTCAAGGAGTTTTTGGGAAAAGCCTTGCATCGCGGTAAGACTTTTCTGGATGTCGGCAGCGGCTCCGGCCTGTCGTCGCTCGCCGCCCGGCGTCTTGGTGCGACCGTCACCTCATTCGACTTCGACCCGCAGAGCGTCGCGTGCACCGCAGAACTGCGACGTCGCTATTTGGCGGGCGATTCGTTGTGGACAGTTGAGCAAGGCTCGATCCTCGACAAAGGATATCTCGGGGGTCTCGGCCAATTCGACATCGTTTGTTCATGGGGTGTCCTGCACCATACCGGGGCGATGTGGCAGGCGATGGAAAACGTCAAATCCTTGGTCAAGCCTGGCGGTCTGTTGTTCATTGCGATCTACAACGATTGCGGTCAGGTCAGCCGAGTATGGCATCAACGCAAGCGTCGATATAATGGGCTGCCGCGGCTGCTTCGCCCGCTGTATGTGCTCTACGTTTGGGCGCCCATCGAATTAAGGACGCTGTTGAGCTCCTTATACTCCGGAAAGCTGAAGACCTATTTTGGCGAGCTGACCAGCGCCAGCAGCCAGCGGGGAATGAGCCGGGTTCACGATATCGTCGATTGGGTTGGCGGTTATCCATATGAGTATGCGTCCGTTAGTGCCATTACCGGCTTTTATGAAACCGACGGCTTCCAAACCGTAAAGGTGCGTGAAAATAGGTCGTACGGATGCCATCAAATCGTCTTCCGACGCCAGCACTAAAACCAATCCGATAAACCTCCACGCTATCTGCGTGGATATCATCCGCTTTGCCTCTTGGGTAATGTCAAGTGCGACCGAATCTGATACTGGGTGGCTTCCACACTGTGCGTCGTCCGCCTATGAGTGCTCAGGTTCACCGAGGGGCGCGGCTCTTGCTCGAGAAATCGATTAAGATCGGCCTGGGGCCATGCCCGCTAGTCACGTTTCAGAGGCGGGATAGCGGTTTCGTGGCTGATTCTCGAGGGACCGCGATGCCGATCGTCCGGCTGCGGGTGACGATCACATGAGCGTGAAGCAGCGTCGGGGTCGAAAGGCGCCGGCCACGATAGGAAAGATGCGGACTGACACTGTCAAGGCAACGAGTTCCGGCGCTACGAGGCGGACAATCCATGGGTTTTGCTGGGCGCCTCCCGCGTCGCGGGGGAGCTTGTTGCCATGGACGCTAGAGAAACCAGACAATGGTGCTCGTCGTCGGCGGATCCCGAAGGATTTCGGCCGGGCGGTTCAAAGGGTGGAGGCACAGATTGCGGTTCTTTGAGACGATCGGCAACGCGATCGTGATCGCCTATGACGATCGGCCGGTGCTCACGACCGATCCTTGGATAAACGGGGCTCCGTATTTCGGCAGTTGGGCGCACGATTACGAAATCCCGCCGGCGCAGCTGGGGGCCATCCAGCATGCGCAGTATCACTGGTTCTCGCATGGCCATCCTGACCACTTGAATATCGCTTCGCTGCCGATGCTTACGAGGGGTCAGTTCCTAGTGTCCGATCATTACGGTAATCGCATTCAGAGGGATCTTACGGCGGCGGGGTACGAGGTCCGCGTTCTACCTGATCGAGAATGGACTCAATTGTCAAAAGGGATCCGCGTTTATTCGGTTGCCAACCGGAACCAGGACTCCCTGCTGCTGATCGATGTCAACGGGCGCCTCGTCATAAACCAGAACGATTCTGATGATTACGGAGAATCCTTCCGGGTGCGGCGGATGGCACGCCACTTCAAGGAAGTGTACATGCTCCAGCTGCACGGCTGGGGAGGAGCGGACATGCTCAATTTGTTCGATCCGTCCGGTCGTAAGCTGATATCGGCCGAGCAAAGGCGCCGTCCCATTGCGCCGCGGTCGCAGAAAAGCGCACGGGCGATGGGAGCGACCAAGGTTATTCCATTCTCGTCCTTTCAATGTTACCAGCGCGAAGACAGCGTCTGGGCTAACGATCTCATTCCAGAACTTGCGGATTATCACAGCCAAGCACTCCCGAATTGGCCCGAAATACTCCCCGCCTTCGTCAGGGTGGATTGCGAAACCGATGAGATCACGCCAATCAACCCACGGCGCGCTCCGCGGATCATCAGAAAACCGGAAGATTTTGGCGATAGCTGGTCCGACCCATTAACTGCCGATGACAAGGCCAAGATCCGCCGCTACTTGACGGCGCGTGAGGCTCTACGCGACTTTTTCGGGTTCATCGAGGTATCAGCGGGCGGCTCGAGCGTCACGGTCGATCTCAATCGCGATAAGCGCGGTGTCGGGATCGGCTTCGAGTGCCCGCGCAGCTCTCTGATGACCGCCATCGACCACGAAGTATTCGACGATCTGTTAATCGGAAATTATATGCGTACAACCTTGTACAATGTTGACGGGCTCTATCCGCGTTTCACTCCTTACGTGGCCAAATATGCTGACAATGGCGGCGCCAAGACCAAGCGGGAATTGGCGACGTATTTCGGCCACTACTATATGCGCGATCCGATCGCCCACACTTTGAAACGTTTTGCTGACACCGGGGAGATGGTGCTACGTAAAGCTATCCCCGAAAACACACGGATGTCCCGTTTTGCAAAGCGTATCTACTATGCGCATGCTGCTCGTCCATCGATGCAGTCCGATCGCAAGCCCGGAGGCGGGTGAAAGAGGGATTTCGGGCCGTCGTTCAGTATCCCACCAAACAACATGAGCTGGCGTGAACCTATAGGGTACCGGAGCGATGCGAAGCCTATTGCGAAGATTACTCAAGCTCGTCGTTGCGCACTATTACAGATCTAAACCAGTTACCGATTGGCCGAGATGGGCGGGTGACTTGCTCGAGGTTAAAATACCGGCAAACGTGACCCGCAAGATCGCACCCTCACCTGAGGGGGGATCAAACATCAACATCATCCTGGCTCTGCTCGGCCGGACCCGCGATGTGCCTGGGGATATTGCCGAGTGCGGCGTTTTCAAAGGCAGCAGCCTAATGACGATCGCCATGTATCTCAGGGAAAATGGGCTCGCCAAGCACGTATACGCTTTGGACTCGTTTCAGGGATTCGACGGCAGCGTGCGGAAAGATATGGAACTCGGCGGGGCCGCGGACCGTGAGAAGCGCGTCGGCGGCTTCGAGGCAACCTCTCTGGCGGATGTCCGGGCGAAACTCGCCAGTCTCCGTTTACTCGATACTATCACGTTGGTCCCCGGATATTTCGCTGATACTCTTGAAACGTTGCCCTCGGCTAGCTTCAGTTTTGTCCATCTCGACTGCGACATTTACAATTCCTACAAACAGACGTTGGGTTATTTTTATCCCCGGATGTCGCCAGGCGGGATCATCCTGTTCGACGAGTACAATGACCCACCTTGGCCTGGCTGCAATCTCGCCGTTGACAAGTTCTTGGCAGAAAAAGTAGAAAAACCTACGGGCATCACTATGGATAATTATCAGAAATTTTTTATTCAGAAAAAGTATCCCTAAGTTAAAAGGGCGTGGCAACAGAGGAGCTTTCGCACACAGTCGTGCGTATCCCTCCTCAAATACTTTATCAAGCGTCCCGAAGGCTTGCCGTCGGAATGACATAAGCTATTGGTTTTCGCGCGTATTATGGGCGCCGATTCCAAATTAACCGCAGCCATCGAAGTTCGCGCCTGTCGTGGACGAAAGTACGCGGATTCTGGCGGGTTTGTCAGCGGCAGCGGGTAGTCGGTTAATGTGCCGTTTGACGGTCGAACTGCTGCCTGCTGGCTCCGCCGCGACCGACGGGTGACCGGGCTGCGCTGCCGCTTGACGGACAGCCCATGGGTTAAGGCATTTTTGGCGAATGCCGCACAAGATGATGTCGCAGCAAATATCTGCTTTCGACGCCATCGACCAAGGCGACAAGATGTGCTAGCCTCTCCGGAGCAGGAGCCTTGTGAATGCAAAACTGTTCGTTACCGCAGGTCAGTGTTGTCATTCCCGCGTACAATGCGTGCAAATATATCGCTGAGACGTTGGACTCGGCGCTGAATCAGACCTCTCACTCGTTTGAGATCATCGTCGTGGACGACGGCTCGACCGATGGTACGCACGCCGTTGTAGAAAAATATCGCGATCGAGGAGTGGTGTTGCTTCGGCAGTCGAACGCCGGTCCCCCCGCAGCGCGCAACCGGGCATTGTCCGTCGCACGAGGAAAATACGTTGCACTGCTTGACAGCGATGACCTTTGGGAACCGGATTACCTGCAGACGATGGTTAACTTCCTCGACCTTAATCCCGAAGTATCGATAGCTTTTCCTGACACGTTATTCTTTGGAGAGTCGAAATTCGTTGGAAGAAGGTTTCAAGAAGTGTATCCGCCATGTCCGCCGATCACTTTCGCGAAAGTCGCCGGACTCATCTCCCACGTGTCTGTTGATGCGACCTTGAGGCGGGAGGTCTTTACCCGCGTCGGTCTGTTTGACGAACAAATGTTGGGAACGGAAGATTTTGACCTTTGGCTGCGCGCCCTCCATGCCGGATGCCGCATTGAGCCTGTTCCGAAAGTTCTGGTCCATTATCGCCGACATGCTTCCAATCTCTCCTTCAAGAGCACTGTCATGTATACCTCGGCCCTGAAGACTCTGGACAAATGGCGTGGCCAAGCAAGCCTCGGCACAGAGGAAAGACAGGCGGTAGAACGCACGTATTTGCAGATGCAATCCTACCTCAATGTAAGGCGCGCGGTTGATCACATTCACAAGGGCGAATACTCACTTGCCAGAATGGCGCTGCGGCGGGCGTGCAAGTGGCGGCCGAAATGGCGTTATCGTGCCGCCCAGATCGGTCTTGCGGTGGCCCCCGGGATTACCCGCCTGGCACTGCGCGGGAGGAGTTGATGGCGTCCTCCGGTACGGAGTGCTGTCCCTTGAAGCGGTCGGCTGCGGGGTCATCGAAGCCGGCGGCAGGTTACGTCGCTTCGGGTCCACTCGATGAACCGCGGCGTTCGGGTCTTGGCCCGGAAAGTGCCGGTGAACCTATCCCACGGCGCCCCACCAATCCTGCTCGATCGAACTCGTTGCAGATGAGTTCGGAGGAGGTAATTGGACGCAAGCGAATCGTGTTCTTAGTAGGAGGACCACGGAGCGGGACGACTTGGCTCCAGTTGCTGCTGTCGCGATCACCCCGTATTGCGACCGCAAATGAGACGCACCTGTTCACTGGGTACACGCGCTCGCTGTTTTCCGCGTGGCATCATCACCAACACAATACGCGCGAGCTGGGCCTGCATCATTTAATGAGTGAAGAGGAATATTTTGCTCTCATTAGGAGTTTCTCTAACAAAGTAATGCTGCGGATTCTGGATAAAAATCCGGAGGCTGATATTATTTTGGAAAAGACTCCTGATCATGTTCTCCATTGGAGCGACATTCTAACCATTTTCCCAGACGCGTTCTTTTTGCATATCGTACGTGACCCGCGTAGTGTCGTATCTTCCCTTTGTGCCGCGGGAACTGGATGGGGCCGACAATGGGCTTCACGTGAGGTGCTGGTGAACTGCGAGACTTGGATCAAATACGTCAAGGAAAGCAAAAATCTTAAAGCCGCAACGAATAATTTTCTGCAAGTGACTTATGAAGATCTATGGGGGAGCGGCGAAAACACGCTGATGTCAGTATTCTCATGGCTTGGCGTGCAGATTAGCGTAGACGAGTGCAGAAAGGCTTTGGACGAGTGTCAGATCGCCAATCTGCGCGGCAATCGATTGGAGGCAGCGCCCTGGGATCTGACGGCAGAGCCAAAGGAGTTCTACAGGAAGGGCGGGACCGAGAATTGGCGGAGCGAATTAACGCCACGGGAAACGTTCCTGATCGAACACCTCGCGGGTGACCTGATGACCGAGTTTGGATATGTAGCTGCTGCGCGACGCAAAATGATCTTGCCTCTGATTATAGCAAGTCGCTTGCGATTTGGCGTCGCTTGGCGTTTGCACGCCCGGAAATCCCGACTCGAGACCTCCTAGCACAATCTACGGCAGTTACCGTCAGCTTGGACCAACTCCGGAGTGCTCTGGCGTTAGTCACGAATATGCGCTGGCAACGAAGAGGGCGGCAGCGTACCGTCGGTAATCGCGGGCCCAGCGGCCCAAATCGGGTGCAAGGGGTAGGGCTAACATCAAATGGTTACGACCAAACGGTTATCCGCCAGCGTCCCGGTGTAATCAGGTGGTGAAAGAATGCTCTTCCGAACGCGGTCTGCAATCCGGCCGCTCGTTTCGAGTGGGATGAAGTTCGTCGCCGAGAACCGCGACAGATGACCGCGTTTGACAAAGCAATGGCCCCCGCCGACGACTCGCCCGGTGCGGATGGTGGCCCAGAGATGCGAGGGCACGCGATCCGCGGCGCGGCGTGGATGGTTACACTGCGATTGGCCATCCGGCTCCTAAGCATCGCTAACACCGCGATATTGGCGCGTCTGCTGACGCCGGCGGATTTTGGCCTGATGGCCATGGCGACCCTAGCATTGTCGGTCATCGCCGTGTTTGGCGTCAGCGGCGAAGATTTAGCTTTGATCAGATTGGGACGTCCCAGTCGTGAATATCTAGATTCTGCGTGGACTCTGAAAATAATTATTAGTTGTATACTTTTTGTCTGCACGCTGGCTACTGCGCCTCTTGCTCGTTTATATTTTCATTCGGTCAACGTAGAGCTGATCGTTTATCTCATATCCTTGCGAATATTGTTCGATGGCTTTATGAACATCGGCACAGTTTATTTTCGCATCGACTTGGACTTTGCTAAAGAATTCAGATTTCTCGATGTACCGAAAGCTATCGGATGTCGCTCTGGTTATTTCTTGCGTGCTGGTCATCCGTAATTTTTGGGGATTGGCGATTGCGATAGTCCTCTCCAAAGTCGTTGAGGTGATGTTGAGCTATGCGATGCATCCATTCCGTCCGCGATTGCGGCTGAGCAAGGCGCGTGAAATCTGGTCGTTCTCGTCATGGACTGCTGTTCGTCTGGCTCGGTGCGCATTTTGCCGGAAAGGCCGACGAATATATCGTCGGCGCGACCAACAGCCCCGCCGTCATGGGGGCTTACACGGTTGGAGCAGAAGTTGCCGTGACGCCGACAACCGACCTGATCCAGCCGGTGATGCGGGCGATGTTTCCGGTCTATTCGCGGCTGCTGAGTAATACCGAGCGGCTGCGGGCGGCGGTGGTTTTGGTGATCGGTGCGACGGCGAGCGTGTGTCTTGCGACTGGACTGGGGGTGTCCGGGATCGCGCGCGAGTTGACGCTTTTGCTGCTCGGGCAACAGTGGGGGCAAGCCACGCCACTGGTCTTTTGGCTGGGGATCGGCGCGGTTCCGGTCGGGATGAACTTTTGCATCTATTCGATCATGAACGTAACGAACAAGTTCCGCCTGACCACGATAACGGTTTGGGGGCGGCTTGCGCTGCTGGTGCCCACACTGATCCTTGCCGGACGCTGGGGAGGAGCGCCGGCGATCGCTGCGGCGCAAGCCGGATTGGGATTTGTGGCGATGTTCGCCGACTTTTTCATGCTGCGCCTGGCGGTCAGGTACAGCGCCGCGGATCTCGTCGGTTGCCTCTATCGCCCGGTCGCAGCAGCTCTGGCTATGGTATTCGTGCTGTATGTCGTCGATCAGACGCCGCACCTTCCGCTGTTCACCTCCATGGTCTTAAAGATAGTTTGTGGCGGGATCGCCTATCTGGGCACGCTGACGATTGTATGGTTTTTTGCCGGGCGGCCCGACGGCATCGAGGCCCTGGTGTTCGGGATTGGCGCCAAGTTCATCAGGCGTCGCGCGCAGTGGAGCTAGGCCTGGCGTAAGCGGAGTTCAAAGCAGGAGCCGAACCGAGACCCGGCATCGCTGCGGGTCCGTTCTTCTTCCGGCCGGGAGGGTGTGGACCTCAGCGCGCCATCAGCACCGGCAGGTTCGCCTCCATGATGATGTGGCGCGTCGCGCCTCCGAAAATCATCTGGCGGATGCGGCTCTGCGTGTAGGCGCCCTTGAGCAACAGATCGGCCCCGGCCGCCAGCGCTTCCTTCAGGAACGACTCGCCCTGGGGCTTTTGCCGGCCAACGGCGGTACGCAGGCTGACATCGAGCCCGTGCCGTTCGAGTGTGCGGGCGAGTTCGTCACCCTCCGGCCCCGGTTCGGGCATGTGCTGCGAGCCGACGGCGACAATGCAAACATGACGCGCCTGTTTAAGAAACGGCATGCCGAGGGCGACGGTCAGCGCGGTCTCGGTGCTGCCGTTCCAGGCGATGGCGATGACCTCGCCCAATTTCGACGGTGCGCGCTGCGGCACCATCAGCACCGGTCGCCCGCTCTCGAACAGCGCATCCTCGAGCGTCGCTTCGGCGATCGATGCCAGCTTCTCCGGCTGCTCGACCACAATCAGGTCGAACACCCGCCCGATCAGCCCGACAACTGCGTTCTGTCGGCCATCCTCCTCGCGCCAGGATGCGCTCGGACCATCGTGCCCCGGCGGCACCGGGCCGATCGGCACGCCGCGGGCGCTCATGAACTCGCGAAACAGCCGCCGTGCCTGATCGCGCCGCTCGTGACCTTCGCGCTCGAGGGTGCGGTCGACCTCGGACGAGATCGAAAAACCCATCTCGCCGCCGAACACCACGGCATACTCGGTGGTCAGGCTGTGAAGCCCGACGATATGGCTGTCGAAACGGCGCGCCGCCAGCATCGCAACTTCGAGAACCGGTGCCGCGTTGCCGTCTCCGACCACGGTCAAGAGATTCTTCATCTTCCAATCCCTGCACGTGCTCGACCCCTTCGGCAAAGGGGTCCGTTAACACATCATTACACCATCGCGCCTCCGTCTACGAGAATTAGCGATGGAGGTTGAAACGGCGGGTGAAAGGTTCCAATCTGCGGGCAGCAAGCCAAGAGATACTCGCGCGCGGCGAATTAGGTGGGGAGACGAGCCGGCGCGGCGTTGACGAGAAGTGGGGGATGTCCAGGAGGTCCAAGGCTCACATTGCGCGCGCGGGGTTGTTGCCGGCGGTAGCAGCTGCCCTGCTGGCGGCGCTGCCGCTTACGCCGAAGGCCCAGACTGCCGCGGGGGATAAGCTGCCGCGATTCGCCAGCCTGCGTTCCGACGAGGTCAATCTGCGCGTCGGCCCGGGCGAGAATTATCCGATCGAATGGGTCTACAAACGCAAGGACATGCCGGTCGAAATTCTCGAGGAGTTCCAAAACTGGCGGAAGATCCAGGATTGGCAGGGCGCCAACGGCTGGGTCTTGGACCGCATGATCACCGGCAAGCGTGCGGTCATCGTCGCGGGCGCGACGCGCCAGCTTTATCGTCGGCCCGACCCTGCCTCGCAGGTAGCCGCTCGCGCCGAGCCCGGGGTCATCGCCCGGCTTGTCGAATGCCAGGGCCCCTGGTGCCGAATCGAGGCCGGCGGCTACGCCGGTTGGGTGCAGCGCACCGAGGTCTGGGGCGTCCTTCCGGACGAGACCCTGCAGTAGCGCATCCTAGACAATCGGGTGTCGGCGCAATCGGCGCGATGAAGATCTATGGCGGCAGTGGCCTCGATCTGCACGAGGACTGGCGCCTGATCGGCACGCTCACAGGCATTGATCCGGGCGCGGCGGCAACGCCTAATAGGGCGATCTTCGAGGAGGAAGCCTGAGATGCTGTTCAAATGCCTGCCGCCCGGCGCGCCGATTCCCGGGCGGTTTCCCGGGCCCGCCCACGCGCGCGGCAATTGGTTCACTGTCGACATTCATTGCCATGTACTGACCCCGAAAGCGGCCGAGATGGTCGCCGGCAACGCCGCCGCCACCCGTCACCCGCGCGAGGTGTATGCCAACGAGCGCACCCGCGAGGTCAACCGGCAGCAGGCCGAGCGCAACCGCATCCAGTTCACCTCAGTCGAAAACCGGCTCGCCGACATGGACCGGATGGGGATTGACATCCAGGCGATCTCGCCGTCGCCGAACCAGACCTATTACGGCGCCGACCCCGATCTCGGGATCGCGACCGCCCGAGTCGTCAACGACAATCTCGCTGACATCGCCGGACGCCACCCGGATCGCTTCGTGCCGCTCGGCACCGTGCCGTTCCAGGCGCCGGATCTCGCCGTCGCCGAGCTCGACCGGCTGCACAAATCCTTGGGCTTCCGCGGCATCGAGATCGCGACCAACGTCGGCGGCGAGGATCTATCGGCCGAGCGCTTCCGCAAGATCTTCGCCCGCGTCGAGGAGCTGGGCCTGTTGGTGTTCATGCATCCGACCGGGTTTCCCGAGGCGCGGCGGTTTGGCGACCATTACCTGGTCAACGTCATCGGCAACCCGCTCGACACGACGGTCGCCGTGCATCACCTGATCTTTGGCGGCGTGCTCGACGACCACCCCAATCTGAAGCTCGTGCTGTCGCATGGCGGCGGCTACCTGCCGGCCTATTCGGGTCGCATCGACCACGCCGCCTCGGCACGTCCGGATGCCTGCGAGGTGATCCATCGGATGCCGACCACCTATCTTAAGCGGCTCTATTTCGACACGATCGTCTACACCCACCACCAGCTCGAATACCTGGTCGGTCAATACGGCGCCGACCATGTGCTGATGGGCACCGATTATCCCGCCGATATGGGCGAGGTCGACCCGATCGGCTTTGTGGAGGGTACGAAGAGTCTCGACGACCCCGAACGCCGCGCGATCCTCGGCGGCAACGCCGCGCGTCTGTTGGGTATCGAAGTTCCGGCCGCCCAACTGGCTTAGTTCGAGATGGGCCGCTAAATCAGCCGCCTCCAGCATCCCGCATCAGCCGGTCAACAAGCGCCGGACTTGCCCGTGAGGTCCGGCCCGTCTGCGCCGGGTTCGGCGCGGGCCAGCGCAGCGCCTGCTCAAGGGCGCCGAGTGCGGCGACGAAATCCTCTCGCAGACCGGTTGCGAGGCTCGGCGGCTGGTACGGCTCGGCGGAGGTTGCCCGCAATCTGACAGCCACGCTTTCGTGAATTCTCTCGTTTCCCGTATTGCTTGCCAGTGCCGGGCGGTTCACTTTGCGGCGGAACGCAAAGAACCCTCCAGCCGAATTGTAGATCTTGCCGAGACCCCAGCCATCCCGCTGATCCTGCCGGGTCGACAGGTATTCCCGGTCAAGCTCGAGAAATCCCTCGACCCGGTCCGCCATCCAAGCCAATGCCACATCGGACAGCCCATGTTCGGCATAGCCACCGCCGACGTTGGAGTGGGCCCCTGGGAACCAGACTTGCTCCAATCGCTGGGTCGCCGGCGCATTCGGCAGTTTGCTCCATAACGTCGGCACGAAGTCTTCGCGATGCTCATCGAGCGCCAAGGCGTGAAAGGAGTTCTCTACATGAGGGCCGAGGTTGGTGTCCTGAAAAGCGTAGAATTGCGTGAACATGTCACCGAGATGGCCCGGTATGCCAAGTGCTCCCACCGTGTCCCACACCCCAACGCATTTTATCGGCACCTCCACATAGCGGTTTGCGAAGTGTGTGCGGACGTCGGGCTGGCCGGGATGAGCTCTGAGACGGTAGCCCTCCCATAACAAGGCAAAGTCGTCCATATCCGCCTTGTGGATCAGGCCAATCCAACCGATCATCCCCGCGACGCTGCGCGCCGTGTAGGCGCCGCGCGAAAAGCCGAACAGGAAGATCTCGTCGCCTTCGCAGTAGTTTGCCGCAATGAAGGCGTAGGCGTCGCGCACGTTCCGTGATAGCCCAAGGCCAACTGCTCCGCCGATGACGCGATCCAAGGCGTCGCTTGTACCGACGCCGGAATGATAATACACGACCTGCTGGATAGCCGGACTGGTGCGGCTGTCGATCGGCTTTATCGCCCGTGCGATCCGCACGACATTGGTAAATTCCGCGGCCGAGTCGGCATCGTTCCACGTGCCGTCGCAACAAACGATGAGGCGCTTCTGATCCACCGAGCATCTCCCGAAGCGGAGCGACTGAGATCCGCCAATCTGGCGGATTGCGAAGGCCAGACCAAGCGCGGTTCGCATACGATCGGCAAAACAAAAGAAGGAGCTGGAGATGCTGTTCAAATGCTTGCCGGAGGGGGCGCCGATCCCGGGACGCTTTCCGGGACCGGTCCACGCCCGCGGCAAATGGTTCACGATCGACATCCATTGCCATGTCCGAAGTGAACGGGCGACGCAGATGGTCGCCGGCAATCAGAATGTCTCGCGCTGGTTCTTGGAAACCCAGGCCAGTCCGCAAAGTCGGGCGATCAACCGCGCCAATGGGGAGCGAACCGACCAGCAAAGCGTCTCGCCGGAAAAACGCATCGAAGACATGAACCGGATGGGGATCGACATTCAGGCGATCTCGCCGGCGCCGCGTCAGACCTATTACGGCGCCGACCTCGATCTCGGCCTCGCCACTTCGCGCGCGATCAACGATTTCATCGCCGAGATCTGCGGCCGTCATCCCGACCGCTTTGTCGGCCTCGGCACGGTGCCGTTCCAGGCGCCGGAATTAGCGATCGCCGAGCTCGATCGCCTGCACAAATCGCTGGGCTTTCGCGGCATCGAGATTATGACCCATGTCGCTGGCGAGGATCTATCGGCCGAGCGCTTTCGCAAGATTTTCGCGCGCTGCGAAGAGCTGGGCCTCTTGGTGTTCATGCATTCGGACGGCTTCACCGAGGCCGGGCGCTTCGCCGACCATTACTTCGCCAATGTGATCGGCAACCCGCTCGACACGACGGTCGCATTGCATCACCTGATCTTTGGCGGCGTGTTGCGCGATTACCCGAATTTGAAGCTGATCGCCTCCCACGGCGGGGGATACCTGCCGGCCTATTCGGGCCGCATCGACCATGCCGCCGCGGCGCGCCCCGATGCCTGCGAACAGATCGCGCGGATGCCGACCACCTACCTGAAAAGGTGCTATTTCGACGCGCTGGTCTACACCCATCACCAGCTTGAGTATCTGGTCGAGGAATATGGCGCCGACCATATCCTGATGGGCACCGATTATCCGGCGGATATGGGCGAAATCGATCCGGTCGGCATGATCGAGGGCTGCCCCGGTCTCGACGACGCCGAGCGCAGGGCAATCTTTGGCGGCAACGCCGCGCGGCTGTTGAACCTTGAAGTGCCGGCACGACCACGCTAGAGGCATGGCGCATGGCGATCATGTTGGCAAAGACGTACCATGCGCTCAAGGCAGCCGGCGCGCCAGAAGACGACGCTATCGCCGCCGCCGAGGAGTTGGCCGAGTACGAAAACCGCCTTACCTCGATCGATAACAGACTATCAATTATCGAGGCGCGCCTTACCGATCTGGAGAACGGGCGCGCATCAGTTCCGCGCCGAGGTCAATGCCCGCTTTTCGGACATCAATGCCCGCTTTTCAGATATTAGTGGCCGCTTCTCGGATGTCGGCTCCCGGTTCACGATGTTGACATGGGCGGTCGGGATCAATGCCGCGGCGACGATCGCGATTCTCGGGATATCGTTACGGGGTCATGGGCCATAGCAGGTGGGCGTCGGCTCATGCGGAATTTTTGGGGCCACTCTCGGCGCTCTCGGGAGCAAGCAGCCTCAACGCGTATCTGGCCTTAGGGAGGATCACATGAAATTCCTTACTGACGAACAACTGAGCGAATTGCTGCCGGCTGAGACGTCGTCGTTTCCATCGCCGGTGCCGACGCAGATCGTGTCGAGCGACGAATACCTGCCGGTGCCGCAGACCGAAAAGCAGCGCGAGGTCGAGGCCCGGCTCAAGGAAATTAGTGACCGGCTCGCCCGCCGGCAGGGCGTCTCGCGCCGCCGCTTTTTCCAGACCGCATCGGGGATGGCGGCCTCGTTCGTAGCGATGAACCAGGTCTTCGGCCACATCTTCGACGCCAGCCTCGCCGAGGCGGCAACCCCTGACATGGCGGCCGACCGCGCTCAGGCCTTGTCGGGCCAGTTCATCATTGACGGCCACACCCACTTCCTGCGCGACGACACCCGGCTTACCGGATTTGTCAAAATGCGCAACGCCTTTGGCAAGCTCGGCTGGAACAAGGAGCTGACCGGCGATCAGACCCTCGACGACCTCAAATACGCCAATTACATCAAAGAGGTCTACATGGACAGTGACACCAAGGTGGCGCTGTTGTCGAACTCGCCCTCGGATGTGCTGCAGGACTGGTTCATCCCACAGGCGCAGGTGTTCGAGACCCGCGCGAAGGTCAACAAACAAGCCGGCTCGCGGCGGATGATGGCGCATTTCACCTTCACCCCCGGGCAGCCCGGCTGGCTCGACCAGGTCGATCAGGCGATCGAAATCTACAAGCCCGATTCATGGAAGGGCTACACCGTCGGCGACAACACCCACAAGGAAATCGCTCGCTATCCGTGGCATGCCGACGATCAAAAGCTGATGTACCCGTTCTACGAGAAAATCGCGAAATCCGGCATCAAGAACGTCTGCATCCACAAGGGGCTGTTCGCACCCGGTGTCGAAAAGCAGTTCCCGCGGCTGCGGCCCTATGCCGATGTCAGCGATATCGGCAAGGCGGCCAAAGACTGGCCGCAATTGAATTTCCTGGTCTACCATTCGGCCTATCGCTGGGTCGGCGGCACGCCGGCCGACGGCATGGCCGAGTTCGACCGGACCGGCCGCAGCTCGTGGACCAGCGATCTCGCCGAGATCCCGCAGAAATACGGCGTCACCAACGTCTATGGCGACCTTGGGCAGATCTTCGCCTGGACCGCGGTCGCCGAGCCGCGCCTCGCCGTGGCCTTGATGGGCATGCTGGTCAAGGGGCTCGGCCCCGACCACGTCGTCTGGGGCACCGATGCGGTATGGACCGGCGCGCCGCAATGGCAGATCGAAGGGCTTCGCCGCCTCGAAATCCCCGAGGACATGCAAAAGAAATACGGCTACCAGCCATTGGGCCCGGCCAACGGCCCGATCAAGACCGGAATCTTCAGCGGGAACTCCGCGCGCCTCTACAATTTCGAGCAGCACGCTCTCCTCGGCGAACCCGACCATTTCGCCGAACTAAAGGCCGACTACCTCAAAAACGGCCCCGGCCGCAGCAACCTGCGCTACGGCTACGTCCGCAACCCAGGCTGAGACCGCCCGAACCGCATCTGGCCATCGGAGGACACCTTAAGCTCACCGCTAACGCTCTTTTCGGTCTTCCCGGCGCAGGCCGAGACCCACGCCTGCCATGGGTAACAGCGTGTGCTCGTGCTACGAGAAGAGTGGGTGGATCTGGCAGAAATGCTTCACGAGGGCAGACATGCGGGAGGCTTGGGGAAGGGACCAGGTGGGTCGGCTGTTCCACCGCCGCGCACCCTTCGCTCCCTCGCCCCGCGAGCGGGGAGAGGCAGGGGCAACGCTAACAAACCGCCGCCCGTGGCCTTTCCCTCGCGCGCCGTCCATCGATACCGGTTGGGTACGCGTGAAATTCAACAATTTCGGGAAGGCCGTGCCGGCACCGTGTCGACGGGTTAGCTATCGCGTTAGCCGGGCCCCGCGTGCCTGTTGGCACAAAACCGTCGGTTCCCAGCGTCAAGGGAGGAGGAGGCAATGAGAGCCGATGCGCTGATCCGCTTCATGCTGCTGGGGAACCGCTCGTGGGAAGAATTTGCGATTCTGCTTGCGCGCATTTCGCTTGGGGCGTTCTTCGCCATCTCGGGAGGAAACAAGCTCTTCGTTGCCGCTCACACCCGGGAAATGTACGAAACGATCGCGGGGGCCGGAATCCCCTTTCCGCGTGTCATGGCGTATTTCGCATCGTCCGTCGAATTCATTTGCGGCTCGCTTCTCATCATCGGGCTACTGTCGAGCCTGTGCTGCATTGTGCTCATCTTCGACATGATCGTCGCGATCGCGACCGTACAGCTCGCCACGATCGCCAAAGGACTTTCGTTTATCGACTGGCTTGACGATTTCCTCTATCTGCCGGAAGTCCTGTACATCATCATCTTCATCTGGCTGATCTGCTCCGGACCGGGAAGAGTCAGCGTTGATCACGCGGTCGGCCGTCAAATTGTACTGTCAGCCGGCCGCCGACTCTGAAGGACTGCCTTGACTGCCAGTGGAAAATATGTAATCCCGAAATCGGATATCAGCCAAAGATTTGCGTGGTCCGAAAATCGGCTCCGCGCCGTGTGCGAAACTCAACAATTTCGGGCCTATCTTACGGGCGGAAATAGCCCTGTGTTTTCAAGGACCGAATCTATTTCCAATAATCTTGAGGCTGCGTTGTCTAGCGCTGGTGTCCGGGCACAGAGTTTTTCGAAGCGGACGCGCGGAACCGAGCGTGGTAGGATTATCCGACACCGGAGCTGGTGTTGATGACCGCAGCCTCGGCCCCTTCGAACACCTCGGGCATCACCCTCCAGACGGAGGCAGACTTCAACTCAGGATTTAAAATTTCAATCACTTCCTTCTCAAAGGCGCAAAAGTCGCAGTTCAGGAGCCCGCTGGAATTTGGGGAGTGTCGGCTTAAGACAGGGAGAAAACGCGATGGCAAGTTGGAAAGACGACGTTCGCATAGCTACAACTGAAAATCTCAGCCCATTTCCACCAACAAGCCTTATTACGATCGATGGTGTTGCATCACAAACGAGCGACCGAATCCTTGTAAAGGACCAGAGTAATGGGTCGCAAAACGGTATTTGGGTCGCCGAAGCTAACGGAGCGTGGAGTTGATCTGCCGATGCTAATACTGTTGCGCTATTGACAGCCGAAATGACAGTGCGTGTCTCCGAAGGAACGACGAATGCTCACACCGAGTGGGTTCTTGCAACACAGGGCTCGATCACTCCTGATACTACCCCTCTGCAATTTTGGCAAACTACCAACACGATCCTGGAGAATGGAAACTTTATTTTTAGCGGCTCGTCTCGGTCGGCCGGCGACATTTTTTCAATCAGCAACTTTCTAGGAGACGGTCAAAGCGATGACCCAAACGCCTACCTAGCGGCTTCACTTGCAGGTTATGGCGGCATCTGCACCGGCGTCCACGGAAGGCATGGAAATGGCAGCGCGACGCCGCCCGACGTCGGAGCGGGGATATACGGCGACTCTGATAATGGAGTTGGGGTCTACGGAAGCAGCTTAACTAGTGTAGGTATGGTCGGCGTCAGCAAAACCGGGGATGGCGTTCGGGGGTTCTCGGCTGGTACCAACCGCAGTGGGGTATGGGGCGACAATACAGGCGGAGGTGTCGGTGTTGCGGGCAGCAGCGATGGCGGGATCGGCGTTTCGGGTATCAATCAAAACGGCAGTACTGCGGGCGTGTACGGTCAAAGTGGATCAGCAGGCCTCGGATGGACAAATGACATCACCGCGGGCGTCATTGGTGCTTCGGTCGACAAAATCGGAGTGTTGGGACTGAGTGACAACAAGGACGGAGTGCGAGGCATAAGCACTTCACAATTTAACTCCGGCGTATCGGCGGCAAATAGCGCACCCTCGAACCAAACTGTACCATCAGGGGCTGCAATATGGGCCCAGTCCAATAACACCGGCATCATGGCACAAGGGAGTCCAGCCGGCTATTTTGCTGGTGATATTTTGGTAACGGGAGACGTCGTCCTCGTCAATCCGGGTAGTGGGGATATTGCCGAGGATTTCTACGTTGACGATCAACAGATTAATTCGGAACCCGGTACCATACTTGTCATCAATGCGAATGGTAGGTTGTGTGCCGCCGACGCTCCCTACGATACACGGGTAGCGGGCGTCGTCTCCGGCGCGGGAGACCTTAGACCAGCCGTTGTCCTGCAGCGAATATCTTCCGCGATACCTCGTTCGCCCATCGCCCTTCTGGGGAAAGCCTTCTGCAAGGTTGACGCGGCGTTCGGGAGCATCGCGGCTGGCGATCTTCTGACAACCTCCGCGACGCCGGGCCACGCCATGAAAGTCTCGGACAAATCCAGGGCTCTTGGTGCAATCATTGGAAAGGCGTTGGCCTGTCTTGAGAATGGCGTTGGCTTGATCCCGATAATGGTGAGTTTGCGCTGATAAGGGTGGTGGCTGTGCCTTCATGCGAATCTTGTTAGCCCTCCCGGGAGAGTATAACCGATGACTACTGATGCCACCGCCGAATTAATACAACGGATTCTGGGCCAGCTCTCTCAGGATGGTGCAAACGCTCAAGCTTTCAGTACTAGTATTTTAGATCAAGTTGATAGTACGGTAGCGACCGCAGCCAATTACGCGGGGATCCTCAGCGCAGTCGAAGGTCCGATCGTTCAAGCAGCAGTCGCTCCACTCGTGGGTAACATAGCCAGCGAAGCATTTGCCGCCAGCGCGGCAGCTGGGGCAGCACTGGTGCTTCAGCTCAAGCTGCAGCGCTGGCGCTGGAGGCGCAAGGCCAAATAGCAGGTGATGCAGCGGCAGCTACTGTATTAACTACAGCAGCTGCAACGGGTGTAGGAGTTGCAATAGTCCTAATCGTCGCGTTTTTCCTCGCTGATTTGGCGGCTTCAAACCAGTCCGGATCGACTGAGGCGCAACAACTTGCCCAGCTAAACAATGAAATTCAAGACATACAGGATGTCGATTTGAGCATTTACTGGAAGGCGTTTTTACAAGGTATAGTTAGCTTCTGGAATTCTCCGGAGGGAGGGTTGGGGACCGACCTCGATAACCTCGCCAATGAAGGAATCGGAGTTCAGGCAAGGGATGTCCATAACGATGTCGACAAATTCCACGACAACGCGATGGCATTCGTCGACAATCTCATCCCGTCGAAGACCCCCGGAGCGGAAAGCAATTGGGAGCGGCCAATTGTCCAAACCCAACTGTTTTCCGCCCAACAGGTCCCATACCCCGCACCGGTGGAGGAAGGCACGCCTGGGGACGCCCCGATCGCCATCGGGTCAATCATGGGCTGGTACGGAACGCTGCCGCGGCCGCTGCCCGGACCACCCCTCGGCGGCTCCGCCGAGCAGATGGCGCTGGATCCGAGATCCGCGCTTCCCTTTTTGTTATTGGGGCTCAGGTCCTACCTGACGATCGAGGCACTGGTAAACTTTATTCAGTGACTTCCTAACAGCCTTCAACGGAGACCTTCAGGATTATGCGACCTTCCTCAGCGCCCAATACACGTTGGCTGTAAACGGTATCATTAAGAGCGACATACCAAAACAAACCGATATCTCGAGCTTTCTGTATTTTATTGCTGAAGTTGTACAGGGTGCGTCTTTTGCGGATAACACGCAGTGGTGGCAGGGCTCACTCCCGTGCCCCGCAGCTCCCGGAAGCTGGCCGTTTACGGGATTTGCGTGGAATGGAGTGTATGGCGTCGTCGATGACTATCCGCAATACGGCGCCTACCAGTCTTCACCTCCGGTTACAGTACCTTCGAGCTCGCCAGCGTACTTGATCGACATGATAAACACGGATGACCTTGTGTCTGGAGTCACGCAGGCCGTCACCCTTTTCGGTTTTCAGTATATTGATTTACAGCGAGAACTATTCGCCCGTTGGGTTCTGCCGTGGGTACAAAATAAGTTAATATTGAGAGTGATAGCGCGATGGAAAGCAATCTTCCTTATCAACGGTTATGATAAGGTATGGTCAATTTTACAGACCCTGCGCGTTCTCGCCAACCAATCCCTCCTCCCTACGCTGACGCTCGACCAGGATGGCACAATAGCTAATGGAAATTGGTCGGCGCGGGAACTATGCACAGTTCTAAATGTGGATGGCAATATTTTCGACGGAGTCCCAAATGCTTTCACTGGCCTCACAACGGTGTGGTCAGGGGACGCCGTGCCTCGAGGACCCGCGATCGAAGGCTATTCGCTATTCTCCCTGGCCGAGTGTCTCGATAAGATCGCGAACGGGAATTGGGCTGGCCCGCCGGGTTCCTTGCCCCCTGGAAGTTTGTCGCCCCCTGGAAATGGAGCTACCAGGCCGCTTGGCCTTCGCGATCGGTTGGCCGCTGCCGCGATTTAAATAGAGGCTTCCACCTTCATGTCCGATGGCGTCCGGTCTCTGCTTTGCGATTCGGGGTCATCCGGGTTCAATTCCTGTTTGCGCTCCACCGCGACGCTCGCGAATTCGTCGGAGCCGCTGCCCGGTGCGCCAACTCCGCCGCGTCTTGGCGGCCTTGCCGTCGATCATTTCGGTTTGTGCTATCAGTTCTCGCCTTTATCGGCACGGCAATTGCCCGCCCTGTCGCTGAATCCAGTTTAGCTGCCTTTGGCCGCCAACGCGGGTCATTGCGACCGCAAAATTGTCCTATTCGCATGGCATGCTTCAAACGGGTCGAGGTGCGTGGATTCGTGGCGCCGGGATACATCAGGAGTTGCCGATGGGCGATGGTTTCTGCGAAAGCCGCCGGGGCTGGGTGCGCGGGCGACGCTTGAAGCCGTTCGCCACAGCGGCGGTAAACCTAGAGGCGAATTCTTGCTGCTGATTTGCTGCAGGTGCAGCAAACCGAATCTCTTTGCTCAATTTTAGATTGTGCTAGTGGGGACCGCGGCTGCCCGGTCTCGCTGGTCTCCCGTGGCGTTGATACGCTGGTTTAGGCGTGAGGTTGTAGGGGGTTTTTGCTACCATAAGACCAAACTCGTTCTTCCGGTGGAGGCCCGCGCGGAGTCGTCCTTGCGGCTGCCTGGCGCTCAAACCGGCCGCTCGAGCCAATATTGGTCAGAGGAGGCTTGTCATGGCGAGCAGGGCCCCGTTTTTGAAGACGCGGTATGGCGGCTACTTTCACCGCGATATTCCGGAAGAAGATGCCGAACTCACCCATGTCGGCCCCGGCACGCCGGGCGGCGAATATCTGCGCCGCTTTTGGCAGCCGGTCTGTTTTTCCGACGAACTGCGCGATCTGCCGTATCGGGTCAAGATCCTCGGCGAGGATCTGGTCGCGTTTCGCGACAAGAGCGGCGCCGCGGGCCTGCTGGAATTGCATTGCCCGCATCGCGGCACGTCGCTCGAATTCGGGCTGATCGGCGAAACGCGGGATCCGCTGCTGCTATCATGGCTGGCTGTTCGGCGTCGACGGGACGATCCTCGAGACGCCGGGCGAGCCGAGCCGACAGCACCCTGAAGGACCGGCTGTTTCACGGCGCCTATCCGATCCACGAGGCCAACGGCATCGTCTTTGCCTATATGGGCCCGCCCGAGCAGAAGCCGGCTTTCCCGGTCTACGACACCTTTAACCGGCCGGGCTACCGGATGATCCCGGGCCGGAAATACTGCTTTCCGGCGAACTGGCTGCAGATCCATGAAAACACGATGGACCCGGTCCATACCGCGTTTTTGCACACGATCGTCAGCGGCGCCGTGTTCACCGAAGAGTTCGGCGTGTTGCCGGAGCTGGAATTTGTCGAGACCCCGATCGGCATGGTCTATGTCGCGACCCGCCGGGTCGGCGACAACGTCTGGACGCGGATGGTGGAAGTCGTGCTGCCCAATCTGCAGCAGGTGGCGCCGATCTGGGAGACCGGCCGCGAGGAGCGCTCATTCAGCGGCCCGATGATGACCCGCTGGGCCGTGCCGCTCGACGACACCAACACGATGCTGATCGAATTCCGCCATGTCTGCGAGACCGACAGCACGACGACGCCGGAATGGTGGGCCGACCGCGACATCATGCTGCCCGGCCAACTCGCCGCCGATTCCTATGAGGAGGGCCAGCTGCACCCCGGCGATTACGAGGCCCAGGTCTCGCAGCGGCCGATCGCCATCCACGGCTTGGAGCATCTCGGCGAGACCGATCGCGGGATCAGCATGTTCCGCAACCAGATCCGGCGCGGCATCCGGGCGGTCGCAGCGGGCGACGACCCGCTGGGTCTGTGCCGCGACAGCGGCTCGGTGATCCCGACCTATTGCAACAACACGGTCGTGCGCATGCCGCCGGCCGGCGGACCAGGCGATGGACAAGCAACTGATGCGCGAGACCGGGCGGCGGCTCGCCGAAGGCTATCTCGCACACCCGCCGATTATGCGAACGGCGGCTGACGGGCGGGCGGCGGCGACCTGCTGAGGCGCAGCTTGCTGCGCGCCGCGCTGTCGGCGGCGGCTGTTCGGAGCCGGCGATCGCACCGGCCGCGGCGCAGCAGAAGATGTCGCCGGCCGAGGCGCAGTATCAGGACCGGCCGAAGAATGGCTTCAGCTGCGCTGCCTGCGCGCTGTTCCGCCCGCCCGCCGCCTGCGTCGTCGTGGCCGGGCGCGATCAGCCCCAACGGCTGGTGCCGGTTTTTCGATTTGCCGGATTGAGCCGCGCGCCCATCTTTTGCGGGGAAATTCAACATCGGGAGGTCAATATGGCGTCATCCGTTCACCCGCAGCTTTCGCATTGCGGCGTCTATGCCCGCGACGTGTCGAAGATGGTCGATTTCTATACCAAGGTCGTCGGCCTCGTCGTCTCCGATCGCGGCATCGGCAGCCGCGGCGGCGAGCTGGCCTTTATGACCGCGGCGCCCGGCCATCACCATCAGTTCGTGATCGTCTCGGGCCGCGCGCCGGAAGGGGTCAGCACGGTCAACCAGCTGTCGTTCAAGGTTCCCGATCTCGACGCGCTGAAGACGCTCTATGGCCGCGCCCGCGAGGCCGGGATCGAGACCATCCGGCAGACCAGCCACGGCAACGCGCTCAGTCCTGCTATTTCCCCGATCCCGAGGGCAACCAGATCGAGATTTATATGGACACGCCCTGGTACGTGCCGCAGCCGCACGGCGTGCCGATCGACCTGTCGTTGCCGAACGACGAGATCATGGCGCAGACCGAACAGCATTGCCGCGAGACCCCCGGCTTCATGCCGCTCGACCAATGGCAGGCCGAGGTCGCGAACCGCCTGAGCCGGGCCTGATCGGCGATACCCCTCTCCCCGCTCGCGTCGCTTGCGGGGAGAGGGGCGCGAATGCCGACTACAAAGCTTTGGTCGGGCGGATCAGGGTGCGCCACATATGCGCGACCGGGCTGTTGTCGTAGCCGAGCCCTTCCTTCGGCTGCTTGAAGTTGCGGCCGATCACGTCGGTGAAGTCTTCGAGGTCGACCACCACATCCGGGCTCGAACGAATAGATGTCGTGGACGGTGATCATCCGCGCGGTCATGTACCATTTGTGATTGCGGGCGCGGTTGTATTCGTCCTCGATATAGGGGTCGGGCTTGTAGTCGGCGCCGAAATTCTTGACGTAGGATTTGGGATAGGAATAGCCGACCGATTCGTCGGGATAAAAGCGCAACGCCTGGTGCGCGCGGATCGCCCAGGTCACCTCTGGTTCGACATAAGGCTCGACCAATTGCGCGCCCCAATAGCCGTGGTCGGCGCGGATAAAGCCGATGACCCCGATGTCGTGCAACAGGCAGGCGAGCACGACTTTCTCGTCCATGCCGGCGCGGACCGCGTGCCGGGCGCTTTGCAGCAGATGGTTCGCCGGGCCGAAGCGGTATTTGAAGAAATCGACCAATGTCGGCTGCGCCGGCATCTTCGGCAGGCGCGGGTCGTCGCCCATCAGCATGTGGCTGCCCGGGCGCTGCGCCATCAAGGCCGCGCCGTTGGGCATGCTCATATCGCCATCGGCGAGGTTGAACAGGCGGGACTTGACGATAATGGCGTCGTCGAGCTCGCGGATCATCTTGTGTTCGAGTGCGTCGGCGCGCTCGGCCAACGTCATCGCATCGTTCATTTCCCGGTCCTTTCCGATTGGCGGGGTATGCCAACTTAGCAGAACGGCGCTGCGGGGTCGACAGGATCGCCGGACGATAACTAGGATCATTCGGCGAATTTCACAGAAAGGTCCGCGATATGACCGCGTCATTTCGGCGTCCTGATCCCCTCGACCAATACGACCGTCGAGATGGAATGCCGGCTGTTGCCGCCAAGCTATCAGGCGCATATCGGGCGGCTGATGACGAGCGCGCCGGGCCAGACCTTTTCGCCGCCACGGGATGACGACGTCGACTATCAGTCGCGGCTGCTCGGCACGGCCAAGGTCGAACTGGTGATCCTGGCGCAGACCTCGGCGAGCGTCTTCGCCGACGATTACGACGAGGTTACCACGCGGAGGATGAGCGCCGGCGCCGGCGTGCCGGCGGTGACCTCGGCGCAGGCCATCGGCCGCGCGGTGAAGGCATTGGGGGCGCGGCGCATCGCGCTGGTCTCGCCCTATTCGCAGGCGGTCAACCAGCGTGCGGCGCATCTGTTCGCGACCAAGCACGGGCTCGAAACCGTGGCATTCGAAGGTTTTGGCGCCACCGATTCCTATGCGATCGGCAATCTCGGCCCGGAGAATGCGCGCGACGCCTTTGCCCGCATCGACCGGCCCGAGATCGAGGTGTTTGTCGTCCCCGGCGGCAATTTCCCGACGATGGCCTCGATCGCCGGGTGGGAGCGCGAGTTCGGCAAGCCTGTCGTTACCACCAACCAAGCCTCGATCTGGGCGATGCTGGTGATGCTGAAGACCGGCGACAAGGTGCCGGGTATGGCCGCCTGCTCGAAGGAAGGTCGCCAACGCGATGCGGGCAACTTAGGGCAGGTAGTAGGCGAAGACGACGGGCGAGACGAAGGCCCAGGTCTCGATAAAGGTCGAGCGGTCGGGCTTGCGGCCGAGTTCTTCCATCGCGCCCAACAGGCAGAACCAGTTCAGCACCTCGTGCTGGCCGCTGTCCTCGATCTGGTCGGTGCGTGTAGCCATGCCAAGTCGCGTAATCGCCCTTTTCCAGGGCTTCGTAGAGGCGGCGATCGGCCGGCACGTCGGGCCATAGCTGGTAGTTCTTTTCGGTCAGGAACGAGTGCGACCAGCTCGACGAGGCGACGATCGCGGTGCGCCACGGGCTCTGCGCCATGACCCGCGCGGCGGCGGCGCCGACCTCCATGCAGCGCGCCGGGTTGGGCGAGGGCGGGTCGAGGTTGCGGATATCGTCGCGCATCGCCAACGGCAGGCGCAGCCCGCGCGCCGCGTTGACCCGGCGGCCATAGCAATTCACCGAAATCGGCAATCAGCGGGTAGTCGAACCCGACCCGGTCGTCATCGAGCAGCAGGATCGTGTTCTCGAAGGCGTGGCCGAGCGAGTGGTGCAGCGGCTTATAGGCATAGGCCATGTCGATCCCGCTCTCGATCAGGCCGGTGGCGAGATATTTGCCGGCCTCGCGATGGCCGCGCAGGCGGAAGGTCGTGTCGGCCGGCTCGCCCCACGGGTTGTCGGGCGAGCGGCGATGCTTCCACGGCTGGATGTCGCGGTCCTCATAGGCGAGCACGGCAAAGGGCGGGACGATGTCCTCTTTGAAGTTTTCGTACTGGTCGTCGCCGAACATGATGATCACGTCGGGCTTGAACTCGTCGAGCGCGCGGCGCGCCTCGGCGAAATGGCGGCGATAGACCTCGCGCGCCCGCCCGGCCGCCGCACGTGCCCCAATCGTTGCCGAGCTCCTCGCGCAACTGCGCCGGCCAGTTCGCCGGGTCCTTTGCCGCCTCCGGCATGTCCGGATCGTCGAGGGCATGTCCGCATCATAAAGGTCCAGTCCTCGTCCCGGCGCAGCATCAGCGGCCGGTGCGTGCACCCCAATCCCAGGATCTCGGCCATTCTCCTCCCTCCGACGGTTACTTTGCCTTGTCTTCCATGGCGCGATCGTGGCCGAGGCGGCTCAGCCGCGCTCCGCGATCGGCACGTAGTGGCGCTGATCCGAGCCCATGAACAGCTGGCGCGGGCGCATCAGCTTGGCGTCGGTGTCCTCGATCATCTCGGTCCATTGCGCGACCCAGCCGACCGTGCGCGCGATCGCGAACAGCACGGTGAACATCGAGATCGGAAAGCCCATCGCCTTCAGGATGATCCCGGAGTAGAAATCGACGTTCGGGTACAGCCTCCGCTTGATAAAATAATCATCGTTCAGCGCGATCTTTTCCAGCTCCTTCGCCAGGTCGAGCAACGGGTCGTTTTTGATTCCGAGCTCGTCGAGCACCTCGTGAAAGCTGTCGCGCAGCACGTGGGCGCGGGGGTCGTAGTTCTTGTAGACGCGATGGCCAAAGCCGAACAGCAGCTCGTTGTCTTCCTTGGATTTGACGTGATCGAGGAATTCCTTGATGTGCGATTTGTCGCCGATGCGATCCAGCATCTTCAGCACCGCCTCGTTGGCGCCGCCATGCGCCGGGCCCCAAAGCGAGGCGATGCCGGCGGCAATACAGGCAAACGGGTTGGCGCCGCTCGACCCGGCATTGCGCACCGTCGCCGTCGATGCGTTCTGCTCGTGGTCGGCGTGCAGGATGAAAATCCGGTCCATCGCCCGCGCCAGGATCGGGTTGACCTTGTATTCCTCGCACGGCACGGCAAAGGTCATGTGGAGGAAATTTTCGGCGTAGCCCAGCGAGTTCTGCGGGTAAATAAAAGGCTGGCCGTTCGAATATTTGTAGGCCATCGCCGCGATCGTCGGCATCTTGGCGATCAGGCGGTAGGACGCGACCATCCGCTGATAGGGATCATGGATGTCGGTCGAGTCGTGGTAGAATGCCGACAGCGCGCCGACCACCCCGCACATGACCGCCATCGGGTGCGCGTCGCGGCGGAACCCGCGGAAAAAGGTCGTCAGCTGCTCGTGCACCATCGTGTGGTGGGTGATGTCGTGGACGAACTGCGCCTTTTCCTTCGCGGTCGGCAATTCGCCGTTGAGCAGCAGATAGGCGACTTCGAGAAAATCGCTCTTTTCCGCCAGCTCCTGGATCGGATAGCCGCGGTACATCAGAACGCCTTCGTCGCCGTCGATATAGGTGATGCTCGACCGGCAGGCGGCGGTCGCCATGAAGCCCGGATCGTAGGTGAAGTGCCCGGTCTCGGCCGTAGAGCTTGCGGATGTCGATGACCTTCGGCCCGATCGTCCCGCCCAGCACCGGAAGATCGACCGATTTGCCGGTTTCGTTGTCGGTCAAGGGTCATGGTTCCGGTCGTCATATTGTTCCCGTCCATCGCTGCACCTCTTCTTGCCGCGCCCGCGGGCCATTCCCGGATTCAACGGGGAAAATAGTCTGCCGCGCGCCGGTTGGCAAACCGTTCGCAGGTGCGAGATGAGCGGTGCGCTCAGTCGGTGACGACCGGCGGCGTCGGCGATGCGGCCCAAGGTCTCGTCGCGGCCGAGCACCTCCATGACCGCGAAGATGCCGGGCGAGGCGACCGACCCGGTCAGCGCGGCGCGCAACGGCTGCGCGACGGCGCCGAGCTGTCACGCCGTTCGCGGCGGCGAAGGCGCGCACGCATTCTTCGAGCGCCGTCCGCACGCCATTCGCTGCGGTCGAGAGCAGGGAGCGAGCGCCGCCAGCAGCCGGCGCGCTTCGCGGGGTCAAGAGCTTCGCCGCCTTGTCGTCCGGACGAATCGGCCGCTTCGCGACCAGAAAGCGCGCATTGGCGGCCAGCTCGACCAGGGTCTTCGGGCGCAACTTCAGCTCGGGCATCGCGTGCAGCAGGCGGTCTCGGTCGGTCTTCGATCAAGCGGATGGCCGAGGGTCTGTTCCAGCCGCTCGGCCGACCAAGGCGACGAGGCGCGCGTCATCGGCGCTGCGGATGTAGTGCCCGTTCAGATTGTCGAGCTTGGCGAAATCAAAGCGCGCCGGGGCGCGGCCGACCGCGTCGAGGTCGAACCATCGGATCGCCTGTTCGGTCGAGATGATCTCGTCGTCGCCATGGCTCCAGCCGAGCCGCAGCAGGTAATTGCGCAACGCCTCGGGCAGATAGCCCATGCTCGCGATAGGCCTCGACCCCGAGCGCGCCGTGGCGCTTCGACAATTTGGCGCCGTCGGGGCCGTGGATCAGCGGCAGATGGGCGAATTCGGGGACCGGCCAGTCGAGCGCCCGGTAGATCTGGGTCTGGCGAAAGGCGTTGTTCAGATGGTCGTCGCCGCGGATCACGTGGGTGATGCCCATGTCGTGGTCGTCGACGACGACCGAGAGATTGTAGGTCGGGCGTGCCGTCGGCGCGCAGGATGATCAGGTCGTCGAGCTCGGCATTGGCGACCGTGACCTCGCCCTGGACCTGGTCGTGGATCGTCGTCGCGCCCTGCTGCGGCGCCTTGAGGCGGATCACCGGCGGCACGCCCGGCGGGGCCTCGGCGGGGTCGCGGTCGCGCCAGGTGCCGTCATAGCGCACCGAGCGCTTTTCGGCGCGCGCCTTGTCGCGCATCGCCTCGAGCTCGGCCGGGCGTGCAATAGCAATAATAGGCGCGGCCGGCGGCCAGCAATTGCCGCGCGACCTCGGCGTGGCGCTCGGCGCGGGCGGATTGATGGACGATCTCGCCGTCCCAGCTCGAGGCCGAGCCAGTCGAGGCCGTCGATGATCGCTGCCACCGCCTCCGGCGTCGAGCGCACCCGGTCGGTGTCCTCGATGCGCAGCCGGAAGCTGCCGCCGTGATGGCGCGCGAACAGCCAGTTGAACAGCGCGGTGCGGGCGCCGCCGATATGCAGAAACCCGGTCGGCGACGGCGCGAAGCGGACGACGGGTGTCATTCCCGAAGGATGGGGAAGGCGAGGCCTGATATCAACGATCGGGCGGGGTGCGCGGGCAGAACATCTCGCGCAGGCGGGTCTTCATGATCTTGCCGGTCGCGGTATGCGGCAGTTCGTCGATGCAGACGACGTCGTCGGGCAGCATCCATTTCGGGAATTGCCGGCCGAGAAACGCGATCAGCTGCGTCGCGCTCGGGCCGGCAGCCGGGGCGCGGCGTCACGATCAGCAACGGCCGCTCGCCCCAGCGCGGGTCGGGGACGGCGATGACCGCGGCCTCGGCCACGTCGTCATGGGCGATCGCGGCGTTTTCGAGGTCGATCGAGCTGATCCATTCGCCGCCCGATTTGATCACGTCCTTGCGCCGGTCGGTGATCTGCATATAGCCGTCGGGGTCGATCGTCGCCATGTCGCCGGTGTGGAACCAGCCGTCCGGCTCGACCGCGGCGGCGCTCGCCTCGGCATCCTCGAAATAGCCGCTGACGATCCACGGCCCGCGCACCAGAAGTTCGCCCATCGACTTGCCGTCATGCGGCTGGGCCTGTCCCGTCGTCATCGACGATCTTCATCTCGACGCCGAAGACCGGCCGGCCCTGCTTGGTCTTGACCGCGAGCTGCGCCTGCGGATCGAGGCCGCGGTGCTTTGCCTTCAGCGCCGCGGTCGTGCCGAGCGGGCTCATCTCGGTCATGCCCCAGCCCTGACGCATGTCGATGCCGTGGCGCGCGAAGGCCTCGATCATCGACGGCGGCACCGCCGATCCGCCCGACAGCACCCGGTGCAAGGTCGAGCAGCGCGCGCCCGATGTCGGACAGATAGGCCTCGAAGCCGAGCCACACGGTCGGCACGCCCGAGGCGCATAGGTCACGCCTTCGGCCTCGAACAGCTCGTAGAGGCTGGCGCCGTCGAGACGCGGCCCGGGCAATACCAGCTTCGCGCCGTTCATCGGCGCGGCATAGGGGATGCCCCAGCCGCAGGCGTGAAACAGCGGCACGACCGGGCAGACAACGTCGCGCGCCGAGATCGAGATCGCATCGGGCAGCGAAATGCCGAAGGCGTGCAGCACCGTCGAGCGGTGGCTGTAGAGCGCGCCCTTGGGGTGGCCGGTGGTGCCCGAGGTGTAGCAGAGCGAGGCGGCGGTGCGCTCGTCGAATTCGGGCCAGGCGAAATCCGTCGTCTTCGGCCGCGATCAGCTCCTCGTAGCAGGGCAGGACCGGCAATGCGGTTGCGGGCATCGTCTCCGCGTCGGTCATCAGCACGATCCGGCAATCGGCCGGGAAGCGCGGGGCGAGGCGCTCGACCAGCGGCAGAAAGGTCGTGTCGACAAACAGCAGCCGGTCGGCGGCGTGGTTGACGATGTAGACGATCTGGTCGTCGAAGAGGCGCGGGTTGATCGTGTGGCAGACCGCGCCGATGCCGGAAATCGCGTAATAGAGCTCGAAATGGCGATAACGTGTTCCAGGCGAGGGTGGCGACCCGGTCGCCGGGCTCGATGCCGAGCCGCAGCAGCGCGTCTGGCGAGCTGTTTCGAGCGGCGCTCGGCGTCGCGATAGGTGTAGCGGTGGATCGGACCTTCGACGGTGCGCGAGACGATCTCGACATCGCCGTGATAGGTCGCCGCATGGGTGATGATCGACGAGATCAGCAGCGGCCGCTCCGACATCAATCCCAGCATCGCTTCCTCCCGCGCTGCAAGGCGATTCGGTATGTGCAGGATTTGGTAGGGCAAAATCGACGCGAGGTAAACGGCATCCGGCGCGCGACGCCGGCCGTCGCTGCCAATTTCGACGCGTACGTCGGCTCGGCGCGAGCCGAATGGACGCGCCGTCGCCGGCCTTCTATAACGGCCGTGTTCCGTTTGTGTTTTAGTTCGGCCGATGCACGACATCAGATGGATCCGCGAGCATCCGGCGGAATTCGATCGCGGGCTCGCCCGGCGCGGCCTGCCGCCGCGCGCCGACGAGGTGCTGGCGCTCGACCGTGCATGGCGCGCTGCCGAGACCCGCGCCCAGGAGGCGCAGGCCCGGCGCAACCGCATATGCGCGCGAGATCGGCGCCGCCAAGACGCCGCGGCGAGGATCGATCGAGCCGCTGCTGCGGCAGGTCGAGGCCAGACAAGGGCGCGGAGGCTGAGCGCCGCAGCCGAGGCGGCGCGGCTGCGCGCCGAAATCGACGAGATCCTGGCCGGGCTGCCGAACCTGCCGGCCGACGACGTGCCGGACGGCGCCGACGAGACCGCAAACCTGCTGTTGCGCCGTGAGGGCGAGCCGCCGCGGTTCAATTTCGCGCCGGCTGCGCATGAGGCGATCGGCGAGCGGCTCGGGCTGATGGATTTTCGCCGCGCCGGCAAGCTCTCGGGCTCGCGGTTTGTCGTGTTGCGGCAGGATCTGGCGCGGCTGGAGCGGGCGCTCGCCCAGTTCATGCTCGACCTGCATACACGCGAATTCGGCTATCAGGAGATGTCGCCGCCGCTGCTGGTGCGCGACGAGGCGGTGTTCGGCACCGGGCAGTTGCCGAAATTCGCCGAGGATTTGTTCCGCACGACCGACGGCTATTGGCTGATCCCGACCGCCGAGGTGCCGCTGACCAATCTCGTCGCCGACGAGATCCTCGACGAGCGCGACCTGCCGTTGCGGTTTACCGCCTGGACCCCGTGCTTTCGCTCGGAGGCCGGGGCGGCCGGCAAGGACACCCGCGGCATGATCCGCCAGCACCAGTTCATGAAGGTCGAGCTGGTCTCGGTGACGACGCCCGAGCAGTCGGCGGCCGAGCACGAGCGCATGACCGCCTGCGCCGAGGAAGTGCTAAAGCGGCTCGGCCTCGCCTATCGCGTCATGCTGCTGTCATCGGGCGATATGGGGTTTGCGGCGCAGAAGACCTACGACATCGAGGTCTGGCTGCCGGGGCAGGGGACCTATCGCGAGATTTCGAGCTGCTCGAATTGCGGGCGCGTTCCAGGCGCAGCGGATGAAGGCGCGCTATCGCCCGGCCGAGGGCCAGGGGGACGCGGCCGGTGCATACGCTTGAACGGCTCGGGGCTGGCGGTCGGCCGCACCCTGATCGCGATCCTCGAAAACTACCAGCACGAGGACGGCAGCGTGTCGATCCCGCCGGCGTTGCAGCCTTATATGGGCGGCCAGAAGCATCGAGCGCATGGCTGAGCGCTCATGGCTGAGCCCGCCGCCGAGCCCGGGGCTGGTGCAGCGCAAGCTGCGGCTGTTGATGGAGTTGCGCCGCGCCGGGATCGCCGACGCCGCGGGTGCTGGGCGCGATCGAGAAGACGCCGCGCGAGCAATTCGTGCCGCCGGCCTTTGCCGACCAGGCCTATGAAAACGTCGCCCTGCCGATCGATCACGGGCAGACGATCAGCCAGCCCTATGTCGTGGCGCTGATGACCGAAGCGCTGCTGGTCGGCGAGCGGCACAACGTCATCGAGATCGGCACCGGCTCGGGCTATCAGACCGCGATCCTGGCGCGCCTTGCCCGCCGGGTGTTTACGATCGAGCGCCATCGCGAATTGCTGCGCGCAGGCCGAGCGCCGCCTCGACGCGCTGCGGCTGCGCAACATCGTCTTCCGATTCGGCGACGGCACCAAGGGCTGGCCCGAGCAGTCGCCCTATGACCGGGTCATCGTGACCGCCGCCGCCGCCGGAGGTCCCGGCGGCCTGGTCGACGGGTTGGCGCCGGGCGGGGTACTGGTGGCGCCGGTCGGAGCCGATCGCCGCGACCAGCAGCTGATGCGCATCCGCCGCAACGAGGACGGATTTGTGACCGAAGATCTGGGCCTGGTGCGGTTCGTGCCGCTGGTCGCCGGGCTGCCGCGGCAGCGTGCGGCGCCGCAGGGTTGACATGAATTCGGCATCAGAGTACCAAGGGTCAGTGGTGCTTGCGCGCCGGGGGGCGTGCAAGGGGGGAAGATGGGGAAAAACAGTGTCGTACGGCGCGGCGCGGATTTGGCGGCGCGCGCTCGATGGTTCTGCTCGCTTTGCTGCTGGCGGCCTGCGGGCCGCGGGCGGGGGCCGGCGCCGGTGGTCAGCGGCGACGAATGCCTCCGCCGCCGGTGCAGGTCGATCGTGCAGCGCGGCCAGACCTTGTCGGGGATCGCCCAGCCTATCACGTCCCGATGCAGCGTCGTGGCCGAGGCGAACCATCTGTCGCCGCCCTATCGCATCCTGGTCGGACAGGCGCTGATCATTCCCGGCGGTGGCGAGCCGGCGCTCGCTTAGGGCCGGCGGTGGCCATGGCGACGCCGCCGACACGCCTGCAGCTCAGCGCGCCGATCGGTGCGCCGCCGACCCCGCCCGAACCGGCGTCGGTGCAGCCGATCCCGCTCGACCGTCCGCCGCCGGCATCCTCGGTGGCGGCCGACCGCGGCAGCTGCGGCCGCCGCCGGTCGCGACGTCTGCACCGCCGCCGGTCCGGCCTCACGCCACGGCCGCCGCCGAAAACGCCCTCTTCGCCGCCGGCGGTCAGCCCCGAACCCGCCGCATCGGCGGCCGGAGAGCCGATCGCGCCAGCCTTCGGCTGCTCCCGGTCCAACGGCCTCCGCCGAGCCGCCGCCGGCGGCCCAGCGGCGGCATCTTTCTGTGGCCGGTTCGCGGTCATGTGCTGGAGAGATTACGGCGCCGGGCCGGACGGCACCCACAATGACGGGATCAACATCGCCGCGCCGCGCGGCGCCGCCGGTGCAGGCGGCCGATGCCGGGGTCGTCGCCTATGCCGGCAACGAGCTGCGCGGCTATGGCAATCTGATCCTGATCAAGCATCCGAACGGCTGGATTTCGGCCTATGCCCATTGCGATCTGATCCTGGTCAAGACCGGCCAGAAGGTCGCCCGCGGCCAGGTCATCGCCCGGGTCGGCTCGACCGGCAACGTCAGCGAGCCGCAACTGCATTTTGAGCTGCGCCGCGGCAAACACCCGGTCGATCCGCGCGAATATCTGGCGCCGCTGCCGACGGCGACGGCCGAGCCGGCGCACGCGAGCTGAGCGCCGCGCTGGCAAGTGCCGGCGGGCTCAGGCCAGAGGCTTGCCGAGGCGGCCGGCGAGATCCTGGATGAATTGCCAGGCGACGCGGCCCGAGCGCGCGCCGCGGGTGATCGACCATTCGTTGGCCTCGGCCTTGAGCTGCTCGACCGGCAGGTCGAGCGCGGTAACGCTCGGCATAGCCGCGCACGATGGCGTGATAGGTGTCCTGGTCGACATTGTGAAAGCCGAGCCACAGGCCGAAACGGTCCGATAGCGAGACCTGCTCCTCGACCGCCTCGGCCGGGTTGACCGCGGTCGAGCGCTCGTTGTCGATCATGTCGCGCGGCATCAGATGGCGGCGGTTCGAGGTGGCGTAGAGGACGACGTTCGCGGGCCGGCCCTCGATGCCGCCTTCGAGCACGGCCTTTAAGGATTTGAAGCTGGTGTCGTGCCGGTCGAAGGAGAGGTCGTCGCAGAACAGCAGGCAGCGGCGCGCGACAGGCCGCAGCAGCGACAAGCAGCTGCGGCAGGCTCGGGATGTCCTCGCGATGGATCTCGACCAGAGCCAGCGCGTGCGGCCGCTCGGCGTTGACCGCGGCGTGGGCGGCCTTGACCAGCGAGCTCTTGCCGGTGCCGCGCGCGCCCCACAGCAGCACGTTGTTGGCGGGCAGCCCGGCGGCGAAACGCCGGGTGTTGTCGAGCAGGATGTCGCGCACCCGGTCGATCCCGCGCAACAGGTCGATCTCGATCCGGTTGACCTCGCGCGACCGGTTCGAGCCAGCAGCGATCGGCATGCCAGACAAAGGCGTCGGCGGCGTCGAGATCGACGGGCGGCGCCGGCGCCGGGGCGAGACGTTCGAGGGCGTCGGCGATCCGCTGCAGCAGCGGCAGCAAATCGGGGTCGGTCATCGGTTCGATCGACGGCGTCCGGCTCAGCGTGATGGAGAGGGGCGCGGACGCTATCACAGGGCGTGCGGCGCGGGAAATGCGCGCAAAACCCGACCATTGCTCTTTAACCAGGCATCGCGTACCTATCCTTGTGCCGCGCGGGGCCGTATCGTTTGCCGCCGCCGGTGAGCGCGCCCGCTCGTGTCGGCGCGGCGCATGATCTCGAGGCTCGAGTGCCGATGCTGATCTCCACCGCCTATGCCCAAGGAACCGGCCTGTCGGGCATATTCGACAATCAGAGCGCGCTGATGCAATTTCTGCCGCTGGTGCTGATCTTTGTCGTGTTCTATTTCCTGCTGATCCGCCCGCAGCAGCGAAAGGCCAAGGACCACCGGACGACGCTCGACGCGCTGCGGCGCGGCGACCGGGTGGTGACCGGCGGCGGCATCATCGGCACCGTGGTGCGGGTCGACAGCCCGGACGAGGTCGCGTCGACATCGCCGACGGGGTGCGGGTGCGCGTCGTGCGCAGCACGATCACGAGCGTGCTCGCCAAGCCCGACCCGGCCGCTGCGCGCGAGGCGGCCAAGCAGAAGGAGCAGGCGCGGGCCAAGGCGGAAACCAAGGAGTGAAGGCGATCGGCTGGGAACGCGCGCGCTGGCATTCGCCAAACAACCGAATCGGCGGAGCGCCCGGCGCGAGCTGCACGTTATGCGGCTGGCAGGCGAATATCCCTCGCCGGAAACGGAGTATGCTCAGTGCATAATCGACGAGTAATTCTGAGCGTGCCGCGCTGGCGGCGTTGGCTTATCCGCTGCGCGCCGCGTGGCGCAGCCGGCAAATCCGCCGGGTCACCGCCACCCGGCGCCACCGCCATCCGCCGGCGGCCCACCGCCCCCGGCGGCCGCCGCCATCGACCATCGGCCGCCGCCACCGCCGCCGCCGCGCGGAGGCGCGGCCGCCCCATCCGGGAGGACATTACCACTGGCATTGGGTGCCGGGCCATTGGCGATGGAACGGCTATCGCTGGGTGTGGGTCCCGGGACATTGGCGGCGCTAGACCCGGCCGGGGACGATCGGGCCGAGCAGCGGCGCTCCGGCCGCTAGCCCGTGGAATTGCAGGGAATGCTTTATTTCGCCAACTGGAAGATTCTGCTGATCTGCGCGATCTGCGCGCTCGGCGTGCTGCTGTCGGCGCCGAACCTGTTCAGCCCGGCAGTTCTCGACGCAACTGCCCGACATCGTGCCGCATAAGCAGGTGGCGCTCGGGCTCGACCTGCGCGGCGGCTCCTACCTGTTGCTCGAGGTCGATGTCGCGGCGGCCGAGCGCGAACGGCTCAACTCGATCATCGACAATGTCCGCAACGCGCTGCTCGACGCCAATATCGGCTATACCGGCCTGGCGGTCAAAGACGACGCGATCGTGTTCAAGATCCGCGAACCCGGGCGGATCGACGACGCGCGCCAGGCGCTGGCCAAGATCGATCCCGGACCTGACCGTCGCCATCGCGCCGGACGGAGCGGGGACGGTGCGGCTTCAGCGCGGTCGGCGACCGATACAGCGGCGGCGCCTGGCGGTCGACCAGTCGATCGAGATCATCCGCCGCCGCATCGACGAGACCGGGATCAAGGAGCCGACGATCGAGCGCGAAGGCGAAGACCGCATCCTCGTGCAATTACCCGGCATCTACGATCCCGAGCACGTCAAGGCGCTGTTGGGCCGTACCGCGAAGCTGACCTTTCAGCTGGTCGACACCGGCGCCTCGCTCGAAGACGCGCGCAGCGGCCAGCTGCCGCTCGGCGACGAGATCCTGCCCGCCGCAGAGAGCAAAGCCGTGCGCGTCGGACCCGAGCGCCTATGTCGTGCGCAAGCGGGTGATGGTCGGCGGCGACATGCTGGTCGACGCCCAGCCGAGCTTCCAGGGCAACGAGCCGGTCGTCAGCTTCCGCTTCGACGCCGAGGGCGCCCAACGGTTCGCCGAGGCGACGCGCGAGAATGTCGGCAAGCCGTTTGCGATCGTGCTCGACAACAAGGTGATCAGCGCACCGGTCATCCGCGAGCCGATCCTCGGCGGTCGCGGCATCATCTCGGGCAGCTTCACGGTCCAGTCGGCGAGCGACCTTGCGCTGTTGCTGCGCGCGGGCGCCCTGCCGGCGCCGATCACGATCCTCGAGGAGCGCACCGTCGGCCCGAGCCTCGGCGCCGATTCGATCCATGCCGGTGCAACCGCGTGCTTCGTCGGGGTGGCGCTGGTCGTCGTCTTCATGATTTTGTTCTATGGCCTGTTCGGCGTGTTTGCCGACATCGCGCTGTTCTTCAACCTGTGCCTGATGCTGGGCAGCCTGTCGCTGCTCGGCGCCACCTTGACCTTGCCGGGAATCGCCGGCATCGCCCTGACGATGGGCATGGCGGTCGACGCCAACGTGCTGATCTACGAGCGCATCCGCGAGGAGGTGCGCGCCGGCCGCACGATACTCTCGTCGCTCGATGCCGGGTTCAAGCGCGCCTTTGGCACGATCGTCGACAGCCACATCACGACTCTGGTCGCCGGCGCGTTGATGTTCTGGCTGGGCTCGGGGCCGGTGAAGGGTTTTGCCGTGACCCTCAGCATCGGCGTTTTGACCTCGCTGTTTTCCGCGATCCTGGTCACCAGGCTGCTGATCGTGACCTGGGTGCGCCGCTGGAAGCCGCGGGCGATACCGATTTGACCAGACGCTATTTTGCTGTGATCGCGCCATGTTGAGACCGCTGATCGTCATCCGGCGCACGCCGAAGATCGACTTCATGAAATGGCACAAGCTCGGCTTTGCCTTTTCCGGCGCTGCTGACCCTGTCGTCGATCGTCCTGTTTCTGACCGTCGGGCTCAATTACGGGATCGACTTCGTCGGCGGCACCCAGATGCAGGTGCGGGTGACGCCGGGGCCGGCAAACCTTGCCGAGATGCGGCAAAAGCTCGACGCGCTGCATATCGGCGACGCCTCGCTGCAGGGTTTCGGCCCGCCGACCGACGTGCTGATCCGGCTGCCGCGCCAGCCGGGCGGCGACGCGGCGCAGGAAAAGGCGGTCGAGCTGGCGCGCAAGGCGCTGGGGCCGGGGATCGAGTATCGCCGGATCGAGGTGGTCGGCCCGACGGTCGGCGGCGAATTGATCCGCGCCGGCGTGACCGCGACCGTCCTCGCCCTGGTCGCGATCGCCCTCTATATCGGCTTTCGCTTCGAGTGGCAGTTCGGCATCGGCGGGATGATCTCGACCTTGCATGACGTGATTACCACGGTCGGGATGTTCGCGCTGTTTCACCTCGAATTCAACCTGACGACCTTGGCGGCGATCCTTACCGTCGCCGGCTATTCGGTCAACGACACCGTCGTGATCTACGACCGCATGCGCGAATCGATGCGCAAATACCCGACGATGCCGTTCGCGCGAACTGATCAATCTCGCCCTGAACGAGACCTTGTCGCGCACGATCCTGACCGTCAGCACCGTGGCGCTGGCCGTGCTGTCGCTGCTGTTTCTCGGCGGAGAGGTGCTTGCGCGGGTTCAGCATCGCGATGCTGTGGGGTGTCGTGATCGGCACCTATTCGTCGCTGTTTATTGCCGCGCCGGTCCTCTACTACGTGCGGCCGAACCGAGCCGCGATCGCGCGATCGGACGAGGCGGCCAAAGCTCCGGCGTCGCGGGCGCGGTAGCCGACGCGTGCGACGATGGATCTGACCCCGCTCGTCCCGGCCGGCCGACAGGTCATCGAGCGCTACGGGCCGAGCGGGTTTCGCGTAACCGGGGTGATCTGGCGCGGCCCGGTGCTGGTTTTTCCCGAACTGACCTTGCCGTGGACGGCCATCGACGCTGCCGCGATCGACTGGGAGAGCTTGACGCCGGTCGTCGAGCATGGCGGCGTGCAGATCCTGCTGCTCGGGCTCGGCGGCCGGATGACGTGTCGTGGCCCGCGAATTGCGCGGCCGGCTGCGCGCGGCCGGGATCACCGCTCGAACCGATGGACACCGGCGCTGCTTGCCGCACCTACAACGTGCTCGTGGCCGAAGACCGCCGCGTCGCCGCGGCGCTGATCCCGCCCGCTGACGGCTCAACCGGCGCGAGGGTACGAACCGCAGTCGGCATAACAGCACGGCGCGATATATCGGAGTTGGTTATTCGGGAACCACTCGCCCCCCGCGGCGGTTTTCAAACTAACCGTCACAAGCGAGTTGAGCATTGCCATGAATACCCGTGTCCTGACCGCCGCCGCGGTTGCTGCGGCTCTCGCATTAGCGCCCGCCGCTAATGCGGCCGACTGGCATCGCGGCTGGCATGGAAATTATCACCACGGCGGCGGGGCCGCCGTTGGCGCTGCTATCGCCGGCGGGATCGTCGGCCTCGGCGTCGGGGCGGCGATCGCCTCGGGAGGCTACAACCGTATTATTACGCGCCTCCGCCGCCGGTTTATTACGGGTACCCGTACAGTTATTACGCGCCGCCACCGGCAGTTTATTACGGGTATTGATCGAACAGAGCGGCCAAGGGCCGGACCAACCCCACCCAGCCCGCTGCGCCGCAGGCAACTTTTGCCGAGCAGCGGGCAACATGAGAGCGAGGAAACAGTCGATGAAATCGATCCGATCGAGTTATTTGGCCTCGGCAGCGATGGCTGCGTTGCTGGCATTGTCAGGGGCGGCGTTGGCGCAATCGACATCGGCGCCGGCCCCGGTCACGCCGCCGCCCGCCACCACGGCTTCACCATTGGCAGCGCAGCCCGCGCCCGGTAATAATGCCGAACAGCGTGTCGAGACCCACATCAAACAACTGCATGCGCAACTGCGCATCACCCCGGCCGAGCAGCCGCAATGGGATCAATTCGCCCAGGTCATGCGCGAAAATGCCCGCGACATGGATCAGGCGTTCGTGCAGCGCGCTCAGCAGTACCCAACGATGAACGCGATGCAGAACATGCAGTCCTACGAGCAGATTGCCGAGGCCCACGCCCAGCATCTGCAAAAGCTGGTCCCGGCCTTCGACAACCTCTATAACGCGATGCCTGAGCAGCAACAGCGGCTAACCGATCAGGTGTTCCGCGCCAACGCAGAGACGAATCAGCAGAAGCGGATGCAAACTGGCCAAAACGGCTAGCCTTCCTTAAATTCTATGTTGAAGCTCCGCCACGCGTGGGGCTTCGGCTTTGAGGATTTTGCGGTAGACGAGGCCTAATTCCCGGAGTTGGCGCGGTTCCTGCCCGATTATCGGTAGAAGGAACGAATCGGAGGGGCGGCGATGGGGCCCGTCGATGCCGGAGCCGTTTTTGTGCGTTTTTGTGACTCCAGGCCTCGGCCACAATCGCGGGCCGCCGCTCGATCCGGGAGCTGACTGGCGGGCATTCTGCTGGAGAAAAGCTCATGCGCAGGCGTGGAAGACGCTACCGCGCGAGGTCGCGCTGGCCCGCCTCGCCCGAGCACAGGCTCTCGGCATCACTTACCGGCAATATACCGCGGTGCTGCTCGATCGCGGCGTTCACCTCTGATGTGCTACTTGGGACGCTTATTTGGTAAGATAAATTACGGCTGGGGTTGATGCAGCGCTGCGATAAGGGGATGCTATCCCTTTCCGGCCAGGATGGGAGATGGTTCACCCTATTGTCACCGGCTTGGACACTCATAAAAATCGCCCGATGATGGCTCGACCCATTGCGTTGTGGTTAGGAGCATTCGGGATTCTCCTGATGTCCGCTGTGGTCGTGCACGCTCCCGGAATCCTGTTCGACGTCGGTGTTCGCAACAACGACTTCGATGCCCACTATCACTGGGCGGTGCAGTTTGACGAGGGGCTGCGCGGCGGTGATCTATATCCGCACTGGATGTGGCGGGGCAATTTTGGTCTTGGCGAGGTCGCGCTCCTCTATTATTCGCCGCTCTTCTACTACATCAGTGGCGCAGTTCGGCTCCTGACGCCCAACACGTGGGAGGCGATGCGGATTGTCTTCGTCCTCTCGACATTACTCACTGGATTATACGGTTGGCGATTGCTGCGGCTGTTCGCGAACGATGCTTATGCGCTTATCGGCGCGGTGCTGTTGCAGTGGGTGCCGATGATCTTCATGCTGTTCTATTATTTCAATGGTTTTCCCTGGGCCGTGGGGTTCGCGGCGCTCGTGGCGCTTACATATTATGCGTTGCGTCCGGGCGCGTTTGAGCGCTGGGTCGATCTTCCCGTGAGCCTCGCCATTGCCGCGCTTGTACTGAGTCACATCGTCTCGGCGCTGATGGCGCTAATCTGTTTCAGTTTCATGTGCTTGTGTTTCGTCCGGCGCTCGCACCGGGATGCTCGGGCCTGGCGGCGGGCGGTCTCGTGGTTCGTTTCCGCCGGATTTGGTCTCGCGCTGTCAGCGTTTTATCTCGTTCCCGCGATTGGCTCGATGGGTTTGATATCGCCCAAGGTTTGGACGACGGCCTATACACCCTGGAACGCTTTTGCCTTCCCTACCGTAACCAGCCTCATCTTCGGAATGCGCTGGTTCTCCTTCCAATGGATCATACCGGCGATCGCGCTGCTCGGGGTAATCGTCGCGACGTGGCATGCACATCTACGCCAAGATATGTCGGATCTCCTGGGTGAGGCGGTGCTGCCGATGCTGGTGGTATCGTGGGCTTCGCTGCTGCTGGCGAGCGAGCTCTCCTATCCGTTGTGGTTGCTGAACACGCCACTGCGCATGGTTCAGTTCCCGCACCGCTTCATCTACGTTACGTCGGCGACGGGCCTCGTGGCTAACATCTTGGCGTTGTGGGACTCTCAGCGCATGGGGCAGCTTTGGCCGCGGAAACTGGTTCTGATACTGCCGCTGGCGCTGGGTTTCGCGACCACGGGGTTGCTGAGCGCGAAAATGGTGTTCATCGACGGGAAGCCGCTTCACCTATCCGTCGACGAGACCGCGCCGTATCGCGGGCAGGCGGAATATCGGCTCGCCGGCCAAGGGGAGCATTGGGAGGATTATTATCGTGCCGGCGGCCTTGCGGCCGAGTGCCGAGAACAGATGTTGATCTGTCGCGCGAGCGAACTGGGCAGCCGGTTGCAGGTCTGGAACGTATCTGGTGCGCACCCGGCCCATCTACGCTTGCCGCTCTTTGCCTTTCCGGCATGGCAGTTGACGATCGATGGCGCGGCCGTGCCGACTGCCTCCGACCCTGCGACAGGGCTGATATTGGTCGATTTACCGGCAGGCGCCCACCGTGTCGCGGCGACCTGGAAACGGCTCGGCGCGGAGCACGCGGGCCTTCTCATTACCGGTCTCGCGGCGCTTGCCCTCGCCATCCTCGCCGCGAGGCGGAGATCGTCGGTTTCGGCTCGATCAACCCCGCGACCCGCCTGAATTCTGGGGCCGACCGGACGACCCCAACTTTGAGAAGAGCCCCGCCGAAGCGGGGCCCTCTGCGAAAATCGGTCTTGGTCAGCCTGCCTTTGCCAGGTTCTGGGCGGCAAAATCCCAGTTCACCAGATGGTCGAGAAAAGCCTGGACGAAATCGGGCCTGCGGTTCTGATAGTCGAGGTAATAGGCGTGCTCCCAAACGTCGCAGGTGAGGAGCGCGGTCTGACCTTCGGCCAGCGGGGTGACCGCGTTCGGCGTGCCGACGATCTTGAGCTGACCCTTGTCGGCGACAAGCCAGGCCCAGCCGCTGCCGAATTGGCCCACCGCCGTCGCCTTGAATTGCTCCTTGAACTTGTCGAGACCGCCGCAATCGCGAGTGATCGCCGCGGCGAGGTTGCCGCCGGGCGCGCCGCCACCATGCGGCTTCATCGAGTTCCAGAAAAAGGTGTGGTTCCACACCTGGGCGGCGTTGTTGAATACGCCGGTCTTCGTTGTATCCTTGTAGCTCCCTTTGATCAGGTCTTCGAGCGACTGGTGCTCGAGCGGTGAGTTTTTGATTAGATTATTGAGGTTGGTGACGTAGGCTTGGTGGTGCCTGCCGTAATGGAAATCGAAAGTCTGTTCCGACATGTGCGGTGCGAGCGCGTTTTTCGGATAGGGCAGGGGCGGCAGTTCGAAAGCCATGGCGACCATCCCAGGTTATGTTGAGAAAGCGTAATGGAGAAACGTCCGTTCACAGCCAGCGTTCCAGCGATCCGCAGCACTTGTCGCCGGCCGCGGCGATCACCCGCCGTCACGACCGCGACCGGTTCCAGACCGCGCTGTTTGCGCCGGCCGCGCGCCGCGAGGCGCTGTTCGCGCTTTACGCCTTCAATTACCAGATTGCAAGGGTGCGCGAAGCCGTTACCCAGCCGATGCTGGGCCGCATCCGGCTCGAATGGTGGCGCGAAAACGTCGCCGCCGCGTATGAAAACACCCCGGTCCGCCGCAACGAGATCGTTGAAGCGCTGACCGTCGCGATCCGCGAGCGGAGACTGACGCGTGTCCATTTCGACCGGCTGATCGACGCGCGCGAGGCCGATTTCGACGAGGACCCGCCGGCGAGTCTCGCCGCGCTCGAAGCCTATGCCGAGGGGACCTCTTCGCAGCTGGTCTATCTCGGGCTGGAGGCGCTGGGGGCGAGCGGTCAAGCCGCGAGCGAGGCCGGACATCATATCGGGATCGCCTATGCGCTGGCCGGCCTGCTGCGGGCGCTGCCGCTGATGATGGCGTCGGGGCGACCGATTATCCCGACCGATATTGCCGAGCGCGCCGGGCTCGATCTTGGCGATCATCGGGGGCTGCGTAGCTCTACCGCGCTGCGCGCCGCGGTTGCCGAGATCGCGGAGGCCGCAGAGGGCCATTTGCGGGCGGCGCGGGAGCCGCGCCGCGCTGTCGCGCGTGCCGCGCTCCCCGCGCTGTTGCCGGCGGTGGTCGCGGGGCGGGCGCTGACGCGGCTCAAGCGTGCTGCATACGATCCGTTCGACCCGGCGCTGATCCATCGTGACCCGCTGCAGAGCTGGCGCTTGGCTGCGGCGGCGCTGCGCCATCGATTCTGATGCCGGTTGTCAGTGGCCTCGGAAATCGGGGAGGCGGCGGTCGGCCATCGCCTTGATGCCCTCGGCGAAGTCTTCGGTGCGGCGCAGCCAATCCTGCTCGACCAGCTCGCGCTCGGTGGCGGCCTCGATCGCATCGATCAGCCCGCGGCGCACCGTTTCGCGCGTTGACATGACGGCGAGCGGCGCGGATTGCGCGATTTCGAGCGCCAGTGCCTGGGCGGCACTGCGCACCTCGGCCTGCGGCACCAGCAGATCGGCGAGGCCGATGCGCACCGCTTCGTCGCCGGGGATGCGGCGGCCGGTGTAAAATAGCAACGCCGCCTGCTGGGCGCCGACGAGCCGCGGCAGCGTCGCGGTCAAGCCAAAGCCGGGATGGAAGCCGAGCCGGTTGAAATTGGCGCTGAACCGCGCCTCCTGGCAGGTGACGCGAAAGTCGGGAACGAGAGCGAGGCCGAGCCCGCCGCCGACCGCGGCGCCATGCACCGCGCCGACAATTGGTTTCCGGGTCCGGAACAGGCGGATCGCCTCTTTGTAAAGATGGCGCCCGGAGGCGCTGCGGGTCCCCTCGGAGACGGTGCCGGTATCCATGCGCTTCGAGAAGTCGGCCCCGGCGCAGAACGAGCGGCCTTCGGCGGCAAACACAATCGCGCGGATATCGGGGTCGGCGTCGAGCTGCTCGAACGCATCGCCGATTTCGGCAACCAGCGCGCTGTCGAAGAAATTGTGCGGCGGCCGTCGCATCTCGACGGTGGCGACAAGGCCGTCGCGGCTGACGCCGATCTCGCGGTAGGAGGGGGTGTCGGTCATATTCCAGGGTCCTTAAGTACGGCGCTCACAACAGTCGAAGCGTCGAAAACGATCAACCGTCGGGGCCGCGTTCGCGCCGCTCGGCGTTATAGGCGGCAAGCTCAGCGTCGATTTCCGCATCGCTGAGGCCGGTCGCTATCGCGCCAGCTTTGATCTCGGCGATCGCCCGGGCCAGCGGGGTCGAGCCGGAGGATGGGCGGAATATGCGGCCGACGAGACGGCCGACCGCCTCGCGATTGCGCGCGTCGGCAAGCGCTGCCGCAGCCTCGAGCTCGACTGGGATCGTGACGTCGACGGTCTTTTCCATCACCTCTCCGTAGAGCCAGATATAGCAACTCTCTGCCGCCGCCAAATCTCGACGGTAGCGACGTAGCCGTCGGGGCTGACGCCGATCTCGCGGTAGGAAGGGTGTCGGTCATATCGCGGGGTCCTCTGTCTCGGATCGGTACAATTTCCAGTTTAGTTGAATGTGACCGCGCCGCTGCTCCTGCAACAAAATAACAGCGAGGGCACTCGCACAGGTTGCCGTAGAACGCCAGTATGCCGGATATGGTCGCCCGCACGCGGACCGCCGTTCATCATCACCGGTCAACATTGTCTCATACGCGCGGGTCCCAGCCAACGGATTCACTCGAAAAATATCATAATCGCAATTTGTCTAAATATCAAGATCAAAGCTCCTGCTGGAAACCGGACCTTATCGATCACAACGTCAGCCCGTATTCATGAACGTCCTCGACACACGCTCTTGGCCCTTGTCGGGCCTGAACCGATAACCTCGGTCCGCTGCATTTCACCAAGAATCGTTGCGCGCGAACGACACGATTCTACCCAAGCGGGTCGTTGTGTTGCGGGGGAAGATCGGCAGATAATGCGCCCCTTTCCGGCCATTCCCCGATAGCGGTCAACGATCGAGACGTCATCAAGCGGCTAAACCTTGCGAGCCAGGACGAGGTAGGCGACGATGCCAACTCGCGAAGCGGAGGCAGACCATCTCACGATGCGATGACTAGCTAGCTGGTGAGGTTAGCATGAAGGGCCGACTTCACTCCTCGTGAACTGTTTAAGCGGGTTTCTTCACGTAGATCCTGCACCAACCAGCCGGAGAGACGGTGCCCTCGACCACCTTGCAGCCGGAGGGCGGTTCGAATTGCAGGCAGGTCGCGCAACTTTGCCCCTCGTGCGGCGTATCCTGGTAGGCGACGACCGATTTCGCTGCCTTGGTCTGGGCCATAGCCCCCCGGCTCTCGCTGAGGATGCTGCCGGCGACGGCTCCGGCGGTGAGCATGACCTTCCGCAGGATAGAGCGCCGCGACGGCGCCGCCGACCAGGTTTTGAGTATTTCGTCCATTGCCTTCTCCGTAGGTGAGGACCGAATGACGGCTCCTTAGGTGCGCGTTCTGTAGGATCACCGTGGCAAGCCGAAAGCGGTGACCGCGGGGTGACAAAGGGGCTGGGATTGACGGCGCGCCTCCGAACCGGTGCAAGCCTTAAAGCGACGGATCTACCGCGACCGATTGCCACGATGGAACCCGCAAAAACTCGGCTTATCCCGGTTCAGCTGGGTATCACCGGGTCTTGACCACTGAGGGCAACGTCCGGTTTAAAATGATCTGAACATGATCTCCTGAGCACGGGGGAGCGAACATTGCTTGGCAAGCACCGCGCATCCGCAGCAGCATCAAAACTCACAGCTGTCGCACACGCCGTACTCTGCACCGCGCCGCTTCTTGTCGGCATCATAGTGTGCATCCTGAACTTCAGGCAGGCGCGGGCTCTGCCGAGCTACGCCCGCCAGACCGGCCAGCAATGTGCCGCGTGCCATAATGGCTTCCCCGAACTGACACCCTACGGGCGATTATTCAAGCTGAACGGCTACACCTTTACCGGCGGTGATTCGAATTGGCCGCCGCTTGCGATGATGACAATTCCCAATTTTACCCATGTCGAACAGGCACAGCCTAGCGGGTTGGCCCCGGGATTTGGGAACAACAACGATGTCGCCTTCACCGGCAGCCTATTTTATGGCGGCAAGATCTTCGACCATGTCGGGGCGTTCATCCAGGGAACCTACGACCAGGTCCCCAACGCCATCCACTGGGACAATCTCGATATCCGCTATGCCAACACCGGCCAGCTGTCTGGCACGGAACTGGTCTATGGCACGAGCCTCAACAACAACCCGACCGTCAATGATGTGTGGAATTCAACACCCGCCTGGGGCTACCCCTATGTTGCTTCTCAGGTGGCGCCGACCCCGGCCGCAACCACCTTGGTGGAAGGACCTCTGGCGCAGCAGGTGCTGGGCCTCAACCCGTATATCTATTGGAACCGGCTGGTCTACGCGGAGATCGGCGGATACCGCACTTTGAGTCCATGGTCGCTAAGCGCGCTCGGCATTCCACCGCCGGGGACCAGCTCAATCGACGGTCTCGCGCCCTCGTGGCGGCTTGCGGTCGAACCGGCGTGGGGGAACAATACGTGGGAAGCCGGGACATTCGGCCTTGCTGCGTCGCTGGTACCGCAACGAATCAGCGGCGGCGGCAGCGACCATGTGACGGATGTCGGCTTTGATACGCAGTACGAGTTTCTTGGTGCCCGCGATAGCTTTTCGCTGCAGGCCCGCTACATTCTCGAATACCAGGACTTGTCGGCCAGTCAGACGCTCGGCCTGTCCACCAATTCATTCAATAATTTACATAGCTTTCAGATCAAGGGAACCTATTTTTACAAGCAAATGATCGGCTTTACAACCGGTTATTTCAATCTGCAGGGTAGCAGCGACCCACTTCTCTATGGCGATGTTTCGGCAAATAACAGTCCAAATTCAGCCGGGTGGACATTTGAACTTGACTATATTCCATTTAATTACGGAGGTCCGGCATTTTGGCCGTGGCTTAATATGAAACTTGGACTACAATACATACGCTACAGCAAGTTTGATGGCGCCAGTACGAATTATGATGGGGCCGGCACGAATGCCTCGGCCAACAACACCTTGTTCGCGTTTGCCTGGTTTGCGTTTTGATCTGCGCGGAAAGAACGATGATCGAGCAGCCCCAGGTTCGAGACCGGGGCCGGGCCCATCTAACCGCCCCGATACCGGCACTCGTGCTGTTTCTCGCCGCACTTGGGCTCGCGGCGTGCGGTAGCACAAGCCCAAGTCCTCAGGCTGCCGGCGGACCCCCAGATGTGGCCGACACGGTGCATGTGTGCTCTTCCTGCCACGGGCCAGGCGGCCACAGCATCTCCTCGACTTTTCCCCGTCTCGCCGGGCAGCAGAAGGATTATCTAATCGCGCAGCTAACGGCGTTTCGCGACCATAAACGCGCTGATCCGCACGCACAGACCTATATGTGGGGCATGGCAGCGCGGCTGAACGACCCGACGATTGTGGCGCTTGCGGCCTATTACGCGGCTCAGCCCCCAGTTCCTGGTACGCCAGATAACTCGCCCGAAGCGGCAGCCGGCCGTACGATATACACCCACGGTATTCCCGCTGAGAACGTGCCCGCTTGCATCACCTGCCACGGCGAGAAAGGCGAGGGGAACAGTGCGTTTCCGCGGCTCGCAGGCCAGCATAGCGCGTATATCGAGCGGCAGTTGGAGGCCTTTGCATCGAACGCTCGGGCCAACGAAATCATGCACGCGAATTCCAAAAACTTGACCGCTGAGCAGATCCGCGACATTGCCGCCTACGTTCGCAGCCTTTAACCCCCACTTCTAAGGGCCCGGTAGTGCCATCAAGCAAAGTCTCGGCCCGCAATTGCGAAAATCAAAATTCTGGGAAGGTCCATCACATCGCGGCTCAACGGCGTAGAAACCACTTCCGCGACGAGGTCGAGCGACGTCTCCCGTGACCAAAGGATAACCGCTTCGGGTCGAACCTTAGCGGTTCGATAGCAATTCCGCGAACGCCCGGAACCGGCGCAACCTCGCCGTCCCCGCGGGACTGCGGGTTTAGGAGTTCGCGGCTTGGTGCTTGACGATCAGGGCGTCGACGACGGTCAGGCCTTGGCCTTTGGGGTGGACGATGACCGGGTTCAGGTCGATTTCTTCGATCGCGTCAGCGTGATCGGCGGCGAAGCGCGACAGGGCGGCGATAAGCTCGGAGAGCGCGGCGCGGTCGGCGGGCGGGGCGCCGCGCACGCCGTCGAGCAGGGCGGCGCCTTTGAGCTCGGCGAGCAGAGCGAGCGCGTCGTCCGGTCCGATCGGGACCGGTGAGAAGGCCACGTCGCGCAAGACCTCGACATGGATGCCGCCGAGCCCGACCATCAGCATCGGGCCGAAAACGGGGTCGCGGGTAATGCCCAGGATGATCTCGACACCGGGCGGCGCCATTCGCTGCACCAGCACGCCCTCGATCGCGGCGTCGGGACGGGCGGCCTTGGCATTGGCGAGGACCTTGCGATAGGCCTCGCGCACCGCGGCATCGCCCTCGATGCCGACCGCCACGGCGCGGGCCTCGGTTTTATGCGTGATGTCCGGCGACTGCACTTTGAGCGCCACGGCACCGCCGATCCGGGCGACTGCGGCGACGGCTTCATCCGCGGAAGTTGCCAATGCCTCGGGCGGGCGCGGGACGCCGTAACCGGCGAGCAACGCCTTGACGCTGATTTCGGTCAGGACCCGGCCGGCGGCGGCGAGCGCGCGGGCGGTCTCTTCGCGGATCGCTGGCGGGGTTACGGCCGGCGGCGCGCCGCGGTTCCGGCGAGCCTGGAAATGGGCGTAATCGACCAATGCCCGGATCGCACGGGCGCAGCTCGGCATCGAGGTGTAGCAGGGAATGCCGGCCTCGGCGAACGCCGCCATCGCTCCCTCGGTCGCGGTCGTGTAGGTCGACAGGATGATCGGCTGCTCGGTCGAACCGGTGACTGCAGCCAGCTCCTCGGCGCGGGTCTTTGCGGTCGCTTCATTGGCGAGCGAGCCGATCAACAGGATGGTGTCGATGTACCGCAACTCGCGCACAATCTCGACGAGCTTGGCGTAGCCGACTTCGTGGATCGCCTGCGCGGTGCCGTCGACCGGGTTGTGCGCCGAGGCGTAGGACGGCAGGAGCGCCGTCAGGCGCTGCTGCAGACCCTCTTCGAGCACGGGGAGTTCGAGCCCGTGGGCCGACAGGATGTCGGACATCCACACCGCGCTGCCGCCCGAGCCGGTGATCACCGCGACGCGGTTGCCTTTCGGCAATTTGCAGAAGGCAAAGGCGGCGGCGATGTCGAGCGCATGATCGAGGTCCTCGCCGCGGATGATCCCGTGGTGGCGGAAGATCGCATCATCGATCGCTCCGGAATTCGCCAACGAGCCGGTATGCGAGGCCGCGGCTCGCCGGCCCGCCTCGGAGCGGCCGACCTTGGCGAGGATCATCGGCTTGTTGGCCTGCGCCGCCTTTTCGGCGACGGCGCGGAAGCGCTCCGGGTTTTGGATGCTTTCGAGATAGGCAATGAAGATATCGGCGCCGTCGGAATCGATCAGCCAATCGAGATAATCATGCGCTTCGAGGCAAATTTGGTTTCCGGCGCTGGCCTGGTAGGTAAAACGCAACTGCCGGGGCCGGCCGCGGCTCAAGAATGCGAAGGTCAGGGCGCCGCTCTGACAGCTGACCGCGATTGCCCGGCTCCGGTTGCTCTGCGGGAAGAGGCTCTGCTTCGGATCGTGGAATACCGGGCTGAAGGTCGCGACGAGGGGCTTCAGCGGGTTGACGATGCCCTCGGAATTGGGGCCGCAGACGACGATGCCGTAGCGCTCGATGACGTGGCGCAATGCCTCGTCGCGGGCCTGTGCCGCCTCGCCGCGCTCCTCGGCAAAGCCGGAGCTGATGATGACCGCGGCGCGCACACCCTTCTTGCCGCATTCCTCGAGCGTGGGTGCCACATAAGCCGCCGGCACCACGACGACGGCGAGATCGGGCGCCTCCGGCAATTCGGCGACGGTCGCATAGCTTCTCAGCCCGAACACTTCGGGCTGGCTGCGAGTCACCGGGTAGATGCGGCCGGGGTAGCCGTGCGCGATCAGGAACTCGGTGGTCCGGCCGCGCAAGGTGTGCGTATCGCCCGACGCGCCAATGATCGCGACACTGTCCGGAGAGAAGAGAGGACGAAGGTCAGGCATTTGGTTGCTGCTTATGACAAAGTTCGTTGACCTTGAGCACAGTCATTCCGGGATGCCCGGCAGGGCAGACCCGGAACCCAAGAACACGGACTTTTCTACATCGCGCGCAGGCTGTGTTCATAGGTTCCGGGCTCGCGGCCTTGCCGCGCCCCGGAATGACCGAAGTTTGGCATCCTGCGGGAAGCTTCTAGCGCAGGCCGAGGCCGCGGGCGATGATGCCGCGCAATACCTCGCGGGTGCCGCCCTGGATCGTCAGCTTGGGGGCGATCAGGGTGGTGTAGCGCAACGCCTCCTCGAAGCGGTCGTCATTGGCGTCGGGCTGCGCATCGCTCGGCGGCGGCGCCAACAGACGCACCTTGTCGGGCAAGGCCTGCTCGAAATTGGTGCCGAGGTCCTTGACCACCGCGGATTCGACAGCCGGGGTCTTGCCGGCCTGCAGCATGCCGGCAACCGACAATGACATCCGCCTGAGGGTGGCGAGGTGTGCCACCTGGCGGCCGATGCCCTCGGCCAAATGCTCGCTCGGTTCCTCGCCGGCGATTCGGACCAGTTCGACCAGGCACGAAAATGTCTCGATCCAGCGGTCGGGGCCGCTGCGCTCATAGGCGAGTTCGTCGGTCGCCTGCTTCCACGCCATGTCGACCTCGCCGATCAGGTGCAAGTCGGGCAGGAACGCGTCATCGAACACCACCTCGTTGAAATCGTGACCGCCGGTCAGGTTGATGATCGGGCGGATGGTGATGCCCGGAGTGTCCATCTTGACCAGGAACTGGGTCAGCCCATGCCGCCGGTTTTCTATGGTCGAGGGCGAAGTGCGCAACAGCGCGATCATATAGTCGGCTTCGTGCGCGTTCGAAGTCCAGATCTTGCGCCCATTGACCAGCCAGCCGCCATCAGTCTTGGTCGCGCGGGTCGAGGCGGCGAACACGTCGGAGCCCGAATTCGGCTCGCTGAGGCCAATGCAGAAGCACAATTCGCCGGCGGCAATCTGCGGCAGGATCTTATGCCGGATCTCCTCCTGGCCGTAACGCAGGATCACCGGGCCGCTCTGGCGGTCGGCGGTCGAATGGGCGCGCGTCGGCGCGTGCGCGGCCAGCATTTCCTCGGTCACCACATAGCGCTCGAGCTGGGATCGCTCATGCCCGCCGTATTTCTTCGGCCAGGTCATGCCGATCCAGCCCCGCGCACCCATCTTGCGGCTGAATTCGCGCGAGAACCCGCCCTTGCCGCGGTGCGGGGAAAACGTGCCGGCTTCCTCCTCCTGGCGCAGAAAGGCGCGGACTTCTTGGCGCAGTTCCTTGGCCTCGGGCGGCAGTTCGACCGGGTCGAAGCGAAAGCTGGTGGTCATCGGGTCCTCACGATCGCAGGGGCTTTCAACGGGCGCTTATGAGTCTTGCGTGATGAAAGGCCAGAGCTGGTCGGCGCCGGCTGCGGTGACCATACGGCCGAGACGCTGGGCCCAGACCGCCTCGTTGCCGAACTCCTCGCGCCACGCCCATAACCGGCGCGTCGCATGATGCAGAGAATGCTCGTAGGTGAAGCCCATCGCGCCATGCACCTGATGTGCGATTGCGGCGCCGGCGCCGGCCGCCTCGCCGGCGCGCACCTTGGCGATCGCCACATCTGCAATGCCGATTTCCTGGCCGGCGCAGGCCTCGGCGGCGAGGTCGGCGGCGGCACCCGCCGCGGCCACTTCGCCCGCCAATGTCGCGAGGTTGTGCTGGACCGCCTGGAACTTGGCGATCGGACGTCCGAACTGCGAGCGGTCGAGCGCCCATTGGACCGACTGATCGAGGATCTTTTCAAGCGCCCCCGCTATCAGCTGCAGCCGTACCGCGGCGCCGAAAAGCTGGATCATGTCCTCGTCGATATCGGCGAGTTTTGCCGTTTCCGGTATCGCTCCGTCGAAGGACACTGCGTCGCGCGGCTCGCCGGCGAGGCTCTTGTCTTGGCTGATCGGCAGGCCCGGCGTCGCGACCAGCGCCACCATCCGCTCATTCTCGCGATGGGCGAGCACGGCGATATGGCCGGCATTGCGGGCGAACGGCACCCGGCGGGCGCGGCCGCTGAGCCGGCCGTCGGCATCAAGCGTGATACGGCCGTCAGCGTGGATCGGGGCGAGGGTCAGCGGCCCGCCCGGCGTCGCTATGCCGGCGCGCGCCAGCATCCAGCCGGCCATCAGGGTCTCGGCAAGCGGCACCGGGACGGCGAAGCGGCCGGCCGCGCGCAGCACCGCGAATCCGTCGGCCATGGTGGCACCAGCGCCGCCGAGATCGTCCGGGACCCAGGCGACGGTCAGCCCCGACGCTTCGAGCGCATCCCATAATGCTTTGGGCCACACCCCGTTCTCAGCGTCGTTGATGGTGGCGGGCTCACAAAGATCACGAAAGATCCGGGTCGCAGTATCGACGATGATGTTGTCGGTGTTGTCGCTCATCCCGATACCTGCTTCTGACTGGCCGTTGTCGTCGATCGTAAAGCAGGCGAGTGAGGACGGGAAGCGCAACGGTCACGGCGCCGATCCGTGCTTGCCCGAGGCGGCACTCTTGTGGCCAGTATCGGAACCGGTCAGCTCCGAGCGAGGAGACGAACTGATGTTTATTGCAATGAACCGCTTCAAGGTCGTTCCCGGCGCTCAGGCGGATTTCGAGCGAGTGTGGAAGACGCGCGACACGCATTTGGGCGACGTCCCCGGCTTTGTCGCGTTCCATCTATTGCGCGGGCCGGAACGCGACGACCACGTACTGTATTCCTCGCATACCCTGTGGCGCAGCCGCGCGGATTTCGAAGCATGGACCCGGTCGGAAGCGTTTCGTCTCGCCCATCGCGACGCCGGCTCGAACCGGCCGCTCTATCTCGGCCACCCCGAATTCGAAGGCTTCGAAGTGATCCAAACAGTGGAAGCGTGATCGGCTTCCTTTGAACTGAATGAAGGGATGTGGCGGCGTATCAGGTCCTGGCCACCCGGCGCGGTCGGGACGCTAGGGGCCGCGGCGCCGGATGTCTTCGTAGAGTGTTCCGTCCCGGTGGGTATAGACGGCGGGCTTGCCGCCGGCCGGCGCGACCATGTCGATATCCGAGTAATAGCCGATGTCGCCGGCGATGCGGGTCCCGACTTCGAGGACTCGAGCGTCACGGTCCGAGCGGTTTTGCAAGCAGTGGCCGTTGGTGTCTCCGGCCGGGAAACCGGCGCTGTCGCCGGCGCGGAGGATCTCTTCACCGCTGTCGGTCACCAGCACGACCTCGCCGGACAGGACGTAGACGAACTCGTCGCCGGCGGTGTGCCAATGGCGCTGGCTCGACCAGGCGTTCGGCGGCAGATGGAGTAGGTTAACGCCGAATTGCGACAGGCCCGCCGGGTCGCCGAGTTTGGTGCGCTCGCGGGCGCGGCAAGGCGTGTCAAAAGGCGGCGGGTAGAGCGTTCCGACCACCGGCGTCAGCGCGGCCATATCGATCCGCTTTGTCATCAGCAAGGCTCCTCTGCAAGTTGCGCCCGGTCAGAGCGATCCGAACCAATCTATCGACTGGCCATGCGGGCCGGTCCAAGCCAGTGGCCTGCGGTCAACTGCCAACAGAAAGCTCCCGGCGGTCGGCGTCGGGGGCGCTCTCTCGGCGAAGGCCGGGAATACCGACGGCGCCTCATTGCTGATCCAGATCGCCTTGGTACGCCCTACAGCTTCGGCGAACCGATCGCGCGCGATGCGCGAGGCGACGTAGGCGAGCACCGCCGTGTGGAAGACGACCAATGTCGCATCTCGCGGAGCGGTGGCGGCGAGCGGCTCCAGATCGGTCAGCAGGTCGCCCTTGACGACCGTCGGCAATTCGCGACGTGCGATCGCGATGGCGGCCCTCACTCGCTGCGTCCGCTCCTGCTGGCCCGGCCAGACCAGATTCTCCAGCCAGGCCGCCCCATTTTCAGGGCGCAAATCGATCGGGTTCAAGTCGATCCCTCGGCGCCAAGCGATCCGGGGAACTGCTGCAGGGAGGGGAACCTCACCCGTGATCTTGCAGGGGAAAACCGGCGCCCGTGCAATGGGCGGCTCTATCCGTTGCGTGCCGTAGTTGTACCCGTAACGGTCGGGCAGCAGGCATAAACCGGCCGATGCGCCGACTTCCAGCAGCGCCAGCGGCTGCGGGAGCCGGGCCAGCACTGGCAACAGGACGCTGCACCGTGCAGGCTCGTTGGTTTGCGTCGTGCGGGACAGCATAACCTCACGGATGCGTCCGTGGTGCTGTCGGACGATTTGGACGAGACGATCTGCGCTGTCGGGAACACCGCAAAGGCACCGCACCGCCGCGAGAAAGAGGTTCGGTTGGCGCCGGTCGGCCGGCAAGGATGCGAGGAACGCCAGCAACTCTTCGGAACCGGCAACGGTGAGGGTAAGCTGCTCGTAAATCTCGCATTCGCCGTGGGCCTCGTCGGCGGCAAACCTAGCGTAACGCTCCGCGATGCGCGCCAATTCGCCGCCCGCGTCGGTCATCGAAGGAATCTGCCCCGGATCAAGCCGCCGGGTCGGCGGATCAGACAAAGGCTTTGATGACGAGCGATAACGACGCAGCGAGGTTCACGCCCACCATCCATTTGAGGACCGCGAGATCCGTCTCGATCTTTGCAAACCGGCTTTCGTAACCGGCTAGTTCTTCTGCCGCAGCACGGGCCTTGTCCTCTGGCGCGCCCGCGGCAACGAGCGCGTCGTAGGTTTTTGAGAGCATCACGGCCATTTTCTAGCGCCTCCGTCCCTTTAAGATTGGCACGCAGAGCGCCATCGGCAACCGAACCGCTATTAGGCGATGACCTTCGCCTCCCGCAATTCGCCGAGGGTGGCGCGGTCGTAGCCGAGGATGCTGGAAAGGACCTCGTCGGTGTGCTGGCCCGGGGTGGGGACCGGGTCCGATCCGGCCGGGGGTCTTCGACATTTTGATCGTGGCGCCGGGCAGATACATTTCGCCGGCGACCGGGTCTTCCATCTTGACCAGCATCTCGCGCTCCCACAGATGCGGGTCCTCGGCGACCTGCGGGATGGTTTTGACCGGGGCGACCGGAATGTCGGCCTCGACTAGCGCGGTGACGATCTCGTCGACGGTGTGCGCGAGGCACCAAGCCTCGACCTTTTTGCGCGGCGAGTCGTCGAGGCTCATGCGGCCGGTGAAGGCGCCGGTGTTGGCGACCGCATTCGCGTCGCCGGTGGCGATCTGCAACAGCTTTGAGCCCATGACGCGTCCCGAGGCGGAGATCACGACATGGCCGTCCTTGGCTTGGTAGGGCGGCCGGCCGCCCTCGCCGCCTTCCTCGCCGGTGGCGAGGTAAGTAGGAGGTCGGGATCTCGACCATGGTCAGCGCCGAATCCATCAGGCAGACATCGACCACCTGGCCTTCGCCGGTACGGTCGCGGTGATGCAAAGCGGCCAGCATCCCGATCGTCGCATGCAATGAAGTGTAGCGGTCGACGATCGATGAGGCGGTGCCGAGCGGCCGACCGATCGGCGTGCCGGTCAGGGTCATCAGCCCGCTCATCGCCTGGCCCAACGGATCGAAAGCCGGGCGGTCGCGATAGGGGCCGTATTGGCCGAAGCCCGAGACCGAGCCGAGGATGATGTCCGGCTTCAACTCGCGCAGCCGGTCGTAGCCGAACCCCATCTTGTCCATCACTCCGGGGCGGAAATTCTGCAATACGATATCGGCGGTCTTGACCAGTGCGGCGAAAACCTCTTTGCCGCGCGGATGGCGCATATCGAGGCACAGGCTTTTCTTGCCGCGGTTGTAGACCGAGAAATAGACGCTCTGGCCGCGCACCAATGGCGGCGATTGACGGGTTTCCTCGCCGCCCAGTTTTTCGATCTTGATGACCTCGGCGCCGAGGTCGGAGAGGATCATGCCGCCGCGCGGGCCGGCTTGATACCGTGCCAGTTCGAGCACCCGCACACCTTCGAGGGCTCCGCTCATCGCCGCCTCCCAATATCTGCGCCGTGCCCAAACCGGCACTGGGGTTGAGCTAACACCCGGTCCCGCGTAGTGTCAAACGATCGGGGATCCCCATCAGGAGTGCCAGCAATGGCCTATGAATTCATTCTGACCGAGCGTCTCGACGGGGTCGCCGTGATCACGTTGAACCGTCCGGATAAGCTCAATGCGCTGAGCTTTGGTCTGGCGCGCGAGCTCGACGAGGCATTGACCGAATACGAGACCGACGACGAAATCAAGGCGGTGATCCTGACCGGCGCCGGGGAGCGCGCCTTTTCCGCCGGCGCCGACATTCACGAGATGGCCGGGCTATCCAGCGAGGAACTGGCCACGCGTCAGGCGTTTCGCAGCGAGGCGACCTGGCACATCGCGACCTTTTCGAAGCCACTGATCGGGGCGATCAACGGGCTCGCCTATGGCGGCGCGGCATTGCTGTCCTCGACCCTCGATCTGCGCATCGGCTGCGAGCGCACCCAGTTCCGGTTTCTCGCGGCGAGCTATGGCCGGGTCAACTCGACCTGGTCGCTGCCGCTTTTGGTAGGTCTGCCGAAGGCGAAGGAGCTGCTGTACACCGGCCGGGTCGTCGCCGCCGAGGAAGCCGAGCGGATCGGCCTCTTAAACCAGATCGTACCGGCGGCGCGGCTGATCGAAATCAGCCGTCGAGACGGCGCAAATGATCGCCAAGAACGATGCGCGCATGGTGCAGGGCATCAAGAGGCTGCTGCATGAGCAGCTCGGCATGGGCTGGCGCGACCGCTACGCCACCGAGGAGGATGCGCGCGCGACTTGGCTCGCCGCCGGCCATCCGCGCGAGGGCTTCAGGGATTTTCTTGCGCGCAAGGGATCGTGAACCGCAAGTCGACAGCCCACCCAGCCGAGCGGGAGCGTCGGGAGGGCTGTCGCTCGTCGCGGGCCGGCTTCGCCGCACCTCTATAATCGGGGGCCATCGGATTTTGATGAAGAGGTCGTTCACCTTTCCGGTATTTATTCAAGCGTTCGGGCTACATCGTCCTAGGCATTGATGTTGTCGAGATTGCTGCATGACGCGGCCTCCGACGTGGCGGAGACCGAGACCGTGCCTGCGGAGATCAGCCGCTCGGCAATGAGCGCCGAACTCACCATCGTCGTGCCGACGTTCAACGAGCGTGACAACGTCGAACTGTTGATCGCGCGGCTCGACGCCGCGTTGCGCGGCGTTGCATGGGAGGTCTTGTATGTCGACGACAACTCTCCGGACGGCACCGCCGCCAAGGTTCGCGAGCTCGCCCAAACCGATCCCCGCATCCGCTGTCTCCAGCGAATTGGCCGCCGCGGGTTGTCCACCGCGGTGATCGAAGGAATGCTGGCGAGCAGCGCCCCGTATCTGGCGGTCATCGACGCCGATCTCCAGCACGACGAGAGCCTGCTGCCGCAGATGTTGGCCGCGATCAAGGCCGAAGACCTCGACGTCATCATCGGCAGCCGGCACGTCGCCGGTGGTGGCGTCGGCGATTGGGACCGCCGCCGGGTGAAGATCAGCGGGTTTGCCGCACGGCTCGCCCGGTTGATCATCGCCGCCGAGCTGAACGACCCGATGAGCGGGTTCTTCATGGTCTCCCGACCAGCATTCGAGCGCGCCGTCAGGCGCCTTTCCGGACAAGGTTTCAAGATCCTCCTCGACCTCTTTGCATCGACGCCCGTCGCTTATCGATTCAAGGAAATCCCCTACGTGTTTAGTCAACGCCAGCACGGCGAAAGCAAGCTCGACAGCCTAGCCATTTGGGAATACTTGATGCTGCTGCTGGACAAGCTGTTCGGCCGCTATGTCCCGGTGCGTTTCGTCTCTTTTGCCGCGATCGGCGGCTCGGGTGTCGTGGTCCATTTCCTTACGCTCTATTTCGCATTAAAGGCGGTCGAGTTCCCGGTAGCGCAAGCGCTCGCAACCGTGGTCGCGATGACCAGCAATTTTGTTCTGAACAATATGCTAACTTATCGCGACCGCCGTCTCGTCGGCTGGCGCTTCATCACCGGCCTTGGTTCATTCTATGCGGTGTGCAGTCTTGGCGCGGTAGCCAATGTCGGCATCGCCTCGGCGGCGTTTGCGCATCATTACACCTGGTGGCTATCGGGCTTTGCCGGGGCCGCGGTCGGCGTCGTGTGGAATTACGCCGTTTCCTCGGTCTTCACATGGCACCGCAAGGGAGCCGTTTCTCGCGGGTAAAATATTGGGAAATATCGGATAAGAGCTACGCCGCGAATCACCAACTCCCCAAGATCTGATGATCGGTCGCCGGCGCGGTAGCGAACTCGGCTCACCACACTTCCCGTGATCCGTCCGCGAAATTGGTCACCACGACCTCTTCGGTGACGGTGTCTAGCACCGCGCAGCTCAATTGCCGGCCGTTGCTGGTGTCGCGCGCTTCGCCGGCCGAGCCGGGGTTGATTACCAGCACATGGCCGAGGCGGCGCACCAGCTGATAGTGGGTGTGGCCGTAGAGCACGAAATCCGCCCCGGCTCGGCGAAGCGCTCCAACAACGAGCTATGCGGGTAAACATAAGTGCCGCGAGGCTCCCACGGCGTCGAATGCACCGCGAGCAACTTTTTCCCGCTGATCGAGAACTCGACCCGATGCGGCCGTTCGGCGAGCCAATCGAGCAATGTCCGGTCGATCCAGTCTGCTTGGCGAGCGCGGGCGCCATGCGGTCCGAGGAAACCCTCTTCGTGGTTGCCGAGGATTACATGCGCGCCGCGGCCCTTTAGAATGCGCACGACCTCGTTAGAAAAACGGTATTCGTAGATGCTGTCGCCGAGGCAGATCAGTTCGTCGACATCGCCGATGATGTCCAATGCCCGCTGCAGACCGTGATGATTGCAGTGCAGATCCGAGACGATGCCGATCTTCACGCGTCCATCTCTCGGCCGGCGGAGCGACAGCGCAGCAAATTCATCGGCCTCAGGCTCATCACGACTTCGCCGTTCTGGTTCAGCACTTCGACCAGGGTGCGCACCATGCCGCGATCGGGCCGGGAGCGCGAGCGGGTCGCTTCGAGCACCGTGACCCGGATATGCAGCTCATCGCCCGGCCGCACCGGGCGGGTCCAGCGCAATTCGTCGATGCCAGGTGAGCCGAGGCTCGCGACTCTGGGCAGAAAGTGATCGACGAGGAGCCGCATCATTATGGTCGCGGTCTGCCATCCGCTCGCGATCAGCCCGCCGAAATTGCCGTGCGCCGCAACTTCGGGATCGACATGGATATCCTGCGGATCATAGCGGCGGGCAAAGTCGATGATTTCTGCCTCGGTCACCGCGATGCTGCCGTATTCGTAGACGGTGCCCGGCAGATAGTCTTCGAAATACCGGTCTCCGATCGGCGCGGCAAAATCGGTTGCGCTCACAGCCACCTCTGGCAAAAGCGATGGCCGGGCTTGACCCGGCCGCGTGCGATTGCATTACATCATCGCTGCGGAAAAGTCGTGGCTCTGCGGGTAGCGTCAGGCGCACCCCGGGCATGAAGGAAGAGCACCCGAGAGGGAGGACATGACATACGATTACATCATCGTCGGCGGCGGCTCGGCCGGGTCGGTCATGGCCAACCGGCTGTCGGCCAAAAGCGCCAACAAGGTATTGCTGTGCGAGGCGGGGCAGGACACGCCGCACGGCAAGGTGCCGCCCGAAATCCTCGACAGCTATCCCGGCACCGCCTATTTCGACCCGCGCTTTCACTGGACCGAGCTCAAGGTCCACACCGAGGTCGTCTCGCACAACCGGCCCGAGGAAAACCGTCCGCCGTTGCGCAAATACGAGCAGGCGCGGGTATTGGGCGGCGGCTCGTCGATCAACGGCCAGCTCGCCAATCGCGGCGCGCCGACCGATTACGACGAGTGGGAGGCGCGCGGGGCGGCCGGGTGGAACTGGAACGCCGTGCTGCCCTATTTCAAAAAGGTCGAGCGCGACATGGATTTCGACGGGCCGTGGCACGGCAAGGACGGCCGCATCCCGGTCCGCCGCATCTTTCCCGATATGTGGAACGGCCACGCCAAGGCGGTCGCGAAAGCGTTCGAGGAGGCCGGGTTCCCCTACATCCAGGACCAGAACGGCGAGTTCAAGGACGGCTATTTCCCGATCACGATCTCGAACCTTTACGACCGGCGCGTCTCGGCGGCGATCGGCTATCTCGATCCGGGCACGCGGCTGCGCGACAATCTGACGATCTCGGCCGAGACCCAGGTCAAGCGAGCTGCTGTTCGAGGGCACGCGCTGCGTCGGCGTCAAGGCGCTGGTCGACGGCAAGGAGACCGAGTTCCGCGTCGGCGAGTCAGCGGGCGAGGTCATCGTCTCGTCGGGGGCGATCCATTCGCCGGCGCATCTGCTGCGCGCCGGGATCGGGCCGGCCGGGCATCTGCGCGATCTCGGCATCGAGGTCGTCGCCAATGTGCCGGGGGTCGGCCAGCGGCTGATGGACCACCCGTCGGTCTCGGTGTCGTCGTTCATCAAGCCCGAGGCGCGGCTCAACGACATGACCCGCCGGCATATCCTGCTGGCGTTGCGCTATTCGTCGGGGATCGGCGAGGCGCCCGCCGGCGACATGTTCGTCGCCGGCGTCAGCAAATCGGCCTGGCACGCGGTCGGCGAGCAGATCGCCTCGTTGCTGGCGGCGGTCTACAAGACGTTTTCCGAGACCGGCCAGGTCAAGCTCGCCTCGCGCGACTGGCGGGCCGAGCCGATCGTCGAGTTCAACCTGCTGTCCGACCGGCGCGACCTCGAACGGCTGATGGACGCGTTCCGCCGGCTCGGCGCGATGCAGATCAGCGCGGCGCTTGCAGCGAAGCGACCAGCGACCCGTTCCCGGCGAGCTACACCGAGCGGGTGCGCAAGATCGGCGTCGTCAACGCCAAGAACAAGCGGATCACCGACGTGATCGCCAAACTGCTCGACGGCCCGGCCTGGCTGCGGCGCTATGTGATCGAGAAGGTCATCGTCGAGGGCTATCGCTTCGACCAGCTGATGCGCGACGACGAGGCGCTCGAGGACTTCATCCGCAAGGCCGCGATCGGCGTGTGGCACGCGACCTGCACCTGCCGCATGGGCGCCGAGGACGACCCGATGGCGGTGACCGACAATCAGGGCCGGGTGCGCGGCGTCGGCGGGCTGCGCGTCGTCGACGCCTCGCTGTTCCCGTGCGTGCCGTGCGCCAACACCAACTTCCCGACCTTGATGACCGCCGAAAAGATCGCCGACGCGATGGTGGCTGCTTGCGTAAGAATGGCAACGTCATTGCGAGGAGCGCAGCGACGAAGCAATCTCGACGGCCGGTGCACGTGTATCGCCGAGATTGCTTCGCTTCGCTCGCAATGACGGTCTTGCGCACGGCGGGTAACGAAAGGACAGGAGAGGCAGCAGATGCGGTTTGGGATTTTCGACCATCTGGACGACAGCGGGCAGCCGCTGACCCGGCATTTCGAGGACCGGCTGAAGCTGATCGAGGCCTACGACCGCGCCGGGCTTCTACGGCTATCATCTGGCCGAGCACCACAACACGCCGCTCGGCTATGCGCCGTCGCCGAGCGTGTTTCTCGCCGCCGGTGGCGCAGCGCACCACGGCAATTGCGGTTCGGGCCGATGGTCTATCTGCTGCCGCTCTACCATCCGCTGCGGCTGATCGACGAGATCTGCATGCTCGACCAGATGAGCGGCGGGCGCTTTATGTATGGCGTCGGGCGCGGCATCTCGCCGGTCGAGGTCGGGTTTTACGGCGTCGATTTCGCCACCGGCGCGGCGCAGTTCCGCGAGGCCTTCGAGGCGATCCGCATCGGCCTGACCGAGGACGAGCTGACCTATCACGGCGAAATTCTACGATTTCGACCATGTGCCGATCGCGATGAAGCCGTTTCAGAAGCCCTATCCGGAGCTGTGGTACGGGCTCGGCAACCCGGCGAGCGTTGCCTGGGCGGCGGCGAACGCCGCCAACACGGTGACGCGGCGGCCGCCGGAGCAGGTGCGCGCGATCACCGACAGCTATCGCGCCGAGTGGAAGAAACTGGGCCGCGCCGAGGCCGATTTGCCGCTGCTCGGCGTCAACCGCCACATCATCATCGCCGACACCGAGGCCGAGGCGCTCGACACCGCGCGGCGCGGCTATCCGGCGTGGCGGCACCATATGGGCCAGCTGTGGCACAAGTATAACGTGCCGTTCCCGCTCGAAGCGGCGTTGCCCGAGGATTGGGCCGTATTGCAGCAGCATGGCGACGCGATCGCCGGCACGCCCGCCCAGGTGCGCGACTACATCGCCGCGCGAGATCGAGGCGACCGGCGTCAACTACTATGTCTGCGACTTCGCCTTTGGCACGATCAGCCATGACGAGGCGATGCGCTCGATCGAGCTGTTCACGCGGGAGGTGATGCCGGCCTTTGCCGACGCCTGATCAGGAGGAATATCGATGGGCATCATGACCGACTTTGCCCGCCCCGACGGCGGGGCGACCAAGGGCTATCTGGCGATGGCGGGCCACGGGCGGCCCGGCATCATCGTGATCCAGGAGTGGTGGGGCCTCAACGACCAGATCTGCGGCGTCGCCGATCGTTTCGCGCGCGCCGGCTACAACGCGCTGGCGCCCGATCTCTACAAGGGCCGCGTCACCACCTCGCCCGACGAGGCCAACCATCTGATGACCGGCCTCGATTTTCCCGGCGCGACGCACCAGGATCTGCGCGGCGCGGCGCATGCATCTGAAGGGCCAGAGCGGCAAGGTTGCGGTCATGGGCTTTTGCATGGGCGGGGCGCTGACGATCGCCGCCGCGGTGCATGTCCCCGAGGTCGACGCCGCGCGTCTGCTTTTACGGTATTCCGCCCAAGGATTTCGCCGACCCGGCCAAGATCCGGGTGCCGTTCCAGGGCCATTTCGCCAACAAGGACGATTGGTGCACGCCCGCCGCGGTCGACGATCTCGAAAAGACCCTGAAGGCGGCCGGCGTCCGCCACGAGATCTACCGCTACGACGCCGCCCACGCCTTTGCCAACGAGCGCAGCGCCGCCTATGACGTCGCCTGCGCCAACCAGGCCTGGGACCGCATGTCCGCGTTCCTGAAGGCGCAGCTCGGAGATTAGCCCGCGAGTTATTTACCCCGTCATACCGGCGAAGGCCGGTATCCACTTCTGCCCTGGGTCCCGGCCTCCGCCGGAGCGACGAGAACTTGATCGCGCCACTAAAGGTCGTCGCCAGCCTCGGCTCACACCGTGACGGCAATTTGACGATCCCCGATCAGAGTTTATTCGGCGAACACATCCCGGATGGAGATTCAATGGAACCAATGGATGAAGAAGCTGCCAGCGGGTTAGGTAGAAAGATCATCGCCAAGATAAATGACCTGATTGAGGCGCTTAGTGGAGATCGAAAGGCTGACGTGGCCTGGAAAGAGGAAGCAGAACGACGGTTCGCTACGTTAGAGGAGGAGGTAGCCTATCTCAACCGACATTCCCCGGATTCCCCCGAGGTTGTGGCGCGATTTTGACCCTCTTAGCGCCTCCGAGGCAATAAAGTTGCCGGCGAACGGCTGTGCTGGCAGAACAACTGGTGGTTGCGTTCTCTGCGGGCTGGGAACCCGTTCATTTGCCTTCATCAAGATGCACCTCTCCCATCGTAGTTCCGCACCTTTCGACCCAAAGCCCCTTTTCATGCCGGCGCGGGTGGCGCCCGCAACCGGGCGATCAGCGACAGGATTTCCTGGAACATCTGTCGCGGCACCGCGACCTCGGCCATCTGGAAGGTCACGTAGCGGCCGTGGCTGACGACCTTCGCGCCGATCTTGATCAGCTTCTCGCGCAGGCTGGTCAGCGACCACGGCTCCGCCGTCTTCGGCATCGCCAGCGTCCGCATGAAATTGCCGAGGTTGTAGGCGAGGGCATGGAGCTGAAGGCGAACGGCATTGGCGGCGAAGGTGCGGCATGACAGCCGCGTCCACTTGATCGCGCCCTTGCCTTCCTTGATCCACTGCTCCGCCGTGCCGCGCTGATTGTAGAAGGCGACGACGCGCTCCGCCGGTCGCGCCAGGTTGGTGACGATGAAGCCGACGCGCGGGATAAAGCTCGCCGGGGTGCCACTCGACCTTGGCCACGACACGGCGCGGCTTGTTCCAGCTCTGCGCCTGATAGCTGAAGCTGGAATAGTAGCGGCGCACCTCGTGCGGCGGTCGCCCGACCGGGCGCTTGAGCAGGTAGCCGATCTTGTCCTGCAAGACCCGGTTGGCCGGCAGCCGGATCGCATAGCCCATGTCCTCGGCTTCGAGGAACTCGTACATCTCGGGATTGGCGAAGGCCGCGTCGCCGCGGAAATAGAGCCGCTTCACGGTGCCCCGGTAGCGGGCGATCACCGGCTCCAGCACCGCGCGCCAGCCATCGGCGCTGTGTACGTTGCCCGGCCGCAGGGCGCACCGCTCCACATCGCCGAGCTGGTTGAACACGAACAGCGGGTGATAGCAGGTACAGCCAAAATGGCCGTTGTAGGCGCTGCCTTCCTGCTCGCCGTAGGTCGGGCTCTCGCTCGAATCCATGTCGAGCACGATGGTCTTGCGGCGGTCGCCGCCGGTGCACCTTGTCGATCCACTGGCCGGGCAGATCGGCGAGCGCGGCGAGGTTCTCCGGTCGGCTCAGCCATTTCGTCTCGAAGCGGCCCATCTGGCTGGCCGAAGCGGCAGACCCAGTGATCGCCCGGTCGCCGACCACCCAGCGCATCGCCGGGTCGCGGCACAGCCGCTCGGCGTCATTCACATCCTCGTAGCCGGCGAGCCGCCCGAATACCGATTGCCGCAGCAAGCCCGACCAACCGATGGCGGCCGTTCTTGCCGGTGCGCGCGTCGGCCAGCGTATCGGCACCCCGTATCGGTCAGTCCCAGCGCGTCATCCAGCTCGCGGTAGGCGCAGCAGCCCGGCATCAGAGGTGATCGACGGAACCACGAAATTGCAGCAGCAGACGACGGTCGAAATCGAGCCTCAGCGCTCCCTTGTCCGCTTCACCCGCCGGGTCCGCCATCGCTGCCCCGCTCGATCCCCCACAAGATGCTGAATTCTACCCCATAATTGTCGTGTAGGCCTCAAATTCGGCGCGGCATCCGGGGAATGCGGGCTCAAGGCACGTAATCACGGTCTGAAAATAGCTAAAGGAAAGGCAATTGCTGCCCAGGAGAGAGTGGAAGCAAAGTTGGAAGAAGCTCGCCGGCTGCTCAATTAATCAATCCCGCCACTTCACACCCTCGCGGCGGATTTCGTCGACGAGCGCGGGATCGGCTTGCCGCAGATCGACGAGATCGACATCGTAGGGGATCGTGCTTTCCTCGATATCCGCTTCCAGCTCGCCGAAGAAGCCGGAAGGAAGCTCGGCCCGCGGTAGGATCGCGATGTCGCTGCGCTGGCGCGGCTCGCCGCGGGCGCACGAACCACGGGCACACCGCCGCATCATGCCCGCCGAGCGCCGCCAGCACCATCCGCCGCAACTCCTCGATGGCCCTTGCACGGGTGGGGTTCGTAGGGAGCCGAGCTCCACCGTCGTTGTCGCCGCGAGCACAGCGAAGCAATCTTATCCAAACCGAGCATTGCCAATCTAAATGCGTGATCGCGGCGCTTCTTTGCAATGACAAAGCTGTTGGGATTATTGTTGAAATCCAGGCCGGGTCGGCTCGGTACCCAGCAGCATCGAATTCGTGGAGGGCCGGCCCTAATCTAAGCCTACACTGGAAAACAGAGGGTACCGTGGCTGCCCAGCCCTCTAGGTTCGTCGATGAACCGCTTCGCATATCCTACTTCGGAGAAAATCCTCGGACCCGTTACAAATTTTCAGGCTTGTATCTTCGTCGGCAGGGGACTACGTAGGTCGGTGTGTACGAAGTGGATTGCCCAGGAGAGTAACATGGCTCGTCCGATAGGTAAGTTGCCGCGTCGCCCGTGACGGTTGAGGCGCTCCTACGTAATCTTCCCTGGTTGAGCAGCTTCTATTTCAAGCAGCCGCCGCCAAGCGAGGCGAGTGTGAAGCTCGAAATAAGCGTCTGCGATCGCTACATCGTCGGGTTTAGAGGGTTGCCTGCCTTGGTAAATTAGGTCGATCGCACGCCGAAGAGCGGCCGGGTCGTCGGAAAAAGCCACCTCCATCATCCCTCGCAAATCGTAAAATGCCCCAGGGTCCTTGCTCTCGAGCGAGGCACGGTCAGAGAGGAGCGCTTCAATACGCGTCCGTATAGTGGCAGGGTCTTCGTCTTCGGACGGCGAGCCAAAGCAAGCCTGCTCGACGAGAAAGTTAGCAAGGTTAAATTTTACAACCGTTAAGGTCTCCTCTCCCACTGTGGTGAATGTCTGGATTATATGTTCGCACGCTTCTATTGCGCCTTCCAAATCACCGCAGGCGCTGAGTGCCAAGGGAAGCGACCAGAGCTCCACACCATCGTTAACGCCGGACCTGAGTGGGGAAGCAGGCCGTCTAAGGAGTTGATCGACTTTCTCCCCGGCAAATGCGACGTGCTCGGGTTGGCTGCTAACTATTGCCAAACAAAGTGCTAACCAAGCCCCTTCACGCAGCGATGCGCGGGCGAACCGACTTACTTCTACAAAAGTTGAAGCCCAGCCTGCCGGATTCCGTGGATTTTTGAGTATTTCGTCCATGAGCCTGGTCGCATCTGCCCCGAACGCTGCCTTGCTCCGGATCACCGGAATATTCTCAAACGCCATCTTCTCGACTAATGATCGTCTTGGGAATTATCCCTTTGACGTAGGCACCGCAAGATGTAGTATGCCGGCGACAGGCCGGCGCAAGGCGGATGCGCGATGAGCGCCCCGCCACCTATCTCCAATGACGGAGAGATATTACGTTTGACTGAAAGCGTTCTCCGAGGCTCGGGTCTAATCTCGTTTTATGAGCCTCGCGAGGCAATCCAGCAATTAGCTCAATCAATCTTGCGGGAGATCGAGGCGTATCTGTCCCGTCCCAATTCAATCCGCTATGGACACACCCAGCTAAAATGCCAAAATTTTCCCAAGATAGGATAAGCTGATGTTTTGTCATCACTTCATCGTCAGGCGGGTCCGCTTGCCACGGCTGCCTTCCGTTGAGCAGTATTACCTGACCGTAGTATTTTGATTTATCAAAATCTACCTCAAGGACATCGCCATGCATGATAAAGTTGCGAGTTGCGGAATAGGCTCGGGCCTTTCCTATGCTCTTGTTGAGAAAGTCTCCTATAAACTCTGGCTCGGTCTTTACCCAGCCAAGAACGCTTATGAGGGCGCGTGCTCGTCCGTCGAATCCACCTATGGAGTAGAAGATGCGTCTGGCCGTCACAATTTCCATTTTCGTAAGACGCTGAAAATATGTGGCAAATCCAAATTCGAGGTAGCTCCAAGCGGCCACGGCTCGGCCAAGTTCACGAGAAAAATCATCTTTCAGAGTTTGCCATTCGGTTTGGCCAATTCCAGGCGCGGTCATGCTATCATCCAAAAATATGAACGACCAATACAGCGACGAGGAAGCCGAACGGCGCATGAACGAGGCGTTGCGCCGTGCGCTCACGACGCCGCCAAAGCCGCAGGCTACCGTTCGTCATCCTCGCCCGAAAAGGCAAAACCAACTGGCGCGGATCGCCCGCCGCCGAAGCCTGCCGCCGATGCGGGCGCTTAGAACGGGATTTCCTCCCCTCCGCGACCAGTTTGTTGATAGGTGAGCCGTTTCCCGGCCGCGCCCTCTAATTGCCTTTTCGCGTGCGTTCGGTATCGTTCACGCCGAGCGCAATCCGCTCGTTGTGCGGAAATCGAACTCGCCGAGATACCGATTCAGGTGTTCCGCCGAGACGTGATGATAGGTGCCGATCACGCCGCGCTTGAGGATCGAAAAATAGCTTTCGACCGTGTTGGTGTGCCAGAAGTCGCCGCGCACATATTCCTCGATCGAGTGGTTGACTGTGCCGTGTCCGGCGAACTCATCAGTGATCGGCGGGTAGACGGGGCTATCATCGGTCATGACGTAGGACGCTTTGTCGATTTCGGCTTTCAGGATCGGCTTCAACGTTGCGCCGTTCACGCTCGGCACATGGTGCGAGCGCACGCGGCCATCCCGCTCAACCAGCGCAACAACGGCTTCCTTCGGCGGCACGTGGTTCTTGCGGTTCCGCGCTTTGCCGCCGACATAGGTTTCGTCAACCTCAACCACTTTGTTCGCCCCGCCGAGCTGGTCCGTCATCGGCGATCAGGGCGCATCGCCTCGCGGATACGGTGCGCCATGAACCAAGCCGTCTTGTAGGTTACGGCAAGCGTGCGATGAAGCTGGTGGGCCGAGACGCCTTTCTTGCTGCTGCACATCAACCGGAACGCCAGCGCCCACTTATTCAGTGGGACATGGCTGCGTTCCATGACCGTGCCGACTGTGACCGTAAACGCTTCGTCGCAAGCATTGCAGTGAAGCAACCCGGGCCGGTGCGACTTGCCGTTAAGCCGATAGACGCGTTCCGTCTCGCCGCAATGCGGGCAGTAAGGACCATCCGGCCAGCGGATCGCTTCGAAGTGCTCCCGCGCTTTGGTTTCGTCGGTAAAGATCGGATCGGTCAGGTTCATCGCGGCTTGTCCTTATCTGCCGCGCATTCTATCGGTAGCGCCTACCTATGTCAAAGGGATAATTGCCGGTCCATGGATCAAGCAAATCGAGCTGCCGGAGGCAGCGATCACCTTGCGCGGAAATCTCCGACAATATCGGCTGATCGTGAAATCGTTAAGCAGAGATCGCACCATGCCCAATCAAGATATTATAGAATTTCTTAAACCCGAGAATTTCTCCTGTGCGTGGGAGATAGCGTGGGCAATGGAGGAGGCGAAGAACCAACTGCTCCAACTTTTTTGGCGCGGTGTCGCCAGAGCGCTTAAGACAAGGATCGCTGAGCTAAATTTGGCTGACGTTTTTCATATCGACGGCAAAGATCGCCGGGAGAAGAATCCAAGAACAGCTGGAGATGGCGTGTTTCTGGTTAGAAGGGGTATCTCGCCTGATCGCCAGCATCTCCAGATAGGCGTCTTCTATGAAAATCAGAAATTGTATGCCGGGATGACGTGCTCAAAGGCGGATCCCGATCCTGGTTCCCTCCCGGAAGTTCAAGCCGTGTGTCGCGTGCTGCCCGGACACTGGAAGAAAGATCGGGGAATTTGGGTCGGTTACGAGAATCCGAGCCATAATCTCTACGATCCGGCTTTTTGGATGAAGCTGGTGCAAGGTTCCGACGAGGTTGCGAAATCGACAATCGAGCAGCTGATGGATGTCTTGCGAGAGCGCGATCTGCTCAGCAGCGCTGATAAGGCCTTGCAAGCCGTGCCGTTGGCCAGCAACGGCCTAACTGCTCACGGCGAGCCGGCCTTGTAGGGTTGGACGAGAACGTGGTGCGGATTTCGAGCCGCGCGCTCAATAGGTCGTGCAGGGACCGCTAACGTCGAGAGGAGGATCGCGATGCATCGGGTATTGATTACCGGGGCGGGCGGCGGGATTGGGCGGTCGCTGCGCGAGACGTTGCGCGGGGTTTATCCGGTGCTGCGGCTGTCCGATCGGGTGGCGTTGGCGCCGGCGCGCGACGGCGAAGAGGTCGACCAGACCGAGATTTCCGACATGGCGGCGGTCGAGCGCATGGTCGAGGGGGTCGACGGCATCATCCATCTCGGCGGCAATTCCGGCGAGAACACCTGGGATGTGATCCTCGAATCGAACATCGTCGGCGTCTACAATGTGTTCGAGGCGGCGCGGCGCGCGGGCGTGCAGCGCATCGTCATGGCGACCAGCAATCACGCGGTCGGCTTTTACCCGCGGGCGCAGACGATCGACCACCGGGTCGTGCCGCGGCCGGACAGCCGTTACGGGCTCAGCAAGGCGTTTTCCGAGGCGATCGCCAGCCTCTACTGCCGATAAGCACGGGCATCGGGTTTCTGTGCGTGCGGATCGGCAATTTCGGGACGCGGCCGATCGACAAGCGGCGGCTGTCGATCTGGATCAGCCCGCGCGACCTGACCCAGCTCGTGCGCATCGGGCTCGAACACCCGGAAGTCCGCTACGAGATCGTCTATGGCGTCTCGAACAACCGGCGCTCGTGGTACGACAATTCAAACGCCTATCGTCTCGGCTACAAGCCGCAGGACGATTCTGAGCCCTACGCCGAGGCGGTGCTGGCGGCCGAAGCTGGCCAGCCGGCCGACCCGATCGCCGAGCACTACCAGGGCGGCACCTTTCCCGCCGCCGAATACACGGCCAAGACGCGGCGCGATTAATAACTCGTTACACCACCGACAGCACCGCTTCGGGCGGGCGGCCGAGGGCGGCCTTGCCGCCGGAGATCACGATCGGCCGTTCGATGACGATCGGGTTCTTGACCATCGCCGCGATCAGCGCGTCTTCGGAGAGCGCCTTCGGGTCGATCCCGGCCGCCGCAGCCTCCTTTTTGCGCACCAGTTTGGCCGCGGGGATGTTCAGCTGGCCGAGGATCTTTTTCAGCTCGGCAGCGGTAGGCGGCGTCTTCAGATACTCAATGATGACCGGCTCGACCCCGCTTTTCGCGCAGCAGCGCCAGCGTCTTGCGCGAGGTGTTGCAGCGCGGGTTGTGATACATCGTCACTGGCATTTCGGTCCTCCATCGCTTTAGGTGTCGAAGCGCCTGACAGAATAGCGCCTGATGGCCGGGCTGCAGGGGTTTAAATTCGGACCGGCGGGACGAAGTGACGCGCGGGCGTTACCTCAGGATCAACCAGGGCCCGGCCGCCAAAGGAGGAAGCAGATGCCAGACCATGTGTATCGGATCATCGAAGTCGCGGGCTCCTCGGAGAAGAGCATCGAGGAGGCGATCCAGAACGCCGTCGGGCGGGCGTCGCGCACCCTGCGTCAGGTCGGATGGTTCGAGGTGTCACAGACCCGCGGCCATGTCGAGGACGGCAAGGTGGCGCATTACCAGGTGATCCTCAAAGTCGGGTTCACCCTCGAAGACGAGTAATCCGCGGCTGCATTCAGCGGGCTCGAGCCGCCAGCGCGATTGCTACGCCGGTCAACGCCGAACACAGGCCGGCGACGCAAAAAGTGGCGCGAAAAGCATCGAGAAAAGCATCGGTTGCGCTGTGCCCGCCGGCAAGCGCCGAGGTCTCGATACCGTGGAAGACGAGCGTCAGTAGCGTTGCCCCCGAAACGATCCCAAGTGTGCGGGTCAGCATCGCCACGCTGCCCGGCGACCCCGCGATGCTGCCGCGGGATCGTCGCCGATAACTACATCCATATAGGCGACCTGAAACAGGCCGACGCCGAACCCTTGCGAGCGCGAGACGCCATCAGGATTACGGACAATATCGGGGCGGCGTTCCAGCTGCCGATCAGAAATAGCCCGGCGCCGCCCAGTACGGCGCCGAGCAGGGCGACGCGCTCGGCGGCAAGATGCTCGATCATCCGCCCGCTAGCGGCGATGCGGCCATGCTCCCGGCAAAAGAAGCGGCCAGCACGGCGCCGGCCAACGGCAACGACAACGTCGTAAAGCGGACGAGATAATAGGGTACGAACAGCAGCACCGAAAAGCTCGATCAGATAAATCAGCACGCTGGCGAAATTGACCATGACGAAGCCGAGGCTGCGAAAAAATTCGAGGTTGATGACCGGTGCAGCGATGCGGGCCTCCCGGTGCAGAAATGCGAAAAAACTGGCAAGGGCGAGCGCCAAGCAGCGGCAACCGCCAGTTAGTCGCCCTGGCCAATCCGCGGCAATGCATTGACCAGCAGCAGCAGGGTGCTGATCGCGAGCGCCAGCAAACCGGCCCCGATCAGGTCGAGCGGCTCGCGCGCTACTGGCGCGCGATGGCGGCGGCAATCCTCTGAGAAATAGCAGCGCCACTAGCGCGATCGGCGCGCGAAACCAGAAAACCGCGGGCCATCCCCAGATGCTGACGAGCGCTCCGCCGAGCAGCGGACCTGCCGCAGAGGCTCAGCGCGAAGATCATCGTGAACGCGGCGACCGCGCGGCTGCGTCGGTGCTCGGGAAACAGCCCGGTCACCAATGCCGGCGCGACGCTGATCACCAAGCCGGCGCCGATCCCTTGCAGAAAGCGGAAGAACAGCAGCCAGCCATAGGCCGGCGCGGACGGCGCACAACAGGAATGCCGCGACGCTCCAAGCGAGCCCGGCGCGAAACACCCGGGCGTGGCCAAAAATGTCGCCGACCCGGCCAAAGGCCAGCATCAGGCTCGCATAGGTCAGGACGTAGCAGATCACGACCCACTGGATCATCCGGATCGGCAGGCCGAAACTGTGAGTGATGTCGGGAAAGCCGATATTGACCGCGGTATCGAGTGGAACGACCGAGGCGCCCAGGCCCACCAGCACTAGACGCAGCCATTGGCGAGTGGTCATTTGCGGCAGGGCCGGATACCGGCGGCGTGACCGGCGAAGGGCGACTGGACGAAAGCGATCGTTTGGCTGGACCTGCTTCAACTCTCGTCGAATGAGGCTCTCAGTGCAGCTCCGATCTCGTCGAGCGCCGGCCCGGCGGCGCGAATGATCCTACCCATCGTCAGAAAGCCGTGGATCTGATCGGGAATATGCAGCTGCCTGACCGCCACCCCATTGTCCTGCAAGCGTTGGGCGTAGGCCTGCCCCTCATCGCACAGCGGGTCGTGACCCGCCGTCAACACGAAGGCCGGCGCGACCCGCGAAAGATCGGGCGCGCGCAACGGCGAGGCGCGCCAGTCGGTGACGTCTTCGGTTCCGCGCAAGTAATGCCCCGCAAACCACCGCATCGTCGCCAGCGTCAATAGATGGCCTTCGGCAAACCGCTCTATGGAGGCCCGGTTCATGGCGAAATCGACGGACGGGTAGAGCAGCAGCTGTGCGCGCAGCAGCGGCATGACGCAATCGCGAGCCAACAGACTGACCACGGCGGCAAGATTGCCGCCGGCGCTGTCGCCACCAACCGCGAGCCGGTTGTTGTCGATGCGAACTGTCGCGCCGGCTTCGGCAACCCATCGGGTGGCGGCGAGACAATCGTCGATGGCCGCCGGGAATTTGTGCTCGGGCGCCAGGCGGTAATCGACCGCGACGACCGCACATCGCGCGGCGTTGGCGAGGTGACGGCACAGGCTGTCATAGCAATCAAGGTCGCCGACAACCCAGCCGCCGCCATGAAAATAGATGAGGGCCGGTAATATTTGCTCCGACGCCGTACCCCCACCGCGATATAGCCGCAGCGGGACTACTCCGCCATTCGGTCCCGGCGCGGCGAGGTCGCGGATCTCGGCCACCGGTGCCGGTGTTGGGCAGAGCACGTCGCGGGCCGCACGAAACAGGGCCCGTGCTTCGGCAGGCGTCACCTGATCATAGGGCGGCCTGCCGGACTGACGCACCATTTCGAGAACCCGCTCGGCATCCGGATCGAGCACCATTGTCGCTTCCTTATCTGACAAGATGTCGCCGGCCATTGTAGAGATCACCGAATGGTTGGCGCCAGAGAATGATGTTTCCCGCTGGTCACGGGCCGGCACAGAAAAGCCCCGGTCGGGGGAGACCGGGGCTTCTGCTCGTCTGCCGGTTTGCCCTGCCGACAGGCGCGAATGCATCGTTGGGGGGACATAACGATGCCGGCAACATATTGCGGTGTTTCGATCCTGGTTGCAATTCATATTTGAGAATTTAACCACGAATAGGTGTGACACGCCGCCGAACCGGGCGTCAGCGCGTCAGACAGGTGCAATCTTCGCTCTGGCGTCGGCGAGTTCCATCTCGTCCCAATAGCCGATCAGAATCCCTGATTTAAGTTGCTGGCTGTTGGCATAGGCGGCGATTTTGTGATCCGGCATTGTTATCCGGGTGTGGTCGCGCAGAGCCCAATCGAACAGAGCCTCGCGCAGCCGCGCGCTTTCTCTTGCGTGCCGCGGGTCGGCGCCGAGATCGTGAAATTCTTGGGGATCGGTAGCAAGATCGTAGAGCAGCGGCCGAAATCCGATCGCGTGGATGTATTTCCAGCGTCCGTCGAACACCATAAACAGCCGGCAGTCGCCGATCGGCTGATTCAAGGTCAGCCGCGCCTCCAGCATCGCGTAGTCGTATTCGGAAAACGCGCATTGCCGCCATTCGGCCGGCGTCTCGCCGCGCAGAAACGGCATCAGCGATCGTCCTTCAACGACATGCGGCTTTGCTTCGTCGCCTGAAATATTCGAGAAAGGTCGGCACCAGGTCGATCGCCTCGACCAATGCCTCGCACACCGTACCCCGCGCAGCATTGCCCTGCGGGCGCGGATCGGCAACGATCAGCGGCACCTTGACCGCACAATCGTGAAAGAAATCCTTCTCGCCCAGCCAATGATCGCCGAGATAGTCGCCGTGGTCGGAGGTGAAGACGATCATGGTGTCGTTGGTGAGGCCACGCTCGTCGAGAAAGCGGAACAGCACGCCCAACTGGTCGTCGATCTGCTTGATAAGGCCGATATAGGTCGGGATCACCCGCGCGCGCGCCTCGGCGCGAGAAAAGTTGCGCGACGGCCGCATCGCCATCAGCGCGCGGTAGACTGGATGAGGATCGGCGCGTTCGTCCTCTGTGCGCAGCGCAGGCAGAACGTCGCCGGCGCGGTACATCGCGTGGTAGGGCGCCGGCGCGATATAGGGCCAGTGCGGTTTGATGTAGGAGAGGTGCAGGCACCAAGGCCGGCCGTCGCGCGATGCTTCGTCGATAAACGCCATCGCGCGCCGCGTGGTATACGGCGTTTCCGAGTGGTCTTCGGGGATCCGCGCCGGCTTGTCGGCATGGGCCAGCAGCCAGCCGTTTAGGATCGCGCCATCGTCGCCCTCAGCAGAATTAGCCCGTTCCTCCCACGGATTGGCGAGCCTCAAAACCTTGTTCGCTGCAGATAGGCTTGATAGCGCGGCCGGGGACGGCCCGTGGGGTGCAAACCGTCGTCGCGCTCGATACGGCTCGAAGCCACACTGCGCGAGATGAACGCCGTTTGCCGAGCCGGGGTCGATGCCGAGCCGCGCCATGCCCTCGATGTCTGCAGCCATATGGGTCTTGCCGACTAGTACATTGCGCACGCCAATCTCGCGCAGATGGTCTCCCAGGGTCGGCTCGCCGACACGCAAGGGAAAGCCGTTCCAGTTCGAGCCGTGCGAGCGCATGTAGCGGCCGGTGTAAAAGCTCATGCGCGAGGGGCCGCAGATCGGCGACTGGACATAGGCACTGGTAAAGCGCACGCCACGCGCCGCCAGCGCGTCGATGTTCGGGGTAGCGAGGCGCGGATGGCCGTAGCAGCCCAGATAATCGAAACGCAGCTGGTCGCACATGATGAACAGGATGTTTTTCGGCGCCGCCATCAACCCCCTCCCTCGCTGCCTCACAACGACAGCATACGAGGCAGCCACAACGAAATCGCTGGAATGTAAGTGACCAGCATCAACACCGCGAACATGACGGCATAAAACGGCCAGATCTCGCGCACGACCTGTTCGATCGTCACCCGCCCGACAGCGCAGCCGACAAATAGGATTAATCCGACCGGTGGATGGCACAGGCCAACCCGGGACCACTCCGACCATGAACAGGCTGATGATCGAGATCGTGCCCCCGGTCGCCAGTGAGTAGATGACGGCGTTGTGGCTGGGCGGAACGAGAAGCGGCTGGACCGAGGCGCTGATCGTCACATTGGTGGCGAAAACCCCGCGGGTAGCCGGTCTTTTCCATCTGCGGGATCATGACCGAGCCGACCGCGGATATGATCCAGGGCGAACACCGCGCGATCTGCGCTGCGATTTAACCGCGCGCGCTACCGCCGCCTCGCCGAAGCTGCGGAAGGAAGCGACAACCGGCCCTGATCAACCGGCTTCGTGGCGCGTAATGAGAATGCCAGCGGCACGGTCGGATGGCCGTCAGGAAGGCGGTAAAGCCGCTCGCCGGCCGGGACCATCATCGGAAAGTGCCGCCACGGCAAGGCCTCGTGCTCGTGGAAGAAGTCGAGACGAAGCCCGCTTTCCAGCAATGCCCCGATGATGGCGCTCAGCGGGTGGCACCACTCGTAGCTGCGCGGATGGGCGAGCGGGGTGAGGTCGCCCGTGTAGGTCGTCGGCTCGTCATAGACGAAGGGTGCGGCCGGTTCTGTGCGCCAGGAGCCGGAGGCCACCAGCCGGCCGTCGACCTCTTCGTGCGACAAGGTCGAAGGGTGTCCCTCGGCGAGGTAAAGCCATCCGCCCGGCGCGAGTAATCCGGCGACGATCTGCGCCCAGCGGCGGATGTCGGGCAGCCAGATGATCGCGCCCCAGGTGACAAAGGCGATGTCGTGCGCTTCACCTTCGAGCAGTGACGGTGCGTCGTAGACATTCCCCTCGACAAAGCGTACGGCGACTTTGAGTTCGGCCGCCAGCGCGCGGGCTGCCGCGAGCGCGGGAGCGGAGAAATCAAGCCCGGTGGCGTTGGCTCCGCGCCTAGCCAGGCGTATCGTGTCGAGGCCGAAATGGCATTGCAGATGAATAAGGCGCTTACCCGTGACCTCGCCAAGTTCGGCGTCCTCGCAGCCGTGAAAGAGGTCGTCGCCGGACTTGACCCGGTCGATCGCGTAGAAGCCCGAGCTGTTGCGCAGATGTATCGCGGTGCGGTCATCCCAATTCAGCCGGTTCGCCTCCATCCAGCGGCGTAGACGGTCTTCGCTCATCGGTTGCGGGCCGTCACGCGCCGCCGGGCGCTTCGGGTTTTTCGATCAGCGCCAGGCTCTCCATCGCGAGGCCGTAGCCGAGGAGGTCGTGCATCTGGCGGCGCAGATATTCGGTGAAGAGAAGCCGGGTGTAACGCAGCAGCAAAGTCGGCTTCTTGGTCAGCCCCTCGGCCAGTTCCCAGGCGCGCGCCATCAGTTTGTCGGGCGGCAATACCTCGGCGACGAGCCCCAGCCGCAATGCCTCGGCAGCGTCGAGCGTCTGCCCGGTCATCAGGAAATAGCGGCCGCGGTTCATGCCCAACAGCAGCGGGTAGACGATGTGCATGCCGTCGCCCGGCACCACGTCCGACATGAAATGCGCCGAATCCTGGAACTGCGCGGTGTCGGCCGCGAGCACGATGTCGCACAGCAGCGGGATCTCGGAATGGCGCCAGGCCGGGCCGTTGATCGCGCTGATCACCGGTATCTCGATGTTGAGCAGGTTCATCAGCAGGTGGCGGCCCTCCCAATGGATGCGGTCGATGCGCTCGATCGACGGCCGCGACGGGAAGGAAGAGGTTCCCGGGGTTGCGCGCGGGCCGGAGAATTCGGCGCCGGTCCCGGTCAGGATCACAACCCGGTTGTCGCGGTCGGCGCCGATATCGTGAAACAGTTCGGGCAGCTCGCCATGCGGCAGAAAGCCCCAGCGCAAAGACTGGCCTTCGGTGTGGAGCGTGACCAGCAGGATGCCATCCCTGCGCTCCAGCCGTGCGCTCTGGTACTTGTCCGCATAATCCGTTAGCGCGCTCATCTGACGCCTCCCGATGAGTAACGAGACGCGGAGCAGGCTAGCGCATCGCGGTCCATCGGTGCGAGGACTAGGATTGGGTCGCGCGCCGGCGGCCGCCTTTTGATGCGGTTGCCGAAGTGCCGACCCTGGGATAGTGTCGGCAGCATCCCGGATCGCGGATCGGCGTTCAGTGCGCCGGCGAACCAGCGCGGGAGAGGTGCCGGAGCGGTCGAACGGGGCGGTCTCGAAAACCGTTGTCCCCTTTGCGGGGGACCGAGGGTTCGAATCCCTCCCTCTCCGCCACAATACCGTCTCGGGCTGTTCCAGGCTGCCCCAAGAAACCGCATATCGCCGCGGGAGGGCCGCCTAGCCACAACTATCGCCTCGGCTGGTGCCGCACGGTGGGCGGAGAACGGAAGCTCCAGGGTTAGGCAGAGGCGTGCAGACAAGGGAGAGCGCCAATTATGAACGATGCCAAGGAGGCTGATGCTCGGGGTTCAGCGAGTTCGAATCCCGCCCCGAACCTCCTCACCCAGTACGGCTGCGGTCCGATCCGGTTCTCCGGCCATACCGATGCGCTATACGAGCGGCATCTGCTCTTTGACGACGTCATCGATCCGGTTGCCGCCGGAGCGCGCGAGCGGTTTGAGGCGGCTGCCCGATCGGTCAGGGATGTAGCTGTCGCAACGGTGGGTGCAGACCGAGCGCGCCTACGATCGAGAAAATCCTAAGAGGATCTATTATTTGTCGATGGAATTTCTGATCGGTCGTTCCCTCGGCAATAACATAACCAACCTCCTGCTTGACCCCTTTGTTCAACGAGCCGTCCAGCAAAGAGACCTCGACTGGCTCGGGCTGCTGGAACAGGAGCCTGACGCCGGCCTTGGGAACGGCGGTCTCGGGCGGCTTGCCGCCTGCTTTCTCGACTCGATGGCGACGATGCAGCTTCCGGCGATGGGCTATGGGCTGCGCTACGAATACGGCATGTTCAGGCAGTCGATCGAAGACGGCTGGCAGCACGAACAGCCAGACAACTGGCTGCGTCGCCAAGATCCGTGGGAGGTCCCCCGTCCCAACGAGACCGTCGAAATCAAACTCAACTGCTCGTTCGAGATGCACGGCGGTAGGTTGCAGGCGGTGCCGGGCAGACCCTCTACCCTGATCGGTGTTCCGTTCGATCGGCCTGTGATCGGCTACGGTGGCAAAACCATCAACACGCTGCGCCTGTGGGGGGCTGCGACCCACGACTATTTCGACTTTCAGGAATTCAGCAGCGGCGATTTTGTCGGCGCATTGGTCGGAGCGTTGGCGGCCCATACGCTGACGCGGGTGCTGTACCCCGACGACTCTACCGAGTTGGGGCAGGCGCTGCGCTTCGCGCAGGAGTATTTTCTGGTGGCCTGCTCGCTGGCCGATCTCGTGCGGCGGTTCCAGCACGACAATGCCGACTGGAGCAAATTCCCCGACAAGGTCGCGATCCAGCTCAACGATACACACCCGACCTTGGCGGTGCCCGAGCTGATGCGGCATTTTGCTCGATGAGGTGCATCTGGAGTGGGATCAGGCCTGGGATATTACGCAACGGACTTTGGCCTACACCAATCACACGCTATTGCCCGAAGCTCTCGAAAAATGGCCGCTCTACTATTTTCGAGCAAATGCTGCCGCGGCAGCTGCGAGATAATCTTCGAGATCAATCGCCGCTTTCTCGACGATGTCCGGCGCCGGTATCCGGGCGACGAGGCACGTGTCGGCCGCATCAGCCTGATCGAGGAGGGTCCGGAGCGCAAAGGTCCGAATGGCGAACCTGGCCATTGTCGGCTCGCACAGCACCAACGGCGTCGCCGCTATTCACTCCGAGCTGCTGCGCACAATGACGGTCAAGCGACTTGGCCGAGATGTTTCCGGAGCGGTTCAACAACAAGACCAATGGGGTCACGCCGCGACGCTGGCTGTTGCTGGCCAACCCGGAGCTCGCTCGCACCATCAGCGGCACGATCGGCGAGGGTTGGATGACCGATCTCGGCCAATTGAGCAAACTGCGGCCGCTTGCCGACGATAGCGCCTTTCGCAGCGCGTTTCTCAAGGCGAAGCGCGATGCCAAGTCGCAAGTTTGCCGACTGGCTCAGGTCGACTTCGGGCCAGACAGTCGATCCGGACACTATTTTCGACTGTCAGATCAAGCGGATCCACGAATACAAGCGGCAGCTGCTCAACGCACTGCGCATCATCGTTCTCTACAATCGGCTGCGGGAAAATCCCGATCTGAACGTGCCGCCCCGAACCTTCTTCTTTGCCGGCAAAGCGGCGCCGGCCTATCACCTCGCCAAGCTGATCATCAAATTCATCAACAACCTCGCCGGCACGGTCGACGGGGACCCGGCGACGCGAGGTCGGCTGAAGGTCGTATTTCTGCCCGACTATAATGTTTCACTGGCCGAGCGGCTGATCCCTGCCGCCGACGTCTCCAACCAGATCTCGACCGCCGGCTACGAAGCCAGCGGCACGAGCAACATGAAATTCATGATGAACGGAGCGCTGACGATCGGCACGCGCGACGGTGCGACGATCGAGATGGCGGAGGAAGCCGGCGAAGAAAATTTCTTCTTGTTTGGCCTCACGGCGCAACAGGTGGCGGACAGCGCCGCCTGGTACAGCCCGCACTGGCATCACGACAACGACCCGGAAACCCGCGCTGCGTTGGACCTGATCTCGTCCGACTATTTCAGCCGCTATGAGCCTGGGATTTTCGCACCCATCCATGACGCGCTGCTCGCACACGGCGACCACTACATGCATCTCGCCGACCTCAAATCGTATCTCGATGCGGATCAGCGGCTCCGCGAGCTCTATGCGGATAGCGACGGGTGGGCGCGTAACGCGATTTTGAACGTAGCGGGTTCCGGGAAGTTTTCCAGCGACCGGACGATCTCCCAATACGCGGCCGAGATCTGGAACGCGAAACCCTGTCCGGTGCTATAGAAAGGACGACGCAAATGGACATTTCACCGCTCGCCGGCAAGCCGGCGCCGAAGGAGATGCTGGTCGACCTGTCTCGGCTCGAACGGGAATATTTCGAATGCCGGCCGGATCTTGATGATCCCGCCCAGCAGGTCAGCTTCGGCACCAGCGGGCATCGCGGCTCGCCCTTTCGCGCTTCGTTCACCGAAGCCCACATTCTGGCGATCACCCAGGCCATCTGCGACTATCGTGTCGCGCACGCGACTGAGGGCCCGCTGTACATGGGCAAGGACACGCATGCGCTTTCCGGTCCAGCTCAGCGTACCGCGCTCGAAGTCCTGGCGGCCAACGAGGTCCAGACCGTCATTCAGCGTGATGACGGCTTCACACCGACGCCGGTCGTCTCGCATGCGATCATCGTTCACAACCGTTCACGCAATGATCGACTGGCCGACGGCATTGTCATTACGCCATCTCACAACCCCCCGGAGGATGGTGGGTTCAAGTACAACCCGACCAATGGCGGGCCGGCCGATACCGACGTGACCGGGTGGATCGAGCATCGCGCCAATGAATTGCTAAAGGACCGTAACGCCAACGTGAAACGGGTGGCATTTGCCGCTGCGATCAATGCGGAAACGACGCGCCAGGAAGATTTTGTCGTTCCCTACGTCAACGATTTGCGCAATGTCGTGGACATGGAGGCTATTCGAACCGCCGGCCTCAAGCTCGCCGTCGATCCGCTTGGCGGCGCCGCCGTGCATTACTGGGAGCCAATCAACACGATCTACAAACTCGACATCGCGGTGGTCAATCCGCAGGTCGATCCGACCTTCTCCTTCATGACCGTCGACCACGACGGCGCCATTCGCATGGATTGCTCCAGCCCCTACGCGATGGCGCGGCTCGTCGGCCTCAAGGACCGCTACCGCGTCGCCTTCGCCAATGACCCGGACGCCGATCGGCATGGCATCGTCACCCCGAGTGCGGGGCTGATGAACCCCAACCATTACTTGTCTGTAGCGATCCTCTATCTTCTGACGCACCGCCCCGACTGGCCGACGGAGGCAGCGGTTGGAAAGACCTTGGTCAGCAGCAGCATGATCGATCGCGTCGTTGACCGGCTCGGTCGCCGCCTGTCTGAGGTGCCGGTTGGCTTCAAATGGTTTGCGCCGGGATTGTTCGACGGCTCGTACTGTTTTGGCGGCGAGGAGAGCGCCGGGGCCAGTTTCTTGCGGCGCGATGGCAAGGTTTGGACGACCGACAAAGACGGGCCGATCATGAGCCTGCTGGCCGCCGAGATCACCGCCCAAACCGGCAAGGACCCGGGTGAGCACTATGCTGCGCCCACAGCGGAGTTCGGGACGGCGCACTACGCGCGGATCGATGCGCCGGCGACGCCAGAGCAAAAGGCAAAGCTCGAAAGGCTATCGCCTGAGGCTGTCGCGACACTGGATCTGGCCGGAGAGTCGATCATCGGAAAGCTCACCCGCGCGCCGGGCAACGGTGCGCCGATCGGCGGCCTGAAAGTCGTTACCCGCAACGGCTGGTTCGCGGCGCGCCCGTCGGGAACCGAGGCCGTGTACAAAATCTACGCGGAGAGCTTCAAGGACGAGCAGCATCTGCAAGCGATTTTGGATGACGCCCAACGGATCGTCAGCAGCGTATAGTGGCAGGCCAATGAACCGGGTTGCGAACACGGTCGGCGAACCCGGCAAAAGCTTCCCGTTAGGCGCGACCCTAACCCCCGGCGGCGCCAATTTCAGCGTCTTTGCCAAGCACAGCACAGGGGCGCAGTTGCTGCTGTTCGAGTCCCCGGACGCGCCGGCGCCGGCCCGCGTCATCGATCTCGATCCGCGGGCTAACCGTACCTATCACTATTGGCACGTCTTTGTCCCCGGGGTAACCGCCGGTCAGATCTATGCGTATCGTGTGGCCGGACCTTTCGATCCCGCGCGAGGGCTGCGGTTCGACCCGGACAAGGTGCTGCTGGACCCTTACGGGAAATGCATTGCGCGGCCGGTGCGACGCAGCCGAGAGGCCGCTCGGCGCCCGGGGGACAATGCTGATGCGGCCCTGAGGAGCGTGGTCGCTGACACGAGCGCATATGACTGGGAAGGGGATGCGCCGCTGGGCCGACCCTTTGCGGAGACGGTCATCTACGAGATGCATGTGGGCGGGTTCACCCGGCATCCGAACTCGGACATCGCGCCGTCCAAGCGCGGCACTTACGCGGGGCTGACCGATAAGATCCCCTACCTCCAGGACCTCGGGATCAGTGCGGTCGAACTTCTCCCGGTCTTCGCCTTCGACGAAGAGGATGGTCCTCCCGGCCTCGGCAACTATTGGGGATACCAGCCCCTGTCGTTTTTCGCTCCGCACAGCGGGTACAGCTCCCGACAAAGCCCGCTCGGCGCGCTGGACGAGTTCCGCGATATGGTCAAGGCGCTTCATCGCGCCGGAATCGAACTCATCCTCGATGTCGTCTACAATCATACAACAGAAGGAAACGAAGACGGTCCCACCATTTGCTTTCGAGGGCTGGCGAACGAGAACTATTACATCCTGGCGGAGGACAGAGCTCATTACGCTGACTATTCCGGCTGCGGCAACACGCTGAACGCCAACGAGCCGATCGTTCGGCGTCTGATTATCGACAGTCTGCGCTATTGGGTGAGCGAGATGCATGTCGACGGTTTTCGCTTCGACCTCGCCTCGATCCTGTCGCGTGATCAGGACGGCCGCCCGATGGCGTCTCCGCCGATCCTTTGGGACATCGAGTCCGACCCGATCCTCGGCAATGTCAAGCTGATCGCCGAGGCTTGGGACGCCGCCGGCCTTTATCAGGTCGGCCATTTTGTCGGCGATAGTTGGAAGGACTGGAACGGGCGGTTTCGCGACGACCTGCGGGCGTTTCTCAAGGGTGTCAACGGGACGGCTCGTGCAATGGCGTTCAGGTTGACCGGCAGCCCGGACGTCTACCAGCGAGAGGGGCGCGAAGCCGAGCAAGCCGTCAATTTCGTCACCTGCCACGACGGTTTCACCCTCAATGATCTGGTCTCGTACAACTGTAAGCACAACGAGGCGAACGGCGAGGGGAACCGTGACGGGGCGAACCACAATGCCAGCTGGAACTGTGGCGTCGAGGGTGCGACGAGCGACCCCGAGATAGAGCGGCTGCGCAACCGGCAGGTTAAGAACTTCCTTACATTGCCACTTTTAGCAATCGGAACACCGATGTTGCTGATGGGAGACGAGGTGCGGCGAACTCAAGGCGGCAACAACAACGCTTTCTGCCAGAATAACGAAATCTCCTGGTTCGATTGGGCGCTGGTCGAGAAGCACGCGGATCTTCGGCGCTTCGTCAAACAGCTCATCGCGCTGCGCATGGACCGGATCCTGCCGGTCGAGCGGCTCGACATGACCCTGAGCGAACTTCTGCGTCGACAGCCGGTCCAGTGGCATGGCGTCAGATTGAATGCACCGGATTGGGGTTACGAGTCGCACTCGCTGGCGGCAACCGTCCGCCTGTTCGGTTACCCGCTGCTACTCCACATCATCATCAACGCCTATTGGGAGGCGCTCGAATTTGATATCCCGCTGCGCGAACCACGGGGGTCGTGGCGACGCTGCGTCGACACCTATCTCGATCCACCGGATGACATTCGCAGCTGGGCCGATGCCCCAATGCTGCGAGATTCGACTTGTCGCGTCGAGCCGCGCTCCGTCGTCGTTCTCTTTGCTACAGCCTGATCGGGTCCAACCGTTCGTCGAGCTCAGACAAGATCGACCACAACGCCGCGAAGCAACCTCGCCAACGAGGGCAGAAGGCCATCATAGTATTGTTTGCGTAGACATTGTGCTCATTATCGGTCGTGCCCGGTGAATTTAAGCTCGCCAGGGTAAGGCGGGCTCGATCATGACACCGTTATCGTCGGGAAAGGCAAGCGGGTGGGCATCCAGTTCCAATTCGTCGATCCCGCAACGCCGATGGGCGCCACCCTGATCGCTGGCGGCGCCACTTTCCGCACCTGGGCGCCGCGGGCGGAGAATGTCTATTTGCTGACCGGCGACCTGTTGGCCGGCTCCACTGCTGCCGGTTGGACGCCTAGCCCGGACGATCGTCTGACGCCGCTCGGCGACGAAACCTGGGGCGGATTTCTTCCAGGCGCCGGCGACGGCACCCAATACATGTTTTGGGTCGAGGGTATCGGCGCGACCGGACCGAAGCGAGACCCATACGCTCGGGAATTAAGCACGGAGCCCGCTTTCCCTGCCTCTTATTGCGTCGTCCGCCAGGCTGCGAGTTACCCTTGGCACGATGCCGCTTGGCGCACGCCTGATTTCCGCGACTTGATCCTCTATCAACTCCACATCGGCACTTGGTGGGCGATCGATCAGGACGGCAACGATGTCCGTGCGACACGGGGCGGCCGCTTCCTCGATGTCGTGACCCGCCTCGGCTATCTAATCGACCTCGGCGTCAACGCCATTCAACTGCTGCCGATCCAGGAATTCGCGACCCAGTACAGCGAAGGTTATAACGGTGTCGACTATTTCTCTCCGGAAGGGCTCTATCAGGTCGACGACGACGATCTTGCGCGATATCTCGTCCTGATCAATGCGATGCTTGCTTCCCTTGAGAAACCGCCGCTGACTTTGGATTAGCTGCGCCCTGGGATCAACCAGCTGAAATGCCTGATCGACTTGGCCCACCTCCATGGCATGGCTGTTGTCTTCGACTTGGTCTATAATCATGCCGGTCTTCGGCGACCAGTGCCTCTGGTTCTATGATCGGTTCACCAACGCCGACCCGAACAACAGCTTGTATTTCACTGACGAGGACTGGGCGGGCGGACAGGTGTTCGCCTTCTGGAACGAACACGTGCGCCAGTTCCTGATCGACAATGCGGTGTTCTTTCTAAAACGAGTATCGGATCGACGGTATCCGCTATGACGAGGTCCGCGTGATCTCCGACAACGTGCCTTCGGGACGAGTGCTGTGTCAGGACATGACCGGGACCGTGCGGTTTGCTCGTCCTACGTCCATCCAGATCGCCGAATATTGGGATTGGGATCGCGCATCACCGGTAACCGCGGTCCCGGCGGGGCTTGGCTTCGATGCGGCGTTGGGCGACGGGTTTCGCGACGCTGTCCGCGCATTGGTATCGCAGGCCGCAGGTGGTGAGACCGCGCAGCTTGGGTTCGATTCGATCGCCCAATCTCTGTATCCGCCTGAGGGATACGACGCTGCTTGGCGGCTCGTTCAGTGTCTTGAAAATCACGACATTACTTACGCGGGTCACGATGGTGCGGCGCGGGTGGCGATGCTTGCCGACCCGTCCAACGGCCGCTCGTGGTACGCGCGTAGTCGCAGTCGGGCTGCCGCCGCATTATTGCTCGCGGCGCCAGGGATTCCGGCCCTGTTCATGGGCGAGGAAATCCTCGAGGACAAGCTGTGGAGCGACGACGAGAAGGACCACCCCGGGCACTTGGTTTGGTGGGATGGGCTAAAGACCGACACGGTCATGGCCGATTATTTGCGCTTCATGCAGGATCTAGTCGCATTGCGGCGGCGCGAGCCGGCACTGCGCGCCGAAGGGGTGTGCGTCTCCCGCGTGAATGATTACGACCGGGTGATCGTGGTCCATCGCTTGGTGGCCAACGGCAGTCCCGGCCGCGACGTACTCGCGGTCGTCAGCTTCGACGAGAATCCAAAGCGGGGCTACGGCATTGGCTTGCCGCGGGTGGAGCTGTTCAACAGCGATTTCTACGATGGGTTCCCCAATTCCGGTGTGGTCGGAAATGGCGGTTTCGTCGATGCCGAAGGCACGAGTTTCGATGGCTTCGATCAATCAGCGTTGATCAACATCCCTGCCAATGGCGCTTTGTTCCTGACCAGCGGCTAGCAGCCGAGCGCCTCAGGCGCGGCCGGCCGTCACATTGTCGCGGCGTTTGGCGGCGGCATCGGCCCGTCCGAAATCATCTGCATGGAACCCATATAGGCGAGCGCCGCCCGACAGGATCTTGCCGCCGATTTCCGGGGTGATGCTGGGGTTGTGCAATACCCGATTCGACACGTCGGGAAAGCTCGAATCGAAATGCGGGAAATCGCTCGATACGCAGATGTTGTCGGCACCGCCCAGCAATTCGACGACCGAGCCGACCTCGCGCTCGCCGTTCTCGATCGCCGAGAAACAGTTGCGCTGCCAATATTCGAAGGGCGTTAGCTTCAGATACGGCGCGTCAGCGTGGTGATGCTGGCGCAGATCCCATTCGATCCGCCCCAACAGCCCTGGCACCCACCAGCTCTGCGCTTCGAGAAACGCCACCTTCAGCCGTGGATACGATTCGAGGATGCCGCCCAGCATCAGTGCGATCAGCGCCAGCTGCATCTCGGTCGAATGGCTGGCGACATGGCGCATGAAGCGGTTCTCGCCAAATCGCGGCTCGATCGTCGAGTAATACGAGCCGGTGCCTTCATGGAAACACAACGGCACCTGGAGGTCCTGCAGCATGCTGTAGAGCGGGTCCCAATAGGTCGAGTGCCAGTAGCGGCCGTTGACGTAGTTCGGCCGGACAAAGGCGCCGACCGCGCCGTACTCCTTTACGCAGCGATGCAGCTCGCGGCAGGCGAGGTTGACATCGTGCACTGGCAGCATCGCCGCCATTTTCAGCTGATCCGGACTGTGCTGAACAAAATCGTGCAGCCAGTCATTGTAGGCGCGGCAGATCGCGTTGGAAAACTGCGGGTCCATATCGTCGCGCGCGAGAAACGACAGGCCGGCGGTCGGGAACAAGACAGCGATGTCGATCCCCTCCATCTCCATGCCGATGATCTGCGCCTCGGCGTCATAGCCGCGCTCGACCGCGAACATGACGTTCTTGTTGCCGCGGGCGCCGACGAGCGGGCCGCGAATGCGGTTGTATTGCGAAACGTTGCCGTCATTGCTGGTCGGCGTGCCGTCGAAGAACCACAAAGGGCGGCGCCGCATCCCGGTGCTGCCGCCATCGACCGGCTGCATCGCCGAGGTGATCCGCGGCTTGAACGCCGGGTCGAGATATCTGTCGAAGAGGTCGGTCGGCTCCATGATGTGCATGTCGCAGTCGACAAAGCGAAAGCCCTCTTTCATGTCTTGCTCCTTCCGTTCCGGATTGCCGGCGATCCAAACCAGGGCGGCTCGCCTACCCCGAGGTGTGCCACAGAGCAGCCTCGGCGAACGCGAACTGCGCAAGAATCTCGGTGCGGGGAATTTCGTGGACGATAAAGACAAGGCGGCTGCGGCGATTACCCCCGGGCCAGTCCTGCGGCCAGGCTTCGAGCCATTCTGGCGCGAACATCGCGTGCTGTGCCGCCTGCACCACCGCCGGCCCCTCCGGGCGGTCGGAGAAAAGCACAATCCCCTTAACCCGTAACAAATCGTTACCGCGCGCACGGGCAAGCCCACCAAGGGCGCGGGCAAAGTCGAGCCGGGTCATCGCGCCGCCGAGACTGACTGCAAAGGTGTCGATCCCGTGTGTGTGCGCGGTAACCGGCTCGCTCGGCATGAGCGCCGCCGCGCCGCGACTCGCCGCGGCGAACAATACCGCGCCGGCGTTGCTGGCCGCGGCCGCCCAAATGCGCGACGCGTGGTCGTTGATCCGATCGAGCCGGCCCGTCAGAGCGGGGCTAATCGGGGCGAGATCGGTTTTGCTGATGACCAGGGTGTCGGCGAGTGCCGCTTGGCGGGCCGCCTCGGCGAAGCGGGCGATGGTGTCGGCCCCATTTACCGCGTCGACCATGGTGACGACCCCGGCCAAGTGCAGGCAATGGTCGAGCATCGGGTCGGCGCCCAGAGTATAGAGGATCGGCGCCGGATCGGCGAGACCGGTGGTTTCGATGACGATCCGACGGAACCGGCGGATCTCGCCGACCTTGCGCCGGTCGAGCAGGTTGCGCAAGGTTCGGGCCAGATCCTCGCGGACGGCGCAGCACAGGCACCCGCCCGGCAACTCGACGACGCTGCCTTCGACGAAATCGACAAGGTGATGATCGATCGCAATCTCGCCGATCTCGTTGATGATCACGGCCGTGTCGGCGAGCGCCGGCGAGGTCAGCGCACGGCGCAGCAAAGTGGTTTTGCCGCTGCCGAGAAAACCGGTCAGCACCGTCGTCGGCAAGGTGTCCGGTTCGGACATCCTCGTTAACCACCGTAAGTCGGCAATCGCACCGCCGATCCTTTCACGCGCCGCAACCTGTCGCAAGCGCTCGCGCACCACCGCGTAAGTCGCTGCTGAAGCGGTTGCATTCTCGGCTCTGCGTCAGCATCATGCTGGCCATAATCGCTCGGCATGGGTGATGGGCGGGCAGGCGAGGAAATGCGGACGGCATCGTGTCGGGCAATGTAAGCGGTCGTGAGGGCCGCAGCGGGCGGCGAAATGCTGCTCGCCGTTTCCGGGGTTTCGAAGCATTTTGGCGGCGTGCGCGCGATCGAAGATGTATCGCTGTCAGTGCGGCGCGGCGGGTTGACCTCGATCATCGGCCCGAACGGCGCGGGCAAGACCTCGCTGCTCAACATCATCAGTGGCTTCTATCGGCCGGACACCGGCTCGATCTGGTTCGAGGGCAGAGACATAACCGGCATCCGCCCTTCCGGCGTCGCTGCACTCGGCATCGCCCGCACCTTTCAGAACATCGCGCTGTTCAGCGGGATGACGGTCCTCGACAACATCATGCTGGGCCGGCATGTGCGGATGCGCGCCGGGGTGTTGTCGTCCTTTGTCTATTGGGGGCTGGCGCAGCGCGAAGAGGTGGCTCACCGCGCCCGAGTCGAGGAGCTGATCGAGCTCCTCGAGCTGGAGGATCTGCGCAAGCAGCCGACCAGCGGGCTGGCCTATGGGCTCAGAAAGCGGGTCGAACTTGGCCGCGCCCTTGCGCTCGACCCCAAGCTCCTACTGCTCGATGAACCGATGGGCGGCATGAACCAGGAAGAAAAAGAGGATATGGCCCGCCTCATCCTCGAGGTGAACCGGGAGTGGGGTACGACGGTGATCCTGATCGAGCACGACATGGCGGTGGTGATGGACATTTCCGAGCGGGTCGCCGTGCTCGATCACGGCCGCAAGATCGCCGACGGCACCCCGGCTGAGGTGCAGCGTCACCCGGAGGTGCTCCACGCCTATCTCGGCGGAGGCGGTCTTCGTGAGGAGGCGGCGGAATGACCGGCGCTTCGACACACGCGACGCCGGCCACCCTTCCCAGACTGCTGCGCCGCAATGTCGCGACGATGGCCGACCGGCCGGCGATCCGCGAAAAGAGCCGTGGCATCTGGCAGACCTACACTTGGGCCGAATACCGGCGTCAGGTGCACGATTTTGCTCTCGGCTTGGCGGCGCATGGCTTTCGCCGCGGCGACAAGCTGGCGGTGATCGGCGACAACCGCCCGCGGCTTTATTGGGCTCAGCTCGCCGCGCAATGCCTCGGCGGAATCGCGGTGCCGATGTACCAGGATGCGATCGCCACCGAGATGGCCTATGTCCTGAACCACGCCGAGATCCGGGTGGTCGTCGCCGAGGACCAAGAACAGGTCGACAAGATCCTGTCCTTGAAGGCGCGGCTGCCGAACCTCGATCTCGTCGTCTACGACGATCCGCGCGGCATGCGGCACTATCCGACCCCGGCGCTTGAACCGTTCGAGCGGGTTCAGGCAGCCGGCCGCGAGTTTGGTCTATCGCATCCGGGCTATGTCGACGGCGAGATCGACCGGGGCGCCGCGGAGGATGTGACGCTGTTGACCTACACCTCGGGGACTACCGGCCACCCCAAAGGGGTGATGCTGTCGCACGCCAATCTGTTGGCCGCGGCCGAGGGTTTTGTCGCTGCCGAGGATATCCGTCCGACGGACAACATCCTGTCCTATCTGCCGATGGCCTGGATCGGTGAGTCGCTGTTCTCTCTGGTCTTGACGTTGCTCGTCGGATTTACCTGCAATTGCCCGGAGCGTCCCGACACGGTGCAGCGCGATCTGCGCGAACTCGGCCCAACGGTGGCGCTGGCGCCGCCGCGTATCTGGGAGAACATGCTGACCCAGCTTCGGGTACGGGCTTCGGACGCGTCGCGAACGAAGCGCCGGTTATTCGAGTTATTCCGCGGCCTTGCCGAGCGAGTCGAGATCGCCCGCGGCGCTGGGCAAAAGGTGTCTTTGCTACAGCGTCTTGGGTTGGCGATGGGCGAATTTCTGGTCTACGGTCCGGTGCGCGACCAACTCGGCTTGCGCCGCGCCCGCTGGGCCTATACCGGCGGCGCCCCACTCGGTCCCGATGCCTATCGCTTTTTCCGATCGTTCGGGATCAATCTGAAGCAGGTCTGGGGCTCGACCGAGCTGGCGGGTCTTGCCTCGCTGCAGCGCGACGGCGACGCCGATCCCGACACCGTCGGCCCGGCCATTCCCGGCGCCGAAATCCGCATCGCCGAGAGCGGCGAGGTGCTGGTCCGCTCCGCCGCGGTATTCAGCGGCTACTATAAGCAGCCTGAGGCGACCCGCGACGCGGTTGACACCGAAGGCTGGTTCCGCACCGGCGATTGCGGCTTTATCGATCCGCGAGGTCATCTCGTCGTGGTCGACCGCGCCCGTGATGTTGGCAAGCTCGCCGACGGCACGCTCTTTGCGCCGCAATTCATCGAGAACAAGCTTAAGTTTAGTCCCTATATTGCCGAGGCGGTGGCTTATGGCGATTGCCGGCCGTTCGTCGCGGCGATGATCGCTATCGATCTCGGCACCGTCGGCAATTGGGCCGAGCGCCACAATCTCGCCTATACCTCGTTTCAGGATTTGAGCGCTAAATCCGAAGTACGCGCGTTGGTTGGCGCGGAGATCGCGCGCTGCAATGCAAGCTTGCCGCTGGCTGCGCGTATTCGCCGCTTTCTGCTGCTTAATAAGGAGTTAGACGCCGACGATAACGAAATAACGCGTACCCGCAAAGTCCGCCGCCGCTTCATTGCTGAGAAATACGCCGCCGTGGTCGACGCCTTTTACAGCGGCGCCGGTGAGGTCGAGCTGTCGACCGAGATCACCTATGAGGACGGCCGCAAGACGGCGCTGTGCTCGAATATTGCCATCAACGACATCGACGAGGCGCCGCAAGCGGTGCGCGAGCCGGCCTATGCCTGATTTGCCGTGGCGCTTCATCGCCATTCTTTTCGCCAATGGGATGCTAGTCGGCTCGATGTATGCGCTCGTCGCGCTCGGCTTCGTGCTGATCTACAAGGCGACCGACGCGATAAACTTCGCCCAGGGCGAATTTGTGATGTTCGCGGGCTTTCTTGCCGCCGCTGGCATCCATCTCGCCGGGTTTCCATGGTGGGCGAGTGCGGCTTTGTCGGTCGCCGGGATGGTCGTGTTTGCGTTCGGCCTCGAACGCGTCGTGCTGCGGCCGTTGCTGGGACGGCCGATCATCGCCGTCATCATGGCGACGATCGGCCTTGCCGCCGTGCTGCGCGGCACCGCAACGATGGCGTTTGGTGGCGGCACTCAAACCATCCCATTACCGATCAGCAATTCCCCGTTTCGCCTGGGGCCTCTGTTCCTGCCGCCGATCGAACTTGTCGGTGCCGGCGTGAGCCTGGGGTTTCTCGGCGCCTTTGGCTGGTTCTTCCTGAAGAGCCGGGTCGGGGTAGCGATGCGCGCGGTCGCCGACAATCAGCAGGTGGCGATGGCGATGGGTATCAACGTGCGGCGCTATTTCGCGCTGGCCTGGGCGTTGGCGGGAATTGTCTCGGCTCTCGGAGGAGTGCTGTGGGGGTCAATGCTTGGGGTCGACAATCAGTTGGCTCTTGTCGGCTTCAAGGTGTTCCCGGTGATGATTCTGGGCGGCCTCGACTCGATCCTCGGCGCCGTCGTCGGCGGCCTGATCATCGGCGTCGTCGAGAGCATGTCTGCTGGTTTTCTCGACCCCCTGGTCGGCGGCGGCACCAAGGATTTCGTGCCGTATCTTCTGATGATCGTCGTCTTGATGGTGCGGCCCGAGGGCATCTTCGGGCGGCGCCGGATCGAGCGCGTCTGATGACGTCCGTAGAGCCGTCGGTGAAGGGCTGAACGGCCATGTTTCACAGCGAGACCGGCGTCTTCAAAACCAGCTACGCGGCCGATATGGCGCTCTTCCCGTTGCCGATCGCGCGGTGGGCGATAGCGATGCTCGCGCTTTTCTTCCTTTTCGTCGTCCCATTCGTTTTCAACCCCTATCTGATGACGCTCCTCAATCTCGTGCTGATCGCTGTCGTCGGGGCCCTCGGCCTCGATATCTTGGTCGGCTATACGGGACTGATCTCGATCGGCCATGGCGGCTTCATGTCGGTCGGCGCCTATACTGCGGCGAACCTGATCGTGCGCCTCGGGCTGCCGTTCTGGCTCGCGATCCCGGCCGGCGGGTTGATGGCGGCGCTGATCGGCATTGTCGTCGGCATTCCATCCCTGCGCATCAAGGGGATCTATCTCGCTGTCGCAACCCTTGCCTCGCAGTTCATCATCGAGTGGACAATTAACCATGTCACCTGGATCTCGGGCGGCATCGAGGCCTCGATACAGGTGCCGCCGCCGGCCGTCTTCGGCTGGAAGCTGGTGACCCCGCTGCAACTCTATTTCTTTCTGCTGTTCTTTGCCGTACTGGCCATCGTGGCTACTTTGAACTTAAAGCGCAGCCGCATCGGCCGCGCCTTCATCGCCATCCGCGACCAGGACATCGCCGCCGAGATCATCGGCATCGACATCTTTCGCTATAAGCTCTACGCCTTTGCGATCTCGTCGTTCTATGCGGGTGTTGCTGGCGTGCTCTATACCTACTATCTCGGCATCGCCAATTACGAGCAGTTTGGCATCGATGTCTCGATCGACTATCTCGCGATGATCATCATTGGCGGTCTCGGCTCGGTGCTGGGCGCGATTTTCGGCGCCGCCTTTATCACGCTTCTGCCGGAAGCAACCCGCTTGTTCTTGACCAATTTTGGTAGTGCGTTCTTTTCTGAGGATGCGATCCGCCGGCTGGTCCCGAATTTAACGGAAATTTTGTTCGGGGCGCTGATCATTTTCTTTCTTGTTGTCGAACCGGAGGGTCTCAACCGGCTGTGGCGCAACGTCCGAAATTACTTTAGGCTCTGGCCCTTTTCTTACTAAGTGCAAGCAGGATCTGCAGGAGGGAGGAAACACCATGACACCGAGATCGATGAAGTTTGCCGCTCTTTCAGCGGGAGCGGCAATTTGGCTCGCCTATGCTGGGTTTGCGCAGGCCGCCGACAAAACGATCCTGATCGGTATGCAATGCGACCGCACCGGCCCGACCCAGGTGGTCGGCACCACGCTCTGCCCCGGCACGCACGATTACATTGACCTGATCAACGCGCAGGGCGGAATCGACGGCTGGAAGGTCGATGCCGAGGAGGTCGACAACGCCTACAAGGTTCCGCCGTCGATCGAAGAATTTGAGCACGCCAAGCAGCAGGGCGCCGTCGGCATCATGATCTACGGCACCCCGCAGACCGAGGCGCTTAATCAACGCCTTGAACAAGACAAGATCCCCGGCACCTCGCCCGGCTTCGGCATCGCTGCGTCCGGCGACGGGAAGTATTACCCATATCTGTTCCCGATCGCCGCTAACTACTGGTCGCAAGGGGCGGCAGCAGTCAAATTCGCTAAAGATCAATTAGGCGGCAGCCTCCAGGGCAAGAAGATCGCCTACATCTTCTATGACAACCCGGCCGGTCACGAACCCCTGCCGATTATTGAACAGCTCTCGAAGACTGAGGGCTTCCAACTCCGCACCTTCGCCGTGCCACCACCGGGCGTCGATGTCAGCTCCCAGGTGCTGGCGATCTCTCAGGAATACAACCCGGACTTTGTTATCGACCATACTTTCGGCAAAGCGCCGGCGTTGGTCATCAAGGGGTTGAAGGAGAATGGCTATCCGTTGAGCAAAGTGGTCGCTCTGGTGTGGGCTTCCGGGGAGGCCGACATCATGGGGGCCGGCGGATGGAACGTCGCGCAAGACTACAACACGATGCAGTTTGCCGGCGCCGGTGAAAACTACCCGGTAATCAAAGAGATCCAGGCGATGTACAAAAAGGAGGGCAAGGCGCCGCCCGCCGCGATGCAAGCCACGGTCTATTACAATCGCGGAGTCGAGCAGGGTGCGATTTGGGTGGAGGCGATCCGGAACGCGCTCAAACTCTCGCATGGCCAAAAGCCCACCCCACTCCAGGTTAAGGAGGGGTTTGAGATGATCCACGACTTTACGCTTGGCGGGCTCATGCCGCCGCTGACGGTGACCGCCGCCGATCACGAAGGTGGCGGCTGGGTCAGGATCTTCCGGGTTAAGGGCGATCAATTCGAACCAATGACGGATTGGTTCCGCGCCTACCGCGACCTGGTGGTGGACAAGGAAGGCAAGACCGCCGAGCAGATGGCGGCGAAGTAAATTGTCTTGAGTTGCGAGGCTGGGGCTCACGTTCGTCGGTCCTGCCCCGGCTGGGACAGCGACGCCGGGAATCCGGCGCCGCTGCAAGTGTGGCTGCAACGGGGCAGAGCCAACCGAGAACCGGCCGGCAATGCGCAGTAAGAGGAGGGGCCGTAGGCGGAATATGCTGGCGCTAAATAATGTAGAAGTGGTTTACGATAGTGCCATTCTGGTGCTGAAGGGTGTCTCGTTGGAGGTCGAGGAGGGGCAAATTACCACCCTTCTCGGTGCCAATGGCGCGGGCAAGACGACGACCCTGAAGGCAATCTCCGGGCTCTTGCATTCCGAGCGTGGCGAGGTCACCAAGGGTACGGTCGAGCTCGACGGCGACAAGCTCGACCAGCTACCGGCGCACGACGTGGTCCGCCGCGGCGTCGTCCAGGTGTTTGAGGGCAGGCGGGTTTTCGAGAACCTGACGGTCGAGGAAAATCTCGTCGCCGGCGCCCATACCCGCAACGATTTTGCCGGCGTGCGCGAGACCATCAATGGAATCTTCGATACCTTCCCGGCGCTAAAGGAGCGCCGCCGCCAGCCCGCCGGCTATCTCTCGGGCGGCGAACAGCAGATGCTGGTAATCGGCCGCGCGCTGATGAGCGATCCCAAGGTGATGCTGCTCGACGAACCCTCGCTCGGCCTGGCGCCAATGCTCGTCGGCGAGATCTTCGGCATCATCCGCCGCCTGCGCGAGGAGCGCGGGCTGACCGTACTGTTGGTCGAACAGAACGCGGCCGTGGCACTCGATATCGCCGACCACGGCTATGTCATGGAAAACGGCCGCATCGTGCTCGAAGGCCCGGCAAAGGCCTTGCGCCAGAACTCGGACATCAAGGAATTCTACCTCGGCCTCAACGAGGCCGGTGCTCGAAAATCCTACCGCGACCTCAAACACTACAAACGCCGCAAGCGCTGGCTGTCGTGACCGGGCCGAACCGCTGGAGCCAAACCGCCAACCAGGGGGACCGATTGTTTTCGGGGCAGTCCCTTGATTTCACCAAACTGGCCTTGACCTATCTCGTGCCGTATTTCGTCAGTACCTATGGCGCCGTCTCGTTTCGGCTATACGCAGAGGGCGGCGACGCCACCGATCCGAGCTGAGCGCAGGAGACGCAGCATGGCAACACTTCCTCGGATCGCTGTGATCGGCACCGGCGGTACGATCTCCTCGCTCGGCGCGTCGAGCCTCGATGTGCTCGACTATCCCGATTTCGGGCAGAAGCTGACCGCCGAGGCGCTGATCGAACGGTTTCCGGAGACCCGACTCGTCGCCGACCCGATAACGGTGACCTTTCGCCAGGTCGGCAGCACTGAGATCGGTCCAAAGGAGTGGCTCGAACTGCGGGCGCTGATCCACCGCACCGCGCGTGACGATCCTGCCATCGTCGGGTTCGTGATCCCGCACGGCACCGCGACCCTGGAGGAGACCGGCTTTTTCCTCAACTTGACCCTCGCCGTCAGTCAGCCGGTCGTGCTGGTCGGTGCGCAGCGGCCGGCAAGCGCGCTCGGGACCGACGCCGGCATGAACCTTGTCAACGCGCTGCGGGTCGCCCGTTCGCCCGAATCACGCGGGAAGGGCGTGCTGGCTGTTCTGAACGACGAGATCCACGCCGCGCGCGACGTGGTCAAGACCTCGACCTACCGGGTGCAAACCTTCCGCTCGCTCGATTTCGGCGCGCTCGGCCATGTCGATGGCGATGGGGTGCACTTTTACCGCTCGCCATTGCGCGCCCACATGCCCGATACCGCGTTCTCTGGCCTCGATCTCGCCGCGCCGTTGCCGCGGGTCGACATCGTTTATTCCTATGCCGGCGCCGACGGCGTGCTGGTCGACGCGGCGGCCGCCGCCGGCGCGCGCGGGATCGTTTCGGCCGGTTTTGCGCCCGGCAGTCCCACGCCCGAGCAGCGCGCTGCGTTCGAACGCGCCGCCAAGGCCGGAATTGTCATCGTCCAATGCAGCCGCGCTTTCAGCGGGCGGGTCGCCCCACGCCGCCGGCTGCGCGAGAGCGGGATCGTCGCCGGCGAAGACTTCAGCGCGCAAAAGGCCCGCATCCTATTGATGCTGGCATTTTCGACCACTAGCGACATCGCCGCGATCCAGCAGGCGTTCCAGGCGTACTAATCAATCGCACGCAGTGCAGCTAGCCTTCATTATGCGAGATGAGCCCGCTGTCGATGAGCGCGTGCAACAGCGCGCGCAATTCGGCCGAGCGCTCCGGGCCGAACCCAGTCTCGAAGCTTTGCTGTGCCTCAATCCAGGTTTCGCGGGTCTCCTGGAAGCGCGCGTCGCCAGCGGCGGTCAGTCGCAATTCCTTGACACGCCGGTCGGTCCGACCGCGGGTGATAACGATCAACCCGTCACGCTCGAGCGGTCGGATGTTGCGGCCGAGGGTGGTGCGGTCGATCACCAGCTCGGCGGCCAGCTCGTTAATCGCCATCGACCCGCGTCGCTTAAGCTTGGCGAGAATGCCGTATTGGCTGGTACGCAGCCCGGAAGTGGCCAAGTGACGATCGTAGAGCTGGGTCACATAGCGCGCCGCCTGACGCACCGCCAGACAGTTGCAATCGGAAAGGTTCGGCTGACCTACGACAGACACGGGATCGCCCAAAAGATAGAGAGCTTAGATTTCGGAGCATATGCGCCTTTGTCAATCGGCGAATCGCCGGGAAATGGGTACTGAACTTCATCGGTCATCGCGCGATTGAGTTGGATCAATCCACTAGCGCAGACATCTGTGATAGAAATCCAGAATCGAGATGGATCCAATTATGTCGCCTGAAGAAGTAGCAGTTGCTTTTCGGCACCTTTAGCAAGGAAATACCGATGTACGTCCGATCTTGTTGCAGAATCGCCTGCAAGCTTATTGCGGGGCTGACGGTCTTGTGCATTCTCTCGGCTGGCACGTTCGCGCAAAGTGCGCCCCCCTCTCGAGCCTCGGGCAGCGTCAGCATCCATCAAGTGCAGGTCGCGTTTATCGGCAGCGGTGCTGTCGGCGGAGGAACCTTGTATTTCCGCGGCCGGAGCTATCCGTTCAAACTTGGCGGCCTGGGAATCGGGGGAATTGGCATATCGACGCTCGATGCCACCGGCGGCGTGTACAACCTCCACCGACTCGAAGACTTCAACGGGGTTTATGGCCAGGCGCGTACGGGGTGGGCAGTGGGCGAGCAAGGCAAAGGCCAGATGTGGCTGCAAAATTCCAACGGCGTCTATCTGCATTTGAGGGCCAGGCGCCAAGGACTGTCGTTAAGCCTCGGAGCTGACGGTATGGTCATCCATTTGGGCTCCTAAGCGCCGCCTTCTTATGAGTCGTTGACCGCCGGGGACTTTTCGGATGAACGCCGCACCATCGCCTTAACCAGCGGGTTTGCGGTTACGCCATGAGTGATGACGCTCAACAGAACGGTGCCTCCGGCTACGGCGACGATCGTGTCGTTTCCGGGTAGCTTTTCGTTCAAGACGATAACCCCGAACACGATCGTGGCGAGCCCGCGCGGGCCGAACCAGGCGATGAACAGCTTGTCCGCAGTGCGCATCCCGGTTCCGGCGAGGCACAGAAACACGGGACCCATTCGGATTACGGTCAAGCTGAGCAGGGCATAAAGCAGCGCCGGCCAGGTGAGTCGCCAGACGATCGGGGCAAGCGCCCCGATCCCGAACGCGATCCATGTTAGGAGCGCCAGAGCCTCTCCGGTGGCGACGGCGCCGCGGAGCAGCTCCTCTTTGTGGCGCTGGCGCAGCCCGCTCAACAGCAGCCCGCCGACAAAGCAGGCGATGAAGCCGCTGCCGCCCGCCGCCTGAGCCGCAGCAAAGCACGCGGCCGCCAGAGCGACGATCGGAACTTCCTCCCAGTGCTCGCTGATCCAACCCTGCCGCTCGGCAAATCGCAGCATCAAGATGGTCAGCCAGGTCAGCGCGAGGCCCACCACCGCCCCGATGCCAAGCTCTTCGACGACCACCCGGATTGCGTGGACCATCGTCGCGTGCTCGATCTGGGTCTCGACGGCCAGCCCCAGCAGCAGCACGACGATCGGCACGCAGATGCCGTCATTGAGGCCGCTTTCGATGTTGAGCGCCTCGCGCATCACCGCCGGGACGGTCGGGTTCGTCACGACAGGCTTGCCGAGCGCCGCGTCGGTCGGAGCGAGTATCGCCGCCAGCAAGGCCATTTCGAGCGGGGCGATGCCGGGAAAAAGGACCATCGCGACGAGGAAACCGAGAACGATGGTCAGTGGCAGCCCGATCAGCAGCAGCCTTTCGGGGATGCCGATGTGTCGCCTGACGACGTCGAAATCCGCGTTCGCCGCATCGGTGAACAAAACCATGGCGAGCGTCAGCTCCGCCAAGGTGCGTAACCCCTCAGCACCGAGATTGAGCCGAACCAGGCCCAGGCCGTAGGGCCCAAGCAGCAAACCGCCCGCGGTAAACACGATCGGGCCGCTGAGCCACGACCGTTCGATCCGGCCCGCGACCGCGCTGTAGATCAGCAAAAAGGCGGCGAGGATAGCGGCGTTCTGGTACATGTCAGACGTTTCCCGAACATGCTGCGAATTCAATCGGGCGCTTGCGGTCCGCGGGCCTTCAATTGGATCATCGATCGAATTCGCGATGGATGCGAAGTTGAGGATGTGGATTGGAGGATAAACCGATGTCCGACGCCAAGAATGACGCTCACGAAGCCGGCGGCAAGCTGAAACGGAAGGAATGCGAGCGGGAATTTGCCCGCCTTCATCGACGACAAGCGGCGGGCGAGGATGAACGCACTCACTCACATCCTAAGCAAAATCCCCTGTGAAGAGCTGAAGGGCGCGAAGGTCGAGCCGCCGAACCGACAGTATCGCGGCGACTACAAGGACACCGATTACCCGTTCAGGCTCATCCCCGAGGTGTTCTGACTTTATTTTGGAACCGGTTTCGCTTCTTACTGGATACGACCAGCGACGAAAGCAAGCTGGAAAGATCCTCCGTCCGAGCGCTTCCCGAAAGACCTCTGCACCCCGGGTCGAACCTGGGTTCGGTAGACCCTCCGGCTTGCCGAATGGGTTGCGGCGCTGCTAAATGCGCCACCGCCGCGAGCGCCATTTTGGGAGAGTCGATAAATGCCCGCCTTCACCGACTACAGGGTTGCCGACATTTCACTCGCCGATTGGGGGCGGCGCGAGATTGCGATCGCCGAGACCGAGATGCCGGGGCTGATGGCGTTGCGTGACGAGTTTGGCGCGGCGAAGCCGCTTGCGGGCGCGCGTATCGTCGGCTGCCTGCACATGACGATCCAGACCGCAGTACTGATCGAGACCTTGATCCATCTCGGCGCCACTTTGCGGTGGAGCTCGTGCAACATCTTCTCGACCCAGGATCACGCCGCTGCGGCGATCGCCGCACGCGGGATCCCGGTATTCGCCTGGAAGGGCGAGACCGAGGAAGAATACGAATGGTGCATCGAGCAGACCCTGCGCGGGCCGGAGGGTTGGACGCCAAATATGGTGCTCGACGACGGCGGCGACGCGACCAAGATCCTGCACGACCAGCATCCCGATCTGTTGCGCCATGTCCGCGGCATCTCGGAGGAGACGACGACCGGGGTCAACCGGCTCTACGAGATGATGCGGGAAGGGGCGCTGAAGGCGCCGGCGATCAACGTCAACGACAGCGTCACCAAATCGAAATTCGATAACCTCTACGGCTGCCGCGAAAGCCTGGTCGACGGCATCAAGCGCGCCACCGACGTGATGCTCGCCGGCAAGCTTGCGGTCGTCTGCGGCTTCGGCAATGTCGGCAAGGGCTCCGCCGCGAGCCTCAGGAGCCAGGGCGCTCGCGTCATGGTCACCGAGATCGACCCGATCTGCGCCTTGCAGGCGGCGATGGAGGGCTATCAGGTGACGACGATGGAGGAGGCGGCGCCGGTGGGCGACATCTTCGTCACCGCGACCGGCGACATCGACGTGATCACCATCGACCATATGCGCCAGATGAAGGACCGCGCCATCGTCTGCAACATCGGCCATTTCGACAGCGAGATTCAGATCGACGCCCTGCGCAACTATCCCTGGGAGGAGGTCAAGCCGCAGGTCGACGAGGTCGTCTTTCCCGACGGCAGGCGGCTGATCGTCCTCGCCAAGGGCCGGCTGGTCAATTTGGGCTGCGCCACCGGCCATCCGAGCTTTGTGATGAGCGCCTCCTTCACCAACCAGGTGCTGGCCCAGATCGAGCTGTGGACCAACCATGGCAAATACGAGAACAAGGTCTACGTGCTGCCCAAGCACCTCGACGAAAAGGTGGCCGCGCTCCACCTCGACAAGCTCGGGGTCAAGCTGACCAAGCTCAGCCCGGCGCAGGCCGGCTATCTCGGCCTCGATCGAGCAGGTCCCTTCAAACCCGAGCATTATCGGTATTAAACCGCGAAAAAGCGCTCTTTAACAACTTTTCAGGGACATATCCTGCGAATTCCCTCTTTTCTTTTACCAAGAACACCCCATAATGCCGGAATTCGGGAGTCGGCTACGTCGACTCCTACCCCAGGCTGAAAAGGGGTGTCGAATGGTGATCGGGACTGCCGCCGTACTTTGCATGATCGTTGCTATCGTCTGTGGCGGGCTTTGGGTGCATGCATGTGTGCGTTTGCGTGTAAGCCGCCGCAGCCTGGCCGAGCTCAAACATGCGCCGCGCCGAGGCGGCGTCAGCGGCGCGGGCAGTCGGCGAGGAGATCGCGCGTCTGCGTGAGACGCTCGATGCGGTGCCGATGCCGGTGTGGCGGCGCGACTGCGGTGGCAGCCTCGTCGACTGCAATCTGGCCTATGCCGCTTCTCTCGGCGCCGCCCGCGAGGAAGTTCTCGCCGAGGCCCGCGAGCTTATCCCCGCCGGCAGCGGGGATGCGGTCGGCGCGCCCGCCAGCATGGTCCGGTTGGCCGGCTCACGCTCGGAACAGGCCCATGTCGTGATCGGCGGGCAGCGCCGGCTGCTCGATCTCGTCGAGGCGCCATGCGCCGCCGGCGGAACGATCGGCTTCGCCCGCGACTGCACCGATGTCGAAAGCCGCGCGAGCTGAGCTGTGGCGCCACGTCAACGCGCATGCCGACGTACTCGAAAGCATCTATGCCGCGGTCGCCATCTTTGGCCCCGACACAAAGCTGACATTCTTCAACCACGCCTTCGCCAGCTTGTGGGGGATCGAGGAGGCATGGCTCGCCGGCCGAGCCCACACTCGGCGAAATCCTCGAGCGCCTGCGCGAATCCCGCCGCCTTCCGGAATTCGCCGATTTTCGAGCCTTCAAGCGCGAGCGATGCGCGCTGTTCACCTCGCTGATCGAGCCTCGGCACGAGCTGATGCATCTGCCCGACGGGCGCACCTTGCAGCTGACGGTATCGCCGCACCCGTTCGGCGGGCTGACCTTCGTTTACGAAGACGTCAGCGACCGGCTGGCCCTCGAATGCTCGTACAACACGCTGATCCAGGTACAGCGCGCCACCCTCGACCATCTGTTCGAGGGTATCGCCGTCTACGGCAGCGACGGCCGGTTGAAACTCAGCAATCCGGCGTTTCGCGCGATGTGGGGATTATCGGAGGAGGACGTCGCCGGCGAGCCGCATATCAGCGAGATCGTCGAGAAGACTCGCGATTTTATCGACGATCGCGGCGATTGGACCGCGGTAAAGGGCAGAATCGTCGCCAAGGTCATCGCGCCGGGCTTGACGAGCGGCCTGCTCAATCGCCGCGACGGCTCGATGCTGCAGGTGGCGAGCGTGCCGCTGCCCGACGGCGAAGTGCTGCTGACCTATCTCGACGTCAGCGACACGGCCCGGGTCGAGCGGGCATTGCGCGAACGCAACGACGCACTCGAGACCGCCGGGCGGCTCAAGAGCGAATTCATCGCCAGCGTTTCGCACGAGCTGCGCACGCCGCTGAACACAGTCATCGGCTTTGCCGAAATACTGAACAACCAATATTTCGGGCTCGCTCAATTCGAGCCAATCAGAATATTGCCGCGGAATTCTCGACAGCTCACAACAGTTGATGACTTTGATCAACGACATCCTCGATCTAGCGACAATCGAAGCCGGCTATATGGTATTGGAGCGCGGCCGGGTCGACATTCCGGAAATGCTGCAGGCGGTGGTGACCCTGACGCGGGAACGCGCGCGCAGCCGGGGGCTCGAGATCAGCCTGCGCTGCCCGTCGCAGATCGGCGCGATCGAGGCCGATGAGCGGCGGCTCAAGCAGGCGCTGTTCAACTTGATTTCGAATGCGGTCAAATTCACCCCGCCCGGCGGCGCAATCGGCATCGAAGGCCGGTACGTTCGCAGGGCGAACTGCTGCTCACCGTCGCCGACACCGGGATCGGCATCGCTGCGGCCGATCAAGCCCGGAGTATTCGAAAAATACGCCTGCAAGCGGGCAAGGAGGCTCCGGGCTCGGCCTGTCCCTGGTCAAAAGCCTGATCGAGCTGCACGGCGGAAGCGTCGAAATCGAATCGGCGCTGGGCCGCGGAACCCGGGTGATTTGCCGGCTCCCGATCGGCCGCTGGGGCCGGTCCGTTCTCGCGGTGCCGACACCGCGGTGCCAGGGCGCCAACACCAGCGCGTCCAACACAGCTGAACGAGGTCGCCGGCGTAGCGAGTGCGCCGCGCCGCAACCACCACTGCCGGAGTTGCGCCTGCCCGCAATTCACCACCGATGGCGCTTGTTCCGGCACTTCGCGACCATCCGCTTCCCTGCGCTGAAAAGCAGATATTGCGGATAATCATCGCTACATATACAACGCGTAGGTGATGATCATTGTCGATCTGCCCGATGAAGCCGCCACCGCCGCGCTCGCCGCGCGTATTGCGGCGCTGGTCGCACCCGGCGACATCATTGCGCTTAAGGGCGATCTCGGCGCTGGAAAAACCAGCTTTGCCCGCGCCTTCATCCGCGCTCGCGGCGATGCGCATGAGGAGGTCCCAAGCCCGACCTTCACCCTGGTGCAGATCTACCAGACGGATGCCCTGGCGATCTGGCATTTCGATCTCTACCGCCTCGACGCCGCCGAAGAAGCTTGGGAGCTCGGCATCGAGGAAGCCTTCGCCTCGGGCATCTCGCTGATCGAATGGCCGGAGCGGCTCGGCTCTCTGCTGCCGCAGCGCCGTCTCGAAATCACCCTCGAATTTGGCGACCGGCCGGAGGCGCGGCGCGCATCTCTCGCCGGCGACGCCGCGTGGCGGGCGCGGCTAGCCGAGATTGCTGCCGATGCCTGAACCGGCCGCTTCCGGCGTCTTCGTCGACAGTCGCGCGGCGGCATCGCCGCCCGGCGACGGTCCGCCGCCGCGGCAGCGGGCGATGGCGGATTTTCTTCGAAGCGAGCGGCTGGGGCGGCGCGGTGCCGGCGCCGCTCGCCGCCGATGCGTCCTTTCGCGCCTATTACCGGCTCCGCCGCGGCGCGCGACAGCGCGGTCGTCATGGACGCGCCGCCGCCGCAGGAGGATGTCGGCCCCTATGTCGCGGTCGCGGCGATCCTGCGCGAGTCTCGGCCTCAGCGCTCCCGAGGTATTGGCCGAGGACCGCGCCGAAGGCTTTCTGCTGATCGAGGATTTCGGCGACGACACCTACACCCGGCTGCTTGGCCGCGCGGCGCCGACGAGCCCGCCCTCTATACCCTCGCGATCGACACATTGGTGGCGCTTGCAGCAAGCGGTCGCGGCGGCGCGGCGCGCCCGACCTGCCGCCCTACGACGAGGCGCGGCTGCTCGGCGAAGCGGCCTTGCTCGTCGATTGGTATCTGCCGGCGGTGCTCGGTGCCGCCTGTCGCATCGCCCTGCGCGAGGAATATCTGGCGCTGTGGCGCGCGGTCTTGCCGCAGGCGGTGGAACCCGTTCGGCCGACCCTGGTGCTGCGCGACTTCCACATCGACAATCTGATGCTGCTGCCCGGACGGCCGGGGCGTGCGGCGCTGCGGGCTGCTCGATTTTCAGGACGCGGTCTGCGGCCCGCCGGCCTACGATCTCGTCTCGCTGCTCGAGGATGCGCGGCGCGACGTCTCCGAGGCGCTGCGCCGGGCGATGACCGAGCGCTATCTCGCCGCCTTCCCGGCGCTCGACCGCGCCGCCTTCGCGCGTTCGGCCGCGATCCTCGCCGCCCAGCGCAACTGCAAGATCCTCGGCATCTTCACCCGGCTGTGGAGGCGCGACGGCAAGCCCGGCTATCTCGTCCATATCCCGCGGCTGTGGCGCCTGCTCGAGGCCGATCTTCGCGACCCGGCGCTCGGCGCCATCGCGCGCTGGCTCGACCGCCATCTGCCGCCGGCAGCGCGGCGCATGCCCGATCTGCGGGGTGCCGCGTGATCGCGCCGCCGCGGCGGGCGATGGTGCTGGCGGCCGGGCTCGGGACCCGGCTGCGCCCGGTGACCGACACCGTGCCGAAGCCGCTTGTCGAGCTCAACGGGCGCACCCTGCTCGATCATGCGATCGACCGGCTGGCGCTGGCCGGCGTCGAGCACGTCGTCGTCAACACCCATTACATGGCGGCGAAGGTCGCCGAGCACTGGCTCGCCGCCGGCGACCGCCGCGACATCGAGATCTCCGAGGAAGCCCGAGCTGCTCGACACCGGCGGCGGGGTCGCGCAGCGCCTTGCCGTCGCTCGGCGAGGTCTTTTTCGTCGTCAACGCCGACGTGTTCTGGCTCGACGGCAAGGAGCCGGCATTGCTGCGTCTGGCCCGCGCCTTCGATCCCGAGCGGATGGACGCGGTGCTGCTGCTGCAGCGCACGGTGAGCGCGGTCGGCTATGACGGCAGCGGCGATTATTTGCTCGACCCGGCGGGGCGTCCGCGCCGCCGCGCGCGAGCGCGAAATCGCGCCCTTCCTGTTCGCCGGCATCCAGCTGCTTGCACCGCCGCCTGTTCGACGGCGTGACCGAGCGCGTCTTCTCGCTGGTCCGGCTGTTCGACCGAGCCGAGCAGGCGGGCCGCCTGCGCGCGATCGTGCATGACGGCGAGTGGTATCACATCGGCACGCCGGCAGGGCTGGCGGCGACCCGCGAGCGCCTCGCCTCGCACCGCATCGAGCGCTAGCGCGGTCCACGGCGGCGCGAGCTCGTGCGGTGCAGCCGTCAACGCTCTACACGATCGCGCCCGACCGCCCGTTTTTGGCGACCCTGGCCGAGGGGCTGCTCGCCATCGCCGGCGGCGATCCGCTGGCGCTGCCGCGGATGACTGTTCTGCTGCCGACCCGGCGCGCGGTGCGCGCTCTGCGCGAGGCCTTTCTGCGCGTCCGTGCCCGACGGGCGGGAACCGGGAACGCCGCTGCTGCTGCCGCGGATGCGGCCGATCGGCGACCTCGATTCGGACGAGCTGTCGCTGGTCGAGGGTGTCGGCGGACGACGGCAGCATCTGGCGGTGCCGCCGGCGATCCCGGAATTGCGCCGCCGGCTGCTGTTGACCCGGCTCGTGCTGGAGTGGGGCAGACGGCGCGGTCGCCGACCCGCTGCTGCCGGGCCAGGCCGCGGCGCTCGCCGCCAGCCTCGCGCGGCTTCTCGACACCGTTGCGACCGAGGGCGCGAGCTTTGCCCGGCTCGCCGACCTGGCGCCGGCCGATCTGGCCGAGCATTGGCAGATCGTGCGCAAATTTCTCGAAATCCTGCCGCGGTCCTGGCCCGGCATTCTCGCCGCCGAAGGCGCGCTCGACCCGGCCGATCGGCGCAACCGCCTGCTGGCGCAGCAGGCGGCGATCTGGCGCCGCATCGCCGCCGCGCGACCCGGTCATCGCCGCCGGGCTTGACCGGCGGCATCCCGGCGATGACCGAGCTGATCGCGGTGGTCGCTGCGCTCGATCGGGGCGCCGTGATCCTGCCCGGGCTCGACCGCCGCTGCGATGCGGCGCAATGGGCCGCGATCGAAGCAGACGAGGCCCATCCCGCAGCATCTGATGGCGACCCTGCTGAAGGCGCTCGACCTCGCGCCCGGCCGATATCCGCGATTGGCCCGATGCTATCCGCTCGCCACGGAACGGCTCCCGCGCACCGCCGGCTGCGGCTGGTCGGCGAGGCGATGCGGCCGGCGGCGACGACCGACGCCTGGCGCGATCTGGCGCCGCTGCCCGCCGAAGCGCTCGCCGGGCTCAGCCGCTACGATTGCGCCGGCGCGCATGAGGAGGCGCTGACGATCGCTCTGCTGCTGCGCCGCAAGCTCGAAACCCCCGGCGCCACCGCGGCTCTCGTCACCCCCGACCGCGAGCTCGCCCGCCGGGTCGCGGCCGAGCTGCGCCGCTGGGGCATCGAGATCGACAATTCGGCGGGTCTGCCGTTGAACCGCACGCCGCCCGGCGTGTTTCTGCGCCTGGTGCTCGATCTCGCCGCAAGCGGACTGGCGCCGGTGCCGCTGCTGGCCGCGCTGAAGCATCCGCTGGCCGCCGGCGGGCTCGCCCCGGCGGCGTTTCGCGACCTGACCCGGCCGCTCGAAGCAGGCGATCCTGCGGACCGCGCCCGGCGCCCGGCTTCGCCGGTCTCCGAGCCGCGCTCGCCGGCGCCGACGCGCAAGGCTCGCGCCGCTTTGCCGACCGGCTCGAAGCCTGCCTCGGCGCGCTGCCGGATCTGCTCGCCGCCGGATCGGCGCCGCTCGCCCGCCTCGCGACCGCGCATATCGAGGCGGCCGAGCGGCTGGCGGCGACCGATGCCGAGACCGGCGGCGCGCGGCTGTGGCGCGAAGCGGCCGGCGAAACGGCGGCCCGCTTCTGCCACGAGCTGATCGATGCCGCCGGCGATTTTCCGCCGCTGCCGGGCCGCCACTATCCGGCGTTGTTCGAGGCGCTGGCCGCCGGCGCCGTCGTCCGCCCGGCTCTATGGCCGCCATCCGCGGCTGGCGATCTGGGGCCTGGTCGAGGCGCGGCTGCAGCAGGCCGATCTCGTCGTCCTCGGCGGGCTCGAACGAGGGCACCTGGCCCGGGCCGGCCGCGCACGACCCGTGGATGTCGCGGCAGATGCGGCGCGAATTCGAGATCGCCGTGCCGGAGCGGGCGATCGGCATCGCCGCGCATGATTTCGCCCAGGCGATCGCCGCGCCGGAAGTGGCGCTGACCCGCGCCGCGCGCAGCGAGGGCGTGCCGACGGTGCCGTCGCGCTGGCTGTTGCGGCTCGACACGGTGCTGCGCGCGGTCGGTCTCGACGGACGCGCTGCGGCCCGACCCGGCGATCCAGGCCGCCGCCGACGGCGCTCGACGCTGCGCAATACCGAGCCGCTGCCGCCGGCCGCGCCGCGCCCGCCGCTCGCCGCGCGGCCGCGCCAGCTGTCGGTCACCCAGATCGAGACCTGGCTCGGCGACCCCTACGCGATCTATGCCCGCCATATCCTCGGTCTGAGGGCGCTGGACGAGCTCGACGCCGATCCCGGCCGCGCCGATCTCGGCATCTGCATCCACGAGGCGCTCGCCGAATTCGTGCGCCGGTTTCCGCGCGAGTTGCCGGCCGATCCGCGAGCGGAGCTGATGGCGATCGGGCGCCGCCATTTCGGCGCGGTGCTGTCGCGCCCCGGCGCCTGGGCGTTCTGGTGGCCGCGCTTCGAGCGCATCGTGCGCTGGCTCGTCGCCGAAGAGACGACGCATCGCGCGACGATCGATCGAAAGCTTCAGCGAGTTGAACGGGCAGCCTGACCTTGCGCGGCTGCCCGGCGGGTCATTCGAATTGACCGCCAAGGCCGACCGCATCGACCGCCTCGGCGTCGGGCGCATTTCTGCTGATCGACTACAAGACCGGCGCGTTGCCGACCAAGAAAGCACGATACGGCGCCGGATTTGCGCCGCAACTGCCGCTCGAAGGCGCGATCCTGCGCGACGGCAGCTTTGGCGAGGTCAGCGGCACGCCGGCGGCGCTCGAATATTGGAAGCTCGGCGGTCGCGCGCCGGCCGGGCAAGCGCTGTCCGATCGACGACGGCGACCCCGCCGCGCTGGTCGACCGCGCGCTGCGCCAAGCTGCGGGCGCTGATCGAGCGCTTCGACGATCCCGCGACGCCCTATCTCGCGATGCCGGTGCCGGCGCGGCGAGCCGCGCTTTTCCGATTACGAGCATCTCGAACGGGTCGGGCGCGGCGAGGTCGAGGAATGGTAGCCGCGCGCGGCCGTACCCGCACCGCGCCGCAGGCGGCCGATCCGCGCGCCTCGGTCTGGGTCGCGGCCTCGGCCGGGACCGGCAAGACCACGGTGCTGACCGAGCGGCTGCTGCGGCTGATGCTCGACGGCACCGACCCGGCGCGCATCCTGTGCCTGACCTTCACCCGCGCCGCCGCGGCCGAAATGGCGAACCGGCTCGACGGCGAGCTCGCCGGATGGGCGACGCTGCCGACGGGCGCACTGGCGCAAGCGCTTCAGCAGCTGACCGGGGAATTTCCGGCGAGGCGGTGATCGCCCGCGCGCGCCGGCTGTTCGCGCTGGTGCTCGACACGCCGGGCGGCATCAAGATCTCGACGATCCACGCCTTCTGCCAGACCCTGCTGCGCCGCTTTCCGCTCGAAGCCGGCGTGTCGCCCGAATTCGCCGTGATCGAGGAGCGCGGCGCCGGCGAAGTGCTGGCCGAGGCCGCGCAGAACGTGATCATCGCCGCCCGCGGACGGGCGCCGATCCCGAACTCGCCGAGGCGCTCGCGATCGTCGCCGACTACACCGCCGAGGAGCGCTTTGGCGAGCTGATGCAGGCGCTCGCCGAGGAACGCGGCAAGCTGCGCCGCGCCTTGCGCGACGGCCACGCCGGGTTGCGGCGCAAATTGTCGGCGGCACTGTCGCTGGCGGAAGACGCGACGATCGAAACCCTGGTCGAGGAATTCTGCGCCGAGGGCGCCGGCGACGAGGCTGGCGTTGCGCGCCGCCGCCGCAGCGCTCGCGGCCGGGTCGGATGCCGACTGCGAGCGCGGTATCGACGATCGCCGATTGGTGCGCGCCGAGCCGCGACCGCCGGCGCGACATGCTGGACGCCTATGAAGCGCTTTCCTGACCGAGAAGGGCGAGATCCGGACAAGTCCTGATCACAAAGCGGCGGCGGCGCGCAAGGCCGCCTGCGACGCCGTCGAAATCCTCGCCGCCGAGGCCGAGCGGGTGCTCCAACTGCGTCGAGGCGCGCGCCGCGGTCGTCGTGCGCGAGGCGACCTGCGCGCTGGTGCGGCTCGGCGACGCGTTGCTGCGCGACTACGGCGAGGCCAAGCGGCTGAAGGGCGTGCTCGATTTCGACGATCTGGTGCTGACGGCGCTCGCGCTGCTGCGCCGGCCGGGGGTGGCGCCCTGGGTGTTGTTCAAGCTCGATGGCGGGCTCGACCACATCCTGATCGACGAGGCGCAGGACACCAACCCCGAGCAATGGGAGATCGTCGCCGCGCTGGCCGAGGAATTTTTTGCCGGCGAGGGCGCGCGCGCACCCGATCCGCACGATCTTTGCGGTCGGCGACGCGAAGCAGTCGATCTACAGCTTTCAGCGCGCCGACCCGCAGGCCTTTCTGCGCATGCGGCAGCATTTCGAGGAGCGGGTCAACGCCGCCAACCAGGCCTGGCTGGAGCTGCCGCTCGACGTCTCGTTCCGCTCGACCGAGCCGATATTGCAGGCGGTCGATGCGATTTTTCGCCAGCCCGAGGCGCGGCACGGGGTGGCGCTCGACGGCAGCGAAATCCGCCATATCGCCGACCGCGCCGGTCACGCCGGTCTGGTCGAGCTGTGGCCGCCGGTCGTGCCGGCGCGCGAAGACGAGCCCGACGACGAGGAATTGCCGGTCGCCCGCAAGCGCGTGGCCGAGCCCTACGCCCGGCTCGCCCGCGCCATCGCCGCGACGATCGAGCAGTGGCTCGCCACCGGCGAGCGGCTGGAGGCGCGCGACCGCCCGCTGCGGCCCGGCGACATCATGGTGCTGGTGCGCCGGCGCAACGAATTCGTCGGCGAATTGCTGCGCGCGCTGAAACAGCGCGGCGTCCCGGTCGCCGGCGCCGACCGCCTGGTGCTGACCGAGCAATTGGCGGTGCAGGATCTGGTGGCGCTCGGCCGCTTTCTGCTGCTGCCCGAGGACGATCTGACCCTCGCCACGGTGCTGAAAAGCCCGCTCTTCGACATCGACGAGGACGCGCTGTTCGACCTCTGCTATGCGCGCGACAAGGAAACGCTGTGGAACCGGCTGCGCCTGCGCGCCGAAGTCGAGCGCGCAAGCTGCGCCGGGCCGCCGACCGGCTGTCGGCCTGGCTCGCCCGCGCCGATTTCGTCCCGCCCTACGAGCTTTACGGCGAGATCCTCGGCGCCGAGGGCGGACGCCGCGCCCTGCTGCATCGCCTCGGCCCCGAGGCCGAAGACCCGATCGAGGAGTTTCTCGGCCTGGCGCTCGCCTATGAGCGCGAGCACGTGCCGTCGTTGCAGGGGTTTCTGCGCTGGCTGACGGCCGCCGACACCGAGGTCAAGCGCGATTTCGCGGCCCGCCCGCGCGACGAGGTCCGCATCCTGACCGTGCACGGCGCCAAGGGCCTCGAAGCGCCGGTCGTCTTTCTGCCCGATACGATGGCGGTCCCGGACCAGAAGGTGGCGCTGCTGTGGAGCGACGGACGAGCTGCCGTTGTGGAAGCCGCCCGGCGATCATGTCGCCGCCCGTTACGTCGCGGAAAAGACGGCGTGGCGCGACCGCCAGATGCAGGAATATCGCCGCCTCCTCTATGTCGGCCTGACCCGCGCGCAGGACCGGCTCTATATCTGCGGCTGGCAGACCCTGCGGCCGCCGCCGCAGATCTGCTGGCACACGCTGTGCCGCGCCGGTCTCGCCGAATGCGCCCAGCCCTTCGACTTCGACGCGAAGCCGCTGATCGGCGAAGAAGACGGCTGGTCGGGCGAAGGGCTGCGCATCGAGAGCCGCAGACCGCGCCGCCCGCAGCGCGAGCCGGCGAGCGCCGCGGCGACGGCGACGCGGCGCTGCCGCCCGACTGGGCGACGGCGCCGCCGCCGCCCGAGCCCGATCCGCCGCGGCCGTTGTTCCCGTCGCGGCCGAGCGGCGACGAGCCGCCGACCCTGTCGCCGCTCGCGATCGGCGGGCGCGACCGCTTCAAGCGCGGGCTGCTGGTCCACCGGCTGCTGCAGAGCCTGCCGCGAGTTGCCGCCGGCCGAGCGCGACGCGGCGGCGCGGCGCTTTCTGGCGCTGCCGACCCATGCGCTCGCCGCCGACGAGCAGGACGAGATCCGCCGCGAGACCTTGGCGGTGCTGAGCCATCCCGATTTCGCGCCGCTGTTCGGCCCGCGACTCGCAGGCCGAGGTGCCGCTCGTCGGGCTCGATCGGCCGGCCACGCGTTGTCGGGGCAGATCGACCGCCTCGTCGTCGACGCCGACCGGGTGCTGATCGTCGATTACAAGACCATGCGCCCGGTGCCGGCGAACGAGGCACGAGGTGGCGCCCGCTCTATCTGCGCCAGCTGGCGATCTATCGCGCGGCGCTGGCGCGGATCTATCCCGGCCGCGACATCCGCTGCGCCCTGTTGTGGACGCAAGGCCCGCTGTTGATGCCGATCAGCCCCGAGAGGCTCGCAGGGCACGCTGCCTTGACGGCGCTTTTTCGCCACCCCTAATGTCAGCCGCGATTTGAGAAGAGGACATCGCGATGAAGCCGACCGCCGTCACCGACAGCAGCTTCGACACCGACGTGCTTGGCGCCGAGGGGCCGGTTCTCGTCGATTTCTGGGCCGAGTGGTGCGGCCCGTGCAAGATGATCGCGCCGTTTCTCGAAGATCTCGCCGCCGACAAGGCCGGCAAGCTGACCGTCGCCAAGGTCAACATCGACGAGAACCCGCAATCGCCGACAAAATACGGCGTGCGCGGCATCCCGACGATGATCCTGTTCAAGGGCGGCAAGGTCGCCGCCACCAAAATCGGCGCGCTGCCCAAAACCAAGCTCTACGAATGGGTCGAACTCGGTGCTGTGACCTGCAGCAATATTGGATGACCATGAAATTCGCCATCGCCATCCCGACCGACGCCGATTCATGGCGGCTGGTACGGCGGGCCGAGGAATTGGGGTTCTCGCCGTGCGTGGTTCTACGACACCCAAATGCTGAGCGCCGACCCGTTTGTCGCGATGGCCGCGGCGGCGCTCAAGACGACGTGCATCCGGCTCGGCACCGGCGTCTTGATCCCATCGAACCGCATCGCCGCGGTGACGGCCAACGCCTTTGCCTCGCTGAACAAGCTGGCGCCGGGACGGATCGATTTCGGCGTCGGCACCGGCTTTACCGGAAGGCGGGCGATGGGGCTCGGCGCGGTCAAGCTCGCCGACATGGAGGAATATGTCCGGGTCGTCACGGCGTTGCTGCGCGGGCGAGACGGTCGAAGCCAAGATCGAGGGCAAGACGCCGCCTGATCCGCCTGCTCAATCCCGAACTCGGCCTGATCAACACCAAGGATCCGATCGGCGCTCTACGTCGCCGCGACGGGCCCTCGCGCGCAGGCGCTGACGGCAAGGCTCGGCGCCGGCTGGATCAGCACGATCGGCGATCCCGAGGCGGCGAGTGCCGCATTGCGCGAGATGCGGCAGCACCGCGAAGCCGCCGGGCACGGCGCCGACGCGCTCGAACTCGGTGGTGCTGACCGGCGGCGCCATCCTCGAAGAGGGCGAGCCCGCCGACAGCCCGCGCGCCATCGCCCAAGCCGGCCCGCGCGCCGCGATGCTGCTGCACCGCGCCGCCGACCAGGCGCTGGCCGGCTTTCCGAACACGACGCCGGTCCCGGCCGCGATCGCCGACACGGTTGCCGGCTATGTCGAGATTGGCGCGCAATTTCCGGCCGCAGGGCGCGCACTATCTCGAAAACCACCGCGGCCATCTGATGTTCGTCAAGCCCGAGGAGCGCCGGTTCGTCACCGCCGAGCTGATCCGCCTGACGACCATCACCGGCGACCGAAAAGGAGATCAAAGACCGGATCGCCGCGCTCTTCGCCGCCGGCTACACCGAGATCGCGATCCAGATCGTCCCCGGCCAGGAGCACGCGATCGAAGACTGGGGCAAAATCCGCCGCGCCTTCGCGTAACGGAGCCTCAACATAAAAATCGGGGTAAAGCAGAGGCGATCTAGTTGGCGTCTCACTTTCTCTCGCAGGAATAGGAGCATCCAAAGGTGCCCCATTCGCGCAGAGTGCGCCGGTGCGGCTCAGGTCATGCGGCTCGAGAACTGCACCGTCGTGGCGCGGGCGCGGTAGTCGGTCTTGACGTTGACCAGCGCCACCATGCCCTCGTCGACCTTTTTCTGCGCGCGCTCCAGGGCCGGGCGGATGTCCTCGGGCTGCTCGACATATTCGCCGTAGCAGCCGAGCCCTTCGGCCATCATGTCGTAGCGGGTGTAGCCGAGATCGCGGCCGGGCTTGTTGCGCTTCGGGGTCGGCGGTCCAGCCGCCGTTGAGGCTGATGACGACGAGGATCGGCAATTTGTGCCGCACCGCGGTGTCGAGCTCCATCGCGTTGTGGCCGAACGAGCCGTCGCCGTGGCAGGCAGATGACCTGCGTGCCGGGCTTGGCCGCCTTGGCGCCGACCGCGAACGGCAATCCCACCCCCATCGTGCCGAACGGGCCCGAATTGAGCCGGTGGCCCGGCGTCGAAGGTCGGCATCGACTGGCGGCCGAAATTGAGGGTCTCCTGGCCGTCGACGCACGAGGATCGCGTCGCGCTTCATGAAGTTCTTGACCTCCTCGCACAGCCGCATCGGGTGGATGTCGCCGTCGGTCGGATAGTTGCCGCCGGGGCCGGTGCGCTTGGCGGCCTCGCCGTCGGCGAGCTTCTGGCGCCAGCCCTGGAAGCGGTCGGCGGTCTTGCCGTCGATCGCGTCGATCAGCTGCTGCAGCACCGATCTGCAGTCGCCGACGATCGGGATGTCGACATTGCGCGCCGACATGCCGAGCTCCTCGGGGTCGATCTCGATCCGCGCGATCTTGGCGTTGTTGTTGAAGCGCGGCGGCGCGGCGTGGCCGATGACGTAGTTCATCCGCGTGCCGAGCACGATGATCAGATCGGCGTCGCGGAACGCGGTCGTTGCGCATCGTCAGATAGGAATAGGGGTGGTCGTCGGGCACGACGCCGCGGCCTTGCGGGGTCGTGTAGAACGGGATCCCGGCCTTCTCGACAAAGTCCCGCATCTCGTTCCACGCCTGCGACCAGAACACCCCGCCGCCCGAGCAGATGATCGGCTGCTTGGCCTTGTTGATCGCATCGACGAGCGCGTTGATCGCCTTCGGCTCGGCATAGGGCCGCGCCTCGACGATCGGCCGGCCGCAATAGCTCCAATCGACCTCGGCCTCGTCGATCTTGAGGTAGAGCACGTCGCCCGGCAAATCGAGATAGACCGGGCCCGGCTTGCCGTTCATCGCCTTCTGGAAGGCGAAATTGATCTGCTGCGGGATGCGCTTCAAATTGTGGATGCGGTCGGCGTATTTGACGCACGCCTTGCATCGCCGCCATCTGGTCGATTTCCTGAAAGACCTGGCGGCCGAACTGGCTGATCGGGCTGGCGCCGCCGAAGCCGATGACCGGGCAGCAATCGATCAGCGCATTGGCGAGGCCGGTGCGACAGATTGAGGGTCGCCGGGCCGCTCGCCGCCATGCACACGCCCGGCCTTTGCGTCAGCCGGCTATAGGCCTGCGCCATAAAGGCCGCCGCCTGCTCGTGGCGGGCGTCGATCATGCGGATGCCCTCCTTGATGCAGGTGCTTTCGGCATCCAGCATCGGCCCGCCCATGATGTAGAACAGATCCTTGACGCCTTGCGCCTTGAGGCATTTCGCCAGGATTTCGTAGCCTGTCAGCTCCGCCATCTGGCTGTCTCCTCCTACATTTCGTCATGGCCGGGCTAGTCCCGGCCAACGCCTTTGTCTCACTCGTGCGGTCCGTCCTCGCTCCGTGGATGCCGCGAACGAGCCCGGGCTGACCGTGGTTGGTTGCGTCGGCCTCGCTGCCAGATCGCCCCTTCCTTGCGCAGCGCCTCGATATCGCCGGCGCTCATGCCGAGCCATTCGCCGAACACTTCGTCGGTGTGCTGGCCGAGCTTCGGCGACGGCTTCAGCTTCCGGCGGCTTGCCGTCGAAGCGCACCGGCCAGGCTCGCATTTCAACGCCGTCGGGTGCTGTGCACGACCTGCATGATGCCGCGCTTCTCGAAAGCTCGGCTCGTTCATGCAGCTCCATCGTGTCGTGCACCGCGCCCGCCGGCACGCCGGCGGCGCCGATCAGCTGCATCGCCTCTTCCTTGGTGTGCGCTTGGTCCACTCGGCGATGATCTCGTTGAACCCTTCGATGCGCTCGTTGCGCTCTTCGTTGGTGGCGAAGCGCGGGTCGCCGATCAGCTCCTCGCGGCCGATGGCCTTGAGCAGCCGGTGCCAGTGCTCGGGTTGGCGCGGCTGCAGAAGACATAGACGTAGTCGTTGTAGCCGCCCGGCTTGCACGGATAGATGCCGCACGGCGCCGGCGCGCCGAGGTCGCTGCGCGCCCATGCGCGGCGCGGCCTTGCTGTTGCCCTGCTTGGGTCAGAACCGCGAACGAGCGGATGTAGTGCATCATCGCATCCTGCATCGCCAATTGCAGGCGGCGGCCCTTGCCGGTGGCGCTTGCTTCTCGTAGAGCGCGCCCAGAATGCTGATCGCCATCAGCATGCCGGTGCCGGTGTCGCCGATCGTGCAGCCGGGCTTGACCGGCGGCTGGTCGGGCTCGCCGGTGACGCTCATCGTGCCGCCCGCGGCCTGCGCGATCATGTCGAAGGCGAGGTTCTTCTCGTACGGGCTGCCCTCGCCGAACCCCTTGACCTGGCAATAGATGATGCCGGGGTTGATCGCCGCGGATCACGTCATAGCCGAGGCCGAGGCGCTCGATCGTGCCGGGCGCCATGTTCTCGGCGCAAGACATCGGCGCGCCTCGCCATGTCCTTGACGAGCGCCAGACCGCGCTCGGATTTGAGATCGACCGTCGCCGACTTCTTGTTGGCGTTGAACTCGAAGAAATAATAGGAATCGGGCTGCCTTCGGAGGTCCCGCAAACGATGTGCCGGCCGGGCTCGCCGCCTTTCGGGTTCTCGATCTTGACGACTTCGGCGCCAAGCCAGGCAAGCGCCTCGGTGCAGGTCGGGCCGGCCTCGAACTGGGTCAAGTCGAGCACCTTAACCCCGGCAAGGCATTTGAGCGGCGCGCCCGTTCCATCCATCGCAGTTCACTCCTTTCGCCCCGAATTGCCCACGATAGCGCAGCATATTCGCCGATGGGAATGGAAACCATTTCACGGCTGGCGCCAGTTAGTTTAGTAAGCGCGCTTGTCATTACAGGGCGCTTCAATGGCGAAGAATCAACCGAGCGTCTTCATCGATGGCGAGGCCGGCACGACCGGCCTCGGCATCCGCACAGCGGCTCGAAATGGTGCCCGAGATAGGGCTGCGCAGCCTCCCTGCGGCGCTGCGCAAGGATCCGGCGGCTCGGCAGGACATGATGGCGGCGTGCGACCTCGTCGTCCTGTGCCTGCCGGACGATGCCGCACGCGAGGCAGTAGCACTGGCCGGGGCGCTGGGTGCCGACGCGCCGAAATTGCTCGACGCCAGCACCGCGCATCGGGTCGATCCCGAATGGACCTACGGCTTTCCGGAGATGGCGCCCGATCAGCCCGGGCAGATCGCCGTTGTCGCGCAAAGTCGCCAATCCCGGCTGCTACCCGACCGGCGCGATCGGTCTGCTGCGCCCGCTCGTCGAAGCGGGGCTCGTCCCGCCCGACTACCCGATCGCGATCAACGCGGTCAGCGGCTATTCCGGCGGCGGCAGATCAATGATCGAGGCGCATGATCGTGAAGGCGGCCCAGCCTTCGAGCTTTATGCACTCGGTCTCGAACACAAGCACGTGCCGGAGATCGAGCGCTTCGCCGGGCTGTCGCGGCGGCCGATCTTCATGCCGTCGGTCGGGCATTTCCGCCAGGGCATGCTCGTTTCGGTGCCGCTCTACCTCGACGATCTGCCGGGGAGGCCGCACTGGCGCCGATTTACGAGAGGCCCTGCGCGCGTTTTACGAGGGTTCGCGAATACGTCACGGTCGCGGTCGGCAACGGGGACGGCAAGCTCGAGCCGGAGGCGCTCAATGGGACCAACCGGCTCGATCTCTACGTCTGGGCCAACGAGTCGCGCCGCCAGGCCGTGCTTGTCGCCCGTCTCGACAATCTCGGCAAAGGAGCCTCGGGCGCGGCGGTGCAGAATTTGCGGCTGATGCTGGATCTCGACTCCGGGGTCTAACTGATTGGCGGCAGGTGATCCAGCATCTGAACGCATTGTTCGGCATCGCAAAGACCACCGCGCTCAACCGCGCCCTGTTCCCCCGAACCAGGGCGAGCCATAATATCCGATCAGCCCTTCAGGAGTGGACACATGGCCGATACCGCGATCTGGAATTTTCGCCAGCTGGCGCACCACGAGCTCGACGGCTTCGGCGGGATCGGCGAGGGCATGTCGATCCAGATCGCCAAGGACGGCCGCCGCATCCTGTGGCTCGCGCATGAAAGCGCGCCGAAGAATTTCACCGCGGTCGATGTCAGCGACCCGCGCACGCCAAAAATCGTCGCCCGCCGCGACCTGCCGCAATCGCATATGCGCTCGAACTCGCTGGAGACGGTCGGCGACATCCTGGCGGTCGCCTATCAGACGAAACAGCCCGGCCTGCAACCCGCCGGGTTCGAGCTGTTCGACATCTCGGTGCCGGAAAACCCGCGCTCGATCACCTTTTTCGATTGCTCCGGCCCGACCTCGCGCGGCGTCCATCAGCTGTGGTTTGCCGACGGCGAATACATCCACATGAGTTCCGGCGCGCCGGATTTTCAGCCGACCCATCCCGCGCGACGACCAGTTCTATCGGATCATCGACGTCAAGAACCCGTCGAAGCCGGTCGAGGTCGGGCGCTGGTGGCTGCCCGGCACCAGAGAGGGCGACAGCGAGCCGCCGCCGGTGCGCCATCCCGAGGGCGCCGACACCGGCTTTCGCCCGCACAACACCAACGTCTATCCCGAGCGCCCCGACCGCGCCTATCTCGGCTATATCGACGGCGGGCTGGTGATCCTCGACATCGCCGACAAGGCGCACCCGAAGATGGTGTCGCGCTGGGACTACCACCCGCCCTATCACGGCTTTACCCATACGGTCGTGCCGTTCTTCGACCGCGGCCTGTTAATCGTCAGCGACGAATGCATCCGCACCGAGGGCGCCGACTGGCCAAAGCTCGTCTGGATCGTCGACGGGCGCGCCGAGACAAACCCGGTGCCGATCGCGACCTGCCCGTTGCCGCCGCTCGAAACCTACATGCGGCGCGGCGCCCGCTATGGCGCGCACAATCTTTACGAGAACCTGCCGAAGCCGAATGCGTGGAAATCCGACCGCGTCGTGCTCGCCACTTATTTCAACGGCGGCTTGCGCGCCTACGACACGTCAAATCCCTATCAGCCGGCCGAGATCGGCTATTTCGTTCCGGAGCCGCCGGCGCGCGCGCCGAGCGGGGCGATCCAGATCAACGACGTGTTCGTCGACGAGCGCCAGATCGTCTACACGGTCGACCGCCATGTCGGCGGCCTCTACACGCTCGAAATGGATTTCTGAGACGGGACCGGAATCACTGTTCGCCGGCAAGGACGCGCCGCTGTTCGGGCGGCGCCAGCGTCGGGCGCGCGGGCCGCGGCTGCCGGTCATCGCGGTGACCGGGTTTCTCGGCTCGGGCAAGACGACCTTGATCCGCGCCCTGCTGGCCAGGCCCGAAGGCGCCAATACCGCGATCGTCGTCAACGAGTTTGGCGAGGTCGGCATCGATCAGGCGCTGCTGCGGTCGAGCAGCGACGTCACGGTGCTGCTCGGCAATGGCTGCCTGTGCTGCAATGTCCGCACCGATCTGCAGGAGACGTTGCGCGCGTTGTTCGCCGACCGTGCCCGCGGCGCGGTGCCGAGCTTCGAGCGGGTGATCATCGAAACCTCGGGCCTCGCCGATCCGGGCCCGGTGTTGCAGACCTTTGCCACCGACCGCGCGCTCGGCCGCGAATTCCATCTGCAGGCGCTGGTCACGGTCGTCGATGCGGTCGACGGGCGCCGGCAATATCGAGCGGATGCCCGAAGCGCGAAAGCAGGTGGCGCTCGCCGACCGCATCGTCGTGACCAAGACCGATCTCGCCGACTCGACCACGACGGAGCGGCTGATCGAACGCATCGCGGCGCTCACCACCGCCCCGGTCGAGATCGCCGCCAATGGCGCGATCGAACCGTCCTTTGTGCTCGATGAACCGGGATCGGCGCCGCGGAGCTTCGATCTCGGCGGTGCCGAACATACGCACGGGCTGCAAAGCTTTTCGCTGATCTTTGAAAAGCCCCTGTCTTGGCCTGCTTTTGAGCAGACGATGGCGGTGCTGACGGCGTTGCGCGGCTCCGATCTGCTGCGCGTCAAAGGCATTATCGCGGTCGAAGAATGCCGCGGGCCGGTCGTCGTTCATGCCGTCCAGCACGTTGCCCACCCGCCGGTCGAGCTCGAGGACTGGCCCGATGCCGACCGGCGCTCGCGCCTCGTCTTCGTCACCCGCGGCCTGCCGCGCGAACCCGTCGCCCGGCTCTTTGCCGGCGTCGCAGCGGTGCAAAGAAAGGTCGATCGGCACTCGCCGTTAGGCAGCGCTTTCAAGGACCCTGTCGTAACCTGAGGCAAAAAAGAAGCGGCGCCCGAGGGTGCCGCTAGATCTGTGTATTGGGAGATTCTCGTTTACGCGGCCTTGGCCTTGCGGCGCCGGCGAAACGCTCCGAAACCGACAAGGGCGGAACCGAGCAGCGCGAGGCTCGCCGGCTCGGGCGTAGTCACAGTCAGCTGGTCCACGGTGTTAGTCACGACTGAGATAGACGCGGTCCCTCCCGATCCATTCGACATGGAGTCGATGTCTTTCGACACTTCGAGAAACGACACGGGTCCTCCCGTCAACGGCTTGACGGTGTCGAGGGTCGGTCCAGCTAGGCTGACGGCAAGCGCGTCCCCCGTTGAGAGACTTTCACCTACCGTGCCTGCCGCGCCGCCACCAGCCGTCAGAGCCCCGGTTATCTGAAGAGAAGCACTGTTGATCAAAGCCTGACCGTTGGTCACCGCCACGTCGTAGCTTAGGCCAGCGTCGCCAGTGCCATTGGCGCCAGAATTCCAGATACCGGTGAACGTGAACCCCCATTCCGGAGCCCCCAGCGGCATAACAGATACCTGAGTTGCCGCCGACGCCACGCCGTCACCGACCATCGCCGGGGTATACGTGAAATCCGAGAACGTTTTGTCGCCGATCGTGCAAGTGAAACCGGCGACGATATAGGTAGACATAAACGCCATCGGGCACCCAGCGGCGTTGGCCGCGCCCGCGGCGGCCACTGTCGCCAGGGAGGCGAGCGCGCCTGCCGTCATAAATTTCTTGATCAGCCTCATCGTTGTCTCCCAACTGAACCGATAATCCGCCACGGATCGCCCTTTGACGGGAAACCGCTGTCTACCTAGAGCAACTTCCGTGCCATCTTCCTATAGCATTGATTTAAAATAGATATGTGTGATAGGCATTGGCTGGTATACCGGCGTTGCATCTGGTGCGTAAGAAAAACCGACATCCGACATGACGAAAACTGGGCGTATTGCCGACAAAAGTCCAGCATTATCGGACGGTTACGCGAAATTTATCGCTCGACCCAGCTGTAAAAAATTCCGACAGCCGTAGAGCGCCTGGCCGGATGCGAGAAAAACGAGATCTCGTCGCCTGCCGTGTTTCGAGACGCTTCTCTCCTCAGGATGAGGTCTCCTGTTTCAACCACTTGCCCCACCCTGAGGAGGCCCGAAGGCTGTCTCGAAGGGTGCTCGCGGGGAAGATTTTTCTTTCGCACCTGCTTAGCAGTAAGACCGCCGAAATGCGAGTATATCGCCGCCAGGATCAAACCGACGGCGACTGCCCGAAGGCTTCGGCTCCGCCGCCACGACCTCGTGTAAGGAGAACCGACGGGTCTTCGGCGGCGCGCTCGACCGGCGCGCCCGACAGCCCGCAATCCGTTCAAAGCGATCAACGGATTAGCGGGTCGGCGTCGATGCGCGGCTATGGATGGGCGGCCAAAGACTACCCGCGATCGGGAGATCGGCGTTGCCGGCATGGGAAAGCAATCGCAGGCCCGCGTCCCATGTTGAGCCGGTGGTCGACCGAGCGAGGAATCCACCGGTTCGGCGTGGCAACTCCCTGCCGATTGCTTATTGTCGGGATTTTTACACTCGCGATCGTGGAGTGGGTCCTGCGCGCCAAGGCCGCCGCTGAGGGAGAGCTTTGGCTTCCATGCTACAAATCAGATCACCCTCGGGGTGCGGAGACGTTTGGTTTCAACTCAGTTTGACTACCGCTTCTTTCGTCCCGATGAGGGTCATCTAAACATCCTTAGTAGCCGAAGTGGCCGACCTGAAAAGAACCTCGCAAAATCAATCATTCAATCGTCATTCCCGCGAGGGAGTGTGTGCAGAAATTGCTGACGACGGCTACATCCATATTGTGCGCTCTTCGAGACGCTCTCCTTAGAGCGTTCCTCAGCATGAGGTAAGGTGCTGATGGGATTGAGGATCTACCTCATCCGAAGGAAGCCGCGCAACGGCTGTCTCGAAGGACGCACAGCGTTGATCCAGCCAAACGTCAATTCCTTCACAACCTCGAAACCGGGAACCCAGGGCCAGGGACGAGCGCTCGTCCCCCGGACCCGCTTTCGCAGGGGCGACGGTAGCGTACTGAGATCGTTCACCTCATTTCGCATCGGACTGTCACTGACAGGGGGCCGTCACCGTGACCGTCAAGGGAAGGGTCGTGGTCGTGAACCCAGGAGCCGAGGCCGTGACCGTCAGGGCCTGCGAACCCTGCGAAATTGGGCTGACCCAGGCGGTATCCAGGTTCCCGCCGGCCACGGCAAAGTTCGAGTTGTTGACCGAGAAGGTGACGCCCGGAACCGCAGTCCCGCTCAAGTGTTGGCGCTCAGCGTATCGACCACGCTCCCCGCTACCGCGTTAGCAGCCACCGAGCTGGACCCGTTGACGCCGATCGTCATCGCCGGATTGCCGGAGGCGACCACGGCGATCGTCAAGGTGAGATCCGCGGTGGTATAGCCCGGAGCCGAGGCCGTGAGATCTACGGTCTGAGGGCCATCTGCGATTTGGCCGGTCCATGTCGTCGTCAAGTAATAGATGCCGGCGTTCGTCATTGTATTAACGACGGCAAAGAGCGGATTATCCACCGTCCAGGTGACGCCGTTTGCTAGGTTACCAACGGCGCCATTGGTTTGCGACACCGTTAGGGAATAAACGATCGTCCCGGAGGCTGAATTGTCAAATGCCGTTGCAACTTGAGCAGGTGTAATCAGCATTGTCTGAGGGGCCAATGTGCCGGTCACCGTCACCGTCAATGGCAGGCTCGCCATCGTGTATCCCGCAGCCGAGGCCGTGACGGTCAGGGTTTGTGGCCCTGGTACGATGATGCTCTCCCAGTTGGTATGAAGGTCCCCGAAAAAATCGACATAAAAGTTCGAATTGCCGCTGATCGACCAGGTAACCCCTTTAACACGGATGCCGCTCGAATTTGATGCGATGAACGCATCAATTACGGTCCCAAACGGCACAGTATTAGCAACAGAATTTGACCCGACGACACCAATCGTCAACGTCGACTGGGCCCGCGCGAGTGTCGGGAAAAACACCAGCAGCGCTATGGCGCCAAGAACAAGAATGAGTTTTTTGATCATAACAAATCCCCCTTGTATGTTTGAACGCGTGCTTCAGCACGGGCCAAGGTTTCTCGAAGTGATCGAAGGTGGCGTGAAGGCTGGTTGCGGCGATTGGATCGGTAGGACGGAGTGCCGTTTAGATTCCCCGCTGTGGGTTGGAGTAATTATGTCCCGCCCAAGCCATTGCACGCGGGCCACGACGGCACTGTGGCGAAAATTGGCCGCGTGAGCTTCAGTCCATAACTCCTTCCTCCCTAGCTGTCGACAGAAACCTTTGGTTAATTACATTCTGCCCTATTTAACATTTACAGAATCGCCATCGCAAGGGAGAGTTCTTTGTAACCCATAATTTGCCCGATCTTCGTCACGTAATAGTCACAATTCCCGTCCTTCGAGCGTCCAAATTGATTTTTGGTGCAGATATCGCTTAGGACTGACGCAGTCTCTCGATTTTGCATCTATCTGGGGCAGCTTGGCCGAAGCTGAGGCTCCCCTGGGCGCTCACGGCGACGCCGTATCAGGCTCAGGTTCCATAGGGAGAGCGAACCCGAGGAATGGCCAGGTAGGAACGTGTCGCGAAAATTCGCCGGTCGGCCGGAACTTCTATCGGTTTTCCGATCGCTGGGACGACGAATGCCCGGTCGGAGGCCTGAGACGGCGTGCACCGCCGTGGCGATGCTATGGCAAACGCCGAAGCCCCCGGGCGGCGGGCCAATCTGCGGTTAGGCGGCTTTGCGCCTCCGCCGTATCGCTCCAAAACCGACCAGAGCAGCGCCCAACAGCCCAAGAGAGGCCGGCTCGGGGACGGCAACGTCCTGTACCACCGTATTCAGGATCGCCGACACATTGCTGTTACTGCCGACGGTGAGGCTCTCCGTAACCGCCAAGCTCGACACGCCAGGATAGTCGATCTCATTCGTGCCGGAAGCGTTGATCCCGGTCTTTACGATATCAATCGAGCCGGTGCCTGCGGGGATTGTGGTCTCGGTCAGCGTCGTCTGCCCGCGGCCTGTTTGGGTAAAGTCCGCAAGCAAGGCCGTGATCGGGGTGCCGGGAGCGATGACCGCAACATCGTAGCCAAAACCGGTGTAGGGCTGACCCGCGGCGAACCCGTCTGTGTAGGTGATGTCGTGGTTCTCGGTGGCGCCAAGGACCTCCAGATCGAACGTAACGGTACCGTGTGCCGCGGGCAGGTTGCCAAAGTTGAAATTGCTGAATAATTTGTCCCCCGCTTGCACGCACACGCCCGCACCGAGCGCGAGGAAGGACTCGACCCCGTCGCCGCTGGGCATCATGAACGTACTGCTGCAGACCGTCGCATTTGCCTGACTGCCGATCAGCAGCGCTGTGATCCCGGCCAAGGCAAATCCAAGCTTCTTCTTCATAACGACCTCTAGACGCCGAGCGGGCGCTGATTTCCCGCCATCGTTAACGGGTACTCTACGCAAATTGTGTGCCATCGGCAAAAACTCTTTATGTTCCGCATGTTATGATCCGGATAGCGGCCCCCTTCGGCAAGAGTGTCAAGATTTCCGACGATCGATTGCCGAACGGAGTCCCCACGGATGATCTGAAGTTTCCATATTTACAATAGCTTACACAATCACGGTCGGATTTTGGAATGTAAGAAAATCCGACATGATGAATTCGGTATCAGAACCGCAACACAGCACGCGCCTCGACCCGGGTCAATATGCGCGGTCTCGCCTGGGCCGAATTGCCCATTCTCGCACCGGCAGGTCGGATCGAACCACAATCGAGCAGCTGGCCGAGCAATTCGGCAACCGCCGGCCGGCGCCCTGGGGATGGACGCCTTCCGGCGGTTTCAGCCGACGAGCACCGCCTTGCCGATGACCGCGCGGTCGATCAGCGCCTGCATCGCGTCAGCCGCCTGGGCCAAGCGGATAGCGCCGCCAGATGCGGGGTTTGAGCTTGCCTTCCGCGGCGAGGTCGAGCAGCGTCTTGGTGTTGGCGGCGGCGATTTCCGGGTGGTTCTCGTTGAGACCGCCGATGCGCACGCCGATTGCCTCGATCCCCTTGATCAACAGGTAGTTGGTGCGGGCCAGCGCCGGCGGGCCGCCGAGAAAGCCGAGGATCAGGATGCGCCCGCTCCAGGCGAGGCAGCGCAACGATTCCTCGAATGTCGGGCCGTTGACCGGGTCGTAGATGATGTCGACGCCGCGGCCTTGGGTCAGCTCCATGACCTTGTCGCGAAACCCGTCATGATAGGGGATCGCATGGTCGGCGCCTTCTTCGAGGCAGACCGCGCGTTTTTCGTCGGTGCTGGCGGTGGCGATGACCTCGGCGCCGTAGAGCTTGGCGATCTGGATCGCCGGCAGGCCGATGCCGCCGGCCGCGCCATGGATCAGCACCCGGTCGCCCGCTTTGAGCCGGCCGCGCTGCAATAGCGCGTGATAGGCGGTAGTGTAGGCGCCGCGAAACACCGCCGCCTCGTCGAGGCTCAGCCCCGCCGGCACCGGGTCGCAATCCTCGGCCTTGGCGTTGCCCAATTCGGCGAAGGCGCCGAGCCGCTGCCGGCTCATCACCTTGTCGCCGATTTTGAACCGGGTCACATCGGGCCCCACCGCGACGACTTCGCCCGCCCCCTCATTCCCGGGGATGAACGGCGGCTCGGGCCGGAACTGGTACTTCCCGGCCAGCATCAGCACATCGACATATTGGACGCCGCGCGCCCGGATCCGCACCTGCACCTCGCCCGGACCGGGCGGCGGCGGGTCGGGCACCTCGCGCAGCGCCAGCACCTCGGGACCGCCGAACGCCTCGCACACCACCGCCTTCATCGCCTGCGCTCCCGATTCGGATCAAAGCGAAAGCTTGCCCCGAATCGCCGGCGCGACGCCAGCGATGTTTCACAGACGTTGGGAATTGGGGCATGCTGTGCCGAAGCATGCGCGCGGGGGAGGGAGCATGATCGACGGGTCCGGGGCCGCTGCCGCTCCGGCGCAGCAGCAGCCGGCGATCCGGCCGGCGAGCCGGCCGGCTGCCGCTGTCGGGCCAGATCGCGGTGTCGCTGCTGTGGTTCGCGCTGTTCGCCAATTGGCTGACCGTGGTGCCGGTCATCGTGCCGGACCAGGTCGCGGCGATCCTCGGACCCGACGCGGCGGCAAAGGAGGGCATCAGCGGCTCGATCCTGGCGATCGGCGCCTTGATGGCGCTGATCATGGCGCCGCTGGCGGGCGCGCTGTCCGACCGGGTGCGCGGTGCGAAAGGGCCGCCGACGCCCGTTTTTGATCACCGGTATGATCGGCACCTGCATCGGCCTGGCGTTGCTGGTCCCGTTCGGCGCGGGCAGCAGCATCCTGCTCTACGCGCTCGCCATCCTGAATTTGCAGTTCTGGTGGAACTGGGCGTGCGGCCCCTATGCCGGCCTCATTCCCGATGTCGTGCCCGAAGGCGACCAGGCCTCGGCCAGCGCCTGGATGAACATCATGAGCATTCTCGGCACCTTCACCGGCAACGGGATCGCGGTCGCTGCTCTACGTCCACGGCCGCCCGGCCGCTGCGATCGCCGCGCTGGTCGCGGTCAACCTCGTCTGCCTCGGGCTGACCTTGGCAGGCGTGCACGAGCCGCCCGCACGCCGGCGCCGCCCGCCGGTTCGAGCTCGGGCCGTTCCTGCGCTCGTTCTGGCTCAGCCCCGGCGCTGCACCGCAATTTCTATCGGGTGCTGGTGACCCGGCTCTTCGCCAATCTCGGCGTGTGGTCGGTCCTGACCTTTCTGTTGTTCTATCTGCACGACGTGATCGGCGTCGCCGAGCCCGGCAAGGTCCTGCCGATGCTGCTCGGCCTCGGCGCGATGCTGGGGATCCCGGCGAGCCTGGTCGCCGCCCGGCTCGCCGACCGCTATGGCATCGTCGCCATCGTCAGGGCCACCAGCTGGATGATGGCGGCAGCGGCGATCGCTTACGTGCTGATCGCGTTTCATCCGCATTCGGCCCTGACGGCGCCGGTCTTTCTCGTCTATTTCGCCGGCTGGGGCGCCTATCAGGCGGTAGACTGGGCCTTGGCGCTGAAGGTGTTGCCGCACAGCGAGACCGCCGGCAAGGACATGGGCATCTGGCACGTGGCCCTGGTATTGCCGCAGATCCTCGGGCCCGCCTTGACCGGCTGGATCATCACCGGCGCCAAGCTCGCGGTCTCGGCGCGCTTCGCCTATGCGCTGGCCTTCGCGATCGCCGCGCTGTGGTTCAGCCTGTCGGCAATGCTTGGTGGCGCGGGTGCGGCTGCCGCGCCCCGCCTGACTTGCGGCAGCGGGATGGCTTTCGGACGCGGGCCGTCGCGGTGTCAGACGTAGCGGAAGGTCTGAAACATGCCCGCTTCCATATGGTACAGCATGTGGCAGTGAAAGGCCCAGGTGCCGGGGTTGTCGGCGTCGAAGACGACGACCACGCGCTGGCCCGGCGGCACCCTGACGGTGTCGCGCACCGCGCCCGACAACCGCATGCCGTCGATCTCGACCACCTGAAACCGATGCCCGTGCAGGTGCATCGGGTGCGGCATCCCGGTCGAGTTGGTCATGACCAGCGCGACGCGCTCGCCTTTGGCGATCGGCAGCGGCGGCACCTGCGGGTTCCAGGCGACGCCGTTGATCGACCAGATGTATTTCGACATCTCGCCGGTCAGGTCGATGTTGTGGACCCGGTCGGGCTTGCGCGGCTTGAGCGGCTCGGCGGCGCGCAGCCGCTTCTCCAATTCCATCGTGATCGGCGGCGCTACCATCGCCGCTTGCGCCGGGATGCGGGCGATCGGCGCCTTGCCGGCGGCGAGCACGATGCCGGTGCGGTTGCGCTCGCCTTCGACGGTCGCGAGCAGCGGATAGGCCGCGGTGCGCGCGCGGGATCGTCAGCACGATGTCGAGCCGCTGGGCGACGTTGATCGGAAACTGCCGTCCTATGATCGGCTCGACCAGAGGTCCCATCGACCGCGATCAGCCTCCCGTCGAGCCGGCCGAGATCGAAATGGTAGGCTCGACATCGACGAGGCGTTGATGACCCGCAGCAAAACCGGCCCGCCGGGCTCGACTTTGACCACCTCGGGGTCGGCCAGGGTGCGGTCGTTGGCGAGAAACGCGTCATAGGTGACGTCGTTGAGGTCCGGCGCCTCCGCCGCGCTCGGCCTGCGCCATCCCGCCCATGCCCTTCATGGCGCCCATGCCCTTCATGCCGGCCGGCATCGGCATGCCGCTTCCGGCCATCCCCGGCATGCCACCCCGGCCATCCCCGGCATGCCACCCCCGGCCATCCCCGGCATGCTGCTGCCCTTTTTCAGATTGGCGAAAATCTCCTCGGGCGGGGTAAAGCTGAAATCGTTGAGCATCAGCACGATTTCCTGCTGCCCCGGCCGGTCGCGCTGATCGCGGATGATCAGCGGCGCGTCGAGCAGCAGCTGCTCCTGCAACCCCTGATGCGAATGCATCCAGAAGGTGCCGCCATAGGCCAGCGGAAAGTCGTAATCGGCGCTGCCGCCGGCCGGGATCGGCGGCCCCGAGATGCCGGGCACGCCGTCCTGCTGCCAGGGCGGGGCGAGCCCGTGCCAATGGATGAGGCTCGGCTTGCCGATCTCGTTTTCGACGCGCACCCGGAACCGGTCGCCGACATGGGTGGTGATGCCTTCGGTGCCGTCGGGCTGGCGGATGCCATAGACCGAGGCCGGTTTGCCGTTGACCTCGATCGTGCGCCGCACCAACCGCAACACTGTCGGCGCCGCCGTTTGCGGTTCGCCCGCTGCAAGCCCTGCTCCCGGCCGGATCGCCGCCGCGGCGAGGGCGGACATCAGTACGGCGCGGCGTGTCGGCATGGCTGGCCTCCTCCGCGCGGCGTTTCAGCCGGGTGTGGCGAGGCCTTGCCGCAGTGCCGCGGCGCAGTCGCCGAGCGCGCGTCGCGAGGTGGCGATCAGCCGTCCATAGCGGATAAAGCCATGGTTGATGCCGTCATAGACGTTCAAGGAGTGGGGCACCCCGGCGGCTTTCAATGCCGCGGCCATGCGGTGGCTGTCGTCGAGCAGCGGATCGAGGCTGCCGACGATCAGATGTGCCGGCGGCAGGCCCTTGAGATTGCCGAGGATCGGCGCGGCGCGCCAGTCGCTCTGCTGCGCCAGGTTCTCAAGATAGGTCTCCCAGATCCAGCGCATTTGCGCTTGCGACAGGCCCGCGCCTTTGCCAAGGCGCTGCCATGACGGGCTCTCGCTGTCAGCCGAATACACGCCGTAGATCAGCAGCATGAAGCGCAGCGCGCCGAGGCCCTCGTCGCGCAGGGCGAGGGCGGCGGCGAGCGCCAGGTTGCCGCCGGCCGAATCGCCGCCGACCGCGAGCCGGGTCGGGTCGATGCCGAGACCGGCGCCCTCGCGCGCGGCGAGGCGGGTCACCGCCACCATCTCCTCGAACGCCTTGGGAAAGCGGTGTTCGGGCGAGAGTTTGTAGTCGACCGACAGTGCGGCGACGCCCGACTGGCGCACCAACTCGCGCAGCATCGCGTCCCAGGAGGGCAGGCTGCCCTGCATAAAGCCGCCGCCATGCGCGTAGAGCAGCAAGGGCGGGCGCTCGGCTTCGTCGGGCAGATAGAGCCGGCACGTCACCTGCCCATGCGGCCCCGGCAGGGTCAGGTCGCGCTCGTGCCTTAGCGGGATCGAGCCCTCGCCGAGAAATGCCCCGATGCGATCCTGCGCCGCGCGCACCTCGGAGAGCGGCGCCTGGGTGCGGTCGGGCGCCACCAGGCCGTTGCGCTGCAACAATGCCCCGGCCGCCAACAGCTCGGGATCGACCCACGGTGTCGCGTCGTTCATCGCCTCTCTCCCCATCCTTTCCGTCCCGGCGATTTAACCCCGCCGGAACGCCGCCCGGCAACCCCGATACGGACGGCCCGGAAGGGGTTGTGCGAAATTCCCGCAATTCCCGGTTATTCCCGTTGAATTCGTGAAAGTGCACGGAATGTTCAGAGCAAAACCCCGCCTTTTCAATCTCTTGCCGCCGAATTCCCGTGGCCTGGAACCGGGAATTTTTTTGGCCCTAATCGGGAATTATTTGGGCCGAACCGGGAATTTATTTCGCATAAACGGGAAATCCAAAAAACGGCAAACATCGGCGCTCTCCACCTTAGCCTGGAGAACGGATCATAACGGCAAAGCACGGCGGAATTGCGTTCGCCTTGTTATCGCACGAACGCCGGGACTGTCCTTTGGCGCGAGGTATGGGCACCGCTTCCTTGTCCCGGCGCTCGCGCTGCGCGATAGTCCAGCGAGGCTCGAATAACTTCGCCTGCGTAGCGGGGTGCTGTGTGCTGGGCTTGCTCCGCGAGAATGCCCTTACGGCTATCATCGGTGCAGCACTGACGGCGGCCCTCGCCGCCTATCTACGCGGCGTCTTCGACGCGATCCTTGGTGACGTGCTTCCGAAAGGAGCGGAAATCTCCTGCATCGGGCGGGAGTGGATCGCCGATCGCTGGCCATTCCGGAAGCGTGAGCCCACCAGAGATGTATTCGGAATACTCATTGCGAAGCTTGATCGCGACGATAGCGGCGGAACGCTAACGCAGGCTGTCGTGCGGGCGTTCCAAGGGTCAGAACGCGATCGAAGGCGTGCAGCAGACGTGTCGAATTCTAAGAATTCGCGGCGCCGGGCCTGCTGCCGAAGCTGCGGTGGCGAAGACAGGGCGGAAATGGCTGATCCGACGTAACGCGGATGTACTTGTATTTGGCGAAGTCCTACCGCCAAAAGGCGAAACCTTAAACCTCCATTTTCTCGCTTCTGACCGTTCACAGGGCTTCGCCCCGAAATCCTTCGGCTTCGAAGCTGGCCTCCTCAAGGACGATTTCAGCGAAGCAGCCGCGGCGCAGTTTCAGGCAATCGCCCTTGCCGCCGTAAGCCCTGTAACCGATCAGCGGGGGAGATATCTTGTCGAAACGCTGCGCTCCGTCGCTCGCCGGCTGGAGCGGATTGCCCGCTCACCGCCGCCCGGAATGTCCACCTCGGGAATGGCCGACGTCCAGTTCGCATTCGCGCTAGCGATGTCGGCGATCGGCGAGCAAGCGGGCGATAATCTGGCACTTGAACAGGCGGTGGCGGCCTACCGCGCGGCGCTGGCGGAAAGGACGCGCGATCGGGCGCCGTTCCAATGGGCGATGACCCAGAACAACCTCGGCAACGCGCTTGCGACGCTCGGGGCACGGGAGAGCGGGACGGCGCGTCTTGAGGAGGCGGTGGCGGCCTACCGCGCGGCGCTCACGGAACACACGCGCGATCGGGTGCCGCTCGATTGGGCGATGACTCAGAACAACCTCGGCCTCGCGCTTTGGACGCTCGGGGAGCGGGAGAGCGGGACGGCGCGTCTTGAGGAGGCGGCGGCCTACCGCGCGGCGCTGGCGGAATACACGCGCGATCGGGTGCCGCTCGATTGGGCGACGACCCAGAACAACCTCGGCAACGCGCTTCGGACGCTCGGGGCGCGGGAGAGCGGGACGGTACGTCTTGAGGAGGCGGTGGCGGCCTACCGCGCGGCGCTTGAGGAAAGGACGCGCGAGCGGGTGCCCCTCGACTGGGCGACGACCCAGAACAACCTCGGCACCGCGCTTCAGACGCTCGGGGAGCGGGAGGGCGGGACGGCGCGTCTTGAGGAGGCGGTGGCGGCCTACCACGCGGCGTTCACGGAATACACGCGCGATCGGGTGCCGCTGCGATGGGCGGGGACGCAGAACAACCTCGGCGCCGCGCTTCAGACGCTCGGGGAGCAGGAGAGCGGGACGGCGCGTCTTGAGGAGGCGGTGGCGGCCTACCGCGCGGCGCTGACGGAATACACGCGAGAGCGGGTGCCGCTGCAATGGGCGGCGACCCAGAACAACCTCGGCAAGGCGCTTTGGACGCTCGGGGCGCGGGAGAGCGGGACGGCGCGTCTGGAGGAGGCGGTGGCGGCCTACCGCGCGGCGCTGGCGGAAGGGACGCGCGATCGGGGGCCGCTGCAGTGGGCGACGACCCAGAACAATCTCGGTAATGCACTTTCGATGCTCGGGGAGCGGGAGAGCGGGACGGCGCATCTGACGGAGGCGGTGGCGGCCTACCGCGCGGCGCTGGCGGAAAGGATTCGCGATCGGGTGCCGCTGCAATGGGCGACGAGCACGGGGAATCAGGGTGTCGCCCTCATGGTGCTCGCCGAACGGCTCGGCGACTTGTCCGAGGCGCGCGCTGCCGTCGAGCAGATCGAGGTTGCACTGGCGACAATGCGGGAGGGTGGGCATGCCCCCTTTGCCGCCTTATACGAGGCGCAGCTGCCGCGAGCCCGAGCGCTGCTCGATCGCCTTGCCGGCGGTTGATCCCGGGCGGGCACCCACCTCACCCCGACCCTCGCCCCCCGACGGGCGGAGGGAGTGGTCGGCGGGTTTGTGCCCTCGCCGCCGGAGGGCGGGGGAGAGGAGGGGACCCGTCGCGACAGGGACCGGGAGGGTGAGTTGGACGGACTGCGGGCGCTGAGGCCCACCCGCCTCACCCCGACCCTCTCCCCCCGCGAGCGGGCGGAGAGGGAGCGGTCGGGCGGGAAGGGGGTTTCATGGCGATTTATCATCGTCTCGCATCGAGCTTGCGCTTGGGTAAGCGAGCTTGCAGACTGGTTCCCGACCCCCTAAGTCTAGGTTGCCAAAAATAACAAATCGTATTCCGATATCGCGAGTAGCGAATCTGTGCTCGGAGTAAATCGTGCTTAACCGATGGGAAAAATCAAATCCTCGCGATGACGACCGTGAGCGGGTCACCCGTGCGCGTCAAACGGCCGAGGCGCTGTTCGCACCGAAAGTGCAAGTCGCCGAGCCAACGGTTTCGGGCGCGCTCCCGCCGGGCGACCCGCCGGCGCGCAAACCGCGCGTGCTGGGGATCTCATCGCCGGCGGCGGCCCCCCGCGAAGCGGTCGAACCTCCGGTCAGCGCCGACCAACGGATTATGCCCGAGGTCCCGGCCTCGCAATTCGCCCGCATCCGCAGCTGGGTGAAATACGGCATGACGCCTGCGCAGGTTGCGAAGGTATATGGGGTTAGCGCAGGCGACATCGAGCGCATTATCCGGGACGCCTGACCGAGATTCGGCCTCTCGGCCGAGGCTGCCTGCGGATTGGTCTCTGCTCAACCGTTATCAAGTCGACGCGGGTAACACGTAGCCCTTGACGCGCGATCGGGACGATCTGCACATCCCGCACCAGATGTCGAGGATTTTTGGCGTGCGGGAAGGCCGCCGATTGCTCAGCGGCCCTTGCGGTCGATCTCCTCGCGAGCCGTAGGAGAAGCTAAAAAGACAAACGACCCGCCTGAGCCAGGAACGCGCAGCGGCAGCACGCGGCGCCAGCAGTCGTTCGAGCTGCTCGAGCCGGAGGCGGGCGTCGCGCGCCCGTTGGTCGAGTTCGACCCGCGGTACGCTCTGTTATTCCACAGGTTGGTTCTCAGCATGGCGCCCTCCATAGCGCATGCGCTCCCGGCCACAGCCGGGGCGGAGCCGCTTAAATATCGCGCCGTGGTGCGAAGGCGTGTGAACCGCTTCACATTGCCGATGATTTTTTGCGTCTTCGGGCTCGCAAAGGTCGGACCCGTCATGGCCGCTGCTTTATGTGCGGGTTTTAGGAATAAATCTCGTTCTCTTCCCGGCTCCGAGGGGATATCTTCGCAGACGGGGGTATTTCGAAGTGGTCGCACTCAGACGGCTCGACGCAGCAGCGGCGAAGACGATGCGCAACCGGTTCGCCGGCCGCATCACTCTTGGCGGCGCGGTGATCGCCGGCTTGTTCGCGCTCCCGCGCGTCAGCCTGGTGGCGCCCGTCGTCGCCACAGCCCTTACGGTGCATGTCTTCGAAATATTGCCGGGAGCCCCGCCGCAACCGGCGGTCTGCTCCACCGCGTAAATTTTCCCGGAACCATCTCGATCGGGTGTCCGACCCATGTTCAGCCGCAGGCGAAGCGAGACAGAGGACCGTAAAATGGCAGAGTCGTCCGACGATCTGGGCATTCCGATGAAGCCGGCCCGGCCGGTCGGAGCGCCCGTAACCTCCCCGGTTAGGCCGCCGGCGGCCATGCCGCCGCGCGCGCCGGATCTGGCGCGCGCCGGCGAGCCACCGCGCCCCGGCGATCCGTTGCGCCGGCCGATGGACCTGACCAATCAGGCGAAGCCCGATGGCGAAATGCGCCGGCTCAGCGTCGGCCGGGAGATCACGCTCTCGGGCGAGATCAATTCTTGCGACAAGCTGTTCATTGAGGGCAGCGTCGAGGCGAATTTGACCAACTGCCGCGATGTCGACATCGCCGAGGGCGGCCTGTTCAAGGGCTCTGCCGCAATTGAGGAGGCCGAAGTGCGCGGCCGCTTCGAGGGCAATCTCACCGTCCGCAAGCGGCTGCTGATCAAGGCGACCGGCCGGGTTTCCGGGACGATTCGCTACGGCCAGATCGAGATCGAATGCGGCGGCCAGATCTCCGGCGACATCCAGGCGCAGGCGGCCGGCGAATTGGGTGAGGTCACGCCGGACGTGGCGGTCGCCCGCGTCGCAGGCTGACCGGCGCGCTTTTTGGCGCTGCCGCACCACGCCCGTCACGGGCGGGCGGCGGGTCGGCCAAGACTTCAGGCGCCGCGGCGGAGGCGCGCGCGGCGATCAGTTCAGCCGGTTCGGTCTTGGCTCGGTAATGGCATAGGTCGGCGACGACGCAGTCCGGGCATTCGGGCTTGCGCGCCTTGCATACATAGCGCCCGTGCAGAATCAGCCAATGATGCGCATTGGCTTTGTATGCGGGCGGCGTGCGTTTTTCGAGCGCCATCTCGACCTGGAGCGGCGTCTTGCCGGCGGCGAGGCCGGTGCGGTTGGCGACGCGAAAGATATGCGTGTCGACGGCGATCGTAGGCTCGCCAAAGGCGACGTTCAGCACCACGCTCGCGGTCTTGCGCCCGACGCCCGGCAGCGCTTCGAGCGCCTCGCGCTGGCGCGGCACCACACCGCCATGGCGCTCGACCAGGATCCGGCTCAGCGCGACCAGGTTCTTTGCCTTGGTCCGGAACAACCCAATCGTGCGGATCAGCTCGGTAATCTGCGCTTCGCCGAGCGCCAGCATCTTGGCCGGGGTATCGGCCAGCGCGAACAGCGCGGGGGTGGCCTTGTTGACGCCGGCATCGGTGGCCTGCGCCGACAGCACAACGGCGACAAGCAGGGTGAACGGATTGATGAATTCGAGCTCGGTCTGCGGGATCGGCCGGGTCTCGGCCAGTCGCCGGTAGAAGTCTGCGATCTCCCGTTTCGTCATGGCGCGCATCGCAGGCAAGTGTAAGGGCAGCATCCGCCGCCGGCAAACGGCGAGACATGATCGTCCGATACATGATCGCCGCCGCTTTACGCCGCCCCGGCGACGCCGCTATCCTCCCGCCGGCATGATCCCCAGCCCCGCATACGCCGATCCCGCGGCGCCGCTCGGCCACTTGTTTTTTGAGAGGGTGCTGCTGCCGCATCGCAGCCTGCCGCCGCGCGGTTTTCACCTGCTGATGCTGATCCTGGGGCTGATCAGTCTCGCGGTCGGCATCGGCTTCGTTTCGATCGGGGCGTGGCCGGTCGTCGGGTTTTTCGGTCTCGACGTCGCCCTCGTCTATGTCGCCTTCCGCCTCAATTACCGCAGCGCGCGGCGCAGCGAGACATTGCGGCTCGCCGGCGACGCCTTTACCGTCGAGCGCGTCAGCGTGCATGGCAGCCGGCGGATGTGGCGGTTTCAGCCGTTCTGGGTGCGGGTGATCCTCGAAGAATGCCCGGACGAATTCGAACCGCCTGTTCGTCGCTTCGCACGGGCATAGTCTGGCGATCGGCGATTTTCTGGCGCCCTCAACCCGGCGCGAGCTCGCCGCGACAATCCGCGAAGCGCTTCTGCGCTGGCGCAATTCATTCACGCCCGCGGCGCGCGACCGGTCTGCGGACTGAACGGGCACACCGCTCGATCGTTCAGAGCCCCAGCACCTCCTTCAACCCATAAAGCCCGGCCGGGCGATCCGCGACCCAGCGTGCGGCGCGCACCGCACCCTTGGCAAAAACCGCTCGGTTGGTTGTGTGGTGGGCGAATTCGAGGCGCTCGCCGATGCCGGCGAAGATCACATGATGATCGCCGACCGCGTCGCCGCCACGCAACGCCGCGAAGCCGATATCGCCAGGGCGGCGCGGCCCGGTGATGCCGTCGCGGGCGCGCTGCTCGACCTGTTCCAGCATGACCTCACGGCCGGCTGCCGCGGCGCGCCCGAGCGCCAGCGCCGTGCCCGAAGGTGCGTCGACTTTGCCGCGGTGGTGCATCTCCATGATCTCGATGTCCCAATCGGGGCCGAGCCGCCGCGCCGCTTCTTCGACGACGCTCAGCAGCACGTTGACCCCGAGGCTCATATTCGGGGCCCACACGATCGGGATGTCGCGCGCCGCCTGGCGCACCATGTCGCCCTGCTCAGGCGAGAGACCGGTGGTGCCGATCACCATCGCCTTACCGAAGCCGGCGGCCAGTGCCGCGTGTTCGGCGGTAGCGGCGGGCGAGGTAAATTCGAGCACGACATCGCTGTCGCGGATCAGCTTGTCCACCGCCTCGCCGATCGGGATGCCGATCCGCCCGATCCCGGCAAGCTCGCCGATGTCCTGGTTGACATAGCCGCTGCCGGGCGCCTCGCTGCCCCCAGCGATGGTACATCCCTCGGTGGCCGCGATCTCGGCGACCAGCATTCTACCCATCCGGCCGCCGCATCCGACGACACCCATCTTGGTCTTCGCCATGCTCCGCCTCCGTGCTCCGGGAAGCGAACGGTCACCGATCGCTCGATAAAATACAAGCCGGGAGGTTAAGCACGCATCCGCGAGGATTTGTTTTCGGTGGCGGTACCGAAGAGTGTGGGCTTGCTGCTATCGGCGGCTCCGGCGCCGGGTGTTGTGGCAGGTTCACCCGGCCGGCTGAGCGATGTGCGCGGCCTGCGCCCGGAGTTTCGCGACCAGCGCCTGCACTTGCGGCGATGCGATCAGCACCCGAGAGACGCGATCGGCCATGGCGATGCTGCCGGCATCGGTAAAGTGCACCGAATCAGTGCAATGCTGCGCATCCGCCGGGATCGCGTCGGCGTCGCCGACGAGCCGTTGGAGATCGGTAAGCGCAACCCCGTGGCCGGATCGATCTCGTAGGTTTCGTCCCCAGAAATTGCCATGCTTGACGAAATCGCGGACGCGAACGGCGGCCGTCGCACCAGGCAATAACACAAATCAGATCACCAGCACCGTCAGGGACAGCACCGCAGCGCGCTGCCAAGCCGGCAAGCGATCAAAGCGGGCTGACGGGCGGGGCAGGGTGGGCACCGGCGAAGCCACCCCTCCTAGTCGGGGTCGAACCGGTCCCGGTAATCGAGGCGCAGCGCGGGGGCCTGATGGTCTTTGCGCAGAAAGCAATTACCAACGACGAGCACGTCGATCTCGCTGCCCATAAAACAGCGAAATGCGTCCTCCGGCGAGCACGCGATCGGTTCTCCGCGTACGTTGAAGCTGGTGTTGACGAGCACCGGGCAGCCGGTCAGCTCCTTGAAGCGGCCGAGCAGCGCGTGATAGCGCGGATTGGTCTCGCGATGGACGGTCTGAACACGCGCGGAATAATCGACATGAGTGACCGCCGGGATGTCCGAGCGCGGCACGTTGAGCTTGTCGATTCCGAACAGATTGCGTTCGGCTTCGCTCATGGCCCGGCGGCGGTGCTCGACCACATCGGCGACCATCAGCATATACGGACTGTCGACATCGAGCTCGAACCACTCTGCGACATCTTCGCGGAGCACCGACGGGGCAAATGGCCGGAAGCTCTCCCGGTATTTGACCTTGAGGTTAAGGGTGCGCTGCATTGCTGGACTGCGGGCATCGGCCAGGATCGAGCGCGCGCCGAGCGCCCGGGGACCGAATTCCATTCGGCCTTGGAACCAGCCCACCGCCTTTTCGTCGGCAAGCGCCGAAGCGGTCCGATCGATGACCTCGTCGTCGCCGAGTTCCTCGAACAGGGCGCCGGCAGCAGTCAGCCGCTCCCGGATCTCATCTTCGTCGAAGGAGGGGCCGAGATAGCTTCCGGACATGCCGTCGATCTCGTTGGAGAGATGGCGCGGGCGGTCAAGCTCGAGGTGATAGGCGGCGAGGGCTGCCCCCAACGAGCCGCCGGCATCCCCGGCCGCAGGTTGCACCCACACTTTGTCGAAGCGCAGGTCGCGAAGCACTTTGCCGTTGGCGACGCAATTGAGCGCCACGCCGCCGGCAAGGCACAAGTTGCGCGCGCCGGTTTCGGCCGCCAGAGACCGCGACAGCCGCAAGATCGCCTCTTCGGTGACGTCCTGGATCGATGCGGCGAGATCCATATGCACCTGGTCGAGCAATTCCTCCGGGTTTCTCGCCGGAACCCCAAAGAGCTGGGCGAAGCGGTCGTTGGTCATCTTCAGCCCGGTACAATAATCGAAATATTCCTGATTGAGGCGGAAGCTGCCGTCATCTTTCAGATCGATCAGATGATCGAGGATCGTCTGGGAGAAGCGCGGCTCGCCATAAGGGGCGAGGCCCATGACCTTGTATTCGCCGGAATTGACCCGGAACCCGGTAAAGTAGGTAAAGGCCGAATAGAGCAGGCCGAGAGAGTGCGGGAAATGGATCTCCTTCAGCATCGTAATCTGGTTCCCGGCGCCCAATCCGGCCGAGGTCGTCGCCCACTCGCCCACCCCGTCCATCGTCAGGATCACCGCGTCCTCAAAGGGCGACGGAAAAAACGCCGAGGCCGCGTGGCTCAGGTGGTGCTCCGAAAACAGCAGCCGGTGATCCCAATCAAAATCGGGGGCCGCCGCGCGCAGCTTCTCGGTAAGTTTTCTCTTTTGAAACAGCTTGTCTTTTACCCACAGTGGCATCGCCAAATGGAACGAGCGGAAGCCACGCGGAGCGAACGCCAGATAAGTCTCGAGCAACCGCTCGAATTTGAGGAACGGCTTGTCGTAAAAGGCGATGTGGTCAATGTCGCCGAGACGCAAGCCGGCTTCAGCCAGGCAATAGGCGATCGCGTTGGAGGGATATCGGCTGTCGTATTTCTGCCTGGTGAAGCGCTCTTCCTGGGCGGCGGCGATGACGCGGCCATCCTCGACCAACGCGGCGGCGCTGTCATGATAGTAGGCGGAAATGCCGAGGATACGCATCGATCTCTCCGAAGCATCAAGGGCGCTTGCGCCCAATCATTATAAACAACCCGCCATCCCGGCCACCGGTCAGCAGCATCTGCAGCTGGCTCGCTACCCGAGCCGTCGAGGTTGCCCGCGGATGCGGTTCGAACAACCGGGTAGCGCTCGTAAACGGACTTCCGTCGGCTGCCGGAATCGACGACAGAAACTCGACTCCGGCCTCGTCGAACCAGCCCAGGACGTCATCTATCGAATGACGAGTTTCATGCGGATGGCGGTACTGGTCGCGAAACCACGCCTGCCACCGCCCCTCGTTCATTTGCGCTGAGGTGAGCCGCCTATCGAGGAAATAGGCCATCGGGCCGAACCGTCCAAAGGCCCATCTGCGCCACAAGGTCGGCAGGCGCGCATAGCTGTTGTAAAGACCGACCAAGATGAGGCCGCCGGGTTTGAGCTTGCGGAGCAACGCCTCGAAGCCCATGCGCGCGTCACCGGTGTGATGTAGAACGCCATTCGAGATCACCACGTCGATGCTGCCGTCACGGAACGGCGGCCGGAACAAGTTCATCTGCAGAAAGGAGGCGTTCGCAATCCGATAGCGCTCGCGGAAGCCATTGGCCAACAGTAAAGAATTCAGGCAAATGTCGCCGCCGAAGACCCGGCGCTTCCAAGACAGGCCGAGAAAGTTCGTTAGCTGGCCGGTGCCGCAGCCGGCCTCCAGCACTATGGCGCCGGGCGGAAGCTGCTCGTCGAGCGCCGCCGCAAACACACCTTGCCGAGCTTTGGCGGTAAGGCTCTCGCGCGAACTCGATGTCGTCATAATTCGGGAACGGCGTCTCCTCGTAGAACGCTTTGACCAATTCCGTGACATCGCGATCGGCCATCGCCGTCTCTAACGGCGCGTACAGGTAGGAGATCCCGTCCTTGATAGAATAGCGTCGGCTGCCGCTGGCGGTGATCCAGACATCCTCGTCCGGGGTCAGCGGCTCGCCGCTCACCGGGCATTGAAACACGTCGGCACAATCCCGAAACGCCAGCGGCGGGGCCGGCAACTCAACCGTTTCAATGCTCATAGTGCCGTCAGAACAACGTGTAGATAAACGGGGCGATAGCCGAGCCCTCGACCAAAACGACGAGCCCGCCAACCACGCAGGCCATCAAAACTGCTGGGTCATCGAAGTTTGCCGATCGCCTTGCGAGCTTCGAGCCAGCCAATAGCTCGAGCTTTCACGTTCGAAACGCAGCCGCAACGGATCTTTACCGGCTAATCGCATGATGACGCCGACCGGGGCAATGACGACAAAGAACAGCAGGCCCATGATTAGCGGCGTTGTGAGCTTGGAAAGAAGCAACGCCAGCCGTCGCCAGCCGCGATTGAGCGGGCCGAGCAAGGGTGGTGCAAAAAGCGTCACAACGAGAAACCCGGCTGCGACGATCGCCCAGCCGAGCGCGCCGCGCCTCCCTTGCCACACGGAGAGTGCAGCTAACACACCCGCTATCGCGGCGAAGAGAAGCCCGAATGCCCGATCCGACGAGCCTGTCGCCACATCTTCGTCGTGCAGAGTTTCGTGCCAATTTCCATCGGAACCGGTCACAAAGCCCTCGCTTGATCGTTCAGAAACTTGCCCAACCGTATGAAAAACCGCTGTGAAAATAAAGTAAAATTCTGGCGACACCGCGTTGGTGAGGCTGTAGTGCCGCGGTTTGCTCCACTCGCTCGGCAAGTTTCCTACTAAGCCCGATGACCGCGTACAAGTCACGGGTCGGCCAATTCCGGCCCGCTTACGTTCGCGTTTCCGCATCCCGGCCCGGAAAATGCCACAGCCGTGATGCGGCCGAATAAGCTCGACGGCCGGTAGCGTGCCAATAGGGCCGGTCGTGGTCCCGAGGGTGGCCCGAGGGCGCCTCCCAGGCACAATCCGGCGAGGGGCAGCATTTTCACGGCTGCAGTTTTCGACTACACCCGTGCCATGACCTTGCTGCGTTCCGTCGCCACGGTCGGCTCCTACACGCTCCTCAGTCGGGTCATGGGCTTTGTGCGCGACATCCTGACCGCCGCGCTGTTGGGCGCCGGGCCAGTCGCCGATGCATTCTTTGTGGCGCAACGCCTGCCGAATTTGTTCCGAAGCCTATTTGCCGAGGGCGCCTTCAGCGCCGCTTTTGTTCCACTTTTCGCCGGCACTGTCGCCGAGCACGGCAGGGAGGCGGCCAGGGCCTTTGCCGAAGACACGCTCGCGGTGTTGCTCGCGGCGCTGTTGGCCTTTGTCCTTTTAGGCGAAATCTTTATGCCCGCGGTCATGCGGTTGATCGCGCCGGGGTTCGGCGACGATCCCGACAAGTTCGCGCTCGCCGTCTCCCTTGCCCGGATCACCTTTCCCTATCTGCTGTTTATCGCGCTCGTGGCGCTGCAGGGCGGCGTCTTGAACTCGGTGGATCGGTTCGCCGCCGCCGCCGCGACCCCTATGCTGCTGAACCTGTTTCTGATAGCCGCGCTCTTGTTGATGGACCGGTTCGCCTGGCACGACGGCCGCGCCCTCGCCTGGGCGATCACCGCTGCTGGCCTCGCCCAATTCCTGTGGCTGATGTTTTCCTGCGCTCGCGCCGGCCTGGCGTTGCGTCTGCCCTTGCCGCGGCTGACGCCGGGCGTGCGCCGCACCTTGGCGATCATGGGTCCTGGAGCGGTCGGCGCCGGGGTCACTCAGGTCAACCTCTTGATCTCGACGGCGCTCGCCTCGTTTTTGCCGGGTGGCTCGGTTTCGTATCTCTACTACGCCGACCGATTGAACCAGCTGCCGCTCGGCGTCGTCGGCATCGCCGTCGGCACGGCGATCCTGCCGCCCTTGTCGCGCCAGTTGCGGCTCGGCGATGCTCCAGCTGCCGTCGCGACGCAAAATCGCGGGCTCGAGCTGGCATTGCTGCTGACCCTGCCGGCGGCGGCGGCGCTTGCGGTGCTGGCGGGCCCGATCTTCGCAGTGCTGTTTCAACGCGGCGCGTTCAGCCCGGCCGATACCGCGGCGACCGCGGCGGCGCTCGCGGCCTATGCCGCGGGGCTGCCGGCCTTTGTGCTGGTCAAGGTGCTCGCACCCGCTTTTTTTGCCCGCCACGACACGGCCACCCCGGTCAAGGTCGCGATCACGGCGATGGCCGTCAATCTTGGCCTGACCATCGTCCTGATGCAGTTTCTGGCCCATGTCGGGATCGCCTTGGCGACGAGTTGCGCGGGCTGGCTCAATGCATTGACCTTGCTGGTTCTTTTGGTCCGACGAGGGCACTTCCGGCTCGATCTCCGGGCCCGGCGCAATCTGCCGCGGGTCGGGGTGGCGGCGCTCGGCATGGCGGCAGTTCTGGCCTTGCTGCGCCTGGCCGCGGCTCCCGCCCTTGCTGGACCGGAGATGATTCGGATCGTGGCGCTGGCCGGCCTGGTCGGAGCCGGGTTCGCCGCCTTCGCCCTGTTGGCGCTGGCTCTCGGGATAGCCGAGTGGCGCGATCTCTGGGGGCGGCTGCGACGGCAACCGGCTTGACCCATGCCCGGCTGCGGCGATAACAGGCGCCATGAACCGCATTTTTTCGGGCGTCCAGCCGACCGGCAACCTGCACCTCGGCAATTATCTCGGCGCTATCCGTAACTGGGTGGCGTTGCAGAAGGAATATGAATGCATCTTCTGCATCGTCGATCTGCATGCGCTGACTCTGCCGCAAGACCCGGGCGAACTGCGCGCCAGCACCCGAGAGGTCGCCGCGGCCTATATCGCCGCTGGGATCGACCCCGATCGCTGCATCATCTTTAACCAGAGCATGGTGTCCGCCCATGCCGAGCTTGCCTGGCTGCTCGCCTGCCTTACCCCGCTCGGCTGGCTCAACCGCATGACCCAGTTCAAGGAGAAGGCGGGCAACCAGCGCGATATGGCCGGCCTCGGTCTCTATGCCTATCCGGTGCTGATGGCGGCGGACATCCTCGTCTACAAGGCGACACATGTGCCGGTTGGCGAGGACCAGAAACAACATCTTGAGCTCGCCCGCGACCTCGCCGGCGCTTTCAACCGCCGCTACGAGCGGGATTTCTTTCCGCTGCCCGAGCCGCAGATCTTCGGCACGGCGACACGGGTCATGAGCCTGCGTGACGGCACCAAGAAGATGTCGAAATCGGACACCTCCGATTACTCGCGCATCAACATGGCCGACGCCGCCGATGCGATCGCCTTGAAGATCCGCCGCGCCAAGACCGACCCTGAACCGCTGCCCGCGACGATCGCGCAGCTCGAGCGCCGAGCCGAAGCCGACAATTTGATCGGCATTTACGGGGCGCTCGCCGGCCTCTCGCGCGAGGCGGCGCTCGCCCGCTTCGCCGGCCAAAATTTCTCGCAGTTCAAGGAGGCGCTCTCCGAGGTCGCGGTCGAGGTGCTAGGGCGGATCGGCGGCGAAATGCGCCGCCTGATGGCCGACCCTGGTTATATCGACGGCGTGCTCCATCGCGGCGCCGAGCGCGCTCACCTGCTCGCCGACCCGGTTCTGCGCGAGGCGCAAGACATCAGCGGGCTGCTGCGGCCCTGAGTTCCAGGCTTGATTCGGGACGCCGAGCCCCCATGCTTAAGAACTGCCTCTTTCCGCATTTTTGGAGCCGCCGATGTTCATCCAGACCGAACAGACGCCGAATCCGGCGACCCTGAAATTTCTTCCGGGTCAGGTGGTCATGGCTACCGGCACCGCCAACTTCACCGAAGCGGCGGCCGCCCGTGTATCGCCGTTGGCCGAACGGCTGTTCGCGTTGCCGCAGATCTGCGGGGTGTTCTTCGGCGCTGACTTCATCACTGTCACAAAACCGGATGACGGCGATTGGTATCAGCTGAAGCCGGCGGTCCTGGCGGCGATCATGGAGCATTTCACTGCTGGCCGGCCGGTATTTGTCGACGGCGCCGAAGGCGGGACAGCCGATGCCGGCGACGAGGAAGATGATGAGATCGTCTCGCAGATCAAGGAATTGCTCGAGACACGCGTGCGCCCGGCGGTGGCGCAGGATGGCGGCGACATCATCTTCCACGATTTCGAGGACGGCGTCGTTTACCTGCACATGCAGGGCTCATGCTCCGGCTGCCCGAGTTCTACCGCGACGTTGAAGGCGGGCATCGAAAATATGCTGCGCCATTACATTCCCGAAGTAGTCGAGGTCCGCGCCATCTGAATTCCCTATCGGAATTGCACAGCCCCGATCCCTTTATCCTGGCTCTCGATTCGGCGGGATCGGCATGTTCGGTGGCGGTTGCCGCCGGTGACAAGCTTCTTTGCGTCGAGCGCCGGACAATGCCCCATGGCCAGGCCGAAGCGCTGCTGCCGATGGTCGAAAGCGCCATGGGCGCGGCGCGATTGGCGGCCTCGGCGCTCGATCTGATAACGGTCACGACAGGACCCGGCAGTTTTACCGGCATTCGTGTCGGGCTCGCCGCGGCAAGAGGGATCGCTCTCGGCCTCGGCATGCCACTGTTCGGCGTGACCAGTTTCGTGGCGGCGCCGCCGCGTGCGAAGCCGACCCTGTCGAAAGGTTCCTTCTCGTCGCTCTCGAAAGCCGCCGCGCCGATTTATACATCCAATTCTTCGATCCCGCGCTGCCATGCGCTGGGCCCACCCGCTGCGGTGCTGCCCGAAGCGCTGACTGAAATCGTCACAGCCGCCGCGGGCTGGCGTCCGCTCGCCGTCACCGGCGACGCCGCGGCACGGGCCGCAGCCGTGCTGGACGGGCGGGATTGCGCGAGCCTCGTCACCGACGGGGAGCCACCCGCGGTCGGGGCTGCGCGCGGGCATTGCGGCGATGGCGCCGCGGCGAGCGGGGCGGCTCTGCGCGGCCGCTTTATCTGCGCCCGCCCGACGTCACCTTGGCGTCCGGTCAGGCGGCGCCGCGCGGGTTGTGAGCCGCCGTCTCGAAGCGGTTTCCGGGGAGACGGCCGGCACGCTCGCGGCGCCGCTGTCGATGCTGCACCGGACGTGCTTTTCCGAGGAGCCCTGGGAGCCGCAGGCGATGGCGCAGATCATGGCCATGGCTGGGTTCTTCGGATGTATCGCCTGGGAGGACGACGAGCCGGTCGGGATTTGCCCTGGCTCTCGACCTCGGCGGCGAGTGCGAGATCCTGGCGCTGGGCGTCGTGCCCCGGCGAAGGCGGGCAGGGACCGGATCGGCGTTGCTCGCGGCGATCTGCGAAGAGGTGCTGCGGCGCGGCGGGAACAGTGTGTTTCTCGAAGTCGCAGCCGATAATGCCGCAGCGCGCGCGCTCTATGCGGCTGGCGGCTTTGTACAAATCGGTCGACGGCCCAATTATTACCGTCGCCCCGGCGGGCCGGTCGACGCGCTCGTGCTTCGCCGTGCGATGCCCGCGTCTCAATTTCGACTTGAGTTCGCCGTCGCCCGCCTGTGCTGTCGCCTGTTGCCGCCTACAACCAAATGTTACGCTGTGCTGCCGCCGCGATTGCAAGAAATCGGCGATCCGAGCGGATTGCCGCCGCTCCGATTGTTACTTATATTCGGAGAGCAGCACGCGTAGGACCATCGAAATGAACAACTCCGACCAAACCAGCGATTTGCTGGCACTGACGACGGAAATCGTCGCCGCGCACGTTTCCAACAATACGGTGTCCCTGGGTGATTTGCCGCAGCTGATCAACCAGGTGTACAATTCGCTTGCCAATATCGGCAGCGTCCCGAGCAGCACCGGCTGAAAGACCACAACCGGCAGTCCCGATCAAGAAATCGGTGCATGCCGACTACATCGTCTGCCTGGAGGACGGCAAGAAACTGAAAATGCTCAAGCGGCATTTGAAAACCGCCTACAATATGACGCCCGAAGCATATCGCGAGCGATGGGGACTGGCCGCCGATTATCCGATGGTCGCGCCGAACTATGCGCGCCAGCGCAGCCGCCTGGCCAAGGAAATCGGCCTGGGAACCCGGGCCCGCCGACCGCGCGCCTAAGTGCCTCGGGCAATGCCACGCGGGGCCAGCGCCGCGGACCCACGTCGGAAATAGGCTTGCCCGAGGATTTGCGCTATAGTGGCTGCAGACGCTCATGACGGAGACGCGATGATCTCGCGGCTGGAGCAGCTCTGCCTCGACAAGGGACTCAAGATGACCGAGCAGCGGCGGGTCATCGCCCGCGTGCTGTCGGAATCGGCCGATCATCCCGATGTCGAGCAGGTGTATCGGCGAGCGACCGCAATCGACCCGCATATCAGCATCGCCACCGTCTATCGCACCGTCCGGCTGTTCGAGGAAGCGAACATTCTGGCCCGGCATGATTTCGGCGAAGGCCGCTCGCGCTACGAAGAAATGCCGAGCGCCCACCATGATCATCTGATCGACTTGCAATCCGGTCGGGTGATCGAGTTCCGCAACGAGGAGATTGAAAAGCTTCAAGCAAGCGGTTGCCGATAAGCTCGGCTACGATCTCGTCGGTCATCGGCTCGAACTTTACGCCGTACCGCGTGCGGCGAAACCCGGGCCAGATAGGGAATGATGCGCCCGCAGCGGTTGACGGGCCTGTCGCCGGCGCAGTTGCTGCCGGACCCTTGGGCGGGGAGCTTAAGGCCCAGGTTTTTCTTCCGATCCGGTCGAGCGGCGTGATCGGCGGCGCCGCGTTCGAGCCCGGCAATCTGGCGATCGAGACCGGAGCCGTGCGTCGGCCGGCCCGTATCGTCGATATCTCCTCGGGCCCGCTGCAGGTTCGGCTCGCCGAAAGCGAGGCCGACATCGATGCCGCGCAGGCGCTGCGCTATCGGATCTTTTACGAAACCCTCGGGGCGCGCCCGCAAATCGACACAGCGCGCCGTCGCCGAGACTTCGACCGGTTCGACGCGGGCTGCGATCACTTGCTGGTGCTCGACCACAGCCGCGGTCCTGGACCGAAGAACGTCGTCGGCACCTATCGCCTGATCCGGCGCGAGGCCGCGGCGCGGCTCGGCGGGTTTTATTCGGCCGCCGAATACGACATCGCCCCGCTCGTCGCCTATCCCGGCGAGATCCTGGAGCTCGGCCGCTCCTGCGTCGATGCGGCCTACCGCCAGCGGCCGGCGATGCAGTTGTTGTGGAGCGGCATCGCGGCCTACGTCTTTCATTACGACATCGCCCTGATGTTCGGCTGCGCGAGCCTGCCGGGCACCGATCCCGACGCGCTGGCGACGCCGCTCTCCTATCTGCATCACCATCATCTGGCGCCTCCGGCTTTGCGCGCGCGGGCTCTGGCCGACCGCTATGTCGAAATGTGCCGGTTGCCGGTCGGCGCGCTCGATCCGGCGCGCGCGCTGGCCGCATTGCCGCCGCTGATCAAGGGCTATCTGCGGCTCGGCGGGTTCGTCGGCGACGGCGCGGTGATCGACCGCGATTTCAACACCACAGACGTGTGCATCGTCGTCAAGACCGATCTCGTCAGCGACCGAGTACTCGCGCCATTACGTACGCCGCGCAAAAGACATCAAGGACACATGGGGCGGAGACACATGGGCGTCTTGACGGCATGGGCTCGCCGGCGCTGAGGATCGCGCGGCTCGCGCTCTACTGGTCTGGACCCTGAGCCTGATGCCGGTGCAGGGGGTGGGGCTGGCTCTGCGCCGCCCGTGGTCGCGCACGCTGCCGGGCTTTTATCACCGCTGGTGCTGCCGGATCCTCGGGTTTCGCGTCCGCACGGTCGGAGCGCCGACCGCCGAGCGGCCGGTGTTGTTCGCATCGAACCACGTCTCCTATACCGACATCACCGTGCTCGGCTCGTTGATCGCCGGCTCGTTCATCGCCAAGGCCGAGGTCGCGGGCTGGCCGTTTTTCGGCTGGCTGGCGAAATTGCAGCGCACCGTCTTTGTCGACCGGCGCGTGCGCAGCACCGCTCGCAGCGCGACGCGATGACCGAGCGTCTGGCTGTGGGCGACGCGCTGATCCTGTTTCCGGAAGGGACGAGCGGCGACGGCAACCGGGTGTTGCCGTTCAAGAGCGCATTGTTCAGCGCGGCCGAAAAGATGCAGGAGATCGTCCCGATCGCGGTCCAGCCGGTCTCGATCGCCTATACGCGGCTCGACGGCATCCCGCTCGGCCGGCTGCTCCGCCCGTTTTTTGCCTGGTATGGAACCGCCGAGTTGGCGCCTCATCTGTGGAGTATGATCGGGCTCGGCACGGTCGAAGTGGTCGTCGAGTTTCATCCGCCGACGTTCTATCGCCGATTGCGGGTCGCGCAAGGCGCTCGCCCGCTATTGCCATGCGCGGGTCGCCGGCGGCATGGCCGCCGCGCTGGCCGGGCGGCCGCAGCCGGTGCCGGAGCCGCCGTCCGCCGCGCGCCGCTGCCGGCGATCTCGGTCAGGCGCGCCTGCGCAGCCCTGACGAACCGACCGGAGCCGGGTATCGTCGCAGAGAGGGTGAAGGGTGTGACCAAGCGCGTCTTTATCGCGACCTATGGCTGTCAGATGAACGTCTACGATTCGGCGCGCATGGCGGAGCTGTTGGCGCCGCTCGGCTTTGACCGGGCCGCCTCGGCCGAAGATGCCGACCTGGTCATCCTCAACACCTGCCACATCCGCGAAAAGGCGGCGGAAAAGGTGTTTTCCGAGCTCGGCAAGATCCGCGCGCTGAAAGCGCGCAAGGCGCGCCGCGGCGAGGCCATGCTGATCGCCGTCGCCGGCTGCGTCGCCCAGGCCGAGGGCGCCGAGATCCGCCGCCGCGCGCCCTTCGTCGATCTCGTCTTTGGCCCGCAGACCTATCATCGGTTACCGGAGCTGGTGGCGCGGGCGCTGCGCGCCGGCGGCCGCGGGGTCGTCGACACCAGCTTTCCCGGAAGAGCCCAAATTCGACCATCTGCCGCAGGCGCGGCCGGACCAGGGGGCGACCGCCTTTGTGACCGTGCAGGAAGGCTGCGACAAGTTCTGCACATTCTGCGTCGTGCCCTATACCCGCGGCGCCGAGTATTCGCGCCCGGTGGCGCAGATCCTCGACGAGGCGCGCCGGCTCGCTGGCCTTGGGCGCGCGCGAGATCACTCTGCTCGGGCAGAACGTCAACGCCTATCACGGCGAAGGGCCCGGACGGCGGGGAATGGGGACTCGGCGATCTGGTGCGCGCGCTCGCCGAGCTGCCAGGGCTCGACCGCATCCGCTACACGACCTCGCATCCGCGCGATGTCGACGAACCGGCTGATCGCCGCCCATCGCGACGTGCCGCAGCTGATGCCGTTTCTGCATCTGCCGGTGCAGAGCGGCTCCGACCGCGTGCTGGCGGCGATGAACCGGCGCCACACCGCCGCCGACTACCGCCGCATCGTCGAGCGCTTGCGCGCGGCGCGGCCGGATCTGGCGTTGTCCACCGATCTGATCGTCGGCTTTCCCGGCGAGAGCGACGACGATTTTCGGGCCACCCTCGATCTCGTCGGCGAGATCGGCTTTGCCCAGGCGTTTTCGTTCAAATATTCGCCGCGCCCCGGCACGCCCGGCGGCATCGGCCGCGGACCAGGTGCCCGGACGCGGTCAAGATCGAGCGGCTCGCCGCCTTGCAGGCGCTGCTGGCGCGGCAGCAGCGCGACTTCAACGCGGCCTGCGTCGGGCGCGTGCTGCCGGTGTTGCTCGAAAAGCCGGGGCGGCATCAGGGCCAGCTCGTCGGCCGCAGCCCCTATCTGCAGAGCGTTCATCTCGCCGCCGCCGCCGACCGCGTCGGCGACATCGTCCCGGCGCTGATCTCGGGTGCCGGTCAAAACAGCCTCTCGGGGATGGTTGCGGCATGACCGCGCCTCCTCCGGGATCATCGCAGCCGAGCCGGCCGAAGGGCGCACCCAGCTCGAATTCGACGACAATCTGCTGCTGCCGCCGCTGTACGGCGAGCGCGATCAGCATCTCGATCGGGTCGAGCGCCAGCTCGGCGTTTCGCTCGTCACCCGCGGCAACCGGCTGGCGATCTCGGGTCCGCCCTCGGCGACCGAGGCGGCCCATCTGGCGTTGTCGCGGCTCTACGATCGGCTGAAGCGCGGGCAGGAGATCGATCTGCCGGCGGTCGAGGCGGCGATCCGTCTCGCCGAGGCCGAGATCGCCGACCGGAGCCTCAGCCTGTGGCACGAGGACGCCGCTTTTCGCACCCGCAAGCGGCGCATCGCCGCGCGCTCGCCGGGACAGGCCGCCTACATCAAGGCGTTGCGCGAAAGCGAGCTGGTGTTCGGGCTCGGGCCCGCCGGCACCGGCAAGACCTATCTCGCGGTGGCTGCCGCGGTCGATCTGTTGATGACCGGGCAGGTCGAACGCATCATCCTGTCGCGGCCGGCGGTCGAGGCCGGCGAGCGGCTGGGCTTCCTGCCGGGCGATTTGCGCGACAAGGTCGACCCCTATCTGCGCCCGATCTTCGACGCGCTCAACGACATGCTGCCGGCCGACCAGCTCGCGCGCCGCCTCGGCACCGGCGAGATCGAGGTGGCGCCGATCGCGTTCATGCGCGGGCGCACCCTGTCGCGCGCCTTTGTCATCCTCGACGAAGCGCAGAACACGACGCCGATGCAGATGAAGATGTTCCTGACCCGGCTCGGCGAGGGCTCGCGCATGGTCGTGACCGGCGATCCGACCCAGGTGGATTTGCCGCCGGGGACCCGCTCGGGCCTGGCCGAGGCGCTCGAAACTCTGGCCGGCGTCGAGGGCATCGCGGTCGTCCGCTTTAGCGACCGCGACGTCGTTCGGCACGAATTCGTTGCCCGCATCGTTCGCGCTTACGAAGCGCGCGAACGCGCAGCTGCGCTCCGCCGAGCCGTGACTGAATTGACCGCGGTAATCGAGGTCGCCTCGCCCTGCGCCGCCTGGGCGACAGTGTGCCCAGCTGCCGAAGACCTCGCCCGCGCCGCCGCTGGCCTTGCTTTGTCGCGCGGCAAGGCGGGCTTCGGCATCGAGCAACGGACCGTGATCGAGCTCGCCATCAGCCTCGCCGACGATGCCGAGCAGCAACGGCTCAACCGCGACTGGCGCGGGGTCGACCGGCCGACCAACGTGCTCGCCTTCCCCGCCTGGAATCCCGAGGCGCCGATCCCGCCCGGGGCGCCGCTGCTGCTCGGCGATGTCGTGCTCGCCTTCGAGACGGTCGCACGCGAGGCGGATGAGCAGGGCAAGCCGCTTCGCCGACCATCTCTCCCATCTGATCGTGCACGGCGTCCTGCATCTGCTCGGCTATGATCACGCGACCGAGGCGGAAGCGGTCGCGATGGAGACGCTGGAAACGTCTATACTGGCGAGCCTGGGGGTGCCGGATCCCTATCGCGGCACCATGTGAGCAGCACAAGCCGAATCAGTTTTTCGATGACCGACTCCGAGCCGCCCGAAAGTAGCGGCCAGCCCGAGCGAGATCGGGGCTTTTGCGCGTCTGCGCAGTCTGATGCGGCTGATCCGCCGGCCGCGCAACGGCGAAAGCTTGCGCGAAACCATCGACGAGATGATCGAGGAGCCGCCGGCCGACGGCCCCGATTCGCTCGGCGCGCATGAGCGGGTGTTGATCGGCAACATCCTGAAGGGCCACGACTACACCGCCGCCGATGTCATGGTGCCGCGCGTCGACATCGTCGCGCTCGATGTCGAAACGCCGTTCCCCGAGGTCGTCAAATACATGATCGAGCAGGGGCATTCGCGCGTGCCGGTCTACCGCGAAACCTCGGACGACGTGATCGGCTTTATCCACGTCAAGGATATCCTGCTCCCGGTCGCCGAACGGCGCGAAACGAAGCTGGCGCCGCTGCTGCGCAAGACTGCTGTTTGTCGCGCCGTCCTTGCCGATCCTCGACCTTTTGGTGCAGATGCGCCAGGCGCGCACGCATATTGCGATGGTCGTCGACGAGTTCGGCGGGATCGACGGGCTGGTGACGATCGAAGATCTGATCGAGGAGATCGTCGGCGATATCGAGGACGAGCACGACGTAGCCGATGGCGCCGCACCTCATCGAGCGCGCCGACGGCACGCTCGTCGCGGATGCCCGCACCCCGATCGAGACGCTCGAGGAACGTCAGGGCATCCGGCTGCGCCCGGCAGGCGACCAGGAAGAGGTCGATACCTTGGGCGGCCTCGTCTCGACCCTCGCCGGCCGCGTGCCGAAGCGCGGCGAGGTCATCGCCCACCCGTCCGGGATCGAATTCGAGGTGCTCGAAGGCGACCCGCGGCGGATCAAGCGGCTGCGCGTGCGCAGCCTGCCGGCGGCGAACGGTGGCGCCGGGCGGCGGCAATGCGTGAGATCTGCGCTGTTCCGCGTCCAGCCCGGCTCCAGGGTCGACACCCCGTTGTGCCGGCTGGCCGACGGATTGGCCGGCGCTTTCCGGGTGGCGGCGCTACGGGCTCGCCTTTGTGCTGGGGGTCGCCGCTGCAGCGGCATTGCCGCCGTTCGATCTGACGCCGCTACTGGCGGTCGTGTTCCCGGCCTGTTGTGGCTCGACGACGGCAGCGCCGGCCCTGGCGCGTCGTTCCGGCTCGGCTGGGTCTTCGGCTTCGGCTTCTTTCTCGCCGGGCTCTATTGGATCGCGGCGGCGCTGTTTGTCGACATCGACCGTTTCTGGTGGCTGGTGCCGTTTGCCGCGGCCGGGCTGCCGGCGGGATTTGCGCTCTACATCGGGTTGGCGCTGCTCGCGACCCGGCTCGTCCGCGACTACCTGCATTTGCCGGCGATCGGCGCGGATATTCGTCTTTGCCATCGCCTGGAGTGCGGCCGAATGGGTCCGCGGCCACGCCTTGACCGGGCTGCCGTGGAATTTGATCGGCTATGCCTGGTCGGGCGGTTTTCCGGGGGCCCTCGTGGTGCTGCAGAGCGTTGCCTGGGTCGGCATTTACGGGCTCAGTTTTGTGACCGTTCTCGCAGCCTCGCTGCCTGGCCGCTGCTGGGCGAGCCCTCGATGGCGCCGATGTCCGCGGCGCGGCGCTGGACGCCGGCGATCTCGGCCGGGCTGTTGATTCTCGTCCCCGCTGTCGCCGGCGCGATCCGGCTCGAGACCATGCCCACCGTCCTGACCGGGACATGGCTGCGCTTGGTCCAGCCCTCGATCCCGCAGAGCCTGAAATGGTATGCCGGCGGCAGCCCAGGCCAATTTCCGACGGCTGCTCGATTTGAGCGCCGCGCCGGCCGACCATCCGCTCGCCGCGGTGCTGTGGCCGGAGGCGGCAGCGCCGTTTCTGCTCGGCCGCGACGCGGCCGCCCGCCAGGCAATCGCGACGATCGTCCCGCACGGCGGCTATCTGATCACCGGCGCGTTGCGGGCAAACCCGCCGCCGGCGTCCGATCGAAGAAGTGTGGAACAGCATCGAGGCGCTCGACGATCGCGGCGACATCGTCGCGCATTACGACAAGGCGCACCTGGTCCCGTTCGGCGAATACGTCCCGCTGCGCCGCTTGGCTGCCGTTCAAGAAAATCACCGCCGGCACCATGGATCTGAGCGCCGGTCCGGGTCCGCGGACCATCGCGCTGCCGGGGCTGCCGCCCTTTGCCGCGCTGATCTGTTACGAGGCGATCTTTCCCGGCGCAATCGTCGACGAGAGCGATCGGCCGGCGTGGATGCTGAACGTCACCAACGACGCCTGGTACGGCCGCAGCTCCGGCCCGTACCAGCATTTCGCGATCGCCCGCACCCGCGCCGTCGAGGAAGGCCTGCCGCTGGTCCGCGTCGCCAACAACGGCATCAGCGCGGTCATCGATGCGGCAGGACGGGTGCTCGCCCGCACTCGTCTCGATGCGGTCGGCTATGTCGATGCGGCGCTTGCCGGCCCCGGCGGCGCCCACGCCTTACGCTCGGGCCGGCGACTGGATGTTGTTGGCGCTGCTTCTGCTCGGCGCGGTGCCGGTGGCGATGCGCGCTACGTTGAGCCGCGATATACCGCCCTACGGTTGCAGCGACTTATTTCAGGTTGAAGGTTCGCCTTGACCGGCTGCCCCGCTGTAATCTAAAAATAAACGAATTGTTATCGAGAAAGCGGTCGACCCCAGATGGCGATGCATCAACAGACCCGGCGGCCGGGCCGGCAAAAGGGCGACAAACCGAACCCGATCGATATCCATGTCGGCTCGCGGGTTCGGTTGCGCCGCAATATGCTGGGGCTGAGCCAGGAGAAGCTCGGCGAGGCGATCGGCTTGACGTTTCAACAGGTACAGAAATACGAGCGCGGCGCCAATCGTATCGGCGCCAGCCGGCTGCATGATTTGAGCCGGGTGCTCGATGTCCCGGTCTCGTTCTTTTTCGACGACATGGACCCGGTGCGGGCGCCGGCGATCCCGGCCGGTTTCGCCGAGCCTCCCGCCGAAGCCTTCGATTCCGACCCTCTGCGCAAGCGCGAGACGGTCGAGCTCGTCAGCGCCTATTATCGCATCGAGGATGCCGTCGTCCGCCGCCGCTTGTTCGAACTGGCCAAGGCGCTGGCATCCGGCGGCGAGCGCCCGCCCGAGAAATAGCGCTTCGCGTCGACGCCGGCGCGGCCCCGCGCGACGGCGACCGCACGCCAGATCGGGGCTTGACGCCCGCCCGCCGAGGCGGCATCAACGGCGCCGGAGCGCTGTTCTACCCTCGCGATCTTTCAGGAAGGGCAAACCTTTGGCCAAACGCGATTTCGTCTTTACCAGCGAGTTGGTGTCGGAAGGCCATCCCGACAAGATTTGCGACCGCATCTCCGACGCGATCGTCGACACTTATCTCGCCGTCGAGCCGCAAGCCCGCTGCGGCGTCGAGACCCTGGTCACGACCAATCGCGTCGTCCTTGCCGGCGAAGTCCGCGGCCCCGCCTCGATCACCGACGAAAGGCTGATCGAAGTGGCGCGCCAGGCGATCCGCGACATCGGCTACGAGCAGGAAAACTTTCACTGGGAGCGGGCGGCGATCAAGTGCCACATCCACGGCCAATCGGCCAATATCGCCCAGGGTGTCGACGCCTCCGGCAACAAGGACGAGGGCGCCGGCGACCAGGGGATGATGTTCGGCTATGCCTGCAGCGAGACGCGCGAACTGATGCCGGCGCCGATCTTTTATGCGCACGCCATGCTGCGCGCGTTGTCCGAGGCGCGGCATGCCGGCAAGACGCCGCTGCTCGGCCCGGATTCGAAAAGCCAGGTCACGCTGCAATATGAAAACGGCAAGCCGGTGCGGGCTACCAAGGTCGTCGTTTCGATCCAGCACTCGGACCGTATCGATCAGCACGAGGTGCGCGAGATCATCCGGCCCTATGTGGTCACGACCTTGCCCGAGGGGTGGATGTGCGACGAGGATAATTTTCTCGTCAACCCGACCGGGCTGTTCGTGATCGGCGGGCCCGACGGCGATGCCGGGGTCACCGGCCGCAAGATCATCGTCGACACCTATGGCGGGGCCGCGCCGCATGGCGGCGGCGCGTTTTCCGGCAAGGACCCGACCAAGGTCGACCGCTCGGCGGCCTATGCCGCCCGCTATCTCGCGAAAAACGTAGTCGGCGCCGGGCTGGCCGAGTGCTGCACGATCCAGGTCGCCTATGCGATCGGGGTGGCTAAGCCATTGTCATTTTATGTCGACACCGAAGGATGCCGTCGACGAGCACAAGCTCGCCCGTGTCCTGCAGGAGCTGATGGATCTGTCGCCGCGCGGCATCCGCACCCATCTCGGCCTGAACCGGCCGATCTACACGCGCACCTCGGCCTATGGCCATTTCGGCCGCGCGCCCGAAGCCGATGGCGGCTTTTCCTGGGAGCGGCTCGACCTGGTCGACGAGTTGCGGCGCGCCTTCTGACCCTCCTGTGACCGATGCGCCGACGCCGCGGCGGCTGCTTTACGGGCGCCGGCGCGGCCGGCCGCTGCGCCCAGGGCAACAGGGCCTGGTCGATGACCTGCTGCCGCTCCTCGCGATCGATCTGTCGGCGTCGGGCGAGTTCGATCCTCGCTCGATGTTCGCCGATCCGCCGCGCTCGATTTGGCTGGAGATCGGCTTTGGCGGCGGCGAGCATCTCGCGGCCCAGGCCGAACGCGCGCCGCGATATCGGCTTTATCGGCTGCGAGGTGTTCGAAAACGGCATCGCCAAACTGCTCGGCGAGATCGAGCGCCGGCATCTCGGCCAATATCCGCCTGTTCATCGACGATGCGCGCCTGTTGATCGCGAGCATTGCCGGCGGCCTCGGTCGAGCGCGTCTTCATCCTCTTCCCCGACCCCTGGCCAAAGCAGCGCCATCACAAGCGCCGGATCGTCTCACGCGAGACCCTCGACGGCTTGGCCCGGATCATGACCGACGGGGCCGAGCTGCGGCTGGCGACCGACGACCCCGATTATTTTTCGTGGATGCTCGAATGGGTGACCGGCCATCCGGCCTTCGCATGGCTGGCCCGCCGCCCCGGCGATTGGCGCGAGCGCCCGCCGGATTGGCCACCCACCCGCTATGAAGAAAAAGCGCGCGCCGCCGGCCGCCCTCCGGCATTCCTGCGGGCCTGCCGGCACCCTCGGCTAGAATCGGGCTGAGGTTGCGGGGAGCCGTCAGTCGCCGCCGGCTCCTTTGTGGTGACGCAGCGCGAAACCTCCAGTGTCGGTCCCGCCGGACCTCGCTTAAAAGCTTAGCCATACCTGAACAATCACGATTCCGTGAACCTCCCTGTAGACAGATAGCGGTCGAACGTAATAATGTTCATTCAATCGAGTTGAGACCACCTTAGAGCGCAGCGTCACGAAACACCGCTCCGGGTCGTCATCAACGATCGAGATCGGACCAATCGCGTTGCGGTTGAGAACCGGTCTCTGGACAGAGTGAGTTCTCGCATGCGCCCGTCCGGACAGCCCCGGCGCGGGCCCCTGCATTTAATGCGGGAGGGGAGGAATGGCTGTGGACGCGGACGTCGCAACGGACCGGGTGGCTGTGCATAACAGCGGCGGCGGAGCACTGCACATCGCCGTCGTGTGGGAAGTGCGCTTTCTGGGCGAAATCCTCGCGGAGATCCTCGGACGGGATCCGATGGTCTCGGTCGTCGGGGTGTGGACCGATCTCGCCGAGGCGGTGGCGGTAAGCCCTGCCTCGCAGGCGGACGTCGTGCTTCTCGATGCGAGGATTTCCGAGGGCACCGCCGCTGTCAGGCGCGCTCTCGATATCGCGCCGGGGATGCGCATTGTTGTATCCGCAGTAAGGGAAACGGAGGATGACATCGTTGCCTGGGCGGAGGCAGGCGTGATCGGCTATATCCCAAGAAATATTGCCCCAGCCGATTTCGTGCGCCTCGTCATGGAGATTCATAGCGGCGAGCAGGTCTGCTCGCGGCGGGTTGCCAACGGCCTGCTTCGCCGGATCGCTCTGACCGCCAGGCGAAATGTCGGCCGCAATGCAACCCTTCCGATACCTGCCCTGACCAAACGTGAGCGTCAGGTCGCCGAATTGATCAGGAGCGGGCTCAGCGACAAGGAGATCGCCCGTCAACTGAACATCAGCCTGGCCACGACGAAGTCGCACGTACACAACCTTTTCGGCAAGATGAATTTACAGCGTCGCGGCCAAGTGGCAGATTGTTTAAGAGACTACGATCAAAATCGGGTCTGGAATTAGACGATCTGGGCTGACCCAACAGCAGGTCCCTGTGGGGCCACGGCGAATTAGAATTGCGGGCGGCAGTACCTAAGTTCGACCCGCGCTGAGTTTTCGCGCCTCGGCACACGCAATCGTCTTCGCCTGCCCTTCAAGTCGGGCGAGCCCGCCGCCGCTTTGCGCCCGGCCATTAAGCTTCTCGTGCTTCTAAAAAATCGGCTGCAGCCCGGCGCGATCGGCATCCCTTTTGAATCGAATACGAGTATGGATTTAGACCTAACTCCACCAGGTTTAGATGAAAAGCCCGATAAGATTTAGATCGGAGAGCTCATAGATTTAAACCTCAATCTCCACCTAATTTCAACCGTGGGATGGATAGCTTCGTTCGGTCGCTCTGGCAAAATCAACTCCTGATTTAGCGCCCAGCAGGGGTGGGGGAGTGATGACCAAAAAATCGAATATCGGCAGCGTGGCGACGATCGGCGGGGCAACCGCGGTGATCGCGTTGCTGACGGGTCTTTCCGGCGCGCGCGCCGACGAACTGGCGGACCTGCGCGCCAATCAGCAGCTTCTGCAGCAGCGTATCGACCAGCTGGCGCAGGCCCAGGCTCAGGGGGCCGGCGGCCCGCCGCCACCGCTAACCGGCGGCGCCGGAGGCGGCCAGGCATTGACCCTGGGCTACAAGCCGGCGCCGACCGTTCCGTCGTTAGGCGGCAGCTTTCCGCGGTCGTTTCTGATCCCGGGCACCGACACCTCGATCCGCGTCGGTGGCTTTGTCGACATCACCGCGCTCGACTTTCTGCAGGGCGCCAATAGCGCCAACCCCGGCACCCCCACTTCCAACTCCGGCCAAAACGGCAACCTGAATGGGATACCGGTCGGTGAAGCCTTCATCCCCGGCGCGGCCGGTGGCGGCGTCGTCGCCCAGTCGCTCAACCATTCGCGCAGCAACGGCGTGTTCACTATCAGCCCGCAGCAGTCGCGGCTCGACATCGAGACCCGCACCCCGACGGCCTGGGGCGAGTCTCGGACGTTTTTCTCCTTCGACTGGGCCGGTCAGCGACAATTTCAGCGCCCTGAGCGTGCAGCAGGCCGGCGGCGACAGCCTGCTACCGCGCCTCCGCTTCGCCTATGGCACGTTGGGCGGGTTCCTCGGCGGCCAGGCGCTCTCGAACTTCTCGGATGCCGACGCCGACACCGAATCGATGGAGTTCGGCGGCGCGATGGGCTCGACCGGCGGCCAGCGCATCCCGCAGGTGCGCTATACCATTGCCGGTCCTTACGGCAGCGCCTTCTCGGTGTCGGCGGAACAACCGGACCACCGGCATCATCGTGCCGGCCGGCACGATATCCAACGACGAACTCCTCTCCAGCTCGGCCAACGGCCAATCCGGCCCGGTGGCCCCGTTGGTCCCCACGACAAGCTTCTGCAATGGCGTCCCCTGCACCGGGAGCGGGATTACCTCGACGACCGTACAGGCCAACCCGGCCCAGACCAGGGCGCCCAACCTGACCGCCGCCTCCTATTGGTCGCAGCCCTGGGGGCATATGGACTTTTCCGCCATGCTGATGCCGCTGTTTGTCAATGACGGCCATTTCGTCAGCCAGGATTTCATCGGCTATGGCGGGCATGTCTCCGGCGACGTGCACCCCGGCTGGTTCGGCTGGAATAAGGACGATTTCCTGTTCAGTGCCGTCCTTGGCGAAGGGACCGGCCCCTATACCAGCGGCGGGTTGGCCACCGCCTTCTCGCTGGCGAGCAACTTCAGCGTTGCCACCTCATGCGCGACGCCGACAAAGACCTGCACCGGTTTGGCGGCAGCCTCGAACATCCTGGTCAAGCCGATCTTCGGGTACAGCATGAACGGCGGCTACCAGCATTGGTGGACGCCGAACCTGCGGTCGACCATCGCCGCCGGCAATTGGCAACAAGCCGTCCCCTCGCAGATGATCGGGCCGACCGAGGTCGAACTCGGCGAACAAGAGCAGTGGAACGCCTTCATCAATCTGGTGTGGAACCCGGTCGCGTTCATCACCACGGGCGTCGAGTACATGTATGGCAAGCGTGTCGTCGTGTCGAACGCCTACGGCACCGAACAAGTGCTGATCGCCAAATGGCGCGTGGCTTTCTAACGAGGAACCTAACTGATCTACGCACCTGGCGTCGTGGTCAACTGATCTTCATCCGGGCGAGCAGCCGATGATCGAGCTCATCGAAGATCTTCCCAGGAATGTCGTCGGCATCTCCGTCAGGGGCCGGGTAACAAAGCAGGAATGCCATGAAATCCTGACACCGGCGGTGCGGGAATCACTCAAGTGGCGCGAGAAGAGTCGCCTTTATTACGAGCTCGGCTCGCGTTTCCCGGGGGCCGGATGGGACGATCTCGATCTCGGGTTCGAACACGCTTCGCGCTGCGAGCGGATCGCGATCGTCACCGACATCGCCTGGGTCAGGCTGACGGTAAAAGCAATTCGATTTCTGATCCCCGGCGAAATCCGCGTGTTCACGACGATGGAAGCGCCGGATGCGCGCGCCTGGATCATCGCCCGTCCCGGATCCCAGGCGGAGGTCGACGCTGCTGCTCCGGCTCAGGCGCCCTTCCTCCCATTGCGGCGCGTGCGCCGGCTGCCGCGGGGGCGAAAGCCCCCGGTCGTGGTAAGAAAACAGCCGAATAGAGCCAGCGCATAGGAGTGGATTCGCCTAAAGCTGAGCGCTCGAAGAATGCCTTGCAGGAGCGCCGCCAATCGAGGTCCTCCGATGAGGTCGTTAAGAAGAAGCCCGTTTTAAAGAATTTCTCGGGGCGTGGACTGCGCCCGGATCAGGGAATTGGGCTGTCGCGAACACAGCAAGGAGGGGCCGATCTAGGATCCTCGATTTCTTCATTCAGGACAGATGCGCCCGATCGCGCTAAAGTCAATTTCGACTAAGCAGCTCTCAAAGGGTGCAATGGTACTGCGGCTGCTGAAAACTTACTCGATCCCTTTATAATCCTCGCGTTGGACGTCGTATGAGGGCTCCGGCAGAGCCGGACCTCGGCAGGGCGCGCGCTATAGAGAGGTAGTCTGCCCGCCCGAGCGACGGGGCTAAGTCCCTTCAATCTGCCGTTCTTTCAACGTCATAGAGGCGCATTCCATCTATTGAGGTAAGCCCCTGCTCGCTAGATGGGTATTCTCTCAACCTAGACGTTTACATCCCAGGCTGGGCTTGTTATGCATCTGAACAGAAAATAGACGCTGCATATGATCTCATAAATACCCATCTTTGCATTAGAGCGACGGATGATATGCCCAAATAAAGCGAATCATTCGGATTCTAATCCGACGATGGATAGTGTGTTTGTTTGCCCGGCCCTCATTATCAACTGGCGATTTAGCAGCCAGGCGGGGCGGGGGAGCAATGACCAGAAAGCGGAATATCGGCAACGTGGCGGCGATCGGCGGAGCGACCGCGATGGTCGCGTTGCTGACAGGTCTTTCCGGCGGGCGCGCTGACGAGCTCGCCGATCTGCGCGCCAACCAGCAGCTTCTCCAGCAGCGGATCGACCAGCTGGCGCAGGCCCAGGCTCAGGGGGCCGGTGGCCCGCCGCCACCGCTGACCGGCGGCGCCGGTGGGGGTGCCGCGTTGACCTTGGGCTACAAGCCGGCGCCGACCGCTCCGTCGTTAGGCGGCAGCTTTCCGCGGTCGTTTCTGATCCCGGGCACCGACACCTCGATCCGCGTCGGCGGCTTTATCGACATCACCGGGCCCTATTATCTGCAGGGCGCCAACAGCGGGAACCCCGGCACCCCCAGCTCCAACACCGGCCAGAACGGCAACCTGCCCGGGGTGCCGGTCGGCGAAGCCTTCATCCCCGGCGCGCCCAATGGCGGGATCGTCCCGCAGTCGGCCAACCAGTCGCGCGGCAACGGCGTCTTCTATTTGAGCCCGCAGCAGTCGCGGCTCGACATCGAGACCCGCACCCCGACGGCCTGGGGCGAGTCGCGGACGTTTTTCTCCTTCGACTGGGCCGGCGGCAATAATTTCAGCGCCCAGAGCGTGCAGCAGGCCGGCGGCGACAGCCTGATCCCGCGCCTCCGCTTCGCCTACGGCACGTTGGGCGGGTTCCTTGGCGGCCAGGCCCTCTCGAACTTCTCCGACGCCGATGCCGACACCGAATCGATGGATTTCGGCGGCGCCATCGGCGGTACCGGCGGCCAGCGCATCCCGCAAGTGCGCTACACCATCGCCGGTCCGTATGGCAGCGCCTTCTCGATGTCGGCCGAACAACCGATCACCGGCATCATCGTGCCGGCCGGCACGATATCCAACGACGAAGCCCTCTCCAGCTCGGCTAACGGCCAATCCGGCCCGGTGGCCCCGTTGGTCCCCTCGACGTCCTTCTGCAACGGCGTCCCCTGCACCGGGAGCGGGATTACCTCGACGACCGTACAGGCCAACCCGGCCCAGACCAGGGCGCCCACCCTGACCGCCGCCTCCTATTGGGCGCAGCCCTGGGGGCATATCGACTTTTCCGCCATTCTGATGCCGAGCTTTGTCAACGACGGCCATTTCGTCGACCAGAATTTCATCGGCTATGGCGGGCACTTCTCCGGCGATGTGCACCCAGACTGGTTCGGCCTAAGCCACAAGGACGATTTCCAGTTCAGTGCCATCATCGGCGACGCGATCGGTCCTTATGCGAGCGGCGGGTTGGCCACCGCTTTCCAGCTGGCGAGCAACTTCAGCGTCAACACCTCATGCGCGACGCCGACGAAGACCTGCACCGGTTTGGCGGCTGCCTCGAACATCCTGGTCAAGCCGATCTTTGCGTACAGCATGAACGGCGGCTATGTGCACTGGTGGCTGCCAAACCTGCGGACGCAGATAGCCGCGGGCAATTGGTCTCAAGCCGTCCCGTCGCAGATCATCGGGCCGACCGAGTTCGAACTCGGCGAACAAGCAGCTGTGGAACGCTTTCGTCACCCTGGTGTGGAACCCGGTCGCGTTCATCACCACCGGCGTCGAATACATGTATGGCAGGCGCTTCGTCGTGTCGAACGCCCATGGCACGGAACAAGCGTTCGTCTACAAGTGGCGGGTGGCTTTCTAGGGAAGAACTTACACCGGACTTTGGCGACCAGCGTCGTGGTCAGCTGATCTTCACCCGGGACGAGAGCAGCCTATGATCGAGCTCATCGAAGATCTTCCTAGGAATGTCGTCGGCATCGCGGTCAAGGGCCGGGTGACCAAGCAGGAATGCCACGAAATTCTGACACCGGCGGTACGGGAATCACTCAAGTGGCGCGAGAAGAGTCGTCTCTATTACGAGCTCGGCTCGCGTTTCCCCGGCGCCGGATGGGACGATCTCGACCTCGGGTTCGAACACGCGTCGCGCTGTGAGCGGGTTGCGATCGTGACGGACATCGCCTGGGTCAAGCTGACGGTAAAAGCAATTCGATTTCTGATCCCCGGCGAAATCCGCGTGTTCACGACGATCGAAGCCCCGACGGCGCGCGCCTGGATCGTCGCCCGTCCCGGATCCCAGGCGGACGTCGACGCTACTGCACCGGCTCAGGCATCCTTCAGCCCATTACGGCGCGTGCGCCGGGTGCCGCGGGGGCGAAAGCCCCTGACCGTGGCAAGAAAACAGCCGAATAGAGCCAGCGCATAGGGAAGCTGCGGTTTCTGTAAGCCGAACGATTCCGGGTTCTGCCGGCGCCGAACTCGTCCTGTCGCTGCACCCACTGAGCCCCAAGTCCAGAACATCGACCGGCCGCAGCCGATCTGGCGCTAGTCAGCGATTGGGCTAGGATGGTACGAACCGCACCGCCGCCGGGAGGACGTCATGGCCGCCGAACACAGCAAACCTGCGATCGTCCATTTCGTCGGCAGTATTCCGCTGCCGGATGCCGAAGCCGTGTTCCGTACTCTGGCCGAAGCCGCGGGGCCCTATCTGCTGCGCCTGCCCGACGGCGAGACCGGCATCCGCAAGACCTGGATCCGTTTTCTGCAAACTGTGCTTGCCGAAAACCCGGCAATCGAGATTGCGAAAGACGTGCCGCCCTTCAAGTTCACGCAATGGGACGGCAAGGTGTTGCGTGAAATCCCGCGTCTTCGCATCAAGCCCGGCGCCAAGCCTGATCCCAACACGTTCAAAACCGGCTATGCCGAGATGGCAATCGCGTCCTGGGGCTTGTTCGAACGCCTGCAGATAGCCGGGGTCATTCCCGCGAAGGTGAAATTTCAGGTCTCGCTCCCGACCCCGATCGCTCCAACCTACAACAACATGGCGCCGTCGGACCGGCCGGCGCTGTTACCCGCGCTCACCGCGCATTTCATCGGTGAGGTTGAAAGGATCGCCGCGGCAATCCCCAATGATCGCCTCGCCGTGCAATGGGATGTGTGCCAGGAAGTTCTGGCCTGGGAAGGCTATTACGAAGCAGGACCGGTCGATTTCCGCAGCGAGACGATCGGCGTCTTGACCGAGATCGGCGATGCGGTCCCCACCGCGATCGAGCTCGGCTACCACCTCTGCTATGGCAGCCCGGCCGACGAGCATTGCGTGCAACCCAAGGACATGGGGATCATGGTCGAGATGACCAATGCGGTCGTCCGCGGGGTCGAGCGCCCGATCGAATTCTTCCATATGCCGGTGCCCAAGAGCCGCACCGATGATGGCTATTTCGCGCCCCTCGAAAATCTGCGGCTGCCCGCGGAGACGGAGCTTTATCTCGGCCTCATTCATCACGACGATGCGCAAGGCGATGCGGCCCGGCTGGCTGCAGCCCGGCGCCACGGACGCGTCAGCGGCGTTGCCACGGAATGCGGGATGGCGCGCGGCGATCCGGCGCGGCTGCCCTCGCTCCTCGCGGCGCATGTCCGTGCGGCCCAAGTCGCAGTTTGTTGAGATTATCCAGGCTCAGCCGCCGTAAGCGTCCGCCGCCGTCCCTGGATTTGCTTCAGTGCGTTGAATTCTCCGAGGAAGCAGGATCGTCGCCGTCCCACTGGGGTTGGAAGCGGTCCACGTCGACTTCTCTCGGTTCTGCCTCGGATGAGTTCCTCTCGACGTCGGCGGGCGTGCTCGGCCGTGGCGGCGCCCCCTGCTGATTGCCTTCGCGGCGCGCGTTGTTGATGCGGAAATAGTGCTCCGCGTGCTGGTAGAAATTCTCCGCAGCAATTCGATCGCCGCTCGCCGTTGCTTCGCGTGCCAGGCCGAGGTAGCGCTCGAATATTTGATAGGCGCTGCCGCGGATCTTGACGTTGGGCCCGTTGCTGTCGAATGTCTGGCTGTTTTGCGGAGTTCTAGGTTGCTGTTTAAACGGGCGGTTTGCGTTAAAACGCCCGCGAGGCCGCTGATCTGGTCCTGATCTCATGTCATCCGTGATGCTGGGATTGGTCCAGCCACCTTAGCCGCGCGGGACCACCAGCGCGATAGTCTGCTATTTGGTTGGCTGTGGCAACATCGTTCGACGGCCTCAATTGCGTGGACAGTTGGAAGGCCAAATTACGACGTGTGAGGGATGTCGAAGATACATCCGCGCTCGCCGACATCTGGGAAATTTCGGTCAACATCCGCCGAGGAGCCAGAAATTCGCATATTGCCCTTATTCTCGCAGCGATGTCTGCGTAAGGACGATGTGGTGCTCAGGGTGCGGCAATGACGCTGATCGATATCAGGGCGCGGTCCTCGCGGCGCCGGGCGGTGGTGTTTTGCTGTGCGTTCCTGTTGGCGGCTGCTGCCAGTCTGACGTGGGTCTACACCCGCCCGGCAGAGTACCGGGCGATGGCCCGTCTGCATATTTCTCCGGCATCGACCGTGACTCAGCCGACCGAAGCAAAGGACACGCCGGCGATGGCGACCGATGCGAAATCATTCCTGACGGAAGTCCAAGTTCTGACCAGCCGCCCCTTGCTGCAGGATGTGGTCCAGCGCTTGAGAGCCGGCGGCGGTCTTCCCGATTTGGGCCCCGATCCGGTGGAATCCGCCCAGCGCATGCTGCGCGCCGAGCCGGTCGAGGGCACGCAGATCGTAGAGCTGTCCGCAGAGGGTCCCCGGCCGGACTTCCTGCCGCGGCTGGTCAACACCGTCGCCGACGCTTACCGGCAGCATGTCGCCGACGCCTATAAGGGGAACGCCAGCAAGACCTACGCCGAAGTCAACGACGAGGCTCGCGCGCTCGACAGCAAGGTCACAGCGCAGCGGGCGGCGATCAACGCCTTTCGCAAGCGCTACGATATCGTGTCGATGGAGCACAATGAAAACGACGTTCTCGCCAATATCGAGGGCTTGAGCCAATCCTACACCGACGCTAACGAACGTCTGGCCAAGGCCAAGGGTCGTTTGCAGGCTCTAAGGATTTCGGCTGCAGCCGGGAATATCGGCGCCCGCGCTAAGGACGATCCGACCCTCGCCGACCTCGAGCAGCGCGCTTCTGCCTTGCGCGAACAGTGGGGCGACCTCCAGCGCCGATACACACCCGATTTTCTCTCCCTCGACCCGGATGCGAAGTCGCTCCGGGCGCGGCTCGAGAACCTCGAGGAGCAGCTGAAGTCAGAGCGCGCCGTCAGCGGGCGGGCCGCCCTTGCCGATGCTCAACAGGAATTGTCCGCCGCCCAAGCCGAGGTGGACCGATTGCGGCAAGACGTCGCCGACAACCAGAAGCAAGCGCAGGCATTTGCCACCCACCTCAACGACTACAAGGCCTTGCGCGAAGATCTCGACCACCTCGAGGGGATGCATCGTGGCGCGCTCGACCGGTTGGAGAAACTGCAGGCGAGCGAGCGCGAGCGAGCCCCGCAAGCCGAGCTTATTGAGGCCGCCGCACCGAGCCACGAGCCATGGCGACCCAATTACCGGCTGGACGCGGCAATCAGCTTGGTGGGGTCGTTCGCCTTCGGCCTCTTCGCGGCGTGGTTCGCAGAATTCATCGTCGGACCCTCGCCATTGCCAACGGCGTTTGTGGAGCATTCGTGGGCGCCGGCATTGCTCGGGCGTGAGCCGGCGGGCCCCTTGCGTGAGCTGGGCGCTCCCAACATCGCCCAACTCCCAGCGCCGACGCCGCCGCCCCGGGAGGTCACGGATGCGGAAATCACCGCGCTGATTGCGGCTGCGACAGATGATCCCCGGATGGTGATCGTGGCGCTGCTGATGGGTGTGCGCGCCGAAGAACTCACCGCGCTGCGCTGGGACGAGGTCGACCCGAACGCCAGCCTCATTCATGTAAACGGCGAATTGGCCCGCACGATACCCTTGCAGGAGCCGCTCCACAGTCTGATCGTCGCGCGACAAAACCGGCGGATAGAGGCGGCCCCAACCGTTCTCCACGATGTGCACGGCCGTCCCCTCCCGATCGAGGAGATCGGTGAGCTTGTTCTCTACACTGCTTATGACGCCGGCATCGATCGCCCCCACGAAGTTACCGCCGACGCGCTGCGTTATACCTACCTCGGCTTCCTGCTTCGCCAGGGTATCCGCGCCGCGGATATCGGCCGCATCGTCGGCCGCGTCCCGCAGAACGAGCTGATCGCCTATATGCAGCTCCATTCGCCGACCGCACGACTTCCGTTCGAGCAGATCGAGCGCCTCCTTCCGGTATTGCGCGAACTCGACGTGAGCAGGACCGGTTGAAACACGTGATCATGCGGCCGCGACCGGATCGACATTCGCCAGCCCCAAATTTTGGCGGTGCCATGTCCAGCACCGCCCGGTACTCGGCTTGTTGCGCCGCTGTCTGACCTGAGGAGGACAATGCGTATTTGGCGCGTCCTCACCATGACGCTGATGCCGTGCGTTTCGCATTTGGCGGGGGTGGCAGATGCGCTCGCCCAGAACTTTTCACTGCCGCCGCATTTCGGCGAGACCTCGAAGCGGCTACCATCATTGATACCGCAATTCGACTACGGCAATCCTTTAGAAGAAGCATCGCTGATGTTTACCGTCTCCGTATGTCTTGCGGATTGGGAATACTCGAGCGCTTGCCGAGAGCGCAGTTTGTTGGAGGCAGCAAAGCGCCTGGAACAAATCTATCTCGATGTCTATGCCATGCGAAGAGCTGCGGGTTCATTGAGAATTCTGGTTCCCCCCGCACGTGGAACGAAGCGAGCAGCTTTGGTTCCTTCGCCAGGTTGAAGATCTTGCGATCGCGGCCATGGCAAAGAAGTTGCAAAATGGGGGGATCGATGAATTCGCCGCCCCTCTAATGGATCCGCAGGGATCGTACAGCGACGACACAGCCTCGGACCAACAGAGCCCTCCGCAGGTGCGAAAGTGGCGTGAAGACGCAACCATGGAGGCGCGGAACGGGACGAATTGGGCTCATGATTGGTCGTCGAGGACGCACTCCTACCAAACAGGAATGGCGCTTCGCGAACTTGTCCTCCTAGCGACCAAGGCATCGGACGCGAGCAGCCCGAGGTGACGAAACGGCTTGCGGTCACCCCTATCGCACCCAGGGTCGGGCTGATGTAATGATGAGCCCGAGTTACTCCGCGGCGTGGTCGAGGGCGTAGCCGGCGGAGCGCACCGTACGCACGATGTCGCGTTCGTCATCGGCGTTTAGTGCTTTGCGCAGTCGGCGGATATGCACGTCGACGGTGCGGGCTTCGACATAGACGTCGTGGCCCCAGACCGCGTCAAGCAGCTGTTCGCGCGAGAACACCCGCCCGGGATGCCGCATCAAATGGCGCAGCAGCCGGAATTCGGTCGGGCCGAGGTGAATGGGTTTGCCGGACCGCGAGACACGGTACGCGGCGAGATCCATCGTCACCTCGCCAAACTGCAATGTCTCCTCGACGGCATTGGGCTGGGCGCGCCGGATCACCGCGCGCAACCGGGCGGTCAGCTCGCGCAGGCTGAAGGGTTTGGCGATATAGTCGTCGGCGCCGCTGTCGAGCCCGCGCACCCGATCAGTCTCTTCCCCGCGTGCAGTCAGCATGATGACCGGCAGGGTACGGGTTTGTGGCGAGCGCCGGATCTGACGGCACACCTCGATGCCCGAAACCAGCGGCAGCATCCAGTCGAGCAGCACGATATCGGGCTTGCGCTCGGCGATCCGGACCAGCCCCTCCTCGCCGTCGGCGGCCTCGCCGACCTCGAACCCTTCCTTTTCAAGGTTATAGCGGAGCAGAGCGACGAGCGGCGCTTCGTCCTCGATGATCAGGACCAGCGGTTTGGTCACGGCTGGGCGCGCCCCGGTGTAACCACTTCGAGGCTCGAATTGTCGCCTTTCGGCCGTTTCTGGGTCAGCGGCGTCCCATGCACCAGGTAATAAAGATCCTCAGCGATGTTGGTCGCGTGGTCGCCGATCCGCTCGATGTTTTTGGCCATGAACAACAGATGGGTGGAAGCGCTGATGTTGCGCGGATCCTCCATCATGTAAGTCAACAGCTCGCGGAACAGGCTCGCATACATTTCGTCGAGCTCTTCATCGCGCATCCACACCGCGTACGCCTTGTCGGGGTCGCGGGCGACATAGGCGTCGATCACGTCCTTGACCAATACCTGCGCTAGCCGCGCCATGCGTGGCAACGCGTAGACCGGCTGCACCGGCGGCGCCTGGTTCAGCGCCATCGAGCGCTTGGCGACATTAGCGGCGTAGTCGCACATGCGCTCCAGGTCGCTGGCGATCTTGATCGCTGCGAAGATTTCGCGCAAATCGCGCGCCACCGGCTGGCGCAATGCCAACAGCCGCAAAGCCAGATTATCGAGATCGCGCTGAAGTTGGTCGACCTTGGTGTCGCCCTCGACAACACTCGCCGCGAGCTCGCTGTCGCGTTCGACCACGGCATCGATCGCCGCACTGAGTTGGCTCTCGGCCAGTCCGCCCATCTCGGTGATGATGTTGTTGAGCTTGCGCAGCTCCTCATCGTAGCCCTTGACCATATGTTCGGAAGACATCAGCAACGCGCTCCCCCGGCTCAGCCGAAGCGGCCGGTGATGTAATCTTCGGTTCGCCGCTCTTTCGGGTGGGTGAAGATCCGCTCGGTTTCGTCGAACTCGACCAGTTCGCCGAGATACATGAAGGCGGTATAGTCCGAGCTACGCGCCGCCTGCTGCATGTTGTGGGTGACGATGGCGATGCAATAGTCGGACTTGAGCTCGGCAATCAGCTCCTCGATGCGCTGGGTCGAGATCGGGTCGAGCGCCGAGGCGGGCTCGTCGAGCAGCAGAATCTCAGGCCGCACCGCGATCGCTCGGGCGATGCACAGCCGCTGCTGCTGGCCGCCCGACAGGCTCAGGCCGCTCTGCTTCAGCTTGTCCTTGACCTCGTCCCACAGCGCGGCGCGGCTCAGAGCCGTCTCGATTCGATCGTCGAGTTCGGAATGCGGCAGCTTTTCGTAAAGATGGATGCCAAAGGCGACGTTATCGCGGATCGACATCGGAAATGGCGTGGGTTTTTGAAAGACCATGCCGATCTTGGCGCGCAGCAGATTGAGATCGCGCCCGGGGGCCAGGATGTTCTCACCATCGACCAACACTTCGCCAGTGGCGCGCTGACCTGGGTAAAGCTCATAGATCCGGTTCAAGACCCTCAGGAGGGTCGACTTGCCGCAGCCGGAGGGGCCGATAAAGGCGGTCACCCTTTTGTCGTGCAGCGTCAGGTTGATGTTTTTCAGCGCCTGCGCGGTTCCGTAATAAAAATTGACGTCCCGAATCAACACCTTCTGGCGCGCATTCGGCGCCGCGCGGTCCGAAACCGATGGCGGCGTTTGCATTGCGGCGACCGAAGCGGAGCTCATGGCTTGAAGGTACTCCAGGAGGCGAGCAATCGCGCGCCGATGTTGAGAAAGAGGACGGTGATCGTGATCAACAATGCCCCACCCCAGGCAAGGGTCTGCCAATCGGCATAGGGGCTCATCGCAAACTGGAAGATGACGACTGGCAGATTGGCCATCGGCGCATTCAAATCGTTGCTCCAGAACTGATTGTTGAGCGCAGTAAACAGCAAGGGCGCGGTCTCGCCCGCAATTCGCGCGACCGCCAGCATGACACCGGTCAGCATCCCCTGCATCGCCGCGCGGTAGGAGACCATGACGATCACCTTCCACTTCGGTGCGCCAAGTGCCGATGCCGCCTCGCGCAGCGTGTTTGGCACCAGGTTCAACATATCCTCAGTGGTTCGCACCACGACCGGAATGACGATGATCGCCAGCGCCACCGCGCCGGCCCAGGCCGAGAAATGGCCCATCGGCACAACCACGATCTCGTAGACGAACAGCCCGACGATGATGGACGGCGCGCTCAACAGGATGTCGTTGATGAACCGGACGACCTCGCCAAACCGGCCGCCGCGGCTGTATTCGGCAAGAAAGGTGCCGGCGAGCATCCCGGTCGGGGTTCCGATCAGGGTCGCGATGACGGTCATCACCAGGCTGCCGAAGATCGCGTTAAGCAGTCCGCCGCTATTGCCGGGCGGCGGCGTCATTTGGCTGAATAGGGCCGGAGTGATTGCAGAAATGCCTTCCACCAGCAAAGTCCACAGGACCAAAACCAGCCACAACAGGCCAAAGCCGGTCGCGACGATCGACAGGCCCATGACCAGCGCATTGGTGAACCGGCGGCGGGCATAGATTCCCATCGCCTCAGCTCCCCGCCTGTTTCTGCAACCGCAACAGCATGATTTTGGCGATGGCGAGGACGATAAAGGTGATGATGAAGAGGATGAAACCCAGCGCGATCAGCGACGACCGGTAGAGGTCACCAAAAGCCTCGGTGAACTCGTTCGCCAATGATGCCGAGATCGTGGTTCCCGGCTGCAGGATCGAGGCGCTGATGCGATGCGCATTGCCGATTACAAAAGTCACGGCCATGGTCTCGCCGAGCGCCCGACCGAGGCCGAGCATGACCCCGCCGACGACGCCGATGCGGGTAAAAGGCAGGACGACCTGCCAGACGACCTCGCTACGCGTGGCGCCGAGCCCATAGGCGCTTTCCTTCAGCATCGGCGGCACGGTCTCGAACACGTCGCGCATGATCGACGAAATGAACGGCAATACCATGATCGCCAGGATGAAACCGGCGGTCAGAATGCCGATGCCGAGTGGCGGCCCGGCGAACAGCGCGCCGATGCCGGGAATCTGCCCGAAACGTATTGATGATCGCCGGCTGGATATATTGCTGGACGAACGGGGCGAAAACGAACAGGCCCCAGATGCCGTAGATGATGCTAGGGATCGCCGCCAGCAGCTCGATCATCGTCGCCAGTGGCCGCTTCAGCCAGATCGGCGAGATCTCGGTGATGAACACCGCCACTCCGAACGCGACAGGGATGCCGATCAGCATTGCGATGGCCGAGGTGACGAGCGTCCCATAGATTGCCGCCAGCGCCCCGAACTGCTCTGTGACCGGGTTCCAGACCTGGGTAGTAACAAAGGAAAAGAAACCGAAGGTCCGCAACGCCGGCCAAGCCCCGGCGACCAGCGAGACGATGACCCCGCCGAGGATCAGTAGGACGAGCAACGCGAACAAAAAGGTCAGTGCGCGGAACACCAGATCGCCGATCGCGCCCGCTCGCCCCTTGGCCACACTTATCCGCGCGATGCCCGCGGTCTCAGCCGTCACGATACGCCTCCGGCGCGATGTTGGAGAACCATCGGATCGGGGGCCTCATCGCCCCCGGTCCGCCATTTGCGTCAGGATGCGTGCCCGTCCCATACCGGCTTGCCGTCGGGTCCGACAATCTGCTTCCAGCTGTCTTCAAAGATCTCCACGGCATTCGGCGGCATCGGGACATATTGCAGCGATTTCGCCATATCGGCGCCGTTATTGTAGGCCCAGTCGAAGAAACTCAGCACCTCTTTCGCCCGGTCGGGATTATCCTGCTTTTTGTGCATCAGGATGAAGGTCGCGCCGGTAATCGGCCAGGTGTTCTTTGCCGGGCTGATTGGTCAGGATCAGATAAAACCCAGGGCGCTGCTTCCAATCCGCATTCGCCGCGGCGTTCTGGAACACGGCGATGCTCGGCTCCAGCGCCGTGCCCGTCGCTGTTGATCAGCTTGGTATGGGTGAGCTTGTTCTGCAGCGCATAGGCGTACTCGACATAGCCGATCCCGCCTATCGTCCGCGAGGCGATCGCCGAGACGCCCTCATTGCCTTTGCCGCCGAGCCCGACCGGCCATTGCACCGAGGTGCCCTCGCCGACCTGCGACTTCCAATCCGGGCTCACCTTCGAGAGATAGTCGGTGAAGATGAAGGTGGTGCCGGAGCCGTCGGAGCGATGGACGACAGCGATCGCGGTCGAAGGCAGCTTCAAGCCGGGATTGAGCTTGGCGATCGCCGGATCATCCCATTTGGTGATCTTCCCGAGATAGATGTCGGCGATCGTCGGGCCGTCGAGCGTCATCTGTCCCGGCTTGATCCCGGGGAGGTTGACCACCATGACCTCGCCGCCAATGACCGGCGGGAATTGGGTGAGCCCGTCCTTTTCGAGCACATCGGGCTTCAAGCGGCATGTCGGAGGCGCCGAAATCGACGGTCTTGGCGTTGATCTGCGCGATGCCTCCGCCCGAGCCGATCGACTGATAATTCATCTTGACGCCAGTCTTGGCGGCATAGGCCGCGGCCCATTTAGCGTAGATCGGATAGGGAAATGTGGCGCCGGCGCCGGAGATTTCGGCGGCCTGCGCGGCAAAGCCGAGCGCCGCGGCGGCAGCCATCCCGAGCAGTGCGATGCGATAAGCTTTCAAGATTTCGCTCCATCGGCTAATAGGGAGGCGACGACCCGAAGGCCGCGTCCCTATTAGCCGTTATTCGATAAGCTTATATGACAGTTATATTTCAGTTATATGACGGCTTTCACCCTGCGCATTCGTCGACAAGTTGCAGAAAGTCATTCTTGCTTGAGGCGGCTCGGTAACAGCTCGTCGCGCTTTTCGAGGACCGGATAGGCCGCCGAAGCGATGTGTGCGTTGATCCGCTTTAGATCGCGCAGCAGGTCGAGATGCAGGGCGCTGGTCTCGACGCTCTCGACCCGACCCTTGCGAACCCGCGCGAAATGCGCTTCCGTCGCGCGGTTTTCGAGTTCGCGGAAGACCTCCTTTTCGCCGAGGAGCCCACGGGCGGCGCGAATGTCGTCGGTCAGGAACACCGCTGCGGCGGTGCGCATATTTGCCGCCAAACGCTGGAGCATCTCGCGGATCTCGGTCGTACCTTCGGCTGAAAACGTCAGATTGCGCCTGGTCCGTTTTGCCAGGTTTGCCGCCACTCCCCGTTCGAGGATGTCGCCGGCATGTTCGAGGTTGGTGATGAAGGCGAGGATCTCCGATAGCCGACGATCATCCTCGGCATCGAGGGTTTCGTGGTCGAGCGCGGTCAGATACGTCTTGATCGCGCCGTTGAGCCGATCGAGCACGTCGTCAAGACGCTTGGTCTCGGTGATGGCCTTGCGGTCACCAAGGTCGAGCGCGTCGAGCGCCCCCTGCAGCATCGTTTCGAGTACATCGGCCATGCGCAAGGCCTCGCGCGCCGCCGCGGCAAGGGCAACCGCTGGGGCCTCGAGCGCCATCAGGTCGAGATAAACCGGTCGAGACGGATCGGCCGGGACGGCGCGCGCCGGCAACGCCCTCGTCAACAACCGAGCAAACGGCCGCAGGATCGGAAAGAACAGCGCGGCCATGACAAGGTTGAAGAGCGTATGGAAATCGGCGACTGCGCGGTATGGAGTCTGGCTCGAAGGACACAAGCCAGGGACCGATCACCTTCAGCAGCGCCAGACCGAGGATACATCCCACCAACCGGTTCACCAGGTTGCCGACCGGCAGGCGCTTGGCCTCCGGGTCGCCGTTCGAGCCAGCCTCAAACAGCGGGTTCAGGGCGGTACCGAGATTGGCGCCGAGGACGAGGGCAAAGGCTGCATCCGGCGGCACCACGCCTTGTGCGGCGAATGACATGATCAGCAATACAACGGCAACGCTCGAATGCGCGGCCCAGGTGACCGCGGCGGCGACGATTACGTCGACGACTGGAACCGTCGCGATCATGCCGAGCAGCAACCGCAGGCTCGGCACGTCCTCATAGGGAGTCAGGAGGGAGAGAAGCTGGCCGAGGGCGATCAGCATCAGCCCGAGGCCGATCCCACCCGCCCCAGATCGCGCGTGCGGGTGACGCCGCCGCGCCGGAACATCATCACTCCCACCAGAATGAAGAGCGGCGCCACCCGCGAGATGTCGAACGACAACAGCTGCACGATTAGTGTCGTGCCCACATTGGCGCCGAGCATAACTGCAAGCCCCGGCACCAGATCGACCAGCCCGCCAGCGGCGAACCCGGTCACCATCAGGCCGGTCGCCGTGCTGCTTTGCAACACCGCGGTAATTCCGAGCCCGGCGAGGAACGCCTGGCCGCGATCGCCGAGCGCCCGTCCCAGAATGCGCCTCAGGTGCGGACCGAACGCACGCTGGATTCCGCTCTGGACCATGTGTACGCCCCAGAGCAGGAGGGCGATGGTCCCGGCCAGGTCGATCAAAGTCAGAGTGGTGTCGATCGTCGCCTCCCTCGCCGGACCGATCACGCGGCATGCCTTGGCAACGCTTCATTACGCCCGGCGCCTTGGCGAATTCAAGACCACGGAACAGCCGGGATCGGTCACTGCAGTATTGGCGCTACGAAGCTTTCCCCGAGTTCGGCGCCGGCACCGCGGCGGAGCGCATAAAGACGGTAAACACGGATCCCTCGCCCGGGGCGCTGTCAATTTCGAGAAATCCGCGGTGACGATTGACGATGTGCTTGACGATCGCCAACCCGAGGCCGGTGCCGCCCATCTCGCGCGAGCGCGCCGTGTCGACGCGGTAGAAGCGCTCGGTCAGACGCGGCAGGTGCTCGCGCGCGATGCCCTCGCCGCGATCGCGCACGGCGACCGAGACATAGGCGACCGGAGTGCGTTCGCCGTTCGTTGAAGCCCGCGTCACGGTTTCGGCGCCGACCGTAATCTCGCTCCCGGCGCGGCCGTATTTGATCGCATTGTCAAGGAGGTTCTGGAACAGCTGAGCCAGCTCGTCGCGGTCGCCCTGGACCTCGGGGAGATCCGAGGGCAGAGCGAGCCGGATCTGCATCCCGCGCTCGCCGGCGCGCAGCTCGAGCGCCTGAGCGAGATGATCCAGCACCGGCGCCAGCGCCACCCCGCCTTGCGGCGGGACGTGCTCGTTGAGCTCGATGCGCGACAGCGACAAGCAGATCCTCGACCAGACGCGCCATCCGCGTCGCTTGCCCGCCCATGATCGCCAGAAACCGCTCGCGCGCTTCGGCGTCATCGCGCGCCGGTCCCCGCAAGGTTTCGATAAAGCCGGCCAAAGTGGCCAGCGGGGTGCGCAGCTCGTGGCTCGCATTGGCGATGAAGTCGGCGCGCATCTGTTCGGCGCGCTTCAATTCGGTAACGTCGTGCAAGCTCAGCACCGCGACCGCGCCGTCGGACGAGGGCTGGTCGATGCGGGCAAAGCGGGCGCGCAACTGGCGTTCGACCGGGATGGTCAGGGTGAATTCGACAACGCGCGAGCCCTCGCCGCGCAGCACCGCGTCCGCCGCCGCCAGCAGGATGGGGTTGCGCAGGGCCGCGGCGAGGTCGCGTGGTGGCGACGGGATGCCGACAAAATCCGCGGCGGCAGCGTTCACGCGGACGATCCGCCGCCGTTGGTCGAGCAGGATCAGCGGGTCCGGGACGGCAGCGATAATCGCCTCTGCCGCGGCGAGGCGCGTTTGCGCGCTGTGTACCTGTTCGCGCCAGGCTCGCGCCAGCCGCAAGATCGTCCAGCCGGATCTGGTCCGCGGCCCGGCCGGGGCCGAAGGCCAGACCCCGCGCAGGCGCAGGTTCCGGCTCGCAGAGCTCGTCAACCGTGGCGCCGAGGACGCCGATGGCGATGGCAAAACGACTGATGACCAGTGCGGTCGTCAGCAGGATGAAGGCGCCGGCAATCAGCGCCACCCCGGGGCCCAGGGTTCCCTCGAAGGTCAGTCCGGCAAGGACGACGAGGCCCGGGCAAAGCGGCCAGCACCGCCAGCGCCGGGATGCGCCAGAGCCTTGCGGCTCGCGGCCCGATCATTCGGCCGCCTGCCCTACGCGGCCGCGACCGGGTCAGCGGATCGCGTCGTGCGCCGAGAGTGCCGCGAGGTTGACGAGGTCGGATACGGTGGCGCCGATATTGACGATCTGGACCGGGTGAGAAAGCCCCATCAGTAGTGGTCCGACCACCGTGCCGCCACCGAGATGCGGCAACAGCTTTGCCGTGATATTGGCGCTGTTGAGACCCGGCATGACCAGGATGTTGGCGGCGCCGTCAAGCCGGCAGAACGGGTAGAGCTGGCGCATCAGCCGGGCATCCAGCGCCACGTCCGGGCTCATCTCGCCATCGTATTCGAAATCGGGCCGGCGCTGGTCAAGCAACGAGACCGCTTGCCGCACGCGCTCGCAATCGGGCCCGGTCGGGTTGCCGAAATTCGCGTAGGAGAGCAGCGCCACGCGGGGTACGAGGCCGATCTCGCGCGCTTTCGCCGCCGCTTGCATCGCGATGTCGGCGAGCTGCGCCGGGCTCGGTGTTTCATGGACCAAGGTATCGGCGAGCAGCAGCGGGCGCTCGCGCCCGAGTAATATCGTTAGCCCGAACATGACCGAGCCTGGGGTCACCTCGATCACCCGGGTCACCTCATCGAGCACGTCGAACGAATTGCGGGTCACCCCGCTGACCATCGCATCAGCGTCGCCGCAGGCGACCATGCAGGCGGCGAACACGTTGCGGTCGAGGTTCACCTGACGCTGGCAGTCGCGGTAGAGCATGCCGTGGCGCTGCTGCCGGCCGTAGAGGAACTCGGTATAGCGCTTGTTGTCCTGCGACAGGCGGGCGTTGTGGATTTCGAGCAGGTCGCGCGCGGTCAGGCCCATCGCCGCCATCGTCGCATGAATGCGCTCCTCGCGGCCGATCAGCACCGGGACGCCGTAGCCGTTCCCGGCGAACAGCAGCGCGGCGCGGATCGTCTTTTCCTCTTCGCCCTCGGCAAAGACGACGCGCTTGGGCTCCGCCCGCACCCGCTCGAACACCAGTTCGAGCCCGGCTGCGGTCGGGTCGAGACGCCCGCGCAGGGAGCGCTTGTAGCGCATCCATGTCGAGAATGGGCTTGCGGGCCACACCCGAATCCATCGCCGCTTTGGCGACCGCCGACGGCACCGCCCAGATCAGCCGCGGGTCGAACGGCGCCGGGATGATGTAGTCCGGCCCGTAAGTAAGACGTTCGCCGGAATAGGCGGCGGCGACTTCGTCGGGCACGTCCTCGCGGGCGAGACCGGCCAACGCCTCGGCCGCGGCGATCTTCATTGCGTCGTTGATTGTCGAGGCGCGCACGTCGAGCGCGCCGCGAAAGATATACGGAAACCCCAGAACGTTGTTGACCTGGTTCGGATAGTCGGAGCGGCCGGTGGCGATGATCGCGTCCGAGCGCACCGCCCGTACCTCCTCGGGCGTGATCTCCGGGTCGGGATTGGCCATCGCAAAGATGATCGGCTTATCCGCCATGGCGCGGACCATCGACCGATCCACGGCTCCCTTGGCCGAGAGGCCAAAAAAGACATCGGCGCCTTCGATCGCCTCGGCCAGGCTGCGCGCCTTGGTCTCGACCGCATGGGCCGACTTCCATTGGTTCATGCCCTCGGTACGGCCGCGGTAGATGACACCCTGGGTATCGCACAGCACGACGTTCTGCGACGGCAGCCCCATCGTCTTCAGCAGCTCGACGCAGGCGATCGAAGCGGCGCCGGCGCCGTTGACGACCATCTTGGTCCGGTCGAGCGTGCGGCCCGTCAGATGAAGCGCGTTGATCAGCCCGGCGGTGGCGATGATCGCAGTGCCATGCTGATCGTCGTGGAACACCGGAATTTCGAGCAGCTCGCGCAACCGCTCCTCGATGATGAAGCACTCCGGCGCCTTGATGTCTTCGAGATTGATCCCGCCAAAGGCTGGATGCAGAAAGCGCACGCAGTTGACGAATTCGTCGACGTCGCGGGTGTCGATTTCGAGATCGATCGAATCGATGTCGGCAAAGCGTTTGAACAGCGCCGCCTTGCCCTCCATGACTGGCTTGGCGGCGAGCGCGCCGAGATCGCCGAGGCCGAGAACCGCGGTGCCGTTCGAAATTACCGCTACGAAATTGCCCTTGGACGTGTAATCGAAGGCGGTGCTCGGATCGCGCTGGATATGCAGGCACGGAAAGGCCACGCCCGGAGAATACGCCAGCGACAGATCGCGCTGGGTGGTCAGCGGCTTGGTCGCCGCGATCGACAGCTTTCCGGGGCGCCCGCTGCTATGGAACAGGAGAGCCTCGTCCTCGGTCGCGTGAGTGATCCCGGTGTCCATGCTGCTTGCCGCTCCTGATCCGGTCGCGCCTAAATTCGGCTCGCGCCGATGTCCTGTTGGCGATCTTTAATCTAAGCACCGCGTCGCGCAGCGTCAAAGCCGCGCTCCGCGGGGCGCCTGCGAGTTGGGCGGATACGCTTGAAATCCACGGCCGGATGAACGTTACTGCTGCGCGTGATTCGTCCCGCTGATGCACCTTTCCCCGAGTCGCCGCGCCGATCCCGGCAGCGTGCGGTGGCCGTCGGCGTATGCTCGCCGATTGCTCGCGTCTGACCCGGCCCGATCGTCCGCCAATGATCACCGAATTCGGCGAGGAGCGGCAACGCCGCCTGATCCTCGACTATTTTGGCGGCGATGCGCGGATGCGGCTGCTGCGGCGGGCGCCGACCTTTGGCTCTCCGGTCTTCGTCGTCGACTTCGACCGAGGACCGCGCCACTTCCGCACCTTGGGTTCGTTCGGCAGCGGCGTCCAGGTGACCGAGCAGTCGAGCATGGATCTGCTCTATCCGGCGCGCCTGGTCTTTCACTATGAGCGGCTGATGTCGCTGGCGTTGGCGATGAGCCGGCAGGCGATCACGGCCTTGCTGCTCGGCGTCGGCGGTGCGGCGATGTGGCGCTTTATGCGCGCCTATTTTCCGGATTGCGCGACGACCCTGGTCGATGCCGACGAAACCGTCGTGGCGATTGCCCGTCGCTGGTTCTACCTCACTCAGCCGGTTACCATTGAGCCGGCGCAGCAATTCGTCGCGGCGCCCAATGGCCGTTTCGATGCGATCCTCGTCGACCTCTACAATTCTTCCGGGCCGACCGAAACCAACGAGGCGTTCTGGGCGCGCTGCCTCGACGCGCTGACGCCGGGCGGCTGCCTTGCCAACAACTGGGCCGATTTCGCGGTCAACAAGGCGGTGCGGCCGATGGCCGATGCACTGGCGGCGGTCGCCCGCGACCGTGGTCTCGAGCCGATCTATGTGACCCGGCGCGGATTTCGCGACAACCTTGTGCAATATGTCCCGAGCGAACCCGGCATCGGCGCCGAAGCGATCACCGGCGTGCATGCCCGCTTTGTTCAAGAGCGCAACCCGCCCGACCGTGGCCGCGGCATGATCGAAAACTGCGTGATAACGACGCAATTCCCGATCGCCTGAGTCTCCGGGTTTTGTTGCGCGCTAGCCCTCACCCTCCCGCTTCGCGGGTCCGTTCCTCTTCCCGCTCGCGGGAAGAGGGGTGAGGTGACGGATTTTACTCGATCGCTTCCTCGAAGGCGGCGAGGGTCGATTCGATCGCCTCGCGCGGCAGGTCGCGGGTGATGAAAACCATGCGCGTGCGATGGTCCTCGCTCGGCCATTCCTTCAACAGCACCGGCGGGTGAAAGAGGTGCTGCACCCCGTGCACGACGACCGGCTCCCCAGGCCGGTCGCTGAGCGCCACGATCGCCTTCAGCCGTAACAGATCGTCACCGCGCATCGTCGCCAGCGCATCGAGCCAAGTCGACAGCGCCGCCCATGAAATCGGCCGTTCGCGGGTGATGCAAAAGGCTCGGATGCGGTGGTCGTGGCGGTTGACGTCGAGCGGCTCGTGGTCGTGGTCGCTGTCGTGATCGTCCTGGTGCTGATGCTCATGGCCGGGCTCGAATGCTTCGGCGCGTAGCCAGCGCTGGACATCGACACTTTTGGTCTGCGGGTCGTAGAAGCCGAGATTGAACAGCAAGGCGGGATCGACGGCACCTTGCGCCACGGACAGCAGCGGGGCGCTGGGGTTAAGGGCGGCCAGCCGCGCCTTCAGAGCCGCCGCGGCGCCAGGATCGGCGAGATCGGTCTTGGTGAGCAGCAGCCGGTCGGCCACGGCGGCCTGCTTGACCGCCTCGATCTGGCGGTCGAGTGTGCCGGCGCCGTTGACCGCGTCGACCGTCGCCACTACCCCGTCGAGCGTGTAGCGGGCGGCGATCAGCGGGTCCGAGATCAACGTATGCAGGATCGGTGCGGGGTCGGCGAGCCCGGTCGTCTCGATCACCACGCGACTGAAATGCGGGACCTTGCCATTGGCGCGGCCGACAAACAGGTTCAACAGGGTATCGACGATATCGCCGCGCACGGTGCAGCACAGACAGCCGCTGTTGAGCAGCACGACATCGTCAGTGGCGCTCTCGACCAACAGGTGGTCGATGCCGATCTCGCCGAATTCATTGACGATGACGGCGGTCGCCGCCATGCCCGGCTGTTTCAGCACGTGATTGAGGACGGTCGTCTTGCCGCTGCCGAGAAAGCCGGTCAGCAAGGTCACCGGGATCAGCGGCGAGGGTTCGGTCGAATTCATCGCGCGGCGGGCTCCGCTGGCAAAATCCTAGGCAGTGTCCTCGAAATGCGGGGCGCGGTCGAGTGCAGCGGCAATAAGCTCAAATACCGACCTTTGCGGCGGCGGAACGCGCCGCGACCGAGATGTGGTCGAAATCGGAGACGATCCGTGTCCGGGGAAAAATGCCGGCGGCTTCCGCTCTGATCTCCTCGGGCCGGTACCGGCCGGAAATATGGGTCAACAACAGCTCGCCGACCTCCCGCCTCACGCGCCAGCCGTGCTGCTGCCGCGGCGGTCAGATGCCCGCGAGCGCGGGCGAGCGCACCGTCGCGGTCGAGAAACGTGGCCTCGATGACCAGGGCATCGGCGGCGTGTACCTGACGCGTCAAAGAGGCCACCTCCTCGACATCGCCGACGACTGCGAGCTTAGCGCCGGGGACCTCGGGCCCGCGCACCATCTCCGGCGCGATCAGCCGGCCGTCGGCGAGCGTCACCGGGCGGCCTTCGGCCAACTCGCGCCGCGCCGGTCCGTCGGGCACGCCAAATGCCGCGAGCCGTTCGGCAAGCAAGGGGCGGCCGCGCTTCCTCCTCGAAGCGGTAACCAAGGCTTTGGGTGCCGCGATGCGCCACCGCAAAAGCGTCGAGGCGCCAGCCCGGCAGCGACAGAACCAACCTCGGCGAGACCGCGCGCAAGCGATAGCCGGATTCGCGTTCGGCGCCCACGGTAACGGCGAGGTAGTGCCCGACGAACGCGACCGTTTCGGCGCTGCCGATGATTTCGATCGCGCCGCTCAGCCCCCACAAGGCGCGAGTAGCAATGAGCCCCGCTAGCCCCATCACGTGATCGAGATGCGCGTGGGTCAACAGCACATGCCCGAGCCCGCGAAACCCGAGCCCGGCGCGCAATAGCTGGCGCTGGGTCCCCTCGCCGCAATCGACGAGAAACCGGTCGGGTCCGTGGCCGACGAGCAGCGCCGGTAAACCCCGCTCGGCGGATGGCACTGCCGCGGCGGTGCCGAGAAAGACGAGACTCGAACATCGGCGCCCTCGCTCAGCGATCGGAGCGATGATAATCTAGTCGGCTCGAATTTTCCGGGACCGCCTCCTCGCCATCCCGGCCTCCTCGCCATCCCGCGGAGGCCGGGACCCATTTCGACCATGGATACCGGCCTTTGCCGGTAATGACAGGTACGTGGCAGTTCTTTCACCATGAACGTAAGAGGTCGCCAATGGCAGGTCCCAGCATCGAGAACGCAACGATCGAGCGACCTGCAGCAGGCGCTAGCGGCCGGCACCACGACCAGCTCGGCCTTGGTGCGGGCTTATCTGGCGCGGATCGAGGCTTATGACCGAGCCGGTCTGCGGGTCAACGCCGTGCGTGAGATCAACCCAGACGCAGCGGCGATCGCCGCCGCAATCGATGCCGCGACGCCGGCGCACGCGCCGACCGCTCGAGGGCATCCCGATCCTGGTCAAGGACAACATCGCCACCGCCGACGCGCAGCACACGACTGCCGGCTCGCTGGCCTTGGCCGAGGCGCGGGCCCGGCGCGACGCAACCGTCGTGACATTGCTGCGGCAGGCGGGCGCAGTCATCCTCGGCAAGGCCAATCTGACCGAATTCGCCAACATCCTGGCGATCGACATGCCGGCGGGTTACAGCTCGCTCGGCGGTCAGGTCAAGAACCCCTATGCGCCGCAACTCGACGAGCGGGACGTGCCGGTCGTGTCGCCCGGCGGGTCGAGCTCCGGGTCGGCGGCGGCGGTCGCGGCGGGTCTGGCGGCGGCGGCGATCGGCACCGAGACCTCGGGCTCGCTGTTGTCGCCGGCGTGCCAGAACGGCCTGGTCACGGTCAAGCCGACGGTCGGGCTGGTCAGCCGTGCCGGCATCATCCCGATCGCGCACAGCCAGGACACCGCCGGACCGCTGACCCGCACCGTGCGCGATGCGGCGATCCTGCTCAACGTGCTGGCCGCCGTCGACCCGCTCGATCCGGCGACTGCGGATATGCGGCGGCCAGCCGACTACACCAGCGCGCTCGACGCCGACGGGCTGCGGGGCGCACGAATCGGGGTGCCGAGCGACCCTGCCGACCCGGCCAACGATGTCTACTACGGTCCGCTAGCCGGCGCGCGCTGCCGCTGTTATGACCGCGGCGATCGCGTCTGTTGAAGAATTGGGCGCGACGATCGTGCGCGCCAATATGCCGACCGCGGGCTGGATCGGCGGCCCCGGCACCGAGATCGCGATCCTGAACCGCAACCCCGAAAGCCCAAACTTCCGCCAGCCGGTGCGCCGGCCGCTCGTCTTTCTTTACGAGCTGAAGCACGATCTCGATCTCTATCTGCGCGACTGGGCCAGCGGCACCGCGATGCGCAGCCTCGCCGACATCATCGCCTTCAACGCCGCCCATGCCGACCGTGCGCTGCGCTTCGGCCAGGATATTTTTCTTGCGGCTGCGGCGACGCGCGGCGACCTCAGCGAACCCGAATACTTGTCGGCAAGGCAGATGGATCTGCGCGCCTCGCGTACCCTCGGGCTCGACGCCTATATGGACCGGCACCGGCTCGACGCGGTGCTGTTCCCCGGCGCGGCGGGCGCCTCGATCGCGGCCAAGGCCGGCTATCCGAGCGTCCAGGTCCCGGCCGGTTTCATCAGCGGAGCGGCGACAGGGAAACCCCGGACTACCCTTCGGCGTCACCTTTACCGGCCGCGCCTGGAGCGAGCCCATCTTGCTGCGCCTCGCCTACGCCTTCGAGCAGGCAACCCAACTTCGCCGCCCACCCCCAGGCTTTCCGGCGCTCAGCTGAACATCTCGATCGAGCCGTCAAGGGCCATCAGGCCGGTCTCGATGGTGAGTTGGGGATGGTGCTCTGCGACCGCTGCGCGGAACTCGGCCAGTACTTTGCGGTGGGTCTTGGTCTCGATCTGCGGATTGGCGATGCTGTCCGGGCCATAGGCGATCCGGGCGGCGCCGCAATCGCGATGGTCGATCGCGATGACCCTTTTGAGGTGGTGCAGCTGGACCGAGGTCGCGAGGTTGTCCCAAAACGCCGGCCGCCAGGCCTCGAATTTGGGGGCGACGACCGCGATTGCCGCGCCGGCAATGACGAACTGGCTGTATTTGCCGCCGAGGCCGCGTTTCGCCATGTAATCGTAGACCGGGGTTACCATGCGCGGATCGATGCAGGAGAGCAGCATCGCCTCGTAATTGCCCTCCGCCGCCCAAGCCGTGAACGGCAGGGCCGCCGCCAACCCCGCAATCCCTGCGGTTTGCAGAAAATGGCGGCGATCAAAGCGGCCTCGCACCAGCTCGCCGCAGCATAAACAGTTATCGACGGACGGCATTGGTTTCCCTCCCGGGGCGGTGGCAGCCACTATTGGCCTTCGGTCAGCCCGCGCTGGCGCAGCAGCGCGCCGATCTCCGGGTCGCGGCCGCGGAAAGCGCGATACAGCTCCATCGGGTCGCGCGTGTCGCCGGCGCTGTAGATGTCCTTGAGGCGCGCTGCCAGCTTCGGGTCGAATACGTCGCCCGCCTCGGTGAAGGCGGCGAACCCGTCGGCATCCAGCACCTCGGCCCACAGATAGGCGTAGTATCCCGCCGCATAGCCGCCGCCGGCGAACAAATGCTGGAAATGCGTCGGGCGGTGGCGCAGGCCGATCTCACGCGGGACGCCGTACGCCGCCAGAAATTCGCGCTCGAACCGATCCGGATCGAGATTTTCGGGATGCGGGTCGCGGTGCAGCTCGAGGTCGATCAGCGCCGAGGCGGTGTATTCGACCGTGGCAAAGCCTTCATTGAAGGTACGGGCAGCGAGCAACCGGCCCATCAACGCCTCAGGGATTGGCTCGCCGGTTCGGTAATGGCGGGCGTATTTGCGCAAATTTTCCGGTACCGACATCCAATGCTCGAAGACCTGCGACGGAAACTCGACGAAATCACGGCGCACCGCGGTGCCGGATTGCGAGGGATAACGCACCCGGCTCAGCAATGCGTGCAGGCCGTGACCGAATTCATGAAACAGGGTCTCGGCGTCGTCAAAGCTCAATAAAGTGGGCTCACCCCCGGCGGAGGCGGATTTCGAAAAATTGTTGTTGTTGACGACGATCGGCGCGACCGGCCCGTCCAGATTCTGCTGATCGCGGTAGCGGCTCGACCAGGCGCCCGAATGCTTGCCGGGCCGGGCGAAATTGTCGTGCAGGAACAGGCCAACATGATTGCCGTCCCGGTCGCGTACCTCCCACACCCGAACATCGGGGTGGTAGACCGGCAGATTGCCGCGCGCGGCAAAGGTTAGGCCGAACAGACGCCCGGCGGTGTCGAACGCCGCTGCGACCATGTTGTCGAGGACAAAGTAGGGCTTCACCTCGGCCTCGTCGAGATCGTATTGGGCGCGGCGCACCTTCTCGGCGTAGTAGCGCCAATCCCACGGCTCGATCGGTTCGTTCAGCCCTTCGGCGCGGGCCATGTCTTCGAGCGCGCCCCGCTCGGCGCGCGCCTTTTTCTTGGCCGGGTCCCAGACTTCCAGCAGCAGGCCTTCCACCGCATCGGTGGTCTTGGCCATCGAATCGTCGAGCCGATAGTCGGCAAAATTCTCGTAGCCGAGGAGCCGGGCTTGCTCGGCGCGCAACGTCATGATTTCGCGGATCAGCGGCGTGTTGTCGGCGTCACCCGGGTGGGTGCCGCGCGCGGTCCACGCTTCGTGCGCAGTGCGGCGCAGATCGCGGCGCGACGAAAAGGTCAAAAACGGCTCGATCGAGGAGCGGGCGAGGGTGACGACGTACCGTCCGGGAAGCTCGCGCTCCGCGGCGGCCTGCGCTGCGGCAGCGCGGGCAAAGCCGGGAAGGCCGTCGAGATCCGCCTCATCGAGCACCAGCCGCCATTCGCGCTCGTCATGCAAGACGTTCTGGCCGAACAGCGTGTGCAATGTAGCCAGCCGCTCGCTGATCGCCGCCATGCGGGCTTTCTGGTCGGGGCTCAGCAGGGCGCCGGCGCGTACCAAACGCAAATGGTGGCGTTCGAGGAGGCGCATCTGATCCTCCGCCAGCCCGAGCTGGCCGCGCCGGGCATAGAGGTCGGCGATCCGCGCGAACAAGCCCGCTTCGAGCGCGATGCGTGTTTGATGCTGGGCGAGCTTGGGCGCGTAATCGCGGGCGATCGCTTCGAGCGCCGGGTTAGTGTCGCTCGAATCGAGATTGGAGAAGACTCGGCGCACCCGATCGAGCAATCGTCCGCTGCGCTCGATCGCCTCGATCGTATCGGTAAAGGCGGGCGGGGCAGGGGAGGCGACGATCGCCGCGATCTCGGCGATCTGCTCGCCCATGCCGCGGTCGAACGCCGGCGGGAAGTGCTCGGGACGGATGCGATCGAACGGCGGCATGCCAAACGGCGTGTCCCAGGCGGTGAAAAACGGGTTCTCGGTCATTCGGCTTCCTCGTCGAATCGCAACGATCGTTATCGCATTATAGAGCGTTCAACCCGACGTGACGCCTGCAACGCGCGCTGCCAGAAAAATTGCGGTCATTTTCCGGCGGCGTTGAAATGATTGCGCCGGGAACGCGGCCTCGCAGAACCGGCTGGCGGCTCGCCAGCGTTCTGGAACAGGCGATCGACGGAAAGGCTCAGCGATGATGAACTGGCGGATCGGCGCGGTCACCGTGACCAAGATCGTCGAGCTCGAAGTGACCGGCGGCAGCCGCTTTCTGCTGCCCCAGGCGACCTATGAGGAGATCCTGCCGATCGAGTGGCTGCAGCCCGATTTCGCCGATGAACGCGGCCGGCTCAAGATGAGCATCCATGCTCTCGTCGTCGAGACGCCCGGCCGGCGCATCATCGTCGACACCTGCCTCGGCAACGACAAGGAGAACCGCCGCATCCCGACCTGGAACAGGTTGCAGACAACTTTCCTGGCCGACCTCGCCGCCGCCGGATATGCCCGCGAGACGATCGACACCGTCGTATGCACCCATCTCCACGTCGACCATGTCGGCTGGAACACGATGCTACTCGACGGGCTATGGGTTCCGACCTTCCCCCGGGCGCGCTATCTGATGGGCCGGGTCGAATATCAGCACTGGGCCACCCAGCACGAACGCGACGATATGAAGGCCGTGCTCGCCGATTCGGTTAACCCAGTGTTTGACGCCGGCCTCGTCGATCTGGTCGAGTACGACCATCGGATCTGCGACGAAATCAGCCTGATCGCGACACCGGGGCATACCCCCGGTCATGTCAGCCTGCGCATCGCCTCCGGCAGCGAGGAGGCGCTGATCACCGGCGACTTCATGCACCATCCCTGCCAAATTGCTCGGCCCGACTGGTCGTCGAACGCCGATTCCGATCCGGCCGCGGCGCGCCAAACACGCCAGCGGATGTTGACCCGCCTGGCCAATACCTCGATCCTGGTCATCGGCACGCATTTCGCGGGCTGCACCGCCGGCCATATCGTGTCCGAAGGCGACGCCTTCCGCCTCGCCCTCTGAGATTTCGGGGAGATCCTGAATGGACGAGCGCGTCTTCGACGGCTTGAAGGTGATCGACTGCGCCAGTTTCATCGCCGGCCCGGCGGCGGCGACGGTTATGTCGGATTTCGGCGCCGAGGTGATCAAGATCGAGCCGCCGGGTGCGGGCGATCCCTATCGCCGCCGCGCCCAGCCCCCGATCGGGCCGGGGCTCGCCGGCAATCCCGGGTTTGTGCTCGACGGCCGCAACAAACGCAGCCTCGCGCTCGACCTGCGCCAGGCGGCCGGCCAGGAAGTACTGCGCCGGCTCGTCGCGAATGCCGACGTGTTCATTACCAACTATCCGCCGCCGGTGCGCCGCCGGCTGGGGATCACCTATGAGGAATTGGCGCCGCTTAACCCGCGGCTGATCTACGCCTCGTTCACCGGCTACGGCGAAACCGGCCCCGAGGCCGATAAGCCTGGTTTCGACGCGACCGCTTGGTGGGCGCGCTCCGGGCTGATGCATCTGGTGCGCGCCGGCGAAGAGGCGTCGCCGGCGCGGTCTTTGCCGGGCATGGGCGACCATCCCTCGGCGATGGTCACCTATGGCGCGATCGTCACCGCACTCTATCAGCGCGAGCGTACCGGCAAGGGCGCCTATGTCGGCTCGTCGCTGCTGGCCAACGGGTTGTGGGCCAATGGCTGCTCGGTGCAGGCGGCATTGTGCGGCGAGAAGGTCGTGCCGCAGCCGCCGCGCGAGCGCGGGGTCAATGCGCTGCGCATCCATTACCGGTGCCGCGACAATCGCTGGATTTTATTGTCGATTGCCGCCGACGAATGGCGCTGGGACAAGTTCAAGGCGTGTATGGCGTCGGATGCCCTCGACAATTCGCGCTTTGCGACGCACGCCTCGCGCGAGGCGCATGCCTGCGAACTGATCCCGATCCTCGACGAGATTTTCGCTGGCAAGGACCAGGCCGAATGGCGCCGGATCCTCGACGAAGCCGGGCTGATCTTCGGCATCGTCGCCGATTTGGACGAGATTCATGAGGACGAGCAGATCCTAGCCAGCCACGCGCTGGTGCCGTTCACGGACGGCAGCTCGCTGACCGTCAACAGCCCGTTATGGATCGCGGGCCAGGAAAAATTGCCGCCGCACCCGGCTCCTGATGTCGGTGAGCACAGCGCAGAAATATTGCGCGAGGCCGGCTATTCTGCCGCCGAGATCACCGCCTTGCGAGCGGGCGGCGTCATTGGCTGACGCGAGCAAAAAAGTTGCGGTTGGCGCCGGAACTGCCCGGCGCCAACCGTGAGTATTGGATTAATGGTCGCCGGAGATTAACCGCCGATATTGCCGCTACCGCTGAGGTCGTTACCGATATTGCCGTTACCGCTGTTGCCATTACCAATGTTGCGGTTGCCGCTATTCCCGTTGCCGCTATTCCCGTTGCCGCTATTCCCGTTGCCGCTATTCCCGTTGCCGATGTTGCCGTTGCCGATGTTGCCGTTGCCGCCGCCTTGGGTCTGGAAATTGAATAGATCCATCAGGTCGCCGATTGCGGGCCCGTTTGTCGGCTTGTAGGGATCAGCCCCGGTCATCGGGTTCGGCAGATTGTCGCGGCTGCGTGTGGAAATCGGCGGGACATTCCAGTTCGCTTCGATGAACTTCAACACCGAGACGTGGTCGCTGTAGGTGTGCGAGATGTGTCCACCGGTGCTGTATTTGGAGACTGCGATCAGTGGGATACGCGTCCCATCGCCGAAATAATCGAGCTGTTGGACATATCCCGAATCGTAGTATCCACCGCCTTCGTCCGTCGTGATGAAGATCGCCGTGTTCGTCCACAGCTTCGGGTTGGCCTGGGTCAGATCGACGATCTTTTTGACAAAGCCTTCGAGCAGGTTGATTTTTGACGAGCCCGGGTGACCATCGAGATAGCCGCTCGGTTTGACAAAGGACACCGCCGGAAGATTGCCGCTCTTTAGATCGGCGTACAGATCGGTCGTGTCCTTCAGGGCCGCCTGCCGCACCGGGGCATTGGTCATGATCGAGGTCGAGTACTGGAAAAAATTGCAAATGTTACAGTACTGATTGTCGGCTGCAACGTAATTCAGGTACGGGTTCGCGAGATACGCATCGAACTGGGCGCTGAAATAGGCGAACGAGATGTTCTTTGCCAGCAGCGCGTCGCCGATATCTGGAACGCTCGATGGCGGCACCGTGAATACGGTGCGATACTGGTCATTCTGCGGAGTAGTGGTGGGCTGGGTGCTGTCGGTGTAGGCGTTGGTGCCGTCGCCATAATAGCCGGGATTGTAGTTATTGAGCAGGTAATAGTGGCCCGCCTCGCAATTGGGGTTGACGTGCAGTGTATTGAGATAATTCAAGATTGCGGAAACGCCGGGCTGCGAGCTGTCCGAGCAGTTACTATAACTGCCGCCGCCATAAGAGGGCGAACCATAGGAACCGCCGCCATAGCCGTCCTGCGTGTACCAGTTGTTGGTGCCGGACAGCGGGTCGGGGTCCTCGATCTCGTCGACGGTTCCAGCATTGGCGGTGCCATTAGCGACCTGCTGATTGTGCGGCGGTATCAAATTGCCGTTGTCGTCGAACCAGATCGCGTCGCCGGTGCCGAGCATGATGTGATTGGCGCCGGTACCACCGTTAACCGCTTGGTGGTAATTGTCGCTCATCGAATAGGTGTCGGCGAGCTGCTTGAGATAGGGCACGTCCCCTTGCTGGACGTTGTAAAAGCCCATCGAGGTCGCGCCTTCTTGATAGGTGAAGCCGGCTGGCGGCGGGTTGCCGTTGCTGCCGGCGCCGACGGTCGCCTCGACCCAGGCAAAAAGGTCGGCGGGGCAATCCGCGGAACCCGCCGGCGCGCTGCAGCCGAATTGCTGCCACATCTGGTAGAAGCGGTGGACCGGGCTTTCGGCGTAGTCGTTGTAGCCGATCCCCGGGGTGATCTGGTACGGGCCCGGGGGCAGGCTGTTGACGTTCTTGCCGACATACATGATGCGTGTGTCCGGCTTGCCGAGGATCGATGCGGGAATAGCTCCCGTGATTAGAAACGGGTAATAGTTGATCGGCAGCCCGTTCTCGTTCTTGATCGCGTCGGCGATCGTCAAGAAGGGCGGCTGCCCCCCGACTGTCTGGCCGTTGATGGTCTGATCGTATCCGCCCCCGGCCAATGGCGGCGGCAAGGTCGTGTATTCGCTCCTCATGCCCGGGCTGAGCTGGTAAACCGTGGTGTCCTGCGCCTGAGACTGAGCAGCGGCCGCATAGTTCGGTCCTGGCAGGCCGTTGGCTTTGACGATGCCTTCCGACAGCAGGTTCCACACCTTCTCGCCTTTGCTCACCGGTTTATAGGTGGCGAACAAATGGTCGAAGGTGCGGTTTTCGCCGATGATGACAATGACGTGCTTGATCGGCGTCGTCGTGTTGCCGTCGTTGCTGCCGCTTTGGCCGGCGATCGCGAGCGGCGCCATCGTATTGGTCATCATTGCATAGAGCGCCACGCTGCTGAGCAGTCTGAAGCGCCAACACGCCGAAGCGCGTTGCGGAACCCGGTTTCGCATCGTCGATCCCCTCCGAGAAATTGCGGACGCGGCGGAGACGCTAGCGTCGGAAATTTGCCGTAGGGTGACGCTTTGGTGACGTTAGGGTTAAGACAACGGACGGCACGACGTTACTGCAGCACGCGGGGCCCGGGAGCGGCAATAGCGACGATCGCCGGTGCCGCATTGAAATTGCTTAGCAGGCTTGTCGACCGGGTAGGCCGGGCACTCTTCGCTTTGCTGGTCGAAGATCGAAATCGTGCCAGGATCGGCGGTGCCGGCCGCGGGCTACCAGTGGGAGACGATCTCGTATTCGGCGAAGAGCGCCGGCAACGCCTTGCGCGAGACGAGCTTGACGCCGGGCACGAGCTCATTGCTCGCAATTCCGCGTTCGGCCAGATCTTCCTCGACGATATACACCGGAATCTTGCGATTCTCCATCAAGTCGACGACGTCCCGATCCATCTTGGGCGCCTGGGTCTGCTTCCACTCCCCGACGGTCAGGCCCGGAACCCCTTGCCCGGCAATCGCGTAGTTCACGGCGTTGCCGCGCAGCACCACCGTATGCGCCCCCCCGGCACCCTGCATCGCGGCAAGCAGCCACAAGATAGTGTCATCCTGCTCTTCCATTACGGCTCGGTAGGCCGACTCGACGATGTTCAATGATTTTTTGGGCATCGCCGCACCTTATTTTGTCGGGATGACAAGGGTGTTGTCGGATGCCTCGGTGAAGGCCTGAAAATCGGCCGGCGAGCCGCGTCGCGTACCGGGGACGAACTGGTTGACCCCGCGTTCGTCGACGCACATGCCGCAGTTTACCCAGTCGACCTTGCCGCCATTCCTCGCGGCCTCGGCCAACAGGGCCGTGACCTGATCTTTCGTCGTGGGATGATTCTCTTCGGCGACGTTCTTGCCGTGCACCGGGTTGGGGTGTGGCGTCTGGGGTGCGAACGCGAGTGCGGCGGCTCCCTCATACGCAAACACGTTGATGTCATGGCCGCGTCGCGCGGCCGCATCGAGAATGCGAAACGCAGTGGTCAGGTTCGCGGACTCGTAGGGCGCATCCATCAGCGCGAAGGTCAGAGTTTTTTTAGGCATCGTCGCCTCCTCAGTGCCAGAGCGTCTTGTGGCCAGCCTCGAGATGGTCGACGATCACGTCGATCGGGGCTGCCGTGACACCCTCGGCCAGCTTCGAGATGCCTCGCTCTTTAAGCGAAAAATCATCGGCGAGAACCTTGACGCCGCTCCGCCCGAGCGCGGACAAAGTGGCGGAATGGGCCGACGGTCGGGCCGCCAACACGCCGTTCTGGACGAGTAGAAGGGTCACTGCGTTACCGGCGTCGACGAGACCCTTTGACAGTTCGTAGTAGTGTGTGACGTCGTTCAACTCGAACGGATCGCGTGATTCGATCAGCAGATAGTGATCCACATGCTCTTCCTTACGTTAAGCTTAGTCCGTTCTATACGCCCGATCAGGGTTGCGTAAGCTAGGCGGCGGTGGCCTGCGGTACAAGAGCGGTCTAACGACGCGCCAAGCCGAATGGGACCGCTAGGGCGTCTATAAGTATCGCCGGGCATCCCGGGCATCGGAGGCCTTTGCCGCCGCCTCCACCAACGCCTTGTCAGTCGTCGATGACGGCGATCGTCTCGACCTCGATCATCGCGTCGGGGTCGGCGAGGCGGCTGATCTCGACCGTTGTGCTGGTCGGCGTCGCCGGACCAAAATAGCGCATCCGCATGTCCGCGTGTTTGGCGAACTCCTCGTAATTGGTGACGAAGGTGTTGGTCTTGACGATGTCGGCCAAGGTTGCGCCGGCGGCTTCGAGACAGGTCTTGATGTTCTCGCCGACCTGCTGGATCTGCGCGCGCATGTCGCCTTTGCCGACGCAGATTCCTTCCGCGTTGCGCGCCAGCTGGCCGGCGACGAAGATCATCTTGCCGGTGCCGCTGACGGTGACGACCTGGGTATATCTCGCCTGGCCGTTGACCATGCGGACATGGATGCCGTGCGGCTGAATTTTTTCACGCTTGATCGCCATCTAGTCCCTCCTACTCTCGGCGCCCGGACGATTGCCATGCAGGAACAGTCGTTCTCCCGCCCCGGGATCTTCGCTAGCATGGTCCCAAGCGCTGCCTGACGGGCGTCGGCCCCCGAGAGACCGGTAACCCAGCGAGGGTGCAATGTCACTGACCAATCTGCGCCACGGGATCTTTCTGCCCCCGTTCCATCCCAACGAAGAGAACCCGACCCAGTGCCTCGAACGCGACCTCGAATTGATGGCGTGGCTCGACAAGCTCGGTTTTCATGAGGCCTGGATCGGCGAGCATCACTCGGCCGGGTTTGAGATCATCAGCTCGCCCGAGATCTTCATTGCCTTCGCCGCCGAGCGCACCAAAAACATCCGCTTCGGCACCGGCGTCATTTCGCTGCCCTACCATCACCCGATGATGGTCGCCGACCGCATCGTCCAGCTCGACCACATGACGCGCGGCCGGGTCATGTTTGGCGCCGGACCGGGGCTGTTGGCCTCGGACGCGATCATGATGGGCATCGACCCGCTGACCCAACGCGATCGCATGGCCGAGGCGATCGATGTGATCCTGCGGCTGTTCCACGGCGAGACCGTCACCGAAAAGACTGACTGGTACACGATGGAGGGGTGCCGGCTGCACCTGCTGCCCTATACCAAGCCCTATCCCGAGGTCGCGGTGGTCAGCGCGATCACCCCATCGGGCGGCCGTCTCGCCGGCAAATACGATCTCGGCATGATCTGCGTCGCGGCGACCAACCCGTTCGGCTTCGACGCGCTCGGCTCGAACTGGCAGATCGCCCGTGATGTCGCCGCCGAGCATGGGCGGGAGATGGACCCGTCGCGGCTGCGCCTAGTCGGCCCGTTGCACATTGCCGAGACCCGCGAGCAGGCTTACGCCAATGCCAAATTCGGTTTTGAGCGCTATCTCGGCTATCTCAACAACAACCAGCCGCGCTTTATCGTGCCGGCGGGCAAAGACCCGCTCGAATGGTTTGTCGAGAACCGCTACGGCGTCTGCGGCACACCCGACGACGCGATCGCGCTGATCGAGCGGCTGCAGGACAAGCAGGGCGCGTTCGGCGCCTTCCTGCATCAGGCTCACAACTGGGCCGATTTTGAAGCAACCAAGCGGTCATACGAGCTTTATGCCCGTTACGTGATGCCGCATTTCAGCCGGGCCAGCGAGGCGCGCGCCGCCTCCTACCAGTGGTGCGGCGACAATCGCACCGAATTCAGCGCCAAGCGCAACGCCGCGGCGAAGGCGATGTTCGACAAGCACGAAGCCGAGCAGCGCGCCGCCCGCGAATTGGCGCAGGCCGGCCCCGGCATCGCCCGCCCCGCACGGGGTCGCGAAGCGTGGTAGGGCCGCAGCCGGCCCACACTGGGGTCGGCCAGGCCGCGCCCGACTGATGCCGGGGACTACTACCAACGATTGAACAGAATAACTGCGTGTGCTGCATCTGCAGCAAGTCTGCAGCAAGATTTCACGCCCAGGTTGTCGGATGCCGTGAGCATCGGGACCCGCTCGGCCGTGGCCCAGCCGCTGCCAAGGTTCCCGAACTTCCGATCCGTCCGCATTCGCAACCCTGCGGCGTCCACGGCATTGCTAATGGCCATATCATTTATCCGAATTTCCAACATTGGAACCTAACACAACATTTACAAATCGTCAATTACCTTGATTGCGCTATTATGATAATCGCACGTCACTTAACCGACAATGGGTTTAGACGGCGTAGCGCCCGAAGCCTAGCGCGTGGCGCGAACTGACCTGCAGCGCGCTCGCCCCGGCCGCGGCCGTGAAGCGTGGTAGCGCTCGGGTCTGCGGTTGCGTCCCCAGCGGAAGCGATTTCAAGCGCGGCTTACTTCGGCTTGTCGGCGTCGAGGATCGCCTGCACCCGAGCCGGGTCGATGGCGGGCAGCTCGATGCCGGCGCGCTCGACCTGCAATAACTGACCAACGGTGCTGTTGCGGGCGCCCCAGCCGCGATTCATCGCTTCGGTCAATTCCTCAAAGGCCATGTTGGCCAGCCGCATCGGCACGCCCACCTCACGCCCGAGGCCGACCGCGAGCCCAACATCCTTGTGCAACAAGCGCAAGGCGAAATCGGCCGGGTCGTGCTTACCCGACAGAAACCGGCCGAGCCGGTCGAAAGTCCGCTGACGGCCGGTTGCGCCCTGGCGTACCGCCTCCCACAGCTCAAGCGGCTCGACACCGGCCTTGATCCCCATCGTGAAGACCTCGGCTAGCGCCACCCCCATCACCGCACTGGTGCAGTTGTGCACGAGCTTGGCGATCGTGCCGGCGCCGATCGGGCCGATATAGGCGGCCTGGTCGCCCATCGCGTCGAGCACCGGTTTGTGGCGGTTGAAGATCTGCTCGTCGCCGCCGACCCAGATCGCCATCTTGCCGCTGGCCGCACCCGACGGGCCGCCGCTGACTGGGGAATCGAGCATGTAGAGGTTCTTCTCGGCGAAGGCCGCGTGGATTTTGCGTACCATCGTCACCGAATTGGTCGACATGTCGAAGAAAGCGGTGTCGGGGCGCATGCCCTCGATCAGTCCGTTCGCCCCGAGCGCCACCGACTCGACGTCGGCCGGCACCGGCAGCGAAGTGAAGACCACTTCGGTCTGCTCGGCGACCTGCTTTGGCGAATTGGCCCAGACCGCGCCCTTCGCCAAGAACGGCTCGGCCGCGGCACGGCTCAGATCGTGCACGACGAGATCGTGCCCGGCCTTCTGCAAATTGGCCGCCATGCCCTTGCCCATCATGCCCAGCCCGATAAATCCGACGCGCATCTTCCCTCCGCCGATTATGAACCGCTGCTGGACGAGTGTTGCCCGCGCCGCTGCCGAGCGCAAGGCTTACCAGCCTCTCCCGTGTTGCGAGAGAGCGGTTTGACAAGTATTTTGACGAGTGTAATGTGAGACGTCACACGTCTCAATTCTCAATTCGCGCTTGGTTGCAACTGCTGTGCAGGGAAATGCCAGAGCAATGACGCTAGCCCGGCTACTGTGTGTAGTGGTGCTCAACTTTCCGGCAGTGGGGCTCGTGGCGTCGCAAGCAGCTGCGCAGACCAGGATCGATCTGACTTACAACTCGGTGATGGACATGATCCGACCCGAGCAGCATCCAGGTATCATCGTGCACCACAACCTGCAGATCGCGTTTTCCGGTCAGAACGTCGCCGAAAATCGCGACCGTAACGCCCACCAATTCACGGATCGCAATGCGATGGTCCAAGAATTGGGCGGGACCGAGAGTCGGGAACATACGCGTCCTGGCGTGTCGAGTCGAACACCCGATTAGTACGCACACAGCGCGATCCCCAAAGCACGCGGGTAATGACCGTGATACTGACCTCGCCCACCACATGCCATCTCGACGTCGTCGACACCCTAAATCCTGGCTTTAGCGAATACGCATTCCTGAGAATCTCGACCCATACGCTCGGTTATTTTTCGAGTTATCGGGTAATACAAACATCTTGCTCTATAAGGTGAGTAACGTTTTCTTACAGTGCGCCGCCTACTTTACGTCACTCAGCGGTGACCAGCGTGTCGTTGCCCGTGCGATATTACTCACCTTTGTAAGCGACACGGTAGACGACGCCATTGCCGTCATCGCTGAACAGCAACGAACCATCCTTCGCGAAGACAACATCCACAGGACGGCCCCATACATTTTGATCATCGGCGACGAAACCGACGACGAAATCCTGATATTCCCCGGTCGGCTTGCCGTCCTTGAAGGGCAGCCGAATGATCTTGTAGCCGGTCCGCAGCGCACGGTTCCACGAGCCGTGCAGCGCGACAAAAGCATCGCCTTTCCAGTCCGGAGGAAATTGTCCTCCCGGGTTGAATGCTATTCCGAGCGGCGCCGAATGCGGTTGGATCAGGACATCGGGCACCGTGACCTTGTCGGCGAGGTCCGGCCGCCTTCCGCCGCCGGGGCGGGTGTCCTCGTGGTTGCCGATATAGTACCAAGGCCAGCCGTAGAACGCCCCCTGCTTGACGCTGGTGGCATAATCGGGCGGCAGGTTGTCGCCCAATAGGTCGCGTTCGTTGGTGGCGCAATAGACCACGCCGGTGCCGGGCTGCACGGCGAGTCCCGAGCAATTGCGGATGCCCGACGCATACACCCGCTTGTTCTTGCCGTCGGGGTCATAGGTGAGAACGTTGGCGCGCCATTCCTCCCGGTCCCATGCCGAACCTGCGGAATGGCTGTTCTCGAATGCAGTGAAGTCAGCGGGCCGCGGACCCATTTGCTCGGCGACATTGCTCGCCGAACCGACCGCGACATACATGGTTTTGCCGTCAGGCGAAAAGGCGACGTCTCGGGTCCAATGATTGCCGCCGGTGGCGAGGTCCGACACGATCGTCTCGGGAGTGCCAGAGGCGGTGAGGTCGCCATTGCGGTAAGGAAAACGCACGACCTTGCCGAATTCGCCGACATAGACCCATTTTGGTCGAGGACCCGGCGGATAGAAGGCGATCCCATAGGCATCCCGCAATCCGGTGGCGAAGGTTTCGACCTTTGGGTTGCTCATGTCGGCCCCGGCTCGGATCGTTATTATTTTGCCCTCGGGCCGGCTGAGGGCCAGGAAGATGTCTCCGTTGGGTGCGACCCGCAGCACCCGCGCGCCGGTCATCCCGGTGACAAAAGCCGTGACGGTAAAGCCGGGCATGGTCTTGAGTTCGGCGCCTGCGGGTTTGGGGACGACCTTTGATCTGTTGGCGGTAGAGGGTGACGCCAATGGCGCCGGCAAGTCGGCGGGCGTGATCTTGCGCATGACGCCGGGCGCGTCGGTATGCCAGTTGCCATAGGCGCCGCTGCCGACACGCACGTTCTGCGCGGACACGAATGTCGACGTCGCCATCAGCGCGAGCATGGCGCCCGCGGTGACGGCCGAGATTCTTGATACCGTTGCGGTTTCATTACGAAGTCCCTCCCAGGGTTTCGGTCCAACGGTCTCGACGATTAGCGTCAGTGCATTCCCGCCAGATAGTCGGCGATCGCTTTTCGATCGGTCGGCCTCAAGCTCTGCATCAGAGCCGGCATCACGGTGCTGTTTGCGCGTTCACCGTTTGCATAAGCGGTCATTGTGTCGATCAGGTAGGGCGAAAACTGACCGGCCAGGCGCGGCGCCACACCTGATGGGCTGAGCCCGCCGGTAAAATTCGGGTGATGGCAAGCCTGGCATATCGCGATCGTCTCAGGAGCCGCAGGCAACGGTGACTCTGCCCGAGTCGGCCACTTGGCGTTACTGAAATACGCTGCCATTTGCGCCACGTCAGCCTCGCTCAAGCTCTCTGCAATTGATGACATGATTTGGCTGTTTCGGTCGCCGTTCCGATAGTCGTTGAGCTGCTTCAGGATGTATGCGGACTGCTGCCCCCAGATGATCGGCACGCTGGGATCGGACGGCAGTCCGTGCACGCCATGGCATGAGGTGCAGAGCCGCACTTTGGTTTCGATGGGGTCGGCCAAAGCGGCCCCGGCGCTGAGCAAAACCGCCGCCAAGGCGGCAACAATTCGAACGACGCGGACCACTCATCATTTCCGTCTTGCGCCAGGACTGCCAGGACGGCTTGTCAGCGATCGAAATTCGGCGCCGTGGCGTTCTCTCCGCAGCTGGTTGTCACCCCCGCCGATAAGCGGCGGGCGCGGGCTCGCATAAAGGAATTGCGGCTGCGAGGCGCGATCGGATCAGCGTGGGAATTGGCGGTCGCCTGACCTGCGGTGCAACCGCCAGCCACGTGGGATCGCTTGCCGTCGTAACGGGCGTCGAACGCGTCGTCGGTGAAGCCCGGTTCATCTGGGCGAGCAGGGATATGGCCGATGTCCGGGGGCATGGCTGGCATTGTTTCCTCCGATTTGTTGCCTGCTTGCATGGGCCTATAGCACAAATTCTCCGTGGGTTCGTTCATCGCCTGGCGTCTCGCGCGGTGACGAAAATTCGCCGCGCGGCCTCTCCCTTCGGCAGCACGCCGAAGGGATGCCGGTGCATGGCGTCGGTACCGGCGGCGCCACCTCTTTCTTGGCCCCGTGTCGTTATCGCCCGCCGCGTTATTGCACCTTCAACAGCTCGACGTCGAAGATCAAGGTCGCGTTGGGTGGAATCACGCCGCCGGCGCCGCGGCTGCCATAGCCGAGTTCGGGCGGGATGATCAGGGTGCGTTGGCCGCCGACCTTCATGCCGGCGACGCCCTCGTCCCAACCGGCGATGACCTGGTGCGCGCCGAGGGTGAAGTCGAACGGCTGGCCGCGGTCGACCGAACTGTCGAACTTGGCGCCTTTGGCGCCATCCTTCGACAGCCATCCGGTGTAATGGACGGAGACTTTGTCGCCGGCGGCCGCGGTGGCGCCGTCACCGAGTTTGGTGTCGGTGTATTTCAATCCGTCTGGCATTTCGATCACTTGGTTGGCCGCGTCGCCCGTTCTGGCGAACGGTGCAGCGGCGGCGATGATGGCGAGCGCCACGGCGGCGCCGGCAACTCGGATCGGTATCATGATTTCCTCCCGCTCGATAGTCGCGCATTCGACGCTCTCCGATATCATCGGACAAGATTCACGGCGAGTATGGTACCGGCGAGAAAGCCGCGGCATCGGCAGTGATGTCACGATAAGCACAGTCTGAACGAATGAATTCGCTGCATTAAACAGATGAATATTCTTCATGCATCTCAACTGGAGTCTGTTATGCGACTGTGTACACCGTAATCGCAGAGAAGATGTTGCTGGACCGCGCGCAAGGGCGTAGCATTCGTTTTGCATCTTTCGAAGGGTGCGGGGCGGCCACGTGCCTGGGTGGGAAAGTGGCTACCGCGACGGCCCTAGGCTCGGATCGAGCGGGGCGATGAGGAGAAAGAATCATGGCGTATGATCTGTTGATCAAAAACGGGCGCGTCGTTGACGGCTCGGGCGAGCCGGCCTTTGCAGCGGATGTGGCGGTGCAGGACGGCAAGATCGTCGGGGTTGGCAAATACGCCGGCGCTGCCGCCAAGCGCACGATCGACGCCGCGGGCCGCGTCGTCGCGCCTGGCTTTATCGACCACCACACCCATTTCGACCCGCAGGCCGTGTGGGATCCCTATTGCGGCTCGTGGGTCCACAACGGCCACACCACGGTCGTGGTCGGCCAGTGCGGCCAGGTCATCGCCCCGGTGCGGCCCGGCGACGGCGAGTGGTATCTCGAATTCTTCTCGGACGCCGAACAGATCCCGCTACCGGTGCATGAAGGCCGGGGTCGACGTGACCTGGGAATCGGTCGGCGATTATCTGAATGCGCTCGGCAAGAAGCGCGGCATCAACGTCGGCACGTTGGTCGGCCATTCCGGCATCCGCCGCTATGTGATGGGCGAGGCGGCCTCCGAGCGGCAGGCGACGCCGGAAGAAATGGCGGCGATGCAGCGGCTGATCCGCGAGGCGATGCATGACGGCGCGCTCGGCTTCTCGACCGCGCCGAAGGATCGCGGCGACCCCGCCGGGGTCGGCGACGACGCCGAGCGCTGGGCGCTTGCCAGCGTGCTCGGCGAACTCGGCACCGGCGTCTTCCAGGTCGCCGGCGGCGCGCCGGGCGGCACCAAGGCAGACCCGCGAGGTCGCCCGCCAGCTGGCGGCGCGCACCGGCCGTCCGATCGATCTACAACCTGATGTCGGATCCGATCGCCAACCCCGACGAGTGGGTCGAGCACCTGCGCTGGCTCGAGGACGGGTTCAAGAGCGGCGCGCGCTGCTACGGCTCGTGCCTCTCGACCGTCGCCGGCGCGATCTTCGACCTGCAGCGCGGCCTCAATGTGCCGCAGGACGAGGACATCACGCATCCCGAAGGCATCTTCCGCGGCATGCCGACCTGGGACAAGGTCATGGCCCTGCCCTACCAGGAGCGGATGCGGGCGTTCCGCGATCCCGAAATCCGCAAGGCGCTGTCGGCCGAGGCGGTCGAGGGCACGGTCGAGCAGCAGGGCGGCATGACCGACCGGCGCGGCCGCGCTCGCGGCTTCTTCAACCGGCGCTGGGACCTCGTCGAGGTGTTCATGACCGACGAAGGGGCAGAACCGGCACCTCGAAGGCAAGAGCGTCGCGCAGATCGCGAAGGAGCAGAACAAGGGCATCATGGACGCCTTCCTCGACCTGTCGCTCGACGAAGATCTGCAAGACCTGCTTCCAGGCGATCGACCGCAACAACGATCCGAAGGCGCAGAAGCACATCCTCGGCTCGCAATATACCGTGATCGGCACCAGCGACGGCGGCGGCCGGCCGCACACCGCCGACCGGCACGAAACCAGCACGAATCTGCTGGGCCACTGGGTGCGCGAACAGCAGGTGATGACGCTCGAAGAGGCGGTCTATCGGCTGACCGGCAAGACCGCGCTGATGCACGACATTACCGATCGCGGCTTCATCGCCGCCGGCAAGGTCGCCGACATCACGATCTTCGATCCCGACACGATCGCCTCGAAGCCGCGCGAGCCGGTCGCGACCTTGCCGGCGGGCGGCGTGCAGGTCAAGCGCGACGCGGTCGGTATCGACTACGTCGTCGTCAACGGCAGCGTGCTGCTCGACAAGGGCGAACTGACCGACGCGTTGCCCGGCCAGATCATCCGCGGCCCGCTCTACCAGGGCGCTCGAGCATAGCTCGCCGATCCACATTGTCGCGCATGCCCGGACCCGCTCCGGGCATGCCGACGCGTGGCGTGGAACCACGCTCAGGACACCGGGGCCTCCCCTGGCAGGTCGCGGGGTGCCTGCAACGTGTCGTAACAATGGGGGTGCTGATCATTCATCCGGTTGGGACGAAACAGGAGGGACGCCATGGCTAACGGAGCTAAGCGGATCGAGCAATTGGCTCCGGAGCTGGAGCGGGTCATCTCCGGTTCTCAGCAAATCCAGGAACTGGCCGACGGCTTTGGCGGTCCGCAAGGCCCGGCCGAGGGGCCGCTGTGGTGGCGCGAGGGCGGCTATCTAGTATTCAGCGACATCCACAACAACCGCCGCATGAAATACGATCCCGGTAAGGGAGTGTCGCTGCTGCAGGAGCCGACCAATCGAGCGAATGGCTTGACCCGCGATATGCAGGGGCGGCTCGTCGCCTGCGAGCACGATTTACGCCGCGTCACCAGGCAAGAATTGGACGGCAGCATCACGGTTATCGCCAACAGCTTTCAGGGCCGTCAGCTCAATCGGCCCAATGACGTCGTCGTCAAATCCGATGGCTGCATCTATTTCACCGATCCGTGGACCCATCCTTCCGCGGCGCAGCAATGGGATCTGACCTTTTCCGGCGTCTATCGCGTGACCCCTGACCTCGGCCAACTGACCCTGTTGATTGACGATTTCATCGTCCCCAACGGGCTGGCTTTTTCGCCGGACGAGAGCGTGCTCTACATCAACGACTCGCGCCGCGGCCACATTCGCGCCTTCGATGTCGCGCCCAACGGCACGCTCGCCAAGCACAGCGATCGTGTCTTTGTCGATCTGCGCGGCGATGAATTCGGTGTCCCCGACGGCATGAAGGTCGACGTCGAAGGGAATGTCTATTGCGGCGGAGCAGGCGGGTTGTGGATCATCGACCCAAAAGGCAAAAAGCTCGGCCGCATCGTCCACGGCGCCCCAGCCACGACCAATCTGGCCTTTGGCGGCGCCGACTGGAAGACCCTCTATTTCACCAGCCGCAATCATCTCGGCGCGGTCAATGTAAAAATCGCCGGAATTCCGGTGCCATGTCCCCAAAAGTAGTCGCCCGGGAGGCGCCAAGTTCATCGAAAGAGTGAAACCAGCCAACCAAGACAGACCGCACTTACGCAGAGGAGAAGTCACCATGCCGATGCCACAACGTGTCCAGTATTCCGACACCATCGAGCCGTTAGTCCAGTTTATCGAGGATACGTCTCCCGATGATATAATGGCAGGGGCCCTGGAGAAGTTGCGTGCCGGGGTGCCGACGCAGACTATGCTGACGGCCTCCGCCCTCGCGGTGACCCGCTCCACCGACATGCCGGCCGGTCATCATGGCGGCGCGTTGCACGCGTTGGCAGGCCTCTATGCAGTCTCGAAGCTGGTTGAGCGCCAGCATGGCGAGGATCGCTTTCTCCCGGTGCTGCAACACGTGGCGCTGACGAATAAGCACATCCACCACCCGGCGATGGGGCCGTACGGCCTCCTCGATTTCGAGCCGGAGGATGTCGGTGGGGTCGAGGCAGCCAAAGCGGCGTTCCTGGCTGCGGTGAATCGCGGCGAGTATAACAAGGCGGACCATATTTTCCTGTGGCTATGGGACAATGCGCCCCGGATCGAGAGCTTCGATCTGTTGCTGGGCGTGGCGATCCCGAAGAATTTTCACGACGACCACTACTTCATGTTTCCCGGTACCGTGTGGCGCGCCTTCGAGACCGGCGTTCTCGACAAGGCATATCTGCCGGTGGTGATGCGGCAGGTGGTGCGCTTTGTAACCCGCTCTCCGGTCGCCCCGAATAATCCGATGCCTTCGCCGCTGCCGGAGATCGAAGCGCTGATCGAGGAACACCATTTGCTGGACCGCATCCTGCGCCAGCGCAGCGGCGAGGACGAAACGGCCGCGATCGGCGAGCTCGGGGAAACCATCGGCCGGGTCGACGTCTTTGCCGACATTCCCGCGCTGATGGCCAAAGCCCTGGCGGATGGGCTGTCCCTGGAAGGCGCGGGCGAAGCCCTATCGATCGGGGCTGCCGGCCTATTCCTGCGTTCCCTCGGTGGCAACCCGATGGATGTCCACCTCCACACCAGCATCAACCTGCGGCGCTATCTGTTGCGGCTCGACGGGGTGAGCATCCGCAACAAGCTGATGTTGCTGTTGACCTGGCAGTCTGGCCCAGAGATCCGATCGACAGCGGGTCGGATGCAGCCCGCGCCGCGGCCCGATATGGCCGAAGTCGCAGCCTTGCCGCCGCGCACGCAGCAGGAATTGCTGGATGCGATCGCCGACGGCATCTACAACCAGCCGCCGATCGACTTCTCGACGGTCACTAATCTTGGCCAGGCGCGGGCGGTGCCCGAAGTCGAAGCCACGGTGAACTTGGCCCAGCAATATGTAAATTGCGGGTATGATCCGCAGGCGTTGATCGGGCGTCTTGCCGAGATTGTGTGCCACGACAATTTCACCGAGATGCACGCCTTCAAGCATCACCAGTCGATCGTGGAAGAATTCGCCGCCACGCGCGAACCCTGGCGCTGGATGCATCTGGTGTGCGGCGTTCGGGCCGCGGCGGTCTCGTTTGGCAAGAACATGGCCGTCTACGAAGAGGCATTGGAACTGCTCCATGCAGCCTAGCCCCGAGTAGGCAAACCCGGATAGGCAAACTGGGCCGCTGCAGGCGTCCCGTTTGCCCGTCCGAGGCACTGTGATGGAAGACTGGAGCCCCCATTTTAGGCGGCTTCGATAGCCGCTGGCTGGACCAGTCGATGCCGGCGACGGCACGCGGCTGGTCTCGTGCGCGCAAAAAAATGCTGCCGTGCAGGATATCCACGCCGCGCTCTACCGTCGGCGGCCCCAAAGGCGCGGCTCCGAAAATTTGCGGCTATACGGCCCTCGCGACAGCCGAAGAGGGCGCCAATTGGACAGGCGAGCCGGCGCGCGATAACCTGCCCCAAACGATGTCTCGAAGATGGGAGGGACGAGGATGGCGGGTCTCGATGCGGTGCTGGAGACGACGACAGCGGAACGCCCAGCGACTGGGTTCGTCTTTACCGAAGGGCCGTTGTGGCACCCCGACGGCTTCCATTATTTCGCCGATGTTCGCGCTAGCATCTTCTACCGGCTGAGGCTCGGCCAGGCGCCGGAAACCGTGCGCACCAATACCGGCGAGGGCAACGGCACCACCTTTGATCTCCAGGGCCGGCTGGTGATCTGCGAAGGCGGCAACCGCCGGCTTACCCGCTGGTCCGACGATCGGCAAAGCGAGGTCCTCATCGACCGCTACGAAGGCAAGCGGATCAATCGGCCCAACGACGTCGTCTGCAAATCGGGCGGCAGCATTTGGTTCACCGATCCCGGGCTGCGCATTGCGCTCCCCGACAAGGAATTGGCTCATTCCGGTGTCTACGCAGTGGCGCCCAATGGCGCCAGCCGCCTCGTTGCCGAGTTCGAATATCCGAACGGGCTGGCCTTTTCCCCCGACGAGCGCGTGCTTTACGTCGCCAATACGCGTCATGCCCAATACATCCACGCGATCGATCTCGACAGCGCTGGCAATATGGTCAAGCGGCGCATATTTGCCGACATGTCCTCCGAGGAGACCGATGGCGTCCCCGACGGCATGAAGGTCGACCAACAGGGTAACGTTTATTGCACCGGCCCCGGAGGGACCTGGGTGTTCGCGCCCGACGGGTCGAGGCTCGGCATCATTCGGACGCCGGAAATCCCGGCTAACCTCGCCTTTGGGGGGCCCGATCTGAAGACGATCTTCTTCACCGCGCGCACCTCTGTCTACACCCTACGCGGCAAAATCCCGGGGCAGCCGCACCCGTGGTACCGTCTGCGGGCGAAGTGAGCCGAGGAGAGAGACCATGAAAGTCGGCATTGCTCTAAACATGCTGTCCGAGCCCGGTCGCACCGATGTGGCGGTCGTGTCCGATCATCTGGCGATGGGCGATCTCGCCGAACCGCTCGGCTTCGACTCGCTGATTGCGCTCGAGCATCATTTCACCGGCTACGCAATGTCGCCGGCGCCGCTCCAGCTTCTGGCCTACTTCGCCGGCCGCACCAAGCGGATCACGTTCGGGACCTCGGTGATCGTGCTGCCCTGGCACGACCCGATCCGCGTCGCGGAGGAGATCGCCCTGCTCGACATTTTGTGCGGCGGTCGCTGCCTGTTCGGCTTTGGCCGGGGTGCGGCGAGCGTCGAATATGCCGGGTTCCGCGTGCCCATGGGCGAGGCGCGCCCGCGCTTTGCCGAGTCCGCGCAACTGATCCGCAGGGCATTGCGCGAGCCCGAATTCGAATGGCAGGGCGAGTTCTACCAGATCCCGCGCACCTCGATCCGCCCGCGACCGATCTCGCATCCCGAAGAGCGCTTCTTCGCCTCGTCGGTCAGCCCGGAATCGGCCGAGATCATGGCCAAGCTCGGCTTCGGTATTCTGGTGGTAATGCAAAACGAATGGCCGAAGGCGGCGGAGAACATCGTCAATTACCGCGAGATCGCACTTAGTGTCGGCCATAACCCGCCGCCGCCGATCATCCTGACCAACGTTTCCTGCGCCGAAAGCCGCGACGAGGCGCACGACCGGGCGATGCAATGGCTCGGCAAAAAATGGGAGTCGATCGACAACCATTACCATTTCTCGGACGGCCATCTCGCCACGGTCAAAGGCTACGAAACCTACGGTAAGATGGCGAAAACTTATGCCCGTCTGCAAGACGAGGAGGAACGGGTTCGGGCCACCGAGTTCTACGTCAAGATCCAGATCGTCGGCACGCCGGAAGACTGCATCCAGCAGATCGGCGAGTTGCAACGGGTGACCGGCACCGACCACGTGGTCACCGAATTCTCGTTCGGCGGCATCCCGCATGGCGACGCCGAAAAGAACATGCGCCTCTTCGCCAGCCGCGTCCTGCCAATCTTGCAGCAAGACGCCGCTTTCGCGACCCCGGCGCCGCCAACAATGGCCACCCTGCAACAGCCGGCGCAAAGCGACCTCTTCGCACCGGCCTGAGCGCCAGGCCGATGACGCTCCTCATTCTTTCCTCGATCGCCTCCTTTACAGGCTAGCACGGCCCCGAGAGATCGTCGGGCGAAAGCCGGCAGGCGCAGCCCGCGACTATGCTTCAGCCGAGCCGGCCTGAATCGTCTGCGCAACCACGTTGCGGGCGACTTCGCACAGCAGGCGCTTGTCCTCCGCGGGCGTCGGCGCCGGGGGGATGCCCGACACCACCCGGTCGTGGCTGTAGGTCGGAACCGCCGCTCCGTTCTTCAGGATCGGGTATCCCAGATCCTCGCCGTTGCGGACCGCGCGGATCCCGCGCCGGATCATGTTGCGGCATCATGATGATGCCGCGGTCGGTCGAAGCAAGATGTTCGAGCCCGTGGCGCGACACGCCGCCGTGAATGCTGATCTGCGCGTCGTAGTCGCCCGGAACCCGCTGCCTCTCCTCGTAGGACCGCTTGCCATCCTGTCCGAAACCCGAGCCCCGCCTGACCTCCCGGCCCTCAGGCGCACGCTGATAGCCGATCTGCATCGTGTGGGTGTCGTCGAGCGGCACTGCCCAGGTCGTGGCCTGCGGCCGATTGATCGAGTTGCGCAATGCCATCGGGTCGGCATTGGGTGGGAACTGGTGGATATTGGGGAGGATAAAGTCGGCGACACGCACCCACACTCGATCCGCCTGCCGTCGCGTGTCGATATAGACCATGCCGACCGGGGTCTCCATCCAATCCCACTCGGCTAGTTCCTTGAAATCGTCGGTAAAGCCCTCGCTGCCGGGAAGGGTGTGCAGAAAGGCGAGATGCGCCGGGTCCATGCTGTTTTCTTTGACCTGCAGCCAGTTGCATTCCCACAGTGTCGGCGCGCGGGCAATCTGGCGGTAGCCGGAAAGCTCATACGTATCGAGGATCGGAAAATCGGGCTGCTTATCCGGCGGCCCCATATAGGCAAAAACCAGCCCCGAGTATTCCCGCACCGGAAAGGCGCCGTGAAACAGCCGCTTCTTCAACGTGCTGTCGGCGGGCTCGCCCGGGGTCTCCAGGATCGTCCCGTCGCAGTCGAACAGCCAGCCGTGATAGCAACAGCGAATGCCCTTGTCGCCGATTAGGCCGAATTCGAGCGAGGTGCCACGATGCGGGCAGTGCAATTCGAGCAGACCGATCGCGCCGCTCTTGTCGCGAAACGCCACCAGATCCTCGCCCAGAATGCGCAGTCGCCGCGGCAGCTCGCCCAGTTCGCTAGAGAGGATGATCGGCTGCCAAAAGCGCCGCAGATATTCGCCGCACGGGGTGCGGGGCCCGACCCGGGTCAGCTCCTCATCCTCTAGCGGTCGCTCGCGATGGTGATAGGCGCTATAGGCGGTATTCAGAAACGGCGCTCTCTCGGACACTATGTCTCTCCTTCACGCGCGGTGTTGCCCCATCGGTTGACGCCCCGTCCCGACGCCCTGTTGCACTACAGCGATATTGAACGGCGGCAGCCCAGCCGGTCAAGACGCCGCTGGTAGCGGCTGATCGGGATCGAGCTGCATGTCGAACGCGGTCAAAAGCGCCGCAGTCGCCGCATAATTGCCGATCAGTGCCACGAGATCGATCAGCTTGCGGCGGCCAAATAGCTGCAAGGCCCGGGCGTAGGTTGCCGCCGACACCTTGCGTGCCGCGAAAATCTCCCGGCCGAGATCGATCACGATCCGGTCGGCTTCGGCGAGTTCGCTCGTGTCCCGACGGTATTTAATAATGGCGATGATCTCGCGCGAAATCCCTTCACCCAGTGCCGCCGGCTCGTGCGCGGCCCATTCGAACCGGCTGTCGAGTTCGCGCGCCGTCGTCAGGATGGCCAATTCACGAACCCGCCCGCCGAGCCCTGCCTCGTATCGCAAATAACGGTTTACGGGCCGTGAGCGGCGCGATAGTTCGGGGCTGTGCAACTGGATGCCCCCGGGGCCCCTGAGGCCGCGCAAGGTCCCGCCCGCGGGGTCCGTGAGGCGGTCGTAGGCCCGTTGCCCATCCGCGTCCAGGTCCTCGCGCCTCGGTAATGGCAGGCGACAGCCCGACTCAGGGTCGACATCCTCGGGATACTCGGCTTGCGTCGGATTCTGGCGATGGTGGTCGACGAACAGCGCGGCCAACCCTTCGCAGCCCTGCCGATCCGCCTCGTCGAAGCGCCCGAGGAGCGGGCTGTCGAGGTCGAGCACGCCCAGAACGTGGCCGTCTTCGATCAGCGGCACGACGAGCTCCGAGCGCGAAACCGGATCGCAGGCGATATGCCCGGGAAACTCGCGCACATCCGGAACCAGCACCGCCTCGCCGTGCGCTGCGGCGGTCCCACACACGCCTTGGCCGATCGCGATGCGCAGGCAGGCGGGCCGGCCCTGGAACGGGCCCAGCACCAGCTCGCCGCCCTTGCTGAAATAAAAGCCGGCCCAGTTCAAGTCGGGCAGGCGGTGATAGATCAGCGCTGCCATGTTCGCGGCGTTGGCGATCCGATCGGCTTCGCCGGCGAGCAGCGCCATCGTTTGCCTGGCGAGATCGCGGTAGAGTTCGGGTTTGCCGGCATTCATCCCGATTTTCCGTCCTGCTGATTTCGCGTTAGCTATATCCTAGGTCCAGCTTGCCATCGAGCGCCGCGGCGCGATCGGCACGGCGATAGCGCACGATAAGAAAGGTGACCCATGGACGACTACATCGATCCGGCCTTGCTGGAGCCCGAAGAAAAGTTTGCGATTGGCCAGCCCGTGCGGCGCTCGGAAGACCCGGTGCTATTGCGCGGCGAAGGGAATTATGCCGACGACATCAGCCGGCCCGGCCAGGCCTATGCGGTGATGGTGCGCAGCCACATCGCCCACGGCGTCATCCGTGGGATCGACACCGCGGCGGCCCGCGCGATGCCCGGCGTTCTCGCGATCTACACCGCGGCCGATCTGGCTAAGGGCGGTGTCGGCCCCTTGCCGGCGCGCCAGGTCATGAACAATCGCGACGGCACCCCGATGCTGACTCCGGTTCATTACGCGCTGCCGTCGGACAAGGTCCGGCATGTTGGCGAGGCGGTCGCCGCGGTCGTTGCCGAGACCGTGGCCCAGGCAAAAGATGCCGCCGAGACCGTCACAGTCGACATCGACCCGTTGCCGGCAGTCACCGAACCGAGCCTGGCCAACGCCCCCGATGCGCCGATCCTTTATGACGACGTGCCCGGCAATGTCGGTCTCGATTTCCATTTCGGCGACAGCGAAAAAGTCGCCGCCGCCTTTGCGGGCGCGGCTCATGTGACTCGGCTCCGCCTGCGCGATAACCGCATCGTCGTCAATGCGATGGAGCCGCGCGCGGCCGTCGCGGATTACGACCCCGAGCGTCAGCATTGGACCTTGCATGTCGGCTGCCAAGGAGTGTTCGGCTTTCGCAACTACATCGCCGGGGTCTTTGGCGTCGGCCGCGACAAGATACGCATCTTGACCGAGCGGGTCGGCGGCTCGTTCGGCATGAAGCAGCCGACCTATTCCGAATATTACTGCATCCTGCACGCGGCGCGCGAATTGGGCCGGCCGGTCAAATGGACCGACGATCGCTCGGGCAGCTTCGTCTCCGACAGCCATGGCCGCGACCATGACATGAATGCCGAACTGGCGCTCGACCGCGACGGCCATTTCCTCGCCGTGCGCCTGACCGGCTACGGCAATCTCGGCGCGACCTACGGTGCGCCCGGCCCGGCGACCCGCAACGCGGTCAGGAACACGCTCGGCGTCTACAAGACGCCGCTGATCGAGGTCTCGACCAAATGCGTGTTCACCAACACGACCCCGGTCGGCGCCTATCGCGGAGCCGGCCGGCCCGAGGCCAATTACTACATGGAGCGGCTGGTCGAGACCGCCGCAGCCGAGACCGGGATCGACCGCGTCGAGTTGCGGCGCCGCAACCACATCCCGCCCGAGGCGATGCCCTACAAGGCGCCGAACGGCACGACCTATGACAGTGGCGACTTCACTAATCTGCTGAACGAGGCGTTGCAGCTCGCCGATTGGAACGGCTTTGCCGAGCGCAAGGAGGAAAGCCGCGCGCGGGGCCGGCTGCGCGGCCGCGGTATCAGCGATTATCTCGAACTGACCGGCCCGCCCGGCCGGGAGATGGGGGGCATCCGCTTCGAGCCGAACGGTGATGTGACGATCATCACCGGCACGCTCGACTACGGCCAAGGGCATTGGTCTCCCTTTGCCCAAGTGTTGGCGACAAGGCTCGGCATTCCGTTCCGCCGCATCCGGCTGTTGCAAGGCGACAGCGACGAGCTGATCGCCGGCGGCGGCACCGGCGGCTCAAAATCGATGATGACCAGCGGTGTGGCGATCGTCGAGGCCGGCGAAAAGGTCGTCGAGGCGGGTAAGCAGATCGCCGCCCATGTGCTGGAGGCCGCCGCCGCCGATATCGAATTTCGCGCCGGCCATTTTGTGATATCCGGCACCGACCGCTCGGTCGGGATCATGGAATTGGCGGCAAAGATCCACGCCGGTCTGGAACTTCCGCCGGGCCTTCCGCGAAGCCTCGACGTAGCCAATATCAGCGACGGCCCGCCCTCGGCCTTTCCCAATGGCTGCCACATCGCCGAGGTCGAGATCGACCCCGAAACCGGCGTGGTCGAGGTCGTACGCTATAGCTTTGTCAACGATTTTGGGGTCGTCATCAACCCGCTATTGGTCACTGGGCAGGCGCATGGCGGCATCGTGCAGGGGATCGGCCAAGCCTTACGCGAGCACACGGTCTACGACGAGCACGGCCAGCTGTTGACCGGTTCGTACATGGATTACGCGATGCCCCGCGCCGACGACGCTCCGCTGTTCGTCAACGCCAGCCATCCGGTGCCGGCCAAGTCCAACCCGCTCGGCGCTAAAGGCTGCGGCGAGGCCGGCTGCGCCGGCGCGCTGCCCTCGGTCATGAACGCGCTGGTCGATGCCCTCTCCGAATACGGCATCCGTCACCTCGACATGCCTGCTACCCCCCAACGCGTCTGGCGCGCCATCCAGCAAGCCCGCGAGAAACAGACCGGGTCTGCACTCCGGGCATAACGGAGGCGGCCGAGATTGTAGCGAGATCGTCAGAGAGGCTTCGGTTAAGCAAAAGGGGCTAGCCGTCGGATCAGCTAACCCCTTGCTTGATTTGGTGGAGCCAACCGGGATCGAACCGGTGACCTCTACAATGCCATTGTAGCGCTCTCCCAGCTGAGCTATGGCCCCAAACTAAGGGCTCGCCGCGACGAGCCGGTAGATCAGGCCGGCAAATTAGGAACGCGACCGGGCGCCGGCAAGTAAAAAAGCGCGGCCTCGCCGGCGCGGCGAGGTCAGCGTTCATCCTCTTCGACGTTCTCGATAACCTCGGCCATGTCGTCTTCGTCTTCGCCGAGCTCGGAGGCATCCTCGAGTAGCTCCTCGTCTTCCTCCTCGGCCTCTTCGAGCGGCAGCGCTTCCTCTTCATCCCCGGGGATCTCCGCCTCCTCGGTCTCGACATCGGCGTCGAGCTCCCCGGCGCCGATCGGTTCGAGTTCCTTCTCGACTGGAGCGACCGGGCGCGCTCGGCGCGATTTCAAAAACGCTTCGGGATCAAACGGGGTGCTGCATTTTGGGCAGATCACGGGCTTGTGCAGCAAATCATAATAGCGGGTCCCGCAGCTTGGACAGATCCGCTTGCTGCCCCATTCGGGCTTGGCCACGATCCAACTCCATCAGAGGTTCGCCGGGGTCGGTCGACGCGCGCCATTGCCACAGGGACGTCACCCTGTCAAAAACAAATCCTCAACGGCGGCGCGCCGACGGCTTCGGCATATGGGCTGAAGACGCCGCTTCCGCAATCGCCAACTCCGCTTTTCGAGGCCTGCCATCCCATGGCCGATCCGTCGCTCGCCGCCTTCGCCCGCAGAGTTGATGTCGGCACGGCGCAACGCGCCGCTTTCCGGCAAAATCCGGGTACCCGGCGACAAGTCGATTTCGCATCGCGCGCTGATGCTGGGCGCATTGGCGGTCGGGCGGACCGAAATCAGCGGCTTGCTGGAGGGGGAGGACGTGCTCGCCACCGCCGCGGCGCTAAATGCGCTCGGCGCTTCCGTGGCCCCTTCCGGCGATGGCCGTTGGATCGTCGACGGCGTCGGGGTCGGCGGCCTATGCGAGCCGGAGAACTTGCTCGATCTGGGCAATTCGGGGACCTCGGCGCGGCTTTTGCTCGGCATCCTCGCTACCCACCGGCTGACCGCCTTCGTCACCGGTGACGCCTCGTTGCGGCGCCGGCCGATGGGCCGCGTCGTCGACCCGCTGAGCCGCTTTGGCGCGAGCTTCCTGACCCGCGAGGGCGCCCGCCTGCCGCTTGCGGTGACCGGTGCGGCGGACCCGATCCCGATCGTCTACCCGTTGCCGGTGCCCTCGGCCCAGGTCAAATCGGCGGTGTTGCTGGCTGGGCTCAACACCCCGGGCGAGACCACGGTGATCGAGCCGCAGGGGACCCGCGACCACACCGAACGGATGCTGCGCCACTTCGGCGCGAAGGTCACGACCCAACCAGCCGAAGGCGGCGGCAAGCGGATCACGGTCGAAGGTTTTCCCGAACTCTTGGCGGCGCCGATTACGGTGCCGGGAGATGTTTCTTCGGCTGCGTTCCCGCTGGTGGCGGCGCTGCTCGTTCCAGGATCGGAGGTGACGATCGAGGGCGTCGGTCTCAACCCGTTGCGCGCCGGGTTATTGGAGTGTCTGCGCGAGATGGGCGCGGACATCACCCTGGTGAACGAGCGCGAGGAAGGCGGCGAGCCGGTGGCCGATTTGCGCGCCCGCGCCGGCGCCCTGACCGGCGCCGACATCCCGGCCGAGCGGGCGCCGCGGATGATCGACGAATACCCTATCCTTGCCGTCGCCGCCGCCTGCGCCCGCGGGTCGCACGGTGATGCGCGGGCTCGCCGAACTGCGGGTCAAGGAAAGCGACCGTCTGGCGGCGATCGCCAGCGGCCTCGCCAGCTGCGGCGTGCGCGTCGCGGTCGAGGGCGACGATTTGATCGTCGAGGGCGATAGGCGGCCTTCCCGCAGGGCGGGGCATTGATCGAGACCCAGCTGGATCACCGCATCGCGATGGCTTTCCTGGTCTCGGGGCTCGCCAGCAACGAGCCGGTGCGGGTCGACGATGCGCGCCGATCGCGACCAGCTTTCCCGATTTCGTCCGATCTGATCAACAGCCTCGGCGGTGCGATCGCAGCTGGCCCATGACCTCTCGGCCGTTCGTCGTCGCGATCGACGGGCCGGCGGCTTCGGGCAAGGGCACCTTGGCGCGCCGCCTCGCCGAACGCTTCGGCTTCGCCCATCTCGACACCGGCACCCTCTACCGTGCAACGGCACTCGGCGTCCTCGAAACAAGGGCGATCCGGCCGATCCGGTCTGCGGCGGAAGCAGCGGCGCGCCGTGTCGATCTGCGGCAGCTCGCTGATCCGCGGCTGCGCGGCGAGGCGGTCGCAGCGGCAGCCTCGGTGGTTGCCGCGAACCCGGCGGTGCGCAGCGCCTTGCTCGCTTTTCAGCGGGACTTTGCCGCCCATCCGCCGGCCCCGGCGCGCGGCGCGGTCCTCGACGGCCGCGATATCGGCTCGGTCGTATGCCCGCAGGCGGAGCTCAAGCTTTTCCTCACCGCCGACGTAGAGACTGCGCGCCAACCGCCGGGTCAAAGAGTTGCGCGGGCGCGGCGCCACGGCTATATACGAAAACGTCTTGCAAGATCTCAAGGAACGCGACGCGCGCGACAGCGAGCGTCGGGCTGCCCCGCTCTCGGTGGCGCCCGACGCCAAAGTCATCGACACGACGACGCTCGATGCCGATGCGGTGGTCGAGCGTGCCGCCAATTATGATCGCGCGCGCACTCAAGGAGAAGGAATGGCTTTAGAACTGCAAATGGGGGAGGCGTCTGCGAAGGAGAATTTCGCCGCGCTTCTCGACGAATCCCTGGGCATGGTCAGCGGTCTCGAAGGCACGGTCGTCAAAGGCCGGGTCATCGCCGTCGAAAACGACGCCGTGCTGATCGATGTCGGCCTCAAATCGGAAGGCCGCGTGCCATTGAAGGAGTTCGCTGCCGGAGGCGGCGAGCCCGACCTTCATGTCGGCGACACCGTCGAGGTCTATCTCGAGCGGATGGAGGACAAGAACGGCGAGGCCCAGCTGTCGCGCGAGAAGGCGCGGCGCGAGGAGGCCTGGACCCAGCTCGAAAAGAGCTTTCAGGCGAACGACCGGGTAACCGGGGTGATCTTCGGCCGGGTCAAGGGCGGGTTCACGGTCGACCTCAGCGGCGCGGTCGCCTTTCTGCCGGGCAGCCAGGTCGACATTCGGCCGGTGCGCGACATCACCCCGTTGTTGGGGTCGCAGCAGCCCTTCCAGATCCTCAAGATGGACCGCTCGCGCGGCAACATCGTCGTCTCGCGCCGCGCCGTGCTCGAAGAGAGCCGCGCCGAGCAGCGCTCGGAGCTGGTCGCCAGCCTCAAGGAGGGCCAGATCCTCAACGGCGTCGTCAAGAACATCACCGACTACGGCGCCTTTGTCGATCTGGGCGGGGTCGACGGGCTGTTGCACGTGACCGACATCGCCTGGCGGCGCATCAACCACCCCTCCGAAGCGCTGAATATCGGGCAGAACGTCAAGGTCCAGGTCATCCGCTTCAACCCCGAGACCCAGCGCATCTCGCTCGGCATGAAGCAGCTCGAAGCCGACCCGTGGGAAGGCGTCGAGCTCAAATATCCGGCCGGGGCGAAGTTCCGCGGCCGCGTTACCAACATCACCGACTACGGCGCCTTTGTCGAACTGGAGCCGGGGGTCGAGGGGCTGGTCCATGTCTCCGAGATGAGCTGGACGAAAAAGAACGTGCACCCGGGCAAGATCGTCTCGACCAGCCAGGAGGTCGAGGTCATGGTGCTCGATGTCGATCCGCAAAAGCGCCGGATCAGCCTCGGGCTCAAGCAGACCTTGGCCAATCCGTGGGATGCCTTTGTCGACGAGCATCCGATCGGCAGCGAGCTCGAGGGCGAGGTCCGCAATATCACCGAGTTCGGGCTATTTGTCGGCCTGCCCGGCGATATCGACGGCATGGTCCATCTCTCCGACATCGATTGGAACCGTGCCGGCGAGGACGCCATCAACAACTACCACAAGGGCGAGGTGGTGCGCGTCAAGGTGCTCGACGTCGATGTCGAAAAGGAGCGCATCAGCCTCGGCATCAAGCAGCTCGAGGCCGACCCGTTCGAGGCCGGGATGTCCAAGCTCAGAAAGGGCGAGGTCGTCACCGGGACGATCGCCGGGATCACCGAGGGCGGGGTCGAGGTGTCGGTCGGCGACGGCCTGCTCGGCTTTATCCGCAAATCCGAGCTGTCGCGCGACCGCAGCGAGCAGCGGCCGGACCGTTTCGCGGTCGGCGAAAAGGTCGACGCCAAAGTCACGGCGATCGACCGCGCCACGCGCAAGGTCAGCTTGTCGATCAAGGCGCGCGAGGTCGACGAGGAGAAGCGGGCGATGGCTGAGTTCGGCTCGTCGGATTCGGGCGCCAGCCTCGGCGACATCCTCGGCGCCGCGATCAACCGCGCCCGCCGCCAGGACGCCGAAGCGGCAGGAGACGAGACCGAGGAGAAGAGCTGAGAGCCGGCCCTGCATCCCGGCCCTTTCCGGCGAGCGGCAGAGGGCCGGGCACGTGTGCGCGCATGATCCGGGCGGAGAGGCTTGACTCGCCGCTTGACGCTCGGCCGGCGCTTTGGCACGCTCGCCTATTCCCCTTGGGCGTAGGAGCGGCGATCGGGATGACGAAATCGGAGCTCGTGCAGAAGCTGTCCGAAACCAACCCGCATTTGTATCAGCGCGATGTCGAGGTCATCGTCACCGCGATTTTTGACGAGATCGCGGCGGCGCTCGCGCGCGGCGATCGGGTCGAGCTGCGCGGGTTCGGGGCGTTTTCGGTCAAGCGCCGGGACGCTCGCGTCGGCCGCAACCCGCGGACCGGCGACAGCGTGCGGGTGGCAGAGAAGCACATCCCGTTTTTCAAGACCGGCAAGCAGTTGCGCGACCGCTTGAACCAGAGTGCGCCGCACGCATAAGCAGGGCGTCTAATGCGGCGTCCGGCGGATGAGGGCCGTCTATTGGGCGGTGGTGCTCGTCGTCGCCGCAGTGTTGAGCCTGTTCGCCGCCTCCAACCGCGAAGCCGTATCGCTGGGGCTGTGGCCGCTGCCGTTTCTGATGGGTGTCGCCGCTTTACCTGGTGGTTTTTGTCGCCGCTGATCGGCGGCTTCGTCTGACCGGCGCGTTCGCCGCCTGGATCGCCGGGCGCCGCCGCCGCCGCGAACTGCGGCGTTGCCGCCGGCGCAGCGAGGCGTTGGCGCGAGAGCTCGCCGCGACCCAATCGCAGCTCCCGGGCGCGGCCCAAGCGGGACCGTGGCGCTACCGGCAGCCCGCTGAGTGATCTGCGGTCTGCCCGGCACAAAGCTTTTGACCTCGCTGCCGCGTCGGGTTCAGTCTGCGCGCGCAATCAAACAGAAATCAGCGAATCCTCAAATGGACCTTCCTGAGAGCGTTGCCGCGATCGGCGAGCGGCTGGGCGGAGCCGGCGCGATCGTGGCCGATCCGCAATTGTTGAACGGCGCCGGACGTGTTCGCCACCGAGCGCGACCGGATGTTCCTGCGGCCGTGGGTCGCCGTCGACCATCAAACCCGGCTCGACGAGTGACGGACGCTATTTCCGGTTCGACGCCGCCACCCGCTCGATCCTCGTGACCCGTGACCGCGGACGGCCGCCTGCACGCGCTGCGCAATGTCTGCATCCATGCCGGCTATCCGGTTTGCGAGGCCGAGGAGGGCCCGGCCGACACGGCTGGTCTGCCCGTATCACGGCTGGGAATTTGAGCTTGACGGCCGGCTGCGTCGAGCCGAACCTGTCGGCGCGGATCGACCCGGCGCGGCTGCGGCTTGCCAGTCATCCGGTATGTGTCCACGATGGGTCTGATCTTTGTCGATCTGTCGGGCGCGGCGGTCGCCGGGCGAAGCCGCCGTCGACCCCGATTGCGGCAGGGGTTGTCCCCGAATGGCTCGCCGAGGCCAGCGTGACGGGGCGAGCCGCTACAGCACCAATTGGAATTGGAAGCTCGCGCTGCAGTTGTCTGAAGTCGTCGCCGCATCTGTTTGTCCGACGAGCCCGGCGACGGCGCCACCTGCGTCGTGTTCGGGCCGCTGAGCCTGATGATGGTGCAGCCGCAGCAAGCGGCGCTCCTTCGGGTGATCCCGAAATCGGCTGAGCGCACTGACATTCAGCTGGTTCAGATGGCAGCACAGGGTGCCCCAGCCAGCACGCCGGTGGCGGATGGTCTCGACCGGGTGGCGGACGGATTACAGCGGGCTGGCGACGCCGAGACAGTGGCCCGGTCGGCCGAGCTCGATCGTCGGTTTTTCGCCTGGTACTGGTCGTTGATGTCGCCGGACTGACCAGGCAGTCGAGGAGTTGGCTTGGCGATGGAAATCCGTACTCTCGCCGAAGGCCTGGAGTTTCCCGAAGGACCGGTGGCGCTGGCGGACGGCTCAGTGGTGCTGGTCGAAATCGCGGCTGGGGCATTGACCCTCGTGTCACCCGAAGGTGCCAAGACGCTCGTTGCACGACCGGGCGGCGGGCCGAACGGCGCCGCGATCGGTCCGGACGGAAAATGCTATGTCTGCAACAATGGCGGCTTCGAATGGCATGTCGACGAAGCTGGGCGAAAACGACCGATCGTGCAGGCCAACGATTACGCCGGTGGCCGGATCGAACGGATCGACCTCGCGGCCGGCGCCGTCGAATGCCTCTATCGCAGCGCGGGTGAGGTGCCGCTAAAGGGTCCGAACGATCTCGTCTTCGACCGGCAGGGCGGTTTTTATTTTACTGATCTCGGCAAGGTCCGCGCCCGCGAAATGGATCGCGGTGCGGTTTACTACGCCGCTGCCGATGGATCGAGCATCGCCGAGGTCGCATTTCCGATGGTGACGCCCAACGGGATCGGCCTGTCGCCTGACGAAAAGACCCTGTACGTCGCCGAAACCGAGCCGGCGCGGCTCTGGGCCTTCGATATCGTCGAGCCCGGAACGGTCCGCAAGGAGCCCTGGCCTTCGCCGCATGGCGGGCGCCTCGTCGCGGGGGTCGGCGGATATCAACGCTTCGACTCGCTGGCGCTCGATGCCGAGGGGCGGATCTGTGTCGCCACGCTTATCAACGGCGGGATTACTGTCATTTCGCCGGACGGCCGCCATATCGAACACCATCCGATGCCCGATCCGATCACGACCAATATCTGCTTCGGCGGCGCGAATATGCGTACCGCTTTCATCACGCTGTCCTGGACTGGCCGGCTAGTCGCCGTCGACTGGCCGGTGGCCGGGCTGCGACTTAATCAGTAAGGGTGAGACACCGGTCGCCGTCGTGGGACCGGATGCGGGACCCAGGGACGATCGCCGCGGCTGCCATTGGCGCTCTCGACGGTGACGCCGTCCGGGTCGAGCCATAAGGCTACTGCGCCAAGCCGCCATGAATTGATGCGGTCGATTACCGGAATCATCGAGCGGCAGCGAAACCCGGCTGGCACCTGGCTGACGATCGCGTCGACCCCGCCGCAGTCCACCGGCAGTCCGGCGGTGCCGGTGACCAGTGCGACACTGCGCCCGCGCGCCGAATAGCTACAGCGTTCTCCGGCGCAATCGAGCCCGCCCTCCGCACCCGATTGCGGCCATCCGGTCAAACTCAAGCCGGTCTCCTCGGCCAGGAACGAACCCTCGATCTGCTCGCCATGGCCGGCGGAGGCGAAATACGGCCCGTCAGCCGACCGCGCGGCCAGGAAACGGCCAATATCGGCGATAACGATATCCGGCGGGCGGGTCAGCCCCATGCCGGCGAGCCCGGCGACGATCGCAATCGCGCCCCAGCGTCGCCATGGTCCTCGCCACAGACACAGCCATAGCCCGCCAAGGGAGACCAGCACCAGCCCCGCCGCCGGCAATTGCGGCATCGGCCAGACGTTGCCGGGCAGGGCCGAGACCGCCTGTGCGATCCCAATCGTCGCATCGATCCCCCACCCCATCGGGATCAGCGCGAAGCGCTCGAGACCGAACGGCATCAACAGACAGGTGACGACCCCCCAGGGCAAGGTCCACATCGCGCTCAGCGGTACCGCGACGACATTGGCGAGCGGTGAATACAAAGCGATGTGATGAAAGTGATAGATCGAGAACGGATCGGTGCCGATCGTAACAACGACTGTTGTGACCACGACCGCTCCAGCGTAACCCAGCACCCGCCCCGGCAAGGAGCGGCGGTAGAGCAGGCGCGCCAGACGCTGCCCGTGGGTTTCATAAACCGCGATCAGCGCCACGACCGCACCGAACGACATCTGAAAGCTGACACCCACAAGGCTCTCCGGCTCGATCGCTAGCACGAAAGCGGCGGCCAGCGCGCAGATCCGCATCGAGATCCGCAGCCGGTCAATCAGGATCGCGGCAAAAACCAGCCCATTCATGACAAAGGCGCGCTCGGTCGGGATCGCCGCACCCGACAGCAGCAAATAGCCGGTCAGCACCACGAGCGTGACCCCGGCGGCGATCTTCTTGATCGGATAGCGCAATGCCACCCAAGGGATCAGCGCCAGGCCGCCGCGCACGGCAAAAAAGACAAAGCCGCCGACAAGGCCGAGATGCAGCCCGGCGATCGCCAGCAGATGTTGCAGGCCCGACTGGCGGAACGCCTGCTTGACCTCCTCCGAAATCGCGCCGCGTTTGCCGGTGATCAGCGCCGACGCGACGCCGCCGGTCGAGCCGGGCAACACGGCGCTGATCCGGCGCGACATCTCGGTGCGCAGATGCCGCAGATCCTCGCGCCAGCCGCCGCCAGACCCATCGTCTGCGTCGGTAGCACGATGTGCGGGGCCATAGGTATAACCGACGCCGCCAATTCGGGCGAAATAGGCCTCGCGCTGCATGTCGTGTCCGCCCGGCACGATCTGGCCCGGCACCGGGTAGAGCACCGCGCGCATGCTGACGCGATCGCCGGGAGCGAGCAGGTCGCTCGTCGCCGCGATGTGCACGCGCAGCCGCCGCGGCTGGTCGCCGGGATCGAGCCCCGGCAGCGCATCGGGAGCGACGATCACCCGCCACCCTCGGTCGAGCGAGTCGATATCGACGACCCGCCCAGTAAACGAGACCGGCCCGAGGCGCCGTTGCAGCATCGGCGCCTGGCGCTCCCAAGTGGTCTCGCCGATAAGGGCAAAGCCGGCGCAGAACAAGGTCAGCGCCAACGTCGCCTCGCACGGCAACGGGCGCCGGTGCAGGGCAAAGGTCAGGCCGCCGGCCGCGATCGTTGCGCCGAGGCCGAGCCACATCGGCGGCTCGACCGTCAGCGCGAAATAAACGCCGATCCCGGCGCCGAAAAAGACCGGCAGCCACAGCAGGCGTCGCTCGCCCTCGCTCGCATAGGCTTCGGCGGCGGCTCGGAACAGTCGCATGCCCCAGCGCGGCGCCGCGCCAAGCCCGCCGCCCGCGATCGCTGCATCCGCCATAATCGCCCCGCCGCTCGCGCGAGGCGAAACTAACCGGACCGCCCGTCAAAAAACCGTCAACTTGGTCCTTACGCTTTATTGATGGCTACGCGAATCGCTTAGTGGCCAACCCGAAATCAAGCGCACCACCTTACCGGCCTACCGTCACTCAGAGGGCGTCGGCGACAGCGCTGTGGTAGCGGCGCAGCGCCGCGAGGTGGTCGGAGAGCGTGTGGCCGGAGATGCGCTTGTGGTGGCGGCGGTTGAAGGTCGTCGTCAGGCAGATATGCGAGGCGCCGGCGGCTTTCCAAAACCGGGTTTCCTTGGCCCAATCAGCTTCGCTGCCGGTGCCCATCGACACCCAGGCCTCGATTCCGACTTGCGCCGGGTCGCGGCCGGCGGCTTCGGTCAGATGGCGCAGCCTGCCGAGCACTTCCGTCGCCTCGGGGCCGGGCGTATAGGCGTTCGGCATCCAGCCATCGCCGAATTTGGCAATGCGCTCCAAGGTACGCTCGTGATGCCCGCCAAACCACACCGGCACCTTGCCGGAAGCCGGGCGCGGATTGATGCCGGCATCCTCGATCGTGTGCCAGCGGCCTTTGAAGCTGACATGCGGCTCGGCCCACAATTTCTGCATGACCTGCACCTGCTCCTCCGAGCGGCGGCCGCGATTGTGGAAGTTCTCGTTGAGGCCGGTGAATTCGACCTCGTTCCAGCCGACACCGATGCCGAGCCGGAACCGGCCGCCCGACAACACGTCGAGACAGGCCGCCTGCTTGGCGACGAGCACGGTCTGGCGCTGCGGCAGGATCAACACGCCGGTCGAAAAGCCGAGTTTCGAGGTGCAGCCGGCGAGAAACCCGAACAACACGAACGGGTCGTGAAACAGATCGTTGTTATCGTTGCGGTCCCAGCCCGGCCGGCTGGCGGCGTTAACGCCGAGCACATGGTCCGGCGCCTCGACAAAATCGTAGCCGATCGTCTCCGCCGCTTGCGCGTATTCGCGTATCACCGCCGGATCGCCGCCGATGTCGCTCCACGGCAGCAAGGTGCCCAGTTCCATCATTCATCTCCCCGGTTCACTATTGCCTGCAGTGAAATTACCTCGAGGGAGCGCGCCCGACCACCGCGGTCATCGGATCGCTCTCATCCTCGACCCATTCCGCCAACCGGTGGGTCTCGATTTCGGCAAAGCCGGCGTAGCGCAGGTAGTGTTCGACGAGCTTGGCGTGACCTGCCTCGTCGAGCGCCCGCCAGATCGCCACCGCCTTTGTCCAGAAGCAGCGGTTAGAGAAGCCGATGACCAGCGGCCCGCCCGGCCGCAAAACCCGCGCCACGTCGCGCAAGACTTCAACCGGCTGCTGCAGGTACTGGATCGAGACGCAGATCATCGCCGCATCGATGCTGGCGTCCGACAGCGGCAGGATCGGATCGCGGTTGAGGTTCTGCACGAACCAGCGGCTGAAGCGCGGGTTGGCGGCGAGCTCCTCGGCATTCATGCCGTGGCCGATTATCTCGGAATATACGATCTCGGGCGGCAAATGACTGACCCAGCTCGACATCAGATCGAGCAGCACCCCGCTCACGGGAAGCACGATGCGGTAGAACCCGGTCAGGGCGGCGATGGCGCCGTCGTCGATATGACAGACGAGCCGCGCCGGCTCGTAAAAGATTTCGTCTTCCTCGGCGTCTAACTTGGCAAAGGCGCCCGGCGACAGCCCGATCATGTCCTCACTCATCGCGGCCTGGCCCGCGCGAAGTTACGCCGCCGCGGCGTGCTTGCCGCGGCCGAACAGGCGATCCATCGCCCCGGCATCGGCCTTGTCGAATTGCGTTGTCTTGGTGCGCACCTCGTCGACCTTTGCCAACGCCCGCACCACAGCCGGCCGTGCGGCGATAGTTCCGACCCAGGCCATCAGCTTGGGGTAATCGGCTTCCGCCGGTTTGCCGAGCAAGGAGCCGACATTGCGCGCCCAGGGGAACGTCGCGATATCGGCGATCGAGTAGCTGCCGCCGCCGAGGAACGGCGCCACGCCGAGCCTGGTGTCGAGAGAATTCGAGAGCGCGGCGCGCCTGCGTGCGATAGCGGTCGAGCGCGTAATCATTGCCCTTCGGGGCAAAGCGCATGAAATGGACGAACTGCCCGAACATCGGGCCGACCAGCGTCATCTGCACCATCATCCACTGCAGCGCGTCAAAGCGCCCGATCGGATCCTTGGGCAGGAACTGGCCGGTTTTCTCCGCGAGATATTGCAGGATCGCGCCGGATTCGAAGAGGGTGTAGGGCTTGCCGCCCGGACCGTCGTGATCGGTGATGACCGGCACCTTGGCAAGCGGGTTGAGCCGCAGGAATTCGGGATCGAACTGCGCCTCGCCGAACACGTCGACCGGGTGCACCGTATAAGGCAGCTCCATCTCTTCGAGAGCGATGTAGATCTTGACGACGTTTGGGCTGCCCATGGCGTAAAGGTCGATCATCGGGGGGCTCCTGGCTTTCGCGTTGCGTTGGTTCGGGTCAGCTGTCGCCCATCTTAAGGGCGGCGATGAAGGCGGATTGTGGGATCTCAACCTTGCCGAATTGGCGCATCCGCTTTTTGCCTTCCTTTTGCTTTTCGAGGAGCTTGCGCTTGCGGGTCACGTCGCCGCCGTAGCATTTGGCGAGCACATCCTTGCGCAAGGCCTTGACCGTCTCGCGGGCGATGATGCGACCGCCGAGCGCCGCCTGGATCGCGACCTGGAACAATTGGCGCGGGATCAGGTCCTTGAGCCGCTCGCACAAGGCGCGGCCGCGGCGTTCGGCCTCGTGGCGGTGAACGATGACCGACAGCGCGTCGACCAGCTCGCCGTTGACCAGGATGCTCATCAGCACCAGGTCGCCCTCGCGGTAGTCGTCGATCTGGTAGTCGAAGCTGGCATAGCCGCGGCTGACCGATTTCAGCCGGTCGTAAAAGTCGAACACGACCTCGTTCAACGGCAGGCGATAGACCAGCATTGCTCGGTTGCCGGCATAGGTCAGGTCGACCTGCTCGCCGCGGCGCTCCTCGCACAAGGCCAGAATCGGCCCGAGATAGCTATCAGGGACCAGGATCGTCGCCTTGATCCACGGTTCTTCGATGTGGTCGATGCGCACCGGATCGGGCATGTCGGCCGGGTTATGCAGGGTGCGGACCGCACCGTTGGTCATATGCACGCGATAGACGACCGAGGGGGCCGTCGCCAGCAGGTCGAGGTCGAACTCGCGGGCCAGCCGTTCCTGGATGATTTCGAGATGTAAGAGGCCGAGAAAGCCGCAGCGAAAGCCGAAGCCCAACGCCACCGAAGTTTCAGGCTCGTATTCGAAGCTAGCGTCGTTGAGGCGCAGTTTGGCAAGGCTGTCGCGCAGCCGCTCGTAATCGGCAGCATCGGTCGGGAACAGGCCGCAGAACACGACCGGCTGCACCGGCTTGAAGCCGGGCAGGGGGGCGGCGGCGGGGCGCCGGTCCTCGGTGATCGTGTCGCCGACGCGGCAATCGGCGACGGTCTTGATGCCGGCGGTGATGAAGCCGATTTCGCCCGGCCCGAGCGCGTCGACCGCAACGCCCTTCGGAGTGAAGACGCCGACCCGCTCGATCGCATGCACTGCATTGGCGGCCATCAGTCGGATTTTTTGCCCGGCCTGCAACGCGCCGTCCTTGACCCGCACCAGAATGACGACGCCGAGATAGGGGTCGTACCAGCTGTCGACCAGCAATGCCTTCAGCGGCGCCGCGGCGTCGCCCGTGGGCGGCGGCAGCCGGGTCACCAAGGCTTCGAGCACGCCCTCGATATTGAGCCCGGTCTTGGCCGAGATCAGCACCGCATCGGCGGCGTCGAGCCCGATCACATCCTCGATTTGCTCCCTGACCCGCTCGGGTTCGGCCGCCGGCAGGTCGATCTTGTTGAGCACCGGGACGATCTCGTGCCCGGCCTCGATCGCCTGATAGACATTGGCCAGGGTCTGGGCCTCGACCCCCTGGCTGGCATCGACGACCAGCAAGGAGCCCTCACAGGCAGCCAAGGAGCGGCTGACCTCATAGGCGAAATCGACATGGCCCGGCGTATCCATCAGATTGAGGATATAGCTCTCGCCGTCTTTGGCATGATATTGCAGGCGCACCGTCTGCGCCTTGATTGTGATGCCGCGCTCGCGTTCCAGCTCCATATTGTCGAGCACCTGCTCGCGCATCTCGCGCGCCTCGAGCCCGCCGCAAGCCTGGATCAGCCGGTCGGCGAGGGTCGACTTGCCATGGTCGATATGCGCGATGATCGCGAAATTGCGGATCTGGCTGAGCGGGGTCATGCGCGCCGGAACATAAGGGCGTCGGGCCGCCGGATCAACGCGGCGCCGGGCGACGGCGACGGTCACAACGCCGCGAGCGGGATTCCGAGCGCGCGAGCCGCGCCGAGCAGGCGGCCGTCATAGCTCGCCAGTTCGACCGCCGCAGCCGTCGATCGAAGCACCGAAGCCAAGGTGGCGAGGTGCAGGCCGTCGAGAGTGCGGACCGAAACCGGAAAGGGCTCCAACGCGCGCGCCAGCGTTGGACCCGTCATTTCGATCATGTCCACGAGCGCGAGAATCGCGCGAATGTCGTCCGCCCGCGTGCTCGCCAAACCATAAGCGTGCGCTCGGTTCCACACCTCATATTCGAGCAGCCGACTGGAAACCAATGGTTGCTGCCAGAAAGGGGCCGGCGGGGAGCGCGTTTCGAACAGCAGCTGAGCCAATGCCACCGAACTGTCGAGGTAGATCACCGATCTTCCCGGTCACCATCTAGGTCGGCCATCAGCTGTTCGAAGGTGAGACCTGGAAGCGGCTTGGGTGCGGGCGGCAGGCCGCCGCGGTTCTTCGCCGGCGTCAGCCAACCTTCGCGCACGCCACGTTCGATAAAGCTTTCGTGTGTTGGCTGTCGCGGTGGGATGAGCTCGGCGACGGCGCGGCCGCGGTCGGTGATGACAATGGTCTCGCCCGACGCCGCGAGCCTGACATATTCGCTCAGCTTGTTTTTTAGGGTTTTGAGGCCGACCTTCTGCATAAAAATGAAGTAGCCTCTAGAAGCTACTTTGTCAATCGACCGGCTAAGCTAGTGCTCAGACGCAGACATAAAATTCACCTAGGCCGTCATGGCCGGGCTAGTCCCACGGCTGTCCGGTTGAGTGTTGATGGACAAGGGGCACGGCGTTGATTCCACTTGATCTTGGACGTTTGCCCGACGTTCCGGACATGAGATGGGAATCAGCGCCGTGCGCCACGAGAATAGCGTTTTTCATGGACTTATGAAGCAGGTGCCGTGGGGTGTATTCGACCGGTTGGTGGAAGCCCACGGCGCTGATTCGCGGGTCCGTAGTCTGACTACGAAGAGCCAATTGGTGGCGCTGCTGTACGGCCAATTGTCGGGCGCCGCCAGCCTGCGTGAGATCGTCGCCGGTCTGGCGAGCCATGCGGTGCGGCTCTACCACCTGGGAGCCAAGCCGGTGCGCCGATCGACTTTGTCGGATGCCAACACCAAGCGGCCAGTAGCGGTGTTCAGCGCGCTGCTTTCCGAGATGATGGGGCAGGCGCATCGCGGCCTGCGGCGCAAGCTGGCCGAGACGACCTACCTGATCGACGCCACCGGCGTGCGGCTGAACCAGCACAGCGCCGGCTGGGCCCGCTTCTCGGCCGGGGTGTGCGGCGCCAAAGTGCACGTGATCTACGACCCTGATGCCGATCGCCCGATCTACGCCGCGGTCAGCGCCGCCAACGTCAACGACATTACGATGGCGCAGCAGATGCCGATCGAGCCGGGCGCCACTTACGTCTTCGATCTGGGCTATTACGATTATGTCTGGTGGGCCAAGCTTGACACCGCTGCTTGCCGCATCGTCACCCGCTTCAAATCCAACACCCCGCTCAAATTGCTTGAGGAACTGCCGGTCCCCTGCGACAGCAACATCCTCTCCGACCGCATCGGTTTTCTTCCGGCGCGGCAAGGTGAGGGCCGCCGCAATCCGATGCACAATGCGGTGCGGGAAGTGCGCGTCACCACCGACACAGGCAAGGTGCTGCGCATCCTGTCCAACGACCTGGACGCCTCGGCCCAAGAAATCGCCGATCTCTATCGGCGACGCTGGGCGATCGAGCTGTTCTTTCGCTGGGTCAAGCAGACCCTCAAGATCACCCGTTTCCTGGGCACCGGCGAGAACGCCGTGCGCTTCCAGATCGCCGTCGCCTTGATCGCCTTCCTGCTGCTGCGCCTGGCCCAGGCCGCTCAGTGCGCCATCGCCAGCCCCCTCGCCTTCGCCCGCCTCGTGCGCGCCAATCTGATGCATCGCCGGCGTATCGATCGCCTGCTCGAACCACCGCCCCCGCCCGTCCCCAATCCCGCTCAACTCGCGCTCCAATGGAACTGAAACGTGAACCGGACAGCCGTGGCACAAGGCCGGGCATGACGAATGCGGCGAGAACCATCTGAATGCGTCTGAGCACTAGCCCGCAGTCGTTTGCGTCAGAGCCGCTTTGCTGCACCTGCAGCGAATCAGCAGCGAGGCTCATCTATAGGTTGTTGTCGGCATTGATTTCAAAGCGGGTGGTTCGGTCGCTGCCTTTCGATGGGCCACGTGTTCGCGCCTTAATATGGACTGCCAATTCGTCAATTCTGTGGCTGGCCAGGATCCCGACTGCGTTGCGCGGCCGGCCACCTGTTCGGGATTTTAGCCCGTCGCACCGTCTTCGGACGGCTTTCGTAAGTTGCGCTGCCGGCCGGTCGAGCAGGCACGACGGGCCGCCGACCGCAACCACAGGCGAGAGAAGCAGCCATTTGGTGCTATATTGCAGGGTGGTGCTCAGCGCGATGCGGTGATCGGATGGCGGCGACGATCGACGACCGGGTGGCCGAGCTCGAAAGAGCCAATGCCCAACTGCGGCGGCAGCTCGACGCCTGCAGCGCCGAACTCAAAGAAGCGCGCGACCAGCAGACCGCTACCGCCGAGGTGTTGCAGGTCATCAACTCCTCGCCCGGCGAGCTCACGCCGGTGTTCGACGCAATGTTGGAAAAGGCAATCCGGCTTTGCGAGGCGGCTTTTGGCATAATGCTGGTTACGGACGCTGATAAGTCCCGGATGGTTGCTGCTCGCGGTGTTCCGGCCGAATATGTCGAGTTCCTGCAAAACAACCCCATATCAGCCCGTGGGCCTGGAATCATCGCTAGGCTCCGTGCCGGCGAACCTTTTATCCATATCGTCGATCTGAAGGACGACGACCTCTACCGGCACGGGGTTCCGCAGCGGCGTGCCATGGTCGACCTCGGCGGCGCGCGTACCGGTCTCGTAGTCGCTTTGCGCAAAGACGGCGCGCTCCTCGGCTTTATCACCACCTATCGCCAGGAGGTGCGGCCGTTCACCGACAAGCAGATTGCGCTATTGCAGAATTTCGCCGCACAGGCGGTCATTGCGATGGAGAACGCGCGGCTCTTGACCGAGACGCGCGAAGCCTTGGAACAGCAGACCGCGACCGCCGAGGTATTGGGGGTCATCAATTCCTCGCCCGGCGACCTCGCCCCGGTGTTCGACGCGATGCTCGAAAAGGCGATGCGGCTGTGCGGTGCCGCCTTTGGCGGGCTCTTCACCTATGATGGAAATACCTTTCCTTGCGCGGCGCTGAGCAGTCTCTCGCCAGTATTAGTAGAATATTTTCAGACGCCAACCCCGGCATCCGGACCAGCAGCTACGGCTGAGGTAATGCGGATCGCTGCCGGCGAGGAGATTCTACAGATTGAAGATTTGACCGAGACGGACGCCTATCGAGCCGGCAGTGTTGGCCGTCGATTACTGACGGATGTGGGCGGCGCGCGAACCATGTTGTGGGTTGCACTTCGCAAAGAGAGCCGGCTTCTGGGCGTGCTGGTCGTATATCGCCAGGAGGTCCGGCGGTTCGCCGAGAAAGAGGTCGCGCTTCTCCAAAGCTTCGCGGCGCAGGCGGTGATCGCGATGGAGAATGCGCGGCTGTTGACCGAGACACGCGAGGCCTTGGAACAGCAGACTTGCCACCGCAGAGGTATTGCAGGTCATCAACAGCTCGCCCGGTGATCTTGCGCCGGTTTTCGACGGGATGCTGAAAAAGGCGACAAGTCTTTGCGAGGCAATTTTCGGAGTAATGCTGACCCCCGAAGGCGACCATTTACGCGCCGTCGCGTCGTGTGGGCTGCCGCCGTCATTGGAGGACTTCCTAAGACAACCGATCGGTACCCCCGCCGGCAGCATGAGCGGCAGGCTGCGCCGTGGCGAAGCGTTCGTTCACATTGCTGACATCGCTGACGATGAAGGGTATCGCGACCCTGCCAACACGGTACGCCGCGCTCTCGTGGAGCTCGGCGGTGCGCGGACCGGGTTGGCCGTCGCCCTGAGGAGTGAAGCCGATTTCCTAGGGGCGATATGGTTCTACCGGCAGGAAGTGCGGCCGTTCACCGACAAGCAGATCGCGCTATTGCAGAACTTCGCGGCGCAGGCGGTGATCGCGATGGAAAACGCGCGGCTGTTGACCGAGACGCGCGAGGCCTTGAAGCAGCAGACCGCGACTGCCGAGGTCTTGCAGGTCATCAATTCCTCGCCCGGCGACCTCGCCCCGGTCTTCGACTCGATTCTCGGAAAGGCGCACACGCTCTGCGGCGCGGTCTCCGGCCACCTGATGACTTGGGACGGGGAATGCTTCGAGACGGTGGCAATACACGGCGAGATGGGCGGGATTCCGATAGGCATGTCGGTTCGTCCACAATCAGGTTTTATCTTGGACCGGGTGAGGCGCGGCGAGCCCATCATCCACGTCACGGATGTGTACGGAGACCCGGCCTATGATGCCAGCTCCTATTTTCGTGACATGGTTGAGGTCGGCGGCGTCCGCACGATGCTGTACGTGGCTTTGCAGAGGGAGGACGCACTGCTCGGTGTGGTCGGCATCTACAACCGCGCAGAACGTCCGTTCACCGACAAGCAGATCGCGCTGCTGCAGAATTTCGCCGCACAGGCGGTCATTGCAATGGAGAACGCGCGGCTCATTACCGAGACGCGCGAGGCGTTGGAGCAGCAGACCGCGACCGCCGAGGTGTTGCAGGTCATCAACTCCTCGCCTGGCGACCTCGCCCCGGTGTTCGACGCGATCCTGCAACGGGCCCATAGCCTCTGTGGCGTCGTGCACGGCAGCCTACAACTCTATGAGGACGGGCAGCTTCGCGCGGTAGCGATGCGCGGCGTCCCGGAGCCGCTGGCATCCCGGCTGCGGCAGCCGCGTCCACTCGGACCGGGCCTAGCGCGGCTTCTGGCCGGCGGCCGTTTCCATCAGCTCACCGAGCAGGCCGAAGAAAGCGCCTGGGCCGCACACGGCATCCGCACTCGCCTCTTCGTTCCGTTGCGCCAGGACGAAGCCTTCCTCGGAATGATCGTCGCCGGTCGCGATGAAGTCCGCGCATTTTCAGACAAGGAGATAGCGCTCCTCGAAAATTTCGCGGCGCAGGCTGTCGTCGCAATGGAGAACGCGCGGCTCATCACCGAGACGCGCGAGGCGTTGGAGCAGCAGACCGCGACCGCCGAAGTATTGCAGGTCATCAACAGCTCGCCCGGCGACCTCGCCCCGGTGTTCGATGCGATCTTGGAGAAAGCGCATACCCTGTGCGGCGCTACCCACGGCCATTTGACGATCTACGACGGCGAGCATTTCCGCGCGGTCGCGACGCATGGAGTGCCCGAGCAATTCGCAGAACTGCTGCGCCAGCCGTTCCGTCCGGGGCATGACCTCGCGGCGCGATTGCTGGGTGGGGAACCTATTTTCCATATTCCTGATATGGCGGCCTCGGCGCTGCGGCCGGAGGACAAAATCGGACGCGCCGCCGTCGAGCTCGGAGGCGCGCGCACCCTGCTAGCCGTACCGTTGCGTAAAGACCACGCCTTGCTCGGCTATATCACCGCCCATCGGCAGGAAGTGCGGCCGTTCACCGATAAGCAGATCGCGCTGTTGCAGAATTTCGCGGCGCAGGCGGTCATTGCGATGGAGAATGCGCGGCTCTTGACCGAAACGCGCGAGGCATTGGAGCAGCAGACCGCGACCGCCGAGGTGTTGGGGGTCATCAATTCCTCGCCCGGCGATCTCGCAGCGGTGTTCGACGCCACGCTCGAGAGGGCGATGCGTCTGTGCGAAGCCCAATTTGGGTTTTTCCTGAATTATCAAGCCGGCAAGTACGCTCTCGCGGCAGGACGAGGCCTCAAGCCCGAGTTCGCGGCTTATCTCGCTCGAATGGATCAGCCGGGCCCGAAAGAGGCCAATAGGCGGGTGCTGGAAGGCGTGCCCTACGTCCACATCGCCGATCTGAAGGACGACGATCCATATCGGGCGGGCGCTCCATTCCGCCGGGCGACTGTCGATCTTGGTGGGGGTCGGACGGGTTTGGCGGTGCCGATGCGCAAGGACAAAGAGCTGCTCGGCACTTTTAGCCTCGTCCGTTATGAGGTGCGGCCGTTCTCGGAAAAGCAGATCGCGCTGGTTCAAAACTTTGCGGCCCAGGCGGCCATCGCGATGGAGAATGCACGGCTCCTGACCGAGACGCGCGAGGCCTTGGAGCAGCAGACCGCGACTGCCGAGGTCTTGCAGGTCATCAATTCCTCGCCCGGCGACCTTGCCCAGTGTTCGACGCGATGCTGGACAAGGCACTGCGCCTCTGTGATGCGGCACTGGGGATCTTGGTTCTCTTTGAGGGCGACGGCCATCGCGTAGTCGCGGATCGAAATTTTCCCAAGCCCGAACGCTTTTGGAGCCTTCGACCGCGCTTGCCCGGCACCGCCGTGGCGCGCCTCGCTGCCGGGGAAACAGTTGTCCAGATCGAGGATCTCGCCAGTGAACCGATCCCCGGCGTGGGCCGCCGGGCGCTGGTCGAAGAAGTGGGCGCGCGAACCGCCATATGGGTCGCGCTTAGAAAGGATGGAGCCGCCATCGGCTGCTTCAATATCTACCGAACGGAAGTCCACCCCTTTACCGACAAGCAGATTGCGCTGCTGGAGAATTTCGCGGCGCAGGCGGTCATCGCAATGGAGAACGCGCGGCTGTTGACCGAGACGCGCGAGGCGTTGGAGCAGCAAACCGCGACCGCGCAGGTATTGCAGGTCATCAACTCCTCGCCCGGCAACCTGGCGCCGGTGTTCGATGCGATGCTCGGTAAGGCACGGCGCCTGTGCGAGGCGGAGCTCGGTCTTCTCTTAATCTACGAGGGTGGTTGTTTCCGCGCAGTGTCGCTGCATGGTGCGCCGGAGGCCTACGTCGAGTTCATGACGCGAGAGCCGATACGCCCCGGGCCGAACACCGGGTTGGAGCGCCTGGTACGGCAGCAGCGGCTCGTCCACATCGCCGACCTTTCGGCCGAGCAGGCCTATCGCGAGCGCGACCCCTTGCGGGTCGCCTCAGTGGAGCTTGCTGGAATGCGCACCTTCCTGGCGGTGCCCTTAGTGAAGGAAGAGGCTTTGCTCGGCGCTTTCGTTCTCTACCGCCAAGAAGTCCGGCCGTTTTCCGAAAGGCAGACTGCCCTCTTGCAGAATTTCGCGGCGCAGGCGGTTATCGCGATGGAGAATGGGCGGCTGTTGACCGAGACGCGCGAGGCCTTGGAGCAGCAGACCGCGACCGCCGAAGTCTTGCAGGTCATTAATTCCTCGCCCGGCGACCTCGCCCCGGTGTTCGACGCGATGCTCGAAAAGGCGATGCGCCTGTGCGATGCCGTCTGCGGACACCTTTATACCTACGACGGGGAGCGCTTCTGTCCGGCCGCCGTCCGCGGCGAGCGCGGGTTTGCCGAGTGGTGGCGGCGGAATGGTTCAGTTCGGCCAGCGACCGGGGCCGGCCCGTTGGGTCGGATCGTGCTGGGTGAAGCGATCGTCGTCACCGATTACCGGGAAGACCCAGCTTACAGCGCCATCCCAGAGTTTAAAGCCCTGGTCGACGCCGGAGGACTTCGCAGTGGAATTTGCGTTGCACTGCGAAAGGACAACTCACTCCTGGGCACGATCCACATTTACCGACAGGAAGTTCGGCCGTTTTCCGTCAAGCAGATCGCGCTATTGCAAAACTTCGCGGCGCAGGCCGTCATAGCTATGGAGAACGCGCGGCTCTTGACTGAGACGCGCGAGGCATTGCAGCACCAGACCGCGACTGCGGAGGTGTTGGGGGTCATCAACAGCTCGCCCGGCGAGCTCGCCCCGGTGTTCGATGCGATCCTGGAGAAGGCGCACGCCCTCTGCGGGGTCGATCACGGAAGCCTGCAGCTTTATGACGGCGAGATGTTCCGCGCAGTGGCGATCCGCGGCGCGGTGCTGTCTGTGGCCGAGCAGTTACGGCGCCCCCGCCGGCCCAATCCCAACTTTCCGACCCATCGACTGTTCGCCGGAGACCCCTTCGTGCATGTGCCCGATCTGGCAGAGATCGACGCACCGAGTGCTGTCAAACTCGCCGGATTGCGAACCGTCCTGTACGTGGCGCTGCGCAAGGAGGAGACGTTCCTGGGCTTTATCGGCGCCGGTCGCAAGGAGGTGCGGCCGTTCACCGAGAAGCAGATCGCGCTGTTGCAGAATTTCGCGGCGCAGGCGGTCATTGCAATGGAGAACGCGCGGCTCTTGACCGAGACGCGCGAGGCGTTGGAGCAGCAGACCGCGACCGCCGAGGTGTTGCAGGTCATCAATTCCTCGCCAGGCGACCTCACGCCGGTATTCGACGCAATGCTGGAAAGGGCGCTGCGGCTATGCCAGGCGGAATTCGGTAACGTCACAACCTATGACGGCGAGCGTTTCGCTTTCGCAGCAGTTGCCGGGCATTCAGAGTTCAGCGAGTTGGCGCGTCGGAATGGACCGGGCGAGCCGCGGCCCGGCACGACGATGGAGCGTACACTGCGCGGCGAGAGCGTCATCCACATCCCCGACATGGCGGACGACGACGGCTACAGGTCGGGGACCCCGGTTCGGCGCGCATTGGTCGAGATAGGCGGTTTCCGTTCCCTATTATGTGCCGCTCTGCGGAAGGACGACCGCCTCCTCGGGATGTTCCACATGTACCGGCAGGAGGTGCGGCCGTTCACCGACAAGCAGATCGCGCTGCTGCAGAATTTCGCGGCGCAGGCGGTCATCGCGATGGAGAATGCGCGGTTGATCGGGGAACTGCGCCAGCGCACGCGCGATCTGCAAGAGTCGCTGGAATACCAGACCGCGACCAGCGACGTCCTCAAGGTGATCAGCCAGTCGGGTACCGAGCTCGAGCCTGTGCTTCAAACCCTGGTCGAGACCGCGGCGAAGATTTGCGATGCCGACAAAGCGGTGCTCCAACAGTTTCAAAACGGTGTGTTCCGCATTGGCGCCTCCTTTGGATTGGTGCAGGAATTCAAGGATTACAGAGCGCGCAATCCGATCTTGGCAGATCGAGGGACGCCGATCGGCCGAATGGCGCTCGAGCGCCGCGTGGTTCATATCGAGGATGCGCTCAACGACCCCGATTTTACTGATCTTGAAGCGCAGCGCCTCGGTAAGTTCCGCACAATGTTGGCGGTGCCGCTGTTGCGCGCGGGAACCGTCATTGGCGGACTCTTCCTAGCCCGCTCACGTGTTGAACCGTTCACCGAGAAACAGATCGCTTTAGTCACGACCTTTGCCGACCAGGCGGTGATCGCGATCGAGAATGCGCGGCTGATCGACGAATTGCGCAGCGTACCGATGAGCTCGGGCGCTCGGTCGAAGAGCTGAAGATGCTCGGCGAAGTAGGGCGCGCGGTCAGCTCGACGCTCGACCTGCGCACTGTGTTGTCGACGATTCTGACCGCTTCTCTCGGGGTGACCTGGGCGAATGCCGGGGCGGTCTTTCGCTATAGCCGGGTCGAGCGCGCATTTCGGCTGGTCGAGGCGGTGGGTTGGGACGAGGCGCTTGCACGCTCGGTGGGCGAGATGCGCGTCGCCGAGAGCGAGACCGCGATGGGCCGGGCGATAGCGGCACGCGGTCCGGTCGAGCTGCCTGATCTCGCCGAGCTGTCGAGCACGCCGCTGCGCGACGCGACCTTGGCCGCAGGTTTTCACTCGGCGCTGATCGTGCCGCTGGTCGGCGCCGAACGCATCTTCGGCGCGCTGGTGTTGCAGCGCCGCGAAGCCGGCGAATTCCCTGCCGAGACGGTACGGCTGATGCAGACCCTCGCGAGCCAGTCGGTATTGGCGATCCAGAACGCTCGGCTGTTCCGTGAGATCGCCGACAAGAGCGAGCAATTGGCGCTCGCCAGCCAGCACAAATCGCAATTCCTCGCCAATATGAGCCACGAACTGCGCACGCCGCTGAACGCGATCCTCGGCTATGCCGAACTGCTGGTCGACGGCATTTACGGCGTATTGCCCGAAAACGCGCAAGGCGTTCTCGAACGCGTGCAGAACAACGGTAAGCACCTGTTGGCGCTGATCAACGACGTGCTTGATCTGGCCAAGATCGAAGCGGGTCAGCTCGCTTTGACCTTGGAGGATTATGCGCTTGCCGAGGTGGTTCGCGGGGTCGTCACCGCGACCGAGCCGCTCGCCGCGGCAAAGGGGCTGAAGTTTACGGCGATCGTCCAGGACGGCATGCCGATGGCGCATGGCGACGCCCGGCGGGTTTCGCAGGTGCTGCTCAACCTGGCCGGCAATGCCATTAAATTCACCGATGGGGGCGAGGTCGAGATCAACGCCTCGGCGGTCAACGGCCAGTTCGTGCTGACCGTGCGCGACACCGGGCCGGGGATTGCCGACGCCGATCAGGAGCGGATCTTCGGCGAGTTCCAGCAGATCGACAATTCCGACACGCGTAAAAAGGGCGGGACGGGCCTGGGCCTGGCGATCTCCAGGCGGATGGTCGAGATGCAGGGCGGTATGATCTCGGTCGATTCGGTGCTGGGCGCGGGGTCGACCTTCCGCGTGGTGCTGCCGGTCCATGTCGAACCGGCGCTGGAGGAGGCGGCATGAGCGCCACAGGTACGAGATTGCTTCGCTGCGCTCGCAATGACAGTCTTTTGTGGTCATTGCGAGCCCACGGGTCCGCGCTTTGCACGGCCCGAGGATAAACGCCGCGAAGCAATCTCGTTGTCCATCCGTGAAACGGAGGGCGGCATGACCAAGCGCATCCTGGTGGTCGAGGATACCGAGGACAATCGCAAGATCATCCGCGATCTCTTGTCGAGCGTCGGTTACGAGCTGATCGAGGCGGTCGATGGCGTCGAGGGCGTGGCTTTGGCGCAAAGCGAGCGGCCCGACTTGATCCTGATGGACATCCAGCTGCCGGTCATCGACGGCTACGAGGCGACCCGCCGCATCCGCGCCATCCCCGAACTGGCGGCGGTGCCGATCATCGCGGTGACCTCCTACGCGCTCTCGGGCGACGAGGCCAAGACGCGCGCCGCGGGATGCGACGGCTATGTCGCCAAGCCTTTCAGTCCGCGGCAGTTGCTCGCCAAGATCCGCGAATTTTTGCCAGCAGCGGACTAGAACAGCGCTTTAGCGCAAAGGACGCAAAGGGTTCGCGGAGGACGCTAAGCGTGACTGAAGACGAGCTTGGACATAAAATCATCGGTGCAGCGCTCAAGGTCCATTCGGTCGTTGGGCCGGGGTTGCTCGAAAGCGCGTATGAGACTTGTTTGCTCTACGAATTGGAAAAGCAGGGTCAGCCGGTTCGGCGGCAGGTCTTGATTCCCGATTCGTTACGAAGATTTGACAATTGATAATGGGTACAGAGTGGACCTTCTCGTTGGAGATCGAGTTGTGGTCGAGTTGAAGGCAATCGAGGTGATCCTTCCCGTTCATCGAGGTCAGCTCCTCAGCTATCTCAGGCTCGGGGGGTTCAAGCTCGGTTATCTGTTGAACTTTCATGTCGCGCATATGCGCGACGGCGTCGTTAGGATGGTGAATGGTCTGTGATCCCTTCGCGTCCATTGCGCACCCTTCGCGCCCTCCGCGGTAAGGCGTTGATTCCTTTTGGGAGGAGCGATGCGCGAGCCGGCCCGCATCCTGGTCGTCGACGATGTCCCGGACAATGTCGAGATCCTGCAGATGCGGCTCGAAAGTCAGGGCTACGAGGTCGTCACCGCCGGCGACGGCGTCGAAGCGCTGGAAAAGGTCCGCGAGCTTCGGCCCGATCTCGTGCTGCTCGACATCATGATGCCGAGGATGGACGGCATCGAGACGGTCAAGCAAATAAAGGCCGACACTTCGCTGCCGTTCATCCCGGTGATCCTGGTTACCGCCAGGGCGGACGCCAAGGACGTCATCGCCGGGCTGGAAAGCGGCGGCGACGATTACCTGACCAAGCCGGTCGACCATGCCGCACTCTCGGCGCGGGTGCGGGCGATGCTGCGGATCAAGGCGTTGCACGATACCGTGCAGGCGCAGGCGACCGCGGCTGGAGGAGCAGGCAGCGGAGCTCGCCGCGTTGAACCGGACTTTGGAGGAACGGGTCGCAGCGCAGGTCGACGAAATCGAGCGGGTCGGCAGGCTGAAGCGGTTTCTGGCGCCGCAGATCGTGGAAACCATCGTCTCGTCTGGCGGCGAGACGATCCTCGATCATCACCGGCGCGATATCGTCGTGCTGTTCTGCGACATGCGCGGCTTTACCGCCTTTGCCGAAACCGCCGAGCCGGAGGACGTGATGGCTGTGCTCGGCGAATATCACGACGCGCTGGGGCCGCTGATCCATCGCTACGAGGGCACCCTCGATCGCTTTGCCGGGGACGGTCTGATCGTCTTTTTCAACGACCCGGTGCCATGTCCCGATCCGGCGCTCCGTGCGGTGCGGCTCGCGGTCGCGATGCGCGAAGCGGTCACCGCGCTCGCCCGCTCTTGGGCGGCCCGCGGGCACGAAATCGGCTTTGGCGTCGGCATCGCCCAAGGCTACGCCACCCTCGGCCGGATCGGGTTCGCGGACCGCTTCGACTACAGCGCCATCGGCACTGTGACCAACCTCGCGGCGAGACTGTGCGACGAGGCGCGGGATGGGCAAGATTCTGGTGACCCGACGGATCGCCGCAGCGATCGACGAGCTCGCCGAGTTCGAGCCGCTGGGCGATCTTGCCCTAAAGGGACTGAGCCGTCCGGTCGCGGTTTCGAACGTGCGCGGTCTCGTCTCGACCGCCGCCGGCGAGTTGTCGTAGGCGCCAGAGATCGACGTGCATCGCGGTGGGTGGCATGAACTCGGCTGAGGTCCTACATTCTATCGCCATGCTCCCGCTTCTCGTCGCCGAACGCCCGCAGAGCGATGTCGGCAAGCCGTTTGCGCTTAGTTCCGAATTCCGCCCGGCCGGCGACCAGCCGCAGGCGATCGACGAATTGTGCGAAGGGCTCGCCCGCGACGAGCGCGACCAGGTGCTGCTCGGCGTCACCGGCTCGGGCAAGACCTTTACGATGGCGCATGTCATCGCCCGCACCGGGCGGCCGGCGATCATCCTCGCGCCGAACAAGACCCTGGCCGCGCAGCTCTACGGCGAGATGAAGAGCTTTTTCCCGGACAACGCGGTCGAATACTTCGTCTCCTATTACGATTACTACCAGCCGGAGGCCTACGTCCCGCGCACCGACACCTATGTCGAAAAGGAATCGTCGCTGAACGAAGAGATCGACCGGATGCGCCATTCGGCGACGCGCGCGATCCTCGAGCGCCGCGACGTCATCGTCGTCGCCTCGGTGTCGTGCATCTACGGCATCGGCTCGGTCGAGACCTATTCGCAGATGACGCTGTCTCTGGCCAAGGGCGACCGGGTCAACCGCACCCAGCTGCTGGCCCGATTCGTCGAATTGCAATACCGGCGCAACGACCACAATTTCGTGCGCGGCGCGTTTCGCGTGCGCGGCGACACGATCGAACTGTTCCCGGCGCATTACGAGGACCGCGCCTGGCGGCTATCCGCTGTTCGGCGACGAGATCGAGGCGATCCACGAGATCGACCCGCTGACCGGCGAAAAGACCGCGGCGCTGCAATCGATCAAGGTCTACGCCAACAGCCACTACGTGACGCCGCGCCCGACCCTGTTGCAGGCGATCGAGCAGATCAAGCGCGACCTCAAGATCCGCCTCGAGGAATTGTTCGCCGAGGGCAAGCTGCTGGAGGCGCAGCGGCTCGAACAGCGCACCACCTACGATCTCGAAATGATCGAGGCGACCGGCAGCTGCGCCGGCATCGAGAACTATTCGCGCTATCTGACCGGGCGCAAGCCGGGCGAGCCGCCGCCGACCTTTTTCGAATACATGCCGCGCGACGCGCTGGTCTTTGTCGACGAAAGCCACGTCACGGTGCCGCAATTGGGCGGCATGTTCCGCGGCGACTGGATGCGCAAGACGACCCTCGCCGAATACGGCTTCCGGCTGCCGTCCTGCACCGACAACCGCCCGCTCAAATTCGAGGAATGGGAGGCGATGCGCGGCCAGACGGTGTTTGTCTCGGCGACGCCCGGGCCGTGGGAGATGAACCGCGCCGGCGGCGTCTTTGTCGAGCAGATCGTGCGGCCGACCGGCCTCGTCGACCCGCCCTGCATCATCCGCCCGGTCGACACCCAGGTCGACGATCTGATGGCCGAATGCCGCGAGGAGGCGCTGAAGGGCCACCGCGTGCTGGTCACGACATTGACCAAGAAGATGGCCGAGGCCCTGACCGAATACCTGCACGAGGCCGGGCTGCGGGTGCGCTACATGCATTCCGACGTCGACACCCTCGAGCGCATCGAGATCATCCGCGATCTGCGGCTCGGCGTGTTCGACGTGCTGATCGGGATCAACCTGCTGCGCGAAGGGCTCGACATTCCGGAATGCGCGATGGTCGGCGTGCTCGACGCCGACAAGGAGGGCTATCTGCGCTCGCGCACCTCGCTGATCCAGACGATCGGGCGGGCGGCGCGGCATATCGACGGCCGCGCCATCCTCTACGCCGACCGGATGACCGACAGCCTCAAGGCGGCGATCGAGGAGACCAACCGCCGGCGCGAAAAGCAGCAGGCCTACAACGCCGCACACGGCATCACGCCCGAAAGCGTGCGGCGCGGCATCGCCGACATTCTCGAAAGCGTCTACGAGCGCGACCATGTGACCTTCGGCCTGTCGGAGGGCGAGGCGGCGCATTACCAGGGCGCGGATCTGAAAGCGGTGATCGCCGATCTCGAAAAGCGCATGCGCGACGCCGCCGCCGATCTCGAATTCGAGGAGGCGGCGCGGTTGCGCGACGAGATCCGCCGGCTCGAACAGGCCGATCTCGGGCTGCCGGTCGCCGCCGGCGGGCGCGGCCGGATCCGGGGCGAGGCGGCGGACGGGCGCGCGCGGCCGCTCGACCGCCGGGCGCGCCGGCGTCTCGGCGCGCGAGGTGACCCGCGCCAAGATGCGGGCGCGCAAGGAACGCCGTGCCCTCCGCCGCTGACGCCGAGCCGGCTGACGAGCTGACCGGGGCGGTGCCGGCTCCGCCCGTGCCCAAGGCGGCGCTGGTGACCGGCGGCGGGCGGCGCATCGGCCGGGCATTGGCGCTGGCGCTGGCCGAGGACGGGTTCGCCGTCGCCGTCCACTATCACCGCTCGCGCAAAGCGGCCGAGGCGGTGGTCGAAGCGATCCGGGGCGGGGGCGGCGCGGCGCTGGCGCTCGGCGCCGATCTCGCCGACGAGGACGCCGTGCGCAGCTTGCTGCCGCAGGCCGAGCGCGCATTCGGGCCGGTCGGCTGCCTGGTCAACAACGCCGCGGTGTTCGGCGACGACACGGTTGCGACGGCGACCCGCGAGAGCTGGGACCTGCATCTCGCGGTCAATCTGCGGGCGCCGTTCGTGCTGATCCAGGATTTCGCGGCGCGGCTGCCGGCGCGAGGCCGGCGGGGTCGTCGTCAACATGCTGGACGAGCGGGTATGGTCGCTGACCCCGTATTTCGTCTCCTACACCCTGTCGAAGGCGGGGTTGTGGACGTTGACCCAGACGATGGCGCTGGCGCTGGCGCCGCGCATCCGGGTCAACGGCATCGGCCCGGGCCCGACCTTGCCGAGCCCGCGGCAGAGCCCCGAGCAATTCGCTCGCCAGCGCGCGATGATGCCGCTCGGCCGCGGCACCAGCCCGCAGGAGATCGCCGCGGCGATGCGCTTCATCCTGTCGGCGCCGGCGATGACCGGGCAGATGATCGCGCTCGACGGCGGCCAGCATCTCGGCTGGGCGCAGCCGCAGCGCGCCCCCGCTGCTCGAATAGCGGGCTCGCCCGATGCGCGAATGCGACATGTCGTCGCAGTGCGGTGTTAAGTTGAGGAAACTCGTTGGATCTTGTCGTGCCAGTGAGCGAGCGGTGGCAATTTGTTCACAGGCGATGTGACGATCGTGCGACAACGACTTCAGCCGGTGAGCGATCGGTTTGCTCCAGAGAAAATTAACCATTCCATTGAAAATATGCAGTCGAATCAATTGGTTATGAATTGCCTAATTTTTAGGCAAAGGCTAAGAACCCGAAGTGCCGGTTGGGTTTCGGCTCTGATGAGACTAAGTTTTCAACAGAGTTATCCACAGATTTCGTGGATATCGGCGGAGCGGTTTGAATTACGATGGCAACACAACCAGTTGACGAACCACTGACGAAACGCTCCGAATCCCGGCAGTCCCGCGGCGCCCGCGCGGCGGCGGAAACCGCCGCCGATGGACCCGCGCCGGGCGCCGGAGGGCGTTGCCGCCGGGCCGCTCGCCGAGCACGCCGCGCCGGAGCTCGCAACTGCCGCGGCCGATCCGGCCTCGGCGCGACGCCGCGGCGCCAGGCGAGAGACCGCGACCGGGATCGCGGCGGCGTCGCGGTGATCCGCGCCGCGCTGAGGACCATGCCGGCGACGCCCGGCGTCTACCGCATGCTCGACCGCAAGGGCGACGCGCTCTATGTCGGCAAGGCGCGCAACCTGAAGAGCCGGGTGCAGAACTACACCCATCCCGCGGCCCTGTCGAACCGGCTGCGGCGCATGGTGGCCGAGACCGCGGCGATGGAAATCGTCTCGACCCACACCGAGGCCGAAGCGCTGCTGCTCGAATGCAACCTGATCAAGCGGCTGATGCCGCGCTTCAACGTTCTGCTGCGCGACGACAAATCGTTTCCGCTGATCCACCTGACCGCCGATCACGACTTCCCGCAGCTGACCAAGTATCGCGGCGCGCAAGAGCAAGGGCGGCAGCTATTTCGGCCCGTTCGCCTCGGCCGGGGCGGTCAACCGCACGCTGGTCACCCTGCAAAAGGCGTTTCTGCTGCGCTCGTGCAGCGACAGCGTCTTTGCCAACCGCACCCGCCCGTGCCTGCTGCACCAGATCAAGCGGTGCAGCGCGCCCTGCGTCGGGCGGATCGGCCGCGAGGAGTATGCCGGCCTGATCGAGCAGGCGCATGCCTTTCTGTCGGGCGGCAGCGGCGCGGTGCAGCAGCGCCTCGCGGCCGAGATGCAGGCGGCCGCCGCGGCGCTCGATTTCGAGGCGGCGGGGCTGATCCGCGACCGCATCCGCGCGCTGTCCCTGGTCCAGGGCCATCAGGACATCCACGTGCCCGGCATCGTCGACGCCGACGTGATCGCGGCGCACCAGGCCGGCGGGCAGACCTGCGTCCAGGTGTTCTTTTTCCGCGGCGGGCAGAATTGGGGCAACCGCGCCTATTTCCCGAGCCACGACCGCCAGCTCTCGGTCGAGGAGGTGCTGGGCTCGTTTGTCGGCCAGTTCTACGACAACCGGCCGAAGCCGCCGCTGGTGCTGCTGAGCCATCGGCTGCGTCGAGCAGGAGCTGGTCGAGGAGGCGCTGTCGCTCGGCGGCGCGCGCGTGTCGCCCTGGCGGTGCCGCAGCGCGGCGACAAGAAGAAGCTGGTCGACCGCGTCGTCGCCACCGCGCGCGAGGCGCTCGGCCGCCGGCTCGCCGAAAGCGCCTCGCAGCGCCAGCTGCTCGAGGGCGTCGCCGCGGCCTTTGGCCTCGAGGCCGCGCCGAACCGCATCGAGGTCTACGACAACAGCCACATCCAGGGCACCAACGCGGTCGGCGCGATGATCGTCGCCGGGCCCGACGGGCTGATGAAGAACGCCTACCGCAAATTCAACATCCGCGGCGTCGCCGCGCGCGCCGACCGTTGCCCTCGAGCCCTTCTCCCATCGCGGCGAGGGAAGGGCGAGGCGGCCCCGCGCCGCAGACGTCGCGAGGGCGAGGGGCAGACCGCGCGAGTCGGATGCCGGAGCGAGCGGCGAGAGCCATTGCCGGCGGCGACGACTACGCGATGATGCGCGAGGTGCTGCAGCGCCGGTTTGCCCGCGCGCTGAAGGAAGACCCCGAGCGCGAGCAGGGCAGCTGGCCCGACCTCGTGCTGATCGACGGCGGGCTGGGGCAGCTCAACGTCGCGCAGGGCGTGCTCGACGAACTCGGCATCGCCGATGTCGCGATCGTCGGCATCGCCAAGGGGCCCGACCGCAACGCCGGCCGCGAGCGCTTTTTCATGCCGGGCCGGCCGCCGTTCTCGCTCGATCCGCGCGACCCGGTGCTCTATTTCCTGCAGCGGCTGCGCGACGAGGCGCACCGCTTTGCGATCGGCACCCATCGCGCCCGGCGGGCCAAGGCGATCGGGCGCTCGCCGCTCGACGAGATCGCCGGCATCGGCGCCCGCCGCAAGCAGGCGCTGCTGCACCATTTCGGCTCGGCGCGCGCGGTCGCCCGCGCCGGGCTCGCCGAGCTCGAGCGCGTCGCCGGCATCAGCAAAACTGTCGCAAAAAAGATTTATGATCATTTTCATGCCGATGGCTAAGATGCCGCCGTTATCCTCGTCGTGCTCGTCCGCCGGGAGTGGCGCGTGCCGCTGACCAGCCTGCCCAACCTGCTGACCTTGTCGCGCATCCTGGTGATCCCGGTGGTGATCGCGACGCTTTTACGTGCCGGGCGATTACGCGCGCTGGTTCGCCTGCGCGCTGTTCTCGGCCGCGGGGGTCACCGATTGGCTCGACGGGCACATGGCGCGGCGCTGGCAGCAGCAATCCGAGATCGGCCGGTTTCTCGACCCGATCGCCGACAAGCTCCTGGTCTCGGCGACGCTGTTCATGCTGACGACGTTCGGCCGGCTGTCGGCGGCGGCGGTGTTTCCGGCGCTGGTGATCCTGTGCCGCGAAATCCTGGTTTCGGGGTTGCGCGAGTATCTCGCCGGGCTGCGCGTCGGCATGCCGGTCTCGCGGCTCGCCAAATGGAAGACCACGATCCAGATGGTGGCGATCGGCTTTCTGATCGTCGGCGATGCCGGCCCGGGCTTCTTCCCGGTCGACGGCGATCGGCGAGAGCTTGCTGTGGATCGCGGCGCTGCTGACCCTGGTGACCGGCTACGACTATCTGCGCGCCGGGACTGCCGCACATCACCCGCCCGCGCCGCGCCGGCGCGATCGGCCGCGGCAAATCCGCAGACGCCGGCGTAGGCGCGCATTGCCGCGGCCGGCCTCAGCCCCCAAGTGAGGCCGCAGGGACGCGCGGCGATGCGCATCTTTGGCCTCGCCGGCTGGAGCGGGAGCGGCAAGACGACCCTGATGACGGCATTGATCCCCGAATTCGTCGCGCGCGGCATCACCGTTTCGACGATCAAGCACGCGCATCACGCCTTCGACGTCGATCAGCCGGGCAAGGATTCGTGGCGCCATCGCCAGGCCGGGGCGAGCGAGGTCATGGTCGTGTCGGAGCGGCGCTGGGCGCTGATGCACGAGTTGCGCGGCGCGCCCGAACCCGGGCTCGACGAGCTGGTGCCGCGGATGACGCCGGTCGATCTGCTGCTGGTCGAAGGGTTCAAGCATCACCCGCACCCCAAGATCGAAGTCTACCGTCCCTCGCTCGGCAAGCCGCCATTGCATCCCGACGATCCGCTATGTCGTCGCGGTCGCCTCCGACGAAGAGCTGCCTGGGCTGCCGCTGCCGTGGCTGCCGCTCGGCGATCCGGCGGCGATCGCCGATTTCATCCTCCGACATGACGGGCGTGCGCGATGGCCCAGCTGAGCGACGATTGCTTTGCCTTTGGCGGCGCGCTGTTGAGCGTCGACGAGGCGCTCGCGCGGATCGACGCGGCGCGTCGTCGCGGTCGTCGAGCAGCGAGACGGTGCCGCTGGCGCACGCCGCCGGCCGCATGCTTGCGCGCGATCTGGTCGCGGCGATGGACCTGCCGCCGCACGCCAACAGCGCGGTCGACGGCTATGCGGTCGCCCATGCCGATCTCTCGCCCGACCGCGAGACCGAGTTGCCGGTCGGCGGCCGCGCCGCGGCCGGCCACCCGCTCGACCGCGCGATCCAGCCGCGGCGAGGCGATCCGCATCTTTACCGGCGCGCCGATGCCCGAGGGCGCCGACACCGTGATGATGCAGGAGGATTGCGTCGCCGCCGACGGCCGGGTCCGGCTGAAGCCCGGGATCAGGAAGGGCGCCAACCGCCGGCATGCCGGCGAGGATGTCGCGCTGGGCGAGATCGCGCTCGCCGCCGGCCGGCGGCTCGGGCCCGCCGATCTCGGCCTTGCCGCGGCGCTCGGCTATCACGAGCTGCCGGTGTTCCGCCCGCTGCGGGTGGCGCTTGCTGTCGACCGGCGACGAGGTGCGCGAGCCGGGCGTCGACGCTGCCGCCGGGCGCGATCTACGACGCCAACCGCTTCATGCTCGAGGCGCTGCTCGAAGGGCTCGGCTGCGTCGTCACCGATTTCGGCATCCGCCCCGACCGCGAGGCCGCCCTCGCCGACACGCTCGCCGCGGCCAGCGCCGAGCATGATCTGATCGTGACCTCGGGCGGGCGTCTCGACCGGCGAGGAGGATCATGTCAAGGGCCGCGATCGAGCGGCTCGGGCGCGCTGCATTTCTGGCGGCTGGCGATCAAGCCGGGCCGGCCGGTGGCGCTCGGCCAGGTCGCGGGCGTGCCGCTGATCGGGCTGCCCGGCAACCCGGTCGCGGTTGCCGTGACCTTTGCCGTCCTCGCCCGGCCGCTGATCCTGAAGCTCGCCGGCGCCGCAGGCCGCGCGCGCCGCGGCTGTTTCCGGTGCGCGCCGGCTTCGCCTATCGCAAAAAGCCCGGGCGGCGCGAATATCTGCGCGCGCGGCTGGAGCGCGACGGCGATCAAGCTCGTCGCCGTCAAATACGCCCGCGACGGCGCCGGCATCCTGTCCTCGATCGTGCAATCGGACGGGCTCGTCATCCTCGACGAGGCGACCGGCGATCTCGCCGCCGGCACGATGGTCGATTTTCTGCCGTTCTCCGAGGTGATCGGGTGAAGCTCCTCTATTTCGCCTGGCTGCGCGCGCGCATCGGCTGCGCCGAGGAGGAATTGGCGTTGCCGCCCGAGGTGCGCGACGTGGCGGGCTGCTCGACTGGCTGCGGTCGCGCGGGCGCGGCTATGCCGAGGCGTTGCAGAACCTCGCGGTCGTCCGCGTCGCGGTCAATCAGGATTATGTCGGGCTCGAGCACCGGTGCGCGACGGCGACGAGGTCGCGATCTTTCCGCCGGTGACCGGAGGCTGAGGCGATGATCCGGGTGCAGCGCGAGGATTTCGATGTCGGCGTCGAGCTCGATCGGCTCGCCGCCGGCAATCACCGGATCGGCGGGGTCGCGAGCTTTATCGGGCTGGTGCGCGACATGGGCGGGCGGCGACCGGGTCTCGGCGCTGACCCTCGAACATTATCCCGGCATGACCGAGAAGAAGCTCGCCGAGATCGAGCTCGAGGCGCATCGGCGCTGGCCGCTCGACGCCTCGCTGATCATCCACCGCTACGGCCGGCTCGAACCCGGCGACCGCATCGTGCTGGTCGCCACCGCCTCGCCGCACCGCGAGGCCGCGCTCGCCGCCTGCCATTTCCTGATCGACTGGCTGAAGACCGACGCGCCGTTCTGGAAGAGCGAGGAGACGCCCGACGGCGAGCGCTGGGTCGAAGCCCGCGCCGAGGACGACGCCGCGAAGGAGCGCTGGGAAGGGATGCGGGAACGAGGTTCCAGCGACAGACAGCCGGTCCGGCTACAGAATCGCGTTCGACCACGGCCGCACGCCGGCATGGAGCCGCTCGAGCGTGTCGTCGACGACGGTCAAATCGGCGTTGAAGCGGCTCAGCTGGGCGACCATACCTTTTCTGATCGGCTCCGGGTCGGGCAGCATCCGATCGGTCCAGAACCGTTTGCCGCGGTCGAAAAAACCGATTGTGTCGAGAAAGGCTGCGGCGAAGTAATACGAGTCGGGGATCATGTCGCCTTTATCGGGTTCGATAATTTCCCCGTTCTGTCCCACCGAATGGGCTAGGCACCACTCGAACATTGTAGCTACTGCTCGGCTCGCCAGCCGGCGCTGACCCGGAGACATGTGCTTCCAACCGCGATAGAACAGCTCGACAACATCGTAATTATTGTGATTGCTCATCTTGCCGTCTTGGATCCAGCCCTGCGGATATTGTTGCTCGCGGATCCCGAGCAAGGTGTCGATCAGGGTCGGCCACCAGCGCACCAGATGTGGCACATAGCGCGCCATGTGAAAGGTCAGGCTCAAATCGGTGGTCCTGATCTCGCTGCCCTCATCATCGATGATGTAGGTCATGCCGAAGAAGCCGGTCTGCGGGTCTTGCCAATCGCGTACGAAGCGCTCGAACACGGGCTGGAAGCCGGGTCCGCTGAGATAGCCGGCCTGACCTCCCTGCAGGACCAGGCGCGCAATCACGGATATTGCGAGGTTCAGCTCCTTGCGATTATCCCGGCCGCAGCGCCTGACATCGGACCAGCACAAATCCTGCAGATACGTAACCATGCGCGCCGGATCGTCGATTTGTTCGAGAAAGGTCGGTTTGGCCCGCCAAGGCCATTCCCTGGCGAGAAGTTGGTCGGTCGACCGGTCGAGCTTGAGGAACCATACGTCGGTGCCGGGTGCAAAACTGCCCCCGCAATCCTGGGTCAGCCCGTCCGGCGGATTGGCGCATTCGAGCGCGGATTTTCAGCCGCTCGACGGCGAGATGAGGCCGTCGCATGATCGCTTGTGCAGCCGATGCGCCATTCCGCCTCCGCAAGACGATCCCGCGCCCAGCTCGTGTCGCAACCGGCCAGTTCGCGCTCGGAAAGCGTCTTTTCAGCCCCCTCCATGAGATCGTTGGCTTGCTTGGAGAGCGTTTTCATCGCCGGATAGGCGCAGAACAGCGCTGCTTTCGGATTATAGAGATGATCCGGCATAGCGGCTCTCCGAGAATGTGCGCAACGGGCGGGCGAGGATAGCTCTGGTCGATGCGGCGAGAGCAGCCGGTTTCTGACTACGGCCCGCTGCCGGCGGCATCGCAAAGGGACACGACGATGACGCAGAACATCTACGACAATGAGGAATTCTTTGCCGGATACAGCCGGTTGAGGCGTTCGGTCGAAGGCTTGGACGGTGCGCCGGAATGGCCGGCATTGCGTTCTCTGCTGCCGGATTTGCGCGGGCGCGGCGTCTTGGATCTCGGCTGCGGCTTCGGCTGGTTTTGCCGCTGGGCGCGGCAGCAGGGAGCCGCCCGCGTTCTCGGTATCGATGTTTCCGCGCGCATGCTGGCGCAGGCCCGGGCCACCACCCGGGACCCGGCAGTCGACTACGCAGGGCGCGATATGGAAGACCTCGAGTTGCCCGCGGGGTCATTCGACCTCGCCTACAGTTCGCTCGGCCTTCATTATGTCGAAAACCTGGAAAGGCTAGTGGGAGAGTGCACCGGTCGCTCGTTGCCGGGCGCCAGCCTGGTTTTCTCGGTCGAACATCCGATATTCACCGCTCCTGCCAAGCCGGGTTGGTCTCGCAACGCCGATGGTTGCAATACGTGGCCGGTCAGATTCTTACTTGGATGAAGGGCCTCGTTCGACCGACTGGCTCGCCAAGGGCGTGATCAAGCAGCATCGAACCGTCGCCACCTATCTCAACATGCTAATCGGCGCCGGCTTCGCCATATCTCACGTTGAGGAATGGGGGCCGACCGAAGAGCAGATCCGCTTGCGGCCTGATTTGGCAGATGAGCGGCATCGCCCGCCATTTTTGCTGGTGGCGGCAAGACGCTGAAGGCCTGCGAGTAGAAATTCGGGGCCCAAGCTCCGTGCGCGGACGCGAAGGGCGCAGTCAGGCCGCGCTCGCGGTTGCGACCTTCTTGCCGACGGTGCGGTCGTAGTCCTCCCACATCAGCCGGCAGATCGCGCCTGGGGTGAAGCGGTAATGGCCGCGCTCGCCGATGATCTCGCCGACCGGGGTCACCTCGGCGGCCGAGCCGGTCAGGAACATCTCGTCGGCCTTTGCGAGCTCCTCGGGCATGATCGCGCGCTCGACGACCTTGATGCCGCGCTTCTTGGCAAGGCCGATCACGGTCTGGCGGGTGATCCCGTTCAGAAAGCAATCCGGCGTCGGGGTGTGCAATTCGCCATTGATGACGAGGAAGAGGTTGGCGCCGGTGCCCTCGGCGAGCTGGCCGCGCCAGTCGAGCATCAGCGCGTCGTCGCAGCCATCGGCCTCGGCGTCGTGCTTCGACATCGTGCAGATCATGTAGAGCCCGGACGCCTTGGCCTGGGTCGGCGCGGTGTGCGGCGCCGGGCGCGCCCACGGCGCCCATTTCATGCGGATGCCCTTGGCGCGCGCCTCGGGCGAGAAATAGGCCGGCCATTCCCAGGCGGCGAGCGCCAGGTGGATCTTGGTCGCCTGCGCCGAAACACCCATCTGCTCGGCGCCGCGCCAGGCGATCGGCCGCACATAGCCGTCGACGATATTGTTGGAGGCGATGACCTCCTTGGTCGCCTTGGTCAGATCGTCCATGCTGGCCGGCACCTCGAAGCCCAGGATCCGCGCCGAGTTGACCAGCCGCTCGTTGTGATCGTCGAGCCGAAAGACGGCGCCATTGTAGACACGCTCGCCTTCGAAGACGCAGCTCGCATAATGGAGCCCGTGGCTCAGCACATGCAGCTTGGCGTCGCGCCACGGAACCAGGCGGCCGTCATACCAGATGAAGCCGTCGCGGTCGTCGAAGGGGATCATGGACATGGATGTCTTCCTTGCACCGGAGCTGTCGGAGCCGGCTCTTGGTCGCGAACCTCGCCGGCCCGGTCGCGATGGAACTTTATATCCAAGAGGACACCCAAACGGTATCCAAGGTTGCGAGATAAGTCAATATGTCTGACATAAAATCCGGATGCCGAGCCGCGCTGTTCTCGGCCGAGGATGCGGTCAGGGACGGGATCGAGCTGCTGTTCTTCGCCTATCGCGACTTTCACCGCCGAGCCCGACGCGATCCTCGCGCGCTATGGCTTCGGCCGCGCGCATCACCGGGTGATCCATTTCGTCGGCCGCCATCCGCAGATGACGGTCAGCGAGCTGCTCGGCATCCTGCGCATCACCAAGCAGAGCCTGAGCCGCGTTCTGGGCGAGCTGGTCGGACAGGGGTTCATCCGTCAGCGCCCGGGCCCGCACGACCGCCGGCAGCGGCTGCTCGAGCTGACCGCCGAGGGCCGCGCGCTCGAGCGCGAAGTGTCGGCGCCGCAGCGCGCCCGCGTCGCCAAGCATATCGCCAGGCCGGCGCGCCGGCGGTCGAGGGTTTCCGCAAGGTGCTGCTGGGGATCATCGCCGACGCCGACGACCGGCGCCGTTTCGAGGCCGCGGCGACCGGGAAGCGTTGACCGCCGACCCGGCGTATAATCTGCGGCGATGAGCGATCTCGAACCTCATCTCCTCGTCGTCGACGACGATGCGCGCCTGCGCGAATTGCTGCGCCGCTATCTGTCGGAGAGCGGGTTCCGGGTAACCACCGCGGCGGATGCGGGCGAGGCGCGCGCCAATCTGGCGAGCTTCGCCTTCGACCTCGTCGTGCTCGACGTGATGATGCCGGGCGAGAGCGGGCTCGACCTGACCCGCGCCTTGCGGCGCGAGGGTCGCGGTGCCGGTCCTGCTGTTGACCGCGATGGCCGAGCCCGAGGATCGCGTCAACGGGCTCGAACAGGGCGCCGACGACTATCTCTCCAAGCCGTTCGAGCCGCGCGAGCTGGTGCTGCGCATCCGCAATCTGCTGCAGCGCCGACCGGCGGCCGACGCCGATCGCCGCGAGGTCCGCTTTGGCGGCTGCCGCTTCGACCTCGCCCGCGGCGAGCTGTTCCGCGGCGGCGACCTGATCCGCCTGACCGCCGCCGAAGCCGGGCTGCTCGGCAGCCTGGCGCAGAAGGCGGGGGAGGCGGTCTCGCGCGAGGAGCTGTCGCTGTCGGCGCAGTTCAGCGGCAATGTGCGCAACGTCGATGTCCAGATGACCCGGCTGCGCCGCAAGATCGAGCGCGATCCGCGCTTCCCGCGCTACCTGCAGACCGTCCGCGGCACCGGATATGTCCTCAAGCCGGATTGAGACCCAGCCGATCTGGGCGCCGGCGGCGGCGCGATCCCGCGGAGGAGGCCGAGGCCGAAATCGTCGGGCGAGCGCGATATCCATCCGCGCGGCTGGATCAAGCGGCTGCTGCCGCGCACGATGTTCGGCCGCTCGCTGCTGATCATCGTCATGCCGCTCATTCTGCTGCAGGCGATCGCCACCTGGATCTTTTACGATCGGCACTGGGCGGCGATATCCTGGCGGCTGTCGACCGGCGTTGCCGGCGACATCGGGCTGACAATCGAGGCGATCCAGCTCGCCGGCTCCGACCGGCCGCAACCCGAGCTCTGCTGGAACGCGCGGGGCTGCTGACCGACCTCGACTTCACCCTCGCACCGCGGCGCGCGCCTGCCGCCGCCGCTGCCGCCCGAGCGGCACGCTGATCGAGGACCAGCTGAACCAGGCGATGCGCGGCCGGGTCGGCCGGCCGTGGCGGATCGACCGGCTCGACGATCCGCGATGGGCTGCGGATCAGGGTGCAGCTGCCCAAGGGCGTGTTGACGGTCGAGGTGCCGCGGAACCGGCTGTACAGCTCCGACGACCTACATCTTCGTCATGTGGATGGTCGGCTCCTCGCTGGTTCTGCTGGCGGTGGCGGCCTTGTTCCTGCGCAATCAGGTAAAGTCGCTGCGCCGTCTGGCGGCGGCGGCCGACGGGTTCGGCAAAGGCCGCCCGGTGCCGTTTTTCAAGATCGAGGGCGCGGTCGAAATGCGCCAGGCGGCGGTCGCCTTTATCACGATGCGCGACCGCATCCAGCGCCAGATCCGCCAGCGCACGCAAATGCTGGCCGGCGTGTCGCACGATCTGCGCACGCCGTTGACCCGGATGAAGCTCGCGCTTGGCGATCCTCGGCGACGATCCGGCGGTCGAGGAGCTGAAGTCGGATGTCGCCGAGATGGAGCACATGGTGCACGGCTATCTCGACTTTGTCCGCGGCGAGGGCACCGAAGCCGCCGGTCGAAACCGACATCGCGCTGCTGCTCGAGGATGTCGCCGCGGCGATGCGGCGCGAGGGGACGCCGCTGTCGTTGACCGCCGCCGGCCGAATACGTGATGCCGGTCCGGCCGAACGCGCTGCGGCGCTGCCTCGCCAATCTGATCGGCAATGCCCGCCGCTACGGCAGCCATGTCTGGCTGACGGCGCTGCCGGTCGCCGACGGCATCGACATCCTCGTCGACGATGACGGGCCGGGCATCCCGTCGGCCGAGCGCGACCGCGTGTTCCGGGCCTTCATCCGCCTCGATCCCTCGCGCAACCCGTCGACCGGCGGGGTCGGGCTCGGCCTGACCATCGCGCGCGACGTGGCGCGCGGCCATGGCGGCGACGTCCGGCTCGAAATTCGCCGCAGGGCGGTCTGCGCGCCCGCGTTCACCTGCCAAGGTGACCCGGAGGGCGCGATGCTGCGAACATGAACGCAAAAAGGCCGTCCCGCAGGCGCGGGACGGCCTCCCAGTAGAATAAGCCTTGCAGTCAGTGCGCGGCTTGCTGCTTTGCCATCTCGCCCAGCTCGTCGAGGCTCTCGCTCGCGCGCTTGCGCAGAACATCGGCCGCCTCGGTGCCGGCCTTGGTCGCCAGCATCGTGATCTCGCGGCCGTGATTGACGCTCTTTTCGAGCATCTGCTTGGCGTATTCGGTGTTCTTGGCGATGCGGTCCTCGGTCGAGGACCGGCTGGGCGAGGTCGCGGAACAGCGTCGACAAGTCTTCGAAGGCCTGGCGGGCGATCTCGATCTGACGCCGGGCAACCGCCTGGACGCCTTCGACGGCGAGCTGGTTGGCCTGGCTCAGCGCCTCGATGTTGCGGCGCTGGCAGGCCATCAGCGCTTCGACGTCGAACGGGCGAAAGCGGAAATCGGCCATCATCTTGGTCACGTCGAAATCGAAAAAGCTCGGACGGGCATCCATGGTTGGGGTTCCATTCAGGGCTGCGGGTTATTGTGCGCTGCACAACGCCCAAAATATCGGCGGTCGCCCGGCCGCCGTCAAGGAAAGTTTTTCGCAGTGCAGCAAAATTAGGCAGCCGGCAGTGCTCGCCGTCGGCGGCGCAACGGCCGGCTCGGCGCGAGCCAGCGTTCGATGCGGCGCAGCCGCGCATCGAGCGCCGCCATGGTCTGCGCGAGGTCCGGCGAATCGTCGCGACGCCACACGCGCATCGCCGCCAAATAGGCCGCCCCGGTCAGCTTGACCGCCAACGGCGCCGCGCAGCCCGGCGGTGGGGATATCGGCGGCTTCGAGCATCCAGCGCATCGAGCGCAGCCAGCGCCGCGGCGACGCGAGCGCCGACGCCGGGTCGCCGGGCAATTCGCGGCGCAGCACATCGAGGGCCGGTCTGTAGGGCCGAAGCGCGTCGAATCGCCGCATCAGGAGATCGAACAGCCGATCGCGCGGCCGCTCGTCTTCCTCTGCCGGCAGGCGGCTCGGCGAGAACCGCCTCGTCGATCCGCCGGAAAAACCCGCACAGGATCGCCTGCTTCGAACGGAAGATCGGTAGACGCGCAGGATCGGCAGCCCGGCTTCGCCGGCGATCGCAGCCAGCGACAGCCGCCGCCAGCCTCCTGCGCGATGCGGGCAAGCGCCGCGTCGATGATCCGGTCGGCCTCGCCGGCGGTGTCGGCGCCGCCGTTGCGGCCTGCGTCCGCGCTCCGCCGCCCCTGCCGGCGCTCTTGGCCATGTCCCAAATCTCCGGCGGTCCCGGCTCAGCTCGCCAATTCGCGCGAGCGCGCCGCCGCCGCGGCGACCGCGCGCCCGATCAGCGATAGCAAGCCGTCCTCGGCCATCAGCACGTCGAGAGCGGCGCGCGTCGTGCCGCCGGGGCTGGTGACGTTCTCGCGCAGCTGCGCCGGGCTCTCGTCGGATGCGCCGGGCGAGCTCGCCCGATCCGGCGACGGTGCTGCGCGCCAGACGCAGCGGCGAGATCCGGCGGCAGCCCCGCCGCCCGGCCGGCCTGCGCCAGCGCCTCGATCAGCAGAAAGACATAGGCAGGGCCGCTGCCGGAAACCGCGGTCACCGCGTCGAGCAGCGCCTCGTCCTCGACCCAGGCGCTTTCGCCGGCGGCGGCGAGCAATTCGTCGCAGAGCCGGCGCTGCGCCGGCGGTGACCCGCGGGTTGGCGCAGGCGACGGTGATCCCGCGCCCGATCGCGGCCGGCGTGTTGGGCATGGTCCGGACGAGCGCCGCCGGGCCGAGATGGCGGGCTGATTCCGGCGATCGTCTTGCCGGCCACGATCGAGAGGAACAGGGTCTCGCGGCCCGGCCCAGCGGCGATAGACCGGCAGCACCTGCGTCGATGACTTGCGGCTTGACCGCGAAAACGACCGCGTCGGGCGCGGGCTCGCCCGGCAGATCCTCGGCCGTGCGGTGCCACGAGACGGCCGGCCAGGCCGCGAAGCCCGGCTGGCGGCCCGGCCGGCTCGACCACGAGAAAGCGCGAAGCCGGCGCCGCCGGCGAGCCAGCCGCGCAGCAGCGCCGAGCCCATCTTGCCGCAGCCGACGAGGACGAGCGTGCGCCGCGCGCGGCATCGCCGCGTTCGCCGGGCTGCGCCGCCCATCGCGTGCCGCCTCGCCCTCAGGCTTCTCCGACCGGGTCGATCATCGCCGCCGCCATCGCCTCGGCCGGCTTCTTGCCGCCCCACAGCACGAGCTGAAACGCCGGGTAAAAGCGCTCGCATTCGGAGAGCGCGATATCGACCAGATCCTCGACCTGCTCGGCGCTCGCCACCACCGACGCCGCGCAACAGCACCGCGTGGCGAAAGGCCGGCGAGTTGTCCTCGGCCGACAGGTCGAAATGCCCGAGCCACAGCTTTTCGTTGGCCAGCGCCAACAGCTCGTAGACCGCGGCGCGGCGGCCTTTCGGCACCTTCATGTCGAACCCGCAGGAGAAATGCATCGCGCAGATTTCCTCCTGCCAGACGAAATAAAGCCGGTAATCGCACCAGCGGCCGGAAATCTCGACGACCAACTCCTCCTCGCTGGCCCGGTCGTGCGCCCAATCATTGGCGCTGACGATCTCTTCGACGAGATCGATCGGGTTGCCGGAAAAAGGGGTCGGTTCGGAGAGGGCAACGGAGGTCATCGGGCGCTCCTTCGGGCGGCTCGACAAAATGGTCTCAAATCCGAGTCACAAGGATCAAGTCGTAGTCGGAGGGATCGGGGCCGGGGGGTCGGGCGGCGGCTGGCGGTCGCGCAGAGCGGCGAGCAAGCCTTCGAGCTCCGCCAGCCGCTTTGCCAGCATCCTCCTGCTCGGCGCGGGCCTTGGCCGCCATCGCCTTGACCGCTTCGAACTCGTCGCGGGTAACCAGATCCATGCCGGCGAGCACCCGTTCGAGCTGCTCGCGCAGCCGCAACTCGACCTCGCTTTTGACCCCCGACAGCGTGCCCATCGCGCCCGGCGGCGACACGGGCGAGATCGTCGAAAAACCGATTCTGGCTCTGCATCCTCTCGTTCTCCGCGCGGGTCGCGGCCATTGTCCGCCTGATCGCGCATTTACATATGGGCGTGCGCTAGCACAAGGGGCATATCGAGGGAAGGGATTTCCCTCCGGCAAGGTAGGCTCGCGATGCAACCGTTCGCCCAATTCCCTGCCGCCCGGCTCGGCTCGATCCGCTTTGTGCTGACCGATGTGGACGACACCTTGACCGACGGGGCGCGGCTGCCGGCCGCCGCTTACGATGCGCTCGAGCGGCTCTTGACGCGGGCTTTCGGGTGATTCCGATCACCGCCGCGCCGGCAGGGTGGTGCGATCTGATGTGCCGGATGTGGCCGGTTGCCGCGGTCATCGGCGAGAATGGCGGGCTGTGCTTCCGCCATGATCCGGCCTCGGGGACGACCGAGCGCCATTTCTGGGCGTCCGCACCCGACCGTCGGCGCGACCGCGAGCGGCTGACGCGAATTGGGCGCAAGGGTCGAGGCGCTGATTCCGGGCGCCGCGCTCGCGGCCGATCAGGCCTATCGCGAAATCGACGCTCGCATTTCGCAACACCTCGCCGCCGGTGTCGGAGCGAATCGTTGCTGAACTTGCCGAAGCAGGCGCGCGCACGGTCGTGAATTCGCTGTGGGTGCTCGGCTGGTTCGGCGGTTTCGACAAGCTGGCGATGACCCGCCGGATGCTGGCGGAGCTGTTCGCGACCGATATCGAGCGCGACCGCGAAGCCTTCATCTATGTCGGCAATTCGCTCAACGACGAAGCCGATGTTCGGCTTTTTTCCGAATTCGGTCGGCGTCGCGACGGTGCGCCGCTATGTCGATCGCATGGCCACGCCGCCGCAATGGGTGACCCAGGGCGGCGGCGGCAGCGGCTTTGTCGAAGTCGCCGACGCCTTGCTCCGCCGCGGGTGAGGTGCAAGGCGAGAGCGGGCCGACCCGCTGCCTCGCCCGGGCGACGGTCGCGCGTCGATCCCGCGCAGCTAGACTGGTCTCAGTAACCCAATTTTAACCCGGGCTAAATAATTTTGCTTGATGATCGAACGCGCGGGTCGGCGCTCGTGAGTGCTCAAACCTAGAGAGCAGCAACAGCCGACCCCGCCGAAAGGCTGCGAGGGATCGCAAAGTGCAAATGTGGCGTCTTTTCGCCCCAAGCCCGTTTCGGTCCGCCGCTGGCAAAGCGCCGTCGAGTGGAGACAGGGCTTTCCCAATGCGGAAATTTCGCCACGTCGCGCGTGATGCAAGGGGCGCTATCGCCGTCGAGTTTGCGTTAATTGGGCCGATCTTTTTGCTGCTGCTGTTGGTGATCGTCGAACTCGGTCTGACCCTTACCACCCAATCGCTGCTGGATGGCGCGACGCGCGACGCAGCGCGGCTGATCCGTACCGGCCAGGTCCAGTCCCAGAGCAGCCCGATTACCACGTTCCAGACCCTGCTGTGCTCCGAAATGGCACCGCTGATGTCGGTCGCCAAATGCGACAGCAACGTCATTTTCGAAGTCCAGACCTTCGCCAGTTTTGGTTCAGTTAGTTTTACGCCCTGCACGTTAAACAACAACCAGGTCGGGAGTGGCACGCAATGTAATTTCAGGCCCGGCACTGGCGGCCAGATCGTCGCGGTTCGGGCCACCTATACCCGATCCTTCATCGTACCATGGGTCGGAGCGTGCATGAGCGGCGGCAGCTGCTGGACCGGTCCCCTTAGCGCCGGGGGCGCGAACCCCGGCACCGGCGGCATAACGTTGACATCAACCGTAATCTTTCAGAACGAACCGTTCACATGATCGAGCGATGGTCGCGGAATACGCGAGTCATCAACCTCGCCCGCGATCGCTCGGGCGTAGTAGCGATCGAGTTTGCGCTGATCGTTCCGATCATGATGATAATTTTTTTTGGCAGCTACGAGGCCGCCAGCCTCGTCCTGGCCTACATGAAGCTGGAGGATGCGGCCGAGACGGCAGCTGATCTGGTCGCCCAGGCCACGGTCAACACTGTGCTTCAAAGCACGAACTTTACTGGCTTTACCAACGCGGTCGAACAGGTGTTGTCGCCGCTGCCGACGAGCGGTACCCAACTCAAGATCGCCTATGCCAGCGTAACATACAGTACCGGTAGTCCGGTGATCGACTGGCATTACGAGTTTAACAACGCCACCGCGCTCACCATCGCCAATATTTCCAGCAGCCAAAATCTGGCGAACCTTGGTAGCGAAACCAATGGGTCGACCGATAGCGTGATTGTCGCCCAGCTGACATACGCCTACACCTCATCGTTCAGTCATGTATTGAATTCGTCCTATACGCTATCAGAAATAGCCTTCAATCGGCCGCGCTACACCAACTGCGTGGCGACATATTTGAATGCCGGCAGCGTCTGTCCGTGAGCGAAAGCTAGAGATCATAAGGAGGCGTGGCGATGCTTCATTCAATTGCGGCCGTCATTACGAGCCTACGCCGGCTCATCAAACGGCAGGAGGGGATCGTCGCGATAATCTTTGCTCTCTGCGCAATTCCCATTTTTATCGCGGCGGGCATGGCGGTCGACATCGGGCGCGCCTATGCCGTAAAAGTGCGGCTCGGCGCCGCGCTCGACGCGGCGGCGTTGGCGGTGGGGTCGCAATCTAATCAAACCGCGGCGCAGTTGGCGACAGACCTGCAAAATTATTTCACTGCGAATTATCCGGCGACGGCGCTCGGCGGAGCTACCGCCACCGTCACTCCGGTGCCCAGTACCGCCAGCCTGAGCGCATCGACCGTCAATTATCAAGCGCAAGCCACGGTACCGATGACCCTGATGCGGATTATCGGCATCGACAGCATCACCGTGACGGCTACCGCGCAAACCCAGAAGACCACCGGATTAGAAATCGCCGTCGTACTCGATAATACCGGATCTATGCTGTGCGGCCCAAACGATGGTGCGCCCAATTACAGCAATGCCACCTGTGGAACCGGGGTGGTAGCAACGGACACGACTTGCACCAACCCAGCCAATGGGAGCCGCATCTGCACCCTGATCAACGCCGCGACGCAGTTCGTCGACACGCTGACCAACGCCATCAGCAGCGCTCAGCAGCTCTACATTAGCGTCGTCCCCTATGTGACCACGGTCAATGTCGGCAATGCGCTGTGCACCGGAGCGACCAGCTGCAGCGGCATCGCGACCACAGGCGGCGATTTCACCGATCTGCGCGGCAATATAATGCCGGTGACCCCATTTGTCGGCACCACGACCAGTGGCAGCAGCACGATCTCGAGCGTCTCAATGCTTACCCCAAGCGGCTCGGTTGCGGGTACCGCCGCCATTCTGCAGGGAATGTCCATATACGGACACGGCATTCCAAGTCCTGCGACGGTCAGCAGCGTCGGCGCTTCGTCGATTACAATTTCCTCGAGCGCGAACCTGACCTTCACCGGCAACTCACTGGCCGTCGGCCCCACCAGCGGTAACACTACGAGCCCTGGGTATACCGATCCGACCACCTACGCCGCGACAGCGACAACGTCGACAGCCACCACGACTATCACTTTGGCGACCGGCACTACGACCAACAACATCGTTGCCGGGATGGCAGTCACCAGCTCGACGGCAGGGGTCATCGCTGCCGGAACCACGGTTGCGACCGTCGTCAGCGCGACACAAATCACTCTCTCTGCTAAGCCGTCAAAGACCGAAGCGGCCGCGGTGCCGCTGACCTTCAGCCTTGCCGGCACCACAGCGAGCAGCACGAATGTCAGCAGTCTTGCCGGCAGCACTACTAGCCTCAACAGTATCGTGGTCGGCATGACGGTGACCGACGCATCGGGAAAGATACCCGCCAATACCTATGTGACTTCGGTCAACACCTCGGCGAAAACGCTGACGCTTTCTGCCAGCGCGACAGGTGCGGCGGCGGGCGACGCCTTGACCTTCACCAATCTCGGGGCTACCACGACGACCGGCAACACGGCGGTGACCGGCGTCTATTTCAACGCCCTTCCGTCGGTCGGCAACGTGATCGTCGGCAATGGCATTCCCGCCAACACGACGATAACCGCCGTCACCGGCACCGCGGCACAGTTCGCGGCCGGCACCGGCACGTTGACGATCTCCAACGCCGCGACGACGCCGAGCAATTTTTCCAGCGCGACGGGCACGTGTTGCGATACCGCGCTTGCGGAGTTTTCGCCGCTTACCTACGATTCGACGTATAACTCGGCGAGTCCCGCGGGGTCGTCGACGACACAGAAGTGGGGTGGCTGCGTCATCGAACCGACCAGCTCCGCGGAGAACAGTGCCGGCACCGGGGTCGTCAACGCCGCGGTCACCGATCCCGATTACAGCGAGCCCGCGGGCGGCTGGCCGAATTGGTACCCACTGTGGTGGGCCAACGACTCGGGTAATAACTGGGCAACAAATGGCGTCAAAGCCCAGAGCACGGCCACGGAAACCCAGGGCGCGGTCGTTTCGGACTGGCTGACTTTATACGGCCCGAACCAGGGTTGCCCGGTGCCGATGATTTCGCTCACCGACGCGACCACCGCCGCGGGCAAGACCACGATCCTCAATACGATCAGCAGCATGTGGCCCCGCGAGGCCGGCGGCACTCAGGTCCATATCGGTATGATTTGGGGCTGGCGGGCGCTTTCGTCGAACGGGCCGTTCACGTCGAATAACGGCCATCCGCTAAGCTACAGCAATGCCTCCAGCACCGGATGGAAGAAAGTCGTGGTGCTGATGACCGATGGGACTGAGGAGTGGCCTTCGACGGACAACATAACCGGCCTCGGCCAGATCACCGACGGCAAGATCGGCACAACGAGCACGGGAACGGCGGTGACCAATTTGGGGACGCGCCTGGCAGACGTTTGCAGCAACATGGCGGCCAGCGGCAATTTTGTCATCTACACGATCGGCCTCGGCAGCGACGGCGCCAGCAACACCGACCTGCAAAATTGTCCCGGCAACACCGGGGGGTATTTCGAGGCCGCAACCACAAGCAACCTCCAGACAGTGTTCCAGGATATCGCGAAGTCGCTGCTGGCTCTACGCCTGACCCAATAGCCGGTTAGCGCCGAGGCGAGCCGTAGCCGATAGGGGTCGGGCCCGCGGCTCACCTGATCCTCAATCCTCGATCGAGGCGGCGAGGATCTGGCTGAGTTGGCACAGCGGCCGGCCGGCCTCGGCGGCCCAGGCGTTGAAGCAGATTTGGAGATTGGCGCGGTCCTGGCGGTTTTTCACCGGCCCCTCGACGGCGCCCCAGCGCTTCAACGCCGCGCCGACGGCGTGCGTCAGGATGAAGGTGTCCTTGCCGACCATGCGCAGAAAGGTCGGCCCGGAATTGCCGCCCATCTGGCTGAAGCGCTTGGCCAGCGCCTCCCACAGCCCGACGATGTCGGTCGCCGGCCAGCGTGCGATCCAGGCGCCGAAGCTGCCGTGCTCCTCGGCGACCGCGATCATCGCCGCAGCGTTGTCGCGGACCGCTTTGAGCTTGCCCCAGTGGCGGATCAGCCTCCGATCGCCCAGCAGCGCCTCGAGCGCTTCGTCCGGCATCGCCCGTATCCGGCGCGGCTCGAAATCGCCAAAGACTTCCTCGAAGGCCGGCCATTTCGCGTCGACGAGGCTGTGCTTGAGTCCGGCACGAAAAATGCGCAGCGACATTTGCGACAGATACCGGTCATCGCCCAGAGCTTCGAGCTCGGCTGGGCTGCGCGGTTGTGCCAAGCGCGCCGCCAACGCCGCGGCGCCAAGACGGGCGTGCGCCGTTTCGAGGATCGGGGCAAAGGGAGGTGCGGTCATCACTCTCTCACCGTCCGCGATTACCGCGCGCGGATCCCGCCTAGGTCAATCCTCAATGTGCGGTAACGATCCGATTGACGCGGATGCGGGCCGAGGTCAGGCTCGTCTTAGGAACGATGCTGCGGAGTAAGCGCGATGAAGCTGATGTGGTTTCACCTGATGCCCTACACGGAATTGCCGGATGATTTCCGCGAGAAGCATCCCTCGGTGTGGGTCGACATCCATTCCTCGCTGTTCGACCCGCGGCGCGCCCATCACATGTACAACGACTTTATGGACGAGCTCGAATTCGCCGCCGAATGCGGGTTCGACGCGGTCTGCGTCAACGAGCACCATTCGAACGGCTACGGGCTGATGCCGTCGCCCAACCTGATCGCCTCCTCGCTGGCCCGCAGGACCAGCGACGTTGCCCTGTGTGTGATGGGCAATTCGCTGGCGCTGTACAATCCGCCGACCCGGGTGGCCGAGGAGTTTGCGATGATCGACGTGATCTCGGGCGGGCGGCTGATCGCCGGTTTCCCGGTCGGCACGCCGATGGACACCTGCTTTGCTTATGGCCAGAACCCGTCGAGCCTGCGCGAGCGCTATCACGAGGGGCACGATCTGGTATTGCGCGCCTGGACCGAACCGGACACCTTCGCCTTCAACGGCCGCTTCAACCAGCAGCGCTACGTCAACATCTGGCCGCGCCCGGTGCAGAAGCCGCATCCACCGATCTGGATCCCGGGCGGCGGCTCGGTCGAGACTTGGCAGTGGTGCGCCCAGATGGACTACGTATACGCCTACCTGTCCTATTTCGGCTTCAAGGACGGGCGCGCCACGATGCAGGGCTTTTGGGACGAGATGGCGCGGCTGGGCAAGGACCGGAACCCGTACCGCGCCGGCTTCCTGCAATTCGTCGGCGTCGCCGAGAACCGCGACGAGGCGATGCGCCTCTACAAGGAGCCGGCCGAATATTTCTATGGCCGCTGCCTGCGCGTCGACCCGCGCTGGGCGATGCCGCCCGGCTATATCACCGAAGCGACGCAGCGCGCCGGGATCCAGGGCCAGATCGGCCGCGCGGCGAGCCTCGACGCCCGCCAAAAGGCGCGGGCGACGACCGACATCAGCGACATCGTCGACCGTGGCTATGTCATCGTCGGCTCGCCCGACGAGGTCGTCGAACAGCTGACCGAGGTCGCGACCGACCTTAATGTCGGCCACCTGATGCTGCTCTTGCAGTTCGGCAGCATGGGCAAGGAGCTGGCGGCCTACAACACCAAGCTCTTCGCCGATCGCGTATTGCCGCAGCTCAAGGGCCTGTTCTCCGAATGGGAGGACCGCTGGTGGCCGCAGCCGATGGCCCGGGCCGAGCGCGCCGCCGTCCAGCCGCCGCTGCTGGCCGCCGCTGAGTAGCGGCGGTCCGAACGCCTTACCGTCTGAGGTTGGTGCGGGCGAGTTCGACGATCTCGTCGCCGCGGCCGCTCATGACAGCCTTGAGCATGTAGAGGGTGAAGCCCTTGGCCATCTCGGCGGTGACCCGGGGTGGCATTGCCAGCTCCATGCGGTTCACCACGGCGTCGACCAGCACTGGACCGGGATGGATCAGCGCCTCGCGTAGCTTTGCTTCGACATCGGCTGGGTCTTCGATGCGCACGCCCTTGATCCCGACCGCCTCGGCCAATGCGGCGAAGTTCGGATTGACGAGATCGGTGCCGCTATTCAGAAATCCGGTCGATTTCTGTTCGAGCTCGACAAAGCCGAGCGCGCTATTGTTGAAGACGACGATTTTCACCGGCAATTTCAGCTGGACCAGGCTCAATAAGTCTCCCATCAGCATCGAAAAGCCGCCGTCGCCCGATAATGATACAACTTGACGCTGCGGAAAGGCGGCCTGGGCGCCGATCGCCTGCGGCAAGGCATTGGCCATCGAGCCATGCCAGAACGAGCCGATCAGCCGACGCTTTCCGTTCATCGCCAGATAGCGCGCCGCCCATACCGTCGGCAGCCCGACATCGCAGGTGAAGATCGCGTCGCTGCTCGCCATTTCGCTGACCGCGCGCGCGATGTGCTGCGGGTGAAGCACCCCGCCGGGACGGCCGGTAGCAAGGTCGTCGAGCCCTCGGCGCGCTTCCTGATAATGCTTTACCGCGGCGCCGAGATGGCCGCCGAACGACTTGCTCTGCAGACGCGGGAGCAGCAGCCGCAAGGTCGCGCCGACATCGCCGAGCACTCCGATCTCGACCGGCGCGCGGCGGCCGATCACTTCCGCCCTGATGTCGATCTGGGCGATGTGCGCGGTCTGCGGGTAGAACTGCCGATAGGGAAAATCGGTGCCGAGCATCAACAGCGCGTCGCAGCTCTCCATCGCGTAATAGCCGGAGGAGAAGCCGATCAGCCCGGTCATGCCGACATCGTAGGGGTTTTCCCACTCGACATATTCCTTGCCGCGGAGCGCGTGGACGACCGGCGCTTTCAGCGCCTCCGCGAGCTGCAGCACTTCGCCATGCGCGCCTTGGCAGCCGCCGCCGCACAGCAGGGTCACCCGCTCGGCGTCATTTAGCATGCCGGTGAGGCGGCCGAGCGCTTCCTCCGACGGGGTCACGATAGGCCGTGACGGGACCAGGCCGAGGGGTCTGGGCGCGGCTGCCGCGGCGACGGGTTTTAGCGCCACGTCGCCGGGGATCACGATGACGCTGACACAGCGCTCGGCCGTCGCCCGGCGGATCGCGATCTCGAGCACGCGCGGCATCTGTTCGGGCGTAGAGACCAGCTCGCAATAGCTGCTGCACTCTTGGAACAGGCGCTCCGGGTGGGTCTCCTGGAAATAGCCGGCGCCGATCTCGGGCGAGGGAATATGGGCGGCGATTGCGACCACCGGCACGCGCGAGCGGTGACAGTCGTAAAGGCCGTTGACCAGGTGCAGATTGCCCGGGCCGCAACTGCCGGCGCAGACCGCGAGCTCCCCGGTTAGATGCGCTTCGGCGCCGGCGGCAAAGGCGGCGACTTCTTCGTGGCGGAGGTGCAGCCAGGCGATCCCGCCATGGCGGCGCAACGCGTCGGTGAAGCCGTTCAGGCTGTCGCCGACGATGCCGTAAATGCGCTGTACCCCGGCAGCGGCGAGGGTCTCGACCATCTGGTCGGCAACGGTTGTGGCCATAGACTCCTGTCCTATTCCCTATTCTACGGAAGCGCTCCGCACGGGCGATGCCCCCCGCGGCCGCAAGCAGGTCGGCGCGGCGAGCACGCTTTCCCCGCCATCCCCAGGCTGATAGGCTGACATAAGCTAAGCGTGCGACGGAGACCGCACCATGACCGAGTTTCGTAGGGAATACGATAGTCTCGGCGAGGTCGAGGTGCCGGCCGACAAGCTCTGGGGAGCGCAGACTCAGCGGTCGCTGGAGCATTTCAGCATTGGCAAGGATCTGATCCCGCGCGAGATGGTCCGCGCCTACGCCATCCTGAAAAAGGCCGCGGCCAACGCCAATTACGCGAGCAAACGGCTGGACGGCAAGGTCCACGCGCTGATCGTCCAAGTCGCCGACGAGATACTGGCGGGCGAGCATCAGGACATGTTTCCGCTGCACGTCTGGATGACCGGCAGCGGCACGCAGTTCAACATGAACGTGAACGAGGTGATCTCCAACCGCGCCAGCCAGATCGCCGGCACTGATCTCGGCAGCAAGGCGCCGGTGCATCCCAACGACCACGTCAACATGTCGCAATCGTCGAACGACACGTTTCCGTCGGCGACGAATATCGCGGCGGCGCTCGGGGTGACGGAGCGTCTGATCCCTGCGGTGCGCGCGCTGCACGACGCGATTGCGGCCAAGGCGGAGGCGTGGAAGGACATCGTCAAGATCGGCCGCACCCATATGCAGGACGCGACGCCGATCACGCTCGGGCAGGAATGGTCGGGCTATGCCGGCATGCTGGCGGACGATCTGGAGCGGATCGACGAGGCCCTCAATGGCGTCTACCGCTTAGCGCTCGGCGGTACTGCCGTGGGCACCGGGATCAACGCCGCACCTGGTTTCGCCGAGGCAGCAGCAGCCGAACTCGCCCGGCTGACCGGGTTGCCCTTTGTCAGCGCACCAAACAAGTTTGCCGTGCAGGGCGCGCATGACGCGCTGGTGCATTTGTCCGGCACGCTTCGGACCCTGGCCGTCTCGCTCTACAAGATCGCCAACGATATCAGGCTGATGTCGTGCGGCCCGCGCGCCGGTTTCGCCGAATTGCTGATCCCGGAGAACGAGCCGGGTTCGTCGATCATGCCCGGGAAGGTCAATCCCACGCAGGCCGAGGCGTTGACGATGATTGCGGTGCAGGTGATGGGGAACGACGTAGCGGTGGGCTTCGGCGGCGCCGGCGGATATCTGGAGATGAACGTCTACAAGCCGCTGATCATCTTCAACGTCTTGCATTCGATCACGATACTGACCGACGGGTGCACGAACTTCCGCAAATACCTGGTCGAGGGCACCAAGCCGAATCTTAAAAAAATCAAGGAATACGTGGATCGCTCCTTGATGCTGGTGACCGCGCTCGCGCCGGTCATCGGCTACGACAAAGCGTCAAAGATTGCGCACCATGCGATGGACCACGACCTGACCTTGAAGGCGGCAGCGCTCGACCTCGGCTACGTCACGGAGGCTGAATTTGATCGCGTCGTGGATCCGATCAAGATGGTCGAGCCGTATGTCGCCACCAAGGCTTAGCCAACCAGTGATGTGGCTTAAACGCGGAAGGTGAGGATCATGCCAGAGTCTATCCATCCGGTACCGACCGGAGCCGACCTGTTGCACAACCCCCACCTCAATCGGGGCAGCGCTTTTCCGCCGGCGGATCGCCGCGCGTTGCACATCGAGGGGCTGCTGCCGCCAGTGGCCGACACGCTCGAGACCCAAATCGCCCGCGTTCACACTCAACTTGCACTGCTCGACAACGACCTGCAGAAATACCTCTTTCTGACAGATCTACAGTCCCGTAATGAGGTCCTGTTCTTTGCCGTTCTAATGTCGGACCCGGCGAGTTTCATGCCGCTCGTCTATACCCCGACGGTAGGCGAGGCCTGTCAAAAGTTTAACCATATCTTCCGCGCCGCGCGGGGCATGTACCTGCCGATATCAGCAAAGGGGCGGCTGCGCGACCTGCTCGCCAATTGGCCGCTGCCGGACGTCCGCTTCATCGTGGCGACGGATGGCGAGCGGATCCTCGGTCTGGGCGACCTCGGCGTCGGCGGCATGGGCATTCCGGTGGGCAAGCTCGCGCTTTACACCGCCTGCGCCGGGGTGCCGCCGCAGCTGACCCTGCCGGTCATGCTCGACGTCGGCACTAACAACCAGGCTCTACTCGAAGACCCGCTCTATCTCGGCCTGAGCCAGAACCGCGTGCGCGGCGCGGAATACGACGCCTTCATCGACGAGTTCGTAGAGACGGTGCAGAAGCTGTTTCCGAAAACCTGCCTGCAATGGGAAGACTTTGCCAACATCAACGCGGTGCCGATCCTGGCGCGCTACCGGGACAAAATCTGTACCTACAACGACGATATTCAGGGCACCGCCGCGGTCGCGCTGGCCGGGATCCTCGCGGCGCTGCGGATCACCGGACAGAAACTCACCGAGCAGCGGTTCCTGTTTCTCGGCGGCGGCTCGGCCGCCACCGGCATCGCCGAGCTGATCAGCGAGGCCATGGCGCTGGAGGGCCTGCCGATCGACCGGGCGCGCGCCTGCAATTGGCTGTTCGACATCAACGGCCTGATGGTCACCTCCCGCACGGACCTGGCCGATTTCCAGAAACCCTTCGCGCATGCGCACGCGCCGATCGCAACGTTCGTTGCCGCTGTCGAGGCCATCAAGCCCACCGGCATCATCGGGGTCAGCACGGTCCCGAAACTGTTCAACCAGCCGGTGATCGAGGCAATGGCCCAGATCAACGAGCGGCCGATCATCTTCCCCTACTCGAACCCGACCTCCCGTTCGGAATGCACGGCGGAGGAGGCCTATAAATGGTCGGGCGGCCGGGCGGTGTTTGCCAGCGGCAGCCCATTCCCGCCGGTGCAGATCGACGGCAAGACCCTCGTCCCCGGTCAGGGCAACAACGTCTACATCTTCCCCGCGATGGGCATGGCGGTGCTGGCGACGGAAGCCAAGCGGGTCACCGAGGAGATGTTCATCATTGCCGCCCGCGCCGTCGCAGAACAGGTCACCGAAGCCAATCTCGCCACTGGCCTGATTTATCCGCCGACCAGCAACATCTTCGATGCATCGCTGCACACTGCCGCGCGAATCGCCGAATATATATTTGATCACGACCTCGCCGGTATCGCGCGCCCGGAAGACATCGATGCCCATGTGCGCGCCCGGGCTTACAAGCCGATCTACCCCGCTCAGGTCTGACGGCAGCTAGCAGAGCCAGTCGATCGGCGACTACTGCGGGGACGCTAAGAGACCAGGCAGTCGGTCCGGTCGTCGTGCGCAGCGGGCTTTGGCGTGAGGTCGGGGAACGGGATCCCTTCGTTCGGCCCGGCGCCGATCTTGGTCAGGCCGGCGGCGACCGGCGGCTGGTTCGGATCGGTGCCGGAGACGATCGTGCCGCCGGCAACCAGTTCCTTGCGCTCCGGCCAGACGAATTGGAAATGCTCGATGCGCCGGCCGGCGCCGCTCTGGATGTAGATGGCTGTGCTGAGGCGAAAGACATGGTCGGCGATCTGCGGGCCGACGGTACGGCCGGTTTGTCCCCACATCACATCGTCGCCGCGAAACCAAGCGTTTAATGCCGCGGTGTCGTCGTGATTGCCATCGCCCCACAGGACGAACAGTTTGGCTCCACATTTCGAGGCGTCGGCGCCCCATGCCGGCGACAACGCCGCCAGCGCCCCCAGCAGACAGGCCGCGAGGCGAAACATCTGCAAATCAAACCGTTGGAAACTTCATCGTGGAGAGCACCGATGATGGGTAGCGCCAATTGTAGCACACCCCGATCGTCGGCTCAATCGTGAGCTCCAACCCGACCGGCATCAGGCAGAGAGGATCACCTCCGCGGCTTTTTCGGCGACCATGTAGACGGCGCTGGCGATGAAGAAGCCGGGGATGCGCGGGAAAACCGAGGCGTCGACGACCCGCAATCCGGTGGCGCCATGCACGCGGAAGTCGCTGCCGATCACGCCGCCGCTATCCCGCGGCCCGATCGCGCAAGTGCACGAGGCGTGGTGGCCCCAGGCCCGGGTGCGGACGAAATCCCGAAGTTCGTCATCACTCTGAAGCGCGTCGCCAGGCTGCTCCTCGGCCGCGATCAGGCCGCGGTCTTTGATTTCTTTCGTCAGTTTGCGGACAAAGCGGATGCCGGCGACGACCGAATCGAGGTCCTCCCCGGTGGCATCGCTGCCCTCCTCGAAATAGTGGAAGTCGATCAGCGGCGTGTCGCGTGGATCTGCCGAGCGCAGACGAACCTCGCCCGCGCGGTTTTGCGTGTGCGCCTTGAGGATTGCCCAGGTCAGGTAGTTGGGCTTCGTCACTTCGAATGCCGAGTAGCCGGGAAAATAACCGCCGAACAGGCCAAGCAACGCGAAACAGAACAGATCGGGCAGCGGCCGCTCGGGCCGCGATTTGAGGATCGCCGCCAGCACCGCACCGTTGCTGGCATAGACTCCGTCACTGCCCGCTCGCCCATTCACGATATTGCGGGTCGCCGCGGCTGAAGGTGGCGCCGTCGAGGATCTCCCAGCGCGCGAAATTCATGCGATTGACGACGCCGATCTCATAGCGGTCCTGTAAATTCCTGCCGACTCCGGGAAGCTCGATCCGCACCGGAATGCCGAGCGGCTCCAGCACGTCACGCGGTCCGATGCCGGACAGCATCAAAAGCTGGGGGGTGTTGAAGGCGCCGCCGCACAGGATCACCTCGCGCGTGGCTTCGGCATGCATCGCCACGCCCGGCGCGGTGGCCGGTTGGCCGTGGGCGCGGTAGAGGCGTTCGCCCTTGAGATATTCGACCCCGGTGGCGCGGTTGTTGGCGTCGAGGACTATGCGAGTGACGAGCGCGTCGAGTTCCAGATGCAGCCGGTCCGGGAATTTCTGTGCGGTCTCCAGCACCCGCTCGCGCGTGCCCATGCGCCGGTGATCGCGCGTCGTCAGCGGCGTATAGCGCACACCGACCGCGTTCTCGGTGACGAGCCGCCAGTCGTTCGGGTCGGCCTTGGACTCGGCGAGACCGATCAGCGAGCCGATAGGCTGGCCGATATCGGCAAACGCATCGGCAGCGGAATGCAGCAGCGTCTGAACCAGGTCGAAATCGCCAAGAGCGGCCTCAGGGACAGCCTTTTCGGAGTGGAGCCAGCCGTCCCAGCCGTGCCGCGACGGGTTCGGTCCGAGCTTGGCCAGCACGCGCTCGAGCGGGCGGTGATGGCAGTTTTCGAGTCGCATGAAATAGATGCCGCATCGCTTGCGCGTTCCACGACGGGTCGCCGGTCAGCTGCGCGATCCCGTCCCAATCGGCATTGTGCGGGTAGACCAGGATCATCGCATTGTGCGCCGTGCAGCCGCCCAGGGTTCCGGCCCGCGGATAAAGCACGCCGTCGACCGGCTGGCCGCGGTAATCGTGCACATATTTCGGGTCCTTCGCCTGCATCGCCTCGTCGGCATAGTGGCGGACAAAGAAATCCCAGCGCATTGCGTCGTTCTCGGAGGCGAAACCGTGGAACGACGGCACGTCATAATCGTCCGGCAGGCGGTTGATGCCGGGCTGATAATCGTTGGTGCCGGAGAGCAGGCGCGGGTCGCCGCCGGCTTCGAGCAGCAATACCCGCCGCCCGGCCTCGGCCAGCCGCGCCGCCAAGGTGCCGCCGCCGGCGCCCGACCCGACAACGATGTAGTCGAATTCGTCGCCGCTGTTCATAGCGCCTGCCACGGTCGGCCGTCTAAAATGTCTTCAGGTAGGCGATCAGCGCGTTCTTGTCGGCGTCGCTGAGCTTCGTGCCGAAATAATGCCCGCGGTTGACGACGTAGTCCGGGCATTTGCTGAGCGCGAACAGCTGCTCGCCGACATTGGCAAAGACCTGGCGAGCCTGGTCGTCGGTGGCGTTCTTCGGCAAGGCGCGCAGATCGTGCACCAGCTTGAAGACGGCCGCGACGACCTGCTTTGTCGTGCGCGAGGCGATCGCCCAGTGTTGACGACTCCGGCGGCAACGGGTCGAAATTGGCCAACAGATCGACCGGCGTGCCCGTCGGGATCGGGCCGATCTCGATCCCCTTCTCGTCAAAGACCGGCACGGCGAGGTTCAGCACCGCCTGCGAGCGCTTGATCACGTCGGGCAGATAGCCGGTCGGAATCCGCAGCCAGCTGGTCACGGTCGTGCGGTCGATGACGCCCGGGATCTTGTCGCCGAGCACCGGGTCCTTGTCGCGCTTGTCCGGCCACAGCATCTGAGTGATCGAATCCTGGAACGAGGTCATCCGCGCCTCGACCGATGGGCTCGCCTCGAACTTTCCGACGCTGTTGTTGAGCAGATAGGGTGCCGTCGCCCACAGGCTGACCAAGGACGGGCACGCGGGTATAGCCGCGCCCGCCGGCCGGCATCTTGTATGGCTGCGGCTTGCCGGTGAACGGGTCGTAGACGGTGATCGTGCCGACCGAGGGCAGCGATTTGTACGAGGCCGACGAGAAATTATCCCAGATGTTCCCGCCGATGGCATTGGTCGCGAGCGGGCTGCAGGCGTTGGTCTGCAACAATGTCACCGGCACACGGGCGTCGTTCGACAGAAAATTGCCGTCGAGAAAATCGTCTGCTTGGACGATCTGGCGCATCTTGGCGTGGAAGTCGTCGGTTTGCGTCCAGGCCCAGTAGCGGTTCAAGCACTCGAGATAATGGGGGCCGATGCAGGCGCCGAGATTGGCGCTCGGCCGGGGGCTCGGGCGCCTTGCTCGAATGGCAGGCCGCGCAATTGTCGGCAAAGACGAGCTTGCCCTGCTGCACCGTCGCCGGTGGGTCGTTCAGATAGGCGCTGCCGCCGGGCGCGTTCTTCAGCTTGTGCGGATAGGACGCCTTCAACAGGAACAGCGCCATATCCGGGGTCGTGCGCCTCGGTCGCCTGCCAATAGGACGAATTCGCCCGCGCCGTCGTGATCTGGATCGGGTGTTATCGGCTTGCCGCCGAGTACCGGGTTGAAATGGCGCAGCCATTCCTCGCTGAACAGGCCGATATTCAGATAGACGCGGTTCAACGCGCCGAGCGCGCCCACCGAATCGGAGCCGTCCTTCAGCACATGCGGGGTCCATACCGTATTCGGCGGCTGAAAGAACTGGGTCAGCGGGCCGGATTTGACAAAGTCGTTGAACTGCTTGTTGGCGAGATTGTCCGGGCCGAGGGTTTCCCGCCCCAGGCGCTTGGCGTCATCGAGCCGCGGCAACAGATTGTAAACCGCGTTCATCGTGCGCGGGTTGTTGATGTTGTCGGTCGACACCAGCGAGGTGTCGAGCGAGCCCGGCCGCGCGGTGTGCAAAACCTGGAACAGGAAATTCGACGGATCGGCGTTCCACGCCAGGATGCGGTCGACCCAGAAATACTGGGCGCCGGCGGTCGAGCTCAGATTTTCCCATTGCGGCGCCTCGGGATTGGCCGGCGGCTTCTCGGGGTTGGCGCTGACATGGCAAAAGCCGCAAGACATGCCGACGCGGTAGGGCCGCACCAGATCCTTCGACAGGTAATAGTTGGGGTCGTTGTAGAAGCGCTGCGGGTCCCAGCGCTTTGCCGCGGCTTCGTCGAAGGCCGGGTTGGGGAACAGCCGCAACCCGACGATGCCGGTCGGCTCGCCGTAATACGAGCCGGCCGGGATGTTCTTGCCGCGCGCGCCGACCGCCACGCCCGGGTATTTGGTGGCGTTGGCGAACGGGTCGGGCGGGCAATTCGGGCTGCGCTGGTCGAGCCACAGCCCGTAATGCTTCGGATCGGGGCCGGTGGCCTTGGTAAAGCACGGCTCGTTGACCAGCCCGAAATAGTTCCAGCGATTGTCGCGGCTGTATTTGAGGCCGGGAGAGGAGGACAGGATCTTCAACAGGTCGAACGACGCCGAAGGTCAGGTTTGTCAGCTTGTCCCACAACCGGTCGTTGCCGCCGGTCCAGACCAGCCACATGTTGCGGCCCTTGACCTCGTCGGGGGTCAGTTGGATGCCGCCGTCCATGTCGTGGAAATAATCCTCGTCGGCCGCCGGGAAGGTTTGCGCCGCGCGGCCCGCCTGGCGCGCCTCGTCGATGACAGCCTGTGCTCGTGCCGGGCTGCCCAGGCCGATGGTCGCCGCGAGGAGCCAGACCGCCGGAACAAGGCGCGACACCATCGGACACCGTTTTGGCATAACCGCCGCCTTTGGTTCGGGGCGGCCAAACGCTCGATATCGACCGCCGCGCAGCCTTCGACCGTTCGCGTAGCGTTAACCGATGAATGAATGACCAGAGGAATTCCATTCCGATGTTGTTCGCAGCGCGCCTCAGCTCGTCGGAGACTTCAGCGCGGCCAAGAGCTTGAGCGCCGTCGGGCGCGCCCCAGCCGGTGCAGGCGTCCCAGCCTGGCCCGGCCTCGAACTGGCCGTCGAGCAGCCCGTCGGTGTCGTTGTTGCCGCTGGTGATGTCGCGCAAACGCCGGCGGGTCCGATCGTGCCGTAGAGCAGCGCGTTGAAATTTCCGGCGCGGGCGCCGTTCAGCGCGTTGATGCGGGTGATCAGGCTCGCCCAGAGCGGGGCCGAGGCGCTGGTGCCGCCGACGATCCCGAACTGGCCGCCGGTCATGACCAGATAGCCGGTGGCGGGGTCGGCATTGGCGGCGACGTCGGGGATCGCGCGCCCGGCAAAATTGCCCGGGTTGATCGAGCGCGGTACTTTGCCCTCCTGCCAGCTCGGTACCGGGGTGATGTCGCTGACCCCGCCGCCGGTGCCGCTGCCGGGGCCGTCGTTCCACACCACCTCGGTGACCGCCATCTGCCCGTTGGTTCCCTTGCGCGCGTGCAGGGTGGTGCCGCCGACGGCGAGCACATAGGGGCTCGTCGCCGGGAAGTTGACGTGGGCGTTGACCGTCCTGGACCTGCGCCTCGGAGCCGTCGTCGCCGGTCGAGACGCAAACGGTGATCCCGAGCTGCGCCACCGCCAACAGGCTATGGTTGACGTGGTCGATCGCCGCCGGCGACCACAGGATCCCGATTGTTGAACGGCTGGTTCTCGTCCCAGCCCCAGCTGACCGACAGGACCGCAGGGATCGTTGGCCTCGTCGTTGATCACCGTGCTCAGGATGTCGACCAGGCCCTTTTCGTCGAAGGTCGAGAAATAGACCGCGACCTTGGCCCCGCCGGCGAGCGCGCCGGCGATGTCGACGTCGAGCATGACCTCGTCGGTCGAATCAGGGTCGGCGGTGGGATCGGTGTTGACCCCGTCGACGGCGACGATCTGAACGTCGGGCGCCGGCACGCCGATCTTCTGGAAATAGGCGGTGACGTCGGATTGCTCGACGCCGCCGCCGAATTCCAGCAGGCCGATGCACTGGCTGCTGGCGTCGGCATCGGGGAAATTATAGATGCCGGCGAGCTCGGTCGGGATGAACCACGGGCCGGGTCTTCGAGCCAACGAAGCCAAGCGGCATCGATCTTCTGCCGCGGAGCGCGGCAGACGATGCATGACGCGATGGTTGTTGAGGCCGAAGACGCCGGTGATCGCGTCGCCGACCTCTGCCGGCAGCATCACCGGCCCGGTGCGGGCGTGAAAGTCGCCGAGCTTCGGGATGCTGTAGTCGAGCAGCTTGACGCCGAACGCGTCGCTGACATTGGCGACGGTGCCGGCGAGCCCGAGCCGCGCCGAAGCGGGCTCGTTGCGGGTCACGACTAGATGGTGGTCAGCAGCGAATTTCTCGATCTTTTCGACCGCGGCCGGGTCGGAGCCGTATTCGTTGCGCAGCTGATCGCGGGTCATGTATTTGCGCTCGCCAGGCCGCTTGGCGTCGAGCGCCGACAGATCGGGAAGCTGTTTCAGCCGGCGAACGCCGACCGTCAGCTCGATCCACTGTTGGGGTTGGTCCTGCGTTTCGCCACCGAGCCCGGCGGCAGATGATGCAGGCTGTTGGCGAGCATGCGCCGATTGGCGGCAGGGCTTCTCATCGCGATACTCCCTTGCTTCGTCACCCAACCGAGGACCGGCCTCGTTGGGTGACGCCAAAGCTATATCCGAGAGATCGCCGCGCAGGTGTGAACCAGCTCTCATTCGTGCAAGATTGTCAGTTGGCGAACCGGATGATCAGAGCGAGGCTGCGGCTTCGAGCTTTTCGCGCAGCCGGGCGAGCCGGTAGCCGAGCGCCAGATAGGAGCCCCAGGCGGCGCGGCTCGCGACGAAGGCGGCGGGGTCGCAGTCGTGCCGCTCGCGCAAATAGGCTACGACCGACGAATCGACCGGGATGCGCGCGAAATCGTGCAGCAGCAGCCGGCAATGGGCCGCAGCATAAGGGCCGATGCCCTTGAGCCCGATCAGATAATCGTGGCCTAGCCGCTCGGTCTGGCCCTCGCCCGCGGTGTCGATGGCGCCGTCGTCGAGCATCCGGCGGGTGGTGCTGATCACCGTTGGCGCGCGAAAGCCGAGCTTGGCACGCTCGCGCAGCCGCTCTTCGCCATAGTCGAGCACCGCCTCGGGCCCGGGAAAGCCGCCGTCACCCGGCTCGGCGACTAGCGCCGCCGCCATCCGGCAGGTCGAGGACCAGCTGGTGTTGATGGTCAGCACGGTCTTGACGAAATCCTCGTAGAACGTCGAGCAGCGCAATATGCGGCCGCCGCCGCGCTCGATCAGCGCCGCGTCGTCGCCGAGGACCGCAATCGCCTCAGCCGGTTCCCAATCGGCCGATAGCCAGCGCAGCACGCGGCTCCGTATCGCGTCGTCGTCCGTCGGCGTGAAACCGTCCCAGTGGATGACGACCGCGCCGAGGTCCCGCTGGGCCACGGCGATCATGCCGAGCCGGCCATCGATCCGCTCATGCCGGGCGAGGACACCCGCTTCGGGATCCCAGCGCCACGGCGCCAAATGTGCCCAGCCGTGGCTGGCGACGGTCAGCGCGAGATCGATCGGCGAGGGCAGCGGCAGCAGGATCTCGCCGGCGCTCGCTCAACGGTGTCGTGCCGTTCCGCCGCGGTACTGGTCAGGCGGCGTCGAGCGCCTGACCCAGATCGGCGAGGATGTCGTCGGGGTGTTCGATGCCGATCGACAGGCGCACGTAATTGTCGGTGACCCCGGTCTGCAGCCTGCTCTTCGGGCGAGAGCTGCGAGTGGGTCGTCGACGCCGGGTGGATCGCCAGGCTGCGCGAATCGCCGATATTGGCGACGTGGTAGAACATTTGCAGCGCGTCGATGAAGCGCCGCCCGGCCTCGCGCCCGCCCTTCAGCTCGAAGCCGAGCAGGCCGCCGTAGCCGCCCTTCAGATATGCGTCGGCGCGGCGCCGCGCCTCGCCGGTCATCAAGCTCGGATAGATGACGCGGGTGACCTTAGGATGCTCGGACAGGAATTTGGCGGCAATCACCGCGTTGGCGCAGTGCGCGCGCATCCGCAGTGGCAGGGTCTCGAGCCCCTGGATGAAAAGGAAGGCGTTGAACGGGCTCATCGGCGCGCCGAGATCGCGCAGCAAAGTCACCCGCATCTTGATGATATAGGCCACCGGCCCCATCGGCTTGGTCGCCTGGGTCCACACCGCGCCGTGATAGCTGGGGTCGGGCTGGTTCAGCAGCGGAAAGCGGGCGGCGTGCTTTTCCCAGTCGAAATTGCCGCCATCGACGACGATGCCGCCGATCGAGGTGCCGTGGCCGCCGATGTATTTGGTCGTCGAATGCATGACCACGGCGGCGCCGTGATCGAGCGGACGGCACAGCACCGGGGCGGCGGTGTTGTCGACGATCAGCGGCACGCCCAGCTCGCGGCCGATCTTGGCGACCTCGGCGATCGGGAACACTTCGAGCTTCGGATTGGGGAGGGTTTCGGCGTAATAACAGCGAGTTCTAGCGTCGGTCGCACGTCGGAAATTCTCCGGATCGGCCGGATCGACAAAGCGGACCTCCATCCCCATCGTCTTCATCATCGTATTAAGAAAGAGGTTCCAGGTCCCGCCATAAAGGTCTGTCGAACTTACGAAATTGTCGCCAGCCTGGCAGATGTTCTGGACCGCGAACAGCGAGGCAGCCTGGCCCGACGCTAGCGCCAGTGCGGCGACCCCGCCTTCGAGCGCGGCGACCCGCTCTTCGAGTACCGCGTTCGTCGGGTTCATAATCCGCGTATAGATATTGCCGAGCTCGGCCAGCCCGAACAGATCGGCGGCATGCTTGCTATCGCGAAACTGATAGCTGGTGGTCTGGTAGATCGGCACCGCGACCGCGGTTGTCGTCGGGTCGCTGCGGTATCCGGCATGCAGCACGAGGGTTTCCGGATGCTGGCTCTTGGTCGGCATTTGATATCTCCGTCGAGGAGGCGGTCGCTCACTCTGCCACGTACGAAGTTGCGGCGTAAGTGAGATTTACAGCGCGATGGCCGATCGTCGCCCAGCGCGAGGGTAAACTCGTTATTGCGGTGTTTAATGTGGGGGGAAGCGATAGACCCCGGGAGAAGGCGATGGGTTCGACATTCACCTGGGCAGCAGCCGCGGCGGCCCTGACTGCTGTCCTGGCGGTGGCGGCTGTGGTCGTAATCTTTTGGAACCGGCTCGGCGCCTCGGAGATCAGCGTTGCGGGCTGGCTGGCGATGATATTCGGCATCGTCATTACCTTGGCGCTCGGAATCGGGCTAATGACGTTGATGTACATCAGCAACCGGCGTGGCTATGATGAGGGCGGCCATCGGGATTGCTGATGCAATTCGTCAACCTTGGTCGCCGATCTATCGTCGCTGAGGTGCTTTGGACGCCACGAAAAAGCAACCAATTCTGCGTCTTGCTGCTCAACCTGAGCTTACGTCCGGCCCGGCGGGCGCTCGCGGTTTGCCGCGAATTGTCGAATGTTGCTTGCGCTTCCGCGGAACCCGATGCAACGTGATATGGTCTGTTGCCGCGAGGGGGGTGCGTTGAAGAACTCGGCAAGATCCGTGGACGAGACCAAACCGGCGCCGAAATACGGGCGCGGCACCGGCGTCCCGAACCCGATCGACATTCATGTCGGCAACCGCATCCGGATGCGCCGCTTGTTGCTCGGGATGAACCAGGAAACCCTTGCCAACGCGCTCGGCCTGACCTTTCAGCAGGTACAGAAATACGAGGGTGGCGCGAACCGCGTCAGCGCATCCCGGCTTTCGGCAATGGCCGAGATTCTGAGCGTGCCGATCTCGTACTTTTTTGGCGATCTGCGGTCGGACGACGCGGAAGTCAGCCCCGAGGATCAGCGCTGGCGCGAGCACCTTCAGAGGCCGGAAACCATCGAGTTTATCCGACTTTACTACGCTATTCCCGACCCGATCATTCGCCAACAATTCCTTGACATGACCAAGGCGCTCGCCCAATCGGCCGAAACCAAGGCGTGAGGCGGCGGCAGGGCTACGGTTCGCGATAGCGCCGGCGTGCGCGGTTTTCCCGCTGCGATTATGCGGCAGGAATCCTGGCTTGAAGAGTAGCGTCGGGAAATGTGCGGAATTGCCGGTTTTGTGACTGCTGGAACACCGCCGAGGGGCGCCGAGCTCGAAGCGCGGCTATGGCGGATGATCGCGACCGTGCGGCATCGCGGGCCCGATGACGAAGGCGTGTGGACCGACGGCAGGGCCGGCCTTGCCCATGCCCGACTGTCGATCATCGATCTCTCGCCGGCCGGCCATCAGCCGATGGCGAGCGCCGATGGCAATGTCTGGATTACCTACAACGGCGAGATATACAACTTTGCAGAACTCCGCCGCGAGCTGACGGCGCTGGGTTATCCTTTTCGCAGCCGCAGCGACACCGAGGTCATCGTCAATGGCTGGCACGCCTGGGGACCGCGGATCTTTTCGCGGTTGCGCGGGATGTTTGCGTTGGCGCTGTGGGACCGGCGCTCGCGACGTCTGATTCTGGCGCGAGATCGCATCGGCAAAAAACCGCTCTATTGGGCGCATACTGGCACCGGGTTCGTGTTCGGCTCGGAGATCAAGGCTGTGCTCGCCTGGCCGGGCGTGTCGCGCACGCCCGATCTAGCGGCGATCGACCATTATCTGACATTGCAATATGTGCCGGCGCCGCAAACCGCCTTTGCCGGGATCCGCAAGCTGCCGGCCGCGCATTATCTGACCATCTCAGCGACCGCCGACGGCGGCATCGGCGAGCCTGAGCTGGTGCGCTACTGGCGACTGACGCGCGCGCCTGGCGTCTCAAGATCGCGGCCGCTGCACGAACTGCGGGCCGAACTCGTGGCGCACCTCGAAGAGGCGGTCCGCGTTCGCCTGGTCTCGGATGTGCCGCTCGGCGCCTTCCTGTCGGGCGGCGTCAATTCATCGGCCGTGGTGGCGATGATGGCGCGCGCCGGCGGCGGCAGGGTCAAAACCTTCTCGATCGGTTTCGCCGCCAAGGAATACGACGAGACCCGCTATGCCCGGATGGTGGCGCAGCGCTACGGCACGGACCACGAGGAGCAGGTCGTCGAGCCCGACGCGGTGGCGGTGGTGCCGCGCCTGGTGTGGCACTATGGCGAGCCCTTCGCCGACCCCTCGGCGAGTCCCGACCTGGTATGTCGCCGAACTCGCGCGGCGCCGCGTCACGGTGGCGCTGACCGGCGATGGCGGCGACGAATGCTTTCTTGGCTATGGCCGATACCAGGCGATGCGCTATCTCGACCGCCTCGACCGGCTGCCACGCTGGGGCCGCGAGCGACTGGCCCAGCTGCTCGCCGCAGCCCCCCGGCCGCTGCAGCGGCGATTAAAGCTGCGCCAGATCCGCGCTGTGCTTCAGGCGCCGGGGAACTCACCGGCGCAGCGCTACGCCCCGACGATCGCGTTCTTTGCCGACCGCGACAAACGCGAGGGCTATGGCGAGGAGATGCGCACGCACCTCGATCACTCCGCCGCCGATCTGCTCGATCCCTATTTCGCCGAGGCGGAAAGCCTGGTCGCCGGCGCCAACCTGGCCGATATTCACACCTATCTGCCCGACGATCTGATGGTGAAGGTCGACGTCGCCACCATGGCGCACGGCCTCGAAGCGCGATCGCCGTTGCTCGATCCTATGCTGCTGGAATGGGCGGCCGGGCTGCCGGATTCGGTCAAGATGGCCGGCGGGGTCACCAAGGCGTTGTTCAAATCGGCGATGGCGCCCTATCTGCCACGCGAAATCCTCAATCGGGCAAAGCGCGGATTCGGCTGCCCGATCGACCGTTGGTTTCGCGGCGAGCTCAAGGAGCTGGCCTATGATACCTTGCTGTCGCAGAGCGCGCGCGAGCGCGGGGTGTTCCGGCCGGATTACGTCCACCGTCTGCTCGACGAGCACTGCACGGTCCGTTTCGATCACCAGAACCGGCTGTGGGCGCTGTTGATGCTCGAACTGTGGTTCCGGATGTGGATCGACGCGCCCGCAGATGCCGCGGTGCTGCGGCCGGCGGCTTAGCCGCCGGCGGCCGCCCGTTGCATCCGTCAGCGCCAAGGCCCGCTTGCCCCGACGGATCCTTGTCATCTTCAATCCCGCGGCGGGTCGGGAACGACGTCACGCCAAACGCCTCGGCCGCGTCGTCGCCGAACTCGAACGCCGGGGCTGCACGGTCACGGTCCATTCAACCCGCGCCCCGGGCGACGCCGAGCAGCTGGCGCGCGAGGCAGATCCCGCTTTCGATCTGATCGTGGCTGCCGGCGGGGACGGCACCGTCAACGAGGTGGCGAACGGGATCTTCGCCGCGTCGCGGCCGCTGGCGGTGCTGCCGCTCGGCACCGGCAACGTGCTGGCGAACGAGATTGGCCTGCCGCGCGATCCGCGACGGCTCGCGCGGGTGATCGCCGACGGGACGCCGAAGCCGATCTGGCCGGGCCGCGCCGGCGGTCGCCTGTTCCTCGCGATGATCGGGGTTGGATTCGATGCCGAGGTGCTCGGTGCGCTCGACCCGTGGCTGAAGCGGCGAATCGGCAAGCTGGCCTTCGTCTGGGCGATCCTCTTATGCCTGTGCCGCTATCGCCAGGGCGAGTTCGTCGTCGGCACCGAGGGCGGCGCATATCGGGCAGCCTCGGCGATCGTCACCACGGGACGCCTTTACGCTGGGCGATTTGTCATCGCGCCCGATGCTCGGTTGGACGTCCCGCTGCTACATATCGTGCTGTTTCGAAGGGCGGGGCGGCTCGCCGTTTTGCGCTATCTCGGCGCGATGTTGCTGGGTAGGCTGCACCGGCTGGCGGACGTCTCGATCCTCACCGCGCGTCGCGCGTCGGTCGCCGCGGGCAAACCCGCCGCGGCTAGGACCTTCGGTGGTGGAGATCGACGGTGAAGTTCGCGGCCGGTTGCCGCTGGCGATCGAGATCGCCGCAAGTCCGCTGCTCCTCGTCCAACCCGGCCGCCGCATCGCCTGCGATCAGTGGAACCGCACCGCAGCGCCACTTGTTTGCCCAATAGCCAACGCCCTACCGGGCAATTCCAAGTACCTCTCGGATGGGTTGGCGATGGAGGAGAGCATGCTCTACTGGGCGCTGGTCTTTCTAATCATTGCGCTGATTGCCGGGTTTCTCGGTTTTGGCGGGGTCGCCTTCGCCGCCGCCGGCATTGCCAAGATATTGTTCTTTATCTTCCTGGTCATTTTCGTGATAGCGCTGGTGACGGGCTTCGCCGGCCGGCGGCGTCCTCCGATTTGACCTGGCCGGCGGTTTTCCCGCGGCCGCTCACTCGGCGGCGAGCACGCGCGCCAGCTGGCTCAGCGCCTCCTGGTGACGCTCGTTCGGGATCTGGGCAAAGTTTCGGGCGAGCTCCAGGCACATTCTTTCGCGCGGGCTGACCGCGCGATCGCCGTCCTGTTTGAGACCATCGAAAAAATAGCTGACCGGCACGCTGAGCACGTGGGCGATCTCAAATAGGCGGCCGGCTGAAACCCGATTGATCGCCCGCTCGTATTTGTGCGCCTGCTGATACGTGACGCCGATCAAGTCGGCAAGCTGCTGTTGCGTCAACCCGAGCATGATCCGCCGTTCGCGGACGCGCGCCCCGACATGGCGATCGACGTCCTGAGTCCGGCTCGTCGAGCGACGGGTCGAGGGCGCCACGCGCGACGCGTCCGTATGGCTCGCGCCGTCGGGCTGCAGCTTGTCGGTATGACGCGCCGTGATCTTCGCTTCCTGCTCTCTCATCTCGCACCTCGATCAGGTCGTGAGGCCCGTGCCGCGCGAGGAGGCACTCGCTTTGCCGGTTCTGCTGGCCGCGTCGTCAGAACGGCGACGCTAGCTTTGGCCGCCATGCTCAACCACATGGTGTCGGCGGATGGAACGGTTGCGATGTGGCAATTTTTGGGCAGGCTTAGCGCTACCGCGGTGCACCGCGCCACTCACATTTGCGTTTCGTGCATGCCCTCCGCGTTGACAGCCTACCCGCGCCGATGATACCGACCTTGCTCCGTTCTGAACCATCGATCGATGCCGCGCATCTCAATCGGAGAGTGCTCGCTCTATTACGAGCGCCAAGGCATGGGCTTCCCCGTCCTGTTCATAACGGGGCTCGGCGGGTTTGCGTCATTCTGGCAGGATCAAGTCGCCACCTTCGCCAAGCGGTTCGAGGTCGTGACCTTTGATCACCGCGGCATCGGGCAGAGCGATCCGGCGCGGATGGGTTATACCGTCGAGCGGATGGCGGTGGATGCGGTGGCGCTCCTCGACGCGCTCGAGATCCGGCGCGCTCATGTCGTCGGCCATTCGACCGGAGGCGCCGTCGCGCAGGTTCTGGCGATCGAGCACCCGAACCGGCTCGCCAGCGTCGTGTTGTCCGCGACCTGGACCAAGGCGGACGCCTATTTCCGTCGAATCTACGCCTTGCGCAAGGAGATCCTGCAGCGTCTCGGGCCCAGCATGTATCTGCAATCGGCGACTTTGCTGTGGTATCCGAGCTGGTGGATCGCCCGCAACAACGAGCGCTTGCGCCAGATCGAGGCACAGCACCTGGCGACCTTCGCGCCGGCCGAAATCGTCGCCGCCCGGATCGACGCCATGCTGGCCTTCGACCGCACCGCCGAACTCGGCCGGATCAAGACACCCACCCTGGTGATCGGCGCCGAAGACGACATCGTTACCCCGTCCTATTATTGCGAGGAGCTGGCGCGTCTGATCCCGGGGGCGGAGGTTAAGCTGTTTCCGCGCGGCGGCCATTTCCTGACCCATGTCCGCGCGCGTGAATTCAATAACGCGGTCCTGCCGTTTCTGGTCTCGCACACGCCATCCTGAGCGCTATCGCTCGCCGCACCGGCGCCCCCCTTAAGCGTTCCTAAACCCGTCGTCCTTAGTTTGCCGCCGAACGCGCATCTGCAGCGTCGACCGCTGGATGCGAAGCTCGAAGCAGCGATCGAGGCGGGACCGTGCCGGCATGTAAGCTGCCAAACCAGATCGGCGCCGAGGCGGGCGGGCGCGCGGAGCATCGACACCCGGCGCAGGGCGAAGCCAGCACGTGATGGCTGGTCCGGCGCAGCCCAACGACCCTCCGTCGGCGCCGGGCCGGCAGCGGCGGCGTAATGCGGCGATCGGGGAGACGGTTCGGGATGCGCTGAGCCAGAACCGTTTGCTGTTCGCCTTCCAGCCGGTGGTAAGTGCGGCCTCGGGGCAGATCGATTATTTCGAGTGCCTGCTGCGGATGCGCGAGCATGACGATCGTCTGGTCACCTGCGGCGAATTCATCACGGCGATCGAGCAGGTGGGCTTGATCGGCCTGATCGACCGTTATGTCTTGGAGCGCGCGTTCGCCGAGCTGGCCGCCCATCCCGAGGTCAGGCTCGGCTTCAATGTTTCCGGGCTAACCGCCTGCGACCGGCCATGGCTGCGTTCGTTGATGTCGCTGCTGCGCAAGCAGCCCGAGGTGGCCCATCGCCTGGTCGTGGAGATCACCGAGACGGCAGCGCTCGACGATCTCGACAAATCGGCCCGCTTTGTCGAAACCTTGCGTCATGCGGGCTGCCGCGTGGCGCTCGACGATTTCGGCGCCGGCCATACTTCACTGCGGCATCTTCAGGTACTGGCGGTCGATACGATCAAGATCGACGGCTCGTTTGTCCGCAGCCTCGCGGGCTGCCGCGAGAACCGGGTCATTCTGCGCCACCTGCTCGGCCTGACCCGCGGTTTCGGGCTCAGCACCATCGCGGAATGCGTCGAGACCGCCGAAGAGGCGGCGCTGCTGCGCGAGGAGGGCGTCGGCTTTCTGCAAGGCTACCACTTCGGGCGGCCGACGATCGACCGGCCGTGGTGCATCGGGTCTGGCCAGGCCGGGTTGCCCCCGGCAGCGAGCGCTTGCGAATAGGCGCCGATCGCGCCGACAATGTTCGATCGGCGCGCCTACGGCGGTGCGCGGCAGCAGCGGCGGGAGGGACGGCGATGCAGATCGGGATTCATCTGCCCCATGCGGGCGAGCAGGCCACCCCCGAGCGGATCCGGCGCGCGGCGCAGCGGGCCGAGGATATGGGGCTCAGCGATGTCTGGGTCAGCGAGCACATCATCGTGCCGCGCGCGACATTCCCACGCTCGCCGCTGTTCTTCGACCCGGTGCTGAGCCTGACCTGGGCCGCCGCGGTCACCAAGCGGGTGCGGCTCGGCACCAGCGTCCTGGTATTGCCGATGCGCCACCCGCTGCCGCTCGCCAAGGAATTGGCGACCTTGCAGAATTTCTCCGAGGGGCGGCTGATCCTCGGCGCTGGGGTCGGCTGGCTCGAAGCCGAGTTCGCCGCACTCGGCGCGCCGTTCCGCGAGCGCGGCCGGCGCACCGACGAGGGCATCGCGATGATGCGCGCGGTATGGAGCCAGGACCCGGTGACATTCCGCAGCAAATACATCCCGGCCGAAATCAACGAGATGACGATGCGGCCATTCCCCGGCAAGCCGATCCCGATCTGGTTCGGCGCGCGCTCGGAGGCGGCATACAGGCGCACGGTCAAGATCGGCGACGGCTGGCACGGCAGCCAGCTGACGCCCGCCGAGGCAGCCCCGGTGGTTGCGCGGCTGCGCCGCGACCGGCCCGAGCCCGAATTCACGATCTCGATGCGCACCCATTGGAACGGCAAGGACCAAGGCGAATTGCGCGACCGCATCGCCGCCTATGCCGAGGCCGGGGTGCAGCACGTCATGGTGCATCCGCTCGACCGCGACAGTCGACGACTGGGACGCCGTGATCGAAGGCACCGGCCGCGTCGCCGCCCGATCCGGCGCCGCACTCCCGACGGAGGTTGGCCCTGACCGGCGCCGGCCGAGCGAAATTCCCGTAGAACCGGAATAACCGGGAATATAACCCGGAATTCATCGGATTCGGCCCCGAAACCGGCGAATCGGGCAAAAATACATGCTTTTAAACAATGGGTTGCGAGGAAATTCCCGTCGCCGGACAACCGGGAAATTATTCGGTCGAACCGGGAATTAATTCCGCGTAACCGGGAATTTACGGGAATGAGCAGGGACCACCCGCGGCGAAGCCCGATGCCCCGCCACCGGCCGAGCAAGAGCCGTCCGAGCAACATTACGATCATCCGCTACCATCATGCCGAAAGCCGCAATCGCGCGCGATGCTACGACCATCTCTTGGCAAGAGCATGGCGATAGCCCGTTGAGGGATCGCGCCCCGACGCGGGCGTCAAGACCATTCCAGCCAGTGTCGGAATCGGGTGCAGGCCGTGGAAAAACGCATTTGCAGAGGACGGCGGGCCGCCCTCCGCAGTCAGATTGTGGCAGGGGTCGGCGAGCTGATCCAGGCACTCAGGCCCGGATCGCCTTCAGCAGCGGTGCGACACCAATGATCGCGATCACCCGCTTGATATTGTAGGCCAGGACGTGGAGGCTCATTTCGGTGCTGACCCGCTTCAAGGTGCGGGTCAAGAAGTGGGTCGAGCCCATCCAGGCCTTGATGGTGCCGAACGGGTGCTCGACGGTCTGCCGGCGCACGCCCATGGCATCCGGCATCCGATCGAGCCGGGCTTGCATCGCGTCGAGGACACCTTCGTGTTTCCAGCGCTTGATCCGCTTTAGCTTGTCCGGCGTACACTTGGGCTTGAGAGGACAGGTGAAGCAAGCGGTCAGATGGCGGTAGTGGTCGATGTCGCCGCGGCGGTCCGATCGAACCGGCCCTCTCGTCAGGTGCTCGCCGGCCGGGCAGGTGTAATGGTCCTTCTCGGCGTCGTAGACGAAGTCCTGCCTGGTGAAGAGGCCGCGTTTGGCGCTGCTCGATGTCAGTGTCTTTGGTATAAAGGGCAGCACGCCGGTGTTCTCGCAGGCCAATACCTGGTCGCCGCTGAAGTAGCCCCGATCGGCCAGCACCGTGATCTCCTCGTTTCCCGTCGCCTCCTGCGCCTTGAGCGCCATCGGTACGAGTTGGGTTCGGTCATGGCCCAGATTGGTCACCTCGTGCGCCACGATCAGGTGGTGCTCGACGTCGACGGCGGTCTGCACATTGTAGCCGACAATGCCGGTGCCTTTGCCGCTGGTTGCCATTGCGCGAGCATCTGGATCGGTCAGCGAGATCTGCCGATCCGGTGCGGCCTGAACGGCGATCTCCATCTCTCGCAGGTGCTGCATCTGTTGCTTAAGGCGGGCGAGCTTGTCCTTTAGCCGCAGCGATTTGGCTTCGGCGACCTCGCCCTCTTGCCGATCGGCGGTGTCCAGTGCCGATAAGTAGCGTGCGATACTGGCTTCGACCTGCTCCATACGACGCTCGATCGCACCATGCGTGTAGTTCTTGTCCCGAGTGTTCACAGCCTTGAACCGGCTACCGTCGATCGCGATCACGGTCTCGGAGAACAAGTCCAGCCGTCGGCAAAGCATTACGAACTGGCGGCAGGTTGCCCTGATCGCTGGCCCGTTGTCCTTGCGGAAATCGGCGATGGTCTTGAAATCCGGCATGAGGCGTCCGATCAGCCACATCAGTTCGATGTTACGCTGGGTCTCCCGCTCCAGGCGCCGGCTCGACGGGATGCGGTTGAGATAGCCGTAGAGATAGATCTTCAGCAGCGTCGCCGGATGGTAAGCGGGGCGCCCGGTGGTCTCGGGGACGACACCCTCGAAGCCCAGTGTCGCCAGATCCAGTTCGTCGATGAACGCTTCAATCACCCGGACCGGGTTGTTCTCCGTCACATAGTCATCCAGGCAGTGAGGCAGCAACACTCCCTGCAGCCGGTCCTCGCCTTCCACGAAACGTTTCATCCCGCCATCCCCCAATAGCAGGACACTAAACTACCACGTTAGCACGTTTTCACACGCCCTCGGTGGAGCTCGGTCCTTTGGCAATAGGCGCGTCGACGGCTAGGCGGCGCCGATTCCGGCCGTTCGGCTGCCTACGGGTGAAGGTGTCAAGTCGAGCCTGACCCGCCATTCACGGCCTCGCCGGCAGATCGTCGGGTCGGCAGAGAAGCCGACGTTTGCGCCTGACTTTACCCATCCTAAGTAGCCGTTCCTTCTCCAGCGATAACGCCGTATAAAAATTTTCGGATAACTGAAAAACGGGTCTCTCCGGCGCCCGCCGTCACTATTATGCGGCATTGTGATCGCAATCGAGACCGCCGCCCGGACAAATTTCGCTGGTGGCAACGCTAGACGTTATATTGCTCTAAAGCACAACCGCGCGTTTTCTACGATATCTCCGCGTTATGCCTAAGCTATGCATCAGTGCCGCGTGTTTTGTGGTGCCATCCGATTACTCTTGACACGGCCTATTTCAAGTGACACGTTACAAAACGTTACGGGATGTCACAAAATGTGACAGTCGCACACGCGAACGCAGGGGGGCCACCAGGGAGACCAACATGCACGCAGTTATCAGAACCTATTCCGGGAAGGGCGCCAAAGAACTGTTTGACGTGCTGGAGCGGCACAAAGCAGACGTGGAGTCAGTGATGCGCCCGATTAAAGGGTTTGTGAGCTACACCGCCGCGCGTACTGGCGATGGTGGAGTTACGGTGACGGTATGCCAGGACAAAGCCGGCACTGACGAAAGCATCGCCAAGGCGCGAGACTGGGTCGCCAAGAACGCCGCGAGCGTAGGCGCTGCCGCGCCGACGGTGTCCGAGGGCTCGGTCGTCATTCACGTGAAGTAAACTGTCGCGCTCGGCGGGGAATAGGGCCGATGAGGCGACGGGATCTCATCGCTCTGCTCGGAGGCGCTGCGGCTCCATGGCCGCTGAAGGTGCGCGCGCAGCAGCCAGACCCGGCACGGCGGGTCGGTGCACTCATGGGGGTGCCCGCGTCCGATCCTGAGGCACAGGCTTTCTTCTCCGCATTCACGCAGGCGCTTGATAAGATGGGCTGGACGGCTGGTTCCACCGTGCAGATGGACGTCCGTTGGGCATCTGGCGAGGTTGACCGAATACGGATGCGCGCGAAAGAATTAGTTGCCTTGCGGCCCGACGTGATCCTTTCGTACGGGACTGCTGTCACCGCGGTGCTCCAGAAGGAAACACAGACTGTCCCGATCGTGTTTGTAATTGTGTCCGATCCTGTTGGCAGTGGTTTTGTTGCTAGCCTGCCCAGGCCTGGCGGGAATATCACCGGTTTTATTAACTTGGAAGGCCAGTTGGGTGGCAAATGGCTGGATTTGCTCACGGAGATCGCACCTACCATCAAACGAGCCGCAGGGATTTCCAACCCGGATACTGGCGCGCGCCGTGGGTCATATTACTGGCCCTCGTTCAAAGCTGCTGCCTTATCACGCAAAGTGGAGCCAATTTCATCGCCTGTTTATAACGACGCCGACATTGAAACCGTCGTGACCTCGCTCGGACGCGAACCGAGGGGCGGCTTCGTAGTCATGCCGGATACCTTTACATGGAACCATCGTGCGCCACTTATAGAGATGGCAGCCCAAAATAATGTACCGGCTGTATATTGGGTTTCTGCCTACGCCCGAGAGGGAGGTCTGCTTTCGTACGGGGTGGACAATGCCGATATATTTCGTCGCTCGGCCTCCTATGTCGACCGTATCCTGCGGGGCGCGAAGCCCGCCGACCTTCCGGTGCAATTACCGACCAAATTCGAAACTGTGGTGAACCTTAAGACGGCGAAGAAACTCGGCCTGACCGTGCCGCCGGACTTGCTCGTTGCAGCCGACGAGGTGATCGAATAAGGAGCAGGTCCTGTTGCAGTGCATTAATGGCGCGATTGGCACTTCAGCGACATCGCAAAACTGGCCGGCTGACCGTCGCTTTCGCGGAATAAGCGTTTAGAAGAGTTCCCCTTTACGGGGAATTGAACGTTGGTGATCGGCCCCACTCGCGCGAGGACGCCAGTGCCGAAAAAAATCCGGACACAACCGATCTGTTCGAGACCGCTCCGCTGGACAGATTGGGCCGAGGGCGAGCAGGTCATCGGCGACCTCGTGCGTCGCGCCGACCGGCTTGGTCTGGATGCCCCGATGGTGCGGGCGGCGCTGTGTCGTTTGCAAATTTACGAAGCGCGCCGGCTATCTTCCTCCGCCGCCAGCCCCCGGTTCGGCGACTAAAGCAACAGTCGACGTCTACGTTGTCGTCTTCGGTCTTATGGTTCAAAACGGATTGCCGGGAGGTTTTCGATGCCTGAGGCGCAACCGGGCCCAATAGACAAAAAGGGGGGTGACATGCCTGAGAACTTCGATTTCATCGTCGTGGGCGGCGGCTCCGCGGGCGCGGTGATCGCGTCGCGTCTTTCCGAAGATCCATCGTGCCGGGTGGCGCTGATCGAGGCCGGCGAGCGGCCGCCTGAAGTGTCGTTGATGCCGGTGGCTCCCGCTGCCATGCAGTTGAACCCGGCCACGGACTGGATGTACACCGCCGACCCCGGGAAAGCCGGCCTCGGGCTCAACGGGCGGCGCATCCCGGTGCCGCGCGGCAAGATGCTGGGCGGCTCGTCCAGCCTCAACTACATGATGTATGTGTGCGGCCATCCAGGCGACTTTGACTCGTGGGCCGCAGGCGGCGCCACCGGGTGGAGCTATGCCGAGGTGCTGCCCTATTTCCGCAAGAGCGAGGGACTGGCGCCCAACGCCGACATCCCGATCGATATGCCGGCGCACAATTCTGCCGGCCCTCTTGGGGTCTCCGCACGCGCGCCGGCGCTCCAGGGCGCCAACGAATTCGTCGAGGCGGCGGTCGCGGCGGGTATCCCGCGCGGTGATTACAATGGACGCGACCGGGGTGGTGCTGCGGGTGCGGTTTCGCTGACCCAATACACGATACGTCAGGGCAAACGATCGAGCACCTACTACGCCTTCCTGGAAGGCGAGCCGGAGCAGCGGCCAAACCTCACGATCATCACCGGCGCGCAGGCCACCCGCGTGATCCTCGAAGGAGAGGCCGGACACCTGACCGCCACCGGCGTTGAATATCGCACCGGCGCGGGTGCGATCCTGATTGCGCATGCCGGCAAGGAAGTGATTTTGAGCGCCGGGGCGATCGGCTCGCCTCATTTGCTTCTGTTGTCCGGTATTGGGCCGCGGCCGGAACTGGAAGGAGTTGGCGTTCACTGCCTGCTGGATCAGCCTCATGTCGGCAAGCATTTGAAAGACCACCTGGACGTCCCGTTGTTCTTTCCCGCGCCAGGGGCAGGTGTGTCGATGAACGAGGTCGCGCTTTCGATGGGACCCGAGGCTCTCCGCGGGCCCGGGGGACCGCTGCCCGCCGATCCCGCCGATGATGCGAAGCTGCCGGCCGAGCTTCAGAGGATGAAGCAGGAAGCGGAACGGCGGATCACCGAGTGGAAGACGACCGGGCAGGGCCTGATTGCCTCATCCCTGGTCGATGCGGTGGCCTTTTGTTTGACCGGGCTTGGCGACACGCATAGCCACGACACCGAGATCATCTACTTTGCCACCGGCGGCAATGACGACCTCGTGCGTTTATGCCTGAACGTCGACACCTCGCTATACTTCGACGACGTGTCGAAGCGCTTGGCGCCGGACGCGGAAAACATCTTCATTCTTGCAAATCCGGTACTGCCGCACAGCGAAGGCGAAATTGTTCTCGCCAGCACCGATCCCGACGTTCACCCGTCGATCCGCATGAACTACTAGGACGATCCCCATGATATGAAGGTCATGGTCGCGGTGATCCGCCGGGTCTTGGACATTGCGGAGCATTGGCCGGGAAACCGTAAGATCGGCCCTGTGATGATCCCGCCGTTCCTCGCCGAAAAACACGGATATGTGACCGGTACGGAGCCCAGCGATGCGTTGCTGGAGGACCTCGCGCTGCATTTCTCGCTGACCGTCTACCACCACACCTGCACGTGCCGGATCGGCGACGTCGTCGATCCGCGCCTCAGGGTGCTGGGGGTGGGAAAGTTGCGCGTGGCGGATGCGAGCGTCATGCCCAACGTGACCAGCGGGAACACTAATGCGCCGTCGATCATGATCGGCGAAAAAGCAGCGGAGATGATCGCCCGGGACAACGGCGTGAAGCTCAAGGAGTTTGTCGGCGAGCGTTCCGTCAGCCGCCACTAAACGGCCTGGTAGAAGTCGAATGTATTCCAGGCTAACCGTTCATGGTGGGGTCGGGATGTAGCCGCATAAAGGCGGTCGTCGCTTTACGGGCGCGATGCTCGGCCTCAACCGGCCCGGGCGCTGGGGCGACTCCCAGCAGCAAGCCGACCATCAGCCCCTCCCAGAGAAGTCCGAAATACTGCGTCGCCATTTCCGTTGGATCTGCCGGGCTCAACAGCCCGCTCGACTGCGCATTCGCCAAAAGCTTGGTGAGCGCCCGACGAGCACCGCCGCGGCCGGCGGCATCGAGAGTTTGGGCAATCTCGGGTGAGCGCGATGCCTCCGCGATCGCCAAGCGGAATACCGCAATTACCGAAGCATCGGAGGTCTCGCGCACGAAGTTCGTAGCAAACGCCGTAAGTGTGGCGGCCAGCATCTGCCGGTCGCGCGGCGCCGGCAGGTCGGGCAGCAACTGCATCCGCTCGGCGCGGCGCTTGATGCAGGCGACAAGCACGGCCTGTTTGCTGCTGAAGTTCGCATAGAGATCGCGTTTGGAAACCCTGGCACGCCTCGCTATGTCGAGCGTGCTGGTTTCGGCATAGCCCTCGCCGGTGAATGCCTCGAAGGCGGCGCCGAGAATACGGTCGCAAATTGCGGTTGCAGCCGGCACGGGGTGGCTGGATCTTTTCATGCTCGCTAACGATTCCTCTTGCGGCGGTACCGGCTCGTACCGTATTATCGGTACTGCACGGTACCCGCAACTTTGCCCCGAGCTTCCCATGAGTGTCCAGACTCTTCGTTCCCCCGTCGCGCGAAGCCAGCAAGGCCATGCCCGGGCCGGTGGCGCCGGCACCGGCAGCCGCTCCGGAGCGCCGCGAGCGGGCTGGCTGATGGTCGGCCTGCTCTTTCTGTTCATGTTGATCAACTTTGCCGACAAGGCGGTGATCGGCATCGCCGCCGTTCCGCTGATGAGCGAGCTGGGGCTGAGCCCGCGCCAGTTCGGCTTGCTCGGCTCAAGCTTTTTCCTGTTGTTTTCGCTGTCCGCGATCATTACCGGCTTCATCGTCAATCACGTGCAAACGCGCTGGGCCTTGCTGGTCATGGGGTTGGTGTGGGCGCTGACGCAGTTCCCGATGATCGGGAGCGTCGGGCTTTTCACCATCATGGCCTCGCGGATAGCACTCGGCGCCGCTGAGGGGCCGGCCTACCCGGTAGCGCTGCATTCGACCTACAAGTGGTTCCCGAACGAACTGCGCACCCTGCCGACGGCGATCGTCGCACAAGGCGCCGGCGTCGGGATCATGGTCGCGCTGCCGGCGCTCAATTGGGTCATCGTGCATTATTCCTGGCACTGGGCGTTCGGCGTGCTCGGGTGTGCCGGGCTCGCCTGGACAGTGGCGTGGCTGGCGCTCGGCCGCGAGGGACCCCTGGTCGCTGGCGGCGGCGCGAATGAGGCGGCGGCGCCACAACAGAGAGTTCCCTACCGGCGGCTCTTGCTCAGTCCGACCATCATCGGGTGCTGGTGCGCAATGTTCGGCGCCCAATGGGGATTGTCGCTGGCGTTGTCGTGGCAGGGCGCCTTTCTGATCAAAGGGCTCGGCCTGTCGCAGGGCTCTATCGGCCTGCTGGGGGCGCTGCCGGCGGGTCTCAGCGTGATCCTGGTCATCAGCACGGGTTGGGGCTCGCAGCGGCTCCTCGCCCGCGGCGTATCGAGCCGGGTGGCGCGAGGGATCCTTGGTGGTGCGTGCGTCGCGCTCGGCGGCACGGCAATGGCCATCATGCCGTACGCGCCGGGGATCGCCGCAAAGATCGCCCTGACGACGATCGGGGTTGCTGTGCCTTCGGCGATTTACGTGATCGCCCAGACCGTCGTCGGTGAGATTACGCCGGTGGCGCAGCGCGGGGCGCTCCTTGCGATCAGTACTGCCGTCAGCACCTCGGCCGGGTTGCTCGCGCCTTTCGTGATGGGCAGCGTCGTCCAGACCGCGGCAACGCCGCTCGCCGGGTTCAACACCGGGTTCATGATTTGCGGCGTCATCATGCTGGTCGGCGGCCTCATCGGGATGGCGCTGATCCGGCCCGAGCGCGAGGCAAACCGTTGGCTCGGGGAAATGCCGGAACAGGCGACCACAACGGCATGACGCGCGCGTGAGTCACGACGGCTCAAAGTGCCGTCGTCCTCGAGCCGCTCAAAGTCCGCAATTCGGGTAATTTGGGTACGGGCAAGACGGGTTCGGGTACGGGTACGGGTATGGATACGGATAGGCCGTACTGGCAACGGCACCGCCGACGATGGCACCCGCCGCGACACCGGCGGCAACACCGCCCCAACCCCCGTAATAGCCGCCTCCGCCATAATAGCCGCCACCGCTGACGTTGACGTTGCGGTTGACATTGGCGTTCCCGCTACGGTTGACATTGCCCCCACGGTTGACATTCCCGCCACGGTTGATATTGGCGCCGTTAAAGTTTCCGCGGTTGACACTTCCCCCGGCGGCGCCGGCCCAGGAACCACCGCGAGCGGCACCGCCACGGTTGACTCCGCCTCCGGCACCGCGGTTAAAACTTCCGCGGTTGGCGCCCCCTCCGGAAAAACCGCCGCGACCACCGCCGCCAGCACCCCGGCCGCCGCCACCAGCCCGGCCGCCGCCACCGCCTCGGCCGCCGCCACCGCCTCGGCCGCCGCCACCGCGCGCCACAAGCACCAAGGGCGCATCCTTGCCGTCCGCCGTCGCGGCGGCGATATGGCGGGCCATGCCGCCGCTCCAAACGGCGGTGGCGGCGGGCGCTTTGGTGGCCATCAATCCGGCCAACGCGATCGACGAAGTGAAAAGCAGATACTTGGTTATCATCCCGGCCTCCCTCGGTGGCTTTGGCCTAAGCTTCGGTCCGGCTTGGGACTGCTTCGGCCGAATGTGGGGGCTACTATGGCATAGCCGCTCCCACGACCGACAACAATCCGCGCTTTTGTGATTGATTTATATTACTTAAAGTGAGCAAATTCCGCCGCAACTATGGCCGTCTCGAAAAAAATCTTCTGACGAGGGAAGGAAAGGATGAACGGCAAAACCGCAGCTGTACTCTTGTCGGCATTGTTGGCTGCCTGTGTGCAAACACCACCGCCGCAGGTCGCAGCTTCATCCGCATCGTCGCCGCCTCCGGCTCCCGCGGCGGCACCAACACCACCCCCGGGCCCGGCGCCATCCGCGGTCCCCGCGGCAGCACCGGCTCAGCCACCGGCGGCCCAATCGGCACCAACGGACCATATCGTCAATATTCGCGAGGCAAGCTGCCAAAACCTGCTGAGATTATCGCCGGAGGATCGCGCCGCAGCGGCGATGTTTTATGTCGGCTATCAGGCGTCCCACTTCCGGGCCAGAACCATCAATGTCAGCGTGATCCCCAGTATCGAGGCTCAAGCCGTCACTTACTGCCAAGAGAACCCCAACTGGTCGGCCGCCCAGGCTTTTGCCCAAGCCTACTTACGAACCCGAAGTTGACGCCGCGGGCCGGTCCCGGCGCCGAGTGCCCACAGGATAGGATCGACGGCCGCCGCGGTGCGAGGTTGCGATTGTGTCCCGTGTCGCTTGCGACCTGCGGAGCTGCGGGTTAAGAAATTCGCCGGGGTGGGTGCCGGTGAGAAATCGCAGTTCCCTTTGGTTTTGGTGGATTTTGCCGGCCTTCGCGATCGGCTTGGCGTCGTGCAAGCCGGACACCAAAGCCCAGGCGCCAGAGGTGCGCCCGGTGCGGACGGTCACCGCCAGCCGGGGCGAGGCCAGCGAAACCGTGGTGCTAACCGGGCACATCCAGGCCGAAGACGAGCCGGCGCTCGCCTTTCGTATCGCCGGGCGGATTATCGAGAGACCGGTCAATATCGGCGAGCGGGTCAAGGCGGGGCAGGTGCTCGCCAAGCTCGACCCGGAGAACGAGCTCAACGAACTGCGCTCGGCGGAATCCGCCCTTGCGGCTGCACAAGGACAACTGACCTACGCGCGCGGCACCTTCGAACGGCAGCGACAGCTGCTGGCAAACGGACATACACCTCGAGCCCGCTTCGATCAGGCCCAGAACGCATTGCAAAGCGCGCAGTCCCAGGTCGACAACGCGCAAGCTCAGTTGCAGATTGCGCGCGACCGCGTCGGCTGGACCACCTTGACGGCGGATGCGACCGGGACGGTCACTGCCCGAGGCGCCGAACCGGGCGAGGTCGTGCAGGCCGGACAGATGATCGTTCGACTCGCCCGTCAGGGCGGCCGCGACGCCGTTTTCGACGTGCCGGCCCAATTGCTCGGTCAGCGCCAAGCGACGCCGCAGATCACGGTGCGTCTGACCGACGATCCCAGCCGTGACGGCGACCGGGCGAGTGCGGGAGGTCGCGGCGCAGGCCGACCCTGTGACCCGGACCTTCGAGGTCAAGGTTGGATTGAACGAGCCGCCGGACGGCGATGCGGCTCGGCGCGACCGTGACCGGAAGCGTCAATCTGGCATCCGAACCGGTGATCGCCATCCCCGCCATCAGCCCTGACCGAACTCAATCGCCAGCCCGCGGTATGGATCGTCGATCCCGAAAGCCCTAACGGTGTCTCTGCGCAACATGGAATTGCTGCGCTTCGACCCGGGCACGGTCGTCGTCGCCGATGGCCTCGATACCGGCGATATCGTCGTGACGGCAGGGGTCCAGGCGCTTCATCCCGGCCAGAAAGTGCGACTGCTCGGACGTCCGTCTTAGATGCAGTTCAATCTTTCGAAGTGGGCGCTCGAGACACCGGTCGTCTCGTCGTCTACATCATGATCGCGGCGACGATCGCCGGATTGGCTGCTTTCTTCAGCTTAGGGCGAGACGAAGATCCGGCCTTCGTCATCAAGACGATGGTCGTGCAGGCCGCCTGGCCGGGCGCGACGATTGAACGACACCTTGCAGCAGGTTACCGACCGGCTCGAGCGGACCCTTCAGGAAACGCCGAACCTCGATTTTCTGCGCAGCTTTACCAGCCCTGGCCTGACGACGATCTTTGTCAATCTGAAAGGCGATACCCGCGCCGCGCAGATTCCGGCCATATGGTACGACGTTCGCAACAGCATCGGCGATATGCGCCACACCCTGCCGGCTGGCGTGATCGGTCCGGGATTCAATGACGAATTCGGCGATGTCTACGGGATCATCTACGGTGTTACCGCGGACGGGTTTACCCATCGCGAACTGCGTGACTACGTCGAGGAAATTCGCTCCCGGCTGATGCAAGTGCCCGACGTAGTCGAAGATCGAGATGCTGGGCGCGCAGGACGAAAAGATTTTCGTCGAATTCTCGATGCAGCAACTCGCCGGTCTGGGGATCGACCGCTCCGCTCTGGTCGGCCGCCTTGCAGCGCAGAACATCGTCAGCCCGGCCGGCGATCATTCAGACCGGCAACGAGAGGCTGCTGCTGCGGGTCTCGGGCGCATTCCAATCCGAACAGGACATCCTGGCGGTCAATTTCGTAGCGAACGGGCGCATGATCCGGCTGCGCGACATCGCCCAAGTGCGCCGCGATTATTCCGACCCGCCGCAGCCGATGTTCCGGGTCAACGGAAAGCCGGCCATCGGAATTGCCATCTCGATGCGCGAAGGCGGCGACATCCTGGCCCTTGGCCGAAACATCAAGCAGGCGATGCGCGAGATCAAGGCCGATCTGCCGATCGGCATCGAGCCGATACTGGTCGCGGATCAGCCGCATGTCGTCGACCACGCGATCAGCGACTTCACGACGTCGCTGTGGCAGGCGATCGCGATCATCATGGCCGTGAGCTTTGTCAGCCTCGGCATGCGGGCCGGGGACCGTCGTCGCGCTTTCGATCCCGCTGACGCTCGCCGTGGTGTTCCCGATCATGCAGATGTTCGGGATCGATCTGCAGCGGATTTCGCTTGGCGCGCTGATCATCGCGCTGGGCCTGCTGGTCGACGATGCGATGACCACGGTCGACGTCATGACTTCGCGCCTGGCGGCCGGCGACAGCAAGGAGGATGCGGCGACATTTGCCTATAAAACCCTCGCGGTGCCGATGTTGACCGGGTCGTTTGTCACTGCGGCCGGGTTTCATACCGATCGGCTTCGCGCAGGAGTTCGGCCGGCGAATACACCTTCTCGATTTTCGCCGTTGTGTCGCTATCGCGCTGATCATCTCCTGGTTCGTGGCGGTTATCTTTGCGCCGTTGCTCGGCGTCGTGCTCCTCGCCAAACCCAAAGCAAAACCGCCGACAAGCCCAGCGCGATCCTCGGCGTACTTTCGCGGGTTTCTGCGTCGGCGCGATGCGGGCGCGCTGGGTCACTATCGGTATAACGCGTGGCGTGTTTTGTCGCGGCGGTGCTGGCGTGCCCGTTCGTGCCGCGGCAGTTCTTTCCGCCGTCGGATCGTCCCGAGCTTCTGGTCGACCTGTCATCTGCCGCAGAACGCTTCGATCTTCGCCAGCGAAGACGCCGCCAAAACGACTGGATGGCCTGCTGAAAGGTGACCCCGACGTCGATCGGCTGGAGCACCTATGTCGGCCGCGGCGCGATCCGCTTTTATCTGCCGCTCAATGTCGAACTGCCGAACAACTTCTTCACCCAGGCTGTCGTTCTTGCCAAGGATGTGGCGGCCCGCGAACGGCTGCAGAAAAAGCTCGAGGCAGAGCTTGCCGACAAATTCCCGAGCGCGGTGACCCGAGTGTCGCCGCTCGGGTCTCGGTCCGCCGGTCGGCTGGCCGGTGCAGTATCGCGTTAGCGGTTCGGATATCAGCGAGCTGCGCGATATCGCGCTGCGGCTTGCGCAGATCGTGGCGACCGATCCCGGTGCGCAGGCATGTCAATTTCGACTGGATGGAGCCGGCGCGGATGGTTCGCGTCCAGATCGACCAGGATCAGGCGCGGTTGCTGGGCGTGAGCTCCCAGGCAATCGCCTGCGGTCATGAACAGCGTCGTGACCGGGCCAGCCGGTTACGCAGGTCCGCGACGGCATCTATCTAGTCGACGTGCTGACGCGGGCGACCGATGAACAGCGCCTGTCGCTTTCGACGTTGCGCACATTGCAGATTCCGCTGCCGAACGGACGCACGGTTCCGCTCAGCCAGATCGCGAGCTTCGAGTTCGCTCAGGAATACCCGCTGATCTGGCGGCGTGACCGTGTTGCCGACATTGACCGTACAAGCCGATGTCGCCCCAGGCGTGCTACCCGAGACCGTGGTCGCCGCGCTCGCTCCGGCGGTAGCCAAATTGAGCGCCAGAACTTGCCGGCATCCTATCGGATCGAGGTCGGCGGCACGGTCGAGGAAAGCGCGAAATCCCAGGCTTCTGTTTTCGCCGTCGTGCCGTTGATGCTGTTCGTGATGCTGTACTTTCCTGATGATCCAATTGCAGAAGCTTCAACCGGCTCTTTCTGGTCCTCAGCGTCGTCCCGATGGGCTTGATCGGCGTCGTTGCGGCGCTGCTGTCTGTTCGGCCAGCCGCTTGGGTTCGTGGCCATTCTCGGCATTCTGTCGCTGATCGGCATGATCGCCCGAAACGCGGTAATCCTGATCGAGCAGATCGATTACGAGCTGGCGCAGGGTCTCGATGTCTGGGATGCGGTCATCGAGGCGAGCGTGTCCCGTTTCCGCCCGATCATGCTGACGGCGATATCCACGGTTCTCGGGCTGATCCCGATCGCGGTTACGATATTCTGGGGCCCGATGGCCATCGCCGTCATGGGCGGTTTGCTGGTCGCCACGGTTCTCACTCTGATATTTCTGCCGGCGCTCTATGTCGCCTGGTTCCGTGTCAAGGAGCCTGCGGCAGCCGAGAGGAAGGTGATGTCCGACCCTATCGTCACGGACCTGGCATGAACCCGGCACTCTCGCGGTCAGCGGTGCGGCGAACGGTCGGATTTCTTGGCGTGTGGATGATTCTTTCAGGATGACGCCTTAGTCGATCTAGTGCCCGGGGTGATAGCGGCGCTTGCTGCGACGTGGGTTAGCCTGCGTCTGCTGCCCTGCGGCACGAACCGCCTGCGGCCATTCGCCTTGTCCAAAGTCGCGCTGTGGTTCCTGCGCCAATCCGTGCTCGCGGGAGCGGATGTCGCGCGTCGCGCGCTCGATCCTAGGCTGCCGCTCGATCCGGGCTTTGTACGCTACTCTACGGGCCTGCCCCCGGGTACGGCGCGAAACGCCTTTACCGCGCTGATGAGCCTGCTGCCCGGCACAGTGCCAGTTGGATCGGACCCGAGCGGGGCGCTCGTGATCCACTGCCTCGACATCGGCCAGCCGGTGGCGGCGCAGCTCGCCGCCGAGGAGGCACTGCTGGTCCAGGTCATGGGCGGAGCGCCGGGCAATGGCTGAGTTCCTGATCGCCGCGGCGGCTTTTGTGCTGGCGATGGTGGCGTTGGGACTGGTGCGTATCTTGCGCGGACCCGGCCGGGCCGACCGCATCATGGCGGCGCAGCTGCTCGGCACCGGCGGCATCGCCGTATTGCTGCTGCTGGGCGCCGGTGATCCGGATGCCCGGCGTGATCGACGTCGCGCTGGTCCTGGCATTGCTGGCGGCTTTCGTCTCGGTCGCCTTCGTCAAGGCTGCCGAGCATCGGACGCGAGCCGACGGACGCATGAGCCTCGCGCTCGATGCCCTGACGATCATCGCCGTCTCGGCCGGCGCCTTCTTTTTTCTCGCCGGCACGGTCGGGCTGCTGCGGTTTCCTGACGCGCTGAGCCGACTGCACGCGCTGACCAAGGCGGACAATCTCGGGCTCGGCCTGGTCGTGCTCGGCCTGCTGTTTCAGGCGGACAGAGCCGCTCGCCGCGCTGAAGCTTGTCGGCGTCTGGCTGCTCGCTCTGCTGGCCGGAGCCACCGTCACCCAACTGATTGCGCGCACCGCCCGACTGGACGGGCCGCCGGCGTGACGATCGCCTTGGCTTTCGACGTCGGCCTCGCCGTATTGGTCCTCGGCTTGGCCGCCTGGACCATCGCCGCGCGCGACACATTCGCCGCGGTCGTCGGCTTTGTCGCCTTCGGGCTGTTGCTCGCGCTGGTCTGGGTGCGTCTGGCCGCGCCGGACGTGGCGCTGACCGAGGCCGCGATCGGCGGCGGCGTGACCGGCGGGCTGCTGGTCGGCGCGGCGCCCGACTTGCGCCCGAGCGAGGCGCTGGCTGCGGCGCGGCGCCGCGCGCAATCCTGCGCCTTGCGGCCGCGGTGCTGTGCGCACTGGTCGCGGCGGGGCTCGCGGCGATCGTGCTGTTGCTGCCCGAGCCAGCGCCGACGCTCGCGCCGCAGGCCGCCGAGAAAGCTGGCGGCGACCGGCCTCGGCAATCCGGTCACCGCCGTCCTGATGGCGTATCGCGCGATCGACACGCTGCTCGAGACGGTGGTGCTGCTGCTCGCACTGGTCGGCGTATGGTCGCTGGCGCCGGACCGCGTTCTGGGGCGGCTGCCCGGGACTGCGTCATCACGCCGACCCGGACGGCGTGCTGACCTTTCTCGCACAGCTGCTGCCGCCGATTGGGATACTCGTCGGGCATCCATATCTTTTGGATCGGGCTCGACGCTCCCGGGGGCGAATTCCAGGGCGCCACGATCCTTGCCGCGATGTGGCTCCTGGCGATGATGGCCGGGCTCGTCGATGCACCGCGGTGAGCCGGCGATGGCTGCGGCTCGTGCTGGTCGCCGGGCCGGCGGTGTTCCTCGCGATCGGGCTCGCCGGCTTCGCGATGGCGGGCGCCTTCCTCGCCTATCCGGCGATCTACGCCAAGCTGTTGATCCTCGACGATCGAGGTGCCGGTGACGCTGTCGATCGCGGCGACGCTCGGCCTGTTGGTGGCCGGTCCGCCGGAACGGGCGCGGCAGCGATGAGCGCCGCGACCTTGTTCGGCTTGTGCGGCGCGGCGCTGGTTGGCCTCGGCCTGTTCGGCCTGATCGTGCATCCGCAGCCGCTGCGCAAGATCCTCGCCTTCAATCTGATCGGCGGCGGCGTGTTCCTGCTGTTCGGGGTCGTCGCGCGCAGAGGCGCGGCGGCCGGGTTCGGCGGCGATCCGGTGCCGCAGGCGTTGGTCATCACCGGCATCGTCGTCGCTTTTGCGGCGACTGCGCTGGCGGTGGCGCTGGTGTTGCGGCTGTTCCAGCGAGACGCGGGCACGGCGACCTTGGCGCCGGCATCGAATGACCGCCGACGCCTGATGCCGAATTGTCCGCGAACGCGCGGGCGGGTTCCTGCTTGTTCTGGCGATCGTCTTCCGGTCGCGGGCGTGCTCCTTGCCTTCTCTCTCGGCGGGCGCCATGCGGAGCGCGTCGCTGTTGCGGTAATGCCGTTCGGGCTCGCGGTCGCGGTCGCGATCGCCGCCGGCGTCTGGCGCTCCCGGCAACGTGCTGCAATATTTCGTCGGCGGGTGGGCGCCGCCGCTCGGCGTGGCGTTGCGGGCGGACGGACTTTCCGCGGTCATGATGGTGACCACGGCGTTGCTGATCCCGGCCATCGGCCTGTTCGCGCGAGCGCAATTTCGCGACGCCAGCAGGGTACGGAAGCGCGGGCGCCACTGGTCTTCTGGACATTGCTGCTGGCGGTCTGGGCGGCGATAAACGCGGTCTTCCTCGGCGCCGATCTGTTCAATCTCTACGTCGCCCTCGAGCTGCTGACTTTCGCCGCGGTGCCGCTGGTCTGCCTGGACGGCCGCGCCGAGACACTGCGGCCGCATTGCGCTATCTGCTCTTTGCGCTGCTCGGCTCGGTCCTCTATCTGCTCGGGACCGTGCTGCTCTACGGCGCTTACGGCACGCTCGACATCGTCCTGTTATCCAGCCGGGTCCATGCGGAGCCGGTCGCCTGGGTGGCGCTGTCGCTGATGACGGCGGGGCTGCTGGCCAAGGCGGCACTCTACCCGCTGCATTTGTGGCTGCCGCCCGCCCATGCCGGCGCGCCGGCTCCGGCCAGCGCGCGTGCTGTCGGGGCTCGTGGTGAAGGCGCCGTTCTTTCTGGTGGTCCGGCTGTGGTTCGACGTCATGCCCGGCTTGCCCGACCATGCAGCGGCGCAGATGCTCGGCGTTCTGGCTGCGGCGGCGATCCTGTTCGGCAGCGTGCTCGCCCTGCGGCAGGTGCGGCTGAAGCTCCTGATCGCCTATTCGACGGTGGCGCAGATCGGCTATCTGTTCCTGATGTTCCCGCTTGCCGGAGGTGACCAGATCGGCCATCCCTGGGGCAACTCCGCCTGGACCGGCGGCGTGCTTCAGGCCATCTCGCACGCTTTTGCCAAGGCCGCCATGTTCATGGCGGCCGGGCTGGTCTACGAGGCGCTCGGGCACGACCGGATTGCGGGGCTCGCCGGCATCGGCCGGGCGCTGCCGATCACCGTCTTTGCGTTCGGGCTCGGCGGGATGTCGCTGATGGGTCTGCCGCCGAGCGGCGGCTTCGTGGCGAAGGCGATGTTGCTGACTGCGGCGGTTGGCGGAGGGCCAGTGGTGGTGGGCGCTGGTCATCCTGGTGGGCGGGGTGCTCGCGGGCGGCTACGTGTTCCGTGGTGGTGGCCCGAGCGCTGGCCGATCCGGATGAGCCGCTTGACCCTGGTCGCAGAGATATCCCGCACCCGGCAGGCAGTCGTATTGGCGGTGGCACTGGTTGCGCTGATGCTGGGATTTGTACCGCTGCGGCCCTCGGGATTGCTGCTGATCGGCCGTCCGGACGCAGCCGTAATGGACTTCAAGTGAAGCGCGGCTTAGCGCCGGCAATTTCTCTGTCGTGGTCGCCGGTTAGACTGAACCTTGCGCAGGAGCTCCGGCGGTGATCACCGCAGACGCGTTGCTTGTCGCCGCGCTGGCTGCACCGCTGGTAATGCTGTTGGCCTGCCTGTCACGTCGTCTGAGGGACCGCATGCCGGCGCTGTTGGCGTTCGCCCCGATGCCGGCGCTGGCGGCGGCGCTGCTCGCCCCGGCGGTGCGCCGCTGGTGTTTTTCCCGCCACCGTTACGTATGACCCTGACGCTCGACGTGCCTGCGGCGATGCTGCTCGGGGTCGCGGCACTGTTGTGGATCGTCGCCGGCGCCTACGCCGCGACCTATTTGCGCGGCAAGCCGAATGCCGGACGGTTTGCCGAGTGGTGGCTGCTGACCCTGACGGGCAGCCTCGGCGTCTTCATGGCCGCAGACCTGGTGAGCTTTTATCTGACTTATTCCGTCGTCAGTCTTGCCGCTTATGGCCTAATCGTGCATGACGGCACAACCGGCGCGCCGGCGGGCCGGCGGCGTCTATGTCGCGCTTGCGGTGCTGGGCGAGGCATTTTTGCTGATGGCGTTTGTGTTCATGGCGGAAGCCACTCCGAACGGCAGCCTGCTGATACGCGATGCCGTCGCGGCGCTGCCTGGGTCGCCCTGGCGCGATGCCTCGCTGGCGCTGCTGATCCTGGGCTTCGGCTTGAAGATTGGCCTTGTGCCGGGGCATGTGTGGATGCCGCTTGCCTATCCCGCGGCACCGATCCCTGCGGCTGCGGTGCTGAGCGGTGCGGCGGTCAAGGCCGGCGTGATCGGGCTGATCCGCTTTTTGCCGCTCGGCGTGGCGATGCCGGCGTGGGGCGGAGCGCTGGCCGCCGCGGGAATGTTCTCGGCCTTCTACGGTGTCGTGGTCGGGATCACCCAAGACAATCCGAGGACGGTACTGGCCTATTCCAGCGTCAGCCAGATGGGGTTGCTGGCGGCGGTGCTCGGCATGGGGTGGGCCGCGGGCGACGCCGGCGCCGGGCTGGGAGCCAGCTTCTCGGCGGCGAACCACATCCTCGTCAAGGGCGGGCTGTTTCTCGCGATCGGCGTTGCGGCCGCAACACGGCCGCGCTTATGGCCGGTGTTCGTGCCGGCGGCGGTCCTGGCGCTGGGGCTCGGCGGCCTGCCCCTCACCGGGGGCGCTCTGGCGAAGCTGGCGGTGAAGGCGGAGTTCGGGGAGGGTTTTGTCGGGGTGCTGGCGATCGTTGTCGGCCGCCGGCAGCACATTGCTGATGCTGCATTTCCTTCGCCGTCTCGCGGCGACCGGGGCAACGGATTCCGAGGGGGCGTCGCCGACCGGGCTTATCTGGCCCTGGCTGGCGATCGCGTTCGCCGCGGTTGCGGTTCCCTGGCTGCTATATCCGATGGCCAACAGCGGCACGCGGCTCGATGCTCTCGCCCCCGGTGAAGTCTGGGCGGGGCTGTGGCCGGTTTTGCTCGGAGCGGTTTTTGCGGTCGGGTTGTGGCGCTCGGGACGGCGGCTGCCGCGGGTGCCGGAGGGGGATATCGTGGTCGCGGGCGAAGCTGCGGTCCGCGCGGCCGCCACCTGGAGCGAGGCAATCGAGCAGGCCGATGGCTGGCTGCGGCAATGGCCGGTCGCGAGCTCGTCGCTGCTGGCTGTGGCTATACTGCTCGGCGCTGCGATGCTGGCGTGGCGTTAAGCCCCGTCCGATGATCACGGCCGGCCGTGGATCCCGATAGTCCTCCAAATCCGACCGGCGACCGCACGCTCCGCCTCGCGGCGCTGACTGTGCCGTGCATCCTCGCGCTCGCCGCCTTGTATGTGACGCGCAGCGTCATGACGCCGGTGGCCTTCGCGCTGTTCATCATCGCGCTGGTGTGGCCACTGCAACGGCGGCTGAAGACGACGGCTGCCGCAGCTGGTCGCGATCCTGCTGACAGCCGCGGTCGCACTCTTCGCGATCGGGATCGGCTGCTGGCTGATCGTGTGGGGTTTCGGCAGGATCGCGCAGTGGGTCATCGCCAATTCCGCGCGGCTGCAAGGCCTGTACCTGCACCTGGCCGACCTGTTGGAGCAGCGCGGCCTCTACGCCGCCGAGCTGATCGCCGAGCAATTCAACATGTCATGGATTGTCGGCGTCATGCGCGGTATCGGCGCCAGCCTGCAGGGCATCGTCAGCTTTGCCCTCGTGACCTTTATATTCGTCATCCTCGGCTTGCTCGAATTGGAGCCGCTCGGGCGGCGCCTCGGCCGGATCGGCGACGGAACCTTTGGTGCGGCCGCCATTGAGGTCGCTGCTCAGATCGCCGGCAGGCTGCAGACTTATATGCTTGTGCGTTTCGGCATGAGCGTGCTGACCGGGCTCGGCTTCTGGGCGTTTACCGCGGCCTACGGGCTCGAGCTCAGCGCGAGTGGGGCGTGATCGCCTTTGTTCTGAATTTCATCCCGTTCATCGGATCGTTCATCGCCACTTTGCTCCCCACTCTGTTTGCCGCCGCGCAATACGAATCGTTTTCGTCGGCCGTTTGGGTATTTCTCGGCCTTAACGTCGTTCAATTCGTCGTCGGCAGCTACATCGAGCCGCGTGTTGCCGGGGCGGCGGTCTCGATCTCCCCCTTCATGGTGCTGTTCGCGGTGTTTTTCTGGGCGATGCTGTGGGGCATCGCCGGCGCCTTTATCGGCGTCCCGATCCTGATCGCCCTGGCGAGCCTTTGCGCGAAAAATCCGGCCACCCGCGGCATCGCGATCGCGCTCTCGGCAGATGCCGCGACGGATGACCGGGCAAAGCGGTAGGCACAGGGCGGCCGCGCCATGCGAGACGGTTTCTCCACCGCTTAGACGGGGATTCGGCAATTGTGCCGGTCGCGAAACGGGTCGGAATTCAACCGGCATTGACATCATAGCGTGAGTCGGGCTCGTCTCCGAGCCTCAGGGTTGGCGTCTCGGCTGATTCCCGATCATCGCCGCACCTTAGGGAGGGGACTTGCGGGTTTGGGATTTGCGGCGTGGTGACGACGACGATAACTGCACCAGCCCGCACGGTCGCGGTCTCCGCAGCCTCGTCTTCTCGGCAGCGCTGGAGTTCAATTATCTAAAGGCGCCGATCGGCTTCATCGCGCTTATCGTCGCCCCGGCTTTGCTCATCGGCATCGCGCCGTCGGTCGTGATCGACTATGGGCGCCTGATGTTTCACACATCATATCTAGCCGGATACAGCCCGATCGTTGGGCTCGCCTTATTTTTGGTGCTGGCCGGAGCGGCCTTTTGGATCGGCCGGCCGCTTGCGGCCATGGCGTTCGATAATTTCTGGCATCTCCACTATAGCCTGGTGCTGCCGATCCTTGTTGCGTTGCGAGAGCTGCTGCGATCGATGGCTGAGCGGTTCGGTCGTCGGCCGGTTACCCCGGAACGCCTCGCTCGCGGCCGGAAAATCTGCGGCATTGCCGCCGCGGTGCTGGTCGTTGCCGGGGGCCTCGCGCTGGCGGCGATCGTAGAAGTTTCGCTCGGTCTCCAGCTCGTCGACATCTTGCATGTCCGATTTTGGACAGTGGCGAGGGCGGCATTGGGCAATGCGGCGGTGGTCCTCGGGCTAGCCGCCGCCATCGAGAGCCTTTATTGGATCTGGCGCGAGTTCTCGCTCGACAGCCTGGCCCGCGACTGGATGCCTAGTCCGCCGGGCGCAGGCGCGTCGCTCGTTCGCGTCGCGCATTTGTCGGATCTCCATGTGGTCGGCGAGCGTTACGGCTATCGCATGGAAGCCGGGACGGACGGTCCGCGCGGCAACCAGTGTATTCGCACCGCGTTGCGCAGGCTGGCCGCGATTCATGCTTCGACCCCTGTGGATCGTGTGCTGATGACCGGAGACATCACCGATGCCGGGACCCGGGCCGAATGGGCGGCGTTTATCGACCTGCTACGCGGCTGCCCCGAGTTACGCCGGCGGCTGTCCCTGGTTCCGGGTAACCATGACGTCAACATTATCGATCGTACCAACCCCGGGCGTCTGGATCTGCCGTGGAGCGCGGGCCAATCGCTGCGCAAGCTCCGCGTTGTTCTTGCGCTCGATGCCTTCGGGGGGACCGCGCTCATGTTGTGGACCACCGCTCCGGCGCTCTAGGTCCGACGCTAGGGGACTACTTGCGGCAAGGTGGGCGCGCTGAGCTGCTGCGCGCGCTGGCCGAACGAGGCGTCACGCGCGGACGCCGGGAAATGGCAAAAGTGTGGGAAGCGATCTTTCCGCTGGTCGAACCTGCGGGGCCGGATGATGAATTCGGACTGATCCTGCTCAATTCGAACGCCCGCAGCCATTTCTCGCTGACCAACGCAATCGGCGTCGTCAGTCCGTCACAACTCAAGGCGCTGAAATTGGTTCTGCAAAGTACTTCCCCGCGACCGTGGCTCATTCTGCTCCATCATCAGATCGTCGAATATCCGGTGGTTTCCATCAGCCTGCGCGAGCGGATTGGCCTGGCATTGATCAATGCGCCGGATCTCGTTGCGGTTCTGGCGCCGCATGCACGGCGTGTCATCGTCCTCCACGGCCATCGCCATAGGGATTGGGTCGGCGTTTGCGGGAACATCGTCTTGTGCTCCGCGCCGTCGACCTCGCTCGGCGCTGACGGCGTGGACAAATATCGCGGCAGCTTTCACATTCATCAGCTGTCGGTCGAGGCCAGCGGTCTTCGGCTGACCGCAACCGAGCGCGTCAGCGTCTCGTAGAACCCGACCTCGTCGGGTTCATGTAATCACCAAGGGAGGATAGCATGTCAACAGCCGGCAATTTCAGCTTTGGTAACTTTCTGCTCGATGTCTTGGCTATCTTTGTATTTGTGCTGTGGTTCTGGTTGTTGATTACGGTGATCGGCGATCTGTTCCGCCGTCATGACATTTCTGGCTGGGGCAAAGCGATCTGGGTGATCGTGCTGATTGTGTTCCCCTATCTCGGGGTGTTCATCTACCTGATCTCACAAAGTCGCGGGATGGCCGAGCGGAACAGTCAGCGCGCGCAGCAAGCCCGCGACGAGCTTCGCCAAGTCGTCGGTTTCAGCGCCGCCGACGAGATCGAAAAGCTCGAACGGCTGAAGAATGCGGGCACCATTTCCAATGAGGAATACACCCGGCTGCGCGCCCGGGTGATGCAGTAGTCGCAAAACAGAGCAACTGCGGCGCGGGGTGCCGCGGCCTTATTGAGGGGCGGCGGGCGTTGCTCGCCTGCCATGTTTCCCCCTTCCGCTAGATTGGCCCAGAACGATCGTCACCGAGCCGCGAACCTCAAAACGAACCCACCAAAGATCCGAGCGCGATGACCACCGCGAGCGCGATGATCGGGCCGACGATCGCGGCCATCACGATGTCGAAATAGCTCTCCCGATGGGTCGACCCGCAGACCGCAAGCAAGGTCACGACAGCGCCGTTCTGCGGCAGGCTGTCGAGCGTACCGGCGCTCATCACGGCGATGCGATGCAACAGCGCGGGATCGATGCCGTGCTCGGCGGCAAGGCGCATATAGGTCCCGCCCAGCGCTTCGAGCGCGATCGTCAGGCCGCCGGAGGCCGAGCCGGTCAAGGCGGCCAGCAAATTGGTCGCGACCGCCAGTGAAACGAGCGGTCCGCCGCCGATCGACAGCACCCACTCGCGCACGATAGCGAATGCCGGTACCGCTGCGACCACCGCGCCAAAGCCGACCAGGCTGGCGACGCTCAACACCGGCAGCACCGATGCGTTGGCGCCGGAATCCATGGTCTCGCGCACCGCGGGCAGGCGCCGCCAATTGATAATGACGACGACGGCTATCGCAGTCATCAGGGCGCTCACCACCGACCACACCCCGCCCACGGCGGCGAGCGAGGTCGCGCCAAACTCGCTCCTTGGCCAGAAACGACACGTCGAGGCTCGGGAGAACGACCAACGTCATCAGAACATTGACGCTCACCACGACCAGGAGCGGCAACGCCGCCAAGCCGATCGGCGGCAATTCCCGGGCCGGGCGGCCACGATCGACCTCGGGAGGATCGAACTCGTGCGAAGTGGTGGCGCGTTGGCGCACCGTCTCGTCTTCGACCGCCCTGCTCGATAGGGACCGAGGCGGCGAGGCCAAATCCTTCGCCCTTGCGGCGGGCCGCGGCGGCGGCGCGCCCCAGCCACCATAAGCCGAATGCGAGCATGATTGCCGAAGCGATGATCCCAAGACCGGGGGCGGCCAACGTGGTCGTGCCGAAAAACGGCATCGGAATGGCGTTCTGGATGGCCGGCGTTCCCGGCAGCGCCGACATCGTAAAGGTGGACGTGCCCAACGCGACCGTTGCGGGGATCAGGCGGTTGGGGATCGCCGCGGTGCGAAAGACCGCCTGCGCCATCGGGACGAGCACAAAGAACGCGACGAACAGGCTGACCCCGCCATAGGTGACCAGCGCGCCGGCCAGCACGACAGTGAGGATCGCGCGCTGCGGCCCCAGCTTCTCGGACATGAAATTGGCGATCGCGGCGACCGAACCACTGTCCTCCATCAGCTTGCCGAACAGAGCGCCAAGCAGGAAAATCGGGAAAAATTGCGCGATAAAGCGGGACGCATTGTCCATGAAGGTCTGCGTCCAGTAGGGAAGCGTCGGTCCTCCCGCGAAAGCGGCGGCGATCAGGGCCGCCCCGGGCGCCAGCAACAAAATGCTCCAGCCCCGATACGCCAGCCAAACAAGGAGGGCGAGCCCGAGCAGGATGCCGAAAAGCCCCATGGCGTCACACGCTCTTTTGCGGCCTATCGCCGGCGAGCGGGGAGAACCATTAAAACGCCGTCTTGCACTGTAAGGCGAGTGTAACGATCGCTGCCAAACTCGTTATCGACCGGTAGCGCGGATCGCATAATTCCGCTCGGCGCCTTCCGGCAAATGCGCCGGTTGCACGCTTTCGTCAAAAATCCAGGACAGGTCCAGAGAATTGCGAACGCCGAGATCCGCATAATGCTGCGACAGCCAGTTTTGTGCGGCTTTCCTGCCCTGGTCTCGAAGATAGGTGAGAAAGGCCCATTCGGCATTGACCTTGCTGGAGACGCCGAGCGCGAGCATCGTTTCTTCGTCGTATATCGCGTGGACGCGCGCATCGCGATACGCCTCCCGTTCGAGGTTTTCGTGATGGATGATCTCCCAAAGGAACGCGAGCGAGCGCAATTCCTTGAGCAGCGCGGCGTTGAAGGTAATCTCGTTCAGCCGGTTCTGGATATCTCGCGCCGATTGCGGGATATCCGGGCGATAGAACGGGTTGATCTGGATCAACACCACATCGCCAGGCTCGCATTCGTCGACCAACGGAAACAGCGCCGGATTGCCCATATAACCACCGTCCCAATAGGCCTCGCCATCGATTTCGACGGCCTTGAACATGAACGGCAGGCAAGCCGAGGCCATGACGCAGTCGAGCCGAATCCCAGGCTGCCGGAAAATCTTTGGCCGGCCGGTGCGAACATTGGTCGCGGTCAGGAAGACTTTGAGGCCGCTCGCGTCATTGACCGCGTCGAAGTCGATGGCCTCCGAGACAACGTCGCGAAGCGGATTGAAGTTCATCGGATTGGTGTCATAGGGCGAAAGCACCCGTGAAAGATGGTCCATCAAAATGTATCCGGGCGAGTTGTCCAGGCTCCAATTCCCCATGAACATGTCGACAGTGGAGCGTCGGATCGGGCTGTATCGCGCCGCGGCGCTGGTAGCGGACCAGAATTTTTCGAGACATTTGCGAGCCTCGGCGGGGCCGCCGCGCGCCATCCCGTCGGCAAGCGCCACCGCGTTCATGGCGCCGGCGCTGGTGCCGCTGACCGCCTCGATGTGAAGCCGCTCGTCCTCGAGGAGCTGGTCGAGCACGCCCCATGTGAACGCGCCATGCGAGCCGCCGCCCTGCAAGGCGAGTTTGATCGTTTTCGTGGTCCGCCTATTCATCCAATCCTCCGAAACCCGACCTTGCTCGACCACGCATATCTCGGAAGCGACGAGCTCGGCGCCGCAAGGCCGCCCCGCGTACCGGGCACTCGCTGTTTCCTCCCGTTTTTTCGTTTCGTTCGGTGTTCGACGCTGCCCAGGGCAGTGCGACCTGACCCGTAAAAATCCGCGAACGTACTCGCTGGGCCGGAACGTCGGCCTATCAGCGCAAACCGTCAGCGCGCCGTCAATACGAAAGCCGCGAGACGCCGGACGACGACTCCGGCCCAGATTCCAGCCGTGAGCCTAACGACGCCGACTGCCGCTGTCTTGGGCTTCGAGTTCCCAAGGAAATATGCCCGGCGTCCCAATTCACGTTAGTTCTGGGGACCAGGATGAAATATTTTCATCAACAGGTCCAGATGCCGCTGCAGGGCAACGCCCGCCTATTCTGCCGGCGCGGTTCAAGGAGGCTTAGGCTCATGCCGTGTGGTTTCTTCTGGTGAAGCTAGCGGTTATCTAAGGAATGTCGGCAAAAGCTTGTTACGAGGTGAGCGGTGTTCTCCTGCACATCAGGTGATAAAGCAACATCGTCCGGTCATGCCGGCTGCCTCTGCCACAGGCCGGAATTACACTCTCTGTCGCGGCGGATCAGCGCGGATCTTTCCCGACGCGGCGTTGTCGCCGCGATGACCGCCTCGCTTGCGTTGCTGGGCTTGCCCAAACCCATCGGCGCGCAACCGCTGCCCGTGCAACCGGCGCGGCCGATCCTGTTCACGAATTTCCGGCTGTTCGACGGCACATCCGGCGCCTTGCGCGACGGGCTCCGTGTGCTCGTTGAGGGCAATCTAATCAAGGCCGTGACCGGGGGCAACCCAGCTGCTCCGGAGGGCGCGCAAGTGATCGATTGCGGCGGTCGGGTTCTTATGCCGGGGCTGATCGACGTGCACTGGCATTCGATATTTGCCGCGCTCTCGCTCCCGACCTTGTTGTCCGCGGATGTCGGATACATCTACCTCGCCGCTAGCGCAGAAGCCCAGCGCACCTTGATGCGCGGCTTCACCACGGTCCGGGATGTCGGCGGTCCTGCCTTCGCGCTGAAGCAGGCGATCGACGAAGGTCTGATGCCGGGCCCCCGCATTTATCCGTCCGGCGCCATGATCACCGCCACCGGCGGCCATGGTGACCTGCGTCCATTGTCCGATCTGCCGAGTGTCGGTGGCACCCTTAGCCGAATGGAGCAGACTGGCGGCAGCATAATTGCCGATAGTCCGGATCAGGTCCGAAAGCGCGTGCGCGAGCAACTCCTGCAGGGTGCTTCGCAGATCAAGCTCGTGGCAAGCGGTGGTGTATCGTCGCCGCGCAGCCCGTTGCACGCCGCCACATTCACTGAACCCGAACTGCGCGCGGCGGCGGAAGCTGCGGAAGACTGGGGCACCTATGTCACGGCGCACGCTTATCCGCCGGCTCCGATCCAGCGGGCGATCGCCGCGGGGGTCACGTGCATCGAACACGGTCATTTAATGGATGAAGCAACGGCCAAGCTGATGGCCGAGAAGGGCATATGGTTGAGCATTCAGCCATTCGTCGGAGATGACAACTCAATTTGTCTGACCGGCCAGAGTCGGGTTGACCAACTTCAGGTTCTCGCCGGTACGGATAAGGCATATACGCTGGCGAAAAACTACAAGATCAAAACGGCATTCGGTTCTGATTTACTGTTTTCTGGAACGCTGACAATGCGCCAGGGCACGATGTTGACCCATCTGACCCGTTGGTACACCGCGTCCGAAACTTTGCAGATGGCAACTGCCATTAATGCCGAGCTGCTTAGCTTATCTGGTCCGCGCAATCCTTATCCGGGAAGGTTGGGGGTCGTCGGAGAGGGCGCTCTTGCCGACCTGTTGGTCGTCGACGGCGACCCCATTGAGAACATCAATCTTATAGAGAACCCCACCAAGAACTTCGTCATCATCATGAAGGACGGAAAGATATATAAGGATGTACTCAATCCGTGAAATCTCCAATGAGGAGTATACGCGGCTCCACGTTCGCGCCGTACAGTAGCCGCGAGTACAAAGAGCAGACTATCTTTGCCATTTTATAGGAGTATCGTGAAATGATCGATGTCGGTAAGGCCAGAAAACACATCGACCAGTGCTGGAGAGATGAGATCGTCCCGACCCTGGCCGAATACATCAAGATTCCGAACAAATCGCCGGCCTTCGATCCCGATTGGGCGGCGCACGGCTATATGGAGGAGGCGGTCTCGCTGTTCGAGCGCTGGGCGTGGGCAAAGCTGCCTTCGCTGCTGGGCGCGACCCTAGAGACCGTTCGCTTGCCGGGCCGCACGCCGGTCATCGTCATCGACGTACCGGGCGCTGGCGCCGACACCGTGCTGCTTTACGGCCATCTCGACAAGCAACCGGAAATGAAAGGCTGGACCGAGGGCTTTGGCCCGTGGATTCCGCGGCTCGAAGGCGACAAGCTTTACGGCCGCGGCGGTGCGGATGACGGCTATGCGATGTTCGGCGCATTGAGCGCCTTGTTGGCGCTGCGCGAGCAGGGCGTGCCGCATGCGCGCTGCGTGATCCTGATCGAAGCCTGCGAGGAATCGGGTAGTTACGATCTGCCCTACTATGTCGATCATCTGGCAGGGCGGCTTGGCGGCCCGTCGCTGGTGGTTTGCCTCGATTCCGGCTGCGGCAATTACGACCAGCTGTGGCTGACGACTTCATTGCGCGGCATGGCCGCCGGTACGCTCGACGTCCGGGTGCTCGATGAAGGCGTGCATTCGGGCGACGCCTCGGGGGTGGTGCCATCGAGTTTCCGCATCGTGCGGCAGCTGTTGTCACGGCTCGAAGACGAGGCGACAGGCGCAGTACGGCCATCCGAGCTTTACGCCCAGATCCCGGCCGAACGGGTAGCTCAGGCGCGCGATGCCGCGGCGGCGCTCGGCGACGCCGTCTACACCAAGTTTCCATTTACGCCGGGCATGGCGCCGGCCGCCGATGACCTGACCGAACTGGTATTGAACCGTACCTGGCGGCCGCAACTGGCGGTCATTGGCATCGATGGCCTGCCAAGCCCGGGCGACGCCGGCAACGTGTTGCTGCCCTTTACCCGGGCCCAACTCAGCCTAAGGCTGCCGCCGACTGTGGACGCCGAGGGCGCTGGCGCCAGGCTGCGCGCGCTGCTCGAAAAGGACCCGCCTTATGGCGCGCAAGTCGCATTCGATCTCGGGTCGAGCGCTACCGGCTGGAATGCGCCGCCGCTGGCGCCGTGGCTCGAACAATCCCTGGCGCGCGCGTCACTGGCCGCGTTCGGGGCGCCGCCAGCCTATATGGGCGAGGGCGGCACCATCCCGTTCATGGCGATGCTCGGGGAGAAATTTCCGCAAGCGCAGTTCGTCGTGACAGGTGTGCTCGGCCCGCACTCAAATGCGCACGGTCCCAACGAATTCCTGCACATCCCGACCAGCCAGCGCATCACCGCCGTCATCGCCCAAGTTCTGGCCGACCATTACGCCCGCCCCGCCGCGGCATAGGTTCCACGACGATGGAGGCCTGTCAGGGGGGTAGCCATTGCACAAACTCGGGCTATGAGCGAGCCGTTCCCAGGCGAGAAAGAGCTAGTCTAAGTCTAGGACGCCGGGTCAGGCATGGGTTCGGGTGTGCGGCGCATAGGCTGGGCGATTTCGATTGCCGAAGCGGGACAAACGCGGTGATTCTGTGTTCACATCAGGCCGATCCGGCGGATGCGCGGTCACCGATGGAAAATCTCCAATGATGAAACGTCTCTTGTTGGCTAGTGCTGCAGCTTGTTTGCTGACCGCTCAAACCGCCAACGCCAAAGGTTGTCTCGAAGGTGCCGCCTTGGGTGGCGTCGCCGGACATATGGCCCACCACACGTTCCTTGGAATTTTTGGCGGGTGCGCCGGTGGGATGTATGTACACCATTTATACTCCAAGTGGAAGAAAACGCATCCTGACGGTACGATGAATGATTTTGTCTCGGAAAACAAAGACCATCTGCCGGCAGGGTGGGCAGAGCGTTTGAGCACAGTGGGCAACAGTAGTAATCTTCGAGCACAATAACGGGGCCATGCTGCCGGATCAGCAGGTTCGCAGCAGCCAGGGTCGACCGCTATGCTGACCACTGCACCGGGTCTCCTTGTGCAGACGACGTGCGCGATGGCAGTCTCGGCGGCGCGATGCTGACCAAAGACATTCTCTTCGGCATGAACCTCCTGACCCTGGTGGGCTTGCTGATGACCGGGTTCGGCCTCACCCTGCGCCGAGCGGCGCGAGCCGGGTTGCCGTTGAGTGTCGGCTTCATGGGTGTCGGAACGGTTCTGGTGCTGGTCGGGCTGTACGCGAGCGGCTGGCCGCACTAAAGCCCCTCCAATGGTCATAGGATCGACCGACATTTCGCTAATCTCAGGATGAAGTCAGAGCCCGATAGTTCCGCGCCGCTGCGACAGGATGACCCTTGTGGGGTTGTGCGCAGGGGCCACCTGCCTATTTGTTGCGGCGCAACATTGTTCGGGTGTGCGTATGCGAGAGCCGATCGAAAGCGGGCGGGGCGTCGTGCAGAGGTCGTTCGGCAGATGGCGCATCGTCATGTCGGCCTGGTTGGCCGCGATCATATTCGTGGTGCTGTTCGCCGGGTTCCAAGCCCTCGCCTCGCGGCACGCCACCTCACCGCGCGCGGCGAGCCTAGCCGGGGCCGTTATCCCCCGGCACGATCCGCGCTTTTTCGGACCGGACGAGGTAGCGGCGTCGGACTGGCAGGAGCGGGCCAAGGCCGAGGCCTATTCCGAGTGGTAATCCATTCCGCAACCTCCAGACAGCGACGGCCAAGCCGGAACCCGGCCCGCCTAATGCTCGGCAACGCCGCTAGGCAATATATCTGACGTGTGACCAATTTGGGTCTTTGCCTTGGCCTAATGGAACATACTAAGTCACGAGTTGTTCGGAGCGCATGCGATGGACTAAAAGGCAAAAGGAAAAGATAGTTACCCGCCTTCTTGGCACCGCGACGCTCGCCATTATTGCCATCGGGGTCGTCGTGGCTGTGGCCTCGATTCTTCATGTCCGAGGCTGACTGGGACCCGACCGAGATGGCGGAGCGCTATGGTGCCGATCAGGGGGACTTCGACGAAGCAGCCGCCCGCCGCGACACTAATGCGATCAAGGTTTTGTCGTCATCCGTCAGCGCCGTCGAGACAGGGCATTCCGGGCTGGTGATGCGCTTCGCCAGCGCGGGCATTTCGGCGCCGGTATCGAGGAAGCGACCGGACCGCAGCAGCCCGCGCAGCACGTAGATCCGATCACCTTCATTGGAGCAGACGAGGTTGCCAAGGATCGCCGAGAGTGCCTTGGCGTAGACGATCTGATCGACGCCCGCGGCCTCTATCGTTTTCTGCCATTTCTTGACAGCATCGGGCACATCGGCCGAGGCATCACAAGAATCGAGGGTGTCGCCCTTTCGTGCGCAATCGAGGATCGCCACACGCTTGAGAGCATTTTTGCGTGCCTCTCCTTCCGGGACCTCCCGCTCGATGGATCGGCGCAGCTCAGCGTAAGACGCGACGGTCCAGGCCTCGGGATTTGCCGGCGAACGGAGCCCCGCGTATTCCGGGGCCCAGTTCTGAAGTAGGCCAGTCGGAGCAACAATGGCTTCGACTACAGGATCGTTCAGCTGCGCACGCCATAGGAATGCGCCTTGGAGCGACGCTCCCTGCAGCTTTGCTTTTTCGAGCGACGCGCCCTGAAGCTGGGCGTAGTCGAGCGACGCGCCCTGAAGCTGGGCGTGGTCGAGCGACGCGCCCTGGAGCTGCGCGCCGACGCCGAGTGACGCGCCCTGAAGCTGGGCACGCACGAGGAGCGCTCCTTGAAGCTGCGCGCCGTCGAGCGACGCGCCTTGAAGCTGCACGTCGTAGAGCGACGCGCCCTGAAGCTGGGCGTAGTCGAGCGACGTGCCTTGAAGCTGCACGCCGCCGAGCGTCGTGCCCTGGAGCTGCGCACGGTCGAGCGACGCGCCTTGAAGCTGCACGCCGTCGAGCGTCGTGCCCTGGAGCTGCGCGTCCCTGAGCGACGCGCCCTGAAGTTGCGTGCGGAAGAGCTGGGCGCCCTGAAGCTGGGCTCCGTCGAGCGACGCGCCCTGAAGCCGCGCATCGTAGAGCGAGGCGCCCTGAAGCTGGGCGAACCTCAGATCGGCCTTGGTCAGGATCGCACGGAAGAGCATCGCCTCCCGTAGGTCGCGCCCGTTCAGGTCAATTAAATATTGCTTCCATGCCACTTTTTGTGGGTCGTCAATCTTGAGAGCTTCGTAAACGTTGAATTCTGGAAGGTATAGGGTGTTGCCTATCCCCCATCCGATGGGTGTCGTTTTCCCCCATTCGCCGGGTATCGTTGCGACGAACCAAGCAAACAATAGGACCAGCGCGCCGGGGGTCCATGTTACGACTGTCTTCCAGACAGGGGCGCGCCGGCGGGGGGCGCGGCTGGCGAGAATTTCGCCCCGCCAGAGCCACCATAGGAAACCGAGGTCGAAGAACAGCACGATGCGGATCCACGAGGTGATCCACCAGCTGTGGTAAGGCAGAAACTTGATTTCGAGCAGCAGGTACAGCGCGATCGGCGCTACGACCAGGGTCCCGCGGAGTATAAAGCCGAGCAGCAGGCCGAAGGCGCCGTAGCGGTCTTCCTCCGGGGCGCCGAGGAATTGCACGAAGATGTTACTCGGAAGCCGGCGCCGCCATGCCTCGGATAGTCCTTTTATCGCGTTGAACTGCTCGACCCGGCGCGCCAGCAGGACCAGATGCACGAGCGTATAGGCGTGGGTCAACAGCAGCAGCAGCGGCGCCAAAAAGAAAAAGGCGAGCAATGGCAGCTCGATGTTGAGGAACGGCAGCTTGACCGGGTTTTTCAAAAACAGATCGGTATGTGTGACGGCGCCGGCGGCAATGCCGAGATAAAACAGGACGAAAAGGTAGGAGAGCCAAAGGCCGCCGCCGATCGCGGCGGTATCCTCGACGGCTTTGCGCGCGGTTTCGAGATCGTCTATCGCAGCCGCCTCCGCGGCGGCTGGCGATGCTTGCGCGTCTTTTGCAGCGTCCGTCGGCATTTCCCTGCCTTTGGTCGTATCGACCCCGACCGAGAAAGTCCAGCGGTTGCGAACCTGACACCTAGAGCGGTTTCCGATCAAATTGAACCGCGCTCACCCCCTCCCAAACCCTCCCCCATCAAGGGGGAGGGCCTGTGTCAGCAGCCCAATTTGTACTCCCGCCCCCTCGATGGGGGCGGGTCGGGGTGGGGGTGATGCGTGCCGAGTGCATCGACTCGGTCGAGAACCGCTCTAGTACCGGGCCAGCCGCTCGCGAGATTGCTTCGCTGCGCTCGCAATGACACCAAGAACAGCCGTCATTGCGAGTAGTGGAGCGACGAAGCAATCCATTTGGGTCCCGGGAGGACCGGGCCGCTCTTAGTCCCATGGCGGTTCGGCGGCGGCGTTGCGGCCGGAGACGCGGCCGAAGGCCAGGCATTCGCCGATGTTGCCGGTGCCCTGATACAGATAGCTGTAGATCGAGCCCAGTTCTCCGGCGCTGTAGAGCCTAGGGATCGGCGTGCCGTCGGGGCGCACGATCTGTCCCCTCTCGTTGCGCCGCGGGCCGCCTTGGGTGTTGAGCATCGAGGGCGAGAGCTCGACCGCATAGAACGGCCCGTCGGCGATCGGCGCCATCATCAGGGTGCGGCCGAAATCCGGGTCGTGTCCTGCGTCGCAGTAGCGGTTCCAGCGGCTGACCGTATTGGCCAAGCGCGGCGGGGTCGAGTCCCACAATCGAGGCGAGAGAAGCGAGGCTGTCGGCGGTTTTGATCCAGCCCTTGGCCAGTTCGGCGCTGTTGTCCTCGCTCCAATCGTAGCGCTCGATGATCTGCGTCCAGCCGTGGCTCGGGTGCTTGTCGTAGAGCGGGCCGGCGGAGAACAGCGTGTGATCGAAGATCAGAAACATCGGGCATGGGGTGGACAGCGGCAGCCAGCGGCCGTTTACCGGGATTTTGCCGTGGCGGGTCTTGAACTTTTCGTCGGTAAAGCGTCTGGCGTCCGGACCCACCACGATCATGCCGCCGGGCGTTTCCTTGCTGTAGTGCAACGCCTGCATCGAGAACGACGTGCGGACTTCCGGGACTTTCAGCGCCATCGACGGGCCGGCATAGTTGTTCATGTGCCAGAGATCGGCGCCGACCGACATCGCCATCGTGATGCCGTCGCCTTCGTTGTAGGGCGAGCCGGAGGTGTAGCAATAAGGGATGCCGGGAAGGTAATTGCGGATCATCTCCTGGTTGTTCTCGAAGCCTCCGCAGGTCAGCACCACCCCCTTGCGGGCCTTGACGTCGATCGATTTATTGCCCTGCCCGGCGCGCACCCCGAGAATTTCCTTGGTGATGTCGTGCTGGATCAGTTCTCGCCCGGGGTTTCATAGAGAATCGGAGATCGGGCGCTGCTTGACCAGGCGCTCGAACAGTTTCCAGGTGTAGGAATAGCCGTAGGTCGGCCCATCGTGGAATTTGTGCACGCAGTCCGAGCCGGGCAGGTCCGGGAATTCGATCCCGACCGGCGGATGCTGGTGCTCTTGCGGGTCGCCGCCGAGGCTTTCGAGCCACGCATTGTTCCGGCACATCTCCTCCGCCCACACCTGCACCATGGCCTCCGGTACGGTGTAGGGGCCGCATAGCGCGGTCAGATAGGCGGCGGCTTGTTCGGCCGACGACGTATTCAGATAGCCTTGGCCGGCGACCCGCGTGTTGCCGCCTTCCTCGCCTTCGGGCGCTTTTTCCAGGATGACGACCTTGGCTCCGAGCTCATGGGCGGTGACCGAGGCGGCCACGCCCGCGGCCCCGAACCCGACGACGACGACATCTGCTTCTACGTTCCAATCGTGCGGCACTGAAGGCTGGTCCTTCATCGCGTATTCCTAGTCGAGAAGGTTATCGGGTAATCGCGCAGGGTGGGGTATTAGCGTTGGCTCTACCCGTCTTGCGCTTTGAAGGCGGGCGGAGCGCGGTTTGACTCGATCTTCGTGCGAAGCGCCACATTGCTATGCACGATAGCGCGATCGGGGAGGGCGGAAGCTATGCCGATATTCGATGCCCAGGTTCACGCCTATGAACGCAACCATCCGGGCCGGCCCTGGGTCGGCACTTTGTACGGGCCGGCGGAGGTTACCGGCGACCAGATGGCGGCGGCGATGGACGCGGTCGGCGTCGACGGCGCGGTGTTGGTCTCGCCGTTCAGCATGTACCGCTACGACGCCAGCTATGCCAAGGAGGTCTACGCGGCGCATCCCAGCCGGTTCAAGCTGGTCAAGCCGGTCGATCCGACCGATCCCGCGGTGGCCGATACGATCGCCGATTGGGCGGCGACCGAGGGCACGGTCGGCATCCGGGTATTCTTGAGAGACAATGTTTCGACCGACCCCGCCGACCCTGATCTCAACCGGGCTCTGGCCGTCGCGGCGCGGCATTCCCTGCCGGTCAACCTGGCGTGTACGGGGCGTCTCGAACAGGCCGGCCAGCTGGCGGTGCGAAACCCCAATACGCAGCTGGTGATCGACCACCTCGGGCTGGCACAACCGCACGAGCCGCCGGTGCCCGCGGAGCCATTCGCCGATTTGCCAAAGCTGCTAGCCCTGGCGGTTCACGACAACGTCGCGGTAAAAATCAGCGGCGCCTGCACCTTGTCGCATGAGCCGTTCCCCTACAAGGATTTGTGGGACCCGCTCGGCCGCATCTTCGACGCCTTTGGTTTTGGTCGCTGCCTGTGGGGCACCGACTGGACGCGCGCGGTCGGCATGTTGACCTACAAGCAAGGCGTGGACGCGTTTCGCGTTACCGACCGCCTGTCCGAGAGCGATCGCGCCGCGCTGATGGGTGAGACCTTGGCGCGGGTGTATGGGTGGTCGTCGGCAAAGGCCTAATCGTCGGCGGCTGCCGCCACCGGCTGCCGGCGCGGACCGCGGATCAGCAGCAACAGCGGCAAGGACGCGAGGATGACCATCAGCATCAGCGCGAAATCGTCGTTATAGGCGATCATCGCGGCCTGCCGGGTGACCTCCTGATTGAGCGCGGCGATCCCCGAGGGAGTCGTCAGGCTGAACGGCGCGGACAGGTAGGGCGCATGGGCCAACGGGTTGTCCGGGCGCAGATTCTCAACCAGATGGGAATGGACGATCTGGGTGTTCTGAGAGAGCTGGGTCTCAAGGACGGCGATGCCGATGCTGCCGCCGAGCATGCGCATCAGCGCGCGCAACGCGGTGCCCTGGCTCAGGATGTGGGGCGGCAGGCCGGAGAGCGCCAAGAGGTTGAGCGGCACAAAGGTGCAGCCAAGCCCGAAACCCTGAGCGAACCCGGCGAACAGAATCGGCCCGGACCCCATATAGAGAGAATATCCGGTCATCTGCCACAACGAGGCCGCGGTGATCAGGAAACCCACCAAGATGAACAAGCGATTGTCGACCCGGTCGATGATTCGGGCGACAAGAAACATCGCCAGCATCGTGCCGAAGCCGCGTGGCGCCATCATCCACCCGGCGTCGAACACCGGGTAGTTCATCAGCACCTGCATCATCGACGGCATCAGGGCCAAGGTGCCGCTGAGGATCATGCCGACCCCGAACATCAGCAAACTGCCGGCGACAAAATTCGGGCTTTTGAGCAGCTCGCGATTGAGGAACGAGCGCTCGCCGGCGGTCATCGTGTGGACGATCAACAGGTAAAAGCACAATCCCGCGATCGTCGCCTCGACCCAGATTTCGGGCGAGCGGAACCAGTCCTTGAGCTGGCCGCGGTCGAGCATTAGTTGCAGCGCGCCAACGGCGATGCTCAGCATGGCAAAGCCGAACATGTCGAACGGCTCGCGCCGCATGGTGCGGGACTGGCGAATCCACAGGAAGATGCCGAGGGCGCACAACGCCCCGACCGGCAGGTTGATATAAAAGCACCATCGCCAATCGAAGTTCTCGGTCAGCCAGCCTCCGAGGGTCGGGCCGATGATCGGCCCCATCATCGCGCCGGTGCTGAAGATCGCCATCGCGTAGCCGTGGCGCTCGCGCGGATAGATTGTGAATAGGGTCGCCTGCCCGAGCGGCACCAACCCGGCGCTGAAGACGCCTTGCAGCAGGCGAAAGACCACGAGCTGGGTCAGGCTCGTCGCCGCGCCACACAACGCCGAGGCAAGCGTGAACCCGATGACCGAGCCGAGAAAGATGTACTTGACGCCAAAGCGGCCGGCGAGCCACCCGGTCAGCGGCATCGTGATCGCTGAGGACACGATGTAGGAGGTCAGGACCCACGAGATCTGGTCCTGCGCCGCCGACATGCTGCCCTGGATATGCGGCAGCGCGACATTGACGATCGTGGTGTCGAGCCCCTGCATGACGCAGGCGCAGATGATCGTCGCAGTGATCACCCCACGATTGGCGACCGGCGGCGCGGTTTCTCCTCTCACCGCGCGCACCTTAATGCTGCGGCCACCGTCCGATACTACGCGGCTTTGGCGGCGGGGCCTCGGGCGGTCGAGTCGCGGGCGGCGCGGCGGATCAGGTCGGCGCCGCGCTCGGCGATCATGATCGTCGGCGCGTTGGTGTTGGTCGAGGTCACCGTCGGCATCACCGAGGCGTCGATCACCCGCAGGCCTTCGAGCCCGTAGACGCGCAGCTGATCGTCGACCACCGCCATCTGGTCGCCGCCCATCTTGCAGGTGCAGGTCGCGTGATAGACGGTCGAGCCTTTTTGCCGGGCATAGTCGAGCAATTCGTCGTCGCTCTGGACAGCAGCGCCGGGGAGGATCTCGTCGCCGCAATATTTGGCCAGCGCCGGGGCGGCGAACAGCCGCCGAACGAATCTGAGGCCGCCGATAATGGCGCGGCGGTCGGTCTGCTCGCTTAGATAACGGGGGTTGATCGCCGGCGCTTCTCTGGGGTCATTCGATTTGGCCTCGACATAGCCGCGCGATAAGGGCCGCATCTGCCAGGCCCCGGCGGTAATGCCGGGAAAATCGTCGAGCTCGCCGATCTGACCGTCCTTGAAACTGCCGGGTGCGATGCTGCACTGCACGTCGGGGGTCGCCAATTCCTCCAGCACCTTGACCGAGGCCGCGGCCAATGAGGCGCTGTAGGTCAGTATGCCCTTGCCGGTGACCAGATAGCGCAGGATCTCACCGGCCAGCGCCACGCCGCGCGAGCGCTCGTTGACGGTCGGCATGCCTGACACCGGGTAGCTGATACGGACGATGTAGTGGTCCTGAAGGTTCTGCCCGACCCCCGGCAATGCGTGGTGCACGGGTATGCCGACGCGGGAGAGATGCTCGGGCGCGCCGACCCCAGACAGCTGCAGGATATGCGGCGAGTTGACCGCGCCGGCGGAGAGGATCACCTCATGCCCGGCATCGGCACGCTGCACGGCGCCGCCGCGCTCGTATTCGACGCCGACCGCGCGGGTCCCGTCGAACAGGATGCGGCGTACCAACGCTTTGGTCACGACTTCGAGGTTGGGCCGCTTGATCACCGGACGCAGGTAGGTGCGCGCGGTGCTGCCGCGCCATCGGCCGCCGCGGGTCTGCTGGCACCAGCCGATGCTGTCGCCGGCGCCAGCGGGCAGGTCGTTCACGTCCTCACGGTATTCGAGGCCGATCTCGCGGCCCGCCTCGATCACCGCCTCGCACAACGGAGACCGGTCCATCTTCGAGGTAAATAGCGGGCCGCCTTTGCCGCGGACTTCGGTTTCGTCCCCCTCCCAGTTCTCGGCTTGCCTGAAATACGGCAGCACATCGTCCCAACCCCAGCCGCGGTTGCCGAGCTGCGCCCAATGGTCGAAATCCTCGGGCTGGCCGCGGACATAGATCAGCCCGTTGATCGAGCTCGACCCGCCGAGCACGCGCCCGCGCGGATAGAGGATCGCGCGCCCGGCGGTGCCGGGGTCGGGCTCGGCGTGATAGCCCCAGGTCAAGGTCGGGTGATCGAGCATTTTCATAAAGCCAGCAGGGACGTGGATGTACGGGCTCCAGTCGCGCCCGCCGGCCTCGATCAGCAATACCCTGATATTCGGGTCCTCGGTTAGGCGGTTGGCGAGAACGCAGCCCGCCGATCCGGCGCCGATGATCACGTAATCAGCCTTCATCTCGTCCTCCCGTTTGGCGGCCCGACCGGCGCATTTGACCGGATTGCCGTCATCACCCAGGAATGTTTTGCTAGGCTATCGAGAGTGATGGCTGCCGGCAATCGGGCCGCGATGCGTGGCCGGCATGCCGGTTTGCTTGACAGCGAGCCGGCGGCGAGGGACGAAGACCGGTGCGCTTAATGAGTCGTCGATGGAGGAAGCAATGAAGGCGGTGCTGTTCGCGGCGCATGGCGGGCCGGAGATGCTGCGGCTGGGCGAGGCGCCGGACCCGGTTGCCGGTCCGGGCGAAGTCGTCGTCGATATACACGCGGCCAGCATCAACGCGGCCGATTACAAGGTGCGGCTCGGCGGCGGCGGGTACAGCAACCTCAAATTGCCGCATATTCTCGGGCGCGATTTTTCCGGCGTGGTCAGTGCGCTCGGGCCGGGCGTGACGGACTTCAAGGTCGGCGACGCGGTGTTCGGGGTTACCGATCAAGGGATCGAGGGCTGCTATGCCGAAAAGCTCGCGATCAAGGCCGCGATCATCGCCAAAAAGCCCGACCGGCTCGGCCACGCCGAGGCGGCGGCGCTGGGGCTGACCAGCCTGACCGCATTGTGGGCGATCGAGGATACGGCCAAGCTCAAAGCCGGCGAGACCATCCTGATCCAGGGCGGGGCGGGCGGCGTGGCCGGGTTCGCGATCCAGCTGGCCAAGCATCTGGGCGCCACCGTGATCACTACCGCCAGCGCCCGCAACCACGATTACGTCAAAAGCCTCGGCGCCGATCGGGCGATCGACTACAACAAGCAGGATTTCACCAAGGCGGCCGGCGATTGCGACGTCGTGTTCGACACCGTTGGCGGCGAAGTGCAGGTGCGCTCCTACGACGTGCTGAAGCCGGGCGGGCGGCTGGTGTGGATCGCCGCCGCGCCCGCCGGGTTTCAGCCGAGCCGCAAGGATGTGCAGGTGTTGCGCCCGAACGTCGCCCGCGACCGCGCCCATCTCGAACGCATGCTGGCGCTCTATGCACAGGGCGCGGTGTGGCCGCCCAAGATCACCCGCTATAAGCTCGCCGACGCGGCCGAGGCGCACCGGGTCAGCGAGGGCCGCCACCTACAAGGCAAGCTGGTGCTCGAAGTGCGCTGACCGGCGACAACGAACCCGTAGAAGAGGAGAGACAAATGGCAGGCAACGCACAAAAGGTCATCGACCTCGACAAGCAGCGCATGGACGCGATGGCAAAAAAAGACCTCGCCGCGCTGAACAGGCTGATTTCCGACGATCTCGTTTACACCCACTCGAGCGCACGGCTCGATACCAAGCAGAGCCTGATCGGCAACATGGAGGGCGGATCGACAGTCTACACTTCGGTCGTGCCGTCCGACGTCAAGGCCCAGGATCTCGGCGACACCGTGGTGCTGACCGGATCGTGCAAAATCAGCGTCATGTCGCAAGGCCGTCCCAACAGCTTTGGCGTCCGCTTCACCGACGTCTGGGCCAACAAAGGCGGCCAATGGCAGATGGTGACCTGGCAATCGACCCGCACGCCCGATTAGGTTTTTCCGGTTAGCGAAGCAGTTCGTCCCTCGCCCCGACCCTCCCCCCGCAAGCGGGGGAGATAAGGACCCGCGCAATGCGAGAGCCCCCGACCTGATCTCGGGGTGAGGGATGCGGGCAGCAGACCAGGAACACTCCCGGCTTGGAGGGCCTAGTCGAAGGTTGGCCCCGAGATCAGCCGCCGGATAATGCCCACCCAGTTGCTGGCACGGTCCCGTTAACGATACTGGGTAAAATTTCGCCGCCTCCGGTCTCAATGGCGGATCTCGACTGCTTGCATATGCTTCTCCCGTCGGGCGCGGTTGAAGCGAGTTTGCTCCGCCTCGGAAACTGTCGGGCTCAGGTAGAGCAGCCAAAGTGCCGGGAGGTTATCGAGCGGACCCAGGTTTTCAACCTTGGTCTCGTTTAGGTTGAGGACTTGGAGCGCCGGTATGCGTGCGAGGGGATCAAGAGCTCCCACTGTTGTTCCAGCTAGGACGAGAGACTGAAGCTTTGGCAGGCCCTCGAGTGGACCGAGGTTTTCGACTCTTGTGTCGCTTAGGTTTAACGATTGAAGTGCGGTCAAACCCTTGAGCGGTTCGAGGTCCACGACCTCTGTCCCGCTTAAATCGAGCTGCTGGAGGCTGGTCAGGCCTGCCAACGGTCCGAGAATTCTGAACTCTCGTCTGGCTCAGGTTGAGCACGCGAAGTGCCGTCAGGCCCTTGAGCGGTTCGAGGTCTTTGACCTTTGTCACGCTTAGGTCGAGCCGCTGGAGCCCGGTCAGGTTGCCGAGCGGTTTAAGATCTTCCACCTTAGTCCCACTCAGCAAAAGCGCCTTCAGCCGAGTGAGACGGTCGATCGGTTCGAGGTTCCGGACGGTCGTCCCGCCGAGATCGAGTCCCTGAAGCCGATTTAGGCCTCTTATTGGCGTGAGATATGTGACACGCGTATCGACGAGGACGAGCTCCTCAAGCGCGGTTAAGCTCTCGAGCGGTTCGAGGTCCTCGACCTTTGTGTCCCCAAGGTTGAGGCGATGCAGGCCAGTCAAGCGCTTCAAGGGTTCGAGGTCGCTGACCGCTGTTCCGCTCAAGCTAAGCGTATGGAGCCCGACCAAACCCTTGATCGGTTGGAGGCTCTCAACCTTTGCCCCGCTAAGGTCAAGAATTTTAAGTCCCGCTAGTTTGCCGAGGAGCCCGCCTGCCAGAGTGAATCCGTCGCTGGTGAGGCGGTTGGGATCGGCGACCACTGAGAGTCCACCGGGCATGGCGATAACGGAGAGACCGAGTTTGGCCAACTCGGATTGAATCCGATATCCGCTGATGCTGTTCCAAGCGATAACGCTAGCGGCGACCGCCAGCATCGTCGCCAGCAATGCGGGCGCCATATAAAAGGCGCCGCGCTGCAACAGGTCATGCCGCCGGCGCCCGAGATAGCGAGCAACCGCCCGCGCGATAAAATCATGCGAAAGCTCCCAGACCTCCCCGGACGGATCGGCCGGACGCGCGAGCGGGCGGGCGAGCGCGGCAGCACTGAGACCGTTTAGAACGGCGCGCACGTCGCCGCGGCCGAGCTGGGTCGAGGCCGTAAGCTCTAGCTCGGAGCGTGGCCGCTTGGTGGCCTGTTCGGTCACCAGCTGTTCCAAGACCTTTGGCGCGAAATCACGGATGGCAGGCTGCCGGACCGTCTGCTCGATGTATCGGCGTACCAGCTGGCCGGCTTCGAGCGAGGATGCTGACGTCATGCCGTTGGCCAGTACATACCCGATCACGTTTAGCGTGATCGGACGCACTAATCCGGGGGTTTCGTCCAATTCGGCGGCGCTGGTCAGCAGGCTGTCGATCGCGGCCGCTTGCAAATTCAGCCCCGAATGAGCCAGGAAATCGTTGGCCGCCGCGAACATGAAGCGATTGACCTGGTACAGGTTCTCTCCCTGCCGCAGCGCCGGCAGCCCGATGTCCTCCAGAAACGCCTGATAGTCGCTGCGCAGCACCAGCAGCATAATGAACTTCTTGACTGGATGCGATTGCAAGTCTGCGAGCAGCGTGGCGAACTCCTGTTTTTGCTCGGGTTTGCCGAGAATTACAAACTCCTCGAACTGGTCGAGAACGAGGAGCAACTGCTCGCCGGCGCGTCGGGCTGCCGCTTCGATCAGATTTCGAATAGGTGGTAGTTCCCCTTGGTGCTGCCGCCGAGCGCTCGGCTGCCCCAGCGCGTGGCGCAGCGCCGCTGCAGGATCGTGCTTGGGACGTATCTCGACGACAGTCCAGCCGCGCTCGCGCAATACCGGCAGGACCGACGCGTTCAACAGCGAGCTCTTCCCCGATCCGGAATCGCCAGTCAGGTAGAGCGGTACATTCTCGGACTTTTCGAGCCAGTTCAGCACCCCCTGGTGTGCGCCGTCGGCGCGATGAAAGCTGGCCTGGTCCTCGGCCGTGCTCATATAAGGCCCGATCCGGAAGTAGCCCGATTGTTCGGCGCCGGGCAGGACAGCAAGCCCTTGCCGTGCACGCCGGTTGCGTTCGGCCCGCCACTCGACCAGCAATTGGGCAGAAACTGCGAGCAGCGGGAGGCCGAGCAGCAGCCCAAACCGCAGCCACAGCGTCGCCGACAGATCGATCCCCAGCAGCCGTTTCAATGCTCGATCGACGGCGGTGGTGGTGCCGAGGACCAACAGCACCAGGGACAACAGGGCAGCCGTACGCGAAAGAAGCTTGCCCGGCAGGAAGCGCCCGACCGCTTTGAGGTCCTCATCGTCGAGCTTCGGAAGGTTTGAAAGCGAAGCACCAAGAGCGTCGCCGAGGCTCATCGCGCTGCCTAATGGTTAATCTAGCGAACGATATGGCAGTGTCAGAACATCGTCAAACTCGTCATTTGTGACCCAGTAGGGCGGCAACATCCTTCGGGCCTAACTCAACATCCGACAGGGCCGGAAATTTTGAGCCCACAATCACAGGAATGTCCTGGACAGTCGTCGTAGCCTGCTGAACGGGGGTTGCCACGTCCGGCGGTCGTAGCCAACATCCAGGATTATCTGTGCAAGGCGTTCCCGGTTGCGTTTGCATTTGGCGGCCAAGCTGGAGATTAACGGAAACTGCTGCAGCTAGGCCGCTGCTCGCGATCATCTGGCCGAAGGGAGAATTACTAGAGACCGCCGCCGCTAGGCCACTGTTCGCAACCATGGTATCGGTCGGGGCCGTGGATACGCCGCCGCTTTCACCTGCCCGGCCATCGAGTTCGACGAGCAGCGCTGCGGTCTCGCCCGGCGATACCCGAGACGGCTCGGAGAGCGCAGTGCAGTGCGCCGCCGCCGTGACCTCGAATCCGGGTCGCATAATTGCCCGCGAGAGGCCATTCGAACACGTCACCGTAACGCTTTTGCCGTACTCGAAGATCACCCGGAGCTGTCCGTCGGTCGCCAAATTCACCAAAACCACTCCGCCGTGAATCGCGATGGTCGCCGAAGGTGTCTGCATCGCGACCGCGTTGTCGCGTTTGCTGAGCTCGCCGCCAATAAAGCGAAACAACCCGCGAGAGAGGCTGGTCACTAGCGTGCCGCCGCCTGAATTCGGGTCAAAGCGGAATCGGTCGATTACCATGAATGCGTTGGGCCCGATCGTCATCGACGATCCATCGACAAACAGGAGCTGCACCTGACCGCCCGCCCCGGTGGCGATCCGCTCGTTGAGGACGACCTCCTGTCCGAGCACAAGCCGCCGAGGGGAAGCACCTGGAGCAATGCCCGTCGCGTCAGGGTTCACAGCGCTGTCGACGCCCACGCGCTGCTGAGCGATCGCAGCCGGAATCATCAATCCCTGGGCGAACACCAGCGCGGCCATAGCGCTGGCGCGGAGTGAACCGCGGACGATCGCCGTCATCGAGCCCCCTTGCGAGTTTGGAAACGGCCGGTTGTTGATGCCCCTCCGCTAATCTACTCGAAATCACGGACTCTACGGAAACACCTCGGGCGGGTCGGTCGAGGGGACTTGGTCGATGTTGGGTGTAGCGCGAATGGATCTGCGAGAGCGTATCGATGTCGCGGACGCGGCGCTCGAAGGGGGTGGCGGACACCGGCGAACCGGCCATCTCCCTCGCACTCCCCCTCAGCGGAGCTTCGCCAGCCGTTATGGCCCTATTCGGCCCTCCCCGCGATCGAGGAAAGGAAGTAAGTTAGGCCCCGGCCGAACGCATTTCCCAGGGAAAGGCAGCGATATGGCAGACAAGATTCGGCTGGGTCTGATCGGCGCCAGCGTCAGGGGCACCTGGTCGGCGCGTTCCCACCTGCCGGCGGCGCAGGCCAGTTCGGAAGTGGAACTGACGGCAGTCTGCACCACCAGAGCCGACAGCGCCGAGGCGGCGCGGCAGGCTTGGGGCGCCCGGTTGGCCTTTGACGACTATCACAAGATGGTCGCCTCGCCGGAGATCGACGCCATTGCCGTCGTCGTGCGCGTGCCGTCGCATTACGCGCCGACCAAGGCCGCGCTCGAGGCGGGCAAGCACGTCTATTGTGAATGGCCGCTCGGGCGGACGACAGCGGAGGCGGTGGACCTGGCGGCATTGGCCAAGGCCAAAGGACTGGTCACCGCGGTCGGGCTGCAGGCCCGCGTCAATCCCGCCATCATGCACATGAAGGAACTGGTCGAGGCCGGCTATGTCGGCGAGGTGATGGCCGTTCATGTCAGCCTGATGCGCGAGGGTGTGTTGACCCGGCCGTCGAACCGCACCTGGCAGCGCGACGCCGAACTCGGCGCCAATACCTTGACCATCGCCAACGGTCACACGGTTGACGCGATGCGCTTTGTCACCGGCGATTTCTCCCGGCTGTCCGCGGTCGTGGCGACCCGGGCCAAGCAGTGGCTCGACACAGGCGCCAACACCTGGCTCGATGTCACCTCGCCCGACAACGTGCTGATAAGCGGTAGGTTGACGAGTGGTGCGGTGGCGTCGGTCCATATCGGCGCCATTCCGTTCGCCGGCAGCGGCTATCGCATGGAAATCTACGGCCGCGACGGGACCTTGGTCGTATCCGGCGAGGACTCGCCGCAGTTGAGCAAGGTTTCCCTGCACGGGGCGAAGGGCGGCAACCAGCTAGCGCTGATTCCCATACCGGAGCGGTTCACCGTAGTATCAGCTGGTACGCCGTCTGGCGAAGCCACCAATGTCGGGCAGATGTACACGCTGTTCGCGCGTGCGATTCGCGATGGCAAAAGTCATCAGCCGACCTTCGAGACCGCAGTCGACCTGCACCGCCTGGTCGACGCCATCAAACAGGCGTCGGACAGCGGCCGCGAAGCGACGTTCTAATCCGACGCAGTTTCAACGGGAACAAGATGACCCTTGACGCCGCGGCCGGTGACGAAAGATTTGACGTAGCCTATCTGGTGCTGAGCGGCACGACGACGTCAGCGCGCTGTCCCGAGCTTCTGCGTGGCCTGGTTGGGCTCGGCTTTTCGACCGTTATCGCGCTGCCGACACCGAACGCGTCGCGCGTGGTAGCGCCGCGCGAACTCGCGGATGTCGAGGGGGTGCAGGTCGTTCAATCGTATTTCGATCTGGCGATCCGCCCGCGGCCGCCGCGCGGCGTGGTGCTGTTCGCACCGTGCAGCTTCAATTCGCTGAACAAACTCGCGCACGGCATCGCCGACAGCCTAGCGCTATCCGTGGTTGCCGAGGCCATCGGGCGGGGCACGCCGGTCATCGTCGGCCCATCCTTAAACGCGCCGCTGCTGAACCACCCGCAGGCTCAGGCATCGCTGAAAACGCTGCCGAGCTGGGGGGTGACCATCGTCCCGCCGGTCGACGAGGGGGAGGGACCGCGCCTCGCCCCATCGGCCGCGTTGCTCAACGCCGTTCGCCCATACGTCGGTCGCACCTGACGCCGCTCGCAGAGAGTCCGGCGCCGCGTCCTCAACGGGCAGGGAAGGGCCAATCCTGCCAGACGAGCGCGCGACGCCGGTTTGTCGAGGTTATCGACGCGCGTGTGTGCGGTATTGCGCTCCGTGAACGGCGTGCCAGGCCGTGCGGCCGTGGCGCCGAGAGCGATAGCTCTGCTGGCCGTTCTGCAGGCGCGCGGTAACCTGCGTCCATTGTCCGGTTGTCGGGTCGTAAATCCCGAGATATCCGCCGGGCGTCAACGTCGGCGCGGTACCCGTAAGTTTTCCGCAGAAATCGTATTTGGTATCTTTGGATTCGAAGAAATACGCCGGAGTCACGAAATCGCTGACCAGCACACCGTTTTTCATATAGGCGACGCTGTCGTCCTCCACTGCATCGCATACTTCCCGGATGCATTGGCGACCGTCCGGCAAGTTGATCAGCGTATTGGTCGTCGGATCACCGAGCATTTCTAACAGCTCGTGGGTCAGATCGACTGTCCACGAGACACCATATCGCTGATCGTCTGCCGCGAAGACCTTGCCCTCGATCCGGCCATGCTGGTCTAGATGATACCCGAGCGCGCCGGGCTGGTCCGAGTGATCGAGCAGGTAAAGCGGCCATATTCCCTTCGGAACTCGGTGGCCCTTACCAAGAAACTGCAGGGTAGCATCGGCGTTCCAGATCGGTGCGAAGTCTTCGGAGACTTGCGCCTGCACTGCAGGAATCACCGCCTCGACATTCGCGTCCGACAGCACCGAGCACTGGTTGATGATGACGATTTCAGTGGCCATTGACATCTCCTGTGGCGAGACGGGCAACGATGCCGGTCGGCCGTCCAATCTGGTTGCCACGACACTGCATTCGACCGACATTGGTCCATCCGCGTTAACCTAGCCCGAGGCATCCGTTGAGGTGTGTGACCTGGCTCACACTCGAGCGAGAAAAATAAGGCGGGCGAGCACGGCCACGGGCGTGGGGGGGGGGGTCGGACACCAATAGGCCCTGAAACCCCGGCTGATCTTTAAAAAAACAGCTCCAGCAACGGCTGAACCCGCGGCCGCGATTGGCAAAATTCATACCTACAGCGAGCTTCTATCACGCAAACGGTTTCAATGGGTTACGGCTGCTGGAAGGTATCACCGAAAATGCCCGAGGGAGGGGCGGTTCCGGGCATCGGCCAACCATTTCAGCCTAGGCAAAAACCAGAACAAGGTGAGAAACTGGGCGCGGACCTTTTACGGGCGCCGAACCGAGGCGTCGCGGCCGATAATTTCGGGGCGGGCCGAGCCCGTCGGCTCTGCTGGAAACGAAAGTGAGATCGACGATGGACAGCGATGAACTGCGTGAGCTTCAGGCGCCCCTCAAGGAGAAATACCGCGCGGATCCCGGCTCGGCGGTGGTGACGCTGACGGCGCGCGGAGACCTCGCCGACGGTGCGATTGCGTGCAAGGTCGAGACCGGGCGTGCGTTGGTACAAGCGGGGCTGCATCCGGCGACCGGCGGCAGCGGGCTCGATGCCTGTTCGGGCGACATGCTGCTCGAAGCGCTGGTCGCCTGTGCCGGGGTCACCCTGAAGGCGGTGGCGACCGCGATCGACTTCAAGCTGCGGGGCGGTTCGGTCAGCGCCGAGGGCGATCTCGATTTCCGCGGCACGCTCGGGGTCGACCGCGCGGCGCCGGTCGGTTTCGGCGAAATCAGGCTCAGCTTCACGCTCGATACCGATGAGCCCGAGGATCGGCGCCAGAGCCTGTTAAAATTGACCGAGCGCTATTGCGGCGTGTTGCAGACCCTGCGTGCACCGCCGAAATTGACGGCGAGCCTTGGCGCGGGTTGAAGCCACCGATCCTCGGCCGTTTCATATACGCGCCGCTGCTGACGCCATCAACGTCGGTCGATGAACTCTTACAGCGAGTTCATCTGCGCGAAAGATTGCTGTCATCCCCTCTCACCATGTTCTGCTGAGCCGGAAGCATCGCAGCAGGCGAATACCCGGCCGCAATAGAGGGCCAAGAGGGGATGGTAACGCCGGTCCCGCATGCGGGGGTTCGCCCGCGTCGCAAAGCCTCAGTCGTCGGTGCCGTCCGCGACGGGACCCTGACCGATGCCGACTTCCGTGGCTGCAGATGGATCGAGGGCGATCCATCGCCGCTGCGCCGCGGCATGTTCTGCGGTGTTCCCGTGCGATCGGGTGAGACTTGGTGCGAGAAGCACCGCGGCGTCGTGTTTGGTGAAAACTCACCGGCGGAATTTCTGCCGCCGGGTGTAGCCGGAGGCTCCGCCGGGGGATGGCGGAACCGGCGCAGTATCGGGTTTAGCCCGGCTCCGAGCCGACACGAGCACTGAGCATGCCGCCGGATAATCCCAACCCGAACCCGTCCAGCGAGCCAATTTATCGCTCGGCCGGGATCGTCGCCCAGGTGCTCGCCGAAGGGACAAAAACCCTTCCGATCAGCGCCGAAGCGGCTTCGGGTCAGATCGAAGCGGCGTTGCGGTTGCACCAGCCGCCGAGCCGAGACATTTTCATCATGATCAGCGGAATAGCGCTGGCCGCGGCTGTCACGATCGAACGCGGCGCCGCGGGCTTGACCGAACCATGAGCAAGGATCGCCGGGGGCGGCTCGCGAAATCCGGAAACGTGATATCGGACGCCCATCACGGCTGGGCTTTTTTCATGTGGCGGTGGAACGCCCCGCATTTGGATTGGATTTGCTAGGGAATTCTCCGATCTCAGACGCGCTTCAGTCTACCCACCCCATCTTTGCTTTGAAAACATAGCGCGCAGTTTATTCTGCCGCAGCCCTGCTCCCCATGCCCGCACCTTCGCCCATTTCCTCGCTGGGCGCGGGATCGACGATCGCTGGTTTCGTCTCGAACAGCAATATCTCAGCCTGCCGTCGCAACTCAGGATTTTCTGGAAATCTCTTCGAGCGAAAAATTCTTTTCGAGAAACTGCTCGACCACTGTCGCCCGTCTTTGTCGTTCTTCAACGCCGGGGCCCTGATCGCTGGACATACCGAGCAGCAGCGGCACGACCATGGCGACAACGCCGCTTGCGGTGAAGGCTTTAGCGGCAGCCCCAGCACCGAAGGATACGGCCAGCGATTTTGACACTTTGACCGCGCTCGCGAAGTCGTGGATGTTCGAGATCGCGTAAAGCACGCCAGCCACGCTCACCATCGCGAAGAGCCGACCGCCAACCATAGCGCTATGCTCGGCGAAATCCGTCGATGCCGTCGAGGACGGACTTTCCACGCCTTCCGTCACTTCTGTTTCTCCCGTGGATTGTTCTGTGAACGATCCGCCTTGCTCTTCGCTCGCGGGCCCAGCCTGCTGTTGTGCCGATGGATGCTTGGCGTCCACTTCGCTCCTAGGCGTGCGCTTTTCGGCAGAGGACTCCGGGCTGCCCCCTGGCGCCTGGTACAAGTCCCGCAGTCTCGCGCCCACCGCCCGCTGCTCTCCGTCAAGCGCTTCCAATTGGTCCGCAAGCTTGCCGGCATCCGAGGCGGCCTTGGACGAGCTCCCGGCCACCCGCCGCAACTCCCGGATCACTTGCTTCAGGTGCAATTCCCCTGACCGCCCCCGGCCACGACGGGGAATGTTTCTCGCTTGTTTGCCTTCATTCTCAAGCAAATCAAGCGCAACGTCTTTCGTCTCTTGGAGTTCTCGGTGCAAGCGGGCGTGTTCGGCTTGGAGCCTGGCGGCCGGGTCCTCGTCGCCGGGGTCGTGCTGGCGCGCCACGCCAAGGCCGGTGCCGCCGGCAACCTGGACCGGCCCTTGTCCCGCCAGAACGGCTGCCTCTACTCTGTTGGCCTCTTCTTCTTGAGCCGCAGAACCCGAGAGGGGCGGAATGGGGCCTCCGCGGCGCTGTTGGAGCACATGGGTCAGCTCGTGAGCCAGCAGGCCCAGTCCCTCCGGCGTCTCGGGCGCAAACCCACCGGCGCCGAAAGCGATGTCCTGTCCCAACGTATAGGCTTTGGCGTTGATGTCGCGCGCCGATTGCATCGCGGCCCGGTCGGTGTGCACCCGCACGCCGCTGAAATCCTGGCCAAACCGCGGCTCTAATTTGGTTCGCGTTGCCGCTTGGAGCGGTTGCCCCGGTGAGCGCAGCGCTTCCGCCGCGCGGCGCTCAGGAAAGATCGAAATCTCGGCCAAACTCCACGACGGCGAGGATGTCCGATGGGCCATGGGCACGGAGAAATCTAGTCGACCTGAATTCGCACCGACCGGCTCCGTCTTCTTGTCGTGACGCGCGTCTGAGCTTGGCTTTGCCTTTGCCACGAGAGGGGCAAACATCACAACACTCCCGCAAAACTGGCCGCGCGAAGACGCAGGCCTCTCGGACGACCGCTCAATAGAATATAATGAACTGAGGTCACATTCGAGCCTGTTGCAATTTGCGCCACCCAGTCGACTACGCGGCATTGACATTCAGTTGGTTTCAATGGGTTGCGGCTCCTGATAGATATGACCGCAACTGTCCCGGGAGGGACGGCTCAAGGGTGCGCCAAGAGCCGAAGCTCTGGCATGCGGTGCATCAGTATCCCATCGCGGTGTCGATTTGCTGCAACAGCGGGCCGCCCGTTTCGAGGCTGCGGATGTTGGCGGCGATCTCGGTCACCAGCTGGGCGACGGTCGGCCGGCGGGCGACGTGCGGCATTACGGTGATTTTGGGGTGCAGCCATAACGGGCTGTCCGGCGGCAGGGGCTCGGGCCACAGCGCGTCCAGCGCGGCGTAGGACAACTGTCCCGAATCGAGTGCGCGGATCAGGTCGTCGTACACGACGTGTTTGCCGCGTCCGACATTTATCAGCATTGACCCTCTCGGCATCATGGCAAAGGTGCGCGAGCAAAAGATGCCCTCGGTTTCCGGGGTCAGCGGCAACAGGCAGACGGCCATATCGGTCTGACTGAGAAACGGCTCGAGCCGGCCGCGGCCGTGAAAGATCGGAACTTCCTCGTTCTCCCGCGGTGAGCGGACCCAGGCCGAGACCGGGAAGCCGAGCGATTTCAAGACCAATGCCGGCGCTTTCGCCATCATGCCGTAGCCAAGAAACCCGACGCGCCGTTCCTCGGGCCGGACAATCCGTGTCAGGCGCCACTCGCGATTGGCCTGAGCCATCTGATAGCCGGGCATGTCGCGGTGAAAGCGCAGAACGTGCATGACGACGTATTCGGTCATCATCGGATCGCCGCCCGGCGGTTCCATCTTGCCTAGCGGGACTTTCGGCATCTTCGGGTGGTCGACGAATGCCTCGACCCCGGCCGAGCGGCTGAACATCGCCTTCAGATTAGGAAACGCGGGGAGGATGTCGAAATCCGGCTGCATGAAGGCGAGATATTCAATATCCGCCGGCTCTCCCGCATCGGGCCAAATGCGAAGCTCCAGATCGGGAAGCTTTTCGGCGACCGTGTCGCGCCATGCCTTGGCGTTGCCGATGCGGGTATCGAGACCGAAGATGAGCAGCGCCATACTTCCTCCTCAGTAGCTATAGGACGGGCTGAACGGAGCAAAGCCTACCATCTTTATACGGCAACGGCGGGTTCGCCGGAGGGCTGGGCAAGAATTGCGTTGCATCGGCGCCCTGCGTGGTTCGAGACGCGCCTCGGCTTCGCCGTGACGCTCCTCACCATGACGTAAGACTATGATGGCATTAAAGAAGATCGTCATCCTGAGAGCTTGTGAAGATACGCCCTCGCCAGAAATCGTCATTCCGGGATGCCCCGCAGGGGCAGACCCGGAACCCATGAACACCGGCTTTTCGACGGATCGCAGGTCTGTGTTCATAGGTTCCGGGCTCGTGGGCTGTGCCCCCGCCCCGGAATGACGAACTACCGGCAATTCTTTCACAAGCTCTGAGGTGCCGCGCGAAAGCGAGGCCTCGAAGGACGCACAGTGTTCTTCCAGCGCTAAGGCATTCTCGCCCAGCCGCCGGGATCAACCCACAGCCACTTGTTATAGGATGCCGCCGTTAACCGAGATGCACTGCCGCGTGATCAGCCGGCTGTCGTCCGCGGCAAGGAACAGCGCGAGATTGGCGATGTCCTCGGGGGCGATCAGCTCGGGCAGGCATTGTTGGCCGCGCGTCGCCTCGATCTGGCTCTCGTCCTGGAACCATAAGCGGCGCTGGCGTTCGGTCAGCACCATGCCGGGCGCGATCGCGTTGACGCGAATGCGCGACGCGCCGACGGCGCGGGCCAGCGTGTTGGTGAAACCGACGATCGCGGCCTTGGCCGCGGCGTAAGCTTCGAGCTGCGGGACGCCGCGCATCCAGGACACCGACGACATGTTTACGATCGAGCCGTGGCCGAGCTCGCGCATTTGCGGCACCACCGCCTGCGCCGCAAAGAACACGTGGCGGAAATTCACCGCCATGGCCCGGTCGAACTCGGCCGGGGTCATCGCGGCGAAATCGTAACGCTGATCATTGGCCGCGTTGTTGACCAACACCGCCGCCGGACCGAGCGCCGCGCGCACGGTGTCGAGCGCAACGCGCAATGCGGCGATGTCGGTGAGGTCGCAAGGAACGAACAGCGGCGTTTCCGCTTCTCGTCCTACCGCGTCGGCCAACGCCGCGCCGGCATCGGTCTGGATGTCGAGGAACGCAACGCGCGCCTCGTTTGCGGCAAAGGCGCGGACGAACGCGGCGCCGATGCCGCTCGCGCCGCCGGTCACGACGACGGTGCGGCCCTTGAGACTTTGGTAGCGGGTAAAGGCCACCGAGTTTACCGGATGCCGGCCCGGGCGCGGGCCTTGTCGAGATCGGGCACGTTGCTGGCCGAAGCGACGTCGCCCAGTCGCGACCCGCGCGTCACCGCGAGTGCGGCGACCGCGGCCTCGTTCTCGGTGATCTTCGCCATGATCGCTTCCTTGGCGCGCTCGAAGACGCCGCGGTTGGTGGCGACGAAGTCGCTGCGACTTGCGCAGCCCGGCGAGATAGCCGTTGATCTCCGGCACGACATAGCGCGCCACCATGTCCCAGCTGCGCATCGTGTTTTCCGGGTTGGCCCAGTCGTGCACAAAGCCGACGACGGTGCCGAAGCCGCCGCTGACCTCGAGCACCGATTTGATCCGTGTCGACCAGATCGTCCGGGGTGCCGATCGTCGCCGCGGCCCCGCTCCGAGAACGCGGTCTTGTCCACCGCCTCGTCGGGATCGGTGAACGGCTTGCGCGCCCGGCCGCTGCAATGTGCCGACGATGTATTCGTTGTGATGGCGCATCAGGCCGTCGCGGGCTTCGGCGCGCGCCTTCTCGCGGGTCTCGGCGATGTGCCAGCTCAGCAGCACGCGCCAGTCCTTGCGGTCGACCGTCGTGCCGTGCTTCTTGGCGGCGGCCTCGGCAAAGCCCCATTGCGTCGGCAGCGCGTTCAGGCCTTCGTTCGACATCGAGCCGATCGAGATGATGCCGATGCCGTGCTTGCCGGCCAAGCGTCATGCCCGACGGGCTGATCTGCGAGGCGACCGCGAACGGCATCTCCTCCTGCAACGGCAGCAGCTGCAACGCCGCGTCCTGCAAGGTGAACCAGTCGCTTTTCGCGGTGACCCGCTCGCCGTTGAACAGCCGGCGGATGACGCCGATCGCCTCGTCCTGGCGGTCGCGCTGCACCATCGGATCGATCGCCGAGCGTGTGCGCGTCCGAGGCCAGCGCGCCGGGGCCGGAGCCGAAGATCGCCCGCCCGCCGGTCATGTAGTCGAGCTGCACCATGCGCTGCGCGACGTTGAACGGATGGTGATAGGGCAGCGAGACGACGCCGGTGGCGAGCTTGATGCGCTTCGTGCGCTCGCCCGCCGCGGCCAGGAACATCTCGGGCGAGCCGATCATCTCCCAGCCGCTCGAATGGTGCTCGCCGCACCAGAATTCGTCGTAGCCGAGCCGGTCGAGCTGCTCGACGAGGTCGAGATCGCGGCGGAACTGCAACATCGGGTGCTCGCCGACCGGATGGTGCGGGGCGAGGAAGGCGCCGAAATTCAGACGCGGCATGACGGGTTCTCCTGTGGAGCAACGATGGCGAACGCTATTCGACACCCTCGACGATCCGCATATCCCGATCCACCGCCTTGCCGAGAACCCTGAGCGCTTCCTGGTATGCGGGGCTGTCGTGCGCGGCGTCGGCCTTTTCGACGCTATCGAATTCGATGATGACGGTGCGCTGCAACAGCCCGGCTTCATAGGCTTTGGCCGCAGTTCCCACGCGCCAGGAATCGCCCGCCGGCCGCCTGGATCGCCGGACCGGCGAGCTTGGCATAACCGGCCAATGCCTCCGGGTCGGAAATCGAACGATACGTCGCTACCCAATATGCCTTAGCCATCGTCATCTCCATTCCGATTAGATGCGGATGAGAGCGTACCCCGCATCGAGCCCTTGCCAAAGCTCAGTCTATCAGCCCGGGCCGTCGTCGGCGCCGTCACCCTACTGTCCATCGGCAGGACTTGGCTGACCAGCATGCAGGATTCGGCACCGGCCCACCCATATCTTCGATGCAGTTGTGCGCCGCTTATCAACAGAAGCTGGGGAATAAACGCATGCGCAGGTACTTCGGGTCGACGGGTTCCGTCAGCCGAGTGACGATCGAAAGCCAAGCCCTCAAGAGCAATATGCTCGGTGATCCATCGGCGCGCGCCGTCGATGTGTACGTCCCGGCCGGGCATGACGGACAAGGATTGCCCCTGCTGGTGGATCTGGTCGGCTTCACCGGCAGCGGCCTGTCCCACACGAATTGGGTCGGCTTCCGCGAGAATGTGCCCGAACGGCTCGACCGGCTGATCGGGGAAGGGCATATGCCGCCTGTCGTCGTCGCCTTTCCCGATTGCTTCACCCGGCTCGGCGGCAACCAGTACATCAACTCGGCGGCGATGGGCCTCTGGGAGGACTATCTGCTGCACGAAATGTTGCCGGCAATCGAGCAGCGCTTCAATTGCGGCGGCGCCGGGCGCCGCGGCGTGTTCGGCAAGAGCTCCGGCGGGTACGGCGCGATCACGCACGCGCTGCGCCACTCCGACATCTGGGCGGCCGCGGCCTGCCATTCCGGCGATATGGGATTCGAGGTGTGCTATCTGCCCGACATGCCGGCGGTCGCTGCGTGCTCTCGCCGGCGATGAGAACTCGATCGAGCGCTGGTGGCAGAAGCTCGAAGCCGCGCAAAAGCACCCGGAGGGCTCCTTCAAGGTGATCAACGCGCTGGCGATGGCGGCCAGCTACGATCCCGATCCGGCGCAGTTCCTCGGGATGCGGCTGCCGGTCACGTTCGACACCTGCGAGATTATCGAGGAGCGCTGGGCGAACTGGCTGCGGCACGATCCCGTGGTCGCGGTCGAAACCCAGGCGGACAATCTGCGTCAGGCTGAAGGCGCTCTATATCGACTGCGGCAAGACAGATCAGTTCAATCTGCTCTACGGCGCCCGCAGGTTCGTGCGGCGGCTGAACGAGCTCGGCATTGCGCATCGCTATGAGGAGTTCTCCGACAACCATACCGGCGTCGATTACCGGATGGACGAGAGCTTGCCTTTCCTCGCCCAGGCATTGTCCGGCTGACCTCGATAACGGCTCGTCCTAGGTTCCTGATATCGGATGCTCAGGGTTGCTGCCTGAGCCTCAGAGCGGCAGCCCGCTCTCTCGCTCGTTGAGAGTCCTCGAAGCGTTGCACGCGGTCATATAAATCCGCCAGATAAAGCCAATCGCCATACCTCTGTGGCCGCAGCTTCACCGTCTCTTCTTCGGACAATACCGCCCGGTTGAGATCTCCCAACATGCTCCAGGCCATGGAGCGCCCGTGCGCCACATTGGCGAGGAGTGCATTTCCATCCGCCGCCGGAGGTCTCGGGGGCAGGCTCGCGAGCGCCTCGTCAAAAGCGTCGAGCGCCTTCTGCGGCTCGCGCAAAGCGACCGCAGCATAGCCGAGCGAAACCAACTCCGGTGCCGGATAGGGCAAGAATTCGCTTGCCTGCTCCCAGGCGGCAATCTCGTCCGCTAACCGACCCTCGCGATAATAAAGCGCCGCCAGCCTCGCCCAGGTCGTCCCGTTTTCCTCCAGGGCAATAGAGGATCGGTATTCTGCTTCGGCCTCGCCGAGTTTCCCCGCTTCCTCGAAAAGGTTTCCGCGCAGGAAATGGACAAAGGCGCTATCCTTGAAGATGGTCAGTGCCCGCGTTGTCGCCGTGAACGCCTCGGCGGTTCGCCCCAGAGCGTGCAGCAGGGCTGCCGCGTTAGCCCATTGATTGAATGCCGCCGTGGTTTCGCACTGCGGCGGTACCAGAGGTAAGGGAGCGCGGGCACAGTCGACCTGCAACCGTTGAATTAAGCTTTGGTTCTGGGAAGCCCGCCGCACAAATACGGCTGAGACTTCGTCGAGATACGCGGGCGCCCAGGCATCACTGGTGCAGAACTGCCGTAGGACCGGAAACAGATCCAATCCGTTGTATCGCCCCAGCGGCACCACTATGGCGTTAATGTCAAAATGCTCTACCTCCCACTGCCACTCGGACGAATCCGGCGGAGCCGCCATCAATCGGGCGTTCCGTTCAAATAATCGAGGGCCGAATGGAATGGCCCGGCCATCGATATAATCACGGTACTTCGGACCCAGCTGCCATACCAGATATCCCCCCTCGTTGTAGCTATTGAATATCTGTCCCGGTATATTTTCGCTCTCGATGAACGCGGCGGCGCGTGCAGGGAACCACCACGATAACCCGGTGCCGAACGACCCAAGATCTGTGCTGGCGAGGTAACTGCGGTCATCGACCAAATCGAGCGAGCGCAGGCAGGCCAGCGCCGCTGCAAAAAGCCCTGTGCCCAAGACTACGCTTGAGATCAACGCGGCCCTTGTTTCCTTGAAGTTTGCTGGAAGCGCCTCGAGGGCCGAGGTCAGCGCCACATCTCCCACGACCACGACAACAATGGCGAAGAGGGCCTCGAAGCGGACGTGTTGAATAGCGAGCACTGCTGCGGCGGCAAGCAAGGCCGCCACCCCGAGTTGTTTTCGCCACATCGCGACCAACACGGCAATGCCGGCAATCAGCAACATCAAATACAACGCGCCGGCAGGATTACGCAGCGACAACCCCGTCATGATCGAGGTCCAGTTCAAACGTGCCGGTCCCCACTCGGTAATCGATTGTGATTGGAATGAAATCGCGCTCTCTTGCCGAAACAAGGCGCGATAAATCCCCCATCCCCACGGATTCACAAATGTCGCAACCACGGTGGCGACCAGCCACGGCGACGCGGCTCGCAGCCGATCTGCCGCCGCCGCCCGGCGCTCCGGCCAAGCTATTTCCGTCGCCTCTGCCGAAACATATGAGGCGATCAGAGCCAAACCGGCCGCAAATCCCAAGTGGAGATTAACCCAAAGTATCATCAACACAGGCAAAGGCCATAACCGCACGCGGCGGCCTTGGTACTGTCGCCAAAGCAGCACAAGGAAGGCAGCGAATAGGATCACGGTAAACATATCCGCTCGGGGCCGGGTGCGGATTGCGATCAAAGGAACCGCCAAGATGGCCAAAATAGCAGAAATTGTTGATCCTTTGCGCAGCAGTAAAGCAATAGTTCCAGCACAGACGAACGCATGGAGCCAAGACAGCAGTTGATAGCCGCCGATCAGGTAGACGCCGTAGAAAAGCAGCCCCGAGCCGACTGGATAGATCCAGGGCGTTCCTGCCACAGTATAGGAGAACACGTCAGTCGATGGGATTTGAAGATGCTGAACAACCCAGCGCCCGGTGGCAAGCTGCCAGCCGAGATCGTATTCGGTTAGAGTGCGCAGACCCGCCAAAAACGCATACGCGATCGCCACCAGACGGAGGGCTTGAAATAGATTTCCCGCAGGGCGCGAACTCTGCCAGCGGCGGGTGATCCGGCGTTGGATACGCTGTCCGAAGTTTACTTCCATCGCCGTCAACCCTAGACCATTGCTCCCGCTTGACGCAGCATCGATCGGCAGACTTGGCGACGGGCGGTCCCTCTATCTTCGGTCAAGGCCTTTTGCACATGTAAGTCCCAGCGATGGGCGGGCGTTACAACCGGACCCTGGGCAAAAAGGTTCGATTCTGCGATCGCGCGGTTGACACTTAACCTTAAGCGAGCGCAACCTGGATGACCTTCCACGAGGCTGGAGGATAAACCTTACATAGATCTGAATACGGTGACCAAGCGAAGACCGCGCGCGCTACATTCCCAAATCAAATCAATATCAACCCAACCGGTTGGCGGAGGAGAAGCCATGAATCTCAAAAAATGCCTGTACATAGGTGGGACGGTATGTGGGACCGTGCTTGCATTCGTCCTCGCGACCGGTATCTGGCAACCGCTGGCCCAGGCGGGTGGGGGTGGCCAAGGGCAGGGTCCGACCTTTGCGGTTGATCCGTTCTGGCCCAAGCCGCTGCCCGCGCCGGTCGGGACCGATGGCGTGGCGCACAGGTGGGTGACCGGCGAGATCGCCGGGAGCTGCATGGACAAGTATGACAACGTCTACACCTTCAACCGCGGCTTGGGAGGTCGGTAACTCCAACGGCGGTCCGCTTCAAGGCAATGAGTTGGGCGCCATCGTTGGGCAAGATGCCACCGCCTCGGCTATCCCCTCCCCCCGGTTGTCGCCTATAACAGCGAGGGTGAAACAGCAGCTGGTTGGGGTGACCCGAGCCTCATTCAAACCGGGGCCGATTACGGATACGCGGCGTACATGCCGCAAGGCGCCCATGGCTGTTTCGTCGATTACCAGGGCAACATCTGGGTAGGCGGTAACGGCGACGGGATTGTCCAAGAATACAATCCGCAAGCCGCCAATACAGCCGGTCCCGGTGCAACTTTCGTGATGCAGATCGGAATGAAGGGAAACTGCGACGGTCCGGCGACCAGCAGTAACCCATTCAGCTCGTGCGGCGACGCTGCGTCGTACAACACGAGCCACACGCTATTGAACGAACCCGCGGACATCACCGTGGACCCCAATGTGGGCCCAGTAAGCGGAACGCGGGGCGATATCTACATCGCTGATGGCTATGGCAATCACCGCGTCGTCGTGTTCAATGCCAGCGGGCAGTATGTCGGCCAATGGGGCCAGGCTTGCTCGACGACCGGCGAGAGCTGCCCCCCGGGCACGTTCGGAAAATCCGGCGGCGGGCACCCGCATTGCGTGGTTCTCGGCAATGACGGTTTGGTCTATGTCTGCGATCGTCCCGATGATCGCATTCAGGTCTTCCAGAAGACTTGCGCCGTCCCGTCGACGACGAGTAATCCGCAGCCGTTTTGCGCGCCGGTTCGGGTCATCAATATCGACCAGTTCCCCACCGCGACGGCAGCCAATAAAGCCGCGATCCTGCTTGCCGGCACTCGGGGCGACGACATGGATTTCTGGCCCAATATCGACTACCTCGCCAGCAAGAGTCCGACCAGTCAAAAGGACATCGTCGATGTCGATCTCGGCAACGATAATACCTGGCTGATCAACAAAGCCAGCGGGCTGGTGTTCGGCGCACTCGGTTCTTGCGGCATCGCACCGTGTCCCGGGCACAATGCCGGCAACTTTGCCTTCGGCCATACCGTAACCGTCGATTTCGAAAGGCAATGTCTACGTAGCCGAGACGATAACCGGTCGCCGCATCCAAAAGTTTGTGCCGATGAACGGCCAACAGAACTGGTAAACCCGCATGGCGGCAGCGGCCGGGAACTGACGTCTTCCGGCCGCTGCCGCTTCGGCGGTTTGGAGCAATCGACGATGTTGAGCCGTTGGGTGAGTTTCGCCGCGACGTGTCTGCTGTTGGCGCCGCTTGCCTCGGTGCGGGCATGTGCCCACGATCTTCCGCTCGATCGGTTCATGAACGGCTTTGTCCGGATCGAGCCCCATCAGGCCGATCTGGTGATGCGCATCCCTTTGGATCTGCTGCGCGCGGTCTCTTTTCCGATCGTTGGAGGCCACTACGATCTGGCGGCGTCGGCGCCGGTAATCAAAGCGGCGGTCGCTGATATCTCCAGCGACCTTTCGCTCTGGGAGGACGGCCGGCGCCTGCTGCCTTCGCGCGCCGCCGGAAGTCTGGCGCCACTGTCGGACCGGTCATTCGAGGAATACGACCGGGCGGTAGCGCAAATTGCGTCCCCGCCGGCGGCGGATACTCAGATCGCCTTTGAGGCCGGCTATCTCGATGTTCATTTCACCTATCCGATCACCTCGCCCAGCTCTGTCTTCGCGATCGAGAACCTGGTCGGCGCCGATCTGGGCGACACCGTCAAACTTACCATTCGGTTTAACCCGCTCGACGGATCCAGTCGCGCGGTGGTGATTTCCGGCGGATCGGGCCGAGTGCGCCTCGACCCGGCCTGGTACGAGGCATCGCTCAGTTTCATCAGACTCGGCGTCGAGCACATTTTGACCGGCATCGACCATATGTTGTTTCTTCTTTGCCTGGTCATTCCGTTTCGCCGGGTGAAGCCGCTGATACCGATAATTACGGCTTTCACCCTCGGCCATTCGATCACTCTGATCGGCACCGCCTACAACCTCGCGCCTCTGGGCCAATGGTTTCCGCCCTTTGTCGAGGCGGCGATTGCCGCGACGATCTTCTACATGGCGATCGAGAACATCGTCGGCGCCAGCCTTCGACGGCGCTGGATCATCGCTGCACTGTTCGGCCTCGTCCACGGCTTTGGGTTTGCCGATATTCTGAAAGAGCAATTGCAGTTCGCCGGTTCGTACCTGCTTGTCTCCCTGGTGTCTTTCAACATCGGCATCGAACTCGGCCAGCTGGCGGTGCTGTGCGTCTTTGTACCGGCCCTCGCCCTGCTGTTCCGCGGCGCGATGGCGGGACGCATGGGGATCATGGTGCTGTCCGCGATCGTCGCCAACGTTGCGTGGGACTGGATGATGGAACGCGGCGAAGTCTTTTGGCAGACACCGTGGCCGCAACTGACCGCCGCCGGGCTGATGGAGCTGGCGCGGTGGGTTCTCGCCCTGGGCATTGCCATCGTGGCCGCGACCTTCCTGTCGAAATGGCTCGATCGCAGGCACCCTGAGCTGATCGAGGCGAATATCGCACCGGCCCGAGACTAATCCGCTCCGATCCGGCGCTCGTCTAGCCGTGAACGCCGGTCTTCCTCGCGCGGGACGATAAGACGTGTTGGGCAGAACCTGGCGCCAGGAGGATGCTCACGCGCCTGCGATGCGGGTGATATGTTCCTTCCGGCCCACAGGACGTAGCCAACGGAGATAGCGATGAAGCTCGGCGTAGCTCTCCCGATTGTCGATATTGGCGGCGAGCCGGCGGCGCTGCAGGAATTTGCCCAGGCGGCAGAGTTGATCGGCTATCACGGCATCGCCGCCCCCGATCACGTGCTGGGGGTCAATGTCGCGAGTTGGCCCGAGTGGACCCAAGGCCGAGCCCGATCAACCGATTTCTATCACGACCCGTTCGTGCTGTTCGGTTTCCTCGCCGGGTGCACGCAGATCGCCGATTTCTCGACCCAAGTGCTGATCCTGGCCCAACGTCAAACCGTGCTGGTCGCCAAACAGGCGGCCTGTCTCGACGTGCTGTCGGGCGGGCGCTTCCGCCTCGGCATCGGGGTTGGGTGGAACGAAGTGGAGTTCGTCGGCCTCAACGAGAATTTCCACAATCGGGGCCGTCGCTCGGAAGAGCAGGTCGAGGTCATGCGGGCGCTGTGGGCCGAGCCGCATGTCAGCTTCAAGGGCAGGTGGCATACCATCGAGGATGCCGGGATCAACCCGCTACCGACCGGACGCAAGATCCCGCTGTGGTACGGGGGGCACGCCGACGTGACCTTGCGCCGCTGCGCCAAATGGGGTGACGGGTGGATGCCGCTGGCTTATCCGCCGAGCGAGGAGGCCAGAGCGGCGATAGCGACATTGCAGCGCTACGCCGAGGAGGCGGGCCGCGATCCGGCGACGATCGGCATCGACACGCGGGTCTCGGCCGGCGCCGGCAGCGAGACGGAATGGCGCGATCAGGTGCGGTTTTGGAAGTCGATTGGCGTCACCCATTTGACCCTGGCCAATTATTACGAGAGCGGCCATCTCCACCGCATCGCCGGCCGGTCCCTGAGCGACCATATCGACGCGATGAAGCGGTACTGGAACGCCGTCGCCGACCTACTGTAGTGCCGACAAAATCACGCGTTCGTCAGAAGAGTGGCGGGCCGGCACCATGTTAAAAAGTGGCTCTGGTGGGTGCTCGTATCCTACTTTGACGAACCGAAAGGAGAACCGGAGCGCGCCCATACCAATTCCGGACGCCGCGGCCTTTGCGGAGAGGCTCGCAGGCCTGTCGCTCGTGGAATGCCAAACCGGCGAGACTGTGCTGGCCGCCGGTTCGACCACCGGAAGGCTGCTTGTGCTCAGGAGCGGCGCTGTCGAGGTCGTCAAGGACGGCGTCCAGATCGCCAAAGTCTCGGCGCCCGGCTCGGTCTTCGGCGAACTGGCCGTTCTCCTGGATCAGCCCCATACGGCGGATGTTAGAACCCTGGAGCAATGTGAATTTCATGTCGCCGACGCGCCGGCGCTGCTCGCCCGAGATCCGACCGTCGCCCTCTATGTTGCCGCGATCCTTGCGCAACGTCTCGATAGCGCCAACCGAGCCCTTATCGAGGTTAAGCGTCAGCTCCAAGCAGGCGAGCCTCGCAGTGCGATCGGCAGGACGGTCGAGAAAATGGAAGAGCTGTTGAGCCTCAGCGGCAGTGCTAGCCTCGCCTACGCCGGCTATCCCTACGATCCGTTCGGGTCCGAAAAATCGACGCGCTGATCCCTCGGTCGGAGGCGGTCCCTCTCATCCAGATCAAACCGGCTCCGAGCCTCGGCGAAACTCATGCATTAGGAATTGAACAGAGTTTGATGAAGTCTTTCCGAGCCTCAGTTGGGTTCACTGGCGCTGCACGAACGACGTGATATAACGCTCAATAGTGATACCAGGCCCTATATAATAAACAGTGTTGCAACACAATTTGAGATTATTCCTGGGATCATCGTTTCAAACGAGCCTGTTGGGATCCTTTTGTCAAGCGTTGGGGCAATCAACCTGACCTCCTCGGGCAACACGTCAATTGTGGGTGATTTCGGCGTTGGCATCTTTGCCTTTTCGTTCGGTGGGGCCGTCAGCATCGAGTTGTCAGGCGACATATCTGTTGCGGGTAGCGGTGGCTCCGGGATCAACGCGTTTCTCTATGTTGGTGCTGTCAGCGTTGTGTCGTCCGGCGATATATCAATTACGGGTAATAAGGATATCGCCATCGGGATCGTTGCCCAATCGAACGGCGGCGCAGTCAGCGTCGCATCGTCTGGTAACATATCCATTAGCGGTAATACAGGTAGCGGATAGGGATCGCCGCCCAATCGTACGGCGGCGCAGTCAGCGTCGCGTCGTCAGGCGACATATCGGTCGAGGGTATTGGCGGCTCTGGGATCAATGCCTCGGGGACTGCCGTCGACGTCACGTCGTCCGGCAACGTAAACGCGTCCGGCAATGGCTCTGCTGCGATTGTGGCCCTTGCGACTAACGGCGACATCGTCGTTAAGATCACCAGCGGCACGATAACCGGTGGCTCAGGCAGCGGCGCCGGCATTGTTTTAGCCGGGGGCGGCAATAATACGCTGACGAATTTCGGCACGATCACAACATCGAGGCGGGCTCTCCGGTACCGCCATTCTCGGCAGCCCTCTCTTCAGTTTCCCGCCGTATGATGCTTTTCGCCGGCAACAATACCGTCAACAATGCCGGGACCATCATCGGCAACGTTGATCTCGGGCCCGGCCGCAACGCCTTCAACAATCTGATAGGCGGTACGTTCAATCCGGGGGCTACGGTCAATCTCGGCGCCGGGAACACGTACTCAACAACATCGGAAATCTGTCGCCGGGCGGCATCGGCGTCATCCAGACCACGGCGCTGACCGGGAACTTGGTGCAAGGAGGCTCCGGCAAAATCACGGTCGACCTCAACCCGGCATCCGGCCAAGCCGATCGGATCAACGTCAGTGGCACCGCCAATCTTGGCGGTCAGGTGGCCATCAACCTGACCAATGCCACACCATCTGTGGGCGCTACTGCCTCGACGATCCTACATGCCGATGGCGGCGTGACGAATAGTGGCCTTGCTCTCACAGAGCCGGCGGTCGCTAGCCTATCAACTGGAGTTTCCGGATCCGAACGACGTGGTACTACAAGGCGGTTTGGATTTTGCGCCTGCGGGGCTGAACGGCAACCAGACGGCGATCGGCCAGAACGTCAACGCCATCCAGCTCGCCGGCGGCTCGGCGAGCTTTTTGCCCGTCGCCCAGGCGCTGCTCACGATTCCCGACCTGGCGAGTCTGGGGCAAGCCTACGACCAGCTCTCGCCCGAGACCTATGTCGACAACGAGATAGCCGACTTTTATTCCGGATTGCGGTTTGCCAACAGCCTGATGAGCTGCAACGTACCGGATGGTCGATACGCCTTCATCAAGGAGGGGCAATGTGTTTGGGCGCAGGTCGGCGGGAACTTCCTCGACCTCAACGCCGGGTCGGGGGGCTCGGCTTCAGCGAGAGCGCAGTTCGCGTTTCCGGCGGCGCCGAAGTGAGGTTGCAGCCCGATTGGTTTGCCGGCTTCGCTCTCGGCTACGAGCACGGCAACGAAGAGACCGGAAACGCGCTGGCACAATCGCGGGCGGATCGCGCGAATTTTGGGGCCGTCATCAAATACAACCCCGGTCCTTTCCTGTTCGCGGCGGCGGCCTATGGCGGTTATGGCTGGTACACAACCGACCGTTTTATAGACTTCGGATTGTTCAACGGGACTGCCGGTGCCGACAGCAGGGTGAGCCGCGTGGCGGGCAGCTGCAAGCCGCGTATTTGGTCGATCGAGGATCATGGTATCTCAAACCGACCATCGATTTGAACGTCACCGGAATCAGCTTCAACGGGTTTAGCGAGCAGGGAGCCGGCGGCGCCAGTCTGGTTATTTCGGGCGGCAGTCATACAGTCTTCAGCGGGTCGCCCGCGGTCGAGATCGGCAGTCAGATGAACTTACCTAATTATACTCTGCTGAGGCCGTTCGCGCGGATTGGCATGACACCGTTTAGCAACACAGATTTCGGAGCAAGCGCGATGTTCAACGGCGCGCCTCCCGGCGTTGCCCCGTTTCGCGTCACGACCGCCATTGACTCGGTAGCAGCCGATGTCGCCGCTGGCGCGGATCTTTTTCTGACCGAGAACGGTTTGGGACTGAAACTTGCCTACAACGGACACTATGGAGCGCGGGTAAGGGATCAAGGGGTCCGGCTCAAGGCCAGCATACGGTTCTGACCGGCCCGAGGCTCCGTTCGGATCGTCAGGCCAGGTGGGGGTGAATCGAAATGTCGGCCGTTTCGAGCGCAGCAAACATCTCTTAAGAACTCTTGCGGCGCTTTCTTCTCATCCGGTGAGGCGTGAAATCGTGCCTTCACGCACGGGGCGCCGTTGCCATTACAATGGGGCTGTTTGCGAGCGCCGTGGCGGTGTCCGTATTGCTCATCCTCGCCGACGACCAGCCTTTTACCGGGACTATCTCGGTCAGTCCCGCCCCGCTCCTGCAGGTCCTGCCGGAGAGCGCAGACCGGAACTAAGCCGGTGGGACGGAATTCCTTGACCACAGGTAACTCAGCCTCGAGAAGTCCGGCCGGCTACTAATTCAGGGTAGGCGAAAACCGGGGCGGGTGAGAGACTGGGGGTCGAGGCGTTGCAGATGCCGAAGAGTGAGCGAGGTGATCCGATGACAGAGAACAATTCCGGCCGCGCGCATCTGATTGCCGGCGGGTTTCCGCCCGGTTCGATGGCCGGGCACGATCACGACTATGCCCGCCTGCGGCTGTTGGGGCTGCTGGCCGAGCGCGACATTCCGGCCTCGGTCGCCAACGACTTCGCCGACGTCGAGAAATGGCTGCCGGTCAGCCAATTGCTGATCACCTATGTCGCCGGCCCCTATCCCGATGCCGCGCAATGCCGCGCCATCGAGCGCTGGCTGGAGGCGGGGGGCCATTGGCTGGGCTTGCACGGGACCAGCGGCGGCCGTGCCGAGCGGGTCGAGGGCGTGCGCAATCGTCGCACCGTCAAGACCGAGCACCACGCGCTGCTCGGCAGCCGCTTCTTGACCCATCCCCCGATCTGCGAGTTTCGCGTCGAGGTCAGCGCCGCCGATACCCCTCTGACCCGAGGGCTCGGCAAATCCTTCGTCGTCGAGGACGAGCCGTACTTCATCGAGCTGCAGGATCCGGGTCGACGCAAATCCTGCTGACCGCGGATTACGGCGCGAGCGCCGCATGGCCCGTCGTCGCGACCCTCTACGGCTCCGACACATCCTTGCAACCCGACGGCAGGACCCGTGTCATTGGCTATACCCGCGCTGTCGGCGACGGCGGCGTGACCTACTTTGCTCTCGGCCATTGCCATAATCCCGCCATCCGCGCCGCCCGCCCGGCCGACCTCGCGGATACGACGCCGCCCACCTTTCACGGCCCGTGGGAAACCGACCCGTTCGTCACCCTGCTGCGCAACGCCATCGCCTGGGGTGTCGCCGGCGCCTGATCGGCGCTGGTACGGGCGACACCTGGGGCTAGCCATCCGGTGAGCCGGGGCGAGCCTCGCTCGGAAATCCCTCCGCGCTTATAGGAACACTTCCGGGGGGTTGCCGAGGAGGACTTGGCCGACGGTCTCGTAATGGGCGTCGCGGGATTGGATCTGCTGCGAGACGGTGTGGATGTCGCGGAAGCGGCGCTCGAACGGGCTGCCGGGGAAGATCGCGTCGACGCCGGCCGCCTTGTAGGTCCAGTCGGCGACGGCGACGGCGTTCGAAATCGCGTGGCTGCCGGCGAGGCGGGCGCGCGCCCGCTCGCGCTACGTCGATCGGGGCGATGTCGTCGGCGCGCTCGTAGATGTCGCGCACCGTGTCGACGAGATAGGCGCGGGCCGAACCGAGCCTGGCCTCCGCGCGGGCGATTTCGGCCTGGATCACGGCGTTGTCGGCGAGCCGGCCCGTGCCGCGCGGGGTCTTGCGCAGCGCGAGATCGATAAAAGCTTCGAGCATGCCGCGGGCGATGCCGAGCGCCACGCTGGCGATCCCGACCGAATAGAGCGTCTGTTGCGGGAATGCGTAGAGTTTGCCGCGATCGCGGCGCAGGGCCGGGTCCTCGCGAGTGCCGGTGAATTCCTCGGGCACGAAGAGGTCTTTGACCGCGTAGGATTCGGACGCGGTGCCGCGCAGGCCGATCGGGTTCCAATTGTCGAGCAAGGTCGCCTGCTCGGCCGGAAACAGCCAGGTGCGGATCGTCGGCCGGCCGAACTTGTTGAGGCGCAGCGAGCCGTCGGGCTCGACGACCGCGCCGTGCGCGCCCATCCAGCTGGCATGGCGGCAGCCGCTGGCGAAATCCCAGCGGCCGGTGACGCGATAGCCGCCCGGCACGGCGATCGCCTGGCTGTCGTTCGGCGGGCCCCAGGCGCAGGTCGCGCGCGGATCGCCGAACACCTTGCGCGCGGCGTCAAGGCCGAGATAAGGCGCGAACAGCCCGATGCTGTTGGCGATCGAGGCGCACCAGCCGACCGAGCCGTCGGCGCGGGCCAATTCCCCGACCGCCAGCACATAGATGCCCGGCTCGACCTCGTCGCCGCCGACCGAGCGCGGATAGAGCATGCGAAACAGCCGGGCTTCGTGCAGCCGGTCGAGCACGTCGTCGGGGATCCGCCGGGCGCGCTCGGTCGTGCCGGCAGCGGCGGCGATCATGTCCGCCAGACCGCGCGCCCGCGCCACCGGGCCGGCTCGCTTCACATCATCCATCGAGAGCCCCGAGCTTCGTCCATCAGGCGCAATACCGGCGTGCCTGATGGCCGCTGTCAATGACTGATCAGGCGGGAGCCGAGCGCGCCCGCCGCTGCCGCCGATGGGGCCCGTGCGGCCGCCGTGTCCCACATCAGGCGGGGGTCGAAGGTTTCGGCTGCGAACATGGTCAGCACCACGACCGCACAAAACGCCAGCGCCCCGACACCGGGCTGGATCGTGATCACCGAGCCAAAGACGACGAGGGCGCCCAGCAGCAATTCCATAAAGATGTCGATCATCGACCAGCGGCCGATAAAGCGGACGATGTGGTAGAGCCGGGTGCGGTCGCGCAGCCAGCCGGCGCGTCCGGTTTGAGTCGTGATCAGCATGGTCGAGAGGCCGACCAGCTTCAAGCACCGGCACCGCGATGCTGGCGAAAAAGACGAGGGCGGCGAGTGGGTATTGGCGTGCCGCGATCAGCTCCTCGACGCCGCCCAGGATCGTGCTCGGCTGGCCAGCGCCGAGCTGCACCACGGTCAGCACCGGATAGTAATTGGCCGGGATGTAGAGGATCGCAGCGGCGATGATCAAAGCCCAGGTCCGCTGGATGCTGTTCGGCCGGCGTCGGTGCAGCGCGCTGTCGCAGCGCGGGCAACGCGGATGGCTTGGGCCGAGAGCGCTGACAAGGCCGCAGCTCTCGCAGCCGATCGCTCCGGCAATGGCGCCGCAAGGCAGAGCATCAGGCCGGTCTTTGTGGTCGAGCTGCTCCCACACCTTCTCGCGGTCGAGGGCGCTGTCGACCCAGACCAGCACGATCGTCAAGGCGAACAGCGCGTAAACCCCGGTCGCGAGGCCGATCGTCACCAAGTCGCCGAGCTTCACATAGGCGACGAAAACGCCAAACAGAAACACCTCGATCATCGACCACGGGCGCAGACGTTCGGCCACCATAAAGACCCAGCGCAGATGACGCGGCGGGCGCGGTTCATAAGCACGGATCAGCACATAGAGCGTGCCGGCAAGGCGGCCGAGCGGAGCCAGCACCGTGACGAACAGCACCACTGCGGCGAGCGGGCCCATGCTCCGCCGAACCAGCTCGTCCGGCCCCGAGAACAAGTTGGCGACATGACGAATGCCGGCGGTTTCGACGCTCATCAACGCGGTCGTGCACATGACCGCCATCAGCACCAGCGCCGCCGCGGTCAGCGCCATGATGTGGTCGAGGCGGTAGGCGGAAGCACGGCGCAAGATCGTCGGGCACCGCGCACAGCGCGCGGTGGTGCCGGGGGGAAGGGCAGGGACCATCTGAAACAGCCCGCAGCCCGGGCATTCGCGCAGCTGCGGCAGGGTCGGCGGCGGGAGGGCTGACGGGCGGCTGTTCACCCGGCGGCGGCTCCGACGGTCAGCATTGGCGCGATGCCGTCGGCGAGGCGGCCGACTGCGGCGCTGATCGCAGCGACCTCGCCCGGCACGCCCGGCGCCGTCGGCGGCACGCTAAAGCGAAAGCTGCGCAGGGCAGGCTGACTCTGCCCGGTAAAACGAACGGCGACCTGCGCCTGCAGGATCAGGTTGCCGGCAGCGTCCTCGTCGAGCCGTTGGATGTTCAACTCGATCGTCGCATCGGGCCGGGCCGACACCGCGCCATTGTCGGCAATGACGGTGGTCTGCGGCAGGCGCTGGCCCAGCTCCTCGATCAGCACCCGGCTCAGCATCGCGCCCAGCGGCTCGCCCCACCAATCGTTCGACATCACGTCAAGGCGATAGTTTTCCGATGAACGGACGATCTGCGAGCGTTCGAGGAAGTGCGCGATCGCGATCTGCTGCAGCAATACGACCCTGGGTCCGCCCGCTTGCACCGCGCCCGGAGCAGGCGCCAAGGTGTAGAGCGTCGGTTCGGGCGAGGAGCAAGCGGCGAGCGCGGCTGCCAGCATCGCCAGCCCGAGACCGCGCACGCAACGGCTCATTCGAGGCCGCCCGCAGGCCGGCCTTTGATCAGCGCCTCAGGATGGCGCGACAGCAAATCGGCGAGCGCGCGGATCGAGTTGAGCGCGTCGTTGGTTTGGACCAGCAGCCGTTCGAGGTCGCGATTGAACTTAGTGTTGTCGCCATAGCCGCTGTCGAGCGACAGCAACAGCTTGTTGGCGTTGGTCACGGTCTTTTGCAGCTGGGCCGTCATTTCCGGAAGCTGCTTTAAAGCCGGGGCGGTGCCGGCATCGATGTGCTTGGTCAGTTGCTCGATGGTCGAGATCGTCGCCGCGAGTTGGGTCAGCGCCTGACGCGCCTGCGGGCCGCTGGCAAGATCGTTGACCGACTTCAGGATGCCGCCAAGGTTTTTGCCGAGTTGATCGAACGGGATCTGGTTGACCTTGTCGAGGAGCGCGCTCGCCCCGGCCGTGAGCCCGGCGAACCCGCCGCCCGGCGTGGCCGGCAACACGAAATAGCCGTCTTCCATTGATAGCTGAACCGGCGGCGCATCGGGGACGAAGTCGAGCGCGATCTGCTGCTGGCCGGTGATCAGGTTGGTGCTCTCGAGGGTGGCGCGCAATCCCTGCTTCAGCAACGCCTCCACCCCTTCTTGCGCGGTTTGAAACATCCTGCCCCCGACGCCGACGATGCGTTCGGGCTCGACTTCGTAGCGGACCGGGGCGAGCACCCTGTCTGTGGCTTTATCGTAGGCAAGCTGCACTTTAGTGACCTGCCCGACGACGAGACCGTGCATTGTCACCGGCGAGCCGACACCCAACCCGCTGACCGACCCGGGGAAATACGACACGACCAGGACCTTGCGCGTGTATGAGGCCGCCAGCGCGGCATCGTGGTCGGCGAACAGCGGGAAAACGTGGTCTTCGAGACTCACCGCCTGGGTGCGGCCCTCCAAATCCGGGGTCTCGAAAGCGATGCCGCCGAGGATTAGCGCCTTCAAGGATTCGAGCTGGACTTCGACGCCGGCGCCGGCGAGCTTGATCGACACCCCCGAGGCGTTCCAGAACCGCGTGTCGTCGTGGACGTAGCTGTCGTAAGGGGCGCGGACAAAGGCGTGGATCGTCACGTAATCGGCCATGTCGGCGATTTCCCAGCCGAGCACCTCGCCGACGCTCAAATCGCGGTAGAAGATCGGCGAGCCAAGCGAGAGTGAGCCCAGGCGCTTGGCCTTCAGCAAAAAGGTGTGGCCCGGGACATGCTCGCTGAGGATCGGAGGATCTTCTCGTCCGGTAAAGTGGTGCTTGGGCTTGCCGGCGGTCGCGCCGGGCAGCATGCCGATATAGCTCCCGGACAGCAAGGTTTCGAGGCCGGAGATGTTGCCGGCAAACAGCCGCGGCTTGACCACCCAAAACACCGTCTTGTCGGTCAACAGCGGCTTGGCCTCGTGGATCGTGGCAATGGTCACGACGACGTGGGTGTTGTCGGGGGCGAGTTTGAGGCTCTTCACCGTGCCGAAGACGATGTCCTTGAACTTGAGCTGCGACTGGCCCGGCTGCAGCCCTTCGGCGGTGTTGAAGGTGACCGTGATCGTCGGTCCTTCCTTCGACAAGGTGTCCCATGCGAGCCACGCGCCGATCGCGACCGCGACCAGCGGAATGATCCAGATCACCGACAGCCGCCGCGAGCGCCGGGTCACGGCATGCGCCAGCACCGGCGGTTCGGAAAGATTGGTCATCAGAAAGGCCCCCGAGGAGCGACGGCCCCGCTTCTATCCCTTTTGGGGTCCCGGCACCAGATCAGCGCGTATGCCACTTGAGCGGCGACACGCCTGCGAGCGGCCTCAACCGCCTTCGAAACCAAGCCACTCCGCCGCTCTCGGTTTAAGTTGGTCCTATGCGCCGCGACCATGTGACCATGTGCGTGGCGGCGGGTCTAGTGCGGCCGGACGCGCGCATTCCGAACCGGCCGAGGCTCGGCGCGGATAAGGCCGGCCACCGGGCGTTCTGAAGTCTGAGCTAGTCGAGCGGCGGCAACAGGCCGTGGCGTAGGGTGCGCGGCAGGATCCCGTGCAGCCGCGGGTCCTCGAACGATACCGGGCGGCGGGCATAGACGACAAAGCCCGCGCGCTGATAGACGCGCAAGGCATTCGGGTGATCGTAGGTCGAGGTGTGCAGCCACAAGCGGTCGATCGGCCGCGCGGTCCAGGCCCGGTCGATCGCCGCCTGCAACATATAGGCGCCGAACCCGCGGCCGATAAAATCGGGGACCAGACCGAAATAACACAGCTTGGTCTCGCGCCGCTCGGCGGCGTCGAGCTCGAAAAAACCGGCCGGCACACCGCCGACATAGAGGACAAAGATCTCGATCGTCGGCTTAGTGATCAGCTGTACCAAGGCCAGCGTCGCCGAACAGTTTTCGCTCGAACCACAGCCAAGGCTCGCCAACCGCGTCGTAGATATAGCGGTAGAACGAGACCGTGCAGTTTTCGGCGCGCATCAGCGCGAGCTTACCCAACGGGGTCGGCGCGCGCCCCGATGCCGGGCGCGCCAGCATTTCGAGATAGGTGATCGTGTCGTGCAGCATCGGCTTAGGCCTTTGCGGCTGGGCCAGTTTCGACCGGGGTGTCGCCGGGGAGGCCCCATTCCGACCACGACCCGTCATAGATCGCCGCACCCGGATGCCCGATCAAATGGAGGGCGAAAGCAAGCGCGCAGGCAGTAACACCCGATCCGCAGCTGGTCACGATCGGCCGCTCGAGGGCGACGCCGGCGTCGCGGAACAAAGCCGTCAGCTGCTCGGCGCTGCGCAACTGCCTGGTAGCGGGGTCGGTCACCTGCTCATAGGGCAGGCTCCGACTGCCCGGAATATGGCCGCTGCGCAGGCCGGGCCGGGTCTCCGCGGTGGAGCCGTCGAAACGGCCGGCGGCGCGGGCGTCGACCACCTGCTCATCCCGGGTCGCGAGGTTGGCGAGCACAGCGGCTTTGTCGCGGACCAGAGCCGGCTCGAACCGTGCCGTGAAGCGGCACGGCGCGGGGCTCGGGACCGCGGTCACGACCGGCCGCCCCTCCGCCTTCCATTTCGGCAGCCCGCCGTCGAGCAGGGCTACATCATGATGGCCGAACAAGCGAAGCATCCACCACGCCCGCCCCGCCGAGGACAGGCCGTTGCTGTCATAGACGACCACCCGGTCATCGTCGCCGATGCCGAGCGCGCCGATCTTTTGTCCGAACCGACCGGCAGACGGGATCATATGTGGCAGATTGGTCCCGGGTTCGGCAATGTCGTCGATGTCGAAGAATACCGCACCCGGGATGTGGCCCTCGTCGTAATTCGCCCGAGCGGTCGGAGTGATGCCGGGCAATTTGAACGAGCAGTCGACGACCCGGACATGCGGGTCATCGAGATGGGCGGCGAGCCACTCGGTGGTGACCAGCGCCTCGGGGTGGGCATAGGGCATGGCGCTGTTCTCCCTTTATTCAGCAAAGGTGATGATGACTCGGCGGTTCTGCCGGCCTTTGTTTTCGATCTTGGTGACTGCGATCGGGCCGATCTCGGCGGTGTTCCGCACATGGGTCCCACCGCAAGGCTGCAAGTCGACGCCCGGAACCTCCATCAGCCGCACCCGGCCCATGCCGGTCGGGGGCTTGACCGACATCGTGCGGATCAGCTCGGGCTGGGCGGCGAGTTCGTCATCAGTGATCCAACGCGGGCCCACCGGGTGGGCTTCGGCGATCAGCGCATTGAGGCGAGTTGCAAGCCCCTCCTTGTCGAGGCTCGACCCCGGCACATCGAAATCGAGCCGGCCCCTGCCGTCCGACACTTGGCCGCCGGTCACCGCCCCCGGAACGATGCTGCACAGCAGATGCAGACAGGTGTGCATGCGCATCAGCCGATGCCGCCGCTCCCAGTCGATCTCGGCGATAAGCTCGACGCCCGGCTCGGGCAGAGCGGCGCCAGCAGCAGGAACGTGGACGACCTCGTCGAGGGTGTCACCCTTGACTGCGTCGACAATCGCGATCGCCTCTCCCGACCGCAGCCGCAACATCCCACTGTCTCCGGGCTGTCCGCCGCCAGTCGGATAAAACACCGTGCGGTCGAGCCGGATGCCGCGCGCATCGGCGCCGACCACCCGCGCTGCGCAGGACCGCAGATAGCCATCATCGCGAAACAACAGCTCCGTCATTTTGCCGCCTCCAGCCATGGCGGAACCGGGAGGTCGCGTCCCTTGAGAAAGGCCGGGTTGAACAATTTCGACTGATAGCGGGTGCCGGAATCGGCGAGGATCGTCACGATCGTGTGGCCGGGGCCGAGTTCGCGGGCCAGGCGGATCGCGCCGCACACATTGATGCCGGTCGAGCCGCCGAGAACCAGCCCCTCTTCGGTGACCAGGTCGAACAGCACCGGCAGCATTTCAGCGTCGGTGATTTGGAACTGCCCGTCCGGCGCAAAGCCTTCGAGGTTACCGGTTTCGTGATTGTTGCCGATGCCTTCGGTGATCGAGTTGCCTTCCGGCTTCCACTCATGCCGCGCATACCAGCTGTAGATCCCCGATCCCATGCAATCGGACAGATAAATCTGGACCTTGGGGTTGCGTTCCTTGAGGGCGATGCCGACGCCCGAGAGGGTGCCGCCGGTGCCAACCGAGCACGTGAAACCGTCGACCTTGCCGTCGGTCTGGTCCCAGATCTCAGGGCCGGTCGTCTGGTAATGGCCGCGACGGTTGGCGAGATTGTCGAACTGGTTGGCCCAGACCGCTCCACTGGGCTCGCTCGCCGAGATTTCCTCGGCGAGCCGCCCGGAATAACGCGCGTAATGCATCGGGTTGGCATAGGGCACCGCGGGCACGAGCCGCAGATCGGCGCCGCACAGCAGCAGCATGTCCTTCTTTTCCTGGCTCTGCGTCTCGGGCATGACGATGACCGTACGGTAACCGCGGGCGTTGCCGACCAGTGCCAGGCCGATCCCGGTGTTGCCGGCGGTGCCCTCGACGATGACCCCGCCCGGCCGCAGCAGGCCGCGCTCCTCGGCATCGGTGATGATCGCCAGTGCCGCGCGGTCTTTGACCGAGCCGCCTGGGTTCAAGAACTCGGCCTTGCCCAGAATCGTGCACCCGGTCATCTCGGAGGCCCGCCGGAGCTTGATCAGCGGCGTATTCCCGACCGTCCCGACAAAGCCGTCGCGGATCTGCATGCCTCTCTCCGTCCTCCCCATCACTGGCCAGACTATCGGGCGCAGACCGGGCAGACGCAAGACCGGCCGCGGCTTTGCGGGTCCATCTAGTGTCACTGGGTCAGCTATTTCCGCGGCCGGTCCGTTGGCTTAGAACGGAGCGGCCGATTTGAATGAAAGCTGTTCCATGACCGAAGCCCGCGAGGCCGCGCTTTTCCCGGCACCCGAGCCTGCCGACACCGACCGTTCGACCGGGCTGGTGCCGTCGCAGATGTTGCGCGAGGCGATTGCGGTGGGGCGCGAGATCCTGTCACCGCAGCCGATCGCTGACGAGCAAATCCAGCCGGCGAGCATCGACCTGCGTCTGGGCGAAGTCGCGTATCGGGTCAGGGCAAGCTTTTTGCCGGGCTCCAGGGAGAGTGTGCGTGACAAGCTTGACCTGCTGTCGATGCACCGGATCGACCTGACCCAGGGGGCGGTGCTCGAAAAGGACTGCGTCTATATCGTGCCATTGCTTGAATATGTGGCGCTACGAAAACGCACCTCGGCACTGGCCAACCCGAAAAGCTCGATCGGCCGGCTCGATGTCTTCGCCAGGGTGATTACCGATCACGGCACCGAGTTCGACCGGGTGCGCGAGGGCTATAAGGGGCCGCTCTACGCCGAGATTTCGCCGCGCTCGTTCAGCATTCTGGCGCGAACCGGGTCGAGCCTTGTGCAATTGCGCATCCGCCGCGGCTCACCGGCATTCAGCGACACCGCACTGCGGCGGCTGCATGACGAGGTCGGGCTGTTCGAATTGCGCCCGGGCGAGACCCCGGCGCGCGAGGCGATCCGCGACGGGCTCGCCTTTAGCGTCGACGTCGCCGGGGATGGGGACAGCGGCATCGTCGGCTACAAGGCGCGTCGCCACACCGATCTGATCGATGTCGATCGGGTCCATCACTACGACCCGCGCGATTTCTGGGAGCCGGTCTATGCCCATCGCGGGCCGGGGCCGGCCGGCGGGATCGTACTCGACCCGCACGATTTCTACATCCTGGCGTCGCGCGAGGCGGTCGTGGTGCCACCCGACCATGCCGCCGAGATGCTGCCTTATCACACTTTTGTCGGCGAGTTCCGGGTGCATTTCGCCGGGTTTTTCGATCCCGGCTTCGGCACCTCCGAGACCGGCGGCGCCGGCAGTCGCGCCGTGCTCGAGGTACGTTCGCACGAGGTGCCGTTTCTGATCGAGGATGGGCAAGTGCTCGGGCGGCTGGTCTACGAGCGGCTGATCGCCCGCCCGGACAAGCTCTACGGCCGTGCCATCGGGTCGTCCTACCAGAGCCAGGGCTTGGCGCTGTCGAAGCACTTCAAGGAATTTTCCGCGCGGTGACGACTGGGTATCGCAGAGAGAAAGTCCAGTGGTCCCCGGAGTGCGACCGCAGTCTGTCGTTGTTCGGCAGATCGGCGGCTCGTGCCGGCGTGCCAGATGCGGGGGTCTCTCATCAAACGAACTGCTGAGCAGTCCGGCCCATAAAATTTACCCGTTGATCGAAGGAATGAAATACTTTTTGAGCATATCCAGCAGATCGCCACAGTTGTCACTCGATGCCTCAAAAAATCCTACAACTTCCATATTCCTAAAGATTTGTACAGTTAGACGCGAGTTCTCTGTAAATGGTCCACTAAATGATGATTGTTGCAGACCGGACATTACAATTCGATTGATACTCATGTCGATGTTAAGGAATGTAACCGTCCGGTTGGGTTGATTTAGGGAAAATTCCATATACATTGTCCCCGATAATAAAATCAGATTTGAAAAATCGATTCCGCCCAATGCGTTGATCGGGTTCTCGACAAATATAAATTCGGGTAATAACCCGTTAGCGGCCTGATATTCGTCAACAAATTCCTCAATTCTGCTCTGCATCAGCGCACCCATACGCAGACGTTCCAAATATCCTCTTACCGTTGATCCATCGTATATCGGCATTACGATCCTCCTGTCGGTCGTTTGATGGTCTACTAATCATTCTCTTGGTGTTGTGCAGAACATATCGCCGAGACGAGGCCGTAGCAGACCCTCGTTTTGGATAAACTTATCCGAATTCTATCGGCAAATCTTTAACGCGGCTTGCACAACCGGTCATCACGGTTTGGGCGAGGTGGCTTTCAGTCACGAATTCCCCTGCGCTACCATCGCGGGCGAGGGTTGACGAACGAATCATGATAATGTTGAGTCAAAGCACGAAGCTCTTGAACCTTCTTCCGTAGCGCCAAGTCGGAATCGACTGAGGCCGAAATGATGGATGACCGCGAGCTCGGGGCGGTCTCCGCAACCCGGATCAGGTGGGCCGCATCTACCGGCGGTTCCGGGGCGAGCCCGGCGGCGACGGTCAACTGGAGGATGAGTTCTTTCGCCTGCTTGTTCAATGGCTGAAGTTTAGCAACCTGGCGGTAAGCCGCGAGTGCGGCCTCAATTTCTCCGAGCGCCTGAAGGGATTGCGCGAGGCAAAACCAAGTATTGTCTCCGTCGGGCTCTACCTCCACCGAGCGGGTGAGCAACATCTTCGCTTCGGCGTGGGCGCCGTTCCTGGCCTTCAATCGGCCGAACCTGTAGAGCGCCAGCGCGTTATCCGGCGCCAGCTCCAGGATCTGGCGATACGCGAGTTCAGCGTCCGCCAATTCGTTCTGCTGCTCAAACTCTAAAGCCATGTCAAGCATGGCCGGGAGCCCCCGCGGATCCAACCTGCCGCCGAGGTTGCGATTGGTCTTGGTCACCACCGACACCGGCCTCTGGCGGCGTTCTTCCTGCGGGCCAAATAGGTATTTATACGGCTCGTTCCCCTTTAAGAACTCATAGGTGGTGAAGCCGTGAGCGATGGCATGGCGAATGCTATAGGCATGCAACAAATATCCGGCGGGCATCTCGCGATATGTTTCGTCTCGCCCGGTGACGAAAAACAACAGCGATTTCTTGCAACGGTCGACCAGGGTTGCGAGAGCGGCTACCGGTCTGTCGGCGTGCCAAAATACTGGAAGAAATAATGCACCGCTTTTCGCGCAACGACTCAGCATCCACTGATTGAGACTGACGATCTCATCCGCTCTCTGCGCGCCTTTGCTCGGAAGCCATTTTATCTTCCAGAAACTAAGCAACACAGATAGATTTTCATCGATGGATTTGGCATCTGACCAGGTTATACGATAAATTTCTGATGAGTCGACTTTATTCAATAGCCGGCGAATTTTTTGCCGGTTATTGGTACTTAGAGTATTGAGGTAGTCATCCCAGCTTGCTGGCAGATGTATTAAAGGGCAAATAGAGTGATCGGTTGAATCTCCAGGGAATTTATAGCTAATCGGATTTTGTGCGAAGCGATTTTTATCGAAAGCCCGGAGAAAGAGGCGTCGCCGGCGATCCGACATCGTAAGATTTTCGATCCTAAATAGAGCCCAATTGAGCTTTCGCTTGATGTACTCGGCGAACGCGGGCACCGCCTCGGACTCGAACCGGGGCTCGGTTAGAATACCCGTATAATCCGAGAAGCCCGCCCCGGCGGGGAAGATCTCGTTTGTGAAGCCGTGCTTCTTGTCGAAATCTGTCCGCATCCGCATCGGCAGGAAGGCGGCGTATTCTTCGTCGGTCTCGCGGCGTTTGCCAGCCAGGACGAACCAGATCGACCGGTGCGTGGTCAGCCAATCGGCCAGCCACTGCCAAGAAAGGAAGAACTGCGCCTCGGGATCAGCCTCGTAGACCGCGTCCCAGTTGTGCCGGCGCGCTTCAAACTCGTTGAACCTGTCAATGACGTCAATGTGCATGTGGATCTCTACGGCCAACCCGATTTACGGTATTTTAGGGTAACAATCAACCACCTTGGCAGCACCGACGTCGGTTCGCAGCTCTTCCTTCATCTGAGCAAACTCAAAGCCTAACGCTGTTAAATTCCCGCTAACACCCCAGCCCCAGCCCCGATTGCTCCATAAAACATATTGGGGCGCCTGGGTCCGGCGGTTGGTAAAGCTGGGGAGCGGCCGTGACTGGCGGCTGTCTCAGCGCGCGGGCGGTGGGGCCGGGTGAGGGGCTCGCTCTTCCCCAACAGCCGGCCGCCACAACTAGCAGAGTTGATCGCGGTGGCGTAAGAGCCAGTAGAGAGCGACGAGGGTGTGACCGTTCTCGATGGCGCCGGCGTCGAGCATGGCTTCGACTTCGGACAGGGTCTTGACCACAACGCGGATGTCTTCGCCCTCCGCGGGCACGCCGTGCATGCCGGTCGCCACGGTCGAATCGACGCGGGCACAAAATAGAAAAACGCTTTCGTCCGAGGCGCCGCAAGATGGCAGGTAGCGCTGGATCGGGATAAGTTCGCACTCGAGCGCGAGCCCGGATTCCTCGCGCGTCTCGCGGATCGCGACCATCTCCGGGGTTTCGTCAGGCGTCGACCAGACCGGCGACCACCTCGATCTGCCATGGTGACGCGCCGGCCAGCAACGCCGGCAGCCGGAACTGCTCGATCAGCACGACTTTTTCGCGATCGGGATCGAACAGCACGATCGCCACCGCCTGCCCGCGCCGCAGCACGTCATGCGTTTGCGGCGTGCTCCACTCACCCGAAAACCGGCGATGGCGAAAACGGATGACGTCCATCCGCAAAAAGCGCTCGAAACCCGTAGCTGCTTCGATGATCTCGACGTCGGGATGAGCCGCTGGGCTAGTTTGGCTCATGCGGAAGCGCCGGTGGCGACCGCAGCGGCGGCGGCTGTCGGGTTGCGCGGAAGGCGCAGGGTGAATTCGGTGAACTCGCCCAGTTGACTGTCGACGGCGATCGAGCCGCCGTGCTCCTGAACCACAATGTCGTAGCTGATCGACAGCCCGAGCCCGGTGCCTTCGCCGGTTGGCTTGGTGGTAAAAAACGGCTGAAACAATTTGTCTCTGATCTCGGGCGGGATGCCGGTGCCGTTGTCGCGCACCCGCACCTCGATTTCTTCGCCGCGATTGCGGGTCGTGAGCGTCAGTATCGGAGCAAAAGCCGGCTCGCTGCCTTCGCGGCGGCGCTTGTTGACCGCATAAAACGCATTGCCGAACAGGTTCAGGAAGACTCGGGTGAGGTCCTGCGGGACGGCTTCGATCGGGCCGATGCTCGGGTCGAGATCGCGCTCCAACGTGACGTTGAAGCTCTGGTCCTGGGCGCGCGCGCCGTGAAAGGCGAGGTTGAGAGCTTCCTCGATCAGCGCGTTGAGGTCGCTTTGCCGACGCTCGCCGCTGCCGCCGCGCGAATGCAGCAGCATGCTTTTGACGATTCCGTCGGCGCGCCGCCCATGCTCGGCGATCTTGGCAAGGTTGCCGTCGAGGGTCGTCATCAGCTCATCGAGATCCTCGGCTCTCGTCCCGTCGGGAGCCGAATCGACGGCTTCCTTCAATTCGCCGAGCAATTCGCGCGACAGCTCGGCAAAGTTGTTGACGAAGTTCAGCGGGTTTTTGATTTCGTGTGCGATACCGGCGGTCAGTTGACCAAGCGAGGCCATTTTTTCCGCCTGGACCAAATTCGCCTGTGCGGCCTTGAGCTGGTCATGGGCGGCGCGCAGCTCGCGCTCGCGCTCGCGCTGCTCGTCGATCAGTTTGCGCAGCGCGTCGAGGGTATCGCGGAAGGCGGCTAGGGTATGTGCCATGGCGCCGATCTCGTCCGGTCCCGCGGCGGGGATCTCGACGGCAAGGTCGCCGGCGTTGAGGCCGCGCATCGCGACCACCAGCCGGCGCAACGGAACGGCGATCGAGCGCAGCACCAGCAAGGTCAGCATGGCGCCGACCAGCACCGCGGCCGAGACCACGATGCGCGACACCCGGGTGGCCGCCGCCGCTCCGGCGACGACACGTTCGCGAGCGGCGACCGCCTCGTGGGTCAGCTCGGCGACTGATCGCGGCGAGCAACCCGTTGACGTCGACGCTGTGCTCGCTCGCCTGGGCCAATAGCGAGTTGCCGATTACCCGATGGTCGTTGGTGTATTCATCGACTGCCTTGTGGGCGAATTCCTGGTATTGCGCCAGCTCGCTGCGCACTGCGGCGACGGCTTGGGGGCGGTACCGCGCGACCTGGTCGAGGTGCTGCTCCATGCGCGCGCGGGCTGCGTGCGGCGTTGCGCTCGGACAAGCATCAGCATGCTGACGGCGAGGTCGGTCATCCAATAGCGCATCTCGCCAAAGGCGATCTGCGCGCTGTTCGCCTCTTCGATGACGCCGAGCAGTTCGGCCGCCTTGACCATCCCCGCCGAATTCTCGGCGAGCTTCGCGGTTCAGATAGAAATTGGTTCGCGATCAGAGCGAGGAGGAGCACGCTCGACAGCAGCAATGAGCCGGGTTCGGATCGTCAGCCGGGCCATCATCTGGCCACCGCCACGCCGCCAACCTCAGCGAAACAGGGTGATGCTCATGACGCCGCCGAGGTCGCCGAGCTTGCGGCCCTCTTTTGGATAGCCGGTAATGTCGAGTTCGCCCTTTGGCGTCCCGTGGCAGGCGAGACAGGACTGCCGTGTAATATTCGGGAACGGCGATGCGATACGCCGTGCGCCCGTCGATGTCGACCGTGGCGGAATAGGGTTGGCCATGCGGCCAATCGGGATTGAGGAGCTTGGTCTCGATGACCTTGGTCTCCCAGGCGTCGGGCAGCGCCTTGCGGTTGCGGACGAGATCGGGCGGGGCGGTGATCTTGATTTCAGCTTCGCCCTTTGCCAAGCCGTTGAAGGATTCGCTGACGAGCCGCCCGAACACCGCCGGGATGAAGCCTTTGAACCCGGTTCCCTTCTCGTTGATCGTCATTTGATTGTCATCCATCACCTGCGACGATCGCGTTCATCATCGCGCGCATCAAGCGCCCCTGCGCGCGAGGCCGGGTCGATCGTCGTCGGATCGACGCCGGTCGTCTTCTGATAGCGCTTTACGCGTTCGGCCAGCACTTTCTGGCCGGTCAAATGCTTGTCGCCGAGCGCGGGATCGTTGATCAGATCCTCGTTGTTGGAAATCACCGTTCGCGCGTCGCGCAGCATCTCGGCCAGGTTCTGGGCGATGACGGCGTCTTTGTCGGCCGGCGGGGCGTCATCTGCAGGGCCGATGACGGCGCCACACCGGCGACGAGCAGGCCGAGCATCGCGGCGGTCGGTGCCGCCAGCCACTTTCGCTGCCTGCCGCCGACATCTTCGCGCACCTTGCCATTGCCCGGCCGCAACTGAGCACACGCGCCGCGGGCGAGGCAACGAATTCGGCGCAGCATATCGCGTCGACCGATCGCGGCGAACGCCGTCATGCATTCCGGCGATGCGCGGCGATCAGCTCCGCCAGATGCTGCTTCAGCCGATCGAAATCGACCGGTTTGGCAAGAAAGGCGGCGGCGCCGAGCTCCTTCGCGCGTTCGCATGCGCTCGTCATCGCCATAAGCCGTCACCATGACCACCGGCAGTTCCGGCCGGCGACGCTTGATCTCGCGCAACAACGCCAGCCCGTCCATCCCGGGCATGTTGATGTCGGACAGGATCACGATCAGCTCCGGGCCGATCTCGGCCAGGCGGCGCAGCCCTTCCTCGCCCGAGGTGGCGAAGTGCAGAACATAGTGCCCCTGGCGCACCTCGCGGCGAAAGCGCTGGCGAAAGAGATCGGCCAGATCGGGCTCGTCGTCGACGATCAGAATGCTGAACCCCATGCTCTGCGTCCTCGCAATCGGCGCTCGCCTTGGTCGCCGGTCAGATGATCCGCCCGTCGAGGACGGCGTCGGGCGAGCCGGCTTTCGATCTCGACGACCCAGAGATCCGGGTCGCGCCGGCGCTGGCGGGCGATATAGGCATCGGCGTCGGCCTCGGCGACCGGGACGGCGCCGGTGGCCCGCATCCACAACAACTCGCCGTCTGGCCCGCGCGCTTGGGCCAGCACCGAGCAGCCGTCGTCGCCGGCGTTGAGCTTGATCAGGATGGCGCCCGAATCGCCGTCGCCGCGCGCCACCACCGCGACCGCAACCGCGGCGAGATCGCAGCGCCGGATCAGCGCCTTGATCCATATCCCGGTTTTCAGCCGCGCTTCCATCGCGCGATGTCGACCAGATCGGCCGCCTCAGCCGCGGCCCGGCGCCAGCGGCAGGCGGATATGAACCTGCAGCCCGTGCGGTGATCCGGTTCTCGGCGCGACGATCGTGCCGCCCATCGCCTCGACGTTGCGCCGCGCGATCCACAGCCCGATCCCGAAATAGGCTGCCGCCGCCTCGTCCGCGACTTCACCCGCCGCGTCGGCGCGGCGTTCGGAGTAATAGCGCTCGAAGATGCGCTCGAGTCTGCTCCTCGGGCACACCGGGGCCGCGGTCGGAAACAGTCAGGTGGGCAAAGCGTGCCGTCATGGGTCAGATGGACCAGGATCTCGCCGCCCGGCGGCGAGAACGAGACGGCGTTGTCGATCAGATTGTCGAGAACGGTCTCGATCATCGCTTCGCTGCCGAGAACATAGAGGCCGGGCAGCAGATCCGCGGTGATCGTCAGGTCGCGGCTGGCCAGCACGATCGTCACGTCGCGATCGTCGAGGATGGCGGAGCGGGTTTGGATCATCCTGCCGATGACGCGTCCGAGATCGACCGGAACCAGCGGCTCGTCGATCAGATCGGCGGTTGCCTCGTCGAGCTCCCGCGCCGAGGCGACGAGCCCGTCGAGCCGGTCGAGCGCATGCTCGACAACGCCGATCGCCCGCTGCGGACGCGGTTATTGTCCTCGGGCAGGGCGCGGCGCAGCGGCTCGAGCGACTGCCGGATGACCGCGATCGGCGTCTTGAAGGCGTGGGCGTTGTCTTCCGCCGTCTGCCGGATTTCGGCGGCGGAGCGGTGGAGCGCCTCGACCATGCGGTCGAATTCGGCCGCGACCTCGGCCAGCTCCGGCACATCCGCGCGGGCGCCGAACGATCCGGCATCGGGCCCCTGGTCGCGAATCCGCCGCGCCCGCCGGGCAAAACGGCGCAGTCCGCCGCGCACGCTCAACAAGGTCGAAAAGGTGATCGCCGCCATCGCCAGATAGATCACCGCGGCAATCCGCACCGGCGGCGTCGCCCAATAGGGCTGGCCGAGATGCGCCGAGGGAAAGGCGTCTTGGGAAAACGAGGCGACGACCGCCCAGCAGCCCGCTGCCGTCGCCAGCGGCGTCACCGCAGTCACGATCTCGGCGCCGCCGGTTGGGCGATGATAGATCAGCGAAAACGGCATCTCGCCGCGGCAATTCTGGGCGAGGCGATCGAGCACGCCCTGCTGCGCCAGGGTGCTCCGTTCGGCCTGCAGATTGGCGGGCGCGACCGTGGGCCACGACGCCACATAGTAAAAACCGTCGCTGCCGGCGCCGGCAGGCGCCAGCAGCAGCTTGATCGTCGTCACTTCGCCGGCAAAACGGGCGAGGGTGGCGCCGAGCTGGGGCAGCGAGTCGATGTCGGCGGTTTGCAGCAACGGCAGCAGGGACTGGCTGATCACGCGCCCTTCGTCGCGCACGCTGCGCAGCAGCAACTCTTGGCTTTCCTCGTAGGCGTTGCGGAATTCGATATAGAGAAAGACCGGGACGAGCAGAAAGATAACCGCCAGCAGGCCGGTCTTTGCCGGTCAGCGACCACGCCCAGCGCAGGCTCGCGCCGCGACCTAGTTGCTCCGAGGTCCAGCGGTATCCAAAACCGGCGTAGTTATGGATGTGGTCGAAATCGGGGTCGCTGTCGCGGAACTTCTTGCGGATACGCTTGATGAAGGTACGGACATTGGCGCGGTACCCCTCTGCCCCATGACCGGCGACGAAGTCCTTGCCGTGGACGAGATCATAGATCTCGCGATAGCCGACGTCTTGCCCTGCGCTTCTCGGCGAGCAGCGCGAGGATCCTGAATTCGGTCAAGGTCAGATCGATCGTGTTTCCCGCCCATATGCGCGCGATTGATGTCAAAGCGCAGCTCCAGCGGGCCGAGCCGTCAGCGTCTCGGGCCGCGGCGGCTCGGATCTCGGCGGCGGGCCGCGCGCCCTCGGTGATCAGCTGCAGGCGCCTGACCAGGATCGGCAGGCGCCGCGACTTGTCGATGAAATCGACCGCACCTCCGGCGAGCGCCGCCTCTTCGTAGATGTCGTCGGAAAGCGCCGTCAAAAAGATCACCGGGATCGCGATCCCACGCCCGCGCATGCGCCGCAGCACCTCGATGCCGGTCAGCTGCGGCATGCGCCAGTCGAGCAGCATCGCGTCGGCGCCGCCGCCGTCTTCGAGATAGGCGAGCGCGTCTCGGCCGTTGTCGAAGCTGGTGACTTCGTACCCTTCATCGATCAGGTTGAGGCCGAGCAATTCGCGGAACAGGTCGTCGTCGTCGACGAGAAGCAGGTGCGGCATGGTCAAGAGCGGCTCTAGCTCCCGCGGGCGACGACCAGCGACCGCAGGCAATCCTGCTGCCCGGCCGGGTCGGCGGCGTCGCCTTTGAACGCGTAATGCAGGGTCCGCATCTTGCCGCTGCGCAGATCGAGGTAAAAGAACAGGTCGAGTTCGCAGGTGGCGTTGCGATAGCGCCAGACCGTCGCCGGCGGCGCCTCGGACTGCTCGGTCGCGGCCCCGAAGCAGGTGCTTCGCCGCCGGTTGATCGAGCCCGATCAGCTTGCTCGGTCGTGGCGGCAGCGAGCAACCGGCTCGGGGGCGCGCATCGCCATCGCTTCGGGTCCGGCCATCGCCAGCGCCTCGTCGCTCGGCTCGGAGCCCGAGGCGTCGTCGGCCGGCGGGGTCGGCTTGTGCTGCCGGAACCGGAAACACGCGGCGCCGCGGCGCCGGCGGCGGCGGCGGCGGTGGCGGAGGCGGGACCGCGGCCAGTTTGCGGCGGCGGCGGCGGCGGCTTTTCGGCGCAGGCAGGCAAGGATGCCCATCCCCAAGGCTCATCAGAGCGCGGATAGACCAACGAACGCCGCCGCTCAATCCAAGTCACCCCTGCCACGATTCAACCCGCACGCCCTCGTCGTTTCGGCCCTAAATATAACACAGATTAACGCCGCGCCAGACGCTCGATGGCTCCGATGTCGCCGTCACGGTAGATCGCGACCAGCTGGCGATCATTCAGCAGGACATAGGTGTGGTCGCCATGATCGCAGTGAAGCAGTGCCACCGGATAAGTCGGCGCGACCAGCAGTTCGGACAAATTCTTGCCTAGTCCGGGTTGGCGGGCAACAGCGCGGTCAGCGCCTGGCTGCTCCAAGTGGCATAGGCAAAGCTGAAAACGCCGCCGCACACGGCGTTGCCGAGCGCGGTGCTCTGGCCGTTCGGCTGGTTCACGACAACCGTGTCCTGGCGGATGGTGATCGTGTCGTTGTCGGCATTGGCCCAGGTCCCGACGAACGGATTTTGCACCTGCGCGTTGCGGCGCGGCGCAGGCGACTAGCGCGCGAGCAGGCTCAGCATCAAAATAGCGCGCGGGGAGGGCCGTCGGCCTCGGCAATCGGACACGCTTCGCCCCTGTTGCGACCTAGATCGAGCCAGCATATCGCGCAATGTCGCTGCGGCGCGACAGAGGGCGATGCAATCAACGCGTTGCGATCGAGCAAACCGTCGTTCCGCCGAGTCAAGGACGACGTCGTGGCGCGGCTTGACGCCCGACCGGTGCCGGGGTCAGCGCTGATCGCACGAACGGACGCGGCGGAGTAAGTGCGATGAAGCTGTTGTGGTTTCACCTGATGCCCTACACCGAGTTGCCGGACGATTTCCGCGAGAAGCATCCCTCGGTGTGGGTCGACATCCATTCCTCGCTGTTCGACCCGCGGCGCGCCCATCACATGTACAACGACTTTATGGACGAGCTCGAATTCGCCGCCGAATGCGGGTTCGACGCGGTCTGCGTCAACGAGCACCATTCGAACGGCTACGGGCTGATGCCGTCGCCCAACCTGATCGCCTCCTCGCTCGCCCGCCGCACGTCCGACGCCGCGCTCTGCGTCCTCGGCAACTCGCTGGCGCTCTACAACCCGCCGACCCGGGTGGCCGAAGAGTTCGCGATGATCGACGTGATCTCGGGCGGGCGGCTGATCGCCGGGTTTCCCGGTCGGCTCGCCGATGGACACCTGCTTTGCCTATGGCCAGAACCCGAGCATGCTGCGCGAGCGCTATCACGAGGCGCACGATCTGGTGTTGCGCGCCTGGACCGAGCCGGACACCTTCGCCTTCAACGGCCGCTTCAACCAGCAGCGCTACGTCAACATCTGGCCGCGCCCGGTGCAAAAGCCGCATCCGCCGATCTGGATCCCGGGCGGCGGCTCGGTCGAGACCTGGCAGTGGTGCGCCCAGATGGATTACGTCTACTGCTATCTGTCGTATTACGGCTACAAGGCCGGCCAGGCGACGATGAGCGGGTTTTGGGACGAGATGGCGCGGCTCGGCAAGGACCGGAACCCGTACCGCGCCGGCTTTCTGCAATTCGTCGGCGTCGCCGAGACGCGCGAGGAGGCCTATCGCCTTTACCGCGAGCCGGCCGAATATTTCTATGGCCGCTGCCTGCATGTCGACCCGCGCTTTGCCGGCCCGCCCGGCTATGCGACCGAGGAGACCCAGCGCCGCGGCATCCAGAGCCAGGTGTCGCTGGCGGCGCAGGCCTCGCGCTACGAATCGAAATTCCAAATGCTGGCGCGCGAGATGGATGCGATCGTCGACAAGGGCTATGTGATCATCGGCTCGCCCGACGAGGTCGCCGCCCAGTTGCGCGAGGTCGCGACCGACCTCAATGTCGGCCACCTGATGCTGCTGTTGCAATTCGGCAACATGAGCAAGGATTTGGCGCAATACAACACGCGCCTCTTCGCCGAAAGAGTGATGCCGCAGCTCGGCGAGGTCTTCGCCGAATGGGAGGACCGCTGGTGGCCGCAGCCGATGCCCGGCGCGGCGCGTGCGCCGTTGTCGCCGTTTCAGCCGGCTGCGGTCGCGGCCGAATAGCTTCCGTGCCGGTTTGCCGGCCAAGCTCACGGCCGGTCGCGGCGGCGGTCTTCGAGTTCGAGGGTGACCAGGCGGGCGACCGTCGTGGCGAGGTAGAGCTGGCCGACGACCGCCTCCAAATTGGCCAGGCTGCGGGCGAACGGGTTTATCGGAACGATGTCGCCGAAACCCGTGGTGGTTAAGGTCGTAAAGCTGAAATACAGCATCACGGCGATTTGGCTGGGACCGCGCCCAGGGGTGATGGCGCTGAGATTGGAGAATGCGCCGGGATTGAGGTCCCAGATCAGGTGATAGGCTGAAGCGAAGATCGTCGCGAGGTTGAGGTACAGCACGAGGGCGCCCTGGAGACGGCGAAAGGTGATGCGGCCCGGGGCATAGACCGCGTGCGCCACGACCCAGCTCAACGCCGAAAAGGTGAGGATGCTGCCGCCGCGGCTCAACAGGCTCACGGCCACCGGCGCCGAGTCCTCCGGTAGCCACAGGCTCGCAAATGTCGCGGACAACGCCAGCAGGATGACGAGGATGGCGCCAGGTCGGTGCGAGAGCATGACGACGATAAGTACGACCGCCAGCACCAACCCCTCACCAACCACCCGGGCAATCGGGCGCCCTTGCGCGGCCAGTGGGACAGCGACAAAGAGGGCGCCAAGTTGGAGGATCAAAAGGACGGTCAAGCTCGGATCTCTGATCCGATCCTGCCAGGTATGGATGGCGGTTCGCCGCATCGCCGAGAAACGAGAAGAGGGGAGCCGTTTGGGTCGGGGCCGCTATGGACCGGCGCCTGTCTGGCAGCGAAGTGGGCCCGAGTCCAGAGCGGTGAAGGGCGCGATCGACGCCGCGTCGATTCCAATCGGCGGCGGCGACGGCTAAATTCGCGGCTACCGCCACGTGGCCGGTCGCGTCGACCGGCGGAAGAACCAGGGGAGCCAGGCCATGCCGTCGATGTTCAACGCCCGCGACGCGGCTAATTACGAAAAGCTGATGGGCCGCTGGAGCCGGCGGCTGGCGCCGATCTTTATCGGGCATGCCGGCATCGCCGACGGCGACAGGGTGATCGAGGTCGGTTGCGGCACCGGCAGCCTGACGTTTGCTCTGCCTGAGGCGGCGAACATCGCGAGCCTGACCGCGATCGACCATTCCGAGGTTTATCTCGCCGCCGCGCAGGCCAAGAACCGCGACCAGCGCATCCATATCGAGCAAGGCGACGGCGCCGCCCTGCGCTTTGCCGATGCGAGCTTCGACCGGGCGGTGTCGATGCTGGTGCTGCCCTCGGTCACCCCGCGGCCCGAACTCGCGGTGAGTGAGATGCGGCGGGTTACCCGGCCTGGCGGTGTGGTCTGCGCGGCGTTCTGGGATTCGCCGGGTGGCGCCGCCGCCAACCGCATGTTCTGGGATACCGCTGCCGCGCTCGATGAAGCGGCGGCCGAGGCGCGCGACCGTACGATGGCGCGGCCGATTTACGCGCCGGGCGCGTTGCCGCGGATTTGGGCCGAGGCGGGGCTGACCGAGATCGACCAGCGCTCGCTGACGATCCGAATGGATTTCGCCGATTTTGCCGACTATTGGGAGCCGTTTGCCAGCGGCGAGGGCATGCTCGGCGAGTATGTCGCGAGCCTCGATGCGGCGCGGCGCGACCGCCTCGTCGGCTACCTGCGCGCCGCCTATCTGACCGGAAGGCCGGACGGCCCGCGTTCGTTTGTCGCCGTCGCGCTGTCCTGCCGCGGCGTCGTATCCGGCTGACCGACGCGCGAACAACGCCGGCCGACGATCCGCAATGGTCACTAAAGCGCGCTCGAATGCTTTCGCTCCGGGACAAGAGCAATTTTTACTATAAGCCCGTCTGGTATTTACTGTGAAGTGCAGCTAAGCTGGTCGGCTCCGCTATTTGTTATGTTAACTATTCTTGGTTTCAGAAGAAATGCCAATCTCGACTATTCCAGAAAACGCCCGCCGAACCAATCATTTGAGGAATAGCCGGATCAGAGGCGTCGCCGGCGTCCTTGCGATTTAACGGCGGCCGCGCTGGCGGGAGCGCCGACCTGCGGTCGGGCGGCGTCCTCCGCTACGGACCCCCACCTGGATCTCTTCCTCCGGATGATCCGAGCCCGTTCCGGCAGCGCGATACTGGCCCCCCGGCGCCGGTCTCGCAGTCCGCGTTCGAGCAAATGCTGCGGGTCCTTCCGGCGGTCAGTGTCGGCCACGGCGGCGGCCCGCCGCTGGCCTCCAGCTCTCAGGGCACGGCGCCGGTTCCGGATCCTTCGATCTATGGCTTCTGCTATGAGGCCTGCAAGACCGAACGCGCCGTCGGCAGCTGCGGCCAACCGGCGCCGGGCGCGTCCGATCCGCCCGAGCGCCTCTGTGCGCCGGTCGTGGATAACCCAACCCTGAACGCGATCATCGGTCCGCAGCTCGGGGCCGGGGTAAGCCCGTTTGTCGACGACAACACCGGCCCCGACGGTGCGCAGCCCGCCGGCTACACCTTCGTCGGCCAATTCATCGACCACGACGTCACGCGCACGACAACCGCGCTCTCGGCGCTGGGCGCGCTAAACCAGCAAGCGCACAGCGACGCCTCGGTGCGGGCGAAGCTCGCCGCGGCCGGCATCACGCTCGGCCAGCTCGACCAGGCGATCGCCGATTCTGCGGACACCGGGCTCGGCGCTCAGCGCGAACACGGCCAAGCTGGATCTCGACAGCGTCTATGGCGTGCGCGACTTCGCGGCATTGACCGCGATCAGCGCGCCGTGGTTCGAGCAGCAAAACGGCCTCTACACCGGCCGTTTCGCGCTGCGCGAGGTTCAGGCCCCGACCTCGCCCGGCTCGCCGACCCAGATCGACGGTTTCGACTACGAGCGCAGCGCGGCTGGGACGGCCGAGATTCCCGACCCGCGCAACAGCGAGCACAAGATACTGTCGCAGGTCCAGAATCTGTTCGAGATCGCCCATAATGACTGCGTCGATCGCGCGCTGGCCGGGACCGCCACGCCGAGCCAGGAGCAGGTCGGCGCCGCCTTCGATGCCTGCCATTACCGGGTGCTGTGGACCTATCAGACGATCGTCGCCACGGATTTTCTGCCGCGCATCTCGGCCGAGGCGACCCTGAACCGCGTCGCCCCGGGAGCGCTCCATGCCTATGTGCGCGACACCACAGCGACTTCGATCTTGCCGGAGCCGGCCGATGTCCACACGTTTCTCTATAGTTGCAAGCCGGGGCGCGGCAACGAAGCGATGATCCATATCCCGCACGAATTTGCGGTGGCCGCATTTCGGCTGGGGCATTCGCTGGTGCGCGACGATTACGTTCTTCACGACGAGGTGCGCGACGCCGACGGCAAGGTGCTGACCGGACAACCCCGGCCGATTTTCGCTGCCGCCGGTCAACCGGAAGATCCGCGGAACTTATTGGCGACAACCCGCTTCAGCCCGGCGATGTGATCGATTGGCGCTATTTCTTCGATACCAGCGCAAAGTCCGCTCAGGCGTCCCGGCCGCTCGACACGCTGATCTCGGACAAGCTGTTCTCGTTGCCGATCGCAGCCCTTCCGCCCGGCCCGGCGGCAGACGGCAAGGATACCCCGTCAGAGCGTAATCTGCCGCGCCGCAACATCTTGCGGGCGTCGGAACCGAATTCCGACTTGACCGGGGCGGTCGGACTCGCGACCGGCGAAGAGGTCGAACATTACGCCGCACGGCGCATTCCAGGCCTGCACGATGCGACGGTCGAGGTCAGGCAGGTTCTTGCGATGCGACTGGCGAGCGCCGGTTTCGATCCGGACTTCCTCGGCGCCTCCACCCCGCTTTGGCTTTTTATACTCGCCGAAGCCGAGAGCACAGAGCACAGCCAGCGCCTCGGGGAACTCGGCAGTCACATCGTCGACGAATTTCTGCTGGGCGCGCTGCGTTGCGACAAGGCATCGGTCCTCTACGCCGCCCCGGCCGACTTGCATGGCTGGGGTCCGACCGAGAGAATCGTCCGCCATCGCCGCTATTCGATGCCCGAGCTGATCGCCTATCTGCAAGCCAATGCGATGGTGGGCGGCGAACCGGTTCGGCTATTCAGCCGATAGCCTAGCGGGCAGGTCCTATTCCGCCGGGACCGGCGTCGGCAGTCCGACGCTCCCGCCGCGGCCGATCAGCAGCACAATCAGCGCCGTGCGCCATCGGCCAAAGTCTCGGGCCGGAGGGTGCCGGCGAAGACCGTTACCGCGGCGGGCAGGACGCCGATCGCCGTGCAGATCGAGGCTCAGACCTTGCCACATGGCCGGCTGGAGCTGTTTGCCGGATAAGGCCATGGGTCAATCTGCTGCAGCCGCAGCGCTGCCCCCGCGCCGCCCTGGATTTCTGGCGAGAAATCTACGCACAGGGTCGGTAAACGGGGTCGGCCGGGCCGAGACCGCGGTGCAGAACGCGCGTGCGGCAAGCACGGCCAAAATGATGTATTGAATACTATCGGCGTCCGCGCGATCGGACCTCTCGGGGGCCGGTTTTCTCGCGACCGCGGCGTCGGCGACAGCATTTTCCGGATTCGGGCCGGTCCGTCCGAGCGACGCGAGCAGAACGGAGTTACCGCAATGGCGCGCCTGCCTTATCTCGACAAATCCGATGTTTTGCCCGAGCACCAGGATCTGCTGGCGCGTAACATCAACCTCTATCGGTTGCTGGCGCACAGCCCGCGCGCGGCGCGCAGCCTCAATACGCTGGCGCGGTTCATCCGCGACGGCAGCCGGCTCGACCCGAGATTGCGCCAGATGGCGATCTTGCAGGTCGGCTACGTCACCCGCGTCCGCCTACGAGTATTCGCATCATATCAGGATCAGCCGCGAATTCGAGGTGTCGGACGACGACATCCGCGCAATCGCCGATGAAACCGCCGGACGGACGACGACGCTCGAACCCCTGGCCAAGGCGGTGTTGCGCGCGGCCCGCGAAATGACCCTCGATATTGCGCTCTCCGACGAAACCTTTGCCGCGCTACGCCAGGGGCTCGACGCCGAGCGGCTAACCGATCTGATCATCACGATCGCTCATTACAACAGCCTGGTTCGCGTGATCGCCGCGATGCAGATCGATGTCGAGGACGAATACCTGGCCTATCTCGACGAGTTCCCGTTGCCGGCGGCGTGAGGACCCGCGGCGCGCCCGGATTACTGGCTGGCCAGCGCGCGAGCCAGCTGGCTCACCGCCTCCTGGTGCTTCTCGTTTCGGATCTCGGCGAAGTTGCGCGCGATTTCGAGCAGCATGCGCTGATGCGGCGTGATCTGGCGCGGGCCTTCCTGGCCGATCCCCTCGTAGAAATAGCTGATCGGCGCGCTCAGCGCGCGGGCAATCTCGAACAGCCTTCCGGCTGAAACGCGATTGATCCCGCGCTCGTATTTGTGCGCCTGCTGATAGGTGACGCCGATCATCTCGGCCAGCTGCTGCTGGGTGAGCCCCAGCATGATCCGCCGCTCGCGAATGCGCGCGCCGACATGGTCGTCGATGGTGGCGGTCGACCGCCCTCTCTTTGGCTTTGCCATGCCTTCACCCATGTCAATTTGCTTCAAACGCTGATCGTGGCCTTGCGCCGCCTGTATCAACACGATAGCGAGCCGGTTAATTCCGCCGGCCGCCATCCAGCGGCCGCAGACGAACGCATCAGCGGACCCCGATCTCGACGATCAATCAACGAGAGCGGCAGTCCGAGCCTGCATAATCTCCAAAGTGGTATTCGCACGGCTCGGATGACAAGAGGCGTATAGCGCTCGCCGATCGGCGCAAATTGCCCGCGATGTCGCGCGCATGCAAGTTGCGGCGCAGGTCGCGGCGTGACCGGGGCTAGGGGCAGTGAAAAATGGCAGTCGACGGTGACCGCGGCGCGAGAGTCGACCAGGCGCGCGGTCTGACTGCTGGCAACGCTGCTGGCCGGGCTTGCCGGCATGGTCGACGCGATCGGCTTTATTCGCCTCGGCCATCTGTTCGTTTCGTACATGAGCGGCAACAGCACGCAATTTGCCGTGGCGGTCGGTCGCGGCCGGGTCGACGAAGCCGGTTCGATCCTGTTGCTGATCGCGCTGTTCGTCGTGGGTGCGGCGGGCGGGCAGATGATCGCCCATGTCTCCGGCCGCCGGCATTTGACCGCCGTCCTCGCCGCGGTGATGGCTGCTGCTGCGCGGCCGCGGCGATGTTCGACACGGCGCCCGAGCCGATGGTGCTGGCGATGGGAGCGTTGAACGCGGCGATGCACCGCGCCGGAAAGGTTGCCGTCAGCCTGACCTTCGTCACCGGGACTTTGGTCAGATTCGGCCAAGGGTTCGGCGATTTCCTCGCCGGGCGGGGCAGCCGGCTGGGGCTGGGTGGAGCAGGCGCTGCCCTGGGTGGGCTTGGTCGTCGGCGCGATCCTGGCCGGCGCCGCGCAGGTGCGGATCGGGCGCGGCGGTCGCCTGGGTGCCGGTCGGCGGCGGCCTGTCTGCTGTTCGTGTGGTCGCTCGTTATTCCGGCGCCGGAGTGACCGGCGCTGCAAGGCAGGCGGCGAGCTGCGCCCGCAGTTCTGCGCGGCATCGAGATTCTGGCCGATCAGCACCAACCGGTTGCGCCGGGAGCCGGGTCCCGGCGTTTCGTCGAGGGTAAACCGCCGGCCGACCAGATGAAACAGGTGACGCTCGGTCGCTGCCGTCGATCCACAAAACACCCTTTGCCGCGGAATACGTTGCCCGGCAGTTGTTCGAGAAAGGACTGAAATCGGTCGGCGGCGAATGGCGCCGCGCTCTCGAACGACACGGCGTCAAAACCGTCGGCTGCAAGGTGGTCGTGGCCGTGATCGCCGAGAACCGGTCGGACTGGAACAGCCCGGCGCTGAGGATCAGCGGCAGCGGGAATTCGGGCCGGGTGGTGCGGACAATTCGCGCCCCTTCGCGATCGCGCGGATCTTTTCTTCGATGGCCGCCGCGGCTTGACGGGGCCGACGAGGTCGCATTTGTTCAGCAGCACGAAATCGGCATAGCGCAATTGGTTGGCGGCGGCTTTGCTGTCGAACAGATCGAGGCTGAAGTTTTCGGCATCGGCGACCGCGACGATCGAATCGACGCGGACGAGCATCGCGGAACTCCGAGCGCAAAAAGGTCAGCACGATCGGCAGCGGGTCGGCGAGGCCGGTGGTTTCGACGATCAGATATTCGACTGGCGGCTCGCTGCGCAGCACGCGAAAGATCGCATCGACCAGATCATTGTTGATCGAGCAGCAGATGCAGCCGTTGCCGAGTTCGACCATGTCGTCGCCGGCGCCGATGATCAGCTCGTTGTCGATCGCGATGTCGCCGATCTCGTTGACCATGACCGCGATCCTGAGCCCGGTCTGTTGGCCAGGATATGGTTCACCAGGGTGGTCTTGCCGCTTCCGAGAAAGCCGGTGACGATCGTGACCGGCAGGCGGGCTTCGCCTTCCATCAGCGCGAGAAGGTATAGGTGGTGCCGACCGCCGACTGGCTGACCGCGTCGCCAAAGGCGTTGGCGAGCGCGTGCAATGCGCGCCAGCCGGTGCAATGCCCGGTGATGATGTGCGTAATCGCGAACGGCCGCAGCCCTTCGACCGTATCGGGTATGATCCGCTCCATGACCCCGCCCAGATGCAGGCCGCCCATCACGCAATGGATCGGAACATCGGGAAAGACGCGGCGCACCTCGGTGCAGACATTGACGATCCCGGCATGCGAGCAGGCGCTGAAGACGATCAGTCCCAAGATCGCGGACATGGGCGACCAGCATGCGCTCGTCCATCAGCAGCGGATCGGGCTGCCACGGCGCCTCGGGGCCGGTGCGGCTGAGGTGATCGATCCGGCCCTTTTCAAAGGCGCTGACGCCGCGGGATTTCGCCGCTCAAATAAAAATGCCCGTCGAGCAGCAACCGTGCCGCCGGGTCGTTGACGACCGTCGGCGCCCAGCGCCTCCATCTCGGCCGGGGAGGGGACCTTGGCGGCCGGCACGACCGTCCCGCTGCTCAACCGGATCGCGCGCTCGTTGAACATTCCGGGGTTGACGTGGACCGTCGCTTTGCCGCCCTGTTCGCGGATCGCGTCCAATGCCGCCGGCAATGCGGCCATGTGGTCCCAATGGCCGTGGCTGACCGCGATGCATTCGATCTCGCCCAGCGCGATGCCGAGATTGGCGCAATTGCGGACAAAGATCGCGCCTTCCGGGCCCGGTGTCGAACAGCATCGTGTGACGTACGCCGTCGGCGGTCGAGACCAGCCGGCAGCCAAAGCCGAGATTGGCGCACAACAACGCCTCGCCCGACAACGCCTTGGCGCCGGCGCGGACGATGTTGGCGAATTCCGAGACCGCGAACAGTGTCTTGCTGACGTAATTGTCGCTGACGTCGTCGGTGATGACATCGACCGTCAGCTAATCGATCGGCCTCAACGAACGGCTCATTTCAGTCATTCTCCCTTTCCGCAAAGCAGCCTCGTCTCATCATCGTTTACCATCATTTAGGATGGAGTGCATCCACTGCTGAGCTTCCCACATGTGCCTGGAAAATCTCATGGCGAGGCATTTGACGCTTTTCTGACCCCATCATCGCAAAATTGACGGGAAGACTTTACGGGGTCAGCTATGAAACAGCTTTGCTTTCTGGTCGCAGTGGCGGTGTCTCTGTCGGCTTGCGCCCTTGCCGCCAAGATGGATGCCCGGAACGATATGGAAGGATCCAAGGCCGCCTATAAAGCGTGCCTGGTGGAAAATCCCAAGAAAGTTTCGGCTTGTGAAGCTCAGCGGCTGTCCTACGAGGCCGATCTGAAGGCTTACGAAGCGACCCCCGCCGGCATGCTCACCAGCCGAGAGCGCCGCGAGGCTAATCACCGCGACGCATGCGATCACGCCATGCGCGATCCCGAGATTGGCGCAATTTCGGATGAAGATGACGCCTTCGGGCCCCAGTGTCGAAAAGCAATGTGTGCCGCACCCCGCCCGCCCGTTGAGACCAGGCGGCAGCCAAAGCCCAGATTGGCGCACAGCAACGCCTCGCCCGACAACGCTTTGGCGCCGGCGCGCCCGATGTTGGCGAATTCGGAGACCGCGAACAGCGTCTTGCTGACGTAATTGTCGCTGACGTCGTCGGTTATGACATCGACGGTCAGTGAATTCGAGCGGCGCCAGGGGAATTCGCGAACTGCCGCTGCCAGTCACTCTTATCCTCCTGCGCCGTCCCGGCCGGAACCTAGGCCCAGGGCGCCGTCGAGGCAATTTCCGCGCCGCGCGTGTCCCGCTTTGGATTTCTGCCCTGGGTGGCGAGCGAACATTCCCACATTTCTCGGCGTGCCGGTCGCCAAAGAGTTGGTGCGGCAGCGCTGTCCGAGCTTATGCTGAAGCCGCCACCGAAGGGGGTTGCCATGACGCCGCCGGAGACCCGCTACGCGAAAAGCGGCGATGTCAGCGTCGCCTATCAGGTCACGGGAAACGGCGACTTCGATCTGGTCTTCGTCCCCGGCTTCGTCTCGAACCTCGATCTGGCGTGGGAAAACCTTGGTTTGGCGCATTTACTTTCGCGTCTCGCCGGGTTTTCGCGGCTGATCCTGTTCGACAAGCGTGGCACCGGCCTTTCCGACCGCGTCGCAGGCGTCCCGGATCTGTCCCGCCGGAGAATTTCCAAGTGCCTTCGAGTGCGGCCGTACCGCCTGCCGTGGTGATCCGGGCATCGAAAGTGCCGCGATCGATATCGCCGTTAGAATGCCTATTCACAAAATAGCCGGTCTGAGGGCCGCTGTCGTCAATCAGGTCAGCCATCCCCCAATACAACACGACGGCGCCATTCCACAGCGGGTCAGACACCGTTTGCGGCGCGCTGATCATCACGAGGCCCAGTTCGTGATTGGCGACGTCGCCGACGACAGTCGTCATCTGCGAGCTTGCTTTCCCGGCGAACGAGCCGGAGAAATTTGGCATGTTTTATCTCCCTGTTCGTCTATGTGCTTTGGGTCAGCCGCGGCGAGCACGGCATCACCGAAAGCATATCAGCCGACATTGCCCCGGATTCCGGATCGCCGCCGGCCCAACGGCGTCCCTCTGGGGCGTCGTAGCAAGGCAAATCGCGTCCGTGCGGGGCATGAGGCGGTCGGCCACGAGAGCTGGAATTCGGCCTGACACACTCCCGCCGGTCAAACACCCTATGACGCTTGCCTGCGGTCGGGGCCGCGCGGCAAGGTGGCGGGTCTGCGCTGTCGAGAGGACATCATGACGGAACCGGTCGGCCTCGCCCGCGGCCTCACCAATTACGGCGACCCCGATTTCGCGCTCTATCTGCGGCGCTCCTTCGCCCGCTCGATGGGCTATTCGACCGAACTGCTGGCGAGGCCGGTGATCGGCATCGCCGACACCTATTCCGGCTACAACAATTGCCACCGCCATTTCCCCGAGCTGATCGAGGCGGTCAAGCGCGGCGTCTTGGCGATGGGCGGCCTGCCCTTGACCTTTCCGACGATCTCGCTGGGCGAGGTGTTCCTGAACCCGACCAGCCTGATGTTCCGCAACCTGATGGCGATCGACACCGAGGAGATGATCCGCGCCCAGCCGATGGATGCGGTGGTGTTGGTCGGCGGCTGCGACAAGACCGTGCCGGCGCAGCTGATGGGCGCGATCTCCGCCAACCGGCCGGCGATCCAGCTCGTCGCCGGGCCGATGATGACCTCGCGCTGGCATGGCGAGCGGCTCGGCGCCTGCACCGATTGCCGCCGCTTCTGGGCGAGGTACCGCGCCGGCGAGATCGGCGCCGACGAAATCCACGAGGTCGAGGGCAACCTCGCGACCACGGCCGGCACCTGCGCGGTGATGGGGACGGCGAGCACGATGGCCTCGATCGCCGAGGCGCTGGGCATGATCCTGCCCGGCAGCGCCGCGATCCCGGCGGTCCATGCCGACCGGCTGCGCGCCGCCGAGGCGACCGGCCGCGCCGCGATGGAGCTGGCGCGCACCGGGCTGACGCCCGACCGGATCGTCACCCCGGATGCGGTCGAAAATGCGCTGCGCGTGCTGATGGCGATCGGCGGCTCGACCAACGCGGTCCTGCACCTGACCGCGATCGCCGGCCGGGCCGGGATCGACATCGACCTCGACCGGCTCAACGAGATCAGCGACGCGACCCCGGTGCTGGTCGATCTGAAGCCGACCGGCCCGCATTACATGGAGGATCTGTTCGCCGCCGGCGGCATCGGCGCGGTGCTGCGCGAGTTGCAGCCGCTGCTGCATCTCGATTGCCTGACCGTGACCGGCGAAACCTTGGCCGAGCGCCTCGCCGCGCCCGCCGGGCCGGTCGACCGCGCGGTGGTCAAGCCGCTCGCCGACCCGCTGCAGCCAGTGGGCGGGCTCGTCGCGCTGTTCGGCTCGCTGGCGCCGAAGGGCGCGATCTTCAAGCGCTCGGCCGCCGACCCGAAGCTGTTCGAGAAGGAGGGGCGGGCGGTCGTCTTCACCTCGCTCGAGGATCTGTCGGCGCGCATCGACGATCCCGGCCTCGACGTGACCCCGGACGATTTCCTGGTGCTGCAGAACGCCGGGCCGCTGTCCGCCTCGGGCATGCCGGAGGCCGGCTATCTGCCGATCCCGCAAAAGCTGGCGCGCGCCGGGGTCAAGGACATGGTGCGCATTTCCGACGCGCGGATGAGCGGCACCGCCTATGGCTCGATCGTCCTGCACGTGACCCCCGACGCGGCCTCGGGCGGCCCGCTCGCCAAGGTCCGCAACGGCGACCGTATCCGCCTCTCGGTCGAGGAGCGCCGCATCGACCTGCTGGTCCCGCCCGACGAACTCGCCCGCCGCCCGGTCGCCGCCGCCGCCGATCCCCGAGCGCGGCTACGCCCGGCTCTACCGCCACGAGATCCTGCAAGCCGACCGCGGCTGCGACTTCAACTTCCTGCGCAAGCACCCGCTCGCCCGATAGCATCTGCGCGGCTGCTGTGGAAACGATCCAATTCCCGAAGCCCTCGGCACCGCGCTCGATGCTTGACGTGGGCGTACCGCGCGGCCACCAATCACGCGAGGGTCGCGGTGCGCCGGACCCAAGCCAGGGAAGGTCACGATGATGGATGCGGATGGTTCGATGGGTGGCTCGCGGCGCAGTCTGCTGATCGGCTCGCTCGCCGCCGGGGCGATCCCGGCGATGGGCCTCGGCGTGCCCGCCGCACACGCCGCGGAAGAGCAAAGCCTCGGCCTGTTCGAGGGCATCAATCGCGCCAAAAACCCGAATGCGATGACCGTACTCGAAAAACTTCACGTGCCCTATTTCACCGGGCCGAGCACGGCAAAGAAAGGCGAGAGCGTAGCACTTGCCGTCAGCATCGGTGTGGAAGTGCATCCGATGACCATGAACCATTGGATCGAGCGCCTTCGCGTGTTCGACATCAGGCATATGCCGATTGCGGATGTGACCTTCGCGCGTGTCGGGGTTCAGCCGGTCTGCGAATTTCATATACCGGTGGACCAGACGATGACGCTGATCGCCCAGTGCTTTTGCAATATCCACGGCATCTGGGAGGCGCGCCACACCATCACCGTCGCCTAGCGCGGCAAGATCGGCTTGGGAGCCATCGCCGATTACGCGCTGGGGCCGCAGCCGGCTGGGCCGCTTGACTGGGCGGGGACGGCGATCACGTTCGCCCGTCGGTGAAGGAGCACCGCATTGATCTCCGATCTCCTGGTCCAACCCGACGAGCTTGCTCAACGCCTGGTGCCGTTGCCGCCGGTTCCCGAGCGGGGCTACGCCCGCCTATACCGCGCGGAGATCCTGCAAGCCGACCGCGGCGCGACATAAACTTCCTGCGCAAACACCCGCTCGCCGAGGCGGAGCTGGGGTAGATGTTCTCCGCGGCGAGCGGCTATTTACGCGTTAGCCGATCAGGAAAGCCCCCTCGCGGGGGCAAGCAGCGCGTCGCCTAGCGCGATCTCGCCGCCGGACATGACCTCGGCGTAGATGCCCATGTTGATGTGGCCGAAAGTGCGGTCGAGGGCGGCGGGGATGTCGAGATCGCGTGCGGCGGTGGCGGGATTGACCTGGGTTGCCGCACACCGGGTGATCGGCGAGACGACGCGCAGCCGTGCCGCCCCTAGCGCGATCTCGGCGCCGATCCAGTCGTGCTCGCGCCACGCCGGCGTCGCCGTCGAAATAGAAATTGGCGCGAAAGCGGATCGGGTCGATCGCCGCCTCCATCGCCGCTTCGAGCGCCGCGATGCTGGCATGGTTGATCAGCGAGACATATTGGTCGGTCGTCGCATTCGGCTTGCGCCGCGCATCGGCAAAGGCGTGCCCTGGCGCCTCGACGACGCGCAACGGCCCATTCACCGCGTGCGCCGAGAAAATTCGTGTAGAATTCCGCGACTCGAGCGGCATCCCTCCGGCTCGGTCAGCCGCGCGCTGCAGCAATACCCGGCCGTTTTCGGCGATCGTAAAAACGCCGGTTTCGCGTCAAAGCGGGTTTGCAATAGCGCCAGCTTTTCGTCGCGCATCAGCATGATGAAATGGGTCTTCGGCAGCCATTGCGGGTGTTGCGGATCGAACACCGTCGAGCCGAGTGCCAACGCAAAACGCCGATCGTGCGGCAGGCATTCGCCCGGGATCAGCGCCACCGGTCCATCTTCTCGGCGCTCAAACCCTTTACCGGGTAGCGGTAGATCGCGCTGACTGGTCATGGCCATGGTGCCCGCTCCGCCTTCTGCGGCCAAAGTATAGCCCGGGTTCGAACCGTTGCCGGTCGCTTCAGAGCAATTCCCGAACCAGGTGGACCCTGCCTTCACTCGCCCGGAACCTGCCACACGGCTCGACGGGTCCGGCCTGCGGGATGGCGAGAAAGGTTGGGACATTCGGCCTCGCGAATTGCCCGATCAGGGTGCTGGACAGCTCGCAATATCGCCAATTTTCGAGTGTATTCTGACAGCTGGCGGATCGGCGAGGGACGGAGCGGTGACCGGGCGCTCTCGCTGCAGATTTGCTGCAGAAGCAGCGAAGACGGTAAGGATGGCTGGGTTCGGAGGGAAGATGACCGATTACATTCTGCGCGGCGGCGAGGTGATCGACGGCAGCGGCGGGCGCGGTTTCGCGCCGATGTCGCGATCGAGGGCGACCGCATCGCCGAGGTCGGCGCGGTCGCGCAGAGCCGCGGGCGCGCGCGAGATCGATGTCGTCGGGCAAGGTCGTCGCGCCCGGCTTTATCGATGTGCACACCCATGACGACCGCGCCTTGTTCGCCACCCCGGAGATGGCGGCAAAGGCGAGCCAGGGGGTGACGACCGTCGTCACCGGCAATTGCGGGATCAGCCTGGCGCCGCTGACGATCGACCATGCGCCGCCGCCGCCGCTCGACCTGATCGGCGACGCCGCCGATTACCGCTATGGCCGCTTTGCCGATTATCTCGCCGCGCTCGACCGCACGCCGGCGGCGGTCAACGCCGCCTGCCTCGTCGGCCATTCGACGTTGCGCGTCGGGTCGATGACGCGCGCTCGACCGGCCGGCCGAAGCCGCGCGAGATCGACGCGGATGCGGCGAATTGTTGCAGGAGGCGCTCGACGCCGGCGCGGTCGGCATGTCGAGCGGCCTCGCCTATGCCCCGGCCGAGCATGCGCCGCCCGCCGAGATCGAGGCGCTTGGCCGCTCTGCTGCGGCCGGCGGGCGCGCTCTACACGACGCATATGCGCAACGAGGGCGACCGGGTGCTCGACAGCCTCGAAGAGAGTTTCGCGGTCGGCCGCGCCGCCGGGGTGCCGGTCGTGATCTCGCATCACAAGACGATCGGCCGCGCAGAATTTCGGCCGCACCGCCGAGACCCTGCCGGTCATCGCCGCGGCCATCGCGCGGCAGGAGGTCGGGCTCGACGCCTATCCCTACATCGCCTCCTCGACGGTGCTGACCGCGGCGCAGGCCGAGCGGGCGACAAAGGTGCTGGTGACCTGGTCGAAGAGCGCGCCGGAGCAGGCCGGACGCGAACTCTCCGCGATCGCCGCCGATTGGGGGGTCGGCCTCGAGGAGGCGGTCGACCGTCTGCAACCGGCCGGGGCGATCTATTGGATGATGGACGAGCCCGATGTGCAGCGGGTGCTCGGCTTTCCGCACACGATGATCGGCTCGGACGGGCTGCCGCACGATTTCCACCCGCATCCGCGGCTGTGGGGCACCTTTCCGCGGGTGCTCGGCCATTATTGCCGCGAGCTCGGCCTGTTCGGGCTCGAAGAGGCGGTGCGCAAGATGACCGGGCTGCCGGCGGCGCGATTCGGCCTCAGCGGGCGCGGCAAGGTCGCCGCCGGCGCCTATGCCGACATCACCGTCTTCGACCCGGCGACGGTGATCGACCGCGCCACCTTCGAGCAGCCGATAACCCCGGCCGCCGGCATCGAGCACGTCTTCGTCAACGGCCGCCCGGTCTGGGCCGAGGGCAAACCCACCGGCGAGCGCCCCGGCCGCGCCTTGCGCCGCCAGCAAATGGCAGGCGCAGGCCCGTTAGTCGGCCATGCCGCCCGAAGGGCCTGGTGCAGGATAAGCGCGTCCGGCCTCGTTACTCGCCGAGGCGCTTGGCAGCGTCTTCTACGATGGCTGAGGTCGGCGTATTTCTCGACGTCGAGATCGGAGCGTAAAAAGCCGAGATTGTGCGCCAAGTCGACATTGGCTTGCAGCGCCTCGAGGTTCGGGAGCGCGCGGGGGTCACGATAATAATCCTGCTTGGTGAACATCCAGCTCGCATAAAGCGCAGGGCTTCTGCTTCGTCACCTTGGTGATCAGCGCGACCGCCTCGTCGTGATGGGCCGGGTCGGTCAGGTAACGCAGTGCGTGCAGGTAGTCCTCGAGAAAGTCGACCATCACCGCGCGATGCGCCTTCAGAAACCCGGCACGCGCCACCTGCAGGATCATCTGGGTGCGCCCGACCGCCTCGATCTGGGTGAACAGGGGACGTGAGAAGGCCTGCAGTTCCGGATCGAAGCCGAAGGGCGCCACCGCAGTGATCAGATCGACCTTGCCTTCTTTGAGCATCGCCTTCTGGTCGGGAAAGCGAACCTCGATGATGGTCACATCGCGCTTGTCCTTGAGACCATGCTTGGCCAGCATCGCGCGGAGTGCGATGTCGACCGCGCTTCCGGTCTGATTCGTCGCCAGGACCTTGCCCTTCAGGTCCTCGACCGAGTGGATCGAACTGTCCTTGCGCACGACGAAATCGTTGGTGTGATGGCCCGGGACGCCATCCTGAAACGTGTCCGCGATCACCCGCAGATCGTCCATCCCGGCATTCTCGATGCCGAGGGCAAAGGTCGAATAGGCGAGCGCCCCGCAGTCGAGATCGCCCGATGCGAGCGCCGTCATCTCGGTCGGGGTGCCGGCGAAATGGATCAGCTCGGGGACATAGGTCTTGCCCGCATGCGGCGCGAGGTCCGGTCTCAGAAACATCAGCGGCACTAAATCTGCGGGCAGCACCACCCAACCGAGGCGCAGATGATAAGGCTGGTCGGCCTCGGCCCGGACGATGCCGAACAGCATGAGAACGGCCGTCGCCGCCGCGATCAAGCGCATCGCGCTCTCCCGATCATTCGTATTCTCCAGGCAAGATTGCATCAATCCGCGGGAAAAGAAATCGCGACCGCGGTAAGCTCAACTGATGCTGACGCTCTACAAAAGGCGCAACCGATCGCGGCGAACGGCCGGCGGATCTCGCCGGCGGGTCGCTGCCGGCCGACGCGGTGTGGATCGACATGATCCGTCCCGAACCGGACGAGATAGCCTTTGTCAAAAGAACCACCGGCCTCGATGTGCCGAGCATTGAGGAGCTGAGCGAGATCGAGAGTTCGAGCCGGTTGCGCAGCGAAGCAGGCGTATTCTATCTGAGCGCGCCGTTCGTCTACCGGTCCGACACCGATCAGCCGGTAACCACGCCGGCCGGGTTCGTGCTGACACGCGAGCGGCTGATCACGGTACGGTTCGAAGAACTTCCGTCGTTTACCAACTTCGCGACCCATGATCTTTCGACCGAGACGGATCCGCTGAGCAGCGCGGCGGTCTTTGCCGGCCTTATGGACGCGATCTCCGACCGCCTTGCCGATGTCCTCGAAAACATTGCCGCCGAACTCGACGAACTATCGCATCGCTTGTTTCGCAGCCCGGCTACTCAAACGGGCAGGCAGCGGCCACCGGCGCGCGAGAGCGCCGATCTCAGGATCATCTTGCGGCGAATCGGCCATAGCGGCGATCTCGCCTCGAAGATCCGCGACAGCCTGCTCGGGATCGGGCGGATCGTGCCGTTTGTGGCTACCCACGCCGCCGAATGGCTGCCGCCGGAAATCAAATCACGGCTCGAGACGGTGCGTCTCGATGTGACCTCGCTCAACGATTACGACATGCACATCGTCACCAAGGTCCAACTGCTGCTCGACGCCACTTTGGGCCTGATCAACATCGAGCAGAACAACATCATCAAGGTCTTGACGATCGTTTCGGTGGTCGGCATCCCGCCGACCCTGATCGCCAGCATGTATGGGATGAATTTCAAAAACATGCCCGAGCTTGATTGGAGCTGGGGCTATCCCTATGGACTCGCGCTAATCGCGTTGAGCGCGGTCCTGCCGATCCTGTGGTTCAAATGGCGTGGCTGGATTTGAACTTGCTCTTGCCAGTATAGCAAAAACGCCCCCGGGATTCCGGGGGCGTTTCGTTATCGAGGCGTTGGGAGAGGCTGCTCAAGCAGCTTTCTTTTGCTCCACCACCTGCGGCTGCGAGCTGCCGATCTCGATCTTGCGCGGCTTGGCTGCCTCGGGGACCTCGCGGACGAGGTCGACATGCAGCATGCCGTTATCGAGGCTGGCGCCGACGACCTTGATATGGTCGGCGAGGCTGAAGCGGCGCTCGAACGCGCGCCGGGCAATGCCGCGGTGCAGATAGCGGCCCTCTTCCTCTTCCTTTTTCGCCTTGCCGGTGACCAGCAACGAATTCTCGTGAACGGTCACATCGACCTCGTCCGGCGAAAACCCGGCCACCGCCATGGTCAGGCGATAGGCGTCCTCGCCGGTCGTCTCGATGTTGTAAGGCGGGTAGGAGAGAGCTGCGTTGTCGACGCGGCTTGCGGCGTCGACCATCCGGGCCAAACGATCAAAGCCGATCGTGGAACGGAACAGCGGAGAGAAATCGAAACGATCCATGACCACATCCTCCATTGAGCAATATGGATCTGAGCACCTGCATCAGTGCCGGGTGCCAGTCTTGATGTACGGCCCCAAAGCGGCGACCGCACCAATTCGAGATAGTGATTGCCGAAGCTAGGTCAAGGGGTCACGGCGCCCCTCGATCCATTCACGGCTTGATGCCGAAACTCTGAAAGCGCTTGTTGAAACGGGCCAATTGCCCGCCGCTGTCGACTAGCCGCTGCTGCCCGCCGGTCCAGGCCGGGTGCGACTTGGAATCGATGTCGAGGCGCAGGGTGTCGCCCGCCTTGCCGTAGGTCGAACGCGTCTGATAGGTGGTCCCGTCGGTCATCACGACAGTGATTTCGTGATAGTCCGGGTGAATGCCTTGCTTCATGCCGCCGCCCTCAAAACCGGCGCGGGGTATAGCGCAAGCCAGCCCGCGGAGCAATCGTCGCGAGAGCCGCCGGCAACCTTGCGCGATTAGCTTCTATGGGCGCGAAAGCGCAGGCGGACATAATCGGCGATCCAGGTGCCGGTCTCATCCATCAGGATCGGGCGCAGCAGATCGACAACTTCGGCGCGGGCCGGCACCCGATCGGACGGCGGCAGGGCGCCGAAAAAATCCTCGGTGAAGGCGTCGAGCCAGGCTTCGAGCCCGGCTGGCAGCGGAGTCGGGCGCGGCACGATACGGATGTCGTCGACCGTGAACCCGGAGGCTTCGAGCTTTGCGCGATAGGCTGCGGCCGACGGGAAACCACCAGGGGCTGAGATGACCGCGTATCGAGCCCGCGGCGGGCCAGGACCGCGCGGATCGCGACCATGATCGCGGCGGTATTGTTGTGGCCGCCCATTTCGCCGACGAACCGGCCGCCCGGCTTCAATGCCCGATAGACGCCGGCGAGGACCGCCTCGGGCGGCCGCATCCAATGCAATGCGGCATTCGAGAACACCGCGTCGAATTCGCCGTCGAAGGTCAGGTCCTGGCCGGCCACCACCCGGGCGTCGAGACCCCGCGCCTGGGCCGCGGCAACCATGTCGGGGGCGGCGTCGACTGCGACGACGTCGCGCCGGCGGCGGCGATCTTTTCGGTCAGCACCCCGTCGCCGCAGCCGAGATCGAGGATATGCTCGCCCGGCTCAGGCGCAAGCAATTTCAGCACCGGCGCACCCAGCGCGGGGACGAAATGCGCGGTCTCGGCATAGCGCTGCGCCGACCAATGCTGCCGCGAATTTTGTCCCATGCTCAGACCTCCACGATGCACGTCGTCACCCATCCTCTTGCTGCTTCTGCAGCAAATTGGCAGCAAAAAGTCGAGCATCATCTTCCTCGCTCTGTCCCCGCCGCCTCGGGCGGACGCAGGAGTATTCCAGGCGCGCGAGGCACCAGGCGAGCGCTTCGGCGAGCGAAGCCTGAGCAAAATCGATGCCGGGCTCATCGCGATAGCGCCGCACCGATCCGTCGATACGCGCTCGAACGTGGCGGCAGAATCGTCGATCGCGCTCGATCGTCGGCCACAGAGGCGGTGCGCCCGCGTCGAGCCCCTCCGCGCGGTCAGCGGTCACGGCGAGTTCCTGCGGCGCCTCGTCGGCTGATTCGCAGCATCGCCACCGTCGCCGGGTCGATCCCCAATTGCGACGAGGGATTGGCGGAGCACGATGCCGACCTTGACTCGCGCTCGCAGGGCCGCCATGCGCCATGCCGCGGCGTCATCGGCCGCGGTCGCGCGCGTCGCCAGCCGCGCCAATTTCGCCTCACGCGCGCGCCGCATTGGCCTCCAGCATCTGCAGCCGGCGATCGAAATCACTGGTCTCGATCGCCCGGACAAAGGTGTCGACGATTTGCGCCAAGGCGCCGGCCTCGCCCGGGGTCAGCGCACCATCGGCAACCGCGGCGGCGACCGCACCCATGGCGCGGGCGATATCGGCGGCGCTGTCGATCGGCGGCAAGGCGAAACGCACGACCCGCTCGCGGCGCGGCGCTAGGATGCGGTCGAGACACAATTTGAGCGCGGTCGGATCGCCCTCGATTGCGAGTTCGACAGCCCGGCGGGTCAGCACATCGGCCTCGCCGTCGAGCAAGGCCTCGGCGGCGAGGCTCGCGCGATTGCGGCATCCGACCTCGCGTCCGCGCGGATTGCCCGATTTTCCCTTCGTGAACGGCCGCCCGCGCGCCGCCCCGCGCGGCTTTGGTGTTGCGATATCCGACATCTCTGCTCCCGGCCCTACCCATGTCTATCAGTCCAAAGCGGGAGATTATGATGCGATTATGACTATTTCATAGATGCTGTAATGGGCATGCTCCACCCCAGCGCCGCAAGGCTTGGCCATGCGCACTGATTTGCGCGGGTGCCGGCATCCGTTTTCGGCCCGCGCGGCCAGCCATCTTTTCTGACGGAGCGGCTCTTCATGCCCCTAAACGGACCTATGCCGATGGACTGTGGAGCTTGCTTGCCGCCGCATTGTCCCAGCGCCTATATCGATGCGCATGAGCGGCTGACAAAATTCCGGAAAAATACGCTCATATTGACATAGGCTCCTTAGACCGAGCACTTGCGATCACCGCGACTGATGGCTTGAAATCCGCTTATCATCTGCAAAAACGCGCTTCAGTTCATTGATGTGCGTTCCACGGGTGGTGGCAAATATAATTCTCGCAGATGTAAGAACTACCCTCAAATCCCTGGCAAGCGCACGCAGTACATGGTCCCGGCCCCGCATTGTGTGCCAGACGCGGTTTGCTAACTATGTGGAACGCGAAGCCAAGGCCGACTAACTTTGCAACAGAGGTCGTCATGTGCTTGATGCTCTCTCTGCGACTGAGAAACGACGTCTTCATTTACTTGTTCCTATTAGAACAGTTTTCGGTGGTAAACGTATTGGCCCTGTTCATCGGAAAGGATCAGATCGTTACCATTAACCTGGAAGTTATAGGTCTCTGCGGCGATCATCCGGATCGGGGTGCAGCCGAGGGGTCCGCAATATTGTTTAGGCTGGTAATCCCGGATGTTCAGCCGCAGCATCGGCGGATTGTCGAATACAGAGATTTCGCCAGTTATGAGCGTATCTGTCAAACCGCTCCTGTGATCGGCCTTGCTGAACTGGCCGTTCGGCGAGATCACCAACTCTGAAGAGGCGGAGGCATCCTGAATCCTCCAGACACCGGCCAGCGGGTTGGTTTGCGCAAAGAGAGGGGTGGCGATCGTCATGAATATCGCGACGACGGTGAGCGTCGTGAGGGAGCTAAGCTTATTCATCGTGTTGATCCTTCTTTTATGAAGAGGGGAGCTTAAGCACCCCAGCGGGCTCCGAGGCATATACGAATATTTCGTCTCCATTCGGTGAGCACCGACATCGTGCCCAAGGACACTCTGCGCTTCATGCCTAAACCGGGATACAGGCCCCGGGGGCTCAGACGGCTGATTAGGGGCGGCTGCAGCGGGTCCCCCGCGAGAGCCATGATGTTGAGAGTTATGGTGTTTGCGCCCCAGAAAACCGCGGGCCACCGAAGGTTGTTACCCCATCGGACGCAGTCATCCCGTCGATGCAAACCCCACCCGTAGGCGTTTGACAACTCGTGACGTGGAGCGCCACCGCCTCGCCGGCTAGGTCGCAGGTCCCTTGGCATTGGCATTGGTTGAGCCTCTTTGGCACCTAAAGTTGACTGGAGCGCCCTGTTAGCGCCCGGAGATAGTGGATTGTGGAGAGGCTACCCTGGGGTGTCGGGCCGCTATGGAGTCATTCACCCCTTAGAGGTTCGACGTGACAGAGGTAACTGCCACGTCGGCGGCAATCATGATGCATTTGCACTACGCGGCACTATTTTCCGCCCGATCAGGCGACGCCTAGAGACGCCCGACCCGCCTACCGCCATGACGAAATTGGCCAAGACCCGGCGCTATTTTGGCGGCGTTTGTTCGGGGGCCTCGGACCGCCCGGCGTGATCAGCCGTCCGCATGCTCCGGCGGCAGCACACCCAAAACCCGCATCAGCTCGCTCTGGCGGCTCGTTTCGGTTTTCGCCATCACGCGCGCGAGGAGGTTGCGAATTGTGTTGATGCTGCGCCCAGTCTCCTCGGCTATCGCACGAAGGTCGAAGCCAGCAAGCAAGCGCGTCACGAGTTGCGCCTCGGCCGCCGTCAGGCCGAAGAGACTTCGCGAGCAGTGCGGCAGGCGGATGGCGGTGGCTCGCCGGGTCGGAGACGCACAACAGCACGGCGGGCTGTTCCGGTATCACGAGTGCGTCCAAAGTCAGGCGCCGCAACGGCATGGCGAGCAGAGCCAGAGCGTGTTCGCCCGATGGCCGGGGAACTCGCAGCGTGCCGGCGGCGCCATCGGGTTGCGCGGCCCGGGCAAGCATCGCCTCCAGCCGTCGCGACGTCGTCCGATCCAATGTGGTCAGGATCCCGCGGCCGACCGTAAGCCCGTCGGCCGCCCGCAACAGCGCTTCCGCCGCGGCGTTTGCGAACACGACGTGGCCTGAGCGGTCGAGCAACAGCATCGCGTGCGGCACTTGGTGCAATGCGTCCAATGCAGATCCGGCTTTGAGCGCCGCGCCACGCAGACGCCACCCCACCTCCGCCGCAAGGCACAGATGCGGCATCAGGAAGTGCGCCCAACGAAGCTCCGCCGCGTCGAACGGGCCCCGCGACCACGGGCGAAAGAGGCTGATCCCCTGTTGTGCGTATGCGTTCCGCCAGATCGTCAGCCGCACCCCCTCCCCAGGTCGTGTGGACGAAAAAATGAATTCATACATCGCCGTCTGCTCGAGCGCGGCGCGCGAAACGATTGCTCGGGTCTCCTCAACCGCGCCGACTGCGGGCTTGCCCGAGCGGCCAAACGGACTGTTCCGGTGGAAGCGCCGAAGAAAGGTTTGGTGCGCGTCGCGACTGACGCCTACCGCCAAGCCATCGAACAAACCACGATCGACGCTGTTGATCACCATACCGCCGAAGTGGCAGCTAACACTCTCAGCGAGTTCGCGCAGCAGATCAGGCCACAGACCAGGCGTGACGGCGGCATTGTAAATTAGGTCGGTCGCTCGCGTAAAATGTTCAAAATCTCGGGGCGGCGCGGGCATTGGAGGTTTTTCGACTGGTATCTCAAACTGCGGCACAAATAGCACAGCTCGGGTAAAAATATAACCTCTCCCATGGGAACGTGCGACTTCGTCCTCAATGCGCTAGCGGGGGTAACTGCCACTGTACGCAATCGGTCTGAGCCTGGTTGCCCGCTAGTGCACGAATGACCGCTCACATGGGCATGTTTGCAGTCAAGGGGCAGGTTTACGGGTTCATGGGCAGTTCTCCGGTGGTTATTTCGGATCGGAGGTCTGGGCCCGTTTCCATGACCCGGTGGCGTGCTGCACCAGATCAAGCTCACATACGGTCGCCGCTTGCTGCGGCTGCACCAACATCCCGCATCCGGCGGGTGGGGCTCGGGAGGCCGGGACCATTCTTTCGGTCGGCTGTTGAGGCCAACGGCCATTTCGGTTCGGCCACCTGGATCCGGCAGGACTGATCAGGTCCTTGCGGATGGGGTCAGATCGTCGCCGCCTTCATCACGGCGCCCTCGATGACGACGCCGGCGGTCGTGTACCGCCACAGGGCGATGAGGAGCTTGCGCGCCAGGGCGACGATGGTCGTCTTGCGCATCCGCCCGCCAAGGCGCCGGACCCGCTCGTGGAACCACAAGCTGAGCGCCGAGGCCGGCTGGTTCTGCAGCCACAGCCAGGCCAGCTCGACCATTGTTGTCCGCAGCCGCGGGTTGCCCGCTTTGGACACGCCCTGCTCGTGATCGATCGAGCCGCTCTGCCATGGCGTCGGCGCCAGACCGGCGTAGGCGGCCACCTGCCTGCGGTTGTCGAAGTGGCGGAACAGGCCCTCCGACCAGAGGACGGCGGCGGTCTCGGGGCCAATGCCCTTCAGCTCCAGCAGCATGGCCGCCGGCGAGGCCGCCGCGCCGGTTGCCGGCTCGAGCAAGGCGTTCCGTTCCGCCTCGACGGTCTTCAACTGCTCCAGCACGACCTCGAGCCGATCCAGCTCGCGGAGGATCTGCGCCTTCAGGTGCGCCGGCAGCGGCCGGCCGTCGCCTGTCCGCAGCTCCTCCAGCCGCTCGCGCCGCTCCTTGCGCAGCGGCTCGTAGCCGAACACCCCCTGGGCGAAGAGCAGGCCCTTGATCCGGTTGACGTGCCTCACCCGCTCGCCCACCAGCGTCCTGCGCTCGCGGCAGACGCCGGCGGTCCTCCTCCTGCGGCGTCGGCGCCCTGGCCATCGAACACACCCGCGGCTCGCCACGCTTGAAGGCCATCAGGGTGCGCACCAGGGTCTCGCCATCGATCCGATCGGTCTTCGCCCGCCGACGCCGGCGCGAGGTCAGGATCGAGGCGGCGTCGACCACGTGGCTCTCGATCCCTTCGGACTGCAGCACCCGGTGGATCCAGAAGCCGTCCAGACCGGCCTCCTGGATGACGATAATCGGAAAGCCCCGCCGTCCGCGCCGCGCTTTCTCCTTGAGCTGAGCGAACCGTCTGAGCAAGCCAGCGATATCGCCGGCCGGAACCGAATGCTTCGACATCTTCTCCCCGCCGCCTGGCGATAGAGACGTGATCAGCCAGGTGGACCGGCTCAGTTCCAAAGAAATGAAGATTGCGCGAAGATCTGTTTGGATAGCGGTCGGCGCCTCGGCTCGGTCAGTTGCAACCTGCATGGTCGTCTCCAGAGTGGGTGGGTTCAGCGACCACACTCTGGCAGAGCGTCGGTCGCTATCCTGACGCCCATGGGATCTTTCGGCGCGAAGTCCGCCGCTCGCCGGGAACGACGCGAGGGAGGTCTTTCGACTTGTCGCGGATCCCAAGTGTCCGCGGCTGAGAAATGCTCGGAACGCGATGGAGAGCCCCGCCTCATGCGTCGGCTTTTGCGGTGTTTTGCGCTTCGGCTTGATGGCGGATGGCGGAGAGGGTGGTTCGGGTGGTGATGATTTCGGGGTCCATTTGGAGTTCGATGACCGCGGCGCGCTTGAGCGAGCGGCGGCTTCTTCGAAGGCGGGGGCGAACCCCTCGGTGCGGGTTACTCCCGCACCAATACCTTGCCAATGAGATAGCGGGCGAGCGAGACCGTATCAATCGGCAGCTCCGAGCGAGCGAGCGGCAGATGGCTTTCCTTACGGCAGCCAGGTTTCAGGGCATCCGCTCGATCCATTGCGCGCGTGAAAGTCCCGGCTCGAACGGATCGCCGAAATACTGAGTCTCGCGGGCCACCTTCCCATCGACGAACTCCATGATGCTCACGGTGTAGGACGGCCGCCCGTCATAGGTTAGGACAAATTCAGTGACCCAGAAATCGCCCGCGCCGATTATCCGCCGCACTGTGAAACGTTTCCGGTTCGGCTGCGCGGCGCGAGACGACTGAATCTTCCGCCGCCCGCGGATGCGCTCGCCCGATTGCGGATATTCGAGCACCGCGTCCTCTCGGTAAATCTGGTGTTCCGCCTCGAAGTCGTTCGCATCGGAGGCGGCCCAATGGCGATCTAGAGCCGCTCGAATCTCTCGGTCTCCCATATCATATCTCCTTGACCATCGTCGTTGATTTTGAGCCGTCGTACCATGCGCCGGCCTGGAACCGGCCTTCCAGGTGGGGAAGGAGGGCCATTCCCAGCGCGCAGGCTGAGTGGCCGAGAAGGGCGATCACGCCCCTGCGGCACCGCCCCGCTGCCCGTCCAAGCCAAGCGCGGCCTCCCAGGCCTGCTGCATCGCGATCTCCTCGGTCCACGGGCGCATCAGTGCGGCGGCCCGCGCGTCGCGTGCATAGCGCTCGAGCGGATAGCGCTTGAGGAAGGCCCGTCCGCCACAGACACGGATCGCCTCCTGGGTAACCGCGACCACTGCGCGTTGCACGGTGACGTGCGCCGCCCGGGCGCGCTGGACCGCCTCCAGCGGGGCATCGACCTGGGCCTCCGAGATTGCTCGGTAGTAGATCGCGCGGGCGGACTCGATCGCAAAGAGCATCTCTGCGATCGCAGGACCCTTCGCCGCGATCTCGGTATGCGGGATCGGCGCGCCCGGCATCCGGCCGGTCAGGTAGGCGAGGGCACCGTCGTAGGCCGCTTGCATGAGCCCGAGGAAGGTCGCGGAGAAGCTCAGGAAGAGATGGGGGAAGGCGTTGTACATGGCCCCGAACAGGCCAGGCGGCAGCACCTCCGCGTCGTCGGGGACGAACACGTTCTGGAGCAACATGTCGCGACTGACCGTGGCGCGCATCCCCATCGGATCCCAGTCGCCGGGGAAGGACACACCCGGCGTGTCCTTGGGGATCTGGAGATACAGGGTGCGCTCGATCCAGGGCTCGTCGCCAAGCCGAATTGCAGGGGTGGCGTAATACGGGGCGCAGCCCGCCAGAGAGACGAAAAACTTCCGCCCGTTGACCACATAGCCGCCATCCACCTTCCGCGCGGTGGTGCCGAAGCGGCGGCCGCCCACACCGAGCTTGGTATCGGTCTCGCCCTGCTCCACCGGCTCGCTGTGGGGCTGTCCGTAGAAAGCGCCTTGCTCCACGACCTCGCGGAACTTGGCGGCGCGGAGCTGCTCGTGACGCTCACGCACGGCGGGAGGCATCGCCATGTTATCGGCAATCGGGCCCATCATCAGCATCGTGAGGCAGTGCATGTTGAAGGTGAGCGCCGTCGAGGCATTGCCCTGCGCAAGCTGCTCCGCCACTAGGCAGTAGGTTTCGTAGTCAGCCCCGAGCCCACCGTAGCGTTCGGGCACGCACAGGCCGAGGAGCCCCTCGGCGCGGAGATCGGCATAGTCGTCGAAAGGAAAGGACGCGTCGCGGTCGTGGCGGTCGGCGCGCGGGGCGAAGCGCTCGCGGGCCAGACGGCGGGCAAGGGCGATCAACTCGCGCTGCCGGGCGGAAGGCTCGAGGTGCATCAAAGGGCTCGCCGCGCTGACCACCACATTTCGCGCCAATAAGCCACTCCCCAAGACCGAACTTCAAGCCCGGCGGGGTACAGGTCCGCGACACGCCTCAGGCGTCGGCTTTTGAAGCCTGCTGCGCTTCGGCTCGATGGCGGATGGCGGAGAGGGTGGTGCCGGTGGTGATGATTTCGGGGTCCATCTGGAGCTCGATGACAGCGGCGCGTTTGCCGGCGGCGGCTTCTTCGAAGGCGGGGGCGAACTCCTCGGTGCGGGTCACCCGCGCACTGAAAGCGCCATAGGCGCGGGCGAGGGCGACAAAATCGGGGTTCGCCAGCGCGGTGCCGACGACGCGGCCGGGGAAGCGGCGCTCCTGATGCATGCGGATCGTGCCGAACATCCCATTGTTGAATAGGAGGATGATCGGGCCGACGCCCTCGGCGACCGACGTCGCCAATTCCTGCCCAGTCATCAGAAAGCCGCCGTCGCCGCAAAATCCGACCACCAGACGATTTGGATGGACGAGCTTCGCCCCGACCGCGGCCGGAACCCCGTAGCCCATCGCACCACTGGTCGGGCCGAGCTGGCGCCCCGGCCGGCGGTATTGCAGAAAACGGTTGGGCCAGCCGCTGAAATTCCCGGCGTCGCTGGTGACGATCGCGTTGTCCGGTAGGCGCTCGCGCAGCCAGCCCATGACTTGGCCGAGATCGAGCGCGGCGCTGCCGCTCGCAGGGGAGGGGAGAAGCCCCGCCTCGTACTCGACGCGCGCCGCCGCCCGCCAGGCTGACCAGTGCGCCGCCGCCGGCTCCAATGCCACCGCGGCAGCAGCGAACTCGGGCATGCCCGACTGGATCGCCAGGCTCGGACGAAAGACGCGGCCCAATTCTTCGGCGGCCGGATGGATATGGATCAGGGACTTACCCGGATCGGGGATGCTCATCAGTGTATAGGATTGCGAGGTGATCTCGCCGATGCGCGCGCCCACCGCCAGCAACAGGTCGGATTCCTTGACCCGCGCGACCAGCGTCGGGCTCGCCCCGGTGCCGAGGTCGCCGACAAAGCATGGCGAGCAATTGTCGACGATATCCTGACGCCGGAACGAGCAGCAGACCGGCAGATCGTTCGCCACCGCAAAACGGGTGATGTCGCGGCAGGCCGCGTCGCTCCAGCCGCTGCCGCCGACCAGCATCATCGGGTGCTGCGCCGCCGCGAGCAGCCGCCGCAACTCGGCGAGATCGGCAGCGCCGGGGTGGGCGCGCACGGGACGGTAGGGGCCGGAGATTGGGCCCACAGCGCGGTCGCGCAGCATGTCCTCGGGCAGCGCCAGGACGACCGGGCCGGGGCGCCCGGAAGTCGCGACCTGGAACGCCTGGTTGACCAACTCGGGCACGCGCTCGGCCAGGTCGATCTGCGCCACCCATTTGGCAAGCGGCGCGAACATGCGGCGGAAATCGACCTCCTGAAAGGCTTCGCGGTCGATCTGGTGGCGGGCCACCTGGCCGACCAGCACGACCATCGGCGTCGAATTCCTGAAACGCAGTGTGGACGCCGATCGAGGCGTTGCAGGCGCCCGGCCCGCGGGTCACCAGCAGCACCCCGGGTTTGCCGGTGAGCTTGCCGTAGGCTTCGGCCATAAATGCTGCACCGCCCTCCTGGCGGCAGGTCACGAGATGGATCTCGGGGGCGTCGTAAAGCGCATCGAGCACTTCGAGATAGCTCTCGCCGGCGACGCTGAAGGCCATCTCGACCCGATGCGCCCGCAGCGCGGCGACGACGAGTTGGCCGCCGCTGAGAGGAGCAAGATTTGCCGCCATGGTGCGACCTCAACCGTCCGAATTGCGATATCCCATTTGAGACGATAGGACAGTGTGACGAAAGGGGGTTTGCGCGCGCCGGGATGCCACGCGCCAGGGCGGCCTATAATCGGCTGCCGCGGCGCAGGGGACGCGCGGTTGCGGGCTTGCTAAGCTCGCCTCGGTGAGGTTTTCGTTAGACGACGATGGACGAGCAGCGCAGCGATATCGACGCTCCACCGAGACGGGCGAGAGAACCCGGCGACGAGTTTGGTCCGGGCAGCGAGGAGCCTGTGGTCCGGCCGACGGAAATTTCCCCGAGGACGGGGCGCCGCCGGTCGCGGCTGCGGCCGATCCTCTGGCTGCTGCTGGTGGTGGCCATCATCGGGGCGGCGGTGTGGTACTTGCCGCGGCCTGGCAAGCAACCGAGCCCGGGTGGGCGCGCCGCTTTCGGCGCTCCGGTGCCAGTTGGTACGGCGACGGTGCAAACCGGCGATATGCCGGTCACTTTGAGCGGGCTCGGCACCGTCACCCCGTTGGCCGTGGTTACGGTCAAGACCCAAATCAACGGCTATCTGATGTCGGTCGCCTTCCAGGAAGGCCAGCACGTAAAAAAGGGAGACTTTCTCGCTCAGATCGACCCGCGCCCCTACCAGGTGGCGCTTGAGCAGGCTCAGGCCCAGCTTGCCAAGGACCAGGCAACCTTGAAGGACGCCGAGCTCGACCTGAAGCGCTATAACACTCTCGTCGCGCAGAATTCGATCGCGACGCAGACGCGCGACACCCAAGTAGCGACCGTGGGCCAGGATCGGGCCCAGATCATGTTGGACCAGGCCCAGATCGACGCCCAAAAGCTCAACCTGACCTATACCCATATCATCTCGCCGGTTACCGGCCGGGTCGGCCTGCGCCAGGTCGATCCAGGCAATTACGTGCAAACCAGCGATGCCAACGGCATCGTCGTCGTCACCCAGCTGCAGCCGATATCCGTCATCTTCACCCTGCCCGAGGACAATTTGCCCGAGGTGCTGAAACAGTGGCACGTGGGTGCAACATTGCCCACCACCGCCTACGATCGCACCGGAGCGACCCAACTCGCAGTCGGCAAACTCGACACGATCGACAACCAGATCGACACCACGACCGGTACGGTCAAGCTTCGGGCAACCTTTGACAACCTAGACGAGAGCCTATTTCCAAACCAGTTCGTCAACATCAAGCTGTTGGTCGAGACACTGCAAGGCGTGGATATCGTCCCAAGCTCGGCGATCCAACGCGGCGCCCCCGGCACTTTTGTCTATCTGGTCAAGCCGGGTAACACGGTGTCGGTGCAGAAGGTAAAGCTCGGCCCGACCGACGGTCAGCGCGTCGTGATCCTCTCGGGGCTGCAAGTCGGCCAGAGCGTTGTCGACGATGGCGCCGACCGGCTGAAGGACGGGGCCAAGGTTACGCTCGTTTCAGCCGGCGGGGGCGGGGCCGGCGCTTCCGGCAGGCCGGCGAACGGCGCCGGGCCTCATACCCGGCGCCAGGGCAAGGGCCACGGAGGCGGACACCAGCCCGCGCAATGAACCCGTCTCGTCTGTTCATTCTGCGCCCGGTCGCGACGACGCTGCTGATGGCGGCGATTATGCTGGTCGGGCTCTTCGCCTACCGGTTTCTGCCGCTCTCGGCATTGCCCGAGGTCGATTATCCGACGATCCAGGTGCAGACGTTCTATCCCGGCGCCAGCCCCGATGTGATGACTTCCTCGGTTACCGCGCCGCTCGAAGTGCAGTTCGGCCAGATGCCCGGGCTGAACCAGATGTCCTCGACGAGCTCGGCCGGGGCCTCGGTCATCACCCTGCAGTTCAGCCTCGATCTCAGTCTCGATGTGGCGGAGCAGGAAGTCCAAGCGGCGATCAACGCGGCGGGTAATCTACTGCCCTCGGATCTGCCGGCGCCGCCGATCTACGCCAAGGTCAACCCGGCCGACGCGCCGGTCCTGACCCTGGCATTGACGTCGAAGACATTGCCCCTGACCCAGTTGGAGGACCTTGCCGACACCCGGCTCGCGCAGAAGATCTCGCAACTGCCCGGCGTCGGCCTGGTGAGCATCAGTGGCGGCAACCGCCCGGCGGTGCGCATCCAGGCGAACAATCTCCAGCTCGCCGCCTATGGGCTCAACATCGACAATCTGCGCACGACTCTGGCCAATGCCAACGTCAACACCCCCAAAGGCAATTTCGATGGGCCGAGCCGAGCCTACACGATCAACGCCAATGACCAGATCAAAAAGGCCTCCGATTATAACGATCTGGTCGTCGCCTATCGGAGCGGCGCGCCGGTCATGCTCTCCGATGTCGCCCGTGCCGAGAACGCCGCCGAGAACACCAAGCTCGCCGCCTGGGTCAATACCGAGCCGGCAGTCATCGTCAACGTCCAGCGCCAGCCCAATGCCAATGTCATCGCCGTTGTCGACAGGATCAAGTCACTGCTGCCCGCGCTTCAGGCGTCGCTTCCTGAGGCGGTCAACGTCGAAGTCGTGACCGATCGCACCACGACGATCAGGGCCTCGGTCGCCGATGTCGAATTCGAGCTCGGGCTAGCGGTTGTGCTGGTCGTCGCCGTGATTTTCCTGTTTTTGCGCAGCCCGTCCGCGACCCTGATCCCGAGCCTCTCGGTGCCGCTTTCACTCGTCGGCACGCTCGCGTTCATGTATCTGGCGGGGTTCAGCCTGAACAATCTGTCGCTGATGGCGCTAACGATCGCGACCGGCTTTGTCGTCGACGACGCGATCGTGATGATCGAGAACATATCTCGATATATCGAAGTTGGTGATCCGCCATTGCAAGCGGCGCTGAAGGGTTCGGCGCAGATCGGGTTTACGATCATCTCGCTGACGATCTCGCTGATCGCGGTGCTGATCCCGCTGCTGTTTATGCCCGACGTGGTCGGCCGGTTGTTTCGCGAGTTTGCCATCACTCTTGCCGTCACCATCGTCATCTCCGCGGTGGTGGCGCTGACCCTGGTGCCGATGATGTGCGCCAAGATCCTGCGCCACCAACGGCCATCGGAAATGCTGTGGATCGCGCGCAAGAGTGGAGAATGGTTCGATGCGCTGATCGCCCGCTACGGCCGGGTGTTGAACTGGGTGCTCGATCATCAGCCGCTGACTCTGCTGGTGGCGGTCGCGACCCTCGCCCTGACCGTGCTGCTTTACGTCGTCATCCCCAAGGGCTTCTTTCCGGTGCAGGACACCGGCCTGATCCAGGGCATTTCGGTGGCCGAGCCCTCGGTGTCTTTCGCCGCGATGTCCAATCGCCAGCAGGCATTGGCGGCAGTGGTTCTCGACGCCCCCGATGTTGACAGCCTCACGTCCTTCATTGGCGTTGACGGCACCAACACGACCCTCAACAGCGGCCGTTTTCTGATCAACCTGAAGCCGCGCGATCAGCGTCAAAGTTCGGCCAGCGACATTATCAGGCGACTGGAGAGAGAGACGGCAAAAGTCGACGGGATCACACTCTACATGCAGCCGGTACAGGATTTGACAATCGACGCGACAGTCAGCCGATCCCAGTACCAATTCGTGCTCGAAGACGCCAACTCAGCCGAGTTCGCAATTTGGGTCCCGAAATTACTGCAGCGGCTGGAGGAAATCCCACAGATCGAGGATGTCGGGAGCACCTTTTCGCAGAACGGCCTTTCGGCATATGTCAATATTGACCGTCCCACAGCGGGGCGCTTTGGGATCACCCCGGCAACCGTCGACAATGCGCTCTATGATTCCTACGGCCAGCGCATCGTTTCGACGATTTTTACCCAGTCGAACCAGTATCGGGTAATCCTCGAGGCGGATCCGCTGCAGCAGCAATCCTTGGCCTCCCTGGGAACGATCTACCTGCCGTCGTCGACTGCCGCAAACGGTGAGGTCCCGCTGTCTACGATTGCGCAGGTCCAGGAGCAGACGGCACCGCTGGAGATCGATCATCTCGGGCAGTTCCCGTCGACGACGGTGTCGTTCAATCTGGCGCCCGGCGCCTCGCTCGGCGAGGCAGTCGATGCCATACAACAGGCCGAAAAGGAGATCCGGCTGCCGGCCAGCATGATCACCGTGTTCCAGGGCGCTGCACTGGCCTTTCAGGCAGCACTCGGCAACGAGCTGATCCTAATTATCGCGGCGATCATCGCGATGTACATCGTGTTGGGCGTGCTTTACGAAAGCTTCATTCACCCGATCACGATCCTTTCGACTCTGCCTTCGGCCGGGGTCGGCGCTCTATTGGCGTTGATGATCGTTGGCAGTGATCTGAGCGTGATCGCCATCATCGGCATCATCCTGTTGATCGGCATTGTCAAAAAGAATGCGATCATGATGGTCGACTTTGCCCTTGACGCCGAGCGCAACGAGGGCAAGACGCCGCGCGAGGCGATCTATCAGGCCTGTCTGTTACGCTTCCGGCCAATCCTGATGACGACGATGGCGGCGATATTTGCGGCCTTGCCGCTGATGCTCGGCACCGGGGTGGGCTCGGAGCTGCGCCACCCTCTGGGCGTGACGATTGTCGGCGGGCTTATCGTCAGTCAGTTGCTGACCTTGTTTACGACCCCGGTCATTTATCTCGGCTTCGACCGGCTGGGCGAGTGGGTCCGCCGGAGCACGAGCGGCGGCAGGGCTGCGCCGGAGAGCGCGCTGCGGTGAATCCGTGTGCGCCGTTCATCAAGCGGCCGGTCGCGACGACTTTGCTGACGATCGGGGTCGCATTGGCCGGCTTCTTCGCTTTCTCGAAGTTGCCGGTGGCGCCACTGCCGCAGGTCGATTTTCCAACCATTTCGGTGACGGCGACGATGCCCGGCGCCAGCCCGGACACGATGGCCACAACTGTGGCGACGCCGCTCGAACGCCATCTCGGCGTCATCGCCGACGTCAGCCAGATGACCTCGTCGAGTACGGTCGGCACGACGCGCATCACCTTGCAATTCAACCTCGATCGTAACATCGACGGCGCCGCCCGCGACGTCGAGGCTGCAATCAACGCCGCCCGCGCCGATCTGCCGACCAGCCTGCGCCAGAACCCGACTTACCGAAAAGTCAACCCGGCGGACGCGCCGATCGCGATCCTGGCCATGACCTCGGCGACGCTGACGCGCGGGCAGATATACGATGCCGCCTCGACGGTCGTGCAACAGGCGCTGTCGCAGATCGACGGCATCGGGCAGGTGGTGATCAGCGGCAGCTCGCTACCGGCGGTGCGGGTCGAGCTCAATCCACCGGCGTTGTTCAAATACGGGATCGGCCTCGAAGACGTGCGCGCGGCGCTCGCCTCGGCCAACGCGCACAGTCCCAAGGGCGCGCTGGAAGACGGCGACCGTCGGTTTCAGATCTATACCAACGACCAAGCCAGTCATGCGGCTGACTACCGGCCGCTAGTGATCGCCTACCGTAACGGCGCCGCGGTGCATCTGACCGATATCGCGGAGGTTCAAGATTCGGTCGAGAATCTGCGCAATCAGGGCCTCGCTAACGGCAAGCCGGCGGTGCTGGTCTTTCTTTACAAACAACCGGGCGCCAACATTATCGACACAGTCGATCGCGTCAAAGCGATCTTGCCGCAACTCGAGGCTTCGATCCCGAGCGCCATCAATGTCACAATGACGTTGGACCGGACGATCACGATCCGCTCCTCGCTGCACGACGTCGAGCGCACTCTGATCATCGCGATAATTCTCGTCGTACTCGTCGTCTTCGCGTTCCTGCGCAACGTGCGCGCGACCTTGATCCCAAGCGTAGCGGTGCCGGTCTCCCTGATCGGCACCTTCGGGGTCATGTTTTTTTTGGGCTATAGTCTCGACAACCTCTCGCTGATGGCGCTGACGATTTCGACCGGCTTCGTCGTCGACGATGCGATCGTCGTGCTGGAGAACGTCACCCGGCACATGGAAGCCGGCATGACCAGGATGCAAGCGGCGGTACAAGGCGCGGGCGAAGTCAGCTTTACCGTACTGTCGATGAGCCTGTCACTGATCGCGGTCTTTGCCCCGATCCTTCTGATGGGCGGTATCGTCGGCCGGCTGTTTCGCGAGTTCGCGATGACCCTGTCGGTCGCGATCGCGATTTCCCTCGCCGTTTCACTGAGCACTACGCCGATGATGTGCGCGTATGTGCTCGGTGACCCGCGCAACCACAAACCTGGCAGGCTGTACCGTGCCAGCGAGCGCACCTTTGTGGCGATCCTCGGACTGTACGACCGTACCCTGCGCCGAGCGCTCCAGTGGCCGTCGCTCGTGATGCTGAGCCTGTTGGCGACGCTGTGCCTGGGCATCTATCTCAGCATCATCATTCCAAAGGGCTTCTTTCCCACTCAAGATGTCGGACTGATGTTCGGCGGCATTCAGGCCGATCAGAGCATCTCCTTCCAGCTGATGGAAAAGAAACTGACGCAGTTCGTCAACATCATTCGGCAGGATCCGGCGGTCCAGAGCGTCAGCGCCTTTACCGGCGGTGGCCAGACCAATGGCGGCTTCGTATTCGTCGTATTAAAGCCGTTGTCCGAGCGACACGTGTCGATGGAGCGGGTCATGGGCCGGCTGCGCCCCAAATTCAACCAGGTTGCCGGGGCGCGGCTTTTTCTCCAGCCGGCAAGCGACATCCGGGTTGGGGGGCGCGCGAGCTTAGCGCAATATGAGTATACGCTGTTAGGCGACGATGCTGGCGAAATCTACGAGTGGGCGCCCAAGGTCGAAGCTGCGCTGCAGAAGCTGCCGGGCATCACTGAGGTCAACCTTGACCAGCAGCAAAAGGGGCTGGAGAGCGATCTCGTGATTGACCGCGCCACCGCCGCGCGCCTCGGGCTCAACGTCGCCGAGATCGATAACACCCTCTACGACGCTTTCGGCCAGCGCCAAGTGTCGGTGATCTATGCTGCGCAGAACCAATATCACGTCGTGATGGAGGCCGCGCCTCAGTTCTGGCAAAATCCTGAGACCCTGAAAGACATCTATGTCAGCACTGCTGGCGGCACGGTCAGCGGGACGCAGTCGACCAATGCGCTGGCAGGAACGGTCGCCGCCGCTCCGACGACCAACAATGCAGCCAGCGCAACCACTAACAACGCGGCTACCACTGCCGTAAGCAACGCGGCGACGACGGTTGCCAACAATGCGGCGACCATGATCACCAACAGCGCTGCGACCACGGTCGCCAATAATGCCGTGATCGGGGCCGTGGCCAGCACCAGTGCCAGTGCGATCGCCAGCGACACCGCGCGCAACCAGGCGAACAATTCGCTTGCCAATACCGGCCACGGCGCCACTTCGACCGGTGCCTCGGTCAGTACAGCGTCCGAAACCATGGTGCCGCTCTCCGCCATTGCCCACTTCCAACCGGGCAACACGCCGCTTGCGGTCAATCACCAGAGCCTGTTTGTCGCCGCGACGATCTCTTTTAACCTGGCGCCGGGCGTATCGCTCGGGCAGGCGCAGCAGGCGATCGACGAAGCGGTCAGCCGGCTACGCATGCCGGCGACGGTCCATGGCAGCTTTCAGGGCACCGCGCAAGTCTTCGAGCAATCCTTGGCGAATGAACCGGTACTGATCGCCGCCGCATTGCTCGCCGTCTACATCGTCCTGGGCGTACTCTATGAGAGCTATGTCCACCCGATCACGATTCTGTCGACCTTGCCTTCAGCCGGGGTCGGGGCGGTGCTGGCGCTGATCGTGACCGACACCGAATTCAGCATCATCGCACTGATCGGCGTGATCCTGCTGATCGGGATCGTCAAGAAGAACGCGATCATGATGATCGACTTCGCCCTCGACGCGGAACGCAGCCTGCGATTGAGCTCGCGCGAGGCGATCTATCAGGCCTGCCTCAAGCGGTTTCGGCCCATCATGATGACCACCATGGCGGCGATGCTTGGGGCGCTTCCGTTGGCGATCGGATTTGGCGAAGGCGCCGAATTGCGCCGCCCGCTCGGCATCTCGATTGTCGGCGGGCTGATGGTCAGCCAAGTGTTGACGCTTTACACCACACCGGTGATTTATCTCTATCTCGACCGGTTCCGCCTGTGGGCGCAGCGGCGCTGGCGCACAGGCCAGCCGCGCCTCGATGCGCGACAGGTTCCCGAACCCGGCGAATGAGACCCGCCGCATTGAGGGGCGTCGTCGCCGGCGCCGTTGTCCTTTCGGCATGCACGGTCGGCCCGGACTACCACCGCCCCGCAGCTCTGGTACCGGCGGTATACAAGGAGGCGCGGCCGCAGCCGGGATGGAAGCTCGGCCAGCCGAATGACACGATCAGTCGCGGCGCGTGGTGGGCGATCTACAACGATCCGGTCCTCGACGGGCTTGAGCGGCGCATCGACATCTCGAACCAGAACCTCAAGGCCGCCGCCGCGGCGCTGCGCCAAGCGGAAGAGATTGTCGCCGAAGCCCGCGCCGGCTTTTTCCCGACCGGAACCGTCGGCCTGCAGGCCCAGCGCTCGCGCAGCGGTGGCAGCGCCTCGAGTGGCACCGGCTCGTCATCCTTCGTGGTCGGAAACGGTGGCCACATCGGGAGCTTTTTCAGCGACGATGTCGCAGCGAGCTGGACCCCCGATCTCTGGGGTCAGGTCCGCCGCACGGTCGAGGCCAATGTCGCAACGGCGCAGGCAAGTGCCGCCGATCTCGCCAATGCGCGGCTCTCGGCACAGGGCACGCTTGCCGGCGACTATTTGCAATTGCGCATCGCAGACGAGTTGAAGCGGCTGCTCGACCAATCGGCCAAAGACTTCGCCGAGTCGCTCCGCATTACCCAAAATCAATATGCCGCCGGCACGGCAGCGCAATCGGATGTTTCGCAGGCCCAGGCCCAATTGCAGTCCACACAGGCGCAGGCGATCGCGACTGGAGTAACCCGGGCGCAATTCGAGCATGCAATTGCCGTCTTGATCGGGGTCCCGCCGGCCGAACTGACGATCGAGCCCACCGATTACGTAGAGGAGATGCCGGAGATCCCGCCCGGGCTGCCCTCGGCCTTGCTCGAACGCCGCCCCGACATCGCCGCCGCCGAGCGGACGATGCAAGCGGCCAACGCGGAGATCGGGGTCGAGGTCGCCGCCTTCTACCCGACAATTACGCTGTCAGCCGATGCCGGCACTTCCGCCGCATCGTTGAATAAGCTCATCGGTGAAACCGGCGAATTCTGGTCGTTCGGCGCGAACCTGGCCCAGACAGTATTCGACGCAGGCCTGCGCAACGCCCAAGTCCAATCGGCGGTTGCGGTCTTCGATGAAGACCTTGCCGACTATCGGCAGACTGTGCTGACCGCGTTGCAGCAAGTCGAGGACCAGCTCGCCGCGCTGCGGATCCTCGCCGAAGAGGCAACAGTCCAAGACGCTGCCGTCGTTTCGGCGCGTGAAGCGGTTCGTGTCCTGAATAACCAATATCTAGCAGGCACCGTCGCCTATACCAGCGTCATCGTCGCCGAGCAGACCGCGCTTAGCGACGCCGAAACGGCGCTGACGATCCGCGAAAGCCGGCTCGTCGCGAGCGCCAGCCTAATCCAGGCTTTGGGTGGCGGCTGGAATGCCGTTCAGCTGCCGAGCCGCGAGAATATTGAAAATGCCGCCCCGCTGAACTTCAACCCGCTGCCGCCGATCCTGCCGGTGCAGGGGCGCTGACGGTGTTGCTGGTATAAGAGGAGGGGCTATCTATCGGGCGTCGTCGTGACCGCCTCGCGGCGGCGACCAGGGGCGTGGTCCCTGGTGGATCAGAGTGACAAACTTGGTCCGCTGCTCAGGTGACAACGTCGCCAAAAATGCCAGGGTTGTGGTCGTCAGATCGTGAACGAAGCGACGCCGCGTCGACGCGGCCGCGTCGATCAGCTGCATGACCTTGGTCTCGTCCGCCTGGGGCTTGGCCACCTCGGACCAGGCCTTAGCGACTTGCGGCCGAACTGCATCTCGCATTGCTTGCATTCGCTCGCGCATGGCTTGCGAATAATGGGCAAAGGCGGCCTTTTGCTGCGCGTCGAGCCCGAGTTCGCCGGCCATGTCCTCAAGTCGCTGCTCGGGGCTGATCGGCGGTGGTGGGGTGTGAATGCGGATCCACAAGGCACCGACGACGAAGAAAAGATTGAGTGCCAGAGACAGCGCCAACAGCGCCTTCAGCAGATGAAATCGGGTTCCGCGGCGGGCGGCAGCCTGGACGACAGTCACGTCTGCTGACCTTCGCCGAGATCGCGCAGAAAGCCGGTCGCCGGGTCGAGCACTTCCGGCAGAAGGCTGTCGACGCCGACCTGGCTCTGCTGGCGGGGCTGACTGAGATCGAGAGAGGCGCCGCTGCCCATGGCGAAGCCGAGCCAACTCGCCACTACGATTGCCGCGGCGAGACTGCCCCACTGGGCCAAACCCTGGAGGATGCGGCTGTGCGCCGGCAATGCGTGGAAGGGCAGCACAAGCCCGGGCTCGGCTGGCGCTTCGGAGATGAGGGCGCTCGCCCGGGCGATAATGCGCCCGGTTTCGGCCGGCAGGGCGGCGAGGCCGCGACCGAGCGCCAGCGCGGCGGCAACGTCCGCGGTTGCGACCGGATCGGTGGCGAGGTCGGCAGCCACCCGGTCGTGTTCCTCCTCATCGAGGAGCCCTTCGGCGAAGGCGGCAAGATCGAGAAAGCGCGCCGCCTCGTCCAACGGGGCGTCGGCCGATTGGCAGCGACGCCACAAGGAGCGCCCCCGCTCGAATTCCCCCGACTTTCCGGCTTCTTCGCTGGTTCGGTTCATCGCACCTGTCTCTGCGGACATTTACGCGGACCGGGCCACCCGCATCCCCGAAACCTTATGGTTTGCTCGCTCATTCCACTTTGGCCTTGAAATGGGCGCGCAGCTTGATCATCGCCTTGTGATGGGTGCTGCGGACGGTTTGCGGGTCGATGCCGAGCGCGGCGGCGATCTCCGCGACCTCCATGTCGCGATCATAGAGCATGGACAGGATTTCCCGTTGCCGCGGCGACAGCAGCGCCTCCGGCAGCTTGAGCTTGCGCACCGGCTCGACCGGGTCGACGGCGAGCCGAGCCTCCGGCACCATATCGATCGGCACTGCGACCGGCCGATGCCGGCGCAGCGCGTCGCGGGCAGTGCTGCGGGCGACGATCGTGATCCAGGTCGAGATCCCGGCCCGTGCCGGGTCATAGCTGCGCAGGAGCCGAAAATCGTTGCGGCACAGGCGCAGAAAGACCTCTTGGGCCAGGTCCTCGACCTCGCCGGGGTCGCGCGCGAGGCCGCGCACTGCGGCGGCGACCAGACCGGCATAGCGCCGGACAAAGGCCTGCCAGGCGCCCTTTTCGCCGCGCGCCAGCGCCGCCACCAATTCGTCTTGCGGTAGTCCCGCATCCTGCGCCAACCGGCCCTCGCACCCCGCCCGATCAGGATTCGCGCTCACGTCAGTCCGGCGAAGAAATCGTTGCCCTTGTCGTCGATGACGATAAAGGCCGGGAAATCGACCACCTCGATGCGCCAGATCGCTTCCATGCCGAGCTCGGGATATTCCAGAAGCTCGACCTTGCTGATGCATTCGAGCGCCAGGCGCGCCGCCGGCCCGCCGATCGAGCCGAGATAGAAGCCGCCATGCCGGCGGCAGGCGTCGCGCACTTCGGCGCCGCGATTGCCCTTGGCGAGGGTGACAAAGCTGCCGCCCGCCGCCATGAAAGCGTCGACATAGCTGTCCATGCGCCCGGCCGTGGTCGGCCCGAACGAGCCCGAGGCGTAGCCCTGCGGCGTCTTTGCCGGGCCGGCGTAATAGATCGGATGGTCCTTGACGTAGTCGGGCAGCCCCTCGCCGCGGTCGAGCCGCTCCTGCAATTTGGCGTGGGCGATGTCGCGCGCCACGATCAGCGGACCGGTCAGGCTGAGCCGCGTCTTGATCGGATATTGCGAGAGGGTGCGGCGGATCTCGGCCATCGGCCGGTTCAGGTCGATCGGCACCACCTCGCCGCCGAGCGCGGCCTCGTCGATCTCGGGCAGGAAACGCGCCGGGTTGGTTTCGAGCTCTTCGAGAAACACGCCCTCGGCGGTGATCTTGCCGAGGATCTGGCGGTCGGCCGAGCACGACACGCCGATGCCGATCGGCAGGCTGGCGCCGTGGCGCGGCAGGCGGATGACCCGCACGTCGTGGCAGAAATACTTGCCGCCGAACTGCGCGCCGATGCCGAGGCCGCGGGTCAATTCGAGCACCTCGGCCTCGAACTCGCGGTCGCGATAGGCCTGGCCGCAGCGATTGCCCTCGGCCGGCAAGCTGTCGAGATAGCGGCAGCTCGCGAGCTTGACCGTCTTCAAATTCATCTCGGCCGAGGTGCCGCCGATGACGATCGCGAGGTGATAGGGCGGGCAGGCGGCGGTGCCGAGGGTGCGGATCTTCTCGTCGAGGAATTTGAGCAGCGATTTCGGGTTCAGCACCGCCTTCGATCTGCTGATAGAGGAAGCTCTTGTTGGCCGAGCCGCCGCCCTTGGCGATGAACAGGAATTTGTATGCGTCGCCGGGCTCGGCATAGAGATCGATCTGGGCCGGCAGGTTGTCGCCGGTGTTGACCTCCTCGTACATCGACAACGGCGCCACCTGGCTGTAGCGCAGATTGGTCTCGGTATAGGTGCGGCGGATGCCGGCCGAGATCGCCGCGGCATCGTCGCCCCCGGTCCAGACCTGCTGGCCCTTTTTGCCCATGACGATCGCGGTGCCGGTGTCCTGGCACATCGGCAACACCCGGCCGGCGGCGATATTGGCGTTTTTCAACAGGTCGAAGGCGACGAACCGGTCGTTGGCGGAGGCCTCCGGATCGTCGAGGATCGCGCGCAGCGAAGCGAGATGGCCGGGGCGCAGCAGATGCGCGCTGTCGGCGAAGGCCTGGGCCGCGAGCAGGGTCAGCGCCTCGGGCATCGACCTTGACGATGCGCCGCCCTCGAAATCGCCGATCGACACATGGTCGCCGGTCAGCTTGCGATAGGGCGCCTCGATCCGCGCCGAGCGGAAACAGCTCGTGGTAGGTGCTCTCGCTCTCGCTCATGCGTCGCTCCGCAATCGAATTCGGTCGCAGGATCGCCGTTTGTGAGCCCGCGTCAAGTAAACGCTAGCGTTTGCGAAACCGGTCGAGGGTGACGATTTCCGCGGCCGCCCGCCCCGGCGGCGCGGTCTCGGCGGGCGGCAGGCGCGGGAAGCTTGGCCTCTTCGGCCGGCGCCTCCACCGGCGCCGCGAATTGGAGACCGAATTTGACCGAGGGGTCGGCGAAGCCGGTGATCGCGGCGAGCGGAATGGTCAGCCGCTCCACCCGGCCACTGAAACTCAGCGTCACGGAAAAGGCATCGTCCCCGACCTCGAGGCCCCAGAACTGATGCTGCAGCACGATCGTCATTTCTTCGGGATACTTGGCCAAGAGCTGCGGCGGCAATACGACCCCGGGGTCCGAACTGCGAAAGGTGACGTAGAAGTGATGGTCGCCGGGCAGACCGTCGCGTGCGGCGATCGTCAGCGCCTGGCGCGCGACGCCGCGCAGCGCCGTCTCGACCATCTTGTCGTAGCGGAAGAGATCCTGGGCCATACTCGGCGGCTCGCTGGCATGGGGTGGCGGACAAGGCGAGTGAGGGGCTTCTGTTGCCCGGTGCCCCTCGGACCGCGATTTGCTTTAGGCTTTTACCCCGTTAAGGGTTAGGCCGCGAGCGCCTCTGTTGCGAAGTTATCGTTCGCATCTAGGTTATGACCCGATAACGGTGGTATCATGCCGGGCGACGGATCTTACCTTTACCACGCGCGTCGAGCCTGTTTCGCCCCCGTGAGCCGCCGGCCCGATTCGCCTGCGGGGCCGGCGGAGAGTGGTGGAGGCGCCGGGTACTGCCCCCGGGTCCGCAACGCTTATTCCGCAAGCCGTGTATCGCCATAGTCGGTAAACCGACGGGGCAGATATAAGGCGGCAGGCAAGGGAACGCAATCCCGTCGCCTTCCGGCAGCGAGGTCACAGATGCGGCTCACCCAGCAACAACAAGCCCAAATCGAAGGGCAACGGGGCGAGGAACGCCCGACGCGGCGGGCGACGGTGCCGGCATTGGAGGAGATTCTCTACGAGCCGCTGCCGGTGCTCGATCACGGTTTTGTCCGGGTCATCGATTACATGGGCGACGATGCCGCGGTCGTGCAGGCGGCGCGCGTCTCATATGGCCGCGGCACCCGCCGGGTCAGCGAGGATCAGGGGCTGATCAACTATCTGATGCGCCATCGCCACACGACCCCGTTCGAAATGTGCGAGATCAAGTACCACGTCAAATTGCCGATCTTTGTCGCTCGGCAGTGGATCCGCCACCGCACCGCCAACGTCAATGAATACTCCGCGCGGTATTCGGTCCTGGACAACGAGTTCTATGTGCCGGCGCCGGAGCATTTGGCGGCGCAGGCGACCGCGAACCGACAAGGGCGCGGCGAGGTTCTGGAAGGGGAGGCGGCGCGCCGGGTTCTTGATCTGCTGCGCGAGGATGCCGAACGCGCCTATGCCGGCTATGCCGAACTGTTGAACGAGGACGCCTCGGGCGCCGCTCTCGACCCGGACCGGCCCGGCCTCGCGCGGGAACTGGCGCGCATCAACCTGACGCTTGGCTTCTATACGCAATGGTATTGGAAGACTGACCTCCACAACCTCTTGCATTTCCTGTCGTTGCGCGCCGATCCGCATGCGCAATACGAGATCCGCGCCTATGCCGAGGCGATGCTCGACACCGTGAAGCGCTGGGTCCCGATGACCTACGCCGCCTTTCTCGAATACCGGATGAACGCTGCTACGATCTCCGCCACCGGCCTCGCCGTGATCCGCCGCCTCCTCGCCGGCGAGACCGTCGACCAACTCTCGAGCAACCTCTCCCCCCGCGAATGGCGCGAACTGATGGCTCTTCTCGGCCGCCCGGCGTAAGGCTTTTTATCCAATGAATATCGTGGACTGTTCCGGCGGCACGACGCCAAATCGGGAGGAAGCAGGAATGCAGCGCGGGATGCTCGTTGTGTTCGGGTTATTGTCGGCGCTCTGGTCCGCTAGCGCTTGGTCGGCAACACCCGACACCGGCCGCTTCGATGGGAGGTGGGGGGTGATCCTCGTCTGCCCCAAGGCTCCGGGCGGCGCTCTTCCGTTCACTGTAGAGTTCACCGCCGACGTCAAGGAAGCCACGCTCCACGGCGAGCACGGCCGTGCCGGTCAGCCGGGCTGGCTGTCGCTCGATGGGCGCATTCAACCGAACGGTGCTGCCAATTTGGAAGCGCGCGGCATGACAGGCGATCCCCACTACAACCTCGACCGAAGTGTGCAGGGCGTCCCTTACGAACACGACGTGACCGCGCACTTCGACGCCTCGCGAGGCGGCGGCAATTGGCGGGCGTATCAAAACAACGGCCAAGTCCGCACTTGCGATTTCACCTTTAGCAGGCAGTAATGGGCGGGTCCACGGATCAGCAGCAAACCGTGATGGGTTTTGCTGCGCTCAACCCATCCTACGAGCTTCGCTTCGCTCGCAATGACATCGTAAGTGCTTGTCATTGCGAGAAGCACAGCGACGAAGCAATCTCGGTCAAGGTACGCACCGGAGGGAAATCATCTGTCTGGTTTGCACCACTAGCGCCCGACGCGCCCCGATGGGATGCTGTTGGCGAAGGTAAAATAATTTGAGGCAAGCTGTTCAAAATCGCCGTAGCTTAGGAGTTCCAGTATCTCAGGGCAAATATCGCGGCTCAGTTTGTGGCCAGAACCATCCGGCGCGATAGGTTCACGCAGAGCAGTCGCCAACATGCGGATTGAGCGTAGCTGTTGTTCCGTCGGCTTCCGTGCGTGCTTTAACCACTCGTCATTATGCCTAAAATTGTTTGCCGCAGCTTCGATGATCGCTCCTATCGAGCATCCCTCGATCCTCGGGTTGCTTTGCGTCCATTCTTGATTGGTCGCGTTAAGGTCATCTTTGAACGCCAGCAATAACCGGCTCAGCACCATGACGATCGCACCCGCGTATGATGCTGTGCCGATAGCGTTGGCTGAAATCTCGTCGTTGCGTTCATGGTTCACAAAACGGTCAAGAGAGTCCTCTCGCAACTTTATGAGCGCGTCGAGACGGTGTTTTGTCGTAAGTGCGAGTTCAAAGAGAGTACGCAAGTAAGGTTCGTTAAACCGCCAATAGTGAACAAGCGTATCCAACGCACTATACTCGTCGTTGTTTAGCATCAAATCACCGCGCTTGGTAATCGCGATGTCGCCGTTTTTGACTGCCAAGTCGCCGGGGGTCTTTAGGTAATCTACATTGTAGCGTTCGATAATTTCGTTATATTGTGGTGGGTTCATAGTGTCCTGTCCTCATTATACTCCGAGAGAACCTGAATTTCCGGCGGACGGTCAGACAAGTCAGTCGGCTTTCAAGACAAAGAATTTCACACCTTCAGGCACCGCGTGCGGCACCCCGTGATAAGTGTTTAACTCACCATCAACCAACACCTCACCATTGGTCGCAACGATTTTGACATTGGTAATATTTTTCAAATCCGTAGTGGTTCCACCAACCCATAATATTGTTGACGGGTGGTGACCTCGGCTGACTATCCCAGCGGTATTCGTTTGAACCGTATCGGGCACATGGGTGATTTCGACAGTCTGGGCGGCAAAGATTTTTGGTGGGTTGCCAGCAGTGGAATTTTCAATAAGTGTTATTTCGGCAATCCGTTTCATGCTATATTTGATCCTCATCTTAAACCTGTACGATCAGGTAGGGTTGATCTCGCTGATTTTCTAGAAGACGCGTTTGCGTCTTTCGACGCGCTAGGCCTTGGCGGCGCCTGGATTGTGCCGCGGTTATTCGATGACGATGCGGGGTGGGGCGCGGCCTACGGCGTCGACACCGGCGATTTTTTCCCAGATGCGCGCGGCGATGGCGCGGAAGACCAGAGAGTGCGGGTTGTTGGGGGCGGAGACGGTGATCGGATGGCCGCTGTCCGAGGTCTCGCGGATCTGGAGGTCGAGCGGAACCTCGCCGAGAAACTCGGTGCCGAGGCGCTCGGCTTCGAGGCGGGCGCCGCCATGGCTGAAGATCTCGCTGCGGCCGCCGCAATGCGGGCACAGGAAATAGCTCATATTCTCGATGATGCCGAGCACCGGCACCTCGACCTGGCGGAACATGTTGAGCCCCTTGCGCGCGTCGAGCAGGGCAATGTCCTGCGGGGTCGAGACGATGACCGCGCCGGCCAGCGGCACCTGCTGGGCCATGGTCAGTTGCGCGTCGCCGGTGCCGGGCGGCATGTCGACGACCATGATGTCGAGATCGCCCCAGTTGACCTCGCGCAGCATCTGCTGCAAGGCGCTCATCACCATCGGCCCACGCCAGATCATCGGCGTGTCCTCGGGGACGAGAAATCCCATCGACATGCAGCGCAGCCCGTAATTTTCCATCGGCGTCAGCCGCTTGCCGTCGGGCGAGGACGGCCGTCCGGAGATCCCCAGCATGCGCGGCATCGAGGGACCGTAGATATCGGCGTCGAGCACGCCGACACGCAGCCCGTTGGCCTTCAGCGCCAGCGCCAGATTGGCGGCGACGGTCGACTTGCCGACCCCGCCCTTGCCCGAAGCGACCGCGACAATGGCGCCGACCCCGGGGACGGCGCCGCGCTGCATCCGGTTGGCGGCGTGCGGGGCGGCGGGGCGGCCGGGCGGGGCGGTCGCCGGCTGGGGCGCGACGCGGCCGCGGGGCGCGGCCTGAGCGGTCAGCACCGCGGTGACCGAGAGCACATCGGGCAGCGCCTCGACCGCCTTCTCGGCGGCTTTGCGCAGCGGTTCCAGCCGCGGCCCGCGCTCGGGCTCGACCTCGATCGAAAAGGCGACGTTGCCGTCGCGGATCGCCATCCCCGAGACCATGCCGAGCGAGACGATGTCGCCCCCGCGGTCGGGGTCGGGAACCGTCGAGAGGGCGTCGAGGATCTGTTTTTCAGTGATTGCGGCCATCTCACTCCCCAGCCCGCGGCGGGCGAAACCTGGATAACGCGATCGTCAGCCCCTGTCCGTGCGGCAGCCGGATCTGCCGGCCGAATCCGATAGTCGGCACAATAGGCTGAGGGTACGGTCGCCGCGAGGATCACCCGATCCGGCGCGACCGATCTGAGAGTTCAGCCGCCCAAACCGGATTTGGGGCTGCCGGCGCTGCTTGACAACACCCGTACCCGCCCTCTATCGGGTCAGGCGTCTCGTGCGCCGCGCTCTCGGAGACCGCAGCCAAGCCGAGCTCGGGCCGACCCAACGGCGCGGAAAGGTTCACGGCCGATGTTCTGGCTAAGTCAGGGGGCGGCCCCTGGGGCGGCGGTCCTCGCGGCGGCGGCCCGTGGGGCGGCGGTCCGCGCAATAATGGCGGCGGCCCCGGGCGGCGCGGGCCCTATCCACCGGATTTCGAAGACATGCTGCGGCGCGGCCAGGACCGGATCCGCCGCCTGATGCCGGGCGGGTTCGGCACCGGCACCGGGATCGCGATCGTCATCCTCGCCGTCCTCGTGATCTGGCTGGCAAGCGGCTTCTATCGGGTGCTGCCCGACGAGGTCGGGATCGTGCTGCGCTTTGGCGCCTACAACCGCACGACCCAGCCCGGGCTCAATTATCATCTGCCGGACCCGATCGAGACGGTGCTGACGCCGAGCGTCACCCGGGTCAACCGCACCGAGATCGGTTTCCGTTCCGGCACCAGCGAACTCGGCCAGACCGGGGTACGCCAGCTGCCTGAAGAGGCGCTGATGCTGACTGGCGACGAGAATATCGTCGACATCAACTTTACCGTCTTCTGGGTGATCGATGACGCGAAGGCGTATCTGTTCAACATCCGCGACCCGGAGCTGACGGTCAAATCGGCCGCCGAAAGCGCGATGCGCGAGGTCGTCGGCGAAACCCCGATCGCCCAGGCGCTGGCCGAAGGGCGGGCCAAGATCGAGGCGGACACCCGCCAATTGCTGCAGTCGATCCTCGACAGCTACAGCGCCGGGATCCAGATCACCCAGCTCCAGCTGCAGCGGGTCGATCCGCCAGCCGAGGTCATCGACGCGTTTCGCGATGTACAGGCGGCGCTAGCCGACCAAGCCCGGCTGCGCAACGAGGCCGAGACCTATCGCAACGGCATCATCCCCGGGGCGCGCGGCGATGCGGTGCAGATCGAGCAGCAGGGCGAAGCTTATCGCCTGGCGACCGTCGCCCGCGCGCAAGGCGATGCCGCGCGTTTCCTTTCGGTTTACGACGCGTTCAAGGTGGCGCAGGACGTGACCACCGAACGGCTCTACCTCGAGACCATGGAGGAGGTGCTGAAGAACAGCAACAAGGTCATCCTCGACAAATCGGCGCAAGGCGGTAACGGGGTGCTTCCCTTTTTGCCGCTGCCCACCCTCGGCAGCGGCGGCAAGGCCGCCGCGCTGCCCGCGGCAAGCGCCCCCGGCGGCACGGCTCCAGGCGGCGGGACCCAGGCGCAATCGTCGGACACCGCGACCTCGACACCGCAACCGAGCGGCGGGCAGCAATGAGGAAGAGCCGGCGATGAGGACCGAACGATGAGCCGGCGCGTTCTATTTGCCGTTGCCGCGGTGCTGGTCGTTGCCGGCATCTTCGCAATGAGCTCGCTCTTCATCGTCGACCAGACCGAACAAGCGCTGGTGCTGCAGTTCGGTCAGCCGCTCCGCGTCATTCGCGCCCCGGGGCTGCAAGTCAAGAAGCCGTTCATTCAGAATGTGATCATCTACGACAAGCGCCTGCTCGATTTCGAGCCGCCGCCCGAGGAGGTCATCGCGTCGGATCAGAAACGGCTCATCGTCGACACCTATGCCCGCTATCGCATCACCAACCCGCTGCTGTTCTATCAGACCGTCGCCTCCGAAGTCACGGCGCGGGCCCGGCTCGGCGCGCTCGTCAGCGGCATTCTGCGGCAAGTCATCGGCAATGTGACCCTGTCGGCGCTGCTGTCGCCGGAGCGGGCGACAATCATGCGGCAGATCCGCGACGCGGTCGCCGGCCAGGCCAAGCCCTTTGGCATCGACGTCGTCGATGTGCGCATCCGCCGCGCCGATCTGCCGCCGCAGAACAGCGAGGCGATCTTTGCCCGCATGCGGTCCGAACGGCAGCAGCAGGCGGCATTATACCGCGGCGAAGGCGCCCAGGCGGCGAAGACTGTTCGCGCCAACGCCGACCGCGAACGTACGGTGATCCTTGCCGACGCGCAGCGCGACGCGCAGAAGGTGCGCGGCGACGGCGACGCCAAGGCCATCGAGATCTATGCGAACGCGTACGACCAGGATAAGGATTTCTTTGTCTTTTATCGGTCTTTGCAGGCCTATCGCGACGCGCTCACCGGCAACAATACGTCGTTCGTGCTGAACCCCAACAGCAGTTTTTTCCGATTCTTCGGGAACCCGGCTGGGACGGCGCCGCCACAACCGGCGACCACGACGAAACCCGGTTTGCGGTGAACCGAACATCGTTCGCGGCCGGTAATTGGGTAGACCGATCCGGCGATGAATGATCTGTGGACGGCGCTCGCCCTCGTGCTGGTGATCGAGGGTTGTCTCTACGCTTTGTTTCCAAAGGGCATGAAACGGGCTGCGGCTCAGGCCGTCTCGATCCCGCCGCAGACGTTGCGGATGGCTGGCCTCGCCGCCGCCTGCGCCGGCGTCGCCCTGGTCTGGCTGGTGCGCCGCTGACACCAAGGAGATGCGCAACAGACGGCGGCATGGCGAGCGAAATGTCGCCGGTCGGCCGTTAGCCCCAATGAGGGCGACGTTGCCGGCATCGGCCCTTTCTGACATCATCGCGCCCGTTTTGCGGAGCCTCGGCCATGTCTAAACTTCGGAGCGGAATGCGATCCGATGCTGTTTGATCTGGGCTGGTCAGAGATTCTGCTGATCGGGACTGTGGCGCTCGTCTTTATCGGACCAAAGGATTTGCCGAAGGTGATGCGCCTCGCCGGCTATTGGGTACGCAAGGCGCGCACCTTGTCGCGAGAGTTTCAGAGCAGCATCGACCAGATGATTTGTGAGGCCGAGCTCGAAGAGGTGCGGCAAGACCTCAAAAAGGTGGCCGAATTCGACCTCGAGAAGGAGTTCCACAACACGATCGATCCAACCGGAAGCCTGAGCGAAAGTCTGAGACCGCCTGAACTGCCGAGCTTTTCTAAGACGCAAGCATTGCCGTCGTTGGTCGCAAAGCCCGGCGAGCCGGCAATCGAGGGAGCGGTGCAGCAGCCTGTGTCACTCCCACCCCCACTGGGCGCTGCCGGGCCATCGGCGCCGGCGCCGCCCGAGCCCGGCTCGACGGAACCCGCGAGCGACGAACCGTTGCCGGCGGTTGGCGCGCCCGCCCGCGACCCCAGGCCGCCTCAACCGTAGGTCGCCATGATGGAGGACGATCGAGAAGGCGAGCTCGAAGGGGGGCGGATGCCGTTGCTCGACCACCTGATCGAGCTGCGCAACCGGCTGATGTGGTCGATCGGCGCGATCATGGTCGCGTTTCTCGTATGTTATCAGTTCAAGGTCCGGATTTACGGTTTCCTGGTCCATCCCCTCGCGGTGATCTTTGCCGGTCAAACCGGACGGCATTTGATCTACACCGGCCTGACCGAAGCCTTTTTCACCTATGTCAAAGTCTCGTTCTGGGCGGCGCTGTGCATTGCCTTTCCGATCGTGGCGATGCAAATCTGGAAATTCGTAGCGCCCGGCCTCTACAAGACCGAAAAGAGGGCCTTTTTCCCTTACCTGTTCGCGACGCCGGTGCTGTTTCTGATGGGTGCCTCGCTCGCGTATTTCGTCGTGATCCCATACGCTTGGCGCTTTTTTGTCAGCTTTGAATTACCGGGCGGTCCGGGAACATTGCCGATTGTTCTCGAAGCCAAGGTCAACGAGTACCTGTCGCTCGTCATGACTTTGCTGCTCGCCTTTGGCATCGCCTTTCAGATGCCGGTGCTGTTGACCCTGATGGCGCGGGTCGGGCTCGTCAGCGCGGCCGGGCTCGCCTCGAAACGCCGCTACGCCATCGTCATCATGTTCGTCGTTGCGGCGGTGCTGACCCCGCCCGACGTGATCAGCCAGACGAGCCTAGCGATTCCGCTGATCGTCCTCTTCGAGGCTTCGATCATCTCCTGCCGCATGGTCGAGAAGGCGCGCGCCAAACGCGAGGCCGCAGAGGAGGCCGAACTTGCCGGCAAGGGCACCCCGGCTCCCGGTGGGTGACCGGCGCTGCCCTCGCTTCGCTACGAGGTGGGACCCGACCCTCCGCCGATCTATTCCGCCGCGAGTTTGGGGCGGACGGCCTTTTCGCGCATCGTGACGAACTCTTCGGCCGCACTCGGATGGATGCCGACGGTCTGGTCGAACTGCCGCTTGGTCGCGCCGCATTTGACCGCGATCGCCACACCCTGGATGATTTCGGGCGCGTCGGGGCCGAGCATGTGGCAGCCCAGCACGCGGTCGCTGCGCGTGTCGACGACGAGCTTCATCAGGGTGCGCTCGTCGCGTCCGGACAAGGTGTTTTTCATCGGCTTGAAGCGGGCGCTGTAGATGTCGACCTCGCCGAATTCCCGGCGCGCCTCCTCCTCGGTCAGTCCGACGGTCCCGATCGGCGGCTGGCTGAACACGGCCGAAGGGACGTCACGGTGGTCCATCTTGATCGGGTTGTTGTTGTAAAGGGTCTCGGCGATGGCGCGCCCTTCGGCGATGGCGACCGGGGTCAAGTTGATCCGATCCGTCACATCGCCGACTGCGTAGATGTTGGGCACGGTCGCGCGCTGCCATTCGTCGACGACGACCGCCCCGTTGTCGTTGAGCTTCACGCCGGCTTCGGCTAGGCCGAGACCCCGCGTGTTGGGCTTGCGCCCGGTCGCGTACATGACCAGGTCGGCCGAAATCTCCTGGCCGTGTGTGGTGAAGAGCGAATAGCCCTCTCGCGGCGCCTTGACGATGCGCGCGATCTGGGTGCGGGTATGGATCTCAATGCCGCGGCCGCGCATTTCCTGGGCTAGTGCCACGCGAAGGTCGTCGTCGAAGCCGTAGAGCAGATCCTCGCGCCGGATGATCTCGACGACCTCGCTGCCGAAACCGTTGAAGATGCCCGCGAACTCCACCGCGATGTAGCCGCCGCCGACGATCACGACGCGGCGCGGCAGATGGGGCAGGTCGAGCGCCTCGTTCGACGATATCACATGCTCGATGCCGGGGATGTTCGGCACGGTCGGATGCCCGCCGACGGCGATCAGGACCTTGTCGGCGGTATAGGTCTGTCCGGCGACTTCGACGGTGTGCGGGTCGCATACGATACCGCGGCCGTCGATGATCTCGACGCCGCTATTATTGAGCATATTGATGTAGATCTGCGACAAACGGCCGATTTCGTTGTCCTTGGCGGCGATCAGGCTAGGCCAGTCGAAATGCGCCGGCGGCACGGTCCAGCCGAAGCCGGCGGCATCGGCAAAGGCGTCTGCGAATTGCGCGCCGTACACCAGCAATTTCTTCGGGACGCAGCCGCGCAGCACACACGTTCCGCCGACGCGCAGCTCCTCGCAGATCGCGACGCGCGCGCCATAACCGGCGGCACGGCGCGAACTCGCCACCCCACCAGAGCCGGCGCCGATCGTGAATAGGTCGAAATCATAGCGCGGCATCTGCAGCTAGCTCCTTGTGACTCGAATTGTGCGTCTGGTTGTCACAACTCGACCGGTGCTGCAAGCGTGCAGCCTCGGATATGATCGCTGCGGAGCTGTGCTGACGAGGAGGGCAGGCAATGTCTTCGACGAGGGACGGAATTTCGGTCGACCATCACGACTGGCACTCGCCGAGCTATGTCGACGAATGGATTGCCCGCGACGTGACGCGCGACGAGGAACGCCGCCTGCGCCTGCGGCAGATGCTCGCCGCAGCGCCCTACGCCGTAGAGGGCGAGATTACGGTATTGGATGTAGGCGGCGGCTATGGCGTGGTGACCGAGGAGGTGCTGAGTGCCTTTCCGCGCGCCCGCGTGATTTTGCAGGATTATTCGCAGCCGATGCTCGATCAGGCGCGGCAACGTCTGGCTGCACATAGCGAGCGAGTGAAATACGTTGTCGGTGATCTGCGCGATCCGAGATGGACCGATGGCGTCGGCGGCCCGTTCGATCTCGCCGTCTCGGCAATCGCGATCCATAATCTGCGCGATCTCGGTCAGATCGCCGCCTGTTATCGCGCGGTCGCCGGTATTTTGAAGCCGGCCGGCGTCTTCCTCGACTACGATTTGTTTGGTTTGATCGGCGGGATCGACGCGCAAATAGAGACGATCAGGGAGGCCGGTTTTGCCGCGGTCGACTGCCTTTGGCAGGAAGGTCGGCTGGCGATCATCCGGGCTCGGGAGCCGCGCGGCGTCGCGTAACCGATTTTCGCGCATGCCACGACAGCGTGCCGCAACCTTGCGGATCAGAGCCATGTGTCGCATCGTCGGATCGGAGGGAGGCGCTGATCGCCTGGATCACGCATTCTGGGGGGGCGCCCGACAATGGAGTCCGATCCGATGACAACGCCCGCGGCGATGGGTGATCCGAACGCCGTGCCGCAACCGGCCGCAGCGCCGCTGACGCCAGCCGCGATCTTCCTGGTGGTCACGGTCAACCGGGGCGCCGAGGCCGAGGCGGCAGTGCGATCGTTATGCGCGGACCTCGCCACATTGCTGCGCGCGGTCGGGTTTCGCGACCTCGAGGGCAGGCTTTCCTGCGTGACGGCCTTCGGCTCCGAGGTCTGGGACCGGCTTTTCGGCGAGCCGAGACCGGCGGAGCTGCACCAATTCCGCGAGTTCAGGGCCGGGGCGCGGCACGCTATCGCCACGCCGGGCGACATCCTGTTCCACATCCGCGCCCAGCGCATGGATCTATGCTTCGAGCTGGCGGCGCTGATCATGGAGCGGGTCGGCGGCGCGGTATCGTCGGCCGACGAGGTGCACGGCTTCAGCTATTTCGACCAGCGCGACCTGCTCGGTTTTGTCGACGGCACCGAGAACCCGGAAGGTCAGGCCGCTAACGACGCCGTTTTCGTCGGCGACGAGGACCCCGGCTTCGCCGGCGGCAGCTATGTCATCGTGCAAAAGTATCTTCATGATCTGGCTGCCTGGAACGCGCTGCCGACAGATGCGCAAGAACGCATCATCGGCCGCACCAAATTGTCCAATGTCGAGCTCGACGACGCGGTCAAGCCGAGCTCGGCGCACAATGCGCTGACGGTGATTGTCGAGAACGGTGAGGAAGTCAAAATCGTCCGCGACAACATGCCGTTCGGCGAGGTCGGGAAGGGTGACTTCGGTACCTATTTCATCGGTTACGCGCGGTCGCCGCGGACCATTGAGCAAATGCTGGAAAACATGTTCATCGGCAAGCCGCCCGGCAATTACGACCGCATTCTCGATTTCAGCCGCGCCGTCACCGGCAATCTGTTCTTTGCGCCGACCGCGACTTTTTTGGAGAATGTGATCGTCGACGGGCCGCCACCGACCCCCGCGGTCGATTCCCCGCAACCCGCCGCGCCGGTGCACGATGGTTCGCTCGGCATCGGCTCGCTGAAGAGAGGCCCCCGGAATGAATAACCTGCACCGCGAACTGGCGCCGATTTCCGATGCGGCCTGGGCGCAGATCGAGGAAGAGGCCTCGCGCACCCTAAAGCGCTACCTTGCGGGCCGGCGCGTGGTCGATGTGCAGGGCCCGGCCGGCACGATGCTGTCGGCAGTTGGCACGGGCCACCTGCGGAATATCGCGGCGCCGGGAGACGGCATCCTCGCCCGCCAGCGCGAGGTCAAGGCGCTGGTCGAATTGCGCGTGCCCTTCGAACTCGACCGCCAGATGATCGATGACGTCGAGCGCGGCGCCAATGATTCGGACTGGCAGCCGACCAAGGATGCCGTGAAAAAGATCGCCTTTGCCGAGGACAGCGCGATCTTTGAAGGCTATGAAGCGGGCGGCATCCAGGGTATCCGTCTAGGCACCAGCAACCCGGTCGTGACCCTGCCGACAGATGTGGCCAACTATCCGGACGCGATCGCTCATGCGCTGAGCGAACTGCGCATCGCCGGCGTCAATGGCCCCTATTCGGTGGTGTTGGGGGCCGAGCCCTATACCGCAGTCGCCGAGGCGAGGGACCATGGCTACCCGGTACTGCAGCACATCCATCGGCTGGTCGAGACCGAGATCATCTGGGCGCCGGCGATCACCGGCGGCTTTGTGCTGACCACCCGCGGCGGCGATTTCGACCTGCATATCGGCCAGGATTTCTCGATCGGCTATCTGAACCATACCGACGCCGCGGTCCGCCTTTATTTGCAGGAGAGCCTCACCTTCCTGCTGTTGACCAGCGAAGCCGCGGTGGCGCTGGCGCCGGCGCCGGGCCCGTAGTCCACCGCACCGGGGTCTTGTTCGCGCGCCGTGCGGCCTCCCAGATTGAGCGCCCCAGCGGCCTGGATCGCCGGTGAAATTCGCCCGGCGGAACAGACCGATGCCGAATGGAGGACCTGAACTAAACTCGCGCCAGAGGGAAAGAGCCGTTGGCGCAGACTGAGACACCAGGGACGCAAATGCGCGCCAGGGCCGTCGCGAGCTACCGGCGTCGGGCGGCAGCGTTCTTCTCTGCCGTCATCCGATATGCCAGTCGGCATTTCGGCTTCCTGGCGGGGCTGCTGATTGCGGCGGTCGCGATCGGCATCGCCTATCGCTACCTATTAGACCCGCTCGAAGAGCGAACGGCGCCGTTTTACCTTCGCAGCTGCGTCCACGCGGTGGGCCTGACTTTCAGCGGCTGGGCGGTTTACCTGACCTTCGCAGCGGTCCCACGATCGCGTCTCGGCGGCGCTTTGCGACGGTTGCCGCTTAGCGCCGAATTTGCGATCAAGGCGCTTACGATGACGGTGGTCCTGACGATCACCGCCATAGGACTGCAATTTGTGCTCTACCCCTTTCCGCTGTCGCGGCGCTGGCTTGCAGACGAGCTGCCGCGGATCGTCGGCATCACTTTCACCGCGTCGCTGGTCCTCGGCGCGATCTTCGAGTTCCGCCGGATGATCGGCGGCCGTGTTCTCGGCAGCTTTTTGCTCGGGACCTACCATCGTCCAAGACTCGAACAACGTATCGTCATGTTCCTGGATATCGCCGATTCGACTGCGCTTGCCGAGCAACTCGGCGAGGTGCGCGTGCACGATCTGATCACCAGGTTTTTCTTCGACATCGACCAACCGATTGCCGACCTGGACGGGGAGGTCCACGCCTATGTCGGCGACGAGGTCATCGTCAGCTGGCCGCTGAGCAAGGATCCTGACCGCAATGCCCGATCACTGAGCTGCTTCTTCGCGATCGAAGAAAGGATGATCGACCTCGCCCCGTCCTACACCCACGAATTCGATGTCGTGCCGCGTTTCCGCGCCGGCATTCACGCAGGGCCCGTCGTCGTCAGCGAGTGCGGCGTCGCGAAGCGGCAGATCGCATATTTCGGCGACACGATGAACGTTGCGGCCCGGCTGTGCGAGCATTGTAAGGCCGCGGGAGAAGCCTTGATAGCCTCGGCCGATATGTTACGCAGTGCTGCGCTCCCTTACGGGTTAAGCGTCGGGGTGCACACGAGCCTCATGCTGCGCGGGCGACGAAGCCCGGTTGAGGCCCAGGCAGTGCATCGCAACCAGCCTGCTAAGACGGGTATGGGATCACCGGGTTCACTATGACCATGCACATGCTGATGCAGCCCGGCATGGTTTACCAATATCCGCTCTGGGGGGTCGGGCTGCTGCTGGCGGGTGCAGCCGCGCTCGGCGCGATCTTGCTCGGGCTGGCGATCCGCCCGTTCCTGTCGCTTGAATTCCGCCGCCGACACAATGACGTCGCAGCCGCGATATTCACCGTCATCGGCATGACCTTCGCGGTGCTGCTGGCCTTCGTCGCCATGGTCGTTTGGGAGCACTACAACGCCGCGAAGGCCACAAGCTATGCCGAGGCCGGCTTTGTTCGCGATGTCTACAATGTCTCGCTCGGGTTCGCCGACCCAGAAAGGTCGCTGCTGCGTGACGGCATTCTCGGCTATGTCGAGACCGTGGTCAGGATCGAGTGGCCGGCACAGGCCAAAGGGGTAGGGGTCGCCAACAATTCGCTCTGGCTGAACAAATTGAACGCGATCGCGGCCGGTCTCAAACCCTCCGGCGCGGCTGACGGCAACCGGCAGACGATGCTGTTACAATCGTTGATGCGAGCTATCGGATGCGCGACAGCAGAGATTGGCGGCTGCCGACACCACTGTTCCGGCGGTGGTCTGGATCGTGACCTTGATGGGCGGCGCTCTGACGGTCGCTTTCGCCTCGTTACTCGGCGTTCCGAGCATCGGCATGCATCTGGCCATGTCGGCGTAATGGCGATTTCGGGAGCTTTGGTGCTGATCATGATCATCGCGCTCAGCAACCCGTTCCGCGGCGACTTCCGCGTCTCAACCGACCCCTTCGACCAGGTCTTGGCGCAGATTCAGGCGTCGCCGACGCAGCCGTGAGTGAGATTACGCTGCACCTGCGCAGCGAATGGATCGAGAGATTTATTTCCACGGACCGGTCGACCGGGTGCTCGGCGTACCGCTGCAACGGGAAGGGCGCGGGTATGCAGGCTGCTCTTTGCATTCGGCCGCGACGGGGCCATTCTCTCGCGCAGCAATACGACCGAGAGATGACCAATGACGTTTTCCCTGATCGACGAGACCGGCGGCGCCGATCCCGATCGCCGCATTGACCAAGGACCGGCTTGCGCCGTGGCTCGAAGGGGCGCCGGAGTATCAGCGCAACTGGCTGCGTGCGATCGGCTTTTCCGCCGATGCCGGCAAGCTCGCGCTGGTGCCGGAGGAGAAGGGCGGGCTCGCCCGGGTGCTGGTCGGCCTCGGCGAGCGGGCGAGGCCGCCCGGCGATGTGGGCGCTCGCCGGATTGCCCGAGGCATTGCCGGAAGGAAGCTATCGGCTCGAAGCCGTTCCGGGCGGCGCCGATCCGACACGGCTCGCGCTCGGCTGGGCGCTCGGCACCTATGCCTTCACCCGCTACCACGCCAAGAGCCGCACGGCCGCCGGCATTGGTGTGGCCCGAAGGCGCCGATCGCGGCCGGGTCGAGCGGCTCGCCGGCGCGGTGTTCCTCGCCCGCGACCTGGTCAACACGCCGGCCGGAGATCTCGGGCCCGAAGAGCTGGCGGCGGCGGCGGTGCAGGTCGCCGAGACAGCCGGCGCTTGCCATCGGGTGATCGTCGGCGACGAGCTGCTCGCCGAGAACTATCCGACAATCCATGCCGTCGGCCGCGCCAGCACGCGCGCGCCGCGCCTGGTCGATATCGTCTGGGGCGAGCCGTCGGCGCCCAAGGTGACCTTGGTCGGCAAGGGGGTGTGCTTCGACACGCGGCGGGCTCGACCTCAAGCCCGCCTCGGGCATGCGGCTGATGAAAAAGGACATGGCGGGCGCGGCGATCGTGCTCGGCCTCGCCCAGGCGATCATGGACGCGAAGCTGCCGGTGCGGCTGCGCGTGCTGCTGCCGTGCGTCGAGAATTCGGTGTCCGGCAACGCGATGCGGCCGATGCGACATCGTCCGCACCCGCAAGGGGCTGACCGTCGAGATCGGCAACACCGATGCCGAGGGCCGGCTGATCCTGTGCGATGCGCTGGCCGAGGCGGCGACCGAGAAGCCGGCGCTGCTGGTCGACATGGCGACCTTGACCGGGGCGGCGCGGGTGGCGCTCGGCCCGGAATTGGCGGCGCTGTTCTGCAACGACGATGCACTCGCCCGCGGCGCTGCTCGACGCCGGCCGAGGCCGAGGACGACCCGATGTGGCGGATGCCGTTGTGGCGGCCGTATCGGAAGATGATCGACAGCAAGATCGCCGATCTCAACAACGTGTCGGAATCGCCGCATGCCGGCGCGATCACCGCGGCGCTCTATCTGCAGGAATTCGTCGAGCCTGGTATCCCCTGGGCGCATCTCGACGTGATGGCGTGGAACCCGCAGAGCCGCCCCGGCCGCCCCGAAGGCGCCGAGGCGCACTGCGCTGCGCGCCCTCTACGCCCACATCGCCGGGCGGTTCGGCTAAAGAGGCCCGCCAGGGGTAGGATGGGTTGACCGCGGGGAAACCCATCACATGCCGCGGCATTTTGTTGGATGACCCACTACCGACGCAATTTTCTACCCGGAGCCACCTATTTCTTCACGGTCAATCTGGCGGAGCGCCGGTCAAGATCCTCACGGACAATATCGACTTGCTGCGCGGCGCGTTCCGCGACGTGCGGCGGCGTCACCCGTTCGCGATCGACGCAATCGCAATATTGCCCGACCATTTGCATGCGGTCTGGACATTGCCGGAAGGAGACGCCAATTTTCCGGTCCGCTGGCGGCTGATAAAAGCAGAATTTTTTTCCCGCGGCCTGCCTCGGGAAGAACGGGTCTCGGCCAGCCGGTTACGAAAAGGCGAGCGCGGGGTCTGGCAGCGCCGCTATTGGGAGCACACAATCCGCGACGAAGCGGATTTTGCGCGGCACGCCGATTACATTCATCTCAATCCCGTCAAACACGGGCTTGTCGCCCGCGTCCGGGACTGGCCGTTCTCGTCGTTTCACCGCATGGTTCGTCGTAAGCGGAGCCGGCTCCCCACGTTGCGCCGGGTGGCGGCGATGGGGTGAACCTGCCTGGTCTGATCGAGGCAGGGGGATGGTGTGCCAAGTAATTTGCCAATTGATGGGCACAGTTTCCGTCGCGTGGAAGTCCTGACAGGGACACCGCGACGGCGCCGTTGGAGCGTGGCGGAGAAGGTAGCGATTGTCGCGCAGAGCCAGGCGCCCGGTGCGCAGGCGAGCGAGATCGCGCTACGCTACGGGCTGCATCGCAACCAACTCTACGGCTGGCGGCGGGAGTTCGGATCGGGCGCGGTTGCCCATGCGATGGCCGAGGCCGGCATGCAAGGACCCGACTTCGTTCCGGTGGTGGCGGATGCCGGTTCTGGCGCGGTGGCGATCGAGATCGAGATCGGCAGCGCGATCGTGCGTGTCCGGGCGGGGGTCGATCTGGCCTTACTCGGCAAGGTGCTGCGGCTGTTGAAGGCGATAAAATGATCCCCGCCCTGTCCGGTACACCGCCGGCGGGGGTGCGCGTGCTGATCGCGACGCGCCCGGTCGACTTCCGTCGCGGCGCCGATGGCCTGGCGGCGACGGTGCAATCGGTGCTGCGGCAGGACCCGTTCAGCGGGACGATCTTCGTGTTCCGCTCGAAGCGGGCGGACCGGGTGAAGATGCTGGTCTATGACGGGACCGGCCTGGTGCTGATCTGGAAGAGGCTGGAGGGCGCCAAGTTCAAATGGCCGGCGATCAGCGACGGGGTGATGCGGCTGTCGGCGGCGCAATTGGCGGCGTTGTTCGAGGGGCTCGATTGGCGACGGGTGTACGCCCCAAGGATCAGACGGCCGCAGGTGGCCGGTTGAGCGCCCGCCACTGTCTTGATCAGAGGCCTGCGTCACGTTGACTCACCTTGAGGTTGAGGATCGCATAGCGCTGGCGACATGAGATAATTCCGGCCGTGACGACGCCCGACACCCTTCCCGACGATCTTACTGCGCTGCGCGCCCTGGTGCTGACGGCCTGGGCGGAGCGCGACGCCGAGCGGGCCGAGAAGGGGCGACTGATCGAAGAACGCGATCAGCTCGCCGGCCAGAACGACCGGCTGCGCCACCTGCTTCGCCAATTGCAGCGGATGCAGTTCGGCCAGCGCTCGGAAAAGCTCGATCCTGACCAGTTCAATCTGGGCTTGGAAGACCTCGAACAGGCGATCGCTGCCGGCGAAGCCGAACAGGAGAAGGCCGATCCGGCGCTGCGCCAAGCCCGTTCGGAGAAGCGGCGCGCCGGCCGCGGGGCGCTGCCGGAGCACCTGCCGCGGGTCGAAATCGTCATCGAACCGGAAGACACCGCCTGCCCGTGCTGCGGCGGCATGATGCATGTGATCGGCGAAGATCGCTCGCAGCGGCTCGACGTCATCCCCGCGCAATACCAGGTGATCGTCACCCGCCGGCCGAAATACGCCTGCCGCGCCTGCCAGGAAGCGGTGGTGCAGGCGCCGGCGCCGGCGCGGCTGATCGAAGGTGGCCTGCCGACCGAGCGGCTGGTCGCCCATGTCGTCGTGGCCAAGTACGCCGATCACTGCCCGCTCTATCGCCAGGCCCAGATCCTGGCTCGGCAAGGCATCGCGATCGATCGGGCGACACTGGCATTCTGGGCCGGCTACGCAGCAGCCGAGATCAAACCCGTGTGGCGGCTGATGCGCGCGGAACTGCTGTCCTCGACCAAGCTGTTCGTCGATGAGACGACGGCGCCGGTGCTCGACCCCGGACGGGGGCGCACCAAGAGGGGATACTTCTGGGTGCTCGCCCGCGACGACCGACCGTGGCAAGGCGGGGCGCCGCCGGCGGTGGTGTACAGCTATGCGCCGGGGCGCGGCGGCGATCACGCCGCGGCATTGCTGCAGGGCTATACCGGTGTGCTGCAAACCGACGGCTATGCCGCCTACCTCAATCTTGCTGATCCCAAGCGCGCCGGCGGGCCGGCCACGCTCGCGTTCTGTTGGGCACATTGGCGCCGGCAGTGGTTCGACCTTGCCAAATCGCCACCGGCGCCGATCGCCACCGAGGCCCTGAAGCGGATCGCCGAACTCTACCAGATCGAAGCCGAGATCCGCGGCAACAGCGCCGACGAGCGCCGGGCGGTGCGACAGCGGAAGACCAAGCCGCTCGCCGATGCGCTGAAGACCTGGCTCGAGAAGACGCTGGCCCAGGTTGCCGGCGGCTCATCGGTGGCCAACGCGATCCGCTATGCGCTCAACCGCTGGGACGGGCTGCTGCGGTTCCTCGATGACGGCCGCATCGAGATCAACTTCAACACCGTCGAGCGCGCAATGCGCCCGATTGCTCTGAACCGAAAAAACGCGTTATTCGCCGGCAGCGACCAAGGCGCGGAAAACTGGGCGATGCTGGCCTCGCTGATTGAGACCTGCAAGCTGCACAGCGTCAATCCGCAAGCCTATCTGACCGATGTCCTGACCAAGCTCGTCAACAACTGGCCCAATAGCCGGCTCGCCGAACTCACGCCTTGGGGCTGGGCTGCCGCACACTGATCCCGGCGGCGGCGGTCAACAAAACCGGCGCGTCAAGGGGTTCAGCTAGTGGCCACGGCTTATCGCTTACGGTTCGTCTGGGAGTCTATCCTGAGGATTGGGGGGGGGAGAGGATGATGATGATGATGATGCGGCCGGCACCTTCGGCGAGGGTGCCCTGAACCCTGCAAGTCGGGTTGAAGAAAGGAAGATCCGTGCTGGGTGATTGGCTTGACGATGCCCGCTCGTAAATTCCAACGCGCGACGATGGGTTTCGCCGCCGCTCAACCCATCCTACGCTTGCTTGATGACCGCTGTACTCGGGGCCTCGCGGACGTGGAGCGGGATCTGATCCGCGCCCGCACCAGCGAGGGGCGCGAGCAGGCCAAGGCGCGCGGCGTCAAGCTCGGCCGTAAACCGAAACTGACTAACCACCAGAAGCGCGAGGCAATCCGCCGCCGTGACCATGACGGCGAGACGGTGCGCGAGATCGCCCGCAGCTATAATGTCTCGCACAGCACGATTTCGAGGCTCGCGGCCTAGGCGGCCGAAGTATTTGGCGAGAATTCTGCCTATGCCGAAAGACAGGTCAGAACGGCGTCACTATGAATTGAAAACGCCGCCGGTGAGACTGATGGGTGTTGCTTTCTTGGTGGTAGCAGCCCTCCTGCGAATCACACCGGTTTTCGGGAACTACGTTATGTCGGCCCAATCGTTATTTTACCATTGTACCAGTATGACGGGCCCGGGATCCCCGACGCCCGATATCAAGATACTTAATAATCACGATCGACTAAATATATGGCTTGGAGGATCGTCGTGGGGGTATTGCTGGAGTTATATGGAAGGCGTCGTAGACGCACTGGATGGAGGCACATTTTGCATTCCAGCGGGGACAACCGCCGAAAAATTTGGAGCAGTCGCAATCCAATATCTACGTGAGCATCCCGATCTTCGGAATAATAATGCGGCGGGGGTAGTCGCCGAGGCTCTAGGTAAGGCGTTCCCTTGTCGAAAATAGAATGGCTTTCTAATAAACGTTCTACGGTTCCGAATTCCAGACTTTCCTTACCTTCCTTACCTTCCGTGCCGATGGTGTAGGACGTATCTTGTGGCCACTGCACTTCGTTCACCTCGTGGCATTTGGGACAGGTTACAGGACTTGGAATCTCTCTTCTCCCCCTTGTGTGTGGAGTTGGCCCCTCTACTATCAGCAATTGATTACAGCGGCGGCAACGTAGTGTTTTTCTCATGGTAAGCTACCCCGTACGTAATGATGCCTAGCCTCCCGCCCCGCCGTCAATTCGATGCACTTCGCGATCCGCGAGCCACCAGACCGTGGGAAAGCTACGCTTTCGTCGCGCGCCATCCGTGAAGCGGGACCTCCACCAGTAACCGGGCAATGATTAGGGCGGGGCAGGGGGAATTAGCCTTGTGCGCATATCAAGGTCTGTGCCTACGTATCGGACGAAAAGATCACCAGCAGAGCCCGTAGGGACGGGGTCCACAGCGAGCGCCATTCCTACTACTTGGTAGGCTTGGCCGACGCCGTTGGCGTCATCCATTCCGATATACTCGCCCACGCGCGGCGGGATACGGAATTTGTGCGCACCAAGGCCAACCGCATGACTATCATTTTTTTTTCTATGACAATGAACCCTACGTCAGTCGTGTTATGTGCCATCGTGCCTTCTCCTGTTCGTGATATTTTCTGCGGTGACGTGGATCATATTTTAGCCGGATGCTTACTGTCTCTCTTTCGACCGCACCCCAGAGGAAGCGTGTCCGCGTCCATTTGTATGCAGGAGGAGCGAGACAAGCTCGAAGGCATTCGAATACGAGCTGTGCCGGGCCAATCAGCGGAGCGACGACAGCATAAAACGCGACGAGAGGCCGTCGGGAGTCATCCGAATGAAACCCGTTCCTCGCGCCGAGCTAACGAAGGGTAATTGAGATCAGGGCAATCTCCGAAGGTCGCCCGTTGCTCTTTCACGTGGTACGGCTCCGCCTGAACGTCAAGAACATTATAACCCCACAGCACACGGCTCATTTTCCAGAAGACCAACGTTATGCGTCAAACCGTGGCGGGGGGCCGTTCGCCGCCTTGCAGCCGCCCTTCAACAGCCGCGCGCCGGCTCGCTCTGGTTGAGGAGGGGTCGGCCTTCTTTTAAGCGGAGGAGGTTGTCGAGGACGATCGGGGAGGCGGTCTGCGGATTGGTGATGCCGGCGATGTGCTGATGGCGACGCGGCTTGACCGATGGACCCATAATCTTTTGAACACCCTCGCCATGGAACCGGCTTCCGCCGGCGTGACGAAGAAGGAATGCACGCCTTCGGAATCATCCTGCCAACAGAGATCGCGGTCGTTACCAGAGACGGCGAATCCCGTAGCGGTCGAACACCGCTTCGTTCGACACAAGAACGAGATCGGCAAGCCTCGCCTGGGCGATGAGCATGCGGTCAAACGGATCGCGGTGCGGACCAGGCAAGCTTCCGGCCATTTGTCCGTGTTGCATGGAAATCGGCAGCTCGAAAAAGCCGTGAGCGGCGAGCACGCCGGAAACATCCATCGCAAGGGGGGCTGCCTGAGGTAGTTTCCCGATCCGATATTTTGTCGTGATCTCCCATGCCGAGGCCGCACTGACGAATATTTCATTATCAGGGTCGACGACAGCAGCCTGCGCATTTCCAGAAAGCAAGGGGTCGCCGGCAAGCCACCATATCAGCGCGTGAGTATCCAGCAACAACCGCACCTGCTATTGATCCCAGCGATCGAGTTCCTCCGGTGGCAATGGGTCGAAAAATTCCGGACCGATGCTGATCTTTCCTCGCATCGCGCCAAACTCGCGTTTGGCTTTCGGAGCAAATGGCACCAACTTGGCTACCGGGGTGCGCCCGCGCGCGATTACAATCACCTCGCCCGCCTCGACGCGGGCCAGTAGCTGCGACAGATGCGTCTTGGCAGCGTGAACCGAAACCGTGTCGTCCATGGCACACCTCACCTTAGTCATCTACTTAGCTAAGATGGAGCCGGCGGTCAATACCCCCGCTCTGGATCGACCAGGTTGAGGAGTGGGCGGCCTTCTTCGAAGCGGCGGATGTTGTCGAGGATGACCGGAGCGGCGGTCTGCGGATTGGTGATGCCGGCGATGTGCGGGGTCACCAGGATGCGCGGATGTTGCCAAAAGGGGTGACCCGGCGGCAGCGGTTCTTCGCCGAAGACGTCGAGGGCCGCAGCCGAAAGCTGCCCCGAATCAAGCGCCGGGATCAGATCCTCCTCGACGAGGTGGGCGCCGCGGCCGGCATTGACCAAGCCAGCTCCTCGGGGCAGCGCCGCGAAGGTGCGGGCGCTGAGAATGCCTTGCGTCTCCTCGGTCAGCGGCAATAGGCAGACAAGGATTTCCGTCTGGGCGAGGAGTTGCGGCAAACCTGCAGGGCCGGCGAAGGTTGAAAAGCCGGCGACTGTTCTTTCATGCCGGCTCCAGCCGGAAACCGGAAAACCCAGCGCGGCGAGCTTGCGGCCGGCGTCCTGTCCGATTTCGCCAAAGCCGAGAATGCCGACCGGCCTTTCCCCGGCGTTTTTCTGCGCGAGTTCCCGCCAGATCCCGGCCTGCTGCTGGGCGCGGTAGTCGAGATCGTGGCGGTGCAGCCGCAGCACCTGCAAGACGACGTACTCGCCCATCGCATGGGTCAAATAAGGGTCGACGAGGCGGGTGATCGGCACGCCGGCGGGCAGATGGGGGTCGCATATGATGTGGTCGATCCCGGCGCCCAAGGACAGGATCAATTTGAGGTTCGGCAGCGCGGCCAAAAGGCCCGCCTCGGGCCGCCAGACGAGCGCGTAATCGATCTCTGCCGGGTCGCCGATATCAGGCCAGATGCGGATGTCTAGCCCCGGCATCAGCCGGCCGAGCTGCCCGCTCCAGCGCGCGGCCGAATCGACGGTGGAGCGGAATAACAGCGCCATCGCCGACGGTCATAGCACAATCGGCGCCGCTGCCATATTCCGGCCCGCTTCCGGGTCCATCAGCGCCGCGCCATCACCAAGGGGGGTCGGTCGATGCGCTCGCTGTGGAGGATGATCGCGTTACGGTGGCTCGGCGGCCAGGGCTCGGAAGCGCTGACCGGTGATTCGGCGCTGCTCGATCTGTTGACGATTGGGGAGCGCGCGTCACCCATCGGCTTTGAGGTGAGCCGGCGATCCGGCGTCTCCCATCACGCGATGAATTCCCAGCAGGTTTCCGACCAGGCGGTCGTCGAGCCTGTCATCGTCGGGGGATTCGGCGGCGATCGCTCCCGCTGACAGCCACGTCGGCAGTCCTTTCCGGCTGCGCGCGGTGGTGTTGCAATCGATTATGATCCGTGTTGTGTTGCCCTGGCGCCGTCTAGCGACGGAACGACGCCGCAGGTTTTGGCCGTCACCGGCGCGGCCGTGGACGGCGTCGGACAAAAGGACGAGGGCGTGAGGACGAAGCAACAGGCGGTGTCCGGATCATCGGACCCCAGGGGCAGGATGAGCCTGGCCGAGCGCGTCCGTGACTACTTCGCGCCGCGCGAAATCATCGACACCTCGCCCAAAGTATCTGACGAGGTCAAATACACGACCTGTTATATGTGCGCCTGCCGCTGCGGGATCAAAGTCCATCTGAAGGACGGCGGCATCCGCTACATCGAAGGCAACCGCGATCATCCGGTCAACCGTGGGGTGATTTGCGGCAAGGGCGCTTCGGGGATCATGCAGCAGCAGTCGCCGGCGAAACTGAGCAAGCCGTTGAAGCGGGTCGGCGAGCGCGGCTCCGGCGTGTTCCGCGAGATCGAATGGGACGAGGCGATCGCGACCGCGGTCGAGTGGCTGTCGGCGATCCGCGCCACCGATCCGAAAAAGCTCGCCTTCTTCACCGGCCGCGATCAGAGCCAGGCGCTGACCGGGTATTGGGCGGCCCAATTCGGGACCCCGAATTTCGCGGCGCATGGCGGGTTCTGCTCGGTCAACATGGCGGCGGCCGGGATGTATACGCTCGGCGGCAGCTTTTGGGAGTTCGGCGAGCCGGACTGGGAGCACACCCGGTTCTTCATGATGTTCGGCGTCGCCGAGGACCATGATTTCGAACCCGATCAAGATCGCGCTCTCCGGACTACGCCGGCGCGGCGCCAAATTCGTTTCGGTCAACCCGGTGCGCACCGGCTACTCCGCGATTGCCGACGAATGGGTCGGGATTAGACCGGGTACCGACGGACTGTTTGTCCTGGCGTTGATCCACGAACTGCTCGCGGCCGACCGGATCGATCCCGACTACCTGGTGCGCTACACCAACGCCGCATGGCTGGTGATCCAGGCCCCGGGCGCGGCGGATGATGGGCTTTTCGCGCGCAACGAGGCCGGGGAGCCCTTGGTGCTCGAAGGGTCGGGCTCGCTGGCGAGCGCGATGGCGGCGGGGACCGAGGCGCGCCTGGTCGGCGAAGCCGCGCTGCCCGACGGCCGGCGCGCGGTCCCGGTGTTTCAACTGGTGGCTGAACGCTATCTCGATACGCGCTACGCGCCCGAGGCGGTGGCGGAGACCTGCGGCGTCCCGGCGGCGACGATAAGGCGGCTCGCTGCCGAGATCGCCCAGGCCGCGTTCGAAGAGGAGATCGAGCTGCCGGTCGCTTGGACCGACTGGGCCGGAAGGCGGCACGATTCGATGCGTGGCCGTCCGGTCTCGCTGCATGCAATGCGCGGCATCTCGGCGCATTCGAACGGGTTTCAGACCTGCCGCGCGTTGCACCTCCTGCAAATGCTGATCGGTACGATCGATGTGCCGGGCGGGTGGCGTTACAAGTCGCCGCACCCAAAGCCGTGCCCACCCGGACCAAAGCCAGCCGGCAAACCCGATCAACTCGCTCCCGGGCAGTCGCTGCCGGGGATCCCGCTCGGCTACCCGATGTCGCCGGAGGATCTGATCGTCGATGCCGAAGGCCGGCCCGCGCGCATCGACAAGGCATTTTCGTGGGACGCGCCGATCGCCGCCCACGGCATGATGCATATGGTCATCGCCAATGCATGCAAAGGCGATCCATACCCGATCGACACCCTCTTCATGTACATGGCCAACGCCGCCTGGAACTCGGCGATGAACACCGCCGAGACGATGCGCATGCTGATCGACAAGGACCCGGCGACCGGCGCCTACCGCATCCCGCGGATCATCTATGCCGATGCCTATTATTCCGAGACCGTCGCCTATGCCGATTTGGTGCTGCCCGACACGACCTATCTCGAGCGCTGGGACTGCATTTCCCTGCTCGACCGGCCGATCGGCGGGGTCGACGGCCCAGGCGATGCGATCCGCCAGCCGGTCCTAACCCCCGATCGCGACGTTCGCCCGTTCCAGGACGTGCTGATCGAACTGGGCGAGCGGCTCGGGCTGCCCGGCTTTGTCTCGCCGGAGGGGCAAGCGCGCTATCCGGGCGGTTATTCGGACTATATCGTCAACCATGAACGCCGGCCCGGGGTGGGCTCTCTGGGCGGCTGGCGCGGCGCGCAAGGCGACCAGGCGGGTCGGGGCGCTCCGAACTCGCACCAGCTCGAGCGCTATGTCGCCAATGGGTGCTTTTGGAAGCACCGCCTGCCCGCCGACCAGCTCTATTTCAAACACGCCAACAAGGCCTATCTCGAAACCGCGGTGGCGATGGGTTTCATCGAAACCGCCGCTCCGATCGTGCAGCAGCTCTACGTCGAACCGCTGCAGCGCTTTCGCTTGGCCGCCCGTGGCCATGGGCGGATGCAGCCGCCCGAAACCCACCGGGAGCGGATCGCGACCCATTTCGATCCGCTGCCGTTCTGGTACATGCCGTTCGAGGAGGCGCGGGTCGACCGCGACCATTTCCCGCTGCACGCGCTGACTCAGCGGCCGATGCATATGTACCATTCCTGGCATTCGCAGAACGCCTGGCTGCGGCAGATCATCGGCCATAACCGGCTGTTCGTGAACCGGGCGGCAGGACGCGCGCTCGGCCTCGACGAGGACGACTGGGTCTGGGTGTCCAGCCATCACGGCCGGATCCGCGTGCCCACCCGGCTGATGGACGGCGTCAACCCGGATACGGTGTGGACCTGGAACGCGATCGGCAAGCGCGCCGGCGCGTGGAACCTCGATCCCAATGGCCCGGAGTTCCGCAAGGGGTTTCTGTTGAACCATCTGATCTCGGAACTGCTGCCGGCGGATGGCGGCTACCGCTATGCCAATGCCGATCCGATCACCGGCCAGGCGGCGTGGTACGATCTGAGGGTGCGGATCGAGCGAGCGCCGCCAATCGAAGCCGGGACGAGCGAGCCTTCGTTTTCGCCGCTGGCGCATCCACGGTCGCTACCGCAGCTGCCCCAGATCCTACGTTATGGCGGGGGCGGGGGCGGGGCGTGACCTCGTTGCCGGCACCGCAGCAGGGCCAGAAAAAGCTCGGGCTCGTCATCGATCTCGATATCTGCGTCGGCTGCCATGCCTGCGCCACCGCGTGCAAGGAATGGAACACCGGCGGGCATATGGGGCCGCTCCCCGATTTCGAGCCCTATGGCGAGAGTGCCTGGGGGGTCTGGTTCAACCGCATCCATTCCTTCGAAGAAGGCGACGGCGACGGCGCGCGGACGGTTTATTTTCCGCGATCCTGCCTCCATTGCGAGGAACCCGCCTGCGTCACGGTGTGTCCGACCGGCGCCTCCTACAAGCGCGCCGAGGATGGGATCGTGCTGGTCGACGAATCGATCTGCATCGGCTGCAAGCTGTGCTCCTGGGCGTGTCCCTATGGCGCCCGCGAATTCGATGCCGACGAAGGCGTCATGAAGAAATGCACCTTATGCATCGACCGCATCTACAACGAAAATCTGCCGGACGAGGATCGCCAGCCGGCCTGCGTCATGGTGTGCCCGGTCAATGCCCGGCATTTCGGCGATCTCGGCGATCCTGATTCGGCGGTTTCGGAGATGGTGGCGGCGCGGCGCGGCGTCGATCTGATGCCGGAGCTCGGCTACAGGCCGGTCAACAAATACCTGCCGCCGCGGCCCGGGCGAATGGCGCCGTGCTCATCGTCGCCCGAAGCCGGCGCGGCGCTATCGCCTGTTCCGGTTTCTGCCGCCGACAAGCTGCTGCGCTGGGTCGATCGGCTGCTGTCGCGCTGACGGCGGCATTCACGCGAGACCAGGATGCATCCGGCGCTTTCGATTGTTCTGTTTACGACGACGTCGGGCACCGGCTTTGCGCTGTTGCTGCTGCTCGGGCTCGGCGCGCCGCTGGGATTGCTGCCGGCGAGCGCCGGCTTCGCGTTTGTCGGGCTCGCGGTCGGAGTGGGGCTCGCCGTCGCCGGGCTGGTCAGCTCGGTATTTCATCTCGGCCGGCCGGAGCGCGCTTTGCGCGCCTTCTCGCAATGGCGTTCGTCCTGGCTGTCGCGCGAGGGGGTTTTTGCCGTGCTGACCTTTGTGCCGCTCTCGGTTTTCGGCATCGGTTGGGTGTTTTTCGGCGCGACTCGAGGGTTCGTCGGCCTCTGCGGCGTCCTCGCCGCGGCGCTCGCCGCGGCCACGATTTATTGCACCGGGATGATCTACGCATCCCTGAAGCCGATCCACCAATGGCACAACGGGTGGGTCGTGCCGATGTTATCTGGCGCTCGGTCTGATGGGCGGGTGCCTGGTGCTCGACTTTCTCGTCCGGCTGTGGGCTGCGCACGCCGCCGCTCTCGCGGTCTCGACCCTGGCCGTTGTGATCGTCGCCTGGTGGATCAAGGAAGGATATTGGCGCTTCATCGATACCAGCCCCGCGCGCAGCACGGTCGCGAGCGCCACGACCCTCGGCAGCCGCGGCCGCGTTCGCCTGTTCGAGGCGCCGCATACCGAGGAGAATTACCTTTTGAAAGAGATGGGGTTTCGTATCGCGCGCAAACATGCCGCGCGGCTGCGCCGGATCGTCCGGCTCGCCGGCTTTGCACTGCCGGCTCTGGCGAGCCTGTTCGCGGTGTCCTCGGCCGCGGCCCCGGCGCGGTCGCAGCCGGGATCGGCGTTGTCAGCGCCGCGCTGGGGCTCGTCGTCGAACGCTGGCTGTTTTTCGCCGAAGCCAAGCACACGGTCACCCTCTATTACGGTGCCGAGCGGGTCTGAGTTGGGTTCGGTGTTTCCGGTCGGTGAGGGGACCGGACCTTCTCGGTCTTTGTTATCACCGGTCGAGATTGGGGTGTTGACGGGGGTTTGGGGTGGGGGTATAAGCGCGGCCCCGCTGTGTTGGCCGGCCGGTTGTGGCTGGGTGGCTTGGGGGTTTGTTGATTGAGATTGTAGGAAGGGAAGGGATGCGCGGGCGGCGGCGCCGCGGTCTGCCGGACGTTCGCGCATTTGCGAGCGTTTTGGAGGCCCTTGATATGGGTCCGTCCGGCGCGGACCAGCGTTGCCGTGGAGTGTGAGTCGGGATGCGGGTCAGACGGCGGTGGCCCTGGGATGAACTTGAGAGTTTGATCCTGGCTCAGAACGAACGCTGGCGGCATGCCTAACACATGCAAGTCGAACGCTTTTGGGGTTTCGGTTTCGGGGGAGTGGCGCACGGGTGAGTAGCGCGTGGGAACCTGCCCTGTTGTGGGGGATAACCGAGGGAAACTTCGGCTAATACCGCATACGCCCGGGGGTCGAAGATACCGGGGAAAGATTGATCGCAGCAGGAGGGGCCCGCGTCGGATTAGGTAGTTGGTGGGGTAACGGCCTACCAAGCCTTTGATCCGTAGCTGGTCTGAGAGGATGATCAGCCACACTGGGACTGAGACACGGCCCAGACTCCTACGGGAGGCAGCAGTGGGGAATATTGGACAATGGGCGCAAGCCTGATCCAGCAATGCCGCGTGAGTGATGAAGGCCTTCGGGTTGTAAAGCTCTTTCGCACGCGAGGATGATGACGGTAGCGTGAGAAGAAGCCCCGGCTAACTTCGTGCCAGCAGCCGCGGTAATACGAAGGGGGCGAGCGTTGTTCGGATTTACTGGGCGTAAAGGGCGCGTAGGCGGCGTGTCAAGTCAGGCGTGAAAGCCCCGGGCTCAACCTGGGAATTGCGCTTGGGACTGCGTTACTGGAGTTCGGGAGAGGAGCGTGGAATTCCCAGTGTAGAGGTGAAATTCGTAGATATTGGGAAGAACACCGGTGGCGAAGGCGGCGCTCTGGACCGATACTGACGCTGAGGCGCGAAAGCGTGGGGAGCAAACAGGATTAGATACCCTGGTAGTCCACGCGGTAAACGATGTGTGCTAGACGTTGGGGAGCCTAGCTCTTCGGTGTCGCCGCTAACGCTTTAAGCACACCGCCTGGGGAGTACGGCCGCAAGGTTAAAACTCAAAGGAATTGACGGGGGCCCGCACAAGCGGTGGAGCATGTGGTTTAATTCGACGCAACGCGAAGAACCTTACCAGCCCTTGACATGCCCGGTATGGGCCCGAGAGATCGGGTTCTTCGGTTCGGCCGGCGGGGACACAGGTGCTGCATGGCTGTCGTCAGCTCGTGTCGTGAGATGTTGGGTTAAGTCCCGCAACGAGCGCAACCCTCATCTGCAGTTGCCATCGGGTTAAGCCGGGCACTCTGCAGAAACTGCCGGTGACAAGCCGGAGGAAGGCGGGGATGACGTCAAGTCCTCATGGCCCTTATGGGCTGGGCTACACACGTGCTACAATGGCGGTGACAGCGGGATGCAAGGGGGCGACCCTGCGCCAATCTCGAAAAGCCGTCTCAGTTCGGATTGCTCTCTGCAACTCGAGAGCATGAAGTCGGAATCGCTAGTAATCGCGGATCAGCATGCCGCGGTGAATACGTTCCCGGGCCTTGTACACACCGCCCGTCACACCATGGGAGTTGGCTTTACCTTAAGGCGGTGGGCCAACCTCGCAAGAGGAGGCAGCCGACCACGGTAAGGTCAGCGACTGGGGTGAAGTCGTAACAAGGTAGCCGTAGGGGAACCTGCGGCTGGATCACCTCCTTTCTGGATGTCAGGGGCCAGGTGTCAGGAATCAGGGGTCAGAAATGGCGATCTGGCTGATCGTCGATCCTGATCTTCCACAAACGCCAGGGTTTGGCAGGTCCTGATCTCTGGTTCCTGGATCCTGATCCCTGGCACAGGCCGCCGTCTGCGCATCCCTTCTCCCGAATGCCGCGCGCTGCGCATCGCGCGTGCGTCGGCGCCGGTTGCGGGCTGGCCCGGTCGGTCGGCTGCCGGTCCGACCCGACCCTGGTGGGGGCTAGTAGCTCAGCTGGTTAGAGCGCGCGCTTGATAAGCGTGAGGTCGGAGGTTCAAATCCTCCCTGGCCCACCAGTTCAGACGACAGAGATCAGGAGCCAGGATCGGCAGATGATTCTGTGGCTTCTGTCGTCTGTCCTCTGTCTTCTGGCGCGGGGGTGTAGCTCAGTTGGGAGAGCGCCTGCTTTGCAAGCAGGAGGTCATCGGTTCGATCCCGTTCACCTCCACCGGTCAGCGACCGACGCCAGAGATCAGCGACCGACCCGATCTTGGATGTTCTGACCTCGGGCATCCGATCACCGAGACTGGCATTCGGAGAAGATAGGTTTCGTTCCGGTTCCGGGGCGGCCGGGCGGGCATGTCCCGCGCCGGCGGCGCCGGGGTTCCGGGGCGGGTGTTGATTGAAGGGTAAAGCGAATTTGTGAATGTGACCGAGGCGGACGGGCCCCGGGCGCTGGCTTGCTGTCCTGTGGGGCTTTTGTCCTGTGGGGTGCGAACCGGTGCGAGGGCCGTCCGAAGAAGTGTCTTCATGCGAGCGGCCGCAGGCGGGGTTGCCCCTCTGTCGGAGGCGATGGGGCTTGCCCCTGTGCGCGGCGGTTTTCCGGGGTGTCGGCTGGCTGTGCGGGTGACCGCGGGTCAGCCGCGGGGCGCGACGTCCCTTGGATCGAGCGCGAAACAAGGGCATCTGGTGGATGCCTTGGCACTGAGAGGCGATGAAGGACGTGGCACGCTGCGAAAAGCCCGGGGGAGATGCGAGCGATCGGTGATCCCGGGATCTCCGAATGGGGCAACCCACCCGCAAGGGCAATTGGGGGTATCCTGATCTGAATTCATAGGGTCAGCGAGGCGAACCCGGCGAACTGAAACATCTCAGTAGCCGGAGGAAAGGACATCAACCGAGACTCCGCGAGTAGTGGCGAGCGAAAGCGGACGAGGCCAGTGGTCTTGTTGTTTGGTACCGGAAGCGTCTGGAAAGGCGGGCCGCAGCGGGTGACAGCCCCGTACGGGAAACCGGACGACGAGTCCTTGAGTAAGGCGGGACACGAGCCATCCTGTCTGAAGATGGGGGGACCACCCTCCAAGCCTAAGTACTCCTCAGTGACCGATAGTGCACCAGTACCGTGAGGGAAAGGTGAAAAGCACCCCGACGAGGGGAGTGAAACAGTTCCTGAAACCGGATGCCTACAAGCAGTCGGAGCTCCAGGGAGTCAGGAACCAGGGATCAGGATGCCGGGAGAGGATGCCAGTAGCCTTTCTGATGCCTGACTGCCTGATTCCTGATCCCTGAGCTGACGGCGTACCTTTTGTATAATGGGTCAGCGAGTTGGTCTTGGCAGCAAGCTTAAGCCGTTAGGCGTAGGCGCAGCGAAAGCGAGTCTGAATAGGGCGCTCTAGTTGCCGGGATCAGACCCGAAACCGGGTGATCTAGCCATGGGCAGGTTGAAGGTGCGGTAACACGCACTGGAGGACCGAACCCACTACTGTTGCAAAAGTAGGGGATGACTTGTGGCTAGGGGTGAAAGGCCAATCAAACTCGGAAATAGCTGGTTCTCCGCGAAATCTATTGAGGTAGAGCGTCGATTGCTCACCGCCGGGGGTAGAGCACTGGATGGGCTAGGGGGGCGCGAGCCTTACCAAACCTAACCAAACTCCGAATACCGGCGAGTGGAGATCGGCAGCCAGACGGCGGGTGCTAAGGTCCGTCGTCGAGAGGGAAACAGCCCAGACCGCCAGCTAAGGTCCCCAAGTCGTGGCTAAGTGGGAAAGGATGTGGGAAGGCCAAGACAACCAGGAGGTTGGCTTAGAAGCAGCCATCCTTTAAAGAAAGCGTAATAGCTCACTGGTCTAACAGCTGTCCGGCGCCGAAAATGTAACGGGGCTCAAGCCACGCACCGAAGCTGCGGGTGTTCAGGAGACAGGAGACCAGGAACCAGGTATCCAGAAAGGTTCGAGAGCGAGCGAGAAGAGCGATCGAGCGGGTCGAAGACCTCGAGGTTTTCGGCGGGCCTATCGGCTGTCGCTGGAGATGCATCGGGCAAGCCTGGAGTTTCCACGGATCGAGCAGTTTGCGCTGGCGGACCAGCTCCGCCGGTCGTCGAAATCGATCTGCGCCAACATCGCCGAAGGGTTTCGCCAAGCAGAGTTATTCTGCGGCGGAGTATCCGGCGCTACCTGATGGCTCGCGATCGGCAGTAGCGACGAGAGCAAGTTGTGGCTGCGCTATTGCGTCGATCTTGGCTATATCGAGGAGGTGATGGGCCGGAGCGATGGAAGGGCGAGTATCGGCGAGATCAGCAGGATGCTGCACGGTCTCTATACCAGTTGGTCGCGCTCCTGATCCCTGACTCCTGGTCTCCTGTCCCTGAACGCGGTAGCGGAGCGTTCCGTAGGCCGGCGAAGCAGGCGCGCGAGCGCTGGTGGAGGCATCGGAAGTGCGAATGCTGACATGAGTAGCGTAAATGAGGGTGAGAAACCCTCACGCCGAAAGTCCAAGGGTTCCTGCGCAAGGTTATTCCGCGCAGGGTTAGCCGGGCCCCTAAGGCGAGGGCGAGAGCCGTAGCCGATGGGAAGGGGGTTAATATTCCTCCGCCTGCCGGAGCGTGACGAAGGCCGAAAGTCGTTCTCTCTTAGTGGATTGAGGGGGCGGCCCGGGACTTCCGGGAAACAGCGCCGGCGCATAAGACCGTACCCGAAACCGACACTGGTGGACTGGTAGAGCATACCAAGGCGTGTGAGAGAACGGTGTTGAAGGAACTCGGCAAAATGCCCCCGTAACTTCGGGAGAAGGGGGCCCCGTCTTCTGCGCAAGCAGGGGCGGGGGGCACAGAGGAGGGGGTGGCGACTGTTTACTAAAAACACAGGGCTCTGCGAAGTCGCAAGACGACGTATAGGGTCTGACGCCTGCCCGGTGCCGGAAGGTTAAGAGGAGGGGTTCACGCTCTAAATCGAAGCCCCGGTAAACGGCGGCCGTAACTATAACGGTCCTAAGGTAGCGAAATTCCTTGTCGGGTAAGTTCCGACCTGCACGAATGGCGTAACGACTTCCCCGCTGTCTCCAACACCGGCTCAGCGAAATTGAATTCTCCGTGAAGATGCGGAGTTCCCGCGGTCAGACGGAAAGACCCCGTGCACCTTTACTACAGCTTTGCAGTGGTGTTAGGGATCTTATGTGTAGGATAGGCGGGAGCCGTTGAAGCCCTGGCGCCAGTTGGGGTGGAGGCAACCTTGAAATACCGCTCTTACGATCTCTGGCATCTAACCGCGGCCCGTTACCCGGGTCCGGGACCCTGCATGGCGGGTAGTTTGACTGGGGCGGTCGCCTCCCAAAGAGTAACGGAGGCGCGCGATGGTGGGCTCAGGCTGGTCGGAAATCAGCTGTTGAGTGCAATGGCACAAGCCCGCCTGACTGCGAGAGCGACGGCTCGAGCAGAGACGAAAGTCGGCCATAGTGATCCGGTGGTCCCGCGTGGAAGGGCCATCGCTCAACGGATAAAAGGTACGCCGGGGATAACAGGCTGATGACGCCCAAGAGTCCATATCGACGGCGTCGTTTGGCACCTCGATGTCGGCTCATCGCATCCTGGGGCTGGAGCAGGTCCCAAGGGTATGGCTGTTCGCCATTTAAAGCGGTACGTGAGCTGGGTTTAGAACGTCGTGAGACAGTTCGGTCCCTATCTGCCGTGGGTGTTCGAGACTTGCGAGGCGCTCTCCCCAGTACGAGAGGACCGGGAGGGACGCACCTCTGGTGGACCGGTTGTGGCGCCCGCCGCAACGCCGGGTAGCTAAGTGCGGACGGGATAACCGCTGAACGCATCTAAGCGGGAAGCCCCCCTCAAAACCAGGTCTCGTCGAGAGCCGTGGAAGACCACCACGTCGATAGGCCGGAGGTGGAAGCGGAGCAATCCGTGGAGCTGACCGGTACTAATCGCTCGAACCCGCTCGATCCATCTAACCGAGACAACAGCTTGCCAAGCCGGAAAACCGCCGGCGTGCAGCGGCAAGCGCCCACCCAGGCGCCAACGCCCACCGGGGCGTTGCCCGCCCGAGCGCACATGCCCGAGCAGCTTCCGCCGCCGGCGCGTTCGCCAATCCCGCCCAAGACACTCCCGGCCCAAATCCCATGGGCGCAACCCGGATCACGCTCCGAGGGCGCCCATCGGCCAAGCCGCGGCCAATCCGCCGCGGCGCGCGCTGTCCTCCGGGGGGCTGCGACAGCCTGGTGGTCACAGCGAGGGGCCAAACACCCGATCCCATCCCGAACTCGGCCGTGAAAACCCTCAGCGCCGATGGTACTGCGTCTAAAGACGCGGAAGAGCAGGTCGCCGCCAGGCTCGCCAACCCCCCCAACCCCCCGCCCCCAACACCCGCGGCCCGTGGCCCGCCGGCGCCACACCCGGCGGCCGCGCCGCGCCTGGGCGACCGCCACCCCCGCCCCCGGACTCAAGTCCGGGGACGCCCCCAGACACCGCACAGCCGCGGGGTGGAGCAGCCCGGTAGCTCGTCAGGCTCATAACCTGAAGGTCGTAGGTTCAAATCCTACCCCCGCAACCATCTTCCTAATCTAGATCAGTTAGTTACCACCGTCATCCGACGTTAGCGTCAGGTGCCCCGTTCTCATGTCCGACGGGTGTCCGAAAAACGCTCGTCTGCGAACGCCTGGTTTTGACCGTATTCAGCTGCTCGTGGCTGCTCCAGATCGGAGGCAACGCGTCCGAGGTAGCGGACCGCCCAGCAAATGGCCCCGATTGCCAATCAGCCAGACAGTCCGCCCCCGCCCAAGGGCAATTCCTGTCGACCGCCGGGTGATGAATTTCGTGTAAATCGACAGCTCTTGTGTGACAGCGATGAGCATTGGCTGCACCTGTCGCCAAAAGGTCCCGGGCCACGCCACGGATGCGGCGGCAGGCGGCGTGAACCGCGCGAGCGCCGTGGCGACAAACCCCGCCTGTGCGAGCCGCTCGATGACGTTGCTCGCGGTGCCCGGGCCGATTCCGGGCTGCAACTGAAGCGCGCAGTGGCCGGCGACCGCATCGCGGGGGTTCTCTGCCCAGCGCAGGATTGCGAGGACATCCTTGACATGAGCGGCTTCGAGGAACTTGAGCCCGCCATATTTGACGAACGGGATGTTGCGCCGACCTAGCTCGATCTCGAGAAGGTCGCTGTGATGAGCGGCGCGGAACAACACGGCCTGCCGCTTGGGCACGATGCCCGCCTCTCGGCGGTCGAGGACATGGTCGGCGATATAGCTCGCCTGCGCCGCCTCGTCCTCGGCGCTGACGAGGTACGGGAGTTCAGCCGATTCCTTAGTCGAATAAAGGGTCTTCTCAACCGGAATCCCGTCACGTGCCGTTCCACCGCACCGCCCTCGGCCGAGCCGAACGACCACAGTAATGACGTCGGCTGGCGAGGCGCATTCATAAGCTTGGAGCAAAAAAAAGAGGCAGTGTCGATGACACTGCCTCCTTCCGTGGCAGCCGCGTATCTCAGCTTGTCGGAGCCTGTTCGAGCAGGGCGGCGACCTTGGCGCCGTCCGGGCTGCCGAGGCCGGTGCAGGCGTCCCAGCCCGAACTCGCCGCGTAACTTCCGTTATTGCCGCTGGTGATGTCGTTCAGCGTCGAAGGCGGCGCGTAGAGCAGCGGGTTGATGAACCCGACCGGGCCACCCTTTGCCGCGTTGATGCGCGCGATAAGGCCAGCCCAGAGCGGCGCCACCGCGCTGGTCCCGCCGATAACAGTGTTCGTCCCATCGATCCGCACATCGTATCCGGTCTCCGGGTCGGCATCGCCGCTGACATCGGGCACGCCGCGCATCGTCAGCGCGGCAGCGCCACCCGATGTCAGCGTCACCCCCAGCCCATTCTGCCAGGCCGGCAGCGGGAAAACGCTGCTGACGCCGCCACCGCCGGCGCCGCCCTGTGCGCCGTCGTTCCAGACGGATTCGGCGGTGATCGTCGTCCCCGAGGCCTGGAGGCTGGTCCCGCCGCAGGCAAGTGCGTGCGGGCTCGATGCCGGGAAGTCGACGTGATCGGCACCATCGTTGACGCCGTCGCTCGAGCCGTTGTCGCCGGAGGCGACGCAGACCGTGATGCCCATCGCCGCGGCGGCCTGGAACGCCGAGTCGAACGCGGTCAGCGACTGCGGGGTCCAGGACGATTCCGGCCCGCCCCAGCTGATCGAGATGACCGAGGGCTTGTTTGTCGTGTCATGGATCGCGGTGGTGATCGCGTCGAGGAAGCCGGCATCGGTATTGGGCGCGAAATAGACCGCGATATGGGCTTGCGGCGCGATCGCGCCGACCACCTCGATATCGAGCATCACCTCCCCGTCGGGTCCGTTCGGATCGCCGGTCGGGTGGTTCTTGCCGTGATCCACCGAGATCGCGGTGACTTTCGGACCCGCGCTGATGCCGAGCGACGAGAAATAGGCGTTCAGATCCGCCGTTTCGCTCGCCGCCGCCGAGTTCGATGATCCCGACGCATGCCCCTGCCCCGTTCCGGCGGGGAAGTCGTAGAGCGAAGCGATCTGGAGCGGCGTGAAGGAGGTGGCGCCGCCGCATCGGCGTGCCAGTGCACATTGCCCGGGCGACGGGCGCGCACCGGAAATGCGGCTTCGCGACCGGCCGATTGTCGAGGCCGAGCACGGCTTCGACGCGGCCGTGCAGTTCGTCCGGCAAATGGACGCTTCCGACCCGCCCGCGATACGAGCCGCCGGGATGCTCGAACCGCTGCAGGTCTACGCCGAACGCGGCGTTGAACTGAGCGACCGTTCCTGAGAGCACCACGGTGCGCCGCCCGGCGTGTTCCTGGACGACCGCGAGGCCATGGGCGGCGGCAAATTTCTTGACCGCGGCGATGTCAGCGCTGTCGGCGCCAAACTGCCGCTCGAATTCCTCACGGGAGAGATGGCCGCCGCCCGACTCGCGCCTGCGGAGCTTGGTCACCCGCTGCTCCAACGCGTCGGCGTTGCGACGGCGGAGAAGCACGCTGACCTCCAGTCGCTCCGTCGGATCGGCCTTGCCGACGGCCGTCGCCCCGGGCAATGGTTTTCGTTCACTGCCCTTCAGTGGATTCTGTGCCATTTTGCTATTCCTCTCCCCTTGCTAGCGGCGGAACGACCGGCAATGTGTGCCTGAAAGGGTCGCACGCCGCAGTGACGTCGGTTTGATTGCTTTCAGCGATTTGAAGATTTTTCGTCGACCGGTTTGTCGTCTGAGATTTAGTTAATCTTGTACTCCGAAAGGCACAACATCGAGAAAGTAATCGGGGTGATGGACCTATATGGATAGGTTAACTTCTGCACGTTTACGATAGGTTCTATGGCCTAGTCTGCCAGGACACACGTTTGACCGCCTCGCGGCGCGGCTCGGGGTCACCGCGGGCCGTCGGCGTGATATCGTACTCACCCTTCCAGAACCGGCCCCGAGCCTCTTCCCCTCCCGTTTTTGCAGTGAACCTGCAAGCAGGGCACTCCTTCTCGGTGAGCCTGGCGCGCGCTCTCAAAACGCCGTCGGAACGGCACGTGGAAGCACCTCGTTCCGGGCCGCCACAGGCCACCGCCAATGTAACGCGGGTCGTAGAGTTGACGTGCTTCCCGTCGAGATATGGTCGTGGTCGCCGCGTGGCGGGCCAATGGATCAAGCTCAAATCTCTTTCCGGCCCCGGCGATGACCGCGTTGGCGACATGAGGATCGGTTGGGCCGATCGATAATTGCGTTCGAGCGCGATGACCGCGGCCGGTGGCGACACGCTTCCCGGAAAGTCGAGGATGTTGCGTACCGCGGCGGGGCGAAACGAATAGATCGACTGCGCGTCATCGCCGACGACGGTGAGCCCGGACCCATCCGGACGCAGCGCCAACAGGATTTCGGCCTGAAGCCGGTTGGTGTCTTGGTACTCGTCGACGAGAACGTGATCAAAGCGCCGGCCGATATCGGCGACCGCGGGCTCCGCCATCGCGTGACGCCAGTACAGGAGGAGGTCGTCGTAATCGAGAACGTTATCTCGCTGCTTCCCTGCAACATAGGTCTGAAAGAGTCGGCGGAGCTCTGCGGACCACTCGGCACACCAGGGAAACAACCCGGTGAGCGTTTCTTCGAGCGGACACCCGGCATTGACAGTGTACGAGTAGATCGCCAGGCAGGCGTCCTTGCGGGGGAACCGTGACGGGGTCTGCGAGAGACCGGCCTCGCTGCGCATCAGGTCCAGGAGATTTGCCGAATCAGCACGGTCGAGAATGGTAAAGGTCTCGCCGAGCCCGATCGACCCGGCGTGGAGCCGCAACAGACGGCTGCCGATCGCATGAAACGTGCCCGACCAGGGCAGAAGCGACATCGGTGTCGAGGTGCCATGGGCAATGTCGCCGCGCGCTTCGGTCAGGATCAGTTGGGCCCTCCGCGTCGTTTCGAGCGCGGCGCGCCGGGTGAAGGTCAGCGGCAGCAGGCGCTGCGGATCGGCGCCGTTCAGGATCAGATGAGCGACCCGGTGGGCAAGTGCCTTGGTCTTGCCGGTGCCGGCGCCAGCGGCGATCAACAATGCTGGCAGCGGTTCGGCATTACCATCGATGCCGTATTCGACAGCTTTGCGCTGTTCCGGATTGAGGCCGCGCAAATGTCGCCAGCCATCGATCGGTTGCAGCTCGGTGTTCCTTTTCCGTTCGCGGGATTGCGATAGCATCGGTGCGACAGGGTCGCAATGCCCGTGGCTCAGTCGAGGTAAGCGCGGCGTCGGCCTTTGTTCGGAGCGCGTCACGAACGAGGTTGCGTCTGGCCCGACGGGCGAATCGAGCTTACGGCTCGATGGTTCCAATGACCCCACTTCGCGCCGCAACTCTCGTTCGGTGGAAACGTCTAGAATTTGCGCCCGCCGGCGTCAGTACCGATTGCCGCAGGCGGGCGCACAACCTTGCGCGCAGCGCGCCCTGGGCTTTGGCCGCGGCCTCGGACATGTACTCACCCTGCTTGGTCTTGCCCTACCACCGAGTTCCCGGGCAGTGATAGACCTTGGTCGCGCTAGCGACGGGACATTCCGGGTACGCGAGGATCAAGGGGCGCCGGGTTGCCGCGAGCCTCCACAAGACGTTCTAAAGGAGAGGCCCTGTAGTGCGACGTCCGATACGTTCGCTTCGCTGCGGGCAGTCGGCGACGGTCCGTTTGCCTGAAAACCTCCGCCAGTGATAACGCTCCTGGAAGCATGCCGCCGGTGCCGCCACTCACCGACCCCGACCACGCGCCTGGTGCCCCCGGCACTCCGCCGACTTGGACGAGCAGCGCCAAGGACATGGTGGGTTGCGCGCTCGGGCCATCGCGACTGTGGTTCACGATCGGCTTTGGGATCGTCAACGAGGTTTACTATCCGCGCGTCGACATCCCGCAGATCCGAGATCTCGGTTTTATCGTCGCCGGCCCCGACGGGTTCTGGTCCGAGGTCAAGCGCAATGCGAACTATCGCCTCCGCTTGGTGGCGCCGGGCGTGCCCGCTGCTGAAATCCGCCATGAGCACCCGCGATATGTATTGACCCTGCGCGTAACCCCCGATCCGCTCCGTGAGGTGCTCCTGATCGAATGCACGCTGGAGGGGGAAGATGCGCTGCGGCTTTACACGTTGCTGGCGCCTCATCTCGGGGCAACCGGCTACGGCAATGTTGCCGCCGCCGAGCACCGCCGCGGCCGGCGCGTGCTGTGGGCCGAGCGGGGACCATTCGGGCTGGCAGTGGCCGCAGCCGATGAGGATCAGGGCGACGCCTTTGGCCGGATCAGCGCCGGCTATGTCGGGACCAGCGACGGCTGGCAAGATTTTTCGCGCCATGGTGCCATGACCTCGGAATATGCGGTTGCCGGCCCGGGCAATGTCGCCTTGACCGGTGAATTGCCACGACGTGCGGTTCTGGCGCTCGGCTTTGGCAGCAGTGCCGAAGCGGCGGCAACTTTGGCAATCTCGAGCCTGATGCAGCCTTTCGATGTGGCCCTGCAGCAGCAGATTGCCGATTGGGAGGCATGGCAGGCGCGATGCGCCGCTGCCGGGGCGATCCTGCTCCACGGACCGAGCGACTCGCTGGCGCCGATCCGCGAGCAATTTGCCACCTCGGCTGTCGTCCTGCGCGCCCATCTCGACAAGACCTATCCGGGCGCCATGGTTGCCAGCCTCAGCGTGCCGTGGGGCGACACCGGCAACGAGCGCGGCGGTTATCATCTCGTTTGGCCGCGCGATCTCATCGAATGTGCGAGCGCTCTGTTGGCTCTCGGCGCCGAGAACGAGGCCAGCGACACGCTGCGCTATCTGATCGCGACGCAAAACGAGGACGGCCATTGGCACCAGAACCAGTGGCTTGGCGGTACACCGTCCTGGCGCGCGATCCAGCTCGATGAGACCGCATTCCCGGTGCTGCTCGCGGCCGCCCTCGCCGAACGCGACCGGCTACGCGGCATCGCCGTTACAGGAATGGTCAAGAAGGCGCTCGGCTTTATTGCGCGCACCGGTCCCTCGACCGCTCAGGATCGCTGGGAGGAGAGCGAAGGGATCAATCCTTTCACCCTCGCCGTCGCGATCGCAGCGCTGGTAGCTGGTGCTGAGCTGCTGTCGCCGCCGGCATGCGACTGGGCGCTCAAGCTCGCCGATTTCTGGAATAGCCAGATCGAGGCCTGGACCACGGTGACCGACACCGCGCTCACCCGGCGCTTTGAGGTGCCCGGCTATTACCTGCGCGTCGCGCCGCAGCGAGTGCTTGCCGACCGCAGCGCCAAGGTCGCCTTTGTGCCGATCCGCAACCGCGCCGCCGATGCCGCGCTGCCCGCCGACGAGCAGATCGGGACCGAGTTTCTGCAGCTGGTCCGTTTCGGCTTGCGGAGCGCTGAGGATCCGCTGATCCGCGCGTCGCTCCGCCTCGTCGATGCCTTTCTCAAGACCGACACGCCAAACGGCGCGGTTTGGCACCGCTACCGCGGCGATGGCTATGGCGAGCACGACGATGGAACGGCCTACGATGGAACCGGTCGCGGGCGAGGCTGGCCGCTCCTGACCGGCGAGCGTGGCCATTACGAGCTTTGCGCCGGTAACGACCCCTTGCCCTATCTGCAAGCGATGGCGGCGATGGCGAGCCCCGGGGGCATGATCCCCGAGCAGATCTGGGACGCGGACCCGATCCCCGAGCGTAGAACTTTACCCCGGCCGGCCAAGCGGCTCGGCCATGCCGCTCGCCTGGGCTCATGCCGAATACGTCAAGCTCCTGGTGTCGCGCCAGATCGGCCATCCGCTCGACCGCCCAACAGCGGTCTGGCGGCGCTATGGCGGTCGGCGACCCGTCGTCCGACATGCCTTTTGGTGGTCGCACGCGCCGATTGCGTCATTCCCGGCTGGCGTTAGCTTGGTCATCGCGCTCGATCGGGCGGCGATCGTGCATTGGGGACACGACGGCTGGCGCTCGGTGCAAGACGTCGCGACCGTCGGCACCGGGCTCGGCTTTTATGCTGCGACGCTCGACACGAGTGCGCTGCCCGCCGGCACACAGGTTGATTTCACTTGGCGTCGTCAGGATACCGGCGAATGGACCGGCCGTGATGACACCGTCGCTGTGGTCCCCTCCGCACCGCAGGAGAATGCGGCTCCGGCACAGATCGGCGTGCGATGACCCCACCGCCCTGATATGAAGGGCTGGTTGCTCTAACACATGGTCTTCTGATCCGGCTGCGAGCCGCCTGTCCCTCAGCTGCGCACGACCTCACGCGCCTGTTTGTCCTCCCGCTCGCCCTTATAGACGACTTGCCCTAGGAGGCTGTCCTCGGTCCAGGTCAGGTACTTGACCTCGACGACGAGCTCGGGCCGGACCCAGTGGACCCGCGACAGCACCAGGCTGGGAGTCGTCAACAGTAGAGCGTCGAGCACACATCTGGTCTTCAGGCCGGCCTGAGCCGTTCGGTCTTCGGTGTCGTGATCATCCCCCAGCCCTAATTCGGCGTGGCGGAGAGTGGCCCCATAGCGCGTCTCGATCAACGAGCATCAGGTCAGATTGCCGGGCAGCCTCAGGCCATGCTTTTAGATTAGCGAACCTTATCCTCCTTGCAGAGGCGTAACGAAAAGCCGTTCTCCGATAGATATCAAATATTCGTAGTAAATTAACTTCGAATATCCCGCATCAGTAAGCGGAAGGGATTATGCTCAAAAAAATCCCAGCCTCGGAGGCGATACGATGACAAGCACGAGTACCGTGGACTGGCTGCGTAAAGAAATGCAGGGCGCGCTCAAGGTCGGATTCCCACTGGTTGGGTGTTCTGGTTGGCCCGACCCGGGCGAGGCGGACCCGCCGGAATTGAGGCGCACGCTTGACGATGCCGATCTGAAGCGGGCGATTGATCTAGCGCACCGCCGCGGCATCGCGAACGGTTACATCGTCGCCGTCTGGAATGCCGCCAAGGACGGTGAAAACCACACCTGGATCAGCGATTTTATCGACCTTCTCGACAACCTGCCGCCAGGAAATCAGCCTGTTGGAGGTGGTCACCTATAGCCACCGGATCTCCAGAGCCCCTAACTCGCACCGGCGAGTGGCTCGACCAAACTCGGGTCATTGTTCTTGACGTTCCCGACCCGCGGGCTGACCGGCCAGGCGACCATTTTATCAGTCGGATAGGGTCTGAGGAGCGCCTTGAGCCGCTCGTGCGTCCCCTCCTCATCCTTTCCATCAGGCGTTAGCGTCCTTGGTGGTGGTGGAAATTCGAGGGTGAGCGCGCGCCGGGCGCAATGCCCGATTACATGGAGCCCGGCGCGCGCGTGAGCGACGGGTGGTCACCGGGGAGGGTCGGCTAAGGTGGCGTTGTGACACCCATCCCAAGCCTACCGAGGACCCGATGACCGATGAGAGAATGGCGCTGGCCGAGCTGCTGCAGAAGAGCGGCGATGGCGATTTTCTGCGAGCCGTGGCGGAGGCGGTACTGCAAATTCTGATGGAAGCCGATGTCGAAGGCGTGATCGGCGGCGGGCGGCACGAACGCTCCGCCGAGCGGCTCAATTACCGCAATGGCTATCGCGAGCGCAGCCTCGACACCCGGCTCGGCTCGCTTCAGCTGAGGATCCCCAAGCTACGCCAGGGCTCGTATTTCCCGCCCTTTCTGGAGCCGCGCAAGACCGCCGAGAAGGCGCTGGTCACGGTGATCCAGGAGGCTTGGATCGGCGGCGTCTCGACCCGGCGGGTCGACGAGCTGGTCCAGGCGATGGGGCTGTCCGGTATTTCGAAGAGCCAGGTCTCCAAGCTGTGCAAGGACATTGATGAACGAGTTAACGCTTTCCTCGACCGGCCGATCGACGGCGAATGGCCGTATTTGTGGCTCGACGCCACCTACCTCAAAGTCCGCGACGGCGGCCGCATCGTCTCGGTCGCCGCGATAATCGCGGTGGCGGTCACGACCGAAGGCCGGCGCGAGATCATCGGCCTTGGCATCGGTCCTTCGGAGGCCGAGCCGTTCTGGTCGGCTTTCCTCAAGGGCCTGGTCAAACGCGGTCTCAAGGGCATCAAGCTGGTGATCTCCGACGCTCATGACGGCCTGCGCCACGCGATCACTCGCGTGCTCGGAGCGACCTGGCAAAGGTGCCGCGTTCATTGGATGCGCAATGCCTTGGCGCACGTACCCAAAGGCCAGCACACCATGGTCGCCGCCGCGATCCGCCAGGCCTTTCTGCAAGCCGATGCCGAGGCCGCGCATCAGACCTGGCGCCATGTTGCCGATCAGCTGCGGCCGCGCTGGCCCAAGCTCGCCGCGCTGATGGACGACAGCGAGCACGATGTGCTGGCCTACATCACCTTCCCGGCCCAGCATCGCACCAAGCTGCATTCGACAAATCCGTTGGAGCGGCTGAATAAGGAAGTGAAACGGCGCGCTGATGTCGTCGGCATCTTCCCCAATGAGGCCAGCATCACTCGGCTGATCGGCGCCGTCCTGCTCGAGCAGAACGATGAGTGGCTACTCCAGTGCCGTTACATGCAGATCGAGGGAATGGCTGAGCTGACGCTGCCGCTAATCGACGCCGATCCGGCCAAACTTCCACCACTGGCCGCCTGACCGATGGCCACCTCAAACTCCGCTCCGATTTACACCTCCTTGACGGACACGACCCATCAGGCGCGAATAGCCTGCCACGTCGGCGGCAAGGATCGCGGTGAGACGGCGGACAGAAAACATCTCTGGTCCGGCGGTCGGCGGTCTCGATCAAGCCTAACTCGAAACGCCCCGGCCCTAGCGCGAACCTGATAGTGGCGAACGGCGGACGGATGCTACCCCAGTCGATAGTTAAGGTTGGGTGGAGGACCGACCATTCGCGATGACGCCTCAGCGCCGTAAGCGACCGTCCGGCTAGGCCCGCAGATACCCACTAGGCGCGGCGCATGCGCATCCAAGCGGCAATGGTGGTCGCACCAAGTGCGAAGCCGAAGGCCGTGAGGCTGCTCGGTTCCGGCACGCTGGCGGGGCTCGCAGGGGTTATAATTACGGGTTCGAGTGTGTCGCCGCTCGTGACTGCAGAGTAGTTCGCGTCCCCGCTGTAGGTCGCCAACCAGTAATCGGTGCCTGTTGCGGTCGTGGTGTAGCTCGCCGACGTGGCTTCGCCATTGAAGAGAGGATCATTGTCGCTAAAGAGCGGGGTGCCGGAGGCAGATGAGTTGTTGTAGAGGTCGAAAGCGACCGATCCCGTGGGCGTGAAATCGCTTCCGGTCACCGTGGCCTCGTCAGCGATAGAGGAGCCCACAACCGCCGACGTAGGTAGCTGGCTCGTGGTGATGGTGGAAACAGGTTCTGCGAGCGCCGGCTCGGCGGGGAAGGGTCCGGCTCCAACGAGCACAGCAATCGCCGGAACGCTTGCCGTCAGCCGGCCGCACCAACTTCCGACTCGCCTCATTTCAGCCCTCGTTTGCCAGACGTGCCGTTCGCTTTATAAACCATAATCGGGCCACTAACACGTTAAGGATGAAAGCGGCTTGGGCGTTTTCAGGGATGTAAAGATTTCCGACGAAGCCGCCGCGGAGATGTTCCTCCCGGGGTGCGGGAAAGTAGGGCGCATTCCGAGGCCCGAGCCAGAGGCGACCGCATGCTCTGATAAATGCCGCTTCAAGAGGCGGGCTAGTTCCACCTCGACCACCCGTCCGAACCGATCGCGCTGGCCGGAGTAAATGGCCGGGAAGGGCAGGAGGCGACCCTTAGTCGAGTGGCTCGGCACTGGCCCAGCGACCGGGCCTCAGGACCCCGTTGCAATCCACGGGCGGAACGTTTAGAGAACGCCCTAAGCTAAGGGGAGGGTGCCGTTGCGCAAGCCGACCGAGACGGCGATGAATTGTTTTTTAATTGCGGTGCTCTTGCTGTTGCTGAGCCGATTGGCTGGGGCCGAAACGATACCGCTTCAATGCCGCGGCGGCACCTGCTTGATCCCCGTTCGCATGAATAACGCAATCACAATAAACTTCCTTCTCGATAGCGGTTCCGCTTTGGTGATGATACCCGCCGATGTAGTTTTGACGCTCGTCCGAACCGGTACCGTCAATGATGGCGATTTCATCGCTCCGGTAACTGCGACCTTAGCGGATGGTTCGAAGAGGGTGATTAAGCGCTTCATACTTCATGAATTACGGGTCGGGAGCCAAGTCGTCAGGAACGTTTCCGCCGGCGTAAATCCGGTCCAAGGTCCTCCGTTACTTGGCCAAAGCTTTCTCTCCAAACTGCCTGCCTGGATGATCGACAATCAGCAACACGCCCTGGTCCTTAACGGCGTGATCGGTTCGAGCGTAGGTCAACAGATGGCGGCGCTTCCACCAAAGCGGACGCCGCCCCTCTCACCGCCTGCCCAAACAAGCGCACCGGCGTCCTATCCGTCCCTCGAGGCGCTGCTGGAGCGTGCCCGGCAGGCGCATGCTTAGAAAAACTATGGCGAGGCGATGCGTTGGTATCAAATGGCGGCGGCCCAGGGATATGCCCCCGCGGAGGATGGTATCGGAAGCCTGTACGAGACCGGCTCAGGTGTGTCACAGGATTTCACCGAGGCAATGCGCTGGTTCCGCATGGCCGCCGCCCAAGGATACTCCATCGCGCAAAAACAAAATTGGTGTCATGTATCAGCGTGGCTGGGGGTTGTCGCAAGATTATGCCGAGGCGATGCGCTGGTACCAGATGGCGGCGGCCCAGGGATACGTGCCAGCACAGGTGAATGTCGGTCGGATGATTGCTAATGGGTGGGGGGTGAGCAAAGATTGCGTGGTCGCCAAGCAATGGTTTGAACGGGCCGCTGGCGCCGGGGATGAAGTGGCACGCCGGAATTTCAGCACCGGCGCCGGGGGAGAATGTCCCTGGTAGCCGGCAATTCGACGACGCATTCCTCTGCTGCGCCGCAAAGGCATTAATAGGCGCTGGCGCGTGTCTCGGTATGCGGCGACATGAGCAGCCGGGTGATGCAGGCTAAGGAAGGCCGAGCCTGGAGGACGCTCAATGTTCTTCACCTTTCCCGAGGACGCCCGCTGGAATGCTGACCGGCAGGCCGTGGAGTTCGGGGCGGCTTTTTGGCGATGGCCAGCCGGGCCAACGTGATTAGGTGGACAGACCACGCACAACGGTCGCGGCGCGATGCTGACCAAAGACATTCTCTTCCACATGAACGTGTTGACCTTGGTGGGTCTCCTCATGACGGGCTTCGGCCTCACCCTGCGCCGAACGGCACGAGCCGGCCTGCCCTTGTGTCTCAGCGTGATGGGCGTGGAGACCGCTCTGGTGATGGCTGGACTGTGCGCGAGCGCATGGCCGTATTTGAGGCTCGCTCTGTTTCCGGTGCTGGGCCTAGAAGCAAGGTTAAATGATCAGGCATCTTCGTTAACCAAATTTTGAAACAAATATAGGCACATTTTAGGCGTTCGTGAAATTAGAGGATGAAGGCGGCAATGCGTAGAACACTTTTCGCGACCGCCAGCCTAATTGGGCTGGCTGGAACTCCGGCCTTTGCCGGCATGCCGGCACCGTTGCTTGTAGCGGACGCGCAAGCGGCGATCGCTGCGGCCTCGAAGGCGATCCCCAACGAAATCGAAACCGTGTGGGTGGTGGATAAGGCCGGTGATCCGCTCGCCATGTTGCATCCGGCATCTGCCCCGACGCTCGGCATACCGGGCGCGCTCGGCAAGGCTGTCATCAGCGCCTGGTCGGGACAAAGCTCGTCCGCGTTCGATCCGCGCGTGACGCCGGCTGCGGCCAACAATCCGACGATTGCAGCGATGCTCTCTGAGCACGCGAGCGGCTGGAAAACTCTCGTTCCGTCGCAAGGTGCCGAGCCGGTCAAGCGAATGGACGACGAGGGCAACCTTGTGACCATTGGCGCGGTAGGTTGCGGCGGTGGTACTCCAGATCAGGACGAAACCTGCGCTCGAATCGGCGTTGCTGCGATCAAAGGGGCACAATCCCACGTCACAGATATAGATTCACAAAAGGCGGCTCATCGCGGGTGATCACCCAGAAATAGCTGGTCTTGGTTTGCCCGCGTCTAGGTCGAGCCCCGGTGTGGCGGTCACCAGAGCTTCACGCTCGAATAGCAGCCTCGGGCTCAAGCGACAAGAACCCCCTAAACCCTAATTATATTATATATGAGCCTTTGGGGGGTTCTGCTGGCCTGACAGCGGGACCGGCTAGTGCATGCCACCGCGATCGTCTTGTGAAGGGTGGGATTGGTTCAGATCTAGCCCGCCTTGCGCGCAACCGCCGAGCGTCAGCACGCTGAGCAGCAGCGCGGCAGCCCTAAGGGAGTTCATCGGCCTGCCCCGGCTCTGTATCCGCTCGAACCCGCTGCCTCGGATGCGAGGATTGGGTCGGGAAGCTGGGCGAGCATTGCCATTGCCTGTAGAAACGGCCCACTGAATTTCCGAGCACGAACGACGACCTCACGAATACCCGAAACGGCTTTCCCGAATGGACATTATGCGACAGACGCGGGATTTCCGGCGCCTTGTTAGGAACACAAGATGTAGAAACAGAGGAGCGTCATAATCGCCCCGGCGAGCAGATGAACACCGTAGAAGCTTCCATCCGTCGTCTCACACAGCCCGTGAACGGGCAATTTCCGCGTCCGTGGATGATGGGCATGGAGCACCCTGAAAAGGCGCGCATCTTCATTGTGGGGTATAATCAAACCACGGGCTTTTGCGCCGCGCTAGTCGGCGATCACAACGCGTATATAGATGCGCTATTTAATCGAAACGGAAGGTCGTGCCGCAAGCTTTACGAGCAAATCCGTGGTGATAAAAGCCCCAATCAAACGCGCAAGAACATCGACACTTTGCGAGAGGGATTAGCCAGCCGTGGCGTCAGTGATGTGATAGAGACTAATGTCATTTGCTATTCTACGCCTATGAGCAGCGATTTAGCGCATGCAAAAAACCAAGGCGGCAAGGCATTAGGTAGGGAAATCTTTTGCGAAATTCTCGGGATAATCCGCCCCATTGTTCTGATTGCACATGGGGCGGGGACGACCAAGGTACTAGGACGGGTGCTCTGCACAAAACTGCCATCACCCGCTTCCACTCAAGCCGCTGGCGTGTCCTGTGCTCGTGTTCGGACGCAGCTGCGCGGGGAATCCTACGCGCCGACGGTTTTTGTCATCCCGTCACTCGCGCCGCCGAAATGGAACGGCTGGCAGAAATGGGCGCAATTCCACTTGGCAAACACGTGTGCGCAGGCGTGCAAATTCCTTGACGACCATCCGTAATCAGCAAGGGACTGATTTTCCGTAAGACGAATTGTGCGGAATGCGCGCGATTTTCTTTGGTTAGGCAGGTTTTCACAATTGCCTTCGTGGAGTTGACCCTATTAAACCGGACACGCGACGGGTTGGGAAAGGATGTACTCCCGGGGTGAGCAATAGCCCAGCCGGGAATGGGGATGCACGGTGTTGTAGTCCTCCATCCAGGTATCGAGGAGAGTAAGGGCGGCAGCGGCATTCGGGATCGGGTTGACCCGGACGTAGTCGCGCTTGAAGGTTTTGACGAACGCTTCGGCCATGCCGTTGCTCTCCGGGCTTTCGACCGGCGTGAAGCACGGCACCAGGTTGAGCGCCACGGCGATCTCGATGGTCTTGTGGGCGGCGAAGATCGAGCCGTTGTCGGAGAGCCATTGCAGCGGATGCGGGGCGCGGATCGCGCCGCACCGCTTCTCGACGCATTGGACCATCATGTCGCGGATCATCTCCCCGGAGATGCCGGCGGTCGTGGCCACCCAGCCAATGACCTCGCGGTCGTGGCAATCGAGGGCGAAAGCGACGCGGACGACCTCACCGTTCCAGCAGGTGAACTCGAGGCCATCGGAGCACCAGCGGATGTTGGAACGCAGTGTCGCCACCTGGCCGTCATGTTCGCGCGGGCGTCGCCGGCCGGTATGCCGGGCCAGCAGCAAGCCATGCCGCTTCATCAGCCGATAGACGCGTTTGGCGTTGACCGGGGCCATACCGTCAGATCGCCGCTTGCGCTTTAATAGCGCGGCGATCCGCCGGTACCCGTAGGTCGGTCGCGCGTCGACGAGGCGGCGGATATCGGTGCTCAGTTCCGGGTCGCCATCACGGTTCTGTGGCCCGCGTTTCGGCCGCATACCCTTTGCGCGCTCGGCGATGTTCGAGCGGGCAAGGCCCAGCGTGTCGGTGATCGTCTTCATCGGGAACCGTCCGACGGCGCAGAGCTCGACAGCAAGATCGCTTTTTTTGCCCGAGCGAGGTCGAGAGCCTCCTTGAGGATCTCGTTCTCCATCGTCTTGCGGCCGAGCAGCCGTTCGAGATCGCGCACCCGTGCTTCCAGCCGGCGCAGCTCGGCGGCGGGCACGACCTCATTATCGGTGCGGACGGCTTCGCGACCCCCTTCGCTCATCAGCCGCCTCCAACGGAACACCAGGCTCGGTGAGAGCCCATGGCGGCGGGCAACATAACTGATCGACATGCCAGGCTGCATCGTCTCGGCAACCACGCCCAGCTTCAGATCGGTCGAGAAACGGCGCCGGCGGGCGACGCCAGTGATCACTTCGACCTTCGAGAACGTGTCGGACATAGGCGTATGCCTAGGCTTATCCCTAGGCCCTCCGGCTAGCGCCGGTGTCCGGTCGAAACAGGGTGCACTTCACTTCGTGGTTTCTGTGGTTGAGATATGTCTAGGGTGGGCGTAGGTCTGCGAGCGCTTTGAAACAAATGCTGCAAAGGAATTTTTTGTACAATCGGGAGGAGGCGATCGTTTTCGTCTCTTATTTTCTGTTGCACATATTGAAGCCACGTAGAGGCCAACTCGATGATGTCATTAAACTCCTGTTCGCTTAGGCCCACAATACGCCGATGATTGCATTCAATCGCAGTGATGCCCTCCTCTTGGACTTCTCGACCCAGTACCGAGCTACAGGTTCGCTTTCCTCGAAGGCATTAACTGAATGCGCGATATATTTATTCCGTATATCCGTAAAATGGGTGTGGTTTGAGCGTTGCTGATCTGTAAGAACTGACGCAGCCTCTTCGTAAAGTTTTAGCCCGCGCACGCCTTCCGAAAAAGCTCTGGCGTATCGAATAATCGTTGCAACCATGAACGGGTCAGAGAGAGAAAAATTAAGCTGAGGTTTTTAATTTTCTTCTAATATGGCTCTCGCGAAATCACTGGCGGTACGAAGATCAAACGCTATGCTGGTATAATCAGCTAGACCTTGTGCTTCATCTAAGCGAAACTCAATAAATGAATTTGTTTCCACGTTCTATCCGCAGTTGGTGCGACTGTTACCCTTATATCTCTCAGGGGCGTTAATATCAGATTGTCGTTGCCCAAGTTCCAGTGGTGGGATTTCCACCCCCACCGCGCCCACTCTGCATGGCGTCAATTTTCCAGAACATCCGTCATGCACCGCGCGCCTGTGGCGGCAGCTACCCTTTCGTTCCGTCGTAAGCCTAATTTAACCGACCGCATCGCAGTGCCTCTAGGTCCTCAACCGCCCGCACGACCGCGCCCACACGACCCGCCCTCCGCTGTCGCCCACGCTCTAGCATCAGATCGGCCTCGCTCTATGCCCGCTCGGACCCACTGCCACGGACGCGGGATTGGGTCGGCACGCTGGACGAGCATTACCCCAAGGACCGCAAGACATAGCAGCATCGGCCACCCTGGTTTTCCGATAAGTGGGCTCGGGACTGGGTTTACCGACCCGTTGAAAAGCGAGGTATACAGGATCTGATCTGGGGCACACGACCCGGAGGATCGGCCACATTGCGACAGGAATTCCGCCGTGATATTGAACGTGCCGTCTCTTGGGAAGTCCGCCTCGAATGCGTCGTCGCCGGTCGAGGAAGTAACGATTCCCGTGCCGTATAAGACTGGTCCCACAGAATAACTGCCATCGTCTACGAAGTAGATCGAGTTCCACATGATCGTCGCCGCGAGCTGGTCGATAGCGATTACATTGCCATCGCCCGACTGGTCGTAGATGGTCCCATTGAAACTTAATGACGCAGTTCCATTCGTAGTGTAATTGTAATTGCTTGTGGGCTGCCCAATAAGATCTATCGGGCCGAAGACTGCCGCAGCGGTCTCAAGTAGACAGCATGTCCCAGACACGTACTGGTAGCCCGCGACGGTGCCGCCCCAGCTATAGCCAGAGCTTGAGGCTTCAACCGTATTTCCGGGCAAAGGCGTGAAGGTCAGCCCTGCAACGTATGGGGCGTTCAGATTGATAAAACCGGCATGTGCCGGAAGCGCGAGGCCAAGTGCTGCAACGGTAACGATGATGAGCAATTTTTGCATCGATCTACCGACTGCCACCGTCGCTTTGAAGATCGCTGTAGGGGGCATGTATAAATCCTCCCTAAACTGGATTATAGGGCGGAAAGCTGGGAAGCTCGATCGCAGTGAATGCCTACGACCGCATTGATCCACCTCCCTCTCCAGGTAGCGCAGGTTCGCTAAATGTTCTTGTCGGCCCTCTCGCCTTTGGGTAGTATAGCCCGGTCGGCGGAAGGGGATCGGATGGCTGGGCTGCTGGAGTTTGTGGCGCGGTTTGGGACGGAGGAGCGGTGCATCGAGCACTTGGCGGGGCTTCGCTGGCCCGGCGGGTTTGTCTGTGCCGGGTGCGGCGGCCGGCAGGCTTGGCGGCTGAAGGCGCGGCCGCGGGTGTATGAATGCGCCGCCTGCCACCGGCAGGAATCGGTGACCGCGGGAACCGTGTTTCATCGGACGCGCACGGATCTCTCGAAGTGGTTTCTTGCCGCCTACCTGATGGGCCGCGACAAGCGCGGCGTCTCGGCCAAGTTTCTGCAGCGCGAACTGGGGGTGGCGTATCAGACGGCGTGGACCATGGCGCACAAGCTGCGCCACGGGCTGAGCGAGGACCCGGCGCGTCCGCTGCACGGCTTTCTGGAAGCGGACGAGACCTTCATCGGCGGCCGCGGCGATCCGACCAGTCCCGGACGCAGCACGAAGAACCCCGACAAGAGCCTGGTCGTCGCCGCCGTCGAGAAGGTGCCGGCGCCGAAGAACCGGAAGGGCAAGCACGGGCACGCCGTCAAGCGCCAGCACGGGTTCTTTGCCGGCGACGCCCGCATCGCCGTGGTGCCGGCCGCGACCGGCGCCGAACTCGGCGCCTTTCTGAAAGCCAATGTCGCGGCCAATTCGCATCTGCTGACCGACGGGTTTGCCGGCTATCGCGGCCGCGACGCCGATCTCGACGAGCATTTGAAGCACACCCCGGTGATCCAGGACGACGGCGCCAATGCCGGCGAATTCTTCCCGATCATCCACACCCTGTTCAGCAACATCAAAGCCTGGCTCGTCGGCACCCATCACGGGGTCAGCGCCAAGCACCTGCCGCGCTATCTCCGGGAGTGGTCCTACCGGTTCAATCGCCGCAACCTGCCCGATGGTCTGGACGGCTATCTGATCCGCCGCGCCGTCGAATGCGCCACCATCACCTACGACCAGCTCAACGCCGGCATCATGCCGAGACGGCGCCGACCGCGTCCGGCGCTTTCCCGCTACAGTTGCGCAACCTGCTTTAGCCGGATAGGGAGATTGATCCAAGTCAATGCCGGCTTCATCGTAGCAGACGAAACAGGAACGTATAGTTAACGTCCAATAACGGGGCAGAGGCGCGCGCCACTGCGGTTTAATTACGCCCTCGGCTATTCAACTGTTGGCGATTTTCCTGATGACACGTTATGCGCCACGCGCCTGTTCCCCGCCTCGCTCCGTCGCAAGCCCTAATTTAACCGACCATGTCGCGGCGACTGTAGGTCCTCAATCGCCCGGCTGATCCGCGCCCATAGGTGCTCTCCCTCATCCTCTCCCCGCTCAAGCATCAGATCAGCCCGCTTCGCCGCTTCAAGCTCGGCATTGGCACCGTGCTTTCGGATCAGCAGATTGGCCGCGCGCCAGATATCGAGATCAGAAACCATCGCCACGCCCGATCGGGGCACCATATCACGTGGATTATGACGCGACCTGACCGATGACAAGGCCCGCGCGCGAGATTTGTCGCCCGCTGAAAGTTGGACCGTGGCAATGCGTAAAACATCAGCCGCCCCCGGTAATCCCCGAGACGGACGGACAGGAAGGCTATCCGCCGCTGAGCGATCAGCGTTCAATCAAGCCCTCGCGAAAGCCCTCGCCTTCAGAGATGCCGGAAAGATGCCAGAGGCTCGCGAATGGGCCGCGGTGCTGGTGAGGCTGCTTAAATCGCAGGACCTTCTGACGTGACGTGCCGCGCATTTCGGAGCCGCCGAAGCCTTACTACTGCCGCCGCTGAAACCCGGCATGGGGCCGAGCCACGGTGTCGGTGGGCATAGCCGGTGATTTTACTAGGTTCAAGTACCCAAACTGGACCAGGAGCTTTGACGTACGTTTCGTATTATGCCGATGCCCTCGTTTGGTCATGGGATGCCGTGTGGCTATATGCTGCCGACAAATTGGTCTGGGGCGTTCCGGTCGCGTTGGCGTCCGCTACGATTGGCGCGCTAATCGCGCGACACCTCGGCGGCAATTGGCGTCCCAGTCTAATCGGCGGCGTTGTTGGTGCGGTCGGTGGACCGTTGATCGTCCTCTCAGGGATGTTTGTTATCAACTTTATGCGATATCCCGTTGTTCATGAGGCTAAGCGTAGCATCAGGCCGCATACGCTTGGCTCTAATGCTACATTCGTAATTTTCGATGCGCTACGCGCGGACGATTTGCGGATCCCGGGTGGTTGGAGTGTAATTTTCACCGGGCCAGGGGGTAGCGGTCCAATTCAATCGGATCTTAGGGTGATCTTGCGGGAAGCGCTGGGGGAAGTGCATTTCCTTGAATTGCCCGCCTACAATGTCTACGCAGATGCCTGAACCGTCAGGATCGACGATCACGATACATGGAAATAATTCGTTGGCGCATGCCTTATTAAGGGTGCTCGGCGGCTGTTTTGCGGTCAAGATAACTAACAAAACGGTCGATGGACTTGAACAGTTCTATGGTGTCAAAAACCTTGTCTGGGTAGAGTTTGGCAAAGAGTCACCATGGGCAACCGATGTGGCATGCTCAGGATGACGCGGTGAACGCCTACCAATGCCCACCGATGACGCTCGGCAACGCCTCTGCGGCCCGCGTGCGGCTGATCGTGTGGTGCCTCGATTGCTGGCATGAGGTCGAGCCCGAACTCCGCCGAGACGGCGAAGCGGTGCGGTGCCAGATGAGCATCCCTGACTGGCACTCCCGGCTTGTTTGCTCACACTGCGGGAGCCTAAGGGTGGATATGGTGGTGACCGGGACCGAGCGCCCGCAACCGACGGATTAAGAATTGAGCCGTGGTCGCCACTGAAACTGCCGCAGTTCGTCAAGCCGAAAGCTCGTCAGATGTCCTCTCACGCAACGCCGTTCCAAGGTGCGGCGCATCTCAAAACTCTGAATTAAATTTCCACCGGATAGATCGGGTAGGACCAAGACCATCTCGTCACAGTGAGAGCAACGGACGCCGAAATACCATTCGCCTGGAACGGGGTCTGCCAGCGGGTCCGCTGACACGGCAACCTCCTTCATCTAAGCCGGGGTCGTCTCGGCGTAGGGTCATCGAAATCGGCCTTTGGGAAAGCCTTGCGCAGTCGCTCGCCCTCTTCTCGGATGGAGCGATCGAGCGGCGTCTCAGGTGGCGGCCCGGCGATCCGGTCGTGGAGCCGCAGGCGCGCGAGCGTCAGCAGGTGAGCGGTGTTGTCGAGCGCCGTATAGTACAGGCGTTTGAACATGGCTGACCCTAACCCGATCAACGTCTAGATCGCGTCCTCCTTTTCTTACCGCGGTAACTCTTTGTTAACCGTCTAAGCGCACCGTAGACCCAGCAGTGCTGACGCAACTTTGACGGGTCCGAGGATGACGACGAAACGGATCGTGGAGTTTGCGTGCTGGCTGGAAGAGATCTCACCCGGCTTCCTGGCAACGGTGATCTCAACCGAAACTGGGGAGGATTACCGAGATCGCGACCTGCTCGACCAGGTGGCAGGGGTCATCGAGATTTTTGGCGTGGCTGGTGCCGCGAAAATCGTCGGGTGTCATTGATGGCCCCGGCGGTTTCGTCGTCTGGGTGTGAGAGTGGCGCTCGGCTATTCCAGCGTGCAGGTGTTGCAGAATGATATCGACGTTTATTGCGTGGGATGGAGCGGCGCGGATGGCTGGGGGATGAGGCCAATGTAACAATTCGTAACGTTCCGTGTCAATTTGTCGCGGATTGTTAACCATACTGGACAATCCGACCAGTATGTGGCATTGTTGTGTCGTTATCCGCTTTCCGCTGGCGGCTGGCGCGGTACAGAAAGGGCGGGGCCGGGCTAAAACACGGCGATGGTACATTCGACGGTCGTGCATTTTCATGTGGTGGCGGCGGGAGTTACTCCCGTCGTCCCGACCCCGTAAACCACCGCAGCTTGATTTTCTTGATTGAGATCAAGGCTCGCGCGCCAACAATGAGGCGTGCATGCCTTTGGTCTGAGGAATGGAGATCATTCGACGTTATGCCCGGAGAACGCGCGGTGGATCAGAAAGTTACCTATTGCGTAGTCACTCTGACTTCCGACGAAGTCAGCAACATTGCTGCCGAGGTTAAGGTTTTACCCGAAAACTTTGACCCCGTGAGCTGGCTTGAAGGAAACTTCGAGAATATTGCCACGCTGGCGACCGCAGCGGTTAAGGATCTCGTCATCGAAGCGCTTGAAATCGGTCTCGCCGATCATCCCTTGGTTCTTCGCGGCCAGCGTGCGGTGGCATCGAATACCCTCCATTAACGCTCGTCCAATTCAGATGGTTCGGCGAGGACGAGGAACGAGCTTTACGCCACTGCCCCTCGGGTCCCCCCAGTGGTCAGAAGCAAACAACCGCCGCCTCCCCAATCCGAACCCCTACTGCCATTGAAACCCGGCAGACACCGCGCCCTAGGGTCGTAGCCAAGGCTGCGATGAAACAAAAGTGGAAGAGTTCTTGACGTGTTCCAGCGCCCATATGAACGCGGGCTATGCGGACGAGGGCAAGGTACCCTAGACGCAGGCAGCCTTCACCGCTGATGCGCGAGGGTAGCCAGGCAAATTGGTGCCTCGATTGCCACCATCAGGCCGAGCCCGACCCCGCCGAGGCATGACGCGTTTTTGACGCCCAGGTGTTTTGTTAGGCGGGCCCGGGGCCGCTGTCTCCCTTCCCACAGAGCCGAGCACAGCCCCACAAATCGCCCCGCCACAGGCGCGGCTGGACGAGGAGCCGGAACGGATGAACTGCCCGACCTGCTTCGGTATCGGAGAAGTGCTGATCGACAAAGACGGTCAACCCGTCTCGCGTTTGCGTGACACCGCGACGATGATCTCGTGCCCAGAATGTGGCGGCTGCGGAAAGATCCATTGCTGCGGGGGGGACAACGCCCAGCCGGAGCCTGAGGAGTAATAATCAAATCGCTGGCAGAGCCTCGGGCCGTTGTAGATAGGCTGGCCGGCGACAAGGTTTGGCTCTGTTTTCGCGAATGGCGCTATCGGCTCGTGTGCTCGCGGCGCGGGAGCCCTGGCAGGTCGATATGCTGGTAAGCGAAACTGAGCACCGATAGGCCGTTCGTGCAACGGAAAGTCTTAACCATTGCCAGTGCACGATAGAGCCTCCGAAATTGGGGGGCATCGCCATGTCGGGCATACTCTACATCAGGGAACGGACAAGCGTCGGCGTAGTCGCCATACCCTTGAATAGGGTCCGTGGCGCCACCGGGCTGAAAATGGTCCGTGGCAAACATGTCGAAGAATATGATTTCACCGGGCGCAATCCGGTCACCGTCATCCCCTTGCGTATTGGGGGTGATCCCGTCATCACGTTGCAAGTCGAAGGGCATGATGACTACTTGCTTGCCGACTGGCCCGGCGCGATCGCTGTGACAGTCACAGACCGGCTTTATTGGCTCAAGGATGGGCGGTGGCATCAAAATCCCGACGAAGACGAAAGAGTGGCCCGCTCACTGATCGAGGTGCGGTACGTTCCCGAAGGATATGGTCTTCCCAGTGAACCGAAATCTCGAGAAATCACAAATATTCGATTGCCGCGAGAAACCTTCTCATTCGCGGTATGATCCTTCAAAATCGACGCAAACGGACGCGACCCCGATGCCTCGGTGCCGCAGTCGCAGGCGGGCCAGCGTCAGCAGGTGAGCGGCGTTGTCGAGAGCCGCAAGGACCAAGCGGCGAAACATGTCAGATCATTGCAGGCTGATCGTCCTCCGGTAAGCCTTTCGCAATCTCCTCGGTTCACCCTGGTCCGGCTCTAGGGTCCGTCCTTCTTTGGTTCTCCCTGGGCTGCATCGTCCGGTCGGCGGATTTTAGAGCACCACCGTCAAGCGATTGCGGCCCAATTCGAACCAGTGGGTCATGAACATCCCGCGATTTTGACGCTTTTGATGACGATTATGACCAGAACAGCCAAAGAACGCAGCGCCAGCCTGAGCTAGACCATTGCTCGGGTGAGTGTGCTCGATACGCTGGCAAGCAAGCTCCGCTCTAAGCCGGTAATTAACGAAGCCGATGGGCGGTTCCCCGCGCACGGCGCTCCTCGGCAATTACTTCCGCCATCGAGCGGTGATCCGGAAACACCCAAGGCTGACCCGCTGGTACGTCCCGGGCTGCTGTGGGCTTACCTTCGGTTGATCCTTTGCACGATAGGGCGGGCTGCGCGGCGTTATCGTCGCCTATATTCTTGGGTCTCATCGAATGATCCATATCCATTCGGTCGCATAGTCAATGATAAAAACCGACCGTCCGTGCCGCGTCACCACCGCTGTCAGAAAAACGCCACCCCTCATTCATTCCGGCGCCGACACCCTCAGCAGCCGCGTCTGGCTCGCATTCAAGGACCGTGGCGAGCGTGGCGATGATTTCCAGCCCCGGATAGCTCGCGGCCCTCATCTGCCAATCGGCCAGCGACCCATTCCCTTGGCGCCAACGAAATATTCACTTTTGGGGCCTAGTAGCACCGCAGAACCCGGCCAACTTAGCGGGCGCATCTGCAATCGGAGAAATGCCCGATGGCCCTGCTTTTGGGCTTGTTTACGCTCCTAGTGCTTCTCCTATTACACGACCGGAGCTTTGCCCAAAGTACCTTCGGCGCAGCGACTTTGTTGTTCGTTTGGGCTGCGCGAGCCGGTTTAGTCGGCTTTATCGCGTACGTTGCCGCTTGGGTGTTCATGTTCCCTGTGATGGCGGCTCTCTGTGGTATCGCCGGCGTAGCCCGTACGTGGTTAGAAGCTCGCTTTGTACGCGAGGCAAAGAGACAGGCGACGCTGCGCTCAGCGTCATTGTAGGGGCGACCAAGAATAGGAAGCCCCCGGCCAGCAACAATTCCTTAATGCTCGCGTACGGAATATCCCCCGGGTGCTTCCGACGCGGGCCGTCCCCAATGAGCAGCCTTCCAACCTGGGCAATCTGGTCGATAATCGTTCCCGCTGTTTTGCTCAGCCCCGCGCTCGCATTCCTTCTGGCGATAGCCGCCGAAATCCTAATCGGCTCCTTGGTGGATGCCGGGGCGCCGGCACTCCTCGCCCTGATCATCGTTGCCGCGGGCGGTCTGTTCCTGCGGCGAAAATTGCGAGCTTACCCGCAGGGCGGAGCCTCAGCCGAGACCTGAGCAGCCCGGGAGCGGCGCGAAAATAGGGGCCGTAACGGGATCAGGCTACTGGGGTAGCAGGCGCTGGCTTCCCTGCATTTTTCGCAAAATCGGCGGTAGGGATTTCAATGGGTTGCGCGTTAGCCTTTTGATCCTGGAAGGGGGTCTACTAGGTCAGGGCTTGATCGTCGGCGGAAGCTACTCAAGCCCTCGTCTCGCCCGCTTGGCTCGCCCTCGACAAACCTGCTTACCGATATACTCCGATTTCACTCCGAAGACGACGCATGCGATGAGGTAGGCTTCGATGAAAGCATCAAGATCAACCCACCCCTTCTCGGCGAGGTGTTCGACCCAGCCGAGCCTGCCGGAGTCCAAACCCTTATGAAGGCGATTAGGCTCTATCCGATAATCGTTAGCTCCCGTAAGGCCGTCCGTTGTCACTGCCCACTGGCGGTTGCGGTAAAATTCGCGCGCGCCAGATGCCTTCTTGTGGTCGTCACGCAGGACAGTTTCCGCCGGAATATCAGGCGCTCCTGAGGCACGCTTCCCGGACAAAATGGCTTGTCCAGAGGAAGAACAAAACTCGCTTCCCGGACATATCATTGATCTCGTTAATAAAAGGTACCTCCCGCGCAGCCGGGCAGCCTGTAGGTGGAGTAGTTTTATAGAGGCGCAGGTACCGAGTTCGCCCGAAGCGCTCTAACTGTCAACGGCGGCGGAAAACCGGGCCACATGGCGGCGCCAGAGTGGGGCAGTTCAGCGCGGCGTTTTCTGACGGTCGGACAGGGTGAGCGCCCTGGCACGCGCGCTCCCCAGATAGCTGGCGTGTGCCAGGGCGCTCTGGCCCGTCAGGGCCAATCGTTACGGTCGAGCTTCTGCCGCGGCCTGGGTCTTACGGGTACGGGCCTGGCCGAGGCGATAGCTGTCGCCGTTCATCTCGAGGATGCTGACATGATGTGTCAGCCTGTCGAGCAGCGCGCCGGTCAGGCGCTCGGAGCCGAAGGTCTCGGTCCACTCGTCGAAGGGCAGATTGCTGGTAATCAGGGTGGCGCCGCGTTCATAGCGTTGTGAGATCAGCTCGAACAGCAACTCGGCGCCGGTTTTGCTGAGGGGCACGAACCCCAGTTCGTCGATGATCAGCAGCTTGTGGCCGACCAGCTGCTTTTGCAGGCGCAACAGCCGCCGCTCGTCTCGGGCCTCCATTAACTCATGGACCAAGGCGGCGGCGGTGATGAAGCCGACGGCGAGGCCCCTCTGACAGGCGGCCAGCCCCAGGCCCAGCGCGACATGGGTTTTGCCTGTGCCGCTCGGCCCAAGGGCGATGACGTTTTCCCGCCGCTCGATCCATTCGCAGCGAGCCAGTTCCAGCACCTGCATCTTGTTGAGGCTGGGGATCGCCTTGAAGTCGAAGCTGTCCAGGCTTTTGACCGCGGGGAACTTGGCGGCCTTGATCCGGCGCTCGATCATCCGTCGTTCGCGGTCGATCAGTTCCAGTTCCACCAGCCGTGCAAGGAACTGAACATGGTCCAGCCCCTCGGCAGCGCACTGCTGGGCCACCTTGTCGAATTCCCGCAGGACGGTCGGCAGCTTCAGCGTCTTGAGGTGATGAGCCAAAAGAAGTTTGGGGGTGTCAATCATGCGGCATCCCTCAACATCAGACACAGGTAACTGGCCGCTGAGGTCTTGCCGACAGTGGCGCGCGGTAGATAGGGGTAGACGTTAAGGTCAAGCTTCGGTGGGCGTTTCTCCACCTGGCACAGCACGAGGTGCTTGATGGCGTCAAAACCTACCGCCCCCATGCGCAGCGCGGTTTTGACCGCAGCATGGAGGTCTTCCATCCCGAAGCTCTCCAGCAGGCGGAGAACCTGAACGTACTCCCGGCGGCCGGCCTTGATCATTCGCGCTTCCATCAGCCGCCGCAGGGTTTGGAATTCGGCGGGCAGGTCCCATTCGGCCAGCGGCGCCGCCTGATCCAGCGCGCCGATCTTCTGCTCGATCAGGGGCAGGTAGTGGACCGGGTCGAAGATCATGTCCTCGCGGTCATAGCACCGGGGATGGCGAGCAATGATCTCCCCGCCGCAGCCGATCACGACCTGATCGACATAGCCCCGTACCCAGACATCGCGATGGCCATAGGCGACAGGCACCGAATAATCGTTGGTCTGGTAGCGGACCAGCGACTGCGAACTCACCTGTCCTGTCGCCTGTTCGCAGGGTCGTGTCCGTCAAGGAGGTGTAAATCGGAGCGGAGTTTGAGGTGGCCATCGGTCAGGCGGCCAGTGGTGGAAGTTTGGCCGGATCGGCGTCGATTAGCGGCAGCGTCAGCTCAGCCATTCCCTCGATCTGCATGTAACGGCACTGGAGTAGCCACTCATCGTTCTGCTCGAGCAGGACGGCGCCGATCAGCCGAGTGATGCTGGCCTCATTGGGGAAGATGCCGACGACATCAGCGCGCCGTTTCACTTCCTTATTCAGCCGCTCCAACGGATTTGTCGAATGCAGCTTGGTGCGATGCTGGGCCGGGAAGGTGATGTAGGCCAGCACATCGTGCTCGCTGTCGTCCATCAGCGCGGCGAGCTTGGGCCAGCGCGGCCGCAGCTGATCGGCAACATGGCGCCAGGTCTGATGCGCGGCCTCGGCATCGGCTTGCAGAAAGGCCTGGCGGATCGCGGCGGCGACCATGGTGTGCTGGCCTTTGGGTACGTGCGCCAAGGCATTGCGCATCCAATGAACGCGGCACCTTTGCCAGGTCGCTCCGAGCACGCGAGTGATCGCGTGGCGCAGGCCGTCATGAGCGTCGGAGATCACCAGCTTGATGCCCTTGAGACCGCGTTTGACCAGGCCCTTGAGGAAAGCCGACCAGAACGGCTCGGCCTCCGAAGGACCGATGCCAAGGCCGATGATCTCGCGCCGGCCTTCGGTCGTGACCGCCACCGCGATTATCGCGGCGACCGAGACGATGCGGCCGCCGTCGCGGACTTTGAGGTAGGTGGCGTCGAGCCACAAATACGGCCATTCGCCGTCGATCGGCCGGTCGAGGAAAGCGTTGACTCGTTCATCAATGTCCTTGCACAGCTTGGAGACCTGGCTCTTCGAAATACCGGACAGCCCCATCGCCTGGACCAGCTCGTCGACCCGCCGGGTCGAGACGCCGCCGATCCAAGCCTCCTGGATCACCGTGACCAGCGCCTTCTCGGCGGTCTTGCGCGGCTCCAGAAAGGGCGGGAAATACGAGCCCTGGCGTAGCTTGGGGATCCTCAGCTGAAGCGAGCCGAGCCGGGTGTCGAGGCTGCGCTCGCGATAGCCATTGCGGTAATTGAGCCGCTCGGCGGAGCGTTCGTGCCGCCCGGCGCCGATCACGCCTTCGACATCGGCTTCCATCAGAATTTGCAGTACCGCCTCCGCCACGGCTCGCAGAAAATCGCCATCGCCGCTCTTCTGCAGCAGCTCGGCCAGCGCCATTCTCTCATCGGTCATCGGGTCCTCGGTAGGCTTGGGATGGGTGTTACAACGCCACCTTAGCCGACCCTCCCCGGTGACCACCCGTCGCTCACGCGCGCGCCGGGCTCCATGTAATCGGGCATTGCGCCCGGCGCGCGCTCACCCTCGAATTTCCACCACCACCAAGGACGCTAACTGTTCGCAGGAATCAAAAGGGGCCGGCGGTAGCTCTGACATCGCCTGCAGATCCCGCTGCAGCCGCTGTCCGATCGTCTCGGCATGGCCCCGCAGGATGTCCGCCTGACGCTTGCGGCATTGCTCCTCCAGCCAAGCGTTGAAGTCGTCCCAGGACGCAAAACGCGGCAGCGGCACCATGAAGTTGCGCCGAGCCCAGCCGACCAGACCCTCGACGCTACCCTTGTCGTTGCCTTTGCCAGGACGGCCGTAACGGTCTTGGATCAGGTAATGCGACAGGAACCCGCTGAAGAGGCGGGCGCGTTTGCGTGTGCCATCCGCCAGGATGCGCGTCACCAGGCATCTGTCGTTGTCGTAAAGCACCGACAGCGGCACTCGGCCGAAGAAAGCAAAAGCATGAACGTGGCCGTCGACCCAAGCCTCTGCCGTTGCCGCTGGATAGGCCCGAATGTAACTCGCGTCGCTATGCGGCAGATCGAGCGCGAAGAAGTGGGCTTTCTGCTCGATCCCGCCGATCACCACCAGCGCTTCGCCGAAATCAGCCTGGGCATGGCCAGCGGCGTGGTGCAACGGGACAAACATCTCCCGCCTACGGCGCAGCTGATCGCGCACGTAATCCTTGACGATGGTGTAGCCGCCGGTGAACCCGTGCTCGTCTCCAAGCCGATCAAAAACCCGCTTGGCCGTGTGACGCTGCTTGCGGTGCTGGCCAACGTCGTCGCGCAGCCACTGGTCGATGATCTCGGTGAACCCGTCCAGCTTCGGCCGCTTGATCGGCGCCGTCCGGCGATACCCCGGCGGTACCGAAAAACTCAGCATCTTCCTCACGCTCTCGCGCGAAATCCCAAAGTGACGTGCCGCCTCGCGCGCACTCATCCCGTCCCGACAGGCAAGACGCACCTTCAGATACAGTTCCACGGTGAAAATGCCCCCGCCCTCCCTCCTGAAAGGAAGGGCAAAAGTGGCAGAGTTTTACTCCGCCAGCAGCGGGACTATCCCGCCGCTACCGTGGCACACTTTTCCACCGCCGTTCTCACTAACCGTTCAGTTATGCTATTCGATCCGCAGTGCGCCTCCAGGACCTACCGCGACCGTGATGCGTTTGACGTGCGTTACTGCCAGGGGCCGGTTCACGGTCGCGGGAGCGTGTCAGCCATGCGAGATCGCGACCTTGCCGAAATGGCCGCGGCCCTCGAAATGGCGATATGCTTCCTTCGCTTCGGCGAACGGAAAGGTCCGGTCCATCACTGGACGCAGGCGATGCATAGCTATCGCCCGGTTCATCGCCTCGAAATCGGCGCGGCTGCCAACGCTGATCGAGCCGAGGGTGATGCCGCGGCCGGTCAACAATAAGGGATCCAGCCCCGTCCCCGATAGCGACAGGCTCGTCCCAATCAGGCTGATGTGTCCGCCCACCCCTAACGCCTTCAGCGACATCGCGATGGTGCCCGGCCCGCCGATCTCGACGACACAATCGACACCGCGACCATCGGTCAACTCACGCACCTTCTCGTCCCAGTCCGGCGTCTCGCGATAGTTGATTACGTCGGAGGCGCCCAGCGCCTTGAGCCGCTTGGCCTTTTCCGTGCTCGACGTCGTGGCGATCACGCGGGCGCCCAGGACCCGGGCGAATTGCAGGGCAAAGACCGAGACGCCGCCCGACCCCAGCGTCAGCACCGTATCGCCGGCGGTGACCCGACGATGACCGGTCAATGCCACCCAGGCGGTCACCGCCGCGCAGGGCAGGGCCGCGGCTTCCTCGAAGGACAGATGGCTGGGCATCGGAACGAGCGCCTCCTCGCTCAGCACCGCGTAATCCGCCAGCATCCCGTCGAGGTTGGCGCCGAGCCGGTCAGTAAGGTAATCGGCGCTGATCGGGCCGCCAAACCAGCGTGGATGAAAGGTGCCGATGATCCGGTCGCCAACCTTGACGCGCGTCACGCGCTCGCCGACCGCCGCGACTTCGCCGGCACCATCGCTCAACGGCACGACGCCGGGCTTTGTCGGACCGCGACCGCCGCCTTTGAGGACCATCAGATCTCGGTAATTGAGCGAACTCGCCCGCACGAGCATCAAGACGTCCTTCGGCCCGGGCTGGGGGTCCTCGCTCGATCGCCGGACGATCCCGTCGACGCTGCCGAAGCGGTCGATGTGGTACGCGTCCATCCTCTCCTCCTCTATCGCTGACGATAATGGATCTTCTCTAGTTGTTAGTCGTCGGGGCAGGTCGCGAGTTTAGCGGAATTTCCTATAGAGATTCCCTATAGGAGATTCCACGGAACTCGCAGCCGTCGGGTTAAAGTTGCCGGCGATGCGCATCAGCTCGTTTATAGGTTCGGTCGAGGGCCTTCGCCGGAAGCTGCGGGGCCTTAGCTGCAGTGGTCGAACATCCCATTGCCACCGAGCACGAGAAAGCCAACGCGAAGGCATTGGAGCCCGTCTACAGCATCGGCTCACAGAAGCGGGATCGCCCGCGAAGGACTGGTCGGGCAACGTCTTTCGGCTCGGCAGACGGGCAGAGGAGATGAGGAAATCGACCTCGTCCGCGTCACCCAAAGGGGACTACGCGCAGCGGCTCGGCAAGGCTCTGCGCCGCGGCTAGAAGAGCTGGCTGTCGGATCAGCGGACATCGAGCGCGGTCAGCTCTCTTAGCCCATCGTCGAGCGCGAGCTGCCGATCGTTTCGGCTCGACTTGGTCTTGGTCTTCCCGCTTTGACCAATTTCGACGGTCTCGACGCCGGTCCTACTGAATTGACTGCTGTGCCGATCCAGCCCAACCTCGCAGCTCCGGGACGGCGACCATCATTCTGCAAATGGAGGGCGACAGAAGCGAGCCCGCCCGAACGGATGGACAAGGAGGAACAGCCATGCTGGAGATAGGTCTCTTCCACAACGGCGCGTCGAGCCTGCCGGTCATCACCACCAAAGACGGCGTCACCTTCAACGACGGATCGTTGGCCGAGGTCCACAAGGCGGCCCAGGAGACATTGGTCAACCAGGTGCGCCAGGGCATCCTTGCCGAGAAGCTGGGCTTTCAGTCGTTCTGGCTGACCGAGCACCATTTCCAGCCGGAGGGGGCCGAGATGAGCCCGAACCCGCTGATGGTGCAGATGGCGGTGGCGGCCCATACCAAACGCATCCGGCTCGGTCAGGCTGCCAACATCATTGTGTGGCATCACCCGGTGCGGCTTGCCGAACAGATCGCCACCTTGGACGTCATCAGCGGCGGGCGGGTGGACTGCGGTGTCGGCCGCGGCTATCAACCCCGCGAGAACGAGACGCTCGGCCGCCCTTACGGCTCGACGATCCAGGACCAGGAGCGCAACCGCAAGGCGTTCGAGGAAAATATCGCCATCATGAAGAAATGCTGGACCGAGCCATCGTTCTCGCATCATGGCGAGAATTTCTCGGTGCCGCCGACCTATACCAAGTGGAACCATAAGCAGACCATCGCCTACTTCCAGCAGGACAAGGCGGGGCGCCGGCTAGAAGAGGTGATGCAGCTCGGCGATCCCGACATGTACTCCGCCGGCAACCCGGTGCAAGCGACCACGACCACGCTCAAGGAGCTGCAGGTCTTTCCGCAGCCACTGTAAAAGCCGCATCCGCCGCTGTGGGAGCCGCTAACCAGCGCCCGCTCGCTCAAATTCGCGGCCGAGCACGGGATCAACGGGGTGATGATTGCCGAGCCGAACGACCGGCTGCGTCGCAACCTTGAGATCTATTACGAGGCGGCGGAAAAGGCCGGCTTCCCCGATATGCACAACCGCGGACGCTTCAAGTTCGGCTGGGATGCCGAAAAGCGGCGCGGCATCATGACCAGCCGTTACCTGCACATGCCCGACCGGGGAAGGAGAAGCAGGCTCTTGAGCGGGCGGCCCGGGCGATCGAGTTGCAGTTCGACTATTACGGAGCGTTCGGTTTCGGCGCCGTGGTGGTGCGCCTCGACGAGCCGATGTTCGATCTCAACAAGAAAGTCACTGCAGAGATGCTGTGCGACCGTGAGATCGCGATCCACGGCTCAAAGCAGTTCGTCATCGACAAGATCATGAAGATGCGACGGGAATGCGGCTACGACGATTTCTGTTTCCTTGGCTGGTTCGAGCTCGGCGGCTTCGAGGCGCAGGAGATCGAGGAGCAGATGCAGATCTTCTCGGAGGAGGTGATGCCGGTGATCGCCAGCGAATGCGGTGGCAAGGTGGAGTTGCCGGCGCGGGGCCTCAACCTCGTCGCCTGAGCCGGGCCGCCTCGCGTAGGCTGCACGCGCTGACGTGCTTATCGTCATAGTTGGCATCTGCGATCACCCAGACCTTCAATGATCGTGGCTGTCGACAGAGGAGGACACGATGGCGAGCCGCTTTATCGCGGCTGGGCGGCGGTGCTCGCTGCCAATCCGGAGATGCCTTTGGACGAGCTCCGGCTAATGTTCGAGCATTGGGGCGATGTCACGGCGGAGCCCGGCGGGGTCGATTACATCGAGACGAATGCGGGCGGCGTGCCGGCGTTGTGGGCAGTTCCAAAGGGATGCGCAGAGGACCGGATTCTGCTGTGCTTGCATGGCGGCGGCTACGTCACGGCATCGATGTACACGCATCGTAAAGTCTATGGCCATCTGGCCAAGGCAATCGGCTGCCGTGCCCTGATTCTGCACTACCGCCGCGTCCCGGAGCACGTGCATCCGGCGCCGGTCGATGATGCCGTCGCCGCCTACCGGTGGCTGCTCGACCAGGGCGTAGCACCTGGGCATATCGCCTTGACCGGTGACTCGGCAGGCGGCGCACTCGCCGTCACCACGCTCCTGCGAGCACGTGAGCGCAACCTGCCGATGCCGGCGGCGACGATGCCGCTTTCACCTTGGGTCGACTTGGAGATCACCGGCGAGACATTGGTGTCGAATCGCGAGAAAGATGCGATTGTCCAAAAGGAAGTCGTCGAGGTGATGGCCGCGACCTTTCTCGGCGAAGGCGGCAATCGCAAGGACCCTTCGGCGAACTCGCTTTACGCGGACCTGAAGGGTTTGCCGCCAATCTACATACAGGTGGGTGGCGACGAGACGCTATTGGATGACAGCCGCCGGCTCGCCGAGCGTGCCAAGAAGGCCGGCGTCGATGTCAGGCTGGACGTGTTCCCGGAGATGCAACACGTCTTCCAGTTTTCTGCGGGACATGCGCCGGAAGCGGACGACGCAATCCGCAAGCTGGCCGAGTGGGTGCGGCCGAAGCTGGGCCTCGCTTGAGGTAATCTTCGCGGCCCAACTGACTAAATCGGCGACAACCACATAGCGGCCGGCGGCACCGGGATATCACGCGAAGCTACGGCTGCGTGCAGCATTCCTCTCAGCCTGTTCATCCTTTCTCGGTCGCCGGCACCGCGGCGAGGGCATCCACCCAATGCAGTGCCGAACGCCGCCAACGGCAAGCTCGTCCTCGCCCAGCGCGAAGAAATGTTCAAGGCGCCCGGAGTGGCCCTTCTCCAGGCGGCTCATGAGGCTGCGGTTCACTTCCGCTTCGAGACAAAGCCCCAACCGGTTCCTTGTCCCAACGCGCTAAGGATTCGGCCAGGACGCGGTGCATGTGCCCGCGGTACGGATCACAGGCGCCGTCAACTAGCCGCTGCACCTGTTGCCTGGCCCAATCCAGCGCCCCGATCCGCGATGCAGCGCCCATCAGATGAAGGAAGGCCCCCTGAACCAGCGAGACTTCAGGATCATAGCCGCCGCCGGTGAGCAGGCGTTCCAGTGCGAGGAGCGCGATTTCCGCCGCGAATTTGGGCTCCTTGGCAGCGAAGTCCCGCGCGGCGCGCACGAGGGTGCCAGGCTCGGCCGCGAAGTCTCGCGCGCAGCCGAGGGCGACGTCGAGGAAACCGGCATCTTTTGCCGCAGCAAACCACTTGCCGCGCTCACCCCGCGTCTCGATCAGATCCAGCAAGACTTGCCGCCGGTCCCGTTCAGGGTAGCGCCTGACCGTCGCACGGTAGACTGCAAGGTAGGTCGGACCGGTCGCTGCTGTTAGCCCATAGCGGCGGTAGGCCTCGTTCGCCCGCCCACTCTTGATCAACACATCCTCGCAGAACCTATCGATCGCGGTCTGGTCGTAACCTTGCGGCGTGCGACAGCCATCGGCATAGGCGACCGCGGCATCCCACGCTCTCTGCCTTGCGAGCGCCTCGGCACCAAAGCGATGCCAGTGCCACCACCTCATCCGAGCGCACGCCAGCAGCTCGATTAGGTCGCCGTACCGTCCAGCCTCCAGCAAACAGGACAGGCAGATCGCCGTGCCGATGACGTGACCGCCGGGTCGCTCGTCGACCCAGACGCGCCGGATCAATGCGCAAAGCCGCTCCGCGTATTCATTCATGAGCTCGGGGTAGACGGCGATCTTGCCCCACTGGTCTTCTACCGGCGCGAGGTATTGCACGCCATCGACCGTGACTGCCTGGAATAAACGCTCAAGCCATGCGCTCCGCGTCATCACGTCTGCCGGGGCCGAGATCAGTATCGGTATCAGCTCGTCGAGTGTGCGATAGACAGCGCCACCGAGGGCGCCGGAAGAAGTGTCGATCCCCTGCAGCGCAGGCCATAGCCGCTCCATCAGCGAAACACAGCCTTCGGCTGCCACAACGCGATCCGACTTGGCGACGGAATTGATCTCGCGGACCGCCTCCTTGAGCCGTTTTCCGGCAAGAGCAGATCCGCGCCAACCGTAGGCACGCGCACGAAACCTCGCTTTGAAAGCCCATCGATAACCGTTCGTCATCGGTCGGATTCCTCGATCTGCCGTTCGAGAGGGATCGGTGCCTGTCGCCCGAGCCACTCCCGCAGCTTTGACCACCGTCGCCTCGTCCGCGCTCCCTTGACGGCGATCGCCAGCGCCTTTCGCTGCCCAACGAGCACGACCAGGCGCTTGCCGCGGGTCACCCCGGTGTAGACCAGATTGCGCTGCAGCATTGGATAGTGTTGCGTCGTCAAGGGAATGACCACGGCCGGGTATTCCGAGCCCTGGCTCTTGTGGATCGTCGTCGCGTAGGCCAGCACCAGCTCATCGAGCTCGCCAAAGCCGTAGGTGACTTCACGGTTATCGAAGTCGACCGAGAGCTCGCCTTCCTCCATGTCGATGCGCGACACCACGCCGAGATCGCCGTTGTACACGTCCTTGTCGTAGTCGTTCTCGGCCTGCATGACCTTGTCGCCCGGACAAAAGGTCCAGCCGAAGCGCTCGATGCGGATCTCGCCAGGCGGGTTCAGCGCCTTCTGCAGCTCGATATTGAGCGAGCGGGCGCCGAGGCCGCCACGGTTCATCGGGCAAAGCACCTGGATGTCGCGTATCGGGTCGAGCCCGAAGCGCTTGGGGATCCGCTCCCGCACGATTGCCAGCAGCTTCCGGACACCGTCTTTCGGCTCTACCGCGTCGACGAAATAGAAATCGCCCGCCTCGGCAGTGGCGAGATCGGGCATCTGCCCCTGGTTGATGCGATGCGCGTTGGTGATGATCCGGCTCTCGGCCGCCTGGCGGAACACCTCGGTCAACCGTACAACCGGCACGGCACCCGACTCGATGATGTCAGCCAGAACCTGCCCCGGCCCGACCGATGGCAGCTGATCGACATCGCCGACCAGCAACAATGCCGATCCCTCCGGCAGAGCTCGAAGGACCGCGCGCATCAGCGGCACGTCGACCATCGAGGTCTCGTCGACGACCAGCAGATCGCAGTCCAGCGGCTCGTTCTCGTCGCGCCGGAAGCGGCCGGTCCGGGGATCGGTTTCGAGCAGGCGATGGATCGTCTTCGCTTCAAGGCCCGTGCTCTCGGTCAGGCGCTTGGCGGCACGGCCGGTCGGGGCGCAGAGCGCGATCGTGACGGCCTTGGCGATCAGGATCTTCAATAGCGAGTTGACCAGCGTGGTCTTTCCCACCCCGGGGCCGCCGGTGATGACCATTACCTTGGAGACGAGTGCCGCCCGGAGCGCTGCCCTCTGGCTGTCGGCAAGCGCCAGCTTCGTCCGCTGCTCGACCCACGGGATCGCCTTATCGACGTCGATCGAGGGCCAGGGCGGCTTTCCGACGGCGAGCGTCCTTAGCCGCTCGGCGATTTCGCGCTCTGCCCGGTAAAGTGCGGCAAGGAAGATGCAGCGACGGCCATCGAGATCGTCGGCAACGACGGCGCCGTCGTCAAGCTCGAGGCGCAGCGCCGTCTCGACCAGTTGGGTTGGCACTTCGAGCAGCTTTTCGGTGAGGGAAACGAGCTCTTCGGCCGGGAGACCGCAATGCCCGTCGTCCATCGCCTCGGCCAGCGCGTAGGAGATCCCGGCACGCACACGGATCAGCGCGGTCTTCTCGATGCCGAGCTTGGCTGCGATCTGATCGGCGGTGCGGAAGCCGATGCCGCGGATATCGCGAGCCAGCCGGTAAGGGTTCTCCGAGATCAGCCGAACGGCATCGGCACCATAGGTCTTGTAGATGCGGACCGCGCGTGACGTGCCAACGCCGTTGCTGTGCAGGAACAGCATGATCTCCCGGATCACCTTCTGCTCGGCCCAGCCCGCAACCACGCGCTCAGCGCGCTTCGGACCGATCCCGGTCACTTCACGCAGGCGGCCCGGCTCCTGCTCGATGATTTCGAACACGGCTTCGCCGAAGGCTCGGACCAGCTTCTTTGCGTAGACCGGCCCGATGCCGCGGATCATCCCGGAGCCGAGATATTTCTCGATCCCCTCGAGCGTCGGCGGCGGCGTCGCCTTGAGGAACGACGCCTTGAATTGGACGCCGTGCATGCGGTCGTTGACCCAGCTTCCGCTCGCTTGGACGAACTCGCCGGCCGAGATCATCGCCGCGTGGCCGAGAACCGTGATCAGGTCGCGTTGCCCGCGGGCTTTGACCTGCAGAACGCAGAACCCGTTCTCGCCGTTGTGGAAGGTGACGCGCTCGACCAGGCCGGCCAGGACCTCGGTCGGGGTATTCACCTTCGACGAATGTCTCATCGGGATCTGATGAACATCGCAGCTAACGACTATAGCCGGCGCCGAGCCTCAGCCTCAGAGCGAAGGGCCGCAGAAATGGGTCGGCCGCCGTCAATGCAGGGTGAATTTTGGCGTCGACATCGAGTTCATTGGCGATGCACCCGCGTGCAAGACAATACCACCTCATGGGTCTTACGCTCACCCACCTTCGTCGGCTCGCGGATGTTCCGGCGGGTCTGTGTTATCTTGTCAGCCGTCACGGGCTTGATCGGATTAGCGGCGATCACTCTCGGCACGTGGGGTTGATGCCCGGATCGATCCTCCACGGAGCGTTCGGCGTCACGATGGGCATCTATGTAATGATCCGGGTAATGATCCGGCTCGGTACCGATCCGCAACGCTTCAGGCGCATTCGTAAGCTCGGCCAGGAAACGGTCGGTCCGACGGCGGTCCACGACTGTCGCATCGCTCCATCCTGGCGGGCGGTGCTGCAGTGAGGCAGCCCGGCGGGTCAAGCGCGCCTGTCGGGTGGCCGCTCGGGCGCATCGAGGATGCCGATCTGTTATGCGGCCGCGGTCGCTTCGGCGACGACCTAGCGATGCGGGTGGGCACCTTGCACGCCGCCATCCTGCGCTCGCCATATGCCCATGCCGAATTGCTGTCGGTCGACATTGATGCAGCATCGGCGCTCCCGGGGGTCGCCTGCTATTGTCACCGGCGACGATGCCAAGCGCTGGACCCGCCCCTTTACTGCCGCGGTCAAGGCGCCGGTCGAGCACTGGTGCCTCGCGGTCGACCGGGTGCGCTATGTCGGCGAGCCGGTGGCGATGGTACTTGCGGGCGACCGCTACACCGCCGCGGACGCGCTCGAACAGATCGAGGTGTCGTACCGGCCGCTGCCCGCGGTGATCGACCCGGTTGCCGCTGCCGAATCTGCCGCGCCGCTGCTGCATACGGCGCTCGGAGGCAACGTCATCAGCGACCGCTCATTCCGCTACGGCGATCCCGAAGCCGAATTTGCTGCCGCTGCCCACCGGATCACGCTCACGACCACTTACCCGCGCAATTCCGGCACCCCGATCGAGTGCTTTGTGGTGATCGCCGAATATCTGCCGGGTGAGGGCGTGCTACGAGGTCACCGCCAATTTCCAGGGGCCGCTGGCGATGCACCCGGTGATGGCAATGGCGCTCGGCGTGCCGGCGAACCGGCTGCGCCTCAAATCGCCCGCCGGATTCGGGCGGCAGCTTCGGCGCCAAGCACGCGGTCTTTCCCTACGTCGTGCTGCTGGCGCTCGCCGCGCGCAAAGCCGGACGGCCGGTCAAATGGGTCGAGGAACGCATCGAGCATCTTGTCGCCGCGACCTCGGCCACCAACCGGGTGACCACACTCTCCGCCGCGGTCGACGACGACGGGATCGTCACCGCGCTCGACTGGGACCAGCTCGAAGATTGCGGCGCCTATCTGCGCGCGCCCGAGCCGGCGACGCTCTACCGCATGCACGGCAACATGAGCGGAGCCTACCGGGTGCGTAATCTGCGCATTCGTAACCGGGTGGTGCTGACCAACAAGACGCCGAGCGGGCTGGTGCGCGGGTTTGGCGGCCCGCAGGTCTATTTCGCGCTCGAACGCCTGATGCAGCGCATCGCGGTGAGGCTCGGCCTCGATCCGCTCGAGGTGATCCGCCGCAATCTCGTCGATCGCTTTCCTTATCGCTGCCCGGCCGGGGCCGTGCTCGATTCCGGGGATTATCGAGGCGGCGTCGATCACGCGATCGAGGCCGGCGGGCTCGCCGAATTGCGCCGCCGCCGCGACGAGGCGCGCGCCGAAGGCCGGTTCTACGGCATCGGCTATGCCGCGGTGGTCGAACCGTCGATCTCGAATATGGGCTACATCACCACCGTGCTGACCCCAGCAGAGCGTCGAGCCGCCGGACCCAAGGACGGCGCGCAGGCGGCCGCGACCGTGGCGCTCGACCCGCTCGGCGGCGTCTCGGTCGATCATCGATTCACTGCCGCAAGGGCAGGGGCACCGCACCGTCGCCGCGCAAGTCGTCGCCGACGTGTTCGGCCTTGATCCGGCTGCGATCCGGGTCGACGCCGCGCTCGATACCGGCAAGGACGCCTGGTCGATCGCCGCCGGCAATTATTCGAGCCGGTTCGCCGGCGCGGTCGCCGGCGCCGCTCATCTCGCGGCGATCGCGCCTCAAGGACAAGCTCGCCCGCATCGCCGCGGCGCAACTGAATCTGCGGCCGGAAGAGATCGGCTTCGCCGAGGGACGCATTTTCGCCGCGGCGAACCCGGAGAATGGGATCAGCTTTGCCCGTGCCGCAGCTGCGAGCCATTGGTCGCCGGGCATGCTCCCCGATGCGAATGCTGCCGCCTTGCGCGAGACGGTGTTCTGGACGCCGCCGAGCTTGACGGCGCCCAACGAGGCGGACGAGATCAACAGTTCGGCGGCTTACGGTTTCGTCTTCGATTTTTGCGGCGTCGAAATCGACCGCGAGACCGGAGGGGTGCGGATCGACAAATACGTGACGTTCCACGATGCCGGCTGCATCCTGAACCGCGCGTTGTTCGACGGGCAGGTGTATGGCGGGTTCGCGATGGCGGTCGGCGCGGCGCTGTTAGAGCGCTTCGTTTATGGCGACGACGGCGATTTCCTGACCGGCAGCTTTGCCGATTATGCGGTGCCGACCGCGCGCGACATTCCCGACCCCGATGATCCTGCATCGGGAAACGCCGTCGCCGGTAACCCCGCTCGGCGCAAAGGGGGTGGCCGAGGGCAATTCGATGAGCACGCCGGTGTGCATCGCCAATGCGGTGGCCGACGCGCTCGGTGTTGCCGATCTGACCCTGCCGCTGACGCCGGCGCGAGTGGCCGAGCTTATCGCGCTCAAAGCGACACGCGATGTTTGACCTCGGCCGCAGCTTGCTTGCGAGCGTCGAGCGCAGCCCCGAAGCGCTGGCGATTGTCGACGGCGAGCGGCGGCTCACCTACGCCGAATGGTATGCCGAGATTGGGCGCGTTGCCGACGGGCTTGCCGCGCTTGGCCTCAGGCGCGGCGACCGGCTCGCCGTTATCCTGCAAAACCGCCTCGAGATGGCGAGCCTGCATTGGGCCTGCCAGTTCCTCGGTATCGTCGTGACCCCGCTCAACTGGCGCATGAAGGCCGAGGAGCTCGATTACTGCCTCGCCGATGCAGACGCCGGCGCCATTATATTCGACGCGCTTGCGGTTGACGCGGTTGCCGGGGCCAGGAGGGCGAGAGATCTGCCGCGTATCGCGATCGGTGACGTGGAGGCCGGCACCTGCCGGTTCGACGAATGGCCTGCCTCCGGCTGCACCCTGGCTCCTCGAGCCGGACCCGAGGATCTCTCGGTGTTGCTCTATACCTCGGGCACGACCGGGCGGCCGAAAGGGGTGCCACGAAGCCACCGCGCCGAGCGAGCCGCAGCACTCGCTCATGTCGCGCAAAATCTCTATTGCCGTCATGAGCGCACCTTGGGCGTGATGCCGCTCTATCACACGATGGGCATTCGCTCACTGTTGGCGATGGCCCTGGTCGATGGCGCGTTCATTTGCCTGCCGCGCTTTGATGCGGCTGAGGCTTTGCGGCTGATCGATCGCGAGCGGGTAACCAACCTCTATCTCGTACCCACGCTCTACCACGATCTCGTGAGCCATCCGGGTTTTGCCGCGGCCGACACCAGCTCGGTCCGGAAGGTCGGGTTCGCCGGCGCGGCAATGCCCGACGGCTTGCTGAAGCGGGTCGATACAGCGTTCCGGCCGGAACTGATCGTCAACCATTACGGTTCGTCCGAGATCTACACCTTCACGGTCGAGCCCCGGGCGGCGGCGAAACCGGGCTCGGCCGGCAAAGCGGGGATCAATCAGCGTATCCGTGTCGTCAAGCTCGGCGCCGCCACCGGGGACGAAACCGCCGCGATCGGCGAGGAGGGTGAGATCATCGCCGACATGGCAGGCGACGAGGCGTTCGAAGGCTATTGGCGGCGGTCCGACGCCGATAACAAAGCCTTGCGCAGTGGTTGGTACTTCACCGGCGACACCGGCTATGTCGATGCTGCGGGCGATCTGTTCGTCACCGGCCGGGTCGACGACATGATTATCAGCGGTGGCGAGAACATTTCTCCAGCCGAGATCGAGAGCGTTCTGTCATTGCACCCGGCGGTGGCCGAAATCGCCGTTGCCGGCCTGCCCGACGAACGCTGGGGTCAACGCGTCACCGCTTTTGTCAGACGCCGCGGGACGGCCGACAAGGCGGACCTTGACGCCTGGTGCCGCCAGTCGAGCCTCGCCGATTACAAGCGGCCGCGCGACTATGTTTTCGTCGCCGAGATCCCGAAATCGCCGGTCGGCAAGATCTTGCGCCGCCTGCTGGTGGCCGGCGAGTATCGGACGGAGTGACCCGTATGACCGATCCGGTTCTACCCGACCCGCTCGACGGTTTCCGGGTCGACATCGAGGGCGAACGTGCCGATGTGATCCTCGACCGTCCGCCGTTCAATGTCATAACCATGCCGCAGCGAAAGCAATTGCGCGCCGTCTTCGAGGCTCTCGAAACGGACGAGCGCATCCGCATCATCGTCGTGCGCGCGATCGGTGAGCATTTCTCCAGCGGCGGCGAAATTCGTGGTTTCCTCGAAGCCTCCCCCGAGCATGTGTCGCAACTCGCCTGGAACATCGCCGCACCGGCGCGTTGCCGCAAGCCGGTGATCGCCGCCAGCCGTGGCTATTGTTTCGGGGTCGGCTTCGAGCTGGCGCTCGCCTGCGATTTCCGCGTGGTCTCGGAGACCTGCCTCTATGCGCTGCCGGAGCAGCGGCTTGGCCAGATCCCAGGCTCCGGTGGGGCGGCGCGGCTGCAAAAAATGGTTGGCATCGCCCGCGCCAAGGACATCGTCATGCGGTCGCGTCGGTTGAGTGCTCGGCAGGCCTACGAATGGGGTATCGCAACCGAATGCGTCGCCGACAGCAAGCTCGAAGCGACGACTGACGCGCTCGTCGAGGAATTGCTCGGCTTTCCGCCGCTCGCCCAGCGTACCGCGAAGAAACTGCTCAACGACACCGAGGACGCGAGCCTGTCGCTCGCCATCGAGCTCGAAGGCCAAGCCTATAGCCGCCTGCGCAGCTCGGATGATTTCCGCGAAGGCGTCGAAGCATTCCACGCCAAGCGCAAGCCAAACTATCGCGGAAGCTGAGGCCGCCCCTGTTTCCTAGCGCGGTTGGCGTCGTTGCCCGGCTGGGGCTCCCGCTCCGCCCCATAGCCCAGGGAAGTGACGCGAAGACAGTCTTAAGATGCTTCGGTTCGCTCGGGCCACGACGCGGGCATCATGTCAGGGCCGTTCTGGTCTCGAAGACCTGAACTAACGATCTCAGTCGGTACCGGTTGAGCGGCATGTATCGCAACCGGCTTACGAGAGATGGCCAACCTCGCCGGCTTCATCGGAGGTAAATCCTGTGCAGCCGTAGCTTACATGCACGATAGTATTTACATTTTTGCTGAAACACTTGGATACATCTTTCTTAATACTTGAAATATGTTGGAGAATGATTATATATTGTTCGTTGATATCTGTAAACCCCAAAGACATTTCGATAGCATATTTGCGTGCGACAGCAGGTGGACAGACAGACGAGACCATCTGTAAGTAGCGCCTCGCGAAGCTTAGCCCTCTGAAGTAGATGACCAATTAGAATATTAAGACCCTCCCTGACAGAAGTTGGCGAGGGTCGGGGCGTCGGAAACATCCAACAGGAGAAACTCCGATGCCCAAATTTGTCACTGAGCGCCAATACCTGGTGCCGATGTACCAGCACATCGTCGTCGAGGCCGAAAACCTGGAAATGGCCTGCGAAATGGCCGTCAGCGACGATATCGCCTGGGACACCCAGGAGATGGACAGCGACAACGCGCGGGCGACGACCCTCACCGCAGCCAAGGTGATCCCCGACGGATACGATGTCGACGCGTTGCAGCATGTGCTGATCGTCGGCACTGACCCTAAAAGCCTCCCCTTGGACATGCTCAGCCTCGCCGCCTTCCTCTACGAGGACGAGGCGAAGACCGGCTCACGCCTCAAGATCCCCGCCGAGTTCACCGACGACGAATAATCCGCCCCGCCTCCTCAGCAGCCGTTGAGGGGGCTCGCGGCGGCGGAGCCGTCAGGCCATCGCGATCGTGCCGAGAACCACCGGCAAGAACGGAATTGCGGTTCTCGGCGCGGCCTATGTCGGAGTCCGGTCAGACGAGAGGGGCCAGCCCCCGGCCGGTTTAATCCCTGCGTCTGCTCCCACCAGCACGGCCTCTCCCCCTCGCCAGCAGCAGCTTGTGAGGGGCGAGGCGTCAGGAGAGGGCAACCCGCCCCTCCTGAGCTGAAAGGAGTTAAACACCATGACCACGCTTACTCAGGCGCACCGGCAATGGGCCACGCGTCCGGCCGATCAGCGTTTTACATCCCTGACCGAATTGCAGGCCTTCGCCGCCCTGTCGCGGCAGACCAGCCGGTCCAAAGTCGTCAGCACCCGGGAGATCGAATTATTCCCGGCCGGCGACGATCACCGGGGATTGCTGATCGGTGACCGCGACGGGACCCAGGCCGCGCCGACCCATTGGTCGTTCGGGCAGCTCTGCTCGCTCGCATCGACGCCCTCCCCGGCGTCCTATTTCCGCGACAGCAGACTGCCGACGCCGATCATCGCCGACTGCCTCAACTTCAACCTGCGCTTCACCCGCGGGGTCGAGGACGTCAAGCTGCTGGTCTCCGGCCAGGGTGATGATGTCGAGCTCCGCGCCGCCACCGGTCCCCGCTACGGCCGCGTCTGGAATGCGGATGTGGTCGACGCCCTGGTCGAGCGTTTCGGCGACAGCGTCAGCGGGCACTGGCGGGTGCCGGGCATTTTCGGCCGGCCTATCACCGTCGACAAAGCCAACACGACGCTCTACGCGAGCGATCGCGACATGTTCGTGTTTCTCGCCGACGAGGATCGCCGCATCGAGATCCCCAACCGCCGTGACGGCCAGCCGGGATCCCTCGCCCGCGGCTTCTTCGTGTGGAACTCCGAGGTCGGCAACACCACGCTCGGCGCCGGGTTCTTCCTCTTCGACTACGTCTGCTCGAACCGCTACGTCTGGGGTGCGGACCAGTACACCGAGATCCGCATCCGCCACACGAGCGGGGCGCCGGACCGTTGGCTCGAAGAGGTGACCCCGGTCCTTCGCGAATATGCGGAGGGCAGCGCCAAGCCGGTATTGCAGGCGATCGAAGACGCCCGGTCCAAGCGGATCGAGGCCGATCTCGACCAGTTCCTGGCAAAACGCTTTGGCAAGTCGCTGGTCCCGGCTCTGAAGGCCGTCCACGAGACCGAGGAAGGCCGGCCGATCGAGACCCTGTGGGACGCGACCGTCGCCGCCACCGCGCATGCCCGCTCGTTGCCGAACAACGACAAGCGGCTCGAGCTCGAACGCTCCGCCGGTGAGCTGCTGAAGCCGGCAGCCTGACCAAAGCCTCGCCCTCGCCAACAGCCGTTGGTGGGGGTCGAGGCGTCGGAGCATCCCGCTCCGAGGAAATCCCGATGAACCTGATCAAACTCGACGCGGTGCGTCGTCATACGCGCCGCGAACTCACCCCTGATCAAGCCAAGACTTTCGTCAGCCACCCGAACATCTCGGTCGTGAAGGCCCAGGCGGCAGCCCTGTCGTTGCATCCCTGGGTCAACACACCCGAGGAGTGGCTACGGCTCGAAGCCTGCCTCGTCCTGATCGAGGAGAGGCGCGGTGGCCGATGAGCTGAACCTCGACGTCGACGTCCCCGACCAGGTGGCCGGCGTCCTCAGCTCGGCGGCCAGCGCCTATCAGGCCAGCGCCGTTGAACTCTCCGCCACCTGGCAGGATCAGCGCGTTCCGATGATCTGGGCGGCGATCGCCGGCGAACTCGATCTCGCCGCTTGGAAGATCGAAAAGATCGTCAAGCAGCGGTTCGATCCGCGGCAATCCCCACGCCGGAAGAAATAGCCTCCCTCACCCTCGCCGGCAGCAGCTGGGGGGGGGGGTCGAGGCCTCGGAGCACTCCCCGCTCCGATGGAGGCACGCCAATGCGCGATTTCCTGATCGCCGATCACGGCTCGATCGTCTCGATCGTGCCGATCAGTGAAGCCGCCCTGAAATGGATCGACGAGAACGTCGCCTCCGAGCCGTGGCAGTGGCTCGGCGGCGCCCTCTGTGTCGACCGCCGCTATGCCCGCGATCTCATCGACGGGATCGCCGCGGCAGGTTTCGAACTCGCGATCTGATCGGCCCCTCGCCCTCGACGTGCAGCAGCGCGCCGGGGTCGAGCCGTCGGAGCATCCCGCTCCGATGGAGAAATCAAGTGAAAGTACACTTCATTGCCGTCTCGCAGAACGCGAAGACCGGCCCCATCCCCGTGTCGATCATCGAACGGGCGTCATGCTGGCCTGGCTGCGCACTCTACGAGAATGGCTGCTACGCCGAAACCGGGGCGCTTGCCATGCACTGGGATCGTGTTTCCCACGGGCCGACAGGCGGGTCATGGCCGGAGTTTTGCGCGAGAATCGCCGCGCTTCGGCCCGGCCGTCTGTGGCGCTATGCCCAAGCCGGCGATCTGCCCGGCTACGGCCCGGCAATCGACGGCACGCTCTTGCGTGAGCTTGTCATTGCCAACGCCCGCAAGAAAGCGATCGCCTTCACCCACAAGCCCGTGCTCGGTGATGATGCGGTCGCTGCCGAGAACAGGCGCCTGATCGCCACTTCCGTCGCGGCCGGGTTCACGGTCAATCTCTCGGCCAACAACCCCGCACAGGCGGATCGCTTGGCCGAGCTCGGGATCGCCCCGGTGGTGACCGTGCTCGCCCGCACCTACGCGCGCCGTGCGATCCGGCACCGGTTCAAGCGCCGGCGCGACCAGTGGGCCGAGACGATCGGCGAATGGCGTGACCGCACGGCATCACTGCCGCGATACACGCCGGCCGGCAGGCGAATTGCGATTTGCCCGGCGACCTATACCGACGCGACCTGCAAGAGCTGTGGCGCCTGCGCCCATGCCCGGGATGCCGTGATCGGCTTTCCGGCCCACGGCGCCTGGCGGCAGGTCGAGGCGGCCACCGCACGATGGCCGAGGTCATTGCCGACGAAGCAACATTAGCCTGACGCCTTCACCCTCCAGATCTGCGGGTCTGGAGGGTCGAGGCGTCAGAAACAATTCCGCTCCGAAGAGATTTTCAAGATGATGACAAGACCCCGCTTGGCTGTGTGCCCGGCGGGGTTTTTGCGTTTGTGCCCAAGCTACTTGCCGTCGATTTGAGGTGACGCAAGATTTGCGTCGTGCGGAGAGAACGTCTGTGATGCTCCAAGGAGCAGCCGCTCGCCGTGATGGCAGCGTAAGGCCGGGTTTGCAGCATCTTCCTCCTTGCCGCCCATTCCGACGAAGGTCGCTTCTCTATCGCGGCCAGTGTCAAGCTCGGGAATACCGTCCGGAAGAGATTAGGTCATGAGGGGCTGTTCTCAGCTAATCGGGACAGTCTGACAACCGCCTCTGCGTTTCCCAGAGCTGCGGCTTTTGTGTACCAAGAACGCGCCACTTCGACGTCGCGAGTGACCCCGCGCCCCATCACATAGTAGTCCCCGAGCCGAAGCTGAGCTTCAGGCACCTGTTGGTCTGCCGCTCTGGCGTACCAATGCAGCGCCTCCTCGACATTCAACTGGACGCCCGCGCTTCTCTCAATCATCACACCGAGATTATATTGCGCAATGGGATGGTCCTGCTCGGCCGCCAGTCGATAAAATTTTACCGCTTTCTCGAGATCGCGGGTGACCCCCTGCCCGATGCAGTGCAGAACAGCCGTCTGAAATTGGGCGCCCGGATGACCTGTAGATGCGGCCCGTTCAAACCATCTTGCAGCTTCACCCGAGTGCTGCGGCACGCCCTCGCCGCGCGCGAATAGCCGACCGAGGATCAGCTGTGCCTCGACATCTCCGACCTCGGCCGCGGCCCTATACCACCGAGCAGCCTCGTGAGGATTAGCCTCGACGCCCTCACCGCCATCATAAATTTCGGCAAGGCTGCGCATCGCCGGGCCGTAGCCGCGGCATGCCGCTTGCCGAAATAGTGTCTCGGCGCGCCGTACATCTGTCGGAACGCCTTCGCCGCGTAGCGTCATCAGCCCGAGATGATGACGCGCTCGCACGTTGCCTTGTCGGGAGGCTTCGCGCAACCACCGCGCGGCCTTCGTCAAGTCTCGCTCGACCCCCTGCCCAGAGACGTATAGCAACCCCAACGCAAGCTGCGCCCCGTCATTCCCCTTCTCGGCCGCCTTCGCGTACCACGAGGCGGCTGCAGCCAGATCCACATCGACCCCGTGGCCATTCGCGTAAAGGATGCCAAGCCCGAGTTCGGCTGCAGCGCTGCCTTGCTCGGCGGCACAGGCATACCAGCGCCGGGCTTCCCCGTAATCCTTCTCGGCACCGGTGCCGCGTGCATACATAAAGCCGACAAGAGCTTGTGCTTCGACGAATCCGTGTTCAGCAGCGGCGAGGCCCCAGCGGAATGCTTCGGATTGATCCTGCACAATGGCTATTCCGTTTGGAAATAACAATTTTAGATTGCAGTCGGCTGCAGTTTTATCGTGACGAACCGCTGTTTGGTACCATTCCTCAAACCCGGCCCTCCGATTAGCGCTATGACCATTGAGATAAATGAGGCTTAGTTGATATTGCGCGTGACAGTGCCCCTGCTCGGCAGCGCGTCGATACCACAGTGCCGCATCCGCCAAGTTCGGCAGGACCCCCTCGCCGCGCGCGTAACGCTGGCCGAACTGGTATTGCGCCTCGCTTTCGCCAGCACGTGCTGCCCTGGACAGTCTTCTAAATGCGACAGCATCATTTGGAGATGCTCCGTACGTCCTCCGAGAAACGATCTGCCGACGCAGACCGAGCACTGCATCGATAAGCCTTGCCGTATGCTTGGCGAGCCGCACTGGTAATGTCAGCGGACGTGGCGCTTCACTTTGGACGGCAGGCGAGGGGGCGCACGTGGTCGGTTGGAGCGCTCCATCGCTCATGACAGCGGGCGGATCAGATGGGGGCTCCAGACGGGGTCGACCGGAGGCTCTCGCCCATTGACCGTCGGGGCGAAGGGATTCCAGTCTAGTGCCGAGATCGCGCTCGGCAGCATTCTGACGCTTCAGATCTGCTTTAGACTGAGAGGCCATTGTATCTCGCCCCGCCGATATCACGGCTCACGCATCGCCTCGCTGACACCCCGTGCCAAGCCTTTAACCAGATACATAAACACGGAGCGGGCGCCGACCTGAATGTCGGCGCTCAGCGTCATGCCTGGGATTAGACGAAATCCTGCTGGGACGTCCTTCAGATTAACGGAGGTCAATTCGATCCGGGCCTTATAATAGGGATCGACTGTGTTGCCGTTGTCGTCAAGCGTAAAGCTGCCGTCGCTGATCGCTCGCACTTTGCCCGCCGCAGTCCCGTGCTCGACGAAATCGAAGGCGTCCAGCTTGATCGTCACCGCATCCCCGGCGCGAATAAAGCCGACGTCGCGCGCAGCGATATGCACCTCAGCCTCAATAGGAGAGCGCAGCGGCGCGAGATTGACCAGGGGGTCGCCCTCCTTGAGAACCGATCCGACCGACAATTTTGCGAGCTTCAGCACGACCGCGTCATCGGGCGCTTTCAACCGCACCAAATCCTGATGTTTGACCGCCTTGGCCAACTGTTCACGGGCAGCGTCGTGCGCATTTCGTGCCGTCAGCAATTCCTGACTCGCCTGGCTCAGCCATTGTTGGACAAAGGCGTCCCGGTTTGAAATCGCGGCGTCCAGCTGATGCTGGCTCTCGACCAGGCTATTTTGGTCCAATTCGACATCGCGGAGCATTTCGAGGTGTTGGTCCGTCGCTTGGAGCAGATTGAGGCGGCTACCGTATTGGGCGGCAGATAGGGCTGCCCGCATCTCCTGGATGTCGTTCGCGATCTTCGAGCGATCAGCGTAACGGGCCTCGTCCTCCCTAAATTTGGCGATGGTCGCTTGCAGTTGCGCGATTTGTTCGTTGTCGGCCTGCAACTGCGCATCGAACTGCGCTTTTCGTTGGGCATAATAAGATAGTTGTAGCGCTGCATAGCTGGCGGCTTCAGGAAATTCGGCTTCCGGCGAACGATACGGTGTGTGCGCGATTTCGGCCTCGCAACGAGCGATCTGCGCGTCAAGGCTGGCGAGCTGCAGCCTGAGCGCGCGGACGTCGGCCGCCGCAAATGTCGGATCGAGCGTTGCCAGCAGCTGCCCGCTCTTGATCCGATCGCCTTCCTCAACATCGATCGACTTGATGATTGACGGATCCAATGCCTGAAGAACAATCGTCGGCTCGGTGGTGACAACGACACCGAGGGTCGAAGTGACCACCCGATCCATCTGCATCAGCATTGCTACCGCGATCAAGCTGACCAAGAAGGCGGCGAGCACATAGAGCGTTAGCCGGAGTTGGATTGGCTCGGGGCCTTCGCTGATTTCGGCGGTTTCTGACTGGAATAACCGGATCAGCCTGTCCGGCGACGTCTCATGACGCAGCGACGGAACGAAGCGCGACAGGTTCATGGGCCACCCTGGGATGCATATGGATGGTTTGCTGGTGCCAGAGCCCGCGGTAGATGTCGCAGCGCTCGACGAGCTCGGTATGGCGCCCGATATCGTAGACGCGCCCCCGCTCGAGCACGAGTATCGCGTCCGCCGGCACCAGCGCGGATAGGCGGTGGGAGATAATCAGCAGCGTCCGGTCTCTTGCGATGCGCAATAGATTGGCATTGACGATTGCCTCGCTTTCGGCGTCAAGAGCGCTCGTCGCTTCGTCGAGGATCAGAATTCGTGGGTCGCCGATCAATGCGCGCGCGATCGCCAATCTCTGCCGTTGGCCGCCGGAGAGATTAGTCGATCCCTCCTGCAGGAACGTGTCATAGCCGCGCGGTAGGAGTTCGACGAATTCCTCGGCCCCGGCGAGGCGCGCGGCAACAACGATTTCTTCGAAGCTGGCATTGGGTTTTGCAGCGGAAATGGTATCGCGAATGGTGCCGCTGAACAGGAAATTATCCTGAAGCACGACGCCCAGACTTGAGCGCAAATGACCGATGTCAATCTCGCGCAGATCGTTGCCGTCGATCTTGATCAGGCCTTCATAATTCGTGTGCAGACGCTGCAATAGGCGGGTCACCGTCGTCTTACCTGAACCGCTGCGCCCCATAATGCCGAAGATTGTTCCTTCGCCAACGGTGAACGTCACGTCGTCCAGCGCAGGTTGGGTCGCTTGGGGATAACGAAAACGTACCCCGTTGAACTCGATCCGGCCGATAAGCGGAATGCGCATGCCAAGCCGCCCACGACCTTCCTCGGGCAACTGGTTTACCAGCTTGGCAATGGTTTTTACCGCTATCCTCGCTTCGTCATATTGTTGCAAAAGTTGGGCAAGCTGGATCAGCGGCGCTGACACACGCGAAGTCAGCATGATAAAGGCAACGAGTGCCCCGATGTAGATCTGGTCATTGCTAGTGACGGCAAGGTAGACGGCGAGGGCGAAAACGCCACTTGTCATCACCCGTTCCAGCAGATGGGCGACGGTCTGAATGACATTAGCAATTTGGCCTTCCTCAAGCCGCAGCCGAGCGGCCTTAGCAACGCGAACGTCCCATTCGTGCCGCTGGCGGCTATCGAGGGCCAGTGACTTTACCGTTCGAATACCCTGCAACGTCTCGACGAGAAAGGCGTTCTTCGCGCCCTCGGCAACGGAGACGGCGGTGCTCTTTTTGCGGAAAACGGGCAGCGTCAAAATGATCCAGAAGCAGATCAGGGCGCAGATGCCGAGTACCACTGCTGTTAGAATTGCGCTGAAAAAAAACATAATAGGCAGAAAGATTACCAGCACAAAGGCGTCGAGCACTGTTCCGAATAGCTGACCGGTCAGGAAATTCCGAATCCGAAATACCTCGTAGATATCCCGCGTGATGAGGCCGGTCGGCGTACGCTCGAAAAAATCGACCGGAAGATATAGAACCTTATCAAATATATTCGTCGAAATTTTTGTGTCTGCTCGAGCAGTTGCTTGTAGTACAAGGTAACGGCGAAGATACATGAAAACAGTTTCAAAAATAATCAAGACCAACATACCGACAGAGAGTACCGCAAGCGTGTTAAGGCTATGGTAATACAATACGCGATCGATCAACAGCCGCCAGAAGATGATCGGGCTCAGCGCCAGCAGGCTTAGCACCACTGCCGACACGGCGATGTCGCGAGCGATGCGGCGATCGCGGAGCAGCTGCGCCGCAATGTAACCGATCCCAAAGGGCTGATCCTCGTCGCGGATGCGATAGTCGCGCTTGACCAGAATGACTTTTCCGGACCATGCGGCAGCGAGACGAGGCTCATCGAGCGTTAGCAAAGTATCTTCGCCGGCATTCGGATCCTGGACAAGGATGTTTGGCGGCTTGGCCTCTCTGGAGCCGCGCAACAGGACCATAGCGCGCCCGTTATTCAGCAGCAAGATAGCTGGCACCGAAGCACCCATCCGCATTAGGTCATCCCAGTGCAAATTGACCAACATCGCGCGCAGACCGGAGCCTCTTGCAATTTGCAGCAGCCGATCAGGCGACGGCTCGCCGGAACCGAGGCGGTAATCACGAACGAGCTCAGGTAGGTTGAGATGCAGTCCGCGGTAACGGGCGACAATTGCGAGAGCATCGAGCAGCGACGAGCGAGCCGGGATGGGCTCCTGCTCGGTCTCTGTTGATAGTGCAGTCTTCAAGCTCGACACAGCAACCTGCGAATTGGTTTCGTTGTGCCCTCAGGCCGCAGCATCGGTCGCGCCCCTTTCGGCAGTCGCCGAGACCCCAGCCACAAGCTGGTAGCCGTGGCGGAATTCGGTTTTGATCAAGGCGCGGGCGGCAGAGCCCCGCAGGGCCACTAGTTTGCGTCGAAGCCGGTTGATGACAATGTCGATCGCGCGATCGCTGGCCAGCCCTTCGCCACCCCGCAGTACTGCAGCTAGCTCCACCCGTGGGCAGAGCTGCCATGGATGCGAAACGAAATGCAGCAGTAACCGGCTCTCCGAAGTGGTAAGGGAGAGCGTCGCCCCCTCTGGCACCGTCAACAGATCGCGGTGCGGGTAAAAGGTGAACCCGGCAAAGCTAAATGTCTCGGGAGTGGAACCCCGTGGCCGTGCCTCGCCCTGTGTTACTTTGATGATCTGCTGTAGTCTTTCATTAAGCACGAGAATATCGATGGGCGTCGGGATGCACTCGGCGGCGCCGGCGATGCGAAATTCCCGCACTGAAGGATGGCTGAGATCGCAGACCACCAATATCGGGGTTCGGCACTGCCGCCGAATTTTGAGTATCGTCGCGACGCCCACTGACGGATTGTGACTGAGATCGAGGACAATGACGTCCGGATTGCTGTTAAGCAACAGGTGGAAGAAATTGGTTTCAGCGTCGACCATTTTGCGGCCGCCACGACCCGGGATCTCTGCTGCGCCTGGGATTGACAGATCCTCGCGCGCAAAGACGATGGTGGCGGCACTCATCTGCTCTGCTCCTTCTTCTGCAAGCAGGTTTCCATCAAAAGTTGGTTCCCGTCGGAACAAGTCGATCATGGCTGCGAGAAAATGAAAGATTTACTAATGATTGTCGGATCGATCTCTCTTACCGATTTTTAAGGTGTGACGTGCCTAATAGCGTCGCCACGCAGCGCGCATCCCGCTGACGCACTGCCTTGGTCGTAACTCAAGCGGAGTCCGCCAGTGAACACGAGAGTGACCGCAACCACAGTCCATGAGCTTCCCGCTGCTGATAACGCTTCGTTTATTATGCCGAAAGGCCGTCAGCAGAAGCGATCCGGCTATGCTGTGCAGTCACCAAAGGTCGAGGAGATATCGAGCATCAGGGTACGCGCCAGCATCCTGCACCTGGACCATGGCCTTTACGTACTTACTGTTACGGGAAGGGACGCGGTCGCTAGCGAACACTTCGGCATAGCGATGCCGGCGGTGCACATCTCTAAGCCTCCATCGGATCAGGCAAACGGCCTCGAAATTATCGCCTCAAGCGGCGATCCTGCGTGCTGGCTGGATTCCAAAGGCGGGATCGTGATCGTCAAGGCACCCCTTGACGGTGGGCCCGTGCTGATCACGACCTATCGGCACCGCGATGAGCTCGGTGATGCTTGCAGGGTCGCAGTACGCCGTATTGATCCACCGACGCCCGAACTAACTGCAACCAGGAGTGTCAAGCCGGCTTTGGTACCCTTGAGGCGCAGGATTAAAGTCGAGGTTCTTCTCCACATGGAAGGTATCGGCGATCGTCGTATGTCCGCTGACGGGTGGGTTGGAAATCGAGGAAGGAAGTTGCGCCTCGAGGCGTTTGGCATTTGCCCGATGGAAAGGCTTGCACCGAGCGACATCGAATACAGAGCATTTGGCCCAAATGGGCGCGAGACGCCTTGGATCGGTGGTGGCAAGCTATGCGGTACGCGCGGGCGAAGTCTGCCGCTAACGGGGTTTGCGATCCGCCTTGCGGCTCCCCTACGCGAACGCTTCGAAATTGAATATCACGGCGCATTTTTCGAAAGCGGCCTCAGCGGTCCGTTCCGCGATGGTGAGCCCTGCATGGCAGGAATTGATGACGACCCTTTGGAGGCAATCGATCTGCATCTCTTCGAGCTGTCCGATCCCTCGAAATTCGCCTCACCCCAAGAATAAAAAGACCTTCGGATGACTGAGCCCCACTGGGCAGCTTGCGGTTCAAGTTTTATCCCCGAGCCCGAAGCGAGCACAGACGGTCGAAACTCGCCGCAAGGCGCCGGTCGGACCGTGCTGAACGCGGGCTGCGGCTATCCCCTCCGGCAGCGGTTGCATAAGCATTTTCACGGGCCTGAATGGCGTGAAATTCGGCTCGACATCGATCCGGCGGTCCACCCCGACATCCTGTGCTCGATCACTGATATCAGCCCGATCGCATCCGACACGGTCGACGCCGTATGGTCGTCACACAATCTTGAACACATCCATCGTCACGAGGTCCCGACTGCTCTTGCCGAGTTCATTCGGGTGTTGAAGCCGAAAGGGCTACTGTTATTGACGTTGCCCGACTTACAGCAAGTCGCGGAACTCGTCGCAGCCGACCGTCTGGAGGACGAAGCGTACATGTCGCCGAGCGGGCCGGTCACGCCACTCGATATGATATTCGGACATACGCCCTCACTGGCCCAGGGTTTCCCGTTCATGGCGCACAAGACCGGCTTCACCCGGCGATCGTTGCAGCGGCTCTTAGAATGCACGGGATTTACCGAGGTACAGGTCCGCCGCGGTGGCCGTTTCGACCTTTGGGCTGCGGCCTACAAGCCGGGGGGTCAATAGCTTGAACTACCTCTTTGTACATCAGAACTTTCCCGGACAGTACACGCACATCGCTCGCCACCTGGCCGAGGCCGGACATCGGGTCGTCTTCGTAACCCAGCAGCAGGAACGTCAACTTTGCGGAATTGACAAGATTGTATACGCGCCGGCGCAGCATCCGTCGAGCAGCCACCCGTACCTGACGGAATTTGACGCGGGGCTCGCCAACGGGCTTTCTGTCGCCAGCGTCTGCGAGACTCTGAAGCGGGATGGATTTACCCCCGACCTCGTAGTCGGTCACAACGGTTGGGGTGAGATCCTTTATGTTAAAGACGTATGGCCGTCAGTTCCATTGTTGGGCTATTTTGAATTCTTTTATGCTTCCGTAGGTTCTGACGTCGACTTCGACCCTGAATTCCCGGCGGCACCCGACGATCCAATGCGGCTTAGAACGCGCAACGTCATTAACCTGTTGGGACTTGAGGCCGCCGACTGGGGCCAAACCCCGACCGAATGGCAGCGCACCCAATACCCGCGGCGCTATTGGAGCCACATCAGTATGGTCCATGAGGGTGTCGACACCGCTGTCGTGCGTCCGGAGCGAACGGCCCGCGTCTGGCTGGAGGGCGGGTTATCTCTTTCGTGCGCCGACGAGGTCATCACCTTTTGCGCGCGCAACCTCGAGCCCTATCGAGGCTTTCACAGTTTTATGCGCGCGCTGCCCGAAGTTTTGCGGCGTCGCCCTGAGGCTCACGTCCTGATCGTCGGCGGCAATGGCGTGAGCTACGGCCGTCGTCCCTGCGGCGCCAAGACGTGGCGCCAGAAGCTTCTTGGCGAACTCAACGGACGGCTCGATTTGCGTCGGATCCATTTTCTCGGTACGCTACCTTACCAACAGTATCTCGCAATCCTGCAGGTATCAACGGCGCACGTTTATCTCACTTATCCGTTCGTCTTATCATGGTCCCTGCTCGAAGCGATGTCGGCAGGATGCCTCATTATTGGCTCGCGCACCCCCCCAGTCGAGGAGGTCCTCGTCGATGGCGATAACGGCTGCCTTGTCGATTTTTTTGACATCGACGGACTGATCGAGAACATCACGCGCGCCTGCGCCCGGCGCGCTCGGAATGGTCACCTTCGCGAGGCAGCACGCGCTACGGTTTTGGCGCGATACGACCTCAGAACCGTATGCCTCCCGAGTCACCTAAAACTCTTTCGCAAGCTGACGCGGACGAACGGCACGCTGCCCCGTGTCAGCAGACCCTCAATCGTCCCGTTCCACCGCCAACCTCCTCATCGTGATGAGCACACTCCATCCTACATCCCATCTTTATAAAGTGTTATTCCACCCCGTAATCACGGACCCGCTATCATCTGCGACAATGTACAATGATGAGCTCAAGGTAATTTGCTCCGCTGTCGATTTCCCGGTGATCGAAGACACGTTTCGGCTACCTTCGAGCATCGCAATATATGTCTGTACTCGGACGAACCGGGATGGGCGTTTCGAAATGTGCCGCAGCGGCGCGAAACGCGGCCTCGTCCGAATCCCACTTAATCATCCCCCCACCTTCTGCCTCGCCCTGCTCGCGACATCGATCGCCGGGAGAAGACAGCTCGAAGCACTGCAGGAGGTTTGGTCCGGCGGCGGCGAGGGCTTCCTGCCGAGCCCCACTCTGATCGATCTCGCCGACGGCCCGGTCGCGGCTGCATTGGCCGCCCATCGCACGCTCTTCGGCGCGATCGTGACCACATCCGCCGCCTCGGCGGCCCGGTTATTAGGTCTGCAACGGCAATATACGGCATTCCGTGTGGTTCATGACCAACTGCAAAACGCATTCGACACGGTTGAGAATTTCCTGTCCCGCTCGCTGCTGCCGCCGACCTGGCTCGCGTTTGCCTGCGAACCAAGCGAGACAGCCGTCGGGCCGCAGCGTACGAATCCGGCTTTTCAACTGAGACAGCTTCTTCCACTCCCGTCGCAAGGCCTCGCCGCACTCGAGCTGCACGCGACCCGCGCCGACCCCGACGCCAAAGGCAAACTGACAGTGAGCGCTGTGACTTGCGAGGACGGTCGGACATTGGGGGAGTGGGGTATCCCTTATGAAACCATTCCTGATGGCTGGATGTTTCTCGATTTTCCGGAAATCGACATAATGCCGAGACAATCGGTGGAACTGACCGCGATCTGGGATACGAAAGCCGGAAGACCGCCGAAACTTTCTCTGACGAATGTGCAACTGGTACCGGAAAGCCGGGTCCGTATCGCGGGAGAGGATAGACAGAGAAGCTTGGCCCTCCGACTGCACCTCGGACTGCCAGGATCGCGTCGTGTCGTGCACCCATTTCACATCGGGGTCATGCGGCAGCCTCACATAAGTCGTCTCGGCCGTCGGTTGGCGCCGGGGGTACTGCGTCGATTTTCCGAGATCGACGCAGCGCCAGACCGCGAACCTCTCGTAAGGTTTATAGAAGACTCCGTGGCGATCGAAGTGCGGTCGGTCAGCGGCGCTATGACCGTTGCAAAGCTTCCCGCGGCACTGCCGCCTGCGGCGCGCCGGCTGTCGGCGACAATCAGGACCGAAGGCCCAGCGGGCCCGCTAGTCGAATATGCTCTTTTGGCACTCGATCCTGCAGGTTCTCATGAGCCGATCCTGACGGAAGGACTGCTCAATGGCCAGCCCGGCGGCTTTTCCGGCTGGTTGTCGATTCATCCCGACTTCGCAACCCAGATACACTTGAACTTGACGCAGCCGGCCATCATGCCGCTCGACCTATATCTGGCGACGCGGCTGGCCGAGGGCCAAGCGGCGGAAGTCGCCCAGGCTCGCTGGCTCGAATTTGTGGTCGATGCCTTCCATACGACGATACCGGCATGAGCCACCAAGCCATCGCACAAGCTGAAAGAGCCGCTTTTGCGACAATCGACGCTCCGTTGCCGCAGCCCGTCCTCGCAGTCGTCATTCCCGTTTACAAGCACAGCGTACTGCTTGCGGAAGCGGTGATGTCGGCCCTCGACCAGAAGACCGATTTCGTGCTTGTCATTGTCATCATCAATGACGGCTGCCCGATGGCGGAAACCCATCAGTCCTGCCTCGATTTCGTCGCGGGAGCGCCAGATCGGGTCTGCTACATCAGGCGGCAGAACGGCGGACTGAGCGCCGCCCGGAATACCGGCATCGAATATGTTCTTGCCACTTGGGAAACTGTTCAGGCGATCTATTTTCTCGACGCCGACAATCGGCTTTTGCCGGGCGCACTGCAGCGGGCCTACGACATGCTGTTGCAAAACCCGTCGGCGGGGTGGCTTTACCCCGACATCGACATGTTCGGGCAAGAATGGAACGCCGACTATTCGGGCGACTATTCGGTATTACGACATTTGGAGGAAAATATCTGCGAGGCCGGCAGCCTGGTCAGGCGAGCCGTATTTGAGACGGGTGCCCGCTTTGACGAGAGCATGAAGCTCGGCTTCGAAGATTGGGATTTTTGGCTTGGTGCGATCAAGCTTGGCTTCCGCGGCAAACATCTCGAAAATTTTGGGTTTCGATACCGCAGACGTCCGGAAAGCATGCTCAGCAATTCCGAACGCGACAGGCTCGAGATTACCTCATACATCCGACGTAAGCATAAGGATCTGTTTAAATTTGATGCGTTGCTGGCGCTTGAACACTACGAGGCGCCCAGATACGGAATCTGTACCGCGGATACATTGAGCGCGCATTTGACGTCCGATCCCGTGATCGACGACCAATGCAAATCATTCGACGAGTTCTCACACATATACTATGAGGCGCGAGTGGCGCCGGCGCGGTACGCCCGGCCGTCATTCATTGTAGTGATCGACACGGCGTTCAGGGAGGTCTTGACCAGGTTCCGGCTGCTGCAATGGGCGTTCTGGCTGCTCGAATTGGCGGTCGACACTTGCGGCTTCGCCTACTTGATCAGCCAGCCGCATCCGGAAAACGATCGCATTGAGGTCGTGGAAATTGCCGATACCGAGGAAGGAGATGCGTTTCATTCCGCCGGATTGGTCATGGTCAAGGCCGAGCTGCTGGACGAGTGTCTGGACGATCCGGAAGACAGCTGGATCATGAGCCTCCAAACTCCCTTTCCCCAGCCAAAAATCCGTACGTTTCAGTTGTTGATGCCCAGCCTGGAGGGATATTCGGCAGGCCAGGCCAATTCGGCTCTGCTGCAGTTGTTCCAGCGCATGCGAACATTTCAGTCGTCGATCTGCCGCGGACAATCGTGGAATTGGCGACAATCGCATTTATCCCCGAGGGAGGAGCTCTTCAAAGTCAGCCGAAAAATACTCAATTCGTCTCCAGTATATCCTCAACTCTCCCAGGACCAGAGAAAGCGCGTTGGGTTTATTGTCCCGCTCGCCGAATTCGGCGGAGTGGAGAAGGCGGCGTACAATTTGGCGCGCGTTATGCGTGACCAGGGCTGGTCGACGCATCTATTTATATTTTGCAGACAAGCGGCACAGCCGATTTCGCTGATTACCGAGGTTTTTGAGAGCGTCAATTTTCTTTGTGACCCGCAAGTCGGAGAGTGGGATCCAGAAATCCGTTATATGGGTTCGCATTATCCGAGCTGGCTGACGATCGGCCGGCATTCTCGCGCGTTCGGTCTACTATGCGGGCTCGAAGCCGTCGCAAATTTTCATTGCGCCGAGGCACACGCGTTGATGGCGCCGCTACGCCGGCAAGGCACGAAAACAATCGCCTCGCTGCACGTTACGGACTTGACGCCATTCGACAGGCCAAATGGCCACCCGTATCTGACGCTCGGATATGAGCACGCCTATGATCTGGTCGCCTGCTGTTCGCAACAGCTGTTGGACTGGTGTCACGCCATGGGAATTCCGGAAGGCAAACTGTCGCTCTTATGGAATGCGCCTTCCTATGAGGTCCCGGCCGCGACAGTCGAGGAGGCGCTCGCGAGTCGCCGAACGCGCGAGCCCGGACCGCTGCGCGTGCTGTTCCTCGGCCGCTTGGACCGCCAGAAGGGATTGGACCGGCTGACCGCAATCGCGCGGTTAAGTCGCAGGCTAAGTCTGCCGATCCAATGGCGTCTGATCGGTGCCTCGGTGATCGGCGATGCCGGGCGGCACGACCTCGAAGAATTATCAATCGAAATAGAGCCGCCCAAGCTGACGTCTGACGAGTTGACCCAGTGCTACAGCTGGGCGGATCTGGTGCTGCTTGTTTCGCGCTGGGAAGGGTTGCCGCTGACTATATTGGAGGCAATGCGACTGGGCGTCGTAGTCTGCACGACGGCGGTCGGCGCTGTCGCCGAGGCGATCTCGCACAACGACACCGGATTTCTGCTGCCGCGAGACGGTACGGCGACCATAGCGCGTGAGACGGTAAAGATTTTGCAGAGCTTGAGCGGCGACCGCACCATGCTGCGGCGCATCTCATCTGCCGCCGCCAAGGCCGCCAGAGCCTGGACGTGGGAGAAGTCGGCCAAGGATTTTCTGCAGCGCCTCAATCATCTGACCGCGGCTTGAGACGGAACGTGACCAGAATCGCCATAATCTTGCGGACGCTGATCGTGGTCTGCGGCTCCGTTTCGGTTGTGCTCGGTGCAATGCCGCGCGCGCACGGCGAGAACGTCGTGATTGGGGTCAATGTGGCCAATCCCCAGCGCCTCAGCCCCGTAGACCGTGAGGCAGTCCTCGACCAGCTGCAAGCGGCCGGTGTCCGTGTCATCCGCGCGCCATTGAAGCCGCCCTGGGGCGGCCGTGATTATACGGCGGCGATCGATTTCATCCGGCGCGCCTATGAGCGCGGCATCAAGACCGATCTGATTATCGGACTGCAATACCGAGAAGGGGCGCAAAGGCGACCTCCGTTAAAGGCTCTGCCGAATATGTGGTCCTCCTATCCGCTCTCCAGCGCCGACCCGACGCGGTTCCACGCTGTGTTCGAACCCTTGTTCAATCGGCTCGAAAGCATGGGCATCACCTTCGCCGCGCTTGAATTGGGCAACGAGATCAACTGGACGGCCTTCAATGGGGATTTCTCGATCCCCGGCGAGGGAAAGGTGTTGGGCCGGGAGGATCTGACGCGCGATCCTGAGGGGCAAAAAATCGCCGAGGGTTACCGCGCCTACCTGCAAACCCTGAAAGTGCTGAAGGATATCCGCGATCATTCGCGATTAAACAGGGTTACGCCCATCCTTTCCGCCGGCCTTGCCGATCCCGGCGTCGCCGGACCACGGTCCGGATCAGAGACCGATGCCGTCACGATCGGCGCGACTCTCGGATACCTGCGCACCAATGGAATGGACGCGCTGGTCGACGCTTACGGCATCCATATCTACCCGGCGGTCATGGGCAGCGCCGCCGCGCGCCGCGATCGGCTCGAGGACGACAGTCTCGCCGAGTGCCAACTGCCCGGACAGGGCAAGCCCTGCTGGCTAACCGAATGGGGACTGCCCGCCGGAGGAGCCAGCTGCGGCGGCAACGATGTCCCCCGCGCCGCACTGATTCGGGAACTTCTCGCCGACTTCCGCCAATTCGTCCGCGAGCGCCGGCTTATGGGGCTGCTCTATTACGCCTGGGCCGATGACGAGTACGGGGTCTATCGCTGCGGCCGCTTGCCCGAGGCTGGCCAATTGGCCCTCGACCTGAAAGCCCTCCAATAAATCGGTTAGTCGGACTGGTCTGCGCGCGCTCAAGGCATTTCCTCACAAAGGCTAGAGTTGGACTTTAGATCAAGAGAGCAAGAGGTGTGCAATGGTTGCTAAATGGGCGGACGATATCATTGGTTCTCACGTCAAAGGCACCAGCTTCGCTGACGTTGGCGGATTATGGGGCTTAGTCAACGAGAAGGTGACGGTGGCCGTCAAGGCCGGGTGTCGGACTGCAACCATGATCGATATCACCCCGATCAACCACAAGTTTTGGAGCGATTTCGATCAACGCGCAAGCTCGCTTGGCGTCACCAAATACGAGAAGTTGCAAGGTAACGTGGATGATCCAACTCTACCCGATAAGGCCGGCACCTTCGATTTCGTCCATTGCTCCGGAGTAATCTACCACGTTTCAAGCCCGTTATACACGCTCGCTCGATTGCATGCCCTAACCAAACGATTTTTGCTGCTGGTTTCAATGACCGTACCCGAACGAATTTGCACTGATGTAGGAGAGATCTCGTTTAATGGCGGTCGAACAGTGTTCCTTCCAGCGATCGATGTTCCGACGAACGAGATTATTGCAGAACATTTCCGGGCCCTTGGGATCAAACTCGCTGGGATAACCGATGATCAAAATCCATGGGCATCTCTTTCCGCTTACGGGCCGTGGTGGTGGCTTTGGTCGGAAAATACCCTCTGCGCAATGCTAAGAGTGGCAGGATTTCGAGTCGCAGAGACACGTGAAGTGTGGAGAGAACGAGCTCATGGTTTTCTCTGCGAAAAGCAATAGTCCTGAGCGAAGCCATTGACAAGACTGATAGGAGGCGTGAGGTATTTGTCATGGCGCCCGTATTCATTTTCGGAACGGGCCGGTGTGGCTCGACCCATCTACAACGCCTGATTTCGTTGTCTACGGATCGTTGGGTGTGGGGTGAGCATGGCGGTTTTCTGGAGCCGCTGCTCGACGCGGTCCGCTGTTACGAGACCAGCCGCCAGCTCGAACAGTTTGTGTTTTGCCATTCACCCCGCAGCGAGGATCGTCTCGTTGCCGATATGGCCGCCGGGTGCGAGATGCTCTCGTGGCTCAACCAATTGAAGCGGGATGAGCTCCGAGCCGAGGTCGCGGCGCTGGTCGACCGCATCTTCCGATCCCGCCTCCCCGCGGGTTGGATAGAGTGGGGTTTCAAGGAGATCCGTTACGGACTCGACAACGATACGCCGGCTCTGTTGCTGAGCTTGTTTCCCGATGCGACTGCTGCCTTTACGTTCCGTAATCCGAGAGCGACGATCGAAAGCATGGTCCGGACATGGACACCCGAACTCTTGACGGATGTCCCACGCGAGACGGAACTGAGGCGAGCTTACGCCATCTGTGCGCAGCGTTGGAAAACAATTGTACGCTATTTCTTGACGCGCGAATTCGAGCCCCGTAAAAAGGTCGTGTTTGTTTCCGCAGATAATTTGCGCCGCCCGGCGAGCGAAACGTTGCGAGCAATTGCGTTAGAACCGACCCGCCGGATAACTGGTGACCTTGGAATTACCAACCCAGGCCCGAACGCATTGCCGAAATGGGCGGGGAAAGCGTTTGACGAGCTGTTCGAGGACGAAAAAACGGCCTGTCTCGCTTTGTTCGCCCAAGCTTGCGCTCGGGGTGATGCTGACTTTAGCGTCCTTGGCAATCACTAAGGATCTCCGACTGAAGACGAGGTCTGCGCGGTCGTAACGTGGAAGTCCAGCCAGCCATGTGCCAGCATGTCGTCGCGCAGTTTGAGATCGCAGTAATCGATATACATGTTCGCGGCTTCGGCAAAGGTTATCCACTCCTCCGATTTTAGCTCGCGGCCGAATAACCCGCTCATGTGCCCGTTGAATTTGACCGAAACTAGATTTCCCTGCTCGCGCAGGATTGGGGCTCGATGAACCCGTTCAATGCTTGGTTAACCAGCTGACCACGATTATATCCGGCGGCGTACAGGACCGCTAACGCTTCCAAGGACGTCGCCTCGATCGATACGAAACTGGGCCATCGCCGTTCGGCCAAGAGCTGGCGGACAAACAGCTCGTCTGCGCCTTCATTTTATGTAATAAGGCAAGCTGGACTCTTCAAAAAGGCGGGTAAGTGTCGTCGTCTGTACTTTGATTTTCTCCACCTGATGGGTACCTTTCTCTGCCCACCACTTGAAGGCGCTGCTCCAATCGTTTTTCGCATTGTTGATGTAGAACGGTATCTCCTCGCCATCGGCTGACCAGAACGCACGATGTACCACAACCAACTGTCCTGTTTCGATGAATTGCTACAGCGAGTTTCTCGCGTTGTCAATAATCTGTGGCGCGGCTTCTACTGCGACAACGCGAAAGCCTTTTTGTAGATAGAATTTCGTGTCAAGCGCCAAATGCATACCTAAATCAAAGATCAGCCTACGTTCCAGAGCGGGCACATTGAGTTGGGAATACGGACGGCGATCGCATCGGGCGATGTTAAACTCAGGGGATTAACGGTTGGTTTTGGTCGTGCACCCCTTCGGAACTCGTGAAGCACCGGGCGCTACAGCACGAGCCTCCCTGCGACCACAATCAATACCGTGGCGAGACTGAAACGCACGACGACGTCGGGCACCCGCACCGAAAAATGGCTGCCGATGACAATGCCGGGTAGCGAGCCGGCGAGCAGGAATTCGAGCAAACGCCAATCGATCGAGCCCAGCATCCAATGGCCGAGGCCGGCGAGGAGGGTCAACGGCACCGCATGGGCGATATCGGTACCGACAATGCGCGCTGTCGGCAGTCGCGGATAAAGCAGCAGCATCGCTGTCACGCCAAGGGCGCCGGCGCCGACCGAGGAGATCGATACCAGGAAGCCGAGCACAGCGCCGATCAGTATGGTGAGGCTCGCGGTCCGCCGCGGATTTAACTCGCCGATATGGGAGGCGTAGAACGCCAAAATCTTTTTGCGAAAGATCAAGAAAGCAGCGGTCGCAAACAGGGCGCCGCTGAGCACTGCCGTCATCACGGCCTTCACCGCACTGCCATAAATGTCAAAGTGCGACAAGGCAAAGAGCGTCGCAGCGATCATCGGGACGCTGCCGGCAGCGAGCCGGCCGACCACGCCCCAGTCGATGTTCCGGTTGAGACCATGAATCGCAGTGCCGGCGCTTTTTGTTGCTCCCGCATAAAGAAGGTCGGTCCCGACCGCAGTCGCGGGGTGAATGCCGAACAACAGGATCAGAAGCGGCGTCATCAGAGAGCCGCCACCGACCCCGGTCATGCCCACCAGAAAGCCGACCCCAAAACCGGACGCGGACGAGAGCAGGTCGACGCAGTGGGGCATCTCAAGGCGAGCTTTATCCGGATGCGCGCTCACCGACTGCGGCTGCGCACATGCCAGGCGAGGGCGGTTCGGATAATCGTGTCGAGGTCCGAGTATTGCGCCCGCCAACCGAGAATTTCTGCCGCCAGGCTCGGGTCGGCGACCAGCGCCGGCGGATCGCCCGACCGCCGCGGAGCAGCGAGCGCCGGAACCTTGCGGCCGCTGATCGTCTCGGCGACAGCGATCACGTCGCGCACCGAATGCCCGTGCCCGGTGCCGAGATTGACGGCAATGCTCTCACCGCCGCTGCACAGATGCTCGAGTGCGCGCAGGTGCGCGATGGCAAGGTCGTGGACATGGATGTAATCGCGAATGGCCGTCCCGTCCGGGGTCGGGTAGTCGGTGCCGTAGATCTCGATCTGCCGCCTGTGTCCGAGTGCCGCCTCTAATACCAACGGGACCAGGTGGGTTTCAGGCTCATGGCATTCGCCAATCTCGCCATCGGGATCGGCTCCGGCGGCGTTGAAGTAGCGTAGCGTCACCGAGCGAATGCCATAGGCCTCTCCATACCAATGCAGTGCCCGCTCGATAGCGAGCTTGGTTTCGCCATAAGGATTGACCGGACGCTGCGGTGCGCTCTCGCGGATCGGCACGCCATCGGGCGTGCCATAGGTAGCACAGGTCGAAGAGAAGACGATCTCGCCCACACCTGTTTGTCGCATGGCGTCGAGCAGCGAGAGGGTTCCGATGAGATTATTGCGATAATATAGTGCTGGATTGCCGACCAACTCGCCGACATAGGCATAGGCGGCGAAGTGCATAACGGCAGCCACCCGATACTCGGCCAATGCGCCACAGATGCGCGCGGGGTCCGCCAGATCGGCCACGATTAGCGGGCCCCACCGCACCGCCTTGCGATGCCCGCGCGACAGATTGTCGAAGACGATTGGGCGGTACCCGGCGCACGCTAGCACCTTGCAAATGTGCGACCCGATATATCCTGCCCCTCCTGTCACCAGGATCGATTGTGTCATGCGCAGCGCCTCTTTCATAGGGTTGGACAACCAATGCCAGTTGACCGCGACAGGATCCCGCCGGGAGTATCCGATCTCCTACGGGCGCGGCACCTTGCGATAGTCGGCGTAGGCCCGCCGCAACGGCGTGTGCATCGGTTTCCTCGAGTCGAACCGTGGTCGGTGCCGCGTAGCCAATAGAAGCATTCCTTTCTTCGGCTCGTTTCGCCGTTACGCTCCTCGCCGCGTCATCCCGGCGCAGGCCGTCACGACGAGGGCTTTCCCTTAACCTCTTCTCTCTTCCTTCTTACGATCAGATTGTTACGCCATTCCTATTGAAGGGACCCCCTATCGTTGTTATTAAGACCGACCAGAATGATAGTAACCGCCTGGTTAAAAACTTCTGACTAATGGGCATGGTTACCCCGAATTAACTCTGTAGGAAAGTCTTATCCTACAAGTTTACAACAATTAGCAACGCTTTCGAAGAAATAGTTCCTTTCAGGCTTGAATTTATATTTTCAGTATGCTGCGCCAACGGCTATGGTGTGACGTCAGACCGGCGTGTCTCGAGTTGAGCAAGGATAGCGTGCATGGCATCGATACCGGGCGGCCAGTTCACCTTTTCCGCGGCGCATGGCCCAATCAATGCCGTGATCAGCCCCAACGGCACATCGTTACCGACACCGATTGCGGAAGCATTCAATCTCGAAGTCGTCACTTCTCCGAATGGCACCAGTTACCCACTGCCCCCCGGATATCAAGGTGTCGCGCTGCTCAGCGACGGTGGTCACAATGTCGACATGCTGCAAGGGAGTTATAGCCTCACTGTTTCCGGGAATGGCGCCGACACAGTTCAGGTCGGTTCCGGCAACGATACGATCACCGGCGGCAGCGGGGCTGACACGATCACCGGCGGTACCGGCAACGACTTGATCACCGGCGGCAGTGGCGCACAGGTGCTCTATGGCGGCAGCGGCAACGACACGATCGCCGGCGGCAGCGGAGCCGACACGATAACCGGCGGCCAGGGCAACGACCTGATCACCGCCGGCACCGGCAACAACTCGATCTGGGGCGGTTCCGGCAACGATACGATCACCGGCGGCAGCGGGGCTGACACGATCACCGGCGGTACCGGCAACGACTTGATCACCGCCGGCAGTGGCGCACAGGTGCTCTATGGCGGCAGCGGCAACGACACGATCGCCGGCGGCAGCGGAGCCGACACGATAACCGGCGGCCAGGGCAACGACCTGATCACCGCCGGCACCGGCAACAACTCGATCTGGGGCGGTTCCGGCAACGATACGATCACCGGCGGCAGCGGGGCTGACACGATCACCGGCGGTACCGGCAACGACTTGATCACCGGCGGCAGTGGCGCACAGGTGCTCTATGGCGGCAGCGGCAACGACACGATCGCCGGCGGCAGCGGAGCCGACACGATAACCGGCGGCCAGGGCAACGACCTGATCACCGCCGGCACCGGTAACAACTCGATCTGGGGCGGCTCCGGCAACGATACGATCACCGGCGGCAGCGGGGCTGACACGATCACCGGCGGTACCGGCAACGACTTGATCACCGGCGGCAGTGGCGCACAGGTGCTCTATGGCGGCAGCGGCAACGACACGATCGCCGGCGGCAGCGGAGCCGACACGATAACCGGCGGCCAGGGCAACGACCTGATCACCGCCGGCACCGGCAACAACTCGATCTGGGGCGGTTCCGGCAACGATACGATCACCGGCGGCAGCGGGGCTGACACGATCACCGGCGGTACCGGCAACGACTTGATCACCGGCGGCAGTGGCGCACAGGTGCTCTATGGCGGCAGCGGCAACGACACGATCGCCGGCGGCAGCGGAGCCGACACGATAACCGGCGGCCAGGGCAACGACCTGATCACCGCCGGCACCGGTAACAACTCGATCTGGGGCGGCTCCGGCAACGATACGATCACCGGCGGCAGCGGGGCTGACACGATCACCGGCGGTACCGGCAACGACTTGATCACCGGCGGCAGTGGCGCACAGGTGCTCTATGGCGGCAGCGGCAACGACACGATCGCCGGCGGCAGCGGAGCCGACACGATAACCGGCGGCCAGGGCAACGACCTGATCACCGCCGGCACCGGCAACAACTCGATCTGGGGCGGCTCCGGCAACGATACGATCACCGGCGGCAGCGGGGCTGACACGATCACCGGCGGTACCGGCAACGACTTGATCACCGGCGGCAGTGGACCGGAGACGATCAATGGCGGGGCCGGCAACGATACGATCACCAGCGGCAGCGGGTCGCAACTCATAAATGCCGACGCCGGCAACGACACGATCCACGGCGGCAGCGGGCCTGAGACGATCAATGGCGGCGCCGGCAACGACCTGATCACCGGCGGCAGCGGGTCGCAAGTGATCAATGACGGCACCGGTAACGACACGATCCAGGGCGGCAGTGGACCGGAGACGATCAATGGCGGCGCCGGCAACGACCTGATCACGGGCGGCAGTGGCGCGCAGCTCATCAATGACGGCGGTAACGACACGATCCACGGAGGCAGCGGTCCCGATACGATCGCCGGCGGCCCTGGGAATAACTATATTTACGCGGGTTCGGGCGCCGATTTGTTACAGGACACCGGCCCAGGTGGTCACGACACGGTGTTCGGCTTCGGGCATAGCGACGGAATTTCCTTCGCTGGCGAAAATCCGGATTCGATACAACAGGTTGTCGCGACGGCTCAGGAGCAATACGGGAATACGACGCTCACCTTACCCGACGGTTCGACGATCACACTCGTTGGCGTCACTCACATCAACAGCGGCTTCTTCCACTGACGGCCCAGTGCCCGAGGGGCGAGGTCCTTCCTCGATCTCAGAAATCGTGCCTACAATCAAGTGGCCGATTTTCTAATTTTTGTTACAGGCTTCGTTCAGCAACGTGTGAGCGCTGCTCGTCACCGAACTTATGCGTCACAGCAGAGCTCTGGCAATCAACAAACTGACGAGAACACATGCAGCCTGAAACCAATCCAAAAGATGATTGCGGTATATTGGATCCGTATGCAGGTTCTCGATAAGGAATTGCCGGAAGTTAAGATCGTGTTTCCCAGGCGTGTCGAAGACACGAGAGGCTTCTTCTCGCGCGCGACTTTGCTTCAATCGGGATCAGCGCTGCTTTCGTGCAGGACAATCATGAGCCCGGTCAGGGGCACCTTGCGGGGCCTGCATTATCGCGGCGGCATCGGCCAGTTCGCGCTGATGCCGGACAGCCGGACACCAACGGGACCAACCAAATTCCAGGGGTGGTGCGATGCGAAGATGGTGGGCCTGAAGTGAGCGACCCTTGGAGGGCCGATGACGGTTGTCGGGATGCGCGTCGGTAGGGATTGGATGGTGCCCTTTGGGAACTGAAATCTCAGGGTAGCTCTCGCAATCAGAGGGACCCCTCGTTTTCAAACGGCGATCGCTGGAGAAGTAAGGCGGAGGGGTCGGCCCTCAACCATGCGAGCTTTTTGCTGTCGCGATAGATGCTGCAACTCGACGCTGCGGTTCGTACCCGAGCACACGGGCGTGCTTCTTCACAGTGCTGTAGGGAATCCGCGTCGTAATGCTCACGGCATGCCAGCTTTGGCCGCCATCAAGCGCTGCCCGCAGTTTCTCCCGGTTGCCATCGCTGAATTTCGGCCGCCCGAGTACCTTGCCCATTGCGCGCGCCCGCTCGAGGCCGGCCTTCGTCCGTTGGCTGATCTTTTCACGTTCTAGCTTGGCCAGCGAAGCGAGGGTCGCCAACAGAATGTTGCGAACGAGTTCGTTGTCGGTCGACAGGTGCTCTTCGGTGAAGCTGTGAAAGCCGACACCATGCGAGCTTAGCCGTTGCAGGTGGCCGATCGTCGCCGCCATGCCTTCGCGGCTGAACCTATCGAGCGACCAGACCAGCAACAGGTCGAACTGGCGTCGGGCAGCGCTATCAAACATCGCGCCGAGCTGCTTCCGATACTCGAGGCCTTTGCCGCCATTCTCGTGCTCGACGTATTCGCGCACGACCGGATGCTCCATCTGTCGGCACCATTCGCGCAGCTGCCGCAGCTGGTTCTCGGGATCTTGGCCTCTGTCGTCGGTCGACACCCGCGCGTAGATCGCGACCCGTGTAGCCATAGAACGTTCCCTTTGTGTCCGTCCAAAGCGGCCACTAGCACGGGCGCGTTTTCAAGGCGATAGCCTAGGCGACATCAGGACCCTTTTGTGTCTATCGCCGACGCTCATCGAAGGAGGGCGCCCCGCGGCTTCTCGTTGCCGACGGCGCTGAGCTGCGATTGGCGGAGGAGCGTGACCATCATCATCGGCGAGGCGTCTATGTATCCGTCTGTGTATCCGTCGGTAGTCGACAGTTCCGCTCCAGTCTCTCACAGATTTAAAGACTCACGAACGAGAGATGATGGTCGCTAGGATACATCGTTAGGATACCTCAGTGTGGCCGCGATGATCGCCGTTCTGAAGCCTAATCGCCATTTCAACTCAAATGGTTAGGAGCCTTCGGGCCGGCTGGTGGAGTTGCGCTGGCCATCACGCATTTTCCGCCCTCGACTCGGTGCAGGATCCCAAAGACGCTGGGAAATCAATGCTTAAGCATTTGGCTAAGGGTTCTTTATCGACCTGAGCGGTGACTGAACAGTTTCCGAAACCGCCTCGAGCTGAGGCTGGCGGCGGGGTTTGGCGGCTGAAAGACCGTCCAGATCATCTGCTACTCGCCCGTATGCGTCGTGGGGATTGTAGCAGTTATGTCTCTATCGGGCTGCTCCGGCTCGCTATTGTCCCCGACGCGGCGCTCCAAACAGCTGATACGCTCAGTGAGTCGGACCGGGCAGGGACCTTGACCGCCAAATCACCTGATGTTGAGCCTCTCGGCACTAGTGCACGAATCCCCTCGCCACCATCACCTCCGCGCCCCCAAGCCGGGGTCTCGAGTTGCAGCACCTGCGCCACGAATATTGCTCATAACAACGTCACGATAGGCAATCCTCCCACCTTGCGCTCAACCGCGATAAGTCCTGCATCCTCGAGCGCGGTAAGCGCCCGGGACTTTGCGGCACGATCGATCCCGAAGGGCCGAAGTTCGGCGTTCCCCAATGTGACCGCTTCACTCCTCACCGCCCCCCTCAGCCGCCATAAGCACAATCCGACGATCAAGGCATTGCCCGGAAGTTCGGACGCCCGAATGATCCATTCCCACGGTACCGGGCCTTTGAGGAACCGGCTGCGGGTCTGTCGGACCTTCATCTGAGGTCGTCCATGCAGCGTTTCTCCATCCTGGGCCCGGTCGGCTGTCGGCACAAACCGGCTTGCCGCCTTATCCCAAGTGAAGGATCGCTCCTGCGTTCGACCTGGGGAGTAATCTGCCATAGACGCCTACCTGTTCATATAAAAGATAATAAGAGAGAAGAGAGTAGATGTTGTTTGGGGGACAACACCTGGGCTTCTCTATATGACCGCAGATGCCCCGGCGCGTTGCTTGATGACCATATCTATTCCTGTTACCTCGGCATGGGTCGTCCATTCGTCTGATCTGTCAGCGCTGCCAGGGTGTTGTCAGGTGGGCAACACCTCCGCTGCCTCGGCCTTGTCCAACAGCACCATGACCTTGTCCCACATCGTCTTGCCCCGCTCGTCCATGTAGCGATCGGGGTAGCGGACAACGGTTGCATCAGTACCGAGCTCAAACCCGCCAAGGACAATCCTGGACGCCTCCCGCATCGCCTCCTCCATGCGAGCGACCTCGGTTTCGAGGCGGTCTAACGGCGCGACGATGAGCACCGCATCGTGCACCGGCGCGCAAACTTCGATGCCCTGTTCGGTGGCAAGGCAGCATGCGAGCCGAAGCATCTCGGCGCCGTTCGCCTGCATCGGGAAATTTCGCAGCGAGCGTTCATTGGGGTCGGGCGGGACCTGAACGCGCCAGCCAAATACAGTAGAAAGGTGCCCTCGGAGCATGGCGTAGTTCAACAGCTGGTCCGACCAGCGCCAAAACTCCCGGTACGTCTCCCGGTGCAATCGAAGGAGCTCGCGGGCGCGGATCGGCGGCTGGCCGATGCGTAGGGCGAGGGATGCGGCGCCCATGCCGTACTGAACGGCGAGCACGCATGCCTTGAACTGATCCCGCTGCTCCTTATGCGACTGCTTTGTTGCGTCGAGTGGGACGGCGCCGGCCTGCTTCGCAAAGGCGAGGTATGGATCGCCTGAGCGGTACGCATTCATCATTTTGGGGTCGTGGGACAGCGCCGCTGCGATGCCGAACTCCTGTTGTGACCAGTCGATATAGGCAACGGCGTAACCGGGCGGGGGTTGAATCAAGCTCCGAAGCCAGACGCCTGGCCCGAATATGGACTTTGTGTTGCTTGGCTGATTTCGTCCCGTCCGAGCACGAAATGCCGATAACAACGTGCGGTTTCGGCCGTCTTGTCCGATCGCCAGGTCGTTCAGCCGCATCTTGCTCAGCACGAAACGCAGCTCTCGCAGCGGCGAAACGGAAGGGTGCGCGCGAGCCATCTCTTTGAACACGTCATCACTCAGGTCGAGCTGCCCACTTTCGAGCCTCGGCCACGGGATGTCAGCGAGGCTCAACCAAGCCGCAAATCTGTCGATCTTGAAGGTGCGGCCGTCGAATACGCCGTACTCGGCATCGATATCCGCGATCAATTGGTCCTGGATGTCGAACCAGTAAAGCTTCAGGCGCTCGAGAGTGGCCGTGTCAATTGGAACCCCGGCCCTCTCGATATGGGCGGCCGCCGCCATGTACCGGCCACGATATAACGCTCGGGGGACATCGATCTTTGGCAGCATCGCGGGCAACAAACGCGCCAACGCGTCGACGTCGCTTTCACAATAGTCGAGGAGCGCCTCACGTTCTGTTGGGGTCCACGGGCCGCCTCGAAGCGCTAGCTTGCGCATCTCCTCTTTCTGCCCCGTCCCGATCGCATCCAGACCGTGGTAGACAAGGGCGCCGATCAACGCAAATCCGCTTGGCGTCGCTAATCCGTTGGCCGCGTTCCTGAACTCAATAAACGGGTCAAGTATCCGCTCAGGGACAGGCCACCCGAGCGAAAGGTGGCAGCCAATCTCGGCACTCGCGTAGTAGGCAATGAACAGCGTGTCGGCCCCGATGCCGTAGGGCGGGTTCGAGCCGAACTCGTCCCGCCATAGCCGCACGATGCGCCCTGAACGCAGTTCCAATGCTACAAGGCAAATCGGTTCGGGGTTCTCGCCCGGGGCGGCCCTGAACTCGAAATCAACTGCCCAGATCTCCCGGAATGGAAGTGCGTTGATACTCGCGCCAACGGGCGGGCGAGGACGCCCGGTGTCGCCGCCGGCTAAACTCACCGGTCGGCGACACTCAAGCGCTGTCTGCAGCATTAGACCTCACCAAGCAACCGCTTGATCAGCGGGTGATCGGGGCTGTCGATGTAGTGGTCGCGAAACGCGATCTTCAGGATTTCGGGGAGTAACAGGTCCGGCCAATCCGGGTCCGACCAGTCGCCTGTCGCCTCGAACAGTTCGTAGGCTCCGAGCGACATATTCGCCATGAGGCGCAACCACTTGGACATAGCCAGTTCCGCCGCTTCCGCCGCCGACCTGTGCCAAACGTTCTGCTTGCCGTCCGGACCGGGAAGTTTCACCGGCCACAGGAACAAAACTCCCTGGCGATTGATAGCGGTGAACAATGTCGCTGGAGCAAACTCGTCCGGAAATTGCTGCGCCATCGCAGGTGTCATCAGGTAGGTCTCGCGGTCCTCTTTGAGTTCGATTATCGCGGCCGGTGTCAGCCGGTAGAGAGGGTCGGAGTGCACCCGGAAGAACTCCTGCCGGTTCGGCTTCCTTACGGGCACTGTGGTCAAGAGCCGGCGGACGCCAACGGTCTCGGCGTAGGACGGATCCAACCGGAGTGCGGCTGGATTAAAGGGATCCGGAGCGGTGCCGGTCTGGATATCGTTTGTCATAGTTGGTACTCCTAGTGACGCGTATTGCGGGTGGGGTGGGTCTCGTGGGTGACCAACCAATCGGGCAGCTTCGCGAGATCGAACAGCACCGTTTTTCCGATAGATATTTTTGGCGGCCCGATGCGGGCAGCGTTCCATCGTGCCAGCGGTAAGCGTCAGCTGAGGACCACAACACCGGTCAGGCGGCGAGGCTGGCGGTTTGGTTGTTCCAGTTCCATGGGAGCAGTTCGCCGAGCCGGTTGATCGGGTGACCCTTGGCCGTGCGATCGATCACATCGGCGAGCCAAGTCTGCGGATCGAGGCCGTTGAGTTTGGCGCTTTCCAGCACGGTGTAGAGGATTGCGGCGCGCTCGCCGCCGGCATCGGATCCGAGGAACAAGAAATTCTTGCGGGTAATGGCGATGCCGCGCAGTGCCCGCTCGGCGACATTATTGTCGATGGCGAGCCGGCCATTACCGGCATAGCGGGTCAGCGCCTCCCAGCGGCTCAGCGCGTACTGGATCGCTTTAGCGAGCGCGTTCTTTGACGACAGCCGGCGGCGCTGCGCTGTCAGCCAGTCGCGCAAGGCATCGAGGATCGCCACGGCACGGTTCTGGCGCGCCGCTAGCCGGGTTTCGGCCGGCTGGCCGGTGATCTCGGCTTCGATCCGATAGAGCTCGCCGATCCGTTTCAGTGCTTCCTCGGCGATCGGCGACTTGGTCGATTCGAACACATCGTAAAACTTGCGCCGCGCATGGGCCCAACACGCTGCGTGGATCAGCGGCGGCCCTCGGCCGACCTGGTCTTTGGCGGATGGCGGTCGCGTCAGGGCGGCGTAGCCGCTGAAGGCGTCGGCCTGGATCGCGCCGCGAAAGAGGGCCAGATGATCGCGCGGTCGCTCGCCGCGGCGGTCGGGGCTGAAACGATAATATGCTGCCGGTGCCCGCCCACCCTGCCAGGGTCGCTCGTCAACTACATAGGTCCACAGCCGTCCGGTCCTGGTCTTGCCGTTGCCGGGGGCCAGCACCGCGATCGGCGTGTCGTCGGTGTGGATGATCGGCGCTGCCATGACATGCGCGCCGATCAGCGCGGCCAACGGCGTCACCCACCAAGCAGCGTGCCCGACCCAGTCGGCCAGGGTGGCGCGCTCGATCGCGATGCCTTCGCGCGCCAGGATCGCCGATTGACGGTAGAGCGGCAGCCCGTCGAGGTATTTGCTGACCACGACATTGGCGACCAGGCCCGGTCCGGGCCGACCCTTCTCGATCGGCAGATCGGGCATCGGCGCCTGCAGGATGCGCTCGCAGCAGCGACAGCTGAGTTTGGGCCGAATATGGCGGATCACTTTGAGGCGGGCCGGGATCTTCTCCAAGACCTCGGTCACGTCCTCGCCGAGTTTGCTAAACCGGGTGCCGCCGCAGCCCGGGCACACCGACCCCGGATCGTGCACGATCTCCTCGCGCGGCAAATGATCGGGCAGCGGCCGTCGCACCGGCTGGCGACGTTCGCGGCGCGGCTGATCGGGGACGCGCTGTGCCGCCGGCGCTGTGCGCGCCGCTTCGCTCTCTTCCAAATCTTCGAGCATCAGCTCGAGTTGCGCGATCTGAGTATCGAGTTTTTCCGACGAGCGCCCGAACTGCATGCGCCGCAGCTGGGCAAGCTGAGCCTTGTACTGTTCGATCCGCAGCCGGGCGCCGGTCAGCTCGGCCCGCGCTTCCGCCAATTCCGCCTCGCGTTCGGCCAGCAGGAGGCGCAGCTCGGCGATCTCTTGAACGGGGTCAGCAGCGTCCGGCATCAACCATCAGTTTACTCCCGCTTGCATTGAGCAGTATCGACATCGTACCCGCCTGAGTCACTATGTCGCGCTGTTCAACTAGCCACTTCCGGGGTCCAGCTGCGGCGTGGCGCACGCCAATCGATGCCCTCCAGCAGCATCGACAATTGTGCTGCCGTCAGCACCACCGATCCGTCCTTCGCCTGCGGCCACGTTAGCGTCCTTGGTGGTGGTGGAAATTCGAGGGTGAGCGCGCGCCGGGCGCAATGCCCGATTACATGGAGCCCGGCGCGCGCGTGAGCGACGGGTGGTCACCGGGGAGGGTCGGCTAAGGTGGCGTTGTAACACCCATCCCAAGCCTACCGAGGACCCGATGACCGATGAGAGAATGGCGCTGGCCGAGCTGCTGCAGAAGAGCGGCGATGGCGATTTTCTGCGAGCCGTGGCGGAGGCGGTACTGCAAATTCTGATGGAAGCCGATGTCGAAGGCGTGATCGGCGCCGGGCGGCACGAACGCTCCGCCGAGCGGCTCAATTACCGCAATGGCTATCGCGAGCGCAGCCTCGACACCCGGCTCGGCTCGCTTCAGCTGAGGATCCCCAAGCTACGCCAGGGCTCGTATTTCCCGCCCTTTCTGGAGCCGCGCAAGACCGCCGAGAAGGCGCTGGTCACGGTGATCCAGGAGGCTTGGATCGGCGGCGTCTCGACCCGGCGGGTCGACGAGCTGGTCCAGGCGATGGGGCTGTCCGGTATTTCGAAGAGCCAGGTCTCCAAGCTGTGCAAGGACATTGATGAACGAGTCAACGCTTTCCTCGACCGGCCGATCGACGGCGAATGGCCGTATTTGTGGCTCGACGCCACCTACCTCAAAGTCCGCGACGGCGGCCGCATCGTCTCGGTCGCCGCGATAATCGCGGTGGCGGTCACGACCGAAGGCCGGCGCGAGATCATCGGCCTTGGCATCGGTCCTTCGGAGGCCGAGCCGTTCTGGTCGGCTTTCCTCAAGGGCCTGGTCAAACGCGGTCTCAAGGGCATCAAGCTGGTGATCTCCGACGCTCATGACGGCCTGCGCCACGCGATCACTCGCGTGCTCGGAGCGACCTGGCAAAGGTGCCGCGTTCATTGGATGCGCAATGCCTTGGCGCACGTACCCAAAGGCCAGCACACCATGGTCGCCGCCGCGATCCGCCAGGCCTTTCTGCAAGCCGATGCCGAGGCCGCGCATCAGACCTGGCGCCATGTTGCCGATCAGCTGCGGCCGCGCTGGCCCAAGCTCGCCGCGCTGATGGACGACAGCGAGCACGATGTGCTGGCCTACATCACCTTCCCGGCCCAGCATCGCACCAAGCTGCATTCGACAAATCCGTTGGAGCGGCTGAATAAGGAAGTGAAACGGCGCGCTGATGTCGTCGGCATCTTCCCCAATGAGGCCAGCATCACTCGGCTGATCGGCGCCGTCCTGCTCGAGCAGAACGATGAGTGGCTACTCCAGTGCCGTTACATGCAGATCGAGGGAATGGCTGAGCTGACGCTGCCGCTAATCGACGCCGATCCGGCCAAACTTCCACCACTGGCCGCCTGACCGATGGCCACCTCAAACTCCGCTCCGATTTACACCTCCTTGACGGACACGACCGCGGCCACAAAAACCGGCCGCGCTCCAGCCGCTTAGCAAACAGGCACAAACCTTGCCCGTCCCACCACAGCACCTTGATCAGATCGCCGCGGCGACCACGGAACACGAACAGCGCGCCGCCATGCGGGTCGAGGCGCAAGGTGGTCTGAACCCGCGCCGCCAGCCCGTCAAAGCCTTTCCTCATGTCGGTGACGCCGCACGCCAGATAGACGCGGACATTGCCCGGAATGCCGATCACGACAGCGCCGACAAGACCCGGCGCAATGCCACCTCGTCGACCGCGCCGGTCAGGCGCAGCTTCACCCCCGAGGCCAGCTCCACCTCGATGATCCCGTCCGCCGGCCGATCGGTTTCGGGCAGTATCGGCACCGGATCAACCGACGCAGCGGCCCGTGGAAGCTCCTCGACCGGCGGGGCCAATCTCACCGGCGCAAACCCGGTCAGCTCGCCGGTACGGAACTGCCGGCGCCAGGTGTAAAGCTGGCCGCTGCTGATCGCGTGCAGTCGGCAAACCAGCGAGGGCGAGGATCCTGGCGCCACGCTCTGCGCCAATATCCGAAGCTTCTCTTCGAGGCTCCAGCGTCGCCGGCGCTCCGGACCGGTGAGAACCTCGCCGCGGACCTCGCGAGCCCTCGTATGAGTACTCCCAAGGTCCTCCTTATCGACCAGCTCCGCGTCATCCATTGCACCGCTGCCCGCAAAAGAGCGGCAGCATCCAGCTCAACACGCCGAGTGCAAGACGACCCTCAGCTGACGCTTACTGCCAGCGTGCGCGCTGTGACGCCGAGCATGGCGGCGAGCCGCTCTGCGGTAACGTAATGGTAGCCGGCGATTTCGACCTCACCGGTTTCGGCCAGCGTCGCTGAGGGCGTGCCGGCTAACAGCTTTCCATCGGCTTTTGCCGATGCGAATACAGTGTCGCTTGTCATGATAGTCGTCCTCTCGATGCAAGTTGTCGCTCATGGCCGCAACGGACGCGGGAAAGCCGTGTCAGTCCGGCAGCGACGAAAAAACATATTTCGGTGTGGCGTATTAGCCCTTTATTTGAGCGCCAATTTCCCCACACGCCAAGAGGGGAACCTTGGGATCAAACGTCGCCGCCGCCCATACCCAAAAACACTTCGAGATTTCCTTCCCAAAACCGTTTCAGTCTCTCCGACCCGGTGGAATAGTATTTGACTGCATCATTATAAATGTCGCGTAAGTTTGCCGGAGTTTTAACGTAATATGGCCCTGCGTGAGGATCACGACAGAGAAGTAAGCCAGGCCACCGGGTTGCTTCCCTTCTCGACTTAGCCTTGACCAACAGCTTGCAAGCCTGGACTGCAGTCGTTCGTTGGAGTCGCATAGTTCTCTGCACGATTAGCCATACACTGATTAGTACAACGTCAGAGCGCTTACGCCGACGGCCCGCCCCGTTAGGATTATTGCGCTCTTTCTGTTGTGTCTCTTTCTCTTGGCGTATTCTTTCCTTGCGGATCTCTTGCCACCTCAGGTCGAAATTAAATCCCATATTCCAAGCGTATTCATGGAACGCATCATTTATTCGATAAAATCCAAATTGTTTTACCAGTCGTGCTATAGAAATTGTGGGATCGTCATCAACCCCGCTCTCGAGTCCATTGTGGATTCGTTTCCAATATGCGGCAAACTCCTCCCTGGCGCGGAGATATTCAGGGCTGTCGTCCAAATCGCCTTCGATCAACGGTCACTCTCCGAAAATCAAAAATTTGAGACCTTGCTCGCCGCCGTCGGCTGGTTCAGCGTCATCGCCGCGCCAACTCGCTCAGTGGCAGCCCTCAGGGGATCATCAAGCAGGTGGGCATATCGGGCCGTCGTTTGCGGTTGGGTGTGACCCAGGAGAGCGCCAATGATCGGCAGTGAAAGTCCCTCGGAAGCCAGGATGCTTGCGTAGGTGTGCCGGAGATCATGAAGTCGGACAGTCGCGCGCCAAGCGGTCACCGGGCCGCCATTTTTTCTGCGCACGCCTTTATCGTTCCTGAAGGGCACCGGCGTCTGTATAGCAAGCCCAGCTTGGCGGCATACCGAGAGCCAGGTTCTCTTGACGTCGGTGAGGGGACTTTGCGCGGAGCCCGGAAAGACATACGGCCCGGTGGCCTGGGCCTGCATCTCCTTTAGAAGCTCAATGGCAGCGGCGGACAGCGGCACCCGATGCTCCGCCCGCTGCTTGGTATGGGAAGACGGCTTGATCCATATGCCAGCCTCCAGGTCGAACATGTCCCACCGAGCGCCCAGCACTTCGCCCCGGCGGGCGCCGGTTAGCATCATCAGTCTGATCGCGTTGGCGCTGGTTCTGTTGGGGTGAACCGATAACGCATCAGAGAGCCTGAGAATCTCGTCGCGACTTAGATAACGAGCGCGCTTTTCCTCATGGTTGCGATGAACGCCAGAAGCTGGGTTACCAGCCCGCCAGCCCCAGCGGATTGCCAAGTTAAAGGCCTTACGAATTACCTCGACGGTCCGGTTCGCCCGAACCGAGCGTGTGGCGCTGATTTCACTATGAAGAGCATCGACGTCGGCGGGCCGAACAGCGTCCACTTTCATCGAGCCTAACCGAGGCAGGATGATCTGTTGCCACATGCTCCTATCATCGGCAGCCGCGCGAGGCGCCTTACGCGGCAGGTGTTCGGCCGCGTATCGGTCAAAGAGATCCTGCATCGTCGGCGCCGCTCGTGCCGCTTCGATGGCGCGCCGCTCCGTCTCCTGCTCGTTCAGCGGATCAATCTTGGCATCCACTTTGCGCCGCAGCGCGCGCGCCTCCTCCCGTGCCGCCGTAGCTGACCAGATTGGGAAGCGACCGATCGTCATCCGTCGCTCGCGGCCGTGGACGACATAGTTGAGCACGAACGAGCGTACGCCCTTTTTAGTGACGCGAATGCCGAACCCAGGCACGACAGCATCGTAGGTAATCGCGGCGCCTGCAGCAGGGGGAGGGAGAGCCCTGATTGACTTGTCTGTTAGGTAGGTGTTCGCACGCCTTGGCATTTCAGAGACCGCGGATATGTCCGATGCATGTCCGACGGAATACCATGCATCAATGTCCGCGATCGACCGAGATCGACGGCGATACGAATAATATTTCTCTAAAAAATAACAGAAATCCGCTGGTTAACCAGCGAAGTGTACTCGTGACAGATACTTACGATTATCCCTTCTGCAGGCTCATAACCTGAAGGTCGTAGGTTCAAATCCTACCCCCGCAACCATCTTGATTTGCTCAGCCAGCCCGGCAGCCCTACGGCCGCCGGGCTTCTTGCTGTCCGCAGCAAGCCCAAGGATTCCGGCGAGCGCGCCGCGCAGCTCGATCCGCAGCTCACCGTTCTCGGGCATGAGCTGGATCTCGTCGAACAGGGAGCGGATCCGCGTGAACGCCTCGTCCCGCGTCGACTGATCCTGCAGGGCATCGTGCAGTTGCGCGACCCGTTGCCGATAAACCTCGGCGAGATTGGGATGGATCAGTGGCGCCGGCGCGTCGGTTGGCGGCGAGTTCCTGCTGCAAGCTTAGGTGGCGGTGCCTCGAGGTCGACCAGCTCCTGCTTCAGCGCGCGCACCGGCTCATCGTCATCGGTGATCAGCGCGACGATCCGGCGAATGCGGCGCTCGATGCGATCGAGGTCAGTGCGTTTGGCCTCCGCCGCGGCGTTTCCATCGGCGCGCAAACGGTTGACCTCGCGATGGAACTCCTCGCAGAACGCCTTGAACAGGTCAGGGGCCATCAGCTGGCTGCGTAATCCTTCGAGGATCATCCCCTCCAGCGTATCGAGGCGGATATTCAAGCGGTTGGCGCAGGTGCCGCGATTGCGCGCGGCAGCACAACCGAGCAGGCTGGCGCTAATTTTGACGTAGCTGGAGCCGCACTCGCCACCACACTTGGCGAGACCAGTGCGAGACCAGTGACGAGAAAGCGCGGGCGCTGCCGCGCCCAGAGCGGTCTCTCCCAAGGTCCGGTCGCGTATTCCGCTTGAGTAGTTGCTGGCGATCTTTGACCGCGACCCAGAGATCCTGCGGAATAATACGCAATTCCGGAACCTCGTGCACGATCCAACGGTCCGGCTCGTTCAGGCGGGAGATGCGCTTTCCGGTTGTCGGGTCCTTGATGTAGCGCAGCCGGTTCCAGACCAGGCGGCCGATATAGAGCTCGTTGTTGAGGATGCCGGTTCCGCGCGCGGCATTGCCGTTGATCGTCGAGGCATCCCATTCGCCACCGCGCGGGCCGGTGATGCGTGCGCGGTTTAGGTCGTGCGCGATCCGGCGCGGAGACTTGCCGGCGGCAAATTCGGAGAAGATCCCGCGCACAATCCCTGCCGCAGCGTCGTTCACTTTGCGGGCGCCATAGACCGGTTCGCCCCGCGCGTCATGCTCGCGAGCCACGTCGTAACCAAAGCACAATCCGCCGCCGGACCTGCCCGCGCGCACCCGGCCCTCAAGGCCGCGTCGCGTCTTGTCGGCGAGGTCCTTCAGGAACAGCGCGTTCATCGTGCCCTTCAGGCCGACGTGCAGTTCGGAAATCTCGCCCTCGGCGAGGGTGAACCAGCCGCACGCCGGCAAAGCGCAGCCGCTTGTACCATCCGGCGACATCCTCCTGGTCGCGCGACAGCCTGTCGAGCGCCTCGGCGACGACGACGTCGAATTGTCCCCGGCGCGCGTCTTCAAGCAGGCTCTGATAGGCCGGTCGCAGAGCGCTCGCGCCGCTGATCGCGCGGTCGGTATAGGCGTGCCGGTAATGCCAGCCCTCCATCTCGATCCGGGCGCGGCAGAGCCGGATCTGATCCTCAATCGAGGCGTCGCGCTGCAAGCCCGAGCTGTAGCGGGCATAGATTACGGCAATCACCGGGTATCCTTGTGAGAAGATTGGCGCGGCTTTCGGATCACCCGCGGCGCCCGATCTGTTGATTGCGCGCAGTCCTGGGCCTCTTTATCGGTCGCGGCGTTGCTTCGATCCCGCCGCGGATCGCTTCCACCACCCTGTGATGTCGTTTGGCGGCGTCAAGCGCGCGACCGAGGTTGTAGAACTGCTGCGTCATCCGATAGTCGGCGTGCCCGAGGAGCGGCTGAGCGATACCAACATGTTCGGGATCGCGAATTGCGAGCTCGGTCGGACATATCTTTCGGAATAAATGCGGGTCGAGGTCGCGGCCGAGCTCGCGTTTCGTCACCGCGCTGATGCGTTGGCCGACTTCTTTTGCGGTAAGCGGCTTGCCGGTATGGCTGATCCAGAAGGCGTCGCCAGCCGCCGGTGTCGGCGAGCACCGCGTCAGCTCCGGGCGATAGTGACCCAGGTACCGGTCGATCCAGGCGGTGAACGGTTCGGGAAGCGGGATCTCGATCGGGCGCCTGTTCTTGGTTTCCTCCGGTCCGAAGGCGGCCCAATACTCCGCTCCGCGGCGCTGCAGACCGACGCCGATCGCGGTTTCGGCGACATTGCGCGCTCGCGGCGCCCAGGCGCAAAGCACCGCGATAAGCAGCCCGTCCCGATACCACAACGCCCGGCGGCGGGCCGGTTCGCCGGTCGCCGTCTCGGCCCGCTGCATCAGCGTTGCCGCCAGATCGAACAGGGTCACGGCGGGTACCGTCGCGCCCGATCGTCGCGCGCCGGTCCCGCCATAAGCCGCAGGCGGCGAAAGGTCCGGCGCAGCCAGGCGAGATCGGCGGTGGGGGCCATCACCGCCACCGCGCGAATGAGCTGAAGGATGCGGGCAGCCACGGTGCTCGAATGGTTGCGCTCGCGCAGATGCGCGATATAGGCCTCGACCGGTGCTCGCGTGACGCGTGTAGCCGGAGCGGCTGCCGGGTCGAGATCGCCGGTCTGCGACAGAAACGCGAGAAAGGTTCCGTAGCCGGCCGCGATCAACCCGCTGGTGGCCGGTGCCCAGGAGACGGCGGCGCCATCGTCATCGAGCAGACCGCCCCGTCGGTGCGCCGCGGCCCAGGCGGCGCGGTCGGGCTCGGGCCATCTCTCGAGTGGCAGACAGCGACTGTTGCGGGCGCCAGGCAAACCGGGCGCTATCACGCGCGATCCCCGGGTTGCGGGCCTGCGCCGCGGATGCCGAGAATTGTCTTGGCGTAGTGGCGTGCCGCCGATGCGCTCTCGGCGCCGGCGTAAAAACACATCGTCGTCTTGATGTCTTTATGACCGAGAAGCTGGCGCACGACTTCGTATTGTCCTGGATTGCGGTCTAGATAAATCTTCGCCGCGGCGTGCCGGAAGCGGTGCGCCGGCATGTCGAGCCGCGTGTAGGCGTGGACGATCTCCTTGATCTGTTCGCTCAGGGCAGCGCTTCCCTTGGGCTGATCGGGTCCCTTGCCAGGGAACAAGAACGGGCTCGGAGCGCCAAGCAACAGCGGGCGCCACTCGGCCCGATAGGCGTCGAGGAGCTCAACCGATTCCGACCTCAGCGGAAACTCGAGATCGTTCGCATTCTTTACTTCGGCGGCAGGGAAACGAAGGTGAACGGCACGGTCGCCGCGTCCACCGACCTCGAGCAGATGTCGTTCAGGATCGATCGAGGCCAGATTCTGGATTCGCACCGGCGCGTTGAGCAGCAGCTCGATTGCCAGCGCGGTCTGGATCAGCTTCGCCGCTCGGTAACCCTTGCGACCACTGGCCCGCACCTCGCGAAGGATGCGTTGCGGCAACCCCAGCAGTGCCTCGACCGCAGCATGGTCGTCGAATGCTCGTAGCGCTTCCCGATTGCGCGCGGTCATCCCGTGCTGGGTTACCTTGAGCTTTTTCTTCATTTTTTTGAGCTTGGTAATCATGTCTTCGGGCATGTCGAGCCGAGCGGCCAAAGTCGGCAGGAAATCCGCCAGGTTGGAGAGCTGCACGTTCGACGCGCCCTGGTTGCGATCGAATAGGTGTTGCAGACCACCGACAGCTACCTCCGGCCTCAGCATTGTGCGGAGATCGACGAGGGTGTCTGCGGCGATTCCGCTTGCCACGATTGCCGTCGCCAATAGCCGCAACTGCCAACGCCGCGTGTTGATGGTCGCCGGCCGCTGCGCGCGGGTGAAGTGGTCATCGCTGAGATCGAGCCCCAATGCCCGGCGAAGATAGGTTTCGACATCCGCCTCCAAGCTTGGCGGGAAGGCGCTCAACGGCAACGTGAAGGTCTTTTGCCGCGACGAGACGGCAAGGCGTTGTTGCGGCCACCCTGCGACACGCTCAGCGGCGTTGTTCCAGGACTTTGCCGCTCCCCGGTAGATCTCGCGCGGGCCGTGCACGATGCTCTCCGCTATCAGGGCCCGGTGAAAGGCTTCAAGGGCACCGTCATCGACTTCGTCGGGAGCTATGCCTTGCGCTGAGCAATAGTGAAGCAAACGGCTCAGCTGGAAGGAGAGCGCTGTGTCTGGCGGCAGCTTGACCCACAGTTTCTGCCAAGCAGGGCTGTATGGTGCTTGATAATGGCCCGGCATCGACGCCAGGCCGGCCCATTCGAGCACCTTGCCCGATAGGGACCGCGCATTGTTCCAGGTGGCGCGGGTGATGCCTAACGAGGCCGGCGCCGCCCGGTCGAGCACCTTGCGCAGAAATTCCGGATGAGCGGGAATCGCGGCGGGCTCCTTGCCGACCGCACGGGCAACCGTTCTTAACGCCCAGGCCCAATTTTGTCGGGTTTTTAGGGACAGCTTCTCGTCCCCTTCGACGCGGACGATCAGGTCGGCGAAGGTCAGGAGGGTTGGATCGGCAAACGGGTTTCGTGATAGGGATGAAGTGGCCATCAGGTTCCTCATGATGACGGGAGATGAATTTAGGAATTTTTCATGATAATGTCAACATGTAAAGTCAGCAGCTCTACAAACGTAAGTAATAATGAGAGGGGGTTATGCTATTGGTGCAGCAGTACCAACGGCATTCACTGGCATATGCTGTCATCTGGTGTCACCCGCCATCGATAAATGCTTCGAGCGCTTCCGGACGAATGCGCACCGAGCGGCCAACGTGCACGATCGGCAGCTTTCCATCTTTGATCAGCCGACGCACCGAGCGGAGGCTGACGCTCAGCATCTCGGCAACCTCGGCCGCCGTAAGCAGAGGATGCCGCGAGATACGGGGACGATTGGGATCGGACATGAGGGCCTCTCTCTCGCGGGCCACTTATTCCCGCGAGGTCAATTCGCGAGCCGCTTGGCGGGCGAGTAGGCGAGCAAGAGCGACTAACTCTGATCGCAGCTCCGCGTGCGCGGTACCCTGCTCTTCCAGCCGCCCCGTCGATGCGGGCGTCGGCAGGGTGACCAGATTCTTTCTGTCAGGGGTTCTACGACGCATGTCGGTGACATGGTCGGGATCGTTGGCCCTATTAGTAGCCCGGGTAAAACTGGGGTAGCGGTTTCAATGTCTCGTGTGTTTTCAATATCGTACTAGGGTAATCGTTACCGATGGGAACGAATTACCGGCCCGGGCCTCTTCCACTCCACGGGTACCATGCGGTTCCAGATCCGATTGAACGCCTTGCGTGGGAGACCAATGAATAGTTCAGCGGCCGCGGCGAAATACTCCTCCTTCGCCTTGTGTTTCCGGCCCTTGGCCTGTTCCGCGAGCCATTTCTCGGCATCTCGTTCGCGACGCGCGGTCCACTTGTCGGTCCGGACCCTTCCGAACCAAAACCGTGGGTGGGCGTAGCCCATCAAATCACAATAGGCAGCAAGTGCCTCTCGGGTCGCGCTAAGCGCCCGGAGACCGGGCTTCAACAGGTCGTGAAAGTCTTCGAACGACATCGCGGCCAATGTTCGATACACGGCTTCGACAATGTCGTTGGTCCAACGCGTCTCATCGGATGGAAGGACGACGTACTTCGTCACATCGACGGTGATGCTGCCGTCCGGATCTTCCTCGCTCCCCGGGGGAATCATTTCTATGCTGTCGACCACCGTGAAGCCTGGGTGCTCCGACTTTAATCTTACCGATCTGAGTAAGCGTCGGCGATCGACGGGCGTCTCTCCCCTCGAGCCGAACACCGTGAGCTCGTTCTGCCAAAACGCGCAGAGAAGCTCGTCATGTAGCTCTGCCAGTGTCCGGATGCCGGCTATCTCCCGAGACCAGTATTCGGCGATTATTTCTAGCAGGAGTACGTCGTCGCGTATCGGAAGCATTGCCTACAGACTTATTCGAGCGACGCCGACAATGGGCTTTTCAGTCGTCATGCCACCCCATGCCGAGCTACACAAGTCGGTAGCGCGGGTGCGGGGCCAGCTACAATATTCAGTCGGGCATCCAATGCAACGGTGAGGATTTGATGGAGGAGGGATGGACACAAAAGGGGGACGAAAGCCCGTCTGCTATATCGCATCGTAAATGAAGACGGGATCGGTGCCACTTCCTACGGGTTCGGATGGAACCTCCATGCCTACGGTTGCGATCCACGCCGGGGTTTCGACAGGTGGCAGAGGGCAAAACCCGGAGAACCAGCTCCGGCGACTCCACGAATGGTGCAGGCACATGGGATATCCGATCGCACACGAGTACGTCGAGCACGAGAATGGCGGCAAGGGCCTCGAATATCGGAAGGAGCTCGGCGTGATGTTTGATAGTGCTGCCCGACGCCAGTTCGACCTATTGCTGGTCTGGTCGCTCGATAGGTTCAGCCGCGAAGGCATGGCGGCGACAATTGGGCACCTGCAGCGGCTGAGCTCGCATGGCGTCAGCTTTCACAGCTTCACCGAGGAGCATCTATCGACGGACAACGAACTCGTTCGCAACATTCTGTTGGCGACCCTCGCTTCGCTGGCCAAGCTCGAACGAGAAAAGATCAGCCAGCGGACGAAAGCCGGTCTCGAGCGAGCGCGGGCAATGGGCAAGGTACTCGGGCGGCCGAAATTCAGCGATGGCGACCGGGAGAAACTGCGGGCGGCGCTCGATGGCGGCAAAAGCTGGCATGCGGTGAGCATCGAGACACGGATTCCATACAGCACGGTCAAGAAGCACGCGCGAGCGCTCGGCTACGAGCCGCGGCGACGGGTTGCAACGTCGATCGCGACAGCGAAAGGCCAGCATGGTTGAGGGCTGACCCCTCCGCCTTTACTTCTCCGGCGATCGCCATTCGAAAACGAGGGGTCCCCCTGATTGCGACAGGCATCGCGCCATCTCGAACCCGAGAGGGTCCCATCCGACTCTGAGAGAGGCCACCCGCCAGCCGTCACAACCTGTTGGTGCCCCCTCCGCATATCGGATGCACCGACGCCGGGCTTCGTTGGCCTTGAGGCCCCCAACCCACCTTTGTTCTCGTTTCGGGTCCTCCGGCAGCGCCAGCCCAAGTGCATTTCCGACCGAGATTGGCGCCCGCTCCAGATCAAGCCACCGTCGCTTCGTCGATCAGCGCACTGCCGCCAGCCCGGCAACGGGGATGCCCGAGAGACCTGGACGCCGCACGCTCGGCATCCGGCGCGCATCGTCCAGGCGATCCGCACTGAGATAGGCCTTCACCAGCGTGAACTCGACCAGGTCGAGCTGTGCGCGGCTGCCGCCAATCCGTTCGAGTTCGCCGGCGATCGGTTCAAGCGAGTCGATCGCCGCGGCGAAGTCTCGCCGTTCGAAAGCGGCAAAGGCGCGCGACACTGCCGGAACGCAGGGGCCGGAGGGATAACGGCCCTGGCGCGCGAGCTCGTCGATCTGCCGTGCGCGCGCCTCCAGCGCCGCGTCATTGCCAGCCACGACCTGCGCGAGGGCGATGTGCATGTCGGAAAAACCCACGCCGGCGCGCGGAACCGCCCTGTTCGCGAAGTCGTGCAATATACGCCATGCTTCGGCGTCACGCGGATGCCCAGCGAGTTCCCAGCGCCACAGAAAAGATACCGCATCGTTCACCCTCGCGCGCGGCGGCCCACTGTGGACATCGAGTGAGAAGGCTTCCCTGAAAAGCCGGGACGCCGCCGCCGCATCACCCGCCTCGAGGTCGCCGAGCGCGAGATGCCAACTCAGGTGGCTATATAACAAGCCGTCACGCGGATAGGTGGTGAGCCAAGACGCCAGGAAGGCGCGGGCCGCGTTTGGATCGCCCTCCTCATAGCAGAGGTGCGCGCGGGCGTGCGCCGCCCAAGGGTTGGTCGGGTTCTGGGCGAGGGATCGATCGATCTTTGGGCGGGCGGCATCTCGCTGTCCATTCTCCGAGAGCGCCATGCCATGATGGGCCGTGAACCACCAATCGTTGCCGTAGCTCGGGGCAAGCCTGTCCAGAAGCTCCAGCAGCATGCGTTTCTGCCCAGCGCGGCCGGAATTTCCGATCAGGCCATTGGTGAACGCGGTGGTGGCGAGTACCAGAGCATCGCGTGGCCAGGCGTCCAGGTGCGCGGGCAATGCGGAAAGTGCGGCTTCGGCATCGCCTGCCGAAAGCAAGTCGAAAAATGCGATATGGCTCGCTTCCCGCTCGGATAAACCGGCGGTGAGGGAATTGGCCGCCGCCATCGACGCGCGTGCAGCTATCGTGTCCCCGCGTTCCAGCAGCACGTGCGCCCTGGCGGCATGGGCAAGGGCAAAGCCGGGATCCGCAGCGATGGCACGTTCGAACCCCTCGAGCGCGCCGGGGTACATGGTCAGCTTCGCCTCGCAGCCATGTAAGGCGTCCCGCGCGACGGACGAGGCGGTGGACAAGGGAAGTTCGTATCGGTCCGTCAACATGGTGGATCCCCGTCGCCGAATTCGCCGTAAACGATACGATCCGCCTTGGCGCACGCGAAAGAGGGTGCGTTGATGGGTTGATGGTTATGGCCACCAAGGCAGTATCGCCTGCACTGGCTGAAGGCCCGCAATGGGCGGCTTGAGCCGGCCCAGTGAGGCTGGCCTGATGACTGCTTTATTGATGGGCGGCGCCGACACGGGGATGGGATCCACGGGTTCCAAAACCGGTGCTCGATCTATCTCTCCGACCTAAGGCGACGAGATTTTTGCAAGTGGCGGCCGTTTTAGACGAGCCGATGCTCTGAATTGTGTTCGCTGATGATACAAATCGAACCAGGGCGATAGAAATGCTGTCTATTGAGCTCCGTGTTGATGATGGTGCAGCACCACGCGCCCCCGCACCTTTCCACCGCTCTTCAGGTCGCTCAACGCTGCGCTCGCTTGGTCGGCAGGCCGGGTTTCTATTGGTATCGGCGGCACCTTGCCGGACTGGACGAGGGCAAGCAACTCGCGCAAATCATCAAGGGTGCCGACGTAGGAGCCCTCGATCGTCATCATCTTGAACGGGAACAGCACCGTCGCGATCGAGTGGGCGCCGCCATAGAGTCCGACCATGACGAGCTTGCCGCCCTTGCGCAGGATGTTGACGCCGAACTCCATCGTCCGAGGTGAACCGACGAAGTCGATTGCCGCGGCGGCGCCGCCACCGGTCGCCTCCATCACCTGCTTGACCGCGTCGGGCGCGGCGTTGTCGATGGTCGCGACGGCGCCCATTTGGCGGGCATGCGCGCGCTTCTGCGCGTCGATATCGGCAACGATGACCTTGCCGACGACCGCGGCCGGCGCGATGTGTACGGCGCTGCCGCCAACACCACCCGCGCCAATGATCACCAGGTGATCTTCGGCGCCAAGGTGCCCGCGGGTCTTTTTGAGTGCCGAAAAGGCGGTAATACCGGAGCAGGTATAGGTAGCGGCGAGCGCCTGCGGCACGCCTTGATGCGGGAGGAGGTAGCGGCCTTCAGGGACGATTACATGCGTGCCATAGCCGCCGGCGCGCCGCGTCCCCAGAGTGCGCGGGTTGAGGCAGAGCAGCTCTTCACCCTTGCGACACACCGCGCATTCGCCGCAGCCGATCCACGGGTAGGCCACCACCTTATCGCCGACCTTGACCCCGGATGCCCGCGGGCCGAGCGCCTTAACCTCGCCGGCGATCTCGTGCCCCATCGTGAACGGCAGCTGCACGCCGCGGGATTCGAGCGAAATCTGCCGGTCGCCGCCGAGATCGAAATATCCGTCCCAGATGTGCACATCGCTGTGGCAGACACCCGCCGCCTCGACGCGCAGCAGCACTTCCTCGCCGTTCGGCTCTGGATCGGGATATTCCCGCGCCTCCAACGGCTTTCCCCATTCGATGATTTGCATCGCACGCATGCCGAACTCCTCCTGTGTTACACATCGCCGTTTCTCCCAGATCCTGGGCCCTCCCAGCATCAGGTTCCTGAGGCCCCCCGGATTCGTTCAGTCTAACGAGTCCCTCTGCTCTGTGTCTTGGCGGGTCCTCCGACGCAGATGTGGCCCGAGCGTGGCCGCTGTTGTCGCCGTGGCGGCCATGGGCCAACGAGCTTTGGAGACAACAACGGGTTCGCGCTACCGCTGAACCTCGGTCAATGGGTGTTGAGGACCGCTTGGCAGGCGGTGGTCCTCTCGGAATGGAAGCCGTCTCCGCAGATGTAGGTATGATCCGGGTCAGCAGCCGGCGGGGAGGCTTCCGAACCTGATCAAGCAGGCCATCAGGAACAGTCGGGCTTGGTCGCGGTCAGGTTTGGAAACCGACGCCAAGTTATGCGGGATCATGCATGATCTGCCGGCGATGAGCCCGTTTGACCGCGGCGGCACATAGCACCGACGGCCTAACCGCGCTATCTGGATGGATGCCAGGGGGTCGAGCTGGTCGCCAACAATATCGGCGCTGAGCCGCCAACGATACGACCGAATCTATACGGCGGCAGTTGCCCCTAAGCCGCCGCCAATTTCTACATGTTATGACATCGGCCGTCCTCCCCACGAGTGACTCCACGGGGTCTAGTCCAATAGCCTTGCTGTATGCACCACAGGGCCCCCAATCGAAGCCGCCGGTCGGTCGGCTTGAGTGTTCTGCTGGTAGGGTTAGTGGTCGTTATAACCGTCGCCGTCGGGCTGGCGCCCACGCTGCTGCCGGCTGGTGATCGAATTGGCGGCGAGGAACGGAGCGTCGCGGCCGGCATTATCTTTGTCGGAAGCTATCTCGCGCTTGCCATCGGTCGGATTCCCGGCCTGAGCATCGATCGAGCCGGCATCGCCCTGGTCGGCGCCGGGCTCATGGTCGCATCGGGCGCCCTGCCGATCGAAGATGCCTACAAGGCGGTCGATCTCGATACCATCACGCTGTTGCTCGGCATGATGATCGTCGTCGCCAGTCTGCGGCTTTCGGGGTTCTTTGCCGTTGCCAATGCCTGGGTTATCGCGCACGCCAGACGACCTTTGATCCTGCTCGCCGCGATAGTCGCGATCTCTGGCATTTTCTCCGCCTTCCTGGTGAATGACGCGATCTGCCTGGTGTTGGCTCCGCTGGTGATGGAGTTCACGCTCGCGTTGGGACGCCGTCCGGTACCCTACTTGCTCGCCGTGGCGATGGCATCGAATGTCGGGTCAACCGCGACGATCACCGGCAACCCGCAGAACATCATGATCGGCAGCTTCTCTCATATCCCCTACACGAAATTCGCCCTGGCCTTGGCGCCGGTCGCGCTGGTCGGTCTGATCGTCACCATGGCGCTTATCGCGCTCTTGCATCGCGCCGAGTTCGCCGGCGGCGCGCGACTGGAAGCGCCTCGACCGAAGGTCGGTGCCAATCGCGTGCTGGTGATCCGCGCATTGCTGGCGACCCTGATTCTGATCGCGTTGTTTTTTGCCGGGGTCGTTCCTGCCAAGGCGGCGATCATCATCGGCGGCCTCCTGCTGCTGACCCGGCGGGTGAAGAGCCGGCGGATCTACGAGGAGATCGACTGGTCGCTTGCTGCTGATGTTCGCCGGTCTGTTCATCATCGTCGCCGGCGCGCAGCACGCGCTCTTGAGCGCCGATATCATTGCGATCGTGGGCCGGCTTCATCTCGATCAGGTTCCCGTGCTCAGCACGGTGACGGCAGTGCTGTCCAACCTGGTCAGCAACGTGCCGGCCGTGCTGATGATGAAGCCGTTTGTCGAGGCGCTGAAAGATCATGACAGGTCATGGCTGGTGGTCGCGATGGCTTCGACCCTGGCCGGAAACTTCACCGTACTGGGCTCGATCGCCAATTTGATCGTCGTGCAGCGGGCGGCCGCTTCCGGCGTGGCGATCGGCTTCTGGGATTATTTCAGAGTTGGCGCGCCACTGACCATCATCACCCTCGCGATCGGGACGTGTGGCTGTGGCTGTGACATCGACCAAGAGCAAGCGTTTCAACCCGTTCTCGCTCGACGCCATCAACTTCCTGCTCGCCGACGTGCGCGGTGCGCTCGGGCCTTATCTCAACGTGTTCCTGGTCACCCAGCAGCATTGGAGCCAGTCCGAAGTCGGATTGGTGACCACGATCGGCGGCCTGCTCGGGCTCGCCGTTCAAACGCCGATCGGCGCCGCGATCGATGAGACCCGCGCCAAGCGCGGAGCAATCGTTCTGGCGCTCGCCGTGCTGGGCATCGGCGCTGCCATCATCTTCGCGCGGCCGACCTTTTGGCCGGTCGCGATCGCCAATAGCGCAATGGCGATGGTCGGCGACGTTTTCGGGCCTGCGGTCGCAGCCCTGACCTTGGGCCTATACGCGCGGAAACAGCTGGCCAGACGCATGGGGCGGAACTCGGCCTTCGACCATGCGGGCAATGTCGCCATCGCCGTGGCGGCGGGCGCCGTCGGCTATGCGTTCTCGCAGCGCGCCGTCTTCCTTCTCGTGCCGGTCTTCGCCATGCTTGCCGCCGTCGCGGTACTATCGATCCCGTCCAAGGCCATCGATTAGATCGGGCGCGAGACTTGGACGATGGGCCCGACGCGCCCGGGCGCCCCGTCAGTCCTGCCGGCTACGGCATCCTGTTCAGATCCCGACCGCTGGTCATCTTCGGCCTGTGCGCCATGCTGTTCCATTTCGCCAATGCGGCGCTGCTGCCGCTGGTCGGACAGAAGCTCGCCGCCGCCTATCCAAAAGAGGCGACGGCCATGATGTCGGCCTGCATCATCGCCGCGCAGGCGGTCATGCTGCCGATCGCCCTCCTGGTCGGCCGCACCGCCGATAGTTGGGGACGGAAGCCTTTGTTTCTCGCTGGGTTCGCCATCCTGCCCATCCGGGCGGTGCTTTACACCCTCTCCAACAATAGCTTCTGGCTGATCGGCGTCCAGGTGCTCGATGGCGTCGGCGCCGGGATTTTCGGTGCGCTCACGCCCCTGGTGATCGCCGATATCATGCGGGGCACCGGGCGCTACAACCTGGCCCAAGGCGCCATCGCCACGGCTCAAGGGATCGGTGCCTCGCTGAGCGGCTTGGCTGCCGGCGTGATCGTGGATCATTTCGGATACAGCGCGACCTTTCTTGCCCTCGGCGGTGCCGCTTCCGTGGCGTTGATCGTCTTCGCCCTTTGTATGCCGGAAACTGCCGAACCGGAGACGGTTCAGTCTTAAATCCTTTGTTTGCACAGAGGCGTCAACGGCCACACTAACCGGGAACGGCCGCTGTCCATGTGCGCCGTGACAAGGCGGCGCTTTTCCAGTGGGTGCAAGCCCCACCCGGCGACCGCTCCAGCCGGAAGCGACCGGAGCAGACATGGAGGAGACGAAGTGTCTGAAGCCTTCGGATAGCGGTTACGACATACGGTAACCGTGCGAGTGTGCAGGCCGCAACGCAAGTGAACGCTGAGCAAGCCTCGAAAAGGACGATGTGCAGGCCGACCCGAAAGTGGAATCGGGGAAGGCTGACACGGTTGGGTGACACGAGCGAAGACTACGCCCAGCCGCTGCACCGGGGTAGTGGCGGCAGCATGTGCACAAGGAAAGCGTACGCAACACGGGAAGCCCCATTGCGTGATCAGGGATGATCAACCGGACGCCCGTGAGGGACAGGCCGGGCGCTCTGGGGTGGCGGAGAGGCTCGTAGTACCGCTGAAGCCGGGTAATGCCGGTGGAGGGAAGGGGCCTTAGTTCAAGACGGACGCAACAAGTGGCGAGGGACCGGGAGATTGGGCAACCTATCAACTCCGAAACGTGTTCAAAAGCTGCAGATGGCGTTACACGCAAAAGCGAAGGCAGAAGCCGGTTATCGCTTCTACGCGCTGTACGACAAGATCTGCCGCGACGACATCTTGGCGCACGCCTATGCCCAGTGCCGCTCAAACAAGGGTGCACCGGGTGTGGATGGCCAGGATTTTGCGGATATCGAGGCGTATGGGATGGAGCGGTGGCTGGCCGAACTGGCGCTTGCGCTCAGGCAGGAGACCTACCGGCCGGAGCCGATCAGACGCGTGTTGATCCCGAAGGCCAACGGCAAACTCAGGCCGCTGGGCATCTCGACCGTGCGGGATCGGGTCTGCATGACAGCAGCGATGCTGGTGCTGGAGCCGATCTTCGACGCCGACCTTCCACCAGAAATCTACGCCTACCGCGCCGGGCGCAACGCCCAGCAGGCCGCGGTAGCGGTGGAGGAGCTGCTGTTTCGTGGCTATCCGGAAGTCGTGGACGCCGACCTCGCGGACTACTTCGGGAGCATTCCGCATTCCGACCTTCTAAAGTCGGTGGCGCGCCGTATCGTCGATCGGCGCGTGCTGCATCTGATCAAGATGTGGCTGGACTGCCCCGTTGAAGAAACCGACGACCGAGGCCGCAAGACACGCACGACCGAGGCGCGCGACAACCGGCGCGGCATTCCGCAGGGCTCACCCCTCTCACCACTGCTGGCGAACCTCTACATGCGCCGGTTTGTGTTGGGGTGGAAGAAGCTCGGCCTTGAGCGAAGCCTCGGCACTCGCCTGGTCACCTATGCCGACGACCTCGTGATCCTGTGCCGGAGGGGCAACGCCGGCGCGGCGCTGCACCGCCTGCGCGAAATTACGGGTAAGCTAAAGCTGACAGTGAACGAGGACAAGACACAGATCTGCAAGGTCCCGGAAGGCGAGTTCGACTTCTTGGGATTCACGTTCGGACGAATGTACTCTCGAACGACGGGCCAGGCCCGCTTGGCTCTGCGACCGTCAAAGAAGAGCATCCAGCGCATGGTCGAAACCGTCCACGCGCTGACCGTCCGCGCGCGTACCTGGCAAGAGACCACAGAGCTCGTAGACAAGTTGAACCGCGTGCTCCGCGGGTGGGCCAATTACTTCAGCGTCGGCTCCACCAGCAAGGCGTATCGCGCGCTCGACACATACGTGGCTGTGCGGTTGCGCCGGTGGTTGCGGTTCAAGCACAAGGGCAGGCGACGCAAGCGCGGGAGCTATCCACTCTCGCACCTCTACGGGTACTTCGGGCTCGTACGTCTGACCCGGCTCGGCCGCGGCCCGTCGTGGGTGAAGGCGTGAGGTCTTGTCCGAGAGCGCAGTGCGGGAAATCCGCCTGCTGCGTTCGATGAGCGGGGTGTGGAAACGGAGTTATGGCCGACCCACTAAGGCACCGCCAGACGAAAGGGGCGGCAACCGACATGGTCGACCTAACGCCACCGCGCCACATCCCGACTCTACCCAAGACCCCGTCGTTGGCTACTGTCGCGGTGAATGGCCCTTTAGGGGACATCTCCGGTCGAACGTCGGGCGCGCACTCACCGTCGGCTGAGCGCCGATTGTGTTCTCTAATGGGTCAAGGGCGACGGCTCGGTTGTGCGCGATATCGACGCTGTCGGGTGTCTGCGTTCTCTGCGTGCTCATTGTGGCACTTGATGGGGTCAGCTGGGTGCAGAGTGGCTCGGTTGAAATCGCAGTCGGCTAGCTTTGCCGCATGCTACAGAATCGGCGCCGTCATCTGCTCCCTCCCTCGGGCGTCGCTCCGCTCGGGAGCTCGGTTCGATCTCCTGTCCGGTTGATGCCGCTGGTTACGCCGGTTTGAACTCGGTGCCGTGGCGCAACATGGCGTGCATGATGATGGCCAGACGACGGGCGAGCGCGATCCGCGCCTTGCGCATCGTCGATCGTTTGGCGATCGCGAGGGCCCAGTCCTTGAGCTTCAGGGAGCCCTTGTAGGGCGTGAGCATGACGTTTGCGGCCTGGTACAAGAGGGTGCGCACCCGCCGATCGCCGCACTCCGAGATGCTGCCGGTGTAATCGACCTCGCCCGACTGATAGCGCCGCGGCACCAAGCCGAAATAGGCGCCAATCTCGCGAGACCGTCGGAAGCGCTCAGGATCGTCAATAGCCGCCGTGAAGGCGAGAGCGGTAAGTTGGCCGACACCGGGAATGCTCATCAGCCGTCGGCAATCCGAGGATGCCCTGACCATCCGTCTTATGTCGGCGTCGATCGCCACGACGGCGGCGAGCACGGCGGCACGCGCCGCCACCAGACCCTGCATGGCGGCCGACAGGCCGGCGATCCCCTCGCTCGCCCGCAGCGCCTGTCTGATGAAGGCGGGGCTGAGCGCACGGGGCAGTCGGACCCCAAAGATCACGGCGAGGCCGCGGATCTGGTTCTCCAAGGTGACCCGCTGGCCGACCAGCTTCTTACGGGCGATGATCAGCGATCGTACCGCGTGGGCCGGCAGCGACTTCACATGAACGGGCTTGAAGAAACCAGTGCGGGCGAGATGCGCCAGGCCGCGGGCATCGTTGCGGTCGGTCTTGTGCGTCCCTAACGACTTCAGTGCCTGATAGGCCTGCCGGCTCTCGACGCAGACGACGGGTAGTCCAAGCCGGCTCAAGCCATGGTAGAGCATTGGCGCCATGCGACCGGTCTCGAGCACAATGCGCCTGCAAGCCGGGGCTTGCGCGAGAGCCGCCGCGATACTGCCAGGCGTCGACGGCACCTTCACCTCGTGCATGACGGCACCGTCTCGGTTCATGACACACACGTGCGTCTCCGCCATCGAGACGTCCAACCCGGCAAAATACTCCATCTGCGGTCTCCTCTTCCTATGATCCAGCCGATCCTATCGGCCTCCAGGGAAGAGCTGCTGCCCATTACCCTATGTTGAAAAAGTCGTCGAATCCTCAATGGGGGATCGATTTGTATAATATTGTTGTTACTGCGCGTCTTCTTGCGGCTGTTTGTTGCAATGAGGGGCATTTATTGTGAACCATTATTTCATCCCAAATCCGGCTGTGGAGTTTTTCAACACAATCCGCCGATAGCGGCCACTCGCGATGCCGTTCTAACTGGGGGGAGCCCGGTGGGTTCCGTAGCGCCCATCATACGGTCCTCTCATGGGAGTTCGCACCCCAATCGACCTCAACCGGACATGTGCACCGGGCCGCGCGCGCTTTCATCCCGTCAAGATATGTGCTCACATCAGTCCCCGGCAGATTCAGCACCGAACTGCGGCGGCTCCGGATTTTTGGACAGCGGGATAAGCTAAAGGCTGACCGGTCCAAAAGGACGTGAGAGGTGGGCGTAAAGCGGAAGCAGCACAGCGCGGAATTCAAGGCGCGAGTAGCGACGGCGGCGCTGTCGGGGGAGAAGACCCTGGCGGAGCTGTCGGCGGAATGTGGGGTTCATCCGACGATGATCAGCGGCTGGAAGCAGGAGCTGGTGAAGCGTGCGGGCGAGCTGTTTGCGCGCGGCAGCAAGGCCCCGGCGGTTGAGGACGCGCAGAAGGTGATCGACGATCTGCACCGGAAGATCGGACAGCTGCAGGTCGAGCGCGATTTTCTTGCCGGGCAGCCCGCCATCTCCCGATTGCTGAGAGGCGGGCGATGATTGTGCCGGAAGCGGGGCTGTCCGTAAGCCGGCAATGCATGCTGCTCGGAGTTGCGCGCAGCAGCTTTTATTACCGGTCTCGGCCGGAGGCCGCAGAGGAACTCGACCTTCTGGAGCGGCTCGACCGCATTTTCACCGACCATCCGGTCTACGGCAGCCGGCGGCTGCAGGTGGTGCTGTTGCGGGAGGGGGTTTTGATCGGCCGCCGACGCACCCGGCGGCTGATGCGGAAGCTCGGGCTATGGGCGGTCAGGCCGAAGCGGAACACCAGCCAGCGGCATCCCGAGCACAAAGTCTACCCGTACCTGCTGCGCGGCAAGACGATCGACCAGCCGAACCAGGTGTGGGCAGCTGATATCACGTACATACCGATGCGACAGGGGTTTTTATACCTGGTCGCGATCATCGACTGGGCGACCCGGCGGGTGCTGTCCTGGCGGCTGTCGAACACGCTCACGGCGGGGTTCTGCGTCGATGCGCTGAGCGAGGCCCTCGGCCGGTTCGGCAAGCCCGGTATCTTCAATACCGATCAAGGCGCGCAATTCACCAGCGACGAGTTCACCAAGATGCTGCGCGATCACCGGATCGAGATCAGCATGGATGGACGCGGGCGCTGCCACGACAACATCTTCGTCGAGCGCTTGTGGTGGACCGTGAAGCATGAATGGGTCTACTTGCGCCCGGCAGCCAACGGCATCGAACAAAAGCGCAGCCTTGGCGAGTTCTTCGACTGGTATAATCTACGGCGCCCGCATCAAGCGCTCGGCTGGCGGACACCGGACGAGGCTTACCGCGGCCAATCGACGGCGACGGCACGGGCCGCCTGACGCCATGCCGAGGACGTGCTGTGAATTTGTGGACAGTCGGCTGCGCCGATCCCCGCCTGACCGCGCCAGCGCGGTCCCCCATGGACAAGCCGGGAAAAACGCCCTGCGTTTTCCTCACCTTGCCCATAGGTCGGCGGCTGCCCACAAGCTTCACAGCGCCACAGCAACAAGCTATGAACTTGATTCCGGGAAAAGGTGAACCCATCAGCTGGCTACCAGCCTTAGCTTATTCTCCCCGGAAGCTGTCCAAACAACCGGGACCGTCGCAAACTGCGCCTCAATCTCCGCCAATGCCATGTGCATTGCATGCCGCCACGATCCGCCGCACCGCCGCTTTTGAAAGTCGGGTGCTCGAGGGCCTGGAGAATGTCGAGGAGATTGCAGCGGTCGAAGGGATCGACATGACCGCGTGTGGGCATTCCGACCTGAGCGCGCAGCTTGGGGTTCACCTCGACCTCGAGCGACCCGATCGACGGGCATATGATGATGCTCTACGCAAGGGCGGCCCCATCGTCTCCGTCGCCGGATAATCGCTTCCGGCGTCGACGTTTGGTCACTGCGACCGGCGCCGGCCCTTTCACCTATTCAGGGTAATGGTCTTAGCGAGCTCCACGATCTGCGCAACATTACGTCCGGCCTGGGTTTCCATGTGATCCTCGTAGAAGTCCATCCAAATAATCGACGGCGCAGCATATTCTGCTCCCTGGAAATAGCCCTGGTACAACGCCGAGACGGTGGGCGAGGCAGAGGAGAAGATTTGCGACGACAAATCCCGTAGTGACGTATAAGGGACGGCCCAGCCCCCCCACACTGATGCCAGCACCAAGAGAGCGGTTACAATTGCGTCCCCTACTGGGTTTATGGGTACGAAAGACACAAGAGCGACCCAGCCGTCTAAGACAAGAACCGCTGGGTAGAGGCTCTTTTCTATTAGTTTTGTTATCGGGTCGGTGTTCGTCGGTGTTAGAATAAGAGTAAGGTCAAACGCGAGCGAGTTAGCCTTGGCTAAGACAGACTTACGCTGCTGGTCGGAGATCATTTGCGAGCGATCTTCTGTATTGGCATACGAGCCCGAAAATTTCGCGCTAAATTGAGCGGTTGACCATATTTTGGATTGGTCCGTTTGCAGAGGGCTATCCATGATCAGCATCACTTTTGAGCATTTCCCCCCGTTTGACCCAGTAATCGTGGAATAGCTGTAATTGGGAAGGTCAGATCCATTATCCGGCCCATCACCTGGTCCAAATAATTTTGACTTGTCTGGGAAGTAACTCCAAATCAAATCGGAAAGCTGGCTTAGTTGATCGTCGTTAAATCCGTGGTTAGGCGTATTGTCATCCCAGTAATTGATCATCTGTAGGTAGATAATTTCGCCGGCCGGTGCGACATCTGTAATGAAGTGGGCGACTGCGGACAAGATCGGCGCGATGGGAACACCCACCAGACCGTGATAGGTGTAGAAGGGATTGCCAGGGTCTTCATGATTAAAATAGACACGCAGATCTAGGCATCGTATGCCGTCGTCGAGTTGCTGGACGATGTCGGAGTGGGTCGACGTCGCAAGGTCGCGGGTACAGCCCACTACGCCCTTCCTCACCCAATCCAGAGGATCGATAAACAAGCTGATAGACGGAATTTTGTCGATCGTTGCCGAGATATTATTTATAGTGTCGATGATAGTCTTATACGGACCCAGGGAGGGATTCGTTGTAAATGTCGAACCCAGCGAGTATGTGCCGGTATCGTGAGTTCCCGGAAAGCATATCTGACTTAGCTTCAAATCCGCGAAACCTGGCGTCGAATTGGCCAAGTCAGTCATCCACGACTGGTTTGGTGGAGCGGTGACGTAGGTCAGGTCGGTGGTGTTCCAACTACTCCCCACCCACGCGAGCTCGTGCACGTGATTGTCGCTACTGGTAGGGTCTTTACCGATAAAGTACACCCGGCTTCCGCCGGAGTCATGCGAGGCCAGCGCGCTGCCACTGATTGGCGGCGGCGGAGTGTTGCCCTTGCCATCCTTAGCGTTGGCGGTCAGGTCGGTGGTGTTCCACAACAACTGACCCTGCTGATTCACTAACCAGGCGAGCTCGTGCACGTGATTGTCGCTACCGATAAAGTACACCCGGCTCCCGCCGGAGTCATGCGAGGCCAGGGCGCTGCCAGTGATTGGCGGCGGCGGAGTGTTGCCGTTGCCATCCTTAGTGTTGGCGGTCAGGTCGGTGGTGTTCCACGACAACTGACCCTGCTGATTTACTAACCAGGCGAGCTCGTGCACGTGATTGTCGCTACCGATAAAGTACACCCGGCTCCCGCCGGAGTCATGCGAGGCCAGCGCGCTGCCAGTGATTGGCGGCGGCGGAGTGTTGCCGTTGCCATCCTTAGCGTTGGCGGTCAGGTCGGTGGTGTTCCACAACAACTGACCCTGCTGATTCACTAACCAGGCGAGCTCGTGCACGTGATTGTCGCTACCGATAAAGTACACCCGGCTCCCGCTGGAGTCATGCGAGGCCAGCGCGCTGCCAGTGATTGGCGGCGGCGGAGTGTTGCTGTTGCTATCCTTAGCGTTGGCGGTCAGGTCGGTGGTGTTCCACGACCCCTGACTCTGCTGATTCACGAACCAGGCGAGCTCGTGCACGTGACTGTCGCTACTGATAAAGTACACCCGGCTTCCGCCGGAGTCATGTGAGGCCAGCGCGCTGCCAGCGATCGCCGACGGCGCGCCTGTGGCGTAGGGCAGGTCGGTGGTGTTCCAACTACTCCCCACCCACGCGAGCTCGTTCACGTGATTGTGTGGACCACGGATAACGTACACCCGGCTCCCCACCGGCGTCGCCGATGAGTCATGCGAGGCCAGCGCGCTGCCTTGGACCACACCCGTCCGGCTTTGTCCCATCTGCACCCCGCCTGTCTTGTGTCGTACAATCGTTGTAGTTTCCGATATAACACAGCGCATTGCCAAGCCTGGAATCGGACGCGCCATGACCGATCGTTGCGCGACCTTGCCCGATCAACCAGACTGAGACGATGGAGTCGGATGAATGAAGAACCAACTCGAAGACCTCGCGCAGCAGGCGCAGGAGATGCAGGAACGCATGCAGGAAGTACATGCGAAACTGCAGGCGGCGGAGGTGGAGGGGGTGTCGGGTGACGGGCTCGTGAAGGTCGTGCTGAACGGCAAGGGCGAGATGCGGCGGGTGGTGCTGCACCACTCGGTGGTGCATCCGAACGACACCGCGATGTTGCAGGACCTGATCGTGGCGGCGCATGCCGACGCGCGGCACAAGGTCGAGGCACACCACGCGGCGGAGATGCAGAAGCTGGCCGCCGGTCTGCGCCCCCCGCCGGGGTGCAAGCTGCCGTTTTGAGGCCATGCCGGCCAGCCTAGCGGCTGGCGGACATGGAGTTTTTCTCGCCGGCACCTGTGTGCGTTTCTCGCCTCACGCGCCAACGCCCGCGGCATCGCCGGCGCGGTCGTCGGAGTCGTTGCCGGCTCGATCCTGCGCATGCCGCGCCGGAATTGACCGGCGGCAACCAGAGTTATCTTCACCGATTTGCATGCAGCGCCGAGCCGAACGCTCGTGGCATGATCACACAACGGGCGAAGCGGGGTTCCACTACGCTTCCACCGTCGCCCCCTTGTGCCCTGGGTTCGCCGAGAGAACTTCCGGAGCCGCTAAGAAGACAAAGCCTCTCCGAACTGGCAGTATCGTCGATGCGGACGGAATAAATCTGCTGGTTGTCTGGTGCACCGCCGCCATGGCGGGAGGCACACCTACCCCCTCTCCCTCTTGATGAATCATCTGGCTTCTCGATCACTCTATTCCGGTCTGGCCCGCACCATAGGTAGAGCACGCCGCGGGCATTGCCCTCCCGCACGGTGACAATGCCGTTCAGAAAGCCGTCGACCTCGATTATATGGAGCGAGTTCAGGGTGTGTATACAGCGCTCGAGCCACAGCCACTCTCTCGGCTCTCGCAATCTTTCGTTTGGCATCGAAGTGCCGAAACTGGCGCACCTCGGCTAACCGATGGCGAGGAAACCAATGACAGCTTCACACCCTGCTGAGCCGATCCCGGCGGGTAGTGCGAACGGCAGGTATGGGGGCATCAAGACCAGTTCCCGCGGTCCGGCACGAGCGCCCGCTGTGGGTTCAGTAAACCGACCTTCGCCCGCCGCGAACGGCAACGACGAGGATGCGCCCGATTCCTGCCGTTCACGTGACCGTCCTAATACGGCGCTATTCAACTGGGAACAGGGCTCTTTAACCCGAATCGGTCATGGCTGGGCTTGGTCAGGCCATCCACGAGACACATATCAAGCCGCAGTTTTTGGTGGATGCCCGGCTCAAGTCCGGGCTATGAGCGGGCAAGGGAGACAGGATGGCGATGGAACTCAATCACACGATCATCCGGGCGAAGGACAAGTGGGAGTCGGCGCGGTTCCTCGCCTACATCCTCGGCATCGAGGCCGGCCCGCAATGGGCACGGTTTGTGCCGGTCAAGGTCGGCGGCGTGACGCTCGACTTCGCCGACGCGCCCGACCCCGGCCATCAGCATTTCGCGTTCCTTGTCAGCGAGGACGAGTTCGATGCCGCGTTCGGGCGCATCCGTACCGCCGGCGTCAACTATTACGCCGACCACGACCGTAGCGGAAAAGGCGAAATCAATCATTATTACGGCGGCCGCGGCGTCTATTTCGATACGCCCGACGGCAACCTGTTCGAGATAATCACCCAGCCCTATGGTGCGGTGCCGGAGAGCCTGGGCGGACGCGAAGCAGCGCAGGCCCGATAGCCGAACCGGCGCGTTGGACGGGGAGCTGGCCCGCAGCGTCAGCCCCCGCATATTGCCGCAGACTGCGGGTCCATGCCATCGTTCTCCGTGTTCCGCGTCCCTGGATCCGCTTTCGCGGGAATGACGTCGAAATCGGTCACAGCGCACGGGTGATAAACTTCGTTCATGATCTTCGTTCGAGCCGCCATAGATGCGGGCGATGCGCGTGCAAGGCTGTTCGTCAAAGCCGATGGGCGGATTGCCCCTTCGTCCACCCCAGGCTCCTTCTGGACTCTCCAGAAGGACCAAGCATCGCTCACCGCGCTTGCCCCGACTACGCGCCGCTGGACGGTTCAAACCGGACACATACGTCGGAGCGGTGCAGAGTTGCCATTGAATACGCCCGTGGAGCCGCTGATTTGTGATTACTCAGCCCTCTGCGGCAATCGCCGGCTCAGTCAGCTCGTCGAGCAGCGCCTTGGCTTCTTTTAGGTCGGACGTGTCGAAGCCCTCAGTGAACCAGCCGTAGACCGGGGCGAGAAGATCGCGGGCCTGCTGCCGGTTGCCGTGATCGCGCCACAGCCGGGCCAAGCTCGTCGCCGCGCGCAGCTCCCAGGACTTTGCATTCTGCGCGCCGGCAATGGCAATGGCGCGCTCGAAATGCGCCTGCGCTTCCGCCGCGTCGGGCTCGGGCGACATCAGCGCGATTTCCCCGGCGGTTCGGTGGATCTCGGCCTCGCACCACGTTTCCTTGGACGTTTCCGCCGCTTTCATCGCTTCGCCGATGCAGCGCCAAGCCGCCTCGAATTGCCCAAGCTCGGCATGGGCGCGCGCCAAGTGCGGCAAAAGGAATGGCATCCAAACTGTCGCTCCCGTTGTCCGCATGGCGGCCATCCCGGAGATCAGCATTTCGGTCGCGTCCGAAGCGCTGCCGGTCAAGGCCAGCACGCAACCTTGGCTCACTATTCCGTACGCCTTCCAAAATAGGGAACCTTTTTCTTCGGCCAGAGCGACAAGCTCTTGGGCTTGCGCGGCTGCCGCGGCGCGATTGCCGCAGAGGGTATATGGCAACGCTGTTATGCATAAAGCGAGCATCAGCGTGGCGGCCTGACCTATCTCTCGCGCATTCCTGAGCGCGTCGTCGGCGTCTCTGAGCGCGGCCTCGGGATAGCCAAGCGGCCACAGAGCTACTAACGATCGGTGGACTAAGATGATTACCGCTTCGTCTTGGCCAAAGCGCGTTGCCAGCGGACGATGCTTGGCAGGATCGTAAAGCGCGATCGCCTGATCGAAGTGTCCTCGGCCTTCCGCGATGTCCCCCGTAAACAGTAAGGAAGTTCCCATCATGCGATGCCCAATCATGAGCGGGACTGTCGCCCTTTGCTTCTCCGCCAGCGCCAGGAACTGCGCCGCGAGATCGCGGCAGGCATCGCCATTGAATGCCACTATGTTCGCTATGTAGACGGCGTGGAGAACCGAGAACAGCAGCAGCGGGTCTTCGGAAGGCTCTCCGAGCGCTTCGGCTTGCTCGATCAGCAAACGTGCCCGTTCAATAGCCGCCCTGGTTTCGGCGGCGGCATAGCCTTTGACATGCATGAGTGGGGTGATCAGCGCGACCTGAAGCTTGATCTGCTCGCGACGCAGTGTCGGCGTGCCGGGCAGAGTCGCGATCTGATCGAGGGCGCGAGTGAGCTGGGCCGCGGCTTCGACCAGCGCCGAGCGCGCCAGTGACCGCTGTCCCGCCTTGCCCCACAGACCCGCGGCCTTCTCGATCAGCCCAGCCTCGGTGCAGTGATGCGCCGGGATCTCGGGCTCGCTCGCCGCGATCTCGGAGAATTGGCCTTCAAGGGTTTCGGCGATACGGGCGTGAAGCGCGCGTCGGGGCTCGCGCAGCAGCGTGCCATAAGCCGCGTCCTGCACCAGGGCGTGCTTGAACAGATAGCTCGCCTGCGGCGGGACGCCCTGCCGGAACAGCAAGCCTGCCTGAACGAGACGGTCCAGCGCCAACCCCAGCTCCGCCTCGGGCTTGCGCGCCACAGAGGCCAGCAGCGCATGCGAGAACTCGCGCCCAATCGCCGACCCGACCTGCGCCACCTCCTTGGCCGGGCCAAGCCGGTCGAGCCGCGCCATCAGCGAGGCGTGCAAGCTTGCCGGGACCGCCAGGCCCGGAGACGGCACCGCCGCAACCGTGCGCCGGGCCGCGCCCTCGCTCTCCGCCTCCAGCACCGCCTTCGTCATCTCCTCCACGAACAGCGGAATCCCGTCGGTGCGCTCGACGATCTCCGCCAGCACATCCGCCGGCAGCGCCTGGTTCCCGGCCAGGCGCACGATGATGGCGGCCGCCTCGCGCTCGCCAAGCCGGTTGAGCGTCAGGCTCGTCACATGCGGCTGTCCCACCCACGGCGCGTCGAACTCGGGGCGGAAGGTCGCGATCAGCAGCGCCGGAAGCGTTTTAATGCGGTCCACGATGCGGCCGAGCACCTCCAGGCTCGTGGGGTCGATCCAGTGCAAATCCTCGAAGATCAGCAGCACCGGTTGCCGGCGTGCCAACCCCGCAAGTTGCGACAGCAGCGCTTCCAGCACTCTCTGCCGGCGCTGCTCCGGGGCCAGGTCGAGCGCGGGATAGCGTCCGTCATTCGGAAGCGACAGCATCTCGGCGAAGAGTGCAGCATCCTCAGGCGGGGTCGAGGTCTGTGCGAGCAGCGCATCGAGCTTGTCGAGCTTCGCCTGCGGATTGTCGTCGTATGCCAGTCCGGCGGCGCGTTCGATCTGGCCGATGATCGGGTGGAATGCGCTGTCGGTGCGCTGCGGCGAGCAGAAATAGCGCAAACGCGTGTGCGGTTCGCCGGCGAGGCGTTCCTGAAGCGCCGCCGTGAGCCGCGATTTCCCGATCCCTGCCTCGCCGCAGAGCAGCACCACCTGGCCTTCACCCGTCTTTGCCCGGGACCAGCGGCGAAGCAGCAATTCGGATTCTTCTTCCCGCCCGACGAGAGCGGCTAGGCCAGTCGTGTGCATGGCGTCAAAGCGGCTCCCCGCGGAACTCGCCCGCAGCGCGGCCCAGGCCCGCGCCGGGCCGGCGATGCCCTTGAGCTCCCTGGCCCCGAGGTCCTTGAGCTCGAAGAGATTGCCGAGCAGCCGTCGCGTGCCGTCGGCGATGACGACGGCATTCGGTTCGGCCAGCGCTTGTAGCCGGGCCGCGAGGTTCGGCGTCTCGCCGACGACCGCCTGCTCCTGTGCGGCACCAGCGCCGATCAGGTCGCCGACCACGACAAGCCCGGTGGCAATGCCGACCCGCACCCGCAACGGAACGCCGTGGGCCTTCAGTCCACGGGCTTGTCCCGTGGGGGCGGTCGTGAGCTGCGGCGCTGCCTCGACCAGGGCAAGCCCGGCCTGCACAGCGTGCTCGGCGTCATGCTCGTGGGCCTGCGGGTAGCCGAAATACGCCAGCACCCCGTCGCCCATGTACTTGGCGACGAACCCGCCGGCCTCGGTGATGAGATCGGCGCAGCAACGGTGATAAGCGCCGATGACCTCGCGCAAATCCTCGGGATCGAGCCGCGCCGAGAGTGCCGTCGAGCCGACCAGGTCGCAGAACATCACCGTCAGCTGCCGCCGCTCGGCCTCGCTAGTCAGCGGGGAGATGGGAGCAGATGTAGCCGCTCGTTGGGCCAGATCACGCGACGGCTCCGCCCCCAGGGCGGCGATCGCGGCCAGCAGCTTGCGGCGATGGCCGACCGAGGTTACGCCGATGCTGATCAAGTCCTCGGCCGTCAGCTCCGGCAGCACTTCGCCATCGACATCGTTGTCGCGGAACGCTGGCTCGTATTGTTCAAGCCCCAACCCGCGCAGCCACGCCGCTACGTCCATGCGGTGATCCTCGGCTCCGAGAGGCGCGGCCCCTCATGTCGACGATATCCCTCTGCGCCTTGAGCTGCCAGCGCCAGCGCAATAGTCGCGGTGTGGGGTGTCGTGGCTTCAGGCGGTAGATGACCGCTTTTGAAGCACGGGCATCCCAGGCCGGGCAAACCGGCAGTCGACCGAGGCTGACATATCGTCCGATTGAGCTCGATCCCGCATGGGGTTCCGTGGTCGGCCGACCTCGCCGCCGCGCCCTAGTCGGCTGTGAAGGCGACCTCGGAGCAATGAGCTATTTCGCGGCGGCGGTTTCTGGCACGGACGCAAGTAGATCCCAGCGACGCGCTGAGTGGGCGAGGATGCGTTCCACGTCCTCAGGCAACAAGTAGCCGTTTCCGATCAGGCCGTCCGCCGCGCGCCGTACTTGATCGAGGTAGGCGGCCTTGCTGGGATAGCGTTCCTCGATCGACCTGCGCGGGTCGCCTTTCGCTGCGCGTTCGCCCTCGGTCGCCGGGAACGGGATCGTCGATCCCATCAGGCTCATCAGCTGGTCGGGGGCGCCGATCTGCGGATGGCGCAGATTCCACCCGGTATAGGTCGCCAGCGGCACCGTGACATCGGGCAAGCGAATGCCGCTCAGCTCATTGCCGTCCGGGTCGATCCCAGGAACGAAATGCGGGTAGGGCTCGCCCTCCGTCGGGGGCAGGGTGGTGGCGATCCCGTTGGCTACCTCCGGGCCGAAATCTAGCCGCGTCACCTGCGGCGGATGCGCTGGAAACCGTACCCCGGGTATGTCGGTGATAACGCCCCTTACCTTCTCCGGGGCTACGGCGCTGCCGTCGGCAAGGCGCGGATAGCGGCTCGGCGGCGGCTCCTCGCCATGGGTGACCCAGCGATCCATGCGCACCAGCAGAGCGCGCAGCAGCGGGTTGTAATCGACCGAATTGAGCGCCTGCTGGCCGCGTTCGCCGTTTTGCGCGTTAATGTCGGTCAGCGGCAAGGTGCCGGCGGAATGCTGCGTACCGGCGAAGTGGTAGAAGCGTGAGGACGTGATCGGCTCGATGTCGCGCGCCCCGGTCGCATCGGTGTGGATTAGCGAGGCGTCGCCCCGCCAGTATTCACACGAGGTGTTCGTGAAGAAGATTTTCGGCACCCGGCGGCGCGCGGCGAGGCGTTCGAGGAGGCCGTCGCGCCGCCCGGTGGCCGGATCGGTGCTCGCGGTCTCGTTGAACGGGAATGGGTCGCTCGGTAGCGACGCTGACGGCTGCCCAAAGCGCGTGTTAAAATCGCTACCGCGCTTGCCGCCGGCGATGTGCACCAGCATGCCGTCAAACACCAGCCGATCCGCCTCATCCTCGTTCAGGCCGAGATAGAGGAACTGACGTAGAAAACGTCCGCTTTGCGACGCGCCAAACGCGTAAGCATGCCGGATTTCGCCGGCGCAGGGATTGTCCGCCGCACTGCCGTGCCGCAGGAAGGATACGACATCGCGCGCCGCCAACAGGCCCAGCCCGATCACCGGCGCACCGGTTGTCGGGTAGATCACCTCGTAGATCTTGCCAGGTTCGAAACCGGCAGCGAGATAGACACGGTTCGGATCGGGAACGACGCGCCCCGCTTCCAGCCGGGCGAACGACCATTGCTGCCGGGGGATCGTGCGTCGTGGCGCTTCCTCGCCCTCGCGCACCAGCAGGATCGCGCGCGGGCCATCCAGATCGTTGCTCGGATAGGGACGATGCCCGCGGTCGGACAGCAGTTGGACCTGGCTTGGCTTGCTCGGTTGGAAGCCGACCAGCAACCGCCCGGAGACCGGCCGGCCGTCGACCCGCGCCTCGGGGACCTTGATCCGCATCAGTCCGTCGCCTTCGGGCACGTCGTGCTGCCAGCCGCACCAGACGACCGTATAGCCATGGCGCATCAGGAACCCGTTGCCGGCATCGGTCGGCGCCGCTGGATTGATCGGCCGCGGCACACCGTTGAAGGTCGCCAGTGCCAGGCGGTTGCCGCGGTTCGGCACATCGAAAAGCAGGCGATGATTGCCGCGCGCCTGGTTTTCCGGCGCGAGGATGCGGATATCGGCCGCGAAATACACCAAGCCGTCGCCTTTGCGCTCGGCCATATCGATGTCGGTGATGGCGTGGTTCGCCGGGTACCCAGGGTCAACGGCGAAATGCGCTGTGCCGTCAAACTGTTGGTAGCACCCGACATCGCCGAACGCGCCACTATCGGCGAGCGATTGGCGAGTTTTGATCTCGATCCGGACCACAGCCATCGCTTCCCATCCCCTTCAACGCCATCGATGCGCTGGGCATTCTATCATCGAGGGTCGGGCTAGCCATCGCGGCAGGCAGCGGCGAGCATTCTAGCTGCGGACGCCCGACGAATGCCAAACGCGCGAACGTCATTGTCGGCTATCAGCACATGCTGCTTGCGGGCCGAGAATGGCCGCGTTCAGAAACAGTACAATGCGGTGAGCCATGCGCCTGGGGCAGCATGCCAAACCGGTGGTGCCGGCGATCGTGTACATCACCCGGACGCGATTTGCTCGAGCCACGCTTCTCCCTTCGCCGGCATCAAGCGAGGCTAACATGAAGTCGGCCCGCAACGTGATCTTCTAAACCGCGTCAGAGGCACCAAACCGCACGGCATCCGGATGCTACTGGTGACCCTGGGCCCGTCTGTGAAGCCGGGACAGGGTAAACGATGAAAGCTTCACCTAGCCCAGATCACCGACGACCTTATTGGCAATTGCTTCGCCGGGTCGTGTCCGTCAAGCTGGTGTAAATCGGGGTGGCGTTTGAGGTGGTCATTGGTCAGGCAGCGATGGGTGGAAGTTTAGCCGGGTCGGTGTCGATCAGCGGCGGTGTAAGTTCAGCCATTCCCTCGATCTGCATGTAGCGGCACTGGAGCAGCCATTCGTCATTCTGCTCGAGCAAGAGGGCGCCGATCAGCCGGGTGATGCTGGCCTCATTGGGGAAGATGCCGACCACGTCGGCGCGCCGTTTGACTTCTTTGTTTAAGCGCTCCAACCGGTTGGTCGAGTGCAATTTGGTGCGGTGCTGGGCCGGGAAGGTGATGTAGGCAAGGACGTCATGCTCGCTGTCATCCATCAACGCGGCGAGCTTAGGCCAGCGCCCACGCAGTTGGTCGGCGACATGACGCCAAGTCTGATGTGCTGCCTCAGCGTTTGTCTGCAGAAAAGCTTGGCGGATCGCGGCGGCGACCATGGTGTGCTGGCCCTTCGGCACGTGCGCCAGGGCGTTGCGCATCCAATGCACGCGGCACCGTTGCCAGGTCGCACCGAGCACCCGGGTGATCGCGTGGCGCAGGCCGTCGTGAGCGTCGGAGATCACCAGCTTGACGCCCTTGAGACCACGCTTGACTAGGCCCTTGAGGAAAGCCGACCAGAACGGCTCGGCCTCCGAGGGACCAATGCCGAGCCCGACGATCTCGCGCCTTCCTTCGGTCGTGACCGCCACGGCGATTATTGCCGCGACCGAGACGATGCGGCCGCCGTCGCGGACTTTGAGGTAGGTGGCGCCAAGCCACAAATACGGCCACTCGCCGTCGATCGGCCGGTCGAGGAACGCGTTTACCCGGTCATCAATGTCCTTACAGAGCTTGGAAACTTGGCTCTTCGAGATGCCGGACAGCCCCATCGCCTGGACCAGTTCGTCGACCCGCCGGGTCGAGACGCCACCGATCCAGGCTTCCTGGATCACCGTGACCAGCGCCTTCTCGGCGGTCTTGCGCGGCTCCAGGAAGGGCGGGAAGTACGATCCTTGGCGCAGCTTGGGGATCCTCAGCTGGAGCGAGCCGAGGCGGGTGTCGAGACTGCGCTCGCGATAGCCATTGCGGTAATTGAGCCGATCGGCCGAGCGCTCATGGCGGCCGGCGCCAATTAGCCCTTCGACATCGGCTTCCATCAGGATTTGCAGCACCGCCTCCGCCACAGCTCGCAAGAAATCGCCGTCGCCGCTCTTCTGCAGCAGCTCGGCCAGCGCCATTCTGTCGTCGGTCATCGGGTCCTCAGTGGTTGCTGGTGGCTCTCGCAACTCCACCGTAACGCACACCTTCCCGGTGACCACCCGTCGCTCACGCGCGCGCCGGGTTCCATCTAATCGGGCATTCCACCCGACGCGCGCTCACCGCCGATTTTCCACCACGACCGCGGACGCTAACCTTCGCCGAGCGCCGAGCTGTGCTTGAACCCGTGCCGAGACGACCGTTACACCTTTCACCGTCGGGTGCCGGTCGACAATGAACTGGTAGTGCGGGGCCTCAGTGTAGAAGCAGGTTGTGGCCTCAACGCACGGAAGATCGACGCCATTAAGTCGAGGCGCGACATGCGCCCGGTAGATCAGCTCCTTTTCGGCCTCGGTGACTGGCGGGACTTCCGAGAGGTCACCTGTATAGGCGAGACCGGTTTCGCTCGCGACTTTGATGCGCAGCTCCGGCCCGGTCATCGGAAAGCCGTAAAAGAGGTCTTCTGACTGCGTGCCGTTTGGCCAGATGAAAATCGGGCATGTTCTTTTGTCCCAAAGGTCCGGGCCCGTCACTGTGAACCAGAACAGGACTTGCCGGCTGACCTTGAGCCGGACTAAAGCGCCGCCGATCAGTTTTGGCAGCATGCACCAGCGGCAACGACAACGCGTCTCGCAAGGAAGTCGCCGCGGTCGGTTACGACCCGAACGCCGTTGATCTCCTGAACAAGATCTTCCGCGACCACACCGAACTCGGTGGCCGCGCCACCACGCCGGGCGAGCAGCAGCTGAGCCTCGACGCATGCCTCGGGCCGGACGAAGCCGCCGGTCTTCTCATAATAACCCAGCATCGGGCCGGAGACTTTGAACTGCGGGAAGCGCTGCGCCAGACCGACCTCGTCGAGGCGCTCATGCTCGATACCGAAGCGGCGGGCGACGGATAGCGCGCGTTCCACAAAATGGCGCCATGCGAGTCGATCTGCTTGTTGGCAGGCGACAAGAAAACCGCCCCGACAGCCTCCAGAAGCGTTTGGTCGGTTAGGGCACCGATCTTGCGCCACAGCTCGTGAGACCGCCGAACAAAGGGCACGTACTCCGGTCCCTCTGACACGGCCAGCCGCGTGATCCGGGATTCGCCGTGACTTGAGCCCTTGTCGTGTGGTGGCGCAAACCGGTCAATCCCGATCAAGTCCATGCCACGGTCGGCGAGTTGATAAAGCACGGCGCTCCCGACGGCACCCAGCCCTACCACGATGACATCGGCCCTGCGTTCCATCCGTCACTTCGCGATATTTAGGCGTCCAGCCTACCCCAAGCAGCTCAGCCATCGAGCGAACCGAATTTAAGCCTACCTCCGGCTGGCTCTTCGGCTGCCAAAATCAATGCCGGTGCGCTAACATCGGTGCAGCAGCAGGCGAACGGAGTGCCCTATGACCTGTGCAACGAGCCACCTCGCGCTGTATGCAGCGGTCGGGTCCGAGCTGACGCATTACGCGGACAACGTCGCGGCCGGTACACCGAGGCGCCTGTCGCGTGCTGCATGTTCGTCCGTGCCGACACGATGGCGAGATCGAGTGATGACGCATCGAGCGCCATTAGGGAACAGGAGTGGATGATGAAAGCTGGCGTGGTTTATCCGCAAATCGAACTGGGCGGCGATACCGGAGCGGTCAAGGCATTTGCCCAAGCGGCGGAAGACCTGGGTTACGACCATATTGTGATCTACGATCACGTTCTCGGCGCCGTGCATGCCGGCCGGGAACCGAAATTGACCGGCCCGTACAAGGAAACCGATCCCTTTCACGAGCCGTTGGTCACCTACGCCTATCTCGCCGGCGTCACCAAGAAACTCGAATTGGTAACCGGTGTAATCATCCTGCCGCAGCGACAGACAGCCCTGTTCGCCAAGCAGGCCGCGGATGTTGACTTGTTCTCGGATGGCCGGCTTCGCCTGGGCGTCGGGATCGGCTGGAACTGGGTCGAATACGACGGTCTCGAAATGTCCGGACATTTTCGCCGCCGCGGCAAGCGGCAGGAGCTGCAGATAGCCTTGATCCGCAAGCTGTGGGACCAGCCCGTGGTCGAACATCAGGATTCCGACCACCGGATCGACCGAGCCGGCATCCTACCTCGCCCGAGACGGCAGATCCCGATCTGGCTGGGAGGTTTCAGTGAGGCCGCGTTCGACCGGGCAGCCAGGATCGCTGATGGCTTCCTGTTTTCGGGCCGAACTCAAACCGAAGCAATCCAAATTAGGGCGAGGATCACAGCTAAGCTGCTCGAGCTCGGAAGGGATGCCGATGCATTCGGCTTCGAGTCCATCCAGCAATACAGTCGCGGAGACGACCAGTGGCCTGGCGACATTGCGGCGTGGCGCGACGCCGGGGGAAGCCACATATCCGTCGTGACGATGGGCGCAAACCTCACTACAGTCGACAGCCACATCAACGCCATCAAGCGTTGGCGTGACGTCTACAACTCGGTCGGTTCGCGCTGAGTTTAGCCTCGCCAGGACCTCCTCCACATGCGAATCTCCGGTCAATGGTTGGCCTCCTAGACTACGCGCGGCAGGAGCAAAGTCGGCATCGGGGCATGAAGACCAGTCCCCGTCGGCCAGGCTAAGCGCTTGCTATCGGTTCAATTAGGAGACCTTTGCCGGGACGCACAGCAATGGGCGAGACGCGCCGAAACCGGCCGTTGGTCGAGTAGCGAGCAACCACGGACACGACATCTGAAGGCAAAGCCGTTCTTTCTGCGGATGACGATGTCCGAAAGCGGCCAGCTTAATGCCGCGCCCTCGGGCATACTGATCCCATGGAACTTGATCACGAAGCCTGCTATCGAGCGTTATCGACGCGTGATGCGCGGTTCGACGGACGGATGTTTACCGCCGTCCGCACGACGGGGGTTTATTGCCGACCGATCTGCCCGGCGCGTACGCCAAAACGGGAGAACGTAACGTTCTACCCCACAGCGAGTGCGGCGCAGGAGGCAGGTTTTCGCCCGTGTCTTCGGTGCCGCCCGGAGAGTTCTCCGGACCTGGCGGCTTGGCGAGGCACGTCGAACACCGTTTCGCGCGGCTTGGCGCTGATCGCCGAAGGCGCGCTCGATGGCGAGGCGGTTGATGCACTAGCGGAACGGCTCGGGGTCGGTGAGCGGCAATTGCGGCGGCTGTTCAGGCAGCACCTGGGAGCATCGCCCATCTCTGTCGCTCAGACACGCCGCGTGCTCTTTGCAAAGCAGCTCATCGTCGAGACGACCATGCCGATGACGGAAGTCGCCTTGGCGTCTGGCTTCAGCAGCATCCGTCGCTTCAACGCGACATTCCACACGCTGTATCGGCGATCGCCTAGCGAGCTGCGGCGGTCGAGCAGCGCCGTCGGCGAGCAGACAGGCGCGGAAGGCATCACGCTCATGCTGCCCTATGCACCGCCCTACGATTGGGATGCGATGATCGGCTTCCTCGCGGCAAGGGCGATTACCGGCATCGAAGCGGTTGACGGGAGTAAAAGCTACCGGCGCTCGATCGCACTAGACGGTGCGCAAGGGACGATCACTATTGAACAGGACGAGCGGGAGCGCGGCCTGCGCGTGACGATCCGCTTTCCGTGCATCGCATCGCTTGCCACGATTGTTCGGCGCGTTCGACGCATTTTCGACCTCAGCGCGGACCCGCTGGCCATCGGCGAGGACCTTGCTCAAGACCCGCTGCTTGCGCCGCTGGTCGCCCGGCGTCCGGGCCTGCGCGTGCCGGGCGCGTGGGACGGCTTCGAAGTCGCCGTTCGCGCCATGCTCGGCCAGCAAATTACCGTAACGGGTGCCTTGAAACTTGCGGCGAAACTGGTCGCCGCCTATGGCGAGAAGCTGTGTCCCATCGACGGGGAGAGCCTGACGCATACGTTCCCGACACCCGAAAGATTGGCTCAAGCCGATTTGCGGTCGCTCGGAATGCCCACTATCCGAGCGGATGCGCTGTCAGCACTGGCTCGCGCTGCTGCCGCCGATGCAGGTCTTTTCCGCCCTACGCAGTCGCTGGAGGGCGCAATAGCCAAGCTCCGCTCGCTGCGCGGGATCGGCGAATGGACAGCGCAATACATTGCCATGCGCGTGTTGCGTGAGCCGGATGCCTTTCCCGCCGCCGATATCGGTCTTATGCGAGCTTTGACACCTCCGGGCGGCGCGCGGCCCGCGGCTAGCGAAGTCCTTGCTAGAGCGGAGGCCTGGCGACCGTGGCGAGCTTATGCGGCTCAACACCTCTGGACAGGCGATGCGGAGGCAGTGAGAGCGAGCGCCCGCACCAACTCAAAGGACAATCTCGATGCCCAACCCGATGCCGCCTCAAACGTTCTTTATCGACTGGGCCGAAAGCCCGGTCGGGACGATGCTCCTCATCCATGATCCCGAAGAGCGTGTACGAGCTCTCGACTTTCCTGACTTCGAAGGCCGGATGCGGCGGCTCCTCAGGCGGCATTACGGTGAGGATGGAAATGATTTTGTCGTAAAGAGCCGCGAGACGCCGGCGGCAATTCGGCGCGCAATTGCCGGTTATTTCGCGGGCGATCTAACCGCGATCGATGCGATTCCGGTCACGACGGCTGGCACTTCCTTTCAGCGCGAGGTCTGGGCGGCGCTTCGCGGAATTCGGCCGGGGACGACGTTAAGTTATGGCGCGTTGGCGCGAAAGCTGGGACGCCCGAACTCCGCTCGCGCCGTCGGCCTCGCCAACGGCGCCAACCCGATCGCCATCGTGGTTCCTTGCCACCGGGTCATCGGCGCGGATGCAAGCCTTACCGGCTATGGCGGCGGCGTCGACCGCAAACGGTGGCTGCTCGCTCATGAAGGCGCTGCCTTCGAGGACCTAGCGATAGGGCGCGTCTCAAACGCAGCCTGATCTACCGGCTCGCGAAGCCTGCCGTGTCAGACCAACTGGATCAGCTGATGGCAATCTTTTCCGGGCCGGGTCAATTCGTTGTCGGTGCGAGCTGCGCGATCGCGGCAGTTACCATTGCGGCGGGTTGGCTGGTCATGATGCGTCTTGGTGTTACGACGCGCTTACCCGTCCCTGACTTGACAGCCTTGCGTTTCCCGATTGGCAAAGCCGCCCTTTCTGCGGATGACGATGTCCGGAAGCGGCCAGCTTAATGCCGCGCCCTCGAACACACTGCGTCATCACGAACGAGGACGCTCCTCATGACCGATATGATCCTGCACCATTACGAAACCTCTCCCTATGCGGAGAAGGTCCGGCTTGGCCTCGGACTCAAGGGCCTGGCCTGGGCATCGGTCGAAATTCCGGTCATCATGCCAAAACCCGACCTGACGGCCCTTACAGGAGGCTACCGCAAGACACCCGTGCTGCAGATCGGCGCCGACCTCTATTGCGACAGCCAATTGATCATGCGCGAGCTTGAGCGCCGACACCCCAGCCGGAGCTTTTATCCAGCCGGCCGCGGCGCGGCCGATGCGGTCGCCTGGTGGGCGGAGAAGACAATGTTCAGCCCTGCCGTAAGCATTGTCTTCGCCAAGAGGCCCGACACGTTGCCTGAGGGGTTTCTCGAAGACCGGGCCAAGTTCTCCGGCCGGAATATCGATCCCGTTGCAATTATGGCGGCAGTGCCGAACCTGCTCGACCAGCTGCGCGCGCATTTCGATTGGCTGGACCAGATGCTAGCCGACGGCCGGTCGTTCTTGCAGGGCTCCGCCGCCGGCCTCGCCGACCTCGCCGCCTACCATCCGGTTTGGTACTTGCGCCAGAATTTCGGATCAGCGCCCGCGCCACTCGACGGCTTTCCGAGGCTGCTGAACTGGGCTGAGCGCGTCGCCGCGATCGGCCATGGCAGGCGGAGTCAAATGACTTCGCAAGAAGCGCTCGATGCAGCCAGGGCTGCCACATCGATCATGAGCGCAACCGCTGACCCGCAAGACCCCAGCAGCCGAAAGCCCGGCCAGATGGTTACCGTCACTCCGGACGACACCGGACGCGATCCGGTCGTTGGTGAATTAGTCGCCTCGAGCGCCGATGAGATCGTCATCCGGCGCAGCGATCCCGTGGTCGCCGAGGTCTGCATACATTTTCCGCGCGCCGGATTCGTGGTTGCGTCAGCCTAACTGCCAACGCTGGCGCGCTCAAAACACTGGCGTCGGTAAGGTCCGGTCCGGGGCAACAGCACGCACCGGTCGAGCCTCGGCGTGCTGGCTCAAACGCGCCGATAGCGGCCATTGGCCTGCTCGTCACCACGGGACAGCCTGACCCGAACCGGCCCTTCGCGCGACAAAGGCAAAATAAATTTAGGGTGGGTAGTGGAGTTGACCCTATTAAACCGGACACGCGACGGGTTGGGACAGGATGTACTCCCGGGGTGAGCAGTAGCCCAGCCGGGAATGGGGATGCACGGTGTTGTAGTCCTCCATCCAGGTATCGAGGAGAGTAAGGGCGGCAGCGGCATTCGGGATCGGGTTGACCCGGACGTAGTCGCGCTTGAAAGTTTTGACGAACGCTTCGGCCATGCCGTTGCTCTCCGGGCTTTCGACCGGCGTGAAGCACGGCACCAGGTTGAGCGCCACGGCGATCTCGATGGTCTTGTGGGCGGCGAAGATCGAGCCGTTGTCGGAGAGCCATTGCAGCGGATGCGGGGCGCGGATCGCGCCGAAGCGCTTCTCGACGCATTGGACCATCATGTCGCGGATCATCTCCCCGGAGATGCCGGCGGTCGTGGCCACCCAGCCAATGACCTCGCGGTCGTGGCAATCGAGGGCGAAAGCGACGCGGACGACCTCACCGTTCCAGCAGGTGAACTCGAAGCCATCGGAGCACCAGCGGATGTTGGAACGCAGTGTCGCCACCTGGCCGTCATGTTCGCGCGGGCGTCGCCGGCCGGTATGCCGGGCCAGCAGCAAGCCATGCTGCTTCATCAGCCGATAGACGCGTTTGGCGTTGACCGGGGCCATACCGTCAGATCGCCGCTTGCGCTTTAATAGCGCGGCGATCCGCCGGTACCCGTAGGTCGGTCGCGCGTCGACGAGGCGGCGGATATCGGTGCTCAGTTCCGGGTCGCCATCACGGTTCTGTGGCCCGCGTTTCGGCCGCATACCCTTTGCGCGCTCGGCGATGTTCGAGCGGGCAAGGCCCAGCGTGTCGGTGTCGTCTTCATCGGGAACCGTCCGACGGCGCAGAGCTCGACAGCAAGATCGCTTTTTTTGCCCGAGCGAGGTCGAGAGCCTCCTTGAGGATCTCGTTCTCCATCGTCTTGCGGCCGAGCAGCCGTTCGAGATCGCGCACCCGTGCTTCCAGCCGGCGCAGCGTAAGCGTCAGCTGAGGACCACAACACCGGTCAGGCGGCGAGGCTGGCGGTTTGGTTGTTCCAGTTCCATGGGAGCAGTTCGCCGAGCCGGTTGATCGGGTGACCCTTGGCCGTGCGATCGATCACATCGGCGAGCCAAGTCTGCGGATCGAGGCCGTTAAGTTTGGCGCTTTCCAGCACGGTGTAGAGGATTGCGGCGCGCTCGCCGCCGGCATCGGATCCGAGGAACAAGAAATTCTTGCGGGTAATGGCGATGCCGCGCAGTGCCCGCTCGGCGACATTATTGTCGATGGCGAGCCGGCCATTACCGGCATAGCGGGTCAGCGCCTCCCAGCGGCTCAGCGCGTACTGGATCGCTTTAGCGAGCGCGTTCTTTGACGACAGCCGGCGGCGCTGCGCTGTCAGCCAGTCGCGCAAGGCATCGAGGATCGCCACGGCACGGTTCTGGCGCGCCGCTAGCCGGGTTTCGGCCGGCTGGCCGGTGATCTCGGCTTCGATCCGATAGAGCTCGCCGATCCGTTTCAGTGCTTCCTCGGCGATCGGCGACTTGGTCAATTCGAACACATCGTAAAACTTGCGCCGCGCATGGGCCCAACACGCTGCGTGGATCAGCGGCGGCCCTCGGCCGACCTGGTCTTTGGCGGATGGCGGTCGCGTCAGGGCGGCGTAGCCGCTGAAGGCGTCGGCCTGGATCGCGCCGCGAAAGAGGGCCAGATGATCGCGCGGTCGCTCGCCGCGGCGGTCGGGGCTGAAACGATAATATGCTGCCGGTGCCCGCCCACCCTGCCAGGGTCGCTCGTCAACTACATAGGTCCACAGCCGTCCGGTCCTGGTCTTGCCGTTGCCGGGGGCCAGCACCGCGATCGGCGTGTCGTCGGTGTGGATGATCGGCGCTGCCATGACATGCGCGCCGATCAGCGCGGCCAACGGCGTCACCCACCAAGCAGCGTGCCCGACCCAGTCGGCCAGGGTGGCGCGCTCGATCGCGATGCCTTCGCGCGCCAGGATCGCCGATTGACGGTAGAGCGGCAGCCCGTCGAGGTATTTGCTGACCACGACATTGGCGACCAGGCCCGGTCCGGGCCGACCCTTCTCGATCGGCAGATCGGGCATCGGCGCCTGCAGGATGCGCTCGCAGCAGCGACAGCTGAGTTTGGGCCGAATATGGCGGATCACTTTGAGGCGGGCCGGGATCTTCTCCAAGACCTCGGTCACGTCCTCGCCGAGTTTGCTAAACCGGGTGCCGCCGCAGCCCGGGCACACCGACCCCGGATCGTGCACGATCTCCTCGCGCGGCAAATGATCGGGCAGCGGCCGTCGCACCGGCTGGCGACGTTCGCGGCGCGGCTGATCGGGGACGCGCTGTGCCGCCGGCGCTGTGCGCGCCGCTTCGCTCTCTTCCAAATCTTCGAGCATCAGCTCGAGTTGCGCGATCTGAGTATCGAGTTTTTCCGACGAGCGCCCGAACTGCATGCGCCGCAGCTGGGCAAGCTGAGCCTTGTACTGTTCGATCCGCAGCCGGGCGCCGGTCAGCTCGGCCCGCGCTTCCGCCAATTCCGCCTCGCGTTCGGCCAGCAGGAGGCGCAGCTCGGCGATCTCTTGAACGGGGTCAGCAGCGTCCGGCATCAACCATCAGTTTACTCCCGCTTGCATTGAGCAGTATCGACATCGTACCCGCCTGAGTCACTATGTCGCGCTGTTCAACTAGCCACTTCCGGGGTCCAGCTGCGGCGTGGCGCACGCCAATCGATGCCCTCCAGCAGCATCGACAATTGTGCTGCCGTCAGCACCACCGATCCGTCCTTCGCCTGCGGCCACAAAAACCGGCCGCGCTCCAGCCGCTTAGCAAACAGGCACAAACCTTGCCCGTCCCACCACAGCACCTTGATCAGATCGCCGCGGCGACCACGGAACACGAACAGCGCGCCGCCATGCGGGTCGAGGCGCAAGGTGGTCTGAACCCGCGCCGCCAGCCCGTCAAAGCCTTTCCTCATGTCGGTGACGCCGCACGCCAGATAGACGCGGACATTGCCCGGAATGCCGATCACGACAGCGCCGACAAGACCCGGCGCAATGCCACCTCGTCGACCGCGCCGGTCAGGCGCAGCTTCACCCCCGAGGCCAGCTCCACCTCGATGATCCCGTCCGCCGGCCGATCGGTTTCGGGCAGTATCGGCACCGGATCAACCGACGCAGCGGCCCGTGGAAGCTCCTCGACCGGCGGGGCCAATCTCACCGGCGCAAACCCGGTCAGCTCGCCGGTACGGAACTGCCGGCGCCAGGTGTAAAGCTGGCCGCTGCTGATCGCGTGCAGTCGGCAAACCAGCGAGGGCGAGGATCCTGGCGCCACGCTCTGCGCCAATATCCGAAGCTTCTCTTCGAGGCTCCAGCGTCGCCGGCGCTCCGGACCGGTGAGAACCTCGCCGCGGACCTCGCGAGCCCTCGTATGAGTACTCCCAAGGTCCTCCTTATCGACCAGCTCCGCGTCATCCATTGCACCGCTGCCCGCAAAAGAGCGGCAGCATCCAGCTCAACACGCCGAGTGCAAGACGACCCTCAGCTGACGCTTACGGCGCAGCTCGGCGGCGGGCACGACCTCATTATCGGTGCGGACGGCTTCGCGACCCCCTTCGCTCATCAGCCGCCTCCAACGGAACACCAGGCTTGGTGAGAGCCCATGGCGGCGGGCAACATAACTGATCGACATGCCGGGCTGCATCGTCTCGGCAACCACGCCCAGCTTCAGATCGGTCGAGAAACGGCGCCGGCGGGCGACGCCGGTGATCACTTCGACCTTCGAGAACGTGTCGGACATAGGCGTATGCCTAGGCTTATCCCTAGGCCCTCCGGCTAGCGCCGGTGTCCGGTCGAAACAGGGTGCACTTCAGGTAGCAAGCGATCGTTCGGCGAGCCGGTCGTTCGCGGAGCCCCCGATGGAGCCACGAGGTTTGGACCAGAAGGCGTCACTCGACACTCCACCGAAAGCCCAAAGCGCCACCACATTGACTGAAAGAGGGGCAGGCGCTGCTCGACGAGCTGACGTGGGCTGATAAACCCAGAGTGAAAGATCGCTTTCTGCCGACCCGCCAATGCAATTGCAAAGAAAACAAGGGCGAGACCTTGGTTGCTTATACCGGTTTTGCGCGAGGAAAATCAATTGGACAATGTGGTTGGTTCGACTGGCCCGACGCCCTCCCTTCGGATTCAAGCGGAGTCGCGTGTCCCATTAGCTGTTCGAACTGGCCCGGAGACGATAACCACCGCCGGAGAGAGTTGAATTCGAACTCTGGCGCCATGCGTGCCAGGGCGCGAAACAGACGGCTAATCATAGGATAGTCGGCCGGCCCGTAGAATGCGATGTCGGGCGCGAGGTCGAGTTCGTGTTCGACTGCGACGTCGAGTAAGGCGAGGAAGTCCTCGGTCGTTGTCGCCGGCGCATCCCGGATTTCGGCCACGAGCGCGTTGATTTCGAGGAGGAGTCTCGCTTGACCCTTGCGCATTGATTCCAAGTCAGCCCCCCTGGCGCGGGCTGAGTCGATTTCAGCTGCTAGCTGATGGTGTTCGTTCTCGAGCTTAACCCATCGTCTGTGCAGGACAGAGGTTGAAGGCTGTGGACTTTCGGACACAGTTTAACTCCCTGAGGCACTGTCGGGATACACAGCAGGCCAGCGGGACCAACGAGCCTGAGAATAGTAGCTGTTCACGGGCAAAGCCAAGATATTGAGCACCTACCATAGTCAATTCGCCGCATTGCAGTCACCTTAACGATGGGGCAAGGTCCTTCGGACAGCGCGCATTGAATGGCGGCGCGGCCACGCCTTGTCGAGTGGCGGCATAGAGCAGCCCTCTGCGTGGGCAGGCACAATTGCGCCCGGAGGTCGCTGATGTTCCTCGAACACTCTCAAAAGGTGACGCCGTCTACCAAGTGTGTTACCCTTAATGCTACGGGTGCCCGGGGGTGCTCCGCACTGCGTCGTCCACGATGCTCGGAGAGGGCGAGGCCGGTGAGATCAGATCTTAGCGCAAAGGAAGAATATTTCACTCCTGCCTATGCGGCCGGCTGGGAGCCGCCAGCGCTGCCGAGAATCTATTTGGTCGGCAACATGCGGGCGGTGGTGCCCGACGGCGCCGATTTTCTGCCACGCGGACGAAAAACCCGCGGCCTATTGGCCATTTTGTGTCTCGCGCAAGGCGAACGCGTCTCGCGAAGTCGTCTTGTCGGCCTGTTATGGGATCGCTCCGGCGAGGCGCAAGCCCGAATGAGCTTGCGCCAATCACTGTCGGAGCTCAACAGCATTGTTAATCGTCATGTTCCCGGCCTCGTTGAGATCGATCGTGAAAGCGTTCGGCTCGATGTTTCTAAAAGCTGGGTCGATGCGCTCGCGATCCTCGAGGCGAGTGCCGACGCCGCCGCGCATACCAGCAATCTCGTCGAGCCTTATAGCGAGCGCCTCCTCGAAGATCTCGACGGGATTACCCCATCGTTCGATCAGTGGCTCACAGCCGAACGAACCCGCTTCGAGGATCGTGTACGGAAAATTTTGGAGGCGGAGCTCGACCGCCTGACCGAACAGAACGCGAAGCCGGAAGTGCGCGCGGCGGCGGCGCGCCGATTGGTCAACTTTGAGCCGACACATGAGGGCGCCGTGCGCAGCCTGATGAAGGCTTTTGCACAAATGGGCGATCGCGCCCAGGCAATCCGGGAATTCGAGCATTGTCGGCAGGTGCTGCAGCGCATGCTCGATCTGCCGCCCTCCAAGGAGACGATTGCCGTCTATGAAGCCGTACGGGTCGAGTCGACCGAGATGGCATCCCCGGTGATTTCCCACGAACGGACGAGCGGCGGGTCGAGCAAAAACGTGGAGGCCGGGTCGCTTGATGTAACTCCGGTTCGCTGGGAGATCAGGAAACAAAGCGATCTCGCCGCTTCCGCTTACGGCCCCGGGCAAGAGCGATGGCAGGGCCCGTCGATTGCCGTGCTGCCCTTTCGCAACCTCACCGGCGATCCCGCACATCATTTCGTTGCGGAGGGGCTAGTCGAAGATCTTATTGAGGCATTGTCGCGGGTTCCGAACTTCTTTGTGATTTCTCGGCTCTCCACACTGGCTTTTAGGGACCAGGATCGTCATCCGCGTGAGATCGGCGACGTATTGGGGGTTCGCTACGTACTCTCGGGCAGCATGCGGATCTTCGAGGATCGCCTGCGCCTAACGATCGAGCTAACCAATACAGAGGTGGGTGCTGCCCTCTGGATCTCGAAGCTCGATGAGCGGTTTGTCGACCTATTCGAGGTTCAGGACCGCTTGTCCGAAATGATTGTGCGACAAGTGGCGCCTCACCTGCACGCGGCTGAAATGAATCGTATCCGCGTCAAGCGGCCGGATAGCCTCGAGGCCTACGACCTCTTTCTGCGCGCTCAAGAGAATATGTACAATTCCTCGCGCTCGGTGTTCGAGACGTCGCAAGCGCTGTTCGACGCCGCAATCGCGAAGGATCCACACTACGCGGCGGCTCTCGCCTGGCGGGCATACTGGCATGTACTGCGCGTCGGACAGGGATGGTCGCCCGATCCGGTGGATGATGCTGTGCAAGCCGACCGCTTTGCGCGAGCGGCGATCGAATGCAACAGCATGGAACCGATCGCGCTCGCCGTTCATGGGCAGGTCGCGTCCTATCTCTACAAAGATTTCGATCTCGCGTTCCGCCGTTTCGAGGCGGCGTTGCGGATCAACTCCAATGCCGCGCCGGCCTGGATGTGGAGCGCCGCGGCGCATGCCTGGATGGGCAATGGCCCTCGGGCCATTGAAGAGATCAACAAAGCGATGGCGCTGTCGCCATACGATCCTCTCATGCATGCCTATAACGCCTACGCTTCGATCGCGTATCTCGTCGACGGCCAGTACGAACGGGCGATCGAATGCGCTCTGCGCTGCTTACGGGAGAACCGGACTTACACGGCGGCGTATCGGCAGCTCGTAATCGCACTGGTGCTGACTGGCCGCGAGAACGAAGCACAGGCGTCGGCGCGGCGGCTGCTTGAGCTGGAGCCGGGGCTGACCGTAACGGGATTCCGGCGGCGTTACCCCGGCAGCGCGAGCCCACACGTCGACATCTTTTGCGATGCCCTTGCGAGGGCCGGGATCCCGCTTTCTAGCCAGAATGAAACCAGACTGACGCTCGAATAAACCTCTCGGCGGCCCAACTCGGCGGAGTCTAGTCTTTTCGCGCCGAAACAAAGGAGCAGGGCGCTAGCGAAAGGACCCTACCCGCCGCCGAAGCAAGTCCCGGACGGGCCCGGGACAGAACGGCCTAGCACATTTGACTATCGAAATGCTCGGCTCTCCGTTCGAGCCTGGCCGCGAGCTGTAGCAGCTCGCGACGCGCGCTGGCGGGACGACACTGGTGGGCAAGTTTGCGGAGCCCACAAGCTATCTCTCGATAATTCGTGCCATCAAGAGGTTGGGGGTTCGTCTGCGGCTCGCTGAGAGGAAAAGCCTCCTGGATGTCCGGATCCCTCACGAGTACCACCTGCAAAAAATCACACTAGAAAACCGTGAAGGGCTGCCCAGCACAAAAGCTCGAACTCAGCTCTCTATCTGAGCAACGGGAAGCGGAAGAGGTTGTGCAGAATAACACTAGCGATACCGCTGAATGCGCGTGACGCGCAAACCAGCGAGACCATGAGTTTCGAAAGCGCGTTGCCAGGAGAGGAACTCTTCGATCGAGAGCTGGTAGGTACCGCATGCCTCCTCGACCGTGATCCCGCCGCTACGCACGGCCGCGACCACCGCGGCCTTACGATAGATGCTCCACCGCTTGGTATTCGGATGTGGCAGTTGCTCCAAAAGCTTTGTTCTGCCCGCCAACTCATCAGAGGGCGCTTTCATCAGGAGCCGCCCCTCCCACCAGCAGGACCCGCCTGTGACCGAACTGGCCGGAAAGACAGCTGCATGCCCACGGCCTGCTTGTTCTCCAGCCCCGGTTTCGGCACCGGGGCAATTCCCGTTCAATTCACGATGTTTTCACAATCGCAGGCGTGTTGTCATCAACTTTTTCCACTTTTCGAATCGGCTTCGGCGGCCCGCAAGTGCCAGTATTTTTGCCGCCGGACCTATCCGTCTCAGACGGCTGACTTTGTGTCGGACCCATCGAGCAAACCTTATGCCGAAACGGGGGATTCCACAAAAAAATCACTGATTCACGATATTTTCACAATTGGACGGCTAGGTTTTCACGATTGATTCTTGTGCCTCCTGCGAATTTCACCCTCGTTTAACGAGGGCAATCCTGCCCTTGCTTAATCGAGGAGAGACGAGATGAATTCGACTAAACAGCTGACCTCGGTATCGACGACAACCCGCTTCCCGGCGCTGCGGTCGCCACAACTCGAGATCGCCGATCGCGGCGCGGTGCGGCTCGGCAACTCTTGCATCACCGCCGCATTCCCGCCATTGCGGCAGCCCAAGCCCGAGACCGCCGATCGCGGCGCGGTGCGGCTCGGCAACTCTTGCATCACCGCCGAGTTCCCGCCATTGCGGCAGCCCAAGCCCGAGACCGCCGATCGCGGCGCGGTGCGGCTCGGCAACTCTTGCATCACCGCCGAGTTCCCGCTATTGCGCCAGCCCAAGCCCAAGCCCAAGCCCGAGACCGCCGATCGCGGCACGGTGCGGCTTGGCGAGGCTTGCTTCACGGCCGAGTTCGCCCCGCGTCGTTAGAAACGTCGACGGTCACTGCGGAAAACGGAGTGTCAGAGATGGCCAAGCCGGCTGAACCGATCATCTGCCGATTCTATCAGTTCATCCCGGACGCTCCGGTTCCGCGGCCGGCCGACCGCTCGGCCGATGGCATGCTTCCCATGCGGGGATATCGCTATTGCGAAGCCGTCGCCACTGCTTCGGCGTTCGGGTGGTACGTCTACCCGCCGTTGAGCTTCAGTTTGGTATGGGACGGCATCGAGATCGCGTGGACTTACGCAGGCGCCGAGGATTGGTACCCGCTGCGGGGGGCGCAGTTTCCCGGGTTTCGCCAGCTGTTCGAACAAGTGGCGCCCAACTCGGTCAAGCCTTTGGCTCCGCCATTTCTTGCCGTCTCGCGCGAGCCCGGCGTCGTGCAGATCTGGAGCGGGTATCTGGCGCGCACGGCGCCCGGTTGGGCATTGCTCTCCCGGGGTCCGGCCAACATTCCGCGGACCCAGGGCTACGAACATTTTGAAGGCATCATCGAGTCGGAAACCTGGTTCGGTCCACTCTTTACCAACATTCGACTGACCCGCACGAACTCTCCGGTAGAGTTTCACGTCCGCTACCCGCTGTTCCAGGTCCAGCCGCTGCTGCGCGAATGTTACAGCGGTACCTCGTTCGAGGTTGTGGGTTTAGGAGAAATGAGCGCGGCCAATTGGCAAGATTTCGAGGCGACGATGAAACCCAATACCGATCAGATGCGGATGCTTGGACATTACGCCGTCGATACGCGACGACGTAGCAAAAGGAAGTCAGAAACGCTGCCTAACAACAGTGCACCCTCCCGAGCGGACGAATAGCTTCAGCGAGCAGCTTTAAGAGCGCGTGGTGCAGGTTGCACGGCCAACAGGCAACTCGAGAGGATCGCAACAACGCCCAGCCAACTTAGCAAGTCCGGAATTTCATGAAATAAAACGACACCGCCGATAACTGCTATAACCAGACGTAGGAATGTATAAGGACCAAGACTGGAAGCGCTAGCGTATCGTACCGCCACTATCCCTGCGTACATCCCTACGGGTCCAAATATTAGCACGCCGGATAACCAAGGCCAGACCGTACGCTCCGGGAGCGTCGCTGTAGCCAAAACCGGAAGGTTGCAGATGACGGCGACGGCATTCACGTAGAACATCGTGGTCAATTCGGAGTCGCCGCCGGGGCGTTGCAGATATTTGTTCAATACGAATGAGAGGCCGTTAAAACTGGTACCGAGCAGAGCGATCAAATAAACAATGTTCCCGTCGAGGAAAGCCGGCTTGACTATGAATAAGGCGCCAACAGTGCCTATGGCAGTGGCCACCCATTTGAAGGGTGCCACGCGTTCGTTCAGAATGAGCGCGGAGAACACGGCAATGTAAGCCGCCTGGGTGTAGGAAATCGCCGTTGCATCAGCAAACGGCAGGTGGGCGAAGGAGTACATCAGCACCCATAGATATATGACCGACACAAATCCGCGCAGCATTTGCAGCGGCAGCTGGCCGGTTTTCAGCACCGACCAGCCGGTTTTCCAGGCGAGGGACCCAACCAGCATCAACCCGGCACTGCTGCGCAGCAGCGCTAGCTGCATGGCCGAGGCGCGCGACCCGAGGTGATGGATCATCGCAGTCTCGATTGAGAACAGGATCGCCTGCCCGATCATTAATCCAACGGCAAGACGCTGATTTTTCATGATCTACCCCCGGCGGGGTTTAACAGGCGGCGTCCGTCTCCGCAATGCGAGCGAAGCGAGCAGCGCCGACATGGCGGTGAACCCACGCGACGCCGCGAACGCGAAAGAGCGCATCACAGACGTTCCCTCCGCACGACGCAAATCTTGCGTCACCTTAAATCGACGGCAAGTAGCCTGTGCCCAAACGCAAAAACCCCGCCGGGCACGCAGCCAAGCGGGGTCTTGTCATCATCTTGAAAATCTCTTCGGAGCGGATTTGTTTCTGACGCCTCGACCCTCCAGACCCGCAGATCCGGAGGGTGAAGGCGTCAGGCTACTGCTCCGTCGTCGGCGACGGCCTCGGCCATCGTGCGGTGGTCGCGGAAGGCCCAGCTGTCGCCGACGGGCACGTCGCGAGCCGCGGTGGCGGCTTCGACCTGCCGCCAGGCGCCGTGGGCCGGAAAGCCGATCACGGCATCCCGGGCGCCGGCGCAGGCGCCACAGCTCTTGCAGGTCGCGTCCGAATAGGTCGCCGGGCAAATCGCGATCCGCCTGCCAGCGGGCGTGTATCGCGGCAATGAAGCCGTGCGGTCACGCCATTCGCCGATCGTCTCGGCCCACTCGTCGCGCCGTCGCTTGAACCGGTGCCTGACTGCTTGGCGCCCATAGGCACGCTCCAGCACGGTCACCACCGGGGCGATCCCGAGCTCGGCCAAGCGATCCGCCTGTGCGGGGTTGTTGGCCGAGAGATTGACCGTAAACCCGGCCTTGGCGGAAGCGGCGATCAGATGCCGGTTCTCGGCAGCGACGGGATCATCACCGAGTACCGGCTTGTGGGTGAAGGCAATCGCCCTCTTGCCGGTGTTGGCGGCCACGAGCTCTCGGACGAGCTTGCCGTCAATTCCCGGGCCGTAGCCGGGCAGGTCGCCGGCTTGGGCATAGCGCCACAGACGGCCGGGCCGCAGTGCCGCGATCTTGGCGCAGAACGCTGACCAGGACCCGCCTGTCGGCCCGTGGGAAACACGATCCCAGTGCAGGGCAAGCGCCCCCGTTTCGGCGTAGCAACCATTCTCGTAGAGCGCGCAGCCGGGCCAGCACGACGCCCGTTCGATAATCGACACGGGGATGGGGCCGGTCTTCGCGTTCTGCGAGACGGCAATGAAGTGTACTTTCACTTGATTTCTCCATCGGAGCGGGATGCTCCGACGGCTCGGCCCCGGCGCGCTGCTGCACGTCGAGGTCGAGGGGCCGATCAGATCGCGAGGTCGAACCCTGCCGCGGCGATCTCGTCGGTGAGATCGCGGGCATAGCGGCGGTCGACGCAGAGCGTGCCGCCGAGCCACTGCCAGGGCTCGGAGACGACGTTCTCGTCGATCCACCTCAGGGCGGCTTCGGTGATCGGCACGATCGAAATGATCGAGCCGTGATCGGCGATCAGGAAATCGCGCATTGGCCGGTCTCCATCGGAGCGGAAGTGCTCCGACGCCTCGACCCCCGCCAGCTGCTGCCGACGAGGGTGAGGAGGCTATGTCTTCCGGCGTGGGGATTGCCGCGGGTCGAGCCGCTGCTTGACGATCTTTTCGATCTTCCAAGCGGCAAGGTCGAGCTCGCCGGCGATCGCCGCCCAGATCATCGGGATATGCCGATCCTGCCAGGCGGCGGAGAGCTCCACGGCGCTGGCCTGATAGGCATTGGCCGCGGCGCTGAGGACGCCGGCCACCTTGTCGGGGGCGTCGACGTCGAGGTTCAGCTCATCGGCCATGCTGCCGTTCCTCGATCAGGACGAGGCAGGCTTCGAGCCGCAGCCACTCCTCCGGCGTGTTGCCCCAGGGATGCAACGACAGGGCTGCCGCTTGGACCTTCACGACCGAGATGTTCGGGTGGCTGACGAGGGTCTTGGCTTGGTCAGGGGTGAGTTCGCGGCGCGTATGACGACGCACCGCGTCGAGTTTGATCAGGTTCATCGGGATTTCCTCGGAGCGAGATGCTCCGACGCCCCGACCCCCACCAACTGCTGTTGGCGAGGGCGAGGCTTAGGTCAGGCTGCCGGCTTCAGCAGCTCACCGGCGGAGCGTTCGAGCTCGAGCCGCTTGTCGTTGTTCGGCAACGAGCGGGCATGCGCGGTGGCGGCGACGGTCGCGTCCCACAGGGTCTCGATCGGCCGGCCTTCTTCGGTCTCGTGAACGGCCTTCAAAGCCGGGACCAGAGACTTGCCAAAGCGCTTTGCCAGGAGCTGGTCGAGATCGGCCTCGATCCGCTTGGACCGGGCGTCTTCGATCGCCTGCAATACCGGCTTGGCGCTGCCCTCGGCATATTCGCGAAGCACCGGGGTCACCTCTTCGAGCCAGCGGTCGGGCGCCCCACTCGTATGGCGGATGCGGATTTCGGTGTACTGGTCCGCACCCCAGACGTAGCGGTTCGAGCAGACATAATCGAAGAGGAAGAACCCGGCGCCGAGCGTGGTGTTGCCGACCTCGGAGTTCCACACGAAGAAGCCGCGGGCGAGGGATCCCGGCTGGCCGTCACGGCGGTTGGGGATCTCGATGCGGCGATCCTCGTCGGCGAGGAACACGAACATGTCGCGATCGCTCGCGTAGAGGGTCGTGTTGGCTTTGTCGACAGTGATATGCCGGCCGAAAATGCCCGGCACCCGCCAATGTCCCGAGATGCCGTCGCCGAAACGCTCGACCAGGGCGTCGACCACATCGGCATTCCAGATGCGGCCGTAACGGGGACCGGTGGCGGCGCGGAGCTCGACATCATCACCCTGGCTGGAGACCAGCAGCTTGACATCTTCGACCCCGCGAGTGAAGCGCAGGTTGAAGTTGAGGCAGTCGGCGATGATCGGGGTGGGCAGTCTGCTGTCGCGGAAGTAGGACGCCGGGGATGGCGTCGCCGCGAGCGAGCACAGCTGTCCGAACGACCAGTGCGTCGGCGCGGCCTGGGTCCCGTCGTGAGCACCGATCAGCAATCCCCGGTGATCGTCGGCGGCCGGAAACAATTCTATCTCCCGGGTGCTGACGACTTTCGACCGGCTGGTCTGCCGCGACAGGGCGGCGAAGGCCTGCAGTTCGGTCAGGGAGGTAAAACGCTGATCGGCCGGACGGGTGGCCCATTGCCGATGCGCCTGAGTAAGCGTGGTCATAGTGTTTAACTCCTTTCAGCTCAGGAGGGGCGGGTCGCCCTCTCCTGACGCCTCGCCCCTCACAAGCTGCTGCTGGTGAGGGGGAGAGGCCGTGCTGGTGGGAGCAGACGCAGGGATTAAACCGGCTCGGGGGCTGGCCCCTCTCGTCTAAGCGGACTCCGACATAGGCCGCGCCGAGAACCCCAATTCGGTTCTTGCCGGTGGTTCTCGGCACGATCGCGATGGCCTGACGGCGCCGCCGCCCGAAGCCCCCTCAACGGCTGCTGAGGAGGCGGGGCGGATTATTCGTCGTCGGTGAACTCGGCGGGGATTTCGAGCAGCGGGCCGGTCTTAGGCTCGTCCTCGTAAAGAAAGCTGGCGAGGCTGAGCATGTCCAGCGGGCGGCTGTTCGGGTCTCTGCCGGCGATCAACACATTTTGGCGCGGGTCGACCTCGTAGCCGTCGGGGATCACCTTGGCTTCGGTGATGGTCGTCGCCCGCGCGTTGTCGCAGTCCATCTCCTGGGCGTCCCAGGCGATATCGTCGCTGACGGCCATCGCGCAGGCCTTCTCAAGGGTTTCGGCCTCGACGATGATGTGCTGGTACATCGGCACCAGGTACTGGCGCTCAATGACAAATTTGGGCATCGGAGTTCTCCTGTTGGATGTTTCCGACGCCCCGACCCCCGCCGACTTCTGTCAGCAGGGGTGGAAAGCTCAGCCGGCGCCGAAGGGCCGAAGACCAAGCTCCGCGAGACGTTCCTTGCAAGCGGCCTCATCGGCGATGTAGCGCTCGAGCGCGTACTCGGCGACACCGCAGATCGAGGCGAGCTGGTAAACCATCAAGCGGATCGCCGGGTCCTGGCACACATCTCTTTGGTGCCGGCGGTTTCATGCTCGCGGATCTCGCGGCAGGCTTCGGCGATCGCGAAGGCGATGCCGCTCGGGTTGCAGGCGCCGGGATCGACGATCGCCAGCGCGTCACGAAAGCGGCTGCCGCGGGGACGTTTTGTTTCAGACATGGATGATGTCTCCGTTGGGGAGCTGGGGGTGCTCCTAACGGCGGCAGCCCGACCCACGGCTGTGGATCGAGCTGGCTGATTCTCTTTGTGGGGTTTAACGACAAGAATGCCGAGAAGGATAATTCATCGCCCCTCTACTGAAGTTAGATGGTGATTAGCTCACGAATATCAAGTATCTAACAACGTTAACTCTTGAGTATCGGCATAAATTATGCTGAATAGTGCTGTCGTGGTACAAAATATCTAGCTGTTGATTGGTATCTCCGACCGACCCGTGTACAGCACCTCGATCTCGGCGACGGCTTGCGGCTCCGCTGATTGGCCGTCATGTACCGAGTGGCGCTCTCGCCTACCGATCTCCATCATATGGCCATGTCGCAGGCACCTCGGACGAGCACCCCGACCGAGGTCTTGGCCGGTCTGGTCGAGCGCGTCACCTTCCATAACGACGAGAACGGGTTCTGCGTTCTGCGGGTTAAAGCTCGGGGTCAGCGCGACCTGATCACGGTTCTCGGCCACGCGGCGATGATCTCGGCCGGAGAGTTCGTCCAAGCGAGCGGAAGCTGGGTCAACGACCGCACGCACGGCGTCCAGTTCAGAGCCTCGTTCCTCAAAGCCACGGCGCCGACGACGGTCGAGGGCATCGAGAAATATCTCGGTTCCGGGATGATCCGCGGCATCGGGCCGGTCTACGCGAAGAAGCTGCTCCGAGCCTTCGGCGAAGCCGTGTTCGAAATCATCGAGCAGGAGCCGGGCCGCCTACGTCAAGTGACCGGGATCGGCCCAAAGCGCGCCGAGCGGGTGGTCGCGGGCTGGGCCGAGCAGAAGGTGATCCGCGAGATCATGCTGTTCCTGCACAGCAACGGCGTCGGCACGTCGCGTGCGGTACGCATCTACAAGACCTACGGCGCCGATGCCGTTCAGCTGATCTCGGAGAACCCCTACCGGCTGGCTCGGGACATCCGCGGCATCGGGTTTCGCACCGCCGATCAGATCGCAGCCAAGCTCGGCATCGAGAAGACCGCGCTGATCCGCGTGCGTGCCGGGATCTCCTACGCGCTCGCCGAGGCGATGGACGACGGGCATTGCGGTCTTCCGGCCGAGGAGCTCGTTTCCCTCACCGAAAAGCTACTCGAAGTGCCAGACCAACTGGTCGAGACAGCGCTGCGCCTCGAGCTCGACGACGGCGCCGTTGTTGCCGACGATCTCGAAGGTCGCCGTTGCATCTTCCTTGCCGGGCTTTACCGAGCCGAGCGCGAAATTGCCGAGCAGCTAAGGACACTCGCCGTCGGAAAGCCGCCCTGACCCTCGATCGACGTCGATAAGGCGATCCCGTGGGTCGAGCAGCGGACGAAGCTGGCGCTTGCCGGCAGCCAGAAGGCAGCGCTCAGGGCGGCACTCGTCTCCAAGGCGATGGTCATCACCGGCGGGCCCGGCGTCGGCAAGACCACGCTCGTCAACTCGCTATTGAAGATCCTTGTTGCCAAATCCGTCACGATCGCGCTCTGCGCCCCGACCGGCCGCGCCGCCAAACGCCTGTCCGAGAGCACGGGCCTTGAGGCGAAGACGATCCATCGCCTGCTCGAAACCGATCCCCGGACCGGCCGCTTCCGGCGCGACGAGAACGAGCCCCTGGGCTGCGATCTGCTGGTCGTCGACGAGACCTCGATGGTCGACGTGCCGCTGATGCGCGCCGTCGTGCGTGCTCTGCCGGAGGGATCGGCACTGTTGCTGGTTGGAGACGTCGATCAGCTGCCATCGGTCGGGCCGGGGCAGGCACTGACCGACATCATCGAGTTCGAGTGCCGTGCCGGTCGTGCGCTTGACCGAAGTGTTCCGCCAGGCTGCCGAGAGCCGCATCGTCACCAACGCGCATCGCATCAACCAGGGCCAGATGCCCGATCTCGCCACTGCTGAGGCGGGCGATTTCTATTTCGTCGACGCGGCGGAGCCAGAGGAGGGGGTCCGGAAGCTGCTGGCGATCGTGCGGGAGCGGATCCCCAAGCGTTTCGTGCTCGACCCGATACGCGACATTCAGGTGCTTTGTCCGATGAACCGCGGCGGCCTTGGTGCCCGCTCGCTCAATATCGAACTGCAGAAGGCGCTGAACCCGCCCGGCGAGATCCGCATCGAGCGCTTCGGCTGGACCTTCTGTCCGGGCGACAAGGTCATGCAGGTCGAGAACGACTACGACAAGGACGTCTACAACGGCGATCTCGGCGTCGTGTCGCGCATCGACATGGAGGAGGGCGAGCTCGCAGTCAACTTCGATGGCCGCAAAGTCACCTACGGCTTTGGCGAGCTCGACGAGCTGGTGCTCGCCTACGCGACAACGATCCACAAGAGCCAGGGCTCGGAATACCCGGCCGTGGTAATTCCGCTGACGACACAACACTACCCGATGCTGCAGCGGAACCTGGTCTACACCGGGGTGACCCGCGGCAAGCGGCTCGTGGTCCTCGTCGGGCAGCGAAAGGCGCTGGCGATCGCCGTCAAGGGTAGCCGAGCGAAGCGGCGCTGGTCGAAGCTGAGAGAGTGGCTAATCGCCGGGTGATCGGTCCATAGCATCTCAGCGGGCTTTGATGAGTCACATCGAGGTGGAACGGGAGACGGGCCAAAGGTTGACTGATATTTACGTCGATGGTGATGCATGTCCGGTGCGGGAGGAGATCTACAGCGTGACGGCTCGCCCTCGGCTTAATGTTCCCCGAGGCTAACTCCTCGCGTGTCGTGATGATTTTTGCCGATATCCACCATCGCTCCCTTCTAACCCAGACTGCCAGCTTTTATCGGATTCCCCACCGTGCGGCGTTCAGTTCCTTACGCCCGTAGCGGCCGAAAGAAGGCTTGGATCTCGCTGGCCAGCGCTTCCGGCTGCTCCATGGCGGCGAAATGGCCTCCGTGAGGCATTACGCTCCAGCGGCGGATATCCGTGTAAATCCTTGACGCGAGCGAGCGAGGTGGGCGCAGGATCTCGGCCGGGAACTCGCAGTATGCGGTCGGAACATCGACGGTCTGGCCGTCGGGAATGGGCCACGGCCCATGCATGCGCGCATAGTAGGGCCAGAATGATGACCCGATCGCCCCGGTGAACCAGTAGAGGCTGATGTTCGCGAGCAGCTGATCGCGCGTGAAGACGGACTCGATGTTGCCGCCACAATCTGACCAGGCACGGAACTTTTCAATGATCCAGGCGGCCAGCCCAACCGGCGAGTCGCTGAGGGCGAATGCGAGGGTTTGCGGGCGGGTCCCCTGGATCCACTGGTAGCCGGTCTCCTCTTTAAGCCAGGATGCGAGCTGGTCGAGGAATTTCTTCTCCGCTTCTGTCGGATTGGCGAGCATTTTCGGATCGCGCCGGACCGCAGCCAGAAGGTTGAGATGTATCCCGATCAGCTTGTCGGGCTGCGTATAGCCGAGGCGCGACGCGATGAACGCGCCCCAATCGCCGCCTTGGGCGGCAAAGCGAGTGTAGCCGAGCACGTCGTGCATCAATTCGGCGACACATTCCGCAATTGCCTCGACGCCGAACCGTCGCTGTCCCGGTTCAAAGGAGAGACCGTAACCGGGAAGCGAGGGCGCCACGACGGTAAACGCATCCTTCTCATCGCCGCCGAAATGCGCAGGGTCGGTCAGGCGCGGGATCAAGTCCAGGAACTCGAAGACCGAGCCCGGCCAGCCATGCAGCAGCACCAGCGGACAAGGCTTCGGTCCTTTGCCGAGAACGTGCAGGAAATGCAGCCGAATGCCGTCAACTGCCGCCTTGTACTGAGGGAAAGTATTCAACCGTGCTTCCTGCGCGCGCCAGTCGAAGCCGGTTCGCCAATGATCGACGAGTTGCTGCAAATAACCCAGGTCTGTGCCGTACCCCCACGGGGCGCCGGGAGCTTGGTCAGGAAACCGGGTGCGTGAGAGGCGATCCCGCAGATCGGCGATGGCTTGGTCGGAAACATGGATCGTGAAGGCTTCCGGATGCGACGTCACGCCTTCCTCCCACAGGAACGGCTCGGCCGAGGCTGCTTAAGCCGGCATCGGGACCATACCCGTCGGCGGCGAAGTTGCCGGGACTTGGCCAAACGCGCAACGATTTCTCGGCTCGTCCAGCTGTGCCGGCGCACCCATGGCTCGGACCGGGCTGACATTAACACCGGACGTCTGCGAGTTCCGCGGAATCTCCTATAGGGAATCTCTATAGGAAATTCCGCTAAACTCGCGACCTGCCCTGACGACTAACAACAAGAGAAGATCCATTATCGTCAGCGATCGAGGAGAAGAGGATGGAAGCTTACTACATCGACCCTTCGGCAGTGTCGACGGGATCGTCCGGCGATCGAGCGAGGATCCCCAACCAGGGCCGGAAGATGTATTGATGCGGGTGCGCGCGAGTTCGCTCAATTACCGCGATCTGATGGTCCTCAAGGGCGGTGGTCGCGGTCCGACAAAGGCCGGCGTCGTGCCGTTGAGCGATGGTGCCGGCGAGGTCGTGGCGATCGGCGACCGCGTGACGCGCGTCAAGGTTGGCGACCGGATCATCGGCACCTTTCATCCACGCTGGTTTGGCGGCCCGATCAGCGCGGATTACCTCACTGACCGGCTCGGCGCCAACCTCGACGGCATGCTGGCGGATTACGCGGTGCTAAGCGAGGAAGCGCTCGTGCCGATGCCTAGCCATCTGTCCTTCGAGGAAGCCGCGACCCTGCCTTGCGCAGCGGTGACCGCGTGGGTGGCACTGACCGGCCGTCGCCGGGTCACCGCCGGCGATACGGTGCTGACGCTGGGGTCGGGCGGCGTCTCGGTCTTTGCCCTGCAATTCGCCCGGATCCTCGGGGCCCGCGTGATCGCGACGACCTCGAGCCCGGAAAAGGCGGAGCGGCTCAAGGCGCTGGGCGCGTCGGACGTGGTCAACTATCGCGAGACGCCGGATTGGGACGAGAAGGTGCGCGCGCTGACCGATGGTCGCGGCGTCGATTGTGTCGTCGAGATCGGCGGGCCGGGCACCATCGCGATGTCGCTGAAGGCGTTGGGCGTGGGCGGACACATCAGCTTGATCGGCGCGAGTTTGTCGCTATCGGGTACCGGGCTCGATCCCTTATTGGCGACCGGCCGCGGCATTACCCTCGGTTCGATAAGCGTTGGCAGCCGTGCCGATTTCGAGGCGATGAACCGGGCCCTGACTCTGCGCCGCTTGCGCCCGGTGATCGATCGCGTCTTCCCGTTCGCCGCGGCAAAGGACGCCTACCGGCATTTCGAGGGCCGCGGCCATTTCGGCAAAGTCGTGATTAGCCACGACTAAATGTACTAAATGTACGATTGCGCGCGGCGAGACCAGCGGTCCGGCACCCGCTGCAACCCCGGCGATTGCAGGTAAGCCCCTGATGGCTTTGGGTCGCGTCCACGCGTTGCCGATGCGCCAGGCGATGATCGCGCTGTGACTCAAACGGCGCCGGCTGATCGCCAATTCCTGAGTCCTTTCGCGTCTTTCCTCTCCGTTGCACGGTGCCCACCTATCGGGTCGGCCAAGCATTAGGCCCCTTATCCGCTGATTATCGCACCACACTCGCGGCCATCCTTTGAGCGCCATCTGCGCCTCGACCACCGCCGGCTCACGCAGATCTTCTCCGGCCTGTCGCCGACGCGGTCCGACCTGAGCAGATGCTGGCGGCATAATCGATCGAGTTCAAACGCAAACAGACTAAGCCGGTATATCCCAGCGGCACGTGTCAGGAGACCGTGCGGGCCTCCCGCTCGTCAGTCCGAAGTTGCCGTGAACAATGCCGGCGGAACTCCGCTACGCGGCGCCGCAATGCGTGTGCGGGCGAGGCCCGTCCGGCTCGTGCCCGGCAAGGGCGGCGCCACAGAGCCTGTCGCGTGCGGGAAATACTGGAACTGCATTGAGTGCATTACGCCTGCTTCGGCGGTCCATGATTCATTCGCGACAGGCGTCACTGTGAACGAGTCATTATCGCTAGGTACAATCTCCGTGTAGGTCGGGATCGCCTTGCTCACACCGTCTATCGTCCAATACAACCACCAATCCGTATCGTACAAATTAGGTCCCGGTGAAGGAAACGTCGCGAGCACACCGTTCAGATTGGCCCAGCCCATCGGAACGATATCGTTTGTGTTTACCGCCGCGTAGTATGTGAAGGTCTGGGCGAAACTCGTCGCGAACGCGGCGTTCCACATCGTCGGGGCCGCGAACGTCTGGGGCCACAGCAAAAAATTCAGCGGCTCGACTTTCGGGAGCTGATCGTTGAGCCATGCTGTCGCAACGATAGCAATCGCACCGCCCAGGCTGTGTCCCGTTATCATCAGATCGAGCGTACCGGTCTTGGCAAGTCCGCGCAGATAGTCCAGCAACGACACACTCGTGACGGGATCGGTCAGCGGCGCCGATGTGCGCGGTTGAGGGCATTCCCGAGCTGGTTGCGGCCGATCTCGATCCTGACCTCCTGCTGCCGCGCCTTGACCCGTTCCCACAGATCGTTGTCGACAATCCGAAGATCGGGAACCTCGACGATCTCCCACTTATTCCGAGGGTTGGGCCGTGCGACCCGTTTGCCGGTGCGCGGATCCTTGATGTAACTGCATCGGTTCCATTCAAGTCGTCCGACGTAGAGGGCGTTGTTCAAAATTCCGGTGCCGCGGTCTGCTTGACCTCTGATTGTCGTATCGCCCCAAAGGCCGCCCGTCGGGGCCGGGGACATGCTCGATGTTCAGCTGCTTGGCGATTGTGCGAGGACTGCGTCCATCGGCAAATTCCTCAAAGATTCGCTGAACGATCCTGGCTTCGCCGAGATCGATGCGACGCTCGCCCGCAGCGCCGCCGGCGTCGTAGCTATAGGCCTTGCCGCCGGGGATCTTGCCTTGGAGCGCGCGACCCAGCTGGCCGCGCCAGGTCTTCTCGCGCAAATCGGGGAGATAGAGCTGCGCCATCGTGCCCAGCATGCCGATGTGCATCGCGCCAATCTCGCCGACATTGACCGCCTGAAGCTTGATGCCGGCGAAGGTGCAGCGGTCGTGAAGAACGGCAACATCGGCGAGCTTGCGTCCAGAGTCGGTCGATGGCCTCGACAACCACAACGTCGAAAATGCCGCAATCAAGATCGTTTAGCAGCTTCTGATAATTGGGACGGAACCGCGATGCCCCGCTGACCGCCGCATCGGCATACGTGCCGACGACCGACCAGCTGTGCTTCCCGACGCGTAGCGCGAGCACACCTCGATCTGGTCGGTGATCGAAGCCTGCCGCTGGTTCTCGGAGCTGAATCTCGCATAGATCACGGCGCGCATGTGCGATCGCTCCGCTAATCGCGAGGGCGCCGGAGATTGCGGCGCAACTCGAGGATGTGCCGCTGGTAGCGCCGCGAGGCTTCCAGTGTCTTGGCGTGAGTGTAGTAGCGTTCGGCGGTCTGAAGCGAGCTGTGCCCGGGGACGCGCACTATCAGGACGTGTTCGGGATCCTCGATAGCAATCGACGTCGCCGCACTGTCGCGGAACAAGTGCGGATTGATCACCTTCTCGAAACGCGCCCCGGTCGCCGCACAGATCCGAAGGTAGATCGCCATCTCACTCATCGCGAAACCGCGCGCGGAGATCCAGAGCCCGTGATCTGGCTGCCCCGACGGGCGGGCGACCCTTTTCCATTGCCCGTCGCGAGAGAGGAGAGACGGCCGATGTTCCGAAAGGTAGGTTTCGAGGCGAGGCACCAGAACCTGGGGAAAGGTCGCCTCAATCGCTTCACCGGTCTTGGTCTCGGAGCCTTCGAACCTGAGCCAGTAAGCGTCGCCCTCGCGGATAAGATGCCGGTTGAGCGCGATCGCGGCAAAGTTGCACCGCCGCAGGGGACGCGCGGCCAGGAGCGCGATCATCAGGCCATCACGATACCGACAGGCTCGCTGAAGCCGGGTGCCGCTTTCAGGGTCATCGGCCGTGGTAATCAATTCGATGCCCAAGGCAAGCAGCGCGTTGGCCGGTACCACCCGCACTCTCTTGTTGCGAACCGAGATCGCGCTATGGCGTACCCTGTTGTCGATGCGGCGAACCCAAGTCCAATCCCGTTTTGGCGCCATGACTCGGATGGCTTGATTTAGCTCCTGCACGCGCGCGAGAACGGTATAGGGCGCATTGAGGGTCCTGATCTCCGCCACATAGTCGCGCACCCGGTCTGGCGTTATCCGCTCAGCCGGCTCGGCGTCTGGATCGAGCAGTCCTCGGCTGTCCAGCCAAGTGAGCCAGCGGCCATATCCCTTGCCGATCTTGCGTCTGCTGTGAGGGGCCCAATCGGCACCGCCGCCGCCCGGTTCCAGGACATCGCCTTTGTCCATCGCGGCTTCCCAGGCACGGCGGTCCGCGGCGGGCCAACATTCGACAGGCCGGCAACGGCGGATCGGATCTTTCTTCGGGTCGATTGGCACCTCAGAGCCCTCTACCAATACGGCGTTTGCGCTTGGGTGTGGGCGGCGCTTGCGCACGGAGCCGCAACACATTCTCGTCGAAATGGCGCATCGCCGCGGCGGTCTCGGTTCCACAATACGCCCGGGTGGTGGTGTCCACCGAACGGTGAGCGTGCACGAGGCGGATCACGCCATAAGCGCCGGGATGGGCCTCGAGGTAGAGCTTTGCAGCGATGTGCCGAAACAGATGCGGGTTGATTCGCAGGCCGCAATGGCGCTGCACGAACTTAGTAATCTGCATGCCAAGTGCAGTTCGAAATCTTTGGCCCGCCGCTGCTGTTGGGAAAAAGCCAAGACGAGGGGGCCGCCAGCAGGAGCGGGCGGTAGCGTTCGAGGTAGACGTCGAGCAGTCTCACTGTTTCGGGAGGCAATTCGGCCTCGACGGCGACGCCATTCTTCACCTCCTCGGCGGGGATGACGAGATGAACGACCCCCTGGCCGTGGCTTCGGGTCCGCAGGATGTGGCGTTCGAGATCGAGGCCCGCGAGGTTGGCGATCCGCATCGGGACCATAAGCAGCAACTCAACCAGCAGGGCGCTCTGAACGTCGCGGGCGTTGGCGAGAGACACGTCTTTATGCCCAATCCGCCGGGCCAAGATTTTCTGGGGCAGCGTTACCAACGCATGGACATTGGCGCGATCGTCGAATTGGCGGAGGCGAGCCCGGTTCTTGTCGGTCATACCGACTTTGCTGAAGTCAAGCCTCCGGCAGATCGCGCGCAGCTGATCGAGGTGCTCGATGTCAACCTTGACCCAGTGTCGCGCCACGGCGGTAAGCATGCGCGCGATGTTGTAGGCCTGTTTCGTCTTGTCGCCGCCCGCCTGGTCGATGAAAAATCGCAATCCGTCCTTTACGATGGCGATCGGCACGACATCGCCGAGGGAATGGAGACGGAGCGGATCATGGCCGCGGTGGACGAGTGCGGAGAGGAACGCGCGAAGCAGTCTGTCATAACTCTGGATCGACGCAGGCCGCAGCGGCCGGAAATCGAGTTCGGCGAGAAGATCCTTGCCCAACAGCCGTTCGAAATAGGCCGTTTTCTCGACCCGCAAGGTTAACGGGAAGGTGCTCCACGGAAGCGAGTAGGTCTCGCGATATTGCGGGACGGCCAACCCCGAATTGGGCCAAGCAGCAATCGTCTGCGCCGCTCGGTTCCATACGACACACATGGTCCGGTGCACCTGCCGCGGGTTACGGATCAAGCCCCGGCTCTCCAAAGCCGCCAGGAAAGAGGTCGAAACGACGTCGGTGACCTCGGATGGGCTAATGTCCAACGCGGTGCAGTAGTGGGCAAACCGCGAGAGCCCCTCGCGCATGCGGCGGTCATTGAGATGGCGGAACAGGTGTTGCCATTCCGCGCTTAGCGGCTCAGTACTTCGTCCGGGGATCGTGGTCAAACCAGCAAGCTTGAGTGCCGTCCGCGTTAAACTCAGGACGTTATTCCACCGACCTTGCGAAACGCCTGCCATCGCCGGCGTCAGTAAGGCGAGCCGTTCCCGCAGCTGCCGGGGACTAGCCGGGATTTCCTCGAGCCGCCGCCCCAGGGCTCGCCCGACCGTGCGCAGGGCGGAGGACACCTCCTGCCGCTGCCGCGGCCCGAGCGACCCCTCGGCTGCTATCCGCTGCATCAGCTCGGCGAGAGTGGGGACCGGGGAACCGGGCGCTCGTGATACCGGGGGGGAGGGTCATATTCTGCCTCGTGATGACAGGTTGTGACTGCAGTACATAATCGTGAATACTCCAGTATACAAGGCACCTCTTTTTACCATATTAAGTATTAACGAGAGGATTTTAAGTCCCATGCCCACAACAATATTGTCAGTTCCTGGCATATCCAGTCACATGAGCCCGAGAAGCGCGGCGATTGCCTCTGGCGTGACCCGCGTCGAGTTTCCGATCTTGCGCACCTGCAGCCGGCCATCGGCGATCAGACGCCAAACCTGTCGTTCGCTCTGTTGCAAGAGCTCGGCTAACTCGGGCACGGTCAACAAACGGCGGGGGATCCACTCGGGCAGAGATGGCGAAGTCATCGGGCCGGATCCGTCAATCGCCTCCCGACCGCACCCGTATTGCGGTACACTTCACGGGCCGTCTGCCGGGCGAGAAGGCGCGCAAGGGCCACCAGAGGCTCCGCAGCGCCGCCTAGCGAACATGAACGGCGGCGCGTCGGCGGCTGCCGCGTGCGTTGCGCGTTGTTCGCTTCGCTCCAATCGCCGACCGGCATCCGCGTCCACGGTTCTACAAAGTACTATTGTACTTTGTGGTGGCCCTACGGGTCAAGCTAATATCACAAGGCGCTCTCGTAGTTCGACCGCTGCCGTGGGTGTGGGTGACCTCGGCTCGTAGTAGGCAGGCGTTGAGCATCGCGCTGGCATCGTCCGGCACTAGAAGGTTTTGAAATACGCCTATCGCCGCAAAGTCTTGAGTGCAGATCCAATCAGCGTGTGCGGCTTATAGCCCGCATCTGGCCTGAGGGCAGGCGCGATCGGAGCCGTCGACGAAAGACCGTTCGATGCCGGTGGCCGGCAGCGGTGGGCTCGCCGAGGCTGGCATGATCAATGATGCTGCCGGCGTCGAACACGCAGAAATCGGCTTGGCGGCCCCCCCCCCGATGATGTCGCGCCTGCTGAACCCGAAGCGCATCCGAGAGGCCAGGTGAGTGCGATGCGTCATGCGTCTCTCCGCACGACCGCACGGTCCGCACGGCGTCATGCCGAAGTAAGCGCGTGTGGGTTCGCTGTCTTTGCCCCGACGATAGCGCGGTTGCGGGTTCGCGATGCTCATGCGATCGTTCGGGGGTTGCGCACTCGGCGCTCGCGCGAACGCTGGCGTGCAATTTGCTCCCCGTTTGGTCTTGCCTGGCGAGGCCTAGCAATGAAACCAGCGCCCTTCGATTACCAGGCTCCCGCCACCCTTCGGGAGGCAATCGACCTGCTTGCGTCGAATCCCGAAGCGGTCGTCATCGCCGGGGGACAAAGCCTGATGCCGGTTCTCGCTTTCCGGCTGGCGACGCCGAGCCTGCTGGTCGATCTGCGGCGGCTGACCGGGCTAGGTGATATTGCTGTGGATGATGACGGCTTGCGGCTCGGCGCGCTGGTACGCTGGTGCGACATCGAGGACGATCAGCGGTTGGCGGCGACGCATCCGCTGCTGCACGCGGCCGTCACGCATGTTGCGCATTACCAGATCCGCAACCGTGGCACCGTCGGAGGCAGTCTCGCGCATGCCGACCCGGCCGCCGAATTGCCCGGTATCGCGGTGACCTGCGAAGGCGAAATCACCCTTGTCGGCCCGGCCGGATCGCGCACGGTACGCGCCGGCGATTTTTTCACCGGGCCGCTGTCGACGCTCCGCCAGCCGGACGAGATCATCACCGAGCTGCACCTGCCGTAATGGCCAAGCAGTCGGCGCTGGGCCTTCCGAAAATATGCCCGGCGTGCAAGGCGATTTCGCGCTCGCTGGCATCGCTGCTGTTTTATGATGAGGACCGGCAGGGGGTAGTGAGCAATGCGCATGTCGGTGTGATCGGCGCCTGCCGACGCCCGCATCGGCTGACTGGGGTCGAGACGATGCTGAACGGCCACGCCGTCGACGACAATCTGATCCGCGAGGCGGCGGCGACCGCGGCGCGGAAGAGGTGGACCCGCCGGACGATTTGCATGCCGACGCCGCCTATCGCCGCGGCCTGGTGGCGACGCTCGTCGAGCGCGGCTTGCGCGGCCGCAGCTCAGCAACGGAGTGCGTGATGCGGGTAAGTTTCCGGCTCAATGGCGATCCCGTCGCGGTCGATGTCGAGCCGCGCATGCACCTCGCCGATTGCCTGCGCGAGGTGCTACGCCTGACTGGAACCCATCTCGGCTGCGAGCATGGCGCCTGCGGCGCGTGCACGGTCATCGTCGACGGCGCCGCGGTCCGCGCCTGTCTGATGCTGGCGGTGCAGGCTGACGGCAGCCAGCGTCGTCACGGTCGAGGGTCTGTCGAGCGACGACGCGCTGACCCCGTTGCAGACCGCCTTCCGCAAGCATCACGCCTTGCAGTGCGGCTTCTGCACCCCCGGCATGTTGACGACGGCGCATGCGCTGCTGACCGAGGAGCCCGATGCCGATGCCGACCGCATCCGCTCGGTGCTGTCGGGCAATTTGTGCCGCTGTACCGGCTATATCCCGATCGTCGAGGCGGTGCTCGAAGCGCGCGCCGCCTACCGGAAGGCCAACCAGCCATGATCGGGACGAACCGCTATATCGGCAGCCCGGTCGAGCGGATCGAGGATCTGCGCTTTTTGCGCGGCCGCGGCGAGTTTGTCGGCGATTTGCAGCGCGAGGGCATGCTGCATGCGGCCATCCTGCGCAGCCCCATCGCGCACGGCCTCGTCACCGCAATCGACGCCACCGCCGCGCTTGCCATAAGCGGGGTGCGCGCCGTCATCACGGCAGCGGAGATCGGGGCCGTGCCGCGCATCCCGCTGCGCCTTCTGCCCTTGCCCGGGACCGAGCGGTTTCTGCAGCCGGTAATCGCGGCCGACCGCGTGCGCTATGTCGGCGAGCCGATCGCGGTCGTGCTGGGCGACAGCACGGCGCTGGCCGAGGACGGGCTCGGTGCGATCGCATTCGATATCGAGGAGTTGCCGCCGGTTCCGCATCGGCGGGCTTCCGGGCGAGGCGACATCCTGTTGTTTGAGGAAGCCGGCACAAACGCTGCGATGATCTTTACTGGGGTCAAGGGTGACGCTGACGCGGCGTTTCGCGATGCCGACTACATCAGGCGCGAGCGGTTCTCGGTGCAGCGCCATACGGCGCTGCCGATGGAGCCGCGCGGCGTGCTTGCCGAATGGGATGCGGTAGAGGGCCGGATGACGGTGCTGGGCGCCGCAAAGGTGCCGTTCTTCAACCGCGATACCCTGGCGGCGATGCTGGGCCTGTCGCCGGCCCAGGTCGACCTGATCGAGAACGATGTTGGCGGCGGCTTTGGCGCCCGCGGCGAGTTCTATCCCGAGGACTATCTGATCCCGTTCGCCGCGCGGCATGTCGGCCGCCCGGTCCGCTGGATCGAGGACCGGCGCGAGCATCTGACGGCGATGAACCATGCGCGCGAGGCGGATTGCGAGGTCGAGATCGCCTGCCGCAGCGACGGCACGATCCTCGGCTTGCGCGGCGAGGTCTTTGTCGATCTCGGGGCCTATGTCCGCACCAATGGGTTGATCCAGCCGCGCACCCTGGCGCAATGCCTCCCCGGCCGGCCCCTATCGCGTGCCGAATGTGCAGATCACCTCAACGGCGCTGCTGACCAACAAGACCCCGTCCGGCACTTATCGCGCCCCCGGCCGCTACGAGGGCTCGTTCTTTTGCGAGCGGGTGATCGAGTTGGCCGCGCGCGATCTCGGGATCGACAGCGCCGAGATGCGTCGGCGCAACCTGATCGGCGCCGGCGAGATGCCGTACCGGCTGCCACGGCTGGAGCCGGGCGGTCCGGCGGTCGATACCGAGTGCGACAGCGGCGATTATCGCGAGACCCTCGAACGCTGTCTTGCCGAGTTCGGCTGGGAGGAAAAGCGTGCCCTGCAGGGCCGCGAGATCGACGGGCGCTATCACGGCATCGCGGTCGCCTGCTTTATCGAGGGCGGTGGAGCCGGTCCAAAGGAGACGGCGCGGCTCGAGCTCGAAACGGATGGCACGGTGTCGGTCTATGTCGGCTCGACCGCGGTCGGGCAGGGCCTCGAAACGGTGATGGCGCAGATCGCGGCGGACACGCTCGGCCTGCCGCTCGGCCAGGTGCGCGTCTTGCACGGCTCGACGCCGTTTCTCGACGAGGGCTACGGCGCCTTCGCTTCGCGCTCGACGGTGCTCGGCGGCTCGGCGGTGTTCGAGGCGGCGAATGCTCTGCTCGCCAAGATCCGCGCCGCCGCCGGCGCACGGCTGGGCTGTGCCGCCGAACAGGTCGAACTGGCGGATGGATGGGCCCGTGCTCCCGACGGGCGCTCGCTCGCGTTCGCCGAGCTGGCGGCGGATGGCCTGCAGGTCACGACGGCATTCGGCAACGACAACCGGCTGACCTACACCTACGGATCGGCCGCGGCGCATGTCGCGGTCGACCTAGGGACGGGCGACGTCGAATTGCTTGACTGTCTCGTCGTCGAGGATGTCGGCCGCATCGTCAACCCGTTGACATTGCACGGCCAGGCGATCGGCGGCATGGTCCAAGGGCTGGGCGGCGCTTTCCTGGAGAACCTCGTCTACGACGCAAACGGGCAGTTGCTGGCCGGCAACCTCGCCGACTACCTGATCCCGACATCGACCGATTTTCCGAAGATCCGCGCGATTGCGCTCGAAAACCACCCCTCTCCGAGCAACCCGCTCGGCGTCAAGGGCGCCGGCGAGGGGCCGATCATCCCGATCGGCGGCCTGATGGCCAACGCCGTCGCCAATGCTCTGGCCTCGTTCGGGGCGATGCCGAACCAGCTGCCGCTCTCGCCCGCCCGCGTCTGGCATATGAGTTCGGGCAAACAAGCCACCGGGAGTTCGGACTGACCCTCGACGCGATCCAAACCGCTGTGCGCCTCGCGCGCAACAGCGGGGCGCTGATCTATGCCGGCGACGACGCGTTTTGCCCCCACACCTGCCGTTCGCAATACCCGTCGGGATCGGCTCAGTAGGGTGGCTACCTGCCCTTGGCACCCGGGGTTTCCAGCGTCGGCTATCCGATCCGTCAACGGACCTTCAAGCACGTTGCCACGGCTCAGAGCGTGACGGATGAGACGTGCCATTAGCGGAAAGTATTCCAACATGTTAGCGGTTCTCCCGCTCTCAAACTGCCCGCTAGATATCGGTCGGTACCGATCCGCTAAAGGCGTGGCTCTAGGTCGTACCTTTTCAGGATCGCCCAGCGACCTTGCAATATCCGTGACCGAGGATCCCGTTTTCGCGCTTGCTGGGATCGAGCGCATAGACATTATCTCCATCATCAGGAGAGCTGGCTTATTGATGCGAGCAAGCCGCCGGAAGTCGCTTTCATTGGCGGGATCAATCTGACCGAACAGGCCATAGGAGCGCCTGTCACAATGAGGGGCGCCGCCATGCAGTATGCGTCGAGGTTCTAGCGGTGCTGCCTAACGCAGCAGCGTGCGGCATTGGGTGAGGACCGGAAAGTCGAGAGCAACCGGGAACCAGTCCACGATGGCGCGGAGCTTCTCGAGCGCCTCGGTGGAACCACCTGTTTCGTTGGCAAGCCTGACGAGGTCTCGCGCAGCATACAGCTCGAACAGGCGTGCTCGCTGCTGGCGCGACCGAGCAATCGCCCGCTCAAAGCAAAGCCGAGCCTGATCGTAATCACCCTTCGTCTGCCAGAGGCGGCCGCGCAGACGGACGATTTCCGCAAGGTGCATTTTCTCGTCGGTGGTTTCGGCCAGCTGTTCCGCTTCATCGAGGCTCACGCGCGCAGGTTCGAGCTGGTTCACGCGCAGTTGATATTCGCCGAGTTTCGCCAGGTTGCGCGCCAGGAAAAAGATGCCGTTTCGCTCACGCCAAAGGGCCACTCCCTGTCCAATATCCGCGAGACCTCGTTCTTCGTCGCCGAGTTCGAACAACGCGGGCCCCCGATGCTGAAGGACATTGCCGATGCGCGTCTCGAAGCCGTGTTTCTCGCAAATTGCGATCGCATTGTCGGCGCAGGCGACGGCCTCGGCGTAGCGACCGAAACTCGTCAGCGCAAGAATACGCGCCACGCTAGCCCAGACGATCGAGAACTGGTGACCCCGCTCTAGGGCGATCGCCATGGCTTGCTCCGAAACCGCGAGTGACCGGTCGAGGTAGCCCAATGGTCGCGCTGCCATTTCGACCAGGTCGCGGGCGACGATGGCCGGGTCGGCGCCCGCCCAGGGCGCCTTGTGCGTGCAATTGACCTGATCATCCAACGCGATTGCCTTCTCCGAGAAAGCCAGCGACTGTTGGAAATCCCCGATCTGGCAATGGGCGCCGCCAATCATCACCCACAAGTGCACAAGCGTTTCCGGACGCAAGCGATCCGGTTGACCGCATAAGATGTTCCCGACGACATCCAGGACGTCGCGATGGCGGCAACTGCTGAGGAGGAATAACGACATGCGAATGCCGGCCTCCGCGGCCTCGTCCTGCTGGTCCAAAGCCACCGCGGCCTCGCGCGCCTCCTGGTACGACCGCATGACTTCCTCGGCCTGATAGCCGGCGGTTTGCCATTGCGCGTTGCCCAGCTTCAGCAGGACTTCTGGAGCCCGGGCATGGTCGGCCGCCGACAGATCTGCATTCTCGGTCAGTGCCTTCGCCGATTGATAATGAGCGATGGCCTCCGCATTGGCGCCGCGCTGCTCCGCAAGATCACCGGCCGCGATCCAACGGGCGAGGGCCGCACTGCAATCCCCGGCTTGCTGATAATGATAGGCGAGCAGCTCCGGTTCGGTCGCGCGGACGAAACCGTCGTCGAATTCCTCCAGTATGCTGGCGATACGCTGGTGATAGATTTGACGCCGGCCCTTGAGCAGACTTGTGTAAGCCACGTCGCGGGTGAGAGCGTGGTTGAAAGTATACACGGCATCGGGCGGCGCGCCACGGCAAACGGCGAGCCCTGAGGCGATTAGTTCGCCGAGTCCCTGCTCAAGCTGAGTCTCGGGCAGCAGGGCTGCGGCCATTAGCAACGCATGGGAGAATTCACGCCCGATAACCGCGCCGATCTGTGCGACCTCCCTCGCTGACGACAGTCGGTCGAGCCGCGCCATCAGTGACGCTTGCAGCGTACTTGGAACGGCAAGCGACAGCGATGTGCCATTGTGGTCAGTGGGGGTTTCCAGCACGGCCTTGGTCAATTCCTCAATGAAGAGCGGCACGCCATCTGTCTGCGCAATAATCCGGTCCAAGAGGTCGCGCTCGAGTACTCGGTCCGCGGTCATTTGCGCCAGCGTCTCGGACTCCCTTCGGTTCAGCCGGCTTAGCGCAATCAGACTGGTGCCAGCACGGCCGATCCAAGGCGCGACGAATTCGATCCGGAACGATATAGCCAGCAGGATCGGCAGCCGAGCCAGCCCGTCGATCAAAATGTCGAGTAACTCAAGCGAGCTAGGGTCGGCCCATTGCGCGTCCTCGAATAGCATCAGAACTGGACGGCTATGTGTGATCCTCTCTAGCCGCCGCAGCAGTGCAGCAAACGTTCGCTCCTTGCGCTGTTGCGGGGTAAGTTCGGGCTGCTTATAACGATTTGCTGTCGGTACCGACAGCATGGCCATTATCAGTGCGACATCTTCGGATAGCAGGCCGACTGGTGCGACAATCGTTTCCAGCTTGTGCAGGCGCTCCTCGGCCGTATCCCCGTGTGCGAAGCCGGCCTCCTGCTCCCAGCGCGCCACGATCGGATGAAGTGCGCTGTCCTGACGCAGCGGTGAGCAAAAATAACGCAGGCTCGTATGCGGGTCTGCTCCAAGCTCTTCTTCCAGTGCAGCGAGCAGTCGCGATTTGCCGATGCCCGGCTCGCCGCAAAGCAGCACGAGGCGGCCCTCCCCGGATTTCGCCTGCTGCCAAGCCCGCAGCAGCGTATTCAGTTCCTCCGTGCGACCAACCATCGGCGTTACTGTGGTCTCATAAAGGGCCTCGGAACGGCTGCCGAGTGCGCTCTGGCCGAGCACTTGCCACGCCGACAGTGGCCCGGCGACACCCTTTACCGCAAACGGACCAAGGTCCCGATACGTGAACAGATCGCCGGCTAGCCGCCGCGTGCTCGGCGCAATGATGACCCGCCCCAATTCAGCAAAATGTAGCAACTGCGTGGCCTCCCCCGGCGCTTCCCCAAGAACCTCGCCATTTGCGTCGGCTACGATGAGGCCGCTGGCCACACCAACGCGGACTGCAAGGCAGGGGGGGAGCGCCATGTCCGCCTCAAGCGATCGTCCGGCCATTGCGAGAGCCGCGTGGAGCGCGCGCTCGGCAGCATGCTCTTGGGCTACCGGATAGCCGAAACAGCCGAGCACCTCGCGCAGACGGCTTCCTGCCACCACTCCGCTGTGACGAGCGACAATTGCGGTGGCATATCGCCGCCAGAGATCGACGAGGGCTCGTAGTTCCTCCGGATCGTCCGGCAGCCTAGTCCCTTCTGCGGCGAGCACCTCGGCGGCTAGAGCCGTGACGTAGCGCCGTTCTGCGGTGGCAGGTTTGGCCGTGGGTTCGGCGACGATCGGCTTCGGCGGGACGGCGACCTCCGCCTGCTGCACCCTCGCCGCGAACTTGTAGCCGCTGCGAGGCACAGTGACGATCAGGGTCGGGCGCTTGGGGTCCGGCTCGATCTTGCGGCGTAGCCGAACAATCTGCATGTCGATACTGCGGTCGAAGGTCTCCGCATCGCGCCCGGCCTGGAGGTGCAGTAACTGGTCCCGCGACAGCACCCTCCCGGCTCTCTGCACAAATAGCCGCAACAAACCGAACTCGCCGTGCGTGAGCGGAACATCGTTTCCCGTTTGATCGGTTAAACAATGGCCCCCGAGATCTAGGCGATAGCCGCCAAAATGCAGCACCGGCTCCGGGGCCTCGGGTTCCCCGGCAGGTACCAGCACCTCGGCTACCCGGGCGAGCACGCCGTCTTCGTCCGATGCTTCGATGAGATCGGCCCGCCGATCCCGTTCGGCGCCAGGCGTATCGACGAGCAGGACATTGCCGATTGCGGTCCGCAGCTTGTGCAACAGGACTCGTCCCGTGGGACCAAGTCCATCGGGAGCCACGATCGCCAGCGCAATCCCTTTGAAGCCGATGCGGTAGGCATGCGCGGCACTCTCCGCGATCTCGACGCGGTAACCGTGGGTGTTCAGCAGTCGTGCAAGGCTTGCGCGCTGCCCCACATCCCGGCCGATCACCATGATCCGGCTGCGCATCCAATCCACCCGCGAACACGCCAGCTCCCCCGATCGTACCTCAAGACGAGACCTTGTTACCAGCCGGTTACCCCACGGTGATCTGCGGGTGGCATCGCGCGAGGAAGATGGCCCGGCCAATTCAACCCGGTAGTGTCGAAGGGAGCGCCCGAACCATGAGTGCCGCCGAGATCGCCGCGAACAACCGTGCTTTCGAGCTCGCTGTCGAGACAGGGAACTTAGACCGCATCGCCGCCTTGCTCGCGCCCGATGTCATGGCCTTGCCGCCGGACGGCCCGATCGTCAAGGGCAAGGAGTCAGTCAAGCAGCTCTGGGCGTCCGCCATCAAGGAGCACGGCATGAGGAGCTTCCGGATCGGTAGCGACAACCTCGATTTCGCCGGTGACATGGCAAGTGAAGTCGGGCACGCGACGATGATCCTAGCGCCGCCGGGCGGCAACGCCGAGACGGTCAAGATCAAGTTTGTCGTTGTGTGGAAGCGCCTCGACGGAAAGTGGTTATTGCATCGCGATATCTGGAATGCAGCCGCGTGAGGTACGCACGCGGGGAGGCCGGTGATGGTTTCGCAAGCTGATATAACGGCGTTCAGGGGATCCCTGCGGGGGCTGTCGTTCACGTCTGGCGAGCCTGGCTATGACGCCGCGCGTGTCGTCTTTAACCGGGTCGTCGATCGGCGCCCCGCGATCATTGCGCGATGCGCGGGGGCGGCGGACGTCGTTGCCTGCGTCGAATTTGCCCGCGAGCGAGGCCTTCCCGTTTCGATACGCGGTGGTGGCCACAGTATCGCTGGCAAGGCGATCTGTGACGACGGGCTCATGATCGACCTATCGGCCATGAAAGGTATCCGCGTCGATCCTGCCACTCGAACTGTCTGCGCCGAACCTGGCCTCACCATCGGCGAATTCGACCGCGAAACGCAGGCCTTCGGCCTGGCGACCACAATGGGAGTGATCTCCACCACTGGTATCGCTGGATTGACCGTTGGCGGCGGCATGGGTTGGCTAATCGGCAAACATGGTCTGGCGTGCGACAACGTCATCGCCATGGATGTTGTCACCGCTGATGGACGGCTGCGCAAGACGAGCCAACAGGAAAACCCCGACCTGTTCTGGGGCATGCGCGGCGGCGGAGGCAACTTCGGCGTCGTCACGTCCTTCGAGTATCGGCTGCATCAGCTCGGCCCCATCTTTGGTGGCGGCGTACTCTATCCCGTCGAGCAAACTCGCGAAGTTTTGCGTTTCTATCGGGACTTCGCCTTTTCCGGTCCTGATGAGCTTACAACGCAGGTGGGGCGCATTTGCACCCTTGACGGCGTTCCAGTGATCGGCGTCGCGGGCTGCTATTCTGGTCCGTTGGAAGAGGGGGAGAAAGTGCTCGCGCCGTTGCGGGGGTTCGGCTCGCCGCTTGCGGATTTGTTCCGACCGATGAGCTATGTCCAGATGCAAAGCATGTTCGACCCCTGGTTTCCCCCTGGTCGTCAGGCTTATTGGAAGGCTAACTTCCTGCATGGATTGCCAGACGAGGCCATTGATATCTTCCACCGCTATGCGCTGACAGCACCTTCGCCGTACACGACGGGGCCGTGGCTCGAAACTGTCCGCGGTGCCGTCTCGCGAGTTGGCGCCTCCCAAACTGCATTCGCTCACCGGCAGCATCCGTTCAATTTCCTGGTGCTGTCGAGCTGGGAAGAGCCATCCGAGGCCGAGCGAAACATCGTGTGGACGCGCGAGTGCTGGGAGGCAATGCATGCGTTCATGGTGCCCGGCGCTTATGTGAATTACCTGGAAGCGGAGGCCGATCCTCGCGCCCGTGCTGCCTATGGCGATAACTACGACCGGCTCGTCACGCTCAAGAATAAGTATGATCCGGGCAACCTGTTCCGGATCAACCACAACATTCGGCCATCCGGTTAAATCGGATGGTCACAGTACCGTACGAAAAATGAGCACCTGCAAAGTTCCTTCTGGCTTTTGTGGTGCCGATTTCGGCAAATGCGGTAACGCCTTGCCGTTCAGCATCATCGGGAGACGCCAGAAATGCCGCCTGACAGCAGCAATGCGAATATGACAAGCGCGGCCGAGAACTCGCTCGGTCGACCCAATTTCGTGGCCCTTACCGGACAAGATGCGCCGGAGCGCCAGGAAAGACTGGCGCGCATCTTCGCTCTGATCGACGAAGAGAAGCTGGAGGTGATCCGCATCGCCATCGTCGACACGCATGGCATCGCCCGGGTGCGACCGGTCGAAGCGCGACTGTTTTCTCAGGTGACACGCAATGGGGTGGCGTTCCCGGCGGCCTTGTTTGGCATGGATTCCGCCAATAGCATTTTCCAAAATGTCTTTGCTCACGGCGATGCCATAGGTGGTGTCTGGGCTGACATCTTTGCAGTCCCGGACCCCGCCACCTTCCGGGTTCTGCCTTGGGCGCATAAATGCGGCTGGGTGCTGAGCGACCTCTACCGCTCGTCCGGCGAGCGCTGCCCGTTCGACCCCCGCTTGGTCATGCAGACCGCCTGCAATCGGCTGAAGCAACAAGGGTTGACGTATATCGGCGGTGTGGAGATCGAATGTCATATCCTGAAGATCAGCGACCCCCGAAATGGTCTTTCTGATTGCACCCAGCCGTCACTACCGCCGGGTGTCGAGGCTTTGCGCCACGGGTACCAATACATGTCCGACAATGTGCTGGACGATCTGGAGCCAATCATCACGCCCATTCGCCAGGCGTTGATCGGTGTCGGTCTGCCGCTGCGGATTTTGGAAGCCGAGTGGGGGCCGGGCCAGATCGAGATATCGCTCGATCCCCTGGAGAATATGGCCGCGGCAGACGCTGTGGTCATACTGCGCGCCGCGGTGAAACAGGTCGCCCGCCGTTCGGGCTTGCTGGCGTCCTTCATGGCAAAGCCGGCGCTTCCGAACGTGTATTCGAGCGGCTGGCATCTGCATCAGTCGCTCTTTGATGCAGCGACCGGTAAGAACGCTTTCGCCGAGGCGGGTGTGCTGATGTCGGACACCGGGCTGCACTTCGTCGGAGGTTTGCTCGAGCATGCAAGGGCGGCGACCGCTTTCTCCAATCCGACGATGACCGGCTACAAGCGGCTGAACGCCAATCCTTTGGCGCCCAATCGGGTAGTGTGGTCCTGCGACAACAAGGGTGCGATGTGCCGCCTGGTCGGCGGCATGGGAGATCTCGGGACCCATATCGAGAACCGGTCCGGCGATCCGGCGGCCAATCCGTATCTCTATATGGGCTCGCAGATCATTGCCGGGTTGGACGGCATCGCAAACCAAATCGATCCCGGCAGCCCGCTGCCGGATCCTTATGCGCAGACGCAAAGGCCGCCCATGCCGAGCAGCCTGAACGAAGCCGTGGAGGCGCTGTCCGCATCGACGATGTTCCAGGAAGCGCTCGGGAACGAGTTCATCGATCACTATGTCTCTGTCCGGCGTCACGAAATCGGACGCTTTCAGTCATACGTCACGGACTGGGAGCAGCGCGAGTACTTTGAAACCTTTTAGGGCATCGCTCGACGGTAGCAAGGGAGGGAAAGCCCCGGGGAGGAAGCCGGACCCAGCAACTTGGTTGCAACAGACCGGCTTGGCCGAACACGTCGAACTCTTTTGCGCCGAGAAGATCGACCCCAAGCAGCCCATGAGGCGACGAGAAGAGGCTTTGAAGATGGCCACCTATGTGGTCCTCTGATGACGAGTTCGGTGGTGGCATTTTTAGTCAAGGCTAAAAGACAATCACTCGCGATACTGCCGAAAAAGAGCATACGCGGCCTCGATGTCGTTGATCGACGGCTGCGTGGTGCCGCGTTGTCCCAAACCCCCGATGAACTGCGCGCCAGTGTCGGGAGTGGGTCATAAGGACGGCCCGTTCTTTCGCGAGCACGCTCAAGGTCCAAAGGTCCGCTTCTCTATCGCGGCCAGTGTCAAGCCCCGCTCTGATTACCGCATGCCGTTGCCCTTTTTCGCTTCGGCTGATGATCAACACGGGGCTCTCGCTTCTCTTCGAGGTCTGCACAAGCCGCCTCATGATGGGATGAGAAGGATGGGACGGTACAATCTGTATTAGCTCGAACTTAAGCTGACAGTCGTTGTTGGTTTCCGAAACGGAGCCGGAGGGTGGGCGCGGTTCTCACCCGGAGTTGGGACCGCGACCCGCCCTGCCGGCGGGACGGAGATCACGACCTATGACCCAGGACCAGAAGATTATCCGAGCGAAGGTTGGGCTGCTCGAACTGGCCAAGCAGCTCGGCAATGTCAGCCAAGCGTGCAAAATGATGGGGTACAGCCGCGACAGCTTTTATCGCTTCAAGGAGCTCTACGACAAAGGCGGCGAGTTGGCGCTGCAGGAGATCAGCCGCAAGAAGCCGATCCTGAAGAACCGCACCCCGGTCGACATCGAACAGGCGGCGGTCGAGATGGCGATCGAGCAGCCCGCCTGGGGCCAAGTGCGCGTCTCAGACCCTCAATGACCGGGTGGTGCCGTTCTACGACGAGCACGGTATCCGGTTGTCGCGCATGCTGAGCGATCGCGGCACCGAGTTTTGCGGCACCCAGAGCCACGAATACGAGCTCTATCTCGCGGTCGAGGACATCGACCACAGCCGCACCAAGGCCAAGAGCCCACAGACCAATGGCATCTGCGAGCGCTTTCACCGCATCGTCTTGGACGAGTTCTATCGGATCGCCTTCCGCAAGAAGATCTATCGTATGATCGACGAGCTGCAGGCCGATCTCGATGCCTGGCTGGTCGACTACAACGAGGTCAGATCGCATCAAGGCCGCTGGTGCTTTGGCAAGACCCCGATGCAGACCTTTCTTGACGCACTCCCCCTGGCAAAGGAGAAACTCATGGCCGCTTGACCACGGACCACAGCCATACTGGCTCAAACAGCCGACAGCGTCTGTCAGATCAAGTACTGACTAATACATACAATCTTTCGGGCGCCCTTGCCGCTGGTCGGCGGCAGGATCGGCGGACCTTACGAACTCACCCCACCCGTCGTCCCCGTGAGGACATTTTGCTGCCGGAGCAGAACGCGTTATCTCCTTGCCTGCAATATTCCGGCGTTCTCCGCCGATGGTTCAGGCAACCGCAGGAGCGGCGGCGCTGTCCTTCTTCCAGCGGAACTCGCTGCCATCGACCCACATCCGGTGAAGAACCACGGCCAGGCGCCTGGCGACCGCGACGATGGCGCGACGGATCCCGCGCCGCTGAGCCACCCGCATGCCCCACGCCTTCAGCCACGACCATTTCCCACTGTGGGTAAGCAGCGAGTGTGCGGCTTCGTAGAGCATTGTGCGCAGTAGGGCGTCGCCACATTTGGACACCCCGCTGTCGTAGCCGATCTCGCCCGACTGGTAGCGCTTCGGCGTCAGGCCGACATGCGCGCCGACCGCCCGGGAATGGACAAAACGTTGCGGCTGGTCAACCGTCGCACGGTAAGTCAGCGCTACCACTGCGCCGACCCCTGGGGCGGTCATCAGTCGTCGGCACACCGGGTCGGCGCGGACCATGTCGAGCAGCATCTTGTGCAGGACGGCGAACTGCTGGCGCATCACCCGGCGGACGGCGAGCAGCGGCTCGACGATCGCGTCCAGCCCGGGAAAGCCCGCGACGAGCTCGCGCACCCGCGCCTCGTATCGAGAGCCGCTGACGATGCCTACTTTCAAACCGAAATTGCGCAGCGTGCCGCGCAATTCGGACTCCACGTCCAATAGCTTGCGCTGAAGCAGCTTGCGGCTGGTCAGCAACATGCGCTGTTCCTGGGCAGCCAGCGTCTTCACATGCACCGGCTTGAACAGGCCGACCCGCATCATCTGCGCGATCCCGCGCGCATCGTGGCGGTCCGTCTTGTTGATTTGCTGCGCTGTCAGCAAAGCCTTCATGGGCCGCGTCTCCACGCAGGTCACCGGCAGCTCGACCGCCGTCAAAGAATTGACCAGCCACTGCGACAGCGGGCCGGCTTCGATCCCGATCCGACCGAAGGTCACGCCGAGCGAGGTCAAAACGGCGATGATATCGGCCGGCTCGGTCGGTACTTTCTGCTCCAAGATCACCTTGCCGGCATCGTCGACGACGCATACCGACGTTTCCTTCACCGACACATCAAGACCAACGAAATGCGTCATCTCATCGTTCCTTCCTCGATGTTCGAGGTCGTGCCGACCTCGATTCACTCATCGTCACAGAAGGGGATGCGCACTCATCATCCAAACGTGAGCCGCAGCCGCCGCGATACACCATTTGTCACATCGGGTAGCGGACGCCCCCGACGCGTGTGGCCAATGTCGCAGTTGGGTCGAGGGCGTGGAAAAACGCGTCATATGAACGTAAGCGAAGCGCCGGGTTTCCTGGCCGTGACAGTCGAGGCCCGGTTGATACTGGGTCGGCGGCTTGAGCGGGGCGATCAGGTTCTGATCGCCGCCATCAGCGGTCCCACACCGAAGATCGTGATCATTCGCTTCAGATTATAGGCCAGAACGTGGAGGCTCATCTCGGTTCGGACCTTGTCCAGGGTCCGGGTCAGGAAGTGGGTGGCGCCCATCCAGGCCTTGAGGGTCCCGAACGGGTGTTCGACGGTCTGTCGTCGCACCCCCATGGCCTCGGGCATGCGGTCGAGCCGGGCCTGCATCCGGTCGAGCACGACCTCATTCTCCCAGCGCTTGATGATCCGCCGCGGGGTCGGCGTGCATTGGGGTCTGAGCGGACAGGTGAAGCAGGCGCTCAGGTGGCGGTAGCGGTCGAAGTCTTCGGTGTGATCGGCGCGGCGATGGATTTTGGTGAGTTTTGCGCCCGCCGGGCAGGTGTAGTGGTCGTGCTCGGCGTCGTAGATGAAGTCCTGCCGGGCAAAAAGGCCGCGCTTGGTCCCGCTTGACGTCAGGGTCTTGGGTACGATAGGTGCGACGCCGGTGCCTTCGCACGACAGAACCTGGTCGCCGCTGAAGTAGCCGCGGTCGGCCAGGGCGGTGACCTGCTCGCAGCCCGTGGCCTGCTGCGCCTTGAGCGCCATGGGTGCGAGCTGGCTGCGGTCGTGCCCCTGGTTGATCACCTCGTGGGCCACAATTAGATGGTGCTCGGCGTCGACGGCGATCTGCACATTGTAGCCGACCACGCCGGTTCCGCGCCCGCTGGTGGCCATGGACCGCGCATCCGGATCGGTCAGCGAGACCTGCTGGTCGGGCGCGTCCCGAACCGTCTGCTCCATCTTCTTCAAGGACTGCATCTGTCGACGCAAGCCGGCGATCTTCTCCTTCAGGCGGACCGACTTGACTTCAGCGACATCGCTCTCGTCGCGGTCGGCCCGGTCCAGTGCCGCCAGGTAACGCGCGATGCCGGCGTCGACCTGCTCGATGCGCTTGCCGACCTTGGCCACCGTGAAGTTCTTGTCGCGATTGTTGACCGCTTTGAACTTGCTGCCGTCGATCGCAACAACGGCGCGGGTGAACAGGCCCAGCTGGCGGCACAACATCACAAACTGGGAACACACCGCCCGGATCGCCTCGCCATTGTCCCGGCGGAAGTCGGCGATCGTCTTGAAGTCGGGCATCAGCCGCCCGGTCAGCCACATCAGCTCGATATTGCGCTGCGTTTCGCGTTCGAGCCGCCGGCTCGACTGAACCCGGTTCAAATAACCGTAGAGATAAATCTTCAGCAGCGTCACGGGATGGTACGAGGGACGGCCGGTCGCTTCCGGTATAACGCCGGCAAAGCCCAGCACCGCCAAATCCAATTCATCAATGAAGACATCGACGATGCGGACAGGGTTATCTTCCCCGACGTAGTCGTCCAAGCAATCCGGCAGCAAGATCAGCTGGCGCCGGCCTTGGCCCTCAACAAAACGCTTCATCCCGGTCCCCCCGAACCCCCAGAGAGAATACCAGATTAGGCGTTTTTACACAGCCTCGGTCGACTTGAGCCGTCGATCGTGTTGGCACGAACGGCTGGAATCGTTAAGGGTTTTCGGACGCCTGCCTCCGTGCATCCCATCTCGCCAGTGACTGGCAGGCATCCGAAAACCCTTAACGATATCGGACTGTGCCCGGCGCCGATCGGGATGCGGTACGCCGGCAAGCGACATCGAATAAACGGAGAGGTTTTTCTGCATCAGGTAGCGTATCGGCACCCGCGGCTCGCGGTCGCCATTGGTGGCGTAGATCATGATGCTCCCATTGACCCGCAAACAGCGCAGCGCGGCGGTGAGATTGCCGCCGAAATCAACCTCGGCGATGTGATCGACCCCAACCCCATCGGTGATGTCGAGCACGCGCGCGCCGACATCCTCGTTGCGATAATTGATGACATGTTCGGCGCCGCCGGCGCGGGCGCGGTCCGCCTTTTCGGCCGAGCTGACTGTGGCGATCACTCTCGCCCCGGCCTAGGTGGCGAGCTGTACCGCGTAGTGGCCCACCGCTCCGGCGCCGCCGGTCACCAGGAGGGTCTTGCCCTGGACCGGACCGGCAACGAAGGCGCTGCGGTGCGCGGTCATACCCGGCACGCCCAGGGTCGCGCTCTCGGCGAATGAGACGTGATCGGGGAGTTCGGTCACCAGATCGACGCTGAGGGCAATGTATTCCGCCGCGGTTCCTTGCCAACGGCCGTTGCGCTGACCGTTGTAGAGCCAGACTCGTTTACCCAGCCAGCGCTCGGGCACCCCGGGCCGACCTGGTCGACAACGCCCGCGCCGTCGCTGTTGGTCACGACCCGCGGGTATTCCATGGCCGGCGGACCGCGCCGCCGATAGGTGTCCGACGGGTTGACGCCGGAGGCTTCGAGCCGCACGCGCACCTCGCCGTGACCTGCCTCCGGCGTCGGCAATTCGCCACAGACCAGGACCTCGTCCGCCGCTCCCTGCCGGTCGTACCACTCCGCACGCATCGCTGCCTCCTGCCCATGAGCGAGAGCATTCTAGCGCGTTCTCGACTCCTCGCTGCGCATGCACATCGGGCTCTCGTGCTCAGCCTGTCGTCGCGGTAGATTTCCTTGCCGGCCGATCGGCCGGAGCTCGGGAGGGGGTGGTCAGGCCCAAGGAGGCGGCAATGGATTACGAGGGCCGACCACATCGCTGCCCACGATCAACGGTCGTACGGAGTTAATCGCCCATCTCGGCTACCCGACCGAGACCTTTACCGCGCCAATGATCTACAATACGTGGTTCGCATCGCGCGGCATCAACGCCGTGGTGGTCCCGATGGGCGTGCGGGCCGAAGATTATGCGGCGTTTCTGCGCCCGCTATTTCGCCTGAGCAACATCCGCGGCGCGCTCGTGACGATGCCCCACAAAGTTGCCACGGTGGATCTGCTTGATGAGGCCGCTTTAGCAGCGCAGGTGGCCGGCTCCTGCAATGCCATCCTTCGCCGTCCGGACGGCTCGCTCTACGGCGACTTGTTCGACGGCATTGGCTTTGTACGCGGGGCAAAGCGCAAGGGCTTCGACTTTACTGGCGCGGATTGTCTGATCGGCGGGGTCGGCTCTGCAATCGCCGCTGCGATTGCCGTAGAGGGGCCGGGCTCGATCGCGCTGTGCGATATCCACTTAGCAGCGGCCCAACGCCTCGCGGCCCGCCTGCGCCGGCACTTCCCAAGCTTGACTATTGACCTGCGAGACAACGACCCTCCATACCGCCCGGTGGTAAACGCGACGCCGCTCGGCATGTCGGACGGCGATCCGCTGGCGTTCGACCCGACGCGCCTCGGAAGCGACACCTTCGTCGGAGACGTAGTACTGACCGCCGAGCTGTCGCCGCTGCTCAAAGCTGTGGCACGGCGCGGCTGCGGTTACCAGGTCGGAACAGACATGCTGTTCGAACAGATACCCGCATACCTCGAATTTTTCGGCTATGGCACCCACCGCAACCCCCGACGAGCTGCGGGCGGTCTCCAAAATTTCATACTGATAGCTGGCAGCAAGGTGATCCTGCTGCAAATGCCGCACAGGTCTTATCGGCCGTTGGGCGCCAATTCGAGACCCTCTCGCCCGAAGAGCAAAGGACCCGCCCGTGCAGTACATTCTCTTCACTCCAGCTTCTCGACGTACTACCAGATTGCGATGGCCGCAACGATCAGCGTGAAGACCGCGATCGGCCACAGGTTGGGTAGATTTCGGCGCCGGTGTTGCCTCTTAAATGATACCGCGGACGACCCGTAGGATGTGCGTCATCAGGAACGCCTCGCCGATCTATCGCGCCTAGATCGGCAAGCCGTGGAGCCCGACAGCAGGATCGACGGCAAAAGCGTGAACTGTGCCGACTGGATCGCCTCGCATCTGGTTTCGGGCGAGCGCCGAGATCGTGATGCCGAAGGCGAGATTGCTGGCGATGAAGAGTCTGAGGGCCAGGACCAAGAGGCCGACCGCGACCGAAACCGCCAGGATCAGTCTCACTTGAACATAGCCGATGCCGATATAGGGCACGATCTTCGCGATCATGACTTCGACCGGCCGCACCGGCATCGGGCGACTGCGCCGAGCGATATCGAAACCTCTGCCTGAAACCCGTCATCGCGCAATGACCTCGGCCGTTCCTCGGCGCGCGAGGAACAACCGGCGAAGGAGCGCGGCGTGAGATACCGAATCCGAAAACCCGCAACACCAAGTCGCGCTGCCACAATCTTGATGTTGAGGTAGGTCTCGATCGCTTCCGAGCTGCCTCCGAGCCGTAGCCGCTTACGAGCGGCCCCTCCCGCTTCCCGGAGTATCTGAACAAGGAAAATGGGTCCGTGGTAGGCACGCCGATGGTTGGAACAGACTCGTCTGGAGGAAGCGTTCAATTGACCCATATGCTGATCGCGATCACGGCGATGTTTCTGCAACAAACCTGCGGCTCGATCGCCCGGGCGCTGCCGGCGGTGCTTGCGCCGTTGATCATCGCGGAACTGCATGCCGATGCCGCTTGGGTCGGGATCTATTTCTCGTTGACTGCTTTTGCCGGGCTGATCGGCCAGTTGGGATCGGGCGGCTTCATCATCCGGCACGGCGCTATTCGCATGAGCCAGATCGCCCTGCTGTTTACAGGCGCCGGTTTGGCGGTGGCGGTCCTCGGCGGTGCCGTCGGCTTCGTCCTGTCGGCCTTGATTGGAAACGGCGTTGCTTCGGTTGCAACCCCGGCCAGTTCCCAGTTGCTGGGGCGCTGGTCCGTCAGGCGCTATGCGCCATTTGCCTTCTCCATTGCCCAGTGCGCGATCCCGGCAGGCATTCTGCTTACCGGCTATCTTGGTCCCGTGACGGCACAGTCGTTTGGCTGGCGTGACACGATGCTGGCGAGCGCGGCGCTGTGCTGGGCCGTCGCGCTGATGCTCCAGCCATTACATGGCCGGCTCGATACTGAGCCATCGCCTCGGCATCCGATCCGCCTGTCGGATTTGCGCACCACGATCACTGCAGTGCTGGCGGTCCGCGAGCTGCGCTCCCTGTCGTTCGCTTGCTTTGCGTTCAACGGCACGCAGGCCGTGTTTGTTGCGTATTTCGTCACCTACATGACCGCACAGGGCCATCCGCTGGTCGCGGCTGGATCGCTGTATTCGACCGTCATTGCGGTGGCGCGTGCCGGGCCGCATTTTGTGGGCCTGGGTCGGCGGCTTCTATGTCGCGCCACACTTCGTCCTGGGCGGGTTGGCCTTCGGCATGGCTGTCAGCATCGGGCTGCTTGGCGCGTTGTACGCCGCATTGGCCGTTGCTGGCGATCGGCGCGGTAGCGATGGTGGTCAGCGCCACGGCGATGTCCTGGCACGGCATCACGCTGTCGGAAGCCGCGCGTCTGGCGCCGCCGGGACGAGTGGGCGCGGTGACCGGTGGGGTGCTGTCATTCGGCCAGATCGGTGCGCTGTCGAGCCCCGCGGTCTTTTCGTTGCTGCTCGGGCTGACCGCTGACTATAGTGCCAGTTGGATGGTCTGCGCCGTGCCGGCGGTTCTGGTCGGCGTCAACATGCTGCGCCAGGGTAAGCCTGTGCAGCAGCCCAACGCGCTATGACCTTCGTCGCGCGGTTGTAGCAGCAAGCTCCGGATGGCACGTTCAATCATACCTTACTGGACTAATTCATTGATCGGGCTCCCTCAAGTGCACACTGGGCTCGATTCATGGCAAACACCCGGGGGCAAAAACGCACTTAGTCGGCCTTACCCCGATGAGGATTTCCAACCCAAAAAAGAAGCCCGCCGGGCCGCCGATGGTGATCGTACATTCGCACCGCGTCAATGTTGGGCGATGAGCCGCTGGTCAAAGAACCGGCGGGTCTCAATCAGGGAATTGGCCAGCGCCCTCGGGTCTTGCCCGACATAGTGACCGGCGTAGATGCGCGGTAGCGGGGCGCGTCAAAGCCGTGCCGGGCGTTGGGTAAGTCTTCATTTCCAGCACGTGCCCGCTTGTCAGAACCGCATCGCGCCAATGGGCGCAGCGGGCCGCCGGGGTCCAGTCGTCGGCATCGCCGACCAGGATCAGCGTGTCGGTTTCAAGCGGCCGGCCAGGCGGGTCGCGCGGGTCGCAACCGGGGTAGTAAGCGACAGCAGCGGCGAAATCCGGTTCGTTCGGCCGGCGGATGGGCCCGGCAAGCACCGCCCAGCCGCCATGTGAGAAGCCGATTACCCCGATCCGCTGCGCTCGCACCTGAGGTGCGGCGCGCAGATACGCCGCGCCATCGAAGGCGTCGCGCGCCTGCGCTTCTGGGGCACCAGCAGTCCCCGATTGCATACCTCCCGCAAGCCGCGTGGACCAAAGCTGTCGATCAGCAAGGCGGCGTACCCCCAATCGGCAAGGCGTTGTACCCGTTGGCGTTGGTGCGGCTCGAGATCTATTACGAGATGCCGCATGCGCTGCAATTGTTCGCCGACGGGCGCACCGATCAGGACGAGGCCCTCCCGGTCAGCAGCGCCGATGAGCCGTTGCCGGGTTGGCTCCTCGAAGACTGGCCCGGGCCCGAGATGGAGGCGCGGATCGAAGGGCTGCGCGCTCAGCACAAGGAACGCGCGCCCGCCTGACAGTGGGGCCCTATCCGGATGCCGCTCCCCCAACTGCTCTCGGACGATTGTCACGGTGAGATGCAGCCGACGTTATCCGTGTAAGTCTTCCCGCATAGGATGTCAAGCCGGTGATCAAACGGAGAGCCGAGCAAGGGCATCACTTTGGCGTCGAAATTGGTCGTGGTCGGATCGATCTGCCAGTTGTTGTAATGTGTTACGGAATCCCAAACCTCCAGGGTGGCGAAGCGGTTTGGCCGGTCGAGCTGCTGCAGGACGGTATAGCTGAGTTGGCCGGACTGCTTGCTGGTGGCGGCGCCGCAACGGATCAGTTCGGCTAGGCCCTTGCCTGGGTCGCCGTCCTCCAGAAAATCGACATAAGTCACGACAAAAAGCCCAAGGTTTTCGTTGCCGACGACCGATTCCGGAGCGAGGCTGCTGCTGGTCCACGGCGTGTTGAATGATTTCACCAGGCTGTATTGGCGGTCGTCGATCGGGCTGCCGATACAGCAGTTGAAGGCCGGAGGGGGCGGAGGGGGCTGAACCTGGACGGCAAACCGGAAGTCGGTGCTGTGAGCTTGCGCCAGATGTGCCTCGAACGCATCGAGGCTCCTCCAGACGTCGATGATTTGCGAATGGTTCGGAGCCAGGAGCCAATTAACGACCCGAAAGCTCTTGGAGCCCGCATCCGATTGGCTGGCGTCGCGATACGCAAACAGCGCGTTGTAGGCGATTTGCTCGAAAGAATCGGGCGTGCCTGTGTTAACCGGGAGCACGTCGAAATGGGTGATGTCGAAGATCGGTCCGCGCATCGATGGCCCCTGATCCCCGCCGCCACCGGCATAGGTCATTCCGGTCAGCAATATCGAGATCAGAATAAGCGCAGCCGCTCGCCACAACGACGTCCACATGGTCGGATTCCTCCCTCGTTTTGGTCGATCCAGCCGCCCGATGCGGCGGACCGGAACTCCGCGTTTACGCGAACATCCACTCGTGCGTTAACGCTATCTGGCGGGCCGCGAATCGTCAACGGCGAACCGGGAAATTTCAATGCGGCGGCTCGGGCCCTCGCCGCGGCGGGGGAGACCGGGTTGAGAGCTCTTGTTAATGTGGGTGGCCGCTATCGGCGCAACCTCACTGTTGGGACGCCTCTCGGGGAAGGCCCGCAATCCACGTGCGCCGTGACAAGGCGGCGCTTTTCCAGTGGGTGCAAGCCCCACCCGGCGACCGCTCCAGCCGGAAGCGACCGGAGCAGACATGGAGGAGACGAAGGGTCGTGTCCGTCAAGGAGGTGTAAATCGGAGCGGAGTTTGAGGTGGCCATCGGTCAGGCGGCCAGTGGTGGAAGTTTGGCCGGATCGGCGTCGATTAGCGGCAGCGTCAGCTCAGCCATTCCCTCGATCTGCATGTAACGGCACTGGAGTAGCCACTCATCGTTCTGCTCGAGCAGGACGGCGCCGATCAGCCGAGTGATGCTGGCCTCATTGGGGAAGATGCCGACGACATCAGCGCGCCGTTTCACTTCCTTATTCAGCCGCTCCAACGGATTTGTCGAATGCAGCTTGGTGCGATGCTGGGCCGGGAAGGTGATGTAGGCCAGCACATCGTGCTCGCTGTCGTCCATCAGCGCGGCGAGCTTGGGCCAGCGCGGCCGCAGCTGATCGGCAACATGGCGCCAGGTCTGATGCGCGGCCTCGGCATCGGCTTGCAGAAAGGCCTGGCGGATCGCGGCGGCGACCATGGTGTGCTGGCCTTTGGGTACGTGCGCCAAGGCATTGCGCATCCAATGAACGCGGCACCTTTGCCAGGTCGCTCCGAGCACGCGAGTGATCGCGTGGCGCAGGCCGTCATGAGCGTCGGAGATCACCAGCTTGATGCCCTTGAGACCGCGTTTGACCAGGCCCTTGAGGAAAGCCGACCAGAACGGCTCGGCCTCCGAAGGACCGATGCCAAGGCCGATGATCTCGCGCCGGCCTTCGGTCGTGACCGCCACCGCGATTATCGCGGCGACCGAGACGATGCGGCCGCCGTCGCGGACTTTGAGGTAGGTGGCGTCGAGCCACAAATACGGCCATTCGCCGTCGATCGGCCGGTCGAGGAAAGCGTTGACTTGTTCATCAATGTCCTTGCACAGCTTGGAGACCTGGCTCTTCGAAATACCGGACAGCCCCATCGCCTGGACCAGCTCGTCGACCCGCCGGGTCGAGACGCCGCCGATCCAAGCCTCCTGGATCACCGTGACCAGCGCCTTCTCGGCGGTCTTGCGCGGCTCCAGAAAGGGCGGGAAATACGAGCCCTGGCGTAGCTTGGGGATCCTCAGCTGAAGCGAGCCGAGCCGGGTGTCGAGGCTGCGCTCGCGATAGCCATTGCGGTAATTGAGCCGCTCGGCGGAGCGTTCGTGCCGCCCGGCGCCGATCACGCCTTCGACATCGGCTTCCATCAGAATTTGCAGTACCGCCTCCGCCACGGCTCGCAGAAAATCGCCATCGCCGCTCTTCTGCAGCAGCTCGGCCAGCGCCATTCTCTCATCGGTCATCGGGTCCTCGGTAGGCTTGGGATGGGTGTCACAACGCCACCTTAGCCGACCCTCCCCGGTGACCACCCGTCGCTCACGCGCGCGCCGGGCTCCATGTAATCGGGCATTGCGCCCGGCGCGCGCTCACCCTCGAATTTCCACCACCACCAAGGACGCTAACAGACGAAGTGTCTGAAGCCTTCGGATAGCGGTTACGACATACGGTAACCGTGCGAGTGTGCAGGCCGCAACGCAAGTGAACGCTGAGCAAGCCTCGAAAAGGACGATGTGCAGGCCGACCCGAAAGTGGAATCGGGGAAGGCTGACACGGTTGGGTGACACGAGCGAAGACTACGCCCAGCCGCTGCACCGGGGTAGTGGCGGCAGCATGTACACAAGGAAAGCGTACGCAACACGGGAAGCCCCATTGCGTGATCAGGGATGATCAACCGGACGCCCGTGAGGGACAGGCCGGGCGCTCTGGGGTGGCGGAGAGGCTCGTAGTACCGCTGAAGCCGGGTAATGCCGGTGGAGGGAAGGGGCCTTAGTTCAAGACGGACGCAACAAGTGGCGAGGGACCGGGAGATTGGGCAACCTATCAACTCCGAAACGTGTTCAAAAGCTGCAGATGGCGTTACACGCAAAAGCGAAGGCAGAAGCCGGTTATCGCTTCTACGCGCTGTACGACAAGATCTGCCGCGACGACATCTTGGCGCACGCCTATGCCCAGTGCCGCTCAAACAAGGGTGCACCGGGTGTGGATGGCCAGGATTTTGCGGATATCGAGGCGTATGGGATGGAGCGGTGGCTGGCCGAACTGGCGCTTGCGCTCAGGCAGGAGACCTACCGGCCGGAGCCGATCAGACGCGTGTTGATCCCGAAGGCCAACGGCAAACTCAGGCCGCTGGGCATCTCGACCGTGCGGGATCGGGTCTGCATGACAGCAGCGATGCTGGTGCTGGAGCCGATCTTCGACGCCGACCTTCCACCAGAAATCTACGCCTACCGCGCCGGGCGCAACGCCCAGCAGGCCGCGGTAGCGGTGGAGGAGCTGCTGTTTCGTGGCTATCCGGAAGTCGTGGACGCCGACCTCGCGGACTACTTCGGGAGCATTCCGCATTCCGACCTTCTAAAGTCGGTGGCGCGCCGTATCGTCGATCGGCGCGTGCTGCATCTGATCAAGATGTGGCTGGACTGCCCCGTTGAAGAAACCGACGACCGAGGCCGCAAGACACGCACGACCGAGGCGCGCGACAACCGGCGCGGCATTCCGCAGGGCTCACCCCTCTCACCACTGCTGGCGAACCTCTACATGCGCCGGTTTGTGTTGGGGTGGAAGAAGCTCGGCCTTGAGCGAAGCCTCGGCACTCGCCTGGTCACCTATGCCGACGACCTCGTGATCCTGTGCCGGAGGGGCAACGCCGGCGCGGCGCTGCACCGCCTGCGCGAAATTACGGGTAAGCTAAAGCTGACAGTGAACGAGGACAAGACACAGATCTGCAAGGTCCCGGAAGGCGAGTTCGACTTCTTGGGATTCACGTTCGGACGAATGTACTCTCGAACGACGGGCCAGGCCCGCTTGGCTCTGCGACCGTCAAAGAAGAGCATCCAGCGCATGGTCGAAACCGTCCACGCGCTGACCGTCCGCGCGCGTACCTGGCAAGAGACCACAGAGCTCGTAGACAAGTTGAACCGCGTGCTCCGCGGGTGGGCCAATTACTTCAGCGTCGGCTCCACCAGCAAGGCGTATCGCGCGCTCGACACATACGTGGCTGGACTTGCATCGGAAAAGTGGAGAGTTCCCGATGAGCTATGAGGAACTCGATGATGCAGCAGCGACGGTTTACGAAGGAATTCGAGGAGGAAGCGGTCCGTCTGGTGCAAACCAGCGGGCGGTCGCAGCGCGAGATCGCCGGTGATCTGGGGATTGGGCTCTCGACGCTAGTCCGCTGGATCGGCCGGAGCCGGGATCGGCGCGCTGCCGACCCCGCGACGGCGGCAGAGCGCGATGTCACCGCGGAGCTGAAGCGGCTGCGGCGGGAGAACGAGATCCTCCGCCAGGAGCGGGACATCCTGAAAAAGGCCACCGCTTTTTTCGCCCGGGAGGGAAGTCGATGAGGTTTGCGCTCATCGATCGGGCGAAGGCGGAATTCCCGATCCATCGTCTGAGCCGCGTGCTTGGTGTCAGCCAAAGCGGCTACTTTGCCTGGAAAGGTCGGCCGGCTTGCCCCCGCCTACGCGGCGACATGGTGCTGCTGGCGCATGTCCGGTCGGCCTTTGCTCTGTCGAACGGCACCTATGGCAGCCCCCGGATGACACGGGAGCTGCAGGACGCCGGCCTTGCGGTCGGTCGCCGCCGGACGGCCCGCCTGATGCGGGAGAACGGGCTCAGGGCTCGGCAGAAGCGGCGGTTCAAGCGCACCACCGACAGCCATCACGCCTGGCCGGTTGCCCCGAACCTGCTCGATCAGAACTTCACGGCGAGGGGTCCTGACGAGAAGTGGGGCGCCGACATCTCCTATGTCTGGACCCGCGAAGGCTGGCTGTACCTTGCCGTCGTCATCGACCTGTTCGCCCGCCGGGTCGTCGGCTGGGCCACCGGCGACCGGTTGCACCGCGATCTGGCTCTTGCCGCCCTGGGCAAAGCCCTTGCCATGCGCCGTCCGGCCGCCGGGTTGATCCATCACTCGGATCGTGGCAGCCAATACTGTTCGATCGATTATCAGGCCGAGCTCGGCAAGCATGGCGTCCTGATCTCGATGTCCGGCAAGGGAAACTGCTACGACAACGCGATGGTCGAAACGTTCTTCAAGACCCTCAAATCCGAGCTTGTCTGGCGGACGATCTTCTACACCCGCCGGGAAGCCAACCAGGCCATCGCCCGCTACATCGACGGGTTCTACAATCCCGTCCGGCGCCATTCGGCCCTCGACTTCTCAAGCCCGGCACAGTTCGAAAAACAGGCCGACGGTTGACCCAATGCCTCTCCACTAAAACGACGCAAGTCCAGGCTGTGCGGTTGCGCCGGTGGTTGCGGTTCAAGCACAAGGGCAGGCGACGCAAGCGCGGGAGCTATCCACTCTCGCACCTCTACGGGTACTTCGGGCTCGTACGTCTGACCCGGCTCGGCCGCGGCCCGTCGTGGGTGAAGGCGTGAGGTCTTGTCCGAGAGCGCAGTGCGGGAAATCCGCCTGCTGCGTTCGATGAGCGGGGTGTGGAAACGGAGTTATGGCCGACCCACTAAGGCACCGCCAGACGAAAGGGGCGGCAACCGACATGGTCGACCTAACGCCACCGCGCCACATCCCAACTCTACCGAGGCCGTGTGAAAACCCTTTTGTAGTCCACCTCGGCGCAAGATTGATTCACGCAGTACTACTCACGCGCATCAACGATTTACTAACCGCGGCCTTGATTTTTTTGTTGCGTACTAACTAGGTCTTCCGGCGTTTTCACACGGGTGCGCCGGGAGACCGGCAAGGAGTAGGTGGTGCAAGTCCACTACGATGAAGGAGTAGCGAACCACATCGGCCCCGAGCCGTGCGCAGGCATCCGCGAGGATGTCGGCGAAGCGTCGGCAGGGGAACGTGCAGGCCAGCCATTGAGCCGCGATAGAAAACTGGTTCCGGGTGCCGACGCTGTCTGTGTAGTGGAAGGCAATATGTCCAAGGGCGCCAACGCAAGCACTTGGGCGACCCGGCGTGGTCGAAGAACCTGGCATGCATGCACGCTCCATGTACGGGAACCGGGAGGTCTCCGGACCGGCCGAAGGCCCTGCTGGACCAACGGTCCGCGGTGGGAAGGTGAGGAGCCGTAGCCGCCGATGCACGGTCTGGAGAAGTCAGACCCTGCCATAGTAGCTGCGAAGCCGCCGAACAAAGCCGGGCCGCCGGCGGCGGAGGCGGTGGAGCCAAGGGCAGGAGCCAAGGGAAACGCGGATCAGCAAAGCACTCACCGGACTCAGAGCCGGAAACGCGTGACCCAGGCGCTGAGCCGCGTACGGCAAGCCGCAAGGTACAAGAAGAAGGAGCGGTTCACCGCACTTCTCCACCATATCGACGCCGACACGCTCCGGACGGCGTTCTTTGCGCTCAAGCGCAAGGCCGCCCCTGGTGTGGACGGGGTGACGTGGCAGGACTACGAGGCCGACCTCGAGCCCAATCTCGAGGACCTCCACGGAAGGGTCCACCGGGGAGTGTATCGACCGCAACCATCTCGCCGGACGTACATACCGAAGGCGGACGGTCGGCAAAGGCCGCTGGCGATCGCAGCTCTGGAAGACAAGATCGTCCAGGGTGCATGCGTCATGGTGCTCAACGCCATCTACGAAGAGGATTTCCTCGGGTTCTCATATGGGTTCCGACCCGGACGAGGGCCGCACGATGCGTTGGATGCCTTGTCGGTGGCGATCACCAGTCGGCAGGTGAACCACATACTTGACGCCGACGTCCGGGACTTCTTCGGCAGCGTCAGCCAGGACTGGCTGGTCAGCTTCCTGGAGGTCGTGTCCGTCAAGGAGGTGTAAATCGGAGCGGAGTTTGAGGTGGCCATCGGTCAGGCGGCCAGTGGTGGAAGTTTGGCCGGATCGGCGTCGATTAGCGGCAGCGTCAGCTCAGCCATTCCCTCGATCTGCATGTAACGGCACTGGAGTAGCCACTCATCGTTCTGCTCGAGCAGGACGGCGCCGATCAGCCGAGTGATGCTGGCCTCATTGGGGAAGATGCCGACGACATCAGCGCGCCGTTTCACTTCCTTATTCAGCCGCTCCAACGGATTTGTCGAATGCAGCTTGGTGCGATGCTGGGCCGGGAAGGTGATGTAGGCCAGCACATCGTGCTCGCTGTCGTCCATCAGCGCGGCGAGCTTGGGCCAGCGCGGCCGCAGCTGATCGGCAACATGGCGCCAGGTCTGATGCGCGGCCTCGGCATCGGCTTGCAGAAAGGCCTGGCGGATCGCGGCGGCGACCATGGTGTGCTGGCCTTTGGGTACGTGCGCCAAGGCATTGCGCATCCAATGAACGCGGCACCTTTGCCAGGTCGCTCCGAGCACGCGAGTGATCGCGTGGCGCAGGCCGTCATGAGCGTCGGAGATCACCAGCTTGATGCCCTTGAGACCGCGTTTGACCAGGCCCTTGAGGAAAGCCGACCAGAACGGCTCGGCCTCCGAAGGACCGATGCCAAGGCCGATGATCTCGCGCCGGCCTTCGGTCGTGACCGCCACCGCGATTATCGCGGCGACCGAGACGATGCGGCCGCCGTCGCGGACTTTGAGGTAGGTGGCGTCGAGCCACAAATACGGCCATTCGCCGTCGATCGGCCGGTCGAGGAAAGCGTTGACTCGTTCATCAATGTCCTTGCACAGCTTGGAGACCTGGCTCTTCGAAATACCGGACAGCCCCATCGCCTGGACCAGCTCGTCGACCCGCCGGGTCGAGACGCCGCCGATCCAAGCCTCCTGGATCACCGTGACCAGCGCCTTCTCGGCGGTCTTGCGCGGCTCCAGAAAGGGCGGGAAATACGAGCCCTGGCGTAGCTTGGGGATCCTCAGCTGAAGCGAGCCGAGCCGGGTGTCGAGGCTGCGCTCGCGATAGCCATTGCGGTAATTGAGCCGCTCGGCGGAGCGTTCGTGCCGCCCGCCGCCGATCACGCCTTCGACATCGGCTTCCATCAGAATTTGCAGTACCGCCTCCGCCACGGCTCGCAGAAAATCGCCATCGCCGCTCTTCTGCAGCAGCTCGGCCAGCGCCATTCTCTCATCGGTCATCGGGTCCTCGGTAGGCTTGGGATGGGTAAGCGTCAGCTGAGGGTCGTCTTGCACTCGGCGTGTTGAGCTGGATGCTGCCGCTCTTTTGCGGGCAGCGGTGCAATGGATGACGCGGAGCTGGTCGATAAGGAGGACCTTGGGAGTACTCATACGAGGGCTCGCGAGGTCCGCGGCGAGGTTCTCACCGGTCCGGAGCGCCGGCGACGCTGGAGCCTCGAAGAGAAGCTTCGGATATTGGCGCAGAGCGTGGCGCCAGGATCCTCGCCCTCGCTGGTTTGCCGACTGCACGCGATCAGCAGCGGCCAGCTTTACACCTGGCGCCGGCAGTTCCGTACCGGCGAGCTGACCGGGTTTGCGCCGGTGAGATTGGCCCCGCCGGTCGAGGAGCTTCCACGGGCCGCTGCGTCGGTTGATCCGGTGCCGATACTGCCCGAAACCGATCGGCCGGCGGACGGGATCATCGAGGTGGAGCTGGCCTCGGGGGTGAAGCTGCGCCTGACCGGCGCGGTCGACGAGGTGGCATTGCGCCGGGTCTTGTCGGCGCTGTCGTGATCGGCATTCCGGGCAATGTCCGCGTCTATCTGGCGTGCGGCGTCACCGACATGAGGAAAGGCTTTGACGGGCTGGCGGCGCGGGTTCAGACCACCTTGCGCCTCGACCCGCATGGCGGCGCGCTGTTCGTGTTCCGTGGTCGCCGCGGCGATCTGATCAAGGTGCTGTGGTGGGACGGGCAAGGTTTGTGCCTGTTTGCTAAGCGGCTGGAGCGCGGCCGGTTTTTGTGGCCGCAGGCGAAGGACGGATCGGTGGTGCTGACGGCAGCACAATTGTCGATGCTGCTGGAGGGCATCGATTGGCGTGCGCCACGCCGCAGCTGGACCCCGGAAGTGGCTAGTTGAACAGCGCGACATAGTGACTCAGGCGGGTACGATGTCGATACTGCTCAATGCAAGCGGGAGTAAACTGATGGTTGATGCCGGACGCTGCTGACCCCGTTCAAGAGATCGCCGAGCTGCGCCTCCTGCTGGCCGAACGCGAGGCGGAATTGGCGGAAGCGCGGGCCGAGCTGACCGGCGCCCGGCTGCGGATCGAACAGTACAAGGCTCAGCTTGCCCAGCTGCGGCGCATGCAGTTCGGGCGCTCGTCGGAAAAACTCGATACTCAGATCGCGCAACTCGAGCTGATGCTCGAAGATTTGGAAGAGAGCGAAGCGGCGCGCACAGCGCCGGCGGCACAGCGCGTCCCCGATCAGCCGCGCCGCGAACGTCGCCAGCCGGTGCGACGGCCGCTGCCCGATCATTTGCCGCGCGAGGAGATCGTGCACGATCCGGGGTCGGTGTGCCCGGGCTGCGGCGGCACCCGGTTTAGCAAACTCGGCGAGGACGTGACCGAGGTCTTGGAGAAGATCCCGGCCCGCCTCAAAGTGATCCGCCATATTCGGCCCAAACTCAGCTGTCGCTGCTGCGAGCGCATCCTGCAGGCGCCGATGCCCGATCTGCCGATCGAGAAGGGTCGGCCCGGACCGGGCCTGGTCGCCAATGTCGTGGTCAGCAAATACCTCGACGGGCTGCCGCTCTACCGTCAATCGGCGATCCTGGCGCGCGAAGGCATCGCGATCGAGCGCGCCACCCTGGCCGACTGGGTCGGGCACGCTGCTTGGTGGGTGACGCCGTTGGCCGCGCTGATCGGCGCGCATGTCATGGCAGCGCCGATCATCCACACCGACGACACGCCGATCGCGGTGCTGGCCCCCGGCAACGGCAAGACCAGGACCGGACGGCTGTGGACCTATGTAGTTGACGAGCGACCCTGGCAGGGTGGGCGGGCACCGGCAGCATATTATCGTTTCAGCCCCGACCGCCGCGGCGAGCGACCGCGCGATCATCTGGCCCTCTTTCGCGGCGCGATCCAGGCCGACGCCTTCAGCGGCTACGCCGCCCTGACGCGACCGCCATCCGCCAAAGACCAGGTCGGCCGAGGGCCGCCGCTGATCCACGCAGCGTGTTGGGCCCATGCGCGGCGCAAGTTTTACGATGTGTTCGAATCGACCAAGTCGCCGATCGCCGAGGAAGCACTGAAACGGATCGGCGAGCTCTATCGGATCGAAGCCGAGATCACCGGCCAGCCGGCCGAAACCCGGCTAGCGGCGCGCCAGAACCGTGCCGTGGCGATCCTCGATGCCTTGCGCGACTGGCTGACAGCGCAGCGCCGCCGGCTGTCGTCAAAGAACGCGCTCGCTAAAGCGATCCAGTACGCGCTGAGCCGCTGGGAGGCGCTGACCCGCTATGCCGGTAATGGCCGGCTCGCCATCGACAATAATGTCGCCGAGCGGGCACTGCGCGGCATCGCCATTACCCGCAAGAATTTCTTGTTCCTCGGATCCGATGCCGGCGGCGAGCGCGCCGCAATCCTCTACACCGTGCTGGAAAGCGCCAAGACTCAACGGCCTCGATCCGCAGACTTGGCTCGCCGATGTGATCGATCGCACGGCCAAGGGTCACCCGATCAACCGGCTCGGCGAACTGCTCCCATGGAACTGGAACAACCAAACCGCCAGCCTCGCCGCCTGACCGGTGTTGTGGTCCTCAGCTGACGCTTACTGGGATGGGTGTCACAACGCCACCTTAGCCGACCCTCCCCGGTGACCACCCGTCGCTCACGCGCGCGCCGGGCTCCATGTAATCGGGCATTGCGCCCGGCGCGCGCTCACCCTCGAATTTCCACCACCACCAAGGACGCTAACCTTCCTGGAACACCGCGTCGGCGACGAGCGCATCATTCGCCTGATCCGTAAATGGCTCAAGGCGGGCATCCTCGAAGACGGCGTCGTAACCGTAGCGGACAGCGGAACCGGCCAAGGCTCGGTGATCTCACCGCTCCTCGGCAACATCTACTTGCACTACGTATTCGATCTGTGGGCCGAACGCTGGCGACGGCAAGAGGCCCGAGGCGACATGATCGTCGTGCGCTACGCCGATGATCTGGTGGCCGGTTTCGAGTATGAGGACGACGCACGTCGCTTTCTTGATGCGATGCACGAGCGGTTCGCGGCATTCTCGCTGTCGCTCCACCCTGCCAAGACCCGCGTGATCGAGTTTGGCCGCCGTGCGGCGGTCGATCGCAAGAAGCGCGGTGTCAGTAGACCGGAGACCTTCGCGTTCTTGGGCTTCACCTTCATCTGCGGCAAATCTCGCCGGGGATCCTTCCAACTTCAGCGGAAGACCCGGCGCGACCGCATGCGGGCGAAGCTCCAGGAAATCAAGGCGGAGCTGCGGCTGCGAATGCACCAGACTATCCCAGCTCAGGGTCACTGGCTGAGGCAGGTCGTTACAGGCCATTTCGCCTATTATGCGGTACCCACAAATAGTCGGGCACTTTCAGCGTTCCGGCATTACTTGACCGACCTCTGGCGTCGAACGCTCCGGCGGCGCAGCCAGAAGGACGGCTTCACGTGGGATCGGATGACGAAATTGACCAATGGCTGGCTTCCCGCGCCGCGTATCCTTCATCCCTGGCCCGAGCAGCGCTTCGCCGTCAAACACCTAAGGTAGGAGCCGGATGCTCGAATTGGGCTCGTCCGGATCTGTGCGGGGGGTGCCCAGTAATGGGCATCCCTACCGCGATCCTGCACCCGACCCGGCGGTTCGCACCGGCTGCCCCCGACATCAGGTTTGCGCCGATATCGTTGAAAAAGTCGGGTCTGAAATAATCGTGGTGGCAATGGCGTACAGTTGGAAGGGCCGGAAGGGCGTGGATGGTGGGTGCCGCGCCTCAGGCGGCTGAGGTCGCCGCGGGCGTCGGGATCAGCATGGCAAGTTTGCGGAGGTTTTGGGCGGTGGCGGCGAGATGGAACTCGTCGCGGGCGCCGTTCGGTCCTCGTAATCGCAGCCGGTCGAGCCTCAAGATGCGTTTGAGATGGGCAAACAGCATCTCGATCTTTTTGCGTTCGCGCCTTGAGGTGACATAGGCCTCGGTGGTGGCGATGTCGCGCGCCATATCGCGAGCGCCTTCATGGATGGAACGCAGGATCTTGCGGGCGGGCGCATTCGGACAGCACCGCGGCTTCAGCGGGCAGCCCTCGCAATCCAGCTTGCTGGCGCGATAGCGCATCATGCCGTTCTCGTCGACGAATGGGCGCGGCACGCGATAGATTTTGTGGCGCTGCCGGAGTTCCTTCCCAGCAGGGCAGATGTAGCAGTCGCGCTCGTGGTCATAGGTGAAGTCGTCACGCGAGAAGGTGCCGTCGGTGCGCTGAGATTTGTCGAACACCGGAATGTGCGGCTCGATACCGCGCTCATGCACCAGCCAAGCGAGGTTCTCGGCCGAACCATAGGCGGTGTCGGCCGTCAGCCGCTCAGGCCACAGACCGAAACGCTCCTGCGTACGATCAATCATCCGCTGCTGCGCCGTCACCTCGGCCTGCCGCACGGCGGTGGTTGCCTCGACATCGACGATGACGGCGCTCTTCAGGTCGATCAGGTAGTTGGTGCAGTAGGCGAAAAAGGCCAGCCCACCATTGGCTCCCGTCCAGCGTGCAGCCGGGTCCGCGGGCGAGACGAACTTCGGCACGACCGGCGTTGCCGCACCGAACGCGGCATCGTCGAGAACCGCCAGATATTCCCGCACCGCATGGTTTGCCGCCTCGGGGGCCTGCCACTCGCTGCCCGGTACGCTGCGCTGCCGGTTGGCATCGGCCTTGATCATGCTGGCATCGACCGCGAACCCCTCGCCGCCGACCAGGCCCTCGGCGATGCAGCGCTGTACGGTCGTCTCGAACACCTTACGCAGCAGATCGCTGTCGCGGAAACGGCCGTGCCGGTTTTTCGAGAAGGTCGAATGGTCCGGCACCGCGCCGTCGAGCCCGAGCCGGCAGAACCAGCGGTAGGCGAGGTTCAGGTGGACCTCCTCGCACAATCGTCGTTCCGAGCGGATGCCGAAGCAGTAGCCGACGATCAGCATCCGGATCATCAGCTCCGGATCAACAGAAGGCCGACCCGCCTCGCTGTAAAACGGCGCCAGTTCGCTCCGCACCCGATCGAGTTCGACAAACCGGTCGACTGAGCGCAGCAGGTGTTCCGCCGGCACATGCCGTTCGAGCGAAAACTCGTAAAATAATGCGCCCTGATGCACTTGCCGTTCCCCCATCATCGACTACCCCCCAGCCGCCGTGATGCGAGATTATACCGCGTCCGCCGCGCCGTTTTTCAACACAATCCGCCCAACTGCGACATTGGCCGCGTGGTTTCGTGGCGTTCGCTACCTGATTCGACAGCGGATCTTTGGACCTTGAGCGTGCTTGCGAAAGAATTGGGGTGACGTCAAAAGGTATGTGTCAGCAGGAGAGGGGTGCTGACGCCCTGGTTTTGGTTTTCGTGATTGAAGACGGCAAACAAGATGCGGTCCATCGAAGTGCGGTCGGAGAAGACGCCCATCGGCCGGGTTCGGCGCCTGACTTCGCGAAAGCGGCGTTCGATGGCGTTGGTGGTGCGAACGGCCTTGCGCTGGCTGAGGGATTTATAGCGCCAGCAAGTGAGCAACTGGTCGAGATCGTCGCGCAGGCAGGCGACCGCTTTGGGATAGTCTGCTTGCCAGCGGTCGGCAAAACGCCGGGCGGCGGATCGCGCCTGAGGCACGGTCTTGGCCTTGATGATGGCATGAAGATCAGCCTTGACGGCGGGTTGGTCGGCCACCCGCACCTTGTTGAAGACATTGCGCATCTTGTGCGCCCAGCAGCGCTGCACGGGGATGCCGGGATAAGCGGTCGGTAAGGCCGCCACCAGACCGCTGCCGCCATCGACGCAGATCATCTCGAGTGTGTCACCGGTGAGGCCGCGGCGGATCAGATCGCCGAGAAAGCGCTCCCACTCGGCGGCACTCTCGCTGGCGGCCAGGTGGAAATCGATGACCTCCTTCTTGCCGTCGGGCCTGAGGCCAAGCGCGACCAGCACCGGCCGGCGGATGGCGCCGGCGCCGGTCTTGCGCGCCAGCACGACGCCATCAAGCATCAACACCCGGTAGTGGTCCTTGAGCGGCCGGGCATGAAAGGCGGCGACCACCGCATCAAGCTGCTTGGCCACTGTGCTGACCGTCGCCGGGCTGATCGGCCGTCCCAGGATCGGCAGCAGCGCCTCGCTCACTTTGCGCACCGAAAGACCGAGAACGAAACAGGCCAGGATCATCCGATCGAGCTGTTCGGCGCGCCGCGCATAGGCGCGCACCCCCGCAATCGGGGCGAACCGGCGGGTGCGCGGCACCGCGAACTCGATGTCGCCGAGCTCGGTCAAGAGATGCCGCCGATACGAGCCATTGCGCCGGTCGGCCATGTCGAGCGCGCCCATCCGATCGAGATGCTCCTCAATCGCATGGCCCATTTGCTCCCGGAGGATCCCGGCAAGCGCCTGCCGGCCCAGCGACCGATACCCCTCGCCCCACTCCAGTCCTTGCGCTTGCATGCCCTTCACCAACTCAAACGCCCTCGGTAAGCTACGGATAGTCACAGACGGTGGCATTGGGGGTGCTCCTGCTTGCGGAAGTCAGCACTCCGCGGAGTACCCCTCTCATTCGCCTGACACAAATCTCCGTACATCACCAAGAATTGGGCCGTCCTTGACCCATTGCGGACACCTGTGCAGCATAGCGCGCCGGACCTCGGTAGCTCGTGCAGCTCTCACAGTTCCTGCAGCGAGACGACATCCCACGCAATCTGCCTCCCGTCGTTCGGCCCAGTTTTGAATATGGATGCATCAATTATTTCCGCGCTCGCCGCATTGAGTGGGGCCGCCATAGGCGGACTGACATCCGTCGTCGGGGCCTGGTGGACCCAACAGACACAGGTGACTGCGCAGGAACTCGCGCAGGACAAACTTCGCCGGCAAGAACTCGACAAGGAATTCATCGAGGACGCTTCGAAAATCTATGGAGACGCGCTCCAGCACGACAAAACAGACATTTCTGCCCTGGTGGGGATTTACACGAGAATCAGCAGGATGCGCGTCCTGTCCTCCCCGAAGGTCGTCGAAAGCGCCGAACAAGTCGCCAAAGCGATTCTCGATACATATTTGGCGCCAAACGTGAGCTTCTCCGAGCTGCGGGACCTGATGGAACGACTCGACCCTCTTCGCGTTTTCGCCGAGGCTTGTCGGGCAGAACTTCGCGGCACTTCGTTCCCATTGAGCAGCGGCTGAAGGCGAAGGCAAGATTGCGGCCTGGCTTGCGCTGCATCAATGTCCTCGATCCCGATGATGTGGTGGTGTTCCACGACGGCCGCGCCATGGTCTTTAGTGGCCGCTGCGCTCGACCACACTCACGTGCAGACGGCATCACCGGACCCATCGGCAAGTTCGACGAAGTCGAATCCTTTGTCGGGATTGTACCATTTGACGACGGCTTGCACAGGGCGATCGGAGGGCGCGTCAAACCTCTGGGCGGAAAATTCCGGCGCGGATCCGAAATCGCGCCGAGGTGCTTCGAAGTAGTCGTCGTCGAAACCTAGGCGACGGGTCGGGCGAAAATCTCTACTCCTGCTGCTCACGTGAGTGCCTGGGGGTGGAGTGGAACGCGCTCAGTCTGAAATGAGGCGGATTGATCGTCACCGAATTCCAGCCGCCGCCGGCGACTCGCGGCAGCCGATCGCTCCGATGCAATCACGCTCAACGGCAACACTTCGAGCCGCTTCGTAGGTAGTTTCCGAACCTGTCTGCGTCCGCTTGATTTTGGCATCTATCAATGTCCTGGGAGCGGTGGTCGACCAGGAGGGGCTGACGGCGCGCCCTCGCTTGAGGCGCCGATCGCATGGGTACGATAACCAGCACCAAGGCCGCGATGACAGAACAAGCCCTGGTCTGCGCGGCCAAATATCGCCTCTTTGCCTCAAGCGAATCGAATCAACTAATGATCCGTTTATTCGAAGAAAATGCTGTAAGGATCGAAGCTACAGCGGCGCGCTTGAAACGTGCCGGTGCTTTGGCAATTCCGCCGTTACTTGACTAGCGGAACACAGTATCTGTGAAAGCACGATGCCGCGCGGTGTCCCGACTTCGCCAGAAAAGGAAGCCCGAATAGTTGCCCGGTTGCTGGAGCGTCACGCTTCACGGGTAGCGCGTGAGGGGGCATGAGCTGTGCCAAGGCCTGGTGGCTGGCGGAGCGGGAGGCCAAGGGTTATTGGCGGCTGTCGCCGCGGCGGCGGGCGGCGGTGATCGAGGCGCGGCGCGAGAACCCGGACGGGACGCAGCAAGGTATCCGGTCTCGAGCGCGAGAGTCAGGTGCTGTTCGCGATCTGCAGCGGCGTGCGCAGCCTCAACGCCAGCAGATCTACCGACGCCGGATCGAGGATGGCATCGCCGTCGAGCGAATTATGCTCTGGATAATGCTCCGACCCTATCTTTGCCGCCTAGTCGTACACGATCCATCGCGCCCGGCCAGGCGGCCCGTGCACGTTAGCTATCGCCCACGACTAATAAAAGGACCGTGCTATGACTGAGCGTTTAGTTGACGTGTTGGGCATCCGTAAAAATGTAATACATACCTTCCCAATCACAATCGAAGGCGCGAATACCTCAGATGCCCAATATGAAAAGAAAGCATTGGAGGCAGCCGCTTACGAAAAATTGGTGCCGGCTGCCGAGCTTAGTAGCCTAACTGCAAGGATGCACATTAGCCGCAGCGGCCCTCTGGAGCCTTATGGAGATGACCGACGCGTCCTGGCCCAAACGAAGGAGAGCCTGGACCATATTGTTCGGGTCCGTGCCTACCTTCTTTGGGAACAGGAGGGTCGTCCTGGCGATCGGGCTGACGAACATTGGCAGCGTGCGCAGGAGCAGCATCTTCAGGAGCGCGCCTACGTCCTGTGGGAACAGGAGGGGCGTCCGGAAGGGCGGACCGATGAACACTTGAATCGGACCCGTGAATTTGAAGCGCTTGAGCCACTGGAGGCGCCTGATCCGCATCGCCCAGCGGGATCATACAGGCGCAGCCTTAGTCAGCACGGCAAGCGCTGATCCCTTAACACCCAACAGGCCCTGCCCTGCCCGCCGGTCAAGGGCGAACGCGGCGTTCGTCTTTACTGCCGGCATCGGGGAACACTCTGTCTCCGTGCGCGCGGCTCTGTGCCGCAGGCTGGAATCGCTGGGCATAGAGCTAGACGAGAAGGCAAACGCAGCCGGTGTACCGTGTATTTCTACGCCCGACAGCCGCGTGTCCGTCTGGGTCATCCCCACCAACGAGGAACTGATGATCGCGCAGCACACACTGGCGCTCGTTCGGCCCTCATCGACCTGATCGAAGAACGATCCGCCATGACCGCACAGGAACCCGCGTCCAAAGTCGCCGGATCGAAACCAGGTCCCCACCCCGACGCAAAGGAAGGTCTGAAAAGCCTGCCTGTGGCGGAGGTCGAGAAAAAGTTGGCGTCATCGCCGGACGGCCTCACTGCGGCCGAGGCACAGAAGCGGCTGAACTCAATACGGCCCGAACGCCATGCCCGACACGAGCATGCATCCGTTCCGGATGGCGCTGGAGAAATTCTGGGCGCCTGTGCCATGGATGCTCGAAGCGGCGATCGTGCTCGAGCTGGTGCTCGGCAAATATGTTGAAGCAGTGATCATCGCCCTTCTCCTGGTGTTCAATGCCGCGCTTGGACTCTTCCAGGAAAGCCGCGCCCAAGCGACACTCGCCGCGTTGGAGTCGCGGCTTGCGCTCTCCGCCTCTGTCAAACGGGACGGAGCATGGAAAACCGTACTTGCCACAGACCTGGTCCCCGGCGATCTGGTGAAGCTCTCGCTAGGCGCCGTGGTGGCGGCGGATGTTAAGCTCACAAGAGGCGAAGTTCTGCTCGACCAGTCCATGCTCACCGGTGAATCCGTGCCGATCGAGGCCGGCGCGGGGCTTCAAACCTTCGCGGGGGCGTTGGTTCGGCGCGGCGAGGCGGAGGCGGAAGTTACGGCAACCGGCATACGGACCAAATTCGGCCGTACCGCCGAACTCGTTCGCACTGCCCATGTCGTGAGTACCCAACAGAAAGCGGTCCTTCGCGTGATGCGCAATCTCGCTGCGTTCAACGGCGCGATCATCGTGCTGCTGGTGGCCTATGCCTGGTATCTCAAGACGCCGGTTGCAGAAATCATCCCCCTCGTGCTGACGGCCATCCTGGCATCGATACCCGTCGCGCTGCCGGCCACCTTCACCCTTGCGTCGGCAATCGGCGCGAGGGCTCTGGCAAAGCTCGGGGTCCTTCCCACGCGCCTGTCCGCGGTCGATGAAGCAGCATCGATGGTTGTGCTTTGCGCCGACAAGACCGGCACCCTGACCCAAAACGCCCTAACGGTGACGACCGTTCGTCCGGCGCCCGGATTCGACGAGGCGCACGTTCTGACCCTGGCGGCGCTGGCCAGCTCAGATGGCGGGCAGGACCCGGTCGACGGCGCCGTCGTGCGGCGGCGACTGGCAAGCCCATCTCCGACGCACCGAAGTTGGTCAAATTTTCCGCGTTTGATCCGGCCAAGAAGATGTCTGAGGCGACCGCGACAGACGCTGCAGGAAACCCGGAGCGTATCGTGAAGGGCGCCTTTTCCGTCGTGAGCGCGCTCACGCAGCCGTCCCCGGACATAGTCGCCGCAGCCAAGGAACTCGAAGACAAGGGCTTTCGCGTGTTGGCGGTCGCCGTCGGGCCAGCTACCGCCATGAAGCTCGCGGGACTCATCGCGCTCAGCGATCCGCCGCGCAAAGATTCGGCGGCGCTGATCAGCGAATTGCATGACTTGGGCGTCTGCGCCGTCATGGTGACGGGGGACGCGCCGACAACGGCGGCCATCGTCGCGAAAGCAGTGGGACTTGACGGCGCCGTCTGCCCGCCCCGCCCGATCCCGGATGCCGTCCACCTGGAGCAATTCGCGGTCTTCGCCGGTGTCCTGCCTGAGGACAAGTTCAAGCTCGTCAAGGCATTCCAGGCGGGAGGTCACAGCGTCGGCATGTGTGGCGACGGCGCCAACGATGCCCCGGCGCTCCGCCAGGCGCAGATAGGGATCGCGGTCTCGACGGCGACCGATGTCGCAAAGTCGGCCGCCGGCATGGTGCTGACCGAACCCGGGCTCGGCGGCATCGTTGCCGCAGTCAAGGAAGGGCGGATCACTTTCCAGCGCATCCTGACCTACACGCTGAACTCCATCACCAAGAAGATCGTGACGGTACTGTTCCTCATCGTCGGTCTACTCATGACCGGACACGCTATTCTGACCCCGCTTCTCATGGTCATCGTGATGGTCGCCGGTGATTTCTTGGCAATGTCGTTGACCACCGACAACGTTCGACCATCTCCGCTGCCCAATGAGTGGCGGATCGGCAGCTTGACAATCGCGGGTGTAATCATGGGGACTTGCCTGCTGACCTTCTGTAGTGCCGTCCTTGCGGTCGGCAATTTTGAAATGGGCCTTGGGATCGATGCCCTGAGAACGCTCGCGTTCATCGCCTTGGTGTTCGGAAGCCAGGCGATCATCTACGCCATTCGCCAACGCCGCCATTTGTGGGGTTCTCGCCCGAGCCTATGGCTTGCCGTGTCCTCTATTGCTGATATCGCGATTGCCTCGGCATTGGCCGTAGCAGGCATCGCGATGACGCCTTTGCCGGTGTGGGTGCTCGCCAGCACGATGGCAGCCGCTGCGGGCTTCGCCATCATCTTGGACTTCGTAAAGCTGCCGGTTTTCCGGTGTCTCGGGATCGCCTAGCGGTGCGAACCTGACATTTGACCGCGGCTCGGCGGCACTGGGATTGCTTCGCTTTCCTCGCAATGACACCTCGAATGGCTGTCATTGCGAGGAAACAAGTAAAGGACCAGCCCCGCCGAGCTCCCGGCGTCCGGACTGCAGGCGGCTGAAGGAAGGAATGCTGTCGGGGCCGATGCCGCACAGCTCGCCGTCGCGTCCGCGCGTTGAAGCCCAGGGGCAGGGCTGCGATCGTCGTGCCGGATAATAACAACACTGAGCGAGCAGTGACCACGGCGATAATTTGCAAATGCTCATTACCGCGTCGCCACGGCAAATAGCGGCGGCTCGCCAGCCGGTATTCCCCGGATTCTCGCCTACCCTCGCGAGCGCACGTTCCCGCGGCGTCAGCGCGGCGGCTAGGCGCCGCACAACAAAAATCGCCGCGCGCGTCAGCGGTACGGCCCCGACTGCCGTATTGCAGCCGGACCCCTTGCGGCTTCCCGCGTGGTCGGATCAATCCCCATCGGGACGCCTGCGGTCAAAACTCGTCTGCAGTTCCCCGCGTTTGCGCCAGGTCGACCAGAACTAACGAAACGCTCGAATCTGTAGCATAGGCGGACAGAGCAAGAACAAGGCTGGACGGCAACCGGGGAAATCCGCCAAGCTCGGCGTCTGCGGCCGAACCCAGCGGTACAACCCGTGATGCCGGAGAACAGGTGTTTTCCGTTGCAATATGCGCGGTCAGCACCTCTAACCGGGCTTCGATAAAAAGGGGAGCAGATAGACAAGAACTACCTTTTCTTGCGGTCAAGCCAAATGCTCTAACACGACCGTGACGAGTAATGCTGTCCCGGTCGCGAATAGGATGATGCCCGAGGCGCGGCTGATCCAGGCCAGATGACGCGGCTCGATCGAGCGGCGAAACGTTCCGATGCCCAGGCTCAGCGCCAGCCACCACAGGAAAGAGCCGATCCAAACCCCAAAGACCAGGATTGCGGCGCGAACGAGCGTTGCCTGCGTGCCGCCAAGGCCGAGAGCGGTGAAGATGGCGAGGAAAACCAGGATCGTCAGCGGATTGGTGATGGTCAGAGCAAATGCGGAGGCAAAGTCGCGGAACAGGCTTTCCGGGTCGGATTGCTCGCCGATCTTGTCCTGCGGCTTGGAAAGCAAGGCGGAGCCGCCGGAATAGAGCAGATAAACGCCACCGGCGGCGCGTAACCAGTCTTCCCAGCCGATGAGCCAGTTGGACACAAAGGTGAGGCCAAAGGCGGCGACGACCCCAAAGAGGGCGTCGGCGGTCGCGGCCCCGAGCCCCGATATCAATCCCGCCAGCCGGCCCTCGAAAATCGTCCGGCGCAGGCACATGATGCCGACCGGGCCGACCGGGACGGCGATCACTGCGCCGATCACGATGCCTTTCAGAAAAAATACCAAAAGCATCTGGGGCCATCCCTGCGCAAACAGGAATCACGCTCCGGGAACGGCCACTGGGCCGCAATGCGGTGGCCTAAGGCGCGCTGTCGTGGCCTCAGCAGCGCCATGTTGCTGAGGGCAGCAAGAGGCGTGTCATTGGCGGAGGGAGAAGACGCCCGGCTTTGGGCAGGAGTGTGCACGGTGAATGGGACCTGAGAAGGAGACCTGACGGCCGCGAAGCGGCTCTTTTCGGCTCTAAAAACGGGATCTTGCCGGCGCCTCGCGGATGCCGGCGGTGGCGAGATATCCATCGAGGACTGTTCGAGCTTGCGATACGTCGGCATCGTGTGGTTTGGCTGCGGCGCGCTGTAGTGCTGTTCCGACGTGCCTTCCCGCCCCGTTTTTTTGCGCGATAATCGGATTCAATTCCGATTAGCGCTGCGCGTATGCGCTCCGCTCCTCCCATCCCCCACGCTGCGCGCCATGCCCAAGTGATCCCAGGTCGGGACGGGTCGTTGGATCGAACTGGAAAGCGCAGTTCAGGGTGAGGCTGCTGGAACGAGTGCCGGGCTCCCGCGGCCGCTCCCTCCCATCCGTCTGATGCAATCTTACTCCGGCCTGCCGGTGCATTTTCTCTCCGGCGTTGACAGCGCTCGTGATCCTGCCCTTGGCGCAGACCCGCAAGCAGACTGCGCTATCCTCCGCCGGCATGGATCTCCTCCTGGCCCTGAGACAAAACCGAACGGACATGGAGCAAAGTCTATGACTATCATTTCAATATGTCGATGTTACAGCCAATCGTTGCCCTGGTCGCAGGCATATTAATTCTCCTCATTCCTCGAATTTTGAATTACATCGTTGCCATCTATCTCATATTCATCGGTGTAACGGGGTTGTGGCCTCACCTTCTATCCGCCCTTCCGCATTACGGAAACGCTGAAATAAGCGGAGGCAGGGGCGCGCGCATCGGGTAGAATCCGCGGGTCCGGGGGGGACCAGGGGCGGGCAATGCAGCGGCAGGGGAGCTTTTCGCAGGCGGAATACGCCGGGAAGAAAAGGCAGACGCGACGGGACCGGTTTTTGGCCGAGATGGAAGAGGTTGTGCCCTGGGCACGCCTGGTCGATCGTCTGCGACCTTTCTACCCGAAGAGAGAGCGCGGCCGGCCGCCGGTTGGGCTGGAGCGGATGCTGCGGATCTACTTTTTGCAGCAGTGGTACGGGCTGGCCGACGAGGCCCTGGAGGACGCGCTGTACGATAGCCAGGCGCTGCGCGGCTTTGCCGGCATCGATCTGTCGGGGGCGACAGTTCCGGACGCGACGACGGTGCTGAACTTCCGCCATTGGCTAGAGCAGCACGACTTGACCCGAGTTCTGTTCGACGAGGTCGGTGCGATGCTGGAGGAGCGCGGCTTGTTGATGCGCCAGGGAACAATCTCCGCTTTCGCGAGGACCGACGCCACGATCATCGCCGCCCCGCCTTCGAGGAACAACAAAAGCAAGGCGCGCGACCGGGAGATGCACCAGACCAAGAAGGGCAACCAGTGGCACTTCGGGATGAAGGCGCATATCGGGGTCGATGTCGCCTCGGGGGTGGTGCACACGGTTATCGGCACCGCTGCCAACGAGGCCGATATCAATCAGGCAGCGGCCTTACTGCACGGCCAGGAGACGGATGTCTTCGCCGACGCCGGCTACACCGGGGCGGACAAGCGGCCCGAATTTGAGGACTGCGATGTCTGCTGGAACATCGCGATCAAGCGCAGCGTCATCAAGGCATTGCCCGAACGGCTGCGGAATTGGGCCGGGGCAGCGGAGCGGGCGCTGTCACAGGTGCGGGCCTGGGTCGAGCACCCGTTCCACATCGTCAAGAACCGGTTCCGCCATAAGAAGCTGCGCTATCGCGGGCTGGCCAAGAACACGGCGCAGCGGCACACCCTGTTCGCGCTGGCCAACCTGGTAATCGTCAAGAAAGCGCTGCTCGCCCAAGGCCGTGTCTGATCACGCCTGGACTGTGCCTTGATCCCGAAAACAACGCAGCAAGACCACGGCATAAACCCAGTCTTCTGCCTATACAGTCCATTACCGAGCACGCCGATATAGCAAAATTGTGCCTCGGTCGGCAAACCATCGCCTACGCCGCCATTGTTCCGCGTTTCCCTAGGCGGCTGTTGAAGAAGTCAGTCGCGTTCGGCGACGAAGCCTGAATCGTCGCCGTTGTGGATGAAGATCTGGCCAACGAGACGCCCGGCGGTGCCCAAAGCAGCCCAACCGCGACCGCTGGCGGGGCTACCTTCGTCGAAGCCCCTCCCAAGAGAACTCGGCGCAGGCGGTACCGTCGCGCGAGCAGTAGCGCACGTCGAGATCGGCTTCGATGGCAATGAACACCAGTTCGCCGCTGTCCTTTCCGCTGAACGTAATATGCGCAGAGCCGAGCAGGTCGATCTCGTCCCACTCGTCCATCTCGGTGATCCGCCAGCGCCCGGCGAAGGCGCGGGCGAAGACTGGCGCGCGCCTGGTCATGTCGTCGCCCCGAGCAGCTTCGGCAGCCGCACCAGATTGTAGGCGGCCGCCACAAAGCTGAATGCCCAATCCACCTTGGCCAGACCCCTGAGCTTGGTCTGGCGGAATCCACCCACACCCTTGATCCAGCCGAACGCTTCCTCGATCCGCTTACGAATGCGCTGGCTGTTGGCGTAGCCCGGATGCCGCGTCGTGCGCTTATCAATCGCCGAGCGACGGCCGCTGATATTCTGCGCTACATGCGGGCGCACGTTCATGCCGCGCAGTTCCTCGACAAAGTCGGCGGCGTCGTAACCGCGGTCGGCCCCCAGCGTGACCGCGCACGGCCGGTCGGACACGTGCTGCACCATGTCGAGCGCCGCCAACCGCTCGGCGTGGCCCGAGACGCGGGTCAGCCGGGCAGCGACGATCAGCCCCGAGCGGTTCTCCATCAACCCGTGACCGATGAAGCACAGCCTCGCCTCCATGCCCGATCCCTTGCGATAGAGCCGCGCATCGGGGTCGGTCGTGCTGCGATGGGTGTCGTTCGAGCGCTTCTGACCGCGGAAGTCGGCCGGCACGTTACGCCCGCCGGCGCTCGGCCCGCCCGTGTCCAGCCGCTGCTTCGGCTTGAAGCTCTTGATCGACGCCCAGGCTTGGATCAGCGTGCCGTCGACCGAGAAATGCTCGCTCGACAGTAGCCGCTTGACCCGCGGCTGCGACAGCACCGCCGCCAGGAACTTGGCGGCGATCTCACCCTCCAGCAGCCGGTCGCGGTTCTTCGAAAAGCTCGAATGGTCCCATACCGGGTCGTCGATGCCGATGCCGACGAACCAGCGGAACAGCAGGTCGAACTCGATCCGCTCCATCAGCTGCCGCTCCGAGCGCACCGAGTAGAAGGCCTGCAGCAGCATCGCCCGCAGCAGCTTCTCCGGCGGCACCGATGGCCGTCCCATCCCGGTATAGAGCGCCGCGAACTCGCCCGACAGCGCCGCCAGGGCGGCATTCGCGATCTTCCGAATCGGCCGCAGCGGATGATCCGCCCGAACCCGACCCTCAAGATCTATGTAGCTGAAAAGCTTTCCGCAAATCTCATCGTCGCCGCGCATTCCCACCCCCGTTCTCCGCCTCAGGGGATCAGAACGGGCGAAATCGGCAACGACTTTTTCAACAACCTGTTAGAGCGGTTTCCGAACGGGCTGATTTAAAAAGAAAAGGCTTTGGTCGGAGGAGCAGAGTAGCGAAGGGCGTGACGCAACATGTCGTCGGGAGAAGATATGGCGGCACCATGTTCGGGGGGATTTGCGCGATCGCGTGGCGGCGGCGGGGCGGTTTGGGGTCAGCGTCAGCACAGCGATTTGGTGGGCACAGTGTTGGCGCGCCGAAGGTCATGCCTAGCCGCGCGATGGGGGCTGTCCAGCATCAGCGCCTATGAGACAGAAGAGGCAGGTTGAGGAAGGGCGGATTTCTGGCCCATCGTAGCCATTGAGGGAGCGAAGATGGGACAGAAATCCGGGCCGGTGAAGCAACCGGCGGAGCAGGTTGTGAAGGAGATCCGCCGCGCCACCCGGCGGCAGTTTTCGGCGGAGGAGAAGATCCGCATTGTGCTGTCCGGTCTTCGCGGCGAGGACAGCATCGCCGAGCTGTGCCGCCGCGAAGGGATCGTCCAGAACCTTTATTACCGCTGGTCGAAGGAATTTCTGGAGGCCGGCAAGAAGCGCCTGGCCGGCGACACCGCACGCGCGGCGACCTCGGACGAGGTCAAGGATCTACGCCGGGAGGCCAGTGCGCTGAAGGAAGTGGTGGCCGAACTGATGCTCGAGAACCGGCTGCTGAAAAAAAGCACGCTCGGGGCTGGGGAGCACGGCGCATGAGATACCCCGCTGCCGAGAAACTGGAGATCATCGGGCTGGTCGAGCAATCCCCGCTGCCAGTGCGCCGCACCCTGGCCCAACTCGGCATTCCCCCGGCAACCTTTTACCGCTGGTACGACCGGCACAGCAGTGGCGGGCCGGAGGCCTTGAACGACCGCTCGCCCCGGCCGGACCGCGTCTGGAACCGCATTCCGGACACTGTGCGCGAAAACGTCATCCAGCTGGCGCTCGACGAGCCTGCGCTGTCGCCACGCGAGCTGGCGGTGCGCTTCACGGATACGAAAAGCTATTTCGTGTCAGAGGCTTCGGTATACCGCTTGTTGAAGGCCCATGACCTGATCGCCAGCCCGGCTTTCATCGTGATCAAGGCCGCCGACGCGTTCAAGGACAAGACCACCGCACCCAACCAGCTGTGGCAGACCGATTTCACCTATTTGAAGGTGATCGGCTGGGCTGGTTCTACCTGTCGACCGTGCTCGACGACTTTTCCCGCTACATCGTCGCCTGGAAGCTGTGCACCACGATGAAGGCCGAGGATGTCACCGCCACGCTCGACTTGGCGCTGCTGGCCAGCGGGCTGGACCAGGCCGCTCCTGCCAATCGTTTCGGATGCTGAAATCGCCGAAGCGGGGCGTCTGGCCAGGGGAGCGATAGAGGCAGGTAAGGAGGACCCGGACGCGCTCTGGGACCGACAGAGTCCGAGCCCGCCATCCGACCACGGCTCCTGTCCGACAACGGCTCCAGCTATAATGCGCCCGCGGCAGCGATGATTGGCTACTGGCGGGGGCACCAAAGAGCCAACCGCTTGGGCATCGGGCGCTGAGCGGGTTTGTAGCCGTCAGTCAGAACCGGCCGGACCCAGCGATCGAAACGTTCGAGCGTGCGATCAGGTTGAGCCCGCTCGATCCGTGGGGGGCTGGAGTTTTTACGGCTGGGCTGGCAGTGGCCCATCTGGCCGCCGGGCGATACGAGCAGGCCATAGCATGGGCGGACCGGTCGCTGGCCGCTCAGCCGGACTATCGTCCCGCGCTCCGGGTTAAGGTCGTTTCATTGGCACAGCTCGGTCGCATCGCGGAGGCGCGCGATTGGCTGCGCCGGATGCTCGAACTCGAACGACGATCGCCGGCTATAAGGCTAGCCGGAAAGACCTTCTGCCGGGATTACTGGCTTGGTGGGTGGAAGGTCTGCGCAAGGCCGGGTTGCCCGAAGGATGACCGTCGCCCGCCGTCTCGCCGCGATCCTCGCCGCCGATGTGCGAAGGTCTGCTTTAAGACCAAGGGCATCACCGGGGTGCGAAACCCGGGAACGGCAGAAATCCACCCCCATAGCCGGCGGTCGACGTTGTGACCCGCGAACCCGCCAAAGCAATCTCTCAGAACTCATTATCGATTACCGCCTCTGATAAGGCGTTCGTGACAGCGTGCGAAAATCAAGAATTACGGGAAAGCGGAATCCGCCCAAATCGCTCTCAAAAACGTTCGTTTTCGAGAGATGCAGGCGGTTCAGGTCAGGGCGCTTCCGAGCAGATCACGCCGATCGCACATCTAAAATGACCCGGAGCGTCCGCAGACTTCATCGGAGACATGATGTAAAATCCCGACAATAGAGGCACGGAGCGAGCAGTATTCGCGCCCACCTGGCGAGCGAGCCGGAAAACCATCAGGGAAAGGCTTGGAGCTTGTGCATCGACCGCGTGAGCGAGCATCATGTCTGGAAAGCGGGCGTACATGTTTGCCAAAGTGCGGAGATCATGTGTCCGGTTCGCGCCACGGCATGAGCCGCCAAACGAGGAGGATGCCTTATGATTTTTTCCCGCCGATTGTTTGAAATCCGCCCGCTATTTGTGACGATGGTACAGATAGCCGTACGAGGGATCGTGCTGGCGGCGGTGCTGGGGCTGACGGTCGGCGCGACGAGTAGCGCCGAGGCGGGCCAGATCATCACCTATCAATTCGAGGGAAGCGTTGATTGCGGGACCGGGTGCGCTGACCCTATCACAGGTAGTTTCCAGGTCGATTCGAGTTCATATAAGCCCCTCGGGCAATACCGACATTTCGAGTTTCATTACCAACCTTTCGTTCACCGCGTCCATCGACGTTCCCCCTTTTACCTTTGATCCGGCCAGCGGGTTCGTTGCCCAGCCGGTGTACGTCGCCCCGGACGGCGAACTCGCCGACGGCTCTCAGGGCGATTCGACTTTCAGCGGTGCATCGAACGACAACGACGGCTTTACTGTACATCTGCAGATTTTGACTTTTGCCATGGATGGTTCATCGATTGACGTGGACAGTGGTGGAGGGAGCGGCTCGGGCGACTGGTGCAACAACGACCCGAACACGCCGCCTTTCTATCTCTGCCATCTGGGGAGCCCCGAGACGGTGCCCGAACCGGCCACGCTCGTTTTGGTCGCCGTGCCAGTGCTGCTATGTGTCTGGTATGCGCGGCGGCCTGGCCGTGGAATCCGGCTCGCTCGCGCCGCTTTAGTGAAGGCTTAACTTGCTGATAACCCTGACCAGACGGCTGCATCTGCCACGCATTGACAGTGAAATATCCAACGCTTCACATGGTAGTATTCTTCATATGTCTTCTCGTGCTACACAATTTGGTGTTTCGTGACTTTATGCCTACCTCGCGTCAAAGATACTGTTTATAGAGACACTTTCCGAGAGTAACCCACTGAGTATTTAAAATCTGTAAGGTCTTGAAACCCGGCCCCCCATACCCTTGTTAGGTCATACCTAACAAGGGTATCGGCTGTGACGCTAGGATGCTACCGGCATCTCGGTTGCAAAAATTAAGGATTTTGAGACAGACGATTTCGTAGGCTGTATCGGCACTGTTCGTGTCCTGTTCATGGGGTAAAGGAACGCACATGGCCCGGACTTGTCAGAGCAGTGCCCTGACGCCGCCAACCTCCAAAATGGGCGAGCCGCTCACCGGCAGGCATATCTTGGCGACTACACTTCACATCATTACTATAGCGCAAAAAGAAGTTAAATTGGTGCCGCCTCAACGATAGAGAGACGAGGAGTGACTTCGATAATCCGCTCCATGCGAAACCCTGCATTTGCCAGCAGGGCCGCGAACTCATCCGCTGTGCGTTCTTGTCCGTCAGGGGACACGAGCATGTTCAGATCTGAGGTTTTCGTCTCAAGGCCGTCATTCGGACCTCCGACGATCCGTTCCATGATCAAAAGCCTTCCTTCTGGACGAAAGACCCGTCGGCATGCTGCCAGGATCGCGAGCGAGGCGGCGTCGTCCCAATCGTGCAGGATATATTTGAGCAGGTATGCGTCGCCACCCTCGGGAATGGTCTCGAAGAAACTGCCTCCCACCACGGCGCACCGTCTGGCGACACCCGCCGCTTCCAATACAGGTTGCGCCCGTGCCACGACGTCCGGTCTGTCAAATAGGATGCCATGAGTGTTGGTATGTGCTGCGAGGACAGCGGCGATCATCACGCCTTGACCACCTCCGATGTCCACGACACGACCGAACGCCGAGAAGTTGTAAGCTGACACAATAGCCTCGACGACGCCGCGAGAGCCGACGGTCATGGCGCGGTCAAAGATCACCGCTTCCTCAGGATGTTCGACGAGGTAATCCCAGAGGCCAACGTCATGGACGTGGCGGTAGGCGTTCTCGCCGGTCCGCACACTGTGCGAAAGCGAGCCCCAGGCCTGCCACTGATGAGGACGCCCGACAAATGACGCCCAGGCCGCCATTGGCCGCTCTGCATCCGAGCGTAGGCATTCGCCGAGCGGCGTGAGAGAGAACCGCTTTTCGTCGTCCTCATGGAATACGCCGGCCGCTGCGAGTGCCCGGAGCACGCGGTATAGAGGTCCTGCGTGGGAGTTGGTCGCGACTGCGAGGTCGGAGGCCGAGGCTGCTCCGTCCTTGATTATGTCAGCGATTCCGAGTGTCGCGGCAACGTGGATCGCCTGCGAGACGCGGTAGCCAGTGACCAACAGCACTAGTTCGGCAGCAGGGTTTGACGAGGTCATTGCCGCTCCAGAAAAACCAAGGGTATGCACGTTGGCAGGAACCTCGTTACCTGTATACCAGTGGGTCATGGAGATGGAGGAGCCATATTTGCGAAAATCAAGAATACCGTTGAAGAACTCGTCCAGCAGGCGTGGCTGACCTGGTATTATGTCATTGATCATCAATTGGTTGGGGGACCGGGGGGATGATGGGACAACAGACCGGGCTGCAAGAGCGCCTGTTCTACGAATTTCGGTTGGATGACTGGGTTCCGGTTGATCATCTGCTGAGAAAAATCGACGCGGTCCTCGATTTGGGTGGTCTGCGGCGCGAGCTGGCGCCGTTCTACAGCCATACCGGGCGGCCTTCGGTCGATCCCGAGCTGATGGTGCGAATGCTGCTGGTCGGCTACTGCTACGGCCTCCGATCCGAGCGGCGATTGTGCGACGAGACGCACCTCAATCTGGCGTATCGATGGTTTTGTCGATTGGGGCTTGAAGGTGCGGTCCCGGATCATTCCACCTTTTCCAAAAATCGGCACGGCCGCTTTCGCGAGAGCGCTCTGTTTCGTCGCCTGTTTGAAGAGGTTGTGGCGCGCTGCATGCGGTCAGGACTGGTTGGCGGCGAAGGCTTTGCCATCGACGCCAGTGTGATCGAGGCTGATGCCAGTTGCGGCCGCAAGGTCGACGGCAAGCTCACGACCTGGCCGGAAACAGAGAAACTCACGCGTCCGGTACGGGAGTATCTCGCGACGCTGGACCGGGCGGCGGCCGCCGAAGCGGCAAAGAGCGAGGATGCCGATAACGACATGCCGCCGGGCAACCCGCCCGCTCCACCAAAAGTGACCTCGCTGACCGATCCGACAGCGGCGTGGACCAACAAAGGGCAGCGGAAGGTCGGGTTTGCCTATGGGACCAATTACCTGATCGATTTGCGGCAGGCGATTATCGTCGATGTCGAGGCGACGCCGGCGCGCTGGACCGCCGAAGTGGCTGCCACCAAGACGATGCTGGAGCGGACCCAGGAGTGCTTTGGCCTCAAGCCGCAGCGGCTCGCCGCCGATGCCGCCTACGGCTCCGGGTTGATGATCGGGTGGCTGATGCAGCGTGGGATCGAGCCGCATATTCCACTGCTCGACCGCGAGCACCAGACCAACGGCTTCTTCACCCGCGCCGCCTTCACTTTTGATCCGCAAGCCAATGTCTTTACTTGTCCCGGCGGAACCAGCTCAGAAGCACCGGATTGGTGCGCCCGGACGGCACCGTGCCTTACTGGGCGAGCCCCAAGGATTGCCGCGCCTGCGCCCTGAAGCCGCGCTGCACCAAAGGAGAAAAGCGGATCGTCACGCGCAACCGGTTCGAGGCCGAACGCCAGCATGCGCGCGCACTGAAAGGAACCGAGGCCTTTGAGCGTTCGGCCCGGGAGCGGCGCAAGGCCGAAATGGCATTCGCCCATCTGAAGCGAAATTTGGGCTTCAGGCGGCTGCGGCTGCGAGGGATCACTGGCGCCAAAGATGAGTTCCTGCTCGCCGCCACTGTCCAGAATTTACGAAAGCTGGCCCGGTTCCTCGCCTATCGCCCGCCCGTACCGACCGGCTGCCCCACGTAACCAAAGGGCGGGGCCACTAATTCCTGCTGAGAAACGACCGGTCTTGGTCCGCCGTTTTCTCTATCGCTTTCCCATTTTCCTTTACCGGCAACCCGGCCCGTCTCTGACCTAGTTTTTCAACGGTATTCAAGAATTATGACGAAGCTTCTTGCTTTGAGAAAATCAGGCACTTAGTTTCGTCATAAATAAGTCTCAAAACGAAACCCCCAAAACGGCTGATTGGCTATGCCCGAGTCAGCACGCAGCAACAAGACCTTGCGCGGCAGACCAAGGCGCTAAAACGCCTCGGATGCGCGGTGATCTATTCCGACAAGGCGTCAGGCAAAAGCATGGCTGGCCGTCCCGAGCTTGCCCGCGCCCTCGATGACCTCGACACCGGCGACGAGCTTGTAATTGCCGAATGGGATCGCGCCACGCGCTCGATGTGGGACGGTTTGCAGATCATCAAAACGGTGATCGACGCCGGAGCCACGATCAAGGTGCTCGACCGTAGCTATATCGACCTCACCACCCCCATGGGGCGGGGTTTCATGGCGATGATGTCTGCAATGGCAGAGGACGAACGGTTGCGGATCATCAAGCGCACCCACGAAGGCCGACAGATTGCCCGCGCCAAGGGCGTCAGGATGGGGCGCAAGCCGAAACTTACCCCGCACCAGATCAAGGAGGCACGGCAGCGCCTTGCCAAAGGCGAGCCGACGCGCGCCCTCGCCAAGAGCTACGGCGTAAGCGTCAGCACGATTTCGAGGCTCTCGGCATGACGCCTGATCCACGATGGCTTGAGATACTCAAAGCCAGCGGTTGGCAAACGACTGCGCTCGCGACGGCCTTTGGTCTTTTTCTGTTAGCCGCTCGAATGAGGCTACTCCCGCCCCTCGATACTTGGATGATCCAGCTTGCCGCGTTGGGTTTTCTCGTATGTGTGTGCCTTGCGCTTGCGAGCGTTGGCAACGCGGCCCTAAAAATCTTCCTGCGCAGAAATGGCTTGGTCATTGGGTTAATATACAGCGCAAAAAGAGAGCGATACAGAACTACATTCCTCGCATGACCGACCGCGAAAAAGCGATCATTGGTTATTTATTAGCACGAAATCAACAAGTGTTTACAGTGGACTCGGATGGCGGACATGCAGTTACCCTGATGTCCATGGGGATTGTCGTTCGTGCGTTACAACCGGGCCAAATGTTTCGGGGAACTGATATGCCGGTCATGATCCCCGACTACATTTGGGATATGTTCCAAAAGCACAAAGACCAATTTCCCTATACACCTCACCTCGCAGTGACGGACAAATAGAACCGCATCCGTGGCGGGTTCACTGGATGGCCCGATAGCCACGCAGCCCGAGCTATGTTGTGGCCGCGCGCGCCAAAGCAATCGCCCGCCGATCTATCGGCGTCATTGACCGGCGACGTGCAAATACCACAAGGTATTGATTTAACCAAAGGGCATCCCTATCCTAACGTGTAGCCGCTAACTAGACCGAGAAAAGGATGACCCCAAGTGGAATGTCCACATTGTGCGATGAATATTCACGAAGGATGGGCTAACAACGCGTTTTATTATGGGGGGCATGAGACAGGATGGAAATATCGCATAGAACAGTGCCCGGAATGCAATAACCTGATAATACAGTGTTGCTGCACCGATGCCCACGTCGGTTCCGAAGAAGGCGGGTTTACGCCCTTCGAATGGGTCACAATCTATCCGGTTAGCGGAAATCGTGGACCGGTCCCGCCCGAAGTGCCTGCACACATTGGGGGGGATTATGTAGAGGCGTGCCGGGTTCTCCCATTCAGTCCGAAGGCATCCGCAGCACTATCTCGCCGCTGTTTGCAGACGATCCTTCATGAACACGGATACAAAGCCCGCGACCTCGCGAAGGAAATCAACCTTCTTCTAAACGAAGCGGACCCTAAAAAGGGCATTCCTGAATGGCTTCGATTGACAGTCGATGCAATACGGAACTTCGGCAATTTCTCTGCGCATCCGGTCACGGACCTTACAACGCTACAGATAATAGAGGTGGACCCGGAGGAGGCCGAATGGTGTTTTAAGACTGTCGAAGAGATGTTTCAACACTTCTATGTACATCCAGAGCAAGCTAAAGCACGGAAAGCTGCTCTCGACGCAAAGCTCCTAGGGGCAGGTAAGGCCCCGTCAAAACAGTGAAGGTTCGAGTAAGAAGGGGGGCGGGCCAAGAGCAGCGCCGCGCGGCAATCACAACCGCGCCGTGTTTTGACAGTGGAACCGCCACGCGCAAGAAGAGCGGCCGCGGCACCGTGCTGATCGGGACACGGGTCGCCTCGAAGGGGAGCCTCCCCTGGCAGTTGCGCACCAGTCTTGCGATGGCCGCCCCCGCCTTGGACGAGGTGACCTTGTCGGGGCAAGCGAGAGCCATCGGATGGACGCCGATGTTATCGTCCAGGCCCGGCCGGAGACAGTGGCGTCCCAGCGGCGAATGCGATGGCTTTGCCGAATTGTTCGACGGCTTCTCCATCGGCTCAAACGACTTGACGCAGCTGACGCTGGGGGTCGATCGGGACTCCGCGATCGTCGCCTTTGATTTCGACGAGCGCGATCCGGGCATGCTCGAAATGCTGCGGCTCGCCGACACCGGTGCCAAGCGCAACCGCCGCCATGTCGGCATCTGCGGCGAGGCCCCAGCCGATTACCCCGAGATTGCGCAGTTTCTAGCCCGGCTCGGGATCGATTCGATCAGCGTCACCGCGGCGAGCGTCTTGCACACGATGTCGGTCGTGCACGAGGCCGAGCAGCAAGCGGCGGGCGCCCCATAGCCCTCGTCGGAAGGGGCGCGACCATGCCGCAATCCTCACCCTGACGATGAACCGTGCGCTCGACATCGCGGCCGCCACCGACGCGTTGTCCGACGATCAAATTGCCCGGCTCGACGATGTCGAACGGCTTTACACGCAAATGTCGGTGGGCGAGTCCGCAACTAGGTGACAAAGCCACGAGAAGGAGCATGACGATGACCGTGAGCATTGCGATCAACGGCTTCGGGCGTATCGGACGGCTGGTTCTGCGCGCACTCGTAGAAAACGGGCGCGATGATCTGGTCCCCGTTGCAATCAACGATCTCGGAAGCATCGAAGCCAATGCGCATCTTTTTCGTTACGACAGCGTGCACGGTCGGTTCCCCGGCCAGGTTGCAATCGACGGCGACACCCTCTCGATTCACTATCACGGTCGGAGCTACGGCCCGATCAAGGGACAGCTTCGAGACCTATGCGCTGAATGGCGCTGGCCCGGTGCTGGTCAACGGCCGCGCGGTCGGCGAGAAGGAGCTTGCCATCCGTCCC
>CAWEEA010000021.1:0-141369 GCA_963807985.1 uncultured Alphaproteobacteria bacterium
CTGAGGGTTAACGCGATAGGAACGAGCGAGGGCTACGGACCAGCGGCAGCATCATCAGCCCGACGATGAACAGGGAGCCGATTAGCAACAGCAGGTCGTTATAGGCGAGCACCAACGCCTCGCCGTGCACCAAATTAGCGAGCATCTTCACCGCTGCGTGGCTCGCATCGCCCGGGATCAGCGAGCCGAGGCGGTTGACCTGCAAATCAAGGTACAGTTGCACCGGCGCACGCGCAGGGTTGATGTCCTCGATCAACCGGTTCCAGTGAAAGTTCAGCCGCGCGTTCATGATCGTCACGATCGTGGCCAGGCCGATGGCCCCGCCGAAATCGCGCGTCAGGTTGTAGAGACCGGCGGCGTTTCGCATCTTGTCCTGCGGCAACGTGCCGAGCGCGATCATATTGGCCGGGAGATAGCAGCAGATCAGTCCCAGGCCGCGGAACAACTGGGGCACGAACAGCTCCCAGAAGCCGGTCTGATTGGTCAGCGTGGCGGTCAGATACATCGAGAAGGCAAACAGGCCGAAGCCGAGCGCCAGCATCAAGCGCAGATCGAGCCTTCGCGCGATACTTGTACTGAGCGGCGACATCACCATGGTGACCAACCCGGTAACGATGATCGTCAGGCCGATCTGTAGCGGGCTGTAGCCCCGCACCTGAGCCAGAAATAGCGGCACCAGGTAGGTCGTGCCGTACATGCCGACACCGGTGACGAAGGTGAAAAACGAGCCGAACGAAAAATTGCGATTCCGGTAGACACGTAGGTCGACGATTGGTTGGCGGTAGCTCAGCGCCCGCCAGAAAAACAAGCTCCCGCCGAGAAACGAGACCGCCATCGCGGCGCGGATCGTCCGGTCGTCGAGCCAGTCCCAGCGGGGGCCTTCTTGAAGCGCGTATTGGAGACAGCCGAGAAAAGTCGCCATCAGGAGCAGGCCGAGCACGTCGAAATGGTGCAGCAGCGAAAAATCGGGCTTGTCGATGTCGATTGTCACCCACACCACCGCGGCGACCAGGAGACCGGGGACGATGTTCACCAAAAACAGCCAATTCCAGGAGAACCTGTCGGTCAAAAAACCGCCGAGGGTCGGCCCCACGGTCGATGACAGGCTCAGAATCACCGAGATGATCGCAATAACCGTCGCCAACTGTCGACCGCGAAACTTGGTGTAGACGACCGGCCACACGGTCGGCGTGATGGCGCCGCCACACACCCTTGCATCGTCCGAAAGACAATCATTTGCCCGAGACTGGTGGCGCTGGCGCACAACACGCTGCTCCCTGTGAAACCAAGTGCGGCGGCGACAAACAGCACGCGGGTCGACAGCAGTCGAGACATCATCCCGCTCATCGGCACCATCACGACATCGGCGATCAGGTAGGCGGTCTGCACCCAAGCAATCTCATCGGCACTGGCGGATAGCCCGCCTTGGATCTGGGTCAACGAACTGGTGACGATCTGCACGTCCATGATGGCCATGAACAGGCCGACGCCCATCGCCAGGACGCCGATCCATTCGCGCAGACCGGGCTCCGCGGCCGGTGCGGCCGCTTCCGGTTGAGGAGGTGCGGCCGGCTCGACCGGTGCTTCCGCCGGTCCGCCGGCGCCCACCTGAGGACGAGCGAGGCGACCGCGTCGAAATGTTTCGACGAGGGGCGCAAGCACATTGACCGCGAATATGTCCGGAACTCCGGGTTCCGTCTCCATCCGACGCGTCTGTCGATATCCGATGGCGGCGTTGTGGACTACGGCATCGAAGGGACCGAGCTTATTGGCCTCGTCGGCAACAACTTTCGCCCCGGCGACCGTAGAAATATCTCCGGTGACGACCCCTTCGGCCCCACTCGCTGCCAAGACGGCGTCACCGCTCCGACTGGCATTTCTTCCATGCAGGACAACGCTATGTCCTTGCTCAATTAGCAGCTTGGCGGCCAGTCGACCAAGCCCACCCGATGATCCCGTTATGAATATCCGTGACATTTGGCGGCTCCGCCACTGGCGACCTCTCGCCAACAAGATAGCTGATGAGGCGGATTCTGCCGATCGTTATGCCGAAGGCGTTTGGTCGCGCTCTCGGCATCTATTATTTCCACGCTCGATCAGGTGCCTGAAAAAGGGCAAATATCCGGGTGCAGGAGCCCAATGTAGACCGCGAGCGACTCAGAACGGACCAACTGACGCTTAAATGCTGTTCACGCTTTTCAAGGATGTTGTGAACGCCAACCCGGATGCAATTAGTCCCTCTCAAACACATCAGGCATCTGCAGCGATCAGCGCGGCCCCTTTCTCTCCGATCATGATCGTCGGTGCATGCGTACACGCATTGAGTGCTGCCGGCATGATCGAAGCGTCCGCAACACGCAGGCCCTCGATGCCGTTGACGCGTAACCGTGGATCGACGACGGCGGTCGCTTCGGTGCCCATGCGACAAGTGCCGCTCGGGTGGAAGTACGTCGCGCACCGGGCGCGGATGTCCGCCTCAATCGACGTCTCGTCATTGGCGATCGGTCCGGGCGCTAGTTCGGCTTCGATTAGCTCGCGTATCGCCAACCCACGCATGATGTCCCGCATCCGCTGCACCGAGCGCATCAGGGCGTGCAGGTCCTCGGGCTCGGAAAAATACTCCGGGTAGATCAGCGGGTGCATTGTCGGATCCGCGCTGCGCAGCAGAATGTGCCCGCGGCTGAGCGGTCGGCCGGAGCCCACCATGACGGTAAAGCCATGACGCTCAGGGAACAGGTCGCGCACGTGGAACCCGATTTCGGGGCGGCGTGTCACCAGAGCCGGAACCATCACGACGATCGTATCCGAAACGGCAAGTGACGGATCGCTGCGCATGTACCCGCCGGTCGCGACATAGCTTTCGGCAAGCGAGCCGCCGCCGGTCAGCGCGTAGCGCAGCCCCATCCCGATCGCGGCGCCGGGGTTCAGATATTTGTACGCGGTCACCGGCTGCGAGCACGCGTAACGCAGCGAATAGGCCGGGTGGTTCTGCAGGTTGCGCCCGACCTCCGGCGCATCGTGCACAACCAGGATGCCGACCTGGGCAAGATGGTCGGCCGGCCCGATGCCGGACAGCATAAGAAGCTGCGGCGAGTTGATGGTACCGCCGCACAGGATGACCTCGCGCTCGGCCCAGATGGTCTCGCGCGCACCATGCCGGATGATCTCGACACCCTTTGCCCGGCCGCTCTCTATGATGATCCGCGCGGCGACTGACTCCGACAGCAGGTCGAGATTTCCGCGCTGTCTTCCCGCCCGCGCGAAGGCCATCGCCGTGCTGGCGCGCCGACCGTTGGCGATGTTCGTGTCGATCCGGCCAAAGCCCTCGACGATATCGGTATTGAGATCGTCGACGACCGGGTAACCCGCCTCACCGGCTGCAGCGAGAAACGCATCGCAGATTGGCAAATCGACCCGCGACTGCTTTACCGCCATCGGCCCGTCATCGCCGTGCCACTCGCCGGCGCCGCGGCTGTTGGTCTCGGCTTTCTTGAAATACGGCAGCACCTGATCGAACGACCACCCCTGGCAGCCGCGCTGAGCCCACTGGTCGTATTCAAGCGAGTGACCGCGCAGATACAACATGCCGTTGATGCTGCTCGAGCCGCCAAAGATGCGGCCCTGAAACCACGACAGCCGGCGTCCGTTGAGAGCCGGCACCGGCTCTGTCTGGTAGTTCCAGTTCTGCTTGGCAAAGGTGCTGGCGACAAAGGCGATGCCCGGCACCTTGGTCGTTACGCCCAGACGCTCGCGGCCCGCCTCGATCAAGGCGATGCGCGCCTCCGGCAGCATCTCCGACAGGCGACCGGCGACGACGCAACCAGCGGCGCCGGCGCCGACCACGACGTAATCCCAGCCTTTCGCCCGCATCGAGGGCTCAGGCGAAACGCGTCTGCGCCCAGCGGGTCTCGAAGGGCACGTTCATCAACGGCTCCGACCGCTTGGTGCTGAACATCAAGATGCCATCGACCCGTACGTGGGCTTCGGTCGATGCTGGCGCGTCATGTTTCTGCAAGTCAAGATGCGCGGCCACCCCGCATTAATAACCAGTTCCCAGAAGAAGAAAATACAGACTCGAGCAGTCAGTTTATCTGCGTGCCGGCCGCGGCATATTCCTCCAGCCGGTCGGCCAGATGGTTCAGCGCCCAACTTCTAACGAGGGTCGCCGCTCTGCCCCAATTCGGCATCTGGTCGTGCAGTAAGGGAAGTGGGGCTGTGCGTCCATCGCCGCAATCCGCCGGTAGAGCCGCAACTCGCTGGCTTACAGCGGGAACCGTCCATCACCGATGGCATCCTCCAGCGCCGCATATTTACTCAGCAACGCGGCCGCGCCTTTAGCACCGACACCTCTGGCGCCGGGGAGCTAGTCCGAGAGGTCGCCGCGCGGCGCGATGAAATCGGGAACCTGCGACGGCTGGACGCCGTAACGCTCACGGACCTCATCGGGGCCGATGGCGGCCATCTCTCCGGCCTTGACCGGGTGCAGGATGGTAACGTTTTCCGACGCTAGCTGAAATGCGTCCCGGTCGCCGCTCGCGACCAGAGCATGCCCTTTGCGCCGCGTCTCCTCGGCGGCAGCTGCGGCAAGGAAGTCATCGGCTTCATAGCCGGGCGCTTTGGCGTCGGCGAAGCCACAGGCAACGACAAATTCCGGGAGCACGTCCAATTGCTCCTACCAGTTCGTCATCAAACTTACGCCGCCCTGATAGCCTAGGAAGAGCGTCTGGCGATAGGTTGGCGCGCCAAGGGTGTCCCATCCTACGAGCACAGCGCGGGTCGCTCGCTCTCGCCTCAGCAAAAAATTGGCGAAACCGACAATGGCACCGGCGCCGCGATTTCCCGCCCGCCGGATAGATTTCGGTAGGGTATGGTAGGAGCGGTGGGCGAAGTTGTCGCCATCCACAACGAGCAGGGGACGTCTGGCGGTAAGCGTGGGATCGATGCTCTCGCAGGTCTGAAAAACTGTCATCGGCCGGTACCCCAACTCCGCCAATTCCGCGAACGGCCGCTATCCGGGGCCATCCCTAGTCGTAATCGCCTTGCTATTTGGGCGCTGATTCCGACGATTACCCGAATATCCTGCTCGTGGCTGGTCCGGTTTCCCGCCAGTATGAACCGCAGGAGCCCACTAGCACCAAGGAGGAGACCATGCGCCTCAAGGACAAAGTCGCCATCGTTACGGGTGCGGCGCATGGAATGGGCGAGGCTGAGGCGCGCCTGTTTGCCCGGGAAGGGGCTAAAGTGATGGTGGCCGACGTGTTGGGCGAGCAGGCCGAGGCCGTTGCGGCCGATATCCGTGCTGGTGGTGGAGACGCCATGGCGACCGCGATCGACGTCACCAGCGAGCCGGCCTGGATTGCGCTGATCGAAACAACCGTGGCGCGCTATGGCCGGGTCGACATCCTGGTCAACAACGCCGGAATCTCCGGCAGCGCCGTCGGCGATCCAGACGGGCTGCAAGGCTGGGACCGCATCATCGCGGTCAACCAGACCAGCGTCTTTCTCGGCACCAAGCTCGCCGCCGAGCAGATGACGAAGACCGGCGGGGGTTCGATCGTCAATATTAGCTCGATCATGGGATTTGTTGGCGGGCCGGGCGGCCATCCCGCCTATAGCGCCTCTAAAGGTGCGGTGCGGATTTATACAAAATCGGCAGCGGTGCGTTATGGACCGCTCGGCATCCGGGTCAACTCGGTGCATCCCGGCTACATGCCGCCGATGCTTAATGCGACCAATGCCAATGAACGCGCCGACAAGATCGCGCTGACCCCGCTCCGCCGCCTCGGCGAGCCGATCGAAGTTGCTTATGGCGTGCTCTTTCTCGCCTCGGATGAGGCGTCATTCGTGACCGGTACCGAGTTGGTCATCGATGGCGGCTTCATCGCGCAGTAACCGCAGGCGTTACCGAAGAAGAAAGATCGAGGTGGACGATGGGCATGTTGGTCAACGGCACTTGGCTCGACGACGACCCGCTTCCGGCCGACCGGGGCGGCGCCTTCCTGCGGCCGGATTCGAGCTTTCGCGGCGCGGTGAGCCAGGATGGCAGCAGCCCGTTCCCGGCCGAACCCGGGCGATATCAGCTCGTGACCGCGCCATCCTGCCCGTGGGCGCACCGCACCGTGTTGATGCGCGCGCTGAAGCGCCTCGAGGATGTGATCCCGCTGCTCGAATCCGATCGGCCGAAGAGCGAAGGCTGGGCCTATTCGCGTGGCTTTGACGACCTCGCGCCCAAGGACGGCGTCTTCCATGTCCACCAGGTCTATACGGCTGCCAAGGCCGACTATACTGGCCGCGCCACGGTACCGGTGTTGTGGGACCGCAAGACAAAGACGATCGTCAACAACGAGTTGTCCGAGATCATCCGCATGCTCAACAGCGCTTTCAACGCGTTCGGCGATGCCGGTCTCGATCTTTATCCAGCTGCGTTGCGTCCCGAGATCGACGAGATAAACCTTTTCATTTACGACAACATCAACAATGGCGTGTACCGCGCCGGGCTGGCGAAGAGCCAGGCGGCGTACGAGCAGGCTTTTCGTAACCTGTTTGCAGCATTTGACGAATTGGAAGCGCGCCTTTCTCGCCAACGCTGGCTCGTCGGCGGGCATTTTACCGAAGCCGATTTGCGGCTATTCCCAACATTGATCCGCTTCGACTCAGTTTATTACTTGCTATTCAAGTGCAATCTGCGGCGCCTGGCGGATTACCATCACCTGTCGAACTATACGCGCGAGATCTACCAAATGCCGGGTGTGGCGCCGACGGTCGATTTCGAGAAGATCAAGCTCGGCTACTACGGCGGCATGCGGTATCTGAACCCGAAAGGCATCCTGCCGCTGGGTCCCGCGCTTGATTTCGCAGAGCCTCACGACCGGTCTCAGATGGGCGACAGCTGACAGCCGGCGCCGAATACACGGTGGCTTCAGTGCCATCCTGCCAGTTCTATGGCGTGACCTCGTATTCCCCATAGGTTGATTCTGGCCGGGTAGGTAATTCAACATAAAGGACGTTTTGTTAGAGAACTGATAGAGAAATCTTGCCGATACGGGGGTGCCAGCCATGGAAGAGCAGCCGCCGGGTATCGGCGACCGCTGCAGTCTTTGTGGCGAACTTTGTATACAGGTCCTCTCTTTTATTTATGCAACTGCGATTTTGCTCCACAGCAGCCGTGCCGCGTGCTGCGGGTCATTCTGCACGCGCCACTCGCTATCAATCATCATCGTCGCGCGCTCGGCAGCCGTGTAGGCGGGCCAATGCGGGATCGCCTTGTTATCGGGCGTCCCGGCGCGGGCAAAGCTGGCCCAGGTTAACGACTCAGCCGTGGCGATCGCCGCTGCGGCCGGCGAGTGGCCGGTAATGCCGCCGACATCGACCGTATCGAAGACGAACGCCACATCGATCGCATGCGGCGCCATCAGCTTGCCGTCGAGCACCGGGGTGCGCCAGTCGAACGAGTACATGTAAACTGGTGCCTTGCCTTTCGCCGCCTTGCGCTCGGCGAGCAAGACCGAGCGCACCCAGAAATTCGAATCGGTCGTGATTTCGATCAGCAGCTCGGCCGGGTTCATGCCGGGATGCATTTGCCGGTACAGTGCCAGCACGGCGTCGGTGTTCTCGCCCGCGACCTTGGCGACCCGCGCCTTCAGTTCATCTTCGCTGAGGGTACGGTTCCAAACCGCATCGTCGGGCGCGAGGAACAGCGCGTTCTCGTCCTTCGTGCCGCCAACCATAACCGCGACATCGTCGGACAAATCCGGTGCGGTCGGATCGAACGGATGCCGCGGCAGGTCGTGGCCTTCCACCACCGGCCCGAAACCGTAGCGGTCGAGCAGCCGAAACCCGATTGGCGCCAATTTCTTCTGCGCCGGTTCAATCGCGGCGATCAGCCGCTCAAACGGCACCGTCTGCAATTTCTCCAGCTGGTTGGCCTTTAGCCCGACCTCGCCCAGCACCGCCTCGGCAATCTTTGTCGCGCGGTCGTGTTCAGCCATGCGGATGCCCGCGCCGCTCATCACGATGGCTCGGTGGAACAGCCCTTTTGCCGCGGGCATCGCCAACAGGGCACTGACCTTTCCGCCGCCGCCGGATTGGCCGAAGATCGTCACATTGTCAGGATCGCCCCCAAACCTCGCGATATTGTCACGGACCCATTCGAGTGCGGCGACGAGATCAAGCACGCCGGCATTGGCAGAATGCGCGAATTCTTCGCCGCCGAGCGCCGTAAGATCGAGAAACCCCAAGATGTTTAGGCGATGGTTGACGGTCACGACGACGACGTCGCCGCGGCGCGCGAGATTGGCGCCGGCTGTGCGCAGCGTGTTGGCCGAGCCATACGAGAAGGCGCCGCCGTGAAACCACACCATGACCGGGCGCTTGCTGGCGTCGAGGCCAGGCGTCCACAGATTGATCGTCAGGCAGTCTTCGCTGACCGGCACCGTGTCCGGGGGAGGCGCCAAATGCGACACCTCGGGGCGCCGCTTGCCGAAGAAAGCTTGCGGCGCATGCCCGGCCCAGTTGACTGAGTCGCGCACCCCGCCCCACGGGGCCGGCTTTTGCGGCGGCATAAACCGGTTGCCGCCCGCCGTCGAAGCGCCGTAGGGGATTCCTTTGAACGCGGCAATTCCATCGATAGTGACGCCGCGGATTTTGCCGGAGGTGGTTTCGGCGACCCGTTCGCTCGCCGCCGCCGACCAGGCATAGGAGCGCGATAGAAGCAATGCCGTGCCAGCCATGGCGGACCGTACCAGAAAGCGACGGCGGTCGAGTCGATTAGGCATGTCGTCCTCCCGCATTGGGTATCTTCTATGGCAAGGCTACGGTGTTAACCGTGGACCTATACACCTCACGCTAGACGATAGACGCGCTTTGCGGTGCCGCTGAACAGCGCCGACCTTTACAGTCGGATTCTCTCGACCTCGTCCTGGGTGAGGCGTTCCTTGGTGCGGTCGTAGAGCTTGGTGGTGCGCGGGCTCTCGTGCGCCGCCATTTCCTGGGCGTGCTCGAGAGCGCCGCCGTTGGCGAGGTAGGCGGTAATGCCGGTCGCCCGAAACGTATGACAGCCGATCGCCTCGGCGATGCCGGCCGCCAGGGCGCGGCGACGGATCATGCGCCAGGCATCGGGCTGGGTCATCGGGTTCTCGGAAAGCACTTTGCCGTTGTGACCCCGCGCGGTGCGAAACAGCCAGCCCTTGCGGTCGTCCGCGATGCCGGCCGCGTTGATATAAGCGTGCAGGGCTTCGGCCAGCGCGTGATGGCACGGCATCGTGTGGTGCTTGCCGCCTTTCTCGTGCAGCCGGACCGACCAACCGGCGCCGCGCGGCCGCAAATCCTCAACCTTCATCTTCAGCGCCGCGGTGATGCGTGCGAACGAGTAGGTCAATGTCGCGATCAGCGCCCGGTCGCGCCGGTCACGCAATGTCTCGGTCGGGATCGATGTCAGCAGCTCGCGCCAGGCCTCGGCTTCCAGCACCGGGGTCTTGCCGGTTCTGACGACGTGCTTCGGACCGCGCACCGCGGCCGCCGGATTGGTCGGCACCACCTGGCCGATGACCAGCCAATTGAACAGCATGCGGATCGCCGCAAGCTGCTGTTTGACCGATGGCGCCTGCACCGCAGCCTGCAGCTCCTCTATATAAGTGGCGACGTCATAAGTGGCGACGTCGTGCGGCCGGATCGCGGCGAGTGTCAGGCCGCGGTCCTCGCACCAGCCGAGAAACCGGTTGCACGCCCGAAGGTATGCGCGCCGGGTGTTCGGGTTGCGGATGTTCGCCGTGAAAAATTCGACATAGCGCCAGGCGGCTTCATCGCCGAGATCGGCGAGGAGCGCCGGCACGACGTGCATCGGGCGCTGATCGGCGGTGACTTCGGCCGGCTCGATCGTTGCCGGAAGCTGCGTCCTGGTCAGTTGCAAAATGGCCCCCTACCCCTGATCTCACGTTTGATAAAGGACGTTATCAATCGCAAGATGGTAGGAGGGGGAGGAGCTCGGAACGGGAGCGCAACGATTTTTGGGTCAGCGGCGGCGGCGAGCGGGCGGTATTGCTGGACCCGAATGGCGCCCAATTCGGAGGCCCATTATTCAGTCGACGCCGTAAGCGAAAGCCAGTGATTGCGTCCGGCGCGCGCCCCCTGAGCGGTGCACTTTAGGCTGCCCGCCAGTGATCAGGTATCTTCTTGTCGTTTAGATGGCGAACGCGAGCGACAAGAGGGGCATGGCCCCTGCCTTTTGCCCACTCAATCGCTTCCCGCTGGGTCCTGAACGTGCCGAGCACATGATCAGCATGATCTTCCACAACGTAGTCCTCGATGCGCGCCCCCTCAGGCCTGCCCTTAGGGCGCGCCTCGATATAGACGTTCGCCATGTTCCCTCCGGTGAGATCGCGAAATTTGCAGCCTTGATATGGGTACTCAACGAGAACAGGTAGAGGGCGTCTGGGCACCGCGTTGTCGAACCCAGCGCCTGGCGCGCCATCAACTCGACGGAAAGGGGTCGAACGCTCAAGGTTGATACAGCCATAGGCTGTATCACTCGCATATCTTGCCACTTGATAAAGCTCTCCCCACATAATGCTGAATCGCCCACATTGACTTTTCTTGTTGAGGGGAATTTCGACGATGGCAAAGAAGGTAGAGCTCAGGGACGTTTACCGTGACGTGCGGACCGGCAGATTTGTCACCGAACAGCAACATGATCGCCGTCCCAGTACGACGGAGCATGAACGGCGGCCGGTGCCGTCGCCGAAACCAGAACATCCTCGGAAAGGGAAGTAACGGCTTTAGCGGATCTTTGGCGCGGATCGCGATGCCGATTAGTGCCGAAATTGTCCCAGGCCGTCGGTCCCGCGATAATTTCGCCGGGCGACCGGAAGCAGGGTGTGGTTCGCCACCGGCACCGGCTTTTCGAGGGTGCCGCCGTTCCTTGAAATAGGCCGCGTCAACGCGCACGACGCAGGTCTACAACCGGCGGGCGGAACGAACTCAGAACTCGATGACCTCGGACGGATTGTGCTGTGATCACCCAATATGATGGCAGAAATCCTCTCCTCCGTCGGCAATAGACTGTCGCGCTGCGAACTGGCTTGGCACGAGGCGGGCCACGCTGTCTTGGCGGCCCTTCTCGGCCAACCAATCGAATGGGTGATAATCGATGAGGCGAGCGGTTACGGAGAGGTTGAGCCTAAAACGGGTCCCTTCTTCCGCCTAGACGAGCCATTTGAGAGTCGGCGTAGATTCCTCATCGCCATGGCCGGATCAGTGGCGCAGTGTCTGGCCGTCGGCTGCGAGTGTCGATGGATGCCTGGCAGCGAGGGCGATAAACAGCGTGCAGAAGATTATGCAGACCTGGCTGGCCTTCGACCGGATGATTTGTCAATGGTGCTAGCCATCTTGTCTCGACCTCATGTCTGGGAAAAGGTCGAGGGACTAGCCGCTGCCCTGCTCGAGTGCGATGAGCTTTTTGCGTGGATCGGGCTCGCGGAATTTTTGCCGGAGGGAGACCGCCGCGTGTGGGAAATGGTTGGGATCAGCCCCCAGCCAGAGCCCGAACGAGACTAGATGGGTCACGGAGTCTCCCGCCCCGTAAAGGTAGTTATGGGTCACTATCAAACAACCCCACGAAACGTACTTGCGTGTCATCTTTGATCGTTAATTGGCATAGTTTTTTGATCGCTATCTGGCGTAAACCAGAAGCGTGATAACGCCGATCGATCCCTCCTCGAGCTCGGTGCTGACGGAACTGCCGGAGAAAGAGCGCAACCGCGCGCTCGATCGGTACAGGATGCTCCAACCGCATCTGGAGCAAGACGCACCGCTGGCTCGCGTCGCCACGGAGGCATCGCTGCCGTTCCGAACTGCACAGCGCTGGGTCAGCCGATATAGGCGGTTCGGGCTTGTCGGTCTCACTCGCACCAGCCGGTCAGATCAGGGCAAGCGGCACGTCGCGGAAGATCTGCTCCGCCTTGCCGAAGCCCTTGCCCTGCAACGCCCGCCGTTTGGTGTCAGTGCCGTTTATCGAGAGGTTTGCCGTGTCGCACAGGCGCGGGGGGAAGAGCCTCCGGGATATCACACGATCTATAAGGTGATCCGCGCCATTCCCGAAGATTTGAAGACCCTCGCCCTGGGCGGCGAAAAGGCCTATCGCGAAGCATACGATTTGGTTTATCGGCGTGAAGCCGAACGGCCGAACCAGATCTGGCAGGCCGATCATACGCAGCTCGATCTTTGGTCCAGGGGTGCCGATGGAAAGGTGGCACGGCCATGGCTGACCGTCATCATCGACGACTACAGCCGAGCAATTGCGGGCTTTTTCATCTCGTTCGACAGCCCGTCAGCGGCGCGGACCGCGCTCTCTCTCCGCCAGGCCATTTGGCGAAAATCAGACGCCCATTGGATCGTCTTCGGCATTCCTGAGATTTTTTATACGGATAATGGCAGCGACTTCACCTCGGCCCACCTCGAGCAGCTCGCCGCCGACATCAAGATGCGGCTGATCTTTTCGGCGCCTGGCCAACCCCGCGGTCGCGGGCGCATCGAACGGTTCTTCGAGACGGTCAATCAGATGTTTCTCTGTACGCTGCCCGGATACATTGAGGCGGGTGCCGTTCGAGGTCGGCCGGAATTGACGGTCACGGACCTGGAGCGCGGCTTCCGCGACTTTCTGCGCGAGTATCATGCCCGACCCCACGGCGAAACCAAGGTTCCGCCGCAGGAGCGCTGGCAGCAAGGCGGCTTTGTTCCGCGCATACCGGAATCCTTAGAACAGCTCGACCTGCTCCTCCTGACGGTTGCCAAGAGCGCGTAAAATCCAGGCGGACGGCGTGCATTTCCAGGGAATGCGCTATATCGATCCGATCCTCGCCGCCTATGTCGGCGAGAGTGTCGTGTTGCGCTACGACCCGCGCGATCTCGGCGAGGTCCGGCTCTTCCATCAGGGAAAGTTTCTCTGCCGCGCGATCTGTCCCGAGCTTGCGGGCGAGACCGTCGCGCTGCGCGATATCAAGCGGGCTCGGGATCAGCGACGGCGCGAGCTCCGCGAGATCTTGCGCGATCGCCGAAAGACCGTCGAGGCGCTACTGGATCTGCGCCGCGGATCGCAATCGGCCGATGAGCCGAACGCGCCCGCAAGCCGACGAACAAAAGCCGGCTCCCGGGCTTAAGCGCTACGAGAATGAATGATGCCAGCCCGTTCCTGATCACCAGCGAGTATCGTCGCTTCTCTGAGTTCTGCGACGCCTGTCGGCACTATCGCTATATTGGCCTGTGCTATGGCCCGCCGGGGGTTGGCAAAACCTTGTCGGCTCGTCACTACGCGGACTGGGACCGTTTCGAGGCATTGCCTCCGGCGTGGCAAGCCGATGACGAAGCGCTCGCGGCCTTCGCCGGCGCCGATACTGTCTTATACACACCGGAAATCGTAAACAGCCCGAGCACCATAGCGAACGGCGTGAGGACGTCTTTGCACTGGTTTGGGCAGCATCCAGCAGGAGCCGCAACCGCCGAGCCGAGCAGATCGCCGCGCGGGCGCGGGCTCGCGAGGAGGAGCAAAGGAGCCGGGAACTCCTGCTCGAAGGAGATTGGTTCGCGGCGCCTCCTGAGGAGGGGCCAGCGCCGCGGGTCTTCGCCGCCCCTATCGTCCCGCGGCGGCCGCCGCTGGCGCCCGCCCGGCTGATCCTGATCGACGAAGCCGATCGGCTGAAGGTCGCAAGTCTGGAGCAACTACGCGACTTATTTGATCGAAACGAGGTCGGCCTGGTGCTGATCGGAATGCCGGGAATCGAAAAACGCCTGGCCCGCTATCCCCAGCTCTATTCCCGTGTCGGCTTCGTCCACGCGTTCCGCACCTTGCGCGCCGAAGAAATCCGCCGGCTGCTTGTCGAGCATGGGCCGGCGATCGGCCTCACGTTTCCGGCAGCGGATATATCCGATCAGGAGGCGATCGCTGCCATTATTCGCATCACCGGGGGCAATTTCCGCCTGCTTCGCCGGTTGCTCTCGCAGATCGAGCGCATTCTCGGCATCAACCAGCTGCAGGCGGTCACCGCGGCCGTCGTCGAGGCCGCGCGCGAGAGCCTCGTGATCGGGACCGCATGACGCCATTTGTACCTGTCCGTCAAACGAACGATGAGCGGCCACGCCACAACTGTCCGCAAAAGCTGGGCTGCGAACGAGAAATCGGACAAGATGATTGTCGGACGGCAAGGCGGACACAAAACCGTTGACGCTCATCGGCTACGCTCGTGTCAGTACCATCGAGCAGGACCCGGCGCTGCAGCTCGACGCCCTTGCCGCCGCGGGCTGCGCCAAAGTCTTCGAAGACCGCGCCTCCGGCGCTCGCTCCGATCGACCGGGCCTACGCCAGGCGCTCGACTATGTGCGCGAGGGCGATGTGCTCGTGGTTTGGAAACTGGACCGGCTCGGTCGCTCTCTTGCGCATCTGATCGAAACCGTCGGGATGCTCAAACAGCGTGGTGTCGGCTTCCGCTCGATTACCGAGGCGATTGACACCACCACGCCCGGCGGCCTGCTTGTGTTCCACCTCTTCGGCGCGCTCGGGCAGTTCGAGCGCGACCTGATCCGGGAACGCACCCGCGCCGGACTTGTCGCGGCAGCCGCACGTGGTCGAACGGGTGGCCGCAAGCCCGTCATCGACGCCGACAAGTTGGCCCGCGCCCGCAGCATGCTCGCAAAGGGGCTGACGGTGCGGGAAGCCGCCAGTCGGCTCAGGGTCGGCAAAACGGCCCTCTACGAGGCCCTTCGGCTCGCCGCAGCCGAGAATATGCCACCACTGCTTCCAACGGCTGAAAAGGGGGCAGCTGATCGCCAGCACTGACGACATCGATCGCGAGATTGCGGCTCTGAATGAGCGGTTGCCCGCGCCTCCACGAGTTCAGTCGGCCTGACTATTTGCCCTTCTTGTTCAGCGTATCGATCAAAAGCTTGGCAGCTGGGCCCGACGAGGCCGGATTCTGGCCGGTGATCAGCTGGCCGTCGGCGACCGTGTGAACGCCCCAGTTCTTGACCTTGGAAAAGGTCGCACCGAGGCTCATCAGTTCGTTTTCGACAAGAAAGGGGACCACTTTCGTCAATCCCACCTCTTCTTCCTCGCCATTGGTGAAGCCAGTCACGGTCTTGCCCTCTGCGAGCGGCTTCCCGTCCGGGGTCTTGACGTGACGCAGCGCGCCGGAAGAGTGGCAGACCAACGCGATGGTCTTCCCAGCTGCCAGGAAGGATTCCAGCAGCTTGATCGAGTTCTGGTCTTCAGCCAGATCCCACATCGGCCCATGACCACCGGGGTAGAAGACGGTGTCGAAGTCCTCGGCCTTGACGCTATCGAGGCGCACCGTCCTGTCGAGCTGGGCGTTGGCCTCGGCATCCTTTCCGAACCGACGGGTGATGTCGGTCTGGAAGCTCGGCTCGTTGCTCTTGGGATCGAGCGGCGGGCGCCCACCCTTGGGCGACGCGAGGGTGATCTGGGCGCCTGTGTCTTTGAAGACATAGTAGGGCGCCGCCAGCTCCTCCAGCCAGAAGCCGGTCTTGCGCCCCGTGTTGCCGAGCTGATCGTGGGAGGTAAGAACCATCAGGACTTTCATGACGCGCTCCTTTCCGTTGAAGAATGGCCCGCCCTGTATGCCGTATGCCGTCGGCCTGGATGATCCTGATTGGACAGACGCCCGGCTTGATTTCAAGCCGGTGTACCCAGCCTCGCCCGTGTCGTTGTCGTCATATAGTGATGCGCGTCTCTGGGCCAGCTCATGGTTCTGACCCCGATCTCCCAGTTACTTCCGCCGCGTCGGCGGCGAGGATTGCAGCAGGGCGGCGGGCCTGGCTCATTCCGTCTCGCCCGCCGCCAGCCGCAGACCCGACAGGAACAGCTCGCGGTGCTCGGCGTTCCGCAAAAACTCGGGTAGGGATAATTCAAAGATCGATCGGCAACGACCGCGGAACAGGTTGATTTTCGTGGACATCAACCGGACGCTGCCGCACCAAAGTAAGCGGCATGTTCGATGAGCGCTTCAGACATTGCGAGTATGCTACTACGCGCCTGGAGCGCGGCGACACCCGGGCGAGCGGCGAGTTCCTCATCGAGCCGGGCAAGGCGGCCGATCGCCATCGCGCTGTCCCCTCGCGCCCCGGCCGCGAGCGCCGCGTCGAGCTGGGAGCCAAGATCCAACCCGAGACAGATGTGCCGAAGGCGGATGATCTCGCTACCTACTGACAGCGCCGCCACAAGCTGTGAGCGCCGCAGCGGCTCGGCCGCGTTCGGCAGTACGGAGAGGCGGCTGAAGACGCGCCCCTCCCAAGCATCCGGCGACCGGGGGGTCGAGCCCCTGGCCAGACGCCGGAGATCCCCGACGCGTAAGAGCCAGAAGCCGGCGGGTCCGGAATGCCGGCGAAAGCGGTGGCAGCAAGCGAAATGACAGCGACGCGACGCCTAGTCCTGCGACGGTCGCCAATGCCGCGTTATAGAATTGCTGAGTGTCGTAGATCATCTGGTTTGTCGGAGCGAGAAGAAAGCAAAAAAACGCCGTCATAGCCGTGAACATTGGCGTCTGCCACGACTGAGCCACCCCCGCGCCAGCGGGCACCAGGACAAGGCCAATCGCGAGGCTAAAGCCGACGAAGGTCTCCGTGAGCGGCAATACCGCGAACCCGATGATCGCCGCGAAAATGGCGGTAAGGCCCGTGCCCACCACGAAACTCATGGCCGCCGCGTAAGCCTGGTCGGGCCGCGGCGCGAGAATGATGACGCCGATCACGGCAAAAGTGATGGCCCTCGCGCCGTTTGGCCATGCGGTGACGACCCAGAAGATCTCGACGACACCGACGGCGACGAAAGCGCGGGCGGCGTTGACCAGAGCGGGAAGCCAGTCCGGCACATAGGGCAAACCGCCGTGACGCCGCGGCACCGGCCGAGCAAACTCGCCAACGAGCAGCGCCAGCCCATTGAGCGCGTGGGAGACGCCGCCCAGCACTTTGGCCGTCTGATCGGCAAGCAGCCGCAGCCACGGTGTGCCTGCTGGTAAAGCGATGAGCGCCTGCACGCCCGCGTCGCACACGCGACCCAGACCGATGGGGTTGGCTATCCACCGTGCCGGTTCCGCTCGCTCGGGCGCTGACAGGAGCTCCTTTGGAACCGCTTGCAGCACGGTGGCCGCGCCTTGCCGAGCTTGGTCATCTGGCAGCTTGGCGAAGTGAACTGCCGTTATGCGCCAGCCGGCTATAGCAGCGAATAGGCCGTTCACTGCCGTCTGTAACACTGGCGAATTGTTTCGGATCTGGGCGGACTCGCCGATCGCCTCGTCGATCACCGAGTCGAGCGCGATGACACGCCGGAGAAGCTCCTGCCGCATTGGCTGCGTCTCCGGAGATTCCGGGCCAGCCAGCGCTAAAGAACCGGTGAACCGGCCGGTAATTTCGGCGGCAAGGGCGGCGAACAGGGCGGCCAGTCGGCGCTGCGCGTTGCCGAAATCAGTTCCCGCCAGCACGACGCCGGCGGAGACGATGCCAATAGAGATCTCGGTGCAGCGGATCACGGCGAGCACAAAGGCATCGCCGTTTGCACCGCCGAAATCCCCGAGCTCGCTGCTCGCGATGATTGCCGCCGTGATCGCGGCAAGCTGCGCCGCAACGGCTACAGAGTTGCGAAGTATCGTGCCAACCAAAGCACACCCCGCGCCCCACAATGCCAGACCCACGAGAAAGGCGACGCGGTTCTGCGGGAAACACGCGGTCAGTACCACGATCACCACGGCGCCTACTACAGTGCCGATCATGCGGAACCAGCCTCTGCGCAACGAAGCGCCGAGATGTGGCTGACAAACCAGAGCCGCGGTCACTCCGGCCCAGTAAGGGTCGCTGAGCTCGAGCCAAAACGCGACATACAGCGCGAGGCAGACCGAAACCCACAGTCGTAAGCCAAAGAGCAGCGGCGGCCCTGCGGCCCTTGACGCATCCGCTAGGCGAGCAGCGAAGGGCAGACTAGATGCAACCGGCGAACCCTGCCCCGGACGCTCAGCCACTGTCATGGAACGAATTTTGGCCGAAGCTCTCAATCAAAGATCGTGGACGATGTCGCCTCGCGGCTGGCTGGAGCAGATCAGCATTGCCCATCGGCCGGCGGCTCAACCGGGTCGGGCCGGTAACCGACAGTGGTCGATCGGATTTCGGCTTCTGCCCGGGCTGGCACCCGAGCGCTTGCCGCGCGCCTTCGCAGTGTGCGATGCCGGAGCGGATACGCTCCTTGATCAGCTCGCGCTCGAACTCGGCGATGCCGGCGATGATTGTCACCATCATGCGGCCGTGCGGCGTCGACAGGTCGAAGGCCACGCCGTTCATGGCTGTGAACACCTCACCCAGCAGACGCCTATTAGTTGCAGCCTGGTTCGGATTGGAAGGAAGCGTCCTGGAGATTAATTTTTGTCCGCCGGTTCTATCCAGGTTTGTGGCCCCCGATCAGGGATTTTGCAGCTTCGACGACGTGTTCCGGGGTGAAGCCCAGCTCACGCATCACAATCTCACCGGGCGCCGACGCACCGAAGCGATTCAGCCCGATGATTGCGCCGTCGAGGCCCACATAGCGCTCCCATCCGAGCGTGGAGCCTGCCTCGATGCTGACTCGCGCCCTGACGCCGGGAGGAAGAACCGTGTCCCTGTAGGATTGCGGTTGCGACTGAAACAAATCCCACGACGGCATCGAGACGACCCGGCTCGCAATTCCTTCGCGCGTCAGTTGGTTGTGCGCTTCTAGCGCAACCGACACTTCGGAACCGGTGGCGATCAGGATAACGCTCGGCGAACCCGTAGCGCAGTCTTTGAGGACATACGCTCCTTTCGCCACTCCCGAAGCCGGCGTCAGCGTTGAGCGGTCCAGAATAGGTAATCTCTGGCGCGTAAGCACAAGTCCTACCGGCCCCGAGGTGTGCGCAACCGCGATCTTCCACGCCTCCACGGTCTCATTGGCGTCCGCCGGGCGCAGCAGCGTCAGATCAGGAAGCGCGCGAAGGCTTGCCAGTTGCTCCACCGGCTGATGCGTAGGTCCGTCCTCGCCCAATCCGATGCTGTCGTGGGTCCATACATAGATGACGTGGGCCTTGCTCAAGGCCGCCAGTCTGATGCTTGGCCGCATGTAGTCGGAAAACGTAAAGAAGGTGGCGGCAAAGGGCAGGACGCCGCCATGCAGGGCCATGCCCGTGGCAATCCCGGCCATCGCGTGCTCGCGAATACCGAAATGAATATTCCGCCCGCCATATCCGGTCGGACCGCCCACCCGTCCCTGGGTCGGCGGCGCACCTTCGGGAGGCTTAAACAGGGGACTCTCGAAGTCGCCGTGTCCTTTGAGCGCGGTGCGCGTGGACGGATCGAGGTCGCCCGAGCCGCCAATCAGGTTAGGGAGGACATCGGCCAGCGCGTTGATAGCTCTCTGTCCGGCGTCGCGAGTCGCCATCGCGCCGTCCGCCGGCGTGAAGCGGGGAAGTCCCGCTTCCCATCTTTTCGGCAGTTCACCGGCGAGCACCTGCCGAAACGTCCCGGCTGCCTGTGGATCGACGGCGCCGAACGCGTCCACGCGTCGATTCCATTGAGTCTCCAACTCGCCCCCTTGCTCGACCGCCTTGCGAAACTGGGCCAAGGCTTCGTCGGGGATGTAGAAAACCTTGTCTTCAGGCCATCCCAGCGCGCGTTTGGTTAACCGCACCTCCTCGACGCCCAAGGGCTCGCCGTGCGCCTCAAAAGTGTCATGCTTATGCGGACTGCCATAGCCGATATGCGTGCGCGCCACGATCAGCGACGGCCGGTCATCGATCGCCTTTGCCTTGGTTAGGGCAGCATCGACCGCGGCGGTATCCTGCCCGTCGATATGCTCCACATGCCATCCATAGGCTTGGAATCGCGCGCCGACATCTTCGGTGAAAGTTACATCGGCGCTGGCCGAGAGCGTTATCTGGTTGGCGTCGTAGAGCACGATTAATCGTCCGAGCCGAAACTGACCCGCTATCGAGGCGGCCTCCGCCGCGACACCTTCCATCATGTCGCCGTCACTAGCCATCACATACGTGTAATGATTTACCACTTCGTGGCCCGACTGATTGAAGGTGGCGGCCAGCCAACGCTCCGCGATTGCAAATCCCACCGCGTTTCCAATACCTTGACCCAACGGACCCGTCGTAACTTCCGCACCTGGCACCACGCCATACTCGGGATGCCCCGGGGTACGGCTGTCCCATTGGCGAAATTGCTGGATATCAGCCATCGTAAGGTCGTAACCGGTGAGGAACAGCATGCTGTAGAGCAGCATGCTGGCATGCCCGGCGGACAGCACGAAACGATCGCGATCGGGCCATTTGGGGTTGGTGGGATTGTGCCGCAGATGGCGCGTCCACAAGACGTACGCCATCGGCGCCGCGCCCAACGGCATCCCCGGATGTCCCGAGTTCGCTTTCTGGACCGCGTCGATCGACAGCGTCCGGATGGTGTTGATGCAAAGCTCGTCGATCGGCTCAAACGTCATACTCATGGCTCCTCCGGACTGCCACAACCTTAAGGCGAATGAATATTTGCAACGAGAGGACAACTCTGCCCTCCCCTCTCCCTTTGTGTATAGGAAGAGGGCAAGAAGGGGTTTGTAATTCTTAGCACCAAATTTGGATTTGGTGCGAGTCCAGCGGGAGCGCTTCGACCGAGGCACCACGCTCGTAATGCGGATTGATGGTGATCAGCAGCTTGGGAAAAAATCGCCGCCTCGCGTGGATAGCGTCAACCCCGTCGCGCGCGAAGCGTGTTGCCATGTACGCCCAAAACCCAGACGATGGCGCTCGCCTGCGAGTGAATCTGGGGAATGTTGGCTGCCACAGGGAGGGTAAGTTCTAGTGACGCTCGATCCGCTCCTGCTTTCACGAATCCAGTTCGCCTGGGTTATCGGCTGGCACATCCTGTTGCCGGCCTTCACCGTCGGCGCCGCATCCTACATCGCGCTGCTCGAAGGGCTGCATCTCGCCACCGGACGCGGCGTCTACCTCCAGGTCTCGAATTTCTGGATTCGGATCTTCGCGGTCGCTTTCGGCATGGGGGTGGTGACCGGGATCGTTATGCCCTTCCAGTTCGGCACCAATTGGAGTGGCCTATCCGATGCCGCAGGAAACATCATCGGCCCATCCCTGGCCTATGAGGGGTTGACGGCTTTCTTTCTCGAGGCGGCGTTCCTTGGCGTGCTGCTGTTCGGCCGCGCCTTAGTGCCGCCCTGGGCGCATTTTATCGCTGCCATGATGGTCGCGCTCGGTGCGCTTTTTTCCTCTTTCTGGATCCTCGCGGCAAACAGTTGGATGCAGACGCCGGTCGGCTACACCATCGTCGACGGCCGGTTCTATGCCGATGGATTGGCTGCAGATCATCTTCAGCCCGTCCTTCCCCTACAGGTTCGCCCACACTGTTGTTGCCTTCTATGTGACCACCGGGTTCGTTGTGCTAGGCGTCGGAGCATATACGATCAGGCGCGGCCTGTTTCACGATGAGGGACAGGTCATGATGACGACTGCCCTCTCGCTGCTGATCGTGCTCGTGCCGTTGCAGATGTTTATCGGCGATCAGCATGGCCTCAATACCCGCCGGTATCAGCCGGCCAAGCTCGCCGGGATCGAGGCACTCTGGAACACCGGTTCAGAACTGCCGCTGACTCTGTTCGCGTTACCCGATCCAGAGTGGCGAGCGAAACAATTATGCGATCGAGGTGCCCTATCTCGGCAGTCTGATCCTGACGCATTCACTCTATGGCACCGTGCGGGGCCTCAAGGATTTTCCCGCCGACCAGCGGCCGCCGGTCACGATCATCTTTTTCACCTTCCGCATCATGGTCGGGCTGGCGATCCTGATGCTGATCCAGGTGGTGGTCGGCTGGTGGTTGCGCCTTCGCGGCGGTCTGTTCGACCGCGGGTGGTACCTTCGCGCCTGCCAGCTGGCGATCCCGATCGGCTTTCTCGCGGTCCTCGCCGGCTGGACGACCACGGAAGTGGGCCGACAGCCTTGGACCGTCTATGGCCTGCTGCGAACCGCGAAGTCGGTCACGCCGTCGCTCAGCGGGCACGACGTTCTCGTGTCGCTGCTCTGCTACGCCATTGCCTATCTCTTTGTCTATCCGACCGGCGTCATCTTCATGCTCGGCCTGGTGCGCAAAGGCCCCGGAGAAGCGGCGCCAGCGCCTGTCGAGGCGGGACGTCCGCAGATGCCGGTGCGCAGACTACCCTCGCCGCCGCAATCCGAGGAGGTCCGATGACCGAGCCCGCCCTTAGTTTCGTCGGTGTGTGGACGGCGCTCATTGCCTTGGGCGTGATCCTCTACGTCCTGCTCGATGGCTTCGATCTCGGCGTCGGCATGCTGCATGGTTTTGCCCAAGACGCGGCCGATCGGGAGGTGATCATGAACACGATCGCGCCGATCTGGGACGGCAACGAGACCTGGCTGGTGTTTTGCGGCGTCGCCCTCCTCTCGGCGTTTCCGCTGGCTTTTGCCATTATCATACCGGCCGTATACTTTCCGATCCTGGTGATGCTGATCGCGCTCGTCTTCCGCGGCGTCGCCTTCGAGTTTCGCTTTCAGGATCCCGGCCGCCGCGCCTTTTGGGACCGCGCTTTTCAAGTGGGCTCGTTTGTCGCCGCATTTGCGCAGGGCATGGTGCTCGGCGCCTTTGTCCAGGGCTTCCGGGTCGAGGGGCGGGTTTTCAGCGGCACCTCCGTCGATTTCCTGACGCCGTTCTCGATCCTGACTGGTGTGGCGCTTCTCTTTGGTTACGGGCTGCTGGGCGCCGGATGGCTGATCATCAAAACCGAGGGCGCGCTGCAGGATTGGGCGCGACGCCAGGGCCGGATATGTCTGATCGGGGTCGTCATCGGCATCGCCGTCGTCAGCTTGTGGACGCCGCTGATCGAGCACCGGATCGCTGAGCGCTGGTTCTCGCTGCCCAATATCCTGTTTCTTTGGCCGTTGCCGATCGCCACTCTGGCGGTTGTTGTCTGGGCGTGGCGGGCGCTCTCCGGGGCGGTTGACGCAGCACCCTTTATCGCCGCGATCCTGCTGTTCCTGCTGGCCTATCTCGGCGTTGCGATCAGCCTGTGGCCTATGATCGTCCCCTACCATTTCACACTCGGGGAGGCGGCGGCGTCGCCGAGCACACAGGCCTTCCTGCTAATCGGCGCCTTATTTCTGCTCCCTGTCATTCTAATGTATTCGGGCTGGTCGTACTGGGTGTTTCGCGGGAAAGCGCGCCGGGACATCGGTTACCACTGAGGTCTCCTGCGCCGGCGCATTCCGATTAGGAGCGGGCGGCGGTCATCGATTTCGCGTCCATCATACCGTCCGGTTTGGCGTCGTAAACCCCGGCTAGCCGGACATTTCGCGGGTGGCCAGACAGGCTCGCAGAGCTTCCGCCGAGCCCCACGATTCTCCGCCGGATGCGCGCCAGATAGCGATCAAAAAACTGCGCCACCTATCGATCAAAATGACAGTACTTGCGAGACAATCACGCCGCGCCGATCATGCCGTCTCCGCGACGCGGGGTTCTCATCTTGATTGTCGCTGGCTTCTCATCCAGATCGTCGCGCGACAGGAAGGCTCTACATGGTGCTAAGCAAAGAACTTGAAAGGGCGCTCCATAGGAGTTTGAATTTTGCGGTCTTGCGAAGGCACAAATACGCAGGGGTCGAGCATCTCCTTTTGGGAATCATCGACGATCCGGACGCAGGCGCAATCCTGAAGTCGTGTGGCACTGTTTTGGACACGCTTCGGGACAGCCTCTCAAAATATGTCGATGAGTTGAAAGAGTGGGTAGTCAAGGAAGCACTGGACCCGGAGCTGACTGTTGGCTTCCGAAGAGCCGTGGAAAGGGCCGCAATTCGCGTTGCTCAACGAGGCGGTGACACTGTAACCGGTTCCGATGTACTAATCTCGTTATATTCGGAAACTGAAAGCAAAGCTGTATATTTTCTCGAATCCCAAGGCATTACCCTAACGGAAGTGAGCAAGTTTGATCTCCCATTTGCAACAGCTTCGCCAACTGCACAACCATCAATGTCCCCAAGCGCTTTCACAGTTCATGGTCATGATGAGGCAGCTACTGACCAGACATCTCACACCGCTGGAACCTCGCCATCTTGCTCGACCGCGACCGGGGTCCCGGATGAGAACGACAACGGCCATACGGTTCATGTGTTCGTGTCTTCGACCTTCCGGGACATGCAGACCGAACGCTACGTTTTGGCAACCACAACCTTTCCAATGCTACAGCAGCGTTTTCGTGCGCGCGGCGTCGATCTTGTGGAAGTCGACCTGCGCTGGGGCGTGACCGAGGCGGACGTGACGCTTGAGGTCTGCCTAGCGGAGGTCGACCACTGTAAGCCATGGTTTATCGGCCTTCTGGGTCAGCGTTACGGGACAGCGCTAACCGATCGGGAGGTAACCCCCGAGTTACTACAGGCATTCCCTTTCGTGCACGATGGAAATCGGGCTGAGTTTGACCGAGATCGAAATTCAGTACGGCGTGCTTGACAACCCGGAGGGTGCCAAGAATGCGCTTTTCTTTAAGCGCGATCGCGCTTGGCTCGATACTCTTCCGGCCGCCGAACGTATGAATTTTGAGGAAGATTCCGAGCTTCAGGTCAAGCTCCGCGATCTCGATGAACGTATCGGTCGTGTAGCTGCGATATGGGACTACTCGACGCCATTAGATATTGGGCCTGCAGTCGAACGGAGGCTCGGCGCGGCACTCGAAGAGCGCTTCCCTGAGAAGCAACCACCTGACGCTTTCACCGAGATGCATCGTCTGCATGCGGGCTACGCGCGCGAAAGGCTCCGGGGGCCCTATGTCGGGGGCGAGCCATATTTTGAGCAAATCGACCAATGGATTGCCGACCGCGGTGCGCCGCCCATCCTGATCATGGGGGCGTCAGGCGCTGGCAAGAGCGCGCTCGTCGCGCATTGGGTGCGCGAACGGCACAAGAAGTGCCCGAACGACATTTTGTTTGCTCACTATCTGGTGCTTCACCAGACAGCGCCGACCCGAAGCTCCTTGTTGCTAGGTTGTTGGAACACCTAAACCGCGCCACGGGCGAGACCGTGGAGCAGCCCGCGAGCGTCGCCGTGAGCCTGACAGACTTGGCTGCGCGCCTTACACTTCGCCTGGCGCAGGCCGCGCGCTACGCTGAGCGGAAGGGCGTGAGAATTATCATCGCGCTCGACGGGCTCGACAGGCTTTCTAGCGGGTCGAACCTCTGCTGGCTGTCGTCCGCGTTCCCACCCAATGTGAAGCTCCTGGCCTCGAGCCTCGACGGCGAAGCGAAAGACGCAAGTCTCGCCCGCGGCTGGGTCACGCTCTCTATCGCGCCATTGGACGATAGTCGATCCCGAGCGTTGATCGCCAATATGCTTCGCCTTTGGGGCAAACGCCCTCTGCCGCCTCGGCGCGAGGCGCGCATCCTCGGCCATTCCTTAGCCGGGCTGCCCTTGTTCCTGAAGACGATTTTGGACGAGCTACGCGTTGGAGCTACGGAGGCCGTGCTTGATGCTCGGCTAAACGACCACTTGGCAGCCGAGGACATGCTCGCCCTATTCAACCAGGTACTAGCGCGCCTGGAACGAGACCTTGGCCGAGAATTCGTGGAACGCGCGCTGTCACTCGTCTGGGTGAGCCGCGCCGGCTTGGACGAAGGCGACATCACGTACATGTTGAAACACGAATTCGGCAGAAGCCTTCTCGAGCGGACGGAGCAGTTGCACGCAGCAGGTGGGGGATGGACCGGGGAACCGGAAGTCATCAGTTGGTCGGGCGAGACTTGGCTGGCATGGGCTAAGCTGCGCGATAGCTTGAGCAGTTCCCTGCGTTATCAAGCAGGGCGGATCGCCATTGACCACGATTTTCTGCGGCACGCAATCGAGGCCCGTTATCTGCCAACAGTTGAATCGAAGCGGCGGATATACTCGGTAATCCCACGCAGGTTCGACGAGCGTGGACTGAATACTCAGCAGGTGGATCTTGATGCGGCCATAGAGCAGTACGGGCCCAATTCTCCGTCTCTAGTACCTTATCTCATGCGGACTGCCGAGTCGCATTTTGCTCTAGGCGCGCTTGAGGACGCCCGGGCGCTTGAAGAACGCGCACTAACGATCGCAGAGAGCACAGATTATCGTCGACTTGCCATCCTCAGAAACAATCTGGCTGGTACGCTGTATACACAGGGAGAATACGAGCGCGCTCAAGTCTTGCTGGAAGATAATGTCGCGTTGCTCACTGAAGCTTTGGGCCGAGACAATCCGGAAACACTACTTGCACGGCACCACCTCGGAGAGACCTTGACGTCGCTTCGCTGCCTGCCGGAGGCGCAGGACCTGTTCGAGAGCGCGCTGGAAGCCCGCCTGTGTGTCCTCGGCGAGCAGCACTCGGAAACCCTGAGGACGATGGACGCACTCGCACGCGTTTGTGCCGAACGAGGCGACCATGGGCGCGCGAGGGAGCTTTACCAGAGGGAAATCGCGATTCTCGGAGCCACGGACAGAACCGGGGATTCAGGCTTCCTGACAACAGTCAACAACTTCGCCGTGACGCTCGAGGCGTGCGGCTACTTTGATAGAGCGGGAACACTCTTTGAGTTTGTTGTTGAAGGCAAGCGCCGCCTCCACGGCGAGGCGCATTCTGACACGTTGACGGCGATGACCAGCCTCGCGGGCAACCGATTTAGAAAGGACGATCTCGACGGCGCCAAGTCTCTCTACGAGCGCGTACTTGTGATCAAACAAGACGTCCTGGGTGACGATCATCCCGAAACGCTGGACGCCCATGATTTGCTTGCTCACTTTCTGTTGAGGTGTGAAGACCTTGCGGGGGCGGCAAAGGAATTCAGGTCGCTGAGCGACACATTAAATCGCAAGCGCGGTCCGGACGATGCACAGACACTCACCGCAAGGGGTAACCTCGCGTATGTCATGTACCGCATGGGGGATCTGCAAGCGGCTCTTAGCCTTCAGGAGCAATTGGTTAACGTTGAATGTCGCGTACATGGAACCGACGATCCGAGAACGCTTCTGGCTATGAACAATCTCGCAGAGATGCTGTTCGAGCACGGAAAAATTGAGTCAGCGTTGGACCTTCACACTTGCGTCCTCAATACGAGGAGGCGCGTGCTGGAAGCAGACCACAATGACGTAAAAGCCTCAGAGGACAAAGTCGCCAAGGCCACCGCGGCTCTCCAAGCGCGACGATAGATTGGATCGATTGATCGATTGATAACTCTGTCGATCTCAGCAAGACATTTTGATACGGCGATACGGAGTTGTTCCTCGTTTCCGTTTCCGGACATGATAGAAACGGCGGACATTACTCTAATTTTAGCTTCATCTTTCATACTCCTGCACGCTCTCACCTTTAACTTGTTCTCCTCTCGATTTTTATCGACTTCTTGACCTACATCCTACATCATGAAGTGAGCGGTGTTATGTGTACGCAAAAAGCGGCGGAATTCCTGGTACGCCAGTTCCTCCAGACGGCGGAGTTCGAGCACTTGGCCATTTGTTGCGGAAGCTTCGCATCGGTCCTTCACCTCGTTCACGGCATCCGCATAGCCGCTCTCACCGAAGCCGATCCCGAGCGCCACGAACACTAGCCCGATCAGCACCGGCGCGGTCGCCGTGCGCGCGCCAAAGCGAACATGCCCGGCGATGCCGCCCGCGCCATGGCACATCAGGTAGCCGCCGAAGGGTGCCGCGAGCAGGTTTTCGAGACCGGTTGTCAGGGCAAGATTGCGCTCGGTGAGCGGGTTTACCTCGTTCGGGAAAAGCTGCCGTGACACAGCAGCGGTGACGATGATCGCGTTCGTCAGCGTGAGCGGGATTTGCGGGAGCACGGCGTTTTTCGTGCCGTGCACGATCTGCGGCCAGCTCGGAGGATCAGCTGCAGGTGAAGGCCAAAATCGAGATGCGGAACGGCGGAGCCACGCCGAGGAGCTGGCCGGCGATAATGCCGGCGACGACGGCCACAAGGGCGACCGTGGCACGCCAGTAGCGCATCAGCAGCAGCATGAAAGCGGAACCGACGACGCCAAGCCACAGCTGCTTTTCCATCAGGCGCACGCCGAGGCCGGCGAGCGACAGCCCCAACCCGAGCTGAAGCCTGGCGGCTATGGTCGGCGGCAAAATGCGCGCCAGGCGGCTGACGATGCCGGTCGCACCGATCAGCAGAAAGAATGCCCCGATCACGATCCCGGCCCCGGCGATCGCGCCCGGCTGCATCGGCTCAATCAGCACAGCGGCCAACTCTGCTTTCATCGGCTGCACCGCCATCGGCATGCCGTAGAACGCGCCCGACAGCGCGTAGAAGAGGCCGAAGGTCGTCAAAATCACGGCCGGTGCCATGCCGACGACCGTGATTGCGCCGACAATGTGCGGCAGGAAGGTTCCAAGATCGCCGAGCGAGCCGGAAACCTCGCCGACGCTCCAGCCGAAGCGGGCGCGGGTGAGCATCGGCGGCTCATCTACCGCCGGATCGGTGCGCACCGGGATCGGCGGAATCCGCAACCGGCCCGGCCGAGCCGCCCGTGATCGGCCGCGTACCTTGGCGGGGTACTTGCGCGGGCGAGCTGTTCGGTTTCCATCAGCGTCCGGGCGCATTTACGGTACGCGGTCAGAATGTAGCGATAGAGCGTTCCCGGAGAGACGCCAAGGCCGTGTGCGTCACACCGATGTCGAGATTTGCTGTGGCCCAACGGCAAGCTGCACATTTGCGGCATCAGCCGGGGGTCTACTTCGAGGTGATAAATGTGGCAGCGCGGGCGGGTTGGTGTAAGTTCCTGCCGTTTCAAACCGCTTCGCCGCGCAAAATCAAATTGGCGCCGATCCGACAACCCCGGACCAGCCGCGTTCACCCTGATAGATTGCGAGCCCTCGCTGGTGCGGTTGGCCCCTACCCTGCCGCTCTATTCTGAGAAAATCTGTTATCAAGAATAAACCCAAGCGCGAGGGGAGGGGACGGAGCTACCCTTTCAAGGTAAGTGGTGGTGGCCCATTAACTTGCGTAAATCACACTGGACACTTGCAAAATATACGGGTAGCCCGTAATATATGCAGGATGAGAAATTTGAGTGGCGCGATGCGAAGGCGGCCGAGAATCTGCGCGATCGCGGCATCACCTTTGACAAGGCGGTCAAGGCGTTTGCCGATCCGTTCGCCGTCGAATGGATCGACGAACGGGAGACTTACGGCGAGGAGCGCTGCAACCTCCTTGGAATGTGCGAGGGTGTGATCCTGCACGTCACCTATACGGAGCGCGGCGAGCGGATCAGGATTATTTCAGCCCGGCGGGCGGAGCGACATGAGCAAGACCGATACTATCGCCAGAATGCATCGTGACGGCACCGTCACCGAGGTGCTTCCTGACGGCACCGAGCGGCCGTTCCCGGACACGCCCATGCGGCCGATGACCGAAGCGGAGGTCGCGGCGGCGGCGGCCGCCGACCCCGACGCACGGCCGATGACCGAGGAAGAATTCCAACGCGCGCGCAAGGTGCCGCGCGCCAAGACGCTCCGCCGTGCGCTCGGGCTCACGCAGGAGGAATTTGCCGGACGCTATCAGATCCCGATCGGCACATTGCGCGATTGGGAGCAAGGGCGATCGGAACCCGACCAGCCGGCGCGCGCCTACCTCACCGTCATCGCGCGGGACCCGGAGGGCGTGCGCCGCGCTTTGGAAGCCAAACCGGGCTAAAGTCTATGCCGCCCTCCGATATCATCGAGACTACGGTTGCCGATGTCACCGCCGAGTTGCTGCGCCGGGGCGTCGGTCCCGACGAGCCGGTGTCGATCATGATCGAGCCGGTCGAAGGGCTGGCCCTCGCGCGACGAAAATCGCGGGTGCGCGTTGTCGCTGCCGGTCTTACCGATGCGGATATCGATCGACTGATCAAGCAGGCGCAGAAAGAAGTCGAGCCGAACCTGGCCGAGGCCATCCGCCGGCGCTTTGCGCCGCTCGGCGGGGTCGATCTCGAACCACCATCGCATGGGACTATCGACGCAGCGCCTTCGTTCGATCCGTCGTCGACATCATAAGCGGCCGGTTTGGTCGGGACTGCTGAACCGCGCGCCGACGTAACCCGCACCCCTCCCCTTCCTATCGTCTCCAATTCGTTCCTGTAAAACAGATCGTGATCAACTAACAGGTTGATGATAGTCAGATCGCAGTCGGCGAAGCCGTCGACGTCGCGGGTGGCGAGCTGCGCGTTGGCGTTGCGCGCGATGGCCGCGATCAGCGCGTCGAACTGCTGGATCGGGCGGCCTTTGCTGCGGCGGGACGCGACGATCTCTGCATAATGCCCAGCCGCCGCCGGGTCAAACGGCAGCACCCGTCCGGCGAAAATCCCGTCGAACATTTGCGTGGCGAGGAAGGCGAGCGCCGCGCGGCGGTCGCCTGCGGGTAAAATGGTGATGCCGAAAAAGATCTCGGCCTTACTGATGCTGGTGGTGAAAAGTGTCGCTTGGGGCTGTCCGGCGGCCCAGCCGGAGACGGATGGCGACGCTTTCCGGGCGCGCATGAGCTCGGAGAGAATATTGGTGTCCAGAATGATCACGGATCGAACCGGATCGGCTCGCCGACGGGGGTGTCCGGATATTCCTCGAGCTCGACGCCGCCGAGGGGTTGAAAGAGCCGGCAAATGGCTTCGGCCAAATTCGGCGCACGCGCGCGGGCGACTGGATCGACCGTGTCTTTGAGAATTTGTTTGATCTCGGCTTGCATGGAATGGCGGTGGCTGGCGGCGCGTTGGCGCAGCGCTTCCTTGAGCTCGGGGTCGAGATCGCGGATCAGCAGCGAGGTCCTTCGCGCGGCGCCCGCCTCTGTTTGGGTGTGAGACCGATTGGTGTCGCTAGGTATCATTGATACTAATATACAGTAATATATCGTATATAACAAGCAAATCATGGAGATCATGAAAACACTGCGTGGCATTACGACCATTCCTGAAGAAATCTGTTATCATAGAATAACAATTATATGAATATCAATGTGATAGGCCCAATCTTGAGTTCGAGAGGATGCCGTTGGCGAGATCACACCCGGTAGAAGAGGGCCCCACCATACCCGAGAATTGGCTAAGCGGCTGATCGGGGCATATCACGCGCATCACGAACTGCAGGTCGCGACATTGCATGTTCATCTCGACCATGAGAGCTGTCTCGAAGTCGCGGTGCTGCGCGGCGACACCTCCGCGGTACGAGAATTTGCCAAAACGGTGATCGCCGAACGCGGCGTCACTTATGGCCAGGTTGCCATTGTGCCGGTCGTGATCCGGACAGCGGCGCACGCTCACCAGGGCGGGTCGCCGCGCACGAGCACCTCCACGTTCACCCCCGAATCTGACGGTGACTGTGACGAAGCCTCCTGTTGGGGAGAGAATAATCATGCCTGTTGGTCTCTCGGAGCTGTTCAACGACAGGAGCGAGAATGTACGTGGGAAGGTAATCGGAATTTATATATTGCTCACTATCGCCAACATTAGCGCGTGGATCTGGGCAATCATCGCGTTTCATAATTTCCCGATACTTTTGGGAACTGCGGCACTTGCCTACAGCTTTGGGCTTCGGCACGCCTTCGACGCCGATCATATCGCGGCCATCGACAATGTGACCCGCAAGCTGATGCAAGAGGGACGGCGCCCGGTCGGAGTCGGACTGTTCTTTTCTCTCGGGCATTCAACGATCGTTGTCGGGCTGTCCATTGCCCTCGCGATCACCGCGACCGCGCTGCAAAATCGGTTTGATGCGTTCAAAAGCGTCGGCGGCATGGTTGGAACCGCCATGTCGGCGCTGTTTTTGTTCGGTATCGCCCTTGCGAACGTGCTGGTTCTGATCTCGGTCTATCGCGCCTTTCAAACGGTCAAGAGTGGCGGCCGACTGGTCCAGGAAGACCTCAATCTGATGCTCGCCAAGAGGGGGCTTCTCGGTCGCCTGTTCCGCCGTTTGTTCCGCTTGATCGAGCGCAGCTGGCAGATGTACCCGCTGGGGGTTCTGTTCGGCCTTGGCTTTGATACGGCGACCGAGGTCGGGCTGTTGGGGATTTCCGCGACCCAGGCATCACAAGGTCTACCGATCTGGTCGATCATGGTGTTTCCGTCGCTATTCACCGCTGGCATGACTTTGGTCGATACGACCGACAGCATCTTGATGCTCGACGCCTATGGTTGGGCCTTCGTCAAGCCGATCCGCAAACTTTACTACAACCTGACGATTACCGCGGTATCCGTCGTCGTCGCCGTCGTGGTCGGCGGCCTCGAGACGCTCAACCTGATCGGCGATCAACTGGGGCTGACCGACGGTGGCGGTTTTTGGGGCGCTGTCGGATCGCTAAACGACAACTTTGGCATCCTTGGGTTCCTGATTGTCGGCATCTTCATTGCCGCCTGGATCGTCTCCTACGTCGTCTACCGCGTCAATCGCTACGACGAAATCGAGGCATCAAGCGGTTAGGCATTCAGTCGTCGATCAAATGGTGTGGAGATATCGAGATGGCTCGATGTTCAGCCGGATGTGCAATTCGTCGTCAACCCCGGCGCCAGAATTCCAACCGTGCAGAGCGCCCTGCCTCAGCCGCTCGGCCGCCTTGGTCAGCGGTGCTGCGCAAAATCGTGCGCGCCCTTGCTGATGCGCAATTTCAGAGCCCGCCTTGGGCGATGACGAAATCGACGATGTCGTCGACCCCGTCGCCGGATTTGAGATTGGTGAAGACAAAGGGGCGGTCGCCGCGCATCCGGCGCGTGTCGCGGTCCATGACTTCGAGGCTGGCGCCGACCAGTGGGGCGAGATCGGTCTTGTTGATGACGAGCAGGTCGGAGCGGGTGATGCCCGGGCCGCCCTTGCGCGGGATCTTGTCGCCGGCGGCGACGTCGATGACGTAGATCGTCAGATCGGCGAGCTCCGGCGAAAAGGTCGCAGCAAGGTTGTCGCCGCCCGATTCGATCAGGATCAGGTCGAGGCGCGGGAACAGGCGGTGCATCTCGGCGACCGCGGCGAGATTGATCGAGGCGTCCTCGCGGATCGCGGTATGCGGGCAGCCGCCGGTCTCGACGCCGCGGATGCGCTCGGGCGGCAACGCGCCGCTGCGGGTCAGGAATTCGGCGTCCTCGCGGGTGTAGATGTCGTTGGTAATGGCGGCGATCTCGAAGCGGCCGCGCATCCTTTTGCACAGCCAATCCATCAGCGCGGTCTTGCCCGAGCCGACCGGCCCGCCGATCCCGACCCGCAGCGGGTCGCGCCTTGCCTCGTGGCTCATGAGCGGAAGAGCCTCGTATATTGGGTTTCGTGCGCCATCGAGGCGAGATCGACGGCAAAGGTCGCGCCGCCGAAATCAGCCGGATCGCGGGTCATCGCCGCCGTCGCCGCTGCGATGACGACCGGTTCGAGCGCGGCGAGAATGCGCTGGCCGTCGGTCTGGCCGATGATGCCGAGCCGCAGCCCGGCGGAAACCAGATCGGCCGCCATCGCCTGCAGATAACCGGCAATAGCGCGTCGCCAAGTGGGATGCCCGGCGCGCGCTGTCGCGGCGCCGACGGCTGCGGGATAGCACACGGCCTCGCCCGTCGCGGCCCACCGCTCGAGGAACTCATCAGGCCAAGCGGCGCGGCAAGTCGCGAGAAACGCTTCGCCCTGGGCGGTGGTTTCGAGCGCCAATTCGGCGGTCGCGCGATAGGCAAGACCGCGCTGGTTGGCGGCGCTCAAGGCCGTGACGTCGCCGGCGTCTGCGGCTCGATGCGCATCGCGCAAAATGTCGGCGTCGATTCGCCCGCTGCCATGCACCACGACCGCGGCGATCCAGGCCTGCAACGAGGCGCGATCATGGACGGCTCGGCTCTCTGCCTCTGCTTCGAGCCCGTGCGAATAGCTGAATGCGCCGATTGGAAAGCTCGGCGAAGACCAGGCGAGCAGGCGATACAAGCCAAGGTCGGGAGAGAGCGATAAGACGTGTCCGTGTCGTCCCGGCGAAGGCCAGGACCCGGACTTGCCGTGGGCGTCGACGCTCGCTCGGTTGACCGAAGTATCGGTTGCGCCGTGCTTAGCCATCCCCGTCATGATGATGGGGCTCGGCGCTGGCATAGGCGCCGGCTTCGGGATCGAACGGCGCGTCGCGTGCGATCAGGCGACCGCCGAGGCCGCGTGACCATCTCGGCGATGACATGGTCGGCGCGGATGCGCAGGCGGTCGTCCAGCGACCTGCAACGGCAAATGCCGATTGCCGAGATGCCAGGCGATGCGCAGCAGTGCGGCGTGGTCTCGGCTTCGATTTCGAGCACCGGCTCTGCCGCCGCGCGGACGCGGATAAAGCCGCCGCCGTCGAGTTCGAGACCATCGCCGTCGGCGAGATGATGCGCCCGCGGCAGGTCGAGCAGAAAAATCTCGCCGGAATCGGCGACGAGCCGGATGCGGCGGCGGTGCCGGTCGAGATAAGCGAGCGTCACTGTGTCGAGCGCCGCTGTCTCCGGCCAATGCGCCGCGGTGATGGACCGCGATCGCCCGCCGCATCTGTGTCAGTCGGCCTTCATCGCGAGGGCCGTGGGCGACGAAGCAATCTCGGTCGGATGAGGCGTCAGGGCAGATTGCTTGCTACGCTCGCAATGACGATATGGAAAAGGATGGCATGAGTTCAATAAAGGAAATAGCGCTGCGCGAGCGGCAGCACAGTCGCGGGCTCGCAGGTCAAGAGGGCGCCGTCGGCGCGGACCTCGTAGGTCTCGGGATCGACCTCGATCCGCGGCGTCGCGGCGTTGTGGACCATACGGCTTTTGTCGATCGCGCGGATGCCGTGCGCCGGCTGCACGACCCGCTGCAACCCGAGCTGCTGTGCCACGTTTCGCTCGATCGCGATCGTCGGCAGAAACGTCACCGCAGAGGCGAACAGCGCGCGGCCGAAAGCACCGAACATCGGCCGGTAATGCACCGGCTGCGGCGTCGGGATCGAGGCGTTGGGGTCGCCCATCAAGGCCGCCGCGATCGTTCCCGACTTCAGCACCAGATCGGGCTTGACCCCGAAGAAACGCCGGCGACCATAGCACGAGATCGGCGAGCTTGCCGATTTCGACCGAGCCGATGTGCTCGGCGAGGCCGTGGGTCAGCGCCGGGTTGATCGTGTATTTGGCGACATAGCGTTTGACGCGGAAATTGTCGTTGCGGTCGTTGTCTTCGGGGAGCCGGCCCCGCTGGCGCTTCATCTTGTCGGCGGTCTGCCAGGTGCGGATGATGACTTCGCCGACCCGCCCCATCGCCTGGCTGTCCGACGACATCATGCTGAAGGCGCCGAGATCGTGCAGGATGTCCTCGGCGGCGATCGTCTCGCGTCGGATGCGGCTCTCGGCAAAGGCCACATCCTCGGGGATGCGCGGGTCGAGGTGATGGCACACCATCAGCATGTCGAGATGCTCGGCGACGGTGTTGACCGTGAACGGGCCGGGTCGGGTTGGTCGAAGACGGCAGTACGTTCGGCAGACCGCACAACTTGATGATGTCGGGGGCATGACCGCCGCCGGCGCCTTCGGTGTGAAAGGCGTGGATATTGCGGCCCTTGAACGCGGCGATCGTGTCTTCGACAAAACCGGATTCGTTGAGCGTGTCGGTGTGGATCGCGACCGCGATGTCGAGCTGTTCGGCGACGGCGAGGCAGGTATCGATCGCCGCAGGCGTGGTGCCCCAATCTTCGTGCAGCTTGAGCCCGCAGGCGCCGCCCTCGACCATCTCGACTAATGCCCGCGGCTCCGAGGCGTTGCCTTTTCCGAAAAAGCCGAGATTGACCGGGATTCGCTTCCGCCGCCTGCAGCATGCGCGCGAGATGCCACGGCCCGGGCGTGCAAGTCGTCGCCGCGGTGCCGGCGGCCGGGCCGGTGCCGCCGCCGAGCATCGTCGTGACGCCGCTGTAAAGCGCTTCCTCACAGAGCTGCGGGCAGATGAAATGGATGTGCGAATCGATGCCGCCGGCGGTGACGATGCGGCCTTCGCCGGCGATCGCCTCGGTTCCGGGGCCGATCACGATGTCGACACCCGGCTGGATGTCAGGGTTGCCGGCCTTGCCGATGCCGCTGATACGGCCATCGCGGATGCCGATATCGGCCTTGACGATCCCCCAATGGTCGAGGATCACGGCGTTGGTGATGACGGTGTCGACCGCACCCTCGGCGCGGCTCCGCTGGCTCTGGCCCATGCCGTCGCGAATGACCTTGCCGCCGCCGAACTTGACTTCCTCGCCGTAGATCGTGCGGTCGCTCTCGATCTCGATGACGAGCTCGGTGTCGGCGAGCCGCAGCCGATCGCCGGTGGTCGGGCCGAACATCCCGGCATAAGCGGTGCGCGAAACGGTCATCGCCATGACGCTAGCTCAGCCCGCCGTTGATCTTGCCGTTGAAGCCGACGACGCGGCGCGCGCCAACATAAGCAACGAGCCTGACCTCGCGGGTCTGGCCCGGCTCGAAGCGCGTCGCGGTCCCGGCCGGGATGTCGAGCCGATAGCCGCGCGCCTGCTCGCGGTCGAAGGCGAGGGCGGAGTTGGTCTCGTAGAAATGATAATGCGAGCCCACCTGGATCGGCCGGTCGCCGGTATTGGCAACGGTAACGGTCACGGTCGGGCGACCGGCATTGATCTCAATGTTCCCCGCCGCAGTAAACAGCTCGCCGGGGATCATGGCGACAATCCCATTGTCGTTCCCGCGCAAACAGGAATGTAGAGGCGGCAGGTGTGTCGGTCACTCCCGGCTCGAGCCAGCAGTAGGGTCTGGGTCCCCGCTTTCGCGGGGGTGACGACAAAATGAGCTTGTCTCAGCATTCATTTCACCGGATCGGTTCGTGGACAGTGACGAGCTTAGTGCCGTCGGGAAAGGTCGCCTCGACCTGAATTTCGGGGATCATCTCAGCTACCCCGTCCATGACCTGCTCGCGGCCGATCACGGTGCTGCCGTCGCGCATCAATTCGGCGACACTGCGTCCGTCGCGCGCGCCTTCGAGCACATAATCGGTGATCAGCGCCACCGCCTCGGGATAATTGAGCCGGAGGCCGCGGCGCAGGCGGCGCTCGGCCACCATCGCCGCGACTGAGACCAACAGCTTGTCCTTCTCACGCGGGGTCAGGTTCATCGCGTCCGCGCGCTCCGTGTTTCGGATTATTACCGGGCATGATTCGTACCAAGATCCGAGATCGGCCCTAGCCGGGCGACGTTCCAAGTTCGGCCTGATCCGGGCCATAGCGCAGGATTCGAACCTCTTCGAGAGACACAAGCCCGCCCTTCACCATGCCGTCGAGCGATGGCAGGAACGCCTTGATGTTCTCCTCGCTGTCGATGATCTCAACGACGATCGGAAGATCCTCCGACAGCCGCAGAATCTTGGCGGTGTGTACGCGGCTCGAATGGCCAAAACCCATCGGGCCCCGCAGCACGGTCGCCCCCGCCAGCCCCTGCTCTCGCGCCTTCAGAACAATCGCCTCGTAAAGCGGATGGTGGTCGAACCGATCGTCTTCGCCGATATAGATTCGCAGCAGTATCGCCATTTCTTGCAAACGCATTAGCCGCTCCATCCTTCGCCAGTCGATTCACCGGCTAAGGAGCATACCGGCGATATGCCCGAGCCCGACACCGAGCAAACAGAATGTCGCGGATGCCATTACATAGCCTCCCGCCGCCAGCCATTCTCCATTTCGCATCAGGTTCAAAAACTCCAGACTGAATGACGAAAAGGTCGTGTAGCCTCCGCACATCCCGACCATGACGAATACCCGGATGTTGGTCGGTACCAGCAAAGGACCATCCGGCCCGGTCAGAGTATTGAAAATCCCAATGATAAAGCAGCCGGAAATATTGACGACTAACGTACCCCAGGGAAAGGTCGCACCGATCCAATTCGCCACAACGCCCGATAGACCATAGCGCGCGGAGCCCCCAATTGCACTGCCAAGCGCAACGCACGCATAGGTAAGGCCGACGGTTCCTGTGAACTCCTTTAGTTTTCCGGCAATGTCGAGCGGAACCGACATATCTCGACTTTTCCCTCGATGAGCTAGTGCCCAACCATCCATGGGCGGTCAGGCGGGCTTTTGCGAACATTGCCGAACTGCTGCTTGATCAGCGGGCTGACGCTATGCTCGTGGCCATGATGCCGACGGTCCCTGGGTAGGTCCTCCCGTCGCATGACCTTGGGCTCATGGGCACTGCGCTCGTTGCGCTCATGCGCGATCCGATTGTTCGACGAGAGCACGCCAAGCATCGGCGCCGCAGCGAGGCGTGGCGCCGGTGACGTGCAGGTCGGGCACGGCACATCCGTCTGCCACTCGCTCATGCTGCGCCACTCCCGGAACGGCCCGCAGATCGCGCACGCATAATCGTAGAGTGGCATTTCTCCTTCCCTCCATTCCCAAAAAGTGCGGGGTTCAATGCGTCGGCACTGGGCCGCCGGGCATGGCACCGATAAGCAGCAGATAGCCGGGAACCCACCCGGTATAGATCCCTTCGAGCGTGCACAGCGTGCCGGTGAATTTCGTCAATTCCTTCCTTCCAGCCGCAAGCAACAGATAGAAGAGAAACCAGAGTACGCCCCAAGAAAGCCAAGAAAACGCCAGCCAATAATCCCAAAGCGTATGCGACGTAGCGAAGCTCTGTATGGCAATAGGAGCGCAGGTGATCGCGACAAACAGGCAAAACCAGCCGAGACCTCGTCCGTCTGCGCCGTTCCAGCGGTTCCACGCTACCCAATAGTAGGTGAAGGTGAATAATAGTAGAAACGCCGCGCCTTTAATGCTGCCAGCGTTCGCGCCCGGTCCGAACGCGAGATAGACCGCGACCGCGAGGGTGAGGGTTCCGACAAAAACGTCAATCACGGCGATCTCCCGGTCGCCGACTTTCTCCAATACCCACAGCCCGTTGAGAAACAGGACCGCGCCAACCCAGAAGAGCGAAAGCCCTATCAGCATCATCCCCTCGCTAATAATGATCGGATCGAGAGGGCCTCGTGACGCGAATTCCCAAACTTCGCGCCCGAGACCCCTTGCTTAGTTGATGCGGCCACGATTGCGCCCCAAGTGAGAGCATCGACGGGGCGGCAAGCGCTTGCCGCCCCCTGTTGTCTAACTGCAAGCCGAGACATCGCTCGCCGGGACCATCCGGGTCGGGCCCGAGGCGTTGGGCCGGATATCGAAGTCGAAGATTTCTGTCGGGATAGCGAGGGTGCAGCAGGCGTTCGGAATATCGACAATCCCGCTGATCCGACCTTCGCAGGGCGCGGTGCCGATAATCATATACGCCTGTTCGCCGGTATAGCCGAACTTCTTGAGGTATTCGATAGCATTCAGGCATGCGCGCCGGTAGGCGACATGGGCGTCGAGATAAAGCTGCTTCCCGCTCATCTCGTCGACCGAGATACCCTCGAACACCAAGTACTCGGAGAAATGTGGCTCGATCGGGCTCGGCTGGAAGATCGGGTTGGTTACGCCGTATTTGGCAATGCCACCTTTGATAATGTCGACGCCGATATCGATCCAGCCGGCCATCTCGATGGCGCCGCAGAAAGTGATCTCGCCATCGCCCTGAGACCAGTGGATGTCGCCCATCGACAGCCCGCCGCCTTTAACATACACGGGAAAATAAACCTTCGAACCACGCGACAGGTTCTTGATGTCGCAATTGCCGCCATGCTCGCGCGGCGGCACCGTGCGCCAGCCTTCCCCCGCTGCGGCCTGGGCTGTCCTGCCGGTCATCTGGCCCATCAGCGCGGTCGGCGCGTAAGGTGGCGCGAGCAGCGGTGGGACACGGTCGGGATTTGTCGCGAGAAGTTCGGCCTCCCGCTTGTTGGCTCTGTCAAGTAATTCACGGTCTGGAAGGCATCCGATCAGGCCTGGGTGAACCATGCCGGCCCAACGCACGCCCGGGATGTGGCGCGAACTCGTGTAGATCCCGTGATAGTTCCAAATCGCCTTGCGTGCCTGTGGATAGTGGTCAACGAGAAAACCGCCCCCATTCTCCTTGGCAAAGATTCCGGTAAAACCCCATGGCGAGTCAGGCAGATAACCAATGTCGAGAAGGTCGACGACCATCAGATCGCCGGGCTCGGCGCCGTCGACCCCAAACGGCCCGCTCAGATAGTGCACCTTGGTCAGATCGACGTCGCGAACGTCGTTGGCGCTGTCATCGGGAGCGATCTGTCCACCCGTCCAATCGAAGCATTCGACCCGGAATTCTGCTCCCGGCTTATAAGTTTCAATCATCGGAATATCGGGATGCCACCGGTTGTGGGTTTTTATTGCCGCCTCTTCCGGGGTCTTCTTCAGATCGGCCTGAAAGGCTACTTTGGGCATTGAAGTCTCCTCGCTACGATGTCGTTGGTAAGCTAACCCGCGCGAAACACCTACCCTAGTGGGCACAGGGCCAGCGGCCCCCCCATCTAAACCAGCATCTAAATTTCCGGCATTTCCCCAGAAGGCAGCGGGCGGTTTCACCGCATTTTTCGGGACGCTGTCGATCCCTTTTCAGACGGTACATTGACGGTGCGTTGCACGCAACACCTGTCTGTTAATTTTTTAACCGGCCACTGGGACTTTCGACCCACGGGGAATGAAACGGACAGGAGGCTGATAGTCAGCCGCGCGGCGGCGAGGTTAGGTTTCGCAGAATTGCCGGTGTTTTGGACGGATGATCAGCCAAAACAACCGCTTGCTCTCGTCTTTATAATCTAATATCACGCTAAGCGTGACGACCGGAGGCAAGACGCAAGACAGGCGTGCTGCGTCATCCGAGCTTATGATCGAGAAACTGATATAGCGCGTGTAGCACCCTCATAGGATTGTCGCGGTGGCCGGGTTTCAGATAGCCAGTCTCAACGAGTCGTTCGATCTCGGTGACGCGCAACTCGATCCCGAGATAAACGAGCCCATCGCGTCGTCGGCGCCGGGTCCTACGCATGCGTTCGGCCGCGGGTGATACGTTACGTGAATATTTCGCCCGCATGATTTACTAGAGCTCCTATGCAAGCTCCAGGTCTCCGGACCCAGCCAACCGGCGGCTGAAGGTCTGGCGCGGGCCAGTCCACCTCTCAATAACCGCCGAATAGTGATTCAGTTCTGACCCAACCAAAAGAAATCAAACCCCGCGCAAAAGAAAACCCGCCAATGCGGCGGGTCTGGACGCACCCTACCGCGGTCGAACCACGGTAGGAGTCATCAGCCTTGTGGGCGGTTTCGGGGGACTCCATCCCCATCCACTTTATCCTATCCCGCTTGGGCGTTGAAAGCAAAACAAATGAGAGAGCCGGGCCTGAATTCCCCGACTGCGACATATTCGGGGATGACCGGCGGGGTGCGAATTGACCTACTATAAGGTGTCGCGGTGAGCGCCGAGGGCAGCAACGTGCCGGCCGTGGTCGAGATCGCGACCCCGGTCGCGGCGACATTGCACAGTGCGGTCCCGGTGCCGGTGATGATCGCCAATGCCGGCGATCATGCCGCTCGCCGTTTTCTCGAGTTCTTCGCCGCCTCGATCGGCAACGAGAACACGCGGATGGCCTATTTACCGCGCCGTGTGCTCGTTCTTCGCCTGGCTAGACTAATACTGTATCGGCGATCTCGCCGATATCGAGCCGCTCCATGTCGCGGCTTATATCAAGACGCTGAAGGTATCGGCGGCCGGCAAGCCGGCGGTTAAAGAGCGCGAAGCTTCCAAGCCGACCGTCAAGCAGCACCTCGCCGCGATCCGCATGCTGTTCGACTGGCTGGGCGGCCAGGTGGTCGCCATCAACCCGGCGCATGCGGTGCGCGCGCCGAAGCACATCGTGCGCCGCGGCAAGACGCCGATGCTGATCGAGGATCAGGCGCGCCGATTGCTGGACAGCATAAAGACCGTCAGGAAGACAAAATTGCCCGACGGCACGGAGGTCGAGCAGCCTTGGGTCGTCGGCCTGCGCGACCGTGCGCTGATCGGGGTCATGACGTACTCCTTCGCCCGCATCAGCGCCGTCGTCGGCATGAAGGTCGAGGATTATTACCCCGCGGGCAAGCGCTGGTGGGTACGGCTCCAAGAGAAAGGCGGCAAGCAGCACGAAATGCCGGCGCATCACAAACTCGAGCAGTTTCTCGATGAGTATCTGGCTGCGGCCGGCATCTGCGAGGACGGCAGTACCCCCCTCTTCCGCTCGACAATTGGCAGGACCGGAAGGTTGACGGAAAACGCCATGGACCGGGTCGACGCCTACAGCATGATCCGCCGGCGCACCACCGAAGCTGGTTTCAAGATCAAGCTCGGCTGCCACGTGTTCCGCGCGACCGGCATCACCGCCTATCTCGAGGCCGGCGGCACGCTCGAAAAGGCCCAGGCCATGGCCGCGCACGAGAGCCCGCGCACCACCAGGCTCTACGATCGAAGGGGCGACGAGATCACGCTCGACGAGATCGAGCGGATCACGATTTAGGGCCCCCTGCCCCGCCGGTCAGTGCACGGGTCCGGTCGGTGTTGTGTTCGGGAGCTGCGCGACGGCATCGGTGATCAGGCGCCAGATCGGCATTAGTGCATTATTGGGACACAGATATCCGACATCCTGGACGAAGCATGAACGTGCAAGGCTAGCGGCGAACTCGAAAGCGCTGCTTGCGACACTCGGCTAACCCTACCCTGGGCCGTTCGGCACAAGAGCATCGCTGGCTGGTTGAGATTCGACTTAGAGCATTCGCCCATTTTTTAGAACACCGATCCACCGCGGGGCAGGCGGAAACACCCATTCGCCTTCCGCAGCAGGAGCGCCGCTGCGCACCCGCAAATCGACGTCTAAATTGGCACGTGCCTTGCACTGCTCTTCAATCGAAGGGTGCATGTCAAAATCGCATCCGAAAACCGCTCAAAAGCCGGAACTGATGCAGGGGTCTTCCGCCGGGTTAGCTGTTGCGGTCACGCGCGGGGTGCAACTCGTGCGAAGGAGAAGGAACTACCTATGCGCCGTCACTCGATTAGCGGTATTCTTGCCCTGTTCTTTTTTGGATTGCCGTCTTTGGCAATAGCCCAAAGCGATGACCAATTCGGTTCGGCAATCCATGGGTTCAATACTCTGACGTTTAAGAACGACTACATCACGCCACGCGGCCTATTGGTGACGAACAAGGGTTTTTCGATCCAGACGGTCAACGGTCTGGCGGTCAACGCCTATCATAACGCGGATGGCACGCTCAACGACGTGTCGATCGTCACCGGTATTTTCAATGATCTAAACCCCGCCAACCAGAATAACCAAAACGTCGGGTTTTGGAACGAATTCGACTGGTTTACCGGGGTCAATTTTAATTTTATGAAGACTTGGACCGCGGGCGTTCAGTACGTCGCCTTCCTCAGCCCGCCGGGAAATTTCACGACTGAGCATAATATCGAATTCAATCTGGGCTATGATGACAGCGGGAAATGGGTCGCCCCGATATCGATCAAGCCTTATGCAAAACTATTCTTTACGGCTGCGGGCGATTCCACAGTGGTGCTGGGCAAGGTGCCCAGCTTCGATGTCGAGCTGGGCGGTATCCCTACCTGGGAAACTCATCTCAACCACATGCCGCTGACCTTGACCGCACCAACCTGGTTCACGGTCGGACCTTCCAGTTTTTGGGGCGGCTCAAGCAGCTTTGGCGTCTTTTCGACCGGGATCAACGCCAGTACACCGCTCACTTTTGTTCCCAAGCGCTTCGGCGGGTGGTCGTTCAACATCGGGCTCCAATACTACAATCTATTGAATTCCCAATTACGTGACGCGCAGCAGTTTACCGGAGCCGTCGCTCCTGGATCGAACGGGTTTCGCAACGTCGTCGTGGTCGCTGCCGGCCTGGGGTTTCATTTCTGACCCGTTGTCAGCAGCCCATCATTGCAGCGGAGAGGACCATCATGGCGCTCATCGAGGCAGAGCCTTATCACTTCGATCTTGATTCAATGCATGCCGCCCTGGTTATCATCGACATGCAACGCGATTTTCTCGAGCCCGGCGGCTTTGGCGCGGCGCTCGGCAACGACGTGTCGCTGCTGCGCCGGACGATCGTTCCGACCCAAGCTTTGCTGGAGGCTGCACGCGCCGCCGGGTTGACGGTGATCCATACCCGCGAAGGCCATCGTCCTGACCTTGCCGACCTGCCGCCTGCTAAGAAGGCGCGCGGCCGGCTGCCGGCTGGCATTGGTGACCCGGGGCCGATGGGCCGCATTCTGGTGCGCGGCGAACCCGGGCACGACATCATTCCCGAACTCTACCCGCGGGCGGGCGAGCCCGTGGTCGACAAGCCGGGAAAGGGCGCGTTTCACGCCACCGACCTCGACGCAATGCTGAAAAATCGGGGAATCAGCCCAGCTGATCGTTTGCGGGGTCACCACCGAAGTCTGCGTCAACACCACCGTGCGCGAGGCTAACGACCGCGGCTACGAATGCGTGGTCGTCGAGGATTGTGTCGGCTCGTACTTCCCGGAGTTTCAGGAAATGGGGCTGCGGATGATCAAGGCCCAAGGCGGCATCTTCGGCTGGGTCGCGTTATCACATGCGGTCATCGCCGCACTTCCCGCATCCGAATCCTGAGGAGGAGGCGATGAAAACTTCAGCCGAGGCGCCGCGCTGGTGGGTTCCCGGTGACTGGAACGGTTTCTTCGGGCTGTTCACAAACGTCGTGCTGAATGTGATCGTGCTCACCGGGCTGTGCTTGCACGTCGTCAACCTGCCGGCCGACATCGTCTATGGCCGCATCCTGCCAGCCCTTGGGATCGCATTGCCGCTCGGCAATCACTATTACGCCTATCTTGCCTGGCGGCTCGCCAAAAGCGAGGGGCGAGACGATGTTACGGCGATGCCATATGGGCCGAGCGTGCCGCATATGTTCATCGTCGTCTTCCTGATCATGCTGCCGATCTATCTGAAGACGCATGACCCGTTGCTGGCTTGGCGGTCCGGCTTGGTGTGGTGCCTGGTTATCGGCACCATCGTGCTCATCGGCGCGTTCGTCGGGCCCACCGTGCGGAAATACACGCCGCGTGCGGCGATGCTGGGCACACTCGCCGGAATCTCCGTCGCCTTCATTTCGATGCGCCCGGCATTTCTCGGTTGGGAAGACCCTTGGCTGTTCATGCTCTCGCTGACGATCGTTCTGGTCAGTTGGATGGCCGGCGTTCGCCTGCCCTACGGCCTGCCCGGTGGCCTGGTCGCCGTGGTGGTCGGGACCGCGCTCGCCTGGCTGGCCAAGCTCGGCGCATCTCGACGAGCTGATGCAGCCAGCAGACGTAGTGGGCGCCATCGGCCAGTTCGGATTGCATCTACCGTATCCGTCAACCGACTTCGCCAAAGCCCTCGGCGCTATCGGACCGTTGCTGGTGACCGCCGTACCCCTCGGCATCTACAATTTCACCGAGGGCATGAACAACGTCGAGAGCGCCGCCGCTGCCGGCGACGATTACAGTCTGCGCCAGATTTTGCTGGCCGACGGTACCGGTGCGATCGTCGGTGCGTTGCTCGGCAGCCCGTTTCCGCCGGCCGTCTATATCGGCCACCCGGGATGGAAGGCCGTCGGCGGCCGCATCGGATATTCGTTGGCAACCGGCGTTGTCATCGGTGTGGTGTGCTTCCTCGGGTTGACGGCAATGCTGCTGGCGGTCATTCCGCTGGTCGCGATCCTGCCCATCCTGCTCTATATTGGTCTCGTCATCGGCGCCCAGGCATTCCAGGCGACACCGGCACGGCACGCACCGGCGATCATCCTCGCAATCCTGCCGAACATCGCCGCCTGGGCCCAAACCCTGATCGACGGCGCTCTCGGCGCAGCCGGCACGTCCGCCGAACAGTTGGGCATGGCCAAGCTCGCCGCAGTCGGCGTCGTCTATCACGGGATGGCCCTGTTGGGCGGGGGCGCGGTACTGGCCGGATTGATCCTTGGGGCCATCGCCGCCTTTATCATCGACCATAAGTTCGAGTGGGCGGCACTCTTCGCCGCCGCTGGCGCGGTATTGTCATTTTTCGGCTTCATCCACGGCACGTCGCTTGGCATCGGTAATTCGACGCCGGTGGCAATCGGCTATCTGATCGTCGCCGGTGTGTGTTTCGTGCTGAGCCGGCAAAACTACCCCGAAGTGATCGTATCCGATGAGCACGCGATCGCGGAGGACTGACGCCACAATCTTAATTTACCGCGCCGCCGCCGCATCGATTACCGATTCCGGGTTATAAGCCTCATCCAAACCTTTTCCTTTGGAGAACCGTCGTGACTAAGCTGATTCACCTTTGGGCTGCTGCTGGCCTAATATTAGGCATTGTCGGCTGTGCCGAGCAGCCGCCGCCACCCACACAAAAGGCGGACTTTCTCGCCGATGCCGGATTTCAGGTCAGGCTCGCTGACTCACCACACCGGGTTGCACAAATGATGCGCCTGCCCCCCAATAAGTTCGTTACGCGTGTGCGGGGCGGCCAATTGGTCTATCTATACGCTGATCCTTACGAGTGCAAATGTGTCTATATCGGCTATCAGAAGAACTGGGACGCCTATCGCCAGGTATTGGCGGCACAGCAAATCGCGGATGTGAACGCTATGAACGCAACTCCGACCGATCAGGATTGGGATTTCAACCTTTGGGCGCTGCCCACACAGGGCGGGCCGCCCTGATGTGAAACAGAACGGGATCAACTCGCGCGCGTGATGGAGGACGTTATCATGCGCAATAACAAGGCGGCTTTGCTTCCCACAGAAGGCCGGCCCGGGACCGCCACCGCACGCCTGATTAGCGGCGCACGCGGGGCGATCTGGCCGTTCGCCGGACCGTCCGCGTCGACCGTCCCTTAGCGCTTGATCCCGGCCAGGCCGTTCTGGATCCCGGCCTTAGCCCAGGGACCCCACGGCATGGTGAAGAACTTGAACCCCTTCTGGACGAAGAAGTTCGGGTCCATCTCGGGCGGGATGAAATACATCCCGGCGGCGATGCCGTGCTTCGCGGCGGTCGCCGCGATTTTATCGAGCGCTCGCTGATAGGTGTCGCACTGGTAGTCGAGTGGCACCCCCAGCTCGATCGAAAGATCGGACGGGCCGATCAGCAGGACGTCGACGCCCGGGACCGAGGCGATGGCATCAAGGTTCTCCAGCGACTGGTTCGTCTCGATCATCGGCACGATAACGAGCCCGTTGTTCACGGTATCGAGGTAATCGCGGTAATTCTTGAACTCGCCCCACTCGCCGCGCACCCCGGCGTTGCTGCGGTTGCCGAGGGGAAAATAGCGGCAGGCGCGCACGGCGGCCTCCGCCTCCCCGCTGGTGTTGACCATCGGCACAACGATGCCTCGTGCCCCGGCGTCAAGCGCGAAGCAGATCTGATAGGCCTGGTTCGCGGCGACGCGCACCAGCGGCGCCGCCTGCTTGCCGTGCATCGTCTGGATCGACGGTTGCAGCTGCTTGATCTCCCAGGCGGAGTGCTGGGTGTCGAACAGCAGGAAGTCGTACCCGGCGTCGGCCAGGATCGACACGTCGACGTTCGGTGTCACGGTCGTCCCGACGACGGTTCTACCTGACTTGATGGAGTCTTTGATGGCGTTCATCTGGCGTCGATGCCTCCCACAGTGTAAGCGGAGCCGGCTCCCCACGTTGCGCCGGGTGGCGGCGATGGGGTGAACCTGCCTGGTCTGATCGAGGCAGGGGGATGGTGTGCCAAGTAATTTGCCAATTGATGGGCACAGCTTCCGTCGCGTGGAAGTCCTGACAGGGACACCGCGACGGCGCCGTTGGAGCGTGGCGGAGAAGGTAGCGATTGTCGCGCAGAGCCAGGTGCCCGGTGCGCAGGCGAGCGAGATCGCGCTACGCTACGGGCTGCATCGCAACCAACTCTACGGCTGGCGGCGGGAGTTCGGATCGGGCGCGGTTGCCCATGCGATGGCCGAGGCCGGCATGCAAGGACCCGACTTCGTTCCGGTGGTGGCGGATGCCGGTTCTGGCGCGGCGGCGATCGAGATCGAGATCGGCAGCGCGAGCGTTCGTGTCCGGGCGGGGGTCGATCTGGCCTTACTCGGCAAGGTGCTGCGGCTGTTGAAGGCGATAAAATGATCCCCGCCCTGTCCGGTACACCGCCGGCGGGGGTGCGCGTGCTGATCGCGACGCGCCCGGTCGACTTCCGCCGCGGCGCCGATGGCCTGGCGGCGACGGTGCAATCGGTGCTGCGGCAGGACCCGTTCAGCGGGACGATCTTCGTGTTCCGCTCGAAGCGGGCGGACCGGGTGAAGATGCTGGTCTATGACGGGACCGGCCTGGTGCTGATCTGGAAGCGGCTGGAAGGCGCCAAGTTCAAATGGCCGGCGATCAGCGACGGGGTGATGCGGCTGTCGGCGGCGCAATTGGCGGCGTTGTTCGAGGGGCTCGATTGGCGACGGGTGTACGCTCCAAGGATCAGAAGAGGCTTGTCGCTGTCCTACTCGCGGCACTCGGCGGTAGTCTAAGCACGTCGGGTGGATTGGCCGCGGATGCCCAGCAGACCGCAGCCGGCCGCCCGCAAGCGCAGATCACCGAACCACCGAAAATCGAGCGGACCACCGATAGTTGGGCTATTATTCGATGGACCACCAATAATATTAAGGGAACATCGTTGCGTTACGGGATAGTCCATTACGGTACCGATCCTCACGATTTGGGCTTCACCGCAAGATCGCCCAACCGCTGGAACCCCGGCTTGCCGTCGATGATCTATCGGGTGCAGATAAATCACCTAGAGCCGGCTACGACCTACTACTATCAAGTTGAATCTCAAAATGCGTTAAACGTCAACGAGGGGGCGGAGAGTTCTGTCAATCATTTCACCACCGAGCGATCTCCCTAGTGCCGAGGCCGTGGCAAAGGAGCGGCTTTCCCGACGAGCCGCTTGGACATGATGATGCAGACGACACATCTTGCTGCCATTTGCCATGGTCTCGGTCATCAGATGGCGATGGACTACCAAGCCTTCTTTACCTCGGGCTATGTCGCCAACGAAACGGTACTCTCGACCTTGGCACGCGAGATGCCCGGAACGGTCGTGCTGTCGGACGCGCAAAACCACGCCTCGATGATCGCCGGCATCCGCAACAGCCGCGCCGAAAAACACATCTTTCGCCACAACGATGCGGATCATTTGGCTAACCTGCTCGCCGCGATCGACAGCGAGCGGCCAAAGCTCGTCTGCTTTGAGTCGGTCTATTCGATGGACGGCGACATTGCGCCAATCGGCGCATTGTGCGATACCGCCGAGCGTTACGGGGCAATGACCTATCTCGACGAGGTCCACGCCGTCGGGCTATACGGGCGAGGCGGCGGCGGCGTCGCTGATGCGCAAGGCGTTATGCACCGCCCGAGCGTGATCCAGGGGACACTCGGCAAGGCGTTTGGCGTGATGGGCGGCTACATCGCCGGCTCGGCGGCCCTCGTCGACTTTATTCGCAGCCACGCGCCCGGGTTCATTTTCACGACCTCACTACCGCCGGCGTTGGCCGCGGGGGCACTCGCCAGCATCCGTCATCTGAAATACAGCCAGGTCGAACGCGACCGCCATCAGGGGCGCGCCGCCACAACTCAAGCGCCGGCTAGCCGAGGCCGGGCTGCCGGTCATGCCGTCGCCGAGCCACATCCTCCCGGTCATGGTCGGCGACGCCGAGCTATGCAAAGCCGCATCCGACATGCTGCTGCATCGCCACCGGATCTACGTCCAGCCGATCAACTATCCAACGGTCCCAAAGGGCACCGAACGTCTGCGGCTGACCCCGACGCCATTACACAGCGACGCCGACATCGAGGCGCTGGTGGAAGGTCTCGCCGATGTGTGGCAGCGCCTGACACTAACTCACGGGGCTCAAGAGTCGGCAATCTTGGCCTGAACGATCAGGAGACGGTTGCAATCGTCGCCTATATCAAAACGCTGACCGATGGCTACCTGCCTGTAGCCGCCCCGGGGGACGCAATCGGTGCATCGGTCGGGGGCAGATCGTCTGGCGCCCCACATTGAACGCAAGCGGCTGCATCCTGGTGCGTCGCCCCGGGAAGCGCGTGCGACTCGGGCGCTGGGTCAGTAGGGCACCGGTTACGCAGGCGCTCCAGGGCGTTCCCCTCCGAGTGATGCTTTGACGACGAGATTTGCCGATGACCACGAGATCTGCTGCCGAGGCCACGCGCATTGCCGCGGGTGATGACCGCGTCCGCTACGATGGCTTCACGATGACGTTGCATTGGCTGACCGCCTTACTTGTCGTGCTGCTGTTCGCGCTGGCCGAGTCCTGGGGGTTCGTGGCGAAAACGACAAAGCAGACGATGGTCGTGGCCCACATGTCGCTCGGCATCCTGATGGCGCTGGTGATCGTCGTGCGCATCATCTGGCGGCTGACGCCCGGACACCGGGTCCGGGATGCCACGACCGGGCTGGTCGAACTCGCTTCGAAGGTGGTCCACTATCTTCTCTACGTGCTGCTGGCCGCCCAAGTGATGCTCGGGTTCGTGCTGCGTTGGTCGGGCAACGAGGCATTGAGCTTCTTCGGTTTGCTGATCCCGCCGCCTCTCGCGCCGTTCTCCAAACCCGCACACGAACTGGTCGGCGACTTCCACAATTGGGTCGCTTGGACCATCATAATCCTAGCTGGCGGCCACGCTGCGGCGGCGCTATTCCATCACTTCGTTCTGCGCGACGACATACTGTGGCGCATGCTGCCGGGACTGCGCGCCCGACTTGCCAAGGCGCAGACGCCGGATACGCGCGTCTTCTCAGAACAAGCCGGACGCCGCGACTGATAGGTCTTGAGCCAATCGGCTGCCCCATCTATGCCGAAATTCTTAGGGCCGCCGACGAAACTGGGGCCGGTCTCATCGTCGTCGGATCGCGCCACCCGGCGATGAAGGATTAGGATCACGTGCATCATTGACACTTACCGGGCCTCGGCCGTGAAGGTTTGATCGTTATGGCCGCGTCGTTAAGTGCGAACGTCCGGAATTGGCTCAGAGACAAGCGCACCGATCGCGAAGGCCCTCAATCCACCCGCATGAGCCGATCGAGGTGCCCGCCGCGAATGACGGCAAAGGGGGCATCAAGATTTATCGGACTTAAAGGTAGTTATGGGACACCATATTCTATCTTGAGGTTTGGCATATAGCTATGTTAATGCATCGATCGATGCATTCATCACGGTCGTGTCCGTCAAGGAGGTGTAAATCGGAGCGGAGTTTGAGGTGGCCATCGGTCAGGCGGCCAGTGGTGGAAGTTTGGCCGGATCGGCGTCGATTAGCGGCAGCGTCAGCTCAGCCATTCCCTCGATCTGCATGTAACGGCACTGGAGTAGCCACTCATCGTTCTGCTCGAGCAGGACGGCGCCGATCAGCCGAGTGATGCTGGCCTCATTGGGGAAGATGCCGACGACATCAGCGCGCCGTTTCACTTCCTTATTCAGCCGCTCCAACGGATTTGTCGAATGCAGCTTGGTGCGATGCTGGGCCGGGAAGGTGATGTAGGCCAGCACATCGTGCTCGCTGTCGTCCATCAGCGCGGCGAGCTTGGGCCAGCGCGGCCGCAGCTGATCGGCAACATGGCGCCAGGTCTGATGCGCGGCCTCGGCATCGGCTTGCAGAAAGGCCTGGCGGATCGCGGCGGCGACCATGGTGTGCTGGCCTTTGGGTACGTGCGCCAAGGCATTGCGCATCCAATGAACGCGGCACCTTTGCCAGGTCGCTCCGAGCACGCGAGTGATCGCGTGGCGCAGGCCGTCATGAGCGTCGGAGATCACCAGCTTGATGCCCTTGAGACCGCGTTTGACCAGGCCCTTGAGGAAAGCCGACCAGAACGGCTCGGCCTCCGAAGGACCGATGCCAAGGCCGATGATCTCGCGCCGGCCTTCGGTCGTGACCGCCACCGCGATTATCGCGGCGACCGAGACGATGCGGCCGCCGTCGCGGACTTTGAGGTAGGTGGCGTCGAGCCACAAATACGGCCATTCGCCGTCGATCGGCCGGTCGAGGAAAGCGTTGACTCGTTCATCAATGTCCTTGCACAGCTTGGAGACCTGGCTCTTCGAAATACCGGACAGCCCCATCGCCTGGACCAGCTCGTCGACCCGCCGGGTCGAGACGCCGCCGATCCAAGCCTCCTGGATCACCGTGACCAGCGCCTTCTCGGCGGTCTTGCGCGGCTCCAGAAAGGGCGGGAAATACGAGCCCTGGCGTAGCTTGGGGATCCTCAGCTGAAGCGAGCCGAGCCGGGTGTCGAGGCTGCGCTCGCGATAGCCATTGCGGTAATTGAGCCGCTCGGCGGAGCGTTCGTGCCGCCCGGCGCCGATCACGCCTTCGACATCGGCTTCCATCAGAATTTGCAGTACCGCCTCCGCCACGGCTCGCAGAAAATCGCCATCGCCGCTCTTCTGCAGCAGCTCGGCCAGCGCCATTCTCTCATCGGTCATCGGGTCCTCGGTAGGCTTGGGATGGGTGTTACAACGCCACCTTAGCCGACCCTCCCCGGTGACCACCCGTCGCTCACGCGCGCGCCGGGCTCCATGTAATCGGGCATTGCGCCCGGCGCGCGCTCACCCTCGAATTTCCACCACCACCAAGGACGCTAACTTCATCACATCAGATAGCCGCGTGGACCGCGGTATCGGTTAGACCGCACAAGTGGCGCTCACGCAAACGATGAAGCGCTCATTGTTCTTTGTCGCGACGTCCATGATCTGCCCGAACTGGGTTCGCGCGATGTGGGCATCGTCTGGGGAATGAAGCCCAATGGGCAGGATCATTGGTCCCAACGGCTGGCTTTACGACCCAAAAGACGGCATTACTTACAATATTACTGCGGAGCTGACCTCTCCAAGTATCATCATGGCGCGGGTTTATCGCAGTGTCCCTCTCCCTGGCCGCACCGAAATTTTGATCCGTGATCCGCCGCCGCGCTCTCACGGGCGCTATTGTTGAGCTTTTCGAGGTTGAGCGGCAAAAAATTGCCAGGGCCTCGGCGAGGGCTTGGCATTCGGCGGGCGAACGTATATCGGCTGTTCAGCGAAGACTTGGCGTTTCGACATTGGGGGTCGATGCCAATCAGGCCTGAGATGCGAGAGTTCTATCCCAGGGATTGGCCGGAGATCAGCCGGCGGGTGCGGTTCGAGCGCGCTGGCGGCATTTGTCAAGGACGTGGCCGCCCCCACGGCGTGACAGTTCGCTGCCTGCCCGATGGTCGTTGGTTTGATGCTTCCTATCGTAGTTGGCGCAATGGCCGCGGCCGGGCCGCGCGCTGGCCCGACCTCGTGGAGGCGACGCAAGCGCGTCAAACCCGCGTGATCCTGGCTGCTGCCCACCTCGATCACAATCCGGGCAACAACCGGCAGCGCAATCTCAAGAGCCTGTGCCTGCGCTGTCACATGATCAACGATCGACCGCACCACCTGGCACAGCGAAGGATTACCTATCTGCTGCGGCGCGCACTTGGCGATCTTTTCCTCGGTCCCTACGGCAGGGCCGCAGCAACGATTTGTTCGCAGTAAAATCTGTTGAACTAAACCGCTCCGCAGTAATCGGGCAGAAATCAACTGCTTAGCCGGGAGGCCCGAGAGCCTGACAGGATTGCAGCCTGTCGAAGCTTCAATCTTGAGGGAGGCCACCGATGGCTCGGATGACGGCGCTGCGTTGCCAGATGATCGAGGACATGAAGATACGCAACCTGTCACCGGTAACACAACGGTGCTACGTGCACGCGGTGGCAAAGTTCGCCAAGCATTTCAACCGGCCGCCAGATCTCTTGGAGCTGGCGGAGGTACGGGCCTATCAGATCCACCTCACCTCCACCGGCACCTCGTGGGCTGCCTTCAACGTCGCGGTTTCGGCTCCGCGCTTCTTCTACGGCGTCACCCTGGGACGGCCCGCGATGGTCGAGCGCATCCCCTACGCCCGCAAGCAGCTGCTGCTGCCCGTGATCCTGAGCGCCGACGAGGTAGTCCGGTTTTTTCGCGGCTAGAACATCTTCATCCGATCGTTGTTTTGGATGCTGACGGCATTCCCCCGGCAACCTTCTACCACTGGTACGACCGGCACAGCAGCAGCGGGCCGGAGGCCTTGAACGACCGCTCGCCGCAGCCGGGCCGCGTCTGGAACCGCATTCCGGATGGCGTGCGCGAAAACGTCATCCAGCTGGCGCTCGACGAGCCTGCGCTGTCGCCACGCGAGCTGGCGGTGCGCTTCACGGATACGAAAAGTTATTTCGTGTCGGAGGCTTCGGTCTACCGTTTGCTAAAGGCCTATAACCTTGATCGCCAGCCCAGCTTACATCGTGATCAAGGCCGCCGACGCGTTCAAGGACAAGACCACCGCACCCAACCAGCTGTGGCAGACCGATTTCACCTATTTGAAGGTGATCGGCTGGGGCTGGTTCTACCTGTCGACCGTGCTCGACGACTTTTCCCGCTACATCGTCGCCTGGAAGCTGTGCACCACGATGAAGGCCGAGGATGTCACCGCCACGCTCGACTTGGCGCTGCAGGCCAGCGGGCTGGATCAGGCCAAGCCCGTCAAGCAACCCAGGCTCCTATCGGACAACGGTTCCAGCTATATCGCGGGCGACCTGGCTGAGTGGCTCGGCGCCCGCAACATCAAACACCTGCGTGGCGCGCCCTATCATCCGATGACCCAGGGCAAGATCGAGCGCTGGCACCAAACCCTCAAAAACCGCATCCTGTTGGAAAACTACTACCTGCCGGGCGATCTCGAAGCTCAGATCGGCTCCTTCGTCGCCGACTACAATCACCGGCGCTATCACGAGAGCGTCGACAACCTCACCCCCGCCGACGTCTACTTCGGGCGGCGCCAGACCATCCTGGCAGAGCGAGAAAAGGATCAAACGACAGACCATTGCCGACCGCCGCTTGCAGCACCAGCTGCATGCCGCCTGACATCACCAGACCGATGAGCCAGAGCCTCTCTTAATTTCCACAGCCCGTTGTCTCAATAACTCTGATGACGGACAGCTCGGTGGAGGCGTGGGGGAGGGCATGCCGGTGCCAGCGATTATCGCCGCCGCCGGTGAACGCGGGGCGCTCAGGTTCATGAGATCAGGGAGGGAAGCTCCCTCTTGGTAGACGTGCACCCGTCCAGTTTGAGAAGGGCGGGCCAAGTGCGGCTCACCGCGACCAGCATTTTCGCGAAAAGCGGAACTTCCACCATTTGACGCGCGTTCACACTCATCCTCGGGAGGCTGAATTTCATGCCCCAGCAACTGACACTCAATGTGAACGGCAAGGATCGCAAGGTCGCGATCGCGCCGGACACCCCGCTGCTCTATGTGCTGCGCGACAATCTCGGGCTCCACGGACCGAAATTCGGCTGCGGTCTCGGCGAGTGCGGGGCCTGCACCGTCATCATGAACGGGGCGGCGCTCCGCTCCTGCGTGATGCCTGCCGCTGCCGCGAAGGGTGCGAAGATCGTGACGCTCGAGGGGCTCGGGACGAGCGAGAAACCCCATCCAGTGCAGAAGGCGTTCATCGTGGAGCAGGCCGCGCAATGCGGCTATTGCATCAACGGCATGATCATGACCGCGGCCGCATTCCTCGAGAGCCAGCCGCATCCGAGCCGCGCCGCCATAATTGACACCCTCAATGCCAATCTGTGCCGCTGCGGCACGCATATGCGAATCGTGCGCGCCGTTGAACGCGCCGCCCGCGAGCGCGCATAAGACGGAGGGCCGGTCATGGATATGCATCAGACGATCGGCGCTGCAAGCGGCGGACCCGGGCTCAGCCGGCGCGGGTTCCTGGGGGCCTCGGGCGGGCTCGTCGTCGCCTTCGCCCTCTTCGGGCCGAACACCGCGGACGCGGCTGCGGGGCTGCCTGCCGGCGCCCCGGGCGGCGACCTCGCCCCGCCGCCGGCGGATAAGCTCTATGCCTGGCTTGCGGTGAATCCCGACAATACCGCGACGCTCTTCACCGGCAAGGTCGAGACCGGCACCGGGGTCGCGACCGCACTCGCGCAGATTGCGGCCGAGGAGCTCGATTTTCCGCTCGATCGGCTCGATGTTGTCATGGGAACGACATCGGAGACGGTGGATCAGGGCCCGAGCTACGGCAGCCGCACGATCCGCTATGCCGGCCCGCAGATCCGCCAGGCAGCGGCGGCGGGCAGGCTCGTGCTGCTCCGTCTCGCCGCGGCGCATTTCAACGCCCCGGCCGACCAGCTCGTGACGCGCGACGGCACGGTCTCGCTCGGCGGCTCGCCCGGGAAGCAAATAACTTACGGCGCGCTGGTCGCCGGCAAGCGCCTCGATTACGAGATCGGCGCCAGCGGCACCCAGTTCAACATGCGGGTGGCGCCCGATGCCCGCCCCAAGGACCCCGCGCACTACACCGTCGTCGGCCGCCCGGTTCCGCGCAAGGACATCCCGGGCAAGATGACCGGGGAATTCACCTATGTCCAGGATGTCCGGGTGCCGGGCATGCTGCACGGGCGGGTGGTGCGGCCCTACGGCGTCGGCGCCAGCCTGCTGAGCGTCGATGAAAGCGGGCTCAAGGAGATCCCGGGATTTGTTTCGCTCGTGCGGCGCGACAATTTTCTCGGGGTCATCGCCGAGACCGAGTGGGGCGCGATCCAGGCGGCGGCGAAGCTCGGCTCGACCTTGAACCCGAGTGGCCCCGACGCGGGCCAGGCCAAATGGTCGGCATGGAACGGCCTGCCGGCGATGGACAAGACCTGGGAGACGGTCCGCGATGCACCCCGGGCCGACATCACCAAGGTCAGCCATGGCGCGGTGGACGCCGCTCTTGCCGGTGCCGCGCGAAAGCTCACTGCGACCTATCGGACGCCGTTTCAGATGCACGGCTCGATCGGTCCGTCCTGCGCCATCGCCGATGTGAAGAACGACCGGGCGAACTTCTGGTCCGCTACCCAGATGCCGCACGAGGCGCGGCGGGTGATGGCGCAGCTGCTCGGCATCCCGGTGGAGGGCATCGAGCTGCGCTGGTTCGAGGGTGCGGGAGGCTATGGCCGCAACGGCTTCGACCACGTGAACGCCGATGCGGCGCTGATGTCGCAGGCCGTCGGCCGGCCGGTCCGGGTGCAATGGATGCGCTGGGACGAGCACGGCTGGGAGCCGAAGGGGCCGGCGATCATCCAGGACCTCGAGGGCGGCCTGGACACCAATGGCCGCGTGACGGCGTGGCGGCACCACATGTGGATCCCGACGACGGGCGATACCCACCTGATCGCGGCGGAACTCATCGGCAAGCCCGATGTCGTCGGCACCACCAGCCGCGGCAGGCCTAACGTCACGTACGCCTATACCTTCCCCAATGCCGATGTCGCCTGCCATGGCGAAGGACGGGTCGCGCTGCTGACCGCATGGCTGCGCTCGCCGGCGCAGTTCGAGACCACCTTCGCCATGGAATCTTTCATCGACGAACTGGCGGCGGCTGCCGGCCAAGATCCTCTCGCCTTCCGCCTTGCCCACCTTGCCGATCCGCGCGCGATCGCCGTCCTCAAGGCCGCCGCCAAGACCTTTGGGTGGGAGAGCCAGCCGGCCGGAGCCGGACGGACGGCGGGTGGAGGGCTGGCGAAAGGAAGGGGTATGGCGTGGGTCAATCGCGACGATGTGCGGGTGGCGACGATCCTCGACCTCACCGTCGATCGCCAAAGCGGAGCGATCAAGGTCGGGCGGGTGGTGGTCGCCCATGATTGCGGGCTGGTCGTCAACCCCGACGGGCTCAAGAACCAGGTCGAAGGCAACGTTGTCCAGTCATTGAGCCGCACATTGCACGAGGAGGTCGCCTTCGACACCGCCCAGGTGACGAGCCGCGACTGGATCGGCTATCCGATCCTGCAGTTTGCCGAGATCCCGGACAGCATCGAGGTCGTGCTCGTCAACAACACGCCTGAATATCCCGCATACGGCGCCGGCGAGCCCGCGACCTGCCCGACTGCCGCAGCCGTCGGCAATGCGGTGTTCGACGCCACGGGGGTCCGCTTGCGCCAGACACCGTTCCGATCCGACCGGGTCAAGGCTGCCTTTAGCTAGCTGAGAGCTGCTCCCGCACTTTCGTCGCCCAAATCTTCGCGGGCCGAGCAGATCCCGGCAGGACAATGATGCTGCTGGGAATGCCGTAGGCGACGAACCAATCTCGAAGAATCCGGGTGCGTCGGCACGGGATTGCTTCGCTGCGCTCGCAATGACGGTACTCGGATTAACTACGCGAACTTCCGGCACACGACACTAGGGCGTGTCGTCAATTGAGCCAGATTGTACGGCGGCGAGGTGAACGGCAGCGAGGGAATTTCAGGCGGTCTTGTCATAACGGGTGGCAATGGCGCGGAACCGCGGAACTGCTTAAGTTTACAGAAGAAGTTTTCGATCAGGTGGCGCGCTTTGTAGAGTTCCCGGTCGAATTCACGTGGCGGTAAGCGGTTTGACCGGGACGGGATGACGGCTGATTTGCCGGCGGGTCAGTAGGAAAGCCAGAGACTTGCCGAGCGCGTCGACTAGGGCATGGATTTTTCGAGCTCAGCCCGCCGCGGCTGCGGCCAACGGCTTATACCGGCCTGAATTGGTACTGACTCGCCAAAGGAATTGCATCGGTGGCGGCGGGCGAGTAGCAGATGTTGTGGTTGGGGGATGGGGGAACCGCAATGCCTGCTCTGGCGATCCGCGATGAGATTAGCTCCGCCGAACTGCGCCGGCGCGCTCGGCGGGAGAATAATGGCCGCATCAGCGCCCGACTAATCGCGATCGCCAACGCTCTTGACGGGATGGACCGGGCGAGTGCCGCGCGGCTGGCTGGAATGGACCGGCAGACCTTGCGCGACTGGGTTCACCGCTACAACGCCGAGGGTATTGCCGGCTTGTGCGACCGGCCCAAACCCGGGCGCGCGCCAAAGCTAACCGAGGGCCAGATGGCGAGCTTGAAAGCGGTTGTGCTGGCCGGTCCCGATCCGGCGGCGGACCAGATCAGGCGCTGGCGCGTCGTCGATCTGTGCCGCTACGTCGAGGAACGCTGGGATGTCAGCTACAGCGAGACCGGGATGCTGCGCCTTCTATGGTCGCTCGACCTGAGCCATCGCAAGACCCGGCCGTGCCACCCGCAGAGCGATGAGAAGGCGCAGCAAGCCTTCAAAAAAGGGGCTTTGCCGCCTGCCTGAACGAGATTGCTGAGGCCCATCCCGAGGCCGAGCAGTTGGAGATCTGGAGCCAGGACGAGGCCCGCGTCGGGCAAAAGGGGCGCACCGGCTATGTCTGGTGGCAGCGCGGCCACACCCCGCGCGGGCGGCGCGACGTCGGCTACCAGTCGGCCTGGATTATCGGTGCCGTCTGCCCGGCGCGCGACACCGGCGTGGCGCTGGTGCTGACCGAGGCTGTGTGAAAACGCCTAATCTGGTATTCTCTCTGGGGGTTCGGGGGGACCGGGATGAAGCGTTTTGTTGAGGGCCAAGGCCGGCGCCAGCTGATCTTGCTGCCGGATTGCTTGGACGACTACGTCGGGGAAGATAACCCTGTCCGCATCGTCGATGTCTTCATTGATGAATTGGATTTGGCGGTGCTGGGCTTTGCCGGCGTTATACCGGAAGCGACCGGCCGTCCCTCGTACCATCCCGTGACGCTGCTGAAGATTTATCTCTACGGTTATTTGAACCGGGTTCAGTCGAGCCGGCGGCTCGAACGCGAAACGCAGCGCAATATCGAGCTGATGTGGCTGACCGGGCGGCTGATGCCCGACTTCAAGACGATCGCCGACTTCCGCCGGGACAATGGCGAGGCGATCCGGGCGGTGTGTTCCCAGTTTGTGATGTTGTGCCGCCAGCTGGGCCTGTTCACCCGCGCCGTTGTTGCGATCGACGGCAGCAAGTTCAAAGCGGTCAACAATCGCGACAAGAACTTCACGGTGGCCAAGGTCGGCAAGCGCATCGAGCAGGTCGACGCCGGCATCGCGCGTTACCTGGCGGCACTGGACCGGGCCGACCGCGACGAGAGCGATGTCGCTGAAGTCAAGTCGGTCCGCCTGAAGGAGAAGATCGCCGGCTTGCGTCGACAGATGCAGTCCTTGAAGAAGATGGAGCAGACGGTTCGGGACGCGCCCGACCAGCAGGTCTCGCTGACCGATCCGGATGCGCGGTCCATGGCCACCAGCGGGCGCGGAACCGGCGTGGTCGGCTACAATGTGCAGATCGCCGTCGACGCCGAGCACCATCTAATTGTGGCCCACGAGGTGATCAACCAGGGGCACGACCGCAGCCAGCTCGCACCCATGGCGCTCAAGGCGCAGCAGGCCACGGGCTGCGAGCAGGTCACCGCCCTGGCCGACCGCGGCTACTTCAGCGGCGACCAGGTTCTGTCGTGCGAAGGCACCGGCGTCGCACCTATCGTACCCAAGACCCTGACGTCAAGCGGGACCAAGCGCGGCCTTTTTGCCCGGCAGGACTTCATCTACGACGCCGAGCACGACCACTACACCTGCCCGGCGGGCGCAAAACTCACCAAAATCCATCGCCGCGCCGATCACACCGAAGACTTCGACCGCTACCGCCACCTGAGCGCCTGCTTCACCTGTCCGCTCAGACCCCAATGCACGCCGACCCCGCGGCGGATCATCAAGCGCTGGGAGAATGAGGTCGTGCTCGACCGGATGCAGGCCCGGCTCGACCGCATGCCCGAGGCCATGGGGGTGCGACGACAGACCGTCGAACACCCGTTCGGGACCCTCAAGGCCTGGATGGGCGCCACCCACTTCCTGACCCGGACCCTGGACAAGGTCCGAACCGAGATGAGCCTCCACGTTCTGGCCTATAATCTGAAGCGAATGATCACGATCTTCGGTGTGGGACCGCTGATGGCGGCGATCAGAACCTGATCGCCCCGCTCAAGCCGCCGACCCAGTATCAACCGGGCCTCGACTGTCACGGCCAGGAAACCCGGCGCTTCGCTTACGTTCATATGACGCGTTTTTCCACGCCCTCGACCCGGCTCGACACCAAAGCGATGAACCTGTTTCTCGTCGAACTCTCCCAGGCCGTGGCCCCCGCAGCGCATGGCGTCGTGTTGATGGACAAGGCCGGCTGGCATACCGCCGGCGATCTTGTCGTCCCCGACAATCTCAGCCTGGTGTTTCTGCCACCCTACTCGCCCGAGCTCAATCCGATCGAGCGACTGTGGCTGCATCTGCGTGACAATCGCCTGTCGCACTGCGTCTTCCGCACCACCGAGGAGATCGTCGACAGCTGCTGCACGGCGTGGAACTGGCTGCTCGGCGAAACCGGCCGCATCCGCTCGCTGTGCTCCTACCCTTGGCTCCCACAGATCAGCAGTTAATCAGGTTGGTATTAATCCTCATCTTTTTTGGGCGCGCCGGCGCTGTGCTGGTGGGCCCGGATAATCGTGCTGTCGATCATCGCATATTCGTTATCGGCGTCGGCGGCCAGGTGCTGGAACACTCTCTGCCAAACCCCGCTCTTGGCCCAGCGACTGAACCGTCGATGGGTGCTCTTCCAACCGCCAAAGCGCTCGGGCCGGTCGCGCCAAGGAATTCCGGCGCGATAGCGATAGAGGACCGCTTCAACAAAGCGACGGTTGTCTTGGGCGGTGGCGCCGATGTCCCCTGGCTTCCCCGGAAGCAAGTCCTTGATCCTCTCCCATTGCTCGTCGCGCAATCCATATCGGGTCACGGGTCAGCTCTGTACAGAGCCAACTCTCCACAAATCACATAATTTATCGCCGCGGTAAACTCGTTTTACAGCCTGTACGAATTCATCAAACTCGTTATACGAGCAACCTTGCAATAATTGACGACACGCCCTAGTCTCAACCGGCGTGGTGCCTTCGATAATATGTGGGAGATGCGGCGGAGGTGCGATCTAATCCGCCGGCGATACTGCCCTACTGCGACGCTAACAGCAGCATCGGTGTTGTGCTCTCTGATCCGCCACAATCCCCCTTCCTGGAGATCACTGGATGCCATCCATCGTAGGAACCTGGAAACTGGTCCACGCCACCACCCGTGACGCGGGCGGCGCGGCGCACCTTTCACCCTATGGCGGAAAAGCGCTGGGCCGCGTCACCTTCACGGCGGATGGACGGATGATGTCGGTGGTGTGTGACGGACGGAAAGAGCTGCCGGAAGGAGTCAGCCGGGAATACAGCTCCTATTGCGGCAACTACACCTATGACGGCAAGAAACTCGTCACCCGAGTTGACGCGGCCGCAGATCCGCACCGGATCAGCGGCGATCAGGTGCGCGGGGTGCGCTTTGTCTGGACCTTAGGGCGCCTCCAGCTGTGCCCGTCTCTTCCGCTTAAATAAATCGTCTCATCCGGCGAAGCGCGAGTGCGGCTCCGGGCGGTGGCACGTATTGCTTGGAGATATGGGCATGGATGGATGGTCGTCATCCGATATGCGCTTGGCCGCTATCTTTTCCAAGCGATCGGCCTCCCGCTCGAAATATTCCGCAGTCAGCAATCGCCCGTGCCAAATGATAGGATTACCGGCACGCTCGGCGAAACCCCGATACCAATCGGCAAGCTCGCGCAGCTTACGCGGATCTTCCATGGCGCTCTCCCTCTTAGTGAGTTCCAAACCTGAAAAGACATATGCCCAACGGATGGGCAGCTTCTGCCGGAGGGTTTCCCAGGATGGTGGCTCTAGGACACAGGACTCCTGGTACCGGTGAGGGCATCGGCCTTCCGGTTGAGCGCGGCGATCAGACCGTCGATCCCGTCCTTTTTCAAAATGGCGGCGAACTCGGAGCGGCGGGTCGCCACCTCGCTGATCGTACCATCGAGATAGACGTCAGCGATCAGCCAGCGGTCGCTGCCCCCGTGCATCATGTAATCCACCTCGACCGGCTCACCGTTCGTCTTGATGATCTCGCTCCTCACCATTACCCCGGATGGAGCCGGTTGCTCACCCGTGACCTCGAGCTTTTGTCCCTCATAGCTGTCGAAGCGCTCGGCATAGATCGCTGAGATGTAACGCCCGAAACTTTCGGTCATCTGCTGGCGCTGCGCTTCGCTCAGCGATGCCCAGGACGGGCCGACCGCCAGCCGAGCCATCGAAGCAATGTCGAAGCTGCGGAGTATGACAGGCTCAAGTTGAGTGAAACGACCGCTTCGACCCAATATTCGGCCGTTCTTCATCGCGCTGAGCAAGGCGTCGTACAGTCCTTGCACGGTATTGTCGCCGCTCGCCGGCGCAGCATGCACGGGGTTGCCGAGCAGGCCGAGACCGAGCCCCGCAACGAGAGCTGCGGCTTTGAATACCGGTGTCTTGGAAAGCGTCACCTTGCCCATGTCTAGGGTCCTCCACTGAACGGTGGATTGACGCTAACAGGGCGCTTCAAACTGGGCCATTGTACCAGCGAAATGACGAGGTGCCGCTCGAGAATAATGTCTCTTATACTTTGGTTGAAGAGGCTTCTCCAAAAACCGCCCGGCACGGTCAGCTAGTGTAGGCGGTATCGGGACCGGATGAAACGGCTTTGCTCTTTCTGGGACGAAGAAACCCTCGCCCCAGGACATGAAGGCGAGACTTCGAATGTGGCGCGGCAGCGTCGTTGATCGCGATCATGTAGGGCCAGAACTAGATCGCAACCTTGCCGCCATTCGCCGCTCTCCCGTGCGGACGTTTTGCAAGACCCAAGCGACGAACCAGAGCGAGCCCGAGCGGCATCGCGCCGCACCAGACCGCGTGGAGAAGCCAAGCCGAGGCCATCGCGCACTCATCGGCTTGGGCATAGTGCTGGAGCGCGAGAACCGCGAACTGCGCCTGGCCAAGCAGATCCTGCGCAAGGCGTCGGCGTATTTTGTGATGGCGGAGCTCGACCGCCGGTCCAAGCCATGATCGCGTTCATCGACGATCATGGCGCTGCTTACGGGGTCGAGCCGATCTGCGGGCTTCTGCCGATCGCCCCAAGCCCCCGCCATGCGCATGCGGCAAAACGCGCCGATTCCGCCAAATTGTCTGCACGAGCGCGTTGGGATGCGGCCTTGCAAGCTGATGTCAGGCGGGTTCGGGAGACAAACTTCCAGGTCTATAGCGTACGCAAGGTCTGGCGGCGGCTCCGGCGCGAGACCATCGCCGCAGGCTGCGCGCCTGACGAAGCAGATGGGCCTCGCTGGCGCGGTGGGCGGCAAAACGGTGAAGACGACGCACAGCGACAAATCGGCGCCGTGCCCCCTCGGGGACGGAAAGCGAAATCGACGGGTTAATTCGAGCGGCCTTGCTCGACCTAGCCTTCATTCGAATGTCCGAGCCTCTGACGCCGCGACAGGCACTACCAGAGCGTATAGCCTCCATCGACGACGAAGACGGAGCCTGTCATGAAGGAGCCGGCATCGCTGGCGAGCAAGAGCGCGATGGGCGCGATCTCGTCCGGGGTCGCATAGCGCTGCATCGGAACTTCGTCGCGCCAATATGACGGTAATCGTCGTATTCCGTGTTGGCGATTTCCGTCTTCACGTAGCCCGGCGCGATGGAGTTGACACGCACTCCCTTGCTCGCCCATTCAGCGGCGAGGGATTTTGTCAGGTGATGAACCGCCGCTTTCGAGATGCCATAAGCCGAGTGCCATTGGGGGCGATTGACAATGAATCCGGAGATCGAGCCGCTATTGATGATAGAGCCAGCCTTGCGCGCCACCATTTGGCGGCCGACGATTTGGCTCGCCATCCAAACGGCGTCGAGATTGGTGTCGAAGATCCGCCTCCAATCCGTGTCATCCAAAGTCAGCGCATCGGCGTGAAAGCCGATGCCGGCGTTGTTCACCAGCACGTCGACCGGTCCAAGCTCATCCGTGACGGTCGCGAGCATGGCCTCGAGATCGCTCCGCTCGGCGACATTCGCCGTCACCGCGATCGCCTTAGCGCCCATGCCGCGCAGTTCGGCTAGCGTATCCTCGTTCTTCTTTTCGTCGCGCGCGACGACAGCGACCACCGCCCCGGCCTCGGCGAACCCGAGCGCAATGGCCTTGCCGATGCCCCGATTGCCGCCGGTGACGATTGCGACCTTACCTCGCAGCGAGAACTTGTCGAATATCGACATCACTTAAACCTCTGAGAGGCCGGCCCGAAACACCCTCGCAATAAATTGCGAGTCAACTCAATGCGTTAGACAGACTGCGCCGGACGGCACGGCCCACGCTGCAATCGGCCAGCGGCACGGGCTGCGTGGTCCCAGCGACTGGGATTCTTTCGTGTTCGCGACGCCAACGAGGAGTCACGTCACGGCCTGGACTGAAATCACGCGGCTGACATATCAGCGCGACGGGCTGCGTTATGCAAGCGACACCGCCGACGCGGAGCGGGCCGTGATCGAACCGCACCTGCCGCCACCAGCGCGCCGCGGGCGGATGCGCGAGACTAACCTCGGGGATGTCGTCGATCCGATTTTCTACATGGGCCAATCGGGCTGCCAATGGTATCTGCTGCCCAAGAATTTCCCGCCGTATACGACGGTGCAGCCGTATTTCAAAGCATGGCGAGACAATGGGGTGTGGCAGACCATCAATCAAGCTGATGTCGCGTGCGTCTGAGCGCCATCATGGAACCCAATCTTCACGCAAATTAGAGCTGTGGCGTTGCTGGAGCGCTTCTAGTCACACTCTGATCAGAAGTCGGGCGCGCTGGCGGGAGCGAGCGCCGCGGATACCACCGCGTCCGACGGCAATGCGCCCGTCATCACCGCGACGACATCGCTCATCACGGTCGTCTTCGGGGTGACAATGGCGGCGCGTCGCCCCAACCGATGAATGTGAATGCGGTCGGCGATGGCGAAAACCTCGGGCATCGAATGGCTGATCAGCACAACGGAAAGGCCGTGTTCGCGCACCCGGCGAATGAGATCGAGCACTTGATGGGTTTCGCGAACGCCAAGCGCGGCGGTCGGCTCGTCGAGGATCACGACCTTGCGGCCCCAGGCCGCAGCGCGCGCCACCGCCACCGCCTGACGCTGGCCGCCCGAAAGCGTCTCGATCGCCTGACGGATTGATTGAACCCGGATGCCGAGATTTTGCATCTGTTCGGCGGCCTGCTGGCGCATGCGCTTCTTATCGAGCTGCCGCAGGACGGAGCCAAGCACGCCCGGCTTTCTCATCTCTCGGCCGAGAAACATATTCTGTGTGATCTCGAGTTGGGTCGCGAGGGCGAGCTCCTGGTAGACCGTTTCAATGCCGACCAGGCGCGCATCGAGCGGCGACGAAAACCGAACCGGCTCGCCGTCGATATAGACCTGGCCGGAATCCGGAATCAGCGCGCCCGCCAGCGCTTTGATCAACGTCGATTTGCCTGCGCCATTGTCGCCGACTACGGCAAAAATCTCGCCCCTGGCGAGTTCGAAATCGGCGCCTTCCATCGCGACGACTTGCCCGTAACGTTTGGTGAGGCCGATCGCTTGCATAGCGAGACCGGGATCGGCGGCAGAAACCGGCGTCATGCGCGGTGCCCCCGTCCCAGATATTGATCGGCGCCCACGGCCAGAATCACGAGCGCGCCGGTTGCGATCTGCTGGTAGAGGGAATCGATTCCCGCTTGCGTCAGGCCATTCTTGAGCGCGACGACGATGAGCGTGCCGATAAAGGTTCCGGCCACGCCGCCACGTCCGCCAAACAGACTGGTGCCGCCGATCACAACGGCGGTGATACTGTCGAGATTGGCGATCTGATAGCCGCTCGGATCGGCGATGGGCGTGCGGCCTAAGGCCTGCCACGCGGCAAACCGTAGAAAACTCCGGCAAGCGCGTAGACGCTGAAGACCACGCGCTTGACATTGACTCCGTTGAGTCTGGCCGCGATGGGCGAATTGCCGATCGCGTAGACGCGCACCCCCCAGGACGTCTCGTTCAACGCGTAGCCGAGGACCAAAGTCAATGCGACCCACAGCATGGTGCCGTAAGTGACCGCGACCGTGCCAAACTCTGGTCCTGATCCGAGAACGGAAAGGAGGTCGGACGTGACAGGAAAGCTCCGCGATTGGCTGTAAAGCCGCGCAACCGCCGCGATGATCGTGAACATGCCGAGCGTGGCAATGAACGGGGGCAATCGAAACCGCGTGATAACCAGGCCGTTTATCGAGGCCACGATGATGCAAGCCACGAAGCCCAGCGCCATCGTCAGAGCATCGCCATGCGAGGCGATGCTGCCGGCGACGACCGTTCCAAGCACCATGATCGCGCCATCCGCGAGATCGATGCCCGAAACCAGGATGATCAGCGTCTGCCCGAGCGCCAACGTGCCGATCACCACCGATTGTTGGGCAATCAGGGATATGTTGCCGGCATTCATAAACGTCGATGTCGTGAGCGAGAACACGACGAAGATGACAATCAGGGCGAAGAGCGGCCCTGTGATCGGATAGGCGAAGATGCTCAGCGTCGGCCGCTGCAGTGAAGCGGGAGGAGTCGCCGCGGCAGCCACGGCTCCTTCGGTCGAGGCCGCCTTGAAAGCAGTCGCCACAGTCAGCTCGGGGTCCTGCATCCTCACTCGCCCCAGCAGTTCTCGAGCCCCCACTTGGAGTCCTTGGAATCGACGCCCGCGACCGGATGGTCGGTGATCAGGACGGTCCCGGTGTTGTGGAACCCGCTCGGCTTCACGCCGCCGTCGACCGCCTTGATGACCGCTTCGACGGCCATCTCGCCCATTCGGATGGGGAATTGCATGACGGTCGCGCCGATCGTTCCATCGGCGATGCTGCGCACGCCCGAGCAACTGCCGTCGATCGAAGTCACCAGAACGTCGCCCTTGGCCTTCTTGATCGCGAAGGAGGCGCCCTGCGCCGCCGGCTCGTTGATCGTGTAGATCACATTGATGTCCGGATGCGCGGAGAGCAGGTTTTCCATTGCGGTCTGGCCGGTTTCCACGTTGCCCATGTTGAGGGCGGACCCGGCGATTTGCGGATCGCCCTCGGCAACACCGAAGCCCTTCAGGAAGCCGTCGTGGCGAGCCTTTGACGTCTTGTCCGATAGGTCATAGTCGAGCATAGCGATATGCGCGGGTTTCGAGCCCATGGTCGCCTTGGCCCACCGGCCAATGAGGACGCCCGCCTGCAGGTTGTCGGTCTCGTAAGCGGCGTCGGCCGCGGTCATCGGGGCGAGCGAAGTGTTCGTCGTCACGACGACGATGCCCGCATCGCGCGCTTTCTTCACGATCGGCACAAGCGCGGTCGCGTTGGCTGGATCGAGCGTGATGCCTTTCACGCCGCGGTTGATCATGTTCTCGATCGCGGCGATCTGTGTCGCCGAAGTCGCCGGCGGTGTTGGCTTCGGCGGTCATGACCTCGAGCCCATTCTTCTTTGCCGTGTCGATGGCGGATTTCTCAAGCCTGTCGAAGAACGGATTGGTAAGTTGCAACTCGACAATGCCGATCAGAAGCTTCTTTTCTTCGGCCTGCAGGGCGCTTGGCCCGAGACCGGCGCAAACGCCCGTCAGCGCGATCGCGCATCCCGCGCGGATCGCCCTGCGGCGGGACTTCGTATTCTCACTCTTTGGCATGTGCCCCTCCTGTTATTCTTTGGCATGTGCGCCTCCTATTATCGTCGCGCTGTTTGGCGACACCGACATTGAGCGTTCGCAGAATGCCGAAACCAGATTGCTCGCCGCTTTGCGAAATCCAACCGATCGCCGGGATTGCCCAACAAGATCGCGCATCGCTTCGCGGCTTGCTGGGACAACGGGCGTTGGTTGAGTTCGCCTCCGCCGACCACATGCAAAGCTGGCGTTATCGCCTCCCGTGCGCCTCCGACGTCTGGCCTTGGCTCAGGCGCTTGACCTAACGAACGCGGAGACTGGCACCTTTTATGTCGTTTGTCGCGGCGGCTTGAGACGCCTTCGCCGCCGCTTTCGCGATGGCCGATCAGGTGCTTTGCTCGGGCGTCGCCTGCATTACTTACCTGATGGTCAATGAGCGCCTCGTCAATCTCGACTTCGCGCACGTTTGCTCAATCATGAGCGAAATGGGCACAGCGATGATTGGGCCCGGCGAAGCGATGGGCGAACGGCGCGCACTGCGCGCTCCCAAAGCGGCGATTGCCAATCCGCTGCTGGCGACACCGATAACCCCGCCCAAACGGTTCGCGGGGGAGCGGTCCCACGCGATCGCCTCATCGCCGGCTGACCGACTAAGCAAAGGCGGGAGTTCCCTAATCCTTGCGGCGGGTTTATCTACTCGGCCGCAATCCGACCGGACGTCTCTGTCGCCACGGCGATGGAGATGGCTACCGCTAGCCCAATGATAGAGTCCGGTACGCGATCCCCTCCTCACGGTGGAGCGCCGATGGATCAGAGGCTGCAAGTCTTATGGGGAGATGGCGAACGCGTTCTCTTTCGCGGATCGCGGCTGGGGGCCGAGGGCGAGCGCAAGCCTGTCCTGGCGGTTCTCCTCGCCGCGGATCGCCCGCCGCCCCTGGCGCTCGAACGGCTCGCGCACGAATATGAGCTCAGGAACGAGCTCGATAGCGCTTGGGCGGCGCGGCCGCTGGAGTTCGTGCGAGAAGACGGTCGCGCCATGCTGGTGCTCGAGGACCCCGGCGGCGAACCGCTCGCACGCCTACTTGGCCGGCCGATGGAGATCGGCGTCTTCTTGCACCTCGCGATCGGCGTCGCCGCGGCTCTGGGCAAAGCCCATCAGGCCGACCTCGTCCACAAGGACCAGAAACCCGGCAATATCCTGGTGAACTGCGCCGATGGTGCGGCGAGGCTCACCGGCTTCGGCATCGCGACGCGGTTGCCGCGCGAGCGACAGACGCTCGCGCCGCCCGAAACCATCGCGGGCACGCTCGCCTATATGGCGCCAGAACAGACCGGGCGGATGAACCGCTCGATCGATTCGCGCAGCGACCTCTATTCGCTCGGCGTCGTCTTCTTCTATCAGATGCTCACCGGCGCACTGCCGTTCACTGCGTCGGACCCAATGGAGTGGGTCCACTGCCATATCGCGAGGAAGCCGGTGCCGCCAAGCGAGCGAGTTGAGACTGTCCCGGCCCCCATCTCAAAGATCATAATAAAGCTGCTCGCCAAGGCGGCCGAGGAGCGCTACCAGAGCGCCGACGGGCTCGAGCGCGACCTGCGGCGCTGCCTGGCCGAATGGGAGCGTCAGCGCCGCATCGACGACTTCACGCTGGGCCTAAACGACACGCCCGACCGGCTGCTGATCCCCGAGAACCTTTATGGAAGAGCGCGCGAGGTCGCGATCCTGCTGGCCGGCTTCGAGCGCATCGTTCAGGAGCGGCGCGTCGGAGCTGGTGCTGGTCTCGGGATATTCCGGCATCGGCAAGTCCGCTGTCGTCAATGAACTGCACAAAGTGCTCGTGCCGCGGCGCGGGCTCTTCGCGTCGGGCAAGTTCGACCAGTACAAGCGCGACATTCCATACTCGACCTTGGCGCAGGCGTTTCAAGGTCTTGTGCGGCCCCTACTTGCCAAGAGCGACGCCGAACTGGGGGCCTTGCGTGGCGCGTTTCTGGAGGCGCTGGAGCCGAATGCACGGCTCATGACCGACCTGATCCCTGAACTGAAGCTCATCATCGGCGAGCAGCCGCCGGTCCCGGAGCTCGAGCCGCGACAGGCGCAGGGCCGGTTTCAGCTCGTATTCCAACGTTTTATTGGCGTCTTCGCGCGCCCGGAACATCCGCTGACCCTGTTCTTCGACGATCTGCAATGGCTCGACGCGGCGACGTTCGATTTGCTGGAGGATCTGCTGACCCGGTCGGGGCTGCAATATCTAATGTTGATCGGTGCCTATCGCGACAACGAGGTCGATGCCACGCATCCGTTGATGCGCAAGCTCGATGCGATCCGCCAAGCCGGAACGCAGATGCAGGAGATCCGCCTGGAGCCGCTCGCCCGCGACGACCTCGGGCAGTTGATTGCGGATGCCCTTCATTGCGAGTCCGGACGCTCCGCGCCACTGGCGCGGTTGGTGCAGGAAAAGACCGCCGGCAACCCTTTCTTCGTGATTCAGTTTCTTCGTACGCTAGCCGAAGAGGGTTTGCTCGCCTTCGATCACGACGCGGCGCGCTGGCGCTGGGATCTCGAGCGCATTCACGCCAAGAGCTACACCGACAATGTCGTGGACCTCTTGGCCGGCAAGTTAAGCCGCCTACCGGTCGAAACGCAGCAGACGCTGCAGCAGATGGCCTACCTCGGCAATACGGCCGAAATGACCATGCTTTCGATCGTTCTCGAGATCACGGAGGAGCAAGTGCATGCGGCGCTATGGCCGGCGGTCCGTCAGGAACTGGTCCAACAGCTGGAAGGCTCTTACAAATTTATGCACGACCGGGTTCAAGAGGCCGCCTATTCGCTGATCCCGGAAATATTGCGCGCCGAGGTTCATCTCCGGATAGGCAGGCTACTGGCAGCGCAGACGCCCCCCGAAAAACGGGAGGGGGCGATCTTCGACATCGTCAATCAAATCAATCGCGGCGCGGCCCTGATCACTTCACGCGACGAGCGTGAACAGCTGGCCGAACTCAACATAATCGCGGGCAAACGAGCCAAGGCCTCTACTGCGTATACCTCGGCACTCACCTATCTCGATCTCGGTGCGACCCTATTGGCGGAGGATTGCTGGGAGCGCCGGCGCGAGTTGATCTTTGCTCTGGAGCTGAACCGGGCAGAATGCGAATTTTTGACCGGCCAGTTTATCGGTCGCAGAGGAGCGATTGGCAGCGCTGTCAAATCGCGCCACGACAACGGTCGAACGAGCCATCGTTGCGTGCTTGCACATAGATGTCTGCACGACCCTTGATCAAAGCGGCCGCGCGGTCGCTGTTTGTCTCGACTACCTCCGGCATGTTGGCATCGAATGGTCACCCCATCCGACAGAGGAGGACGTGCGACGCGAATACGAGCGCATCTGGTCACTGCTTGGAAGCCGGACAATCGAGGACCTCATCGATTTGCCGTTGATGGACGACCCGGCATCCCTGGCGACCGTCGACGTTCTGAGTAAGCTCGTGCCACCGGCCTCGCATACGGATGCGAACTTGGCCTGCCTGACGAGCTGCAAAGCGGCCAGTCTCAGCCTCGAGCGTGGCAACTGCGATGCTTCATGTGTTGCCTATGTCATGCTCGCCAGGGTCGCCGGACCGCTTTTTGGCGACTACCAGACCGGATTTCGCTTCGGCCAGCTCGGCTACGAACTCGTCGAACGGCGCGGGCTAAAGCGCTTCGAGGCGGGCACGTATCTTAACTTCGCGATTTATGTCGTGCGCTGGACGAAACACGTGCGGGCTAGCCGTGATCTGATGCGCCGCGCGTTCGAAGCGGCGAACCGGATCGGAGACCTCACCTATGGAGCCTACACGTGCGAGAATCTAAACTCGGACCTGCTCTTCGCCGGCGAGCCGCTGCCTGAAGTGCAAGCGGAAGTCGAACGGGGCCTCGCGTTCGCTGAGAAGGCGCGGTTCGGCCTTGTCATTGACTTCATCGCCACGCAACTCGCGCTGGTTCGGATGCTGCGCGGCTTGACGCTGAAATTCGGTTGCTTGGACCACGGGCAGTTCAATGAGCTTCATATCGAACACCATTTGTCCAGCAACCCGGTAATGGCGATCGCTGCGAGTTGGTACTGGATCCGGAAATTACAGGCGCGCTATATTGGTGGCGACTATGCGACGGCCATGGGCGCCGCATCGAAGGCGCAACAGCTGCTCTGGACCGCATCTGCGCACGTTGAGGAAGCCGAATATCACTTTTACGGCGCGCTGGCACAAGCCGCCTCTTGCAACTCGGCGCCGGACGGCGAGCGACAGCAGCACATCGACGCTGTAGCTGCGCATTACAGGCAACATAAGGTATGGTCGAAGAATTGCCCCGAGAATTTCGAAAATCGCCGAGCATTGGTCGGGGCCGAGCTTGCGCGGATCGAGGGTCGCGAGCTCGACGCCGAGCGCCTTTACGAACAGGCTATCCATTCGGCGCGTGACAATGGCTTCGTCCACAATGAGGCAATCGCCTATGAGCGCGCTTCCGAATTCTACCGGTTGCGCGGGTTCAACCAGATCGCAGATCTCTATTTGCGCAACGCCCGCGACGGCTACCTGCGTTGGGGCGCCGACGGCAAGGCGCGCCAACTCGAGGCGATGTATCCGCACCTCAGGATCGAAGAGCCCGCGCCCGGCCCGACGAATACGATCGCGACACCGGTCGAACGCCTCGATCTCGCGACCGTGATCACGGTGTCGCAGACCGTCTCAAGCGAGATGGTGCTGGAGAAACTGATCGACACGCTCATGCGCACGGCGATGGCCCAGGCGGCCGCGGAACGCGGCCTGTTGGTTCTGTCGCGAGGGGCTGAGCCGCGGATCGAGGCGGAGGCGACGACCTCCAGCGACACGGTCCTCGTGGAAATCCGCGATGCGCCGGTGACCGCCTCCGCGCTGCCGGAGACGGTGCTCCACTACGTCTTGCGCACGCGGGAAAGCGTCGTTCTCGATGAAGCCGTCAGCGAGCCCTCGTTCGCCGCGGACCCTTACATCCGCCAGCGCCAGGCGCGTTCGATTCTCTGCCTACCTTTGATCAACCAGGCCAAGCTCATCGGCGTCCTCTACCTCGAAAACAACCTGACCGCGCGGGCTTTTGCGCCGGCCCGCATGGCGGTGCTGAAGCTCCTTGCCTCGCAGGCGGCGGTCGCGCTTGAGAACACCCGCTTATACCGCGATGGCATAGAACGCGAAGCAAAGATCCGGCGACTGGTTGATGCTAACATCATCGGGATCTTCATCTGGGAATCCGACGGGCGGATCTTCGAGGCCAACGACGCGTTTCTCCGCATGGTGGGACACGATCGTAAGGATCTCGTCGCAGGGCGATTGCGCTGGACGGACCTGACGCCGCCGGAATGGCACATGCGTCATGAAGAGTTCTGGACTCCAGAGCTCAAGATGACCGGGACCGTACAACCCTACGAGAAGGAGTATTTTCGAAAAGACGGCAGCCGTTTGCCCGTGCTGGTCGGCGCGGCAAGTTTCGACCAAAGCGGGAAGCAAGGTGTCTCATTCGTGCTCGATCTGACTGAGCGCAAGCGGGCCGAAGCCGAAGCGCGGGAGAGCGAGCGGCGATACCGCGAGGTGCAGATGGAGCTGGCGCATGCCAACCGTGTCGCGACGATGGGGCAGCTCACCGCCTCGATCGCCCATGAAGTGAACCAGCCGATCGCGGCGATGGTCACCAACGCTCAGGCGGCGCAGCGCTGGCTAGATCGTCAACCACCGCATCTGGAGGAGGCGCGGCAGGCGCTCGCTCGCATCGTCAAGGACGGCAATCGCGCCGGCGACGTCATCGGCCGAATCCGTGACCTCATCAAAAAGGCGCCGCCACAGAAGGACTGGGTGGACATAAACGAGGCGATCCGCGAGGTGATTGAGCTCACCCGTCGCGAAGCGGTAAAGACCGGCGTCTCGGTGCAGATGCACCTCGCGGAGCGCTTGCCGCTCATTCACGGCGATCGGGTCCAGCTGCAACAGGTGATTCTCAACCTGATCATCAACGCGGTCGAGGCCATGGGCGGCGTCAGCGACGGGCCGCGCGACTTGCTGATCAGCACCGGGCAAGCCAAGCCGAGCGGCGTGCTCGTCGCGGTGCGGGATTCGGGCCCGGGATTGGCGCCAGCGACTCTTGAGCACCTCTTCGAGGCCTTCTACAGTACCAAGCCCACTGGCTTGGGGATGGGCCTATCGATCTGCCGCTCGATCATCGAAGCCCATGGGGGACGATTGTGGACGGAGGTGAACGAGCCACGGGGTACAATCTTTCGGTTCTTGACGCCGACGCAGCCATAGCCGGCACTCGCACCGAATGGCGGCGAGTTTGCGCGCTACCGAATGGACAGGCACGCTTGACATTATCTTGATCAGCTCGAATTCGCCGAGACGGTCGGGTTTGACGGACTTGGGGTCAACGAGCACCACGCCAACGCTTACGGCCTGATGCCCTCGCCGACCCTGATGGCAGCGGCCTTGGCGCGGCGTACCTCGCGCGCCGCACTCGTCGTGCTTGGCAGCTCGATCGCACTGTACGACCCCCCGATCCGCGTTGCCGAGGAATTCGCGATGCTCGACGTGATGTCGGGCGGTCGGCTGGTCGCCGGCTTTCCGGTAGGGACTTCGATGGACACCAACTACGCCTAGGGTCGCGTGCCGGCGACGTTGCGCGAGCGCTATGCCGAGGCGCACGACCTGATCCGCAGAGCCTGGGCGGCCGACGAGCCGTTTGTCTTCAACGGCCGCTTCACCCAGCTGCGCTACGCCAATTGCTGGCCGAAGCCGGTGCAGAAGCCGCGCCCGCCGGTGTGGATCCCGGGCGGCGGCTCGGTCGAGACCTACGATTTTTGCATCGAGAATGACTACAACTATTCGTATCTCAGCTTCTTCGGGTATTTGCGGGCGAAGAAGCTGATGGCCAATTACTGGCAGCGGGTCGCCGAGATGGGGGCCGACGACTCGCCGTACCGCGCCACGTTCGCGCAATGCATCTGCGTCGCCGAGACCGACGCCAAGGCGGAGCAACTCTACGGCCCGCACGTCAGTTACTTCTTCAACCGCTGTCTGCACGTCTATCCCGGCTTTGCGGACATGGCGTAATCGCAGGGAACCGGATGGCCGCAAGCAAGAGCCGGTAGCCTCTGCGTGGTTCAACGCCAACCCCGGAGAGCATCAAGGATCAGCAGCAGCATTATGTCGGCCTCGATGTGTCGCTCGAAACCACGGCCGTTTGCGTCATCGACGATCAGGGCACCGTGGTCTGGCGCGGCAAGTGCGCGTCGACCCCGGACGCGATCACCGGCACGGTGCGGAAATATGCCCCGGCGGCCGTCCGGGTCGGCCTGGAGACCGGGCAGCTCTCCAATTGGCTGACGCTCAATCTCCGCCGCCGCGGTGTCCCCGTCGTCTGCCTCGATGCCCGCCACGCTAAGGCGGCGCTGAGCCTTCAGATCAACAAGACCGACGCTAATGACGCCTTCGGCCTGGCTCAAATCGTCCGCACCGGCTGGTACCGGGAGGTCGCAGTCAAGAGCATGGACGCTCAAACGCTGCGGATATTGCTGGTGGCGCGGTCGCAGCTCGTCTCGCAGCGCCAGAAGATCGCCAACACGATCCGCGGCCTGCTCAAGACCTTTGGCTTGGTCATCGCGCGCGGCAGCAAGGGGCTATTTTCTGTCCGGGTTCGCGAGCAAATCGCCGGCAACGACGTGCTGGCGGCGATCATCGAGCCGTTGCTCGTCGTGTGGCACGCCATCCGCGAGCAAGTAGCGATGCTCGATCGCCAAACCCTGGCTCGAGCGCGCACCGATGCCGCCGCGCGGCACCTGATGACCATCCCCGGTGTCGGCGTCGTGGTCGCTCTTGCCTATACGGCCGTCATCGATGACCCCGCGCGGTTCCGCCGATCGGCTTCGGCCGGTGCCTATCTGGGCCTCACCCCGCGGCGCTATCAGTCGGGCGAGGCCGATACCGGCGGGCACATTTCGAGATGCGGCGATGGCCTGCTGCGCGCCTATTTATTCGAAGCCGCGACGGTGTTGCTCTGTCGGTATTCGCGAACCTCGACGCTGAAGACGTGGGGGCTGGCGCTCGCTAAGCGGATCGGTATGCGCCGCGCTAAAGTAGCCGTCGCGCGCAAGCTCGCCGTCGTCATGCACCGGGTGTGGAGCGACCGCAGCGAATACCGCTGGGGCGGCGGTTCCGCCGCGGCGTGATCACGACCAGATTAACAACATAAACACCGAGTTCCGCCGACTATAGGCGGAGACGCGTCCCAGCCGGGACGAGGCTCGGCAACCCCGCGCCCTTCGCTGCGGCACTTTTGACCGAGTTGACCGCGTTCGGGACATAGCGGTGCCGGCCTTCCCGACGCCAGGTTGCGGCTGACCCGCACGGGCAGACCGCGGAAAGAACCATGACCCGGCAGGACGTGGCATCGATCCCAGCCCGACCGAGCGTCGCATCGTGCTCGCGACCGTCAAGGACGCGATGCGCCGCCTGCCGGCGATGGCCTGCGGCCATCCTTGACCGCCACTGCGCGCGACGCGCACGATGTCGGTAAGCCGGGACGGAGAAACGCCCCTTGAGCCGAACTGAGAAACACCTGTATTACCTTACTACTAACTGAACAAACATGCGTCTTCCTCTCGGGTGTAAACTCGATATTCTGCGGTCAAAATAAGACGAAATCAGTGCGGGCTGACGCATTTTGGGAGGACATCATGAGTAAGTTCAAATTGTTGGTTCTAACGGCTCTGCTGGGAGCCGGAAACGTGATCAGCCTAGCGTCCGCTAGCCCGATCACCCTCGTTGATGGACCGTACCTGTTTTTGGGTGACAAAGGGGAAAACGATATCAACCAAGGAATTGGTGAGTTCATTGCCATAGGGGATGACGCGGTCCTCCCGACCGCCGGCACGACAGTCAGCGCGCAGACCACGAATCTCGCTACGGGTGCTAGCGTGACGGTACCCATCCCGTTCGTAGGATCGACAGTGCTACCCGACCAGTTTGGCACGGATATCGGATATCACGCGGACAGGCTCGGTGCCTGGACATTGACATTCAACAACGGTGCAGACACCACGTCCGCGACTACCCCCGGCACCCTTATCGGGGTGTCACCGGCACCTTTTGCGTCAAACGTTACGATTTCAGGCTCAAGTACAAATCCTACATTTTCGTGGACATTTCCCAGCAATAGTGTAAATAATGTCAGCATAGGCATCTTCGATGATTCAATGAAAAACGCGGGTGGCGGCGTTGATCAAGTATATAGCACTGTTCTGGCTAGGACTTCCGGCTCGTTCACGGTACCCAATGCGTTAGCGGGTGGCCTATCCTTACAGCTTAATCATAAATACACAATAGATATTGCCGGAATAGTTGACCGTGTTCCGCCACCACCTGGTCCTCCGAGTCAAGCAAATATATTAACGGCGACGCAATCCTTTTTTGATTTTACCCCATTGCCCGCGGGCGCGCCGCTCGTGAATTTACCGGCAGTCACTCCCTTAGGGGTTTACCAATATACCATGACCGTAGTGGCAGGCACGACCTACTTCGTCGATCCAACGGTGGCGGTTGGGTATTCGTTCGCAATCGGTGCGGGTGATCCGAAATTCGCTTCCGTCCTGCTTCCGGCGGTTCAGGCGAATCCGTTCGACGTTTCGTTCGTCTACGATGGCATCGACTACAGCAAAATGGTGTCGCCCGAGATGATGTTTGATTTTCCGGCCGACGGTGTGGATGCCTTTACCGTCACCGGCATCGACCCGGCGGACGGGCTCGACCCCGGCGATACGACCGCGTTCATCACCGGACTAACTTTCACGGGTGACGGCACATTCAATGGGACACAGACCCCGATCACGGAGGTGGTCGGAACCCCCGAACCCGGCTCGATTGCACTGCTCGCCAGCAGCCTTCTGGGATTGCTTCTGTTTCGGCAAGGACGGCGTTCCGCTCTGGTTTCGTAGCTACGCACTCGGACGGGTGTGGCCGCATCGCGCGCAAATAGTGCTTGCTGGAAGCCGGGCGATTAAAGAACGCCCCCGGTCTGCGCGTTGGCAACATCACCTGCCTGTTCCAGATTGGCGACATGCCAACCGAAAAGACCTGCCATTCGAGCGAATTGTTCGCCCGCAAGGTGATGCCGCACCTCAGGGGCATCTAGAAGGATTACGACGGCGACGAGCGTTTTTGGATCCACCTGCTGCCGCAGCGTGCCGTGCCAGGCCTGGCCACCGCGGAGGTCCGGCCATGAGCGGTCGCTCGTTTCTGCTCGATGTCGCCGGCGGTCGCCGGAAGATCCGCGTCTTCGAGGCCGGCGATGGCCCGCCACTCTTGTTTCTGCACGGCGCTGGCGGGCTGGTGGAGGAAAGCCCGTTCCTCGCTGCGATGGCCCGGCGCTGGCATGTCTTCGCACCGCTATTGCCGGGTTACGGCGATTCCGAGGGCGGCGACACGCTGCCCGACATGCTGGCGGTCACATTGCACTCGTTCGACGTGATCGAGGCACTCGGGCTGGCGCGCCCTTATCTGGTCGGCCACTCGATGGGCGGCATGATCGCCGCCGAGATGTCGGCCGTGGCACCGCACGATGTCGAGCGGCTTGGGCTGATCGCGCCGGCCGGGCTATGGCTCGACGATCACCCGATCCCGGACCTGTTCGCGATACTGCCGCATGAACTGCCCGAGCTGCTGTTCCACGACCCGGCGCTCGGCGAGCGTCTGATGGCGCCCGGCGGAGATCTCGACGATCCGAAATTTCTCGAAGCCTTCATGATCCGCAATGCACGCCAGTTGACGATCTCGAGCAAATTGCTGTTCCCGGTGCCGGATCGCGGCCTTGCCGAACGGCTTTACCGTATCCGCGCTAGGACCGTGATCGTCTGGGGCGAGGACGACCGGATGATCCCGCCGGCCTATGGCGAGGCATTCCCCCGCGGCATGGCCGGCGCCGAACTCGTCACGGTTCCCGCCGCCGGGCCCATGGTCATCGTCGAGCAGGCCGAATCCGTCGTGGCGGCGTTAGCGGGGCAGGATTAGGTCGGCGGTGCCACTTCGGTGAACAATTTTTGCCGGCACCCCCCGCGCTTTCCTACCTCGAGGCTTTTCGGACGCCTGCCTCCGTGCATCACCTCACGCCAGTGACTGGCAGGCGTCAAAGACTTACCTGTTCAGCCTGCCGCCGCAGCGTGCCGCGAGGTAGGTCAGGAGGCTCAGCGTTGCCGAGACCTGCGACCAGCCGGTGAAATGGTGCTCGACCAGGAAGGTGCTGTGATAGCCGAGCGCTTCGGCCTCGACGTTGAAATCGATATAATCGTGGAAACCCTGGCCGATACCCGCACCGAGATCGCTGCCGTTCGCCTGGGCGCTCCCGAACAAACCAAAACGCATCTCTATGTCCTCCGTACAAGCCAGTCAGCGCGAGCCAAGCTGGCTGATGTCCTTTTGCACGGAGAAGATTTAGGGGATCGCTATCCTTCTAGAAAGACGATGAGTCTGGAAAGGACTGTTGCAGATTTGACGTAAAGTCCGATGCTGTGACGTCGAGCTGAGAATGAGGAGGGTTCCGTGGATCGGATGGACACAATGTCCCTGTTCGTGGCGGCGATCGACACGGGCAGCCTTTCGGGCGCGGCGAGGGCCAGCGGCATCTCGCTGTCTTCAGTGAGCCGGCATCTTTCGGCGCTCGAAGAGCGGGTCGGCACCAAGCTTCTGATCCGGACCACCCGAACCCTCGCGCTCACGGAAGCGGGTCAGCGCTACTATGACAAGTCCAAGCCGTCCTTACCGAGATCGATGAGATGGAGGCAGGGTTGCACACGGATGCTGAGACGCCCGTCGGGCGTCTTCACGTCGCTGGGCCCACGCTCTTCGGCCGATACTTCATGCTGCCGCTTCTGGCTAAGTTCGCCGTGATGCACCCCAAGATCGTCATGGATGTGATGTTGCTCGATCGGCAGCTCAATTTGATCGAGGAGGGTATAGATGTCGCTGTCCGGATCGGTTCGATGGTGGATTCCAGCCTCATCATTCGCAAGCTCGGGGCCCTCCGTCAGATCATTTGCGCGGCGCCCGTCTATCTCGAACGACGCGGCATGCCGCACACGCTTGCCGACCTGTCGGGTCACGACTGTCTCGTTTACAGCCAGGACAACGTCAGCTCGGAATGGCCGTTACTGAATGGCGACGAGCCCACGCAGGTGCAGGTTCCGGTCCGCATGCGCTCGAATACGCTAGACGGCGTGGTTGCCGCCGCCGTGGAGGATGCTGGGCTCGTCTACGCTCCGGCTTGGTCGGTCATGAACTTCGTCAAGGCAGGGCGGTTGAAGGTCATCCTGTCCGCGCACGAATTGCCATCGCGCCCGATCAACGCTGTCTTCACCCACAATCGTCTGCTGTCGGGAAAGGTGCGAGCGCTCGTGGACTACCTTGCCCTGCAATTCGTCGACACCGATTTCGACAGCCCGCCGCCGCTGCATACTGCGCGGCTCGGATAGGACGCTGCCGCTCGATCTCACGCCGGAGCTGCCGGCGGAGAGGCATAATGCCAGCTTGGTTTTCCAAACAGTCACACAGTGCCAGATTGCGACCTTCCTTTCAAACGCTGCAACCGAATGCCGCTCGCGAGGATCGCGTCGGCTAGCTTGGCGGCGGGTCCGTGTATGAGCCTGCCGGATCCGTGCAGGACGAACTCCACAGTACCGAGATCAGGCAGACCGAGACCGCCCCCAATCTCGACGAGCCCCGGCGGGATTAAGCTCGCCGCGACGACGGTGACGCCGAGCCCAGCGATGGCTGCCGCACGCAATCCGCTCAAGCTCCGGCTGGTACACACGATGCGCCAGGCACGCCCGCAGCGTTCCAGCGCGGCGAGCGCGATTTCCCGAGTAATGCTGGGCGGCGGATAGAGGATCAGCGGCGTCGGCGCGGACGGATCGAAGGGTGCCGACTCGCCCGATACCCAGATCAGCCGGTCCCGCCAGATCAGGCGTCCGTGGTCTTCGTCCGGGCGACGCTTGCCGCAGACAAGGTCGAGTTCGCCGCGGCCGAGTTTCTGGTTGAGTTCGCCGCTCAGTCCGACGGTGAGCTCGACGTCGACCAGCGGATGCGTACGGACGAACTCCCGCAATACTTCCGGCAGGCGCGATGCCACGAAATCCTCCGACGCTCCAAAGCGCAGCCGACCGCGCAGCTGGGATCCCGCGAAATAGCGCTCCGCCCGCTGGTTTGCGGCCAGGATATTCCCGGCGAACTCGATCATGGCCTCGCCATCGGCCGTCATGGTTACCGAATGGGTGTCGCGGACGAAGAGCCCGCGCCCGGCTTCCTGCTCAAGCTTGCGGATGTGCTGGCTGACAGTCGACTGGCGCAAGCCGAGACGTTCGGCGGCCTGGGTGAAGCTCCGGGTCTCGGCGACCGTAAGGAAAGTCCGAAGCAGGACGGGTTCGAGCATGTCCGGTTATCGTAATCTACGATTACAATAACGTCGATATGCGCCGTTCACAATTATCGCCACGCCCAGATATTAGAGGGATCGCTTGAAGACGAACCACCATGATCCGGCTCCGCTCCCTCTTGTCGCGCATCGATCGGTTTCTGGCCGCCATGCTGCTGACGGTCGGTCTCGCCTCGCTTCTACCCGCGCGTGGCGACATGGCCGTTGCCGTCGGCTGGCTGACACCTGCCGCCATCGCGTTGCTGTTCTTCATGCATGGCGCACAGCTTTCGCCCGCGGCCGCGCTGCTCGGCGCGCGGCAATGGCGACTGCACACGATGGTCTTCCTGAGCACCTTCGTGCTCTTTCCGTTGTTCGGAACCGCCGTGCATCGCCTGGTCCCCGGCTTGCTGACTCCTCCGCTCTGGGCCGGCTTGATCCTGCTCACGGCGTTGCCCTCGACGGTTCAGGCCTCCATCGCCTTTACATCGGTGGCGGGCGGCAACGTGCCGGCGGCCTTGTGCAGCGCGTCGGCATCGAGCCTACTGGGCGTCTTCCTTACCCCGCTGATCGCCGGCTTCCTGCTCTCCGGCCACGGCGCTGATCTCTCCGTGCGCTCCGTGATCGGTATCGTCGTGCAGCTTCTGCTGCCGTTCGTGGCGGGCCTGCTGGCGCGGCCCTGGATCGGGGCTGTCATCGCGCGCAAGCCGCTCGTGCTGAAGAGCGTCGATTACGGGTCGATCCTGCTGATCGTATATGCAGCCTTCAGCCAGGGCGTCGTGAACGGTCTCTGGCATCAAGTCGATGCGGCCCAGCTCGTCCGGCTTACGCTCGTAGACGCCGTGCTGCTTGCGGCGGTGATAACAATCCTAACCTTCGCGAGCCGGCGGCTCGGCTTCTCGCGGGCAGACGAAATCACTATCGTGTTCTGCGGATCGAAGAAGAGCCTCGCCAACGGCGTGCCAATCGCAACCCTGCTGTTCGCGGGCCATGTCGGCCTCGTCATCCTCCCGGTGATGGTGTTCCAACAAGTTCAGCTCATGGTCTGCGCCTCGCTGGCTCGCCGTTACGCGGCGCGGCGGATCCCGCCTGCCCCTCTTACGCGTCTACCGGCTGCAGCGGGAGGTGTCTCGAGGTCCGATGAACCGCCGCCTTTTTCAGCGTTGCGTATGCGGTGATCATCTCGCGCGGGATCAGGTGCTGTCCTATGCTGAGCTGCTCCAGCGAACGCTGGGTCTGCGCCCCCCACAGCTTGTCTGCCGACACCTCGACCTGGCGAGACTATCGGTTTCTCTGCGAACCTCGTTCATCACTATTTCCTTCCGTGTGTCGCGGTGCGCCGTGGCCCTTCAGCGACCGTCACCTAGGCCGGCATCCACGGCTGCGAGCAGACCGAGCGCGGACCAGTCGAGTTCGTCCCACCCGCGAGCCGCCATCGCAACGAGCCGGTCGTGGACCAGGCTCGCGGCTGGCATCGGCACGGCCGCGTGTTCAGCTTCAGCCAATGCCAACCGCAGGTCCTTGGTGGCGAGCGGCACCGCCATTCCTGGCGGGCTGTAGCGGCCCTCGACAATCTTGCCGCCGTAAGTCTTGTGAACCCGGGAATCGAACAGCGAGTTCGTCAGCACGTCGTAGGCGAGGTGGGCATCAAGCCCACCTTTTCGCAATAGTGTCAATACCTCTCCCATGCACTCGAGAGTAGTGGCGGTCAGCACGTTGGCAGCGAGCTTGACAAGGTTCGCCAATGCGGCGTCTTCGCTGATCACGAATACCCGCTGACCAAGGTGCTCGAGCAATGGCCTGACTTTCTCCAGCGCCGAGGGCGGGCCCGCCGCGAGCACGAACAGCTTCCGCTCTCGCGCGAAATCAGGGTTTCCGAGCACCGGTGCGGCGACGTAATCCTGGCGACGACGCGCATGCTCCTCGGCGACGCGACGGGATACGGCTGGGCTGACGGTGCTGGTTGAGATGTGGACCGCGCCCGGGGCGAGAACGCCCGCCAAACCCTCCGGCCCGAATGTCACCGCGACAAGCTCGTCGTCCTCGGGAAGGGAGGTCACCACGACGTCGCAGTCGGCGAGATCCGCGAGTCGCTTGGCCGCGAGGGCGCCGGTCAATGCCGCGGCTCGCTTTGGGTCTCGGTCATAGACGAACACCTGATGACCGTCCTCAATGAGATTGAAAGCAAAAGCGTGTCCCATGTGGCCGAGGCCGACGACGCCGACACGTCTGACAGCAAAACCAGTGGACGCTTGAGCCTGGAGTTTATCGGCCATGTGGATTTGCTTCCTGTTTCAGTGGTTGGGACGGCTGGTAGACTGTGCGACCGGAAGCACCGAGAGCGAGCGCACGCCCTGGGCGCCGTGGATCACCACACCTTCGATATCCGCGGTCGCGGAGGAGCCGGAATGAAACGAGGCATAATGCCTGTCGCGAAATTCGGGCCGGCGGTAAGCCTGGTGCGGATTAACGACGATGTCGTCGGGATCGAGCAAGACGATCAGGTGCTGCGCGAGGTAGGCGACCGCATTGACCCGCAGATCCGCATCACTGAGCAGCACCGAGCCGGTCTCAGCGACGCCAAACGAGGCGCGGACAATCGCGAAATCGACATCCGCGAGATCCTGCGGCTTGTCCACAGCGGCGACATCGCGGTTGCGCGCGATCTCCGGCGCTGTCGAGCGCACGACTTTGGCGCCCGCGATCTTGGCTCAGACCGTTTCCAGCGGATCGCCGCGGCAGGGGGATCGAGGAAAATCCCTCCCATCCGATGCAATCTCTCCTTGAAGTCAGCGAGCAGCGAGGCCGGCGTGTGGTTGTCAAACATTGCGACTGCCGGAAGCGGCCGGTCTACTCGGGGCAAATTTCTTCTGACCAACTCGAGTATATCAGCGCGGCTGCTCATTTCTTTTCTCCGCGATTAGCGTGATACCAGGCATGGAAGGCCTGTTTTGGCGGATGGGGCACAGCTATTATCCCTTGGCGAGGTGATCTGCGGGGGATGCGAGGTGGGGCTCGCCGACAACCGACATCGAGCGGTTCGGAACTGCGGCGGCCGGCGGCGGAACCAGGCCTCCCTCGCGCCCCGCGCGCAGCAGCTGGCGGATGTAGAAGGTGCCAAAGGCGAAAATGACGTCCCGTGCGATGCCAACGAGGGTGAGGGCCGCTGCCTCGGCAATGCGGACCGCCAAAGCCGTCGGCGCAGACACCCCCACGATGACGGCCGCTCTCATCATGCCGACTTTTTGCACGAGCTCGATGGAAATCCAGCTTGCAATACAATGATGCCATCAGCGACCCGCCGGCGACCGCGATCAGCACCAGGCCGATGAGCAGCGGGGGACGCCGTCCGCTTTTCACGGTGGGCCCGTTAGTGATACGGGGTGATGATATAGTCATCGAGCCCTCGGTCCAGGAGATCCGCGGTTTGGCAGCGCGGCTTCGCCAACCTTTGGATCGAGATTGCGGCTATTGCGGCGTATAACCGTTAAGTTGTTGCTCGATCGCCCGCTCTTGCCGGGTCGCACCTGACGGGTTCTGCTGCATCAGTTCACGCTGGTCATTCATCAGGCCGGTGGCGTAGTCCTCGCGCATCTGCTGCTGCAGAGGATTGGCGTCCGGCGCGGCCAGCGACATGCTGGGATTGATGGCAGGCAGGTGCAGCGAGGGTTCGAGCCCACGCTCCTGCGCGTTAGCGGAGGCGGTCGCCAAGCACGCGAGGATGGCAACGGCAGGTATCGACAGAGAAGAGATTTTCATTGTCGGGTCCTTTTGCGATCTTTGCGTTCAAGAGGCTCTGGGCCGATGGGTTGGGAAGCTTCCCGCTCACACGCTCCGCAGGGTAGCGTGATTGGTAGAGCGAATGTGGCTTGACTGAACCTGAGACAACCCTTGGTCGGTCAGGAAACGCAATCTCAAACGGGCGCGGCCAAGTCGCGACCGCACTGTGCCGAGCGGGAGATCGAACGCGGAGGCGGCATCTTCGTAACTGCTGCCCTCGACCCCGATCGTCATAATCAGTAATCGTTGATTCTCGGGCAGTTTCGCCAGAGCGCGTTCAACGTCGCGCAGCTCGAGCTTGACATTTTGATCGGGCAACAACGCCAAGGCTCGATAAGGTTCTTGTAACTCGATGGCGGCGCGGTGGCGCGCGTCGCGGCGCAGACGGTTGATATATTGGTGGTGAAGGATTGTGAACATCCAGGCCCGCAAATCGGTCCCTGGTTGCCACAAGTCGATTTTCGTCAGCACACGCGTGAGACAATCCTGGACGAGATCATCGGCCGCAGCTTCGTCTCGCGTCAATGCCCGGGCGTAACGCGTCAGGCGTGGGATCAGCGCGCCGATCTTATCTCGAAGACCTTCGCCGATTGTTACGAATCGAGCTGGACCGGACTTTGCCCGAGTGCAATCACGTTTGTAGTTTTTGGCCTTGGCCTGCAGCCGATCCAGCTCCACGAGATGCGCCACAGATTTCGCTCCTGCGGTGTCACAACAACGCTCACTCCAATGTCCGGCACCGATCGTGTGACGTCAAAATAAGCTCGATCGCCTGCCATTGGCGTAAAATGCGGTAAAATGCAGTAAATCGTCGTAATGCATACGAGATCATTGCGGCGGAAGCAGCAACCGACAAATGGGTCCGGCTGTGAGCGTCAACAGATGCGTGACCGGATTTAATGTCGGATCGCGACACTCGCTTGCGAGGGGTTATCGCCGAGATTGCCTCGCTTCGCTCGCAATGACACTGGGAAGGCCCCAAAGCGAGGAGCCCGCGGGCCGGAGACGCCGGGCTGAGGAGTTTTCGAGAGCGGTCGCATCGTCAGTCCTTTTCAGCGGCCGCGAACTGGGTGCCGACAGCCCGGCGCAGTCTTTCTTTGATGCGCCAGTATGTGACGCTGCCGAGCGCCGGCGCCAAATCATTCCCTGTAAAGCTTGGTGAAAGGAAGAGGTCAGGCTGGCGACGGCAATCCGCGTCCGGCCGCAGCGGGACGCGCCCGCCCTAGGCGTCCGCTTTACTGAATTTTACGGTGCTTTACTGGCTTGTGCAGCCACTCATCGCAAATGTTCGGGTGACTGCGCGTTGCCGCCGGCGCAGTGCCGTGCGGCATCTTGCCTTCTCAGGACGCACCTCGATCGCTGGATTTGAGGCAGCAGGATCAGCGAGGGATAATTGGGAATTGTTCGCTTTGCGCTGAAATATCCGCATACCTTTTATGTGGTGGCAGCGCTCATTTTGTTTCTCGGGGTTACGGCGGCGGTCGAGATGCCGACCGACATCTTCCCCGAGATCGACATCCCGGTCGTTTCGGTAATCTGGCAGTACACAGGCCTCAACACGACCGAGATGGAGCAACGGGTCACCACCTACAGCCAGTACTCTATTAGCTCCAACGTCAACGGGATCAGGGATATCGAGGCGGAAACGGTCAATGGCATCTCGGTCCAGAAGATCTATTTCCAGCCCGATGTGAACCTCGATCTGGCGATCTCGCAGATCGTCGCCGCCACCAACTCGATCCGCGCCTTGATGCCGACTGGTATCGAGCCGCCGGTCGTGGTGCAATACAGCGCGTCGGCGGTCCCGGTCCTACAGATTGCTCTCAGCTCCGACCAGCTCAGCGAGGCGCAGCTCTATGACTACGGTATATATAGGCTGCGCCAGATGCTGGCGCCGATTCACGGTGTCACACTGCCGACCCCGGCAGGCGGCAAATACCGCCAGATCATGGTCGACATCGACCCGGTGAAGCTGCTCGCCAAGGGTCTGACACCGCTTCAAGTTGTCAATGCCGTCAACGCCCAGAACCTAACCTTGCCCGGTGGCGACGAAAAGATCGGCAAGACCGATTACACCGTTCGCACCAATTCGATGCCGCCAACCATCGAGGCGCTGAACGACATCCCGGTTGCGTACCAAAATGGCGCCACTGTCTTCCTCAGGGACATCGGTCATGTGCGCGATGGCAATCTGGTGCAGCAAAACATCGTGCGGGCCGACGGCAAGCGTTCGGTGCTGCTCAGCATCATCAAAAACGGCAATGCCTCGACACTGACCGTCGTCAACGCGGTCAAGCATGTGCTCAACATCGCGCGGGCCGCAGCGCCCCCGGGGATGGTTATCAAATCGCTGTTCGATCAGTCGGTATTCGTCCTCTCCTCGGTGGTTGCGGTGCTACGCGAAGGCGTAATCGCCGCCGGGCTTACAGCGCTGATGATCCCCCTCTTTCTCGGGTCGTGGCGGCCAACCATCGTCGTCATGATATCGATCCCGCTCGCGATGCTGACCTCGCTCGTCGTGCTCTATTTTCTCGGTGAGACGATCAACACGGTGACATTGGGCGGCTTGGCGCTCGCCGTCGGCATTCTCGTCGACGATTCGACCGTGACGATCGAGAACACCTATCGCCTCCTCGACGAGGAGAAGATGCCGCTGCCGCGGGCGACACTGCACGGTGCCGCCGAAATAGCGGTGCCGACACTAGTCTCCACGCTGGCGATCAGCTGCGTCTTCACCTCGGTGGTCTTTCTCGAAGGACCGGCGAAGTACCTCTTTACGCCGTTGGGCCTAGCGGTGGTCTTTGCAATGCTCGCTTCTTACGGCCTATCGCGAACCCTAACTCCGATCACCATCGGCCTTTTGCTGAAGGGCCAGCGCGGCGCCTCGGCGGGCCCCGTCCCAACGTCGTCCCCACGAGCGGGGGAGGGAAGAGCAGGGGCTCTCTTCGCGCGCTTCCATGCTGCCTTCGAGCGCGGATTCGAGCGTATGCGCGAGAGTTATGTCCGGCTGCTGACGATGCTGCTGACCCGCCGCGTCATCATCCCGATCGTCGCGATCCTCCTTCTCGTCCTTGGCGGCATCATGTTCGCCTTTGTCGGCCGCGATTTCTATCCGGCAATCGATGGCGGGATGATCCAGCTCCATGTCCGGGCACCCCCCGGCACCCGCATTGAGGTCACCGAGCAGATCTTCCAGAAGATCGAAGACAAGATCCGCAACATCATCCCCAAAAACGATCTGGACTTGATCGTCGACAATATCGGGGTGCCGGCGCGCTCCTATAACTGGGCGTTCGCCGACGGTACGACGATCGCGGTCAATGATGGCGTGATCATGGTGTCGCTCAATGATGGCCATGCACCGACCGCCGATTACGTCCGGAAGTTACGGCAGGTGCTGCCGGCGGCGTTTCCCGAGGACATGTTCTATTTTCAGCCCGCCGACATCGCGACGCAGATCCTGAACTTCGGGCTCACCGCGCCGATCGACGTCCGTACCGTCGGCTACGACCGAGTCGAAAACCTGGCTATTGCCGAGGAGTTGCGGCGGCGCATCGCCGCCATTCCCGGTATTGTCGACGCCCATCTGCAGCAGGAGGTTTACGCCCCCGATCTGTATGTGCAAATCAATCGCGCGCGAGCCCTGCAGTTCGGCATCACCGTCAACGACATAGGCAATAATATCACGACGAGCCTCAGTTCCTCGGAGCAGGTCACACCTAATTTCTGGACCGATCCGACCAACGGCATTCCATACTATATCGCAGTGCAGACGCCGCAGTACCGGGTGAGCTCGCTCAACGACCTCGCCAACACGCCGGTCAGCACCGGGATCGCGGTGCCGGCAACGCAACCGGTTCCGGGTGAAATGCAAAATGTATCCACATCCGTGCCCGTGAGCACGGGCACGGCGCCCGGGACACCGCAACCGGTTCCAGGCGAACTCAGCAACGTCGCGACCTACACCCGCGCCTCGGTACCGGGAAGTGCCAACCAAGCCAATATCCAGCCGGTCTACGAGGTCTATGCCAGCACCCAGGGCCGCGATCTCGGCAGCGTCGCGGCCGATATCGATAAGGTCACAACCGATCTCAAGAAAGAACTCTCGCCCGGCAACACGATCCAGGTGACCGGCCAGATCGATAGCATGAACCAGGCTTTCCGCGATATGACAATTGGCTTGTTGTTCGCGGCGGTTTTTGTCTACCTGCTGATGGTCGTCAACTACCAGAATTTCGACGATCCATTTGTCGTCATTTTGGCGCTGCCGGCGACGTTTTGCGGCATCGTCACGATGCTCTACATCACCGACACGAGCTTGAGTGTGCCGTCACTCATGGGGGCGATCATGGCGGTCGGCGTGGCTTCGGCCAACTCGATCCTGCTCGTGACCTTCGCGCGCGAGCAGCAATTGGCCGGCAGAACCGCATTTGATGCCGCGATCTCGGCCGGACATACCCGCATTCGGCCGGTGCTGATGACCGCGACGGCGATGATCGTCGGCATGATCCCGATGGCGATTGGCGGCCCGGGAGAGGAGCAGAACGCCGCCCTGGCGCGGGCCGTCATTGGCGGCCTGTTGTTCGCGACCCCGACGACGCTGCTGGTCGTGCCCTACCTGTTTTCGATGCTACGCCAGGGCAATAACGGCAAACCAGCCCACGGTGTCTTCGAGGAGGTTCCCGAATGAGCGACCTCGAGCAACCGCCATTGTTGAAGGGGCCGCCACCACGGCCGGCGCTTCCAGCGCCCGAGCGCGAAGCGCCCGAAGCACCGCCAGGCGGGCCAACGAAGCGAGGTGGGTCCGGGCGCTGGCTGCTTGGCCTCGGCGTGCTCCTGTTGTTTGTAACCGCGCTCGGGCTCGGCGTGTGGCGGCATTACCAGCAATACCGCCAAGTCATGGATACGGCCGAGCAGCAAGCCGATTTTGTCCCGACCGTACGCGTCACGGATGTCGGGCAGCATTTCGGGCGAGTGGACGTAACCTTACCCGCGACGACGCTTGGCTTCGAGGCGGCAAACATCTACGCGCGCGCCAGCGGCTATGTGGCGAAGCGCTATGTCGATATCGGCGATCACGTCAAGAAGGGTAAGGTCCTCGCCGAGATTACAGCACCCGAAGTCGAGGACCAGATCGCGCAATATCAGAACAGCGGTGCAGCAGGTCAGGCCACAACGCAACAGAATCAAGCCCAACGCGCGTTGGACCGAGTCACCTGGGCGCGCGACGCGGTGCTCGTCAAGCAAGGCTGGGTGACGCTGCAGCAGGGCGATGTCGATGCCTATACTTTACAAGCGCAACATCACGCGACAAAAGCGGCTCACTACAATGCCGCGGCGACGCAGGCACAGTTGGCCTATTTCAATCAGCAGAAGGCCTATCTGCAGGTCGTGGCGCCATTCGACGGCGTGATCACCCAACGCAACATCGATGTCGGCAGCCTGATCACCGCCGACGCGAGCGGCGGCACCGCGATGTTTTCGATGACCCAGAACGACGTGATCCGGGTTTGGGTCTACGTGCCGCAGGATGACGCCTTTGGCGTCAAGCCGGGCATCGAGGCGGTCGTCCGCGTGCCGGCGATGCCGAACCTCACCTTCCATGGCAAAGTGACGCGGATCGCCGATGCCTTGCAGCCCGGAACCCGCACGCTTTTAACCGAGGTCGATGTCCCCAATCCGAACGGCGCGCTGAAGCCCGGCATTTATTGCACGGTAGAGCTGAAAATTCCGCGCACCTCGCCGGCCCTGATCGTACCCGCCTCGGCGATCATCTTCAATCAGAACGGCATGCAGGTCGCGGTGGTCGAAAATAACGTCGTCCATTTGCACAAGATTGCGATCACAACCGATTACGGGACCGAGGTCGAGGTCGATGAGGGCATCAAGGAGGGCGATCAAGTGATCCTGCAGCCACCGGTGAATCTCGCCGATGGCGACAAGGTCCACACGATCATCGTACCGCCGTCGCCGACATAACCACATGGCGTGCGCCTCAGTATTTCACAGTGGAAAATGGTGAACTCTTCGTTGTTACTCCATTTTACACGGTTTAATTCGGCAGGTCCGAATTAGAAACCATCCAGGATCGATCCCTAAGGACAGTTTCTGAGCCAATTCAGTCGGGAGGATGCGTATGGCGGCGAAAGTCCAGGTCATCTTTTACAGCATGTACGGACATGTCTACCGGATGGCGGAGGCGGTCGCCGCCGGCGCCCGCGACGCCGGCGCCGAGGTGAGCCTGTGGCAGGTGCCGGAACTCGTCCCGGACGAGATCCTGGAAAGGAGCGGTGCGGCTGTTGCGCGAGCGGCCTTCGCTCATGTCCCGGTCGTCAAACCGGCGCAATTGGAGGAGGCCGATGCGATCATTTTCGGCACCCCGACGCGCTTCGGCAACATGGCTGCCCAGATGCGAAACTTCCTCGATCAGACTGGCGGGTTGTGGGCGGACGGTGCGCTCGTGGGCACGGTGGGGAGCGTATTCGCCAGCACCGCATCGCAGCACGGCGGTCAGGAAACCACCCTCACCAGTTTCCATCTCACCTTGCTGCACCACGGTATGATCGTCGTCGGCGTCCCCTACACCGAGCCGCGGCTGACGAACATGGCCGAAATCACTGGAGGCACCGCCTATGGCGCGACGACTTTGGCCGGCCTCGACGGCTCTCGCGAGCCCAGTGAAAACGAGCTCGCCATCGCTCGCTTTCAGGGCCGCCATGTGACGGAAATCACCAATGCTCTCGTCGCCGGCCGAAAAACACATTGCGGATGGCGTTAATCATTTTTAGGTGACTCCAAGTTTCTGGTTTCGGCGCAGACGATTGACGCGCAGCGCGCTGCTCGGCGCGCCTCAAACGAGGCGACGCCGACAGCCCCAGGTCGGCCTCACCGCAGTGGCTAGTAGCTCGTTGCGTAAATTGGCGAATGTCACAGCCGGATCGTTACCCCGCGAACGCGTCGCGAATGCGGGTCGCTAACTTTGGCAACGAGGTATTAGGCCAGCCGCCACGCCGGCCGGCTCGGATCAACCAGTCTCAGATCGACCGGGGCAATCCCAAAAATTCCGATTACGACAGGCTCCTTCGCGCCTTTTCTGACGCCGTCGTAATGCGGCGTGTGGGCGACACGCCTGACAAAGCCGCCGGCCGGCACCGGAACGGTAGCATTCGGGTGAAAATCGCGACCGCTGTTGACCCACCAGGTGCCAGACAGCACCAGGCACAGTCGGTCGGTAGCATAGCTGTGCGGCGCGCTCATATGGCCCGGGTACCATTTCATCAACACGACATATTCGCCGGGTTTGTCGAGTCCGCCATAGAGTGTGGCCATCTCGGCGCTGTGCGGCGGCCCCGCAGTCCATGCGGTCCATTTGATCTGATCGGGCAGGGTGACCTGGGTCTCCTCGGGGTTGATCGCCTCGGCGCGCCCAGCCCACAATCCGAGCGGCAGTGACGCGAGAAACGGGGCGAGCAGAAGCTGGCGCCGGCCGGGCAGCTGAAGGATGCCTTGGGCGGGGTTGGCTTCTTTCATGTCGAATGCACCAGCTCGCTACAGGAGAACGCGGGTTCCGAGCACCTCGAGGAATAAGGACAGAAATTGCGGGTGCGCTGACCAGGCAAAGCCGCTGACGAGATTGCCGTCGCGAACGGCACGGTCGGGTTCGGTATCGACAAACTCCGCTCCTGCGAGGCGGATCTCGGGGGCGCAGGCAGAATAGCCCGAAACCTGGCGTCCGCGAATCACATCGGCGGCGGCTAGGATTTGGGCGGCATGACAGATTGCAGCGAGCGGCTTGTTCGCCGCGGCAAACGACCGAACGATTGCGATCACGCGGTCGTCGAGCCGCAGATATTCCGGCGCCCGGCCTCCGGCGATCATGAGGGCGTCGTAGTCCTCAGCCCTGATTTCGGCGAACGTGGCGTTGAGCGTAAAATTATGTCCCCGTTTTTCGCTGTAGGTCTGATCACCCTCGAAATCGTGGATTGCGGTCTTGATCTGTTGACCGGCTTTTTTGCGAGGGCACACCGCATCGACAAGATGCCCGACCATCAGCATCGATTGGAACGGCACCATTACTTCATAATCCTCGGCGAAGTCGCCGACCAGAAACAGGATCTTTTTCGCTGCCATAGCCATTCTCCTCACGTTGGTTCACTGCGTCGCTCGCGACACCTCGACCCGAGAGCGCGGCGGCGGCGCCATGAATTCGGGGCCGACCGGATCGGTAATTGACGCTTGCAAAATGCGGTCGATCTCGGTCTTTGCGGCGGCATCGAGCGACCATCTGAAAACCTCGTTGATCGGCTCCAATTGGCCGGGATGGCGTGCTCCCCACAAGGCCGCAGTCGCGCCTTGGTCGAGGAGCCAGCGTACGGCCAAATGGATGACGCGCTTCGCGTAGTTCTGTTCGGCGAATTGATCGAGGCGGCGAACCGCGGCAAGGTACTGCGCATAGCGCGGCGGCTGGAATTTCGGGTCCGTCAATCGTAGATCGTCGCCCAAGAAATGCGCGTCTTTTTGCAATTTACCGGACAACAGACCGCGGCACAGTGCGCCATAGGTCAAGGTTGCCAGACCCGATTGCCGGCAATACGGCAAAAGCCCGTTCTCGATGTCGCGCTCGAACAAATTGTAGGGCGGCTGCACGACGTGCAGCTGGGCTACGCGGCGGAAGCGCTCGATCTGCGCAACCGAGAAATTGCTCACGCCGACGGCGCGGATTTTCCCCTCGTCGAGGAGCGACTGCATCGCCCCGGCCGTCTCTTCGATCGGCACTAGCGGATCGGGCCAATGCACCTGATAGATGTCGATGTAATCGGTCTTGAGCCGATGTAGAGAATCGTCCACCTCGCGCAGGATCCGCTCTCGGCTGGCATTGCGGAAGACGTTTCCGTCCTTCCACTCGAGGCCCGTTTTGGTGGCGATGACGACGCGGGAGCGCAGATTGTGGGCGGCGATGGCCCGGCCGACGATCTCTTCGGAGCGGCCAAACCCATAGGCGGGTGCGGTGTCTATCAGGGTGGTACCGCGTTCGACGGCGGCGCAGATTGTCCTGATCAACTCCTCCTCGTCCGTGCCGCCCCACATCCAGCCGCCGATTGCCCAGGTGCCGAGGCCGACGCGTGGTATCGTGATTGAAGTCTCAGGAATCGTTGCAAAATCCATCATGTCCATCCGTTTAGGCCGAAGCTTCAGCCGCTGTGGATTGACCGGCCGAGCGGTGGTCCGTCTGTCGGTGGCCGCATCGATTGGATAGGCCGCCGGCAGGCAATCGGGCTACTTGGCGAGCGCCGGTTCCTAGACCTCGAGACCGAGGGCGCGGGCGACACCGGCGCCATAGGCCGGGTCGGCGCGCAGACAATTGGCGATGTGGCGCTCCTTGATGTGCTGACGCGCATCGCCCATCGCGCGCGCCGTGTTCTCGAACAGCACCTGCTGCTGCGCCGGCGTCATCAGCCGGAACAGATTGCCCGGCTGCTCCCAGTGGTCGTCGTCGGCGTAATGGTCATAGTGGGCCGCCTCGCCTTCAATCGGCAGCGGCGGCTCGGCGAATTCGGGCTGGTTGTCCCATAGCCCGGCGCTGTTCGGATTGAAGCTGGTGGTGCCGCCGAGATTGCCGTCGACCCGCATCTTGCCATCCCGGTGGTAGCTCATGAACGGGCATTTCGGCGCGTTGACCGGGATCTGGTAGAAGTTGACGCCGAGGCGGTAACGAACCGCGTCATTGTACGAGAACAGGCGCGCCTGCAGCATCCGGTCGGGAGAGAAGCTGATGCCGGGGACGACGTTCGACGGCCCGAACGCCGCCTGCTCGACTTCGGCGAAGTAGTTGTCCGGCCAGCGGTTGAGCTCCATCACGCCGACCTCGATCAGCGGGTACTCGGCCTTCGGCCAGACCTTGGTCAGGTCGAACGGGTTGTGCCGGTGCGTCTTCGCCTGCGCTTCCGTCATCACCTGGATGAACAGCGTCCAGCGCGGGAAATCGCCGGCTTCGATCGCATTGAAGAGGTCGCGGCCATGGCTTTCGCGGTCTTTGGCAACGAGGGCCTCGGCCTCGGCATCGGTCAGGTTCTGGATGCCCTGCTGGGTCCGGAAATGGAATTTGACCCAGACGCGTTCGTTCGCCGCATTGATCATCGAGAAGGTGTGGCTGCCGAACACATGCATATTCCGGAAGCTCTTCGGGATGCCGCGGTCGGACATGACGACCGTGACCTGGTGCAGCGCTTCGGGCAGCAAGGTCCAGAAATCCCAGTTGTTGTCGGCGCTGCGCATCCCGGTGCGCGGGTCGCGCTTGATCGCGTGGTTGAGATCGGGAAAGCGCAGCGGGTCGCGGAAGAAGAACACCGGCGTGTTGTTGCCGACAATGTCCCAGTTGCCTTCCTCGGTGTAGAACTTGAGCGCAGTTCCGCGGATATCGCGCTCGGCGTCGGCGGCGCCACGTTCGCCGGCGACCGTCGAGAAGCGGGCAAACATCGGCGTCTGTTTGCCGATTTCGGAAAAGATCTTGGCCTTCGTGAAGCGCGTGATGTCGTGCGTCACGGTGAAGGTGCCGTAGGCGCCCCAGCCCTTTGCATGCATGCGGCGCTCGGGGATCACCTCGCGGTCGAAATGCGCCAGCTTCTCGATCAGCCAGATGTCCTGCAATAGCGCCGGGCCGCGCGGACCGGCGGTCATGATGTTGGTGTTGTCGGCGACCGGCGCGCCGGCTTCGTTGGTGAAACGCTTTGATTGCGACATGACAGGTTCCTCGGGTTAGGCGATGAAAGGGTTCGCAGTGGATAGAAGGTCCCTACGTCGAGATCAGGGCGACTGAAGCTTTGATCCTCTTGTTAGATGAGCACCATCCGCTCAGTCTCACCTGGGGTAGCCCACATGCCCGGTGAGCCCCGAACGGTCTCGTCTTATTCAGCGGGGGCGCCGCCCGGCACGGCCACGCGTTCCAGCCGGGGCCGCTGCACCCAGAACCCGCGGTACAGCGCGCCGGCGATCAGCCCACCCACCAACTGGGCCGCCACGTATACCGGGACCTCGTCATAAAGACCTGCCGCGACCCCGGGCCCGATGGTGCGGGCCGGATTGACGGCACCGCCGGTCATGACCCCAAAGCCTAGAATGCACAACGTGATCGTCAGTCCGATCGCAACGGGCGCCAGACGGCTGGGGCTGCGCACGGCCGTATGAAGGACCGTATTGACCAGAAAGCAGGTGCCGACGGCCTCGAACATGAACGCACCGCCAAATGTGATGCGCCGCGTGTCGATCAATGTGGCACCGAGGCTATTGACGGGGCCACCAAACGCCCAGAGCAGCACGTACGCGGCGACGACCGCGCCTGCGATCTGGACGACAATATACGGGATGACGCGTCGCGCCGGAAACACGCCTGCGGCGGCGAGGCCGACGGTCACGGCAGGGTTGAAATGGCCTCCACTGATGTCGCCGAAAGCCGCGACAAAGACGAGGATGGTCAGCCCATGCGCGAAGGCAACTGGCGGATCATGATTGACCCCGAGCGCGACTGCCGCGCCGGCGCCGATAAAGATCAGGGCGAAGGTGCCAATGAACTCGGCCACCAAGGCTCGCCCTAAACCGTTTGCTGTTTCAGTCATCCTCGATAACCTCCAAGTGCCATCCTGCTGACGGCTAAAGACCGATTGACCGGCCTTAGCCTGGCCAGGCAGAGGTACGGATCACGCTGCAGAAATTGATGGGCGTGAAATGCGGATCTTTGTCGGCGAGCACGTCGGCGTTGACAGTGCCGAATGTCGTCTCGGGCTTGTGGTGGAAGCCGTCGTAGAAGGCCTGGATGATCGCTTCCTTGAAGCGGCCGGGGCGCGGGTGCGTGCCGACCACGGCTTCACGCTCGGCCTCGGTGAACTCGGAAAAAGCGATGCCAAGCACGTCCATCTCGACGCCGGCGGTAACGAGGGCGATGACGGGATGCATGTGCGGTGGGACGCCGGGCGTGGTGTGCAGCGCGATGGAGGTCCAGACCGTCTCGATCTCACGCTCGGCTATGCCACGGCTGCGGAGGAAGTCACGGGCAGCATTGGCGCTGTCGACCTCGAAACGCTCATGCGCGCTCGCATGTTTGGGGGTGAGGCCCATGTCGTGAAACATGGCGCCGGCGTAAAGGAGCTCGGGATCGAAGTGGAGGCCGCGACGCTTACCGGCGAGCGCGCCCCAGTAATAGACGCGACTCGAGTGATGGAACAGCAATGGCGGCTCGGTATCTCTGACCAATTCGGTCACTTCGTGCGCGAGTTTGCTGTCAGGTACGACAATACCCGCTACCGATCTGTATTTTGCATTTCTTGTGTCTGATAGAACCGAATTCATAGCTTACTCCGGCAAAAATCTATGCACGAGCGATGGGTGCCTTCTCATCCCCAACCCATCGGAGGCAGGTGCTCAGTTCGAGAACACCGCGGCGCCGGCGGTGGCGACCGTCTGGTCCTGCTCGCCACTGCCGCCGCTGGCACCAATGGCGCCGACGACCGATCGGCCACGCCGCAAGGGGATGCCGCCGGCGAAGATCATCACCCGCCCGTGGTTCGATGCGTGGATGCCAAAGAGTTGCTGGCCTGGCTGACTGTTTTCGGCGAGCTGCGCAGTCTCGATATCAAAGGCGCGCGCCGTGAATGCCTTGTTGATCGAGATATCGATGCTGCCGATCCAGGCGCCGTCCATTCGGACATGGCTCACCAGATTTCCACCGGCGTCGACGACGGCGATGTTCATCGGTTGGCCGATTTCGCGCGCCTTGCCTTCTGCAGCGGCGATCACGCACCGTGCTTCATTGAGAGTAATCACGATATTGTCCTCCAATGTTAGGCCGCTTTGGGCACCAGCCATGCGGGTCGATCACGAATTTGTTCGGTACCCCTGCATCAAAATTCCGGTAGCCCTCGGGTGCCTGGTCGAGGCTGATCACCTTAACGTTGACGATCTCGCCGATCGGGAGCCGACCCCACAGGATCGCCTGCATCAGCTGCCGGTTGTATTTCAGCACCGGGGTCTGCCCGGTATGCAGGCTGTGGGACTTCGCCCAGCCGAGGCCCAAACGAAGGCTCAGCATTCCCTGCTGTGCCGCTTTCTCCTTTGCACCCGGGTCATCGGTCACGTAAAGCCCGGGAATGCCGATCGAACCGGCGGGGCGGGTGATTTCCATCAGGCCATTCAGCACGACCGCCGGCGCTTCGATGACGTGACCATCCGAGCCCTGGCCTTTGGCCTCGAAGCCGACGCAATCGATCGCACTATCGACCTCGGGTACCCCCAATACCTCGGCGACGAGCTCGCCCAGCCGGTCATGCGCCGAAAGGTCGATTGGCTCGAACCCGACCTTCCTGGCATGGGCGAGGCGCTCGCGGTTCATGTCGCCGACCAGCACCACGGCGGCACCAAGAATGCGTGCGGCGCCGGCAGCGGCAAGACCGACAGGTCCCGCCCCGGCGACGTAGACGGTCGAGCCGACGCCGACCTTGGCCGTGACCGCACCGTGAAATCCGGTCGGCAGGATGTCGGTCAGACAGGTCAGATCGCGGATCTTTTCGAGAGCTTGCGTCTTGTCCGGGAACTTCAAACAGTTGAAATCGGCGTAAGGCACCATGACGTATTCGGCCTGACCGCCGATCCAGCCGCCCATATCGACATAACCGTAAGCGCCGCCGGCGCGCTCGGGGTTGACGTTCAAGCAGACGCCGGTATCGCCCTCGCGACAGGTGCGGCAACGGCCGCAAGCCACATTGAACGGCACCGATACGAGATCCCCGATGCTGAGGTATTCGACATCGCGGCCGATTTCGATGATCTCGCCGGTGATCTCATGACCCAGCACCATGCCGGCCGGTGCGGTGGTCCGGCCGCGCACCATGTGCTGGTCGGAGCCACAAATATTCGTGGCAACGACCTTTAATATGACCCCGTGATCGATCGTTTTTCCTGCTGGGTTTCGGAAGGTAGGAAAGTCGATATTCTGAACCTCGACCTTTCCAGGCCCGAGATAAACAACACCACGATTGGAATGCATCTGAGCGTCCTCTTTCAACGTTTATGGACGGGTGGAAGCATGTTGGGATGTCGGGGATGGGGCGAAGCCGAGACAACCGTCCCCTTGGTCAATCGCCGCCTAAGTCACCGGTTCGTGTGCCGGCCGCCCGCGCCCGATCACCCCATCGGAACGCGCTCTGAGATAGGCGTAAATATCATCGAGATAGCACATGACATTCGGATTGGTCCCGAATGCCGGCATCACGAAGACATTGCCCGTGGGGTAGCCGACCGGCTGACCATTGACGACACCTCCATTGACGACAATGTTCTCAAACCCGTCGTGGGTGAGTGTCTTCAATCTGTCGACCAGTGACGGGGCAAAAGTGCTGCCGGTTGCATCCTGCCCGTGGCACCAATAACCGACTTTGCAGAAGGGTGGTCTCATCTTCCCTCGTCTGATTGCGACTACAAGCGACCTCCGCCTCACATAGGGCAGGTTAAGTCAGTAGTTAGTATGCTGGTGCCCCAACCCGAGTTAAGCAGGGTTAAAATGCGTAAAAATTAGCGCCGGACGATCCGGTAGCGAGCGACAACGGTTTCGGGTCGCTACGCCCGGCGTCGCCTCGGAAGCAATATCGACAGATGGAGTAAGTCCGGGAGCCAGCAGCGCAGGCTAGGGGCGCGATCGTCCCTAGCGTCGCGCGAGTATCTGTTCGACCGGCAGCGTAAAGCGAAAGACGGCGCCGCGGGGCTCATTCGGCGCTGCCGACAGCCTTCCACCATGGGCCTCGACAATCGACCGACTGATCGCCAATCCCATGCCCATCCCTTCGGGCTTGGTTGTGTAAAAGGACTGGAACAAGCGGCTGAGTTCACCCTGATCGAGCCCCGGACCGGTGTCTTTAACTTCAACAAACATGTGGTTCGAGTGGGCTTCGTCAGAGACGATCGTCAACTCGCGCATTCCGTTGCCCACGCTTAACGCCTCGATGGCGTTGACGATGAGATTGACCAGCACCTGCTGCAGTTGTACCCGATCACCTGGGACAAGCGGCAGGCCGTCCGTCAGTTGCGTGCGCAGGGAGATTCCGTTTCTGCGCAGTTCGCTGCGTGTCAGGGCGACGGCTTCGCGGATCGTATCGTTAATGTCGAGTGGCTCCTTGCGCGCCGGCGCCTTTCGGACCAGCGCACGGATCCGGCTGATGACGTCGCTGGCTCGTCTGCCGTCCTTGACGATCCGCTCCAAGCGATTCCCGAACCTCCTGCGGATTAGGAGGCTGCATATCGAGCCAGCGTAAGGCGGCCTGCGCATTGGAGACCACCGCAGCGATCGGCTGGTTGATTTCATGGGCAATCGAGGCTGTTAGCTGCCCCATGGTCGTGACGCGATTGGCATGCGCGAGCGCTTGCCGTTCTTCTTCGGCTCGCTGGCGTTCTGTTACATCCATCACGGTGCCGGCGAATTCAGTAAAATCGCCGGAATCGTCGAAAACCGGATGACCTACGATATGGACGTTCTTGATTCTCCCATCGGGCATCAACAATCGATGCTCAAAATCGAGAGGCATCCCGTGCTGCGATGCATGATTGATTATTTGCTGAACACGCCCTCTGTCGAGGGGATGAGTGCGTTGGAGTACCAGATCTACGGTCGGTTGGTCAGCCCGGGCGTATTCGAAGATGCGAAAGCTTTCTTCCGACCAGTAGAGTTTTCCGCTGGAAATATCCCAACCGAAACTGCCCGGTGTGGCTGAGCCGCTGCGCTTCGGCCAAATAGGCTTCGCTGCGTCGCAACTCGACGGTCCGCTCCGCGACCTTGTCTCGAGCTCATCGCGGGCTCTGCGTAGCTGTTGCTCGCTCTCGCGTAGCGCCTCCTCGGCGCGGCGGTGAGCGTCTATGAGGCGTGCCGTCCTAAATGCCGTCGCGGCGTGATTCGCGGCGACGGAGAGCAGCAGCTGGTCAATTTCGGAAGGAAAGTCGGTCCGCTCACACGCCGCCGCAACCAGCCCGCCTTCGGCATTAATGCCCACAGGGACGACAATACCGCGGCATCGCCGCGCGCCATTATCAATATCGCGGACGATTTCTCTGCGCGACAAGCGGCCGTTGACCGCGAGATGGTGCCGCAGCCACTCGGGAAATGCTTGCCACGCGTTTCCCCGCGCGATTTCGACTGTAGTACCCCCGCTGGGATCGCACAAACGTACAAAAACGAAGTCGAGATACAATGAATTGACCAAGACATCGGCGAGCCCGGCGGCGATGGCGGGCGGCTCTCTGCCGACCCACGCCGCCGGGACAGCAGACAGAGCCACGAGGTCCCTGAGCGCTGTTCGCAGCCGCCGCGCGTCAGCCTCGGGATCCATCGCCATTGGCTTGTGATTATCGCGCTCGTGCGGACCGGCGTCTCTCCCGGATTTCGAGCAAAAACTGGTCAGGCGGAACAAAGAACGGATTTTCCTGGAGCACCTCTCCGATGATCACGACCGGGTGCGTCCGCATCATGTCCATCACCAAGCCGGCATTGAACTTCGACAGATCATAGGTACAGATAACCGGATTGTCATATTTGGGAACCACGTAATTGACGCGTGTCTCGTATTCCAGCCAGCTATCGACGCCTGCTTTGTCGACCAACCCCGTCTCCACACGCGAAATGAACCGGGTGAGCGGATAACCGGCCGCCGCCCCCGATTGGAGCACCTCTTCCAGCAAGGCCAGCATCGCGTCCTGATCGAAGCGATCATCGCGCAAGTAGGCATCCTGCCAGCGCCGCAGCTCGAGCTGGCCGGTACCCATCGCCCGCTCCACATCGATGCCGGCTTCGGCGAGCCGCTTCAGGTGATCCTCCCACAGTTCTGGGTCGACGATGTGGAAGGCTTTGTCTCCCCGCTCGAAGCCCTCTTTGATGAACGAGCGAAGCACTCTGTGCTGCTCGTCGAGGTCGTTGAAAAAAGCGCAAATGTGGCGGTGCTGGCCGAGACTGCCCCCGGCACACTGCACGTAGCCGCCGTTCGTTTCCATGTTACACCTCCTGAGTTACGAGCTTAGTTGTGAGCGCCGCGCGGACGCAAGCGAGCAAATCATTCTCGTCAAAGGGCTTGCTCAGATATCCGATGACGCCGGCGGCGAGAGCGCGCTCTCGAGCGCCGTCCTCAGGATAGGCCGTGATCAGGACGGTCGGAATAGGCTCAGCGGAAGCCGACAGGCGATGATAGAGCTCGAGCCCAGTCATTCCGGGCATCTGCACGTCTGCAATCACGCAAGATACGCTGCGGCGGCGCTTGGATTTCAGAAGATCCTCGGCGCACTCGAACGCGATCGCAGCATAGCCCAACGACCTGATCAAGATTCGTCAGAGCCTCTCGTACCGAGTGATCGTCGTCAACGATCGCTATGACGGGTGTTTTTGGCAATTTCGGTTCCCTAACTCGAGCCAAAAATAATGCTCCGCATGAGATTCCGCCATTGCACTCGCGCTAGTTCTGGCCACTCTAACGGAAAGATCGGGCTAGCGGAAAGGATCATGACGATTATACTTGTGTATAGGTTCAGTACACCCTTGGGATCGTTTCCGTGGTCACCGGCTCCACGACGGGCGCAACGGCTAGTAGCCCGATTGTACCGGGCTCCCGGAGAGTGCCTCTTCAATCGGCAGCGTTAAGCGAAAGACGGCGCCGCGAGGCTTGTTCGGGGCTGCCGACAGCCGGCCGCCATGGGCCTCGGCGATCGAGCGGCTAATCGCCAATCCCATGCCAATCCCGTCGGGCTTGGTCGTGTAGAAGGACTGAAAGAGCCGGTCAAGTTTCTCCGGCTCGAATCCCGGACCAGTGTCCCGCACCTCGACGAACAAGTCGTTCGCATCGTCTGTGCCAGACACGATCGTAAGCTCGCGCGGCCGGCCGCGGTCCCGCCATCGCTTCGATGGCATTGACGATCAGGTTGATCATCACCTGCTGCAGCTGGACCCGATCTGCCGAGACGAGAGGCAGGTGATCCGGAAGCCGGCTCATGCAACCCCACGCCATTGCGCTGCATTTCGGTCTGGGTCAGAGAGATGAGTTCGCGAATTGCCTCATTGATGTCCAGGAGATCTCGGTGCGGCGGCAATTTTCCTGACGAGCGCGCGAATGCGGCCGATGACCTCGCCGGCACGAGTACCGTCCCGGACGATGCGGTCCAGCGCCCGTCGGACTTCGCCCAGATCTGGCAGTGGCGCGCCAAGCCAACGCAAACCCGCACTGGCGTTGGTGATTACCGCGGAAATCGGTTGGTTGACTTCGTGTGCGATCGAGGCCGTCATCTCGCCTAACAGCATGACCCGATTGAGCCGCGTGAGATCGGCCTGGGCTTGCTGCAAAGCCTCCTCCGCTCGTTTGCGATCGGTGATGTCGACGATGACTGCGCGAAGGAAAGCGCCGCCGTGCTGTCCGTCGCGGGGACGACAAATGCTGCAACATCGGCCCATATGACCTCGCCGTCCTTGCGACGGTAACGCTTTCGTTGCAGAACCCCGATGAGGCCATCGTCGATACGCTCTTGCGTCGCCGCCCGATCCTCCTCGTAAGTAATATCCAGCGCCGTAAGCTGCTGCAGCTCGTGCTCGGTATAACCGGTCATCCGCTGAAAACTCTCATTCGCCGCCAGATAGCTTCGGTGTTCGAAATCGAGCATTGTGATGCCGACGGGGGCGGTCTCGAACATGGCCCGCCAGCGCTCTTCGCTCGCGCGCAACGCCGCTTCCGCGCGTTTGCGATCGGTGATATCGACGGCTACGGCGCCAAGAAAGGCTGGGCTGCTGTCCGTCCCACGAACCACAAATGTGCTGATGTCAGCCCAGACGACCTCACCGTCCTTGTGCCGGTAGCGCTTTTCAATCCGATAGTTACGTTGCGGCCCGGCGACAATTTGATCAACGTGCATTCGCAACCTCGCCCGATCGTCCTCGTGAGTAATCTCCAGCGGCGTCCTGTCTCTCAGTTCGTCCTCGGTATAGCCGGTCATCAGCTGGAAGCTCTTATTCGCCGTCACATATCGTCGGTGCTCGGAACCAAAGGTGATGATGCCGATAGGAGCCGTTTCCACCATGGCTCGCCACCGTTCCTCGCTCGCGCGCAACGCCTCCTCCGCCCGGACCCGCTCGGTGATCTCCATATAAATCGCCTGCAAAAAGGGGGCCGCGGTCTCGGTTGCAGGCACCAGTGTCGTCGTGATGTTCAGCCAAACTGGACTGCCATCCTGTTTAAGATACTTCTTTTCAACATTTCGCTCTGTCATCGAGCCGTCGCTGAATTTCGCCAGAGCCGCCGCGGTCGCCGAGCGTTCCTCTTCGGCGTTGAGTTCGAGGGCGCTGTGTCCGACGATCTCTTCCTCGCTACGGCCCAGCATTCGCTGCAAGGCCGGGTTCGCCGCGGTAAAGACACCGTCGAGCCGCGTCAAACCCATGCCTGCCGCCGATGTTTCGAACAGTCTGCGCCAGGGCTCTCCGCTCGCGCGCACCGCCGCTTCGGCGCGCTGGCGCTTGATGAACTGGCCGATCCGGCTGCCGATCGCCGACAGTGTAATGAGCTGCTCTTGGTCCGGATCCCGAGGCGCGCGACTGAAGAACTCGATAACCGCGAGAGCTTCCGCATCAAGCAGGACGGGGAAAATAACGGCGCCGTGCAGCCCTGCTTTCACCGCCGCCGCGGCGCGCAAAAACCCGGCTTGGACCGTCGTATCGACCATCCAGATCGGTTCGCCGGTGCGCCAAACCTGCCCGACCAGCCCTTCGCCGGCCGCGAAGGTCCACTCCTGACTGACCGCATCGAATTCCGCGGTCTCGATGCACGGAGCGCCACAGGATGTCGCACCGGAGCGGAGCAGCATCGCGATCGCGCTTCCAATCGAAGCTCCATACCGAGCCCCAATCCCATTCCAGGTTCTCGCCGATCGCTCGGAGCAAATCCGGAGCGGCGGCGGCGATACTGTCAGCCTCGGCGAGGATGCGCGTAACGGCGTACGCCGCCCCCATGCGCTGTTCACCGCGTCGGCGGTCAGTGATGTCTTCGCATGCGATCAAGACAACCAGGTTATTGCCGGTCCGGCGTACCGCCTTAGCATTTTCACGAACCCAGAGGACCGTACCGTCCTTGCGGATTTTGCGGATCTCCCAGCTGTGGGAGCTGCCGGGTTCTTTCACGGAACTTGCCAAGTGAGCTTTGACGACCGCCCGATCCTCCTCGAAACAGACGGAGAGCATAGACCGCCCTATTAACTCCGCAGTTAAATAGCCGAGTTGGTCCGCTCCCGACCATGAAATATATGACCGGATTATGTTCGAATACTTCTCTCATTGCTCCTCGCTCTCGCGCAGTGTTTCCTCGGCCTTTTTGCGGTCTGTTATGAGGAAGGTCATCAGCCCGACTACCGCGGCACTGATCGAAGCTTTGACGCCGACGTCGCCGGCCTCTGTCCCGGTGAAACCAGGCAAAAAGAATGCCGACATGGTGAGACCCACGCACCCGGCACCGACCAGCAGGATGCCCCGCGCGCTGCAGAAACGAGCCGACAACAACACCACGAGCACGTAAAACATCGCGGCCGTGAGTTTTAACGGCGAAATCGCCTCGGCAATGAAGACGCCGGCAGCGAGCGCGGCGGTCGAGGCCGGAAGCAGCGCGGAGGCGAGCCGCCGCGGTTTGCGCGTTTGATCCATCATCTCGGCTATCGCTCGATCCTCACGATCTTTCCGGCGCGACACGGGGCGGCTTCGAACGTGGATACCGCCATCTAACCCCGACCTCGTGGCGATCCGAACAAAATCTGCCCTCTCGCGCGGGCGAGCTGCTATATTAGAATGGTTTGCGGCCGCTCGCGAGGTAGCCTCTTAGGGCTGCGCGGGTGCCGCGTTATCGCTATGTTAGCGGCCGCGCGTTGCCGTGCTTCGTCCTGCTCGATGGCGCAGGAAGGGGAGTCGGCGAAAGGCGCGCCTCTATGGCGAGAACCGAGGATGGCCGAGGCGACATCGACCGTCATCGTCATCGACGACGATCCCGCAGTCCGGGAGGCGATCGGCAGTCTTCTGCGGTCGGTTGGGCTGCAAGCAACGCTGCTCGCCTCGGTCGATGAATTTCTCAAGACCGGCCGGCCGGCCGGACCAACCTGCCTTGTGCTCGACGTGCGGCTGCCGGGGCGAAGCGGCCTCGACTTTCAGCGGGAACTCGCCGCCGCCAGGCTTTGGCTTCCGATCATTTTCATCACCGGGCATGGCGACATCCCGATGTCGGTCACGGCGATGAAGGGCGGGGCGATCGAGTTTCTTACCAAACCGTTTCGCGACCAGGATTTGCTCGACGCGATCCAGCTCGGCCTCGCGCGCGATCGCGCCTGGCTGGAGGATGAAAAAGCCTTGGCCGGATTGCGGGCCCGCTTCGAGACCCTTACCCCCCGGGAGCGTGAGGTCATGGCTTTGGTCGCAGCTGGCCGCCTCAACAAGCAGATCGCCTACGAAATCGGAGTCAGTGAAATCACCGTGAAAGTCCATCGCGGCCAGGTCATGCGCAAGATGCATGCGACTTCTCTGCCCGATTTGGCCCGGATGGCCGATAAGCTGATTGCCGCCAGCGAGTAGGATCAACTGTTGGCCGGTGTGCTCGAGCCACCGCGGCAATCGGCGGCGGGCGACCGGCCGCGGCCGCTGTCTCTAACGACCTCCCCGGAGCCTGCGCTCCATTTCGGCCACCGCGCGTTCCCTCCAGCTCGGACCTACACCAAAGTGTAATCGGATTAATTCCGAAGCGGCATGCATGCATCCGCAGATGCAATAGCTCGGGATGAGGCCGCCGCTTAACTTTGCTGGCGACGTTCTATCCCATGAAATGGACGAGCCTGATGCAGCTACGTGACCGGCACCGGAATGCGCGCCAAATCACAAGCCACGGCAAGCCAAGGCGATGGTGCGCAATGGACGCCGATCTTGACCGAGAGGACCGATCGCTGCTACCAGGGAGCCCCACTGCTCGACGGCGCCTACCTGGCGAGCCAGCTGCTGCCGAAACGGCGGTCGAATTCGGCTGTTTCCGCGTGTTGTTGCGCCAGCGGCAACTCTTGGCCGACGGTGTTCCGGTCGAGCTCGGCACGCGCGCTTTTGATCTCCTTCTGGCGCTCTTGGAGGCCGACGGCGCGCTCGTGACAAAAAAGGAACTCATGGGCCGGGTGTGGCCGGGCATCGTGGTGTCGGAAGAGAACCTCAAGGTTCAGATCTGCGCGATTACGCAAAGCGCTGGGCGGGGACCGTGATATCATCCGCACGGAATTCGGCCGCGGTTACCGGCTTACTGCCGTAATTCGCCAAACTATCGCGTCGCATGCGCCTCATTGCCCGGCACAGTGGCATAAATGGTCTGCGCTAAAATCCGCTGTACCAGAGAGGCGGAGTTGACGGTGACGCGAGTTTGTTCGGCGGTGCAATGTGAATCGATGCACCTGCCGCTTATAGAGGATCCAGCGTACCTGCCTTCAGCTGCGATCGGCTAGCCTGCGTAAAGAGGTCATGAAGGGATCGGCAAAACGAATTCGCTTACGACGATTGCGGAATGATCGAGGTCGGTGAAGTATAGGATGGGGAGTACTTTTTCATGGAAGCGCGGCACACAAAACATTTAACCGAGATTTACATCTGCTAACTCCCCTTACAGCTAAGAGCCAAAATAATTGAGCGATGTCTAATCACAAACGCCAAACACTGGTTGGATCAACCTCTCGGGACATCAACGATGAACGAACAGGTGAGGTTAGTGGTGACCGCCGGAGCGCCGAAGCACGACGAGCACAAGGCGATCATCTCCGGGCGGCGCGGACCCGTCTCGCGGCAGGATCAGCAGCCAGTCGAAAGGGCTCGCGGTCACGACCGTTTCTGCCGCCGGCGCTCTAGCCGAATTTGGCGCGGCGCGAGCCGCCGGCTTCGCCGAGGGGGAAGGAAATGACACTGCGCGACCACTTTTCAGCCTATCTGGAGCAGGTCCGACAGGAAGGCCGGTATCGCTCTTTTGTGGATCTGGAGCGGCGCGCCGGCTGCCCGCCGTTTGCCATCTGGCGCAACAATGGCGACTTCGCGCGAGGTCGTGGTTTGGTGCTCGAACGATTATCTCGGGATGGGCCGCCATCCCGCCGTAATCAATGCAATGATCGAGTGTGCGGTTAAAATGGGTGCCGGCGCCGGCGGTACCCGCAACATTTCCGGCAACAGCCAGCGTGATGACGCTGGAAGCCGAACTCGCCGACCTGCACAAGAAGGAGGCCGCGCTCGTCTTTACCTCCGGCTTCATGTCCAATGACGCGGCACTCGGGGCTATTGGCCGGTTGTTGCCCAATTGCCTCATTCTGTCCGACGAAAAAAACCATGCCTCGATGATTGCCGGCGTCCGCGCAAGCGGCGCTGAAAAGTGCATATTCCGACACAATGATCTCGACCATCTCCGCCAGCTTCTGGAGCAAACAGAACGCCGCCGCCCGAAGGTTATCGCTTTCGAATCGATTTACTCGATGGATGGCGATATTGCACCTATCGGGGCTGATCTGCGATCTCGCCGAAGAATTCGGAGCCCTTACTTATCTCGACGAGGTGCACGCGGTCGGTCTTTACGGCCTGCGCGGCGCCGGCATCGCCGAGCGCGATGGCGTCATGGACCGCGTCGATATTATCGAAGGGACATTGGCCAAAGGCTTTGGCGTGGTCGGTGGCTATATCGCCGCCGATGCGGTGATCTGCGATGCGATCCGCTCGGCGGCGGCAAGCTTTATCTTCACCACGGCAATGCCGCCGGCGGTGGCTGCTGCTGCTGCGCAAAGTGTCGCCCATTTGAAGAATATCGGTGGCGGAGCGGATTGCGCATTGGCTGCAGGTCGAGAAGACGCGCCAAGCTTTGCGCAAGGCAAGGATTCCGATGATGCCGTCGCAATCGCATATCATTCCGGTGCCGGTCGGCGATCCCCGGCTGTGCCGCGAGGCATCAGCGCTCCTCCTGGAGGAGTTCGGCATTTACATCCAGCCGATCAACTACCCAACCGTGCCGCGCGGCGGCGAGCGGCTGCGCATCACGCCGACACCTTTCCACAACGATCGTCTGATCAATGCCCTTGCGGACGCTTTGCGGGAAGTTTGGGAAGGACTGGAGCTGCCATTCACAACCAACCTTGTTTTGATGCCGAAGGCCGCGAGTATTAGGCCCGCCGCTTGATTTGGGCAGGCTCTCGCGCTGCACGAGTGGCGCGCTTGAGTGCGCGACACCGATTTCGCCTGGCTCGTATCGTTGCGCCATGCGCTGCTCCTGTTTAATTTGCGGTCACTCCCAGGAACGGGGGAACTGGCTGCTAATAGTCACATTCATCAGCGGTCGTTTCTGGAACAGTACTAGCTCGGCGTCGCCGACGAGAAAGCGCACCTTATGGCCGTGACCGCGGCGCTTGCAACTTTGGCGGCTCCGCCTGCAGGGCAATCGACGAGGCCGCGGCGATCGGCGATCAGGACACTTCCGATGTTTTCACCGAGGTGTCGCGCGGCACCGATAAGCAGCTTTGGCTCGTCGAGTTGCATCTACACCGGTGACCGTTCTTCTGTGTTGTGGCCAGCTCGAGCTTACCTTCTTTACGTGCGGATGATTGCGCTCAACAGATCGCCGAGTTGAGCGCGTGGGAATAGATAGATGGACAGTATTCCTCGTTTCCCTCCTCCTGAACCGGGTTCACCTGCGCCTAGTCAGTCGCGCCTGACTGGGCGTGCTTTTGCGCTCGCCACGATGACTAATGCCGTCACTATGCCCACATCGCTGCGGCTCGCGACATCGCCGGTCGATAAAAAGCCGCGCCCCAGTCGGTGGCCGCTGACTGCGGCGATCTTAAATATTGTACTGATGTCTTCGTTCGGGTGGCTGCTAATATTTGGCATTGTTCTTTTATTTATTTGAATGTGATGTTGGCAAAGAAAAAAATATGCGGGCCATCCCGGTTTATGATACATACTCCCTATCAACTTTGCGAACGTCGAACTGCTGTCTATAATCGACCAAATAACGGAGCTGGAGGCGCAGTCATGACGGCCTCACCAGCAACATCCGACCTCAAACCCACCAACCGCCGACGGCGCGCTCTGTTGTTTGCCGGTATTTTGGTGATTCTGGTCGTCCCGGCGAGTTATCTGGGCTGGCAGCATTTTGCTGATCATCGCAGTGTCACAACGCCGCAGCCACCTCCGCCGGTTCCGGTAATCGCCGCGTCCGTTCAGAAGCAAGATTTTCCGATCGCGCTGACAGGGATCGGCTACGCGACGGCGCTGAACTCGGCAACGGTCCGCAGCATGGTGACGGAGCAGATCCTCAGCATCGACTTCAAGGACGGCCAATTCGTCAAGAAAGGCGAGCTCTTGGCCCAGCTCGATCCGAGCAGTTACCAGGCGCAGCTCGACCAGGCGGTGGCAAACCTCGGCCGCGACGAGGCCCACCTCGAAAATGGGCGGATCAATCTCGGCCGATATGTTCCGCTGCAAAAGCAAGGCTTTGCGCCGGCGCAACAGGTCGCCACGCAGCAGGCGAAGATCGCTCAGGAAGAGGCAACCATTCAGGCCGATCAGGCGGCGATCGAATATGCCAAGACCCAGCTCAGCTATACGAAACTGGTGGCGCCGTTCGACGGGGTCGCTGGAATTCGGCTGCTCGATGTCGGCAACATCATTCACTCGAGCACGACACGGGGTTCTCCGAGTGAGCCGAACGCCTTGGTGGTGATCAACCAGGTTCAGCCGATGACCGTGATGCTTACAGTGGCTGCAGCCGAGATCCCGGAGGTGCAGCAAGCGCTCGCAAAGGGGCCGGTCAAGGCGATCGCATTGAGCGCCGACGGCAAGACCGAGCTTGCTACCGGCACACTCGCGGCGATGGACAACCAGGCGAATACCACCTCCGGAACGATTACCCTCAAGGCGATCTTTCCAAATATGCATCGCCTGCTGTGGCCGGGGATGTTTGTAAACGTCAGGGTCGTGACCCACGTCCAGGACAACGGTCTGACGGTGCCGCTCGATGCCATCCAGCAGGGGCCGCAAGGCCAGTATGTTTTCGTCGTCGGATCCGATCAGAAGGTGGCAATCCAGCCGGTTTCGGTGCGCGAGACGCTGAACGGTGTGGCGCTGATCGAAAAGGGGTTGAGCACCGGAGAGACCGTGGTCGTGCGCGGCCAATACCGGCTGACGCCGGGGTCCGTCGTGTCGTTCGCGAACCCCCATGACCCGGCCGCGGTCCCTAACCCCACGCCGGCAAGCGCGGGCCTCTTGCCATCACCGTCTGGGTTAGCCCCCTTGGCCCCCTCCCTAACCCTCCCCCCGCAAGCGGGGGAGAAAACGGTGGGTGCGAGAGGTAGCCTCAGATGAACATCTCGGCGACGTTCATCCGCAAGCCGATCGCCACCTCGATGCTGATGGCGGCGATCCTGCTCTTGGGTTTGATCGGCTACGAGCTGTTGCCGGTGGCGGCCTTGCCAAACATCGACTCCCCGACGATCCTGGTCACAGCACAGCTGCCGGGTGCGGATGCGCAGACCGTTGCCAGCACCGTCACGACGCCGCTCGAACGGCAGTTCGGCCAAATCCCCGGCCTGACGCAAATGACCTCGAGCAGCGGCACCGAATATGCCGAGATTACCTTGCAATTCGATCGCAGCCGCAGCATCGATTCGGTGGCTCAGGCCGTGCAGGAGGCGATCAACGCGGCGGCAGGTTTCCTGCCACCGATGATGCCAAGCCCGCCGATCTATCGGGAGACGAACCCGGCCGATACCCCGGTGCTGATGTTGGCGCTGACCTCACAGACGCTGCCGCTCACCACCGTCAGCGATTACGCGAACAGCATCTTGGCGCAGAAGATTTCGCAAATGCCGGGTGTCGGACTCGTCGGCATCGGCGGCCAGCAGAACCCGGCGATCCGGGTGCAGGTCAACCCGGCGCTGCTGGCTGCAGACGGTCTCGACCTGGAGGCGGTGCGAATGGCGCTGGCCACGGCCACCGTCGACCAGCCGATAGGAACATTGTATGGCGCCAACCAGGCGTTCGCGCTGCAGACGAACGATCAGTTGATGACGGCGCAAGGGTTCAGCGACTACATCCTTGCCAACCGCCCCGGCAGCTTCGCGACGACGGCGCAAGGGTTCAACGACATCGCCAGCCCCGGCACCGCCACGTCCGGCTTGAGCGCGCCGGTACGCGTCCGCGATGTCGGCCGCGCCATCGTCGGGCCGCAAGATGTGACCATGGCGGGTTGGATGAACACCGAGGCGGCGATCATCATCGCGGTGCAGCGTCAATCGGGCGCCAATGTCATCGCCACTGTGGACGGGATCAAGAAGGCGTTGCCGAAGCTCGAAGCCTCACTGCCGCCTTCGCTCAAGATCCATATCGTATCGGACCGCACCCAGACGATCCGGGCCAGCGTCGCCGATGTTCAACACACCTTGCTGCTGACGATCGTGCTGGTCGTCGGGATAATTCTCCTCTTTCTGCGCAAGCTTTGGGGAACCGTGATTCCCGCGATCTCGGTGCCGTTGTCGCTGATCGGCACTCTCGCGGTCATGTATGTGCTGGGCTATAGTCTGGACAACCTCTCGCTGATGGCGCTGACGATCGCCGTCGGCTTTGTCGTCGACGATGCGATCGTCATGATCGAGAACATCGTGCGGCACATCGAGGAGGGAAAGACCCCGATGCAGGCCGCTCTGCACGGGGCGGGCGAAATCGGTTTTACGATCATGTCGATCTCGATATCGCTGACCGCGGTCTTTATCCCGCTGTTTCTGATGAGCGGCATTGTCGGCCTGTTGTTCCGAGAGTTCGCCGTCACCGTCGTCGTGGCGATCCTGATCTCGGTTATCGTCTCCTTGACCTTGACGCCGATGATGTGCGCCCGTGTGCTGACAGCAGAGGGCGAGACGCATCCGGGCCTCGTCTCGCGCGCGCTCGAGCGGTTCTTTAACGGCCTGACCGCGGCTTACGATCGGGGTCTGGTGGTGGCGCTGCGCCACCGTTTTGTCACCTTGATGGTCATGATCTCGACCGTCGCCCTGACCGGCATACTGTTCATCGAGATCCCCAAAGGTTTTTTCCCGCAGGAAGATACTGGCCTGATCCAGGGCATCGCCGAGGGTGCCGAAAACATCTCGCCTGACGCGATGAAGGACCGCATGCGGGATCTTATGCCACGCGACCAGCCCCTCGACGCCGGCATCGTTGCGCACGATCATGCCCTCGTCGGTCAGTGAGCGGATTTCGACGACCTCGCCGTTATTCGCAAGGACAGTCTTGCGGCCTGGGACACGCGCGTCATGGACGCGATCATAGAGACGCACGCGGTCGCCGATCGCGACCGCCAGCCGGTACGTGTCACCGTTGCGGTCCGTCGCGTCCAAGACTTTGGCATCGTCGCTGATCTCGCCGGCACGGCGCCGCTCGGCCCGAATGGCGGCACCGATCTCGCGCGTATCGGCGTTGGTCGGCGCCGAGACGGTCAATTTGAACTCGGGATCGGCGCGGTTGGCCTCGAGCCGCTCGCGCCACAGCCGGGCCACCCGTTGCACTGTCGCCTGCCGGCCACCGGCCACCAGCTCGGCGGTCCCGTCTTGCTGCTTCATTTCCAGCGCTTCGGCAGCGCGACCGGCGCGGAACAAGCCGGTGATTTCGCGCTCGCGCTCGGTCTTCTGGCGGATTGAGGTCAGGATCTCCGGAACGGCCTCTTCGCCAATGGCTTTGCGCAACAGCTCGATGACCGGGCCGGCCTCGATCGATTGGCATTGCTTGGGATCGCCGACCATAACGATCTGCATCCCGGTTCTCTGCTGCAGCCGTAAGAGATCGAGCATCTGTCGGGTGCCGAGCAACCCGACCTCGTCGACGACCACGACGCTGTTGCGGTCGGGCATATAACGCCCAGTCTCGACGCGTTTGAGGAAGGCCGCGACCGAGGCGCTCTCGGCGATGCCGGCCGACCGCAGATCGGCCGCCTGGCGCCAGGCCAGGGTGATGCCGAACACCTCGCGCCCGTCGACTTTCCAGGCCTCCACCAGCGGGGCCAAGGCGGTGCTCTTGCCGCTGCCGGCAACGCCGATCGCGACACTGAGGCGGCCTCCGGTGGCGAGCTTGGTCATCATCGCCCGCTGGGCCTGCCATTGTTCGGCCGCGGGATCAATCGTCGGACTGCGCGCCAGGAAAGCATCTGCCGCACGGTCAATTTGTGCCGCCGGCAAAGCCCCCGACAAATCGAGCGAGGCGGTCTTGGCCAGCCGGATCACCTCGCGTTCCTGGTCGATATGCAGCGCCGTCGTGACGCTCCAGCGCTCCTTGCCGCGCAGGGAAGCCCCCCTGCCCCACAGCAGCGCCACCTGCTGGCCGTCCTGTAAGACTCCCCGCTCGCGGAAGCTTTTCAGCACAGCGTCAATGTCGTCGCCCGGCCGTTCGCCGATACCGGCAACGATCAATGCCCGTGCCGCGATCTCGCGCAATTCCTGGCCGTCCAACACGGCACGGCGACTGAGCTCCCCCGCCAGCAATGGCAGGGCCGTGTGATAGGCGACCTCGTGGCGCTGTTCCGGGGCTTGCGCGGGCGTGATCTCGTCCGGCCGCAACACGCTGCGATGGCGATAGGAAGCCGCCGCGGCTTGCTCGTGCCACACTACGAAATCGCTTTTCTCTTCCAGCCCCTCCGCTGTCTCCTTTTTAGCCTGCCGGGTTTCAGCCGCCCCAGCCTTTAACAAGGCAATCTTCTGGTCAGCGGTGATCGCATCCCAGTCGATACCCCTGCGCGCCGCGAAATCGCGCGCCGCATCCTGCGCTTCTATCGTCCGCTTGCTGAACAATTCGCGTATCGAATGCGGGATATCGGCGAGCCGCGCCGCACCGGTGCGCTCATCGAGTACAGTCTCGATGCCAAGCTGGCGACCCCGGGCCGCGACGTTGGCGTGGTAGACCGCACCCAGCTCCTTGACCCGCCCAGCCAACCGGTCAAGATCGATGGCACCGATGCGACCGCTGTCGGTCAGGACGCTGTTGAGCACCGTCACATGGGTGTGAAGCTGCGGGTCCGCCGTCTGCAACGGCACCTCGCGGATGTCCGTGTAGGCCCGACCTTGCTTGTCCCGCCGCTCGATATCGACGGCCGGCCGCGCGGTGTAGTGCTGGAAGCTGATCCACCCGAGCTCGCCGGTCTCGACCCCCTCCCCGCCGCCCTGGCCCCGGCGAGCAACGCCAAGATGTGTCTCGGCGTAGGCCATCGCGTCGGCAACGGCATGGCGGTGAATATCCAACAGCGCGGTCCGTTCCGCCTCGGTCGGCGCTAACGCCCAGGCGACCGACAACGATTTGTCGGCGGAAAACGTCATGTCGACAAAACCGACCGGCGGGCGTGTGGCGTGGATCTGCCGGCGGTAATCCACCATGTCGATCAGCCTGCCGGTTGCCAGATGGCCGTTCTCCAGCTGCGCGATTTCGGCGGCGGTTGCCTCGCGGTGCGTCGGCACGCCCAGCGCCGCTTTGAACCGCTTGCGCGCGCCCTCGACGATTTCCGCCGGCAATGCCTTCCCGGCTTCCGTCTGCGGCACGCCCCCGTCAGCGCGCCTGCCGGCGAGCACGTTGCGGATTGCCTCCGGTGATGCCGGCTGCTTCGGATCGAGATCGAACACCTCGGCGACGCTGCGGGTCGCGGTGTGCTTTTTGCGCCCGACAATTGCGCTGCCATCAAGTCGTGTCGCATTCAACAAATTCGCAATACCGGCTTGGGTCAGCGGCCGCTCGGGGTTGGCGATGCCGAGGCGCGCGGCCAAGGCCGGCGAGAGGTCGGGCCGCAACTCGGCGACCGTGCCGCCGGCAGCCAGGTGGCCCTCCCTGATGGCGCCGCGCCAGAACTCCGCTGCGCGCTCTTCCCTCGCTTCGGTCCCGGTGTAATACTCGGCGGCTCTCGTCGGTTCGGTCTTCAGCGTCCCGGCAAGGTAGTATTCGGCCATCGCCTTGCCGGCTGAGGGCGATGCGCAGGCGCCAACGCGATAGGTCATCATTATCTAGGCTCGTTTTTGCACTCCGTCAGGAGTGCCTTGGTCTGTGCCCCAAATTGCGCGTCTGCCGCCACGCTCCGATGGGGGTTTTGCGGGACCGTTCTGAGGTGCTTCACGGTACGGGTGCGGGCGAGCGACTGTCGTGCCAGGTCACGATGACCGCGGCTGCCTCGGCGGCCGTTTTTTCTCCGCTGGCTTTTCGCCCGCTTTGATCTGCTCGCCGGCCTGGCTTTGGTTGCGGCCTTCGATGATCGTGCGCTGCCAGAACTCGGCAGCCCGTTCCTCGCGGATCTCGCGTGCGTGGTGCAGCTGAGTCCGTGCCCGCGAGACCTGATCTACCATTACCGTTACTCCGCTGCTGGGGTCGCCGGGGTGATGGCGAACCGATTATTTGCGACTTTCGCAACCATGTCCGGCCTTCTGAAATAGATCGCCCGGCCACAGCGGATCGGCAGACCGTTAGCCGGCACGATGATAATTTCGTCGTCGCGCAGATCCTGCTGCATCTCGGATGCCGCGATCAGCGACCGGCGGATCTCATGGACGTTGACGTTGATGCCGCGCGAGGTCGAACCGAAGTTCAGGCCGAACGGCTTTTGCCGCCCTTGATTGTCGCCTTCGGACCAGGCCAGGACACCATGGGCGCCGAGCTGGTCGCTGAGATCCTTGCCGGCGCCGCCGGCACGTATCGCCGCATAGCCGACCCAGGCGGCGGCATCGATCCAGGCGCGGGTACCCTCGCGGCCCCAGGCCTCGGTCATCTGACCGACCGACTGAAACAGCAAATGCAACGAGACGCCGTATTTGCGGCCGATGTCGCGCGCGGTTTCCAGGGTTTTCATCCGGCCGAGCCGCGCGGCCTCGTCGAGCAGGAACAACACCCGCCCCCGGGTCCAGCCATCGGCCATGTAAGCCGTATTTAAGAGGGCGCCTACCAGCACCCGGGCAATCGCCGGTGTCGTCTCGAGGGTGCGCAGGCTGATATTCAAAAACACGGTAGTCCGGCCGATCAGCAGGGCGCGCGGATCGAAGTCGCCAACCGACACCATCTCGGCGTAAGCGCTGGTGAACAGCCATTCGATGCCCTTGGCGGCGTTCAGATAGACGCCGCTGAAGGTCTCCTCCGCCTTGCACTTCATCAAGGTGGCGGCGATGCGCCGCGCCATCCGGCTGCGGCTCGAGGCCCGGATCCCCGCCAACAGGGTCAGCATGTCGTCTTCGGGAACCGCGATCCCGCGCGCGAGCGTCGCCAGGCTGATGTCGCCCGCTTCGAGATCGGACCATACCAGATGCGCCAACAGACACGTCACCAGCGCGCGGCCCATCGGCGCGAAGAACGGGTCTTCGCCGCGGCCGGAACCGGCAGCCGCCGCTTCATCGTAAATCCACGATACGACGCTCCTGACGTGCAGTTCGGCCTCGGGGTGGGTGATGTCGATCCAGCCCAGCACGTTAAAGCCGGTGGCCGGTGGCAGGGTTTCGTCCTCGCTGGGGATGCCGATGTGCACGACCTGTTTACGTTGGCGCCGCAATGCGCCGTCGAGCATCGGCCCGAGCTCGATCGACGGGTCGAGAATTACGCTGCTACCGATCCAGGCTAGGACCGTCGAGACCGCGGATGTCGTCTTGAAGCCGCCCGGCCCGGCGAAGATGAGGCTGTGCCCGCTACCCTCAGTGCAAGGGTCGATCAATAGCGGCGCCTTGCCGCCCATGCCCCATGTACGCTCGTCGCGGGGGCCGAATGGCATCCCGGCGACCTTGCGGTCCTGATCGACGCGATACGCCTCGCCGACGACGATGCCGCCATAGAGCTTGTGCGGGCCTGGGAACAGCTTGCGGGCGTCAGCCATCGATCGCCATTGGGTATGGCCGTGGTTGTCGGTCACGCCGCGTTCGATCGCCCGCACAGCGCCGCCCGGCCGTGCTGTCAATCTGCGCCGGCCGCGGTAGCGTAAACGCCAAACCTGGAACAGACCGAGCAGCAGCATCGCCAGAAAGACCGTCGGCACCGCCGCGGCCAATACCAGCCAAAGGTTCACCCACCAGTTGGCCAGCCACCATTGCGTCGCATCCCACCAGGCGAGGGGCGTGAACGGCGTCCCGGTGCCCTTGCTCCATAGCGCCGAAGCGGCGACGAGCCACAAGCCCGCGGCCGAAATGGCCGCCAGGATCAAGGCGAGCGGCCGCAGCATCACGCGAGGCATGATCGATCCTTTCGGGGGAAGGCTGGATTCGATGCCGGGCCACCCGGCCGCCGTCCTATTACACGGCTTCCGCGGCGCGGTAGTAGACCGACGGCACCGAAAACCCGTGCGTGTCGCGGCGGCAGAACGCGACGATGTCGATCAAGCTGCGCAGGATCGCCAGTAGCTTGTCGTCGGGGATGTTCCGGCCCGCCTCACTGGTCTTCGCCATCAATGCCAGCGGCGTGAACGGGTCGCCCTCCTCGGCGTGCCAGGTGGTCAAACCGCCGGGATGGCCGGCGGCCAGCAGCCGGAGGTAGGCGAAGGCTTCCGCACCACGCAATTCCTGCATCGCGACGCGATCGGGCCGCATCCGCAACGAGGCTTCGACCGCATTCTCGGCCGAGACGTTCGCCGACCCGTAGAACATCGAGACGCGGTTGCGCAATGGCAGCGGGCCGAATTCGTCGGTGTCCTCGATCGTCACCAGTCTCTCGTCGCCCGGGATCTCCTGCATCAGCCGCCGCAACAGCGAGGTCTTGCCTGATCCGGTGCTGCCGGTCGCCGCGATCGTCTTCTTCGCCTTGACCGCGAGCGCGAAGAAGGCGGGCCAGTCCTGCGCCTGGTAGAGGGCGAGCAGTTCCGCATCGGCGTCGCTGTGCCCGTCGGGCCGGTTTGCCGCATGCCGCATCAGATCGCCGAAGTCAGCGATCGCGCACCCTGTGCACCGCCTTCGACGGGATGCGGATCGTGACCGAGATCGTCCCCGGGGCGGTCACCGGCGGCCGGCACAGGGTGCAGCGCTGGCCGTCGGGCAAGGTCGTCATGCAGATCGGGTGTGCCGGATCGAATGGCTTCGACAATAGCGAGCCGGCCAAGAGGCCGATCGCATCCAGCCGCTGGAAGTCGAACGCCTCGACATTACGCCAGGACCACTCCCCGTGCTGCTCGATCCCGACCTCGCCCGGCCGCTGCACCACCACCTCGGTTGTCGCCGGATCGTCCAGCACGTCCTGGATCGGGGCCAGCAGGTGGCGCAGCGTGGTTTCGCCGTTTCTCATTGCCGCGCCTGGTCGCAGTCTGTAGCTGTCGGAAAAGTCGATCGGTGTCGTCAGCCAGATCGCGATCGTCTCGCCCTGGTGCTTCGAAAAGGTCGGGGCGATGTTGATCTGCGCCTGCAGGATCTGCTCGGCGAGATTGTTGGCGCTGTCGGTCGAGATGTAGGTGTTGCCGCCCTTCGAGACGGCCGCCTGCACGATGCCGAGACCGCTCTCGGTCAGGCTCAGGATCACCGCCCCGCCAAAGCGCTCGAGGTAGTGATTGTCGACCGCCCCATCGAAGCCCGTGCGCCCGAGATCGTCCGCCATCGGGTTGCCGGCGAGCGGGACCCAGATGCCGTTGGGGGTGTGGGCGTAGGTCGAAACCGCCGAGTAGCCGGCTGCCGCCGTTCTTGCCCATCGACTCGTAGCGGCCGATGACTTGCGTCCCCGCCTCCATCAAGAGCACGCCCTTGGGGCTGTAGACCGGCCCCGGCAGATGGCACAGCAATGGGCCGGGCAGGTCGCTCTCGATCGCGGTATCGAGCACGCAGGGCAACAGCCCCGGCATCAGCTGATAGGTGTCGTCGATCGCCGGCGACGCCTTGACGCCCGGCAGGCTCGACGCCTGGAACGCGAGGCCGGTCTGCGGCGGATCGGCGGGCATCGCCGTCGCCGGCTTCGGGCCGTCGGTATGCGGCACCACATAGGACAGCATCGCCGGCCGAACCGGCGGCCCCACGCCGCCGGCAGCTGTCCGCGAAGGGCTGGCATGATCGGCGGTGCCGAGACCGGTGTGGGCGCCGGCGTGGTCGTTGCCGGCGACGACGGCAGGCGCGTCGGCCTTTGCCGCCTGATACGGCACAACCACGCCGATAAACGGCTCATCCCCCTTCTGCGCTTCCGGCGTGTGCTGCGGCTTGCCGCGGGTGAAGAGGAAGGCCAGCAGCACCACGACCCCGAGCGCGATCAGCAGCCATTTCCGCCGTCGCCAGATCGGCAGCGGCTCGGGCTCCTCGTCCTCCTCCCATGCGTCGTTGGCGCGAAACTCGCTCATCGGGCTTTCGCCTGCAGAATGTCGCGCTCGAACCGTCGGCGTCGTCGTCCCGGTGCCGGCGGGCTTGCCGGCCGGGTCATAAGCGGTGTTGATGATGTCGAGCACATTCGGGCCGAGCCGCAGCCGGAAGTGCGGCGCGATCTCTTCGACCACAACAAAATCACCGGCACCATGCTGCCGGGCGAGCCGTTCGCTGCCGTCGTCGCCGACGACATAGACCGCGGGTTTCTCGGACAGCCCCGGAAACCGCATCAAGGTCCATTGCCCGTTGTCCATCGGGCAGCGGGGCTGGATCGGGGTCGGCCGCCGGCCCTTGGCCAAGTAGTGGCATGATGCCATCGGCGCCATTGAAGGCGTCGGTCCGCAATTGTTCCTCGGCCGCCGCCTGCGCGATCGTGCTGACGCTGTGCCGAGTGGCCCTCGTCCGGACAACATCCGCCTTCTGGGCCGCCGGCGGCGCTGCTGTTACCGGCGCGCGCCGCCTCTGAAGATCAGGTTCAGCACAACGCCCGGCGCGTCCGCGGCGCCGTCGGCATCGGGCCGCGCCAGCAGCCGAAATGGATAGACCTTCTGCGCGCCCGCGGATGACATCGTGATCACCGTCATCGTGCTTTCTCCGGGCATCACCGGCCACAAGGTCAGGTTATTGCCGAGCGGCGTGTCCTTGATCTCCGACGGCGCCGCCCCCTGCCAGCCCGCATCCGCCAGCGCGCCATCCTTGTTGGGTTTGCCGGTCTGCACGACGCGATAGACGCTCTCGCCCGGCGGGAAGGTGATCGTGGTCGGCTGGCCGATGACGCCGATGATCTCGGTGCGCAGCAATGGCGAGTACGGCACGACGCGGATCTGCGCGGCACTCTGCGTGGTGTCCTGGCCGACGCGGCCTGGCCGAGCGCGGCCAGCGAGACCGAGGCGAGCAGGATTGCCGAGGCGATACGCATCACTGCCTCCTCTGGTCCGGGCTGTCGGAACTGGCGCTGTATCCCAGCACCTGAAACCCGCCCGGGATTGTCGCTGCGGTCATCCGGCCGCATCGGCAGTTCGGGATGCCACTGGAAATCGACGGTCGCACTCCAGGGCTGCGTCGGATCCTTGTTCGCGCCGCGCCAGACCGTGCGGTCGAACTGCACCAGGTAGCGGCGCGTCTCGCCGTCCTTGCCGATGCGCCAGCGGGTGGAACCGGAAGTTTTCGACGCTGACATGACCGTCCTTGCCCAGCGCCTTGACCGGGCTCAACGGCGCGTTGCGGCCGGCCGCGTAGCGCGCCTGCTCGTCCGGCGTCGACATCAGCTTGGTGACATGGTCGTCGCGCTCGTCCATCTCGGGGACCCACCCCTCGCGCGCCTCGATGTAGCGTTTGAGGTATTGCTGCTCGACCGCAGCACCGAACAGCTTCGGCGCATCCTGGAGCCCGACCGGCTCGCCGATGATGCCGGTCGATTTGTCGACCAGGAAGAATTTGACCTCGCTCGTCTTCAGCGGCAGCAAGGTCACCCAGCCGAAGATCGAAGCGGCGAAGCAGGCCACCCCGACGCCGCCGATCACCCAGCCGGTGACGATTGCGGACCGGCCCAGGATGACGCGCTCCGCCGACAGATCCATGACAGCGCGGAATTTTGCGTTCTTCGCCGCGTCGCTCAGCGGCTTCGCCGTCCACGGCGAGATCTTGCTGATCGCGTTCACTGCGGCAGCGCCCCGAAATCGAGGTGGTCGGGCACCAGCCCCCAGGTCGGATCGTCCTGGTGCACCATCGGCAACGGCGTGTCGCTGGTGTTGGCGCAGGCCGCCAGAAAGCAAAGGGCAAGCGCGAGCCATGCGAGCCTGATCATTTTAACGATCTCCTCTGCTGAGCGAGCGGCCGACCGGCGCCTTGCCCGCCAGGGGATGCCGTCGCTCGCCCGGCGGACCGCCGGCCATGTAGACAGCGGCGCCCACTGCCGCACCGGCACCACGCGAAACACCACCTGTCGCCGCCTTACCGAGTGCCGCACCGGCGCCGAATGTCGCGGCATGAAGCCCAGCACTGCTATGGTAGACGCCATGCCCGACGGCGCGAGAGATCGCAGGGATTTGCTTTACAGCCGCCGCCGTCAGCCCAAGCAGCATTGCCGACTCGGTCAGGCCCCACAGGATCACGATGCTATTGTCACCGCCGGCGGCCGGGGCCGCCGCCGTGATAAAACCTTGAATCATAGTCAATTCGGCGGTTGCCATAAGCTGGATCACGCCGAGCGCCAGAACTTGCGTGATGCACCCGCCAACCAAGACGCTGAACCAGCCCGCGGTAAAGCGCCGGGTGATGGGTGTGATACCTAAAATCAGAAATACCGGGCCGATTAGCACGACGACGACGTTGATGATTGTCGCCGTCATGTAAATGCCGAAGCTAAAAAGCAGGCACGTGACAGTTACAGCCAATATCACGATAAGGCCGAGGCCAAGCGGGATCGACATCAATCCCCACGGGAGCTGGTGATAATCCTCAAACGTCGCCTTGACTACGGTATTCAAGACATGGTCGAGAGAGGACGCCGGATTTGTTGTTGCTCCCAGGGCGTTTCCTAGCGTATTCGGTACGCCAGTAAGAAACAGATTGCTAATATATTGTGTATAATACGTGCTCGTTGCGAGCACGGCGACGATAGCCGCAATCGCCACGTCCCTTTTAAATCCCGAGAATGTCTTTTGTCCGAACGCGACCTCAGCACCGCTGACGGCGACCGCAATGACAGCCATCGCCGTAGCGATCGGCGCCATCGTCGAGATCACCGTCCCGATCATCGCCTCGAGCTGCGCCAATAGCGGCGTGATGAGCGCTGTATAGAGTGAGGCGAAAAATGTTGAGGTGCTGATCATTGACGCGGCATCCACCAGCTAGGCCAACAGAACCCGATCGCCATCGCAGCGAAGGCGACCAACGCGATAAACCAGTGGCCGTGCTGAAACATGTAAATCGCGAGCAACAAACCGCCCAAACCGACAATCACTTTGACTTACCTAGAAAAGCATCGAAGCTCCGATCCCATTGAGCATGCTGAGCGTTGTCGCATTCAGCATCAGTGCGTGCTTCGCCGGGGTTGTCTTTGCACGCGGCGAGCTTAGCCTGTAGCTCCGGAACGTGCGCCTTGAACCACGTCACCGTGCGGACATCTGGCGGGCGCGGCACCATCCGGGCCGGCGGGGTGACCCAGCTCGCTACCGGCGGCCGGTTGGGGACCACCAAATAGACAATCACAGCGAGCCCGACGGCCGAGGAGACGCCGATCACGGTCGCAACGAGAAGTGGGCGAGATATGACGGTCATAATGCATAGCCTTTGGAGCTAGTTTTTATGGGGTCGTGTCGCCGGTGAAGGCATCCAGGTCTTTCGCCAGTTGCTCGTTCGCGCGTTGCTTCGTCGCGTCGCGTTGCGCGGCATAGGCTGCGTTGATCGCCGTGAGCTGGGCGGCCTCGTTGGTCGTCCAGACTTGCTCAAGCTCGATCTGCGCCTGGGCGTCCTGGACGTCCTTGGGCGAGCTCGAGGCGGTCAGATGATCGCGCAGCGCCTGAAGCGCCGCGGCGTGGGTCTGCAAATCGGTGTAGGCCGCCTGCGCCGCACCTTGCTCGCCGGCGATGCTGTTGGCGTTTGAAACCAGCTCCTGGCTGGCCCAACTGGCATCGGTCGGGGTGTAGACATGGTTGGCCGAGTAGGCGCCCGCGGTCAGGCTCGACAGGCTGGACAGCACGCCCGAGATTTCCGGCAGGCCGCCCTGCACCGTAAGAGCGGCCGTTGACCAGGTTCAAAACCGCATAAGCGTTGACCGGCAGGCTGTTGCCCAGGCCCGCGATGTTTAACAACCCCATCGCCCCGCCGAGACTTGGGTTGTGGACCCAATTCTCGAGCATCGTCAGCTCATTGGTGTATTGTTGCAGCTGCGTTGTGTATTGCTGAACCTGCTGCAGCCACTGCAGATTCTGGGTCGCCCACGACTTGACCTCACCGGCATAACGCTGGAGATCGAGCGCATAGGCCTTGACATCGTTCTGAAGCTGCTGAGCCCATTGGCCCAAGGCCGCCGTATCGATCACCGGCAAGTCAGCGCGCGCCGGCGGCGAATAGCCGGCCAGCGAGCGCGATGCCCGCCGCCATGCCGAGAAGCACGCGTCTGGCGCGGATCATTCCGCGGCCTCCCGCATTTCCTGGGAAGTGTCGACACGGGTGCCGATGCGATCAACCCGCTGCAGGTCTTCCTCGCGCGCCGACAGCACGCGGATAAAGCGGTCCAGGCCTCGCATCGGCAGTTGCGCGACAACGCTCTTGTCGCCCTGCACCAGCAGGAACAACCCCTCGCCGCCTTGCAATCCGCGCAACGCCTCGAATTGCCCGCTGCTCAGCTTGAGGCCGTCGACATAGTCCTCACGGGTGCCGCGCGGGTTCGCGAGATGAAATTGCGACGGGCACTGCTCGACCAGGATGTTGACGATGCCGCTGTCGATGATGTCGCGCGGCGATTGGGTGATGAACACGACGGCGCCGTTGCGGCTGCGGATCGTGCGTAGCTGCTTCTCGATGATGGCGCGGAAGGTCGGATCGATCAGGGCCCGCCAGCCCTCGTCGCACGGGATCAAGAGCGGCGTGCCGTCGAGCAATAGCGATATCCGGTGGTAGAGATAGGCCAGCGCCGGCCCGCGAGCGCGCTCGTTCTCCAGCAGCGCCGTCGTATCCAACCCGTTCAATTGCCCGAAGCGGACGGTGTCGACCGGCGCGTCGATGACCCAGCCGAGTTCGCCGCCCCAGCACCACTTTTCGAGACGAGCCCCCGCCCCTTCCGGTTCGTTGTCGAAGAATGCTCGCAGCTCGCCGAGCCCACGGTCCTCGGGAGGCAACTCCATGATCGTGGACAATCCGAGTGCCAAGCGGCGGCCTTCTTCCTCGGTCATCCTCCCGCCGATGCAGCCGCGGATCAGATCGGTCAGGAACTCGATGTTGCGCGGCGTGGCGTCGAGCGCCTTCAACGGCGCGAAGTGCGGCTCCCCTGCCCCGAGCACGGCATAGTCGCCACCCATGCGATGGATCAGCAGGTCCCAGCCGCGCTTATGGTCGAGCGCCACGATACGGGCGCGCCCCGCCGTCATCGCGAGCAGGAACGCCGCCAAGGTGGTTTTACCCGATCCCGTGGCGCCGGTGATCAGCGTGTTGCCGACATCGCCGACCTGCCAGTGGAAGCGATAGGGTGTCCCGGCCAGGGTACGGAAGATCGCAATCGGCGGTCCCGGCCAGTGGCCGCGCTCCTCGCCCGCCGGCCAGTTGTAGAGCGGTGCGAAGGCAACAAAGTTCGACGACTTCACAAAGCCTGGCCGCGGCCGCCAGAACCCGCCTCCATGGCAGCATCGACAGATAGGCCGCCGGCAGGGCGTGCGTCATACGGGTCGCCACTAGCCCGCACGCCGCGAGGTCGCGCCAGGCGGCATTGCCGACCTCCGCGATCGCGCGCGGGCTGTCGGCAAAGGCGATCAGGACCAGGCTATGGTCGCCCAGCACCCACTTGCGCGACATCAGCTCGTCGGCCGCCGTGGTCAATGCCTCGGACTGGCTGAGCGCCTTGTCCCCGGCCGCGAGCATCTTGTTCTGCTTACGTCCGACCGCACCCATCCCGGCCGCGTTGGACAGGAAACGGTAGGACTGCATCAACGTGCAGCGGTAGGGCGCCACCGCCAGCCCGTGGAACATCCCGGGCCAGGTGGTCGCCGGATATTCCTTGAAGGCGTACATCGCGGCATAGGCCGGATCGCCGGCGCCATGGATCTCGAGATGCTTGCGCCGGAACCGCAGGGCTTCGGAGAACATGGCATGGCCCATGCGCCCGGTCGTGGCGCCGATTTGGCGCCAGGCGCCGGTCATCGCGAAGACAATCGCCTCGGCGATCTCATCGAAGATCACCCGCCCGCGCCGGACGTAGCCGAGGCGGCGCAGACCGAACAGGCCGAGCTGCGCTTGCAGCAGATCGCAAATCTCATTGAGCCGGCTCTTTCGTTCGTTGATCCCGACCCGCGGGTCGGTGCCCGCGTCGGCCAGGAACCGAGCAACGCTCTGCGCTGCTGCCGGCGGCGCATGCACCTGGACCGCAAGGAACAGACGGTTCGCATACAGCAGCCCACGAAAAAGGCTGTCCCGATAGGCTGTCTCCAGCTTGCGTGCGAACGGCGCGCGGTGCAGCCCCGCCTCGTAGCCCGAAGGGTCGGCCTCGCCGCGGCACTGGTAGACCGTCAGCTCGACATCCTCGGCCGCGATGTTCTTCAGCGCGTTGTGCAGCCGGTCGAACCACGCGGCGATGTCGGTGTCGTCGGCGGTGTCGGGGAAAACTCCATCAGCCGAGAACATCGCCAGGACGCCATTGCCCCTGGTTAGCACCACGTCGTCGGCGATGTGATCTTCGAGCGGGATTTTGTCGCCGAGCAGAGCCTCGGGGCACCGCTTAACCACTGCTCGCCACCTCGCGGCCCGACCGCGCCGGCTGGGTTGGCAGGCTATCCAAGGTGCAGCACCCGGTGCACACCGTCAGCACCCAGAGCCGCACCGTGCGGAACCAGTGGTAATCCCATGACGTGAGCCGCCGCAGTCCCATGTGGATCGGGATCGCCGCCGCCCAGAACAACACCGGCGAGCGCCAGATCGTCGGCGCCGACAATTCGAGGCCGGCGGCGAACGTCACCATAACGTTCAGCGCCAGCGCCTCGAACGGCACGCCCCAGGTCAGCGCCGGGCGCGTCAGGGCGAGGTAGAGCATTTCGCGGCCGGCCATGTCAGCGGCACCGGTCGCGGTCGGCTATATTGCCGCCTAGGCCCGGCATCCGGCCTGCCCGGGCATCAACTCGAGCATTGGTTTCAGCGATGTGGATCGCCGGTAAAGCGGTGTCGAACGCGACGATTAAATCCCAAAGATCATCGTACTCCGGCCGAAAACCTGCCTGGCCGCCTTGGCCGCACGCGCTAGGGGTCACCCGCACGTCGCGCCCGGCGACATCGTCAAGCCACGCGCGCGCCTTGGCGAACGTCCCGGAGTAGCCTCTTCTCCTGCTCGGTCATCTTTCTAGCCGGCGCCGAGGAACGTCTGGACCACCCAGGAGGCGCAGACCAGGACGGCTCCGCCGCCGATCGCGCTCCAGAAGTGGCTCCAGCTGCCATGCAGCATCGCCCGCGCGCCGGCAATCGCGACGGCGATGATCACCAAGGTTGTCCCGAACGTGCCGGTGACGAAGGTTGAAACTGTCTGGACGATCGTGAGCCACGACATCGGCTATTTTCCTTCGTTTGCGAACACTAGCTCCCGCCCGGTTGGCGAGGGCTTGGTGAATGGATTGGCGGCGGTCGGGGGCTGCGGTTGGTTCGTGGCCGCCGTTGCTTGCGGCGCCGGACCGGCGGCCTTCACCGCGCTAATGGCGGTCAGAACCGCACGCGCGTACCCGTTCGTAATCCCCCGCGACGGGCTGCCGGTGTTGTAGCGGCTGAACAACTCGATCAGCCGGGCGGCGGCCGCCACGGCTTTGCACGGCTGGAACGCATCGGCGACGCCCAGACCCAGCAGCGCCAAATTGCGGCTGTTGATCTGCCAGGCGCCGAGGTCGACCGAGTGGCCGGCGGCGATCAGCCGCCTCGCCATTTCGACCACGCCCGCGCCCCGAAGCACCTGTCCCGAGGTGTCGTCGTGCAAGGTCATCGTCTCGAGGCCGCTTTCCTGCCGCGCGATCGCGACCAGCATCCCGGGGTCCTCGGCCGGGGCACAGTGCAGCGCTAGCGTCAGTGCGGCTGGGATGCTCAGCGCGGTCATGACGAGTCACCGCTGCCGACGGTTCGGTCGGGACAGGGCAATTTTACAATCAGAGGTTGGCAACAGGCAGGTGTGTGCTTTACACACAGATAGCTGTCGCATGGAAGTACTCTCCATCCGTCAGTTAGGCGTGGGGTCGGTGCTCGCTACACCGACCCCACGCCGCTCACTGGGTCGCACCAGCAGGTCTACAGCTGCAAAGGCTGCCCCCGCATAAAACTATGAGTTCAAGCGTCAGTTTGCGGGGCTCATGGTCTGAACTGAAGTCGTCGAGTCCCCGCTCTGCGGACTGGAGAACCCTGCCAAAGGCTCGTCAAAGCCGCGGAAATCCGCGGTTCCGACAGCCCAAAACTCTGCCGCGGGTTCTCGCGCAAGACTGACGAAAACCAATGCGCCGGGAGAGAAAGCTGCATAACCGGCTTCAGCTTGATGGGCCGTCCAAACTGCGTCAAATCCTTGCGGATTGAGTGAGACTCAGCGGATCGCTGCTGCACCTCATGCGCCAATAAGACGGCCAATAACCGAGGTTGGGCGTCTGTTCGGACAGCGTCAATTCAGTCGCCCTATCGGATGAGACCGGGATCGATGCCTGTCACGCGGGACGAATGGGACGCAAGCCAATCAAAGACCTTCGCGACGCGAATCTGATCCGCGAGGACGAAATCGGACCGAGCGGCTATGCTCGATGTGTCAATTTCCGGTCGCAACCGTCGATTTATTCGGAGAGCAGGCTCTCCACCGATACCTCTCGGTAATGAGCACCCGAACCAGAAAATCGATGGCGGCCGTCCGGTGCCTGTCGTGCCCGCCGCCATGTCTACAAACCCCTGATAACCCGTAGTGTTTGGCGATTTACGGTAGCTCGATCGTTACCACAAATCGATTCGCAACCCATCATCACGCTGACCTCCGCCTGCCTCCGTAGGTCCGAGGTAACCAGGTTCGCTCCCGCCTTAAGACCGGCACGACCCAACCTCCCTCTTAACAAAGGCTTGGTAGCGCGGCCGAATCACCCTGGTCAGCCATCGGCAGATCTGCTGATGGGCATCACGCCCGGCTCTCCAGACAACGCCGCCGCCGCTGGGCGTCACGTGCGCGCGAACCCCTCGCGTCCGTTCGGCAACGCGCTTCGATGGCATCGCGCCCTGCCGCTGTGGGGTTGGTCGCTATTCCGATTACCGAGGCCAAGTTCCGGGCCTGCCTGGCTGACGATCAGCAGAGCCGCGCCGATCGCGCTGGGCAGGCGTCGCAAGAAAGGCGATTCGCTGCACGGCCACGCAGCGAATTGATCCAGCGTGCGCTCCGGACAATGGCGTAGGCTGAGCTTTCCCCGACCCGGCTACGAGCATTGCGACGCTTGTCGCGTCGATGCTATCGCCTAGGGTGAACGGAAAAGGAACACCAAGCTGCAAGCGATCGATGGCCCGCGGCATCTGCACGGCCTCAATCCAGAACAACGCAGTGCTGTCGAATATGGCATCGGCGACCATCCTGCACCGCCGCCGGCGTTGCTGATCGCCGCCGGCGCAGGCACCGGCAAGACCAAGACGCTTGCCCACCGGGTGGCTCATCTGATCATGAACGGCAGCGACCCGCGGCGCCTTCTGCTGTTGACCTTCACCCGGCGCGCCGCCCTTGAAATGGCCCGCCGGAGCCAGTTGATCCTGGCAGAAGGGCGCGGCGATGCTGCTCGTGGCATCTCGACGTCGTCGTCGCTTCTGCCCTGGTCGGGGACGTTTCATGCGATCGGCAACCGCCTGTTGCGGCTCCATGCCGGGTCAATCGGGCTTGAGCCAACCTTTACCGTCCTCGACCGCGCCGATTCGGCAGATCTGCTTGACCTGGTGCGCAGCGAACTCGGCCTGTCGCAGACCGGGTCACGATTCCCCCGCAAGGACACCTGCTTGGCGATCTACTCGTACACCGTCAATGCCGGCTGTCCGCTCGAACAAACGCTGGTTGAATTTTTTCCCTGGTGCGCCGAATGGCAGGGTGAACTCCGCCGCCTCTTTCAGGGCTATGTCGCAGCGAAGCAGCAGAACAACGTTCTCGATTACGACGACCTCCTCGTGTACTGGCGTCACGCGATGGCCGAGGCCGCCGTCGCCGCCGAAATCTCCCGACGCTTTGATCACGTTCTCGTCGACGAGTACCAAGACACCAACCGGCTTCAGGCCGAAATCCTGTTGGCGCTGCGCCCTGATGGGTCCGGGCTCACCGTCGTCGGCGATGACGCGCAGTCGATCTATTCGTTTCGCGCCGCGGCGGTGCGCAACATCCTCGACTTTCCGCACAGCGTTTCACCGCCGGCCGCGGTCATCGCTCTCGAACGCAATTATCGATCGACCCAACCGATCCTCGACGCCGCGAACGCGGTGATCGCCGGGGCCGGCGAGAGATTCGCCAAGACGCTGTATTCGACAAAGCAATCGGCGGAACTCCCGTATCTGGTCAGCGCTGAGGACGAGGCGGCGCAAGCCAGCTATGTCGCCGACCATGTCCTCGAACACCGGGAGGCGGGCAATAGCCTTAACCGCCAGGCCGTACTTTTCCGCGCCGCTCATCACAGCGACCTTCTCGAGATCGAGCTAGGTCGGCGCAATATCCCGTTTGTTAAATATGGCGGCCTCAAATTTCTAGAAGCCGCTCATATCAAGGATGTGCTCGCAATCCTGCGCTGGGCCGAGAACCCGCGCGATGCGGTCGCCGGAATCCGCGCGCTTCAGCTGCAACCCGGGATCGGCCCGGCAACCGCCCGCGACGTCATCGATCGGCACTCTCGCGAAGGCTTTGCCACGACGGCGCTCGCACGGTTTACCCCTCCTGCCGCCGCATCCGTGCCATGGCCGGAGTTCTGCTATGTGATCGAGCGACTGCGCGATGCCGGCACCCCATGGAGCGGCCAGATTGGGCTGGTGCGCGAGTGGTATCAGCCGCAGCTCGAGCGCCTCTACGATTATGCGGCGGCGCGGGCCGGAGACCTCGACCAGCTCGAACAGATCGCCGCCGGTTATGCCACCCGCGAGCGCTTTTTGACCGAGCTCACATTGGACCCGCCCGCTGCCAGCGGCGCCGAAGCCGGACGCCCGCAGCTCGACGAGGACTATCTGATCCTCTCGACTATTCATTCCGCCAAGGGGCAGGAATGGGACGTGGTGTTTGTTCTCAACCTCGTCGACGGCTGTATTCCTTCGGATATGGCAACCGGGAGGCCCGAGCAGATCGACGAGGAGCGCCGGCTGCTCTATGTGGCAATGACCCGGGCACGCGAACATCTTCATCTGCTGCAGCCGCTGCGTTTCTACCTGACGCATCAGCCCCGGCACGGCCGCGGCCAAGTGATGGCGCCGCGCTCGCGCTTTCTGCCGGACGAGGTCCTCGGGCTTTTCACTCGTCGCACCGCCACACCACACCGCGACGACTATGCTATGCCATCGCAACCGGGAGCACCGGTCGACATTGGCGCCCGCCTGCGCGATATGTGGAGCTGACCCGCCTCGGTCCCGGCATCGCATCAGCGATCGGCGGCGCGTGCCTCGCCAGTTGAAAATCCGGGACCGCTCTCCTCATTGTAAATATCCATCGGCAAACGCGCCACCAACGCCGCAAAAGCGTCAGCCTCAAGATCGCAGGCTGGGAGCCCGCGCGGACGCGGTCGTTCTCGGAGCAGAAGTGGTGGGAGTTTCCGTGGCGGTGCATCTATAAAAGTGCGGCCGCGATGTGGTGCTCATCGGGTCAGGTGCTCGCCATGCTCGCGGTGCTGCGCGCTCGCGCACCGCTGATGGCGCGATGCGCTGACGAGCATGACGCGCCGATTGCCAAGGCCGGGGGCGCGGCTCAAAGCGTTGTGCACCACGGAGGCTGGCTCGATTGTTTCCGCACATAGAAGAGCCTGTACAAGGCGATCGCGAGGGCACGCCGGCTCGACAGATATGGCGTCGACTATGCCGTGCTCACCGGGGGCAATTGCGCGAGCTCGAGCCAGATGTGTCGGAAGCGATCATCGGCGCGATCCATTTCCGCTGCTCGCCGACCTCATCCGATCCCGGCATGTTGACAAAGGCGTATGCCGATCTCTTTACCCGCAAGGGAGGGCGGTTCCGCAAGGGGGATGCGCGTCGCCTGGTCTCGGAACCCTATGGCTGGAGCGTGGCTTCTAAGACGGGCTCGATCGAGGCCCGTGAAGCCGTAGTGGCGCTCGGTCCCTAGTCCGACGATGTCGTTCGGCCGCTCGGCGACGACATCCCCTTGGCGATGAACCGCGGCTACCAAATGCATTACGACGTACGGGGAAATGCCACGCCCGGTCATCCCGTGCGTGATGCCGATGGCGGCTTTGCGCTGGCGCCGATGAGCAAGGGAATTCGCCTGACCACCGGGGTCGAATTCGCCGATCGGGACGCGCGGCCAAGCCCGGTCCAATTAGCGCGCGATGAGCCGCTGGCGCGCGAATTGTTTCCGCTCGCCGAACGGCTGGAGCCTCAACCCTGGATGGGCTGGCGTCCTTGTCTTCCCGACATGGTCCCGGTGATCGGCAAAGGCGAACCGCACCAGGGTCTGTGGTTCGCGTTCGGTCATGCTCATCACGGCTTCACTTTGGGGCCCGTCACCGGGCGATTGCTCGCCGAGATGATGAACGGGGAGGAGCCGTTCACCGAGCCATCGTGCTACGCCGCCAGCCGGTTCCGAAATGGAGGTACGACCTAATTGCACAGCCGCCCGTTCGTGCGCAGCGTTCGCCTCCGAGGTCGCTCAACGGCTCCGGCAAGTCGTTCGCCGGGGTGCCTGGGAGTTGCGGTAACAAGGAGCAGCTGCGATTAGGACGATAGCTAGACACTTTATGGTCCAATCCTTTGCGGTCAAAGGGCGGTCACTGACGGGAAGTCTGACGACCCCGGATCAGCGTCACTCTGACCCGACCCCCCTCCCCTGCCCCACTCGCTTTCCCGCTCCCGACCGCGGATTAAGCCCAGGCGCGCAATCGGCGCAGCGCGCGAAATTGCCTCGCGACCATGTCATGGACGTTGCTGCCGGCGGCGGCAAGGAACTGACCGGCCCTGCCTCGATCGAGCTTGTTTTGGTCGCGATTACGACCAAGGTGGATTTTCACCCTGTCCGTTTTCCGACTCCTGAGCATCGGAATCCTTCAGGGATCTACCGCCCGATCTACGGTCACCACCGGAAAGCCACTCTCGCAGCTTTGACCACCGCCGTCGCGTCCGCGCTCCCTTGACGGCGATCGCCAGCGCTTTTCGCTGCCCGACGAGGACCACGAGGCGTTTGCCGCGGGTCACGCCGGTGTAGACCAGGTTCCGCTGCAGCATCGGGTAGTGCTGGGTCGTCAGCGGGATCACTACGGCTGGGTATTCCGAGCCCTGGCTTTTGTGGATCGTGGTCGCATAGGCGAGCACCAGCTCATCTAGTTCGCCGAAGCCGTAGGTGATTTTGCGGCCGTCGAAGTCGACGACGAGTTCGCCTTCCTCCGTGGCGATGCGCGACACGACGCCGAGATCGCCATTGTATACGTCCTTGTCGTAATCGTTCTCAACCTGCATGACCTTATCGCCCGGGCAGAAGGTCCAGCCGAAGCGATCGATGCGATTCTCACCGGGCGGGTTCAGCGCCTTCTGCAGTTCGATATTGAGCGAACGCGCTCCGAGGCCGCCGCGGTTCATCGGGCAGAGCACCTGGACGTCGCGGATGGAATCGAGCCCGAAGCGCTTCGGGATGCGCTCGCGCACGACGGCGAGCACCTTCCGCACCCCCTCCTCCGGATCCGCGGCATCGACGAAGTAGAAGTCCCCGGTTTCGACCGGGGTGAGATCAGGCATCAACCCTTGATTGATCCGATGGGCATTGATAATGATCCGGCTCTCGGCGGCTTGGCGGAAGACCTCGGTCAAACGGACGACCGGTACGGCACCGGAAGCAATGATGTCCGACAGCACCTGCCCGGAACCGACCGAGGGCAGCTGGTCGACGTCACCGACGAGCAACAGGGCCGCCTGGTTCGGCAAAGCACGGAGCAAAGCCCGCATCAGCGGCACATCAACCATCGAGGTTTCGTCGACGACGAGCAGATTACAGTCTAGAGGGTTGTTCTCGTCGCGCCGGAACTGGCCCGTCCGAGGATCGGTTTCGAGCAACCGGTGGATCGTCTTGGCCTCGATCCCCGTGCTCTCGGACAGGCGCTTGGCGGCGCGGCCTGTTGGCGCACAGAGCGCGATCGTAACGGTCTTCGCCAGCAAGATCTTCAGGATCGAATTGACCAATGTCGTCTTGCCGACCCCGGGCCCGCCGGTGATGACCAGCACCTTGGATGCGAGGGCGATCCGCACCGCCCCGATCTGGCTCTCGGCGAGGGCCAGCTTTGTCCGCTTCTCGACCCAAGGGATCGCCTTACCTGCATCGATCGAAGGCCATGGCGGCTTTCCGGCTTTGAGCACCTTCAACTTCGCGGCGATCTCGCGCTCGGCTCGGTACAGCGCGGTGAGAAAAATGCAGGGCCGGCTCTCGACATCGTCGCTGATTACTGTACCGTCCCGAAGCTCCAGACCAAGGGCAGTCTCGACCAGCTCTGCCGGGACCTCGAGCAATTCGCGCGTCAAAGCGAGGAGATCCTCATGTGGCAGACCGCAATGGCCGTCGTCCATCGCTTCGGCGAGTGCAAACGAGACTCCGGCGCGCACGCGAATCAGCGCGGTCTTTTCAATACCGAGCTTGGCGGCGATCTGGTCGGCGGTGCGAAAGCCGATGCCGTGGATGTCGCGTGCCAGCCGGTATGGATTTTCCGAGATCAGTTGGACAGCGTCCGCGCCGTAGGTCTTATAGATTCGCACTGCCCGCGAGGTGCCGACACCGTTGCTGTGCAGAAACAGCATGATCTCGCGGATGATCCTCTGCTCGGCCCAGCCGGCGATGATCCGCTCGGCGCGTTTCGGGCCGATGCCGGTCACCTCGCGCAGCCGGCCGGGCTCTTGCGCAATCACCTCGAACACGGCGTTACCAAAGGCGCGTACGAGCTTTTTCGCGTAGACGGGTCCGATGCCCCGGATCATCCCGGAACCCAGGTATTTCTCGATCCCCTCGATCGTCGTCGGCGCGGTCGCCTTGAGGATCGCGGCTCTGAATTGGACGCCGTGCGTACGATCGTTGATCCAGCCGCCGCTCGCCTGGACAAATTCGCCGGCCGAGATCATCGCGGCGTGGCCGATGACGGTAATCGGATCGCGCTGGCCGCGGGCCTTGACCCGCAGCACACAAAACCCGCTCTCTGAATTGTGGAATGTCACCCGGTCGACCAGACCGGCCAAAACCTCTGTCGAACTCACCATCGATGTCCGGGCCATGGTCACATCATGAACACGGAGATCCGCAGATACTACTCGAGTACAGCCGAAATCTGCGCTGACGGCGAACCGGTAACGCAGCTCCGGGAAACGACGCAGTGTCGCGCCAGGTCCCGGGTAAATGCGGGCATTCGCCTATAGTCGACCAGGCTGGTGCCTCGCTTCAGCCGTTTTATTTCGGGATCGATCGCGCCAGCGGCCGAATCGGCGCCCAGTTCAGCCAGAGTGTCGGCGGTCAGGAATTTCGATTTTCGCACAGGCAATCTAATGTGCAGCTGGTGATAATTGCCAAATCCGGCCCCTCGAGAGACCAACATCGGGCCAACAGCCAAGAGCCGCCGTGGCCTAGTTCGTTTCAAGCCTGTCACCCCGGTATGGCCCCCCTCCCCTCTCCGTTCGTGGCCGCGAATTCGGTTGAGCAGCGCGGCGCATCGCCCAGACGGTCCGCTCGAGATGCAGTTCTCCGGCCTTTGCTTTCTGCACCATGCCGTGGAAATACCCTCCAGGCGTCGTTCGGAAGTGCTCAGGGTCCTTGGTCGAAACGATCGCCAGCGCCACCGCGGCCAGATCCCGGCCCATTGTCAGGCAGGCATCACCCCATAAAGGTTTCGAGACGTCGAGATCGTGCCGAAGCCAGTCCGCGGCATCGATGATTTCCGACCAGGTCGGGTTGGGCTGACGCAGATAGGACTTTAACCGCGGGGCAAGCTTGACCAATTCCTCGGGGTGGATCCCGTGCATCATGCCCTTCTCCGGGCGGTTGGGCGCTTCAGGTGCTGCGGATATGGGAGCCGGGGCCTGCTGCACCTCGCTACTAGTCTTGGATGTGATTACCGTATCCTGTTCAGGATAGGGGTTTGGTTTGTAGGTATATTGGTGGGGTGCATTTTCGGGCTGCGAGGGGGCCTTATTAACATCTTTGAGCAGCGTCTCGAGACGGTCCCGCGCTTCGTACTGCCGTCGTTCTAGGCCGATAACCCCCGCCTCCACGTCGGCCGGACGCTCGGCGCGTTTCAGCTCCTGCACAATCGCCCGAGCCTCGCGCTCCAGCGTCGGCCATTCGTCCCCCCTTAAATCGTAGTCCCGCGCGGTCTCGAGGATCTGCGCGATGCCTTTGCGAGCAATCGTCGTCCGCCGACGCAGGCGCCCCATTGCCTCGCGCTCCGCCCTCCCCTCCTCCGCCAGCTGCACGAATTCCGCATGGCGTGCGGCAATCGGCGCCAGATCGAAACCGTAGGCCTCGACGATCCGCCCCTTGGCGTCGCGCGTGCCGTAGCGTTTGCCGTTCGGACTGTCCTTCATCGTGACCAGGCCGGCCTCGATCAGGCAGCGGTTGAGACGCTTCGCCTGGCTTTCGGACAGGCCGAGCGTCTCCTGCTGTAGCAGGGCCGAGGGCCACACGATCGGTCGCCCTCCCCGCTCCCAATCCTGCGGCTGGGTAAACCGGAACAGCCAGTCGACCGCATGCACCAGGCGGGTCGACAGGCCCAGCCTGGGCGCCGCGGCCTTGAACGCCGCCAGCAATTGCCCGTGCGCCGTCACGCCGTCCGGCAGTCCGGCAAAACTCTCTGCTGTCCGGTCGACCTTCAACAGGCCTGGCGTCAACCGCCGAAAGCCTGTCGGGCCGTGGGCAAACCCCCTCCGTGGCGCCTTTTCGGCGCGGTTCTCCATATCCATCGCTCCCCTCAGCTCGGTCTGGGGCGACGGGCAAAACTTCCCTGTTACCGGAAATTGTAGTTTCCAGTTGCAGGTTGCGCCTGAGCTGCCTAGAATGAAGTGGCTTAAGGCTCGTTCCAGACGGCGCTACCCGTCGCGAGTTTGCCGAAACCCCGCCCTGGCAGGCGGGGTTTCGTTTTTGGTATCGTGTCTCGGCGATTAGTCAGTGGTGGTGACACTCCATAACGGGTCCAAGACCAAAGGTGGTGGTTAGCCCATCAGTGTGATGAGCGCAGCTCCCGCAGCAAATTGCGGTTTGCTTTCTTTACGGACTTTTCGTAGGCCCATAATACTTCTTAGCTGACGTTGTGAGCCGCCTTTCCCCTGCGGTCGAGGCAACTTTCCTCCGTCACCAGGTAGTGCGACGAATGCCCGTCGCAAATCGACGGGGTCGGAATATCGCATCACGAGGCCTTCAGATGTAATTTCAACACGCGCTTCCGGGTACGCCTCAATCGCCCTTCTGATCGATTGGCGGAAGGTGTCTTTGAATTTTGATGCAAATTCGCCCGCGCTCCCGGTTCCAAACTGGGCCATCAGGTCGCGCCAAGTGAGGATCGCTGTATCGTCCCGGCTCAATGTTGGCAAGCGGTAGGACAAGTAGACGAGGATATCTATCGCCATGGCGTTGTTGGCGACTTCCCGGAGCCGCACGGTCGGGATCGGAATAGCATCGTTGAGGAACCGGTCGTAGGTGTTATGGGTAAGGGCAATCACTCGTGGCCAAGCCATCTGCGATACTTGGCCTGCACGATAAAGCGCAAGGTCATCGCCACTGAAAATCCCGGAGTTCGATAAGCGATTCTCGTTTGAAAAGCTCTTCGCTATTCGGCCCACGTAGTACCATCGTGAAGGTCGAGAATGCCAACCTCATGAATTGGTCTTTTGTCGCAGCTATCGAGCCGGTGGCGCCGCCACGGGCAGGGATGCCGAGAGCTTCAAGCCAGTCGGTTATACCCTTAAGTTCCAGGATGCGGTCCGTAGTGTTGCGGCGGGGATTTTGAACCTCGGTCGCCATCCACATCGCGATGAGGCGAGCTTTGGGTCCGAATGGGACGCCTATATTAATCAGCCCACCATCCGGGTGGGTCACGGATGCCGGCTCAATCGTAAGCGCAAATCGGCCATCGTGTCGCGAGAACGGACGCAGGCTATCTTTCGGCTGGCGAAGAGGCATGCCCATGATGCAGAAGCCACGATGAAGGAATGAGACATCGAGCTGTCCCACCTCCTGAGGCCAATCGCTACGCGACGCCGCCACGAGCTCCCGCGCCCATAGGCTTAGCTGATCTCCGCTGCTAGCCATAAACAGACCCCCTCCCCCTATATCTTGTATCCATAAGTCTTTTGACGGCGGGAATCCCATAGGGCTGTTTTCCTAAAATGCGCGCGGTGGCCCCCCGATTTTGCCGAAAATGCGCGTAGCCAGAAGCCCTTACTCTTCCGAAAAGCTGCTAAGAATGGCTGGTCACGGTACGTACCGAGCCGCCCTTCCCTTCCTAAATTGTGCGTTCCGACTTTCCTCATTGCAGCTAAAAGCGGATTTGAGCGTCGGCAATGCTCGGCTAAATAGAACCCGGCTTTAGAAAACATGCGCTGCTTCGCCTCGCGCCGGCTCGAACCCGAGTGTGGCTCGGAATCTGAGCCATTGCGAACCAGTTCCGACGCGTATTTTCGGAAATGAGAGCGCCCGACAACATGGTTGTGATCGGGCCTGGTGGGGGAACGAAGGCCGGAATAGGGACGCCCATGAGATCCGGCTCGGCGTGAGTCGCAAGCGAGGTTGTCGTGGCGCTCCGTACGCGCATTTTCGGAAGAACGGTGACGCGCGTTTTCGGAAACTGAGAGCTGGCGAGATGAGGCGCGGAACCTGCCGTCAAGGCAGCCTGAGGATTGGTCGCTGCCGACCTTAGGGCGGCGCCGCTTCGTCTCACTGGCCTGCCAAATGGTCGACAATCGCGCGCACGTGATTTGAAGACACGCTCACCCGAAATCCCGATATCGAAATCCCGAAATCCCGTAATCCCGCAATCCCGCAATCATGAAATTCCGAAAGATTTATTTTCGAGGCCGCTTACGTTCGTCCTGGATGTCATCCTCGTTGATCTTGAGCCCCTCTTTACGAAGGGCGATCAGAATCTGGTTCCTGATCGTGATGCCGGCTTCCGCGTAGCGGAGGCGTAGCTGCTGCATCACGTATTCAGGGACCTTGGTGGAGAGCGACGTCTCCGCAGCGCGGCGTCTCGGCGTAGGGAGATCTCCTTCAACCGGCCGGGGCGGAAGCGTGTCCGGATTGACCACGCGGACTCGCCCCTCCTGAATACCCCGAACATAAGCGTCATGGGTTTCCAGTTGGGCCGCGGCGGCAAAACGAGGATCATCAGCAGCCACTCGCGCAGGCGCGTTGCTCGTTTGCTTAGAGGGTGGCGACAGATCGGGCCCGTGAAGCTCCGGGCGGCTGTGTCGTGCTGGCATGATGACCTTCAGGCTGCTGCAGCTGCGGCTGACCCGGCTTGGATCAGCGCCATCATCTCTTCGAAAACGGAGATGAAGTTCTTGGCCGCATTCGATTCTCGGTCATGCAAATGTGGGATGTGAGCGCTGTACGTCATCTCTTTCCATGCGGCTCGATCGCCGAATGCCGTGGTGAAGACGTGGGCCCCTACCCTCTTGTATTGCTCTCGAAGGAAAGCTTCGACGCGCGGTCGCACCGCCCCGGCGCTCGTCCGCGCCAGCAAGACGCCTCTAGCGATAGAGCGATTGCTGATCTCAGCTGCTTCCACGGCTTGCCGCCACGTTTCGACCCCGCATTTGAGATCGGTGCCGCTCATCTGTGACGGTACGATCACTAGATCGGCGAGCGCCATGGCTACTTGAGTGTCGTTCGTGGCGGCGCCCATCAGGTCAATGACAACGTAGTCATGTCGAGTGGCCAGCTCTCGCACCAGAGCGCTCACCCGGCGTTCGCTTGTGGGAACGGTTACATCGACGTGCTGTAGCTCCGGCACGCGTTGAAAGAACTCGCCTAGCGGTCTGTTCGGGTCGAGATCAAGCGCAGCGACACTGCTTCCGCGGGCAACCAGCTCGGCGACCGTACACATCGCGGCTGTAGTCTTACCGGAACCGCCCTTGACCTGCGCAAATGTTATAATGGACATACGTCAGTCCTCATTTAAAAAACCCGAAACCCCGGTTCGCTGATAGCGTGTAACCAGGATAGCAGGAAATCCCGGTTTCAGGCAAGCTGCTTGGACCACACCCCGCTCCGTCGTGCGGTTGCCAAACCACGAGGATAAGCTGGCTTTCACGGGCCATGTAAAGGGGAAGCCTCCCGAAACGGTGACATTGGGATTTCAGGAAATCGGAGAAACGGGAAAACCCGTAAGCCCGAAACTGGCCCAATATCTAGAGAGATTACCTCGTGCGAGAAATTACCTCGTGTATGCTGTACGGAGAGACTGGTGGATCGATTGCTCGTCAGTGGGACACACGAGGCAACC
>CAWEEA010000022.1:0-494086 GCA_963807985.1 uncultured Alphaproteobacteria bacterium
TATCTGGTACCACTTCGTTCAGTTGCGTTGCTCCCTCGGCGAGCAGCGCGCCTTCGTGCAGCACGGTGATGCGCTCGGCCAGCTCGAACACGGCGTCCATGTCGTGCTCGACGACGACCAGTGTGCGGCCGCGGCGGAGATTTTTCAGCAATTGCACTGTCTCTTCCCGCTCCTGCGGGCTCATGCCCGGCGAGCGGCTCATCGAGCAGCAGCAGCGACGGCGAGGCGGCCAGCGCCAGCCCGATCTCCAGCCGCCGCTTCTCGCCGTAAGCGAGCGCAGCGACCGGCACATCGGCGCGCAGGCTCAGCCCGACCAGTGCCAGCGTGCTTTCGACCTGCATGTCGAGCCCCCGGACGCGGTCGATCCGACGGAGCAGGTCGAGGCGGAAGGTCCCGCGCCGCTCGGCGAGTGCCGCGATCATCACGTTCTCGCGCACGCTCAACCGCGCGAAAAGCTGGTTGACCTGGTAGCTCTTAGTCAGCCCCAGCTGGCACACCGCGGCGACGTCCATGCCGGTGATGTCCGCCCCGTGGATGATGATCAGGCCGGAACTCGGCGGCAGCTCGCAGGTCAGCATCTTGAAGAACGTGCTCTTGCCTGCGCGGTTGGGGCCGATGATGGCGCGCAACTCTCCCGGCTCGACGGCAAAATCGATGTTACGGTTGGCAACCAGTCCACCGAACAACTTGGTCAGGCCCCGCGCTTCCAGCGCCGGGCCGGAAAAAGCCATGTCCTGGCGGCGGCGCGGCACGCCGATGCTGGCTATCGGCGGGGCACCGCCGGGGGGCGCCGGCGCCTCAACGGGCGTCGACGGGAGCGAGCGCGCCGCGAGGCGTCCGACCAGATCCTGCAGGCCGCCAATCAGGCCGCGGCGCAAGAAGCACACCAGCAACACGAACACCAGGCCCAGCACCAGCCTCCAGGCGCTGCCAGTCCGACCACCGCTTGCAGGAAATCGCGGAGATAGAGCCAGACCGCAGCACCCAGCAGCGGGCCGAACAGAGTGCCGACGCCGCCGATCGCGGTCTGCATCACCAATTGGCCGGAGGTGTCGAAGGTGAAGGCATCGGGCGGCATAAAGCCCTGCAGCACGCCCAGTAGGCCGCCGGCGAACCCGGCATAAGCCGCGGCAATGACGAACGCGGTCAGCTTGTAGAGGCCGACCGCATGGCCGACGGCGCGGGGCCACAGCGGATTGTCGCGGACGGCGGCAAGGATAGCGCCGACCGGTGAGCGCACGATGCGCAGCGCGATCACGATGCCGACAAAGTAACAGGCGGCAAGAAAGCCGTACATCGACCAGTCGGTGCCAATCTGGTAGACGAACCCGCCCAGTTCGAACCTCGGTGTCGGAACGCCGGGCAGTCCGTTCTCTCCGCCGGTCCAGGCGGAGAGCAGGAGCCGTTCTCGACGAAGAAGAACGTCTCGGCGATCGCGACGGTGATCATGGCAAAATAGATGCCGGTGCGCCGGAGCGCGATCGTGCCGACCGCGATCCCCGCCAGCGCGGCGCCGATGGTGCCACCAACAGCGCCGCCAGCACGCTCGACATCAGATTGCTGGTCAGCAGGTAGGCGGCGATGAAGCCGCCGGTGCCGTAGAACGCCGACTGGCCGAACGACAAGAGACCGGTATAGCCGAACACAATATCGAAGCCGACGCCAAACAGGCCCCAGACCAGGATCTGGTTGACCGTGCCGGGCGCGAAGCCGAGATAGGGCAGCACGAAGGGCGCGGCGATCAAGCCGAGCGCCGTCAGCGCCTCGGTTAGCAGAAGGCGGCGGCGCGGCATCAAAATGTCACCTCAGGCTCGGCCCCGGATACCGAGCAGGCCCTGAGGCCGCAGCAGCAGCACCAAGGTCATCACCACGAACAGCATGACCTCTGAGTAGCTCGGGTCCACCATCGAGGTCAGGCTGAGGATTTCCCCGGCGATCAGCCCGCCGAGGATCGCCCCCGGAAACGAGCCCACCCCGCCGATGACGACGACGACAAAGGTCTGCACCAGGATCGACTCGCCCATGTCGGGGGTCAAAGACACCACCGGCGCGTTGACGATCCCGGCAAACCCGGCGGCCATCGCGCCGATCCCGAACACCAGCATGAACACGCGGTAGACATTGATGCCGAGCATGCCGACCATGGCGGAATCCTCGATCCCCGCGCGGACGATGATGCCAAGCCGCGTGCGGTAGAGGACGACGTAGAGCACCGCGAGCGCGGCCGCCGCGATCGCCAGCGCGACGATGCGATAGGTCGGGTAGATCAGGAAACCGATCGGCGTGACGCCCGCAGCCCGGACGGCGGGGGAATGGTCAGCGACAGGCTGCCGAAGCCGAGCCGCACCGCCTCGACGATGACGATGCCGATCCCGAAGGTGACCAGGATCTGATCCTCCGGCGGGCGGCTGTAAAAGCGGCGGATGACGACCAGCTCCATGACCCCGCCGACCAGCGCTAGGAACAGAGCGCCGGCGATCACGGCGATGACGAAGGATCCGGTCGCCTCGAACGCGACGTAGCCGGCATAGCCGCCGAGCATGAACATTGCGCCGTGCGCAAGGTTCAAGACCCCGAGCGTGCCGTAGATGATGGTAAGCCCCGAAGCGATCAGCGCCAGCAAGGCGCCCGACGCCAACCCGTTAAACAGTTGAGAGACGAAATTAGGCCAGGTGATCATACGGATCGGCGGGCCGGACCAGGTTGCGCAAGGCGCCGACAACCTTGCGATGCTGACGGCCGATGCTGCCCGGATGCCCGCGCGACAAGCCGAAGGATACCCGAAACCTCACGAGTCTCCTGCCTGGTGCGCGTTCGGGTCGGTCCGCGCCGCGCGGCTCAGGTGTAGGAGCCGAGCTGGCAACCGAAAGCGTCCGGAGCTTGCATCAGGCCTTCGCCCGGCACGATCTCGGTCACTTCCCAGAAATCCTCCGGGTTCTTCATCGCGCCGGGCGCCTTGCCGCGAACGATGATGACCGGCCGCACCAGCTGATGATCGGCGGCGCGGAAATAGACGTCGCCCACGGTCGACTTGTTGTGATTGCCGGCCTCGTACGCCTTGATCACATCGGGGGGATAGAAGCTGCCGGCGCGCTCGCAGGCGTCCGCCCATAGGGCGAACTGCATGTACGCGTTTTCGGCGCCCCACTCGGGCCGGTAGTTGTATTTCTTCTGGAATGTGTCGACGAAGATCTTGGCTACCGGAAATTTATCTTCGAGCGTCCACCAGAAATCGGTGGCGGCATAAACCCCGTCCATGACTTTGGCTCCCACCTCTTTCGACAGGAAAGGGATCTGGTAGGGAATCACCAGTTTCATCTTGTTGAAGATGCCGAATTGCTCGGCCTGCTGAATCGACAGGACGGCGTCATGGCCCCAGTTGACGTTGATCAGCACCTCTGCGCCGGAATTGCCGACATTGAGCAGGTACGAGCTGTAATCGGGCGCCCCAAGCGGCGCGACCTGATTGGTCGCCGTGGTCCAACCGCCGTTCTTGCCGAGATAGTCCTCCATCGACTTCTGCACGGTGTGGCCATAGGTATAGTCCGGCGTCAGATAGGCGGCTTTCTTGTTCTTGCCGAAAGTCTTGAGCAATACCGGGCCGAGTGCTGCGGCGGCCGTCTGGCCATAGAAACACTGACGGAAGCCGTAACGCACGCAATCCTTGCCGGTGGTGTCGTTGGAGCCGGAGATGCCGCAGACGTAGAGCACCTTTTCGCGCTGCGCCAATTTGTTGAGCGCCACCGCCACCGCGCTAGAGGTCGAACCGGTCATCAAGATGGCCTTGTTCTCGCTGATAAAGCGCGATTGCTCCTGCACCGCCGTGTTCGGCTTGGCCCCTGAATCGGCAACCCCGTATTTGACTTCTTTCCCAAGCACGCCCTTGGTGGTTTTCGGGGAAATCGCTTTGATCAGCGGGTCGCCGCTGTTGATATGCTCGACCGCGAGCTGATAGCCCTTGAGTTCGTCTTCGCCCTGCACCGCATAGGTGCCGGTACGCGGCACGGTGATGCCGATGAATATGGACGAACCCGACGATCCTGCCGGCCAGGTGCCAAGCGGGGGCTGATCGGCGGCACGGGCAGGACCGAGCAGCGCCGTCCCGGCCAAGAGCCCACCGCCGGCCTTCAACAACGCGCGCCGGGTCGGCTTGACAGCTTCGTAAAAGTCCATGACGTCTCCCTCTCCATCGGGGTGCTTTTTGGCGGCGCGTTTGACCCCGATCCAACAGCGCCTCCGAGCCCACCAGCAGCAGCCGGCGTCGTCCGGCCGAGCAGCATGGTGAGGCGCTCGCACACACCCCTGAGCGAGAGCGCGGCGCGAACCTAGCTGTGAGATTCGCGGTTGGCAAGGCCGCGAATGCCACCGATCGCGGGCGGAAATCGCTTTATGCTGAATTAACTACGGCGACGGGCCGGCGTGCCGCGGCCGTACCGGATGGCCTCGTCCGGACGTCCGGGTCGCTAACCGGAAGCGCTCAGTCCGCCGCCAGCGCCGGGCGTTCGCCGAGGTGGTGGAGGCAGCGGTCTATCCACAGCTTGGTCAGTTTCTCCTGGGCGCCGTTTTGCGACAGGCGGCGGCGCAAGGCGGGGAAATCGACCTGGTCCATCTCCTGATCCTGATTGAAGCAGGAAAACACCACCGTCTCGGTCCCGGTGACCGGATCGCGATGGCTCTGCAGGCACTGCGCGCAGATCTCCTTCATCATGCACTGCATCGGTGAATTGATCGAGGCGATCGCCCGGTGCCCCGGCCGGAAATAAGGCGCCAGTCCCTGATGGCGCGCCGCGGCGACTGCGTTCATCATGCCGTCGGAGCCGATTGCGATGATCCGGTCGACCGCGTCCAACGGGATCTCGACCGGGCCGAGAGCCCCGGACCCATAGGCTGTGATCGCCTCGACGATGTTGCCGACAAAGGCTCGATCCCGCGGTCGGTCGGCGGCGAAGCCTGGCGCCTCGTCGCAGCACCACACGACGCAATCGGCGGCGCGCTCGATGTCTTCAACTTTGTAACGGTCTTCGATCGTCTTGTAGCCGGCGAAGTAGAGGACGCGTGAGCCCTGCGCCCGGAATGCCGCGGCGATCGAAAACAACACCGCATTGCCGAGCCCGCCGCCGACCAGCAATACGGTCTCGCCTGACGGGGTTTCGGTCGGGGTCCCGGTCGGCCCCATCAGGATCACTGGTTCGCCCCGCTTCAACAAGGCGCACAAATCGGACGAGCCGCCCATTTCGAGCACGATCGTCGACAACAGTCCCTGTTCCCGATCGACGGCCGCACCGGTCAAAGCCAGCCCCTCCATCGCCAACGTCGTACCGTCGACCCGCGGCGCCAGGGTTTCGTAATTCTGCAGCCGGTAGAATTGACCGGGCTTGAAGGCGCGCGCCGCCATCGGCGCCCGGACCACGATTTCGACGATCTTCGGCGTCAATCGGATCACCTCGTGCACCCGTGCACGCAACTCGTCGTCGAGACGCGCATGCAGCTCTTCCGGAGACGGCGACGAGGGCGTGAGCCGCGCCAGCATGCGGCTGACCACCGGGTAACCCAGGGTGGCGCCACCCATCGCCTTGACCACATTTCCTGAAAAGCTTGGGTGGAGGTCGCCGAAAAAGCTGACCGCGCGGCCATCCTTGCGCAAATGTGTCAGCACCTGCACCGCCGCGGGCTTCGCCACCCGCTCCGGCGCTGCCGGATTGCCATCCTCGTCGAGGGCGCGGAAATAGCGCCCGTCGAGGGTGAAATTCGCCGGGTCCTCACGGCCGAGCACCGTGTTCGGCTGGGTCCCGGCGGCGACCAGAATCGTCCGCGCCGGCAACTCCACCTCCTCAGGCGGCTGATCGGGCTGGGCCCCCGGCCGGCTCAGGCGCAATGCCGCCGCTTGCCCGAATTCATCGATTTCGACCGCAACCGGGGTCAGCAATTCGGCAAAGCTAATGCCCTCCTCCATCGCCTTTGCCACCTCCTCATGGTTGAGGGTATAGCTCGGCGCGTCGATCAGGCGGCGGCGATAGGCGATCGTCACCCCGCCCCAGCTATCGATTAGTGCTGCGAGATGAGGCGCGCGACCGTCGCGTCGGGCCGCTTCGCGCTCCGCGCGGATCGCCCGGCCATGGGCGATGAACTGGGCCGCGGCTTGGCACTCCGCCGTGTGCCATTCCGCACGCACCGCTTCCTCGCCGCGCTCGGCGACCAGGGTCTCGTAGCGCGAGAGGAATTTCTCGACCTGGACCGGGTAATAGGCCAGCAACTCGGTCGCGGTGTCGATCGCCGTCAGCCCGCCGCCGATCACGACAACCGGCAGCCGTACGCTAAGATTGGCGATGCTGCTGGTCTTAGCCGCCCCGGTCAGCTGCAACGCCATCAGGAAATCCGAGGCTTGCCTGACCCCCGGCGCCAGATTGTTCGGCATCGGGATCACCGTCGGCCGACCGGCGCCGGCGCATAGCGCCACGTGGTCGAACCCCAGCGCAAAGGCGCCATCGATCGTGATCGTACCGCCGAAGCGCACGCCGCCATACATCGCGAACTGGCCGCGGCGCTCGAGCAGCAGGCGCACGATCTTCAGGAAATTCTTGTCCCAGCGCACGGTGATGCCGTATTCGGCGACCCCGCCAAAGCCGGCCATGACCCGATCGTCGAGGCGGTCGACTAGGCTTGCGACATCGCGGATTGGCCGAAACGGATGGCGGCTGCCGTCGGGCATCACCCCGGAGATCTCGGGCGGCAGCGGCTCGATCTTGAGCCCGTCGACCGCGGCGACGAAATGGCCGTCGTTGATCAGGTGGTGCGCCAGGGTAAAGCCGGCTGGGCCAAGCCCGACGACGAGAACCTTGTAGTCGCTCGCCGGCTTCGGCAATGGGCGCCTGATATTGAGCGGGTTCCACCGGGTCAGCAACGAGTAGATCTCGAACCCCCAGGGCAGACCGAGCACGTCCTTCAGGGTGCGGGTCTCGATCTGGGGAATGTCGACCGGCTCCTGGCGCTGATAGATGCACGCCTTCATGCAGTCGTTGCAGATGCGGTGCCCGGTGGCAGCGCAGATCGGGTTGTCGACGGCGACGATGGCTAGCGCGCCGAGGCTGTTGCCTCGCGCCTTGACCAAATTCATCTCCGAAATCTTCTCTTCGAGCGGGCAGCCGGCGAGGGTGACCCCGAACACGCTCTTTTTGAACGCGCCGTCTTTTTCACGCAGGCCCTTGGCGCAGCTGTCCTTACCCTGGTTGTGACACCAGATGCAGTAATTCGCCTGGTCGAGCGCACCGGTCAGATCGGCGCCGCGATCGGTCAACGCAAAGCCCTCGCGGCTGCGCCATTCGTCCTCCGGCAGCCGCAGCATCGTGACCCCGTCGCGTTCGATGGTCTCGACCCGGACCAGATGCTGCATGTCGAGCCGGTGCGGCACTTTGAACAACACGCCGCGGCTGTGCTTTTTTTGGCCTTCCGGCGATAAGGTGGCCCAGGTGGCATAGCACTGCGCAACATCGAGCGCCGCGACATTGCCGGCTTCGTCGTCGAGCCACGCCGTGACCTGCTCGGCGTAACGCCGCTCCCAAGCCGCAATGCTATCGACCGGGCCGCCGATCAGCGCATCCAGCTCTTTGGCGAGCCTCGGGCCGTCGAGTGCCGCGGCGTCCTCTTCCTTCACTCCCTTGACCGCTCGGCGTTGAACGAACAGCCGCTTTACCGAATAGAGCGGCGCCAACTCGTGATGACGCGCCTGCAATGCCCGCACATCGGCCGCAATGTTGAACAGCCCGCCAAGGAAATCCTCGACATGCGGCGCCAGATCGATGACGAGGTCCAACTCGGCCGCATGCCCGAACCCCTCCGGATCGCGCCGCGCCGTCATCAGCCGCTCATGCAACCCGGCATCGACTTCCGCGAGATGGCGAACAAACGCCCGATCGACCCGAACGAGACCGCCGCGATCATAGAGATCGGCGAAACAGAGGCCATGCGCGAGAACGAGATCGGTCATACCGCTTAGTTAAAGGAGGGAGCATCCGGAAACCAGCCGGCAAATTGCTGCGACTGGGTTGCGTCGTCTTCGAGGCTGCACCACAGATGGAGCGCGCCTCACCCGATAAAAGAGCCATCAACTGGCTGCAACATTGCGGGTGAGTAAGCCTCCCCGACAATCTTGCCAAGCCGATCTTCTGGGCCGCCCTCACCCCGAATAGGGATCAGCCAGCACCAGTACATGCTTGCGGCCGCGGACGATTGCGCAATCGTCTGCGGCCGCATAGGCTACTGGCTCGCTCGACCGACTGCGACGGAGCACCGCCGATGCCCGAACCGTTTCCTGCGATCAGCCTCGTTGCCGTGCCGGGACGGCGGCGGCGAACGCTCGACATCGCGCGCGAGATCGAGCGGCGTGGCTTTTCGGGCATCTATATGCCGAGCCAGTTCGGCAACATGGCGCAATGCACAGGCCTGGCATTCGCTACCGAACGGATCGCGTTCGGCACCGCGATCGCGCCAATCTATGCGCAGACGACCGAAGAATTCGCCGCGGGTGCGGCCTATATCCACGAGGTCTCGGGCGGGCGCTTTCGCTTTGGCATCGGCGTCGCCCATGGCCCGACGCATCAGCGGCTCGGCATCACCGTGGGAAAGCCGTTGGCCGATACCCGCGCCTTTGTCGACAAGCTCAAATCCTATGACGGCATCGGCGCATTGCCGCCCATTGTGCTCGCCGCATTGCGCAAGCGGATGGTGGCGCTCGCCGCCGAGATCGCCCAGGGCGTGCTGTTCGCCAACGTCAGCCTGTCGCACATGGCGGAATCGCTGGCCGTCGTCCCAGCGGCCAAGCGGTCCGACCCGAATTTTTGGGTAGGCAACATGCTGCCGGTGTGCATTTCGGACGACGAGGGCGCGGCGATGGCGCTGCATCGTCACCGGCTGATCCGCTATACGATGTTGCCGAACTATCGCAATTACTGGAAAGAAGCCGGCTACATCGACGAGATGGCGGCTATCGAGACGGCAATCGCCGAAAACCGCCGCGACGACATCCCGAAATACCTGCCCGACCGCTGGATCGCCGACAACACGCTTTATGGACCGGCCGGGAAAGTGCGCGACCAGCTGTCTGCTTGGTTCGCTGCCGGCGTCAACACCCCGGTGCTCGTCCCCAACTCGGTCAACGGCAACCAGCTGACCGCCCTCGACGAAATATTTTCGGCGTTCTCCCGCTGACGCCGGTCGGCTGAGACCCCGACCGCTGCTCCTGCGAGGTGTCTTCCGGTACCCGCTGGTGACCTTTGGCCGCATTCGGCTCCCAGATCCGGAATGTGCCCGACCCGAGGCCCTTGCTGGGTCAATCTGATATTGTCCAATTTTCGATGGCCAGTTCCTGGACCCGGCCGAACTCGCGGATGTTGTTCGTAACCAACATCAAACCGAGACATCGGGCATGGGCGGCGATTAACAGGTCGTTGGCGCCGATCATCTCACCCCGCATCCTTAGATCGGCCCGGATCTCGGCATAATGCGGGGCCGCTTGGTCCGGGAAATCGAGCACGGCGATATGGCGGAGAAATGCATCGACCGCAACGCGGTCTTGACCCCGCCTCGGTGAAACTTCGACCCCGTACAACAGCTCCGATTTCGTTATGACGGAAATGCAGACATCGTTGATCGGAATGGCCCGCAAGCGTCCCAATACAGTGTCGTTAGTGCGCTTCAGGATGAAGGAACAGATGTCGGTATCAATCATGAAGCGCAGCATCAAGGCCCACGCTCTTGCACCGGAAGATCCTCCACATCTTCCATGAACTCAACCGAGGCCACCGGCCCGGTGGCAAGGTACGATGACCAATCCACCGGGCGCGGCGACAGGATCACCTCGTCGCCCACTTTACGGATGAACACCTCTTTAAAGTGGAATTGGAATTCTTTGGGGAGCCGGACGGCCTGGCTGCGATTGTTCATAAAGATCTTTGCGGTTCGCTGCATAAATCCTGACCCGCTGGGTTGGCATATGCTCTTGTATATACCGAAACCCGCTAAATTTCAAGGGAAACGATCGGCTGGGTTCGAGCTGGCGGCGAAATCCTCGCGCACCCGGTTTCGCAGGCTTTCGGTGCCGGCGGCGATGTAGCCGCCACCGGACCAAAGCAATTCTCGCCGTGGAACGTCCGGGTCAATTCGAACCATGCCCGCGCGCGGCGCCGATGATCAGCGCCACCTTGCGACATCTCGCTTCTGCTCGTCTTGAGATGAAGCAGCCCGTTGACTGGTTCTTACAATAAACTTAGGAATGCGCCCACATGCGTACAGCTTCTTTGCGGCATTATTAAAGTCCGCCTCGAAGCAAATGCATTAAATATCCGGTCGGCAAAGCCTCGCAGGGAGAACCACGGACATGGCCACGCTTCCCTATACGGCTAAGGAGTTTCTCGACAGTCTCGACGATGGCAGGGAGGTGTGGATCTATGGCGAGCGCGTAAAAAAAATCACCGAGCATCCGGCCTTTCGCAATACAGCGCGGATGATTGCGCGGCTTTACGACGCGCTGCATCGCGACCACGCCGAGAAGAAGAATCTTCTGACCTGCCCGACCGAATGGGGCGGCTTCACTCACCGCTATTTCGTGGCGCCGCGTTCGGCCGAGGAACAGGTAGCGGCTCGCGACGCGATCGCCGCGTGGTCGCGGCTGACTTATGGCTGGCTCGGCCGCTCGCCAGACTACAAGGCGGCGTTTCTCGCCACTCTCGGCGCCAATGCCGAGTTCTACGAGCCCTACCAGGAGAATGCGCGCCGCTGGTACCGCTTCAGCCAGGAGCGTGTGCCATTCGTCAACCACGCGATCGTGCAGCCGCCGGTCGACCGCAACATGGCTCCCGGCGCCCCGGGAGGCCCAACCGACGTCTACGCCCATGTGACCAAGGAGACCGATGCCGGCATCCGCGTCACCGGCGCCAAGGTTGTCGCTACCGGCTCGGCGTTGACGCATTTCACCTTCGTCGCGCATGCCGGGGTGCTCCCGGTGCAAGACAAGAATTTCGCGATCGTCTTCCTGGTGCCGAGCAATGCCCCCGGGCGTCAAATTCATCTGCCGCGTCTCGAACGAGCAGCGCGCCGCGGTGCTCGGCAGCCCGTTCGACTACCCGCTATCGAGCCGGCTCGACGAAAACGACGCTATCTTCGTCATGGACGACGTGCTGGTGCCGTGGGAGGACGTGTTCGTCTACGCCGACATCGACAAGGCCAACAGGTTCTTCCCCAATAGCGGATTTCTGCCGCGCGCCATGCTGCAGGGCTGTACCCGCCTGGCGGTCAAGCTTGACTTCGTCATTGGGTTGATGGTCAAGGCGACCGAGATCGCCGGTACCCGCGGGTTCCGCGGGGTCGAAGCCAACATCGGCGAGGTGATCGCCTGGCGCAATACGATCTGGGGGCTTTCCGACGCGATGGCTAAGAGCGCCGAACCGTGGGCCGGCGGCTGCGTGCTGCCGGCGCTCGAGCCGGCAATGGCTTACCGCATCCTGGCCCCGGAAGCCTATGTCCAGATCAAGCACATGATCGAGAAAACCGTCGCCGGCAGTCTGATCTACCTCAACTCGCATGCCCGTGACTTCAAGACCCCGGAGTTGCGTCAGTATCTCGACCGCTATGTCCGTGGCTCCGGCGGCGTCGGCGCGGTCGAGCGGGTCAAGCTAATGAAGCTGTTGTGGGACACGATCGGCAGCGAATTCGGCGCCCGGCACGAGCTCTATGAAATCAACTACGCCGGCAGCCACGAGGAGATCCGCATCGACGCGTTGCGGGCGGCGGTCGGCTCCGGCCAATACGAGCGCTGGAAAGATTTCGCGGACCAGTGCATGGCCGAATACGATCTCGACGGCTGGACCGTGCCCGACCTGATCAACCCCGACGATGTCAGCGTATTGCGGTAGACCGCTTTGGACCGCCTGCGCCCCGTGCTCAAGCCGGTTTGTTCTGAGGGGCACGCGCAAAATTGCGGCGGCGTCGGTTAGGCCGCCTCCTGCGGCTTGTAGGGCTCGATCTTTGCGATCTGGTCAGCGATGCGGCGCTTGGCTTCGAGCGTATCGTAGGCGTTCTGGAGGCGAAGGAAATAGCCCTCGGATAGTCCAAAGAACCTGCACAGGCGCAGATCGGTGTCGGCGGTGATGTCGCGGGCACCGTTGACGATGGAGTGGATACGGTTTCCCGGCACGCCGATCGCGTGAGCCAGCTGGTTCTGGCTAATGCCTGGCTCCCTCAGGAACTCTTCCTTTAAAATCTCGCCCGGGTGCGGGTTATGAAGCTCGTCCATCGTTTTTCCGTCAATGATAGTCGACAATCTCTACATCATCTGCGTGGCCGTCTGACCATACGAAGCATATGCGCCATTGCTCGTTGATCCGGATGCTCATTTGCCCGGCCCGATCTCCTCTCAGCAATTCGAGGTGGTTTCCCGGCGGGCTTCGGAGATCGTCCAAAGTGGACGAGGCATCGACCTGCCGCAGCTTTCGCAATCCTCGATCCTGAATGTCGCGGGGAAATCTCCGGCTCACCCGGCCCTGCCATACGCCTTCCGTTTCCTTACATTTGAACGATCGGATCATCCGGCTACACGGACCATAAGATGATACGGGATACGTATCAAGGGGAGGGCCATTTGGTCGAGTGATTAACGTCCCTATCCGCCACTCGCTTGCGCCTTGGCCCAGCTATCGCGCAGGCCAACTGTGCGGTTGAAGACCGGACGGCCCGGCTGCGAGTTCGGGGTCGAGGCAAAAATAACCCTGGCGCTCGAACTGCATCGGCTCGGCCGGTAGCGCGCCGGCCAGCGCCGGCTCAACCCGGCTTCCGGTCAGTACTTCGAGCGAATTCGGGTTAAGGTCGGCGAAGAACTCGCCGGCGGCGCCGGGGTCGGGGCGGGTGAAGAGCGGGTTGTAGAGGCGGATTTCCGCCGGCACGGCGCTGGCCGCGTCGACCCAGTGCAAGGTTGCTCGAACCTTGCGGCCATCGGGCGCATTTCCTCCGCGGGTCGCGGGATCGTAGGTGCACATCAGTTCGACGACCTCGCCCGCACTATTCTTCACGACCTCGCGGCAGGTGACGAAATAGGCGTAGCGCAGCCGTACCTCCCGTCCCGGCGCCAGGCGGTAGAAGTTCTTTGGTGGGGTTTCCATGAAATCGTCGCGTTCGACATAGAGCTCGCGGCCGAACCGCATGCGGCGCGTGCCGGCGGCGGGATCCTCCGGATTGTTGATCGCGTCGATCTCCTCCGCGGCCCCCTCTGAGTAGTTCTCGATCACGAGCTTCAACGGGCGCAGCACCGCCATTCGGCGCGGCGCGGTCTTGTTCAAATGCTCGCGGACGGCATGGTCGAACATCGCGACATCGACGAGACTGTTCGCGCGGGCGACGCCGACCCGGCGCGCGAAATCCCGGATCGCCGCCGCCGGCACCCCGCGCCGGCGCAGCCCGGCCAGGGTTGGCATGCGCGGATCGTCCCAGCCGTCGACCCGGCCCTGCCGGACGAGCTCGGTCAGAAACCGCTTCGACAACACCGTATAGTTGATGTTTAGGCGTGCGAACTCGTATTGCCGCGGCCGCGACGGCACCGGCAGATTGTCCAAAAGCCAGTCGTAAAGCGGCCGGTGGTCTTCGAATTCGAGCGTACACAAGGAATGCGTCACACCTTCGATCGCGTCCGATTGGCCATGCGCAAAATCATAGCTCGGATAGATGCACCATTTGGTGCCGGTGCGCGGGTGCGCGGTATGCAGGATGCGGTAGAGGACCGGGTCGCGCAGATTGATATTGCCCGAAGCCATGTCGATCTTCGCGCGCAGCACCCGCGCCCCGTTCGGGAACTCGCCGGCCCGCATGCGGCGAAACAGGTCGAGGTTCTCAGAGACGTTGCGCTCGCGATACGGGCTGTTGCGGCCGGGCTCGGTCAGGGTGCCGCGCATCGCCCGCATCTCGTCAGCCGGGAGATCGTCGATATAAGCCTTGCCAGCGCGGATCAGATGCTCCGCCCAGTCGTAGAGCTGTTCAAAATAATCCGAGGCATGGTAGAGGTGCCGGCCCCAGTCGAAGCCGAGCCAGCGCACGTCGCGCTCGATCGCGTCGATATATTCCTGCTCTTCCTTGGTCGGGTTGGTATCATCGAAACGCAGGTGGCAGCGTCCGCCATATTCCTGCGCCACCCCGAAATTGAGGCAGATCGCCTTGGCGTGACCGATATGGAGATAGCCGTTGGGCTCGGGTGGAAACCGCGTCACGACCTCTTTCGTCCGCCCCGCGGCAAGATCGGCCTCGATGATGTCGCGGATGAAGTCGCGCCCCGCCGTTGCCGTCTCGCTCGCCATGGCATTCCTCGGTTAGATCGCGAGCCTAATGTGACCAATCCGCATAGGCCCGCCAAGCCCGTTGGAAAAAAGGGGCGGCCGGCTGATCGTCTCACGTCGCCAAGGCCATAGCCAATGCCAGCCTAAGCGACGAGGATCGCCGGATAACGCTTGGCCTCAGCAGCTAACCATGCCAGTTGAATCGACTGACTTATCGCGACGCCCGCGCAACTACGCGATCGTTACCGCGGTCACGGCGATCGTGATCGTCTACGGCTCGCTGTACCCGTTCGACTTCAGCGTGCCGACCGGCGGACCCGGTCCACTCAGTGTTTTGCTCCACAGCTGGGCAGACCACCCTTCGCGCGGCAACCTCTTGGCCAATATCCTGCTGTACATGCCGTTGGGATTTTTCGGCATGTTGTCGTTTTCCCGACGTGTCGGGTTTTGGCCCCGGCTATTCCTGGTCGTCGCCAGCGGCGCGGCGTTGTCGGTGACGATAGAGTTGGTCCAATATTACGATGCCGGCCGCGTCACCAATGCCAGTGATGTCTACACAAACACGTTCGGCACATTGATTGGCGCTTTGGTCGCGATACTGCTCTCCAACCGCGTCAGCCTTCCGCTATTCCGGGAAATCATGGGGCGACCGGTGCCGACGCTGCTCATCGCGGCCTGGATCGGGTATCGCTTTTATCCCTTTGTGCCGACAATCGACCTCCACAAATATTGGCACGCACTGAGGCCGGTGATCCTCGACCCGCTCCCGGCGCCCTGGCCTCTCTATCGGCATGCCTCGATTTGGTTGACGCTTTTCGTCTTGATCGAAGCCATCTTCGGCCGTCGCCGCGCGGCCGTGCTTGCGCCGCTGTTTGCCGGGTTCGTTCTTTCCGCCCGCGTGCTGATCATCTCGACGATCCTCAGCGCTGCAGAGGTCGTCGGCGCGTTGGTTGCGGTCTGTCTTTGGCCGCTCTTCCTTGGCCTCAATCAGCGCCTTCGAACCGTTTTAGTGTTTCTGCTGCTCGGAAGCTACGTTGTCATGGAGCGGCTTCAACCCTTTCAATTCGAGCCCTTCGCCCGTCCGTTCGGTTGGGTGCCGTTCAACAGCTTCATGAGTGGGTCGACCGAGGTAGACGTCTTGTCGTTCATGGAAAAATGTTTTCTGTACGGCAGCCTGCTCTTCCTTCTCGGCAGAGCCGGGATGCGCCCGGTGTTTGCCGCCATCCTAGTCGCCGGCACGCTGTTCGCGACCAGCTGGGCGGAAACCCATCTGCCGGATCGCTCGGCGGAAATCACCGATGCGCTGATGACCCTGCTGATCGCCGGCGGCTTCGCACTGATCGGCGATAAGCCTGATCAGCGGCCCGGCCGGTCGAGATAGCCGGTGGCGCAGCCCGCCGTTCCCTGCCCCGAACCGCCTCGACGAGGGCTTTGCCCCAGCGGTCGAGACCGACGCTTGCGGCGTCGATCGTCGACCGGCCAAGGGAACGCTAGGTGCGCGGAGCGCCGAGATGCTTGTGGAAAAAGGCAAAGACCTTGTGCCAGCCGTCGACCGCCTGCTCCGGCCGGTAATTCGGGCGGTAGTGCGCGAAAAACGCATGGCCGGCGCCGTCATAGCGGTGGAATTCGTAATTCTTGCCGTGCTTCTTCAGCTCCGCCTCGGTGCGGTTGACCTGGTCGGCCGACGGGTTCGGGTCCTCATTGCCGAACAGGCCCAACAGCGGGGTATTGATGCCCGAGGTGAACTCGATCGGCGCCGTCGGCTGGGCCTTGGTCAGCCGCGACTTGTCGTCGACGATGACATTGCCGCCCCAGCAATCGACCGCCCCCTGGATCAAATGCGACAGCTTGCAGGCGACCAGATAGGTCTGCCGCCCGCCGGAGCAAAAGCCGATGACCCCGACCTTGCCGCTGGCATGCGGCTGCGAGCGCAGGAAATCGATGGCGCCGGTCACATCGCCGAGCATCTGCTCGTCGGGGACGCCGCCACCCTCGCGCACCTTGTTGACGACCTCCTCATGCGCGCCGTCGCCGACCCGGAAATACAGGCTCGGCGCTACTGCGGCATAGCCGTGATGAGCGAATTTGCGGGCGACCTCGCAGGTCCACTCGTCCCAACCCGGCATGTGATGGATCACGACGACGCCGGGATGCGGCCCGTCATTGGCCGGGTGTGCATAATAGGCTTCGCCGCGCTCGCCGCCGTGACCGCGATAAGTCGCCATTCCCGCCTGGATGTTGCGAAACGCCATGTTGGTCCTCCCTCGGATTGCCGGTGGCTCTCTTCGCACCGAACCCGCCGAAACGCAAGCCGCATGTCTGGCGCGCATCGTTACGTGGCTTGACATTTCCGCCGCGGTCCCGACCCTGCCGATCGGGGTGCGGGAGGAGAAGCCGATGAACAGTGCGTTGGGCGGGCTGCGGGTGCTCGATTTTACGACGACGATCGCCGGCCCGCATTGCGGGCGGATGCTGGCCGATCTCGGCGCCGAGGTGATCAAGATCGAGGCGCCCGAGGGTGACATGATGCGCACCCGGCCGCCGCTGCGCGAGCGGCGCCAGCACCAGCTTTGGCCAATTGAACGCCGGCAAAAAGAGCATCGTGCTCGATCTGAAATCGCCGCGCGGGGTCGAGGCGGCGTGCCGGCTCGTCGCCACCGCCGATGTCGTGGTCGAGAATTTCCGGCCGGGCGTCATGCGGCGCTTCGGCCTCGATTACCCGGCGATGAAGGAGATCAAGCCCGACCTCGTCTATTGCGCGATCTCGGGCTATGGCCAGACTGGCCCTTCGGCCGAACTGCCGGCCTATGCGCCGGTGATCCACGCCTCGTCGGGCTACGACCTTGCCCAGATCGCCCATCAGGAAGAAGCGCGGCGGCCGGATTATTGCGGCATCTTCATCGCCGACGTGCTGACCGGCACCTATGCCTTTGGCGCGATCATGACCGCGCTCTACCAGCGCCAGCTGACCGGCGAGGGCCAGATGATCGACGTATCGATGCTCGAAAGCATGCTGAGCCTGACCTTGAGCGAAATCCAGGCGGCGCAGTTCCCGGTGGCGCCGCCTGGGCGGCCGATTTTCGGCCCGATCGCCACCAAGGACGGCTACATCATGCTGGCGATTGCCAGCGAGCGGACATTCCAGAACCTCGCCGCCGCGCAGCGGCCATCCCGGCTGGATCACCGATCCGCGGTTCGCGCAATACACCGACCGGCGCCGCCATTGGGGCGATCTCGTCGACGAGCTGGAGCTGTGGTCGAAGATAGCGACCACCGCCGAGGTCCAGGCGATCTTCGACCGCCATGGCGTGCCGTCCTCGCCCTATCGCACGGTCAAGGAAGCGATGGCCGACCCGCAGCTCGCCCACCGCCAAGCCTTCGCCGAGATTGCCGATGCCGGCGGCACGTTTCTGGCGCTGAATCCGCCGTTCCGGCTCTCCGCGGCGCGCACCGCCGCGCAGCCCTTCGTCGCCGCGCTCGGTGAGCACACCGAGGCCGTCCTGGCCGAGCTCGGCTACACCCCGGCCGAAATTGCGGCCCTCCGCGGCTAGCCCTGCGCGGACCGCTCTACAGCACAGCGACCGCTTCGATCTCGATCAGAAACTCGGGCTGCGCCAGTGCCGCCACCGCGACGAGGGTGTGGGCCGGCATCTTCTGGCCAAAGAATTCCTCGCGGATCGGTCCATAATCGGCGCGGTGGCGGATATCGATCAGATAGGTGTTTACCTTGACGATACTGCGCATCGTTCCGCCCCCAGCCTCGACCTGGGCCTTCAGCGCTCGCAGGGCGGCGCGCGCCTGCGACTTGAAGTCCCCGGGGTGAATTGCCTCGCCATTGTCGCCATAGGCGACTTGGCCGGCGATGTAGAGGATCGTCTGCGCGCTGCTGACCTTGACCGCTTGTGCGTAGGCAGGCGGATCCCAGACGTCTTTCGCGGCATAAGGCTCGATCGTTGCCATGTCGGTCACTCCCGTAAAAGTCCGGCTCGTCGTGCGCTCTTTTTGTAGAGTGGGCTGGCCCGGATGGCCAGGTCAGGGCCGCCCCACTAAAGCCTCGCGGCTGACCACGACGCCGGAGGCGGTCAGTCGCACCAGATTGACCGTCTGCGCCAGCTCGGGCGAGCCCGAGTAATAGGCCGGCACGACGCCGGTGCCGACCTGCATCGGCCTATCCCAATGGCCGAGCGCCAGATAGTCGGCCGCGGTCGCTTCGATCTCCTCGTCGCCGAACACCCAGGACGGGCGCAACGGATTGGCGCGCGTTGTAGGCGGCTCGTAATGCCCGTGCCCGATTGCCACCTGCCAGCGCGTCAAGCGTGGCCGCGGCCCGCGCAACGGCGGCATGTCGAAATAGTCGCGATGGGAATGCCCCCAGACTTCAAGATCGCGCGCCGCGAAATGCACGGCCTCGTTATGCGTGACGCCGAGAATGGCGAGGTTCGGGATCTGTGCGAACCGGCCGCGGACATAAACCGAGTCCGGCAAGGCCGGGTCGTGGTTGCCGGGCAGGATCACGACCGGCATGCCGGCATCGGCCAGCAGGCCCCCGGCGCGGTCGATCAGCGCCGCCCCAAGCTGGTTGCTTTCAAAGGTGTCGCCAGCGAGCAGAACAACATCCGCTCTCAGTGTCCGCGCGGTTTCCAGCACCGCCCGCAGCCCCCCGGTCCCGCCGCCATCGCGGGCCGCGGCAACGCGCCCCTCGTCGACATGAATGTCGGAGCTGTGGACGACCACCACCTCGGCGCCGAGAACCGGTTGCGGCTTCTTGGGCGAGGGATCCATCGCCAATGTATAGCGGCCGGCCGGACCGCTGAGCAATACGGCGGATCGCCTTCTGCGCCAATTGCGCGGACCGGGCATTATTCGGGCCGGACAAGTTAAGTCGGCGTGGGAACGACGCCGCGCGCCGCCCAGGCGGTTGCGGCCATGGCGCGTGGACCATCGGGGGCGCCGCCTAGATAAGCGCGGCGCACCGCCGCAGCAAGGCGGTTCAACCGCTCCGGAGCGAGCCCTTTGACATAGTCTCCAACGGGCCCTTGCGCGTTTTCGATCGGCTCCCAATAGTCCGCAAAGTCGCGATATTCCATTCGGATGGTCAGCGAGCAGGCGTCGACCTCGCCCAGCCCCACCTGGTGAACGGCCGCGGCGAGTTCGGCGGGACCGGTCAGCGGGCTCGAGTAGTGACGGGCGCGGGCGCGGTCTGCCGCCGGATCGAGCGCGGCAGCGGTGTCCCAGAAGATCCGCTGATAGGTCAGCCCGCCGGGAAAGTCCCAGACAGCAGCGGCAACCACCCCGCCTGAACGGGTGACCCGGCGCATCGCCGCGAGGGCGCGGATCGGATCGGACACGAAATTGAGGGCGAGCAGCGAAAACGAGCGGTCGAAACTAGCCTCCGGAAGGTCGAGGGCAACAGCATCGCCGGTCGCAAAGCTCAACCGCGGATCAGCGGAGCGCGATGCTGCATAGGCGACATAAGGTGCGGCGATGTCGATGCCGAGGATTGCCGCAGGCTCGGAATGGGCAGCGAGCACCAGAGCCAGGCTGCCGGTTCCGCAGCCGACATCGACCACCCGCTCGCCGGGCGCGATCCCGGCCCAGGCGATCAGCTGGCGCGCCAGCAGCGGGCTCCAGCGCCCCATCAACCGTTCGTAAGCCTCCGCGCTGGTCGCGGAGTAGCGCGACGGCATCGAGCGAAGCCTGGGTTTTCCGGACTTCAGGGATCGGGCGCCGGCCTGACCGTCGCCGCGGCGAGGACCGCGAGGTCGGAGGCAACCGCCGCGTGCGCTTTGTCCTCGATCGCGTGGTATCGCTCCACGACACCAGAGCCGAACGCCGTCAGCTCGGCGCCGCCGCCGCCTTGGCCGCCATGCTTGGTCGCGATCACCGGCTGATCGAACAAGGCGTTCAGCGCATCGACCAACAGCCAGGCACGGCGATACGACATCCCCATCGAACGCCCGGCCGCCGAAATCGAGCCATGATCACGGATCGCCTCGAGCAGCCGTATCTTGCCATGGCCGACGGCCTGTCCGGGTCCGAAATCGAGACGCAAGGTGAGCCTCGCCATTGGGGCAGCATAGCCGATGCGAAAGGCGAGCGCAGCCGGGTTGCAGGGCCGAGCCGGTCATCGGCCCCACCGCGGAACGAACAGAGCTCACCAAGGTCAGCGCCAAAAGAGCCGCCGCCAGCAATATGATTGACGCCGGCTCCGGAACGGCGTTGACAACTGCGAGGTTAACCAGGTTCGAGACGTAGCGCCCGCCGCGAGAGTCGCCCGGCACGACGACGCGGGCAAACCCGTTGGCGCCGAGCAGCTCGTCCACTCCACCCACTTCCATTTCGTACGCGATAAGGTCGGGCGCGGTGGGGCTTCCGCCAAACATCGGATCGAGCTCGCCCAGTGAAAAGATAGCCGAATATCCGTCGCTGCCTGTCGCCTGCAGATAATAATTCAAAATATCGCTCTTTATCGCCGGATTGGTAACGATCCCGTTATCCGTCAACAGGGTCCAGATCGACACCCCGATAAAAGTCTCAGTCACCGAAGTGCCGCTAGAGAGGAAGGTCACGGTCTCTCTCGTCGCCGGCAGCGCTTCGAGGCTGGCGAGGTCGTAGGTACCAGGGGTCTTCACGGCTCCGGCCAACGAGAATTGGCTCGTCTCACCTCCACCCATCGACGTCTGAACCTGGGCGGCGCCGACCCGCAGATTGTCCAGATTCGAGACATAGCGCCCGCCGAAATTGTCCTTCGCGGCGACAGCCCGTGCGAACCCGGTCGAGCCGAGTGGCGGGGTCGCCTGATAGGCAACCAAGACTTGCGGGCTGCTGCCGCCGAAACCGGGATCGAGTTCGCCCAACGAAAACAATGCGCTATAGCCGTCGCTGCCGGTGGCGACGACATACTGGAGCAGCACCCCATTCTTCACAGGCGCGGGCGGCGTTTGCAGCCCGACTGTGTTCAGCAGCAACCACAGGGTGGGACCGGTAAAGGTTCCGCTCTGCGGGCCGCCGCCGGTCTGATAGGTGACGGACTCCGTCGTCGCCGGCAACGCCGACAAATTCGACAAGGTATAGGTTGCTGGCGCCGTGACGGCGCCGGTCACGGTGAACTGCGTCGTCACCGGGCCAGCGTCGGCATGCCACCCCGAGCCCGCCAGAAGCACCGCCCCGACAATGGCGGCGCGGCAGGTCAAACCCGACATTTTCATTTTTCCCCCTCTCGAAAAGTTCGGCCCCCGCCTCAAGCCTTGGTATCGAGATATCTTTATCAATATATCCCTCGCATCCGGAGCGCCAGAGGCAATTCGCGCATGCCTGTTATCGCCTTGTGGGTTAGCGCTTGACGCCGAATGTCGGCAGCTTCTATCGTTGCGATATATAGAATTAGATACAGCGACTTCGACCTCTGTTTGCTCCCAGCAAGCAGGGTGGCGCCGGGCAGATGGATCAGCCTTTCGCCCTGACTTGGTCCATGACTTGGTTACGGAGAAAAGCTTATGCGCATCATGATGCGGTCTAGTGTCGCCGCCGTCGTCTTGACTGTCCTGACGACGCTCGGGCCGGTCCGGGCATGGGCGGATGATGTCGTGGTGTTCGCCGCCGCCAGCCTCAAAAATGCCCTCGACGACGCCTCACACGCGTTCTCGGAGGCTGGTGGCGCGTCGGTCAAAATCTCCTATGCGGCCAGCTCGCAATTGGCCAAGCAGATCGAGAGCGGCGCCCCAGCGGACATCTTCATCTCGGCCGATCTCGCCTGGATGGATTACGTGCAAAAGCGCAATCTGATACAACCGGCGACGCGGAAGAACCTGCTCGGGAACCAACTCGTGCTGGTTGCGCCGGCGGACAGCAACGTCAAGGTCGACATCAAGCCCGGCTTCGATCTTGTCGGGTTGCTGAACGGCGGGCGCTTGGCGATGGCCGATCCCGCCGCCGTTCCTGCCGGCAAATACGGCAAGGCGGCGCTCCAAAAGCTCGGCGTGTGGGATGCCGTGCAACCGCACGTCGCCGGCGCCGAAAACGTCCGCGCCGCCTTGTTGTTCGTTGACCGCAAGGAGACACCGCTCGGGATCGTCTACGCCACCGACGCCGCGTCGGATCCCAAGGTCAAAATCGTCGGGGTGTTTCCCGAGGATACGCACCCGCCGATCATCTACCCGGCGGCGCTGACCGCGGCGAGCAAGAACCCCGACGCGGCGAAGTTCCTCCAGTTTCTCGAATCGCCAGCGGCGCGGCCGGCATTCGAACAGCAGGGCTTCACCATGCTTGGAGCCGCCAAATAAGTCGTGCTCGACCTGCGGGCCCCAGCTCACTCCCCCTTGACGGCGCCAATAGGTTTACCGCGACCTCGCTAGCCGGTGTCAGGATGACCTGGCCCCGGAGTGGGCTACGCTATCGCAGAATGGCCGCGCCTTTTCCGGAATTCGCCCCCTGGGGCGGAGCCGGGCCGGCCGGGTTTGGGTGGTCAGCCTTGGTCAGCCTTCCGCGGTCGCCAGGCTTTTGACGGTGCGGAACAGCGCCTGGGCGCCGCTCAAATAGGCTTCGAACGCGGCATCGGAAACCAGACGGCCATCGAGAAACCGGCGCAGCCGATAGGGGTTGGCGCCCGGCGGGTTTATCCCGTTCTCGGCCAGGGTCGCCGACCCGACCCCGGCAGCTTCGAGAACCGCAACCGCGGAGGAATGGGCGACCCCGCTCGGATAGCAGAAATGTCTGAAGCTTTGCTCCGGCCGGCCGCACGCTCGGGCCAATGCCGCCCGGTTATCGGCGATCTCGCGTTCGAGATGGTCGGAGGCTACATCGGACGAGCGGTGGCGATGGGTGTGCAATTGGATGTCCAGGCCGCGCCGGTCGGCCGCGCCGATCTCGGCCGCGCTCATCAGATGAAACTGGCGGCTCTCCCACCATTCATCCGTGGTCACGCCAAACCGGGCGGCGCACGCGCGCAGCGCCTGCTCGCGTTGCGCCAGCGCGGGCAACTTCACGATCTCGGCGGTGATGGCTGACTTGTCGCTCGGCGATCGGCCGGCACGCCGCAAGATGTAATCGACGGCGACATTGACCACCGGTATTTGGTGGTCGGCGTACCACGTCGTCACGTAGACGGTCGCCGGTAGGCCCAGTCCTTCGAGGATCGGCAGCATATGGCTGTAGGTCGAGCTCCAGCCGTCGTCGATGGTGATCACCACCGCGTGGTCCGGCAAACTGCCGTCATCAAGCCGCTGCACCGCCTCGCCGAGCGGCAACACCGGATAGCGCGAATTCCGCAACCAGCACATCCGCCGCTCGAATTGTTCCGGCCGCATGAATAAATGATTGCCGTACTGATAGCCCGGCGTCGTCCACAACCCATGATAGGCCAGGATCCGCAGGCTCTTGCGCGAGACCCGCCGCGACAGGGCGAACACCACCCCCTCTTTCATCAAGCTACACCAAGAATTGTGTACCCATAGGAGAATCCTCTGTGTACCCGCAAAAACACTAATTATCGGTTAGTAGTGTCTTCATAAGGACTGAACAATGATCAATATTCATACTATAAGTTGCGCGAGTGACCGCATTACGTCGGGTCGTCGGTCAGCGCGTCCGCGGTCGAATCTCGCTGGATCGAGGGGTCGCCCTGCTTTGCTGACCCCCGAAGCGTCCGTCGCCGGACGGACGAACTGCGGCTTGTGCGAAAGCAACATCTGCGGAGTGGGACCGGCGTGAACTTCGTTCGGGAGCCAAACGCGCCCCGTTTCTGGGGTGTGTGTCTCGCTATCGCGCTGCTGGCGGTGAGCGCTTGTGCGCCAAAGGTGGACCAGACCGCCGATCCCCCAAATACGCGCGCGGTTCTCATCCCAACGCCCGCGCGGTTTGCCGACGACAAATTCGTCACTGCAGACGGCCAGCTTCTGCCGCTGCGCAAATGGTTACCTCAGGGCCAGGCGAAAGCGGTGATCCTGGCGCTCCACGGGTTCAACGATTACAGCAACGCGCTGGACGGGCCGGGAACGATTTGGGCGAGGCTCGGGATCGCCACCTATGCCTATGACCAGCGCGGCTTCGGCGCAGCCCCGGAGCGCGGACGGTGGCCGGGGCGCGCCACCCTCGCCGCCGATGCCGCGAGCGCGAGCCGGATCTTGCGCCGCCTTTATCCCGGGGTGCCGCTGTACCTTCTCGGCGAGAGCATGGGCGGATCTGTGGCGATCATCGCGATGACCGGTGAAAGCGGCACCCCGATCCCCGATGTCGATGGCGTTATCCTGGTAGCGCCGGCGGTATGGGGCCGGCCGACGATGGACCTGCTGCCTCGCGTGGCGCTATGGATCGGGGTTCGTGTGGCGCCGGGACTCACCCTGACCGGCCGCGGGCTCCACATTCAGGCTTCGGACAATATTCCGATGCTGCACGCGCTGGCGCGCGACCCGCTGGTAATCAAGGATACCCGCATCGACACGATCTGGGGCCTTGTCAATCTGATGGACGCCGCTCTCGCCTCGGCCCCGCGGCTCCGTGCGCCGTTGCTGCTGATGTACGGAGCCGAGGACGAGATCATACCAAAAAGGCCAATCCGCCGCTTTGTCCGGGCGCTCCCACCTGGCTCGCGCGGTCGCAATACTTTCGCCTATTACGAGCATGGCTACCACATGCTGCTGCGCGACATCGAGGGCCCGGCAGTAGCCGCCAATGTTGCCGGCTGGGTGCTGGCGCCCGGATCGCCGCTGCTCTCAGGTGCGGATCGGGGCGTTTTCGAAGCCGCTTTAGGCGGGACCACGCAAGTCTCGCTCGGCGAGCGCTGAGGCGATGCCGTCCCCGATCGTCCTGCGGCTTCTGCTGTTGCTGTTCCTGGCCAACGGAACGCCGGTGATGGTTAAGAAGCTTCTCGGTAACCGTTGGTCCTATCCTCTCGACGGCGACCGTGAATTCGTAGACGGCAGGCCGCTTTTCGGACGCTCAAAGACGATACGCGGCGTGGCTCTGGCGATCCTGTCGACGACGGCTGGGGCAGCTCTGCTAAATCTCGGCTGGAAAATCGGGGTGTTGGTCGGCACTCTCGCTATGGTCGGGGACTTGTCCTCGAGCTTTCTGAAGCGCCGCCTCGGTCGGCCGTCGAGCAGCCCGGCGGTCGGGGTCGATCAGATACCGGAGTCGCTATTTCCGCTGCTCGGCTGCGTCGGTCCGTTGTCATTGACGGTGGCCGATGTTGCGATCGGGGTGGCGATTTTTTTCGTCGCCGAGTTGCTGGTCTCTCGTGTGCTTTACGCGTTCGACCTGCGCGACCGCCCCTATTAGCGCTCAGCCGCGCCGCAAGCGGTGCAAGGTGATTTCCGGAGGGCAATTCAGCCGCACCGCTACGATGCACGATCCGACCCCGACCGAGGTGTATCCGACCATGCGGCGATAGCGCCACGGTCCCGACCCCATGCGCCTCGGGAGAGTCGCATCCAAGGTGATCGGGATGGCGCCAGGCAAGCAAATTTGCCCGCCATGCGTGTGCCCACTCAGCAGCAGATCGAAATCGGCATGCGCCGCCTGACGATAGATCTCCGGCGTGTGCGACAGCAGGATCGAAAATTCGTCGTCGGGAATTTGCAAGGCGGCCTTTTCGATATTATCGACCCGATAGTAATGGGCGTCGTCGATGCCGGCCAGATGGATGCGCTGAGCATCGCGAACACAGCGGCTCGGTTTCGTTGAGCAACATGCGGATTCCCATCGCTTCCAAGGCCGGGACCATGCGGATCGTGTCGTGATTTCCCAGGACGCCATAGACCGGCCCGACGATGTGAGCGCGCATCCGCGCCATGCCCTCGATTGTCGCTTCATACGGTCCGAACGTCTTTCCGCGATAATCGCCGGTCAGGACGCAAAGATCATATCGCAACTCGGGCAGCAGCTCGATCAGGCGCGACATCGCGCCTTGGTTCATGTCGACGTGCAGATCGCTGATCTGGAGGATGGTGAAACCGTCGAACGCTCGTGGCAGCTCAGGCACAGTGATGTCGTGGCGCCGGATTTGCACGTTTTCAGCATTCCGACGGGCCCGTCCGTACAATCCGCTGAGCTTCAGCGCCCCGCAAATCACCGTGGGGCTGAAATACCAATTCTCAGGATGAAAGAAGTTGATGCCTTGGCCGAAGACCCGCCCCTCATGGTCGTCCTCAATGCCGAGCCGCAGCTTTGCATGAAGCCGCCCAAGGCGCTGCTCCAGTTTTTCGATTATATCCTGGTCCATCGAGGCACTGACACAATCACTCAAGCGCTCTCCAGCCGAAGTCGACGATAAGCATCAGTATTCGCAAAAATTTAATTTAGACCTAATCTAGCAGATTTATTCCCGACTTGCAAAGCCTAATCGATCATCGATAAGATTGCCGCGGACTCGGTGGTCACCGCGCAGCCGCCCCCTCGCTCTTGTGCCCGGCGGAATGCTTAGGCGTGGCCGCGCCACACAATGACAGCCCCTACCATCCCAGCGCATAGGCCGCGCGGCGGGGATCGGCCCCCGCTTCCATGACGCCGCGCTTCTTGTCTACATCGATGGCGCAGACCGCACCCGCGGTCCAGATCCAGTCCGGCCAGCGCTGTATTTCGTGCCCGCGGCGCGCCAGCTCGTCGATGACCGTCTCGGGGACGCGAGCTTCGATCGCCAATCGGCCGGGGTAGTAGTCGTAGGGCGCGAAAGAGGACGGATAGCTGTAGCTCGCGAAGCGCGGACTCTCGACCGCCGACTGCACATCCTGGCCGAACGTGAACAAGTTCAGCAATACCTGCAGCATCGCCTGGCTCTGCACGTCGCCACCGGGTGTTCCGAACGGTAGAAAGCGGTCGCCGCCCTTGATTGCCAAGGCCGGGTTCGGGGTCAGCCGCGGTCTTTTGCCCGGGGCCGCGCCGGCCGGATGGCGCGGATCGGGGCGCGATTGCGAGCCGCGGTTGGAGGGGATCAGACCGGTTCCGGGCACCACTGGCGAGCCGTAGGAGCCATCGCTGGGCGTCGCCGAGAACAGATTGCCGTGGCGGTCGGCAACGCAGACATAGGAAGTGTCGGGCTCGGGATTCGGGTCGCCCGCGGCTGGGGCAGACCGGCCGGTGCTACGGCCGAGCTCGCCGGCTGGCGGCATTTCCGGCCAGGCACGGTCGGGGCGGATCAGTTTGCGGCGCTCGGCCGCGTATTCCTGCGAGATCAGCGTCGCCAGCGGCACCTCGATCATCGCCGGGTCGCCGTAATAGGCCTCACGGTCGGCAAAGGCGAGCTTCAGCGCCTCGGTGAGGTGATGCACGTAGTCGGCGCTATTGTGGCCGAGACCGGCAAGATTGGTCCCCTCGAGCAAGGCCAAGGTCTGCAACAGCACTGGGCCCTGGCACCATGCCCCGCAAGTGAAGACTTCAAGATCGCCGAAGCGGCGGCGCTCCGGCCGGGTGATGGGTGAGCGGTATTCGGCCAGATCCTCGGCCGACAACAGTCCGCCTTCCTGTTTCATGAAGGCGATGATCTTCTTAGCGATGTCGCCGCGATAGAAGGCATCACGCGCCGCTTCGAGCCCGGCCTCTCGGCCCCGCGCGGCAGCGGCGCGCTCCTGGTCGGCCATGTATTGCAACGAACCGGCGAGATCGGTCTGACGGAACACCTCTCCCGTCGCCGGGACGCGTCCGTTGGGCAGAAAGATCGCCGCAGAGGACAGCCAGGCGCGATGGTCGGCCTCATGCCGCTTCAGGCTTTCAGCCATCAGCGGATACATCGGAAAACCTTCGTCAGCGAGCCGGATCGCCGCCGCCGCGACCTCGCCAAAGCTCATCGTGCCATAGCGCCTGAGCGCGGTGATCCAGGCATCGGGCGCGGCGGGGACAACGGTGCGGAGCACGCCCTTTGGGATCTTGCCACCGTGCTCGCGCATGAACAGCTCGGGGTCGAGCGCTTTTGGCCAGGCGCCGAGCCCGGCGATGGTCACGACCTCCTTTTTTTCGGCAAGATAGATCATGATCGGCGCGACGCCGGCGACATCGACGAGATCGCTCTGCAGGACGCCGAGCGCGATCCCAGCGGCGCACCCCGCGTCGATCGCGTTGCCGCCCGCCTCGAGGATCGCGAACCCGGCGGTGGCGGCGAGATAGTGGCCGGCCGCGATCGCATGTCGGGTCACGGCGATGGTCGGACGGTGCGCGGCTGATGCGGCCATGGCGAGCCCCTTGCGCGATGCTAAGTGTGGGCCACAGTAGCGCTTGACCGGCCGCCGATAGAAGAGGCCTTGTCGCAGCGACGGGGGATTGCGATGAAACCTCTCTTGCGCCGCGGGCGAAGCAATTGCGTCGGGTGAGATGGCGGCGGGAGCGCCGCGCCGAGGCGGCGCCAGACGAGGACGGCCTGCCGGCGCTGGCGGCACTGGCGCTTGTGGCGGGCGCCGGATCCGGGCTGATCGTCGCGATCTTTCGCTTGGCGCTGACCCAGGCCGATCGCTGGCGCAACGAACTGATCGCCCATGCCCATCATCAGCCGCTTGTCGGGTTTGTGCTGGTCGTCGCTGGAAGCGCCGCAGCGGTGGCGCTCGCCGCCTGGCTGGTGCGGCGATTTTCGCCTTATGCCTCGGGAAGCGGTATCCCGCAGGTCGAGGCGGCATTGACCGGCGACCTGCCGCCGGCCCCGCCCCGACTGATCCCGGTCAAGTTCCTCGGCGGCCTCTTGGCGATCGGCGCGGGCATGGCGCTCGGCCGCGAAGGCCCGAGCGTGCAGATGGGGGCGGTTGTCGCCGATCTCGTCGGCAAGGCTTTTCGCCGCTCGTGGCCGGATCAGCGGACCTTACTCGCCGCCGGCGCCGGCGCCGGCCTCGCCGTTGCCTTCAACGCGCCGATCGCCGGCGCCGTCTTCGTGCTGGAAGAGCTGGTGCGGCGGCTTAGAGACGCGGATCGCGATCGCCGCCCTCGGCGCGTCATCGACCGCGATCCTGATTTCGCGACTGTTTCTCGGCGACGCCCCGGATTTCCAGGTCGCGGTCTCGGCGCAGGCGACAACGGCCACCGGCCCCCTGCCTTATGCCGTCGCCGCGACCTGGCCGCTCTACCTCGCCCTCGGGGTGGTCACCGGGATTGCGGCCGGCCTCTACAATCGCGCGGTCCTCGGCGCGATCGGGCTCGCCGCGCGGCTCGACGAGCGCTGCCCTGTAGAAATCCAGGCGGCGGCGATCGGCGCGCTGGTCGGGAGCGTCGGCTGGTTTGCGCCGGGGCTGATCGGCGGCGGCGACGACATTACCCAGCGGGTGCTGGCCGGCGGTACCGCGATCAGCGCAATCCTGCTTGCTTTTGTCGTGCGCTTCGGGCTCGGCGCGGCGTGCTACGCCGCGCGCACGCCGGGCGGGCTGTTCGCGCCGTTGCTGGTGCTGGGCGCCCAGTTGGGGCTCGTCTTCGGGACGCTGTGCCAAGCGGCATTCCCGAGTCTCGGCATCGAGCCGGAAGCGTTCGCCGTCGTCGGTATGGCAGCGTTTTTCACCGGCGTCGTGCAAGCGCCGGTGACCGGGATCGTGCTGGTCACCGAGATGACCGCAGCGTTTACGACCCTGTTGCCGATGCTGGCGGCGTGCTTCGCGGCAATGGTCGCCGCTAATCTTTTGCGCAGCGTGCCGATCTACGACTCGCTTCGCGAACGCGTCATCGGACAAGCCCGCTCGTCGCCGTAAGCAATCCTCAGGCGGGATAAACTTGAATACTGCTGGCCACCGAGTTGGCGACGTGCTCCTTGGTGATCACCCCGGCGACATCCGCCGGCCGCGGCACGCCGCGACCGCGCACGACAAGCGCCATCCCGCTCGCTGCGCCAAATTCGCTGGATGACGTCGAAAATGATATCGTCCTCGCGCACGATGGTAAAATCGCTGGTTGGCGACGTCGCCCAGCGTATGCCGGATCGGGTGCCTTCCGAGCGGTTGCTGAGGCGGTATTGACGCGCAACACGCCGATGATGCGATTATCCTCGGTGACCACGACATGGCGCATCCGGCCGCTATTATCGGAACGACGCAAGAAAGGCTGTCGAAGCTGATCTCGCCGGCGCCAGGCACACGTCGGTGTCCATCACCTCTCTGGCCCGGCGCACCAGGAACATGTTCGCGTGCAGCGCCTTCGGGCATGACATGCCCGCGCCGGAAGAGCTTCAGGGTGTAGATGTTCTCGCGCGACAGCACGCGCCGCACACCGACGCTGAAGGCGACCGCGAGGATCATCGGCAGCACGATGTCGTAGTCGCGCGTCATTTCGAAGATCATGGCGACGGCGGTCATCACCGCGCCGGTGCCGCCGCCGACCATCGCTCCCATGCCGACCATGGCAAAGGCGGGACGTTGATGGCAGCGGCAGATGCAGGGCGGACGAGCGCGGCGGCAAAGGCGCCGCCGATCGTCGCGCCCATAAACAGGGACGGCGAGAAGATCCCGCCCGAGGAACCGGATCCGAGGCTGAGCGAGGTCGCCAGCAGCTTGCAGACGAAACAGCAGGAACAGAAATCCCGCGCCAGCCAATTGGCCGAGCGAGGATCGCCTGGATCGTCGCGTAGCCGACGCCTTCGACGTAGTAATGGCCAAAGCGCCGCATCAGCGCGTACATCAACACGCCGACCAGCAGCATGCCGAATGCATGGCGCGAGTAGCGCTCCTGTGATCTTGTCGAAGAGGTCTTCCAACGAAGTGCAGGCCGCGGATAAAGCCAGCGGCGGCGACGCCGGTGACGACGCCGAGCAGCGCATAAAGGCAGAGCGTGATCGCCGAGGTGGCGTCGACGCTGCAGCGGCGCCAGATGCGGGACGGCGAAGGCCGGCTGCGGGCCGAAGAACAGCCGCCCGACGAACGTCGCCGTGCCGGTGGCGATCGCGACCGGCAGAAAGGTGCGGACGCTGACCTCGGGCATCATCAACTCGATCGCGAACAGGACGCCGCCGATCGGCGTGTTGAAGGTCGCGGCGATGCCCGCTGCCGGCGCCGGCGGCGACCAGAATGATCCGCTGGCCCGGCGACATGCGGACGATCTGGCCCGAGGGTCGAGCCGAGCGCCGAGCCGATCTGGATGATCGGACCCTCGCGCCCGACCGCCGCGCCGGTGCCGATCGCGATCGCCGAGGCCAGCGACTTCACGACCGCGACGATCGGCCGGATCACGCCGCCGCTTGTAGTAGATCGCGTCCATCACCTCGGGCACGCCGTGGCCGCTGGCCTCCGGGGCGAAGTTGTTGACGAGGAACGTCACCGCCACGCCGCCGAGCACCGGAACCAGAATGACGAACGGCCCCCACGGGCTCGGCGGGCGTGAACAGGTTGGCGTCGTAGCGAAATGCCGAACTGGCCGAGAAACAGGACGTTGTGGATCAACCCGATCAGATCGCGGAACAGCCGATCGCGCCAAACCCGGTCACGACGCCGACGATCAGGGCCAGAATCGAAAGATAGACCAGCCCGATCCGGCGGATCTCGCTATCGATCTTAGCCCGCGCGGCGCTCGCGGTTTCGGCCGGGGACAGGGCGGCTTCCGGGATCGTCGAGCGACCAATTGAGGGAAGCGGTCGTGGCTCTCCTGCCATCGAGTTTCTCCGCTAAGATCGCAGGTCCGACCAAAAGCCGGAGGAATCGCGGTTTACCTCACCTAGGACAAACGGTCGAGCTTGCGCGGTGTCATGTGGCAACATGGCGCTCAGCCCCCAGCGGTTGCGCCTCGGTGACATCATAGCGGGCAAGCAGGTCGCTGGGGCATATGGCTATTGACCTTCATCGCGAGGGAAACATGAGCGACTACGATCTGGTGATCCGCAACGGCACGGTGGCAACCGCGGCCGATACAATGGAATGCGATGTCGGCATCAAGGACGGCGTCATCGCAACTCTCGGCCGCGGCCTTGCAACGGGCGCGCGCGAGATCGACGCCGCCGGCAAGCTGGTGTTGCCGGGCGGGATCGACAGCCATTGCCATATCGAGCAACGCTCGTCCGCCGGGGTTGTCTGCGCCGACGATTTCTACAGCGCGACCGTGTCGGCTGCGTTCGGCGGCACCACCACGGTGATCCCGTTTGCCGCCCAGCATCGCGGCCAGTCCTTGCGCCAGGTCGTCGAGGAATATCACGAGGCGGCGCAGCCAAAAGCGGTCATCGACTATGCCTTTCACCTGATCATTTCAGACCCGACCGAGCAAGTCATGGGCCAGGAATTGCCTGCCTTGATCCGCGACGGCTACACCTCGTTCAAGGTCTACATGACCTACGATTTGCTGCAGCTCAATGACGGGCAGATGCTCGACATCCTGGCCTTGGCGCGGCGCGAGGGCGCGCTGGTCATGGTCCATGCCGAGAATTACGACATGATCAAGTGGCTGACCGCGCGCCTGCTGGAGCGCGGGCTCGGCGCGCCACGCTACCACGCGGTCAGCCATGCACGGCTTGCCGAGGGGGAGGCAACCAACCGCGTGGTGACCCTGTCGCAACTGCTCGACGTGCCGATCCTGCTCGTCCATGTCTCGGCCGCCGAAGCGATCGAGGTCATCCGAAGCGCCCAGACCAAGGGCCTCAGGATCTATGGCGAGACCTGCCCGCAATATTTGTTTCTGACCGCCGACGACATCGCCAAACCCGGCCTCGAAGGCGCCAAGTTCTGCTGCAGCCCGCCGCCGCGCGATCGTCAGGCGCAGGAAGCGGTCTGGGCCGGCCTGAAGAACGGCACCTTCCAGGTGTTTTCCTCCGATCATGCGCCCTACCGCTACGACGCCTCCGGCAAGCTGCCGCATGGCGACCGAACGACCTTCAAGGACATCGCCAACGGGGTGCCGGGCATCGAACTGCGCCTGCCATTGTTGTTTTCCGAGGGCGTGCAGCAGGGCCGGCTCGACCTCAACGCCTTTGTCGCCTTGACCGCAACCAACCACGCCAAGCTCTACGGGCTTCATCCGCGCAAAGGCACGATCGCAGTCGGTAGCGACGCCGACATCGCGATCTGGGACCCCGAACGCGAGACCACGATCACCGCTGGCCTGCTGCACGACAATGTCGGCTACACCCCGTATGAAGGCCGCAAACTGCGCGGCTGGCCGGTCACCGTGCTAAGTCGTGGCCGGATAATCGTCGACGATGGCGCGCTCGCCGCCCCCCGCGGCAGCGGCGTCTTCCTCCCCTGCGCCCTCTCCGCTGCCGCCAAACCCGCTGGGGCCCCGGTCCCGGAATTGGCTTTCACCGCCGAACAAGGCGCGCAGCTTGTCTAGGCGCACCCCACCGACCGGCTGCATCGCCAGCCTATGGCGGTAATCCAGCAGACCCGGGCCCGGATCATTGTGGGCATCGCGCGATCGAGTTGGTTGGCGCGGGGCGCCCTTTGGGGCTCACTCGATATTGGCAGCCCCCTTAGCTGCGCAGCCGAGGGATGATTTCAGAGGCGAGGATCTCGAGTTGGTCGGGCTGGTAGCGGTAGGGAATCAAGATCAGTTTCTGGACGCCGGCGGCGAGCTGGGCACGCAGTTGGGCGACACATTCGTCGACGGTGCCGATGATCGCCGCATCCTTGGTCAACTCGCTCCAGGCCGCATAATCCCATTCCTGGCCGAGCCATTCCAGCATCGCCGGCTCGACTGCCGCGCGCGACGGGCCGACATAGATCGGCAATTGATTGGCGTTGAGCAGGCTCGCCGGATCTCTGCCCGCCGCCCCGGCAAAACCGCGGACCTTGGCCCAGGACCGCGCGAAACTCTCGGGGGTGTAGAAATAGGTCAGCCAGCCGCCGTTTTGCGCCGCGCGCTTCAGCACGCGGTCGACATAGCCGCCGATCAGCATCGGCGGCAGGAGCTGAGGCTTTGGCGATAGGTTCGAGCCGCGGAAGACATGCGGCGGGTATTCGCCGTTCACCTGCGCCTCGGTCCACAGTCGGCGCAGGATTTCGAGGCTGCGGTCCATGATCCGGCCGCGCTCATGAAACGGCACGCCGACCGCGTCGAATTCGCGCTTGTACCAGCCCGAGGCCATGCCGAGCAGCAGCCGACCGCCGGCGATCAGGTCGAGGCTGGATAATTCCTTGGCCAGCACCACGGGGTTGCGCAATGGCAACACGAGAACGCCGGTGCCGAGCTTGATCTGGCTGGTGCGGGCCGCGACGGCACTCAGCAGGATCAGCGAGTCGATGACCGGGAACGGCGGATCGACCCCAAGAAAAATATGGTCCCAGACCCAGACCGAATCGAACCCCAGCGCCTCGGCCGTGACCGCATAGTCGATCAGCGCCTGCGGGTCCGGCAGCTCCGGCCAAGTGGTAAAATTCCGCATCGCGATGCCGAAGGTGTTCGAAAAGATCGTCATCGTCACCAGCCCTTCACGCGATGTAGAGCCGTTCGGGGTCGAGGTGGCGGAGAACCGCGAGTTCGGCTTCAGTCGGGGGATCGGTGGCCTGGAGATCGGCGGCGATCAGCATCTCAAAACCGGTATTTTCCTGCACCTGCGCGACCGTCGCGCCGAGGTGCAATGCCAACAATGTCATCCGCTTTGAATGATCCTCGAAGCCGAAAAGGCCGAGATCGGTCACTACCCGAGACATGCCGCCGGCGCTCAGCCCGCTGTCGCGCCGGCTCTCGCCGCCAGCAAGAAAGCCCGGGCTGGTGATGAAATCGACGCGTTCGACGAAGCGGCGCTTCTCATGCTTCATCGCCACAATCATCTGCGTCAGACTGGCGATATCGTTGCCGCCGCCGGTCCCAGGTAGGCGCGTCGCAGGCCGCTGTGGGCTGCCGATCAACGAGCTGTTCAAATTTCCATATTGGTCGATCTGGGCGCCGCCCATAAACCCCACATCGACATAGCCGCGTTGCAGCAGCAACAAAACATCGGTGCTGCCCAGCACCATATTGGCGCGCCTGGTGCAGCGCTGCTCGTTGGTTGAAGGCGGTAATTGGCCTGGCTCGACGAATGCGCCGATGGTACCGCCCTCGAACAGGATGGTCAGGCCTGGCCCGTGCAGCCGCTGGGCCAGTGTCGCCGCCAACAACGGAATGCCGACGCCGGCGAACACGACCTGCCCGTCGCGCAAGAGCCGCGCACTCATCACCGCGAGCAGCTCGCTTGCGGTATAGGTTGCCCCATCAATCGTCATAAATACTTTTCCCGCGGCGGCCGGCATCGAGCAATTCTGCGAAGCCAAGGAGATCGAGGTACTCGGTCCAGGATTTGGGGCGGTAAAAATAGCGGTCGAGATAATCCCGCATTCCCGCCTCGGGGTCCTGCTTCAACTGCCCCGCGTAGCCGTCGAGATGCGAAAACAGCGGCTCATAAAGCCCGTAGCATTCGTGCGGGGCTGAGCCGAACGGTACCTCGACGACGGCGTCGACTGCGAAGAACGGGATTTTGGTCCGGTCGGGCCGGCGCCGGATCTGGTCGTTCGAGACGATGCGTTCGGTGGTCAGGATTACCCGGTTCGCCGCCATCGCGATATCGAGATCCATAAACGGCAGTCCGTCGATCTGGGCGTTGCCGTAGGGGTCGCAACGTTGGACGTGGATCAGCGCGACATCCGGGTTCAGCGCCGGCACCAGCACCAGCTTCTCACCGGTAAACGGGCAGTCAATCATCCTCGTATCCGGCAATTGGGCGATCACGTCAGAGCCCAGCATCGAGCGCATCGGCAGAAACGGCAGGCCCATCGCCCCGGCGCGAAAGCGCAGCCCGACCGCCATGTGGCTCCACTCCTCAAAGCGTGCCCGGTTCGATTCGGTATAAAGGCGCATGATCCGCGAGACGCCCCAGACGATGCCGAGGCTGAACCAGCTGGTCAGGATGTGCCGGCTGACACCCGAAGCGAACAGCAGCTCACCCTCGCTCGAGGTGATGCTGCGGGCGCAGCTGAGGTCCCGGCGACCGGCGCGGATCAGCGCCCAGATTATCGCCATCGGGGTACGTGATAGGGTGCTGCCGCCGATGCCGACCAAGGCGCCGTCGGGAACCAGCGCCGCCGCCTCTTCAAGCGACATGACTTTCTCGCGCAGGCTGCGGTCGCGCTCTTGCGTGCGCCGGCGCAATTCGCTGTAGCCCAGGGTCAACAACCGTCTCCGATTCTGGCGTTGAACTCCGCGATCAGCGCATCCCAGGCGGGTAGGGTTTCGCGCAGCTCCGCCCAGAAGCTCTGCCCGCGGCGGCGCTCGAACGCGTCGAGCGTAACGCCCTGCTGCTCGACCCAGGTATAATAGCCGAGGTTGAAAATCCGCGTCCGCTCGTGATGGGTCAATTCCAGCACATCGCTGTCGGCAACGCCGAGCAGATGCTGACCGAAAACCTCGCCCGCGCTGACCGCGTCGAACTCGTCGGAGTGGTGCGCCGCTAGGTATTTGCGCCGCTCGCTACCGTAGAGCGCGGCGCCGTCGGTGGCGACAGTGACGAGCAGGGCTTCTTCGCCGAGCTCCAGACGCTTGGCGGTTTTGATCGCCGCGACCAGATTGGCGATGCCCGACAGCCCCAGAAACTTCAGTTCTGAGACGATTTCCGGATCGATTTGGCGCCGGACCGACAGATAGGACCGTCCGGCCTCGCTGTTGAACAACAGATCGAGCGCCCCGGTGCTGAGATCGGAGACGCCGACTACGATGTCCGTGTTCATGACGTTGTGGATCAGCGGCACATGCTTGTCGCCGATCCCCTGAATGTTGTGCTCGCCAAAGCCGTTGCGCAGCAGGGTCGGGCATTCGCTGGCTTCCACCACGACGATGCGGGCGCCGTGCAGCTCTTTCAGGTAGTCGCCCGCGGCCAAGGTCCCGGCCGACCCCGAGGCGGCAACAAAGGCGGCCAGCCGTAACCCGGGCCGCAGGGCTCGAAGCGTCCCGAAGACACGCGCCAGCGCCGGCCCGGTGCAGGCATAATGCGCGAGGTAATTACCGAACTCGGCGAACTGGTTGAGGATGATGTTGCTCGGGTCGCGCGCCAACTCGGCACATTTATCATAGATTTCCTTGACGTTGCTCTCCGAGCCCGGAGTGCGAACGATGTCCTCGGGCCGGCTGACCCACCGCCGCAACCAATCGAACCGCTCTTCGCTCATGCCCTCCGGCAAGACGGCGACGCCGCGGCAATCGAGGATGCGCGAGATCGCGATCCCGCCGCGGCAGTAATTCCCGGTCGACGGCCACACCGCCCGGTGATGCTCGGGGTCGAACCGGCCAGTCACCAGGCGCGGGATCAGACAGCCATAGGCCGCCAGCACTTTGTGCGCGCCGATCAGCGGGAAAAGGCAGCCTAGCGCCACGACGATCGGGGCGCGCACCCCGGTCAACTCCGGCGGCAGCAGCAGATATGCCGGCGTCTCATCAAAGCCGGAGCGAGCGCGATCGTTGTACCAATGGAGGCGAAGCAGGTTGGCCGGGTTGGGCTGATCGGGATCGACCGAATGGAGGGCTGCAGTCCGGGCAGCAGGGATCCTCGAGGGGTGGGCGAGTTCGGCGAAACGGGGCAATGTTACGCCCGTTCGGCCGAGCCACCGCGCAGCGCGGTCGCGGATAGCGGGCGCGACGATCGTCGTCGTTATCTCGCCATCGTCCATCTGTCGCCCGAAACCCAGGCCATGGCGCAGTTTGGCCCACCCGTCCTGCGCCAGGTAATAGACGGCCGGGGCCCGGTCAAAGGCTCGGTGATGTCATCGAAGGCTCGGGCTTGCCACTGTTGCGCCAGCCGAGCCGGGAAGCGTCTACTGCATCCCGAGCTGCGCGCCACCGAGGCCGCAGCTGACGCAATTCGCCAGGGTGAAAGTGACCTTGCCGCTGTCGTCGTCGACGACGAACATGACCGGCACACCCTGGCGGTCGAGCCAAACGGCATAGCTGGTGTCGCCGGTTATCTCGTATTTCTGGGCGCGAACCGGCCTGCCGTCGATGTCGACGACCGTCTCTTCGCCGCCGCTAACACGCACGCGCTCGATCTTGCCGCTGTCGGGCCGCATCATCGTGCTGGAAGCGAGGAAGTTGGCCGACCATGGGTTTGCCGGATGTACCGTCGCCGGCGCGGTGATCGTGCCTTGCGGCGAATTAATCACAAAGCTGTTGCCGCGCGCCTCGCCTCTGACCACCGTCGATTGGTTGCCTTTGCTGGTGACGCCGTTAAATGAGATCAGGCGGTTGCCCTGCCAGCGCTCGGTGCGCTGGGCATCCTCGTTGTAGAGCTTGATGCCGAGCATTTTGACTTCGAAATGCGCGCGCGTCAGGACTGTGGTACCGCCGTTGGCGGGCTCGACCGTGTTGATATAACTACCGATATTGCCGTAAACCGAGTGCGTCACCCGGTAGGTTAGCTGAAGCGGCGTCGCCGCTGCGGCGGGGATGACGAAGACTGCAATCAGGGAGAGGACGGCGACGACCGCGGCAAATCCAGACATCCCGGCCTGGCGCGGTGACCATTTTTGCGAGCCCGCATTGCCCTGGGTCATGGTTTCTCCCCCCGAACCAAATGCCCCCGCCCCGCCACACGGCGGATCGGCATAGTCAAAGATAGCGCAAAAGAGCACTGCGGTTCAAGAAGATATTATATCAAGCACCGGTCGGAGCAGGCCTTGAGGATTTTGTCGGCATACCCATTTCATTTCGCTCCCGTTCAAGTTGATGGGTCTAGCTCCGGCGCGACAACTGACAAGTCGACGAACTATGCTGTCGAGTATTCGGCAATCACCAGCAGGAACGATGAAGCACCGCAAATTCGGCGTTCTTGTCGCGGGTCATCGGCCTCACCCTCGCGTTCGACGCCGACACTCGCGCCACATCCTCGGCACATTTCTACGCGGGCCGGGTTAGCGTACGGCCTCCGGCTCCTCGCGGATATTCTTGGCGATCTGTTTCTGACGGTCGAATTCCTGTCGCCGGCGCTGCAGTTCTTCCATCGACAGGCGCTCGATGTTGCAGTAGTCGAGCTTCCACGACGGGTCCTCGCTCCAGCGCAGCGGCGATTGCACGGTATTTCGCGACGCCGGCGCACTCTCGAGCACGCGCAGTGCCAGTCCCAGGGTAAACGCTTGCGAGTCGGGATCATTCGGGCGCCCTGCCGCATTGCCCAGCGGAAAATCGCTAAACAGAAAGCGCGGCACGCCGACGTGCTCGACAATGTCCTTGGCACAGCCCATCACGATTGTAGCAATGCCGTTCGTCTCCAAATACCGGGCGGCCAGACACAGGGCCTGGTGGCAGACCGGGCAATTGGGGACCAAGATCGCTGCGTCTGTGCCATCGGCACGGCAGCGCGCGAGCAATTCCGGGCAATCCTGGTCGAGGGTGGTGCGCTGACTGCGGTTGGTCGGCGCTCCGTGGAAGCGCCTGGTCACCGCGCCGATGCGGCCCGACGCCGCCATATGCCGCAATTGCCGCAACGGGAACCAAGTGTTGCTGTCTTCGGCGGTGGTGTGCTCCCGGTCATAGGCGACATGGGAAATCCGTAGATCGTGGTCAATTGCGGCGTCGCCGGAATAGACCTGGTAGAACTTGGCGGCGGCATTGTAGGAGGCGCCCGGCCCCTGGTCGCCCTTATCGGGCTGGTAAGGGGCCGCGGTGGTGATCAGCGCAACGCGGCATTCGGCCAGAGGTTTGCAGAGCGGTTGGAACGGCACTTCGGCATAATGCGCCCAGTGATACGGGGCTCCGTACCCAAGTCCCTGATAATAGTCGCGGATCCGTTGCAAGTAGGGGATCGGCGCGTCGTAATCCGCGGCGAAGCCCAAACCGGCGTCTGATCCGCTCATCGATGGCTTCCTCGCGGAACTAGTGGGAAAAGCCGAAAAGCTGGTGAGCGTTGTGGTGAAGGATTTTGTCGAGTGTGGCTTGGGGTAGGCCGAGCCGGCTGATGTAGCAGAAGGTCTCTTTGTACTCCTCGTAATCCTGCAACACCGGATAGTCGCTGCCGGTTACCAGATGGTCGGCGCCAAAGGCTTCGAGCGCGCAGGTGAAGGCAGCTTTCGAGCCATAACACACTGTGTCGTAATAGAATTTTTTGGCGGTGACGCTCGGCGCTTCGGCAAGGTTGGGGTGGCCGCTCTGGCTTTGGCCTTGTTGGTCGAGACGGTTCAACAGCATCGGAATCGGCCCACCCAGATGCGGGACGATGAATTTGATGTTCGGGTAGCGGTGCGGGATTTGCTTGGCGATCATGTGCAACACAAAGGTCGCGTCCTCGAGCGAGGTGCCGACCGACCCCCGGTAATTGTAATCGACGATGAACGGCGAACAGATGCCGGTGCCGGCCGGGTGCACGAACAACACCGCCCTGCGCCGGTTCATCTCGGCGTAGATCGGCTCGAACTCGGTTTCAGCAATCGAGCGATTGAGGCAAATGATGTTCATGTTGACGCCGACGCAGCCCAACTGGTCGAAGCCGCGTTCCATTTCCTTCAGCGCCGCGTCGATATGCGGCAATGGCAGCATGACGTATGAGGCGATGCGCTGCGGGTAGCGGCGCGCCAGATCGGCATAGCCGTCGTTCAGCATCTGCACTGCTTTGACGCATTCGGCCTCGTCCGGCAGATAAGGCGGATGGTTCGGCGACAGCACCTGCTTTTCGACCCCGGCCGCGTCCATCAGCTCAAACCGCCCCTGAATGTCCTCCGGCGAATCCGAGAACGGGTGGCGCGCCATTCCGCGCTTGACCGGCAGATGGACTGGCGACGCAAACCTGTCACCCATCAACTCGCTGAAATTCCTCGGCGTATAGTGCGCATGGACATCGACGATCATCGAATGGCTCCGTCCAAGTGGCTGCTGTCGCTGAGGTCAGCCTAAGCTGTCCCGGAGCGTACAGGCAAGACACGGCTGGCTCACCACGTCGCAGCAGCATGTAAGGAAGGGCTCAGAATAGGTTCAGCTGATCGCCTCTTTGCGGCGGCAGGCGGAAGCGGGTGGTGTCGAGCGGACTCGTCGTGCGCTGGTTGAAGCCGAGTCGGCGGCAGGCGCGGTCGAACCTCAGCCGCAATATATCGGCATATGGGCCGGTGCCGGTCATCCGCTTCGACCAGGCCGAGTCGTAGAGCCGGCCGCCATGGGCCTGTGCTACCAGCGACAGCACATGCGCCGCCTTGTCCGGGAAATGGGCCTCGAGCCATTCCCGAAACAGCGCCTTCAATTCGAGCGGCAGGCGCAGCAAGGTATAGCCAGCCGAAGTCGCGCCGGCGGCGCGCGCCCGATCGAGGATCTGCTCCATCTCGCGTCGTTGAGCGCCGGGATCATCGGTGCGCTAAGCACGCCAGTCGGGACGCCGGCTGCGACGAGCGCCGCGATCGTTTCGAGCCGACGTTCGGGGGTGGCGGCCCGCGGCTCCATCACCCGCGCCAGAGTGCGGTCGAGCGTGGTCACCGAGATCGTGACGATCGCCAGCCTGTCTTTGGCCATCTCGGAGAGGATGTCGAGGTCGCGCTGGATCAATGCCGATTTGCTGACGATCGTGACTGGGTGGCGAAAATCCGCAGCACTTCGAGGATCGAGCGGGTGATCTCGAGCCGCCGCTCGACCGGCTGATACGGATCGGTGTTGCTGCCGAGCGCGATCGGGCGGCAGGAATAGCCGTTCTTGCGCAATTCCGCCGCGAGCAGGCTCGCCGCTTGCGGCTTGTAGAACAGCCGGCTTTCGAAATCGAGGCCGGGCGACAGGCCGAGATAGGCATGGCTTGGCCGCGCATAGCAATAGATGCAGCCATGCTCGCAGCCCCGATAGGGGTTGATCGAGCGGTCGAAGCCGATATCGGGCGAGTCGTTGCGGGCGATGATCGTCCGCGTCGAGTCGACCGTCAGGGTCGTGGTCAGCGGTAGCGGCTCTTCATCGGCTGATGCCCCAGCCATCATCGAAGTCCACCCGCCTTTCGGCTTCGAAGCGGCCGCTGCCATTGCTGGCCGCACCACGTCCCTTGCGTGGTCCGATCGTGCCCGGCATATCCATGTCGGACAGAATGGCGCAGATCTGAGAACATATCAAGAACTAAGTTCGGTATCGGTCATTATACCGACCCTGAACGCAGCCGAGACGCTGCCATCCCTGCTAAACGTCCTGAGCTCGGCGCCGCCGGTCCGCGAGATCATCATCGCCGATGGAGGCTCGGTCGACCAAACGATCGCCCTCGCCGAAGCCGCCAAAGCGAGGGTCGTAACCGCACCGCGCGGCCGCGGCAGCCAGCTCGCCGCCGGCGGCGCCGTGGCAGCGGGCGGGTGGCTGCTTTTCCTCCATGCCGATTGCCGGCCGGCGCCAGGGTGGCCGGAAGCAGTTGCGGCCTTTCTCGAGCATACCATCGGCGCAGGGCCGCGCCGGCTATTTCGATTTCGCGCTCGACGATACCGCGTCCGCGGCACGACGGTTGGAGCGGATCGTCGCCTGGCGCTGCCGGGTTCTGGCGCTGCCCTATGGCGATCAGGGGCTGTTGATCAGCCGCGCGCTCTACGATGCCGTCGGCGGCTTCGCGAGGCTGCCGCTGATGGAGGATGTCGATCTAGTGCGAAGGCTCAGCCGCCGCCGGCTTGCCCGCATCGGGGTCTGCTGCGTTGCCTCGGCACGCCGCTACCGGCGGGACGGGTATTGGCGTCGACCATTGCGCAATCTGTTTTGCCTCTCGCTCTATTTTGCTGGAATGCCGCTCGAGCGGATCGCGCGGCTCTACGGCTGATGCGTTGTCATCTCGTGCTGTTCGTGCGTGCGCCGGCGCTGGGGCACGGCAAGCGCAGGCTCGCAAAGGACGTCGGCGAGCTCGCAGCATTGCGATTCGAGCGGCGGATGATCGCGCTGTTGCTGCGTCGTCTGGGCGCCGACCGGCGCTGGGATTTGCGGATTGCGGTGACGCCGGACCGGGCATGCCGCCGCATCCGGCATTGGCGCCGAGGGACGGCGATGTCCCGGCAGGGCGGCGGCGATCTAGGCCGGCGCATGCGCCGCGTCATCGCCCGCGCGCCGCGCGGCCCGGTGGTGCTTGTCGGCAGCGACATACCGGCTATCGAGACCCGCCACATCGCCGCCGCGTTCCGCCTGCTCGGCGCGCATGATTTGGTTTTTGGCCCGGCCGCTGATGGCGGGTTCTGGCTGGTCGGCGCGCGGCGCCGCCCGCGATTGCCGCCGCTGTTCGAGAAGGTGCGGTGGTCGAGCCCGCATGCGCTCGCCGATACGCTCGACCGCGTGCCGGGCAGCGTCACGGTCGGCTTCGTCGAGAGCCTGGAAGATGTCGATGACGGCGACAGTTATCGCCGCCTGAATCCGAGGCGCGGATTCTGAGCTGCTTCGCCCCTCGCCCTCCGAAGCTTGCGCACGAAGCGCGATCGGATTTAATCGCAGGGCTCATGGGACATGGTGGGTGAAACGAGTTGCCGTCTTCGGGGCAGTTCAGGGTCAGGGTCCCGATCGGCCCGTCTTCCGCATAGAGTATGGTTTCGTCAGTTGTCGCGGGGCTCCTCTCGCGGCGGCAATTTCGGCTAAGGAACGGAGGTGGAGAGATGTTACAGGATTTGCTGCCCCAGGCGGAACGGATCGCGGCAAAGCTGAAGGCGCGCAACGAGACGATATCGATCGCGGAATCCTCGACTGCGGGCATGATTTCGGCGGCATTGCTGGCGATTGCCGGCGCTTCGGCCTATTTCATGGGCGGTGCGGTCGTCTACACGCGGCAATCGCGTAGCGCCCTGCTGGCGGTGACGGACCAGGAGCTCACCGGCATCACCCCCTCGACCGAACCCTATGCGCTGCTGTTTGCCCGCAAGATCCGCGGCAAGCTCGCCACCAGCTGGTCGGTCGGCGAGACCGGAACCGCCGGGCCGACCGGCAGCCGCTACGGCCATGCCGCGGGGCATTCCTGTGTCGCGGTGATCGGCCCCAATGGCGAGCGCTCGCTGACCGTCGAGACCGGCAAAAGCGACCGCCTCGACAACATGCGCGCCTTCTCGATCGCCGCGCTCGACCTGCTGGAGAAAGCGCTCGGCTAAACCAGCGCCGCCAGATTCCACGTTTGCGAGCGCGGCCCTCGCCGCAGGCAGCTAGCCCCTCATTTGCCGGGCGGCGCGGCCCGCGGGAGGCTCCAATAGGCGTCGGCCGGCATGGCCGTCATCACAAACGACGCCGGCTTCTCATTAGGGCCGAACGGTCCGGAGACTTTGTGGCGGACCGGCGGCAAGCTCTTGAGATAGGCGGCGATCGCCAGCGCATCCGCCGTCGTCAGATGGCTGAAGGACGCCACCGGCGTTATCGGGGCGAGGTTTCGGCCATCGGGCCGGGTCCCCGTGCGGATCGCGACGGCGATTTGCTCGATCGTCCAATTGCCGAGACCGGTTTCCTTGTCGGGCGTCAGATTGGCGCCGCGAAAGACGCCGAGGCCAGGGAGCGCGAACCCGACCTCGGACCCGCCGAGAAAGCGTTTCACGTCAGGCCTGCCGAGCAAGCCTCCTGGGGTGTGGCAATCGGTGCACGACGTAACCGTGACCAGGTACTTGCCGCGCTCGACTTGGCGATCTGCGGCACCCGCTGCGTGAGAGGCGCCAGCACAAAGGACGAGTATGGAGGCCAGCGCCATCCGCGGCAGGAAATGAGACATGTCCTCATCCAACTGCGTTCATAATTTAGAGGTATAATGTCTATTTTCGCTTGCCAACAAGACCGGCATGCCGTTCGCAGTAAACATACGGGGCATGGTCTCGACTGATTTGATTTACCAAAATTTACCGAAAATTAACTGGCAGGACAATTAGGCAGCAATACGTGAAGTGCATCGCGAACACGCTTGGCGTCGCGTTCGCCGGTCGGCGACGAATTCGGCGCAGAGTTCACAGGAGTTTCGTTATGTACCAGTCCAGAAAAACAACGGTGCGGCCGCGAACGGGAAGAACGCTGGCGCGCCCCAGCGCGGCAGTTCTGTTTTCCGTTATTCTCGGCGCCTCCGGCCACGCCCTAGCCGCGCCGCATGGCGGTGACTTCCGCGGCGGTGGTTTCCACGGCGGTGGTTTCCATGCTGGGCTACATGCCGGCGGGTTTCGCGGCGGCGGCTTTCATGCCGGAAGATTTCGCGGTGGTTTTTATCACGGGTTCTATCCCGGGTTCGGACTCGGCTTGGCGTACGGACTGGGCTATCCATGGGGTTGGGGCTACTACCCGCCCTATGATAGCTATTACGGCGATGCCGAGCCCAATGCCGTGGCGCAGAACTGGTACTATTGCTCCAACCCGGCCGGCTATTATCCCTATGTGACGCAGTGCTACGGACCGTGGCAGGTCGTGCCGGCGAGTTGAGCCGCGATCACTGGTCCCGTGCGCCGATGGGTAACCAAAAAATTTTAGGTGAAAGCGCTTGCGTTCGAGGCAGATCGGCGTATCTATCGGCTTCTCGACGCACTCGCACGTGCCTATGGCCCATGGTGGTTATGCAACGACGTAACGCGTCCTTTTTGGTCGTCCGGCTGCGAGGCCGGTCCCGAGAGGGAGGTCGATATGGTTGCTATCCGACTGAGGGGCGTGGTGCCCTGCCCTGACGCAAACCTTCGCGGGACGCGCCTCCGCGGGCGGGGTAACCGGGTCATCGACCCGAGTAGTTTAAGCTAAGCATCAAAGATCAACCGGGCCGGGCATAAAGACCGGCTTGGCTTTCCTGGTTTGCACTCGGTTCAAAACCCGAGGCCGTGGCGGCGCGATTCTTTCGCGTCGTCGAGGCTCTCGGATTGGATCGGACGCATTTGCTTCGCTCAGCCGACTCGCGGGAAGGATGACCCCCAAGAATGAATGAGAGGATTTCGCGCTTCCTCGCCGAAAATTCGCCCGAAACCCCATGCCTCGTCGTCGATCTCAAGGCGATCGCCGAAGCTTACGATGTGTTGTGCCGGCATCTGCCGCTCGCCCGCATCTATTATGCGGTCAAGGCCAACCCGGCCCCCGCAATCGTCGCCATGCTCGAGGGCAAGGGCGCCAATTTCGACGTCGCGAGCCGCGGGGAAATCGAGCTCTGCGTCGACAGCGGCGTCACCGCGGATCGGCTCTCCTATGGCAACACGATCAAAAAGGAAAAGGACATAGCCTTCGCCTATGGCACTGGGTTGCGGCTCTTTGCCTTCGACAGCGCGCACGAACTCGACAAATTGGCGCGGTCCGCCCCGGGAGCACAGGTCTTCTGCCGCATCCTGGTCGACTGCGAGGGGGCCGAGTGGCCGCTGTCGCGCAAGTTCGGCTGCGCCCCCGACATGGCAGTCGGGCTGCTCCGCCGAGCGCGAGAACTCGGTCTCGACCCTTACGGCGTGTCGTTTCACGTCGGCTCGCAGCAGACCGATCTCGGGCAGTGGGACGGCGCCATCGGCACCGCGGCGCGCATGTTTTCGCTGCTCGCCGAGGCCGATATCGATCTGCGCATGGTCAATATCGGCGGGGGGTTTCCGGCCCACTACACCGGCGAGGTGCCGGCGGTCGAGTGCTATGCCCGAGCGGTCATGGCGGCGGTCACCCGATATTTCGGCAACCATCTGCCGGAGATCGTCATCGAGCCCGGGCGCTCGCTGGTCGGCGACGCCGGGGTGATCCAGAGCGAGGTGGTGCTGATCTCGGAAAAGGGCGGCAGCGACAAACGACGCTGGGTCTATCTCGATGTCGGCAAGTTCAACGGGCTCGCCGAGACCATGGACGAGAGCATCAAATACCGGATCGCGACCCCGGGCCGTGCCGGGCGATGCGGTCCCGTGGTCCTCGCCGGGCCGACCTGCGACAGCGCCGACATCCTCTATGAACGGACCGAGTACCGGTTGCCGCTCGGGCTCGAAGTTGGCGACAAGGTCGAGATCCAGTCGGCGGGCGCCTATACCGCAAGCTATGCCTCGGTCGGGTTCAACGGCTTCGCCCCGATCCGCACCTATTGCATCTGAGCCAGCGCGGGTGCTCCGGCGCCCGCCACTTCCTGCACCAGCTTTCGCAACATCGCCTCTGCGAAGCTGTGGAAATCGCGCGCGGCGAGGACAAAGGCCCCCGGCCCGCCGATTACATTGTCGCGATAATAATCTTCGAGCCAGGGCTCCTCGGTCAGAATCGCGAGCCCGTTGATCGTGATCCCGGCCGCCACAAGGCGGTCGCGGACCCCGGCCGGAGGTGGACCGAAATCAGCCATTCCGTCGCCGGAAATGTCGATCACCCGCCGTAACGCCGGCGTCGGAATACGGTCGAATTGCGCTGCCGCAGCGGTGAGCGCCGGGCCGATCGCGGTCAGGCCGCTCGAACTGCGCCCGGTGGCCCGCACTGCCGCGGCGAAAGCACTGGCGCTGCGCCTGTCGGTAACCGCGGTCCAGTCGACGGTAACCTTGATCTTGTCGGGGTCCGACCATTCCAGCACCAGAACCTCGATCCCGCCCGGGGCGGCAGCGATCGCCTGCAATAGCCGCGGATCCTCAAAGGCCCGCGCGATGCCGTCATGTTGCAGAATGTAGGAATCGGGGGTGACGCTGGCGGAGACGTCCACCGCCAGCACGACGGCGAGGGATGCGGCCTTTGCCGGAATCGCGGCGAGCCCGATCATGACGGCAAGCACAAGAAGTCGGCGCATGGCAATGCCGTTTCGACGCTAGCTGGAGAAAGCGATCTTCGATTGCAAGAGAGAGCGGCAGAGCCTACTGCCAGCGCCATTGCGACGCTATAAGCTGAGGTCCCAGCAAACCGGGGAGGGAGAGGTATGAGGAGAACGATTTCGGCATGCGCCGGGCTTGCGCTCGGCATGATGGCAATCGGCGCCTTCGCGGCGACAAAGCACCCGCCGGCAAAGGGAGAAAAGGGGCCGCCGGCCTGCGGCGCGCTCATCTTCCGCGCGGTGGCTTCAGGCGCGAGCGATGGCGAGCAGCAGGCCGGGTTCTACCGATCGCGCTATGGCACACTTGCGCTGCATGCCGATGTCAAGGGTGGCCAAGCGACCGACTATTTCGTGCTCGCCGACGGCAAGCGGCTCGGCGCCGCGCCGGCAACGCTGCCCGATTGGGCCACGAGCTGTGCGGTGGCAAAGAAATTGCCCAAACCGGCCGGCGCCGGAGCCTCGCCTTGCACCGGTCAACGGTTCAAGGTTGTCCTCGCTCATGCCGGCAACGAGCGCTTGGGTCTGCTCTACGGGTTCGACGGCTCGGCCTGGCATTTTTGCAGCGCCGGCGCCTATTGACGGGATGTCGTGGCGGCTTCGAATATAGTCGGCCGCTGTTGCGCTTCACCGCCATTGCCACCGCGAAATCGTCATGTAATGTTGTAGTCATGAATAGCCGCGGGTGACGCAGCTCCAGTGAGCAGCAATCTCACCGCTCAAGAAGGTTGAAGAAACGGGAAAACCGTTCCGTCGTGCTGTTTTGGCGTGGGGTAGAGGGAGAGAACGTAATGCTCGAGTTGTTGGAGCAGCAAACCAAGCTGACGGCGAATCAGTGGAAGATCGCAGGCGCCGCGACGCTTGGCGATATGCTCGATTTCTTCGACTTCTTCCTGATCGGCTTTGTTTTGGCCTTTGTCGTAAAGGACTGGCATCTGACCTATGGGCAGTCAGGCGCGATCCTGCTCGCCTCGGGGTCAGCGCACCATTCGGCTCGCTGTTGTATGGCTGGATGGCCGACAGGGTCGGCCGGCGCTCAGCGCTGATTACCGCCGTACTGAACGTCTCGATCGCTACAGGTGCTATGGCGCTGACGCCGGAGGGGGGGTGGATCTACCTGGTTATCTGCCGTTTTTTCGTCGGGTTTGGCGTGACCGGCTTGTATTCGGTTGACATCACCCTGATGCAAGAGTTTTCGCCGGCCCATAAGCGCGGCTGGTTCACCGGGATCACCACGACGATGCTGCCGGCCGGCGGACTGCTCGCCGCGGTGCTGGGGGCGTTTGCCGCACCCTACATCGGCTGGCGCGGGATGGTCGCCGTCGGGTTGCTGCCGGCCTTTCTGTGCTTGTACATTCGGGCATTCGTCCCCGAATCGCCGCACTGGCTGCTGCGCCGGGGCCGGGTGGAAGAGGCGCGGCAGTCGCTCGCCTGGGCCTTGAAGATGGATCCCGCGAAAATAGCGTTGCCGGCGGTGCTCCCTGCGATCGAGCACACGCGTTGGCTCGAGATCTTCAAATACCCGCGCAGCATCATCGCCGGGTGCCTGACCGGGCTGACCCAGACCGGCGGCGTGGCACTCGCTTTGTGGCAGGTGACGCTGTTCGTCATGGTATTGAAGATTACCCCGCCCGAGGCCTCCAAACTGGTGATCTGGCTCAGCCTGTCGGCGATCGCCGGCCGGTTTCTCTGCTCGTGGCTCTCCGACGCGTGGGGACGCCGCGCTTCTGGCATTTTCGCCTGCTTGATCGCGGCGTTCTTCATGGCGATGGCCGGTTATCTGCACAATGTGTTCATCGGCGGCGCTTCGATGTTTTTTGTTATGATCCTGCTGCAAAACTTCTTCGGTAGCGGCAACTATTCGATCGTCGGGCCTTATATGGGCGAGATGTGGCCGTCGCGTCTGCGCGGCAGCGGCATGGGATTTGTCTATGGGGTCGGCAATCTCGGCAAGTTCATCGGCCCGCTCGGGCTGGCATTGATCGCTGGTTCGTCCAATTACGTGAAGCCGGCGGTGACCCTCGATGCGCTGGTCCCGGGGTTCCTCTATTTCGCGTTCTGGTACGTGTTGGGCGCAGTCGCCTTCTGGCTGATCGGCTTCGAGACGCGCGGCCGCACCATCGACGAGATCAACAGCACGCTCGACGCGGCACGGCCGGTCCCCAGGGCCGCGGCCGAGCGCGCGGCCGGGGATTAGGCAGCTCAACCAGCGGGCGGAGCGAAAGCTCGGCGGATGCCGCGCGCTCAACGGTTCTGCGTCCAGTCGTCGCGCCACAGGAAATCGGGGCCGAGCTGGTCGAGGCTCGGGCAGCCGATCTGGGCCATCACCAGGTCGATTTCGTTGCGGAAGATGTCGACCACCTTCTTGACCCCGGGGACTCCGCCAACGATGGCGCCATAAAGCGTCGGCCGGCCGAAAAAGACAAATTGCGCGCCGAGGCACCAAGCGATCAGGATATCGGCGCCGCGACGCACCCCGCTGTCCAGCATGATGGTCAGCTTGTCGCCGACCGCCGCCTTGATCGCCGGCAAGGCGTCGAGCGAGGCTGGGGCCTGGTCGAGCTGGCGACCGCCATGGTTCGAGACAATGATCCCGTCGACGCCGATCTCGGCCGCGCGGATCGCATCGGCCGGGTTCAGGATTCCCTTGACCACGAGCGGGCGCGGGAACAGCCGTCGATAGCGTTCGAGATCGCGCCAGGTCTGCGCTGCGGCCGGGGTCTGGCTGCGGCCGAGCGCAATCGAATCCGCCTTGCTCGCCCCTGGGCCGGCATGCGGCAACCAATTCCCCAAGCCGGCGCGCCGCCATGCTTGACATAGTCGATGACCCAAGCAGGATGGGTCATCGCCTCGAGCAGGACTGACGGCTTCAGCTGCAACGCTTCCATGACGCCGCCGTTGCGGACGCGGCCAAAGCCGTTGCGCTAGTTGCGTTCCCGCTTCGGATGCACTGGCACGTCGACGGTCAGCACCAGGGCGCCGACCCCGGCATCGCGGGCCCGCCCGATCAGCGCATCCGAGTAGGTTGCCATCCTTGGCCGCATAGAGTTGAAACCAGACATTGTTCGGCGCAACCCGCACCGCCTCTTCCATAGAGGCGTTGCTGCCGCCCGACATGATGTAGGGGATGTTTTCAGCCGCCGCCGCTTCGGCCAGCATCACCTCGCCTTCCCGCCGGTAGAGACCGACGCCGCCGGTCGGCGAGATGCCGAACGGGCTCGAATAGGTATGGCCGAACACAGTGGCGGACTGGTCACGCTTGGAAACGTCGACCAGGTAGCGCGGCAGTAGCCGATGCCGATGAAAGGCGGCTCGTTGCGCGCGAGGCCGCGCTCGTCCTCCACCCCGCCCTCGATATAGTCGAAGATGATCTTCGGCAGCTTGCGCTTCGCCATCCGGTGCAGGTCTTCGACGTTGATCGCTTGATCGAGTTTCATGGTGCGATGACCTCCCACTGATGGCGTTTCTCAGCAGTGACTAGACCCGATCAAGCGTTGCGCCGCCAATCGTCCTGCCACAGGAAATCGGGCCCGAGTTTGTCGAGGCTCGGGCAGCCGATCTGGCCCATGGCCAGATCGATCTCGCCGCTCAGGATCGAAATCGCCTTGTTGACCCCGGGAATGCCGCCGGCGGCCGCGCCATAGAGGGTCGGTCGGCCGATAAAGACGAATTTCGCGCCGAGGCACAACGCGATCAGGATGTCGGCGCCGCGCCGCACACCGCTGTCGAGCATCACCATCAGCCTGTCGCCCACCGCCTCCTTGATCGCCGGCAAGACGTCGAGCGAGGCCGGCGCCTGGTCGAGCTGCCGCCCGCCATGGTTCGAGACGATAATTCCATCGCAGCCGATCTCGGCGGCGCGCATCGCATCCGCCGGGTTCATGATGCCCTTGACGACCAAGGCGCGCGGGAACAGCCGCCGGTAAGCCTCGAGATCGCGCCAGGTCTGTGCGTTGAACGGCATCAGCGAGCGCGAGAAATTGTAGACCGCTTCGGCATCGGCACCGTTCGGCGCGTAGGGCTGCCAATTCTGCAGCATCGGCGTACCGCCGCCGTGGCGAAGATATTCGACGATCCAGCCAGGATGGGTCAGCGCCTCGGCCAGGATCGACGGCTTCAGACTCAGCGCTTGAAACAAGCCGCCACGAACATTGGCAAAGCCGTTTCTGATATTGCGCTCGCGTTCCGAACCGACCGGCACGTCGACGGTCAGCACCAGGGCGCCGAGGCCGGCATCGGCGGTGCGGCGAATCAGATCCTCGCGCACTGTGGCCTCGCGCGGGGCATAGAGCTGATACCAGACGTTGTTGGGCGCCACCCTGGCCGCCGCCTCGATCGAATCGTTGCTGGCACCCGACATGATGTAGGGGATATTCGCGTCGCGAGCGGCCTCGGCCAGCATCAGATCGGCACCGCGGCGGAACAGGCCGGCGCCCCCGGTCGGCGAAATGCCGAACGGACTCGAGTAAACGTGGCCGAACAGGGTCGCCGCCTGGTTTCGCACGGATACGTCGACCAGATAACGCGGCAGTAGCCGGTGCTTGTGAAAGGCCGAGGTGTTGCGTTCAAGCCCGCGCTCATCCTCCAGGCCGCCTTCGATGAAATCGAACGCGATCTTCGGCAACCGCCGCTTCGCCATCCGATGCAGGTCTTCGATGTTGATCGCGTCGTTCAATCTCATCGCCACAGGGTCTCGCTGAAAGGTGCCCCGATCGGAGCAACAATGCTAATTTCGCGTAGATCAGACAACCCGTCAGGGCGTCGACACCGCCATGCCGAGCGCGCGGGCGGCAGCAGTCATGCCACGGTCGAGCGTGACGAGCGTCGCATCGAGGCGCCGGGCGATGGCGACGTGAAGTGCATCGGGCGTGCGCAAATTAACATCGAGACGCCGCAAAATTTGATCCGCCGCCCCGATGTCGGCTGTCGTAGTCTCCTGTCGGCCTCCGGCCCGGGTCATCCAGGTATCGAAATGCTCCAACGCGAGTAGCCCATCCCCGCGGGTGAGGTCGCGCATCCGCACCCGCCGGGCTAGCGCCGACGAGAACTCCGCCGCGCCAAAATCGCTGACGAGAATAATTGCCGGGTGGGATGCCAAAAAAGCCGCGGCGCGCGCGCTCGCCGGGTCGATCACAAACAGGGCAACAAGGACACTCGCGTCGAGATAAAGGCTCACTTTTCGCCTTCGTCCCGCATATCGCTCACAAGTTGACCGGCATCAGTCTTGGGCATCTTCCGCCCAACGAGGTTGGCACGCAGCCATTCGATGTCGGCTTCGGTAATCGGGCGCGGCGCCGGTCGGACCGGCTTCAGCTCGACGACCGGCTCGCCGCGACGGGTTATAACGACCCCCTCGCCCTTGAGGGCGCGATCGATCAGCTTAGACAGCTGGTTCTTGGCTTCAGCGACACTGTGAGTGTTCATCAGCCCAAGATAGCCATCTGATGGCTATCAGTCGAGTTCTCCCGCCAAGACGGGAGACGGGTCAGCGGTTGCGCTGCCAGTCGTCGGTCCACAGGAAATCGGGACCGAGCTGATCGAGGCTCGGACAGCCGATCTGGCCCATGACCAGGTCGATTTCGTTGACGAAGATATCGATCGCCTTTTTTACGCCGGGTAGTCCGCCGGCAGCCGCACCATAGAGTGTCGGACGCCCGAAGAAGCAGAAATCAGCGCCGAGACACAGTGCTATCAGGATATCGGCGCCGCGCCGCACCCCGCTGTCGAGCAGCAAGGTCAGCTTGTCGCCAACCGCAGCCTTGATCGCCGGCAACACGTCGAGCGAGCCGGGCGCTTGATCGAGCTGGCGCCCGCCATGGTTCGACACCAGGATGCCGTCGCAGCCGACCTCGACGCAGCGCAGCGCGTCGGCAGGGCTCATGATGCCTTTTACGACGAGGGCGCGCGGGAACAGCTTGCGGTAGATCTCCAGATCGCGCCAGGTCTGGGCGTTGAACGGTCGCAGCGAACTGGAGTGCTTGTAGACCGCCTCGGCGTCCGATCCGGCCGGCGCATAAGGCTGCCAGTTCTGCAACATCGGGGTCCCGCCGCCGCGCTTGAGATATTCGACGATCCAGCCGGGATGGGTCAGCGCCTCGGCGAGGATCGACGGCTTCAGGCTCAATGCCTGGAACAGCCCGCCACGAATATTGGCAAATCCATTCCTGATGTTGCGCTCGCGCTTCGACCCGGCCGGCGTGTCGACGGTCAGGACCAGCGCACCAAGCCCGGCATCGGCGGTACGCCGGATCAGGTCGGCGTTGATCGCCGGATCGCGCGCGGCATAGAGCTGATACCAGTGGTTCTTCGGCGCGATCTTGGCCGCCGCTTCGATCAAATCGTTGCTGGCGCCGGACATGATGTAGGGGATATTCGCGTCGCGAGCAGCCTCGGCCAGCATTAGGTCGGCATGGTAGCGGAATAACCCGGCCCCACCTGTCGGCGAGATCCCGAACGGGCTCGCAAAGGTCTGGCCGAATATCGTTTTCGACTGGTCGCGCGTCGAGACGTCGACGAGATAGCGCGGCAATAGCTGGTGCTTGTGAAACGCCGAAGTGTTAGTTTCGAGGCCGCGCTCGTCCTCGAGACCGCCTTCGATGAAATCGAACGCGATCTTCGGCAGCCGCCGCTTGGCCATGCGGTGCAGGTCTTCGATGTTGACGGCCTTATCGATGTTCATTGTCGTCCGATCTCCCGAGCCGCGGCAAAGCAGCGCAACTTTGCGTATTTTCACAGCGTTGGACAATCCCCAGCGGAGCGGGGCAGGCCTGTGCCGGGCGTCGGGTTGGCGGCACTCGCACGGATGTTGGAGAGCCAATTTGCCTCGTTCGCTAACCGCGTCGCTTTCCGTCATCTCGATGCAGGCCAGGACCAATTTCGACTATGGACGCCGAGTCCGTGATGCGACGGGTACGACCTGCGGCCTTGTTCGGCATTTTGAAAACAGCGACACCCGTACTACATCTTGGGTTCGGTACTACATACGGCTCTTGCCATTTATCGATTCCGATTGACCTGCTGGACACATGCAGCTCAGCTAACCAGCTATCCCGCTTCTATGGACCAACGGGGCAGCGGTGGAACGTAATCGTGCAATAGACGGATGGCGTGGCGTGAGTGCCACCCGGCCCAACTTCCGCAGTTTGAATTTGACCGGTGTTGATAATCAATGGCGTGAAGGCCGTTTTCAGATTTAGGCACCAAAGTTTTGGGTGGGCTCAGGGGACGACCGGGATCTGCTGGAAGACGGGCGGCAGGGTGACGCCGATGGCGCGGCAGAACGCATCGATGGTCGAGCCGGAGCGGTGCGCCGGCGGGCGCGGCGGCGGTCCTGTTCGACGTCGATCTGGCTGAGATCAGCGAGATTGTCGATGATGCGCCGCAATTCGAGCGTGCTGCGCCGGGCCGCGAGACGATCCATCAGCTCCTTGCGCAAGATGAGGGCAAGAAAGGTGCAGAAGTCTAAGGTGGACCCCGATCGTGAGACAGCCGGAGCCGGTTTCTAAGGTGTAGCCCGGCCGAGTTCCGTACCGGCTCCGATCGCGCTCGTCGCGACGGTCGTGGCATTGCTGCTGTTCCTCCTCGTCAACATCAATCCTGTGGTTGGTGGTTGTGCCGGTGGGGATATGGGCGAAGGCGCAGCCGGTCGGCAACGCCGATCGTCACATATCCACGGGCATTCTGCTTCGTAGACTTGGCGCGGCGTACGATAGCCCAGGCTCTGGTGCTGGCGCTCCTGGTTATAGAAGTCGAGCCACGAGCCGATGCCGGCCTTGGCCTCGGCGAGGCTGGCGCAGGCGTTGAGGTAAACCTCCTCGTATTTGAGGCTGCGCCACAGCCGCTCGACGAAAATGTTGTCCATCTAGCGACCCTTGCCATCCATGCTGATTGTGACTGCGTGGTTCTGCAACGTGCCGGTGAAGTCGTCGCTGGTGAATTGGCTGCATTGGTCGGTATTGAAGATCTCGGGCCGGCCGTGCCGCGCGAGCGCTTCTTCGAGGGCCTCGACACAGAACTCTGCACCGAGCGTATTCGACCGCCGCCACGCCAGCACGGCGCGGCTCACCCAATCCATGATCACCACCCAATAGAGGAAGCCCTTGGCCATCGGGATGTAGGTGACGTCCGCGCACCAGACCTGATTGACCCGCTCGATCGAGATCCCACCGAGCAGTAGGGGTAGATCTTGTGCGGCGCCGGCTTGCTCGTGTTCGGCCGCTGGTAGATCGCCGGGGGGAGCCAAGCCAGCCAGCCGCAGCCGTAATACGGCCGCGCCAGGTACTGCCGATCGATCAGCGCCATGATCGTGCCGTCTTCCTTGCTGATCTCGGCCGGCCGGCGGTAGACCGAAGCGCGCGATACCGCCAACAGCCGGCATTGCCACGATACCGGCAGCGCCGGGGGCTTGCGCTCGACCACAGCGCGCCGTTCCGCTCGGGCTCATTTGCCGAGCTTTCGTGACAAAAAATCGTTTTCGACCTTCAGCTGGCCAATCTGCCGATACAGAAGATCGACCTGCGCCGCGCTGACGGTATCTTCGGATGTCGCGCCGCCGCCCTCGAAAACGCCCGCCGCTCCGTCCAGCAGCTGCTTCTTCCAGGCGTAGATCTGGTTCGGGTGAACCCCATGCGCGCTCGCCAGCTCGGCCACCGTCCGATCGCCCGTGATCGCCGCCAGCGCCACCTTCGCTTTGAACCCCGCCCCGTGCTTCTTGCGTGTCTGCTTCATGTCCTGCTACCGCGCCGTCGGCGCTTCCTAGGGGCAGGGCCCCACCTTAACCTACTGTCTCGTTTTCCGGGTCCAGCTCACTGCAGGATTAGGCTTGCGTTACATCGTAGAATCGGGGTGCTGCTGCTGCGAGCAGGGTGCAGCACCATGTTTGTTCGCGTCAAGAAGATCGGAGCCTACGAGGATCTCGACCTCGTCGCGAACGCGCGCGAGGGCGGCCGTCATGTCCAGCGCGTCATCACGGTGCTCGGCCGGCGCGAGGCGGTCGAGGCCTCGGGTCTGATCGACCGGCTGATTGCTTCGGCGGCGCGTCATTAGCGCCGCTCGAAGCGTGTTATCGAGCTTTTATCGCGGCGAATTGCCGGAGCTGCACCGCGTCAGCATCGGACCCGACCTGGTGTTCGGCCGGCTATGGGCCGAGACCGGGTGTCGCGATGTACGGAACAGCCTGCTCGCCGATCGGCGCTTTTCGTTCGATGTTGAGCGCGCGGTCTATCTGACCGTGCGGCACCGGCTGATGGTTTCAGGTGCCGACCGCCACGCCAGCGCGTGGCGCAATGGTTTGCGCGTGCCCGGTGCCGACGGGCTCGACCGCGACCATGCCGACAAGGCGCTGGTCGCCAACCAGAGCTTGCGCCGCTTCCTGAAGACGCCCCAAGGCGACGGCTTCGTCATCGACCGCGCCAAGGTCGAGGCTGATGCCCGCTGCGACGGCCTCTTGGTGCTGCGCACCAGCAGCAAAATCGCCGCCCTGCAGGTCGTCCTGCGCTGTTCAAATTCAAACGCGAAAGTTGGGCCTGACTGGTAGAACAACACGTCCGAGGCCCGAAAACGCGACCGAATGCGTAATTCACCGCTTTCAAGAGCTGCTTTAGTTCCATGATCGTGGGGGAGGCCGCGGATAATTGCGGTTCCGGTTGCAATCTATTGGTCCGGTTTCTCAAGTCCGATGCAATAATCTCGGGCACGGCCAGCCATTTATTGCGATCCGAGCCGCCGATAATCGCGGTGCGCTGGACCTATTTAGCTATTTAGGACGTGACGCCGTGCCGGTGCCCTCCTCAAGGCCGAGTTTGCCCGATCCGAGCGCTGCCGCCCAGCACTTCTCGACGGGGGTGAGCGGTTCCTCGAGCAGCCGCTCCGGTATCTCCCAAACGACGACGCGGGGTGGGGTTTCGGTGAAGGCGGGGTTCGCGAAATACGCCGCCGCAGCGGTCACCAGCCCGCCGCCATCCTTTGCCATATTGGCCACCGAAGCGCCCAGGCTGAGCGACAGGAACGGGACAAAATTGGCGCGCTTAGAAAAGGATGTGCCGACAACGACAATCTCGGGAGGCGGCAGGTTGTCGAACGGACCGATGTCCGGGTTCAAAATCTGCTTGATTCGCGAGGGCGCCTCGCGGTCGCCGCGAGGGCGGAAGGGCAGCGGTACTCCATCGAGCCCGGCAAGCCTAATCAGATCGCCGACACGCTCCTGCTCCGGCGCCACGGAAATCACGAACGAGCCACGTCTCGGCGGCGCCATACCGTGATCGTTCAGCCACGCAGAAATCGCTTCCGACGCCGCCTTGGCGCCCCGCTCGTTCCAATGCGAGTCGGTGCGGTAATAGCCGGCGCTTTCGAGCGCCTTGAGGGGTGTAGCGAGATCAACGGTTTCGACCTGGCGTTGCCGCAGATCGTTGATAAATTCCCTAAGGCGACCCTCGAGTAATCGTGAGCGCCGAAGTCCGCAGAGCTGTTTTGCTTCGATCCGAGATTTGTCGGGGACCGGTGCCACGAGGAGGAAAATGCCGCGCTGTCGCAAAATACTGGCAACTTTGGCAACGAGTTCCGCGCGAAATCTCAGTAACTCAAGTCGGCCGGGGTAAAGCTCCAATTCATCCGTCAAAAACAACCACCCATCGCACCCTTGGCGCACCCTTGGTCCCAAATCCCCGGTCGCGAGCCAGCCGGTGACCCGGGCGACGGTGGCCAGGTGTGCGGCAAACGGCAGGTCGGTCCTCAGCCGTTGCGAGATGTCTGCCGTGACCTTGCCATTGGCGAAAGCGCGCCACGAAACCTGGCCGTCCTCTGTCCGAGTATCGCGCAGGGCATCGATGCTGCCGACGAGCCCAGCCGCCATGATCACCAAGAGTGCTATGCCCGGCTGTGCCGCCGCAATGGCCCATTTGATGCGGCGCGCCACGCGGGTGGTTATCGGCAGGTTCGCCAAGGCGTGTTAGAATCGAAAATAGAGAAAAGGCAGTGTTTGACGGCTCATCATCACCGTAATCGCGTAGATAAAGAGCGCCACAGGCCACAACGCCGACCACCATTCCCGCTGGCGGCTCAGCCGGGCCGGCAGGCGGGCTGCAGCCGCCGGCCAAGCCACCGCGGCTGTTCCGGCGATAAGCCACCAGAGCTCGATCGGGTGAAGGGCGAGCGCCATCTCATCGCCGAGAGGTATCCCGTTGAACCCGAACTGACCCTTCAGCATCGAGAGCGTGGTCTGCCAGCTTTCGGCGCGGAACGGCGTCCAGGCGATCAGCACCACGAAAAGGGTGAGCGGGTAGGACAGGATCAGCGGGCAAGGCAATTCCTTGCCGGCTCCACAGCCTTGCCACGGCCAGGGCGCTGCCATGGATCAATCCCCAAAAGAGAAACGCCCAACTCGCCCCGTGCCACAACCCGCCGATCGCCATGGTGATAAGGAGGTTGAAGTAGGTGCGCACGTCGCCCCGCCGGCTGCCGCCAAGGGGAATGTAAAGATAGTCGCGCAACCATGTAGAGAGGGTGATGTGCCAACGCCGCCAGAAGTCCTGGATGGTCGTCGCCAGATACGGATCCCTGAAGTTTTCGGGATAGGGAAAGCCGAGCATCCGTCCGAGGCCGATCGCCATCGCGCTATAGCCGGCAAAATCAAAATAGATCTGGAGCGCGAACGCGAAATTTCCGAGCCAGGCATCGACAAAGCTTGGTTGATGCAGCGAAAATGCACGTTCCACGAGTGGTGCCAATGAATCGGCAATCAGCACTTTTATCGAAAAGCCGAGCATAAAACGCCGCGACCCGGCCGCGAAATCGGCGAAATTCGTCTCCCGCCGGATCAGCGCCCGATCGATCGATGAGTAACGCAGGATGGGGCCAGCGATCAGATGTGGGAACATGTCGAGATAGGCACTGAAGCTGATGAAGCTCCTTTGCGCCGCAACGATCCCGCGATGCACGTCGATCAGGTAGGAAATCGCCTGCAATACCGTGAATGATATGGCAATAGGCAGAACAACAGCTTCCCATTCCAGCGCGTTGAAATTAATGGATTGCAGGAAACGATTAAGAGTCGCGACAAAAAGGTTCGCGTATTTGAAGTACATCAGACAGCCAAGAACGATGAGGATCGAGAGGGCCAACAGCTGCGGGCGCCTTCGCGAATTCGCTCGTTCGATCGCTCGGCCAAAGAACCAGGCAACAAAGGTAATGCCAATGATCAGAGGCAAATAAATCGGCTTCCACCACAGATAAAACATCCAGCTACCCAGGCATAGGGTTATATTGCGGGCGACTTTGGGCGTCACGAAATATGCCGCAAGGAACATCGGCAGAAAGAGCATGATGAAGTCTGGCGACGAGAAGATCATTGTCCAATCACCACGCTCCCGATCCGGCGTCGCGGCTTGCGCCGGCCACGCGCGGTGATCGCTGCAACAACCGGGAACGTTGCTATCAACCCAATCACCCGGTGGCCGCACCCAACAACAGCGTTCCCGAATCTGCGGTTATCGCCCCGGGGTCGTGTCCGTCAAGGAGGTGTAAATTGGAGCGGAGTTTGCGGTGGCCATCGGTCATGCGGCCATTGGTAGAAGTTTGGCCGGATCGGCATCAGTCAAGGGCGGTATAAGTTCGGCCATTCCCTCGATCTGCCTATAGCGGCGCTGGAGCAGCCATTGATCATTTTGCTCGGGCAGGACGGCGCCGATCAGCCGGGTGATGCTGCCCTCGTGGGGGAGATGCCGACGACATCGGCGCGCCGCTTGACTTCCTTGTTCAGCCGTTCCAACGGATTGGTCCTGGGCGGGGCGCGGAGCCCCCAGCGTAGCGCAACGTCCGTTCCGTTGCGGTGCCGATGTCGCCTTCCTGGCGATCCGCCGGTCGAGCGCGGCGAGCTAGCGGTCGATGCTGGCCTCGACAAAACGCTTCACCTCGTCCCCTCGACTCAGCCGGCTCCTCCGATCGATCCACGTCAATTCGCTTTTGCGTGTAGCAATAGGCGTGCAGGACCCACTTGGCGGGGTTGCTACGGGCCGCCCGCCGGCGGCTTCCCTGGCCGCCATTTCGAGCATGTAGCGCCAAAATTCTGTCGGCGCGCCGGTGACCCGCCCCTCGTATTTGTGGCCGAGCGCGTCCTCGACCACCACGACGGCACCAGTTGGGATCTGCTCGCGCCGGCGCGCCGCGCGCCGTTTGGCCTCGCCATGGCCAGCGCCTCTAGGCCGCTGCCGCCGCTTGCCGCTCGCGCTCAGCGATTCATTGCAGTTGCCGCGTCCGCCGCCCTGCTATGGTCGGCAGCGGTTTTGTCGCAATCTTGTCGCATGGAATTTTCGGGACTGCTCGGAAACCCGCGGAAACCCGCTGTTTCCTCTGTCACGCCTTGCGACACGAAAGGGCCGCTGTGGGAACGGCCATTTCTCTTATCTAGTTAGCCGTGCGAATTAGTGGTGCCCAGGGGAGGAATTGAACCACCGACACACGGATTTTCAGTCCGTTGCTCTACCAACTGAGCTACCTGGGCGCTCCGGCGCGCGGCGCTTATAGAAGAAGTGGCGGCTCGATGTCCAGCCGCTCGAATCGGTGTAGAAAGAGCACAACAACCCCTTCGTCCTAATTAGGGAACGTCCGGCCCGAAAGCTCGAGGCGGCGCCCTCCTCTTCGATCAGAAGGGCCGAGTAGATCTCGCTCTCGGCGCCATCTAAGGCGACGATCTGATCCAAGAGCGGCTGATCGGCGACCAAACGCAGGTCAACCGGCCTGAAACGCCATCATTCCGGGCAGCGGCCGTTGCGGGCGTTTTTGCGGTGCGGCGAGTGCTTCGGCGCGGTCCGCAGGGCGGGAAATCGGCGTTACTTGGTTCCGAAGAGCCGGTCGCCGGCATCGCCGAGACCGGGCAGGATATAGCCGTGGCTGTCGAGGCAGCGGTCAAGCGCCGCGGCGACGATCGTCACCTCAGGGAAGATCGACAGCATTTTGTCGACGCCATCCGGGGCGGCGACCAGGCAGACGAATTTGATCGACCGTGCTTTGAGCTCGACCAGACGAGAAACCGCCGCCACGGCCGAGTTGCCCGTAGCCAGCATCGGGTCGACTAGGATTACATCGCGCTCGGCCAGATCGTCTGGCAGTTTCAAATAGTATTCGATCGCCTGCAAGGTCTGTGGTTCGCGATAGATGCCGATATGACCGACCCGGGCTGACGGCAAAAGGTCGAGCATGCCGTCGAGAATGCCGTTGCCGGCGCGCAGGATCGATACGAGGCAGAGCTTCTTGCCTGACAGCAGCGGGAAGGAGCCGCGTTCGAGCGGGGTATCGATCTCGGTGGCTTCGACCGGCAATTCCCGTGTCGCCTCATAGGCCAAGAGGAGGCTGATCTCGCGCAACAGCCGACGGAACTCGGCGGTCGGAGTATCGCGGTCGCGCATCAACGACAGCTTGTGCTGGACCAGAGGATGGTAGACGACGGTCAATCCCGGCCGTGGCTGCTGCATCTGCATCGCTCCTAGAACAAGGTGCCGTCGCTAGTGATCAGGATCGGGGCGCTGCCGTCCAGCCGGTGCTCGAAGGCAATTTCACGCCCCGCAGCCCAGCTACCGCCTTCGATCAAACAGGCGAGCGGAAAGTCTCGCGCGTTCTTGCCGAGCCGCTCGCGTACAAGCGGCGCCAGACGATCGAGCAACGCCACGGTCAAGGCTCGCCATTCGACGACCGGCTCGCTCAGCGCATCGAGGGGACGTTGCAAGAGGGCGGGGTTACGCGGCTCGATGACGCCGCAGTCGATAAACAGGCCGCCATTGCGATATTCGGCGAGACCCGTCAACGCGTCGAGCCCCACAACTCCCACGCCCGCGGCCTCCAGCGGCTCCACCAGCGAATAAGCGAGCCACTGCGAAAGTTTGTGAAGCGCTACGAGCCCGTCGCCCGGAATCGCCGCGTGCCGGCCGCAATCACCAAGGGACAGGCCGCCGAGGCTGATGCGGCCGGGCCAGATCGGCCCGAGCGCATAGAGCAGGATACGCAGGATCTCGCCAGCGGGCACGACTCCCCCGAGCCCGCGCCAGTAGTCGTAGAGATTTCCCGGACGCGCCGGCGTCCCGAACCGCACCGGATCTTCGGCGCACACCTCACCCAATCGGCGCAGCAGCGCCGCCCGGGCTTTGAGCCCGAGGAGTTCGTTGCCCGGGCCATGCTGGAACGCGTGGGCAAGACGCTGCGGCGTGAGCCGCGTCAGCGCCCCGGCATCGGCGCGCCATCGGGCCACAGGATCGGCCGAGAACAGCCCTTCCTGCATCGCGCGCAGGCTCGCTACCGCTAGCCCCTCTGAACGGGACAGCGCCTGGCCGGTCTCCGCCTCGCAATAACGCCACTTTGCTCCCGCTCCGGCATCGAGCAGGACCGAGACGAATGCGAGATCGATCCGTGCTCGCGCCTGCTCGGCGAAATCGGTTTCGGGCGCCACCAGTGCCGCGCGGTCGACTCCGCCCGCCGAAAAGTGGCGCCAGCGGCTGTGATACGGGACAGCGAGGTCAGGATAGCGCCGGCGGGTGACCGCGACGACGCGGTCGGCGGCGGTGTTCAATAGAGATGGCACGATGCGGAAATGCCGGGTTTCTTGGCGCTCGGCCGCGGCAAAGACGAGCGCGCAGCGCTCGCGCACCGCCGCAGCGCTCAGTAGCGCCGCCGCCCGCGCCGCATCGTCACTCGCCGAGGGCACGGCCCTTGACGTTATGCAATTCCGCCGCATCCGGCACGCCCGACGGCGCGAAATACCCGGCTGCCTTTTTGGCCTCGATCTCGACCGTCGCATCGAGGGGCACGAGCCGGTCCGGGATCGCAACCTGTTCGACCACCTCGATCCCCTGCGTTTCGAGTGCCGTTCTCTTCAGGTTCGACATCGACACCCAGCGGTCGATGCGGCGGATGCCGAGCCAGTGGATCACATCCGGCATCAACTCCTGGAAGCGCAGGTCCTGCACCCCCGCGACACATTCAGTCCGTTGGAAATAGGTGTCGGCGCGGTCGCCGCCGGGCTGCCGCTTGCGCGCGTTGTAGACCAGGAATTTGGTGACTTCACCCAGCGCGCGGCCCTCCTTGCGATTGTAGACGATGACCCCGACCCCGCCCTGTTGCGCGGTTGCGACGCAGACCTCGATACCGTGCACCAGATAGGGCCGGCAGGTGCAGATGTCCGAGCCGAACACGTCGGAGCCGTTGCACTCGTCGTGGACGCGGCAGGCGATGACGGTGTCCGGCCCGGCGATCCGCTCGACCTTGCCGAACAGATAGACCGTCGTGCCGCCGATCGGCGGCAACAGGATCTCGAGGTCCGGCCGGGTGACGAGTTCGGGGAACATGCCGCCGGTTTCCTCGAACAGGCTGCGTCGCAGATCCGCCTCGGCAACACCAAAGCGGGCGGCGAGACCAGGCAAATACCATACGGGGTCGATCGCCGCCTTGGTCACGTGGATCTCGCCATTGGCGAGGAGCACCCGTCCGTCTGGCTTGAGCCCGCCCTCGGCGATCAGCTGGCGGATCTCCGGCATTTCGATCCGCGCGGTGGTGATCGCGATCGTTGGGCGCACATCGACGCCGGCAAGGATCGCCTCGGCAAAGACCTCGCCGACGAGATGGCCCCAGGGATCGAGCGAGACGATCTTGGCCGCCTCGGCCCATTGCGGGCTGGGCGCAATCACGGCTGCGGGTGCAGTGTCAGTCAAATCGGGGCGGTGGTCGCGCGCCAACGCTTTCGTCGCCACCGCCAGTGCGCGATAGAGTCCATAGGCGCCGGAGTAGGAACCTATAGCATTTCGCCGGCCGGGTTCGCCCGGGCTAGCGACTACTGGTCCGCGTTCTGCAAAGTCAGCGGCACCCCAACGCAGCGGGATCGCTCCTTGTCCCGCGCTCCCCGGATGGGAGGTGAGCCGGATGTGACGCGGGATCGAGTGCTCCGTCATGTTTTTAGCGGCGGCGGCCAAAGATATAACGTGGGGCCGATGAGCGGGTACCGCAACTCGCCGCGACCAGCGCCTCCCGGCTGAACCAGGTCGAACGCTGGTTTGCGCTCCTCGCTGACAGGCAGATCAAGCACGGTGTCCATCGCAGCGTCCACGGACTTAAGGAAGTCATCGACGCCTTCATCCAAGCCCGTAATCATGATCCAAAACCGTTCGTTTTGACCAAGATCGCTGACGCCATCCACCAGACCATCGCCCGATACTGCTCCGATACCCTCACAATCCATGCCCCGACTTGCTAAGCGAACCAGTGTTTCGGGAACAGCCATGCGAGGGCGCCGCGCTACTGATGCTCCATTCTTAGTACGCCGTCCACGAGTATGGGGCCTACCTGATCGTGCGGCCGGACGAGCACTGGTAGATCGTGCCGGTCGTCCCTGCAGTTGGCCCCGCTGACGTTGCTGACCCAGATCGCGGTCACATCGCCGAGGTACGGATAGACGTCATTCACGATGCAGAGTCTGAGCGCCACTGCTGTTGCGGCAGTTCGTGAACGCCTAGGGGTTGACGGCCGCGACCTGCGGTTCGGTGAACGGCTCGCTGCGGTGCACGACGCCGTCGGCGTACAATTTGTCGACGGCCGCTTCAGACAGGCCCAGCATCCGTGAGAGAATGTCAGTCGTATCATCCCCGATCGACGGTGCGCCGCGCCAGATCCGCCCTGGAGTCAACGACATTTTCGGCACGACGCCGTAAACGCGGATCGGCACGCCCGACTGCCGGTCCAGCACCGGCACCGTCATCTCCCGCGCCGCGTAATGCGCGTCCCCATATTGGTCGCGCGTGTTGAATACACGCGAGCAGCCGATCCTCGCAGCATTCAATTCGGTCTCGACCTCGAGTGCCGTATGCGTCGCACAATACTCGCGCAGCCTGCGGTCGAGCTCCCGCCCCTTCTCGGAATTCACCGCGGCCGCGTCCTTCGAGCAGGCGTCATAGCTGTATTCGACCGGGTCAAGACCGAGGAAGCCGGGTACCCGATCATAAATCGGCCCGCCGAGGGCGGCGATATAGACCCATCCGTCGCTGCACTTGAAAGTGTCGTAAGGCTGGAACCCCGGCGGCGCGTTCCCGGTATGGCCGTAGACCCCACCTTCGCCGGTGAAGAGCGGCAAAGTATTGCCGTTGGTTTGCGCCACCGCCTCGTATTGCGCGAGGTCGATCACCTGGCCGCGACCGCTCTTCTTCACCTCCCACAGCGCCATCATCGTCGCCGCCCACCCGGTCAGCGCGGTGAGGTAATCGCCGGTGTAGGTCTTGGCCCGCTGCGGCGGCCCGGCGGGGTCGCCGGTGAGGTTGATCATGCCGCCATAGGCCTGTGCGATGGCGTCGTAGCCCGGCCGGCCGAGATAGTCTTCCTTGCCGTATTGTCCGTAGGTGCTGACCCGCACGATGACGAGACTGGGGTTGACCGCCAGCGCCAGCTCGTTGGTGATACCGTTGCGTTCGAGCGTGCCGGGCGCCGATGATTCCATCCAAACGTCCGAAATCTTCCACAGCGCCATCAACAGCTCGATGCCCCGCGCGTGCTTGAGATCGAGGCCCATCGACAACTTGTTCTTGGTGACTTCGGCTTCGTCGCAGCCGTGGGGACGCGGGCCGCGGGTCAATTGCGGGGCGGTAAAGCGGAACACATCGCCGCCGGGGCGTTCGATATGGATCACCTCGGCGCCGAATTCGGCAAGTTTCGTACCGATATAGGGCTGCGCGATCAGCTGACCGGTACCGACCACACGAATTCCTTCGAGCGGCCCGAAGGCGGGAACGACGCACGGCGTCGCCGGCCGCTTCAGGTTCTTGATCCAATCGGGGATACCCGGTTTCAAATCCTCGATTGCGTCCTCGTGTTTGATTAGCTTTGGATCATGCGTCATTGATCTTCGCTCTCCCTTTTTATGCCTTTTACCGCGCGGGTTGCGTCCGGCCCGCGCCATCGGCCGCCAGGATAACCCAAAGCCGACGCTCGACCCTCTCCCGCTTATGGCCGGTCTCGCAAGGCGGTGGTCATTTGCGTCGCGCCGGAATTTCGCTCAGATCACGCGACTTTCCGCCAAAAAACAGAGCTCCCCGCGAGACAGTCCCAATTCGTCGCAGAAGATTTCCGTGTTGTGCTCGCCGATCAGCGGCGCCCGTCTAGAGATCCGCCATGGCGAGCCGTTATAGATGGCCGCCTCGCCCGGATAGACGAAGCTTCGGCAGAGTTCCGGGTGCTCCACTTCTTTCCAGAACCCGCGATCGTGCAGGTGGGGATCGTCGAGGAGCGCCTCCGGGGCGCGCACCGCTCCCCAAGTAAATCCACGCTCCTGGGCGGCGTGGTAAACCTCCTCTGCCGGGAGGCTGGCAATGAAATTGGCGACGAGATCATCGATGATGTGAGATGTGCTCGCCGCGATGACCGCCGGATCCCGGTATTTGGGATCCTTGAGATCGCCAGCCATGCCGTAGCTGTCCAGCAGGTCCGCCAGTTCGCCGACGTACCTGGGATTCAGCCTGCCGCCCACCAGCGCGCAGACATAGGTGCCGTCCTTGGCGCGGAACTGGGTACGGGGTGTGGGGCCTGCGGCATGATGGCGACCCGTCTGGCGCCGCACCACTTCTCCCCGGTAGATGTAGTTGGCGATTGCTGCTTCTGTCGTCAGGGCGCATGCCTCGTGGATCGAGGCGTCGATATATTGCCCCTGCCCCGAAACCGTGCGGTGCACCAGGGCAGCCATGATGGCCATGTAAGCGAAATGACAGCCCGTGTGCCAGGCGTTGCCGCCGCCGGGAGCGATCGGCGGCGCATTCGGCACGTCTTTTTCGTCATAGCCGGATGAGGCCATCTCGCCGCCCGCCGCCATGTGCAGCAGGTCGCTGGAGAGGTAATCCCGCCACGGGCCGGTCTGGCCGAAGGGGGTCAGGGCGCACATGATCAGCCCTGGATTTCGTTTGCGTAGATACTCGTAATCGAGCCCCAGCGACGCGAGAAAACCGGGGCGAAAGGTTTCGAGAATGATATCCGCTGTCGCCGCCAGACGCTCGAAAAGCTGACGGCCGTCGGAATTTTCCAGGTTGAGAGTAATGCCGCGTTTGGACGTATTGTAGTACCAAAAGGACAGGCTGCGCTCCGGGTGGGGGATGTCGTCGAGGAACGGCCCGACACGGCGGCAGGGCTCGCCGCCGGGCGGTTCGATCTTGACTACATCGGCCCCGAGATCGCCGAGAAGCTTGCCGCAGAATTGGCCTTTTTCGTCTGCGAGCTCCAGGATTCTCAGGCCTGCCAGCGGGCCCGGCACGGGCGGGGAATCGCTCACCGGAGCATCTCCTCCATATACGGAAAGCGCGGCCGCCTGGTCGGCCAGAAGGTGCCGTCCTCAAAGCCTGCGCGCAGCTCCTCGCGGCTGTAGCCCAGCATGCCTTCGACAATCTCCTGCGTGTGCTGACCGATCAGCGGGCTCGGCAGGTGGTTCGACGCCGGGGTTTCCGAAAGCTTGAACGGGGCGTTCTGCACCTTGTGTCGGCCGAGCGCCGGGTGCTCGATCTCAAGATACATCTCGCGATGGCGCAACTGTGGGTCATGCTCGACCCGGTCCTCGGCGCTCTGCACGGGAAGGGCGCGAACCCCGGCGGCCTGACAGCGCTCCGTCAGCTCGTATTTTCCGAGGGTTATGCTCCACGCCTCGATGCCCTCGTCCAATTTTTCCTGGTGCTGCAGGCGTCCGCTGACCGTGGCGTACTCCGGCGAGGCGGCCCAGGACGGAGCGCCCATAACCTGCGCCAGTTGCCGCCATTCCTGGTCGGAGTGGCAGACGATCACGCACCAGTCGTTATATTCGCCAGGATGGGTGCGGTAGGCATTATGCGGCGCCACCGTTGGCCCGCGGTAGTTATTGACCAGGGGCGTGCCGGGCCAGTGCGCACGATTGCCGGGAGGATAGCCAGCGCGTCGCGACCCCCGCCCGTTCGCGGCAAAGTCCAGCAACGCCGGACCGTTAAGGGGGGCGCTCGCCACCATCTGGGACAAGTCGATATGCTGGCCTTGTCCGGTCATGTTGCGGTGGTAGAGGCCGGTTAGCGCGCACATCGCCCCGTACATGCCGCCGGTATCATCCATATACGACCAGCCCCAACCGGCCGGCGGCTTGTCGGGGAGGCCGGAGATGTAAGTCAGCCCAGCGACCGCCTGGGCGACCGGACCAAATGTCGTGTAATGATGATGCCGACCGGTATGGCCGTAACCTGACATCGACACATAGACGATATCCGGCTTGATCTTGCGCAGATCCTGGTAGCCGAGGCCCCAGTTCAGCAGCACCCGGGAGCTGAAATTTTCGATCACGATGTCGGAGATGGCGATCAGCCGCTTCACGATCTCAAGGCCTTTGGCGCTGCGGACGTTAAGACTGAGGCTTTTCTTATTGACGTTGGTGTCATTGAAGTTTCCCGAGGTGTTCAGATTGACCTCGAGATTCTGTGTCGTGGTGGTACTCGGCAGCCTGCCGCGCTCATTCTCCGGCCACTCGATCTTTATGATCTCGGCCCCAAAAGCCCCTAGCCAGCGCGTGGCCCAGGGCCCGGCCCGCACCCAGCTGAAGTCAACAACGCGAACGTTTTCAAGAGCTCGCGGTCGAGACATGGCGTCTTTCTCCTGCTGGGGCCACGCCCAGGAAAGTGGAGGCCGTCCTCCGAGCTTGATGCGCCGGCGGCGATCAATACTGCGGCCTGTCGCCGAGCGTCGCCATCGGCAAATTCCCGTAAATCGGGAATATAACCGGGAATTTCGTCGATTATGCCGCTATCGGTACCAAGTTATCGCTAAAACTCTAGCAATATCAATACTTAACGACGAATTCCCGTCGCCCCGGAACCGGGAATTTATTCCGACCGAAACGGGAAATAAATCGGCGAAACCGGGAATGAGAGCCCGGCCATCGAAACCGGTCATCGGCATCGCCTTGCCCTTGCATACGGTCCATCCAATCACGGTGATCGGCTCAGGATGCCATCCGAATTGGGCAATTTTAGGAGATTGTGACCGCGCCGCCGCGACCGCCTTGCGGGTCATCACGCCATCGACGAACGCGGCCTCTTTTGTGCACAACCGCTGGCCGAGCGAAGGGCGGAGGGATATTCTCGTTCACGGAGGGTTCGCAGCTCTCGGTGCGCCGCGCCGCTGCGGTCAGGGGAATCATGTTGTACATTCGCGTTTCGGACGACGTCCGAATGCTCGCCGGAGCGGATGCATGAACACGATGCTCGAAGACAAGGCGGGCGACCCCTGGCAGATCATCGCCGATCTCCAACGCAAGCTCGACGCACGCACCGCCGAGTTGCAGGAAAACAAAGAGCGTTATGCGCTCGTTAGCCAGGCCGTCGCCGAAGGCATTTACGACTGGGACATCGTCACCAACGCGCTCTGGGTGTCACCGCGCCTGATCGAGATCTTCGGCTTGACGGGCGAGAGCCTGAGCGCGGCGGATTGGAATGCGCGGGTCCACCCCGACGACTTCGAGCATTACCGGACGGCACTGCGCGATTGCTTCAAGGCCGTGACCGCGCGGCTCCATTGCGAATACCGGATCCAACTGACCGACGGCGAATACCGCTGGGTGGAGGATCACGGTTTGCCAACGCGCGACAGGACCGGCAGGGCGGTCCGGCTGGTAGGGGCGGTCAGCGACATCACCGAGCGAAAGGAAGCCGAGCACGCGCTGCGCGAAGCCCTCGACCAGCAGACCGCGACCGCGCAAATTCTGGAGGTCATCAACCGCTCGTCAGGCAACCTCGCGCCGGTCTTCGAGGCAATGGTCCAGCGGGCGGTCCAGCTGTGCGAAGCCGACGAAGCGGCGGTGCGCAGCTTCGACGGCAAGCTGCTCCACCTCGTCGCCGCGCATGGCGATCCCGATGCCCTCGAGAAGTTGCGGGAACTCGGCCCAAGCGACCTAAGTCGACCGGGTCAACCAGCTGGGATGTATGATCCCTTCACGCGCGGCGAACGCGTCGTCCACATCGCCGATGTGCGCGAGACCGAGGCGTTTCGCAAAAGCCCCATCGCGCGCAAACGGCTCCAACTTCGAAATATTCGCACCTGGCTCGCGGTGGCGCTGAGCCGCGAGGGCACGCTCCTCGGCGTCATCAACGTCCATCGGCACGAAGTCCGGCCGTTCTCCGAAAAGCAGGTCGCGCTGCTCGAAAATTTCGCGGCGCAGGCGGTCGTCGCTATGGAGAATGCGCGGTTGCTCGGTGAATTGCAGCAGCGCACCCGCGACCTGCAGGAATTGCTCGAATACCGGACCGCGACCAGCGATGTGCTCAAGGTCATCAGCCGATCGACCTTCGATCTCCAACCGGTGCTCGATACGCTCGTCGAAACCGCCGCGCGGCTGTGCGCAGCCGACGGCGCCGGCGTCACAATTCGTGACGGCGAGGTCTATCGGTACCTGGCGACGTACGCGCTCGACGAGACATTCGCGGCGATGCTGCGCGGGCGCACCTTTGTTCCGGACCGCGGCTCTATGGTCGGACGGGTGGCCTTGGAAGGCGAAGTCGTGCACATCGAGGACGCCGCGGCCGATACCGAATACCAAGTGCCGGAAGTGGTGACGCAGGCGAAAATGCGCACGCTGCTCGGCGCGCCGTTGTTGCGCGACGGGATCGTCGTCGGCACGCTCACCGTCACCCGGGCTCGGGTGCAGCCGTTTACCGAGCGGCAGATCGAACTGGTGCGCACCTTTGCCGATCAGGCGGTCATCGCGCTGGAAAATGCGCGGCTGCTTGGAGAATTGCAGCAGCGCACCGACGAATTGGCCGCGCGCAACAGCGAATTCGGCGAGCGCATCGAACATCAGTCCGCCACGATCGACGTGCTCAAGGCGATGTCGGCCACACCGGGCGATCCGCAGCCGGTGTTCGACCTGATCGCCCGCCGGGCGCGAGATCTGTGCAACGGCCAGGGCGTTGGCTTGTTTGAATTCGATGGTGAACTCGTCCATTTGCGATCACGGGTGAACCCATTCAGCACGCCCGAGGCAGTGGAAGCCTACGAGCGCCTGTTTCCGATGGTGCCGACGCGCGGTTCCATTTCTTGCCGGGCGATCCTTGACCGGCAGATCATTCATCTGCGCGACATGGCGACCGCACCCGGAGTCAGCGCCGCCGTTCGCGATCTCGGTTACAAGTCGCAGATAGTATTGCCGCTGCTGCGCGACGGCGCGGCGATCGGCGCGGTGTCGCTGACCAGTTTGGAGACCGGCGGCTTCTCCGACAGCCAGGTCGCATTGCTGCAAACCTTCGCCGAGCAGGCTGTCATCGCCATCACCAGCGCCCAGACCTATCGCGCATTGCAGCAACGCACCGGCGATCTCCAGGAATCGCTCGAATACCAGACCGCGACCAGCGACGTGCTCAACGTCATCAGCCGCTCGACCGCCGATGTGCAACCGGTGCTGGACACAGTGGTCGAAACAGCCGCCCGGCTTTGCGGTGCCTATTCCGCAACGATCGCAATACGCGAGGGCGAGGTCTACCGGTATGTATCGAGTTCGACCGCTGCAACGGAACCCGAACGCTGGGCGATCACCCGCCAGCGAACTGTTGTTCCCGGTCGAGGCAGCATCGCCGCGCGGGTGGCGCTCGAAGGCAGGGTCGTGCATATCGAGGACATCCGCGCTATTCCGGACGTCGCGCTACCCGAGACAGTGGCGTCCGGGCGACGAACCCAGCTTGGGGTGCCGCTGCTGCGCAACAGCGAGCCGATCGGCATCATCGTGCTTGCCCGGAAACAGGTCGAGCCGTTCACTGAGCGGCAGATCGAACTGGTGCGCACCTTTGCCGACCAGGCGGTCATCGCGATCGAGAACGCGCGGCTGTTGACCGAGACACGCGAGGCGCTCGAACAGCAGACCGCGACCGCCGACGTATTGCAGGTCATCAACTCCTCGCCCGGCGATCTCGCGCCGGTGTTCGACGCGATGCTCGACAAGGCGCTGAACCTGTGCGCGGCCGGGTTTGGTGTTCTTTTCACCTTTGATGGCGTCAACACGCATCATGTGGCGATGCGGGGCGTACCGGAAGCGCTCGCAGCATCCCTTCGCGAGCCGGTCCCGCTCCAACCGGGCGGTGCCGTCGCGCGGTTGGCCGCCGGCGAAGCCGTCGTGCAGATGAAAGATATGACCGCTGACGAGGCGTACCGCAGCGCCAACCCAACCCGCCGGCTGTTCGCCGACATCGGCGACGCGCGGGCGGCGGTCTGGGTTCCGTTGCGCAAAGAGGGCGCGCTGGTCGGCGGCTTCATCATCTATCGCCGCGAGGCGCGGCCGTTCTCCGACAAGCAGATCGCGCTGCTCGCAAATTTCGCGGCGCAGGCGGTGATCGCGATCGAGAATGCGCGGCTGCTCGGGGAGTTGCAGCAGCGCACCAGCGACCTCCAGGAGTCGCTCGAATACCAGACCGCGACCAGCGACGTGCTCAACGTCATCAGCCGCTCGACTGCCGATGTGCAACCGGTGCTGGACACAGTGGCCGAAACGGCCGTCCGACTTTGTGCCGCCGACGGCGCGGGGATCACAATACGCGAGGGCGAGGTCTACCGCTATGTGGCGGCCACCCAGGCGCTTGCAGCGCAAGAGCATTGGGAGACCATACGCCAGCGAACCCTTGTTCCCGGTCGCGACAGCATCGCCGGGCGGGTGGCTCTCGAAGGCAGGGTCGTGCATGTTGCGGACATCCTCGCTGATCCGGACTACGTGCTGCCCGAGGTCGCGACGTCCGGAGACCGAACCATCCTTGGAGTGCCGCTGCTCAGCGAAGGGGCCGTGATCGGCACGATTAATGTCTACCGGAAGCGGGTTGAGCCGTTCACTGAGCGGCAGATCGAGCTGGTGCGCACCTTTGCCGACCAGGCGGTCATCGCGATGGAGAATGCGCGGCTGCTCAGCGAATTGCAGGCCCGCACCGAGGAGCTGACCCGCTCGGTCGCCGAATTGCAGGCGCTCGAGGAAGTGCTGCGCGCGGTCAATTCCTCGCTCGACCTCGACACCGTGCTGGCCAACATCATCAGCCGTGCGGTGCTGCTCTCGCAGGCCGACGAAGGCACGATCTACGAATTCGATGAAACCGAAGAAGTCTTCGTACCCAAATCCGCCTTTGGAATGAATGCGGAGCGCGTCGAGGAGCTGCGTGAGCGGCGGATCAGGCTGGGCGAAACCCATCTTGGTCGCAGCGCGCTGCTGCGCGCGCCCGTGTACGTCCAGGACGTGCAGCAAGACCCGTCCGTGCCGCATGCAGCCAGGACCTTGCCGGGCATTCATGCCGTGCTCGCCGTGCCATTGCTGCGCGAGGACAAGGTCGTCGGTGGCTTAGTGATCCGCCGGCGCACTGAAACTGGCTTCGCGCCGACGATCCCCACCTTGCTGCAGACCTTTGCCGGGCAGGCGGTGCTGGCGATCGAGAACGCGCGGCTGTTCCAGGAACTCGCCGCCCGCGGCGAGGAGGCGCGCCGGGCGCATGCCACCGCCGAGGCGGCGCTCGCCGATCTGCGCCGCGCCCAGGACCGGCTGATCCAGGCCGAGAAGATGGCCTCGCTGGGCCAGCTGACCGCCGGCATCGCCCACGAGATCAAGAACCCGCTCAACTTCGTCAACAATTTCGCCGGGCTCTCGGTCGAATTGCTCAACGAGCTGAAGGAGGCTGCCGCACCGGCTTTGGCGGCGCTTGACGGCGACAACCTCGCCGAGGTCGACGAAATCGTTGCGATGCTGACCGGCAATCTCGAAAAGATCGCCGAGCACGGCCGGCGGGCCGACGGCATCGTCAAGAGCATGCTGGAGCATTCGCGCGGCGAGAGCGGCGAGCGCCGCTCGGTCGATCTCAACGCGCTGGTCGAAGACGCGCTGAACCTCGCCTATCACGGGGCGCGCGCCCAGGACCAGAGCTTCAACATCACCCTGGAGCGCGATTTCGCCGCCGCCACAGCACCCATCGAGCTGGTGCCGCAGGATGTGACGCGGGTGTTGCTGAACCTGATCGGCAACGGCTTTTATGCGGCCACCAAGCGCTTGAAAGACGGCGCCGGGCCGAACTTCCGGCCGACCCTCAAGGTGACGACGCGCGACCTCGGCGGGGCGGTCGAAATCCGTGTGCGCGACAACGGCGTTGGCATCATGCCCGAGATCCGGGACAAATTGTTCCAGCCGTTCTTCACCACCAAGCCGACCGGCGAAGGCACCGGGCTCGGCCTGTCGATCAGCTACGACATCGTGACCCAACAGCATGGCGGCACGATCGCGGTCGACAGCCGGGTCGGCGAGTTCACCGAGTTCGCAATCCATCTGCCGCGCACCCGCGGGACGGCACCAACCGCGACACCAACAATCGAGGCCGCGGCAGCAAGGATGACAGCATGACTGCTTCGACGAGATTGCTTCGCTTCGCTCGCAATGACGGCAAAGGGCGTGTCATTGCGAGGAGCGGAGCGACGAAGCAATCTCGGAGATGACGGCATGAGTGTCAGCATCCTGGTCGTCGATGACGAACCCGATGTCGCCGATCTGTTCCGCCAGCACTTTCGCCGTGAGGTGCGCCAGGGCACCTACGTCATGCATTTCGCCACCTCGGGCGAGCAGGCGCTCGAACGGTTGGCCGGCGACATCGAGCCGCAGTTAATCGTGATCCTTTCGGACATCAACATGCCGGGCATGGATGGACTGACCTTACTAGACGAAATCAGGCGCCGCTTTCCCGATCTCCCGGTGATGATGGTCACCGCCTATGGCGACGACGAACGCCGCCGCCGCGCCGGCGAACTCGGCGCTGCCGAGTTCATCACCAAGCCGGTCGATTTCGATCAGCTGAAGGCGCAGCTACGCCGATTGCCCGCCGCTGCCGACTGAGGCGCAGCGACAGCGGAGCAGGCCGGGCACGCGGTCCTCACTTGTTGCAGTCGCTGACTCGAACGATACAGTCGCCGGCCTTGCCCTTCTGACAATTGGCCATCGCGGCAAGCCGGGCATCGTCCTTGGTCTTGCGCGCAGCCGCGCCGACGAACTTGCCGGTATCAATCGTCGCCAGGGCGGCACATTGACCTGCTCCGGTGTGCAAAATTATCTTGCAACCGCTGGCGCCACATTCGCTGCGCGCCTTGTCAGCAGCCTTTTGCGCCGTGGCCTCGTTCCAGCTCCAGCCGCGCTTGCCGGTGTCATGGTCCCAGGCGATGGCACCGTAGCCCGCGAGGGCGGGCGTCGCCGCGAGCAGGATCGACGCCAGGGCGAGCATCGCTGTGGTGGGTGAGATTGCGCGGCGCATCGAACGGTTTCTCCTTCAGGTGATCGAGCGGGCCCGGGATCAGCGCCGCAGCTATTCACCGGATGTCCATCATGTTCCAGTGGAGGTTGGCGATGATCAAGATTGACCCCACAATCACCAGAAAGATGATAAAGACGCCGAAGGCCAGGGCCACGACGTTGTTGGTGTGGTCGGGTCCGCTACCCAGATGCAAAAAGAACACAAGATGGACGCCGATCTGGGCAAAGGCTAGGACGATCAGCCCCATCGGCACGCCCGGTGGCCACAACAAATTCGTCTGCGACACGACGAAGGACGCGATCGTCAACAGGATCGCGAGCCCGAGCCCCGCCGTATACGACAGGTAGCTTGCCGTGGGCTCATATTCTTCGACGCCCGGCGTGCGGTCGTCGAACACGCGGTCGTCACCGTCCATCAGCGGGCCCCCATCAGATAGACCAACGTGAACACCCCAACCCAGATGATGTCCAGCGCGTGCCAGAACAGGCTGAAGCACAACAGCCGCCGCAGCACATTGGGCCGCAAGCCCTTGGCGATGACCTGCGCCACCATGTAGGCGAGGAAAATGAGGCCGCCGGTAACGTGGACGCCATGCGTGCCAACCAGGGTGAAAAAGGCTGAGAGAAAGGCGCTGCGCCCAGGCCCGGCACCTTCGGCAACCATGCGGGCGAATTCGCGCACCTCGATGACGAGAAAGGCACCACCGAGAACGAACGTCAGCGCAGCGAAGAGCAGAAAGCGATCCTGCTGCCGCCGTTCGGCGGACAATGCCCCGAGCCCGCAGGTGTAGCTCGACACCAGCAGGCACATCGTCTCGATGAAGACACTGCGGAGATTGAATAATTCGGCCCCGGTCGGCCCGCCGGCGGTCTGTTCCGAAAGGACCGCATAGGCGGCAAACAGTCCCGAGAACAGGACAAAGTCGCTGAGCAGAAAGATCCAGAAGCCGTAAGCGACGACGGTCCGCGTCGACGCCGGTCCGCCACCACCCCGCCCGCGCGCGAGCGCGGTCGGGACCGGTTCGATGGCCGCTATCGTCATGCAGGCCTCCCCGCCAACCGGGCCCGCTCGATCCGCGCTATTTCACCAGCCGGGATCTCGTGCTCCCGCTGCTCGCTCCAGCCAAACACCATGATCGTAACTGCGACCGCCAGCAGCCCGACGAGCACCAACCACCAGATATGCCAGATCAGCGAAAAGCCGATGAAGAAAGCAAAGAAGGCGGTAATAAAACCGACCGGGCTGTTGCGCGGCATCTCGATGGCTTCATAAGCCGGCTGGACCGCCGGCTTCATTCCCTGGCGCTTCATCTCCCAAAACCCGTCGATCGTCTCGACGATGGGCAGGATGGCAAAATTGTAGGCCGGGGGCGGCGACGCGGTCGCCCACTCCAATGTGCGGCCGTTCCATGGGTCGCCGGTCAGGTCGCGTCGGCTCTCGCGCGTGCGGATGCTGACATAGAGCTGCGTGATCTGACAGAGGACGCCGAGGAAAATGACAATGGCGCCGACCTCGGCGACGAGTAGCAGCGGCTGCCAGCTCGGGTCGGGAATGTGCTCGAGGCGCCGGGTCATGCCCATCAAGCCCAGCACATAGAGCGGCATGAAGGCGAGGTAGAAGCCAATCAGCCAGCACCAGAAGCTGGCCTTGCCCCAGCGGTCGTCGAGCGTGAAGCCAAATGCCTTCGGAAACCAATAATTGTAGCCTGCAAACATGCCGAACACGACGCCGCCGATGATCACGTTATGGAAATGGGCGACCAGGAAGGCGCTGTTGTGCAATACGAAATCGACCGGCGGCACCGCCAGCAGAACACCGGTCAGGCCGCCGAGAACAAACGTCACCATAAAGCCGATCAAATACAGGACCGGCGTCGTAAACACGATCCGGCCGCGGTACAGTGTGAACAGCCAGTTGAAGACTTTGGCCCCGGTTGGGACCGCGATGATCGACGACATGATGCCAAAGAAAGCGTTGACGTCGGCGCCCGCCCCCATCGTGAAGAAGTGATGCAGCCAGACCATGAACGAGAGAACGCAAATCCCCAAGGTGGCCCATACCATCGTGCGGTAGCTGAACAGCCCCTTGCCGGAAAAAGTCGCGGCCACTTCGGAGAAGACGCCGAACGCCGGCAAGATCAGGATGTAGACTTCGGGGTGACCCCACGCCCAAAACAAATTCGCGTACATCATCTGGTTGCCGCCGGCATCATTCGTAAAGAAATGCATCCCGAGGTAGCGGTCGAGCAGCAGCATCGCGAAGGTCGCGGTTAGAACAGGGAAGGCGGCAACGATCAGCATACTCGAGGCCAGTGCGGTCCAGCAGAACACCGGCATGCGCATATAGGTCATGCCCGGGCAGCGCAGTTTGAGGATCGTCGTCACAAAATTGATGCCCGTGAACAACGTGCCGATACCCGAGATCTGCAACGACCATAGGTAATAATCGACACCGACATCAGGCGAAAAGGCGAGCTCGGACAATGGCGGATAGCCCCACCAGCTCGCGCGCGAGAAAACGCCGACGACGAGTGACAGGTTGACCAGCAGAGCGCCCGTTGCAGTGAGCCAGAAGCTGACTGAGTTGAGCGTCGGGAAGGCGACGTCGCGGACGCCGAGCTGCAACGGCAGCACAAAATTCATCAGCCCGATGACGAGCGGCATCGCCACGAAAAAGATCATGATCGTGCCGTGCGCCGAGAAGATCTGGTCGTAGTGCTCGGGCGGCAGGTATCCCTGCGCATCGCCGACCGCAATCGCCTGCTGAGTGCGCATCATGATCGCGTCGGCATAGCCGCGCACCAGCATGACCAAGCCCAGCGTGAGATACATTATGCCGATGCGTTTGTGGTCGACGCTGGTGATCCACTCGCGCCACAGATAAGGCCACCAGCCCTTTAGGGTGATGAGCCCGAGAACGGCAAGAATGATCAGGACCACCACGAGGCCGGTGATCAGCGGGATTGGTTGATTGAGCGGGATTGCCGCCAAGCTCAGCCGGCCCAGCATCTCAACCTCCTACCTGCGGCGCCGGCGGACACCAGGCCGTGCCGACGCCTGCCTTATGCGGACCCGACGCTGTTTGTTCGATGATGCGTTCGAACAGATTGGGCTCGACCGAGCGATAAGTGGTCGGCGGCACGGCTTCGCTCGGCTTTGCCAATTGGGCGTAGGCGGTATCGTCGAGCGCCGGCCCTTTGCCGCGCACCTCTTTGACCCAAGCGTCGAAATCGCCGGCCGATACCGACTTGGCGATGAACCGCATGTCGGAAAAGCCGTCGCCGCTAAACATTGCCGAGAAGCCGGGATATTCGCCGGGATGGTCGGCGAGCAGGTTGAGATGCGTGGTCATCCCGCCCATCGTGTAGATCTGGCTGCCGAGCTGCGGCACAAAGAACGAATTCATCACCGTCGCCGAGGTCAGCCGCAACTCAAGCGGCGTTCCCACCGGCACAACCAATTGATTGACTGCGGCAATCCCCTGGTCGGGGTAGATAAACAGCCATTTCCAATCGAGCGCCACGACCTCAACCCGGAGCGGGTCGCCCTTCGCCGGGATCGGCGCCCGCGGATCGAGCTGATGAGAGCTGATCCAGATCACCCCGCCCAGCAGGATCACAATCAGCACGGGGATCGACCAGACGACGAACTCGATACGCCCTTCATAGCCTTCGTCCGAGGCGCGGGTGGCATGCGGGTTGGACGCCCGGTACCACCAGGCGAACCACAAGGTCGCCAGGATCACCGGGACTACGACGACGAGCATGATCGCCGTGGAATTGATCAGAAGAAGCAGCTGCGCCGACGCAATCGGGCCCTGCGGGTCCAGCACGCCGGCCTGCTGACAGGAAGCGAACACCATCAGGGCGCATGCGACCAGACCGCGCAGAAAGACCGCGTGCCAAGGCTTAGGTAGGGGACTACAGGAGCGATGACACGGCACGCCCGGGGTCGCGCAGCGCCGATGCATGCGAAGTTTCGCGCCTGGAGGGTGCATCCAAAACGCCCCTTACGTCCGCAAATCCTCAACTGCGAAGTTTAGCGAGAATGCCGCAGCCTGCCAATCCCACTCCCGCGTGGCACGCCGACGTTGATTAAGAGGGCCCCCGCGCTCGCCGTCGACAGCGACTCGGCAGTTGAGGCGACGTCGGCGGGATCCGCCGCGGAGTGTGACTCACTCACTGGGCATCCGCGAGATCGAACAGTCTGTGTAGCCGATCGGAGAACCAGCCGGCCACCCGATTTGCCGGCACGGTTGCGTCGATCTCGGGCGAAGCGATCAGCTGCCCCGCGGCTTGCCGCCGCGCGAGCGCTCGGCACAGTTCATGGGCGACCGCCGGCCGCGCCTCCAGGATTGGCGCTAGATCGTCCTTTGTCAGCTCGTAAACGGTGGCGGGCACCAAGGCGGAGATCTTGCCCACCGCGGGAGCCCCGGTCAGCAGCCCGATCTCGCCGTAATGATCGCCTGGCCCGAGCCGCAACAGCTCGATTTCACCCTCGGAGACGAAACAGGTCAGCGACAGCACACCGGAGCCAATGATGAACAGTGAATGCAACACCGTCCCCGGCTCGAGCAGCGCATCGCCCTGGTCGTAGCTCTTTTGCTTCAGCTTTGCAGCGAGCGCCCGTCTCTCCTCCGCCGTCAAGCTGGCGAAGATCTCGACCAGGTCGAGCGCCCGCTCAGGAGCGGTCCGCGTTTTCTCCGCAACATCGGCCTGTGCTGCCCCGTATGGCTGGTTCTGGGTCGAGGCAAGTTCGATGCCAGCCGCCGCCAAGTGTCGGCTAATCAGATCGAACAGCTCGTTCTGGGCGCGTGGGGCATGGGGCAAGTCTTCGACAAAGAACGTTATGTCGAATTCAGTGGCGGATGAGGTTATCGACTTGACGGTAATCGAAGGCGCCGGGGTCGCCAATATCAGCCGGGAGTTCTGGATCGCATATTCGAGGATCTCCGCACCGGAAGCAGGCGGCGCCTTGGCATCCAGCTGAATGGTCACGGTCATCCCGTGGATGCCGGAGGGCGAGCTGGCGTTGACGATCTTCGCCTTAGCGATGGCGCTGTTCGGCACGATCGCCAGATCCCGCTTTGCCGTCAGCACGTGCGTCGCGCGCCAGTTCATCTCGATGACCCGACCATCGGTCGTGCCGTCGATGCTGATCCAATCGCCTGGCCGATAGGGGCGGCTGAAATTCAGCACGATGCCGGAGAATACGTCGCTCAATGTGCTCTGCAGCGCCAATCCGAGGATGATGGCGATGGCTCCCGAGGTCGCGAGCAAGCCCTGGATCGGAAGATCGAAGACATAGGCGATGATGGCGAAGAGGGCAGCAAGATAAATCGCGCCAGCAACCAGATCCTGGATCAACTTACCTTCGTGGGGGCGGTGTTCGGTGACGACGAAGGCGCGCAAAAATCCGACCAAGAACCAGGCCGCATAGAGCCACCATGCGATTTTCAGGACGCCGTGGGCCGCATCGCGAAACGGCACGCCGGTCAACTGCAGCTTCTGATAGGGGACGATTCCTGCGTACAGCAAGACGACCGTGAGAACGAGAAGGAAGACCACCCGCACGATCGCGCGGCGCAGCGGGTGCGCGCGAAACAGCAGATGCGTCAGCAAACCGCCGAGGGAAAAAATCACTAGAGCAATAACCAATGGGTCGCGAGCGGCTGCCACCGTCGCAGCCGGGAGGTTGATCATCTCGCCGCGTCTCCGATCAAGGCTCTGTGCGGTAGAGATAAGCCGAAAGTAGTGCGGCGGCCATCCCTCGCGCCTGTCGATCTCGCGTAACGGTTCTGACGTCCGGTCCTAGTCGTCCCGAGGCATTCCGGTGCTAACGCGGCGCGTTTGCTGGCAAGCGGGAGATTACCGGCTCCGATAGTGCGATAAGGGATCGTAATACGCCTCGCGGTTCGATCTGGCGGTTTAGGGTCGAAAGATCCGGGAAACCATGAAGCGATGAGATGAGTTATGGCCACATCCGCGCGGCGGCCCGTCGCCGCGCCGCAGCTACCGTTTCCGAGTCGTGCTGACCTCTGAGCAGGACTCCGCTGCCGCCGGCGGCAGCTATGGTCGGGCTGCTCGCGTCATGCACTGGTTCGTCGCGGCGCTCGCGGTCATGGTCATTGCGTTCGGTTGGGCAACGGAAGCGGCGGCGCGCAACACGCCCGCACGAGGCAGCCTCCTGCTACTGCACGGCTCGATCGGCCTGACCATTCTCGCAGTGATGATAGTCCGCATCCTGTGGCGCTGGCTGCATCCTGCGCCGGTGCTGCCGCCTAGTCTCACCCGGCTGGAGGCCGCGCTCGCTCGCCTTACCCATTTCGGCCTCTATCTGCTCTTCACCGGGATGCCGCTCGCCGGTTATGTGAATGTGGCAGCGCAAGGCCATGCCGTCAGCCTGTTCGGCATTGTCTCGATCCCGCCGCTGCTGCCCATCAACCTACGGCTATCGCAGGCGGCGATCGCTGTTCATCTGGTCGGCCAATACCTCGTCTATCTGCTCGTCGCCGCCCATATTGCCGCAGCGCTATTCCACGGCATCGTCAGCAGAGATGGAGTGCTTGAGCGGATGTTGCCCCGGCGAGGCTCAGCTTAGCCGTAGCGCTAGAGTCTCCTCGCCAGCATTCTAGTCGGAAGCGGGGTGCGCCGGAGCGCGTCCTATACGGAGCAGGCCGTGACGAGACTGAGACGGGTGTGGAAAAACTCCAGCGCCTCGGCAAGACTGCGGGCGCTGCGCAGCCTTTGCCGCCCGCTTTGCACGATGAATTCTGCCGGGCGAGTCGACGACGACCCGGTCTTTAGGATCGTGAACGCCGACGCTTCGTGGGTGTGGCGAAACACCGAGAAACGAGCCATCCCGTTGCCGTGATCGATCGCGTAATCGCGCCACTCGCCGCGAATCACGTGGCGGCTATAGAGGCCAAGAAGCTGGTTAAGCTCGGAGCGCGTGAAATAGATGGTGTGCTGCCGCGTACGGTAATCGGCGAGCGCCAGCACGCTAGCAGTCTTCCGGCTCATCGCTGTCCTTCGCCGATTGCCACGAATGTAGAGTGTGGGCGATTTCGTTTGTGACGTCCAGCCGCCTCGCGCAGCCGATGAACGACTGGCCGCGGCAGAATGTCTCGCACAGCACGGGTCTTGACCGATCCCGTCGGCAGGCGAACAACGGCGCCCCACGGTTTGGCCGCGTGGGGTTGCGGCTCACCACGAACGACAGCGGAGTGGGACAGTGGACGAGGTCGAATGCGTCGTGGTCGGCGCCGGCGTGATCGGGCTCGCGTCGGCGCGGGCATTGGCGCTCGCTGGCCGCGAGGTGCTCGTGCTGGAGCGCGCCTGGACGATCGGCTTCGAGACCTCCTCGCGCAACAGCGAAGTCATTCACAGCGGGATCTACTACCCGGCGGGCAGTCTCAAGGCGACAGTTGCGTCGCCGGGCGCCAGCGGCTCTACGCCTATTGCCGCGAGCACGGAGTTCCGCATGCTCAGCTCGGCAAGCTGATCGTCGCCGCCCAGGAAGACGAGCTTCCGGCTCTGGAAAAGATCGCCGCCGCTGCGCATGCCAACGGCGTCGAGGATGTAGAGTGGCTCTCTGCCGCGCAGGCGCAAACTCTCGAGCCGGCGCTCAGTTGCGTGGCCGCGCTGTTGTCGCCGTCGACCGGGATCATCGATAGTCATGCGCTGATGCTCGCCTACCAGGGCGAGGCCGAGGCCGCGGGAGCGATGATCGTGCTGCGTACCCCGATCCTCTCCGGCGTTGTGGGCACGGACGGATTCGATCTCACCGTCGGCGGCGCCGAGCCCGGCACCATCCACTGCCGGTTTCTGGTCAACGCCGCAGGGCTCCACGCCCCCGCGTTGGCCGCCGCGATCGCGGGGATTCCAGCCGGGACGATCCCAACCGCTTATTTCTGCCGCGGCGTCTACTTCACTCTCAGTGGGCGCTCGCCGTTTCGACGGCTTGTCTACCCGGTGCCGCCGGCGGGCGGGCTCGGGGTCCACATTACCCTCGACCTCGCCGGCCAGGCGCGGTTCGGACCTGACGTCGAATGGATTTCCGGGATCGATTACACGGTCGACCCGGCACGCGGCGACGCGTTTTATGCCGCCGTTCGCAGCTATTGGCCGGAGCTGCGCGACGGCGCCTTGCAGCCGGGCTATGCCGGGATCCGGCCCAAAATCAGCGGACCCGCGGAGCCCGCCGCCGATTTTGTCGTGCAAGGACCGGCGACCCACGGCGTGCCAGGGCTGGTCAACCTCTACGGCATCGAGTCACCGGGTCTGACCGCGTCCCTGCCGCTGGCCGACGAGGTAGTCAGGCGGCTGACCGAAACCTAGCCCAACCACAAAAGCCTTACAATCGCTCCGCGTATCCCCAGATTTCGGTTCGTCGCGCCGGCGTGCCGCGGCCGAGCGGAGGTGTAGCGATGCTGATCGGCGTCCCCAAAGAAGTGAAAACCCACGAGTACCGTGTCGGCCTCGTTCCCGGCAGCGTGCGCGAGCTTGCCCATCATGGCCACGAGGTCGTCGTCGAAGCCGGGGCCGGCGCCGGGATCGGTTTCGGCGACCTGGAGTATCTAGGCGGCCGGCGCCCGCATCTCTGCCGATGCCGCAGAAGTCTTCGCCGCCGCCGAGCTGATCGTCAAGGTCAAGGAGCCGCAGCCGCAGGAGGTGGCGCTGCTGCGTCGCGGCCAGATCCTGTTCACCTATCTGCACCTCGCCGCGGACAAGGAGTTGACGCAGGGCCTGATCCGCTCGGGGGCGATCGCGATCGGCTATGAGACCGTCACCGACGCGCGCGGCGGCCTGCCGCTGCTGGCGCCGATGAGCGAGGTCGCCGGGCGGATGTCGGTGCAGGTCGGCGCGCACTGTCTCGAAAAGGAGCAGGGCGGGATCGGCGTGCTGCTCGGCGGGGTTCCCGGCGTCCCGGCGGCCAAGGTCGTGATCCTCGGCGGCGGCGTCGCCGGCACCAACGCGGCGCGCATGGCGATGGGGATGGAGGCCTACGTCACCGTCATCGACCGCTCGCTGCCGCGGCTCTACGAGCTCGATCTGCAGTTCGGCGCGCAACTGCATACCCTCTATTCGACGATGGAGAACATCGAGCGCGAGGTCGCCGCGGCCGATCTGGTAATCGGCGCGGTGCTGATTCCCGGCGCCGCCGCCCCAAGGCTCGTCAGCCGCGAGCTCGTCCGGGCGATGCGGCCGGGGACCGTGATCGTCGATATTTCGATCGATCAGGGCGGCTGCTTCGAAACCAGCCGACCGACGACGCATGCGGCGCCGACCTATATCGAGGAAGGGGTGGTGCATTACTGCGTGACCAATATGCCGGCGGCGGTGGCGCGCACCTCGACCGTCGCCCTCAACAACGCCACCTTGCCCTTCGTCCTGGCGATCGCCGATCGCGGCTGGCGGGGCGCGCTCGCCGAAGACCCGCATCTGCGCGAGGGCTCAACATCTGCCGCGGGCGGGTAACCCATCCGGCGGTGGCGCACGATCTCGGCCTGCCGCTGACCCCGCCCGACGACGCGCTGAGCGGAATTGATTCCGGCAAATTCGTTAGCAAACCGCCGGCGCCAGCCTTTTTCGCCTTCGCTCGGTTTTTCCCTATGGACTGCCCGCCACCGCTCCCTATCTCACACAAAACAGGGCTACGAGACGGGGGAAATGACGCCGCTCCTTCCGATCACCGCAGCGACGCGTGTCGATGAGTTTCTCGATCCTGTTCGCGGGCTCGAGCGCCGCATCACGCAGATCGACGATGCCGCCATCGCCGCGATCACCGATCTCTATCGCGAGATCTTGCCGATGGGCGGCGCCATCCTCGACCTGATGTCGGGCTGGGTGAGCCATCTGCCGCCGGAAGTTCCTTATTCGCGCGTGGTCGGGGTCGGCTCAACGCCTGCGAGCTGGCGGAGAACCCGTTTCTCGACGAATGGCGGGTGCAGGATTTGAACCGCAATCCGCGTCTGCCCTTTCGCCGACCGGCGAATTCGACGGCGCGGCGCTGTGCGTCTCGGTCCAGCATCTGACGCGGCCGGCCGAGGTCATCCGCGAGGTCGGGCGGGTGCTGAAGCCCGGCGCGCCGCTGGTCGTGACCTTTTCCGAGCGCTGCCGGCCGACCCGCGCCATCGGCTGCTGGTGCCTGCTCGACGACGCCGGGCATCTGTGCCTGATCGCGCATCATTTCGCCGAAGCCGGCAACTGGGGCGACATCCGCTGTCTCGACCGCACCCCGCCCGGCGGCGGCGACCCGCTCTACGCCGTGATCGGCCGCAGCCTCGGCCTGGCCCGTCCGGCGAGCGACGATTAACCGGTGACGTCAACGATAATCAGGAGTCGTAGGCGACCATCGCGGTGAACGGGACGTCGATGCGGCTGCGGCCTTGCAAAAAACTCAGCTCGATGATGCAGCCGGCGCGCGGCGACGATGCCGCCCTGCCGGCGGACGAGATCGATGGCGGCCTGCATGGTGCCCCCGGTCGCCAACAGATCGTCGAGCACGACGACGCGCTGACCCGGGGCGATGGCGTCTTCCTGCATCTCGATCGTGTCGCTGCCATATTCGAGGTCATAGGTAAAGCGCACGGTCTTGCCCGGCAGTTTGCCCTGCTTGCGGATCATCGCAAAGCCGCAGCCGAGCTCGTAGGCGACCGGTGCGGCGACAAGAAATCCGCGGGATTCGATGCCGACCAGCAGATCGGGCTGATGCGGCCGCAGCGCCTCGGCCAAGTCGGGCGACCGTGGTCCGCCAGGCAGCCGGATGCGCCAGCAAGGTCGAGATGTCGTAGAACAGGATGCCGGGCTTGGGAAAATCGGGGATCGATCGGATGTGCTGCTTGAGGTCCATGACAACTGTCCTCGACGACCGATCGCGGGCGACTCGGCTGCGCTACGACGCCGCATAGCCGCTTTTGCCGTCGTTGGAAAGGCCTCGCCCGGCGCACGCGGATTTCACAGGCACCATGGCGTCGATCGCGGCCACTCTCGATCAAAACCGAAGATGCCGGATCCCTGGTGCTGACGGCCGCCGGGGAGTGGCTGGTGGCCACCGCCGCCGACCTCGATCGCAGGCTGCGGGCGCTGGAGCTGCCGGCGGGGCGGCGGGTGACCATCGATCTGGCCGGGATCGACCGCATCGACACCGCCGGCGCCTGGCTGCTGCTGCGCACCGAGCACGATCTGGCAACCCGCGGCAACGCCGTGGAGATGCGCAATCTGCCGCCGAGCTTCGCGCCGCTGTTCGATCAGGTCCGCGCCGGCGGGATGCTCGCTCCGGTCTCGCATCCGCGGCCGGAGCATCATTCGCTCGTCGGCTTTGTCGCCCGCATCGGCGAGATCTCGCTCGGCCTGTTCGCGCGCGCCTACAGCATCCTCGGCTTTGTCGGCCTCGTCTTGCGTGACGGCGCTGCGCCTCTTGCGCCACCCGCGCCGGCTCAGGCTGACGGCGATGGTCGCGCAGATGGAGCAGACCGGGGTCAATGCGCTCGCCATCGTCGGCATGCTGTCGTTTCTGGTCGGGGTCGTCATCGCCTATCAGGGCGCCGACCAGCTGCGCCGCTTTGGCGCGGAAATCTATACGGTCGACCTGCTGGGCGTCGGCATCCTGCGCGAGCTCGGGGTGTTGATGACGGCGATCATTATCGCCGGCCGCTCGGGCAGCGCGTTTACCGCGCAGATCGGCACGATGCGGGTCAATGAAGAGATCGACGCAATGCGCACACTCGGCCTCGACCCGGTCGAGGTGCTGGTGATCCCGCGCCTGTTCGGGCTGCTGCTGACCTTGCCGATGCTGGCCTTCTACGCCAATCTGATGGGGCTGCTGGGCGGATGTCTGATGGCGTGGGGCGTGCTCGGGATCACGATCCCGCAATTCGTCAGCGAATTGCAATATGCGATCGCCGCGAGGACTTTCTGGATCGGCGTGTTCAAGGCGCCGTTTTTCGCGGCGATCATCGCGACGATCGGCTGTTATGAGGGCTTTCAGGTGTCGCGCAGCGCCGAAAGCGTCGGCCGTCAGACCACGTTGTCGGTGGTCGAATCGATCTTTCTGGTGATCGTGACCGACGCCGCCTTTTCGATACTTCTTCTCCATATTGAGGATATGAACGTGCCGGATAATCCGGGCGGAGCCGATCATCCGCGTGCGCGGGCTCGTCAACCGGTTCGGCACCGAGACCGTGCATGACGGGCTCGATCTCGACGTGTTCGCGCGGCGAGGTTCTCGGCGTCGTCGGCGGGTCGGGGAGCGGGAAATCGGTGCTGCTGCGGACGATCGTCGGGCTCAACCGGCCGGTCGCCGGGCGGGTCGAAGTGTTCGGAGCAGACGTTCTGAGGATGAGCGACGCCGAACAGCGCGAGCTGGAAAAGCGCTGGGGCGTCCTGTTTCAGGACGGCGCGCTGTTCAGCTCGCTGACCGTGGCGCAGAATATCGAAGTGCCGCTCGAGGAATTCTATCGAGATGCCGCAGCGGCTGATGGACGAGATCGCCGCGCTCAAGATCGGCTTGGCCGGCCTGCCCGAGGACGCCGGAGCAAAATTCCCGGCGCAGCTGTCGGGCGGCATGCGCAAGCGGGCCGGGCCTTGCCCGCGCCCTGGCGCTCGATCCGGAAATCGTCTTCCTCGACGAGCCAACGGCCGGGCTCGATCCGATTGCCGCCGGCGAGTTCGACAATCTGATCCGCGATCTGAAGAGCAGCCTCGGTCTGACCGTGTTCATGGTGACGCACGACCTCGACAGCCTGTTCGCGATCTGCGATCGCGTCGCGGTGCTGGTCGACAAGAAGGTTCGGGTCGGCACGCTCGATCAGCTGCTGCAGGACGATCACCCCTGGATCCGCTCCTATTTTCATGGTCCCCGGGGCCGCGCGGCGCAGCACGCCGAGCCGCGGTCGCCGCCGCCAGGAACCGGCTCGGGTCAGCGGCTCCGGCCTCGGCTTGAACAATCCGCGCAGCCGGAGAGACGGATGGAAACGCGGGCGCATTACGTCGCGGTCGGCGCGTTCGTACTGATTGTCGTCTTTGCCGCGTTCGCGGCGGTGCTGTGGCTGGCCGCGTCGAATTTCGGCCAGGAGCTCAGAATTATTACATCTTTTTCAAGGGATCGGTCGCCGGACTCAGCCGGGGATCCGCGGTTCAATACAACGGGATTCCGGTCGGACGCGTGACCGATATTCGCGTCGATCGCGACAATCTTGCGCAAATCCAGGTCATGGTTGAGATCAACACCAATCTGGTCGAGATCAAGACCGACGCCCGCGCCTCCCTCGACACCAATATTGTTGAGCGGCGTCTCGACGATTCAAATCCGCGGCGGCACGCAAGAAGCACAGGTTCTGGAAGCCAAGCCCCGGCCATCACTTCCCGATCATCAGAGCCGCAGCGATCGAGTTCGAAGAGGTAAAGGCGTCGCTTCCCGAGATACGCGGCGACCTCAAACAGGTGCCGCACAATCTGAATGCGCTGCTCAACGAGCGGAATCGTCAGGCGGTTGCCGACAGCCTGCAGAATATCCGAACCGTGACCGGGGCCCTTGCCGACCACAGCCAGGATGTCGGCGCGATCCTCGACAACGCCAATGCGGCGATGGTCGAACTCAAAACGCTGCTTCACAATGTCGACCAGAGCTATGCGGCGCGCGGCGGGTTGAAGGACCAGGTGTCGCAAACCCTCAAGGACTACGACCGGGTGGCCGGAAACCTGACCGATACCAGCCACCAGCTGCAGCTGATGATCGGCGAGGACCGGCCGGGAGTTCGCAACTTTGCCCAGACAGACCCTGCCGGGGGTTGACGATCTCGTCAGCGACGCGCAGCAGCTGGCGGCGAATTTGAACCGGCTGGTGGAACAGCTCGAGCGCGACCCGACGCGGTTGCTGTTCGGCGATCGGCGCCAAGGGTATCAGCCGCGATGATCGGGTCCGGCCTCGCGATCACGCGCCGTTGGGTTGCGTGGGTCGCCGCGCTGGCGCTGGCCGGCTGCGCCAGCCTCTTTGTCGCGACGCCGCCGGGGAATCTCTACCGACTGTCCGCCGACAGCGATTTTCCGCGCGACCTTGCCGCGTGTCGGCGCGCAGCTTCTCGTCGACCTGCCGCAGGCCCCGGCCGGCATCGACACCACCCGGATCGCGCTGAGCAAATCGCCGCTCTCGCTCGACTATTACGCCGATTCGGAGTGGACCGACCGCGTCCCGGACCTGCTGCAGAAAGCGTTGCTGGCATCCTTTGAGAACAGCGGGGCGATCACCGCGATCGATCGCGGATCGATCGGTTTGCGGGCCGACTTCGTCCTGAAGACCGAGATTCGCCATTTCGAAGCCGTGTGCGGCGGAAGTGGCGCCCCGCCAACGGTATGGGTCGCGATCATCGCCCGGCTCGTCGCGATGCCGCAGCGCGAAATCATCGCCCAGGCCTCGTTCGAGCAGCGCGTCCCGGCCGCCGCAGACAACGTCCCGGCCGTGGTCGCCGCCTTCAATGCGGCAGCCGATGCGGTGATCAGGGACATCGTTCTGTGGACCGCTCGCCAATCCCGCTTTATCGCGGACGCGGCGTTAGCTATTGTGGCCACGTTTCGTTCGCGCGAGGGGGCGGATGACGGCTGCGGACAAGCTAACCGAGTTGCGGGTGAGCCCGGCCGAGGTCGCGCCGATGCAGGCGGCGGCTGCGGTTGTCGCCGCATGCCGTCGTGCGCTCGCTGCTCGCGGCGGCGGCATTCTCGCGGAGATCGGCGCGGAAGAGGGGGCGCTCGCCGATTGGCAGCGCTATCCCGGGGGCGAGGTCTACGATCCGCAGACCCACGCTCAATATTTCTACCACGCCCATCCAGCGGCGGAGCGGGCGGCGCGCGAGCACGGGCATTTTCACACCTTTCTGCGCGCCGAGGGCATGCCGTTGGGGGTGGCGCCGCTGGTCCTGCCCGAGACCGCGGTCGCCGACGCCGCGCGGCCGACGCCGCAAGCGGCGCCGCTCAAGCACGGGGCGCGCGACGAGGTCAGCCACCTCGTCGCGATCGCGCTCGACTCGCGTGGCGAGCCGATGCGGCTGTTCACGACCAACCGGTGGGTCACCGGCGAGACCTGGTACCGGGCCGAAGATGTCATCCGCATGCTCGACTGCTTCACGTTCGGAGAGGTCGGCGGGCCGACTGTGCTCAACCGCTGGATCGGCGCCATGGTCGCTCTGTTTCGTCCCCAGATCGTCGCTCTGCTGCGGCAGCGTGACGAAACCGTGACAGCGTGGCGCTGGCGTCGCCGTACCAATGTCTTCGAGGATATTCGGCTAGAGATCACCTCGAGCGTCGAGATTGACCTTGGCGCTCAGTTCGGCTTTCTCGACCGGGTCGGATCGGGACTGGCGAATGCATCGGAACAGTTGTTGCGCTTGCCGCCTATGGCCGAGGGCTGGAGCGAGGGTCATGCGGGCTGAGCCCCCACCCTTCGCCGTATATCGCTCAAGGGGGCTGCGGCGGCGCTAGCGGCTCGCGTGGCGGAAGGTTGTTGGCATTCAGGCAAGCTTTCAGTTTGGCCTCGCGTTTGGCGTTCGTGTCGGGGGTGAAGTCGGGAAAGGCTGCCTGAGCCTGCTTGGCGCAGGTATCCATGGTCTTCCAACGTGCGATCGCGGCCGTACCCTGGCCGGTCGCCTTGGCCGTGCCCGCGGACAGCCCGAGGGCGATGACCAACCCCACAACCAACACAAAAACCGACCGCTTCATGTCTTGCCTTCTTTCCATGCGCGGGACCGGGTAGGTTGCACAATTATACACGACCCGAGTTCAGCCACGGCAATCACTGCTCATGATGCTATGACGAGCGGTGGCAGCTCAGACAAGAATTGGATTTCACGGTCCGGAGTGCCGGGTAGCCGTTCTCGGGTCTGGCTCTGCCGGTTGCACCAGATCGCGCGCATACCAAAGGCGGAGCCGGCCCAGGCGTCCCAGCCGTTCGAAGAAATAAATGCGATTTCCTGTGGCTGGACGGCGAGGCGGTCGACCGCCAGCTGGTAGACGCGGGCGTGAGGCTTGTAGACCCCGGCTTCCTCGACCGACAGCACATGGTCGAGGCGATCGCCGAGCTCGGCATGTGCGATGGCCGGGCCGAGCATCGCCGGCGAGCCATTCGATAGGATCGCGGTGGCCAAGCCGGCGTCGCGCAAATGTCGCAACACTTCCGGCACGTCAGGATAGGCGTCGAGCGTCAAATAGAGCGACATCAGCCGCTCGCGCAGGGGGGGATCAGCCAGCCCCAGCGATTCCAGCGAGAAATCGAGTGCATCGCCGGTGACTTGCCAAAAATCGGCGTGGCGGTCCTGGACCGCGCGCAGCCAAGTGTATTGCAGCTGCTTGTCGCGCCACAGCGCAGCAAGCCGGGGCGCCGCATCGCCCAGCGCATCGGCACAGCGCTGCGCCGCCGAGGCGACATCGAACAGCGTGCCATAGGCGTCGAAGACGCAGGCCCGGATGCCGGCGAGCGGTTCGCGGGTCATGCCGTGCCGAGCGCTGGAATCGCGACGGCCCGCTTTTTCGGCCTCGGCCAGTGCGCTGCAATACGCGGCAATACCTCTTCGACGAGGCGCCGTGTCTGGGCGAGCATCTCCGCGTCGCCGCGTGCCGCCGGACGCAGGATGAACTTTGAGATGCCGCCTGCGACATAGGCAGCGATGCGTTCGACGATCGCTTCCGCGTCGCCGATCGCGAAATATTTTTGGGGCTCGCGGCCAGTGCGCCTGCGGTAGGCGTCGAACACTCGTTGGAGAGCCGGGTCGTCTGGCCGGCCAAAGCGGAACGCGATGCCGGCACCGTAATGGTCGTCGTCGATCGGCCGGCCTTCGGCGATCGCGGCCTCTCGGATCGCGGCGACGACGGCGCCGATATCATCGGGGGTCTCGCCGCCCGCCTGCCAGCCGGTGCCGAAGCGCGCGGTGCGCCGGATCGCCGCCGGGCTGGAGCCGCCGATCCACATCGGCAGATCGGGCTGCACCGGTTTCGGGCTGATCGAGGCGCCGGTGAGCCGGTAGTGGACGCCTTCGAAATCGACCTCGTCCTCAGCCCACAACCGGCGGATGATTTCGAGACCCTCATCGGTCTTGCGGCCGCGGGTCTTGGTGTCGAGGTTCAAGGTGCGCCATTCCGGAGCCAGCGGACTGCCGATGCCAAAGGCCGGCAACAGCCGCCCCTCGGACAACACGTCGATCGTGGCGCACTGCTTGGCCAGCAGTACCGGATCACGAAACGCTAAGGAGAGAACGTTGACGCCAAATTTGATCCGCCGTGTGCGCCCGGCGAGTGCGGCCATCACGCTCATGCATTCGAGGATCGGCTCGCGGCTGACCATGCGGTCGGTTTGCCACAGCGAGTCGACGCCGCCCGCCTCGCAAAGATCGACCCAACGCCAATAGCCGGCCACGCTGTCGAACGGAAACTCCATCAGCCCAAGCCCGACGGCGACATTTTTCGGCATGGCACTCTCCTCGCACATTGCGATCCCGCCCGACCCCCGTCTTGAACCGATTCCGAGTCCGCCGGTCCGGATGCCGTCTACCGTAAACGAGCGCAAGCCGGTGGGGGAGTCGCGTCTCGCGCGGCGGGATTCGGACTCTTTGGGCGTCGTTGATCTGAATCAGAGCATGATGCTACGATAGCAAGTCTATTCAAAAAAACAGGTTGGAGGCTCTCGATGCGCGCCATGGATGTGATGACGACCCCGGTGATTACCGTCGATCCTCAGACGACGGTGCAGGATCTGGCGAAACTGCTTTCCGAGCGCAACATCAGCGGGGTTCCGGTCTGCGAGGGGGACCGGCTGGTTGGAATCGTCAGCGAGGGCGATCTGCTGCACCGTACCGAGACCGGCACCGAGCGGCGCCTGCAAAAGCGGCGGTCATGGTGGCTGGATTCGCTCGCGGACGAAGCGGAAGCTGCCCGAGAATACGTTAAGGAGCATGGACGCAAAGTCGGCGACATCATGAGCCGCGACGTTATTTCCGTATCGGACACGACCGATCTCGCCGAAGTTGCGATGCTGCTCGAAACCAAGCTGATCAAGCGGGTGCCGGTCGTCCGTGACGGCAAGCTGGTGGGGATCATCAGCCGCGCCAACCTGGTGCGCGCGTTGGCGACAACCACCAGCGCCCCGGCGATCGTGGCCGACGCCGACGACCGTACCATCCGCGAAAAGCTGTTGAACGAGCTCAAGGGTCAGCGCTGGGCCAATATCTGGGCAGCCGACATCATGGTCCGGGACAAGGTTGTGCATGTCTGGCTCTCGGACGACCAGCCCATAGCCGAGCGGGACGCGCTGCGCGTCGCCGCCGAAAATATCCCCGGCGTTCGCCGCGTCGAGGAGCACGTCGTGCCCGCCCCTGTGGTGCCGGCCTTTTAGGTCTCACCGCAGGTCAAGAGCCAGCCTACAGCGGGGCGCCCCCGGCCGGAGGGTCCGCGCGGGCGGAAACGGAACGGCTCCGCGAGGGAGCCCTCCCAGTGGAGAGCCCAGCGCCGACCATCTCGGGAATGATCAACTATTGATAGAATATTACACCGGTACCTCTTTGCTGCCAGCCGGATTGATAGTTAACGTTGAAAAGGCGTTGTGAGGCGGGGCTGACACGGTAGGTAGCGGCTCGAAAAACATGGGAGCTTGACCTCTCGGGGTCGAGCGTAGTCTGGTCCGGCAGCAATTTTCGCTGATCCGAAGGGCCGCTACATGCCGGGTCCGCTGCATGGGTATCGCGTTGTCGATCTGACGTCGAATGTCTCCGGGCCACTGGCGACAATGATCCTCGCCGACCAGGGCGCCGATGTGATCAAGATTGAAGCGCCCGACGGCGGCGACGCCACTCGAGCGGGGGGCAATCGGCGGGCCGGATTTACCGCGTCATTCCTCAACAACAATCGCAATAAGCGATCGATTGCCCTCGATCTGAAAAGGCCCGCAGCATTACAGGTGTTGATGCGGCTGATCGCCCGTGCCGACGTCTTTGTTCAGAACTTTCGCCCCGGTGTCGCCGAACGCCTTGGAGTCGCCGAGGACGCCGTTCGCAAGGTGTCGCCCAACATCGTCTATGTCTCGATCAGCGGCTTTGGCGAAGTGGGCCCCTATGCCGCAAAGCCGGCCTATGACCCGGTGATCCAGGGCTTTTCAGGGCTGGCGACGGTGCAAGCGGGCTCCGACGAGGTGCGTCCGCGGTTGCTACGCACGATCCTGCCCGACAAACTGACCGCGATCACCGTCTCGCAGGCGATCACCGCCGCCCTTCTGGCGCGCGAGCGCACCGGCGAAGGCCAGCATGTGCGGCTATCGATGCTGGAAGCCGTGGTCGCGTTCCTGTGGAGCTCGGATATGGGCAGCCAGACCTTTGTCGGCGACGAGCCGGCGCGCCAGGAGGCGGCGAGCGCGCACGACCTGATCTACGACACGGCCGACGGATACATGACCGTGGCGGCACTGACCGACCGCCAATGGGCCGGCCTGGCGCGGGCGGTCGGGCACCCGGAATGGCTCGAAGACGAGAGGTTCAAGACATCGGCGCTGCGCCATCACAACATAGATGCGCGGCTGGAACTCACGCAGCAGGCATTGATGACGCGCCCGGCGGCGGATTGGCTCGAACGGCTGACCGCCGCGCAGGTGCCGTGCGGCCCCGTGTTGACGCGCAACCAGGTCATCCGCGATTCGCAGGTCGAGTCGCTGGGCCTCGTCGTCGAGACCGAGCACAAAAGGGCCGGGCGGTTACGCCAGGCGCGCGCGGCAGCGCGGTTCTCGCGCACCCCGACCGAAATCCGCAGCGGCGCCCCGGCGCTTGGCGAGCATACAGATGAGATCCTGGCCGAACTCGGCTATTCGCCCGCCGAAATTGTGGAACTCGGCTCGACCAAAATGGCGGCTGCCGCAGACGGAGATTAGCCGTGATCGACTTTTATTATTGGCCGACGCCGAACGGCTGGAAAGTCGCGATCATGTTCGAGGAGTGCAGCCTCGAATACCATGTGATCCCGGTCAATATCGGGCGCGGCGACCAGTTCAAACCCGAATTCCTGGCAATCAGCCCGAACAACCGGATGCCGGCGATCGTCGACCACGACGACCCGGATGGGCCGCTGCCGGTATTCGAATCGGGGGCGATTTTAATCCACCTCGCCGAAAGGGCCGGGCGGTTCATGCCGTTGACCCGGCGCGGGAGGAAGGAATGCCTCGAATGGCTGTTCTGGCAGGTCGGCAATCTCGGGCCGATGGCCGGGCAGCTCAGCCATTTCGTCAATTATGCGCAGGGCGAGCACCCTTATTCGCACAAGCGCTACGCCGACGAATACAATCGCTGCCTCGGCGTTCTCGAACGCCGCCTCGATGGCCGCGAATTCATCCTCGAGGATTATTCGATCGCCGATATGGCATCATGGCCATGGGTGCTTATCGCCAAGCCGTTGGGCCAGCCGCTCGATGACTTTCCCAATGTCGCGCGCTGGCGCGGGACGCTCAGGGATCGGCCGGCGGTGCAGCGCGGGGTGGATTTGGGCAAGGAATTGCGCCGCGCAGCGCCGCCTTCCGACGAAGAACGGCGCGTATTGTTTAATCAAACGGCGCAGAGTTTGCGCGGCGGGACATGAGCCTTATTGGTTGAGCCAACGGCGCGCGAAGCCGAGGAGCCCCTGCGGCAGGAAAATGACGATAGCGATGAAGATAATGCCGAGCGGGATCAGATAGTATTCGGTCAGGAAGCGCGACAGGCCTTCGCGCAACAGCAGGAAGAAAGCCGCCCCCACGATCGGCCCGCCAGCAGCCGCGTTGGCCTCGTCGACGGCGAGGCGGACGCCGTTGAGCTCGCGGCTCCCGATCGGGACTTGCCTAATGGTTGTGCTAGGGTTGCGCGTTCGCAATCCTAGCAGAGTAAATACCATGTACTTCTATTTTATCGCCGCCGTGGCCGCTCTGGGCGGCCTGCTGTTCGGCTACGACACCGGCGTCATCTCCGGCGCGCTCCTTTTCATTCGGCAGGTGATGTCCCTCTCGTCGACACTGCAAGGGGTCGTCGTCGCGATTGCGCTGGCGGGTGCCGCGGTCGGTGCGGCGATGGCCGGACACCTCTCGGACCGCGCCGGGCGCCGCCGCGTCATCCTGGGCGCCGGCTTGCTGTTCATCGCCGGCGCCCTCATCTCCGCCGTCGCCCAAGGCGTCATCATCCTGCTGCTCGGCCGCTTTCTCGTGGGGCTGGCGATCGGCGTCGCCTCGATGCTGACACCGCTCTATCTCGCCGAGATTTCGCCGGCGCAGCGACCGCGGCGCGATCGTATCGCTGAACCAGCTTTGCATTACCGGCGGGATATTAGTGTCCTACCTAGTCGGTTTCGCGCTGGCTGGCGCGTCCGGAGGATGGCGCTGGATGCTCGCTCTCGGGGCGCTGCCGGGCCTCATCCTTTCGGTTGGCATGCTGTTCCTTCCGGAGAGCCCGCGATGGCTTGCAGGTCACGGCCGCATGCGAGACGCCGAGACAGTCCTCCATCACCTGCGCGGCACCACCGATGTATCGGGCGAGCTCAATACCCTGCGGACAGACCTCGCGCGCGAGGGGCGGCAGCTGGCGAGTGCGTCGGAACTGTTAGCGCCGCGTCTGCGGCGGCCGCTCGTTATCGGGATCGGCCTTGCGATGTTTCAGCAAATCACCGGGATTAACACGGTAATCTATTTTGCGCCGACAATATTCCAATCCGCGGGCCTGCCTTCCGCCGCAACCTCGATCCTGGCGACGGCCGGGGTCGGCGCGGTCAACGTGATCATGACGATCGTGTCGATCCGCCTGATCGACCGGCTCGGCCGGCGGCAACTGCTGTTCTGGAGCCTCGGCGGCATGGCGGTGACGCTGTTCGTGCTGGGCGGCGCATTTCATATCGGCGTGTCCGGCCAGTTTGCCTGGGTCGCGGTGGCATCGGTCGCCGCCTATGTCGGCTTCTTCGCAATCGGTCTCGGACCGATATTCTGGTTGCTGATCGCGGAGATCTTTCCCCTCGCCTTGCGCGGCCGGGCGATGAGCCTCGCCACGGTGGCCAATTGGGGTTTCAACCTGATCGTCGCGGCGACCTTTCTCAACCTGGTAGGCGCGCTGGGCAGCGCCGGCGCATTCCTGGTCTACGCCATCTTGAGCGTCGCGGCGCTGTTCTTCGTCGCGCTGATGGTGCCCGAGACCAAGGGGCGCAGTCTGGAGCAGATCGAGGACGCTTTGCAGGCGGCCAGCCGCTTATGCCGCCAGCACAATAGACAAGCCCGAGATGAAGCGCCTCGTCAGCAGTGGCGCTGTTGCTGGGTCTGGCTCTGGCGTCGCCAGCCGCGGCCCAGACGAGTAGCAGCGGCGCCGCCGCTCCAGGCTCGGAGCTCTCGCGGCCGAGCACGGCATCGCTGCCCCCCGCTTATGTCTCGCCACAGGCCGACCAGCCGCCGGGTGATCCCGAAGCCGTGATGCTGCGGTATGGGATGGCGATCCCGCCGCCACAGGTCGAGCAACTGCTGGGCGATCCCGGCGGGATACGCACCGATCTCGCAAACCAAGGCATATATGTGCTGCTCGATTTCACGTCGGAATTCGCCGGCAACGTCAGCGGCGGTAACACCCGGGGGGCGACCTTCGCCAATCAGGTGGGCCTCGGGGTCGACATCGATTGGCAGCGGCGCGCCGGCATCACCGGCCTCTCCACCCACGTCATCTTCGTCAGCCGCTCCGGCTACAGCGATAGCATCTTGATCGGTGACAGCGTGGCGCCGGTGCAGGAAATCTTCGGCGCCAGCGGCAACGTATTGGTGCATCTCGTCTCCGCTTACGCCGAGCAGACGCTGCTCGACAAACGCGTCGACATTGCGGTCGGGCAAATGAACGTCGAGAACGATTTTGCGAGCTCTCCGCTTTATTGCTTCTCTATGAACAACGCCATATGCGGTGACCCCAAGGCCTTACCAGCCGGCGATCTCGGGCACAGCGCCTTTCCCGACGGCGTATGGGCCGGCCGGATCCGCGGGCGCCCAACGCCAGACACCTATGTCGTAACCGGTGTCTATGAAGTAAACCAGGGCTTGTATACGAGCCAATACTTCGGCAGCGGGTTTCCAAACAATATATCCCAGGCGAGTGGGGTATATGTGCCGATTGAGATCGGCTATGAACCGTCGCTGGGCCCCCACAATCTGCTCGGACATTACAAGTTCGGGTTCGGCCACGATACGACGCTTTACGACAGCTTCTTCAGCGCGCTGCCAGCCGCTTCTGGAGAGTTGTCCGCCGGACGTTCCCACAACGAGCAGCTCTGGGTGCTGGCGGATCAGATGCTGGTTCGGCAGGGCGACGGCGACCAGGACGGCATCATCGCACTCGCCGGATTTGCCCATAACAACCCGAATGTCTCGGCCTTCGCCGAGCAGTACTTCGGCGGCCTTGTCGACCGCGGCTTCTGGCGCGCACGAGCGGAAGACGCAGTGGCGTTGTTCTTCAATTACAATACGATGAGCGGCCCGCTCGGCACGGTACAGGGCGAAGAAGCGGAATTAGGCATCCCTTTCAGCAACGGGGCGACCGGCGTGCAGACCCGTGAAATGTTTGTCGAAGCCAACTACAACATTCACGTGTATCGCGGTGTCGATTTCCGACCGGAGTTCCAATACGTCATCCGGCCGAACGCGCAATCCAACATTCGCAACGCGGCCGTTCTTGGTTTCAAGTTCCATGTACAATTTTGAAACGCTTGGCGCCATCAAACCTTGGGTGCGATCAGGCGATCATGTTGACGCAGGCGGCGAGCCGCCCTTCGGCGAGCGTGCGGCAATCCGGGCGACCACGTCTGGCGATGGGCGATCGTGTAGGGAGGAATTCGCTCATCAGGAGCACCTCGATCACTTCGGTTCGGCTGCCCCTCGCCCCGGTCACGCGGAAAGGTGGCGGTTCTCTCAGCATGGCGCGGAGCCTGCGGAGGTCCGCCCTCCGACGAGGAACGGCGTGTGCTGTTTAATCAAACGGCACAGAATTTGCGCGGTGGGACATAAGGCTTATTGGTTAAGCCAGCGACGGGCAAAGCCGAGGAGGCCCTGCGGCAAGAAGATGACGATGGCGATGAAGATAATGCCGAGCGGGATCAGATAGTATTCGGTCAGGAAGCGCGATAGGCCTTCCCGCAATAGCAAGAAGAAAGCGGCCCCCACGATCGGCCCGACCAAGGTGCCGATGCCGCCGATGACGTTGTAGATTACCGTCTCGCCCGAAACGAGAAAGAACACGAAGTCGGGCGCGGCGAACTGGTTCTGGATCGCATAGAGAACGCCGGCGAGGCCGGCGAATAGGCCCGACAACATCACCGCGACGATCTTGTAGCGCTCGATGGCATAGCCGATGGCGCGGGTGCGCGCTTCATTCTCGCGGATCGACTGCAATACCATGCCGAAGGGCGACTGGGTGATGCGCCGCAGCAAGAGATAGGAGCCAGCCACCACCGCGAGCACGAACCAGTGCAGGATCGTCGGGGTGAACGGGATCGACAACATCCGCCCGAAACCGAGCGCCGGCTGGTCGAAATTGAGCCCGTTCTCGCCACCGGTTACCGCCGTCCAGGTGAAGATGACGACGTAGAAGATCTGCGAGAAGATCAGCGTCGTGATCGCGAAATAAATGTCGCGCAGGCGGGTCGAGAAATAGGCGACGAAGGCGGCAACCCCGGCAGCGGCGATCAGCCCGTAGCCGAGCGCCAGCCACAGGTTAGGTGGGTGCGAGGTCAACAGGGCGGCGGCCGCGCCATACATGCCGAGGCCGAAGAACGCCGAATGACCGAACGATACCATGCCGGTGTAGCCGATCAGGATGTCGGACGACATCGCCAACAAACCCCAGATCAGGATCTCGGTCAGAAAGCGGCGCCAGAACTCGGACAGGACAAGCGGCGCCACAACCAGGAGGGCGATGACAACGGCGAACCCGGTCCAGAAGACGACGCCGTGACCGCGCCTCATTTCGGCGTCGCGACGAATAGGCCGGTCGGTCGGAACAGCAGGGTCACGATCAGAACGACGAACGAGACGATGACCGCCTGTGACGGGCTGACCCATAAGGACGCGTAGGCTTCGAGGAGGCTGATCAAGATCGCCGCGGCAATCGAGCCGCCGAGGCTGCCCATGCCGCCGACCACGACGACGATAAACGCTCGCAAGATCCAGTTGATGCCCATCGTCGGGTCGACGCCGCCGAACGGGCCGAACAACACCCCGCTTGCCGCGGCCATGCCGGAGCCGATCGCGAACACGCCGGTCAACACCCAGGGCACCGGGATGCCCATCGCCTGCGCCATCACCCGGTCCTGGGTGGTGGCGCGGATCCAGATCCCCTAGATGCCGAATTTGAGGAACAGCCAGAAGCCGCCGATGATCGCCGCCGAGAGCAGCGCGATGGCTACACGGTACCAAGGATAATCGAGATAGAACAAGGTGAAGTGGCCGCCGATCGGCTCGGCGATCTTGCGCGACACCGGCCCGAATTGCCACAGCGCGTAATTCTGCAACACCAGCGAGATCCCAAAGGTCGCCAGGATCGTCGTCAGCGGGTCGCGGCCGATCAGCGGCCGCAAGGTGACCAGATAGATCGCCGCTCCCAGGAGCGCGATCAGGACGCTGGCGGAGATCAGCGCGATCCAAAAATTGCCGGTGACCGCGAGGGTCAGCACGCCGACATAGGCGCCGAGCATGAATAATTCGCCATGTGCGAAATTGACCACATCCATGATGCCGAAGATCAGGGTGAGACCAGAGGACACCAGCGCCAGGATCATGCCGGTGACGACGCCGTTGATCGTCTGGATCAGGAGCTGATCGAGCGGGACGCCCATGTCATACGCCGAGATACTGGTGGATGACCGCGTCGTCCACGTGCAATTCCGAGGCCAGGGCGTGGTGCCGCACTTCGCCCTTCTCGATAAAATAGACCCGCTGGCTGGCTTCGAGGGTCAGCGGCACGTTCTGCTCGACCAGCAGCACCGCCACCGCCTCGCGGTGCAGGACAGCGATGATCTCGCGAATTTGCGAGACCATGCGCGGCATCAGCCCCTCGGTCGGCTCGTCGAGCAGGATGATCTTGGGCTCCAGCATCATCGCGCGGGCGATCGCCAACATCTGCTGCTCGCCGCCTGACAAGGTTCCGCCGCTCTGGCTGCGCCGTTCCGCCAACACCGGAAAATAGGCGTAGACCTTGTCGATCAGCTCGGCCTTGCGCGACTTACCGACGCCGTGTCGGTCGAGCCCGACCCGGAGATTTTCGAGGACGGTCAGCAAGGGGAAGATGCGCCGATCCTCGGGCACATAGCCGATCCCGAGCCGAGCCAGCCGATGCGATGGCAGCCGGGTGATCGAGCGCCCTTCGAACCTGACATCGCCCTGGCTCGGATGGACGATGCCGGCGATCGCCTTCAGTGTGGTGCTCTTGCCGACGCCGTTGCGCCCGAGCAGCCCGACCACTTCGCCATGCCCGACCTCGAGCGAGACCCCATGCAGGATGTGGCTCTTACCGTAATAGGTGTGAATGCCGTCGACGGCGAGCAGTGCTGCCGCCGCCGCTTCCGGGATCCGCCCCGCCGGCACGCCGGTTCCGGTCATCGCCTAGCCCCCGAACCGGCCGTCATGTCTTCAGGTAAACCTCCAGCACGCGCGGATTATTCTGAATTACGGCAGGTGGCCCTTCGGCCAGTATCTCGCCGTAGTGGAACACGGTAATCCGGTCGGCCAGTTCCATCACCACCTGCATGTCGTGCTCGACGATCAGGATGGTGAGGTTCTCGGCGATGCGGCGGACTAGCTGCATCGTGTCGTGGGTCTCGGCGGCACTCATCCCCGCGGTCGGCTCGTCAAGGCACAGCAATTGCGGCTCGGTCGCCAACGCGATGGCGATTTCGAGAGTCCGCTGCTCGCCATGCGAGAGGTTGGCGGCGAGCTCCTCGCCCTTGCTCAAGAGACCGACCGCGTCGAGCGCCGCCTCGGCCCTTTCGATGATATCGCGATGCGCGCGATGGTGGGTCAACATGCTCCAGCCGTGCCGGCGCGACTGGGCGGCGATGCGGACGTTTTCGAGCGCGGTCGCGTTTGGCAGGACGTTGGTGATCTGATACGAGCGGGCAACGCCCCGCTGGGAGATCTTGTTCGGGGGCAGCCCGGTGATGTCCACGCCGGCAAGGACGATCGATCCCGAAGTGGGACGCAGGACGCCGGTCAGGCAGTTGAAGAAGGTGCTCTTGCCAGCGCCGTTGGGGCCGATGATGGCGCGGATCTCGCCGCGCTCGACGGCGAAATTGACGTGGTCGAGCGCGGTCAGCCCGCCGAAGCGGATGGTCAGATCCTCGGTGCGCAACAGCGTCGCGACGCCGGCGCCCGGGCTGACCTCAGCTCGGGCCGGCGCGGTCAGCGACGGGTCGGCCGGCACTTACGCGGCGGCGAAATGACAGGCCGGCGGCACGATCGTCTTGTCCTTCGGCACGACATCCTTGATGTGATAGGTGCCGCCGTCGACTTCGTAGATGATCTCCCGGCAAAAGGCCTGGTGATCGGACGCGCGCAGGGTCTTGTCGCCTTGCGGGAAGTCGTAGCCTTCCTTCATCTCGAGCCCTTCGAGCGCCTCAATCAGCTTCATCGTGTCGGCGCGACCCTGGAATTTCGACTTCTCGATGCCGAGCTTGAGGCAATTCATCGCCTCGAAATTCGATTGCACATACCGGTCGGGCAACGGGTTGGAGGGAGCGACGTCCTTGAGCCGCTTGACGGCCTCGTCGTAAAACGCCTTGGCATAGGGCGTGTCGAACGGCGCCTCAAGCACCGGGATGTAGCGGTCGATGCCGATATACCCATCGATCTTTTTGCCCAGGGCGGGCAGGCTAGAGGGCACCGCGACCGCGCCGTCGCCGGCAAACTTGTATTTCTTCATCAGGCCCAGGTCGTAGCTCTGGTTGATGAAATTGATCGCGTCCTTGCCGAAGAAGATCACGACCAACCCGTCGAAGCTGCCGTCGATCTTGGACAGGAACGGCGTCATATCAGGAGTGCCGAGCGGGATACCGGTGGTGCCGACGACCTCGCCGCCCTGCTCCTTGATCCCAGCGGCATAGGCGTCTCGGGTCGACTGCCCCCAGGCGTAGTCCGCGTATGCGATGTGCCACTTCTTGCCCATCTTGTTGACGAGATACGGCCCGAACGCCTTCGCCTGCGCCGGCGCGTAGTCGTAAGGGCGAAAGCTGTAGCGGTTGCACTTGCTGGTGGTGATCGTCGTGTCGAGGCAGACGCTGATCATGTTGACGATCTTGTGCTGCTGGTAGAGCGGCATGCAGGCGAGGCAGATGTTGGACAGGACGCCGCCAACATTGGCGTCGACCTCGTCCTCTACCAGCAGCTTCTCGGTCTTGCGGCGGCCGACTTCGGGCTGCAACTCGTCGTCCTCCGCGATCAGAGTGACTTCGCGTTCGAGCATGCCCCCGTTTTTATTGATGCGGTCGACCGCCATCTGCAGTCCTACGAGCGCCGTCTTGCCGACCGCTGCGGCGCCGCCCGTCAATGGCTGAATGCTGCCGATTTTGTACGGGCTCGATGCCGCCAAGCCGAAGCGCAGCGGCAGTGGCGCGAGCACTGCCGCCGCACCTCCCACAGCGCTCCAGCGCAGCAGCCGACGCCGCGTAAGCGCGACGCCCGATCGGAGGGTTCCATCGTCTGCCATCGAGATTCCTTTCCCTGTTCCTTCGCCAACATTCATGTCGCTCATGGCGTTAGCGAGTCGGTGACGCCCCGCGTCGCAGCCCCGGCTCGGCCTGCAGGCGAGCACGCCCCAGATGCGGCGAAAGCACGCAAATTGTCAAGTTGAACAACCTTTAAGAGAGTGCCTCAAGGGACGAAGCAATTTAACGATCGATCATCCCTACCGACGGCCAGGCGGCCTATTTTGAAGGCGGTGATTTGGATCGGGGATCGACCTGCACGGTAGCGGTCATTCCGGCCACCAGCGTTACGCCCTTCGGCACGTGATCGATATGGACGCGGACCGGAACGCGCTGGGCAAGGCGAACCCAGGTGAAGATCGGATTGACCGAGGCCAACCCTTCCTGGCCGGCCTGCGCATTGGCGACGGTAATTGCGCGCGCTATGCTATCGACGTGGCCATGCAGGGTTTGCGAATACCCCATTAATTTAACCGACGCCGGATCGCCCTTGCGGATGTCAGCGAGGTTGGTCTCCTCAAAATAGCCGTCGACCCAATATGAATCGGCGTCGACCAGCGAGATCAGATTCTCACCGACCGTGGCGTAATCGCCCAGCTGCGCTAACAGATTGGTGACATAGCCGTTGACCGGGGAACGGATCTCGGTGCGCTGCAGGTTGACCCGCGCTTGGTTCAGATTGGCGACCGCCTGCTGATAGGTCGCCTGGGCGGCAATCGCCTCGCTCTCATAGGTCTGCTTTTCCTCCTTGGTCACCGCCAATCGGGTCAGCTCCTGCCGTCGCTGCGCCTCGCGCTCGGCGTTGTGCGCTGTCACCTGCGCCTGTTGCAACGCCGCTTCAGCGAGGTCGACGGCGATCTTGTAGTTGGTCGGGTCGATCACCATCAAGAGGTCGCCCCGGTGCACGAATTGATTGTCAACAACCGGCAATTGCACGATCTGGCCCGCGACCTGCGGCGCCATCGTCACGACGTAGGCCCGTACCGTGCCGTCGCGCGTCCACGGCGCCTCCACATAGATGTCCCACATCGCTTGGCCGAGTGCGACAGCGGCCGCCAGCGCGATCAGCGTGATCACGAGCGGCAGGAGGCGGATGCGAGACCGCCGTTGGGAAGCCGCGGCGGGGGTGTCAAGTCGGTCCGCGACGGGCGCGTTCGGCGCGACGTCGGCGCGCGATCTCAGCTCGGTATCGGCCATCTCGCCACCAACAGAACCATCGACGACAACACGATCATGTAAACCGCGAACACAAATAGAGCCGGGTGCCAGACGTAGCGCAACAAGCCAAAGCGGGCGGCGCCCCAGCGCAACCAAATGGTGGCAAACCAGGCGGCAACCATGATGACAGAGACCGGCGCGACATAGACGCCAAAGAGGTTGATCTCGCTAAACCTCACCCGGGTGATCCTGCGTCGAAGTAAGAGGGATGTTGGGTGAGCGCCTCGGAGATAGCAAGGATCAGGCCGCGCGCCCGAAGAGCGGCGGCGCCCGGACGAGAGATGAGCGCGGTTTCGAGATCGGCAAACTTTGCGATCGCCGTTGCGCTGTTGCCTTGCGCGACGGCCTCGAGCGCCCCATCGGGACCGGGGCTCAGATCCAACCGGCGACAGATGCGGCGAAGCTGGATGATCTGAGTACCGGCCGAGAACGCCGCCAAGAGCACCGAGCGCTGCAACGGTTGCGCCTGATCCGGCAGCAATGCGAACCTGCCATACATGCGGGCCTCCCAATCGTCCGGCCTATCCGGGATCCGATCGGTCGCGAGGTGGCACAAATCGCGCAATGTTAGTGCCAGCAGCCGGCGCGTGCGAAATGCCGGCGACAGCGGCGGAAGCAAGCGAAACGACAATGCGCCGGCGCCCACCCCGGCGACGATCGCCAATGCCCCGTTATAGAATTGCTGCGTGTCGTAACTCATCGGGTTGGTGGGCGCGAGAAGCGGGACAAAGGCCGTCACAATTCCGGTAAAAATCGCCGGTTGCCACTGCAAGGCAAGACACGCACCCACCGGCACCAGTATGCAACCGATGATCAAGCTGAAGCTAGCAAAGGTCTCTACGTTCGGCAGCACCGCGAATTTGAGGGTTGCGGTAATAGCCACGGTCAAGATGGCGCCGATCATAAAGCCGATCGCGATAGCGTAAGCTTGGTCGCCTCGCGCCGTGAATAGGATGACGATGATGGCGGCGAAGGTAATCATATTGGTCGCCATCGGGCCATGCGGTGACGATCCAGAACAGCTCGGCGACGCCGATCACGACGAAGGCGCGCCCGGCATTCACTAAAGGGGGAAGCCAATCGGGGATGCGCAGGCGGCGGATGCCGCGAGTGCGATAAAAAGCCGGCCGGGCGGGATCGTCAACCAGCAGGGCCAGCCCGTTGAGAGCATGCGAGAGGCCGGCCAGTGCTTCTGCCGCCTGGTCGGCGAGCAGCCGCAGTGACGGCACGGCCGCCGGCATGGCGACGAGCCGGCGCACCGCTGCGTCACACGCCTGGAGTAGGTGCGTTGGACCGGCGATCCAGTGGGCCGCCGCATCCTCTCCGGGCCTCGCGCGAAGTAACTCCGGCACCCGGGCCAGCACTGCGCTCGCCTCTTGCCGCGCGCTCGGCTCCGGCAATCGCGCCAGCACAAGCGCCGCCGTGCGCCAGCTGGCGAGGGCAACGACCAATCCGTCCAAAGCTTCCTGCAAGACCGGGGAATGGTAGCGTAGTTGTGAAGATTCGCCGAGCGCCTCGTCAATGATCGGGTCGAGCGCAATGACCCGGCGGACAAGCTCGCGCCGGATCGTCTGGGTGTTCTCGAATTCGGCTCCGGCGGTGACCAATGTGCCGGTGAACCGGCTGGCGATCTCGGCCGAAATCGCGGCGAACAGAGTGGCGAGCCGACGCCGGGCGCCGCCGAGATCGGTTAACATGAGAATGACGCCCGCGCAGACGATGCCGATGCAGATCTCGCTGGCACGGTCCACGGCGAGCATGAAGGCCTGCCCGTTGAGGCCGCCGACGGCGCCGAGCTGGTCGCTGGCGATGATCGCCGCGGTGTACCCGGCCAATGCCGCGGAATAGGCCGCGAAGTTGCGCAGAAGGGTTGCGACGAGCGCGCATGCGGCGCCCCACAGCGCCAGGCTCACCAGAAAGGCGGCGCGGTCCTGCGGGAAGCAGGCGGTCATGACGACGATCGCCACCGCGCCGACCACGGTGCCGATCATCCGGTACCAGCCCTTGCGCAGCGAGGCGCCGAGATGCGGCTGGCAGACGATCGCCGCGGTTGTTGCGGCCCAGAACGGGTTGTCGAGCTCGAGCCAGAACGCGACGTAAAGCGCGAGGCAGACCGACGCCCAAAGCCGCAAGCCGAACAGCAGCGCTGGAGTCGCCGTTCTGACCAAGCCCCTCAACTGTTGTCCACTAAAGAGTAGGCTTGATTGCCGCGATCCTCCTGCTGAAAGCCGGGCGCCGTTCATGAACACAATTTAGCCTTCGCAACCACCGGGGCCAATTTGCTGTCTATTCGATCACTGCGTCGCCTCGATCATCACTTTCGGTTGGCGCGGAGCGCATGTTTACGATGATGTCAGGCCTTTGCCGCTGAGCTTCCCCTTCGCTTTATCAGGGGCGGCCGATGAAAATCAGGTGCGATCGGTAGGATAGCCAAACCCGGTGGGAGCGCAGGAAATCGGCGCCGAGCACGAGATCGGCGTCCTGCAGCCCGAGACTGGCGACGACGATTACCGGGTCGCGCAATATCTCGCCGTCGATGACCAGTTGCGTAAAGCGGTGAGCGCGCGACTTGACGACCTCGGCAGCGGCGCCGCGCAGAGTCGCCACCGGATCGCGCGCCAAAGAGGCTCCAGTCACCCCCAGAGCCGCTGTTGAAGTCGCATCGAGGGCGGTCAATTGCGCTCCGGTGTCGATCAGCGCCGCGAGGCGATGCCCGTCAAGGTCGACCGGGAAAAATAGGCGATCATGCAGCGACCGGTTGGCCCTTATGGTCGCGTAAGGCACGTTCCATGCCGGCGCTGCGATCGGGCATGACGGCGCCTGGTAGAGGAGCACCCGTCGGCGGGCCAGATCGAGGTCGACCTCGAAATCGGAAATAAAATCGGCGCCGAGCAGTCCGTCTATCGGCTTGTCGCCCACCATCGGCAGGGAGACGGAACCGACAAGCACTCTCACATCCGGCAGCGTCCTGCCGCCGAGGTCGAGGGTCCGTAGCCGCGCGTCACCACCGGCCACCGCACCTCCGAGACTGCGCATCCGCCGCGCATATTCATAGTGCGGCACGACTCCGAGCCGCTTGGCCGCGGGCGCGGTCAATATCGTGCGTTCGGCGCCGGTGTCGAACAAAAGGTTCGCGGGCGACCCATTAATGACCAACGAGACGATCGGGACATTGCCCATCGGCGTGACCGCGAGCTCAAGAGGATGCTCGGGACGGCAATCCTGGGCCGCCGTCCTGGCGGAGCCTGCAGCGCTCGACACCACGACCAGCGCGAGAGCATAGAACATCCGCGAGATCTTGATCACGGCGCCGAGCCGCCTCCCAGGATACCGACGTCGTCGCGCGCTAGCCGATAACCGCGACCCCTTGTACCTCGACGAGGAATTCGGGGCGGGCAAGGCCGGCGACGGTAATCAGCGCGCTCGCCGGGAAGTTGTCGCCGAAGATCTCCTTGCGCAGCTGCGTGAAGCGATCGCCATAGCGTGCATCGGTGATGAAGACGGTCATCGTGACCATGTCGCGGAGATTGCCGCCGACCTCGGCCAAGGTCTGGCCGAGCCGCGAAAACACCTCGCGGACCTGGCCGTCGAAGTCGCCGGCGAGCGACCTGCCGGACCCATCGGTGGCTCCGACCTGCCCGGCCAGCCAAATCGTCCGACCACCCTCGATAATGACGGCCTGGGAGTAGGCGCGCGCCTGCGACGCCTCCCGCTTCAGATATTGTCTGAACGGCTTTGCTCCGCTCGGGTCCGCCATTTCTGCCTCCCTTTAGCCGGGGACCGGAAAGGTGGCCCAGGCCGGGCGGCCTGTCCAGCCGCCTAGATCGCGCGAACGTCAGCCTATCGACTTGGCCGTGTAGTACGTGCATGGCACAGTGCCGCACCGCCTCGCCTTGCTGGCCACAAAACCGGTCCAAGGAGGACCGCACATGCTGCGTGACCTTTTCCGAAGGGGTTCGGTGATTTATGCGGCTTATGATCGGTTCGAACGGATCATTTCCGTGATTTTGCTGATCACTATTTCCATTATAATCGTATATGCGACAGGGCTGATGATGATCACGCTGGCCGGCGATTTTCACGCTGGCCTGCATTTCGCCGACCAAGGCGCGCTAAAGGATACGTTTGGGCTGATCCTAAGCCTGTTGATCCTGATCGAGTTCAATCACTCGCTCGTTCTAGCGGTACGACGCAGGTCGGGGATTATAGAGGTTCGTGTGGTCATCCTGATCGCCATCATTGTGATCGCGAGAAAGCTGATCCTGCTGGACTATGCCAATACGACGTTAGAGATGTTGCTGGGCTTGGGTGGTTTGGCGCTGTCCTTGGGCGCGTTATATTGGCTGCTGACCGACATCGAGCGCCGTCGGCCGCCTTCCGCCCCGGCGGAATAAATCGTGGAACCATGTACGGTGGCGCTCGCGCCGACTTTGTGTCCACCGTGACGCGCGATTTCGTGCGCAACTGCGAGACACCGATCCTGGTGTTGCCCGACAACGTTCCGGGGCGCCCGTATGTCGTGGCGATGGAAACCGTTGCACGCGGAGTGAGGGTGACTAGGAGAACGACTTCGTCATCGCCGAGTAAACCAGGGTGCGCAAGTCTCGACGCAAGGTCAGGCGCGTCGGGCTGCCGATAACCTGGGTCATGAACACGACCGTCAGCTCTTCTTTCGGGATCGATCCAAAATGCGGTCGCCGCAGCGCCGCCCCAGAAATATTCGCCAAGCGAGCCGGGCACCGCGTTTTGGCGACGTCGACGTTGACCCCGCAGCCGAGCGAAAAGCCAATCCCGGCATAGCCGGACTCGCTGAACATTCCGGGCAGCGACATGTCGGCTATCTCCCGGCCTTGCGGCAGGTAGTTGAGGCTGAACAACGCGACCGTTTTGGGGCTGAGGATCTGCACGCCGTCGAGTGTTCCGCCGTTCAGCATCATGCGGCAGAATCGCAGATAGTCGTGCGCCGTCGAAACCAGACCGCCGCCGCCCGATTCCAGCTTCGGCGGGATCGCATAGCTGCTCTCCCGGGCGTCATCCTGCAGCTTCAGCCCCCTACCCTTGGCCTCGGGCTGATAGCAGGAGGTGAACCGTTCGATTTTGTCCGACGGCACGTGAAATGCGGTGTCATTCATGCCGAGCGGCTCGAACAGCCGCGTGCGCAGGAATTCGCCGAAGCTCATGCCGGACAGCTTCTCGACGAGGTAGCCCAACACATCGATCGACACCGAATAATTCCACGCCGTCCCGGGCGAGAAATCGAGCGGGATTTGGGCCAGCTGATCGATCATCTCTGACAGCCCGCCTAGAGTCTGACGGTCGGTCACCTTGGCCTTTCGATAGGCGGCGTCTACGGCGGTGCGCATCATAAAGCCGTAGGTCAGACCCGACGTGTGGGTCGCGAGGTCGACGACTTTCATCGGCCGCAGAAGCGGCGTTGTCAGAAAGCCGAGGGACGCGTCAGGCAGCAGCGACGGCATGCCGCTAGCGTAGACGCCGAGGTTCTTCCAGTCGGGAATGTGGCTGTGGACGGGCGTCGTCCAGACCGATCAGGCCCTCTTCGACCAGCATCATCAAGGCGACCGCGGTGATCGGCTTCGACATCGAGTAGATCCGAAAGATCGCGTCTTCGCGCATCGGCTTGCCGCGCTCGATGTCCATCTGGCCGCAGATGCCGGCGTGGACGAGATGGCCCTTGCGATAGACGTAAGTCAGCATGCCGGGCAAATAGCCGCTGTCGACATAGCGGTGCTTCATCACTTGATCCAGCCGCGCCAGTCGCGCCGACGACATGCCTACCGTTTCGGGCTTCATCATTTTCCTCCTAGAGAGCGAGCCGCCTGCCGAGAGCATAGCGCCCAGCGCCTCATACGCTAGTTCCCCACCCGGTAAAACCGCGACGCAGTGCCGGCGAAGAGATCGGCCTTTTCCGAAGCCGAGGCGCCGCTCGCCAGGCGCTTGAAGGCGTTGAACAGCACCGGATAGCTGCAGGCGCCCTTGTCGACCGGAAAGTTGCTCTCGAACATGCAGCGGTCGGCGCCGAAATTCTCGATGCAGGCGTCGACATAGGGCCGCCAGGCATTGGCCATCTCGCCGGATGACGGCGGCAGCGGCGCCAGATGGAAATCGAAGGCGTTGACGATCATCGCCAGGCCACCAAGCTTCACATACACGTTGGAGCAGGCGGACAGTTCTTTGATGTCGGCGCGCCAGTCCGGGAACACCTCGTCGCGCTTATAGGGCCCGACCCCGAGCGGACCGGCAAAATGGTTGAGCACGATCCTCACCTCCGGAGCATCGCGCGCCACCTCGGTCAAGGTCTTTATCTGCGGGTGATAAATCCACGCTTCGAAGGTCAAATTATGCGCCGGCAGCCGCTTTAGGCCGCGGCGGAAGTTCGGGTCATCCATCAACCCCGGCGGGGGTACGTAGGAGGAGGCGCCGACAATCGCCGGATCGTGTGCGGCGATGTGACGGATGCCGCGAAACCGGCCGCCGGCCGCGGCGATCTGCCCTTCGAGCACCGCATCGACATTGGGCAGCCGCAAATCGGCGAAGCTGACGATGCCGGCGCAAATCTTGGTCTTGCCGCCGCGCCGGTCGCCCTCCTCGGCGATTGCCCGGACAAACTCGCTTTCGCCGATCGGTCGCATTTCCTCAGGCCCGCTGGTGCGATAGCCCGAGCCGCACTGAATGAACACCGTCGCGACGATGTTATGCCCCGAGTTGGCGGCGGCCAGCAATTCGTCGAGCAGATAGCGGCTGCCCGGGTGATCCCAGAGATGATGATGCGGGTCGACGATCGGCAGATCGGGCTCGAGGATCTGCTCGGTCCGCTTGCCGAGCCACTCGGAATTAGGCAGCGGGCGGGGATAAGCGCGGGGCTCGACAGGCATGGCATCCTCCCGGGAGGCCGTTAACTCGACGGGGCTGATTGTTGGCGGCGCCCTGTGGCAAAATCTACCGAGAAATCGATCGGAGGCGACAATGAACGACGCTGGCGCGCTACCACGACACATGCTCGACGTCAGAGGGCTGACGCCGGAGGCGTTTGCACCCTACGGCCAAATCATCACACCGCTGCGAACGGGCGGCCAGGCTGCCAAGACCCACTACGACCCCGAGGCCTCGGCCAGCGAGGCAAAGCTCGTCTTGGGCAATGGCGAACCGCGGCTATGGATCATGCATCTGCCGCATGTCGGGCTCGGCTTTACCCGGATCGCGCGGCATCGCCGGGTCACGCAATGCCTCGGCTCGCTCGGCGGCAAGGATTGGCTGATCGGCGTGGCGCCGCCGGGCGAGCTTGGCGACGACGCACGGCCGCGCGTCGAGCACATCGCCGCCTTCCGGGTGCCGGGCGATTGTCTGATCAAATTGCATGTCGCGACTTGGCACGCCGGGCCGCACTTCGTCCACGACGAATGCCTGTTCGTCAACCTCGAGAACCTGGACACCAACCGGCGTGATTTTCACGCCGTGCCGCTTCCGGTCGAATGCCGCTATCGGCTCTGAGGCTCCGATGAAGACAGCCGAATTGATACTTTGGCAGCCGCGAACGCCGCCCTCATCCAAAACCGCTGCCCGTCGCGGGTCCCGATGCATCGAGAGGACGGCTCGGAACCCGGCTTTAGCGCTAATCGACCCGCCCTGCTGTCCCTCTATCGCGTAACCCGGCGCGCGCCAAGCGGGGCAGCACTTCGGCGCAGAAATAGGGCAGCTCGTCGAGATAGTTGACGAACGAGACCGCGATCCCACTGAGCCCCGACTCGGCCAACCGCGCCATGTCCCGAGCCACCGCATCCGGGTCGCCGACCAAAGGCAGTCCGCCCATGCCGTTGGCCTGATGGTCACGGATGCGCTGGAACTCTTCGGGCGACTGGGTTTGCGGCGTGATGTTCTTCATCGCCAGAATGCTGTCGACCGCCGCCCAGTCGGCATTGTCGACGACAGCGTACCGGTAATAATCCTGTGCTTCCTTTGCCGTCGGGCGGCAGGTGACGACTCCAACCGTAAAGACATCGATCTCGCGGCCGGCTTGTCGTGCCAGCGCATGCACGCCGCTGACGTGGCCCGCGGTCTGCTCGAACGAGATGCCGCGCGATATGTTTGAAAAAAGCGCATCGCAATTGCGGATGGCGAAGGCTTGGCCGGTCGCCGATGCGCCGGCACTCATCAGCAGCGGACGCGTCCCACCATGGGGTTTGGGCTTGGCGCGCACGCCTTTCAGTTCGAAGAACTGCCCATCGAAATCGAAATCGTCGCGTGGCGACCAGGCGAGCTTGACGATATCGAGCCATTCCTGCGCGTATTCGTAGCGCGCCTCGTGATCGCGCAACGTCGCGCCGAACATCTCGAACTCGCCCTCGTTCCAGCCGCACACGAGATTGAGGCCGAAGCGGCCTTCGCCGATGTGGTCGGCCGTGACAAATTCTTTGGCGGCAATTAGCGGCGGGATCAGCGGCGCATGCACGGTACCAAACGCGATCAAGCGTTCGGTCTTGGCCAATAGCCCGCAAGCCCAGGTCACCGTCTCCCAGGTCGCGCCCTGGTAATCGGTGTCGCCGCCATATCCCTTCCAGCGCCCGATCGGTAGCATGAACTCGATGCCGGCCCGGTCGGCCATCTGCGCCAGCCTGACGCAATCGGGCCAGCTCCCGGACCAGCGCTCCGGCACCGTCGTGACCGCGCGGCCGGAGGAGCAGTTCGCGCCGAACAGGCCCAGCTTGAGGCGATTGGAACTCCCCATCGCCGCCCGTTGACCGTTTCCAATATCGGGCTCCAAAGTCATACCCATAGGCTGTTCATGCCGCGATCATAATACGCCAGGCCCTCGAGCGGACCCCCGATTGCCGCACTGGCCCCGGTCCTCCATGACCGGCCGCCCTCTCCCGCGCTGTGTGGGTTGTCGGGCCTGCGGCCAGCGGCTTGAGCTACGACTGTCGTTCGTCGCCCTCAATCCCCTTGCCCCTGCGGTCGCGAGAGCAACGGATTGTTCGCTTTGCTGCGAAACGCTGTCTGTCGATTTCGAGGGATTGAACGCTGGAAGACGTGGACTGTTTTATACCCGCCATCTACTCGCCGGCCGAGCGCTCCAACGCAGCACCTGCCGCAAACCCGCGGAAAAGGCGCCCATTTCCGGCTGCCATCTGCTGATGCCAAAACTCACCAAATTGCACAGGTTAGACTGGCTGGGGCGGGAGGATTCGAACCTCCGAATGGCGGAATCAAAATCCGCTGCCTTACCCCTTGGCTACGCCCCACCGGCCCCAAACAGCGGCAAGTTATCGGGAAAGCCGCTCGGCGGCAACAAACCCTCCGGCCGCGGACCACCATCCGGGCTCGGCCTTGGCGATTGCCGCGCGCGCCCGCTCGGCTTCCAGCCGGTCGGCGAACAGCGCGAAACAGGTGGCGCCGCTGCCGCTCATGCGCGCAATCAGAGCCCCGGGGAGCCGCGCGAGCGCCGCCAGCACCGCGTCGATCTCGGGGGCGATGCCGATCGCCGCGCTGGTCAGGTCGTTGCGCAGCGGCCCCAACACCGCGGCGAGACCAGCCGCATCCTGCGGCATCGGCGCAAACCGGCCGGCATCGCCGAACGGGCCGCGCCGGGCGGCGAACACCGCGGCGGTCGGCAATGCGATCTGCGGATTGACGAGCACAATTCCGGCCGGCGGCAATAAGGGTTCGGGCTCGATCTGCTCGCCGACGCCGCCGATCCAGGCCGCACCCGCGTGCAGGCAGGCCGGGACGTCGGCGCCGAGGCGGGCGCCAAGCAGGCGCAGATCCGCTTCGTCGACCGGCACGCGCCACAAGGCGCACAGCGCGCGCAGCGCCGCCGCCGCATCGCTCGACCCGCCGCCAATGCCGGCGGCGACCGGCAGGTTCTTTTGCAGATGGAGGGCGGCGTGGGCGGCAATCCCGACATGACCGGCGAGCAGGCGCGCGGCGCGGAGCATCAGATTGTCCTCGCCCAAGCCAGCGAGACTGGCCGCCTGCGGCCCGTCGATCTCCAAGGTTAGCGCCGCAGAGGCTCGCGCGGTGACCCGATCGCCGATATCGGCAAACGCGACGAGGCTGTCGACCAGATGATAGCCGTCCGCCCGCGCTCCGATCAGATGCAGATAGAGATTGACCTTTGCCGGGGCAAAGGCCGCGACCGTCATCGCCGCTCAGCCGCCGCCGGCCCGAGTGGTTGCGGTGGTCGGCAGCCCGCCTTCGAGCTTGGCCTCGATCGGTTTGATGTCTTCCTTGTCGGGTTTGAACTGCAGGGCCTGCCGCCATTGATAGCGGGCCTCGGTCGTCCGCCCGCTCTTCCAATAGGCGTCGCCCAGATGATCGTTGATCGTCGGGTCATCGGGCACCAGTTCGAGCGCCTTTTCGAGATATTGGACCGCGCTGGCATAGTCGCCGAGCCGATAATGCGCCCAGCCGAGGCTGTCGACGATGTAGCCGTCCTCCGGCCGCAGCGCGACCGCTTTTTCGATCATCTGCAGACCGCGCTTCAGCTTTTCGCCGCGGTCGATCCACGAATAGCCGAGATAGTTGAGGACCAGCGGCTGATCGGGCTTAAGCTCGAGCGCATGCTCGAGGTCGGCTTCGGCCAGGGTCCATTGGCCCGATCGCTCGAAAGCGATGCCTCGGCTGTAGTACAGCGCCCAGTGGGGCGTCATGCCGGCCGCTTTGAGGCGCCGGATCGCTTCGTTATAGGCGTCGGCCGCCTCGGAAAAGCGCTTCTGGCCGCGCAACAGGTCGCCCAGCTGAATCTCGGCGCTGGCCCGGCTCGGCTCCTTGGCTGCCATCGCGCGAAGCTCGGCGACTGCCTCCTCAACGCGATCGAGGGCTTCGAGATTGGCCGCGATGCGCAACCGCGCCGACCACGAATAGAGCGAGTTCCCGGGGATCTGGGCAAGGACGTCGAGGCTTTCCTGTGGCTTGTCCTCGCCACTCAGGATGTCGGCGAGCAGCAGCTGGGCGACGGCCAGATGCGGCCGCAAATCGAGCGCGCAACGAACATAGAGCAGAGCCAAGTCTGTCGTTTCCGGCTGGTTGACGACGCTGGCCAGATCGAACAGGGCTTCGGCGAGGCCATCCTCGGCCGAACCGATCAACGGCGCTGGGATTCCGATAGGTTTGGTTGCCAGCACCGATTCAGCCAACTCGCTGCCCGAGTTCTCTTTGATGAATCGCTTGTAAACCGCATTGGCTTGATCGCTACGGCCGTGACGCTGATAAAAGTTCGCCATAGCGTCGGTCAGTCGCCAGTTGAGTTGGCCGGTCGAGTTGAGAGTCTGCTTATAATATTCTTCGGCCTTGTCAGGTTTTCCGGCAAAATCATAGAGCAGGGCGAGTTGGAAATATTTGAGTGGGGCAAAACCGTCGAATTTATCGAGATTCTGCAGCGCGGCGTCGGCGCCGGCGAGATTGCCTGTAGCCATTTGCATCCAGGCGCGAGCCAATGGTCCGACATAGCGGTGCAGCCCATCGTCCGGCAGGGCCTCTGCGCGAGCGAGCGCGGCGGCTGTGTCGCCCGCCTTGACCCGGTCGATCAATAGGACAAGGTCGGCGACAGCGTCGGAGCTATCGAGCTTGAGGGCCTGGTCGGCAAGCGGACGGGCCGCGTCGAAGTGGCCGGCCTGCGCCTCCATGTCAAAGGTGCGGCTAACCAATTCGGGCGAGTGCGGATCTGCTTTGAGCGCTTCCTCAAACCACAGCGCGGCGTTGCCATAGTCGCGCTCCTCCTGCGCGTGTCGGCCGGCCAAGTAGGGGCCGTATGCCGTATCCGCCGAAATCGCCGGCTCCTCCGTACCTTGCGCGGCGATACTGGTGGCGCCCGCGAAAAGCGTCAAAAAAGCCCCGGCGACACACGCTGCCCGTAACTGCTCGATCACTTTGATCCCCATCTGTCTCGATCCGTCCGCCTACGTCACATGTTCGGATAGTTGGGCCCACCACCGCCCTCAGGCACGACCCAATCAATATTCTGCTCCGGGTCCTTGATGTCGCACGTCTTACAGTGCACGCAATTCTGCGCGTTGATCTGCAAGTAGGGGGCCACCGCCTCGGATGGCTGCACGATCTCATACACGCCGGCCGGACAATAGCGCTGTTCTGGCGAATCGTAGAGCCGATAGTTGACCTCTATCGCCTTTGCCGGATCGCGCAGCCGCAGATGCGCCGGCTGATCCTCCTCGTGATTGGTGTTCGAAATGAACACCGAGGACAGCCGGTCGAAACTGACCTTGCCGTCGGGCCTGGGGTACTCGATCCGCCGCGCCGCGCTCGCCGGCATCAGTTGTGCGTAGTCGGCATGGTTATGAAAGGTCCACGGGGCGGCCCCGCGCAGGATGTAGGTGTCGAACGCCGAATAGGCGAGACCGGCATAGAGGCCCCACCGGAAGCTCGGCCGGATGTTGCGCACCCGATGCAGTTCGTCCCATACCCAGCTCTGCTCGAGCGCCTGTCGCACTGCGGCGGCCTGATCTCCGGCGAGGCGCCGAAACACGGCTTCCGCGGCCACCATCCCTGACTTCATCGCGGTGTGATTGCCCTTGATCTTGGGCACGTTAACATAACCGGCGGCGCAGCCGATCAGCGCGCCACCCGGGAAATCGAGCCGCGGGATCGATTGGAACCCGCCCTCGTTCAAAGCGCGCGCGCCGTAGGCGATGCGCCGCCCGCCCTCGAAGAATGGGCGGATCGCCGGATGTGTCTTGAAGCGCTGAAATTCCTCGAACGGATTTAAGAAGGGGTTGCGGTAATCGAGCCCGATCACAAAGCCGACTGCGACCTGCCCGCCTTCGAGATGATAGAGGAACGAGCCGCCATAGGTGGCCGTGTCGAGCGGCCAGCCGATGGTGTGGATGACGAGCCCCGGCTGGTGCTGTTCCGGTGCGACTTCCCACAATTCCTTAATGCCGATCGCATAAGTCTGCGGATCGACGCCGTCGCGCAACCGGAAACGTTCGACCAGGGTCTTGGTCAGGGAGCCGCGGCAGCCCTCGGCGAACAAGGTCTCCTTGGCGACCAGCTCGACCCCGGGCTGGTAGCGGTCGGTCGGCCGGCCGTCCTTGCCGATCCCCATATCGCCGGTCGCGACCCCGCGCACCCGGCCGGCCTCGTCGTACAACACTTCGGCGGCGGCAAAGCCGGGATAGATTTCGACCCCGAGCGCCTCGGCCTGCTGCGCCAGCCAGCGGCAGAGATTGCCGAGGCTGATGATGTAGTTGCCGTGATTTCTCATTTGCGGCGGGGTGGGCAGGCGAAACGCGCGGGATTGGGTCAGCAGCAGAAAGCGGTCCTCGGTCGCCGGGGTCGACGAGCGGCGCGCCGCGCTCGCGCCAGTCGGGGATCAACTCGTCGAGCGCCCGCGGCTCGAACACCGCACCCGACAGGATGTGGGCGCCGACCTCCGAGCCCTTCTCGACGACGCAGACGGCGATCTCACGCTCGGCCGCCGCGGCGAGCTGCTTCAGACGGATGGCGGCGGCAAGGCCCGCGGGCCCGCCCCCGACGACGACCACGTCGTATTCCATCTGCTCGCGCGCCACACGCTCTTCGCCCATCCTGCCTCCGCCGACCGTTCCGACAGGACTATAGAGGATTGCGGCGAAAACGGGGCTATTGACTGACAGCCGGGAGGAGACCGGCGGACATGCGGCTCCAATGCGCGAGCCGCTATCATCCGGCGGTCCGTCGGGCTATTTTCGCACCACTTGGCTATTGATGAAGCTGTGCCCCGCTTTCTCCCGTGATCCGCGTCGTCCGACATCCCGGCCCTCAATCGCACCACCCGCGCGGCGCGGTCCTGGCGATGGGCAATTTCGACGGCTTGCATCGCGGCCACGCGCTGCTGATCGGGCGGGTGCGCGAGCTGGCGCGCGAGCACGACCGACCGGTCGCGGTGCTGACCTTCGAGCCGCATCCGCGCAGCGTTTTCTTGCCCACGACCGAGCCGTTCCGGCTGACCCCGTTCCGGGTCAAGGAGCGCGAATTGGCGCGCCTCGGCGTCGATCTGCTTGTTCGTCCAGCATTTCGATCTCGGCTTTGCCGCCAAGAGCGCCGAAGATTTTCTCTCGGAGATCATCGTCGATGCGATCGGCGCTTCCCATGTCGTCGTCGGCTGGGACTGCACCTTTGGCAAAAGCCGGCGCGGGACCCCCGATATTCTGCGCGCCGCCGGGCCGGAGCGCGGCTTTGCCGTGACCGTCATCGAGCCGATTCGCGGCGCCGACCAAACGGTTTATTCCTCGACCCATATCCGCGAGCTGCTGAAGGCCGGCAAGCCGCGCGAGGCAGCGGCGCTGCTCGGGCGGTTCTGGGAGATCGACGGCCGCGTCGCGGCCGGCGACCGGCGCGGGCGGACCATCGGCTTTCCGACCGCCAATCTCGGGCTCGACGATTATCTGCGGCCGGCTTTCGGCGTCTATGCCGTGCGCGTGACGGGCGACGGCCCGGACGACCCGCTTGCCGGCCGCACCATCGACGGCGTCGCCAATCTCGGTCTGCGCCCGACCGTCGGCACTCCCGAGCCGCGGCTCGAAGCCCATCTGTTCGACGTCGACGTCGATCTTTACGGCCGCCATCTGCGGGTGGCGTTCGTGGATTTCATCCGTCCCGAGCAGAAATTCGCCGGGCTCGACGCGCTGAAAGCGCAGATCGCCGCCGACGCGGCACGCGCCCGCGAGGTCCTCGCCGCCACCCCGCCGATCGGATAGGGAATATCGGTGGCCGACAGCGACAGCCCGGCAACCCCGGACCTCGAACGCAAGCTGGCGACGATCCTGTCGGCGGATGTCGCCGCTTACAGCCGGCTGATGGCCGAGGACGAGGAACTCACCTTGCGGACCTTCCGCGGACACAAGGAAGTGTTCGAAAAGCTCGTAGAATTGCATCGGGGCCGCGTTTTCAACACCGCCGGAGACGCGATCCTGGCGGAGTTCGGCAGCGCGGTCGAAGCCGTACGCTGCGCTACCGAGATCCAGGCGGCGCTGCGCACCCGCAACGATCAACTGCCCGAAGACCGGCAGGTCAGGTTTCGTATCGGGGTCAATCTCGGCGACGTCATGGTGCAGGGCCAGGATCTGCTCGGCGACGGCGTCAACGTCGCCGCACGGCTGCAAGGGGCGGCGGAGCCCGGCGGCGTCTGCATCGCCGGCAGCGTCTACGACCAGATCCGCAACAAACTGTCCCTGTCGTTCACCCCGCTCGGCGAAATGAGCTACAAGAACATCCCGCAGCCGGTCCGCACCTTTGCGATCGCCGAAGCCGACGGCCTGGGGATATTGCCGGCGCCGGCCCGCCAGCGCCGCATTGGCGCCGGACGGCTATGGGCCGTCGCCGCGATCATCCTGCTGCTGGCGGCGGCCGGGGCTGGCGTTTGGGGCTATTCGGATTATCGGCGCAGCCGAGCCGAAGCCGCGCACGCGGCCGCTGTGGCCGCCCAAAGGAGGGCGGACGAGACGGCCAAAGCGGCGCAACGGCAAGCGGCTGACGCGGCGCAGCAGAAGGCGTTGGCTGAGCAGAAGCGCATCGACAGCGAGGCCGATCGTCTCGCCGAGGCGAGCCCCAAGAAGGGCCAGGCCCCGCAACTCGCAGCCGTCACGGCCCCGCTCCGGGTCGCACCGCGCCCGCCGGATCTGCCGCCCAGCGCCGCAGCCTTGCCCAAGCCCGCCTCCGCCGGTGACCCGACCGGGGTCTATGGGGGACCCATCTGCTTCGGTCCGGGCGAGACCGACCCGGCCCGTTGCTTCCGGGCGCAGGCGGTCGTCAGGAACAAGACGATCTCGGGTCAGTGGCCCGGCCGCATTCCCGGCGCGACGGTATATCTTGCGGGCGATGTTACCCGCGCCGGCGATGTCGCGATCCATATGCACACCAAGCGGGCCGACGGGTCCCGCTTCGCGGTCATCGACCTGGTCGGCAAGTTGCGCGACGGGCGGATCGACGCCACCGGCAGCTTTCGCAACGGCCGCAGCGTCACCTTGAACTGGCGCAAGGACTGAGCGGACCGCCGATCTTTTGCGAACCTCGCCGCAGCCAACTGCCCCTCGAATTTGACCGGGGAGGCTGTTATATGTCCCCCATGTTTCTGCGTCGCGCCTGGATATCGCGAATTATCGGCCCGGTCCTCGTCTGAGGATCGGGACGCTTTCGCTTTTTCCTCTTATCCAGGGATTTTCCGATGCCCACGGATTATCGTCCGACCGTTTTCTTGCCCAAGACCGACTTCCCGATGCGGGGCGATCTGCCGAAGCGCGAGCCGCAGATCCTAGCGCGCTGGGCGGCGATGGACCTTTATCGACGGCTGCGGGAGAACTCGCAAGGCCGCGAGAAATTCGTCCTGCATGACGGCCCGCCCTATGCCAACGGCCATCTCCACATCGGTCACGCGCTGAATAAGATCCTGAAGGACGTGGTCAACCGCTCGCAGCAGATGCTGGGCAAGGATGCGCCGTATGTCCCGGGCTGGGACTGCCACGGCCTGCCGATCGAGTGGATGATCGAGGAAAAATACCGGGCGAAGAAAATGTCGAAAGACAGCGTTCCGGCCGATCAGTTTCGCCGCGAATGCCGCGAGTTCGCCACCCATTGGATCGAGGTGCAGAAGGCCGAGTTCGAGCGCCTGGGCGTTATTGGCGATTGGGCCAATCCCTATACGACAATGGCCTATTCGGCAGAGGCGCAGATCGTCCGCGAGATCGGCAAGTTTCTCGTCAATGGCGGCCTCTACCGCGGCTCGAAGCCGGTCTTGTGGTCGGTGGTCGAACAGACCGCGCTCGCCGAGGCCGAAGTTGAATACTACGATCACAGATCAACTACCGTTTGGGTACGGTTTCCAGTCGAACGCACCGGCCTACCGGCACTCACTGGTGCCGCCGCCGTGATCTGGACGACGACGCCCTGGACGCTCCCCGGCAACCGCGCGATTGCCTACGCCGAGGATTTGGACTACGTCGTCATTCGACCAAAAATGATCTCAAGTCTTGGCCCGGGTTTAGGAAGTCAACCGGGAGGGGGAAGGGTTGTACTAGGAGAGCTGCTCTGCGTGGCGGCGCAGTTGGTCGATGAATTCACGAAATCGGTAGGCATAATTCAGTACGACGAGATCGCATCGTTCAGGGGCCGAGCTCTCGCGGGCAACATCTGCCGTCACCCGTTGTCCGGGCAAGGCTATGATTTTCCGGTCCCCCTGTTACCAGGCGATTTTGTCTCTGCCGACCAGGGGACCGGGCTCGTCCATATCGCGCCCGGACACGGTACCGATGACTGGGAACTTGGCCAAGCGAATGGTTTGCCGGTGCCCGACACGGTCGGGTCCGACGGGGTCTATCTGCCGGGCGTACCGCTGTTCGCCGGCCGCACCGTTTATCGGCCAACCGGCAAGCCCGGCGATGCGAACGAAGCGGTGATCGCCGCAATCGACGCCGCGGGCGGCTTATTGGCGCGGGGCGTGCTCCTCCACTCCTACCCGCATTCTTGGCGGTCGAAGGCGCCGCTGATCTTTCGCAACACGCCGCAATGGTTCATCAGCATGGCGGCGAATGGGCTGCGCGAAAAAGCGCTGGCGGCGATCGCCGAGACCCGCTGGGTCCCGCCGCAGGCCCGGAACCGGATCGAGGCGATGGTCGCGGGCAAGCCCGACTGGTGCGTGTCGCGCCAGCGCGCCTGGGGCGTGCCGATCGCGGTCTTCACTCATCGCGAGACCGGCGAGCCATTGCGCGACCCGTCGGTCGTCGAGCGCGTCGCCGCCGCGGTCGAGCGCGAGGGCTCGGACGTCTGGTTCAGCGCCGATGCGTCGCAGTTTCTCGGCAACGCCCACGACCCGGCGGAATGGGAGAAGGTCACAGATATCATCGAGGTATGGTTCGATTCGGGTTCGACCCACGCCTTTGTCCTCGAGCAGCGGCCCGAGCTGGGCTGGCCGGCCTCGCTTTATCTCGAAGGCTCGGACCAGCATCGCGGCTGGTTTAACTCCTCGTTGATCGAAGCCTGCGGGACCCGCGGCCGCGCCCCTTACGACGCGGTGCTGACCCACGGCTTCGTGCTCGACGAAGACGGCCGCAAGATGTCGAAATCGCTCGGCAATGTCGTTGCTCCGCAGGACGTGATGCAGCAGAGCGGCGCCGACATCCTGCGCCTATGGGTGGTAGGCTCCGACTATTCCGAGGACCTTCGCATCGGCCCGGAGATCCTCAAGCATCAGAGCGATGTCTACCGCCGCCTGAGAAACACCCTGCGCTACCTGTTGGGCGCGCTCGACCACTTCGCGCCTGAGGAGGCGGTCGGTGTTGAGGCGATGCCCGACCTCGAGCGCTGGGTGCTGCACCGGCTCGCGGAACTCGATGCGCTGATCCGCCGTGCGGTGGAGGCGTTCGATTTCCACGGCATGTTTACCGCGCTCTATAATTTCTGCGCGGCCGATCTGTCGGCATTTTATTTCGACATCCGCAAGGATCGGCTCTATTGCGACGCGCCCGACGACATCCGGCGGCGGGCAGTGCGCACCGTGCTCGATCGCTGTTTCGACTGCCTGGTCCGCTGGCTGGCGCCGGTTACCTGCTTCACCGCCGAAGAGGCCTGGCTTGCCCGCCACGGCGACGCCCCGGAGTGCAGCGTGCATCTCGAGCTGTTCGCCGAGGTGCCATCCGGTTGGCTCGACCCGGCGCTGGCCGAGCGCTGGGCGACGTTACGCGATCTGCGCCGAGTCGTCACCGGTGCGATCGAACTCGAGCGCAGTGCGAAACGGCTGGGTTCGAGCCTGCAAGCGGCGATTGAGGTTTTTGTCCCCGACCGGCTCGTAGAGCTCGTCCGCGACGTCGACCTGGCCGAATTGTGCATAACCTCGGCCGGCACGGTCCGGCCGGGCATGGTTCCAGAGGGCGCCTTCACCCTTCCCGACCTTCCCGAGCTTGCCGATATCGGCGTAAGGGTGTCGCCGGCGCCGGGCGAGCGCTGCGAGCGCTGCTGGCGCGTATTGCCCGAAGTCGGGCAGGTGCCGGGCCACGCCGATCTATGCCACCGCTGCGGCGAGGCGGTCAGTTCCGGCGCCGCAGTCACGCGCGCGACGAGCGCCGGGTGATGCTGCGACGAGGGATTGCCGTCGCTGCAATCGTCGTGGTCCTTGACCAGCTCAGCAAGGCCGCCGTCCTCGCCCACTTTGCCGACAGCGCCGTCGCCGCCGAGCGGGTCACGCCGTTTTTCAACCTCGTCTTGACCTATAACCGCGGCATGAGCTTTGGCCTGTTCAACACGGGCGGGCGGTGGGCTCAACGCCGTCCTCTTCTCGCTCGCCGCCGCCGCGATCGTCGCCGGACTCGTCTATTGGCTGAGCCGAGTTACCAGCCCGCTCCTCGCGGTCGCAATCGGCCTGATCATCGGCGGCGCGCTCGGTAATGTCGTCGACCGGATTCGCCATGGCGCCGTCGTTGATTTTCTCGATTTCCATATAGGGTCGTGGCACTGGCCCGCATTCAACGTTGCCGACAGCGCGATCTGCGTCGGCGTCGCGGCAATGTTGCTCGACGGCTTGCTTCTGCACCGCGAAGCGCATTAAAATATAAGATCGGAGGGATTACTGCCATGACCGAATATCGCCGGCTTCGCGGCGCGGGCCGCAGTCCTGTCTCGTTTTGTATTGTCTGGTTGGGCGGGGTATCCCTGCTTTGCGGCTGCACCGACATCAAGCAGATGATCGGTATGGATCAGGCGATGCCCGACGAGTTTGCCGTCGAATCGCGCGCGCCGCTGACGGTGCCCCCGGACTTTGATCTGCGCCCGCCGGAGCCAGGGGCGCCGCGGCCGCAGGAGAAGACGGCGGAGCAGCAGGCCGAGCAGGCGATGGAGCAGGCCGGACCCGGCGAGCCGGGCAAGCAGGCCGCCGATCTTCGTCTGCGCGGCTCCGGCGGCTTACCCGATATCGGCCCGTCCAACGCACAGGCCCCCGACCAGAATGCGATCGTCGGTTCCCAAAGCCTCTCGAACAAGCTGTTGACGTCCGGCGACACCGACACCGCTGGGGCCACCATCGAAAAGCGCGAGACGACCCCGCTGAAGGGGATTTATTGAGCCACTCTCCGTCGCCCCGCTCGCGAGGACAGGCCTGGGAGGGGGCGCTCGTTTTTGTCGTCGCTTACCCTTTCCGGATCGTGTTCGCTCTGAGATGACCCTGTTCGACCTCTCCGGGCGCGTCGCCGTAGTCACCGGCGGCAATGGCGGCATCGGGCTCGGCATGGCGCGCGGGCTCGCTACCGCCGGGGCCAAGATCATTGTGGCGGCGCGCGACCCGGTGAAATCCGAAGCGGCGTTGCACGCGCTTTCCCAACTCGGCGCCGACAGCGCTTTCATTGCGCTCGACGTTGCCGATGAAAGCTCGTGCCGAGCAATGGTCGGGGCGGCCATCGAACGCTTCGGCCGGCTCGACATCCTGGTCAACAATGCCGGGATGTCGATTCGCAAGCCGGCGGAGACCTACAGCGCCGCCGAATGGCAGACCGTGCTTGCCACCAACCTTACCGGGGCTTTCATCTGCGCGCAGGCAGCACACCCAGCGATGAAGCGCGCCGGCGGCGGCAAGATCATCAATATCGGCTCGATGTACTCGATCTTCGGCGCGGCCTATGCGGTGCCCTACGCCGCCAGCAAGGGTGGGCTCGTCCAGCTGACGAAATCCCTGGCTGCCGCCTGGGCGGCGGACAACATCCAGGTCAATGCGGTGCTGCCCGGCTGGATTGATACCGAGCTGACCGCAAACGCGCGCCGCGAGGTCGCCGGGCTTCACGAGCGCGTCTTGGCGCGCACCCCGGCCGGCCGCTGGGGCATGCCCGAGGATCTCGCCGGCGTCGCGGTCTTTCTCGCCTCCGCCGCCTCCGACTTCGTGACCGGCGCGGCCATCCCGGTCGACGGCGGCTTCGCAGCCTCCGGCTGACGAACCGTCAGAGGCAATATCGGATAGTGCTGGCGGAGGGGGCAGGACACTCGGTCTTCCATGCGAAAGCCTAGGATTTCTGCGGATCTCGTCGTTCCTAACAGTGCCCCAGGTGTACCTTGCCGGTGTACCAAATCAACAACGCTGGGTTCGGTCCTGCCGTTCTCCGGGCTATCGGCTTCTGTTAGCCGATAACGCACTCCTGATGCTCTGTCCTCGGTCCAATTCGATTTCTGTCTCTCCGTCTAACTCTATCTTTGGTGGGAGCGCGAGAGGGCAAGACGCGACGTGGAAACCGCTCCCTAAAGCTGCCCCTAAACGCGCGGCGGTTCCGCGACAAGGTCCGCGAGCGCCTGCGCCTTGCCGCGGGCCTCCCTGATCAGTGCACGTTCAGCCAGCAGCGGAGATGGTTCAGGATGACAGAACCCAAGCCTGTATTACTCGTCGCCCACACGACGATGGGGATAGCGACCGTGCCCGCGATCCACCACCAATTCTTCCTACAGAAAAAGCCCACCACACGGGCTGGCGGGACCACGCCCTTCACCTCGGTCTCGTAGGAGGGAAGGCCGGCGGAACAGGCCTGAGAGCACCCGGACCGCCAGAAAGAAGCCGGGTCGGCAGTGAACCCAGCGATTACCGTCCCAGGACAAGCCGCCGCCGGGGACGAGGCAATGAACATGCGGATGGTGTTGCAGGTTTTGGCCCAAGTATGGAGCACGGTGACAAAACCGATCTCGGTACTGAGAAGACGCGGATCGGCGGCGATTGTGTTCAGTGTCTCGGCCGCTGCCTGGAACAGGATGTCGTAGACAACGCCTTGTCCTGCAGCGCGATGCCGGCGATCGCCGCCGGCATCGTGAACACCAGGTGGAAATATGGCACCGCAGCAATTCGGCTTGGGGCTCGGCCACCACGCCGCCCGCGCCGGGCCCTGGCATTTCGGGTAATAGCCTGCCCCTGCGAAGGCAGGGCGCGGTTGCGGCAGGAATTATAGGCGATACGAACGAGGCCGCATTCCGTGCAGCGCTCGATATGGCCGCCGCGCGCCGCGGTCCGGCACGCCTCGACGGCACCCATGATGCGAGGCTCGGTTCGACCAAGATGACCGGCATGGGTTTGGCGATAAGGCTCGCCGTGGCGGCGGAAGATGTCCGCCATCTCCAATGCGGCCATGACCGCCGCGGTACAGGCCGGGCTGGCGCTCCCAAACTTTAGCCGGTCGAACGGGCCGGTCGTGTTGCCGATGGGTGTAGCGCGCTGTGGTCGATAGATCGCGATGACCGAGCAGCGCCTGGATCGTGCTGATGTCGGTGCCGGCTTCGAGCAGATGGGTGGCGAAGCTGTGGCGCAGCGTGTACACGATCACCGACTTCCTAAGCTTCGCCGCTGCCCGAGCGTTTCGGCACGCCCACTGCAGCACGCTCGCGTCGAGCGACCGGCTTTCGTCTTGGCCGGGGAACAGCCAGTGTGCCGGAGCGCGCCAACGATGAGCCGATGACCTCTGCCAGCTTGCACCCCCCGCCCGAACGCCGGCGGCGGCGTGCAGGAGTCGTGGTCGTGGCCGTTCTGGTAATAGTCGCTGCGGCCGCCGGCGCCCGATTATGGATCGCCGAGCGCGCGGTAGCGCCCGGGACGCTTCATCTGTACGGCAATGTCGATATCCGTGAAGTCGGCCTCGCCTTCAACGCGGAGGGCGGATCGCCCGCATGCTCAAGACGGAGGGCGACCGGGTCGCGGCGGGGGAATTGCTGGCGGAACTGGATCCCGAAATCTATCGCAATAGCCTTGCGCTCGCGACGGCCCGGCTCGACGAGACGCGCGCCAAGCTGACCGAACTCGAAAACGGGAGCCGGCCGGAAGAGAAGGAGCGAGCCCTTGCCGACGTCGCGGCCGCTCGCGCATTGCGGGACAACGCCGAGCAAGTCTTCGAACGCCAGCGCGCCTTGCTGCAGTCGCAAACGGTATCTCAGCAAGATTTCGACAATGCGAAGATGACGCTCGACGCGGACGAAGCAAAGCTGCGATCGGCCGAGAAAACTCAGGCATTGGTCAACTCGGTCCTCGTGTCGAGGGAGATCGATCAGCTTAGTAGCCGGAATAGCTGCGAAAAATCGATGATTGTAGCATCGCGCTCGGTGGTGAACTCCGCCACTGTGTACAGGCCCGGCTGATCAACCGTCTCCCGTAGCGCCGTTCCAGGGTCCTCGGATGCGTAGAGCATGGAGATGCCCGCAGGGCTCATGCGGTTCTGCTGCCATGCCTTCTCGGGCGGAGGTGGTCCGAGATCCTGGGCAGTGACCGTCCCCTTCGAGCTTACGGACCCGGTACAATCGCGCTCCACGAGCAAGCTTCCGGATCAGCCCGATGGTCTCAGCGTACTCGAATATAATTTCGAGAACGTGTTCGGGCGAGAGGATTTCCTCATCGTCTCGGTACTGTCGGTGCCCCGAGAAAAGGAACGTCGCTCGTGTTTGATCACCGGGCAGAAATGGTCCCAACTGTATTTAAGCTGCTCCTGATCACTGAGGCAATATTGCTCGAGGTCACACCAAAGGCTATCGTCAAAATTGTAGCAGATTGCCCCCAACAATTTTTGTTTCGCGATCATTTGGAAGATCGACGTGCTCGGAGACTAAATCCTCGGTGTCGTAGGTGCTACCTGGATAATACCGTTGGTCTTCGCTGTCCCAAGACATGCCGCATTCATCCGGGTTTCTGTATTCGCGGCGGCGAATACCCTCGTCGATGAACTCCGCGACTTCACGAATTTGGGCAGCTATCGGGCTCCTCCGCGGTTGTGCCACAGAATGAGCACTCCACATCGGTCGCGTTTTCCTCGATGAAGCCCCTGATGCCTCATCGCTAAGGCACCCGCCACAGACGGAGAGATCGCCCTGATAATTCTTATAGAAAGACATCTGCGGCGTAAGCGTCAGCTGAGGACCACAACACCGGTCAGGCGGCGAGGCTGGCGGTTTGGTTGTTCCAGTTCCATGGGAGCAGTTCGCCGAGCCGGTTGATCGGGTGACCCTTGGCCGTGCGATCGATCACATCGGCGAGCCAAGTCTGCGGATCGAGGCCGTTAAGTCTGGCGCTTTCCAGCACGGTGTAGAGGATTGCGGCGCGCTCGCCGCCGGCATCGGATCCGAGGAACAAGAAATTCTTGCGGGTAATGGCGATGCCGCGCAGTGCCCGCTCGGCGACATTATTGTCGATGGCGAGCCGGCCATTACCGGCATAGCGGGTCAGCGCCTCCCAGCGGCTCAGCGCGTACTGGATCGCTTTAGCGAGCGCGTTCTTTGACGACAGCCGGCGGCGCTGCGCTGTCAGCCAGTCGCGCAAGGCATCGAGGATCGCCACGGCACGGTTCTGGCGCGCCGCTAGCCGGGTTTCGGCCGGCTGGCCGGTGATCTCGGCTTCGATCCGATAGAGCTCGCCGATCCGTTTCAGTGCTTCCTCGGCGATCGGCGACTTGGTCGATTCGAACACATCGTAAAACTTGCGCCGCGCATGGGCCCAACACGCTGCGTGGATCAGCGGCGGCCCTCGGCCGACCTGGTCTTTGGCGGATGGCGGTCGCGTCAGGGCGGCGTAGCCGCTGAAGGCGTCGGCCTGGATCGCGCCGCGAAAGAGGGCCAGATGATCGCGCGGTCGCTCGCCGCGGCGGTCGGGGCTGAAACGATAATATGCTGCCGGTGCCCGCCCACCCTGCCAGGGTCGCTCGTCAACTACATAGGTCCACAGCCGTCCGGTCCTGGTCTTGCCGTTGCCGGGGGCCAGCACCGCGATCGGCGTGTCGTCGGTGTGGATGATCGGCGCTGCCATGACATGCGCGCCGATCAGCGCGGCCAACGGCGTCACCCACCAAGCAGCGTGCCCGACCCAGTCGGCCAGGGTGGCGCGCTCGATCGCGATGCCTTCGCGCGCCAGGATCGCCGATTGACGGTAGAGCGGCAGCCCGTCGAGGTATTTGCTGACCACGACATTGGCGACCAGGCCCGGTCCGGGCCGACCCTTCTCGATCGGCAGATCGGGCATCGGCGCCTGCAGGATGCGCTCGCAGCAGCGACAGCTGAGTTTGGGCCGAATATGGCGGATCACTTTGAGGCGGGCCGGGATCTTCTCCAAGACCTCGGTCACGTCCTCGCCGAGTTTGCTAAACCGGGTGCCGCCGCAGCCCGGGCACACCGACCCCGGATCGTGCACGATCTCCTCGCGCGGCAAATGATCGGGCAGCGGCCGTCGCACCGGCTGGCGACGTTCGCGGCGCGGCTGATCGGGGACGCGCTGTGCCGCCGGCGCTGTGCGCGCCGCTTCGCTCTCTTCCAAATCTTCGAGCATCAGCTCGAGTTGCGCGATCTGAGTATCGAGTTTTTCCGACGAGCGCCCGAACTGCATGCGCCGCAGCTGGGCAAGCTGAGCCTTGTACTGTTCGATCCGCAGCCGGGCGCCGGTCAGCTCGGCCCGCGCTTCCGCCAATTCCGCCTCGCGTTCGGCCAGCAGGAGGCGCAGCTCGGCGATCTCTTGAACGGGGTCAGCAGCGTCCGGCATCAACCATCAGTTTACTCCCGCTTGCATTGAGCAGTATCGACATCGTACCCGCCTGAGTCACTATGTCGCGCTGTTCAACTAGCCACTTCCGGGGTCCAGCTGCGGCGTGGCGCACGCCAATCGATGCCCTCCAGCAGCATCGACAATTGTGCTGCCGTCAGCACCACCGATCCGTCCTTCGCCTGCGGCCACAAAAACCGGCCGCGCTCCAGCCGCTTAGCAAACAGGCACAAACCTTGCCCGTCCCACCACAGCACCTTGATCAGATCGCCGCGGCGACCACGGAACACGAACAGCGCGCCGCCATGCGGGTCGAGGCGCAAGGTGGTCTGAACCCGCGCCGCCAGCCCGTCAAAGCCTTTCCTCATGTCGGTGACGCCGCACGCCAGATAGACGCGGACATTGCCCGGAATGCCGATCACGACAGCGCCGACAAGACCCGGCGCAATGCCACCTCGTCGACCGCGCCGGTCAGGCGCAGCTTCACCCCCGAGGCCAGCTCCACCTCGATGATCCCGTCCGCCGGCCGATCGGTTTCGGGCAGTATCGGCACCGGATCAACCGACGCAGCGGCCCGTGGAAGCTCCTCGACCGGCGGGGCCAATCTCACCGGCGCAAACCCGGTCAGCTCGCCGGTACGGAACTGCCGGCGCCAGGTGTAAAGCTGGCCGCTGCTGATCGCGTGCAGTCGGCAAACCAGCGAGGGCGAGGATCCTGGCGCCACGCTCTGCGCCAATATCCGAAGCTTCTCTTCGAGGCTCCAGCGTCGCCGGCGCTCCGGACCGGTGAGAACCTCGCCGCGGACCTCGCGAGCCCTCGTATGAGTACTCCCAAGGTCCTCCTTATCGACCAGCTCCGCGTCATCCATTGCACCGCTGCCCGCAAAAGAGCGGCAGCATCCAGCTCAACACGCCGAGTGCAAGACGACCCTCAGCTGACGCTTACTCTGCGGCTGCTCTAACGCCGTTCGGTCCCGGCTTTCAGATGGGGTGCTCCTGTGTTCAATAGGCGCAAGAGGGACGCCCTCCATAACCAAATGCGGAACAATGGCTTGCGATTGGAGGTCCCGCAGAGGCCGCTATCGGCGTGAGGCGGTAACCCCCTGTCTTCCCCCGAATGTTGGCGGGTCGGGAGTAATTCGGACTTTTGGACCGTCGCGGCTACAGGAGAGCTTAGCCTGCCACTGCACCACCGAAGCGCTCCACCTCGGACTCCGTCGTCGTAGTAGCGTTCGTTGGCGCGGACGAGCGCGGCAAGTGGCGGGGCGCAAGACTTATAGGGCGGGCGCAGCCCGCCAATCGTTTGGTCGGCGTGACGGCGGGTTAACCCCGGCTTACGCGCTCTGAGGCAGCTGGGGCTAGCTTTTGATGAATGCCAATAGGTCGGCATTGATCGTGTCCGCTTCGGTGGTCGGCATGCCGTGCGGGAAGCTCTTATAGGTTTTCAGGGTTCCGTTCTTCAGCAGCTTAGCGGACAGCGGCCCGGCGGCGACATAGGGCACGATCTGGTCGTCTTCGCTATGCATGACCAACACCGGGACGGTGATCTTCTTGAGGTCTTCGGTGAAATCGGTCTGGGAAAAGGCGACGATGCCGTCGTAATGCGCCTTGGCGCCGCCCATCATGCCTTGGCGCCACCAATTCTGGATGACGGCCTCCGAGGCTTTGGCACCCGGCCGGTTGTAGCCGTAGAACGGCCCCGCCGCCACGTCGCGATAGAATTGCGAACGATTGGCGGCGAGTTGCGCCTGCAGGCCATCGAACACCTCCTTGGGAAGGCCGAGCGGATTGGCCGCCGTCTTCACCATCAGCGGCGGCACCGCGCTGATCAGCGCTGCCTTGGCCACCCGGCTTTCGCCATGCCGTCCCAGATAGTGCGCCACCTCGCCGCCGCCGGTGGAATGGCCGACATGGATGGCGTTTTTCAGGTCGAGATGCGCCGTCAGAGCCGCCAGATCGTCGGCATAATGGTCCATATCGTGGCCGTCGGCGGTCTGGGTCGAGCGACCATGGCCGCGGCGGTCATGGGCGATAACGCGATAGCCGTGATGCAGAAAGAACAGCAGCTGGGTGTCCCAATCATCGGCCGACAGCGGCCAGCCGTGGCTGAACACGATCGGCTGGCCCGAACCCCAGTCCTTGTAGAAGATTTCCATGCCGTCCTTGGTGGTGATGGTGGGCATGTAAACTCCTGTGAAGGGGTGGCTGCCGTTCCGATTAGAGCACATCTAAGCTGTCGCCGCCGATCACTTACGTAACGATCGACCGTACGGCGGGTGCAACCCACCGCGGCGACGACGTGACCAATAGCGGGCGTCCCGCGCTCCGTCCGCGCGACGAGCCGTGGCCGGCGCGGCGGATTAGGCTTCACTCACCCCTACGATCGCTCCCCGAACGAAGCGCCCCACCTCGAACTCATCGTCGTAGCAGTGCACGCCGGCGCGGACGAGGGCGTCGAAGCCGCGGCCGGGCGGGTCAAGCTGCGACGCGCCGGATACGTGCACGGTGATGTTCTTGGCGTGCAGCCGGTCGCGGGTCTGTGCCGGCGCTTCGCCGTCCTTGAGGAAGGTGACGAGCCCGCATTCCTCCACGCCGAGATCGTGCCCGATGACGCCGGCTCGCCTCGCCAGCTCCCGCCGCAGCAGTTCGACGAACGCGTACGCGACGGCCCACCTGTCGTGTAAGATGACGCGATGCGCGCGGCGTGCGCGTGCGCCCCTATCACATCTGGAGCTACAAGAATGACCGATACGCCCGAATACACGCCGCCCAAGGTCTGGGTCGCCAAGCCGGCACTTGGCCGGTTCGCCAACATCAACCGCCCGACCGCGGGCGCCCAGTATGACAAAGAGCTGCCGATCGGCCGCCACCCGTTGCAGCTCTATTCGCTGGGCACACCGAACGGCGTCAAGGTCACGATCATGCTCGAAGAGTTGCTGGCCCGGGGGCATAAGGGCGCGGAGTACGATGCCTGGCTGATCAAGATCGGCGACGGCGACCAGTTCGGCAGCGGGTTTGTCGCGATCAACCCGAATTCCAAGATCCCGGCGCTTGTCGACCGCAGCGGCCCCAAGCCGATCCGGGTCTTCGAAACCGGGGCGATCCTAGTGTACTTGGCCGAGAAGTTCGGGGAATTCCTGCCGACGGAAGTTAGTGCGCGAGCAGAATGCCTCTCATGGCTGTTCTGGCAGATGGGCAGCACGCCTTATGTCGGCGGCGGCTTTGGCCATTTCTACGCCTACGCTCCGGTCAAGATCGAATACGCGATCGACCGCTTCACCATGGAGACAAAGCGCCTGCTCGACGTGCTCGATCGCCGGCTGGCGGAGAGCGAATATGTCGCGGGACCTGCCTACACGATCGCCGACATCGCGATTTTCCCGTGGTATGGCGGGCTGGCGAAGTTCAACCAATATGGGGCGGCCGAATTCCTTGCGGTCCACGAGTACAAGAATGTCCAGCGCTGGGCCGATGCCCTCCTCGAACGGGCGGCGGTGAAGCGCGGGCGCATGGTCAACCGGCTTTCGGGCGAACCTTCGAGCCAGTTGCACGAGCGCCACGACGCCAGCGACTTCGACACGAAGACGCAGGACAAGCTCGCCGCGAACTGAACAAGGTTTCCTCGGCGGGACCGCGTCGATCGCGATAGCGGTCCCGGCAGCGGCAGCCCGCTATTCGTAGGCCGGGCAGGGCGGGTTAGACCCGCCCGCTGCTCCGTCGGGTCGCCGCCTCTTGCCTTATGAGGCGGCCAGGTTCGGGGTCATCTCTAAGGGCAGCCCCGGATGCCCGGTCAATCGCTCGCCTTCAGCTTGCATCTCGCGGGCCTTTTTCTTCACGATCGGGAGAAGGGCGGCAATCTTGTCTAGGTCGAGATCGGCCGCGACCCCGGGGTAGCCGGCCCGCTCGATCATGGCTCCCAATTTTCAATTCTCGAACTGTTCAAAGACCCAGCCGAGCGGGTCCTCGACCAATGTCTTGTCCCAAAAGATGCGATGGTTCTTGTTGCGCGGGCCATAGTGGTAATGCGGGAATTGCCAGAAACAGTCGAAAGCCAGGATCTCGGTCTCTTCGACATACGCCCTTCCGGTCGACCCGCCGATATCGGTCAAGACGTGGACGGCCAAGCCGCCGTCTCCCCCCGCCTGCCGCCGCATTTCGAGCCCGAACCTGATATTCCCGGCGTCGAAGATGTCCGTGCCCCGATTATGTTTGACCGTATTCCGCTTGGCGGCAAACAGCGCCCTGGCGCAGCTTTCCACCTCAGGGAGAACGCGCCCGACCTCGACGAGATCGGTCGCCGCGGCGACCTCCTTGTAGCCGGCTCTTTCCAGCATCTTCGGAAGCTTGTTTTCCAGGGTCCTGACCGTCCAGCCGATCGGATTGCCGTCGGCGATCGGGTCCATCCGGAAGAGCTGGCATGAGCTGCTTAGTGTTGGCGGCAGGTCATCGGCCATCGTCGGACCTGGGCTCGGCGGATTGGGATTTTCCGGCCCGTAGACGTAGCTCTTTTCCTGGTCGAAGCAGTTGAACCGCAGCAGGGTTGTCTCTTTGCCGCCGACATCCCCCGCCACGGCGATCGAGACGCCCTGGTCGGCATGATCATGGATGTTGCCATCCCACAATTCATGTCTGACGACGAACGTCAGCGGGCCTGCTGTGAATCTCGTCTTCTCCATTGCTTGTGCCATGCTTCGACACTCCTTTTTTGAGGCGTTGACGCAGGGATATACATGCGATCTTCGCGCGATGGAAGGGTTACGGTGGGCGGCTCGGACGCCCTCGGCGCCCAGGTCCCGGACAGCGGCGGAACATCGCAATCGGCGGCGTCGGCTAATTCCCGTGAACCGGGAAGACAACCGGGAATTTCTTCGAGTTGACCATCTGGCTGACAATTTATGATAACGTTTTCAATATGTTGTCGGGTAGTTCCCGTGTCGCCGAACCGGGAATTTTTTCGGCCTAACCGGGAATTAATTTTTGCTAACCGGGAATTGACGGGAATGTTCGATCACAGAGGTGGCCATCGATCGGGGATATCGCTCGTTGCGAAGTTTACGGCACATTTGTGGCCAAATTCGCTGCGTGCTCCGGCACCGGTGGCGCTGCAGCAGCCGACGCGCGCGGGAGGCGAGGAGGGCAGCGCCCGCTTCGCGGCGTCAACGGTGATTCCTCGGATGCGACTCGAACGCCGGCGTCACCTATGCTCCCGATTTGAACTCGTCAGGTTTATTCGTCCTTCGCGGCGGGGTAAGTCGGCTTGACGGTATTCTCCGGTCGATCTGCGTAGGCAAATCGTGCCAAAAGCGAGTATTTTTAGGACCATAGGGGTTAGTTGGAATCACGTCGTAACTCTGCAATAATGAGAGTTTGACGCCCTGTTAAAAACGTCGCGGGGGGGGGGGGAGCCGTGCTTTCACAGAACTCGCCATCGCTCTTAGTGGCGAAGCCAACAGGATGGATCGAGAAGCGCGTAACGCTCGATTATAAAGCGTTTTTCAAGTCGCTAAGCAAAGCCGCCCTAAAAGGCCTGACCGGACATTGGGCCGAGGCGATATCGGAGGTGCCCGAAATAGCCGCCGCTGTCGGCCTCGCCGACACACCAGAAGATCGGACCTGGGTTTTGCTGCGTCGCGCCATAGCTCGCGCAGCCATTTTACTGCTCCAGGAATATGCGGAAGCCCAGCGTCTAGACGCGCCCGCTGCGGAGCCGGAGCCGAATTTGTCGGAGCCGACGGTTTTCACAATTTACCCGGATTTCTTCGAGCGTCCACTAAATAGCGACGTGATTCAGAAAACCTGCCCAGCATTTAGCACATGGCTGCAAGCCCTCGGGATCCCAGCCGTCCGCGCGAGGAATATTGCGGACCGGCTACCTTCATACTTTGCTCTCGCGGTCCACAATGAGTGGCGGTCAAACCCTGAATTTTACCAGCCGATTAGGGAAGCCCTTGTTTCACCATTTTCAGCTGCGGTAGAGCGTGAGCTCGGCTGGCGGCGATATAATGCATATCTCGCGAGCCTGGTAAACGAAGGCGTATTTGGCGAGTCGTTCAGCCTCACGCAGATCTATATAGAGCCTCGCGGCTTCTTCATCAGTAAAAACTCACCAAAATCCGTATTGCGCTCGGACGTTCGGCTCTCGAGCGACCGGATGCAGGAAAGAAAGGAGGTCGTGGTACTCCTGGCTGATCTACGGAGCTGGTTAGACAGGTGGGATAGAGACACATCAGTACGTGTCCTGAGTGGGGGCCCCGGTGCGGGAAAATCGTCTTTAGCAAAAATATTTGCCGAAAAAATAGCGAATGAACGAAACATTCACACTGTTCTAGTCCCATTGTACAAATTAGATACCAAAATAGATTTCAGAACCGCTGTGGGTAGCTTTGTTGCCGACGAAGGATTTTTATTGGAGAACCCGATAGATACCGCCGTTGAGGGAGAAAGGTTTCTACTAATACTAGATGGTCTGGACGAGTTAGAAATGCAAGGAAAGAGCGGCCAGGATGTAGCTCAGGCATTTATTCGCGAGGTGATACGCACTGTAGATCGCGTAAATTCACAAGGTTGCAAAATGCAGGTCCTTATTAGCGGTCGAGAATTGGCAGTCCAAACAATCGAAACTGAGTTCCGAAAACCCGGTCAGGTTCTGCACGTTTTGCCGTATCATGTCACGGTCGGTAGATATCGTGAAAATGACAACCTAACATTTCATGACCCTAAAAAGCTTCTCGAAGAAGACCAGCGCGATGCGTGGTGGCAAAAATTCGGGTACCTGACGGGAATTGGGTACCAAGGTATCCCAGATTTGCTGAAAGAAGGTGAAATAGGGGAGGTTACTGCGCAACCGCTGTTAAACTACCTTGTCGCGCTTGCTTACCGAAGAGGTGGCCTGGAATTGTCGCCAGAGACGAATCTCAACTCGATATTCGGCGACTTAGTACATGCCGTTTACGAGAGGGGGTGGGCTCCACGTGAGCATCCGGCTGTGCGGGACATCAGTGAGGACACGTTCTTCCGTCTGCTCGAAGAAGTCGCTCTCGCCGTCTGGCACGGCGATGGCCGTACTACTACCCTGCGAGAGATTGAGGAACATTGCAAAGAGAGCAATATTTTGAACCTTATTCCTGCTCTGGAACAAGGTGCTAGCTCCGGTATTTCGGCGTTGCTTCTGGCCTTCTATTTCCGGCAGGAGGGACGCCGTGGAGATGGCGATAAGACTTTCGAGTTTACTCACAAAAGTTTTGGAGAGTACCTGACCGGCCTTCGAATTCCTCCGGGGAGCGCGTCAGATTTCACAGATGATGATCCACGCGCGAAATGATCCCGGCTCTGGGTGGGACTACGATCAAGCTCTTCATCGATGGCTTCAGATGTGTGGGCCCACGTCCATGGATCTGTATCTCGCCGAGTTTATTCGGCGAGAAATATCGCTAAAGCCAGAGTGGGCGGTTGAGCTGCAGCTAACGCTGAGCGATCTGTATTCCGCCTTTCTAACCCGCGGTTGGCCAATGCATCTCTTATTTCCGGTCATACGTTTTAAGCAACAACAAATTTGGGCAAGAAATGCAGAAGAAGCGTTGCTTGCATGCTTAAACGCATGTGCTCGGGTATCGAAAATGAATGTCCAAATCAAATGGCCCAGTAGCACCGCCTTCGCAGAAGCCCTTAAACGAGTCCAAAATGTAAGACAAGGACCATCAGGATGATCTAATACAATCATGTCTATCCTATTTCAATCTCGACAATGCGGTCCTTAATCTTGTGGATTTTTACGGTGCAGATCTTTCACATTCCACAATGCGGGATGCGAGCTTGATATCGACAATTATCGAGCAAGCGAACCTCGACTATGCGGATTTATCTCGCGCCCTACTTTCACAGACAAGCCTATTCGACGCTCATTTAGAGAACACGAACCTGGAAGGTGCGAGGATAACAGACATGTATTTGGGGAGTTTAGTACAAGGTCTACAACTTTCTGAAGATCTGAGGATTAGCGATCAGCAACTATCCAATGCATTCTCGAGATTCTTAGCCCGAGAAGGCGCACGGGGGAAGCCCACGATCAAGCTGATCATGGGTCGGTCTGTGCCGGGTGTGCGTTCCAGTAACGCGCGTGGGCAACGGTCTACAGGTCGGCCGGCGTCCTCTCGTACTGTTAAAGGGCCAAGGGCAAGGGGCTAGCCGGTCCGCAAACCGACGGCTTTGGGGGCAAGCTGGACATGGCCGTGGCGCTGAAATGAAGCCTTATGTTATCCGCCGCATGAAGAGCGCATCGATGGCCGTGGGTACGGTTGTGAGCGCCCGCATCTACAAGCGGGCCCGGTGCGGCCCGGCGCGGCTGATGGAAGCACTGGCGGCTTGACGGCTGCACTGGCCCTGGTGGTACCATTTCAACGTTTGGCAGCCGCTCTTTTTCCGCCACGCCCGCGAAAGCCGGCACCCAGGGGGCTAATTCCAGGCCTGCAGCCGTGGCCCCCGCTTTCCGAGCGTGCCAAGAAATTGGCCTTGCGAAGACTAAGAAATTGTTCTTGCCAAGAAACGTCATATCAGGGCGGCCCGAAGGGCCGAGTCCGGAACCCAAGAACACCCCATTTTCCAATATGTTCGACGTCCGGTGTTCATAGGTTCCGGGCTCGCGGGCAGTACCCGCGCCCCGGAATGACGATGTTTGGCTTTTTTTTCACACGCTCTTCCGCAGGGGCGAAGAGGAGAAAAGAGGAAATGGGAACCATCCATCTGGTTCGCACCACCGGGACAAGAGAGCGCCGTGACGCGCCTGCGGCCCCACAACCCTCGATCGGATCATGGCCATGAACAGCCTCGACACCCTTATCCAGGATCTGGTGATTGCCAACCGCATCCTCGCCAAGGAGGCGGTGGTCGACGCCTATGGCCATGTCAGCGTCCGGCACCCCGAGAACCCAGGCCGATTTCTGATCGCCCGCTCGGTCTCCCCGGAACTGGTCACCGCCGAAGACATCGTCGAACTCGGCCTCGACGGGCAGCCGATCGGCGACTACAAGCGCCCGCTCTATCTCGAGCGGTTTATCCACGCCGCGATATTCGAGGCGCGGCCGGAAGTCATGGCGGTGGTGCACGCCCATGCCGAGGACACGCTCGCCTTCGGGGTCGCGGATATGACCAAGCTGCGGCCGGTGATCCACTCGGGAGCCTTTATCGGCGCCGAGGTGCCGGTCTGGGACATCGCCGATAATTTCGGCGAGACCAATCTGCTCGTCACCAATCTGGCGCAAGGCCGCGATCTTGCCAAATCTCTCGGCGGCAACAATGTGGCGCTGATGCGCGGCCACGGTTTTGCCGCGGCCTCCCGCTCGCTGATCGAGGTCGTGCGGCTGTCGGTTTACCTGCCGCGCAATGCCCGCATCTTGATGCAGGCAAAGCAGCTGGGCGGCCCGATCAAATACCTGTCGCAGGGCGAGATTGACGCCCGCAACCGCGGCTACAGCCCGTATTCGCCCGAGACCTGGCGCGCTTGGGAATATTGGGCGAACAAAGCCGGGTGCGGCCATCTGCTGACCCGGCCCGACACCTGACCGCGGCGGGATCACGGCGGCGAATGCCGCAAGACAAGTGCGCGGCGCGGAGGCCGCAACGGGCGGCGTTGCGGTATAGTCCACCGAGCCGGCAGTTACACAGGGCCAGCGATTATATAGGGAAGGAGAGCGACCGATGACGCTGACACTCGACGAAGCCAATCGCATCCTGCGCGGCGCGTTGGCGAAGGCGACCGAGCTGAACATCAAGATCAGTGCGGCAGTGTGCGATGCCGGCGGGCGGCCGATCGCGATGCAGCGCATGGATGGCGCCATCTGGGCGAGCGCTTATGGCTGCCAGGGCAAGGCGGTGGCGTCGGCCGCGTTTGGCCGGCCGAGCGGCGAAATGGCGGCGCGCGCCGACCAGCCGACCCCGCGCGGCATCGCCGCCGCCTCGGGCGATCACATGATCATGGGGCAGGGGGCGGTGCCGATCATCAGGAACGGCGTCGTCGAAGGCGCCTGCGGCGTGGGCGGCGGCACCTCGCAGCAGGATGAAGACTGCGCCCGCGCCGGGGTCGAGCAGCTATAGGGGCTCGGCCGCTGCGGCGTATGGCGCTGGCTCGTTTTGGGTTGGGCGGTTTAGACCGAGCGTGATTTTCCGAAATCGTCGCGGGCATGCGCGGAACGCGGATAATTCTGGCCGCGGTCGGGACGCTCGGAGCCGGCGGTCACGCGATCGAGAACGATCGTGGTTCGCGCCGCCACCCGCATCAAATCCGCCGCGGCCTGGCGCAGACGCTCGCGCACATCAGGCGATCCTTCCATCAGCGCCGCGTCGAAACTCGACCGAAACATCGCGATGGCCGCCTCGGCGCGGGTGTGCAATTCGCTGTCCAAGCCCGGCGTCACGGGCGGCCCCGCTGGCCTTTGATCGGGCTTGTGATCGGGTTTGCCGGAGGGCGAAGAGGAGGCCGCAGCGAGCGGCGGACTGGCGCGAACCAGCACCAGGGATGGTGCATAGTGCTCGGATTTGCCGGCGATCCGTACGGGCTGGGTCGGCTCAGGGGCGTAAGCGGCGACCGCCGCTGCGGGCAGGCCGCGCGCGAGTGGCGTGACCGAAGTCGCCGGAGCCTGGCGATGACGCTTTAGAATGTAGTGAATAGCAGGCGGCGTACAGCCATAGCCCCGGGCAATTCCGCTGATCAACTCGCCCTTTTCATAGCGCGCCGCAATGGCGCTCCACTCGCCCTGCGGAATCTTCGACATTTCTGCTCCTCGGCCAACGCTTAGCGCCGGCTCTATATTCGAAAATGATTTCGCCGTGGGTAGCCGCGGCGCCCAGCAGAAGAACAGGCGAAATCCTATACTGAGCCGAAGGCCGCCCGATATGCCCAGAAATGGGCCATCGCGTTAATCATTTCAAGATCTCTGCCGAGGTCTCCATTACCCGGCGAAAAGCGGGTTTGAGCGGGTTCCACGCCTTTGTCGCCCGAAACGAAGACGTGACTGCGGGGAACAAGTCCGCGCAAGACGACAACCCTATGCTTTCACGTGCATGACGAATGCACAATCGATATTCTTGGTTTCATTCAAGTGAGGCGTGTGGCCAATCCGACAGGAACGGGGCTGTGGGTGCGCTGGCGATGGGCTGATGCGAAACCTGTCGAGGGAAAGCGCGGATTGGCCTAATCTCCCAGGCACCGCGTCCGCGAACAGAGGGGGCAGCCTTGGCTTACATCTATGTCGTGCAAATGGACATCCCGGCTGAGCTCGAGGCCGAATTCAACCGGATTTACGATAAGGACCACGTGCCGACAATCCTCAAGGTCCCCGGCGTTCGGTCGTGCACTCGCTATCGGCTCGACCACTCGACCGTGCCGACGATGCCGCGTTACCTGGCGATCTACGAGTGCGACAATGCCGAGGTGATCAACAGCCCGGCCTGGAACGAAGCCTCCGATCTCGGCGAATGGAAGCCCAAGATCCGCCCGCATACCACCAACCGCCAGCACAGCGTGTTCCGGCGGATCGCCTGAGCCCCGAGCAAACAGGAGCGGCCAGCATGAGCCATGTCTTTGTCGTCCAGCTCGACATCCCGGCCGAGCACGAGGCCGAGTTCAACCGGGTTTACGACACCGAGCACTTCCCGATGCTGTCGAAAGTGCCGGGGGTGCGCTCGGCGGCGCGCTATCGGCTCGAACATTCGACGGTCCCGGACATGCAGCGTTATCTGACGATCTATGAGCTCGACTCGCCCGATGTGCTGAAGAGCGCCGCCTGGGAGAAGGCCGGCAGCTTTGGCGATTGGGCGACAGAGATCCGCCCGCTGACGACGAGCCGCCACCACAGCGTTTTCGAACGCATCGCCTGAAAGGAAGACCTAATGATCCACGTACTCGCCATCATCACCGCCAAAGCCGGGGATGCGCGAACAGATCCTCGAGGCGTTTCACGCCAACATGCCGGCGGTCCACGCCGAGAAGGGCTGCGTCGAATACGGCCCGGCGGTCGACGCCGAGGGCGCCGGCGCCATGCAGGCCAAATTCGGCCCGGACACCTTTGTCGTGATCGAAAAATGGGAAAGCCTCGATGCGTTGAGGGCCCACGCCGCCTCGCCGCATATGGCCGCTTATGCCGCCAAGACCCGCGACATGATCGCCAGCCGCGTGATCCACGTGCTGCAGCCGGGGTGATCGCCCGGTAGTGGCCTTACTTTGACAAATCGCCGCCGGCGCTACTGTCATGATCGTGATGCAGCGTTTGACAATCCCTTTTATTGCGTGGGCCGCGGTTCTTGCCGCCTGCGCCGGCCCCACGCCGCAGACCACGACCAACGCGCGCTGCCGCCCGGCCCGGACTGTAGCGCCTGCCTCTTGGAGAACCCCGGCGATGTCCGGCCCTGCGTGAACATCTGTCACCGGCCCGAAAGCGATCTCGCCGGCCCCGGCGCGGGTGGGGTGATCCGTTAGCGCAGACGACGCGCGCGACGCTTCGCGCGCAGCGCCAACCTAGACTTACCAATCGGGAGGAATGACCAATGCAGGTCATGAACGTGATTGCCGAGATCCTGAAGCGCGAAGGCATCTCGACCTTGTTCTGCTTTCCGACGACGCCGATCATCGAGGCCGCCGCCGCGGTCGGCATCAAGCCGGTGGTCTGCCGCCAGGAGCGGGTCGGCGTCCATATGGCCGACGGCTTCGCGCGGGTGTCGAACGGGCGGCCGCCGGGCGTCTTTGCGATGCAGTACGGGCCGGGCGCCGAAAATGCCTTCGCCGGCGTCGCCACCGCCTTTTCCAACTCGACGCCGGTGCTGTTTCTGCCGCTCGGTCACCCGCGCGAGACCGCGCAACTCTTCCCGATGTTCAAATCAAGCCGCAGCTATGCCGCGATCACCAAATCGGTCGAGGAGGTGCAGTTGCCGCACGAGATCGGCAACATCATGCGGCGCGCCTTCGCCCAGCTGAAAAACGGGCGATCCGGCCCGGTCATGGTGGAGGTGCCGGCCGATATCACCGGTATCGAGGTTGACGTAGACCCGAGCCAGCACCGGCCGGTTCGCACTAGCCGATCGGCCGGCGACGAGCGCGACATCGACGACGCCGCCAAGATGCTGCTCGACGCCGCCTGTCCGATAATTTTGGTGGGGCAGGGCGTCTTTTATGCCGAAGCGACCGACGAGCTGCGCCAGCTTGCCGAATTGCTGCAGGCCCCGGTCATGACGACATTCGACGGCAAGAGCGCCTTTCCCGAGGATCATGCGCTGTCGCTCGGACCAGGCGGCGGCACCTTTACCGGTCACGGCCGCCATTTCCTGCACAAATCCGATCTGGTGCTGGGCGTCGGATGCAGCTTTACCCGCCACGGCATCGCCACCCCGGTATTTCCGCCCGGCAAGAAGTACATCCACGCGACTAACGACACGCGCGATCTGCACAAGGCCTTTGCGGCCGATCTCGGAATCCTCGGCGATGCCAAGCTGGTGCTCGGACGATTGATCGAAGCGGTCAAGGACCGGCTCGGCGGTCGGGCGCGCGGAGGCGAGGTCGCGCGTGAAGTCGCCGGAAAGCGCGAGGAATGGCTCGCCCGCTGGCAGCCCAAGCTGCATTCAAACGAGCATCCGATCAACCCCTACCGAGTGATCTCGGATTTCATGCGCGTCATCGACCCGGCCGAGGCCATCGTCACCCACGATTTCGGGCAGCCCGCGCGAGCAGCTCAATCCGTTCTACCGGGCGACCCGGCCGCGCGGCTATCTCGGCTGGGGCAAGTCGCATCAGCTCGGCACCGGGCTCGGGCTGGCGATCGGCGCCAAGGTCGCGGCCCCCGACAAGTTCTGCGTCAACATCATGGGCGACGCCGCCTTTGGCATGACCGGGCTTGATTTCGAAACCGCGGTGCGCTGCGGCATCCCGATCACCACGATCGTGCTGAACAATTCGACGATGGCGATCGAAACCCATGCGATGCAACTCTCGCACGATCGCTATCGCGCCCGCGATCTCGGCGGCAGTTACGCCAATATCGGGCGCGACCTCGGCGGGTGGAGCGAGCGGGTCGAGGATCCCAGCCAAATCGGTGACGCGATCCTGCGCGCTCGCCGGCAAAACGACGAGGGCCGCGCCGCGCTCCTCGAATTCGTCACCAGCCAGGAGCAGGGCTTCTCGCACCGCCGCGGCGGCGCCGACTAACCGCAACGTCAAGGGCCCCGATTTTTTCCAGTAGGGCCATGCGATACCGTCGTACCGGCGAAGGCCAGTTATCCGGCCCGCGCCGGGACGACGGTCGCGGAATGACAAGCGCCGTATTTCCACCGCCTGATCTGGTAAGATCTGTGTGAGCGAACGAGACCGGGGCGGCCCGCGCTCCGGCACAGGGAGGTGCTGCAATGCCGGATCGCGCAGAGCGGCGGCTGACGGCGATCCTGGCGGCTGATGTGGTCGGCTGTTCGCGGCTGATGGGCGCCGACGAGGAAGGCACGCTAGCGGGGTTGAAAGCAATTCTGGCGCGAATTGGTCGATCCGAGGATCGTCGAACATCGCGGCCGCATCGTCAAAACCACCGGCGACGGTCTTTTGGTCGAGTTCGCCAGCGTCGTCGAGGCGGTGCGCTGCGCGGTCGACGTGCAGCGGGAGATGGCTGAGCGAAACACCGGTGTTCCGGCCGAAACGCGCATCGAATTCCGCGTCGGCATCAATCTCGGCGACATCATCATCGATGGGGACGGCATCTTCGGCGACGGCGTCAACGTGGCCGCTCGGCTCGAGCCCTTGGCGGAGCCGGGGCGGGATCTGCGTCAGCCGGGTGGTGCGCGATCAGGTGCGCGACAAGCTCGCCTTCGCGTTCGAGGATATGGGCGAGCAGCAAGTCAAGGACACCGCCCGGCCGGTGCGGGTCCAAATCGTATCGAAAGCCCCTACCCCAACCCTCGCCCCGCCTGCGGCCCGCAAGCGGGGGAGGTGTCCCGCGTCAGCGGGCGGGTGGGAGCTACCGCGCTCGCCCTTCCCGACAAGCCGTCGATCGCGGTGCTGCCGTTCCAGAACATGTCCGGCGATCCGGAGCAGGAATACTTCGCTGACGGCATGGTCGCGGAAATCATCACCGCGCTGTCGCGCATCCGCCGGCTGTTCGTGATCGCGCGCAACAGCACCTTCACCTACAAGGCCAAACCGACGGATGTGCTGCCAGACAGGGCATGCAGCCTCCGATGACCTTGCCCGTCGAGCACGTCGAGCGCAGCAAACAGGGTGGTGCCGGTGCGCTTGTAATCGTGGGTCATGGTGCCACACCGGCCGGGCTTGAGCGGTAGACCCGGCTGGGTGTGATCGAGCGCCTGGATCTGCGACTTCTCGTCGACACTGAGCACGATCGCATGCGCCGGCGGGTCGACGTAAAGGCCGACGATGTCGCGCAGCTTGGGCACAAATTCGGGATCGCGCGACAGCTTGAATTGGCGCACCCGGTGCGGCTGCAAGCTGGGCTTCGAGGAACGTTGCCAACTAACAATCACCAGGCCTTTTGCCGGATCAAGCACCTGCCGCCGGCCGCGGTGGAGGCCATGGATTGCAAGCACCTCTTCAGGCGTCCGCGTGGCCACCTCAGGAAAAACCAGCCGGCCACCGGGCAGTCGCACATCTGGCGCCCGGGACAGATGGAAAATGTCGTAACGGTCTAGGAACATCCCGAACGCGTCCGTACCGCCGATGACGCCAACGCGGCCGTCTGGCGTCCCGAGCGCAGCCAAGGCTTGCTCGAGCGAAGCACCGGCCGGGTTCCAGTAAAGCGCCTTTTCATTCGACGGGTCGGTCGCGATGGCCGGGACTTGCCGGGTAAGGATCAATCGGTGACGCAAGTGCGAACGCGGCTGTCGTTCATGAGAGTGACGCCCATGCACGACCACATTGACCCCGTCGAGGCTGTGTTCGAAGAACTGCCGATCGGCGTCGAACTTGAGCGAGTCCGGCATGATACCCGCGGCATTCGCGAGCATGCCATCCTCGGAGACGATAGCGTAACCTTCGATGCGTCGAGGACCGGGCATGGGGGAATCCACCTTATGGGTTCGGAGTCTTAGCACGGCAGAACTGCGGCACCTGGGATGCATGATCATGGCCCGAAAATAGGGCCCGCTCGCCCGTCCCGACATTCAGATCGCGTGGCCTTCGGGACCCGCTGAGCGGCCCCGGGATCGTGTTACACGAAGATGCCTTTCATCTTGATATTAATTAATAAAGTCCATGTCGTCCTTGCAGCAGGTCGGCTGGTTTGAGGTGGTACAGACGCGCAGCCATGTCGAAAACGGCTTAGGCAACTTGCCCGGTGGACTAGGGTGTGTCGTCAACTGAGCCAGATTGTAGCGCTGGCGAGGTAGACGGCGGCGAGGAAATTTGTGGCGGTTTTGTCGTAGCGGGTGGCGATGGCGCGGAACTGCTTGAGCCTGCAGAAGAAGTTTTCGATCAGGTGGCGCGCCTTGTAGCGTTCGCGGTCGAATTCGCGCGGCCTCAGGCGGTTTGGCCGCGGCGGGATGACGGCGGCTTTGCCGGCTGCCGCCAATGGGTGGAGGACCCGTTTATCGGCATCAAAGGCGCGGTCGGCGATCAGCAGAGTGGCGCTCATCTGCGGCAACAGCACATCGGCGCCGAGCAGATCATGCGCCTGTCCCGGGGTGAGCAGGAGAGCCAATGGCCGGCCCTGAGCGTCGACCAGGGCATAGATTTTTGTGCTCAGCCCGCCGCGGCTGCGGCCGATGGCTTGCGTCTCATCTTTTTTTTGGCGCGCCGGCGCTGTGCTGATGGGCTCGCACGATGGTGCTGTCGATCATCGCGCATTCATAGTCGGCATCGGCGGCCAGATGCTCAAACACCCGCTGCCGCACCCCGGTTTTGCTCCAGCGGCTGAACCGCCGGTGGGTGTTCTTCCAGTCGCCAAAGCGCTCCGCCAGGTCGCGCCACGCGATGCCGGCCCGATATCGGTACAGCACCGCCTCGATAAACCGGCGATTGTCGTGCGCGGTTACGTCAACATCGCCGGGCTTCCCCGGAAGCAAGTCCTTGATCCGCTCTCACTGATCATCACGCACGCCATACCGGGTCATGGGTCAGCCTTGTTCCAAGCCAACTCTCCATGGATCACTTAAATTGTTCGCCGGGTAGACTCTTTTTACTATACTCGTCTGCCCCGGCAACTCGCATTACAGGTGCTCCTGCAATAATTGACGACACGCTCTAGCCTGATTACTGGGCCTCGATGGGGCCGAATAAGGCGGCCGGATACAGAACGCCGCCGAACATGGAACAGGAGCAACGTCAATCCGGCGGCGTGTCGTGCGGCTGCCAGAATTTGCGAGGCGTGAACCAATCGACGAGCAAGCAATTTAATCTGATCCCCGATCACGGCGACGCGCCGGCCTCGCCCGTTTTGCGCTTCCGCATGGTCCCCCGGTTCGACAATCTGGGAGGTCACGATGGAAGAAATCTATCCGATCGGCCGGTCGTCGACCGCCGGCTTTATGCTCGACAATATCCCGTTCAGCCCGTACCACCTCGCGATCATCGCGGTATTGGGGTTCGTCGGTTTTGTCGAGGGCTACGATCTCTCAATCACCGGCTCGCTGCTGGTGCTGGCCAAAGTGTCGCTCGATCTGACTCCTATCGACATTCGTTTTGTCGCTGTCGCTTCGACGCTGATGGACTGTGTTGGCGGTTTTACCGCCTCGGCGATGTCGGACCATTGGAGCCGCAAGCTCGTCATGCAAATTGGCGTGATCGCCACGACCTTTTTCACATTGCTGATCCCGGTGCAAACCGCGGAACAGCTGATCATCTTGCGATTGCTGACCGGGCTCGGCGCCGGATTTGCCGTCTCGGCGGCGTTTCCGATCGCCGCCGAGCTGATGCCGGCGCGGCACCGGTATACCTATGGCGCGGTCTCGAGATGTTGCTGGCCGCTTCACCGTGGTGCTGTTGATCAGTTTTTTGCTCGCCGCAAATCCGAACGCGTTCCGGCTGATGGCCTTGCCGGGCGGGCTCATGATTTTCATCGCTCCGGCACTGATCCAATTCGTGATCCCCGAGAGCCCGCGCTGGCATCTGCGCCGCGGCCGGGTCAAGGCCGCGGTCAAGACCGTCACCAAATCATCCGTTGCGCCGGCAGCCGGGTGCCGCAATTGTCAGTCGAGGCGCTCCGCGGCGGCGTCGAGACGATTGGCGAGGAGCTGCCGCCTTATTGGGCTCTATTTCGCCCGGGCCAGCTGCGTTGGACCGTCGTCGGGGTCCTCAGCGCCGTTTGCGCTGGTATAGCCGCTTTGACAATCCATATCCTGCTGCCAAAGGCGCTGGTCGATTAGGGTTTGGCCGTGTCGTCAAGCTTCGGGCTCGCCACAATCACCTACGCGGCGAGCATCCCAGGAAAGGCCTTCACCAGCTATCTGATGGAGATCATCGGACGGCAATGGACAATTTTCTATGCCCTCGCCGGATCGATACCCGGCTTTGTCCTTATGATGATGGCGCACCGCGACAGGCCCCATGCGGCCACCGTGATGATGGCCGGCGGGCTGATTACCGGCTTTACAGTGCTGTCGGCCTTTACCGCGACCCGCGTCTACCTCTCCGAGCAGTTCCCGACGGCATTGCGCGGGCACGGGCACATCTTCGGCGAGTCGTTCGGGCGGATCTTCGCCGGCGTCCTGGCGCCGTTCCTGTTGGCGCCGCACACCAAATCGCCGGCGATCTTCTTTGGCACGATTTTGGTGGTGGTGGGGGTCGGCGCCTTTATCCCGGTGCTGTCCGGCAGGGAGACGGTTGGCCAGCTCGATACCGTGACCGAAGGCGTGCCCGCGTTCGCTTGACCCGACGCGGTCGGGGGGCGCGGCCCTCGTTAGCGCCAGCAGCGACGAGGGCGAGGCTAACCGGAATCCTATGATGCGAAGATCTCGCCGAGCCGGCTGATCGAGCTCAGCACCTGCTGCTGCGGCAGCCCCGGCCATTGGCAGCGCATGATGAAGTGGTCGACGCCGAGCAGCTCGCGATAGCGCGCGATCTCCTCCTTTACCGACACCTTGTCGCCGATGATGAACCGGTCGCGCGCGAAATCCTCGAAGTTGGGCGAGGTGCGGTCTTGCAGTCCCCAGGCGGCATAGGCGTCGTATTTGTATTCGAGCGGCCCGCGGCATTCCTCGTGCGCGGTCGCGTGGCGCGCGCCGACATAGCATTCAACGGTGATCGGGAACTCCATCGGGGTTCGGTCGAATTCCTTCAATGCCGCACGATAGGTTTGCATCAGCGGCGCCACCGTGCCGAGCCCGCCGCTTTTAACGATCAGCCAGGCGTCGCCGATCCGCGCCGCGCGCCTGACCGACACTTCAGCCTGCCCGGCGATGTAGAGCGGCGGTCCGCCGGGGCGCACCGGCTTCACGCCGATGCCGGCGTCGTTGAGCGTATAGAACCGGCCCTTGTGGCTGACCCGATCCTCGGTCCACAGCCGGCGCATCAAAGCGATGCTTTCGTTAAACCGCGGCGCCCGCTCCTTGAGGGCGATGCCAAAGGCGTCGAACTCGGGCTGGCGGTAGCCTAAGCCGACGCCGAGGATAAAGTTGCCGCCGGTCAGCACGTCCAAAGTGGCCGCTTCCTCGGCGACATGCATCGGGTTGAGCGGCGGTAGGATCAGGATGTTCGGCCCGATCGTCATGCCCTGCGCGTGGGCCGCGACATAGCCCATGACCGGCGTGATCTGCAGCATCTGCAGCGGATGGGTCAGCCAGTGATGCGGGAACCACAAGGACGCGAACCCGGCCTCGCGCGCCGCGCGCACCTGCGCCACCATTTCCGGGACCCTCTCCGCGAGAGTGAAGCCCTCCGGAAACTGTGTGTTGATAAATAGACCGACTTTCATGACGGGCTGTCCTCTGGCTCGCGGAGCCGCGCGCCGCGGTCAGTGAACGACGACGCTGCGGATCTACTCATCACGTCCGACCAGGGTAAAGCGTTCGTTGATGCGGTCCAATGGATGCTCGTCGGTGATCGGCTCTCTGCTGCCGATCTTGCCGGAGAGGTATGCGCGAGTTGGCGATCTTTGGCACTCTCTGAAGAAACTGGCGCAGCCATCCCTGTCAGTTTTCTTTACAGGCGATTCGGTACGCCCGGCTGTCGTGAGCTCTCGTTTCTATGCGCTCGTGCGGCTCGATGACCCGCTTTAAACATATGTAACCTACTAATATATCGAAATTTTTCGCTTGGGCGAAAGCCGGGTAAGAGTTTTTCCGCCGTGTATGGGCCGGCAAGCGATGCGTCGGAGATGTTTACAATTATTACGAGTATGCCTGACTGACAACTGTTTTTTAAGGACGAAAGTATTTAAATTTCAATCACGTATATGGGTTGGCACGTGCCCTGCTTAGTTAAATCATCCGGATCGGCAGTGACATTGGTCATTAGCCTCACGGGAGAGTTGAAGATTGTCGCGTAATTCTGAGGAGTTGTCCCCATGTCGTTGCCTAAATCAGTCCTAACCGGCGTCTCCGCCATCGCCCTGTCACTGGGCTTGGCCTATTCGGCTCAAGCAACCACGGTGCTGCCGGTTACGAACCTCACCTTCAATAGTTAACCAACCCGTTAACGCAGCAAAAGGACTTTTTCAACACCGTAATGCCGATTGGCTGGTCAGTCGGTACGGCTGGCGCGGACGGCAGCCTTACCTATGTCGGTCAGCAAGGCTCCGAAGGCTTTACTGGCAGCCCTGGCAATATTTACCCTGTTTATACTACCCCCGGATTCTCGGTTACCGTTCCGGCCGGCACCAACTTCTTTCAGGCGGACGGCAATCCGGATTTCGAGAACACGATCTTTCAGACGGTTTCGGGGCTGACGGCGGGCACGACATACACCTTGCAGTTTCAGCAGGCAGCCGGTCAGCAAGTCGGATTTAGCGGCGACACCACCGAGCAGTGGCTGGTGTTTCTTGGTACGGGCAGGATCGGTGTCGATTGCACATCAAATCCCTGTGTCCCTGTCGTCCCCGCCGGCAATCTGGAGGACATGTCGACGCTGATGAACACCCCGTCGGAAATGAACGTTAATTGGAATTCTGTCAATCATGAGCTTTACGCCGACAGCCGCGGAACTGGGCGCCGGCGGGACCGCGGTACTGACATTCCTGGCTTGGGGTGACAACGGCAGCACCACTAATCTTCCGCCGACGGTGTTCCTCGAAGGCGTGAACACGACGCCGGTGGTGCCGGAGCCAGCGACCCTGTCGCTACTTGGCGTCGGTCTTCTCGGTCTCGGCGGGATCGCTTGGCGTCGACGCGACAAGCGCAGCGCCGCGGTCTGATCACCCGAACGGCTGACGCGCCTGGGCAGAATGACCCCGTCTCGCCCAGGCGCGGAAGACTGCCCCGCCTACGAACCGGCAAATTGGGATAGCGTCTTTGCCTGCTCTCCTCGATCCCCAGCATCTCCACGCATTTCTGCTCAGCACGATCAGGCTTGGGGTGTGGCTGCTGCTGCTCGCCGTAGTCTTCCTGCCGCTGGAGCGCCTGTTCGCGGTGCGCCGACGAAAAATCGTCAGCAAGAGCCTCGCCAGCGATATCGGCTTTTATTTCATCAGCGGCTTGGTACCCGCGCTGCTGCTGACCCCGCCGCTGGCGCTGGTGGCTCTCGGGTGCACACGCCGTCGTGCCGTGGCGCGTTCAGGCGGCGGTCGCGGGCTGGCCGCTCTGGGCGCGCGCGCTGGGGGCGCTGGTGGTGGGCGAGATCGGCTTTTATCGGGGTCATCGTTGGACGCACGAAATTCCATTTCTTTGGCGCTTCCATTCGATCCACCATAACCCGGCTGAGGTGTATTTCCTGATCAGCGCCCGCGCTCACCCGATCGACAATGTGTTCACCCGGCTGTGCGGTCTGATCCCGGTTTACGTTCTCGGGCTGGCCACCCCGCTCACCCCCGCGGGCGGCATGGTGTCCGCGCTGCTCGTGCTAGTCCTGACCATGTGGGGCTTCCTGATCCACGCCAATGTGCGCTGGCGGTTGGGTCCGCTCGAGTGGGTGATCTCTACGCCCGCCTTCCACCACTGGCATCACACCCTGGCCGAGCCACGGGACCGCAACTTCGCGTCGATGCTCCCCTGCATCGACTGGATCTTCGGTACTCACTACCTGCCCCGCAACCAATGGCCGTCGGCCTACGGCATCAACGAGAGACTGCCGAGTTCGCTGGCCGGACAACTGGTGTATCCGCTACGCCTGGAGTCGCCGCAAGCCAGCTCGCCGGAGCCCGTCGCGGCGGACCGGTAGCAGCTCCGCGATCGAGCCAAAAAAGCCGGTCCCGGGCGCGGGTCTTGTGCCGTCCCGGCGGATCGGGGAAACTTGCCGCCTCGCGCCAGTGGGAGGCATCGATGCGCAGGGTCGGAAAGAATTCCTTTACCGAAATTTATTTCGCCGGCTGCAACCCGAGCTTTATCGAGACCAGCGACGGCTATGTGATGATCAACTCGCCGCAGCAGCCGATCGATGCGGTGCGCTGGCGCGAGCACATGGAGGACAGGGCCCCGATCCGCTATCTGATCAACACCGAGCCGCATGGCGACCACATCTCGGGCAACGCCTACTTCACCAACACAAAGATCGTCGGACAGGTCCAGCTCCAGGAATGCTTCGAGCGATATCTCTATGCGTTCGGTTCGCTCGACGAGAAACGCGAGCGCTTCAAAGAGACCGATCCCGACAGTGTGTGGCTGGTCGGCCACCCGGACTACCCGGCCGCCAACCCGCCGACCGTGACCTTTACCGACACCATGACCCTCAGCCTCGGCAACCACACGTTCAACATCATCCACATGCCCGGCCATACCGCGCCGCAGACCTCGGTCCATGTGCCGGAAGAGGGGGTGGTCTTTACCGGCGACAACGTCTTCTACAAGTGCCGCAGTTGGCTGCAGGAGTGCGACCCGTGGGAGTGGCTGGCGGCGCTCAACAGTATCGAGGCGCTCGATGTCGAGACCATCGTGCCTGGGCACGGCGACCCCTGCACCAAAGCCTATCTCAAGGAACAAGGGCAGATCGTCGAGAACTGGGTGGGCTATGTCGAGCGCCTTGTCGACCGCGGCATCAGCGCCGACGAGGCGCTAAAGGGACCCATCGAGGTCACCAAGCAAGACCCCTACCCGATCGGCCAGCGCCTGTTCATGCTGGACGAGCGGCTGACCGATATGACCGTACGCAACCTCCATAAGCGGATCCTCGACAAGAAGCAGCGGGTCGGCGCTTAGGGCGGCCGGCGGTGAGACCCCCACATCCCGGCCGCTAAAATGCGGACAGCCGCGCCACCGGAGATGAGCGGAGACTACGCAGCCGAATGGCAAGCCCGTTTCGGCGAGGACGCCGAGCTGCCAGGCGACCTTCCCGACATCCCGTGGCTGCGCCAGGTATTGCTGCGCCGCACCCATCGCCGCTATGCCCCGCGCCCGGTGCCCGAGGCGTTGTTGCGGCTCTTCTTCGCCGCCGCGTTCTCGGCCTCCTCGAAATCGGATTTCCAGCAGGCGTCGGTGATCCGGGTCGAAGACCGCGCCCGCCGCGGCCGCCTCGCCGCACTCGTCCCGGACATGCCGTGGATCGGCAACGCGCCGGTCTTCCTGGTGTTCTGCGGCGACGCGCGCCGTCTCGAGCGGATCGGCGAATTGCGCGGCTATCGGCGGGACAACGGCCGGCTCGAAGGCTTCTTCAACGCCGCGATCGATGTCGCCCTGGTCATGCAGACCTTCATCCTGGCGGCGGAGACCGCCGGTCTCGGCTGCTGCCCGATCAGCGTCATCCGCAACCACGCCGACGCGGTCGCCGAGATCCTGGGATTGCCGGACAAAGTCTTCCCGGTCGCCGGCCTGTGCCTGGGCTATCCCGCCGCCGAGGGCTTTGTCAGCATGCGCCTGCCGCTCACCGTCACCCTTCACACTGACCGTTACGGCGAGTCCGCGCTCGCCGAGAACATCGAAGACTACGATCGTCGCCGCGCCGCCCGCTATACCCCGGCGCGCGAGCAGCAGCGCGCCACCGAAACCTTCGGCTACGCGGATTTCTACGGCTGGTCCGAAGACAAAGCCCGCCAGGCCGCCGCCCAACCCGAAGGCCAAACCTTCCCGCCTCATCTCCGCGCCCGCGGCTTCACCTTCGATTAGCCTGCGCTGGGCTCACCCGCTGCGTGCGCGGCGTTCGCGGAGCCGCCCCAAGCGCACCGCGGCGCGCACGTCCTTGCCGGCCGCTCCCGACAGTGCGATCTTCAGTCCAGGGAGAGAAAATCATAACCGCCGCTCACCACCCCGGAAATCGGGGAGATGTCGGCTCATCTCGGGGAAAATCGCCATGCCGATGCCGGACACCGATGATCTGGCGCTGTGGTATCCGCTCAATCGGCTGATGGTCAATTACTGGGCCGATGTCGATCACAACGGCGGCAACCAGGCGCACGAGTTTTATCTGCCGGACGCGCTCTATGCCGTCGGCAACAACCGGTTCGAGGGAACGGACAAGATCCGCGCCTTCTATGCCCGGCGCCGCGAGCACGGCACAACCACCACGCGGCACTTGGTCGACAATCTTCGGGTCTTTCGCGACGGTACGCGGCATGCCCGGGCGGTCGGGATGATGAGTCTCTACCGCGCCGACGGCCGCCCGCCTATTCGGGGGGTAAGGCCGCCCGCGATGATTTCGGATTTCGAGGCGCAATGCGTTCTCGCCGACGATCGGTCATGGCTTTTCCAGTCGCACCTGCTGCGGCCGATTTTCGTCGGCAGCGACCTCCCGGCGTCGATCGCGATCGACCCGCAACGCCTGTAACCCCGCCTCGCGACCGGGAGCGCGTCCCCACGCCTCTGCTTACGCGGATTGCGACGGCTGGTCCGCGCTGCGGGAGCCCCACTGTCAGCTTAAGTTCGATCTGATACAGCTTAGAGAATCGTTTTAAGCGAAATCCGGACGTCCTGTTCGAGAACGCCGTCGGGCCGAATAAGCAGCTAGTCACCCCCATCGGCAATACTTCTCGAGGCAGGCGGGGGTCCTCGAAACTACCGCCGATGGCAGCGAAGAAACGTCGAGTGCCGCGTGGCGTAGTGCCGATCGCGCGGCGGCGCGACGAAGCCGGAAAGGGTGAAAAGGAACTCGCTGTTGAGCGTCTCCCCAGACACTTCCATTCTCCGAATAGGACCATATAAGTCGCAACGCCCCGATCGTTGCGGATCATGTGCTCCGAGTAAGTCCTCTCCCATGCACGGCTTTCTCTGGGTGCAGGTAGCCTGTATTCTTCGAACCGAATAGGAGGGACCCGCCAATGTCTGCTCATGCCGCTGATGCCGCTTCGCCTGCTCAGCAAACCAGGTGGCCGAATTATCGGGAAGGCGATTTCGTCATCCGACATTATGTGTTCCGCAGCGGCGAGACATTGCCCCAGCTGAAACTCCACTACCGCACCCTGGGAACGGCAAAGCGCAACGCCGCGGGCAAGATCGTCAACGGGGTGCTGCTGTTGCAGGGCAACACCGGCACCGGCGCCAATTGGCTGCGCCCAAGCCTCGCCGACGAGCTCTTCGGGCCAGGGCAGCCGCTCGATGCGACGCAGTATTTCATAATCATGCCGGACGCGATCGGGCGCGGCGGGTCGAGCAAGCCTTCGGACGGGCTCAAGGGGAAGTTTCCCCGCTACCGCTATCATGACATGGTCGAGTCCGGCTATCGGCTGATCAGCGAAGGCCTCGATGTCGTTCATCTACGCCTCGTTATCGGCAGCTCGATGGGCGGCATGCATGCCTGGATGTGGGCCGAGATGTACCCCGATTTGATGGACGGGGTGGTGCCGATCTCGTGCCAGCCGGTCGAGATCAGCGGCCGCAACTGGCTCGGCCGCCGCGCCCAGGCCGAGGCGATCCGCCATGACCCGGACTGGAACAACGGCTTCTACAAGTCGAACCCGCGCCACTACATCTACGCCGCGGCCGGGAATTTCGGCACCGAGAGCCCGACCCGGATTCAGGAAATGGCGCCGACCCTCGCCGCCGCCAACGCGCTCTACGAGCAGCGCCTCGCCCAGGCCGCCAAGGGCGACGCCAACAACTCGCTATGGGCGATTGAGGCGATCATGGACTACAACCCCGAGCCCGAACTCGACAAGATCACGGCCAAGGTGATGCTGATCAACGACGCCGAGGATCACGCCAATCCGCCCGAGCTCGGCACCGTCGAGCGGGCGATGAAGCGGGTGCGCCACGGCCGCTATGTTCTGATCCCGGCGGGCCCGAACACACACGGGCACTTCAGCCATTTCTACGCAGAGCTGTGGAAGCCCTATTTGATCGAGTTCATGAAAACCCTTGGCGCCCCGCTGCAGGCGGCAGCCGAATAGACGCGCGCAGGTTAATCGGGATCACCGATCATGGGGCTGCTCGACGGCCAAGTAGCGCTGGTCACCGGCGGGAGCAAGGGCCTGGGCGCCGCGACCGCACTCCTGTTTGCGCAGGCGGGGGCGAGGGTCGTCGTCACCTTCGGCAATGACGTCGAGGCAGCCGACCAACTGATCGCGAGCCTGCCCGGCACAGGCCATCGCGCCAGCCGGACGCCGGCGCAGGATACACGGGCCATCGAAAGCCTCGCCGCCTCGATCGAGGCGATCGAGGGCCGGCTCGACATCCTGGTAAACAATGCCGGTAGCACTCGGGTGATCCCGCATGCCGATTTGCGCGCGCTCAACGACGAATTCTTCGACTTCGTGCTGGCGGTCAACCTGCGGGGCCCATTCGCCGCGGTGCGCGCCTGCCGGTCGTTGCTCGCGGCGAGCGGGCACGGCCTTGTCGTCAATGTCGGCTCGGTGTCGGGGGTGCGTGGCGGCGGCAGCAACATCGCCTACGCCACCGCCAAGGCCGGGCTTCACGTCATGACGATGTCGTTGGCGCGAGCATTGGCGCCGGCGATCCGGGTGGTGGCCGTCGCCCCGAGCCTGATGGAGACGCCGATGACCGATATGTGGACCGCGGAGCAGCGCGCGCAACGGATTGCGAACAACCCGCTCAAGCGGATCGGTCAGCCCGAGGAGGTGGCGGCGGTGATCCTCGGGCTGGCGACGACGATGACCTTTGTCAACGGCACGGTCATCCCGGTCGACGGCGGCAGCCTGCTGTAACCGCCGGACCGGGATTGATCGATCTAAGACTACCGCACGGGTGAGAAGGCCGCCGGGATCAGCAGCTTATTTTCCTGCCGAATGGGCCGCACCCCGGCCTGTGGCGGCCACGCTTGGCCGGGCCGGCGCGATTCTTCGCGGATCCGGGCGCGCTCGTTGAGATCCTTGTACACCCAGGTGTGGACAAACTTGTTGAGCCCGCCGAGTTCGCTCGTCCAGCAGGCTGCCAAGGGAGAGAGCTTTTCGCGATCGGGAACGGCCTTGGCCCACGCCTCCAGCACCTTCGGGAGGTCACCTGGGGCGTAGGTGTAGGTGCGCATCTCATACACGTTTCCGGTGCCGTAATTCCGGCTGCCGAGGGCGTGCATGAACGGCGCCGGGTTCATGATCTCGGCCTCCTGGGCCACGATGAACTCGCCGCCGCCCGGGAGCGCGTTGCGCTCGGCGTCCTGCGCCATCGCGGCGCGTACCGACGTGCGGTGCCGCAAATCGTCGTAGGGATAGACGTGGATCACCTGATTGAGCGGACCGAACTCGGTGTGCCAGAAGCCCCCCAATTTGGAGTGCTTTTCCCGAGCGGGCAGCCGCTTGGCGTAGCGCTCTTCAAATTCGGGCACCGTCCCGGGGCGCAGGGTATAGGTACGAACTTCATAGATCATCGACGCATCCTCCAAGTGACAGGGGTTGGCGAGGTGATATGCCAGCGAACCCACAGGGAATTCTGCCGGAAATTTCTCACATGGACGGCTCGTCCGCCCTTGTTCCCGGATAGAATAGTGCCGCCGAGGAGTTTTGCGAAGCCGCGTTATGAGGCGGTGACCGCATGGGAGACCAGCAACGATCAGCGCCGCTGGCTTTGAGTGAAACGACGTATCGAAGGAGCCGCGTCATGCCTCAACTGCCGCAAATCGACGAATTGCTGAAGACCGCCGCCGATGGGGGGGATGTGCCGGGGGTCGTGGCGATGGCGGCGACGCGTGCGGGTCCGGTCTATCAGGGCGCCTTTGGCCGGCGCGCTCTGCCCGATGGTGCCGCGATGACCGCGGACACGGTGTTCTGGATCGCCTCGATGACCAAGGCGATCACCTCGACGGCGGCGATGCAGCTCGTCGAACAGGGCAAGCTCACCCTCGATGGGCCCATCGCCGGTGTGCTTCCCGAACTCGCCGCGCCTCAAGTGCTCGAAGGCTTCGACTCCGCCGGCGAGCCGCGGCTTCGTCCGGCACGGCGGCCGATCACCTTGCGCCACCTGATCACCCACACTGCCGGCTTTGTCTACGACATATGGAACGCGGATCTGGGCCGCTACATGGAGAAGAGGGGCATACCTGGGATCATCTTTTGCGAGAACGCGGCGCTGGCATTGCCGCTGATCTTCGATCCGGGCGACAAATGGGATTACGGCATCAACATCGATTGGGTCGGCAAGGCGGTCGAGCGGGTGAGCGGTCAGAAACTTGGCGATTATTTTGCGCAGCACCTGTTCGGACCGATCGGCATGAAAGATACCAGCTTCAAGCTGACCCCGGAGGGCCGCGCCCGGATAGCCGGCATGCACGCCCGTAGCGAGGACGGCGCGCTGGCGCCGATCCCCTTCGAAATACCGCAAGTGCCCGAGTTCGAGATGGGCGGCGGCGGGCTTTACGGCACCGCTGCGGATTATCTGGCTTTTGAGCGGCTGTTCCTCGACGAAGGGCGCGCCGCGGGTGGCGCCCAGGTGCTGAAGCCCGAGACGGTAAGGCTGATGGCGCAGAACGCGATCGGCGATCTGAATGTGCAGCTGTTGAAGACCGCCGCCCCGGCCTCTTCAAACGACGCCGAGTTCTTTCCCGGAATGGTGAAGAAATGGGGTCTCGGTTTCATGATCTCGACCGCGCAGGTGGCGGGCGGGCGCAGCCCTGGCAGTCTCGCCTGGGCCGGGTTGGGCAACACCTATTTCTGGATCGACCCGGCCAGGGGCGTAGCCGGGGTGATCCTGATGCAGCTGCTCCCGTTCGCCGATGCCAAGGCGCTGGCGGTATTCGACCGCTTCGAAAAGGCGGTTTACGCAGCGCTGCCCTGACCATCGAGCGCGGATGCTGCGCGCTTGAGGGCATAGGTACTTCGGCTACCCGCTGTTGCGCAGCCCGGCAGCGATGCCGTTGATCGTCAGGTGGATGCCGGTGATGACGTCGTCATCGGTGTCGCCGGCGCGATATCGCTTCAACAGTTCGATCTGCATGTGGTTGAGCGGATCGAGATAGGGGAAGCGGTTCCGGATCGAGCGTGCCAAGAGTGGGTTGCTTTCGAGCAAACTCTGTTGGCCGATGATCGTCAGCAATGCATCGACGACACTCTGCCATTCCGCCCGCAATCGGGAAAAGACACGGTCGCGCAATTCGGAGTCGGCGACCAGCTCGGCATAGCGCGAGGCGATCGCGATGTCGCTCTTGGCCAGCACCATGTCCATGTTGGACAGCAGCATCTGGAAGAACGGCCACTCACGGTACATCGCTTGTAACAGAGCCATTCCATCGCCCGGCCGTGTATCGAGCCAAGCTCTGACCGCGCTGCCGAACCCGTACCAGCCGGGGAGCATCAGCCGGCATTGCGCCCAGCTGAACACCCAGGGGATCGCGCGCAGATCCTCGATGCGCGCTGAAGCTCGGCGCGATGATGGGCGGCTGCCGATATTGAGATTGGCGATCTCGCCGATCACAGTCGATTCGCGGAAGAAATCCTCAAAGCCGTCGGTTTCGTAGACGAGATCGCGATAGGCGCGATAGGCCTCGGTGGAGAGGTATTCCATCGCGGCCAAATACTCGGGTTGCGGCTCGGCGGTCTCCGGTTGCAGCAAGGTGGCTTCGAGCGTGGCCGCGGCAAGGGTCTCGAGATTGCGGCGGCCGAGCTCCGGATTCGAATATTTGCTGGCGATGACTTCGCCCTGTTCGGTAATGCGAATGGCGCCCTGAACCGCGCCCGCGGGCTGGGCGAGGATCGCCTGATAGCTGGGCCCGCCGCCGCGGCCGACCGAGCCACCGCGTCCATGGAACAGGCGCAGACCGACCTCATGGCGTCGGAACACTTCGACGAGCGCCACCTCCGCTTTATACAATTCCCAGCCCGAGGTCAGGAAGCCGCCATCCTTGTTGCTGTCGGAATAGCCGAGCATAACCTCCTGCAAGCGGCCGCGGCTTTCGAGCAGGCGCATGTATTCGGGTAGGCCCAACAGTTCATTCATCACCTCCCCGCAGTTGCGCAGGTCCTCGATAGTTTCGAATAATGGGACGATATCGACATCGAGCACGCCTTCACGCGGCCGCAGCAGGCCCGCTTCTTTCAGCAATACCGCGGTCTCCAGAATGTCGGAGACTCCGGTGGTCTTCGAAATCACATAATGCGGCACCGAAGCCGGCCCATAGCGGCGGTGCGCCTCGGCGGTCGCGCGCAGGATCGCTAGTTCACTCGCGGTCTCGTCCGAGTAGGAGAGATAGGCTGAGGCCAACGGGCGAGCCGTGTGCAGCTCCGCCAGCAGCAATCGGATGCGCTCGGGTTCGGCAAGGCAGGCGTAGTCGAGGCCCGGCTGTACGAGTCCCAGCATTTCGCCGACCGTACGCTCGTGCACATCCGAGTTCTGGCGCAAATCGAGCGCCGCGAGATGAAAACCGAAGACATCGACCGCCCGGCGCAGATGCCTTAGCCGACCCTTCGCCAGAGGCGCGGAGCCGTTGGCGAGGAGCGAGCCGTCGAGGATCGCGAGATCGGCGAGCAGCTCGCCGCTGTCGGCGTAGGGCGGCGCGTCGCCGACGGCGTGTTGCGGAGCGTCGAGATGATCGAGCACCCGCGCCGTCGCCGCCAGCCGCGCATAGATCCCGGTGATCGCGCGCCGGTATGGCTCGTCTTGCCGGTTGGCTGAGCGGTCGGGCGACCGCGCGGCCAGTTGGTCGAGTGCATCGGTAACACCGATCAGCCTGCTGTCAAGCGACAGCTCGCCGCCGAGCAGATGCAGTTCGTCGAGGTAGTATTTGAGGGCGCGGCTGCTCTGCGCCCGCAGCGCCGCGCGCAACACTTCCTCGGTTACAAACGGGTTGCCGTCGCGATCGCCGCCGATCCAGCTGCCCACGCGCAGGAATGAGGGCAGGCTGTCGGCGACCGCGATGCCCCGGGCCGCCAGCTCCTCTTCGAGATCGGCGTAAAATCGCGGCAATTCGGCCAGAAAGGTATAATCGTAATAGGAGAGGCCGTTAGCCACCTCGTCGATCACGCGAAGGCGCGTGCGGCGCAGCAGGCTTGTCTGCCACAAGGTCAGCACCGCGCGGCGCAATGCCGCTTCGTTGGCTGCGAACTCGGCCGCGGTCAGCGGCAGCCGGTCGCGTTCGGCCAGGAGATCGGCGACTTCCATCTCGCGGTCGATCGTGCTCTTGCGCCGGACCTCGGTCGGATGCGCGGTTAACACCGGCACGACCATGGCATTGGCGAAGAAGCGCGAGCAGGCGTTCGCGCGGGATACCGGCCTCGCCGGCGCGGGCGAGCGCGAGGGCCATGCGTACCTTCGCGCGGCGCCGACGCTGCTCAAGGCATGGGCACGGGTGCGGCGGATATGGTGCTGGTCTTCGGCGATATTGGCGAGATGCGAGAAATAGCCGAAGGCGCGAATGATCTGAAGCGCTTCCCCCGGCGGCAGATTGTTCAGCGTCGTTTCCAGGTCGCGACGCGCGGAAACATCCTCGTTGCGGCGGAAGCGGACCGAATTTTGGCGGATATATTCGACGGTATCGAAGACTTGCTCGCCGCTCTGCTCACGCACCGTGTCGCCAAGGATGCGGCCGAGCAGCCGGATGTCGTCTCGCAGCGGCAGGTCCTTGTCTTCGGCGTCGAATGCGTTGGGTAGTGACATCGCCTCCTCTTTTCCATCGCGGCTTGAGGGATGCCTGGCTAGCCATGCAGAAACTGTGCCTCGCCGAAGAATCGCCGATTATGGACCCGAGGAGATCCGTCTAAATTCGACGCTGCCAAGTGAGGGCAAGCAAGGCGTCCGATCCGGAATTCCTGCGTCCGGCGCGCAAGCTTTCGGCGGTGTCGCTGAGGAGGTAGGCATACGCGATGTGCGATCGCTATACAGATGCGCTCTCCAGACATCACGAGGGCCAGATTTACAGTCCTGGCGCGGGGGCACCGAGCCGCGCGGGCCTTGCCTGCGACCGTGTCACCTGGGACGTGGTACGGATTGCGCCGGCGCGACCCAATGAAACCGCAACCCACTATCCATCGCGGCGCAAGAATAAGTTCGGGCAGCGCGCCGCAGGGGTTATTTGATCTTCGCCTCTTTGAACAGGACGTGCTTGCGGGCCACCGGATCGAACTTTTTCAGTTCGAGCTTGGCGGTTTTGGTCCGCGGGTTTTTCTTTGTCACATAGTAAAAGCCGGTATCGGCGCTGCTGACGAGCTTGATCAGGACGGTGCTGGTCTTGGCCATGGCGAAACCCCAGGTTCAGGGATTGCGTGCGCCGGAAGATAGCGATCCGTCGACCCCTGTCAAGGCGGGCTCGGCCGCGACCGGCGCCGTGCCGACGGGCTGCGCCGCCAGGTTCGGCGGCCGCGCCGATGACGTGCACCGCCTGGCTGTAAAGGACGGGGTCGGCCAGCAGGCGTTCGGCCACCGCGACATCGATTGCCCGGTCGCCGTCGCGGGGCGGGCAGGAGCGGCGCAGCTGGCTCCCAGCCGCTTTCGTCGAGCGAGGCGCGCGGGCGCGGCGGTCAGCGGCGAGACCGCCGACAATCCGCTCGCACGCTGCAATGCGATCTGCATCGCTTGGCCGTCATCGCCGAGATCGCTGGTGCATACGGTCGGGACGACGCCGTGCGCATTCAGCAAATAGCCGGCGGGAGCGACCAGCTGAGCCCAGGTCAAGGTCAGCTCGCCGTTATTGGGAAGTCGCAGGACGGTTTGCACCGTGCCCTTGCCGTAGGAGGCGGTGCCGACGACGACCGCCCGCCCGGCATCCTGCAGCGCCGCCGCGACGATTTCGGAGGCCGAGGCGGAACCGCCATTGACCAGCACGACGATCGGTATACGCGGCGCGATGCTGTCGCCGGAAGCCTCGAAAAACTGTCGGCTCGCCGGGTTGCGCCCGATCGTCGCCACGATCGGGCCCTTGGCGATGAACACGTCGGCGAGGCTCACCGCCTGGTCGAGCAGCCCGCCGGGATCGCCGCGCAGATCGAGCACGATGCCGCGCAGCTGCGGCCCCATCTCGCGCTTTACCGCTTCGAGATCCTCGACCAGCTGCTGCGTCGTGTTCTGGTTGAAGCTCGGAAATGTGAAAGATCGCGACACCGTTATCGCGCGACAGCGTCACCGTCGGCTCGACGATCAGCGTCCGCTGCAGCCGGTAATCGCGGCTTTCGGCCGCGCCGGGGCGATCGATGCCGACCGCCACGGTGCTCAAGACCGGGCCGCGAAGCAGGCGGATCACGTCGTTCTGCGAGCGGCCGGCAGTCGGCTGGCCGTCGATCGCCACGATCGTGTCGCCGGCGCGGATGCCGGCCAGATCGGCGGGTCCGCCCGGCATGACTTTGGATGATGCGGAACCGGTCGGGGGACGGGTCGAGGGTGACGCCGATTCCGCCGAACCCGTCGCGGGCGGCGCGCTGATCGCGGGCGGCCGTCGGGCGTGGCATAGCGCGAGAAGCGGTCGAGCGCGCCGGTAATGCCGTCGAACAGGGCCTCGTCGATCTTGTCCTCGCGGCAGCGCCGCGAGGGTCGGGGAGGTCTCCTTGGCGTCGGCCACCAGCTGGCCCAGCCAGCCGCCCCAAAGATGCGGGTCGTCGCTCGGACGGGCTTGGATAGGTCGCGATTTCGCGCCCGCCATAATCGAGCGCGATCTCGGTACTGTCCTCCGGCCCCGGCGTCTCCAGCACCGCGAATTTGGGGTCGAGCTGGGAGAGGCGCGCGGCGGCGGCGAGAGCGAGCATGCGGCTCGACACCGGGACAATGTAGAGATCGGCGATCTGGTCGAGACCGCGCCCGAACAACCGTCCCGTCGGATCGGCCGGCAACGGCTGGAGTTCCGCGCAGGCAGCAAGCAGGACGAGGAGGGCGAGGAGGCCCGCCGGTGCGAGCACAGCGGCCGGACGCAACGACATCGGCATCGAGGAACCCCCGAAATCCTCGCGGCAACCCGCCCGATGACCCGCCAGCCTCGGCCTAAATCCCCGCTGCTGGGGCGCTCATGCTAAATCGCCGCGGGTCCGGCGATCAACCGCGCCGGCCGGCGCGACCGCGGCGCGCGGCCGTTCTCTCGTCCTCGATCCGAAACAGCAGCCGGCCGCCGATCGCATCGGCCTCGACAAGCCGCACGGTCACCGCATCGCCCAGCCGAAAGACGCGGCCATAGCGCCGGCCGACCAGCCGCGGCAGCTTTTCGCTGCCGGTCGTAATAATCGCCGGGCAGGGTCGAGATCGGCACGAGCCCGGTGGCGCCGCTCTCCGCCAGGGTGACGAACAGCCCAAAATCGGCGACGCCACTGATGCGGGCGGCGAAGAGGCCGCCGATCGCGTCGGCGACGAGGATCGCGCGGTAGCGCTCGATCGCGGCGCGCTCGGCCGCGGCGGCACGCCGCTCGGTCGCCGAAATATGCTCGCCGACCGCCGCCATCCGGGCGTGGTCGATGTCGGGCGGCAGCGCGCCGGCGCCGAAATCGCTTCCCGCCGCGTTGGCGCCGGCGATCAGCGCGCGATGGACGAGGAGATCGGCATAGCGCCGGATCGGCGAGGTGAAATGCGCGTAGCGCCGCAGCCCCAGCCCGAAATGGCCGATATTGTCCGGGCTGTAGGCCGCCTGCGCCTGGCAGCGCAGCACCAGATCGTTGACCAGCGGCGCCACCGGGGTCGCCTCGGCCCGGCGCAGCAGCCGGTTGAACAACTCGGGCTTTGGCGCCTGGCCCTTGGCAAAGGCGAGGCCGGGAATGCCGAGCTCGTCGAGGAAATCGCGCAATGCCGCGACCTTTGTCCGGGTCGGGCGCATCGTGGATGCGGTACATGCAGGGCTGCCGCCGCGCTTCGAGCTCTTCCGCCGCGGCGACATTGGCGAGGATCATGAATTCCTCGATCAGCCGGTGGCTGTCGAGCCGCAAGGCTCGGAACCACCGCGACCGGGCGCCTTTCGGCATCGAGCACGACCCGATCCTCGCGGATGTCGAGCTCGAGCGCGCCGCGCGCGGCGCGCGCCCGGGCGAGCGCATCGAAGGCGCCGTAGAGCGCAGGCCAGCGTCTCTGGCGAAACGGTCGAGGGCAGATCCCCGCGCCCGTCGCGGGCCGCCTGGATTTCCTCATAGGTGAGCCGTGCGGCCGAGCGCATGACCGCCGCGCATGAAGCGGTGGCGGCGCTTGCGGCCGGCGGCGTCGATCCACAGATCAACGGCGAGGCAGGCGCGATCGACCGCCGGGCTTCAGCGAGCACAGCTCGTTCGACAATGCCTCGGGCAGCATCGGCACGACCCGATCGGGAAAATAGACCGAATTGCCGCGCCGCTCGGCCTCGCGGTCGAGCGCGCTGCCGGGGCGCACATACCAGGCGACGTCGGCGATCGCGACGACGAGGTGCCAGCCGCCGGAGTTGGCCGGGTCGGGATCGGGTTCGGCCCACACCGCGTCGTCGAAATCGCGGGCGTCGCTGCCGTCGATCGTGACCAACGGCAGGTCGCGCAGATCGGTGCGCCCGGCCGGGCTTAACGGCGGCGCGGCCTCGGCCTCGGCGATCGCGGCAGCCGGAAATTCGGTCGGGATGTCGAAGGAGGCGATCGCCAACAGGCTGATCGCGCCCGGATCGGCCGCCGCGCCCAGCCGCTCGACGACGCGCGCCCGCGGCAGCCCGAATCGGCGGGCCGCAAGTTCCTCGGCGACGACCAGCTCGCCATCGTCGGCGCCGGCGGCGTCGCGCTCGGCGACCCGATATTCGGTTTTGTTGCGGCGGTCGGCCGGCACCACCCGGCCGCCGTCGCGGTCTTTCTGAAAGACGCCGACGACCCGCTCGCCGCTGGCATCGAGCCGGCGGATGACCCGCGCCTCGATCTCGCCGGTGTCGAGCGTGACCAGCCGCGCCGCGGCGCGGGCGCCGACCGGGATCGCCTCGCCGCCCTCCTCGGCAAGCCGCAAGACCGGCGCCGGATCGGGTCCTGGCCAGGCGACCGGGCGGGCCAGCGGAACGCCGTCCTCGTCGGTGCCGAACCGCTCGACGACGGTGACCTCGGGGAGCGGCGGCCCACCGACAGGCGCCGGTTGGCGGCGCGGGTCACCGACGCCCGACCGCTCGATCTGGCGCAGCATGTCGCGCAGCGCCGGCCGATCGGCGGGCGGGACGCCAAAAGCGCGGGCGATCTCGCGCTTGCCGACCGCCGACCGGGCTCTCGCGGATAAACGCGACCACCTCGCTCGCCGACGGCAGCGCTGCCCGAGATGCGCTGTTGCCTCGGCTTGGAAGCCGACGAGGGGGTTCGCGGCATCTAGCGCGGCTGCGCGCCCGAGCGCGGCGCGGTTTCTTGGCCGTCGGGCGGCTGGCGGCCGCGTTTTCGGCGGCGACCGCTTTGACGCCGCGGCCGCTTTGGCGCCGCCGTGCGGTCGGGCTTCGCGCTGCCGCGGCTTCGCCGCTTTTGCGCGGCGACGGCCCTTCGCCGCGGCCGGCTTGCGCGTCTTGCGCTGCCGGCGCGGGCTGCTTTCGCGCCGCGCGGCGAGCAGCGCGATCGCCTCTTCGAGGCGAAAAGTCTCCGGATCCGCGGTTTTCGGCAGCGAGGCGAAGACGCCGTCATGGCTGACATAGGGGCCATAGCGCCCCTGATACAGCGCCACCACGCCGCCATCGGGATGCGGCCCCAGCTCGCGCAACGGCTGCGGCGCGCCGCGCCGCCGCTCCGCCGCCGGCTCGGCCAACAGGACGACCGCGCGGTTCAGCCCGATCGTCAGCACGTCGTCATCGGCGGCGAGCGATTTGAAGGTCGTGCCATGCTTGATGTAGGGGCCGAAGCGGCCGATCCCGGCGGTGATCGTCTCGCCGGTTTCGGGATGCCGCCCGAGCTCGCGCGGCAGCGCCAAGAGCCGCAACGCGGTGTCGAGATCGACATCGGCCGGTTTGAGCGGGCGCGGCAGTGCGACCCGCTTGGGCTTGGCGTCGCCGTCGCCGGCGCCGAGCTGGATGTAATGGCCGAACGGACCTTTCTTCAAGGTCACTTCGAGCCCGCTCGCCGGGTCGGTGCCGAGCGCGGTATCGGCGGCGGCGGTCTCGCCATCGCCTTCGACCGCGAGCGGGCGGGTGTAGCGGCAGTTCGGATAGTTGGCGCAGCCGATAAAGGCGCCGAACTTGCCGAGCTTGAGGCTGAGCCGGCCGGCGCCGCAGACCGGGCACAGCCGCGGATCGCGCCCCGAGCCGTCGTCGGGAAAGAAATGCCGCCCGAGATCGTCATCGAGCGCGGTCAGTACCTGGGTGATCGTCAGATCCTTGGTGCCGTCGACCGCGGTCGAAAAATCCCGCCAGAAATTGCGCAGCAACTCCTTCCAGTCGACCCGCCCGCCGGATACCTCGTCGAGCTGGTTTTCGAGATCGGCGGTGAAATTGTATTCGACATAGCGCTCGAAAAAGTTGGTCAGAAAGGCGGTGACGAGCCGGCCGCGGTCCTCCGGCAAAAAGCGCCGCTTTTCGAGCCGGACATAGGCGCGGTCCTGCAGCACCTGCAGGATCGAGGCATAGGTCGAGGGGCGGCCGATGCCGAGTTCTTCGAGCTTTTTGACGAGGCTCGCCTCGGTGTAGCGCGGCGGCGGCTGGGTGAAATGCTGGCTCGGCACGACCTCGCCGCGAGCGAGGTGCTCGCCCTTGCGCATCTGCGGCAGCCGGGCGCCTTCGCCGTCCTCTTCGGCGCTGTCGTCGCGGTCCTCCTGATAGAGCGCCAGAAACCCGTCGAACAGCACGACCGAGCCGGTGGCGCGCAGCCGCAGCCTTTCCGCTCGGATCGGCGATGTCGACGGTGACCTGTTCGAGCAGGGCCGAGGCCATCTGGCTCGCCAGGGTCCGCTTCCAGATCAGCTCGTAGAGCCGGCGCTGGTCGCGGTCGAGATAGGCGGCGACATCGGCGGGCTTGCGGCCGAGATCGGTCGGGCGGATCGCCTCGTGCGCCTCCTGCGCGTTCTTGGCCGGGCTGCGATAGACCCGCGGCGCGTCGGGCACGATATTTCGCCCCGAAATCGTTGCCGATCAGCTGGCGCGCGGCGGCGATCGCCTCGCCCGAGATGGCGACGCCATCGGTGCGCATATAGGTGATCAGCCCGACCGTCTCGCCGCCGAGATCGACCCCCTCGTAGAGCCGCTGGGCGATCTGCATCGTGCGGCTGCGCCGAAGACCGAGCTTGCGCGAGGCCTCCTGCTGCAAGGTCGAGGTGGTAAACGGCGGAAATGGGTTGCGCCGGACCTGCCGGCTCTCGATCTCGGCGACCGCAAAACCGGGCGCGCGCAGGATCGCATCGGCGGCGGCGCGCGCCTTTGCCTCGGTGTCGAGATCGAAACGCTCGAGGCGCTTGCCGTCGAGATGGGTCAGCCGCGCGGTGAAGCTCTGCCCGCCTCGGTCGTGAAAGTGACCTCGACCGTCCAGTATTCGCGCGACTTGAACGCCTCGATCTCGGCTTCGCGCTCGCAGATCAGGCGCAGGGCGACGGATTGGACGCGGCCGGCCGAGCGGCTGCCCGGCAATTTGCGCCACAGCACCGGCGACAGCGTAAAGCCGACCAGATAATCGAGCGCGCGGCGCGCCAGATAGGCGTCGACCAGCTCGCGGTCGATCTCGCGCGGGCGGCGGAACGCTTCGACGACGGCGTTCTTGGTGACCTCGTTAAAGACCACGCGCTTGACGTCGATGTCCTTCAATGCCCGGCGCGATTTCAGCACCTCCTGCACGTGCCACGAGATCGCCTCGCCCTCGCGGTCGGGGTCGGTCGCAAGGAACAGCCCGTCGGCGCCGCGCATCGCCTGGACGATGGTCTTCATATGCTTTTCGGATTTGCCGTCGACCTCCCATGACATGGCAAAATCCGCATCGGGCAGAACCGAGCCGTCCTTTGCCGGCAGGTCGCGCACATGGCCATAGCTGGCGACGACCTTGTAGTCGCTGCCGAGATATTTGTTGATGGTTTTCGCCTTTGCCGGCGATTCGACGACGACGACTTTCATGAGCCCGTTCGGTGATGATCGCGCAGCTGAGGTCCTCACATCGTCAAGTAGTCAAGGCGATACTCAGCGCAGCGAGACGAGATTGCCGGGATGACGCTCGACCCGCCCGGCCAGTTCCAGCTCGAGGAGGAGAGTGGCGACCGCGGAAGCTGTCAATTGGCATTGGCGCACCAGTTCGTCAACCGCGACCGGGGTCGGGCCCAGGCTTTCGAGGATCATGTCGAGCGCGTCCTCGTCGGCGGCCGGCTCGCCTGCGCCGCCCGGGGGCGAGTTCGACGGCCAGCTCTCTTCGGTCGGCAGCGGCAGCGGTGTCAGCGGGCGCGGCGGCGGCGCGTCCCGCACCAGCGGCCCGAGTTGCGTCAGCACATCCTCGGCTGTCTCGGTCAAGGTGGCGCCGCGGCGCAACAGATCGTTCGCGCCGCGACAGCGCGGGTCGAGCGGCGAACCCGGCACGGCAAAAACCTCGCGGCCCTGTTCGAGCGCATAGCGCGCGGTGATCAGCGAGCCAGAGCGGGCCGCCGCCTCGACGACCAGCACGCCGAGCGCCATCCCGGAAATGATCCGGTTGCGGCGCGGGAAATGGCGCGCCTGCGGCTCGCTGCCGAGCGGCAATTCGGCGACGATCGCGCCCTGCCGGCGCAGCGCGTCGTAGAGCCCGCGGTTCTCTTCGGGATAGACGATATCGACGCCGCCGGCGACGACCGCGGCGGTGCCGGTCTCGATCGCGCCCAGATGGGCCGCGGCATCGATACCGCGGGCCAGCCCGGAGACGACGACGAGCCCGCCCTGGCCGAGCCCGGCGGCGAGTTCGCGGGCGAGCCGCCGGCCGTTGGCCGAGGCATTGCGCGCGCCGACGACCGCCATCATCGGCCGCTCCAGCAACTCGACCCGTCCGAGCACGCTCAGGATCGGCGGCGCGTCTTCGATAGGGCCAGCGCGCTCGGGTAAGCGGGTTCGCCCCAGCAGACGAGCAGCGCGCCGATGCGATGCAGCGCAGTAAGCTCGGCCTCGGCCGTCGCCCGCGTCGGCGCGGTCACGGTCCTGGCGCGCTCACTGCGCCGGGCCAGCCGAGGCAATGCCTCGAGCGCAGCGCGGGCCGAGCCGAAGCGCCGCAGCATCGCGAAAAAGCTGATCGGGCCGACCGATTCGGTGCGGCTCAGCCGCAGCCAGTCGAGGCGCTCCTCGGGATCGAGCTCGCGCGAGGCCAGGGCGACCTCAGCTTTTCCTGAAGGAGATCCGGCTTTCCCTGCCGGCAATCAGGCGCCGGATATTGGCCTGGTGCCGCAGGATGATCAGCAGTGCGATCACTGCGATCAGGAGGGCCGTCGCCCGATCGGCGAGGAACGGCGCTATCGCTGCGCTGGCGACCGCGGCGATCAGCGCCGCCAGCGACGAATAGCGGGAGAAGAAAGCGACAGCGAGCCAGATCAACGCGGCGACGAGCGCCACCGGCCAGCCAAGCGCGATCAGCACGCCAAGCGCCGTCGCAACGCCTTTGCCGCCGCGAAAACCGAGCCAGACCGGGAACATATGGCCGAGAATCGCACACAGCCCGGCGACCAGCGCCGCCTGTGGCCCCCAGCGCTGGGCAATCGCCGCCGCTGCAAACCCCTTGCCCACATCGAATAGCAGGGTCAACGCCGCCAGACCCTTGCTGCCGGTGCGCAACACGTTGGTCGCGCCGATATTGCCCGAGCCCATGCGGCGAATGTCGCCCTGGCCGGCGAGCCTCGTCAGCACCAAGCCGAAAGGGATCGAGCCCAGCAGGTAACCGAGCATGGCGGCAGCGAGAAAAACGATCATCGGCGCTCAGTCCCGGCGCTGAAAGATCGTGCGCCCGTCGACGATCGTGCGCTTCACCCGGCCCCGTACGGAGCGGCCGTCGAACGGGGCGTTTTTCGATTTCGAGCGGAACTCGTCGGTGCAGATCTGCCAGGTCTGGTCCGGGTCGAACAATACCAGATCCGCGGGCGACCCGGGGCTGAGCCGCCCGACCGGGAGGCGCAGGATGCGGGCCGCGTTCCAGCTCAGCCGTGCCATCAGTTCGAGCAGGCCGAGATGGCGGTTGTGATAAAGCTCGAGCGACAATGCCAGCAAGGTTTCAAGCCCGACGACCCGTAGGCGGCCGAGCTGAACGGCAGCCGCTTGGAATCCTGGTCCCACGGCGCATGGTCGCTGGCGATTGCATCAATGGTGCCGTCGCGCAGCCCCTCGACGACGGCTCGCCGGTCTCCTTCGCTGCGCAACGGGGGCGACAGCTTGGCGAAGGTCCGATACTCGCCGATCGCGGTCTCGTTCAACACGAAATAGGGGGGCGCCGTATCACAGGTCACCGGCAGCCCCTGCGCCTTGGCGTGCCGGATCGCCTCGACCCCGGCCGCGGTCGACAGATGGGCGGCGTGGTAGCGTGCGCCGGTGATCTCGACGAGCCTAAGGTCGCGCTCGATCATGATGATCTCGGCCGCCGGCGGTGATTGCCGACAGGCCCAGCCGGGTGGCGATCTCGCCTTCGTTGACCTCGCCCGCTCCGGCAAGGCTCGGTTCTTCCGGATGTTGCAACACCAGCAGGTCGAAGCTGCGGGCGTAGGACAAGGACGCGGCGCATGACGAGCGCGTCGGCAACCGCCTTGACCCCGTCGGTGAAGCCGAGCGCACCGTTGGCGGCGAGCAAACCCATTTCGGTCAGCTGACGCCCGCCCAGCCCCTTGGTTGCCGCGGCGTAGGTGTGGATCTTGGCGAGCTTGACCTCGCGCGCCCGGCGGGCCAGGAACTCGACGACCGAAACGTCGTCAACCGGCGGGTCGGTATTGGGGAGCGCGACCATCGTGGTCACCCCGCCGGCCGCGGCGGCCTGCCCGCCGCTCTCGATCGATTCCATGTGTTCGGCGCCGGGCTCGCGCAACTGCACGCGCATATCGACGAGGCCCGGGGCCAGGCACAGCCCCTCGGCCATTACCGTCTCGAAATCCCCCTCGCAGGCGGAAGAGTCCCGCCGACCGCCGCGATTCGTTCGCCCTCGACGAGCAGGTCGCCGACCGCATCGAGCCCGCTCGCGGGATCGAGCAGCCGGGCGCCGCGAATCAACACGCGAGGAGCGCCCGACCGTGGCAGCGTTCACGGCAGCGGCGGGCCGTTGCCGAGATCGCGGGTCAGGATCTCGAGGCAGGCCATGCGGACGGCCACGCCCATCTCGACCTGATGGCGGATCAGGCTGCGATCGATGTCGTCGGCGACCTCGCTGCCGATCTCGACGCCGCGGTTCATCGGCCCCGGATGCATGATCAGCGCGTCGGGCTTGGCCGCGCGCAATTTGTCGTAGTCGAGCCCGAAGAAGTGGAAATATTCGCGGGTCGAGGGCACGAACGAGCCGTGCATGCGCTCGCTCTGCAGGCGCAGCATCATCACGATGTCGACATCGGCGAGGCCCTGGGCCATGTCGTGAAACACCTCGACGCCGAGCCGCTCGATCTCGGCCGGCAGCAGGGTGCGCGGCGCCACCACCCGCACCTGCGCGCCCATGATATTCAGCAGCGCGATGTTCGAGCGCGCGACACGGCTGTGCAGAATGTCGCCGCAGATCGCGACGGTCAGGCCGCCGAGCCGCCCCTTGCGCCGGCGGATGGTCAGCGCGTCGAGCAACGCCTGGGTCGGATGCTCGTGGCTGCCGTCGCCGGCATTGATCACGGCGCAGTCGACCTTTTCCGACAGCAACTGCACCGCCCCCGATTCGGGATGGCGCACGACCAGCACGTCGGGGTGCATCGCGTTCAGGGTCATCGCCGTGTCGATCAGGGTCTCGCCCTTGACCATCGAACTGACCGCCACTGCCATGTTGATGACGTCGGCGCCGAGCCGTTTGCCGGCGACCTCGAACGAGGTGCGGGTGCGGGTCGAATTCTCGAAAAAGCAGTTGATTATGGTCCGTCCGCGCAACAGCGAACGCTTTTTTTCGGCCTGTCGGTTCAGTTCGACATAGCCGTCGGCGAGGTCGAGAAACTGTTCGATCTCCGCCGGCGACAATCCCTCGATGCCGAGGAGATGGCGGTGCCGGAACGCGGTGTCGCAAACGGCTCCCTGCATGCGCCCGGCACTATAGGAGACGCGCACCCGCCCCGCAAGGCTCGGCGAGGCCTTGTGTCCGGCCTGACGACGCGGGCGAGCGGAATTGTTCCAGCGTAATTGTTGGATCACCCCAACACGCCTTTCACGCGGCGTCGTGGAAGATGATGCCGAGGGTATAGCGCTCGCCGCTGCGGATGCGGCTGACGCCGTGGCGCATCGTCACGCGATAGGACCCGCGCGCGCCTTCGACCGGGCGGTGATGCACCGGAAAGATCACCGCCTCGCCCTGTCGCAATGGCACCACCTCGCCGCGCGACTGCACCCGCGGCCGCTGCTCGACCAATAGGAACTCGCCGCCGGTAAAATCCGCCGCCGGATCGCTGAGCAGCACGGTCAGCTGCAGCGGAAAGACCAGCGGGCCGTAAAGATCCTGGTGCAGCCAGTTGTAGTCGCCGGCGCCGTATTTCAGCATCAGCGGCGTCGGCCGTTCCTGTCCCGCTCGGTGGCACTCGTCGAGATAGTCGTCGAGCGCCGCCGGAAACCCTCCCTCCTCGCGCAGCCGCTTGCGCCAGCGCTTGGCGATCGGCGCCAGATGCGGATAGATCGCCCGCCGCAGCGCCGCGACCATCTCCGGCAGCGGATAGCGGAAGTATTTGTATTCGCCGCTGCCATAGGCGTGGTGCTGCATGACGATCCGGCGGCGGAAGGCGTCGTCATCGTCGTAGAGCGCGGCGAGTTCGCGGCATTCCGCGGCGGTCAAGCAGGCCGGAAGGGTGGCGTAGCCGCGCTCGTCGAGCGCGGCCGCCACCGCCGGCCAATCGGCGGCGGCGACGCGTTCGGCCGCCGCTTCAGGCGGCTTCATCGCCCGCCGCCGCTTCCCGCTCGCGTTCGAGCAAGGCCCGCTTGCGCTCCAACCCCCAGCGATAGCCGGCGAGATCGCCATCCTCGCGGATCACCCGGTGGCACGGCACCAACAGCGCCAGGTCATTCGCGGCACAGGCCTGCGCCACCGCGCGCACCGCCTTCGGCTGGCCCAAGCGCTCGCGCGATTTCGGAGTAGGTCGCGGTCCGGCCGAGCGGGATCTTCTGCAACGCCCGCCACACCCGCGTCTGAAACGCGGTGCCGCGGATGTCGAGCGGCAGGTCGAGCGTGTGGCCGGGCGCGGTAATGAAGCGCACGATCCGCTCGGCCCAATCCTTCAGCCCTGGATCCTCGGCGACGACCGAGGCCGCCGGGAAGCGCTCCCGCACCATTGCCGCGAGCCGCTCGCGGTCGTCGCCGAGTGCGGTCATGCACATCCCGCGCGTCCGTCGCGGCGACCAGAGCCCAGCCGAGCGGGGTCGCCACCGTCACAAAGCGGATCGTCTCGCCGCCGCCGCCGCGTCGCCGCGCCGCCGGGGTCATGCCGAGCGCCGCCGGTGCGGCCTCATAGGCGCGCGAGCTCGACCCGAACCCCGCGGCATAGATCGCTTCGGTGACCTTTTCGCCGGCATCGAGCTTCTGCGCGAAGCCGGCCGAGCCGGTGGGTGCGGGCGTAGTCGCGCGGGGTGGCGCCGGTGATCTGCTTGAACACCCGGTGAAAGTGGAAGCGGCTGATCGCCGCCGCGTCGGCGAGTTCGGCCAGGCTCGGCATCGTCTCGCTGGTGCGCAGCAGCGCGCACGCCTTCTCGATCGCCGCGACATGCCGCGAAGCGGTCGAGGCGTCGGTCGGGCGGCAGCGCTTGCACGCCCGCAACCCGGCCGCCTCCGCCTCCGCGATCGTCGCGAAGAACACGGTGTTGGCGCGCAACGGCCGCCGCGACGGGCAGCCCGGCCGGCAATAGACGCCGGTCGTCCTGCACGCCATAGAAAAAGCTGCCGTCGGCGCCAGCGTCGCGGCCCTCGACCGCCGCCCAGCATTTGTCGAAATCGAGCATCGTCATCTCCTGCGCATCATCCGATATGCGGAAGATGGCGCGGAGCCGCCCGGGCTCTATCCGCCGATTGCTTTCTAATTCCCGCTCAGCGCCGCCGTTGACGTAGCGCTTGGGCAGCATCGCGTGGATGCCCTTGTTGCCGTCGACCAGCTGGGTCACCCGCATGTCGACGGCGAGGCTGCAGAACATGTAGGCGTCCTCGCGCGCCGAGGCCCATGCGCTCGCCGATCAAGATGATCATCTGGCGCAATGCGGTCTTGGCCGCGTCGTCGAGGTCCTCGTCAAACCCCATCGTGATCAGATGCGTCGGCGTTTCGGCGCGCGGCAGGTCGATCGGCATGTCCTTGCGCAGGGTCAGGCGGAAGGTGCCGGTCAGTGCGGTTTCGAGCGCGGTCACGCAGACCTCGCCGTCGCCCTGCACGCCGTGGCCGTCGCCGGCCGAGAACAGCGCGCCCGGCGTCCACACCGGCAGAAACAAGGTCGTGCCGGCGGTCAATTCCTTCAGATCCATGTTGCCGCCGAACTCGCGCGGCACGATCGAGGTCACCGCGCCATAGGCCGGCGGCGGCGCCACCCCCATGACCCCGAAAAACGGCGCCAGCTCGATCTCGGCTCCCCACGGCACGGTGGCGATGCCGCGCTGGCGGTCGATCGCGGTGTGCCAGGTGCGGCGCACCGGGAAATCCTCGGGCAACGTGCCCGAAAGCGGGCGGATGCGGGTGTAGCCCCAATTCTGCCGGGGATCGATCGACAGGATCTCGATCGCCAGCGTGTCGCCGGGCTCGGCCCCCTCGACCGCGATCGGCCCGGTCAGGATGTGCGCGCCGAGCCGCGGCTCGAGTCCGCGATGGATCGCGATGTGCTCGGGCAGGATGTCGAAGCGGCCGTCTGGCGGCAGCACGTCGGGTCCGCCCGAAACGCTGTCGACGGTCACGGTATCGCCCGAGGCGACAGTCAGCACCGGCTTCAACCCGGCATCGAAAAATCCCCAGTGGCAGGTCTCGGGGCTGGCCCGCAAGACATGATGCTGCGACATCGGCAAACTCCCTGCGCTGATCGATCCACGATCTTAAATGCAGCAGCTCCTGCTGTGCAGGCTTTTCGCTGTGTCGCGCCGCCGATGTCGTCGCCCGGGCGCAGGCCCGGACCTAGGGCAGACGGGATGCCGGCCTTCACCAGCAGAGGGGCGACGAGGAGTGGCCGCGCTATTCGCGGCGGAAGGTCACCACCAGCACGTCGCGATAGGCCGGGAGTAGCGGGTCGAGCGGCTCGACCGCGGTGACGCCGTGAAACACCCGGCTGTCGTCGACCAACGCCGAATTCGAGCGGCTGGGTCAAGGTGAAGCTGCCGAGCGGGCGCTTTGCCAGGTCGTAGATCGTGGTCTCGCCGCTGGCGATGTTTTCGCGCCGGACCATCAGCACCAGTACCCAATCGACCCCGTCGCGGTGCATGCCCTCCGGGGTCGGGCGGCCCTTTTGCCCGGCCCGCGCCTCGATGCGGAACTGGTGCAGTTCGACATGCCAGGCCTCGGGCCGGACCGCCGCCGGGGTCATCCGGTCGAACAGCTCGTGGCTCGTGCGCAGGATCGCCTTCAGCGCCGGATGACCGGCGATAGCATCGGTCACCGGCTCGAACCAGCGCTCGATGCCGCCGTTCAGCGGGTTGTAGTCCTGGCTCTGATAATGCGGCTGATGCGGCTTGCGCACGATCCCCATCGGGGTCGCGCGCAAAGCGGCAAAGCGGCGGCGGCGATAGCGCCCGCCATCGGCCATATAGGCATCGACGCCGAGATCGTTCCAGCTGGCGGCGAACGAGTCCCAGTCGCGCAAATCGGCGTTCGCCCAACAGCGCGCGCATCTGCGGCGCCCGGACAAAGGCAAAGCCGTCCCGTTCGATCGCGCCGGCGAGCTTCCCAGCGAGTCGCTCATGCACCTCTCTCACAACACCGCCTCGGCGATGACGCGCAACGCCGCGACATCGGCGCCGGCCAGCACCAGCGAGCCGACCCGGTGGTCCTTGGCGATCTCCTTCCAGGCCTGCAGCCGGTCGCGGACGCGCTCCTTCGGCCCGATCAGCGAGGTCTCGTCGATCAGCGCGTCGGGCACGGCCGTCTCGGCCTCCTTGCGCCGTCCGGCGAGATAGTGGTCCTGGATTGTTGCCGCCGCCGCCTCGTAGCCCATGCGTTTTGCCAGATCGTTGTAGAAATTCTTCGAGCGCGCGCCCATGCCGCCGATATAGAGCGCGAGATTGGGCCTGATCGCGTCCCGGCAAGCCGCCAGATCGTCGCCGATGCGACGCGGACATAGGGAGCAAGATCGAAATCGGCGAGGGTTTTCCCGTTCCCGGCCTTGGCCATGCCTTCGCGCACCGGCCCGGTGATCGCCTCGGCCTGTTCGGGCGACATGAAGAACGGCAGGGTTCCGTCCGCGACCTCGCCGGCCGTGCGCAGCCCGGCCGGGGCAATCGCCGCGGTGTAGATCTTCAGGCTCGGGTCGCCGTGGATGGTGCTGCGCAGCGGCTTGCCGAGCCCGGTCGAGCCCGGGCCGGTGTACGGGATTTGATAGTGCTCGCCGTGATATTCGAGCGGCGCCTTGCGCTCGAGGATCTGGCGGATGATCGCGATGTATTCGCGGGTGCGGGCGAGCGGCTTGCCGAACGGCACGCCGTGCCAGCCTTCGACCACCTGCGGCCCCGACGGCCCGATGCCGCACAGAAAGCGGTTGCCCGAGAGCGCCTGCAAGGTCATCGCCGTCATCGCCGCGCAGGCGGGGGTGCGCGCCGGCATCTGCATGATCGCGGTGCCGGCCTTGATCCTTTTGGTCCGCGCCAGCACCCAGGCGACCGGCGACACCGCGTCGGTGCCATAGGCCTCGCCGCACCACACCGCCTCGTAGCCGAGCCGCTCGGCCTCCCACACGAGATCCATGTCGATCCCGGCGGTAGGCGAAACTCTGAGGGTCATGGCCAGTTTCATCGAACCTTCTCCACCGCATGGGCGACGCGCTCTACGGCGCGCAGCCAGTCGTCTAGCGCGCGCTCGGCGGGTTCGACCAGCACGTGCCCGACCCCGGCCTCGCTATAGCCGGCGAGCCGAGCGCTAAGCGCGCCCTCGTCCTTGCCGTCCCAGCCACTGCGCACCGAGATCGCGAATTCCGGTTCCGGCCGCTGCGCGCGCAGCCGATGCACGATCGGCCCCGCCGCCTCGGGCGAGACCCGCGAGCCATGCCAGCCGTCGAGCCTCAACGCGCGCTTCAATGCGGGCTCCGAACTGCCGCCGATCCAGATCGGGATCGGCTTGACCGGCTGCGGCAGCATGCGCATTCCCTCGATAACCGCCGGGATGTGGCGGGCCGGGAATGTCACCGGGTCCTGGCTCCACACCGCCCGCATCATCGCGATGCCTTCGTCCATCCGCCGGCCGCGCTCGCGAAACGGCACGCCCAGCGCGGCGAATTCGGCTTCCAGCCAGCCGACCCCGGCGCCGAGGATGAGCCGCCCCTCCGACAGGTTCTGCAACGTCGCCAATTCTTTGGCGAGCGGCAGCGGATGGCGCATCGGCAATACCAGGACGCTAGTGCCAAGCCCGATCCTTTTGGTGTAGGCCGCTGCCCAGGTCAGGGTCAGGACCGGATCGTAGAACACTGCCGAGGGCGGGTAGGGCGCATCCTTCGGCACGATGATGTGCTCGCTCGTCCAGGCGTCGGCAAAGCCCAGCTCCTCGGCTTGTATCGCCGCCCGCCGGATCGCCTCCGGCGCCGCCTTACGCCCGATATGCGGCAGATGAATTCCAATCTTCATTATCCCGTTCTCCCGGAGCGGCCGTTTCCGCGGTCACCCATTTGATCGCGACGCAGGCAGCCCGTTGGTTCGGTGTGTCTTCAGGCCCCGCGATGATAGCATCGGCGCGATCAACCTACAGCCGGACGGGCCGTGGTCGGTGGAATAAGGCCATCAGCGGTGCCCTCCTTGACTAGAGTCATTTGCCGGAACGACCGGAAGGCCTGATAGTCTTCGGGCGATGAGCGTCGCCACCTGGATCCATGAATTCAATACCGCCCCGGCGGGCGCGTTGCCGCGCAATGTGTTTCGCTATGTGCTCTCTACCAGCGCGCTACACCAGCTGGCGCTACTGGCGCTGACGGCTGGGGTCGCTTTGCTTGAAGTGGTCCCGCTCGAATTGCAGCGCCGGATCGCCGACGATCTGGTCAAGCACCGGCCCTATTCCTGGGTTGTCGGCTTGTGTGCGGTCTATGCCGGCGTCGTGATCGTCCAGGGCAGCACCAAGCTTGGGCTCAACATTTATCGCGGCTGGGTCGGGGAGCAGGCCAAGCGCGATTTGCGCCACCGCGTACACACCGTTGTCGAGACTCCATCCACCACCTCGCCGGCGGCGGAAGCGCAGGGCATCGTGATCTCGATGATCGTCGCCGAGGTCGAACCGGTCGGCGGTTTCGTCGGCGAGAGCGTCTCGGAGCCGCTATTGCAGGTCGGCATCATCTCTTCGGTATCGGCCTATCTGATCCATATCGATCCGTGGATGGCGTTGGCCGCGTTCGGGCTCTTCGTCCCACAGCTTGTCTTCGTTCCGCTCTTGCAGTCAGCCGTCAACCGCCGCACCGGCGCGCGCATTCAGGTGCTGCGACGGCTCGGTATCTCGATGATTGACCGCGGCGATGGCGCCGACGACGATCGGCGGATCGATCAGGCCTTCGCGCTCGACATGGGAATCTTTAAGCTCAAGTTTACGATGAATTTTTTGATGAATATTTGTACTCATCTGCAGATCGTCTCGGCGCTGGTGGTCGGCGGCTGGTGGGTCTATACCAGCAATCTCGAGATTGGCGGCGTCGTCGCCTTCATCTCGGGGATCGGGAGGTTGAACGATCCCTGGGGTGATCTCGTCAACTACTTCCGCGATGTCAACGTCGCTCAAATCAAGTACCGCATGCTGGCCGACGCGGTCAATCAGCTGGCCCCAGCCATTCCCGACCGCGCTGTTGGACCCTTGACGGCGGCGGCCGGTTGACGGCCCGGCGGTCCAGCGCCTATTCGTTCACCCAATGTTAACGAATGGGCCGCCGGTGACGGCCCTGAGAGGGAATAGAAAATGCCCGGTCAAACCTCTGAGGACCTGCTGGCGCTGTTCGACAGCGCGCCGCTCAACCGCCGCTATTGGGTGGCTTTCGCCGTATTGTCGGCGATCACGGTTCTCGAATTCTTCGATTTCTCGATCGTTGCGTTCCTGTTGGCGGTGGTCGGGCCGCAATGGCATCTGACCTATGGACAATCGGCGCTGATCCTCTACAGCGGCGGTGTCGGTTCGATCGTCGGCGCACTGGTCTTCGGCGGCTTGGCAGACGCCTCAGGGCGCAAGGCGCAGATGATCATCGGTACATTCATCTGTGGGATCGGCGCGGCGCTGATCGGCTTCGTGCCGGACGGCGCTTGGCAACTTTTTGCGTTGCTGCGCTTTGTCGTCGGTCTCGGTCTGACGGCGGCGGTGGTTCCGGCCTTGACGATCGTCGTCGAGCTGACGCCGACCCGGCACCGCACCATGGTCACGAGCTTTTACGTGGTGTTCGCGACCGCCGGCGGGTTCCTTGCCTCGATCACCTCGGCGGCGCTGCTGGCGGCTATCGGCTGGCGGGGGATGGCCATGCTCGGCATCTCGGTCGCGGTGGTCGGCGTGCTCGCTGCATTCTTTGTTCCCGAATCGGTACGCTGGCTGACAGCCAAGGGCCGATTTGCCGAGGCGCGCGCCAAGGTCGCCGAACACCTCGGGCTGCCGCTCCAGTCGGTGCCATTGCCGACGGTGATGCCCGCCTCTGTTCCACGCGGCCGGCTGTCGGAGCTTCTCCAGCAGCCCGGCAGTTCTGGGAGACTATACTGATCTGGGGAGGCGCCGCGACAGCGGCCTATGGCATCTATCTGTGGGGCCCGACCGTCGTCGCTCTGCTGCTCAAAGTTCCGGTGCCGCAAGCCGCCAAGTACTTCATCTATGTCACCGGCGCCGGGATCGTTGGCAAGATCATCGTGTCGTTTCTGGCACCGCTGATCGGCCGGCGGTTGCTAGGCGCAATCTGGGGGTTCGGCGGGGTCGTCGCTCTCGCCGCTGCCGGGTATTATGGCAGCGTATTCATCGGCAGCGTTCCGTTGATCGTTGTATTCTTGGCGGCTTCGGCGTTCTGTATCGACGGCAGCTTCTCGAACCTGGCGCCTTACACGGTTGAAAGCTATGGAGTGCGGCTCGGCGCCCGCGCCTCGGGGCTTGGGCAGACCGCAAACGGCGTCGGCAAAATCCTCGGGCCGTTGAGCCTGGCGCTGATCGCGGGAACCAGCAATTTCGTCTCGCCGAAGGCAACCGCGGGGGCATTGTTCCCGTCGTTCCTGGTTCTGGCCTTCGGGATGGCGCTGGTCGGGCTGTCCTTCGCCCTTCTCGGCCGGGAGACCCACGGCCGAGCGATGTCGGTCGGCGATGCGGAACAGCCGACCGTGCGGCGGCGGGTCGTGCTCGGCGCCGAGACGCGCTGACAAGCGGACAGGGCCGGGTTGACGTCTCGGAGGAGAGCGGCCTAAATCTCCGATCGGAGACGGCGGAGCGGACTATCGAACTCGCCGCCGAAAGGAGGAGGAAATGCCGGGTCGGACTTCGGACGATTTGCTGGCGCTGTTTGACACGGCGCCGCTCAACCGGCGCTATTGGGTCAGCTTCGTGCTGCTCTCGGCGCTGTTCGTCCTCGAATTCTTTGATTTCCTGGTGGTCGGTTACCTGCTCGCGGTGCTCGGGCCGCAATGGCACCTGACCTACGGCCAATCGGCGCTGATCCTCTACAGCGGGGGCATTGGCTCGGTCCTGGGCGCGCTGGTCTTCGGCGGGTTCGCCGATATGTGGGGCCGCAAGTCTCAGATGATCATCGGCACCTTTATCTGTGCCGTTGCCGCCGGCCTGATCGGCCTCGTGCCGAGCGGGTCGTGGCAGATCTTTGCGATCCTGCGCTTTTTTGTCGGTGTCGGCCTGACGGCGGGTGTGACACCCTCCCTGACGATCCTGGTCGAATTGACCCCGACCCGGCGCCGCACCCTGCTGACCAGCTTCTACATCGTCTTCGCGTCGGCGGGCGGTCTGCTCGCCTCGACCACCTCGGCGGCATTGCTCGCGGCGCTCGGCTGGCGCGGCGTCGCGATGCTCGGCGTTGCACCGGCCTTTGTCGGCATACTGATCTGGATCTTCGTGCCCGAATCGGTGCGCTGGCTCGTGGCCAAGGGGCGATTTGCCGAAGCCCGCGACCGGGGTTGCGCAAGCAGCTCGACCTGCCACTGCGATCGGTGCCGTTGCCGACCGTCCGGCCAGCAACCCAGCCGCGCGGCAAGCTATCGGAACTTTATCATCAGCCTCGCATGTTTTGGGAGACGGTGCTGATCTGGGGCGGCTCTTCGACGGCAGGCTACGGCGTCTATCTGTGGGGACCGACGATCGTCGCAATGGTGCTCAAGGTGTCCGGTGCCGCAGGCCGCCGCGTATTTCATTTTCGTCGCCCTTGGCGGCGTCGTCGGCAAGATCTTCGTTACCTTCCTGGCGCCGCTGATCGGGCCGCCGTCCGCTCGGCGTCATTTGGGGGTTCGGCGGGGTCATCGCGCTCGCCGCCGCCGGCTACTACCACGATGTCGTCGTCGTCGGCTTGCCGCTGATGGTGATTCTGCTGTGCGCCTCGACTTTCTTCATCGAGGGCGGTTTCTCGAACCTTGCCCCGTATACGGTCGAGAGCTACGGCGTGAGTCTCGGCGCCCGTGCCTCGGGTTTGGGCCAGGCGGCGAACGGCGTCGGCAAGATCCTCGGCCCGTTGAGCCTGGCGCTGATCGCCGGCACCAGCAACATCCTGTCGCCGCAAAGCGACGGCGGATGCGGTGTTGCCGGCCTATCTGTTCCTCGCCTTCTGCATGGCGCTGGTGGCGACTGTCGTTCCTGATCCTCGGGGTCGAGACGCACGGCAGGGCGATGGGGATCGGCGCCGACGCAGATTCGACCCGGCAGCGGCCGTCAGTGCTCGGCACTGAGGCGCGCTGACCGATTCTCAGCGCGCGGCTTCGCGGCAGATGCCGATGCGGCGCGCGTTCTTGCCCCAATAAAAGAGCGGCGGCTCGCGGGCAGCGTTGCCGCTGCGCAGCGCTACGGCACGCGCCAGCATGAAGCGGGTAACGTCGCGCAGCCCGTCCTCCAGATCGCCGGTGCCCAGCGGGTGCCAGCGCACGTCTTCGAGTTCGGTACTCGCCCTTGGCTCCCCAAAAACGCTTTCACCGTCAGCCAGAAAGAACCGGGTGTTGAAACGGCGGCTCGAATGCGACGGGGTGATCGCTCGACCGACATAGGTCAACAGATCCATCGCCGCCGCGAGGCCGCGCCGGCGGTAGGCCCGTTCGATCGCGCCCTCCGCTGGCGTGCTCAAATCCGACGACGTGGTCTCAGCCGGACGGCCGACCAGGACGCCCACTTCCTCCCAGGTCTCCCGCAGCGCCGCCCTGGCCGCCCGCGCGAGCCTCGGAGCGAGCCGCTCGGTCGCGGTCTCGACCATCCAGGGACGCCGATCTGGCGGGTCGATGGCGCCGCCGGGAAAGACATAAACGCCTGGCATGAACCGCGCGGCGAGCGGGCGGCGGCCGACCAGAACTTCGAGCGTGGGGCCCGCGCCGCGCAGCAGAACCAGCGAGGCAGCGTCGCGCGGCCGCACCGCCGGTTTGCGTTCTGTCGTCGACGCTCGAAATTCCTGGACCGGCGCATCGTTCATCGCGGCACTATGCGCGAATTCGCGCCGGCGGCTCCAGTGATTGCCGTCAGCCGGGGTTACGGCGGGCGCGCTCGATCGCGGCGATCCAGGTTTCGATCGCCTGGCGTAGCTCGTAAAAGCCGTAATGCTCGGGACGCGAATCCTCGATGACGGCGTTGCGGATCGTAACTCGATCGGGAGAGATCTCGATCGAATAGGCATTGCCGACCGCCGCCGGCTGCGGCGCTTCGCCGCGCTCCACCGCGTTAATCTCGGCTACCAATGCCCGGGCAGCGGCAAGATCGCCCTGCACGTCGCTTTGCAGAAAGCTCGCCAGGATTTCGCCGTGGCGACCGCTGCCAGGTCGTGCGCGGCCTTCGAGATGTCCGGCATAGTGCCGCCGTGCCGTGATCAGACCTCGCTGAGACATCACGGGCCGCGCAGCGGGTAGGCCGCGTTGATCCGGCCGCGCTGATACCAGCCCTCGATTGCAAAGCCGTGCCCCGAATCACCGGAGAACTCGCCATCGCCACGCATTTGTCCGTGATGGAAGGCGGCGAGCACCGCCTCGATGACTTCGTCATCGGACATCGCGTCCGGGAAAAAGGTCGAGGAAGCCCGCTTGTCGATCCACTCACCGCTCGCCGGATCGCGCAGGGCGACACGGGCCCGATAGACGCCGTTCACGTCCGGCGGCTGGAGGATCCGCAGCACGCGAGCACTCGGCGGGTCGACCCCGTTCGGCCGGTGGTGATAGCCGACCGCCTCGCCCCGCCGGTTGATTGCACCGGTCTGGATATGGGCAATATTGATCGGTGGATCGGTTGTGGTCCATTGACCCGCCGGCGCCGTGTCGCGGGCGGCAAGCCCGGCCGACAGCAGAACCAGCAGAGCCGACACGCCGATCGCGTGCGAGAAGCGCTTCATCGCATCCCGGTGTTGCGCGGCGAGAATCATGGGTTACCGCGCCGCGAACACGTCCTTTGCCACCAATGCCGCGGTCATCGCCGCCGGCCATCCGGCGTAGAAGGCGAGATGGGTGATCAGCTCACCCAACTCCTCTTTGCTGAGCCCGTTGTCGAGCGCCCGGCCGAGATGCCCGACCAGCTGCCTCTCGCGTCCGAGCGCGACCAGGGTCGCTACCGTGATCAGGCTGCGGTCGCGTTTCGACAGGCCTGGGCGCTCCCAGACATCGCCATAGACAACCCTGTCAGCGAGATCGATCAGTTTCGGCACGATCGGTCGAACCTGTTCGCGAGCAGGCGAAGGCGGGGTTACCGGCATGAGTTTTCTCCGTTGCAGGGCGAATTAAGGGACGTGCCACTCGACGTTGTCGTCGAGCGGGATGACGGGGCGCGGCAGCCGCTCCCAGTCGAAGCGGCTCAGAACAGGCGAGGTCAGGCCGGGCAGGTCGACCTCGACGATCTGGTCCGGGCCGAAAAACTCGTCGAAGCCGCCGCGGAAATGACCGCGTGACTTGACCGCGACCGAACGCGCCCGGCCGATGTCGAGCCCCATCATCTCGAAAAAAATCGGGTCCGCGCACTGCACCCGGTGTGAGATGACGACGGCCGTTACGCCGCCGACCTGCAACGCCGCGCACGGTCCGAGTTCGAGCCGCATGCCGGCATAAATGCCGCGGCGGCCGACACGATTGCCATCGGTCAGCGATGTGACCCGAGCCGGAGCCGACCAGGGCTCGGAGAATTCGGTGGATTCCTCTCGATTGAAACGCGCGTCGAACTGGTAATGCCGCCCGTAGCGGTGCGCTTCGGCAGCAAGCGGCGGGTCATAAAACACGCCGAGCAGCCCATCGCGTACCCCGGCCTCGTAAAACGCGCGCAGCAGAAAGACAGTGTTGCCGCGCCCGCCGCCGCCCGGATTGTCGGCGACATCGGCAAAGGCGAGCGCCGGCAGCGAGGGATCGCGCCCGACTGCGAGGGCCTTCGCCACCGCGTCGTCGAGCGAGGTGAGATGTGGATAAAAGCGCGCCCGGTTGGCCCAGCCGAGTGCAGCGATTTCGCGGGCAAGTGTCTCGGCGGCGCGCTTGTCGTGCCGCGCGGTTACGACCACGCTCAGCCCGCATGTGGCGGCATCGGCAAAGGCAAAGCCACCCATAGCCGAGACGTTCATGATCTCCGGGTTCATGCGGCGCTGGCCGAGATCGATCATCTCGGCATAAGGGCCGGCTGATGTCAGCAACGTCACAGTCGGCGGCACGATCGGCAAGCGGATGAAGGCCGCCTGCGGGCGGAGCCCGGCCAGCATTTCGCGGATCGCCGCGGCCGCCTCAGCGCCGCGCTCGCGCATGTCGAGATGCGGGTTGGTACGATAGCCGATAAACGCGTCGAGCGACCGCACCATGCGTTCGGAGACATTGGCGTGCAGGTCGAGCGTTGCTGCGATCGGAACGTCCGGCCCGGCAATTTCCCTGACCTTTGCGAACAGCACCCCGTCGGGATCGTCCTCCTCGGTCGTCAGCGCCGCGCCGTGCGAGCAGATATAAATCGCGTCGACCGGCAACGCCGCTTTCAGCCGGTGCTCGATCGTGTCGAGCAGCTCGACAAAGAAACCATGCTCGACCGGCCCATTCGGCTCGGTCATCGCCAGCGCGATGCCGACCGGCGCCCACGGGCCCGAGGCATCCATTGCCGCGACGAAACCCGGTGTTTCGGGCAGCATAACCGGCGCTGGCGCGCGCGCCTCGGCGACGATCGCATCACCTTCGAGATAGGTGCGCGCGGTGAAGTGTGCCTTGGTCGCGACCGGCGCGAATTTGTTGCACTCGATCGAAAAGCCGAGCAGCGCCACGCGGGGGCCCCCACCCTCCCCCGCTCGCAAGGGAGGGTGGGGCGCGGGTGAAGCGGGTGAAGGAGGATCGGGCATGCCGGGCACCGGGAGCGGTTTCCGTCTGCCCCGATCCTAGGCTAGTCTTCGGCCGATCGCCACGGGCGAAGGCAAAACAATATGCCGGCCATCGACGGACATCGTGTCGTCGCCGACCTCCATCGGCTTGCTGAATTCGGCCGCTATAAAACTGGTGTCCATCGCCCGACTTATTCGCCGGCCGATGTCGAGTTGCGGCATTGGCTCGCCGGGAAGCTACGCGAGGCCGGGCTCGAGCCGGTGATCGACGGCATCGGCAATGTGATCGGCCGCAATCCCCGGCCGCGGCTGCTGCTGGTCGGGTCGCATCTCGAGACCCAGCCTTATGGCGGCTGGCTCGACGGCGCCTTGGGGGTGATCTACGGGCTGGAATTGGCCCGCGCCTTCGCCGCCGACCCGGACAGCGCCTGTCTCGGTATCGAGGTCGCGGCCTGGGCCGATGAGGAAGGCCATTACGGCGGCTATCTCGGCAGCCGCTCGTTCATCGGCGCGCTCGACGAGGACGAGATCGACCAGGCGCGAGGCCGCGACGACGGGACACCGCTACGCGAGGCGCTGGCGCGGGCCGAGTTCGCCGGCCGGCCGCGCGAACATTTCGAACCCGGTCGCCATATCGGCTATCTCGAAGCGCACATCGAGCAGGGCGACACGCTCGACTCGAGCGGGCTGCGTATCGGGGTCGTCGAGGCGATCGTGGGCATCCGTAATTTTCGGCTCTCCTTGACTGGCGAGCAGAACCATGCCGGCACGACGCGCATGATCCGACGCAAGGATGCCGGGGTAGCGATGGTGCGGCTGGCGACGCGCATCCACGACAGCTTTCCCGAGATCGCCGGCCCGCGCACGGTGTGGACGATCGGCCGCATGCTGCTAGAGCCGAATGCGCCCTCGGTCGTCCCCGGCCATGCCGAAATGCAGGTTCAGTTCCGCGATACCGACCCCGAGCGCCTCGACATGTTCGAGAAGAAATTGCATCAGCTCGTGGACGAAGCCGACCGCGCCGGGCCCTGCCGGTGCGCGCTCGAGCCGATCGGGCGGACCGAACCGCGGCCGATGGATAAGGGCTTTCAGGCGCTGATCGAGGCGGCGGCCGGGGACTATGCGCCGGGCATGCACATGCGCATGCCGAGTGCGGCCGGCCATGACGCCGCGATCCTGTCCGAACGCATGTCCGCCGGGATGATGTTCATCCCCAGTCTCGGCGGGATCAGCCATCATTGGTCCGAAGACACCAAGGAAGAGGACATCGTCCTCGGCGCCCAAATCTTCGCCGACGCCGCAGTGCGCATCCTGCGCGCCGGGAGGTGATGCAATCGGACCTTCTTCGTCCTGCGAATTCCCGCGCCGCCGCGCGGGGCGGCAACCCGTTGACCTATGATCAGCCGGGGTGGGCGCCGGCGTCGCGGCGCACCGCCCGCTGCAGATAGTCCACCGCCGCTTCGAGCTGGGCGTCCTTGGCGGTGCCGATGATCAGCGGCTTGATCGGATGCTCGGCCGTCTCGAGACCGCTCTGCGAAAGGCGTCCGGTTCGCCGGCGGCGACGGGGTTGAGCGAGCCGCTATTCTTCAGCGCCCCGTAAAGGTCGCTCTCGTGGCTGAGGACGGCGTTGGCCACCTGCTCGCTCTTTGGCAGGGTAACGACGATGTCTGGGTTGATCCCCTGGCCCTGGATCGAGCGGCCCGACGGCGTGTAGTAGAGCGCCGTCGTCAAGCCGCAGGGCGCCATGCCCCTCGATCGGGATGATCGTCTGCACCGAGCCCTTGCCGAAAGCTGCGGGTGCCCATGATCGTCGCCCGGTGATCGTCCTGCAGCGCTCCGGCGACGATCTCCGCGGCGGAAGCCGACGCGCTGTTGATCAGCACGACGATCGGGACGCCCTGGATCAGATCGCCGGCGACCGGCGCGCGATAGACGCGGTCGTCGTCGCTGTTGCGGCCCTTGGTTGTGACCACGACGCCGCCGTCGATAAACTCGCCGGTCACATCGACCGAGGCGTCGAGCAGGCCGCCGGGATCGTTGCGCAAATCGAGGACAAGGCCGTTCAGCCGGCCCTGCGCCTGCTGCTTCAGCCGGGCGATGGCGTCGGCGAGTTCGGCTGCCGTGTTCTCGGTAGAAGGTGGTGATCCGGGCATAGCCGATCCTGTCGGATTTGAGCGCCGATTTGACCGAGACGACGTGGATGATGTTCCGGGTCAAAGTCAGATCGAAGGGCGGCCGGTCGCTGCGCGCGATCTCGAAGCGTCACCTTGGAGCCTGCAGAGCCGCGCAGCCGCTTGACGATCGCCTCGACATCCATGCCGGTCGGTCGGCAGCCCGTCGATCTTGACGATGCGGTCACCGGGTTCGATCCCGGCATTGGCGGCGGGGGTGCCGTCGATCGGAGCGATGACTTCGGGCACCTTTCCTTCCAATGTCAGCTCGATGCCGATGCCGCCGAACTCTCCGCGCGTCACCGCGGTCATCTGCTGGTATTGGTCCTGGTCCATGTAATCGGAATGCGGGTCGAGCCGGGTCAGCATGCCCTTCAGGGCATCTTCGGTCAGCTCGTCGCTCGTCACCGGCTCGACATAGCTTCTCTGGACTTGTCGAGCGACTTGTTGCAGCAGGCTGAAATCGGCGGGATCGCCGGGATGCGGCGGAGGTGCCGGCCCCGGCGCTGTCGCAGCCGTAAAGGGTGAGCGACATCAGGGCGGCAGCAGTGGCCCTGACGGCCGGGCGGTGCAGGCGTGAGGTCGCGATCATCGGAGCCTTCGCGGCAAACGGCCCGTCAGCGACGGGTCGGGAAATGGGTTCCGGATGATCCTGCGCCGCTGCCGCTGTCAGCGCGTGGCAGAGCCGCTATCCGGTCGCCGCAAATGTAGTCTTCCGCAGGCAGCGTTCCAGGGGCGCTCCTCATCGATGACGCTGGGCGCCACGGTAAGCCGCCTTGCGATAATCGCGGCCGCGACGGAAATCTGCGGGGTGGCCGCACCCAACATTGGTTCCCACCTGGGCGCGATCGAGGCTATATACCTGCGCGCCGAAAGGCTCGGGCGCAAGGAAGGAATACGATGGCGAGCGGGAGATCGGCCGCGGATCGGCTGACGGTGCAAGGGATCGAGCTCGAAGTGCTGCGCCGTGGGGCGGGGCGGGCGGCGCTGTTGCTGCACGGCTTCGACACCGTCGACGCCGAGGCGCCCTTTCTCGACCTGCTCGGCCGTCACATCGAGATCGTCGCGCCCTCCTCGCCCGGATTTGGCCATTCGCCGCGGCCGCGCGATTTCGACACGGTCTATGATCTCGTCCATCTCTACCTTGCCGTTCTCGACGCGCTGCCGGGCGACAAGGTGAGCCTGATCGGCTTTTCGTTCGGCGGCTGGCTCGCGGCCGAAATCGCTGCGGCATGCAGCCATCGGCTCGACAAGCTCGTTCTTGTCGATCCCGTCGGGATCAAGATCAGCGACCGCGAGACCCCGGACATCCTCGACATCTTCAACAAATCGCCCGACGAAGTTCGCCGGCGCAGCTGGCACGACCCCGACAGGTTTGCGCCCGATTTCAACGCGATGTCGGATGAGGCTCTGGTTGTCCACGCGCGCAACCGCGAGGCGCTGTGCCTCTATGCGTGGCACCCCTACATGTACAACCCGCAGCTGCCGCGTTGGCTCGGCCGGATCAATGCGCCGACCCTGTTGTTGTGGGGCGCGAGCGACGGAGTGGTCAGCCCCGATTATGGCCGCGCCTATGCCGGAATGATCCCCGGCTCCCGCTTCGAGCTGATCGAGCGGGCCGGCCACCATCCCGAGATCGAGCAGCCCGCGGCTTTTGCAGAGCCCGTGGCCCGTTTCCTCGAGCAATAATCGGATTCGAAAGATGCGAGCTTGGTATCACTGCGAGAACGTCTACCCGTTTGTGCCGCAGGAGGTTCTTGACGCAGCGCCGTCGGTGCGCGCGAGCCTGCCCAACAGATATTGCGATCCGCAGATCTCGGCGAATTTGTTCGAGGAATGCCTCGACGAGCACCTGTTGTGCGACGATCTCGGCGTCAACGTCGTCTCGATCGAGCATCATTCCGGCATCAACAGCCTCTACGGCGCGAGCCCGATGATCCTCGGCATACTCGCCCGGCAGACCCGGAAGGTCCGCATCCTCAGCCTCGGCACCCTGATCACGATCCGCCCCGACCCGGTGCGGGTCGCCGAAGAATATGCGACCGCCGACGTGATCTCGCGTGGACGACTCGACATCGGCTTCGTCAAATCGGGCGACAGCGAGATGGTGTCCGGCAATGCCAACCCGGTCGGCTACGTCGACCGCTTCTGGGAGGCGATCGACCTTATTCAAAAGACTTTGACCTCGCATGACGGCCCGTTCAGCTGGGAGGGCAAGCATTTCACCCACCGCCACGTCAACATCTGGCCGCCGGTCTACCAGCGCCCGCACCCGCCGATGTGGGCTGCGACCGGCGATCCCGAGACTTCGGCCGAGCTCGGCCGGCGCGGCATGGTCAACGCGCTGGTCTTGCGCGGCCCCGAGGCCAGCAAGCGCGCCTTCGACGCCTATCGCGCGGCGCGCAGCGAGGCCGGACTGCCGGCAGCCGGCACCGACCGCTTCGCCTATGCCGCGCTCGCCTATGTCGGCGACACCGACGAGGAGGGCATCCGGGTCGGCAGCAAATTGCTGTGGTTCCTGAATACCAGCCTCAAGCAGTCGCCACAGATGTCGAAATTCCTGCCGGGACGATCGCCGCCGGAAGTGACCACGCAGAATTACCGTACGGAGCCGCGGCCAGGGAGCCAAGCCAATATGCGTCCGGGCCAAAGCCTGATCGGCATCACCGCCGAGCAGGCGATCGCTCGTGGCATCCTGTGCGCCGGCAACCCCGACACGGTCTACAAGCAGATCATGGACATCTACGACAAGGTCGGCGGCTTCGCCAATTTCATCTTTATCGGACGCTCGGGCTTTCTCGACCACCAGGAAGCCGAAAAAGGCATCCGCCTGATGGCCAACGAGGTCGTGCCGCGTCTGCCCGCCGCGACGCCTACCCCCGAGCCCGCCCGCCAGGCCGCTGAATAGGGCTCGCCGCGTCACCCGCTGCGGCAAAACCCATACGCGAAGTGTGAATAGCCTAGATCAATAACGGGAACAGGGGGCGGCCGCCGGTGCTTGCCGGCCGGCGAATTACCCCTATACTCCGCGGCCCGCAACTCCTCGCTCAGGTAATTCATCCGCAAATGGCGCAAGCTGGTATTGATGTTGTCGGTATCGGCAATGCGATTGTCGATGTGATCGCGCGTGCCGATGAAGCGTTTCTGCAGAAAGAGGCGCTGGTCAAGGGAACGATGGCCCTGATCGATGCCGAGCGCGCCGATGCACTTTATCGGATGATGGGACCGGCGATCGAGGCTTCCGGCGGATCGGCGGGCAACACGATGGCCGGCATCGCCTCGCTCGGCGGCAACGGCGCCTTTATCGGCAAGGTGCGCGACGACCTGCTGGGCGAGGTCTACCGCCACGATCTGACCGCGCAAGGGGTGCATTTCGACACGCCGGCGGCAACGGGCGGCCCCGGCACCGCGCGCTGCTTGATTTTGGTCACGTCGGATGGGCAACGCACTTTGAACACCTATTTGGGCGCCTGCGTAGCGCTCGGGCCCGACGACATCGACGCCGACATCCTCGGCGCGGCTCAGGTGACCTATCTCGAAGGCTATCTGTTCGACCCGCCGCTGGCGCAGCAAGCGTTTCGCAAGGCCGCCGCGGTCGCCCATGCCGCTGGGCATCAGGTCGCGCTGTCGCTGTCCGACCCGTTTTGCGTCGAGCGCCATCGGGGGGCGTTTCGCGATCTCGTCGACGGTCATGTCGACATCCTGTTCGCCAATGAGATCGAGATCTGCTCGCTTTACGAGACCAATGACTTTGCCGCAGCGGCCGCGGCGGTGCGTGGCCATGTGGCAATCGCAGCCCTGACCCGCAGTGCCGCCGGCAGCGTCATCTTGGCCAACAGCGAGGAGCATCGGGTCGCGGCCGCGCCGGTGACGCGGGTCGTCGACACCACCGGAGCGGGCGATCTCTACGCCAGCGGTTTTCTCTATGGCTTGACCCACGGTCTGCCACTCCCCACCTGCGGCAGGATCGGCAGCTTGTGCGCTGCCGAAATCATTAGCCATGTCGGCGCCCGCCCCGAGACCGCTCTGTCACGTCTCATTGCGGAGGCCGGCTTGGTCTGAGCCTCATCCCATCGCCTTGGCCGCCGGCCGGGGAGCCGGCAGGTTTCCGCATGGATATCCGCAACATCGCCATCATCGCTCATGTCGACCATGGCAAGACCACCCTGGTCGACGCGATGCTGCGCCAATCAGGCGCCTTTCGCGCCAATCAGCAGGTGGCCGAGCGGGCGCTCGACTCGAACGAGCTCGAGCGCGAACGCGGCATCACGATCCTGGCGAAATGCACCTCGGTCCTGTGGCGCGACGTGCGCATCAACATCGTCGACACCCCGGGCCATGCCGATTTCGGCGGCGAGGTCGAGCGCATCCTCAGCATGGTCGACGGCGTCCTGGTATTGGTCGACGCCGCCGAGGGGCCGATGCCGCAGACCAAGTTCGTGCTCGGCAAGGCCTTGCGTCAAGGCCTGCGCCCGATCGTCGTGATCAACAAGGTCGACCGGCCCGACGCCCGCCCCGGCGTGGTCCATAACGAGATCTTCGACCTGTTCGCGGTGCTCGATGCGAGCGAGGCGCAGCTCGATTTCCCGACGGTCTTCGCCTCTGGCCGCAATGGCTGGGCGGTGACCGATGCGATCGCCCCGCGCCGCGATCTGGCGCCGTTGTTCGAGCTGATCCTGGCGCATGTGCCGGCGCCCAAGGCCGATCCGGACGCGCCATTCGCGATGCTGGCGACGACGTTGGACTACGACCCCTATCTCGGCCGGGTGCTGACCGGGCTTATCCATTCGGGCGTGGCGCGGCTCAACATGCCGGTCAAGTCGCTGGCCCGCGACGGCCGTGTCATCGAGCAGGCGCGGCTGACCAAATTGCAGGCGTTTCGCGGCCTCGACCGGCGCCCGATCGAGGAGGCCCAGGCCGGCGACATCATCGCCGTCGCCGGACTGACGCAGACCACCGTCGCCGACACGATCTGCGCACCGGAGGTCGTGACGCCGCTTCCGGCGGATCCGATCGACCCGCCGACCCTGGCGATGACCTTTTCGGTCAACGACAGCCCGCTCGCCGGGCGCGAGGGGACGAAGGTCACCTCGCGGATGATCGGCGAGCGCCTGTTTCGCGAGGCCGAGGGCAATGTCGCGATCCAGGTAACCCAAAGCTCGCAGAAGGACGCGTTCGAGGTCGCCGGCCGCGGCGAATTGCAGCTCGGCGTGCTGATCGAGACGATGCGGCGCGAGGGCTACGAAATGTCGATCTCGCGCCCGCGGGTCTTGTTCAAGACCGACCCGGCGACGCGCCAACGGCTGGAGCCGATCGAGGAGGTCGTGGTCGATGTCGACGAGGAATTTGCCGGCATCGTCGTCGACAAGATGAGCCGCCGCAAGGCCGAGATGCAGGAGATGCGGCCTTCGGGCGGCGGCAAGTTGCGGCTGACCTTTCTCGGGCCGACTCGCGGGCTGATCGGCTATCAGGGCGAGTTTCTGACCGATACCCGCGGCACCGGGGTGATGAGCCGGCTGTTCCACGGCTACGCCCCGCACAAGGGGTCGATCGAGGGCAGGCGCAACGGCGTCCTGGTTTCGACCGCCAACGGGGTCGCGATCGCCTATGCGCTGTGGAACCTCGAAGAGCGCGGGCCGATGTTCATCGAGCCCGGCGCGCAGATCTATGAGGGGATGATCATCGGCGCCCACACTCGCGGCAACGACCTCGACGTCAACCCGGCCAAGGGCAAGCAGCTGACCAACATCCGCACCACGGCCAAGGACGAGGCGGTGCGGCTGACCCCGCCGCAGATCATGAGCCTCGAACAGGCGATCGCCTATGTCGGCGACGACGAACTGGTCGAGGTCACCCCGAAATCGATCCGCTTCAGGAAGCGGCTGCTCGATCCGAACGACCGCAAGCGGGCCAACCGCGCCGCGGCGGCGGCTGCCGAGTAGTGGGCGAGGGCGGAAAAGCTGCACTTAACAGCCGCTCTCGATCCGTCGCGCGATCGATTGATTGAGACTGACGCCCTCGGCTTGGGCGCGCGTTGCCGCGCGCCGGTGCGTCTCTGGGCTCGCGCGAAGAAGTATCTTGCCGGTATGCGGCCGGTCCGGCGCCTCACCGCGTTCCGCGCAGAAGGCAAGATAATCTTCGATGCTGTCGCGGAAGGCCTGCTCGACTTCGGCGAAGGTCCCGCCCTCAAAGGTAACGACATCGCGAAGCCCGGCGACTCGACCCAGAAAAGTCCCACCGTCGGCCTCGACAGTTCCAATGTACCCTTTGTATTCGAGCATCGATGTTATTCCTCCTCGGATTTCACGCCTGCGGCGGCGAGGAAATCCCGCACGGCGCGCACCAGCCCGCGCTTGGTTTCGGGGCTTGGATGTGGTCGGTGGAACACCGCCCGCACGCCGCCCAGCGCGATTCGCACACGACTTCCCGCTCCTTCACTGATCTCGGCTCCGACGGCCCGCAACAGCGCCTCGACCTCGTTCCACCGAAGGTCAGCAGGGGTCGGCTCCGCAAAGATCTGAGCGAGGGTACGGCGGTGGCGCCGATTCATGCGGTCATGATATCGAAAATAGATATCGATAAGAACTGAATCAATGCCCTCATGCCGGATCGCGGTTTGACTTTCGCGGGCGGCCGGTTGTAGCTTTGGCGATTCCTGAGAATGCGGGCGAAGTTGCCCCGGCCCCGCCACCTTCGTGCGCGGACAGCCCTATCGGGACAACAACAACATGAAACGGACCCATGTCTGATGAGCAGCAAGCGTCAGGAACCGAAATACAAGATCAACCGCCGCCTCGGGGTCAATCTGTGGGGCCGGCCCAAAAGCCCGCTCAATCGCCGCGAATACGGCCCCGGCCAGCACGGCCAGCGGCGCAAGAAGCCGTCGGATTTTGGGACCCAGCTCGCCGCCAAACAGAAGCTGAAGGGCTATTACGCCAATCTCGGCGAGCGCCAGTTCCGCCGGCTCTATGAGGAAGCGGTGCGGCGCCGCGGCGACACCGGCGACAATCTGATCGAGCTGCTCGAACGCCGGCTCGACGCGGTCGTCTATCGCATGAAGCTGGTGCCGACACCGTTTGCCGCGCGCCAGTTGGTCAATCACGGGCATGTCCGGGTCAACAGCCGGCGGGTGACGATCCCGTCCTATCCGGTTCGCGACGGCGACGAGATCGAGCTCGGCGCCAAGGCCAAGGCGATGGCGCTGGTGCTCGAGGCGGCGAAATCGGGCGAGCGCGACATTCCCGATTATGTCGAGATCGACCACGACCGCATGAAGGGCCGATTTATCCGCGCGCCCAAGCCTGGCGACGTGCCCTATCCGGTATCGATGGAGCCCAATCTCGTCGTCGAATACTATTCGCGCTGAACACGGCTGCGATGCCGGTGGATCGTGGTGATCCGCCGGCCGAGGGTTCGCCGCCAGGCACGGCCTGCCGGTGGAGAGGCGCGTGCCCCAAGGCGGTTTTTTGTGGGGGCGATCCTGTTGTCCGACCCCGTAGCCGGCGGCGACGCGTTTGGCTCGCCCGTGATCCCGAGGGGCGATTGCGATGCTGATTCTGCCGATCACGGTCGTCCTGCTGCTGGTGTTGCTGAACGGCTTTTTTGCGATGGCCGAGATCGCGCTGGTGTCGGCGCGCATGGCCCGCCTGAGGGCGCTCAACGAGGCCGGCAATCTCGGCGCGCAGGCAGCGCTCGAGCTGAAATCGGACCCCTCGCGGCTACTGGCGACGGTCCAGATCGGGATCACCGTGATCGCCGTGTTGTCGGGCACGTTCGGCCAAGCCACGCTGGGCGATCATCTGCAGAACGTGTTCGAAGGCGGTTCCGGGTTTGTCGCGCGCTACGCGCATGTGATCAGCATGGCGATCGTGGTGATCGGGATTTCGTATCTGTCGCTGATCATCGGCGAGCTGGTGCCGAAGCGCATCGCGCTCGCTCATCCCGAGCGGATCGCCGCCGCAATGGCGCGGCTGATGCGGGGGATAGCACGGGCGGGAGCGCCGATCGAATGGTTCCTGAGCGCTTCGACCGATCTGGTGTTGCGCCTGTTGCCGTTGCGCGGAGACGGCGCGCCCCCGGTGACCGACGAAGAGATCAGCTTCATGCTGCGCGAGGGTGCAGCGACCGGCCATATCCCGCAAGCCGAGACCGCGATCGTCGAGATGGCGCTGCGCCTCGGCGACCGGCGGATCAGCGCGGTGATGACGCCGCGCACCCAGATCGAATGGCTCGATCTCGACGACCCTGCCGAAGAAAACCGGCGCAAGATCCGCGACAGCCCTCATTCCCGGTTTCCGGTCGTGCAGGGCGGCACGCAACAGGTAATCGGCATCGCCCGCGCCAAGGACCTGCTGGCCGCCTGCCTCGCCGGGCAGCCATTCGATATCCGCGCGGCGATGCGGCCGCCGCTCTATCTGCCGAACACGGTCACCGTGCTGCGCGCCCTCGAAGTGTTCAAAAGTTCGGGCGAGCCGATGGCGCTGGTGGTCGACGAATATGGCGACCTCGAAGGGCTGGTCGCGCTCAACGACATGCTCGAAGCGCTGGTCGGAGACATCGACGCCGATCGGCAGGTCGTGCGGCGCGAGGACGGAACCTTGCTGATCGACGGCATGGTCGGGCTCGACGAGCTGAAGCAGGTGCTCGGCATGTCGCACCTGCCCGGCGAGGACGCGGATTTTCATACCCTCGGCGGCTATCTGATGGCGCGCCTCAATCGCGTGCCGATGGTCGCCGACCGGGTCACCGCCGACAGCTACCGTTCGAGGTCGTCGAGATGGACGGCCGCCGGGTCGACCGGGTGCTGGTGACGCCGATCAAGGCCAAGGGGCGGCGATAAGTGTCATGGACCTGACCTCCCGCTTCTCCGGAATTACCCTACTGTGGGACAAGGTTGCGTTCTGGCGGTCGCTCGCCGCCGGGATCGCCGTCACTGTCGGCGGCTCTTCTCGTCGCGGCGCTGATCGGCCGCCCGCCGCCCGATTTTTCAGCGCGGCCGGTCATCGCCGTGGTCCAGGACGGCGGGCAGCGTCCGCTGTGGGCGATCCGCCTCGCCGGCGACGCCCATCAGATCGCGGTAGACAGCCTGCATCCGCCGGCGGTTCCGCCCGGCCATGTCTATCAGCTGTGGCTCGAGCCTCCGCCCGGCGCTGGTACGCCGCGCCCGCTAGGTTTGCTGCCGCAATCCGGGCGGAAGGAGATCCCCGAGACGCCGGCCAATACTCGGATGCTGTCAGGTCCTGGCGGTGCTTGTGGTCACGCTTGAGCCACTGGGCGGCTCCCTTGGCCCAGCACCGAGCGGACCGACGCTGTTCCGCAGCGGCCTGGCCGACCGGCGCTGAGCCGCGACCGTGCGCCGAGGCAATTTAAAACCCTGTCTTTATTTAAAGCGGATCGGTCAGGTCGGGCGGATCGTTTTGGCAGGTTCCGGCTGTCGCGTTATCTTCATCAATATCGGGTCGACCGGCGGATACCCCGGATCTATAGTGACGCCGCCGAAAGCGGGGACGGCCGAACGTGCAGCACAGCCGTAACGACCCGTTAGGTGCCGTGGTCATGGGCGTTTCGGGCGCCGGTAAGACGACGGTCGGGGAGCGCCTGGCGGAACGGCTCCATTGGGAATTCGTGGAGGGAGATCGGCTTCACCCACCGGAGAACGTGGCAAAGATGCAAAGCGGGCATCCGCTGACCGATTCCGACCGGGCGCCTTGGCTTGCCGCTATCGCCGGGGTAATCGACCTGTGGCAGGCGCGCGGCATCTGCGGCGTAATCACCTGCTCGGCGCTCAAGCGGCAATATCGCCGCCGGATCATCGGCGACCGCCCGTGGGTGCGCCTGGTTTATCTCGACGGGCCGCGCGAATTGATCGCGGGACGTCTCGCCGCCCGCCGCGGTCATTTCATGCCGGCGAGCCTGCTTGATAGCCAGTTCGCGGCGCTTGAACCACCGGGCCCGGACGAGAACCCGATCACTGTCGCTATCGGTCAGCCGGTCGATTGGATCGTCGGGCAAATCGCCGCGGCACTCCATGCAACACGACCCACATAAGCCGCGTTAGCACGGTAGCGGGGAGATGAAGATGGCGCCCTCAGAGTCGATCGACGAGCTTTGCGTCAACACCATCCGCACTCTGTGCATCGACGCGGTGCAACAAGCCAATTCCGGCCATCCCGGCACGCCGATGGCGATGGCGCCTCGTGGTAGGATTTCCTGCGCTTTGACCCCGCTGACCCGATCTGGCCCAACCGCGACCCTGGGGCGGGAGCGATACACTGGATTGCGAGGCACGATCATCGGCATGAAGACCTTCGGGGCCTCGGCGCCGCTGAAGGAGCTTCTCGTCAAATTTGGGTTTACCCCTGAACACGTTTATGCGGCTGCCAAGGAGCAGCTCGCCGGCAAGGAGTAATGACGATGCCCAATCCGCTGAGAACACTCAACGAATTCGGCCAGTCGGTATGGCTCGATTTCGTCAGCCGCGAGTTACTGCGCACCGGCGCCTTGACCCGGCTGATCGCCGATGACGGGCTGCGCGGCGTCACGTCGAACCCGTCGATCTTCGAAAAAGCGATCGGCCACGGCGATGATTACGACGAGCTGATTGCCTCGGCCCAGGCCGGTGGCGATCTCGACCCTGGCGCGCTGTTCGAGGAGCTTGCGGTCCGCGACATCCAGGAAGGGGCCGACGCGCTACGCCCGGTTTATCACCAGACCCAGGGGCGCGACGGTTTTATCAGCCTCGAAGTCTCACCCTATCTCGCGATGAAGACCCATGAGACGATCGAGGAGGCGCGCCGGCTGTGGCGCGAGGTCGGCCGCGAGAACCTGATGGTCAAGGTTCCCGGCACCAAGGCCGGCCTCCCGGCAATCCGCACCCTGATCGGCGAAGGCATCAACATCAACGTCACCCTGTTGTTTTCGCAAGAGGTCTATGCCGAGGTCGCCGACGCCTATGTCTCCGGTCTTGAAGCCTTTGCCAGAAAGGGCGGCGATCCGCACAAGGTGGCGAGTGTCGCCAGCTTTTTCGTCAGCCGCATCGACACCCTCGTCGACGAGGCGCTCGACAAGCGCATCGCCGCGGCCGCCGACCCGGCCGAGAAGACGCGGTTGGAACGGCTGAAGGGCAAGGTTGCGATCGCCAACGCCAAACTCGCCTACGAGCTCTATAACAAAATCTATGGCGACGAGCGGTGGCGGCGGCTGGCGCAGCAAGGGGCGCAGACCCAGCGGCTGTTGTGGGCCAGCACGGGGACCAAGAACAAGGCCTATAGCGACGTGCTTTATGTCGACGAGCTGATCGGCGCCGACACGGTCAATACGATCCCGCCGGCCACGATGGACGCCTATCGCGACCACGGCCGTCCGCGCCCGAGCCTCGAAGAAGATGTCGAGAGCGCCAAGGCGGTGATGGCGGCATTGCCCGGCGCCGGGATTTCGATCGAGGCGGTGACCGCGAAGCTGGTCGAGGACGGCGTGCGGCAATTCGCCGACGCGGCCGACCAGCTCTATGCCGCGGTCCAGAAAAAGCGCCGCGCGGTGCTCGGCGCAAAGCTCGATCAGATGAGCTGCAAACTGCCCGTTCCGCTCGACAAGGAGGTCCAGGATACGCTCGAGGAGTGGCGCCGCGAGGGCAAGGTGCGGCGGCTGTGGGCCGCCGACGCCTCGCTGTGGACCGAGACCGACGAGGCGAAATGGGTGGGTTGGCTGACGGTCGTCGATCAGCAGCTTAATGCGATCGCCGATCTGCAGAACTTCGCCGCCGACGTCAGACAAGCCGGATTCCGCGATGTGCTGCTGCTCGGGATGGGCGGTTCGAGCCTCGGTCCCGAGGTGTTCGCCGTGACGTTCGGGGCAAAGCCAGGCTTCCCGGCGTTGCACGTGCTCGACTCGACCGACCCGGCGCAGATCCGCCATTTCGAGAGCCTGATCGACCCGGCGCATACGCTGTTCATCGTGTCGAGCAAATCGGGCAGCACGCTCGAACCCAACATCTTCAAGCAATATTTCTTCGAACGGGCGAAGGCGGCGGTCGGCGCGGCCGAGGCGCCCAAGCGCTTTGTCGCGATCACCGATCCCGGCTCGTCACTCGAAAAGGCGGCGCGGACCGAGGGGTTCCGGCACATCTTCCATGGGCTGCCGAGCATCGGCGGCCGCTATTCGGTGTTGTCGAATTTCGGCATGGTGCCGGCCGCGGCGATTGGCGTAGACCCGCGCGCCTTTCTCGAAAGTACAGCCGAGATGGTGCGCTCCTGCGCGCCGAGCGCGCCGCCGGTCGAGAATCCCGGGGTGATCCTCGGTGCTGTCCTCGGCGTCTGCCAACGCCACGGCCGCGACAAGGCGACGATCATCGCGTCTCGGGGCATCGCCGATTTCGGCGCTTGGCTTGAACAGTTGCTCGCCGAGTCGACCGGCAAACTCGGCAAGGGGATCGTGCCATTCGATGCCGAACCATTGGGCGCACCCTCGGTCTACGGCAATGACCGGGTATTCGCCTATCTGCGCCTCGCCACCGATCAGGATGCCGAGCAGGACCGAGCGGTCGCAGCGCTCGAAGCGGCCGGTCACCCGGTAGTACGGATCGTGGTTTCCGACCCGATGCAGCTCGGCCAGGAATTCTTCCGCTGGGAGATGGCGACCGCTGTCGCCGGCTCCATCATCGGCATCAACCCGTTCGACCAGCCCGATGTCGAGGCGAGCAAGGTCAAGACCCGCGATCTGACCACCGCCTATGAAAAAACCGGATCCCTGCCCGAGGAAAAACCATTCTACGACGCTGCTGGCTTCAAGTTGTTCGCCGATCCGAAGAACGAGGCCGCGCTGGCGCCCGCCGCCACCAGCCTGACCGCAGCGCTGAAAGCCCATTTCGCCCGCATCGGCGCCGGCGACTATGCCGCGCTCCTCGCCTATATCGAGCGCAACCCTGCCCATATCGAGACCTTGCAGCGCTGGCGCCGCATGATCCGCGACCGCACCAAAGCGGCGACCTGTCTCGGCTTTGGCCCGCGTTTTCTGCATTCGACCGGCCAGGCGTATAAGGGCGGCCCGAACAGCGGCGTGTTTCTGCAGATTACGTGCGACGACCCCGCGGACCTTCCGGTGCCCGGTCAGAAATACACCTTTGGCGTCGTCAAGGCGGCGCAGGCGCGCGGCGATTTCGAGGTCCTGGCCGAGCGCGGACGGCGCGCATTGCGCGTCCACATCTCGGGCGGCCTCGAGGCCGGTCTCGAGGCACTCGGCGTCGCCATCGATCAGGCCTTGTCGTAAGCCGGCGCGCACTGCCCATCAGCAGGAGAATTTAGATGCAACTCGGAATGATCGGTTTGGGCCGCATGGGCGGCAACATCGTGCGCCGGCTGATGAAAAACGGCCACAGCTGCGTCGTCTACGACAAGAGCGCGGATGCCGTGCACGAGTTTGCCGGCGAGGGCGCCAAACCCAGCAAGGATCTTGCCGACTTCGTCAGGCAGCTGACGGCGCCGCGCGCGGTCTGGGTCATGCTGCCGGCGGGCGCAGATCACCGACGCCACGATCGTCGAACTCGGCGGCTTGCTCGCCAAAGGCGACATCGTCATCGACGGCGGCAATTCGTTCTACCAGGACGACATCCGCCACGCTGAGATGCTGAAGCCGAAGGGCATCCACTTTGTCGATGTCGGCACCAGCGGCGGCGTGTGGGGCTTCGAGCGCGGCTATTGCATGATGATCGGCGGCGACAAGGCGGTGGTCGATCATCTCGACCCGATCTTAAAGACCCTGGCGCCCGGAATGGGCAACATCGACCGGACCCCCGGGCGTAAAGGCCTCGATCCGCGGGCCGAGGAAGGCTATCTCCATTGCGGCCCGGTCGGCGCCGGGCATTTTGTCAAGATGGTGCACAACGGCATCGAATACGGGGTCATGCAGGCCTATGCCGAAGGCTTCGACATCTTGCGCAACGTCAACATTCCGGCGGTCCCGGAAAACCGGCGCTATCAGCTCGACCTTCCCGATATCGCCGAGGTCTGGCGGCGGGGCAGCGTGATCGCCTCGTGGCTGCTCGACCTGACCGCGATCTCGCTGGCAAAAGATCCCGAGCTATCCAAATTCACCGGGCAGGTCGCGGATTCGGGCGAAGGCCGATGGACCATCCAGGCGGCGATCGAGGAGGCGGTGCCGGCCGAGGTATTGTCGTCGGCGCTCTATACCCGTTTCCGCTCGCGGCAGGACCACACCTTTGCCGAGCGCATCCTGTCGGCGATGCGCAACGAGTTCGGCGGCCATCAGGAACCCGGCACAATCGTAAAGGACTGAACCATGGACGCTCGGACCGAGGCAAAGGAGCAGAGCACCGCGCAGCGCGCTCCGCAGGCGCCGCCCTGCACGATGGTGATCTTTGGCGCCGGCGGCGATCTGACCAAGCGGCTGCTGATCCCGGCGATTTATAATCTGGCCAAGGACAAGCTGCTGTCGGACAATTTCGCGATCGTCGCCGCCGACCGCACGCCCAAGCCGGCCGGACGCCTATCGCGATTATCTGGCCGAAGGGGTCAAGGAGCTTTGTCTCGGACACCGCCTCCGGCGGCGACGACCGAGCCGTTCGACGCCAAGACCTGGGATTTGATCGCCAGCCGCATCACCCATTTCGCCGGCGATTTTACCACCCCCGAAACCTATGCGCGAGCTCGCCGACCTGCTCAAAACCATCGAGGCCCAGTTCAAGACCGGCGGCAACGTCCTGTTCTACCTCGCCGTCGCCGAGCAATTGTTCGGCACGATCGTCGAGCGGCTCGGCGAGGCCGGGCTGGCACGAGGAAAAGCACGGCAGTTGGCGCCGCGTCATCATCGAAAAGCCGTTTGGCCGCGATCTTGCCACCGCCAAGGCGCTCAACGCCCGCATCCTCAAGGTATTGGACGAGCCGCAGATCTTCCGCATGGACCATTTCCTCGGCAAGGAGACGGTCCAGAACATCATGGCGCTGCGCTTCTCGAACGCGATCTTCGAGCCGTTGTGGAACCGCGACCATATCGATCACGTGCAGATCACCGCCGCCGAAACCGTCGGGGTCGAGCGCCGCGCCAATTTCTACGAGGTCACCGGCGCGCTGCGCGACATGGTGCCGAACCATGTGTTTCAGCTGCTTAAGCCTGACGGCGATGGAATCGCCGAACTCGTTTGCCGCCGACGCCGTGCGCAACGAAAAAACCAAGGTCCTCGAAGCGGTGCAGCCGCTCGACGACGAAGCCGTCCGGCGCAATGTCATCCGCGGGCAATACGCCGCTGGGTCCATGAATGGCGTCAGCGGTTCAAGCCTATCGGCAGGAGCCGGGGGTCAAACCGGACAGCATGACCGAGACCTATGTCGCGCTTGCGGCTTGGCATCGAGAATTGGCGGTGGGCGGGCGTACCGTTCTATTTGCGCACCGGCAAAAGGCTGACCCGTCGCACAACCGAGATCGCGATCCATTTCAAGCAGCCGCCGTTTGCGCTGTTCCGCGACACCCCGGTCGAGATCTTGACCCCCAACGTGCTGATCCTGCAGATCCAGCCCGACGAGGGCGTCTCCCTGCAATTCGGGGGGAAGATGCCCGGTCCGCGGATCGAGCTCGGCAAGGTCAGGATGGATTTCCGCTACAAGCGACTATTTCCACACCGAGCCCAGCACCGGCTATGAGACTCTGGTTTACGACTGCATGATCGGCGAGGCGATCCTGTTCAACCGAGCGGACGGCGTCGAGGCTGGATGGGAGGTGGTGCAGCCGATCCTCGATTTGTGGGCGGAGGACAAGACGGTGCCGCTAGAATTTTATCCGGCAGGCAGCGCCGGTCCCGACGGCGCCGAAAACCTGTTGTGGCGCAGCGGCCGGCAATGGCGACCGCTTACCCCATAGCGATGACCCGCCCGATCATCGTCGCTCCCTCGATTCTGTCGGCCGATTTCGGCCGGCTTGCCGACGAGGTGCGGGCGGTCGACCGCGCCGGCGGCGACTGGATTCATGTCGATGTGATGGACGGGCGGTTCGTCCCCAACATCACGATCGGCCCGGTCGTCGTCGCCGCCGTGCGCAAGGCCACGGCAAAACCGGTCGATGTCCATCTGATGATCGTCGAGCCCGAGCATTACCTCGACGACTTCGCCAAGGCCGGCGCCGATCATCTGCTCGTCCATTGCGAGCCCGGCGCTACGATCCATCTGCACCGCACCCTGTCGCATATCCGCAGCATCGGAAAATCCGCAGGAGTGGTGCTGAACCCGGCGACGCCGTTGTCGCAGATCGAATATGTGCTGCATCTTTGCGGCATCGTGCTGATCATGACCGTCAATCCCGGTTTTGGCGGGCAGGAGTTCCTGCCCGAGATGCTGCCAAAGATCGCGGCGCTGCGCCGTCTCTGCGACGAGCGCGGGCTCGACCCGGTAATCGAAGTCGATGGCGGGTTGAGCGGCGATAATGCCTGGCGGGTGATCGAGGCCGGCGCCAACGCGATCGTCGCCGGCTCGGCGGTGTTCCATGCACCGGATTATGCCCGCGCCATCGCCGCGATCCGCAACTCGGCGATAAGATCCTGAGGAGTGCCGATGCCGACCCAAACCCGCATCGAGGCAGTCAAGGATCTGGAAGATCTGGCCCACCGAGCCGCGCGCTGGATCGCCGATCTTGCCGGGAAGCAGCCGGGGCCGCTTCGCGATTTGCCTGTCCGGCGGCTCGACCCCGCGCCGGCTGTATCAGCTGCTGGCCGATACTCCCTATCGCGAGGCGATGCCGTGGGACCGGGTGCACTGGTTCTGGGGCGACGAGCGGTTTGTCCCGTGGGATCATCCGGACAGCAATTACCGGATGGCGCGGGAGGCGATGCTGGCGCATGTGCCGGCGCCGGCGCAGAACATCCACGGCATCGAGACATCCGGTGATCCGGCCGAGGCCGCGCGCGCTTATGAGCGGGTTCTCAAATCGTATTACGGCGCCGAGACGCTCGACCCGGCGCGCCCGCTGTTCGATGTGGAATTACTCGGCCTCGGCCCGGACGGTCACACCGCATCGTTGTTCCCGGGAACGAAAGTACTGGAAGAGCGGCAGCGCTGGGTGGCCGAGGTTGTCGGCGCCAAACCCGAAGTGCGGATCACCTTGACCTATCCGCCGCTCGAAAGCGCCCGGCATACGGCATTTCTGGTGGCAGGCGCGGATAAACGCGAGCCCTTGACGCGGGTGCTGGCCGGGGACCGGGAACTCCCGGCAGCGCGGCTGCACCCAGCGCGGTGAGCTGGTCTGGTTCGTCGACGCCCAGGCGCAGCCTGATCGATGATCGTCGACCGCGACGAGCTGAAGCGCGCGGCGGCGCTGCGCGCGATCGAAGAGGTCGAGGACGGCATGGTCCTCGGTCTCGGGACCGGATCGACCGCCGCCTTTGTCGTCGAGGGGCTGGCGGCGCGGGTCGCGGCCGGACTGCGGGTCGTCGGCATCCCGACTTCCGAGAGGACCGCGGCGCAGGCACGCGGGCTCGGTATTCCGATCGCGACCTTTGCCGAGTACCAACAGCTCGATATGACGATCGACGGCGCCGACGAGGTCGAACTCGGCAGCCTAAATCTGATCAAAGGGTTGGGCGGCGCGCTGTTGCGCGAAAAGATCGTCGCCGCGGCGAGCCGGCCGGCTGGTCATCGTCGTCGACCAGGAAAAGCTCGTCGAACGCCTCGGCGAGCATACTCCGGTGCCGGTCGAAGTGACCCAGTTCGGCTGGCAGACGACTGCCGCGTCGCTCACCGCGCTGGGCTGCACTCCAGAGCGCCGCTATACGCCGGGCGAGCAGCCCTATGTCACCGATGGCGGCAACTTCATCCTCGATTGCCGGTTCGGGCCAATCCGCGATCCGGCCGCGCTCGAGGCGCGCATCGCGATGACCGTCGGCACGGTTGAGAGCGGGCTGTTTGTCGGGCGCAGCTCGGTCGTCGTCGTCGCCTCGGCCACCGGGGTCGAGGTCTTGACCCCACCCCCGAGCAACCCGGCATGAGAAAAGTTTCGCTCGTCGTCTCGGATGTCGACGGCACGCTCGTCACTACCGACAAGGCGCTGACGCCGCGCGCGATCGCGGCCGTCGCAAGGCTGCACGAGCGGGGGATTCATTTCTCGATCTGCAGCAGCCGGCCGCCCTTCGGTCAGCGCATGCTGATCGAGCCGTTGCGGCTCGCTCTGCCGTTCGGCGGCTATAACGGCGGCTCGATCGTCAATCCCGATCTGTCGCCGGTGGAGCAGAAACTGCTGGCGCCCGATGCGGCACGCGACACCGTCGCCATGCTGGAAGAGCACGGCGTCACCAGCATCTGGGTATTCACCGGCGGCGCTTGGCTGATCCGTGATCGCGCCGGCGATTACGTCGACCTCGAAATCCATACCATTCAGACGCCACCGACCTTGGTGCCGTCCCTTGATGGGCATCTCGATGCGGTCTCGAAGATCGTCGGCGCCAGCAAAGATCATGATCGGATTGCCGCCGTGGTCGCGGCCGGCCAAGCAACGTTACGCGGGCGGGCCTCGGTCATGCGTTCGCAAGCCTATTATTGCGATGTGACTCCGCCCGGCATCGACAAGGGCCGGCTCATCGACTTATTGGCCGAGCGTCTCGCCGTGCCCCGGGAGGAAATCGCGGTGCTCGGCGACATGGGCAACGACGTCGAGATGTTCCGCCGCGCGGGCTTCCCGATCGCGATGGGCAACGCGACGCCCGAGGTCAAGGCGTTGGCGCAGGCAATCACCCTATCCAACGACGAAGACGGATTCGCTGTCGCGATCGAGCGCCATTTCCTCGGCGACTGACGGAAGCCGCCCGGCCGGCGACCTCCGTCACCCGCTTGGGCTCAGCGTTCGGAGCTGCTGCCTACTCGCTCGACGCCATGGTCGAACCGTGGTTAAAGCTCGCGATGCATTGCTCATGAAGTTGAGGATCAGTCACCGGGCCACACTCCTTGGTCATGCGCGCCCGCCGAAAAGCGGCATCGTCGTTCACGAGCCGTTGATAGCGTTCGCTCTGGATCACATTTGCCCGCGCCGACCATGTGCCCGAATCTTCGACGCCACTGCTCTGTGGGCCATTCGTGATAACTTGGTCTCCCTGCGTCATCCGCGCCTGAACTGCCGGGATCCCTGCGGCCATCGTCAGGCAGCCCGCTGCGATGGCCAAGCTTGTCAAAGTCTTACGCATCATGACCCTTGCCTCCTTGCGCTTGCGGTCATGGGCAGCAAACAAGCGTGACGAGCCGTCGTTCCGCGCGCAACCCTGGCGAAAAAAGGTGATTTCGTGGCGAATTGCGGCGCTTGTCGCCCGGATTCACAGGGGCGGGTCGGCCAACCCACGACGGCGGCAGGCGGCGATCAGCGTGTTGCGCAGCAGGCAGGCGATCGTCATTGGCCCGACCCCGCCTGGCACCGGTGTGATCGCACCAGCAATCTCGCGCACCGCCGCGAAATCAACATCGCCGACGAGCCGGCTGGCGCCGTCCGGGCCTGAGATCGGGCTGATCCCCGCGTCGATCACCGTGGCGCCAAGCTTGACCCAATCCGGTCCGACCATCAGCGGCCGTCCGGTCGCAGCGATCAAGATATCCGCGCGGCGCGCGATCGAGGCCGCGTCTCGGGTTTTCGAGTGGATCGTCGTGACGGTGCAATCGGCGGCCAGCAGTAACGCCGCCATCGGCTTGCCGACAATATTCGACCGCCCCAGCACCACCGCCTCGGCGCCGGCAAAATCCGAATGAACTGTCCGCAGCAGCATCAAAATACCCTGCGGCGTGCACGGCACGAGGCCGGTAAGGCCAGTCCACAGCCGTCCGACATTGACTGGGTGAAAGCCGTCGACGTCCTTGACGGGATCGACGGCCGAGATCACGCAATGCGCATCGATCTGCGGCGGCAGCGGCAACTGAACCAGAATCCCGTCGACCCGGTCGTCCATGTTGAGCTTTTGGATTTCGGCGACGAGCGCTGTTTCGCTCGTGTCCCCTGGCAGGCGGCGTTCGAAAGAGGCGAGCCCGGCGTTGAGACACGCGCTGCCCTTGGCGCGGATATAGCTGCGACTCGCCGGGTCGTCGCCGACAAGGATCGTGGCAAGGCCGGGTGTTAGGCCGTGCGTGTCGCGCAGCAGCGCCGCCGCTTCGGCGACGTGCTGGCGCAGCCCGGAGGCGATCCTCTTCCCGTCGATGATGCGTCCCTCCGCCACGCCGTTCTCCCCCTATTGCCACCCGAATATTCGCAAAGTTTATATCCGGTCCGACCGGCGGATGCTGGCAATATGTCGAGAACCGGCCGTCGGGGCCGGCACACAGGGCAATGGAGGAGATGGCCGATGGCGATGCGGCAGAAGATGCGCCGGCTGATCGAGCGCACCGGCTACACGATGGCGCCCGGCGCCTATGACACCTTGACCGCGCGACTGGTCGAACAGGCCGGATTTGACGCGGTCTATTTGACCGGCGGCGGCTATTCGCGGGCGAACGGCTATCCCGATCTCGGGCTGCTGACCCTGTCCGAGAATGTCCGCTTTATCGGACTGACGGTCGAGGCGGTCGGGATCCCGGTCATTGCCGACGCCGATACCGGCTACGGCAACGCCATCAACGTAATCCGCACGGTGAGAGAATACGAGAAATCCGGGGTGGCCGCCTTTCACATCGAGGATCAGGTGTCGCCAAAGAAATGCGGCCATTACGACGGCAAGGAAGTTATCTCCGTCAGCGAAATGGTCGGCAAGATCAAGGCTGCGGTCGACACTCGGCAAGACCCCGATCTGATCATCATCGCCCGCTCCGATGCTCGTGCGGTCGAGGGGCTAGGGCCGGCGATCGACCGGGTCAACGCTTATCTCGAAGCCGGCGCAGACGTAGGCTTTGTCGAGGCGCCGCAGAATGTCGAGGAGTTGCGCATCGTCGCGCGGCGGGTCGCTGGGCCGGCGCTGGTCAATGTATTCGAGGGCGGCAAGACCCCAATGGTGCCGGCCGGCGAACTCGAGACGATGGGTTTCCGGCTCGGCATCTATCCTTCGCAGACCCATCGCGCCGCGATCCGCGCCGCTCAAAAGGTGCTGGCCGCGCTGAGGGAGGATGGCGACACGTCCCGCATCGACGCCGATCTGGCCACCTTCCAGGAGCGCGAGGATGCGGTCGGCACTGCCCGCTGGCGCGCGCTGGAGGGGAAATATCTGCATATCGGCGAGAACTGATGTTCCGACCGGCTCCGTATCACAATCGATCCGCAATCCATGATAGGATGCGGAGGTTGCATTCCAGGGGTGAAGCAGACGCATGGAGAGCGGCACGCTGGGGGCCACTCTTTTGGACCGCCGCGCAACGCCAAGGGCGCGCGATCGTAGAGCGTCGCTGTCAATCAGATTGAGCGCGGTCATTGTTGCGGCCACCGTCGATGAGCCACGCGTGCTGACGGTGCAACTCGGACATGAGCCGGTCGACGCCCTGCCCTCCGGCCCGCTCGAAGTCGAGCACCGGACCCTCGAGGTGGGTTTGCGCGCTTGGGTTGAGCGCCAGACGAGCCAAAAACTCGGCTACGTCGAACAGCTTTACACCTTTGGTGACCGCGACCGAATCGAAAGCGAAGACAGGCTCGCGGGCCGGGCGCTGACCGTTGCCTATCTGGCGCTGGTGCGGGAGGCGCGGCCCGGCGGCGTCGCCGAGGCGGTGTGGCAGAACTGGTACCGCCACTTCCCGTGGGAGGACTGGCGAGCCGGCAAGCCCGCGGCGCTCGTACCGCTCGAAAAACGCCTCTCTCGATGGGCCGAGGGTGCCGCCGGCGATGCGGAGCGCCGGCTGCGAACCGAGCGCTTGGGGCTCGCCTTTGGCGCCTCGTGGAACGAAGAACTGGTCCTCGAGCGCTATGAGCTGCTTTACGAGGCCGGCCTGATCCCGGAGGCGTGGCGGACACTCGGCAACTCGGTCCCACATGCTGACGGACCGGCCTTCGGAGCGCCGATGGCGGCCGACCATCGCCGCATTCTCGCCACCGCGATCGGGCGGCTGCGTGGCAAAATCAAATACCGCCCGGTGGTGTTCGAGCTGATGCCGCCGTATTTCACTTTGCTGCAGCTACAGCGCACCGTCGAGGCGCTTTTGGGGGTACGGCTGCACAAGCAGAATTTCCGCCGCCTCGTCGAGCACCAAGGTCTGGTCGAGGAAACCGGCGGGATCAGCGTTGAAACCGGCGGAAGGCCGGCCCGACTAGTGCGTTTCCGACGCGAGGTATTGCTCGAACGCCCCGCCCCCGGCCTGCGGCTGCGCGCCGCAAGGCGCGCGTCCGGTATTTAGCCGTAGGGTGCGGTGCGCCTCAATGTTCGTCTACAAACGCTCCTGCCTGCGTATTACCCAGCGGAAAGGGATTACACCCCGTCCGTTGTAAACGGCGCGGCGGCGGTGGAAGCCCCCATGGCTGTTCCGTTGATCAGGGCGTGGGGCCGCCTGAAATACGCGATTTCACAGTTCTGACCGCCACCAGTCAGGAGCCTCTGAATATCGACGAAAGCTGGTTAAAAGCGTATGGCAGGAAAAGCGCCGATCCCGCCAAAAAATAAATTCCGACGTCCTTTAATTTTGCTAAGTCATTTCCGAGGAATAATTCAAATAAGACCCAGTATCCGATCCCAACAAACGTTGATGCGACCGCAATGGCTCCAAGTGCTCCCGCAACACGACTAAAACTCCCATCGCTTGGACTGCTGGGGTCCGTTGTTTTCTCTGACAATGCTCTGGAAAGTAATGTTCTGCCAGCCGGGCCGGGTTTCTGTAATTCGCGGGACACGAGGCGCAGGCCCCAGATCAAAACAGCGGTGACTGCCGTGATTGCAAGCCAATAGGTGACAGTCTGCGTGATCATGCTATCTTGCCCCCGACATCAGTGATGAATAATCCATCTCATCCAGGCTGATTTCTCCCTTGCTCGTCTGGGTGGACCTCGTTGCGTTGCGCCAAGTCCGCGGCCGGCGCCTGCTCCCGCATCGCTTCCAACGGGGTCTTCGCCCTCAACGCCGGATTAATCTCATATCGTGTCCGCGTCGTCATCGCCCGCTACCGTCTAACACGACGGTACGCCTCCCGCTCCCCCGGTCCCAAAATTTGGTTGCACTTCACCGGACCATACGCCGGTCACGAAAACGTGGTACGCCCAGTTAATGTAAGTAGTCCATTGTCGTTGCCAATCCCAAATTCGTCGTCGACGACGTTCACGTTCGCTTCCGGAATTTTCTACAACATAAAAATCGATTAGCGACAAAATGGAATTGAAAAATGCCTTTAGGATTACTGAGGAGACAAAATTTAAGATCGCGTTAACCACATCATCAACTCCGGGGGGTAACCCATAAACTTCAAATCCCGGGAATTCCGATACAAACGGGGTTAGGAGAAGCGCCTGGTTATCAGCCCACGAGGCGTCACTCACAGTTACCGTTACACCCAACGGGCCTTGGAGCCCGAAGCCAGGGGAATACGTTGCACATTGGTCCGGAGCGCACGGAACTCGAATGCAGAGCTGAAGTTCGAGACCGCCGCCCGCCTTGACATTACAGCGTAATGAAATCGTAGTATCGTGCAGTTCACCATGGGCATCCGTTAATTCGAACCAATAGCAGGCTCTACCGCGAGCATATCCAAGTAATACGTCGACGCCAAACCAGTCTGTACAACCTCGCAGATCAGCTTTCAAATATTTTGTGGCAATTAATTCAAACACCTCGTTACCCAGCATTACAAATACGTCCGCGCCCGGATACGTAGCTGGTGTGTACGCGCCCCCGCCGCTTTTGGCACCCGTGTTGTTTCCACCGCGCGCCTTTGTAAGCGCGCAAATCGTTCCGCTATCCCTGCATATGCCGGAATGTTGTGGACTAGATACTCCTCATATTCCGATCCTCTTAACAGGCGACCGTTATTTAAAATTTCATTCAAATCTAGACCTTCAAGCTCATGTTGAAATCGAGTTATCTCGGAGAGAAACGCTGCTCTCACCCGATGCTGAACGTCACCTGCCGCAATGTTCGCATCAACCGCGATCGTATGGCCTTGTATGAATAGGTCTCTTATAGTGAGAGATATCCCATTGATGATGTCAATGGGGGGTAGTGGAAGAGACTTGGCTAGGGTTTTTCCAAGGTTCGTAAGGGCAACGTTGGTACCCATTATGAACAAATCACGAATGATCAAGCGAAGCCGTTTTATTTCATCCACGCACTGAGGCGGCGCGCCACCCCAAACAGGGTTATCTGGATCGAGAGGATCGCCGATAGGCGATATTGTGAGATTCCAGTCCGTAAGCTTGATTTCCTTACCTCCGCCCTGAGTGTCGACCAAAGACGCAAACGTCTGTACGTTGAGTTTAAATGGAAAATCTAGCTCATGATCCCCTCCGGTGCCGTCGAGCTTTGGAAAGGTGACTTGGACGAGCGCGTTGGGGACGATTATTTCCGTGTTTGGCGGCAGCACGGTCGCGTTTGTTATGCTCTGAGCACCATGGGTCCCTCGCCACCAAGCCGCAAACCGTGTGCGCGTGGCGTCATCCGACAGCAGATGGAGGGTCACGGCCGACCCAGCATTGTCGGCCATCACCTTCGCCCATATTTTGACTATGCGCACTGTACCATGGTCGTTGAAGGTAAATGTGTACAAGGGAGTAGTTGGATTAGATTCTTTGCCTCGATCGTAGAAACTGGGATTGTTGGTGAAATGTGCCTTAAGAAATTTGTTGATTGCCTGCTCGGAGAGCCCTGTAACGACGTCGGGGGCTGTCCGATATTGAGCGCGTCTACGTTGAAAGGTCTGATTTAACTCCCGGAGGACAGTCTCGTCTGATTTAACTCCCGGAGGACAGTCTCGTCTGATTCTGGGGTTTCCACTATACCCTCCCAAATTGAGCCCGCGGTAAGTAGCAAAAGCTAGGTTAGACCCAATCTAAGGCGACGAAAAGTGGCAAGGTGGCCGGTCTATGCTAGTTAGTTAGCGGGTATCAAGGGCGGGCGGCGCTTTCCGGCAGCGTGCGCTGGCGGCGGTAGCTCAGCGCTTCGGCGACATGCCGGCGGCCGACGAGGGGCGCGCCTTCGAGGTCGGCCAGCGTGCGGGCGATGCGCATCACCCGGTGATAGCCGCGCGCCGACAGGCGCAACCGGTCGGCGGCCCGGACCAGCAACGCACGCCCGTCCGGATCGGGTGCGGCGGCCTCGTCGAGCAAGGCGCCATCGGCTTCGGCATTGGTGCGGATGCGCCTCTCCGCCGGCAAATCGGCGTAGCGCGTCGCCTGCCGCCGGCGCGCCGCGGCGACCCGCCGCGCCACCGAGACGCTGTCCTCGGTGGGCGGCGGCAGGGCGAGATCAGCCGGCGAAACGGCGGGTACATCGATATGCAGATCGATGCGGTCGAGCAACGGGCCGGATAGCCGCCCCTGATAGTCTTCCGCGCAACGCGGCGCGCGGCCGCAAGCCTGCTCGGCAAAATGGCCGCAGCGGCACGGGTTCATCGCCGCGATCAGCTGAAACCGCGCCGGATAGGTCACGTGCCCATTGGCGCGGGCGATGCTGACGCGGCCGGTCTCGAGCGGTTGGCGCAGCGCTTCGAGCGCGTTGCGGTTGAACTCGGGCAGCTCGTCGAGAAACAACACGCCTTGATGGGCGAGCGAGATTTCGCCCGGGTGGGCCCGCATGCCGCCACCGACAAGGGCGGGCAAGGAGGCGGAATGGTGCGGATCGCGAAACGGCCGTTCGCGCGACAACCCGGCATTGCGCAGGCCGCCCGCAACCGACTGGATCATGCCGAGTTCGAGCGCCTCGGCGGGTTCGAGCGGTGGCAGCAACCCGGGAAGGCGCGCCGCCAGCATCGATTTGCCGGCGCCCGGCGGGCCGATCATCAACAGATTGTGGCCGCCGGCGGCGGCAATCTCGATCGCGCGCTTGGCGCTCTCCTGACCCTTCACGTCCTTGAGATCGAGCCCCGCGGTGCTCGAAACGGCGAGGCGAGGCTCGGGCGGCGGCAGCAGCTGGGTCCCTTTGAAATGGTTCACGATCGCCAACAGGCTCGGCGCGGCGACAATCTCGATTTCCCCGGCCCACGCCGCTTCGCCGCCGCACGCGGCCGGGCAGATGACCCCACCCTCGCGACTTGCCGCGGCAAGGCCGGCGAGCAATACCCCGGCAACGCTCGTCACCGAGCCGTCGAGCGACAGCTCTCCCAGGGCCGTATAGGAGGCGAGCTCATCGGCCGGCAACGCCTCCATTGCCACCAGCAGTGCCAAGGCGATCGGCAGATCGAAATGGCTTCCTTATTTCAGTACATCGGCCGGGGCAAGGTTGACGGTGATCCGCTTTGGCGGCAACGCCAGCCCGAGCGACTGCAGCGCCGAGCGGACCCGTTCCCGCAACTCGGCGACGGCCTTGTCCGGCAGGCCGACCACGGTAAAGGCGGGCAGGCCGGAGGCGATCGTCACCTGGGTTTCGACCTCCATGACCTCTATCCCGTGAAACGCTACCGTCCGAACCTGCGCGGCCATGCCCCCGCCCGCCCTTTAACCACAAGTCGAGTGTAGGGAGGTCCGGGCTATGACGCCAGCACCGCGGCGATCAAAATCAGCGCAATAGTTGTGCGAGTGCCGAAACTAAAGTTAATATCGTCATACCCGGCGGGCGAGAGGTCGAGCCGGATAACTACGAGAGGGAGACTACGCCTTGCCCAATACCGCTCGCTGGCGGTCTGCCCTCGAGCCGCACATGCTCAGCATTCTGCGGATCATGGTCGGGCTTCTGTATATGGAGCACGGCCTTAACAAGCTGTTTGACTTCCCGCCGACGCCGACGCATATGCCCTACCGTCTTTTCAGCCCCGTCCCGGGGCTGGCGGGCCTGTTGGAAACGTTTGGCGGCCTGCTGATGACCCTGGGGCTCTATACCCGGATCGTCGCCTTCATCCTGTCGGGCGAGATGGCGTTCGCCTATTTCATGGCGCACGCGCCGAAAAGCTTTTTTCCGTACTTGAACGGGGGCATCGCCGCGGTCCTCTACTGCTTTGTCTTCCTCTACTTCGCGGTCGCAGGCGGCGGGCCGTGGAGTGTCGACTGGCTGCGCGAAAAACGGTCCGGTCGCAGTTCTTGAGGATCGCCGATCAGCGCGTCGGCCGATGACCATCCGGCAGCGCGTCACGAGAGCACCGCTTGGCTGGACGGCGTCGGGGTGGAACCTTTGCCCTTGCCTTCAACCACAGAACGAGTATCTGGAAACCGCGCACAGTGAGATCTCCCTGGACGGGAGCGGGCGATGCCGGCGCCGAAGGCCGGCCCTGGAGGGGTGGGAGCATTTCCCCGCGGACCTTGCGATGCGAATTTTCTTCGTGTGCCAACGCGTGCCTTTTCCGCCGGATCGCGGCGACAAGATCGCGACTTTTAATGAAATCCGTCATCTCTCGAAGCAGCACGAGCTTCACGTCTTCTGTCTTGGCGACGGCGCCGCCGATCTCGACAACATCCCCGCTTTGCATCCACATGCCAAAAGTGTCACTGCCGCTGCGGTGAGCGGGCTCGGGGGCAAGCTCCGAGCGCTCAAGGCGCTCCTGGCGGGGCGGGCGCTGTCGGTGGCCGCCTTCGACGTGGCGGAGCTGCATCAAGCGATCATCAGCAAATACGACGAGCTGCGGCCCGATCTAGTCATCGTCTACAGCTGCAACGTCGCGCAATACGCCGAGCACTTTGCCGGCGTGCCGAGAATCATGCAGTTTCACGATCTCGATTCACAAAAATGGGCCCAGTACGCCGAACGTTCCCGATTCCCTCTGAAATGGATCTATCGGATCGAGGCGAAGCGGCTGCTCGTGTATGAACAGCGCATCGCTCGCCGCTTTAGCCATGCGCTGGTTTGCACCGAGGCCGAGAGGCGCGACTTCGAGCGTCTTTTCCCCGGGATTGCGGTCTCGCTGGTGGGCAACGGTGTGGACCTCGATTACTTCCGATCCCTAGGCGAGGTAAAGCGCCCCGGATCGATCGTCTTCACCGGAGTGATGGATTATTTCCCAAATATCGATGCTGTCCTGTGGTTTTGCGACGAGATCCTGCCTGCCGTGCAGGCGCAAATCCCTGAAGCAACCCTGACGATTTGCGGCAACCGCCCCACCGCGGCGGTGCGCCGCCTGGCGAAACGGCGGGGCGTCGTTGTGACTGGGTGGGTCCCTGATACGCGGCCTTATCTCGATTCGGCAGAGATCTTCGTGGCGCCTTTGCGGATGGCGCGCGGGGTCCAGAACAAGCTGCTCGAGGCCTTGGCCATGGGCCTGCCCTGCGTCGCCTCTACGGCGGCGTGGAACGGCACCGTCGTTCCCAAGGGGGCGGGAATTCTGGTTGCCGATGACAGCAAGGAGTTTGCCGCGCAGGTCGTCCGTCTCCTGCGGGACGACGCCCTTCGCACCGAGATGGCGAGGAAGGCCCGCGCGGTCGCCGAATCAAAATACCGGTGGGATCGGCAGATGGCGGCGCTCGACCGGGTCGTTGCGGCGGTCACGGCATGGCCGCCACGCTGGCCCCCGGCTGCTTCGGCGCCCCTTTGACGCCGGCGCGCTGACGCGGCCAGCGGCCCTCGAACTCGGGTCGGCGGGTCAGGGATTGAACGGCTGGGCCCATTTGGCGAGGGTAGGCGCGTAAGTCTGACAGCGTCCGGTCGCATCGACGATCTCGCCGGGCGCCGCCTCCGCCGACTTTAGTACCTGGCGCTCATAGGGTGTGGCGCAGATCTGATCGGCCAGCAGCGGGTCGACCTGAGGATCGTAACTGTTGAACTCCGCAAATTCGGGCGGAATCGTGCCAGTAGGCTTCAGCGCGCTGGTGCTGAACTCGTCTCTGACCGGGATATAGGGCGTGCAGCCGGCGATCAGCAGGCAGGTCAGGGCAAAAACGGGCAAGGTTCGCATGACGGGTCCGTCGCTGATGGCGGGGCCGATTGTGCCGGGCGAATTCGGCGCGCGCAACCATCGTGCGACGTCCGCTATTCAAAGTCCGGCTGGATCGCGCTCCCACTCCTCGCGGACGAGCGGATCCTGCTCACCGGCGAGCCGGCGGGCGCGCTCGGCCACGTAGGGTTCGGGCGCCAGCCGAGCAAAGGCCCAGACCGCGGCGGCGCGGACTAGCGCCGCGTCGTCGTCGAGGCAGCGCCGAGCCGCGGCGACAAGTCCAGGATCGCCGAGCTCGGTATTGCCGATCGCGATCAGCACGTTGCGCAGGAACCGGTTGCGGCCGGTGCGCTTGACCGGCGAACCGGCGAACAACCGGCGGAACCCGACGTCATCGAGTGCGGCGAGATCAGCCAGACGCGGCGCCGTCAGCTCGGCGCGCGGCAGAAAATCGGGCTCGTGCGCGGTTTGCGCGAATTTGTTCCACGGGCAAACGGCGAGGCAGTCGTCGCAGCCGTAGATGCGGTTGCCGATGGCCCGGCGCAGTTCGACCGGGATCATGCCCTTGTGCTCGATCGTCAGATACGAGATGCAGCGCCGTGCGTCGAGCCGATACGGGGCCGGGAACGCCGCCGTCGGGCAGGCGTCGAGACAGCGTCGGCACGAGCCGCAGTGATCGGGTTCGGGGGGATCGGGCTCCAGGGCCAGGCTCAGATAAATCTCGCCGAGAAACAACCACGAGCCGAACTGCCGCGAGACGAGGTTGGTGTGCTTGCCCTGCCAGCCGATTCCGGCGCGCTCGGCCAGCGGCTTTTCCATAACCGGGGCAGTATCGACAAAGAGCTTGAGCGCCCCCGGCCATTGCCCATCAATCCAATGTGCGAGCCCCTTGAGCCGGCGCTTCAAGGTATCGTGATAATCGCGCCCGCGGGCATAGACGGACACGGCGCCGGCCGCGCGATCGTCGGCCAGCGCCAGCGGATCATCCTCGGGCGTGTAATTGACGCCGAGCACAATGACCGTTCGCGCCTCGGACCATAGCGCCTGCGGATCGCCGCGCCGCTCGGCAGTGCCGGCGAGCCAACCCATATCGCCGTGATAGCCGCGGGCGATGAATTCGCGGAGCCCGTCGCGCACCTCGTCGGCGAGGCTCGCCGCGGCAAAGCCGACCGCATCGAAGCCATCGGCCAATGCCCGGTCGCGGATCGCCTCGCGGATCGGGTCCGCCACCCTCAGCCGCGACCGCGATAGGGCGCCACGCCCGGATCGGGGAGCCACAGCCCGGCGGGCGGCTCGGCGGTCTGATAGAACACGTCGATCGGGATTCCGCCGCGCGGATACCAATAGCCGCCGATCCGCAGCCAGCGCGGCGCGAGGGCAGCGATCAGCCGGCGGGCGATGCCCAAGGTGCAATCCTCGTGGAACGCCTGATGATTGCGGAACGCGCCGAGATAGAGCTTCAACGATTTGCTCTCGAGAATAGCCGCCTCGGGCGCGTAGTCGATCACCAGATGGGCGAAATCGGGCTGGCCGGTGACCGGGCACAGCGAGGTGAATTCGGGGCAGGTAAAGCGAACGAGATAAAGCAGCCCCGGATGCGGGTTCGGCACGGTTTCCAGCACCGCCGCATCGGGCGACGGGGGCAACATGGTCGGACGCCCTAGCTGGGTCAGGGCCGATTCTCCGCTCATCCGCCTGTTTCCCGCGCTGATCCGGCCTGCGCCTCGGCAAAGGCGGCGGCGAAATCGGTCAGCGCACCCGCTTCGATCGCCGCCCTCATCTCCGCCATCAAATCGGCATAGTAATGCAAATTGTGCGCGGTCAGCAGCATCGCGCCGAGGATCTCGCCGCTGCGGCACAGATGGTGCAGATAGGCCCGGCTGTAGCCGGTGCAGGCAGAGCAGCGGCATTCGGTGTCGAGCGGCCCCGGGTCGTCGGCATGTCGCGCATTTCGCAAATTTAATGTGCCGCGGCGGGTGAAGGCCTGCGCGGTGCGCCCCGAGCGCGTCGGCAACACGCAGTCGAACATGTCGATCCCGCGCATGACCGCGCCGACCAGGTCGGCGGGCTTGCCGACCCCCATCAGATAGCGCGGCCGGTCCGCCGGCAATGCCGGCACGGTCGCGTCGAGAACGGCGAAGGTCGTCGCCTGACCCTCCCCAATTGCGAGCCCGCCGACCGCGTAGCCGTCAAAGCCGATCTCGATCAGCCTGGCCGCGGAACGCTGTCGAAGATCGGGGTGAACCCCGCCCTGGACGATGCCGAAAATGCCATGCCCCGGCCGCTCGGCGAACGCGCGGCGCGAGCGCTCGGCCCAGCGCATCGACAATTCCATCGAGGCTCCGACCGCTTCGCGCGTTGACGGATAGGGCGTGCATTCGTCGAGCGCCATCGTCACATCGGCGCCGAGCAGGTGCTGGATCTCGATCGATCGCTCGGGCGTCAACAGATGGGCACTGCCGTCGAGATGCGAGCGGAAGGTGACGCCGTCCTCGCCGATCCTGCGCAACTTGGCCAAGGACATGACCTGAAACCCGCCGGAATCGGTCAGGATCGCATACGGCCAGTTCATAAAGCGGTGCAGCCCGCCAAGCGCCGCGATCCGCTCCGCCCCCGGCCGCAGCATCAGGTGATAGGTGTTGCCGAGCACGATCCGCGCGCCTGTCGCGGCCACCCCCTCGGCGGTCATCGCCTTGACCGTGGCGGCGGTGCCGACCGGCATAAACACCGGCGTCTCGACGACACCATGCGCGGTCACGAGCCGCCCGCGCCGCGCCGCGCCATCCCGCGCCAGCAGCTCAAAACCGACGCTCACCGCCCGCTTCCCCTGGTGTTCGCATCATCGTAGCGGCAGACTCTGACGCGCTGCGCTGGCAACGTGCAGTTGATCTGGGGACTCATCCTTTGCTGCGTCCGCAGCAAATCAGCAGCAAAAAATCTCGCGGAAATTGTAGGTGTAACAGAGTGCGGAAGATCATCCTCCACCGAGGGATTCGCCTTCGACATTGAAATTTGGGTTCGAAACTCCCACCGGTCGCTTCCGCGACATGCCCGAAGCGCCCCCCATACCATGCGATAATGGCAAGATTGGGCATATCCACGCGAACGCCTCGCCCCACGCGACGGTCGTGTCCGTCAAGGAGGTGTAAATCGGAGCGGAGTTTGAGGTGGCCATCGGTCAGGCGGCCAGTGGTGGAAGTTTGGCCGGATCGGCGTCGATTAGCGGCAGCGTCAGCTCAGCCATTCCCTCGATCTGCATGTAACGGCACTGGAGTAGCCACTCATCGTTCTGCTCGAGCAGGACGGCGCCGATCAGCCGAGTGATGCTGGCCTCATTGGGGAAGATGCCGACGACATCAGCGCGCCGTTTCACTTCCTTATTCAGCCGCTCCAACGGATTTGTCGAATGCAGCTTGGTGCGATGCTGGGCCGGGAAGGTGATGTAGGCCAGCACATCGTGCTCGCTGTCGTCCATCAGCGCGGCGAGCTTGGGCCAGCGCGGCCGCAGCTGATCGGCAACATGGCGCCAGGTCTGATGCGCGGCCTCGGCATCGGCTTGCAGAAAGGCCTGGCGGATCGCGGCGGCGACCATGGTGTGCTGGCCTTTGGGTACGTGCGCCAAGGCATTGCGCATCCAATGAACGCGGCACCTTTGCCAGGTCGCTCCGAGCACGCGAGTGATCGCGTGGCGCAGGCCGTCATGAGCGTCGGAGATCACCAGCTTGATGCCCTTGAGACCGCGTTTGACCAGGCCCTTGAGGAAAGCCGACCAGAACGGCTCGGCCTCCGAAGGACCGATGCCAAGGCCGATGATCTCGCGCCGGCCTTCGGTCGTGACCGCCACCGCGATTATCGCGGCGACCGAGACGATGCGGCCGCCGTCGCGGACTTTGAGGTAGGTGGCGTCGAGCCACAAATACGGCCATTCGCCGTCGATCGGCCGGTCGAGGAAAGCGTTGACTCGTTCATCAATGTCCTTGCACAGCTTGGAGACCTGGCTCTTCGAAATACCGGACAGCCCCATCGCCTGGACCAGCTCGTCGACCCGCCGGGTCGAGACGCCGCCGATCCAAGCCTCCTGGATCACCGTGACCAGCGCCTTCTCGGCGGTCTTGCGCGGCTCCAGAAAGGGCGGGAAATACGAGCCCTGGCGTAGCTTGGGGATCCTCAGCTGAAGCGAGCCGAGCCGGGTGTCGAGGCTGCGCTCGCGATAGCCATTGCGGTAATTGAGCCGCTCGGCGGAGCGTTCGTGCCGCCCGGCGCCGATCACGCCTTCGACATCGGCTTCCATCAGAATTTGCAGTACCGCCTCCGCCACGGCTCGCAGAAAATCGCCATCGCCGCTCTTCTGCAGCAGCTCGGCCAGCGCCATTCTCTCATCGGTCATCGGGTCCTCGGTAGGCTTGGGATGGGTGTTACAACGCCACCTTAGCCGACCCTCCCCGGTGACCACCCGTCGCTCACGCGCGCGCCGGGCTCCATGTAATCGGGCATTGCGCCCGGCGCGCGCTCACCCTCGAATTTCCACCACCACCAAGGACGCTAACCTGCGCTGTTCCCCCCTGCTCTTGCTGGTCTCCTCCTGGCGTGAGTGGGACGACTCCCTGCGAGCCACCAAATGCGTTACATTTTACCCTGGGAGCGTGCCTTGGTTCGGCCCCTGACCAATGCCGCCATCGATTTGGGTGATGTTGGCCCGTATTCCTTTCTAAACGGCGGTTTCGAAGTTCTGGCTATGCCTAATAACCTTGGCCCCAAGCCCCTTTCTGGATTTTTCGGAAGCTTGATTTCCGCCGTGTTTGGTCGCGGCGGCAGGTCGTGTCCGTCAAGGAGGTGTAAATCGGAGCGGAGTTTGAGGTGGCCATCGGTCAGGCGGCCAGTGGTGGAAGTTTGGCCGGATCGGCGTCGATTAGCGGCAGCGTCAGCTCAGCCATTCCCTCGATCTGCATGTAACGGCACTGGAGTAGCCACTCATCGTTCTGCTCGAGCAGGACGGCGCCGATCAGCCGAGTGATGCTGGCCTCATTGGGGAAGATGCCGACGACATCAGCGCGCCGTTTCACTTCCTTATTCAGCCGCTCCAACGGATTTGTCGAATGCAGCTTGGTGCGATGCTGGGCCGGGAAGGTGATGTAGGCCAGCACATCGTGCTCGCTGTCGTCCATCAGCGCGGCGAGCTTGGGCCAGCGCGGCCGCAGCTGATCGGCAACATGGCGCCAGGTCTGATGCGCGGCCTCGGCATCGGCTTGCAGAAAGGCCTGGCGGATCGCGGCGGCGACCATGGTGTGCTGGCCTTTGGGTACGTGCGCCAAGGCATTGCGCATCCAATGAACGCGGCACCTTTGCCAGGTCGCTCCGAGCACGCGAGTGATCGCGTGGCGCAGGCCGTCATGAGCGTCGGAGATCACCAGCGCGACGGGGCGTATAATGGCTAAGGGCTCTAGCGCTAGTCCCGAGCACTTACCAGAACCAAGTCATCCATTTGCCCGATGGGGCGCTGGTGCTGCGATCAGCCTTTGGGCCCTAGGTGTTCAAAATTTTTCAGATCCGTGGAATAAACTTGGTGCCATTTTGTCACCAGGTTTTGGTTATCTTTTTGGGCAGGTGCTAGATTTCGCAATCTATCGCATCTCAGAACACACTACAAAAGCAATGCAAGGACGTTTACTGTCTGATAATAAAAAACAACTCGACGCTCTCTATAAAGAACGACAGGAGGCTATTGAATTTGGCGCGGACCCCCAGATAATAAAATCATTAGACCTTGCAATCGTTTCGTTTCGGCAAACTCGGATCGAAATCATCGCAGCAGAGAGTAGCACGTACAAAATAAAACGATAGATATCTGCACCCCATCACCCGCTATATGTCAGATATTCGTCCAAGGATCTGGCCGGCAAGCGCGAGCGCGGGGAGACCCGCTCTGATTGGGCTCGTGCAGCCGCGATGACCAAAGAGGAGATCGAGAGCGATATCGCGTCCGACCCTAATGAGGCGGGGACGGTGGTTGATTGGGATACCGTCTCGGTCAAACTACCTGAATCGAAGGCCGACCTGCATATGCGCATCGACCGCGATGTGCTGGACTTTTTTCGGAAGACGGGACGCGGCTATCAAACTCGCATCAATGCGGTGTTGCGCTCCTATGTCGAAAGGGCGAGACGCGGGTGAGGAGCGCCCTCGACCGGACTTCTTCATGTGGGCGGCTCGATCAGGCAGGCGTCACCGTAGGAAAAGAAGCGGTAGTGCTCGGCGATGGCGTGGGCATAGGCGGATTTTATGCGATCGAGCCCAGCAAGCGCGGCGACCAGCATGAACAAGGTCGAGCGCGGCAGGTGGAAATTGGTCAGCAACAGGTCGATCGCGCGGAATTTGTAGCCGGGCAGGATGAAGAGGCGGGTCTCGCCGGAAAAAGGGCGCACTTCGCCGGTCTCGTCCGCAGCTGATTCGAGCAGGCGCAGGCTGGTCGTCCCGACCGCAACGATGCGCCCCCCGGCGTGCTTGACAGCGCGGATGCGCGCCGCGGTGTCGTGTGACAGGACGCCCCATTCGCCGTGCATGCGATGTTCGCGCGGATCGTCGGACTTGACCGGTAGGAACGTGCCGGGGCCGACATGCAGGGTCAAACTCGCGAGGCCGATACCGCGCCGAGAGAGCGACTCGATCAGCGTCGGGGTGAAATGCAGCCCGGCGGTTGGCGCGGCGACCGCGCCCTCGGCGCGGGCGAACATGGTCTGATAATCGGCCCCGTCGCGCGGATCGCCGCCACGGGGACGCTTGATGTAGGGCGGCAGCGGCATCGCGCCGTGACGGGCGAGCGCCGCGCGGAATGCCGCGGTTTCGAGGTCGAACTGTAGGGTCACATCGCCTTCAGGATGCTTTTCCGCGACGGTCGCGGCGAAATCCTCGGTCAAAGTGAGGCGATCGCCCACATGCAGCCGGCGAGCGCCTTTGGCGAAGGCGCGCCACGACCCGCCGCCTTGATCCCGGTACAGGGTGATATCGATCGTTGCCGCGTCGCGCCGCGCCACGAGCCGCGTCGGGATCACCATGGTGTCGTTGCAAACCAAGAGGTCGCTTGGGCGCAGCAGCGCCGGGAGATCCGCAATCCGCCGGTCCGCGAAACCTCCCTGTGCTGGGATGTGCAGCAGGCGCGCGGCCTCGCGCGGCTCGCACGGGCGATCGGCGATCAGTTCGCGGGGCAACAGGAAGTCGAAATCGTCGAGACGCATCGGGCCCATTGCCCGAGATAAGGGTCGGCGGCGCCACAGGTCAATTCGGCGGAGAATAGTCCGCTCGGTCTGGGCGGGAAATCAATGAATCCGGATCGCTTTGGCCGGGCTTGACCCGGCCATCCACGCCTTCTGGGCGCCTGATGATTTCCCGTGGATGCCCGGATCAAGCCCGGGCAAAGTGTGGCTAGACCAGCGGTAAAAGAGCGACGTCGGTCCCGTGCGCAAGCCGGCCCGCTCCCCGCTCTGGTAAACAGTGCCTAAATTCACCAAACGCGTTCATAACATCTGGGTCGAGCACGGCGTGCAGTAACGTTCACTATGCTGGAGAAGAAAGCGCTGCCATCGAAGGGCGTTTTCGCTTTTTGCTAAAATTTTATCTAAATTTCTGAGCTATTTACTCTTTTTTAGGATATCTTGATCCGATCGGTCGAGGATGTTTGATGATGCCCGCAATTTTCCTTCTTCGCCTAGGTTTGTGGGCGATGTGTGTGGTGCTCGGCAGTTTAGGTGTCTTCTTCGCGATCATCAGCTTATCGTTACCAGGCCTGAGCGCCGATGCCCTGGTGCTTCTCGGCGCAGCGCTCGGCATCAATTACTTTCTCAACACTTGAGAATGAACGTTTGTCACTCCGGTAGTACTTCTTCGGTATGTTTTGCTCTGTGGCGTCATTGCTCATTCGATGACTTCGTCGGCGCCGGCGAGGAGTATTGGCGGCATGGTGAGGCCGAGCGCGCGTGCGGTCTTTAGGTTGACGATGAGCTCGAACCGCGTGGGTAGCTCGACCGGGAGGTCCGCGGGTCTTGATCCTTTTACGATCTTGCTTACGAGGCCGGCGATTTGGCGCCACGAGTTTTCCAGATTGGGCCCATAGGACATCAGACCGCCGGCTTCCACATACGCCTTCCAGCCGAAGACGCTCGGCAGATGGTGCGAAAGGGCAAACTCTGCGATGCGGACGCGGCTGGCTGCCGTCACGCCATCCGGAAACGCATGAATCGCATCCGTATTGCCATTCGCGACCGCGGTCAGCGCTGCATCGAGATCGGCGGCATTTTTCAATTCGAAGAGTTGCAGGCTCACGCCCAACGCCCGGCCGGTGTCCTCCCAGGCGCGCCATTCGCTCCGCTCGCCGGGATGGCCGGATGCTCCCATGACCGCCACCCGAGAAATCGCAGGCGCCGCCTCCTTGAGCAGGGCGAGACGCTTGCCGACGAGTTCAGTGGCGAGAAAGGTCACTCCCGTCATGTTGCCTCCGGGACGGGCAAGACCGCCGACGAGCCCTGCCTGTACCGGGTCGCCGCTGAATTCGAATACCACTGGGGTACTCGCCGACACCGGCTTCGCGACGAAAGCTGCAACACCCGCCGCGACCAAAACGTTAACCTTCAATCGGACGAGTTCGGCCGCCATCTCGCCGAGCCCGGCCCGGTCCGGCGCCGAACGATACTCGTAACGGATGTTTCGTCCTTCGACGTGGCCGAGATTGGCGAGCCCGCGACGGAACGAGTTAAAGACCACGGTCGGCGTTCCGATGTAAGGCCCGGATGCCGGCACGAGAAACCCGATCGTGGGGCCGCCGGTCGCCGGTTGCGCCCGCCCGGCGATGGACGAGAGAGCGACGGAAGCGAGAGAGCCAGCGAGAACCGCGCGGCGGCTGCTCATCGATTGACCTCGTCAGCGAAACCGTAGGGGCCGCGAAGGCATGTTAATTAAATTGAGCGAACCATCCGCCAAGCAATGCCGGCTGATGTGCCGTAGCCTATCGAAGGGTGGGCCTCGAGCCTCACGGAATGATCTGTAAGAAACGCATCAGCGACCTCAATGGTCGTGTTCCGCGAACCGCCTGCTGTCACTTTTGCCGCCTGCGTCCTGTGCGCTCTGATGATTTCTTCGCGGCCAATGCCAGCAATCCTCAGGCGGCCGCGCTTCACCCTCGCCCCAAATCGGGGGAGAGGGTGAAGCTGGGAACGCCGTTACCCGTAGGTCAGGTGTTGCTAAGCCGGTTCTGCTCGTAATAGCTGTTGCGCAGAACCTTGCCGGGCAGCGCCCCGGTGTGCTTGCCTTCTTCATACAGCATCTGACCGTTGACGGCGGTGGCGTAGATGCCCTCGGCCGCTTCCTTGATGCGCCAGGCGCCCAACGGGAAATCGTGGACGACCGTCTCCTGCCCGCATTTCACCGTCGCCGGGTCGAAGATCACGACGTCGGCCGCCATCCCCGGCCGCAACAGGCCGCGGTCATAGAGCCCGAAGGTCGAGGCCGAGTTGAAGGTCAGCCGCCGCACCGCCTGCTCCAGAGTCATCACCTGCTTCTCACGCACCCATTCGCCGAGCAGCTTGGTCAGATAGCCGTAGCCGCCGTGGAACTGCACATGCGCGCCGCCGTCGCCGAGCCCGATCACCGCGTTGGGATGGGTCAGGATCTTCTGCAGAACCTCGTCGTCGATATTGTTCTCGGCCTGCAGGAAACGGGTTTCGAGCTTTTCCTCGACGACCAGGTCGAGGAAGGCGTCGATCACCCGCTTGCCTTGCTTCTCGGCGATCTGCCCGATCGACTTGAACTGCATCCACTTGTTCTTTTCGAGCACTGGCTCATTAACCCAGATGTAGTTCCACCAGGTCTTCGAGATGCCGACCGCGCTGTCGGGTTTGTTGGCGACCGCTTCCTCGTGCAGCTTGGCGCGGATCTCCGGATCAGCGTAGGCCTTTAGCTTCGCCTCATCCGAAGACAGCAGGATCGGGTGCCAAGTCGGCAGGCCGCGGAACACCTGGCTGTTCTTCATCGTAAAGTCCTGCGTCACCCGGTTCGGGCTGCACATCGGGTAGGCGCGAATCCCCATCGCCGCGGTCTCCTCGACCCGCGCCATGTGGATTTTCCACTCGTCCGGGCGGCGCATCGTGTGCGACAGGCTGTTGTAGACGACCATGCGGCCGGTCGCCTCGGCGAGACGGCGCATCATCCCGTCCTTCAGCTCGACATACTGGCCGCCGCCGGCCTGGATCGTGCCGGTGCCCAGCTCGCGCAGCACATCGGCAAGCGCAAAGATTTCCTGTTCATCCGCCCATAGCGCCGGGATCGGCACGCCCTGCGGATCGAAATGGCCTTTTTCGCGCGACACCGAGAGTCCCAGCGCGCCGGCCTGCATGCCTTGCCGGACGATGTCCTGCATGGCCTTGATCTGCGTCTCGGTGGCGCCCGCCTTCTGGCAGTCGTCGCCCATCACGTAATGGCGCACCGCGGTATGACCGATCAGATTGCCGACATTCACCCCGAGCCGCTCGTCGAGATGGTCCATGTATTGCGGGACCGTCTCCCAGTCGAAATCGACCGTCCGCAGCACCGACATCGGGATCGCTTCGACATAAGAGAGGAACTCGGCCAACCGCTCCTCGGTGCCCTTGCGCACCGGCGCCAGAGATAGCGAGCAATTGCCGAAAATCACCGAGGTGGCGCCGTGCTCGGGCGAGAAGGTGCACAGCGGGTCCCAGGTCACCTGGGCATCGTAGTGGCAGTGGTTGTCGATAAAGCCGGGGGCGACGGCGCGACCGTCGGCGTCGACGGTCTTCTCGGCCGTGCTGGAGAGTTTGCCGATTTCGACGATCTTGCCGTTTTTGATGCCGACATCGCCGCGGAATGCCGGGGATCCCGAGCCGTCGACGATGAGCCCGTTCTTGATCAGCAGATCATACGCCATGAGTTTTTCCTTTCTGCACAGACCGGGCCGGCGGTCGCGACCCCGAGAACTCGCTTCGAAGTGTACGCCCTCTGGGCGTAGACACAACGCCGCCGCTGCGCTCTCCAGCCCCGAGAGCCATGTCCTGAGCGCGGGTGGGCCAAGCACAAATGCACGCGAACGCCCTCCGTGAAAATGGTCCGCTGCATAGCCTTCGTGGTAAAGCCTGATCCCAGCCTGCCGCGCCGGCCCGACCTTCAATGGAGTGCCTAAGATCATGAGCCTGTCGAGCGAGGAGTACCTCGACCATCTGCAATCCACATCGGTGCGAGCCGGCTTTAACTTCGATGAGGTGGCATTACCGGACGAGCGCCATGTCGCGCTCAACGGGCTGCGTTTTCGTTATCTCGATTGGGGGTCGGAAGGAAAGCGGCCGATCCTGTTTTTGCACGGCGGCGCTCTGACCGCGCACACCTGGGATTTGTGCTGCCTGGCCTTGCGCGACGAATTCCATTGCATGGCGCTCGATCAGCGCGGCCATGGCGACAGCGATTGGGCGCCCAACGCCGATTACTCGCTCTCGGCCCAGCGCGAGGACGTCAGAGGGTTCGCCGACGCGATCGGGCTCGACGATTTTGTGCTGGTCGGCATGTCGATGGGCGCGATCAATGCGCTCGCTTATGCGACCCATTATCCCGAGACGCTTTCAGCGCTGGTGCTAATCGACGCCGGCCCCAATGTGCGGCGGCCGGGATCGAGCCGAATCCGCGATTTCGTCAATGGCGGGGCCGAGCCCGCCTCGTTGGAAGCGATCATCGAGCGCGCGCTTGCCTTCAACCCGCGGCGCGATCCGCTGATCCTGCGGCGCAGCCTGATGCACAATCTTCGCCGGCAGCCGGACGGCAACTGGACCTGGAAATACGACCGGCGGCGGTTTCAGCAGATGGGCGGCGACCGGCAGGCCGCCGAGCGGCGCGGGCTGGCCGACGGCCTCGCCAAGATCACCTGTCCGACCCTGGTCGTGCGCGGTGCGGAAAGCGACGTGTTCCACCAGGAGGACGCCGAGCGCCTGGCGGCGGGTCTGCCCGATGGCCGCCAGGTCACGATCCCAAAGGCGGGGCACACGGTGCAGGGCGACAACCCCAAGGATCTGGTGGCGGCGCTGCGGGCGTTTCTGGGATAAGGCGAGCGCACGGAGCACTCGCGCGGCTCACCCGGCACGGGTGAGCTTGCGGATGCGATGGTTTTCGGTGTCGCCGATATAGAGGGCGCCATCGGGGCCGACGGCGATGCCGTGCGGGCGGCCGAGCCCGGCCGGCGCGCCGGGCCGCCATCGCCGTCGTTCCCCTTGCGGCCGCCGGCGATGGTCTCGACCGTGCCGCCCTTGACGTCGAACCGGCGGATCGCATGGTTCTCGGTATCGACGATCAAGATGTCGCCATCGGGGTCGATGGCCAGCTCCTTGGGCGCGTCGAACACCGCCGCCAGCGCCGGGCCGCCGTCGCCGCCGTAGCCGCGGGCGCCGGTCCCGGCCACCGTCGTGATGATCCCGGTCCGGGGATCGACCGCGCGCAAGCTGCTGCCCTGGCGTTCGAGGATGAAGACCGTGCCGTCGGCCGCGACCTTGACCGCGCGGGCGCCGAACACGCCGGCCGCAGCTGGCGGGGCCGCCGTCGCCGGTATGCGCCGCCTCGCCGGTGCCGGCAAAGGTCGCGATCGTGCCGCGCGCCAGATCGACGACGCGCACCCGGTTGTCGGCGACATCGGCGATGAACAGCCGCTGCTGCGCCGGATCGAATGCCAGCCCGTTGGGCTCGACCATCCCGCGCGCGCCGCCGGTCCGCCATCGCCGGCGAACCCCGCGCTGCCGTTGCCGGCGACGGTGGTGACGATGCCCGAGGCGCCGTCGATCCGGCGCACGCAGTGATTGTGGCGGTCGGCGACATAGATGTTGCCGCTCCGGTCGACCGCGATGCCGTAGGGTTCGTTGAACGCGGCCTGCGATTGCCGGGCCGCCATCGCCGACGTAGCCGGCCTCGCCGTTGCCGGCGACGGTGGTGATGATGCCGGTGCGCGCGTCGACCCGGCGGATGCGATGATTGAAGGTGTCGGAGAAATAGAGATTGCCGGCCGGGTCGAAGCCGATATCGAACGGGCCGTTCAGCGGCGCCTGCGCGGCCGGCCCGCCATCGCCGGCAAAGCCGCGCTCGCCGGTGCCGACCGCCGTCGTGATGATCCAGGTTCTGATCCGCCATGCAGACGCTCTCCTCCCCGCGCAACGACCCCGATCTTAGCACCGCTTTCCGAGCCGGCGAGCGCGGATGTAAGCTCGCGGCATGGCCTTCCGCCCGCCTCCGGCGCCTGCGCTCGCTGCCGATTGCCGCGGCAGGCTTGCTGACGGCGGTGATGCTGCTCGGTACAGCGCCGCCCGAACGCACCGACGACACCGATACCGGCTCGCTCGCCGGACAGATGCTGATCGCCGCGCCGACGATGGGCGACCCGCGCTTTTTCCACACGGTGATCCTGCTGCTGCGGCACGATCGGAACGGCGCGTTCGGCATCGTCATCAACCGCCCGATCGAACAGCGCTCGATCAAGAGCCTGCTGGAGGCGGACCGGTGATCAGGCCACCGGGGTCGAGGGCAGCCTGTTGGTCTTTGCCGGCGGCCCGGTGCAGCCGGAGCTCGGCTTTGTCGTGCACAGCGCCGAGTACCATCGCCCCGACACGCTCGCCGTCGGTCTGGACGTGGCGATGACCGCCGACAAGGAGATCCTGCGCGACATCGGCCACCACCAGGGGCCGAAAAAGAGCCTCTTCGCCTTTGGCTATGCCGGCTGGGGACCAGGACAGCTCGAAGGCGAGATCGACCATCACGACTGGTTCACCACGACCGGCGACCCGAAGCTGATCTTCGACGACGACCGCGGCGATCTGTGGGACGAGGCGATGGCGCGCCGCACCCGCGAGCTGTGAGGCTCGCGTGATCGGCGCCAAGGCGCTCTGCTCGATCGGCTACGAAAAGGCTCTGCTGCAAGACGTCATCGCTGCCCTGAAAGCTGCCGGGGTGGCCACCCTGATCGATGTGCGCGATCGGCCGATCTCGCGCCGGCCGGGTTTTTCCAAGCGCCAGCTTGCCGCCGCGATCGAGGCGGCCGGCATGCGCTATGTTCATCTGGCCGCACTCGGCACCCCGCCTGAAGGCCGGCTCGCCGGGCGGCGCCGTGAATGGGACCGCTTCTGGGCGATCGTCGAGGAAAAACTGGGCCGTCCCGAGGCCGAGCTCGACCTGCAGCAAGCCGCCGAAATCGCCGGGACGGAGCTGAGCTGCCTGCTGTGCTACGAGGCCGATTGGCAGGTGTGCCACCGCCGCCGGATCGCCGAGATCCTGGAAGCGCGGCATGGTTTCGCGGTTCGCCACCTCACGGTTCACGCCACGGCGAATTCCCGTGAACCGGGAAACTAACCGGGAATTTTTCAGATTCGGCCCGAATCGAGCCACTCTGGCCACCAAAACTTCATGCTGATCAATGGCTTACTAGAAAATTCCCGTCACGGCGTAACCGGGAATTTATTTCGGCCTAACCGGGAAATAAATCGGCGGAACCGGGAATTAGAGCCCGCCCCGCGAAATCCACCATCGGCATCTCCGTGCTGTTGTTTGGAGCCGCGCCCAGGGACGCGATCGGCTCGTAGGATGCCACGCGAATTGGGCAATTTTAGGAGACTAAAGGCGTTCGAGGGTCAGCGGGTCGAAACCCCCGGGAAAATACTTTTCCAGGGCGTCGGTGAAGAGTTTGCTGTCGGACGTAGCGTGGGCGAACAGGGTCATCGAGGAGCGGAATTTGAGGTCGTCGGGATAACCGAGAATGTCGCCGATCGATCGGCCCTCGACCGCGGTCACCAGACCGGTGCACTCGCGCAGCCTCGGCCCGAGGATCGGATGATCCAGATAGGCTTCGGCTTCGGCCTGTGAGGAAATCGCGTATTTCTGCGCCATCGGGCTGCTGCCGAGACCCTTGATCTGCGGGAAGACGAACCACATCCAATGACCGCGTTTGCGGCCCGCGCGCAATTCCGCACGCACCTGATCGAAGACCGGGTTCTGGGCGGCGACGAAGCGCTGCAGGTCGTAGGGATCGGTCATGTGCCCTCCTCGCCTATGAGGCGGAGTGACGGCGCTCCGCCCCCGCCGCCTGACGCCGCGATCGGCCGAGCCGCGGGTCAGGTCAGCTTGTAGGCCTGGCGCGCCAGCAGCTTCCAGCCGCCTTCCTGCTTTTGCCAGACCGCGAGCACGCCGATCCGGGTATGGTTGGGTTTGCCGTCGGTTTCCGAGTCGGACACGTAGAGGTGGCGCGCGATCGCAGCGTCGCCGGCCACCGCGACGGTGAGCTCGGGAAAGTCCAGCGACTTGAGCACCGCCTTCCGGGTCATCACGCCACCGACGAACTCGGGCTTGGTTTGAATCTTGCCGCTCGAATGGCCGTAGCTCAGCTGAGGGGCCGCCAGCGCCTCCAGCTGCGCCTTGTCGGCCGCAAGCAATGCCTTGCGCAACGCCTCGACCGAGTCCTTGACCGCCGCCTCGTCGGACGCGTCGGCGAACACCGGGGAACTACCCAACAGGCTCGCCGCGCCGAGCGCGACCGCGCCGGCAATCGCCAAATTACGCCGGGTCACATCCATGGCTTCCTCCCACAGCATTTTCGGTCCGGATCGACCGGATTTCACCAAAGCCTACCCCTGCCCCGCCGCCTTGTCGAAGGGCTATGTAACGAGCTCTGCACCCTCTACGTGGTGATCGGGCTTATCGGTCTCATCAAACGACGGTTCGCACCAGATGATTGCCCATGGCCCCGAAGCGGACATGACTTATATGACGGTTAGCCGGCAGGCGGTCCGGACTATTCTGGAATTCTAGTCGAGAATCCTGGCATTTGACTAGCAGGGTATTCCTTCGTGGTGCCTGAATCACCAACTATACGCGGATAATCCATTCTCGGCGGAGAGTAAGTCTTGTCGGAGAAGAACGATCATAAAGGTGCCCGCTCGCAGCAGCCCGACCCCATAACCTATATGAGGTCGCGGCACCCCGATCTTTACTCTGATTCAGCAACGGTCAGCAGACCCCAGCTAACCGAAGACATTCTCGAATACCGCCTGCAAAGCCTGACCAATAGAAATCAGGAAACAGAGTTCGCCTATTTCGCGCGGAGGCTGGCGCAAAAGGAGATTTGCCCGAACTTGAGGCCACAAACGGGTCCCGTCGGAGGCGGCGACTCCAAAGTCGATAGCGAAACTATCCCCGTCTCGTCTGATGTTGCAGACGTATGGGTAGGAACCGATCCGGCGGCAGCAACCGAGCGGTGGGCTTTTGCTTTCAGCGCGAAAGAGGATTGGAAAACAAAAGTCGCGCAGGACGTGGAGAAGATCGCAGGCACCAATCGTGGGTACACGCGCATCTACTTCATCACGAACCAGTTCGCGCGTGATAGGTCGCGAGCGGAAAGCGAGGATACGCTTACCAAAAAGTTCGGCATCCCGGTTGTGATCCTCGACCGCACATGGATCGCCAAGGCCGTCCTCGAAAACGGTCGCGAGGAATTAGCTATCGACGCGCTGCACATCGATTCCCTCAAGGTGCTGACGGAGCGAAAAGTTGGCGCTGCCGACCGTGAACGGCAGCAAGAGCTGGATGAACTCGAAAAGGCCATCGCGGACCCGGAACTCTACGCGGGCGCGCAATACCAGCTTTTCGAGGACTGCTTGCGGGCCGCCTTATTGGCCCGAGGCCTGGGGCGACCGCGCCCTGAAATGGACGGCTTTTTCATACGCGCCCAACGCATCGCCGAGAAATCGGACAACGACCAGCAGCGCCTTCGCGTCGCCTACAACTACGCCTGGACGGTCATCTTCTGGTTCGACGACTACAACCAGTTGAACCAGATGTATGACGCGGTGGCCCCGCTTGCGCTCAAGTCGAACCAATCGGAAGAGGTCGAGCGTGCGGTCAACCTCTGGATGGTGCTTTCGTCTCAGGTTGGCCGCGGCGTCCTGACGAAGGAAGACGCAAAGCTAGACGAGCGCAAGGACGCGATTGCCGCGCGCCTCGGCGAGCTGGCCGCCGAAGACAGCCGGCCCAACAACGCATTACAGGCAAGGACAAGCCGCGCGCTGCTTGGCTTGCATGACGCGATGGCGCGGGGCGACCTGGATGCGGTCGATGGCGTTTGGAAGGCGCTTCAGAAGATCGTGGAGGAATCCGAGCCGCTGGGCGATTAACCATTTGACCGACTCCCCGGGCTGGTCAACGAATTCGCCGAATTGGGCGTGGAGGGTGCCGAGTTCGACAAGCTTTTCGAGCTCGTTGTCTCGGCGCTGGAAAAGCGCAAGGGAGAATCCGCGGGCGCGGAGTTGTTGAACGACCGGGGCTTCAAAAAGCTCGAGGCCGGCCATCCCTATGAGGCGATCTCGCTCTTAGGCCGGGCGATGGAGCGCTTCATCAAACGGGAACACCGAGGCGATCTGATTTTCTGCCTGATGGGTCTTTCTCAGGCCTACCACGAGGCGGGCCTGCTGTGGGCAGCCCGCAGCTGCGCATTGGCGGCGACGGAGCGCTGTTTCGCCTATTTCCGCGAAGACGGAACCATAGTTCGGCGGTCTCTTCTCTGCCTGCAACAGCTTGGAAGGATGGAGCTGTTATTGGGCCGGATTCCACAGCTTCTCATGGATTTGGAATTGGAGACGGTGCTGGTGCGGCAGCTCATGCTTAGGGACGAGGCCCTTAAGCGCGCGCAGAATCACAGACTGTTAATGGAAGCGATGCTCGGCATCCTCTTCCTCAGCGCCTCACTTGACCAGCTCAAGCGTATGGCGGACATGCCAGAAGCGCTGGAGCAGGTCCGCATCTTCATCCCGAAGGCCTGCTTGATGTACGCGCTCGGCTACAGAAAAGAGCTGTCCGAGGATGGCTTCCCCACCACAGTCGAGGAGGCGGACTTGTTCATGAAGCTTGCTTATGAACAACCGGGCCGCCTTCAGCTTCCCGTAAGGCCCCAGATCGATGACGGCCAGTCTGTTAATTACAAAACGAACGTCCTTGGATGCGAAGTGACCCTGCTCGCACAGGCCAACGCGTTCTCAATTTCCGTGGCGGAAGCCGTTTTGGGTTGCATCGAGGCGTTCTTTGCGACCAGCCTCAACGAGCACCTTCTTCCATACAGGCAGTCAGCCCGGATCATCCTGCGCTCCGCGTTCGACCTCAAGAAGGGTTTGGTTGTTTCAGTGGAGACGGAAGGAGCTGAAACCCATCTCGTAATTTTACATCCGGTATCTGCGCCAGAAATGACGCCGGAAAATCGCATGGCTGACCGGGATAGCCTTATAGAGGTCATTGCCAAGTTTATCACGCACATCGCGGTGATTGAGGACGTGAAGAAGTATTTCGAAAGGATCGCGGGTGAGGAGCGCGGGTTTGCGCGGGCGCTGGTCTATTCGGAAGCTTCCCTCGCGCAAGAAAACGTGTTTGGCAATAGGCCCAAGGTTCTTATCGGCGATTGGAAGCCGGAAGGCGAGGCCAAGAGCTATCCGCTTACCCGAAGCGTCGAATGGACTGAGGGTGTTGAATTGAAACAAATACCACTGCCCACTGGTGACCAGCAGGACGATGCTCCGGTCCGAGGTGAAGCAGAAATACGCGCGCAATTCACGCGCTCCATGGAGACGGGCAAGCACAGCCAGCGGCAGATCGTTTCCCTGATTGACGTTCCGCTCTGGAACCGCGCGTCGTGGAGAGCGACGATGTTCTATTTCGATCCGGACAAAGCGCCATACCCGATCCTGGCCCTTGGTTTCGAGGATCGAGCGGCCGCTGCGCAGATTTTCGAGAGGCTAATCAACCTACTTGGCAAAGTCGATACAGACAACAGACTGCGCGTCGTGATCATTCGCGGCATCAGCAAAAATAACCCGGCAGCGTACAGGGTCGTTATCGGCACCAATCTCGATCGTTCCGAAGCGGGTGGCGGGATCATCATATTGATCACTCGCAACAATGTCATGGAGCCGGTCACCACGGAGAATCTTGACCGATTCCTTGCATTGCTGGAAGGCGCGCCTGAATACCTTCTTGCACCAGCCCACTACAACAGCGAGTTGGGCAGAAGTACTATCGGGTTCCGCCTGGCGATCCAGAAGTCCGAGCTCGTCGTCCGAAACGCATGGGAGATGGCGATGGGTGACATCGATGTGATCGGATTGTCGCCCGACGACGATCCTGTTGTTCCCGCTGGCCTGGGAAATCCGCCTTGCGAGGAAGTGCTCGCCTTCTTGAAGAGCAGGCAACGGAGCTGAGATTTGTGGCGCAGGCTACCGCTAACGGCGCAGAAGAGACGGCCTCAGATGACGATCCGCTCGACCTCATCGAGGCTCACCTCGTCGCGCCGACGATCGTGGAGCTGCATCGTGCGGGCGCTCGAAATCTTCGGGCATTCCTTTCGGTCGCTTCGCCGAATGCCGAGAGCCGAGCGGCGGGATGCTTTGTGCTTGCAATGACAGCCCCTCGCGCCAGCCCCTCCTCGCAGGCGGCAGGGCTGTCCGAGGAAAATTTTTCATCAAGGCAGACTTGTATTGGATTTCCGGGAAACAATTCCCGTCGTGTTGCGCGGACTTGATCCGCGCATCCACGTCTTTGTTTCGACTGCCTCAAGGCGTGGATGGCCGGGTCAAGCCCGGCCAAGACGAATTGAGGAGGCGATTTCCTTCTCCTGGGCTACGCACGACTTTCCGCGGACAGCCCTGTGCAGGCGGGAGAGGGAGCGAGCGGATGGCGGGGCGGGGCGAACCCCTCATCCGCCAGCGTCCTCGTCCCCGCCGGCGGCGTCGCGGCAAGGGCGAGGTTGTTGTTTTAGGGCCGCGGGTACCGGTCTGACAGCGAGACGCGGCGGGGGTTGGGCAGGCGGCGCGGCAGGCTGTGGCGGCCGGGCGGCGGCGAGCGCGGGCTACGCGGGCGAGCTGATCGGGGCGAGCCGGTTCATGGGTCGTTGCCTGGCTTCCGTTTGCGTTCACGGAATATGTTAGCTTGCTCCAACAGATTTTCGACTTGTTCCGGGCTTCGCACTTCCGAGTTGACGCCATCGAATTTCAGCCGCACTTTCCGACCGGGCCGCTCCTTAACCCAGGCCACCAGAGCAGCGCCGAATATCGGTCCCGCTACCTGGGCAAGGGGAATTAAGATGTCCTGGACCTCAGAATAAAACTCAAAATAAGAGTTTAATCGCTTGGTCTTTGAGGTCCATTCGTCGGATTGGGGGTTCATCCGCCGCCGGGATAAGGGACACCTGTACATTGTCTTCTTCCATCCCCCGCCTCCCTCTCCTCGCACGCGGATAGGTTGGGTGATGCTATCGGATAAAGGATATGCGGGCCACCGCCGACACTCCCGAGAGGAAGGCGGTCGGGTTTGGAGCGTCGCGCGCTCAGTTGGGGCCGGCCTCGGGGAGTGCCGCAGGTTGGGTCGGCTCGAAATCTGGCGCCGGAGGCGAGACCCCCTCACCCGTACCCTCTCCCCGCAGGCGGGGCGAGGGAGCGAGCGGATGGCGGGGCGAGGCGAACCCCTTATCCGCCAGCGTCCTCGTCCCCGCCAGCGGCGACGCGGCAGGGACCGCGGCCGTTCGGCGGGGTGGGGTCGGCATGGCGACGTCTTCGCAGGCTGATTGCGCTGAGCTGATCTTGATATCTGACCAGCCAGTTATTAGTTTTCAACTAACTGACCGGGAGGTAACTTATGAGCAGTGACCCCACCGAGCGGGCGTTGCGCTGGCGGCGCCGCAAGGAGGCGCGGCCGAAGGAGATCCTCGCCGCCGCGCTGGCGTTGTTTGCCGAGCGCGGCTTTGCCGCGACCCGGCTCGACGACGTGGCGCTCCGCGCCGGGGTCACCAAGGGCACGCTGTATCTCTATTTCCCGAACAAGGAGGAGCTGTTCGAGGCGGTGGTCCGGCAGGCGCTGGTGCCCAACCTCGAACGGGGCGAGGCATTGCTCGACGAGGCCGACGAGCCGGCGGCGCTGCTGCTGGAACGGCTGATGCGCAGCTGGGCCGAACTGGCGCTATCGCCGGCCGGGGCGATCCCGAAGATCATCATTTCCGAGGCCGGCAATTTCCCCGAACTTGCGCGCTTCTATCGCGAGGAGGTCGTCGATCGCGGCATCGGGTTGATGCGCCGCGTGCTGCGCCTCGGCGTCGAGCGCGGCGAGTTTCGCGCCCCCGACGACCTCGACAACGCGGTTCGCTGCATCTGTGCGCCGCTGCTGCTGGCGATGCTGTGGCGCCATTCGTTCGGCCGCCACGAGGAGGTGGACCGCTTCGACCCGGAAGCGATCTGCGAGACGCAACTCAAACTGCTGCTGGACGGGCTGGCGCTCCGGCCGGCGGCGCCGGTCACCCAAAGAACCGAGCGGCTGCGACGCCGCGCGCCGGCGCCGGTCGCGACCACGGCGCCCGTCCGCATGCGATGCGCCGGGTTAGGGAGGGGACAATCGGAAAGCAGACCGCGCCATGAGCCTGACCGAGGAGAAGCCGCAAACTCAAGCCGAGCGGCAGACCCGGAGCGCCTCATCGAAGCGCGCCGGCCGGACGGCCGCCCGGCGCCGACCCCGACCGCGCGGGCCTCGGCACGGCCGCGCTGGCGCCGCAGGCGCTGGCTGATCGCGTTGATCGCGCTGCGCTGGTCATCGGAGCGATCGGCGGCGGTACCAGGTGGTGGATCGAGACGAGCAAATGGGTCAGCACCGACGACGCGTTCATCGATACCCACACCGTGCAGGTCAGCGCGCAGGTCGCCGGCCGGGTCAAGACCGTACTGGTCAACGACAATCAGGAAGTCCGCGCCGGCCAGCCGCTCGTCGAGCTTGATCCGGCCGATTTCCAGGCAGCCCTTTCCCAGGCGCTGGCCAACCGAGCAGAGCGCGCAAGGGCAATTGGCGCAGGCCAAGGCACAGCTGCCGGTCGCGCAAGCCAATCTCGACCAGGCGCGGGCCCAGGTCGCGCGTCGCCCAGGCGGCCGCCACGAACGCCGAGATCAACCTCAAACGCGACCAGATGCTGGAGCAAATGGGCGGGCTGGCGGTCTCGCGTCAGACAACTCGACAACGACACCGCGACTGCGCGCAGCGACGCCGCCAATCTCGCCGCCGCGCAGCAAAAGGTCGCTGCGAGCGAGGCTCAACTGGCCCTTAACAAAACGCAGATCGAGACGGCCGAAGCGGGCGTGCGCGCGGCGGCGGCGCAGGTCGCAGCAAGCGCGCCTCAACCTGTCCTATACCGTGATCCGCGCACCCGAGGCGGGTCGCATCACGAACAAGACCGTCGCGCTCGGCAATTATGTTCAGGTCGGCCAGGCGCTGATGGCGCTGGTGCCGGACCAGGTCTGGGTCACCGCCAATTACAAGGAAACCGAGATCGGCGAGATGCGGGTCGGCGATCCGGTCGACATCTATGTCGACGCCTATCCCGGCCATGTCTTCCACGGCCAGGTGCAAAGCTTCCAGGCCGGCAGCGGCGCCGCCTTCTCGCTGTTGCCGCCGGAAAACGCGACCGGCAACTACGTCAAGGTCGTGCAGCGGGTGCCGGTCAAGATCGTGTTCGACGGCGACCCCGAGCGCGCATTGGCTGCTCGGGCCCGGCATGTCGGTCGAGCCTTACGTCAAGATCCGATGAGCGCGGTTGCCGATGCAACCGGCGGAGGCGCCCGCGCCGAGCGATGGCGGGCGGCGTCTCGCCGTGGCTCATCGCGCCGACGGTCGGGCTGGCGGCGTTCATGGAAGTGCTCGACATCTCGATCGTCAACGTGTCGCTGCAGCATGTCGCCGGCAGCATGGCGGCGACACCGGACGAAGCGACCTGGATCCTGACCGCCTATCTCGTGACCAACGCGATCGTGCTGCCGATCAGCGGCTGGCTGTCGCGAGACGTTCGGCCGCAAGCGCTATTTTCTCGGCTGCATCATCGGCTTCAGCATCACCTCGCTGTTCTGCGGTCTGGCGCCGACCCTGTCGCTGCTGATCATTGCGCGCGGCTTGCAGGGCATCGCCGGCGGCGGCCTGCAGCCGACTGCGCAGGCCTATCCTCGCCGACGCGTTTCCGCCCGAGAGGCGCGGCCAGGCGTTTGCGACCTACGGTCTCGCCGTCGTGTTCGCGCCGGCGATCGGCCCGACGGTCGGCGGCTGGATCACCGACAACTTCAGCTGGCGCTGGGTGTTCCTGATCAACGTGCCGGTCGGCTTCGTGGTCAGCGCTGCTGGCGATGCACATCCTCGCCGATCCGCCGGAGGACGGTTGCCGCCAGACGGGCGCGGTGGGCGCAGGGCCTGCGCCTCGACTATATCGGCTTCGCCCTGCTCGTCATCGGCATGTTCGCGCTGCAGTTCGTGCTCGACAAGGGCCAGGAGGACGACTGGTTCGGTTCCGCGCTGATCACCGATCTGAGTCGTAACCGCGGCCGTTGCGCTCGTCGCCTTTCGTCGTCTGGGAATTGCGCCGCGCCGACCCGATCGTCGATCTGCACCTGTTCCGCGACCGCGCCTTCGCTGTCGGCAACCTGCTGATGTTCATGCTCGGCTTCGCGCTGCTGGGCACGACGGTGCTGCTGCCGCTGTTCGTCCAGACGCTGCTCGGCTACACCGCCGAGCAGGCCGGCATGGTGCTGTCGCCGGGCGGTTTCGCGACATGTTGATGATGCCGGTGGTCGGGGCATTGTCCGGCGCGGATCGACGCGAGGCTGCTCATCGCCGTCGGGCTGATCGGCACCGCGATCGCGATGTTCCATATGTCCGGCTTCGATGCCTGAACGTCGATTTCTCGACGCTCGCCTGGGCGCGGGTCTATCCAGTCCCTGGGGTTCGCGCTGCTGTTCATCCCGATCAACACCGCCGCCTATCAGGGCGTGCCGGCCGAGAAGAACGCCAACGCCTCGGCAATCATCAACATGATGCGCAACATCGGCGGCAGCGTCGGCATCGCCGATCCTGACTACCTATCTCGCGCGCCGAGAGCAGGCCAACCAGGTCGCTGCTGATTCGGCACGTGACGCCCGTACAGCGTTCAGACCAGACCAGATGCTGCAGCAACTGCAGCAGGCCTTCATCGCGGCGCACGGCAGCGCCGTCGGCGCAATGCACCAGGCGCAGGCGGAGCTCTACGCGATCGTGCAGCAGCAGGCGGCGGTGCTGTCCTATCATCGACGCGTTCTGGCTGGTCGGCGCCGTGCTGGTCGCGATGATCCCGCTGGTGCTGCTGCTGAGAAAGCCGGTTTCCGGCGCCACCGCCCCGCCGGCGCATTGATGGCGAACGCCTTTCAAGAGGATGTCGGCGGCGCTGCCCGCGGCGCCAAGCACAACATCCTTAAAAAAGGGGCGACTCCGGTTTGGCCCAGGTCCCGTGAATGGCCGGAATCGGCGTAGAAGAGGACTTAAAGTATTGCCATTGTTCTGAACGTTCGAAACCGCGTAGGGTTGGGTCTCGGCCTTCGCCGGGATGACAAAGCTACTTTGCTTATTCGATCGTGGATCTCTATTTTCACTCGCTCATCCTTGTTGCTCTGGGGTTCCCGCTTTCGCGGGAATGACGGACGCGGTACCCGTGTCAGCCGGCGAGATAACGCCGCCAAGGTCGCCAATAGTGCGTCTCCCAGCCCTCGACCACTCCTTGATAGTCGTGGGTCGGCACGTCGAGATGAATGAGGTCTATTCTTCCGTTTCGTCCGTTTGTTCCTTCCGGCGCGAACGCCAAAATCAGGGTCGAATCAGGATCACCCTCGTTAAATTTGATCGAGCGCCAGGACTGCACTACCAGTCGTTGCGGTATGATGTGGAGGATCGTGCCGGTCAGAGAGCCATTGAAGGCGTGGAATGGTGATCCCGGCGCGACGCCGATCGTGACCGGTGCACCGGTGATCGCGGCGTGCTTTTCGAGATCGATGTACATTTCGAACAGATGTTCGGCCGGGGCCGGCAGCACGACCGACTGGGAAATGACGTTTCGCATCGGACACTTCCTTCGTATTCAGCGACGTAGGACGGGTTGAGCGCAGCGAAACCAGACGGGCGAGGACGATAAGGGCGTGGACGAGCGCCGACCGGCACATCAGCCCCGGCTGCAGGCGGCCCCGCCGAGCACGCAGAATTTGGCGCAATGCGGGTGGTTGAGCGACACCGCGCCGCGCGCCCCGGCCAGGCTCGGGCCAAGGTCCCAGAGCGGGTCGTAGGGCAGGAGGGTGCAGGCGATGACGCTCGGTTGTACGGCGCCCTTGTGTTTAACCACCATGCGCGAGGTCGCGCACATCACGCTCTGCGGTGATTTGCCGAGAATGCCCCAGCATGCCTCGGTTATCTCCGGGACATCGACGGTCGCATCCATTTCCGGGAAAATCATCAGCGCGACCAAGTCATCCGCGTCGAGCGCGATGCCGAGCTTAGCGAAGAGCTGGGCAAAACCACGGCGCAGCACGGCCTCCGGCTCCCCCGACAGATATCGGCTGGCGATGTTGATCGAGAAGCCGTTCTCGGCGAGCCAGACGAGCCCGTCGATCGTCGGCGCCCAACTGCGCCTGCCTCGCTCCAGCTCATGGACGGCTCGGCCGTAATGGTCGAGCGAAACGCGCAGGGTCAAACGGTCGCCAAAGCGTTCGCGCAACGCCAGAAGCGCCGGCTTCACTTTGTGCATCGGCTTCATCGCATTGGTCAGCACGATCGCGCGAAAACCGCGCGACAGTGTTTCCTCCAGCATCGCCGGCAGATCGCGGTTCAGAAAAGGCTCGCCGCCGGTGAACCCGATCAACTCGGTGCCGAGCTGCAGCTCCGCGATCTCGTCGAGATAGCGAGCGACCTCTGCGATGGTCAAATAAGCCAGGCGGTCATTTTTTGGCGAGGATTCGATATAGCAATTCTGGCAGGTGAGATTGCACAAAGTCCCGGTGTTGAACCACAGCGTCTCCAGCGCTTTGAGCGCAACGTGCGCCCGCCGTTCGCCGCGGGCGGTGATCAGCGGATCCCGGAATTTGCGCGGATCCAGTGGCGGCGCGGCGGCGGCGAACGCCTGGGTCATGAGGAGCCTCGATGGGGGAAACAACAGCTGCGAGCGGCAATACTATCCCCACATACGACGCATGGCCGAGCCTTATCGCGCGGTGGCGGAGGTGACCTGCGGCCGCACGAACTCTCATCCGCCGGCATCGTCGTCGTTCGGGGTGGGGCGGCGCTGTTGTTTCAGGGCGGCGCGGTGGGATTTTGCGGCAAGGCGGCGGCGTTTGGCGGCGGCGGTGGGCTTGGTCGGACGGCGCGGGATCGGGGGCGCGGCGGCGCGGCGGATCAGGGCGATCAGGCGTTCGAGCGCGTCCTGGCGGTTGCGTTCCTGGGTGCGGAAGCGGCGGGCGGTGATGACCAGGACGCCGTCCTGGGTCAGGCGCCGGCCGGCGAGGCGCGCTGCCCGCTCGCGCACCTCAGGCGGCAGGGTCACGGCGTGCGCGAGATCGAGGCGTAGCTGCACCGCGGTCGCGACCTTGTTGACGTTTTGTCCGCCGGGGCCGGAGGCGCGGATAAAGCTTTCCTCGATCTGGCTGTCATCGAGGACGATATGGCCTATTATCGGGATCATGGTGCGGCGCAGCGCGGGATCCTGCCGAGACATCGGAACATAGCGCTTCACGCCGCATAGGATGGTAGTGTAATCGAGGACGACGCGGTGCTTGGCGCTTGCCCTCGATGCCGCCGCATTGCGTCAGCGTATCTCGGCGGGACGTGCCCCGCGTCAATCAGGAGGGAACATGCCCAGTCTGAGCTTTGCTGCACCGACCAGCGTCGACGAGGCGGTCAAGATGCTCGCCGGCGCTTCCGGCACGGCCAAGGTGTTGGCCGGCGGAACCGATTTGCTGGTGCAGCTGCGGTCGGGCCGGATGAAGCCCGATTTGATCGTCGACACCAAAAGAATTCCGGGAATGATCGGCATCCGCGAGGAGGCCAACCAATTCGTCATCGGCGCCTCGACGCCGGGGACTGTGGTCTTTGAACACAAGGCGCTGACCCAGGCCTGGCCAGGGATCGTCGAGGGCCTCGATCTGATCGGCTCGGAGCAGATCCAGGGACGGGCCTCGCTCGCCGGCAATCTGTGCAATGCCTCGCCGGCGGCCGACAGCGTTCCGGCGTTGATCGCGGCGCGCGCCACTTGCGTGATCGCCGGCCCCAGCGGCAAACGCGAAGCCCCGGTCGAGGCGATCGTCACCGGTCCCGGCCGAACCTCGCTCGCCAAGGGCGAGTTCATCGTCGAGTTTCACATACCCAAACCCAAGCCGCACCAATCCGACGCTTATCTTCGCTTTATTCCGCGCACCGAGATGGACATCGCCGTGGCCGGCGTCGCGGTCAATGTCACCCTCGACAATAGCGGCGTTTGCACCGATGCGCGGGTCGTGCTCGGGGCAGTGGCGCCGACCCAGATCATCTGCGACGCGTCGGCCAAGGCGTTGATCGGGCACCGGCTCGACGAGCCGACATTGGCGGCGCTCGACGCCGCCGCGGGGCATTCCTGCAACCCAATCACCGACAAACGCGGCACGATCGAATACCGAATCAAGGTCGCCGGCGTCTTGGCACGCCGCGCGGCCGCAATCGCCTTTGAACGCGCTGGAGCACGCTAATGGCCAAACACCACGTAACAACCGTCATCAACGGCGAGCCCGTCGAATTTCTGTGCGAGCCGCAGCAGACCCTGCTCGACGTATTGCGCGACGAGCTCAATCTGACCGGCAGCAAGGAAGGCTGCAGCTCGGGCGATTGCGGCGCCTGTACCGTCATCGTCGACGGGCGGATCGCCTGTTCGTGCCTGATGCTCGGCGCCGAAGCCGAGGGCCGCAAGATCACGACCGTCGAGGGCATCGCCCAGGGCGATCACCTGCACCCGGTGCAGCAGAAATTCCTCGAACATGCCGCGCTGCAGTGCGGTTTCTGCACCCCCGGCTTCATCGTCGCGGCCAAGGCATTGCTCGACGAGAATCTGAACCCGACCGAAGAAGAGACCCGCTATTGGCTCGCCGGCAACCTCTGCCGTTGCACCGGCTATGACAAGATCATCCGCGCGGTGCTGGACGCCGCCGCGGTCATGCGACAGGAGGCCGCGCGATGAGTTTCCTTGATAAAGAAACCCTCAAGGTCGTCGGCACCCGCCCGATCCGTCCCGACGGCGTCGACAAGGTCACCGGGCGGGCCAATTTCGGCGCCGACATGGTGATGCCGGGGATGCTGTGGGGTAAGATCAAGCGCAGCCCGCATGCCCATGCCCGCATCCTGTCGATCAACACCGACAAGGCAATGGCGCTTCCGGGGGTCAAGGCGGTAACCACCCGCGCCGATTTCCCGGATATCCCTCCGGATAAGCGCGTTCTCGGTGCTGCGCCGGCCAATCTGTGGGACCTGTCGCGCAACTGCATGGCAATCGGTAAAGCTCTTTACGAGGGGCATGCGGTGGCTGCGGTCGCGGCCATTTCGCCGGCGATCGCCGAGCAGGCGCTCGATCTGATCGAGGTCGAATACGAGGTATTGCCGCACGTCATGGATGTCGAGGCGGCGATGGCGCCGGACGCGCCGCTGCTGCATGACAACATCTTCACCGCGGGCGTCGACCCCAAGCCGACGAAACCTTCGAACATCTCGAAGGTGGTACGCTTTGCCAAGGGGGATGTCGAAGCCGGCTTCCGCGAGGCCGAAATCGTCATCGAGCGGCGCTATACGACCAAGCCGGTGCACCAGGGCTATATCGAGCCGCATGCCTGCGTGGTTTCGGTCGCACCCGACGGCCAAACCACGATCTGGAGCTCGAGCCAGGGCCAGTTCATGGTGCGCGGCTACACCTCGCGCATCGTCGGCGCCGACATCGCCAATATCCGGGCGATCCCGGCCGAGATCGGCGGCGGTTTTGGCGGCAAAACGATCGTCTATCTCGAGCCGGTCGCCTATATGCTGTCGAAGAAGTCGGGCCGGCCGGTCAAGATCGTGATGAGCCGCGAAGAGGTATTCCGGGCGACCGGACCGACCTCGGGCGCCGTCGTCGAAGTCAAGCTCGGCGCCAAGAAGGACGGCCATATCACCGCCGCGAAGACCGTGCTCAAATACCAGTCGGGTGCCTTTCCGGGTTCGCCGGTCCAGCAGGGCTGCATCTGCGGACTCGCGGTCTACGACCTGCCGAACGCCGAAACGGTCGGTTACGACGTTTTGTGCAACCGCCCCAAAGTTGCCGCCTACCGTGCACCGGGCGCGCCGATCGGCTCGTTCGCGGTCGAAAGCTGCATGGACGAGCTGGCGCGCGAGCTTAAGATCGACCCGCTGCGGCTGCGCGAGATGAACGGGGCCAAGGATGGCACCAAGGCAACGCACGGACCGACCTGGGTCAATATCGGCTATCAGCAGACGCTCGAAGCCGCCAAGGCGCATGAGCATCTCAAGACCCGGCTCGGCCCCAACCAAGGCCGCGGCATCGCCTCGGGCTACTGGCACAACGCCGGCGGCGAGTTCGAGCGCGGCCTGCCACGTCAACGAGGACGGCACCGTCACGGTGACCGAGGGGCATCCCGATATCGGCGGCTCGCGCGCCTCGATGGCGATGATGGTTGCCGAAGTGCTGGGCGTTCCATTCGAGAGCGTGCGCCCGGTCGTCGGCGACACGACGGCGATCGGCTTCAGCGCTTCGACCGGTGGCAGCCGCGTCACATTTGCCGGCGGCATGGCGGTGACGCAATCCGCGCAGAAGGTCGTCGAAGAACTCAAGAAGCGCGCCGCGGTGACGTGGGACATCAGCCCCGAGGCGGTCGAGTGGCGGGACGGCAAGGCGTTCCCCGCCGGCGCCAATGCCGGCAGCTTCGAACCGCTGCCCTTGGCTGAGCTCGCAGCGAAATCGGCGCGCACCGGCGGGCCGATCAGCGCCGAGGTGCAGATCAACGCGCAAGGCCAGGGGCCCGGCTTTACGACCCACATCTGTGATGTCGAGGTCGACAAGGAAACCGGCCACGTCAAGATCCTGCGCTACACCGCGATCCAGGATGTCGGCCGGGCGATCCACCCCTCCTATGTCGAGGGACAGATGCAGGGCGGCGTGGCGCAGGGCGTCGGCTGGGCGCTCAGCGAGGAGTACATCTACGACAAGGATGGAAGGCTGGAGAACCCGGGCTTCCTCGATTACCGCTGTCCGGTTGCCTCGGACATGCCGATGATCGACACCGTCCTGATCGAGGTGCCGAACCCGCGCCATCCGTTCGGCGCGCGCGGCGTCGGTGAGGTGCCGATCGTGCCGCCAATGGCCGCGGTCGCCAACGCAATCGCCGACGCGACCGGGATCCGGCTGCGCGACCTGCCGATGTCGCCGCCGCGGCTGCTGGCGGCGCTCGACGCGTCGGAGCCGATGCGCGCGGCGGCTGAGTAGTTAACTGCCCCTCACCCCAACCCTCTCCCCACTCGCGGGGAGAGGGAGATACCCCAGCGGGAGGGTGAAGGGCTCATCAGAGGTGAGGCTTCATGACGTTCATCGCCAAGGAATTTCAGAAGGTTGTCGGCACTCGCCCGGTTCGCCCGGACGGGGTCGACAAAGTCACCGGCCGGGCCAATTTCGGCGCCGACATGGTGATGCCGGGGATGCTGTGGGGCAAGGTCAAGCGCAGCCCGCACGCGCATGCCCGCATCCTGTCGATCAACACCGAAAAGGCAAAGGCATTGCCAGGGGTCAAGGCGGTGATCACCTGGGAGGATTTCCCGCCGATCCCGTCGGAGGAGGCGTTCGTCGGCGAAGGGCCGATGAATTTCCGCGACCTGTCGCAAAACTGCATGGCGCGCGAGCGGGTGCTCTATGACGGGCACGCCGTGGCGGCGGTTGCCGCAGTCTCTCCGGCAATCGCCGAGCAGGCCTGCGAGCTGATTGAGGTCGCCTATCATGTGCTGCCGCATGTGATCGACGTCGAAGAGGCGATGAAGCCCGACGCGCCGCTGCTGCATGACGATCTGTTCACCCAGGGCGTCGACCCCAAGCCCACCCATCCGTCCAACATCGCCAAGCGGGTGGCCTTTGCCAAGGGCGACATCGACGCCGGCTTCCGCGAGGCCGATGTCATCATCGAGCGGCGCTATACGACGAAGCCGGTGCATCAGGCCTATATCGAGCCGCATGCCTGCGTCGTCTCGGTTGCGGCCGACGGGCAATGCACGATCTGGAGCTCGAGCCAGGGCCAGTTCATGGTCCGCGCTTACTGCGCCAAATTGCTCGGCATCGATATCTCGCAGATCCGCGCGATCCCGGCCGAGATCGGCGGCGGCTTCGGCGGCAAGACCCTCGTCTATCTCGAGCCGCTGGCCCTGGCGATGGCCAAAAAGTCGGGCCGGCCGGTCAAGATGGTGATGAGCCGCGAGGAGGTCTTCCGCGGCACCGGGCCGACTTCGGGCGGCGTCATCGAGGTCAAGATCGGCGCCAAGAAGGATGGGCGGATTGTCGCCGCCGACCTCGTGCTCAAATACCAGGCTGGCGCCTTCCCGGGATCGCCGGTAGGGCCGGGCTGCATGTGCGGCTTTGCGATGTACGACATCCCCAACGTCAACATCGTCGGCTACGATGTCGTCTCGAATCGGCCGAAGGTGGCGGCCTATCGTGCGCCAGGAGCGCCGATTTCGTCCTATGGTGTCGAAAGCTGCCTCGACGAACTGGCCGGCCAGCTCGGCGTCGACCCGCTATTGCTGCGCGAGAAGAATGCCGCCAAGGACGGCACCAAGGCGGCGCACGGACCGACCTACGTCAATATCGGTTACGCCGAGACCGTCGACGCGGCCAAGAACCACCCGCATTTGAAGGAGAAGCTCGGCCCCAACCAAGGCCGCGGCATCGCCTCGGGCTTTTGGTTCAACATTGGCGGCGAGTCGAGTGCCGCCTGCCACATCAACGAGGATGGCACCGCGGTCGTCGCCGTCGGCACCCCGGATATCGGCGGATCGCGCGCCTCGATGGCGATGATGGCGGCCGAGATCCTCGGCATCCCGGTCGAGCGCGTCCGTCCGATTGTCGCCGACACCAGCTCGATCGGTTTTTCGTTCCTGACCGGCGGCAGCCGCGTCACCTTCGCGACCGGCATGGCCACGACGCACGCCGCCGAGAAGGTCGTCGAGGAGTTGAAGAAGCGCGCCGCGATGATCTGGGACATCAGCCCCGACGCGGTCGAATGGAAGGACGGTAAGGCGTTACCGGCCGGACAAAACGCCGGCAGCTTCGAGCCGCTGTCTCTGGCCGATATCGCCGCCAAATCGGGCCGCACCGGCGGGCCGATTACCGCCGAGGTGTCGGTCAACGCGCAAGGGGCGGGTCCCGGCTTTGCGACGCATATTTGCGATGTCGAGGTCGATCCGGAGACCGGCCACGTCAAGATCCTGCGCTATACCGCAGTTCAGGATGTCGGGCGGGCGATCCATCCCTCCTATGTCGAGGGGCAGATCCAGGGCGGCGTCACCCAAGGGGTCGGCTGGGCGTTGAACGAGGAGTACATCTACGACAAAGAGGGGCGGCTCGAAAATCCAGGCTTCCTCGACTACCGCTGTCCGGTCGCCTCCGACATGCCGATGATCGAGGCGGTGATCGTCGAGGTGCCCAACCCGCGGCATCCGTTTGGCGCGCGCGGCGTCGGCGAGGTGCCGATCGTGCCGCCGATGGCCGCGGTTGCCAACGCGATCGCCGCCGCAACCGGGGTGCGCCTGCGCGATCTGCCGATGTCGCCGCCGCGGCTGCGCGCCGCGCTCGACGCGCAGCAGCCGGCGCTCAAAGCCGCGGAGTAGGCCGCGCGACAAAGGCACTGACGGTGCCGCACGTCGTGATTTCGGGCTCGGCCGCCCGCCGGTTTACCGGCGGGCTCTCCGAGTTCGACGTGGAGGCAAACAACTTCCGGCGGCTGGTGCTCGAACTCGATCGCCGTTTCCCCGGCCTCGGCCGTCAGGTCGAGGAGGGGATGGCGGTGGCGATCAACGGCGAGATCTTTCAGGATGCCTATTTGGCGCCGCTCGAGCCGGACAGCGAAATCTACCTGATTCCCAAGATCGGCGGCGGCTGAGCGGCCTATACAGCCTCGTCGGCGACAGCTCTCGACGACGCCGGTCGCGCGGTGTTGAGCCGCCGCAACAGGCCGAGACAAACCAGGGCCGTCCCCAGAAGGGCGAACGAGGCCGGCTCGGGGATTGGGCGCGGATCGAGGCTAGTCAGTGAGAATTGCGGGTAGCCCGCAGGATCGCTGTCGCTCCGATCCTCGGTATACGGAATGTCCGGAAGGTCGTTGGCTAGATTGAGATCAATTCCTCCGGCTGCAAACGAGACGCCCGGGAACGTGAAGTAGGTCCCTTCCGGCGAAAACAGGTTGTCGTTTCCAGCATATCCGTTCACCGGGACAAGAGCGGTGATTGGATCGCCGTCCCAAGTGCCGCTCGCTGCAGCGATGTTAAAGTAGCCGCCGCCGGCCGGGGCGCCCAAGGTAAGGATCACGTCCCCGGCATCGCCATTCGACGCGGTATAGGTGACCTCGTATTCTGCCGGGCCTGCGATTGACGCGATCGGCGCCGAGATGGCGCAAAGCGCGGCCAGCACCGCGGCGATCTCGCCGAGTCGCCTGGTTAGATAAGAAGCCATTGCCACCTGCCTTGCCGATGTAGCTCCGTTGAGCTGCCAAGATCGGCGGCATGTAGTTAAATTACCTTTAAAGGGCAGGACGATTTTAAGGGGCGGGACGATTTCGGGACCGCCCGCTCAAATTTGACGGCGTTCGCGTTCGACCCCGAAGCAAACGCGACCATTGCGAATTAACTGGCGGCGAGCGCGCGGTATTCCTCGGGGGTCAGGCGCAGCGCGGCGGCGGCGAGGTTCTCGTCGAAATGGGCGAGCGACGAGGTCCCGGGGATCGGCAATATCGCGGGCGAGCGGTGCAGCAACCCCGACAGCGCGACCTGAGCCGGGGTCGCGTGATGCTGTACGGCAATCCGGGCCAATGCCGAGCCGGGAGCGGCGAGCCGGCCGGCGGCCAGCGGATACCACGGGATGAAGGCGATGCCCGCGGCGGCGCATTGATCGACAAGCCGGTCATCCGACCGATCGCGTAGATTGTCGTGATTCTGCACTGAGACAATCGCCGTCAGCCGTTGCGCGCGGGCCAATTCGCCCGCCGACACGTTCGACAGCCGATGTGGCCGATCTTACCCTCGGCTTGCAGATCGACGAGGGCCCCGATGGATTCCTCGATCGGCACCCGACGATCGACCGCATGCAGCTGATAGAGCTCGATACGGTCGAGCCGCAGCCGGCGCAGGCTATCGGCGCAGGCACGGCGCAAATGCTCCGGGCGACAATCGGTCGTCCACCGGTCGGGACCGGGTCGCAAGAGCCCGCCCTTGGTCGCGACCACCAGGCCCGCCGGATATGGGTAGAGTGCCTTGGCGATCAGGCTCTCGCTGACACCGGGTCCATAGGAATCCGCAGTGTCGATGAAGTTAACGCCTTGGTCGACGACCCGCCGCAGCAGAGCGACCACCTGCGCCTCGTCGCGCGGCGGTCCCCACACCCCCGGTCCCGTAACCCGCATCGCCCCAAAGCCGAGACGGCCGACCGTCGGCCCGCCGCCCAGAGTCAGGCTCATCGACAGTCCGGTGGGGACATTTGCGGCCGGCATGAGCGCCCTCCCTGCCCGCTGCCGCTATTCCACCGTGTTGCTCGTCAGCAGATCGACTTTATGGTTCAACGCCGCGATCAAGCCGTCAAAGCCCTTGCGTTGCAGGATCGATTGGAATTCCGATCGCTGCGTCGCCAGTTGGCTGATCGTGCCGTCGAGGTAGACATCGGAAATCTGCCATAAACCGCCGTTTTGGCGCATCAGGTAGTTGATGGTCACCGGATCGTTGCCGGATTGGACGATCTCGGTCTTGACGATGACGTCGCCGCCATAGGGCTGGTCGCCGGTGACCTCGAGCCGCTGACCGGAGTAGCTGTCGAACCGATAGGCGTAGGTCGCCGAGACATACCGCCCGAACGCGACGATCAGCTGCTGCTGCTCGGGTCGGGGTCAGGGTCGCCCAGGATGGGCCGACGGCGAGCCGAGCCATGAACGGTACATCGAATACCCCGGTGACGACCGGAGCCAATGCCGCATAGCGCCCGCTCTGCCCGAGGGTCCGGCCGTTTTTCATCGTCGAGAGCAAGACATCGTAGAAGTTGCGCACGCTGTCCCGCGGGTTGGCGGGAAGGGCGACGGCGACCCTGACGAAGATGCCAGCCGTCAGCGCCAGGAGCAGCGCGACTATCTTGTTTGTCCGGGCTCGCCTGGTCGGGATGGTCATCTCTCGTTTCTCCTGGCTCTCCTTGCCGCGGGCCTTCAATTCCGAAGCAGGTAGGGCGTCAAGCCCGCTTCGACAACCTCCCGATCTGTGCGGCGCCGATCCGGTCACATTTACCTCGCGCTAAGACGCTGAATTGACGCCAATCATATCCGAGCCTCACCCTTGAGGGTCAATCCAAGGTTGGAGGAACGGGAAACCGCGCCGCGGCAACAGCCGCCGTGGGGGTGGCGACCCCTCAAGGCAACGAATTCGGGGCCGGCAACGAGGCGGGTTATTCCGATCCACCCTTCTTTAGGAGAAGGGTGTTGCACCAAGATAGGAGGGTTCTCGCAGAATCTGCGCCGGCGATTTGCCAAGGGCGGCCGTTTTCTTTTCACGGACCGAGACGGTCGTTGGCGTTGCAGCGTTGTTTTAGCATCAGCATTGTCGGCGCGAAGGTGCCGCTTTAGGGGATGTGCGAATGGCGAATTTGCGGATCGAGGATTACGCGCTGATCGGCGATTGCGCGACGGCGGCGTTGGTCGGGCGCAACGGCTCGATCGACTGGCTGTGCCTGCCGCGTTTCGATTCCCCCGCCTGCTTTGCCGCGCTGCTCGGCGAGCCCGAGCATGGCCGCTGGCTGATCGCGCCCGACCGATCCGGACGCCACGGTCGAGCGCCGCTATCTCGACGGCTCGCTGGTGCTGGCGACGACGTTCGAGACCGCCGAGGGCGCGGTCGAGCTGATCGACTTCTTCCGGCCGCGGCATGGCCCGCTGGATCTGGTGCGGCTGGTGCGCGGCCTGCGCGGACGCGTCGCCATGTGCGTCGAATTCATCCTGCGTTTCGAATACGGCTCGCTGGTTCCTTGGGTCGAGCAGCTCCCGGAGGGCGGCATTTCGGCGATCGGCGGGCCGGAGCGGGTCGTGCTGCGCACGCCGGTGCCGCTGCGCGGCGAGGATCTCAAGACCGTCGGCGAGTTCGAGATCAGCGCCGGCGACACCGTCCCGTTCGTGTTGACCTATGGCCCGTCGCACCAGCCGCCGCCGCGGCCGGTCGATGCCGAGCGGGCATTGCACAACGCCTTGTCGTTCTGGGCGGCAGTGGTCCGAGCGATGCGCTCCGGCGGGCCCGTGGACCGATATCGTCAAGCGCTCGCTCGTCGTGCTGAAAGGACTGACTTTCGCGCCGACCGGCGGCATCGTCGCGGCGGCGACGACCTCGTTGCCCGAGCAGATCGGCGGCCCGCGCAACTGGGATTACCGCTATTGCTGGTTGCGCGACGCCACCTTTACCCTGTTGGCATTGATGAATGCCGGGTATTCCGACGAGGCGCGGGCATGGCGCGACTGGCTGTTTCGCGCGGTCGCCGGCAGCCCGGACCAGATCCAGATCATGTACGGGCTCGGCGGCGAGCGAAGGCTGACCGAGTGGGAGGTGCCGTGGCTGCCGGGCTACGAAGACTCGCGCCCGGTGCGCATCGGCAATGGCGCGGCCAACCAGATCCAGCTCGACATCTACGGCGAGATTTTCGACGCTTTCTACCACACCTATCTGCAAGGCCTGCCCGCCGCCGAACGGGCGCCCGCGATCGGCCAAGCCGTTTTCGGAGCATCTCGAACGCATCTGGGATCAGCCGGACGAAGGGATCTGGGAGGTGCGCGGGCCGCCGCAGCATTTCACCCATTCTAAGGTGATGGCCTGGGTCGCCTTCGACCGGGCGATCAAGATTTCCGAGCGGCTCGGCGGCGCAGACCGGGCCGAGCCATGGCGCGAGGTCCGCGACCGGATCCACGCCGATGTCTGCGCAAAAGCATTCGATCGCGAGCTCGGCAGCTTTGTCCAGGCTTATGGGTCAAAGGCGCTCGACGCGAGCCTGTTGCTGCTGCCGCTGGTCGGCTTTCTGCCGCCGACCGACCCGCGCATGATCGGCACGGTCAAGGCGATCGAACAGCGCCTGGTCGTCGACGGGTTCGTGCTGCGCTATGACACCGGCCAAGGCGTTGACGGGCTGCCGCCCGGCGAAGGGGCGTTTCTCGCCTGCAGCTTTTGGCTCGCCGACAACTACATCCTGCAAGGCCGCGTCGACGAGGCGCGCGAGCTGTTCGAGCGCCTGTTGAAGCTCAGTAACGATGTCGGGCTGCTGGCGGAGGAATACGACCCGCGGGCAAAACGCCAGCTCGGGAATTTCCCGCAGGCGTTTTCGCATGTCGCGTTGGTCAACACCGCCTTCAACCTAACCCGGAGCGAAGGCCCGGCCGCACAGCGCTCCGCCCGCGACGGCAAATCCGGCGGGCGCGCGCTCCGGTCGCGGAATCGGTCGGCGTAAAATGCAAAATAGGCCTCTTGCTATCGGGTTGAGCCAGCTCGGGCCAATCGATCCTGCCCAACTTATCGATCAATTCTTTACGCACACAAGACGATGACCCCGAGGCTCCCACCGATCCAAAACTGCCGCTCGCTGCTGCTGCTCGCGGTACTTATCGGCTTGGCCGCGTTCAGCGGATGTACGCCAATGCCGTTGGTCGGCTCGGCTGCGATACCGCCGATCCCAGCGGGCAAGGCGCGTCTTTGGTTCTATCGGGTCTATCTTCCGTCCGAAACGTTGAACATGACTCGCGTATCGATGAACGGCGTTTACGCCGGCTATGCTCAATTGGGCGGGGCTTTTTATCGATATGTTCAGCCTGGGGTCTATCATATAACAGTTGAAAGTTTTGGTCGGGATTTCAATCAATCGACTAATGTTGCCCTGGTTGCAGGACAGGAGGCATTCGTCGAGATCGAGTCGTTGCGCAGCTGGGCATCCACTTACGGAATAGGCATGGGGGCAGGACGGGACACGTTTTATGCTCGGCTGATCTTCCCGTGGATCGCGCGCGCCGAGATCGCTCAAAGCATCTTCTACGGCGGCGGCTAGGCGATAGATATCCGCGTCGCCCTGCCAGATCGCAGACGTTGCGGCCGAAATCCGCCGCCCGGCCGGCGCCTTCGTTAAAGAATGGGTAATTCCCGCACCAGCGCCGGATCTCTCTCCGACTTCCGCCGCATAGAGGGCAATCATGTTTGTCTATCCCAGCGCCCATTAAATCGATCTATGCTGATCCGGTTCCTTGCGGTGGAGGCAATTGATGAGTGATGCGGCGACGGTGGCGGCGCTGAACCCGGAAACGGTTCTCGACGCGATGAAAAAGAACGGCGTTACCCACGTCGTCTACCTGCCGGACAGCGAGACCAACTGGCTCTATCTGCTGATGAAAGCCGATCCGGCAATTCACCTCATCGGCGTCAACCGCGAAGGTCACGCCTCCTCGATAGCCGCCGGGCTCTGGCTGGGTGGGGCAAAGCCGCTGATCCTCATTCAGAACACTGGGATGCTGGAGTCGGGGGATTCGATCCGCGGCTGGCTGATGAGCCTCAATGTGCCGATCGTGCTGATGGTCGGCTATCGCGGCTGGACCCGGCACGGCGTCACGCCGGACACGGTGGCTGTCTATACCGAGCGCTTCCTGATGGCTTTCGGCATCAACTACTACCTGATCGAGAACGACGTCGAACTCACCGCGCATTGCCGTCGCCTTCGCAGAGGCGGAACGCACGCAGCGGCCGGTTGTGATCCTGGTCGGCGACGAATACCACGGCTTCAACCGGTAAGGGGCGACTTGCCATGATGCACACCGCCGAAATGATGAAGGTCTTCGCCCCCTACCGCGGCGACGCGATCCTCGTGCCCGGCCGCAGCGGCCGCTACTGGATCAATTTGAGCGACAACCATAAGCTCGATGTGGAGCTCGGCGACCCGTCGATGGGCGGCCATGCCGGCCTCGGTCTTGGCCTGGCGCTGGCGCGGCCGGACAAGAAGGTCATGCTGTTCGATTCCGAGGGCGACATCCTGATGAGCCTCGGCATTCTGGCCACCGTCGCCGAGCAAGCCCCGGCGAACCTTTATCATTTCCTGATCGATAACGGCGTCTATGCGACGACCGGGGGCCAGCCGGTGCCGAATGCCGACAACATCGCCTATGATATGATCGCGCGCGGCTGCGGCTACCCGCGCGCCTTCGCCTTTGCCGAGATCGGCGATTTCGAGCGCGAGCTCCCTGGAATAATGGCGCGGCCAGGCCCGGTCTTTGTCGCCTGCAAAGTCGTCCCGGAGATCGAGAACGAGCCGATCGGCCGCCGTCGCCGCTGGCAGACCCGCACCCGTGAGCAAGTCGTCGTCGATTTGCGCGCGGAATTGGGCGCCGGCTGAACCGGGGCGCGGCTGATGTAAGGCGAGCGCGGGATACACTACCGAAGTCGAGGCCTCGAGAACTGACGATGCCGGGGCTGCGATCGGAGAAACCGATCATGCAGGCGATTTCGAAACTTGCGGGTGCGATCACAGCGGCGGCGATCCTGTCGTTTATCGTCAGCGCACACGCCCAGAATACGACACTGACGCTTCCGAACGTTACCGTCACAGCGCCGGCTCCGGTAGCGTCACCGCCTTATCTACGCGAACCCGGGAATGCCTTTGCGCGGAACCCCTACAATGGTCGAAATCGCGTCGAGGAGGATAAATTCTCCGAGGTCCCATGTACCGCGACCCGGATCGCCGGTGCCACCGGAGGCAAGTGCCTGCAGGGATATCGGCTGATACCGGCATTAACACAAATGATCACCAACCCGAAGGGTGGCGATAATTGCGACTTGTCTCTCGACGTTGCGATGTACACCACGGGCAACTTGTCGATCGAAGCGGATACGTTGATATCCGATCCGTACAAGCTTACGGCCATAGGGTTTCACGGGACGTATTGCTACGTCAGCGGTTATCCAGGATACGATCTGGAAGACTTTCGTGACATGAACCAAGTAACGCGGCGCGGCACCAATTGGCACAATTTGACCGGCGATGGCGAAGACAAGTCGGTTGCATTCTCGGATGGGCAGCATCAATGCGTCGCAGTGAAAAAAGCGGGGCCGCCGTGGCAGGGCGGCTATGTCTACATGATGCATGCGAGCATCTGCCGGACAGATCTGGCGGGAGTCCAACCCCAGGACATTGCCTATGCGCTCGGATCACTGCAAATTCGGCAATACGATCCCGTCGGCAATTTGCGCCATGCCGGACAGTAGCCGGACAGTAGAAGGCCACTCGATGCAGCAGGAAGCGGATTTCGATTTCATCATCGTCGGCGCCGGCTCAGCCGGGTGCGTGCTCGCCAACCGGCTCAGCGCGGATGGGCGGACGCGTGTGCTGCTGCTCGAGGCCGGCGGCAAGGACCGCAACCCGTGGATCCATATCCCGGCCGGATTCTACCGCAACATCTACCACCCCAAGATCACCTGGCAATTCGAGACCGAGCCGCTCGCTGAACTGGGCGGGCGACGCATGATCTGGCCGCGTGGCAAGGTGCTCGGCGGCTCCAGCTCGATCAACGGGTTGATCTACATCCGCGGGCAAAAGCAGGATTTCGATCTGTGGCGCCAGCTGGGCAATACCGGCTGGTCGTATGACGACGTGCTGCCCTATTTCCGCCGGTCCGAAAATCAAGAGCGCGGCGCCGACGCGCATCACGGCGCCGGCGGGCCGCTCGATGTCTCCGATCTGCGCACGCAGCACGAATTGCACGATGCCTTCATCGCCGCCGCCGAGCAGGCGGGCTACAAGCGCAACGCCGATTTCAACGGCGCCGAGCAGGATGGCGTCGGACCATTACAGGTGACGGTGCGCAACATGCGCCGGTGCAGCGCCGCGGTCGCCTATCTGCATCCGGCGCTGAAACGGCCCAATCTGCGCGTCGTTATCCGTGCATTGGCGCACCGGGTGCTGTTCGACGGCCGGCGCGCGATCGGTCTCGAATTTGCGCAGGACGGGGTCGTGCGCCGCGTCCTTGCCCACCGCGAGGTATTGCTGGCCGGCGGATCGATCAATTCGCCGCAACTGTTGCAGCTCTCCGGGGTCGGGCCGGGCGGATTGCTGCGCGCGCACGACATCCCGGTCGTGCACGATTTGCCGGGGGTCGGAGAAAATCTGCAGGATCACGTCAACACCCGCATCGTCTATCGGGTGCGCAACGCCAACACGCTGAACGAGGTTTCGCACAGCTGGCTGCGGCAAACCCGCGCCGGGATCGAGTATGCGCTGATGCGCCGCGGCGCGCTGATGACCGGGGCCGCGCCGATCGGTCTCTTCGTGCGCACCCGCCCCGGGCTCGACTCGCCCGACGTGCAGTACCAGTTTCTCGCCGGCAGCTTTGTCCAGCCGGGTGGGGAGATGCACGATTTCCCCGGCTGCCAGGCGACCTGCATCCCGTGCCGGCCGGAAAGCCGCGGCTGGTTGCGCATTCGCTCGCCCTTTCCGGCGATGCCGCCAGCGATCCAGCCCAATTATCTATCGACCCAGGCGGACAAGGACGTCCTGATCGCCGGATTGCGGATCGCCCGCAAGGTGTTTCAGAGCCCGGCGATGGCGGCGCACGTCATCGGCGAGGTAATGCCGGGTCCGGCGACCGAGAGCAACGAGGATTGGCTCGATTACATCCGCAAGAATGCCGGGACGACCTTTCACCCGACCTCGACCTGCATGATGGGCGGACCCGAGCACGCGGTCGTCGACGCCGAATTGCGGGTTCACGGCATCGACGGATTGCGGGTGATCGACGCCTCGATCATGCCAACCGTGGTGTCCGGCAACACCAACGCCGCGACGATCATGATCGCCGAAAAAGGCGCCGACATGATCCTCGCCGCAGCGCGTTCAGTGAGCGGCGGCACCGCACCTTCCGCCGCAAAAGCTGCATAGGCGGCGGTAGCGCGGTCATTCCGGGGCGTCGCGCCGCGGCGAGCCCGGAACCTATGCACACCGTCTTGCGCCGCGTTTCCACCCGCCCGTGATCATGGGTTCCGGGCTCCGGCTAAGCCGGCCCCGGAATGACCGAAGGTCAGGTCAACCCATGATCGTCGGGAACAGATCGCGCCATTCCGGGTTCTGTTCCTCAATCAGGCGGATCTTCCAATCTCTCCGCCATTTCTTGAGCGCCTTCTCGCGAGCAATGGCAGCCGTCGGATCGTCATGGGTCTCAAACCATACCAAGCGATCGACGCCATATCTCGAGGTGAAACCCGATGCTGCCTTGGTCTTATGCTGATGTATTCGGCCCGGAAGATCGCCGGTGATCCCGAGGTAGAGGGTTCCGTGCCGGCGGCTGGCAAGGAGATAGACATAGAATGCCACGGTTCTCAGCCTCGGTAGTTCCCGGGCAACGCACAACGTAGAGGCCGGAATGACGGTGGAGGTCGTCACCCAGCACGTCCGTTCGCGGCGGGGCGGGTTGGGCTGAGCCGCGCCGGCAAAGCCAATGCCAATGCGAGGCAGACCACGGCGACCAGCCCGGCGACGATATAGACCTTGTGCAAGCCAGCGCCGATCGCGTCGCTCAACCGGGCGATTTCGGCGGCCCCGAGGCTCTCCCGCGTTGCCGGCTGCAACAGACGGTTGACCGCGTCGCCGACATGCGGGATGCGGCGGCTGACCCCGAAATTCAGGATCGCGCCGAATACGGCCGCGCCGACCGAGTTGCCGACGATGCGCATGAACATGATCGACGAGGTGGCCGCTCCACGCCCGCCATAGCCGACACTCGCCTGGGTCGAGACGAGAAAGGACGTGTTGCAGAACCCCATCCCGGTGCCGATCAGCAACGATCCGGAAACGGCCCGTAGCAGGCTGCTCGCGGGACCGAGAGTGGCGAGCACGCAGGCGCCGGCGATCAGACAGACGCCGCCGATCACCGCGGCCTGCCGGTACGAGGTGCGGATCATCAACCGCCCGGCGGCGAGGCTGGCAAAGGTCCAGCTGACCGACGCTGCGCCGAGCGCCATGCCGGCCGCGGTCGGGCTGCGGCCCATCGCCCCCTGCACGTAAAGCGGCAGAAAGCCGTTGATCGACATCATCACCACGCCGGCGGTAAACCCGCTGAAGCTGCCGATGGCGATGACCCGTTCCCGCCATAGCCGCAGCGGCAGGATCGGCTCTGCCACCCCCCGTTCGTGCACTGCCAGCACCGCCAGCGCGCCCAGACCGGCCGCAGCAAGCGCCGCAACCGTCGGCATCCCGGCCGAATTCCCGGCCTCCACCAGCGCCAGCATCAGCGCGCCGACGCCCAACATCATCAAGGCCGAGCCGAGATAGTCGACGCGGTGGCGGCGCGGGGTTTGCCGCTCGTGCAGGAACAGACCGAACATGACAAAGGTCACCGCCCCGATCGGCAGGTTGATCCAGAACACCAGCGACCAGGTCACGTGCTGGACCAGAAACGCGCCGAGCATCGGGCCGATGATCGCCGCCACGCCGAACACGCCCGAGATGTAGCCCTGGATCCGGGCGCGTTCGATCGGCCGATAAATGTCGCCGATGATGGTCGTCGCGATCGGCTGGATGGCCCCGGCGCCGGCCCCTTGCAAGGCCCGGAACAGGATCAGCGGCACCATCGCCCAGGCCAGGCCGCACAAGGTCGAGGCCACCATGAACAAGCCGGCGCCGGCAAAAAACACGCGCTTTCTGCCATAGAGATCGGCAAGGCGCCCGTAAATCGGAATGGTCACCGCCTGGGTTAAGAGATAGGCGGCAAACGCCCAGCTGAACAGCCGAAACCCGCCGAGGGCGGCGACGATGGTCGGCATCGCGGTGGCGACGATGGTGCTCTCCATCGCCGCCATAAAGGTGGCCATCATGACCGCCATCAGCACCAGCCGCCGAGCGCCCCGCGCCTCGCTCGTGAGCTCGTCCCAGGCTTGTTCACGGGTCGCAGATTGCTCGGTCAAATCGTCCCGTCCGCCAAAACCACGCGCGCCCTGTTTATCGGCGACGCGGTTTGTATAACAAGGCGGCAGCGCGCACATCAGGGATGCATACATTTTGGGCAGGCGCTACCCTACGCAACCCAACGGACAGCGCCGCGGCATATTGCATTTGCCGGCGGTCTGGGCGAGCCTCACCGCAGCCCGAGACGCTGCAGGGAGATCAGTGACATGACGACCCGCCCGCCCGCTGATATCGGCATGCCGCTCGACGAGGTCGACACCCCTGCGCTGATCATCGATCTCGACGCGTTCGAGCGCAATCTCGCGCGCCTGCCGCAGCGGATCGCGGGGAGCGCGGTGAGGCTGCGCCCGCACGCCAAGACCCACAAATGCCCGGTCATCGCGCTGCGGCAGATGGCGCTGGGCGCGGTCGGCGTGTGCGTGCAAAAGGTCGGCGAGGCCGAGGCGATGGTTTACGGCGGCGTCCAGGACGTGCTGGTGACCAACGAGATCGTCGGCCGGCAGAAATTGCGGCGGCTGATGGCGCTCGCTTCGATCGCCCGGATCGGGGTGTGCGCCGACGATGGGGGGCAGGTGGATTCGCTCGAGGCCGCGGCGGCCGAGGCCGGAGTGACGGTACCGGTTTATGTCGAGGTCAATATGGGCGGCAACCGCTGCGGGGTCGAACCCGGCGAACCGGCGCTGAACCTCGCCGGACAGATCGCCGACGCGCAGCATCTGAGCTTTGCCGGATTGCAGGCTTATCACGGCTCGGCGCAGCATCTGCGCGGCTGGGACGAGCGGCGCCAAGCGATCGCGCAGGCGGCCGACAAGGCCGGAAGCACCCGCGACCTGCTGACGCGGAACGGCATTCCGTGCCCGGTCGTGACCGGGGCCGGCACCGGCAGCTTCGAGTTCGAAACCGGAAGCGGCGTTTATACCGAGCTTCAATGCGGCTCGTACATCTTTATGGACGCCGATTACGGGCGCAATCTCGACCATGACGGTGCGCCGACCAAGACCTTCGAGCCGAGCCTCTTCGTCTGGGCGACGGTGATGAGCCGTCCGACCGAGGAGCGCGCGATCGTCGACGCCGGACTCAAGGCATTGGCTTTCGATTCAGGCCCGCCCTTGGTCTGGGACGAGCCTGCCGTGACCTACGAGCGCGCCTCCGACGAGCACGGCCGGCTCGCGGTCACCGCCGCGACCAACCGCCTCCATATAGGGGACAAGATCCGCCTCGTCCCCGGCCATTGCGACCCGACGGTCAACCTCTACGACTGGTATGTCGGCGTCCGCAACAACCGCGTCGAAGCGATCTGGCCGATCACCGCCCGCGGCGCGGTCTACTGAGCGCGGCTCGTCGCGGCCGCTAAAGGCTCAGTGCGGGGACCGCTCAGGGCGAGGAGACCGGTCGCCACGGCGGCGATGATCGCGAACAGGCAGGCGCTCAAAAAGATGTGCGTCGGCGCCAGTTTCACTGCCAAGAGATACCCGCCCAAGGCCGGTGCGGCGATGCCGCCGAGCCGGCCGATGCCGAGCGCCCAGCCGAGGCCGCTCGTACGCATCCGCGCCGGATAGAGTTTGCCGCAGGTCGCGTTGGCGCCGGTCTGGCTGCCGATGATTGTCATGCCGGAGAAGAAGATCACCCCCAGCAGCAGCGCATACGGCATCGCGACGAGGGCGATCAGCGCGATGAACACCGCACCCGCTGCGTAATGGAAGGCAAGCGAGCGTTCGGGGCCAACCCGGTCGATCAACAGCCCGAGATAGAGGACGGCAAAGATCGCGCCGAAATCCCGGAGGCTCGAGGCGAACACCGCTTGGCTGGGCGGCATGCCGATCAGGTTCAGCACGGTCGGCAGCCAGTAGGCGAATAGAAACAAATTCAACAGGCTGCAGAAAAAGATGATCCAGAGTAAGATGGTCTGCAGCGCATAGCCTTCGCCGAACAGCATCTTGATCGGATTGCCGCGCGCCAGGTCGATCATATGCGGCTGGACCTGTCCCGGGGCGATTTCGAGGCGCTGCAACAATACTCGCTCGCGCGGCACGAGGTTGGTTCTCGCCGCCAGGAACCGCGGCGATTCCGGCAGCCACAGCGCCATGACAAACACCAGCGCCAATGGGAAGCCGCCGCCGATCAGGAAAATGACCGGCCAGGCAAAACCCTGGTGCAATAGTAAGGCCACGACCTGACCGCCGAGAAAGCCGCCGATCGGCGCCCCGGTGAAGCTCGCCATGATCATCGTCGCCCGCAGCCGCCGCGGTGCATAGTCGGCGGTCAATGTGGCCGCTCCCGGAAACGCGCCGCCGATGCCGAGCCCGGTGAAAAAGCGCAGGATGCTGAGGATGCCCAGCGAGCCGACAAAGGCGCTCAACAGCGAGGCGATGCCCAAGATCGCCAGACTGGCCAGCAGCAATGGCCTGCGCCCGAAGCGGTCGCCGATTGGCCCCGCCGAAAGGGCGCCGATCATGATGCCGATGCTCGACCACAGGAACGCGACCGTGAATGACGGCGGCGGCAGATGCCAGCTATGGATCAGGGACGGCACCGCCCAGCCGATCGAATTGACATCGTAGCCGTCGCACATCTGGATCAAGGTGCAGAGCGCCGCGACGCGGATCTGCAGGCTGCCGAGCCGCTGATTTTCCAGCGCCGTCTCGATCGATGTCAAAGGTGCTTGCGCCATGTGATGCCTCCCGCGTTCCGCCTCTTGCAGCCGTGTGGCATTTTTCGCCCACCCAGCACAAGGCTCTCGATCGGCCACGCGGCATCGGGCCGCTTCGAGTCCGACCGGTTCCGGGCTTTAACTATTGTTGGTGTAAAATCCGGCTGGGTTAAGGAACAATTTCGGTTGATCCCGAGTAACGGTGCCGTTAGCCTGTTGACGGATGTCGGGCTCGCATTTGACGAAAGTGGCGACGCCCCATCCATTGGGGATCAGCCATAACTCTATTGGGGAGAGACGCATGTTTGGAGCGCTGAAAATGGGCGTCGCCGTCGGGTTGCTGGCGGTGATCGCGGTGCCGGCGCTGGCCGGCGGGCAAGGCTCGGGTTGCGGTTTGAGCCAGTCCGTCGTCAAGAAAATTCAAAAGCAGCTGCTGCCCGTCACGCAAATGTCGGACCAAAATGGCGGTATCTTCAAGCCGAACCGGATGTGGTCGGCGGTGGTCGATCGCGATGGCCGGTTGTGCTCGATCATCAACACCGACGCAACCAACGGCGATGCCTGGCCGGGAAGCCGTGCGATCGCGATCGCCAAGGCCGAAACCGCAAACGATTTCAGCAACAGCGCGCTCGCCCTGTCGACAGCGAACCTCTACGCGCCAAGCCAGCCCGGCGGATCGCTCTTCGGGCTGAACAATTCGAACCCGTTCAACCCGGTCTTCAACGATACCAGCGTTCCGGCGATCGGCGAGGTTCCCGGCGGGATTATCACCTTTGGCGGCGGCGTCGCGCTCTATTCCGGCGGCCAGGTTATCGGCGGGCTCGGGGTCAGCGGCGACAGCTCGTGCGCCGATCATGCGATCGCCTACCGGATGCGCGCTGCTGCCGGGTTTGGCAGCGTTCCGGCGGGCGTCGGTCCGGGCAACACCGACAACATCATCTACGCGCCGGTGGGGACGCCGCCGACCGGTTTCCAACAGCCGCACTGTTTCCCAACGGACATCACCCCCTAACCGGGACTGACGCATAGCAACTCGGGACAGCGGACGGCGCGAGGCACGCTCGGCGATCGCCAGCCCAAAATGGGGCGTCTCGGCTGCGCTGGCGAAGCGGGTCTTGGGATCGGTGCGGACGCGGCGACATAGGCTCAACCCGCCTAAGGACGCCGACGAACTCGCCCGCTACCGCAACTCGGGCGTTGCCCGGGTCGTCATCATGCTGCTGTCCGAGCCACGCGACGCGATCCTGCCGATCCTCGACCGCTGGGCGCCGCTGATCCGCCGCACCGTGTGACGACCGACGGTGGAGGCGGGTGGAGGCGCGCCCCCACCAGCCGCGCGCGTCGGTTTGCGGGAAAGACACGGCTGTCGGAGGCTTGCGCCGCCGCATCGAAAATGCAACACGGCTGCAAGCGACATCCTGCAGCAGGCCGCTTGCCGATGAGAACGGGCGCCGACTACCGCGAGGCATTGCGCGACGGGCGCAAGGTGTGGGTGATGGGTGAGGGCTGGGCCACTGATGTGACCACCCACCCGGCGACCCACGCAATGGTCGACGAATATGCGGCCTGGTACGACCGCCACCTCGACCCGGCCTGGCAGGAGATCCTGCTATCCCCGCACAAGGCCGGCGGGGAACATGTTCCGTGGGCCTATGTCGCGCCGACAAAGGCCGAGGATCTGGTCGGCATGGGCCGGTCCTTTGCCAAGACGATTTTCCTCAGCGCCGGCAACATAACCCACACCCCGGCCTATGGCAATCTGATCGCGCTCGGCGTTTTGACCGCAGCGCAAGCCGGCGATGCCCCGGCCGAACAGATCGCCGCGGCTGTGGCCTATCGCGACGACATCGCCCGCACCGGACACTTTTTGACCTATTGCGGCGGCGCCCCGATCATCGGTCAGCGCATGCGCCCGGATCCAGCCGAGCGGGTGGCGCTGAAGCTGATGCGCGAGACCGATGCCGGGATCGTGATTTCGGGGCAGCTCGGCATGCATACGAGCCCAGCCTATGCCGAGGCTGTCTATGTCGGCGCACTCTCGCGGATGGAGGTCGCCGGCCGGCCCGCGAGCTTCATAGTGCCGGTCAAGGCCCCCGGCGTCACGGTGCTGTGCCGCAAGACTGCCACCCGCGACGCCAACCCGTTCGTGTCCCCGCTCTCCAACCGCTTCGACGAGCTTGACGGCCAGATGTGGCTCGACGACGTGCTGATCCCGTGGGACCGCGTGTGTTTTGTCGACCCGTCACCCGAGGCGATCGCGCGCTGGCTGCGCTGGCATCACCTTTACGGCTGGCTGGCCAAGGCGGAATTCACCCTGGGCCTGACGCTGGCGCTGACCCATGCGATGGGCCTCAATGAACACGAGCCGACGATCGACTACCTGATCGACCTGGTTGCCACGGTGCAGACCGTGCGCAGCGGCCTGACCGCGGCCGAACGCGACCCCGAATTCACCCCCGCGGGCTATTGCTTCCCCGGCCACGCCCATCTCGCCGCGAGCGGCATCCAGCTGATGCGGGCCCGCTCGCGGATGTCCGAGATCCTGCGGATCGTGCCCGGGTCCTCGCTCGTCGTGGCACCAAGCGACCGCGATCTCGCTGCACCCGAGGTCGCAACGGGCCTCGAGGAATCATTCGGCGGCGGCGGGTACACCGCATTGCAGCGCGCGGCATTGTTGCAGATGGCCTGGGACCACGTCTCCTCGGCGCTGGACGGCCGCGAATCCGCGTTCGAAGCGCATGCCAGCGGCGGCATGCCGAATTGGCGCGGCTGGCTGCGCCGCAGCTTCCGCGACTACAATGCGCTGGCGAACGCGGTGCTGGGCGTGCTCCACCTGCCGATGCCGGAAATCGATCTCGACAATATCCGCGCTGCGCCGATCGCCGCCCGCCGCGTCACCACCCCGCCGCCGGCGAGCGGGAAGGGCTAGCCGAAACTTCCGGGCGCCAAACGAAGCGCGCAGCAAGATCCTCGGAGAGTGTCATTTCAAGCCGGCGCATGGGTGACAATTTGATCAGGCACCTACACTGCAAGCCGCATAGGGTTCATGCGCCGCACAGCGGGCCGGACAAGATTTGGGGGTGGCCCACACGCGAAATCAGCTTAAGCCGGCCGGTTAAGCGGCCGGGGGGCGCGGGCTTCGAGGTTGACGGGAGCGCTCGCTGGTTATCGGATTGAAACTGCGTGGCCGTCGCGGCAAGCGTTGATGCCACGATTGACCAGGTCTGATCCGTTGTCGAAGACCGTCTTTACGTCGACCCGGCAATTGCCGTTTCGATCGTCGACATCGACGGAGACGGACTTGCCCGGGAGCAGGAACTCCGAGCCCAGCAAATCCTCTTGCCAATTGCCGGCGCGGTCGTCCGAAAGGTAAATTTCGACGATCGGCTCACGGGTATTGTTGGTGAGAACGAGATGCCGCTCGCCGCTATGGGCGGGAGTGCCGGCCGCGCTCTGAAACAGGAACAGCAGCGACCCCATCACCACGGTATTTGTAACATCAAGCATCCTGGTCTCTCGCGATTGTCCGGCGGATCGTCAAAATTCCGTCAGCACCGCCAAGTTAGGCGCCGCCGAGCCTGCCCGATGTGAACTGGGTCACTCGATGATGTCTTTTTTCAGGATATTTTAAGCGAATTATCGTTATGATTGATTAACCCCTACAATTTCCCGTTTTTGGGATGAGGTTTGGCGGCTCGCGCCCTGCTGCCATGGCCGGCGCGCCCATCCGAATTCTTAGGTAGTCGGCCACCGCCTTGGAAAATCGCGGGGGGACAGCATCTATTCAAATCACCTGGGTTGAGGTATCGCCATATTCAGCGGACTTCAGGCCGCCCTGGCCCACACCGCAGAACAGGGAAGGCAACGATGAACGACGTAGCCCCGATCCGCCAGCTCAGCCCCGTCACGCAGCCGATCAGCCCGGCCAAATTCGCTCATTTCGTGTTACGCACCGGGCAGTTCGAAACCATGGCCAAGTGGTATCAGACCGTGCTCGCCGCGCGGGTTGTGTACCGCGACGAACTGTTGTGCTTTCTGTCGTATGACGACGAGCACCACCGTCTGGCGCTGATCAATATTCCCGGCCTGCCGGTGCGCGATCCCGATGCAGTCGGGACCGACCACGTCGCCTATGCCTACAACAACCTCGGCGAGCTGTTATCGACCTATCGCCGGCTGAAGGCGACCGGGATTTTGCCGCATTGGCCGATCAACCATGGCGTCACCACGTCGATGTATTATCGGGATCCCGACAACAACCGGGTCGAACTGCAGATCGACAATTTCGCGACGCCGGCGGAGCTCGACGGGTATTTCCACAGCCGCGCCTTTGCCGAGAACCCGGTCGGGGTGACCTACGATCCGGAGGAGCTGTGCCGGCGCTACGCGGCCGGAGAGCCGATGGCCGATCTGCTCCGCATCCCGCCGCTGCCCGAGGGCAAGACGCCTTGGGACATGCTGGCGAGCCACTGATCGCTCCCGGGCGGCGGCGCGCGGTCGCCGGCGGGCGTTTGCGAGCGACGAAGCCCTTTCCATCGGGAGCAGCTCGTCGTCGCCGGGCGCTCGCAATGGCGGGTTGCGGCCCCATATCCAACCTCAAACAAGGGCGGCGGAGGTTACGATGTCGGCGGGGCCGCAGCGGCGCGATTTGTGGGACAACCCGATGGGGACGGACGGGTTCGAGTTTGTCGAATACACCGGCCCCGACCCGCAGGCGCTGGCGGCATTGTTCGAGCGCATGGGGTTTGTCGCCGCGGCGCGCCACCGCTCAAAAAACGTAACCCTCTACAAGCAGGGCGACATCAACTTCATCCTGAATGCGGAACCCGAAAGTTTCGCGCAGGCCTTTGCCCGGCTGCACGGCCCTTCGGTGTGTGCGATCGCGTTTCGCGTCGCCGACGCGGCCAAGGCCTATCAGCGCGCGATCTCGTTGGGCGCCAAGCCGGTGCACGGCAAGGTCGGGCCGATGGAGCTCAACATCCCGGCGATCGAAGGGATCGGCGGCAGTCTGATCTATCTGGTCGACCGTTACGGCGAGCGCACCATCTACGACGTTGATTTCGTACCCTTGATCGACGACAGGGCACCGCCCGGTGTCGGGCTGACCGGGATCGATCATTTGACCCACAACGTCCACCGTGGGCGCATGGCGCTATGGGCGGAGTTTTACGAGCGGCTGTTCAGCTTTCGCGAGATCCGCTATTTCGACATCGAAGGCAAATTGACCGGACTGCGCTCAAAGGCGATGACCAGCCCCGACGGCAAGATCCGCATCCCGATCAACGAAAGCGCCGACGACAAGTCGCAGATCGCCGAATATCTGGCAGCCTATCATGGCGAGGGCATCCAGCACATAGCACTCGCTACGAACGACATCTTCGCGACGATCGAGGCGCTGCGGGCGCGCCAGGTTTCGTTCATGTCGGTCCCGGATACCTATTACGAGGCGGTTGATGCCCGCGTGCCTGGCCATGGCGAAGACCTCGACAGGTTGCGGCGTGACCGCATCCTGATCGACGGCGCACCCGGCGAGGGTCAGGGGCTGCTGCTGCAGATCTTTACCGAAACAGTGATCGGCCCGATCTTTTTCGAGATCATCCAGCGCAAGGGCAACGAGGGCTTCGGCGAGGGCAATTTCCGCGCCCTCTTCGAGTCGATCGAGCGCGACCAGATCCGCCGTGGCGCGCTGGCTCCTGGCGGCGACGGCGCCGAATAGGGGAGGGAAACCGATGCCGGTAACGATCCGTCCGTTGCATCCGGTCTTTGCGGGAGAGGTCGCGGGCGTCGATTGCCGCCGTCCGCTCGATAGCGACGCGGTCGCCGCGATCGAGGCCGGCATGGACGAATATGGGGTACTCGTCTTTCGCGATCAGAACCTGACCGACGACGAGCAGATCGCGTTCACCCGCCATTTCGGCGAGCTCGAGCACAATTCAAGAGCCGGCCATGTGCGCAAGCCCGAGGATCATCGGCTCGGTCCCGGCATTGCCGATTTCTCGAACCTCGACAAGAGTGGCGAGATCATGTCGCCCGAGGACCGGGTGTGGTTTTTCAAACTCGCCGACCGGCTGTGGCATTCGGACAGCTCGTTCCGTCCGATCCCGGCCAAGTACTCCCTGCTTTCCGGGCGGGTTTTGCCATCCTGGGGCGCCAACACCGAATTCGCCGACATGCGCGCTGCCTATGATGCGCTCGACGACCGCACCAAGGCTGAAGTCGAAGACCTCGTCTGCGAGCATTCGCTGATCTATTCGCGCGAGGCGATCGGCTTTACCGAGCTGACGCCGGAGGAAATCGAAGCCTTTCGCCCGGTGCGTCAGCCCCTGGTCCGCACCCATCCGTCAAGCGGCCGCAGATCCTTGTTTCTGGCCGCGCATGCCGGCGCCATCGTCGGCTGGACGCTCCCCGAGGCGCGGATGTTCCTGCGCGACCTGACCGAGCACGCGACCCAGCGCGAATTTGTCTATTCGCACGCCTGGCGGCCGAACGACCTCGTCATATGGGACAACCGCTCGACCATGCACCGCGCCCGCCGCTTCGACGCGAGCGAGGTGCGTGACGTGCGCCGCACCACCCTGGGCGGCGACGGACCCTTGATCGAGCAGCCGGCCTATAACGAGTGAGCGACGAGCGATCGAGGAGCGAGCTGATGGCAAAACGGCAGAGCGTCAACTTCCCCGGGTTCGCCCATGGAAACCCGATCCCCAACGCTAGCCGGATCGGCAACATCATGATGTCGAGCGTGATCAGCGGCGTCGACCCCGGAACCCGTAACCTGCCATCTGATCTGGCCGGGCAGGTGAAGAACCTCTTTATCCATATCAGGAGTGCCGTCGAGACCGCCGGCGGCAGCCCCGATGACGTCATCAAGATCAATTTCTGGATGAAGGAGCCGGCGACCGGCCGCGCCGCGCTCAACGGCGAATAGGTCAAGATGTTCCCCGACGAAGGCTCGCGCCCCGCCCGCCATACACTGGCGCTTGGCGCCGACGGCAGCGCGTTGGTAACTTGCGATTTCGTCGCGGTGTTCAGCTAGGCCGTTCGACGCATCCACTTCTTGGAGCCGGTGGAGCGGAGCTAAGGGAAGGCGTGTATGGCCGGGTCAAGCCCGGCCACGGGGCTAATCCTAGGCGTTCTGCTAGCGGCAGTGCGGCATTACTTCCTTGGCGAACCGGGTCATCGATTGGCGGACCAGGGCGTGGTCCATGATCCCGCCCTGGTTGAAGTAGCAGATAAATTCGTCCATGCCGTAGTCGCGGCGCAAGGCTTGCACCCGGTCGACGCAATAATCGGGATCGCCGAAGACGCCCATCTCGCGGTCCATGTCGTCGAAGGTCACCCGTTCGATGCGCGCCAAGACCTGGCGGAAGGCTTCGAAGCTCTTGATGTCGGCCTGGCCCAGCGGCGCCAGCCGTTCCGCCGCCTCGCGCAGAAAGCGCATCAGCCCGGCCTCGCTGTCCTGGCGCGCCTGCGCCCGACTGGTCGTCACATGCACCGGAAACGCGAGCGCCGTGTCGCCGGCCGGGAGTGTGCCGCGATAGACCGCCAGACCCTCCTTGAGCTTGTCCGGCGGATTGATCAGCGGGGTGGCGAAGATTGGGAACCCGCGCCGCGCCGCGAACGGGAAGGTGTCGGGGCTATTGGCGGCGATCCGTACCGGCGGGTGCGGCTTTTGCACCGGCCGCGGGATCACGGTCAGATCCTTCGCCCGATAGTGTTTGCCCGCATAGGAAAAGCGCTCGTTGGTCCAGGCCCCAATGATGAAGTCGAGCGCCTCGTCGAAGCGCTCGCGGCTCTCTTCCTGCGGGATGTCGTAGCCGGCATAGTGCAACGGCGCGGTGCCGCGGCCGCAGCCGAGTTCAAGCCGGCCGTCGCTCAGGATGTCGACAGTCGCCGCGTCCTCGGCGATTTTGACCGGATTGTGCAAGGGCAGCAGGGTCACCGCCGTTCCCAGGCGGATGCGGCGGGTACGCTGCGCCGCCGCCGCCAAGACCATCAGCGGATTGGCGAGAATGGAAAAGGCGCGGCTGAAATGGAGTTCGCCGAGCCACACCGTGTCAAAACCGACCTCGTCGCCGAGCTCGATCTGGGCGAGGATGTCACGATAGCGCTGCGCCTCGGTAAAGCCGCTCGCGCACGGCAGTTGGTCAAAAAAGCCGAAGCGCATTTGCGTTTCCCTGCAACCGGTTATTAGCTCTAGCCCACGCTCGCATAGCACGCGGCCGACCCCGCCGGCAAGCGGAGCTATTTCGAAGCTCGCGCATCCGGCATTGAAACCAGCATCATTTGATGATAACTGAGATCCTTCAATTGTGCGAGGGTAAGATGCGCACGACGTTGGCGCTGGATGACGAATTGCTCGCGAAGGCTCAGGCTTTCACCGGATTGCGAGAGAAATCCGCAGTGGTTCGTGAAGCGCTCAAAGCGCTGATCGAACGTGAGAGCGCCCGGCGGCTGGCGCGTCTGGGCGGCACCGAGCCCGATCTGGCGGCGCCACCGCGTCGGCGGCTGAATCCCGCGTGATCCTGGTCGACACTTCGGTCTGGGTCGACCACTTGCGGGAGCGCAACCAGTCGTTGTCGGATCTGCTCGATGCCGGCCGTGTTTTGAGCCATCCTTTCGTCATCGGCGAGCTTGCGCTCGGCCGCATCAGCCAGTGCGGTCTGATTTTGTCCGCATTGCGGGATCTGCCGCAGACCGAGGTAGCGACATCTCTGGAAGTGCTGCATTTCATCGAGGAGCAGAGGCTCTTCGGCCTCGGGATAGGATATGTTGATGTTAACTTGCTCGCGGCAGTCCGGTTGACTGCAGGCGCCAGCTTATGGACCCGCGACAGGCGATTGCACGGCGTTGCCGGGCGATTGGGTCTGGCGACAACACCGTCTCCGGCGGGTCAATAAATTCTGCGCAATCCCGGCATGCCCGAAGCGGACGCCGAACACCGGAGTGTGTGACTATGGGCTGTTGCTTACGACCCCGGCTTAGCACATCCGATGCCGTCAGGGGGCCGTCCACCCAGGATTGCGAGCGGAGCGTCGTGGCGCGATGACACGATCCCCACTGGGCGTCGCGATCGCCGGATGCGGCATCGGCCGCACTCACATCGCTCAAGGCTATGCTCGGCACCCCGACAAGTTTCGCGTAGTCGCTCTATGCGATGTCGATGCGGGCCGCCTGGCCGCTGTCGGCGACGAGTTCGGCGTCGCCCACCGCACCGCCGCCTTTGACGAATTGCTCCGGATCGACGACGTCGACATCGTCGATATTTGCACGCCGCCATTTCTGCACGTCACGCAGGTGCTGGCGGCGTTATCGGCCGGCAAGGAGATCGTTTGTGAAAAGCCGATGGCGGGTTCGCTCGCCGAAATCGATCGGGTGATGGCCGCCGAGCAACAGATGCCCGGGCGGGTCCTGCCGGTCTTTCAGTACCGCTTCGGCAACGGAGTGCAAAAGGCCAAGCGGATCATCGATGCGGGGATCGCCGGCAAACCCTATCTCGCCACCGTTGAGACCACCTGGAAGCGGACACCGGAATATTACGCGACGCCGTGGCGCGGGCAGTGGCCGACCGAGCTGGGCGGCGTCCAGCTGAGCCATGCGACCCACGCGCACGACTTGATGACCTGTCTCCTGGGCCCGCCCGCATCGGTTTTCGCCCGCATTGCGACACGGGTGAACCCAATCGAGACCGAGGACTGCGCCGTCGCCAGCCTCGTCATGCGCAGCGGGGCGTTGGTCTCACTGGCCGCCACGCTCGGCTCTCAGCGCGAGGTCACCCGGCTGCGCCTGTGTTTTGAGCACGTGACCTTCGAGAGCGGCGGGACACCCTATGCTCCCGGCGACGACCCTTGGGCGATCATCCCCGAGTTCGACCAAGGCCGAAGCACGGATCGCCGACGTTCTTGCCGGCTACCGCCCGATCGCGACCCGGTTCGAGGGACTGCTCGGGGCCTACCACGCGGCACTGATGACGGGATCGCCGCTGCCGATCACCCTCGCCGATGCTCGCCTTGCGACCGAACTCGCCACCGCCCTCTATCATTCGGCCGCCACCGGCGCCCCCGTAACTCTGCCGATCGACCCCGACCATCCGAGCTACGCCGGCTGGCGCCCGATCCTCGGCTGAACGTCAGTACACGGCCGGCGTCACCGTCACCATTTGTTGCGCAGCTCGCGCAGCTTCAGAAACACGGTCCGCTGATCGGGATTATCGGGCAGGTCGGGGAAGGCTTCGCGCAGCCGCCGGATCACCGACGGGCTCGTCAGGCGGAAGAAGGTGTTGATTTCCCGCTCCAGCGCCAGGGTGGTGACGAGCGCCCGTGTCGTATCCTGCTGTTCGACCTGCGGCAGCATGCCCTTGGCCTTGGCGTTGTCGGGCTCGCGGTCGAGCGTGAAGGCGAGATTGCGGGCGATGTAGTCGTGGCCCGGGTAGATCAGCGTTTCCTCCGGCAATTTGGCCAGCTGGCCGACGAAGGTGTTGTAGAGCTCGTTCGGATGGCCGCCATTGTGGCAATTGCCGGCGCCGGCGTTGAACAAGGTGTCGCCGCAGAACAGCGCCGGCGTGTCGCCATGCGCGATGATGCAGATATGCGACATCGTATGGCCCGGCGTATCGAGGCATTCGAGCTCGACGGTCTTGCCGACCTTGATCACGTCGCCGGCGCGCAGGCCCCGGTCCATCTCCGGGATCTTGTCCTTGGCGTTGACGTGGGCCAGCACCTTGGCGCCGGTCGCCGCGACCATCTGCGGGTTGCCGCCGGTGTGGTCGCGATGCTCGTGGGTGTTGAGGATCTGGGTGATGGTCCAACCCCGCGCCTTGGCGGCGGCCAGGCATTTTTCGTGGTCGAGCGGATCGACCGCCAATGCCTCGCCGGTCTCCCGGCAGGCGATCAGGTAGTTGAAATTGCGGCCCGCATTCCCGGTCCAGATCTGTTCGACGATCATTGCTCGCCTCTCCGTGTGTGCGCCGATCGGAATGAAGAGCGGGGCACGCGGCTCGCGCCCGCCCGCTTCTATTGCGCGGGGCCGGCCTTGTCCATCGCCGAGCGCATGCGGGCGTGGGACGGCGTCACCGGCGCGCCAGTCCCCGAACGGGCTCCGACCCGGCTTCCGGGCGAGGATGGCGTCGCGCCTCGGCGCAGCTGTGTGGATTTTGGGACCCACCATCGACGAATTGTCGCAGCTGGCGCGGCTCCGGGTCCCGCAAGCGATTGTTCAGCAATAGATTTCTCGTAGTGCGGGCATTCTGCCCGGCGGGGATATCGGAGCCTTTAAGGGCGTAAAGCAAGTTCCGGGCTTTGACGTTTTTCGGACGCCGCCTTCTTAGTCTGTTTTAGCGATGTGCTCGACCGTTTCGCGTCGTCGTCATCACCGGTGCTTCGAGCGGGCTCGGCGCCGCGTTGGCTCAGGCCTATGCCGGGCCGGAGACGGTCATCGGGCTTGCTCGGCCGCGATCGGCAGCGGCTGGGGGCGACCGCCGATGCCTGCGAGGCGAAGGGGGCAAGCGTGAGGATGGCGGCGATCGACGTGGCCGACGCGCCGGCGATGGCCGCATGGCTGGGCCGCTTCGATCGCGAACATCCGGTCGACCTGCTGGTCGCCAATGCCGGGACCTCGGCCGGGCCAGACCCCGACAGCCCTCCGAGGGGGCCGAGACCGCGACGCGCCAAATTCGCGTGAACCTGCTCGGCGCGATCAACACGGTCGAGCCGCTGCTGCCGGCCTTGTGCGCGCGCGGCCGCGGGCGGGTGGCGGTCGTGGCCTCGATCGCGGCCTATCGCGGGCTGCCGTACAGCCCCGGCTATTGCGCGAGCAAGGCCGGGTTGCGCGCCTATGCCGAGGCGTTGCGGCCGCGCCTGGCGCCGCGCGGGGTCGGGGTGACGATCGTCTGTCCCGGGTTTTTCGATTCGCCGATGACCGACCGGTTCAACGGGCCGACCCCGTTTCTCGCCAGCGGCGAAGCCGCCGCGCGGATCGTCAAGCGCGGCATCGACCGCGGCCGGCGCCGGGTCGCTTTCCCGTGGCCGCTGGTGCTCGGCCTGCAATTTTGCGACATCGCGCCCGGCCATCATCGGCGACGCGATCCTGCGCCGCTTCCGCTTTCACATCCGCCCGGGCTGGGCATTGGATGAGTGAGCTGCTCCAGGCTCGCGGTTGGCGCAGTGCTGGCGCTGGCGGCATGGCTGATCCCGCGCCGTGTCGCCAAGGCGCGAATGGCGGGGTTGCCGGCGGTTCTGCTCGATCTCTTCCCGGTGCTGCTCGCCGCCGGCCTGTTGCTGATCGCGACCGGGCGGCCGATTTTTACCGGGCTCGTCCTGTTGTCGCTCGGCGCCGGGTTCGCGCTCGCCGACCGGACAAAGCGCGAGGCGTTGCGTGAGCCGGTCGTCTTCTCCGACATGTCCGAGCTGCCGCATGTCTTTACTCATCCGCAGCTCTATCTGCCGTTTGCCGGGCCGGGCCTGGTTATCGGCGGGGCGCTGGCGACGATCGTCTTCGCGATCGCTCTGCGTCTCGTCGAACCGCCGTTGTGGCAGCCGGATCCGCTGTTGATCGTGCTTTTGGTTGCGGTCGTCTGCGCCGCCGGATGGGTGATGTCGCGCGAGCCGGCGCTTGGGCTGGCGGCCGGCGTGCTGCGGCGCCTCGACCCCAGCGGCGAGCCGTTCGCGGATGCGGCGAGGCTGGGCCCGTTCGCGATCCTGCTGGTTTACGGCATCATCGCGCGCGCCGAGCGCGGCCGCGCGCCGCGCCCGGCACGCGCCGCTGCCGGCGCCGGCGCTTGGTACGGCGCCGCGGCCGGAGTACCGTTGGTCATCGTGCAGTGCGAATCGTTCTTTGATGCGCGCCGGTTGTCGCCGTGCGTGCCTGACGATCTGCTGCCGCGGCTTCGACGCCTGCCGGCGAGCAGGGCGCGACTTTCGGCCGGCTCGATGTCGCCGGCTGGGGCGCCAACACGATGCGCGCCGAGTTCGCGGTACTGACCGGCATTCCCGAACAGGATCTCGGCTACGACCGCTTCAACCCCTATCACGCCTTCGCCCGCGCGCCGGTCGCCTCGCTCGCCTGGCGCCTGCGCAACGAAGGCTATCGCACCGTGTGCCTGCATCCGTTCGATCGCGGCTTTTTCCGCCGCGATCTGACCCTGACGGCGCTCGGCTTCGAGACTTTTCTCGGCCGCGAAAGCCTGGGCGGGTCGCGCCGGCCGCCCTATCGCTCCGACCCCGATCTCGCCCAGCAGGTGTTGCGCGTGCTCGACGAGGAGGGGCCGCGCACCTTCATTTTCGTCATCACGATGGGCAATCACGGTCCGTGGCTCGAGGCTGGACCGCCGATCGATCCCGATCTGCGGCAGCGCTTCGACCCGGCGGGCCTGCCGCAGGGCGGGCAATTGCTGCGCTATCTCGACGGGTTGGCCCGGTCGGACGAGATGCTGCGGATCTTTGCTGGAAGGCCTGGGATCGCGCGGCGCGACGGCGTGTTCGGCTTTTATGGCGACCATCTGCCGAGCCTGCCGCAAGCGTTCGGCCATTTCGGCTTTGACGAGTGGGCGAGCGACTACGTACTGGTGGACGGTGCGACGCTTCGCGCGCGGCGGCTCGATATGCCGGCCCATCGGCTGCCTCGCGTTATCCTCGACCGACTGCGTGAGAGGAGCGCCGCCGCCGGGCGCCGGGCCGCCGCACTCGGCGCGGCTTGACACCGGCCGCCGCCAGCGCGGAACATCCACCGCGCCGTGGGAGCAAGAGCACCGGCGGAGCGAGACGGCGATGGATCTGCAAGGACCGAACCATCATCGTCACCGGCGGCGCCTCAGGGATCGGCAGGGCGACGGCGCTGCTGTTGGCGCGCGAAGGCGCCAAGGTCTTGATCGGCGACATCGACGCGGAAGGCGGCCGGTCGGCAGCGGCCGAGGGTGCCGCCGATGGCTTCGCCATCGACTATCTGCCGCTCGATCTGACCGGCAAAGCCTCGGTGGACGATTTCGTCGCGGCGGTGCATCAACGGGCGGGGCGCGTCGACGGCCTGGTCAACGCCGCCGGTTGGGACCAGATCCAGCCTTTTCTCGAAAACCCGCCGGAGATGTGGGACCGCCTCATCGCCGTCAATCTGATGGGGGCGATCAGGCTGACCCGCGGCGATCCTGCCGCCGATGGTCGAAGCGAGAGCCGGCAAGATCGTCAACATCTCGAGCGATGCGGGCCGGGTCGGCAGCACGGGCGAGACCGTATACGCCGCCGCTAAAGGCGGGTTGATCGCCTTTACCAAGTCGCTTGCCCGCGAGATGGCGCGCTACCGCATCAACGTCAATTGCGTGTGTCCGGGTCCGACAGACACCCCTTTGTTCCAGCGTCAGCCGGAACGGATGAAGGAGGCGCTGACCCGCGCTATCCCGTTCCGCCGGATCGCCCAGCCGATCGAAATCGCCCAAGCGGTGCTATTTTTCTTGAGCGCACGATCGGATTACATTACCGGCCAAGTGTTGAGCGTCAGCGGCGGGCTGACGATGGCCGACTGATATGGGAACAGGAGGAAAGAAAATGCAGCGGTATCAAATGGCGGCATTTGCCGCTCTGTTGATGATCGCGTTCGCCGGGACCGCGATGGCTCAAGCGATGCCGACCAACAATCCCGAAGCCAAGGCAAATGTCCGTCAGAGCGAGGAGTATTCGGCGATGTTGCGCAGCAATCCGGCGTTCCGCAAAAAGCGCGAGGCGATCGAATGCGGCCCGATCACCGATTCCCCAACTGCACGCGACAGCTGCATCGCCTCGTTTGAGGCGTATGCCGCGCCCGCAACAGCGATAAGTCTGCGAGGAGATCACCATGCCGAACCCAGCCCCTGGATTTGTCAGCCGCCCCGAGCACCGCGTCGACCTCGTGCCGGATCGGCGGCATGTCAAAGTCGTCTTCGCCGGCACGACGATCGCCGACAGCACCGCGACCTTGCGGGTCGAGGAGACCGGCCACGGCGCCGGTGCACTATTTTCCGGAAAAGGACGTGCGGCTCGATCTGATGCACCCGACCCAGCACCACACGACCTGCCCGTTCAAAGGCGAAGCGTCGTACTGGACGATCGAGGTGCCGGCGGGCGGCGAAACCCGACGGTCGGAGAATGCGGTCTGGGGCTATCCGACACCTTATGACGAGGTCGCCGGGATCGCCGGCTACTACGCTTTCTATCCGACCCGCGTCGACTCGATCGTCACGGAATGAGCCGGCGCACCGGGATGCACCTGACGCAAAACTGGGAGGTCCGCAAACCGGGCGCCTCGTCGCGCGGCGGCATCGTCGCCTCGCAGAGCCGTACCGCCGCCACCGTCGGCGCCGAGGTGCTGGCGGCAGGAGGCACCGCGGTCGATGCCGCCGTCGCTACGGCGCTGGCGCTAGCCGCGGTCGAGCCGTGGAACAGCGGGCTCGGCGGGATCGGTTTTATGGTCGTGCATCGCGCCGGCGCCGATCATGCCGAGGCTATCGATTTCGGCCCGGTGGCGCCGCGCGGCCTCGATCCGGCGGCCTACAAGCTGACCGGCGCCACCAAGACCGAGCTGTTCACCTGGCCGCAGGTCGAGGAGCGACCGCAACATCCACGGTCCGCTCGCTTTCGCGATCCCGAGTGCGGTGCGCGGCTACGCGGCGGCGGTCGAGCGCTTCGGCCGCATGCCGTGGCGCGAGCTGGTCGGCGCCGGCCGTGGCGCTGGCGCGCGAAGGCGTGCCGGTCGACTGGTTCACCACGGTCAAGGTCGCAAATGCGGCGGCGGAACTGCGGCTCTATGACGAAAGCCGGCGGATCTGGTTGCCGGACGGCCTGCCGCCGGTCTGCCCGCCCGAGCGCGACTGGACGAACCTGCCGCTCGGCCGCCTCGCCGACACTCTGGAGCGGCTCGCCACGGCCGGCCCCGACGATTTCTACGAGGGCGACATCGCCCGCTCGATCGCCGCCGATGTGCGCGCCGCCGGCGGCGTGCTGTCGGGCGAAGACCTCGCGGGCTGCCGTGCACAGGTCATGCCGGCGCTCGCGATCCCCTATCGCGGCGCGATGTTGCAGTCGGCGCCCGGAATGACCGCCGGCCCGACCCTGGCTTTTGCTCTTCGAGCGGCTCTCCCGGCAGCGTTTCGGCGCATCGCCCGACGCCGCCTATTTCGCTGCCGTCATCGAGGCACTGCGGGACGCCTATGCCGACCGGCTCGATCATGCCGGCGATGTAGAAACCGCGGCGCCGACCTCGACCACGCACATCACCGCGATCGACCGCGAGGGCACGATCGTCGCGCTGACGACCACCCTGCTGTCGAGCTTTGGCAGCCGCTATGTGCTGCCGGGCACGGGCATCTTGATGAACAACGGGGTCATGTGGTTCGACCCGCGGCCCGGGCGGCCCAATTCGATGATGCCGGGCAAGCGCGCGCTGACCAATATGTGCCCGGTCGTCGCGGCGCGCGACGGTCGGCCGTGGTTCGGGATCGGCGCCTCGGGCGGCAGGCGCATTCTCGCTGCGGTTCTGCAGATGGCGAGCTTTGTCGTCGATTTCGGTATGGACCCCGAGGCGGCGGCGCATCATCCGCGCATCGACGTCAACGGCGGGGAGCGCTTCGGCATCGATCGTCGCCTTCCGCCGGCGATCGTCGCGCCGTTGATGGCGAAACCCGGCGCGACTTTGGTCGAGCACGGCGTGTATCCGGCGCGCTTCGCCTGCCCGAACCTCGTGATGCACGGCGCCGACGGGTTGAACCACGGCATTTCTGACGTGATGTCGCCGTGGTCGGCCGCGATCGCCGAACCCAAGCGCACCTGAACGGCAGAGTGCCAGCGCTTAAAGAATTGCGGCGTCATGTGTGCACGGGGGAAAAGAACCGTTGGGCCGCGTCCGTTCGGGTGCGGTCATGTGACCGGCGGATGAGCGCGGCGCGATCGGCCGCTGGCCCCCCCCCTGAACACCGGTCAATCCGAGAAAGCGTACCGTCGCCTGGATGGTCCGTGCTCATGGGTTCCGGGCTCGCCCGCTTCGCGGCGCCCCGGAATGACGATCGTTGGGAAGCGAACGTCAGACTAAGAACACTAAAATTCACCGCTGCGATAAGCCTCGTCGAGGCGCGTCTTGTCCTCTTCGGAGGGTTCGTCCCAGGCGTCGCCGCGGCGGCGCAGCGCGCCGGTGAAGTCGGGTGGGCGCTTTTCGTTGAAAGCGCGGCGGCCCTCTTCGCCGTCAGTGGTGGTCTGGATCAGCAGCGAGTTGATCAGGCTCTGGATGTGCCATGCCTGGTCGGTCGGCAAATCGCCGAAGCGGATCACGAATTCCTTCATCATGCGCACCGCGACCGGGGGCAGGGTGACGATATGGCGGGCGATCTTTTCCGCCCGTTCCATCAGTTGCGCATGCGGGACGACCTCGTTGACGAGGCCGATCCGCAACGCTTCCTGGGCGTCGAACGGTTCGTCGGTCAGCAGGATCTTCATCGCGTCGATATAGCGGAGCTGGCGGGCGAGCAAGGTCGCCCCCGGCCCATGCCCCAGCCAGCCCTGCGTCAACAGCGCGAACTTGAACCGCGCATGCTCGGCGCTGGCGATGCGGATGTCGGTCGAGGACAGTAAGATGTAGAGCCCGGCGCCGGCCGCCCAGCCGTTGACGGCGGCGATGACCGGCTTCCACACCCGCGGGTAATGATCTCCCATGCGCCCGTCGACGCCCGTTTTCTGGCCATGTACGGTGCCGGCGAGCGGCCAGAAGAGGCGCTGCGTGCGTAGATATTCGCGTTCTTCCTCGGTGATGTTCTTGCGCGGCGCCAGATTGTGCCCGCCGCAGAAATGGAGGTCGCCGGCGCCGGTCAGGATTGCACAGCGGATGTCGCGATCCTCCCACAGATCGGTCCAGGCCGCCGAAATCGCGTCCGAAGTAGGCTTGTCGAGGATGTTCGCCTTATCGGGATTGTTCAGAGTGATGTAGGCGACCCCGTCGCGCTTTTCGTAGTCGATGGGCAAGGCGATTCCTCCACTCGAGTAGGGAAGTTCGAGCCGCTGATCCTAGTCTAGTAGAGATGGCAGGCGACGTCGTGGCCGGGGCCGACTTCCTTGCGCACCGGCGCCTCGACCGCACATCGCGCCATAGCGTGCGGGCAGCGCGTGTGAAAATGGCAGCCCGACGGCGGCCGGATCGGGTTCGGCACGTCGCCTTCAAGGCGGATGCGCTGGCGTTTCGCCGTCGGGTCCGGGATCGGCACCGCCGACAGCAGCGCCTCGGTGTAGGGGTGCAGCGGCGCTGCTGTAGAGATCCTCGAGCCGGTGCGATCTCGACGATGCGGCCGAGATACATCACCGCGACCCGCGTCGCTGATATGCTCGCACGACCGACAGGTCGTGGGCGATGAACAGATAGGTCAGGCCGAATTGCTGCCTGCAGATCCTCGAGCAGGTTGATCGATCTGCGCCTGGATCGACACGTCGAGCGCCGACACCGGCTCGTCGCAGACGATCAGCTTCGGCGACACCGCCAGCGCCCGGGCGATGCCGATGCGCTGGCGCTGGCCGCCGGAGAACTCGTGCGGATAGCGCCGCATGTGGTCGGCGTCGCAGGCCGACGGTCTCGCAGCAGCTCGACGATCGCGGTCCTCGAATCGCCGCGCGGTTCTTGGCGAGCTTGTGGATGGTCAGCGCCTCGCCGATGATCGCGCCGACCGTCATGCGCGGGTTGAGCGAGGCGTACGGGTCCTGGAAGATGATCTGCATGTCGCGGCGCAGCGCGCGCAGCGCCGCGCCGGACGAGCGCGGTGCATGTCCGTGCCCTCGAACCACACCTCGCCCGAGGTCGGCTCGATCAGCCGCAGGATGCAGCGCCCGGTGGTCGACTTGCCGCAGCCCGATTCGCCGACCAGCCCCAGCGTCTCGCCGGCGGCGATCTCGAAGCTGACGTCGTCGACCGCGTGCACCTGCTCGGTCGTCGCGCGACAGCACGCCGCGCTTCACCGGGAAATTCTTGACCAGATCGTTGACGCGCAGCAGCGGCTCGCGTCATCGCGTCGATCCGATTTCAGCCGTCAATACAGGATGCAGGCGACCTTGTGGCCCGGCCTCGACCGTGCGCAGCTCCGGCAGCGCCTCGGTGCAGGCCGGCATCGCAAACCTGCAGCGCGGCGCGAAGCGGCAGCCCGGCGGCGGGTCGAGAGGCTCGGCACGGTGCCGGGATCGCCTCGAGGCGCGCGTCTTGCGCGCCGGCCTGGTCGAGCCGCGGGATCGAGCGGATCAGGCCCTGGGTGTAGGGGTGCAGCGGCCGGGCGAACAGCTCGCTCGACCGGCGCCTCCTCGACGACCCTGCCGGCATACATCACCACGACCCGCTGCGCCGTCTCGGCGACGACGCCCATCGCATGGGTGATCAGCATGATCGCCATGCCGAGGCGCGCCTTCATCTCGCCGAGCAGGTCGAGGATCTGCGCCTGGATCGTCACGTCGAGCGCGGTGGTCGGCTCGTCGGCGATCAGCAGCTGCGGGTTGCACGACAGCGCCATCGCGATCATCACGCGCTGGCGCATGCCGCCGGAGAACTGGTGCGGATAGTCGCGCACCCGGCGCTCCGGCGTCGGGATGTGCACCAGGCGCAGCATCTCGACCGCCCGGTCCATCGCCGCGCGCCGGCTCGAGGCCCTCGTGCAGCGCGGACGACCTCGGCGATCTGCTCGCCGACCGTGTAGACCGGGTTGAGCGAGGTCATCGGCTCCTGGAAGACGATGGCGATCTCCTTGCTGCGGATGCGGCGCATCTCGTCGCGGCCGAGCGGCACGAGGTCGCGCCCGTGCCACAGGATGCTCGCCGGCGACGATGCGGCCCGGCGGCATCGCGATCAGCTTCAGCATCGTCATCGCGGTGACGGTCTTGCCGCAGCCGGACTCGCCGACGACGCCCAGCGTCTCGCCGCGCGTCGATCGTCAGGTCGACGCCGTCGACCGCGCGGACCATGCCGTCATCGGTCGTGAAATGGGTCTTCAGCCCGCGGATTTCGAGCAGGCGCTCGCCGTTGGCCACCTCACATCACCTGGCGCGGGTCGAGCGCGTCGCGCAGCCCGTCGCCGATGAAGTTGATCGCCAGCACCGCGAGAAAGATCGCGCCGCCGGCGAACAAGCGCCCAATGCGGCGCGACGTCGAGATAATCCTTGGCGTCGTACAGGATGCGGCCCCAGGTCGGGATGTCGGGCGGAAAGCCGAGGCCGAGGAACGACAGCGTCGATTCGGCGATGATCGCGGTCGGCGACCTCGATCGTGCCGGCGACGATCACCGGCCCCAGCGCATTCGGCAGGATGTGGCGCACGACCTGGCGCAGCGTCGAGGCGCCGAGCGCGCGCGCCGCCTCGACGAACTCCTTCTCGCGCAGCGAGAGGAACTGCGCGCGCACCAGCCGCGCCACCGGCATCCAGCGGAAGCCGCCGATCACCGCGACGATCAGGACGAAGATGCCGACCTGCGGCCCGACCAGCTTGCGCAGCGAGTCGCGGAACAGGTAGATGAGCAGCAGCAGCAGCGGCAGTTGCGGCAACGACAGGAACAGGTCGGTCAGCCACATCAGCGCCGCGTCGACGCTGCCGCGCGACGATGCCGGCGAGCGCGCCGATCAACGATGCCGACGACGACCGCCACCAGCATCGCCGCCAGGCCGACCGCCAGCGAGATGCGGCCGCCATAGAGCATGCGGGCGAGCAGGTCCTGGCCGAGATCGTCGGTGCCGAGCGGATGCGCCCAGGACGGGCCGGCGAGCTGCGCGCCGAAATCGATGTCGTTGATCGGCACCCGCCACAGCAGCGGCCCGAACGCGACCGCGAGGATCATCGCCAGCAGAACCGCCGGCGCTCAGCGACCGCCAGCCGGTGGCGGCGGAAGCGCCGCCAGGCCTCGCCCACCGGCGACAGTGCGCGCGCGCCGCGCTCGGCGGCAGACGCGCTCGGCGGCGACCGGGGTCAGCGGTAGGAGATGCGGGGGTCGAGCCAGCCATAGAGCAGGTCGGCGATCAGGTTGAACAGGATGACCAGACAGGCGAAGACAAAGGTCACCGCCATGATCACCGGCGTGTCGTTGGCGAGGATCGCGCTGATCAGCAGCGAGCCGATGCCGGGAACGCGAAAGATCTGCTCGGTGATGATGGCGCCGCCGAACACGATCGGCATCTGCAAGCGCGACCAGCGTCACCACCGGGATCAGCGCGTTGCGCACGATGTGCTTGAGCACGACGACGCGCTCGGCGAGCCCCTTGGCGCGCGCGGTCGTGACATAGTCGAGACGGATCACGTCGAGCACCGGCGGCGCGCACAAGCGCGTCCATGCGGCGCCCTGGAACAGGCCGAGCACCGCGACCGGCATGATCGCCTGGCTTGAACTCCTCCCAATACCAGCGCCAGCCGGTGGCGCCGAGGTCGGTGCGGTAGACGAACGGCAGCCAGTGCAGATTGATGCTGAACAGCAGGATGAACAGCGAGGCCGGTGAAGAAGGTCGGCAGCGAGAAGCCGATGAAGGCCAAGCGTGCTGGCGATCTGGTCGAAGATCGAATAGGGCCGCGTCGCCGGCATAGACGCCGACCGGCAGCGCGATCAGCAGCGCCAGGATCTGCGACGCGCCGATCACCAGCCAGCGTCGTCGGCAGGCGCTGCAGGATCAGCGTGCCGACATCGATCCGGCTGGCGAACGAGAAGCCCCAGTCGCCGTGCAGCATCGCCGACGAGCCAATGCAGGTAGCGCAGGTAGATCGGGTCATCGAGGCCGAATTTGGCGCGCAGCGCAGCGGCGACCGAGGGCGGGATGTCAGGGTTGCTCGCCAGGTCGGAGAACGGGTCGCCCGGCGCGAGCGCCAGCACCGTGAACAGCACGAGGCTGATGCCGAGGAGGCTCGGGATCGCGATCAACAAGCGCCGGATCAGATAGCGCGACATGGCTCAGGGAGCGGTCTCAGAGTGGACCAGCGGGCCGTCCCATCTCCCGCAAGCGAGGATTGGCGTGAAGGCGGCACTCGACGGTCACGTCGTGCGATACCAGTCCTTGCAGGTTGCAGAAGTGCTGTCCCAGCCGGTCAGCGGCAGCGTGCAGGTTCTTGGCGATGCGCCGACACGCCGGGCCGGTAGACGACCGGGATGACCACGACGGTCGTTGATCACCATATCGTTCATCGCGATGAACAGCGCCGCGCGCTTGACCGGATCGAGCTCGCTCTCGGAGGCGTGAAAGAGCTCGTCGTATTCGGCGTTCTGCCAGCGCGTGATGTTGCGGCCCTGCCACTTGTTGGCCTTGCTGCGCAACTTCCGACGACAGGAACTGGCGCATGAAATCGCCCGGGTCCGGCTGCGACATCGTCGTCGTGAACATCTGCAGGTCGGCATAGAAATGCGTGTAGGTGTCGAGGTTTGCCACGTCGGACGAGAAGAACACCGATGCCGTCGATCGCCTTCAGCTCCATCGAGATGCCGGCCTTCTGGCAGGCCTGCTTGACGATCTCCTGGTTCTTCTGGCGCGGCGCGTTGATCGAGGTCTGATAGACCGAAGTGCAGCTTCATGCCGTCCTTTGCGCGGACGCCGTCGGAGCCGGGCTTCCAGCCGGCCTTGTCCAGGATGTCGATTCGCCTTGGCGATGTTGAACTCCCACTTGGTGTTCTTCGACACGAAGCGCTGCGGGTCATTGATGAAGTTGCCGGTGGCGATGCCGGTGCGGCCGTAGATGTATTTCTGCACCGAAGCCCGATCGACCAGGAGGCTGAGCGCCTCGCGCACGGCCGGGTCGCTGAATAGCGGATGCTTGGTCTTGATGCTCGAGCGCTCGCCGTCGACCTCGGTCCACGGGTCGGTGTTGTTGAGCTGGATGTGCTCGATGCTGCCGGTCGCGAACGATCGTCGACGCGGCCCTTGAGCCGGGCTCTCCTCCAGCCGCTTCAGAATCTCGTCCTCGACCTGCATGTTCCAGGCGAAATCGTATTCGCCGGTCTGGATGACGGCGCGCGCCGCCGACACCGCGTCGCCGCCGCCCTTCATCTCGATCGTGTCGAAATAGGGCCGGTTGGCCTCGTGGTAGTTCGGGTTGCGCTCGCCCCTGACCAGATCGCCCGGGCTTGAAATCGACATGAACCTGTAGGGGCCGGTGCCGACCGGCGTCAGGTTCGCGGGCGCGCTCGCGCGATTCGCCGCCCTTGTACTTCTCGAACAGATGCTTCGGGATGATCATGCCGTGGACGCCGACGAAGGCGTCCGCCCAGAACGGCGTCGGCTTCGGAAAGTCGACGCACGCTCAGCGTGGTCGATCTTCTCGACCTTGATGTCCTTGTAGATGCCGATCGTCGTCGCCGCGGTCGCCGGGTCGGAGGCGTATTCCCAGTTGAACACGACATCGTCGGCGGTGAACGGCTGGCCGTCGTGCCATTTGACGTCCGGCTTCAACTTCCAGACGACCGACTTGCCGTCGGCGGCGACGTCGCCGTCCTCCGAGCTTGGGGATCTCGGCGGCCAGGATCGGCACCAGGATTGCCGTCGGCGTCCCAGGCCGCCAGCGGCTCGTAGAAGATGCGCGAGGCATCCTGATCCTTGGTGCCGACCGCGAAATGCGGGTTGAGCAGGGTTGGCGCTTGCCACCACAGCGCCTTCAGCGACCCGCCGCCGCCGGCCTTGGTCGGCGTATAGGCGGCCTCCGGCGCCGTTTGCGCCAGCCCGGCATCGGCCAGGAGCAGGTTGGCGAACGGCGCCGACAGGCCAAACGCAACCATCCGTCGCACAAAGGCCCGCCGGGGTATCTGCCCAGCCCTGACCGCCGCGATCAGGCCTCGAAATTCTCTCTCGTTCATCTCTGCAGCTACCGCATCCGATCGATCCCCCTTAGCTTAGCGCAATTCGAATCTCGCAACCATGCGCGCCTTGGCGCCGTCTCGGCCATCGCCTCAATACAGATGGCAGGCGACGTCGTGCCCGGGAGCGACTTCTTTGCGCAGCGGAAGACGCTGAACAGCGGGTTCCGCGACGCCATCGCGTCTTGCAGGATCATCGGCCGCGGACACGGCGCATCTCCCACGACCGCTTTGTGGTCAGCTCCTCACCGTTGAATTCGATGCTGCCGCCGACAATCAGCGCCGCGGGGGGCAGCAGCCCGGCGATCGACAGGGCGGCATCGACGTGCCTTTCCGGCGCTACAGATTGTGCCGTTGCAGGTCGAGCCGGACGCATAGCCCGTCGCCGGGTAGCTGCGTCGCCAGCACGGCGAGCAGGATGCCGAGGCCGAAGAAAACCGTCAGCCACCAATCACCGACCATCAGCATCGAGCGGCCGTCGTACAGAATCGAACCCCAAGCCGGCTGTGATGGCGGCACGCCGACGCCGAGAAAGCTCAGCGAAGCCTCGGCGATGATGACGCCGCCGCTCGTCAGGCTAGCCAGCACCATCATCGTGTTCATCACATTGGGCAGAATGGCGGCAGATCACCATGGTGCGGGTGGCGCCGGCGATCTCAGCGAGCTTGACGAACTCGCGCTCGCCCGGGTGACGATCGCCCGTGTCGACAAACTGCAGCCCCAGACGCCATAGCGGTCCGATAGCTACTGCTTCTCTTGGATCAATATCCTTCCCGCTCCAATCGCTTGCGCATCGCTTTACGATATCGGCGGACTGCCTCGGCCTTCTCGCGGACCCGCCGTTCCGATGGCTTCTCGTAGGCCCGCCTCCGCTTCATCTCGCGGAAAGTGCCTTCGCGCTGCATCTTTTTTTCAAGACCCGCAAGGCCGAATTGAGATCGTTATCACGCACGAAAACTTGCATTAACTCTTCGCCTCCCATCGACGGATACTGCCCGGCTGTTCGATTTAGGCAGCCCCTTCCGTGTGCATTTCGCTAGAGCTTGCCAATCCCGGGGACGAGCCACGGACGATGCGGCCGCTGGTCTGCTGCCTTTCCGCGCGCATCGGGATCCGCAACCGCGGTGTCGCGGTCGTCCGTTGCCCCGGTGCGACCGTCGTTATTTTGCGAGTGGGCTTCCGCCCATTTCCTGAATCCGCTCATCTTACTGTTTATGGAGATGCTCATGCTCGTCTTTCCTCTAACGAAAAGTTTTGCGGATTTCTATTGAAGTGGGCGGTCGTAACAGCCGCAGCAGTGGCATTGTGCCTTATCTATATTTCACTGGAGGCCCAAATAGGTCGCGAATGCCACGACCATCAGGACAACAAAAATCGGTACGACAACGGGGGGAACAAACCAGGAGGTCATGACTGTTGCCTTTGCGCTAAGAAATCTTCGGTGGTTTCAACTGGGGCAATTTTACGGCGCTTCACCGCCCTCCAGAGCCCGGCCAAGCGCTTCGCTTTTGAGAGCTGCGGTGGCGTCAAATAGGAGGCCATACGTTCGTACCCGGATCGTGCCTGATGGCGATGAATGCCGCGCGAGCTTGTCGTCGCCAGCAGAAACCAGGCACAAGCGTTGACGTAGTTTCCCGATGCGTTGGGGCCGTCGGCATAGAGTTCGGCGAGCCGGCTTTGCGCGCGCGGCAGACCCTGCTCGGCAGCCGCGAGCAGCCACTTGATCGCCTCCGCCCGGTTGCCTTCGATGGCATAGCCATTGTCGTCCAAGCGGCTGTCATAAAGGACGCCCAGATTGAATTGCGCGGCAGGCTCGCCGCTTTCGGCAGCAAGCCGGAGGTGCCTCATCGTGCTGGTTTCCATCGCACCCTCCTAGCGGTCCGGCGAAATCCCATTGCTGCAAAGCCGATGAGCGCCACCTCTTTTCCGTCTTTAAAAGAAGAATGGCAGCGCTCGTCGAAGCAACGCAGCATCGATCTCAGTATCCCGCTTCGGCCATGCCCCCGTTCGTCAACGGCGATGACGTTTTGTCGGTCCTCTCGGCGATCATCACCTCGGTGGTGATCAGCAGCGAAGCAACCGACGCGGCGCCCTGCAAGGCCAACCGCACGACCTTGGTCGGGTCGATGATCCCGCTCTTGATCATGTCGGTGAACTGGCCAGTTTGGGCATCGAATCCGTAATTAGGGTCTCCCTTTTCCATAAGCTTGCCGGCGACGACCGAGCCCTCTGCACCCGCATTCGCGACGATCTGGCGCGCCGGCGCCTGTAGCGCGCGGCGTACGATGTCGATGCCGGCCTTCTGGTCGTCATTTTCCGGGTTCAGCTTGGCGAGCACCTTGATGCTGTAGAGGAGGGCGACGCCCCCGCCGGCAACGACGCCTTCCTCGACCGCAGCGCGGGTCGCATGCATCGCGTCTTCGACACGGTCCCGGCGCTCTTTCACCTCGATCTCGGTGGAGCCGCCGACGCGAATGATCGCAACGCCCCCGGCCAGCTTCGCCAGGCGCTCCTGCAGCTTCTCCTTGTCGTAATCCGAGGTCGCTTCTTCGATCTGGGCGCGCAGCTGCGCGAGGCGGCCTTGGATCTCGTCCTTCTTACCGGCGCCGTCGATGATCGTCGTGTTTTCCTTGTCGATGCGCACCTTTTTCGCGTGACCAAGCATGTCGAGCGTGACGCTTTCGAACTTGATGCCGAGATCATCGCTGATCACCTGACCGCCGGTCAGGACGGCGATGTCTTCGAGCATCGCCTTGCGCCGGTCGCCAAAGCCCGGCGCCTTGACTGCAGCCACCTTGAGACCGCCGCGCAATTTGTTGACGACGAGCGTGGCGAGCGCCTCGCCCTCTATGTCTTCCGCCACGATCAACAGCGGTTTGCCGCTCTGTACCACGGCTTCGAGCAACGGAAGCATCGCCTGCAATCCGGGCAGCTTCTTTTCATACAGGAGGATGTACGGGTCATCGAGTTCGGCAAACATCTTCTCGGCATTGGTCACGAAATAGGCGGAAAGATAGCCGCGGTCGAACTGCATGCCCTCGACGACTTCGAGCTCGGTTTCGAGAGACTTTGCCTCTTCGATCGTGATTACCCCCTCTTTGCCGACCTTGCGCATCGCCTCGGCGATCATCTCGCCGATCTCGTTGTCGCCATTGGCTGAAATCGTGCCGATCTGCGTGATTTCGGCATCCGTCGAGACCTTCTTCGAGCGGCTCTTTAAATCAGCAACCACGGCATCGACCGCGAGATCGACGCCGCGCTTCAGATCCATCGGGTTCATGCCTGCGGCCACCGCCTTGACCCCCTCGCGCACGATTGCCTGCGCCAGAACAGTCGCGGTCGTGGTGCCGTCGCCGGCCTGGTCGCTGGTCCGTGAAGCGACCTCCTTGACCATCTGCGCGCCCATGTTCTCGAACTTGTCGGAAAGCTCGATCTCCTTCGCCACCGTCACCCCGTCCTTGGTGATGCGGGGTGCGCCCCATGACTTATCGAGCACCACATTGCGCCCCTTGGGGCCGAGCGTCACTTTGACGGTGTCGGCAAGAAGATCGATGCCGCGTTGCATCCGATCGCGCGCATCCGAATGAAATCTTATGTCTTTCGCTGTCATAATGGCTTCCTCAAGCGGCCTTCAGCGACGCGGTCTTCTCGACCACGCCCAAAAGGTCCGATTCTTTGATGATGATGAGATCTTCGCCGTCCAGCTTGATCTCGGTGCCGGACCACTTGCCGAACAGCACGCGGTCGCCGACTTCGACATCCAATGGATGAATCTTACCGTCCTCCGAGCGGGCGCCGGGGCCGGCCGCGACAACCTCGCCCTCGACGGGCTTCTCCTGCGCCGTGTCGGGGATAAAGATGCCGCCTACCGTTTTTTCTTTCGCGGCGACGCGCCGGATCACGACGAGATCCTGAAGCGGACGCAATGTCATCGAGACTCTCCTCGCAGCAATATGCGCGTCCGACGACGATCGTCGATCCGCAGGTCCTCGAGCAGTTGAAGGCGTTTGGGGCGACAAAGATTTGTCGTCGGCCTTTTACATGGGTCTTAAATTATTATTTGCAATGGAGGCGGAGTTGTTAGACGGTTTCAAGTCGCTGCCCATTTATTATTGATACAACGTTATCAGACCTTTATATAGATCCGTTGCATGGGCGTGTCGCCGGAATTGACCAACCCGCAGCACAGGACTCTGAGGCTACCTCCCGGAGTCGGTATGGGTGGATGGGTCACGCGCGCGGGTGACGTCTACGGCGCATATTGGACGTGCCCATAAATTGGCTGAGGTCAATAAATCGTGCTTTCAACTTGCTGATATGGCAAAACTTGTCGGAAAATAATTTGCTGACACGATCATTGAATTTGGTGTTTTCCGATGCTATATAACGGACACCTTTGCCAGCGCGGTAGGAGTATTTGTGCAGTTTTGCCAGCGCCGTTGTCCTCGATAGAGCAAGTGATGTCGGAACCAGTCTGAATACTACAGTTGGAGGCCGCGGTTGGAGGCCGCGCAGCTGCTTCCGGGCGAGAAGGACGCAAACCAAAAGGAATAATCGGCCATGACGGATCGCCCAGTCGACCTCGACGACCATCGCGGCATGGCCGCCCAAAAATCGACTGAAATTCGCCGACGCCTGCAGGAAGTGCAAGCCGATCATGCTGCCTTGCGCATCCGCCAAGACGAATTCGAGCGCTATGCCGTTGCGGCCCCGTCGACGACTTGGGCCGAGGCTTCAGCAAAGGCACGATATCTGATCCAACTTTTTGCCGCCACGCCGGACGCGCAGGATCCCCGTCGCCAAGAACTGATCGCGACGGTACTGGACGATCTCGCCCGGTTGTCGGACGAGGTGGTTTGATTGTGGAGGACGATCCGGCTCCGGCGAGATTGAAGGGGTAGTCCGCATGGCCGTGTTAGGCGTGCGTCGGACAAAATTCAACACTTCGAGAGGTTCACAAAATGGCTGCACCTGAGGGGCGGCATTCCATCGAGGCATTGGCGCAAACGCTCTACGAGGCGAGCGATCCAAACGGACCACCTTGGGTTAGACGCGGTCGGGTGGTGCGCGAGCCGTGGCTCGCGCTCGCGCGCGACCGGATATTGCGGTCCGAACATCGTCCTGAGCCAAATGACCAGCCCGGATCCGGTGACAGGGCCTAACCATGATCATTCGCTTGACGATCCAACAGGCCGGCGCCGGCTTTCGCGCGACGATCTCTAAACGCGAAGAAGAGGGCACGGGCCCTGTCGGGCAGCCCGAGATCTTCCTGGTCGACAGCAAGGAAGAGGCAAAGAAACGAGCCAAGGATTTGGCGCGCGGCCTGGGGCTAAAGACGTATCGCGTGGTCGACAAGACCCTTGCGGTCTAGCCATCGATGTTGACATGCGCGAGCATGACGGCCGCCCACCGGCTATAGCCCAAGGAAACTGCCATGTCAGAGGGGAATAAGATCGCCGCCGCCCTACTCGCCTGCGAGGCGTCGCGCCAGCAGCAGGAAATGGTCAAAGCGGGGCCAGGTAAGCCCCTTGCCGAGAGGGACGTCGCTGCCGAACTGTGGATGTATTTCCAAGGTTTCCTCGACCGGCTCGAGCGCGATCGCGGCCGGGTCGGTTGATCGTCGAGGTCAGGATGCCCAGACGCGAGAAGACGGTCAACGCCAATGGCTTTGTATTCTTTGACGTTGTCTATGAGGACGGGAGCCGCAGCTCGAACCGCAAGATCCCGAATTCGGAACTCGGCGGCATCGATGGGGATGCGATCGTGAAGCCTTATATCGAGGCTCAAGACCGCAAGATCGCTGAAATCTCGGGACGCTCGCCGGGCGTCATCAAATCGGTGGTTCGCTCGCGTTCCCGCTAAATACCGTGGCAGGCGCGTACCTCAAACGGGACGGGTGCCCTTGAGCTGGGTGCGGTGCATCAGCCGGCGGGCCGACGGATCGAAGGCGTCGCGGCGGTGCATCGCGCAGCGATTGTCCCACCAGATCAGATCGCCGACCCGCCAATCCTGGCGCCAGGTGAATTTTTCCTGCGTCGTGTGCGCCCATAAGAGGTCGAGCAGCTCCTCGCTGTCTTCGACCGGCAGCCCGATGACATAGGCGTTGATGCGGCGGCCGAGGAACAGCGCCTTCCGCCCGGTCTCGGGGTGGGTCCGCACCATAGGCTGTCGCGCGCCCGGCACCTTCGACACATCGGCGACGGTTCTCGAACCCCTTATGCGCCTTGCCGCCGCTCGAATGGGTCGCGGCATGGATCATCGTCAGGCCGTCGATCCGGCGTTTTGTCTCCTGCCGGCAATGTTTCATAGGCCGAATACATGTTGAGGAAATAGGTCGAGCCGCCGGCGCTCGGCGGCGGCGCTTCGAGCGAGCGCAACAGGCTCGCCGCCGGCGGCACGTCGACAAACGAGCTGTCGGTGTGCCAGAACGCCTCGCCGTCGCCGAGCCCGCCGATCGCCTTGCCGTCTTCGATGATGTTCGAGATGACCGAGATTTCCGGCGGCAATTTCGCGGCGCGGCCCTGCGGTTTGGGTTTCGACGCCGTATTGCTTTGCGATCAGCGCTGCCGGGTTGAATTCGAGCTCGCCGAACTGGCGGGTGAACGCCATGTGCTGCGCGTCGGTCATCGGCTGGTCGCGAAAGCGCAAGACCAGATGCTCGAGCCAGGCGGCGCGGATCGCGTCGCGGTCCTGCGGGCTGAGCGGCTCGCGGATATCGACGCCGCGGATCTCGGCGCCGAGCCCGGCTTCGAACGGGGCGACTTCGATGCTCATCGCTGTTACTCCGCCGCTTCGAGGGCTTCGACGCCGAAATCGTTGATCGACACCCGCCAATGGATGCGGTCTTCCTCGGGCGGGTAGTCGCCGGCGGCCTTGTGGTACGAGCAGCGATTGTCCCAGATCACGATGTCGCCCTTGCGCCAGACATGATGGTATTCGGCGTCGGGGGTGATCATCCGCTCCTTCAACTCGGCGATCAGCTCGTCGCTTTCGCGGTCCTCGATGCCGACCAGGCAGACGATCTTGCCGGGGTCGAAATAGAGCGATTTGCGCCCGGTCTCGGGGTGGGTGCGGACGATCGGGTGGAAGACCGGGGTCCAGTCCTGGTCTTCGGGATTGAGCAGCCTCGCCTTGCCGCGCCGCCCGCCATAGGAAAAGGCGCCGATCACCCCGTCGAGCCGATCCTTGAGCCGCTGCGGCAGCGCGTCATAGGCGGCGTAGCCGTTGGCGAACAGGGTGTTGCCGCCGCGGCTCGGCACCGCCAGCGCATAAAGCTGGGTCGCCTTGAACGGCGCCTGGTTGTAGGCGCCGTCGGTGTGCCAGCCCTCGGCGCCGCGGCGGTAGATCTCGTCGCGCAACTTGCCGTCGGCGTCGAATTTGTTGACGCCGAGCATCGTGATCTCGGGATAGTCCGGGTTGCGCGTCGATTTCGACGGATGCGGCACGACCGGGCCAAAGCGGCGGCTGTAGCGCACGAAATCCGGGATCGTCAGATCCTGGTCGCGCACCACCATGACGTTGTAGTCGAGCCAAGCCTGATAGATCGGCGCAAAGCCTCTGTCGTCGAGCGTCTTGACGTCGACCCCGGTGACCTCGACGCCGATCTGCGGCCCCATGCGGCGAATTTCCATCGCTCATTCCTTCCCGTAGGCAATCGTAGCACGGTCGGCCCGCGCTTCGCGCCGTGTCAACTGGGAGAAATGCGATGGTTGCCATGCGCCGAACCCGCTAATCTCGTCCAGCCGGCTTTGGGGAGGCGATCATGAAGCTGGTGATGTTCGAGACGTGCGGGGCACGAGCGAGCCGGCGCCGGGACTGTTGACCGATCGCGGGGTGGTCGGCCTCGCCGGCGTCGGTCGAGCGCGGCTACACCCCGCAAATGACGATGCAGAATTTGATCGACGGGTTCGACCGACTGCGGCCGGCGCTCGAAAAGCTGGCGGCGGAGGGCGAGGCGTTGCCGCTCGCCTCGGTCCGGCTGCGCCCGCCCTTGCCGCGGCCCGGCAAGATCCTGTGCTGCATCGCCAATTACTGGGAGCACGCGCAGCGCGAGGCGCGGCCGCTTGAACATGTTCCTCAAAAACCCCGAAGCGGTGGTCGGGCCGGGCGACACGATCCGGCTGCCCGAATTCACCGAGCCGTGGATTTTTATGCACGAGGCCGAACTGGCGCTGGTGATCAAGGGCCCGGCGAAAAAGGTCAGCCAGGCGAATTGGCGCAGCGCGGTGTTCGGCTACACCGGCCTGATCGACGTGTCGGCGCGCGGCGAAGGGAGGCGGACCTGGAAGGCCGGCAGCTGGCTCGGCAAGTCGTTCGACACCTTCGCCCCGATCGGCCCGTGCATCACCACCGCCGACGAGATCCCCGAGCCCAATGACGTCGTCGTGCGCTTCTGGAACGACGGCCAGTTGCGCCACAACTACAACACCGACGACATGGAGCACCGGGTGCCGGAACTGATCGAGTTCGCCTCGACGGTGATGACGTTGAACACCGGCGACCTGATCGCCTGCGGCACCAATCACGAGGGGCTCGGCGCCTTGCAGGACGGCGAGACCGTCGAAATCGAGGTCCAGCATGTCGGCCGGATGTCGCTGAAGGTCGTCGACCCGCTGAAGCGCCAATGGGAGCGCGGCATCTATATGGGCGCCGACTCGACCAACCCCGAAGCCGTCAAACGCCACCGCCCGCAGGGTGCGGCGTGAAAGGGATCGGTCATGATTAAATCCGCAGGATGGACACTGCGAGGTTATCTTCGACGCCGGTCGCCGCTAATCCTCAACTCAGCGCGCGTCTCGGCGTCAGTATGCCGTCGGTACGGCCCGGGGGTGTATTGCCAGGCCGCAGCTATATCTTCTCGAACACGGCGCAGGTGATGCGATATTCGGCCATCAGCCAATAGAGCTTTGCCATCGAGCGCTTCCATTTTTCGAGCGACACGAACGGCGCCGGGAAACGCGCGATATGACGCAACAAAATCCACGGGCGTCGGCGGACATCGTCGCGATAGGACATGCCGGCGCCGATGATCGCACTGTCGAGCAGGCGGGCGCCGGCGAACAACGCCTCGAGGTCGGCCGGGCTCGGCCGGAACATCGTGTCGATCGGGTCGCGATGATAGGGGTAGCTGAACGGCGCCGTGACAAAAGCGAGCCCTGATTTCGGCAAGATGTCGAGACAGTGACGAGCGAGCCGATCCGGCTCGGTCACATGCTCCAACAGATTGCAGCATAGGAGCGCCCGCGGCCGGAGCGCGCGCAGCCGGGGCAGATCGGCAGGATCGGTCAGATCGGCGCGGAGGTCGATCCCCGCCTCGTTACGCCTGTCGACATGGACGATTTCGACGCCGCGGTCACGCAGTGGTCGGAACAGGCTTTGCTCGGTCCAAGGCTGGGTCTGTTCGCGGAACGCCGCCGTACTGCTGCCCAAATTGAGCAAAGGCGACAGCCGCTCGGGGGCATATCTGTCGAGCGCGGCGCATAGCCAGCGAGCTTCGGTTTCAAACATCCTGCTCTCGACGCGTCCCGGGAATTCCACCATGCCCAATCGCGCTACAGCGCGAAAGAGCGCCCACAGAGCTATGGCGGCAGTATCAGGTGGATCGCGCTAGTATGCCTACCGTGACCATGATCGCGCCGCTCTCGCTAAGCGCCGACGCCTTTCCAGAGGCGACCCCGCTCAACGTGTTCCTGGCGTGGAACGAAGCACGCTACGCAAAGGATCGTCGCTATCGGATCATCCGCGACATCCATTGGATGCTGCACGATTTCGGCAGCGAGATCTGTCTCGCTCATCTCGCGGGTCAGCCCATCGCGTTGCGACGCTCGGGTGGCCGGATCGTCGTCGCCCCGGCGGCGCAGGCCCTCGCCCAACGGTGTCTCACCGAGTTCCGTCGGCACCCCTAGAATAGTGGCAGCTCAGCAGGTGATCGACTCGCTACAGGCCGCCATCGGCGCGACTGATCCGGGCCGGCATGCGGCGGTTTTCCGCGCGTTCGAGGAGCTGGCCCGACATGTCGATCTCGACGCTCTGGCCCGATTGCAGCCGCAGCGCATTGCGCCGGAGACCGCGCCGCGCCAGCACCGCATTCTGGTCATCAAGCTCGGCGCCCTCGGCGACTTCGTCCAGGCGCTCGCCCCAGTGCCGGCAATTCGCCAGCATCACGCCGGCGACCATATCGTCTTGCTGACGACTGCGCGTTACGGCGCGCTGGCGGCGCGGACCGAGCTGTTCGACGAGGTCCTGATCGATCGCCGACCGCATGGCTTCGATGTTCCGGGCTGGCTGGCGCTGCGCCGGATGCTGCGCCGCGACCGCTTCGACCGGGTCTACGATTTCCAGACCTCCGACCGGTCCAATTTCTATTACCGGCTGTTGCGGCCGCGCCAGCCCCCCGAATGGTCGGGAATCGCGTGGCGCTGCTCACATCCCCATGCCAATCGCGGGCGCGACCGGCAGCATACGATGGACCGGCAGGCCGAACAGTTATTGATGGCGGGAATTCACCCAGTTCCGCTGACGCCTTGGTTGCCTGCGGCAGGATCATTGCCTGCGGCAGGATCATTGCCTGCGACGTTGGCCGGCCGGCGGTTCGCCTTGCTGATCCCGGGCTCCTCGCCGCGCCACCCGGCAAAACGCTGGCCCGCGGAGCGCTATGGCGAGCTGGCGCGCCGCCTGTCGCGCGCCGGCTGTCTGCCGGTCGTCTGTCGGCGTTGCCGGCGAGGACGCGCTCGGCGGCGCGATCAGCGCCATCTGCCCCGAGTGCCGTCGACCTGATCGGCCAGACCGACGTGGCCGGGCTGGCGGCGCTTGCGAAGGCAGCCGCGCTGACGATCGGCAACGACACCGGCGCCACCCACGTTGCCGCCGCCGGCGGCAATCCCGTCGTCGTGCTGTTCTCGGGCACTTCAGACCCGGCCCTGTGCGCGCCACGGGGTGCGACGGTGCGCCTGCTGATCGAGCCAGATCTCGCCCACCTCTCGGTCGAGACAGTCTTTGCTGCCGGGCTGGCCGCGGCTCAGGGCCAAGGCGCAGCGACTGCCGCCTGCTGACGCCCTCTCAAAAGCGCTCGACCCAGGGCCGCAGCTCGACTTCCCAGGTCCAGGCCGAGCGCGGCTGATGCGAGCACGCTCGAGGTAGGTCGCGGCGATCGCGTCGGGGTCGAGCATGCTGTCGGGCTTATCCGCCGGCTCGACGCGGCCGGGATTGCGGATCGCGCCGTCGATGACGAAGTGGGCAACGTGGATGCCCTGCGGCGACAGCTCGCGCGCCATGCTCTGGGCCAGGCCGCGCAGCGCGAACTTGCCCATCGCGAACGGCGCCGACAGCGGATAGCCCTTGACGCTCGCCGAGGCGCCGGTGAACAGCACCGCGCCGTGGCCTTTGGGCATGCATGCGGGCGACGGCCTCGCGCGCCACCAGGAACCCGCCGATACGCGCTGACCATGATCGCGCGCTCGACCTCGGCCGGCACCAGCTCGGCGACCGGGCCGCGGGCGCGCGCGCTGGCGTTGTAGACGACGACCTCCGGCGCGCCGATCGCGCTCTCGACCGCGGTGAACATCCGCGCCACCTGGGCGGGGTCGACCGCGTCGCAGGCAAAGGCCTTGGCCCCGGTTTCGGCGCAAAGCGGCGCCAGCTTTTCGGCGTCGCGCGCGGCCAGCGCCACGCGCATCCCCTCGCCGGCGAAAAGCCGCGCCAAGCGAGGCGCTGAGGCCCCGCCCGGCGCCGACGATCAGCGCGGATTGATAGCTCGGCTTCGGCATGTCTGCTCTCCTCTGATGATGGTTCGGGCGTACCCCTGTGCCACAATAGCACCCACCCCGCCCTTTTGATGGAGCCGTTATGAGCGCGCCGCGCCGCATCGAGCCCTGGCCCAAGAAGTTCGCCACCGTCGGCGGCAAGCGTATGGCCTATGTCGAGCTCGGCGTCAGCGAACCGGTGTACCTGTTCCTGCACGGCAACCCGACCTCGTCCTATCTGTGGCGCAATGTCATGCCGAAGGTCGCCGGACGCGGCCGCTGCCTGGCGCCCGACCTGATCGGCATGGGCGACTTCGATAAGCTCGACGACGCGGGCCCGGACACCTACGCTTTTGACACGCATCGCGACTATCTGTGGGGCTTTATCGACGCGATCATCAGGCACAGACCAGCCGATCATCATCGTCGGCCATGATTGGGGCTCGGCGCTCGGTTTCGACTGGGCGAACCATCACCGTGATCGAGTTGCCGGCATAGTCTATACGGAAGCGATCGTCCGCCCGTTGACCTGGTCCGAGTGGCCCGAGGCTTCGCGCCGGGTATTCCAAGGATTCCGCTCGCCGGCCGGCGAAAAAATGATCCTCGACGACAACATGTTCGTCGAACGAGTGTTGCCGGCCTCGATCCTGCGCCGGCTGGGTCCCGCCGAACTCGACGAATATCGGCGTCCCTTCGCCGGATCGAACCTCGACCGCCGGCCGACGCTCGCCTGGCCGCGGCAAATCCCGATCGACGGGGAACCCGCTGCAGTCTCGGTGCTAGTCAGCGGCTATGCCGAGTGGATGGCGCATAACGAAATCCCCAAGCTGTTCGTCAATGCGGAGCCCGGCGCGATCCTGGTCGGGGCGCAGCGCGAATTTTGCCGCGGATGGCGCAACCAGAGCGAAGTCACGGTCTCCGGCAGCCATTTCATCCAGGAGGATTCCGGCACGGAAATCGGCGAGGCAATTGCCGCCTGGAGCGACCGCCTGCAGGCGTCGTCGACCGCGCGCTAGCGCACGAGCCCGCCGATGGTGCCGGCGTGAAAGCGGGCCAAATCCTCGGGACCGAAAAAATTAATGTCGCCCGGGGTGGCGAGCCCAATCGCTGCAGCAAAACCGCCGAGGCGGATTGCGAGATCGCGATCGCCCTCAAGCAACCCGTGGAGCAGTCCGCCGACAAACGAGTCGCCGGCACCGATACGATCGATGACATCGACCGCATAGCGCGGTGCATAGCGGAACGCGCCTTCAGCGAGAAGCAAGGTGCCGGGCTCGGCCTCAGACGGCCGTGTCAGCGCCACTAGCGAAATGCCGTAGCGCTGGGCGATTGCCTCTGCGAGGAGCTCGCCGGCTTCGGCAAACCCCAGCACGTTTTGCGCGTCGCGCTCGGCGAGGACCAGCAGACGCAGATGCGGGGCCACGGCATCGAGCACGGCGCGGGCCTCGTGCGGGGTCGTCAGGGTGGCGCGATAATTCAGATCGTACGATACCGGCTTCCCGGCCGCTGCGGCGAAAGCGGCGAGTTGCATTACCAATGCCCGGCAACTCGGACCCAGCGCCGGGGTGATGCCAGAGAGGTGCAGCCACGCGCTCGATCGGATCAGCGCCTCCCACGGCGCGTCTTCGAATCCAAGCTCGGAGGCCGCTGAATACTTGCGATCATAAATGACGCGGCTTGTGCGTGGCTCGGGGCCTGGCTCGTAGAACATCAGGCCCAGGCGCGCATCGGCGATCCAGCGCACCCAGCGCGTGTCGACTCCGTGGCGGCGCGCCTCACCGTCGACGATCCGGCCGAGCGGCCCTTCGGGCAGCCGCGACACCCAGGCGACCCGCCGCCCGAGCCGAGCCAGCAGACAGCCGACATTGAGCTCGCTGCCGCCAACGCCGATCTCGAAATTGCGCGCCTGGTCGAGCCGCTGCGCGCCCGGTGGCGACAGGCGCATCAAGGTCTCGCCCAGCGTCAGAAGATCGTAATGCCCGTCCGGCGTGCCGCTCATCCGCGCGCGCCGCCGGCCGCGACGACGCCCTCCTGGGAAGCACCCCCCGCGTCAGTAATGGCGCTGCGTCCGGCGCAAAAAGTCGATAAAGATTGCCGCCAAGAAGCCTTCCTTCTTTTCCCAATCCTCGAGCGCGACATCCTGGTCTGGGCGGTCTTCGGTCAGCACCTCGTGGTATTCGCTGTTCGGCATCAGCCGGTGCGCGATCTGGGCCGGCACTCGCGGATGCACCCGGTCGTTGCCCGGGATGATGCAGGCCGGCACCGTCATCGAGCGCAATTCGGCCGGGCTCAGCCCGATGACCGGATGTTCGGCGCCCTCGTTGAAGCTGCGCCGCCAGCGCTCCATCACCGCCGATGAAGTCCTCGACGCTCGATCGCCATCAGCCGCGCGCGGTTGGCCGGGTTGGCCTTGATGACTTCACTGAAATGCTCGCTGGCGCAGACCGCCTCCATGCCGCCTGCTCTGCGCCATCTCGATGAATTGGGTGTAGTAGTTCTGCACCAGGCGCTCGGCCGCATAGGCGCCGCCGGTGACCCGCCACAGCAGCAGCCCGCGCACCGCTGCCGGATGGCGCAACGCCAACAGCAAGGCCAGCCGGCATCCCGACGAGCTGCCGCCGATAAACGCCGGCAGCGCATCGAGCTGCGACAGCAGCTCGCGCAGATCCTCGGCCCAGATCTCATTCTCCGAATTGCCGCCGTCGAACGACACGCCGGAGGCGCCGCAATTGCGCCGGTCGTAGATCAGCACGCGGTTGCCGGCCTCGGCGATCTTCTCCGCCAGCGGCTTGACCCCGACAAGCCCGCGCCGCCCACCCGGCTGCAGCGCGACCCACGGCCCGCGCTCGCCCAGCACCTCGTAATTGATCTCGACACCGCGGACCGATGCGACCGGCATGGCTCTCCCCATGGTCGAACATTCGGAATTCTGCCATCCTAGCCGATATCCCTCCGTCGCGCAGAGGAAATGACATGCAGGTTGGCGTCTTCTATTTCCCAGCCGATTACGGCATCGACATGGCCGAGCTGGCGCAGGCGTTCGAAACCCGCGGCTTTGCCTCGCCGTACCTGCCCGATCTGAGCCGCGGCGAGATCCTGCGCCTGCTCGACAACTACGCGCCATGGCCGCAGCGGGGTAAGGGCCGGCACATGATCCGCGAAGAGCTGGTCTTTGTCGCGACCTGCGACATCTCGGGGCATGTGCGCGGCAAGGGGTTTCCGGCGCGCGAATTGCCCGGCGCGGCTCAAAAAGGGCATCGGCTGGACCGGCAGCAATCTGATGATGTCGCCGGCCGGGCCGATCTGGGACACGCCCTTCGGCACCGCCGGCGATCTGATGATCGTGCCCGACCCGGCGGCCGAGGTGCGGGTCGATTTCGCCGACGGCTCGGCGATCGAGCATTTCTTTCTCGGCGACATCTGCACCACCGACGGCGAGCCCTTGGGAATGCTGCCCGCGCGATTTCCTGCGCCGCGCCGCGCGCGAGCTGGAGGAGACGGCGGGCCTGCACCTCGTCGCCGCCTTCGAGCAGGAATTTGTCTATACCGGCACCGACGACCGCCCGGGCGACGCCTATGCGCTCGGCGCCTTTCGCCGCCAGGGCAGTTTCGGCGAGGCGTTTATCGCCGCCTTGCGCGCCGCCGGCCCGGTCCCGGACAGTTTTCTCGCCGAATACGGGCCGCGCCAGTTCGAGGTGACGGTGGCGCCGCAGCCGGCCCTGACCGCCGCCGACCATGCGGTGATCACCCGCGAGATGGCGCGCGCCGCGGCGCACCGGCTCGGCCATCGCGTGATCTTTTCGCCGAAGCCCGATCCCGATCTAGTCGGCAACGGCGTGCACATTCATATGAGCCTGTGGGACGGGGCGGGCCGGCCGGCGACCTATGCGCCCGGCGAGAACGATGGATTTGAGCAAGCCGGCGCAGCATTTCTGTGCCGGCGTACTGCACCATATGCCGGCGATCTGCGCGGTCACCGCACCCTCGCCGGTCTCCTATCTGCGGCTGGTGCCCAATGCCTGGGCGCCGACCGTGATCGATCTGGTGCGCCAGGACCGCGGCGCCAGCCTGCGCGTCTGCCCGGTCTTCGCCGCCGCGGACGCCGACGAAACCGCGCGCCAGTTCAACATCGAGTTTCGCGTCTGCGACGCCGCGGCGAGCCCCTATCTGGCGTTGGGAGCGGTGATTTTCGCCGGGGTCGACGGCATCCGCCGGTCACTGCCGTTGCCGGCGGCGGGAACGGCGCCACCCTCGCTGCCCGCCTCGCTCGACCAGGCGCTCGACCATCTCGCCGCCAGCGAAGCCGCCGCGCGATGGTTCGGCGCCGTCCATCGCGACGCCTATTTGCGCTTCAAACGGGTCGAGGCGGAAAAGGTCGCGGCCCTGTCGCCGGCCGAGCTGTGCGCCCACTACGCCGAGATTTATTGAGAAGCGGTAATGCCGTTCGCGCATGCCGCATCCGCGCAACAGGATCCCGCAGCTCAGTGGTCGCTCTAGGTCCCTGCTCTGCCGGCACGATGACCGTGAACGCCGCGGCGCGATGACCGATGCCCTCTCGACCCCGACGAACCCGACCCGGTCACCCTCGACAACGAGGCCGGCGGCTCGGTCTTTTTTCTCGACCTGCGACCATGGCGGCCGGGCGATTCCGCGGCGGCTCGGCGCGGCTCGGCCTCGCCGAGCCCGACACCTTGCGCCACATCGCCTGGGACATCGGCATCGCCGAGGTCGGCCGGCTGCTGTCGCGCGCGATTGGATGCGGCGCTGATCGTGCAGACCTATTCGCGGCTGGTGATCGACTGCAACCGCGACCCGACGGTGCCGAGCTCGATCCCGGAGATCAGCGAGGACACCGAGATCCCCGGCAATCGCGGGCTTGACGCGAGCCGCGCGGGCGGCGCGGATCGAGGCGATCTTCCGCCCTTATCACGACCGGATCGCGGCAGCGCTCGACCGCCGCGCGGCCGAGGGCCGCGCCTCGGTGCTGGTGGCGCTGCACAGCTTCACCCCGGTCTTCAGAGGCGTGTCGCGGCCGTGGCATGTCGGCGTGCTGTTCAATCGCGACGCGCGGCTCGCGCACCCGCTCCTCGGCCTGCTGCGCGCCGAAGGCGATCTGACCGTCGGCGAGAACGAGCCCTACCGCGTCACCGACCTGACCGACTACACCGTCCCGGTGCATGGCGAGCGCCGCGGCCTGCCCCATGTCGAAATCGAGATCCGCCAGGATTTGATCGCGCGAGCCCGCGGGCCAGGCCGCCTGGGCCGAGCGCCTGGCGCGCCTCTTACCCGCCGCCTACGCCGAATTCCTGCGCGCCTGAACCTGCCGCGCACGGCTGCTATCTGCGGGCGGCGCGCCGTCACCAGGAACACCGTCGACGGCAGCACCATTCCGCCGTCCTTGGCGTGGGCGGCGAAGGCTTCCTCGATCTCGCGCCGGATCGTTTCGACGCGTCGCCGCATCGGGCTTCTTCTCGTCGATCAGCCGGCCGGAGGGGCCCATGATGCAGGCGTGCTCGGCCTCCTCTTTCGGCGCCGAGGCGAAGATGCCGGGGGTTTCGCGGTGGATCTCGATGCCCTCGAACCCGGCCGTGCCGAGGAACGCGCGCACGTAATCGGGGTCGCTGAACGCCATCGGCCCCGGCGCGCGGGCGGGCTTTGGCTCCGGCGGCCCCAGATGGCGCAAGGCCACCCGATAAGGGATCAGCCAATGCTCGTTATGCGTCAAGCGGGCCCCAGCAGGCGAAGCACAGCCGGCCGCCGGGCCGCGCCGCGGCCCGCAGATTGGTGAACGCCGCCGCCGGATCGCTAAAGAACATGACCCCGAAGCGCGAGGCGATCAGGTCGAAACGGCCGGGCTCGAACCCGTGGGTCTGCGCGTCGGCCTGCATCAGCGAGACGTTGCGCAGCCCGCTTTCGGCGATGCGCTTCCGCGCGCCGGCGAGCATCGCGTCGGAGATGTCGGCGCCGACTACTTGGCCGCGTTCGCCGACCGCCTCGGCCAACGGCACCGTGAAGGCGCCGGTGCCGCAGCCGATTTCGAGCACCCGCTCGCCCGCCGAGACCGCCGAATGCCGCAGCAGCAGATCGTTGACCGCACCGACCCGGCGCTCGACAAAGCCTTCGAGCCCGACCCAGCGCGGGCCGGCGACCGTGTTCCAATATTCCTGCTGCGCCGCATTCGCTGTGCTTTGTGTCGCCATCCGCGTTTGCTCCCATATCGCTGGGTCGTTAGCCGCCCAGACTTCACACCCGAGCCGGAGTGGCGCAATGTCTTCCTGTCGCATCGATGCGGATGCGGCCGATTTCGGCACCCCGCGCTTACCGACCGGCTCTTTGGCGCGCTGGACAAGGGGAGGTGCCCGCACGTACCGGAGTGCGCTAATATTAACCGGCGCCGGAATGTGGCGCAGCCACGAGAGTGAGCGATGAGGTCAAGGGCGGCGGGCCCGGCAAGCGGCGAAACGCTCGGCGCGGATTATCTCGAGCGCGCGCGGCAGCTCGGGCCGATGATCGAGGCGGCTGCCGATGAGATCGAGCACCGCCGCGAGCTGCCCGAGCCGATCGTCGCGGCGTTGGCCGAGCGCGGGCTGTTCCGCCTGCTGCTGCCGCGTTCGTCTGGGCGGCGCCGAGCTGCCGCCCGCCGCTTATGTGCCGGTCGTCGAAGAGATCGCCAAGCACGACGCCAGCGTCGCCTGGTGCCTCGGCCAGGCCTGCGGCTGCACGATGACCGCGGCTTATCTCGCGCCCGAGGTGGCGCGGGAGATTTTCGGCGGTGAGCGCGGGATCGTCGCCTGGGGCCCGCCCGGCCCGGCCGAGGCGCGGATGGCGCCGGGCGGCTATCGCCTGACCGGGACCTGGAGCTTTGCCAGCGGCAGCCATCACGCGACCTGGCTCGGCGCCCATGTCGCGGTCTTCGCCGAGGACGGCACGCCGCGCCTGCGGCCCGACGGCAGCCCGGTGTTCCGCACCCTGCTGTTCCCAAAACCGCAGGCGGAGATGACCGACATCTGGCATGTCATCGGCCTGCGCGGCACCGGCAGCGACAGCTATACGGTCACCGACTTGTTCGTGCCCGAAGACCACGCCGTCGAGCGCAGCGCCGACGCCAAACCGCGCGAGACCGGGCCTGCTCTATGCCTTCAGCAGCAGCAACGTCTATTCCGCCGGGTTCGCCGGGGTGGCGCTCGGCATCGCCCGCGCCGTACTCGACGCTTTTGTCGAGCTTGCCCGCGACAAGATCTCCGCGCGGCGCCAAGCGCACCTTGCGCGACAACAACGTGATCCAGGCGCAGGTCGCGCAGTCCGAGGCGCGGATCGGCGCGGCGCGCGCGTTTCTATTCGGCGCGCTCGAAGATATCTGGCGCGAGGCCGGGCGCACCGGCCGGCTCAGCCTCGACCACAACGCGACGATCCGGCTCGCCTCGACCTGGGCGATCCACCAGGCAAGCGACGCGGTCGACACCCTCTACCATGCCGCCGGGGCCACGGCGATCTTTGAGGAAAACCCGTTCGAGCGGCGATTTCGCGACATCCACACCGTGGTCCAGCAATACCAGGGCCGTCAGGCCCATTTCGAGACCGTGGGCCAGGTTTTGCTCGGCCTCGGGCCCGAGAGCACGATGTTTACCTTTTAGGGGCGATGGGCAACTGACCGAGATGGAGCCTCTGACCCTCCCCGCATACGATGGCCCGGCCAGAGCGGGCCGATCCGGCCCTGCCGATCGAACTCCCGGCCGGCGCCACTGGTCGCTCGACGATATTCCCTGGCAGGCGATCCGCCGTGACCTGGTCGCCGGCCACGAGGCGCTTTTTTACCTGATCGCCTCGGCCTCGCTGATGGAGAGCGCCACCGACCTCTATACCGCGAATTTGATCGATTACTTTGCCGGCGACGAGGAGGTCACGTCGTGGCTGGAACGGTACTGGCTTCCGGAGGAATTGCAGCACGGCCGGGCATTGCGCCGCTATGTCGAGGCTGCTTGGCCAGACTTTCCGTGGGAAGTGGTGCGCGAGCGCTTTGTCGAGGAGTTCCGACCGTTTTGCGACGAGGCGCTCGAGCGCAAGCGCGGCCTGGAAATGGCGTCAAGGTGCGTCGTCGAGATGGGCACGGCCAGCTTTTACACTGGCCTGTCGCGCGCCAGCCCCGACCCGGTGCTGGCCCTGTTGACCCGCCGGATAGCCGAAGACGAGGTCCGCCACTACAAGCATTTCTATCGCTATTTTCGCAAATACCGAGATATCGAACGCCCAGGGCGGGGCGACATAGCCCCGGCATTGTGGCGGCGGCTGCGGATGACCGGCGGCGAGGACAGACTGATCGTACTCAAGCACGTTCATCGCGCGCGGCATCCGCGCGCGCCGTTCGACGCCGCCGTCTACCGCGCCGTTCACCGCCAGTGCCGGACCTCCTGCGCCCGCATTTTCCGATTGAAATGAGCGTGCGCATGCTGCTGAAGCCGCTCGCCCTGGGTCCGCGGGCCCAGCGGGTGGCGCTGCCGATCGTCACCGCGTTGGCCCGGCAGGTCGTGCCGTAGCCGCGATGCGGAGCCGGACCCGGCGCGGTCAAAGGCGCTTGCGATTCCGGAACAGCGCGTCGGTTTCGGCCTCTAGAACGCGGCCTAGCATAAAGCCATGATAAAAGGGTGAAGCGCCGCTCACCGTGGTGGACGGGATCAGGATTTGATTGATGCCGTACTGCGCCAGTTTCGTTATCGGCGTGCCGTAGACCACGCCGCCGATCCCGGCCCAGACCATCGCGCTCATGCACATCGGGCAAGGTTCGCCGGTGGTATAGAGAACGGCCTCACCCCAACCCCGATTGCCGTGCTGCGCGACATAGTCGTTCATGGCGACGATTTCGCCATGAAAAGTCGGGTTGGCAGCGCCGTTATTGACGCCCTTTGCCAGCACTTGGCGATCTGCCGGCCGCACGATCACGGCGCCGAACGGAAAGGCCGGATTGGCGCGCGCTTCCGCGATCGCCAGCCGCATCGCCTGTTCATGGACCGGCAGCGGGATCCCAGACGGGTCAAGCGAATTCACCGGACCCGCGCCCGCGGGCAAGCCACTGCCGCAAGCAGCCGCGGCAAGCGTTGAACCGAATGCCCTTCTCGACCACATGACTTGTTCTGCGGCATGCTGCCGTCAGGCGATCCACCGACTACGAGGTCGCCATCCGGCTGGTTGACGAAGATCAGTACGGCAAGAATGGTCATGTAAAAGCGAAACGCCGCCTCTTGGCCATTCCACATCGCCGATTGCCACATCTGAAACCATTCGCCGCCGACGACCATGAAGCCGAAGAACCACACCAGAAAGCCGAGCCCGGCGCCGAGATACACAAACCGCTTGGCCCGGTCGAAGGCCGCGGGGTCCGATCGCAGGCGCCTGCCAAGGACGACGGCCGCGACCGCCAAGACGGCGCCTGTCAGGCCTTCGCCGGCGATGATCAGCGCATAACCCGCCTGCCACATAGCCGGGGAGATGATGCAGCGGTAAAGCAGCGCGTTGCCTGGAAAGGTCGTGTCCATGCTGAGCACATGACGCACGAAGGCGTAGTTCGTATCGTAATCTGTTAGATTGTCGAAGGTTACTAGCAAGGCGAACAAGGCTAGACTTCCGATCATGATCACCTTGACGATGCGGGCTTCGATCATGGTTTGATCTCCGGGGTGAGCGCGTCGACGCCCGCGAGAATTCGTTTGACTCGCGTGGCGATCGGAAAATCATCGTTAAATCGACGGTTGGCGAAAAAGGGCCTGCACCATGGCCGGCGATGTACTCGTTAGGAACGCCTGGTACGTAGCTGGGCTGTCGAAGGAGTTTGCGGCGCAACAGCTGCAAGGGCAGGTGATCGCCGAAAAGCCGATGGTGCTTTGGCGCACCGGCGACGGCGCCGTCGTCGCCTTTGACGAGCGCTGCTGCCACAAGCGCATGCCGTTGTCGGCGGGGCGGTTTATCGAGGGTGGCCTTCTCGAATGCGCCTATCACGGCTTGTGCCATGACGCGTCCGGCCGCTGCGTGCGCATACCCTCGCACCCCGACGGCCGCATCCCGCCGCAGGCCCGGCTGCGGGCGTTCCCGGTAATCGAGCAGGACGGGCTTGTCTGGGTGTGGCCCGGCGACCCGGCTATGAGCGCGAGCACGCTTCCGCCGCATTTGGCGGAGATCGCTGACCCCGGCTGGGCGACGGCCGATACCGGGCCCATGGCAGTGCCGGCGAATTCGCTGCTGTTGATCGAAAATTTGCTCGACATCACGCATTTCTATCCGCTGCACGACGGCAATATCGGCGATGTCGAGAACAGCCGGATTCCGGTGCGGCTCGAAGAGGGCGTGCGCGACGGCAACCCCTATGTCGGCACTGTCCGTGAAGCGCGCGGCTACAAGCAACCACCCTTTCTCGAAGATTATCTCGGCTATGATTTTGTCGATCGCGACCACACGCATTTCATGCTGAGCCCGGCGGTGACGCGGGTCGAGATGCAGGTCTGGCCCGCTGGCCGCCACGGCGATCCCGAGCGTCGAACGCGGCTATGTGATCATCCACACCCACACGCCGGTCAATTGCGGCAACCACGTCTGGCGCCTGATCATCAACATGCCGGCCGGGCAGAAATGCAAATCCGACCCGAGCCGGTCGGCGGTCGAGCGCTTTATGGACACCTTCCCCGCGGTCATCGCGGAGGACCGCTGGGCGCTCGAAAAGCAGCAGCAGATGTTTGCCTATCTCGACGACGGCTATGTCGAGGTGTTTTTGCGGCCCGACCGGGCCTTGCGCCGGGCGCGCGAGATCCTGACCGGTCTCGAACGGGCGGAGCAAATGCCGCGGAGCGCCGCCGCCGAATAGACCGGCGGCACCCTCCCGGCGGCTACATCCCCGAATTCGGGACGACGAGCTGGTTGCCTAGACGACCCGCCCCTTCGCGTGCGACGAGACGACCGTAAAGTCGTACCCGTCAGGCCCCGGGAGGTGGAAGGAGTCGTGGATCCGCCCCTTGCTTATGTCGGAGGGTCCGAGGCCTTTCGCCGCGTAATCGCTCCGAGCTGCCTCGATATCGTCCACCATCAGATCGAAGGGCGCCGCGGAACCGCTCGTCGGTGGCTGTTCCGCCTTCCTGACGACGACATGCGTGCCGCCACGGAGCTCGAGGACCGCGAGGTGGGTGTCGGCAAAAATAGGGCGTAAGCCGACTGCTTCGAGCCACCGCTCGGCGGCGGCGACATCGGTTGCCGAAAGCCGGACGTGGCCCACCGCTACCGGTGGCCGCTGGTCGATAGTCTGCGACATAGTTCACTCTTTCGGCTAGGTGTAATCGAAGCTGCGCCTTCAGGCGGTCAGCACTTCGAGGAGATGGCCGTTCGGGTCGCAGAAGTAAAAGCCGCGGCCGCCGTGACGATGATTGATCGTCATGTCCTCATGCGAGCGCGGTCCGCTGCCATAGGTGATGCCCTCTTTGAGAACCCGGTCATAGATCCCGTCGAACTCGGCCTCGCCGACCTTGAACGCGTAATGATGCCGCTCGAACTTCTCCCAATTGTCGAAGTCGATGGTCAGCTGCTCGTTGATCCTGACCGGCGCGAAGTGCGAGACTGAGCCGTTATATTCAAGACCAAAGATCCGGGCGAAAAACCGGGCGGATGCTTCCTTGTCGCGGGCGGGCACGATCGTGTGGTCGAGATGGATCGTCATTGGCGCCTCCTTGCCGTCTTTCGATAAAGATGAGCCTAGCCGCTGCGATCGGCAAGCTCCGCGCCCCACCACTGGATCATGAAAGGAAGCCGTGATGTACAAAGCCTCAGCGGACGGACTCTGCCGACCTCGATCATCGGATCATTGCCGCGGCCCAGCCTGGTACACCGCATCGCTCGGGCCGGCAGAACTTCCTCGAGGCGATGGTCAATCCCGCTAGCGCGAGCAATACGAGGATGCGGTCTCGGTCTTTCTGCGCATGCCCAGGAGATGGCCGGGCTCGACATCGTGCACCGATGGCGACGCGCATTATCGACGAGGAGATCGGCGGCATGAGCTGGCAAAGCTATCCGCTGACCCATATGGCCGGGTTCTCCGATGAGGCGCAGCCCCGACCGTCTGCGGATGGCGCGCGGCGGCGCAACCGCGCGGCCATATTCTGCACGACTCCTCGAAGCGCGGGTGTTGCCGCGGATCATCGGCCCGGTCGGACCCGGCAATCTGCAATATGCGGCGATGTGGAAGGTGGCGCAGCGGCTGACCAAGAAGCCGGTCAAGTTCGGCACGATCCTGCCCGAACTCCTCGCCGCCTCGGTCGCCGACGACTACTACAAAGACCCGGTCGAGCGGGTCTGGGCGTTGAGCGACGCGCTCAACCAGGAACTGCACGATCTGGCCGATGCCGGCTGCCCCGTGATCCAAATGGAGGAGCCGCAAATCCACATGGTGCCGGTGCGCGGCAAGACATTCGGCAGCTCGGCACGGCCGAACTGGTCAAATTGTTCAACAACACGGTAAAGGGCTGAGAGCAAGACCGAGATCTGGTGCCATACCTGCTGGGGCAATCCGGCGCAGCAGCGGATCTTCCAGGGAATCCAGAGCTACCAGCCGACGCTGGCGGCCTCGAATCGGGTCGAGGCCGACGCGATCACCTTCGAGACCTGCTCTTCGGGCACCGGCGATCTGCCGGCGATCGGCAAGACCATCACGGACAAGAAGGTCGTGATCGGCGTCATCGATCATCACACCTTGCAGGTCGAGCGGCCGGATCAGGTCGCGGCGATTGATCCGCGAAGCGTTGAAGCATATTCCCGCCGAGCGACTGGTCATTTCCTCCGATTGCGGCATGGGCCGCGAAGGCATGAGCCGCCGCCACGCGGCCTACAAGATGGTGGCGATGGTGCTCGGCACCAATCTGGTGCAGAAAGGAACTCGGCCTGCCCGAAGCCGAATGCCTCGCCGCCGACCCGCGCTATTCGCTGGCGACACCGCGAACGCAGTAGGCACTGGCCGGTGGGTGGGAGATCGTGAGACCCACGCCAAGGGGAGTCCGGGCTGGAGAGATTACGCCGCGAGCGCCGGATGACTGACCCGTTCGAGCCGTCGTCGAGTAGTAATGAACGACCGACGCCTGACGACAATCCCGGCGTGGGCATGCCGCGCTCACGAGGAGCGGCGGCATGCAGCTGCACCTATGACCGCCCGCGTGGACCCACCCCAGCCTCCGACACGCCTCATAATGAATACAAAAACGCGCGCAGCTCGAGAAGCTCTGTCGGCGTTAAGCCATTCAACCCTTCTATGACACCCAATTTTTTGATCGCCGGCCCATCATGCAGAAAAGCCGCCTCGATCGCATCGCAAGCCTGCCCATCGTGCAACAGAAAGTCGCAGGCTGGATCCAGCGGGTTCTTTGTATTCCTGTGGGAGTCGGTCACGAAGCGGTTAAAGCGCAGTCCTTTCAACGGCGGCGTGCGAATCTTTTGCACGTAGTTTGCGAACGCCGGTAGTACCACCCCGTCATTGTCTCTAATCGACTGACTCGCATTGCCAACCTGTGATAGGTAGCCCATATCGTGCATCAATAAATCCGTCCCGATGTAGGATAAAAATGGACCGACTGATGGCGCGACGCGAGTCGTCAAACGGTCGCGAAAATCCTTACTTAACATCGTATCGTCTGGAACGATCTCAATTTTCTTTATCACGTGACACGTATCACACTGTAGCTGTCGAAATATTTTCTCGCCTGCGATAACCTCCGGCAGAGAAACCGTAAACTCGGAGCGGGTTGGATTGCCGAGCCACCGTGCATAATCGGCCATACGATTAACATCTTGTTCGGACAGATCTGCATTGCCCTTCAATTCGACACAGGTTTTGTCGGCTGGACCACAATCGGGATACGCGTACCGGATCGGAAACATCACGTTCCCGTTGGGATAAAGCTTGTTATATCCTTCGCTCGTCGTCATATTCATTTCGACGAACGCAGCATTGGCGACCTGGTCCTCGAGGGAAACGCGATCGCCAAGCCATCCGAATCGTCCGATATAGCAATCAGTCAGGCTCATGGTCTGGCATGCCGTATGAACCTCGCCGTCAACGCCGTCACGCGAGCCTGCGTTCCAGAAATCTCCCCGGCTATCGTCGGGCCAAGCGCGGCGCTTTGACTTTTCTGAAAATCGACAATATCCGCGTTTGGTATCGCTTCTATCGCGCTCAAGTTACCGAGGCGTTTGCCGTTAAGGAGCATAAACCCGACTTGGCCGCCATCTGTTGCCCCGTGTATGGCAGCGTCATTGATGTCGCTGCAATTTTCCGGCCACGGCTTAGAGGTAGGAGACGGTAGGACAAGTTGACAATTCGGATCGGTCTGAAATGTTCCCCAACTTGATCTGCTGCGGCTGATAGGGTTTGTTGAGTTCGGAATTGACACGCGCGGTGTTCACAACCATTCGATTCGAATCCGCGGGTTCATAATACCAGGAATAGTTGTAACCCGGCCGGGTCACGTGAAAGCTATCACCATAGAAGTTCATGACCTTGTTGTTGTAGTAGAGGTTCTGGGTGGCGCCGAGACTCCGGGGCTTCGCAACCACGCTCGGCGAAAAAGCCAGCGGTTTAGAGTAGACCGAATCATCTCAGGCGGCTCGCACCCTGCAAGTTACGCTGTAGGTCACGCTGCAAGTCAAAAAAGACGAGCTTCATGGGCCGTATTTCCCCGGTAAAGGTATAGTCCTTGACCGGGTAGGAGGGGTTGTACGCCGCCCCGGTCATGAACTCCTGGAGCGCCATATCAAGCGTGCCCGCGGGGTTGATCGGTATCCCACTGCCGTTACGCACGTGGCACCCGTCACAGGTATTGTTATGAAAAGGCGCCGGAGCCGTAGTGGGGTCAAAGGCCGCCGCGAACATTTCGGTGGGGAACTTGTTACTAATGTTATTAGCGAACGCCTGGTACATTTGCTGCGTTCGGTATTCGTCGTGCCACAACACCCTCCCTCTAATGCCCTCCGCGAATTCCGCTGGGTCCGACTCCATATGGTTGCTCATCAGCAACGTATGGTAAAACTCAGTATCAGTGTAATTCCGGCCATGAAAAGCGTTAACGTCATCGGCTTCGTTGGCGATGGGCAGATACAGGCTGAAGATGCTCGCATTATAGACCTGCTCATAGACACTGAGGCCACTCACACTGTTGGGGTCTTTATAGAATGACACCGGCAGCTGCATGCCGGGGACGCCGGCGAACAAGAATGACGTCCTGCCGTACTGGTTTGGAACGAGCATGTTCGCGGCCTGGAGGTCCGGCCAAAAAGCTGCCGGCCACTCCTCCTTCCAGCCATTGTGATGGAGCTCATAGTTGAGGCTGCACTGGCGTAGTCTCGCGACCTCCATCGCAGTCCCGGCCAAATCGGCGAGAGTGCACTGTCTCGGGTAAAGGTTAGGGCTAGCCCGGACGATCGCGGTATTTGTGCAGCTCGAATCGGTGGGTCCGGTCAGGGTGACGTCGCAGGTTGTCAGCGGATTCGCTGGCGCCGTCTGTGTAAATGGGAACGTTCCCAAGAAGGGGTTGAGTAAGGCCTGGGGGTACAGAAAGGTGTCCCAGCTAACTCCCATTCCATTCCAGGGAAAATGACGTTGAAGGTCAGCTTGGCCAAGGTCGTTGGGAAAATTTTGCAGTGCGTCGTTGAACCAAGTAAGCAAAAACTGGTTGTATTTGTTATACTGAAGGTCATTAAAGTTCTGCGGCACTGGGCTCAGATCGAATCCCCCCATAACGAGTGTGCACTCTGTCACCCCCGACGGGCAGTGGTTGGCTGGCGCCATGGGATACGTAGCTGATGGAAACACCGACCAGGGCACCGAATTCGGCCAGTCCGTTGCACCCAGCCCGAAGGGGCTGAACCCGTCGTTCATCGGCGAAAAGTAGTCGCCGTAGCAAACAGGATCCTGCATGTCGTTGGCGGTTGGCACGAACTGAGAATCGCAGTAGTGCGCCATATACCAAGGCATCTGGGGGGCATAAGTGCTGCCGTCCGTGATCACGTACCCCGGGTAATAGGCGCCGCTGGAATTTGGAATTTCCATTCCAAACGGACGCGCCTGTAGTTCAATAGCAGAGCCGTTGGCCCGATTCCAAAAGCTAGACAACTCCAACTTGACTTCTATGCATGGCTGGGAATCAGGGTGGGAACTAGACTGGCATACTGTAGACGCTGTGATTTTCGGATCGGTTGTATCGTAGAGAGTATCGGTTCTGTGAATGCCCAGAACGTTATTGATTCCAGCCTCAATCATGCACTCTTGGGGCGTGAGCTGGTTACTCGTACAAAAAGCTTTCTCTGGGTCCCCCAGTGCGTCATAGGGAAGGATAAGAGCTTCATCGATTTCGTTGCCCGCAAAAGTACCTAGCTTTTGATGCCAGGGAATGTCCGAATACCATTCCATTACCTTGGGCGCGGGATCAATCTTTGATAGGGCGGGCCAAAAGGTAGGACGGTCGGGGTTCTGAGCAGACGCGGCAAGAACAAAGCTCCCCAAAGTCAGGGCGGCAATCAAGCCAGCGATGGTTAAGCGTCTCATGTTTCCCTCTCAATACGATCGCGGCATCCCGAGCACATGCTGGCCGAGATAGGCGAGGATCAGGTTGGTCGAGATCGGCGCGGTCTGGTAGAGGCGGACTTCGCGCCATTTGCGCTCGATGTCGTATTCCTTGGCAAAGGCAAAGCCGCCGAAGGTCGCGAACGTCGCCTCGGCGGCGTGCCAGGTCGCCTCGGAAGCCAACAGCTTGGCCATGTTGGCGTCGGCGCCGCATTCCTCGCCGGCGTCGAACAGGGCGGCGGCGCGGCGGCAGATCATGTCGGCCGCCTCGATCTCGGCATAGGCGCGCGCCAGCGGAAACTGCACGCCCTGGTTCTGGCCGATCGGACGGTCGAAGACGACCCGCTCCTTGGCGTAGTCGATGCCTTTTTTGAGCAGCCAGCGGCCGTCGCCGATGCATTCCTGGGCGACGAGGATGCGCTCGGCGTTCATGCCGTCGAGGATGTAGCGAAAGCCCTTGCCCTCTTCGCCGATCAGCGCGTCGGGCGGCACCTTCAGATTGTCGAAAAAGACCTCGGTCGTGTTATGGTTGATCATCGCCTCGATCGGGCGGATCTCGACGCCATGGCCGAGGTTCTCGCGCAGATCGATCAGAAACACCGATAGCCCGTCGGTGCGGCGCTTGACCTCGTCGACCGGCGTCGTGCGCGCCAGCAGCAGCATCAGATCGGAATGGCGGGCGCGCGAGGTCCACACCTTCTGGCCGTTGACGACGTAGTGGTTGCCCTCGCGCACCGCGCGGGTCTTGAGCTTGGTCGTGTCGGAGCCGGTCGTCGGCTCGGTCACGCCAAACGCCTGTAGGCGCAATTCGCCGGATGCGATCTTGGGCAGATAGCACTGTTTCTGTTCTTCGCTGCCGTGCCGCAAGCAAGGTGCCCATGATGTACATCTGGGCGTGGCCCTGGCTCGCGGTGCAGCCCGAGGCGTTGATCTCTTCGAGGATGACCGCGGCGGCGCGCAACGGCAGGCCCGAGCCGCCATATTCCTCGGGGATCAGGGAGGCGAGAAAGCCGCCCTCGGTCAGCTCCGCGATGAATTCGGTCGGATAGGCCTGCTCGGCTTCGAGCTTGCGCCAGTATTCGCCGGGATAGCGCTCGCAGATCTTGCGCATCGATTCCCGCAGCTCCGGGATAGTCCTCGCCGAGGGCCACCATCGTCGGCGTATCGCTCACCTGGGCTTCCTCCTATGCGCGGTCTCTGGCGAAAATAGACCGGCCGTGCGAGCGAATTACCAATTCAGAGCGCGCGAGCCTGGGTCACCCGAAGCCGAGGCTGCGAGAGACGCGCGATGCGGCTGCGTCCATGATGTTCTCAGGGCAGAGTGCTCTAATGTTAATCGCTCATGCAAGGCTTCGGATCCTGTCCGGCTTCGTCCGCGCGAATGGACAGGTGCTCAGTAATGCTACGGTAGGTGCGCCGGTCAGGCGGATTGCCGAACCGGATGAAAGGCGGCGACAGCGCCGGGCTTGCGCAGGATCTTGTCGACCTCGCTGGCGTGGAGTTCCTCGGCATAGACCATCTGATGCGCATATTCCTCGATGATGACCGAGCGGCCTTCCGCGCATTTGAGCAGCTCGCGGTAAAGCGCCAGCGCTTTGGCTTCGGTCTCCAGCGATTCCCGCATGATAGCGTCGACATCGTGCTTATGGCTGTCGAGCAGGGGCCCGATCGTCAGAGATCGGATATTCGCCGAGGAAGGTGATCATTTCTCCGGCCTGTTGGGCGTGGGTCGGCAATTCCGCAGCTTGTTCGCGCATCCACGCCACGATCGGAATGCGATTGTGCCCGAACACCAGAAACGAGTAATGGGTGTAGCGGACCACCCCGGCCAATTCCGCCTCGAGAATGCGGTTCAGCAGATCGACAGCTCTCTGTTTGTCCAGCTCGGCCATTGCAAATTGGCTCCTCGATCGATTCGGCACAGCTCGGCGCCTGCTTTCTGAACTGTCGAAAACGGGGCTTTGTTCCGAGTCTGAGTGAGCGGATGCGGTCGCGTGCGATAAGTGGAAGGCTGATGCAGGCGCGTTGACGAACGATAGCCGCGGCGGCGGTATTACGGGCTGTGCGCGCTGCCGGCAAGCGCGGCGGATCTAGGGCGCGGAAGAGGCGGCGCATCATGCCGGGGAGACCGCGACGGTTTGCGGGGTCGTCGCGTCCGCCAAATTCGATTCCGATCTGCAATCGCAGCCGACCTTCCTCGACTTCTCCAAGCCGTATCCGGATCAGGTTTTTACTGCCGTGATCTTTGGCGACGATCGGGCGAAGTTCGGCACGCCGGAGACCTCGCTGCGCGGCAAACGCGTCTGCGTGACTGGAAAAATCCAAGAGCAGCACGGTTGCCCGAAATCATTCTCAACGATCCGAAGCAGCTGACGCAGTGAACCTAGGCGACAGGGCGGCAGCGCGTCGCCGAAACTCCGGCCGCGAAGGGCGCGGCGTCAGACCACGACCCGCCGCCACCAGGCGGCGATATCGACCGCCAGGACTTCGCTCGCCTACTCGCCGAGATCCGGCAATGTGCAGCCGTGCGCGGCGAACATCTGCCGCTCGGGCCGCGGCCGGTTCTGCGCGCGCGGCCATCGGCGCGTTTGCTGGTCGTCAGCCAGGCGCCGGGAACGCGGGTCCACGAAACCGGCCTGTCGTTCGACGACAGGAGCGGCGACCGCTTGCGATTGTGGCTCGGGCTCGACCGCGACAGCTTTTATGACGAGGACCGGCTCGCGATAATACCGATGGGTTTCTGTTATCCTGGCCGCGTCCGAGAGGGCGGTGACCTGCCGCCGCGCCCGGAATGCGCGCCGCTATGGCACGCACAGATGCGCGCGCTGCTGCCGGCGGTCGAGCTGACCTTGCTCGTCGGCAGCTATGCGATCGGCTATTACCTGCCGTCGACAGCGAAAAAGATCGATGACCGAGGCGATCGCGAACTGGCGCGATTTTCTGCCGGCAGTTTTCGTGCTGCCGCATCCAAGCTGGCGCACGGCGCTGCTGGCTGCGCGACAACCCATGGTTCGAGAGCGAGGTTCTGCCCGCGTTGCGCGCGCGGGTCGCGGCGAAGTGCTCAGTCCGAGACGCCTCGATCCGCGCCATGTCGTCGTCGCTGAAGCCGAAATGATGGCCGATCTCGTGGATCAGCACGTGGCGCACCAGATGGGCCGAGTTCTTCGCCGGTCTCGCACCAGATAATCGAGGATCGGCCGGCGGTAGAGAAAGATCATGTCGACATGCGGGCGCGGATCGCTGACGCTTTTGTGCGGCAGGGCGACGCCGCGATAAAGGCCGAGAATATCGAACGGGCTGTCGAGGCCCATCGCCTGTTCGGTCTCTTCGTCGGGAAACTCCTCGACGCGGATCACGACCGCGCCGAGGTGGCGTTTGAGCCGGCGCGGGATCGTGGCGAGGGCGCGGTTGGCAAGCTCCTCGATATCGGCGAGGGTCGGCGCGGGCTGCATCGGTCATGCCGTCACATCGCGCGCTTGACCTCGGCCGCGCCAGCGCGCACTTCCCTCTGAGGCGACGACGAATGGGAGGGCGACATGGTCGAGAAGCTGGTCGGGGCGGCGCGGCACGCGGCACTCCACGAACTCCATGGCTGGGTCGAGGTCGCCGACCGCGATGCGATCCGCAAGAGCTATCATTTCGGCAACTTCTCGGAGGCCTGGGGCTTCATCTCGCGAATCGCGCTGCTGGCCGAAAAGATGGATCACCATCCCGAGCTGTTCAACGTCTACAACCGGGTCGAAATCGTGCTGTCGACGCATGATGTCGAGGGGGTCAGCGAACGCGACGTCAAGCTCGCCCGGGCGATCGACGAGATCGCACCCGAACGCGACCGCCGCCCGCCCCTGCCCTGACCCGCGCGTAGTGTCGGCTCGGCTCGATCAGATCGCACGGCCGGCCGGCGTCCGACAGCGCGCCGATCGCTCGATGCGACCGCGCTCCGCGCCGATCATTGCAACGGCACGGTAAAGACGACGTTGGCCATTTCTTGGCCGGGGTTTTCCTTGCCGAGGCCGGCGTTCGAGATGTGATAAAAGCCAACGCCGATGCGTCTCTGGTCGGCGAAGCGGTAGTCGAGTTCGGCGCCGGAGCGGAACTCCCACCAATACCCGAGGTCGAGTCCCTGGCCACTGTCGAAATAACCCGCCGCGACAGCTGGGCGTCAAGACCAAGTTGTAGGGAAAATTGATGTCGAAGCCAAACCCGAAATAGCCGTAAAAGGCGCCCTGGCCGGTCCCCATCACGCCGACGAAGGGCGAGAAAATCCACCATACGTCGCCAAACCGGTATTCGCTCACCACCAAGCCCACGTGCGGTGGCATGCGGTTTTTTGTAATCGGGCAGCACGTCGAAGGCGCCGCCGCCGAGCGCGACGCGCGGCGGATCGCCGGGCGAACCAAAGGTGACCTGAGCCGCGGCGGGCCGCGCCGTGATAATGCCGAGCATAAGGAGCATGCCCATTCCCGCGCGGTTCATGCCTCTCCTCAGAGGTCAAATGCTTCTCCCGTTCATTGCGCAAAAGTTGCACTACCGTTGCATCCCAAGACGTTCCGGCAAGTAAAACCGCGTCAGCTTATTTCGACCGGCAGAGCCGAGCACGAAACGGACCGGCCTCAGCTGTTGTCTGACGCGCGAGAGCAACCGGCTCGGTCGCGCGCCGGGTCAGATGCCGCTTCATGCGCTCGGTCGCCAGCACCAGCTGCTCGCGGATGCCGGGCTCCATCGCCGAATGGCCGGCGTCGGGAACGATCACGATATTCGGCCTCGGGCCAGGCGCGGGCGAGCTCGTCGGCGCTGCCGATCGGGCACACCATGTCATAGCGGCCCTGGACGATGATCCCCGGCAGATGGCGGATACGGCCCGATCCGGGCGATCAGGTCGCGCTCGCCGGCGAACAGATAGTTGCGGAAAAAATGCGCCTCGATCCGCGCCAGACCCAGGGCCAGCCGCTCCTCGCCAAAGGCCGCGACCGTCTCGGGGTTCGGCAGCAGGGTCGAGCAGGCGCCCTCATAACTGCTCCAGGCGCGCGCCGCCGGCATATGGACGGCCGGGTCGGGATCGAGCAGGCGGCGGTGATAGGCGGCGAGGATATCGTCGCGCTCGCCTTCGGGCAGAAATCCGGCAAAGGCGCGCCAAGCCTCGGGAAAGACCCGGCGCACGCCATAGAGAAACCAGTCGATCTCCTCGGCCCGGCACAGGAAGATCCCGCGCAGGACGAGCCCGGCGCAGCGCCCGGGATGGGTCTCGGCATAATCGAGCGCCAGGGTCGAGCCCCAGGAGCCGCCAAAGACGAGCCATCGTTCGATGCCCGAGCTCGATGCGCAGCCGCTCGATGTCGGCGACGAGGTGGGCGGGCGAGTTGTCGCGCGTCTCGCCGAGCGGCGTCGACCGGCCGGCGCCGCGTTGGTCGAAGATCACGATCGCGCCAGTAATCGGGATCGAAGAACCGGCGATGCACCGCGGTCGCGCCGGCGCCGGGACCGCCGTGCAGAAACAGCGCCGGCGCGCCGCGCGGGTTGCCCGATTGCTCCCAATACATCGTGTGGCGGCGTCGAGACGCAGGGTGCCGGTCCGATAGGGCTCGATCGGCGGAAAAAGATCGCGGCGGGTGGTCATCGCCGCCGAGTGTAGAAGGCCGGGCGACGATCACATAGCCCGGAAAGCACATTGCTCGGCCGCAGTCCAGTTCGGCTCGATGCCGCAGTCGCAGGGGTCCGAAGCCTGGCCGCGTGAGCTGCGCGAAGCGTACGATCGGCGCCGAACGCGCTGCGCTGACCGCAGTCCGTTAGCCGGCTCTGGTCAGCGAAGCTCGGCGCCTGCTCGGCCGCCGCGCCGCCGGCGACGTCGATCTCTTTCGCCAGCTTGTTCGCCATCGCGTCGGCAAAGGAGTTGAAATCCTTGACGACGATCAGAAAGGCGTTGGGCCCGCCGATCACGTTTTGCCGATAGTAATTGGGCAGGCCGCCGGGCGGATGGGTGTGGGCCGAATAGCCCAAATTCGGCCTGCTCGTTGATGATCGCCAGCCCGTTGATGGTGATGCCGGCGGCGACCGCCTGATCGCGCGCCTCGGTCAAGGGACGCCCGGAGTTGCTGGTGCCGTCGCCCGAGATGTCGATGATCCGGCGCGCCGCCGGCCATTTTGCCTTGGCGAAATATGCCTTTGCGAAATCGATCGCGGCGCTGATCGAGGTGCGTCCGGTAAAGGATCGCGGCGCTTTGAGGATCGCCGCCGCAGCGCCGCCGCCATCCTCTTCGTCGCGGATCTCGGTCCAGTCGAGCACGACCTGCTGGTCTTCCTCTCCCGACCATTCGATAAAGCACACGCCGATCGCCCCGCTTTTGGTTGCATGAATGGCTTTCAGGACGCGCGGGTCGGTCAGCGCCGCGGCATAGCCCTTGCGCTGCAGCTCGAACTCCCCGTCATCGATGCTGCGCGAAACATCGGCGGCAAGCACCACTTCGAGGTCGACGCCGGCGGCGCGCGCCGCGCCGATCGGCGCCAACACAACCAGACGGCTGCGAGGCAGCGAGCGCGGGTCTCATCGGGCTTCCTCCCTGTTCGAGGCCTCTCAGGATAGGACGACAGCCGGCAGCGCGGAAGGCCTCACCGATGACCGGCCCCGTTCTCGCGCAGATGCGCTTGCGCCGGGTTCCGCGTGAGTACGTTATGATATAACATCTATCTGAACTCACGGCGCCGGCTTTCGCACAGCGAAGCGAGGAATCGACAGTGAGCCGTATCTTTGCGCGAGCGCGGCGCTGCGTCCGCGGTCCCCTCGTTGGTCCTCGCGACAGTGGTTGTGGCCGGCAGCGCCGCGGCGCAGGACGGCCCGGTCATGCTGACGGGTCTGCCGCTCGGCGCCACCGACACCGGGGCGCAGAACGCGCCGGTCCTGCTCACCGGCTTGTCGCCATTGGGCACGGGCGATGCCAATGGGTCAAATACACCGCTGCTCCTGGCGGCTAACTCGTCCGCCGACAGCATAGCCCCCTCGGGCTCCTCGGGCGGCGTGTCGCTCGGCGAAGTCGAGGTCATCGCCAAACAGCTCAACGAAGCGCGCATCAACATCGAGCCGCAGATCGGCGCCTCGACCTACACGCTGACGCCAGCCGCCATTCAAAACCTGCCCGGAGCGCAAAACACGCCGATCGACAATGCCATCCTGCAAATGCCCGGCGTCGACCAGGACAATTTGGCCAATGGCGGGCTTCATATCCGCAACGAGCACTTGAATGTGCAGTATCGCATCGACGGCGTCATCATTCCCGACGGGGTGAGTTTCTTCGGCCAGGATTTAAGTCTTCGCTTCGTTCAATTCGATGACGCTGATCACCGGGAGTTTGCCGGCGGAGTACGGTCTGCGGACCGCCGGCATCATCGATATCCAGAGCAAGAACGGTCTCTTCAACCCGGGCGGCTCGGTCGAAATGTATGGCGGCAGCTACACCACCCTCAATCCGAGCATGGAAGCAGGCGGCGCTGTCGACGGCTACAATTATTTCGTGACCGGCGAGCTATCTCCAAAGTACCAATGGCATCAACGACGTCACGGCGAAATATTACCAGATCCACGACGTTACGCAGCAGGGCCACGACTTTGCCTATATCGACAAAATCCTCGACCCGAACGACAAAATTAGTGTGATGTTCGGCGAATTCAACGGCGTGTTTCAGATCCCGAACACCCCGGGCCAGTCGACGTTTCCCGGCATTACCGCGATCAACAGTACGCCAGCTTCGGCATTCAACTCCGCGCAACCTCACCGAGCTCCAGGTCGAGGGCAGCCAGTTCGGCGCAGTTTCATTTCTGCATTCGCAAGGGCCTCTCGATTTCCAAATCTCCGATATAACAAAGTATAGCTTCCTGCATTATTATCCGGATCTTGTTCGGCGATCTCGCCTTCAACGGCATCGGCGAGAATGCGGGGCGGACCAGCTTAGCCAACAACCTTCAGGCGGAGGGCACCTACCGGCTGGCGCCCAACCACACCTTGCGCGGCGGCATTCTCGTCACCGCCGAACACGTGACGGCGAACACCAACTCGGCTGTGCTCGACCAGACCGGCACCGACAGTTTCGGAAATCCGATCTACGCGACGACGCCGAGCTATTATCGCGCAAGCAGCGCCAAGACGAGTTTTACCTACAGCGCCTATCTCCAGGACGAATGGAAAGCCCTGCCCAAGGTTACCGTCAACTACGGCGCCCGGTTCGATGTCGTCAACGGCTACACCACGGGCAGTCAGCTCAGCCCGCGCCTCAACATGGTGTGGCAGGCGACGCCGACGACAACCTTTCACGCCGGCTACGCCCGCTACTTCACGCCGCCGCCGCAGGAGCTGGTCTCGACCGACGAATCTCGCCCTTTATGCGAACACGAGCGGCGGCACCCGCGGTCACGCAGAATTCGCCAATTCAAGAACGAAGTCAGCCAATTATTTCGACATCGGCGTCAAACAACAGGCGTTTACCCAGCCTCACGGTGGGCGTCGACGCCTACTACAAATTCGCGCGCAACCTGCTCGACGAAGGGCAGTTCGGCGCGCCGATTGTTCTGACACCATTCAACTACCACATTGGCATCAACAAGGGCGTCGAGCTGACGACCGACTATACCCTCGGCAATTTCAGCTTCTACGGCAATCTCGCGATCGCCAACCAGTTGGCGAAGGGCATCGAATTCGGCGCAATTCAACTTCAGCCCGTCCGATCTCGCATCGGCCGATGGCGGTTTTGTCAATACCGATCACAGCCAGCTGAAAACCGAATCCGCCGGGGTGGCGTATCTGTGGCACGGCACGCGCTTTACCGCCGAATGGTCGCGGGGTCCGGCCTGCGCACCCAACCGGCCAACGACCTCGACATACAACGGCGAAACCGTCCCGTCTTACCAGCAGGTGAACCTCGGCATATCGCACGTCTTCCCGGCGAGCTGCGGCGGTCCCGGTCACCGTGCGTCTTGCGATCATCAATCTGCTCGACAAGATCTATCTGCTGCGCAGCATGACCGGAGTCGGCGAATTCTCCAACCAATATGGGCCGCGCCGCTCGGTCTATGTCGGCCTCAAGAAGGAGTTCTGAGTGGCTGGCAGGACATCGGCGGCGCACGCGCGCGGCGCTGTCCGGCCTCCATGCGGTCTCCACGAAATTGCCACGATGGCTGCGCATATCTACGCCTGGCCGACGCGGCGCTGCCCGCGGTTCGATCCCCGATCCGCCGTCTCCCGCGCCAGACCATCCGCAGAGGCCCGACCGTGACCGATTCCGCCGCAACCCTTTCGGTCGTCAGCCCTGTTCCTGCACGCCGACATCGTCGTCAAGGGGGTGCTGCTGCTGCTGCTCGCCGCCTCGGTATGGAGCTGGGCGGTGATCATCGACAAGCTGTGGCGGCTCGCGACGGTCGAGCCGCTCGGCGCAGAGCGCATGAGGCGCGGGTCGCCGCCGCGCATTCGGCGCCCGAACTGATGGCGCGCATCGGGCCGAGCCCGAGGCCAGCGACCCGGCCGGCGCGGTGCTTGTCGGCCGGCTGGGCCGAGAGCACCGCACGCGGCGTGGCCCGCGCCCGAGACCGCCGAGCGAGCGGCGCGAGCGGATCGAGCGGGCGATGCGGCTGGCGCTCAACGCCGAGTTGCGCCGCCTCGAAGCGCGCCTGCCGTTTCTCGCGACGCTCGGCTCGGCGGCCCCGTTTATCGGCCTGTTCGGCACGGTGTGGGGGATCATGCGCAGCTTTGCCGGCATCGCCGCCGCCAACAACACCAGCCTCGCGGTCGTCGCGCCGGGCATCGCCGAGGCGCTGTTCGCGACCGCGATGGGGCTCGCCGCGGCGATCCCGGCGGTCGTCGCCTACAACAAGATCACCGTCGATCTCGGACGCTTCGCCGGGCGCATGCAAGGGCTGATCGGGCGCTCGGGCAGCCTCCTGTCGCGCATCCCGTCGGAGACCTGAGCCATGGCGATGTCGCTGCCTCCGTCCGGCGAAGCCGGCGACGACCGCTATGCGCCGATGGCCGAGATCAACGTGACGCCGATGGTCGACGTCATGCTGGTGCTGCTGGTGATCTTCATGGTCACCGCGCCGCTGCTGATGGTCGGCGTGCCGCTCGATCTGCCAAAGACGCAGCGCCGCGGCGATCACCGCGCCGAAGCAGCCGATCATCCTCAGCCTCAATCGCGGCGGGCGAGACCTTCATCGGCGACGACCGGGTCGCGCCGGGCGATCTCGAAGCGCGGCTCGCGGCGCTCGCCGCCGAGGACCCGACCCGGATCGTCTATGTCCGCGGCGACCAGACGATCACCTACGCGCAGCTGATGGACATGCTGAGCCAGGTCAACCGCGCCGGGTTCGCCAAGGTTTCGCTGGTCGCCGCGGCAGCCGGGGCTAAGTGAACGGGTTTCAGGCTTCCGCTGGCGCTGTCGCTGGCGGCGCACGCGATCATTTTGCTGGCGCTGCTGGTGCTGCTGCCGACCCCGGCGCCGCCGCTGCAGCCGCCCGCTCCCCGCCGGCGGGATCGAGGTCGCCTTCGCGCCGTCGTTGCCGCAACCCGAGAAGCCGCCCGCTCCGCACGCCGGTCAAAGCCGAGCCGCCGCCACCGCCGCCGGTCGCGACACCGCCACCGCCGCCGCCCTCCCGACCGCCGCCCGCGATCGAGCCGCCGCCGCCCGCGCCGGAGGCGACCGTCGCGTCCCCGAACCGCTGCCGCCACCGCCGCCGCCCAAGCCCGCGGTCCCGCAGATTGCGCCAGGCCTGCTCGTCCGGCCGTCCCGAGCGCGAGCGCCGCACCGCCATCCTTCGCCGCACCGATGCCGTCCGCGCGCCTGCCGCTCCCGCAGACGCGCTTTCGCGCGCCGACGCCGGCCCCTGCGCCGGCACCGCGCGCCTTCAACGGAAATCAGCCCGGGCTACCGGGCTCTGCTTGAGCGAATGGCTCGAACAGCCACAAGCGCTATCCCGAAAGCGCCCGCGAACAGGGCGAGCAGGGGCGCGCGGTGCTGCGCTTTGTGGTCGAGCGCAGCGGCCGGGTCGCCGAATTCGCGGTCGTCAAGAGCTCCGGCTATCCCGGACCTCGACGCCGCGCTCGAGAGCATGATGCGCGGCGCGACATTGCCGCCGTTTCCGGCCGGCATGCACCAGCCGAGCATCGAGGTCTCGGTGACGATCCGGTTCAGCCTCGGAGCGCTGAGGCGGCCGACTCTCGCGTCCGGGTCCGGTCGGCGCTACAAATTCGCGTCGATCGTCGTGCCGGGTTCGACATAGGCGCGGTCCCATCCCGACCATTGGCCGGCGACCGGTTGCGCGGGGTCGCGATCGCGCCGCCAGCAGACTTCGGTGCCGGGCGGGACGTCGATGAATTTGGTCGCGTTGTTCGGCAGCACAAATTCGAGCGTCGAGACATAGCCGGGGCCGCGCGCGCCGCAATCCGGGTTTGCGGTGATCACCGCCTCGACATTGGTCGGGCCGAAATTCGGGTTGCTCAGCAGCAGGGTCCCCGGCTGCGCCGGCTGCGGCGCGCACGCAGCGACGCAGAACAGCACGAGGGCCGGGAGCACCGGCAATTTCCGCACAATTGCCAACTGAACGCTCCACAATTTCCCGTTAATACGCGAGTCCCGCATTCAAAATCGCCAATGACGCTATATAGCGGCTGCCGCGAGCGGTTGGAATGCCGAGCTGGGCGGGCGCAGCCCCCGCGCCATGCCAGCCGCGGTATCCGCCGGCCGGTCCGGGCGGACTCGGGCCGGTTCGGTCATCCCCGCTTACATCGCAGGGACAGCGAACGGCTGAAATCCCCGAATACCGCAGCGCCGCGCGGGAAAGGGTGGAACCGACGGCTCACGCCCCGCCGAGAAAATCCTTGGTCCAGCGCTGATAATCGTCGCCGCGGGTGACCTGCCGCATCAACTCGGGCGAGGCGATGTTTTTGAGGTCGCGTGGTGCGACACCTTCGCGCAGCGCCTTCAAGGTATCGTAGACCGCCTGCACCGCGGCTGAGAACGGAGCGTGGGTCTGCAGCGCGACCCGGACCCGATGCGCCCCAAGCCAGTCGAGATCGCCGAGCTGACCGCTGCCGCCGCCGAGGATCAGCGGGATCTTGATCGCCGACGACACCACTTCGACCGCCTCGACCGTCACGCCGCCGGCGAGAAATACCGCATCGACCCCGGCCGCCTCATAGGCCTTGGCCCGCTTGACGGCCTCGTCGACATTGGCGATCGCCAGCGCGCTGGTGCGCCCGGCGATGACGAGGTTCTTGTCCTGGCGCGCCGACAATGCCGCCTTCATCTTGCCGACGCCCTCCTCGACCGAGCTCAGGCTCGGCTTGCCGTCGGGGCCATAAGGCCGCGGCAGCACCGTATCCTCGATCGACATCGCGCAGATGCCGGCGGTCTCCAGCTCCTCGACGGTGCGGCGCACGTTGAGCGCGTTGCCGTAGCCATGGTCGGCGTCGACCAGCAGCGCCAAATTGCCGGCGCGGCAGATGCGGTTGGCCTGGCCGGCAAATTCGGTCAAGGTCAGGACCACCAGATCGGGGGCGCCGAGCACCGACATCGACCCGATCGAGCCCGAAAACATCCCGACCTCGAAGCCGAGATCCTCGGCGATGCGGGCCGATATCGCGTCATACACAGAGCCCGGATGCACGCAGCGATTTCCGGAAAGAATCGCGCGAAAGCGCTCGCGCCGCTCGGTCCAGTTCATGGTGTTTCCGTCCTTGGATGAATTGGTAATGGCTAGGCGCCGGGCTTTGCTGTTTTTCCGCTGCCCGGGGTCAGCTTATCATGGCGCGATCCGTGTCATAGAGGGATCAGATCATGGACAAGCGTATCGCGGTGATCGGCGCCGGCGCGATCGGCGGCTATACCGGGGGCCAGCTCGCGCATAACGGGTTCGACGTGACCCTGATCGACCCGTGGCCCGAGCACGTCGAGGCCATCCGCAAGGACGGGTTGGCCCTCGAAGGGGTGACCGAAGAAGAGTTCGTCCTCGCCAAGCCCAAGACCCTGCATCTGACCGAGGTGCAGCAGTTCGCCAAAGAGAAGCCGATCGACATCGCGATGGTCGCGGTCAAATCCTACGACACGGAATGGGCGACGAGGTTAATCGCGCAGTACCTTGCGCCCGACGGCTATGTCGTCTCGTTGCAGAACTGCATGAACGAGGAACGCATCGCCGGGGTCGTGGGTTGGGACAAGACGGTCGGCGCGATCCCGGCGCTGCTCGGCGCCGAGCTCTATGCGGCGGGCCGGGTGCGCCGGACCGCTGCAAAAGGCTCGTCGCCTCACGAGGTATACCGGGTGGGCGAGGTCCATGGCCGGATCACCAAGCGGCTCGAAGAACTCGCGGCGATGATCGCCACTGTCGATACCGTCAAGCCGACCACCAACCTGTGGGGCGAGCGCTGGTCCAAGCTGTGCGTCAACGGCATGGCCAACGGCGTTGCGGCCGCAACCGGCCTGTCGGGCAACGACATGAACCGAGACCAGAAGATTCGGCGTCTGAGCATTCGTCTCGCCGGCGAAGGCGTGCGCGTCGGCCAGGCGCTCGGCTATGAGCTCGAACATATCCGCATGCATGATCCCGAGACCTTGGCGCGCGCCGCCGAGGGGGATCGCGCCGCCCTCGACGAGATCGAATCACAGATCTTCGCCGGGTTGAATTCCAATACCCGCAGCGAGCTGGCGCGGCCCTCGATGGGTCAGGACATGCTCAAGGGTCGGCGCACCGAAATCGACTTCATCAATGGCGTGATCGCCGCTAAAGGTCAGGAGGTCGGCTGCAATGTCGGCGCGCACGTCAAGCTGATCGCCGCGGTCAAGGCGGTGGAGCATGGCCAGAAGGCGGCAGCGCCGGAAAACCTGTACGGAATCTGAAACAGGACCGTCGCCGCTCACCGACGCGCTATGCGGGACCCTCCCTCTCGCGGCGCTGTGGGGGGAAGGGCCGGGTGACGGGGGCCGCCCGCAGCCCTGTTACCAAGTGATCGTCAGCTTGCCGTCGCGCATCTCGTAGCTCTGCAGCCGGCCGAGAAAGCTCATCCCCAGCAGCGACACGTTCAGGTTTTCGAGCACAGCGGCGTGGACATCGTTGAGCGAGAGCTGGCCGAGGCGAATCTCACGCAGGGTCACAATCGCCATGCGGACGAAACCGTTGGCGGTGCTGGCACGCCGGTTGAACACCAATTCGCCGGGGCTGATGCCGGCGGCGCGCGCGTCGGCGGGGGTCAGGGTGACAAAGCTCGCGCCAGTGTCGACCAACATCCGCACCGGTGCGCCGTTGACGACCGCGTCGATGATGACGTGGCCGGCGCGGTTGGCGGGATAGACGAGGGTGTTGACTGCCGGATCGGCGGGCGGCTCGACCCGGGGCGCAGTGCGCAAGACGATTTCTGGCTTCGGCGCGCCATTTGACGGAAGCCACTTGTCGCCCCCGATGACCACGGCGCAGACCAAGGTGACGCCGCACCACAGCAATACCCAGCGCAGCGCCCAGCCGATCATGCCGTCGCCCCAAAAACACCTCCACGGATTGTCTGCGGGAGCGCTTAAGCGTTGGTGAAGCTGGCGGGCGGGCGGCTAACTAATCCGCGGCCTCCGAGGCGTCTGGGTAACTGTCGGCGCGCCAACGCCGCCGGCCGATCTGGCTCAGATCGGACTGGTGCCCCATCCGTCCCAGCCCGGCCGCGACGACCGCGCGAACATTTCCAGATAAGGCCCCTCGCACAACCCCTCGATGCGCCCGTAAGCCTCGTCCGGCTTGCGGCTATGCTCGCGCCGCGGCGAGACGATCAGCTTGCGCACGTTCGCGTTCCGGCGGTGTGGATGGCCGCGGGTCGCCAGCAGGCACATCTCAGGGTTGGCGCGCGTCCAAAAGCCGAGCCCGGTGAAGAAACTGGCATCGTGGAAAATCGTCGGGTCGGCGGATTTGTTCAGCTTGGCCCAGTAGAAACCGACTGTTTTGTAGATGAACCCCCAGGCGCGGATCACCTCGAGGGCCGTTGGAAGCAGCGGGTCGGTGGTCCACAGCAGCAGCACGCAATCCGCCGCCGCCCATTCGGCCACCGGCAATGCTTTGATGTCGGCGAGCGACATGCAGTCGTAATAGGCCTCGGCGCTACGCCCCTTCCCCTTTCGCGAATAGGTCGAGAATGTCCAAGGCGGGTCGGCGTAGATGACCCGGTAATGGTTCAGCCGAGGTGACGCGGTCATTGACCCTCCATATCCGTGGCCAATGCTCGCGGCAACGGCATACCGGGTCAACTTTGATCAGCCTTCAATCAGCCTTGCTGGTCGCTTTCGTCGGGGGCTTCGTCGGTCGGGATGCTGTAATTGCCTTTGAGCCAGCGGCCGAGATCGATTTGCGCGCAGCGCGCCGAGCAGAACGGCCGATGCGGCAAAGTCGCCGGTTTGCCGCAGATCGGGCAGCGCCGTAGCATTGGGATCGGCGAATCGGAGGTCATGGCATCGCCGATATAGTCACACCGGGGAAATTTGAAACTGCCCGCGTTCGAGGCTCGGATCGGCCGCGACGGCGGTCTTTCTGCCCGATCGCTGTTCGAACGCAGGCACGGCCTTTGCCGCAGGGCCGGCGAGCGCCGCGGCGACTTCGGGGGCGACGGTCAATCGCCAGCGGTATCCCGGTTGCGCCCGTTCCTCGCGGCGCAGCCTGCGCAATGCTTCGTGCGCGACGGTGACCGCGGTTTTTGTCGGGCGTCCGCAGGACGGGGCCTCGAGCAGCACCTCGGCAAGCGGGCGGAGGCGGCGCGGGCGGACCAGTTCGAGATGGCCGAGCCTGGTCCAGCCGAGGATCTCCGGCCGCGCCGGATCGGCGGCAAGGGCCCGAGCGAGAGCGGCGCGCACCCGTTCGCGCGCGCCGCGATCGTCGAGGCCGACAAAATCGACGACGATGCCGCCGCCGAGACGGCGCAGCCGGAGCTGTCGGGCGATGAGCACGGCCGCGGCAATATTGATCGCGAGCGCCGTCTGCTCCGGCGAGCCCGATTTCGGGCGTCCCGCTATCGACATCGATCAACGTCGCGGCCCGTGCCGGCTCGATATGAACCGAACCGCCGCCGGCAAGCGCGATGGTCGGCGACAGCGCTTCGTCAAATAGCGCGTCGAGGTCGATCGGCCATTGGCTTTCCGGTTCATGAATGACCTCGGCATCGGGAAATGCGGCGCGGATTTCCGGGATGGCGCCGGGCTCGTCGACGAAAATGCGGTCGGCCGCGGGCAACGTGCCCGCAAGCGCGGCGGCAAAGGTCGCGGCCGGATAAAGCCGGGCCGGCGGATCGAGGCGCGCCGCACGCTCGCCGATGTCCCGCCAGCACTGTGCCAACCCTCCTGCCTCCTCGACGACCGCGCAGCTCGGCGCGAGTTCGAGCAGGCGGAGCCCGATCGCCGTTCCTTGCAGCGGACCCTCAGGCGTCATCCCCTCACCCGCCTCCCCTCGCGGTGCGGGGAGGTGAGGGTCTGGAGAATTTCCAATAAACGGGTGCGCGTCTCGGGGGACATGTTTTTCGTCTCCGCTGAGGCCGGACCGACCCGCCAGCAGCTCGACAAACCTGCCGCGCAACACGCTGCGCAGCGTCGCCTGCGCCGCCTTGCCGCCCTGCGCTTCGCGGCGGACCTGCACGACGACCCGCTGGCCCTCGTCGAGCCGCCGGCCGCGCGGGACGATTTCGCTCTGCGGCAGAAAGGCCGGCCGGTCGCCGCCGATATCGACCAGCGCCGCACCCAGCGCCGGCAGCAGGCGCCGCACGCGGCCGAGATGGATGCTGCCGGCCTCGAAACCCTCCCCGCGCTCGACCCCGACCTCGACGGCGACGCCGTCTTCAACGAGCGCCGCCCGCCATTCGCCGGGGACGGCGGAGACTATCAGCTCGCGGGGCATCGCGGGCGATAACCGCGGCCGGCGAGCAGCTGCGCGGTCTCGAACAATGGCAAGCCGACGACATTCGAATAGGAGCCGGAGACAAAGCGGATCAGCGCCGCGGCGCGGCCCTGGATCGCGTAGCCGCCAGCCTTGCCCTGCCATTCTCCGCTCGCCAGATAGGCCGCGATCTCGTCCGCGCTCAAGCGCTTGAACGTGACTTGGCTCTGGACATGGCGCAGCGATACATGCCCGTCGGGACTCGGCCAGCGCAATGCCGGAATGGACGCGGTGGCGCCGCCCGGACAACAATTCGAGACAGCGGCGCGCGCTCGCTTCGTCCATCGTCTTAGGCTGGATGCGCCGACCGCAGGCGACGACTGTGTCGGCGGCGAGGACGTAGTCGCCGGGGTGGCGCGGCATTACGGCGCGCAGCTTTTCTTCGGCGAGGCGCAGTGCGTGCGCCGCCGGCTCCTCGTCTCGACGAGGCGTTTCGTCGATTTCGGCCGGATCGACCCGGTCGGGCTCGATCCCGATCTGCCGCAGCAATTCGAGCCGGCGCGGCGAAGCCGAGGCAAGCACCAATAGCGGCGCCGTCACCGCTCGCTTATCCGCGCAGATGGAGCACGCAGATCAAGGTGAATAGGCGCCGCGCGGTCGCGTGGTCGATCGCGACCTTGTCGGCGAGCCGCTCCATCAACAACTCCGAGCCTTCGTCGTGCAAGGATCGCCGCCCCATGTCGATCGCCTCGACCTGAGCTAGTCTCGAATCGCGGACCGCCTGGTAATAGCTCTCGCAGACCATGAAATAGTCTTTGACGATGCCGCGAAACGGGGCGAGCGGCACGACGATGGTTTCGCTCGACCCATCCGCCTGCGAGCGAATGTCGAGGCTTAGCCGGTTCTCTCCGATCGCCAGATGAAGGTCGAACGGCCCATCCCTCCCGGAGGCCGGAGCGAAGTGGATTCTCTTCCAGCAGGTCGGCGATCGCCGTCGCCCGCTCGTGCTCGATATCGGCGCTGCGGCGCACGACCGTATGCTCGTCAAGCGTGATCTGAGCGATGCGCTGATCGCCGCCGCGGTCGTTCGATCGGCTGTGTTCATGGCGCCGGCTCACACCTCACGCCGCCGATCGAGCCGGATCGACAGGGACAGAGCGTGCGCGCTCGAGCCCCTCGGCCTCGGCGAGACGGATCGCCGACGGGGCAAGGGCGGCGAGGCCCGCCGCGTCGCAGCGGACGAGCGAGGTTCGCTTGACAAAATCGAGAACGCCGAGGCCCGAGGCAAACCGCGCGCTGCGCGCGGTCGGGAGCACGTGGTTGGGCCCGGCGATGTAGTCGCCGATCGCCTCCGGCGTCCAGCGGCCGAGGAAGATCGCGCCGGCATGGCGCACCTGCTCAGCCAACAAATCGGCCTCGTCGAGCGCCAGTTCGAGATGCTCTGGGGCGATGCGGTCGATCAGCGCCGGCGCCTCGAGCCAATCGGCGACGATCAGGACCGCGCCATTCGCCTGCCAGCTCGCCCGCGCGATTTCAGCCCGCGGCAGCCGCGCCAAATGGCGCTCGATCGCGGCCTCGACCGCCGCGGCGAAAGCATTGTCGTCGGTGACCAGGATCGCCTGCGCGGCGCTGTCGTGCTCGGCCTGCGACAACAGGTCGGCGGCGATCCATGCGGGGTCGTTCTCGTCGATCGGCAACGACCAGGATCTCCGACGGGCCGGCGATCATGTCGATCCCAACCCGGCCGAAGACGCGCCGCTTCGCCGCCGCGACATAGGCGTTTCCCGGCCCGACGATCTTGTCGACCGGCCGAAATCGTCGCTGTGCCGTAGGCTAGCGCCGCCACTGCCTGCGCCCCGCCGACCCGGTAGATTTCGTCGATCCCGAGCAGCTGGGCCGCGGCGAGGACGAGCGGGTTCAGAACCCCGCCCGGCGCCGGCACGGTCATCACCAGCCGCTCGACACCCGCCACTTTGGCCGGGATCGCGTTCATCAGCACCGAAGAGGGATAGGCCGCGGTGCCGCCCGGAACATAGAGCCCGGCGGCCGCGATCGGGCGCCAGCGGGCGGCTAGCCGGATCCCGAGTGCGTCGACATAGTCGATATCCGCCGGCAATTGACGGCGGTGAAAGCTCTCGATCCGCTCGGCCGCGAGCCGCAATGCCGCCACCGTCTCGGCCGGCGCCGCCGCGGCGCCCTCGGCAATCTCCCGGTGCGACAGCCGCAGGCCGGCTGCCGTGAGGCTGATCCCGTCGAAGCGGCGCGTGTAATCGACAAGCGCCGAATCGCCGCGGCGGGCGACATCATCGATGATCGCCGCGACGGCGGCATCGACGTCGGCGGCAACCTCGCGCTTGGCCTCGACCAACCGCTCGAATGCCGCCTCGAAGCCATGATCGCGGGTCGAAAGCCTAACCGGCATCAGTACCTCCCCCGCCAAGCGGGGGCCCGTCACCCCTCCCCTCGCTCCCGCGATGGACCCCTTCCATCTCCCGCATTGCGGGAGAGGGTATCGTGCGGCGCGCGGCGGACGAGGGTCCGGCACCGGACGAAAACCGCGTCCCGGCGACCGCGGCGCGGAAGCGCTCGATCCAGCCGCCGACTTCCTCGGGCCGCGTCTTCAGCGCCGGGCGGTTGACGATCAGCCGCGAGCTGACCTCGGCGATGCGCTCGATTTCGACCAGCCCGTTCGCCTTCAATGTCGCGCCGGTCTGGACCAGATCGACGATATGGCGGCACAGGCCCAGGCGCGGCGCCAGCTCGATTGCGCCATTGAGCTTGATGCATTCCGCCTGGACCCCGCGCGCGGCGAAGTGACGGCGCGTGATCTCCGGGTACTTTGTCGCTACCCTGATATGGCTCGGCCGACTGCCGTCCTCGCGCGCGACCCAGTCGATCGTCGCGGCGACGGCGATATGGCAATGCCCGATCTTCGAGATCGAGCGGCGCGTAGATCTCGGAATAGTCGAACTCCATCAGCACGTCGTTGCCGGCGACGCCGAGCTGGGCCGCGCCGAAAGCGACAAAGGTCGCGACGTCGAAACTCCGCACGCGGATCAGATCGAGACCAGGCTCGCTGGTCGCGAAGCGCAGCCGGCGCGACGCGGGGTCTTCGAAGGCCGGCTCGGGCTCGACCCCCATCCGACGCAACAGCGGCATCACCTCGGCAAGAATCCGGCCGTTGGGCAACGCCAAGATCAGCCGGTCGTCGAGCCTCGGCAACCACCTAGGGCTCCTCCGCGTCGTGGCGCGGGTGCCATGGGGTCGGCCAGGGCTCGCCCAGATCCTTGGCGCGGCACTGGATGCGCTCAACCTCGAGCCGGATCGCGGCATGCCCGGAGAATTCGAGGAGGATCGCCGTTGCGCCGACGCTCTCCGCCTCTGCGCGGATCGCCAGCAGCGCGAGGATCCGGTCTTCGTCGCTGCGACGAAAGCCCCGGTAGGAGACGCCGGCGACCGCGCTAAAGGTGACGGCGCACAAGATCCGCTGACGCTCGCGCTCGCCCGGCTCTGGGCGTGAGCCCGCTCTCCCAGCGGAAGCGGTTCGCGACGAAGACGAAAATCTTCTGGTCGGGGACATAGGCGAGGTCGCGGACCGGAACGAGCGCGTCCTGCAGACAGGCCGACAGCACCGCCAGATCATCGGCATCCTCGGCGCGCAGTTTCAGCGCGGCGCGCCGCGTCGTCAGGCGCCATCGCGCAGCCTCTCGATTCGGGCGCCGCAGGCAGCGAGCTTTTCCTCGAGACGCTCATAGCCGCGGTCGAGATGGTAGACCCGGCTGATCACTGTCTCGCCCTGCGCCGCCAGACCGGCGACGACCAGCGAGACCGAGGCACGCAAATCGGTCGCCATCACCGGCGCCCCCATCAGCCCCGGCACACCGCGCACCACGGCCGAGGAGCCGTGCACGTTGATGTTGGCTCCCATTCGGGCGAGCTCGGGGACGTGCATGAACCGGTTCTCGAAGATCGTCTCGGTGATCGTCGAGGCGCCGTCGGCGATCGCCATCAGCGCCATCACCTGCGCCTGCAAATCGGTCGGAAACCCGGGATAGGGCGCGGTGGTGATGTCGACGCCGGCGACATAGCCGTTGCGCCGGCGCACCACGAGCCCGTCCGCCGTCTCCGATACCGCGACGCCGGCGCCGTCGAGGACGCTTGCGACGGTGGCGACGAGGTCGAGCCGGGTGCCGGTCAGCCGCATCTCTCCCGCGGTCGCCGCCGCCGCCATCATATAGGTTCCGGTTTCGATCCGGTCGGGCAGAATGCGGTGGCAGACGCCGTGCAGCCGACCGACTCCGAGGATCCGCAGGCGGTCGCTGCCGATCCCCTCGATGCGGGCGCCCATCGCCTGGAGGCAGGCCGCGAGATCGCCGATCTCGGGTTCGCGCGCGGCATTGACCAGCACCGTCTCGCCCTCGGCCAGCGACGCCGCCATCAGTAGGTTTTCGGTGGCGCCGACCGAGACCGAAGGAAAGACGATTTCGGCGCCACGCAGCCCTTTGGGCGCGCGCGCATCGACATAGCCCTCATGCAATTCGATCTACGGCGCCGAGCTGACGCAACCCCTTGATGTGCAGATCGATCGGCCGCGTGCCGATGGCGCAACCGCCGGGCAGCGAGACGCGCGCCCGCCCGCACCGCGCCAGCAGCGGCCCGAGAACCAGAACCGACGCGCGCATCTTGCGGACGAGGTCATAGGGTGCGGTGATCGAGGTGATGTGCGCGGCCGACAGATCAAGCCTGCGCCCGCTCGGGCCGTCATCCCCGGCCATGGCGATTCGCGGCGCCGTGCTGGACTAGCAGGTTCGCCATCGTCGCGATGTCGGCAAGGTCCGGGACGTTTTCGAGGCTCAGGGTTTCCGCGGTCAGCAGGCTCGCGGCCATCAGCGGCAAGGCAGCGTTTTTGGCGCCGCCGATCGCTATTACCCCGTCGAAGCGGCACGCCGCCTGTGATGCGGATCCGGTCCATCGCCTCGGCTCTGCGCGCCGCCGACCACCCAGGCGGTCCTGGAGCGGCAGCGGGCCATCAATCGGCGGTCGTCCCGCCGTGGCGGTTGGTTTTACTGGAGAGCGGTGCGCCGCTCAAGCCATCGCTGACATCGGCCGGATGGCGCGCGCGCTCGGCTTGCACCCGCGCCTGTTCCTTGCGCCGACGCAGATTATCGCGCAAAGCCTGGACCAGCCGTTCGTTGCGCGCTGTCCGTTGCTCCTGCTTTCGCGGCGACAGAGACGGGGACTCGTTCATTCGCTGATGCAACTAGCGGACGGCGCTATTGTCAAGCGCAACCCAACCAACGCGGCAACTCGTGCTCGTAGAGCGGGCCGTCACCGCGCCGATAGATCTTGTCGATGCCGCCCGGCAGCGTCGGGCGCCCTCTCGACCACCCGGCGGTTGCCTCAAGGTGGGCAAGGCATGCGGTCGAATTGACTCGGGCCCGGGCCGCGGCTACAAAGTATGGGCATGCGCCGTGTCGACCCCACTCATCGGTGGAGGGGTGGCCGAGTGGCTGAAGGCGGCGGTTTGCTAAACCGTTATAGGGTTAAACCCCTATCGTGAGTTCGAATCTCATCCCCTCCGCCACTTTCCTAGGATTTCCACGGCTTTCGGAGACACAAAACACCTGGTTCCCAAATCGGGCCCCAAACCGCCGGCGCGCGCGGGCCGCGCTCCGCCCCGAAGGGGCGCGAAAGCCGGGGACCGGCCCGCGGGGCCGGGGGTAGTCTTTAGCCCCTCCCTGGCGCGCGAGCCCGGCCCGCCCGGTAATCCGAGATTAACCCCGCGGCGTACGGCCTGCCCAGCGGGCAGGCCTACGCCGCGGTAGGGATCGCCTGGGCGATCCCGTACGCGCGTAGCTTCTCGGCCGCCCGACCCTTGCGCCCTCGGGGCGGGTCGCGCTACCGTTTCGCCTCCCCCTAAAAGACCGCGTGTTGTTCGGGTCGGGTCGGCCGGCCCGGACGATTAACGATCTTGCCGGCCGGCATTTTTTACATGACCTCTATCCGGTCAGCCGGCATCGGCGCCGTTGCCGGCAAGCGCGGTGCGGAGTTTAGTGACAATCTCGGCGGCCAGATGCCCGCCGGAAGCGGCCTTTTGCAGCAATTCGGGCGTTGCGCCGAAGCGCTCGCGCAGCTCACGCCCGTTGCCGGCGAGTGAGATATGCCCGGCGAGCTGTGCCTGCTCTGCCTCTGAAAGCGTATAGAGCTGCCCGGCCGGTGCGGCTGCCGGGATCACCGCGCCGTCAGCCAACCAGCGCCGAATGCGATTTAAGGAGGTCGGTCCAGGCTCGTGTCCGGCCACCCAGACGTCGAACGTCCCGGTCGCGACCCCCAGCACCCTGGCCAGTTCGGCGTGCGTGACACCACGGCCGCGCACGATATCGCGCAAGTTCGCCCGCAGCGCCGGCCAGACAGCTGCGCCCTCGAGCTGGTGGACCTCGCCATCAGGCGCTGGGGCCGGCGGCGGGTCCGGTGTAAGCCAGGCGCGGATTTTCGCGATATTGGCGGCGCTGGGCGGCTTGCCGTTCGGCGCCAGCCAGGTAGTAACACTGGCTTTGGAGACGGCGAGTTGGGCGGCGGCCTGCGCGTGACTGGCCTGGCGCGTCTTGATGGCGGCCTGAAACTGAGCGCGCAACGCGAGCCAATCATCAGGCGCCATGGGCGCTGCGGTCCTGCCGATCGGCGGCTTGGTGCTGTTGGTGACCGCGAGCGCGTTGCGCTCACGGTCCTGCGCGGGCGCTCCGGCCGGAGCGCCCGTCGCCTGGCGCTGCTTGGCCCGCTGCAGGCGCTGGCGGCGCTCTATCGTCGCCGGCTTGCGCGAGGGTGCGGCCATCGCCGGCTTCGGCTCACCCAGCTCTGTTTCAGGCGCCTGGTCGAGCCGGGCGGCATCTGGCCGGTCATCTCGTGCAGTGTGACCAGCACATGGCGGTGCACGAGGTTGGAAACCGCGTTCAATAAGTCTTCATGCACGGCACCCCTCCTAGAGTCCGAAGGAATACCTTACGCCGGCGGCGGCGGGCGCTCTATACGCGAACAAACGGGGCGGGGCGATATTGCCCCGTTCGACTGCTCCGGTGCCTCTCCCGCGCTGATCGCCGGCGCATGCGATCCGGGAAGGCTGACGACACCTGTCCCACAGGGGATGGGTGTCAAACCCCGGTATCCGCTTGCAGGGGTAGTGATCCAAATCGGGTTCTGATGTACTACAGCGTCTGAACCCTAGAACTTTGAAATACATCGTGCATTGGCTGCCACGTTAGTTAAACCCGCGGTCGTCTTTAACCACCGCAAGTCGCGCAAACCCTACAGTCACAAGCACGGGTCTAACGCGGCTGTGTGTCGCGCCGGCAGCAGGGGTATGGCATTTGGGTCATCCCCTTCGGCGTCGCGCCGTGACGCAACTATCGTCCTTTGCACCAGGAACCCGGCATAATGAAAAAACAGGAATGGCCCGCTCGCCGCTCTGTCACCGACCCAGGGCTTGCCGCCTCTATAGTGTCGCGGCAGGTCAGTGGACCGCGCCGGGCGGGGTGGTGTTGACGAGTTGCTCGACGGCATCTGAGATCCGGCGCCAGACCGCCACGCCGCTGTCATCGCCTGCCGACGCAAGTTCGTCGGCACGCGATGCGCTTTCCTCGAGCGCTCTGTCGCCGTAACGCTTGAGCATCAGGGTGGCGGCGCGCCAGATGTCGATCTCGGAAATCACGTCGCAGAATTTTCTACGAGCTGACCAGAGACTGCAAGACAGCATAGCTAACTCGGAACTCGGGACCTTCACGCACTGTTTGTTTTGCGACAGCCCGCCCCTGCGGAATGTGGTTCCCCCACCACGCTGCTCTCGTATAGCAAAGCGCATGCTCCCCTCATGGCGCTTTTCTCTTTTGCCCGCGACGCAGCCCGCGCGCGGTCGATCGGCGAGTTATTTTTTCGTGGCTGCTGCGGCGCGGTCCGCTTTGGGATGCGGCACGGGGCGGAGCACCTCGGCCGCCGGCTTGTCCTCGCGCAGCCCTTCGATAGACGACCTGGCGCAAGAGATTGTCTTCGGTCCAGGTGAGGAATTTGACCTCGGCAACCAGCTCGGGCCGCACCCAATGGACGCGGCTGAGAACCAGCGGCGAACCGAAGCGGGTCGAGCGCGGCGGCGGCACGTCGAGCGGCATAGCAGGCGATGCCAGCGGTTGCAGCCGCCGCCATAGCCGCGCGAGTTCTGCCTGGTTGATGCCGGTGCCGACCCGGCCGGCATAGGTGAGCCTTCCGTCGCGATCGTAGTAGCCGAGCAGCAACGCGCCGAGAAACGGCCGCGCGCCTTCGGGATCGGTCCAGCCGATCACCACGAATTCCTCGCGGTTGAGGCATTTGACCTTGAGCCACAGGCCGCGATTGCCGGGCGCATACGGCGGCATCGGCGCGTTTCGAGACGATGCCTTCGACCCCGAGGGGACAGGCCTTCTCGTAAAAGGCCGGGCCCAGCCCGATCTGGTGATCGCTGAAGTGCAACGGCGATTCCGCCTGCGCCAGCAAGCCGGCGAGCCGTTCCTTGCGCTCGATCAATGGCCGTGCGGTGAGATCCTCGCCGTCGAGATAAAGAAGATCGAACAGAAAGAACACGAGGCCGGCGGCGTTGCCGGCGTCGGACGCCAGCTGGATCATGCTGAACGAGGTGATGCCGTCGGGGCGCACGCCGCACAATTCGCCGTCGAGATAGGCCTGCCGCGCATCGAGCGAAGCGACGGCGCGGGCGATCTGCCGGATATTTGTGCGTCCAGTCGAGCCCGTTGCGGGTCAGCAGCCGCACCTCGCCGCGGTCGAGCCGGGCATGCATGCGGAAGCCGTCATATTTGATTTCATGCAGCCACTGGTCGCCGTCCGGCGCTTCTCGCACGAGCTGGGTCAGTTGCGGCCGGATCCAGTCCGGCAGAGCAGGCGGATCGGCGCGTGAGCGGGGCGCTACCGATTGCGCCATGCCGGGAGCGGGAAGGGGTTTGTGCGCCGGAGCATGGGCCTTTCTACGCCTCGGCTAAGTCGCGGCGGGCCGCTGTCGCCATAGGCTGCCAGTTCCGATAACAAGCTTGCCAGGCTATAGGACGGTTTGTAGCCCAGCCAGCGCACCGTCTCGGAAATATCCAGCTTGGTCGGCTTTAAGGCCGGATCGAGCCCGTAAGAGAGCGCGAGATCGTAATATTCGGGGTAGTATTTCTTGAATGTCGAACCCGGCCCCTCGGCATCCCAATCAGCGAGATCGGCATCGGTGTATTCATAGGCGCTGTCGAGTGTCAGGACGAGCTGCTGTTCGATGTGCTGCCGGGAAAGCAGGTCCAGGCTCAAGATAACCGCCGCGGCAACATCATCGATGTGCACCGCTCCCTTCCAGAACCACCGCGCCCAGTCGCTGTAGCTGGCATACACCTCGCGGTTCCAATAGGGAATAAAGCCTCGCGGGCGAAGGGTGATCACATTCATATTGCGGTGTTTTCGATAATCCTCGGCAATCGCTTCGGCCAGGATCTTGCTGCTGCCGTACCGTGAATCCGGCCGATAAACACTGGTTGTGGAAATGAAGACGATCTTGTCGATGCCGAGCGAAGCGGCGGCTTCGAACACCTCGAAGGTGCCGCGCACATTCAGGTCAAAGAAATCGTAGGCATTTTTCTCGCCTCGATCCTCGTGGATGCCGTGCCAGGCGGCGATGTGGACGATGCAATCGCAGCCGCGAAACATTTCCGGCAACTGCGGCCGGTCGAGAATGGATCCCTGGATGAACACCGCTCCCTGTTTCAAATCCCGTGGCGCACGAACATCCAGAATGACCGGCGTATCACCCCTGTCGAGCAACCTGGGGACGAGGGTCTGGCCGAGATCCCCCGACCCTCCGGTCAAAAGCACCTTCATCGTCTTCTCCGCCATTTGCCTCTTTCCGCCAGGCAATACCGATGCACGCCGGAGCGTTCTGATCCGCATAGGATAGGAGAACCTTTGCTCACCCTGACCGAACGAGGAGGAACGGAATGGCCCGCCGCAGCCCGCCCCGCAAAGTCACGTATTTCGAGCCGGTTCCGCCGCGCCTCCCGCGCAACACCGTCATCGAGTCAACCTTCGAGGTCGGTACCCGCTTCCGCTGCACGATGCGGGTCGATTGCGGCGAGCTCGACCCCGCCGCGGTGATCCGGCCGGTACTCGGCGAATGGCATCCGCGCATCCCGGAACGCCTGGACGACGAGGAGCTTGCGGACTGGCGCGCGGGCCGCAATGCGGTCTATCAGCTGGCCGCCCTGACGATCGGCGCGCGCCTCGCGGTCGCCGACGCGTAGGGGCAGCTTCCGCCTTCGGCGCTATCCGCTCCTCGCGGCAGCGATGACAAGGCCTCGGGTGGGTCGCCGAGCGGCTCCTTCTTTCGGCCGATAGCTGAGCGCGCTCGCGCCGAAGTTCCTCCATGCGGGCCCGGATCGCTCGGAAATCGTCGGCAGCGCGCGGCCGGATGCGCTCGCGGCGCAGCTCCTCCATGCGAGCACGGATCACCGGAAAATCGTCGGCGGCGCGGGGTGGGGACATGTTTCCTCCGGTTTCTTGTGATCTTGTGTTGATTACCCGGCCGCTGCGACCGGCTCAATCAGGCTCGGATCGTTGTTCTTGACGTTGCCGACGCGCGCGCTGACCGGCCAGCAGATCATGTCGTCGGCAGGGTAGGGGGCCAGCAGCGACTTCAATTCCGCCACGTCGGCCGGTTCTTCGCCGAGCCAGGCCGGCCATGTCTTCGGGCTTGAGGATCACCGGCATCCGGTTATGGATCTCGCCGCACAATTCGTTCGGCGTCGTGGTGATGATCGCGAAGCTGCGGACCCACTCGCCGCCGGGCGCGTGCCAGTTCTCCCACACACCCGCGAGCGCCATGATGCCGCGATCGGCGAGCGCCAGCGCATAGGGCTGTTTCCCGGTCGCGGTCTTTTTCCATTCGTAAAAGTTGTCGGCCGGCACCAGGCAGCGCCGGCGCTGGAAGGCGTCGCGGAACGCCGGCTTGCTCTCGATGCCCTCGGCCTTGGCGTTGATGTTGGCGAAGCCGACCTTGATGTCCTTGGCCCAGTAGGGGATCAGGCCCCAGCGCAGCATGTCGAGGCTGCGCTGTTCGGCCTTGGTGTCGTAGCGCACGACGGGCAGGGAATCGGTCGGCGCCACGTTCCAGCTCGGCGGAAAATTCGGCGTCGGCCGCTCGGGCGGGATCGAGAAGACGAGCTTGATCTCGCTGACGTCCATCGGCCGTCGGCAGGCGTGCCGGCACCCGTTTTCAACTGAGCTATCCCCGGATTTCTGAGGACTTGATCAAGATATTGTGTCCGCGCGCTGTCACGTAATCGCCGCGTGCACAAGTATTTTGCGGACGATTGTCGCCCTCGAAAGCCAGTCGAAACACGGCCGGGCGGCGGATTTGCTCAAAGACCGGGTTTTGGACTTTCCGAGTACCTGAATTAATTTTACATAATATGCATTTATGCGGCTTTTGAAGCCCGCCCGAAATGCGCTGAACTACTACATCTAGAACCCCGGTTAACATTTATTGGTTTGCCAACATGGCTCACGGTGATAGCGAAGCTCTATTAGGGCAGCCATCCCGCAGACTACGTCTCGAATGTCGTGCGCTCCGCAAAGCTGCAGAACATCTGCAGTTGAAATGACCGCCTTGTCTCCGGAGGGGACTGGCTTAATTGCACGAAGTAGGGCCGCAACGGGCTCACAGACATGGGTCGACAGCATGTTAGGCTCCAGACACGCATTTTTGCCCGGCACCAAATCCGGCAGAATGGCTGTGTCAATCGTGTGCTGCGAAAACGTCTGGGCAGAGGCCGCGAATGATGCTGTCGCTAGAACGCCGACGACGATGAGTACCTTAATCATTAGAGCCCCTCGATTGCAGATTGCTGTGCGGTAGGGCAATGGGTATTGCGCTACACCGCCCGCGCGGCCGGGCTGTCGATTATTCTGTACAATTCCCCAAGAGGCAGATTGCCAGTAGCGAAGGCGTATAGGTCATCCCGAAATCGTGTGAATTTTTCATTGGCCTCTTTTGTTAATGTTGGGAGAAGCCGTTGGAAGAAATTTTGAGTGCGTTCAGTCGGCTCCGTTGTGCCGATGATTATGTCTGAATATCCAAGCTGTTCAACATCTCTGGCTCTTTCGGCGAGCCGACGAGCAAAGGCGGGATAATACTGATTATAACTTTCGTGGAGCAAAATACCGGCTGGATAAAGTAAATTGGTTGAAGCGGCGTGCTGGATTTTACGAGAGACTAGAAGTGGTATCGTTCCCAATTCGTATGCAGTAATAATGACCTGTTTTATATCCTCGCTGTTGGGATATATCCATTCACGGGTGTTTTTGCATTCGATGTTTATAGGGCCTACGTTGCTGTCATATAATATGAAGTCAGGCAATCGTGAAGTGCGGCGGCCAAGCAGTGCCTGCGGAGGTGCATCTTTGGAGAAGTTCCGGGTGGCGGATAGTTCACGAACACGGCCAAGAAAGGCCGCTCCAATATTCTCTAAAGTGGTGCAAATAGCAGCTTCGAGAGCATTTCCAATATCTTCGGGTCGTGTCCGTCAAGGAGGTGTAAATCGGAGCGGAGTTTGAGGTGGCCATCGGTCAGGCGGCCAGTGGTGGAAGTTTGGCCGGATCGGCGTCGATTAGCGGCAGCGTCAGCTCAGCCATTCCCTCGATCTGCATGTAACGGCACTGGAGTAGCCACTCATCGTTCTGCTCGAGCAGGACGGCGCCGATCAGCCGAGTGATGCTGGCCTCATTGGGGAAGATGCCGACGACATCAGCGCGCCGTTTCACTTCCTTATTCAGCCGCTCCAACGGATTTGTCGAATGCAGCTTGGTGCGATGCTGGGCCGGGAAGGTGATGTAGGCCAGCACATCGTGCTCGCTGTCGTCCATCAGCGCGGCGAGCTTGGGCCAGCGCGGCCGCAGCTGATCGGCAACATGGCGCCAGGTCTGATGCGCGGCCTCGGCATCGGCTTGCAGAAAGGCCTGGCGGATCGCGGCGGCGACCATGGTGTGCTGGCCTTTGGGTACGTGCGCCAAGGCATTGCGCATCCAATGAACGCGGCACCTTTGCCAGGTCGCTCCGAGCACGCGAGTGATCGCGTGGCGCAGGCCGTCATGAGCGTCGGAGATCACCAGCTTGATGCCCTTGAGACCGCGTTTGACCAGGCCCTTGAGGAAAGCCGACCAGAACGGCTCGGCCTCCGAAGGACCGATGCCAAGGCCGATGATCTCGCGCCGGCCTTCGGTCGTGACCGCCACCGCGATTATCGCGGCGACCGAGACGATGCGGCCGCCGTCGCGGACTTTGAGGTAGGTGGCGTCGAGCCACAAATACGGCCATTCGCCGTCGATCGGCCGGTCGAGGAAAGCGTTAACTCGTTCATCAATGTCCTTGCACAGCTTGGAGACCTGGCTCTTCGAAATACCGGACAGCCCCATCGCCTGGACCAGCTCGTCGACCCGCCGGGTCGAGACGCCGCCGATCCAAGCCTCCTGGATCACCGTGACCAGCGCCTTCTCGGCGGTCTTGCGCGGCTCCAGAAAGGGCGGGAAATACGAGCCCTGGCGTAGCTTGGGGATCCTCAGCTGAAGCGAGCCGAGCCGGGTGTCGAGGCTGCGCTCGCGATAGCCATTGCGGTAATTGAGCCGCTCGGCGGAGCGTTCGTGCCGCCCGGCGCCGATCACGCCTTCGACATCGGCTTCCATCAGAATTTGCAGTACCGCCTCCGCCACGGCTCGCAGAAAATCGCCATCGCCGCTCTTCTGCAGCAGCTCGGCCAGCGCCATTCTCTCATCGGTCATCGGGTCCTCGGTAGGCTTGGGATGGGTGTTACAACGCCACCTTAGCCGACCCTCCCCGGTGACCACCCGTCGCTCACGCGCGCGCCGGGCTCCATGTAATCGGGCATTGCGCCCGGCGCGCGCTCACCCTCGAATTTCCACCACCACCAAGGACGCTAACTATCTTCGTGGGCGCGTGTCGTTTCCGCATGTACTGAAGTGATGGTCTGCAATTTTGTGGTCCGCGGCGGGTGGTGCTGTCGTTGTCGAGGGTAAGCGTACCACGTCTGGTTGCCCGTCGAGGGATGTGTGAGAGCGAGGACGCGGCGGCGGGCCACCAAATCATGAAGTGCGATGCTGAGGAGGTGAGGATCGAGAATGTTGACCGCTCGGCGAAGGGCGATGTTGATGCGCTCCGGTGCGGCTAGGGCTTCGGGATTAGCTAGGAGAGCAGCCGACCAGTAGTGGGTGGAGGCCCTCAAGAATATCCTTGGCACGTGGGGGAGGTCAGAGCGGCTCTGGGTAGGGCCGTGGGGAGCCGTTCGGAAATTTGAGAACAGGGCGTATCTGTTCATAATTCAAGAAAAACGGTACCGGAACACACCGGCCGAGCGCGCCGGCGTCGTGATAGACCTCGCTTGCGCGGCGTGATCGACGTGGCCAAGCTCGATCATGCCTTCGCAGGTGATGGAACGGCATGGGCTGGGCAACTCTGTGGAGCGTGTTAGGCGCGATTGGCGTAACGGGTGCGCTTAGCGCTTGGATTGGGGGATATCTCGGCGGCTTCCTGCCTCCACCTCCACGGCTTGTGCGCGCAATTGCAAACGCAACGAGACGCTGGCGCGGCCGCGCTACTACAGCCATCGATGATGGACGCTACCACCTTGTTCTCTGTGGGCTGGACGGCGATGACGCGAAGGAGGGTACGCTGCGTCTGTTGCGCGGCGCGCTTAACCCACAAGACTACCCGATGCTGCGTGTGACGCTCTCCGCGCGCTGCATTCGCCTTGGTTTGTGGTACGCGGGCAAGGACGTGACTGCCGGCGCGTCGAAGGCTGAGAGGGTGCTGCGCGATCACCGCGCTGACGTCGTATTGTGGGGCGAAGTACCGAAGCAAGGCGACAGCCTGCGTTTTTTCTTGCGCGGCGCAGGCCGGCAAGAGACGCAGATCATTCTCTTCGACAAGGGACTGGCGAAGGAGCGACCGGACGGCGCTTTCGGCACAGTGCTGGCTGCTGTTGCACTGTCCCAAATCGGGCCGGTGACCGAAGAGGCAGGGCGCTACCTTGCCTCTCGCGTGCGCCCGATTGCCGCCAAACTCCAGGCTCTACTGGTCGAACCTAGGCTAGTGCCTACGGTCGAGCGCAGCAATTTGCACCACGCGCTCGGGATGACACTTGCCATTATCGGCGAACAAACCGGCGATAACTCGGTGCTCGGAAATGCTATAGCGGCCTATCGAGCGGCGCTCGAGGAACGGACGCGCGAGCGGGTGCCGCTCGACTGGGCGATGACCCAGAACAATCTCGGCGGCGCGCTCGAGACGCTCGGCGGGCGGGAGAGCGGGACGGCGCGGCTGGAAGAAGCGGTCGCGGCCTATCGGGCGGCGCTCGAGGAACACACCCGCGAGCGGGTGCCGCTCGACTGGGCGATGACCCAGAACAATCTCGGCAGCGCGCTCCGGACGCTCGGCGAGCGGGAGAGCGGGACGGCGCGGCTGGAAGAGGCGGTCGCGGCCTATCGGGCGGCGCTCGAGGAACGGACGCGCGAGCGGGTGCCGCTCGACTGGGCGATGACCCAGAACAATCTCGGCAGCGCGCTCCGGACGCTCGGCGAGCGGGAGAGCGGGACGGCGCGGCTGGAAGAGGCGGTCGCGGCCTATCGGGCGGCGCTCGAGGAACGGACGCGCGAGCGGGTGCCGCTCGACTGGGCGATGACCCAGAACAATCTCGGCGGCGCGCTCCAGGCGCTCGGCGAGCGGGAGAGCGGGACGGCGCGGCTGGAAGAGGCGGTCGCGGCCTATCGCGCGGCGCTCGAGGAACACACCCGCGAGCGGGTGCCGCTGCGATGGGCAGCGACCCAGAACAATCTCGGCGGCGCGCTCGAGACGCTCGGCGGGCGGGAGAGCGGGACGGCGCGGCTGGAAGAGGCGGTCGCGGCCTATCGGGCGGCGCTCGAGGAACACACCCGCGAGCGGGTGCCGCTGCGATGGGCGGCAACCCAGAACAATCTCGGCAACGCGCTCCGGACGCTCGGCGAGCGGGAGAGCGGGACGGCGCGGCTGGAAGAGGCGGTCGCGGCCTATCGGGCGGCGCTCGAGGAACACACCCGCTCGCGGGTGCCGCTCGACTGGGCGATGACCCAGCACAATCTCGGCAGCGCGCTCCGGACGCTCGGCGGGCGGGAGAGCGGGACGGCGCGGCTGGAAGAGGCGGTCGCGGCCTATCGGGCGGCGCTCGAGGAACACACGCGCGAGCGGGTGCCGCTGCGATGGGCAGCAACCCAGAACAATCTCGGCGGCGCGCTCGAGACGCTCGGCGGGCGGGAGAGCGGGACGGCGCGGCTGGAAGAGGCGGTCGCGGCCTATCGGGCGGCGCTCGAGGAACGGACGCGCGAGCGGGTGCCGCTCGACTGGGCGATGACCCAGAACAATCTCGGCAACGCGCTCCGGACGCTCGGCGGGCGGGAGAGTGGGACGGCGCGGCTGGAAGAGGCGGTCGCGGCCTATCGGGCGGCGCTCGAGGAACGGACGCGCGAGCGGGTGCCGCTGCGATGGGCGGCGACCCAGAACAATCTCGGCGGCGCGCTCGAGACGCTCGGCGGGCGGGAGAGCGGGACGGCGCGGCTGGAAGAGGCGGTCGCGGCCTATCGGGCGGCGCTCGAGGAACGGACGCGCGAGCGGGTGCCGCTCGACTGGGCGATGACCCAGAACAATCTCGGCAGCGCGCTCCGGACGCTCGGCGGGCGGGAGAGTGGGACGGCGCGGCTGGAAGAGGCGGTCGCGGCCTATCGGGCGGCGCTCGAGGAACGGACGCGCGAGCGGGTGCCGCTGCGATGGGCAGCAACCCAGAACAATCTCGGCAGCGCGCTCCGGACGCTCGGCGGGCGGGAGAGCGGGACGGCGCGGCTGGAAGAGGCGGTCGCGGCCTATCGGGCGGCGCTCGAGGAATACACCCGCGAGCGTGTGCCGCTCGACTGGGCGTACTCTCAGCATGGATTGGCGAATGTGCTGGCCATTTTAGCGGAACGCCAAAAAAGTGCCGAGGATATGAAAAAAGCGATTGCGTGCATGCGCGTTGCTGCTGAGGTCTACCAGCAGAGCGGAAACAGCTATTGGTTGCCAATAGCCAACAGCCAACTCGCAGCGATGGAAGCCGAGTTGCTGCTGTTAAAGCAGTAAAATCCATAAGATGCTCAGTTCGATCAGGGTTTTCGAAAATTAAGACTTTCGGCAAAAGTTAACACGCTTGAAAAATCAATGGGTTGTGGTTAACGTAAGATATGACTGAAACTCACCCGGAAAAACGCCTCATCGGGTATGCCCGCGTGTCCACCTATGGGCAGACCCTCGACAGCCAGCTTGAGCAACTTCGCAAGGCCGGATGCAGCAGCCGGAACATCTACCGCGAAAAAGTGACAGGCGCGCGGCCCGACCGGCGCGAGCTTAACCGGATGCTCGCTAAGCTGGCCTCCGGCGACGTGGTGACAGTGACGCGGATTGACCGGCTGGCGCGCAGCACCTTTGACCTGTTCGGCATCGTCAAACTCATCGTCGACGCCAAGGCGCAGTTTCGATCCTTGGCCGAGCCGTGGGCCGACACCGGCACCAGCACCGGACGGTTGATGCTGGCCGTTCTCGGCGGGCTGGCCGATGTGGAGCGTGATCTTATCCGCACTCGCACCGCCGAAGGCAGGAGCCGCGCCAAGGCCGGAGGAAAGCACATGGGCCGCCCCCCTTCCCTCACCCCGGAACAACAGAAGGAGGCCACCAAACGGCGCGTGCAGGGCGCTACATTGAAGGAATTGGCCCGGAGCTACGACCGCAGCATTACCACTATGCGACGCGCCACGAGGCACGCATGATACCAGACGACCTGCTAGCCACCCTTCCAGACGACCCGGAGCTAGCCTTCGTCCATTTGGAGAAAAAATTCCGGGACGAATTGAATCTTGATCTTAGTTCTTCCGAAAACAACGACGCTGTAATCGAAGCCGCCTACAACCAATATATCAATCACACTGCCGCTATAGCGCAAGAATTAGGGTTAGATATACTTCAAGATTGGCAAAACAGTACAGAAAGGAATATCTCACGACGTCAGCGACAATTTGTTTCTGATGTAGACCATTATCTCATCAGAATCCAAATCAGGCATACTCGGCGAACCAAAGGTTATTCGGTCGCTTTCGATCATGCGACTAAGGCAAAAATCCGGCACCACCTTAGCCAGATAAAGGACGCCGTGGATAGGCTCGAAGTGCCGGATACAAAGAGGGAAGCGTTGTATCGCAGAATTTCTGATTTAGAAAATGAAGTCGATAGAGACCGAACACGATATGACGCGTACTCCGCACTTTTCCTCGAAGCAGCGACGACTACAGGGAAGGCAGCACGGAAACTCAAACCCCTTCTCAAACTGCTACACCCGATCACGATTATATTCGCAAACGCCAAGGAGGATGAGGAAGCCCAACTACGCTTAGCCCCGCCGCCGCTTAAACGATTGGAGCCGCCACAGTTAACACTTCCGCCGCCAGAGCCGCCAACAAACGATTTGGACGATGACGTTCCATTCTAGGCCGACGGCTTCACGCATGCGCAAAGCAACCCGTGGCCTTCGCCGCTCAATTCCCGTGGTTGTGATGCTGCTATTTGTAAATTCTCAAGCGCAAGCGAATTATTACACTGGTTATACCGATTGGACAACGCTTTCTCCAGCGAGTAAGGACGCGTTTGTTACTGGGATCACCGATTACTTGATGGAGTTTGTGGGGCCGAAAGAAGCATTTCGTATGGCATTGGCATCGGGCACTTACGAATGCCTGATTGATCAACACATCAGTAACGACAATATCGCCGAGGATGTTGACCGCTTTTATGGTGATTATGTTGATCTGCGCAGGGTATCTCCCGCGATGATTACATATTTGTCGATAATTCGCAGGTGTCAAGATAACATCAATAAAATAATGGCAACTTCAGGACAACCGTCTTTATCGTTCCAAACGATACTTCACAATTTCTTGGAGCGACCCTGACCTAAGAAACAAAGTGCTCGCGCTCCATTTCGCACATTGAAGCGTATTGCCGAAGCGACTGACACTCTTATGCGCCAAACGCGCCGATTTTCCAGGACGGCGGTTATGCGGCTTCGCAGCGGCGATTTCCATAAAAGGGATTACGCGCCTTTTTGATGTAGGCCCAACGTGCAAATGTCAGTGCCGTCCAATTTAAAAATGTCAGTCCCTCCGGCTTTTTGGCGGGCTGTGGGGGGCGGCATCGATGACAGTGCTGAGCATGAGCGATGGCGAACTGCGGCGGCTGACGCCCGCGGCGGCGGGGAAGGCAGTCGGGCTGAGGACCGAGGCGGCTAACGCCAATCCAGCGTCGGACTATCTTCGGGGCAAGTCTTGCGTGATCGTAGATGCGGGTGGGGCGATGTTGGCGTGGCCGAGCCATTCCTGGACCTTGGCGATGTCAGCCTGATGATCGAGCGCGCTTGTCGCGGCGGTCGCGCGCAGCGCATGGGCGCCGATTTCGAAGCCAAGCTGCGCTGAATAGCCCCGCACCAGCTTGTGGATCATGTCGGGATCGAGCGCCTTTTCGAGCTGGCCGGTGCGGTTGGACGCTTCTAAAAACGGATTGATTTTGCGGACGAATCGGCTGATCCCGGCGAGGGGGATGCGGGGGGATTGGCAATGGCCGGGCAACCGGGATTTTTTGATGGCGAGGAGCGGCTGAAAGCCCTGTCGGCGGCGGGCGATCCGCTGGAGCGGCTCACCGCGGTGATCGATTTTGAGGTGTTTCGCGGCGATCTGGAACGGGCGCTGTCGCGCTCGGATCGGGCCAAGGGCGGGCGCCCCCCTTATGACCCGGTATTGATGTTCAAGGTGCTGGTGCTGCAGACGCTGTACACGCTGTCGGACGACCAGACCGAATACCAGCTGAAGGACCGGCTGTCGTTTATGCGGTTTGTCGGGCTGGCCGTGCACGACCCGGTTCCCGACGCCAAGACGATCTGGCTCTACCGCGAGCAGCTGGCGCGCGCCGGCGCCGCCGAAAAGCTGTTTGCCCGGTTCGATGCGCTGCTGCGGGCGAAGGGCTGGCTGGCGATGGGCGGACAGATCGTCGACGCGACGGTGATCGCGGCGCGCCGCCCGCGGTTGACGCAGGCGGAGAAAGACACACTCAAGGGCGGCGGTATACCGACCGACTGGAAACCGGCGCGGCGCGCCCAGATCGACCGCGACGGGCGCTGGACGATCAAGCGCGGCCGCAAACGCGATGCCGCGCTGGGCGGCCCTCAGCGCCAAGTCGAGATTGCCGTGCCGGTGTTCGGCTACAAGAACCACGTCGGGATCGATCGCGAGCACGGTTTTCTGCGGCGCTACACCCTAACCCATGCGGCAGCCCATGATGGCGGCCAGCTCGGCGCGGTGCTCGACCATGACAACACCGCCAGGGATGTGTGGGCCGACACCGCCTACCGCTCGGCGGTCAATCTGGCGCTGCTCGAGCGCCGCGGGCTGAAGCCGCAATTCCAGCGCAAAAAGCCGCGGGGCCGTAAAATGCCGGCCCATATCGCCCGCGGCAACGCCACCCGCGCCCGGGTGCGCTCGCGCGTCGAGCATGTCTTTGCTGCCCAGAAATGCCGGCTCGGTCTTGTCGTGCGCACTGTCGGCATGGTGCGCGCCCGCGTCAAAATCGGCCTCGCCAATCTCGCCTATAACTTCACCCGTCTGGCCTGGCTCAATGGGCGAGCCGTGCCGGCGTGACCTCGGAGCCTGCGCGAAGGGTGGCGACCGACGCATCAGAGATCGACGAGACGGTCTCCGCGCGGAAAATCTCGGTCCTCAGCCCCGCTTTGTCCTCGCCCGCCGCTCAAAACCCGGTAGTTCGAGCCGTCCGGTTGTTCCGGATCGGCCGGAACAGCGCGCCATTGTCGTCTGTACTGTGGCCGGCGGCCTCGAGGTAATCGTGGATCAGTTCGTTGGTTCCCGGGTGCAGCGGCGGATACCGTGTCTTCTCGCCCTTGCCTGAAACCCTCAGATGTGGGACGCCGCGCCGCGCGTGGCGGAAATCCGTGACCCCGAGCTTACACAACTCCTCGCGCCGCAGCGCGTGATATACAGCGTCGACAGGATGACGCGGTCGCGCTTCTTCTTGATGGTTTCATCTCCGGGTGCGGCCAGAAGCTCGCGAGCTTGATGGTCACCAATTGCTGGCGTCTTGCCTTCGCCGTTCTCGGCCCTCGGCCGCTTCACGCCTTTGACCGGTTATGGGGTGACGGCGTTTTTCTCGCAGAGATATTCGAACAGCGACGATCTCGGGCGGCACCTCGGCCAGCCGGTGAAACTCGGCGGCGGTCAGCAGCCGCTCGGTCGGGGCGATCGGGGTCGGCAGCTGGGGGTCGGGTCGCGGGTCGGCCATAGTCTATTCTATTATTGATGAAAAATCTGTATCGCAGAATAGACATTCGATAAATATCAATGTGAGAGAACCCAATCTTGAGTTCGAGGGGGAAGGGGAGGCAGCTTAAGCTAGGCCCTCATGTGAAGCGCGGTATGACGTCAGACGCGAATAGTTCGTGAGTTTCGATGTCGTTCCTGTAGTCGCTGTTGATCAGCAACTGCACACCGGCGTCCTGATATTGGCCGATCAGATCGATGGCCGCAGACACCGTGCCGACAAAACCCCGCAGCGGCCCGCGCGACGCCAGTCGCTCACGCTTCGCCGCAACAGCTGCATCGCCGCGGCCGAGCAGCCAGCTGTTATTGTGGGTCGTTTCAATCGTAGCGTAGTCACGCTGTGCGGCATCGCAATGGGCACGGAGCACCGTGAGCTTGTACCTGACCGTATCCGGATCGCCGCCGACATTGCAGGCATCGGCCAAGCGAGCGACCGCGCGCAATGTGAGCTGCTCGCCGCCGCCGGCGATCATCACCGGCGGACGTGGCTTCTGGACCGGCTTCGGTTCAAGAATCGCATCTTCGACATGGAAATACCTGCCGTGAAAGGTCGTTCGCTTCTCCGTCCACATCGCCAGGATGAGCCGGACCGCTTCCTCCATCTGCCGGATGCGCACCGCGGGCCGCGCCGGGAATTCCCAGCCATATTGGCGGTACTCGGTCTCGAAATAACCGGCGCCGATGCCGAGCGTCAGCCGCCCCCGGCTGATCAAATCGACATTGGCGGCGATCTTGGCGAGATGCGCGGGATTGCGGTAGCCGACTGACGTGGCCAGCGTGGCGAGGCGAATGCGGCTGGTGACCGCGGCCAGCGCCGACAACACGGTCCAGCCTTCCATGAAAGGTTCATCGGGCGCGCCGACGCCGCCGATCTGGATTAGGTGGTCCATCACCGAGAACCAGACAAATCCGTGGTTCTCGGCCCATTGTGCTTTCGCTTTAACCGCCTCGAACGCTTCTGCCGGGTCAAGACCGTAGACCCATGACGGGTTGTGAATGCCAAACTTCATCGAAATCGCTCCCGTTCTTCCTGACCAAGCTCAGGGCTTATGCTCGAGATAGAAGGCAACGCAGGGTCGGCGCGCAACTCTCGCAGGCGTGTACTAGCGCGGTGTAGAACGACCGGCGATCACCGGAACAAACCCTAGCGGGTTGTCGACGACGGATTCGGCTTATCCGCGGGCCGCCCTGTTGTCGCCGTCGGCTTGTGGATCCGCCGGCGGCGCAGCAGGCTTGGCCGGTTCGCGCCTGGGCACGCTCACGGCGCAGCTCTTGGAGAAGCGCGTGGATCACCCCGAAATCGTCGGCAATACGCGGACGAGCGCGTTCGAAACGTAGCTCGTGGAGACGAGCACAGATCGCCGGAAACTGCACGACGTTGCGTAGCATACGTGTTATCGTGTGATATCAATGCCATAGACAAATGACCTGTTACACGATTCGAGGCGAGAATCCCCGCGTCAGTTCTTCCATCGAGCCATCGGTTGCCGGACATCGACGGTCTGGAGACCGCAGAGCGCAGCGGTCATCGAGAGAACCTTGTCCGGCTTCTCCGCGCGATTGCTTATGCGACCGCGATCTTGGTCCACAACAGCCGCGCCTCGTGTTGCGGATCGTTCTGCACTCGCCACTCGCTGTCGATCATCATGGTCGCCCGATCGGCTGCTGTATAAGCGGGCCAGTGCGGGATCGCCATGTTATCGGGTGTTCCGGTGCGGGCGACGGTAGCCCAGGTAGCCGACTCTGCGGCAGCAATCGGCGTGGCGGCCGGTGCGTGGCCGGCAATGGCGGCCGCATCGAGCGTGTCGAAGACAAACGGCACGTCGAGCGCGTGCGGCGCCATCAGCTTGCCGTCCAAGACCGGAGTCCGCCAGTTGAAGGAGTACATGTAGACGGGCGCCTTGCCTTTTGCCGCCTTGCGCTCGGCAAGCAACACCGAGCGCACCCAGAAATTCGAATCGGTCGTGATCTCGATCAACAGCTCGGCCGGGTTCATACCAGGATGCATTTGCCGGTAAAGTGCCAGCACCGCGTCGGTGTTCCCGGCCGCCACTTTGGCGACGCGCGTCTTCAGCTCGGCCTCGCTGAGGGTTCGGTTCCACACCGCATCGTCGGGGGCAAGGAAGAGCGCGTTCTCGTCCCGGGTGCCGCCGACGATGACTGGCACGTCGTCCGACAAATTCGTCGCCGTCGGATCGAACGGGTGATGCGGCAGATCATGGCCCTCGACCACCGGCCCAAACCCATAGCGGTCGAGCAGCCTGAAGCCGACCGGAGCCAGCTTCTTTTGCGCCGGCTCGATCGCCGCGAGCAAACGCTCGATCGGCAGGGCCTGTAATTTGTCGAGCTGGTTCGCCGTCAGCCCGACCTCGCCCAGGACCGCGTCGGCGAGTTTTGTCGCGCGTTCATGCTCGGCCATGCGGATGCCAGCGCCGCTCATCACGATGGCCCGGTGGAACAGCCCCTTCGCCGCCGGCATTGCCAGCAGGGCGCTGACCTTCCCGCCACCGCCGGATTGGCCGAAGATCGTTACGTTGCCGGGATCGCCCCCGAACCTCGCGACGTTGCCGCGGACCCATTCGAGCGCGGCGACGAGATCGAGCACCCCGGCATTGGGCGAGTGCGCGAATTCCTCGCCCCCAAATGCCACGAGATCGAGAAACCCAAAAATGTTGAGGCGGTGATTGACGGTCACGACGACGACATCGCCGCGCCGAGCCAGATTGCCTCCGGCGGTGCGTGGCGTATTGGCCGATCCGTAGGAGAAGGCGCCGCCGTGAAGCCAAACCATGACCGGGCGCTTGCCGGCGTCGAGGCCAGGGGTCCACAGATTGAGCGTCAGACAGTCCTCGCTGACGGGTACCTTGTCCGGAGTGCCGGACAGACGCGACACCTCGGGCCGCCGCTGGCCGAAGAACGCTTGTGGCGCATGCCCAGCCCAGTCGACAGCCTCGCGCACTCCGCCCCACGGGGTCGGCTTCTGCGGCGGCATGAACCGGTTCGCACCGGCGGTCGAGGCGCCGTATGGGATTCCCTTGAACGCGTTAATTCCGTCGACCACAGCCCCGCTGATCTTACCGGAGGTGGTATCGACAACCGGTTCGCTCGGTCCCACCGCCCAGGCACGTCGGCGGGGGAGAAGCAATGCCGCGCCGACCACGGTCGACTGGACGAGGAAGGAACGGCGGTTGAGGCGAAGTGATGTCGTCATGGCGTCAGACCCTCCCTTGTGACCCCTGGTTTATCCTAATCAGCGGGCACCAAGTCGTCGTCATATTTGAACCGCTAATACGTCTCGTGGGGCGGGTTGAGGTGCGGAAGACGCTGTGGATGTGTGGCGTCACGACCTGGCGCGCCGGCCCCCGCTCGCATCGGTCGACCGGTGCGTAACACGGCTGCCTCTTGAACCGGCCCTTAGTTTGCGGGCGGATGTGATACAGATGCCTGCAAGCGCGAGGCTCGTTCATGGAACACTGCAGATTGGGTAATTCTGATCTTACGGTTTCAGCCATCGGTCTGGGCTGTTACGGCATGTCGGGGGTCTATGGTCGGGCCGACGACGCGGAGTTGATCGCCACCATTCGCCGCGCGCTCGATCTCGGCATCAATTTTCTCGACACATCGGCCAGCTACGGCAGCGGCCATAATCACCGCTTGATCGGCGAAGCGATCCGTGGTCGCAGGCATGATGTCGTCATTCATTCGAAGAGCGGCAGCCCACGCGACGGTGGCCCAGACGCTGTGCGCGGCGGAGGCGACCCGCGTTACCTGCGTCAAACCTGCGAGCAGAGCTTGAAAAATCTCGGGATCGAGACGCTCGACGTCTTTTGCATGTCGCGCGTCGATCCGAACGTACCAGTCGAGGAAAGCGTCGGGGGAATGGCCGAACTCGTCAAGGAAGGAAAGACACGGTTCATCTCGCTTTCGGAGTGCTCGGCCGAGTCGCTCAAGCGTGGTAGTGCCGTTCATCCGCTCGTTTCGCTGCAGATGGAGTATTCGCTGTTCTCGCGCGATGCGGAAGAGCAAGGCCAGATCGTCGCCTGCAAGGAACTTGGCATGGCAATGATGGCCTATGCCGTGCTCGGACGCGGGATGCTGAGCGACCAGGCTCCCAAAGTGGAGGAATTGGCAGCGGACGACGTTCGCCAGAGGTTGCCTCGATTTCACGGTGTCAATATAGACAAGAACCTCGGGTTGCGCTCTGCGCTCGCGGTCATTGCGCGCAGCAAGAACGTCACGCTGGCCCAGCTCTCGATCGCGTGGCCAATGGCCCAGGGAAAGCGTGCGGGAGTCTTGATCGTCCCGATCCCCGGCGCCAAGTCGCGCAGGCACCTTGAGGAGAATGTGCGTGCCGCGGACATTGTGCTCACAGCCGAGGATCTGGCGGAAATCGATCGCACCGTCCCACCCGGTGCCGCGTCTGGTACTCGCTACCCGATAGGACAAATGCACCGACTTAACATATGACCGGCGAATCGCTCATCCCCCGCTAGGCTGCCGCCGAGCCGATCGGGTGGCGTTGGCCCGCATGCGGCAGCGTCATTTCAGGCGGCGCCGCTCGACTGCGACTGACACTGTCTCATCCTGATTGATGCGGGTTTGTCTTGAGGCTGTTTGCGCGAAGATGCCAGCCTCCGTTTTCCCGTGACCAGCTTCTTCAGCAATCGCCCGTGCTCGCTCTGGACCGCAAAATCGGCCGAAAGTCTGTTTACGGACGACTTGCTCGGCGTTTACTTGCGTTTCAGACTGCACGCTCGCGCGGTTACCAGTTCGTACCCCGTATCTAATGGATTCAGCCATTTCGTTAACTCCAAACCGGAACAGTCATGGCCTCTGGCTGGAGCGGTTGCCCGGGTGGGGCTTGCACTTACTGGGAGAGCGTCGCCCTTTCTCGGCGCACACCTGAGCAGACCTTCGGGAGGGGACGGGCGGTGAGCAGCTGCGTCAGGTGGGCCCGACGATACCCCTTGCCGCTCCGTTCACGCGTCACAAGCCGCGGCTTGTGTCACCAGAGCAAACAGTCAGCCTCTTGCAAACACCACGACACCGTTGGCCGGGATTACCACCGTGGCGGAGGTCGCAAACCCGTGCATCGGCGTGCCGTTCGCCTGAACTCCGGTCCCGTTTCCTGCAACCCACGGGTTGACCCAGTTGTTATACACGTCGCTATTAAAGATTTCTTGCCAAAAACCCTCAGCGGGAAACCCCAAATTATAGCTCCACCAAGTGCTTTCAGCGAGAGAGGCGACCACGATTACGTCTCGGCCTATCCCCTCGAGCCACCGATGAAAGGCGAGAACACGGTCGGGGTCCGACACGTAATATGAGCGGACTTTGTCGCCTCGTAGCGCCGGCTGACTGTTCCGCAGACGGATCAGGTCCCGCGTGCAGCGGAGATGATCCGTCATCGCGGGGTCGATGTCACTATCTAGCCCATCCCACCACAGTAGATCAGGACCGTTTGGGTTAGAGTCCCACGGTTTGTCCTCGAGAAACTCCTGGCCCATGAACAGTTGCGGAATGCCTGGTGCAGTAAGCAAGATGGCCACGGCTAAGCGGCTACGACTGCGTGCATACCAGGAGCGATGATTGGAGGGATCGGCCAGCGCGGGGATCCGCGGGCTGCCGCCGGCCAAGACGAGATCATGATTTTCAATACAGGTGACGGCGCGCCAGGCGTGGTCGAGCGCCGGCGGATAAAGCGCGGACGCGATCGCCGAGACGGAAACGGGGGCATGGGCTCCAGCTGAAGCTGTTCCAATGGCGTTGCGCAGTGCATTCCGCAACGCGTCATGCTGCACGACATCGAAGCCCGCGCCGCCCTCGGAGGCAGGCGCGATGATCGGCAGCACCGTTGATGGAGTGTCGGAGAATTCTCCGGACCAGAACTCTGCGTTTTGCAGGACACGCGGTTGCAGGGTTCGCAACTGTGTCGTCATGGCACGACAGAACTCCCATCCGCTCTCCTGATTGGTGGACAAGAGGATACTAACCTCGTCATAGCGAAGCCCGTCGGCATGAAATTCTTCGATATATTGCCGCCCATTGTCTAACAGAAATCGACAAACCTCCTGATTCCACATCGCGAAGGCAAGTCCGCCCGTTCCTCGATCTTGGTCGGTGAAATAAAGGCTGTCGTTGTTGTTATTGTTATCTGAGAGGCGATCGAAATAGTAAATGCAATTATCGTCGAGTTGGCCGTTTACGGTAAATCCACCGGCATGGTTGTAGATGACGTCGAACGCTACGGCTATGCCGTAAACGTGACACAGATCAACCAGTGCCTTGAGTTGATCCGGTCCAGATTCGATATCTTGGAGTTCGAGGGATACCAGCTGCCTGGTGGCCAGCAAGTCATTTATCATCGCCAGATAGTCCGGCAGATCAGCTGCGCAGGCAATATACGGGAAGTCCGGCGAGAAGAGGTCGGTCCCGCCATAGCCGATCGACGGATTTGCTTCCTGCTCGTCTATTGGGAGCAGTTGCAGAAGGTTTATTCCCAGGGCAGCGAGGTGGGGAACCTTCGATGCCACGTCGAGGAAGTTGGAGGCAACCCCTGCCCTGCGGATCGCGTAGGTTCCAATGTGCGCCTGATAGATCACCATGTCGGAAAATTCGGGCGTGCGAAAGCTGTCATCATGCCAAGGGTAGCCGTCTGACGCACGCAAGATGCTGAAGCAGTTTGGGAAGTCTTCCCTCTTCCCAAGTTCGCGAGCATATGGGTCGCGTTTGTACCCGCTCGACCCAGAGCCGACGACCCAGAAGCGATACTGATCTCCATTTTGCGCGCCCGGCTGAAAACCAGACCAGTAACCGACAGCATCCCTGATGAGACGACGGTCTTCGGTTTGTTGGTCATAGACCGTGCCGGCGAAGCTACCATTCAAGTAAACCGCCGTTGCCCGTGGCGCCCAAACCCGGAACGTCGCGCCACCCGCGACAAGCGTGGCCCCGGTCGCGGTTGTAGCGGAGATGTTCTCCTGAGAAAGTGCTGCGAAAGGAAACGTTGTTTTTGCCACCCGATCGAGAAGGGCGCGATGCCAATCCAGCAGGCGGGCAGAAAGCTGAAAAACATCATTGGGATATTGTCTCGCCGCCGCGACAGCGGTCTCTATGGAAGGGGGATTTGCCGCGGCAACACCGGAAGGGATTTCGCTTAATATTTTCGCAACATCCAGAAAGTCGCCGCTCTCCACGAATTCGCGCAGGATGTCGTGATCAGCTGCCCCCGGTTGGGACACATTTGAAGACCCATCGTCCTCCAGAGCCCCCTTGAGCGTCCACCACAGGTAGCCGTCTCGATCATGGTCGAGCGCCACCAAGAGCGCATTCTCCACCGGCGTGCGCCAATCGGAATGCTCGAAAGCGACGAGGCGGAGGAAGTCTGCCAGCAGCCTGGGCTCGCGAGCGAGCCTGGCGAGACGAGCACGATTGCGGCGCCAGAGCCGATCGATGACATCAAAGGAGGCCCTTGTGAAACTTCCGGTCCTGATGCGTGCAAGGGCATCGTCCAAGTCGGGATCGCTGTTATTGGGGCCAGAAATACTTTGGAAGATCTTGCACACCGCCAGAGCTGCATCGGGGTCTCGTGGCACTCTTTCGCTGCATTGGACGTAAATCGGGAGCAACGCACCCCGGGTCTTATTTCCGGTCAGGATCGCCCATTTCAGTATCTGGAATTCCCGCCGCCACCGTTCGACAGGCACCTGCGCCGCGGCAAGATCGACCAATGATCCGTCGGTTCCTGAAGGCGGCAGACAGGGATCCTCGACCCCGCGGAGTATCGCGGCAAAAGCATACAGCTCGACGCGAACTATTGGGTCTCTGACAAGCTCGGCAGCACGCAGCATTCGCTCGATTTCCGGGCCGTCTGCTCCGGATTTTGCAGCGATCGTCGCCCGCGTTCGTACAAGCGACAGCAGGCCGTCAGCCGAGCCCTCGGTCTGGGGTGTCCACCCTCCGGCCTCGAGGCTGAGCTGTTGGAGGAATTCCTCTGGAGAATAAGATCCAATGTGCCTGTCCGTTAGGATTGCTGCTTCGTGCCAGCGACCCGCGCGATAAAGCAGCCGAGCAACGACGGATGCCGACTTCATGTATCCGTCTAGTGCTGCATAATTTGCTCCCGCGACTGCGCCCACCGTGGTGATGGTTTCGCCTAGGTTCCTCTCCTGCAGCATTTCGGAGCTGCGAGCATCAAGCCAGCCGATGGCGACGCTGCTGGGCAATCTGGCCAGATCGTTGGCATCGAGTTGGTCTTTTATTTTGGCCCGAATGTAAATCCGCGCGATACTGTTTGGTAGGAATCCGTCGGGGTCGATCCGTGGATCGAAGGCTGAATCCGCCACCCAAAGCCGATCCAATTCCTCGATCGGCCTCTCTAGCCACAGGCCATGGTAGATCGCCTCCCCGCGCGCCTCGAAGTCGTTGGGGGTCTTCGCCGCCACGCGCACAAAAAAATCGAAGGCCAGCTGGTTGAGCATGTTGAACCGGCGGGGCCGCTGCGACCGGATGAGCTGCAGCATCTCGTGCCGTACATCCTGCCTATGGCGAAGGGCACCACCATCCGCCTCGACGAGCGAGACTTCGTTGCCGAACGCGTCGAAGATACTGTTGGCCTCTTCTTCGTCGATAACCCACGGCTCGAAGTCGGTTCCGTCCCCGACATCCCGCGCTGCCGGATCAGGACGAGGAGTCCCTCGCGTCAGCACCTCGCGGATGACGTCGGCGGTGATGCGACGGACGACGAGCCCCGGATCGGCGAGTGCCCGCACTCGGGGATCGGCGATGTGACCGAGAATCCTCCTGATAAGGATGCCATCGACCAGGATGCGCGCCGTCACCCCTTTTACTTCGCCCGGTTGCGCCAAATCGGCCGATAGTTCCCGGACCACCGTCGCACCGTCCTTGGCCTCCGAATGCTTGAATACTTCGCCGACGAGACGAAGTCTGAGCGGGTGCACGCCTTCGTTGCTCGTAATCCTGTCGATCAGGCCACCCAAGCCTCCCCGGCCAAGATTTGCCACGATCTCCCGGACGAGCAGTTCTGCGTCAAGTGAAGTGATCGGCTTGCCGGCATCGTCGGCAAGAGCGGCCAGCATCTCGACGGAGCCTGCATAATCGAGGGGGCCCAGCTCCAGATCTATCACGTTACCCAGGAATCGGTCGATTTTCTTACGTCCGCTGATGATCAGTCGCAGACGTGACCACCGCCTCTTGCTCTTCGTCTGCGAAAAAACCGTCAGGAAATCCTCGAGCCTCATCACACTTTCAGCGCTGTATTGGACCCTCTCAAATGTATCGAGTACAAGGATAAATGGCAGAGTGATACCGTGGTTTGTTAAATATTCTTCTATTATTTCTTGGAACCTTTGCGCATAAGGCACAAGTATCGGAATGATATCGATTCCCGCGTTGCTTTCCACTCGACGCGACATCTCTTGGACTTCAGCGCGGAGCTTGGACATCGGCTCATGCAACCGAGCAAATTGCGCGCCGACTTGAATGCACATTGCGGCGAGAAGACCGGGACGATCGCGTACGCTCACGACCGATCGATCGAAGTCGAGATAAGCAAAGGGAAAGCGTTCGGACGCGATTTGCGCATGCTCCAACACAAACTTCGAGATCAAAGTCGTCTTGCCGGCGCCTCCGGTACCCCAGAGTACTAGCGGCCGCACGCCTGCGCTTGCCCACAACCGCTGAAGGGCGATAGCCCAGCGCTGCCGGTGGCCGCGCAGTGTATTGGCGGGCAGGACCCCGGCATGGGCTCGGAGCATTTCGAGCTCTTGCTTGCGGCCGAAGAAGCGGTCGGGCCGCTGTGCCGCTCCGGGACCGGACATCTGTCCTGTCATGTGCTCGAATTGGGCAAGCAACCGCTTCAAATCGATCTCGCGGTCGAGATCTGCGACGGCAGGCAGCTTCAGCCCGGGCACCCCTTCGAGCCAGGTCGCCACCAGCCGGGTTGCCTCCAGCCGCGGTAAGTCGGCCGGTTCGGGCGCGGCTTCCTCCAACGGGGCTATCTGATCGCGCAACGCTGCACTGACCGCGTCGCGGAAGCGCAGGGCGGTGCGCTCCGCCGCCGCAGCGATTTCACCGGTCGTGAGGCCGCTTGCCACGACGCCCGCGCGCGCCGATTGCGAGAGCGTCCATTTCGCTCCGGACGCTTCGATTGTCGGTTCACAAAATGCCAGGATCGTTTTCTCCGCATTACAGCGTTCCTCACCTTCGAGCCGTTCGGGGGCTAGATCTTGGGGCAAGAAGGCCGAGACAACCGCGGCGTCGAGGAAGAGCGGCCACGCCGGTCCGCCACGATGATCGAGGACCGTCGGCGCGTGGGCTGCGGCGGCTTGGAGATCCGCCAGGGCATGCCGTGCCCACTCCGGCAAATCCTCGGCAATGGGCGGTACGCCGTTTCCGGAATTGCTCATGTCCTTAACGCTTAATAGTGTCTAATACCGCATCGCGGATGGAGTCAGCCAGCGCCTTTAACATCGGTTTATTCCCGCGATGGTTATTGATCAACTTAAACACTACACCGCATAACTCTTGTCCAAATTTATCTGCTTTCTGTACAGAGCGCCATGCTAGAGAAAAACACTCTCCGAAATCTTGTTCGTAATTTTGATTGATAGACAGGTCTTCTTCGCAAATCCGGATACGACGAAGTGGTACCGACGCGGAATTCGACGTGATGAATACCCAGCGCAAATGGGCGATGTCGACGGTGTCCTGGCCCTGATCGCCAACCCCGCAGAGCGCGGCCACGAGATCGTCGAGGCCGTCCGACCAGCGCAGCGCTCCGCCAACGACGAAAGTGTTAAGAACAACCCAGGCCGGATAACGCGCCTGATTCTGGACCTGATCGTCGTGCAGACGGTCGCGAAGCCAGTTCGGTAGATCCGTGCGGAGCCAACGATAGACGCTTTCCGTGTCCGGCTGCTCCGGTACAGGTGGTGCAGGCTCTTCGAGGCGGCCGGGCAGCGCCAATTCCTTGGCCAAATTGCGTATGAAGTCCCTCGGAGATAATGTTTGGAGGGCGGTTGGATCGAAGTACACGAGCGGAATTTGCGCACCGAGAACCCGGCGCAACAACTTCACGGAAAAATTCAACCCGCTCCCAGCGGGTCCGCTGATTACCATTGCCCGTTCGCCGTCGGGCCCGACCATGCGCATCACGTTCTCGCGCAAGACTGCCCGTCCGATAATAGGACGCGGATCGAGCGGATTATCGTTCAATGACCAGAACGCCGGGTCCACCTCTTCGGGAGAAGGTTCATCGCGCCAGTCGGGGCAATTCGCCGCAAGGTCGCGGGCAATGCGATCAATTCGCACCCCTTGGTTAAGCCGCTCGCCCGGAGGAGTTCCGGGTTCGTTTGCTGCGGCCATTTGGACCTCCGCGTTGTGCAGTGCAAAGAGTTTCCCTTCGGTGTCAACAGCTGCCCCGCCGGAAGATCCCTTCGCTGCGTTGACGCTGTACAAAACCCGGGTGCCGGTCCGGTCCATTTTCTTGTAGGCACCGATGTCGAATTGTTGCGCCGCACCGGCAGGGTGCTGGTAGACGATGATGCGCCTATCCTGAGCATCGATCGTCTCAATCTCCTCCGGCAGCTTGAGCCAACCGCGAACATTGCCGCCACCGCGCCTGGTGGGAAGGCGACCCACCGGTCGGGCCAACCGGGCCACGACATAATCGTATTCGTCCGTCACGGTGGCTGGCGCCTTGAGAGTACCATCGCCCGGGAGACGGCGACGGGCGTGCAGGAGCCAATTTTCACCCGCGCTTACGCACAATGTCGGATGGTATCGCTGCTGCGGCGGCACATCCGGCGGCGGTGCAGAGAGATAATCAAAGAAAAAATAGATCTGATTGCCTGGCCCGTTTTGTCGAATCGTGTTCTGTTTGAGGTCAACCAAGAGGAATGGCTCGATAACATGGAAATTCGTCATCACCAGATCAGGGCCAACCAAAAACCCGGTTCCGCGTATTTCATTGCGCGGGGCACCGAGCGCTACCGCGCAAACCGTACGCATCAAGCGGGATAGGTTTGTCGCGAATACATCGGAGCTGAGGAACGGCTCGTACAAGTTGGTGAAAGATTGGAGCGTTTCGTCCTCGTCAAGTCGCAAGTCTTGCAAGATGCAGTTGATGCCGAAAGCGAGGCGGCTGTTGCGATGAGTTTCCTGGCGCAACACCATAACAGCCTCGTCCATCTTACCACGGGCGTTCATTTCGTCTACGACGTGTCGAGCAAACGCCTCGTTTTCCGGCAAGGCGTTGCCCGCGTTTCTAACCGCATCGTCACCGAGCACGGTAATCGCCAGCCAGCCTATGTTTGCGCGATTCATTTCGCGGGTAAGTAGTTTGGTAAAGTCTCTTGCCTGATCTTGATTGAAGACAGGCGGAGGCACGGCCAATACAACCGACGCGCTCATGGGGCATTTCCTTCTTCGGCCGCCGCCCGCAAAGCTGCGGACAACAAACTGTTGCCAAGTCCGGATATAGCTACCGCGACGTTGGCAAGACCGGTCGCCCTTGCCGCGTTAGCATCACGGCCTCCGAGGTGCACGCCGACTACTGCATGAAGCCCGCAGGAGATGACGCATGATCCGGAGTTGCCCCCCAGCGTCGAGCAGTCGTGCTCCAGCTCAGGTCGGCTGACGGAGACGGTCGTCACGTAGCCAGGCGAGCATCGCTTTCGACCATCGGCGTGGCCGTACACGCGGGAGCTGGCATCGGTTTCCCAGTGCCTGAGCGGATGGCCCACTACATATACCGGCTTACCCTGGAACTCCGGGTTAGCTGCGGATCCGGCGATTATCTCGCGTCCCAGAGCATGCGGCGACCATTCGATCGACAGCGGTGGCGGAAACGGCGCGGCACCGGGTTCCAGCCGGAGCACGGCGATGTCTACAGCGGGTTCTTCGGCGCAGTGGACCAACTCTCGTATTCCAAATAAAGGGCCGCCTGCGCGCCCATGCGTGAAACCAAAATCGACGAAGGCCGGTTTGGCGGGGTCGATTTGCCACGTTGAAGGAGAAGCCGATGGATCCCGAACCAATTCCTTCGCGATGTGGCGATTGGTGACGAGCAGTTCGCGGCCCAGCCGCCAACCGGTGCCGAGGTGTTCCGCCGACGTGCCGAGACCGCCGAGAGCGACGCGCCCTACGGACGTGGAGCATTTCTGGATCTTCGATCGCTCCGTCGCGACGAATACGATCCACTTCTCGTTGTCGCCAAGTTCCTCGGGTGGCGTCTCGACACGGCCGTCGATGTAGCGCAACGCCGGTCTACCCATTACCTGGACGATAACCTCGAGAGCCGAGACTTCGAGGTCCGAAAGGTTTCCCGCAGGCGTCCCGCCCGCGGTGCGGTCGAGCGCGCTCTGCCCCTTGGAGACAATGTCGGTCGATGCCGCGCGAGCGGCCACACCGGCAGGGCTCGCGGGCGTCACCGACAGGCTGTTTCGGAGGAATTGTTCGACTGCGCGTGAAATTGCTCGCTCTTCGATCCGTTCGCCGCTTTGCGTTGACTGGAGCGCCCCTCCCTTGGCGAGAAGCCCGCGCGCGGTTGCCAGTAGCTGAACCCGTCGGGCGCTTTCCCTCGAGGATCGCTCAGAGCAAGTGGGCGTTGGCATCAATCCGGTTCCGCCGATAATGTTGGCCCCGTCGAGGCAGTCTCCTCAGAGCCGGTTTATGTCCGTCGTCGGAAACAAGATAAGAACGGATTTCAAGCTCTGAAGTACTTCCAGGAAAATCAGGCGTAACCTGCTTCTCCTCGGTGTGACTGCTCACACTCGAAACTTGAATTCATCGACTGTGGTGTGGACAAGGCATGTATGCCGAATGACATGTGCTTCACTTCGCCTATTTAGTTCATCCCGCAGCTCACTGGCCGACCAAAGTGGTACGCTCTCGCCAATGCGTGGAATGTGAGCCATCTCACAGCGCCCGTCTTTTTATCCGTCAAAAAGCCCAAAACCCGGTTGAATGTGACGGCGAATCGGCCGCTTGCGCGATTGGGGAAATGTGGGGGATTGGCGATGGCGGGGCAACCCGGATTTTGCCGACATTCATCCAGCTCACAGTAAGCCGGCAGCCCTGGCATCAAAGGTGCTCGTTGAGCCGACGAAATAGCAGCAGACGACGGTTGAAATCCAGCCTCGGACCGCTAAGGTCCGTTTCACCCGCCGGGTCCCCCATCGATGCCCCATAAGCCGCTGAATTTTTAATTGAGAACTGCCGCGAAGGCGCTCAAAATCGCCGCTTCATCGGGCGAACGCGGGATCAACCCTCCAAATATTCGGAAAGTGTCATCCGGACGAATCCGGCAGGCGGTTCCGGGCCGACCGCCAGTCGCGGCGTCTCGCCGCTCCGACGCGCCTGGCCACCGAACGGTAACGCTCGATCCCAATCGATCTCGAATGCGGTCAGATAATATTCGGCAATTTGCGTATCGTCGAAAATCAAGCTCGCGTCACGATTCAATGTCACTCCGAGCGAGCTCCAGTTGTGGCTACCTATGAGTACTTGTTGGCCGTCGACGACCATGCCTTTGGTGTGTGTCTTCGGCAGTGTTCGGCAACAGCGATTGACGTCCAGACCCTGGCGCTGCAACGCAGACAAGTTATTCAATAAATCATCGTCTTCTCTCCGTAAGATCATCCTGAAGTCTTCAAGCTCGCGCGACTTCTCGATAAGCGCGGCAACAAGCCTCTGCAAGAAGCCCCCACCGGCACCGCGCATCGCAATATATTGATTCTGAAATACCAGCTGCCGGTGCGCCGAGCGGATCAGCTGAAGTACCGCCTCGCTGTATACCGCGCCGTCTCGATCGGGGGTGAGGAGGGGCTTGACCCGAACGCTCCGTATAATGCTAATCGGCTCAATGACGCGCGACGGAGGCTTTTCCAGCTCGGGGCGTTCGAGAAGTACCAACGGCATATCTACGAAACTATCCTCCTCGACCGCTTCCAATGTTCCGCCGAGCTCAAGTGACCGTTCGTAATCAGCCTTAATGTGATGTCGCAACCGCTGAGCCAGCGTCTCGTTGTCGATGATGACGTGCCACTCGCGATTACCGCTGCCTGCAGCAGCGACTGGATCCAATTGTTGGGCCGGTTCGAGTATCGGCTGGCTCGACCGCTTCCAGTTACCGCTCGATAGCCATAAGGACCGTTCGTCACGAACGGCCGCTTTGATATGGTACGCGGTTGCGACCAGACCATTCCCACCGGTTGGGACGAACACGCGCTCGAAACGATCCTGGTATTCAGTCTGCCATTTCTGAAACCGTTCTGCGCGCGCGAAGTCGCCCTCCAAAATTCGTCCATGACTGGGATCGCGTGTTTGCCGCGCCATCACCAGGCTCAGCTTGATGCCATCGGCAAGTTTTTTCTCAAGAGTATCGGCAATGTGTGAAGCATGAAACTCGTAGATCGACGCCACCAATTCATGCTCGGCTGCGATTAGGAATTGCGACAGAACCTGCCAACTTCGCTCGGGTCCGACATGACAGACGACCGACATCACTTGCTCGATCCAGTCGAAGCTGAAATCCGCTGCCGCGACGTTCGTTGTTGTTGTAGGCAACCGATGTGACCGCTTCCTCGATCGGAACTGCCGCCGAACCCAGCTGGTCGCCAATCGGCGCCGGCCTCACCTCGACCGGCAATCCTTCGAACGCGTCCGGCGCCTGTAATCGGGTCTCCTTGAGACGCGCAGGATGGGTCGACAAGACCAAGCAATCCCGACCCGACAGACCTATGTCGGTAATGACGTAGCCTGGGCGAACCGCCAAAACCCCATCGATGTTAAGCGTTCGAGCCAAAGCTCTAGCAACATCCTCGATCGACTTGCTCGCCTGGATTAACGGTTCTTGACGGGGAGGCCGCCCATCCGCCTCCCCACTGACGACTTGAGGCTTATCGTCGAAAACGGGTACGCCAAACGAGACTGTGATCGTGAGCGGAATGGTAACCGAGAAACTTCTGCCCGAATATGTCAGTGCAGATGCTGGGCTCTTCGGTTCTTCCGGTGCTGGTTCTCCCTGCGGGTCGGACTGGGACGCGGAGGGCCGCCGCCCACCGTTCCGTGGCTCACGCCATGGTTCTTGACGCAAATAACGGCAAATCAACGAGACCGGTATTGCATAATTCTCGACCATGTATTTGCCGGCGAAATGAAGACCCACTGCTTTCCCGCTTTGCAAGTCGACGACGACCGAACCGGAATTGCCTCCTAAGGTGGTGCAGTCATGCGTGGCCCACCCGCGATTAGGCAACGTCATCTTGCCAGGTGCCACCCTTTTTATATCGTAAGTTCCGCCATAGATGCGCTCCATCCATGCTTGGTCTGGAATTATGTTTGATGATGCCCTGGCGGGATAGCCGATCGTCGCAACGTTGGCATCGGGGCTAGCGTCTTCCGAGGCCAAATCGATCCATCCAGGTCTCGATCCATCGCTCCGGACCCCTACCCGCAAGAAAGCAATGTCTGGCGCAGTCACGTCGGGCTCGATCCAGATTACCTCGGTTACCCTAGCGGTGATCCGAACCTCGCTTTCCATCTCTCGCCTGTAATCGATATCGACTTCAAGAAGATCGCCAAATCTTCCCGCTCGAAACAGATAGCCCCTCCCATCATGCCTGGCGATCAGTTCCGCAACGTGGCGATTCGTGATCACGACGTCACGGTCGACGAGCCATCCGGTGCCGACATAGGCAACATTCCCTGGATAATTGGACACGTCGATCCGGCCGACGAGCGGCAGAAGAGGCTCTAGAAACGGCGTGGCTGCGACCAGCCGCTCGATCATGATGCGCGAAGCGGAGTCGGCGACCGCACCGTTGAGCACGATGCGGTCGTCGCGCACGGGAACTGCCGGGCGACCCTCCCGCACAATTGTCTCAAGCACTATAGCGCCGTCAGTACTGAGCCTCGTTGCACCGGACTCAAGTACAAGCTGGCGTGCCGGTGCCGTAAGGCGCTGGTCGCGGCGCGCCAACAGCTCGCGATGGAGGTCTGGATCGCGAGTTCTTAGGCTCTCGAGCCACCGTTCAAATGCCGACGTCACCCGCCCTGATGCTTTGTCAGATGACACGGTGCCTGCCGTTACGCTCGGTCATTGACGAAATGTGAACCGCCCAAGGACTAGCGAGATTAGCGAGATTTACTCTCGTCTGACCAGAAAATTTAATCGCGTTTCACGCGAGTGCGGAGTCGGGGACCAGCCCCGTATGGCGCTGAGCTATAGCGCGAGCCATACCCCCAGGCCTCCGTGGAACAGCGAGTTTGACGGCAAGCCGATCCGACAACTACGAGGATGCGGTAGGCCTGGGACGACGCCGAGGGATTGGCCACGGCGAATGAAAAGTCCCACAACGGGCCGCCCAGGGCATCGAGTACTGCCTTCATCCCCGAACCGAACGGCACGCCATCCAAATAGATCGGCTTGCGCGAGCTGATCTCGATATCTGCGAGTGGCAAAGGAAGATGGCCTAACAGTCGATCGACGGAAATGGCGCTTCGACGCCGCCCGAATTATGAGGACCAGGACGTGCGGATCTCCATCTTGGCCGGGGCTCGTCCCCGAGACCGGATACGTTGGTGCAGACTGATCAGCCACATGTCCAACACCTCTTGCAGACGGGGCGGGCCATATGTTTCCACCACAACTGCGGACGCAACAGCAGAATTATACTACCCCGTTGGCTGTTCAAAGCTTAAAAAGACCGACTGTGACAACTCTTGCTTCGCACTGACATCGGCCGGAGGAAAACTTACTGTCGAAGTCGGCTCCCTCTAGCCGCGACGCCAGCTTCGGACTGCGTGCCGAACGCAACTGGGAGAGGATATGGCGAAAAACATTGTTGTATGCTGCGACGGTACCGCCAATGAGTTCAAACGCGACCGCACCAACGTGGTGAAGCTGTGCTACGCATTGGTTAAAGATCCCGCGGTCCAGGCTTGTTACTATCATCCTGGGATCGGTACGATGGCGCCCCCGGGGTTCATTACGAAGAGCGGTGCGTTTATTGCGGAGACCGCTGGGCTAGCCTTCGGCTACGGCCTGAACAACGATATCTGCGACGCCTACACCTTCATCTGTCGAAATTTCGAGACGGGCGACAAGCTCTATTTGTTCGGCTTCAGTCGCGGCGCCTATACGGTGCGCGCGATCGCCTCTCTATTGCACATGTACGGGCTGGTGCCGCGCGACAACGAGCGGCTCGTGCCCTACGCCTTGCGGATGATGTGGGCGATCCACGGGCTCCGCAAACGCACCAAGGCGGGGGCGTTGCCCGATCCGCGAATTGCTGATTACTTCCGGCTGGCCGCCGCGTTCAAGGCGACATTCTCTCGGCTATGCGAGCCGCACTTTGTTGGGGTTTGGGATACTGTAAGCTCGGTTGGCTGGTTCTCCAGCCCGGTGAGCCTGCCCTTCACGGGCAACAACCCGGACGTTGCGATCGGCCGACATGCCGTAGCCATAGACGAGCGGCGGGCGTTCTTCCGCACCAATCTGTGGTGGCGAGAGGCAGATCCGAAACGCGCGGGACCCAGGGACATGAAGCAAGTCTGGTTTCCCGGAGTGCACTGCGATGTAGGCGGGGGATATTCGGAGTTTGAGAGCGGCCTATCGAAAATCCCGCTGAAGTGGATGATCGATGAAGCCACTCAGGCCGGTCTATTATTGAGCAAGAATACGGTCGACCTGATCCTGGGGCAGCGGGGGCAAGGATACGTACCGCCCGACCCGGATGCGTTGTTACACAATTCGCTGACCCGCTGGTGGCAACCGGTTGAGTTGGTACCAAAGCGGCACTGGGATCAGGATCTGCGGAAAAGCGAGTGGCGGGCAAACCGTTCGCGGCACCGGACATGGCCGCCGCAACCCGTGGTGCACGACGCTGCCTGGCACCGTCACAACGGTGCGTATGCCGAAAATTTACCAATAGATGCGATTCGGCTAAGCGAAGCGGAGCGCCGACCTGGCCTGACGGCGCAGTTCGGTCAGATCGACGGTTAGCGTTCGGCTCTCGGATAAAATCCAGCAATTCGACATCGATTTTGCCGTGCACAACCTCTCTCAGAAGCCGATGAACTCTGGCTGCTTGTCTCGACCTTGGGGCCGCTAACCCCTCTCCGGAAAATCGTCGGCGATGATCCACCCCTGCCGACGATCAATTGTCTCGGTGAGTGCTTTGCACTGATTGTGGACCCGTTTGTCCATTTTCTTTCCTCACGCATCCGGCGACACTTTCTCATCCTGATCGACGGGCGTTTGTCGTCGCGTTGGCCGCGCACCAAGTTGAACCGCACGCTGCGCCGATGAGCGAACTACTTCCAGGTCGGACCGCCAGCAAAGCGTATCGGGCGCTAGACAACTCTGCACAGCGATGCGGTTGCGCCGGTGGTGGCACTTCAAACACAAGGGTCAGGCGACGCAAGGGCGGGGATCATGCACGTTACATGGGTGAAGGCGTGAAGCCTTGTCCAAGAACCGAATGCGGGAAATCCGCCAGTCCGGTTCGATGATGGGGTTGTGGAAACGAAGCCATGGCCGAGACAGTGACACACCGCCAGACAAAAGGGGCGGCAACGTACATGTTCGACCTACAGCCACCGCGCCACATCTCAACTCTGTCCAACTTCGCCGGTTCCGAGCCCGCCAGCGAGGTCTCTTAAGGGGCATGAAGACCAGTTCCAGCCGCCAAGGCTGAACGCCGTTGTCGGTTTAGTGAGTGAGCTGGGGTAATCGGAGCCGGACTCGACAGCCCTACTGTTGAGCTGGATCAACCGGTTCACCAGGAGGCCATCATGGGTGTGTTTATCGGACTTGATGTGTCGCTCAGCAAGACGGCAGTGTGTGTGGTCGACCGCGACGGCGTGGTGCTGTGGCAGGGCAAGGTGGCGAGCGAGCCGGGACCGCTCGTCGCGCGCTTGGCGGAATGGTCCGGCGTCATCGATCTCGCCGGTATTGAGGCCTGTCCATTGTCGGAATGGCTGCACCGTGGGCTTCGCGAGGCCTAGCAATGGGGCAGTCTCGCCCATGCCGACCCGGCCGCCGAATTGCCCGGCGTCGCGGTGACCTGCGAGGGCGAAATCACCCTCTTCGGCACGGCCGGATCGCGCACGGTACGCGCCGGCGAAGGGCCGATCATCCCGATCGGCGGCCTGATGGCCAACGCCATCGCCAATGCTCTGGCCTCGTTCGGAGCGATGCCGAACCAGCTGCCGCTCTCGCCCGCCCGCGTCTGGCACATGAGTTCGGGCAAACAAGCCACCGGGAGTTCGGACTGACCCTCGACGCGATCCAAACCGCCGTACGACTTCGCGCGCAACAGCGGGGCGCTGGTCCATGCCGGCAACGACGCGTTTTGCGCCAATTCGGTCACTCGCCGCTGCCTGGCCGAAGATCTCAGGAGGGTGGTTTTCTGCCGTTCCCGATTTGCCCGGCCTCTGATGCCCTGGCTTTGAGAGCGGTCATTTAACGGCCGAAACCATAAATGTAACATCCAAACTGCGGTTATTTCACTGCCGCCGACAGCTTCGAGGGGCGCAGGATCATCCTCGCTCATGACGGCTTGCCGCTCCTTAGAGCCGAGGAACACCCATGATCGTCGCGGCGTGCCCATCTGCCGGCCGAACGGCCCAGCTCCCAGTTGGCGACGCCCAGGCAACCATTTGCCGGCTTCAGCTCATCGGAGCCCCCTCATTCCCGAGGGCCGGTTCGCGCATTACATCATGATGATCAGGGGGAAGCCTATGTCGATGCCAAAGACGTTGTTGCCGCTGACCGACTGATCTGCTCAAGGTGTTTTTTCCTTCGCTCTTCGCTCAGATCGTGTGGCTCGTCGACCGACTGCAGCCGGTGTCGGACACGGTACTTGGGTAGACCCCAGCTTCCCAGGAAACGGGTTCGTGACACTGACCAGGCAATTCCACGCGGCGCCCCGGCGCAAACACGGGCGCCGGCGGTCAGAGCCCCCTCCCCTACTGTGATCAGCCGAAATCAATACGGCTTTGGAACTATCTCGAACAATGATAGGGGACAGTCATCATGTGAGACGCAAGGGCAGGGTGAGGGCGCTACTATAAAAATAAACATCGTGGTCCAGGCTGGCTTTCTCAGTCGGATTCACGGCTTACGGACTTGGAGCGGAGAGCCGGCAAGAATAGGGGCGCTTCTTGCCGGTCGCTTTGGCAGCTATGATTTATTTTTCCTGCCGACCCTAGGCCTGCTTCAGCATGGCGCGATCGAGGCTCCAGGGCCCGCCGCCGGCGAAGAAGATGTAGAAGAAGACGAAGCAGTACAGCACGGCCGCGTCCCCGCCATTCACCGCAGGGAAGAAGGAGCGCGGGAAATGCGCGATGAAAAAGGCTACGGCCATGTCACCCGCGAGAATAAAGGCCACCACGCGGGTATAAGCGCCGATGAGGAGGAGGATGCCACCGACGATCTCGATCACGCCTTGGACGTAGAGAAGTGTCCTCATCGGCGGGCCAGCCGAGGGAAAGCCGAAATATTTTTGCAAGCCATGTTCCATGAACAACAGGGCGACGACGATGCGCAGAACACTCAGGATATAGGGCCTTCCCTTTTCAAGACCCGCATAGAATGATGTCATAGTTACCTCCCGACAGGTTTCTAATTATAAAAATGGTTTCGATCTACAGCATCCCGTGGATGCTGCTGCCGCCGGCTAAACTTCTATTTCAGCTGGCCTGAGATCTTGTCGAGGGCGGCGCGGGCGCAGGCTTCGTCCTTTTCACCGCCGGGCGCGCCACTGACGCCAAGAGCGGCGACCGTCTCGTCGCCGATCTTGATGACGATTCCCCCCTGCAACAGAAGCATATGCGGCACCTTGAGGATGAACTGCGACGGCGGCGTGGTCTTCGCGCGTTCGACGAGGACGCCGGTATCAGTGCGCGTTGAGATGCTGGTGAAAGCCTTGTCATTGGCGACCCCGAGCGTCGCGATCCCGGCGCCGTCGCCGCGCAGCATGGCCTGGCGCACGCCATCGATATCAAGCACCACGGCGGTGACGTTGTAGGTCTTCTCTTTGCAGGCAGCGACCGCGCCCGCTACTAGTTCGTTTGCCGCCGCGGCCGAGAGGCGGTGGGTGGTGACGAGTCCCTGCGCCCAAACCGGTGCCGTGGCGATGCCGGCGGCGAGCCCGAACACAGCAAGCGACAAAGCATTTGCAACGGCTGATCTAGGCATCGGCTGATTCTCCCTGGTAGAACGTTATGGGTCCGCTGGCGGCACCCAGCGAAATGTTACAATTCCTCCCGCTCATTATACCAAACACGGTCACGTGAGCTGTAAATGTTCGGGAGAGAATGCGATGACGACACCGGCATGGCTTGCCGGATTGGCCCCCCCGTGTTTCCCCCTCTGCCGTCGATCGGGCTCTTCGTCGGCCCTTGCCCCTTTCCGGACCCTGCTCGGCCTCGATCGGAAGGTCGGCGTAGGGTGGAGGCCGTGGAAAAACGCATTTGCCGAGGACGGCGGACCGACCTCCGCAGCCAGATGGCGGCAGGGTCTGCGAACTGATCCAGGCACTCAAGCCCGGATCGCTTGCAGCAGCGGTCCGACACCCAGGATGGCAATAACCCGCTTTGATGTTGTAGGCCAGGACGTGGAGGCTCATTTCGGTGCTGACCCGCTTCAAGGTGCGGGTCAAGAAGTGGGTCGAGCCCATCCAGGCCTTGATGGTGCCGAACGGGTGCTCGACGGTCTGCCGGCGCACGCCCATGGCATCTGGCATCCGATCGAGCCTGGCTTGCATCGCGTCGAGGACCCTTTCGTGTTTCCAGCGTTTGATTCGCTTTAGCTTGTCCGGCGTACACTTGGGCTTGAGCGGACAGGTGAAGCAAACGGTCAGATGGCGGTAGTGGTCGATGTCGCCGCGGCGGTCTGATCGAACCGGCCCTCTGGTCAGGTGCTCGCCGGCCGGGCAGGTGTAATGGTCCTTCTCGGCGTCGTAGACGAAGTCCTGCCTGGTGAAGAGGCCGCGTTTGGCGCTGCTCGATGTCAGTGTCTTTGGCACACAGGGCAGCACGCCGGTGTTCTCGCATGCCAATACCTGATCGCCGTTGAAATAGCCCCGATCAGCCAGAACGGTGATCTCCTTGTTTCCCGTCGCCTCCTGCGCCCTGAGCGCCATCGGCACGAGTTGGGTTCTGTCATGGCCCAGATTGGTCACTTCGTGCGCCACGATCAGGTGGTGCTCGACGTCGACGACGGTCTGCACGTTGTACCCGACAATGCCGATGCCTTTGCCGCTGGTCGCCATTGCGCGAGCATCTGGATCGGTCAGCGAGATCTGCCGATCCGGCGCGGCCTGAACCGCGATCTCCATCTCTCGCAGGTGCTGCATCTGTTGCTTAAGGCGGGCGAGCTTGTCCTTTAGCCGCAGCGATTTGGCTTCGGCGACCTCGCCCTCTTGCCGATCGGCGGTGTCCAGTGCCGATAAGTAGCGTGCGATACTGGCTTCGACCTGCTCCATACGACGCTGGATCGCACCATGCGTGTAGTTCTTGTCCCGAGTGTTCACAGCCTTGAACCGGCTACCGTTGATCGCGATCACGGTCTGGGAGAGCAAGCCGAGCCGTCGGCAAAGCATGACGAACTGGCGGCAGGTCGCCCTGATCGCTGGCCCGTTGTCCTTGCGGAAATCGGCAATGGTCTTGAAATCCGGCATGAGGCGTCCGGTCAGCCACATCAGTTCGATGTTACGCTGGGTCTCCCGCTCCAGGCGCCGGCTCGACGCGATGCGGTTGAGATAGCCGTAGAGATAGATCTTCAGCAGCGTCGCCGGATGGTAAGCCGGGCGCCCGGTGGTCTCGGGAACGATACCGTCGAAGCCCAATGCCGCCAGATCCAGTTCGTTGATGAACGCTTCAATCACCCGGACTGGGTTGTTCTCCGTCACGTAGTCATCCAGGCAGTGAGGCAGCAACGCTCCCTGCAGCCGGTCCTCGCCTTCCACGAAACGTTTCATCCCGCCATCCCCCAATAGCAGGACACTAAACTATCACGTTAGCGCGTTTTCACACGCCCTCGGTGGATTCCGGACGTTCGGCCCGCGGCCGCTTCGAGGGCCGGCATGTCGCGGAGATGGCAGGGTGACGAAGAGGCGGCTACTAGGGCGTCGGTTCGAACACCGTGCCCCAGTTACGAGCGCCGCCGTTGGGTGTCGTGCCGTAGAGATTGCCGGCCGCGTCGAAGATCAGGCCGGCCTGGGGGTAAGTGCCGTCGGTGCCGCGCCCGAACCTGTGCAGCACCCCCTCGGTCCAGGCGGTCCGGCCCGGCGGCGGGCGGGGTCAGCTCGAAAACCGTGCCGCACCCAAGCGGCTCGGCCACGCCGCAAAAAGCGCCGCCGGACGACCAAGTCGCCGCGGATTAATATCTCAGGTATAATTCCTGTTACGCGATCCGCCAGGGGCGCTCAGCGACTCTCAAGGGCCACGCGATCAAGTATGCCCCGTCGTGCGCGCGCCAGCGCGGCCTGGGCACCAGTCGTCTTAGTGAGCAGGTCGAGCATCCCGTCATCATCCTCCCGAACCGGGGTCAACGCCTGGTCCATATAGGCGCGCGCCTCGGGATCGCGTTCGATGGCTCTTCTCAGCCGCGCAAGACGCCGGACGGTCAACGCCAGATCCGCGTGCTTCCGCAGGGTTTCCCAAGCAAATCTCGGCCAGAAAACCCACGGGTTCACGCGGGGTAGGCCGGGGCGACGCTCCGAGGGGCGTTTCAGGCGCAGCAGCCCGCTCTGCAGCGGGTGTACCTTTTCGAGGCGAACGGTCGTCGAAAATGTCAGCAGGATGGTCGCGAGGCTGCGCATCGGGACGCCGGTCGCCGCCGCGCGGCGCATCAGTGACTCGATATGTTGCGGCGTATAATAGAGCGACCACGCCTCGTGGTAGATTGCTTCCCAGTCTCCTTTGCTCATCCTCGGATGAGCAGTGCAGACGTGCTCGACGTCATATTTGTTGAGATCGGGGTCCATCGCGACACCATGCTTCCACAGGGTCTGGTGATCTTCGGAGCCGGGGAGCGGAGTCAGGCAGAAAAACTCCAGCGCGTCGACCGCGAGTTCGTTCTTGATGATCTCGATGTCGCGCCGGATCGTCTCCGGAGTGTCCGCAGGGAAACCGAGGATGTATCCGGCGAGCGTGATGATGCCCTGCGCTTTCCAGGCGAGCAGCATCGTCCGATACTCGGTGATCTTGTTCTGGTGCTTTCTTGCGGCGAGTAGATTGTCCGGATTGATGTTCTCCAATCCGATGAAGACCCGCGTAACCCCGGCGCGTTTTGCCTTCTCCACAAAGCGCGGGATCTTGTGACAGAGGGTGTCTACCTGGATCATCAACCCGAGCGGGATGCCGCTCTGCTCGCGCAACTCGATGAGGCGATCGAAAATCGCCTCCCACTCCTTGTTGCGGGCAAAATTGTCGTCGGTGATGAAGAATTTATGGATGCCGTTGAGCCAGTTGCGGCGCACCAGATCCTCGATGTCATCCGCCGATCGGAAGCGCGACTTGCGACCCTGTACGTTGATGATGGTGCAAAACGAACACTGATACGGACAGCCACGGCCAGCGTCGAAAGTGGTGCTGATACCGATTGTGCGCCTGACATATTGCTTCGGCAGGATCGGCACCGGCGTGCCGTTCAGCCCGGGAAGGTCCTTGAGGAAATCGTAGACGGGCGCGAGCCGGTTCGCGGCGGCGTCCTGGAGCATTCGGCTGAGGCGGCCCTCGGCCTCGCCTGCGAACATGGCAATGCCGAGCTTCCGGCAGGCGTCCAGCTCCACCGCATGGCCGTCCAGCATCGAAAGGCAGCCGGAGACATGGAACCCGCCCATAGCAACAGGGATGTCCGCCTCCCGGAGGGGCTGCGCGATGTCGAGGGCGCGGGGATACTGGTTGGACTGGACACCGACTAGAAGGACAAGCCCGAAATTTCCGTGACGCCGGAACCGGGCGATGAGATTTGGGATCGCGATGCGGGTATTCGTCTCGTCGATCGCCTCGATATCGATGACGACATCCGGCCCCAGAACGCTGCGTTCGGCGCAGTCGGCGGCGATGCTGTAGAGGGCGGCGAGAGAGTTGGAAGGGATCATCGCGCGCCACCACCGAATCACATAGCCATCGTCGTCGTAATGCGACGGCTTGATCAGGATGAGCTGGAAGCGCCGCTCGGTTGACGCGAGGGAGTGCCGCAGGTTCTGTCTCCAGTTGATCGCGAGCGATAGCCATCTATCCTCACGATAGACTTATTCGTGCAGCAGGACGAGGCAAGCCAGGCCAAAGATTGGGACTGCCGTGCGTGCGGTGCAAAATGAAATCGCTGACGCGGTGTCCTGTCGGGATGAAATCCGCCACTCAGTACTACGGGATACCTGAATACGAAGCGGCGGCCCACCCATGCGCCGACAGGCCAGCGAGGTTGCGAGCAAGAGCCTCTGATCGCCTCGTTTTGACCGCCAGAGCGCGGACAATCTGCGTCGAAATGCCCCTACCGGCTTAAGCGCCAACTCCGCGGTCGGCCGCGCCATGCTTCATTCGCTGTCGCACGGTCCAAGATAGAGGCCCGTCACCGGGATCGTCCTGTCGATCGACGGTTGCTCGGGGAGTTAGCGTCCTTGGTGGTGGTGGAAATTCGAGGGTGAGCGCGCGCCGGGCGCAATGCCCGATTACATGGAGCCCGGCGCGCGCGTGAGCGACGGGTGGTCACCGGGGAGGGTCGGCTAAGGTGGCGTTGTAACACCCATCCCAAGCCTACCGAGGACCCGATGACCGATGAGAGAATGGCGCTGGCCGAGCTGCTGCAGAAGAGCGGCGATGGCGATTTTCTGCGAGCCGTGGCGGAGGCGGTACTGCAAATTCTGATGGAAGCCGATGTCGAAGGCGTGATCGGCGCCGGGCGGCACGAACGCTCCGCCGAGCGGCTCAATTACCGCAATGGCTATCGCGAGCGCAGCCTCGACACCCGGCTCGGCTCGCTTCAGCTGAGGATCCCCAAGCTACGCCAGGGCTCGTATTTCCCGCCCTTTCTGGAGCCGCGCAAGACCGCCGAGAAGGCGCTGGTCACGGTGATCCAGGAGGCTTGGATCGGCGGCGTCTCGACCCGGCGGGTCGACGAGCTGGTCCAGGCGATGGGGCTGTCCGGTATTTCGAAGAGCCAGGTCTCCAAGCTGTGCAAGGACATTGATGAACGAGTCAACGCTTTCCTCGACCGGCCGATCGACGGCGAATGGCCGTATTTGTGGCTCGACGCCACCTACCTCAAAGTCCGCGACGGCGGCCGCATCGTCTCGGTCGCCGCGATAATCGCGGTGGCGGTCACGACCGAAGGCCGGCGCGAGATCATCGGCCTTGGCATCGGTCCTTCGGAGGCCGAGCCGTTCTGGTCGGCTTTCCTCAAGGGCCTGGTCAAACGCGGTCTCAAGGGCATCAAGCTGGTGATCTCCGACGCTCATGACGGCCTGCGCCACGCGATCACTCGCGTGCTCGGAGCGACCTGGCAAAGGTGCCGCGTTCATTGGATGCGCAATGCCTTGGCGCACGTACCCAAAGGCCAGCACACCATGGTCGCCGCCGCGATCCGCCAGGCCTTTCTGCAAGCCGATGCCGAGGCCGCGCATCAGACCTGGCGCCATGTTGCCGATCAGCTGCGGCCGCGCTGGCCCAAGCTCGCCGCGCTGATGGACGACAGCGAGCACGATGTGCTGGCCTACATCACCTTCCCGGCCCAGCATCGCACCAAGCTGCATTCGACAAATCCGTTGGAGCGGCTGAATAAGGAAGTGAAACGGCGCGCTGATGTCGTCGGCATCTTCCCCAATGAGGCCAGCATCACTCGGCTGATCGGCGCCGTCCTGCTCGAGCAGAACGATGAGTGGCTACTCCAGTGCCGTTACATGCAGATCGAGGGAATGGCTGAGCTGACGCTGCCGCTAATCGACGCCGATCCGGCCAAACTTCCACCACTGGCCGCCTGACCGATGGCCACCTCAAACTCCGCTCCGATTTACACCTCCTTGACGGACACGACCCTCGGGGATTACGCCGTGGACCGTGTATTCGCCCTCTACCGTCACCCCGTGGTAATGCACGACCCCATCGACGTTGATTATGATCTGGGGCATGGCGCAGGTCATGGACCAACTAACAGTACCGCCGCTTATGTTGGTCTTGTCGATCTTGCATGCTTGCTGTCCATAGCGCGGGGTGGACGGCCCGCGTGCCATAGGCGGAAGCGGGTCGTCTGACGCGATGCACACGGTCTCCCTAAGCGCTAAGCCGTTTGACCTCAATTCCGCCCCGAGCGGTGCCGTCGCCTCTGACATAACCGCCGAAAACGCCCATTTGCCGGATCTTATCGCATCGTCGGCCTGCGCAGCGCACGTGCCTAGAGTAGCGAAGAGAAGGACTGCAACGGTTGTCCTAGGGCGCGGTTTCGCCATAACCGCAAAGTAGCATGCCCGCCGCGAAACGGGTCAAAGATCAAGCAGTCATCAGAGTTCGGAGGTTCCGGATACAGCTGACGACTCGCTCCCAGACTCTGCATCCCAATCGACCCCCCCCCATCGCCTCGATCCCTTCGACTGCAGCACCCGGTGGATCTTCTCCCCGCCCCCGGGGACAGGGACGTGATCAGCTAGGCCCGGCGTGACAGTTCCAGCGAGACAAAGATCGCGCCAAGTTCAGTGCGGATAGCGGCCTGCGCAGGCCGGGGTGCCTCTTCAGGCATCGTCGCCTCCAGAGTGGGTGGGGCAGCAACCTCACTCTCCAAAAGTCGCTAGCCAGACGCCCATAGGATCTTTCAGCCGATCCGACCACCCGCTGGCGAGGTCGTGAAGGTCGGGTTTGGGTCGAGGCTGTGTGAAAACGCTAGATCTGGTACTCTTCCCGGGGGTTCGGGGGGACCGGGATGAAGCGTTTTGTCGAGGGCCAGGACCGAGGCCAGCTGATACTGCTGCCTGAATGTTTGGACGACTACGTCGGGGAAGATAACCCTGTCCGCATAGTCGACGCCTTGATTGACGAGTTGGATTTGGCGGTATTGGGCTTTGCCGGCGTCGTGCCGGAGGCGACCGGGCGCCCCTCGTACCATCCAGTGACGCTGCTGAAGATTTATCTCTACGGTTATTTGAACCGGGTGCAGTCGAGCCGGCGGCTCGAACGGGAAGCGCAGCGCAATATCGAGCTGATGTGGCTGACCGGGCGGCTGATGCCCGACTTTAAGACGATCGCCGACTTCCGTCGGGACAATGGCGCGGCGATCCGGGCGGTGTGTTCCCAGTTTGTGGTGTTGTGCCGCCAGCTGGGCCTGTTCACCCGCGCCGTTGTTGCGATCGACGGCAGCAAGTTCAAAGCGGTGAACAATCGCGACAAGAACTACACGGTTGCCAAGGTCACCGGGCGGATGGAACAGGTCGAGGCCAGCATCGCGCGTTACCTGAAGGCGCTGGACCGGGCCGACCGCGAAGAGAGCGATATCGCCGAGGCCAAGTCGGTCCGGCTGAAGGAGAAGATTGCCGGCCTGCGCCGGCAGATGCACGCCTTGAAGGTGATGGAGCAGACGGTTCACGACGCACCCGACCAGCAGGTCTCGCTGACCGATCCCGACGCCCGTTCGATGGCGACCAGCGGCAAAGGCACCGCCACCGTCGGCTACAATGTACAGATCGCGGTCGACGCCGAGCACCATCTGATCGTGGCCCACGAGGTGATCAATCAGGGGTACGACCGCCACCAGCTTGCGCCCATGGCGTTCAAGGCACAGCAGGCCACGGGTTGCGCGCAGGTCACCGCCCTGGCCGACCGCGGCTACTTCAACGGCGACCAGGTCCTGTCGTGCGAAGGCACGGGCGTCGCGCCTGTCATGCCCAAAACCCTGACGTCGAGCGGCGCCAAACGCGGCTTTTTCACCCGGCAGGACTTCATCTACGACGCCGAGCACGATCATTACACCTGCCCGGCGGGCGCAAAACTCACCAAGGCCAGGCGCCGGGCGGATCACACCGAAGACTTCGATTTCTACCGCCACCTGCGCGCCTGCTTCACCTGTCCGCTCAGACCCCGGTGCACGCCGACCCAGCTGCGGCGCATCAAGCGCTGGGTGAATGAGGACGTGCTCGACAGGATGCAGGATCGGCTCGACCGCATGCCCGAGGCCATGGGGGTGCGACGACAGACCGTCGAACACCCGTTCGGCACCCTCAAGGCCTGGATGGGCGCCACCCACTTCCTGACCCGGACCCTCGACAAGGTCCGAACCGAGATGAGCCTCCACGTCCTGGCCTATAACCTGAAGCGAATGATCACGATCTTCGGCGTGGAACCACTGATGGCGGCGATCAGGGCCTGATCGCTTTGTTCAAGCCGCACGCGTCAGCCGATCTACCGGCGGCGCGACCGCCATGGCCGCCAAACACAGCGCATCGCCCACCTCCTATCGCGCGTTTTCCCACAGCCTCGGTCAACTCCAGCGGTTCAGTCGCTGTCCCGCGAACGGCGGGTATCGGGCGCGAAAGCGGCGTTCAGCACAGCCGGCGTGAGCCGCCGGCTGGGGTCGTGGAAACACCGCTCGTCACGAGATCGATCCAGGTGAAGTCACCGTCGCTTCGTCGATCACGGCACTGTCGCCGGCCCGGCAACGGGAATGATCGAGGAGCTTCGACGCCGCCCGCTCAGCATCTGGCGCGTATCGTCCGGGCGAGCCGCGCTCAGATAGGCCTTCAACAGCGTGAACTCCACCAGGTCGAGCTGTGCGCGGCTAACCGCCGATGCGTTCGAGTTCGCCGGTAATCGGTTCAAGCGCGTCGATCGCGGCGGCGAAGTCTCGCCGTTCGACCGCGCGGCAAAGGCGCGCAAACCACTGCCGGAACGCAGGGGCCGGAGGGATAACGACCCTCGTGCGCGAGCTCGTCGATCTGCCGTGCGCGTACCTCGAGCGCCGCGTCGTCGCCAGCCACGACTTGCGCGAGCGCAATGTGAATGTCGCAAAAGGGAAACGCCAGCGCTCGGAAGCGGGCTGATTCGCGAAATCGTGCATCATGCGCCACGCTTCGGCGTCACGCGGATGCCCGGCGAGTTCCCAGCGCCTAGCCCGCCAGCAGGCGTATAGCTGTGGGGTGGCCCCGTCCTCACTCAGACCTTCTCGATCAGCTCCATCTGCGCGCCGTCGGGCGCGGCAACCCAGCACATATGCCGACCGTTGTTGAACCGCTCCTCTAGGACCTGCGCGCCGTTCTTCTTAAGGTTCGCGAGGGCGCCGGGGTAATCGTCGGTCTCGATCGCGATGTGCTCGATGCCGACATGCTGCTCATGGTTCTGGTCGGAGTTGATGGTCGTCACGTTGAGCTGCACGCCGTGCAGGTCGAGCTGGCAGCCGCGGCCGGGAGTTTCCCGCTTCACGGTCGCCCCGAAATTGTCGATGTAAAACTTTGCGACCTTCTGCGGATCCTCTCTGGTCTTGATGTGGACGTGCCCGAGTTGCATGGCCATGCCCGTCTCCTTTTGCCCGAGGCGCGCCGAGGCGACGCGCGCGACCGTAGCTTGGCAGCACGAGCAGGGTAACTCAACCGACACGCGGCCAGATGCCCGGCGTTTTTCGAGGAGATGGCGGGCTGGTTCACTGGCCCGGAGGCCTCTTCCACGAAATGCGTGACAGGGCCGTCCGTCGAAGCCGTTGGCCCATCAACTTGAGCGTGTTACTGGCGGGGCTGGTGGTCGCAATCGCCGTCGGCTACGCGCTGGCCTCGTGTTCGGCCGGCCGGCGATCGTCGTTCCGATCGGCTTCACAACGGTAGCCGGCATTTAACCCTGCGCGTCGGTGAGAGGCGAGCGCAGGCGGGGTTAGTGCGGCGATCGCGCCCTCGAACGCCGACCAATCAAACGCGATTTCGAAGCGCCATTCCGGCTCGCCCGATATTCAACCTAGCCGTGTCCTACCCGATATCGATGCGCGCGTTATCCCCAAATCCATTTTAAGCGCCTTCCAGCGCCCTTTTTCCTTCGCCCACCTTCCCCTCCCACCGGGATCACCTCCCTCATCCTCCGCGCGCCCTCCGCGCCCTCATCCCCCTTTTCCTCCGGACCCTTTCCCCCTCCGCGCGCCCTCTTTCCCGCCGCGCCCTCGCCCCTCGATCTGCGACATTCCGCCACACTTCGCCCATTCCCTCCGCCCCACAACCCGAGATTGCGGGCCTGCTTTCAACACCTTAGCGCCACTTCTCCCAAAATCCCCTATCTATTTGATTTCGTTGATTAAACCCCTTGACAATCCTACAACCTGTGCTTACATTATCTTCACTGAAACACACCAGGGAGGGCATCCCGCCCTCCCGCGAAACCCGAAAGGGGGTGCACGGAGAGACTGAAACAGGCGCGGGTTTTCCCGACCCGCTCGGATCGATTGCCCGCCAGGATCGATCCTAAACCGGCAAATCGGCGGAAACCCTAGGCAACCATATTCCAAGCCGGCCTAGGGAGATCGGCAGGCTACGCCAGGCGCTGGCGGGAGACTTCCCGTTTCAGAAATGCGGCCCGGGCTGGACCATCGAGTCCCAGGCTTTTCGCCTAAGACCCAAACGGAAAGATGCCCGCGCAGAGCTGCAATCGCGCCTCCAAGATGCAGGATTTTCCAAAACGAAACCGAGAGCCCCGGCAGCAATGCCGGGGCTTTCTGGACTCAGCGACAAGCGTCCGATCGGGGCGCTTGTCGCTGCGCCCGACGCAGCAAAACCCCTGCAAATGGAGATCAGAATGAGCGAAATCGTCAACAGCACCCGGACCTTTGCCGCCATCCGCGCACAGCGGACCAACGTGGTGAAATTGCTCGAGAGCACGGTCAACGAAGTCGCACGGGCAGGCCTGATGCAAGCCCTGGCGATGTACGATGCCGAACTGGAAGATGCCCCGGCAAAGCCGGTGCGCCAGCCAGCAGACCGCAAGACTGCGGCCTATCGCGCGCATCGCACGATGCTGCTCGGCAAATTGCCGGGCACCCGCGGCAAGACGCGGACCGCGATCAAAGAGAAGATCGCCCATTACGAGCAGCTGCTGGCCGCCTAATGGGCGCTGATCGCGCGCGGTCAATGATCGCCAACCCCGATCATTGGCCGCACCGGCCCAAGCTGCCGCTGATGCGGCGGCTTGGCGACGGTTCGCTGGCCGATTGCGGTTACCTCGTTGAAGGCCACGGTCTGACGGTGTTCGTCGGCAACATCTTGTTGCCGCCGACCGGCCAGACCGAACTCTATGCCGACCTCGACGGGCTACTTGCCCGCTGGAGGATCGACTGACCCGCCGCCTGACGAGGCCCTTGAGAAAGGCCGACAACGCTCGGCCCGCAAGGTCGAGCGTCGCGGTATCTCACCGCCTGCAAAATGGAGAATCCAATGGACAACGTCGACCTCAAAGTCACCGGCGACAAGCTGGTGATCACGATCGATCTGACCAGGTCCGGCACACCGTCATCGACCGGCAAGACTAAGCTGGTCGGATCGACCCATGGTGCCGTGCCGATCAGCTATGGCAAGCGGAGCGGCCTGACAGTCGCGCTCAATGTCATGGCGCCGATCGGTAGCTGAAATGGCCCAACCATGCAGTTGCGGCTCCCGTCAGCCGCGCCGCGCGGCCCAAGATGCCCGCGGCATCTTTCTCACCTATGTTTGCGACGATTGCGAGCGCGAGAAGCTCTCGCATTATCGTCCGGACGTACTGAGCGACCCGAACTACTGGCACGATGAGCCAGTGGAGGAGTTTTGAGCGATGTTGGAGCGCGAGCTGTGGCATCCCTCGATCACCGTGGAACGGGTCATGGAAGCCGCTCAACGCGAGATGTTCGAGCTCGACAACCCGGGCTTTTGCCTGATCTGCGGCGAAGAGGCCGAGGGTTGCGAGCCCGATGCCCGCAACTACAAGTGCGAAAGCTGCGGTGCCGAACAGGTCTTCGGTGCCGAGGAAATCATACTGTCGATATAGCCCGTCTGACGAGGCTGCCTGGCCGGCAGCCGAAAGCCTCGGAACCAACCGGGGCTAACGGGAAGCCAAATCCCGAACCCTGCAAAATGGAGAATCCAATATGGAACTCGAAGACGAGAAGGAATCGTCGCGCGAGGTCGCGGTCATCCCAGCGGATGAAACCGCGGCCGAGCCCGTTGCCCCGCTTGAGCCGGTCACCGTGCCGATCGTCGCCCTCAAGGCGGCGCTCAGTGTTACCGGCGCGAAGCGGACCGAGGTCAGCGGCAAGAAATCCGACATCCCGGCCAATTTGCAAGGCGTCAATGTCGCCGCGCTGGAAGGTGAAATTCGGGTTACCGCGACCGATGGGCGGCAATTGTTCGCCTATTCGATCGGGGTCAGCGCCGAGGAAACCTTACCCCAATGGCTCGGCGGCGGCGTCACCCTGTCGCTCGATCTGTTGAAAGAGCAGCTGGCGATGCTCGAAAAGATCGGCGCCGAGAATGCCGTGATCGCCTATCAGACGAACGCGCCGCGGCTGATGTTGTCGGACCCTCACGAGGTTGTCAGCTTCCGGACCCTTCCGGTGGCCGACAAGTTCCCGGTTTACGGCAACGTTTTCAGCGATATCGACCTGTCGGCGCGCACCACAGTCGATCTCGAGAGCACCGGCTATCAGGCCGGCTACCTCAAAGGGGTGGCCGATCTGGCCAAGCTGCTGGAATCGAACACGTTGCAAATCTTTGCTTCATCGGGACCAGGCAAGCCGACGCTGATCATTTTTCCGGGGCGACCCGGAGCAGCGTTGGTGTTGATGCCGGTGGTCAGCGAGGATGTGCAGATCACGCAAGCGACCATGCGCGTCATCGCCGGGCCGATCGCCGGCACGCTCGCAGCGTTGCGGGCGCATCGCACCAGGTGGGAAAAGAAGCTCGCCAAGTTGCCGACCTCGCGACCGATCCAAAAGAAGATCGCCGAATATGACGCGCGGATCGACGCGATCGTCGGGCGCACGGCACCGGCTTTGCCGGCGCCCGAGACGCTAGACGAAGGCGACGAGGAAGCGGTGATGCGGCTGTCGCAGCCGGATCAACCGGTCGGCTTTGTCCCACCGAAAAAGGACTGGGCGTCCGCAGCTGCGGACGCACCGGACGCAACCACCGAGTTGACCGCCTCGCACCGCGGCAAGCTCAAGGGGACAGTCAAGACCAAGGCGTTGACCAAGTTCTATGCCGAGGTCAACGCGGTCCTGTCGCGCGACAATGACGGGCTGACCCTATCGCAGCTCGCCGATGGGGTGCCGATCGACAGTTGGTGGGAAAGCGGCCTGTCGGCCGAGGAAGTCGCCACGCGTTGCCTCGACTGGCGGATCAAAGAGCCCGCCGCCGCCAAGTAATCCGCCTGATGAGACCGGGTGACGCCCGGTTGAAAGCCGCCCTCCACCAGCGGCTAGCGGAAAGTCGCGCCGCAGAACCAGTCCTGTTCGCAATTAACCCGAGGGATCGCGAACGAAGGCGGAGCGCTGCCCGGAGCGTCCCGGACACCGCCTTCGGCCCATCTCGCCTCGGCGCCCGCGTCGGTTTGAGCCCGACCGCGAGGCCAGCGGGAAGAGCGGGACTGGTTCTGCTGCGGTCAATCCTAGCAAAAATCCCTGCAAAAATATGGAGAACCAAATGGAACAGTTGCCCGAACCGGGGCAGCGCTGGACGACGGCGCGCAAACAACAAACCGTCGTCCAAGCGGTGCGCTCGGGACGTTCGACGAGGTGTGCCGGCGCTACGCGCTTTCAGTCGAGGAGTTTATCGGCTGGGAGAAGGCGCTTGCCCGCCATGGCCGACCCAGGTGGCGCTCGACCCGGCTTCAGATCTGCCGCGACACCGAGCCCGATGCCCCCCAAGGGCAAGCCGCGGAACTACCACGCCGCGTCGCACACATGATCGGACAGTCGCCGCTTTTGGAGTTGGCGCCTGCCTGGCGTCGATTGTGGTGCAAACGATGACAAAAACGGCGGGCCCGTTGTGGCCCGCCAGTTTCTGCAAAATGGAGATCGTGGGAACCCATGATCTCGGGGACGAAGATGGTCGATCCGACCGCTGCAGTCAACTAGGGGGACACAAATGACTGTACCCAATTCAAAAATCAGCTGGTGTACCGGAACCTTGAATTTGACCGTGGGCTGCACCCGCGTCTCGGCGGCCTGCGATCATTGCTATGCCGACGTCACCGTGAACCGGGTCTATGGCGGCGGCTTTTTCGAACAGATCCGCTACTTCCCGCAGCGGCTCAAAGACCTGCGCAAGTTCGCCCCGGCGATCGGCGCCGACGGGCTGGTCGAGCCCAAGCTGGTGTTCGTCAATTCGCTGAGCGACTTCTGGCACGAAAGCATCCCGGAGCGGTTTATTCACGAGGCCCTCGACGCCTTCGAGCAGCACCCGAATACGATTATCCAGATCCTGACCAAGCGGCCGGGACGGATGCGGCGCATCGTCGAGGACCGCTACAGACGCGGCATGCCGGCGCATTTCTGGCTCGGAGTAACCGCCGAGGACAACCGGGTCAAGCGGATGCTCGACATCATGCGCGGCACCAAGGAGCGGGTCGGCGAGTTTACCGCGTTTACTTCGGTCGAGCCGATCACCGCCCCGGCCGATCAGCTCGACTTTACCGGGCTCGATTGGGTGCTGACCGGCGGCGAGAGCGGCCCCAAGGCCAGGCCGATGCAATTCGCCTGGCTCGAAGCGGTCCACGACAAGGTGCTGGAAGCGGGCATCGCCCTGCATTTCAAGCAATACGGCAGCAATTACAATTCGCCGGTGATCCGCGCCATCATGGCCACGGACGGCGTTGGGGTGACACGCGCCTTTAATCTGGCGGTCGAGCGCGGCCTCGAGCTTGCCCCCGACGAAAAGGGCGGGGCAACGTATAAGGGCCGGGTGATCCAAGAAAAGCCGCCGTACTTTCACCAGCTCAAGGCCAAACTCAACCAGTGAACGCAAACTAAGCCGAAACCGGGCATCGGCCCGGTCGCAGCGTAAGACGCTGCCTGATGAGGCTGAATGCCGATCAGAAATCCCTGCGAAATGGAGAACTCAATGTTGCGAACACGACAGGAGCCCGGCTTCCAGCCGGTGTTCGATTTTCTGCCGCCGGCGACCCGGGACGAATATCTGTTCCGCCTGGCCCGCGAGCTGCCCGGCGATGAAGCGGGATTGATGAACCAGGCCCGCGCCGACCTCAAAGCCTATGATGCCGCCATGCGGCTCGACGATCGGGAAACGTGCGGCAATCTGCGCAACCATCTCGAGATCATTGCCGACCGGCTGCCGCCTCTCGACGAAGAAGACTACGACGCCGAGGACCGCCTGGCGCGACTGTTGGCGGCCGCCCCCGGCAAGGTGCCGCTGTGGGGCCAGAAGGGTGGGTTTATCATCACCTGCAAGTTTCGCTTTGGCGTCACCTGCCGGGTGGTGATCCGCAGCAGCATGGAAGGCCTAAACGCCTCGGCCTTCGATTGGGGCGGGATGTTCCTGACCGCAACCGGCTATCTCGAGCTTTATGTCGACGAGGTGCGCGGTCGCACCGTCAAGCAAGCTGCCATAGCGGCGATCAGCCAGCGGCAGAAGAACCTGCGGCGGGTCGAACCCCTGGTGCCGCTGGTCGACGATATCTGGCAAGATGGCCAGCGCCGCGAAGTCCCGGGCCTGCCGGATGCGGACGATCAGGATTGGCAGCCCGGCGGCTGGCTCTACGAGCTGAAGCAGCACAGCGGCGATCCCGACGCCGAACGGCTGCGTTTGGCAGTGGAGGGCCAAGCGGTCATCGACCGCAGAGACCGCGAATAACCGCAAGAAGGGCGCTGTAGGGCGCCTTTCTCTCACTCGTCCGACTTACACGCTGTATCGGCGAGGCGACGCCAAGAGCATCCAAGGGCTCTCGCAAATAAGGCGTGCGATCGATACGATAGGGGCCGGGTTCGGCCGCGCTGCGCGAAGTCAAAACCCGGTAGTGCTCGGCCCAATTGGCGACCGCAAGTTCGGCATCGGGTGCTGGATAGTCGAAGAAGCTCGGGATCGAGGCCATGTCCGCAGACAGAAGTAGCATGTCGATCGGCGAATACGCAAAAGCCCGCAATGTCAGCGACGAAACCATCCGCCATCAGATCAACCTCGGCAATATTCGCCGCGTCGCCCGCGGCCGCATCGATCCTGCGCAAGCCGATGCTGCCTGGTATCGCGTCCGCCGCGCCCCAGGCAGTGGCCGGCCGCCGCGCGGCGAGACCCGCATCAGCATTCAGCATGATGATCAGGGCCGGCGCTCGGCCGAAGCCAAGATCGTCGCCGGTCTCGCCAAGCTGCGCCTGGCCAAGGACCGCCTCGAGCAGGCCCGCGAGCAATATCTTGTTCGCAAGGATGTCACTGCCCAGGCAATCGCCGAGGCGCACACCTTCCTCGCCGCCCTCGACCAAATCCCCCAACGCTACAGCCAAGAATTTGCCAAGCTGACCGGGCTCGAACCGGATCGCGCCTACGAGTTGCTGGCCCGGTTTAACGAAAGCGTTAAAGCGGAAATTGGCGATCTCGTCGCCGAGGCCGCGCGCATCGAGGCAGCCTAAGATGGCGGACGAACCCAATCCCCAAATCGACACCCTGATGCGGGTGCAGACCGAATTGACCGTTACCCGCGCCCAGCACAACGATCTGACCTTCAAAATCCGCCAGCGCGAGCTCGTCGACCGCCGCCGCGTCGAGGCCTTGGTCTTCGCCCCGCCCCGCTCGCCCTGAGCCGCCATCCCCGAAAATTTCCCAAATAAATTTCCGCGGCAGACCCTAGTAACGATCTGTCCCTATCCGCCCCGCACCTTATGGGTCGGCCAGGAAGGACCCGCGATTCGATTTTTTACAGGCCGGGCAGATCGAGCTGCCGGTCGTGCTCGGGACAGAAGTCGATGCCGGCGCGTTGTCGCCGGCGATGTACGGCGCACAAATGGGATCGCACGTGCGGCTCTTTCTCGTCGGCGCCGGCGCGTCGCACTGAAAGCGAGCCGGTGCACCGCACTCACAGCAGTGCGCCTGGCGCGCCGGACCGCGGCCGCAGACGATCGCCGGCTGTCCACGCCCGAGATTGATCAGTTCGCAGCGCATTCGATCAGCTCGTTTCGTCGTCGCGAAATGCGGCAGCCAGTAATGCGACGCGCGAGCTGGTGTCCGAGAACCGCTTCCCCTTGAACAGCGCCGAGATCCGAGAAGGGGAGAGGCCGACCCGCCGAGCGACTTCCGCCTTGGTCAAACCTTCCATCAACAGCTGTCTTGCCTGCCACTGCCGCTCCCACCGCATCTGCTTCCGCATCGGTGCCGTCATGCGTTGCGCCGTCGTGCGGTTGATGCCGGTTTTCTCGATGACTTCGCGCACGACGTCCTGCGGCCGCTTCGCTGTAATGATCGACGGATCCAGTTGTTGCTTCCGGGGTTTTGGCGGCCGCGGGGGGACCCTATCGACCAATGGCGCGGGCTGGCCCCATGGCCACCACAAGGCGATCGCTTCCCGCTCGGAAATGGTGGGATACAGCCGGTAGATCGGCATGGAGTGCATCAGGCCGGCGTAAAGCGTCAGCAGCTTCTCGCTGGTGAAGACGAGCATATCGGCGATGTGGACGGCCGCTGCATATTCCGCCGCGGTCGGCGCCTCACGTTTACCCAGCCGCTCGAGGATGCCAGCCGCGACCGGGCGCCGCGCATCCCATGTGGCCAGCGTCGCCCGCAGATAATCGAGCGCGGCCGCCGCCTGCTCTGACGTTGCCTCGACGACCGGCACCCATTCCTCGGCCGTGGTCGGCACCGGCGTCCAGAAGGCGCGCACGATCGAGTTTGCGACGTCCTCATGACTGCCGCGCAGGTCGCCGTGCAGCGTTATCGGGCGAGCGAGCGCGCGGGCGTTGCTCTCCACCACCTGCAACTTCGTGCTCAGGCGCAGGTACAGGGTCGTTGCCGCATCGTCGAGCGCCTCGCGCAGTTTTACCGCATGCTCACCGCGCGGGCCGACAAAGCCGACAAAGCCGATCGCGGTGAGGGCGAATTCGGCAAGGGCGACAAGCTCGCTCGTTCCCCCGCTGTCAAACCGTAGCGGTACGACCAGGCGGTTGAGTGCGATCCGCGCTTCCTCCCAGACCATGGCCTGCATGGTCCGAAACTTGTTTGCCTCTCGATATCGCGAGCTGTCCAATCCACCGGAGCAGCCAAACACTTGCTCGGTGCGCAGCGACTCCGGCGCGGCGACCTCGACAGGCATAGGGAATTCTTGGCTGGCCGCGATATCGCTTAGGGCGTCTCGCCGGGCGCGCCAGTCATAGCAGTAGTCACCATCCCGCCGCCGGCTTTCGTTGATCTGCAATTCCGGCACTGGCGGCCCGATCACAAAGCCGAACGGAAGCTCGCTCATTCATCGTCATCCGGTGCGGGAAGGGCCTTGTGCGGCGCGGACTGAGGCAACAGCGGCGAGCCGGCGCCATCATAGCCGGCAAAGCCCCATTCTTCGGGGTATGGCAACAACCGGCGCAGGATGCCGATCGCCGGTCCTGGCGGCTCCAATGTTGGCGTGGCGCGGTTGGGAGCCGCCAACTGTTCCAACACGTCGGCGACCTCGGGGTTGTCCGTGGCGCGCAGGGTGGCGCCGGAGACGATGTTGTTCACGAAGTTGGCGGAGTTGGCCAACATGAAGCCATGCCGAGCGTTCAGGTGCTTAGCGGCATCGCGGCGGACTTTATCGCGCATCTTCTCGGGGATGCCGCCGGGACTGACGCCGAAGCTCAATCGCGGCCGGGCAAATTCGGCCGGGTAGCGTTCTGCGATGGCCCGGTCGAATTCTTCAATAATCGGGCGGAGCACCTCGGACGCCTTGTCGACTAGTGCGCGTATTTCTGGAAATTCCATGCCGGTGTAAGTGCGATTGACGACGTCCTCGAGCTCGGCTTCGCGGTTTTTCCGCCAGGCGTCGGCGCGTAGCCGGTCTTCGGACTGCCGCGCCTTTGCCGCGCCCTTGACGAGACCAAGCTCTTGCACCTTCCATTTCGCACCGCTCGCCATTCATCCAACCCCCTCTGCCCTTCTGCAACATTTCTTGTTTGCAGAACCGCAGAATGACCCGCCATCTTCACTATTGCAATCCAGCTTTTGCGCGGATCTGCATCCTTACCGCAACCAGCGCCGCCACCAAGGACCGGAACCTCGGGCAGGATCACCCGGCAGGTCTCGTAACGGATGATCCCCATGTGGAACATTCTTTACGGCGCTCCGCCGGCCGGCGCGAACCACTGTTCCGCCGCCATCGTCGCGAGCCGATCGGCAAGCTCCCGGTTTGCCGCCCGATCACCGACGCCGAGCTGCGCACGGGTGGTGTAGAGCGAGGCGGCGCCGGTCAGCGCCTGATAGCCCTGCTGTCGTGGCCGGCGTTTGAGCGCGGCCAGCACCGGCCCGAGATCAGCACCGCGATCGATCCGCCCGACCACCGCCAAGACGCCGCACCCGGCGGCGATCGCGTCGACCTCGCTCGAGGAGAGGGCCTCGGCGGCAGCCATGTCATCTCGTCCGAAAGGCGAATTTCTCGACGACCGGCTGCAGCGTCTCTGAGTGTCGGACCCGAAATGAATTGAGTGATCTCAGCTAGTTGTGGTTAGATGATTGTGATGAACAAGCATCGAGGCACAACATGTGGACCGAAATCACTCGGCCGCAGTATCTGCGCAAGGGGCTGCGCTACGCAAGTGATGTGACCGAAGCTGAGTGGCGGATGATCGAACCCCAGTTACCCGCGCCCCGCCAGCTGGGGCGGCCGCGCAAGACGGCCCTGCTGGCGGTGGTCAACGCGTTGTTCTACATCGCGCGGACCGGTTGTCAGTGGCGGATGCTGCCGGGCGATTTTCCGCACTACTCGACGGTGCAGCGTTACTTTTACGGGTGGCGCGACGACGGCACTTTGGAGCGGATCAATTTCGAGCTGCTACTGCAGGCGCGCGAGGCGGCGGGTCGCGAGCCGAGCCCCTCGGCCGGGGTGATCGACAGCCAATCGGTCAAAACCACCGAGAGCGGCGGGCCGCGCGGTTACGACGCCGGCAAAAAGATCAAAGGCCGCAAACGCCACATCGTCACCGACACGATCGGCCTGCTGGTTGGCGCGGCGATCCATCCCGCCGATGTGCAGGACCGCGACGGGGTGGTCCTGGTGATCCAAGACCTCTACGACCTGTTCCCATGGTTGCGCCATCTGTTCGCCGATGGCGCTTATGCCGGCCAAAAGCTCCGCGACGCGCTCGCCAAGTTTGGTGACTGGACCGTCGAAATCGTCAAGCGTTGCGACCGTGCCGCCGGTTTTGAAGTCCTCCCGCGCCGGTGGGTCGTGGAACGAACCTTCGCCTGGCTCAATCGCAACCGCCGCCTCGCCAAGGACTTTGAGGCGTCGATCGCCAGCGCCAAAGCGTGGCTGCTGATCGCTTCGATTCAGCTCCTCATCAGGCGAGTGGTACGAACTTGATACAACCTTTCCGATTCGTAGTCAGACACTGAGAGATCTTCGATCGGACCAGCAATGAGCGCCGTTCCCATGTCGATCGCCGCGGCTTGCATAAACGCGGCGATCAGCTCGGGGTGCGCTTTTGCGTAGTTCTCGATGGCCTTATCCATATACTCCCCCGCCGTCATCGGCGCCTGGCGGAGTAATGTCGTGCTGTCTGCCTCTACCCGTCGCATCAGAGCCTCTCCTCTCCTTATTGAATTTCAACCACTTGCGCACCGTGCAGAGGTTTTGTCAGTTTGGTATCGTCGTCATCGGGCATTGGCGTTCCCGAGATTTCAACCACTTGCGCTCCACGCGGAGGTTTTGTCAGTTTTGTCAGTGGTTTTTGCGGGAGAAGGAAAAAAATTCGTTTTTTCCCAAGGCCGCCGACCACCGGGGGGCGCGTTCGTGGCCAATTCTATTAAAGGTAAGTAAGTAAGTAAGTCGAACAAAATTTTTTTATATCCACCGCGCAGAACTGACAAAACTGACAAAACCTCTGGATTGGCAGAAACGACTACGTAAGCCATTGATTTCTCCCTATTAGGTTTTGTCAGTACGGTTTTTACGAAACCCCTCCAAAAACGCGTCGTCGGGCGATCCGTGGGTTGACGTGATAGACGGTCGTCGGCCGCCCTCCGTGCGGACCGGCAGGGATTTCCTCGGCGCGCACCCAGCCGGCGACGTTGTCGAGGTGCTCCAGCGCGGCGCGCAGATAGTTCTTGCCGGTGTTCTCGTCGCGCCCGGTGAGGCCGGCCCACTGTTTGCGGCTGATCTCACGGGCAGTGAAGCTGGTGATGTCGGGGCTGTCGAGGATCCACTGGGCAATCCGCTTCGCGCCGTCAAAACCGGGGTCGCGCCCGAGGTGGCGGTAGATCTTGCGGGCATGCGGCCGCAGGTAGTCGTCGATGAAGCCGCGGACCGCGATCGCGGTGATCGCATCGACGCGGGCCGGCTCGATCGACTTGCCAAGGGTATGGCGGATCAGGTGATGGACCAGCGCCAGGCTGGCGAATAGCCCGTCGAATTTGGCGAAGTGCCCTTTGAGCGAAGCGTCGCGGTCGAGCGCGTCCTGCGCCTGGTGATGTGCGATGTACCAATCGCGGAATATGTCATGCCCTTCGGGGGTGAAGCGGAACGGGGCGACGTGGCCGGTGCCTTCCGTCCGGGGTCCGACAAAAGCCTCGGGATCCTTGTCCAGCAGTTGGGCGAACAACCCGGTGACCTGCGATCGCAATTCGCGGTCGGGCGAGTTGTCGACCCACTGCCGCCTGATCGGGTCGGGCCAGACCAAGAGGCTGAAGCGGGCGGCCATGCCGCTGTCCCCCTTGCCGGGCCGGCGGGCTAGGACTTCGGCGACGACATCGGGCTGAAACCCGCCACAAATGTTGAGGTAGACATCGGGGATGATGATGTCGACGCCGCTCTTGCGGTGTTGCAGCCACGGGCCGCCGGCGTGGCATTGCAGGTAGAATTGCTCGTCCGACCCGGGGCGATATTGATTGAAGCTGCGAAACCAGCCGGAAAGCTCGTCGCGGTAGAGCAAGATGCCGCGCGGGTTCTGTTGCATCAAGTCCGCGATCTTCTCTTGGGTCACATCATTGGTGGTGAGTTGGCGCGGTGTCGGCTTTTCCGGCGCTTGTGCATCGTCCGGCCGTTCCGGCGCCGGCGCGCCCTTGGCCAGCGCTTTGGCAACCTCGCGTTGCCATTGCTTGTCGACCATTTTGGCGAGCCTGGCCTTGCTTTCGTAGGCGTCCAAAGCTTCCTTGAATTGCTCGCGGAATTTGGCCTGCAGCGCCCATATTGGGATGAACGCGGCGTTGAAACTCGGGCTCTTGCCATCGCCGACATCGCCGATGATGCCGCCCCACAGACAGGCGCGCTCGGTCCAGGTGGCGTGCGCCTTGGGGGCCATGCGAAATTCTTTGCCGAGCGCCGTTGCGGCGGCGATCAATAGTGGGATGGCGAGGAAATCCGGCGGTACTTGCAGGTCGTAGGCCTGCTGCTCGGCAAATTCGCCGAGCGCGCCTGGGAGGAAGTTGCTCGGGAAGGATGGCGTTGGCGTCAGGTCGAGCAATTGTGCCGGTGCGGGCCAGTCTCCGCCGGGCGGAGTATTATCTGGCTTTTGCCGAGGCCCGCGGCGGTAGCCGATGCTCGCAGGATCGATGCCCAACCTGTCGCACAGCCAAACCGCGGCATCGAGCGGGGTGCTGACAGCGGCGTAGCGCAGCACCAGGTCGATTGGCGTCAGCGGCTCTTCCTCGCCGAAATCCTGGATCCCGTCGGGGTGGACGCTGATGTCTTCCTCGAGGTTGCGATTGAGATCACTTGACGAAACCCGCCAGGCGCCGGTGCCGGGCTCGAAGCGGGCGCGGGGGAAGATGGCGCGGATCCAAGCCTTGATATCGGCGAGGGCGAGGCGATTCACGTTGCTGAAGAACTTTCCCCCCTGCCCTGGGTCGGGGTCGTGCCGTTTCGGCTTTGCCTTCTCCTTCGCGCCGGCCGCGCGCAATAGCCGCGCAGCGTCCTCGATGAACAGGCGGGCCTGTTCCTCGGCGATCGCCGGCAGTTCGTCGAGGCGTACCGTCTCGGGGTTTTCGCCGGTCCACCAATACGGCTGGCCGGTGTCCGGATGAATGCCGTCGGCGACGAATTGCTGGCCTTTGGCGAGCAGTTCGACCTTGCATTTGGTGCCGTCCGGCAAGAACAGCTCGGGCGTCTGGATTTTGCTGAAAGCAGTGTCGCTGCGGTAAACGAGCAGGATCTTCGGCGCCAGCCCGATGCGCACCAGTGGGGTGGGATCGAATGCGACTTCGGCCAGGTTCACGATCTGATCGGCCAGCCCCTGAACTGGTACATCGACATCCGCACCGACAATCCGCACGCAGGCCAAGCCGGTATTGAGGGCGCGCGGATCGGGCGCGATGCGCACCGCTTCGGGCGGGTCCTGCAGCGCACGCTTTAGCCAACCGGGGCCGCGCGGCTGTTTGCCCGGTGAATTGAGTTTGTCGCCGGCGTCAGTGACGGTCTGGTCGGGGTTCCAGATCTCGATCGGTCGATAGCCGTTTTGCCAATACTGCCGCCGCCGGGCATAGACTTCGCCAATATCTCGTTCGCTCACGGCAGCGCCCCCGGATATTGCTGACGGACGAGCTCGACGACGCGCGCGCTGAAGCGGTCGCCGCGGTCGCGATCACGCCATTTGAGGACCGGCAAGGCGCACCAGTAAGCGCCCACGCCATTCACCCGCAGCGGGCAATCGACGACGATCAGGCCAGGCGGCGTGATCTCGACCGTGGCGAACCCGATCAAGCCGCCCTTGCGCATCTCCTTGAAGGCGACCAGACGCAACAGCCGGCGATCGGCGGTCATCGCGGCGGCTCCGCATTGGGATAACGAATGAGATCGGCGCAGACGAGGTGCTCGGCCGCCTTACCGAGTTCGATCGCCTGATCGGCGAGGATCGTCGCAAAGCGGCCGGCAAGGAGTTCCGCCATCGTCACTCGCCGTTCCAGGCGTTGTCGGCGATGCGCAACCCCAATGACTGGGCGATCTTGGCGAGCGCGGCGCGGCGATTGAAGATCGAGACCCTGGCGAGCCGCGCCCGATCGTCTGCCATGAGCATGGCGACGTCGCTGAGAAACATTGTCGGGTTGTGGCGCAGATGGCCGACAATGGCGGCGATGGCCTCGTTGTGCTCTCGTCCGGGCGGCTTGGCACCGTTGGTCGATTTCGGCAGGGACGGGAGCGCCGTTTTCAGTTCGATGGCAGCAGTGATGTCGGGATCGGGATTGCGCGAGTAGAAGATCGGCGCCCCAGCGGTCGGTAGGTTGCGCGACCGTGGCTGTAACGGCGTGAGAGGGAGCCTGCGCCGCTGCCTTGACTTCCCGTCCTTGCCGACATTGTGGGCCAACTGGGGAATTTCCCCAGTTGCTTGCAGATCGGCCCGAATTTTACCGATGGTCTTGTGATCCACCTTGGCTAATTCAGCGGTCTGCCGATCCGACCGCTCCGGTTTCTCGCGGAGTAGCTTTTCGATCAGTTCCTGCTTTTGCGCCCTCGTCAGATGGCGACGGTGAATGTTGGCGCTGATCACGAACTCGTAGGGATCGATGCGCTCCCCGAACGCAGGGTCGGGATGATCGGGCGCATAATAATAGTCGTAGCTTAGGACCATCGGGTTTATGAACGCGTCGAGCACGTCGATACCAGCCATCTCGCAGGCGTCGAGCCTATTCCCGCCGTCGAGCAGATAGACTTCGGCAACATCTTCTGGCCCGAAGACCGGGTGATAATCCGCCGGCACCCACAACGCGATTGGGCTTAGAAGTCATGTTTCCGGATGTCCTCGCCGAGGGTCCGTAGCTCGTCATCGGGGAGCAGCGGAAACAACTCGCAGGCGGGATGAATGCGGAGCAGTTGACGGCAGCGGCGCGGACCTGGCGCATTGCCCGCGAGAGTTTCCGGATCGGTGTTTGTCGATGCCATGGACCTTCCCTTCGTGGAAAAGGCCAGGTGGCAATCCGAGCAAAAACAGCGTATTGATAGAGGCTGTCCAGGCCCCCCGCTTCCCCCGCTGTTTCGCCCGCCACCGGCAGGCTGAGCAGAGAGGGGAGCGCTATTCCGGTTTTGCCGTTAAAGACCGAAGTTGCGGATCGGCACCGCCGGCCGCGGCCTGGCGCAGGGCCGCGCGTTCGCGGGCGCGGCGCCCCTGTTTACGGCGGCCGTCGACGCCATTCTTGACGATGTCGAGGATGTCTTCCCGGCGCCAGGCTACGACTTTGCGGCCGAGCTTGATCCCCTTGGCGATGTACCCGTCCTCGACCGCCGTCAGAAATGCTGATCTGGTCATCGGCAGAATGCCGGGGTAGCCGCGCTTGTTATCGCGACAGATGTCGGTGACCCGCAACAACGGCGGCAGATTATCGATATCGAGCACGAAGGGCGGACCGCGCGCCTCGGGCAATGCTGATTGCTCTTTAGCTTGAGCCGCCTGGGCGCGCCGCTCGCCGCGATTGTGCGGCATAGCTCTCTGGGCGGCGGCGAATTTAGGTGGGGAGGTGTCGATGTTGGCGGGCACGGATCAGCTCCTAAAGCAAGGGTGATCCGGTCTAATAATCGCTTTTTACGGCCGCACGTGAGGTCATAATCAAACGGTTTTCGGGCGTTTTATGTCCGCCTTTGCCGCATCGAAATTGCGGCGTAGCTGTCGGACGGTGACCGCCATCAGTACCGAGTTAGCCTCGGGGTGAAGGGCGCGCGCCGCCTCGCGGGCTTGAACGGCCGTCCAGCCGGCGGGCGAGCCTGCCCGGAGCCAGGCCTCGCGCAATAATCGAATGCGCTGCTTATGCGGCGGTAACGAGGACAGCTCGATCTCTCGCGCCTCGACCGGCGCGAGCACCGACACCGGCCTCGGCCCTCCCAGCGGCCGGCCACATGTCCAGTCGATAGTTTGCCAGTCGTCGGGCGCCACCTTCAGCCATGTCCCCGTAGCGAGGTCTGCCTGCCGAATTTCGACCTCGCCGCTGATCTCGTGCCGATAGCGCAACATCCTGTCGCGCCGGTCGGGGCTGTCGCCCCACTCACCGTTGTCGGGCACGTCAGCCGGGCTCTCGTACCAGAGCACCTGCCCGTTATCCCAGGTCACGGTGCCGCCATCCCAGAGCACCGAGCCGGCGATCGCCCGCACCAGCAGTTTCGCCCCGTAAGCGACCAGGGGCAGCCAACCGTCCTGCCCCGGCTGGGCCCGAGTAGTCATCTCGGTTCAACCCCGCCGCCGCAGCGCGATCACCTCCTTTGCCGTTGCGGACTCGGTCAGAAACCGGGCCCAGCGCTCCATTGCCGCGCGCCGCGGCTCCAACAGATCGCCGCGCCGATAAGCGGCCTCAACCTTGTCTTTGACCGCGTGCGCAAGAGAAGCCTCGGCGACCTCGCCGCTGATGCCCTGCTCAGAGGCCCAATCCCTGAACCCGCTCCGCACTGTGCCGTGCGTCGTCATGCCAGGGCGCAGCCGGCGCAACATCATCAGCATCGCCATGTTGCTGATCGGCCGGCCGGCTTTTGCTCCGGGGAACACGTAGTCGCCCTGCCGCAATGCCGCGAGTTCCTCGAGCACCACGATCGCGGCGGTCGATAACGGTACCCGAAATTCGCGATGCGCCTTCATCCGCTCGGCCGGAACCGTCCAGAGCTTGTCGGTCAGATCGATCTCGCTCCACCGGGCGCCGATCGCCTCGCCGGTCCTGGTCGCGGTCAGCAAGGTGAAGCCCAGCGCCCGCGCCGAGACATCCGCCCGCCGGGCGATGTCGCTCCACAGCGCCGGAAGATCGCGCCAGTCGAGCGCCGCGTGGTGGGCGACCGGCTTCACCTTCGCGCGCCGCGGCAACAGGTTTTCGATATGCCCTTTCCAGCGCGCCGGATTGTCGCCTTGCCGCCAATGACGCGCAGCCGCGTAATTGATTACGACTTCGACGCGGCCACGCAGCCGCGCGGCGGTCTCGGGCTTCGCCAGCCAAAGCGACGCCGGTGGGGCATCGTCGCCGGCGACGTTCTGTTCGAGGACCCGCATGACCATGCCGGTATCGACGTCCTTGACAGCGACATTGCCCAAGATCGGGTAGGCGTAGGTTTCGAGTGTCGCTCGCCATTGCGCCCGGTGCTTGGGGTTGCGCCAGGTCTGTTCATGGACGCCGATATAGAGCTCGGCCACCTGGCGGAAGGTCAGCAAGTCTTCCGCTTTCGGCCGCGCTGCCCGGCGCTCCTCGAGCGGGTCGCGGCCCTCGTACACGGCAAGGCAATGACGATGCGCCAGCTCCTTGGCGCGGGTGAGGCTGACCAGCTTGAGGGGGCCGAGCCCCATCTCGCGGCGCAGACCGGTAAGCGGCGAGCGGTAGATGAAAACCCATGAACGGCGGTTGCCGTCGATGATCCTATAAAGATTGTCGGCGACCCGGTGCCGGCCGGGTGTAAAATCCTGCTGCGCGCGGGACGGCATAGCCTTAGATCCCAAATTGGTTCCCAAACCCGGGAAAGTATATGCCGCATCGTGCGCAACCAACAAGACAAACCGGGCGTGCTAAGGGCTTGAAATAGTAGCTATGCGCTATTATGCCACATCATAAGAACGATAAATCGGCGGCCATCCCCTCCGCCACTCCCGCTAGAAATTATGATTTAAATCAATGAAGTACGGTCCACACCGAAACCCGTACCCACAAAATTACTCACAAATGCTTCATGGATGTGGATGGACTTTGAAAGAGGATGCTGGACGCTCCTCCGGGAGCCTCGGGCGAATGAGTACTGGTCTTTTGCTCAGGGCAGAGGTCCGATCTGCAGCGCACCGCCGTCGACTACGATGGTCTCGCCGGTGCTGAACCCGGTCTTCATCAGATAGAGGTAGGCCTCGGCGATATCCTCAGGCTTGCCGACCCGGCCGACCGGGAGGCGGGCGCCGATGCGCTCGAATGTCGCCAACCTCTCGGCTTCCGCTAGGGCCGCCTTGGCAGAGGCAAAGCCAAAGCCCGACGTACCGCCCAGGACCACCACATGCTGACCCGCGATCGAGGGCATGCATCCACCTTGCTATATCTCGAAGCTGAGAATCAACGCTCAGACCCTCTCATCTGGCCGCCTCCCCTCGCCTCTTCCCGCTCCCGACCAGGCGAAACAAGCGCTGCGAGGTCATCGGCAGCTCGAAGAGCTCGGCTCCAAACGGCGCCAGCGCATCGGCGAGCGCGTTGGCAATCGCTGCCGGGGCGCCGATGGTCCCGCCTTCGCCCATGCCACGGAAGCCGCCGACCGTCGACGGAGACTCGGTTTCGAGATGCCGGGTCGTGATCATCGGCACCTCGCTTGCGACCGGGATACCATAATCGGCGAGGCTAGCGGTCAGCAGTTGGCCGGCCTCGTCGTAGACGATTTCCTCGTAGAGGGCCGCCCCGATGCCCTGGGCGACGGCGCCGTGAACCTGGCCCTCGACAATCATCGGGTTGATCAGGCGACCGCAATCCTCGGCGACGACGTAGCGGCTGAGCGTGACCTTGTAGGTCTCCGGGTCGATCTCCAATGCGGCGATGTGCGTCGCGCATGTCGTCGTGCCGAAATACGGGTCGTAGAGCTTGGTGACCTCCATCTCCTCGCGCGCCTCTCTCGGCAAGCGCCCGATTTCGGAATAAACCGCCCTTGCGATCTCCCGGAAGGTCACGGAGCGGTCGGTACCCGAGACGAACACCCGTCCGTCGGCGGCCTCGATGTCATCGACCGCCGCTTCGAGCAGGTGCGAGGCCGCTCGGATCACCTTTTCCTTGAGCAGGCGCGCTGCCAACGTCGCCGCTCCTCCCGCCAGTCCCGCGCTGCGGCTCGCGTAGCTTCCGGTGCCGTGCGCGACGACGGCGCTATCGCCCTGCAGGATTTGAATGTCCTCGATCCGGGCGCCGAGCTCGTCGGCAATCACCTGCGCGAGCGTGGTCTCAAGCCCTTGGCCATGTGAGGCAACCCCGAAACTGCCGGTCACCGCCCCGGTCGAATCGAGGCGGATCGTGGCGGTTTCTGTTCCGGTGTTGATCGGCATCCCCGGTGCTGCCGAAATGCGAGACCCGATGCCGGTCAGTTCCGCATAGGTGGCGATGCCGATGCCAACGAGCCGACCTTCGGCCCTTGCCTTCGCCTGTTCCTCGCGCAGCAGCTGGTAGCCGGCGGCCTGGCACGCGCTCGTCAGGCTGTCGACAAAGCCGGAACGGTCCCAGACGATGCCGGAGGCGACCCGGTAAGGGAGCTCGTCCGCTCGGATCAAGTTCCGCAGACGGAGTTCAACGGGATCGATCGCAAGACGCTGCGCCGCCATGTCTATGAGCCGCTCCATCACAAAGGTCGAGATTGGCCGGCCGACGCCGCGATAGGGTCCCGTCGGGGTCTTGCAAGTTGCGACCGCCCGTACCTGCCCGCGGTAGCTTGGCACCCGGTAGGGACCCGGCAAGAAACTCGCGACCTGGACGGGCTCGAGCACGGCAGTCCACGGATAGATCGAATAGGCGCCGACATCGCCGATTACCTCGGCGGCAAGCGCCACAATGTGGCCGTCCCGATCCAGCCCGAGTTCGGCTTCAACGATTTCGTCGAAGCCATGGGTCGTCGAGACGAGATCCTCCCTTCGACTGCCGGTCCAGCGCACCGGTCGGCCGAGGTGACGGGCGAGTAGCGAGACAATCATCTCCTCCGGATACAGCGATGCCTTGCCGCCAAAGCCGCCGCCGACGTCGGGCGCCACCACGCGGACGCTATGTCCCGGCATCTGGAGAAGATCGGCCAGAACGTCGCGAATGATGCCTGGGATCTGCGTCGATGCGGTCAGGGTTAGCAAACTGCGCCCGCGATCGTATTCCGCGAGGCAGGCACGGGGCTCAAGGGCGACAGGCGCCTTACGGCGGAACCGGAAACGGCTGCCGACGCGCACCGCGGCCCGCGCCATCGCCTCGGCAAGATCGCCGCGCGCAAACCCCCGGGTCGCGAGGATGTTCGTCCCTGCCTCTTCGTGCAGCAGCCGCGCGTCCTTCAAGGCAGCCCTCTCGGGGTCGATCACGGTTTCGAGCGGTTCATAGGCGATCTCGATCCGATCGAGAGCGTCCTCTGCGCGGTACCGGCTCTCGGCCAGGACAGCGACAACGGGCTCGCCGACGTAACGGACTTTTTCGCGCGCCAGCGGATACAGCGCGGTCGAGTGATAATCAGGCAGCCGCGAAGTGGCGTACACCGGCTCGATCAAGCCGTTGAGCTCTCTCGCGGTATAGACGCCGATGACGCCCGGCATTGCTTCTGCCGCCGCGGTGCTGATGCGCGAGATCAGAGCGTGTGCGTGATCGCTGCGGCTGAATGCGATATGCAATGCGCCCGGGACGATCCGGTCGCCGGTGAAGGCGCCCTGGCCGGTCAGCAACCGCCGATCCTCGACCCGCTTGAACCGAGCGCCAATGTGCTTTGGCCGCAAGTCGAGGCTGATATCGGCATCCTCGAATCCCGGCCTTCCATTGCGGTTGTCGGCCATGGCGATCTGAGTGCAGTCTTACGGGATTGCCGCGAGAACGGCAGCGTACCTTCCGGAACCCCGCGTCAGCACTGCATCAGTTCGATGGATCGTCATGCCGCCGAGATCGACGAAAATCTGCGGGGCGCCACGGGCTGTCGTGTTGGCGGTGATCGTGGCCCCGAACATCTCGACATACCAATTCGCCGAGGCTTCCGGATCTTGGCTGATGATGTGAACATGGTCGAATTTGAAGGCTGGATTGCTCATGGTTGCCCCCGTCTGCGAGATCGACCAAGTTGATCGTCTCGCCGGCTGCGCATGTCCGCTTCAGTGAGAGTAATGCGCCATGATCGCGCCTGCCGATAAAATCGCATTGAGCCGCCGTCTCCCCGAGGCCCGCGACAACCAAAGCAAGCGTATCTGGCGCGGGATGATCGGCGATCTTTCCCAACGCGAGGACGAACTCGCCGGCAAGACGCTCCTGGTCGTCGGCCTGGGGGACATCGGCGGACGGCTGGCCCAACTGGCCAAGGCCTTCGAGATGCACGTCGTCGGGCTGCGGCGCCATCCGGCTCTCGGTCGAGGGGCTGCCGATGCGGTGCACGCCATGGACGCGCTCAACTCGCTGTTGCCCGATGCCGATTTCGTGGCCCTCACCTGTCCGCTCACCGCAGAGACGGAAAACCTGGTCGATGCCGGGGCACTCAGCTGGATGAAGCCCACCGCCCACCTCGTGAACGTCGCGCGTGGGCGGGTGGTCGACGAGGCCGCGCTGATCGAGGCGCTGGCGACGCATCGCATTGCGGGCGCCGGCATCGACGTGACAGCAGAAGAACCACTGGCGCCGAGTTCACCGCTATGGGCAATGGAGCAAGTCCTGATCACGCCCCATACCGCGGGCGAGACCCGGCGTTACGAGGACAATGTCATCGAGATCCTGCGCGACAATCTGGGGCGTCTGTGGCGCGGCGAACAGCAAATGCGCAACCAAGTCATCTGAGGCTGCTGCACCAACAGCGCTGCCCTTTGGTGGAGGTAGCGTCGACATTGCGATGACCTCGACGCGATCATGTTTGACCTGGAAGCATTTGAGGGCTCGGCATTGGTTTGGTTGATGATGCCCAACCATCCCCCTCATTGGCGCACAACCTCACGCGCCGGCTTGTCCTCGCGTATCCCTTCGTAGACGACCTGGCGCAGGAGGCCGTCCTCGGTCCAGGTCAGAAACTTGACCTCGACCACGAGCTCGGGCCGAACCCAATGGACTCGCGACAACACCAGGGCGAGCCGAATTGGGTCGAGGAGCACGGCCAGACGCGCCTTTCGGTCCGCCAGCGGCGGCGGCATTAGATCCAACCCATCGAGGTGCAGCAGATCGAAGACGAAAAAGACGAGGTCGGCGCCGCCCCTCCGGTCCGCGGCATTCCGAAAGTGGTGACCAAATTAAGCATAGGCGGAGCCATGGCAGCATTAAGCCTGCTTTAGCAATGCGCGCACGTACGGGACAGGGTCGGGATCGCCTTTCAAGCTGTCCGCATCCTCTTTGGTCTTCAATTCGATTTGCAACCGGATGCCGTTCGGATCGTGGAAGTAGAAGGTCTTGCCATACCCCCGTTCGATAATTTCGGTCACAGCGACCCCATGGTCCTTGAGGCGTTGGTAGGCGGCGTCAAATTCCGCAAGCGTGTCCACCGGTAATGCCAAGTGATTTACATGTTGGCGCTCGCCCGCCGTCGGCAGCTCGGCACCATCGAACACCGCGAAGGCATTGCCGCCACCGATCTCGACGTTGTAATGCCGGCGCCCATCTGGCGTACGCGTGGTGCGGACCAACCGCATGCCCAGTATACCGCAGTAAAACTGCAGCGTCGCTTCCATATCATTCGTGTTGATGCCGACGTGATCGATATACATGGCTGTTTCTCCTTCGCAGGTTTAGTCTAAGTCAAAGCCGTAGAGGGGGGCAACGGATCGGCAGCGCGGGACCGACCTCCGTCGAGGGAGACGCTGTCGCTTCGAAAGTGGTTGTGGAACGAAGCCAACGTCGCGACGCGGTAGCGTCACGTCTGGCGGTAGAAGCGGCTGGCGTTGTCCCAGAAGAGTTTCTGCTGCGTTTGCGGCTTGAGGCTCTGCCAGGCGAGGATGTTGTCGATCGAATTTGGAAACTGGCATTCCGAATGTGGGTAGTCAGAGGCGTACATCAGCACGTCCTCGCCGAGGAAGCCGCTTACCATCCGGTACATTTCCTCCCCTTCCTGCCGCTCGATGCTGCAGAAATAGCGCCCGCTCTTCAAATATTCGCTTGGCTTCATCTTCAATTCGGCGGTCGAGCCGACATAGGCGTACTGCTCGTCCATGCGCTTGCCCCAAAACGGCAGCCAGCCAAAGCCGCATTCGAGCGTGCCGAAGCGCAGTGACGGATGACGGTCCAAAATGCCGCCGCCGATGAACGCCGCGACAAACCGCATTGCGCCCCATGGGTGCGACGCCAGCCGTCCCAGGAAGATGTTGTCCCACATGTCGTCGTGACCCGGGTAATAGGGCGGGTTCCAAGTCGAGCTGTGGTGCACGATCGGCAGGCCGTATTCGGCGGCGGTGCGCCAGATCGGGTCGAGGCTCGGGTGATCGATCGGGATTTTGTAGACCTGCGGCTTGACCGCGGCGGCCCATTTCGATTTCCCCCATTTCCTGATTTCCTCGACCGCGCTGTCGACATCGCGCGTCGAAGCGACGATCGGTCCCTTCAGCCGGTCCGGATACTGCCCGCAGAAATCCGCCATGTGGCGATGGAAGGCGCGGATCATGCCGGTTTCGAGCGAGACGTCGTCGACGCCGATCAGGCTCGACCAGCCGCCGGGCACAAGGAAATGCACGTCGGTCCCCTCGTCGTCCATGTCGGCGACGCGGTTGGCGGCGTTATCGTCCTGCACGCCGGGACGCGGCACTTTCGCGCCCATCCACACCGTGTCGCGGCCGCTGTGGTCGGGCCGCGGCGCCGCCTCGCCGAGCACCCGGCGATAGAATTGCGGCTCGATGCGATAGCCGTGCCATGCGCCTTGATATTCGGCCGATTGCCGCATCGGCGTGCGGTAGGGCTCCAGTTCCTTGAGGCGCGGGCGGAAGTCGGGATCGACATAGCGCTCGATCACTTCCGCCGCCGGCATCACATGCGTATCGGTGTCGAATACCTTGAAGCCGTTTTTCATCCTCTGTCTCCTTGGCGTTTTTGAGCGCGGTAGTCCTCAAGCAGGTTGTGCGGCGATTATAGCGCAGAACCCGAAGCGCATGCCTCTCTCCCGCAGCGTGCCCCAAGAGAAGCGATTGACGCCGCGCGTTCCGCCTCCGCCCCCCGCCGTGGCCCGATCCCGATCTGTCGATACTTGCTGCCCAATCGACGCCCGCACCACCGTTCCCGGAGGTTTTACCGGCCGGGTGGAAAAATGGGCGAGCGATGAGGCGGAGGCCGCTGGTTGCGCCGTCGACTATGTCGCCCTGCCGTTGCTCGCCACGGGCGGGACCCTGATCGGCAATGCTCGTTGGGGACAGCCGTGGCCGGGCGCGGCAGAGTACCCCTCTCACAGCCCTGTCACAAATCTCCGTACACCACCTCGCGCGGGGAGCTTGTTGCCATGTACGCCCAAAACGCAGACGATGGCGTTCGCCTGCTAGTGAATTTGGGAATGTTGGCTGATTAGGGGGTAAGTTCCAGTGACGCTCGATCCGCTCCTTCTTTCGCGAATCCAGTTCGCTTGGGTCATCGGGTGGCACATCTTATTGCCGGCCTTCACCGTCGGCGCCGCATCCTACATCGCCCTGCTCGAAGGACTGCATCTCGCCACCGCACGATCGGTGTACCTCCGAGTCTCGAATTTCTGGATTCGGATTTTCGCGGTCGCGTTCGGCATGGGGGTGGTGACCGGAATAGTGATGCCGTTCCAGTTCGGCACCAACTGGAGCGGCCTGTCCGATACCGCAGGAAACATAATCGGCCCGAGCTTGGCCTATGAGGGGTTGACGGCTTTCTTTCTCGAGGCCGCGTTCCTCGGCGTGTTGTTGTTCGGCCGCACCTTGGTGCCGCCATGGGCGCATTTTATTGCTGCTGCAATGGTCGCGCTCGGCGCGCTCTTTTCCTCGTTCTGGATCCTCGCGGCAAACAGCTGGATGCAGACGCCGGTCGGCTACACCATCGTCGAAGGCCGGTTCTATCCGATGGATTGGCTGCAGATCATCTTCAGCCCGTCCTTCCCCTACAGATTCGCCCACACTGTTGTTGCCTTCTATGTAACCACCGGGTTCGTCGTGCTCGGCGTCGGAGCGTATACGATCCGGCGCGGCCTGTTCCGGGACGAGGGACGGGTCATGATGACGACGGCCCTCTCGCTGCTGATCGTGCTCGTGCCGTTACAGATGTTTATCGGCGATCAGCATGGCCTCAATACCCGCCGGTATCAGCCGGCCAAGCTCGCCGGGATCGAGGCACTCTGGAACACCGGTTCCGAACTGCCGCTGACTCTGTTCGCGCTACCCGATCAGAGCGGCGAGCGAAACAATTATGCGATCGAGGTGCCCTATCTCGGCAGTCTGATCCTGACGCATTCGCTCTATGGCACCGTGCGGGGCCTCAAGGAGTTTCCCGCCGACCAGCGGCCGCCGGTCGCGATCATCTTTTTCACCTTCCGCATCATGGTCGGGCTCGCAATCCTGATGCTGATTCAGGTGGTGGTCGGTTGGTGGTTGCGCCTTCGCGGCGGTCTGTTCGACCGCGGGTGGTACCTTCGCGCCTGCCAGCTGGCGATCCCGATCGGCTTTCTCGCGGTCCTGGCCGGTTGGACGACCACGGAAGTGGGCCGACAGCCTTGGACCGTCTATGGCCTGCTGCGAACGGCGAAGTCGGTCACGCCGTCGCTCACCGGGCACGACGTTCTCGTGTCACTGCTGTGCTACGCCATTGCCTATCTCTTTGTCTACCCGACCGGCGTGATCTTCATGCTCGGCCTGGTGCGCAGAGGCCCCGGAGAAGCGGCGCCCGCGCCGGTCGAGGCGGGGCGTCCGCAGATGCCGGTGCGCAGACTACCCTCGCCGCCACAATCGGAGGAAGTCCGATGACCGAGCCCGCCCTCAGTTTCGTCGGTGTGTGGACGGCGCTCATTGCGTTGGGCGTGTTCCTCTACGTCCTGCTCGACGGCTTCGACCTCGGGGTCGGCATGCTGCACGGCTTTGCTCATGACGCGGCCGATCGGGAGGTGATCATGAACTCGATCGCGCCGATCTGGGACGGCAACGAGACCTGGCTGGTGTTTTGCGGCGTCGCCCTGCTCGCGGCGTTTCCACTGGCTTTTGCCATCATCATACCGGCCGTATACTTTCCGATCCTGGTGATGTTGATCGCGCTCGTCTTCCGCGGCGTCGCCTTCGAGTTTCGCTTCGGGGATCGCGTCCGGCGCGCCTTTTGGGATCGTGCCTTTCAGGTCGGTTCGTTTGTCGCGGTATTCGCGCAGGGCGTGGTGCTCGGCGCCTTTATTCAGGGGTTCCGGGTCGAGGGGCGGGTGTTCAGCGGCACCTCCGTCGATTTTCTGACGCCGTTCTCGATATTGACGGGCTTGGGGCTGCTTTTCGGCTACGGGCTGCTCGGCGCCGGGTGGCTGATCATCAAGACCGAGGGCGCGCTGCAGGACTGGGCGCGACGCCAGGGCCGGATATGCCTGATCGGGGTCGTCATCGGCATCGCCGTCGTCAGCCTGTGGACGCCGCTGATGGAGCAGCGGATCGCCGAGCGCTGGTTCTCGCTGCCCCAAATCCTGTTTCTGTGGCCGGTGCCGATCGCCACTCTGGCGGTTGTCGTCTGGGAGTGGCGGGCGCTCTCCGGCACGGTGGACGCCGCGCCGTTCATCGCCGCGATCCTGCTGTTCCTGCTGGCCTATCTCGGCGTTGCGATCAGCCTGTGGCCGATGATCGTGCCCTACCATTTTACGCTGTGGCAGGCGGCATCGCCGCCGAGCACCCAGGCCTTCCTCCTGGTCGGCGCGCTGTTCCTGATCCCGATCATCCTGATGTACTCGGGCTGGTCCTATTGGGTGTTCCGCGGAAAGGCCAGCCGGGACATCGGCTACCACTGAGGCCTCCTGCGCCGGCGCATTCCCATTGAGGGAGCTGGCGGCGGTCATTGTGCGTGCCCGTGACCTTCTCGCGGTAAATCTTCCGACAGCCTGCGCCGCCTAGCTGCTCAAGCTGGCTGTCAGATGAAGACGGCGCGCGCCAAGCGGTGAACAAGGTGCGCTCGAGCCTGCCCAATTCGGGCAGTGCCGCGGCCACATCGTTCTGTCGCGTGCAGGAGGCCAGCTGGCGCATGATCAGGGAGGCCGTCATCGTGCCTGTTCGAATGGAGGCGGCGACCCGCAGGATTCGCCCAATGGGCGCGGACCAGTGCGACATTGATGCGGCCGGCGATTAGCGGGTTCGAGCGTCGGGTAGGCCGATGACTTGGCGAAGCTACAGAGCCGCCGGCTCTTTAAATCCGGGATCCGCGGCGCGAACTGGAAGCCGAGCAAGGCGAGAAGAGCAAAAACATGCTCGGCGTCCCCGCCGCCGTCAGTGTTATGGCGGCGGCCGCGACGTCGCTCTGGTGATAGAGCAGCCCGTCAAGGACATGTAGGGCTTCGCTTGCCGTCGCCCATCCGATCCATGGGGCCGGTCACATCGCTCCCGCCGGACTCGCAACTAAGCCAATAATTCGTCGTAAAAATCATAAACTTATCCTTGCCCTCTTCCGTACACACAAAGGGAGAGGGTAAGGTGGGGTTCTGCTCTCGTTGCAAATATTCATTCGCTTTAAGGTTGGGGTAGTCCGGAGGAGCCATGAGTTCGACGTTTGAGCCGATCGACGAGCTTTGCATCAACACCATCCGGACGCTGTCGATCGACGCGGTCCAGAAAGCGAACTCGGGACATCCGGGGATGCCGTTGGGCGCGGCGCCGATGGCGTACGTCTTGTGGACGCGCCATCTGCGGCACAATCCCACCAACCCCAAATGGCCCGATCGCGATCGTTTCGTGCTGTCCGCCGGGCATGCCAGCATGCTGCTCTACAGCCTGCTGTTCCTCACCGGTTACGACCTTACGATGGCTGATATCCAGCAATTTCGCCAATGGGGCAGCCGTACCCCGGGGCATCCCGAGTATGGCGTGGTGCCAGGTGCGGAAGTTACGACGGGTCCGTTGGGTCAAGGTGTTGGAAACGCGGTGGGATTCGCAATCGCGGAGCGTTGGCTGGCCGCCACCTTCAATCGGTCGGGCCATGAAGTGGTGAATCACTACACGTATGTGATGGCTAGTGACGGCGACATGATGGAAGGTGTCGCGGCGGAGGCCGCCTCGATAGCGGGTCAGTTTCGGCTCGGACGATTAATCGTGCTCTACGACGCCAACCAGATAACGCTCTCGGCCAGCGCCGATGTAACTTTCACCGAAGATGTCGGCGCGCGATTCCAGGCCTATGGATGGCATGTGGAGCATATCGACGGGCAGGATACAGCCGCGGTCGATGCTGCCCTAACCAAGGCAAAGGCGATCGATGACCGGCCGTCGCTGATCGTGGCGCGCACGCATATCGGCTATGGCAGTCCGCATAAGCATGACACTTTTGAGGCGCACGGCGAGCCCTTGGGCGTCGAGGAGGTGCGGTTAACCAAACGCGCGCTGGGATGGCCTGAAGACAAGGTTTTCTACATCCCCGACGAAGCCTTGGCCCAGTTTCGCAAGGCGGTCGAGCAAGGGCGCGAGTTGGAGACTCAATGGAATCGACGCGTGGACGCGTTGGGCGCCGTCGATCCAAAGGCAGCCGGGACGTTTCGGCAGGTACTCGCCGGTGAACTGCCGAAAGGATGGGAAGCGGGACTTCCCCGCTTCACGCCGGCGGACGGCGCGATGGCGACCCGCGACGCCGGACAGAGAGCTATCAACGCGCTGGCCGATGTCGTACCTAACCTGATTGGCGGCTCGGGCGACCTCGATCCGTCCACGCGCACCGCGCTCAAGGGACACGGCGACTTCGAGAGTCCCCTGTTTAAGCCTCCCGAGGGTGCGCCGCCGACCCAGGGACTGGTAGGCGGTCCGACCGGATATGCCGGGCGGAATATTCATTTCGGTATTCGCGAGCACGCGATGGCCGGGATTGCCACGGGCATGGCCCTGCATGGCGGCGTCCTGCCCTTTGCCGCCACCTTCTTTACGTTTTCCGACTACATGCGGCCAAGCATCAGACTGGCGGCCTTGAGCAAGGCCCACGTCATCTATGTATGGACCCACGACAGCATCGGATTGGGCGAGGACGGACCTACGCATCAGCCGGTGGAACAACTGGCAAGCCTTCGCGCGCTTCCTGATCTGACGCTGCTGCGCCCGGCGGACGCCAACGAGACCGTGGAGGCGTGGAAGATCGCGGTTGCGCACACCTCGGGGCCGGTAGGACTTGTGCTTACGCGCCAGAGATTACCTATTCTGGACCGCTCAACGCTGGCGCCGGCTTCGGGAGTGGCGAAAGGAGCGTATGTCCTCAGCGACTGCGCTACGGGTTCGCCGACCGTTATCCTGATCGCTACCGGTTCCGAAGTGTCGGTTGCGCTAGAAGCGCACAACCAACTGACGCGCGAAGGAATTGCAAGCCGGGTCGTCTCGATGCCGTCGTGGGATTTGTTTCAGTCGCAACCGCAATCCTACAGGGACACGGTTCTTCCTCCCGGCGTCAGGGCGCGAGTCAGCATCGAGGCAGGCTCCACGCTCGGATGGGAGCGCTACGTGGGCCTCGACGGCGCAATCATCGGGCTGAATCGCTTCGGTGCGTCGGCGCCCGGTGAGATCGTGATGCGTGAGCTGGGCTTCACCCCGGAACACGTCGTCAAAGCTGCCAAATCCCTGATCCGGGGCCACAAACCCGGATAGAACCGGCGGACCGAAATTAATCTCCAGCGACGCTTCCTTCCAATCCGAACCAGGCTGCAACTGATAAGCGCCGCAAAACCGAAGCCTGACGCCCGTGCCGCCGAGCTTGCGCATCAAGCGGTCCAAGGCTGCCGCCGTGTTTGCAATACGACCGTAATCCCGAACCTCGCCGCGCAGGCCGCCTTCGGCGACGGCGACAACAATGCCTTCCTTGTGAACGTCAAGCCCGACATACACGTTATACGATCGCCCATGACACGTCTCCTAACCATGAGGCTCGGCACCGGTTTCATCCGGCGCAACCCTCGCTACTTGCATACCGGGAGACGGGTCGCCCCGTTCTCAGGCGGACACCTGGTCTAGGCTGGCCGCAACTGGTCGGCGCGGGGCGACCACTCGGTAGGACCGGCCTCGGTCGCGTGGCTGATGTCGGTCGCCGCTTGGCCGCGGTATTGATGCCGACGGAATCAGCTGGAACCCGTGACGGTTCCGGCTTGATCTGAAACCTGGCTCTGGCCATGGTGAGGGTATCGGCGCGGGGGAAGCGGACATGCCATCGAGGGTGCGTATGCATTTTGCGGCGCTCGCTGCGGTTCTGATAGTGGCCAGCTGCAGCAGTCCGGGTTCGACCACCTGCCAATGTCCCAAGCCCGTCGCGTATGACGACGCGACGTTAAAGAAGATCACAAAGGCGTTGCGAGCGCTGCCCTCTGACAATGTCCTTCATGAAGCGATGGACGATTACGAGAACGAACGCGACGATCTGCGCTTCTGCCCCGCCGGCACTCATTGAGGAATTGGTGACGCCTCTACCATCACAGAAGCAGCCCCAGTAGGTGTCGGCCGAGGATCAGGCTCGCGGCGAGGGCGATGATCATCACCGGGACGTAGTTGAGCTTGCCCGGGCAATAGGGACGGCGGTCGAGGATGATCGCGGCGGCAAGGAGGAGCAGGCAAACCGCGAGTGCAATACTCGTCTGGATCAGGCCCATGCTCCGAATACCGGCCGAGCAATGGCGGATATCAATTGATTTAGCGTACTCATCTTTGCCCACGGGTCCGATATCGGTGCGGCTAGCCGATCGGCCAAGCTGGCCAATTTAAAGCCTTCGGGTCCGATAGTCTCTTGGACTTCCTCGCAAATGCGCAGCGTCGATACGACGGCTCAGGGGCTGCGCGGGCAGGATTATATAGAGGCTCGGTACCATAGCGCTCGCCAAAGGGGTCGCAGACGGCTAAAAGGCGGCTGATCACAACCGTCGAGTTGTCATGCCCGAGGAATTTTATCGCATCAAGCGTCTTCCCCCCTACGTCTTCAGCGAGGTCAACGCGCTGAAAGCCGAGGCTCGCGCCGCCGGGCGCGACGTCATAGACCTTGGCATGGGAAATCCTGACGGCGCGACCCCGCCTCATATTGTCGCCAAGCTCGTAGAGGCGGTCCAGAACCCGAAAACCCACGGTTATTCGGTGTCGCGCGGCATCACCGGGCTGCGCCGCGCTTGCGCCGGCTATTACGCGCGTCGCTTTGGCGTTGAGCTCGATCCCGAGCGCGAGGTCATCGTCACTCTTGGCTCGAAGGAGGGGCTGGCCAATCTGGCCCAAGCAATCACCGCGCCGGGCGACATCGTGCTGGCGCCGAGCCCGTGCTATCCAATCCACGCCTTTGGCTTCATCATGGCCGGGGCTTCGGTACGGCACGTCCCGATCGGTCCCGAATTCGATTTCCTTGCCGAACTGAAGAAGGTGGTGCGGCATAGTATCCCGGCGCCGCTGGCGATCGTCCTTAATTTTCCTGCCAACCCAACCGCCCAGACGGTCGACCTCGATTTTTATGGCGAGATTATCGCCTTCTGCCGACGGTACGACATCGTTGTGCTGTCCGACCTGGCCTATGCCGAAATCTATTTCGACGGCAAGCCGCCGCCTTCGATCCTCGAAGTGCCGGGCGCGTGCGAGATCGCAGTTGAATTCACCTCGCTCAGCAAGACCTATTCGATGGCCGGTTGGCGCATCGGTTTCGCGGTCGGCAACAAGCGGCTGATCGCGGCCCTTTCTCGAGTCAAATCCTATTTGGATTACGGCGCCTTTACCCCGATCCAGGTAGCTGCGACCGCGGCGCTGAACGGTCCGCAGGATTGCATCGCAGAGACTCGCGAGCGCTATCGGGCTCGCCGTGATGTGATGATCGACGGGTTGCGCCAAGCCGGCTGGGAGGTGCTGCAACCGGAAGCGACGATGTTTGCCTGGGCGCAGATTCCGGCGCAGTTTCGCCCGATGGGCAGCCTTGCCTTTTCAAAGCTGCTGCTCGAACGCGCCAATGTCGCGGTGTCGCCGGGGATCGGTTTTGGCGAATACGGCGAGGGTTTCGTCCGCATCGCCCTCGTCGAGAACCGCCAGCGCCTGCGCCAGGCGACCCGAAACATTAAAATCTTCCTTTCCGGCCGCAACGACATTCCCGGGCATCGTCACGCTACCGACAGCCTTGCCGCCGCGTCGTAGCTGATGAACACCCAACGCTTGACCAGAAATGAATTAATTAATTCCAGTCAGTTGTGATGAGATGGTTGTGGGCACGCAAGCAACGATCCACAACATGTGGACAGAAATCACCCGCCCACAATTTTGCGCCAAGGCGCTGGTCCGTGGGAGCTACGTGAGCGTTACCGAATGGTCTACCGCAAATCTCGTCGCCGCCGCGCGCATCGATACCGGCGACTTCGTGATGGGGCTGCGCGAGTGGCGGTCACCCCGCATGTCGTCCAAAACCCCAGCGAGCGCCTCTTGGCAATCGACGGCCGCACCAGCCCCCACCCTGGCTACGACATCTCGTATTCGCAACCGCATCGAGGAGGTATTCGGTTGGGCCAAGACAGTGGCCGGTTCGCGCAAGATGGGCCATTGCGAGTTGCCCAAGGTCGATGGGCTCGAAGAGAACGGCGAACCGGTGATGCGGCGAGCCCCCTACATGACGCTGGAAGCCATCGCACGGTCGGAGCGGCGGTCGGTTCGTCACGCCCGCCGCAAAGGCCCCCACAAAACCGTCCAGTCCCCTTGGAGAGCGCGACACCAGAGGTACTCTTACGCCACGCCGGTGGAAACGATCTCCACCTTGTGATAACCGAATAACAGCTCGTCCCTCGGCGCAGGCCGGTCGAGGGGGCCTGCTCCGACGGAGAAGGGAATAAAGTTTTGAGCGATAGGACGACGCTGCGGGTGGACACGACATGAGAAATGGCCTTCGCCAGGGGGTTTGCCGTGTGATTGACGCTAATGTTGACGCCCGATTTTTGTTGACATAATTTTCAATTATCGGAGGAGGTTCTCAAGTCACCCACGAGGTGGATCGGCCCTACTTCCGCGTTATACGTATTCAGACAATCGCCGACCCCGCCGTCCACCTGGCACCCAGGGCGGTATGAGAGGTCTCCGATTGTATTCGATTAGGCGAGCAAAGAAGATCCGCGAGGCCACAGCCGAAGCCGCCATTCTCCGGACAGGCTCCCGAGTTGGGCCTCGTGTCGGCGGCGGCGGGCCGCCGGGACCGCGCGAGATTTGCCGAGTTATACGCCACCGGTTTTCACGGCGTGATGTACATGCATCGGAGAGTTCAGATTGAGGTATGCGTGAAGCGGCGGATAGCCGCCATGCCGCTTGGTTTGGAATTGCCGGCTGACGCCCCGCGCGCTCCAAATCGTCTAGTGCAGCGGGAAGCCAGCGACCGCGTGGTGGCTATCGGACTGCCCAATCCATGGCTGGGCGATCTCTACCATCAGCTACTGACATTGCCGTGGTGGGCTTTTCTGTTCGGCTTGGCCATCGTTTATCTCGGTTTGAATGTCCTGTTCGCGCTCCTGTATTTGCTCGGCGACGGCGCGATCGCGAACGCCCGCCCCGGAATATTTTCGGATGCCTTCTTCTTCAGCGTCGAGACAATATCGACGATCGGCTACGGGCAGATGTCGCCGGCGACGCTCTACGGCAATATCGTTATGACCCTTGAAGCGATGGTCGGATTGACCCTTCTGGCAGTTTCCGCGGGCTTGGTACTTGCCCGATTTTCCCGGCCCATGGCCCGCGTGATGTTTAGCAAGGTAGCCGTCATCACGCCACACAACGGCGTCCCAACGCTCTCGCTCCGGCTCGCTAACGAGCGCCGCAATCAAATTCTCGAGGCGCAGGTCTCGGTCACTCTCGTCCGCGACGAGCGCACCACCGAGGGCGAGTGGATGCGACGCTTCTATGATCTGCAACTGGCACGCCAGCGCAGCCCGATCTTTGCGATGACATTTACGGTGATGCATGGGATAGACCCTGCAAGCCCTTTATGGAATGCGACACCGTCATCGTTAGCCGCACAACAGGTGGAAATTGTGGTGACTGTCACGGGCCTCGACGAGACGATGTTGCAGGCAGTTCACGCCCGAACATCGTATCTTGCGCACGAGGTACTGTGGGACCATCGTTTCATGGATGTGTTCACCCAAACTAAGGATGGCCGTTTGGCCATCGACTACCGCCGCTTCCACGACACCGAACCGATCCAGTCGCCCGAGCCGAACACATCATGTCAACAGCGCTGAGTTTAAGTGCATGGGCCCGGAGGGGATAGTGCCGGCGGGCATCGCGACGGCATCCGTGATCCGGCGCCCAGTCGCCACGCGATCGTCAGTGCCTTCTCGCGAACTCATCGGCGTGCGCGACGTACTCCGTCTGAGCGCTTTCGCCGCGGGGTTCGAGCGTCAAGGTCGACGCTCGCCAGACGCCTATTTCACGGGAGTGCGCGGTCAGGCGGCGAGGCGGGCGATTTGGTTGTTCCAGTTCCACGGGAACAGTTCGCCGAGCCGGTTGATCTGAGGGCTTCTTTCGCGTGCGAGGTGAGCGGCGTGCATCGTTCCTTTCGCCCTTTGCCGACACATCGCACATGCGCGCCGGCGCCGAGATGGACGGCATCCTTGTCGAGGCCGATGAGCTCGGAAAGGCGCAAGCCTGTCTGGGCCACGAGCAAGAGCAAGGTGTAGTCGCGGCGTCCGAGCCATGTCGTGCGATCGGGCGCGGCAAGGATCGCCTCGATCTCGGGCCGCGCCAGGAAATGCAGCTGCCGCTTGTCGTGACGCTTGCTCGGTATCGCGAGGACTTGCTGGATCAGGGCGCTGTGTGCCGGCTCCTCGAAAGAGGCGAACCGGAAGAACGAGCGGATGGCGGTCAAATCGACGCCGTTGCTCTCGCACCAGGCCATCAGCGCCTCGCCGGCAAAGCCCGCATCGGCGCGCAACAGGATGCGCACCTTAGGCCAGCGCTGGCGGATGCGGGCGACGCTCCGCGCGATCTGCTCAATGCTGCCGGCGCTGGCGTCGATGTTGGCCGCTCGCAGTTTGGCGGCCAACAGATGCCGGCCGCAAAACACATAGAGCGGCAGATAGCAGTAGCTGTCGTGATAGCCGTGGAAGAAACCCTCTTCCTGATGCCCGTGCAGCGGGTCGTCGGTGGCGTCAAGATCGAGGTGATCTGCGGCGGCGGGGCCGCGTGGGCATCGAGAAAAAGATCGACAAACAGGCTTCGATCGCCGCCGTGTCATAGCCGATCTTGTGATAGCGGGTCGGCTGTGGCCGGCTCAACTCCAGCCGGTTGAGCATCGATTTGCCGGCTAGCGGCGCGCCCACCCTCAAGCTTGCCGCCCAGCATCGCCATCACCGGCTCGTGGCGCAGCTGGTCGTGGTCGATCAGGTCCTCATAGCCCAACGCAATCCCGAACACCCGCTGACCCACCAGGCCCGACACCTCGCGCACCACCAAATCGGCGGCACGGTGATCAATGAAGCAGCCGGCAAAGCGCTCGATCAATCGGATCCGCCGATCGGTGGCGCCGAGCAGCATCGCCCCGGCCTGTGTGGTCATCATGCCACCGTCGAACTCCGCCACCACCTTGCGCCCTTCCACCGGTGCAAAACCAAATAGATCCGCGCTACACTCTATCTGCGTCGGGACTCCCCCTGGTCCTGAGATAAACCGTTTTGCCCCTGCGATTTTCGCAGATCCAAGCTCCCGGTGCACATACCCCTTTGAGCAATCCGGGCTAAGGGCTCGATGGAGTGGCTCGCTCAGCAGAACAAATTGGCCTGATCGACGAACCAATCCACATCTCACGAATGCGGTCTCGCGGTGGCGCGGACCCATCGCGACGCCTCCCTGAGTATCAGTTCATATCGATCTGGTGCGAATCCCGCTTCTCAGCCAGTCTATACTAATGTCCCGAACCAGAAGTTCGCAACATTATTCGAGCCGGATTGTCATTGCAAGGAGCCCGAAGGGCGACGAAGCATTCTCGTCCGGGTTCAGCTCTACGGCCCGAGATTGCTTCGCTTCGCTGGCAATGACGAGGATTATATTTATACAACGAACTTCAGAACCGGGACACTAGCAGGCTGCTGAAAAAGCGTTGCCGATTTGCCGACCCGTGATCCTTTGGAGCGGGTGATGGCTTGCGGTGCAACCGCGCCTTCAGACGACAGTTATCCCGAGTGTGTTGCGAGCGATGGCGGGTGCCGATATTTCCGAGGGAGCAGCGCCTGGGGATGACAGTCTGAGAACATCCTCTTGCGGGTAGGGGCCGTGAATACGACCGACGCATCCTCATTCGATACCATCGCAGCGCTGAACGCCGGAGAAATCGGTGTTTGGCATTGGAACTCGAAGACGGGTAAGATGAATGAGTTGGAGCAACCTGCGCATCGCGCCGGACGACGGCGGTGATCTCTTCCAATGCCTTTTGGCCTATCCACGGTCGGATAGGGAGACCGTCCGGGAGCGTTCGCAGAATTTGCCCGACGTCCCGGGCCAGTCCGGGTAGAAGCCAGACTGGCAGGGCCGGACGAAGAATTGCGCTGGACCGTATTCGTCGGCCGTACCGAGATGGATCTGGCGGTAGCTTTCGCAGGAGCCGTGCACGCCGGTGCCGGCGTAGACGGTGGCGAGTTGCGGTGATCATCTAAGTTCTGGTGGCAAGTAATCTGAGGCCAGCTGGTATTTTCCTTCAAAGCTCGCCGCGCTCTGCGAGTTCCTTGGTGCGGTCGGCGGTGCGCAGCGCGATCGCCTGAATGGTCAGTGACGGGTTGACACCCCGTCGGGCGGAAACACCGAGCCGTCGCAAATCCATAAATTGGGGATGTCCCAACTGCGGCAATCGGCGTTGACGACGCTGGTCCGCGGATCGTCGCCCATGCGCACTGTGCCGTTAAGATGACAGGTGTCGTCCGACTCGTCCCACAATTCGTGGACATCCGCAGCGTGGAGGCACTCTAGCGTTGCCCGCATCGAGTGCCGGATGAGCCGCTTGTCGTTTTCGCCATAGGAGAAGGTGACGCGCGCGACCTTGAGCCCGTGTTCGTCAGTTTTATCGGCCAGCGTGACCTGGTTGCTCTCGTCGGGCAGGACCTCGCCAAGGATCTTGAGGCCGACCGCGTGATTTGTATTAGCTTGAACTTAAGCTGACAGTCGTTGTTGGTTTCCGAAACGGAGCCGGAGGGTGGGCGCGGTTCTCACCCGGAGTTGGGACCGCGACCCGCCCTGCCGGCGGGACGGAGATCACGACCTATGACCCAGGACCAGAAGATTATCCGAGCGAAGGTTGGGCTGCTCGAACTGGCCAAGCAGCTCGGCAATGTCAGCCAAGCGTGCAAAATGATGGGGTACAGCCGCGACAGCTTTTATCGCTTCAAGGAGCTCTACGACAAAGGCGGCGAGTTGGCGCTGCAGGAGATCAGCCGCAAGAAGCCGATTTTGAAGAACCGCACCCCGGTCGACATCGAACAGGCGGCGGTCGAGATGGCGATCGAGCAGCCCGCCTGGGGCCAAGTGCGCGTCTCAGACGCCCTGAAGCGGCGCGGGCTGTCGATTTCGCCCGCCGGCGTGCGCTGCGTGTGGCAGCGCCACGATCTCACCTCGATGAAACTCCGCCTGAAAGCGCTCGAAGCCAAGGTGGCACAAGATGGGGTTCTGTTGACCGAGGCGCAGATCGTCGCGCTCGAGAAGGCCAAGGCCGACAAGGAAGCCCATGGCGAGTTCGAGAGCGAATGCCCCGGCTATTGCGGCGCCCAGGATACCTTTTATGTCGGCACCCTGAAGGAGGGCGTGGGCCGGGTCTATCAGCAGACCGTGATCGACACCGATGCCAAGGTCGCCTTCGCCAAGCTTTATGATCGCAAGACCCCGATCACCGCCGCCGAGATCCTCAATGACCGAGTGGTGCCGTTCTACGACGAGCACGGCATCCGGTTGTCGCGCATGCTGAGCGATCGCGGCACCGAGTTTTGCGGCACCCAGAGCCACGAATACGAGCTCTATCTCGCGGTCGAGGACATCGACCACAGCCGCACCAAGGCCAAGAGCCCACAGACCAATGGCATCTGCGAGCGCTTTCACCGCATCGTCTTGGACGAGTTCTATCGGATCGCCTTCCGCAAGAAGATCTATCGTATGATCGACGAGCTGCAGGCCGATCTCGATGCCTGGCTGGTCGACTACAACGAGGTCAGATCGCATCAAGGCCGCTGGTGCTTTGGCAAGACCCCGATGCAGACCTTTCTTGACGTACTCCCCCTGGCAAAGGAGAAACTCATGGCCGCCTGACCACGGACCACAGCCATACTGGCTCAAACAGCCGACAGCGTCTGTCAGGTCAAGTACTGACTAATACATCTGACCATCTATGGGCGCCCCTCGCGGTGCAAGGGCTCTCTTCCATCGTGGCGGCCCGATCCGGTCTTGGCTGTTGCCTCTATCCGGCCTTCAGTTGACGACACTGTCGTCTGGCCTTGGTGAGATCCACCCGTCGAAATCCCATCATGCCGCCGAGCTTGATGCTCTATGCGCAAACCGGGCGAATCGACGCCGGTCACCGACCGGTCCTGCCACCACGTGTTAGATCACCCTCACAGTCTCAACCCTCAGCTCCTCCTCGTCAGTCGCGTCACGCAGCCTTCCATCGAACGCCACGTGCTTGAAGTGCCCATGCGATTCAGGCCAGCTTATTGGCGTCCGCGACCGTAACGACGTTGAAGGCGCTCCTCGGGAAAGGAGCGCGTTGATCCAAACCCAGAGACCGCCAGTGCGCCGGGATGCAATCCGGACGAGGGCCCGTGCGCCGTTGATGAACTGCCGCCGCATGTAGGCGTCTCCGGGTTTGCTGATCCCGAGCAGACGCTCCTTGCCTCCACTGGAATGCTGCTTGGGCGTCAGCCCCAACCATGCAGCGAAATGGCGACCCGAGCTAAAGCGTTGGTCATCCGGCACCGTCGTGACGACGGCAGTTGCGATCACCGGGCCGATACCGGGCATTTCGACGAGCCGCCGGCACGCCTCGTCGGTCCCGGCTTCGTCCTTAAACTTCCGATTGAGCTCGGCAATGTGCGCAGCTGGAGCGCTGATCTCGGCAACCGGCATGCGCAGGAGTTGCCTCATCTTGGCAGGCAGGTGCTCCTCGTCGTCTCAGCCTGGAAGATCGAAACGAGCTGGTTGAGACCGCCTCTAAGCGCCGCCGCGACAATCCCGTAGTCGGCCAAATGCCCGCGGAGAGCATTGATAGTGCCCGTGCGCTGGCGAACCAGGTGGTCGCGTACGCAGTGCAATGCATCGCGGCCTGTTGTTCACGCGACTTCACCGGCACAAAGCGCATGCCCGGCCTCTGGACCGCCTCACAGCACGCTTCGCGCATCAGCGGCGTCGTTCTTGTTAGTCTTCATGTACGGCCGCACGCATTGCGGCGGCATCAGCCTGACATCGTGACCGAGACGCGCGATCTCACGCGCCCAATGATGTGCGCCCGAACCAGCCTCTAAACCAACAAGGCACGGCGACAATCCCGCGAGCACCTTGAGAAAGCCATCGCGCGAAATCTTCCGCCGGATCGTGACCGTGCCCGATGCGCTGACACCGTGTACCTGGAAATATTGTTTGGCAATGTCGATACCGATCACCTGCACGTCCATCATGACCTCCCGCTCAACCGTAAAGCAGAGCCAGCCTGGCCCCGGTTTGCGAGGGGCGTCCATCCCATCATGTCGGTGACGCCGCACGCCAGATAGACGCGGACATTGCCCGGAATGCCGATCACGACAGCGCCGACAAGACCCGGCGCAATGCCACCTCGGCGACCGCCCCAGTCAGGCGCAGCTGCACCCCCGAGGGCAGCCCCACTTCGATGATCCCGTCCGCCGGCCGATCCGTTTCGGGCAATGTCGGTGCCGGATCAACCGACGCAGCGGCCAGTGGAGGCTCCTCGACCGGCGGGGCCAATCTCACCGGCGCAAACCCGGTCAGTTCGCCGGTACGGAACTGCCAGCGCCAGGTGTAAAGCTGGCCGCTGCTGATCCCGTGCAGTCGGCAAACCAGTGAGGGCGGGGATCCTGGCGCCACGCTCTGCGCCAATATCCGAAGCTTCTCTTCGAGGCTCCAGCGTCACCGGCGCTCCGGACCGGTGAGAATCTCGCCGGGGATCTCGCGAGCCCTCGTATGAGTACTCCCGAGGTCCTCCTTATCGACCAGCGCCGTGTCATCCATTGCACCGCCGCTGCAAAACAACCCTAGCTTCTCAATCGGCAAGCCCAGCGCAAGACGACCTTCAGCCGACGCTTACTCTGGGCTCCAGGGCAGTATCTTTGCTCCTGATCCCCGACCTGTTTGCGCCGCAGATCAGGCCGAAAGGGCTTTGCGTAATGATTGGAGCAGCGCTACGGCATTGACAATTTTTTTGAGAATGTCACGATCGCCCTTCAGTTCCTCGAGCGCCGCCCAGGCAATGTTTTTCATCGCTTCTACGGCAGCTTCGAGATCGCTGCGCAGGCTGCGCCCGGCTTTTTTATCCAGCGGCGTGAGGCGCAGCGCGGCTGAGTTGAGATCGCCTTCATCATTCAGGAAATGCGCGCGGGCAACCGGGTCCGGGAGAATGGCGCGCAGCTTACGCAGTCTTTGGAATTCGTGATCCGTTTCTGATTGACCTGCTTGACCAGGGCGGCGAGGACGCTGGGCGTGAGGAATTTTTTGCTAACGCGCAAGAGTTCGCGCGCCCAGGTGATGGCCGCGCTCAGGTCGCGAAGACTAGTGAATTTCTCGGAGAGTTCAAACACCCCGATCAGTTTGCCGAGCTCCGGCCTGGAGTTTGAGGGAGGCGGAGAGGCTCATAGGTCAAAATCCCGTCACAAGGTAGGTTAGGCATTGAACGAAGAAGCTCCGGATATGCGGAATCTACCTATTTGAACCTCGATTGGCTGAAGACGCTTATACCGTTGCTTCCGGTAAGATCAATATCTGGTAAGTGAGTGGAGGGTGGCCGACGGCAATGCTGAGCAGCGCGCGGAAGGCGGCATGGCGGGTGCGGCAGCGATTGAAGCGGAATGCGAATTCGTCGAGGTAGGATTGGAGAGGCCGACGGCGCAGGCCGTGATAAACGCCCAGGGCCCAGACCTTGAGGTTGGAGAAGATGCGGTGCACCCAGGGCAGCGCGACATGCGCGGCCATGCTGCCGATGACGTGACGATCGTGGCGGACGCCGGGCGCGCCGGGATAGGCGGACCACCCCTCGGTCTTGACGATCGCACCCGCCACGCTCAATAGGAGGCCGGCGGCGCTGAGTATGCCTGAGGGGGCCCGTACGCCGGAACAGGCACGTAAACCTGCGGGGGCGCGGGCGGCGGTGTTGTCGATGCCAGGCCACCGGCGGCGCCTACGCCCCCACCAATTGCAGCCCCGACTGCCGCGCCAGGAACGCAACCGATGGGGGATCGTCGCGATACACCCAATAGCTGCGCCGGTCGCAGCTCCTCCCGAGCCACCTCCCGTCGTGTTCGCCGCGGGATTAGACGTGCACGCGGCAAGGCCAGTTATTGTAACGAGTAGAATTGCACTTAACATCTTCATAACTCTTGTCCTTCTCTGTTTGCACTAAAATCGCAAGCTGTGTTCGTTGTCGTATCCGTTGTATTAATCCTCGGTGTACCCGGCATTGTGAAAATGGTCATAATGCTTTGCTCTCACTACTTGGATGATGGCGCGCGACGTGCTCGCATTGTTATCGCCACCGCCTATATCCCCAATAACCGCCTCCTCCGAAGAGCAGAATGAGCACAAGGATAATAAGAATGAGATCCATATTTTTCTCCAAAACATCTGGCGGGAAATTTGCGGCTTCCGAGGTCCGCCGTCTCCAAGAGCGGGTGCGCGAGCTGGAGCGGCTGCTCGGCCCCAAGACCATGGAAGTCGAAATCCTCAAGGAGGCGCTCGACCTGGCGAGGGCAAAAAACCGATCTTGCTGTCGCCCTCGCCGTTTCTGGGAGATACCCGGTGAAGACGGTCAGCGCGACACTGGGTGTGGCCGGCTCGAATGTCGTCGAGCGCCGGGACAGCAGGAGGCCGCAGCTTGGCCCCCAAGAGCGACCCGGCGATGTCGAGCTTGCTGGCGAAATCCGGCGCTTTGTCGACGAGCGTCCGACTTACGGGTACCGGAGGATCGCCGCGCTCCTCAAGCGCGAGCGGCGATCCGAGGTTCAGACATCATCGGCTGCCTCCGTCCGGATCGGACGGTGATCGATACAGCTGTGATCGAGGAGGAGCCGTGCCATCAGCTTTGTCACCACCCGACGCGTCTCGTCGGGCAGCACTCGCCACGCCGGGATCGGCTGATCGACCCTCGTTGGGGCGGCAAACCAAATAGATCGAGCTGGCGGACTCGCCTGTGAGCAATTGCAGGACGTTGACCTCGGCATCGCATGATCATCCCCCGGATTCTGGTCGCGAACCTCACTAGCTGCGCCCGAAACCGGGATATTCGATGATGATGACCGGCCGTCCCAGCCCGCCGCTTCGGCGAACAATTCCCTGAGCTGCGCCAATGCCCCAAACTCGCCAAAGGGATCGCGTGCGATCCGCATCGGCAGGCACATGGCCTAATCGAACATCCACGCCGGCAGCTCCAGCCAGCGCTCCCTCGCTTCCCATCGCGGGAACAGCGCAGAACGGTGCCGTCTGCCTTCTCGACCGTTTCATGGACACGAACAATGCAACCAGCCCAGGGATGCCACGGATAAAGGACCTCGCACTCTTCCGCATCGTCGGTCCTGTGGGCGTTACCGCGCCGCGTTGTACAATACGGTGAGGCCGCACAGCGGCATCGCCCGCCGGCGCCGGTGACCGAGGCCTCCGGCTGACCAGCCTCAAAACCGCCGTTGCCGTTGCTGGCATCGGCGTGGACCTGATCTCCTCGGGCTGGATTATCCGCAGTGCCCGGAGCCTCGACCGCGGCGTCGACATCGCGGAGTAACGCTGCTCCAAACGCATCGGTCATTGCATGACCGAGACCGGGTAGGATCCACTCCATGGAGGCCCCCGATGATAGCGTTCGGCGTGCCGTTGGCGGAGTTGGGGTGGTTGGCGGCGGCGGTCATCGTCGCCGGAATCGTTACCGGCATTCTCGCCGGCGTGTTCGGCATCGGCGGCGGCGCGGTCATCGTCCCGGTATTGTTCGAGATCTTTCGCCTTCTCGGCGTACCCGAGGGAATACGCATGCAGCTTTGCATCGGCACTTCGCTCGCGATCATCGTGCCGACGACGATACGCTCGTTTCGAGCGCATCGCGCGAGCGGCCTGGTGATCCCCGGCGTCGTTCGCTCATGGGCGGTGCCGAGCGTCGTCGGCGTCGCCATCGGCTCGGCAGCCGCGGCCTTTGCCCCGGCCGCACTGTTCAAACTGGCGTTCGTCTTGATCGCCGGAATCATCGCGGCAAAGCTGTTGTTCGCCGGCGACAGATGGGCATTTGGCAGCGAGCTGCCGGGGCGTGCCGGCATGGCCGGCTACGGCTTTTCTGTCGGCCTTGCATCGTCCTTGATGGGGATCAGCGGCGGCTCGCTGGTCACGATGATACTGACGCTCTACGGCACGCCGGAGCTTTCGGCTACATCCTCGCCGGATTGCCGCACCAGGCCATGTTGCCGCCGCTCTCGATCGGCTTCGTGTCGGCGATCGGCGTCGCGCTGATCGCGCCGATCTCGAGTTTCGTCGCACCCTTTGGGGCGCGCCTCGCGCATACGCTGCCAAAACGCGGGCTCGAAATTGCTTTCGGCGTGTCCTGCTGATCGCCTCGATCCGCTTCATCTTCAGCCTGACCGCATAACCGACCGACCGGCCGTCGGATCGGCGATCGGGTCGAGCGGCCAGACCGGGCGGCGGACCTTGGTGAACAGCTCCGGCGTGTAGATCTCCGAGCACAATGCGCCGGTGTCGACGAGCACGATTTCGCGGGCAATCGGCGCAAAGGCGGCGCGGAAATGCTGCATCGATTTCACAACAACGGTCGTATAGCGCGTCGGGTCGATGCCCAACGAGGTGAACTGGCCGAGATCGGTCGCCTGGCCGTTGTTGGTGATCACCACGATGTCGATGCCGCCGACGCGAAACACCATCGATGGCCCGTAATTGCGCTCGACCCCGCCGCCCATCGGGCCGTAGGCGATAAATTTGCCGTTGGTCAGGCACACAATTTCCCCGTCGAGCGAGAGCGGGCCACCGCCCATCGCCGGGTCGATCTTGCCGCCTAGTGCGAGGGTGGTCTTGGCGCCGATCCCGGCGCGCATTCCCTGCTGCACCGCCTCGGGGTTGCAGATCGCGTGAAAGGCGACCTTGTCGATCCCGGCCTCGACGAGACCCTTCAGGAACGCGGTGGCGTCGCCATAACCGCCGCCGCCCGGATTGTCGGTATAGTCGGCGACGACCAGCGGCTTGTCGCCGGGCTTCCCATCGCGGGCCAGCGCCACCGCCTCGCCGACCGACAGCAACGTGAAGCTGCTGAAGTCGCGCGTCTCCCAGGCATAATCCATAAAGCTGTCGGCGATCGCCCCCGCGTGCGCAGCGGCGCCATCGGTGGTGACGGTCACCGACGGGCCGACATCGTGGATATTGGAGCGGCTGAACCCGGCACAGATGCTGACCGTTAGCGCCTCGCCGCGCCGTTCGATCGCCTCGGCGCGAGCGAGCAACTCGGCCATCGGACCGCTTTGGTGGCGCCCGCGATCGAGACCGTAGACCATCGGCCGGCGGGCGATCACAGTTGCCGGCCGGACCTCGCCCCGCATCGCCCGTTCGAGGAGTTCCGCGCCCTGCCAGGCGCGCTCGTACATGTCGACATGCGGATAGGTGCGAAAGGCGATCAGCGCGTTGGCGTTGTCGGCCATGTTCTGCGTGACGTTGGCGTGCAGGTCGAGAGTGACCACGATCGGCGCTTGCGGCCCTAGCCGGCGCCGCAATCGGGCCAATAGTTCGCCCTCGGCGTCTTCGTGGCTGTCGGTGACCATCGCGCCATGCAGATGTAGCAAGACGCCGTCGATCGGGCCTTTCTTATCGCAGGCATCGAGGATCATCCCACCGATCTGTTCAAACGCATCGTCGGTGACGATGCCCGACGGATTGGGGTTGGCTGAGATCGGGTGAACCAGGCTCCAGCCGTATTTGTCCGCCGCCTCGAAAGTTGCGCCAAGGGCCGAGCGGGTGCCGCGAAACGCCTGCGGGATCTCGTTTTCGAGATGAAAGTCGCGGCGCCGGATCAGCGTCATGTCGGTCGGCACGCGGCTGAAGGTGTTGGTCTCGTGCATGAAGCGGGCGGTCAGAACGCGTGCCATCAGCTTACTCGAGCTCGCGGATTTGCGCCGGCGTCAGAAAGCGGGTCTTGGCGCCGCGTAAGAGAAGATAGAGTTTCGCAGTTTCTTCGAGCTCCTCAATCGCGTTGACGGCGGCGTCGAGGTTCGAGCCGGCGACGACCGGCCCGTGATTGGCGAGCAATACAGCGTGATGCTTGCCGGCAAAGCCACGCACCGCTTCCGCCAGCGCCATGTCGCCGGGGCGGAAATAGGGGACGAGCGGTAGTTTGCCGACGCGCATCACGTAATAGGCGGTGATCGGCGGCAACACGTCGGCAGGGTCGATCTCGGCGAGGCAGGAGACCGCGACCGAGTGCGTCGAATGCAAATGCACCACGGCCCCGGTGCCGGTGCGCTCCTCATACATGACGCGGTGCAGAAAGCTCTCCTTGGTCGGCGGGTCGCCCGAGATGAGGTTCCCGTCACGGTCAAGCTTCGATAGCCGCGCCGGGTCGAGGCGGCCGAGCGAGGCGTTGGTCGGGGTCATCAGCCAGCCCCCCTCCGTGCGCAGGCTGATATTGCCGGACGACCCCGTGGTCAGACCGCGGTCGAAGATCGACGCGCCGATCGTGCAGATCGCTTCGCGGCGTTTCGCATCGCTCATCTCGTCGCTCCCTCGGACAACACGGAAAAGGCGCGCAGGAAAAAGTCGGGCGCACCGAAATTGCCGGATTTGAGCGCCAATGCCAGCGCAGGCTCGCCGAGGCTCGCGGTCCATGGCACGCCGGGATCGATCTGGCGGCCGATGCGCAATCCGGTGACGCCGAGCGCCTGAACCACCGCGCCCGCGGTCTCACCGCCGGCGACGACAAACCGCCGGACCCCCGCGGCCGCGAGGCCGCGGGCGATCTCCGCCAAGGATTCCTCGACCACTGCTCCGGCGCGTTCGCGGCCGAGCCGGCTTTGCGCCTCGGCGACCTTCTCGGGCGGTGCGGTCGCCGAGATCAGGATCGGCTGCTCGCCGAGCAGAGGTTTCGCCCAAGCAAGCGCCCGCTGTGCGACGTTGCCGCTTTCGGCGACGTCGATTGGGTCGACGGTGAAGGTCGGGGCACGCTCTTTCATGTAAGCCACTTGCGCCAAAGTCGCCGTCGAGCACGAGCCCGACAATACCGCCGCCGCGCCGGAAATCGCTGGCAGGCTGTCGGCGGCGCCGCCGCTCAATAGACCCTGGCGGCGAAAATTCTCCGGCAGGCCGAGCGCGATCCCCGAGCCGCCAGTGATCAGCTTGAAATCGGCCGCCGCCTCGCCGATCGCTTCGAGATCGCGATCCTCGATCGCGTCGACGATCGTGTGCGCGAAGCCGTCGCTGCGCAGCGCGGCAAAAGCGTCGCGGATGGCAGCGGCGCCGCGCGCAACGATCTTCTCCTGCACCAGCCCGACCCGGCCACGGCTTTGCCTCTGCAACACCCGCACCAACGAAGGGTCGCGCATCGGCGTCAGCGGGTGGTCGCGCATCCCCAATTCGGACAGCAGCACGTCGCCGACAAACAGATAGCCGCGATAGATCGTCCGCCCCGCTTCGGGGAAAGCCGGGCAGAACAAGGTGAAGTCGGTGTCGAGTGCGCTCATCAGCGCTTCGGCCACCGGACCGATATTGCCGGCGTCGGTCGAATCGAAGGTCGAGCAGTATTTGAACAGGATCTGCTGCGCGCCCGCCGTTTTGAGCCAAGTGAGGGCGGCGAGGCTCTTGTCGATCGCCTCCGCGGCCGGGACCGTCCGGCTCTTCAGCGCGATAACGACCGCCTCGGCATCGGGGATATTCGTCCCCGGCCTCGGCACGTCGATCAGCTGCACCGTGCGCATGCCGCGCCGCACCAGCGTATTACACAGATCGGTGGCGCCGGTGAAATCGTCGGCGATGGCTCCCAACAGCACAGCCATCTGCGGCCTCCCTTGCCTTCGCTCGCGTGCCGGGAAAGAGTAGCGGTCCGCCACGCTGCCCGCAAACGAGCCGGCAAGTCTTTCGATCCATCAGTCCGGGGAGGACCATCCCGTGCCGAAATTCGCCGCCAATTTGAGCTTCATCTTTCAGGAAATCGGCTTTCTCGATCGCTTTGCCGCCGCAGAGCAATGCGGTTTCAAGGCTGTCGAGTATCTCGGCGCCTATGACCATCCGCCAGAAACCGTGGCCTCGCATCTAGAGAAAAACGGTCTCGTCCAGGCGCTGTTCAACATGCCGCCTGGTAACTGGGCCGCCGGCGAACGTGGCATGGCGGCATTGCCCGGGCGCGAGCAGGAGTTCCGCGCCGGGGTCGAGCAGGCGCTGACCTATGCCAAAGCGACGAAATGCCGGCTGTTGCACGCGATGGCCGGGCTGTGGCCGGAGGGCCGCGATCGCGCCGAGGCGCTGCCCGTCTATGCCGATAATCTGCGCTATGCGGCCGATCGACTGGCCCCCGAAGGCATCACCGTGATCATCGAGCCGATCAACAACCGCGACATCCCCGGTTATTTCTTGAATACGACAAGCCAGGCGATGGCGGTCATCGAACAGGTCGGCCGGCCCAATCTGCGGCTTCAGCTCGACCTCTATCATGTCCAGATAATGGAGGGCGATCTCGCCCATCGCATCCGGACCCTGGCCGGCCATTACCCGCATATCCAGATCGCCGGCAATCCCGGCCGGCACGAGCCCGATATCGGCGAGATCAACTACCCGTTCCTGTTCGATCTGCTCGACGAGATCGGCTATGCCGGCTGGATCGGCTGCGAGTACCGGCCGAAGGACGAAACCAGCGCCGGGCTCGGTTGGGCCGAGCGCTACGGCATTCGAGGCTAGACGATGCGGATCGTCATCACCGGCGGCTGCGGGTTTCTCGGGTGGCGGCTGGCTCAGTTGCTATTGGAGCGGGGCAGCAGCCTCGGCCCCATCGACGAGCTGGTATTGTTCGACAATGCGCCACCGGCCCTGCCCTTGCCCGATGACAAGCGGCTCCGGCTTGCGATCGGCGATATAGCCGATCGCGAAACCGTACGGCAGCTGCTGATGCCGGGCGCCGAGGCGGTGTTCCATCTCGCCGCGGTGGTCAGCGGGCAGGCCGAGGCCGACACCGACCTCGGCTATCGGGTCAACGTCGACGGCACCCGCGCTGTGCTCGACGCCTGCCGGGCGCTCGGGACCTGCCCGCGCCTGGTTTTCACAAGTTCGCTGGCAGTCTACGGCGGTGCGCTGCCACCCTCGGTCGGCGACGACACGCCGCTGACGCCGCAGAGCGCCTATGGCACGCAAAAGGCGATCGGCGAGTTGCTGGTCAATGATTACAGCCGCAAGGAATTTGTCGACGGCCGCGCATTGCGACTGCCGACCGTGGTCGTGCGCCCCGGCCGGCCGAACCGTGCCGCCTCGACCTTCGCCTCCTCGATCATCCGCGAGCCGCTGGTCGGGAAGGACGCGGTCTGCCCGGTCTCTCCTGATCTCGTCATGGCCTTGGCGTCACCGCGCCGAGTCGTCGCCGCGCTCCATCACGCGCATGAACTGCCGGGTAGCGCCTTCGGTGCGCACCGCTCGTTGCAGCTGCCTGGCTTCTCTGTCGCGGTCGGCGAGATGGTCGCCACGGTGCGCCGCGCCGGCGGCGAGGCGGCCCATGCGCGGATTCACTGGGAGCCCGACCCGGCGATCCAACAGATCGTCTCCGGCTGGCCGCAAGCACTGACCGCACCGCGCGCGCGAGCCCTAGGCTTTGCGGCCGATTCCGGCATCGACGAAGCCGTCCAAGCCTTTATCGAAGACGATTTGGAGGAGCAGAAGCAGCTGGTCTGACGTGTGCTAGCCGTGCCCACGGCGCAAGAAGACAAGCCGTGCGGCGCCGTAGACGCGTTCGTCGAGCAGGGTGAAGCCCTCTCCCGGCGGGCATTCCTCACCTGCGGCGGTTTCGATCACGACGAGCGCTTCGGGGGCTAGCCAGCCAGCCGCGGCGAGGGCTCTCAACGCCGGACCGGCGAGCCCGCTGCGATAGGGCGGATCGAAAAACGCGACGGCGCAGGCGGCCGTCCCGCGCGGCGGGCGGGTCGCATCGCCGGGCATGATGCGGGTGCGGGTCGTCTCGCCCAGTGTCTCGATATTGCGGCGCAGGGCCGCCAACGCGTCGTGGTCGCGTTCGATGAAGACCGCTTCGGCGGCGCCGCGTGACAACGCTTCCAAACCGAGCGCGCCGGTCCCGGCAAAGGCGTCGAGCACAACTGCGCCGGCGAAGGGAAGGCCGTTCGCGGCGAGGCGGCCATGCGACAGGATGTTGAACAATGCTTCGCGAGCGCGGTCGCTGGTCGGTCTGACCGCGTCTCCCGGCGGAGCCAGCAGGCGGCGGCCGCGATGCTTACCGCCGACGATCCGCATGCGCGGCCCATTTGGGCACGGCGGTTCCGAGCTGCTCGGCGAGCGCCTTCTTCGGCACTTCGGCAATCGAGCCGCGCTCAAGACTGCCGAGCTGGAACGGGCCGTAGGAAAGACGGATAAGGCGCGTGACCTGGAGCCCCAAATGCTCGAGCACGCGGCGCACCTCGCGGTTTTTGCCCTCGGTCAGCGCCATCGCGATCCAAGCGTTGCTGCCCTGGGTGCGTTCCAATTCGGCGCGGATCGGACCATAGGCGACGCCGTCGATCTTGATGCCCTTGCCCAGGCCGGCGAGGCGCTCTGAATCGACTTCGCCGTGAACCCGGACCTTGTAGCGCCGCACCCAGCCGGTCGCTGGCAGTTCCAACCGGCGCGCGAGCGCCCCATCATTTGTCAGCAGCAATAGCCCCTCGGAACTCAGATCAAGCCGGCCGATCGAAATCAGCCGCGGCAGTTCCTTGGGCAGCACATTGAAGACCGTCGGCCGGCCCTTTTCGTCGCGATGGCTGGTGACGAGCCCGGCCGGCTTGTGGTAGCGCCACAGCCGCGCCCGGTCGGGTTGCGGGATCGGTTTGCCGTCGACACGGATGTCGTTAGCTGCGGTGACCGTCACCGCTGGGCTTGCCAGCACAGCGCCATCGACCGAGACCCGCCCGTCGGCAATCCAGCGCTCGGCGTCACGGCGCGAGCACAACCCGGCGCGCGCCAGCAATTTGGCGATGCGCTCCGGGGCCGCGCTGTCGCCCGCTATGGGCTCGGCGAGTTCGCTCTTCACCCCCGTGCAGCCTCGACAAAGGCGCGGAAGATCCGGCGATCGGCCTCGCCGATCTCGAATTCGGGGTGCCACTGAACGCCGAGGCAGAAGCGGCGCCGCGGGTCCTCGATGCCCTCGACGACGCCGTCCCCGGCGACCGCGTCGATGACGACTCCCGGCCCGGCGGCCTTCACTGCTTGATGGTGGGCGCTGTTGACCGCGAGATGTTCTGCTCCGGCGATACGGTGGAGCAAGGTCCCGGCGATCACCCGAACGTCATGGCCGGGCTCGTCGCGCGGGTTCGGCTGGCGGTGCGGCAGCGCCCCAGGGACCTCGTCCGGGATGTGCTGGATCAAGGTGCCGCCGAGCGCCACGTTCAGCAATTGCTGGCCGCCGCAGATCCCGAGCACCGGCATGTCGCGGCCGAGCGCAATACGGGTCGCGGCAAGTTCAAAGGCAGTGCGCCGATCCTTGGTCTTGACCGTCGAATGCCGGGTCTCGGCACCGAACAGCGCCGGGTCGACGTCGAATCCTCCGCCCGTGATGATCAGCCCGTCGATCCGGTTGACATAGTCCGCGGCGGCCTCGGGGTCGTGCGGCAGCAAGATCGGCAGCCCGTCGGCATGGCGCACCGCGTTGCAGTAATTCTCGCGGATCGCATACCACGGATACTTCGACCAGCCGCCCGGCGGCTCGTGATCGAGGGTGAGGCCGATGACTGGTTGTGCCATGCTGGGTCCGATTGAAGGCGGTGCGACGATGAGCGACTACTACGAGCTGCGGCTGCGGGTGCAGACCTACGACATAGACTTCGCCGGCATCGTCAGCAACATCGTGTTCATCCGCTGGCTCGAGGATTTGCGGCTTGGGCTGATGGACGAGGCCTATCCGCTGGTCCAGGCTTTGGCCGAGGATGTGGCGCCGATCCTGGTCTCGACACGGATCGCTTATCGCCGGCCGGTGACGATCGCGGACAAGCTCATTGGACGCATGCGCGTCGCCTCGCTCGGCCGGGTGCGCTGGCGGCTCGCCGCCGAATTCACCGTCGCCGGCGTGATCTGTGCCGACGCCGAGCAGGAAGGGCTGTTCATGCGGCTGTCGACGCGGCGGCCGATCGCGATCCCCGAGCCGATCCGGCGCCGGCATCGCGGATGACCCCGAGCCCGCCGCCGATGGCGCTGGCGCTGGCCGAGGCCGAGGCCGCCGCAGCGCGGGGCGAGGTCCCGGTCGGCGCGGTGCTGATCGATGCCGCAGGTCGGGTTGTCGCCGCCGCCGGCAACCAGGTTGAGGCCGACTGCGACCCGACCGCGCATGCCGAGATCTTGGTGCTGCGCGCCAGCGCCAAATTGCTCGGGGTCAAGCGTCTCGCTGGGTGCGACCTGTGGGTCACGCTCGAACCTTGCGCGATGTGCGCGGCGGCGATCGCCCACTCGCATGTGCGCCGGCTTTACTTCGGCGCTTACGACCCGAAGGGCGGTGCGGTCGAGCACGGCCCGCGCCTGTTCGAGCAGCCGACGATCCATCACCGCCCGGAAATCTATGGCGGTATTGATGAGCAGCGCGCCGGCGAGTTGCTGCGCGCGTTTTTCCAAGGCCGGCGCCGAGCTCCTTAGACGAGGTAGACGGCCGCGGCGGCGAAGCCGAGCAGAGCCACGATCACGAGCAGCGCCGCCGGACGCTTGGTGCGAGCAAAACCGCCGAACCCCAGCGCATAGCCTGCCTTGGCGAGATTATTGGCGGAGGCGGCGATCAGCACCGCGGCGGCGAGCGCCAAGAGGCTCATGCCCGGCGCGCCGCCTTGGGCGAGGTTGAGGACGAACGGGTCGATGTCGCTCGCGCCGACGAGTGCGGCAAGGGTGAAGATCCCGGCTTGGCCGAAGAGCCTTTCGGCCCAGACCGTCGCCAATGAGATCACGACGAAGAGCGCCGCAAAGAGCAATGCCGTACTCAGCTGCAACGGATTAGCAGCAGGAATCGCCAGATCGCGGGCGGCGCCGCGCTCGGCCCGGCGCCATTCGCGCCACGCCAAGAGCGCAGCCGCGGCGCACAGCAGAGCAAGGGCGGGCGCCAAGGCTGCCGCCAACGGCAGGCTGAACAGGGCGACGACGACCGCCAGCCGCAGGAACATCATTGCCGTCGCCGCGACGATCCCGGCCGACAATTCGGCACGAGGCGCTGCTGACTCCCGCTGCCTTTTGGCGAGGACGACGGTCGCCGCGGTCGACGAATAGGCGCCGCCCAGCAGCGCCGGGAGTAAGGCCCCACCCTTTAGCGGGACATAAAGTTGGACGAGGTAGGTCAGATAGGACAGGCCCGAGATCGCGACCACGGCGAGCCAAACGCGGTAGGGCGTCAGCGGCGCCGCCGCGACCAGCCGGGTGTCGGGAAGGAGCGGCAGGATGATGCCGGCCAGGATCAGAAACTTGCCCGCCGTCAGGATCTCGTCCTGCGGGACGAGCTGGACCAGACCGTGCATCCGCTCGCGGGCGCCGATCAGCAACACCGCGGCGACGGTGGCGCCGATGGCGACCCAGGGGGGTTGCGTCAGGGCGATCGGCCCGAGCGCGTAGGCGAGAAGGTTCGCCGCCGGGATGACCAATGTCCTGCCCGGCCCGATTTGCGATTGCTCGACCCGGAGGAAGGCATAGACCCATGCCCCCAGAGCGAGGAGCCCGGCGCCAAAGGCCAGGGCGCGATGCGGCTCAAGCAGGTAAAGTAACGTCCCGGCGAGCGCCACCAGCGGAAAGGTGCGGATGCCGCCCGGAATCTCGGGCTCCTCGCGCTTGTAGACCTCCTCGAAGGCGAGGCCGAGGAACACGGCCAAGGCGACGACCAGGGCGAACCGCTCGGCAAGCTCGATCGGTGGCATGGGCGTGTCTACCATGCGGTCAAAGTGATACAATCGGTTGATCGATCACGCTGACCGCACGGAAGGTGTGGATGAAAGACGCCCTGACCCTGATCCGCCATGCCGACCGGCCGACTGTGGCCTTCGCCGGCGGCGCTACCTATCAGCCCGATCATCGGCGACGATACCGGCGAAGGCATGCCAATTCGCACCGGCATCCAGACCTCGCCGCCCGGCTACGCCACGCAGCTCCACTCGCATCCCTATGTCGAGCTGCTGACCGTGCTCGAAGGTACGGGCGAGGCCTGGCTCGACGGCGAGGATGGCGTCGTGGTGATGGAACCCGGGGTCACGATCGCCGTTCCGGCCAATCGGGTACACGGCTTTCGCACGACCGGCGACCGGCCGCTCGTGACTTTCGGCATCCACACCTCAGGCAAGCGCATCGTCAACTACGAGACTCCGCCGACCAACGCCGACTGACGCTTATCGTTACTAGCAATTAGGGGGAAAGACTATGGATATCCGCCGTATCGACTTGACCCAGCCGCCGGGCCCGCGCATGAGCCGCTGCGTCGTCCGCGGCGACACGGTCTATCTCGCCGGCCTGACCGCCGGCGACACCTCGCAGGACATCAAGGGACAGACCAAGCAGATCCTCGACAAGATCGATGGCTATCTTGCTCAGGCCGGGACCAGCAAATCGAACCTGCTCGTCGGCGAATTTGTGGATCAAGGACATGGCGCTGTTCGCCGAGATGAATTCGGTGTGGAACGCCTGGGTCGATCCCGAGAACCCGCCGGCGCGGGCCTGCGTCAAAGCCGATCTGGCGCGGCCCGAGGTATTGGTCGAAATCATGGTGACCGCCGCGAAATAGCCCGCGGCGGCACGAGGGCGGCAGATGGGCCCCGAAACTATGGCGTTGGCGGCGCTGATAGCCTCGGCATTGGCGTTGCTGGCCGGCGTTGTCCTGCTGCTCCGCTTTGGCGCGCTCGCCCGCCGCAGCGAAGCACCGATCGAGCCGGCGCTTTCCCGCCTCGACCAGGGCTGGCGCGACGAGCTGTCGCGCAGCCGCAATGAGAACGCCGCCGGCGCCAAATTGCTGCGTGAAGAGATCACCGGCGCGCTGAAGCAGCTCGGCGAACTGCAGTTGCAAGTTCTGGACTCGGCGCGCCGCACGATCGAGCAGCGGCTCGACGCGATGCGCGTCGACAATGCCGAAAAGCTCGAAGCGATGCGCGCTACCGTCGACGAAAAACTGCACCACACCCTCGAGGAGCGGCTCGGCGCCAGCTTCAAGCTGGTCAGCGATCAGCTCGAACAGGTGTTCAAAAGCGTCGGCGAGATGCAGAGCCTGGCGGCCGGCGTCGGCGACCTGAAGCGGGTGCTGACCAATGTGAAGGCGCGCGGCACCTGGGGCGAGGTCTCGCTCGGCGGCATCCTCGGCGAGGTGCTGACGGCCGAGCAATATGACCGCAATGTCGAGATCCGCCCGGGCAGCAACCAGCGGGTCGAATTCGCGATCCGCTTGCCGGGCACTGAGGAAAGCGGCCCGTTGTGGCTGCCGATCGACGCCAAATTCCCGACCGAGGATTACGAGCGCCTGTCGGAAGCGGCCGAACGCGCCGACGGGGCGGGGGTCGAGACCGCGGGCAAGGCGATCGAGACGCGCATCCGTCAGGCGGCGCGCGACATCTGCACGAAATACGTCGCGCCGCCGCACTCGACCGATTTTGCGCTGCTGTTTCTGCCGACCGAGGGGCTCTATGCCGAGATCGTGCGGCGCCCAGGGCTGGTCGACGCCTTACAGCGCGATTGGCGCGTGGTTGTCGCCGGGCCGACCACGTTGCTCGCCCTGCTCAATAGCCTGCGCATGGGGTTTCGCAGCCTGGCGATCCAACAGCGGTCGAGCGAAGTTTGGCAAGTGCTGCGCGCGGTCAAGACCGAGTTCGAGAAATACGGCGAGGTTCTCGACCGGGTGCAGAAGAAACTGCAACGAAGCTTCGAATACGATCGAAGACGTGGCTGTGCGCCGGCGGCAGATCGGCCGCAAACTCGCTAGCGTCGAGACACTGCCCGAGCTCGAGGCGAGGCTGCTTCTGCAGGCTCGACGGAGCGGCGGAACCGCCACCACTCGACGCCTGAACCCGAAGGCCGGTTAAGAGATCCCAATTTCGCCGTCGATGACGTGTTCGAGCCCGATCTCCGGGATCGAGAGGGTAATGCGCGGCTTGAGCACGGCGTTTTCCGCGACCGCCCCTCTGGCGAGTGCGGCGCGCACCGCCATCTCGATCTCGCGCTGCGAGGTCACCCCGACGACCTTCAGAAATTTGCGGATATCCATGTTGAAGCGGTCTTCGTTCATCGCCTTCCTCCTCTGCGCTGCGAGCCGGGTTGCGCTGCGCCCTCGGCTGAAGTAGACCCGCCGGCCGCGCCCGCGCAACGCCCAGCCTGGTCCGAACCTTCATCCATCGCCATGATTCCCGATCGTTGCCAGTCGCGATGACCCCGCCGGACGCCGCTGACCCGGATTCGCCGCGAGAGCCGATGGCGCTCTATCGGGCATTGCGCCGACAAGGGCGGCTCGAACCCGATCCGGCGCAGCAGCTGGCGATCGAGCGGCTGCAGAGCCTCCATCGCGCGCTGCTCGATTACCACCCCGAATCGGGGCTGCGCGGCTGGCTCGCCCGTTTTGGCCTGGCCGAGCACAACGGCGACGCACGCGCCGATGGGGCTCTATCTGTGCGGGCCGGTCGGGCGCGGCAAATCGATGCTGATGGATCTGTTCTTCGCCACCGCGCCGGGCCCGCGCAAGCGGCGGGTTCATTTCCACGCCTTTATGCTCGAAGTGCACGATCGCATCGAACAGGAGAGGCGGGACAGAACCCGCGAGCCGATTGCCAAGGTGGCGGCGGACATCGCCGCGCGAGGCCGCACTCCTGTGCTTTGACGAATTCCAGGTCGACAACATCGCCGACGCGATGATCCTCGATCGCCTGTTTACGGCGTTGTTCGATGCCGGGATCGTGGTCGTGGCGACCTCGAACCGCGCCCCCGACGAGCTTTACGAGCATGGGCTGCACCGCGAGCGGTTTCTGCCGTTCATCGCGCTGCTGCAAGCGAAAGCTCTACGTGCTCGAGCTCGACAGCGGCCGCGACTACCGGCTCGCCCGGATGCGGGGTAAGAGGGTCTATCACTGTCCGCTCGGGCGAGGCGGCGCATCAGGCATTGAAGGCCGCCTTCGCCGAGCTGACCGACGGTGCGGCGGGCGAGCGCACCAGCCTGATCGTCAAAGGACGGCCGCTGACCGTCCCGCGCGCGGCGCGCAACGTCGCCTGGTTCGGCTTTGCCGATCTCTGCGCGCAGCCGCTCGCCGCCGCCGATTACTTGGCGATCGCCGAGCGCTTTGCCGCGATCATCGTCGAGGGCATTCCGCGTCTTGCACGCGAGCAGCGCAACGAGGCCCGGCGGTTCAACATCCTGATCGACACGCTCTATGAGGCGCGCACCCTGCTGGTCGCCTCGGCCGAGGTGCCGCCCGAAGAAATCTATGTCGCCGGCGACGGCACCTTCGAGTTCCGGCGCACCGTCTCGCGCCTGATCGAGATGCAGAGCGAGGATTACATCGCCAACCGCCCGCGGCGCTGACCGGCTGGCGTCGCTCCTCGAAACCGCTGCCGATCGTGATTAGCGGTTCAGATCTCGACCTCGGCGCCGAGTTCGATGACCTGGTCGGGCGGGATGCGGAAAAACTCGGTCGGCCGCGTCGCGAGGCGGGTGAGGACGATATAGAGGCGCTCGCGCCAGCGGGCCATTCCGGGCCGCGGCGTCGATTTGACGTTGGCGCGCCCGACGAAGAAGGAGATCTTGCCGGAGTCGAGATCGAGGCCCGGGATTTCCGCCCGGCACAGCTCCCGCGGCACGTTCGGCGTCTGGGCGAACCCGAAATGCGCGTCGATCTGCCAAAAGCCGTGGCCGAGTTCGCGCGCCTTGATCCGGTCCGGACCCGCGACCCGTGGAATGTTGTCGGTGGCGACGCGGACGAGCAAAACCGTCCGGTGCAGCACCTTGTTGTGCTTGAGATTCAGCATCAGGGTCGGGGGCACGTGCTCGGTGTGGGTGGTGAGAAAGACCGCGGTGCCGGAGACGCGGGCTTCCGGCGCTTCTTCGCAGGTGGCAAGGAAGGCGGCGAACGGCATCGTCTCGCTCTCCAGCCGCGCTAGCACCAATCGGCGGCCGGTGCGCCAAGTGGTCATGATCGTGAACATGACGACCCCGACGGCCAGCGGGAACCAACCGCCGCTCGGGATCTTCATCGAGTTCGCGCTGAACAGCGCGAGATCGACGGTCATGATCGGCACCAGCACGAGCGGCGATCGTCAGCCACCGCCAGCGCCAGGCGCCGCGCATTACGGCGCCGGCGAGCACTGTGGTGAGGGTCATCGTTCCGGTGACCGCAAAGCCGTAAGCCGAGGCGAGCGCGCTCGAGCTCCTGAACCCCAGGACCAGCGCAAGCACCGCAGCCAGCAACAGCCAATTGATCTGCGGGATATAGATCTGGCCGCGCGCTTGCGTCGAGGTTTGGTAAATGTCGAGCTGCGGCATCAGGCCGAGCTGGATCGCCTGGCGCGACAGCGAAAAGGAGCCGGAGATCACCGCCTGCGAGGCGATGACGGTCGCCGCGGTCGACAGCAGCACCAGCGGGAACAGCCCCCACCCCGGCACCATGCGGAAAGAACGGGTTCTCGATCGCGGCCTTGTCGCCGAGGAGCAACGCGCCCTGTCCAAAATAATTGAGGACGAGGGCGGGCAGCACCAGCGCGAACCATGCGAGCCTGATCGGGAGCCGGCCGAAATGGCCCATATCAGCGTAAAGCGCCTCGCCGCCGGTGATCGCGAGGGACACCGCACCAAGCACGATGAAGCCGCGTCAGCGGAGAGGAGCTGAAGATCCTGATGGCATGCGCGGGGTTCAGCGCCGCGAGCACGCGCGGGGCCTCGACGATCTGGATCAGCCCGTCGACCCCGATCACCGCGAACCACACCAGCATCACCGGGCCGAAGAAGTGGCCGACGCTCGCTGTGCCGCGCTTTTGGACGAGGAACAGCACCACCAGCACCAGCGACTGTGAGCGGCACCACAAACCGGTTCAATGCCGGCGTCCCGACGCCGATCCCTTCGATCGCGCTCAACACGGAAATCGCCGGCGTGATCATGCTGTCGCCGTAAGAAGAGCGCGGCGCCGCCGATCGCGATGAGGACAAGAAGCGTGCGCCCGCGGGGGCTTCGCGCCGCCTCTTGGGCGAGCGCCAGCAGGGCCAGGATCCCGCCTTCGCCCTGATTGTCGGCGCGCATGATCAACAGAACGTATTTGACGGCGACAACTAGGATCAGCGCCCACACGATCAGCGATAGCACGCCGAGCACGTTCTCCGGCGCGAGTGCCAGCCCGTGCTCCGGATTGAAGCATTCTCGGAAGGTATAGACTGGGCTCGTCCCGATATCGCCGAACACGACTCCGAGCGCCGCGAGCGGAGAGCCCGGCTAGACCGGTCGGGGCCGGCGGTCCCTCGAGCTCTTCGTCGGCGGTCGGCGCCGCGTGCCCGGCCGGGATGACCTCGGTGGAAGAGGCAGCGCTCGCGGTTGGACTCCTGCCGGGTGCGAGTTCGTCCTGACTGCTGAAAATGGACTTCGCGGCACGGCTCAAGCCGGATCGCCTGCCGACAAATGCTGATCCGTAACACACCGTGTTTCGGACATACGTTCCCCGCCGATCGCCGGAGTGATACATCAAAGCGGTCGGTTGCAACGATTCGAGACATAGGATCACCCTCGCCGCCGCCCGCTGCCTTGCCCGGCCTCGGGATTCGCGGTAAGACGCGGGCCGTCCCGCGCCTCCACTCGGCGCCTGCAAAAAAACGAGGCATTCCTATGGCACGCAACAAGATCGCGCTGGTCGGCGCCGGGCAGGTCGGTGGCACCATCGCGCTGCTCGCCGGGCTCAAGGAGCTCGGCGACATCGTCCTCTTCGACATCGTCGAGGGAGTGCCGCAAGGCAAGGCGCTCGATATCGTCGCAAGGATCGACGATCGAGGGCTATGACGCTGTCGTCAAAGGCGCCAACGACTACGCCGACATCGACGGCGCTGACGTCGTGATCGTCACCGCCGGCATCGCGCGCAAGCCCGGGATGAGCCGCGACGATCTGATCGGCACCAACGCCAAGGTGATCTCGACCGTCGGCCAGGCGATCAAGAAGCATTGCCCCGATGCCTTCGTCATCACCATCACCAACCCGCTCGACGTGATGGTGTGGGTCATGCGCGAGGCTTGCGGGTTGCCGGCGCACCGTGTCGTCGGCATGGCCGGGGTGCTCGACAGCGCCCGCTTCCGCTATTTCCTCGCGGAAGAGCTGAAGGTTTCGGTCGAGGATGTCAGCGCCTTCGTGCTCGGCGGCCACGGCGACATGATGGTGCCGCTGGTGCGCTATTCGACCGTCGCCGGCATCCCGTTGCCGGATCTCGTCAAGATGGGTTGGACGACGCGAGGAGCGGCTCGACAAGATCGTCCAGCGCACCCGCGACGGCGGCGCCGAGATCGTCGGCCTGCTGAAGACCGGGTCGGCGTTTTACGCGCCGGCGAGCTCGGCGATCGCGATGGCCGAGGCCTATTTGCGCGACAAAAAGCGCGTTCTGCCCTGCGCCGCGTTGCTCAGGGCCAATACGGCGTCAAGGACCTTTACGTCGGGGTCCCGGTGGTGATCGGCGCCGGCGGCGTCGAGCGGATCGTCGAAATCGAACTCGACCCCAGGAAAAGGCGGAGTTCGACAAATCGGCCGCCGGGGTCCGCGAGCTGATCGATGTCGTCAAGAAGATGCCGGTTCTGGGCTGATCCGATGAATATCCACGAATACCAGGCCAAAGAGCTGCTGGCGAAATTCGGTGTCAGCGTGCCGCGCGGCGGCGTCGCCTATACCGCCGCGGAGGCGGTCGGGGTGGCGCGCCGGCTCGGCGGGCCGGTCTGGGTGGTCAAGGCGCAGATCCATGCCGGCGGCCGCGGCAAGGCGGGCGGCGTCAAGATCGTCCGCTCCGAGGAGGAGGTCGCGGCCGCGGCGCAGGGCATGCTCGGCCATAACCTCGTCACCCACCAGACCGGACCGGCCGGGCGCGAGGTCAAGCGCGTCTATGTCGAGGAAGGCTGCGACATCGCTCGCGAGCTGTATCTCGGGGCTGCTGATCGACCGCGAAACCGGCCGAGTAACCCTGATCGGCTCGACCGAAGGCGGGGTCGAGATCGAGGAGGTGGCCGAGCATTCGCCCGAGAAAATCCTCAAGGTTGCGATCGACCCGGCGAGCGGGATCGAGCCGTTTCATGCGCGCGAGATCGCCTATGGCTTGGGCCTCGAAGGCAAGCAGGTCGGCGTCGCGGTCAAATTCGTGACCGCGCTCTATCGCGCCTTCACCGAACTCGATGCCTCGATCGCCGAGATCAACCCGCTGGTGGTGACCGGATCGGGCGAACTGGTCGCGCTCGACGCCAAGGTCGGGTTCGACGACAACGCCCTGTTCCGCCACCCCGAGATCGCGGCGCTTGCGCGACGAGGACGAGGAGGACCCGACCGAGGTCGAGGCCGGCAAGCACGCGCTCAACTACATCAAGCTCGACGGCAATATCGGCTGCATGGTCAACGGCGCCGGCCTGGCGATGGCGACGATGGACATCATCAAGCTCTATGGCGGCAGCCCGGCCAATTTCCTCGATGTCGGCGGCGGGGCGACGCGCGAGCGGGTCTCGAACCGCGTTCAAGTTGATCCTCAGCGACCCCAATGTCGAAGGCATCCTCGTCAACATCTTCGGCGGGATCATGCGCTGCGACGTGATCGCCGAGGGCGTCGTCGCCGCGGCGCGCGAGATCAACCTGCACGTGCCGCTGGTCGTCCGCCTCGAAGGCACCAATGTCGATCTCGGCAAAAAGATCATGCAGCAATCGGGCTTGCCGATCCTCGCCGCCGAAAACCTCGCCGACGCCGCGCAAAAGATCGTGACCGCGGTCAAGGAGGCGCGCTGATGGCGATCCTGGTCAATGCCGTCGACCAAGGTCTTGTGCCAGGGCTTCACCGGCTCGCAGGGCACGTTTCACTCCGAGCAGGCGATCGCCTACGGCACCAAGATGGTCGGCGGCGTGACGCCCGGGCAAAGGCGGGACCCGGCATCTCGACCTGCCGGTGTTCAACACGGTGCACGAGGCGCGCGCCAAAACCGGGTGCGACGCCAGCGTGATCTATGTGCCGCCGCCCTTTGCCGCCGACGCGATCCTCGAAGCGGTCGACGCCGAAATCCCGCTTGTCGCCTGCATCACCGAGGGCATCCCGGTCCTCGACATGGTCCGGGTCAAGCGCAGCCTCACAGGCACCAAGACCCGGCTGATCGGGCCGAACTGCCCCGGCGTCATCACTCCCGACGAATGCAAGATCGGCATCATGCCGGGCCATATCCACCGGCGCGGCAAGATCGGCATCGTCTCGCGCTCGGGCACCCTGACCTATGAGGCGGTGGCGCAGACGACCGCGGTCGGGCTCGGCCAGTCGACCTGCGTCGGCATCGGCGGCGACCCGGTCAACGGCACCAACTTTGTCGAAGTGCTCGAAATGCTGCTCGCCGACGACGAGACCGAGGCGATCGTCATGATCGGCGAGATCGGCGGGACCGCCGAAGAGGACGGCGCGGCGTTCCTCAAATCTGCGCAGAGGAAAAAGCCGGTCGTCGGCTTTATCGCCGGCAGCACCGCTCCGCCGGGCCGGCGCATGGGCCATGCCGGCGCGATCATTGCCGGCGGCAAGGGCGGCGCCGAAGACAAGATGGAGGCGCTGCGCAGCGCCGGCGTCACCGTCGCCCGCTCGCCCGCCGAAATCGGCACGACGATGCGCGACGTGCTGCGGGGCTAATTCGGCGCGACCGTTGCAAGGCTCGGAATCGGTGACGATTTAGTACGTGTCATGGCCGGGCTTGTCCCGGCCACCCATGCTCTTACCGCGCGAAGCGAAGGACCTGGATGGCCAGATCAGGTCCGGCCATGACGGGATATAGGCGCCTTGGCGCCGGCAAGACCTGGGACGGCCCGATGACTGATATCGACGGCGCAAGCTTTCTGACCGGCGCCAACGCCGGGTTCATTGCCGATCTCTATGCGCGCTTTCTCGACGATCCCGGCTCGGTCGACGAGAGCTGGCGGCGGTTTTTCGCGGAAATCGGCGAGGATGGGGCGGCGGCGCTCGCCGAATTGCGCGCGCCCTCTTGGGCTAAGCCTTCGGTGCAGCCAGGCGGCAACGGCGCGGCGGCGCCGGGCGGCCTCGATGCCGCGGCATTGCGCCGGGCGACATCCGACTCGATCCGCGCGCTGCAGCTGATCCGCGCCTATCGGGTGCGCGGCCATCTCGAAGCCGATCTCGACCCGCTCGGCCTCGATAAGCGCGGGCCTTATCCCGAGCTCGATTACCGCAGCTATGGGTTCAGCGAGGCCGATCTCGACCGCGAGATCTTCCTCAACAACATCTTCGGCCGCGAGCGCGCCAGCCTGCGCGAGATCATCGCGATCCTGCGCGCAGACCTATTGCGGCAAGATCGGCGTCGAATACATGCACATCCAGGTGCCGGCCGAGCGCGCCTGGATCCAGCAAAAATTCGAGACACGCGACCGCCGGCCGGCGCTGTCTGCCGCCGACAAGAAAGAAATCCTGGAGATCCTGACCACCGCCGAGACCTTCGAGCGGTTTCTCGACCGCCGCTATACCGGCACCAAGCGGTTCGGCATCGAGGGCGCCGAATCCCTGATGCCGGCGCTGGAGGCGATCCTGCGCCGCGGCAGCGCGCTCGGCGTCCGGGAATTCGTGATCGGCATGCCGCATCGCGGGCGGCTCAACGTGCTCGCCAATTTCGTCGGCAAGCCCTATCGCCGCGATCTTCTCCGAATTCCAGGGCAATTCGACCAATCCCGAGCACGTCCACGGCTCGGGCGACGTCAAATACCATCTCGGCACCTCGGCCGACCGCGAAATCGGCGGCAGGACCGTCCATCTGTCGCTGGCCGCCAACCCGTCGCATCTCGAAGCGGTCGATCCGGTCGTGCTCGGCAAGGTTCGCGCCAAGCAGCAGCAGCGCGGCGACAGCGCGAGCGAGACGAGATCGCCGGCATCCTGATGCACGGCGACGCCGCCTTCGCCGGCCAAGGGCTCGTCGCCGAATCGCTCGAATTGTCCGAGCTGACCGGCTTTTCGCACCGGCGGCACGATCCACGTCATCGTCAACAACCAGATCGGCTTTACCACCGCGCCCGTCCGCCGCCCGTTCGAGCCCTTACCCGTCGGATGTCGCCAAGGGCGTCCAGGCGCCGATCTTTCACGTCAACGGCGACGATCCCGAAGCGGTCGTCGAGGTCGCTCGCATCGCCGCCGAATACCGCCGCGAATTCAACAAGGATGTCGTCGTCGACCTGTTCTGCTATCGCCGGCACGGGCACAACGAGGGCGACGAGCCGGCCTTTACCCAGCCGCTGATGTACCGCACGATCGCCCGCCATCCGACGACCCGGCAGATCTATGCCGCAGCGACTGGTCGCCGAGGGGGTCCTCGCCGAAGGCGAGCCGGAGGCGATGGCGGCGCGGTTTGTCGCCCGGCTCGAAAGCGAGTTCGACGACGGCGAAGAACTATCGCCCGAACAAGGCGGATTGGCTCGAAGGCGCCTGGGCCGGGCTCGAACCGGCGCCGCACGACGATGATCGCGCGGCGACACCGCCGTTGCCACCGACGTTGTTGCGCGAGCTGAGGCCAGGGGCTGGTGACGGCTCCCGAGGGTTTTCGGCTCAACCCCAAAATCGTCCGCCAGCTCGACGCCAAACGCGCCGCGATCGAATCCGGCGAGGGGATCGACTGGGCGACCGCGGAGGCGTTGGCGATCGCCTCGCTATGCGCCGAGGGGACCCATGTCCGCATGTCCGGCCAGGATAGCGGGCGCGGCACCTTCTCGCACCGCCACGCCATCCTGGTCGACCAGGAAACCGAAGCAGCGCTATGTCCCGATCAACCATGTCCGCGCCGGGCAGGCGCCGTTCGAGATCATCGACAGCCCGCTCTCCGAAGCGGCGGTGGTCGGCTTCGAATACGGCTACAGCCTCGCCGATCCCGTCGACCCTGGTGCTGTGGGAGGCGCAATTCGGCGATTTCGCCAACGGCGCCCAGGTCATCATCGACCAGTTCCTCTGCGCCGGCGAAGCCAAATGGCTGCGCATGAGCGGCCTCGTCCTGCTGCTGCCGCACGGCTATGAGGGGCAGGGGCCCGAGCATTCCTCGGCCCGGATCGAGCGCTATCTGCAGCTTTGCGCCGAGGACAACATCCAGGTGTGCAACCTGACCAGCGCCGCCAATTACTTTCACGCGCTGCGGCGCCAGATCCGCCGCAATTTCAGAAAGCCGCTGGTGATCTTCACCCCGAAATCGCTGCTGCGCGCAAAGGAAGTGATGTCGCGGCTCGACGAGATGGGGCCGGGCAGCGGCGTTTCACCGGGTGATCGCGGAAACCGGGCCGATCGCGGCCGACGACGCGGTGCGCCGCGTCGTCCTGTGCAGCGGCAAGGTCTATTTCGATCTGGTCAAGGCGCGGGCCGCGAGCGGCGACGACCGGGTGGCGTTGGTCCGGGTCGAGCAGCTCTACCCGTTCCCGTTCGACTCGCTCGCCAAGGTATTGGCGCGCTACCGCAACGCCGAAATCGTCTGGTGCCAGGAAGAGCCGCAGAACATGGGCGCGTGGAATTTTGTCGACCGGCGCATCGAAGAGGTGCTGGCCGGGCTCGATATCGCCGCCAAGCGGCCGCGCTTTGCCGGGCGGGCGGAGGCGGCCTCGCCGGCCACCGGCCTGTTCAAGCGCCATGTCGAGGAGCAGGCGCAGCTGGTCGCCGACGCGCTCGCCGCTTGAGGCGTAAGCGCGATGGCGACCGAGATCAAGGTGCCGAGCCTCGGCGAATCGGTGACCGAGGCGACGGTGGCGAAATGGCTGAAGCGGCCGGGCGAGGCGGTCGCGCGTCGACGAGCCGGTCGTCGAGCTCGAAACCGACAAGGTGACGTTGGAAGTGCCGGCGCCCGCGGCCGGGACGCTCGCCGAAATTCTGCGCCGAGGAAGGCGCCAATCTGCCGGTCGGCGCGGTGCTCGGCCGGATCAGCGAGGGGGTCGGTGGCGGCAGCGGCCCTTGCCTCCCCTCCCTCTCCCCGCTCGCAGGGAGAGGGAGGGACCCGCAGGTAGGCAATCGACGGAGCCGCGAAGCGGCGGACGAGATGTGCGACCCGCGCGGCGGGAGGGTGAGGCGGCAGCGAGCGCTCGAACGCTCGGGCCCGGCGGTGCGCAAGCTGATCGCAGAGAGCGGGCTCGACGCCGCGACGATCGCGCCGACGGGCCCGGCGGACGGATCACCAAGGCCGATGTGATCGAAGCGTTGGCGCGCCCGGAGCCGGCTCCGCCGCCGGTCCGGCGCCTGCCCTCGCCCTGACCCGCCGCTAGCCTCGGCGCGAGCGCGAGGTGCGGGTGCGTATGACGCGGCTGCGGCGGCGCGATCGCCGAGCGCCTGAAGGCGGCGCAGAACACCGCGGCGATGCTGACCACCTTCAACGAAATCGACATGAGCCAGACGATCGCGTTGCGCGAGCGCTGGCGCGAGGCCTTCGAGAAAAAACACGGCGTGCGGCTCGGCTTCATGTCGATCTTCGTCAAGGCGGCGATCGTCGCACTGAAGGAAATTCCCGGGGTCAACGCCGAGATCGACGGCGACGACATCGTCTACAAGAACCATTACGACATCGGGGTCGCGGTCGGCACCGAGCAAGGGCTCGTCGTGCCGGTCCTGCGCGACGCCGATCGGATGAGCTTTGCCGAGATCGAAAAGACCATCGCCGCGCTCGGCCGCTAAGGCGCGCGACGGCAAATTGTCGATCGAGGAGCTTTCGGGCGGCACGTTTACGATCTCGAATGGCGGGGTCTACGGGTCGTTGTTGTCGACGCCGATCCTCAATCCGCCGCAATCCGGCATCCTCGGCATGCACAAGATCGAACGGCGGCCCGGTCGCGAGCTGGCGACAAGATCGAGATCCGGCCGATGATGTATGTGGCGTTGTCCTACGATCATCGAATCGTCGACGGCCGCGAGGCGGTAGCCTTTCTGGTGCGCATCAAGGAATGTGTCGAGGATCCGTCGCGCCTGCTGTTCGATATCTGACGCCGTTTACCGCGTCGCCGTCTTGGGCGAGCCCGCGGACGCCGTAATCCGGGCGATCATCGGCAAAATCTTGTGCTCGATATCCTCAGAGCTCAATGGACCGACCTGGCGATAGCGGATATGGCCGGTGCGGTCGACGACATAGGTTTCCGGCACCCCGTAAACCCCGAAATTGATCGCGGTGGCGCCGTCACGATCGACCGCGACGCGGTTGAATGGATTACCGAGTTCGTCGAGGAACCGGCGCGAATCCGCAGGCTTGTCCTTATAGGCGATGCCGTCGAGGGTAACATCGGGACGATGCGCCAGCGCCGACAAGGCCGCCTGTTCTTCGCGGCACGGGGCGCACCACGAGGCGAAAAAGTTGACCAGCGTGACCCTCGCCGCCGAGATCCTTGCGTGACAGGCCATGCGCAGGGTCGTAAAGGCCGGGCAGCGCGAAATCCGGGGCGGGCCGATTGATCAGCGCCGACGGCAAAAGCTGCGGGTCGCGGTTTAGGCCCATGGCAAAGGCCACGAGCAACACCGCGAACAGCGCCGCCGGCAGCAGGAAAGCGAGCTTGCGTGCCATCTCCGTCGACCGGAAGCTAACGCCCGTCGGTGACAGCGGCCTTCAACGGAGCAGCGGCCTCATCGGATGCCGCGCCTTCCTGCCAATGCCCGCTTTTTTTCAGCGCGTCGACGACTTCACGCGGCATGTATTTCTCATCATGCTTGGCGAGAACGGTCGAGGCGGCGAAGACGTCGCCCGGCTCCAGCCTCCCCTCGGCGACGACCCCCTGCCCCTCGCGGAACAGATCGGGAAGGATGCCGCGATAGACCACGCCGATATCTGTCTTGCCGTCGGTGATGCGGAACGAAACCGTGTGCCCGTCCGCCAAATGCCACACACTCTGCCTCTCGACGAGCCCGCCGATCCGCACTAGGCGGTCGGATGCCAGCGGCTGCGTCTTCAGATCGCTCGGGCTGTAGAAAAACACGAGGTTGCTGCTGAAAGCGCTGAGGACCAGCGCCGTCGCCCCGGCGAGCGCCGCCATGCCGAGCGCCAGCAAGCCCAGCCGCTGCTGCTTGCGGGTCATCACCGGATCTCGATTTGCCGCTGCAACTGTTCGAGGGTGCGGACGCTCTGCCGATACCGCCGCCAGGAATGCAGCGCCAATCCGCCGAGCACGACAAGCGTCAGGCCATAGGCCGGCCACACAAAGACGGCGTAGCCGCCCATCGCCAAAAAAGCACCGATATTGGTCACCGCCGGTCTCTTCAGCGCAGCACCGGGCGCGCCGATGCTGCGCCTTCCGGCCGCGGTCGGACGGCTCTCGGCGCGACAGCACCGCCGAGGCGCAGCGCCAGAGCCTTGCGCTCGTTTAACGCTGTGCGCATGCGCAGCATCAGCAACGTTGCGAACAAGAGCATAAAGCCCGCCGCCATGATCAGCAGAGGCGTCAACATCGATAGCGCAATCGTCGGCTTGCCGAAGCGCAGCACGCTCGCCGGCTGGTGCAAAGTGTTCCACCAATCGACCGAGAATTTGATGATCGGCAGATTGACCACGCCGACCAGCGCTAAGATTGAACCGGCCTTGCCGCCGCGGGTCGGATCGTCGAAGCCATTCAACAACGCGATATAGCCGAGATAAAGAAAGAACAGGATCAGCACCGAAGTCAGTCTGGCATCCCATACCCACCATGCACCCCACATCGGGCGGCCCCAGAGCGATCCCGTGGTCAGGCACACAAAGGTGAAAGCGGCGCCGATCGGCGCCGAGGCGCGCGCCGCGATTTCAGCCAGCGGATGCCGCCAGACGAGCGCGACACCACTGCCAACGGCAATAAACAGATAAACCGAGAGGGCCATCCACGCGGCCGGGACGTGGACATACATGATGCGTGCGGCGTCGCCTTGCTGGTAGTCCGGCGGCGACACTACCACTGCCAAATAGATCCCGATTGCGAGCACGACCACCGTCGACCAGCCGCACCACGGTAACGCCCTTGCGCTAAACCGCATGAAGCGCGCCGGGTTGGCCAACCAGTTGATCATCGCCTCGCCAAACCCAACTAAACCGCTGCTCTAAAGAACATTTCGTCGGCCGGCTACCCGCACCGAAAACTCTTAGCGACTGGATTTGCAACCCAACGCCGTCACTTCGATCCAACGGCTGTTTATAGCAGATCGGAAAACTGGGTCGAGCCGGTTAGCAACATACTCGGGCATGTCGGGCCCACGTGCGAATAGAGGTCGATCAGATGGAGGAATGAGCCGAATACCGAGCTTCGCCGCAACCCGGACATGCCGAGATCGGTTCCGGCGGCGTCGGTAACTGACCATAGCCTGTCGCCGCTTTCCTGTTGGGCAATTGTCGCATAGTGAAATTCGTGGCCGCGAAAGCCCGAACCAATGCGGCCGAGCGGTCCGTCGGCGAGCACCGTCGCGCAGCGATAGCCGAGCGACAAGCGGCGTTCGGCAAAGCTGGTGACCACCGGCAACAGCCCCGCCATCGGGTGGCTGTGCCCATCGGCGTCGATCAGCGCCTCGCCGAGCACCATGTAGCCGCCGCATTCGCCGTAGATCGGTTTTCTGCCTGCCGCAGCCAGGCGCAGGCCGGCGAAAAAGACATCGGCGGCGGCGAGTCGGCCGGCCCACAATTCGGGATAGCCGCCCGGCAGATAGACCGCGTCGGCGGCGGGGTCGGGCGACTCGTCGGCGAGCGGCGAGAAGAAGGCGAGGTCGGCGCCTGCCGCCGCCATCCGTCGAGCGATGCCGGATAGATGAAGCAGAAGGCGTCGTCGCGCGCTACGGCGATGCGACGGCCGAGCGGCGGGACGCCGGGGGACACGGCTTCGCGGGAAAGTGTCGAGGGCCGAGCCAGAGCCAGCAGCCGATCGATGTCGAGGAGGGCCCCGACCTGTTCTGCGGCGCGCTCGATGACCGCTCTCGGCCTCGGCGATCTCGCCGGCCGGGACCAGGCCGAGATGGCGCGATGGCAGCGCCAATGCCGGGTCGGCGGGAAACGCGCCGAGTATCGCTAGGTCGGGCAGATGCCGGCTCACCGCCCCAGCGAGCAGTGCACGATGCCGTTCGCTGGCGACGCGGTTGAAGATCACGCCGGCAATCGCCGCCTCCGGCCGATGGCCGAGTAAAGCCGCGCAGCAAAGCGGCGACCGAGGCTCCCTGGCCGCGGGCGTCGACGACCAGGACGACCGGCCAGCCGGTGAACTGGGCGAGTTCAGCGGTCGAGCCCGCCTCGCCATCGGCCCCCGTGCCGTCGAACAGGCCCATGACCCCTTCGCACAGCACGATCTCGGCTGCGGCTTCCAACCCGGCGACAAGCCCGGCAAGGGTCTCCGGCCGCATTGCCCATGGATCGAGATTGATGCATGGCGCGCCGCTCGCGAGCGCGTGAAAGGTCGGATCGATGAAATCGGGCCCAGCCTTGGCTGCGGCGACGCGCACCCCTCGCCGGCGCAGATGCCGCAGCAGCCCCGCCGTCACCAGGGTCTTGCCGCTCCCCGAAGCCGGGGCGGCGAGGATCAGCCCGCGGGCCCGCATATGCTCGCGGGCCTGTAGCTCCCGGCCGGTCAGCTCGGCAAGTTTGTCGCCGTCGGGCGGGGCCGGCAACCTCGAACGCGTTGACCATGCCGGAGAGGAACGCGAAATAGTTCGCCGCCCCGGTCAGCTCGACCAGCCACTGCACGCCGTGGCGGTCCTTGAGCCGGTCGAACAGCGCCTGGTCGACCCGGTTGGTGCGGATCAGCTGGCGCGTGTAGTTGATGATGTCGCGCTCGTCGGCGGGAAGCCCGGAGGGATCGCCCTTGGCGCGCAACAGATCGATCGTCGCCTCGGGCACGCCGGCGCGGCGCGCGGCGCCGACCTGGGCCGCCCAGACATAGGCGGCCTCTTTTTCGCGCACCGCGGCGAGGATGGCATGCGAGCGCAGCTTGGCCGTCGACCACGCTGCCTTCGCGGAAAAAGGTCACCAATGGCAATACCCGCTCGGCTAGATCCGGGCTGTGCAGCATAATGCTGAACGGGCCGCGCACGCCGCCGAAGACCTTGACCACGTCGTCGACGACGCGCGTGATGCTCGGCCGGAACATCGGCTTTGCCGGTGACCGGCGCAATTCTCGGCATGATTTCCTCCCTCTGATTCAAATGCCCGGATAGGGTTTGCCCCACCCGTCGAGATAGACGACATCGGACAGCGGGCCGCGGCCGACCGGGCCGAAACGCCCCATCGGATAGCCGATCGGCAGGATGGCGTAGGAATGGAAGCCGGGCGGGATGCCCATCGCCGCATCGACCTCCTTCTCGTAGCCGATGTGCCGGGTCGTCAGGGTCGAGCCGAGGCCGAGCGCGCGCGCCGCCAGCAGCATGTTCTGCACCGCCGGGATAGATCGACGAGCCGGCCGTGCGTCCCGGATTGGCGCCGCCTTCGAGACAGGCGACGATCCACACCGGCGCCTCATGGTAATGGTCGGTCAGGTATTCGACCGCCGCATGCTGGCGCTTGTAGCGGCGCCGGATCCGAGCCCGGCGGCGGCGGGCTCGACGCGTAGCGCGGCCCGACGACTTCGTCGAACAGCCTTCTTGTAATAGACCTGCACCGCCTTTTTTATCGCCGGGTCTTTCAGCACCAGAAAGCGCCAGCGCTGGGTGTTGCCGCCGCTGGCCGCGGCCTGGCCGGCGAGCAGGATCTTGCGGATCAAATCGTCGGGCACCGGGTCGGGCTTCAGCCGCCGCATCGCCCGCATCGTGTGCATGATTTCGAAGATGTCGGTTCCGCCTGGCGTCGCTTCGGGCATTCATTCCTCCATGGCCGATTGCGGCGAAGTCTAGAGGGGATCGAACGCGGCCTCACAAGGATGATGAATTATTCCGCGGCGCGCCCAGGGCGGCGAGCCGGCGCTGGGCGTCGAGCATGTCCGGGCCGCCCTCGGCCGCCGGCTTCAGCCGGAAATCGAACTGGGTGGTGTAATAGGGCCGGTCGATGCCGAGCCCCCGCGCCTCGCCGTCGGCGGCTGTCGTGCCGGGCGAAAGTCGCAGATCAGCGAATCCTTGACCGCGAACACCGCGTCGCTGCCGAGATATTCGTCGGCGCGGTCGAAGATATGCGTCGTCACCGGCTCGTAACCCTCGGCCGAGACGACGAAATGGATATGCGCCGGGCGCCACGGATGACGGCCGGTGGCGCGCAGCATCGCGCCGACCGGGCCGTCCGACGGGATCGGGTAATGGACCGGCAATACGGTGCGCACGAGATAGCGGCCCTCGGCGTCGGTATGGAATTTGCCGCGCATGTGCATCTCGTGCAGGTTCGGGTCCTGCGAGTCGTAGAGGCCGCTGGTCTGCGCCTGCCACACATCGAGCAAAGCGCCGGCGATCGGCCGGCCGTCGAGGTCGAGCACCCGGCCGCTGACCAAGGTCGGCGAGCCCTTTTTGTCGAGATGGGCGATGTTGCCGCCCCACGGCATCTCGGGCGCGTTTTGGCGATGGAACGGGCCGAACACGGTCGACTCGGTCGCCCCGTCGGGTTTGCGATGGCTCAGCAGATCGACCACCATCGACACGCCCAAGCGTATCCGAAAACAGAATGAATTCCTGGCGCTTGTCGCCGGACATGTGACCGGCCTTGGTCAGGATCTCGATCGCCTGGAACCACTCCGCCTCGGTCAGGTTGACCTCCTTGACGAAGGCGTGCAGGTGCCCGATCAGGCTCAGCATGATCTTCCTGAGCCGCGGGTCCGGCGTCTGCGCGAAGCGCTGCAGCACCTCGGCGGTGATGTCGTCTTCGGTCGTGTTGCGCAGCATCGGCATGGCCGGCCTCCCTCGTAACTCCCGACCCACCAATACCACGAAAAACTCCGCCTGGGCTTGAGCGCTTGCATTCCCGTTTCAGCCCAATCTCACTCGACGCGCCAATGCCGCCGGAAAGGCTGGTGTCGGCAACCAGCGAACCTTGATGCCGGGGAGAGACCGATGCGCGTCCCGGCGAGCGCGGAATAGGTGCGGCGCGGTGTCATGGGGCGTAGGCATCGCGGCGTTGGCGGTGAGCGTCGCCGCTGTCTTCCTCATCGTGACACATTGGCCCGGGATGTTCGCTGGGCTCGTGGCGAACCCGATGCGCGCCGCCGCGATGGCGATCTTTGCGGCGACCTACATCGTCATCGCTATCGGCAAATTGCCGGGCTTTTATCTCGACCGCGCCGGGGCGGCGTTGCTGGGCGCCAGCCTGATGGTCGGAATGGGTGTGCTGTCGCTCGATCAGGCATTGCGCTCGATCGATTTCGACACAATCGCATTGCTGCTCGGCATGATGATCGTCGTCGGCAATCTGCGTCTCTCCGGATTCTTCCGTCTGGTGACCAACTGGGTCGTAACCCGCGCCCGTCATCCATTGTTGCTGCTCGCCGCGGTAATATTCACGTCGAGCCTTTTCTCTGCTTTTCTGGTCAACGACACGGTATGCCTCGCGTTGACCCCAGTCGTTCTCGATCTCGTCTTGCGCCTGCGCCGCGACCCGGTGCCCTATCTGCTGGCGGTGGCAATGGCATCAAACGCCGGCAGCGTGGCGACGATCACCGGCAACCCGCAGAACATCATGATCGGCAGCTTCTCGCGGGTCCCCTATGGCGCTTTCGCCGCCTCGCTGTCGCCGGTCGCCGCGATCGGGCTGGTTGTGACTTTTGCGTTGATCGCGCTGTTTCATCCGGGCGAGTTTTGGACACGCGACCCGCTGCGGGCAGCGCCGGCGCCGGTCCACGCCTACCGGCCGCTGGCGATCAAAGCGATGGTGGTGACCTTGGCGATGATGGCCGGTTTCTTCGCCGGTCTCGCGCCGGCCAAGCTCGCTCTGATCGACGGCTCGGTTCTGCTGGTGACGCGTGCGGTGCGGAGCGAGAAGATCTATCGAGAGATCGACTGGCCACTGTTGTTGATGTTCGCCGGGCTGTTCATTGTCGTTTCCGGGTTTGAGACGGCGCTGCTGTCGCCGCGGATCATCGCCGAGATCGGCCAACAGCATCTGGACCGACTGCCGGTGCTGGCGCTGGTGACCGCGGTGTTGTCGAATCTCGTCAGCAACGTGCCGGCGGTACTGGTGCTGAAGCCTTTCATCACCGCCTTGCCCGACCCGCAGCGCGCATGGCTGATCGCCGCTATGGCTGCGACATTGGCCGGCAATCTGACGATCCTCGGCTCGGTCGCCAATCTGATCGTTGTGCAGCGCGCCGCTCGGCGTGGTGTGGCGATTGGATTCTGGCAATATTTCCGCGTGGGTGCGCCGGTGACGGTCTTGACGATCCTCGTTGGCCTGTGGTGGCTCTGACGCGGACAGGGCACGGTTGGGCGGGAGGTCGGGATGACTGGGCAGCGCAAGAATGAATTCGGCCAGCCGATCGGTGCTCCCTTGCCGAACTGGTCGCCTCGGCCACTGCCGCCGCGCATCCCGATCGAAGGGCGGTTCTGCCGGGTCGAGCCCCTTGAGCCGGAGCGTCATGCCGGCGATCTCTTCGCCGCCAACAGCGACGACGCCGAGGGACGCAACTGGACCTATCTGCCCTATGGGCCGTTTCCCTCGTTCGATCTTTACCGCGAATATCTGGTGACGGCGGCCGGGCGTGATGACCCGCTGGTCCACGCGATCGTCGACCGGGGAAGCGGGCGCGCTGTCGGGGTGGCGAGCCTGATGCGCATCGATCCAGTGGCGGGCGTGATCGAGGTCGGCGGGATTAATTACAGTCCGCGCCTGCAGCGCCAGCCGGCAGCGACCGAGGCCATGTATCTGCTGATGCGACGGGTTTTCGATGAACTCGGCTACCGCCGCTATGAGTGGAAATGCGACTCGCTGAACGCGCCATCGCGAGCCGCGGCGCAGCGCCTTGGGTTCCGCTATGAGGGGCTGTTCCGCCAGGCGACGGTCTACAAGGGACGCAACCGTGATACCGCGTGGTATTCGATCCTTGACAGCGAGTGGCCGGCGTTGCGGGTCGCGTTCGAGCGCTGGCTCGACCCGGCCAATTTCGACCGCGACGGCCGCCAGCGCGCCAGCCTGAGAAGTTCACGAGAGGCTGAGGACGCCGGGTAACCGTATTCGGACGATTAGCGCTGGCCGAGATTGGTCAGCGTTGGCAGATATTGCTGCCCCACATCAGGCGACGCGGTCAGCACAGTAAAGCTGCTGCCCCCACCAGTATGGCCCGCTTCCCAATTGACTTCCCATTGAATCTGCACGTAACCCTGGGTCCCCGGGGCGAGCGGTAGAGTATCGTGCTGGTTCGTAGGAGTTCCGAAGGGCTGCACTGTAAATCTGTACTTTCCTGGCGGGAAATCGTGAAAAAAGGCCGTCCCTTGGGCTATTCCGCCGACCGGTGCGCCGTTCGCGTAAATTATCGGATCAGACGCATAGACGCTGCCTCCCGGCGGATCCGCCTGACGAAAGAACCAGACCCGCGCCACGCCGGGTCCAACCGGGGGAACCTGCGGCTGAGAGGTGGCGACTGTCGATTGCGGGGCGCAGCTCCCAAGCACAAGGAGACAAAGGCCGAAACTTATTGCTGCGGCCAGCCGATACCTGAACATGATGTTTCCTCCCATCTTGGTTGGCCGCATTCCCCGGATTCGTACCGGCCAGCCCCATCGTCCGGTTTTTCTGCCGTTCGTGGCAAGAGACTCCGCCTGTTACATAGCCGACACACTGTGAATCGGGTTTTTGCCCTTAACTTCTTCTGTGCCGCATAGTTTGGCCCCATTGTGTCCGGCTCTAACGATCGGCTTACTTAAGCGAACAAAACTTTACTGACTAACACTGACGATACATCATGGCGTTACAGATGCCCCTTATACCACTGATCATCCAACGGCCCCTGCAACGCTCGGGGTCGGAACATTGTCAAGGGTGAGCAGATGAGCGATTTCGCACGGCTCCTCGAAAACGAAATCCCGCGCTTGCGTCGCTATGCGCGCGCGTTGACCAGAGATGCATCGCGGGCCGACGACTTAGTGCAGAGCTGCCTGCTGCGCGCCGTCGCCAAGCAGCATCTATGGGAGCCGGGGACCGATCTGCGCGCTTGGCTCTTCACCATTCTGCACAACCAGAACGTAAATGATGTCCGGCGCTCGGTGCGCGAAGGGGTGGCTGTCCCAGTTGAGGATGTGGCTCCAGTCCTGACCGCCACGGCGAACGTCGAAGCGTCGCTGCAGCTGCGCGATCTTGAGCGGGCGATCGCCAGCCTGCCGGAGGAGCAACGCCAGGTGATCCTTCTCGTCGGGCTCGAAGGCATGCGCTACGAAGAGGTCGCCACGATTCTCGGCATCCCGATCGGCACCGTCCGCTCCCGCCTGTCGCGCGGCCGCGATATGTTGCGTGAACTGATGGACATAAAGGACACAAATGCGGATGGCGCGCACCGACGGTTTGGTTCTATCGGTGCCCGGCGATCGCAAGCCGCCTAACCGGCCGACGGTGTTGCGGCGCTTCCACGCCGTACTTAATCTGGACCTGAGCCCCACGATCTGTCCGGATCGTTGCCGCCTCGTGCCTTGCGAGGCGGCCCCCGATCGCCTAAAACCGCGCGTCCCTGGGCCGGGGCGTGGCTCAGCCTGGTAGAGCGCCTGCTTTGGGAGCAGGATGTCGGAGGTTCGAATCCTCTCGCCCCGACCACCTCGGACCCGCCTTTCGAGGCGGCCCAACAAAGATCAGACCGGCGGGAATCGGAACTCGGCAATGGCACAAGCGCGGATATTCAGGCCGGCAAAGACGGCCATGCAATCGGGGCGACGGCAAACCCGTAAGTGGGTCCTCGAATACGAGCCCACGGCCGGCCACCGACCGGATCCGCTGATGGGATGGACCAGCGCCGCGGACACTCTGAACGAGGTGCGGCTCCACTTCGGCACGATCGAGGAAGCGCGCGCTTTCGCCGAAAAACAGCAGCTCGCCTATACGGTGATCGAACCGCACGCTGTCAGCGAAAAGCCAAAGAGCTACGCTGACAATTTCCGCTATAATCGTGTCCGCGATTGACCAGCTCGCCCCGGCGACCGTCGCCGTTCATGTGACCCCGTAGCTCAGCTGGATAGAGCACTCGCCTTCTAAGCGAGACGTCGCCGGTTCGAATCCGGCCGGGGTCGCCATAATTATCAAATACTTACAGAAGTGAACACCGCCGACATATGGCTGCAAAGACGCTCTGGGTAGCGTTTTGGGTAGCACGCGAGGTCGAGAGCTAAGAGTCCTTGTCCCGCAGCTCGGGAGAATCGTGGCGCTCAGCCACATTCGATCGGCCGCCAAGGCCGAACGGCGAGGAGCGGCAAGCACGCTGAGTCGACGGTCCTCATCGAAGAACGGAGGCCGCGTCTCGAACTACCCGGCCGATATCTCGTACACGTGCGCAGTCAGCCCTCGGTCAAAGGGGCTCCTCTTTGTCCTCGTTTTCCAACCGCGCTCACCGCTAAACCTGGGACGAGATACCGTGTCTTTAGCGAGCTCACCCTGCACCTGAAGTATAATGCAGCCGACGGAACAGGAGGTAGCATGCCATGAGCGAGAGCCAAAGAGTAGCGATCGTGACCGGCGCAGCAGGCGGCATCGGTGGGGCAATGACGCGGGGCTTGCTGGCGGCGGGGATCCTGGTCGCCGCGGTCGATCGCGACCGTGATCCGCTTGAAGCGCTTACGGCGAGTGCGCGCGAGCAGGGAAAGGCCGCCGAACTGCTCACCATCCAGACCGATCTGACAAACGACGCGGCCGCCGATCAGATCACCAGAGCCACGCGCGCCCGCTTTGGCCGGATCGACATTCTGGTCAACAATGCCGGGATCGGTCCGGGAGCGATCCGGCCGGACAGTTGGCGGCGTCCCCTGAAATTCTGGGAGATCACGCCGGATCAGTGGCGCCGCTTTGTCGCGGTCCATACCACGGCCCCTTTGATGCTCGCGAACGCCGTCGTGCCCGAGATGATGCGCCAAGGCTGGGGCCGGATTATCAACGTAACGACCAGCCTCGGCACGATGTTGAACGCCGGCTACCCGACCTACGGTCCATCCAAGGCCGCGCTTGAAGCGCTCAGCGCGATCATGGCGAAGGACCTTGATGGCACCGGGGTGACCGTCAACGTCTTGGTACCGGGCGGGATCACCAACACACCGATGATTTCCGACGAAGCTGGCTTCGCTCGCGCCACGATGATCCAACCGGAAGTAATGGCACCGCCGCTTGTCTGGCTCATCTCCGATGCCGCCGGGAACGTGACGGGTCGGCGCTTTCTCGCCATCCATTGGGACCCCGCGCTAGCCCCTGAACAAGCAGCGGAGAAGGCCGGCGCCCCGGTCGCCTGGACCAGCATCGCGACGATGCCAATCCAGCCAAGCCGCTCCTAGCCGTTTCACAATGAGAGAGCCCTGCTTGGCTGGGGTTTGCTTCCCGAGGAAGGATCGCCTATCGCCGCGTACGGGCCTCCCAACGGCGCTAACGGCTGGATTTCGTCCGGCCTGTGCCAACGACCGCCTCCGATCGGCAGATCAGGCTAAACCACCCCTACTCGCCAGCTAGGGCGCCTCATCGCCAGCTCCGTCAGGAAGCGGGCAGTGCCCTCGGACAACCAACGTCCGCGTCTTAAACGTTTCTAGGTCAGTCCGATTTACTTTCTCGGCGTGATAGCCGAAATCGACATCTGGCGCGCCGCTTACCTGATGTTCAGATGGTACGGTGACACGGCCCAGACAGAAAGCATCAGGCGGATTGACGAGCACATAGCGGGCGGAGATTTCGCCGGTGCCGCGATCTGGCTTCGGATCATCGATGCGGTCGAACAGCTAGCAAACACGACACCTCCCGGGCTCGCCCACTAATGCTTGAGATCTGATCCGGAACCCCGCGATTGATGTGATCATGTTACGGTGCCTGCAGCGCACCGCCGTCGACTACGATGGTCTCGCCAGTGCTGAAGCCGGTCTTCATCAGATAGAGGTAAGCTTCGGCGATATCCTCGGGCTTGCCGACCCGACCGACCGGGAGGCGGGCGCCGATGCGCTCGAATGTCGCCGATCTCTCGGCTTCCGGCAATCGATGCGCCAAAGCTCGGTGTCGACCGCGCCGGCGCACACCCCGTTGACCCTGACCGGCCGGAGTTCGGCGGCGAAGCTCTTCACCATGCCCTCAATCCCGCCAAGCACGCCGGCATAGATACCCCGCCCTGGCGACGCGCGCTGCCCGGCAAGGCCGGAGACCAGCGTGATCGAGCCCGACTTGCTGATATGCGGATAGGCCGCACGGACCGCGTTGAACTGACCCCAGAACCGCACTTCGAAGGCCGAGCGTGCCTCTTCGTCGGTGAGCTCCATAATCTGCTTGCTCAGCAGCGCATCGCCGACCGTCACCGCCAAGTGATCGAACGGCCCGAGGCCGGCAAAGAACCGCTCCAGCATCGGCTTGTCGGTGACATCGACGCATTCGCCGCTTGCGTGATTGCCGAGCCGAGCGAGCGCGCCGCTCAATTTCCCGGCCGAGCGCGAGGCGATCGTGACCCTTGCACCCTCCGCCAGGGCCGCCTTGGCAGTGGCAAAGCCAAAGCCCGAAGTACCGCCGAGGACCACCACATGCTGATCAGCGATCGAGGGCATGCATCCACCTCGCTAAATCTCAAAGCTGAGAATCAACGCTCAGATCCTCTCATCCGGCCACGATGGCGTTGCCGCAGCCAACCTGCACCACGCTCATGCTCGGCCACATGGGTGTCAACGGCGTCCATTCTGTGGTGCAGGGAGCGCTCGCCTGCCTATGCCGCTCCCCTAATGCACGCTGCCGCTGCTAATGACGGGACTAGGCGGGTCAGCTCCACATATCACGCAGGCGGACGCCGATATCGACGGGTGCTGCCGGTCGCGATGGCATCGCATCACCCGTGCAGTGTGCCGCGGCGGTGCGACGAGTGAAAAGCCCGAGGACCTCGTCCGGCAGAAAGCGCGAGCGCGGCGCCATCACGTGGCCGCGGCCCTGGCGGTGCTGATGCGTCAGGTAGAAACGTAGCGGCTGCAGTAGATGAAGATGTTCGCGCGCCCGGGTCATCGCCACATAGAGGAGCCGGCGCTCCTCGTCGATCTGCTCGGGTCTGCCGCTTGCCATATCCGAAGGAATGCAGCCGTCGACGAGGTTGAGGACAAAAACCGCATCCCATTCCTGCCCCTTGGCCGAATGAATGGTCGACAAGATCAGATAGTCCTCGTCGAGCTGGGGGCGGCCGGCTTCGGCGCCGCTGGCATCGGGCGGGTCCAATGTCAGCTCGGTCAGAAAGCGCTCGCGAGTGGTATAGCCGGCGGAGATCTGCTCAAGCTGGTCGAGGTCTCCGCTCCGTGCCGCCGCATAATCGTAGAGGCGCTCAAGCTGCGGCTGATACCATTCGCGCACCAGCCCGAGTTGCCCGCTCCACGGGGTGCCGATATCGCGCAGCCGCTCGATCATACCGCAGAACCCCGGCCACGCCACGGATGCGGCGGCAGGCGGCGTGAACTGCGCGAGCGCCGTGGTGACAAACCCTGCCTGTGCGAGCCGCTCGATGACGTTGCGCGCGATGCCCGGGCCGATACCGAGCTGCAACTGAAGCGCGCGGAGGCCGGCAACCGCATCGCGGGGGTTCTCTGCCCAGCGCAGGATTGCGAGGACATCCTTGACATGAGCGGCTTCGAGGAACTTGAGCCCGCCATATTTGACGAACGGGATGTTGCGCCGCCCAAGCTCGATCTCGAGAAGGTCGCTGTGATGAGCGGCGCGGAACAACACGGCTTGCCGCTTGAGCTCGATGCCCGCCTCCCGGTGCTCGAGGACATGGTCGGCGATATAGCTCGCCTGCGCCGTCTCGTCCTCGGCGCTGACGAGGTACGGGAGTTCAGCTCGATTCCTTCGTCGAATAAAGGGTCTTGGCAAATCTCTCGCCGGCCCCGGCGATGACCGCGTTGGCGACATCGAGGATCGGCTGGGTCGATCGATAATTGCGTTTGAGCACGATGACCGCGGCCGGCGGCGAGACGCTGTTCGGAAAGTCGAGGATGTTCCGCACGGCTGCGGCACGAAACGAATAGATCGACTGCGCGTCATCGCCGACGACGGTGAGCCCGGACCCATCCGGACGCAGCGCCAACAGAATTTCGGCCTGAAGCCGGTTGGTGTCCTGGTACTCGTCGACGAGAACGTGATCAAAGCGTCGGCAGATATCGGCGGCGATGGGAGGCTCCGCCATCGCGTGACGCCAGTACAGGAGGAGGTCGTCGTAATCGAGAACGTTGTTCTGCTGCTTCCCTGCAACATAGGCCTGAAAGAGGCGGCGGAGCTCTGCGGACCACTCGGCACACCAGGGAAACAACCCGGTGAGCGTTTCTTCGAGCTGACACCCGGCATTGACAGTGTACGAGTAGATCGCCAAGCAGGTGTCCTTGCGGGGGAACCGTGACCCGGTCTGCGAGAGACCGAGCTCGCTGCGCACCAGGTCCAGGAGATCTGCCAAATCAGCACGGTCGAGAACGGTAAAGGTCTCGTCGAGCCCGATCGACCCGGCGTGGAGCCGCAACAGACGGCTGCCGATCGCATGAAACGTTCCCGACCAGGGCAGAAGCGACATCGGTGTCGAGGTGCCATGGGCAATGTCGCCGCGCGCTTGGGCCAGGATCCGCTGGGCCCTCCGCGTCATCTCAAGCGCAGCACGCCGGGTGAAGGTTAGCAGCAGCAGGCGCCTTGGATCGCCGCCGTTCAGGATCAGATGAGCGACCCGGTGGGCGAGTGCCTTGGTCTTGCCGGTGCCGGCGCCAGCGGCGATCAACAATGCTGGCGGCGGTTCGGCATTGCCGTCGATGCCGTACTCGACAGCTTTGCGCTGTTCCGGGTTGAGGCCGCGCAGATGTCGCCGGCCATCGATCGGTTGCAGCTCGGTGTTCCTTTTCCGTTCGCGGGATTGCGATAGCATCGGTGCGACGGGGTCGCAATGCCCGTGGCTCAGTCGAGGTAACCGCGGCGCCGGCCTTTGTTCGGAGCGCACCCGGGGCAGGTTTTCACGCGGCCGTCTGGGCGAATCGAGCTTGCGGATTGAGGCGTCCAGATGGCCTCCTCTTCGCCGCTACCTTCGTTCGGCGCAAACGCCTAGAATTTGCGCCCGCCGGCGTCAGTACCGATTGCCGCAGGCGGGCGCACAACCTCGCGCGCAGGCATGTCCTCCCGCAGCCCCAACGCGCCGAGCGCAGGCTTCGCTCGCCAGCCTTGGGCGTCGAAGCGCACGATCGGCAGTTGGTCAGTCGGCGTGGCGTTCCAGCTCGGGGGAAAGTTCGGCGTCGGCCGCTCTGGTGGAACGCCAAAGACGAGCTTGGTTTCGCTGACATCGGAGGGCACGCGTACTCACCCCGCTTGGTCTTGCCGTACCACCGAGTTCCCGGGCAGTGATAGACCTTGGTCGCGCTAGCGACGGAGCTTCCGGGTACGCGAGGATCAAGGGGCGCCGGGTTGCCGCGAGCCTCTACAAGACGTTCTAAAGGAGAAGCCCTGTAGTGCGACGTCCGATACGTTCGCTTCGCCGCGGGCAGTCGGCGACGGTCCGTTTGCCTGCAGACCTCCGCCGGTGATAACGCTCCTCGAATCATGCCGCCGGTGCCGCCACTTACCGACCTCGACCACGCGCCTGGTGCCCCCGGCACTCCGCCGACTTGGACGAGCAGCGCCAAGGACATGGTGGGTTGCGCGCTCGGGCCATCGCGGCTGTGGTTCACGATCGGCTTCGGGATCGTCAACGAGGTTTACTATCCGCGCGTCGACATCCCGCAGATCCGCGATTTCGGTTTTATCGTCGCCGGCCCCGACGGGTTCTGGTCCGAGGTCAAGCGCAATGCGAACTATCGCCTCCGCTTGGTGGCGCCGGGCGTGCCGGCTGCTGAAATCCGCCATGAGCACCCGCGATATGTATTGACCCTGCGCGTAACCCCCGATCCGCTCCGCGAGGTACTGCTGATCGAATGCACGCTGGAGGGGGAAGATGCGCTGCGGCTTTACACGTTGGTGGCGCCTCATCTCGGGGCAACCGGCTACGGCAATGTTGCCGCCGCCGAGCACCGCCGCGGCCGGCGCGTGCTGTGGGCCGAGCAGGGACCATTCGGGCTGGCAGTGGCCGCAGCCGATGAGGATCAGGGCGACGCCTTTGGCCGGATCAGCGCCGGCTATGTCGGGACCAGCGACGGCTGGCAAGATTTTTCACGCCATGGTGTCATGACCTCGGAATATGCGGTTGCCGGCCCAGGCAATGTCGCCTTGACCGGTGAATTGCCACGACGTGCGGTTCTGGCGCTCGGCTTTGGCAGCAGTGCCGAAGCGGCGGCAACTTTGGCAATCTCGAGCCTGATGCAGCCTTTCGATGTCGCCCTGCAGCAGCAGATTGCCGATTGGGAGGCATGGCAGGCGCGATGCGCCGCTGCCGGGGCGATCCTGCTTCACGGACCGAGCGACATGCTGGCGCCGATCCGCGAGCAATTTGCCACCTCGGCTGTCGTCCTGCGCGCCCATCTCGACAAGACCTATCCGGGCGCCATGGTTGCCAGCCTCAGCGTGCCGTGGGGCGACACCGGCAACGAGCGCGGCGGTTATCATCTCGTTTGGCCGCGCGATCTCGTCGAATGTGCGAGCGCTCTGTTGGCTCTCGGCGCCGAGAACGAGGCCAGCGACACGCTGCGCTATCTGATCGCGACGCAAAACGAGGACGGCCATTGGCACCAGAACCAGTGGCTTGGCGGCACACCGTCCTGGCGCGCGATCCAGCTCGATGAGACCGCATTCCCGGTGCTGCTCGCGGCCGCCCTCGCCGAACGCGGCCGGCTGCGCGGCATCGCCGTTGCAGGAATGGTCAAGAAGGCGCTCGGCTTTATTGCGAGCACCGGTCCCTCGACCGCTCAGGATCGCTGGGAGGAGAGCGAAGGGATCAATCCTTTCACCCTCGCCGTCGCGATCGCAGCGCTGGTGGCTGGTGCTGAGCTGCTGTCGCCGCCGGCATGCGACTGGGCGCTCAAGCTCGCCGATTTCTGGAATAGCCAGATCGAGGCCTGGACCACGGTGACCGACACCGCACTCACCCGGCGCTTTGAGGTGCCCGGCTATTACCTGCGCGTCGCGCCGCAGCGAGTGCTTGCCGACCGCAGCGCCAAGGTCGCCTTTGTGCCGATCCGCAACCGCGCCGCCGATGCCGCGCTGCCCGCCGACGAGCAGATCGGGACCGAGTTTCTGCAGCTGGTCCGTTTCGGCTTGCGGAGCGCTGAGGATCCGCTGATCCGCGCGTCACTCCGCCTTGTCGATGCCTTTCTCAAGACCGACACGCCAAAGGGCGCGGTTTGGCACCGCTACCGCGGCGACGGCTATGGCGAGCACGACGATGGGACGGCCTACGATGGAACCGGTCGCGGGCGAGGCTGGCCGCTCCTGACCGGCGAGCGTGGCCATTACGAGCTTTGCGCCGGCAACGACCCCTTGCCCTATCTGCAAGCAATGGCGGCGATGGCGAGCCCCGGGGGCATGATCCCCGAGCAGGTCTGGGACGCGGACCCGATCCCCGAGCGTAGACTCTACCCCGGCCGGCCAAGCGGCTCGGCCATGCCGCTCGCCTGGGCTCATGCCGAATACGTCAAGCTCCTGGTGTCGCGCCAGATCGGCCATCCGCTCGACCGCCCAACAGCGGTCTGGCGGCGCTATGGCGGTCGGCGACCCGTCGTCCGACATGCCTTTTGGTGGTCGCATGCGCCGATTGCGTCATTCCCGGCTGGCGTTAGCTTGGTCATCGCGCTCGATCGGGCGGCGATCGTGCATTGGGGACATGACGGCTGGCGCTCGGTGCAAGACGTCCCGACCGTCGGCACCGGGCTCGACTTTTATACTGCGACGCTCGACACCAGTGCGCTGCCCGCCGGCACACGGGTTGATTTCACTTGGCGTCGTCAGGATACCGGCGAATGGACCGGCCGTGATGACACCGTCGCTGTGGTCCCCTCCGCACCGCGGGAGAATGCGGCTCCGGCACAGATCGGCGTGCGATGACCCCACCGCCCTGATATGAAGGGCTGGTTGCTCTAACATAGTCTTCTGATCCTACTTCGAGCCGCCTGTCCCTCAGCTGCGCACGACCTCACGCGCCGGTTTGTCCTCCCGCTCGCCCTCATAGACGACTTGCCGCAAAAGCCCGTCCTCGGTCCAGGTCAGGTACTTGACCTCGACGACGAGCGCGGGCCGAACCCAATGGACCCGGGAGAGTACCAGCGGCGAGCCGAAGCGGGTCGAGCGCGGCGGAGCGACGTCGAGCGGCATCCCATCGGTCTCAAGCCGCTGCAACCGTCGTAACAGGTCCTCGAGCTCGTCCGCCCGCATTCCAGAGCCAACCCGGCCAGCGTAGATGAGCCGACCATCTGGATCGTAGTAGCCGAGCAATAGCGCGCCGATGAACGGCCGGCTGCCCTCAGGGTCGGTCCAGCCGACGACGACAAATTCCTCCCGGTTGAGGCATTTGGTCTTGAGCCAGAGGCGCTGGCCTGGGCTGTAGGCGGCGGCCAGCCGCTTGGAGACGATACCCTCGAGCCCAAGGGCACAGGCATGTCGATGAAATGCCGGCCCTAGACCGATCTGGTGGTCGCTGTAGCGGATCGCGGCGTCCGTCTGCTCGAGGAGCACGGCCAGGCGCGCCTTTCGTTCCGCCAGCGGCAGCGGCATCAGATCCAGCCCATCGAGGTGGAGCAGGTCGAAGACAAAAAAGACGAGGTCGGCGCCACCCCGCCGGCCGGCGGCATTCTGGATCAGCGCGAAGGAGGTGATGCCGTCCGGCTGCACCCCGCAGAGCTCGCCGTCGAGATAGGCCTGCCGGGCCGGTACCGTGCGCAGGGCCGTGACGATCGCCGGATATTTGCCGGTCCAGATCCTATGGGGTGGATAGCGGCCCGCGCGCAGTTAGCGTCCTTGGTGGTGGTGGAAATTCGAGGGTGAGCGCGCGCCGGGCGCAATGCCCGATTACATGGAGCCCGGCGCGCGCGTGAGCGACGGGTGGTCACCGGGGAGGGTCGGCTAAGGTGGCGTTGTGACACCCATCCCAAGCCTACCGAGGACCCGATGACCGATGAGAGAATGGCGCTGGCCGAGCTGCTGCAGAAGAGCGGCGATGGCGATTTTCTGCGAGCCGTGGCGGAGGCGGTACTGCAAATTCTGATGGAAGCCGATGTCGAAGGCGTGATCGGCGCCGGGCGGCACGAACGCTCCGCCGAGCGGCTCAATTACCGCAATGGCTATCGCGAGCGCAGCCTCGACACCCGGCTCGGCTCGCTTCAGCTGAGGATCCCCAAGCTACGCCAGGGCTCGTATTTCCCGCCCTTTCTGGAGCCGCGCAAGACCGCCGAGAAGGCGCTGGTCACGGTGATCCAGGAGGCTTGGATCGGCGGCGTCTCGACCCGGCGGGTCGACGAGCTGGTCCAGGCGATGGGGCTGTCCGGTATTTCGAAGAGCCAGGTCTCCAAGCTGTGCAAGGACATTGATGAACGAGTCAACGCTTTCCTCGACCGGCCGATCGACGGCGAATGGCCGTATTTGTGGCTCGACGCCACCTACCTCAAAGTCCGCGACGGCGGCCGCATCGTCTCGGTCGCCGCGATAATCGCGGTGGCGGTCACGACCGAAGGCCGGCGCGAGATCATCGGCCTTGGCATCGGTCCTTCGGAGGCCGAGCCGTTCTGGTCGGCTTTCCTCAAGGGCCTGGTCAAACGCGGTCTCAAGGGCGTCAAGCTGGTGATCTCCGACGCTCATGACGGCCTGCGCCACGCGATCACTCGCGTGCTCGGAGCGACCTGGCAAAGGTGCCGCGTTCATTGGATGCGCAATGCCTTGGCGCACGTACCCAAAGGCCAGCACACCATGGTCGCCGCCGCGATCCGCCAGGCCTTTCTGCAAGCCGATGCCGAGGCCGCGCATCAGACCTGGCGCCATGTTGCCGATCAGCTGCGGCCGCGCTGGCCCAAGCTCGCCGCGCTGATGGACGACAGCGAGCACGATGTGCTGGCCTACATCACCTTCCCGGCCCAGCATCGCACCAAGCTGCATTCGACAAATCCGTTGGAGCGGCTGAATAAGGAAGTGAAACGGCGCGCTGATGTCGTCGGCATCTTCCCCAATGAGGCCAGCATCACTCGGCTGATCGGCGCCGTCCTGCTCGAGCAGAACGATGAGTGGCTACTCCAGTGCCGTTACATGCAGATCGAGGGAATGGCTGAGCTGACGCTGCCGCTAATCGACGCCGATCCGGCCAAACTTCCACCACTGGCCGCCTGACCGATGGCCACCTCAAACTCCGCTCCGATTTACACCTCCTTGACGGACACGACCCGCGCTCAGGCAGAGTGGCGCTGCTGACATACCCACTCTGGACTTGATGATGCAGGATCATGAGCCCGAAGGTCAGACCGCCATCCGTACCGATCTTGGCGCTATCTTCGTCTCGTTGGAACTCAGTCGTTCGAGCTGGCTGATCACATCGCTCTCGCCAGGCGGCGGCGAGAAGCCCGGTGCGAGGCAGCAGCCAGATATCGCCGCGATCGAGCCGGGCATGCATGCGGTATCCGTCGAATTTGAGCCGTCGCCCCACTCGTCGCCTGACGGGGCTTGCTTCACGAGCTGGCAGAGCTGCGGCTTGACCCATGCGGGAAGTCGTGCATTCGCCTCAGAGTTCGCTAATCGGAGCGATCTCGCCATCCGTCGATCATACTTGATGGACGCGACCTCGTCGGTAACGCTTCCCGTACGCCGGGTGGGGACGAGGTGCAGCGGTCGACCTGGATGGCCTGCGAAGATTGGAGAAGGGCAGGATGGGCTCCCGCGCAGACGTAATCGTGCTCGGAGCGGGAATGGTGGGAGTGAGCGTGGCGCTGCATCTGCAAAAGCGCGGCCGCGACGTCGCTCTTCTCGACCGGCGCGAGGCAGGGGAGGAAACGAGTTACGGCAACGCCGGCTTGATCCAACGCGAGGCGGTGTTCCCTTACACGTTTCCGCGTGAATTGGGGACGATCCTGAGCTATGCGATGAACCATCGCCGCGACGCCGTCTACCACCTGTCCGCGTTGCCGGGCTTAGCGCCCTGGCTGTTCCGGTACTGGCAGAATGCCACACCCGAGCGCGTCAAACGCTCGGCGCAGGCGCTTGCGCCGCTGATGGCGCAATGCGTTGACGAGCATGATGCGCTGATCGCCGAGGCCGGCGCCGCGGCTCAACGCGTCGTGCAGCACAGAGGCTGGCTCAATTGTTGCCGGTCCGAGGAGAGCCTGCGACAAACGATTGGTGACGCGCATCGGCTCGACCAATATGGCGTCGACTACGCGGTACTCACTGGGGCGGAATTGCGCGAACTCGAACCGCACGTGTCCGAGGTGATCGTCGGCGCGATCCATTTCCGCGGCTCGCCGACCTCGTCCGATCCCGGTATTTTAACGAAGGCTTATGCCGATCTGTTTACCCGTAAGGGCGGGCGCTTCTGCAATGGCGATGCGCGTCGCTTGAGCTCCGAACCTTGGGGCTGGAGTGTCCCAACCGAGACGGGCCCGATCGAGGCCCGCAAGGCGGTGGTAGCGCTCGGTCCGTGGTCTGACGACGTCTTTCGACCGCTGGGCTACGATATTCCTCTGGCCGTGAAGCGCGGCTACCACATGCATTATCGGAGTGAGGGCAATGCGGTGCTCAACCATCCCGTACGCGATGCCGATGGCGGCTTCGCGCTCGTGCCGATGAGCCAGGGGATTCGGTTGACGACCGGGGTCGAGTTTGCCGATCGAGACGCACCGCCGAGCCCTGTCCAGCTCGCTCGCGATGAGCCGCTGGCCCGCGAATTGTTTCCGCTCGCCGAGCGGCTGGAGCCCGAACCGTGGATGGGCCGACGCCCTTGTCTTCCCGACATGGTCCCGGTGATCGGCAAAGGCGAGCGGCACCAGGGTCTCTGGTTCGCGTTCGGTCATGCTCATCACGGCTTCACCCTCGGACCCGTCACCGGGCGGCTGCTCGCGGAAATGATGACCGGGGAGGAGCCTTTCACCGAACCGTCGTACTACGCCGCCAGCCGCTTCCGGAACGGCAGCGCCAGCTAACCTGCTCTTGCCTTCTCTCGGAGATAAGGCGCCGCCGCCCACCTCTCTGCCTATCGGCGGGCGGGCGCGGAGGCTGCACAGCCGCCGACGTGCCGTGGCCACGTCTGAGCCGCAGGCATCCATGCGCGGGATCGCCGAACCCTCGCCGCCGGGAAGCGCAGCGTGGTGACGAGGAGTATCGCGGTCTATGTAGAGCAGCCTAGCCGAAGCCGGTATCCGCGTATCAGAACCTGATGTGTTCCGCGCAAATCCGCCTATACTGTGAGCAGGCATCAGATACTTAAACGCCAACAAATAGACTTTGTGAGGATTTCTAAAGATTTGTCATAATATGCATTTATGCGACTTTGACAGAGCGCCCCGGACGCGCAAGAAACACAAGATGTAGGTTTAAGCCCAGACTCGCACGATCCCTGCGAGCCGGGAATCCTCAACGGGCCGGATCAGCATGCGTTTTATCTTTTTTTAATTTAATTGTCGTTGGGTTGTTCTTGCTTCGGATCGGGACACGCTGCCTGCGCTTTTGGCCCGATATGATGATAGCCATGAGCGGTCATGTACCGATACTGGCAGCGTTCCTGCGGCGTCTTGCCGGGGACCTGAGCCTCTTGTGGCGCCTGTGGGGGCGACGACGACGGTGGAGTCTGCGCCCGTGCGGGCACGATTGCACCAACCGTCATAAATAATGTACCCCCTAGCAGGCCTCGTATCGCCATCTGATCCTCCCTGTCGTTGGGCCGCTGTGGGACGTTCTCATTAACCGACATACGTCGGATTCCAGCAGTTTTGCGGCGATGATTGCGCCTTTGAGCGCCTTGATCAACGGCAATCCGCGACCGCGCATGAGCGGCAGGCGGCCATGCGGCCTGAGCAGTTGCAGAAATCAACAATTCCGGGAAATCGGAATCTGCCCGAATCTCCTGAAAAACGTTCCGTTTTCGAGAGATGCAGGCGGTTCAGGTCAGGGCGCTTCCGAGCAGATCACGCCGAATTGCACATCTAAACCTGCTCTTCCGCATGGCGCGAGAACGTAAGCGTCAGCTGAAGGTCGTCTTGCACTCGGCGTGTTGAGCTGGATGCTGCCGCTCTTTTGCGGGCAGCGGTGCAATGGATGACGTGGAGGTGGTCGATAAGGAGGACCTCGGGAGCGCTCATACGAGGGCTCGGGAGGTCCATGGCGAGGTTCTCACCGGTCCGGAGCGGCGCGCCGGCGCTGGATCCTCGAAGAGAAGCTTCGGATCCTGGCACAGAGCGTGGCGCCAGGATCGTCGCCCTCTCTGGTGTGCCGGCTGCACGGGATCAGCAGCGGCCAGCTTTACACGTGGCGCCGGCAGTTCCGCACCGGCGAGCTGACCGGGTTTGCGCCGGTGAGATTGGCCCCGCCGGTCGAGGAGCTTCCACGGGCCGCAGCACCGGTTGATCCGATCTAAAATGACCCGGAGCGTCCGCAGACTTATCGGAGACATGATGTAAAATCCCGACAATAGAGGCACGGAGCGAGCAGTATTCGCGCCCACCTGGCGAGCGAGCCGGAAAACCATCAGGGAAAGGCTTGGAGCTTGTGCATCGACCGCGTGAGCGAGCATCATGTCTGGAAAGCGGGCGTACATGTTTGCCAAAGTGCGGAGATCATGTGTCCGGTTCGCGCCACGGCATGAGCCGCCAAACGGGGAGGATGCCTTATGATTTTTTTCCGCCGATTGTTTGAAATCTGCCCGCTATTCGTGACGATGGTACAGATAGCCGTACGAGGGATCGTGCTGGCGGCGGTGCTGGGGCTGACGGTCGGCGCGACGAGTAGCGCCGAGGCGGGCCAGATCATCACCTATCAATTCGAGGGAAGCGTTGATTGCGGGACCGGGTGCGCTGACCCTATCACAGGTAGTTTCCAGGTCGATTCGGGTCATATAAGCCCCTCGGGCAACACCGACATTTCGAGTTTCATTACCAACCTTTCGTTCACCGCGTCCATCGACGTTCCCCCTTTTACCTTTGATCCGGCCAGCGGGTTCGTTGCCCAGCCGGTGTACGTCGCCCCGGACGGCGAACTCGCCGACGGCTCTCAGGGCGATTCGAATTTCAACGGTGCATCGAACGACAACGACGGCTTTACTGTACATCTGCAGATTTTGACTTTTGCCATGTTTGGTTCATCGATTGACGTGGAACCTGGTATGGGGAGCGGCTCGGGCGACTGGTGCAACAACGACCCGAACACGCCGCCTTTCTATCTCTGCCATCCGGGGAGCCCCGAGACGGTGCCCGAACCGGCGACGCTCGTTTTGGTCGCCGTGCCAGTGCTGCTATGTGTCTGGTATGCGCGGCGGCCTGGCCGTGGAAGCCGGCTCGCTCGCGCCGCTTTAGTGAAGGCTTAACTTGCTGATAACCCTGACCAGAAGGCTGCATCTGCCACGCATTGACAGTGAAATATCCAACACTTCACATGGTAGTATTCTTCATATGTCTTCTCGTGCTACACAATTTGGTGTTTCGTGACTTTATGCCTACCTCGCGTCAAAGATACTGTTTATAGAGACACTTTCCGAGAGTAACCCACAGAGTATTTAAAATCTGTAAGGTCTTGAAACCCGCCCCCGATACCCTTGTTAGGTTATACCTAACAAGGGTATCGGCTGTGACGCTAGGATGCTACCGGCATCTCGGTTGCAAAAATTAAGAATCTGCATCACCGGAATTGCCTCGCAAAAACGAGGGTTTTTGAGAGGGTATGTCGAACCGGAAAAGTTACGGACAAAAAGTGGGTTAAACCTCTCTCAAAACTCATTCTTGATTTCGGCCTCGCAAAAGGCAAGAGTGCGGTTGAGTTTCGAGAGGGGTCATGACGATCAAACGGACAAAGACCGGTCACACAGCCGCGCGGGCGAAGCGGCAACGTCCCGTCGCGGCCAAGGTCGCGCGAGCGCGATCATCCGATGCCGGCGACATCACGTCGAAACCGATGCTGATCGGCTATGCCCGCGTGTCGACCGTAGACCAGAACCTTGCCTTGCAGCGCGACGCCCTGACCGAAGCAGGGTGCGCAAAGATTTTCACCGAGCAGATGTCTGGTGCGGTTACAGACCGCCCGGCCTTGCATGACGCGCTCGAATTCGCGCGCAGCGGCGACACGCTGATCGTGTGGAAGCTCGATCGCCTGGCGCGGTCGATGAAGCAGTTGATCGAAACCGTCGAAACCCTGCGGGTGAGGGGTATCGGGTTTCGCAGCCTGACCGAAGCCCTCGACACGACGACGGCGCAGGGGCGGCTGGTTTTTCACATGTTTGGCGCGCTGGCAGAATTCGAGCGCAGCCTGATCCGCGAGCGCACCCAAGCGGGCCTGGCCGCCGCGCGGCGCGCTGGCCGCACGGGAGGCCGACCGCCGAAACTCACCGACGACGACATCGAGGCCGCCAAGGCGATGCTCGCCAATCCCGACATCGCTGTAACTCAAATCGCGCAACGGCTCGGCGTCTCTCCGGCGACGCTCTATCGTTACATCCCCGCCGCGCGAACCGCGAATACCCCAGGCGTTTGACAACGGCCGCTCTACCCCAAAGACCGGACGCCCCAGGAGGGTTTCAGCCTGGCGGCGGGCGGCGGCTCAGCGCCGATATCGTTGAAAAAGTCGGGTCTGAAATAATCGTGGTGGCAATGGCGTACAGTTGGAAGGGCCGGAAGGGCGTGGATGGTGGGTGCCGCGCCTCAGGCGGCTGAGGTCGCCGCGGGCGTCGGGATCAGCATGGCAAGTTTGCGGAGGTTTTGGGCGGTGGCGGCGAGATGGAACTCGTCGCGGGCGCCGTTCGGTCCTCGTAATCGCAGCCGGTCGAGCCTCAAGATGCGTTTGAGATGGGCAAACAGCATCTCGATCTTTTTGCGTTCGCGCCTTGAGGTGACATAGGCCTCGGTGGTGGCGATGTCGCGCGCCATATCGCGAGCGCCTTCATGGATGGAACGCAGGATCTTGCGGGCGGGCGCATTCGGACAGCACCGCGGCTTCAGCGGGCAGCCCTCGCAATCCAGCTTGCTGGCGCGATAGCGCATCATGCCGTTCTCGTCGACGAATGGGCGCGGCACGCGATAGATTTTGTGGCGCTGCCGGAGTTCCTTCCCAGCAGGGCAGATGTAGCAGTCGCGCTCGTGGTCATAGGTGAAGTCGTCACGCGAGAAGGTGCCGTCGGTGCGCTGAGATTTGTCGAACACCGGAATGTGCGGCTCGATACCGCGCTCATGCACCAGCCAAGCGAGGTTCTCGGCCGAACCATAGGCGGTGTCGGCCGTCAGCCGCTCAGGCCACAGACCGAAACGCTCCTGCGTACGATCAATCATCCGCTGCTGCGCCGTCACCTCGGCCTGCCGCACGGCGGTGGTTGCCTCGACATCGACGATGACGGCGCTCTTCAGGTCGATCAGGTAGTTGGTGCAGTAGGCGAAAAAGGCCAGCCCACCATTGGCTCCCGTCCAGCGTGCAGCCGGGTCCGCGGGCGAGACGAACTTCGGCACGACCGGCGTTGCCGCACCGAACGCGGCATCGTCGAGAACCGCCAGATATTCCCGCACCGCATGGTTTGCCGCCTCGGGGGCCTGCCACTCGCTGCCCGGTACGCTGCGCTGCCGGTTGGCATCGGCCTTGATCATGCTGGCATCGACCGCGAACCCCTCGCCGCCGACCAGGCCCTCGGCGATGCAGCGCTGTACGGTCGTCTCGAACACCTTACGCAGCAGATCGCTGTCGCGGAAACGGCCGTGCCGGTTTTTCGAGAAGGTCGAATGGTCCGGCACCGCGCCGTCGAGCCCGAGCCGGCAGAACCAGCGGTAGGCGAGGTTCAGGTGGACCTCCTCGCACAATCGTCGTTCCGAGCGGATGCCGAAGCAGTAGCCGACGATCAGCATCCGGATCATCAGCTCCGGATCAACAGAAGGCCGACCCGCCTCGCTGTAAAACGGCGCCAGTTCGCTCCGCACCCGATCGAGTTCGACAAACCGGTCGACTGAGCGCAGCAGGTGTTCCGCCGGCACATGCCGTTCGAGCGAAAACTCGTAAAATAATGCGCCCTGATGCACTTGCCGTTCCCCCATCATCGACTACCCCCCAGCCGCCGTGATGCGAGATTATACCGCGTCCGCCGCGCCGTTTTTCAACACAATCCGCCGAAACCAGCCGTTCCGCCGGGCGCGATTCGATGGAAACCAGCGGCATACCCAAAGCGCTCGTTCCTGGGCCGGGCTGTGCAGGAGTCACGATTTTTGCGCCGCGGGCTTGCGCGCGAGGCGTTCCGGTGAGGCTTATACGACCTTGACAGCGGCACGCGCAGACGGCGGAGATACCATATCTAGTTTTCTCGCCAGTCGCGCCTTAACGCTGCGACTTCCACCCTTCCACCCGCAATGCCTCATTGGCTCCGGTGGCAATATTCAGGCCCGCGCGGCCTTTGCGATATCAACCGGTAGCCCAGCGGCCTCCATCTCGCGTGCGAGCCTTATTTTCCAAGCTCCGCCGCTATCCATGACCGTGTAGGCCACTCCTTGAAAATCCGAAAATTCTTCGAGGTCACCCTTGCGCAATAGGCAAACCTTACCTCGCCCTAGTTTGGCCACGAAGAATCCTAGCTCAAAGACAACATTCTGGCGCGGCCTACCGCCAACGTCATCTGGTGTAATAAGAACAACGGCAAAGCTCACCTCACCAGCGTGAGCCTCAAATTTTTCGATGATCGTCCGACCTTGATTAGGTTGCTCCTGAAGAATTACCGCTTCCAAATCAACTCTTTCGAGAAAGCGTGCGACCGCTTCGCGTGCCTCCTCATCATGCCCATGTACAATAAAAACACTCCCCACTTCTTTCACCCAGCTATGAATATGCGCTAGTAAGATGTTACCTGCATCGGGATGATGGATGTCTGTTCGTGCTGTCAATAACGCGTTGATCTGAGGTGTCTTAATACCAACTTCAGCTGCTTTATCGAGTAGGATTTTCTTGTTTGCATTCGAGGCTACAACATGATCATATGCTCCAAGGCCGTATCCCAAGCGAACAGCGTCAGCAAGCCTGGTTTTACCCGCTATGGACAATCGTAACTGACCTCCTCTAGAAATGTCGCTCGTTCTTCTCGCTCAGTTGGGATTTCCAAATCCTTTAGATCGAGGCGATCTAAAAATGCGCGTACTACACGCCTCACATCTTTGTTATCTGGCTCCGGTGAGAAGCTGGTCGCGTACCATGCGAGAAGATCAACGCCTAATTCAATCGCATTCACTAGGATTTGTTCTGCCATTTAAGTCACCCCCCGTTCTCACCAGAAGCCCGTACACGTCGTAGCGCTTTCGCGCGGCTCAGGTTAAGGGAGGTTACCAGGTGGACGTGCCCGGCAACAGTGGCGTGTGCCCAACGTCGACTTCGGGGCGAGGGGCCGACGAAAAGCCCGATCGTCTGCGTTGCATCAGATAGCCGACATTGGGGTCTCAAAATATTTGCATCATCGCGCGGCCGTTGATGAAATTGGCCTTTTTCGATGCGAATTTCTGATGCACAATGCGGGCATGATTTACGGCTACGCCCGCGTCCCGACCGCCGCCCAAGACGAAACCGGACAGGTGCGCCAACTCAAGGCGGCCGGATGCGAAAAGGTGTTCCGCGAGAAGATCACCGGCACCACGGTCGACCGGCCGCAGCTTGCCAAGCTGATGAAGGCCCTCGCCCCCGGCGACGTGGTGATAACCCCGGCGGTTGATCGGCTGTCGCGCGACACGACCGACCTTCTAGTTATCGCCCGCGACATGCAGCGCGCCGGGGCCGGTATCCGTTCACTGGCCGAACCGTTCCTCGATACCACGTCCGACTTTGCCGAGATCATCTTTGCGATCCTTGGCGCTGCCCGCAGCTACAATGTTAGTCAGAGTACGATTTCCCGGCTTACATCTGCATAGGAGACAATAATTTGCCCGATGCAGATTTCAAAAACCTAGTTAAAGATTGGGGCGGCTTCGAAGAGTTCATTACAAAACTTAACGATGACGGAGAGGTGGCCGTTGAGCGAAACGTAAAACTTATCGGTCACTCAGGCGCACCACGTCAGATAGATGTTCTTATCACTCACAAAAAAGGCCTGTACAATCACAAAGTCATTGCGGAATGCAAATATTGGAATCGAAATGTCAAACGTGCGAATGTTGATGAACTTGCATCGACGGTACGAGAGGTTGGAGCTGATCAAGGAGTAATCTTTACAACAAAAGGATTTCAAAGTGGCGCCCTAAAAGAAGCAAAACATCAGTCTATTCGTCTGTTCAAAATACGCGAGCCGACCAATGAAGAATGGGGATTACCCGGTCGACACGTATACTTATGGCTGCATGTATTATCATTCTCTATAGGCAATGTGGCGCCACAGCCGAGCCGCGCCGTTTTTTTGCGGCCGCCACCGCCGGGCGGATTGCCTCCGATTGAGATCGCTATTGGCCCGGATGAAAGCGCCTATCATATTCCAGTAAAAGTTCCGGGCAAAGATGATAAAACATTAGAAGCCCTCCTAATGCATCTTGCAGGAGATGCCGCCAGGCAGGTCTACACCCCTGCCCGATATCAATTTCCCGACGGAGGTTACAACGGCGAAATTCTGACATTGGTAAACGTCCTCTATAGGCCGCCGGCGCCGATGCAAGTAACGACGGAGTATGCACTGTTGTCTGTTCCTGAGATGACGTTTCCGGTGGGCGTACAGTTAGACCAGAGCCGGATTCAAATAGATCGGGGAAACAATTTTATTTTTTCCCTAGCAGTAGAGGATTGCGTGAATAAAGAAGTGACTGCTGCTAGCCGTCGCCATGGAGCTGATAAGACGACATTGACGCCGATCGAGCCGGTTCCCATAAATACCGACGATGTGCTTAAGAATGGCTTTATCGTCCAAGTATGGATTAAAGGAGCGACGCAACCGTTTGATGAATTCCGGAATCTTGAACCCGGCAAGTCTATCGCGCGAGCCGCACCGCCGAAGGAAGCGCCGCCAGCTGCAAATGCCCCGTCGGTCATTTATCTGCCGCCGAGGACAGAGTGAATGGTATGGTATGCGCCTGATTTTCCAGAATCCACCTTATCGGTCATTTTGACAGCGCACCCGGCCAGTGGCAAAACTTCGCCATGACCGGCGACACGCCATCCCGACGGCCGAGCTTGACCGCCGAAGATGTCGTCCGACGCATTGCCGCCGAGTGTGCTTTTGTGGACGATCGGGGCGGTGTAGGCATTCGCCTCAGGCCGGCAATCGCCCTTGTGCGCCGGTATGGCGAACAATTCCGCGAGGGACCGCCGAAGCCTCGGCAACCCCGCCGACCGCCCGCGACCGGCACCGCTCGACAGCCTTCCCTGTTGTTGCCGGTGAGCGGTGGGCGCAGAAAACCCGAAGGCCCCGGCGGCTGATTTTTGACAATCCGCCCGGCCACTGGCAGACCCGTTGCCATGCCTCGACGCCAGAAGATATGGTTTTCCGTCGTCGAGATGAGATACCCTCTCCGACAAGCCTGACGGCACGCTCGCCTCCATCATCGTGCGGAACAGCGAGCCGCCTAGGATCTGTCGCGCAGGCCGGCGCGGTACGTGATGAGTTACTCCTTGAGATCGTGGCGACACGGCATCATGCGGTGCTTGCGCCCTTCTCCGTGCAGCCGCGCCCCATTACGCCAATGCCGCAGGACCGTAAACCAGTATCAGGACTTCCGTTCGGTATCATCGATCTCCTCGCGCAGCATTTCGAGGGTCAGCCACTGCTCTTCGAGCGCTGTCAATCCGTCACGCGCGATGGCGAGCGCTGTGGTCGTTTCCCTGAACCGCGCCGGATCGCGGGCATAAAGGTTCGGATCGGCCAGAACGCCATTCAGCTCGGCAATTTTCGCCTGTAATGCCGCGATCCGGGCAGGCAGCGTCTCCAGCGCATGCCGGTCCTGGAAACTCATCCGGCGGGGGCGAGCGGATGGTCGCGCTCTGACCTCTTTCGTCGGCCGCGATTGCTTCGTCCTGGCCGCCGCCGGCGGCGATCTGCGGTGGGCCCTGGCGCGCTGGGCGAGCATGTCGGTGTAGCCACCGGCGTACTCGAACCAGCGCCCGTTGCCTTCGGCGGCAATGACCGATGTCGCCACGCGATCGAGGAAGTCGCGGTCGTGGCTGACCAGCAGCACCGTGCCGGGGTACTCGGCCAGTCGCTCCTGCAGCAGGTCGAGGGTCTCCAGATCCAGATCGTTGGTCGGCTCGTCGAGCACGAGCAGGTTGGACGGCCGGGCAAACGCGCGGGCCAGGGTCAACCGGGCGCGCTCGCCACCGGATAGTACGCCGACCGGGGTGCGGGCTTGCTCAGGGCGGAACAGGAAATCCTTCATGTAGCCGACGACATGCCGACTTTGGCCGCCCACGATGACTGCATCGCCGCGGCCGCCAGTGAGGGCCTCACTCAAGCTTTCTTCCGGATCTAGGCTTTCGCGCCGCTGGTCGAGGGTCACTTGAGCGAGGTTGGTACCGAGCCGCACCTCGCCGGCATCTGGCGCCAGCGCGCTGGTCAACAGGTTGAGCAATGTCGTTTTGCCGGCGCCGTTGGGGCCGACAATGCCGACCCGGTCGCCACGCAGGACTGCCACGGAAAAATCTCGCACAATCGGGCCACCCCCATAGGATTTCGACAGGCCCTCCGCAACGATGACGAGCCGGCCCGACGAGCCGGCCTGGGCGGCCTCCAACCGAACCATTCCCTGGGCGGCACGTCGCTCCTTCCGCTTCCTGCGCAGCGCATGTAGATCGGCCAGTCGCCTCTGGTTGCGCGTGCGCCGTGCGGTGACCCCGTAGCGTAGCCAATCCTCCTCCATGGCGATCTTGCGGCCGAGCTTGTGATGCTCGCTCTCCTCCTGCTCCAACACTGCATCGCGCCAGAGCTCGAACGCCTTGAACCCCTCGTTGAGGGGCCGGGTGATGCAGCGGTCGATCCAGACTGTCGCGCGTGAGATGCGTTCCAGCAGCCGACGGTCGTGGCTGATCAGGACAATCCCCGAGCGCATTCCGACCAACTCGCGCTCCAGCCACTCGATACCAGGCAGGTCGAGATGGTTGGTCGGCTCGTCGAGCAGCAAGATGTCGGGCGCGGGGGCGAGCACGCGGGCTAGCGCGGCGCGGCGCGCCTCACCGCCGGACAGCGATGCAGGATCTTCCTCGCCGGTCAAGCCGAGCTCTTTGAGCAGATACAGCGCGCGGTGGTGACCCTCGGTCGCATCGGGCCCCAGCTCCGCCTCGGCGTAGGCCAGCGTCGCGGCGAACCCAGATAAATCAGGTTCCTGCGGGAGATAGCGGATCGTGGCTCCGGGCTGGACGAAGCGGTGACCCGCATCCGGCTGAACCAGGCCGGCGGCAATGCGCAGCAAGGTGGACTTGCCGGAGCCATTGCGCCCGACGAGACTGACCCGGTCGCCGGCGGTGATGGACAGCCCCTCGCCCGCCAGGAGCGGTGTCACCCCAAAAGTAAGGCTGATGTCCTGCAGCAGCAGCAACGGGGGCGGCATTGCCAACGACATATCACGCGTAGCCGGTGCGATCCCCGACTGGGTCCCGCCAATGGAGCATCGCAGGCTCAGCCGTGTGAGATCACGACCTTGCCGAAATGGCCGCGGCCCTCGAAATGGCGGTAGGCTTCCTTCGCTTCGGCGAAAAGGAATGTTCGGTCGATCACGGGGTGCAAGCGATGCAGGATGATAGCCCGGTTCATCGCCTCGAAATCGGCGCGGCTGCCGACGCTGATCGAGCCGAGGGTGATACCGCGGCCGGTCAGCAATAAGGGATCGAACCCCATACCCGATAGCGACAGGCTCGCGCCGATCAGGCTGATGTGTCCGCCTACACCCAACGCCTTCAGCGACATCGCGATGGTGCCCGGCCCGCCGATCTCGACGACACAATCGACACCGCGGCCATCGGTCAGCTCACGCACCTTCTCGTCCCAATCCGGCGTCTCGTGATAGTTGACCACGTCCGACGCCCCCAGCGCCTTGAGCCGCTCAGCCTTTTTCGTGCTTGAGGTCGTCGCGATCACGCGGGCGCCTAGGATCCGGGCGAATTGCAAGGCAAAGACCGACACGCCGCCCGACCCCAGCGTCAGCACCGTATCGCCAGCGGTGACCCGACGATGACCGGTCAGTGCCACCCAGGCGGTTACCGCTGCGCAAGGCAGGGTCGCGGCCTCCTCGAAGGACAGATGGCTGGGCATCGGCACCAGCGCTTCCTCGCTCAGCACTGCGTAATCCGCCAGCATCCCATCGAGATTGGCACCGAGCCGGTCGGTCAGATAGTCAGGGCTGATCGGGCCGCCGAACCAGCGTGGATGAAAGGTGCCGATGATCCGGTCGCCAACCTTGGCGCGTGTCACGCAGTCGCCGATCGCCACGACTTCGCCGGCACCGTCGCTCAACGGCACAACGCCGAGCTTTGTTGGACCGCGACCACCGCCCTTGAGGACCATCAGATCGCGGTAATTGAGCGAACTCGCGCGCACCCGCATCAGGACATCTTTCGGCCCTGGTTGGGGATCCTCGCTCGATCGCCGGACGATCCCGTCGACACTGCCGAAGCGGTCGATGTGGTACGCTTCCATCCTCTTCTCCTCGATCGCTGACGATAATGGATCTTCTCTTGTTGTTAGTCGTCAGGGCAGACGTCCGGTGTTGAAGTCGCCGGCGATCCGCGTCAGTTGGGGTCGGTCGACGTCATCCAAGGGGACTGGACCGACAACGCCCACCGGCTCGGCAAGGCTCTGCGCCATGGCTAAAAGAGCTGGCGATCAGATTGAATGCGAACTGCCGGTGTCTCTACAATCCCGAAAAAGCGGCGATGATCAAAGGTGTCCGGCTATGAACCTCAATTCGGATTTTGGGGCCCGCGCAGCTGTCCACGCCGCCCGGTTAGACTGGACACCGTCGCCCATCCCCGGGGTCGACCGGAGAATGCTCGACCGCATCGGGGATGAGGTGGCGCGCGCGACCTCGATCGTTCGCTACGCCCCGCATAGTCATTTCTCGGCGCACACTCATGGCGGGGGTGAGGAGTTCCTGGTGCTGGACGGCGTCTTCCAGGACGAGCACGGCGACTATCCTGCGCTCACTTACGTTCGCAACCCGCCGACCAGCCGCCACACGCCCGGTTCCGAGCCGGGTTGTACGATTTTCGTCAAGCTCTGGCAGTTCGACCCGGAGGACCGGACCCAGCTGCGCATCGATACTCCGGCGCTCGCTTTCGGCCCAGTATCGGATCTCCCCGGCGTCAAGTCGGCCACGTTGTTCGAGAATGCTTGCGAGCGCGTCCGTCTGGAACGCTGGGCATCGGGGGCGGTGATTGATATGCCGGTTCAGGGCGGGATCGAGCTGCTCGTTCTGGACGGCAGCTTTGAGGAGGCCCGCGAGGAATTCACGCCGCATTCGTGGCTCAGGCTCCCGGCCGGCTCGAGATTGGAAGCCACCGCGGGACGAGACGGGTGCAAGGTTTGGGTCAAATCAGACCACCTCGCGCGTGATCTGCGCTTTCCGACTGCCGCGGCGACGGGCTGAAACAGGATTCAGCTGGTAGAGAACCAGCGTGGTTTCCTGAGGCCCAAACCCCTCACTGCGCGATGAAGCCGCCATCGATCACCAGCTCCCCGCCGGTGATGAACGAGGCTTCGTCGGAAGCCAGAAACAGCACGCCATAAGCCACTTCGATGGGCTTCCCGATCCGTCGCAGTGGCGTCGCAGCGATCTTGTCATCACGCTCGCCGGCATTGGTGGCGTTCAGCATCGGCGGCATGTAACCGGGGATGGACGGTGTTGACCCGCACGCCGGACGGGCCGTACCGCACGGCCGCGGCTTTGGAGTAGATCCGCACCGCCCCCTTGGACGCATGATAGCCAGGATGGCCGCTGGTGCTGCCGACAAATCCCATGATCGAGCTAATGTTGACGATCGACCCGCCGCCGGTTTTCGCCATCTGCTCGGCGGCAAGCTTGGCGCCGAGGAACACGCTGGTCTGGTTGACCGCGATGATGCGGTCCCAGCCCTCGACACCGTCACGGTCACCGACCGAACTACCGGAAATGCCGGCGTTGTTCACCAGGATGTCGAGCCGGCCATAGGCCGCCACCGCTTTGGCGATCAAGGCGACCCACTCCGCCTCGTTGGTGACATCGATCTTTGCGGCTGTGGCTTCTCCGCCACCGGCGCGGGTGTCCGCGGCAACCCGTTCGGCATCGCTTCCCAGGATGTCGGCGACGAGGATTTTGGCACCTTCGCTCGCGAACAGGCGAGCCTCGGCCTCACCCATGCCATGAGCGCCGCCGGTGACGATCACGACTTTGTCCTTCAGACGCATGGGCCACCCCTACTTTGTATGCGCCGATCATAACCGTGACGGCCGCGGTCGTCCCCAGGCGCAAAGAAGATCCGCTGGGCGACGGCAAGCCGTAACCGGCACCGGCCATCCGGCATGCATATTCCACACGGAAGGCATCGATCGCCTAATCGCGGACGATCGGGCAGCTTTCATCGCGCGCCCAATCCGCGAAGCTGAGGTAATACACGCGGACGTCGTCATATCCGGCGCGGACCGCCGCGGCTGCACCTAATGCGGCCCTCCCGCCTCCTTCGCAATGGGTCACGATGTGATCGGCAGGGCCGAAGCCCACGTGCTCCATCATGGCTCGCAGAACCGGTGCCGGCCGAACAACACCATTGTCTGAGAGATCGGTGTGCGACAGATGCCGGGCTCCGGGGAGATGTCCGCTGCGCGTGCGATTACGCGCATCCTCCCCGGTAAACTCAGCGCGCGTTCGGGTGTCGAACACATGCGCGTCGCCGTCAAGTTGCCGCTTGAGGGTCTCCCGGTCGACCAAACCAACGGACCCTGCCCCGGGGATCGCGCGGAAACCGCTCTTCGTGGGCACGGTACTTGTCGGCAATCCGGTCGCTGAGGAAAGTGCAGGCCACCCGCCATTCAGGATGACGGCCTTGACCCCAAAATACTGCAGGATGAACCAAACCCGCGCGGCGTTGGTCATGCGGCCGTCGTCGTAGGCCACCGCAATAGCCGAGTGATGGAGACCAAGCAACCCGAGAGCCTCATCCCAATAAGCGGTCTTGGCGAACCCGATATCGTCTGCCTTGGCCGCTTTATCCCATTCCTCGACCGGCACATGCATAGCACCGGGCGCATGGCCGGCATCAAACGTCGCCCGATCGCGCGCATCCAAATACTGTATTGGACCGAGTGAGGTTAATGCGGCGACATCGACGAAGGGATCATTCGGCATCGCAGGTCTCTCTTTCAGAGGCTATCGACTCGAGGTTTCACGGTGATCATGCGGCACGTTAGCGAGAACCCCGGCGACAAGCCACTCCCGCAGCTTTGACCACCGTCGCCTCGTCCGCGCTCCCTTGACGGCGATCGCCAGCGCCTTTCGCTGCCCGACGAGGACCACCAGACGCTTACCGCGAGTGACGCCGGTGTAGACCAGGTTCCGTTGCAGCATCGGATAATGCTGGGTCGTCAACGGGATCACCACGGCCGGGTATTCCGAGCCCTGGCTTTTGTGGATTGTCGTCGCATAGGCCAGCACCAACTCGTCGAGCTCGCCAAAGCCGTAGGTGACTTTGCGGCCATCGAAGTTGACTGCGAGCTCGCCCTCCTCCATGTCGATGCGCGACACGACGCCGAGATCGCCGTTGTAGACGTCCTTGTCGTAGTCGTTCTCGACCTGCATGACCTTGTCGCCCGGACAGAAGGTCCAGCCGAAGCGCTCGATGCGGATCTCGCCGGGCGGGTTCAGCGCCTTCTGCAGCTCGATATTGAGCGAGCGGGCACCAAGGCCGCCGCGGTTCATCGGACAAAGCACCTGAATGTCGCGTATCGGGTCGAGCACGAAACGCTTGGGGATCCGCTCCCGCACGATCGCCAGCAGCTTCCGGACCCCCTCCTCTGGCTCCGCCGCGTCGACGAAATAGAAATCGCCCGCCTCAGCAGTGGCGAGATCGGGCATCTGGCCCTGGTTGATGCGATGCGCGTTGGTGACGATGCGGCTCTCGGCAGCCTGGCGGAACACTTCGGTCAAGCGCACGACCGGCACGGCACTCGACTCGATGATGTCGGTCAGTGCCTGCCCCGGCCCGACCGATGGCAGCTGATCGACGTCTCCAACCAGCAACAGTGCCGATCCCTCCGGCAGAGCACGCACGACGGCGCGCATCAGCGGCACGTCGACCATCGAGGTCTCGTCGACGACCAGCAGATCGCAGCCCAGGGGCTCGTTCTCGTCGCGCCGGAAGCGGCCGGTCCGGGGATCGGTTTCGAGCAGGCGATGGATCGTCTTCGCCTCAAGGCCCGTGCTCTCGGACAGGCGTTTGGCGGCGCGGCCGGTCGGGGCGCAGAGCGCGATCGTGACGGATTTGGCAACAAGGATCTTCAATAGCGAGTTGACGAGCGTGGTCTTGCCGACGCCGGGCCCGCCGGTGATGACCATCGCCTTGGAGACGAGTGCCGCCCTGAGCGCTGCCTTCTGGCTGCCGGCAAGCGCCAGCTTCGTCCGCTGCTCGACCCACGGGATCGCCTTATCGACGTCGATCGAGGGTCAGGGCGGCTTTCCGACGGCGAGTGTCCTTAGCTGCTCGGCAATTTCGCGCTCGGCTCGGTAAAGCCCGGCAAGGAAGATGCAACGGCGACCTTCGAGATCGTCGGCAACAACGGCGCCGTCGTCGAGCTCGAGGCGCAGCGCTGTCTCGACCAGTTGGTCTGGCACTTCGAGTAGCTTTTCGGTGAGGGAAACGAGCTCCTCGGCCGGAAGACCGCAATGCCCGTCGTCCATCGCCTCGGCGAGCGCGTAGGAGATCCCGGCACGCACGCGGATCAGCGCGGTCTTCTCGATGCCGAGCTTGGCTGCGATCTGATCGGCGGTGCGAAACCCGATGCCGCGGATGTCCCGAGCCAGCCGGTAGGGGTTCTCCGAGATCAGCTGAACGGCATCGGCGCCGTAGGTCTTGTAGATGCGTACCGCACGCGACGTGCCGACGCCGTTGCTGTGCAGGAACAGCATGATCTCGCGGATCACCTTCTGCTCGGCCCAGCCCGCGACCACCCGCTCGGCGCGCTTTGGGCCGATCCCGGTCACTTGACGTAGGCGGCCCGGCTCCTGCTCGATGATTTCGAACACGGCTTCGCCGAAGGCTCGGAGCAGCTTCTTCGCGTAGACCGGCCCGATGCCGCGGATCATCCCGGAACCGAGATATTTCTCGATGCCCTCGACCGTCGTCGGCGCCGTGGCTTTGAGGAACGAGGCTCTGAACTGGACGCCGTGCGTGCGGTCGTTGACCCAGCTTCCGCTCGCTTGGACGAACTCTCCGGCCGAGATCATCGCCGCGTGGCCGAGAACCGTGATCAGGTCGCGCTGACCCCGAGCTTTAACCCGCAGAACGCAGAACCCGTTCTCGTCGTTATGGAAGGTGACGCGCTCGACCAGACCGGCCAAGACCTCGGTCGGGGTGCTCGTCCGAGGTGCCTGCGACATGGCCATATGATGGAGATCGGTAGGCGAGAGCGCCACTCGGTACATGACGGCCAATCAGCGGAGCCGCAAGCCGTCGCCGAGATCGAGGTGCTGTACACGGGTCGGTCGGAGATACCAATCAACAGCTAGATATTTTGTACCACGACAGCACTATTCAGCATAATTTATGCCGATACTCAAGAGTTAACGTTGTTAGATACTTGATATTCGTGAGCTAATCACCATCTAACTTCAGTAGAGGGGCGATAAATCATCCTTCTCGGCATTCTTGTCGTTAAACCCCACAAAGAAAATCAGCCAGCTCGATCCACAGCCGTGGGTCGGGCTGCCGCCGTTAGGAGCACCCCCAGCTCCCCAACGGAGACATC
>CAWEEA010000023.1:0-300411 GCA_963807985.1 uncultured Alphaproteobacteria bacterium
CGCGCCAACGCCTCGCCCTGGCCCGTCTCCTTTTCGAGAACGGCGACCGCCACGTGACGGCCGAGCAGCTGCACGGCGAGGCCGCATCCGCGGCAATCCCGGTTTCGCTCGCGACCGTCTACAACACCTTGCATCAATTCACCGAGGCCGGGCTGTTGCGCGAGGTCGTGGTGGAGCCGGGCCGCTCGTATTTCGACACCAATAACGCCGATCACCACCACTTCTTTTGCGAAGCGAATGGATTGCTGCAGGACATCCCGGCGCGGGAGGTTACTGTCAGCGGGCTTCCGCTGGCGCCGGACGGGACCGAGATCCGCCGCGTCGACGTGATCGTGCGCATCGCTCCGCAACACCGCTGATCCCACCTTCCGGCATCCCATAGCTTACGTAAACTGGGACCGGCCGCCGTGCCCACGTTGGTGGCTGAAATGCTGGACGCAGTAAGGGCAGGCTGATGATGGATCCGCGCCCGACCGTCGACGCGCCCGACGATGATCCATACCTCTGGCTGGAAGAGATCGACGGCGAACGGGCGCTAGCCTGGGTCGAGGCGGAGAATGCGGCGACCTTGGCGCGTTTTGGCGATGCGCGCTTTGCCGCCGATCGAGACATCCTCACCGCGATTTTCGACCGGCCAGACAACATTCCGCTGATCGCGCGGCGCAGCGCCCGGGTTTTCAACTTCTGGAAGGATGCTGCGCATTCCCGCGGCCTGTGGCGGGCGACCACGCTCGACAGCTTCCGCAGCGCGGCCCCGGAGTGGGAAATTCTGCTCGACCTCGACGGGCTCTCGGCACGGGAAGGCGAAGACTGGACCTGGAGCGGGGCAACGACGATCCCGGGCAGTCATGACCGCGCCATTGTGATGCTGTCGCGCGGCGGGGCCGATGCGGTGGTGCTGCGCGAGTTCGACCTGTCCGCGCGCGAGTTCGTTCCCGGAGGTTTCTTCCTGCCGGAGGCCAAGGGCGGCGCCGCCTGGCTCGATCGCGACACGTTGCTGCTGTCTTCGGCTCTTGGCGAGGGCATGGCGACCAATTCGGGGTATGCGCGCACCGTGCGACTGTGGCGGCGGGGGGACGACCCGCTCGCGGCGCCGGTCATTTTTGCGACAGATGCCGACCATATGGCCGTCTGGGCCGATGTCGACCGCGAAAGCAAGGTCCAGGGGCAGCTGGTATATGTCGAGCGGCTCGGCTTCTTCGACGCCGTGCTTTGGATCGGCGACCGCACCGGCCCCAAGACCCGGATCGACCTGCCGACCGATGCCTGGGTCACGTGGCATGACGGCTGGCTCGCGGTCAGGCGCCGGACCCCGTGGACCGTCGGCAGGGACGCCTACGCGCCGGACACGGTCCTCGGGATTTCCTTGGCGGCTTTCCTAGCTGGCGATCGCCACTTCACCAAGCTCTTCGAACCGGCCGAACGGCGCGCCCTGCAAGGGTTCTTCTGGTGCGGCGGCCGGCTCGTTCTGAGCGTGCTTGACGACCTGAAGCCGGTATTCGAGGCGCTGACACCGTCCGCTACCGGCTGGTCGTGCGGAGCCATCACCGGGCTGCCCGAATTCGGCGTCGCCAACGCCTGGCCGCTTGATGTGCAGACCGAGGAGTCCAACGGTGACCTTCTGGCCAGCGCGCAGGACCCGCTGACCCCGGCCTCGCTGTTCCTGGTGCGCCCCGTTGCCGCGCCCGAACTGCTGAAGCGGGCGCCGCAAGCCTTTGACCCGGCCGGCCTTGTCGTCACCCGCCACGAAGCGGTCTCCGCCGACGGTACCCGGATCCCCTACACCCAGGTCGGACCGCCGGCAGAGACCGGCGAGGCTCCGGTCCATCTTTCCGGCTACGGTGGGTTCCGCATCTCGCAATTGCCTTACTACAACCCGGCCGTCGGCAAGCTGTGGCTGGAGCGCGGCGGCACCGGGGTTGTCGCCAATATCAGGGGTGGCGGCGAGTTCGGCACTGCCTGGCATGACGCCGGGCGCCGGGAAGGCAAGCGTCTCTCGCACGACGATTTCGCCGCGGTCGCCGCCGACCTCGTGCGCCGCGGGGTGACCCGGCCCGGCCGTATCGCCGCCGAGGGCGGATCGAATGGCGGCATCCTGATCACCAACATGCTGACACGGTGTCCAGAGCGATTTGGCGCGCTGTTCTGCACCATCCCTCTGATCGACATGCGCCGCTATTCAAAATTGCATGCCGGGGCTAGCTGGATTGCCGAGTACGGCGACCCCGATAATCCTGAAGATTGGATGTTCCTGAAAGAGATCTCCGCCTATCACGCTGCGGTCCCGGGCCAGCATTATCCGCCAATCCTGCTTGCGACGAGCCGGCGCGATGATCGCGTCCATCCCGGCCATGCCCGCAAAATGGCGGCAAAGCTGCAGGCTATGGGCTATGAGGCCTATTTCTACGAGCCTGCCGCCGGCGGACACGGCTATGGCAAGGACAATCGCGAGCGCGCGTCGTTCACCGCCCTCGGCTATAATTTCATGCGCCGCGCAATCGGCTTCATCCCCTAAGCTATTCCAGCAGCGGATAGTCGCCGTTCCGCTGGGCTGCCCGTCCGGCGCGGTGCCGGCAGATCGCGCCGCCAGCAGCGACTTTGCAGGCAAAAATCCCTCACCCGTCGCGAAATTTGTGACAGACTTCGGCAGCGCCTCGCGCCTCGCGGGGCAACGCCGGAGACGGAGAAACGCATGCAACTAATGTACTTCACCGAACAGCCGATGTCTGCCTATCCGGCCGATATAGGGCTCGAATTCGGCGCCACGGCGCTGATGTTCTCCAACAAATACTTCGACCCGGTCGCCGGCAGTCGGCTCTATAACGAATACCTTGAGCATTACCTTTATGCCGAAGAGATGGGCATCGACGGCTTTATGCTGAACGAGCATCACAACGCCCCGTTCTGCATGCAGGCAAAATGCAACGTCTTTGCCTCGATCCTCGCCGCGGCGACCAAAACCGCGAAAATCATCCTGCTCGGCAATCCGTTGCCGCTGGCCGAGAACCCGGTGCGGCTCGCCGAGGAATTGTCGATGATCGACATGATCTCAAAGGGCCGGCTGGTGTCGGGTTTTGTCCGCGGTGGCGGCCAGGAGCAATTGGCTGCCGGCGTCAGCCCGGCCTACAACCGCGAGCGCTTTCAGGAGGCGCACGATCTAATCGTCGCGGCCTGGACGCGCCAGGGCCCGTTCCGCTGGGAAGGGACGCATTACCAGCACCGCGTCGTCAACCCGTGGGCCGTGCCGTTGCAAAAGCCGCATCCGCGGGTGTGGATCCCGGGCGTCATCAGCCCCGAGACGATCGTCTGGGCGGCGCAACACGCCTATCCCTATATCGCGCTCAACACCCCGATCGACCGTACCAAGCAGATCTGGCAGATCTACGACAACGTCGCAGCCGAGGCCGGTTTTACTCCGGGTCCCGACTATCACGGCATGCTGAAACAGATCCACGTCGCCGAGACCGAGGAGAAGGCGCTCGCCAACGCCGCCCAGTTCAGATGGATGCAGGGCGAATTCACCGGCCTTGCCCATCCAGTGTGGAGCACGCCCTCGGGTTATGGCAGTCCCGAAAACCGCCGCGCCTTTGTCGAGTTCGCCTCTGGCCGGTCGAAAAACCCGCGTTACCGGCCGGAGCTGGCAAAGCAGCTCGAAGATCTGATGATCATCGCCGGCACGCCAAAACAGGTGATCGCCAAATTGCGCATCCTGCTCGAAGAGACCCGACCCGGCATCCTCGGCATGTGGGGAAATGACGGGACCGTGTCGCATGAAGACGCCAAGACCTGCATCCGTCTGATGGGGCAGGAGGTGTTCCCGGCGGTGCGCGAGATGGCCAAGGAGTTCGATCTGAAAAGCCCATTCGAGACCAACCAGCCGGTCAGCATCGACTACATGAGCGGTCTCACCCAACCGACCCGAGAAGCGGCGGAGTAACAAAGCCGATTTAAACCGATCCGAACGGGCGCACGCGCGCTCGTTCGGGGTCGTCTAGCATTCCCGAAACCCGGTGGGCCGGCCCAGGGTCGGGTCACAAATCGATGACGATGTCGTTCTGGGGCTGACTGCAGCAGATCAAAATATTGCCATCGGGCGGCGGTTCCACCGGATCGGGCCGATAGGCGATCGCGCCGGTGATCAGCCCAGTTTCGCAGGTATGGCAAACGCCAGTACGGCACGACCATCGCACTGGTACATCGCATGCCTCGGCACATTCGAGGAGGCTCTGGAATGTCGAACCCCAGCGGACATTGAGGCCGCTCCGCGCGAACGACACCAGTGGTCCCGCGCCAGCCGGTCCGGCCGGCAGGTGCGGCGGCTTGGGCGCAGCCGCGGCGATGCCGGGCGTCTTGGACGGACCCGCCCCGAAAGTCTCGGTGTGGATGTGGCCTGCGGCGACGCCCCAGGCCGCAAGGCCGACGGTAAGACCGCTCATGAAGGCGGGCGGCCCGCACAGATAAAAATCACCATTGCGGGGCACGTTCAGCTCCTGGAGCACGGGCATGTCCAAATGTCCGGGAGCATCGAAACCGGTCGCCCAGCCGGTCAGCGGCGACTTGGCGTGCTGTAGCGGATGTGACTGCGGCTGTGGGGCAAAGCTTTCAGAAGTGCGCGCGTCTCCGCGGCAAACGGATGCTCGCTGCCATCATGGGCCCCGTGAAGCCACCACACCTCCCTCGGCGACCCATCCGCGGCGAGCGCATGGAGCATGGCGAGCACGGGCGTGGCCCCGACGCCGGCACTGAGCAGGACAACGGGTCCAGCGCCCGGTTTCAACGTGAAGTTGCCGCGAGGCGCGCTGGCTCCAAGCACATCGCCGACTTGGATTTGGGCATCGACGTAAGCTCCGGCTGCGCCGCCGGCTTCGCGCTTGACGCTAATGCGATAGCGATCATCGCTCGGCTCGCCCGACAGCGAATAGCTACGCAACAAGGCCGCGGCATCGGGCGCAGGCTTCAGCCGCACGACGATGAACTGCCCGGGCAGGCCGGCTTTCACAGGGCGCCCGTCGCTGGGCTCGAGGACCAGCGAGGTCACCCTGCTGCTTTCGCGGCTTTTGCTCGCGACGCGCAGCGGGCGGAACCCTGCCCAGGCCGGAGGCGGGGCGGCCACTGGGCTGAGCCCGGCATTGCCCGCTATCGTCCTGCCGCTACGCGTGCCGTCGAGCAGCCTCTGAAACGACACGCGCCAACCGGCGCTCAGCGCCGGGATGCGTAACGCCCGCCCCAACTCGATGGCTGGATGGCCAGGCATGTACAACAGCGCATCGACCTCAGCGACAGTCATGCGCTCGGGGCCAGCGGCGACCAAGACGATTTCGTCGCCGGCCTCGACTTCTCCTTCCTCCAGGACGCGGAAATAAAAGCCGGGTTTGCCGTGAGCGACCAGCAGGGCGGCCATCTGCGGCTCGTTCATGCGGATACCGACCCGGTAGCAGGTGACGCGCGGTTGGGTTACCTCGAACAGCGCGCTCCCGACCCGGTACCGGTCGCCGATACAGACCTCGCCGTCGGATAAGCCGTCGACGGTGAAATTCTCGCCGAATTGGCCATAGGTGAAGTCTGTTCGGCCGAGATGCCCCTGCCAATAGCGATAGGAATCGATCTGATAGACAAAGACGGCGCGGTGCTCGCCGCCGTGACCCGCCAGATCGCCTTGGCCGTCACCGTCGATGTTGAGCCGACGTACCATTCGCCGGCCTTGGACCGGCTCTTTCCAGACCGCGGTATGTACAATCTTTCCTTGCCACGGGATGTCGCGCGGCAGGCCAACATTGACCGAAAGCAGGTGCGCCATTGCTTCCTTCTACACCGAAACCGCCGCGGTTTTCGCGAATGCCGGGGTCTGGACCACACGCAGGTGGCAGGCGACGTGGTGGCCGGGGAAGACTTCACGCATTTCCGGCTCGTCGGTCGAGCAGCGGGCGAGAGCGTAGGGGCAGCGGGTGTGAAAGCGGCAGCCCGAGGGAGGGTTGATCGGACTCGGCACGTCGCCCTTCAGGATGATGCGCTTGCGGGCGGCCTCAGGATCGGGAACCGGGACCGCGGATAAGAGGGCCTCAGTGTAGGGGTGCTGAGGGCGAGCGAATAGGGCGGCCTTGTCGGCGATTTCGACGATCCTGCCCAGATACATGACCGCGATGCGGTGGCTGATGTGCTCGACGACAGCGAGGTCGTGGGCGATGAACAGGTAGGAAAGCCCGAACTCCCGCTGCAAATCGCCCAGCAGATTGATCACCTGCGCCTGGACCGAGACGTCGAGGGCGGAGACCGGCTCGTCGCAGACGATCAGATGCGGGTTCAGGGCGAGCGCGCGAGCGATGCCGATGCGCTGGCGCTGGCCGCCGGAAAATTCGTGCGGGAAACGGTCGAGCGCGTCCTCGCGCAAGCCCACCTTGAAGGCGAGGCCCGCGACCCGGTTTTCCCGCTCGCGCTGGCCGGAGACGCCGTAATTGACCAGTGGCTCGGCGATGATGTCGCGAATGCGCAATCGCGGGTTCAACGACGAATAAGGGTCCTGGAACACCACCTGCAACTGGCGCCGGTAGGGCCGCATCTGGCGGCGGGATAGTCCGTCGATGCGCGCGCCGCTGATGCGGATTTCGCCGGCGGTCGGCTCGATTAATCTGAGGATCGCCTTGCCCGCGGTCGACTTGCCGCAACCGCTTTCGCCGACCAACCCCAGGGTTTCGCCGGCGGCGATGTCGAACGAAATGCCGTCGACGGCATGGACCTGGCCAACAGTCCGCTGCAGAAGCCCTTTTCGAACCGGGAAATGCTTGACCAGGTCTTTGACCGAGAGCAGCGGAGCCAAAGCCAGGGGCGCCGGCGGCACGGATTGGGCTGTGGTCACGATCGCGCCACCTGATCGGAGTGAAAGCAGGCGGCGAAGTGCCCCGGCTCCTTCTCCTCAAAAGCCGGCATTGCGCGTTGGCACAGATCGGTCGCGAAGGCGCAGCGCGCGGCGAACGCACAGCCCGGGATCGCGCCCCTCAAAGACGGCACCGTGCCGGGGATCTCGGCCAGACGCGGCGCGTGGGCTTGGTCGAGCGACGCGCCGAGCCGCGGCACCGAATTCAGCAGTCCTTTGGTGTATGGGTGCAGCGGGCGGCGGAACAGCGCGCCGACCGTCGCCTCCTCGGCCATGTGGCCGGCATACATGACGACGACGCGCTGCGCCATCTCGGCGACGACGCCGAGATCGTGGGTGATCAGCACGATCGCGGCGTCGATCTTCTGCTTCAATTCTCGCATCAGGTCGAGGATCTGCGCCTGGATCGTAACGTCGAGCGCGGTCGTCGGCTCGTCCGCGATCAACAGCTTCGGGTTGCAGGCGAGCGCCATCGCGATCATCACCCGCTGCCGCATCCCGCCCGAGAGTTGGTGCGGGTATTCGCCGATGCGCCGCTGGGCCTCGGGAATATGGACGAGGCGCAGCATATCCACCGCCTTGGCGAGTGCGGCGGCCCGGCCGAGCCCCTGATGCAGGGTCAAGGTCTCGGCGATTTGATGGCCGATCGTTAGGACTGGATTGAGCGAGGTCATCGGCTCCTGAAAGATCATCGAGATCTCGTTGCCGCGGACATCGCGCATCTGGGCCTCGCTCAAGCCCAGAAGATCGCGGCCGGCAAAGCGGATCGTGCCGGAGACGATCCGTCCCGGTGGCGACGGGATCAGGCGCAGGATCGACAGCGCGGTAACGCTCTTGCCGCAGCCGCTCTCGCCGACGATGGCGAGGGTCTCGCCCGGGAGGACGTAGAACGAAACCCCGCTGACCGCGCGGACCACCCCGTCGCGGGTGAAGAACCATGTTTTGAGATCGGCAATATCGAGAATCGGCTCAGCCGCAGCGCGCGGCGCCTGGGGGATGGTGGCGACATACCCGGCGGCGGCCTCGGCCATGCGCTACATCCGCCGCGCCAGGCGCGGATCGAGTGCGTCCCGCAAGCCGTCGCCCAGCAGGTTGACGGCAAGCACGGTGACCGACAAAAACGCCCCGGGGAACAGCACGATGTAGTAGGCGACCTGAAACAGGCTGCGTCCCTCGGCCATGATGTTGCCCCAACTCGGTATGTTGGGCGGCGTCCCGGCGCCGAGAAACGACAGGATCGCCTCGACCAGCATCGCCGATGCGGCGGTATAGGTGCCCTGAACCAACAGCGGCGGTACCGTGTTGGGTACGATGTGGCGCCACATGATTCGCGGCAAGCTGGTGCCGCTGGCAAACGCAGCCTCGACGAAAGGCAAGTCGCGCAGGGTCAAGACGACGCCGCGGACGAGGCGGGTCACCCGCGGCACCTCGGCGACGGTGATTGCGAAGACGACATTCTGCAGGCTGGCGCGGGTCAGCGCCATCAACGCGATCGCGATCAGCACCGACGGGATCGACATCAGCCCGTCCATGATCCGCATCAGGATCGCATCGGCCCAACGGCTGAACCCGGTGATGAGACCGATCGCGAGCCCGAGCGCAATGCTGAGCAGGGCGACGCTGAGCCCGACCGTCAAGGAGATGCGCGCACCGTATATTGTACGGCTGTAGACGTCGCGGCCGAGCATGTCGGTCCCGAACCAATGTTGCGACGAAGGCCAGCGCAGCCGCTGGACCGGCGCCAAGGCCTGCGGGTCGACGGTGCCGAGGTAGGGGGCCAACACCGCCATCAGAACCATCAGGCCGATCAGGGTCCCACCGATGACGATCGTCGGATGGCGGCGGATATAGGTGCGCGCCCCGCGACGGCGCTCGGTCGGAGCGGCGAGGAGGGCCAGATCGGTCGGCGCCACGGTCATTTCGGCCACCGCCTCAATAGCGGATGCGCGGATCGAGGAAGGTGTAGCTCAGATCGACCAACAGATTGACCAGCACATAGGCGGCCGAGAAGATCAGGATGATCCCCTGGATGATCGGATAGTCGCGGCGCAGGATCGCGTCCACGGTTAGTCGCCCCAGTCCAGGGATCGCGAACACCGTCTCAGTGACGACCACACCCGATATCAACAGCGCGATGCCGATGCCGATGATCGTCACGATCGGCACCGCCGCATTCTTCAGCGCGTGACCGATCAGCACCTTGTCGTTGGCCAAGCCCTTGGCCTGGGCGGTGCGGATATAATCCTGGGCCAGGACATCCAGCATGCTGGCGCGGGTCATCCGCGCGATCAGCGCCGTGAAAACCATCGCCAGCGCGAGGGTCGGCATAACCAGATGCGACAGGAACGGCCACAAGCCGCGGTCGATGCCGACAAAGCCCTGGACCGGCAACAAATCGGTGCGAACCGCAAAGACATAGATCAATACATAGGCGACCACGAAGACCGGCACCGAAAACCCGAGCACCGCGAAGACCATGACCGTGCGGTCGATCCATGACCCCGCCTTCCACGCCGCCAGCACTCCCATCGGAATCGCCGCCAATACGGAAACGAGGACGGTCGAGATCGTCAACACCACGGTCGGCTCGACCCGCTGCGCGATCAAGGTCGTGACCGGAAGGTTGGTGAAGATCGAGATGCCGAGATCGCCGTGCAGCAAGCGCCACACCCAAGACGCGAACTGGACATACAACGGCTGGTCGAGGCCGAGCGCCTGATGGATGCGAGCGATGTCCGCGGGGGTCGCGGTATCGCCGGCGATGATCGCCGCCGGATCTCCAGGGCTCAGATGAAGCAACGCGAACACGAACAGTGCGACCACCGCCATGACCGGGACGGTGGAAAGGATCCGTCTGACGATGTAGGCGAACACCCCCTAGCCTCTCAATCCTTCTCGACGTTCCAGAGAAAAACCACCGGCGCGATGATGATCCCGTGAAGATTCTTGCGATAGGCGGTCGGGATCACGAACTGGCCGGTCGGCACATAGGGGACGTCGTTGGCGTAGGCCTCGGTCTGGATGTCGGCGGCGAGCTGTTTCTGCGCAGAGAAATCAGGCGCCTTGAACCACTGATCGATCAGCCCTTCGAGATGGGGGTCGCTCGGCCAACCGAACCAAGCCTTGCCGTCGTTGGCCCGCAGCACTGCGTTGACCGCCGGCGACAGCAGGTCGGGCGCCGCCGTCCAGGTGTGAAAAATGTTCCAGCCGCCCTGGTCGATCGGCGCTTTCGAAGCCCGCCGGGTTATCAACGTGCCCCAGTCCATCGCCTGTAACTCAACATTCAACCCGGCTTGTCGCAGCATTGCCAAGGTCACCAGCGCCTGGGCATGCACGATCGGCTGGTCGGTCGCATCAAGCAACACGATCTTTTCGCCCTTGTAGCCGGATTCGGCGATTAGTTGCTTCGCCTTGGCCGGATTCGGGCCTTTCAGCAGCGCATCGGCGCCGGCAGTGGTCTCGAACGGCGTGCCGCAACCGAATATCGCCACGCAGGTTTTCCAGTATTTGGGATCGCCAGCAGCGGCGCGCATGTAGTCCTGCTGATCGACCAAATTTAGCACCGCTAGACGCAGCTTAAGATTGTCGAACGGCGGCTGCACATGGTTGAAACGCAGAACGCCTTGGTTGCCGAGCGGATCAACGGTGGCGACGACGATGTCCGGGTTGCCGGCGAAGACCGGCAGCAGATCGGTTGGCGGCTGCTCGTACCAATCGGCCTCACCGGCGTTCAGCGCCGCCGAGGCGGTCGCGGAATCGGGGATATAGAGCCATTCGACGCGGTCGACCTTGGCGACTTTACCGCCAGAGGCAAAGCTCGGCGGCTCTTTGCGCGGCACATAATCGGTATTTTTAATAAACACCGCCTTGTTGCCGGGAACCCATTCCGCCTTGACGAATTTGAACGGGCCGGAGCCGATCGCTTCGGGGATTTGCTTGAACGGGTCGGTCTTGGCGAGCCGCTCGGGCATCATGAACGGCACGTTGCTCGACAATTTGCCGAGCGCATTGAGGATCAGCGGAAACGGTGCTTTGAGGCTGATCGTAAAATTCTTGTCGTTGACGGGTTTGATCTCGCCGACCGCCTCCATTAGCTTTTGTCCGAACGGGTCGCGCTTGCCCCAGCGCTCGATTGAGGCGACGCAATCGGCGGCCCGCACCGGCTGCCCGTCGTGCCATTTGAGGCCGTCGCGCAGAGCAAAGGTATAGGTCAGCTTGTCCGCGCTGACGGTCCAGTGATCGACCATCTGCGGCTGCGGCTTGAAATCCTTGTCGAGCGCGAACAGCGTGTCGAACACCAGATAACCAAAATTGCGCGTGACATAGGCAGTCGTCCAGATCGGATCGATGCTTCTGAGGTCGGCCTGGGGGATGAACCGCAAGGTCGTCGGGGCCGACTGCGCCCATGCCGGCGTCGTGGCAAGACCGAGCGCAAGCGCCGCCAGCCGCAGCATCCGAGGCAAAATGCTCATCTGTCCCCTGTTCGATCTTTTGCTCTGCCGCCGACGTTACGCCATGATCTGACCACGTCACAGTGCAAAAGGCAGGCCAGCAGGAGTAAGCGTGGGGGTTGCCGACGCTTTATCGACGAGATCGAGGCCGGTGAAGAATTTGTCGTCGCCGGAAGGAAGGGCCTGTAACGCGCCCCTTCAATTGCTAGGGGCGCCTTAACGCCCCGGCAACAAGCCGCTCGCGCACGATATCGGATGTCAGCGGGGCTCGATCTCAGTGGCTGAGGTGATATCAAGGCCGAACTGGATAGAAAAACCGTCGCGGCCGGATGGAGTGATCGCGACTGCGCGGCTGTCCTTGATCCGCTCGATCCAACCGAGCGTAAAGCAGCGCTGCGCCAGCGCCGCGCCGACTGCGCCGCCGAGATGCGGCCGTCGCTCGCTCCAATCGAGACAGGGGCGGCAGAAGCGGCGGCGCTTGCCGGCGGCGCCGGCAAGATCGAGGCCGAACCTGGTAAGGAAGCTGGCGCCGTCTTCGGTAACCTCGCCGCCGTCGTCATCGAGCAGGACATGGCCGCGCTCGGCAAGGCTGCCGGCCAAGGCCACGCCGAGCCGGCCGGCGAGATGGTCGTAGCAGGTCCGCGCCGAACGCAGCGCCTCGTCGCGCATCCATGCCGGCCGATAACGCGGCGCCCGCGCGACCGCGACCGCCATGATCCCTTCAAGCATGCGCGCGGCCTCGGGGGCGGGAAGCCGGAAATAACGGTGGCGCCCCCTTCTTTCGTCGGCGAGCAACCGCGCGTCGACCAGCTTTGCCAGATGCGCGCTCGCGGTCTGCGGGGTCACGTGCGCGACATAGGCAAGCTCGCCGGCGCTCAGCGCACGGCCGTCCATCAGCGCCGACAGCATATTCGCGCGCGCCGGGTCGCCAACCAGCGCGGCGATCTCGGCGATGTAGGGTCCGTTTGTCATAACGCCAGCATAACACGCGGCGTCAGAGGGCCGGCCGCAAACGCTTCGGGCCCGGCCGAAGTTATGGTAGGACCGCCCGCCGGGTCTTCCGGCGACGGCGAACGAGGGATTGGGCGGCGATGGAAGAGATTTACACTTTTGCGGGCAACCCGCTCGACCGCGTTAGCCAGCGCCGGCAGGATGCCGGCTGGATCGCTTCCTTGCTCGACGATCCCGAAACCCGACTGTTGCCGCTGCGCGAGCTAAAGCCGTTGGTTCGCGACAGCTCGACGGCGGAGCTCGACTGGCAGCCGGTCGCGCCCTGGCGGGAGGCGATCGATGCCGGCGCCACGCTAATTTTACTCGGAATCGGCGACGGACGGGCTCATTTCGCGCTCGATGCCAGTGCCGCGCCAGTGCTGGCCGGAACGGAGACCGAGACCGTCGATGTCCGCGCCCTGGCCGCCTCGATCCCCGGCGGCGAGGCCGCAATTCTCGCCGAAGCGCGCTCGCTGCTCGATTGGCACGCGCGCCATGGCTTTTGCGCGCAATGCGGGACGGCGAGCGTGATCGACTCTGCCGGATGGGGGCGGCGCTGCCCGAATTGCCGAGCCCATCATTATCCGCGAGTCGACCCGGTTGTGATCATGCTCGCGGTCAAGGGCGAGCGCTGCCTGCTGGGTCGCGGGCGGCGGCGGGTCGGGACCCGTTTCTCCTGTCTCGCCGGATACATGGAGCCCGGTGAGACGATCGAGGAGGCGGTGCGGCGCGAAGTCCTCGAGGAATCGGGCATTCGCATCGGGCGGGTGCGGTATCTCGCCTCGCAGCCTTGGCCGTTTCCATCGACGTTAATGACGGGGCTGTTGGCCGAGGCGCTGAGCGAGGAGATCAGCATCGACCCCGAGGAAATCGCCGAGGCGCGCTGGTTCGAGCGCGAAGAGGTCCGCGCCATGGTCGAACGATCCCGCTCCGACGAACAAATCCCCGGCGTCACGACCCTGCCGCCGCCATTGGCGATCGGCCACCAGTTGGCGCGGCGCTGGGCGTACGGGATCGACAGCATTTAGGCCGCCGTGCCGGCGTCCGCGTCCGTAGCCCCCGTCCCCGGCTCTTTCGCCGCCAGCGGGATGAGGGAAGAACCGGCGCCGCGGATCGGCGTCGTTACCGGGGCGAGTTCCGGGATCGGGCTTTACACGGCACTGGGCCTCGCGCGCACCGGCATGCGGGTCGTCATGACCGGCCGCGACCCTGCGCGTACCGAGGCGGCGCGCCGTTTCGTGACCGAGCAAGCGAGCGGAGCTCAGGTCGAGACCGCGCTCGGCGATTTCGCTTCTCTGGCCGAAGTTCGCCGCCTGGCCGGCGAGATCCTGTCCCGGCACGACCGGCTCGATCTCCTGGTCAACAACGCCGGGCTATTTTCACCGAAATTCGAGCGGTCGGCGGACGGGTATGAGATGACTTTCGCGGTCAACCACCTGGCGCCGTTCCTGCTGACCAATCTGCTGCTCGACCGGCTGAAGGTCTCGGCACCGGCGCGGATCGTCACCGTCGCCTCACGCGCCCATCACGGTGCTCGCATCGACCTGGCGACCATCACCGGTCCGCGCGATTGGTCGATGTTGAAGGCTTATAACCGCTCCAAGCTATGCAACATTCTGTTTACCCGCGAACTGGCGGCGCGGCTCCAAGGCTCGAGAGTTGTTGCAACCTCCCTTCATCCCGGCGTTGTCGCGACTACGCTGGCGCAGAGAGGCGGCATTGTCGACTTCGCCTGGCGGCTGGCGAAACCGTTCATGATCAGTGCCGAAAAGGGCGCCGAGACATCGGTGTTCCTGGCAACGGTGCCCGACCCAGCGCCCTTTCACGGCGGTTATGTCGTCCGCAAGGCGCTGGCGCGTCCCGACCCGGTCGCGCTCGATTCCGATCTCGCCCGCCGGCTGTGGGACGAGAGCGCGCGTCTCGTCGGCCTATGAGGCTGGCGGTCACGCGCGTCGCGCGGCCTGCGATGGACCGTGATCCACGCCGCGGCTTCCTCCGGGACGCAATGCTCGCGAGCGCGGTAGCCGGCGGACCGCGCAACGCTCGTTTTCAGTCGTTCATAGGCCGCCGGATGCGGATCCGGGCATCCTCGACGAGGACAATTGCGCCCGCCTGTAACGCCTCGGCCGCCTCGACCAACGCAGCGCGGAGGCGGTCTCGCAAATAGGACTGCCGGACCAAGCGCAGCCGCAGCAGAACGACGCCGATTCCGGCGCCGCGTGCGAAAGCGGCGATCTCGCCGAAATCGAGATCGAAGGTGACGACAATACGTCGATCGGCGGCTGCATGAGCGAATATCTTGTAATCCGGATATTGCGCCTGACCAAGATCGCGGACGTGCACCGCGTCGTGGCCTTCGAATCGCATCCATTCCGCCATCGCGGGCGGAAGGTTCATATCGAGCAGAAAACGCATTCCCGGCTTACACCGGGACGATCTCTTCCCGCGCTAGCCAAGCGGCATAAGCCAGGGATTGTCGAATATCCTCGGCTTCCAGGTCCGGATAGTCGGTCAAGAGTTCCTCGAAAGAAACCCCTTCCGCGACCAATGAGACGATCAACCCGACGGTGATCCGAAGACCGCGAATGCAAGCACGGCCGCCCATCTTCCCCGGCTCGAAGGTAATCCGATCAAAAGCCATGTCCCGCCTCAAAGATATTCGACAGCTTCGTCCGACTTGGGCGCCTCCGCCAGTATACATTCCGGCGCCCACAGCGTCAGGCCCGGCGGGCGGCGAAGTCGATGCGCGGGTCGATCAGCATGTAAGTCAGGTCGCTGACCAGCTTCAGCAGCAGGCCAATCAACGTGTACACATAGAGCGTGCCGAACATGATCGGATAGTCGCGGTTGATCGCCGCCTCGAAACCCAACAAGCCGAGGCCATCGAGTGAAAAGATCACCTCGATCAACAGCGCCCCCGTGAAAAGGATGCCCACTAGCGCCGCCGGAAATCCGGCGACGACAAGCAACATCGCATTCCTGAAGACATGACCGTAGAGCACGCGGCGCTCGGTCAGCCCCTTGGCGCGAGCAGTCAGCACGTATTGCTTGTTGATCTCGTCGAGGAAGCAGTTCTTGGTCAGCATCGTCAGGGTTGCGAACCCCGAGATCACCAGGGCGGTGATCGGCAGGGTGATGTGCCAGAAGTAATCGGCGATGCGCATCGGCCAGGACAGCGAGGCCCAATTGTCGCTGACCAGCCCGCGCAGCGGAAAGATCGACAGATAGCTGCCGCCGGCGAACAGCACGATCAGCAATACCGCGAATAAAAAGCTTGGCACCGCATAGCCGACGATGATGACCCCGCTCGTCCACACGTCGAACCGGCTGCCGTCGCGCACCGCCTTGCGGATGCCGAGCGGGATCGAAACCAGGTAGGTGATCAAGGTCGTCCACAGCCCGATCGAAATCGACACCGGCAATTTCGCTTTGATCAAATCGATGACGCGCTGGTCGCGGAAAAAACTGGTGCCGAAATCGAAGGTTAGGTAGTTGCGCATCATCAGCACAAACCGGGTCAAGGGCGGCTTGTCAAAGCCGTATTGCTTTTCGAGCTGCTTGATCAGCGCGGGGTCGAGGCCGCGTGCGCCGCGATAACGCGAGTTGACGACGGCACCGGAGGCCGCCGGCGCTTTGATCTCGCCGGTCCCGCCGCTGACGCGCTCGGTGGCGCTGACATTCTCTCCCTTCAGCCGCGCGATCATCTGCTCGACCGGGCCGCCGGGTGCGGCTTGGACGATGACGAAATTCACCACCATGATCGCGAACAGGGTCGGGATGATCAGCAGCACCCGCCGCAATGCGTAGGCGATCATCGGTAGCTTCTCACTGCTTCAGCACCTCGCCCTTTTTTGCCTCGACGGATTTCTCGGCGGTAGGATCAACCCACCAAGTGTCGAAGCCAACCGCATATTTGGGCGAGATCGCCGGGCGGCGGAACTTATCCCAGTAAGCGACCCGAAATGCGCCAAGATAAAACTGCGGTATTACGTAGTATCCATACTGCAGAACCCGGTCGAGCGCGCGGGTATGGGCGACGAGGCTTACCCGGTCGGGCGCGTTGATCAACCCCTCGATCAGTTGATCGATGACCGGGCTTTTGATCCCCAGAACATTCTGACTGCCCCGCTCGTCGGCTGCAGCCGAGCCGAAGAAATCGCGTTGCTCGTTCCCGGGCGATAAGGACTGCGGAAACAACACCACCGCCATGTCGTAATCGAAAGTCTCCATTCGCCTTTCGTACTGCGCAGGGTCGACCGTGCGCACCCTCGCCTTGATGCCCATTCGGGCGAGGTTTTGGGTGAAGGGCAGGACAATGCGCTCGTATATGGGGTCGTTGAGCAAGATCTCGAACTCGAAAGGCTCTCCTGTCTTGGCATTGACCAGCTGTTCACCCTTAAAGGTCCAGCCCGCCGCCATCAGCAGTTTGATCGCCTTGCGCAGCCCATCACGGATATTTCCGGAACCGTCGTATTTCGGCGGATCGTATTCGGTCGTAAATACGGCATCCGGGATTTGCCCGCGGTATTTGTTCAGGATGTCGAGTTCCTGACCCTGCGGCACGCCGGTTGCAGCCAATTCGGAGTTGTCGAAATAGCTGCGGGTGCGATGATAGGCGCCGTAAAACAAATTCTTGTTTGACCATTCGAAGTCAAATGCATAGGCTAACGCTTCGCGCACTCGCGGATCCTGAAACAGCGGCCGCCGCAAATTGTAGCCCAGTCCTTGCATTCCGCTCGGCAGCCCGTTTGGGATCTGCTCTTTTTTGATCAGGCCCGCGCGCAGTGCCGGGCTGTCATAGCCGGTCGCCCAAGCCTTCGAGGAATTCTCCTGCCGGACGTCGTATTGGCCGGCCTTGAACGCTTCGAGCGCGATCGTGGCATCGCGGTAATAATCGTAGCGAATCGTGTCGACATTATAGCGACCTTTGTTGACCGGAAGATCGGCGGCCCAATAATCCTTGACCCGGCGATAGGTGATCGAGCGTCCGGGATCGACCGACTCGATCGTGTAGGGGCCGCTGCCGAGCGGCGGGTCGAGCGTGGTCTTCTCGAAATCGCGACCCGACCAATAGGCCTTTGACAAAACCGGCATCTCGCCGAGGATCTGCGGCAATTCACGGTTTTTCGTCGATTTGAAATAGAAGCGGACACCGAGATCGCCTTCCTGCACAACCTTGGTCACGTCGCCATAATAGGAGCGGTACAAGGGCTGGCCTTTGCTGCGCAAAGCATCGAAGGTCCAGATCACGTCGGCGGGGGTCATCGGGGTGCCGTCATGAAAGCGCGCTTCCTGGCGCAAGGTATAGAGCACCGATAATTTTTCCGGCGCGAGATCGATGGTCTTGGCAACGAGCCCGTATTCGCTCGCCGGTTCGTCGGCGGCAACGGCCGTCAACGTGTCGAAGATCAGGCCGATCCCCGCCGCTGGCACGCCCTTGATCACGAACGGGTTCAAGGTGTCGAAGGTGCCGATCGCCGAATAGCGGATCGTACCGCCCTTCGGCGCCTGCGGATTGGTGTAATCGAAATGAGTAAAGCCGGGCCCGTATTTGAGGTCGCCGAACAGCGACATGCCCTCGCTCGGCGCCGCTGTGGCGCTGCCGGCCGAAAGCAATAGGAAGATGCCGACGACGATAGCCGATACTCTGCCCATGCCCTTTTTCCTTGCGATCAGCTTACGCGTCGAGGAGCGCCAGAGCCGCCTCGTGCGCATGGTGGTCGCCGGCGACCAGGACCCGCCCGTCCGAGGTGAGGCCAAGCCTTGCTCCGCGCCAGTCTGTGGCCACGCCTCCGGCTCCCTCGACGATCGGAATCATCGCGCAAAAATCGTAGGGCTTGAGGCTGGCTTCAAGGACGAGATCGATAAAGCCCGCGGCCAGTAGGCCGTACGCATAGCAATCGGCGCCGAAGCGAGTGAGCTTGACCCCCGCTGAAACTCGGGCGAAGGCGGCGGCGTCTGGCCCGCGGAACATCTCGGGCGTGGTCGCGAAAAGGGTCGCGGAGCCAAGCCCCGGACAAGCCCGGCAGCGGATCCCGGCGCCGTTGAATGTCGTCGGTCGCCCCGCCGCGCCGATCCAGCGCTCACGCGAGATCGGCTGGTCGATGACGCCGAGGATCGGATGCCCGCCACGGGCCAACGCGATCAGGGTCCCGAACAGCGGCACGCCGCTGATAAAAGATTTCGTGCCGTCGATCGGGTCCAAAACCCAGACAAATTCGGCATTCTCGCGTACCCGGCCGAACTCCTCGCCGACGATCCCGTGATCGGGAAAGCTGTTCTCGATCAGCTCGCGCATCGCCAGCTCCGCGGCGCGGTCGGCGGCAGTCACCGGAGTCAGGTCTGATTTATCCTCGACCGCGAGGCGCTGGCGGAAATGCGGTCGGATCTCTGCTCCCGCCGCGTCGGCCAATTCAGATGCGAGCGCGAGAAACCTGTCGAGCTCCGAAAGGCGCACGATCTATTTCAAGGTCTGCAAGTAAGCGATGACGTCAGCACGGTTCTCCGCCTTGGGGAATCCGGCAAACGTCATCTTGGTGCCCGGCATAAAGTGCTGTGGGTTGTCCAACCATTCATTGAGCTCCTCGACAGTCCATTTTTGCCCCTTGTGCGCTTCCATTGCGTCGGAAAATTGATAATTCGGGACCTCGGCCATGCCCTCGATGGTTATACCCCACAAATTCGGCCCGATCCGGTTCGGCCCGCCTTTTTCGAAGGTGTGACATGCCTGGCATACCGTAGTCAGCTGTTGGCCCTTTTTCGGATCGGCCTTGGCCAGCAACGGCCCAATCGGCTCGAGCTTAGGGGCAGCCGCGGCTTGCTCGGTCGAAGCAGTCGCAGTCGGTGCGGCGCCGGCGATGACAAAGACCGGCTTTTCGAGCGGCTTTGGCCGGACGAGCATGTTCGAGAGAATCCCGGCCACCATCGCGACGATCAGCGCGGTGAGTACCGAGGCAATGATCTTGTTCCACTCGAAAGACGACATCGACGACCCTTCCGACCGTGTCGGGCCGGCAGCAGATCCAGTTCCCCCCGGCAACTCAAAAGAATTATCACGCTTCCGGCGATGGCACGAACCGGGCATGTTGTCGCTGCCCGATCGCTCGCGAGAAGTTGTGGATAACGCGCTACCAAAGAACCCGATCATTCTGATCCCCGCCCGCTTGGCGGCGGCGCGCCTTCCCGGGAAGCCGCTCGCCGACATCGCCGGAACTCCGATGATCATTCATGTCTGGCGCCGCGCGCTTGCGGCCGAGGCAGGACCGGTCGTCGTTGCCTGCGGCGACCGTGAAATCGCCGATGTCGTCGAGGCGGCGGGCGGCCGCGCGGTGTTGACCGATCCGCAGCTCCCGACCGGCTCGGACCGTATCCACCAAGCGATTACACACATCGATCCCGGCCGCGCGCACGACGCGGTCATCAATGTGCAGGGCGATCTGCCGATGCTGGACCCTTCAGCGGTGCGAACAGCAGTCGCCGGGCTCGCCGATCCGGAAACCGATATCGCGACTCTCGCCGCCGTGATCGAAAATGGCGCTGCGCTCGCGGACACCAGCGTCAACAAGGTCGTCGCCGGTTTCGTCGACACGGCCCGACCGGCGCGAGCGCTCTATTTCAGCAAGGCGGTGGTGCCGTGGGGCGAAGGGCCGCATTACGAGCATATCGGGCTTTACGCTTACCGCCGCGCGGCGCTCGAGCGCTTTGTCGGGCTGCCGCGCGGCATCCTCGAACAGCGTGAGCGCCTCGAGCAATTGCGCGCGCTCGAAGCCGGAATGCGAATCTCGGTCAGCCTGATCGAGGCCGGCCGCCTCGGCGTGCAGGTCGACACCCCTGCCGATCTCGAACGAGCCCGCCAATTGATGCAACAGATGACAACAGGATGACGGAACCGAAGCTCGATTTCGCCGCTCCGGAGCGGACCATCTCGTTCCAGGGAGCGTTCGGAGCCTATTCCGACCTCGCCTGCCGCCGGGTCTTTCCCGAGATGGCGACCCTACCCTGCGCCCAGTTCGAGGACGCCTTTGCCGCGGTGCGCGAAGGCCGGGCCCGGCTGGCGATGATCCCGATCGAGAATTCGGTCGCGGGTCGGGTCGCCGACATCCATCACCTGATGCCCGAGTCGGGACTGCACATCATCGGCGAGCATTTCGAGAGGGTGAACCATTACCTGCTAGCCGTACCGGGCGCGAGCTTGGAAAAAATCCGCACGGTCAAAAGCCACGTCCACGCCCTGTCGCAGTGCCGCAACATTATCCGAACACTTGGCGTCACGCCGGTCGTCGCCGCCGATACCGCCGGAGCCGCGGCGGAACTTGCCGAGCGCCGCGACCCTACCGTGGCCGTCATCGCCTCCGAGCTAGCCGGCCAAATCTACGGCCTCGTCTCGTTGAAGGGGAATATCGAGGACGCCGAACACAACACCACCCGATTTTTGATCATGTCGCGCGAGCCGCTGCGGCCGGCGCGCGGGACGCCGACCGTGACCACTTTTCTGTTTCGGGTGCGCAACGTGCCGGCGGCGCTCTACAAGGCAATGGGCGGGTTCGCGACCAATGGGGTCAACATGACCAAGCTCGAAAGCTACATGGTTGGCGGCGCGTTCGCGGCGACTCAGTTCTACGCCGATGTTGAGGCCCATCCCGAGGACCGCCCCTTGGCGCTGGCGCTCGAGGAACTCGCCTTTTTTTCGCGAGAAGTGAAGATCCTCGGCGTCTACCCCGCCCACCCGCTGCGCATCGCCGCCTCGGCGGGGGCGGAATAAACGCGCTTGCTGAGCGGTCGTTGATTTGGAAGCGGGCGGGGCGGATGATGCCGGGCGCGACGCGTCCCCGATCCGTGCATAGGCGACGGAGGATTTCATGAGAACCGAGGCATTCCTTGCGGCGGCGTTCGGACTTTGCTTGATCGCGGCCGGTCCGATTCTGGCGGACGGCGGCGGAAGCGGAAACGACAAGTCGGACTCGACGACCTGCGACAAAGGCCAAGTATGGGACAGCAGGAGCCAAAAGTGTGTCAAGGCGGAGAACGAGGTGCTGCCCGATAAGGCGCTAACCGACTACGCCTACGCGCTGGTCAAGTCCGGACGCTACCGCGAGGCGCTGGACGTGCTCGACCTACTGAAAGACCCGAATACCGCGGTCGCCTTCAATTACCGCGGCTATGCGACGCGCAAAATGGGACGGGTCGACGAGGGGATCGGCTACTATCTGAAGTCGGTGGCGCTCGATCCACACTATGCGCAGGTCCGCGAATACCTCGGCGAGGCCTATCTCCTCAAAGGCGATCTCGCGAGCGCGAAGGCGCAACTGCGGGCGATCAAGGGGATTTGCGGGACTGTTTGCGAGTCCTACGAACATCTCGCGGTGGCCATCGCCGACCCCGCGGACATCTAATCTTAACCGGCAGCTTCCCCGGTCTCCCGCCGCCCTGTGTGATTCAATTTGCAACGGCCGCGAGCGGCGTGGCAAGATTATGGTAAAGATAGGGCACAAAGAAGCGCGAGCCCGAACGGCGGGATGGGATGAACATTGCCTCCGACCGAGAGCGTTCCCGCGGGACACGATCCACGCTGGTCACCATTACACCCGTCTACCTCGCGCTCCTACTTGTCTATCCCGCGGCATCGCTGGCCAATCCGGTCGGGTTCACGCCAATCCCTGACAACTCCGTAGGTAGCGGCCCCGGAACCGCCGCATTTGGAATCAATAATGCCGGAGAAATCGTTGGGACAGCCAATGGAGACGCTTTCTTTTACTCAGGTGGCAGTTATTTGAACTTTGGCGTGTCCGGAGGCCAGGACAGTGAGGCAACAGCCACGATCAAATCGTGAGCAGCTATGAGTTCTCAGGCACTATAGTCGGGCAGGCCTTCTCCGGAACACCGGGCGCGGTCGGCCCTCCTGTTCCGCCGGGCAGCGCCGAGGCGACCGCATATGGTATCAACAACGCCGGGACAATTGTCGGCGCTTGCGACACAACATTCCACTGTCCTCAGAACGGATTTATCGATAATGGAGGCGCATTCGCAACATTCGATGTCGAAGGAGCTGATTCCACTGCTCTTACGGGGATTAGCCACTCCTGTACGTCACGCCGAAGATCGTAGATTTCTTTCAGCGGTTCGAATAAAAACTTGCTGATCCACCAGCCGCCCGCGCCGAGGCCGAGGGTAAATAGCGAAGATCACATTGGAATTACGGCTGCTTCCGGTTTACCAAGATTATATAATAGTAAGGGCTGGCCCACCCGCGATCCTGTCCATTTGCCAAAAGGAGCTGGCCGGCGACAAAAGTGATCGGTTTGAAGGTATCTGACAAAACCATCGGACATTCGTTTTTGTCAGCAATGTTTTTCAGAATAAATTTATTGAGATGCACACCAGCTTGTCCGGCTGTAACCACATCGTTCCATAAATTTGAAGCGATTACCGGAGAGCGACACAAGTACATACGCGGCAAAGGCGGTCTCAGGAAAAGCCTAACAGACAAAGTAGGATTGGAGCCGTTGAAGCTCGCATGGGTACGCACCGTTGATGTTCCGCGACAGCGCATCGCCCGCGTGATCCTGACCCAGATCCTGCCCTTGTCAACCCGTGCGTCGCGCTACAAGGCCTTCGAACGCGGGGTGTACGAGATGTTGAGGGCGGGGCGAGGCGCGCGCGCAAGGCAGGCCCCATTTGCGCCGGCATCGTCGATGTCCGCACGGACATGGTAAAAGACCGCGATGCTAACCCTTTTCGAGGTGACCTACCGCATCGACCGGCGTCGGGCGCTGCTCGACCGGGCGAGCGCGCAGATACCTGACGGCGCCAAGGTCGGGCTTGTCGGCCGCAACGGCGTCGGCAAATCCACTTTGCTCGACCTCATTCGCGGCGTTTTGCAGCCGGAAGACGGCACGATCGAGCTGCCCCGCGGTTGCCGGGTCGGATTTCTCGCTCAGGAGGCGCCGAGCGGCGCCGCTACCCCGCACGAAACCGTGCTTGCCGCTGATCGCGAGCGCGCCCGTCTGCTCGATGAGCGCGAAGCCGGGCCAACGCCGTTGCGCGCCGCCGAGATCGAAACTCGGCTGGTCGAGATCGCCGCCTATTCGGCGCCGAGCCGTGCAGCGCGCATTCTTGCCGGGCTCGGGTTCGATGACGCGGCGCAGCAGCGGCCGCTCGACGACCTTTCCGGCGGCTGGCGGACGCGCGTGGCGCTGGCCGCGATCCTGTTCACCGAGCCCGACCTCCTACTGCTCGACGAGCCGAGCAACCACCTTGATCTCGAAGCCTCGCTATGGCTCGAACGGTTCCTGCGCTTTTATCGCCGCACCTTGATCCTGGTCAGTCACGATCGCCGGGTTCTGAACGCGGTGACGACGATGACCTTGCATCTAGCGCAAGGGAAGCTGACCGCCTATTCTGGCGGTTTCGACGCTTTTCTGCGCGCACGCCGGGAAAATGCCCAGCGGCTCGAAGTCGTGGCCCGACAGCAGGCCGAGCAGCGCGAGCGGCTGCAAGCCTTTGTCGACCGCTTTCGCGCCAAAGCGTCAAAGGCCCGCCAAGCGCAGAGCCGGCTAAAGGCGCTGGCCCGCCTCGAACCCGTCGTGCTCGCCGCGCGTGAGCCGCCGCCGCGCATCGCCTTTCCCGACCCGCCGCGGTTGAGCCCGCCGCTGATCACCCTCGATCGCGCGAGCGTCGGCTACGTGCCGGGCAAGCCGGTGCTGTCGCGGCTCGACCTGCGGCTCGACCCGGACGACCAAATCGCGCTGCTCGGGGCCAACGGCAACGGCAAGACGACGTTCGCCCGGTTGCTCGCCGGACGCCTCGCGCCGTTGTCAGGACAGGTGACACGGTCGCCCAAGCTCGCTTGCGGCTATTTCGCGCAACACCAGATCGAGGAAATGCGGCCGCAGGAATCGGCTTACGACCACCTGGCGGCGTTGATGCCCGACGCCACGCCCGAATCGGTGCGCGCGCGCCTGGGCGGCTTCGGTTTCAGCCAGGACAAGGCTTTTGTCGCGGCCGCCGATTTGTCGGGCGGCGAGCGGGCGCGGCTGAACCTCGCCCTGGTCACTCACGACGCCCCCGGCCTCCTGTTGCTCGACGAGCCGACAAACCATCTCGACATCGAAACTCGTGATGCGCTGGTCCAAGCGATCAATAATTTTGCCGGCGCAGTCGTGCTGATCACCCATGATTGGCATCTGCTCGAACTCGTCGCCGATCATCTTTGGCTCGTCGCCGACGGCACCGTTCTGCCTTTCGACGGTGATCTCGAAGACTACCGCCATCTGGTGCTCGAGCGCGCCGGATCTGCGGATGGAGGGCGTTCGAGCGCAGCCGGCGATCGCCGCGCGGCGCGCCGCCGTGCTGCCGAAAAGCGGCGCGAGCTCGACCCGCTGCGCGAGCGTGCGCGGCGGGCCGAGGAAACGATCGCCCGGCTGTCTCGGGAACGGGAGGAACTCGATCGCAGCTTCGCCGGTCTAAACGGGGCTGCCGTCGCCGGCGCCGCCCTCACCGATGCACTCAAGCGGCGCGCCGAGGTCGCCCGATTGATCTCCCGGGCGGAAGCCGAATGGCTGTCCACCGAGGAGGCGATCGAACGCGAATCGCGGGCATGAACCGCTGGCGCGAATTAACGACTTGGGCGCGAACAACGCCGCTTGGGGCGGAAGTAGCCGAGCGTGTATTGCGCGCAGGTTTGGGGTTAAGCAATAACCGCGCCGCCTAGCGCGCGGCCGATAGCCGCACGACGCATCGGTGTCCATGATCTACTTTGACAAACCAGCCTGAAGCAGTCTATCCCGGATCACTGCTAGCGCGTTCTCTATGGGGCGTCGCATCCGAGGTAAGATAGCAACTCGTGCGAGCCCGCTCGGAGCAAAATCCTGCCATGGCCGAAAGTCCCGCGATCACCGATCGAAACCTCGAAGCGACGACAAACATTTCCCTCAAGCGGGAGCCGGCCTGCTTCGCTTTTCTGTCGGCGCGCTCGGTCTCGTCGCCCATGCCGATTGATTCGATCAACCTCGATCTCGCCTCGGCCGATTATTTTGATGGACGGGCGTCGCTATGGACCGCTCTCGAAATGCGCTCCGCCGTTGGTAGTGACCATCCGACCGCGCTGCTCGGGTTCGATGAAACCTTTGTGCGGCCCTTTGCCCGCGCTCTGATCGAAGCGGCGACGACGCGGGCCACCTACAGAATGACGATTCTGCAAGAACCGGATAATTCCAAGCGGTGTCGCGTCGTCGAGTACGTAACGGGGCCGGGCAAGGCGCTGCATGAGCTGATCCTGCAGCCCTTTGACAATGTGGTCATGGTTAGTACAGCGACCGCCAAAGACGCGGACGAGACACTCTTTCAGTTACCGCGGACCGACAGCTTTCTGCGGGCCTTCGCCAAAATGGCCTATGTCGCCGATCAAGCGTTGCACGATTTGCTCGGGGATATGGAGCGGATCGCGCGCCAGCATCACCCTTCGACCACCAGCTGATCCCATTACTGGCGCGTTGCTGACCAGTTGGCGAACACCCGCCGCCGGCGTGGCAGCGGAGCCGCAGCCCCGTGCCACGTGCTCGGACGATCGACCCGGCTACCCAGCAGGCTTAATGCGAAGGCGGGCCCGGCAAATTCTTGGGCGATGATGGCTCGCCGGGAGGGGGTGGGGGCGCCATTGGGGGCGACGGGGGAGCACCGGACTGTAAGCGGGCGAGCTCCTCACGATTGAGCTGGGCGGTCGTATCGCCGCTCAGAGCAGCTTTTTGGGCCATCCCCTTGTGAAAGTGATGCATGGCATGGGCATGCCTTACGGCGTGATGCGCCGGGGGCATCGCCGAGTTTTCCGCCGGCGCGGGAGCCGCTCCGCCGCCGCTGTACGGGGTCAGGCCGCCGCCGCCTCCCGGGTTCGGGCCGGGCATTCCCATACCGTTCCCGCCGCTTGGATTTTGCGCCCACACCGGTGCGGCGATCGCGAGCGCGGCAGCGACCGCAACGCCGGTCAAGAGATGTTTCATGTCGATGGTCCTCTCGCAGCTCAGATTGTTCCAAGATAGCGCAGCGCCAGCAGATACCAAAGGGTTCCTTGACGCGCATTGGATCGGTCCCGTCGAACGCGGTTATCGATGTTGGATCATTTCCCTGTCATCGGGGGGTTCGGCGCCGGCATACCCTGATTACCGGCCTGCAGGCGGGCGAGCTCTTCACGGTTGAGCTGCGCCGTCGTATCGCCGCTCATAGCGGCTTTATGCGCCATCCCCTTGTGAAAGTTATGCATGGCATGGGCATGCCTTACGGCGTGATGCGCCGGCGGCATCGCCGAATTTTCCGCCGGTGCGGCCGCTGCCGCGGGAGCCGCGGGCGGCGCCGCTGCGCTAGGCGGAATATAGGTTGATCCTCCGGTAGCTGGCGCTCCGCCGCCGCTGTACGGGGTCAGGTTGCCGCCACCCCCCGGGTTCGGGCCGGGCATTCCCATCCCGTTCCCGCCGCTAGGATTTTGCGCCCACACTGGCGCGGCAATCGCGAGCGCGGCAGCGACCGCAACGCCGGTCAAGAGATGTTTCATGCCTGTGATCCTTTGTAGCAGTTCCGGATTGGCTTAACGTAACGCACGCTCGTGCTCCCGCAAGGGACCCTCAACCAGGATGCGGTTGGAACGACGCAGGGCGCCGATTCGGTTCCGCGAACGCGCAACTTTTCGGTGCCGCGCATTCTTGCCAGCTGAGAACTGGATAATATGACGGTAAATCTCTTCTTTCAAGCGCTTGAGTAGCTCAGTGCGCAGGTTGAATAACGGAGGAAGCGAGACCCTGCGGCGCGAGGACGGCCAATCGGTCGCCGATTAGGCGAACTGCCGAGCTTGACAGCAGCGCCCGCTGCGGGCTCGGCTCTTGCTGACGAACATGTTCGAGGAGCCGGGAATGAGCCGGATTGCATCGGTGCAGACACACATGATTTCGGTTCCGCGGCCACAGCCGGTGTGGACCGCGCATGAACAGAATAGATCCTGGAACGTCATCCTGACCGAATTGCGCACCGATGACGGGCTCGTCGGCTACGGCCAGATCCACGGCGCGCCGATGTCGCGGATTTGCGAGTGGGTGGCGCGGTTTGGCGAGATCATCCATGGAATGGATGCGCTCGGTCACGTGGCGGTGTGGGAGATGCTGTTTGGCTTGACCTCGCCGCGGCCGGGCGCGATCGAAGGAAGGGAGGATGTGCCGCCGCCGATCGCGCGCGGCGAGCGCACGCAGGTCATGGCGGCGATCGCCGGGATCGACATCGCGTTGTGGGACATCAAGGGCAAGGCGGCGGGATTGCCGGTATACCGGCTGCTCGGCGGCCAGAACCGCCCGCTCTTCACCTACGCTACCGGCGGGTATTATCGGCCCGGCGCCACCAATGCCGACTATGCCGGCGAGATGGCGCGGATGCTGCGGCACGGCTACCGTGCTGTCAAACTGAAGACCGGAGTGGGCACCATCGCCGAGGAGGCCGAGCGCATCGCTGTTGTGCGCCGGGAGATCGGCGACGAGCCGTCCCTGATGCTCGATATGAACGCGGCGTACGACCTGCCGGACTGCATCGACTTTGCCCATCTGGTCGAGCCGTCGCGGATTTTTTGGCTCGAGGAACCATTGCACTGGTATTTGCAGCCGGCCGATTTTGCCCGGCTCGCGGCGGCGATGCCTATCCCGCTGGCGCATGGCGAGCGCGAACTGACGAGGTTCACAGTGCGCGACTTCATCGTCGAGGGCGGCATCCGTTATGTGCAGTTCGATGCGACCCGCGCCGCCGGGTTTACCGAGGCATTGCGCATCGCAGCACTGGCCGAGCAGCACGGGGTCATGGTGGCGCCGCATACCGCGCCCGAATTGCATGGCCATCTGGTGCTGGCGCTGCCGCGCCGCGGCTTTGGCGTCGAAGGCCATGGCGGGCCCGAGGAAGACCCGCTCGGCTACGGGCTGTTCAAGGAGCACCCGGAGTTGCGCGATGGGCACCTGCATCTCGGCGACAAGCCCGGCTTCGGCCTCGAAGTCGACTGGGCCTTTGTCGACAAATACCGGGTCGGCTGATCGATCCTAGTCGCCGCGGCCGGCGAGCGTCATCGGCGGATCAGCACCGGAAGCTCGACAAACGAGGGCGTCGTCTCGGCGTGGTGGATGGTGTTCGCCGCTACGCGGATATCGGCTTCGCTATCATTTGCGAGCACCGGATGGCCGCTGTTGGTGTTGCGAGCGCGGCGCGGAAAGTTGCTGCTAATCACGTCGATTTCGATGCGGTGGCCGACGCGAAAAGTGTGGTGGATGTCGCCGAGGCCGATGGTCAGCCGCTCGACCCGACCTGGAACGAGGGGCCGCGGCTCGCCGGACGGGTCCCGGTACATCGCGCGCGTCACTCCGTCCATCAGCAGCATCGCGCGGCCGTCCGGCATCAGCTCGATCAGCTTGGCGACGAAATCGGTGTCGGGGCAGTTGGATTCTATGTGGAGAGTCACGCGGACATTGCCGGCGATCGTCAGGTCTTGGTCCAATATTTTGCTGCGGTAGATCAGACCGTAATCGGGCAGTGCCTGAGCCGGCCGCTGGTCGCGCGGCCCGGCATCGATCAGCATGTTGCGCCCGCCCAAGGTCGGGATCGGCCGGCGCGGATCATAGTTGTAACCGCGCGGATCTCCGCTCGGCCCCTCGGGGCTTAGCCCGCCGTCGCCGCGCAGATAGAGCCGCTGCGGGGCCGTGCCCGGCGGCGGCCAGCGCTCGGCCCTGACCCAGTCGTCGGGGACATAGAACGCGCGGTCCTCGACCCAGGCGCGCGGTGAGTAGAGCACCGCCGGCTCGTCGATGATGCCGTTGGCCTCGCCTTTCAGCCAATGGTCGAACCACGCGAAATAAGGGTCGCGCGACCAGAAATTGCTGGCATAAACAAAGTAATGTTCGTTCGGGCCGATCCATAATTTCTGGGTGCCGGTGCGCGCCTGGATGTCGTTGAACGCGGCGATCACGCTGGTCTGAAAGATGTCGAACCAGGTGGTGACGTGAAAGCCGGGGATGTCGATGGTGCGGCGGAAATTGTGCCGCGCCCGGAACGGGTCGGGCGCCGGATGGGTGATGATTTCGTCGAGGAAGGGCTGCCAGGTGGCGAAATCGGGGTAGCCGGTCAACGGCAGTCGCAGCCAATCCGCCGAGCCGATAAAGGGGGGCTCGGCATTGCGCGCAGCATCGAGCCGCGCGTAGCGCACCGCGGCCGAGGCGGCGGCGGCATCGAGTTCGACCGCGCCGATCCCAAAACGCTGCATCACCGCCTTGCGGTGCGACCTCGACAGCCCCGGAATGTTCCGCGCGACCCACAGCCACAGCCGCTCCATCTCGATCGACTGGCCCTCACAGACCACGTCGTCGTAGATGCTCGATGCGCCCGCCTGGGCAAAGAAGGCGCGCAAGCTGGGGTGGCGGGTCGACACCGCGGCGAAGGTGGTGGTGGCGCCGGCCGATGATCCGGACATGCCGACCATCTGATTGGTCCAGGGCTGGGTCGCGATCCATTCGAGCGTGTCGTGGCCATCCGCCTGATCGTCGGCATAGACGCGGTCTTCACCCTCGGAGCCGTGGCGGCCGCGCGTGTCCTGGTAGACGGCGACATAGCCATGCGCGACGATCTGTTGCCAGCCGCGCAGGATCGAGCCGCGCATCGGCTCGGCGGCGCTAGGCAGCCAGGCATTGGTGCAGTCGGTCTTGTCGCGGGCATCGGCGGCGGCGATGCCATAGGGCGTGCGATGCAGGATCACCGGCCAGCGCGGCCCGCCGCTCTCAGGCAGGAACACGAAGGTGTTGAGCCTGCTGCCGTCGCGCATCGGCACCATGGCCTGAAAACGGCGGGCTTCGGTCATTTCGAGGCTCACGCCTCGCCGTAATGCACCCGGCGGAATTGGCGCGTCGGGATCAGATCGTCGACATGCACATCCCACAGTGTAGCGCGGTTCCCTTGCTGGTGCTCACGGAACAGGCCCTCGAACCGGCCCAGTTCGTTGACCTTGGCGCCGTTGAGGCCAAAGCCACGGGCAGTGGCGGCGAGATCGCCGCGGCCGTGGATCGCGTGATTAGGGTCGACCCCGTAGGCGCGGAATTTGTGCGACTCCGCTCCGTAGCCGCCGTCGTTCAGGACACAGATCAGCAATTTGAGGCCGTGGCGGCGGACGGTCTCGAGCTCCTGGATGTGCTGATAGAGGCTGCCATCGCCGTCGATCAGCAAGACCTTGTCGCTGCCGCGCGCGACGGCGACGCCGATCGCCGCCGACAGGCCCGAGCCGATCGCGCCGAAATCGAGCGGGGTGTGATACTTGCCGGCCGGCCGGCCCTTGAAATGGGTCATGCCAAAGCCGAAGCAGTGGCCGCCGGCGACGACGACGTCCCAATCCTTGGGGATCGCCGCATCGAGCTCGCGCACCACCGGCCGCGGGTCGAGCGTGCCCGGCGTGACCTGAAATTCCTTGGCGTCGGGGACATCGGCGGCGATCTGCGCGGCGACCGCATTGCTGCGCCAGCCCGGCCGGCGGATGCCGCGCTCGACCAGCCGCCGGGTGATCGCCTCGGCGGTGGCCCGCGCATCGGCTTTGATATGCAGATCGGCGGTGCGCAGCCCCTGCCACAGCCCGCGCGGGTTCACGTCGACCTGCACCACCTTGGCGTTCGGATAAAGATAGCCGCCCTCGGTCGTGTAATGCCCGAGCCCGGCCCCGGCGGCGATCACCAGATCGCTCTCGGCAAAGAATTCGCGGGCGAGATCGCTCGAAAAGGTGCCTGCGATGTCGAGCGCGAACGGGTTGCCGTCGAACAGGCCCTTGGCCAACAGAGTCGTCGCCAGTAGTGCACCGCTGTTCTCGGCCAATGCCTCGAGCGCTTCCTTGGCGCCGGACCACACCGCACCGCGCCCGCCGATAACCACCGGCCGCTCGGCGTCGGCGATCATCGCGACAACCTCGTCGACCAATTCCGGGTCGGGCATCACCACCTGCGGACGCGGCATGAGATCGGTCGAGGGCGTGTAATCGGGAAGGTACGGAAATTCTTCCTTCTGCAGGTCGAGCGGGATGCTCAGCACCACCGGGCGGCGCTCGGCGCGGGCCACGTAAAACGCCTCGCGGACATTGTCGAGCGCCCGGTCGATGGTGCGGATCGGCACGAAATGCGCCCCGGTCGCCAGCGCCAGCGGCGCCTGGTCGATCTGTTGCATGTACCAGGAGGCGCCGATCGGCGCGTCGCCGGAAAAGACGACGAGGGGCGCATTGCCGCGGGCGGCCATGGTCAACGCGGTCATGATCTGGGTAAAGCCGGGGCCGCAGGTGACCGAGGCGACGCCGACCTTGCCCGACGCGCGGGCGTAGGCGTCGGCCATCGCGCAGGCGCAATGCTCGTGGCGCGCATGGATCAGGCGCACGCCCTGATTGTCGGCCATCGCCGCCGACCAATACATGTTGGCGTCGCCCATCAGGGTGAACAATGTATCGACGCCCTCGGCCGCGAATGCCTGCGCCAGTACGTCGGAAACCTGGTTGTTGCTCATTGGGTCGTCCCTTTGGCGAGAAAGATTTGCCGCAGCCAGCCGAGAAACGCCCGCCAGAGCAGCACCCCGCCGCGCAGTTCGGCAACGGCTGCGGCGGGCGGCGCGGATGTCGCCGATGACGGCGCTTCGGGCACAGCCGCCCGCTCGGCGGCGAGGCGGGCCATGTTGCCGGCGAATTCCGCCAGCAATGCGCGGGCGAGATGAACTCCGCCGGCATTGGCGAAAGTTTCGAGCGGCCCGGTCACGTTGAAATTGCCCTCGCATTTGAGGGTCGTCGTTTCGGCCCCGCTCGCGGTCACCACACCCGAGGCCAATGCCCGCGAGGCGCCGCGGCCATCGATGCCGCGCCCGTCGATCGTGCAGCGCCGCGCCGCGTCGTCATAGGCGAGTTTGGCCTCGCCGCGAAAGGTCGCCACGGTCGGCCCGAACTTGACCCGGATCGTGCCCTGATAGGCGCCCCCGTCACCCGTCGCGGTCAAGGTCGCGCCGGGAATGCACGAGGCAACCAGCGCCGGGTCGCGCAGCAACGGCCACACCGCATCGGGCGGCGATGGTATCGTGACCTCTTCGCTGAGCGAAATCATCGCGCCAAGCTAGCGTTTACCGCACATACCTTGTCGATGCGCCGTGTGACAGAGCAGGCCAATGCCGGTAAGGGGATTTATCGACCGATGAGTGACAGCCCTGCAAAAACTCCCCGAGGCGTGCCGCACAGTTCGCATTGGGGCGCGTTCTCGGTGTTCGTCGGCGATCAGGGCGTCGAGATCCTTCCCCATCCCCGCGACCTCGATCCCTCGGCTTTGCTCGGCAATATCCCGGCCGCGGTCTCGCACCGGGCGCGCATTGCCAGGCCGATGATCAGGCGCGGCTGGCTGGAACACGGTCCGGGTGCCGATCATCGGCGGGGCCGCGACGAATTGGTGGCGGTCTCGTGGTCCGAAGCGCTCGACCTCGTTGCGGCAGAGCTGAGACGGGTCTACGCCGCATATGGACCGAGCGGCATATTCGGCGGGTCCTATGGCTGGGCCAGCGCCGGGCGCTTCCACGACGCGCAGCATCAGATCCACCGGTTTCTGAACCTCGCCGGCGGCTATGTCCGCTCGGTCAACAGCTACAGCTCTGGCGCGGCGACGGTGATCCTGCCGCACGTGATCGGCCCGCAAGGGGCGGTCGCCGGCAACAACGTCAGCTGGGCCGAATTGGTGGCCGAGAGCGCGCTGGTGCTCGCCTTTGGCGGCATGGCGCTGAAAAACAACGATGTCGGCGGCGGCGGTACGAGCCAGCACATCGCCCGCAGCCATCTCTATGCTGCGCGCAAACGGGGCGTCGAGTTCCATCTGATCGGGCCGCTGCGCGACGATTATCCGGCGGAGATCGAGGCCGTCTGGCATTCGATCCGTCCCGGCACCGATGTCGCGCTGATGCTGGGGATGGCGCACACCTTGGTGACCGAGGGACGGCACGACCGCGCCTTCCTCGACCGCTTCTGCGTCGGCTGGGAGGAGTTCGAGGCTTATCTGCTCGGCCGCAGCGACGGTCAGCCGAAAGATGCGGCCTGGGCGGCGGCGATCTGCGGCCTTCCGGCGGACGAGATCGTCGCGCTGGCGCGGCGGGCGGTCGGGCGGCGCACGTTGATTACCTGCTCGCAGTCCTTGCAGCGCGCGGAGCATGGCGAGCAGCCGGTGTGGATGGGCGTCGTGCTGGCCGCCCTGCTCGGCCAGATCGGGCTGCCGGGCGGCGGCTTCGCCTATGCACTGGGGTCGACGTCGAACACCGGAAAGCCGCCACTGGCGGTGCCGCTGCCCACGCTGCCGCAAGGCCGCAACAGCATCGCCGATTTCATTCCGGTGGCGCGCATCGCCGACATGCTGCTGCACCCCGGAGAGTCGTTCGACTACAACGGCCAGCGACTGACTTATCCCGACATAAAGCTGGTGTACTGGGTCGGCGGCAATCCGTTTCACCACCACCAGGATCTGAACCGGCTGCGCCGCGCCTTTTCCCGCCCGGACACAGTCATTGTGCATGATTCGGCGTGGACCGCGACCGCGCGCCACGCCGATATCGTATTGCCGGCCACGATCACCTTGGAGCGCGAGGATATCGGGGCTTCGGAGGGCGATCCGCTATTGGTGGCGATGCATCGCGCGGTACCGCCCTTTGGCCAGGCGCGCGACGATTACGGCATCTTCGCCGAACTGGCCCAGCGCCTGGGAATTGCCGATGCGTTTACCGAGGGCCGTTCGGCCCGCCAGTGGCTCGGGCACATCTATGAACCGACCCGACGCGCGCTATTGTCGCGCGATATCGATGCGCCCGATTTCGACCAGTTCTGGGAAGCGGGCGAGTTGGTGTTGCCAACGCTGCCCTGGGATGGCGGCATCCTCCGCGATTTTCGCCATAACCCCGATGCGGCGCCATTGCCGACGCCGAGCGGCAAGATCGAGATCACCTCGGCGACGATCGCCGGTTTCGGCTATCCGGACTGCCCGGGACATCCTACCTGGCTGCCGCCGGTTGAAGGCGCCGGCTCGCCCGCGGCGGCGCGTTTCCCGCTCCAGTTGATTGCCAACCAACCGGCAACGCGGCTGCACAGTCAGCTGGATTTCGGCGCCACCAGCCAGGCGTCGAAGGTCAAGGGGCGCGAGCCGGTGCGCATCCATCCACAGGATGCCGCGGCGCGCGGCATTGGCGAGGGCGACATCGTGCGCCTCTACAACGATCGCGGCGCCTGCCTCGCCGGCGCAGTGCTGAGCGATGCGCTGCGCCCCGGCGTTGTCCAGCTGTCGACCGGAGCCTGGTACGACCCCGATGACCCGGCCGCGGACGAGCCGCTCTGCGTGCACGGCAACCCGAACGTGCTGACCCGAGACGCCGGCACCTCCCGGCTCGCGCAAGGCTGCACCGGCCAGCTTTGCCTGGTCGAGATCGAACGGTTCGACGGCCCGCCACCCCCGGTCAAGGCATTCGATCCGCCGAGCGGTTCATAGCGAGGGGAAAGGGTATGACGGAGCCGATCCGGCTCGGAGTCATCGTGCCGAGCGTCAATATCGTCGTCGAAGAATGGTATCCGCGCGTTGTGCCCGATGGGGTCAGCGTCCATTTCGCCCGGATGCTGATCGGCGAAGGCAGCTCGCCCGAACGGATCATCGCGATGGATCGCGAGGACGGCGCACGCGCGATCCGTCAACTCGCCAGGTGCCGGCCGCACGCGATCGCCTATGGCTGTACCGCGTCGAGCATCGTCCAGGGTCATGCCTTCGATGAGCGCCTGCGTGGCGAGATCCGTCATATCGCCGGGGCGCCGGCGACGACCGCGACCGACAGCCTCTTTGCCGCCTGCCGAGCGCTCGGGCTAAGGCGGGTGACGGCGATTTCGCCCTATACCGAGGCGGTCGACACCGCGGAGCACCGTTTCTTTGCCGAAGGCGGCATCGAGACGCTTGCCGGCGCCTGTCTGGGCATCACCGATGGGTTTCGCCTCGCCGAACCCGAACCCGCTGCGATCTTCGATCTGGCGCTCGGCGCGTGGGACCCGCAATCGGACGGGCTGATCGCCGCTTGCCTCAATTTCCGCTCGCACCCGATCATCGACGCGCTCGAGGCCCGCATCGGCAAGCCGGTCGTGACCTCGACCCAGGCGGTGTTGTGGCATCTGCTGCGTCTGGCCGGCGTCAAGACGCCGATCCCCGGCTTCGGCCGCCTGTTGCGCCAGCATTAGCCTTTTGGGCTCGGAGCCTGCGCAAAAATCCGTGCGTCCACACAGCAAGCGCGCAAATTTGACGGTAATCAGGATACGCCGCTGACGGTGTGCTGCTAAAGGTCGTCGATGCAATGCTGCGTCGGCACTCACCTGAATTGCAGTCGTATCCGGATGAACAGCTCCCACCCCGACGGTTGGGAGTAGTCAAGAAGTGCGCGCTCTATCATCGTGCTCCGGAGTGGCCATACTTTTCGGGGCGATCATAGTTGTATCTTTCGTCGCCAATGCGGACAAAGCGGCCGAAACGCCAATCAAATTTCAGGCAAAAGCCGCCGATGTAACTGCCACCGACGAAATCCGCGTATCGAATATATCCGACAAAGAAGATATGGTGGTTGAGGCGCTCGGGATTTCCGTAGAGGGTCTGGATCGCACTCTCCTCCCACAGATCGGTTGCCTCGCGATACGGCAAGCGATTTGTGGCGGCACATCCTGCCGGAAACGGCAGGCCCGGCTGCGTTATGGCATCAATCGCGCTAGGCATCCTTTCCCCGGCCTCGACCCGCCATGCGGTCAATCGATCGATCAAAATGGCCGGAGTTCGGCCGTGATTGACGATTTGCCAACTCGCGATCCCGGCGGAGAAGACAAACCCCCCTTTCGTCTCATCTCCCACTTGGATAGCCGGGTCGGTGACCTCGACGATCACATAGGGGCGCTCCAATTGCGTCAGGGCTCGTTCGGCAACGAGAGCGGATCGGCGGGCGGCATCGGCCGCGATTCTGGTGAGGTCGGCTTGGCGGCGGGTGATTACGGCAAGAACGACAGTAAAAATAGCGATGAATATGGTGCCCGTAGCCGCAACGGTCCCGTTGTGCTGATCGAAGAACGCGGCCGCATCCGAAATCCGGTGCCAAAGCCCACTGAGCAAAGCAATTTCCTGGCTGGGTTGGGGTTTGTTATCGCTGCATTTATAGCGATCGGTTGGGGTCTTTGGCTAACTCTTATGCCTCGGCGTTAAATCACCTCGTATCGATGCCTAGTTTCCGAGAATCTCACTCGACGCATGGGGCGATAGGAGCGGCTCGACACAAGGGCCGGCTAGTTTTGGCGCGACAGGAAATCGAGTAGCAATTCGCTCACTCGTTCGGGCTGCTCCTGCTGCACCCAATGGCCGGCGCCGTCGATCAGGTGGCAGCCGAGCATCCGCGTGCAGGCGGTGCCCTGCATGCGCTCGAAAATGCCGGGGCGCTGATAGGTGCCCCAGTCGCTCTTGCCGGCGATGAACAGTGACGGCACGTCGATGGTGCGGCCGGAAAACAGTTGCAGTTCGGCATCGGAGAGCCCCGCCGGTGCGGCAGCGATACCAGTTCAGCCCGCCCTGAAACCCGGTGCGTTCGTATTCGGCGCTGTAGACCGCGAGTTCGCTGGTCGGGCAGCCAGCGGCAGGCCGCGATCTCCGCGGCCGACGGCATCGACCGGCGCCACGGTCTCGGCCATGTTCTTGTCGAGATCCATGATGTAGTAGGTCGGCATCTTGGCCAACTCGCTCGGCGCTCCAGGATTGCAGCGGAGCGGGCTGGTTGCCCTGCCAGTCGGCGCTCTTGTAATGGTAATAGCCGCGCAGGAAAGCGTGCACGCCCTGCGGGCAGTGCCACATGTCGGCATTGGCCGGCCGCGTCGAATAATACCATTGATAATGCTTGCGCGGCCGATCGAGGCTTGCCAGCGCGGCGTGGATGTCGTCGCCCGGCGCATGTCCGTTAGCGGCTGCGTCGGCTGTGTCGAACGGCAATGCCGGCGGGCCCGCGAACGGCGCGCTCATCAACGCGACTGAGCGGAACACGTCGGGCCGCACCAGCGCGCACCAGGCCGCGACCGAAGCGCCGAAATCGTGGCCGACCACCGCAGCGACCGAGCGATGGCCGAACGCCGAGACCAGCCCCAGCGCATCGCGCACCGCATTCAGAATGCGGAACGGGCGCAGATCGCCATCGTAATCGGCGTCCCAGCCGGTCGTGCGGCCATAGCCGCGCTGATCGGGTGCGATGACGTGAAACCCGGCGGCGGCCAGCGGCGGCATCACCTTGCGCCAGGAATAGGCGAGTTCGGGAAAGCCGTGCAGCAGCAGCACGCAGGGCCGCCCCCGCGGCTCGAAGCCAGCCTCCAGCACATGCATCCGCAAGCCGTTGATGTCGGGCACAAAGCGCGAGCGTACGCCCGCCGGTAGTGCCGCGTTGTCGAGTGGCGCCAGTTCGCTCATGCCTCGTCTCCCGTGGGCCGGCTCATCTGTCGCCAGGCTCGGCAACCCAGACCGCTGCCTCGTCGTAGAGAAGCACAGCGCTCAAATCTACGATTTTTCGAGACGCGCGAAGCCTGCTCGATCCGGCGCGATCGAGTGTCGAGGATGTGACGTTCGCGCAGCCCCGCCGAGACGGCGGAACTCGATCGCCCGTTGCCTGTTTACGAGGTGACCGCCGGACGGGAAGACGAGGTAGGTTGTTGCCGTTTTGGGAACTTGATGAACCGTCTTCGACCGTCCCGGAGCAGTACCCGCTGATCACCAGGCTTTTGCCTGGCGGGGCCCGGCCACGCTGATAGGTGATCAGTCCTGCGGGGCGGATTTGATTAGCTCGGCAACCTGCTGCACCGCGGTGCGCGGGCCACGGTCTGTCGGCGCCGCCGCCTCGATCACCCGTGGTGTGTTCGGGTGAACCGCCGGCATTGGCGGAGCGATCGCCGGATTGCTCCTGCCGCCAACGGAGCCAAACGGTGAGCCTGCCGGGCAGTCGCCCGATTTGCTGACCGACACCTTTGGCGGGGCTCCGTTGCCTGAATAAGAATAGATCATGCGCTCGCTGCACACACCCGCGCCGGAGGCCATCGACGTGACCACGACGCCCGAGACCTCTCCAGGTCCGGAGCGGGGCATCGACGCCATCGCAAACTCGATCGCCGGGTTCGGGCCGACGAGCCAAATGGGCGCGTCCGCCATCGCCTGCGCCTGGGCGATCAGGCGATCAAAAGCGGCATTGCGGTCGGCGGCGAGCTGATAAATTTTGCTTGGCGGCGGGGCCACGACATCAAATCCTTGCGCGGCCCACAATGCCGGATCGGCGGTCAGAACATCACCCGGACCGGGCAGCATCACCAGGATGGCGGCGGGTCCGCCGGGTCCGGCCGCATAGACCCGTTCCCCGCTGGGAACGGCTGCCACGGGGGCGGCGGTCGGATAGGCCTGCGATTGCGGTCCGACGCCGTTGGCGCAGCCGATCAGCGGCAGCGCGGCAAGACAGCAGAAGAGGGTCAGAGCGCTCGGCTTCGACATCGAAAAATCTCCTCTGAAGATCGTTTACGAACTTCAGAATTCCGCGCGATTTGGGCAATTTTTTGACTTTCAGCGCACGCCGGGGACGCTGCTCTCAGCAGCCGAGCGCGTCGAGCCGGGGCAGCACCTTCCTTGCTGACATGGGCTGGTCGCGCGCCGGCATTGCATTGCAACTTGCAGGTGGCTTTGCCCGGACTTGATCCGGGCATCCACGCCTTCAAAACCGCGATCAAGCCCAAAGAGAGCGGTGGATTGCATTGTTGTTATCCCATCAACGTGATGGAGACGCCGACGGGGAAACTCCATGCGGGGACGGGTCTTGACGATCGTGGCCATCGCAAGGACAAAGAGTTCTTCGCCGGGCCGCGCGCCGGCAATCTGCCCGGCCGCACCGGAATATGGTTCCTCGCCACCGACAAACTCGTGCCCGGCAGCGAACTTCACACCATTTGGCCCTCTTGCAGAAGCTGCTTTGTCCGACGCTGGCGATACCAGCCGGATCTTCAAACTCCGCGCTGTCCTCAACCGCACGTACTCCCGCGCCCACGTCACCTGCTTCTGGCACGGCGAGCCCGGCGAACCCACCCCGCGGATCCCCGACCTCTTCAAGTCAGCTGTCCAGCCCTTGGCCGCCGACATCGAAACTGATTTCGCGGGTCTCCACGAAATCGTAGGGTGGGTGGAGCCTAAAAGCGAAACCCGCCATTAGCGCAGCGGTTGCGATTGTTCGATGGGTTTCGCTTCTGCTCAACCCATCGTACGCGCAACGCGCTATGCGCCTCGGAAGGCGTGCTGATCCGGAGGAGCGTATAGCCCTCAGGGCGGCCGCCGATCGTGAATCTCGGCGATATATCCACCTGGAAATTGCACCATCGCGGCATCGCGGCCATCGGAGCTGTAAGGGCCGGTCAAGACCCCCACGCCCGCCGCCCTCGCCTTGGCGAGCGTCTCAGCCAGGTTTGCAACCTCATAGCCCGTAAGTTCACGTCCATATGGCCAGGGCAGATGCCCGTCGGTGACAAGCACCGTCATTTTCCCGAAGGCCGATTCCAGGCGGATACGGCGATAGGTGTCGCTCGGCCTGCCGATCTCCACTCCCGGCGCCTTGGGATCGTCGGCAACCGTCCGCCCGCCCGAGAATGCCGCAAAATCGTGGACGAACGCGTCGGCCGAGTCACTCGACAGATAGACCCGGTTCTCCGGCACGGTCGTGAGCGGCGCGTAGGACGGCGCCTTGGTATGCCAATAGAGCTGCATGTTTACCCCGCCCGGCCAGCGGATGATCGTGTCGCGGCCGATGGCGTCCGGGTATGGCGACACCACTACTTCGGCGCCGGCGCGGCGGGCAGCCGCGACCGCAGTATCCATGTCGGTCACAAGATAGCCCGTACGCTCCTCGCCGAACGGATAGGGGATGGGCGTCTTGAAGCCGAACACCGACAGGAAGCCCACCGGCGTGAACACGACCTGGGAAATGGTCGAACTCGGTGTGGGGGTGACGGTGACGACCGCCGGCTTGCTCGAGCGGCCGCCGAAGGTGGCGATGAAGCTCGCCACGAAAGGACCTATCCGGTCGGGCGCGACGTAAACATGGGTCGAATTGTACTGCGGCCCAACTGCGAGGCTCTCAGGCACGGCATCCGAGACCGTGGCGGCGTGGGTTAGGGGCGCCGCACTTATAAAAATCGTCGCGAGAACAAAAGCCTTCAGCTCCATCGGAAAAGTCAGCGACCGAGCTCTGTCAGCCGCGGCAGCACCTCTTTGCTGAACAGCGTGAGGTTGTCGACCGTGTCTTCATGGCTGATCAGGCCGCCCTGGCCCATCATCAACAAATGGCCGAACCCGCCGACGTGGTCGTAGAACGCCTTCAGCTGGTCGTACACGTCGTCGGGCGTGCCGGCAAAGGAGAGGCCGGCGTCGATCGCCTCGTCGACCGTCATCGTGCGCGGGTTGATCGGGCGGCCGTTCTTGGTCTGGACCCGGGTCGCGCGCGCCGCCATGGCTCCGCCTGATTTCAGCATCTGCGCCGCCGCGCGCGGCGAGACATAGCCGGGCGGGTTGGCGAATTGGGGGGCGACGATGCCCGAGGTGCGGCTGTAACCGAGGATCTGGTCGGCGCGGCGGTGGCCCTCCTCGCGTGTATGTCCAACACCGATCAGCGCCATGTAGGCCAGGCGGTCGGGTGTCGGCTCGCGGCCGGCCTCGCGCGCCTTGCTGCGATAAGCCTCGAAGATTGCCGGCGTACGCACCCAGCCGGTGTTGAGGACGCCGATCACCATGCCGCGCGCTGCCGCCTCGGTCGCGCTTTCGGTGCTGCCGACCGGCGTCCACACCGGCGGGTGGGGCTGCTGGTACGGGCGCGGCCAGACATTGACCGAGCGGTATTGGAAATGCGTGCCCTCCCAGTTGAATGGGCCGTCATGGCTGGTCATCGCCTTCAGGATCAGGTCGTGCGCCTCCCAGAACCGCTCGGTCAGATCGGCCGGATTGGTGTTGGCCGGCGAGATCTCGAACGGCACACCCTTGACAAAGCCCATTTCGAGCCGGCCGCGCGAGATCACGTCGATCATCGAATATTCCTCGGCGACGCGGATCGGGTCGTTGCGGTTGCCGATCGGCATGCCGAGCGCCAGCAGGCGCACCTTTTTGGTCTCGCGCGCGAGGATCGCCATCGGGATCGTGCATACTGAATCGGCGCAGGTCGCGGTCGCGTGGTGCTCGTTGGTCATGATGTTGATGCCGAGCTCGTCGCACAGCGCCCACTCGTCGAGATAGCGGTGGTACAGGTCGGCGCCGATTTTCGGGTCGAAGAGCCGGCTCGGAATGATCACTCGGTACGAGTTGCCGAGTTCCGGCCACGCCGGGTAATAGGCCATCTCGCTGAAATGCCAGACCTTCATCCTTGCACCTCCGGGCCCGCGAAGCGTTCGATCGCGTCGGCGACCGCATCGGGGCGTTCGACCTGCGGATAATGTCCGGCCTGCGCGACCATCTCGAACCGGGCGTCGGGCAGCGAAGCGCGGAGCTTTTCACCGTAATCGGGGGAGACGACGCCGTCGCTGTCGCCCCACAAGACCAATGCCGGCGCCCGCACCCGGTGCAGCCATTGGCGCAAGCCCGGATCGTGCATATAGGGGCGCCAGCCATAGAGCGCGGTGGCCGAGCGGTCGCGGGCGATCGCCGTCAGTTCGTCGTCGCCGAGTGTCGCGTAATCGGGAACGGCGCGCGGATCGAAAAAGGTGCGCCGGTGCCGCTCGTTATCGGGCAAGGCGTAGATATCGGCGATGTCGCGCTCCTCGCGCCCGCCGAATTTGAGCCCGAGCGAGTTGATGAGCACTAGACGGCCGATCCGGGCGACCGATCGCACGCACATTTCGAGCGCGATCCACCCGCCGAAAGAGGAACCGACGAGCACGACATCCGCCGGCTGCCGGTCGAGCCAGTCGAGGTAGAGATAGGCCAGATCATGCACCGTGCGAAAGCCGTCGGGCCGGTCGGAATGGCCAAAGCCGGGGTGGCGTGGCGCGGTGACCCGCCAGCGGCGCGCCAGCCGACCGAGAAAGGGGGCGTTTTGCGCGACATAGTCTCCGCCGTGCAGGAAAAGTAGCGGCGGACCGGCGCCCCCGACCGACCCGTCGAGCGAATATCGACCGATTTCGATCCCCGCCATTCGATCCCTCCCGCTCGCCGCGGCGCTGTCGGCGCGGCGTTCTCGGCCGGCAGTATCGCGATCATTGGCACCGCGGTCCACCCGGGCTGCGCTCCACCTGCCGAGGCTTGCTTTCAGCACGCACTGGAACGAGGTTGAATTGCCCGCCGGCCGCCGGCGGCGGCCCAGGCGCAAAGGAGGCGACGATGCAGGCAGAGCAAACCGCGGGCTCGAGCGCCGCTCCGGTCTTGGTCGACGAGATGGCGCAAGCGCTGGCGCTAAATCCGACCTTCACCCAGTTCGATCGGGCAGCGTTGCGCGCGCTCGCCGCACGCTGCGGCGTTGCCAGTTTCGCAGCCGGCGATCTGATCATGGGCCAAGGCGAGCCCGGCAGCTCCGCCTATCTGATCCTCGAAGGCGAGGTCGAGGTGTTCGTCGAAATTCCGGCCGGACGGATCCATCTGGCGACCCTCGGACGCCATAACACGATCGGCGAGCTCGGCGCCTTCACCGACATGCCGCGTACCGCCACGGTCATCGCCCGCACCGCTCTGGTGGCGTTGCTGATCGAGCGCGATACCTTGATGGGTCTCGCCGCGGATTATCCGGTAATCGCGATCGCCGTCATCGGCGAGCTCGGCCGCCGGCTGCACAGCATGAACCGACCGCTCGCTTACCTGACTTACGCGGCAGGCGCGCTCGCCCGCGACGAGTACGACGATGCGATGCTGACCGAGCTGACCAATCAGCAGGGAGAACTCGCCAATTTCGCCCGGGTGTTCGCCAATATGGCGGCGGAGATCCGCGACAAGCAGCAGCGCCGCCGCGAGATGGAGGCCGCCGCCGACATCCAGAAATCCATCCTGCCGGAGCCGCTCACGCATGACGGAGCGGCCGCCGTCGTCGACCTCCACGCCGAAATGCATCCGGCGCGCGACATCGGCGGCGATTTCTACGACTACTATTTGATCGACGACCGGCGGCTAGCCGTCACCGTCGCCGACGTCTCCGGCAAAGGCATCCCGGCGGCTTTGTTCATGGCCGTGTCGCGGACGGTGCTGCGCTCGGTCGCCGGGCACGGCGACATGGCCTCGGCGATCGGCGACGCCAACAGCTTGCTCGCGGCAAGAAACGACGCCTGCATGTTCGTGACGATGTTTCACGGCGTGCTCGATCTGCCGACCGGGATCTTGCGCTGGTGCAACGCCGGGCATGACCCGCCTTATCTGCTGCGCGCCGGCGGCGGACAGGAAAGGTTGCACGCGACCGGCATCCCGCTCGGCATCGACCGGGCAGTTTCGCATCGGATCGGCGAGACCGTGCTGATGCCCGGCGATGGGCTGTTTCTCTATAGCGACGGCATTACCGAGGCCTTCAACTCGAAAGGCGAGGCCTATGGCGGGGCCCGGCTTGAACGCGCGCTCGATCGGGCGCGCGGCCGCAGCGCCGCAGAGACCATCACCGACATCCTCGCCGACACCGCGCGCTTTGCCGGCGATGCCGAACAGGCCGACGACATCACCTGCCTGGCGCTCCGTTATCGGCCGTAAATCGCCGCCTGGGACGCCCACACCGACGCCGCCGCCGTGGCGGGATCGCTCGATAAGAATTTCTGTGCCAGGTGCGGCAATTTGTCCTATTCTGGATCGGAGCAGCGGCCGGTTGGGCCGCGCCCAGTGCGGCGAGGGCATCATGAACGTCGAAGCAATCCTGCGTGGTAAGGGGCGGGCGGTGGCGACGATCCGCCCCGATCAGACCATCGCGGCGGCATTGGCCGCCCTGCGCGACCGCAATATCGGCGCGCTCGTCGTCAGCGAAGACGGCGAGAGCGTCGACGGCATCATCTCCGAGCGCGACATCGTCCACGGGCTCGCCGATCATGGTAGCGCGCTGCTTTTCCTGAACGTCGCCGAGGTGATGACCCGGCAGGTTACCACTTGCGATCCCGCCGACAGCGTCGCCGATCTGATGGCCGAGATGACCAACCGCCGGATCCACCATTTGCCGGTGGTCCGTGACGGGCGGCTCATCGTCATCGTCAGCATCGGCGATCTGGTCAAGAACCGGCTCGACGGGATCGAATACGAGGCGCGCTCGTTGCGCTCGTTCATCGCCGGCGCCTGAGCCGCCGTCCCCTCAGTCGTCTTCCCGGCGGAGGTCGGGACCCATGGCGGCATCGGCGCCGGCATCCGCCGGTGTGACCCACACCCACCCCACCATCCATATGCCAACACCAGTCCGATTAATCCTGATCATTGCCGGCTCCGCCGCCTATCTCGGCCTGGCCATCCTCGGCTGGGGCGGGTTTGCCGCGTTCTTCTCCCACCCGGCGCTGATCGCGCTCGCGATCGTATTCTTCGCGGTGTCCGGCGTGGCACTGTTCGCCGGCGGCAATCTGAGCCCCGGCGAGCGCGAGGATCGCGGCAACCGCTGGGTGATCGCCGCCTTCGCGCGTGATCGGACTGCTGGCGGCCTACCTGCCGGCTTACACCGACCGGAGGGAGTTCTGGGCCATCGACGGCGATGCCGTTCGCTGGCTCGGCGTCGTTCTGTTCGCTGCCGGTGGCGCGCTGCGGCTGTGGCCGGTCTTTGTGCTCGGCAACCGGTTCAGCGGGCTGGTCGCCATTCAGCCGGGGCATACCTTGGTCACGACAGGCATCTATGCGGTCATCCGCCACCCCAGCTATCTGGGGCTGCTGGTCAATTCGCTGGGCTGGGCCCTGGCTTTTCGTTCTGGGGTCGGCGTGCTGCTCAGCGCGCTGTTGATCCCGCCGCTCCTCGCCCGCATCCACGCCGAAGAGCGGCTGCTGCGCGCGCAGTTCGGCGAGGCCTATGACGCCTACCGCGCCCGGACCTCTCGGATGATCCCGGGCCTCTATTAAGGCGCGCAAGAAAGATCGGTGCCGACTAAGAACGGTTCTCCCCCGGACGCGCCCGATGGCGGGCACATCACCCAATGCGGTGCGACACTGGATGCTGCTGCCCGCGAGCCCGTCGCCGGCGGCGCGCCACCGCTCGCCGCCGCCGTGGATCCGGCCGATATGCCCGACGAGGACGATGACCCTCCACTCGTCGCGGATGTCGTTGTCGTCGCCGATGTTGTCGTCGTCGAAGATGGCGTCGTCGCCGCGATCGCGGGCAGCCCCACCGCGCTGGATGATCCGGTCGTAAGGGCGGCGCCGGCGATGCTGGGTGCCGTCGCGGCCGTCTGCGCTCCCCCCGGATCGGCGACCGCGCTCAGCAGTGGAAGGACGACAAGGAGAGTGCGGAGTAGCTGGGCCAATGGCTCCGTCCGGTCCGAACCTGACGCCTTTTATGCGGCCCGGCGCATCGATCATCCCCCGCAGTCCCGTCGCTTACCCACGCCGGGCCTTTATATCCGTCCGGTCGCTCGCTACCCTGCATTATCGATGACCAGCTCGAACAACCATTCCCGCGCCCGCTCTCGGACCGGCTCATTGCAAATCCGCCGAACGGCCTGATACCGGCGCGAACCCCGCTGCTCGGCCGACACATCGACCTGGAACCGCTCGACCCTGCGATCCATGCCGCGGAACTCTATAAGGCTGGACACGGTTCCGACGAAGCGCTGCGAATTTGGGATTATCTCCCCCGGGGGCCATGGCTGGACGAGGCCGCCTTCACGGCGTCATTGCGCGGTTGGGCCGCTGCCTTCGATTTTGTCTGGTTCGCGCTGCGGCCGAAGAACACCGGCACGGCAGGCGGAATGGCAGCCTATCTCGACTTCCATCCACTGGATGGCGTCATCGAAATCGGTGGCATCTGGTTCAGCCCGGAACTGCAGCGCACGCGTGCTGCGACCGAGGCGCTGTTCATGCGTCCATGGTATGACTGAGAAGCGGGGTTGCGCGGCGCTCGCTCTCCGCGCTGATGGCACAGCGCAGCCCCAGCCGCCGTGCTGTAGCCTGAGATAGCGAATTGCCTTGATCAGTCGGCGCAGTTAGGCCTCAACGCTCCGGCCGGCCGTCGAGTTATGGTGGTAAGTTATGCAAAGGGAAAGCCCCACGTTTTCAACGGCCTAAATTTCATGCGTTAATCTTGACGGCTGCATGGTGGGGATTGTGCCCAACGGCGACCGATCATCACGCCGTCTGCCGCAACCTTGAAGAAATCTTCGACGATGCCGAACCACTGTTCGGGATCGAACCGTTCCGCGAGGTTCATCGAACCTTTGACATCGGCGAACAGCACCGTGCACGCAAGCCTACCAGCGGCTGCGTCATCTCTTGTGCCGGCGGCGCTGCGGCGCTCGCCTCCCCGGCCCTGTCGTTGGCGTCGAGTGCTGCGGCGTACTCGGCGATGCGGCGGTCCAAGGCCGCCATCTGCTCGTCCAGTCGCTTCTCGGTCAGGAGGCTCGCCTTGCTAGCGTCGCCGTGGAAGAACGCGCCAGCGATCGCCACCGACGCGCTGCCTAGCAAAGTCCAGGCGGCGCGCCAAGCGCACAAACTCCCGATTGACCGCCGGCAGCCCGGCGGTATTGTTGTTGCGGAAATCAGCGATCGTGCGACAGCCGGGCGTCAATCCCCGCGAACAGCCATATCACCTCGACATTGCGCCGCGTCTCGCGCGCCAGCTTCAAGAGATCGCCCGGAGCATAGGGCGGCTGGCCGGCGCCGCCGTCCGAGCCGACATCGCAGAACGCCAGCCCCATCGGGTCGAGCAAATCGACGTCGCCATCGATCGTCCGCACCGGATTGTCGCGATCGAACAGAGCCCGCCAGACAGGGCGGCAACCGGCTCACCTGCTCCCGGCTGTGGCCGATCTTGTCGGTACGGTTTGTCATAGCAGAAATGTATACCCGACAGCCAGCCGGGGCTGGAGATTCTTGCCCAGCCTCGAGAGCGCCTTCTGCCAATGCCCGCCTTTACCGTGCCAAGCCTTCGGCGCCGGCGGGGACGTCGTAGAAGGCGAGGGTCATCGACACGCTGGTGTAAAAGCCCATCAGGCAGATCACATCGGTGATGCCCTCGTGGCCGAGCGCCTCGACCGCGCGGTCGAAGAGCCCCTTGGAGACCCAGCGCGAATTCGACAGGCACGTCGCCATCTCGTAGACGACCTGCTCGCGCTTGTCGTCGAACGAGGTCGGCAGGCCCGAAAGCATCGCCTCGACCTTGTCGGCCGGCAGCCCGGCCGCCTTGCCGGCGCGCTCATGCGCGTTGGTCGGGTAGGCCGAATGCCATTTGCTGTTGATGATGACGACGGCGATCTCGCGCTCGCGCTCGCTGAGCGAATAGCCGGTGCGGAAATAGGCGCCGAGCGGCCCCATCACCTTCGCCAGCTTGGGGTTGTGCACATAGATCTTGTTCGGGCCGGGCAGGCGGCCGCGGGTCTCGATCAGCGTGCGATAGCCCTCCTGCTGCTCCGGCGTCATCTGGTCGTAGGGGATCTCGGCATAGCGGCCAAAGGTCGGCGTGTCGGGCATTTCGGGTTTCCTTCCCCGGGGTGAAATTGGCGGCGCATCCTGCAGCAGCCGCGCGGCACTGTCGACCGCGCACCGTGGGCGAAGGTGCGTGGGCCATCTTCGCCCTGCGCTCAGCTCAGCGCTTGATGCCTTCGGCGCCGGCGGGGACGTCGTAGAAGGCGAGGATCATCGACACGCTGGTGTAATGGCCCATCAGGCAGATGACGTCGGTGATGCCGACATGGCCGAGCGCCTCGACCGCGCGGTCGTAAAGCCCCTTGGCGACCCAGCGCGAATTGGCGAGGCACGTCGCCATCTCGTAGACGACCTGCTCGCGCTTGTCGGAGAACGAGGTCGGCAGGCCCGAAAGCATCGCCTCGACCTTGTCGGCCGGCAGCCCGGCCGCCTTGGCGGCGCGCTCATGCGCATTGGTCGGATAGGCCGAGTGCCATTTGCTGTTGATGATGCACGACCGCGATCTCGCGCTCGCGCTCGCTCAGCGAATAGCCGGTGCGAAAATGCGCCCCGAACGGCCCCGCCACCTTCGCCAGCTTGGGGTTGTGCACCAGGATCTTGTTCGGCCCGCCGAGCGCGCCGCGGCTTTCGATCAGCGAGCGATAGCCCTCCTGCTGCTCCGGCGTCATCTGGTCATAGGGGATCTCGGCGTAACGGCCAAAGGTCGGCGTCTCGGGCATTTCGGGTTTCCTTCCCAGGTGGAATTGCCGCCGCATCCTGCAGCAGCCACACGGTTGCTGTCGACCCGCGCGCCTTGAGGCGATTGGCGGCCTCTGGCGTTTCGGCGACGCTGTCGTAATGTTCTATACTCGACAAGGAGTGTGGGCCGATGCCAGCGCGTACCGGAAGACAATACCTCGCCGGTCTCCGAGAGCAGGAGCGGGAGGTTTGGCTCGGCGGCGAACGGGTGCGCGACGTCACCACCCATCCCGGGCTGAAAGGCGGCGCCCGCGCGATCGCCTCGCTCTACGACATGCAGCTCGACCCCAAATTGCGCGACGAGATGACCTATGTCTCGCCGTCGACCGGCGACCGGGTCGGGCTGTCCTTCCTCATTCCGCGCAGCCGCGAGGATCTCGAAAAGCGCCGCGTCATGATGCTGAATTGGGCGCGCACCACCTGCGGCATGATGGGCCGCTCGCCCGATTTCATGAACGTGACCTACGCCGCCTGGGCCGGCGCCGAAGCGTTTTTCGCGCAAGGCCGGCCCGAATTCGGCGAAAACATGCGCCGCTATTACGAATACATCCGCGAAAACGACCTGACCCTGACTCATTCCCTGATCAATCTGCAGCGCAGCCGCACCGTCTCGGGCGTGTTCAACCTGCAGGAGGGGACGGCGCTGCAGGTGGTGCGCGAGACCGATGCCGGCATCATCGTGCGCGGCGCGCGGATTCTCGCGACCTTGGGGCCGCTCGCCGACGAGATCGGCGTCTATTCGCCGCGCATGGGCCGCCACACCGAAAGCCACAGCCCGTTCGCGCTGAGCTTTGCGATCCCGTGCGGCGCGCCCGGGCTCAAATTCCTGTGCCGCGACAGCTTCGATCTCGGGCGCTCGCATTTCGACCACCCGCTCGGCTCGCGCTTCGAGGAGATGGATTGCATCGTCTTCTTCGACGACGTGATGGTGCCGTGGGAGCGGGTGTTTCTGTTGGGTGATGTCGACCGGCTCAACGCCACCGCCACCGCAACCCATTCCTCGGCGCATTCGGCGCATCAGGGAGCGACCAAGAACCTCGCCAAATGCGAATTCGTGCTGGGCGTGGCATTGCTGATGACCCAGGCCATCGGCAACGCTCACCTGCCGAATGTCGAGGAGCGCATCGGCGAGTTGATGCTGACCACCCAGCTGACCCGAGCCTGCATGCGCGCCGCCGAGGCCGACGCCAAGCTCGACGAGTGGGGCGTCATGTGCCCCGACCCGCTGATGGTCGAAAGCCCGCGCAACCTATTTATGACCGCGTATCCGCGGATGATCGAGATCCTGCAGTTGTTGGGATCGAGCAGTTTTCTGCTGACCCCGAGCGAGGCCGATTTCAAAGGCCCGCTCGCCGCCGACATCGAGCAGTATCTGGCGACAGACAACACGCCGGCGAAGGATCGGGTCAAACTGTTCCGGCTCGCCTGGGACCTTGCCGGCAGCGCCTTTGGCAGCCGCCAAGTGCTCTACGAACGGTTCTTTGCCAGCGACCCGTTGACGCGGGCGCGCGCCATCGCCACGATCTATCCAAAGAAGGAAGTGATGGACCGCGTCCTCGATTTCCTGGGACGCGACGACGATACTGTGTGAAGGAGGATCAAAGATGAGCGTCAAGCCGAAATACCTGGGACACGTCAATCTTTACGTGCGCGACGCCGAGCGCTCGAAGAAATGGTACGAGGACCTGCTGGGGCTGCATACCTATGAATATCGGCCGGGCTGGGCCGCCTTTTTGTCGGCCGATCGCGAGCAGTCGCACGAGGTGGCGCTGATGCAGTTGGGGCCGGATGCGCCGTTGCAGCAGAAAGGCCAAGTCGGCCTCAATCATATGGCCTGGCGCCTCGACAGCCTCGACGATCTGAAAGAAATGTATCGGCAGATCAAAGAAAAGCAGATCCCGATCGACCACATCGCCGATCACGGCATCTCGCTCGGCATCTATCTGCGCGATCCCGATGGCAACGGCGTCGAGGTTTATTACGAGATGCCGCGCTCTGAATGGCCGCATGAAGAGCACGTCTTCACCCGCGAACTGATGGGCAACGGCCGCTTCCCCGGCCCGTGGGATGCGGACCTCGCCACCCAGCGCGCCGCCGCCCAATAAGTTCATCCCGTCGTTCCCGCGGCAGCATGGAGTTGTTCGGGAGAGGGTGGTTGAATACCGATCCCAGCCGCAACCGCTTTATTCTCGTCGTGGCCGGGCTCGCCCCGGCCACCCACGCTCTCGATACACAGTCCGGCGCCCGTCACGGCTCTGCGGAAGTCAGGGCATGACGGCGGTCTCGCCACTGTTTATCGGGCTACGAAGCGTATGACAGACCGCGACGATCAAATAACCCGCCTGTTGCTGAAGCAGGAAATCGAGGAGTTCCTTTATCGCGAGGCGGAACTCCTCGACGAGCGGCGCTACGAAGACTGGTTGGCGCTGGTTGCCGACGACATCCGTTACTGGATGCCGATGCGGCGCAACGTCAAGGTCGGCGAGCAAGAGCGCGAATTCACCCGCGCCGATCACGACATCAACTGGTTCGACGAGGGCAAGGAGACTTTGGACCGCCGGGTCAGGCAGATCATGACCGGCATCCATTGGGCAGAGGAGCCGGTGTCGCGCATCACCCACATCGTCTCGAATGTGCAATTGCTCGAGGCGCCGCCGTCGATCGGCGAGGCCGCCGAGGTCGCGGTCAAATGCCGTTTTCTGATCTACCGCAACCGCGTCGAGACCGAGACCGACATCCTGGTCGGCAAGCGCGAAGACCGGCTGCGCTGGGTCGGCGACAGCTGGCAGATTGCCCGCCGCAAGATCATCCTCGACCAGAACGTGTTGCTGACCAAGAACCTGACGTTTTTCTTTTAGGGTGACCGAGCACAACTGACGCCCTCGTCACACCGGCGAAGGCCGGTGTCCATATTGGCCATGGGTCCCGGTTTTCACCGGGACGACCACAACCCTAACCGAGGAGGGGCCACGGTGACGGCCAGCGAGCAGGGATATCGACGAGGTCTCGTCGACATGGCCACCGGCCAGATCAGCCGCGAGATCTTCGTCAATGAAGAGATCTATCGCGAGGAATTGGAGCGAGTCTTCGCCCGCGCCTGGCTGTTTGTCGGCCACGAAAGCCAGATCCCGAACCCCGGCGATTTCTTTGTCTCGGGCATGGGCGAGGAATCCGTGATCCTGTGCCGCGACCGGGCGAGCGAAATCCATGTGTTCCTGAACTCGTGCCGCCACCGCGGGATGAAAGTGTGCCGCTATGACGAGGGCAACACGCCGGTCTTCACCTGCCCCTATCACGGCTGGAGCTATGGCATCGACGGCAAGTTGGTCGGCGTGCCCTATTTCCGGGAGGCCTATCATTCCGAGCTCGACCGCTCACAATGGGGTTTGGTGGAGGTGGCGCAACTGTGCAGCTACAAGGGTGCCGTCTTTGCTACCTGGGACCCGGCTGCCCCCTCCTTCAGCGAATATCTCGGCGAGTTCGCGCGCTATCTCGACCTGACATTGGAAACCTGGGAGGGCGGCGAAAGCGGCGTCGAAGTCCTCGGCGGCGTCCAGAAATGGCTGATCCCGTGCAACTGGAAATTCCCGGCCGAAAATTTCTGCGGTGACAGCTATCACAACATCAGCCACCGTTCGGTCGATTTGGCCGGCATCGGCCCGTCGGGCAGCGGCCGCCGTGACATGCGCGAACGCGAGTTGGCGCGCCGGCTGCAGGTGTCGTTTTACGAGCGCGGCCACCAGACCGGGGTCTATGTCTTGCCGCACGGCCAGACGACCCCGCCGGCTTACGCGCATTCGCCGGTCGTTTCCGAATATTTCGCGCATTGCGAAGAGCAGCGGCGGCGCAAATACGGCGAATGGGGTCGGGTGATCGGCAGCCCCGGCGAGCTTTTCCCGAATACGGCGTTGCATCCGCGCCAGCCGCGCACGATCGCGGTGTGGCACCCGCGCGGCGCCCACCAGACCGAGTGCTGGCGCTGGTATTTTGTCGACAAGGCCGCACCCCAACAGGTCAAGGATTTTTTGCGCGACTACTACATTCGTTATTCCGGTCCGGCCGGCATGACCGAGCAGGACGACATGGAAAACTGGAACTACGCCCATGCCGCCAGCCGCGGCACGATCGCCCGCCGCTATGCCTACAGCTACGAGCAGGGACAGGGACGCGAAATCGACAATTACGAATGGCAGGGATTGCGCATTCCCGGCACGGTTATGGACATCACCGACGCCAAGTCGAGCGAACACAATCTGCGCAATTTGTATCGCCGGTGGGCCGAATTCATGGAAGCCGAGAGCTGGGACGAGCTCGCGACCTGGCGCCGGGCCGATCCCGGTATCGTCAGGGCCGCCGAATGAGCGAAATCGTCAACACCCGGCAACTGACTCCCGGGACGCAGATTACCTTGGTCGACGGCGCCGTCGCCGAGGTGGTGTCGAACCCGTTGGATGGGGTGTGGGTGTTCGCCCGCTATCTGTCCTCGCCGACCGACCCGTCGGTGGTCGGCACCGAGGACATGATCTTCGCCCAGGACATCGCCGAAATCCGCGCGCCGCCATAATTCTTGCTTGTGGGTTTATCTGGTAGGTCTTCTAGCTTCTTACCGGTGATCGCGACGATCCTGCTATCCGATTACACCCGGTCGGGACATCTCGCAGGAGCACGCCTGACCAGCGGGCTGCATACGGGGGCACGGTGCCTTCGACCGCCGGCGAGGCGCCCGCCCGTTCTCGTATCGAACGAATCATGACCGAGCTATGAATAGGCCGTGAAAAAACGCGCACCCTCTTGATCAAGCAAGAGGCAACGAAGTTGCGGTGGCGGAACCGGCCCGCGCGTTTGGCCGCCCACAGCTTGTTTCGGCGCGAAACATGTCGTTTTGGTGGTCAAAATGGCGGATGATGCCGCTTACAACTCGGGAAATCCGAGAAATGTCGACTAAATCCAAATTGCGACACCGGAGGGGAAGGAAATGTCAATCATCGGCTGGATCATCCTCGGGCTGATCGCCGGCTTCATCGCCAGCAAGATCGTGAATAAGGAAGGGCAAGGCTTCTTCCTCGACATCGTTCTCGGGGTGATCGGAGCGGTAGTCGGCGGCTGGTTGTTTGGATTTTTCGGCGGTACCGGCGTGACCGGCTTTAATCTCTATAGCATGTTCGTGGCGATCGTCGGCGCTATCATCGTGCTCGTTGTTTATCACGCGGTCCGACGAGTGGTGTAAGATAAACCTTTAGAGTGCGAGAGCGCCGTACGTCCTACCTTCGCCGGGATGACAAGGAACCGGAAGCTAATGGAGTAATTGGCTCCGTCAGGCAGGCTCGACGTAGGCGTCCATGACTTTTTTGTGGCCGGCGTGGTCGAAATGGATTGCGAGTTTGTTGTCCTCGACCGCGGTTATCGTGCCGTAGCCGAATTTCTGGTGGAAGACGCGGTCGCTGACACTGAACCCGCCGACCCGGCGGATCTCCGCGCCGCGGCGGGGAACCGGGCCGGATTCGATCAGCACCGGCCGGCGATGTTCGGCCCAGGGGCTCGTCGGGGCTGCGGTCGACAGGTCGATTGCGGCGCCCCAGCCACCCGTCGCAAACGTGGCGGCCCGGGCGGCGCCCGGCTGCAGCCCGGGCTCGGCCACGATTTCGGTGTGCTCCGACGGCAATTCATCGACAAAGCGCGAGCGCATCGCACTCTGCCATTGGCCGTGGATGCGCCGGTTGGCGGCGAACGAAATGTAACCGCGATGGCGCGCCCGGGTCAGCCCGACATAGGCCAGTCGCCGCTCCTCTTCGAGGGCGGCGAGCCCGTTCTCCTCCATCGCGCGCTGGTTCGGAAACAGCCCGTCCTCCCACCCCGGCAGAAACACGGTGTCGAATTCGAGCCCCTTGGCGCTGTGCAGGGTCATCAGATTGACCATGTCGCCGCCCGAATCGGCGGCGTTGTCCATGACCAGGCTGACATGTTCGAGAAACCTGCCGAGATTCTCAAACTCGGCCATCGCGACGACCAATTCCTTGAGATTTTCGAGGCGGCCATTGGCGTCGGGCGAGCGTTCGGCCTGCCACATCGCGGTGTAGCCCAACTCGTCGAGCACGATCTGCACCAGGTCGGTATGCGAGACCCGCCCCGCTTCCTCGCGCCAGCGATCGAGCGCCGCAATAAACCTAGCCAAGGCATTGCGCCCCGCCGGACGCAGCCGATCGCCCGATATCAACACCCGCCCAGCCTCGACCAATGGCAGACGGTCGTTGCGCGCCAAGGTGTGGAGTTGCTGCAGGGTGGCGCTGCCGATGCCGCGTCGCGGCGTATTCAGGATGCGCTCGAAAGCGAGGTCGTCCGCCGGCTGGTTGAGCAGCCGCAGATAGGCCAACGCGTCTCGGATTTCCTGACGCTCGTAAAATCGCGGGCCGCCGATGACGCGATACGGCAGGGCCAGGGCAATAAAGCGCTCTTCGAACTCGCGGGTCTGAAACCCGGCGCGGACCAGGATCGCGATCTCGCTAAGCGCGTGGCCCTTGCGCTGCAACGCCTCGATCTCGTCGCCGACCCAGCGCGCCTCCTCCTCGGCGTCCCATAATGCGCGCACCACGACCTTGTCGCCCTCGCCGGCCTGGGTCCACAAGGTCTTGCCGAGACGGCCACGATTGTGGGCGATCATCCCGGCGGCGGCGGCGAGGATGCGCGAGGTCGAGCGGTAATTTTCTTCCAGGCGGATGATCGTGGCGCCGGGAAAATCGCTTTCGAAGCGCAGGATGTTGCCGATCTCGGCGCCGCGCCAGCTGTAGATCGACTGGTCGTCGTCGCCCACACAGCATAAATTGCGCCGCGACTGGGCCAATAGCCGCAGCCAGAGATACTGCGCGACGTTGGTGTCCTGGTACTCGTCGACCAGCACATAGCGAAAGCGCCGGTGATATTCGGCGAGAATGTCGGGATTGCCGGTGAAGATCGACAAATTGTGCAGCAGCAGATCGCCGAAATCGACGGCGTTGACGGTCGCCAGCCGCTCCTGGTAGCGCTCATAAAGTGTGATCGCCCGCCCATCGGCAAAGCTGTCGGCGTCGGCGCGCGAGACCTTGTCGGGACCGAGGCCGCGATCCTTCCAGCGCTGGATGACCGACAGCAGGACCCGTGAGGGCCAACGCCGTTCGTCGATGTCCTCGGCCTGCAGGATCTGCTTCATGAGGCGAATCTGGTCATCGGTGTCGAGAATCGTGAAGTTCGATTTGAGCCCGACCGCCTCGGCATGGCGGCGCAAGATGCGCGCGGCGATCGCATGAAAGGTGCCGAGCCAAACCCCATCGGCGGCACGGCCGATCATCGCTTCGAGCCGCTCGCGCATTTCGTGCGCCGCCTTGTTGGTGAAGGTGACGGCCAGCAATTCGGACGGAAAAGCGCGGCGGGTGGCGAGGATGTGGGCGAGCCGTGCCGTCAGCACCCGGGTCTTGCCGGTGCCGGCGCCGGCGAGAACCAGAACCGGGCCGTCGACCGCTTCGACGGCGCGACGCTGGGCGTCGTTGAGCGCGGCGATGTAGGGCGCTTCCCCGGTCGGCGGACGAGTAAGGACGGCGGGATCGGGCATACGAGGGATCATATAGCAAGTGGGCGCCCCGCATGCAGAGCGGCGTTATTGCTCGCACGCCGGGGTGCGGCATCGGCATCGCTATGGAACCCGGGCGAATCGCCCGGCCGCGCTCGACCGCACTGAAATGCCACCGGCCTCAGATTAGAGCCGGACCCTCAGATCTTTTTGGTCCCGAGGCCGTCGCCGCCTTCACAGGTTTGCGCGTGCAGCCATTCCTGCGCCGACAAATGTCCGCGATAGACTTCGGCGTAGAGCCCGACCGGCCAGGTCAGCACAAAGACGACATTGTTGACGATGTCGGTGTTCCGGTTCGGGCACGGGCCGGAAAGCAGAAACCCGATCGCCAGCAGCACGATCCCGATGACGAGGTAGAACCCGACCAACACCCGCATGGTTCTCTCTGCAAAGCAGGCCAAAGACCAAGCAGCGGCGCGCCCGCCGCTGCCGCCAGCGCCACGGAACAGGTTCCCGCCGCTTGATGCAATCCTTAAGTTGGGTTGGCGGTCCCGACGCTGCGTGCCGCGCGGATCGCGCGCCAGACGCGCTCGGCAGTCGCCGGCATGTCGACATGCTCGACGCCGAGCGGGGCGAGCGCGTCGAGGATCGCGTTGACGATGGTCTGCGGTGCGGCGATGGCGCCGGCCTGGCCCGAGCCCTTGACGCCGAGCGGGTTGGCAGCGGTCGGCAATTCGTTGAGCATGATGTCGAGCGGCGGCAGATCGTCGGCGCGGGGAAATGCGTAATCCAAGAACGAAGCGCTCAGCGGCTGGCCCGACTTGGGGTCATAGACGGTATGTTCGAGCAGCGCTTGGCCGATTCCCTGCGCGACCCCGCCCTGCACTTGGCCCTTAGTCAGCAACGGATTGATCAGCCGCCCATAATCATCGACCGCGAGATAGCGTTCGAGGGTGACCGCGCCGGTCTCCGGATCGATTTCGACCTCGGCGACATGGCAGCCGCTCGGGAAGGTAACGGCGTCGCATTCATTGAACACATAACTGTCGAGTCCTGGCGCCGTCCCGTCCGGCAGATTGGCCGGGTCGGTCGCGGCACGGGCGATCGTCATCAGGTCGATTGCACGCTCGGATCCGGGGACGGTGAAACGGCCGGCGGAAAACGCTACCTCGGCTACATCGGCTTGAAGCAGGCCGGCGGCGATCGCCCGGCCCTTTTCGACGACCGCCTCGGCCGCCTTCACCAATGCCGCGCCGCCCTGATGCATCGAGCGCGCGCCGCCATGCCCGCACCCGCTCGCACCGCTGCGTATCGGCCTGGACATAGCGAAACGTCTCCAGCGGCAGCCCAAGCAGAGCAGCGGCGATTTGCGGAAAGCTGGTCTCGTGGCCCTGGCCGTTCGATTGGGTGCCGAGGATCAGTGCTACGCGCCCGTCGGGCTCGAAGCGGATTTCGGCGCCCTCGTTGGCGGCGCCGCGCGCGGTTTCGAGAAAACAGCTGACCCCGAGGCCGCGCAGCCGGCCGCGCGCCGCGGCCTCCATCCGACGCTCGGCGAAGCCGGCCGTCAGCGCCGCGGCGTCGTCGAGATTGGCGGCGAAGCGTCCGCAATCGATCGTCATGCCCAACGCGCTGCGGTAGGGGAACTCGCTGATCAGATTGCGCCGGCGCAGGCTCACCGGATCGCTGCCGATCTGGCGCGCGGCGAGGTCGACCAGCCGTTCGATCAGGTAATTGGCCTCGGGCTTGCCGGCGCCGCGATAGGCGTCGATCGGCACCGTGTTGGTAAAGGCGCCGCGCACCTCCATGAATACTGCCGGGATCGCGTAGACGCCGCCCATCGCCGTCGCCGGCGAATTGGTCGAGCTGCCGGGACCGTTCGCCGACAGATAGGCGCCAAGATTGGCCACCGTTGAGACGTCGAGCGCCAGAAATCGGCCGTCCTGGTCGAGCGCCAGACGCGCCCGCGTGTGGTTGTCGCGGCCTTGGGCGGCGCTGACGAATTCCTCGGTGCGCTCGGCGACCCATCTGACCGGGCGACCAAGCCGCCGCGCGGCCCACAACACCAGCACCCATTCCGGGATAAAGAAAATTCTTCATGCCGAAGCCGCCGCCGACATCCGGTGCGGTCAGGCGGATGCGCTCGTCAGGGCAGATGAAACACCGATTGCGCAAGCTGGCTGCGGATGCCGTGGACGCCCTGGCCGGTCAGCAGCAGATCGAAGCTGCCGGTGGCCGCGTCATAGCGGCCGATCGCGGCGCGCGGCTCGATCGGCGTCGGCGCGAGCCGGTTGTTGACGAGTTCAATCTCGACGATCTGCGCCGCTTCGGCGATGGCGGCATCGACCGCTTCCTTGTCGCCGCGCCGAAAGCGAAAGCAGAGATTGCCAGGCGCCTCGTCCCAGATCGCGGTGCTCCGGGCTGCAAAGCCGTCGGCGCGTCGGTCACCGCGTCAAGAGGGCGGTATTCGACCGTAATCAGCTCGGACGCATCGCGCGCCAGTTCGCGGGTCTCGGCGACGACGAACGCGACTGGATCGCCGACATGCCGCACCCGCCCGCGCGCCAGCGCGTAGCGCGGCGGCACGATCAGCGGGTCGACGGTCAGCGACTTGTGCTACGCAGGGGAGCGGACCCAAACCTTCGGCGCGAAGATCGGCCTCGGTGAAGACGCCGAGGACGCCCGGGGCTGCCCGCGCCGCGGCGATGTCGATCCTTTCGATCGCGGCGTGGGCGTGGGGTGAGCGCAAGACATGGAGGTGGGCCGCCCCGGGAACGGCGAAATCGTCCACATACCGGCCGCGCCCAGTCAAAAACCGGAAGTCTTCGAGCCGCCTAACAGAGCGTCCGAGCGCGTTGGCGTCCATCACCGCCTCCTTCCTCCGAGAATCGAGCTTTGCGGCGCCGTCGCCAAAGGCCGACCGGCGTTCTGGTGGATTGTCGTGGAGCCACGCTATCCTCGGTTCCGGCTTCCGGGATCGAAGGGCGGAGCATGCCGAAGGTCACCTATGTCGAGTTCAACGGCGCCGAGCATCAGGTCGAGGTGCCGCTCGGCCTTTCGTTGATGCGCGGGGCCGTCAACAACAACGTCCCCGGCATCGACGCCGATTGCGGCGGCGAATGCGCGTGCGCGACCTGCCACGTCTATGTCGATCCGGCCTGGCTCGCCAAGACCGGAACCCCGGTGCCCGGGTCACAGGAGGCAAGCATGCTGAGTTTTGCCGCCGAAGGCGAATTCAATTCGCGCCTGACGTGCCAGATTGCGATGCGCGAGGAGCTCGATGGATTGATCGTCCGCATGCCGCAGGGGCAGCATTGAGAAGAACGGAGCAGCAGGTGATGAAGCACCGAACTCCATGACGCCTATTCGATCCCGCTCGAGGCGATCGATGTCAGCGATCCGCAGCTCTATCAGGACGACACTTACTACCCCTATTTCGAGCGGCTGCGCCGCGAGGCGCCCGGTTCATTGGTGTCGGGAAAGCCGCTACGGCCCCTATTGGTCGGTGATGCAAATACAAGGACATCATGCAGGTCGAGGTCAACCACGCCGTCTACTCGTCCGAACTCGGCGGCATCGCCGTCGAGGACCAGCCGAAGGGGCTGGAGCGCGAGAGCTTTATCCGCATGGACCCGCCTAAGCATGACGAGCAGCGTAAGGTGGTGGGTCCGATCGTGGCGCCCGCCAATCTTGCCGAGATGGAAGCGACGATCCGCGAGCGGACGATCCGGGTGCTCGACGGTCTGCCGCGGAACGAGACCTTCGACTGGGTCGAGCGGGTATCGGTCGAGCTGACGACGATGATGCTCGCCACCTTGTTCGACTTCCCGTGGGAGGAGCGGCGCAAACTGACCTACTGGTCCGACGTCGTGATCTGCAATGTCCATGCCCCGGAATTCGCCGGTGCACTCGGAACAGGAGAAGTTCGACGAATTGAAGAAAATGGCCGAGCGCATGGGCGAGCTTTTCAACGAGCGCGCCGCAGCAGCCGCCGAAATTCGACCTGCTGTCGATGCTGGCGCATGGCCGGGCGACGCAGGACATGCCGTTGCGCGAATTCATGGGCAATCTGTCGCTTGCTGATCGTCGGCGGCAACGACACCACGCGCAACTCGATGACCGGCGGCCTCTACGCGCTGAGCCAGCATCCGCGGCGAATACCAAAAATTGCGCGACGATCCGGCGCTGGTGGCGAGCTTGGTCCCCGAGATCATTCGGTATGTTACCCCGGTCATCCATATGCGGCGCACGGCGACGCAGGACGCGGAACTCGGCGGCCAGTACATCCGCGTCGGCGACAAGGTGGTGATGTGGTACGTCTCGGGTAACCGCGACCCGGATGCGATCGAGGATCCTGACAATTTCATCATCGATCGGCCGCGGCCGCGCCAGCACCTATCCTTCGGCTTCGGCATCCATCGCTGCGTTGGCAATCGACTGGCCGAGCTGCAACTCCGCATCCTGTGGGAGGAATTGCTGCCGCGCCATCCCGTCATCGAGGTCTTGGCGCCACCGCGCCGCACCTACTCCAACTTCATCCATGGGATGCGCTCGATGCCGGTCCGTATTTCGGCCTAGCGAGGAGATCGGCCACCGGGTTGCAGCGCCGCGGCAGCGGCGATAGGCTTGGCGCATGCCGGCGGCACCCAGATTTGTGCGCTACCTCAGTACGCGCGACCCTCGGCCCTCTCCGCGTACTCTCTCGTTCGAGGATGTGCTTCTAGCCGGTCTCGCCGAAGATGGCGGGCTCTACGTGCCGGGCCATTTGCCCGCACTCAGCGCCGAGGATTTGCGCCGATTCCCCGGCCTGCCTTACGCCGATCTTGCGGCCCGCGTCGTGGCGTTGTTCGCCGGTGAAGGGTTTTCATTAGCCGAGCTGCGGCCGATCGCCGAGCGGGCCTATAGCGGGTTCCGCCACGCCGCGGTGGCGCCGCTGGTGCAGCTCGATGAGAAGTTGTGGCTGATGGAGCTGTTTCACGGCCCGACGCTCGCGTTCAAGGATCTGGCGTTGCAGCTCGTCGGCCCGCTGTTCGATGCGGCATTGGCGCGGCGCCGCGAGCATGTCACGATCGTCGGCGCCACTTCGGGCGATACCGGGTCGGCCGCACTCGCGGCGTGCCGCGATCGCGATGCCATCGACATCTTCATGCTCTACCCGCACGGGCGCATTTCCGAGGTGCAGCGGCGGCAGATGACGACAGTCGAAGCGGTGAACGTCCATTCCATCGCGATCGAGGGCACGTTCGACGACTGCCAGGATCTGGTCAAAGCGCTGTTCGCCGACGACCGACTGCGGTGCGCGCTGAACCTCGCGGCGGTCAATTCGATCAACTGGGCGCGAATCGCGGCCCAGACGGTGTACTATTTTGCCGCGGGCGCGGCGCTCGGCGCTCCGCAACGGCCACTGTCGTTCAGCGTGCCGACCGGCAATTTCGGCAACGTCTATGCCGGGCACGTCGCCCGCCTGATGGGGCTGCCGGTCGAGCGGTTGGTGATCGGCACCAACCGCAACGACATCCTCGCCCGCTATATCGCGACTGGCGATATGACGATCGCCCCGGTCGAACCGAGCCTGAGCCCGAGCATGGACATTCAGGTGTCGAGCAATTTCGAGCGGCTGCTGTTCGAGCTGAAAGGCAGAAACGGCGCGGCTGTCGCTGAGGCCATGAAGATGTTTCGCCAATCTGGCAGCCTTCCCGCGGACGACCAAGCATGGCGAGTGGTGCGCGGCTTGTTTTCGGCCCATAAGGTCGACGACACTCTGACGATGCAGACAATCGCCGACACTTATGCTCGATCGGGAATTTTGATCGATCCCCATACCGCGGTCGCGGTAGCCGCCGCCCGCGCCGAGCTTGGCGCGCAGCCGGGCGCGGTGCCGATGGTGGCGCTCGCCACCGCTCATCCGGCCAAGTTTCCCGACGCGGTCGAGCGCGCGACCGGGATCCGCCCGACGCAGCCGCCGTCGCTTGGCGCGCTGTTCGAGAAGCGCGAGCGGATGACGGTGCTGGCAAATGATTACGACACCGTGAAACGGTTCATTCGCGCCCGTGCACGGCGCGCAGGAGCAGCAGCATGACGGTAAGGGTCTCCCCCCTGGCGAACGGGTTGCAGATCGCAACCGACCAGATCGACACCGTCGACACGGTCTCACTTGGCATCTGGGTCGATGTCGGGACCCGACACGAGCCTGCAGAAATCAACGGTGTCGCGCACTTTCTCGAGCATATGGCGTTCAAGGGGACCAAGCGGCGCAGCGCGCTCGCCATCGCCGAGGAGATCGAGGCGGTGGGCGGTCACCTCAACGCCTACACCTCGCGCGAGAGCACCGCCTTCTACGCCAAGGTACTGAAGGAGGATGTGCCGCTCGCGCTCGACATCCTCTCCGACATCCTGCAGCACTCGACATTCGAGCCCGAGGAGATGGAGCGCGAACGCACCGTAATCTTGCAGGAGATCGGCCAAGCCAACGACACCCCCGACGACATCATCTTCGATCATTTTCAGGAATGCGCCTACCCTGACCAGGCGATGGGTCGGCCGGTGCTGGGCCGGCCTGAAATTATCCGCCGGCTCGGCCGCGACGAGGTCACGGCCTATCTGCACGACCATTACGGCGCGCGGCGGATGGTATTGGCCGCGGCCGGTAACCTCGACCATGACCGGATCGCTGCATTGGCCGAAAAGACGCTCTCGGATCTCCCCGCCGAACGCCCGGTCACGACCGAGCCGGCGCGCTACGCCGGTGGTGACCGGCGCGAACAGCGCGATCTCGAACAGCTCCACCTGGTCTTGGGATTCCCCGGACTAACCCTGGACGACCCCGATTTTTATGCGGCATCGGTGCTGGCGACCGCGTTTGGCGGCGGCATGTCGTCTCGGCTGTTTCAGGAGATCCGCGAGAAGCGCGGGCTCGTCTATACGATCCATTGCTTTGCCCACAGCTATCGCGACGGTGGACTGTTCGGGATCTACGCCGGCACTGGCGAGGAAGAGGCGGCCGAGCTGGTGCCGGCATTGTGCGAAGAGGCAAGAAAACTCGACGATGGCCTGACTGCGGTCGAGCTGGCTCGCGCCAAGACTCAAATGAAGGCGGGTCTGCTGATGTCGCTCGAAAGCACGTCCGCACGCTGCGAGCAGCTGGCCCAGCACCTCCTGATCCACGGCACGCCATTTGATCCGCCCGAAATCGTGCGGCGGATCGAAGCGGTCGACGCCGCCGCGATCCGCCGCATCGTCACGCGCTGGCGGTCGGGCCCGCCGACACTCACCGCGCTCGGGCCGCTCAGCCGGCTCGAAGATTTCAGCCGCGTGCAGGCGCGGCTCGCCGCGTGATGCTGCAATAGCGATGGCGCCGCAGCGCAAATCTTTTCCCCGCCTCTTTCTGTCCCGCTCGGACCCGTTTCGGCTGATCGGCGATCGGGTTTTCCTGCGCTCGCCCGAACGCGGCGATTGGGAGGCCTGGGCGAGCCTGCGCGCTCGCTCCCGCGGGTTCCTCGAACCGTGGGAGCCAAGCTGGCCGCCCGACGCCCTCTCCCGGTTGAGCTTTCGTTCGCGTGTTTCCCGCTATGCCGAGGATTGGCGAACCGACCAGGCGTACAATTTCTTTATTTTCGCCCATGACGACACGCTGCTCGGCGGGATCGGCCTGTCCAATGTGCGCCGTGGCGTATCCGAGACGGCAAGCCTCGGCTACTGGGTCGGCGAGCCGTTTGCCCGCCAGGGGCACATGACGGCGGCGCTGCCTCTGATCCTCGACTTCTCGTTCGCTCGGCTGCGGCTGCATCGGGTCGAAGCCGCCTGTCTGCCGACCAACATCCCCAGCCGGTCGTTGCTGGCCCGGGCCGGCTTCCACCAGGAAGGTTATGCCCGTCAGTATTTGTGCATCGAAGGCAAATGGCAGGACCATCTGCTGTTCGCCATATTGCACGATGATCGGAGGGAGCCTCGCCCTTAGAGATCGTGCCGGCTAGGCGTGGCCGGCGTCGCTCGACAGGGACGACAGGTCGATCCCGAGCTTGGCCATTGCGCGGCGCCATTTCCCATCGTGATCGGGGTCGAACACGATCTTCTCATCCGCGGCGACGGACAGCCAGCCATTGGCCTGGATCTCGGCGTCGAGCTGGCCCGGCGCCCATCCGGCATAGCCGAGCGCGAACAGGCTAAGGCGCGGGCCGAGGCCCTTGCCGATCGCGCGAAGGATTTCCAGGGTGGCGGTCATCGAGATCTTGTCGGCGACCGGCAAGGTCGCTTCCTCGCGATAATCGTCGGTATGCAGGACAAAGCCGCGCCCGGGTTCGACCGGGCCGCCGAAATGCACCGGGCGCGTCTTGGTGAGGCTGCCGGGCGCGATCTCCAACGTGGCGAGTAGCTCGGCCATGGTCAGCGAGTCCATAATTTTGTTGATCACCAGACCCATTGCCCCAGCGTCGCCGCTATGCGCACACATGTAAATGACCGACCGGGCAAAGCGCGGATCGCCCATTTGCGGCATCGCCACCAGAAGCTGGCCCGCGAGCGAACTCACCATGCCCCCCGCTGCGCTCCGTCGACCATCGCGCCCATTTCCTCTCCGACCCCGCGCTGTGTGTGCTCATCATAATGGTTGCGCTGCGTGCCTGCGCACAAAAAACCGGCGGCCGGCCGGTTTGCCGAGCGGTCGGCGGTGTGCTATCGCTCCGCGCTCAGGACCTACACTGTATCGGAGGGACTTCCCATGACGATCAAGGTCGGCGACAAGGTGCCGTCGGTGACGCTTAGGCAGGTAACCCCGGAAGGGCCAAAGGAGGTCGCCACCGACGAGTTCTTCCGTGGCAGGAAAGTCGTCCTGTTCGCGGTGCCGGGTGCCTTTACTCCGGCCTGCTCGCAGCGCCATCTGCCGGGCTATGTCGTCAAGACGGGCGACATCAAGGCGAAGGGGATCGACGAGGTCGCCTGCATCGCGGTCAACGATGCCGCGGTCATGGGCGCTTGGGGCAAGGACCAGAAGACCGAGGGCAAAGTGACCATGCTGGCCGACGGCAGTGGCGATTTCGTCCGTGCCCTCGGGCTCGAGCTCGACCTCAGCAAGGGCGGGCTCGGCGTGCGCTCGAAGCGCTATTCGATGCTGGTCGACAACGGCGTCGTCAAGTCGCTCAACGTCGAAGCTCAGCCAGGTCAGGTCGACGCCTCGAGCGCCGAGGCGATGCTAAAGGCGCTGGTCTGAGCCGTTACCGTCGTTGAGTGCCCTGTTCTGAGGAAAATCTGCCTTCGGAACTCGCTGAGTCGCCGCCAGCTCGGCCGGGCGGTTTTTGATGGGGCCGAACTCGCGGCAATGTTGCATCAACCGAACCACCGCGTGGCTTCGGTCGTCACCGGGGTTTTGTTCTTGATCTCAACCTGCAACGAGGCGGGGCCTCGGAGCGGTTCGAAATCCAGTCTAAAGCCCGGATTCTCCAGGCAAGGGCGCAGTGCTCAAAACGGCTCGGATTTGATCTTCGGAAACCTGCCCGGCCATCTTCTGGTGGAATTGATCATATGCCAGCTGACCGCCGACATAGATGCAGTTGCAAGCAACCGGGTCGGCGTACATGTACTTCACGCTGCCATTCGAATTTCGCATCACGAACTGGTGAGGTGGTAGCGACTTCAGGGCTGCGATCCGCTCAGGAGTGTCGGCTTTCCTCTGTACGAAGCCTGCTGCAACGAGCAGGTCACCGTTATTCGGCGCCTCGGAGTTCGCGCATGCCGCGGCCAGCAACGCCACACCGGTCGCGACAACCAAGTGACGAGATGCTTTCATTAGGCCTCCCCTGAGTGAACGAAGCCGCCAATGGCGCGGCTTCAGACCGATGGGGCGCGCAGCGGCTTGAGGTCGGGGGCGGGGCGAAGGGTGGCTTCGGTTTTGGCCTGCAGCGCGGCGAAGTCGATGTCTTCGGCGATCTCGCGCACGACGAAGCCCTCGCGAGTTACGTCGATGACGGCGAGATCGGTATAGATCCGGCTCACCGCGGCGGCGGCGGTCAGCGGGTATTCGCAGCGCCTGCGGATGCGGGGCGCGCCCGATTTGGTAGTGTGCTCGACCAGGACGCGGATTTCCTTGGCGCCGACCGCCAGATCCATCGCGCCGCCGACTCCGGGCGGAAAGCCCGGATCGTCAGTCGTCCAATTGGCAAGATCGCCGTTCTCGGCGACCTCGAAAGCGCCGAGCAAGGCCAGATCGAGATGGCCGCCGCGGATCATCAGGAACGAGTCGGTGTGGTGGACATAGCTGCCGCCGGTGACGAGGGTAATCGGCTGCTTGCCGGCGTTGATCAGGTCGGGATCGACCTCGTTGGCGCCAGGCGCCGGGCCGACGCCCAAAATGCCGTTCTCGCTGTGCAAGACGATCTCGCGATCCTCCGGGATGAAATCGGAAACCAGGGTCGGCAGGCCGATCCCGAGATTGACATAGGCGCCGTCGGCGAGGTCCTGCGCGGCCCGCCAGGCGATTTGGCGACGTTTGAGCGGCATGGGTTCCTCCTTGGGATTTGTCTCGGTGGTGAGCTAAAACGCGACCTGGACGATGCGGTCAACAAAGATGCCGGGGGTGACGATCATCTCCGGGTCGAGTTCGCCCAATTCGACGATATGGCGGACCTGCACGATGGCGAGATCGGCGGCCATCGCCATCGTCGGGTTGAAGTTGCGCTGCGATTTGCGATAGGTCAGATTGCCCCAGCGGTCGGCGCGGTCGGCGGCGAGCAAGGCGACATCGCCCTTCAGCGGCTTTTCGAGCACATACATGCGGCCGTCGATCTCGCGGTGCTCCTTGCCCTCGGCGAGCCGGGTGCCGACCGAGACCGGCGAATAGAAGCCGCCGAGCCCGGCGGCGGCGCAGCGCATGCGCTCGCTCAAGCGTTCCTTGCGGCAACAATTCGAGCTCGATCTTGCCGGCGGCGTAGAACTCCTCGAAGACGACGCTGCCCGAACTGCGCGGAAACGAGCACATGATCTTGCGCACCCGGCCGGCGGCCATCAATGCCGCGAGCCCGGTGCGGCCGGTGCCGGCGTTGTTGGCGACGACGGTCAGATCGCGCGCGCCCTGCTCGATCACCGCCTCGCACAGCGCATCGGGCAGTCCGGCGCCGCCAAACCCGGCGCACAGCACGACCGACCCGTCCTTGATGCCGGCCACCGCCTCGGCGAAGTCGCGCACCCGCTTGTCGATCATCGTTCCGAACTCCGCTCAGAACCCGACGGCGTCGCCGCCCTTCAGCGCCAGCATCGCCCGCGCCTCGTCCGGGGTGGCGATTTCGAGCGACAAATTCTCGACGATGGCGCGGATGCGGCTGACCTGGTCGGCATTGCTGGTGGCGAGCTTGCCGCGGCCGATCCACAGCGAATCCTCGAGCCCGACCCGGACATTGCCGCCCATGATCGCGCCCATCGTCACCAGCGGCAATTGGTGGCGGCCGGCGGCGAGGATCGACCAGGCATAGGAATCGCCGAACAGCTTGTCGGCGATATGCTTCATATGGACGAGGTTGTCGGGGTCGGCGCCGATCCCGCCCAAGATGCCGAAAATCGTCTGCACGAACAGCGGCGGCTTGACCAGCCCGCGCTCGAGAAAATGCGCGAGATTATAGAGGTGGCCGACATCGTAGCATTCGAACTCGAACCGGGTGCCGCAGCCCTCGCCCAGATCCTTCAGGATCCGCTCGATGTCGGCGAAAGTGTTGCGGAAGATGAAGTCCCGCGTCATTTCGAGATGCTGCGTCTCCCACGGATATTTCCAATCCTTGTAGCGGGAGAGCATCGGATAGAGCCCGAAATTCATCGAGCCCATGTTCAGCGAGCACATTTCCGGCTTGGCGCGCAACGGGGCGGCAAGCCGCTCGTCGAGCGACATGCCATGGCCGCCGCCGGTGGTGATGTTGACGACGGCTTTCGTCGCCTGCTTGATCCGCGGCAGGAATTGCATGAAGACGCCGGGATCGGGGGTCGGCCGGCCGTCTTTCGGGTCGCGGGCATGCAGGTGCAGGATCGCCGCCCCGGCCTCGGCCGCGGCGATCGCGTCGCGCGCGATCTCGTCCGGGGTCAACGGCAGATAGGGGCTCATCGTCGGGGTATGGATCGACCCGGTGACGGCGCAAGTGATCACGACCTTGCCGCCCATAGCCATGTTCTCCCTCCCGTCACGCTCCGGCGCGCGCCGCCGCGGGGCCTGCGCCCTAACCCTGCCACGCAGATGGGGTCAGGAGGGGACTCTAGCCCTGCGCCCGGATGAACGACTTGACCTTGGGATAGGTCTCGGTCTGCCACCGGCGGCCGTGGAAGACGCCATAATGGCCGACTTTGAGCTGGAGGTGGTGGGTCTTTTTTGCCGGCGCGATGCCGGTGCACAGAGCGTGCGCGGCGACGGTCTGGCCGGGCCCGCAGACATCGTCGCGCTCGCCCTCGACCGTCATCAGCGCGGTGCGCTCGATCGCCGCCGGCTCGACCAGGTCGCCGCGCACCCGAAACCGGCCCTGCGGCAGGTCGTGGCGATGAAACACCCGCTCGATCGTCTGCAGATAGAAATCCGCCGGCAGATCCATGACCGCGCTGTATTCGTCGTAAAAGGCGCGGGTCGCCGCCGCACTCTCGCCGTTGCCGCGGGCGAGGTCGCGGAACATCGTCCAATGCGCCGAGACGTGGCGGTCGAAATTCATGCTGAGAAACCCGGCGAGCTGCAGGAACCCCGGGATAGACGCGGCGAAACGCGCCGGGATAGCGCGCCGGCACCGTGGTGATGACGGTCCGCTCGAACCAGTCGAGCGAGTGCGCCTCGGCAAACCGGTTGACCGCGGTCGGGTTGACGCGGGTGTCGATCGGGCCGCCCATCAGGATCATCGAGGCGGGCTGGCACGGGTCGTCCCCGGCGGCCAGCAGCGACACCGCCGCCAGCACCGGAACCGATGGCTGGCATACCGCCATCACATGGATGCGCGGCCCGAGCAGCCGGATAAAGCGGATCACCAGCTCGACGAAATCGTCGAGATCGAACCGGCCGTAGAGCAGCGGAACGTCGCGCGCGTTGACCCAGTCGGTCAGATAGACGTTGTGATCGGCGAGCAAGGTTTCGACGGTGCCGCGCAGCAGGGTCGGGAAATGCCCGGAAAGCGGCGCCACGACCAGCACGGTCGGCTCGTCGCGGGTCGAATCCTTGCGGAAATGCAGCAGGTTGCAGAACGGGTGCGAGGCGACGACCTCCTCGCTGACCGCGATCTCCTTGCCGTCGATCGTTACCGATCTGATGCGGAAATCCGGCCGCTCATGCGACATGCCGGCGTGGGACAGCAGCTCCATCGCCGCAGCGGCGCTGCGCACGCAAGGCATGTCGCCGATCGGCAGCCATGGATGGCCGAGCCAGTCGCGGGCGGTCTCGGCCATCAGCCGGATCGGCCCGAAAATGTCGTTTTGTGCCTGGTAGGCGTCGTAAAGCATATACCCTCGTAGATGCCGGGCGCTCTCGATCGTGGAAGCGTCCGAAGTAGCGAAACGGCGCGCCGCTTCGATCGATTATCAGGCGAAAGCATCCCATCTCAAAAACCCTTTTAATTCAACCTTATATTTGTCTTGACAAGCGTTTAGGCAAGGGTGGCGCGCGATCCCTTGTCAGCGACGCCGAAACCGCGGAATGTTCGTCGATTGTTTCTTTGCGGGTGGAACAGACTGCCGCTTTCGCGGGCAGTCAGCTGCGTGTTGCCTATTCCGTAGGCGATAGCCGACTCAGCGCGGCGGGGCGACGACGCCGCCGCGAACTTCGTGGACGACGACCCCCGAGAGTCGGGGCGGCGGCGCCAGCCAGCGCGGATGGGCGAGGCTTGTCGCCACATCGCTTTCCCCCGCCTTCCAGCGCCGGGTGACCGCGCCGGGCGAGAAATCCGCCATCTTCGCCGCGAGATCGGCGGCGCTGCCTTCGTGAACGAGATGCAGGATCGTCATCGTCGCGTCGCTCGCCTCGGCGAGACAGCGGCGGATGTCGATCTCGCCGCGCAGCGCTGGCGGCAGGCGCTCGCCGAGCAGCGCGATCATGCGGCGCAGATCGTGGGTGCGACGCATCGCGGCGATTTCGCGCGCGGAGCGGCTGATCCCGCCGTGACCGCCGGGCGCAGGATCATAGCCGTCGATCGCAAAGCACAGGGTGTCGGCCGGACGGGCGTCGTCCAGCGCCGAAACCGGGACGGCGCTGCCGCCGAAAAGCTGCCGGCCGATCGCGACCGGCGGCAGCCCCGGCAGCGGCGTGCCGGCCAGCACGTGGTCGAGGCCGAGCACATGCCGGTCGTTGTCGAAAAACGTCTCTGCCCCGGTCGCCAGATTGACCGCGCCGAGCACGACGCGCACAGCGCCGGAATTGACCCGCTCGAAATCGACGGCCTCGGCGATCAGTTCGCGCAGTTCGGCGGCCGAGACTACCGGCTCTCCAGGCCGGCGTGAACCCTGCGCCGCGGCGCAGAAAGGGAGATCAGGCGGCCCGCCGTTTTGCTGCGCCCAGCGGCCGAGCCTGCGGGGCCGAACGCTGCGCCGCCCGCCGGCTGAGTTCGTGCCAGAATTGGCGCATCCGCAATGCCCGCTCGTGCGGCAGGTTGCCGGCGATGATCGCGGCGTTGACCGCGCCGATCGCGGTACCGGCGATCCAGTTCGGCCGCACCCCGCTCTTTTCGAGCGCGGCGTAGGCGCCCGCCTGATAGGCGCCGAGCGCCTCGCCGCCCGACAGCACCAGCGCGATCCGCTCGAAACGGGCCAAGCTCTTATCCGGTCGCCCTCGCGCCAACATCCGCTCCTCCGCCAGCCGCCGACCGAACCGCCGACGAGCGGCCGCGGCAGGCCCGGTCCACTCGTCTCGACTCGCGCTGCGCCGGCAGCGATGCCGGGCTTGTTCCCCACTGCGCCCTGTCGGAACGCCCGCCATCATAAGAAGTCTCGACCGAGCGTCCAGTGTCGAAACGCTGCGCCGCTCAGTCTTTCTTTGGCGAGCGCGATCGGCGGCAGCGATTTGAGGTAGACGGCGATCGCTCGCCGGTCGGCGTCGTCGAGGCGGGCGGTATTGTTGACGATTTCGCCCATCGCGCCGCCGACAAAATCGAAATCCGGCTTCTGCCCGTCGGTCAGCAAGGTGACGATGTCGTCGACGCTCCACCGGCCGATCCCGGTTTCCGGGTCCGGGGTGATGTTGGGAACGGCATGGCCGCCGCGGCCTGCCGAAACGCCGGCCAGAGCGCGATCGGGATCGGGAGCGCCCAGCCAATTGCGCGGCGTGTGGCAGTCGCCGCAGCGGCCGACGGTGGCGACGAGGTAGGCGCCGCGGTTCCACACCGCGTCCTTGGTCGGATCGGGACGCCAAGGTCCGGAAAATCGCGAGGCGAGGACGACGACCGCACCGCGCGCGGCGGCAAAGGGCGCGCGGTCGCCGGCGCGGTTGACCTGCGATACCGCCGGCAGGCTGTCGAGAAAAGCCTTGAGATCGCCGAGATCGCGCTCGCTCAGGCGGTTGTAATAGGGGAACGGGAAAGCCGGCAGATAATGCGAAGTGTCAGGAGCGACGCCCCAGCGCATCGCCCGGGTGAAATCGGCGGGCCGCCATCGGCCGATCCCGGTGTTCGGATCGGGGGTGATGTTGGGCGTGACGAGGGTTCCGAACCGGGTCTCGATCGCCCGACCGCCGGCATAGGGCCGCCCCTTGTGCTTGCTGTCGGTATGGCATTGGTCGCAGCCGGCAGCCGCGGCAAGGTAGGCGCCGCGCGCCACCGCCTCCGGCTCGGCCGCGAGCAGCCCCAGCGCGATCCCGCCAAGCCCAGCAGGATCGCGAGCGCCGCCGCCCTCAGTTCTTGAGCTTTTCGCGGAACGTCGTGTGGCAGTCGCCGCAGCCGTTCTTGCCGAGATCGGCAAAGGCGGTCTGGATCGCCGCCTTGTCGCCGGCCTTGACCGCCGCCAGCAGCGCGTCGGCCTTGGCCGCCGCGGTCTTTTGCGCATCGAGGAATTTGTCCCAGTCGGTCCACACCGTGGGCTTTGGCTGGAAATCGCCATCGGGGCTCGGCCCGCCCGATCCTGGCGGGAACAGATCCGGGATTTTCCTGGTCGTCTTGGTCAAGTCGGTGGCGGCGGCCACCGCCGCGGCCTGGTCAGCTTTGCCGGTGAGATAGCCCTTGACCGTGCCGGCGTCCTTGCCCTGCTGCTTCATCGTCGCCTGCCGGTCTTTGAGGATGGCGTCCTTGTCTTGCGCCAATGCCATGGCGCCAGCGCCGGCGACGGCTATAACCAAAACTGCGCCGAATACCCGCCGCTTGATTGCCGATATCATCAGATCTCCCCTGCCAATGTACGTCCCCACGCGCATCGCCGCTTCTAGCGAGGCAGGCTTACACTAAGTTGACTGGGCGGCGACGCAACAACAGGACAGCGCCCTCACGATCATGTGATCGGAATTTCGATGTGGGTCTTGAAGGCGGGCCGCTCGCGCATGCGCTCGTACCATGATTTGAGGTTTTTCAACGGCTGGCCGCTCGAGCGGAAAGGCGTGCCAGCGATAGACCAGGGTGCCCATCACGATTTCGGCCAGGCTCAGCTCGGAGCCGGCAAGAAAGGAGCGGCCTTCGAGCGCGTCCTCGACGATCGTCCAGGCGACGAGCGCCTTGCGCCGCGCCGCCTCGATCGCGGCCTGGTCGCGATCTTCGGGCTTGGAGCGGATCAGCCCGTAAAGCAGTGCGCCCATCGGCGCTCCGAGGGTCGAAAGCTGCCAATCCATCCAGCGCTCGACCAGCGCGCGGCCGGCGGGCGCGCGCCGGATAAAGCCGCTCGCCCCGATGGGTGGCGGCGAGATAGCGGCAGATCGTGTTCGATTCCCACAGCACCAGTTCGCCGTCCTGCACCGTCGGCACCAGCCCGTTCGGGTTCAGCGCGAGATATTCGGGGTCCTGGTTGCCGCCGAACGGCCCGCCGAGATCGACCCGCTCGAACGGGATGCCGAGTTCGCCGCAGCACCACAGCACCTTCTGCACGTTTGACGAGGTCGCTCTGCCCCAAATCTTCAGCATCGTCGCCTCTCTGATCGGGTCGTCTCAAACCTTATCTCATGGAGCCCAATTTTGTCGCTCGGCGCAAGTCGACGTCTGCAATGCAAGCTGCACCCGCGCATTTACCAAGCGCAGTCGACCGCCGACGATAAGATGAGATAATCGATCGAGAAGGTCCAATGGAGAGGCGCCATGCCCGACCGCATTCTGGTGATCAACCCGAACTCGACCGTAGTCGTCACCCGCGCTATCGACGAGGCAATGGCGCCGCTGCGCCTGGCCGGCGGACCCGAGATCCTATGCCTGACGCTCGAAGAGGGTCCGCCCGGCGTCGAGAGCCAGCTCGATGCGGACCGGGTTATTCTACCGCTGTGTCGGATGATCCGCGAGCACGATGCCGCCGCCTTTGTCATCGCCTGCTTCAGCGACCCCGGCCTTTTTTCGGCGCGCGAGAGCACGGCAAAGCCGGTTCTCGGCATCGCCGAATGCGGGATTCTGACGGCGCTAACCCTCGGCTATCGCTTTGGCGTGATTTCGATCCTCGCGCGATCGGTTGCTCGCCACCTGCGCTATATCGGAGCGATGGGGGTGACGCAGCGCCTGGCGGCCGATCTACCGGTGGGCCTCGCGGTCACCGAACTCGCCGACCGGCGCACCGCCTTGGCACGGATGATCGAGGTCGGCCACACCTTGCGTGACCGGTACGGCGCCGACGTGCTGGTGATGGGGTGCGCCGGCATGGCGCGTTACCGAGCCGATCTTGAAGAGGCGGTGCGGATCCCGGTGGTCGAGCCGACCCAGGCCGCGGTCACGATGGCGATCGGCCGCGTGCAGCTCGGCCGAGCTTGAGCGCTGAGCCAACTCGGCGAGGCTTGCCCGCGGAACCGATCGGCCCCTCGGGTTGACCCGGCGCGCAGCGTGGTCCTACCATTGCGTTTTCGGGTAGAGGAGCGCGGCAATGGCCGATACACCCCGCCTGAACGGCGTGATCCGGGCCCTGGAAGAGGGCAAACCCGCCTTCACCACCTTCGCCGCGGCCGAGGTCAGTGTCGCGCAGGCGGTCGGCGCCGCCGCCTATGACGGCGTCGTGTTCGAGATGGAGCATCGCGCCTATGATATCCGCGCCTTGCGCGATTGCCTGCAATACATGTTGGACCGACGCCAGATCGTGCGCAGCGCCAGTCTGGCGCCGGCGGTGACGCCGTTTGTGCGCATTCCGCCCAACGGCGGCGAGACCAGCCAATGGGTCGCCAAGCAGGTGCTCGACCACGGGGTCTACGGCATCGTCTGGCCGCATGTCAGCACCGTCGAGGAAGCGCGCAATGCAGTCGTCTCCTGTCGCTATCCGCGCCCGCGCACGGCTGCTTATTACGAGCCCGCCGGTCAGCGCGGCGACGCTCCGGCCGCTGCGGCGCGTTACTGGGGCCTCTCGCAGCAGGAATACTACGAGCGAGCCGATGTTTGGCCGCTCAACCCGAAGGGCGAGGTTTTAGTCGCGATCATGTGCGAGGAGGTGCGCGCCATCCGCAACCTCGCGAAAATGCTCGAAGAGGTGCCCGGCATCGGCGTCGTCATCATCGGCGAGGGCGACCTGTCGCAGGATTTGGGCTATCCGCGGCAATACGAGCATCCAACCGTGGCGTCGGCGATCGACGAGATCCTGGCGATCTGCAAGGCGCACAACGTCCCGTGCGGCCACCCGCATGTCGATGCCAAGAACATCGAGACATTGCTCGAAAAAGGCTTCCGTTATCTGATGCCGGCCCCGGTCTATTCGTTTGCGGCGCTGGAACTCGGCCGCAAGAAATCCGGTCGCGCGTAGGGAACCTCACGTCACCGCAGGGCCCCCGATCAGTCCCTGCCAATCGACGGCATTGCCGAGCTTAAGTCGCCGGCCGGCTTCGGGCATCGGGTATTTGAGGCCGCTGGCGCAGTTGAATAGGACAACGCGTTCGTCGGGGCGTACGCGCCCGTCCGCCAACGCCTGTTCGTAGGCGGCATAGGTCGCGGCACCCTCGGGGCACAGCAGCAATCCTTCGGCCTTTGCCACCTTCTCCCAGGCGCGGACGATCGACATCGTCCTCGACGGCGATGGCGAACCCGCCGCTCTCGCGCACCGCGCGCAGGATCAGAAAGTCACCGATCCCTTGCGGCACGCGGATGCCGGCGGCAAAAGTGTGCGCGTTCTCCCAGCGGGTGGCGTGCTCGACGCCGTCCTGCCAGGCCTTGACCATCGGCGCGCAGCCCGCCGCCTGCACCACGACCATGCGCGGCCGTTTCGGCCCGATCCAGCCGATTTTTTCGAGCTCGTCGAACGCTTTCCACATGCCGATAATGCCGGTCCCACCGCCGGTCGGATAAAAGATCACGTCGGGCAATTCCCAGCCGAGCTGCTCGGCCAGCTCGATCCCCATCGTCTTCTTGCCCTCGATGCGATAGGGCTCGCGCAGGGTCGAGCAGTTGAACCAACCGACCGCCTTCTCGCCCTCGGCGACCAGCCTTCCGCAATCGTCGATCAGCCCGTCGACCAGAAACACCTCGGCGCCCTGCATCGCGATCTCGCGGATATTCACCGCCGGGGTGTCGTCAGGGCAGAACACATAGGATTTGATCCCGGCGCGCGCGCAATAGGCCGCCATCGCTGCCCCGGCATTGCCGTTGGTCGGCATCGCCATGGTCTTGACCCCCAGCTCCTTGGCCATCGACACGGCAAGCGCCAGCCCGCGAGCCTTGAACGATCCCGTGGGTAACCGGCCCTCGTCCTTGACTAGGATTTCGCCGCCCTTGGCCAGCCGCGGCAACGGGATCAGCGGGGTTGTCACCTCGCCGAGCGACAGCACATTTTCCGGCCGGCGTACCGGCAACAGCTCGCGATAGCGCCACAAGCTCTGCGGCCGGCCGGAAAGCGCGTCTCGGCTGAAGGCTCGGCGCACGCCGTCGAGATCGTAGCGCACCAGCAGTGGCCTCCCGGCTCGCGACAGGGTCTGCAAGGTGTCGGCAGGATAGCGCTCTCCGGTCATACTGCATTCGAGGTGGGTGACAAATGTGGGCAATTCGCTGCCCATCCACTGATAGTCGGCCATGTTCGGTCTCCAGGACGACGCCGATCCGTGTTGCGGATCACGCCGCCACTGACTGGCTAGACGTCGTTTGATTAGAATGATTATAGTTTAGAGGCAAAGGGAGAAGTGCGATGGGTCAATCGCTTTATACCACGCTGGACGATGCTCTCGACACGATCTCGCCCTATGGGATCGAGCTCAAAAACGGCAACAGCAACCACGCGCCGATGGTCGCCGAGGCACTGTGTGCGATGGGCCGACCCGAGGCGGTGATGCCATGGCTCGAGCGCTATCGGGAAAGGATGTCGCCGCGGCCTCCGACGCGTGGCCGCATCCGCGGCGAGGCATGGCGCGCCGCGTTGGGCCAGCGCACGCGTTTCGCCGATTGGAGCGCATTCTTTCGCGATGAGCTGGAGGAGGCGCCGTGGCATGACGTACTCGAACGTTGGGTGGGCAACCTCGCGTCCGGCTTCTGCGCCGCGGCGACCCACGGCGTGATCCGCGTCGGGCACGCGGTACGCGGCCTTAGCGCAGGCGAGACGCCTTCGCGGATGCGCGAACTCGCCGACGCGCTGGCCGGCTGGGCGGTGACTTGGCAGGAGTTATCGGCGGGCGCTTCAACCACAAACGGCACGATGACGCCGCGCCAAGCGATCCTACAAGTGCCGATCGTTCCGCCCGACAAGCGGCTTGCCGGAAATATCGTGGCGGCGCTGGGCGCACTGGATGGCTTTACGGAATTCGTCCCCGTGATCGGCCTGCTCGACACCGGCGGCGAGATCCCCACCTTGGTCGCGGAACTTACCGATGTGTTCGCGCGGGTCTACCTTGCCAACGCCCGAAACATCCCGACGGTAATCGCCTTCATCCATGGCGTTACCAGCCACGCGGCACTCGGCAATATCGCTTCGCACGTCAATGATGCATCTGCGCGCTCGGCGCTCCGCTACGCCTGGCAGACCGGCTGCGCGCTCTACGCCTGTTATGGCACGGGCACGGCGATGCCCGACGATCTCGAACCGTCCGACGCAACCGAGGAGGGTCTGATCGAACGCGCTGTCGCCAATGGCGACGAGCACGTCATCAAATTCACCGAAGCCTGCCTCAGCCGGTACGCCCTCGATCCGTCGCCGGCATACTTCGCCGCCGCCGACCACGTGACTGGTATCGTCCGTCGCCGCTGATATGTCCGCCTTGCGAGATAGCTAAGGGCTACGAAACGGCGAATTCGCGCTGCGCGGGTTCGGCGCGACGCAAAGGGTGTTCGGTCTTGGGGACGACGCGGCGTAGTTCGTAGACCGCTAGCTGTAGTCTTTTTCGGCCCTACAAATCCTGACCGCGGATCTCGCCCGCTGGGAAATTCACCGTGTGGATCAGCGTCGCCCTTGACGATCGGGAAAATTCCAGCAGCCCGAACCTCGCCGCCATGCTCGACGATGGCTGGGACCTGGCAGTCGAAGTATCGGTTGAGGAGATCGGTCAATTCTCGCGGCGTCGGCCAACGCCGTGAACCCACGCATGTCCGACAGCCAGATCGCCGCGTGGATTTCTTCGGCGTCACCGCGGCGGATGCGCCCGTCGAAAATGCGCTCTCCGGCCTCGTGACCGACATAGACATCGAGCAGATTGCTTGCTGTTTGCCGCAGAGCGCGGATTTCGGTTACCCTCGTCAACGGCGCGATGACCGGCTCGAGCCCGGCTATCTGCGCCTGTGAAAAACCGACCGACTGCCGCATCGTCAACGTCATCACTTGCGGCGCGCCGTCAGTGAAGACGAGCGGCGAAGCCATTAATCCGACCCCCCTTCGTCGCGAAGAGACCGAAGGATAGGAAAGTTGATCGGACAGTGCATCAAGGTGGAAGGCGACAAGATGGACGCGAGGCCGGGTGGCGCCTATCGCATCGTCATGCACGGCCCAACCGGTGTAACCTACACGGTTCAGGGAATTTACCGCGAGCTGGCGCCGCCCGAACGGCTGGTCTTCAGCTGGGCTTGGGAGGACGAGGCGAGCCGACCGCGACACGAGACGGTTGTCACAATCGGCTTCCGGGCAGTCGGGACAAGACCGAGATGACGCTGCGGCGCGAATGGTTCGAGAGCAAAGAAGCTCGCGACAATCACGATCACGACTGGTCTGAGTCGTTAGACAAGCTCGCCTTGGTTCTGGCGGGCGCGCCGGGCCGGGTATGAGCATCCGAGCAGCCGACGGATGACCGCCCCGGAACCGCCGAAAATTCGCCCGATCGGTTGCCGCTTGCAGTGCTGGCAGCAAATCCGACCCGGGATCAAGCCCGTGCCGGCGCCTTCACGTGTTCAGGGCGAAAGCCGAGACCGATCAGACGTGCCGGCAGCCGCCGCAGAAACGCGCACTTGCCGAAGAGCCGCAAAAGCAATGGAGGCGAAAGTTTTGCGGTACTCCTGAGCACGCGGCCGATGACTCGATTTTGCACAACCACCTGCAACCGCTGCATCGCCCGCGTCGGAAACTCGCGCCGGCGCTGAACCGCGCGCAAATCGTCATCGGAGACCCCGGTTTGGAGAAAGCGCGGAGCCAGGATATTGGCTGTGGCAACCGCGTCCTGGATCGCCAAATTGATGCCGACGCCGCCGATCGGCGACATCGCGTGAGCGGCGTCGCCGATGCACAGGAGGCCGGGCCGGTGCCACACCCGCAGACGATCGACCGCGACGGTCAGCAGTTTGATGTCGGACCAGTCACGCAGTTCGGCGGTCCGCCGGCCCAAATAAGGGACGAGGCGGGCAATCTCCTCGCGGAAGGCCGGCAAGCCCCGCTGCTGGATATCGTCAAAACCGCCCTTGGCGATGACAAAGGCACATTGCCAATAGTCCTCGCGATTCAGCAGCACAAGGATACGGCCCGTGTCGACGCGACCCAAGGTCTGCCCGGGATCGTCCGGACGGCGCGACACTCGCATCCAAAGCACGTCCATCGGAGCCCCGAGGTCGTCAACCACCAGACCGGCCTTCTCGCGCACCGTCGAATGGCGGCCATCGGCGCCAACAACGAGATCGGCGCGCACCGAAAGTGGCCCTGATGGCGTTTCGGCCCGCACCCCGATTGCCCGTCCGCCTTCTTCGATCAAGCCAGTGACCTCCGCTTGCATCTCAAGCCGAAACGCAGGGTAGCGGCGCGCCTGCTGCGCGACAAAGTCGAGAAAATCCCATTGCGGCATCAGTGCGATGAAGCGGCAATGCGTCGGAAGATGGGTGAAATCGGCGACCTCGATGAATTCATCGCCGATCTGCGCGCCGAGGGTGCGGGCTTCCTGATGCGGACGGCGGAGAAACTCTTCCAATATCCCTAGTTCGTGCATGATTTGCAGGGTCGAGGGATGGATCGTGTCGCCACGGAAATCGCGCAGAAAGTCGGCGTGCTTTTCGAGGACCAGTACGGGGATCCCGGCGCGGGCCAGCAGCAGGGCCAGCATCATGCCGGCGGGACCGCCTCCGGCGATGCAGCAGCGGACCGAAACCTCGCTGTTCGCCATTGACGTTACCTGGTCGATTGCGCACTCGCCCACCTCGCGTTCTGCCTCACATCGGCAGCGGCGACCGGTAATGGACCGGATGCCGCAGCAACTTCAGCCGCTCGAGCCGAGCCGCCTCTTTCGCCGCAACATAGTCGCGGTAGGCGGCGCGGTCGGCATCCGCCACGGTCGCTTGCGTCGGAACTGCGCAAACCGTCGGGCAGCGCGTGACATTTTTGGTGCGCAAAAAATGGGCGATGGCGGTTTCGTAATCGGTCTGTGACATGACCGATGCTCCGTCTGGTGGGGGGTATCATCCTGATAAACCAACCTGGTTAACGACAGGTTTAGATGAACATCCCGAAAAACCACTGGACTGCGCGCGAAATTACCAGGCGATATAGCTTTTCGTGCAAATTCAAACGATATTATGCGACGAGGGAGACGGATGGATTAGGATTCGAGCTTTGGTGCAGCCGGATTATACGGTGCGATTTTGGGGTGTGCGCGGCAGCATCGCCTGCCCGGGACCCGATACCGTGCGCTATGGCGGCAACACATCCTGTGTCGAGATCAGGTGTGGCGACCGGTTAATGATTTTCGACGGCGGCACCGGGTTGCGCTTGCTGGGCAACGAGCTGATGGGTGCAGGACGGCCGGCCGAACTGGATCTATTCTACAGCCACACGCATTTCGACCACATCTGCGGCTTGCCGTTTTTTGCGCCGTGCTATGACGCCCGCAGCCATATCCGCATCTGGGCCGGCCATTTGAACGGTATCGGCATCGAAGCCGTGCTCAACAACATGATGATCGCGCCGCTGTTTCCGATCCCGATGGGCATCTTTACCGCCAAGCTCGATTTCGTCGATTTCCGCTGCGGCACAAAGCTGGCGCCGCATCGCGGGATTCGCCTGGCAACAGCGCCACTCAATCATCCCAACGGCGCTACCGGCTACCGCATCGAATATGCGGGCCGGGCTGTCGCCTACATCACCGATACCGAACATCGGCCCGACGGGCTCGACGTCAACATATTGGGGCTGATCGAAGGCGCCGATGTGATGATTTACGACGCTACCTACACCGACGCCGAATATCCGAGTCACAAGGACTGGGGTCATTCGACCTGGGAAGAAGGCGTACGCCTAGCCAATGCCGCGCATGTGCGCACCTTGGTGATCTTCCATCACGATCCCGGTCACGACGATGCCTTCATGGATCAGGTCGCCGCCGACGCCGCCGACGCGCGGCCGGGGACGATCGTCGCCCAGGAGGGGCTGGTGCTGCGACCGTGAGCAGCTGAATCCGCCCGACCGCGCCGTAGCTGATGATTCCGGAACTCAGTGATAGGGATCGGCGGCGTCGCGCAGCCCATCGCCGAAAAAGTTGAAGGCGAGAACGGCGACGATCACCACAAGCACCGGCGTCATTAACCAAGGGTACAGGACAACGACGTTAATGTTCTGGGCCTCGCTGAGCAATACGCCCCAGCTAGTCATAGGCGGCCTTACGCCGAGGCCGAGAAAGGAGAGCGCGGTCTCGCCCAGGATCATGCCGGGGATCATCAGGGTCGCCGAGGCGATCAGATGACTGGTGAAGCTCGGCAGCAGATGGCGAGCGATGATGCGCGCCGGGCGCGCGCCCATCAGCACCGCCGCGGTGCAGAAATCTTCTTCGCGCAGCGCCAGCAGCTTTGATCGAACGGCGCGGGCGAGATGGGTCCAATCGATCATCCCGAGGATCAAGGTAATCCCGAAATAGACGAGGATCGGGCTCCAGCTGATCGGCAATATCGCCGACAACGCCATCCATAGCGGTAAATGCGGGAAGGATTGGACAACCTCCATGCCGCGCTGGATCATGATGTCGCTCCAGCCGCCGTAATAGCCGGCGATCCCGCCGATGACGATGCCGAGGGTCAAGCTGACGGCGACGCCGACCAACCCGACGGTCAGCGAAATGCGCGCGCCATAGATCATCCGCGACATCAGATCTCGACCGAGCCGGTCCGTCCCGAGCAGGAACAATTGCCCGCCCTCGGCCGGGCAGACGAGATGCAAATCGCCCGGAACCAAGCCCCAGAACTTGTAGCCGTCGCCACGACAGAAAAACCGTAAGGTCTGCCGCTTGTTCGGGTTGGGCGTGTAGATCCGTTCTAGCCGGCGCATGTCAAGGCGGTAGTCGAAGCCGTACACGAATGGTGCGACAAGCCGGCCGTCAGCAAAGATATGCACCGTCTGCGGCGGTGCATAGATGAAGTCCGTATTACGCAAATCGACGCCGTAGGGGGCGAGAAACTCGCAGATCAATATTCCCAGATACATCGCCAGCAGGATTGCCCCGGACACGACGGCGACGCGGTGGCGGCGCAGCTTCCACCACATCATCCGCCACTGCGAGGCCACATAGAAGCGCTCTTGCGCCGGGGTCATGCGCTCAACAGCGTACGGGTCATACGGCGCGGTCGAGACGTGATGCGGCAGCGGCAGCGACTGCGTATCCCCCCCTGCCGGGGCTCGCGGAACGCCGGGCGGAAAGGTTAGATCGCTCATTGACGCCGTCCCGCCTGCAACCGGATCCGCGGATCGAGCAGGGCGAGCGCCATATCCGATACGAAGACTCCGATCACCGTTAGAAACGACATAAATATCAGAAAGGAGCCGGCCAGGTACATGTCCTGGCTGCGCAGTGAGTCGAGCAGCATCGGGCCGGTCGTCGGCAGCGACATCACCACCGAAACGATCGCCGCCCCCGAGATCACCTGCGGCAGCAGCGAGCCGATATCGGAAATGAATGGGTTCAAGGCCATGCGCAACGGGTATTTGAACAGCGCCTTGAACGGATGCAGACCCTTGGCCCGGGCGGTCACGACATATTGCTTTTGCAATTCGTCGAGTAGGTTGGCGCGCAGTCGCCGGATCATGCTCGCGGTCCCAGCAGAACCAATAACGATGACCGGGATCCAAATATGGGCAAACAGCGACAAGACTTTCGCCCAGCTCCATGGCTGATCGACGTATTTCGGATCCATCAAACCGCCGATCGACACGCCGAAATAGACGTTAGCCAAATAGAGTAGCACCAGCGCCAGCAGGAAACTCGGCGTCGCCAAGCCGAGAAAACCCACCAAGGTCAACACGTGATCGGCCCAGCTGTATTGATGCGTCGCCGAATAGACCCCGATCGGAAAGGCAACGAGGTAGGTAAAGACGATGGTGGTGATCGAGACGATCGCGGTCAACAGCATACGGTCGCCCACTACCTCATTGACCGGCAGATCATAAGAAAACGAATACCCCATATCTCCGTGAAGAAGTCCGCCGACCCAATAGAGGTATTGCTGCCAGAGTGGGCGGTCGAAACCGTATTCGTGCTCGAGAAATTTTACCTTCGCCAGATCCGTTGCCTCGCCCGAGCTCTGCAGCTCGGCGACGTAAGTGGTAAAGTAATTGCCGGGTGGCAGGTTGATGATTGTGAAGATGACGATGCTGATCGCGATCATGGTTGGGATCATGATCAGCAGCCGATGGACGATGTAGCCAAGCATGGGGGCGGGTCCGGTCAATCGGTGACGCAAAAGCAGCGCATCGTCGTCAACTTCTCACATGCCGATCAGCAGCGCGGTCGCGATCGGTCCCGTGCCGAATAATAGGTTTCCCAGAGAAACCCTCCGGATGCAAAGCGCAGCGGAGGCCCGATGTCGGCACGCTACAACCAAGGGGCAAGTACTGCATCGCCGGGCTGCTCAAGGGTGCGGTGGCGGTGTCACGGCGGCGGACGCCGATTTCGCCGCCGGCTGTGAGGGGCCAAACCAGAAATGATCCGGCTTGTAGATGCCGAAAAAGGCGCCGGGCTCCCAGTTGTAGATCCCCTCCTCGGGAATGCCGCGCAGCTTGTTGCTGACAACGACCGGCTGCAAAACCCCGCCGACAGTCCCGATCGAAAACACTTCGTCGGCCCAGACTTGCAGGATGTCGCGCCAGGCCTGTGTCTGAGTTGGTCGCGATGTCGCGCTGAGCCAAGTTTCGTAGAGCTCCCTCAAGCGGATCGCAGACGGCAGATCGGGGGCCTCGCCGCCCGCCCCTTTAGTCTCGTAATACTGGCCCCATTTGGGCCATTCGAGCTGTTGTTGGCTGGTTGGAGCGAATTCCCACGGCGAGGACAGCGCGTTGGCAAGACCGTTTTCGATCCCTTTGTCGATCGACATCAGGGTCTCCCCCGAGAAGACCCGCCGTCTGAATAAGGTCAGCTGCAGCGGCTTGGCGAACAGCCGGATGCCGATGTGACGCCACGAATCGCGGATCAGCTCGAGCACGTCCGACGTTCCGGGCCATTCGCCCAAATCCTCGACAACCATCTCCATCGGCCGACGATCGGGCAACAGACGCACGCCATCGCTGTTGCGCTTGCCCAGCCCGACCACGTCGAGCAGGCGATTGGCCTCGCCCAAATCGTACTGCGCCCAGGCCGAGCGATAGCCGGGTTCGTAGAGCGGGCTTGTGGGCAGCACCGTATTCTGCCCCTCGACTGCCAATCCGAAATAGAGCACCTCGTTGATTTCGTGCCGATTGATGGCGAGCGACAGCGCTCGGCGAAAGCGGAGGTCGCGCAACAGGCTGCGCCAGACCGGATCGTTGACGTTGAGATTGGGGTAAAGGGCAAACTGGCTACCCGGGCCGGTGCGCCACAGTCGCACGTTGAAGTGGCTACGATCTTCGCTCTGCCGCAGGAATGTGTAATCGTCGAAGCTCAAATAACGGGCCTGAAGATCACTTTCGCCGGCGGCGGTTTTGGCCGGGATGATCTTGCCGTCGGCGAGCGACAGGATAACCTGGTCGATATAGGGCAACTGACGCCCTGCCACATCCACACGGTAATAATACGGATTTCGTTCGAAAACATATCGCAGTGCCGGCGGCTTGGTTTTTAGAACCCATGGCTCGAGGGTTGGCAGTTCCGGGTTGTCGTCCCGATACATGGCATTCTTTTTGTTGTGGAGGGCAGCCCAATTATGCACTCTCGCTTTCTTTACAAGAGCGGCAAGTATTTCCTTGTCGGCATATTTCGCGTTGAATTGCTTCAAATAGTGGGAGGGGCAATAAACGAACAGCGGGTCCGGCCCGGCGAGGGCGGGCAGGAACAGCGGGTTGGGCTGCGCCCAGCTATAGCGGACCGTCGTCTCGTCGAGCACTTCGAAGCGAGGCGGCTGGCCTTTTGGCAAAAGCTCCACCGGCAATCCCGAGGGCGCCAATTTGGGGTTCTTTGCCACGTCCTCGAACCAATAGCGGAAATCCTCGGCGGTAAAGGGATGACCGTCCGACCATTTCATTCCCTTGCGCAGGTGCAGGGTAAAGACGCGGCCGTGCTCGACATCGATCGATTTGAGGATGTCAGGCTCGATCTCGAACGCCGGCGTATCGCCGACCAACCGCGCATAGCCGTAGACCACCATCATGCGGGTATCCTTGGGGGTCGCCATCAGCATGCGCAACTGACCCCCGGGCTTCCCGGTCGCGTCGACCACGGCCGGCTCGCTTGGCACCCGATCTTCGATCTTAGGCAAGGTTCCGTCCGCCACCGCCTGTTGAAAAAACGGCGTCTCCTGCAGCGCCGCCCACGGCGCACCGGGCAGAGCCGATAGCAGCGGCCCTGCGAGCAGGAGCGGCAAGGCGACCGCGAACCACCTCACGCCTCCGCGGGGATCTGGCAGCTTTAGACTCATTCGGGCGCGCGCTCCGTCACGCTCGAGCCAAACCGGCCGTCAAGGCTGGCAATGTCGGCGCAGCGCGCGCGTCGACAGCGTGGCCAGGGGCGATCTCGATCAGCTGCGGCGGATCGGCCGGCTTGCGGCGGAAGGGTTCCGGCCAGGCCGCCGGGTTGGAAGCCCTGTCCTCCATCAGCTGGGCGAAGTCGAGCAGATGCGCCAGATCGGGCGCCGGCACAGCCGCCAGCAGCGCCTGGGTATAAGGGTGCACCGGGGCGCGGAACAACGTCGCGCGGTCGGCAATCTCGACGATGCGGCCGGCGCACATAACCGCGATCCGGTCGGCGATGTAGTCGACGACGGCTAGATTGTGGGAAATGAACAGATAGGTTAGCCCCAGCTTTTTCTTGAGGTCCATCAAGAGATTCAGGATTTGCGCCTGGATCGAGACGTCGAGCGCCGAGGTCGGTTCGTCGCAGATCACCAAGTCCGGGCGCAAGGCGAGCGCGCGGGCAATGCCGATGCGCTGGCGCTGGCCGCCCGAAAAGCTGTGCGGGTAGCGTTTCAGATGGTGCCGGTCGAGGCCGACAAGGGCTACTAACTCGGTGACCATCTCGCGCCGCGAGCGGCCATCGCCGATGCCGTGGATCGCCAGCGGTTCCTCGATAATATCGAACACCGTCATGCGTGGGTTCAGCGACCCGAAGGGGTCCTGAAAGATGAACTGCACCTGGCGGCGAAACCGCTTCAGGCCGTCGCCTTCGAGCGCCAGCACATCGATCCGGTTGCCGCGATCGTTGAAGACGACCGATCCCGAATCCGGGGTCACCGCACGCAGCAGCACCTTGGCCAAGGTAGTCTTTCCGCAACCGCTTTCGCCGACCAAACCAAGGCACTCGCCGCGCTCGATCTTCAGGCTGACCCCGTCGACGGCAAGCAGCCGTGCGAAGGCGGCGCCGCCGAACCAGCTGCTTTTGCGGATTGAATAGGCCTTGCGCAAGCCGGTGCATTCGAGCAGTGGGGCCGAAGGCCCGGACGGCCAATTCGCCCTTTCCGACATAAGATGCGGCGCGTCGCCCGCCGCTATCTCTCGGATCGGAATTAGCCGCTCACCCGGTTTCATGTCAAAGCGCGGCACCGCGCGCAGCAGCGCCCGCAAATAGGGATGCTCGGGCCGTCGGAAGATATCCTCGAGCGTGCCGCTCTCAACCACCTCGCCGCGGTACATGACGACGATTTCCTCGGCAACGTTGGCGACCACCCCGAGATCATGGGTGATCAACAGCACCGCCATGCCCAGCTCCTGCTGCAGCTCGAGCACGAGCTTCAGGATCTGCGCCTGGATCGTCACGTCGAGCGCCGTCGTCGGCTCGTCGGCGATCAACAATGCCGGGCGGCAGACTAGCGCCATCGCGATCATCGCCCGTTGCCGCAATCCGCCTGAGAGCTCGAACGGGTAGCTGCGCAATGCCCGCCTCGGATCGGGAAAGCCGACGAGGCGCAATGTTTCTTGCGTCAGCTCGGTGGCTTCCGCGGCGCCGACCGGACGATGCAGCCGCAGGGCCTCGCCGACTTGATTGCCGACGGTGTGGAGCGGCGACAGCGAGGTCATCGGCTCTTGAAAGATGATCGAGATGCGGCCGCCGCGGATCGTCCGCATCGCCGCACTGTCCTTCGGCAAACTGGCAAGATCGACGACGGCGCCGTCACCGCGCGGATCGGCGAACAGGATCTCGCCTCGGGTGATTTCGCCATTGCGAGGCAGGATGCGCATGATCGACTGGCTGACGACCGACTTGCCGGAACCCGATTCACCGACCAACGCCACCGTCGAGCGCGGGCGCACCCGGAACGATGCGCCGGTGACAGCGCGGATGAAACCGCCCGGAGCGGCAAAGCGAACATGCAGGTCGCGGATCGTCAACAGATCGGTCACGCCATGCCTCCGGCCGCACGCATATGTGGGGCGACGCCGGGAGATCCGATCCCAAGCGCCTCCAAATTGGCCGCCGTCGCCGTGCTCAGTTCGAGCCCGCGCATTTCGGCCGCTCGCGCCGCCCGCTCGACCAATTTGGGAAAGCCTTCGATCCGGCTGTCGAGGCGAATCCGCGCAGCCCCGGCCCGCAGTTCCAGTTGCATCCACCCGTCGCGGCGATCGCGCCGGGTCGAATAATAGGCGAGCTTGATGCGGTCAAGCTCGGCCCAACGGATCGAGGCGCCCAGCGGCCCGGAAGCCGACAATGCGGTTTCGGTCATCTCGACCCGGGTCCCGTGGCGCAGCGCGGTGCGGATACCGAATAACGAAAATAGCGCCGCGAGCCCGCCCAATATGAGGTCGGCGCCGGTCCCGACGGGGGCGATCGCCAGGATCACCGCGATCGGCACGAAGCCCGCGGCGGCCCGCAAATAGTCGCCGATCATGGCCGAGCTCGGATAGGCGTGTTGGGTCATGTCTGAGCCGCATCCCCCGAGGCGAATGTCGTTGCGGTTTCCAGACCCGGGGCGAAGACCGCGCCGGCGTCGAGCCAGCACGCCGCTGGATGAGCAGCGGTCAGCGCCACCAACCGGAGCAGGAAATCGCCCGTGGCGTCGTCCTGAACGAGGTGGTGGGTCAGGATCCCGGTCGGCTCATCGCCATCGACTTCGCCGCATCGGCGCGCCTGCAAATGCCCGACGAGGCCGCCCAGCGCCGCAGCTTCGCCGATGAATCCGCGGTCCGCCCTCCAGGCAACGAGGTCGACGTGAACATTGGCTGCGAACGCGCCCGGCGCCGGCCACGCCGCGCTGCGCGGGTTGACCTGGGAGATTGCGCCGATCCCGCAGCCGGCGAGAAGCGGGAGGAAAGCCTCGGCGAAGCGATTCCACGGCGGAGCGAGTACCGCGAGGGCGCGGGCGCCGAACAGCTCGCGCAGCCGCTCCCGGCCGGCAGCAAGATCGGCGGCGACGGATTCACCTGAGCGCTCTGCCGGAAACTCGCTTTTCTTTGATTGGATCGCGTGGTCAGCATGCCGCCAACCGTGCTGAAGGATCGCGATCGACGAGTCACCACCCGATCGCCGAGCGGCGCCGTCCAGCCACGTCGCGAGCGCGGGGCGCACGGCCATCGGAATGACCGCGAGCGCCACCGGCGCCTCCCCGGCGATTGCCAGTAAGCGGTCGAGGCGGTCACACGGCGCCGCAGCGTCGTCGTCGCGCCACCACAAGGTAGCGGTCCTCCCTTTTGCTCCCCAGCAGTCGAGCTCATTCGCCAGATCGGGCCATCGCGCCGTCGCGACCGGGGAGGCGTAGCGAAGAGTTATCATTTGCCGATCGTATAGTCACCCAGCAGCGTCACGAAACTCTGAAAAGCGGTGCGCCGGCGGTCACGTTGCCGATCATGCCGGCGATCATCTGCGCGCTACGGCGCGCCCCGGTCGTGTCGATTGCGAGCGCGCGCCGGCCGGCCCCGCACCGCCCGCTCGATTGCTTCGGCGAGCCGCTCCGGTGATAGTGCGCTCGGCGACACAATTTCGACGACGCCGCGGTCCGCCAGTCGCTCCGCGCGCAAGGTCTGCTCGGTCTCGCGCAGATCGGCGAACGGCACGAGGACGGCGGCGGCCCGCGCGGCGAGGATGTCGAGCACGGTATTGTAGCCGGCCTGGCTGACCGACACCCGGCAGCGCCGCAGCATCTGCGGAAAATCGGCCCGGTAGCGCTCGAGGACGACGCCGTCGGGCAGTTTCGCCGAGAGCGCCGCGAACTGCGCAGGGGGCAGATTGGGTCCGGCGAGCAGCCGCCAGCCGAGATCGGCCAGACAGCCGCGCCGCCGCGCCGCGAGCGCCGTCGCCAAGAGGGCGCCGCCGACCGCGCCGCCACCGGCCGAGACCAATACTTCATCAGCGCCCGCATCATTGTCGGCGCCGGCCGGCTCATCGGAGGCGCCAACATAGCCGGTATAGACGAGCCGATCGGCGATCTCGGGGGTCTCGGGAAAGCTCGCTTCGAGGGGGATCAGCGAGGGGTCGCCATGGACCAGCACGGCGTCGAAATCATCGCGCACGCGCGCGACGATGGCGCGCCGGCGCTGGGCATCCTCGGGCGCTACCACGATGTCGCGCAGCGAACACAGCACCAGCGCCGGCGGCCGGCGTGCGCGCGCTGCCGCGATCAGCGGTTCGAGCTCGAACCGGAACGCGCGCCGGCCAAACGGAAACGCCTCGATGATGACGGCGTCCGGATGCGCCGCGTCAAGGGCGTCGAAGCAGCGTCTCGCGCCGCGCCGCGCGCAGTGCGTCGTCGATCGGCCGGCCATCGCCATCGACGAGGTCCTTGAAGCCGGCGTCACGCGTCCGGATCGGCGCCAGCTGAACGACGCGCTCGGCGGCCGCGCCGGCCAGCTCCGGCAGCTTGATCGCCGCCCGAGACCAAAGTCACCCGGACGCCCTCCTTCGTCAGCGCCTCGACGAGGCGGAGCGCGCGCCGCAAATGCCCGATCCCGAGCAGGTGCTGGACATAGAACAGGACGGCGCCGGTCATCGGGGCCACGGTGCGGCCGGGGCAGGACTGATTTACGCGGCATGCGCCGGCTGAAGCGCCTCGAACACCGCCGCCAGACGGCGTGCGGCAGCCGACAGATCATGCTCGGCAAGGACGCGTTGCCGAGCCGCCGCGGAAAAGCGGGCGCGCAGGCCATGATCGACGATCAGCCGCCGTACCGCAGCGGCAAATCCTGCCGCGTCGTCAGGCGGGACAAGCAGCCCGCTGACCCCCGGCACAACGATTTGGGCCACCCCGCCGCTCGCTCCGGCGACGACTGGCAGACCGCTCGCCTGTGCTTCGAGCAAGGCCATGCCGAACGCCTCGTTGACCGCCGGCCATACGCAAAGATCGGCGGCGCCGAGATGCCGGGCGAGCGCCGCGGGGCCGAGGGCCCCGGCCCACACCACGCGGTCGCCCAGCGGGGCGAGCGCGCGCGTAACTTCTGCCCGGGCGGCGCCGTCACCCACCACCTCCAGAGACCAATCAAGATCGCCCATCCGCGACAGGGCGTCGCCGAGAACCCGGTATGAGGCGAGCTTGTCGCCGTGGCGCATCATCGCCACCGCGATCAGCCGCACCGGGCCGCTATCGGCCGGCACCCGCGGCTCATAGCAACCGGCATCGAGAAACGGCTTGATGGCGATCCATCGCGCGGGGTCCGCCAGCAGCGGCAGCACGCAATCGCGATCGGCCGGATTGAGCCCGATTACCGCGTCGGCGCGGCGGATCGCATGCTCGGCGGCGCGGTGGCCGGCGTCCCAGGCGCCGCCTGCCCGCTTGGGCGCAAACGAGGCCTCGGCGACGACATAAGGAATGCCGAGCGCGCCGGCGACGCGTGGTCCCAGCCAATCGGGCGCCTTGTGGTAAATGTGGTAGGTGAACCATAGGTCCGGCGCGCTCCCCGGAGCCGTTCGGCAGCAGTGACGAACAATCCGCTCGGCGAGCTTTTGCCCGAGCGCCGCCAGCCGCGCTTGGCGGCGCTGGTCGCCGCGCCCTTCGAAGCTGCGAAAACGAGAGGCGAGCGTCGGCTCGTGCCCGGCGCAGCGCAGCGCGGCGAGAAACAACTGCGCCATCCGCCGATCCCCCGACGGGACCAAATGATCGGGTGGTTTCAGCGGCGCATAAAAGGCGATGCGCATGGCAGGGTGCGTCAGCGCGCCTCGGCGAGTTCCGGGGTGTAGCAACGCGCAAGTCCGGGACGTCCACCGGTTCGAGGCCAAAGCGTCGGGCGAGCAGATCAATCCCCGCATTCATCGCAAAGGCGCTGCGGACCCGCCGCTCGCCAGCACTACCGAGCGCCATGCGCCGCACCGGGTCGCGGATCAGCCCGGTAAGCGCGCGGGCCAGGGCTTGAGGGTCGCCCGGCGGCAGCAGCACACCGGTCGCTCCGTCCTCGATCAACTCGGGGATTCCCGATACCCGGGTCGCGATACAGGCGAGGCGCTGGCTCTGTGCTTCCATCAGAACGTTGGGCAGCCCGTCGCGGTCGCCGTCCTCGGTCACTTTGGCGGCAAGCACGAATAAATCGGCCCGGCGATAGGCGTCGAGCACTTCGGGCTGGGCCAAGGCGCCGCGCCACTCGACCCGCGGCGCAAGGCCGAGCCTCTCGGCCAGGCTGCGCAACGTTGCGGTGAGGCTGCCGCCGCCGATATGTACAAAGCGCCAGGCGAGTTCTGCCGGCAGCAGCGCTAATGCCGCGAGGAGGTCGTCATAGCCCTTCTTGGGCACTGCCCGGCCGACCGAAAGCAGCATGACCGGGAGGTGCGGATCGCTGCCGTCGCTCCCAGGCGGCCGCTGCGGCGGCGATGAAAAGCGTTCGAGATCGAGCCCGTGATAGCACAGTGCGACCCGCTCCGGCCGAGGCGCCAAGCTCGCGAGATGGGCGCGGCCGGCCGCTGTGCAGGTCACCGCCCAGCGCACTTCGCCGAGCTTTGCTCGCTTCTCCCAGTCGGGAATCGTCCAAATGTCCTTCGCATGAGCAGACACTGTCCAGTCGAGGTCCGATGATCAGTGCGGCGTAGCGCGCGACCGATGCCGGCGTGTGCAGAAAATGGGCGTGGAGATGGCCGACTTCGCTCGGCAACTCGGCCGCGAGCACCAGCGCCTGACCAAACCGGCGCACCCGGTTTGGGGTCGGGTCGCGCCGCAGATCGGCGAGCCAGGCGCGCAGCGCCCGGCCATAGCCCGGTTGCCGGCGGGCGCGTCGCCAGCCGCGCCAGACACGCGAAGGCTCCTGGTGCAAATATTCTGGAAGGTAGAGCCGGTCCGCGCCGATCGCCTCGTGCACCGGATGAACGGCGCGATCGGTCGGGTGGCGCAACGAGACGATCAGGATGCCCAGTCCGCGCTGTTCGAGCGCCAGGATCTCCTGCGCGATGAAGGTCTCGGACAACCGCGGATAGCCTTTGAGGACAAAGGCGACACGCCTCCTGGAGGCGGCCGATGGGGGCAACATGGATCAGGCCCCGAGACGCGCCCGCACCGCGACGCGCCCGGCTCGGCCTCGGTCGAGCCATTTTTTTGCGAGCCGATTGACGCTCGGCATCCCGTCGAGCAGACCCGGGATCACCGCGTTCGAGGGTGGCGGCTGGCTGGTCAATCGACGCAGCGCGGCCGCCATGACCCGCGGGTCGCGGCCCTGCTGCTCGGACAGCATGGCGACGAGGCCAAGCTCGGCGGCGCGCTCGGTGCGGATGAACTGTTCGAGCCGCGGCGCGGTGCGCGGCATGATCAGCGCCGGCTTATCGAAGGACAGGATCTCGCAAAAGGTGTTATAGCCGCCCATCGCGACGACGCCGGCAGCGCGCGCCATCAGCGCTTCGAGCCGGGCGTTGAAGGTAATGGCGTGGACGTTCGGCAACCGCGCGGCTCGGGCCGCAAAAGCCGCCCGTTGCTCGGGCAACATGAACGGGCCGAACACAACCAGCGCCGGAAGCGGCAGTTCGTGATCGTGCTCATAGGCCGACAGCACCAGATCAACGAGCACCTCGCCGTCGCCGCCACCGCCAGGGGTGATCAGCAAAAACTCGTTCTCGACGAGCTCCTGCAAGTCCGGCGTCACGGCCAGATCGGTCGCGGTGCGCCGAAGGTAGCCGGTATAGATCATACGCCGACGAACGCTGGCCGGAACCGGGAGGCCGGCGAGCGGGTCGCAGATCTGCGGCAGACCATAAACCCAGATCTCGTCGTAGTATTCGGACAGCGCCGGGACCGCATTTTTGCGCTCCCATTCGCTCTCGAGCGCCTCGGGATCGTCCATCACGTCGCGCAGCCCAAGGACCACCGTCGCCCGCCGGCGCTGCATCAGCTGCAATGTGTCGCGCACCTCGCCGCGCAGCCCCAAGGGCTCCTTGTCGACGATCAACAGGTCGGGGTCGAAAATATCGGCGGTATGGCGAATGATCGAAGAGCGCATCGCCAACGTCTCCTCGATGTCGATATGGAGGCCGAGCGAGACGTACTCGCCGTTGCGCAGCTTGATGACGCCGGGTACGCGCACAAAATCAACACGGGCACGAAAATCGAAGCTGCCGATGATCGGCGACCCCGACAGGATCAGGATGGACAGCGCGGGATCCACCTCAACCAGAGAATGGGCTATCGCGCGGCAGCGGCGCAAATGACCGAGGCCAAAACTGTCGTGGCTGTAAATCAGCACACGCCGCTGATGACGCCGACCGGCCACTTACGTCCCCTCGCGCATGCCTGCGGCTTGACTATTGCATAGGGGCGCGGGTGGGGAAATGATCTTTTTATGGAGCCTGCCGCGATGAAAGGGGTGGCGGCCGTCCTCAGCACGGCCGAGGAGGTGGTGCGACCCGCACAGGAGCGTCGTCGGGTTCTTCCCGATTGGGTCGAACCAGCGGCCGCGCCGTCGCCGCCACCGCCGCCCGAAATCCCGACCAAGGACCCGACCGCGCTCGAGCCCTCGATCTACAGGTTCATTTTGCGCTTCAGCCTGCCCCAACAGATTTTCCTGCTGTTTTTGACCCTGGCGTCCTTCCCGTTCCTTTATTATCAGCTCCAGCTGCCAAAAATAATCACCAACAAGGCGATCAAGCCAAAATATGTCCCGCAGACATACTTTGGTATCCAGTTCGATCAAATTCACTATCTGTTGGTGCTGTGCGTCGCATTCCTGGTGGTGGTATTGATTAATGGTGGGTTTAAGTATTTTATGAATACTTATAAAGGCCGGCTTGGCGAGCGGATGCTGCGGCGCTTCCGCTATCAGCTGTATCAGCGGATGCTGCTGTTCCCGCTATCCTATTTCAACAAAAACTCGTCTGCTCAGATCATTCCGATGATCACCGCCGAGTGCGAGTCGCTCGGAGGCTTCGTCGGCGATGCGGTGGCGACCCCGGCGTTCCAGGGCGGCACGTTGCTGACCAACATCCTGTTCATGTTCATGCAGGATCCGGTTCTTGGACTGGCCGCGGTGGCGCTCTATCCGGTGCAGGGCTACGTCATCCCGAAACTGCAGCGCAAGGTCAACCAGCTCAACCGACGCCGGGTTCGCACCGTCCGCCAGGTTGCCGACCGCGTCCAGGAAATCGGCGACCGGGATGACCGACATTCTCGCCAACGACGCGATCAGGCTTCAGCTGACTGGTTTCGCTCATCTGCTCGGTACGATCTACGACATCCGCTTCGAGATTTATCAGCGCAAATTCTTTGTCAAATTCCTAAACAACTTCATGGGGCAGCTGACGCCGTTTTTCTTCTTTTTGATCGGCGGTTACCTGGTGATCCACGGCAGTCTGTCGGTGGGCTCGCTGGTGGCGGTGCTGATCGCCCAGAAGGAGCTAGGCGCGCCGTGGAATGAATTGCTTACTTTCTATCAGTCCTTCCAGGATTCCAAAATCAAGTACGAGCAGATCGTCGAGCAATTCCAACCCGCCGGCATGATGGACGCTCGGCTGCAACGCGACGAACCCGAAACGGTGCCGCCGTTTACCGGCGATGTTGTCGCCGCCAATCTGTCGCTCGCCGAGGATGACGGCAGCCGCGTTGTCGACGCCGTCAGCTTCAGCGTCCCCCTCGCTCAACACGTCGCGATTATCGGTCAGGGTGGCAGCGGCAAGAACGAGCTCGCCTTGATGCTTGCCCGCATGGTTCCGCCGACGAGTGGGCGGATCACGATCGGCAGCGTCGACCTCGCCACCTTGCCGGTCGCGGTGACCGGACGGCGGATCGGCTATGTCGGCGCGATGCCCTATCTATTTGCCGGCACCTTGCGCGACAATCTGCTGCTATCGCTGCGCCACGCGCCAGTGCGCCCGGCAGAGTACGACGGCGCGGAAGCCCGTCGCCGGGTCAGGCAGTTATTTGAGGCACGAAGATCCGGCAACATCGATTTTGACATCCATGCCGATTGGATCGATTACGAGGCTGCCGGAGTCGCCGATCGCGAGGCGCTGTCGCGGCGCATCACCGAGGTGCTCGTCAAACTCGACTCGGACAGCGACGTCTACAGTCTTGGGCTGCGCTGGCGCCTCGATCCCGAGAGCGAACCGGAGACGGCCGCGCGGCTGCTCGAAGCGCGTAAGGCGCTGGCCCGCCGACTGGTCGAAGATGAGATCGCCAACCTCGTCGAAACTTATGATCCGGAACGGTTCAACACCAATGCCTCGGTCGCGGAGAACCTGCTGTTCGGAACACCGATCGGTCCCGCCTTCGAGTTCGAGGCGCTCGCCAACAACAATTATGTGCTGCAGGTTCTAACCAAGGTTGGTTTGATCGACGACCTAGTCGACGCCGGCAAGGAAGTTGCCGAAACCATGGTCGAGCTGTTCGCCGACTTGCCTCCGGACCACGCCTTTTTTGAGCAGTTCAGCTTCATCGGCGCCAATGACTTGCCCGAATTTGCCGCGATCCTCGGGCGGATCGGCAAGGGCGGAACGGCCGCGCTCGGCAAGGAGGATCGCGCACGGCTGCTCTCGCTGCCGTTCAAGCTGATCCCGGCGCGGCACCGGCTCGATGTCCTCGACGAGCCGATGCAGAAACGTCTGCTCGAGGCGCGACGGGTGTTTCGCGCCGATCTTCCGCCCGAGGGGCAGCGCCAGATCGAGTTCTTCGACGTCGAGCGATACAACGCCGCCGCCTCCGTTCAGGACAACATCCTGTTCGGCAAGATCGCCTATGGCGAGGCGGATGCGCCGTTGCGCATCCCCAAATTGCTGGCCGAGATCATCGACACTCTGGCGCTCCGCCAGACCGTTATCGAAGTCGGGCTCGACTACAATGTCGGCACCGGAGGATCGCGTCTGTCCTTGGCCGAGCGGCAAAAGACGGCGATCGCCCGCGCCGTGCTCAAGCGGCCCGATCTCTTGATCCTCAACGAAGCGACCTCGGCGCTCGACGGGCAGGCCCAGGCGAAAGTGACCAAGGGATTGATGGACGAATTCGCCGGTCGCGGCCTCATCTGGGTGCTGCACCGCGCAAGCCTGACCCGCAACTTCGACCGGGTGCTCGTCATGGGCAACGGCAAGCTGCAGGAGCAGGGGACCCCTGCCGAACTCGAGCCCAAGGGTTCGCTGATGTCCTTTCTCCTCGCAGCCGAATGACCGAACCGACAGCAAGAGAACGGAGGGAGGTAAATGAGCCTGAAGCAGGAATTCGAATTGTTGCGGCGGGTGCCGCTGTTCGCCGAGGTCGAGCCGTCCAGGCTGAAGCTCCTGGCGTTCATGAGCGAGCGGGTCGGGTTCGATCCGGGCAAGCTGATCATGCGCCAGGGCGATCCCGCCGATGCCGCCTATCTGATCATCGAGGGGCACGCCGAGGTCTTCGCCGAGACGCCCGCCGGGCCGGTGATCCTGGCGACCGCTCGGCGCCAATGAGACCGTCGGCGAGATGGGCATACTGTGCAACACGCCGCGTAATGCGACGGTCCGCGCCAAGGATCGACTTATCGCCCTGCGCATCTCGAAGGAGCCGTTCATGCGCATGGTGCGTGAATTCCCCAATATTTCGGTCTCGATCATGCAGGAACTGGCGCACCGGCTCGAAGCTGACCAACAATCAGCTGCGCACCTCGCTCGCCGAGGTCAAGCGGCTGCGCGAGAAGACCGGGATTGCCGCCTGATCCGTCCGCCTGAGCCGCGGTGAGCCGGCTCGACAGCTTCATCCGCCGGCTCGAGGCGCAGCGCGCCTGCCTCGACATGGCGGCCGAACTGGTCGGCGGTCTCGACGGGCCGGCGCTCGAGCTCGGGCTCGGCAACGGCCGTACCTACGATCATCTGCGCGAGCTGTGTCCCGAACCGGCAAATCTACGTCTGCGAGCGCCGGGTCGCCGCCCATCCCGGATTGCGTGCCGCCGCCCGAATTTTTGCTGCTCGGCGACATGCGCGACACGCTGCGAGCCGCGTGCGAATGGCTCGAAGGCCGGATCGCGTTGGCCCATCTCGACCCGGCAAGCGGCGACGTTGCCGCGAGCCGAGCGCTCGCCGAGGAACTAGTGCCGCTTATTGTTCCGCTGCTGCGCCAAGGCGCGGTTCTCGTCAGCGAACCGTCGATCGCCGCTCCTGAGCTGGTTCGGCTGGGGCTGCCGGAAGGGGTCGCCGCCGGCCGCTACAACCTCTACCGCTGCATCACTCGCCGATCGTCAGCATGACCGGGACGTGGTCGGAGGCTTTGTCCCAGCTGCGGCTGTCGCGATAGATCCGGGTCTCGGATATGGCGCCGACGAGCGCAGGGGTCGCCCAGATGTGGTCGAGGCGGCGGCCCCGGTCCGAGGCCGCCCAATCGCGGGCGCGATAGCTCCACCAAGTATAGAGCCGCTCCGGCGGTGGAACAAAATGCCGTACCGCGTCGACAAAACCGCCGGCCTGCTGCAAGCGGCCGAGGCGGTCGACCTCGACCGGGGTATGGCTGACGACGCTCAACAATTGCTTGTGCGACCAGACATCGGCCTCGAGCGGGGCAATGTTGAAGTCTCCGACCGCGACCATCGCGCGTCCGCCAGCCCGCTCTGCGGTAAACCAGGCGGTGACCTCATCGAGAAATTGAAGCTTGTGGGCGAATTTCGGGTTAGCTTCCGGATCGGCGATGTCGCCGCCGGCCGGAACGTAGATGTTGTGCAGCTCGATGCCGCCAGGCAGTACCGCGGTCGCGTGCCGACAATCCGCGCGGGCGCACCAACTTCTGGTCTCGGGCGTTTCGAACGGGAGCCGCGAGAGGATGGCGACCCCGTTATAGCCCTTCATCCCGTGCACCAGCTGGTGGCGATAGCCGAGCGCTTCAATCGCCTCGTGCGGGAAGAGCTCGTCCGGCGTCTTGGTCTCCTGCAGGCACAGGACGTCGGGCGCCCACTCCGCGATCAGTCGGCAGACATTGTCGATGCGCAGCCGCACCGAGTTGATGTTCCAGGTGGCGAGCCGCGCAGGCTCATCACCCGGCAATCTGCGGAAGACCCGGCCGCCGCAAACACAACGGCGCCCGGTCGGGGGGAAGACCGGGCGCCTGCATGTCAGAAGCGTTTGGGGGAAATCGGTCCCGTAGGGGAGACGGGGCCGTTTTTGAGAGAGCATCATGCTCTCCCCGCTTCTGGATATAAAAAGTGGGATCGGCTCAAGGGAAAACAAACCCCATTTCGTGCATGCCCGAAACAAAAAAAACGCATGCAGTGCGGCGGAACCAATCCGGGCTCGCTCACGCCGCGCGACTGGCCGTGGCGACACCCGCGGCGGCTGCATGGCAACTCCGCGCAAAGGCGGCGAACAGGGCCGCCGAGAACGGGTTTTCCAGCGCCTTGTACTCGGGATGCCACTGCACGCCGACGACGAACCGCGCTTCGGGCAGGCTCACCCCTTCGATCTGGCCGTCGGGCGCTACCGCCTCGACGCGAAGCCGTGGAGCCGGGCGGTCGATCCCTTGCGAATGCAGCGAATTGACCATGATCTCGAGGCTGCCGGCGAGCCCGGCGAGCAACCCCCCAGCGGTCAGGGCCACGGGGTGCGCGGGTCCATAGGCGCCATCCGGCGATTCCTTTCGGTAGCGGTGATTGAGCCGGCCCGGAACCTCGTGCACCCGTTGATGCAAAGTGCCGCCCAAAGCCACGTTGAGCTCCTGAATGCCGCGGCAAATCGCCAACACCGGCAGGTCGCGCCGCACCGCTTCGCGGATCAACGGCAGGGTCGTCGCGTCGCGCTCGGGATCATGCAGGATTTCGGCGTCGAGCGGCTCGTCTCCATACTCGCTCGGATGGACATTGGAAGGGCTGCCGGTCAGCAGCAAGCCGTCGAGCACGTCGAGCACGCCGCACATATCGACCTTGGACCCGATCGCCGGGATCAGCACCGGCAGACATCCGGTCGCCGCGATGATCGCGTTCGGATACTTGTCGGTGACCGTATGAAATACCCGCTCGTTGATCGTGCGCATACAGGCGGGAATACCGACGATCGGCGAAGGACGGGCTGGCATCAGGCTGGGCTCAATTATCGTTGTAGCGGCGGCTGTTGGCGTAGGGATCCTGGTATACAAACAGCTTGGGGTCGAGCGCCATACCGAATTGCTCTTCGGACAGCGATACCGTCGTTGTGTGATGCTGCTGATCGACGATCGTCCACTGGCGCAAAGCCAGCGGCTGGTCGCTGAACTCCATCGTCAGACTGCCGTTGTCCGGCGCCTTGGGATCGACGACCGTGATCCGCAGCGAATTGTCGCCGCGCTCGAAGCGGGTGACGACGAGGTCAGCGAAGCTGATCGGAACGCGCAGCAGAAACCATGCCGGGGTGAATTTCAGCCCGACCTTGCGACATCTCGGCCAACTGGGTATCGACGTAGTAGACATAAAAACGGTCGGCGATCAGCAGAATCGGGGTCGGCGGATCGTATTGGAAGCGCATCCGGCCCGGCCGCTCCATCCACACCCAGCCTTCGGCGGTGCCGCCATTGGCCGAATATTGGTGGAATCGGGCGGTCATCGTGCCGATGCCATTCAGATACGCGGCGATTCGCTGCAGATCGGCCTGGTCCTGCGCGTTTAATACCGCCGGCTGCGGTGGCGCATCGGCGCACGCGGAAACCTCCGGCGGCAGCAGCAGCGCAAGCGCCAAGCCCGCGGTCAACAGCACGCCGCGGAGGAGACCTCGACGCTCTCGTGAAACAGCCCCCGGCCCTCGACTTTTCCCGATCCCGGCCATATCGCCCTTTTCCGGTTCCAACCACGGTTCCGGGGAGATGAGAGCGGCGGCCGCCCGCGTCAATTGCGCTCAATCGCCGCCGCGCGCCAGGACCTCCCGCTTGCCGACATGATTGGCGGCGCTGACGACGCCCTCGGCCTCCATCCGTTCGATGATCCGCGCCGCCCGGTTGTAGCCGATCTGCAGATGGCGCTGCACAAAGCTGGTCGACGCCTTGCGCTCACGGCAAACAACCGCGACCGCCTGCCGATACAGCATGTCGCCCGATTCGCCATCGTCCTCGCCGGCTAGCGGATCGAACGAAGCCTCGTCGTCCTCGGTGATCTCGTCGATGTAGTCAGGCTCGCCGCGCGCCTTGAGGAACGAGACGACGCGCTCGACCTCCTCGTCCGAGACAAACGGGCCGTGGACGCGGGTGACGCGCCCGCCGCCCGCCATGTAGAGCATGTCGCCGCGGCCGAGGAGTTGCTCGGCGCCGCCTTCGCCGAGAATCGTGCGGCTGTCGATCTTGGAGGTGACCTGAAAGCTGATCCGGGTCGGAAAATTCGCCTTGATCGTGCCGGTGATCACGTCGACCGACGGACGCTGGGTGGCCATGATGATGTGAATGCCGGCCGCGCGCGCCATCTGCGCCAAGCGCTGGATCGCCGCCTCGATGTCCTTGCCGGCGACCAGCATCAGATCGGCCATCTCGTCGACGACGACGATGATCAGCGGCAATTCGCTGGTGTCGAAGGGTTGCGGCTCAAAGATCGGCTCGCCGGTCTCGGGGTCGAAGCCGGTCTGCACCTTGCGGACCAGGCTTTCGCCTTTGGCCGCAGCCTCGGCGAGCCGGGCGTTGAAGCCGTCGATGTTGCGCACCCCGAGCTTCGACATCTTGCGATACCGGTTCTCCATCTCGCGCACCGTCCATTTCAGCGCCAGGACGGCCTTGCGCGGATCGGTGACGACCGGAGCTAGCAGATGCGGGATGCCGTCATAAACCGACAGCTCCAGCATTTTCGGATCGACCATGATGAATTTGCAGCGGTCGGGGGGCATCCGGTACAGAATCGAGAGGATCATCGTGTTGATGCCGACGGACTTTCCCGACCCGGTCGTGCCAGCGATCAGCAGATGCGGCATTCTGGCGAGGTCCGCGAGGATCGGCTCGCCCGAAATATCCTTGCCGAGAATCAGGGCGAGACGGCCCGGGTGCTTTTCATAGGTCGGCGAATCGAGCAACTCGCGCAGAAACACGGTCTCAGCCTTGCGGTTCGGTAACTCGATGCCGATCACCGTGCGCCCCGACACAACCGCGACGCGGACCGAGATGGCGCTCATCGAGCGGGCGATGTCGTCGGCAAGACCGATGATGCGCGACGCCTTGATGCCCGGCGCCGGCTCGAGCTCGTACAGCGTCACCACCGGACCGGGGCGGACCTGGACGATCTGGCCGCGCACACCATAATCCTCGAGCACCGTTTCGAGCATCCGGGCGTTCTTGTCGAGCGCATCCTCGTCGACGGCAGCGGCCTTGGCGGCGGGCGGCTTTTCCAACAGCTCGAGCGAGGGCAGAACCGGCTCTTCGTCGGGCACAAGGTCGAGCCTGGGCTGGCGCTCTTCCTCGCCGCGCCTACCCGGCGTCGGCGGCCTCGGCTGCGGCGCGATAAACCGGATCAGGCCGGTTCGCTCGCGTTCCTTGTCGCCGGGTTGCGGCGGTCCACCACGGTCGATACGCGGCTCACGCCGGTCCGGCAGCCGTGCCACGACCTCCCCCAGACGCGGCTCCGACCCGGCGGAGGGGTGGCTGGCGCGGCCCGATCGGGCATGCCACCAGCGCCTGAGCAGCCTTCCGCCCAACCCGGCCGCCGCCACTGTTCCGCGCCCTGACAAGACCGCGACACGGCCGGCGCCGCTCCCCGCGCCCGCGCCGAGGTCGCGCCAGTCGCGCCAGGAAAGTCCGAGTATCAACAACAGCAAAAGGCCGAGGCCGGCTGCCGCCATCATCGCGATCGGCAATGCCGCGGTTCCGAGCCCGGCCAGAGTTAACAACCGCTGCAGCTCCCAGCCGACGGCGCCGCCGCAGCCCGGCGCGGCGCAAAGCGCCGATTGATCGAGGATCGACAGCGCCAGCGCCGCCAGAACCAGCGCGGCCGGCAGCAGGCCGAGCTTGCGCCACAAGGATCGCAGCGGACGGTCGAGCAGCAGCCGCAAGGACCAGCCGAACAGCACGATCGGGATCACGAAGGCAGCGAGCCCCAGACTCTGGCGCAAGATGTCGGCGAGCACGGCGCCGTCATAACCGAGGAAGTTGTGCGCTCCGGAATCGACCGCCGTGTCCAGCGATGGGTCCTGCGGATCATAGGAAAACAGCGCCGCGGCTACGAGGAGTGCGCCGAGCAGCAGTCCAAAGCCCAAGGTCTCGAAGACGCGCCGCTTCAGCGCCGCGAGCGCCTCCGTCCAGGCGCGCAGATGACGCCCGCGCGCACCAACCGAAAAACCCATCGATCTGGCCATGCTTCCCCCGATGCCGGCCTTCCCCCAAGACCGTGCGATCCCCTACGCACGCTGTGCCGGCACTCTACGACATCCTCGGCCAGCGCGAAACCGTTCGTTGCCGAGGCCTCGGCCGACTGCAATCACGCCGTGTGGCGGAAGTAATCTGGACAGTGCGTCGGCCGCGCTTCATCTTTTGGCGATGAGCGACAATGCGGAGCTGCTGATCGCCGGGGGCGGTCTCAATGGGCTGTTGCTCGGTATCGCCTGCGCCGGCGCCGGGCTCGGCGTAGCACTCGTCGACCGCCAAGACCCGGCCGCGATGCTCGACCAGGGCTTTGACGGGCGCAGCTCGGCGATCGCCTATGGCTCGCAGCAGGTGTTGAGCGCCCTCGGCCTGTGGCCATTCATCGCCGCCGAGGCCGAGCCGATCCTCGAAATTCGCGTCGCCGACGACAACGCGCTGCTGTTTCTGCATTACGATCATCGCGAACTGGGCGCCAATGCGCCGCTCGGCTGGATCGTCGAGAACCGGGTGCTGCGCCGCGCCCTGCTCGAGCACGCGCGATCGCTCCCGACCCTCGCCTTCCTCGCCCCGGTTGAGGTTGGCGGCGTCGATACATCGCCCTTCGCCGCCGAGGCCGCCCTTTCCGACGGGTGGCGGCTCACCGCCCGCCTGGTTGCTGCGGCCGACGGCGCCGGATCGCCGCTGCGCCGCGCCGCCGGCATCCACACCGTCGAATGGCGCTATCCGCAGACTGCGATCGTCACGACGGTGCGGCACGAACGCCCGCATGCCGGCATCGCGGTCGAGCATTTTCTGCCGGCGGGGCCGTTCGCGATCCTGCCGATGACCCGCAGCCGCTCGTCGATTGTGTGGACCGAGCGAACAGAGCTCGCCACCAGCCTGATCGCCCTGCCCGACGCCGCCTTCGCCGCCGAGCTCGCAGCGCGCTTCGGCGACTTCCTCGGCGCGGTCGAGCCGATCGGGCCACGCTGGACCTATCCGCTCCAGCTGATGCTGGCCGAGCGTTATGTCGGCCAGCGGTTGGCGCTGATCGGCGAGGCGGCGCATGTGATCCACCCGATCGCAGGGCAAGGGCTCAATCTCGGCATCCGCGACGTGGCGGCACTCGCCGAAATCATCATCGACGCCCGCCGTCTCGGCCTCGACATCGGCGACGACGTGCTGCTGCGCCGCTATCAGCAGTGGCGCCGCCTCGACGCGTTATTGCTGGCCGCCGTGACCGACGGCCTCAATCGCCTGTTCTCGAATTCGATCGCACCGCTGCGCCTGGTCCGCGATCTCGGCCTCGCCGCCGTCGACCGTCTGCCCCCCTTGAAGCGCTTTCTGATGCGCGACGCGATGGGCATCACCGGCGACCTCCCCCGCCTCGTCCGCGGCCTGCCGCTGTGAGAGCCGATCGTCGAGCGTTTCGAGCAACGCTGGCGGCGAACGACAGGGTTCGCCGGGCGAGCACAGCGCGCGGCGTCGGAAGCTCAGGCCCGGCTGGTCCGAAACGCCGGCATGACCTCCTCGGCGACCCATTGGAACTGTTCGAGCATTGTCGCCTGGGGCGTTCCGATCGGGCTCGACAGACTGATATGCTGCATGCCCGGATAGCGTTCCTCGAAGCCTTTCAGCAGCTCGACCAGCTGTTCCGGGGTGCCGGCGAACCACGAGCCCAGTTTCATGTAATGCTCCACAGTCGGCACCCCGGCCGCGTCCCAGCCGCCGCGATGCGCCACCGCGTCGGCCTGCGCCGGCGTCAGCCCGGGCACAAAGCCCAGTGGCGCGAACATCTTCACATGCTCCTCGTAGATCGGCTTGATCTCGCGGACCGCCTGCTCGCGGCTCCGCGCGAGATGGAAATGCAGGCCGAGCTGCAGATCCTCGCCGAGCTTTAGCTCCTTGCCGGCGCGCGCCGCGGCATCGCGATAAGCGGTGATCGGCCCGGCCTGCATCGTCGCCGCACCGCCGCCGACCGCACCCTTGATCCCGTGCTTGACCATGAAATCGAGCCCCCGTGGGCTGGCGCTGACGATCGGCTGCCAGCATTCGACCGGGCGGTGGATCGGGCGCGGCACTAGGGTCAGTTCCTTCAACTCATAGCCGCGGTAAGGGACGCGCGGCGGCAGGGTGTAGCGCGCGCCCTTGTGCGAGAACGACTCTTCGTTGAACGCCTTGAAAATGATCTCGACCCCTTCCTCGAACACCTCGCGGTTGGCTTCACCGTCGAGCATCGGTCCGCCAAAGGTTTCGACCTCGCGAGTGTGGTAACCGCGGCCGACGCCGAACACGACCCGCCCGCCGGTCAGGATGTCTGCGGTCGCGAAATCCTCGGCGAGCCGCAGCGGGTGCCACATCGGGACGATATTGAAGCCGCAGCCGACCTTGAGCTGCTTGGTCACATGCGCCAGATGCACCGCCAGCATCAGAATATTAGGGATGCACTCATAGCCTTCGTGCTGGAAATGGTGTTCGGCGAGCCACAGGGTCTCATAACCGAGCGCGTCCATCTTTTTTGCGATCGCCTCGGTCTTCTCGAACACGCTGGCCAGATGCTGGTTCGAATAGCGCCTCTCGTTGGCCGGGGTGGTGTCCTGCCCGCGGTCGGGAAGATCGACGTGGCCGGCATAGACCGTGGTGAATTTCGTGATCATGCTACGTCTCTCCGGATCGGCTGCCGCGGCGGTTCGGCGGCGATGCCACAAACTCAGCGTTACCCAATTTCGCACGCTTTGCCAGCAAGCGCCACACCTAGCCGTCTTGTGCCTGCGCTCCTTGACACCCTTTCGCGAAGCTCGGCAACCTGCCGAAAAATTGGCTGGAGCACATTCGCCGAATGCTGCTCGGAGGGAATGCCGATGAGAGTGTCGCGCCGAATACTGCTGTCCAGCGCCGCGGTGGCCGCAACCGGCGTCGTCGCGCCGGCGATCCTTCACTGGCCCGCCAACGCCGCGGAATTCACCTATAAATGCGGTACGGCCCTCCCGGATGCGCATCCGATGTGTATCCGTGGCCGCGAAGCCATGAAGGCGATCAAGGAACAGAGCGATGGCCGCCTCGACATTACCCTCTACACCAACAGCGTGCTCGGCCAGGATACGGCGATGCTGTCGCAGACAATCGCCCAGATGTACTTCCTGCCAATGGACCTGCTCGCGACAAGAAACCCGGCCTTTGGCATCTTTGGCGTCGGCTACGCCTTTCTCGGCTACGATAACATTTGGAAAGCAATGGATGGCGACCTCGGCAACCATCTGCGTTCTCTCGCCCGCCAGATCGGCTTCCAGACGGTTCACAACTGCTATGACCACGGTTTCCGCCAGATCACAACCCGAACCAAGCCGATCCAAACTCCGGCCGATTTGAAGGGGCTCAGGATCCGCGTGCCGGTGGCGCCCTATCTGATCGCGCTCTTCCAGCATCTCGGCGCGTCGCCGATCCCGATCAGTTTCGGCGAAGTCTACAGCGCCTTGCAGACGGGCGTAGTCGACGGTGAGGAAAACCCGCTGGTGCTGATCGACACCGCCAAACTCTACGAGGTCCAGAAATATTGCAGCATGACCAAGCACACCTGGGCCGGCATCCACGTCTGCTTTGGCAATGCAGCGTGGCAGCGGCTGCCTCCCGATTTGCAGCAGCTCGCCACCGAGGAGTTTAACGCGAAGGCGCTGTTGGAACGGGGTGATTGGCAGGTCATGACTATGAACGAAACCAAGATCCTCGAGAGCAAGGGCATGGTCTTCAACAGTCCCGACACAAAGCCGTTTCAGGACGCGCTGCGTAAATCTGGCTTTTACGCCGACATGAAAAAAGAATCTGGCGACCAGGCATGGGCTTTGCTCGAGCAATATGTGGGCCGGCTGGCATGAGCAATGCGGCGCCGCGGTAACCCCAGACCATCGCCGATACCGAAGATTTGGTCTGGGCCGGGTCGAAGGTCTCGCCTCACGATCGGAGAAAGACGGTGTTGAAGCTGATTGAAGATTTGCCGCCGACGGTGCTGGGAATCGAGGCCAGCGGCAAGATCACCCACGAGGATTACCTGAACGTACTGATCCCGAACGCCGAAGCGATGATGGCCAAGGGTCCGATCAAGATGCTTTACGTGATTGGCGACAATTTCACCGGCTTTGAACTCGGAGCGCTGTGGGACGACGGCGCCTTCGGTGTGAAGCATTGGCACGATTTCAGCCGCATCGCAGTGGTCGCCGATCATGCATGGCTGCGCGGCGCCGTCAGCATGTTCAAGCCGTTCTTCCCGCACGAGGTCCGGTTGTTCCGTCTATCCGACCTGGCTGCGGCGAAGGCTTGGCTTACCGGCGCGGATGGCACGAGCAGTACCACAGCACCACGGTAACGGGTAGATTTCGAGATCGGCTTTCTGCATCAACGGGGCGCGAGGCGCCCGTAGAGCGACGAATGGAATACACGACACTTGGCCGGACTGGTCTCAAAGTCAGCGTCGCGGGGCTGGGCTGCGGCGGGTTTAGCCGGCTCGGGCTCGGCACCGGCAAAAACGAGGCCGATGCCGTGGAGCTCGTACACCAGGCGTTCGACCTCGGGGTCAATCTGTTCGACACCGCTGCTGTCTACGGCACCGAAGCGGTTCTGGGCAAAGCCCTGAAGTCGATGCCGCGCGATCAGGTGGTGATCGCCACCAAGGCGTGGATCCCGCGCAGTGGAGGCCGACCCGCTGTCGACCACACGGTGGCGAGCCTCGACAATTCGCTGAAGCTGCTCGGCATCGACTGCATTGACATCTTCCAGCTCCACGGCGTTTCGCTGGAGGCTTATGAGCGGGCCCGCGATGTGATCGCACCCGCGCTGCTGAAGGAGAAGGAGAAAGGCAAGATCCGCCATCTCGGCGTCACTGAAACCGGCTCCAGCGACGCCGAGCACAGGATGCTCCAGCGCGCGGTCGAGGACGGGCTGTGGGACGTCGTCATGCTTGGATTCCATATGATGCATCAGAATGCGCGGACGAATGTCTTTCCGCGCACGATCGCAAATCGCGTCGGCACCTTGCTGATGTTCGTTGTGCGCAACATCTTCTCAAAGCCGGAGCGGCTGAAAACCGCGCTGCGCGAGCTTACCGCCAGCAGGCAATTGCCGCGCTGGCTTGCCGACGCCCCGAACCCGCTCGGTTTCCTGATCCATGAACCAGATGGCGGCGCCGCGACCATTACCGAGGCGGCCTACCGCTTTGTCCGCCACGAGCCGGGGGTCGATGTGGTGCTGTTCGGCACCGGCGACCCCGAGCATTTGCGCACCAACATCGCCTCGATCCTGAAGCCGCCCCTTCCCGAGACCGACCGTCGCATCCTCGCCCGGCTGTTCGGCAATCTGGTCGGCGTCGGCCTCGACCCGCCCACCTACATGCCCGGCCTCACCCTGCACTCGACTCCGGTCAAATCGGCTGAGCGTGAGCCGGCGTTCATCGGGAGCCGGACCGCTACCGATCTTGTCATCAAAACTTCATGTGCCTCGGCGAAAGCGCTATGGCCATTTTCGGACGCCCGCAGCTCTGATCCCGGCGGCCGAAGGCCGCGCAAGGCAGTGTAACGAAAAGGGAGTTCGGCATGACCGATATCGCTGATTCCATCCAACCCGCGCAGGCCAATGCGCGGACGGTGCAGGAATACATCGACGAATTGCCGGTGTGGTCCGACGGCACCGCGGCTGAAATCTACGCCGATGACGGGCATGCAGTGGCGCATCTGGACGCTCGCCGCCTCCGGCAAGTTCTTCGAGGGCTTCGTCGTCTTCATGGGCGGCGTGACGGTGCCGCTGATCGCCCGCGAATTCCACCTCGCCGCCGCCGCAGACGGGATTCGTCACCTCGGCGAGCCTCGCGGGCATCCTGGTCGGCACCATCCTGCTCGGCGGCCTGGCGGACTATTTCGGCCGCAAGCGCATGTTCATCGCCGAGATGATCATCTTCTGCCTGTTCCTCGCGCTGCTGATCATGGTGCGGGAACTTCCTCTCGCTGGTGATCTGCCTGTTCGGCATCGGCATGGCGCTCGGCTGCGACTACCCGACCGCGCACATGATCATCTCCGAGAACATCCCGAGCGCCGCGCGCGGCCGCCTTGTGCTCGGCGCCTTCGCCTTCCAGGCGGTGGGCGCCATGTGCGGCATCGCGATCGGCGCCTTCGTGCTGGTGCTCGACCCGAGCCTCGATGCCTGGCGGTGGATGTACGCGACCGCGCTGGTGCCGGCAGTGCTGATCACCGTCGGCCGCTTCTTCATCACCGGAAAGCGCGAACTGGCTGATCGTGCGCGGCGCGCATGAACAGGCGGAAAAAGCCGTGACGCGCCTGCTCTACCGTAAGCCGCTCTACCCGCAAGCGGTGGCGCTCGTCGCGCCATGTCGCCGACGAGGCGAGCGCGTCGAAGCAGTCCTTCCTGGCGCTGTTCAAGGGGCACAACCTCCGCGCCACGATCTTCTCGTCGGCGCCGTGGTTCCTGCAGGATCTCGGCACTTACGGCATCGGCGTTTTCACCCCCACCATGATCGCCGCCGCTCTCGGCAGCGGTCCCGACAAGATCCGCAGCCCCGCCGACCTGATCGCGAGCGGTATCCACTCGGCCGAGGCCGCGGCGCTGACGACCTCGCTGCTTGGTCGTCGGCATCATCTTCGCGATCGCGCTCTCCGATAAGTTCGGGCGCATCCGCCTGCAGGTCTTCGGCTTCCTCGGCTGCGCGGTCGGGCTCGTCATCGCCACGCTGTCGATCGATGCGGCCGGCGCGACCAAGCTCTACCTCATCATGGCCGGCGTCATGCTGTTCAACTTCATGACCAATATCGGCCCGAACGCGCAGACCTACCTGCTCGCAGGCGAGGTGTTCCCGACCGAGGTGCGCGGCATGGGCGCGGGCTTCGCGGCGATGATCGGCAAGGTCGGCGCGGTCGCCACGACCTTCGGCTTCCCGATCCTGCTGGTCTCCATGGGCACCCGCACGCTGCTTTACACCCTCGCGGTCAGCTCGGTGCTCGGCGCGGTCGTGACCTGGATGTTCCGCATCGAAACCACTGGCGTGAATCTCGACACGGATCGGGCGCTGAACGTTTGCCTGGAGATGGCAGTCATGACCGAGAAACTTCGCCGCGCGCTCGCCGGGCGCCGCCATCGTCTTGGCATTCGGCGGCCGCGCCCGCGCACGCGGCCGGCATCACCCTCAACGAAACCGGCTCGACCTTGCTCTTCCCGCTCTTCCAGGCCTGGATCGCCGGCTACAAGAGCGTGACGCCCGACGTCGAAATCACCGCGGCTTCCACCGGCTCCAGCGCCGGCAACCAAGCGGCGATCGCGGGCTCCGTCCGCATCGGCGCCTCCGACGCCTATCTCTCGGACGAGGTCGCGGCGCAGAACCCGCAGATCCTCGATATCCCGCTCGCCATCTCCGCCGTAGACGATCAACTACAACCTGCCGGGTCTGAACGGGGCGCACCTCAAAATCGACGGTCCGACCCTCGCGGCGATCTATACCGGCGCCATCACCGAGTGGGACGACCCGGCGATTAAGGAGATGAACCCGGGTGCGGCGCTCCCGCATCACGCAATCATCCCGGTGCGCCGCGCCGACGGCTCCGGCGACACCTTCGTCTTCACCCAGTTCCTGGATTTCTCGACCCAGACCTGGGAGAACAATCCCGGCTATGGCACCGACATCACCTGGCCCAACATCGCTGCGGAAAAAGCCGCGCCCGGCAACGCCGGCGTCGTCCAGACGCTCGCCAGCACCCCCGACGCGATCGGCTATGTCGGCATCAGCTACGCCGACCAGATCGCCAAAGCCGGTCTCGGCACGGCGATGGTCAAAAACCAGGCCGGCCAGTTCCTGCTCGCGACGCCGGACACGATTGCCGACGCCGCCGCTCAGCTCGACCCGCGCACGCCGCCTTATGAGCGCATCAGCCTCGTCTTCGCCCCCGGCGAGAACAGCTACCCGCTGATCAACTACGAATACGCCCTCGTGTCGAAAGCGCAGCCCGACGCCGCCACCGCCCATGCGCTTCGCTCCTTCCTGCGGTGGGCCATATCGGCCACCGGCGGCAACAGCGCGAAGTATCTCACGCCCGTCGGCTTTATCCCGCTGCCGGATTTCATCCGCGGGCTCAGCGAAGCGCAGATCGCGCAGATCAAGCCTGTCCCGAGTCAGTAGGGGCTTCTCCTCTGCCAAGCAGTGCCATCAAATCGCGATTCCCTTCCCGATTCGAGCTGATTTTCCCGGCCGTCGCGGCGTCGTCGTTTCGAGCCGCATTCGGCGGGTGGCGTATTACCGGCAAGTAAAGTCCAGGCGCCGGCCGCTTAGCCGGCGGCAGGGCTGCGCGAATGTTGGCGCTTTGCTCGGGTAGGCCGGTCTGTTCGTAGCAGATTCGCGCCAGGGCGGGGTGGGGCGTCGTGAGAGCGGGGTATGTAGTCGATCTTCCCGCGGTTTAATGGCGGACCCGCGATAGCAGCCTTTCCAGCCGATGAAGCGGATATTGCGGTGTTTGCGGCAACCGATCCATGATGGGGTAAGACCACACACGGGGCAGCGATGGCAGCAGCGCGACAATTGCGTCTGGGCGCGTTTATGCGACCGGTTGGCATCCACACCGCATGGTGGCGCTATCCCGGCGCCTATCCCGACGCCAATTTCAACCTCAAGCACCTGATCCGGTTTGCGCAGACCCTGGAGCGCGGTCGGTTCGACGCCTGGTTCATGGCCGATCATCTCGGGGTCCTGAACATGCCGATGGCGGCATTGAAGCGCAGCGCCACAGTCACCTCGTTCGATCCGCTGACCCTGCTACCGGCATTGGCGATGATGACCGAGCATCTCGGGCTGATTGCCACCGCATCGACCACCTTCGAGCCGCCCTATCTGATCGCGCGGCGTTTTGCGTCGCTCGACCACATCAGCGGCGGCCGCGCCGCGTGGAATCTGGTCACGACCTCGAACCCCGACTCAGCGCTCAATTTCGGCATGACCGAGCATATGGAGCATGGCGAGCGCTATCGGCGCGCCCGCGAATTCTTCGATGTCGTGACCGGCCTGTGGGACAGCTGGGCCGAAGACGCCTTTATCCGCGATGTCGAAAACGGCGTCTATTTCGATCCCGAGCGTCTGCACATCCTTGACCACAAGGGTGAATTCCTGTCGGTGCGCGGCCCGTTGAACATTGCGCGGCCGATCCAGGGCTGGCCGGTCATCGTCCAGGCCGGCGCGTCCGATGCCGGGCGCCAGCTCGCCGCCGAGACTGCCGAAGTGATCTTTGCCAGCGGCGGCAACCTGGCCGACGCGCAGGCGTTTTACGGCGATGTCAGAGGACGGATGCAGCGGTTTGGGCGTGACCCCGAGCATTTGAAGATTATGCCCGGCGCGCTCGTCGTCGTCGGCGACACCGCGGCCGAAGCGCGCGAAAAGCGGGCGTTGCTCGACAGCCTCGTGCATCCCGACAGCGGCCTTGCCTCGCTGTCGATTGCGCTCGGCCACGACGCGTCAAAATTCGATCTCGACGGGCCGTTGCCCGACATCCCGGAATCGAACGCCAGCAAAAGTGGTCGGGAGCGGGTCATCGCCCGCGCCCGGCGCGACAATCTGACGGTGCGCGACCTGGCCCGCATCGCCGGCAGTTATGGCGGACTGGCCTTGGTCGGCACGCCGGCGATGATCGCCGACCAGATGGAGGAATGGCTCTACACCGACGCCTGCGACGGGTTCAACATCATGTTCCCGTGGGTGCCGGGCGGGCTCGACGAGTTCGTCGACCGCGTGGTGCCGGAACTGCAGCGCCGCGGCCTCTTCCGCCGCGAATACGAGGGCCAGACCCTGCGCGAGAACCTAGGCCTCCCCCGCCCCGAAAACCGCTTCTTCGAGAAGCGCGGGTTCTGACCCCTCGAGACGAGGCACGAGACAAGAGGCGGAATGTGCTGAACGGTGCCCTCGCGCCTGCTGCTTGGCGTAACCTTTCCCAGCGCCCTACCGCTCGCGTAAGATCCCGTAGTCCGGTGCGGGTCGGACCGAGCGCGAACGCGGGAAGTTCGACCTGCTGATCAAGGGAGGCGGTATGCTGGCGATGTGGGTGAAGGTCCGGGTGAAGCCCGACGGGCGAGAGCGTTTTCTAAAGGCGATCGAGGTCGATGCCCTCGGCTCCGAGCGGGACGAGCCGGGCTGTTTGCGGTTCAACGTTCTTCAGGATGCGCAGGACCAGAACGTCTACTACTTCTTCGAAGCCTACCGGGACGAGGCAGCGCTCGAGGCGCACCGGGCCGCACCCCATTATGCCGTCTGGCGCGCGGCCGCCGACACGTTGGACGGCGCGCCTCAGGCGATGCGCTGCCACACTGTCTTTCCCGCCGCGGCCGGCTATTGGGAGAAAAAGAGCTAGTCTCCCGGGGAGACGTCTGGCTGCGTCCGTCGGCCTCGTTGAGGCCGACTGCGAGCACCGTATCAGCCTGATCCACGCAATCGAGGTGGCGGGCGCGATCATCGCGCGCGTCGTTGCCGAAGCTGAGGCGGCCGCTGGCGCGGCGTTTCTTTTACGCGACCCGGGCGCCGGCTTTCGCACGCGGTGTTGGGCGACTATGCTGGTGCGAGGCAACCGAACTGGCAGAGGATCACCGAAATGGCATTTTACGAATTGCGCCAATACAAGGTTTTGCCGGGCAAAATAGACGAGTGGGTCAAGATCATGGAAGAGGAGATCATCCCCTTCCAGGTATCGAAGGGCATGGTCATCACCGGCAGCTATCGCGGCGAGACGGACAATTCCTGCTATGTCTGGATGCGCCGCTTCGAGAGCGAGGCCGAGCGCGAGGCCCTCTACAAGGCGGTCTACGACAGCGATTACTGGAAAACCAAGATCGCGCCGCGCGTGCCGAACTGCCTCGACCGCAGTGCGATGGTCGTGACCCGCATCGTGCCGACGCCGAAATCGACGACGCAGTAACAGTCTGGGCCAAACGGCCTCGACGCAAGTTTTGTAGCCGATCAATCTCGGCATATGCCGTGCTCGCGGCGGCGGCTTCTTCGGCCGCGGGGCGATAACGCACACTTTACCAATTCTGCCTGATCTGCCACCATCGGCGGCAACCGAACATGGAGGAGGATCATGCGCAAATTCATCATCGAACGCGAGTTGCCGGCGATCGGCAGCGCCGAGCGGCAGGCCTTGCGCGAGGCTGCGCAGAAATCGAACGCGACGCTCAGGGAGCTCGGCCCGGACATCCAGTGGGTCGAGAGCTATGTCGCCGGCGACAAGACGTTCTGTGTCTACCTCGCCAAAGACGAGGCGATCATCCATGAGCACGCACGCAAGAGTGGCTTCCCGGCCAACAAGGTTACGGAAATCCGCCGCATGATCGACCCGACGACGGCGGAGGCCTGACCGGTCCGATTGCGGAAATATGCTCCCGGTACCGCCGTCGCCAAACGCCGCTTATGCAAAGGCAGGGAAGGATCACCTTCTGCGCAAAATTTCGGACAGCACTAGGGTGCTGACGATCGGCTAAAGGAGGTTAGGCGCGGCGCGAAGGCGTTGCGATGGGGCGCGGGATGGCGCAGGCTGTAGGCCGGCATCGGCGCGTAACGGAAGGAACCAGCGATGAGCGACATCTCTCAGGACTTCAATTTCCTGCAAGGCGTCAAGGTAGTGGATTTCACCCAGTTCGAGGCGGGCACCACCTCGACCGAGGTCTTGGCATGGTTCGGCGCCGAGGTGGTCAAGATTGAGAACCCGGGGCGCGGCGATCCCGGCCGCCGGCTGCGTCCCGGCAAGCCCGACGACGACCCGTGGTATTTCCACCAGTTCAACGTCAACAAGAAGTCGCTGACGCTGAACCTGAAATCGCCCAAGGGCCTCGAGATCGTCAAGGATCTGCTGAAGCAGGCCGACGTCACGGTCGAGAATATGGCGCCGGGTACGATCGAGCGTCTCGGCCTCGATTACGACTCGGTCAAGAAAATCAACCCGCGCATCATTTATTGCCAGGTCAAGGGCTTTGGGTCAGGCAGCCCGCATGAGAAGGGCCTCGCCTTTGACATGATCGCGCAGGCCGCCGGCGGCCCGATCAGCGTCACTGGCTACCCCGACTTGCCGCCGGTCAAGCCTGGGCTCTCCTTTGGCGACACCGGCACCGGCATGCTGATGGCGGCCACGATTCTCGGCGCCTTGCACGAGCGCAATCGCACCGGCCAGGGGCGTCGGCTGCAATTGGCGATGCAGGACGCGATGATCCACTATATGCGCACCTGCTTTTGTACAATGGCGCGCACTGGCAAGCCGGCGCCGCGCAACGGAGCCAAGTCGGGCGGCGGCAACAACGCTCCGTCAGGGCTATACCCGGCCAAGGGTGGCGGCCCCAACGACTATGTCTACCTGACCACCAGCCGGGCCAACCCGGAGCATTGGTCGCGGCTGATGAAGTTGATCGGGCGCGAGGAGTTGATCGACGATCCGCGGTTCGCGACCGGCGATCTGCGCGTCAAGAACGAAAAAGAACTCGACGCGATCATCGGCGAATGGACCCGCCAGCACGAGAAGCGCGAGGCAATGGAGAAGCTCATTGCCGTGGGCGTGCCGTCCGGCGCGGTGTTTGACACGATGGAATTGCACAACGAGCCGAGCTTTGAGGAGCGCGGCATCATGCAGGTCGTGCACCACCGTCAGGGCGACTACAAGATGGCGACCTGGCCGGTGCGGATCGACGGCAAGACGGTGCGGCTGAAGCCCTCGCCGGCGCTCGGCGGCGACAGCGCCGAGGTATTGCAGAACTGGCTTGGCATCGGCGCCGGCGAAATCGACGGCTTGCGCCGCGACGGCGTACTCTGAGCAGTGGCCCGCGGCCCCTCACTCTAACCCTCTCCCTGCTTGCGACTGCTTGCGGGGAGAGGGAGAGCCCTGCGCAGCAGGAGGGTGAGGGGAACGCCCCAGCGCAGTTGTTGAGGGCCAATGCGCCTGCGGCTTTATGAGAATTATCGCTTCGCGCTGTATGCGCCGTTCTATGCTGCGCATGCGACCGGGGCCTATGTGGCGGAAGGGCTCGAGGTCGAGCTGTTGCCGTCGCCGGGGACTGGGCAAGCTGAGCGGGCGCTGATCGACGGCGCAGTCGACGTGCTGTGGGCGGGTCCGATGCGAGTCATGAAGCACCATGACGACCATGCCGGCTCCCCGCTCGTCTGCTTTGCAGAGATCGTCTGCCGCGACCCATTTTCGATTGTCGGCCATCACCCCAATCCTGACTTTCGTCTCGCCGATCTGGCGCGGATGCGGTTTGCGACGGTCAGTGAAGTGCCAACTCCGTGGCTCTGCCTGCAGGAGGATTTGCGGCAGGCCGGGCTCGACCCCGGTCGGCTCGACCGCGTTGCAGACTGCCGCATGGCCGAGAACCTCGCGGCATTGCGCCAGGGCGAAATCGATGCCGCACAATTCTTCGAGCCCTTCGTAGAAGAGGCGCTGGCAACTGGCGCCGGCTATTTATGGCATGCTGCCAGTAGCCGCGGTCGTACCACCTATACCGCTTTTGTGACGACCCGCGACCGGCTGTTGCGCGACCCCGAGCCGTTTTTACGCATGACCCGCGCAATCTACCGCACCCAGCAATGGCTCAAGAATAAGCCGGCGGATCAGATCGCCGACACGATCAAGTCCTTCTTCCCGGCGATCGATCCGGGCGCACTGGCGCGCGCCATCGCCCGTTACCGGACTCAGCGAGTGTGGGGAGATGACCCGGTTCTGCCCGAGGACGGCTTTGACCGGCTGCGCCGAGGACTTGTCTCCAGCGGTTTCATCCGCCGGCCAATCGCCTTTCAGGCCTGCGTCGACAATCGCCTCGCACTGCAAGCTGTGGCCAAGTGAAGCGTCCAATTAGGGTGGAGCGTCCAATAAGGTAAGTGGCTCTTTGCGGAACCCAGGTGAAGTGCTGCGGAAGCCGGCGCCGCCGGCTACCAGAACCCGAAACCAGGCGATTGTCGTCGCCTGCTGCATCGAGCAGCGCCACTCCATGTTGCCGAGCGCCTCGCCGTATCATAATATAATTGCAATAATCGGCCGGAACGGTCTTTTTTCTGTGCTCGCGTTTTCCATCTATCGGGGGACGCGGTGCAGTGCGATGCAGGGACAGTGGAGGAATTGGAAAGATGGCCACAGTGGATGAAATTGGAACGGAGAAGCAGCGGATTGCCGAACGGCTGACGCGGCTCGATGCCGAGCGGGCAAAGCTGGCGGAGCAGCTGAACGAGCTGGAAATCGCCGAGCGAGTGCTGTCGAGGTTCGGTAAGGGAACCACGACAGTGATGCGTGGCCGCAGGGGACGCCCGGCGCGGGCCGCTCCGCCTGCCGCCCCCGAACGCCGGGCTCGCGCCGCTCAGCCGGCGCCAGGGATGTCGTTGAGCGACGCAACCCTGAAGGCGGTCCAGGCGCACGGGGCAGGCGCCACCGCCGCCGAAGTTTTGACTTACCTGTCGCGCGAGTTCGGCATGGCGGTCAGGCCGAATCATCTCGGTATTGCGCTGCAGCGCCATCGCCGCGCCGGCCGCCTCGAAAGCCGCAATTCGCGCTGGCACCTGCCGCATCCCGCGCACGGGGAAACGCCGCAAGCGGCAATGAGCGGCTAGCGATCGGGCCGGCCTTGGTTGTGCTGACCGGCGGTCAGCGCAAGGAGGATCGACGATGTCCGGACCTGTCCGCAAGCGAGCCGAGGAGCTTGGCGGCGAGGAACTGATCTGCGCCGGCACCTTGGACGAGCTGAAGGCCAAGGGGATGACGGTCGTCGGCGGCGGCGCCTGTCCGCTGCTCGTCGTGCACGATCGGGGCAGTGTCTTCGCGCTCGACAATCGCTGTCCCCATCTCGGCTTCCCATTGCACCGAGGCTCGGTCGAAGACGGCGTTCTGACCTGCCACTGGCATCACGCCCGTTTTGACCTGCGCACCGGCGGCACGTTCGATCTGTGGGCAGACGACGTCCCGACCGCAGCCGTCGAGCTGCGCAAGGACGGTACTGTATGGGTCGGCCGGCAGACCCGCTATGGCGACGGCGAGGCGCACTGGCGCAACCGGCTGCATGAAGGTTTGCAGCACGATATCGGCCTCGTCATCGCAAAGGCGGTTCTAGGCCTTGCCGCCGACGGCGTTGACCATCGCGCGCTAGTGCGCGACGCCGTATTGTATGGCGCCCATCATCGCGATGGCTGGGGCACCGGCCTGACCATCCTGACCGCGCTCGCTAATCTGGTTCCGTCACTACCGCCGGAAGAGACTTACCTGGCCTACTTTCAGGGTATGTCGAGGCTCTCCCGCGACTGCGACGGGGCGCCGCCGCGGCGCGATCGCCAGCCACTCTTTGGGGATGGCGTGCGCCCGCTGCCCCAACTTGGGCGCTGGCTGCGCCATTGGACGTCGGTGCGCCACCGGGATGGCGCCGAGCGCACCCTATTGACTGCCATCGCCGACGGAGCCGCCCCGGCAGAGCTGGCGACCCTATTGCTCGCGGCAGTCACCGACCGCACTTTTGCCGATGGCGGCCACGCGCTCGACTTCATCAACAAATCGTTTGAATGCGTCGACCTGATCGGCTGGGAACATGCTTCTGCGGTGCTGCCGACGACCGTCGCCCAACTCGTCGAGGCGCGAGGCGGCGAGGAGGCGAACGCCTAGCGCCACCCGGTTGATCTGATCGCCTTGTGCGAGGCGGCCTTCGCCGAATTGCCGGCGCTGTTAGCTAAGGTCCGGCCACGCATTGGCCGCTGGGATTCGCACACCGAACTGGCACGGCAGCTTTTGGCCGATGACCCGGCTGCGATCATTACAGCGCTGAACGCCGCGATCCGCGCCGGCGCCGCCCCCGCCGATCTCGGCCGCGCACTTGCCTATGCAGCCGCGCTGCGCGTCGCCCGGTTCGGCACCGCCAACGAGCATTCCGATTGGGAGGCGGCGCATCACGCTTTCACCTATTGCAATGCGCTGCACCAGCTGCTGGTGCGCGCAACCACTGGCGTCCGTATCATCCAGCCGGACAGCTGGGAGCTGTTGCGCGGCGTTTTCCATGGAGCGATGCGGCTCTATCTGATCCGTTTTCTCAACGTGCCGCCGGCGCGGCTCCCCGGCGAGGGCGGTGACCGCCTCGATGGTCTGCCCACCGATGCAGCCCTGTTGCGCGAGGCGTTTCTGACCGCGCTCGACCGCCAGGGCTCGGTGCGCGAGGCCGGCCGCATCGTTGCCCGCTATCTGATCCTCGGCCACCCGGCCAACGCTCTGATCGTCACCCTGGCCCGCGCGGTGTTGCGCGAGGATGCCGATTTCCACACCTTTCAGATGCTTGAAGCCGGCGTTCGGCAATATCGCGAATGGGGCGGCGACGAAGGTCGCCATATTCTGATCGCCGTCGCGCGCTATTTGGCGGCCCATTCGCCGACCGAGCGGGCGCGACTGCAGACGGCGATGGTCGCGCGCCGCCTCAGCCTTGGCCAGGCATTGCACGAGGGCGAGGCGACGGCCGCGTAATCGCGAGGCCGTTACAGTTTCAACAGCCGCTTGGCGTTTCCGCTCATCAACTTCACCTGATCCTCTGCGGACAACGGCAGGGTTTCGAGCCATCTGGTCCCCGGCGGATTGTCGACGAACGGATAGTCGACCGAGAACATGATCCTGTCGATGCCCATCTCCATCATGCAATGCAACAGCGCCGGGTCGGAAAAGAAGCCACTGGTCGTCACGTAGAAATGCTCGCAGAACACGTCGCGAAAGTTCCTGCTGCCAGTGCGGTCGCGCTCGAACCCCATATTGATGCGCCACAGGAGAAACGGTAGGCCTTCGCCGAGGTGGCCGATGATAATTTTGAGGCTGGGATAGGCGTCGAACACGCCGCTCAATACGAGACGAACGCCCTGGGTCGCGGTCTCAACCGTGAACCCCCAGGCGGCGCGCAGCAATGACGGATATTGCTCGACGTAATCCTTGTAATAGGCTTCGACTACTGCGGGATGGGGGATTGCCGGGTGCATGTAGAGCGGCACGTCAAGTGCGGCGGCCCGCTCGAAGATCGGCCAGAACCGCTTGTCGTCCAGGAAGAGCCCATTGGTCAGGCCGTTAACCAGTGCGCCTTTGAAGCCGAGCTTGGTAACGACCCGCTCGAGCTCGTCGGCGGCCGCCTTCGGATCGGGCGTCGGGATCGCGGCGAAAGCAGCAAAGCGGTCGGGGTGGGCGCGGACGGTTTCCTGGAGCCGGTCGTTGGCGCCGCGCGCCAGCCGCACCGCGGTCTCGGCGTCCATCTTTTGCATGCCCGGATTGGCATGCGAAAGCACCTGCATATCGATGCCGGCGGCATCCATTTCGGCGATGCGGCCCTGACCGACATCGTCGAGGCGTTCGGTGACCCGCGGCGCATGCTGCGCGTCAGTACCGGTATAATGCCGCTTTACCTCGGCATCGAGGTAATGCTCCTCCAACGCGATGATATAAGGCTTCGCTGCCATCTTTCGCCTCCCCTGACGCCAGTTTGTGTTTGCGGTTTCTAGCAGGCGAAGGCAAAGCTGTCATCGGGCGGAAAAAATGGCCGAAGGGGAGGGTCATCCCAGGAACCCGCCGACAAGCTCGTTGACCCGTTCGGGCTCTTCGACCTCAGGCAAGTGGCCGCAGCCCGCCAACGCGACGAGCCTCGCCTGTGCTACCACCTTCGCGAGTATCTGGGCATTGGCGGCTGTCGGGGCGACGCGATCCTCGTCGCCTTGGATCATTAGCAGCGGCATCGTCAGCCCGGCGCCGAGCGGCGGCATGCCGCCGCTCGCGATAAACCGCGCCGCCTGCATGAAGCCGCGTGGGTTGGTCGCACGCAGCGTGTGCTGCACCAGCCGCAATGTGTCGGCCGATGCCCGTGATCCGAGCAGCGCCTCGGCGCGTGCCCCAAAGCCGTAGCCGCCCTGGGCGATCATCTTCGCGCGGCCCTCGGCGATGCGGGCTCGCTCTTCGGGCGCGGTGCCTTGCGCAATGCTCGTTCCTGTAAATACGGCGCGCCCGATCCGGTCGGGATTACGGTAGGCAAAGCATTGCGCCACTCGCGTGCCGAACGAATTGGCTAGGAGATCGAACCGGCCGACACCGAGCGCGGTCAGAAAGTCGTCGAGCGCTTTGGCGTAATCGACCCAGTCAGGGGTCTCGGCCAGCAAATTGTCGCTCAGCATGTAGCCGGGCGCGTTCCATGCGATCACCCGGAAGCGTTCGGCGAATGCCGCGAACTGAAAGCGCCAGTGCATCGAGTTCGCGCCGACGCCATGCAGCAGAACCAATGCCGGGGCCTCGGTTCGGCCCGCCGCCATATAGCTGAACCGGTCACCGTCGTACCGAACCCGTGACGCCGCCGGAATCTCCGCGAACTCCAATTCCGGCAATAAGGGGATATCCACGATTCTCACCTACAGCTTCAGCAGCCGCCGGGCATTCCGGTCGGTCTCGGCTCACCTGAAGATCAGATAAAGCAGCGCCAGCCCCCCCGCCAGCCAACAGTAATAGGCGAACGGATCGAGCGCCGGGCTTTCCTCGCGGCTGCGGAAATACCGCATCAAAAACGCCGTGCTGGCATAGGCGGTGATGCCGGCGACCAATCCGGCGACCCACAGCACCCCGCCGCTGATCGCGGCACCGCCAGTTCCGGCGGGAGCGTGGAGCAATTTCGGGATTTCGAGGACAGCCGCACCCAGGATGATCGGTGTCGCCAGCAGAAACGAGAACCGCGCCGCGTCCTCGTGCCGCAAGCCGACCAGCAGGCCGCCGACGATCGTGACGCCGGAGCGCGAGATCCCCGGGAAGAACGCCGTCGTCTGACAGAGGCCGACGATGATCGCGTCGCCCAAGCTCGCCTGCGCCAGGCTCTTTCTGTCGCGCGCGGTATTTGCGCGACGGCGCAGACGCTCGCCGGCAAACAGCAAGATGCCGTTGAGGATCAGAAAGGATGCGGCAGCGACCGGCGATCCGAACAGGTGGCGCAGCCATTTCTCAAAAACGAAACCCAGCACGACCGCCGGCAAGGTGCCGAGCACCAGCAGTAATATCAGGCGGCGGTGCTCGGCGATCGTCCTGCTCGTCATGCCGCCGCGCCCGAGCACCGCCATCACGAGGCCGAGCCAGTCGCGCCAGAAATAAACCAGAAGCGCTGTCGCGGTGCCGACATGCAGCACGACGAGAAATGGCAAAAACCGGGGCGAATCTTGATCGATATGCCAACCGAGCACCGCCGGCAGGACGACCGCATGGCCGAGGCTGCTGACCGGAAATAGCTCGGTAACGCCTTGCACAATCGCAAAGAAAATAGCCTGGAGAAAAGTCATGTCGGACCGCGCTGATCGAACGGAGCGTTGATCCTGACACCCAAACGCCTCCTATTCCCAGCATGAAGTGAGGTCCTAAAACGAAACGGAGCGGCCGAAGCCGCTCCGCTGGCGTGACACTCGACTGGCTGGATCACCAGTACGGGTCAACTCCGTAGTAAGTGTGGACCTTGCGCTCCCAATCCCGGCTGACAATACCAGTGTCCCACCCCTGGGCGACGGCAGGGGCGCCGTGGAGCTGGTCCTCGGTAATGTTCAACTCATAGGCGTCGAGGTTCTCGTTGTAGCGCAGCATGTGCCAAGGCAGCGCAACGTAATCCTGGCCCATCCCAAGAAACCCGCCAAAGCTCATCACCGCGTAGGCGACCTTTCCGGCCCGCTTGTCGATCATGACCCGCTCGATCGTGCCGACCTTGTCGCCGCTGACGTTGCGCACCGCTGTCCCTTCGACTTTATCGCTGGAGATCAGGCGAGCAGTCTCTCGCACTGCAGCGTCCGTTCCGACCGTATCCATACTCGACCTCCGTTCAGTTAGTCGAGTTGCAAAACAGTGCCGAGACTGGATCGGTTCCGAAGTCTTGCTCAACGCCCGTATCGACTATCCATGGAACTTTATCCGGGGCTGTTTCGTTTCGTGATCGAGAACTAAGTATATCAACCGGAGGAGGTTCGGATGCCGCGGGGCGACAAATCGAAATACACCGACAAGCAAAAGCGCCAGGCCGAGCATATCGAAGAGGGCTACGAGGAGCGCGGCGTGAGCGAGCCCGAAGCCGAGCGGCGGGCTTGGGCGACCGTTAACAAGATGACCGGCGGTGGCAAGAAGGCGGGCTCTGGACGCGGCCATGCGGTCAACAATGAGCCCGCGCGCAAGGGCGGTCGGCTCGGCGGCGCGGCTGCCGCGGCGCGGCCCAAAAGGGCCCGTTCCGCCTCGGCAAAAAAAGCAGCGAGGACGCGCGCGCGCCAAGGTTGATCAGCACGAAGAACCCGCCATGCCCTAATCTCGGTGGATGGGCGCCGTCAGTCGCAGAGCCGGAACCCGATTGCGTCTCGTATCGTTTCTGATTCGGGGTTCGACCTGTGGTTTCGGAGGTTCATATGAAGAGTGAGAGACGCAATGGCACCGCCGGCCTGTTGTTGGGAGCGCTGGTGCTGATAGGAACAGGCTCCCTGCTGTCCGCCTGCAACACGGTTGCCGGCGCCGGGCAAGACGTGTCGGCGATCGGTCATACGGTCACTAGCGGTGCCTCTCAGACGCAGCGCGCGACCGGCGTTCCGTAACGCCATTATCGGCAACCTCGCCCACCGGCCACTTTCACCGGCATGGGCGAGGACCGAACTCCGATCGATGCGGCACCCAGCCGAGAGCAGCCTGAAAACACCGGTTTTTTCAATTCTGACGTAACGTGGCATGGCGAAGTCGGACTTTACATTCTTTCCTTGCCCAATGTTCGACCGTCGCCGAGGCGTCCGCCATCGACCGAGCGGTTGACGTCCTATATTGATTGGTGAATCCGCCGACGGACCGCCGCTTCCGGCGCTTGCCACAGGCCACGATTAGCCCGCCGGAGTATGACGATGTTTGCCGTGATCTTCGAGGTTCAGCCGAAACAGGAGCGCTGGAACGACTATCTTGATCTGGCCGGAATCCTGAGGCCAGAACTGGAGAAAATCGACGGCTTCATCGACAACGAGCGCTTCACAAGTCTGCGCAACCGAGGTCGTGTTCTGTCGTTGTCGATCTGGCGCGACGAAAAGGCGTTGATCCGCTGGCGCACCCTATCCCTTCATCATGACGCCCAGGAAGAAGGGCGGTCGGGTATCTTCGCAGATTACCATCTCCGCGTCGGCGAAATCGTCGCCGACACTCATGTTCCCAGAGGTCACGGCCTGCCGCAGCAACGGTTCGACGAGACCGAAACCGGCGCCGCCAAACTGATCACGATCACCGAATTTCGAGTGCCCGGCGATAGCGGCGCGGGCAGCGACGCGCTCGCAGCCGATCTCGGCCTGCCGACGGTGGAAACCAGTAGCATCGTGTCGCACGAGGCCTTTAAGGGCATCACCGATCCCGCGAAATTGCTGCTGCTGGTTTTCTGGGGCGATCCCACCGCCGGGGAGCGGTGGCAGCCGAGTACGACGGGCGGCATCGATATCCGCCACCGGTCGGTACGTATCATCCGCGACTACGGCATGCACGACCGCCGCGAGGCCCCGCAATATTACCGCGCGGTCGCGGGCGACGAGTGACCGGACATTACTTGTGCTCGGACCTCTCGAAATCGATGCGTTCGGTGACCGGCAGGCCCTGCAGGTAGCGGCGCAGGCAGTCGAGGCCGAGCTCGACCGCGCCCAGCCGCACCCATTCGCGCCCGCCATAGAATGCGCGAGCGGCGGAATTCGATCCGCTCTCCGTCGGTGATCGCGAGGTGGATGCTGCCGCCGAAATCGATGCGGTCGGGGCCGTCATCGAGCTCGATCAGCACCGCCAGCGCATGGCTGGCGCCGGTCTCGCGCGCGCGCTGCGCGGGCGACGGCCTCGGCGGTTTCGCGGCTCATCTCGCCGGCGATCAAGGCGCCGTCGAGGCCGAAGCGCGGCGGCGATCTCGGCCGGGTCGCGCGCGACGAGGCCGCGGCGGAACACCTTTTCGGCGCCCGGCAGATGGCGCGATGCGCGCGGCGATCTGGCCGCCGGTGAAGGTCTCGACCACCGCGAGCGAGCCGTCTCGCGGCCGGCAGCGCCGCCAGCACGACGCCTTCCAGCGTCTGGTCGTCCTCGGCGAGGATGAAATTGCCGAGCCGCTTGCGCACTTCCGCCACGCACCGGCGCCAGCTTGCGGTCGATGTCGTCCTGGTCGGCGCCGCGCACGGTCAGCTTGGTCTCGATCTGCGGATAATGGCGCGGAAGCCGAGCTTGACGCTGCCGTCCGGCACCAGATCCTCGACGCCGGCCAGCAACTGGTCGACATGCGATTCGCCGAGCCCGTAGGAATGGAACCGCTTCAGGTGGATCGACGTCGGGGTGCCGCCGCGCGCCAGCAGGCGCGGGATGATCTGCTCCTCGAGCATGCGCCGCAGCTCGCGCGGCACGCCGGGGGTGAAGAAGAACCGCGCCTTGCCGATATCGAGCGCGAAGCCGCAGGCGGTGCCGACCGGATTGTCGAGCATCTCCGCGCCGATCGGCAGCATCGCCTGCTTGCGGTTGTTCGGCGGCATGACGCGGCTGCGGCGGCGAAAGAAATCCTCCATGCGCGCGAGCCATTCCTCGTTCAGCACCAGCTCGACGCCGGCGGCCTGCGCCGCGATCTCCTGCGACAGATCATCGACCGTCGGCCCGAGCCCGCCATTGACGATCACCGCATCGGCGCGCTCGCCGGCCATGCGGAACGCCGCCAGCAATTCGTCGCGGTCGTCGCCGACCATCGTCCCCCAGCGCACCGACAGCCCGAAATCCTCGAGCTTCTGGGTCATGTAGCTGAAATTGGTGTTGACGATCTTGCCGGTCAGGACTTCGTCGCCGGTGCAGATGATCTCGATGCGCATGCGCTGCCCTCGTCTTTTGGGTCGGCGGCGCGTTGCGGTGCGCGCCCGGTCTTCGAGCGCCCGTCCGATGCTGGGCGCGCGTATCACGATGTCCTTCCAGCCGGCCTCGCGCAAGCCTCGGGGCGATCCCCACTATCCGGAGCGGCAGGAAATCAGAGGAGATTTCCCGACGCTACGAGCCCTCCGATTACGACCCTTTGCGCCCTCCGCGCGGCTGATCATCTCGACCACCGCCGGGCGGTGGCTTTCCTGCGCCCAGCCCAAGGCGTCCCGCCCGGTATAGTCGGTCTTGGTCGGGCTGGCGCCTTTGGCGAGCAACGCCCGAACCAATTCGAGATTGCCGCGGTTCGCCGCGATCATCAGCGGGGTCATCCCATCCTTGTTCTGCGGATCGACCTCGGCCCCAACATCGAGCAACAGCTTTGCCGCCTCGGTCTGGTTATGGTCCGCCGCCAGGTGCAGCGGCGTGTCGCCGAGCGGATCCTCGACATTTAGCTTTGCGTTGGCCTTGATCAGGATCGCGATGATCTCGAGATTGCCGTTCATCGCCGCATAGTGCAGCCCGGTGCGCGATTGATCGTCGACCTGGTTGGGATTGCCGTCGCCGCCGCCGACGAGCTGTCTGACCGTCTCGGCATCGTTCTGCGCGGCGGCGCGGGCGACATTCGCGTAATAGTCGCCGAACAGATTGAGGTCTGCCCGCGATGCGGATCCCCAGAGGACGACGACGATCATCGCCAGCCCGAGGACCGCCGTCCGATGCGCAGTCATTAACCCCTCCCTCGCATCCGAAGCGATGCAGTAATGTTCCCAGCCCTACCGTTTGCCCGATCTTAGCAAAACCGACGAGGATGACTTTACCTTTCGCCCTTTGGCTTTTGGGGACGTCTTTTGATCGACAGCGCGCGTCTTGGTCTGCCTGATTTCCAGCCTGGCCAGGTCTGGCTGGTCGGCGCCGGCCCCGGGGAACCCGGACTTTTGTCCGCGTTGGCATTGCACGCGCTCGCCAATGCCGACGTCGTCGTCTACGACGCGCTGGTCGATCCGCGCATCCTGCGCCTGGCGCGGCCTGGCGCGGCGCTCGACTACGCCGGCAAGCGGGGCGGCCGCCCCTCGCCGAGCCAGCCCGACATCTCGGCCCGACTCGTCCGCCTGGCCGAGGCTGGAAACCGGGTCCTGCGTCTTAAAGGCGGCGACCCCTGCGTCTTCGGGCGCGGCGCCGAGGAAGCGTTGGCGCTGGTCGCGGGCGGAATCCCGTTCCGCATCGTCCCCGGGATCACCGCCGGCATCGGCGGGCTCGCCTATGCCGGGATTCCCGTCACCCATCGCGAGACCAATTCGGCCGTGACCTTCATTACCGGCCACAATAGCGACGGCACCGTTCCCGACGGGCTCGATTGGGGCGCGATCGCACGCGGCGCGCCGGTCCTCGTGCTGTACATGGCGCTGAAGCATTTGCCGAACATTGTCGACCGGCTGGTTGCCGGGGGCCGCAGACCCGACGAGCCGGTCGCGATCGTCAGTCGAGGCGACCACGCCCGCGCAGCAGGTGCTGACCTCGACATTGGGCGATGCCGTTGCCGCCGCCGTCGGCAGCGAAACTCCCGCGATCATCGTCGTTGGCGAGGTTGTTCGGTTGCGCGCGGGTCTCGACTGGATGGGCGCGCTCGACGGAAAGAGCTCGACCCGGATCCGCTCAACCGCCAGCAAGCAGCGCTAACCCGCCCTCGCTCGCACGGTCAGCGCGTCGCCGTCGACGGCCTCGGCGGTCGACGACGACGCGGCAAACCGTCCATCGACCATCATCTTGCGGACATCGTATAACCGGGCGGACGCGGCGGCAGGCGGTAATCGCGGCCTCGTCTAGCCGGCGGCGTCATTCCAGCCTGTGTGCCGAAGTCGAGCGGCACCCGGCGGGAGATCTGACCTTTGCTGTTTGCGGCCGACAGGGTTCCAACATCTCGCAGACGAGGCAATCGCCCCGCTCGCCAATACGATGCTTAACCGCGCTGACCCGCCTGCGCCGGCCGCCAAGCGCCGAGCAGCTGATCGCTCGCGCGCGGCGGCGCGTCGGGCTGACCGATTTCGGCGATGTCCCGTTCGAGCGACCCCTGCAGATGCTTCTGAAGCGCTGCCGCGAGGAAGCCGAGCTGAGCCTGTTCGGGGGCGCCGCGATTCGGTGGGATACGGTACGGTTTCTGTCGAATCTGTTGCGGCTGCGCGACGAGGAAAAACGCGCGCCGGAAATTCTCGAGCCAGCCGGTCGAGCGGCCGCTGGTCATTGCCGGTCTGCCGCGCTCCGGCACCACCTTTCTGCACGGGCTGCTGGCGGAAGACGGGCTAATCTCGTTCCTCGCGTGTGGCAGCTAATCCATCCCTACCCGGCTCGAGCGGTCCGGCGCCGGTCGCCGATCGGCGGCAGCAGCAGGTCGCCCGGCAGCTGCGCATGTTCCAGATGCTGGCGCCGCAATTCCGCCGCCTGCACCCGATCAAGGCGGATTCGCCGCAGGAATGCTCGGAGATCACCGCGCATCTGTTCGCCAGCCTGCGCTTCGACACGACCTACCGCATTCCGAGCTACCGGCGCTGGCTCGACGACACCGGGCATCTCGATGCCTATCGCTTTCACAAGCGCTTCTTGCAGCATCTGCAGCATCAGGCGGGCGGCAGCGGGCGCTGGGTGCTGAAATGCCCCGACCATATCTTCGCGCTCGGCGCGATCCGCACCGTCTATCCCGACGCCAATCTGGTGTTCGTGCATCGTGACCCGGTCGCGGTGCTGGCCTCGGTCGCGCGGCTGACCGAGGTGCTGCGCCGGCCCTTCAGCCGCCGAATCGACCGGCTCGATATCGGCCGCGAGGACAGCGAGCGCTGGCTCACGGCGGCCGGGCTGATGATCGCCGCCGCGGACGAAGAGGGCTTCGCCAGCCGATATTTCACGTTCATTACGCGGATCTGGTGCCGACCCGGTGGGCACAGTGGCGGCGCTCTACCGGCATTTCGGGCAGCGTTCTCGATCCCGACGCGGCGGCCCGCATCGGGCGCCGGGTGGCGGCCAATCCCAATGGCGGCTATCGGCGGCCGTCGCGCCCGGCTCGAGGATTACGGGCTCGATCCCGCCCGCGAGCACGAGCGCTTTGCGCGTTACATGGCCCGCTTCGGGATTCGGCCCGAACAGGGCAGAAGATCGTCTCGGCCGGGTCCGATCCTGGGGAACGCCGACCGACGTCCTAATCAATCGCCCGCGAACAGCTGATCGCCACAGCACTGTCATCTGCCATCGGGCGGACCGCTATCATGGTGGTCGATGATCGACTGCCCCGCCGGCATGGATCTTGGCCTTGGTACTGACGCCAGCAGTGCCGGAATGAAGACAAGGCTCGCGACGAGGGTGCAGCCGAGGCTGATCAGCAGCAATGTGCCCATGCTCGCCGTCCCCGGATGCTGCGACAACGCGAGCGAGCCGAATGCGGTGCCCGGTGGTCAGCGCCGAGAACAGGATCGCGCGAGCGGTGGCCGAGCCAAGCACCGCGATCCGCCCGGCCCGCCAGTTCATCACGAAGTAGATGTTGAACGAGACGCCGACACCCAGCAGCAAGGGCAGCGCGATGATGTTCGCGTAATTGAGCGGCAGCGGTGGCAGCGACCATGACGATCACCGTCATCAGCGACGACAGCAGCAACGGCGCCAGCACCAGCGACACGTCGAGCACGCGCCGCAATGCGACGAACAAGATGACGTAATCGCGACCACCGCGGCGAACGCGGCCGAGCGGAACGACCCGACGATCGTGGCGCTGGTCGCTTCGATGGTCACTGCCGGGCCGCCGGCATTCGGGCGCGACCGCGGTGACTTCGAGCGACGAATTCCGCTCAACCCGCGGCTGTTGTTCGCCTCGGGCTTGGGCAGGACCTGGATGCGGGCCCGACCGTCGGGCAGAATCCAGTCGCGGGCCAACGCCGGCGGAATGTCCTGCAGGGTCACCGGTTGGGCCGACAGCGCAGTGCGCAGCTGATCGAGCTGCTGCCGGCAAAAAGCGGGTCAGCGCCCGGTTCATGGCCAGCACCACCGGATCGGGTGCGACGGCCACCCGGCGCAGATCACCGGCGATAGCGGCCAGCTGCGGATCGGTCGATGATTTGGTCAATGCCGGCGCGATCGCCTCGTACGCATTGTTGGCCGCGATGCGGATCTCTTGCGCCGTCGGCGGCGGGACCGGCGCCGGCGGGCTGAGGGTCGGGCCCAGCAACGTTGCCGCATCTTCGATCTGTTCGAGCTTCGCCTTCTGGTCTTTGGGCAAAAAGCTGTCGATCGACAACACTCCCGAGACCAGCGGCAACTCCCGCAGGCGTTGCGACAATGGCGCGGCAGCAGCAGCGTTCGCAGCCAGGAGGTCGATCGTAAACGGGTTGGTGACCGGCGAATCCATCAAGTCGTAAAGGGTCCGCATCGCCTCGGTGTTCGGGTTCTTGGTATGCAGCGGATTAGAGTCGAAGCGCAGCTGTGGCAGCAGAGCGACACCGAGCACGGCCAGCGCGGCAAACAGCACCACGAGGGGCCGGCGGTGTCGGCGCACGATCTCGTCGAGCGGCGCCGCCCAGCGAAAGCCGACCGCGGCGCTTTCGCCGCGCGGGCGGAACAAGCTGATGGCCGCGGGGAGAAAGGTGATGGTGCAAAAGAAGGCGATCAGCATCCCGACCCCGGCAATCAGCCCAAGCTCGGCGACGCCGCGAAATTCGGTCGGGACAAAGGCGAGAAACCCCGCCGATGTGGCCGCTGCCGCGACCAGGATCTGCCCGCCGACGCGCCGGCCGGTCTCGGCCATGGCGGCGCCGTGGTCTGGGTTTTCCCAGCGCATCTCGCGATAGCGGACACAGAATTGGATCGCAAAATCGACTGCGATGCCGACAAACAGGATGCCGAAGCCGACCGATACCAGGTTCAGGGTGCCGACCGCCGCCGCGGCGAACAGCAGGGTCAGCATCAGCCCGAGCCCGAGCGTCAACAGGATCGGGACGATCAGCCGCCATGTGCGAACCGCCAGGAACAGCCACAGCGAGATCAGCAGGATGCTGCCGATCATCCCTGCGACCGCACCTTTCGCCACGCTGGCGAACTCCTCGTCGGAAAGGGCCACATTCCCGGTAATGCGCACCCGCGCATCGCCCGATTTGACGAATTCGAGCTTGTTTGCGGCGGCGCGTATCGCCGCCGTCGCCGCGCCGCCGGGCTCGAGCGCGCCGTTGATCGAGCCTCGGCTGCGCCAGGACGAATTTATAGCGGCCCGCCCAGATCGGCGAGCTTGCCGCCGATCAGCCGCGTCCACGACAACGGATGCGGATGGCCGGCGATCGCATCGGCCATCGCCTGATGGAATGCGGCCAGCGCAGTTCGATACGGCGACAAATCGACCTGAGCCCTGCTGCACCCCCTTGCCCAACAGCGCGAGTGCCGCGAACAGCCCGCGCGCGCTCGGGTCCTTGGCCAGCTGTCCGAGAAAGGGCTGTGCGTCGATCGTTTGCTCGAGCAGCGCCGCGAGCTGTTTCGTATCGAGGAACAGCAACCCTTCCTGGCTCAGGAAAGGCGAGGAGTCGGGACGGCTGACGGCGCGAAAATGCGCATGGTCTGCGGCCAGGGCGGCGGCCAGCCCGGCAGCGGTGGCCTCCGCCTGCTCCGGCTCCTTGGCGTCGATGACCGCCACCAGCAGATCGATAAACTGGGGAAACTCCGCCTTGAACGCCAGGGCCCGCTGGCGCCAGGGCAGGCTCCGGGCGAACATTTCATCGGTATCGGTGCTGATGCCGAGATGATGGGCCGCGTAGACGCCGGCAAAGCCGGCAAGAGCGAGGCCGCCTAGCGAAGACGAGCACCCATGGCGCCGGCAATAATCGACAAGGCCGACGAGCAAGCGCTGAAATACCATCGGAAACCGAGCTCGTATCCTGTCTTGGCGGTCGATGCCCGGCCGTCGCCGCGCGCACAGCCGGGGTCATGCGGTTTCCGAGTGATCTGTCTCGGGGATCGACCGCGCAGAGGTGATAGTCGGTTCAGGCCGGGGCCGCTACCGCAAAACGATGTCGCCGAGCTCGGCAGACTGCGTTGTGGGCCGCCGGCACCGGGCGAGCGTCGGCCTCAACGGCGCGCGGTGACCGAACGAAATTTGTTGAGCGTGCGCGGCCTAGGGTCAGGATTTCTGGCAACATGGGACGGTCTCAACTGCCCGACAGACAAGGGGCGTCAGTTGCTCATTTGTTCGGGCGCGGCCAATCGGTCGCCGCGCTAACTCTTTCGGGGGGTACAATTTACACCCGACCGTTCAAAAAAATGTCAAAATCGCGGCGTCGACGGAATAAACCAGCATCTAGGGTGTCGGATTAGTGCCGGGCTGCGCGTTCTGCCGTCAAGCACTGACGGAATGCTTCGCGCCGGGTCGGTCGCCGAGCCCGATAATCGTTTATGAGAAGCGCAACAATGTCGCTGCAGCCGTTCTCCTCTCCTTCCGACATCGCTCTGCCGCCTGCCGATACAAAACGATGGTCCCCTAGTCGAAAGGCGGCCGTCGTCGCCGCCGCCCGGGCAGGATTGATCAGTCGGGAGGAGGCTTGCGCGCGCTATATGCTCTCAGCTGAGGAGTTGGCTGCCTGGGAAAAGGCTCTCGATCAGAACGGCGTCCCCGGCCTCAGAACAACGCGCCAGCAGAGCTATCGCTATGCGCAGCTCCACGCGTCCGAGCAGATGCGATACAGGTAGAGCAAGGGCTGATCGAGCCGCGCCGGGCCAGCGTCGGGCGGATACCGAGCGCGAGCGCCGCGGCAGATGAATTTGTTCTCGTTTCCCGATGATGCCCGGTGGAACGACGCGGCCGGCGCCGTCGAGTTCGGAGTCGGATTCGGCGAGTATCGCGGCGATCGTCCGCGTCCGGCGGCAGGTTTTTCAGAACCTGCTCGAGCAGCGCCCGACGCCGGAGCGCTGCATCGAGGCCTATCACCTGTGCCGCAGCGAATTCGAGCGCGCCGCCGAGGCCAAGTTGCGCGCCCGCGCGCTCAGCGGCGACGGCAACATCGACCTGAACTTGCGCGATCTCCGGCACGAGCCCAGGCCGGTCGAGTTCGGTTAGCCCGCCGGAGAAGCTGCCGCCGCGGCTCAGGCGGGGATGCCGGCCATTTCGGCAGATCGACAGCCCATTCCTGGTCGGTGACTGGGCACACCGACAGCCGAGACTGGCGCAACAGCGCCATTCCGGCGAGTTCGGGATTGGCCTTCATCTCAGCGAGCGTTACCGGCTTCGCCACCGGCCTGACCGGCGCGATATCGACCATGCCAAGCTTTCCGAACTTGTCGGTCGGGTCGGGGTAAAAGCCTCTGACCACCTCGGCGATGCCGACAATGTCCTTGCCCTCGTTCGAGTGATAGAAAAACGCGCGCTCGCCGGGTTTCATCGCCCGCAGATTGTTCAGCGCCTGCGCATTGCGCACCCCGTCCCAATTGGTGCGGCCGTCGGCGACGAGCTGCGCCCACGAGTAGGCTGACGGTTCCGATTTCAACAGCCAATGAGCCATGGCGCTTTTCCTCCCGGCCGGATTAGGTGACCGCAGCGGATAGTCGGCCTGGTCCTCATAGACCGAACCGGCCTTTGTCGGAAAGCTCGCGATCAGGCTGAACGCCTCGACCGGGAGCGGCTCGGCGCGAAACCCGGCATGGGCCGCGAGAAATTCGCGCGAGCTTGGTCGAGCGGCGGGTTGTGCAGCCGCGCCAAGGTGACGTGCGGGGCGAATTTGCGCGGCTCGGGCGGCAGCCCGGCGCGGATCAGCGCCTGCTCGATCTTGTCGCGCAGGGCGACGAGTTCAGGGCTGCGCTCGACCCCGACCCACAGGCTGCGCGGCCGGTCGCCGCCGCCGAACACCCCGGTCCCCGCGAGCTGCAAGGCGAAGCGGCGCGCCCGCAGCCGCGCCAGCGCCTCGTCGACATCGGCCGCTAGGTCCTCGACGATCTCGCCGATAAAGCGCAAGGTCAGATGGAGATTGCCGGGATCGACCCATCGCGCCCCTGGTATCCCGGAGCACAGCAGCGACAGGCGCAGCTTCAGCTCCGGCGGAAACCCGATGCCGACGAACAGGCGCAGCATGCCATCACGTGAACAGGGTCAACACGCCGGTATGGCCGTAAAGCCGGTCGCGCGAGATCTCGCCATTGGCGAAAAACCCGATCAGCGGAAAATCGCCGAGGCTCTCGCGAATGAGCTGGGTCTCGACCCCCGGCTCGCCAAACAAGTTGGCGCCGCGCGCGACGCAGCTGACATAGATCCCCGCCTTGGGCGGCCCGGCGAGCCGGCCGGCGAGCTGGCGCACCATCCGCACCATGTCGCGGCGCGCGCTCTCCGGGTCGCGCCGGCAGAACAGGATCGGGTCGCCGGCGGCAATTTCGGCGCCGAGCACGACCCAGCCGCGGCCCGGATCGATCGCCATCATGTTGCGCACCAGATAGTCGCCGGTGTCGGAGCCGGCGACCGGCAGCCCGGCAAAGATCACCCCGCCGAGGCGCCGCAGGTCCTGCGCCAGATCCGGCCCGATATCCTCGAGAAACACGCTGAGCGCCGGACGGCCATCGATCGACCATCGACGATGTTGTCGCGCGCCTCGTCGATCCGATGTGCCGGCCCGATCGGCATGCAGCCCTGGGTCAGCGAGGTCGCGACCGCGATTTCCGGCGCCAGCATCACCCCGGCGATGCCGTTGGCGCCGAGACCGTCTTCGCCCGGACTGCGCGCGACCAGCGGAGTTTCGCAGCGATGCGAAACGAGGCCGCCGACGAGAAAAGCGCCGCTCGCCGTCGCGACGTCGACCGCCGCCTTGGTCAGATCGGGGCAGCGCGGATCGGCATGGACCAGCGCCAAGGCCGGCCCGGATTTCTCGATCCAGCCGGCGTGCCGACGCGGCAGGTCGGAGCCCGGGTCGTTGGTCGCGCGCGAAGATGCGAAAGCCGTCCGGCGGCAGCGCCGCGGTCATCACGACAGCGGCCGGCTCCTCGAAGATTTCGCTCGCCGCCGAGCAGACGCCGAGCCCGACCCCGCCGACCCAGGAATTGACCCCGGTATGCGTCGCAGAGATCGCGCAGCAGCTGGGGCAGAGCCGAGGCTGCCGGCTCGGTCACATAGACGATGCCCGAAATGTGGCTCCATCGACCGGCGCCAGGCCGGCGATGCAGCGCGCGGCGAGACCGGCCGGATCGCCGGTCGCCGCCGCCGCCGCGAACCGCGCGCTCATCACGCACCTCCAGGGCGCTGGGCAACAGACCGGCGACCACCGGCCCGATATGGTCGACGAGCACCTCGACGCCGCGCGCGTTGGGGTGGAGACCATCCGGCTGATTGAGGTCGGGTTTCATCGCAACACCTTCCAGAAAAAACGGATAGAGCGTCGCCTGTCGGGCGTGCGCCAGATCGGGAAAGATCCGGTCGAAGGCGCGGTCATAGGCCTCTCCCCAGTTCGGCGGCGCGAGCATGCCGAGAAGCAGCACCTTGGCGCCGGTCGCTTCGATCTTTTGGACCATTTTGTCGAGATTGTCGCGCACCGTCGCGGGATCGATGCCGCGCAGCGCGTCGTTGGCGCCCAAGGCCAGGATCACCAAATCGGGCTTGTCGGCGAGCGCCCAATCGAGCCGGGCGAGGCCGTCGGTGGTGGTGTCGCCGGAAACCCCGGCATTGACGACCCGCGCGGCGATCCCATGCTCGCGCAACCACGCTTCGAGGCGCGCCGGAAAGGCCTGTTCGGGCATCAGCCCGTAACCCGCGGTCAGGCTGTCGCCAAAATCGAGGATGACCGGCGACATGCGCCGCGGCCGGCGAGCAGCGGCGAGCACAGAACCGGCAACGCCGCGACGAGCAGCCGCGCATCGCGTTGAAAAGCCGGCGCCGGCACGCCATATGGTCCGAGATTCCCCGCCGCTCGCCGAGCGCTGCATCAAGCGAGCCGGCTTGCCGCGCCGCCCTTCCTGGCTCGGACGGTATATGACCAGTTCGCTCCATCCCGGCGGCCCGCTCGTGGTGGTCGAAGACGTTCATCTCACTCTGGGCAGCGCCGCCGGGCCCGTCAACATTCTGCGCGGGATTTCGCTCGAGATCACCGCCGGCGAGACCGTCAGCCTGGTCGGCCCGTCGGGCTCGGGCAAATCGAGCCTGATGATGGTGCTGGGCGGGCTCGAGCGGCCGACCGCCGGATGCGTGCGTGATCGGCGGCAAGATCTCGGCCCGCTCGGCGAGGATGCGCTGGCCCGGCTGCGGCGCGGCGCAGATCGGCATCGTGTTTCAAGCCTTTCATTTGATCCCGACGATGACGGCGCTGGAAAACGTGGCATTGCCGCTCGAGCTCGGCGGTCGACGCGACGCCTTTGCCGATGCCGCGCAGGGCCTCGCCGCGGTCGGGCTCGGCCACCGCCTCGGTCATTATCCGGCGCAGCTTTCGGGCGGCGAGCAGCAGCGCGTCGCGATCGCCCGCGCCTTTATCGCCGGCCCCAAACTGCTGCTGGCCGACGAGCCGACCGGAAATCTCGACGGCGCCACCGGCGGGCTCGTCATCGACTGCCTGTTCGAGCACCAGGCTCGACACGGCACGACTCTGTTGCTGATCACCCATGATGCGAGCCTGGCCGAGCGCTGCGAGCGCCAGATCCGGCTGGCTGACGGACAGATCGTCGAGGACCGCGACCGCGGCCCCGACGCGTCTCGGCGCAGCAAGCGCGAGCACTGTGAGCGTCGCCTTCGCTGGTGTTACGCGTTCCGGCTTGCGCGCCGCGAGTTGCGCGGCGGCATTGCCGCGGCTTGCGCGTCTTTCTCGCCTGCCTCGTGCTGGGTGTCGCCGCGATCGCCGGCATCGGCTCGCTCGCCGCGTCGCTCGCCGCCGGCATCACGCGGCGAACGCGCGCGAGCTGCTCGGCGGCGACGTCGAGGCGCGACTCGCCTATCGTCCGGCCGACCCTGCCGAGCAGCCTTTCTGGCGAAAAGCGGCACGTTGTCCGAGATCGCCACGCTTGCGGGCGATGGCGCGCACGCCCGGACGGCCAGCCGACAGAGCCTGATCGAGCTGAAGGCGGTCGATGCCGCCTACCCGCTCTACGGCCGCGTCGTTGCTGTCGCCGGCGCAGGCCTCGAGCGCTGCGCTCGGCCCGTCGCAACGGCGTCTTCGGCGCCGTCGTCGATCGCGGCGATCCTCGACCGGCTCGGCGTCAAGAATCGGCGACACGATCAGGATCGGCGAAGCGGCGCTGCAATTGCGCGGCACGATCGTGCGCGAGCCCGACGCCGCGGCGAGCGGGCTGATCCTCGGCCCGCGGGTCATGATCTCGGCGGCGGCGCTGCGCCGAGACCAGGCTGATCCAGCCGGGCGCGCTGGTCACTTACGATTACCGGTTGCGGTTTGCTCGGCCGGGGCACGACGCCGCTGCTTGGGCTTCAGCGGCGCGCGCCGCCTTCCCGCAAGCGGGCTGGGAGATCCGCAGCTTTCGGCCAGGCGTCGCCCGATTTGCAGCGGCTGATCGACCGAGTCGCGCTGTTCCTGTCGCTGGTCGGGCTGACCGCGCTGCTGGTCGGCGGGGTCGGAATCGGCAATGCGGTGCGCGGTCACATCGCCGGCAAGACCGCGACGATCGCCACCCTCAAATGCCTCGGCGCCTCGACCCGGCCTGGTCTTCGCCGTCTATCTGATCGAGGTGATGGCGCTGGCGCTGCTCGGCATTCGCGCGGCGCCTTGGCGCATCGGCGCCTTGCTCCCGATCGCGGCGCGCCGCTGCTTGCCGGCGTGCTGCCGGTCTCGGCCCGGCTCGGCATCTATCCCGAGCCGCTCGCCTTGGCGGCACTTTACGGCCTGCTGACGACGCTGCTCTTTTCGCTGTGGCCGCTCGCCGGCGATCGGCCGGATCCCGGCCGGCGCCTTGTTCCGCGACATGGTCGACCGGGCCCGTCGCCGCATTCCGCCGTCGGCGCTGGCGGCGACCGCGTTGCTGGCCGCTCTGCCTGGCCGGGCTGGTCGTCGCCGGCGCGCCGGACCGCACGCGTGGCGCTGTGGTTTATCGCCGGGGCGATCGGCGCCTTCGCGCTGTTCCGGGCCGCCGGCGCCGCGATCGTCCTCGCTGCGCGAGCCGGCTCGGCCGGCCGCGGCGCGCCGGTGCTGCGCCTGGCGCTCGCCAATCTGCACCGGCCGGGCGCGCCCAACGCGGCAGATCGTGCTGTCGCTCGGCATCGGCCTGACCGTGCTGGTCGCGGTGGCGCTGGTCGAGGGCAATCTCGCCCGCGAGATCGAGACCGGCTGCCGGCCGCGGCGCCGGCCTTTTTCTTCATCGACATCCAGCCGGACCAGCTCGCCGGGTTCGAGGAGATCGTGCGCGAGAATCCCGGCGCGCGCCTCGACGAGGTGCCGATGATGCGCGGCCGCATCACCCGGCTGAACGGGGTCCCGGTCGAAAAGCGGCGGTGGCGCCCGAAGCGCGATGGGCATTGCGCAGCGACCGCGGCCTGACCTATTCCGCCGACTCTGCCGAAGGGCTCGCGGCTCGTCGCCGGGACATGGTGGCCGCCCGATTATCATGGCCCGCCGCTGATCTCGTTCGACGCGGATCTCGCCCGCGGCATGGGGCTCAAGATCGGCGACACGCCTGACCGTCAACCTGCTCGGGCGCGAGATCACCGCGCGCATCGCCAATCTGCGCGCGATCGACTGGGAGCGGCTCGGCATCAATTTCGCCATCGTCTTTGCCCCCGGCACGCTCGAGCACGCGCCGCAGACCGATCTCGCCGCCGTCTATCTGCCGCGAAGCCGAGGAGGACGAGCCTGGTGCGCCGAGTGACCGAGCAGTTCCCGAACGTCTCGGCGATCCCTGTCCGCGAGGCGCTCGCCGCAGTCGGCCGGGTCGTCGGCATGATCGGCGAGGCGGTCCGGCTGACCGCGCTCGTCACCCTCGCCGCCGGCGTGCTGGTGCTCGGCGGTGCGATCGCGGCCGGCCATCGGCGGCGGGTCTACGACGCAGTCGTGCTGAAGGTGCTGGGCGCGACGCGCGGCATGATCTGCCGAGCGTTTCTGATCGAGTACGGCCTGCTGGGCGTGCTCGCCGGCGCTCTTCGCCGGCGCGCTCGGCACGCTTCGCCGCCTATTTCCTGGTGACGCGGCTGATGCGGACCGACTGGGTATTTCTGCCGGCGCCGCTGCTGTGGACCGCTGGCGCTGGCGATCGCTGGTGACCTTGACCCTCGGGTTTGCCGGCACCTGGCGCGCGCTCGGCGCCAAAGCCGGCGCCTTATCTGCGCAACGAATAGCCACGCCGATACGGCAGGCGGCGGGTTGCGCTCGACGGCTGCAGAGTCATTGCAAAGATCAGGTTTTGTGCCAATATGCCGCGGCGCGAGGAATATCCCTCGCGCTGCTTCTCTCTTTGGAGGGGGTTTATGGCTCTGGGTTCGCAGCCCCGCTGGACGGTGCGGCCGGCGGACACCGCGGTCGGCATCGATGTCGGCCTGCGGGAGTATATGCTCCGCGTCTACAACTACATGGCGTCGGGGCTCGCACTGACCGGCATCGTGGCCTATGTCGCGGCTGCTTCCGGCTTCTACGCGTCGATCGCGCGCACGCCGCTGATCTGGCTGGTCATTCTGGCGCCGCTCGGGCTCGTCATGCTGATGAGCTTTGGCGTGCAGCGGATGCAGGCGAGCACCTTGCAGCTCGTCTTCTGGGGCTATTCGGCGCTGATGGGCTTGTCGATGGCGATGGTGTTCCTCGTCTTCACCCATGAAAGCATCGCGCGGGTGTTCTTCATCACCGCCGGCACCTTCGCGGCGATGAGCCTTTACGGCTACACGACCCGGCGCGACCTGTCGCAGTTCGGCTCATTCCTGTTCATGGGGCTGATCGGCATCATCATCGCCTCGCTGGTCAACATGTTCGTCGGCTCGACCGCGCTGCAATTCGCGATCTCGGTGATCGGCGTCATCGTCTTCACCGGCCTGACCGCGTAGGACACGCAGCAGATCAAGGAGATGTACTACGCGGGCGACGGCTCCGAGATCGCCGGCAAAAAGGCGATCATGGGCGCGTTGCGGCTCTACCTCGACTTCATCAACCTGTTCATGATGCTGATGCAGTTGCTCGGCACCCGCCGCAACTGATCCATCACGCCTTCAGCAAAAGAATTCCTCGGCCGGGCCTCGCGCCCGGCCGTTTTTGTGTGCTCCGGTGTTTCAGCGCTCAGGGCGCCTGGGCCATGCCGACTGCGGCGAAAGAGACTGCAGGATCTGGCCTAACTGAACCGTGTCGATCTGGCCGTCCCAATATGCGACCAGCGCCGCAGCGTTCAGCGCGACCCACTGGAAAACTGCCGTCTCGTCATCCGGCGAAAGCTGGCCGGCAATCATCCGCGGCGAAGGGCGAACGCCGACGACTGCAGTATTTGTCGCATTCATCTGATTGCCGTGGGTCAAATTAACCTTGATCCGCACGTCATGCCGCGCACTTCCGCGGGGACTGACCCAAACCGTCATCGGCAGCCCCGTCGTCCGCGGGAACAGATTCGCCATCTCGAAGAGATCGTCCGCTTCCGGCGGCCCGACATCTCCTGAAACGACTTCCCTTGCCTCCTCGACCATTCTCCCGACGGCTCGCTAATGCGCTTCGTCCCAGCTGTGGGCCCAGCCGGTTTCGACGACCAGCGGCACCGACAACTCGCAATGCGGCGCGCAGGCGCCTTCCATGACCATCTTGACGACGTCGCGCGGTTGCGTCGACCTCGGCTTCGGGCACCTCGAACAGCAGTTCATCATGGACCTGGAGCAGCATGCGGGCCCGCAGACCCTGCGCCAGCTCATCGCGGCAGGAATGCGGATCATCGCCCGCTTGATGATGTCGGCGGCCGAGCCTTGCAATGGCGCGTTGATCGCCTGACGTTCGGCGCCGGCGCGGCGCGCCGGGTTGGCGTCGCGGATGCCCGCGATCCAGCATTTGCGGCCAAAAATCGTCTCGACATAGCCGGTGTTGCGGCAATCGGTCTTGATCCGCTCCATATAGGCGCGGATCGCCGGAAAGCGCTCGAAATAGGCGCGGATATAGGCCGCCGCCTCGGCTTGCGGCACGCCGATCTGCGCGCCGAGGCCAAACGCGCTGATGCCATAGATGATGCCGAAATTGATCGCTTTGGCCCGCCGGCGGGTGGACGCGTCCATCGTCTGCGAGCGGTACGCCGAACACCTGGCTCGCGGTCAGCGCGTGAATGTCGACCCCGTCATGGAACGCCTGCCTCAGCTCGGGCACGTCGGCGACATGGGCGGCGAGGCGCAGCTCGATCTGGCTGTAATCGGCCGACAGCAGCACATGACCCGGCTCGGCGATAAAGGCGCGGCGGATGCGCCGTCCCTCCTCGGTGCGGATCGGGATGTTCTGAAGATTGGGATTGTTCGACGAGAATCGGCCCGTCGCCGCTACCGCGAGCGCGTAGGAGGTGTGCACACGGCCGGTCTCGCGTCGATCTCGTCGGCTAGCGCGTCGACATAGGTCGATTTGAGCTTGGTCAGCTGACGCCATTCGAGAACCTGCGCCGGCACCGGATGCAAGGGCGCCAGCTCTTCAAGGATCGAGGCATCGGTGCCGTAGGCGCCGGTCTTGCCCTTCTTGCCGCCCGGCAGGCCCAGCTTCTCGAACAGCACGTCGCCCAATTGCTTGGTCGAGCCGATGTTGAATTCGTTGCCGACCGCGCGGTAAATCGCCGTCTCGATCTCAGCGATGCGCTGCCCAAAATCTTCCGACAGCTGGGCGAGGGCTTCGCGGTCGACCTTGATCCCTTCCCGCTCCATCGCCGCGACAACCGGGGCCAGCGGTCGCTCGATCGTCTCGTAGAATGCGGTCATCTTATCCCGCACCAGCCGCGCCTTGAGCAGCATATGGAGCCTCAGCGCCGCGTCGGCCCGTTCGGCGGCGAAATCACGCGCTCGATCGGAAGGCACCTCGGCAAAGGCGATCAGGCTCTTGCCGGTGCCGATCAGTTGCTTGAGCGGGGTCAGTTCGTGGTCGAAGGAGTGCCGCACCACACTCTCGATGCCGTGATCGAACTGCCCGCCGTCGAGCACATAGGACATCAGCATCGTGCAGTCGTAAGGCCCCAAGGTGACGTTCCAGCGCGACAGCAGGTGCGCAACGGCCTTTACATCGTGGCCGATTTTCAGGACGCCCGGATCCTCCAGCAGCGGCCGCAAGCGGTCCATTGCCGCTTCGAGCGAAAGCTCGGATGGCGCGGCGAGGTCGAGTTCCGACGCCGGGCGATGCGCGAGCGAGACATAGGCGGCGAGCCCCGGCGACAAGGCCATTGCGATCCCGGTCAAGCGCCGGCCGCATGCCGGCGACCGCGCTCGCGATCGGCCAAATTGCGACCAACCCGGCCTCGTGCGCCGCTTCGATCCAATGATCGAGAGCTTCGAGCGTGTCGACCGACGCGTAGGTATGCGGCGCGGTAAAGGGCGGCACCCCCGGTATCACCGGCTCAGGGCGCTCAGGTGCAGCGACTGGCGCCACCCCGGAAAGCCGTTGCGCCATCCGTGTCGCCAAGGCGCGGAACTCCATCTCGCGCAGGAAGGACAGCAGCGCATCGGATTCGGGCGGCGCCACCGCCAGCGCCGACAAGGGGCATGGCAGCGGCGCGTCGTCATCGAGCTTGACCAGCTGCTTCGACAGCCGCGCCTGGGGCTCGTTGTCGGTCAGTGACTGGCGCCGCTTCGGCTGCTTGATTTCGCCAGCGTGGGCGAGAAGGGTCTCGAGGTCGCCGTAGGTGCTGATCAGCTCGGCCGCAGTCTTGACCCCGATGCCGGGGACACCGGGAACATTGTCGACGCTATCGCCGCACAACGCCTGGACGTCGATAACCTTGTCCGGCCCGACGCCGAATTTCTCGCGCACCTCGGCCTCGCCGATCGGCCGGTTCCTGATCGGATCGAGCATGCCCACGCGATCGCCGATCAGCTGCATCAGATCCTTGTCGGAGGAAACGATGGTGACTTGGGCGCCGGCCTCGACGGCATGGCGGGTATAGGTGGCGATCAAATCGTCGGCTTCGAAATCCTCTAGCTCGATTTGGCACACACCAAAGGCCTTGGTGGCACGACGCACCAGCGGGAATTGCACGGCGAGCTCGGGAGGCGCTTCCGGCCGTTGCGCCTTGTATTGATCATAGAGGCGGTTGCGGAACGAACTGCCGGAGTAGTCGAAGACGACGGCAATATGGTCGGCATCGGTCTCGCTGAGCAGCTTCGCGAGCATATTGCTGAAGCCGAGCACGGCGCTTACGGGAGTGCCGTCCGAGCGGGTCAGCGGCGGCAGCGCGTGGTAAGCGCGAAAGATGAAGCCTGAACCATCGATCAAAAAGACATGATGCGGCGCAGCCGAAGGCGGATGTGCAACGGCTGGGGCGACCGGCCCGGAAACCATCGCGCCCTCTGGATCAAGCGCGAGGGCTGGCTGTTTGATTTCGTCCACGCGTACCTGCTTTCAGATATTGCGCCCTTCCTGCTCGCTCTGCGGCGGGCTGCCGCCGGCCGCGTCCGCAATCACACGGTGGATAAAGACGCGGGAACAATAGGGGCACTCGGCCCGACCTGCGGGGGCGAGGTTCAGATATACCCTTGGGTGGCCGAGCGGACCGCCGCCGCCGTTACAAGCTGCGACCATCTCGTCGATGTAGATGGTTTCTGAAGGTCCCATTGCCTAGCCGGAAGCTCGACACCAAGCGCGGTGCGCGCGGGATTGAAGGTCACGATGATACGCATTGCCGCGGCACAATCAATGACCAGCGCTGCTTCCCGCCATCGGCCGACGACGGTGGCCGGTTATTGATGAGGCTAACCCGTACTGACGCGAACCCCCGCTTCCTTCGCCCCCTGGGGCGGAGCTTGGTCGGGGTTTGGGTGGTCAGCCTTGGTCAGCCTTCCGCGGTCGCCAGGCTTTTGACGGTGCGGAACAGCGCCTGGGCGCCGCTCAAATAGGCTTCGAACGCGGCATCGGAAACCAGACGGCCATCGAGAAACCGGCGCAGCCGATAGGGGTTGGCGCCCGGCGGGTTTATCCCGTTCTCGGCCAGGGTCGCCGACCCGACCCCGGCAGCTTCGAGAACCGCAACCGCGGAGGAATGGGCGACCCCGCTCGGATAGCAGAAATGTCTGAAGCTTTGCTCCGGCCGGCCGCACGCTCGGGCCAATGCCGCCCGGTTATCGGCGATCTCGCGTTCGAGATGGTCGGAGGCTACATCGGACGAGCGGTGGCGATGGGTGTGCAATTGGATGTCCAGGCCGCGCCGGTCGGCCGCGCCGATCTCGGCCGCGCTCATCAGATGAAACTGGCGGCTCTCCCACCATTCATCCGTGGTCACGCCAAACCGGGCGGCGCACGCGCGCAGCGCCTGCTCGCGTTGCGCCAGCGCGGGCAACTTCACGATCTCGGCGGTGATGGCTGACTTGTCGCTCGGCGATCGGCCGGCACGCCGCAAGATGTAATCGACGGCGACATTGACCACCGGTATTTGGTGGTCGGCGTACCACGTCGTCACGTAGACGGTCGCCGGTAGGCCCAGTCCTTCGAGGATCGGCAGCATATGGCTGTAGGTCGAGCTCCAGCCGTCGTCGATGGTGATCACCACCGCGTGGTCCGGCAAACTGCCGTCATCAAGCCGCTGCACCGCCTCGCCGAGCGGCAACACCGGATAGCGCGAATTCCGCAACCAGCACATCCGCCGCTCGAATTGTTCCGGCCGCATGAATAAATGATTGCCGTACTGATAGCCCGGCGTCGTCCACAACCCATGATAGGCCAGGATCCGCAGGCTCTTGCGCGAGACCCGCCGCGACAGGGCGAACACCACCCCCTCTTTCATCAAGCTACACCAAGAATTGTAGCCGAAGCATCACCTCGTATTTAACGGGGCCGAGCACCATTTTCAACGTTCTTTATGTTTAAAGGCCTGTCTATTATTTTATGATACCTTTCAATAAGCTTAACGATTGGCAATATTTGGTTAATAACGACTTACATGGTTAATGACAACTTAAATGGTTAACATTGTTATTCCCTCGGAGCGACCGCTCGCGACGACTGAGCCCCCAAAATATTGCCGCTCTCTAACATGGGCTGATCTCGAAAACCACCAAAGCTTCAACCCGGCGGCGGTTGCGCCGGCCGGCGCACACGGACCAGTCGCCGGCCACAATTTCGCGATCCGATCGGTCCGATGAACCGAGTTGCGGATAGATTTCTCGACGTACAGTGCATTCTCTGTTCCCTGCGGGCAGCGCAACCCGCAATGATTTGTACGAACTGGAACAAAGGGTGCTGAGGCGATTACTCCTGTTTTCCGGCTGAGTCTGATGTAAAAGCGCTTTACATGAGCTGGTCGGGTCGATGAGCTGGTCGGGAAGGGGGGCGGACGGGCGTCGCGGCTATCACCACGGCAATCTGCGCGAGGCGCTGATCCAGGCCGCGCTCGACCTGATCGCCAAGAAAGGTCCGGGCGGGTTCACCTTTGCCGATGCGGCGCGCTCGGCGGGGGTGAGTTCGGCCGCACCTTATCGGCATTTTCGCGACCGGGATGCGCTGATCGCCGATGTTGCCCGCCGCGGCTTCGAGCTGTTTGCCGCCCATCTGGACCGCGCCTGGAACGACGGCCGGCCCGACCCCTTTACCGCCTTCGAGAATATCGGCCGGGCCTATCTCACCTTTGCCCGCGACGAACCCGCCTACTATTCGGCGATGTTCGAGGCCGGGCTTTCATTCGACGACGACCCGGCCCTACGGCAGACGGCCGACCGCAGCTTCGCCGTGCTGCGCCATGCCTCCGAGACGCTGTGTGCGCGGCTGTCGCCGGAAAAGCGCCCACCCGCGCTGATGATGAGCCTGCATGTCTGGGCGCTGTCGCATGGCATCGCTTCGCTCTTTGCCCGCGGCGACGGCGGCCGGCGCAGATTGCCGATGACCCCCGAAGACCTGCTCGAGGCGGCGATGCTGATCTATCTGCGCGGGCTCGGCATTATCGCCGAAGCGGCCGAATCGACGCGCTGATGCGGTCGCTCTTGACAGGCGGCCAGAGCGAGAATATGTGAATGTAAGACACATTTACATGAGGGTCGCCATGCATCACCTAGCGGCGCATCTCGACGACATCGGGAAGCCGGCATGGATCGGGTTGACCGTTTTCAGCTTCTTTCTGTGGTGGCCGCTCGGGCTGGTGGTTCTCGGGTTTCTGATAGGGAGTGGGCGAATGGCGTGCTGGGCGCAAGGCGGCGGAACTCGCTGGCAGCGGCGGATGGAGCGCATGCAACAGCGTATGGCGCGGATGCAGGCGGCGGCGGAACGCTGGGGCTATGGCGGGGGCCGCGCCCGCGATGCGACCGGCAATCGCGCGTTTGACGAATACCGCGCCGAAACCCTGCGCCGGCTCGAAGAGGAGCAGCGCGAGTTTATGGAATTTCTCGACCGCCTGCGTCATGCCAAGGACAAGGCCGAATTCGACGAGTTCATGGCGCAACGCCGCCGCCGCTCGGAGGGTCCGATGCCCCAGGCGCAGGGCGCTTGAGGCGATGCGGACGGCCGCTACCTAAATCGCCCGGCCTGCTCGCCTGCCGCGTCACTGCGCTGCCTGCGCGCCCGGCAGCGAACAACGACAGCTGACCCCGCGTCCTCACCGGAAATTGCTTTTGATTAGAGGCTCCGGCGCTGGTCGTGCGAACCGATGGCTGACTGCTGGCAATAAGGGCCAAGGGCGAATCCGATGAGTTCATGGCCGAACACCGTTGCCGTCCGGATGGCCCGACGCTGCAGGCGCAGGGCGCTTCGAGCGGTGCGCACGGCATACGCCTGAATTAGTCCCGGGTCGTTCGCCTGCCTCGTCACCGCGTTGCTTCCGCGGTCGGCAGCCGAAAATAAGAGCCGACCACACCCGCACTGCAAGCTGCTTCGGATCAGGGATGCCGGCGCGCAGTCGTGCGAACCGATAGCTGCGCGCTGCGATACCGGTCGCGCCAAGGCTAGGACCGGCCTGAGTTTGCAAAATGCAACGTGGCAGGCGCGCATCATATCTCATTAATTTGATGAACAACCGAACGGAAACATAATCTCTGTCAAATGTCCTTTAACGCTCACATCCAATGGTGTCCACAACGGCCAACAATCGGGGGGTGAAGGTCGGACTCTACAGAGGATGCTGAACATGCTGCGTTATGGTTATTTATCTATCGCCGTAGCTTTCTTTGTCACAACTGGAGCATCTGCTACTATCTCATACCCATGCCCGCCGTGCGCGACCAATTCGACCACCGTTGCTACTACCTCATCGACTACCTCATCGACTTCCTCGCCGAGCACTTCGACCACAGCGTCAAGCGGGTCTACTACACAAAGCTCGGGCGTGAATTCGATCACCATCAGCAACGCGAGCGGCGGCGCCATCAGCAACTATCCGTATCAATTTGGCCGGCCGTTTGTCGATGGCGCGATCGCCAACCAGCCGCAGGTGCTGGTCAACGGCCAGCCGGTTGCCACCCAGGCCGACGTCAAGAACCGCTATCCCGACGGCTCGGTCGAATTCGCGGTGATCGCCGTGGTGATCCCGGCCCTCCCGGCATCAGGCTCGCTGACCCTGACCTTCCAAAACCAGAGCGCGGGCAGCAACACGCCGCTGACCCAGGCGCAGATGCTCGCGCCGGCCTATAATTTCGATGCGACGATGACGCTGGCCCCGGTCGGCGGAGCGGCCCAGGCCGCGTCCGCGCGCACCATGCTGCAGAACGGCGACTACAAGCTGTGGACCTCGGGGCCGGTGGCGCAGACCATCATGCTCGGCGACGACACCGCCGCGCGCAAGTACGACATCGGCTTTGGCGACGGCTACCACCCGTTCCGGCCGCGCTTTTATGCGACCTTCTGGCCGGCGACGAACCAGGTCTTCGTCCGAGCCGTCGGCGAGAACGGGTTGACCACCGAGGTCGAAGACCTGGCCTACAAGCTGTCGCTCACGTCGAACGGGGCGACGGTCTATTCGGCCGACCTCTCGGGCACGCAGACCACCCATCCCAAGCTCCATTGGGCGCTGAGCCGGTGGACCCAGAAGTTCTGGATTGGCGGCACGCCTCAGGCCGAGGTCAACATCGACAACAATCTGGCCTATCTCGAAAGCACCCGCTTCCTGCCGAATTTCGACACCTCGATCGCCATCCCGCAGACCTCGATCGCTAACGAATACAGCAATTTCAGCGGCAAGGCCAACGGCCCTGAGGATGGCGTCTGGAACGGTAACGGATGTTGCTGGGTTCAGAGCCATGGGCGACGCCGGCGACAGCCCCCATATCGGCCCCTATCCACGCTGGGTAACCCTGTGGCTGTTCACCGGCGATTGGCGCCTGCGGCAGATGGTGCTCGGCATGGACAATAGTCCCGCGGCATATCCGATGGGGCTGCGCGAAAGCGATCCGACCCGGCGCTATTCGCGCGCCGATGCGGTCGGCAGCGGGACCGGGCTCGGCCGCAACGTGTCGCTCGCCGGCCGCCCGCACACCCAGTTCAACACCCCCAACAACATGATCAATTACAACAAGACGTTGGGCGACAATCCGATCCAAGTCGGCCCGGTGTCTTCTGTTCCGGCCACCGCATCATCTGAACCCTGGACTTGGGATGATGGGCACCAGCCGAGCGCGTGGTTTCCGCAATACATCCTGACCGGCGACCCGTGGTATCTCGACATGATGTATGCCTGGGCCGGAATAACCGCGGCGATCACCAGCGGCGACGGCAGCAATGCAGCGGGCTATCGCGGACCGACCGGGGCCTATGGCGGCATCGCCAGCGAGACCCGCGCTGCCGCCTGGACCATACGCGGGCGGGCCGAGACGGCTTTCGCCGCGCCCGACGGCTCGCCGGAAAAGGCGTATTTCACCTATCTGACCAACGACGCGTTGGCGCGGTGGGAAGGTGGCTTGGGAATCACCGGCACGCCGTTCGATGGCAGCGCCGAGAAGGTCTGGGGAGCAACATACGGCAACTCCTATTCAACAAACGCCGGCAAGCCGCTCAGCCCGGTCAACGGCAAGGCTCCGGCCTTGAGAAACTGGGGCAGCGACTGCGATGCCGCCGCGACCCCGACATTGTGCAGTTACTCGGCAACTCAACAGACCACCTGGGGCTGGGCAGTCGGCGCGAACGGTTCATACGATGACCCGTGGATGATGTGGTATGTGCAATACGCCCTCGGCAGATTGTCCGAATTGGGCTTCGCCAGTCAGGCGTTGCAGTTGTACACCGGCCAGTACATCATAGGGATGATCGGATCTTCCGCGCCGATCCTGGTGGCGCAGTATCAGATCCCGGTCGAGAAGGCAGGGGGCGGCTGGTGGGCGACCTGGCCCAGCCTGATCGCCGGCGGGATGGACCCGACATGGATCAGCGGCAGCCAAAGCGGCGGCGGGCTGCCTGCGTATTTCGCCAGCAACCTGTCGGCCAGCGGGCGTCAGGTGTGGGGAGAGCCGGGCTTGGCGATGCTGGTCGATCAAAACGCCCCCGGTGTTGCCTCCGCGTGGAGCTGGTGGGAAGCTAATGTTTACGGGCCCACCTACGCTCACGGCATTGTTCCGTTTAACCGTGATCTGAGATGGACGATTGTGCCACGCGCCGACACCAACACCTTGCCGGCACAATCGACGACGATGCCCTAGGCCCGAGGGCTCCCGGCCCTCGCCTACCGTGCCGCCGCAACCGCTGGCTTCCCCATCTGCGAATTGACGGTCGGTTCCCCCGAGATCTTGATCTCGGGGGAACCGTGTGTTGGAGGTGAGCAAAACCACCGGCGCTAACTGGGACGAAGCATCACGCCTTGCCCGCCTCGTTGATAACTCGGCCATTCTCGGCATGATTGCGAACAGCAGGCCGGCACAGTATCGTCGGAATTCGGCTGTCGGGGCGACGCAGGGCGGGGGATCCACATCATCGATGTCAGCCGGATCGACGACAACATCGCCAAGGTGACGCGCCAATGCGCCGCAGCACCGAACCTGACAGCGCCCCAGGCGTTCGGGGAAGCGCCGCGCCTGCCTGCCCATGGTTAGGGTAGTCGGCCGCGGGCAACTCGAGTCGGCATACCCCAACATAGGAGGAACTTCGTGAAGCTTCGCCATGTCGCGATCCTTGGCGCCCTGCTCGTCGGTGGCTTCGCCGGTTTGGGTTCAGCGCCTATCTCCGCCGCGCGGGCCGCCACGCAGGCGAAACCGACAATCAGCGTAGAGGCAAGCGCGGCGCTGACGCAAATGGGCCGGAGCCTGCAGTCGAAGGCATTGTCGTTTCAGGCACGGACGATTCGCGTTTATTTCGATCAGAGCGGCGACCTCCTGCACATCTTTCATACCCTGAACGTGACGGTGCGCCGTCCCGACCGGATGCTGGTCGACAGAAGTGGCGACGACGGGCCGGGCAAGCTCGTCTATGACGGCAAGACCGTCGTCATTTACATGGCCAATGCGAACAAATACGTGAGTATCCCGGTGCCCAACACGATCGAGGGCATGATGAAGGAGGCTATGGGCCGTCTCGGCGTAGACTTTCCGCTTGCCGATTTTCTGACCGATGCGCCGGCCAAGGCGTTTCTCAGCGGCGTGGCTTCGGGACGGGTGGTCGACACGGTCACGATCGACGGCGTCCCCTGCCTTCATATGTTCTTCTCCCAGCCGCCCGGGATCTATCTCGAGCTTTGGGTAGAAAAGAACGACCAGTCGCTGCCGCGCCGGCTGATCGTGACCTACCGTTCACTGCCGGGCCAGCCGGACTTTGTGGCCGAGTTCTCCAATTGGGATCTCGCGGCTCACCCGACGGACGCGGATTTTGTGTTTCAACCGCCGGCCGGAGCGGTTCAAGTGGCGTTGAAGGCGCGCGCCACGGCGGCCGGCCAAACCGTCGGGGAGCAAGCCATGATCCGGCCAGCGCCCTTCCTCCTCGGTGCTTTTTTGGCGGTATCAGCGGCGCCGCATGCCTTTGGCTGGGGTGCGGTTCACGGCGCCTATGGCGGCGCCGCCTATCGTGGCCCGATGGGCACAACCGCGGTGCGAGGTCCGTGCGGGGGCAACGCCGCTGTTCGCGGCCCTGCGGGCAACACCGCTTATCGCGGCGGTGGCTATGGCGGAACCGCCTATCGCGGCGGCTATTACGGCGGTGGCGGCGTCGCGGCCGGCGTGGCCGTCGGCGCGGCGGCGGGCGTCGCGGTTGGCGCCGCGGCGGCGTCCTCGGCCTATGCGGCGCCGTATTATTACCCGCCGCCTTACTACTATCCGCCGCCCTATTAGGATCGGGCGTTCCCCGCCAGTGGGGGCAGCGTTTTCGATCTGCCCGGCGAGCAAACGGAGGATCGGCTCGCCCCGCAGCGAAGCGAAGCGCGGCCCGCGTGCAGCCACGATGCGCGGCGAGAAAGGCGCATGAAGGCGGTCCCGATTATCGCGGCGCTGCTGGGGCTCGCGGTGATGGCGGCGCTCGTCGCCGTTTTCGGCGCGGGCGCGGTGCTTGGCTCGTTGCTCGCGATCGGGTGGAAAGGGTTTGCCGCGATTTGCCTGATCCACCTCACGCTGATCGCGGTCATGGGTATCGCCTGGCGCGGGCTGGTGCCGGGGGCGCCGATCTGGCCATTTCTATGGGCCCGCCTCGTGCGCGACGCCGGCTCGGAAGTGCTGCCTCTCTCGCCGGTCGGGGGCTGCGTCCTCGGCGTGCGCGCGTTATCGCTTGCCGGAATATCGGGCTCGATCGCAGCGGCCAGCACGATCGTCGACCTCACCCTCGAGTTTTTCGCCAAGCTCGCCTATACCGGGCTCGGTCTCGGTCTGCTTGTCGGGCTGCAGCCCGGCTCGCAGATAGCTGTGCCGCTGACCGCCGGCCTCGCCGCGGCGGGTGTGGCGGCGGTCGGCTTTGTCGCAGCGCAGCATCGCGGCTTTGGGCTTTTCGATCGTCTTGCCCGCACCCTCGGCCGCGGCTGGGCGGAGCGGATCGCGGCCGGTACGGCGGCCTTGCACGACGGCACTCGTGCGAACTTATCAGCGCAAGGCCGCCCTGTGGGCCGGCTTTTCTTTGCACCTCGCCTGCTGGATTGCCGGCGCGCTCGAAGCATGGATCGCCTTGCGCCTAGCCGGCGCGCCGCTATCCTTCAAGATCGTGCTGGTGATCGAAAGTCTGCTCTACGCGATCCGCACCTTCGCCTTGGCCATCCCAAACGCGGTCGGCGTGCAGGAGGCGGCCTATGTACTGATCGGCGCCAACTTTGGTCTAGACGCCGGAAATGGCGCTTGCGCTGTCGCTGTTGAAGCGGGCGCGCGATTTGACGATCGGATTGCCCGCGCTGGGCGTTTGGCAAATTGTCGAAGGCGGGCGGCTGTGGCGGCGGGCGTCGTAGAATTATCGGCGAGGCCGATCAGGCCGCCGACATCCTGAGCAGAGGGAAATCATGACCGACGCGCTTCCTCTTGTTTATCTCGCCCGGCACGGTGAAACCGCCTGGAGCCTTTCGGGCCAGCACACCGGCCGCACCGACCTTCCGCTGACCGGGCGCGGCGAAGACCAGGCCCGAGCCCTGGGCGAGCGGCTGCACGGATTGATCTTCGCCAAGGTCCTCACCAGCCCCTCGCAGCGTGCGGTGCGGACCTGCGCGCTGGCCGGTTTCGGCGCCACCGCCGACACCGATCCTGATCTGGCGGAGTGGGATTACGGCGCCTATGAGGGGCGCCGCACCGCCGAGATCTTGACCGAGCGACCGGACTGGCAATTGTTTCGCGACGGTGCACCGGGAGGAGAAATGCTCGAGCAGGTAGCCGCGCGCGCCGATCGTGTGATCGCCCGCATCCGCGCCGTCCATGGCAATGTGCTGGTCGTCTCGAGCGCGCATATATCGCGTGTTCTCGCCGCCCGCTGGCTTGGACTGCCGCCGTTGGGCGGGCGTTATTTTTTCCTCGGCACGGCGAGCCTCAGCCTGTTGGGCTACGAGCACAACATGACCGAGCCGATAATTCGGCTGTGGAACGACCAGAGTCACCTCACGAACTGATGCCCCCTTCGGACGCTGTTGGGGCTATGAGAACATAGTTATCGCGGGTCGCGGGGGTGAATATGGCCGACAAAGCCAGGTCTAAGCGCGGCCAGACGGCTGAAGGAAATCGTCTAGACGAAGAACAACAGAGCCGGGTCCGAGCAGCTTACTCGGCGGGAAGTGCGAGCTAAGGACGGACGGACAGCGATGCGATTAAGCCTCTTTGGCGGCGTTCGGCCTTTCAGCCGCAGCGAGGCGATGAGCAATTCCCTGGCTGGCGTGACCCTCGCGTCGATGAACATCCCGCAGGTGCTCGGCTACACCCGGATCGCCGGCACGCCAATGGTCACTGGACTCTATACTGTGTTGCTGCCGCTCGCTGCGTTCGCGGTCTTTGGCTCCTCCCGCCATCTGGTGGTGGCCGCGGACTCGGCCACGGCGGCCATCTTCGCCAGTTCGCTTTCTCAAATGGCAGCGCCCGCCAGCGAAAAGTACATGGCACTGGCCGGCATGGTGGCGCTGCTGACCGCCGGGTTCTTGTTTCTGGCGTGGATTTTTAAGCTGGGGTTCCTCGCCGATTTCCTTTCACGCACGGCGCTGGTCGGGTTTCTCACCGGTGTCGGGTTTCAAGTCGGCATCGCGATGCTCGGCGACATGATCGGTGTCACGGTACACTCGCGGCGCACGCTCGTTCAGGCGTGGGAGATCATGCAGGGTTTGCCGAGGACCAATCTTCCGACACTGGCGTTGTCCACGCTAGTGGCGGGCGGCATCCTGGTCGGCAATCGCGTTGCCCCGCGATGGCCTTGTTCGTTGTTCGCGGTAGCGGGGGCGATTGCGGCGAGCGCGGCGTTCGGCTTCGCCGCGCGAGGCATTGCCGTCGTCGGTCCGGTCGCCGGAGGACTGCCGTCGATCCGGCTACCCGAGGTGACCTGGCGCGAGATGCTGGCGCTGGTACCGGTGGCCGCTTCTTGTTTTGTGATGATAATCGCGCAAAGCGCTGCGACATCGCGTGTATTCGCATTGCGTTATCACGAGCGCATCGACGAGGACGCCGACATCCTCGGGCTGTCCGCCGCGAACGCGGCTGCCGCGGCGAGCGGGGCGTTCGTGGTCAATGGCAGCCCGACGCAGACCGCCATGGCGGATCGCGCGGGGGCGCGAAGCCAACTTGCACAATTGGTGTTTGCCGGCGTCGTGGTGCTGGTGCTGCTGTTTCTGACCGGCCCGCTGCAGTACCTGCCGCGCTGCGTCTTGGCTGGCATCGTATTTACGATCGCGGTTGGCATGATCGACGTGACGGGTCTGCGTGCCATCCGCCGTGAAAGCCCCGGTGAGTTCTATCTTGCCGCCATCACTTCGGCGGCAGTTATCGTGATCGGCGTCGAGCAAGGCATCCTGCTGGCGATCGCTCTGTCGCTCTGCAGGCACGTGCGTCACAGCTATCGCCCGCACACGATGATGCTCGCGCCCGGTGCGACCGGCCGGTGGATCCCGATGCCCGTGACGCCGGGCAAGGAGACGGAACCAGGGCTCGTGGTCTATCGCTTTGGCGCGGATCTGTTTTACGCGAACCATGATCGGTTTGCCGACGAAGTACGCGCGCTTGTCGAACGCGCGCCGACGTCGATCTGCTGGGTCATTGTGGATGCCGGCGCGATCACGGATATCGACTACTCTGCCGCCCAATCCGTCCGCGATCTGATCGACGATTTGGCGCGTCAACGGGTCGGCATGGTCTTCGCTCGTGTCAGCCCGTACTTGCGCTCTGACATGAACCGGCACCGCATCACCGAGACGATTGGCGAAACGCAGATATTCGCGACACTCCACGAAGCCGTCGATGCTGTGCGCAGCGGCGCGCTCGGGGCGCGTCCAAAGCGATGAGGGGCACCGAGTTGACCCGCTGTCTTGGCGCGTTCTGTGCTTATCTCCTTGGGCACAGTGCCCTCCTGCATGTTACTCGAAGGAGAGGGTGTAGGCAGGACTAACCAATGGCGACCACTTCGGGTGGTCGCTCGCCCGGCAAAGATTGGGGGCTAGCATGCCGTCGCTCTATCATTTTCTCATTTGGGTCGTTGTCGGCCTGTTGGGAGGAAGCCTCGCCGGCTTGGTGGTCACTCGCGACCGAAAGGGGTTTGGCCTTGTGCGGAATTTGGCCGTAGGCCTCGTTGGTGCTCTTGTCGGCGGCCTATTCTTCCGGGTGCTGGGGCTTTTGCCCGAGCTCGACAAGGTGGTGATCTCGTTGCGAGACGTCGTTGCCGCCGTCGTCGGATCGCTGCTTGTCCTCGCGGCGGTTTGGCTTTGGCAGCGGTTTCAAGAAATCGCAATGACCACTGCAGCAACCGGTGACGTTCAGCGCCAGACCGCCTTATAAAGTTCCCAAGACTTCGGCTGGGCACGATGCCGCTTTCCGCTTCTGTCTCGGCCGGCGAGTCGGAGAGCGCGCATGAGGACCAAGCCCATCCTGTATGGTGATAACGATCGAGTCGCCGATGCGCCCGCGAGGCCGGTCGGCGCGCCGGCCAGCCTCGCAGGTCGGATCGGGCGCCGGATTCTGCACGAGGCGCTTGAGGCGTTGCCGCCGACCATCTTCTTTTTTATCGGATTCAACTTTGTCGTGTTTACGACGAACCTGCTGCTCGCCGACTATGCGGTCGCCGTCAGCAGCTTCATGCTCGCCACAGTGGCAGCGCTGGTTGTCGGCAAGGCAGTGCTGGTCGCCAATGCGATGCCGCTTTTGAGGCTCTACGACCGCGCCCCGCTGATCCGGCCGATTCTGTTCAAGACGGCCTTTTACTGGGTGATCGTATTTGTGGCTCGCCTACTCGAGCGCTTCGTGCACTTCTCCGTATTTGAGCGCAAGCCGCCCGGTGATTTCTTTCCATATTTGATGACGACCTTCTCGTGGCATCGCTTCTCCGCTGTTTCCCTGTGGATCTTTGTTCTGTTCCTGATCTATGTGACGGCAACCGAATTCGGCCATCTTTTCGGCCCAGGCGAGATCCCGCGGCTGTTCTTTACTTCCCGCCCGTCGGAGTTGCAGCTCAACCGGCGGCAACGCATGCGCGAACTCTTGCGCTTGAGCCGGCTAGCCGACACCCACTCTGCCGATGAATTCCGCGACCCGACAAGCCCCCCGCACCAAGAGTTGATCGAGATCCTGCGGCGGCTGGCGCGACAGGCTCCGCCTCACTCCTAAGAAAAGAGGGCTACTCGGCGGGGACTGTCGCCAGCGGCTTTTTGCGTGCTTTGCGCGCCTCTTCGAGGTGCTGCAGCACCGCGAAGAAGGACGGGACGAACAGCACCGCGAGGCAGGTCGAGGCGATGATGCCGCTGAGCACGCTCAGTCCGAGCGAGATATCCGCGTTGGCCCCGGCCCCGCTCGCTAATACCAACGGCAGGACCCCCATGCCAAACGCGAACGAGGTCATCAGAATCGGCCGGAACCGGGAGCGCGATGCCTCGACCGCCGCTTCGAGGATCGGCATTCCGTGGACCATCCGGCCTTCGCGCGCCATCTCGACAATCAGAATGCCGTTCTTGGCCGACAGCGCGATCATCAGAATGAGGCCGATCTGGGTATAGAGATTGTTGGCGACCCCGAGGCTGGTCAGCGCGATGACTGGCCCCAACAACGCCAACGGCACCGCCGACAATACCGCCAGCGGCAAAATCCAGCTTTCATACTGGCCGGCGAGACACAGATAAACCAGCAATACCGACAATCCGAACAAATAATAAAGCTGGTTGCCGGTCAGTTTTTCCTGAAAGGACATCGCCGTCCATTCGATAGGACATCCCCGGCGGCAAGGTCTTGTTGGCGATCCCTTCCATCAGCGACAGCGACTGGCCCGAGCTGAAGCCGCGCGCCGGCGCGCCGACGATCGTCGCCGACGGGATACAAATTGTAGAGCGTGATCAACGGCGGGCGCCAAGGTGGAACTGAGATGCGCCACCGCCCCGATCGGCACCATCTGGTTGTCTTCGCTGCGGACATAGAGGTTCAACAAATCGTCCGGCTTCAGCCGGAATTTCGAGTCGGCTTGGGCATAGACCTGCAGCGACAGCCCGAATTTGTTGAACTGGTTGACGTAGGTCGAGCCGAGATAGGAGGTCAGCGCCGAGAACACATCGCCGACCGAGACGCGCAAGGTCTCGGCCCGGTCGCGATCGACGGTCACCGCGACCTGCGGCGCGCCCGGGACGGAACGTCGTCAAGACGTGCTGCAGCCCGGGATCGGCGTTGGCCTTTTTGACGACCTGATCGGCGCGCGTCGCTGAGCTTCTGGTAGTCGAAACTGCCGCCCAGCAACTGGGTCTTCATCTGAAACCCGCCGGCATTGCCGATACCCTGGATCGGCGGCGGCGCCAGCACGAACAGCCGGCCGTCGGGAGCGGCGTTGAGCCCGTTCTGAAGGCGCTCGGCGATCGACAGAATGTCGGTTCCCTGCCGCTTGCTGCGCTCGCCCCAGGGTTTGAGTATGACAAAGCAGACGCCGGCGTTGGCGAGATCGGCGAAATTGTCGAGCGCCGACAAACCGGTGATCGCGATGACCTGGTCGACGCCGGGCGTGGCCAGCGCCAATTTCGTCGCATTATCGAGCGCCGCGGTCGTTCGCCCGAGCGAAGCCGCATCGGGCAGTTGCGCGGCGATCATCAGATAGCCCTGATCCTCGTTCGGGATAAAGGCGGTCGGCAGCCGGGCGATGCCCCATACCGCGACCACCGCCAGCGCCACCCCGATCAGCACGACCAGCCCGGCGTGCCGCACCATATGCCCGATCAGCCCGGTATAGCCGCTCTCCGCCCGGGAATAGACGTGCTCGAAGCCGCGAAAGAAAAAGTTGCGCTGCTCGACCGGTTTGGGCGTCCGCAGCCACAGCGCGCATTGGGTCGGTTTAAGCGTCGCCGCGTTGACCGCGCTGATCAGCGCCGTTACCGCGATAACCAGCGCGAACTGCGCGAACATCTGCCCGCTGAGGCCGGGGACAAAGGCCGAGGGCAGGAAAACCGCCATCAGCACCAGGGTGATGCCGATGATCGGCCCGAACAATTCATTCATCGCCCGGATCGCGGCGTCGTGTCCGGACATGCCCTGCTCGATATATTTCGACACGCCCTCGACAATGACGATCGCGTCGTCGACGACGATGCCGATCGCCAGGATCAGCGCGAACAGAGTCGACAGATTGACCGTGAAGCCCAGCGCCGCCATGCCGGCAAAGGCGCCGATGATCGTGACCGGCACCGTCGTCGCCGGCACCAGAACCGCGCGGAAGTTCTGCAGGAACACCAGGATCACGATCAGCACCAGGACCCCGGCCTGCCACAAGGTGGTGTAGACCCCGTTAATCGATTCCTGGATGAAGACCGTCGTGTTATAAGGAATGCTGTAATGAAGACCCGGCGGGAAATGGCGCGCCAGCTCCTCCATCTTGGCGGCGACTTCGGCCGCGACCTTCAGCGAATTGGCGTCAGGGGTCTGGTAGACCGCGATCCCGGCGGCGGGCTTGCCGTTGAGCTTGAAATCCTGGGAATAGGTCTGGGCGCCGAGATCGACGCGCGCGACATCCTTGATCCTGACTAGGCGGCCGCCCTGGGCGGTCTGGTCCTTGACGATGATGTCGGCGAACTCTTTGGGATCGTTGAACCGGGACTTGATGTCGACCGTGTACTGGAACGCTTGATCGGGCGGGGCCGGCGGCATGCCGACCTGGCCCGCCGCGACCTCCTGGCTCTGCTGCCTGATGACGCGGATCACGTCGGACGGAACCAAGCCATAGCGAATAGAGCTTGTTGCGGATCCATCCAGATCCGCATCGAATATTCGCCGGCGCCCATGACCGTGACGTTGCCGACCCCCGGAAGCCGAGCCAGCTCGTTGACCAGATTGATCGTCGCGTAATTCCACATGAACAGGGCGTCGCGCGACTTGTCCGGTGAATCGAGCGTGACGAACAGCAGGATCGACGAGGATTTGGCGCGGATCGAGACACCCTGGGCCTGCACCGACTGGGGCAGCTGCGCCATCGCGTTCTGCACGCGGTTCTGCACCAGCACCTGGTCCATGTTCGGATCGCTGCCGATATCGAAACTCACCGTCAGCACATAGGTGCCGTCATAGGCGCTGGTCGATTGCATGTAGATCATGCCCGGCGCGCCGTTGACCTGCAGCTCGATCGGCAGGGCAACGGTGTCGACGACGGTCTGCGGGCTGGCGCCGGGATAGCGCGTCGTGACCTGTACGGTCGGCGGGTCACGTTCGGATATTGCGCGACCGGCAGGCGGAACACGCAGATGGCGCCGATCAGCACCAGCACGATCGCCAGAACGTTGGCGAGAACCGGATGCTCGATAAAGAATTTCGAGATCATTTCTGCGACCCCGGACCCGCCGACCCGGTGACCGCCTCGATCGTGGTCGGCTGCGGGGTCACTTTAGTCCCCGGCGTCGCCCGCCACAAATCGCCGACGACAACCCGGTCCTCCGGCGCCAGGCCCGAGGTGACCACGCGCAGTGCGCCCATCAGCGATCCGAGCTGGACATAGCGCTGCTGCACTACGTCGTTGTTGTCGAGGACCAGCAGATATGTCCCGCCCTGGTCGGTCTGCAGGGCGCGATCGGGAACCAACAGGGCGTTGCGGTCGACCTTGCCCATCGGCAGCCGCATGCGCACAAAGAACCCGGGCAGGATCACGCGGTCGGGATTGGGTAGGATGCCGCGCACCAGCAATGTCCCGGTCGCCGGGTCGAGTGCCGGCGCCACGTATTCGATCGTTCCGCGATGCGGAAAGCCCTGTTCGTCGGACAGGCCGACATCGACCGGCACCTTGTGCAGATCGGCGAGGGTCAGCCGGTGCTGGCTGAGATTTTGCCGGATCTTCAGAACACTGTCTGCTCGCTCAGATTGGCGACGACATAGATCGGGTCGAGCTGGGTGATCTCGGCCAGCGCCGCCTGCTGGCGCGTCGCCGCCGACGACATTGCCGGGGTCGATCAGATGCTTGCCGACGATGCCGTCAAACGGCGCCCGGACCTCGGTGTAGCCGAGATTGACCTCGTCGATCGACGACCTGGGCCTGCGCGCTCAGCAAATTGCGCCGCCGCGCTCGCCCGCTCGAAGTTCCAGTGATCGACCTCGGTTTGCGTCGCCGCGTCCTGCTTGACGAGCGCCGTGTACCGGGCGAATTCGGTCTTTGCATAAACGAGCGCCGCCTGAGCGGTCAGCACCTGGGCGTGCGCCTGTTCGAGCTGCTGTTTGTAGGGGGCCTGCTGGATCGTGAACAGCAGATCGCCTTTTTTGACAAATGCGCCGTCTTCATAGTGCATCTGCTCGAGATAGCCCGTCGACCCGAGCGAGCAGCTTGACATCGTTGACCGACGCGGCGTTGCCGGTGATCTCAACGTAATTGGTAACCGATTGCAATCGGGGCAGCACGACCGGGACCGGCGCCGACGCGCTCGGCGCCGGCAATTGCGCCTGTCGGCGGTGCCGAGGGACTTTGCGGCGCCGCAAGGCTGCGACGACGGCGCAGCGCCGCCGTCGACGAGCGAACCGGCAGCAACGCCAAGCGTGCGGCGAGCCGGTCGAGAGCCTGTTCATGTCGCCCTCACCACTCCGGCAGCCGGGGTTTGGCGCTGACATCGGCGGGGGTCGGCAGGCCCGGCGCCGGCTGCGGCGGCTGGTTCGGCGGCGGCAGCAAGATCGCCCCAATTGGTGCGGCTGCGCATCTCTTCGACCGTCTGCGTCGGTACGAATTCGTTGTTGTCGCGTATCTGCCATCCGCCCCCCAGCGCCCGATAGACCGTGGCGAGCCCGGTCGAGACATTCCCTTCGGCGATGGCGAGGTCGTTCTGCGCCGTGTAAAGGTTCTGCTCCGCCGTCAGCACCGTCGTGAAATCGCGCGTTCCCAGCTGATATTGCAAAAAGGCGAGCCCGAGCGCCGCGTTGGCGGCGGCGACGCTGCGCCGCAGATCGTCGACCTCCTTGCGCGATTCGAGAAAGGTCGCCAATCCGTTTTCGACCTGTTGTTGCGCGGTCAGCACCGAATTCTGATAGTCGACCAGCAATTCCTGCAATTTCGCATCCTGAACCCGCACCGTATTGGTGATCTGGCCATAGTTCAGGATGTTCCACTGAAAGGTCGGGCCAAAACCGAAGGTGATGCCTTTGCCCATGAACAGGTCGCTGAGCTTGTTGCCGTTGATGTTGGCGGAGATCGTGCCGAAGGTCCCAAACAGGCTGAACGCCGGGTAGAGATTCGCCTCGGCGAAGCCGATCTGCGCGCTTTGCGACATCGCCGCCAGCTCGGCCGCGCGGATGTCGGGCCGGCGACGGACGAGATCGGCGGGTATCCCGACCGCGACATTGATCGGCGGCACCGGGATCGTCGTCGGCCCGCGCAACAGGTCGTCGAGCGGCTGCGGCGCCATGCCCAGCAAGACGCGCAACGCATTCATGCCCTGCTTCAGCTGGGCGGTCAGCTGCGGCACCGCCGATTCGGTCTGGCCCGAGCACGTTTTCCGCCTGATAGACGTCGAGTTTGGTCGCGGCGCCGCCGCGAAACCGCGCCTCGGCGATGGCGAGCGCCTTTTTCTGCTTGACGATATTGTCCTCGGCGATCGCGATCTGCGTCTGCAAGGTGCGGATGCCGATATAGGTCGTGGCGACGTCGCCAAGCAACGTCACCAGGGTATCGTCGTAGGAAGCGATCGAGGCGAGATAGGCGGCGTCGGCCGACTGGATCGCGCGGCGGAACTTGCCCCAGAAATCCAGTTCCCAATCGATCGACGCGCCGAGCGAGGCGCGCCAGAAGCCGGAAACCTGGCTTTGCGGGGTCGCGGTCGGATCGGCGTGGCTCGGCCGGGCGTAAATAGTCGAGCTCGTCGCCTGCTGCGACTGCGGATAGAAATCGCCGATCGCCACGCCAAGTTCGGCGCGCGCCTGCAACACCCGCGTCCCGGCGGCGACCAGGCTGCAGGTTCTGGTCATAGGCGATTTCGATCAGCCGGTCGAGAACCGGGTCGTGAAACACCCGCCACCAAGTCTCGTATTCTTGCGTTTTGGTGTCGACCGACGGCTGGTTTGCTTCGAGAAATTTGACGGCGGCGGGCGCGGGCGGCGATTGGTAATCCGGACCGACCATGCAGCCGCTGCACGCGAGCGTCAGCAGCACCGCGGCAGCGCGGCCCAATCGGGCCACCGCTTTGCTGTCGCGGACCTCCCTTACGCCGAGTACTCCCGGCGGGATCCCCGTCATCGCTGTCGCTACCACCCCCACACCGACCGGATCGTCAACTCGGCGCGGCCACGCGCCATCCCCGTGGACACGCAGCTTGGCCTGCTTCGCATGCGGATCCCAACCGCATAGTGCCCCATAAGAGGCAAAAGGGTAACCGCTAAATGGTAGCGCCGGCCTCCTCTCGGGAAACCAGTAGTTTGGACACGGCCGATCTGCTATTGGCCGCGCTCAGTGTTGTCGTCGCGGGAATTTAACCGATCGCAATCATTTGCCGGATGGAGACGCGTCCGTCTGCCGCAGTCTCCTGGGGCGAGCAAAAACAGAGCCCCGCCCGCCCCCGATTCGGCTGTACCGAAAGCGTCAGTCAAATCCAACCGGAGAACCGCGAGAATCTCGACGTCAGGCGCCAGGCGCGCCCGGTCCCTGGATCGTGATAACGATGCGACGGTTCTTCGCCCGGTTCTCCGGCGTGTCGTTCGGAGCGACCGGATGGGTGTCGCCAAATCCCTTGGCCGAGATGATGTTCGGATTGACCCCTTGCGAGACCAGGAAGGTCACAACCGCACCCGCCCGTCGTGATGACAAGGTCAGATTGTCGTTGATCCCGGCCTGTTGCAACGCGGCTCCGACCGGCGTGTTGTCGGTATATCCGTAGACGACGACTTTGGCGTTCTGGAGACCAATGAGTTTGGGAACGATATTGTTCCTGAGCTCCGTCATCCCGGCCGGACTGAGCTGAAACCCGCCTGGCGGGAACAACAAGTCGCCCGCCTCTACATAGGTGGCCTCCCGTTGCATCTGCGCCAGTTGCGCCTGGAGCTGCTGGTTCTGCGTCTGAAGCTGCTGGTTTTGCGCCTGAAGGTCGTCATAGGCGCTTTGCGATACGCAGGCGGACAACAGCAGTGCCGCGAGCGGAACGGCAACCGCCCAACCGGCACGTTTTCGAATCGGAAACGATATGCGTATCATCATTGTGGCCCTCCCCTTCGAACAAAAATTTGAAACTCGCACTCGGCGCCGGCTACGCTGCCGGTTACCTGTCGCCCATCTCGCAAATGGGTCGAATAGGTCTAAGCGAAATCCGCGCAAACGGCAATCAGCCAATTCCGAGGTCGAGGCGCGACCGCCCTTAGAGCCCGCTTCGCGATCGCTCTGTGCAATGGCGGGATGCGCTCGAAAAGCGGGCCGGCCTTTGATAATCTGTCGGGTGCGTTAGCCAGGGAGGAAACAGCGATGATCCAGGCGAGCGGGATCGACCACATTGTGCTGCATTGCAATGACGTTGGGCGCGCCAAGAAGTTTTACACGGAAATCTTAGGCATGACTGTCTACCACGAGGATGACAGTCAGGTATTTATGCACGCGGGCGGGCAGGGAGTGGCTCTGTTCAAAAAGCAGGTCGAGGCGCCGCTGACCGCCGGCAACGACCTCAACCATCTCGCTCTGAACGTCGTGGGCGGCTCCTACGAAACCCTAAAGGCCGAGCTCGAGAGCCACGGCGTCGCGGTCGGCGGCCGCCCCGGCGACGACCACTGCATCTATTTTCGCGATCCCGACGGGCACCGCCTTCAGCTGATGTTCAATCGCTGAGCCCGGTGGATCACCAGCCGAGCCGCGCGCGCAGGCCGCTGACCGCTTCAAGCTGGCGCTCGTGGTCGCCGGTAAAGCGCACGATCAGATCGCTGACCCCGGCGTCGGCATAGCCCTTTAGCCACCCGGCCGCCTGTGCGGCCGGGCCGCCAAAACACGCTTGCCGTTTGCGCAGCACCGCTGCCGGTTGTCCGTAGTAATTTTCGAGGAAATCGTCGATGCGCCGTTCCGCCCGCGCCGCGTCATCGTCGAGCGCCAACGTCACATAGTTCGCGGCCGCGAATGTGCCGGGATCGCGCCCGGCCTCGCGCACGACCTGCTGCACCTCGGCCCATTGTTGGCTCCAGCGCGCGAGATCGGGCTCGTTGGCGAACCAGCCGTCGAAATGCCGGCCGGCGCGTTCGAGCGCCGGGCGCACCGAGCCGGCGAGCCAGATCGGCGGTCCGCCCGGGCGATGCGGGGTCGGGCCGAGCACGCCCGCCTTGACCGGCCACCGTCCCCCCAATCGACCGGCTTGCCGGTCCACAATGCCCGCGCCAGCCGCAACCCCTCCATCATGCGGCCGACGCGCCCTTCGAACGGCACCCCGGCGGCGGCGAATTCGGCGCGGATATTGGCGACGTCGGTGGCGATCCCGGCGCCCAGCACCAGACGCCCCTCACTGATCTGGTCGAGGGTCGCGAGCTGATGGGCCAGCACGACCGGGTTGCGCAATGCCGGCAGAAAAACGGCGGTGCCGACCGACACCTTGCGGGTCCGCGCCGCGACGGCGGCAAGCAAGGTCAGCGGATCGTGCCGCGGCCGCGCCAGCAGCGAGTCGCCGACCCAGACCGCGTCGTAGCCCAGTCCCTCCGCCCGCTCGGCTAGCGCCAACAGCGGCCCCGTCTCGGGCCGGCCCTGCATGACCGCCTCTCGGGTCGGCAACAAATATCCGATGCGCGGCGCCATCGCAGATCTCCTCTTTCTATCGCGCCCGCTGTCGGTCAGCAGGACCGCAGGTTCCCGGAGCGAACGATAGCATATCGGCGGCCTGGAGATGCTTTACGTCGATCCGCGGATGCCCCCGTCCGGCGCCTCCCCGTGAATAGTCACCAGGCAGAGATGATTTTTACGCGACTTAGCTTTGCTCGGGTCGGCAATGTCGCGCTCCAGACGTTTCACCCCGGCCTGATGAGCGGCGTCTGAGATCTCTATAAATATCAGATAGTTAAATCACCTATGTGGCGGAGGGGGCGGGATTCGAACCCGCGAGACGATTCATCACCGTCTACACACTTTCCAGGCGTGCGCCTTCAACCGCTCGGCCACCCCTCCGTGCCGGCAGCCTCGTCGCGTGGAGCCAGCGCATCAGACTAGCCACGGCGCCAGGCCTGCGCAACGCGGGGACAGCATCGTTGAGAGACGAACGAGCTACGCACGGCGCGGATTTGTCCCGTCTGACGAGCCTGTCGCTCGCTACCACAGCGGGTAGATGTTCCGGGTCTCTTGCTCGTCGGCAGCGCGCCGCGTTCGCCGCAGGCGCGCCACAGCCCCGATCGCCATAGCGATGACCGCCAAGCCCAGCAATATCCACAGTTCCAACATTCTACCCCTGCTGCCGTTCCTGCTCCAGCGCGCGCGCCGCAACGGCGAGGCTGGGCAACATCGCCTCGGCGACCGCGGCGTTGCCGGCTTCCGAAAGATGATAGAGATCGATGTAGACCGGGTCCGTCCAATCGTCAAATAGCGCCGACAGGTCGACCGTATCGGCGGCATCGGCGATTTCGCGACAGCCCCGGCGCGCGTCGAGGATCGCAGCGTAGAGGCGGCGGCGCGATTCGGGGTGCTTTGGTATAGTCCTTGTCCCAGCGCTGCTCATCGCGGGTCAGCGTCCGCTTTGTGGTCAGCGCCGGCTGCCAGAAAAAGATCGGGCGAAAGCCGTATTCGCGCGCCAGGAGCCGAACCAGCCGCAGATTTGCTGCATAAACGGCGATTACTTGGGCGGCAAGAGCGCCAATGTCGACCCGCGACAGATCCGCTTCGGACGCCGGTACCGGCCCGGCGAGGCTGAGCCCGGTCAATTGGCGCAGCCGGCGGAGGGTGCGTGGCGCGGCCGCGATCATTGCCGCTGCGAACAGCTCGCGGCGGCGATCGGGATTCAGCAAGTTGAACTCGGCACGGCGCCGCGCTTCGTTGAACAGGCCGTCGGCCCGGCCGGTCTGCTCGGCGCAGGCCATCTCGTTGATGCCGTCGTAAAAGACCGCGACGTCGATCCGCTCTCCCGCCTTTAGCAGCTGCTGCAGGGTGATCGCTTCCTGCGTGCTGTTGTGGCCAAGCTGGCCGTAATTGGTCACCGCAACCCGAGTGGCTCAGTTCGCCGAGACGGCGGGCCAGCACCGCCGGTATCGTGTGCTCGTCGCGCGCACCCATGCCCATCATCGTCGAGCCGCCAAAGCACAGGATCCGGATCGTCTCCTCTCGCGCCGCATCCTCGCCCGGTGTCGGCCGCAGCCCGCGCTCGTCGATCGTCACATAGGCGCCGCGGAACGGGCGCTGCCACCATTCGACATAGGGTTTCCAGTCGACCCGGACCGCGCGGCGGAATTCGTCGAAATAGGCGACCGACCATTGAGCGCCGGCGTAGGCGTCGGCGGCGGCCGTGCGGTCGGGCCGGGTCGGGCGGCGATAATGCAGCCATCGGCCGAGCCGCCGCCACCCGTCGACACCGAATTCGGTCGACGAGCACGGCGAACGAGCAAGAGCCCGGCGACGTGCCACAAGGCGACGACAAAGCGGAGCACGATCAGGTTCACTGATCGCCGAACCAGGTCAGGTCAGCCCCCGCGGATCGGTCATTTGCGTCTCGCTTTCGGCAGCGGAATTGGAGGATGATCGCGCGTCGAGCAGGCTCGCTGACAAGGGTGAGGGGCGATGAGCGGGATCGACGAAACCCATGATGCAAGGCGGGAAAGCTGGGTCGCCTCGGCCAAGGGGCATAGCGAGTTTCCGATCCAGAATTTGCCGCTCGGGGTCGTTCAGCCCGCCAGGCGGCGCGGCGCGCGGCGGGATCGCGATCGGCGACATGATCTTTGATCTCGCTGCCGCACTCGAAGCGGGGCTGTTTTCCGGCGAGGCGGAGAAAGCGGCCGAGGCGGCCGCGGGTCCGGCGTTGAACCCGCTGATGGCGCTCGGCGCCGGCGCCGCGGGCGGCATTGCGCCGGCGGGTCTCCGCGTTGCTCGCCGCCGACGGCGCCGAGCGGGCAAAGGCCGAAGGCATCGCCGCGCGGCTGCTGCACCCGGCGGCGCCAATGCATCGCTGCATCTGCCGGCCACGATCGGCGAGTTCACCGATTTCTTTGCCGGGATCCACCATGCGACGAATGGCGGGCGCCGGCGCGACCCGAACAATCCGCTCAGCCCCAATTACAAATATGTGCCGGTGGCCTATCACAGCCGCGCCTCCTCGGTGCGCCCGTCGAATGTGCCGATCCGCCGGCCCAATGGCCAGCGCAAGGCGCCGGACGAGGCCGCGCCCAGCTTTGGCCCGTGCGCAAAAGCTCGATTACGAACTCGAACTCGCGGTCTGGGTCGGCCCCGGCAATAACCAGGGCGAGCCGATCCCGATCGCCCAGCGCGAGCGACCACATCGTCGGGCTCGGGCTCGTCAACGACTGGTCGGCGCGCGACGTGCAAGGCTGGGAGTCGCAGCCGCTCGGGCCGTTCCTCGGCAAGAGCTTCGGCTCGACGGTGTCGCCCTGGATCGTCACCGCCGAGGCGCTGGCCCCGTTCCGCGTGGCCCAGCCGCCGCGGCCCGCCGGGCGATCCGCGGCCCCTGCCCCATCTGTGGGACGACGCCGATCAGCGCGCGGGCGCCTTCGATATCGCGCTCGAAGCCTTTCTGTTGACCGAGGGGTTGCGGGCAAAAGGGCTGCCGCCGCATCGGATGTCGGCCAGCAACACAACCGATCTCTACTGGACCTTGGCGCAATTGGTGGCCCACCACACCAGCGGCGGCTGCAATCTGCGCGCCGGCGATCTGTTCGGCACCGGCACGATCTCCGGCCCGACTCGCGAAGGCTATGGCAGCCTGATGGAATTGAGCGAGGACGGAAGGCGAGCAACGACGCTCGCCTCGGGGGAGACCCGGACCTTTCTCGAAAATGGCGACGAGGTCGATCTTCCGCGCCCATTGCCGCCGCGCCGGCTTTGCGCCGATCGGCTTTGGCGAGTGCCGCGCCCGCATCGTCTGAACGGCGCGCAAACTCGCGCACCAGGCGGCGGGAGAATCGTGAATGACCGACGCGCTCGGCTGGCGGATCAAGTTCGGCGTCATCGCACCGAGCACCAACACCGTGGTGCAGCCGGAATTCGACAAGATGCGCCCGCGCGGCGTCACCAACCATTTCGCCCGCATCCACATCCCCAACGACCCGCTCCGCGGCGACGCCGATTTCGAGAAGCTGATCGAGACCGTTCGCACCGAACTGTCGGCGGCGGTCGACCGGGTGATGACCTGCGAGCCCGATCATCTGATCATGGGCATGTCGTCCGAAACGTTCTGGGACGGGCTCGACGGCAGCGAGCGTCTGCGAGAGCGCATCGAGGCGCAGGCCGGCGTCACGGTGACGATGGGCTCGGACGCGTCGCGCCAAGCCTTGTGGCGCTGCGGCGAGATCAAACGCATCGGCGTCGTGACCCCTTATATGCCGGTCGCGGATCAGCAGGTGCGACGCTTTTTCACCGATTGCGGGTTCGAGGTGGTGCGGCTCGTCGGGCTCAAATGCGCGAGCCCGGTGTTGATCGCGCATGTCGGCGAGCGGGAATTGCGCGACGCGGTCCTCGCCGTCGACGGGCCCGATGTCGAGGCCATCGTCCAGGTCGGCACCAACCTGGCGATGGCGCGGCTCGCCGCCGCAGCCGAGCTGTGGCTCGACAAGCCGGTGCTGGCGATCAATACCGCGACCTATTGGTGGGCATTGCGCCGCAACGGCATTGCCGATCCGGTCGACGGCTTCGGAGCGCTGCTGCGGGACTATTGAGAGGCTTCGGCGGCGCAGCGCTCGTTACAGCGCCAGCAGCCGGTCGACAAGCGCCTTGTCTTCGCGCAATTCGGCGGCTGGGCCGGAATAGCGGACGGCGCCTTTTTCGAGGACATAGACGCGATCGGCGAGCGCCAGCGCAAAGTCGACGCGCTGCTCGGCCAACAGGATCGTCAGACCCTGCACCTTCAATTCCGCGATCCTGTCCCGCAACGTGTCGACGACGAGCGGCGCCAACCCCTCGGATGGCTCGTCGAGCAGCAGAAGTTCGGGGTTTCCGGTCAAGGTGCGGGCGATCGTCAGCATCTGCTGCTCGCCGCCCGACAGGAACCCGCCGGGCTGGTTGCGCCGCTCGCGCAATACCGGAAACAGTTCGCCGACCGCTTCGATCGTCCAGCGCCCTGGCCGGCGCGCGGCGCGAGCGCCGACTTCGAGGTTCTCCCACACCGAGAGCTCGGCGAAGATGCGGCGATCTTCAGGGACATAGCCGATGCCGACGCGGGCGATGCGGTGCGGTGCCCAGCCGGTGATGTCGCGCCCTTGCCACAGGATTCGACCGGCGCTCGGCGGCGTCAACCCCATCACCGAGCGCATCGTCGTGGTCTTGCCGACGCCGTTCCGGCCCAGCAGACAGACGCATTCGCCGGCCTCGATCTCGAGCGAGACGCCGAACAGCACTCGGCTCAAGCCATAGGCGGTATAGATCTCCTCGACCGCCAACAGCGCGCTCATGCGTGCGCGCCAAGATAGACGCGGCGCACCTCGGGATCCTGCCGCATTTCGGCCGGCGTCCCTTCGGCGAGGAGCCGGCCCTGATGCAGAACCGCGATCTTCTCGGCGATTGAGAACACCACCTCCATGTCGTGCTCGGTAAACAGCAAGGTCAGGCCGCGCTCGCCGGCGATCCGATCCAACAAACGCATCGTGTCGTGCGTCTCGGTCGCCGACATGCCGGCGGTGGGCTCGTCGAGCAGCAGCAGGGCCGGCTCGCTCGCCAAGGCGATGCCGAGCTCGAGCTGCTTCTGGTTACCGTAGCTCAGGGTCCCGGCGACCGCGTCCGCCTGGCCGTCGAGGCCGATCGAAGCGAGCAGCGCCTCGGCCTCGTCGCGGTAGAGATTTTCGGAACGCGACCAGAAGTTTCGGCCGCGGCCATGATGGGCGAGGAGGGCGGCTTGCAGATTCTCGAACACCGACAGCCGCGGAAAGATATTCGTGCGCTGAAACGAACGCCCGACGCCCATGCGGCAAATGCGATGCGGCGGCGCGCCGGTAATGTCGCGGCCATCGAGCACGACCCGGCCGCTATCGGGACTGAGATGACCGGTAATCAGGTTGAAAAAGGTCGTCTTGCCAGCCCCGTTGGGTCCGATGACCGCGACGATCTGGCGAGTCGCGACGGTCAAGCTGACGCCGCCGACGGCGACAAAGCCGGCGAACGATTTGCGCAGATCGCGCACCTCAAGCATCGCGCGCGACCAGCCGCCGGCGCGCCAGGCGAAATCCGGCAACGAGCCCGCCGACAATGCCGCCGGGAAATACGAACAGCAGCACCAACAGCAGACTGCCGAGCACAAACGGCCAATACTGGGTATAGTCGGTGATCTGTTGGTTGAGCCAGACCAGCGCCAAGGCGCCGACCGGCGGTCCCCAGAAATAATCCATGCCGCCGAGGATGGTCATGATGATGACCTCGGCCGATTTCGACCAGAACACATAGTCGGCAAAGACGCCGCGACTAAAGATGCCGTAGAGCGCGCCGGCGAGCCCGGCGAAGCCGCCAGCGACGACAAAGGCCGCGAGCTGGTAGGCGCGTACGTTTAGCCCGATAAAGGCGGCGCGCTCGGGATTGTCGCGGATCGTCGTCAGCATGCGACCAAAGGGCGACCGCACAATCTGGTGCAGCACCGCCAGCGACACTGCCACCAGCGCCAGGGTGAGGAGGTAAAAGCGCGCGCCGATGCTCAGATCGCCGAGGCCGGGGACCGCGCTCATCCAGTCGAGATTTGGATACGGGATCTCCGGCAGACCCTGGTCGCCGCCGGTCACCGCATTCCACTTGTAACAGATCGCCCAGACGATCTGCGAAAAGGCCAAGGTCAGCATCGCGAAATAGAGCTTGGTCAGGCGCACGCAGAAGTAGCCGGACACCAGGGCAAAGCCGGCGACGCCAATTCCGGCCGCCGGAAAAGCGACGACGAACGGTATCCCGTAGGTTTTCATCAGGATGCCGCAGACATAGGCGCCCACCCCGAAATAGGCGACATGGCCGAACGAGACGAGGCCGGTGGTGCCGAGCAGCAGATTGAGGCTCACGGCGAACAGGGCATCGATCACAATCTGTGCGGCGAGGAATGTGTCGTAACGAGACCCGAGCCACGGGATTGTGGCCGCCGCCAGGAAGACGATTAATGTCCACGGTATATGGCGGGCGAACTCGGAACGGCGGCGGGTCATCGTAGGGGTCGGCCGAATAGGCCCCAGGGGCGGACGATCAGGATCACCGCCATCAGCGCGAACACTGAAAACAGTGAGAAGCTGGGAAAAATCAGGATGCCGAAGGCCAGCACCTGGCCGTAGATGACCGACCCCCAAAAGGTGCCCCAAATCGAGCCCATCCCGCCGATCACGACGACGATAAAGGCCTGAACGATGATCAGCACGTCCATCCCCGGCACGATGCTTTGGATCGGCGTAATCAGCGCACCCGAAAGACCGGCAAGGAATGAGGCGATGATGAACATGCCCGTATAAATCGAGCCGACATCGGCGCCCAGCGCGGCGAGCATCTCGCGGTCATATGAGGCGGCGCGCACCAACCGGCCGGCGCCGGTGCGGTTCAACGCCAGCCAACCGCCAAAAGCGATTGCCGGGCCGACCGCAATGACGAACAGGCTGTAGAGCGGCTGCGTGGTTCCAAAGATCTGCACGCTGCCGGCGAGTACCGGCGGGGACGAAACCGAGAGCTGACCGGTACCCCAGATGAATTTAGCGGCATCGCCGAGCATCAACACCAGCGCATAGGTGAACAGCAGCTGGTAAAGTTCTTCACGGCCATAGAGCGAGCGGAAGAACAGCCGCTCGACGACCGCGCCGAGCACGGCCACCCCCGAGGCCGCGAACAGCGTCGCCAGCCAGAATCCCCCAGCCACGGGATGGAGCCATTGCATCGCCTGCCAGGCGAGATAGGCGCCGAGCATGTAGAACGAGCCGTGCGCGAAATTGATGACGCGCATGACGCCGAACACCAGCGACAGCCCCGACGCGATCAGAAACAGGAACATCGCGGTGGTCAGGCCGCCCATGAACTGGCTGAACAGAAACGAGGGCGCCACCGCCGATCAATCTCCAAAGGTTCTCGCGCCACCCGCGTTAATATCGCCGGCAGGCGACCATTTTTCCGATGCCGTCGTCAATCGGTCGGGTAGGACGCCGGCAGCAACTCCGGGTTCTTCATGACGGCAAAGGGATAGGCCGGATCCTTAATCATCTCGCCGTAATACTCGGGAGCAAAGGTCTCATGCGATTTTACGCTGAACGTGCGCTTGCCGACCGGGGTGTCGAAGCTCAGGCCCAGCAACGCCTTTGCCACGTCGTCCGACTTGGTGTCGCCGGCCTTCTTAATGCCCTCTGCCAAGGCAACGATCGACTGATAGCCGACAATCGACCAGCCGGACGCATATTCCTGGTTGGTGAACGCCTTCAAGTCCTCGATAAATTTCTTGTGCTCGGGCGGCTCGGCACCGCTCCAGATTACCGGGTCGTAGGCGTCGCCGATGATCCCGTAGGGATAGTCGTTGCCCAGCGCTCGGGCTTCGTCAGTCGTCCCGACTTCGGCCGGGTCGATCATCCGATTATCGATCGCTTTGAAATAGCCGCGGGGCGTGGCCTCCTTGGTGAAGGTGACAAAATCGCCGGCGAACAGCGATGAATAGACAGCGTCCGGCTTCTTGCCCATCTGCGCGGTGATGAACGGGGTGAAATCGGCTTCACCAAGCTTCGGCCATTCCTGGTCGACGATAGCGATGTCGGGGCGCAGCTTCTTCAGGGCTGCAACAAAGGCGGCGATCAAGTCGCGCCCATACGCATAGTCGGGTGCAATCGTGGCGACGCTCTTGACGTCCTTCCAGCGCGCCATCAGGGTCGCCCCGGCCAACCCTTCAACATCGGTGTTCGAGGAGACCCGGAAGATATAGGGGTGGATGTCCGCAGCGTCGGTCAGCCGCGTGCTTTTCGCCGTCGGCGCGATAAAGACAATCTTGTTCTCCTTGGCGACGGTCGACACTGCCGGCGCCTCGGCCGAGGTCAAGGTGCCGACCAGGAAGTCGACATTGTCCTTGATGATAAGCTCGCGCGCCAGACGCACCGCCTCGTCCGCATTGGCTTTGCTGTCGCGCGACAAGATCTCGAGCTGGCGGCCGAGGACCCCGCCGTTGGCATTGATTTCGGCGACCGCCATCTCGGCGCCTTTTAATACCGGCTCGCCATAGACCGCGGTCGGTCCTGACAATGGAATCGGAAAGCCGATCTTGATCGTTTCGGCCGCAAATGCCGCCGAAGACAGAAAGGCGGTGGCACAGGCCAGCGCTAAGATATCGCGGACCGACATTTCCTAGGCTCCTATCCCTTTTCGTACTTTTCGCTTAGCGCGTGGCCGCGCCATATGGTTCGTGGTGTTGCCGACTGTCAAGCGACGCCTTGCCGCTGCCCCCAAAGCTGACGCCAGCTCGGCACGCCGCCCAATGGCTCCGCCGCAATCAGCGCGCGCATAACCGCCCGCGCCAGGCAATCCGCCGCGGCGCTGCCAAGCCGTAGCAATATGGCGGGCGGGCTCGGCGGGCCGGCTCCTGTCGCCAGCGAGAACACGGTGTCACCGTCGAACGGGGTGTGGATCGGACGGATCGCGCGGGCGAGCCCGTCCTGCGCCATCATCGCCAGACGTCGGCACCCACTCTTGTCGAGCGCCGCGTCGGTAGCGACCACGGCGATCGTCGTGTTGTTGCCGATGACCACGGGTTTGCACTCCGAAAAATCTTCCGCATCAAATGGCGTATCGTGGGCCCTCGGCTGCGGGTCGATCTCGCCGGGCAATGCCAGATCGGCCGCCCAGAAGCGTCCGCAGCCAGGCCGTACCGTCGAGCCGCAGCTGTTGACCGCGACGAGGGCGCCAACCGTGGCCCCGTCGGCGAGCGCTAGCGAGGCGCTGCCGATACCGCCCTTGAGCCGTCCGGCCGTGGCGCCGAGACCTGCCCCGGCATTGCCCTGGGCGAATTCCTTGCCGGCGGTCCCGACCGCGCTTCGCCCGAGAGTGCGGTAGGGCGGCTGGCCGCTCCACATCCGCCGGCCGGGAAAGCCGAGATCGAACAGGATCGCACCGGGCACGATCGGGACCCGAATCAATGGGGACTGCGCCGCCGATCCGACGGCGAAGCCGCGCCCGGCTGCGGCGAGCCACTCCATGACCCCGGCGGCGGCATCGAGGCCAAAGGCCGAGCCGCCCGACAGCACCACGGCATCGACCCGGTCGACGAGCGTGTCGAGGGAGAGCAATTCGGTCTCGCGACTGCCGGGCGCCCCGCCGCGGACATCGACCGACGCTGTTGCCGGCGCTTCGGCCAGCACCACCGTCGTCCCGGTGACGCCGGCGCGATCCTCGGCCTGCCCGACCAGTATCCCCGCTACGTCGGTTATCAGATTGCGCGGACCGGGCTTAGCCACCGGGTTTCCTCTCGCTGTCGGGTTTCGCATATATCATCGTGGCTTCGACCTCGCCAGCGCCCCCGGGGAAAGACCTGCCATGACCGCCACCGTCATCAAAAACGCCGACTGGGTCATCGCCTGGGACGAAAGCGTCTCGCGCCAAGTGTACCGGCGCGGCGTCGATATCGCCTTTACTGACGACCGCATCGATTTTGTCGGACGGGATTACGCGGGGCCGGCGGACCGGGTCATCGACGGCCGGGATCGTCTGGTGTTGCCGGGGCTGATCGACCTCCATTCGCACCCCGAACACGAGCCTCTCTACCGCGGCGTGCGCGAGGAGCATGGCCTGCGCAACATGCACATGACCGGGCTATACGAACGCTCGCAGGCGTTTTCGGCAACCGACGACGCCGCCCGCGCCGCCAGTGCGGAATTCGCCTATTGCGAGCTGTTGCTCAGCGGCGTCACCTCGCTAGTCGACATTTCTCCGCCCTGGGACGGTTGGATCGACCTGTTCGCCAAGAGCGGACTGCGCGGGTTTCTGGCGCCCGGCTTTGCCTCGGCGCGATGGCTGCTCGACAATGATTTCGAGCTCAAATTCGCTTGGGACGAGGCGCGCGGCCGCGAAGGGTTTGCTGCGGCGCTGGCGTTGATCGACCGGGCCGCCCGGCATCCCTGCGGGCGGCTTTCCGGCATCGTTTCGCCGATGCAGATCGACACCTGCACCGCCGATCTGTTGCGCGACAGCCGCGACGCGGCGCGCGAACGCGGCCTTCCCTTGACCGTCCATGTTTCCCAAAGCGTCGCCGAGGTGCAGGAGATGCTGCGCCGCAATGGCAAGACGCCGGTGCAGTGGGCGGACGAAATCGACATCCTCGGGCCGGGGACGATCCTAGGCCACGCGCTGTTTCTGGACAGCCATTCCTGGATCCGATGGTGGACCCGCAGCGATCTCGCGCTGATCGCGGATACCGGGTCTTCGGTCGCCCATTGCCCGACGCCGTTCGCCCGCTACGGTCAGATCCTCGAGAATTTCGGCGACTATCTGCGCGCCGGCGTGACGATGGGGCTCGGCACCGACACGACCCCGCACAATCTGGTCGAGGAGATGCGCAAGGCGGCGATATTGGCCCGCATCGCCGCGCGCGATATCGAAACGGTGACGACGGCCGACCTCTTTCACGCGGCGACGGTCGGCGGCGCCACCGCGCTATTGCGCGACGATCTCGGGCGCATCGCGCCGGGTAAGAAAGCCGATCTCGTGCTCGTCGATCTGACGGTGCCGCAGATGGTGCCGGCGCGCGATCCGCTGCGCTCGTTCATCTATCATGCCGCCGACCGCGCCGTGCGCGACGTGTTTGTCGACGGCCGCCAAATCGTCGCCGCGGGCAAGGTCGTGACCCTGGACCAAGCCGAGGCCGGCCGGCGTCTCGCCGACGCACAGCGCCGCATGCTGGAAACCGCGCCGCGGCGCGACTACCGCGGGCGCAATGCCGAGCAGATTTCGCCGCTGAGCCTGCCGCTCGGCGACTGACCGGTCTGTTCGCTCGGTCGCGCACCCCCGATTTCTGGCGCCGCCAACCATCACGGCAGAGGAGGTAATTTAACGCTCGGATAGTTCCTGGGAAGTCATGCCTTGGCGCGACGCCCTTTGGTCCGCATCCGGCCACGTTTGCGTCCGAGCCCCAGCTGTTTCGCCATCGCCGAGCGCTGCTCGGAGTAAGCCGGAGCGGTCAACGGATGATCGCTGGGCAATTTCCATCGCCGCAAGTATTCCGCGATCTGCAGACCATGTTTGGTACCAAGGTGTCGACGCAGGGTCTTGCCGCGGAAGCCGCATTCGAGGCAAACGACATGACCATGCTGCACCGATCGTTTAATCGGGACAGCAGGTAGACGCAGCGGTTGCTGTTGGACCGGCATCCCGAGGTTACGAATCGCTTGGTCGACCGAAATGATCAGCGCCGAAAGCTGATCAGGCGCTACGGTATGATTGCCGACATAGCTGGTGATGATTTTTGTCACCGGTCCCAGCCCGCCGCTTCTTGCCGTGGTATCGTCGCTCATCAAAGAATCACTCCTCGCCGTCTGGTTGTAGCCGCTCTTTTAATACGGCAAACGGCAAGCAGATCAAACAAATTCTCGGCATCACTGCCAAAATGCTGTTTTATGCCTCCATCGGGTAAGGTCAGGACGCGGCCGATCCCCCGCCATAGGGAGAATCCAGCATTCCGTGCCGCAACCGGTCCGAAGTAAACGCGGGCTCGGCGCCCCGGAGGGAAACCGACCGAGGCGGCAATCCAGCTCGGCACCGGCCTAGTCTCGCGAGTACTTCGTCGAATCGGATGTCTTCTTCGGAACAGACGAACGCTTGCGCAGTTTCGATAAAAGCCAGGAATTGGCGGGTCGATGCCGCCGGAAGCCGCTCCAGAGACCGTATCGCAGCCGTCGTCCACGGCATGTCGGCGTTGCCCGCCGCATCGGCTGGGCTGACGCGACTTGCAGCTGACAGGCGCCGGGCCATAAGACTTGGTCTCCCCTCCGTCTGTTTTCGGCCAAAGGTCTCTGTCCAGCTGGCCCCGCCGAAGCCTCCGCTTGGACCGTCATGACCGCGATTGAGCGCACCCTCGATCCGGTGGCGCATACTCGACGCCGTCTTGTTGGTGACTTCGAGCCTCAGATGCAGCCGGTGAGTACTGATCGTGCTGTTGGAGGCGGTCAACAGAAAGATCGCCTGAAACCATTTGTGCAGTGGAACGTGGCTGCCCTCGAACAAAGTCCCGATTGTCGCGCGAAACTGTTTGCGGCAGCGGCAGCAGAACTTCAAGCTGACGCGGGCAGCTTTACCGCCGACCGCGCCTATCCGATCGGTCGCGCCACAGTATGGACAGACAGGGCCGCCTGGCCACGCGATTTCCTCGAGCTTGGCATGCGCCGCTTGTTCGTTCCAAAGGCAGGGCTGTGACAGGCTTTGCACGGTGACGCCTCGCGGTAGCGGGTATTCCGCAACGCCCGACGGTTCGAGCCGGGAGGCGATCAGAGAACGGGTTTCTGCTTAATATTGAGTTAATCGGGTGGTTGCTCTCTAAAAAGTTAGATAATACGTCCTTTCCGTGAGTTAGCCGAAGCGAAAGGCACCAATGAGAAAGCTGGCGTCGTCCGCGCTTATTCTGGCCGTTCTGCTATTGGCGGCGTGCGCTCAAGGGATAGCCGGGAGCCTGGCCGCTCCCCACGGTCCGCCTTATGACAGTGGAGACAAAGACGGTGGCGGGGGCGGCGGCAGCGGGATGTAACCGAGGAACCGCCGACCACTGAGCGCAGGCCCGGCACCCTACCGGCCCGCAACGGCGCCGACGAGTTGCTACAGATGAGTCATCGCCACCGGACTCTCCAGCCGACGGATTGCTCTCGCCCCGCCATCATCCGCCGCCTGGAACACTGCTAGTAGCGGATGCGGATGCCCGCACCGTCTGTTCGATGCGCTCTCTGGTCCAACCGAGACCGATCAACTCGTCGCGGGGATGGCACAGCGCTGGATCGAGAACCGCCGAACGCAAATAGGCCGCCGTCGCCTCGTCCATCCGCCCTTGCAGCTTCAGTACATGGCCAAGCTGCAGGTGGGTGTCTGCGGTGTCCGGGCTGAGGCTGAGCGATCGCCGGTAAGCCATCTCCGCCGCACCGACATGTCCGCTTTCCTTCAAGGCATGCCCGTATTGGACCCAGATCGCGCAAGCGGTGGGCATCGCCCGCAGCGCCTCGCGATAATATCCGGCGGCGAGCTCCCATTCGCCCGCGTCGCGGGCGTAATCGGCTCGGGAGGCTTGCGGGCCGCCGCCTGGTCGCCGCCATGTTGCCCACCGGTGCACGGCAATGCGGCCGAGCGCGCACCACGGGCGGACAATTTCATGGCCGAGAAACCCGCGGTTAACATCGGGTTGGAGAGCGTGCGGCAGTACCCCGGCGGCCTCGAAGCCGGCCGCGTGCCAATCCTCCCATAGGGCCTGGTCGAGCTGATTGCGGGCTTGGAACGCGCTGCGGGTAGCGGGCGGCAACCGCTCGACGGTCAGCAGCGGCCAACCGGTCCGCCCTTGCTGTTCGGCCGAGGTATTGCGCCGTGGCGCGACCGGCGGGACTTCCAGGCACGTGCCGAGCGCCTCGATCAGCCGGTCGCAATCGGCGGGAGCCCCGACGAACCAGAAATCGGCGAGCGCCCGGTTGAGGATTTCGTATTTCTGCGCGTCGGTCATTACCAAAAGCCGGCGCCACGGGATCTCCAGCCAGCGCGACAGTAGAAAATGGGCGATGAAATCGCGGGGCAATGCGCGCAGATGCCAATCGAAACTGTAAGTCCCCAGCCCCTTGGCCAGATTGTCCATCATCTGCCAGTTGTAAAAGGAGATTTGCAGCTTCAGCGGATCGCGCAGCAGCACGATGCGGCAAATCTCCCGACCCGGGAACCACTCTTCCAACGATCGGCTGATGTGATGCCCTGAAATTACCCGCGCACGGGCGAAATCGGGGAGTTCGTCCCGCCCCGCCCGGCGCCCGGTCCGCGGCTTGCGGCTCGATTGCCAGAACACGCCGGGCGCACAGTGCTCGGCGAGGTGCATCTGGATTGTTTGCCCCGCGGTCTTCGGTACGTGCAACAGGAAATACACGGGCGCGTCAGGGTGAAGATCCGGCGGCGACGGCATCGCGAACGCAATCGGGCATCGGCTGAGAAGCAAGTCCGGCACCCTACCGGCCCGCATCGGGGCCGGCAAGTTGCAGCCGGCCGGCAGCTATCACCACTCCGGTCCGCAATCCCCGGGGTGGCTTACGGCTCGCGAACGAATTCGATCCGGCGCACGTCGATCTCGGCGTCGCCGCCGGCCGCATAGGCCGCGCATTCGAAATGAACCAGGTCGCGGCGTAATATCAGGACGTGCTCCGTCTGGTCGGCTTCAAGGGTGAATTGTGAGACGGCGTAGCCGAACCGCTCCAACAGCGAAAACGTCACAGCGCCGCGAATTCGGCCATGCAGCTTGACGCGCCATCGGCCGCGCTTGAGGAACCAGTATGGGCCGTGAAACAGGAGGGCGCCGGAGGAGGCCGCGCGGTAGATCCCGTCGGCCTGCGATCGGGACATTGGTGGAAGCGTCGCGCGTTGCCACAATTGTTTGGCGTAGATTGAAAACCGCGAGCGGTTCAGCCCGTCGTCGATGACCCCCGGCGCTGCGGCCAGCACGTATCCGCCCCACTCGCGCAGACCGCCGGCGGCGAGTTCGGAAAGCGATGCGTCGGCGCCGACTGCGTAGAGCGCAAAGCCGATCTCCCGGAAGTATTGCTCGAGCCCTGGCTCGGTTCCCATATTTGGCACGAGCTTTTCAAACAGGATTTTGATTCGGGGCGAGCGGGCGACAACTCCACGCATCCCATTGAGCACATTGATTTCATGGCCTTCGACATCGATCTTGACCAGATCGCAGCAGAAATCGGCGCCGAGGACGTCATCGAGCGGTTTGATTTCGGATTGCACGCGTGTGTGACCGGCAAACTCACCAGGCGGCGCAACACCGCCACCGCCGAGGTGTCCGTCCGGATATTGCAGATCCGCAGGCGCGTTATGGTCCGACAGGGCGAATGGGAAGCCGCTGACCACCGCCGCCAGCCCATTCACAAAGGCGTTGCGCTGCAGCAGCTCGATCAGCTTGGGGTGAGGCTCGAACGCGTAAACCCGGCCAGCGCCGGTCAGCCGCCGCGCGATCTGCAAGGTATAAAAGCCGACATTGGCGCCGACATCGATGAATACGGTGTCGGGGGTAACGAAACTGAGCAAGACTTCGAGATTTTCTTCCTCGTAGCGGCCGCCATTGATCAGATTTACTGGACATCCGAAATCGTTGCAATTGACGAACATTGGCGTCTGGTCGAGCAGGTAGGTCAGCGCAACGCCGTCGCCGACATAGCAGCTCAGGCGGTTTCGAACGAAGTCGAGATCGCCCCAAACCCGTTCAAGCGTCGTGTCGATGCTGTCGAGCCGCTTGCGCAATTCGCCCAGCTCGTCGGGATGATCGTGCGTGAGCCCAGGCTGCCCCAGGCTGGCAGGCCGCTCACCAGTCGGGGTCAGGTTCGTGCGCAGCTTGAAAAATCTCTTTACTATCTGCCACCGGGGCTCCGCTCCGCTCACAGACCCAACGCCGTCGTCAGTTCGGCGGGGATCTCGGCACGGGGCTTCACGCGCGGCGACACCGCGACATGGGCCAAGGCGAGCCGTCCGCTGAAAGCATCGCGCAAATTTGCCACCCGCAACGCGATCGGCTGATCGGTCGATTCGGCAACCGGGAATTCGATCGTCACTTCGCAAACCCCTTCGCCGCGCGGCTGAATCGTCCCTCGGCCGAGGCACACGCAGCCCGCGCCGGCCAAGATCTCGACGCTATAGCTCAGATCGGCGGCGTCCTTCGATACCGCCAGAACCACCGTCGCCGCCCACAGGCCCGGCGGGAGGGTCACATATGGCCCGAACAACAGGTTGCGCACCGGGCCGCCGACCTCGATAACGCCGCTGGCCGCCATGTGCGGGTCGTCGCCAATGAAGAACAGGTCCCTGGCCCAGACCATCTGACCAATGCCGGCGCCGCGGAAATAGTCGACATAACCGTTGAGGGCGCCATCGACGATCGCGCGATCGGACGCCGAAACGGTGTCCCACCAGCCGTCGGTCCGGTCCTGCGCCGACAACACGCTCGGGCGGGGTTGCCTTTCTGCCAGCGTTGCAATCACGGCCGGGCTGACGTCCAGATCCAGCCAGCGGGCGATGGCCGTCGCCGCTCCGGCGGGATCGTCGCCCTCCTGGTCGGCCCGCAGCACCAGCGCACCCGGCATCGCTGTGTAGCTCAATATAGCGGCGCAACTGCCGGCGGCGGCCCTAACTGCGGCCGTCCATTCGAGCCCGTGGCGGGTGACGAGGTTGCGAAAGGCTGCGTGCGGGTCATCCAGCGCCACGACAAAGCGACTATCGACCTGCGCCAGCGCGGTTCTCAACTCGTCAGTCGGCTGGCGCGCGCCGATGACAAGGCGGGGCGTCGGAGATCTCATCGCCGCCAGGGCGATTTCCTCGAGCGTGTTCCCGCTCGCCAGATCGAGCGGCCCGTCCGCTGCTTGCGCGAGCGCGCAGACGATATCGTCACACCATTCGGCGAACCGGCTCGGCAAACCGATCGACACCAGGATCATCGCACCGGCCCAGCGTTGTCCCGCTCGAACAGGATCATATTACCTGCTGACCGATGAAATCGCACCCGCTCCCGAGTACCGGCCCTTACACCGGACAACCGCCGTCGCGGGGCGCGGAGGTGCGTTCGCCGAAATAACGACGCCGCAACCAGCATGGCCGGCGGCCAGCCGAGCGTCAAGGATCTGGGCGGGCGCGGTTGCTGCGGCGCTGCGGCGCTGCGGCGCTCGACACCCGCGGCCGAATTTCGCTAGTAACTTGCTGCGGGCGAGCCGCTTTGGTGATCAATGCTGTTCTTTGTGATCGGTCTACCCGGCCGATTCGCCGAGTGGTGCGAGGCTGCGACGGTTCGGCTCGTGCAGCACGCTTTCGGCCCGGCCGAGTTGATCAGCGCCGACACGCTCGAAGAAATCACCCGAAGCCTGTTGCGCAGCGACGCGACGCATGGCGTGGTGGCCGCGCGCGACCCCGGCTTTCGGATCAGACGCGCGCTGGTCGAGGCCGGCCGGCCGTTCGTCGTCGTGCGCGACGATCCGGGGGCATCACTCGCCCATCTCGTCGCTGGGCGCGGGCTGGCGATCGCGGCGGCGACTCGGCAGGTTGCCAGCAGCTGCGCTTCACTCATCAGCTTTGGTGCATCGCCGGGAGCACTTGTCCTCGATGCCCATCGCCACGGCGCCGACCGATTTCCGGTAGTAGCCGCGATCGCACGCCACCTACAGCTCGAGGTCAGCGACGGCGACATCGCCGACATCGTCGGCAGCTTGGACGAGGGCCGAGACATCCTCGACCCGAGCGATACAGCGGCGTGGTGGGACGGCCTGGATCCTGGCGAGCGGGCGATCGCAAGCGGCGCCCTAAGCCCGTATCTGGATCATTCGCCGGGTCACGGGCTGGGACCGATCACCTGGGCGTCCGAACTGTTCTTTATCGGCGATCGGCCCGGCGTAACTGCGACCGGGGGTGTCGACATTACCGGCCGCGCGCGCTGCCTGCTGCATGGTCCCCACATCATGCTTCCCCCGGCCATCTGGTCGTTTTCCGTGGCCGTCGATGTGTCGCCGGAAGCCGCGGAGCACAGCATTCTGATCGAAGCGGCGGCCGGGGGCGGCGTCAGCCGCACCGTCCTGCGCCCGGCGGCCGCCGGCGTGGTCGAGGCTGACCTCACCCTGGGGCTCGATGAGCTGCCGGATCGGCGGGTCGAGCTCCTGCTGTCCACCCAACGGCCGGCCTTCGCCGGGCATCTGACCCTGGTGCGCGTCACCCTGACGCCGCAACCGCCGACGCCCGTCGATGCGCCCGCAGAGACCTCGGCGGATGATCCCCGAACGATGGCGCCGTAACGGGTCGGGGCCGGCGGCCGCCAAACCACAAAAAGGGTGTCCGCCGCGGCGAACCAGGCTACCCAGTCGAGGGCTCGGCATCGGGTTATGCGAGCGTGCGGTAGAGCGCGCCGACCCGCTCGCGGTAGCGGTCGATCGAGAAATTCGCGGCTTGCACCCGTCCCCGTTGTGACAACTCGGCGCGCAAATCGGCGTCATTGACGATCGTGCGGATCGCCGCGGCGATCTCGTCTGTGCTGTAGGGATCGACCAGCAACGCGGCGTCGCCGGCGACTTCCGGGATCGAGGATTCGCGCGAGGTGACTACCGGCGTTCCCAGCACCATTGATTCGAGCACCGGCAGTCCGAAGCCCTCGTACAGCGAGGGAAATACCACTGCCCGGGCGCCGCGAATGAGCGTCATCAGCAGCGAAAGAGGTACATAGTCATACCGATAAACGCTGCGTCTCACCCTCCGGTTGACGGGCGCGTCCGAACCATGCGTGTCGAGCAGCGACGCGATCAGCTTGGTTTCGGACTTGTTGTTCCAACCCTGGCTAGCGACCAACAGCAGTGGAATATCGACCCCCGACGAAAGATAGCCCTCGATCACCCGGCCGACATTCTTCTTCGGCTCCAACGCCCCGAAAAACAGCAGATATTGGTTGAATTCGAGACCGTAGGAGCCTTCCAACTGCTCGGCGAGCGCCGCGTCCGGCCGCTCTCCGTACGCCGCCGGGAACTGCACCGCCTGATAGGTATTGGTGATCCGCCGTTCCTCGACACCAAGCAATTCGATGATGTCGCGCTTCGAATTCTCCGATACCGTCACGATATGATCTGCTTGTTTGGCGATCTTTTTGAGAAGGCGAAACATTTGCCTCTTGTTGTCCAGCGTAGTGAACGGCAATCGCAGCGGCACGAGATCGTGAATCGTATATATGTTGCAGGCGGATTTCGCGCGGAGTGGCAGCTGATAAGTACAGTGAAATATATCCGGCGGAGCGTCGAACGCCAAACGCGCAAACTTGTTGGTGTTCGCAAAATGTGCGCGGGCGCTGGTAAAAAGGTTCTGCGCTACAAACGCGCGATGATGCGCCGGCAACGTCGTTTCGAACTCGCGGCGGACCACGACACCGTCCAACGCTACCGGGAGCGGCTTGATCGTCGGAAAACTCCGCAACTGGTCGGTGAAATAGTCGATGATTTGCCGCGCCAGCGGTGTCTTGACCTCCCTCTTCTCGTCGAAAAACGCCACTTCGCGCAACAATGGGTCTTTGGGCGGCTTGTGCGCCGAGGCATAGACGACCCCGACCTCGCCACCAAGGTCGCCGACGACCTGGGCCAGTATCCGCGTGTAGGTCGCAACTCCAGTGCCCTGCGCCAGCGAGAGATTTAGGCCGTCAAAAAAGACGCGACCGACCATCTACAGCATCTCCTCCGGCCTGGCTGTCGCGACCGATTCTACGCCGTTGTTTCTTTTACCACGCAGCGTAAACCGATCAGCAGGATCTGCCTGCTCGATCAAACTCGCTCCCCCGCTTTGCCCAGCTATAGTTGCTGCTTCGACTGCCGGCATCCGGGGGCTCCAGTCGGACGGATTGCGTCACCCGCACGCGGCGGGCACGCCGGCCCACTCACAAGGCGCTATAGATATCGATCGCCAGATCGAGATCTTCGAACACCTTGCCCTGCCCGCGATGCAGGACGAGCGCGCGCGAGCAATAGCTCTTGATGAAATCCCCGACATGAGAAGCGAGGATCAACGCGCGGTCCGCCCGTTTCTCAAACAATTCTTGATGACACCTCTTTTGAAAACTGTGATCGCCGGCGGCGATGACCTCGTCGATCAGATAGCAATCGAAATCAACAGCGAGCGACAGGGCAAAATTGAGCCGCCCCATCATTCCTGTCGAATAGGTCTTGACCGGTTCAGACAGGAATTTTCCGAGCTGGGCGACATCATCGACGAAATCGCGCAATTGCTGAAACGGCTTGTCGTAGACGCGGGCGATGAAACGGATGTTGTCATTGCCGGTCAAGACGCCATGTATGCCGCCGGCCATGGCCACCGGCCAGGAGATCGACATGGTTCGCTCGATTGTGCCGCTAGTCGGCAACTCGACGCCGCCGAGCAGGCGGATCAGGGTCGATTTGCCAGCGCCATTGCGGCCGAGCACGGCGATCTTCTCGCCCCGCGCCAGCTCGAAGGACACATTGTTGAGAACCCGGCGGTGGCCGCCCAGCTCGCTCGGATAGTCCTTGCAGATCTTGGTTACCTTGAGCATGCGCACCCAGACTAAGGGCGCCGTTGCCGGTCGTGCGTAAGCCGGCTGCCTAGGCGGCGGCGTGTTCGCGCACGCTTGCGACCAACAGCCAAGCGATGCCGTAGGCGAGCAAGCAGGTCGCCAAAACCATCGAAAACGAGACGATCCGCTTCGGGTAGAGCGGGTAGTCGGGCAGACTGGGCTGTTCGATCGTTTCGAGATAGAGCTGCTGTCTCTGCGCGTCGAGCTGTGCCGCCTCGAGTGATTTGTACGCCGACTCCAACTGCTTTTCGGCGAGCTTTTGGGCGAGGTCGAGTTGCTCGTATCCGGTCTGCACGGCTGCCACCGATCCGGTGTCGCCGGTAATTTTGCTTCGCTCCTCGTCGATCAGCTTGTCGAGCGATGCGATGCTCGTCCTGAGCACCGGGATCTGCGGACTGCGCGGCGCATTCTTCAACGCATCGGCAAGCTGCGCCTGCGCGGCGGCGCGCTGCGCGTTCAGATCTCCGAGAAGCTTCAGCGGGCCTTCGGAGGCCGATTTAGGGTCGAGGATCTGTTCCCGGATGCGATAGGCGGTCAGCTGGGCTTGGATCGCGGCAATATGCTTTTGCGTCTGGTCGACCTCGCTTTGGTAACTACTCACTGCATCTTGTCGCGCCCGCTCGTTCAGGCGGTTGACCAGCCGCTCGCTCGCTGCCATCAGTGCTTCGCCGATCTTCTGAGCGTCTTCTGGACGATAGGCCTTGACTTGCAACGTGCTGACATTGGTCGACTGGTCGAAATCGACCTGCACGAACCGCGAATAGGCCTTGTAGAGCGCCTCGAAATCGGTGCGCCAACCGATCATCCCCGGAAACCGCGAGACAAAGTCGGCCTCTGGCCGACCGAGCATCGCGCGCAGATCGGCGTGACGGTCGAGGTCGCGGACCGCGTCGCGCGACATGATGAACGCCTGCACCATCATCGCGTCGTCCTGGCCCTCACTGGCGCCGCCACCTTGCAACAGGCTGGCGACGCCGCCCATCATCGGCTTTTGCGCCCCCGGGCCGCGGACTACGAATTCGGCCTCCGATAGATATTGGGGCGACGCGATCCCGAAATAATAGACGGCAGCGACTAAGGTCGGCACTCCGACGATTGCCCAAAACCAGATGTTCAGCGCGCCGAAGAGCCGGCCAATTGAGCCGATGCGTGGTCGGACCGCGACGCCGGCGGTGGCGCGGCGGACGGCAATCTGGGCGCGTCGCAGATAAGGGAAATCAGTCATGGCGGGGGCTGAGCTGGGAAACGACGCGAATTCGTATGACCGATAAACCGACGCGAACGTGGCCGTTTCGAGGCAAGGACGATACTCATCCAAAAAGCCTATCCCATTCGCGTCCCGTCCGGAAGAGTTTGAAATCTACGCAACCCCCTGGGCTTTGAACACCTGGTTTTCCGAGCCGCCGAGCCCGGCAAAGGCGACAACGCCGGTGGGCGGACCAGGATCGCCACGTGTTTTTCGTAGACAGCGCCGCGGTCGCTGTTGACATTGCGGCGACAAAATCCACGCCGCTTCGTGGTCTCCAATCGAGTCGCTGGCATGTCGCAGCCTGATCTGGGCTCGCCTGATCCGTCGACGTCGCGCGAGTACGGCGCCGGGCCCGGCGAGGCGGTGATCGGGCGGGGACGATTGGAGATGCGCGGCGGCCCGCTGGACACCGCCGCGCTGGCTGCGCTGTTTCCCGAGTTCTCGAATAGCGGGGCACTCGCCGGTTTCGGCGTCTGGACCGGCTCGCGACATCAGCGGCGGATGCGGACGCGCGCAGCGGCGCTCGGCATTCCCGTCATCGCGTTCGACTACGGTGTGTTACGGGCTCCGCCACGGGGCGACGCCACCAGCCCGGTGTTGAGCGTGACCGCGGCTGCCATGAGCGGACCGGGCTCGCCGGCTGACCTCCTGTGCGCCGACCGGGTGCTGGCGACCCGGGGTTGGGAGACGCCGGACCTCCTCGCGCGCGCCGCCGCGGGGCGGCGTGAGCTGGTCTCGCGGCAAGTCGGCGGTTCGTGGTGGCAACCCGGCGAGTTTCCCTCTGGCGATGGCATCGCCCTCGTCGATGCGGAGGGAACCGGAACGCCGCCTTCCGCCGCCGTGCTGCGCACGATGCTCGCAGCGGCGCTGACCGAGAACGCGCCGCGCCAGGTCGTGATCCTGACCTCCGACCACGTCGTCCCGCGCGGTGTTTTGGCCGACGCCACCACGCGCGGCAGCAGCGTGATTACCCGGCCGGTCGACCCTTGGGCGGCGATCGCACGCGCAGAACGCGTCTATGCGGCGGGGGGTGAGACCGGCTTTCTCGCCCTGCTCGCCGGCCGTGCGGTGCGATGCTTCGACGATTCGTTCTATGCCGGTTGGGGCGTCACCGCCGACGACGCGCGGGTCTCGCGGCGGCCGTTGCGGCGAACGGTTGACCAGATCTTTGCCGGCGCCTGCCTGGTTGCGACCCGCTATCTCGATCCGTATCGAAAAACCGCGTCGACGTTCGAGCAGATACTATCGATCCTTGCCGAATGGCGAAAAATCGAGGTCGCCAATCGCCAGGTTGCCGTCCTGGTCGGTATGTCGTTCTGGAAGCGCCGCCGCGTCGCCGAGTTCTTTCGGTCAACAGTCGGGACGCCGATATTTCGCTGCACCACGAAGCGTGCCCTTGGCGCGGTGGGTGCGGGCTCGGGCGGGGCCATCGCTGTCTGGGCCTCTCGGATTCCCGCCGGGCTCGTCGAGGCGGCCGCACGGCAAAAGATCGCCCTGATCCGCGTCGAAGACGGGTTCGTGCGTTCGGTCGGTCTCGGCTCTGATTTCGTGCCGGCCGCATCCTTGGTGCTCGACAGAAGCGGCATGTATTATGATCCGGATGCACGCAGCGACCTCGAGCAATTGTTGCTAGAGGCCGAATTCGATGCCGCGCTGAGCGCACGCGCTGGCAAGCTGATCGACCAGCTCGTCGCGCGCGGGGTCACCAAATACAATCTTGCAGGAGCTTCGTCGCCGGCCGTCGAACTTCCGGGCTGTGATGTTTTGGCGGGCCGCCGCCGCATTCTGGTGCCGGGACAGGTCGAAGACGATCTTTCGGTGCGCCTCGGCGGTGGCGACATCCGCGGCAATCTCGATCTACTCGCCCGCGTCCGCGCGGCCAACCCCGATGCCTTGATCCTCTACAAGCCGCACCCCGATGTCGAGGCTGGCCATCGCATCGGCGCCATCCCCGATCGCCTCGCGGGCCAACTCGCCGACCGGATAATCCGCGACAGGTCGACGGCGGCGCTGTTTTCCCAGATCGACGAGTTGCACACCCTGACCTCGCTCGCCGGCTTCGAGGCGCTGCTGAGGCGGCTCCGGGTGGTTGTATACGGCCGGCCGTTCTATGCCGGCTGGGGGCTGACCGTGGATGACGTGGCCGTGGACCGTGGCCGGCGACTCACCCTGGAGGAGCTCGTCGCCGGGGTGTTGATCCTCTACCCGCGTTATCTCGATCCGGTAACCCGGCTGCCCTGCTCACCCGAAATCGTGCTCGAGCGGCTCGATACGCCGCGACTGTGGCGGCCGGGTCCGCTCGTCATCGGCCGCCGGATTCAGGGTCTCGCCGGGCGAGGCTGGAGCCGGCTCTGCGGGCGGCTGCCAAGGCCCGCGGCCGGCCCGAAATAGAGGCGTGGCGGCTCACGCCTCGACGGCGGAAGCCGCGTTCAGGGCAGCAGGTCGCGCGCGGAGCTTCGTCGCCTTACCCACCGCAACGGCACGAGCCAGAGCAGCGCAACAGCGTAGACAAATACGACCGTGTAGAGCACGGCGAAGATCCAAATCGGCAGCTTCCAATAGATCAGCCGGTCGACCCAGCTCTCGATCAACGGCGTCGGCCTTGCCGCAGATCCGGCCAGATCGCTCTGCCAAAGCGTCAGAAAACAGGCCCGGCTGGCGAGCGCCTGCGCAGCTACCGCCGCCAGCGAGGCGACGTGCAGCACCCGCCACCAGGCGATAGCGCGAAACGCCAGCCGCGGGCAGCCCCGATCGGGACAACGACCAAGCCGAACACATTAAACAGGATGATCGCAACATGCGCCGCCAGGACCGCTTCGGCCGATACGGCGGCAGCAGGCACCATCGCCGGCTTACCGGGTTGCTGCCGCTGTAATCGAGCGCGGCCGGTGGGACGCGGCGGTCGGCCGCGAGGCCATCACTCTCCCCAAATCAGAAAGAGGCCGATATCACCCGGCACCCCTCCGGGAAAGTCGACTACGCGCGCCGCGAGACGGAAGCCGCGGGGCTTCAGATCGCGCTCCCAGCGAAGATACATCTCGGCGGCCTCGCCGCGTAGCGTCTGCGGCCAATGCGGGTCCGGCGCATTGACGGCGCGGCCACCGTCGCTGCACAGCTGCCCCGGAAAGCGCAGCAACAGGAATTCCTGTTCGCCGTGCTCAGCCGCCAGCCGCGCCTGGTGCAGCAGAGTGCGCCAGTTTTCATCAGAAATATGGTGCTCGATCAAGTCCTTGGCTTGCTGGCGACGCTGTTCCGCGAGAGCATGGCGCTCAACATCCTGATGCTGTGCCTGTTGATGTGCGAAATCCGCGACAAGGGCCCGAAAGTCGTCGACCCGCAATCCCTCGCCCCCCGGCGACTGGGACGGCTGGATCGTCGGCTGATCGGGCGCCGAACCGCGACCGTGGTGAAAATGATGATCGATCCACGAAAAGAGGTCGTGCCGGGGCTCGGAGCCTCCGGGTGCGCCGCTTTCCGGCTGCTCTGCGGCCAGAGCGCGCAACAGATCGGCGCGGCTGACGACGCCGACGATGCGGCCATCGCGGACCACCGGGACACGCTTGATGCGATAGGCCGCCAGCAGCCGCGCGATCTCGGCGACCGGGGTGTCCTCCTCGACGGTCACCACCGGCGCCGACATGATCTCGCGGGCTCGGCGTTCGGGTGTGCGCAGGCCGGCGAGAAAATCTTCGTGCAGCGGGTTCCCCTCGGCCAACAGCGCGAGCCACCAGTCGCGTCGCGCCTCGCGGGCGTTGTCGTCGCGGCCTACCAGGTCACCCTCGCTGACCATGCCGATCGGCGCACCGCCAGCATCGACGATCGGGATCGCGCTAATCCCTCTCCTCAGCAGCAGCGCGGCGATTTCGTTGGTCGGCGTATCGGGGTTCGCCATCGCTACATCCGTGGTCATCACATCGCGTGCCTTCATTCGCACCGAACTCCACTGCCGCTTCCATCGTTTCGGCACTTCCGCGCCGGAGCCGCTGACCCGAGGATGACGCTGACGCGCCGCCATCTATTCGCCCCCACCGGCGTGACGGCATTGACGCACATCAGACGTCGTGTCGGGATCATCGCTTTTGCACCTGTTTGAACTCAATAAATGAGCCCTGGTCCAGCCCAAATTCGCCCCAACTCAACCGCTTTCGCCTGCGCGGGCCTGGACGCGACGCCGGATGCTGATCTATCGTGGTTAAGGCGACAGGCGCCCCGAGCTGAGCCCCCTAGACACAACGACAAGGCTTTTGGAGGGAGGGTGAAAATGGCGGATTACAAGCTGATATCGGCCGATTCGCACGTCAGCGAACCACCGGATTTATGGGCCGAGCGAGTCGATCAGAAATACCGCGAGCGGGCGCCTCATCTGATGGTCAATCCGCCCGGTAAGGAAGGCGCCTATTTCTATTATGAGGGCTTTCCGCTGCATCCGATCGGGATCGGCCTTGGAGCGGGCAAGAGCCCGGGGGAGTTGAAGGAATTTTTGACAAAGGCGACCTACGCCGACGCCCGGCCGGGTGGCTGGGACCCGGCCGAGCGCGTAAAGGACAATGCAGCCGACGGGGTCGAGGCCGACGTGCTTTATACGACCCTCGGCTTCCGTATCTTCTGGCTGAAGGACCCCGGGCTGCAGGCCGACTGCTTCCGCGTTTACAACGACTGGCTCGCCGAATTTGTCAGCTATGACCCGAAACACATGGCCGGGCTGCCGATGATCTCGCTGTACGACCCCAAGGCCGGCGCCCGCGAGCTCGAACGCTGCGCTAAAATGGGGCTCAAAGGAGCGATGATCTGGTGCTCGCCGCCCGATGACGCGCCCTATAGCTCGGACATCTACGATCCGTTCTGGGCGGCCGCCCAGGAATTGCGCATGCCGGTCAGCCTGCACGCGATCACCGGCATGGGGATGGAAAGCCAATTTAATTGGGGCGAGCGCTACATGCGCGCGACGGTGCTGTCGCACGAGGTCGAGAAGTCGTTCAGCGTGCTGATCTTCTCCGGCGTGCTCGACCGGTTTGCGGAACTGCAGATCGTCTCGGCGGAGAACAATATCGGTTGGCTGCCCTATTATCTGCAGCGCATGGATCGCGCCTTCGAGCGCCAGCGCATCTCCGCCGGTTTCACCAACAAGCTGAAGCCTAGCGAATATTTCCGGCGGCAGATGTGGGCCACCTACATCGACGACTTCGTCGGCGTCGCCAACCGCAACTTCATTGGCGTCGACCGGATGATGTGGTCGTCCGATTATCCGCACCAGGCCTCGACCTGGCCGCATTCGCAGGAGGTGGTGGCGCGCGACTTCAAGGACGCCAGCGCCGAAGACCGGTTCAAGATCACCCGCGGCAACGCCGCCCGGCTCTACGGCTTCGACGCCTGAACTCGCCGCACCCGCACCGGCTGATTGTAGATCAGCCGGTGCGGGCTTGCTGGACTAGTTGGTCCCGGCCGATTGGACGGGCTGGGTCAGGAACGGTGTCGTGGTAACGCTCGAGCCCGACACGGTGGTGCAGCCGCGCCTGCCCGGGCCGTTAGCGCAACCCCACCAATTCTCGGTGGCATCGACCAGGCCGGCTCCGAAATTGGCGATGCCGATGACGCCGCGGCCGACCAGGTTGTTCAGATGGACGGACACGCCGGCACTCGGCGAGTTGCTGATCGCGATGTCGATCGACTCGCCGCTGATCTGATTGAGCGTGATCAGGGTGCCGGTGACCGGAGAGACCCCCAGCAGGCTGATGCCAGTCGGAACCGAGGTCGGCACATCAGGGTCGGGGCCGTTGCCGGAGATTGTGTTTCCGGTGACCACATTGTCGCTGAGCTTGATGTTGTTCGTCGGTGCGTGGTTGTGGATAGCGACGCCGGGTAGGCCGTTTTTGGTCAAGCTGTTGCCGACCACGACATTGCCGTAGGTCGCGTTAAGCGGTCCCGGGGCGTACAGGCCCACCCCCGCTCCACCCGGGGCCGCGGTGCCGTTCCCGGTAGCCTTGTTGTTGGCGACCGTGTTGTCGAATACGCCAAAAGGCGGCGGCAGCGGAGAGCCGGTGATCGAAGCCGGCATATGCGACGCAAGCGTGATGCCGCAATCGAAGACGTTTTCCCGAGCCAAGTTTTGTTGAATAACGTTGGCGTTGGTCGGTCCGGTTTCGTCGCTGAGCAGAATTCCTCCAGCGTTGTTTTGTGCGGTATTATTGGCAATAGTGGAATGATCGACAGCGATCAGATGGATACCTTCGCCGCAATCGTCGCCCTCTTGCGTCTCGAAGGCGGGGATACCGGGACAGAGGCTGTTCGCGACGTCGAGCGCGCGGTCGTTGCCGGCGACCAGATTGCTCCACAACGTGACATTGGAGGCGTTGAGGGCCAGAATTCCTTCGAAATTGGCGTTTTGCACAGTAAACCCAGTGACCGTCACACTGGTCAGCGTGTTGGCGCTGGGGGTGATCGTCATGGCGCCGTTGATGCCGTCGATAAAGATGCCGTTCGACAGGCCTTTGGCGTTGATGATCGTCCATTGTGTACCGGCCCCGATCAGCGAGACCGGTTGGGTGATATGCACGTCTTCGGCATAGCGGCCAGGGGCGACGTTGATCGTGTCCCCGGAGGCGGCGGCTGCAACCGCAGCGCCTATCGTCGTATACGGACAACCCGATTTGGGATTTTGATTGACGCATAAGGTCTCTGCCGAGGCCTGTATCCCGCTCATCGCGGCAAGAGCTGTTATGGCATAAAGAAGGCATTGCAAAAGCGTTACACGTGTTCGTTGCATGCGGCACCTTATGGTTAATAAATAGGGCGGTAGTTTAGCTTTGTATACGCGCGTCAGGCAATGCTTATGTGCCGGGTAAGATCCTGAATATTACATCTGATAGATCCGCCCGACCTCCGGGGCGCTTGGGTGCTGATGGTCACCCTTCGGCCGCGGCCGGGTTGCCGATCCCGGCGGCGATGTCAAACAGCGGCAGGAACATCTCAGGTTCCTGCGCGCCGGCGATTGCGTAGCCGCGTTCGAGGACAAAGCACGGGACGGCATGAATTCCGAGCCCTCGCGCCCGGTCTTCTTCGGCGAACACGTCGTCCGCGCCTGCTTCGCCGGCCAAATAGGTCCGGGTCGCGTCATGGTCGAGACCAGCGCGCCCGGCGATCGCGGCCAAGGTTTGTATGTCGCCGATGTCGAGCCCGTCGATGAAGTAGGCGCGGAACAGGGCCTCGACCATTGCATTGCCGCGGCCCTCGGTTGCGGCAAGCCGGATCAGCCGATGGGCGCGCAGGGTGTTCGGCGTCCGCCGGATGCGCTCAAAGGCGAATTCGATCCCCTCGCCGCGCCCGGCGGCGGCGATCGCGGTATAGCTGCGCGCGGCCTGGCGCGGGTTGCCGAACTTCGCAGCCAGGTAGAACTCCCGCGAGATTCCCTCGGTGGGCATGTCCGGATTCAGCTGGAAGGGGCGCCACGACCGCGTCGCGACGATGTCGGGCCGCAGCGCCAAGGCGCGTTCGAGCCGTCGTTTGCCGATATAGCACCAGGGACAGGTGATATCGGCGACGATGTCGATGTGCAAAATCTCCTCCGGTGAGCGCCGCCGCTTGACCTTGCCGTCCCGGCTCGTGAGGATGCCGGCGAAACGGTCGAAAAGAAAAGAGGTTAGTCTTGTCCTCGGCTGCAGGACCGCATCAATACGACGCGCCGCATCTCGCCAGGAACGCTGCGAACTTTACGGCGCTGACGCCGCTTTCCTTTTTGGCCCGCGCGGCTTCGATCTACCCGGAAAAGCTCGCGGTCGTGCATGGAGAGGTCTGTTTCAGCTATCGTGAGTTTTTTGCCCGCTGCCTGCGGCTCGCCGATGCGTTGCGGCGGCGCGGCATCCGGCCGGGAGACACCGTCGCGGTCATGGCGCCGAACGTGCCGGCCTTGCTCGAGGCGCATTACGGGGTGCCGATGGCGGGAGCCGTGCTGAACGCGCTAAACTATCGTCTCGACGCACGCTCGATCGCTTTCATCCTCGCCCATGGCGAAGCCAAATTGCTGATCGCCGATCGCGAATTCGCCCGGATCGTCAAACCGGCCCTCGACGAGCTGGGCCGGCCGCTGCCGGTGGTCGAGATCGACGACATGTCCGGCGGTGACGCGCTCGGCGGCATAGATTACGAGGACTTTCTCAACGAAGGCGACCCGACTGCGCATTGGAGCGGCCCGGCAGACGAGTGGGCGCCGATCGCGCTCAACTATACCTCGGGCACCACCGGCAATCCCAAGGGCGTGGTCTATCATCATCGCGGTGCGTTTCTGAACGCGCTCGGCAATGCAATCGCTTTCGGGCTCGATCGCAATTCGGTCTATCTGTGGACCTTGCCGATGTTCCACTGCAACGGCTGGACCTACCCCTGGGCGGTGACTGCCCTCGCCGGAACCCATGTTTGCCTGCGCCGGGTCGAGCCGGCGGCGATCTTCGCCGCGATCGTCGAGCACCGGGTCACTCATCTGTGCGGCGCGCCGATCGTGCTGAATATGCTCGTGCATGCGCCCGAAGCGGATAAGCGCCGCTTCGATCATGTCGTTGAAGCTGCGACCGGAGGTGCGGCGCCGCCCTCGGCGGTGATCGAGGCGATGGAGCGCATGGGGTTTCGCGTCACCCACCTCTATGGCCTGACCGAAAGCTATGGCCCCTCGACGATCTGCGCCTGGCAGCCGGAATGGGCCGGTTTGCCGCTGACCGAACGCGCCGGCCATATGGCGCGCCAGGGTGTGGCCTGTCCGACGCTCGGACCGGCTGCGCGTCGTTGATCCCCAGACAATGGCCGATGTCGCGGCCGACGGCTCGACGATCGGCGAGTTGGTGTTGCGCAGCAACACCCTGATGAAGGGCTATCTGAAGAACCCGGCGGCGACCGAGAGCCGCATTCGAACAAGGGTGGTTCCATACCGGCGATCTCGCGGTCAGGCACCGCGATGGCTATGTCGAGATCAAGGATCGGCGAAGGACATCATCATTTCCGGCGGGGAAAACATCTCCTCGCTCGAAGTCGAGGAGGTGCTCTATCGCCACCCGCAGATCATGGAGGCGGCGGTCGTCGCCCAGCCCGACCCGGTATGGGGCGAGAGCCCGTGCGCCTTCGTGACCCTGGCAGCCGGATGCCGCCGCCGGTCGCGGCGGAGGACATCATCGCCTGGTGCCGCGCCAACCTCGCCCATTACAAAGTGCCGCGCTCGGTCGTGTTCGGGCTGTTGCCAAAGACCTCGACCGGCAAGGTGCAGAAATTCGAACTGCGCGAGCGCGCGAAGGAGATCGCGCCGTGACGGCTATACGTCGTCACTGGCCGGGCTTGTCCCGGCCCCTCCACGCGACCGTTGCGAGGGAGGATCCGCGCGGGATGGTGAGAGGCGCCGGAACGGGGTGAGGGGCGATGACGAACGCCGGAATGGAGGCGCGGCGAATGACCCCGCTGCCGAGCTTCGACCTGACCGGGCAGGTGGCGCTGGTCACCGGCGCGTCGAGCGGCATCGGGCGCCATCTGGCGTTGCTGCTGGCCGCCGCGGGCGCCAAGGTGGCGCTTGCCGCCCGCCGCACCGACCGTCTCGCCGAGGCGGCGCGCGAGATCGAAGCCGATGGCGGCAGTGCCTGCCGATCGCGCTCGACGTGACCCGGGCGGACAGTGTCGCCGCCGCGGTCGCCGAGGCCGAGCGGGCGCTCGGGCCGCTGAGCCTGCTGGTCAACAACGCCGGGGTCGTCGTGGCCAAACCGGCGCTCGAACACACCGAAGAGGATTGGGATTACGTCCTCGACACCAATTTCAAAGGCGCTTGGCTGATGTCCCGCGAATTCGCTCGCCATCTGGTCGAGCGCGGACGGCCGGGACGGATCATCAACATAGCCTCGCTGCTGGCGGAGCGAACGATCCCGCATGGGTGCCGAGCTATTGTGCCGCCAAGGCCGGGCTCGTCCATTTGACGCATGTGTTGGCGATGGAATTGGCGCGTCACCGCATTCTGGTCAACGCTCTGGCGCCCGGCTATATCGAGACCGACTTCAACCGCGAGTTCTTGGCCAGCGAGGCCGGCAAAAAGCTCGACGGCGCGGATCCCGTTGCGCCGCGTCGGCCAGCCGGACGATCTCGACGGCGCGATGCTGCTGCTGGCCTCGCCGGCGGGAGCCTATATCACCGGCGCGGTCATCGCGGTCGATGGCGGACACGCGCGTCGCCGCGATCTGAATCGCCCGCCGGCGTCGCCGGCGAGGACGGCACGGCGGCATTGGCGCGCTTCCTCGCCGCGGCGAGCGGCGCGACGGGCTTGCGAAATCACCGGGCTGGCGCCGCTTTCAGCGGCGGCGCAATCCAGGAAAATTGGGGCATCGACGCGCGTTTTTCGGGCGGCCGGCTCGACGGCGAGCAGCGTCTCGTGCTGCGCGCGGCAGGCGCGACCGGGGTGCCGTCGAGCCTCGACCGGCTGCAGGAATTCGCCGTTCTGCAGGCGGCGTTCGCGGCCGGGGTCACGGTCCCGGAGCCGCTTTTCGCCAGCGCCGACCCGGCCGTCTTCGGCAAGCCGTTCTTCATCATGCGCCGGGCATCGGGGACCGCCGCCGCGCATCGCATCACCCGCGACCCGGCGCTCGATCCGGTGCTGCCGGCAAATCGCCGAGCGGCTCGGCCGAGAGCTCGCCCGTATCCACACGATCCGGCCGCCGCGCGCCCGATCTCGGTTTTCTGCGACCCTATGAGACAGTCCGGCCCGGCGCAACAGATCGCCGAGTTTCGCGCCTATCTCGACACGCCATCCGGCGCCGCGCCCGGTGCTGGAGTGGGGCATCCGCTGGCTCGAAACCCACTTGCCTGCCGCCGGTCGCAGCCGGTGCTGTGCCACCATGATTTCCGCACCGGCAATTACCTGCTCGACGGCGCCAGGCTGACCGGCATCCTCGATTGGGAATTCGCCGGCTGGGGCGATCCGCACGAGGATATCGGCTGGTTCTGCTGCAAGGGGTGGCGCTTTGCCCGGCTCGACCGCGAAGCCGGCGGCATCGCCGACCGCGCCCCGTTCTATCGCGGCTACGAAAACGAGAGTGGCGCGGTGATTGACCCGCGGCGGGTCCGTTTCTGGGAGGTGTTGGCGAGCGTGCGCTGGGCGGTGATCGCGCTTGCAGCAAAGCGACCGTCACATGCTGGGCGGCGAACGCAGCCTCGATCTCGCGCTGACCGGCCGCCGCGCGAGCGAATGCGAGCTGGAGATATTGATGCTGCTCGACCGCGGGTGTGAGCCGGGCTCGCGCCCTCCCGACTGGCGAAGCTCCGCTGCGGCAAAGGGGCGGAGCTCCCGGCGATACATGATTTGCCCGAGGCCCCGGCATTCTGGCGCTCGCCCGCGACGTGCTGCTCAACGATTTGTTGCCGCTGTTGCCTCCTGAGCGGCGGCTCGAGGCGCTGCTCGTCGCCAATTGCATGGCGATCGCCGAGCGCGAGGCGCGGTGGACCGAGGTGCAGCGGAGGAACGATTCGGCGCGAGCTGGAGGCGATGCTGCCATTGCCCTCGCCGACGGACCCGCTCATCCGGCATCGCGGGTCCTCCCGGCGCTGGCGGGGTGAGGGGCTACGCGAGTCACCGGTGACTGCGCGCGCTTCGCCTGCGAGCTGCGCAATCGGCGGCGTTCGAGAATTCGCCGGAGCCGCGAGGCTCGTGCGCGCGCTATCCTGTGGCGGATGACGATCGCCAGACTGCGTCTGGCGAATCCGAGGTTTCTCGCCGCCAACGGTTTGCGTAGCCGCGCGGCGCTGGCGAGAGGATCGAACGTGCCCCAATCCCGTGTCCGCGAGGCGATCGAAGCGTTCGCCGCCGGCGAGATCATCGTCGTCACCGATGACGACGATCGCGAAAACGAGGGCGATCTGATCGTCGCCGCGGTGCACGCGACGCCGGAGAAGATGGCGTTCATCATCCGCCATACCTGCGGCATCGTCTGCGCGCCATTGACCGGCGAGATCGCCCGGCGACTCCACTTGGCGCCGATGGTCGCCGACAACGACGCGATCCACGGCACCGCCTTTACCGTCTCGGTCGATTACCGTCACGGCACGACGACCGGCATTTCCGCCGAAGACCGCACCGCGACGATCCGCAATCTCGCCAACAACAATGCCGGGCGGTCGGATTTTGTCCGGCCGGGCCACATTTTTCCGCTGATCGCCAAGGATGGCGGCGTTTTGATGCGCTCCGGCCATACCGAGGCGGCGGTCGATTTCTGCCGGCTCGCCGGCCTCGAACCGGTGGCGGCAATCTGCGAACTGGTCAATGACGACGGCACGGTCATGCGCGGGCCGCAGGTCGCCGCCTTCGCGCAAAAAGCACGCGCTGCAGCGCATCTCGGTCGCCGATTTGATCGCCTACCGCCAAGCGCGCGAGAAACTCGTACCCGCGTGTCGCCGAGTTCAAAGTCGCGAGCGAGATCGGCGAACTCGCCGGCTACGCCTATGTGACGCCGTTCGACAAGGTGCATCACTACGCTTTCGTCTACGGCAATATCGGCGACGGCGACCAACGTGCCGACCCGACTGCATCGCGCCAATGTGATCGAGGACGTGTTTGGCGGGGCGAAGCCGATCCATGCCGCCCTCGACCGTTTCAAGGCCGCCGGGCAGGGGGTGCTGGTGTATCTGCGCGACGGCACGTCGGGCGTGCCAATCTCAGACGATTGGCGAGGAGGCGACCCCGTCGGAGCGCGAGCGCAATGTGCAATGGCGCGAGGTCGGGCTCGGCGCACAGATCCTGCGCGACCTGCGGATCTCGTCGATCCAGTTGTTGGCGACGCGGTCGCGGACCTATGTCGGCCTGGCCGGCTTTGGCATCGAGATCGTCGCGACCGAGCCGCTCGACGGCGAGTAGGCGCCGACGGGTGCGAGGATCACTGCCGATGCCAGTCGGCCATTGCTGAGCCAGGTTAGCTGAGGAGCGAATGGCTTCCGCAAAGAGGCTGCATTACGCCTGGATCGTCGCCGGGGTGACGTTCGTCGTCGGGCTCTTGACCGCCGGGGTGCGCGCCGCGCCCGGGGTGCTGATCATCCCGCTCGAACAGGAATTCGACTGGTCGCGGGCGACGATTTCGTTCGCTATCGGCATCAATCTGTTGCTCTACGGTCTGGTCGGGCCGTTCGCCGCGGCGCTGATGGATCGCTTTGGCGTGCGCCGAACGATGACCATGGCGCTAGCGATAACTGCCGCGTCGGTAGCTTTGTCGCCGGCAATGCACCAGGCGTGGCAGCTGGTTTTGCTGTGGGGCGTCGTCGTCGGCGCGGGCACCGGCGTTATCGGCGCCTTTCTATCGGCCTATATCGCGGCTCGCTGGTTTCGCCGCCGCCAGGGGCTGGTGGTCGGGTTGCTGACTGCCGCCAATGCCGCCGGGCAGCTCGTTTTTCTGCCGAACCTTGCCGAGCTCGTCACCCATTTCGGGTGGCGCGTGATGTCGCTGGTTTTGGCCGGCACGGTGGTGGTTTTTGTCCCGCTCGTCGCATTGTTGATGCGCGACCGGCCGAGCGGATCTGGGCTTGACCCCCTATGGCGGCCGAGGGCGAGCCGAACACTGGAGTAGCCGCCGCAGGGAAATCCGCTCGTCATTGCGTTTCGCGCGCTCGGTGACGGCGCCCGCAAGCGCGATTTTTGGCTGATCGCGGGGGGTTATTTCGTTTGCGGCGCCACGACCAACGGGCTGATCGGCACGCATCTGATCCCCGCCTGCGTGGATCACGGGCTGAGCGAGGTCGCCGGCGCAGGCCTGCTCGCCGCAACCGGGGTGTTCAGTTTTGCCGGCGGTACTTTGTCGGGCTGGCTCAGCGACCGCTGGGACAACCGAGTGCTGCTCGCCTGGTATTACGGATTGCGTGGGCTGGCGCTGATGTATCTGCCTTTCGCCTTTGGCATGTCGATCTATGGCCTGCCGCTCTTTGCGGTGTTCTATGGCCTCGACTGGATCGCCAGCGTGCCGCCGACGGTGCGCCTGCTCAATCGCGTCGTCGGCGCCGAGAGGACCGGGATCATGGTCGCCTGGATCACCGTGATCCACCAGATCGGCGCCGCCTTGGCGGCTTATCTCGGCGGCGTTTTGCGCGGCGCCTTTGGCACTTACCTCGAGGCGTTCATGCTCGCCGGTTTGTTGTTGCTCGGCGCGGCGCTGATGGTGTTGTTCATCGGCGTCGGCGGGCGCGAACCCAAGCCGGCGGATGCCGCGTTCGCCGCCGATTAGCCGAGCTGCAACGACCAAGTATTGGGTTGGATGTCGTCGACAGCTGCCTTGGCGCCATGGTTGCCGGCCTTGCTGGCGCTGATTCTGAGTGCTGTTGCTGTGTCCGCGGCCGGCACGATGCCGGCCGGGTCCGCCACAAGGCGGTTGCGGATCGCTGGGATTGCCTTACTGGGCGGGCTTGCCGTCGCGGCGACCGTATGGCAAACGCGCATTTACATGGAACGGATCGCCAAGGAAGAAGTCCGTTCTGCGGCGCAGACCAAGCAAGTTCAGGCTCTCGAAGGTCAGATCGACACGCTGAAACAAAGTACGAAACGGCGCACGATAAGCGCTGACGCGGGCGGGAAACTCGCCGGTTACCTTCGCCCGTTTGGAACCCATCAAGTCATGGTCTCATGCTCACCCGGCGATATCGAGGCCTATCACTACGCGACCGAAATCGTCAATGTGCTGAAATCGGCGAATTGGGACGCCCGTGGCCCCGAGACGACGACGATATTCGGCGACATTAAATCGATGGCGATCAATGTTTACGACAACAGCGATGGTCGCTCGGATACGATGAACATCTTGCTGGCAGGACTGGCGAAGTTTGGCATCCCTTATCAGAGTCGGGTTCCGCCCAGCGAGGTCCTGCCGGACAACGGGACGGTCGAACTGTACATCGCCACGAAACCGACGCTGTCCGCAGCGTCGGCACCGGCCAAGGCGGTGCGATGAGAAATTGGCGGCCATTTTTCGCCGAACATATCGGGACCATGAGCGAGGTTTCCCGTTGGCCTTGTCGGCGAGGTCGCCTCGCTCGATGCTTTCGCATTACCATCTGAGGTGTCGGCGCATATCGTAATCGATTGTTCCCGCTGAAATCCCGCGCGAAATCCGGCATAGGCGGCGTCCGATCGCGCGATTAGATAGCGCCCTGCAAGCGCCAATTCGGGAGACGAATTGGGCACCAGCGGTGGGCGCGATGATCGGGACGAAACCGGTAGGCATCTTCTCTGACCGCGGCGGCGAGGCGGCGGTTGCCGAATTCATCCGGACAAGGGGCGTCACTCGTTGTCCGACGGCCTGCGTGCTGCCGACGCAAGCCGCGGTGGCGGCGGCCGACCGAGCCGCACTCCAGGAATACGCGACTGCGCGCGAGCAAGTGCGGCGGGCGCGGGCAGCCGCGCGCCAGAACTCGTTCTTTCCGGTGGCGTTCACGCGGCCAGCCGCCGGTTAGCTGTCGAGGCGAGTAATCCGACTGGGTTCACGCATCCCTGGCGGTTGCTGCGCCGGACGCCGCCCGTCATGCTTGCCACCCCCGCCTTCCGCACGCTACTCCCTCTGCACCGAACCGAGGCGGAGGGAACGATATGATCGCAGGCGAATTCGACGTCGTCGTCGTTGGCGCCGGTAATGCCGGCATGTGCGCTGCGCTGGCGGCGCGCGGCGAGGGGGCGCGGGTATTGGTGCTGGAAGCGGCGCCTTTTGACGAGCGCGGCGGCAACAGCCGCTACACTGCGGGGGCCCTGCGCTTTGTCTATAACGGCGTCGACGATCTGCTGAAGCTGTGCGATCTGTCCGAGACCGAGATCGCGACCAGCGATTTCGGCACCTATACGACTGATAAATATTATGACGACCTCGGCCGGCTGACCGATTACCGCAGCAATCCCGACATGGCCGAGCTGTTGATCACCAAGAGTCAGGAAACACTTCTGTGGATGCGCGGCCAGGGCATCCGCTTTGCGCCGATGTATTCGCGCCAGGCCTTCAAGCACGACGGCAAGTTTGTGTTCTGGGGCGGGCTGGCGCTCGAAGCCTGGGGTGGCGGCCCCGGGCTCGTCGAGGGCCTGTTCAAGGCCGCCGAGGAGCGTCAGATCCAGATCGCTTACGAGGCGCGCGGTGAAAGACTGATCGCCGACGACGACGGCGTCCATGGCGTGATCGCCAATGTCGAGGGCAAGACCACCCATATCCCGGCCAAGGCGGTCATCCTCGCCTGCGGCGGGTTCGAGGCCAACGCCGAGATGCGCACGCGCTATCTCGGCCCCGGATGGGACCTCGCCAAGGTGCGCGGCACCCGCTTCAACACCGGCGGCGGCATCAAGATGGCGCTCGACATCGGCGCCATGCCCTACGGCAACTGGTCGGGTTGTCATGCGGTCGGCTGGGACTACGGCGCGCCCGAATTCGGCGATCTCGCGGTCGGCGACAATTTCCAAAAGCACAGCTACCCATTCGCCATCATGGTCAATGCCGACGGCGTACGCTTCTGCGACGAAGGCGCCGATTTCCGTAACTATACCTATGCCAAGTACGGCCGCGAGATCCTGACCCAGCCGCATCAATTCGCTTGGCAGATCTTCGACCAGCAGGTCGTGCATCTGCAACGGGACGAATACCGCATCCGCCAAGTGACCAAGGTCACCGCCAACACATTCGAGGAACTGGCCGACAAGATGGCCGAAACCGGCGCCGCGGTCGACAAGCCGCGCTTCCTCGAAACCATCCGTCAGTACAACGCCGCGGTACAGCGCGACATCTCCTACAATCCGACGGTCAAGGACGGGCGCACCACCAAGGGCCTGGCGATCGACAAGACCAACTGGGCGATGCCGCTCGAGAAACCGCCCTACGAGGCCTATTGCACGACCTGCGGCGTGACCTTCACCTTCGGTGGGCTGCGCATCGACACCGACGGCAAGGTGCTCGACACCGCGCAACGGCCGATCCCGGGTCTCTACGCCGCAGGCGAACTGGTCGGCGGACTATTCTATTTCAATTATCCGGGCGGCACCGGGCTGGTGTCGGGCTCGGTGTTCGGCAAGATCGCCGGGACCACCGCCGGTAAGCGGGTGCTGCCGGGATAAGCCCCGTTCCACCCGCCCGATCGAGGCGGTTCGGGAGAGACGTCCCGGCCGGCAGATCGGCGCTCGGCGCGTCAGTCGCGGCGGTACGGGTAGCAGCGCGACCGCTCGAGCGCGATGCCGAAATGCTGGCCCAGCGCCTGGATCGCGTCGGCGTGCTCGACATAGGGGTCGGCGTTCGCAATTCCGACGATAATCGGTCGGAAGGTGCGGTCGTCTTGTCCTCCCGGCGGCAGCATGGCGGTGACCAGCGGTGTGCCGTCGTCCTCGCGCAAGGTCAGGAATAGCGGCATTTCGCGCTGAATGTGCGCCTTCAGCCCGATTTCCTGCTCGAAATAGACCTTTGACAGCGGTTGGAACGTCTGCGTCGCCTTTTCCTGTTCCTTGCGAAAGAACTTTTCGACGGCATGCCGCATAACATCTGATTCACTCGCCGCCTCGGCTTCTGTCTCGATCCGAAACCAGGTTTTCCCGGCCAGAGCATCGCAAACGTATTTCATGGATCCTCCAGTGTTTCTTTCGACAGGCTGGACCGCGAACGGTCCTGACAGGTCGCCGGGGGACGACGAGCCAGAACGGCCGGGCTCGCAGTCCGCGCCGATCATTATAACCGCATTTTGCTCATTCGGTGCCCGGCTGTCGAGCCTCGGCGTGCCTGCCCTGGTCGTGTTTCGGTTTGAATTGTAACAAGCGAGCTTACGCTCCCCGGACTTCGGAATGAGGAGGAAGCTCGGCGTGCTGCGGTAGATCGTCGGTGATCTCAAACCAGGGGGCTTTGCTCGCTACGTAGAAGTGGCGTTCGGGGCGTACATCCGGGTCATCATCGAGACCGCCAAGCGCTATTCCGAGCTCCGGGGTTCGATCGGGTCGGTTTACAATCGGTGAACCACAGACACTGCAAAACCCGCGATGAAATCCCGGTGAGGACTCAAAGTATTTGACTAGCTCCTCCCCTTGCACCCACTTGAAATCTTCGTGACGGACGCGCGCGCGGCTGCGAAAGGCAGCGCCGTGAGCCTTTCGGCAGTTGGAGCAATGACAATGGCCGCTACGCATCAGCGGGCCCGTTATTTCGTATTTCACACTGCCACATAGGCAACTTCCCTGAACCACCGGCATGTTGGCCTCCGCTTCTTTGGACACCGTCAACGGCTGTTACGATTTAAAACTGAGACTCTACCTGTGCCCGACAGTGCGGCGGGTCGTCACAGCTCGGGCCGAGACCGGGGCGGGGCAACGGCGGATAGCTCTTCGGATGGATCGGGCGTCTTTATCCACTCCCGCCACAGCGAGACCAGCGCGGCCATGACCACCGGTCCGAGAAACAGCCCGAGCAAACCGAAGGTCTCCAGCCCTCCAAGTATCCCGAGCAGCACCCATAGAAACGGCAGCCGCGCCGCACCGCCGATCAGAAACGGACGCACGAAGTGGTCGGCCACGAAGACCACGAGAAAGCCGAAGCCGACGACCGTGGCGGCGGCGACTGTGCTGCCCTGCGCCAGCAGGTACAAGCCGGCGGCGCAGAAGGCCACCGGTGCACCGAACGGGATCACCGCCAGAACTCCGGTCAACGCCGCGATCGACACCGGATGGGGCAGCCCGGCGAGAACATAAGCAAGGCCAAGCAATACGCCCTCAGCCAAGCCGACGAGCACCAGACCGGTCACCGTCCCGTGCACCGCCGCGATCATGTGGCGGGCGACCTGTTCTCCCCGCGGGCCGAGCACGCGATGGCTTAGGCCTAAGAGCTGGCGGCTAAGAGTGGCGCCGTCGCGAAACAGGAAAAACAGGGTCAGCACGGTGAAGCCGAAAATGATCAGCCGGTGGGCAACTTCACCGCCAAGCCGGCTTGCGGATCCGGCGGGGATGCGCGTGAAGATGTGCCCGAACAGTTCGTGGATCATCTGCGGGTCGCTCAAATTGGCCTGCCACCACCCGGCGATCTGATAGCCGACGCCCGGAAGCCGCGGTAGCCAGGGCGGCATTGGCAGGCCGGAGTCTCGCACTTCTCCGATATATCGTACAAAACTGCCGCTCTCGCGTGCGAGCTCGAACGCGACGTAAGCGAGCGGGACGATCAGAACCAGGCCGACCAGCAAGGTGACGACTAGCGGTGCGAGAACCCGCTGCCCACGGGGCGAAAACGCCCTCGCCAGCCGCCAGTATAGCGGCCAGAGCGCGATCGCCAGGATGGTGGCCCAGGCGAGCGCCGCCAGAAACCGGTGCAGGATCCATAGCCCGAGCAGCACCAGCGCTGCGGCCAAGACGACGCCGGCAATCCGCTGCGAGCGCGCCACGCTCCCTGGCTCGATCTCCCGTACTCCTTCCGGAGGATCGGCATCGCAGTCCATCGAGCGTCCTCCCATTCTTTCCTGATCGCCAGCAGAACGATCTGGGCTGATCAGCGAGTAGTGGGCGAACGAACCATCGCGTCAAGGGCAGGTGTCTCGCTAAAGCAGCGAGAATTGCCGGCGCAACAGTCGTGCAATCAGTGGTAGCGAACTCCTGCGGCCTGCAACGCCCACCAAACCCACGGGGCGCATCGACGCGCCGCATCGGGCCGACCGAACAGGTCCGGGGCTAAACGCTTGCTCGAAAATATTTGACTAAGATCGATCTCTTACCGTCATCCCCGTAACGCGCCACGACCGCCCGGTCCAGTCATGGCGACAACGCAAGATCGATCGTATTCGTAGTCTCCTCGACCTCAACACGCCGGTACCCGGACACGATCCAAACATCCACGTCTTGCAAACCGAGGCCCGGCGCAAACAAGGCGCAGCAACACCGCTGGACCGGACGATTGTTGTCGAGCGCGAGTCGAGGAGGGCGCCCGCGCGGGGCGCCCCCTTTTGTTGCGACCGGTTTACTGCGTTGCCGGCGGTGGCGGCGGCGGTGGTGGCGGCGGGGCGCCGGTCCCGCCTTCGATGATCTCCGTCCGGCGGTTCTGCGGCTCACGTACGCCGTCAGGTGTCGGCACCTTCAGATCGTTCTGACCGACGCCGGTGACCGTCATCGCGGTCTGCGGCACGCCCGCCTGGGTCAGTGCGCCAGCGACGGCGTCTGCGCGCCGCACCGACAGCTTCTGGTTGTAGGCGGCCGATCCGGAGGTGTCGGTATGCCCGATGACCTGCACAGGCACAGGCGGCTCGGATTTGAACGTGCCCGCAGCAGCCTCGATAATCTGCTGGGCCTCCGGCGTAATGTTGGCCCTATCCCAGTCGAAGAACACCGTGAAGTTGTGTTCCGGCGGCGGGGGTGGCGGCGGGGCGGGGTCGGCGGCGGGGGCGGCGCCGGCTGTGCGCAGGCGGCAAGCGCGAGGAGCGAGCAGAGCAGGAAAACGCGTTTCATCTGTTCCTCCGGCAGTTGAACGCCGCACAATATGTGAAATCTCCCGGCCACACTAGCAACAAAAAGCTTCTTTTCCGCGCGGTCGGGGCGGCAATTCCCCGCACCACCGACTCTCCATCACCAGCGACGCGATGGCGCACGCCGCGATCGGCGCCGGCATTCAGCCGCCGGCGGCCCCTTCGGTGTTAACGTAGACCGCGTAGACGGACTGGCTGGCCGCCATGAACAGGCGGTTTCGCTTGCGTCCGCCAAAGCACAGATTGGCGCAGCGTTCGGGGAGAGCGATCTGGCCGATCATGGTCGCGTCCGGGGCAAAGACGACGACCCCGTTGAGCGCGCTGGTCATCCCCCAGCCGCACCACAAATTGCCGTGAACGTCGCAGCGGAACCCGTCGGGGCTTCCCTCTCCGGCGCTGACGAAGATCCGCCCATTGGCCAGCCTGGCGCCGTTGTCGACGACGTCGAAGACGCGGATCTGCCGTGGTACGGACCGTGATTCGACAACGTAGAGTTTGGTTTCGTCAGGCGAAAAGCACAGCCCGTTCGGCCCGTTGATGTCGCCGGCGACGACGGTCGGCGCTGGCCGGTCTTGCCGTCGACCCGATAGACGTTGGTCGGCAGTTCGGGAGGCGACTCTGTCGCCTTCGTAATTCCCCAAAATGCCGAATGGCGGATCGGTGAACCAGATCGAATCGTCCGATTTGACGACGACGTCGTTTGGCGAGTTCAGGCGCTTGCCCTCGAAACGGTCGAGAATGACGGTGATCGCACCGTCATATTCGGTGCGGATGACCCGCCGCCGCCATGCTCGCAGGTGACGAGCCGCCCTTGGCGGTCGCGGGTGTTGCCGTTCGCGTGGTTCGAAGGTTTGCGAAAAACGCCGCCGGCGCCCGTTTCCTCATCCCACCGCATGATGCGATTATTGGGGATGTCGCTCCACAACAGATAGCGGCCATCGCCAAACCAAACCGGGCCTTCGGCCCAGCGGAAGCCGGTCGCGAGCCGTTCGACCGCCGCATTGAACGGCGGTTTTATCGCCTCGAACCGCGGATCGAGCGTGCGGATCGCCGGGTCCGGGTAGCTCTGCGCCGGTTCCCAGCGACTGCTGGGCAGCGCCGCTGTGGCCGCAGCCGATAATCGGGTGCTCGCCGAACCTCCTGGGATCGCGCTCATCGGTCCCCCTGCCGCTTGCCGCCAGCGTCGATATGGATCGCGCCGGAGCGGGCTTGGCCCGTCCGGCTCCGATTTGCCGGGATCTCTGCTATCCCGACCGAGATCGTCCGCGCCGCGGTCAGGCATCGATCAGATGACCTTTTCTTCCCGCAATTTCGCCAGCTCCTCCTTGCTGAGGCCGAGGAGGCTGCTATAGACGGCGTCGGTGTCGGCGCCGAGCAATGGCGAGGCGGTGATCGGCACTTTCGAGCCGCTCATCTTGACCGGCCAGCCCGGCATCTTGAAGTCGCCGCGCACCGGATGCTTGACGGTGACGAAAATTTCTCGGCGATTGAGGTCAGGATCGTTCGACAATTCCATCGTGTCCATCACCGCGCCGGCGGGAATGCCCTGCTCGCCAAGCCGCTTCATGACCTCGAGCTTGTCGTATTGCTTGGTCCACTCCGAGAGCATCTCGTCGACCACATGGCGGTTCTTGAACCGTTCCTCCGGGCTGTCGAAACGCGGATCGCCGATCAGATCCTCGCGCCCCATCATCTTCAGGATTCGTTCCCAATGCTGCTGGTTGGCGCGTGAAGTGTAGATATAGCAATAGTCGTTGGGCCCGCCGCCCTTGCATGGATAGGCCTCGCTCGGCGAATTGGTGCCCATGATGCTCTGGTTGCCCAAGCGCGGCGCGGCATGGCCCCATAAATATTGGGCGGCGTAGGAGATGCGGCCGTAATTGATGACGCACTCCTGCATCGCGCACTGAATCTTCTGGCCCTGGCCGGTGAACTGGCGCTGATAGAGCGCGGCGAGAACACCGATCGCTGCGTGCAGGCCGGTGCCGGTGTCGCCGATCGTCGGACCGGGTTTGATCGGCCGACCGTCGGCCTCGCCAGTGATCGACATCGCCCCACCGGTGGCCTGCGCGATCATGTCGAAGGCAAGGTAGTTCTTGTAGGGGCTGTCCTCGCCAAACCCCTTGACCGAGACATAGATGATCCGGGGATTGATCTCGCGCACCACATCATAGCCAAAGCCGAGCCGTTCGATCACGCCGGGCGCGAAATTCTCGGCAAAGACATCGCCCTTTTCGATCAGCCCGCGCAGAATGGCACAGCCCTTGTCGGTCTTCAGATTGGCGGTCACGCTCTTCTTGTTGGCGTTGAGCAGCATGAAATATTGCGGAATCGACGCCCTTTTTGTCGGTTGACGCGCCGCGGCCCTGCTCGCCCCTGGTCGGCTCTTCGACCTTGATTACCTCGGCGCCGAGCCAAGCTAAGGTCAGAGTGCAGGACGTGCCCGCCTCGAATTGGGTCAGATCCACGACCCGCACGCCATGCAAGGCGCCCTGCTGCAAGCTCGGGCCTTGGCCATTGGTCTCGGGCGTCGGGTCGTTCGGCATAGGATTCCTCCTGGTCGTCATTCGCTGCCGCCGCGCGCGGCCTGATCATCACTCTATCGCCGTATCACCGAGCTAGGCGAGGCGCCGATGTGAACTCAATGTTGGACTGTCAGCCTTCTTGGCCGCCCCGTCAACGCTTTCGCGGCGCTGTGGGCAACGCAGGGCTAGCGTTCGAGCGAACCCCGCCCGATAATTGCGAGCAAAGCCGGCCGTCTCCCACACTCCACAGTCCTCGGTCCGCCCAACTTTCGCGCGGGAGTTCTGACTGCAGACCCTGATTCCGAAAACGGCTCGTCAGCTGCTCGCGGACGCAATGCAGCTTCACAAGGTCGGCCGGCTTGCCCACGCCGCCCGCCTTTACCGTCAAGTCGCCCGCCTCGAGCCGCGCAGCGTCGACGCTCTGCGCCTGCTGGGGTCGGTGCGTATGCGGCAGGGAAACTTTGCGGAGGCCGAGCGTTCGTTCCGCAAGGCCGTGAAGATCGACGCGCGATCAGCCGATGCGCATATCGAACTCGGGGTCGTGCTGTGCCGCCTCGGTCGCCTTACCGATGCGATCTCTAGTTACCAGCGCGCCATCGAGCTCAAACCGGACTATGCCGGAGCCCACAATAATCTCGGCGTCGCCCTGTATGACCTCGGTCGTTTCGACGAGGCAATCGCGAGCTATCGGCAAGCCGTCGAGATCGAGCCCGGCTATGTCGAAGCCCAGTACAACCTTGGAAACGCGCTGACGGCCGCTGGGCGGCTCGACGAAGCAATCGCCAGCTACCTGGACGCGATCGCGATCAAGCCCGATCATGCGGATTCGTTCAACAACCTCGGTAACGCTCTGAGGCGGGCGGGTCGGCTCGACCAGGCATCCGCCAGCTACCTCCGTGCGATTGAAATCGAGCCCAACCATCCCGTGGCTCATCGCAATCTCGGCATGGCGCAGTTCGATTCGAACCGCTTGGAAGAGGCGATATCGCATTACCAGCGGGCGCTGGTTATCAATCCCAACTACGCTGAAGCTTACGGCGATCTCGGCAACACGTTCCGCACCCTTGGCCGTTTTGACGAAGCGCTTGCGCATTACCGTAAGGCGCTGGCGATCAAGCCCGACTACGCCGAAGCGCACAACAACCTCGGCGTCGCGTTCAAGATGCTGGGGCGGGCCGAGGAGGCGCGCCGAGCCTTCGAGACGGCGATCCAACTCGCGCCGAGGCGAGTTTTATTCTACGCCGGCCTAGCGGAGATGAGGAGGTTTGCGGAGGGTGATCGCCATCTCGCGGCCATGAAGCAATTGGCTCGAGAGCTGGCGACGCTGGGCGGCGAGGAGCAGATCCAGCTCCATTTCGCGCTTGGCAAAGCCTTCGCCGATCTCGCACAACACGATCGATCGTTTCGTCACCTGCTCGCGGGCAACACGCTCAAGCGACAGCAGATACACTATGACGAGGCGGCGGTTCTGGCGGAATTCGACCGCATTCGGGCGGTGTTCACCCGAGGGCTGGTGCAGGACAAGCGGGGTCTCGGCCACCCCAGCTCGGTACCGGTATTCATCATCGGTATGCCGCGCTCGGGCACCACCTTGGTCGAGCAGATGCTGGCGAGCCATCCGAAGGTCTTCGGCGCGGGCGAGCTTAGCGATTTTCACGATGCAGTCGTTCGTTTCGCCGCGCGGGAGGCCATCCCGCAACCCTATCCCGAGATGGTCTCGTCGATGACCGGACCGAAGCTCTTCGCGCTCGGCGCCGACTATCTCGCCCATGTCCGACGCATGGCGCCGTCGGCGGATCGGATCACCGACAAGATGCCGGGGAATTTCCTCGCCGCCGGGCTCGTCCACCTGGCATTACCGAACGCGCGCATCATCCATATCCGCCGCGATCCGATCGACACCTGCTTCTCCTGCTTTTCGACCTTGTTCGCCGCCGACCACCCACACGCCTATGACCTCGGCGAGCTCGGCCGCTATTATCGGGCTTATGCGGCGCTGATGGAGCATTGGCATGACGTGCTCCCCGCGGAGGTGATGGTCGAGGTACAGTACGAGACGTTGGTCACCGATTTCGAACGCGAGGCGCGCCGTATCGTCGCGCATTGCGGTCTCGACTGGGACGATGCGTGTCTTGCTTTCTACCGCACGCAACGGCCGGTGCAGACCGCTAGCATGCTCCAGGTGCGCCAGCCGATCTACCCGAGCTCAGTCGGCCGCTGGCGGCCCTATGAAGACTGGCTCGGGCCGCTGCTCGCGGCGTTGGATGTCGATCCGGCTAAGGTGTCGTGAAATGAGCGGGCCGATGCGCGAGCTTCTCGATCGCGCCATGCGCCTGCATCGCGAAGGCCAGCTCGCCGCCGCCGCTTCGCTCTATCGCGAGATTCTGCGTTTGAAGCCGCTCGATTTCGACGCGACGAACCTGCTGGGCAGCATCTGCCTGCGCCAGGGCGAGTACGACCAAGCGCTGGCGATTATTGGCCGAGCCTTACAGGTCAACCCGCAATCGGTCGAAGCGCAATTGAATTTCGGCTATGCGCTAAGCCATCTCGACCGGCTCGACGAGGCTCTGGCGAGCTTTCGGCGAGCGGTCGAGCTGCGCCCCGACTTTGCCGAAGCGCACAGCGCGATCGCGATGGTGTCGGCGGCGCTCGACCGGCAGGACGAGGCCGCGGCGAGCTGGCGCCGGGCGACCGAGATCGAGCCCGGCTCAGCCGAGCTGCACAATAATCTCGGCGCGGCGCTGAGCGGGCTCGGCCGCCACGGGGAGGCGGCCGCGAGCTACCGGCGAGCGATCGAGCTTCGACCGGGCTCGGCCGAGCTGCACAACAATCTCGGTCTTGCTCTCGTCGGCCTCGAGCGGCCCGAGGAGGCGGTGGCAAGCTATCGCCGCGCGATCGAAGTCGCGCCTGACCATGGCCAGGCCCACAACAACCTCGGTGTCGCCCTGAGCCGCCTCGGCCGGTTCGAGGAGGCGGTGGCAAGCTATCGCTGCGCAGTCGAGATCGCCCCTGATGACGCCGAAGCGCACAACAATCTCGGCGCCGCGCTGAGTAGGCTTGGCCGTCACGAGGAGGCAGCCGAGCGCTACCGGCGTGCGATCGAGATCGAGCCGGACCATGCCGAGGCGCACAACAACCTCGGCAATGCGCTGGGTAAGCTCGATCGAGCAGACGATGCGGTTGCATGCTATCAGCGGGCAATCGAGATTGCGCCGTCCTATGCCGACGCGTACGCCAATCTCGGCACTTTGCAAGTCAAGATCCACCAATACGATGCAGCGGTTGTCAGCTTTCGCCGAGCGTTGGCGATCAGCCCCGAGATCGCGGAAGCCCAAAACGGTCTCGCTCATGCGCTGGCCGAGGGCCGACAGCTCGCCGAGGCGATCGCACATTACGAGAAGGCCCTTCTGATAAAACCCGACTACGCCGAAGCGCACAACAATCTCGAAATCGCGCTGAAAATGGTTGGCCGGATCGAGGAGGGGCAACGGGCCATCGAAACCGCAATTCGACTGGCGCCAAAGCGGGTCGAATTTTACATCAGCCTGGCGGCATCGACGAAGCGGTTTGCTGCGGGCGACCCGCACCTTGCGGCGATGGAGGAGCTGGCGCGTGACTCCACGACGCTGTCCGGCGACGACCAGATGCAACTCCATTTTGCCTTAGGCAAGGCCCTGGCCGATGTCGGCAGGCACGAAGAGTTTTTCGCCCACCTGCTTGCCGGCAATGCTCTCAAACGGCGGCAAACCGCCTATGACGAGGTGGCGTTCCTCGGCATGTTCGACCGCATCCGCACGGTATTCACAGCCGAATTGATGCAGGAGAAGGCGGATCTCGGCCATCCCTCTGCGGTTCCGGTGTTCATCATCGGTATGCCGCGATCGGGCACGACATTGATCGAACAGATCCTGGCGAGCCATTCACGCGTGTTTGGGGCGGGCGAGATCGGCGACCTCACTGACGCCGTCGGGCAGCTGATCACGCCGGGCAGGACATCCGCCGAGTTTCCCGAAGGAGTGCGCGACATGTCGGGGGCGCAGCTGCGCCAACTCGGCGCGACCTACATCGAACGGGTCAGCGCCCTGGCGCCGGCGGCCTTGCGCATCACCGACAAGCTGCCGGCGAACTATTCCCTTGCCGGCCTGATCCATCTGGCGTTGCCGAACGCGCGGATCATCCACACGCGCCGCGACCCCGTCGACACCTGCCTTTCCTGCTTTTCGATCCTGTTTGGCGGCTATCAGCCGCAAACTTACGACCTCGGCGAGCTCGGCCGCTATTACCGCGCTTACGCGGCTTTGATGGAACACTGGCGCAAGGTCCTGCCGCCGGGCGTCATGCTGGAGGTGCAATACGAGGAGGTGGTCGCCGATTTCGAGCACCAAGCGCGGCGCATCGTCGCCCATTGCGGTCTCGACTGGGACGATGCCTGCCTCGATTTTCACATGAACCAACGACTGGTATGGACGGCAAGCGTGAATCAGGTGCGCCAGCCGATCTACCGCACCGCGATTGGACGCTGGCGACCCTACCAGGACATGCTCGGGCCCTTGCTGTCGGAGCTGGAGATCAATCCAGCATCGAGCTGAGTGGCTGCCAGCCCGCGCGGAGGCACGGACCCGGATCCGGTTCTACTGCACCAGACCCCGTGGCGACGGCGCCTGTAGGCGCCGTCTGAGTGTAAAGAATCCCGACAGGTTGTCGGTTATCCTGTCTTCCGGCGACGCCGCATCACCGCGCCAAGGCCAGCAAGGGCCGTGCCGAGCAAAGCAAGCGAGGCGGGTTCCGGGACTGGCGACGTAAACGGAAGGTTGATCGCCAATACTGCCGGCGGCCCGCAGCACTCGGCATAGACGAGGTTGAACGGCAGATTACCGCTCGGCCCGGTATAAGTTTCGGTTGTATTCACAAACGCGGTCTCGCCGGGTGCGTTGATGACAGTAAGGCCACCAATGGTGAGCGTCAGCCCGTCGTCATGACCGGCCATGAATTTCTCGCCGGTGGAGACGGTGACGGTGCCTTTGAAGTCGAAGAGCGTATTGTTGAGACTGCTGGCGAGATAAGCTGGGGTGCCGGTCAGGATTGTCGCGCCGGCGGGGTTTGTCAGCACAAATCCGCCCGGCGTGTAACCGTTTGCGGTATCGGCGCTGTTAAAGTCGAGCGGCGTGTTCGCGGTGAACGTCATGTTGGGCGTCGTTACCGGGACATTTGCCGGGATGGCATTCATGGCCACGGACGACGGCACGGACCAGGCGCTGCCGGCGACGATGTTTGCCGAAGCCGGCGTCGAAGCCAGCACCGCCGTCACCGCCGCGGCGGCGACGCTCGCACTAAGCGTGGTTTTGAAATCACCCATCGTCGATCCCTTCCATCAACCGATCACATTAACCACAGCAATACCCGTGCCATCTAACTGATATCAATGACTTGCCCTCAAAATCGACCGAGATCAGCTTCGATTGATCCCACAGTGTAAAGAACTCCGACATGAACAGATCGACAACCCCCCAAACGGGACCGGGACTTTCGCGATCGGGGCGCCGATCAGGGCCTGCCGTCACTGGTGAAGCCTGCAGTTTTTCAGACTTGCGGCGACCCGCGCGCCGCCGCGGCGGCGAACGAAAATGACGGAAATCACTACATATATTGTCATTGTTGCTCCCGGCTCTGCCGGCGAGCCAGCATGCTCGCGCATGTCGCCGCGAGCATCTCCGCGGTCGCCTTGATCCGGCGCCGGCGGAGCAAGACCGCAAAGCCAAACCGTCGGAATTTTTTACGAACGTGCCGGCACGCACGCCTTTCAACGATTGCGGCGTTTCGCAGGATGCCCGCGCAACATCGACTCGGATAAATACCGGGTTGGCGGCGGCGCTCAGCGCGAGATCTCCTCGAGCCGCAGGTTTGTCGTCCGTGGGCCCATCGACGCGATCACCACGATGACCGCAATCATCGCGCTGGCGATGAACAGGAAAACCCCGGTCGTGCCGTAATTCCTGAGAAAAAAGGCGACGAAAAAGCCGACGAAGATCGTGCTGAACCGGCTCCAGGAATAGGTGAAGCCGACAGCCCGGGCGCGAATGCGGGTCGGATAAAGCTCCGACTGGTAGGCATGCAGCGAATAGGCAAAGATCGTGTTCGAAAACGCGATCAGCAGCCCGAAGATAACGATCCCGACGGCGCCTTTCTGCTGCGAGAAACAGAGGCCAAACACCGCGATCGCCAGCGCCGACCCGCAAATCTGCCATTTGCGCTCGAACCGATCGGCGAACTGGGTCGCGACCAGCGCCGCCCCCGGCGAGGCGATCGCGATGATGAAGGTGTAGGCGAGCGATTTGGTGATGTTGATCCCTTGCGACAGCAGCAAGCGTCGGAACCCAACTGGTAAACCCGTAATAGCCGATCGTCTGCAATAGCTGGAAAATGACGAGCATCACCGTCCGCTTGAGATAGGGCGGGCGGAAGATCTCGGCATACGATCCCTGGGCTTCCTCGACCTCTCCTTCGAGGGTTTGCGCGGCGGGCAACGGGCGGCCGGTTTCCGCTTCGATCCGCGCCTCGATCATTCGTGCGACGCGGTCGGCCTCGGCATGGCGGCCGTGCTGGGCGAGCCAACGCGGCGACTCGGGCAGCCCAAGCCGCAGCCACCACGCGACGATCGCACCACCGGCGCCGATCAACGCCACCCAGCGCCAGCCGTCGATCCCGAGCGGAATCCGCGGCACCAGCAGAAATGCGAAAAACGCCGCGATCGGATAGGCGGTTAGGCTGATCGTCGCGACAAAGGCGAAAGGCGGCGCCGCGACGCTCGCGCGGCACCAGCTCAGACAAATAAGTGTCGATCGTGACAAACTCGACGCCGATGCCGATGCCGGCGATAAAGCGCCACACAACCAAACCTACATCGGTCGACTGCAGCGCCATCATCAATGTCGAGAGCGAGTACCAAACCAAGGCAAACGTGAAAATCGTGCGCCTGCCAAAATAGTCGGACAGCGGGCTCAGCAACAAAGTACCGATGAACATCCCGGTAAAGGTGGCGGCGATCAGGCTTGCAAAGCCGTGGATGTCGAAGAACCCCTTTGGTCGTCGCCACCATGATCCCGGCTTTGAACAGGCCGGGTGCGATATAGGTGGTCAGGCCATTGTCGTAGACTTCAAAGAATGCGCCGAGCGCCAGCAACACGATAAAGCGCAGCATGAAGTTCGTCTGCGGCAACCGGTCCATGCGCGCCGCAATCGTCGTCGCGGGGCGGCCCGCGAAGCCCGTGATAGCGTCATCGGCCAAGGCATTTTCCTCCTGATTTTCCGGCATTGTTTCGCGGGACCGATGACGACGCAACCCGCATCTCGGGCGCAGCAGATCGTCCGCCCGCGCATTTCTGCACGGGTTGCGCCCGTTAGCAGTCAGGCTGCATCCGCCGCCCATCCTACATCTGCCGAAGGCGTCGCCGCCCGGTCACCGAAATGTGAGATGCGTATCGCCACGTGCCGAACCATTTTTCCCCTGTTGCAATCTGCAATAGAGTGAGGGGAGGCACCAATCATGCACCGGACATCATTTCTTGCCGCTGTCTTCATCGCCTTGATCGCGGTGCCCGCCTTTGCCCAGGCCCCGCCGGCCGCCACGCCCGCCCGCATCCGCGGCACGGTCGACAAGCTCGACGGCCAGGTCCTGACGGTGAAGCAGCGCGATGGTCAGATCGTCACCGTTACCGTCGCGCCGAACGCGGTTCAGACCCTGGTCAAGCGAAGCCTTGCCGACATCAAGCCCGGCGATTTTGTCGCTTCGACCGGGATCAAGGATAAGGACGGCAAGATTCACGCGATCGAAGTGCGCATCTTTCCCAAGGTGCCGCCCGGTGGCGGCCGGCAATTCCCGTGGGATCTGTCGCCCGACAGCGTGATGACCAACGCCACTGTCGGCACCGTTACTCAGGCCCCGGAGGGCGAGGTGCTGCACGTCACCTTCAAAGGCGGAGAGTCCGGAATACAGCATCGGTCCCGACGTGCCGGTGCTGGCCACGGCTCCGGGCGACATGAGCCTGCTGAAGCCAGGCGTCGCCGTCTTCGTCATTGCGATGAAGCATCCCGACGGCAGCTTGACCTCAGGCCGCCTTTATGCCGAGAAGGACGGCATCAAGCCGCCGATGTAAGGGTGGCTGCGCCGCGCCGGAGCACCGCGGATGGTATCCGTGGTATGATTACGGCGGCCGGGTCTCCGCCGCTAAAGCTCACGGTCTTTGTCGCGCTGTTCGTGCCCGCCACGTGGGTGATGTTCGCCTACGCCTTCGGACTGCTCGGCGCGCGGCCGCTCAACGAAGCGATCCATCAGATCGGGCTGTGGACGATCCGGCTGATCTTTCTCGCCCTGGCGGTGACGCCGCTGCGCCAGATCCTGCAATGGCCGCGGCTGATCCTGGTGCGGCGGATGATCGGGGTCGCCGCCTTCGCCTATGTGCTGATCCACTTCTCGCTTTATTCGGCGAGCGAGGCGTTCGACTTCGGGAAGGTCGCCAGCGAGATCGTGCTGCGGATCTATCTGACGATCGGTTTTGCCGCCTTGCTCGGGCTTGCGGCGTTGGCGGCAACCTCGACCGACGGGATGGTCCGCCGCCTCGGCGGCAAGCGCTGGCAGCTGTTGCACCGGCTGGTCTACGCGATCGGGGTGCTCGCGGTCATCCACTACTGCTTCCAGTCGAAGCTCGATCGGTGGGAGCCGACGATCATGGCCGGGCTGCTGTTCTGGCTCCTCGGTTACCGGCTGCTGCTGTGGCGCTTCGGCGTGCGCGGGTATCTGGCGCTGCCGTGGGTCGCCGGGCTCAGCCTCGCCGCAGGGCTGGCGACCGCGCTCGGCGAGGCGGTCTATTTCGGCCTCGCCTTCCACGCCCCGCTGATGCGGGTATTGGAGACCAACCTGTCGCTGGTGACCGGCATTCGCCCGGCGGTGATCGTGCTGGCGATCGGCCTCGCCATCACTGCCGCCGGCGTGTTGCGAATGGCGCTGTTCCCAGCGGAAAGACGTCGGACCAGCAGCACCGCCCGACGGCAGCTCACGCCAAGCCGTTGAGCGCGAAATCGAAGATGTCGAAGTTGCGTAACCCGCCGGTCTCGGCGCGCCGCCGATGGTCGGGGACGAACGGCCGCGACAGAATGAACGGCACGCGCTGTTCGCCCTGGCCGCCATGCGAGCGCAGGAGATGTCCGGCGAGCCCCGATAGATCATGCTCGTCGCGCGTGGCGCCGATCGCGGTGTCCGCGTTGCCCAGCACGACGAAATCGGCTTCGCGATCGTACGGCAGTTCAAAGCGCTGCGACGCCTCGGCGCGGTCGAAAACCCCGGCGACCCCGGGCAGCGCCGCACTCACCGTCATCATTGCCGCTATATCGCTATCGTCGCGGGCGTAGACGCGCACGAACGAGCCGAGCGCCCCGTGGTGGCGCACGAACGGGTCGGTGATCGGGCAAATCACCCGCGCCGCTCCCCCGCCAAACCGCCCGCTCAGCTCGTCCTCGAGAAAGATCACCCGCGGCTTGTCGTTCATCCCGTGATCGGCGACGAGCCCGACGGCCGCATCCAATTCGACAAACCGCGCCACCCGCTCGTCGAGCGCGCGATGAAAAGCATCGGCCTCGGGATCGCCCGGCGCATGGCCATGCTGCACATAGTCGGACAGCGACAAATAAAGCAGCCGCGCATCGCCGCGTTCCAGCAGCTTCAGCCCGGCATCGAGCACGAATAGCGACAAATCGGCCGAGTACATGTCGGGCCGGGTGCGCCCGACCATCGCCTCGACGCCGGCATCGGCGCATTCCGACGAAAAACACACGCCGTCGAGACCATGCCCGAGCATCCGCCGCAACTTGTCCTTGGCGGTGACCGCGGCGGTCGCGACCCCGGCCTGCGACATCAGCCCGAGGATCGTCTCGCCGCGCATCAGCCGGTCGTCGGTGATCATCACCTCGTTCCCGGTCTCGCGGTCGAGGTAATAATTGCCGGCAATGCCGTGCACCGAAGGCGGCGCGCCGGTCACAATCGAGACATTGTTCGGGTTGGTAAAGGTCGGCATGACCGCATCCGCGGTCCCGAGCCAGCCCTCGCGCGCAAATCCGCCGATCGTCGGCAAAATTCCGTCGGCGATGCCGCGCTCGACATAAGCCGGGTCGAACCCGTCGACGCAAATCACCACGGTCGGACGCTGCGGCTTGCGGTAATGCCGCCCGTTCAGCTCGATCGCCTCGGCCATCCCGCTCCCCTTTTATGCCATCTCAGGCTTCCGCAAGCGCCTCTGCACTGTTTCAAACCCGTCCCCATTCTCTCTGGGTTGTACTGTGCCTGACCCAACGATATAGGCGCCCGTATTCAGTTACCCATATAGACGCGAGATGAAGACCACGATGGAAATCTCCGATCCGCTGCTCCGTCAAGCGTATGAGCTTGCCGCCCGCGAAGGCGTCACTCTACGTACGCTGGTCGAACGCGGGCTGCATCATGTCGTGACGGAGAAAGAGCGCGAGGCGCCGTTCAAGCTTCGCCGGGCAAGCTTCAAGGGCCAGGGGCGGCAGCCCGAGCTTTCAGGGTCGTCGTGGAAAACATTACGAGATCTAATGTACTGGGATAGCGGCGCGTGATCGCCGTCGATACGGTCATTCTGGGCTTTGCCCGACGCGAAGCTTCGGCATTTCCCGGCGTGGATTGCGGACGCGGCGCAGATCACCTAATTGATAGTTCGGAGAGACTAGAGGGGGATATGCGAGCGCTTCGGGATCCCGCCGACGCCGCCCAATTCGCGGCTATGGTGGTACGGCGTCACGTGCCGGACCCGGCCTATCGCGTGTTCCTGTTCGGCTCGCGCGCGGCAGGATCGGGGGCGGAGCGATCGGATATCAACATCGGCATTGAGGGACCGGCCCCGGTGCCGCACTCGGCTCTTGCCGCGATCCGAGACGACCTCGACGAAGCACCGACCCTCTATACGATCGACATCGTCGACTTCACTCGCGTGCCCGACAAATTCCGCAGAGTCGCGCGACAGCGCATCCCGTTATGACCAAGGCTCAATCGCTACGCGCCGATTTCGCGCGGGCGATCACGCGCCTCGATGAAGACCTCGCCCTCCCGAGCGACCCGATCGTGCGGGATTCCGCGATTCAGCGGTTCGAGATTTCGTTTGAGCTGTGCTGGAAATTTCTCAAGGCGTATCTCGAAGAGCAACACAACACGTCATGCACCTGCTTCCGCTCGGCATTTAGGCACGGGATTATCGACAACGATCCGTTCTGGATCGATCTGACGGTTTTGCGCAACTACACCGTCGCCGCGGCGTAAACCCCGCACTTTGGGGAAGCCGTCGGTACTGCCCGGGGACATGCAGCCGCGCCGCACGTCTCCCGGGTGTCTCGGTCAATCCTGATCAGAGGCCGAATTCGGCCAGGTACTGCTGAAAGTTTCCGCTGCCATTCGTCGCGCCGACGTCGGAGTTGATGGCGTCGAGCACCGTCTGCTGAGCATCCGGCGCCTCTATGTACTGGTGGCGCAGATTGTAGAGCGTGGCCTGGACCACCTGGGCGACATAGCCGCTATGGGTCGGGTACATGCTGTCGAGTTGCGACACCGAAAACGGAAGGGAATAGCCCCAGCGCTGACAGGCCCCCGGACCGACATTGACGCCGACATTGACGGCGGTGGGAACCGCCAGCTGCGACAACCGGATGCCCCCAAGCGCGAGACCGTTGCTGTCGCGTTCGATAACCGCTGGCGGACCGACGGAAGACACTGCGATCTGTGGCGCAGAGGGTGGCGGCACGTGCTCGGTAATCCAGCGGACCAGCAGATCGAATGCCGAACCGACAACATAGCCCGTGGGGACCCGCGTCCCGATCGATGGAATCTGACACTGCGGCGCCAAAATTGCCTCCGCCGAGCTAGCGACGGTCGACGTGCTGAAGTCGCGCAGCTCCAGCGGCTCTCGGCTCCTCCTTAGATGTTGGTCGACATGCGACGAGCCGGCAACTTCCCAGGTGTGAAACAGGCTGGTGTCGGGCCGCCAAACAGCGGCTTCGGAACCGTACACATCGAGCTCGGTCAGGATTTCCACACAGGGACGGTCAGATCGGTGCGGATCTTGTTGCCGAGCGTCGACAGCAGCAGGAAGCCGTCATAGACATTCGCCAGAGGATTGATCGAATTGACGTAAGTGGAGAGAAAGGAGGCCGACTGCGATTTGCCGGTCGCGATTATCAACTTTGGCTTCAGGCCGCCGAGAGGGTCGACGCCAATTGGATTGCGGATCGCCTGCGCAGCTTGCGAGTAGATATCGTAAGAGAGCGCGTCACCCTTGATTGTACCGCCCTGGGTTACGTCGAAGCCGGCATAGCGGGTCGGGTTCCACGAAACCAGCCGAGCGACGCCGACATTCTGCGCCGAGACGCCTACCCAGGCGTAGCCCTCGCGTAGCACGTGCTCCCAGTCGAAGAACCATAGATTATCTGCGTCGAAGCCGTTGGTGACGTTCAACCATTCGACCAGCACGGTGCCGTTGAACCGTTTAGGATCGGCCGGCCGGCGCACGATCATTCGGGTCAGATAGGGGTGACCGCTGTCAATGACCGAACCCGTTGCCAAGCTCGGCGTCGTGTAGCGGTTGGCGGTGCCTTGGATGAAGAATTCCTGCTCGATATAGCCGTTTGTTCCAAGATCCTTGTTCGTTGCGAAGAACGGATAGTTGTGCGACGGGTCGCCGGGGATCGCCGTTGCCGCGATCGGCCCGCTGACGGTGGGATTAGGCACCGTCGCCTGTGCCGCCGTGGCAAGCAGCGCAATCATGCCCAGTGCCAGCCAGAAGGACCGGCACCATATTGTTTGAGTCAGCGGTTCGCAGCCGGGACCCGGGCTTTCAGGAATTTTCATGCGTTCCTCCATTCCGTTGGGAGCTTTCCGATTTTGCTCGGAGAGCGCTTTGTTCTAACTGTCCGCCCACAAAGCGACGTGGCTGCCACGCCGCAACACGTGCTGTGCGCGCCGGTCGGAGGCACTCGACGGTACGATCCAACGATGGGCACTAATTAAGGTTAAGGCAGACTGGATGCCTTCACAAGCCGTCTAAACCGACATCCCCAGATTCCCGGTAATATTGACCCTGCGTCGATGGCGCTGTGCCGGCAGCACGGTGTGAGCGCCGGCTTGGGCGCGCTGCATTTCGCGGGGGTCGGGGTGGGAATTGCCGCATCGGCCGCCGTTGTTGCGATTCAGCTCGCGGGCGGGGCGAGCTGGGCGGCGATGTGGGAGGCCAGCGGCGCAGTGGCGCTGCTGGGCGCGCTCGCCGTGGCATTCCTGGTGCCGACCCGAGCGGAGCTGCCGACCGCGGCGCCTTTGCCACGCGGCACGGGCGCCGATCTTCGCCTGCGGCGGATGATTCTGGCGTGTGGATTGTTCGGCTTCGGTTATGTCATCACCGCCACATTCCTGGTGGCGATCGTGGGCGCCACCCCGGCAATCCGGCCGCTGGAACCGGTGATCTGGATCGTGGTCGGGCTGACGGCGGCGCCCTCCGGCATGCTGTGGACTGGCTGGGCTACCGTATGGGCGTTGCGACGGCGTTCGCGACCGCCTCTCTGGTCGAGGCAGTGGGCGTGCTGGCCAGTGTCGTCTGGCCGAGCATGGTGGGGGTATGTCTGGCGGCCGTGTTGGTGGGGGGGACATTCACTGGGTTGACCGCGCTGGCATTGATGCGCGCGCGGGAACTGGCGCGCGGCGATCCTCGGCCCGCGATGGCGGCATTGGCGGTCGCGTTCGCCGTGGGCCAGATGGTCGGTCCGGCGTTCGCCGGGGTGGTGTCCGACCTGTTGGGCGGGTTTGTAGTCCCCTCGGTAGCGGCGGCCCGTACGCTGGTCCTGGCGGCATGGCTGGCGTGGGCCCGCCCCTTACCCGTCCCTGCCGACCTTGTGCCGACCCGAGGAGCAAGCCAGAATTCAGTCAGAGTTTGACCTGCTCGGCATGACCCGGGTGGCGCACGCAACGGATGGTCCTTCTGCATCCGGTGTTCGGGAGCGGTGAGCAGGTCCATCGGCCCCTCTCCCGTTCGGCCGATTATCGCCTGCATCTCGCTGGAGCGCATGCGGGCGACCTCAGATTTGGGCTGCACCGCCATCGACGAAAAGCTCGATCCCGTTGACATAGGCGCTGTCGTCGGAAGCGAGGAATACCGCCGCCTTGCCGACGTCGTCCGGCGTGCCAATCCGGCCAAGCGGCACCGAAGCGACGGCCTCGGCCTGTTGCTCATCCGTCAGAAAATGGGCGAGGCCGGGGGTTGCCGTGTAGCCGGGGCTCAACACGTTGACCCGAATGTCGCGCCCCTTGAGGTCGACGATCCAGCCGCGGGCAAACGAGCGTATCGCGGCCTTTGTCGCGTCGTAGACCGAGGCGGCGGGAAAGCCTTTGATCGACACCATCGAGCCGATCAGAATCACCGAGGAGCCTTTGCCGAGCAATGGCAGCGCCTTCTGCACGGCAAACAACAGGCCGCGCACGTTCGTGTTGAACGTCCTATCGAAATGTTCCTCGGTGATCTCCCCAAGCCTGGCGAATTCGTAGACCCCTGCGTTTGCCGCCAGCACGTCGATGTGCCCGGCCTGCGTCTTGACGGTAGCGTAGATGCGGTCGAGGTCAGCGAGATTTGTCGTATCGCCCTGGATCGCAGCCGCATTGCCGCCGATCGCGGCGGCCGCCTTATCGAGCTCGGATTGATGGCGGCCGGTGATGAACACCCGCGCGCCTTCCTCGGCAAAATGCTCGGCGATGCCGAGACCGATGCCGGCGCTGCCGCCGGTGACGACAGCGACTTTGCCTGCGAGCTTGCCGGTCATCGCAGACCGTTCAGGTTGAGACATGAACTTCCTCCGTTTTTGAATCTCATTGTCGACATCACCGAGAACAAGAAAATCGGTGAAAGCGCCGACGTTGGTGTTCGGGACGCTAAAATTGCCCAATTCGCCTGGCATCCTACGAGCCGATCGCGGCGACGGGCAGCCGCAAACAGTGCCGAGGAGATGCCGATGGCTGATTGCGCCGGCCGGGTTCTAATTCCCGGTTTAACCGATTTATTTCCCGTTTAGACCGAAATAAATTCCCGGTTCGGCGGCGACGGGAATTAGGCCACAAGCGCTTGATTTCACGATCTATTTCCGGAGCAAATCGGGTCCGATATCCGCTGATTCGAAAAATTCCCGGTTACTTTCCCAGTTCACGGGAATTCGGTCATGGCGGCGCCCGGCCGTTCCCCCACTGGGGCGATATCCATCGGCCCTCTCTCCCGTTGGCCGGTTCTCACCCGCAACCCGCTGGAGCGCACGCTGGATAAGCTGATATCGTGGCCAGGACACCGGCGTCCGCAGCAGGAGAACGGCGAGATGAATTCGAACGGCAAAGTGGCACTCGTTACCGGCGGGGGTAGCGGCATCGGCAAGGCGTCGGCCTTGGCGCTCGCCAGGGAAGGGTTTGCGGTGGTCGTCGCCGGCCGCCGGCCGGAGCCGTTGCAGGCGGTCGTCGGCGAAATCGAGGGGTTGCAGGGCAAGGCGCTGGGGGTGCCGACCGATGTCGGCAATCCCAACTCGGTCCGCGCCTTGTTCGCCAAGACCAAGGAGACCTTTGGCCGGCTCGACGTGCTGTTCAACAACGCCGGTTTCGGCGCCTCGGCGCCGATCGAGGAGCTGGCCTTCGAGCGCTGGCAGGCGGTCGTCAGCTCGATCCTGACCGGCTCGTTCCTGTGCACCCAGGAAGCCTTCAAGATCATGAAGGACCAAAAGCCGATGGGCGGGCGGATCATCAACAACGGCTCGATCTCGGCGCATGTGCCGCGGCCGAACTCGGTCGCCTACACCTCCTGCAAGCACGCGATCACCGGGCTGACCAAATCGACCTCGCTCGACGGCCGCAAATACGACATCGCCTGCGGCCAGATCGACATCGGCAACGCCTTGACCGAAATGACCCAGCGCATGCAGCGCGGCGTGCCGCAGGCCAACGGCACGGTCATCGAGGAGCCGGTGATGGATGTGCAAAACGTCGCGCGCGCGGTCGTGTTCATGTCGACCGTGACCCCCGAGGCCAACGTCCAGTTCCTGACCGTGATGGCGACCAAAATGCCGTTCGTCGGGCGCGGCTGATCAATCTGCGCCAGATTGCCTCGCGGTGCTCGCAATGACAGCAAAAATTGTCATCGCGAGAAGCGGAGCGACGAAGCAATCCCAAAAAACTGCTGTCGCAAACTACTCCTCCTCTTCCTCGATTGCACTCTCGTGCCAGTGGCGCAGCAGCAGTCGCGACAGGAAGTCGATGACGAGATAGATCGTGATCCCGGTGGCCGACAGCAGAAACAGCGCCGCGAACAGGCGCGGGATCTCCAGCCGATAGCCAGCCTCGAGGATGCGGTAGGCGAGACCGGTCTCGGCGCCGCCGGTGCCGGCGACGAATTCGGCGACGACGGCGCCGATCAAAGCCAGCCCGCCGCTGATCCGCAGCCCGGCGAGGAAATAGGGCAGCGCCGTCGGTAGCCTGAGATAACGCAGGGTCTGAGCCGGCGAGGCGCCGTAGAGCCGGAACAGGGCGATCAGGTTGCGGTCGGCGCTGTTGAGCCCGACCGTAGTGTTCGAGACGATCGGGAAAAAGGCGACGATCCAGGCGCAGACCAGCAACGCGAGAAACGGCTGCTGCACCCAGATGATGATCAGCGGCGCAATCGCCACGATCGGCGTCACCTGCAGGATCACGGCATAGGGGAACAGGCTGATTTCAAGGAGCCGCGACAGCGAGAACAAGAGCGCGATGGCGCCGCCGAGGATCGCCGCCGCAGCCAGCGCCGCCAAAGTAACGCGCAGGGTTACCATCAGCGAACCCAGCAGGCTGGCGCCGTCAGTCAATAGCGCCTGGGCGATCGCGAGCGGACCGGGCAGGATGTAGACCGGGATGTCCTCGAACCGGACCACCGCCTCCCACAGGCCGAGAAGCACCGCGCCCACTGCGAGAGGCGCCGCGATCCGCCACCAGCGTCCCGGCCGTGCCCGCCTGATCACGCCTCCTCCGTCGGCATCGCCTGGGCGAGATGGCCTGAAACCGCGGCGCAGATCGCGGCGTAGGCCGGCGCGGTACGCAATGTGCGTTCGCGCGGCTGCGGCAAGTCGACCGCCAGCTCGGCCGCGATCCGCCCCGGCCGCTTAGTCATTACCGCGATCCGAGTCGACAGGTAGACCGATTCGAAAACGCTGTGCGTGACAAACACTACCGTCGGCCGGCGGCTGTCCCACAACCGCATCAGATCGTCATTGAGCGCCATCCTGGTGATCTCGTCGAGCGCGGCAAAGGGCTCGTCGAGCAGCAATAATTCAGGGTCGGTGACCATCGCGCGGGCGATCGAGACCCGCATGCGCATCCCGCCCGACAACTGATGCGGATAAGCGCGCTCGAACCCGGCGAGCCCGACCGCCCGGATCTCGGCGGCAGCGCGCTGGCGCTGGGCTGGCCCGACCCGCCCGGCGAGGCGGAACGGCAGCAGCACGTTACCGACGACCGTGCTCCACGGCATCAAGGTCGGGTCCTGAAAGACGAAGCCGATGCGTCGCGGCACCGCGCGTTCGGATTTGTCTGGGGTGAGTGTCATATGGCGCTCGCCGCCGCTCGGTTCGCTCAGCCCGGCGATGATGCGCAGCAGGCTCGTCTTGCCGCAGCCCGAAGGGCCGATCAGGCTAAGGAACTCGCCGCGATCAATATCCAGATCGATCGGGTCGAGCGCGGCCACACCAGAGGCGAAATGCTTGCTGATGCCGCGCAGCGAGACGATCGGCATCACCCGGCTAGTCAGGGCGCATCCCAACCTTCTTGTCGACGAATTGAGGGTGTACGCCTTTTCGTAGTCCTCGGGATATGATCTCGAGAAAGCGCGGCACGAGCCGACGGGGTGACGCCGACTGCCGGGGGCCACACTCGCGCGCGTCGGCGAAAGTTCCATGCACGACACGCATACCGTACGGTTGGATTCGCGGGGATCGATCCGTGTTACAGACTGTTCACGTTATGTCATCGCCGAGGCACGTAGACGTGGAAATTTGACAATCGAGGCGCAACAGTTACGATGTGTAACGCTATGAGATACGATGCCAAGCTCGCTCGCTTTATCGCAACCGCACGAGGCCCCTCTTCCCAAGCCGGCTTGACGGGGCCCTTGGTCAAGGCGCGCATCGCCGAGTTTCTCGAGGGTAGAACCTGCGGGGAAGACCTGCTGCACGCGCTTTACGATCACGTGCTCGACGAGCCGATCCCGCAACCAATTCGTGAACTTCTGAAGAAGTGTGAATAGTCGGGTCGATTGATGGCAAGACGCACAGCTTGACAATCGCGCCAGGGACGGCTTGCCGCGATTCTCTGTAAGATTGCTCTGAAGCGACGCCGTAGCGGATGATACAAGCTGCGGTCCTGCATTGCCTCTCAGACTAGGTTCTCCTCATTATCGGCCCGCTCGCGCGGCTTCGGGGAAGATTGGCAGCCGCACGATGGAGGGGGCGAGAAAACTGGGGAGGAACGGATGGCCAATGTGTCGGCGGCGCGGCACCGCCTGACCAGCGGGAGGACGCGAGAGGTACGCATCTTGATTTTTGCGTCCTCGCTCGCAACGGTCTTCGAATGGTATGATTTTTATCTTTATGGTTTGCTCGCCGTAACGATCGGCAGTGTTTTCTTTTCGGCGGTCAACCTCACCGCGAGCTATACCTTCGCCGTCCTCTCACTTGCCGCCGGGTTCGCGTTACGCCCGTTCGGCGCCCTTGTGTTCGGCCGGATCGGCGACCTCGCCGGCCGCAAGTATGCCCTTTTGATCACAATCACGATCATGGGCTGGTCGACCTTTGTGGTCGGCCTGTTGCCCGGCTATGCCGCGATAGGCCTTGCCGCCCCGGTAATCCTGATCGTGCTGCGCCTGTTGCAAGGTCTGGCGCTCGGCGGCGAGTATGGCGGCGCCGCCATTTATGTCGCCGAGCATGCCCCGCCCGGCAAGCGCGGGTTGTTTACTTCATGGGTTCAGACGACCTCGACGCTCGGGCTGTTCCTCGCGCTGCTGGTGGTCCTCGGCTGCCAACAGTGGATCGATGCCAAGAGCTTTACCGCCTGGGGTTGGCGCATCCCATTCCTGCTGTCGATCATCCTGCTCGCAATCTCGATGTATATCCGGCTGCGCCTCAACGAATCTCCGCTGTTTCAGCGGATGAAGGCCGAAGGCGGAGGATCGCGGGCGCCGCTGACCGAAAGCTTTGCCGAAAGGGGCAACCTCAAGATCGTCCTGATTGCCCTTTTCGGCGCGACCGCAGGGCAAGGGGTGGTGTGGTACTGCGGCCAGTTCTATGCGCTCTTCTTCTTGACCCAGACCTTGAAGATCGATCCCAAGACGGCGATCTTGATGGTCGCCGCAGCATTGGCGATCGGAACGCCGGGCTTCATTCTGTTTGGCTGGCTGTCCGACCGGTTCGGCCGCAAGCCGATCATCATGCTGGGCTGTCTGCTGGCGGTCATAACCTATTTGCCGCTGTTCAAGGCCATCACCCATTACGCCAACCCGGCCCTCGAAGCCGCCATGGTCTCAGCACCGGCCGTCGTCATCGCCGACCCCGACCAATGCTCGCTGCAGTTCAACCCGATGGGCACATCGAAATTTACGAGTTCGTGCGACGTCGCCAAGAGCGCTCTGGTCGCTTATGGCGTTCCCTACAGCAACGAGGCCGCGCCGACAGGCAGCGTGGCGCACATAAAGATCGGACAGATTGCGATCGCAAGCTACGACGCCAAGACGTCGAACGCCGCGGCTAAGGCCGCAGCCTTTAGCAAGGTCCTGGGCGATGCGCTGAAGACAGCCGGCTATCCGGCAACGGCCGATCCGGCGCAGATCAATCACACCATGGTAATTGCTCTCCTCGTGATCCTGGTGATCTATGTGACGCTGGTCTACGGCCCGATCGCGGCGATGCTGGTCGAGCTGTTTCCAACCCGCATCCGCTATACCTCGGTGTCACTGCCCTACCACATCGGCAATGGCTGGTTCGGCGGATTTCTGCCGGCGATCGCCTTTGCGGTCGTCGCTGCAACCGGCAATATATACAATGGACTGTGGTATCCGATCGCCATCGCGGCAATGACGCTGGTCATCGGCGTGCTGTTCTTGCGCGAGACCAAGGACGTCGATATCCGCGCCGGTTGATCCGCGGCGAACCGCACGGAGGCCGGCCGGCGAATTTCCAGCGTTTCGCCGGTCGTTCTGGGAAACCCCGACTTACCCTTTCGGTTAGCGGCGATCTATCGACGGGACGCGGTTAGTCCCTGCCTCCAGCGAGCACCCCTCACCGCCGCAGCAGCATCCGGCCGAGGTCGCGCCCGCCGAACAGGTGCACGTGGAAGTGCGGTACCTCTTGATGGCCGTCACGGCCGCTGTTGGCGATGATTCGATGGCCGGTCTCGACCACGCCATGTTCTCCGGCGATCTGCCCCAGGGCGCGGAACATGGCCGAGTGCTCGGCCGCCGAAGCATTCGCGGAAAAATCGTCGAGCGAGACATATTCTCCCTTCGGGATCACCAAGATATGGGTCGGGGCCAGCGGATTGATGTCGTGAAAGGCGAGGACGTGCTCGTCCTCGTAGACTTTCTTGCAAGGGATCTCGCCGCGAAGGATGCGGGCGAAGACATTATTTCGGTCATAAGCCAACTTCCGCCTCCGCTCAGAGCGTAAGAGAATGCGTGCCGAAGGGTACGATACACGAAATGGTCGCCCTCAACGCGCAAAGGTCAAGTTCTCCTCCTGATCATGGGATTGCCGTCCCAGCATCGTTACGGCCTTTCATGGGAGTTTTTAGCGCAGGCCCGTCAAGGCCGCCCCGACTGCCCCGACCGGGGGCCGCTCCGGCGGCCGCCTCTGTAACGCGGCTCTCTGCCCCTGCTTATTCTGCTTCGGGCCGCTTGAGATTCGCCCAGTCACCCAGCAATTTGCCGGAAACAAGAACCCCGGCTCGTCGGAAGCGTTCCGTCGGGATGACGTACCCCGCCGTATAGCGAAGAGCGAGGCCACATCTCCGGCGTGGGGAGGCGTTTTTTTTCAGAAGAGTGCAACAGCAAATCGCTGTGGATCGACGCCTCCCCGGGCTGCAATTCGGCATAGATCACCGGGCCGAGACACTCGGCTCCCGGCACTTTGCGCGGGAGAACGCTCGCGTCCTCATCCTCCGTGAGGCTCGAGGTCAGGTGACCAAGCAGCTGCGAGCCTGCAATGAACTTCATGCAGCCATTCGCGCGATCCGCCGCGTCGAGGGCCAGCCACACGGTAACCGCCGTTGATGGACGCAGCAGCCAATAAGCCGCGTCCTGATGCCAGGCGACGGTCTGGCCATCGCCCGGGAGCTTGCACCAGAAGTGTGCTCCCATTCCGATCACGTTATCGCCGAGAATATCGCGAACGACGGCGACGATCCGGGCGTCAGTCAAAAGATCCCATACCCGCCCATGTCTGGTGAGGGCGCTAGCGATCGAATATTGGTCATGGCCAGCGGCCAAATATCGTGCCAGGAGGTCGTCGAAATAGTGGCGGATATCGGCGAGCTCATCGGCGGGGAGCAACCGAACCCCCAAGATGAAGCCATCCCGGTTGAACCCGCGAAGCTGTCCGATCGACAAAGCGCCCGGACAGGACGTTGTACTCGGGCGGAAGCGGAAATCGAGTTCATTCATCATTCAGCACTCCCGTATCCCAGCGGCTTAGAAGGTCAGCCGGAAAAGTATCCATGAACAGCCTCAGCAGCGCGGGCGTGAAGTGGGTTGTATAATCAAGCACGCGAGACTTGCCCGTGGTGTGGGCCGAACCGCTGATCTGGTCTCACCTGCGCACCCGCAGGTCAAACCAATTGAAATCGTGGTTGTGCCATTCGCAGTCGAACACGATCTCGACACGCGCAGGGGCGAACAGAAACTCGATCTTCTCCCGGTCGTGATACTCCATCCAAGGAGTGCCAGGGCCATCCGTGTAGTCGCCCCATTCCGAAAACGGCATGCGGCCTTCGCGCTCCCAGCGCGCTTTGGGATAGGCGAAATGAAGCCATCGTCCGCCGTCTTTCAAATGCGGCAGGATCGCCTGGATTTCGTCACGGATCACGGGCAGTGGCGCGTTGAGCAGCGAGCCCAAGGCGAGCACAACATCGAACTCGCCGGGCAGAGCGGCAAAAGAACGTTCGTCCTCGATGTAGAGAAATTCGGCTGCCACGCCTTTGAGAGCACAAAGCCGCTCAGCTATACGCACATTATCGCTCGCGATGTCGCTGAAGGTGAGCCGCGCCCCGTGCTCGGCAAAATGCAGAGACGAAATCGCCAGACCGCAACCGACATCGAGGACCTTCAGACCGCGAAGCTGGTCTCGATAGAGGTCGTGGTACCAACCGCGGATGCCATAGCCGGCTCCGGCAGAGGTGCGTACCAAGGCGGCTTGCCAAGCATCGAGCAGCTCGGCATCCGGAATCTCTGCTAGCGTGACCGCATCCAGCCGAGTCGCGGGGCCAGCCGGAAGAACAGTCCAGCGTTGACGGAGGCGATCGTACGGAGCGGTCCAATCGGTGATCGCCTGATGCTCCCAGCTGTCCGGTTCATCTGCCGAAAAGGTCAGCCCAAAGCCGGGTTTCATGATGGACTTGCGTGATCTGGGAAGCGGTCAGCACGGATCGCCATCTTGCCCCGCCGCCAGTGAGATGATTGCGATGGACTAAGCTTCGTCTGTGATAGAGATATTTGTCGTCTCGGTAAACTTGGTCCGGCGCTAAGGTTTCGACTTTCTCGGCGACTGCGGCTGCTTCTTGCCGGCTCGAGCGGCGATCTGCCGCGGTAACCGCCGCGTCATCACCGGCGAGCCCGAGGTGGTCGGCGATCTTGCGGATCGCCTGCCGTGGGGTTTCGGTCAGCTCGGTATAGGAGAGGAATAATGCGTCACCGTAGCGCCGTTGAAAGGTCATGAATTCGAGCGATGCCTTGATCGAGGCGAGAGCTTCATCGAAGAAGACATTGGCGAAGACGATAAAGGAAGCAACGGCCTCGCAGGGATCCCGGTAGGTGTAGACGGTGCGGCACTCGCCTCGCCCGATGGCGCCATGGCCGGCTTCGTCGACATTGTGGCACTTGATGACGAGGTAGTCGGCACTACGCTTCGCCAGGACCGCGCGAATGTCTGCGGAATAGAGCCCGACGATGCTGGCGTCCGGCTGGGTGCTTTCCAGCAGGCCCATGCAGGCGTTGAAGGACCAAGTCGAGCCGCTCCTCGGCATCCCGGTGCACAGGATTAAATCGATTGGCCCGCGCTTTGGGTGCTCAGCAACATGCCGGGGCGTGTTGGACCTCATGCCGGAGATGTTAATGTCCGCGCGTCCAAGGCTCAAGGTGCGAGAGGAATTCGCCTTCGCCACTGTGGCGAAACCAATTTGGACCAAACATCTATTCGGCCCAAACGTTCGCTGGCACATTCATGAGATGGTCGTCCGCATCGCGGATAGGATGTCATCGCTGCAAAGCCGGCAGCGGTCACCGCGTACAGTGTTTGTCGAAGTGGACCAGTAGATCGCGAGAGGGCAACCAACATCCAATATCTTGTAGCTTTCGGAGTACTTCATCGGGGGACGACCATTCGTCCCTGACGTCAATGTTATCCCTGATCCTTCTTAGACAGCATCCGCCATTTGCTAATCCTAGTGACATCAGCGCATCAGTGAACCCAAGATGGCGGGATGTTGACCATTGCTGCGAAGTAGAGGTTTCACTCGCCGCAAGGGGTGGGTCGTGATGGGTTACAGGTTTGCACGCCCGCGTTTTTCGTCGATCCCGGACTTGCCCTCGCGCCGCGCGAGTTCGGCGGCGACATCGGCAGGCGAAATGCCGACATCGGCCCACAGCACCAATAGGTGATAGAGGAGATCGGCGCTCTCGCCGACGAGCTTTGCCGGGTCGCCCCTGACCCCCTCGATTACTGCCTCGACCGCCTCCTCGCCGAGTTTTTGTGCGATCTTGGTGCGGCCCCGGGCGAACAGCCGAGCGGTATAGGAGGTCTGTGGGTCAGCTCCGCGTCGCGCGCGGATCACCTGCCAGAGGCGGTCAAGGGTGGCGCCCAGATCTTTTGGCACGGCTCAACTCCGCACCGGGATGCCGCAGGCGGCGAGCCGGGTCTTGGCCTCACCGATCCGACAGGTCCCGAAGTGAAAGATCGAGGCTGCGAGCACCGCAGTCGCGTGCCCATCGCGAATACCCTCGACCAGGTGATCGAGGGTGCCGACCCCGCCCGAGGCGATAACCGGCACGCGAACCGTATCGGCGACGGCACGCGTCAGGGCGATGTCGAACCCCGATTTGGTACCGTCCCGATCCATCGACGTCAGCAGAATTTCTCCGGCGCCGTAATCGGCAAGCCGGCTCGCCCAGTCGACCGCGTCGATGCCGGTCGGCCGCCGTCCGCCATGGGTGAAGACTTCCCATCGCGCTGGCGCCGACGCTTTTGCATCGATCGCGGCGACGATGCACTGGCTGCCGAATTTCTGCGCCGCTTCGCGGACGAAGTCGGGCCGGGCCACCGCGGCGGTGTTGATCGACACCTTGTCGGAGCCGGCGAGCAATAGGCGGCGGATATCCTCGACCGTGCGCACCCCGCCGCCGACGGTCAGCGGCATGAAACATTCCTCGGCAGTGCGGCGAACCACATCGTAGAGCGTGTCGCGCCCTTCGGCGCTGGCGGTGATGTCGAGAAAGCACAGCTCGTCGGCGCCCTCGCCATCATAGAACCGCGCCTGTGCCACCGGATCGCCGGCATCGATAAGATCGACGAAGTTGACGCCTTTGACGACCCGCCCGTCCTTGACGTCGAGACAAGGGATGACGCGCATCTTCAGCATTGTCAGGACGTCTCCCGAAGCCGACCGATATACGGCCTCAAAGCACGTTCCAGCCGTAGTATCGCTCCGGAGATGTGATCCTGTATCTCAGGCCATTTCTCCTCTGGTGCTCGATAGCCTCCTAGCGCGCTTGTGTACCGGATTCGACACGCGCGCTTGCCCTCCAAACGCTGCCAGCTCAATTCTTCACCGAACTCGTCATCGATTGCCTCGCGCGACGCAGCCAGTTGATCGAACAGCCTCTTGTTCTCCTCCTCAGCGCCTTTGCCGCGGTCGATGTACAGTTCAACCGCGCACTCGGATTGCATCACAATGTAATTGAAGCTCAAGCCCCGAAATCCCGAGCTTGTCCCGATCCAGCCGTATTCGCCAGGCGTTATGTGCGCATGGAGCCTACTCCTGGTGGCTGATCGCTCTATTAGCAGCGTCCACCAGCGCCTTCGAATACCATAGCGCTCCGCAATATCCCTCTTGGTCTGGCCAACGTCCTTCGTCTCTTCGGAAGGTCCCACGATCAGCGTGAACAAGGGAGCAGGCGGGGAATCTCCGATACGAACCGCCTCGACCTTGACCATGTAGAAATTCGCACTGATAGCCTCATTCAGCCACGTCACAGCCGCAACGTGCTCCGGCCTCGGATCAGAAACGATCCAAATCGCGGCCTTGGCGCTCATCCCGGTGAGGTAGGTGATCAGTTTGCCCAGATGGTCGTGGTCGCTCTTTCCAAGCTGGTTCTCGATAATGACCGTACCGCCCGCTTCGTCCTCTGCAACAAGGTCGATGCTGAAAGATCCAGTGGTTTGCTCGCGGTCAACGTTGACAAGGGTGATGTCCAACGCGTCGCTTAGATCCTCAATATTGTCCTGAAGCCATTGCGTGAAGTCATAAGCCTCGTGTCTCCACACCTCACGAAGGGGGACTCGCAAAAGGCGGCCGACCGCAACTTCAGTCATCGCGCCTTTCCCCGGCGGCTATCAGCAACGCCGCCGTCGCGTCGAGACACCCGTCATAGAGCGCGCGGCCGCAGACCACCCCGGAGATGCCGTCCCGCTCATACGACTTCAGGGCCGCGATGTCGGCGAGCGCGGCGACGCCGCCGGAGGCGATGACCGGGATGTCAGTAGTGCGGGCAAAGTCCCGAATTTTGAGTGCGTTCACGCCGCCGAGCGCGCCGTCGCGATCAATATCAGTGTAGATTATTGCTGCAACTCCGGTGTCCTGAAAGCGCCGGGCGAGATCAGGAGCAGTGATCTCGCTGGTCTCCGCCCAGCCCGCGACTGCGACTCGCCCGCCGCGCGCATCGACGCCTACGGCGATCCGGCCCGGGTGATCGGCGGCGGCGCGTCGAACCAATTCAGGGTCGCGCAACGCGGCGGTGCCCAGCACGATGCGATCGATCCCGAGCCCGAGCCAATGCTCGATCGCCGCGCGATCGCGAATGCCGCCGCCCAATTGGATGTGCAACCCGACGGCATCGCGGATCGCCGCCACCGCAGTCCCATTGACCGAGTGGCCGGCAAAGGCGCCGTTGAGATCGACGATGTGCAGCCACTCGAAACCGGCGTCCGCGAACTGCCGCGCCTGCGCCGCCGGATCGTCGTTGAACACCGTGGCGCTCGCCATCTCGCCGCGCACCAGACGAACACAGGCGCCGTCCTTGAGATCGATTGCCGGGTAGAGGATCACGACGGGGCTGGAACGTCGTCGAGCAGCTTGTAGTAGTAGTGACCGGCCACGATCCGGCCTTCGACGCGCGCGTAGACCGGGTGGGTACCCCAGCGGCGATACCCCAGACTCTCATAGAGGCCGATCGCAGCCTTCTGCGTGTCGCGCAAATCGAGGTTGAGGACGGCCAGCCCTAATTCCCGGCCGAGCCGCTCAATCTCCTGCACGATGCCGCGGCCGAGGCCGTGGCCGCGGGCCCAGGGCGCCACGAACGCGCTCGTCAAGGTACCGGCGAAGGCTTGCGCTTCGTTGTTGCGCGGGGCGCGGCTCAATTGCGCGGAGCCGGCCACGACACCCTCCAAGCGACCGACGACGAGCCGGCGCTCAGGGACCAGCAGCACGCCCTTCCAATAATTTTCCAGGACCTGACGCGGCGGCGGCTTGAGCCAGCCGAATCCCCCACCCTCGGTGATCGCGCTCTCGGTCGCCTCGCAGAGATTCTCGAGATCGTCGCCCGAATAGCGGGTGAGCCGCTCGACCGAGATCGCCGCGACGGTGTTCCGGCTATCGCTCATGGGCTCCATCGCAAAAAGTTTCCGATCAAGCGCAGTCCCGCTTGCTGGCTTTTCTCGGGGTGAAACTGGGTTCCGACGAGATTGTCGCACCCGACGACCGCGGCGAGCGGCCCGCCGTAATCGGTGACCGCCAGGAGGTCCCGCGCATTGGCTAGCCGAAAATGATAGCTGTGCACGAAATAGGCGTGCGCGCCCGCCCCGAGCCCGTCGAGCAGCGGATGCGCCGCCCGCGGCTCGATCTCGTTCCACCCCATATGCGGGATCTTCAGCGCCGAATCCGCGGGCTCGATGGCCACCACCTCGCCTTCGATCCAGCCGAGGCCGTCGGCCGTCTCGAATTCGCGACCGCGGTCCGCCATCAGCTGCATGCCGACGCAGATCCCGAGGAATGGGCGCGCACGAGACCTAACCGCCTCATTCAGCGCTTGTTCGAGACCGGAAACCGCGGCAAGCCCGCGCCGGCAGTCGGCAAAGGCGCCGACCCCGGGAAGGACAAGGCGGTCGGCGCCAGCAATCGTTTCGGGCGCGCTGGTCACCGTGATCTCGGCGGAAATGCCGTTCTCGACCGCCGCGCGTTCGAACGCCTTTGCCGCCGAGCGTAGATTGCCCGAGCCGTAATCGACGATCGCGAACGATCATCACAGGGTGCTGCCGAGGACGCCCTTGGTTGACGGAACCGCTCCCTGCCGCCGCGGATCGACCTCGACCGCCTGGCGCAACGCCCGGGCGAGACCCTTGAAGCAGGATTCGACGATGTGATGGTTGTTCTCGCCATAGAGGTTCTCGACATGAAGCGTTACCCCCGCCGATTGGGCAAAGGCCTGGAACCACTCCTTGAACAACTCAGTATCCATCTCGCCGAGTTTCGGTCGGGTAAACGCCACCTTCCACACCAGATAGGGTCGGTTCGAGGCGTCTAGGCTGACGCGTGTCAGAGTTTCGTCCATCGGGATTACCGCGTGCCCGTAGCGCGCAATGCCGGCGCGGCTCCCCAGAGCCTTCGACACCGCCTCGCCGACGACATAGCCGGTATCTTCGGTGGTGTGATGAAAATCGATATGCAGATCGCCGATTGCCTGCAGTTTGACGTCGATCAGGCTGTGCTTGGCCAACTGTTCGAGCATGTGATCGAGGAAGCCGATACCGGTCGATATTTCGGCGGCGCCGCTGCCGTCGAGATCGACCCTGCCGCTGATTTGCGTCTCCTTGGTGTTGCGTTCGACCGTAGCCACCCGCACGATGCTCTCCTCTATCGCCGCTGGACCGCGACACAGTCTATTTAGCAATTCCGGGGTGCGCTTGCCACTATCCGACGGTCGGCTTGACCATGAACCCATTGCGCCCACATCTCAGTCTTCCGAGTTTCAAGCGCCTGCAGCGCCAGCTTCCCGAAAAAGCGCATGGAAAACTTCGACGGCAACGCTTGGCACGGCACAACGATCCTGTGCGTCCGCAAGGGCGGCCAGGTCGTGGTCGCCGGCGACGGCCAAGTCACGATGGGCCAGACCGTGATGAAGTCGAACGCGCGCAAATTGCGGCGGCTGGCCGGCGGATCGGTGATCGCCGGCTTTGCCGGCGCCACCGCCGACGCGATCACCTTGTTCGAGCGGCTCGAGGCCAAGCTCGAGCAATATGCCGGACAATTGCCGCGCGCCTGTGTCGAACTTGCCAAAGATTGGCGTACCGACCGCTATCTGCGCCGGCTCGAAGCAATGATGGCAGTGGCCGACAAGAACGTATCCTTGATCCTGTCGGGCACCGGCGACGTGCTCGAACCCGAGGACGGGCTCATCGGCATCGGCTCGGGCGGCGGCTACGCGCTGGCCGCGGCGCGGGCGCTGATCGGCGTTGACGGCCTCGACGCCGAAGAAATAGCCCGCCGCGCGATGGCAATCGCCGCCGGGATCTGCATCTATACCAACGACAAGATCACCTTCGAAAAACTCGACAACTGACGCCCGATGCCATCTTTCAGCCCGCGCGAGATCGTTTCCGAGCTCGACCGCTTCATCGTCGGCCAGCACGACGCCAAGCGCGCCGTCGCGATCGCGCTCAGAAACCGCTGGCGCCGCCAGCAGCTGACCCCCGAGCTGCGCGAAGAGGTATTGCCCAAAAACATCCTGATGATCGGCCCGACCGGCTGCGGCAAGACCGAGATCGCCCGCCGACTCGCGCGACTCGCGCAGGCGCCCGTTCGTCAAGGTCGAGGCGACCAAATTCACCGAAGTCGGCTATGTCGGCCGCGACGTCGAGCAGATCGTGCGCGACCTGGTCGAGATCGCGATCGCGATGACCCGCGAGCGGCTGCGCAAGGAGGTCGAGCCCAAAGCCGAGCTGGCCGCCGAGGAGCGGGTGCTCGAAGCGCTCGTCGGCGTCAACCGCGAGCGCCGATACCCGTCAAAAATTCCGCAAGCAGTTGCGCGAAGGCGCGCTCGACGAGCGCGAAATCGAGATCGCGGTGCAGGAAAGTGCGGCGGCCAATCTGCCGACCTTCGAGATCCCTGGCATGCCCGGCGCGCAGATGGGCATGCTCAACCTCGGCGACATTTTCGGCAAGACCTTCGGCACCCGCACCAAGCCGAAGAAGATGACGGTCGGCGACAGTCACCGCGTGCTTGATCGCCGAGGAGAGCGACAAGCTCCTCGACCAGGAAATGGTCGTGCGCGAAGCGATCGCCGCTGTCGAGCAGAACGGCATCGTCTTCATCGACGAGATCGACAAGATCAGTGCGGCGCGGCGAGCGCGCCGGCGGACGGCGCCCCCGATGTCAGCCGCGAGGGCGTGCAGCGCGACCTGTTGCCGTTGATCGAAGGCACCACCGTCGCGACCAAGCACGGTGCGGTCAAGACCGACCACATCCTGTTCATCGCGTCGGGCGCCTTTCATCAGGCCAAGCCTTCCGATCTGTTGCCGGAATTGCAGGGGCGGCTGCCGATCCGGGTCGAATTGAAGGCGCTCGACCGCAGCGATTTCCGCCGCATCCTGGTCGAGCCCGAGGCGAGCCTGATCAAGCAATACAAGGCATTGCTGGCGACCGAGGGTGTCACCCTCGATTTCGACGAGGCGGCGATCGACGAGCTGGCGCTGCTGGCCGAGGAGATCAACACCGCGGTCGAGAATATCGGCGCGCGGCGCCTGCACACGATCCTCGAGCGGCTGCTGGAAGAGATCAGCTTCACCGCCTCCGACCGGCCCGACGGGACTCTGGTCGCAGATCGACCGCGCTTATGTCCGCGACCAGGTCGGCGCGCTTGCCCAAAACGCCGACTTGTCCAAATTCATTCTGTGAGCAGCCGCGAGCGAAGCTGGCACAGACGTCGGAGGGCACGGCCCAGTTAACCAGGATACCCAGCCGTTCAGATCCGAGCGTTATCGTGTAATCGCCGCAACGCGGCCGAGGCACAGGGAGGCGGACATGCTGTCGGGCGCGCGCATCCAACAACGGCTAGCGCGGCAGGCGCTCGCCCTCGTTCTCGCCGGCGGCCGGGGTAGCCGGCTGAAGCAGCTGACCGACAGGCGGGCCAAGCCGGCGGTGTTTTTCGGCGGCAAGTTCCGCCTGATCGACTTCACCCTGTCGAACTGCCTCAATTCGGGAGTCCGGCGCATCGCGGTCCTGACCCAATACAAGGCGCACAGTTTGTTGCGCCACTTGCAGATGGGATGGTCGTTTCTGCGCCCGGAGATGGGCGAGTTCCTCGATCTGTTGCCGGCGCAGCAGCGGCTCGACGAGGCGACGTGGTATCGCGGCACCGCCGACGCCGTCCATCAAAACTATGATATCCTGCGCGCCGCCAACCCGACATACTTTTTGGTGTTGGCCGGCGACCACATCTACAAGATGGATTATTCGAACATGCTGGCCGATCACGTCGACCGGGGCGCCGACTGCACGGTCGCCTGCGTCGAGGTGCCGCTGGCGGAAGCATCGGGTTTCGGAGTCATGGCGGTCGACGAGACGATGCGGATCGTCGATTTCCAGGAAAAGCCGCGCCATCCGCCGCCGATCTCCGGCAAGCCCGACCGAGTACTCGCCAGCATGGGCGTTTATGTCTTTACCGCCGAGTTTCTCTATGCCGAGCTCGAACGCGATCACCAAGACCCGGAATCGAGCCATGATTTCGGCAAGGACATCATTCCGAAACTGGTGCGCCGCGGGCTCGCGGTCGCGCATTCGTTCGAACGAGAGCTGCGTTAAGACGACGCCGGAGGCCGATTCGTATTGGCGCGATGTCGGCACCATCGATTCCTATTGGGCGGCCAATCTCGATCTGGTGATGCCGGTCCCCTCGCTCGACATCTACGATCCCAACTGGCCGATCTGGACCTATCAGCAGCAGTTGCCGCCGGCGAAATTCGTATTCGACGACGATGACCGGCGCGGCATGGCGGTCAATTCGATGGTTTCAGGCGGTTGCATCGTTTCCGGGGGCACGGTCAGGCGGTCGCTGATGTTTTCGAACTGCCGGGTCAATTCCTACGCCCAGACTCGCGAGGCGGTGCTGCTCCCCGAGGTCGAGGTCGGCCGCCATGCGCGGCTAACCAAGGTCGTCATCGACCGCGGCTGCCGGATCAGGGAGGGGTTGGTGATCGGCGAGGACCCCGATCTCGATGCCAGTCGCTTCTACCGAACCGACGCCGGCGTCACCCTTGTTACAGCCGAAATGCTGGCGGCGCTCGACTGAGCCGTCCGCTGGCGCTGACGCGGTGCGGTGTTTGAGCCAATGGTATCCCGAGAACTGTTCGGCGAGAAGTTCAGACGGCGCTCAGAATACACGGGCCGTGGTCGTTCGGTCCCTCAGCCATACCTGCGCTTCGCGGCCGGAATCGAGCGCGTCGCGCGCGGCGTCCACCGCGTCGAGCAATGCCTGCTCCTTGTCGAGATACGCGCCATAAACGGCGTTGCCAAGAGTGACCACCCATCGCGCTTCGCGTCCGCGGCGGCACACTTGAAACTCCATGACACCCATTGGTACGCGCTCCTTAGGCGACGACGGCCGCCGTGGCGGGTTTCATCCCGATGCTCTATGCTCCCACACGATGATTATCGCCGAAAAGGCGACGCAAATAAAGTCAATTTTGTTACGGACTGACACAAACGTGGTAAATTTACCGCGGCGGCTACCGGCGAAGCAGCAAGTTAACATTACTTACTGGAGCGGTCACTTCTCCTCGGCGGTGAACACGCCGTCCCAGTTAGCCGGCGGGGCTTCCGACTGGAAGTGCGCGATTCGCCGCCGGTAGAGGTCGTAGACCGGGGCAAGATGGCGCGCCGCGGCCAGACGCCCGTCGTCGAGGAGCCGCAGCGCCGCTCCCCATTCTTGGTGGCGATAGGCACTGAGCAGCGCCGAATGCCGGTCTACGAACTCACCCTCCTCGATCCTTTCCGGCGGCAACGTATAGACGCGACCGGCCTGCGTCTTGCCTTTGACCGCGACGAGATCAACCTCGATCAACGCCGGGTCGTCGAGATGCGTAACCGTTTCCTCGCCGATCACCAGATCTATGCCGTAGACCTTGCCGAGCCCCTCTAGGCGCGAGGCCAGGTTGACCGGGTCGCCCAATAGCGAATAGTCGAAGTGCTGCTCCGACCCGAAATTGCCAACGCAGCATTCGCCGGTATTGATGCCGATGCCCATCTGAACAGACCGAAACGGCTTGCCAGCCGCCGCTGCCTCTCCCTCCCACATCCGGTTCAAATCGACGAGCTTACGGCGCATCATCTGGGCCGCACGAACCGCGTTTTTGGCATGGTCGGGATCGTCGAGCGGGGCGTTCCAGAACGCCATGATGCAGTCGCCGATATATTTGTCGATCGTGCCCTTTTCCTCAGTAATGATTTCGGTCATCGGCGACAGAAAAGTATTCATGAAGTGCGTCAAGGTGTGGGCGTCCATACCCTCGGCGCGGCTGGTAAACCCGCGGATGTCGCAGAACATGATCGTCATGATCCGCATCTCGCCGCCGAGGACGAGTTTTTCGGGGTGCGCGGCCAGTTCCTCGATATAGTGCGGCGACATGTAGTGCGAGAAGGCGCCGCGGATCTCGCGCTGGCGTTCCTCGGCGCGCAGGTACCCGAGCAGGCTAGCGACCAGATAGACGAGGGTCAGGACCGCCCAGGGATAGACCGGGTCGATCAGCCAATGCGCGTATTTGAAGGCAAACCATGACCCGCCGAATGCCGCCGCGACCGAGACGCCGCCGAGCATGGCGCTCGGCAGCGCGCCGATCCGCGGCAGGACAAAGATCAAACCGGCACCGACCAGCAGCGCGAACAGGATTTCGGCGCCGATCGCCCAATCGGGCCGTCTCAGATAATCCCCTTGGAGGATTTCGTCGAGCAGCTGGGCGTGGATCTCGACCCCCGGTACCGCACCCGCGAGCGGGGTCGCCTGCAGATCATTGATGACGCCGGCAGCCGAAGTCCCGATCAGAACGATATGGCCGGCAAACAATGCCGGATCGAATTTCCCGCGGAGCACGACGGCGGCGGAGACGATGCGGTCGCTCTGGAATGGCGCGTAATGTAGCCACACCCGTCCGGCGGCGTCCGTCGGCACCGTCAGCGGCCCGATGCGGATCGCGGTCAGTCCGGTATCTTCACCAAAATTCTTTTCGCCATTGGCGCCGGCGGCGCGGCCGATATAGGTCGTGGCGCCGACCGCGAGGCGCAGCGCCTCGGCGGCAAGCGATGGATAGGCGTGGCCGTCGAATTTCAGGATCAGCGGCACCCGGCGGACGACATTATCCCACTCGGGAAGCTGGTTGAGAAACCCATCGCCGGCGGCCGCCGCTTCCAACACCGGAAGGGTGGCCACCACCTTGGTGAAATTCTCGACATGGCCGAGCGGGTCATTGCCGGTAAAGGCAAAACCGGCCTTTGCCGCGGGGGGCCGCGTCTCGCCCTGACCGGTCAGGATGAACCCCGTCACTACCGGCACCTTGCGCATCGCCATCGCCAGGCGCTGATCGGGATCGGGCAATACCGACAGCAGCTTTTCCGCATCCGCCGGGTCGACGCCATTACGGGTGATCAACGGCAGCAGCATTTTGGGCGAGGTCCGGTCGGGTTCGGCAAAATCGATATCGAAGGCGACGACCGCGGCGCCGCGCGGTGGCCAGGCGCTCCACCAGTCGCGCCACGATCGTGCGCGGCCACGGCCATTGGCCGATTTTGGCGAGGCTTTGATCGTCGATGTCGACGATCCGAATCGGCGAATTCCCCGGCACGCGCGGCAGAGCGCGCTGGTAGAGGTCGAACGCGATCAGCGACAGCCGGTCGAGCAGATCCGGAGCAACGATCCGGGCGCTGATCGCGATGAGCAGGACCGCGAGCGGCAGCAGATAGAGGCCGCCGCGGCGAAGATTGGGGAACAGGCGCATATGCCGGTCGCGGACACGAGCCGCCGACATCATCGCCTAGTCCGGCGGCACTTTCCACAATCCTCGACGCGTTAAACACCTTGCCCGGACGCAAGCGGAGTAGCCAGTCTCTAAGGCTCGATGACCGACACGATCGAACTGTCGCCGCCAGGCGACCGCAAGGATGCTGCCGAAACCAAGGCGACCAGCCAAGCCAAGCCGCCGGCTGAAGCGAAGAAGGCAAAGCTCGTCCGCAAGGCGGCGGCGCTCGCCAAAGAGGTGCTCGACCCGGCAGACCACGCCACCGCAGAGCGGGTCATCGGCGCCTACTACGAACATGTGCCGCCGGCTGACGTCGCCGAGCGCAGCCCGCGCGATCTGAGCGGGGCCGCGCTGTCGCTGTGGCATTTTGCGGAGCGCCGCCGTCCGGGCCAGGCCAAGATCCGAGTCTACAATCCCGAAATCGCGGCCGATGGCTGGTCCTCAGCCGCACACGATTGTCGAGATCGTCAATGACGACATGCCGTTTCTCGTCGAATTCGGTGACCGGGGCGATAAATGCCGACGACCGCGTCGTCCATCTCGTGATCCATCCGATCCTGACCGTCGAACGCCTTCCGAGCGGCCGGCTGCACGAGATCGGCAAGTCCGACGCCGCCGGTTCGCGCAAATCGTGGATGCATATCGAGATTACTCGTGAGCCCGATCCGGCAAACCTGGCGTCGGTGACGCAGACGCTTGGCGGGCGTCCTCGCCGACGTCCGCGCCGCGGTCGCCGACTGGCAGCCGATGCGCCAGACCCTGCGCGCACTGCTCGACGAACTGCCCGGCCCGCCCGGACCACCGGTGCCGGCGGCCGAACTCGCCGAAGTCCAGGATTTTCTGCGCTGGCTCGACGACGACAACTTTACCTTTCTCGGCTACCGCGAATACGACTTCAACGGCGCTGCCGAACCAACGCGACCGGCGCTCGGGATCTTGCGCGATCCCGACTATCGCGATCTTCGGCGGGCTGCGCGACCTGTCCTCGCTGCCGCCCGACGTGCAGGATTTCGTCCGCCGCCGCGAGCTTCTGATCATCACCAAATCCAACCGCCGCGCCACGGTTCATCGCACCGCACACATGGATGCGATCGGCCTGCGCCGGTTCGACGCAAACGGGAATGTCGTCGGCATGCGGCTGTTTCTCGGGCTGTTCACCTCGATCTCCTACAGCTGCAGCCCACGCGCGATCCCGCTGCTGCGGCGCAAAGTCCGCCATATAGTCGCGCGCGCCGGGCTGTCACCGACCGGACATGACGGCAAGGCCCTGCTGCACATCCTGGACACTTTGCCGCGCGACGAGCTGTTTCAGAGCGGCGAGGACCAGCTATTCGAGACGGTCATCGGCATCCTCAATCTGCAGGAGCGGCAGCGCATCGCGCTGTTCATCCGCTGCGACCCGCTCGAACGCTTTGTGTCCTGCCTCGTTTATGTGCCGCGCGAGCGGTATGACAGCGACCTGCGCCGGCGCTTCGCAGCGATCCTCGAACAGGCCTTTGCCGGTGAGCTTTCCGCTTTTTACACGCATCTCGACAAATCGGTGCTGGCGCGCATCCACTTCATCATCCGCACCACCCGTGGCGCGGTGCCGGCGGTCGATGCCGCCGAACTCGAGAAGCGGTTGGCAGAGGCAGGACGAAACTGGTCGGACCGCCTCGAAGAGGTCGCGCTCGAAGCTTTCGGCGAGGCTGAGGCACAAGACCGGCTGCGCCGCCTGAAATCTTTCCCGATCGCGTACCAAGCCCTGACGCAGCCCGCCCAGGCGATCGCCGATCTACCGCGGATCGAGAGTGCGCTGGCAGGCTCGCCGTTGGAGGTTTCCCTCCACCCCGCCGCCGGACGCGCGGCCCGGGCTACGGCTCTATCGGGCCAAACAGCAGGTCATCCTTTCTGACGTGCTGCCGATGCTCGAAAACCTCGGACTTCGAGTCGTCGCCGAAGAGCCGTTCCGTATCGACAGCGTCGACCGCGGCGCTGTCTGGGTCCACGAATTCGAGCTCGCCGGCGATGCCGCAACGGCCGCGATTTCCACCGCGGTTAGAGCGCGTTTCGAGGAGGCGCTCGTCGCGGTATGGACCGGCCAAGTCGAGAGCGACGGCTTCAACCGCCTCGTGCTGGCTCGCCGGACTCTCCTTCCGCCAAGTGACAGTGCTTCGCCTCTACGCCAAGCTGGTGCGCCAAGCCGGGGCCACTTTCAGTCAAGCCTATATGGAAGACACGCTCGGCGCCCATCCCGACGTCGCCGCCCGACTCGTGCGGCTGTTCGAGATCCGCTTTGATCCGGCCGCTCGCTGACCCCTCGCTCGCGGCGCTGGGCGAAGTCCAGGCGATCGATCACGCCCTCGATGCGGTCACAAGCCTCGATGAGGACCGCATCCTGCGCAGCTACCTCGCGCTCATTCTCAAGACCGTGCGAACGAACTATTTTCAGCAACTGCCTTCCGGAGAGCCAAAGCCTTATCTCGCGGTCAAGCTCGCCAGCAGCGAGATCGACCTGCTGCCGCGGCCGCGGCCGTTATTCGAAATCTACGTCTGCAGCCCGCGGATGGAGGGCGTGCACATGCGCGCCGGCAGGGTCGCTCGCGGCGGGATTCGCTGGTCGGATCGAAAGGAGGATTTCCGCACCGAGATCCTCGGCCTGATGAAGGCGCAGACGGTCAAGAACGCGGTCATCGTGCCGGTCGGATCGAAAGGCGGCTTTGTCGTTAAGCGGCCGCCCGATCTGCGCGATCAACTCGCGACCGAGGCGGTCGAGTGCTACAAGATCTTGATACGGGGCCTGCTCGATCTTACCGACAATATCGCCGCCGAAGGGGCCGATGGCCACCGCATAGTGCCGCCGCCCCGGGTCGTGCGCTACGACGCCGACGACCCATACCTTGTTGTCGCGGCCGACAAGGGCACCGCGACATTCTCCGACTATGCCAATGCGATCGCGGAAGAATACGGGTTCTGGCTCGGCGATGCCTTTGCCTCTGGCGGCTCGGTCGGCTACGACCACAAGACGATGGGCATCACCGCGCGCGGTGCCTGGGAACTCGTCAAGCGCCACTTCCGAGAACTCGGGCGAGACCTCGAAACGAGCGATCTGACCGTGGTCGGGGTGGGCGACATGTCGGGCGACGTGTTTGGCAACGGCATGCTGATGTCGCGGCACCTGCGGCTGCTCGCTGCCTTCGATCACCGGCATGTCTTTGTTGATCCCGATCCCGACCCCGCGCGGAGCTTCGTGGAGCGCGAACGTCTGTTTCACCTGCCGCGTTCGAGCTGGGCGGATTACGACCGCACACTGATCTCCGAGGGCGGCGGCGTCTTCGAACGCAGCGCCAAATCGATCGCGATCAGCCCGGAGATGAAGCGCGCTATTCGCCATCGACGCAGATCGGCTGACCCCGGCCGAGCTGATCCGCAAGCTATTGGCGGCATCGGTCGATTTGTTGTGGTTCGGTGGGATCGGTACCTTTATCAAGGCGCCGCAGGAAACCCATGCCGAGGTCGGCGACCGCGCCAACGATGCGCTGCGCATCAATGCCGACGAAGTTCGCGCGCAAGTCATTGGCGAGGGCGCCAATCTGGGTGTGACCCAGCGCGGCCGCGTCGCCTATGCGCTAAAAGGCGGCCGAATCGATACCGATGCGATTGACAATTCTGCCGGCGTCGACACCTCCGACCACGAGGTCAACCTCAAGATCCTGATCGACCGCGCCATCGCCGCCGGGGCGCTGGCGGCTGAGGAACGCGAGCCCTTACTCCACGGTATGGCCGGGGATGTCGCGGCCTTGGTATTGCGCGACAATTACTTGCAGGGCGAAGCACTCTCGGTGGCCGAGGCCCGCGGCGTCGGCGCTCTCGACCGGCAGGCGCGGTTGATCCGCGATCTCGAACGGTCGGGTCGACTCGACCGCGCGCTCGAATTCCTTCCCGACGACGAAACTCTCGCCCCGCGCGCAGCGCAGCGCCAGGGACTGGTCCGACCCGAGCTCGCGGTATTGCTCGCCTATGCCAAGCTGGCGCTCGACGTCGAGATTATGGCCTCGGATCTGCCCGACGCGCCTGAGCTGGCGGACCAGCTGCTGAGCTATTTCCCGGCGGCATTGCGCGACCGGCTCGGGACACTGATCCCGACACACCCTCTCCGCCGCGAGATTACCGCCACCGTTGTCACCAACGATCTCGTCAATCGTGCCGGCATCACCTTTATCAGCGAAATGCGGACGCGCACCGGCCGGACCGCGCCCGAGATCGCCCGGGCCTATTTGATCGCGCGCGAAATATTCGATCTGCGGCGGTCTCTGGGCCGAGATCGAGGCGCTCGATAACAAGGTAGCGGCCACGTTGCAGACTGAGACGCTGCTTGAGATCGGATCAGTCCTTGAGCATGCCGCCGGGTGGCTGTTGCGAGCCAACAGGCTCGATATAAGCGGCGAAATCGCCCGTTTCGGGCCGCCAGTCCGAGACCTTGCTGCGATAGTGGCGGAGCTTCTGCCGCCGGGCGAGCGGGCGTTGTTTGATGAGCGCAGCTGCACGATTTGCTGCTGCCGGCGTGCCACAGGCGCTCGCTGCGCGCCTCGGCGGGATGATATTCCTGACCACTTCCCTCGAGGTCGGCGAGTTGGCCGCCCGCACGGCCCAGCCGATCGCCCGCGCCGCACAAACCTTTTACCGGGTCGGCGCCCGCTTCGCCTTCGATGAATTGCGCGATATGGCGCGCCGTCTGCCGGCGGAGACCGTTTGGCAGAAGGCCGCCGCCGCGACCTTGATCGAGGATTTCTACGCGTTGCAGGCCGATCTCGCCGAGCGGATCCTGCAGGGCGCCAACAGCACTGGCCGACCCGCTCGCCGCCTGGGTACAGGCGCATGCCGCTGAACTTGCCCCTGCTGACGCGATCGCCACCGATATGCGCGCCGCCGGCGCCTCCGATCTTGCTATGCTCGTCGTCGCCGCCCGCCAGTTGCGCCAAATGCTGAGCTGACAGCAGGCCGTCGGTTAGGTGGCGCGGTTGAGCCGGTTGCCGACGAGATCGTCGACGACGGCGGGATCGGCAAGGGTCGAGGTGTCGCCGAGAGCGTTGTGCTCGTCGGCGGCGATCTTGCGCAAGATACGGCGCATGATCTTGCCCGACCTAGTCTTCGGCAGACCAGGCGCCCATTGCACCAGGTCGGGCGCGGCGATCGGGCTGATCTCCTGGCGCACCCAGGCGACAAGCTCATGCCGCAGCTCTTCGCTCGGCGTCTCGTCGACCCTCAGCGTCACATATGCGTAAATGCCCTGGCCTTTAATGTCATGAGGATAGCCGACGACCGCGGCCTCGGCGACCTTGGGGTGCGCGACGAGCGCACTTTCGATCTCGGCGGTGCCGAGCCGGTGGCCGGCGACATTGATCACGTCATCGACCCGGCCGGTAATCCAGTAATAGCCATCTTCGTCGCGACGCGCACCGTCGCCCGTAAAATAAAGATCGTGAAAGGTCGAAAAGTAGGTGTCGACAAAGCGGCGATGGTCGCCATAGACCGTGCGCATCTGCCCGGGCCATGACCGCGCCAGACACAGATTCCCTTCGCCGGGGCCCTCGATCCGGCGGCCGTCATTATCGACCAACAGCGGCTCGATGCCAAAAAACGGGCGTGTCGCCGAGCCCGGCTTTAATGGCGTCGCACCAGGCAGCGGGGTGATCAGGATACCGCCGGTCTCGGTCTGCCACCAGGTGTCGACAATCGGGCAGCGGCGCTCGCCGACATGGTTGTAATACCATAGCCAAGCCTCGGGGTTGATCGGCTCGCCGACCGTACCGAGAATGCGCAGCGAGCGGCGGCTGGTGCGGCGGACATAGTCCTCGCCCTCGCGCATCAGCGCGCGGATCGCGGTCGGCGCAGTGTAAAAGATCGAAACCTGATGCTTGTCGACCACCTGCCAAAAGCGCGACGGGTCGGGATAGTTGGGAACGCCTTCGAACATCAAGGTCGTGGCGCCGTTCGCCAGCGGACCATAAAGAATGTAGCTGTGCCCGGTCACCCAGCCGACGTCTGCGGTGCACCAATAAACCTCGCCCTCGCGGTAGTCGAAAACATATTCGTGCGTCATCGACGCATAGACGAGATAGCCGCCGGTCGTATGCAAGACCCCTTTGGGCTGTCCGGTCGAGCCCGAAGTATAAAGAATGAATAGCGGATCCTCGGCGGACATTTCGGCCGGCGGGCAGTCGGGCGGGGCCGCTGCGCACGCCTCATGATTCCAGATGTCGCGACCCTCGACCCAGTTGACGGCTCCCCCGGTGCGGCGAACCACGATCACGTCTTGCACGTCCGGGCAGCTCTCAAGCGCGGCATCGGCATTGCGCTTCAGGGGCACCGTGCGGCCGCCGCGCAGCCCCTCATCGGCGGTCACCAGAAAGGTTGACCGGCAGTCTCGGATACGCCCGGCGAGGCTGTCCGGGGAGAACCCGCCGAACACGACCGAGTGGATCGCGCCGATCCGTGCGCAAGCTAGCACCGCCACCGCAATCTCGGGGATCATCGGCAGGTAGATCGTTATGCGGTCGCCTTTTTTGACGCCACGCGCCTTCATGACGTTGGCAAAACGGCATACCGCGTCGTGCAGTTCGCGATAGGTTATGCGGCGATCCTCGCCCGGATCATCGCCCTCCCACAGGATCGCAGTCTGATCGCCGCGCCGGGACAAATGGCGATCGATGCAGTTGTAACAGGCGTTGAGCGTCCCATCCTCGTACCAGGCGATGCGGACATCGCCGTCGAACGAGGCGTCTCTTACTTTGGTGTAAGGCTCAATCCAGTCGAGCCTTTTGCCGTGCTCGCCCCAAAACCCGTCAGGATCGTCGAGGGAATGCTGATAAAGTCGAAAGTAATCGGCCTCGCTGATCCTGCCTATCTGGGGGTGGGCCGAGATGGGGATCATTGTCCGGCTCGACATGGCGCCTTTTCCTCGTCGGCTGGCGGCGCCGGTTAACGCGCCGCGCGGGATTACCGAGGATTATTCCGCCGTGCCGAACGGTTTACAATACCCGTTCCGCTACTTACCCAATGGCTCCGAGACCACTGTGGTTGGGACGGGTCGCCAGCAATGCCGCCTGGGTCCGGTTAGCGACGCGGAGGCGCTTGATGATCTGCTTCACATGGGCCTTGACCGTGCTTTCGGACATCGTCAGGGCGTCGCCAATCAACTTGTTCGGTTTCCCTTCAGAGATCAGCGCCAGGACATCGCGCTGGCGCCGCGTCAGTTCTTGCCACGGAGAGCGAGAGGACTTCTCCGGCGCGTCCGGAGGAGCAGGTGCGGTCAGCTCCAAGGGAATATAGGTTCCCCCAGCACGGATACGCTCGAGCGCGGCCACCAGCACTTTGAGGCTGAGATTCATCGGCAGAAAACCGCGGGCGCCCGAGCGTAGGATCGCGTGGGCGCGCTCCGGGTCGTCACAGTCAGCAGTCACCAAAATCGGGATGTGGGGCACCGCCGCTGCCAGAAGGGCAAGGTCGGCCAGATCGATGTGCCCGCAAGTCGAGGCGCCGAGCAAAATCACCGCGAAGCTCTCGCCCTCGCGCACGAGCCTCACAAGATCTGCGGCCAGCGGCACATCGGTGACCCGCCATCGCCTCGGTTGTTGGCCGAGCGCCAGTTTGAGGCAATCACGCCGCAACCGGCTTTGGTCGATGATCGCGAGGTGGCGCCGAGCCGGCTCGGCAAACTCAAGCGCCATACCGTGCGGAGAAGCCACCGCCACGTCGTGGGCCGAACCTGACGAACGCAGATATTCCAAACCACTCTCCCTGCTCTAGGATTGCATTGGCCAGGATGCACTCTCCGGCATATCGCCAGCGTAAATTTTTGTAAATCCGCGTAACATTCCGTAAAGGAATTCTTAGGCTACACTTGGCCTCGGATCCTACGCAACCCCCAACACACCTTAAACGGCGCGATTGCAGATCATTGCCGGATGTTGACTTTATTTTGTCACAAACCAAAGCTTACCCCAAGCGATCGTCGGCACGAGCCTCACTTTCGTTTCTCAGCAAACGCCCTCACCGTCGTCACACCAATTTATCTCGATTCGAGTGCGCTGTCGGGAGCCGATCGCGCCGACCAATCCCAGAATTGCCGACTGGATACCGAGATTCCTGCCGAGCCAAACCGCTCCGAGCCTGCTACCCTCAGCTCGGCACCAATCAGCTGCCGGGAGACACAGATGCAGTACGGGTTCGGCGCGCCGATCAGCGGTCCGCTCTCCACGCCAGAGAATCTCGCCCGCATCGCCGTCGAGGGCGAGAAGATGGGCTACGACTATGCCACGATCAGCGACCACGTCGTCATTCCCCGGGACATCGAGGCCCGCTATCCCTACAGCGATACAGGCGAGTTTCCCGGCCGCTCGCGCGGCGACCGGCACGAGCAACTGACTGCGGTCGCCTTTGTCGCCGGCAAGACCTCGCGGCTGCGCCTCGTCACCTCGGTCACCGTCGTCCCGCACCGCCCGGCCGTGCTATTGGCCAAGATGCTCGCCACCATCGACGTGTTGTCGAATGGCCGGCTGACCTTTGGCATCGGCGCCGGGTGGATGAAAGAGGAATTCCAGGCGTTGGGGGTGCCGCCCTTCCCCGAGCGGGGCGCCGTCACCGACGAGTATCTGATGGCCTGCCGAGAGTTGTGGACCAAGGACGACCCTCGCTTCGAGGGCAAATACGTCCAGTTCGCCAACGTGCTGTTCGAGCCCAAGCCGGTGCAAAAGCCGCACCCGCCGATCTGGGTCGGCGGCGAGAGCGGTCCGGCCCTGCGCCGCACGGCCAAGCTCGGCGACGGCTGGTATCCGATCGGCACCAATCCGCAGCACCGGCTCGACTCGATGAAGCGCTTCGTAGCTGGGGTGGAACGGTTGCGCCGACTGACCCGCGAGGCCGGGCGCGATCCGGCCAAAATCGCTCTCGCCTATCGCATCACCGGCATGGGGAAATCCTTGCCGGCGCGTGCCGATGACGGCGAGCGACGGCTGTTCTCAGGCGAAACCGCGGACATCATTGACGATCTAAGGGCTTTCAAAGAATTCGGCGTCGGCCATGTCGATTTCAATTTCGATGGCGCCACTGCCGATGCAATGATCGCCAACATGCGCCGCTTCCGCGACGACGTGCTGGCAAAAGTCTAGACCAAACGAAGCGCCTTCACTCCAGCGGGTGGGCGAGCGAAAACGCCTCTGAATAATAGGAGCAGCAGTTGCTGAAGCTCGGATACAAAGCGTCGGCCGAGCAGTTCGGACCGCGCGAATTGCTCGACTTCTCGTGCCTGGCCGAAACAGTCGGGTTCGACTTGGTCTTTGTCAGCGATCACTTCCAGCCGTGGAAGCATACCGACGGTCATGCCCCGTCGGCACTCGCTTGGCTCGGTGCGCTCGGCGCGCGCACGCAGCGGGTGGTGATCGGCACCAGTGTGTTGACCCCGACCTTCCGCTACCACCCGTCGGTCGTCGCGCAGGTTTTCGGCACGCTCGGGACGATGTTTCCCAGGCGGGTCGTACTCGGCGTCGGCACCGGCGAATTGCTGAATGAGGTGCCGTCGAGCGGTATCAAATGGCCGGGCCCCAAGGAACGGCGCGACCGGCTGCGCGAGTTGATCGCGCTGATCAACAAATTGTGGACCGAGGACCGGGTCAGCTTCGCGGGCCAGTTCTATCGCACCGAAAGCGCGACGATTTACGACAAGCCCAAAGAGAAGGTGCCGATCTGGGTCGCCGCCTCGGGCCCGCTTGCCGCGGCGATGGCCGGGCAGGTCGCCGAGGGCTTTATCTGCACCAGCGGGAAGAACTCCCAGCTTTACACCGAGCTGGTCGGCAAGGTCGGTGAGGGCCTCGTCAGGGCCCATCGCGAGACCGCGAGCCTTGAGAAGATGATCGAGGTCAAGGTGTCATTCGACACCGATGCGGTGCGCGCCAAGGAGGACACGAGACACTGGGCGGCCCTCGCCCTGTCGCCAGAGGAAAAGGTCGGGGTCGAGGACCCGGTCGAGATGGAGCGGCTTGCCGCTGCCTTGCCGCTCGACCGCGCGGCCAGCCGCTGGATCGTCTCGTCCGATCCCGAGGCGCAGGTCGAGCAGATCCGTCCCTATGTCGAGCTTGGCTTCAGCCATCTCGTATTCCACGCGCCCGGCCCCGACCAGGCGCGTTTCTTGAAGCTCTACGCCGAACAGGTATTGCCGCTGCTGCGGGCCAAGCTCGGCTGATGATCCCTGAAGTTGCGATAAAGGCGCTGACCGGCATCAAGCTGGTCGAGCCCGGTGATGATCTCGGTGCGATCACCGCCGAGGCGTTCGCTGCAAACGGGCTGGTCCCGGAACACGATGACGTCTTGGTTGTGGCGCAGAAGATCGTCTCCAAAGCCGAAGGCCGCTATGTCGACGTGGCCACCGTGCAGCCCTCGGAACGGGCGATCGCGCTAGCGGTCGAACTCGACAAGGATCCTCGCTTTGTCGAGGTGGTCCTCGGCGAGTCTAAACGGGTGGTGCGCCATCGCCCGGGGCTGCTGATCGTGGAGCACCGCCTCGGCTTTGTCATGGCCAATGCCGGCATCGACCACTCGAACATTCCTACGGAAGACGAGGCAGATCGCGTGTTGCTGCTCCCGCAAGACCCGGACGCCTCGGCCGCCAGCCTGCAGCAGCACATTATCGACACCTTCGGCGTGCGGATCGGCGTCGTCATCAGCGATAGCTTTGGCCGACCATGGCGGAAGGGAACCGTCGGTATCGCTATTGGCGCGGCGGGATTGCCAGCGGTGATCGATATGCGCGGTCAGCCTGATCTCTTCGGGCGTGAGCTGCTGGTGACCGAAACCGGCTTTGCCGACGAGATCGCCGCTGCCGCGGGATTGTTGATGGGCCAGGCCGACGAAGCACTACCAATGGTCTTGGTGCGGGGGCTCCGTTGGTCCGCCCCGGAGGCGCCTGCCGCCGCCTTGGTCCGCCCTGCCGAACACGATTTGTTTCGATGAGCGCAGAGCGGGGTTTTGTCCTGGCGCTGTCGGGTGGGATCGGCGGCGCCAAGCTGGCGCTCGGCCTCTATCGCATCCTGCCGCCGGGTGCGCTGACGGTGGTCGCCAATACCGGCGACGATTTCGAGCATCTGGGGCTCTCGGTCTCACCCGATCTCGACACCTTGCTTTACACCCTCGCCGGTATCGATAACCCGGAAACCGGCTGGGGCCGGCGCGACGAAACTTGGACGTTCATGGCCGCCCTCGAGAGCCTCGGTGGCGAGACCTGGTTCAAGCTCGGCGACGGCGATCTCGCCACCCATATCGAGCGGACCCAGCGCCTCGCCGCCGGCGAAAGCCTGTCGCAGATCGCCGATGATTTCCGCCGCCGTCTCGGGATCAGAGCGCGGCTTTTGCCGATGACCGATGACCCGGTGCGCACCCGGCTGCTAACCCCCGACGGGTGGCTCGATTTCCAGGATTATTTCGTGCGCCGGCAATGCGCCCCACCGGTCCGAGAGATCGCCTTTGCCGGTGCGAAGACGGCGCACCCACACCCTGATTTCCTTGCAGCCCTCGCCGACCGAAACCTGCGCATGGTCGTGATCTGCCCGTCGAACCCGTTTATCAGCATCGATCCGATCCTGGGCCTGCCGGGGGTACGCGACGCATTGCGCGCGTGTTCTGCGCCGGTCGTCGCAGTCTCGCCGATCATCGGCGGCAAGGCTGTCAAGGGCCCCACCGCCAAGATGATGGCAGAGCTCGGCCTCCCCGTCGGGGCTGCCGCGGTGGCGCGCCACTACGGCGATATTCTCGACCGTTATGTGATCGACGAGGCGGATATCGCGGCAATGGAGGGCCTAGACCTGCCGTTTACCGCGACCCGCACCTTGATGGAGACGCTTGCCGACCGCGACGTGTTGGCAAGGGTCGTATTGGCAGCCGGTCGAGGCTGCTAGCCCGCCTTCACCTACCGCTGGGTGACCCCCGGACCGTTGCGTTCGGTCATCTCGGCCTGACCCGCCATATTTTTCTGAAAGTATTCGAGATCCTCGGGGCGCGGCTGCCAGTTGGGGTTGCTTGGCCATTCCTTGGTGCGGCCGGACATTGCGTCGCCATAACGCACCCGGAACAGCAGCGTGCGCTGTGGGCCGTTGACGTATTCGTGCAATTCACCGCGCGGGTGGACGACGAAGGCCCCCGGCTCGACTGCAACGGTTTCTGTTGGAGTGCGCATCGTACCGCCGCCCTCAAAGCAGAAATAGATCTCGGTTGCATCCGGGTGGCAATGATACGGGCTGGTCTGCCCCTGCTCCCAGCAGGCGATCGTAACATCGCCCTCGCCGGTCGTGCCGAGGACCTTTTCCATATGCTTTTTTGGGTCGAAGACCTGCTCAGCCTTCAAATTGGAACTGTACATCGCCTTACCTCCCACAACATGTGCCGCAACCTAAGGAAACTGTAACCAGCCGGGTTTCGGGCGCTGGAGATTCCCGGCTTGACGCGGCATCGGTGCCTCGTTTCGGATAAAATTGGATGTTTCCCGCATAAGGAGTGCCTAATGGCAATCGACACCACCGACGACAAGACGCTCGAACAGCGGCTTCGCCTGATCGAGGACCGCCTCGAAATCTACAACCTCATCGCCAGCCATCCGCCCAGTGCGGATACTGGTGCCGGAGATTACACCGCCTCGGTGTGGACCGAGGACGGCGTGTTCGACCGCGGCGCCGAGTTCGCCCGTCCGACCGGGCGGGCGGCGATTGCCAGCGGGTCTTCGAACCCCGAGCATCACCGGGCGATCGAGCAGGGGATCGCGCATTTTGCCGGCTTGCCCTATGTACGAATTGCTGGCGACACGGCGTATGCGATCTCCTATTTGCAGATCCTCGTGCCGGACCGCATCGGTCCGCTATTCGACGTCCCCAATCATGGTTCATCGCGCGGTTTTCACGTGCACCGCGTTTCGGCCAATCGGTGGGACTTCGTTCGCACTGGCGAGGGCTGGAAGATCAATCGCCGGACCTTGCGCCCGCTGGACGGCACCCAGCCAGCGCGCGAGATATTGGGCGACGCGCTGGAACTGTAACCCGCTATACCCTTGACTTGCGTGAGCTCACGTTACCAGCGGTTTGACCTCCCGCATGAAGCGATCCATCGAAGTCGAGAAGATGGTCAAGATTGCGGCAACCATGGAAGTTGATCTGGAACGCGCTCAAGCCCGCCGCTTCCCGGTAGCGCAGCAGATCCGCAGCAACCTCGGCGGACGTGCCGTGCCCGATCGGTCGCCCGGTCCCCGAGAGTGGGGCATTCCCCGCGCCGGGGCCGAACTCGACCCGAAAGCTCATCCGCGTTTCCGGGGGATGCTGACGACCGATCCGGTCGCAGGCCTTGCGCAAAGCTGCCTGGCGGTCGACGAGGTCGGCAACCGGCATCGGGGTCGGCTGCCACACTGCGGCAAATGTCGCTGCTCGTCGCAACGCCGCGTCACTTGCACCGCCGATCCAGATTGGCGGAGACGGCTGCTGCAGCGGCTTGGGACTGACATACATATCGGAGAAGGCAAAGAACTTCCCGGCAAACGAGACCGTGCCCGGCGCCCAGCAAGCCTGCCAGATCCGCAGATACTCCGTCGTCCGCGCACCGCGCTCATGAAACGGCACCCCGAGGGCGTTGAACTCGGCTTCGTTCCATCCCACTCCGATCCCCGCAATCAGCCGACCGCCCGACATTCGATCGATCGTCGCCAAGCTTTTTGCGCTGGCGATCGGGTTGCGGTAGGGCATGATCAGCACCGACACGCCGAGACCGATACGGGCCGTATTCGCGGCGATGAACGACAGCGCAACGAGCGGATCGTAAGTATTGGTCCAGGGAGCCGATCGGGACGACCCGTCGACGATGATGTGGTCGTTGACGAATACCGCGTCGAAACCCAACGCCTCCGCCTTTCTCGCGGAAGCGATGATGGCCTCTGGCGACGCCTCAAATCCGAGATAATCGGCGTTTGGGCAGCGGCACGAAAACTGAACACTCATGATCCCTCCCGGTGGCTGCGTCTTGGCTCAGGATAAGATGCCGGCGGCCCGGCAAAGAGCAGTCTCCGCGAGGGGTCCCGAGCTCCAGAGAAACAAAACAGCGCCTGCACCCGCGCGGTGAACTACGCAGCCGTCTGGTGCATAGGCTCGATGCCGAATTGAGCGACCGCGTTCTGCCCCATCATGCGGGCGATTAGAGCGTGCGGCACATTGGCGTTGCGCAACTGGGCGATGGCGTCCCAGGCGCTCGTCGCGTCGTGATGCGGATAGCGCGAGCCCCACACCACTTTGGCCGCAAAATCCTGCGGCAGTTTCTGGATCAGTCTCTCCTCGGCATCAAAGCCGAGCATAACATTGCCGTGCTCCCACATCTCTTCGGGCTCGGTGCTGACCGGATAACGGTGCAGCAACGGGATCACCCGGGTCGAGGCCTCCATTTTTTCCAGGACTTCCTGCATCCAGGAGGCTTTGCCATGGGCCACGACGACCTTCATCGCCGGATAACGCTCCATGACCGTAAAGCCGATCAGGGTCGAGGCAACAAACATATGATTGTCGAGCCACGGGGCCAGGATCGGCGCCAGCGGATGGCCGAGCGGGGTGGCGCCGATGAACGTGATCGACTGGCCAGCGCCGCCGCTGCCGCCGGCGAATGGGCCGCCGCCGCCGCCGGGAACCGGCGGCTGCGCCAAGCGGTCTTTGACCTTCTCGAAGAATGGCCCGTGCGAGGTCCATTCGGGGTTCCACAAGCCTGGCGTGGCATGCACCGCCGCCGTGATGCGGAGCCTCTCCAGTTCCGCCCACAGAGGGTCATAGTAGGGGTGGTTCAGATAGCGGTCTTCGACGAAGACTGGGCGGATGAAGACGGCGCAGAACGATTGGATTTTCCCGACCCGCTCCAATTCCTCCAGCGCGAAATCCATGTTTTGCAATGGTAATATCGCTGCGGCGAACAACCGGTTTGGCGACGCCTTGCAGAAATCGGCGATCCAGTCGTTATAGGCGCGGGCCAGTGCGTAAGCCACGTCCGGGTCGCGGACCAGAGAGAACCCCTCGGCGAACCAAGTCGGGTATAAGAGCGCCTGATCGACGCCCATCGCGTCCATATCGGCGAGCCGAGCCTGCGGGTCCCAAGCGCCTTCGTTGATCGGATGCTTTGTGTGCGGATCCAACTCCCCGATCGCATCCCAACTCATGCCCGGCCGCCACAATGCATGCCGCGGCAAATTGGGGTTCCCCCGATCGCGGAAAATCTCGCCGTTGACCTTTAGATATGATCCCGTCCGGCCTTCCTGGCGCCACAGCGCATGCTTGCCGAGCGTGCGGTACTCCGGATCGAGATATTTCTCCCACAGCGCGATGGGCTCGACCACGTGCGAATCGCTGTCGAACACCGCGAAGTCTTTCGTCGCCATAATCCGCTCTCCCCCGCCACGCTAAGGCGTTCGGACTTGCGCCGCTAGGTTCGGATGACCGCCGCCTCCGGCCGCAATGAAGCGCGGACTTCCTCGTCGGTCGGCCACCAATCCGGGCGCTCGATCTCGGTGACGCGGTCGCGGATGATGTTGCGCGGCGCCTGCACCTTGTAGAGGCGGCGGGCGTTGCCGCCGAGGAACTTGGCCTGGTCCTCGACCGACAGGCCGTATTTTTGCATCGTCTCGATCGCCCGCCAGGCGTCGTCGCCGTCGTGGTGATAGACGTCGGACGACCAGGCCAGGATGTCGCCGTAGAATTCCGGCAGGCGCGCAGGCGGCGCCTCGTCGCCCTCGAAACCGGTCATGCAGTGCAACGCGAAGGTCTCACTCGGCAGCCGTTTTAACGGCGGCAGCTCGCGCTCGTTCTTGTAGAGCCGATAGGCCTTGTCGCACTCGTCGACAAGGAAGCTGAGCCAGGTCGAGGAGGCCTCGAACACCGCGGCGTTGATCTTGGGATGCCGCTCAAAAAATCCCGACATCAGCACGATCGTGACCCAGAGCGCCGCTTCCCCCTGAAAATTCTGCACATTGGTAAGGAAGGTGTGCGGCAACCCGGCAGCAGCTATGGTCTTGCGGATCAGTTCGGCGCTGGAATATTGCTCGCTGTAGCCAGACGGCTTCGCGCTGGCGAACGCCGGGAACGGATGCATGCCATAGACCATGCCGGTCTCTTCGAGCGCATCCCACACCGGTTCATACTTCGGCTGCAGCGGATAGTTACCCATAGCGTCCATCGGACGCACGAGCGCAACCCGGCAGCCCAGGGCGGCGACCCGGCGGATCTCCTGGACGGCATAGTCCGGATGCTGCATCGGGATCAGCGCCGCAAAAAACAGCCGGTCCGGATTTTCCCGCGTGTACTCGTAGGCCCACTCATTGTAGGCGCGGCAGAACGCCTTGGCGCCGAGCGCGTCTTCGAGCCAGGGATAAATGTCGATCTCGGTCGGGATGATCATGACCTGATCGATGCCCTGAACGTCCATGTCCTTGAGGCGCGGCTTCGGCTCGTAGGAGCCGGCGTGGTCGAGATAGGCCACCTGCTCCTGGGTCAGCGCGGTCTTCGGGTTCAGATTGCGCACATTGAGGGCGCGCTGGATGTCGTGCTTGACCCCGGGGCCGGCATTGGTGATGACCCGCATCATGCCGGGGATGCCACCCTTGCGCGGCGAGCCCAGCCCGATCCCGGCGCGGCCATTGACGACCAACAGGCGGCTGTCGGCGTCCCACCAGATCGTCCGCTTCAATGCGTCAAGCTCGTCGCGGGTCAGGAAATCCTGGGCGCGTTCCCAGATCAGCGGGGGCTCGGTGACATGCGCGTCGCAATCGAAGGTCGCGAAATCCTTGGTCATCGGTGCAAAGCGTTGAACCGGCATGCTGTGCCTCCTGCTACAGGGACGATAAGGCCCGTTACGCCTCTTTTTTTCCCGCTAATCTTCGAGCCAGCCCGGCGGGACGGTCAAGCAGCCATGCCGGGCGAGAATGTCGTCGATCTCCGCCATGTCGGCAGCGGAGATAGTCCAGCCGAGCGCCCCGAGGTTTTCGCTCACCTCGGCGGGCTCACGAAATCCGACCAGTGCGGTGCCGATAGCCGGGTTGCTCAAAGTCCAGCGCAACGCGAACTGCGGCAGGGTCTTGTCGTATCTCGCCGCGAGGCGCTTGAGATCCGCGACGGCATCGAGGTTACGAGGAAAATGCTCGAGGCCGAACAAGGTGCGGAACAGGTTGAGATTGCCGACCATGCCGGCGCGAGAGCGCCAGTCGCTCTCCTCGAATTGCATGCCGGCGTGAAAGGCACCGCTCAGCATGCCATAGGCGAGCGAGCCGTACGCCATGACGCCGATCTCTTTGACCTCGCAATAGGGGAAAATCTCGGCCTGCATGCGTCGGTCGAACATGTTCCAGCCATATTGCACGACATCGACCCGGCGCAGCCGCATGCAGCTCTCGATCTGCGCCAGGCGGAAGTTCGAGACGCCGATATAGCGCGCCTTGCCTTGCCGCACGATGTCGTCGAGGGCGTGCATCGTCTCGTCGAACCCTGTACCGGGGTCCGGCCAGTGAACCAGGTAAACGTCGACATGATCGGTCCGCAGCCTCTGCAGGCTCTTCTCGATCGACGCCATAACCCGGGGGCGGCTGCTGTCGCGCCGGTTTGACATTTCCTCGTATCCGACGCCGAATTTGGTGACGATCGAGACATCCTGACGACATGCGCCGAGCGCCCGCGCCAAAGCCTCTTCCGACACGCCCATCCCATAGGCTTCTGCAGTGTCGAAGCAGGTGATGCCATTGTCTATCGCCGCCTGGACGGCGCGCCGAAACTCGCTCTCGTCGATACGGCCGTAGGTGCCGCCGATTTCCCAGCAGCCAAATCCGATCGCCGAGACCTTAAGGTCGGTCTTGCCGAATTGCCGGTATTCCATCGGGCCTCCTACTGCGCCGCGATGGCGGAGGGCGGCGCCGCAAAGCGCCGCTCCATCTCGCGCCGCGCCTGCACCGCCTCGGTGTCGGGGATCCTCCACATCGGCCCAGCGCACGATCTCGCCTGCTGCGATGTCGCGCAGCAGCGCCACCTTGTGCGCGAGGCCGATCGGCAAGGCGCCCTCGCGCGAGGCTGCGCTCCGCCGGCACGAGCTTGCCCCACACCGTATAGCCGCCCTCGCCGTCGAGGGTCTCGCCGGCGCGCAACGCCCGCTTGGCGACGGCGACGACATCGCCGCGCAATCCGCAAGGCTGGCCGGTCGGCTCGCCGCGCAGCGCCGCCGACAGCACCGACATGCCGAGCTCCAGCCCGATCAGGTGGTAGGGCTTGTACATCGCCGCGTACCAGCCGCTCGGATCGGTCTTGAGGCCGTATTCCTTGAAGCAGGCCCGCGCGTAATCGTTCGGCGCCTTCAGCACGACATAGACGCCCCAGCGCAGGTCGCGGAACACCGGCCTTCCGTCGCGCTCCAGCGACGAGACGACCTCGACCATGCCGTCGCGCTCGAGCGCGCCGCCCGCCGCCTGCGCCGCGCAGGACTTGCGGCAGGTCGTCGACGCCGCAGGGCGGGAAGCCGAGCCCGTCGCGCGGCACGCCGAAACCGCTGGCATTGGCGATCGCCGCCATCTCGATCGCCGATTTGGTGCCGTCGAGAAACGAGTTGAACATCTGCGGGTTCATCCCGCCGCGCCGCGCCTCGTCCGGCGTCAGGCCGTAATGCGCCCAGACATCGTCGCGGGGTCACGGCGTGATAGGCCGGCAGATACTTGGTGCCCTTGCCGGCGGCGACGACCTCGAACCCGCAGGCGCGCGCCCAATCGACCAGCTCGCAGGTCAGCGCCGGCTGGTCGCCATAGGCGAGCGAATAGACGACGCCTTGCGCCCGCGCCTCCTCGGCGAGCAGCGGCCCGGCCAGCACATCGGCCTCGACATTGACCATGACGATGTGCTTGCCGGCGGCGATCGCGGCGCGCGCATGGGCGATGCCGGCCGGCGGGCTGCCGGTCGCCTCGACGACGACCTCGACCTCGGGATCGGCGCAGGCCTCGACGCCCGATGCGACGAACGCGGTTCGTGCGATCCGGGCCGCATCCCAGCCGACGGTGCGGCAGGCGTTGCGCGCCCGCTCGGGGTCGAGATCGGCGATGACCGCGACCTCGATGCCCGGCATCGTCGGCACCTGGTTCAGGAACATCGAGCCGAACTTGCCGGCGCCGATCAGCCCGACCCGCACCGGTCGTCCGCCGGCGGCGCGCTGCTGCGACAGGCGATAAAGGCTCATGGACCTGCTTCCTATTCGGCCGCCACCTTGTAGGCGCGCGCGTAATCGAGCAGCGCGCTGTCCGGCACCGGTTCGATCGGCGTGAAGTCGCGATGCGCGATCCAATCCGGCCGGGTCGGCTTGCGGATGTAGTTCGATACCGCGCAAAGGGTCAGGTAGACGATGCGCCGCGGATAGGGGGTGATGTTCGGCGCCGACGCGTGCACCAGATTGCCGTGGAACATCAACACCGAGCCCGGCTTTCCGGTCGGCGCAACGATGCCGCCCTCGTCGACGAGCCTGGTGACCGTCTCCTTGTCGAGCGTCCACAACGGGTAGGACGTCGTCTCCTCGTCATGGCCGGCAGACAGCACCCCGTGCTTGTGGCTGCGCGGGACCAGCATCAAGGGGCCGTTGATCGGCATCACCTCGTCCATGAACACCGCGATGTTCATCGCCCGCGGCTCCGGCATGCCGTCGTCGCGTGCCCAGGTGCCGTAATCCTGGTGCCATTGCCAGACATCGCCCTCGAAGGCGGCTTTGGCGTTGATCTTGTACTGGTGCATGTAGAGCTGTTCGCCGAATACCTGCTCGACCGGGCCGATCAGCCGGGGATGATTGCCGAGCAGACGGAACGCTTCGTTATAGGTGTGCGCGGCGAAGGCGGTGCGCGGCGCGCCGGTCTTCTCGCGCCACACCTCCTGGCGGTCGGTGGCGTAGATTCTGCTCGGCCTCGTCGCGCAGCGACCGCGACCTCCTCCTCCGAGAAGCAGCCGGGCAGAAACAGATAGCCTTCTTCAGCGAATTGCTGGACCTGCTGCGAGGTAAGCCGCATCGCGATTTTCTCCAGAATGCGGAGACGAGCCAGCGTGATCGATGCGGCGCGCTTCGTCAACCAGAGTGGGACCAGGAGGCGCCGGCTCCGCTTGCCGCGTGGTTGGGGGATGTGCGAGTGTCGAGAGCTATGAGAGCGCATAATTATTATGCAGCGCCGGGCTTTGAGCGGGCCGGGTTGCGGCGCCGCGACAGCGGCTGGATCGTCGAGCGCATCGCTGACCCGGCGAGCCTGTTTGTCCCGGTGTGGCGCAACCAGAATTTGGTCGTCGAGATCGACGGCGGCGAGCCGCGCGCGGTGGTGCTGGGCTGGGCGCGGCGTCGCCCCATTGATCGGCGACGCCGTTGCCGCCGAGGAGCGGCTGGCGCCGCGGCGAAATCGTCTTTCTCGGCATTGTCGAGGAGCGGGCGCATTTTGCGCTCGACCTGTCGCCGATCGAAGCGCCGCTCGACATGCTGCACTCGCCGGCGCTGGCGGCGAGCGGCATCGAAGCCGCGTCGGCACGCTTTGCCGATCTGCGGCAATTGGGCGGGCGGCTCGATCGGCGCGAGGCATCACTGCTGGCGCTGGCCCGGGCGATCTTGTTCTGGCACGCCCGCCACCGCTTTTGCGGCCTATGCGGCAGCCCGACCCGCAGCGAGGAAGCAGGGCATATGCGCCGCTGCACCGACCCCGCCTGCAACACGATGCATTTCCCGCGCACCGACCCCGCCGTCATCATGTTGGTAACGCACGGCGAGAACGCGCTGATGGGCCGCTCCCGGCATTTCCCGCCCGGGACGTATTCAACCTTGGCCGGCTTTGTCGAACCGGGCGAGAGCCTCGAAGACGCGGTTGCGCGCGAGGTGCGCGAGGAGAGCGGCATCGAGGTCGGCGCCGTCGATTACCACTCCTCGCAGCCCTGGCCATTTCCGGCCAACATCATGCTGGGGTTTCACGCCCACGCGCTGACGACCGAGATCATCGTCGATCTCGGCGAGCTCGAGGACGCGCGCTGGTTCGAGCGCGGCTGGCTGCTTTCGCATGTCGACGACGATACGTTTCGCCTGCCGCGGCACGATTCGATCGCCCGCCGGCTGCTCGAAGATTGGCTCTATGGCCGGATGGCGAGCAGCCCGGGCAGCTGAAGCGGAGCCTAGCGCCCGGTGGGGGTTCAGTGCCCGTCGGCGGTCAACACCGAGCGCGGGCGGAGCACCAGCGGTATCAAGGTCAGGCCGAAGACGAAGAGCCCGCCGATCAGCAGCAGCATGTCGTTGTAGGTCAAAACCAAAGCCTCGCGGTGCACCAGATTGCCGAGCATCGTGATGGCGGCTTGGTGCGCGTCGCCCGGGATCAGCGAACCCAATCGGTTGGTCTGGGCATCGATAAAATGCTGCACCGCAGGACGCGCCGCGTTGACGTCTTCGATCAGGCGGTTCCAGTGAAATTGCATTCGGCCGTTCATGATCGTACCCACCGAGGCCAGCGCGATCGCGCCGCCGAGGTCGCGGGTCAGACCGTAGAGACCGGAAGCGTTCTTCAGCTTGTCAGTCGGGACCGACCCGAGCGCGATCATATTGGCCGGGAGGTAGCACAGCATCAGCGAGACGCCGCGCACCGCCTGCGGCACCATGAGCTCGGGAAAGCTCGCCTGATTGGTGAGGCCGGCGGTCAAGTACATCGAAAAGGCAAACAGGCTGAGGCCCATCGCCAGCATGATGCGCAAGTCGATCCGCCGGGCGATCTGCGTGCTGAACGGCGACATCGCCATCTGCGCGATCCCGGCGACAAAGACCGTCTCACCGATCTGCAGCGCGCTGAAGCCGCGCACCTGCGCGAGAAACAGCGGGATCAGATAGGTGGTGCTGTACATGCCGGTGCCGACGAGGAAGGTGAAGAACGAGCCGAGCGCGAAATTGCGGTTGGTGAATGCGCGCAGATCGACAATCGGCTGGCGATAGCTCAGCACCCGCCAGAAGAACAGCACCGAGCATATGCTCGAAACGGCAATGGCGGCGCGGATCGTCGAGTCATCGAGCCAGTCCCAGCGCGGGCCTTCTTCGAGCGCGTATTGGAGACAGCCAAGAAAAGTCGCCATCAGCACCAGCCCGATCACATCGAAATAGCGCAGCAGTGACAGGTCGGGCTTATCGATGTCGACGCAGACCCAGACGACTGCGGCAACGGCAATGCCGGGCACGATGTTGACGAGAAACAGCCAATGCCAGGAGAGGGTGTCGGTCAGGAAGCCGCCGATCGTCGGGCCCAAGGTCGACGACAGGTTCAAGATCACCGAGATCATCACCATCAGCCGGGTCAGCGGAGGCCCGCGGAACCGGGTATAGACGACTGGAAAAACGCTCGGGGTGATCGCGCCGCCGCAGAATCCCTGTATCGCGCGGTAAGGTGATCATCTGGCTGAGGCTGGTCGCTGTCGCGCAAAGCCCGCTCGCCGCGGTGAAGCCGAGCGTCGCGGTGACGAACAGCACCCGCGTCGACAACAGCCGCGACAAGGTCCCGCTCAGCGGCACCATCACGACGTCGGCGATCAGATAGGCGGTTTGCACCCAGCTGATCTCGTCGGCGCTGGCCGACAGCCCGCCCTGGATCTGAGTGAGCGAGCTGGTCACGATCTGGACGTCCATGATCGCCATGAACAGGCCAACCGACATCGCCAGCACGCCGAACCAATCGCGCAGACTGGGCGGGCGCCCGGCTTGGGATGGCGGCGCGGCGGCCGGCGCTGGTTTTGCCGGCGCTATGGGCGCGCGCGCAGCCGGAGGGCGGCGTCGCCCAGCCCACCCGCCGCAGCGCCGCCGGCGCCCAGGTCATTGCGCTTGGGCCGGGTCCGGCGGCTGCTGGCTTAGCCTCGGCCGTCCCGACGATGCCGTCGCCGGCAATGGTCTCGCCCTGGTCGCGGGTGTCGACGGTGACGGTGACCGACAGGCCAGGGCGCAGCAGCCGGGCGAGCGGGCCCTCCCGCGGCAACGCGATCCGCACCGGCACTCGTTGCACGATCTTGGTAAAGTTGCCGGTCGCGTTGTCGGGCGGCAGCAGGCTGAATTCGGCGCCGCTCGCCGGGGCGAAGCTGTCGATCCGGCCGGCTAGTGGATGGTCCGGATAGGCGTCGACCGAGACCTCGGCGCGCTGCCCCGGCCGCATCTGCGTCAGTTGCGTCTCCTTGAAATTAGCGGTGACGTAGACGCGCGGCAGCGGCACCACCGACAGCAACTCGGTGCCGGGTTTGACGTATTGACCGACCTGGCCGGCACGATTGCCGGCGACTCCGGAAATCGGCGCGCGGATCACCGTGTTGTCGAGATCGTTCTGGGCGAGCTTGAGATTGGCGCGCGCCTGCTGCAGCCTCGCCTGCTCTTCCTGCTGCTGCGAGCGCAGAACGCCGAGCTGGCTTTGCGCGGCGGCGAGCGCCGCCCGGCTTTTGGCGGCCTCGGCCTCGGCTTTGCGGGCGTCGGCTTGAGCCTGCTCATAGCGTTGCCGGCTGGCGAAATCGGTGGTCATCAATGCGCTGTAGCGCTTGAAATCCTGCTGCGTGCGGGTCAGATCCGCATCGGCCGACTGCACCGTCGCCTGAGCCTGGGCGATCATTGCCTGCTGCAGGTCGAGCCGGCTGGCAAAGGTCGCCAGCGCCGCTTCCTCGGTCGCGACCGCAGCCTGGCCTTGGGCGACTTTGGCGGCAAAGTCGCTGTCGTCGATGACGAACAGCACCGCGCCTTTTTTGACGGCCTGGTTCTCGCGAATCGCCACCGCTTTAATGTAGCCTTCGACTTTCGGGCTGATCACCGAGACGTCGCTGGCGACATAGGCGTCGTCGGTCGATTCGAGAAACCGCAGCGCGGTCCACCAATACCAGCCGCCATAGCCGCCGAACGCCAACGCCAGCGCGACGGCCGCGATTACGATCTTCTTGCGCATCCTCTCTGAACTAAACCGTTCAGTTCACTGTTGCGCAGAAACTAGGCCGTCCCTAATATTTGTCAAGCCGTCGCGTCGGACAAAACCGCATGGCCAATATGATCGAACGCAGCGAGCGGAGCGAAGCGTCCAGCGCCACCAAGGCCGAGAGCATTCTCGCCGCAGCCAAGCGGACGTTTTTGCAGCGCGGCTTTGGCGCCGTCAGCATGGACGCAATCGCGCGCGAAGCCGCCGTGTCGAAGGCGACGGTCTACGCCCATTTCGCCGGCAAGGAGGAATTGTTCGGCGCCGTGATCGAACGCGAATGCGAGCGCTTCCTCGCGAGTTTCTCGGCCGGCGAACTCGATCCCGGCGATGTTCGCGCCTCGCTGACGGTTTTGGGCCGACGCTTTCTTGAGCTCGTGCTGTCGCCCGACGGCATCGCTTTGCACCGCATCATATTGGCGGAAGTCACCCGCTTCCCGATGCTTGGCGAGGTTTTTTGGCGAGCCGGACCCGAACGCCAGCGTGTCCAGATCGAAGGCTTCCTGCAGAGCGCGGCCGCGTCCGGGACATTGTCATTTCACGACACGCGGCTCGCCGCCGAGCAATTCCTCAGCCTGATCCGCGGTGAAATCCAGCTGCGGCAGTTGCTCCGCCTCGAAGCTGACGCCGGTCAGCCCAAAATTGACGATAGCGTCGAGAGCGCGGTCGACACCTTTGTTCGAGCATTCGCCCGCCCCAACCCCTAGTTCGCAATTGCTCCAATTGTTGTAACCACGGAGGAGACCGATGCAAGAGCCTCTCGTCGTCCGCCGCGAGACGCACATCCCGGCGCCACCCGCCGCGGTGTTTGCCCTCCTGACCGATCCGGAGAAGATCCTGCGCTGGATGGGAACCGAGGCGCAGGTCGAGCCGCAGCCCGGCGGGCTCTATCTCGTCAATGTCACCGGCGCTCGCTTCGCCCGCGGCTCCTTCCGCGAGGTAGTGCCGGTGCACCGCCTGGCCTACAGCTTCGGCTGGGACGGCAGCGAGGAGGTGCCGCCGGGGTCGAGCCTGATCGAGATCGACCTGATCGAGCAGCCGGACGGAACACTGCTGCGCCTGACCCACAGCGGCCTGCCTAATGCCGAGCAATGCGCCGGCCATGCGGAAGGCTGGGCCCATTACCTCGGCCGGCTGGCCGAAGTTGCAGCCGGGCGCGACCCCGGCCCGGATCCCCGGCACGGCCGCACTGGCAGCGAGTAACGACTTTCCGCGCTCGATATCGCCGCACCAACCCCCAGCACGAAACAAGGCGGTTCGCGACGGCAGACAATATTAAAGGCTTCCCTGGCGAAAAGCCGAAGTCCATTTCTCGGTGGCACGGAGCAGCTGGTAGATGGGTCCCGACTTTCGCCACGGAACTTGCCCGTGGGCTGAAGGCCCGCGAGATGCAAACCATCGGACACTCAACATAGCCTAAGGACCGGCAATTCTGCACCTTGAACGACCCCACAGGAGTCCACGTTGGAGTCCACACACTGCGCAGGTTGCGAAAATGGGTTATAGAATGGTCAAGCTAGCGAAGCCGCTCTATTAACTTACCTACGTCGAACCCAACCTCCGCCAAAGCCTCGCGAATAATCAGAGTATTGATCCCGGTCTGCTTAAACATTATATTAATGGTCTGGTCACACTTTCTTTTTACACTCGGGCGTGGATATATCACATAAATGTAAAATGCCAGCAGCGTCTCCATTTGACTCTCCGTGAGGACGCCAGCTGTTCCTGTGCTCGCTATCATCTCCAGGATCACTCTTACAATACTGTAATCTATCTCGGACTCCGACATACCCATCCTCACTACTCGGGTAATATCACTAAGCATTTCAATTAAGTCAATAACACCTACTCCCTCTTCCCCTTCGTATAATCTAAACACCATCTGCCCGAAATCATTAGACCGGATGCGTGCTGCTGCTCTGGCGGCTAAATTAGATAATACCAATCTTCGGATAATTTGTCTTTCATGCTATGTCAAGTTATCAAATGATCCCACTCTTCGGACGAAATAGGCAAAATTTCGATCCAAATACTCCGGATATTCGTCAGTTATAAATTCGATATAATCTACCACGATTTCGGCGATTAGGTACTTGTTTGGACCATCTGGACATGCTATATGAGAGGCATGCAGATCGATACCATCGCAGACGTTGCTAGCTACCTGACCGATGAAGCCGCCGCACAGGATGCGCTGATGCATCTGCGCTGGCCGAACGGCATCGAGTGTCCGCTCTGCGACGGCGGCAAGAAAGTTTATGAGGTTTTGTATCGGCGCACCTCTAAGGACGGCACCGAGAGCGTGAGGCGGCAATGGAAGTGCGGAGCCTGTCGCCAGCGGTTCAGCGTCACGTCCAGGTCGATCTTCGAGGGGGCACACATCCCAGTAGGACGGTGGATTTATGCCATCTTCATGATGTGCTCATCGAAAAAGGGCGTGAGCGCCAATCAGCTGCGGCGGGAGCTTGGCGTTAGCTACAAAACCGCATGGTTCATGTGCCACCGTGTTCGTGAGGCCATGCTGCAAGAGCCTTTGGCTAGTATGCTTGGCAAAGGCGGGGGAATGGTCGAGCTTGACGAAACCTACCTTGGCGGCAGAAAGGCTAATAATCGGCATGCCAACCGCACTGCCGCCGCTGGCCGCAAGACTGCCGTGATGACGCTGATCGATCGTGAGGGCGATGCTAAAGCCGTGATGGTTCCGGACGTTCGGAAGGAAACGCTCCAACGGGTGGCGAAGCCTATCGTGATCGTTCAGCCAACATCGTAACCGACGCCCATCTGTCATATGAAGGGCTAGACGAGCACTTCCATAGCCACCATGTGGTCGACCACAGCAAGACGTTTGTGCGGGGAATCATCTTCCATACGAATTTCGCCGAGAGCTACCACAGCCTGCTCAAGCGCGGCATCATCGGAGCGTTTCATCATATATCTGATAAGCATACAGCGCGGTATTTGGCCGAATTTGATCGGCGCTGGAACACCCGCAAACAGCGGGACGGCCAGCGGACACTGGGCGTAATCGAGAGCGCGCTCGGCCGTCGCCTCACCTATCGGGAGACAGTAGCCTGATCGTGCATTTGCTAAATTCAGCCATTCCGGATAGAATGTGCTTGGTCCTGGTGGCGGAACTCGAACCCGCAGGGGGCTGCGGCCTAGTCAACCTGACCCCCATCCGCTCCCTAGGCGGACGCGTCTACCAGTTTCGCCACACCGGGTCTCAAGGGGCGATCTTCGCGAGGCGGTTACACCGCGCCCGCGAAGATCGCTGGTTAGATCAAGCTAAGGCGGCGGCATTCCGATCCTCCTTGGTTTGGTTGTGGAAGAGCGAATGGGCAAATTCCTCGGTCAAGGACGGGTCTGCCGATTCTTCTCTCTCATCGAGCCCTTCGGGCATCGGAGCTCGACGAATAAGCCGCACCTCACGCCACTTGCCTTCGAACATCCAAATCACGCCTTTCCCGGTCGTGCTTAAGCGAGCCGACAAAGTGGCAATTTCTGATTTACCGCCGATTGGGATGCCGCGCGCAGCAATCAAAGGCAGCAGAGCGCGAGTTGCTTGCGGGCCATGCTGCCGCACAATGTCTAGCGCTGCGGCCACAGTATCGGCACCCACGCCCCGGGGCGCGGTCTGTCGCGGCCGCGGTGTGGCACGCTCAGTCAATTCCGTATCGACCCCATCGCGAGCAAGCTCAGCGGCCATTTCGAGGAACGTGTCAAGCCGAGCGAGCTCGGCCACCAGCTGCTCTCTGCGGGTCCGTGCCCGCATGATGATGTCAACCATGATCGCGCCTCCGCCTCACGCAAAATCCTACAGACAGAGATTATCATGAAGCGGGCGCGATCCACAAGCGGCATAGCCGCACGACAGACACGGACCCGCAGAAGAGCCGCGGAGGCCGCCGTCAGCTTGTCGCCATTGACGGTTGAAGACGCGCTGCGGGGGCTATTCCAGATCCCGGACCCAGATGCGACAAAACCTAAAAAGCGGCCGTCGCCGTCAGGCAGAAAAAAGGCCCCGGAAGGTTAAGTTTGGGTGGGCTGGTCCAAACAAGTCACCAATCGCCACGATTTCTCTGGATGTCTCAGTTTCTAAAAACACGCGATCCGCATGCTCCCATGCCCACGGCCAAACAATCATTGAAAAAGAGCTTGGCGATCGTAACCATTCAATGATCTCTCGCAGGCTACGCGTAATAATTATACGATATTGATCCTCGATGGTCTCCTCTTGTGTTCTGTATCCGTCTTCGATCTCTTTCCAGAACTCGTCGAGCGTTTAGAAAAATTGTAACTTACTGGATGCCAATTCCGTCAACTCGTCGGATAACGTCCCGTTGGGCGACGCATACTCTCTCCAAGTCATGTATTTTGCGATAGGATCATCACTCAAGACTTCCACAATGATGGCTCGAGCCAAGCTATCGTTTGGGGTTGTATGGACGGCTCCTTCCCACCACTTTTTCAATTCGCTATGCGTACCAACGAATAGCTGCCCTGTTCCCGTGTCAAACGCGAACAAACCAGCCTTACCTTCCTCGAATATCCCCTCATGGAGATAGGCTGTGATGTCGAAATATTCAGTATTACACCGTTGAAACCCACGAATCAAATTCTTTCCATCGAGCACATGAATATACGTATGATTTGAGATACGAGCAGAAAACAATGGGATTAGCAGGGTAGCGCCACAGGTTCCCTGGATACGCCCGAGCCCAGTTAACTCAAACATTAAAGTAACTTTCGGGTCTCGTAAAACAGCTTAATATAATTGTAAATCTGCGCGAAATAAGCAGCGGAGTTCAAGCTATAAACGCTGTATCCGAATAACTTTGCTCTATATGGCGCTAGGTGTTTGCGGATTAAGTCGTGTTCCAAATAAATATCAGGGAGAATGACAGCGAGAAGATCCCCTTTACGCAAAGTGTGCGCATTGGCGAATTGAACCTCAATAGCCCCACGGCGATCATCTGCCGCGGGCGGTGGGGCAGACCACAATTTGTGAAGAGCGTTCACCTCTGCATCGAGCACATCCACAAGGAACTCATCTCGTAAGCGTTGCGTAGCTCGGGGCTTCATCAGGTAATAGTGTCGAGGACTCGAAAAGAAGGTGCCTATGAGGCGTTCCGGTGCATCTTTTATGTTAGCCGACATTCCCCGGATTCCCCCGAGGTTGTGGCGCGATTTTGACCCTCTTAGCGCCTCCGAGGCAATAAAGTTGCCGGCGAACGGCTGTGCTGGCAGAACAACTGGTGGTTGCGTTCTCTGCGGGCTGGGAACCCGTTCATTTGCCTTCATCAAGACGCACCTCTCCCATCGTAGTTCCGCACCTTTCGACCCAAAGCCCCTTTTCATGCCGGAGCGGGTGGCGCCCGCAATTGAGCGATGAGCATCAGGATCTCTTGGAACATCTGGCGCGACACCGCGACCTCGGCCATCTGGAACGTCACGTAGCGGCCGTGGCTGACGACCTTCGCGCCGATCTTGATCAGCTTCTCCCGCAGGCTGGTCAGCGACCACGGCTGTACCATCTTCGGCATCGCCAGGGTCCGCATGAAATTGCCCAGGTTGTAGGCGAGGGCATGGAGCTGAATGCGAACCCCGTTAGCGGCGAAGGTGCGGCATGACAGCCGGGTCCACTTGATCGCGCCCTTTCCTTCCTTGATCCATTGCTCCGCCGTGCCGCGCTTATTGTAGAAGGCGACAACGCGCTCGGCCGATCGAGCCAGGTTGGTGACTATGAAGCCGACACGGGGATAAAGCTCGCCGGGGTGCCACTCGACCTTGGCCACGACACGGCGCGGCTTGTTCCAGCTCTTCGCCTGATAGCTGAAGCTTGAATAGTATCGGCGCACCTCGTGTGGCGGTCGCCCAACCGGGCGCTTGAGCAGGTATCCAATCCTGTCCTGCAAGACGCGATTGGCGGGTAGTCGGATCGTGTAGCCCATGTGCTCGGCTTCGAGGAACTCGTACATCTCGGGATTGGCGAAGGCTGCGTCGCCCCGGAAATAGAGCCGCTTCACGGTGGCCCGGTAGCGGGTAATCACCGGCTCCAGTATCGCGCGCCAGCCATCGGCGCTGTGTACGTTGCCCGGCCTCAGGGCGCACCGCTCGACATCACCGAACTGGTTGAACACGAACAGCGGGTGATAACAAGTACAGCCAAAGTGGCCGTTGTAGGTGCTGCCTTCCTGCTCGCCGTAGGTCGGGCTCTCGCTCGAATCCATGTCGAGCACGATGGTCTTGGGCGGTCGCCGCCGGTGCACCTTGTCGATCCATTGACCGGGCAGATCGGCGAGCGCAGCGAGGTTCTCAAGTCGGCTCAGCCATTTCGTCTCGAAGCGGCCCATCTGGCTGGCCGACGCGGCAGACCCACTGATCGCCCAGTCGCCGACCACCCAGCGCATTGCCGGGTCGCGGCACAGCCGATCCGCGTCATTCACATCCTCGTAGCCGGCGAGCCTCCCGAATACTGATTGCCGCAGCAAGCCCACCAACCGATGGCGGCCGTTCTTGCCGGTGCGCGCGTCGGCCAGCGTATCGGACCCCGTATCGGTCAGTCCCAGCGCGTCATCCAGCTCGCGGTAGGGCAGCAGCCCAGCATCAGAAGTGATCGAGGAACCACGAAATTGCAGCAGCAGACGACGGTCGAAATCGAGCCTCAGCGTTCCCTTGTTCGCTTCACCCGCCGGGTCCGCCATTGCTGCCCCGCTCGATCCCCCACAAGATGCTGAATTCTACCCCATAATTGTCGTGTAGGCCTCAAATTCGGCGCGGCATCCGGGGAATGCGGGGTTAGAAACTTCAAACTCATGCAATTGCATCATGGTCAGGTAGGGAGGATATCTTGAATTATACGCGCCACTGTCGAATGGAAATATTCGTAGTGCATCTTTGATATCGTATTCAAATATGAAGCAGACTTGTAGTTCCCATTCCGCAGCGTCGCCAAATGTTTCCCATTTGTAAGCAGGGCGACCGACGAAAAAGTATGCAAGCTCCTCCTTGAATACATCGCAGTGAGCGGTGTCAATTTTGCCAGAAGTTAAGATTTTGTCGAGATAGTAAGCCTTGGTGGAGTGGACCAGGGGGAGCGATTTGCCCACCTTTACCGAGTTTCGTTCGAGAAAACGTGCAAGTGCGGACATTTTATCCGACATCCCAAATTCCGGCACAGCGGGGCCAAGCGCTACCCTCTCGGGTGACGGTTTCAACCTAAACCCTAGACGGTCTACCAACAAGCGCGGCTTCTGGGGAGGATCGCGCTTCTGACCGGCTGAGCGCCGTCGCCGCAAGGAAGAGGCAAATGAAGCTGGCCGCTCGCGGCACCGAGCAGCCGACGAGCCTCGCCGAAAGCGGCACTCCATATGAAAGCGGCCCACCATAGAGGATGGTTGCGAGGCGATCGCCATCCCGAGATCGCGCTGCTATAGAACTCGTCAATCCGGTTGATCAGAGTCCAAAGGGGTGCATTATCGAGATCCAGTTCGTTAGCGTCCTTGGTGGTGGTGGAAATTCGAGGGTGAGCGCGCGCCGGGCGCAATGCCCGATTACATGGAGCCCGGCGCGCGCGTGAGCGACGGGTGGTCACCGGGGAGGGTCGGCTAAGGTGGCGTTGTAACACCCATCCCAAGCCTACCGAGGACCCGATGACCGATGAGAGAATGGCGCTGGCCGAGCTGCTGCAGAAGAGCGGCGATGGCGATTTTCTGCGAGCCGTGGCGGAGGCGGTACTGCAAATTCTGATGGAAGCCGATGTCGAAGGCGTGATCGGCGCCGGGCGGCACGAACGCTCCGCCGAGCGGCTCAATTACCGCAATGGCTATCGCGAGCGCAGCCTCGACACCCGGCTCGGCTCGCTTCAGCTGAGGATCCCCAAGCTACGCCAGGGCTCGTATTTCCCGCCCTTTCTGGAGCCGCGCAAGACCGCCGAGAAGGCGCTGGTCACGGTGATCCAGGAGGCTTGGATCGGCGGCGTCTCGACCCGGCGGGTCGACGAGCTGGTCCAGGCGATGGGGCTGTCCGGTATTTCGAAGAGCCAGGTCTCCAAGCTGTGCAAGGACATTGATGAACGAGTCAACGCTTTCCTCGACCGGCCGATCGACGGCGAATGGCCGTATTTGTGGCTCGACGCCACCTACCTCAAAGTCCGCGACGGCGGCCGCATCGTCTCGGTCGCCGCGATAATCGCGGTGGCGGTCACGACCGAAGGCCGGCGCGAGATCATCGGCCTTGGCATCGGTCCTTCGGAGGCCGAGCCGTTCTGGTCGGCTTTCCTCAAGGGCCTGGTCAAACGCGGTCTCAAGGGCATCAAGCTGGTGATCTCCGACGCTCATGACGGCCTGCGCCACGCGATCACTCGCGTGCTCGGAGCGACCTGGCAAAGGTGCCGCGTTCATTGGATGCGCAATGCCTTGGCGCACGTACCCAAAGGCCAGCACACCATGGTCGCCGCCGCGATCCGCCAGGCCTTTCTGCAAGCCGATGCCGAGGCCGCGCATCAGACCTGGCGCCATGTTGCCGATCAGCTGCGGCCGCGCTGGCCCAAGCTCGCCGCGCTGATGGACGACAGCGAGCACGATGTGCTGGCCTACATCACCTTCCCGGCCCAGCATCGCACCAAGCTGCATTCGACAAATCCGTTGGAGCGGCTGAATAAGGAAGTGAAACGGCGCGCTGATGTCGTCGGCATCTTCCCCAATGAGGCCAGCATCACTCGGCTGATCGGCGCCGTCCTGCTCGAGCAGAACGATGAGTGGCTACTCCAGTGCCGTTACATGCAGATCGAGGGAATGGCTGAGCTGACGCTGCCGCTAATCGACGCCGATCCGGCCAAACTTCCACCACTGGCCGCCTGACCGATGGCCACCTCAAACTCCGCTCCGATTTACACCTCCTTGACGGACACGACCTCCAGTTCCGCCCTCCTCCGGGTCGCAAGAGCCTCAGGAACGCTAGGGTCCAGTCATGGTCTCGTGAGCTGAAGGCCCACGGGACAGCGGCTCGCGGACGGCCCCGCGCGGGCGTGTTGAGCGCCGCCTCATCGAGGATTGGACCGCACAGCCACCGGAGTCGGGGTCAGGATAGACTGGCGGGGCCGGCTGCGTGTCGCCGCAGCGCAGATGACAGGCCGGGGCCGTGGCGGCATGATCTCGGAATGGATCTGCCGGCGCCTCTCGCCTGGCTGGTGGACGAGGCCGGCGCCTCGCCCGGCCCTGACCGGTTTCTGGCCGAGCTCGGCGGCCGGCTGCTGGCCGAAGGCCTGCCGCTGGCCGGCGGCGCCCTGACCCTCGCGGTGCCGCATCCGATCATCGCCCGCCATACTTGGCTGTGGCGAGCGGAGACCGGGGCGGTGATCGAGGCGCTGGGCTTCGCCGGCGGTCCGCTCAGCCATGCCGGACGCGATTGGCTGGCCGAGCTTGGCCCGGTGCAGGAGGACACGGTCGGCCAACCATCGGACGGTCCAGGGCCGGATAGTCCGGTGCTGGGCTGGGCCGGGACCCGGCCGTTCAGCCCCGCCGAGGTCGACCGGCTGCGCCAGGCCGCGCGCTTCGCCGCCGCGCCCTTAGCCGCCCTGGCCGCGCGGGCGGCGCTGGCAGTGCTGCTCGAGGCCTATCTCGGCCGGCGCAGTGCCGCCCGAGTGCGGGCCGGCGCGCTGCGCCGCGGCACCGGAGAGACCATCGGCGCGGCACTGCTCTCTGCCGATCTACGCGACTTCACCGCCTTATCCGAGGCGACGGAGCCCGCGGCGACGATTGCCGCCCTCGACGCCTGGTTCGACCGCGTCGCCGGGGCGGTGCACGCGTTCGGGGGCGAGGTGCTGAAGTTCATCGGCGACGGCGTGCTGGCGATTTTCCCGATCACCGGCGCGCCGGCCGAGGCCTGCGAGGCGGCGCTGCGCGCGGTCGTCGCCGCCCGCGCCGGCATGGCCCATCTCGATGCCATGCGGCAGGCGCAGGGGCTGCCGCCGCTGCCCTTCGGCGCGGCGCTGCATGTCGGCGAGATATTGTGGGGCAATATCGGTGCTGCCGACCGGCTGGACTTCACCGCCATCGGCCCCGCGGTAAACCTGGTCAGCCGGCTGGAGGGGCTGTGCCGGCCGCTCGGCCGGTCGGTATTGATCTCGGGCGCGGTCGCCGCCGAGATCACCACGCCGCTGGTGCCGCTGGGCGAACATTTGCTGCGCGGCATCGCAGCACCCTGCGCTGTCTTTACCCTGCCGGATGCAGCCGGGCCCGCTACTGTTGCGCTTTAAGCTCGCGGCGACGCCGTCAGGGCCGGGCGACAGGCCCGCGCGAATCCGACACCGTCGCAGCCTTCTCCTTCCAGTCTTTTGACCAAGGAGTGATCGGCTTCGGCACCGCTTTGCCGTCGACCCGGATCTCGTCGACATGCTCGTTGAAAAAGCATAAAAGGCCCTTGATCTTCGGGCATTCCGCGATCGGATCGGGATAGCTCCAGACCAGATCCTCGAAAAGCCGATCGCCGACCTTGACCGAATGATAGCGGGCGCGTCCCTTGTACGGGCAAGCAGTGGTCTTGTCGCTTGGGATCAGCAGATCCATGCGCATATCTTCGGGCGGGATGTAATAACGCGTCGGCAGCCGGGTCTCGAACAGAAACCGCGCGCGCCGGGTTTCGGCCACGACCTCGCCGCCGACGATGATCTGCACCGGACGCGATGACTGGATCACGTCGACCCGCTTATAGGGGTCGCGCGGATGAACGAAGATCTCCTCGTCTTCCTCATACCAGCCGTCGACCCGATCCCAATAGAAGGCGACAAAATTGCCGATCGCGGCGACTTCGTCGAACGGGTCGGGATAGCCCCAAACCGCGTTCTCGGCCGTCCGGCCGCCGACCTTGATCGTCCAGTACGACGCCGTCCCCTTATACGGGCAGAAGGTGTGATGGTCGGTCGGCGTCATCAGATCGAGGCGCACATCCGAGCGGGGAAAATAATAGACCGGGAGATGACGGGTTTCATAAAGTAGGCGGGCGTTGGTGCTGTCGGCAATCGTTTCACCGTTGAATTTGACGCGCACGCGGCGCGGCGATGGCTCGAGGAAGACTTTATAGTCGGGGTTTGTCTTGAACCCGGATACGCGCGTCTGTGGTGCCGCTGCCATGATCCGATCCCTCCAGCTGTGTACCCCGAAAATGTGCCCGCCGCTAAGAGACCGCAAGTCCGGAGCGACGCCGCGCCGTCAGTGATCGGCTGGCGCCACGACGGTGTCGATCTCGACCTCATGCTCGATCAGGTTCGATTTCATTTCGATCAGCATGTCGAGCAAGCGGATGCGATCGGGCTCGGGGATCCCGACCAGCGCCTCCTCGCGCACGTCGGCGGCGAGCGCGAAGATGCGGTCGAGCAACGGGTAGGCCGCTTCGGTCAGATAAAGCAGATGCGCGCGGCGATCCTTGGGGTCGGCCCGCCGCTCGATCAACCTTGCCGCCTGCAGCCGGTCGAGAAGGCGGGCGAGGGTGATCGGTTCGAGGTCGAGGATCTGCGCCAGCGCCGCCTGATTGATGCCCTCCTGGCGCGCCAGATAAGCGAGCACCGCAGCTTGCGCCCGGGTCAGACCGAGTGCGGTGGCGCGGGCCCGCTGCTCGAACCGCTTGCGCAGCAGCCGGGCCACGTCGTTGAGGACAAAGCCAAGGGTGCGGCTCGGGATTTCGTGGATCATGGCATCCCCACCAGCAGTCGCGGCCCCGATTATAGGCTCGCTTACCATAATCGGCTCGCGAACCGCGCATGCCAGCCATGTTTGCCGATTGACAGCGCCCGTCGAGGGTGTTGCAGTTCGAGCCTCTCACTAGGCGCGCGTGATGAAAGCTCCCGCCTTCGACTATGTTCGGCCGCAAAGCCTGAGCGAGGCGGTGGGTTTAATGGCCGCGGGCGGCGGCGAAGCGCGGGTCATCGCCGGGGGCCAATCCTTGGTCGCAATGATGAATTTGCGGATTGCCTCGCCCCGGCTGCTGATCGATATCGCGCGCCTGCCGGAATTGTCGGCGGTGGCTGAGCACGAAGACAGCGTGACCCTCGGCGCCGGCGTCACCCACGCCATGATCGAGGATGGACGGACGCCGGACCCGTCGCGCGGGCTGATGCCCCGAGCCGCCGCCGGTCTCGCCTATCGCGCGATCCGCAACCGCGGCACGATCGGCGGCAGCCTTGCCTTGTCGGACCCGGCGGCGGAATGGCCCGCAGTGCTCGCCGCGCTGGATGCCGAAGCAGTGCTCTTCGGATACAATAGCCGGCGCTCGGTCAAATGCACCGAATTCACCACAGGGATCTTTGAGACGAAGCTCGCCGATGACGAGATCATCGAGGGCATCCGCATCCCCAAGCTGTCGACCGATGGAAGGTGGGGTTATCTAAAGCTCTGCCGGAAATCGGGCGAGTTTGCCAGTGGGCTGGCCGTCGCGGTCGCCGACCGGGTGCGCGGTCATTACCGGATCGTTCTCGGCGCGGCCAACGGCGCGCCGCTGCTGCTCGGGGCCGCCTCCCGAGTTCTCGCTGACAATCGCCGCGAGCCTGAAGCGCTGCGCGCCGCCGTCGCCGCCGATCTCGACGATGCCGCCAACCGGCATTTCGACGAGTTCCAGCGCAACCTGCTGATAGTGGCCGCGATGCGCGCAGCGCGCGAGGTGATGGCGTGACCGCGATCCGCCTCGAGGTCAACGGCGCCGCGATTGCCGACGACGTACCGCCGCGCCTGTCGCTCGCCGATTTTCTGCGCGAGCGGCGCAACCTGACCGGGACCCATCTCGGCTGCGAGCATGGGGTGTGCGGCGCCTGCACGGTCCTGATCGATGGCGAGCCGGGGCGCGCCTGCCTGATGCTGGCAGTTGCCTGCGACGGGCGCGCGGTGCGAACCATCGAAGGCTTCGCCGATGATACGGTGATGACGGCATTGCGCGACTGCTTTCACCGCCATCACGGGCTACAATGCGGCTTTTGCACGCCGGCGATGCTGATCACCGCGCGCGACTTGATCCGCCGCAGGCGGGCCGGCTCGGAGCGTGAGATCCGCGCCGGTCTCGCCGGTAATATCTGCCGATGTACCGGCTACACCAATATCGTCGCCGCGATCGCCGAGGCCGCCGCGAGGCCGACAAATGCCGAATGATTCCTGGGGAGTGGGCGCCTCTTTGCTCCGCCGCGAGGACGAGCGCCACCTGCATGGCCGCGGCGAGTTCGTGTCGGACATCAAGTTGCCCGGCACGATGGAGGTGGCATTCGTCCGCAGCCCGCACGCGCATGCCCGGATTCGTGGGATCGCCGCGCCGCCCGACTCTAAGGGCCGCGTCTTTACCGCGGCGGACTTGCCGCAGATCAAGCCGATCCGGGTTGTCACTCAGACGGCCGGCGCGAAATCGCCGGCCTGGCCGCCGCTGGCCACCGATAAGGCGCGCTATGTCGGCGAAGCGATCGCCGCCTGCATCGCAGCGACTCGTGGCGAGGCCGAAGACCTCGCAGCATTGGTTGCCGTCGATTACGAGGTGCTTGTCGCCGTGGTCGACCCGTTGCGCGACATGCGCGGCAGCCCTTCCCTGGTCCACGAGCAGTGGGGCGACAACCTTTACCTCGAGCGCAGCCTCGAAGGCGGCGACATCGAGGGCGCCGCGCGCGCGGCCGAAGTCACGGTAATGCGCCAGTACCGGATGAACCGGCAGTCGGGTATGCCACTCGAAGGGCGGGCGGTCCTTGCCTACCGCGACCACCGGCTCGATGAGGTCGTGGTCTGGGCCTCGACTCAGGTGCCACACACGATGCGCGTCGCGATCGCCGAGACCCTCGGCATCGACGAACGGGCAATCCGGGTCGTCGCCCCCGATGTCGGCGGCGGGTTCGGGCCCAAGGCGCGGCTTTATCCCGAGGAGATTGTCCTGGCGGCATTGGCGCTGAAGCTCGGGTACCCGGTGCGCTGGATCGAGGACCGCGGCGAGCACCTGCTGGCCGCAGCCCATACTCGCGACCACCACTACCGGGTCACCGCCTATGCCGACCGGCATGGCAAGGTCCTCGGCATCGACGCCGACATCACGGTAGACGCGGGCGCGTATGGGATGTGGCCGCAAGGGCCCTATTCCGAAACCAACATGGCTGCGCGCTGCCTGCCCGGGCCGTATGCGATCGCCAATTACCGGGCGCGGACCTATACGGTGGCGACCAATAAAACGCCTTTCGGACCGTATCGCGGGGTCGGCCGGACCGGGGCGTGCTTCGCCATTGAGCGAACCATCGACGAGGTCGCCCGCGCGGTCGGCCGCGATCCGGTCGAAGTACGGGTTGAGAACATGGTTCGGCCCGATCAGATGCCGTACGCGTCGGTCGGGGGCATGCAATACGACGCCGGTGACTACGCGGCCGCGGTTCGCCTCTGTGCCGAGTTGCTCGGTTTGCCGGCGGTGCGCGCGCGCCAGCGGCGGGGCGAGCCCGATGGCCGCCTGGTCGGGATCGGCTTTGCCGCATTCACCGAGCAGACCGCGCATGGCGCCGCCGAATTCGCCGCGCGTGGGGCGGCGATCATTCCCGGTTTCGAAAGCTGCACCGCGCGCATCCTGACCGATGGCAGCGCGGTATTGTTGGTCGGCATCCAGTCGCACGGGCAGGGCTTGGAGACTGCGTTGTCGCAGATTGCCGCGCACGAGTTGGGCATCGACCCGGCGCGGATTGCGGTGCGTCACGGCGATACCGAGTGCAGCCCGTTCGGTTTCGGCACCTTCGCCTCGCGCAGCATGGTCATGTCGGGCGGTGCCGTCGCCCGCGCCAGCCGGATGTTGCGCGATAAGCTCGTGCAGATCGGAGCCCATTTGCTGCAAGCCGATCCGACACAGGTGCGTTATGCCGACGGAGCGGTGCGGGGGCCGCAAGGCTCGGTTTCGGTGGCGGAGATCGCCAAGGTCGCGCATCTGCGGATGGATGGATTGCCCCCGGGGGTCGACCCGCTGCTCGATGCGACCGCAACCTACGAGCCGGCGATCGGCACCGGCGTGTTTTCGTATGCGACGCATGGCGCGGTGGTCGCGGTCGATCCGGAGACGGGATTTGTCGAACTGCTCGACTTCGCCGTCGCCGAGGATTGCGGCACGATGGTCAACCCGATGATCGTCGCGGGCCAGATCAGGGGTGGCGTCGTCCAGGGGATCGGCACCGCGCTCTACGAAGAGATCCCTTACGACGAGACGGGCCAGCCGCTCGTCGGCACGCTTTCCGATTATCTCGTGCCTGGTGCGGCGGAGATGCCGGGGATCAAGCTGGGCCACTTGCACACCCCAACCCCGCACACCGAATACGGCATGAAGGGAATGGGCGAAGGGGGTGCCGTCGCTCCGCCCACGGCGATCGCCAACGCCGTGCGAGATGCCCTTGCCCCGCTGGGTGCCGAACTCAACGAAACCCCGATCACCCCCCGCCGGGTCATGGCCGCGATAACGAAGGCGCGCGCGGCGATAAGGACCTAATCCCCGTGGCTTCGAATCGGCCTTAGCGCTCCCAAGGATTAATGACAGGCACACGGACGTCCACGAAATCGCTAACGTTGCGGGTGACGATGATCTTGCCGTGAACGGCCGCCGTCGCCGCGATCAGCCCGTCTGCCATCGAACGTGGCCGCTCGGCGGCAAGTCGGCCCCACGCGAGTGCGACATCATCGCTAATCGGCAGAATTCGGTCGCTGTGATCGCCTCGCAACTGTTCCAGCCAGACCGTTAGCGAGGTGGCGGCGCGTATATCCGTCCGGGCCTTGAGCGCAATCCCCTTCATGATTTCGCCAAGCGTGATGACGCTGATATAGATTGCAGCGGGATCGACCGAACGCAGCCAGCTCCGAGCCTCGTTGCTGCTTCGGCGCGCCTCGGACAATACGTTGGTGTCGACAAGATACATTAGAGGTCGACGTCTCGGCCTGTATCGTGCGGTCGGGCATTGATAGCGTCGACCAGATCGTCCGGCCAGGGCTCACCCTCCAGAATATGGTCGACGATCGATGCGCGCGGCGACACGAGCTTGGCGAATTCCTTCTCCGATATTACGACAACGGCCGGCTCTCCTCGGACACTGACATGCTGCGGACCCTGCTCGCGGGCTCTCTTGACGAGCTCGCTGAAGCGCGCCTTCGCGTCCTGAAGCTGCCAACTCGCGGGGGCGTGGCCGGCATATTTATCAGCCATACAAAAACTTCCTGACTAGACTAACTAGAGTTGATCAAATGCGCTCGGATCGTCAACCTGCTCATAAACGGCATGTCTTCGCGATCCCCACCGAGGGCTGACGCAATCGTCGTGCTCGGCTGCAAGTCGTCGGCGCGGTTGCAGCGGCGAGTCGGGCGCGGGGTTCGGCTTTATCGGGAGGGAGTAGCGCCGGTGCTCTTGCTGTCGGGCGGCGGTCGGGGATCCGAGCCCGAAGCCGAAATCATGCGCCGCATTGCGCTGACGGGCGGCGTTCCGCAAGCGGCATTGCTGATCGAGCCCCATTCGCGCGACACGGTCGGCAACGCGCGCGAAACGGCGCTCCTGTTGCGCACGCGCGGGCTGCGAACGGTGGTGCTGGTCAGCGACCGGGCGCACCTGCGACGCGCAGCACCGCTGTTTCGCCTCGCCGGGGTCGCGGTCGCGGGCCGATCCGGGGTGCGCTCACCCTCGCTGCCGCGGGAGATCGTTGCCACGATCCGCGAGATGGCGGCGTTGCTGTGCAGCCTCGTTCGTGCCCTTCTCACTGGGCGAGAAAGCCGGCGGCGATGACCTCGCCGTCGGGCGAAAGAGCGAGGCGGATCGGTGGCTGCGGTCATCCGCCATCTCCTTCGACCGCGACTGCGGGGAGCGCAAGGCTCCGCAATAGCCGCCAGAACAACGCCGCCACGACAAGCGTGGCGATTCCGGTCAGCAGGAACAGGCCGGGGACGCTGACGCCGGACGCGATCAGCACGATCGTTGCTGCCGCGGCGAAGACCATCGCCGCCGCGTTGATTACATTGTTTGCGGCGATGGCGCGGGCCCGGTGTTGGCGGGCGCTCGCGGCCTGGAGCAGCACATACAAAGGCACGATAAAGATCCCCCCGGCGACCGAGATGCCGAGCAGATCGCCGAGGATCCGCCAATGCCCGGGGACGGTGAGGAACGGGCCGAGGCTGGTCAGCGCGCCACTGGTTGCCGCGACCGGGCTCGCCAGCCACAGATCGATCGAGAACAAGCCGATGCCGAGGGCGCCCCACGGCACCGTGCCGGCGCTGATCCGGCCGCGCAGAATCCTGGTGCACATCAAGGAGCCGAGCGCGATCCCGATCGAGAAGACGGTCAGGAACAGGGTCACCACCGCCTCCTCGCCGCCCAGGATGAAGCGCACATAGCCCGGGAATTGGGACAGATAAATCGCCCCTACGAGCCAGAACCACGAGATCCCGAGCATCGACCGGAACGGAACCGCGTCGGCGGCGGCTTCGCGGATTACCCGCGTCGTCGCGGCGAAGAGGTTCCAGCGCACCGGGCTTTGCGCCGCCGCCGCACTTGTCGGCGGGATCATTAGGCTGATGCCCCAGGCGGCGAGCGCCACCGTCACGATCAATGCCGCGACCAACAGCGCGCCGTGACGCCCGGCGATCAAGACGCCGGCGATCGTGCCGAGCAGGATCGCGATGAACGTGCCGGCCTCGACCAGCGCGTTGCCGAGCAACAGCTCGCGAGGGGCGAGCAGATCCGGCAGGATCGCGTATTTGAGCGGGCCAAAGAACGCGGCCTCGACCCCCATTACGCAAAGAATGGCGAGGAGCACGGTCGTGCTGCCGACAACGACCCCCGCGGCGGCGGCCAGCATCAGCGCGATCTCGCTGAGCTTGATCAGCCGGATCAGCCAAGCCTTGTCGTGCTGGTCGGCGAGCTGTCCCGCCGTCGCCGAGCACAGAAAGAACGGCAGGATGAACAGCCCACCGGCGAGCGGGATCAGGATCTGCGCCGATATCTGCCTGGCGTCGCCGGCGCGGTAGGCGATCATCAGCACCAGCGCGTTCTTCACCGCATTGTCGTTGAACGCCGACAGGAACTGCGCCCAGAACAACGGCCCGAACCGCCGCGAACCCAGCAGCGCCACCGCCCCCGCGGACTCACCATGCTTCAGCCGAACCGCCGTCATCGGCTCTGTCTCGCACGTCCACTCAATTCACGCGAGCCTCGCGCATATCTTCAAAAATGGCGCTGGGCGCGGCACTGGCGATGATCCTTTGTAAAGTCGGCTGAGCTCCTCTACGAGCCGGGAGAGCGCTGGCCGCGGCCGGCTAGAAACGGAAATTGCTTACTCTATTGATTACTTTCATACGATAAAGGGGCTTTCAATGATAATGAAAATATCCCGTATATATACTATCTACCTCAGAAGGTGTCGAGAAATCGCGAGAAGCGTTAATAAATATCAGCCGAACTCCGTTTCTATTGGCAATGTGGAACTTTTGATGTATGGTTAAACAATAAGAACTTGTCGGGGAGAGCGGCAATTATGACCCTCCGCCTGGAAATTTCCGAGTTCACCGACGCGAACCACTGGCGCTGGCGATTGACCGACGCCGATGGCGCCTTTTTAGCCGATCACGCTGTCGAGCTGGACCCGGCCGAACCGAAATATCAGGCGCTGTTCGATCTGCCGACCTACCTGCGGCATTATTCGGCACCCGACAGGCGGGGTGCCGATGAGCGGCGCCTTCTCCAGGAGGTCGGCGCCTGGATCGGCAACACCGTGCTCGGCCAGCAAATCGGCGACAAGATCCTCGCGCACGGCTTTCCACCAATCGTCGTCCGGGTCGTTGTACCACAAACCGCGGAGCAGCTCCTCGTCATGCCGCTTGAGATAGCGCATGCTCGGGGTAAGCCGCTGGCGCTGCAGGGGGTGAGCCTAGTTTTCGAGGCCCCCGGTACGCAGCCCCCAACGGCGGCGCCGATCGGTGATCGGCTGCGTCTGTTGGCGTTGTTCAGTCTACCGCCCGCAGGCAGTCCGCTGAACCTGAGGCGGGAGCGCCAGATGCTGCAGACATTGGTTCGCCGCCTCATCGGCGGCGCCGGTCTTGCGATTGAGCTGCGCGTATTGCAATACGGAATTACCCGTGACAGCCTGCGCGACGCCCTCCAGGAAGGTGACGGTTGGGACGTCGTCCATTTTTCCGGCCACGGCCTGCCCGGCTCGCTGGTGTTGGAGACACCGAACGGCCGGCCCGACCTGATTTCCTCGGATGATGTCGCCGAGCTGCTGCGGCAATCCGGCCGGCGGCTGAAGCTCGTTGTCCTGTCGTCCTGCCTCTCGGCGGCGACCAGCATCCAGCAAACTCTTTCCTGGCTCGGCCTCGCGGAGCCGCAAAGGGACGCGGCGGCCGGCCCGCAACCACCAGACGCTGCGGAGCAGGCCCCCAAGGCAACACCAACCGTGGCGCGAGCTCTTGTGAACGGCCTCGATTGCGCTGTCGTGGCGATGCGTTACGCGGTCGAAGACGAATTCGCGATGGTGCTGGCTCGTTCGTTATTCGATGGGTTGTTCCGCCAGCGGCAGAATTTGCCGCGTGCACTACAGGGTGCGCTGAACACTGCTACGGGACCCAACGGCGCTGCTGCCGGAGCGCTTTCTGTCGCGACACCGGCATTGTTTGGCGCGAAAGCTGCTGATCTGCAACTGGAGCCACCCAAGCGCGCGGTAACGGGATTTGCGGTGCCAGACACCGGGCTCGCGGAGTTTCCCGATCAGCCCGAGCACTTTGTCGGTCGAGTCGCGGCGATGACCCGAGCAAGCGCCGCGCTTGCTGCCGACGGAGAAAAGAGCGGGGTTCTGTTCCATGGTATGGCCGGGGCCGGCAAGACCGCCTGCGCGGTCGAGCTGACCTACCACCATCAGGCGGTCGGTCGGTTCCAGGGCTTCGTCTGGTTCCGGGCGCCCGAAGCAGACAAGGAAATCCAGCTGGCGTTGCGCGATTTCGCGCTCGCGATGGAAAGGCAGCTACCCGGTTTCGCGATGGTTCATGTCGTCGACAGCTTGGCGACGCTGAAGGGCTGGCTGCCGCGACTGATCGAGTTGCTCGAGAATAACGCTATTCTTGTCGTGCTCGACAATCTGGAAAGCCTGCTGAGCGGAGTCCGGCCAGTGGCGGGACGAGCGCTGGGGCATGCTGGTCGATGCGCTACTGACGCCGGGCGGTCTCTCACGAGCGATCTTGACAAGCCGCATCCGCGCGTCCGGCCTGCCCGACTCGATCGAAATCATCCCGGTGCACGCATTGCCGCTGGACGAGGCGCTGCTGCTAGTCCGCGAATTGCCGAACTTTCGGCGACTGCTGGACGGAAAGGTGAGAGGCGTCCCGCTGGAGACAGGCCGTCAGCTGGTCCGTCGCACTTTACGACTGGTGCAGGGTCATCCGAAACTGATCGAATTGGCCGAAAACCTGGCCGCCGATCCGCAGCGTTTGACCGCTCAGCTGGATCGCGCCGAAGCGACACAAGGGGCAAGCGAACTCGACGCGTTTTTCCGCGACGGCCAAACCCGCTTCGATGGCGCGATGTTTACGGCCACCCTGCGTGATTGGAGCGCCGGTATCGCCGGTGCGCTGCCCGAGGCGGCGCGCACGTTTTTCCATTTCCTGTGCGCCCTCGAGGAGAATGATCGCTTGAGCGCGGTCATCGAAGCCAACTGGGCAGATTTGCTGAAGCGGCTCGGCCGGCCCGGGCCGGTGCCCGATATCGCCCAGGTATTAGCGCCGCTTACCGAGGCGGGTCTCGTCGATCAAAAGCAAACCAGCGAAGACGGCAAACGTTTCGGGGTGCTGATCCATCCCGGCGTCGCGGAAGCCGGGCGAGCCGAGGCCGGGCCCGCGTTCCAGGAAGCGGTCGATATAGGGCTCGCTGCAACCTGGCGGACCCTGATGGCACGCGGGCTGCAGGAATATGGGGAATCGCCCGAAGCCGGGAATATCATCGTCCGTGCCGGTCTTGCCGCCTTCCCCTATTTGGCTCGGCGCGGGGAGTGGCGGACCGCGTCGTCGATGCTTGAGCAGGTCGACCTCGTCGATTACGGACCGGCGACGGTTGCCGCACTATTGCCGCGGATGCGGCGCGTCGTCGAAGCAACGACAGGGACCGAAGGAGGATTGACCGATCGCTTTAGGTTGGCACGGTTTCTCAAAGAGGCCGGGCAGATGCAAGAGGCCGAAGCTGAAATGCGTGCGGTGATCACGCGGGCGGTCGAGCTGAAGGAGTTTCGATTGGCATCATCCGTGGCCGGGGATCTAACCAACCTACTTATGGACACCGGCCGCCTTAGCGAGGCTCTAAATGTGATCGGGGAGAAGCCCGAGTATACAAAGCGCGCCGGTCTTGGGCCGTGGGCGCAGCTATCAGACGAGTGCTGGCGCCTCCAGATCCTTATTCGCCAGGGCAAGAATGAGAAAGTTCTGCAGCGCGTAATGGAGCTGCGCGAGCACATGAAGACGCTACCGGACCCCGCCGGCCCGAACGAAAACGTCTCGATCTGGAACGTGCGCGAAATCACCTGTGATATCGGTCGTGCGTGTGCGCTTAGGCTTGGGGCATGGCAGCAGGCACTGGACCTGAGTCGTGAGGGATTCGAGAGCAAAAGAGAGCGGGGCGCGACCGCTCTCGAACAGGCACGGCTCCTGTTCAACGACTACGGACCGCTGTTGAGGTTGAGGCGATACGATGAGACCGGCGAATTGCTGCGCCACTGCCGAGAAGTGGCCGAGCGCGAGAATTCTGTGGAGCTGCTCGGTGCGGTCTTCTCAGCGCTTGCCGATCTGCAAGACGAGTTAGGACATCCCGAAACAGCGCAGCATTTCGAGGAGACGGCGCTTCGGTTTTCTTATGCGGAAGGCACTCCAGAAGGCATCGGAGTTAGCCATTCGAATCTCCCGGTCTATATCGCATAAAACAAGAATGAGCGACCGGAAGCGCTGGCACACGGGCTGGCCGCGGTCCTGATCGCTAGAGCAACTCAATCGGGCTATGCTTCCCGCTGGCTCACCGCGCTGGCACGTGCTCTACAGCAGGCCGGCGCAGCGGGCCGTACAGACGTACCAGCGGATTTCGACGCGTTGTGCGCGACGGTGGAACAGATCGAAGGCGTGCGGTTTCGCGAGTTGATGGAGCGCCTTGCCGGAGATACTGCCGCCTGCGAGCAGCTTCTTCAGCAAGTCGTCGCCGATGCTCTGACAGCAGCGTCTAAAGCGGAGTGAGACAATGAGCGATGACACCAAAGTCGCTGCGATAGCGCGCCGCGCCGCTGAGCGGCTGACGGGAACCATCGGTAATGGGCTCCGGCACGATGTCGAACGGGAACTCGCGAAGGATCCGCTCGAAGCGCAGTCAAAGCGCATCTTCGATCCTATCTCGTTCGCTGCGCTGATTGTCAGCCTCGCTTCGTTCGGTTGGACCATCTACCGCGATCTCAAGAAAGACCGCGAGGCCGCCAAGGCCGATCGAGAAGGTATGGAATCGCGCGTTGCCGCTCTGTTACGCGAAGAAGAAGGCTTCGCCGCCGGCCGGCTGCCGCCCGGAATGACCGCAGACCAACAATCACTGGTCCTCACTACACTCGCCGCCGAAATCGTCGCCACCGACCCGCCCTAAATCGCCAGCGCCGGCCGTCGTCGGCTGGACTAGGCTCTGGAACCCGCCCCAGTACGCTGGTTCGCGCCACGTCCGAAATCACGGCAAGAGCGTACTTTCGGCTGTGGCAATCTGGACCTCCCATTTGCTGCTTCGGCGGTGCTGGCTCTAAAATTGATCGTGTGTTCAACGCGCCCCTCACCCCGCCCTCTCCCCGTGATCCCCGGATCAAGTCTGGGGAGGGCGAGGGAGAAGATCACGCGGAAGCCTAAGTCATGACAGAGGCGCAGGCAGCGCAATTCGCGGAGTTCGGGGTTGAGCCGGGGTGGTCGTTTGCGATCCGGCACCGGGTGCGCTGGAGCGAATGCGACCCGTTCAGGCATGCCAATCACCGCGCCTATTTCGAGTGGTTCGAGGAGGCGCGCAATCGTTACCTCGAAACCGCGGGTCTGCCGGCATTATCGGCGGGATCGCCGGGGCCGGTCATGGCCGAAACCAGCATACGCTATCACCGGCCGCTCGGCTACGGCGACGAGGTCCTAGTCACGGCCCGCACGGTCAGGATCGGGAACACCAGTTTCGAAATGGAATACGCGGTTTGGCGCGACGGGTTGTGCGCGCTCGGGCGGGCCTTGCTGATCCTGGTCGTCAACGCCACCGGCGAAAAGACGCCGCTGCCATCGGCATTGCGCCGGGCTATGCTGGCCCGCGACCCCGGCGCCGTGGAGAGCGCTCGAACCGAAGGAATATCAGGATGAACCGCGCCGTCATCGTCATTTGCGACAGCTTGCGACGCGATCTGATAACGCCAGCGGACGCGCCATTTCTTTGCGAGCTCGGCCAGCGCTCGGCGCAATTCGTCAATCATGCCGGCGTGTTCCCGTCGACGACGCGGACGAGTGCCGCCTCGATCGCCACCGGCTGCCTGCCGGCGCGCCACGGCCTGCTCGGCAACACGATGGCGCTCGATGAAGGCGACGGGCTGGTCTGCCTGTCGGTCGGCAAGCCCGATTTCCGCGACCGCCTGCACCGCGCCACCGGCCGCACCCTGCACATGCCGACGATGGCCGAACGCCTCGCCCGCGCCGGCGAGAGCGCGATCGCGTTTTCGAACGTGTCGCCGGGGGCTGCGTATTTCCTCGATCCCGACGGCCATGGTTGGGTCTACAACGCCGCCGGCAGTTTCGGCCCCGGGCGCCGGTCATTGCCGGCCGAGGAAGGGCTCGCAGTCGCCAAGGGCGACGCCGGCGACACCGCCGTGGCCGAGCGCTTCTGCGCCGAGGTTCTGCGCGAGCGCGCCCCGGCGCTGGCCTTGCTGTGGCTGTCGGAGCCCGACTACACCGGCCACCACACGCCGTTGGGCTCTCCAGCACATCGCGCGGCGATCGCCAGCGCCGACGAGAATGTACGCCGGGTCGCCGAAACCGTGGCCAGGCTCGATCCCGGCGGTGAGGACATCCTGTTTGTCGTCGGTTCCGATCACGGGATGGAGAGCGTCGACGAGACGATCGACCTCGACGCGCTGTTGGTCGCGGCCGGGTTGAAGTGCGCGCCGGGATCGTCGGAGGTCGTCGTCGCGCCTAACGGCACCGCGGCCCTCATTTATTTTGCCGAGCCGAAGAGCCCGCTCGTGGCCCAGGTCGCGCGGTTTCTAGAAGCCGAGCCTTGGGTCGGCGGAGTGTTCACCGGCGGCGCTCTCGGCGAGATCGGCTTGCCGATGGGCTCGCCGGCGGGGGTTGCGATCACCCTGAAGGCCGACGACCGAATGAACCCGCATGGTGTTTGTGGCCACAGCCATATCGTCCGCGATCACTCGGAGCCCAAGGACATCACCGGCTTCGGCCAGCATGGCGGGCTTGGCGCCAACGAGCAGCGCCCGTTCCTGTTCGTCAGCGGCGGCGGTTTCGCCGTGGGAACCTATCGCCAGCGCACGTCGCTGATCGACATCGCGCCGACAGTGCTGCGGCATCTCGGCCTCGCCGCTGACGGCCTCGACGGCCGCCCCCTGCCGCGCCACCCAACCGCCGCCTAATCCGACCCGGGCGTCGCTGAGCGGTCAGCCATCAAGCAACGCCGCGAGCAGTGTGTGCGGCGACGACGAGAATGGGTTCGTTACGGTAAGCCCACTCCAGGTGAAGCCATCCTGCAGATCTTCCGAAAGCAGCAATCTGCAACCGGCCTGAGCCGAGGCGGCGAGGATCACGGCATCCCAAATTCCGAGCCGGTGATCGGTTGCGAGACCAATGGCGGCGGCTGCAACCGCGGGAGAAGTTTCAGCCACCGGAAACGCATCGATCCAACCGAGGACGATCAACCGAGCCTCGGCTCGAGATTGCGCGGCCTTGCGCACCAGGACATTGTACAGTTCGCCCAAGGTCTGCGCCGGCAATACAGTGTTCTCCACCGACAATTTGCGCAGCAGCCGGAGTGCTGCCATCTTTCGTTGCAATCCGTTGACGCCCGCCGCATAGACCAAGACATTCGTATCGAGGGCTACCCTCACGACTCATCCTCGTAAAGCTCGTCGCGGATCCAGGGTCCGATGTCGGTCACCGGCTGGGCCTCCAAGCGGGCGAGCAGCGCCTCTTTGGCTTTGGCGGCCGTCGCGTCTCCGTCGGGAACGGGACCGATCCGAGCTACCGGTCGCCCATGCGCCGTTATCACGTAGCTGCGCCCTTCACGGATTGCCCGCAGCAGCTTCGAGAAGCTCCGATTCGCCTCGGCTGCGGTGATCGTCTCGTCCATCGCCATAGACAGATTAGTTAGATTCACTAATTTATGATGGGCAAAGCTGAGATCAAGCATCGGAACGCTGTTTCGAGCCGCTCGAAGCGCGCTATGCTTGCCTGCGCCGGGTGAGGCGGAGTGAGGGAGGATGCGATGGCGCGCAAGGAAGTGACGGTCGACAGTGTGGCCGAGGCCTACCTCACGCTGCTCGCCGAACGTGGCGTCGAGTATCTATTCGCCAATGCCGGAACCGATTTCGCTCCGCTGGTCGAGGCCTTCGCCAAAGCCGCGCGGACCGGGACGCCGGTTCCTCGGCCGGTTATCGCCACCCACGAGAATTTGGCGCTGTCGATGGCCCATGGCTATGCAATGGTCACCGGGCGGGTCCCGGCGGTCATGGTGCATGTCAGCGTCGGCACCGCCAACGGCGTGTGCGCCGCCTTCAACGCCGCGCGCGAGAACGTCCCGATGCTCTTCACCGCCGGCCGCTCGCCCTTGACCGAGGAGGGCATGGCCGGCGCGCGCGACGTCTACATCCACTGGGCGCAGGAGATGTTCGACCAGGCCGGGATGGTGCGCGAGATCGTCAAATGGGATTACGAATTGCGCAATGGCCAGCAGCTCGAAACCGTGGTCGACCGCGCTCTCGCCGTCGCCACCAGCGCGCCGCAGGGCCCGGTTTACCTGTCACTGCCGCGCGAGGTGCTGGCGTCGCCGCTGCCGGGCTTCGCCTACGACATGCCGGGCCGCCGTGTCGCGGCCTCGCCGCCTGGTCCCGACAAAGCGGCGATCGACGAGGCCGCGCGAATTCTTGCCGCGGCGGAAAATCCGCTGATTATCACCGCCAGCGCCGGTCGCGATCCCGCGGCGGTGGCGGCGCTGAGCGATCTCGCCCTGCGCTTTGCGATCCCGGTCGTGCAGCACCGGCCGCGCCATCTGTGCCTTGCCGCCGACCATCCCTGCCATCTCGGCTATGACGGTACCCCGTATCTTGACGATGCCGACGCGATCCTGGTGCTCGAATGCGACGTCCCCTGGGTCCCAAGCCTCAAGGCGCCGCAGCCGCGATGCAAAATCGTCCATCTGGGCGTCGATCCCCTGTTCTCGCGCTATCCAATTCGCGGATTTCCGTGCGACCTCGCAGTGACTGGTGCGCCGGCGACGGCACTGCCCGAACTCGCCGCGGCGCTCGACCGCCACATCGCCAAATCGGCCGTCGATGCGCGACGGCAGCGGGTTGCCGGTCTCGCGGAAGCACAGCGGGCCGGCTGGCAAAAAAACCGCGAGACGGTCGCCGGCCTCCGCCCGATTCACATGGCCTGGGCCAGCGCGTGCATCGACCGCGCCAAGCCCGAGGACGCGATCCTGGTCAACGAATACACGCTGATGGCCGAGCATTGCGGATCGAATCTGCCGGGCAGCTATTTCGGGTCGAGCCCGGCCTCGGGGCTCGGCTGGGGCGGCGGCGCAGCGCTCGGCGCGAAGCTCGCGGCGCCCGACCGGCTGGTCATCGCCACTTTGGGCGACGGCTCGCACCTGTTCGGCAATCCGGTGGCGCTCCACCACGCCGCCGCGGCGCATGGCCTGCCGGTGCTGTTCGTGATCATGAACAATTCGATGTGGGGCGCGGTGCGGCGGGCGACCAGCGCGATGTACCCGCAGGGCGAGGCGATGCGCAGCAACAAGCCGCCGCTGATCGACCTCGACGAACTGCCGGCCTTCGAACAGGTCTGCGCCGCCGCCGGTGGCTATGGCGAACGCGTCGAGGATCCGGCAGCCCTGCCGGGTGCGCTCGAACGCGCGCTCCATGCGGTCACGACCGACAAGCGCCAGGCGCTGCTCAACGTTATTTGTCGCGGGCCATGAGCCCATCCTCGCCAGTGCAATCCGCGGTCGGGAACGGCGCGATTTGCCAAGCGCGGCATTGCGCGGGATAGTGCTCTCTTCGGGGACAACAGCGAGATCACGAGATGAGCCCTGTGCGCGAGCTTCTCGACGATGCGATTGCGCTGCACAAGGATGGGCTGAGCCCGGGCCGGATCGGGCTGGCGTTGACCGACCGCTGGGAGGCCGAGCAACTGGAGGCCGGCGGCGAGGTGCGCCGGACCCGGTCCAAGACCGGCACTCTCGAGCTGCGCTTTCCGAGCGGCGAGAGAATCGTGTGGGATGGCGCCGCCTGGAGCTATCTGCCGGCGTGAGTCCCGAGCCCGCAACCGGTCATGTCGCGGGCAAGGCCGCCGTTCTGGCCATCGCCCTGGTGTTTGCGGCGCCGGGCGGCCCCTCCCGCGCCGATGAGATCACAGCTGTCTACAGCGCCTATTGGGCCGGCCTCCCGGCAGCGCAAATTCGGCTGAAGCTGCGCGGCGGCAAAATCGCCTACGACGACGAGATCGAGATCCGCACAGAGGGACTGCCGCGCCTCGTCAGCCATTTCGACGGAACCGCGCGCGCCACCGGGCGAATCGTCGCCGACCGGGCGGCAGAGCCGGCGCGCTACGACGCCCTTTTTGACTTGCGCAAGCGGCGCAACAATCGCGTCAGCATGCGATTTGTCGCCCGTGGCGATGCGATCGTGGCCGAGCGCGGCGCGGACGACACCAGCCGCAAGCCGCCGCTTGCCGAAGCCTTCCGCCGCAGCGCGGTCGACCCGCTGACGGCGGTGGAGCGCCTGCGCCAGGCAATCGCGGCCGGAGCCGGCGCGGCGAACCGCAACTTTTCGATCCCGGTCTATGACGGCGCGCGGCGGTTCGACGTTCTCGCGCGGGTTCTCCCCAAAAAGGATCAGGCCGACGGGCTGGTTCGGGTCGCGCTGAGCTTGCACCCGATCGCCGGCTTCAAGGGGGAATCGAGCGATATCGGTGATCCCGACGACGCCCCGGGCCCGGTCGCGCTGACCCTGACTGACGATCCGCTGCTATTGCCGACATCGATCATGGTCCGGGTGTTTTCTCTGCCGCTCGTGGTTCGGCTCGACCATTTCTGCACCGCCTCGGCGCCGTGTCGGAAAGTTCGCATCGCGGTTTCCCCCGCCGCTACCGATCACCCCGGCAGCGGCTGCTCAGCGCCACTAGAGCGTGATCCTGTTAGGCTGAAGCATAGCCTGCATTGGCGAGGTAATTGGCGCATTCGGCGGGGTGAAATGGCCGAGCAGGTCGCCGATGCCGCGCCAGGTGGCCTCGATGGTGCGCGGATCGGTTTTGCGCAGCAGGGTCTTCAGCTTGGCAAAGACCTGTTCGATCGGATTGAGATCGGGCGAGTAGCGCGGCAGGAAGAACAGCTTGACGCCGGCACTGCGGATCAGGCGGCGCACCATCTTGCCCTTATGACTGCCGAGATTGTCCATGACGACGACGTCGCCGGGACTGAGGGTCGGCACCAGAAACTGCTCGATATAGGCGCGAAAACTGGTGCCGTTGATCGGCCCGTCGATGACGCAAGGAGCAGTGATGCGGTCGTGGCGCAGCGCTGCCAAAAAAGTCAGCGTACGCCAGCGGCCGTGCGGCACCTTGGCGACCAGGCGCGCGCCGCGGCGGCAGCGCCCATGCCGGCGGGTCATATTGGTCTTGGCCCAGGTCTCGTCGATGAATACCAGGCGCCGCGGATCAAGTCGGCCCTGATGCGTCTTCCACCGGGTCCGGCGGCGGGCGATGTCGGCGCGATCCTGTTCGCTGGCGTGCAGTGTTTTTTTAAACGTGATCTCCTCGTGCTTGAAAAAGCGCCACACTGCGCCGTAGCTCGCCGGCGTGCCGCGCTCGGCCAACTCGGCCACCACCGCCCGCAAGGTCAGATCCGGCTTCTCGGCGATCCGCGCCAACAACCACGCGCGCTCGCCGGTCAGCCGCAACGGCCGCCAGCCGCCCATCGGTTTGGCCGCAGCACTGCCGCTCGCCCGCCAGCGCTGCGACCACTTCACCACACTGGCGACGCTCACCCCAAACAGCGCCGCCGTCGACCCGACAGGTGCGACCGCTCGCCACCGACGCAACCACACGATCCCGCAGGTCCTGCGAATAGGGTCTTGCCATCCGATGCTGGCCCCCAACCCCAGCCAGCATCTTGAATCACAAAACTCGATGCGTGGGAATACTTTTTGATTCAAACTCTCAGGATCATGCTCTAGGGCGTGTCGTCAATTGCGCCAGATTTTAGCGGCGGCGAGGTGGATGGCGGCGCGGAAATTTCGGGCGGTTTTGTCGTAGCGGGTGGCGATGGCGCCGAACTGCTTGAGCTTGCAAAAGAAGTTCTCGATCAGGTGACGCGCTTTAGAGCGTTCGCGGTCGAATTCGCGCGGCCTCACGCGGTTTGGCCGGGCGGGATGACGGCGGATTTGCCGGCCGCGGCCAGCGGTTCGAGGACGCGCTTGTCGGCGTCGAAGGCGCGGTTGGAGATCAGCAGGCCGGCGGCCATTTGCGGCAGCAGCGCGTCGGCGCCGACCAGATCATGCGCCTGTCCCGGGGTCAGCAGGAGAGCCAATGGCTGGCCCTGAGCGTCGACCAGGGCATGGATTTTTGAGCTCAGCCCCCCGCGGCTGCGGCCAATGGCTTGATCCTCATCTTTCTTTGGGCGCGCCGGCGCTGTGCTGGTGGGCGCGCATGATGGTGCTGTCGATCATCGCGTATTCGTTGTCGGCAGCGGCGGCCAGATGTTCAAACACGCGCGGCCAAACCCCGTTTTTGGCCCAGCGGCTGAACCGCCGGTGCGTGTTCTTCCAGTCGCCAAACCGTTCCGGCAGGTCGCGCCATGGAATTCCCGCACGGTATCGGTAGAGGACCGCCTCGACCAAGCGGCGATTGTCTTCGCGGTGAGGCCGCCATCTCCGGTTTTCCCGGGAAGCAAGTCCCTTATCCGCTCCCACTGATCATCGCCCAATCCATATTCGGGTCATGGGTCAGCCTCGTGCAGCCGACTCTCCATATTCCACATCAATTCCTGTGGCGCTAAACTCGTTTTACTGTACGTTCTCGATATTCGACTCGCTTTACGCGCAGCGTTGCCGTAATTGACGACACGCCCTAGTGTTCTGTTTACCGTCCACGTGCCCTTGTTAGGGTTCTTCTTGAGTGCACCGCAGGGAACATCGCCGGGCCAATTTTGAACCACAATCACCCCCTGCGCCCACGCTGCCAGAGGTAAGAAGAATGAGAGCTAGCACAAACGAGACGATCGTCTCGTTTGATCCCCTCGCAATGTTTTGCTGGGATTTGTGCCCGCTCGTCGCTGGCGGCATTCAGGACGAGTGTAGCCGGCATGAGAACTTGTCGAGAAGTTTGACGCCACGCATTTGTGGCGCAGGCCGTGGTGCTTGACCCGCGGAACGCTGTTCAGCTCGTTGGCAAGCTGATTGATGCGGCGGCGCGGAGGAGGATGCGATAGCGCTTCCGACCGCTTTCCAGCGCGGCGCGCGGAGGGCGCTCAATCACATGCGCCCCAGCCGACAACGCCCCGGAGGATCAGCTCGATCTCGCACGCCTTCGACGGAGGATGCGAGTCTCACCTATTACGAGGCGACGGCGCAATGTTGGACTAAACGCCCTGCAAAAAGAGCCGGTCGGCACTGCCAGCTTGGAGAGCCTAAAGAGATATCCTTCGCGACGTCAGATGTTCGAACATCTTATCGGCCTCTATGGAGCTTTTGGGCCGGACGTGCTGCGAGAGACCCTTTCCGGTCTCCTCCGCCAAGCGGCCGCGCTCTCGGTCCGCCTAGCGATCAGTCGGACCTTGGCGACCCTGCCCTTATGGCCGTCCATGCGCTGAATCTTCTTGATCCTGCCAATTGGCCCGAAGTGTCAGTCATGCGGGATGACGGCACGGAAACGATGGCTCGTCATTACGGGCCGCCGGAGGCGAAAAGGCAGCATTTCGAACGCTTGCAGGATGATGCCCGCGAACGGCAGACGGCAGCCAGTATGCATGCCTCCATCGGCCTCGCCCTCGAAGATCCTTCGCGGCTTTCTGCCGATCCACATTTACGAGGCGACCACCGGCAAGCCTGTCGCCGTCATCCTGCGCCCCGGCAAGACGCCGGACGGGGCCGAGGTGGCAATGGTGCTGCGCCATGTCATTGGCCGCATCCGGGCCCGCTGGCCGGCGGTCGAGATCCCACGGGTCGCGGCTTTGCCGCGCCCGAGGGCAGGCTCTGTGCGCGGCGACAGCCATTATGGCCGGCCCGAGGCGATGGCGTGGTGCGAGCGCAACCGCATCGGCTACATCTTCGGTCTGGCCGGCAACCCGGTGCTGCTGCGCCAGGTCGGCCCGCTCGTTGAGGACGCCGCCCTCGGCCGCCTCGATGGCGAAGGCGACAAGGTCCGCCGCTGGGGCGATTTCCGCTACGCCGCCAAGAGCTGGAACGTCGAGCGCTGCGTCATCGCCCGCCTCGAGGCCGGCTCGCAGGTGGCCGACAGCCGGTTCATCGTCACCAACCTGCCGGGCCTGCCGCAAGCGCTCTACGAGAAGCTCTATTGCGCCAGAGGGCAGGCCGAGAGCCTGATCAAGGCGCGCAAGCTGCTCCTCGCCTCCGACCGCACCTCCTGCCGCAAGGCGACCGCCAACCAGTTCCGCCTGCTGATCCGCACCGCCGCCTATTGGCTGATGCTGACCCGTCGCGGCCTGGCGCCGCGCAACTCCTTCTGGCGCGAGGCCCAGTTCGACACGATACGCCTGGGCCTGATCAAGGTCGCCGCGCGCGTGACCGAGATGGTCACCCGCTTCAAGCTCGCACTGCCGACCGCGTATCCCTACCAGGCCGGCTTCACCATGCTCGCGCGCCAAATTGCCAAACTGCCGCCGTAATCGACGGGGCAATCGCCCCAGATCGAACCCTCCGGTCCAACCTCAAACCCTCAAACCCTCAAACCCCGACCACGGCGTCACCGATGCCACGCAAAGCTGCGCGCCCCCCCCCCGATGCCGGGCGGCGCCCTCAAACACCTCGTGAATGATCCGGGCAAGCCGGGCCTCGTATCGGGGTTCGATCCGGTCGAACATCTCTCTTACCTGGTCCAGATGCTCGATGGGTTCTGCGAAGATCAGGCGAAGCTCACGGCATTGCGGCGGTTGATGGATCGCGGCGGGCCGCAGGCGGATGCGAGTCTCTTTTGGCATGGCAGCGCTGGCACCAGTTTGCCCATCGTCCCCTCCAGCCTCGCGCACGTATTCGAGGCTATACCGGCTCCACTGCACTGCGATTTCGACACGGACTGATCTTGCTGCAGCAATGATGACTGGGCGCAAGTTAGTCCGCTCGCCGGAGCGCCAACTCTCAGCCCGGCGACGTGAGCAACCGGTCGATTTCCGTGATGATCCGAGGATCGGTAGGCGGGACCTGCGCCGGCCAGGCGCCAGCCAATTCGCCACCAGGCGCG